>CAWBMG010000014.1:0-15459 GCA_963789815.1 uncultured Acidobacteriota bacterium | reverse complement strand
TGGTCGATTTGTTGTGCTGACGCGAACTGACGCGTATTCAGCGGACGGATGTTGGGCTGGAGCTCACTGAAGCGCACGCCAGCGACGACTCTATTCGCACAAATTCGCACACGGCGCTGGACCTCTGACTCGCGTCGTCAGGACGCCCTGGCTGCGCGCGTCACAGCCCTGATGCAGATCCCAGTCGGCCTGAACGCGCATCCCAATACTGTGGCGAGGTGGCTGACCGCGCCTCTACCCGCGAAAGGTCGGACGCGCTCGGAGGAGAAGGCCCGCGTCCTCGCTTCTCGACTGGGTCGTCATACTCCGGCAGAGTTCGTCCTGTCCGGGTACGTTTGACCCATCCAGAGATTAGCGCCACTTTCTGGTATTCCTTGCAGCGTCCGAGCTCTTGCTTCTCAGGTATTGTTCTTGCTTTTAATCGGAGCGGGATCTCGTTACAGGAGAGGAGGCCCATGTCGTCGCCAGGGCATTTCGGTTCGAACACGGCTGGGCGGCGCGACGGGGCTTCGCGGCTGCGTCAACAATTGAAGCGCGAAACGGCTGGACTGCATAAGCGTCTCGAGGCGCAGCTGGGGTTGCTCGAGCCCGAGCTCTCGATCCACCGCTACCGCCGAGTGCTGCAAACCTTCTACGGGTTCTACGCTCCAGTCGAAGTCGGCTTGGTGCGTCTGGCGGCTGCTGGCCCCCCGCTCGGCTTTCCGCTGCGGGCGCGCTCCGAGCTGATCGAGCGTGATCTCCTGGCGTTGGGCCTGTCTCGACGCGAGCTCGCCGAGTTGCCTCGATGCACCGACCTGCCGCGGCTGTCGTGCCCCGAGGACCTGGCCGGCTGCCTGTACGTGCTCGAGGGCGCCTGCCTTGGTGGACAGGTCATTGCCCCAGCGCTACACCAACGGCTCGGGGTGGCCAAAGGCAGCGGCGCATCATTCTTCGTTGGCGACGCAGAGACGACCTCGGCGAGGTGGATCCTCGTGCTCGCCTGGCTCGATGGGCTGGTCCGTACGGGCGCGCGAAGCGAGGAGATCGTCGCCTCGGCGTGCACGACTTTTCTGACGCTCGCGCGATGGGTGGAACGACAGGGAGCTTCGCATCGACAAGTGTCGAGGGGGGAACGCCGTGGTCGACCTGACCGACTGTGACCGCGAGCCCATCCACATCCCGGGGACGATCCAGCCCTACGGCGTGCTGTTCGTGCTGGCTGAGCCGGCGCTGACCGTCGCGCAGGTCAGCGAGAACGTGGGTGATCATCTTCCGCTGCGCGTCGAAGACATCCTGGGTCAGCCGCTCTCCAGGGTCATCGATCCCGCGTCGGTCGACGAGCTGCGGGAGGCGCTGCGCGAGGAGCGCTGGTACGAGACGAACCCGTTTCGCATCAATGCGCAAGGGAGGCGATTCGACGGGATCGTCCACCGCCACGAGGGTGCGGCGATCCTCGAACTCGAGCCGAATCCAGAGCCTCCGAAACCGATGCCGCTGTACCACCCGTTCCGGCCGGCGCTGATGCGGATGCAACGGGTGAGCACGCTAGCCGAGCTCGCCGACGTCGTCGTCCAGCAAATGCAGCGAGTGACTGGATTCGAACGCGTCATGTTCTATCGGTTCCACGAAGACGGGCACGGCTCGGTGGACGCTGAGGCGAAAGCACCGGGGTTTGAGACGTATCTGGGACTGCACTATCCAGCCTCCGACATCCCTGCCCAAGCGCGTCAGCTGTACCTCAAGAACTGGCTGAGGCTCATCTTCGATGCCCGCGCCACGCCTGCGCGGATCGTCCCCACCCTCCGCCCGGACACGGGCGGGCCACTCGACCTCAGCTTTTCGGTGCTGCGTAGCGTCTCGCCCATTCACCTCGAGTACATGGCAAACATGGGAGTTCGCGCCGCCATGAGCATCTCCCTCATCGTTGGCGACCGCCTGTGGGGACTCATCAGTTGCTTGAACCACACCGGCTCCGCGGCGCATTTCGCACGAGATGCGGGCGGCATGCGAGTTTCTTGGTCGCCTGACCTCGCTGCAGATCGCCGCGCTCGAGGACCGCGAACTGCTCGCGCTGCGCGCCTCACGTCGAGCGGCTGAGGATGCGCTGGCGCTTGCGATGCGCGAGAGCGCCGCGACGGAGAGCGTACTCGCGGCCCTGTTCGCCCATCCGAAGGAGCTGATGGGGCTCGTTGGTGCCGAGGGGGCGGCGTGGGTGAGCACCGGGGAACCTGTGACATGCGGCCGCACGCCGCCGCCTGCGCTCACCCAGGAGATCGCAGCCTGGGTGGAGGAAGAAAGAGGAGCATTCAGACCGTTCTCCACAACTTCGTTAGGGGCTGTGTTCCCTCGGGCGCTTCCAGCCAGCGGCGTCGCCAGCGGGCTGCTCACGTTCGCTCTGCCCGGCTCTCCTCAGAGGCGACTTCTGTGGTTCCGCCCAGAGATCATCAAGACGGTGAATTGGGGTGGCGATCCAACAAAGCCCGTCGCGGCAGATTCCGGCGAGCGTCTGCGTCCCCGCCATTCGTTTGCGCTTTGGCGAGAGGAGGTGAGATTCCACTCGCATCCGTGGACAGCGAGCGATCTTGAGGCCGCAGAAGAGCTGCGGCGGCGCGCCATTGAAGTCGACCTCGAGCGGCGGCTCCTGAGCGAGCAGCGGGCTGTGCGGGCGCGGGACGACCTAATCGCCGTCGTGTCCCACGATCTCAGGAACCCGCTGTCGGCCATCCTGATGCAAGCTGAGTTGATGTTGAGGCCGGCATCTGTAGGCAGCGAGGAGAGCTTGCACCTGTTGCGTGTGGGCGCGGAGCGCATCGGGAGATCGGCCACTCACATGAAGGCGATGATCGAAGATCTTCTGGATTTGGCGGGGATCGAAACGCAACGCTTCACGTTGCACCTTCAATCCGTCGAGAGCCGCGTCTTGCTGGACGAGGCGCTGCTGGCCGCTTTGCCTCTGGCAGACGCCAAGCGGATTTCCCTTGCGGTGGACGTGATTGATTTACCGAGGCTGGAAGCTGACCCAGAGCGGATCTTCCGCGTGCTCTCGAACCTCCTCGGCAACGCGGTCAAGTTCACGCCCGAAGGCGGCATCATTACCCTCCGTGCGGCGCCGCGCGGAGACGAGTTACTGATCACGGTCATCGATACGGGCCCCGGCATCGCCGCCGATCACCTTCCGCATGTGTTCGAGCGCTACTGGAAGGCCCGGCCGGCGAGCCAGGCTGGAGCGGGGCTGGGGCTCTATATCGCCAGAGGAATCGTCGAGGCGCATGGCGGACGGATCTGGGCGGAGTCTTCGGCCCGCGGCGCCAGGTTGATCTTCACTCTCCCCCTCACCCGCCGAGCTGCGACGGATAGCTCGCCTGCTTCTGGCGGACATGCGCTGACGAGAGCGCCGACCACGTGAACGCCGTGAAGGTGGTGCGGAAGAGGGGATTCGAACCCCTACGATATTGCTATCGCCAGCCCCTCAAGCTGGTGCGTCTGCCAGTTCCGCCACTTCCGCGTGAGGATAAGAATCGAGCAAACGCCAAACACCCAGCCAAACAGGCTGGTTCGTCTGCTAGTCCGGCCACTTCAGCGCCGTAGATTCTGATGGTCTGAATTGGACAACACCAGACAACAGCCGTGATGTCGCCGGAAACCGTTTCCGAGTATATGGCAGAAGCCGAACGCCGACAACGGACAGCGATCGCCGCTGACCGTCGCCTCACCGAAACGACACAAACCAGTCACTCACACAGCACAAGACACAGGTAGACTTTGGCTCGGCCATGAAGGGATCGCCACGCCCGCCGCGAAAGCTGATCGCGCTGATCAGCGCGATCACGGTCGTGCCCCTGGTGACGCTGCTGTGGCTGGGCTGGCGACTCCTGGAACAGGACCATGTACTCGAAGGCCAGCAGATTCAGCAGCGCGTCGAGCGGGGAGCGGACCTCGTCGTCGCTGCTCTCCAGCGCGCGATAGCCGGCTCCGAGCAGCAGCTCGCGAGCGGTAACCAACAGTGGCCGGACGACGCCGTTGTAGTCACGTTTCGCGACGGGGCCGTTGAGGTGTCGCCCAACCACCGGGTGGCCTACCTGCCCTTCGTCTCGCCGCTGCGGGAAGCGTCGGCGGCCACATTCGCTCGCGGCGAAGATCTCGAGTTTCGTCAGCGAAACCTGAAGGCCGCCGTCAATGTGTTTCGTGACTTGGCGAAGTCTTCGGATCCTGCGGTCCGTGCCGGCGCTTTACTCAGGCTCGGGCGAAATCTTCAAAAGCTTGGAGAGTGGGGCGAATCCCTCACAGCCTACGCTCGACTCTCCGAGATGGCTGACGTCGCCACCGGGGGCGTGCCGGCGGCACTGGTCGCCGCGTACGCGCGCTGCAAACTACTGAAGGAACAGAGCCGCTCGGTGGAACTTCGAGTCGAAGCGTTGGGACTCGATCGCGACCTTCGCTCTGGCCGCTGGGCTCTGACCGCGCCGGTCTATTGGCTGTACGCAGGTGACGCAGCGAACTGGAGTGAAACCAGTTCGCCGCCGCCGCGGCAAGCGGAGATCTTCGCGGATGCGGTCGGCACGCTGTGGGATCAGTGGAAGTCGACGCGCTCAGGGGGGCGTCCGTCGTCTGGCCGGGAATCGCTGGATGCCTACGGGCAAACCGTAACAGTGGTCTGGCAGGCTTCTGACGGCATCTTTCGCGCGCTGCTCGCTGCCCCGGCGTTCGTGAAATCCGAGTGGCTTGCGGCCATTGCGCCGGCCGTCAAGGAACAGAGGATTGCCTTCAGCCTCCGTGATGTCGCCGGGCAGCGCACGTTTGGAGCCGTGGACGCAAGCGGTGCTCACAAAGCGACACGGAGCGCGGCTGAATCAGCGCTGCCATGGAACGTCGTGACGGCATCGCTTGATCCGCCGGATGAAGAGCGAGAGTTCACCCTGCGGCGCCGGCTGCTGATCGCGGGATTGGTGCTGCTTGTCGGCATGGCGCTGATGGCGAGCTATCTGATCGTCCGGGCCGTCAGCCGGGAGCTGGCTGTAGCCCGCCTGCAGTCCGATTTCGTGGCCGCCGTGTCGCACGAGTTTCGCACGCCCCTCACCGCGTTGCGCCAATTTACCGACATGCTGCGCGGGCAGCCGGTTCTTCCGGACGACCGGCGACGTGTTGCCTACGACGCGCAGTCGCGCGCGACCGACAGGCTCACGCGCCTCGTGGAGGCGCTGCTCGATTTCGGCCGCATGGAAGGCGGCGTGCGGCACTACCAATTCGAACCCCGCAACTGCATGGAGCTGGTTCGCCGGGTCGTCGACGACTTTCGTGACGAAGCACGAGCGACCGGACATGATGTCGAGTTCCGCGCGAACGGCGACACGCGTGTCGACGTCGACGACGAAGCGATTTCGAGGGCCGTTCGCAATCTGCTGGACAACGCCGTGAAGTACTCGCCAGAACCATCGCGCGTCGAGGTCGGCGTGGACCGCCGCAACGGCCAGGTCCTCATTAGCGTGCACGATCGCGGGATCGGCATCCCGTCCCACGAGCGCGCCAGGATCTTCACGAAGTTCCATCGCGGCGAGCAGTCACGGATCCGGGGCATCAAAGGCACCGGCATCGGACTCGCGATGGTCGACGAGATCGTCAGAGCGCATCACGGCCGCGTCAATATCGACAGCGAGCCGGGGAAGGGCAGTACGTTCACGATTGTGCTCCCCGCGAAGAGCTGACGTGGCACGCATTCTCATCGTCGAAGACGAGCCGGACATCGCGCTCGGGCTTCAGCTGGACCTCCGCGACGAGGGCCACGACGTCGAAGTCTCCGGCGACGGCGAGGATGCGACCCGACGTGCGCGCGAACCGGGCTGGGACCTTATCCTCCTCGACGTCATGCTGCCGCTGAAAGACGGGTTCGAAGTCTGCCGTGATCTACGACGCGCGAAGATCCGCACGCCCGTGCTGATGCTGACGGCCAAGGCGCAGGAAGCGGAAAAGGTGATGGGGCTCGACATGGGCGCCGACGACTACGTCACCAAGCCGTTCAGCCCGAGGGAGCTGCGCGCCCGCATCCGCGCGCTATTGCGACGGGCAGCGCCCGAGGACGAGCCGGTGCACCGGTTGGGCGACTGCGAGATCGATTTCTCCCGCGCCGAACTGCGGCGTGGCGGCGCGCGCGTGGATCTCACCGCAATCGAGCTCAAGATGGCACAGCTGTTCCTGCGCCACCCCGGGCGCGTCATGACGAGGACGCAGGTTGTCGATGAGGTCTGGGGCCACGACGTGTTCGTCACCGACAGGGTCGTCGACACACACATCGTCAAACTGCGCCGGAAGATCGAACCAGACCCGTCGCAGCCACTTCACATCGTCAGCGTGCGGGGCATCGGGTATCGGTTCGAGCCATAAACAGGGCGGGAGGGGCGGGAAGGCAGGAAAGGCGGGAAGGACGGGAGTGCAAGGGCCATGAAAACAGCACCGAAACAACACGGATTCCACGACGCCGTCTCACGATTGGCCGGTAGATTGCGCGCATGGAGGTAAGCCACATGCGAAAGGTCGCGACCGCCCTCGTGGTGACCGCCGTCCTGCTGGCGGCCGCTGTGACCGCGCAGCAGAAGCGGCAACAGGACATCGATCTACAGGCGGCGATCCGGACGGAGACGGTGGATGGGGATCTGAACGGCGCCATCAAGCAGTACGGCGCGATCGCGTCCAAATACAAAACCGACCGTGCCGTCGCGGCGACCGCGCTCGTCCACATGGCCGAGTGTTATCAGAAGCTGGGCGACGCTCGGGCCCGCACGATCTTCGAGCAGGTCCTCCGCGACTACGCGGACCAGAAGGAAGCCGTCACGATGGCCCGTGCGCATCTGGGGCGTGCCGAGGTTGCGGCCACGCTAACCGCCGTGGCAAGCCGCCGGGTCTGGACCCTTCCGCAGGAAGGAGGCATGGATTTTGGGACTGTTTCTCACGACGGCCGCTATATCCCCTTCGTTGACGATCGCGTGAACGAAGAGCTTTTCCTGCACGATTTGATGACTGGCACGGATCGCCGTGTGACCAACGGGGCGAGTTGGAAACCCGGAATGCCCAGGTCGGAGCATCAATATCCGGAGGAGTGGAGCTTTTCGTGGGACGGCAAGCAGTTGGCGTATAACTGGCGTGTCGGTTGGAAAAACAGTTACGAACTTCGCGTCATTGACTTGCAAGGCGCCGGCATCCCGCAGTTCCGGCTACTGCTCGACAGCCCGGAAGTACCGCGGATCGATCCGCAGGACTGGTCGCCTGACGGCAAATGGATCGCCGCCTGGTGGTCGAGAAGGGATGCTTCTCCCCAGATCGGTTTGGTATCCGCGCGGAACGGCTCTTTGCGCGTGCTGAAGTCGGTGGACGGTAAACCCCGGCGCATGTTCTTTTCCCCCGACGGTCAGTACCTCGCCTACGATCTTCCCGCTAGCGCTACTGGGCAGTACGACATATTCATTCTGGCTGCCGATGCCAGCTCTGACATGGCTGCCGTGGCGCACCCGTCCGACGATACGCTTGCTGACTGGTCGCCCGACGGGACGCGGCTGTTCTTTACGAGTGACCGGGGAGGCTCTTCCGATCTGTGGTCGCTGGGATTTATGGGCGGAAAGCCCCGGGGATCGCCAGAGTTAATCAAGCGTGACGTGCGCGGTCTCCCCTTGGGGATTACGGCGTCAGGTTCTCTGTACACCAAGGTATGGCCCGGAAATCAGACTGACATCCAGGGGGCATCCTTCGACGTCGCGAGCGGACAGTTCCATTCGACGCCAGCCCCCCTGGTCAATACTTTTGTAGGAACAAACTCAGCGCCCGCGTGGTCGCCCGATGGGAAGTATCTAGCTTATGTTTCGCGACGGCATGACCTTGCCTCCCAGGCTGTCATCGGGATTCGGACGATCGAGACGGGGCATGTCCGCGAGCTGTCAATTTCGCCGGCGCTGTATCATCTTCAGTTCTTTGGTTGGGCGCCAGACGGTGGTTCTTTCGTCGCCACCGGAGCCATAGGACTGGGAGAACGCGCCGGCATCTATAAGATCGATGCGCAGAGTGGGCAGCACTCGCTCGTGGTTCCTCCAAGGCTCGATGAAGCGCTCGCAGGACCCACTTACTTGACATCTCCCGTGCTGTCGCCCGATGGCAAGACTCTTTATTACCTCCAAATGAGAAATCCTCCCGGAGCGACCGAATTTGCCTTGGTGAAGCGAGACTTGACTTCTGCGACCGAGACAGAATTGCTCCGCCGGCCGGCTCTCGGCGAAGTCAATCTGTCGCCGGACGGTCGGTATATCGCGGCCGCGAGCGGCGATCCGTCGATCAAATCGAATACGTTCCTGATCATTCCGACCGCGGGCGGCGAGCCGAACGAAGTCATTCGGCGAACGCGACCCCAGCAACCGGCCATGTTTGTTTGGGAACCGGGCAGCCGGTCATTGCTGATCCGGATCGGTTCGGGTGCTGATAAGGCCGAGGTTTGGCGTGCATTTGTCGATGGCGCTGCGGCCGTCAAGCTGCAGACGACCGTGGACGGAAATATCGGCTCAGTTCGCCTCCATCCCGATGGACGGCAGATTGCGTTTCAAGTGACAACACCATCGACGCCGTACGAGATTTGGGTCACGGAGAATTTTCTGCCGAGCGTCAAGACCGCGAAATAGGGGCGCGTGGGCTGACATGGTGAGGCGCCTTCTACTCGGCTCCGTGCTGGTCTCAGCCACGCTGTTCGTCGGGGCCCAAGGACAGAGTCAGCGGGCGGACATCGCCTTGGGCCTCGACGTGGCCCTCGGGAAGCGGCTGTTCTTCGATCCCATCCTGTCCCGCGACCGCTCGCTGGCCTGCGTCTTTTGTCACGACCCGGGCCGAGCCTACACGGACGGCCGGGCGGTGGCCATCGGCGTCTTCGGCCGCCCGGGGACACGCAACGCACCAACGCTGGTCAACCGTGGATACGGCGCCTCGTTTTTCTGGGACGGGCGGATGCCGACGCTCGAACAGCAGGTCCTGCAGCCCATCCAGGACCCGAAAGAAATGGATCTGACGCTCGGTGAAGCATTGGCCCGGCTGAAAGATCATCGGAACTACCCTGAACTCTTTCAGGCCGCCTTTGGGGCCGAGGTCAGCGTGGAGGGGTTGTCCCGCGCGCTGGCCGGCTATTTGCGCACGATCCTATCCGGCGATGCTCCGGTGGATCGCTACGCGACCGGCAACCGCGAGGCGTTGTCGGCCCAGGCAGTCAAGGGGCTCAAGATCTTCCGCGGAAAGGGAAATTGCACGGCCTGCCACGCCGGGCCGACGTACACCGACGAGCGCTTCCACAATACGGGAGTGGCCTGGCGCGACAGGCGACTGTCCGACCCAGGCCGGTTTGCGGTCTCCGGCAAGGTGGAAGAATCGGGCGCCTTCAAGACGCCGACTCTGCGCGAGGTCGCCTGGACCGCGCCGTACATGCACGACGGCAGCCTCGCCACTTTGTCGGACGTGGTCGAGTTCTTTGATCGCGGCGGGAATCCTAACCCGTATCTCGATCGCGAGCTTCGCCCATTACGCCTATCAGCCGATGAGAAGAGGGCGCTCGAAGTCTTTCTGCTCGAGGGCCTCGGGGGGGACGTGCGCGACGGACTGAGGGCACCGGGTCTTTAGGGCCACTTCGGATAAGAGTCTATGGCGGTTGGCCCGCGGTCACTGCTCTCTAAATGGCGGTGAACACGACGGCATTTTGGCTTCGCCGCTCCGGCCTGCCTTTGGGGGATGTAAACGGACAGGCGCGCGTAGGCAATCCCGACGTCGTGCGGATTCACGCATGCGCGGCATCGGGCTGGTAGCGCCGGACGCGGATCTTGCCCGCGTCCTTGCGAGCCTGAGCGATGTCGTACGCACCCTGCATGCGCATCAGCGTGTCCATGCTCACGCCGAAGGCCTTCTCGATGCGCAGCGCCATCTCGCCAGAGAGGTCGGCGTTCTGGTTCAGGAGATTCGACAGCGCAGGGCGCGACACACCGAGCACCTTCGCCGCGGCCGTCACGGACAGCGCATGCGCCTCGATGATCTCGGTCCTGATGAAATCGCCAGGGTGAACCGGATTACGCATGGCCATTGTCGTTCTTCCTTTCAAATGGTAGTCCTCAAGGTTGACCCCGATGATTTCGTCGTCCTCGATCCGGAAGGTCAGCCGCCGGTTGCGGGTGGCGTGCAAACTCCATGTCCCCTTGCGGTCCCCGGTCAGCATGTGCGCTTCCACGTTGGAAGGGCGCGCAGCTGCTTGGAGTCTTGCATCGCATCGAGGAAGGTGAGCATCTTGCGGAGCTGTCCACGGTGTCCGCGCTCAAGCCCTTCGAAGAGTTGTCCTCGTACAGGCGGCGTAGGCCCTTGTGCGCAATGCTCCGGACCTTCACACGTTAACTGTAACGTTACACACTACAAAGATCAACAGGAATATGTTCCTTGGTTGCGCATGAAGTCGGAGCGCTATCGGGGCGGTGTATGTCGGTTGGTAAACCTTGGGGCGCCGAAGCCAGAGAGCGTCGCCAAGAGTTGACAACACACTGGACAACAGCCAGAAGATCGGGCTGCGGTATGTCTATGTAACTAACTAGAAACAGGATACTTGCTTGGGGTAGTACGCGATGTTGTGATTCCAGCCCCTCAAGCTGGTGCGTCTGCCAGTTCCGCCACTTCCGCGTACTGAGGGAGATTGAACGTCTTGCGTGGCCTTAAGACGCCTTCAGTGCTAGTTCGTCTGCTGATTAATCCCGTATACCCTGCGGCTCGTTGATGTCAGTGACTTGACAACGTTTGACAACAATCGCCGCGCAACGCCATTTCAAAAGTATACGGCGGAAGCCGGACGCGGACAACAGAAGGCGCACGGCGTCGAACACCGCGCCCGGGCGCAGACGCGTGACCTCAATGGGCGCTCACCGGTCCTGAGTTGCACGGCGCCGGCGCACACCTAGCGAGATCAGGTAATCAATCGACAAGACGCCAGGACCTCGCGTCAAGAGCAGCGCGAGAATCGATCCCCAGACGAGATGCTCGTTATACGCGTTCGGGTAGACGAAGATCTGGATCACCGCAATCATTCCCAGCAGCGGAATCGTTGCGATCCGAGTGGCCAGACCGAGGAAGAGCAGAATCGGGATCGCTAATTCCTGGGCCATTGCCATCCGGGCCGCGACGGCCGGGTCGAGGAGCGGGACTCGGTACTCCTCCTGGAACAGCTTTACCGTGAACTCCCAGGAGTTGTACTTCAGGAGCCCGGCCTTGAAGAATGTCGCCCCGACACCGATGCGGCCGGCGAGCTGGATGATCGACAACGGGAAACCCGCAAGCCACGTGCGGAGCGCGTCGAAGTTCATTCGCAGTCTCCCGTGGGCGGCGTCGCGACGCGGCGGGCGAAGTCGTCCATGGTCAGGCGGTTCATCTGAAGCTTCCCCGCGAAGTCCTCGAACCTCCAACCAGACCGCTTCCTGGCGGAGGAAAAATCGATCGGGTGCGATGTCCGTCAGGTACAGGCCGATCAATTCGTCCAGCGCCCAGTCCAACTGAAGATAGTGCACGTTCGGGGATCGGTCCGTGGCAAGCGCAAGACGTCCCAAGTGCCACTCAAGTTCAGCGAATTGGGCCAAGTACGGAAGCGAAACGGCACCGGGATGCGCGCCAAGGTGGGGAGGAAACGTCTCGCCGTACTCGGCGATGCATGGCCTGGATGGTGGCTGCTCGCGTATGAACGACCTCGCTGCATCCGCCACCAACTCCGAGCCAACCAGCCACACCGTCGCGGGGAAGTGCTCTACCAGTGCCTTGGTCAGGCTCGCCGCATAGTGTCGCTGATGAATCGCGAGTCGGTATTCCGGATGGGCGCCGCCCCGAAGCACGGGCGTCACGGCGGCGTTGCGACCGTTCACGAGCGCCTCACGGAGGCCCGCTTGAATCTCAACAAGCGTGCGCATGGCGCCTCTCTGTCGCACCCTCACGAATAACGTCAGCCTTCGCCGCCTCCCCGATCAGCACCGTCAGCGTCGGCAGATCGTTGTCCCATTCCACGATGGTCGGCTGCGGCCCGAAGCGACGAATCGCGTGGGCATATAGCGGCCATACCGGCTCCGCCACCTCATGAGCATGGGTGTCGACCAGTAGTGTTCCGCCCGGCGTGGCGTCATCGTCCTCTGCCGTAAAGCCTCCGAGGTGAAGTTCTGCGACGGCGGCCGCCGGAAACCTGTCGAGGAACTCGTAAGGGTCGTACCCCATATTGCGACCGCTCAGATAGATATTGCTGACATCGCACAGGAGTTGACAGCCTGTGGCATCGACGAGCGCGTGCAGGAACTCGAGTTCCGTCATGGTGGATGTGGCCAGAGACACGTAACTCGACGGGTTCTCAATGACGTATGGACGCCCGAGCCCGTCTTGGATCTCCGTAAAGTGCGTCGTCACGATCCGAAGCGTCTCCGGGGTGTACGGCAACGGCAAGAGGTCGTTGAGATAAGCGCCGCCGAGTGACGACCAAGCGAGGTGTCCGGAGACCAGCACCGGATTCAGTCGGTCGACGAGCATACGAAGGCGCTGGAGATGCGTGCGGTCGATGCCATCGGCACTCCCGATCGAGATGCCGACGGTGTGGACTGAGATCGGATAGTCATGCGCGAGATCCGTCAGTAGTTCGAGTCCGTGAGGATTGGCCAGAAAATTCTCGGGATGGATCTCGAGCCATCCGACCGATGGGCGAGTGGCCACCACCTCCGCGATGTGCGGAAGCCGAAGACCGATACCGGTGTGTTCAGCCGTGTGTTGTCGCGTCTCACTGGTGATGGCCACGTTCCCTCTCCTTGTGGTGTCTCTACTTCGGTTGGAGGCTGCCGCCGACGATGCGCTCGCAGTAGCCGGCGGGGACGTAAATCCACGCTTTCGGATCGGCGTTGAGCTTCGACGAACCGCCGCACGAGTTGTTGCCCACCGACGCACAGTCGTTCTTGCCGGCCTTGGCGATGCCGTAGCACTTCTCAGTTTTGAACGCTGTCGGCGGTGGAACGGGCTTTTGCGCCGACAGTAGGACGGGGGTGACAACGGCCGCGGCCAAAGCCGATGCAACCAGATAGCGAGTGTTCATGCGTGCCTCCTCAGGAGTCGTGCGGTCCCGCCTCATCGACGAGCGACCGGGCAACCGGATATCGGCGGCCAATGGTGTATTCGGCGAAGACGCCCGAAAGGTTACGATGACGGGTTGATGGACGCCTCTCAGTCCCCAGACGAGCACTTGAGCCGACTCATGGCCCGTGCCCAGCAGGGCGACGGCGATGCCTACGTCACACTGTTGAGGGCGATCACGCCGCGCATCCGGCAGATGGTTCGTCGCCACCGTGCGTTCCTCGGGGAGAGTGATGTCGAAGACGTGGTGCAGGAAGTGCTCGTCTCCATTCATGTCGCGCGAGCGACGTTCAGGCCGGAGCGGCCGCTGATGCCATGGCTCTCGGCGATCGTTCGCCATCGACTGGCGGATGCAGGCCGGCGGCATATTCGTCAAGGCGCGCATGAGGTCACTGTGGACGACCTCGACGTAACCTTTCAGTCGCCCGCGGCGAATAGCCATGAGGAGACCTATGGCGACGCGGAGGCCTTGGCACAAGCCATTCAGGCCCTGCCGCCTGGGCAGCGGCAGGCCTTGGAGCTACTCAAACTGCGAGAGCTCTCGCTCAAGGAGGCGTCGGCGGCGACGGGCTTGAGCGTGGGCGCCCTGAAACTCGCGACGCACCGGGCGATCACGACATTGCGGCGCACACTACTGAGAAAAGGCCAGGATGAAGACTGACGACTTGATCGAGCGTCTCGGTCGGGACGCGACCGTTGTAGCGCCGTTGCCGGCGCCGGCGAGGCGAACTGCCGTATGGCTTGCCTATGGCGGGATCTATCTGGCAGTCGCCGTCGCGATGATCCCTGCTGTGATGTCGCGAGCCATGGCGGCGGTGACGCCACTTTCTTTGCTGCAGCAGGGCATGGCCTTGCTGACAGGCATCGTGGCGGCACGAGCCGCGTTCATCTCCGTTGTCCCGGGCTCGAACGGCCGTGCGCGCGTCCTGCCGGCGATTACAGGCGCCTTGTGGGTGGCCTCCCTCCTGTCGGCAAGCGTGCTCGATGTCCGGGCGTCCGGAACGCTGGGCATCACGGCCGAGACCGACTGGTCCTGCGTCGTCTCGATGACGATTGGTGGGCTTGTGCTAGGGGTGCCGCTGCTCGTGATGCTACGCCGCGGCGCGCCGATGACGCCATGGGCGACGGCGTTCCTGGGCGGATTGGCGGCGGTGAGCCTCGCAAACATCGAGGCGTGCCTCGCGCGTCCGCACCTGTTCGCGATGACTATATTGCTGTGGCACGGGGGCACGGCGGCGATCGTCGCCATGGTGTTTGCCTGGGCGGGTCGCCGCTGGCTACGCTGGCCATCGATCCAACTCCACTGAGATGCAGACCGGCGCGTCGCGGCGTAATGACGCCGTTCGACCTCGGTCAGATCACCCAAGAGCTTGCGAACGTCCGCATCACTCACATGCTGGATGGCTCGTTCATAGAAGCGACGGGTTTCGAGCTCCATCACCTCGACCTGCTTCCGAACGTCGTCGATGCGCAATCCACGAGATCTCGAAAGCGTTCGTATTAGGCCGGGTCTTTAATTAGGCCTGGGCGGAATCGGGCTGGTAGCGCCGGACACGGATCTTGTTCGCGTCCTTGCGGGCCTGCGCGATGTCGTAGGCAGCCTGCATGCGCATCAGCGTGTCCATGCTCACGCCGAAGGCCTTCTCGATGCGCAACGCCATCTCGCCTGAAAGATCGGCGTTCTGGTTCAGGAGGTTCGACAGCGCAGGGCGCGACACACCGAGCACCTTCGCCGCGGCAGTCACGGACAGCGCATGCGCCTCGATGATCTCGGTCTTGATGAAGTCGCCGGGGTGAACCGGATTACGCATGGCCATTGTCGTTCTTCCTCTCAATGGTAGTCCTCAAGGTTGACCTCGATGATTTCGTCGTCCTCGATCCGAAAGGTCAGCCGCCGGTTGCGGGTGACGTGCAAACTCCATGTCCCCTTGCGGTCCCCGGTCAGCATGTGCGCTTTCCACGTCGGAAGGCGCGCAGCTGCTCGGGGTCCTGCATCGCATCGAGGAAGGCGAGCATCTTGCGGAGCTTGTCCACGGTGTCCGCGCTCAAGCCCTTCGAAGAGTTGTCCTCGTACAGGTGGCGCAGACCCTTGTGCGCAATGCTCCGCACCCTCATACGACACGTCAACTGTAACGTTACACAATACAGTTGTCAAGAGGAAGGTATTCCTCGGCGCGGCAGCCGGCGGCCGCTCGGCTGCCGCGCCGCCGTGTGCCCATATCGACGTCATGTCGAGTTTTTCACGTGGGGAGGGGCGTCGGCGACAACGCCGCACGACGGTCGGGGAAGGCCCTGACGGCCCGCCAGTCGACAGACTCGCCGAATATTGTCCAGAACACG
>CAWBMG010000013.1:0-1379416 GCA_963789815.1 uncultured Acidobacteriota bacterium | reverse complement strand
CCCGGCCACGGCGATCACCCTCGGCGTGAATCGCCCGCGCGATGAGTTCTTTGCCCGTGCCGGTCTCGCCGAGCAGCAATACGCTGGCGTCGGTTGAGGCCACCGTGGCCACCTGGCTCAGGATGCGTTTCAGCGCCCGGCTTTCGCCGACGATCTCTCCGAAATGCTGGACGCCGCGGATCTCCTCTTCCAGATAGATGTTCTCGTGCGCAAGACGATCCTTCAGCGAGGCAATCTCGCTGAACGCAAGCGCATTCTCGAGCGCGACAGCGATCTGCTCGGCGATCTGCGCGACCCAGCCCAGCTCTTCGCTCGTGAACGGCGTCGGCGTCAGGCGGCCGAGCGAGAGGATCCCGAGCACACGGTGGGATGTCGCCAGCGGCGCGTTGCAGATCCGCTTCACACCCGACGCCACGACGTGCGCGTGCAGCGCTTCCCACCCGGTCGGATCCGCGTGCGTGACGTCCACGTCCACGGCGCGATCGAACGGAACGAGCCACGACTTGTATGGGTCCCGGTCGAGCCGGATCTGCGTCGCCAGTTCGTCGGGCCACGCCGGAGCGGTCGGATCGATCACGAAAGGTCCGAGCTGGCGTTGTTCGTCGATGAGATACAGGTTCGTGTGATCGTGCGGGACGATCCGCCGGACGTTCGGTACGATGGCCGCACGCAGCGCGGCGACGTCACGCTGGGTGACGACCGCGTTGGTCACCTCGAGCAGCGTTCGCCAGTGATCGCGCTCCGCTTGCAGCTGGCGCTCACGCGTGACCGCCTCCTGCTGATGGCGGTCGTTGTCGATCGCCATGGCAACCAGCGCGCCGATGTGCCGCAAGAAACTGGTGTTGCACTGACAGTACGTCCCTTCGCGCGACGACGCGAATGCGATCAGCCCCACCGGGCCCAGCGCGGTTGCGAGCGGCAGCAGACAGGCCGACTGCTGGCCGAAGCCGCGCAATGCGGCGATCACATCCGCGTATTCGTCTGGCTCGTCAAGGCGGTCGAAGACCATCGCCGGGGAACCCGTTGCGGACGAGGGCAGCCAGGCGCGCTTGATCGAGCGGCGCAACGGTCATCGACTGAACCTCCGCCGCCGTCGACGCGCCGTCAGGCGCTCCAACGCGGACGGATTTCAGCTGCGCGGTTCTCCATGCGTCATGCGGAACGACCACGCCAAGCACGTCGAAGTTGGCGACCGTTTGAAGAGAGGCGGCCAGCGACGGCAGGAATTCATCAAGGTGAGTGTTACGACCGATCAGGTCGATCACACGCGTTAGAGGCATGGCATCACCTCATGACCAACCGCTCGACCGCCGCCGGTACCAGTCGGAGCTTGTGATGGTCAGCGTCGTAGTCTAGCGCCCGGCGCCCACAAGGGCAAAGTCTTCCCCACCGAGCTTCCGACGAGGTGACAACCGCGCCGGGCCGGCGTGACGTACCGGAAACTCCTGACTTCATTTCGCCACCGCCGTGCCGTTCGGCGACCGCAGCGCCTGGCTTCAACCTCTTGACGGACAGGCAGATACAGCCTCGGTCCGAGCATTTCGAGCGGGGTATCGATCTTGCCGCCAGGGTCACTGGAACGACGCGAGTACGACGACGCGCCGCAGTTCGCAGCGAACGTCGTCGCCTATGGCGAGAGCGCATCAATGTTACGGGTGATTACCGAGAGGCAGGGAGACCGCTACAGGCTCGACCTGCATGGGACACTCGGCGGCGAATGGGTGTCGGTGCTCGAACAGCACTGGCGCTCCATCATGGATGACGTGCCGTCCGCGAAGCTGACGCTGGTGCTGTCGAACGTCGACTTCATCGATCCGGACGGTGAACAGTTGCTCCACCGAATGGCTGACGACGACGTCGAGTTCGTCGTGGCCGGGTGCATGAATCGATATGTCATCGACAGCTTGAAGCCGGGTGTCCGCGCGGCGGAAGGAGGACGGCGATGAAATGTCCGGCGAGATTCGTAGCTGCGGGGGTCGCGTCGGAGTCGCGCCCATGATTCCTCGACGTGCACACCGGCGGGCTGATTTACTCCCTCGCGTACCAATTCTGATCGTCCTCAGCGGCGACCTGCATATCTTCTTCTCGTCCAAGGCCTTCATCGACGAACTCGGCGCCAAATTCAGAACCGCCAAGAACTGAAGCCACGAACAAGGCTCTCTTGGCCTCGCGGCCTTACGTCGATGGTCCGGCCTTCCCGCGACTATCGTGGCGTCCGACGGCAATCCGTCAGTCGTGGACGTCAAGGTCCGTCACAGCCGTAACGGACTTCTTTCAGCCGCTGGCCGAGAGTGAACGACGCGACGTGAGGCAGCCGACGCCTGCGAGGCTCGTGCCTTGATTTCGTCACCACGCTACCGCGTCACGGCCGCGCCACCACCGCGCAAGCCTGTGAACGATAACGGGATCGAGGGTCTCCGTCCGGTTGGCTCATTGGAACGACGCTTGCCCTGTTGATGACGACGCTCGAGGTGATGCGACATTCGCATGCCTGGGAAGGCGGCATGAGCTGCTCACGAGCGGCGGTAACACACCAGGAAAGGAAGGCACTTATGGACAAAGTAGTCGCAGTCGTATTCAACGAGGAGAAACAGGCGTACGAAGGATTGCGTGCGTTTCGCGACCTGCACGCAGACGGCAGCATCACGTTGTATTCGGATGCGGTCGTTGCCAAGGACGCGAGCGGAAAGCTCTCAGTGCGAGAAGGCGGTGAGGTTCCGGAGGGGACGTTCTTCGGTCTGCTCACCGGAAGCCTCATCGGGATCCTCGGAGGGCCACTCGGCGTGGCGGTCGGCGCGAGCACCGGGACGATGATCGGCGCAACGTTCGATCTGGCTCGGGCCGGCATCAGCGACGACTTTCTGCAGGAGATGTCGGAGTATCTGCTCCCCGGAAAGACCGCGGTCATCACGGAGGTCGATGAGGACTGGCAGGCGCCGATCGACACCCGGATGGAGGCGCTGGGCGGACACGTATTTCGGCGCAATCGGATTGAGATCGAGGACGCCTACTACGAAAAGCAAATCGCCGCGGACCGCGAGGAGTTGGCCGCGCTGGAGGCGGAACTCAAGAAAGCCTCCGCGGAGCGGAAGGCCAGGCTCGAAGCGAGAATCGAGGACACACGCCACAAGCTTCAGGACAAACGGGACGAGCTCAAAGCCCGCATCGAATCGGTGAAGCGGGAGGGCGAAGCCAAGATCGAGTCTTTGCAGCAACAGTTGAAAACCGCGCGGGATGAGCGGAAGCAACGCCTCGAGAAGCGGCTGGCCGAGATCCGAGCCGACTACCGCGAGCGATCGGACAAGCTCCATCAGGCGTGGGAGCTCACGAAATCCGCGCTCCGCTGAGCGCATGGCTGAGTCCTCGCACGGCGGACGAAGCGCCGTGCGGGGACCGTTGAAACGTTCTCACAACCCTCACTGCGTGAAAGGAGCATCTTATGGCGAACTCGATGGCGAACTCGATGACGAACGCGATCACCGGCGATATCCACAAGGCGACGACGTGGTCGATCGTGCTCAGTGTGCTGATGATCGCCGCTGGTGTGCTGGCGATCTTCTCGCCCGCGATCGCCGGCGTGGCCGTCACGGTCTTTTTCGGATGGCTGCTGATCTTCAGCGGCATCCTGCACCTGGCATATGCCTGGCAGGCGGGCCGCCCCGGCGCCGTCGTCTGGGAGATTCTGCTCGGGATTCTCTACGGCGGGATCGGCTTCTACCTGCTCGCACAGCCAGGCGCCGGCCTGGCGTCGCTGACGCTGGCGCTGGCGTTCTACCTGGTGCTGGAGGGCGTGCTGGAGTTCGTGCTGTCGTTTCAGCTGCGGCCGCTCCCGGGCAGTGGCTGGTTGCTGTTCGACGGCATCGTGACGCTGGTGCTGGCCGCGATGATCGGGAGCGCCTGGCCGGTCAGCTCGCTTTGGGCGATCGGCACGCTCGTCGGCGCCAGCATGTTCTTCAGCGGCATCACGCGGCTGATGATCTCGGTCGCCGTGCGCCGGGTTGTGGCGTAACGGCAGGCGACGGCATTGCCGGTCGCTCTGCTGAAGCCGTAACGCATTGGAGGTCCCATGCACCGTCGCACGCTGCTGCTCGCGCTCAGCCTGATTTCAAGCGCCATCGTTCAGGCGGCGGTTGCGCGCGTTCCGCTGAAGATCTTCACGGACCTCGGGCTGACGCCGCAGCAGATCGCGGCCATCGACGCCGGCCGTCCGGTCGCGAAGGTGCTCTCGTGGGGCGACCGCGTCCGAGGTGTATGTGTTCGGCGCGGTGCACGTGGACGGTTCGCCCGACACGTATCTCGAGGCCGCGCGTGACGTCGGACGGCTGAGCGGCACGCCGGGATACCAGGGGATCGGCGAGATCCGCGACAACGCGACGGTCGCGGATCTCAGCGCGCTCGCGTTCGACCCGGACGATGTGAAGGCGCTCAAGGACTGCCGCGCAGGGTCGTGCGACGTGCAGCTGCCGACGAGCGCGATTCAGGCGTTTCACGACGGCGTGGACTGGTCGCGACCCGATGCGGCGGATCAGGCCAACGCCCTCGCCCGTCCGAGGGTGCTGCAGCTGATACAGGCGTATCAGCGTGGCGGCAACGAGGCGCTCGGAGAATATCGGGACAAAGACCATCCCGCGCGCATCGCCAATCAGTTCGAGACGATGATCGGCCGTGCCTCGGCGTTGCCCGACGTGCTGCCGGAGCTGCGCCGCTACCTCCTCGAATACCCGAACGCCGAGCTCGCCGGCGCCGACAGCTTCTTCTACTGGGAGAAGGTGTCGTTCGGACTGAAGCCCACGATTCGGGTGAACCACGGCGTCATCTATCGCGGCCGCGCGCAGGGCCGCGACTTCGGCGTCGTCGCGATCAAGCAGCTGTACGCCACGCACTACTTCCATACCGCGCTGGACATGTCGGTGTGCGTCGACGACGGAGCGACGGTCGCCCCGCACGGTTTCTATCTGCTGACGCTCAAAGGCTCAGAGCAGGAAGGGTTGACCGGCGTCAAAGGCTCGATCCTCCGGAAGGTCGTCGTCGACAAGACGCGCTCGTCGCTCGAAAGCGCGCTCGCCTCGATCAAGCGCTCTGTCGAACAGTCCGTGCCCCGTCGCTGACATGGATGCCCGCATGTCTGACGCCTCACAACATCCCTCGACGTTCACACAGCGTGCGCTCAAGTGGACCATCTTCCTTGCCGCGACCGCGCTGATTCTCTACTTGTGCCTGTTGATCGTAAGACCGTTTCTGAACGTGATTGCTTGGTCCTCCGTTTTGGTGATCACGTTCTATCCGGTACATCAACGGCTCGTGCGGAAGACCGGACGCGTGTCGTTGAGCGCGTTCGTCTGCAGCGTGATGGTGGTGGTGGCCTTCGTCATTCCACTCCTGTTCCTCACGGCTGTGGCGGTCGATCAATTCGTGGCGCTGGGCGCCAGCCTGCAGCAGATGTTCACCGACCAGACCGGCCTCAAGGCCTGGGCGCCGCTGCGGCAGGCCTACGAGTGGCTGAGTGACCGTCTGGGACTCGATGCCGCCGCCATCGTGGCATGGGTCCGACAGAACGCGAGCGAGCTGACGCGCGTGGTTGCTGGATACACGCTGGCGGCCGCGCAAAACGTGGCCGGAGCCGTCGTCTCGTTCGTCTTCATCCTCTTCGCGATGTTTCTGCTGTTCCGCGACGGAGACCGGATCGTCGCGAAGATTCCCGATCTGCTTCCCTTCGAACGGGCACGAAGCGAAGCGTTGCTCGCTCGGGTACGCGACGTCATCTACGGCAGCGTGTATGGCGTCGTCGTCATCGCGGTCGTTCAGGGTGCGCTCTGCGGCGCGATCTTCTGGATCCTCGGGATTCCATCCGCCGCGCTGTGGGGCATGGTCACCGTGGTGACGAGTGTGCTTCCAGTGGTCGGTGCGGCTGGAGTCTGGGCGCCCGGCGCCGTGTACCTGGCCGCGACCGGGCATTGGACGCGCGCGATCATCCTCGCCGTGTTTGGAACGGCCGTGATCAGCACCGTCGATAATTTCCTGAGGCCCAGACTCGTCGGCGGCCGCGTCGGGCTGAGCGAGCTCGTGATGTTCTTCTCGCTGCTCGGCGGGCTGCAGGTGTTTGGCGTGTTAGGCATCGTGCTCGGACCTGTGCTCTTTGCCATCGCTGGGGCGATCCTGGACGTCTTGAGCGACGAAACAGCCGCGTCCGGTGGTGCCCCGACACAGTCGGTCGATGCACGCTCCTGAACAGGCAGATCGCTCTCGACCGATGGCGTCGCCGGGCGCGACTCGTGCTGCCCGTGAGGGCGCCCTCTCCGTGCTACGGGTCCGCTCGCGTGATCCTCGAAACCCTCAAGAACAAACTGCTCACGCTCGGGATTCCCGGGCTCTTCCTCATCTCCTTTCTGGATTCCGCGGGCGTTCCCCTTCCCGGCGGAGCAGACCTGGTGGTGATGCTGCTCTCCTGGCAGCGTCCTGCGCACCTCTTCCTTATCGCCGTCGTCGCCGCTCTGGGGTCGGTTCTCGGCTCCCTCGTGCTCTACCACATCGCCCGCACGAAGGGCGACGCGATGATGTCGCGTTTTCCCAAGGACAAGCAGGATCAGGTCAAGGAGAAGTTCCGCCGAAACGACATCCTCGCCCTCCTGGTGGCGATGCTCGGCCCCCCGCCGCTTCCCACCAAGCTCTTCGTCCTCGTCGCCGGGGTGGTCCGCATGGACTGGCGGCGGTTCGTGGCGACGGTATTCGCCGGACGCCTCATCCGTTTCCTGGGAGAGGCGTACCTCGCGGTGAAGCTCGGGGACCGGGCCGCCGAGACCCTCAGGCAGCACTACCCTTCGATCGCCGGCGCCCTCGCCGCCGCAGTGGTCCTTTACTTTCTGCTGCGGCGATTCGTTCAGCGCCGCCCGAGAGACGAGGAGGCTTGAGAGCGCCCACTCCACCGAGATGCCGATATCGGAAGCGATCAGTCATTTGCCTGCGCAGTGTTTCTGGGCGCGATTTCGTGGCCATACCCAAAGCGGGTGTGGTCCTGCCCAACGTGGGATTGCTATCGTGCTCGTCTTCGCCACACCTTCGGGTTTCTTCTCAGGTGCAGGACAGCCAACACGACGACTGCCTCGTCTGACGTCCGAAAGTAGACGGCGTACGGGAACGTGTGCAGCAACGCTCGGCGGACATCGCCGGTGACCAACGGGAATTGCAGTGGGTGTTCGGCTATCCGAGAGAACGTGATATCGACATCCTTGACGAATCGCTCGGCGAGCCCGGCTCGCTCGTCGTCGTACCACCGTGCGGCATCCTCGAGATCGGCCTCGGCGAGTGGCCGAACGATGAACCGGCGGTTCATGCGATTCAGCGGCTGGTATCGAACTTCTTGCGGAGCCGTTCCTGCACCACATCCCAGCTGTCACCCGCGCCGGGATCGGCTTCGAGATCCTTCAATCGCTCGTCCAGGATTTCCCGGTGCCAATCCGGGACCGGAATCGTCTCAGGGGTGGCCGCAATCCGGTCCCACAACGAGTGCAGGTAGTCGATCTTCTCGTCGACCGACAAATCGTCGAAACCGGGCGGCGGCATCGGGACAGGTTTGAGCATGGAGCACGTCCAATCGGACGATTCGGACCAGTATAGCGCGGGCAGCGCCGCTCATTGGGCACCTCACGCCGCCCCGCTCCACAGCTGCAAGTACCGGCGGTTGCACGCCCCCGCAACCACAACAGATTCCCGCTCGTCCGGCCTATCGCCACTGCGTTCAACAAGCGACTGGAATCGGCCTGGGGGTCACGGGGTGGCTGGTTCGAATCCAGTCATCCCGACCAAATCATCACGCAGAGTTTGGCGCGCCCGGCTGGACTCAAACCGCGGCCCCGGGTTTAGAAGGCTCGTGCTCTTGTCAAGGGAGGTTGACGGCGATGTCTATCTTCCCAACTTCAAAAACCGAGCATTCCTCCATCGACTGGAGGGCGGCCATCGTGCCGCCTGGGAGTAGGCCGGGGTAGGGTAATTCCGCACGCGTTCGGATAGGATTCCGCCGGTGTCCAGCAGCAGGCGCGGGCGTCCGCCGTCGACTGACATCCTCACGCCCACCGAGTGGTCCGTGGCGCACGGCGTGCGTCACGGAATCTCCAATCGGGGCCTGGCCCGGCTGCGCGGGGTCACGCGCGACGCCATCAAATATCACCTCGCCAACATCAAGGCAAAGCTTGGCCTGAGGACGCGTGTGGAACTGCGGCATTGGGCCGGCATTCCTACGGACAGTCCGCTGTCGTCGCTATCGAAGGAGCAGTGTGGGATGCCTGATCTGCAGCTTGGTCAAGTCGGACAGATCGCCCGGAGTGTCAAGAACCTGGCGGAAGCCGAGCGTTTCTATCGCGACGTACTTGGATTGCGGCACCTCTTCACCTCAGGAAAGCTGGCGTTCTTCGATTGCGGCGGCGTCCGGTTGATGGTCGAGGATCGCTCGATCGTCGAAGTGCCCGACCTTCACAACGATTCGGTTCTCTACTTCAAGGTCCCCGACATACACGCCGCGCAGGAAGAGCTGACGCGCAGGGGCGTCGTGTTCAAGGGCGCACCTCACATAATCTACAAGCATCCGGACGGCACCGAAGAGTGGCTGACCTTCTTCGATGACCCGGGCGGCGGCATTCTGTCGCTGATCGCGCAGGTAAAACCGTAGAATCACGCGTCTTGCCGGCCCGTTTTAGAGGTAGATCCCTCTACGGAAGGCCCGTAACTCTAGAGAGAGGGTCATCGCGTGACGGATTACCTCGAACACTGTGCGGAGGACAAGCAACATGTCGCGAGGAACGATACTGCCCCTGATACTTGGCATGGCGATTACCGCGACAGCACAAACGACAAGAGTTGGAGTAACGAAGACCGGCATCGCATTTGACGTCGTGGGACGCGGACCGACTGTCGTTCTTATCACCGGATCAAACCTCGATCGCAGGATGTGGGCGAACGAGAGGAACTGGTTATCCGACCATCACACTGTGATTCGCTATGACCTCCGCGCGCACGGGCAATCGGAAACCGCTAGGGTGCCTTTCAGCCATGTCGACGACCTCATGTCGCTGCTGGATGAACTTGCCGTGAACGACGCGACTTTCATCGGCCTGTCCGCCGGGTCAACGATTGCACTCGACTTCGCCCTTCAGGCCCCGGTCGATTGTGGGCGGTGCCTCGCGAGATGTTGAAAACCCCGTCACGCCCGGCAGTAGACAGGCTTGAAGAGGTCGCAGTCCCAACGCTGGCGCTTGTCGGCGACAAGGACGTCTTTCAACGTGAGCAGGCCGATCTGCTTGCTCAACGTGTACGCGGCGCCCGGATCGTTGTGATTCCCGGCGGAGGGCATCTCCTGAACCTCACATCGCCAAAAGAGTTTCGAACAGAGGTTACGGCGTTCCTGCAGCGACCCTGACACCCAAGCCGATTCCAGCACCCTATTGAAACTTGTGGCAGGCGGTCGGTCGCAAGAGGCTCGTGATAGACGAGTTGCCAGCGCCACGTTGCGGACTGTAGATGGTTGTGGTTCACACGATAGAATCGCCATACTGCAGCCGCTGCTCGCGTACTGTGTTACCGAGTTCGGCCGACTGTTCGTTAGACGCACATCTTTGAGGGCGCGCGGAGAAGAAGATGTACGTACCTGCATCGTTCGCTGTCTCAGATGAGAAGACCCTGGCGTCGTTCATCGAGAGGTATGACTTCGCGACGCTGACCAGCTCGTCATCGACAGGGTTGGTGGCCTCGCACATCCCGATCATGCTTCGCCGTTCAGCGGGGAAGGCCGTCCTCATTGGCCATGTCGCCCGCGCCAACAGCCAATGGCAGCAGTTTGATGGCAACGCGGAGGCTCTCGCCATCTTCCACGGACCGCATGCGTACGTCTCACCCACGTGGTACGCGACATCGCCTGCCGTACCCACCTGGAACTACGCAGCGGTTCACGTTTACGGGAAGCCACGCGTTAGAGACGAGAGCGAATTCACGGCTGCCGCTCTTCGAGACCTCGTTGCGAGACACGAGGGCTCTCGGGCGAAGCCTTGGCGCGCGGAAGACCTGGCGGGAGAGTTCTTCGAGAAGCTGGCCAACGCCATCGTCGCCTTCGAGATGCCAATCGATAGGATTGAGGGAAACTTCAAGCTCGGCCAGAACCGCTCTCATGACGATCGCCTTGGCATGCTCCAAGGGCTCGATGCTGAGAAGTCCGCCGACGCCGGGGCGCTCGCCGCGTTCATCAGAGAGACCCTCAAGAGCGACGGGGGCGTCTAACTTGCCGATGCACCTCTGCGCCCAAAACTTTGCGTAACCGTAGCTTAGACTCTCCCCTCCTGCGTGATTTAGGGCTGTTCGGATTGTTTATGAAGTTGCGATGCTGCTGCGCATACGTTGCGTGCCTTCTCTTCACGCTTCCAGCCGCTCTAGGATCGCAGCGACCTGCTGGCGCCGTACGCCAGGAGCGGGAGCAGGCGGCCCGCGAAGGGCCACAGCTGGCAGAGCTGCTCGCGCTCAAGCCCGGAATGATCGTGGCCGACGTTGGCGCAGGAGGCGGCGCGATGTCCGTGGTGATGGCGAAGTGGCTCGGACCGGGGGGACGCGTCTACGCCACGGACATCGGAGCGGAGCAGCTCGCCGAGATCAGAGCCGCCGTTGCGCAGGACGCGTTGTCGAATATCGTGGTGCTGGAAGGCGCCGAGTCTTCGACCAACCTTCCCAGCGAATGTTGTGACGCGATCTTCCTGCGCGACGTCTACCACCATCTGACACGCCCTCACGAGTTCAATGCCAGCCTGCTGGCCGCGCTCAAACCGGACGGCCGCCTCGCAATCATCGATTTCCCGCCGGAACAGGGCTCGAGCACCCCGGCGGGCGTACCGAGCGATCGCGGCGGTCACGGCATTCCCGCGTCGATCGTCTTAGCGGAGGAAACGCGCGCAGGCTTTCGGCATCTCAGGACGATGTCGCGCTGGCCGCCAGACGACGACCGGAACAGGCTTTTTTCGGTTATGTTCGAGAAGCCCTAAGGTTAATGCCCGCGATCAGCGTCTGCGGAAGCGGGGATCGTCACACCGTGCGGGCAGGGTGAGGACGGATGTGCCGCGTGAGGAAAGGAAGTGGTATGGCTAAGCTCGTGTTCGGAATGAATCAGTCCCTGGACGGCTACGTCGACCATATGGCGTTTGCGCCAAGCCCCACGCTCTTTCGCCACTTCATCGAGGAGGCTCAGGGGCTGGCGGGCAGTGTCTACGGTCGCAAAATTTATGAGGTCATGCGTTACTGGGACGACGATCATCCTGAATGGGATGCAGAGGAACACGCCTTCGCGGCGGCGTGGCGGAACCAGCCGAAATGGGTCGTCTCGCGCTCGTTGAAGTCGGTCGGCCCCAACGCCAGGCTTGTTGAGGATGATCTGGAGGACGCGATCCGCGAGCTGAAGGCCGAGCGCGACGGGGAGATCGAAGTTGCTGGCCCGGACTTGGCGCACAGCCTGACCGAACTTGGCCTGATCGATGAGTATCGAATCTACCTGCACCCCGTCGTGCTTGGTCACGGCAAGCCATATTTCGCCGGGCCCCGGCCGCCGCTCCGCCTTATGGCTAACGATCGGATTGGCGAGGATGTGATCAGGTTGGCCTACGTTCCTGCTTAATCGGTTCCCCAGGTCCGCTTCCTGTTGAATGGCCGGCGCAGCATGGCGGCTCGGTCAAGCGATTATTGACTTGAGGCAAGGGCAGCCGTGGACGTAGTGTGTGCGCCATGGCGTCCGATAGCTTTCGGCTCTACCTCGACCGTGCAGCCAGGCATCTGGGATCGCAGGTTGCACTTGCGAAGGCACTGGGGATCGATCCGACCCGCATCAGCCGGTTGATGCGCGGCGGCGGCGACTACGCTCACCTGAACTTCGAGAACTGCCTCCGCCTCGCGGCCATCCTCGACGAATGGCCGGTCGAGGTCTTGAGAGCGGCCGGGCACACCGAACAGGCGGCGCTGCTCGATCAGTTATGCGGGCCAACCGACCGCGAACGTTCCATCCGGTCGAGCGAGTGGCAGCTGCTGCAGGCCTGGCGCGAACTCCCTCGGGCCAAGCAGGCTGCCGTCCTCACCCTCTTGAAGTCTCAAGGAGAACCTGCGGCGCCGTCGGCGCCCGTCAGGCGCGAGTTTCAACGTCAGGTCGGGCGGCGCGGTAGCGCATGACCGCGGCATCATCGGCGCCTTCGGGTGTGATGAGTCGCTGAATATCACGTTCGTCCACGGGGAGATCAGCGAGCGGCTCGACTGCCTGCCGAGCGAGCTGCAGGGATACGGCTGGGAGCCGTTCGTCCGACCCGTTGATTTCGACGTGACCAGACGGATGGCAATGGATCTTCAGATGGGGCGCGCCGGGATGTATGACCTTCGTGCCCAGTCGCGCCGCGGCGAACCGATTCTCCATCTGCGCATCCGGACGTTGATGCTGCGGTCGAGCGGGAAACTGCCAACGGTGCGCGGCGTGCTGGACCTGAGGCACGCCGAGTCGCGACGCACGATCGTGCTGCCGGGTTAGCCTGCCTCGTGCTCGTCGTTGCCCGCTTCGGAGGCGGGCGACGCGAATCGCTGCCCTGTCGTGGCGGCTTCGACCGCCCGAACGAGATCCGTCGCTGCCCGGCGCTTGATGACATACCCCTGGATACCCGCGGCGCCGCAGGCGCGCATGAGATCCCGATCCTCGAGCACCGTCAGGAGCACAATCCGCGCGCGATGGTGCACGCGCTGCAGCTGGCGGGCCACTTCGAGACCGGTCATGAGTGGCATCGACAGATCCACGACGAGGACGTCGGGATCCATCTCCAGGACGACCTTCAACGCGGCAGCGCCGTCGGTGGCGGTGCCGACGATCTCGAACGATCTATTCAGGAGAAGGGCCACGGCTGTCATGAATTGAGGGTTGTCGTCGGCCAAGACCAGCCGGGGGCGGGGCAGGAGGCACTGTTTCATGCGGGCTTCCTGACGCTAAACGAGGTGACTCGTCGAGGTCCACGAGAAGCTGTTCATGCCGTCCTGAACGTTGCCTCACTTCCATGGCGCCGCCGGTCTGCAGCGTGCCGGAGGTCAGGTTGCAGGTGCCTGCGGGCGCCCAGAACGGGCGACCAGGCATCGCGTTCATCACCACGTCGCATGGCGCCGTTCATGCGACGCCCAGAACCGCGGGCTCCATGGCAATTCATCCCATCGCGAGCAGTTCCGCACCGTTCGATTGCATGAACATGGCGCGACACCGCTCCGCGCGATCGCGAGCCTCTTCGATCGCGGCCAGCACGTCGGGGCGGCCACGAATTGGATCGAGCCATCGATCCCGCACAAACGCGTCGTAGCACCAGAAGCCACCGTCTACGACGCGGCGGAGTTCGAGGGCGGCACGGTCGCCGGCGCCGAGACGCGCGAACGTCCGCATCAGGTAGTACATGGCCTCGGCATCGATCTGCAGTGCGGCGGCGGTCTCGAGCGCCGCGAGGCTCTTCTCGCGATCGCCTTCGAGCAGCGCACGCAGCGACGTGAGATACGGGCGAATTCTGTTCTCCGGTGTCTCTCTCTCTCGCCAGCGGAGCGCCGCGATCGCGTCCCGCTCGCGGCCGAGCGAGGCGAGCGCGAGCCCCTGCATGTACCCGATGTCGCCGACGGTTTCGGCAAGCGTCCGCTCGTCCTCGCCGAGCATCCACCAGGTGTGGTGAATGCTCGTCGGCACGGTTGGATCGAGCGCACGCGCCCGGTCGTGGGCGGCGACTGACGCTTCGAGCAGACCGCAGTAGCGCAACGCGTGGACGAGCCCCGCGTAGAGCTCCGGGTCGGTCGGCTGTTGCCGGGCTCGCTCGATCAGTCGCTGCATCGCCTGATCGGCGCGGCCGACATCGATCATGAGCTGTGCGTAGAAGCCCTGGGCAATCGACAAGTCAGGATTGAGCCCCAGTGCCCGTTGGAGCGCCTCTTCCGCGCGCGCCAGGCAGATCCGCGCCTCGTCGGGCGACACCGAATACTTTCCAATCAGCCGTTCCACGCGTCCGAGCCGTGCCCACGCCGGCGCGTAGTCGGGATCCGCCTCGAGGCTCGCGCGATAGAGATCCCTCGCTTCGGGCCAGCGACTGACTTCGTATGCAAGCTGGTTCGCGCGAAGGTAGAACGCGTACGCGCCGGTGCTCTTCGGTACGTTGCGCTCGGCGCGCGGGGCAGGCAGGACCGCGCCGACGCGTGCGGGCAGGGCGCGCGCGACCTGGACCGCGACGGCATCCTGCAGTTCGAAGAGCTCGTGCAGTGTCGTGACGCGCGAGTCGGACCACAGGACAGTTCCGGCAGGAATCGCGAGCAGTTGTAAGCGGACGGCGATCCGCTCGTCGAGACAGGTGAGCGTACCGGTCAACGCGTACCGCGCGCCCATCGCATCGGCGAGCACCGCGAGATCGGCATCCGCACCGCCATGCCGCTGAGCCGCGAGTGGGGAGCGCACCGAGATCGTCGGTCGATCGGCAAGCGATGCGGCGATGGCGTCCGGCAGACTGAAAGCAAGGAAGTCGGCGTCCGGACGGCTGCGCAAGATCTTGAGAGGCAGGACCACAATCGCATCGAGCGCCGGAGCCACAGGTCGCGGCGCCGGCGCGGTCTCATCGGTCGCGCGCGTCTGGACGGCGACCACATCACTGTGCAACGTGCGGGTCGACTCGTAGCGATCGGCCGGTTTCTTGGCGAGACAGCGCTCGATGATAAGGCGCAGCGCCAGCGGCATCTGCGGACTCGCGCGTTCGAGCGCGTCGGGCTCGTCGGTGATCACCGCCGCCGCCGATTCAACGGCAGAGCCTCTCGCGAATGGCGCACGCCCGGTTGCCAGCTCGTACAGGAGGGCCCCGAACGAAAACTGGTCCGATCGGAAGTCGACGCGCTCGGCCCTCGCCTGTTCCGGCGACATGTACTGCGGCGTGCCCATGACGAGGCCCGGACGAGTCTCCCAACGTCCGACCGTTGCGCCATCGTCCAGGGTCACCAGCTTGGCGAGCCCGAAGTCGAGCACCTTCACGTAGCCGTCGGGCCGCACCATCACGTTTTCTGGCTTGATGTCGCGGTGCAGCACGCGGCGCTCATGCGCCGCAGCCAACGCGTTGGCAATCTGTGCCGCAACAGCGAGAAGCTCGGCAATGGGCATCGGCCCACGAGCGAGCCGTTCGCGCAGCGTCTGACCCTCCACGTACTCGGTGACGATGAACGGCCGGCCGTCGTGCTCGCCGAAATCATGAACGACGAGGATGTTGGGATGGTTGAGTGACGAGGCGGCTTTCGCTTCCGCATGGAACCGCTGCAGGCGTTCCGAATCGGCGGTGAGATAGCCTGGTAGCAACTTGAGCGCGACCGGTCGATCGAGCTTCGAGTCATGCGCTCTGTAGACCTCGCCCATGCCGCCCGCGCCAAGGGGCGCCTCAATTCGGTAGGTCGAAACGACGCGCCCGGTGAGATCCTCGGACAGGGCCTCGATGCCCGCCGCGGCCGGCCTCTCGAGGAACGTCGCGGCGCGATCATGCGACAGGAGCAGCCGATCCACCTGCCGGCGCAGTTCCCCATCTTCCCCGCAGCTGTCGGCGACGTACGCGGCGCGCGACGCGCCCTCGAGCTCCAGCGCGCGCTCCAGGACGGCCTTGACCCGCGCCCAGACTTCGGGTTGAACGCCCATTGCCAGGAAAGAGGATTCTACTCGGCCAACTCCTGATGGAGCCACGCTTTCGCGATCGCCCAATCCCGTTTGACCGTCTTCGCGGAAACCCCGAGGGCTTCGGCGGTTTCCTCGATCGTCAGGCCGCCGAAGAACCGCAGCTCAACGATCCGTGCCTGCCGCGGGTCGAAGCGCGCGAGCCGCTCCAGCGCGTCGTCGAGCGCGACGAGGTCCACGTCCTGGCGCGAGCCGACAGCTACGTCGTGAAGCGACGTGACGGAGATGCCGCCGCCGCGCTTGTCTCGCGCGTGCGCCCGTGCGTAGTCGACGAGAATCCGACGCATCATGGTGGCCGCCATGGCAATGAAGTGCGCCCGATCGCGGAACTGCATCCGGTCCACCCCGGCCAACCGCAGGTAGGCTTCGTGAACCAGCGCCGTCGTCTGCAGTGTGTGGCTCGTGCGCTCGGCTCGCATGTAGTGGTGGGCCAGGCGACGCAGCTCGGCGTACACCGCTGGGACAAGGTCGGCGGCACGCTCTGGTGGTCGATCTGCTCTCTCGTCTGACACTTACGCGGATTCTATGTCAGTGACAAAAAGAGAGCGCCAGCACCCATCTCCGCCCGCGTGACCCAAGCCGGCCGGAAACGACGCTGTATGACGTGACGGACACGATTCAGGAGGAACGGCATGGCCATCGGACTGACCACACCAGGTATTCACCACATCTCGCTTCGCTCGACTGATCTCGCACGTGCCCGTCACTTCTACGCGGACACGCTCGGCTTCCCCGTCGTCCTCGAAGGACCAGGTCTGTTTCTGTTCCTTGCCGGTCAGACGGCCGTGTCCTGTCGCGGCCCGGAGGCGCAGACGCCGGCAGGCGACGTGTTCAGTCCTTTTCGCGCGGGCCTGGATCATCTCGCGCTCGGCTGCACTGACGAACGGGAGCTGGAGCGCGTCGCGGCCGCACTCGCCTCGGCCGGCGTCGACAACACCGGCCTGAAGCTCGATCCGACGCTCAACCGCCGCTATGTCGGCTTCAAGGATCCCGATCGCATCGCGTGGGAGTTCTACATGGCGCCGAATCCGAATCTCGCGGCGGTTACGGCGTATTTCGACGGGCTGCGTGACAAGAACGTCGATGCAGTGCCGTTTGCGCAGGCGGTCCGTTTCGAAGGACCGCTCGGGCCGCCGATAGAAGGAGCCGACGCCGTCCGTCAGTTCCTGAGAGGCGTCTTCCCGATCATCAAAGGTGTCCGCGTACTACAGATGCTCAGCGACGGCGATTACGTCGCCGCGCGATTCGAACTCAATACCGTTCACGGCGTGATTCCCGCGTTCGACTGGTTTCATATCGTCGAAGGCCTCATTGCCGAAGCGAGGCCTTACTATGATCCGCGCCCGATTACGTCGGCGATGGACGCCGCTGCGCCTTCGTAAGGGGTCTCACCTTCAAGCCGGGAACCACGGACTCGCGCCCTCCAGGCTGAATGCCATCGCGAGTTACTTCGACGCGTGCTGCCGACTGCGCTCTTGGACCTCTTCAAGTCTATTGCCCGTGCACTCCAGACGAGCCTCAATGACACCATCCACTTCCGCGCGAAACGCAAGTTCTTGCTCGGTAAGAGGCTCGCCGCGAATGACTCGCTGTCTTAACTTTTCGTCTTCAGAGATCTGAAACTGACTCAACGTGGGACAGTTGGCGCGAAACCACTCGTCATACTGATCTATGAAGCCATCGAAGTCCCTAGTGATGTCCTCCTTAGACAACCACGATATTTCACCAGAATCCGCCGACATGATCATTGAGAGATACCTAGGAGGGACATCCATTTCTTCCAGATACTCGGCTGTTTGATCCTTAATCCGCAGATGTGCCTTCGCTGCTTGATCTAAGCCCATAGACGCATACTGCTCTCTTGCCAGGAAGGGCCGATGAACACCGATGATTGAGCCGTGTCGGTTTGCGCCCGCGATGTAAATAAAGAAGCATGAGCTCGCGCAGGTATTGTTCCGGTTGTCTGTCAAGGCCACTAGCGGCCTGTTGTGGAACATTGGTGCCCATACCGCCAAGCTCAACGCTCTGACGAGACGGCCGATTCGCAAGGCTTCGGAAAAGTTGCCGCCTAGCGAAGCGAGCCACACGGTGTTCGCGCCTTTGGTCGAGAGAACCAGGGCCCGAAATCTCTGGTAGTCGCCCTCGACTATCTCGCCTTCTATTGTGATGCCCGCCAACGGGCGGCCAGTGCTATTGGTGGCCAGCCTTATGTCCGCTGCGTGGGCATGACCTGCGATGAAAATGAAAAAACCAAGCAGGACGCAGCCTCGTCGCAAGTGATTCATTCCTGAATCCTCAACAAAGGGGTTCGACAACTCGTGACACCGATAGTTGTTAACGGCACCGAAACGGCTGTAGGCAGGCCGATCGCTAGGTGGGAAGGGAGTCGCCACTATAGTGCGCAAACCATTCCTGCACAGGGTCGCACTATACGAAAACGTGAGGAGTCGCACTACACAAAACGTGAGGAGCTCTTCGGCGTGGCGTCGGTGCGCGTGTGCGGCTGGATCGAGGAGGCGCGAAAGGCTGATCCGCGCGACCGCGGGGAAGCAAGAACAATTGTCGTGTGCGCCATTGAAAAACGCCTCGTATCATAGCAAACACGATACGCTTATTCACCCGCATTCGATGAGGACACGGCCGACTCCAAAGAATTGCAGGAAGCCTTCCCTTGTCCAAGGCGATACCTCTGCGATGCTCAGTCGAACCAGCTCGCAAATGTGGCAATATCAGCGCGTGCGCCTCTCCCTTCGCGACAGTTGCTGGCGGGCGTTGCTGGTGGTATTGCTTCTCCACTGCCCGCTGTCGGCCGGGGCACGCGGCGAGGCCAGGCACGTGTTGGTGTTGTCGTCCTCCGAGCGACCGTTCGCGCGGCAATCCGAGTTTGCCGATACGCTCGTGCGCGAGCTGATTCGCTCCTCTCTGGAACCCATCCATTTTGTCGAAGTATCGGTTCAAGCCGTGCGCGCAAGCGGTGAGGAACCGGGCGACTCGATTGCGCAACGCATACGGTCCGCGGTTGGATCTCATAGGCTGGACCTGGTCATCACGATCGGCGGCCCAGCAGCCACGTTCGCGCAGCAATTTCGCCGAGAGCTCTTTCCCGCCGCTCCGACGCTCATTGCCGGCGTCGACCGCCGCTTCGTCGAGAACGGCACGTTCACCGACAACGAGACGACGGTGGCCACGGAACACGATCCGGCGCTGATGATCGACGGGATCCTGCGCCTCCTGCCCGAGACGCACACCGTCATGGTGGTCGTTGGTGCCTCACAGCTGGAGCGGTTCTGGCTGCAGGAAATGAAGCGTGAGTTCCGCCGGTTCGACGGCCGGTTGCAATTCATCTGGACCAACGAGCTGTCTTTCGACGAGATCGTGGAACGAAGCCGGACGATGCCGGGCCAGTCCGCCATTTTCTTCGCGATACTGTCGCTGGACGGCAAGGGTGAACCGCAGGTCGAACGTGACGCGTTGACAGCGCTCCACGCCGTAGCCAATGTGCCGACATTCGCGTTGTCCGGCGTAGGGCACGGCATTGTAGGCGGCCCGTTGCTGTCGATTGACGAACTGAGTCGAACGACTGCCCAGGTTGCGCTTCGTGTGCTCGCCGGCGAATCGCCGGGCAGCATCAAGACACCCACGCAGCGCCCCGGCCAGCCGACTTACGACGCGCGCGAGTTGCGACGCTGGAAGATCGACGAGGGCCGGCTCCCGCCGGCCACCGTCGTGATGTTCCGCGAGCCGACGTTCTGGCAGCGCTATCAGCGTCCGATCGCGTACGGCCTGCCGCTTGGCGGGACCGCGGTCGTCGCGATCGTCCTGCTCGTCGGCCTCATCAAACAACGTCGCGCCCGGAGCCGTGGACTGGTTGCGAAGGACGTCCTCACGCCGGGACCCGCGGATGCGACGGTCAGGGTGTGGACCTCGGGGGCCGATGGCCAGCGCGTGGAAGCCGGTCATGCTCCCGGCGCCGCGCAGCACGACTGGTGGACGGCCTTCGTGCATCCCGACGACGTCGAGCGATGCCGCGAGATCTACCGTCGTGCGCTTGAGAGGCGTGAGCCTTTTCAGATGGAGTACCGCGTCCGCGAGGCCGGCGGCGTGGAGCGATGGATCCTCGACACGGGGCTCGCGAGGTTCTCCGGAAAGGACTTCGACGGTTACGTCGGGTCGGCCGTCGACATCACCGGGCTTGCGCAGGCGCGTGCGGAGCTGTCAAATCTGAGCCGTCACCTGATGCAGGCGCACGAACGGGAGGGCGCAGCGCTCGCCAAGACGCTCCACGACGACGTCTGCCAGCGGATGATGGCGCTCACGCTGACGCTGCACGACCTGCAGGGTGCGGCGCATGACGGCGAGGTGCAAGCCGTCGTCGCCGATATCAGCGAGAAACTGGCAAGCCTGGTCGGCGAGATCGCCGCGGTGTCGGACCCTGTTCATCAGCGGCTCGAGCTGCTGGGCCTGACGACCGCAGGCCGGGGATTCTGCGAGGACTTATCCGCGCAGTACGACGTGGCGATCCACTTTCAGGATGAAGATGTTCCTGGCTATCTGCCGTCGGACATCGCGCTCACCCTCTTTCGAGTGTTACAGGAGGCAACGATCAACGCGGTCGTCCACTCTGCCGCACGCGAGGTCTGGGTGGCCGTGCGCGGCACCGCCGCCGAGATTCGTCTGCGAATCGTCGATCGCGGCGTCGGATTCGATACGCACCGTGCCGTTCCGAGCGGCGGGGTTGGATTGGTGGCGATCCGCGAGCGGCTCAAACTCGTCCACGGCGACAGCGCGATCGTATCGCGTCCAGGCGAGGGAACTCGGGTCGAAGCCTGGGTACCATTGCGGCTAAACGCTTGAGCACTGTTCAGCTGTCGAGTGGTTGCGGTAGCCCGCCTTGCGACGAAAGCGACCGTGACTCTACAGTTTGTATTTCACCAGAGGTACCCGAACGTAAAGCCGTGCAGTACCTCGGAGCCCCGATTCAGGCCTGGCTCGCGTGGCACGATGCCGAATTCATCGGGCGTGAATCCGTTCGGATACAGTCTGAGCGTGTAGGAGAGATTGTAACGGCCGAAGGTGACTCCGACCGGTCTGAACTTCAGCCCGAACTTGTCGAACGACTCGTGGTCGGCGCCGACCAGGTAGTCCCACGAGATGCCGATGAGCCCATGGTGATACATCACCTTTTGGTCGATGCTTTTGTACGAACGCATTTCGAGCATCGGCTCGAAAGCGATCATGTTGTTCTTAAACGGTTTGAACACGTTGCCGTCTGAGTCCTTGCCGGTCCCGGTGTAGAAACCGGTATCGATCGACAGCCATACCCTCCTCTCCTTCCGACTCGCGAGTTTGCCCGCGAACAGATAGTCGATCGCGCGGCACTCTGACTTGTTGTTCTGAATGTCATATTCACAGTGCAGCACGGCGCCGACCATCTGAGGCCCGCTCATCGTCCAGATCCAATCAATGATGCTTGCGTGCCCCGTGCTCGGAATTGCCAGCAGGGCCAGCACCGCGATGCCCCCGGTCCCGAGATACCTTCGCGACATGACTCCCTCCCTTTCTAAGCGCTCACTTTACTTCGGGTACTGTGTCGAACAGCGGCACCCTGGCGACATTACGGCGGAGATCGGGCGCGTCCTGCCGAACGCGCAGGGACCTGCGTTCGCCTTTCGCCGGCGTGTACAGCAACAGCTCATCACTGGTCATACCAATAACGAACGCCTGCCGGTTTCCGAACATCACGACCTCGCGGCGATCCCAGAGGAGCGGTCGGACACCCACTTCGAGCGCGATCGCCAGGAACGCCACGACAATCGCCGCCCATTTCAGGTTGCGTACGCGCGACGGCTCGGTTGCACGCTTCTCCAGTTGTGGAAACCAGAACCAGGCCGCAAGTCCCATCAGGAAGCTGAGAGTCGTGGACACCAGGATATGGTTGCGGTGAAGGTTCCGGCCAGCCGGGCCGAGGATGAACAGGTCCAACGACTCCGGCCGCTGATCCATCCCCAGCGCAACGAAGGCGTTGTAGACCTGATAGAACGACCACGCCAGCAGCACCAGGACGGTTGCGCCGACGCACACGATCAAGCCTGCCTGTGTGGACGCGTCCAGCCGTTCCGACAGGATGGAGAATCGCCGGCGAATGGGCCCGACGTGCGGCCAGACGAGCGCCCGAAGCCCCACGAGCGCGGCCGCGACTGCCGCGTAGAACATCCAAAAGACCGTGAACGGAAAGAGGGCGCGGAGGCCGACCATGAAGTAGTCCGTCACACTGGTGCTGAAGATGGGATCCACGTGAAGCGTCGCCTCGAACACTCTGGACGCGAACAGCCCGAGCACCCACGAGGCCGCGAGCACACTGGCGACCATTACGCCAGCGCGCCGCAGGTTCTTGAGCGTGAACAACGACGCCTCGCCTCTCTTGAGCGCGTCGTAGAAATCTCCGGCGGACGCGTACCGGCGATCCGGAACAGGATCGATGGCGCGCTCGACGACGGCGATGAAAGAGGCTGGCAGGTCAGGGCGTGCATCCCGGAGCCGGCGTCGCTCACCCTTCGCGTGCGCGTCCACGAGCCCCTCGAGCGAGCTGGCGGTGACCGGGTATTCCCGCGTGACCAGATGAAAGAGCAACACACCCAGGGCATAGATGTCGGTGGAGACGGTGGCGCTGCTGCCTTTGAAGATTTCCGGCGCGAGATAGAGCGGGGTGCCGCGCACGCGCCGACTGGCGGACGGGGTCCCCATGAACTCGCCGGCACCAAAGTCCATCAGGATGATGCGGCCGCCGTCCGAGGCACGCATCACATTCTGCGCTTTCACGTCGCGATGAACCAGGTTCGCGTGATGAACCGCGGCAAGGGCGAGGCACACCTCCTGCGCGATGTTGGACGCCTCCCCGTGGCTGAGACGCCCGTTGGCCAGCAGTTCCGACAGCGTCTGGCCCTCGATGAGATCCATCCAGAAGCCGACGCGCCCGTCGTGCATGTCTGCCCCGTGGACGGAGACGACGTTCGGATGCCGTACTCGCGCCAGCCGGCGGGCCTCGTGCAGGATACGAGACGAGAAATCGACCTCCGCGACGTCGGGCCTTAGGAGCTTCAGGGCGACTGGATGATCCAGCCAGCTGTCGTGGGCGTGGAAGACCTCGCCAAAGGCGCCTTCACCGATCTTGCGGCGCAACTCCAGGTGCCCCCACTGACCGATCGACTCGAGGACTCCACCTGTTGCCGATCCACGCACCCTTCCCACGTACGCGCGCCGATCGACTGCCGGTCCCGTGCTGGCGACGTCCGCAACGGGATCCTCCACAGCAGACCGGTGCTGTTCCGCGATTTCAGCCACGACGCGGAGGTGCTTTAGGAGCCGCCGCCGAGGGTCGTCGCTCGGGAGTCGTTCGAGGTCCTCCCAGTCGATCGAGTCCCCGTCGGCGACCGATCCCGCCAGCTTGTCGAGAGAATCGGGATCGTCGTCGTCCATCCCGCGATGGAGATTACATCACTGGACAACAGAACGTGAGGGTCTGCCGGAGGTAGGCCTGGAGGGCGCCGGAGGGACTGAGCCTCAAAACAACGAATACACGACACCGGCGCTGACGATGATCCCGTCGGCTTTCCAGCGGTCACGGAACTCCTGGCCGCTGCTGTCCCGATAGATCACGCCGGGTCGGTTGACCGTATATCCCCCGAAGCCAACGAGCGCGACGCGCGGAGCGACGGTAACCGTGACGTTGACGCCCGGCCTGACCGCGAAACTGTTGTCGATCTCGAGCTCGGGCGTCAGCGCCCCCGCCGGCAGCCTGCGTCCGAAGTCATCGTCGAAGTCGATATGATTGAACGAAGGGCCGGCGACGACGGAGAAGCTCACGAGCACCGGCTGTTCGCCGACGGTGTAAGCCACGCCTCCCATCAACGGCCGGACTCGCAAGCGCGCGAACGCACCACTCGCGCCAGACGGGTTATCGAGATCGGCCCGAAACCAGCTCAATCCGCCCGCAATGCCCCAACCCTTTCGGGGATTCAGACGTACGAGCGGGCCGAAGCCGACGAGCGATCCAACCTCGCTGTCGGTAGGCTGCACGAAGGAGACCGTACCGCCGACGCTCACCCGACCCTTCGTTTGCGCGTCGGCGGGAACCGCAGCGAAGACACACAACAATGCAGTGGCGGCGAAGTACTTCATCGACACTCCGGAAGAAACCAGCGTCTAAAAGCGCGACGACCGGATCCATGTGTCCGAGCGCGACCAGCTTGACGCCAAGTCGGCAGAGACCTCGGACGACTCTTTTCCCATGCCCTCGATCGCCAGCTTCAGACCGAGCAGCGACCAGCCGTTGTGCGGGTGATCCTTGAGCTCGGCGCGATACGCCTGCTCCGCATCGGCGAACCGCTTCGCTTCCACGAGCGCGGCGCCGAGCCAGTGGAACGCCGAGAACGGCAGCGGCTCCGGCTCGTCGTAGACGAGCGCTTCCTGCGTGCGCGCCGCCTGCTGGAAGGAAGCGATCGCCGCATCGAGATTCCCCGCGGTCCGCTGAATCTCGCCCTCCAGGATGCCGGCCGCGATGGAGAGCAGGTCCTTCGCCGCGTGGACGCGAAACATCGCCTTCGATGAGTCGGCCGCCTTCTTGACGCGCCCAAGATAGAGGCTGGCGAAATCGGCGTTCCCTTGCTTGAGGTGGGCGTAGCCTTGCGCGAAGTCCCAGAGCGCGCCCTGGATCTCCGGGGTGGGGCGATTCGTGACCTGCAGCACCTCGTCGAAGCGGCCGAAGCGAATCAGCGTCAGCACCTCGTAGAACGACTCGCCCGTCAGCTTCGCGTAGTCCTTGCCTGCCCGCATCGCGATCGCACCCTGGCCGTCATACGAGGCCGCGTAGAGCAGCATGTGCAGGTTGTGCTCGGGATAGATCGCGAAGCCCTGGCCAATCGCCGCCTTCTGATCGGAATGCCACGCTTCGAGGTTTGCGCGTACTGAGTCGCCCCAGCGGCCAATCTCATTCCACGTGTGCGACGGCATGTGGTTGATGTGGCTGGCGCCGGGAATCGATCGACCGAGGAACTCGGCGCACGCCTCCGCGCGACCGGGAACGATTGTCGACTCGGTGGCGTGCACGTAAAGATGACAGGCCCCCGGATGGTGCACGTCGCGCGCGAGGATGGCTTCGAGCACCTGATGGAGCCGGCGAACGTTGGCGTCGTTTACGTCGCGCGTGCCACGGCGCGGCTCGAGCAGAAAGAGCGCATCGGCATGGAGCGTCGCAATCTCAAGATCGTCGGGAAATTGCGCCGAGACTTTCTGCATCGCATCGGCATAGGCGCGGTCCTGCTCGACGCGCTTGGCCCCGTCGAACTTCTCGACGTAGCGAACCGCGAGGGCGTCGATGAGCGCGCGCTCCTTGGGCGTCGCCCGGCTCTTCAACGACAACGCCTTTTGCGCAGCGGCGTACGCGTACGGTGATTCCTCGGCGCTCATCGGGGCGTTCAGGTACGAGCCCCACGCCCACCCCTCGCCCCAATAACAGATCGCGCACTCGGGATCGCGCTTCCACGCCTCGCGGAACGACCGGACGGCCTCGGGCTTGGCAAACGAGTACATCATCTGGAAGCCCTGGTCGAAGAACGCCTGGGCCTCCTTGTTCGTCGACGACGTCGGCTTGGTAAACGTGCCGAGCCCGACCTTGAAGATCTGGATCGGCTCAGTGTAGCGATCGAAGAGCGAACGCGGCTGCTGCGCGCGAGCGGCGACAGAAACCAGGAGACACAGTACCTGCGGCCGCCAGGATGACGGCATGACGCGACAGACGACTCGGCATGCTGAACCTCTGAGAACGGATGCTCTCCGTCATCATAGCGGCAATACCGCCGGCGCACGCCTATCAGTGGACCTACACGAAGAGGTCGTCGGATTCCTACGATCTCTTCGTGTGTAAGGGAAGCCCCGAGCCCCCGCAACCAACATTAGCGGCCGTAGAGCCGCATCTCCTTCCCGTCTGCAAACACCACTCGCTCGAGCCTGATGATCTTCTGGCCGTCGGAGAACTGATAGCCGGTACCGGTGATCACGTCGCCGGTCTTGACCGTCGTCCTGGTCCAGCCGTTCGCCTCCATCCGGTTGATCGCGGGCCCGCCGACCAACCACCTCTCGGTCTTGCCGTCATCGGTCCGGACCTCGAGGGTGATCATCGGGTGCGGGTTGCCCCACTCGAACTGAACAACAGTGCCCTTAACGGTGACGAGGTTGGAAAAGTTCACCGGCCACGAGTGATGCGCGGACAACGGGATCGCTCCGAAGACCAGCGCGAGAACGACCAGTACCGGCGAGAGTAGAGCCTTCATCGTGACGCACCTCCTGTCAGTAATTCTAGGCTATCCGCGCGATTGCTCTTCCAGACGTTGCATCTGTCCCAGGGTCGTTGCCGAGGATCTGTCCCAGGGTCGTTGCCGAGGATGATGCCCACACTTCGTTGCCTACGCCGCGCGGCGGACGCGAATCGGCAGCACGCGATGCCGAGTGTACGCGACGAACGTCGCCATGACGAGCAGCAGCAGCGTGATAGCCGCGGAGCTCATCTCGCCGCGCACCAGATGGAAGGCCGTCGCCGATACGGTCACGATCATGATCCCGAAGGCCGCCCATATGACCAGCCACGGCATGATCCGCGTCAGTCCGGGAAGCGTAAGGCCGACCGCGGCCAGCACTTCCGCGACTCCGAGGAAGAGCTGGAACCACCGTGGCAGCGACGCGTTCATCTGTTCGGCGATCTCCGTCGGAGGCGAAAGAAACAGCCAGCCGTGGGCGAAGAACGCAACCGCGAGCAGCACCTGCAAGACCCAGAGCACGATATTCATGACGCCACCTTCCCTCCCCTATCAACACGTCGAACGAGAAGCTCTCGGATCGACATTCGACCACAGAAGTGAGGGGCCGCGGTGACTCTGGCGAACTCCTGGCGACAAGCTCGGCCCATGCGGGAATCTAGAGGCGGAACCCAGCATCGGTCTAAAGAGTAACTCGCGCCGACTCCACAACCTGCTATAGGTTAGCGATCGCGTCAGCGTAAGGCGTGTAGAATTCCGGCAACATCAACCGCGCTGCGTCCCCAGGAATGCGGGACGCCGTGCCTGGAGGTTCCGATGGCATGCGGCAGAACCAAGACAATCGTGCGCGTGTTGGCAGGCACGTTCGTGTTCGGACTGGTCTTCGGGGCATTCGCGAGCGCCCAGGACAGACTACCGCCCATTCCCGCCGACAAGCTGACACCGGCGCAGAAGAAGACTGTTGACGAATACAGGAAGGCGCGCGGCGGTGAGCCCGGCGGTCCGTGGGCCGTGCTGACGCGAAGTCCGGAACTGATGTTGCGTACTCTGATGCTGAGCGACTACCTGCGCTTCAACAGTACGCTGCCGCCCAGACTGAGTGAATTCGTCATTCTCATGACTGCCCGGGAATGGGGTCAGAACTACGAGTGGAACGCGCATCACCCGCTCGCGGTCAAGGGCGGATTGAATCCCGAGGTCGCCAAAGCTGTCGCGGAAGGCCGCCGACCCGCACAGATGGCAGAAGACGAAGCGAGCCTGTACGACCTGATCCAGGAACTGCTCAACAATCGAACGGTGAGCGATTCCACCTACGCGCGGGCGGTGTCGAAGTTTGGCGAGCAGGCCGTCGTGGACGCGGTGAGCATTTCGGGCTACTACACAATGGTCGCGATGTTGCTCAACACCGCGCGTACGCCGCTCGGGCCCGGGGTCACCGCGCAGCTGCCAGCTTTTCCGTGAGACCGCCTGCGTCGTTCAGCGGAGCGGCAACCAGATGGCGGTTCTGAGCTCGGCTGGCGGGACGGTGCGTGCGTCGTTCAGATACTCCTCCACGCACGGTGCGTCGGCCACCTCTTCCCCGCTCTGCGCGAGCCACGTGCCGTACAGCCACGTGTACGCGTGACCCAGTTCCGCGTACGGGCCGACATGCAAGACCACCGCATAGCGGCCTCCCGGAATCTCACGCCGCAGTAGATCGCCGCTCGGCGCCCAGTCGTCGGGAACGGTGATGCAGGCCTCGGACCGCAGGGCCCCCACGGGTGTCGCTGACGGGTCGTCGTAGTAGATTCCGAATGATCTCGTTCCCGGACCGAACAGGCCGAGTGCTCCCGCCATCGTCGCGAGCCGCATGAACGTGCTGGGGATCGTCTGGTAGTCCCCATTGTGCGCGAGCGCCGCCACCGTGATTCTTGGCACCTCTCGCGTCGTCGCCTGATAGCTGATCCCACGGTCCATAGTCTCCATCGCGTCCTCCGTTCTGTGTGTCGTCGGAATGCGAACGAACGCGGCCCGGTAGCGCGCCGGCGGAACGCCATGGGCCGCCTTGAACGCCCGGGTGAACGCCTCGTGGCTTCCGTATCCGGCCCGACGCGCGATGCGCGACACGGGCAGCTCACCTGTAATCAGCTCCACCGCAGCCCGGTGCAGTCGCAGCCGTCGGACCGTCTCGTTGGCGGTCTCCCCCTGAATGGCGTGGTAGATCCGGTGAAAGTGATACGGCGACATGCAGGCGACGTCGGCCAGGCGGCTCAAGTCGAGCGTCTCGTCCAGATGATCGACCAGCCACGCTATCACCCGTTCGAGGCGAATCGCATAGTCGCTGCGGACAGTCGGTTCGTTCACAGCACGATCGTAGACGGGTCGATTTGATTTTGGTTGCGGTTCTTCTAGGGACCCTCGATGGCGTACGCGAATTCGTAGAAGTGCTGCTTGCCATCGATTCGAATCGTCATCCGACCCGACAGGCCCGCGAGCTGACCTGTGGCCGAGTCGGGCACTACGCTGACGGCGAGCGTCGACGTGCCGCGGGTCATCGTGCCGCTGTGCTGGAGAACGAACGTGCCCTCGCGACCGCCCAAGACACCTCGGACCAGTTCAATGGCCACATAGCCTGCGGAGCCCTGCGTCTCGGTCGTCGCGCTCAACATTTCACCTCGACTCGTCGCCTCGAGGTCACCGTGAAACCGTTTGTCGATCGTGAATCTTCCGAGTGAGGAGTGCTCCGTGCTCGTGGTCAAGGGGGCAGCGTCGAGTCGCACGTCGAAGGATCCGCTAGCGTGATGGGTCGTCGTCGCTTTGTTGGTCACGGCGCCTCTCTTCGACAGAATAGGACGAACGCGCGACCTCAGTATTGTAGAAACGCGACTGTCATGGCTCCGCGCCCCATCCGGCTTCTATATGGCTCAAAAGGTTGAATGGACGCCCCGAGGCGTACTCGACTTTCGAGGACGCCGGGGTCCGTTCGCAGGACGCTTTGCACCTCAGATACCGCTCGACGGGTTCGTCGAGCACTTCTGGACGATGTCATGGGACCTGCGCGGCGAAGAACCGCTCACGCGTGAGACGCTTCCCCACCCCTCGGTGCACGTTGTCATCGAAGAGGGCGGGTCTCGCGTAATCGGGGTGGCTAGAGGCCGTTTCTCCCGCGTGCTCGAAGGGCGCGGGCGGGTCCTTGGCGTGAAGTTTCTCCCGGGCGGTTTTCGGCCCTTCTCGCCCTGGCCTGTCTCCGCCCTCGCGGACTCCTCCAGGAGCCTCACGGATACGTTCGGTCGGCACGGTGACAGGCTCGAGGCCGATGTGCTGCGTTGTGGTGACGACGAACAGGCTGCCGTAGGGGTCGCCGAAATGTTCTTCCTCGCCCGGCTGCCCGCCCAGGACGCGAAGGCCGAGCTGACTCGACACATCGTTCACACAATCCTCGAGGATCGCACGCTCGTGCGCGCAGAGGAGGTAGCTCGGACGTTTGGATTGACACTCCGTCGATTACAGCGCCTCTTCAGTGAGTACGTCGGCGCGAGTCCGAAGTGGGTGATTCAGCGCTATCGTCTCCACGATGCCATCGACCGACTCGACGCCGGCGAGCCGGTGGACCTGGCGGCACTGGCAAGCGCGCTCGGCTATTTCGATCAGGCGCACTTCATCAAAGCATTTCGGTCGCTCGTGGGGCGGACGCCCGCCGCATACGCTCGCGACTCGGGTAAATGGTAATCGGGGCAGCTCGCCCGGAGGCTCATGCTGGGAATGGATCACCGAGGCCGATCAGCTCGGCCAATCCGTTGGAAGAGTAGCAATGACCGATTGACGAGCTCAGCCGAACCCGGAATGCAAAGCGCCGCTCTTGGAGGCGATCCAGCGAGGGTGGTGTGTTACATACACGACATGTGCATGTCATTGCGGTCCGGGACGCTGTAGAGAATGACTGACCGTCGCAATGCCAGCGCTGATCGGGGAGGCTCATTCGCAACCGTCGAGGCGTTCGCCGAGGTCGAGTGCGCAACCTACATCTGGTTCAGCGAAATCACGATGATCCGCAAGCTCAAGTCCGGCAGTATCGGGTGGGGAGGAAGCTGTCGCTCTGAATCGCGGTCCTGCGACTTGCCACACGCAGCTCGAGAGTGCCGCGCGGTAGAATAGCGCGTCGGTGAGCGATACCGCACGCCAGTTCCTGCTCGGCGTTTTCCTGTTGGGCCTCGTGGGGGTCAGCGTGGAGTTGCTTTTGCTGGGTCACGACGAGGATGTGACACAGTCGATCCCGTTGATTCTGGCGGGGCTGGCCCTGGCGTCGATGGCGCACGGGGCTGTTAGCCGCAGCGCCGCTTCCATTCGGGGATTCCGCGCCGTGATGAGCCTGTTTATACTAAGCGGCGTTGCGGGCGCCGCCCTCCACTTTCAGGTGAACCTGGAATTTCAACGGGAGATTGATCCCGCGATGAGCGGGCTGGCGCTCGTACAGAAGGCCATCCGGGCCAAGGCGCCGCCCGCGCTGGCCCCGGGCGCGATGATCCAACTGGGACTTATCGGACTCGTATATACATTCAGACATCCACGATTATCCAGGAGCCACACATGACTCGAGCTTTCTCCGCGTTCGCCGCCGCTATAGGGCTCGCACTTGTCACCAGCGCCTCGGTGCAGGCCCAGGTCGGCAAGTCCCTCGGTGTAGTTGACGTCAACACCGCCAGCGAAATGGATCTGGCGGCCATGCCCAGCATGACCCCCGCCATCGCTAAGGCGTTGGTCACCGCGCGGCCGTTCGACAACATCGTGGCGCTCAACACGTTCCTCATCGGCCAGAAGCTCACACAGGAGCAAGCGAACACGTTCTACCAGAAGGGATTCATCCACATCGACCTCAACACCGCGTCGGCTGAGGAGATCATGCTGGTGCCCGGCGCGGGTAGACGCATGGCGCGTGAGTTCGCCGAGTACCGGCCGTGGAAGTCGTGGGCGCAGTTCGACAAAGAGATCGGCAAGTACGTGGACGCAAAGGAAGTGGCGCGGCTCGCTCAGTACGCCTTTATTCCCGTGAACCTGAACACGGCCACCGACGATGACATCCTGAGTATTCCCGGCGCAGGCCGCCGTATGGTTCGTGAGTTCAAGGAGTATCGGCCGTGGAAGGCTCAGGCGCAGTTCGAGAAAGAGATCGGCAAGTACGTGGACGCAAAGGAAGTGAAACGTCTCTGGCGATATGTCTTCATCCAGTAGTGCCGGCGACGGTCTGGGTCTTCTTGGGCGTTATTTCACGTCCTTACCTTCGAGGCCACCGAGCTTTCGCAGCAGGGACACGGTCGTCGGTTTGGGAACCGGCAGCTGGATCAGGCTGGATTTGCCCATCGCGACGTCGAGAGGGGTGAATCCCTGTTTGGTCTTGCCGTTCAGCTCGGCGCCGCGATCGGCGAGAAACTGGACGATCGTGTCAGCGCCTCGGTCCGCGGCGCCGTGCAGCGCGGTTTCGCCACGGGTGTTCGCCCCGTGCAAGTCGAGGCCGGCCTCGACAAACATCTTTACCGCCTCCAGCGCATCGCGCTCGATGCCACGCGTATTCTTGTCGCGATAGCCGACGCCGGCGGCAAACATCAGCGCTGTATTTCCGTCCTTCGTGGTCAGTTTCGGGTCGGCGTTTCGTTCGAGCAGCAGCCGAATCACACCCGTATCGCCCGCTCGGGCGGCGCGCATCAGGGGCGTCGTTCCAGCGTGCAGGGTCGTATCGCCCGAATCCATGCCGCTTCTGCCGGGAAGATTTGCCGTGAGCGCGAGGTTCACCTGGGCGCCGCGAGCAAGCAACGCGTGGACGATGTCCAGGCTCGGAAGAGGATCTTCGGTCTTTCTGTTCGGAAGCGCGGAGTAATCCTCATTGCGGATATCGACAATGGCATACAGAGCCGTGCGCCCGTATGCGCCGACGATATCGACGTCGGCTCCGCGATCGATCAGGAATTTGGCGAAGCTGTATTGCTTGTTCATGATCGCCACGACGAGCGCGCTGGTGTTGTCGACATCGCCGTAATTGATGTCGACGCCGCCGTCGAGCATCACGCGGGCGGATTCGATGTCGCCCTCACGGGCAGCAAACGACAGGGCCGTGAACCCACCGCGCGCGATCGGGGAGATCGACGAAGCTGCGCTCAGCCGGGGTACCTTGGTTTCCCGGTCGAACGATCGGACCTTCCAGTCGGCGCCGTGATCGAGCAAGAGCTTCACGACAGCAGGATGACGTTCGGCTGCCGCCCACATGAGGGCGGTCTGTCCCTTGTACGTCTCACGTGCATTCACATCCGCGCCGCGATCCAGCAGCAACCGGACCACGTCGGCGTTCCCCGCGCGCGCGGCCGTCATCAGCACAGTCTCGCCAGCATCCGTGGTGAGCGTCTTCGGGTCGGCGCCGGCCTTGAGAATGGCCTCGACCATCGCGGCGCTTCCGGCGCTGACCGACTCCGATAGTGCTGTCGCGCCGAAGCGGTTTTTGGCCTTGACGTCGGCGCCCGCGCGCAGCAGGAGGGTGATCGCCTCGTCGCTGTTCCAGACGACCGCCCAATGCAGGGCCGTTGTGCCGTCCGGCTGTGCCACATTCACATCGACCCTGCGCTGCACGAAAGCGCGCAGCGCGCCGATGTCCTTCTTCTGCGCCGCGTCTGCTACGTCTGCGCCTGCGGTATGGCCGATTGCCGGCTTGCCAATCGAAAGAAGAACCGCCAGCAACGCCACACTCGGAAGACGCCATCGTCGTCTGTTCATACGAGTCCCTCGGATGCTTGAAAACCGGTCAACTCCCAATGCTCTTCGTTGAACCAACTCCCAACTCCCAAGCTGCGGCGCTCTTCATTGGGAGTTGGGAATTGGGAGTTGGGAGTTGACAAGCGCACTCTCTAAAGCTCTGACAACGTCCCGGTGCTATCGCCGACGCTGTCTAGCGGAATGCCGGCCTTGTTGAGAATAGTCAGCAGCAAGTTCGCCATGGGCGTATTTTCCGGGTAGTTGAGATGACGTCCGCCCTTCATGGTGCCAATCGCTCCGCCCGCGACGACAATCGGAAGCGGCGCATGATTGTGCACGTTGCTGTTGCTCATCGCGCCGCCGTACAGGAGCAGCGAATGATCGAGCAGGTTGCCGTCGCCGTCGGGCGTTGCGCGAAGCTTTTCCAACCAGTACGACCACAAGGCAACGTGGAAAGTCTGGATCTTGGTCAACTGGGCCAGTCTTTCGGGATTGTTCTGATGGTGCGACGCGGGATGGAAAGCCTCGGAGATGCTGAGCATCGGGAACGTGCGGTAGCTGACTTCCCGGGCCATCATGAACGTCGAGATGCGCGTGATGTCGGCTTGGAACGCGATCGTCATGAGGTCGAACATCAGCTTCGTATGTTCAACGAAGTCATCCGGAATGCCGCGCGGTGAAATGGGGACTTCGACATTCTCACTCGTCCGTTTCTCGGAGAGCTCGATACGCCGTTCGATTTCCCGCACGGTGTCGAGATACTCGGCCACTCGATTCCGATCGCTCGATCCCAGTCCGCCCTGCAGACGCCGTACCTGGCTCGTGACTGCATCGAGGATGCTGCGCTGGGTTTCGATGCGGCGGCGTCTTTCGTCTGCAGTGGCCCCGTCACCAAACATCCGATCGAACACGACCCGCGGATTGATCTCCATCGGCATGGGCGCCGTCGGCGTGCGCCAGGAAATCGTGTTCATGTAGGTGCAGCTGAAACCAACGTCGCACGATCCGACGAGGCCACTGTAGTCCTCGATCGCCAGTTCGAGCGACGGCAGCAGCGTGTCCTGGCCGATCTTCGCCGCGGCAATCTGGTCGATCGTCGTGCCGGCATAGATGTCGGCCCCGTCGGTCCGCTTGGGATGGACACCGTTCAGAAACACCGCAGGGCATCGGGTGTGATCGCCGCCGTTGTCGCCGGGACCTTGCGGACCGGCCATCGCGTGCGCGAGGTTGCTCAAGACCACGACCTGGTCCTTGAACGGTTCGAGCGGCGCCAGAATGGGCGAGAGCTGAAGAGCCCCTTCGGCGGCCGGCGTCCAGTTCGCCATCACTGCGCCGTGCGGCATGAAACTGAATCCCAGTCGGAGTCGAGGAGCGGCGGCGGTCTGCGCCAACGCCGTGACGGCCGGCACCATGGACTCCAGTAGCGGCAGCGAAAGCGTGACACCGGCGCCGCGAAGAAACGTCCGGCGCGGGAGGTGTTTCTTGGTGATGAAGCTCACTTGGCCTCCTTCATCTGGAACGGTGTGCTTCGTGCGATGCCCAGCACGATGGATGAAAAGCGAAAGTCCCTGTTCTTCGCGTCTCGAACGATCTTGCGCACGGCCGGCATGTCGTAATACTCGAGGCCGCGCCCGAGCGCGTAGGTCAACATCTTCTCTGTCATCACGCCGACGAAGATCTCCGGTTGGGCGACGAGATTCTGGCGAAGCCCGACGACGCCATCCACGTTGGCGCCATTGAAGAGCGTGCCGGACGTATCGATGGGGGCACCGTCCTCCGTCTTCCGCCAACGACCGATGCCGTCGAAGCTCTCGAGCGCGAAGCCAATCGGATCCATCACCTTGTGACAGCCCGCGCAGACCGGGTTAGCGCGGTGCCGCTCCATGCGCTCGCGCAATGAGAGCACCTTGCCGTCGGCGGAGGTCTCCTCGAGCGGTGGAATGTTGGGGGGCGGAGGCTGCGGCGGCACGCCAAGGAGATTGGTCAGAACCCACTTGCCGCGCTCGACCGGCGAGGTTCGATTCGGATAGGAGGTGACAGCGAGCACACTGGCCTGGCCGAGCAGCCCGCGTCTGGCTTCGTTGCGGACGGTCACCCGTCGGAATTGACTCCCGTACACGTTGGGAATGCCGTAATGCCGCGCCAGCCGTTCGTTGACAAACGTGTAGTCGGCGTTCAGGAGATCCATGGCGCTGCGGTCTTCACGCACGATACTGTCGAAGAACAGTGACGTCTCTTCTTTCATGGACTGTCGAAGGTTGTCGTCGAAATCGGGGAACGCGTCCAGATCTGGAGAAGAGCTCTTGAGATTCCGTAAGTGCAGCCATTGCTCGGCGAAGTTGGTGACGAGCGCCTGGGACCTCGAATCCGCCAACATTCGCCTGACCTGCTGTTCGAGCGATACGGGGTCTTTCAACTTGCCCTGGCCCGCGAGTGTGATCAACTGATCATCAGGAGGACTGCTCCACAGAAAGAACGACAGCCGCGATGCCAACGCGAGGTCGTCCAACCGATACGCGGTGTTCGGCGCAAGGTTCGGCGGATCGGTCTCGAAGCGCATCAGGAACTCCGGGCTCGCGAGAATCAGCTGAAGCGCCGCCTCGATTCCACGGTCGAAGCCGCCGACGCCGGTGACGCCCGCGCGGCCGCGACGATAGAACTCCATCAACATATCTACCGTGGTCTTGTCCACGGGACGACGGTAGGCCACACGGGCCAGCGACGAGAGGATCCGCGTGGCGCAGGCCGTTTCGTCCGCGGGTCCTGCCGGTTTGCAGACGAAGATTTTCCGGCGCGAGGAGGGATCGCCCGAGCCGGTCGCTGTAAATGGACCTTCGATCGTAAGGCGGTCCACCGACGGATCGCCCATGATGTCGAGCCCGTCCACCGTGGTCCGCAGGAACGGCTTGATCAAGTCGTCGCGAGACGCGTGGCTCTTCAGGACGGTCGTCGCCCAGAGCGTATGGGTGCCCGCCTTCACCGGAATCTTGACGGTCAGCCGCCGATCCAGCTCTGTGCCGAACGTGCCGGGGTTTTCCGCCATCTTCATGAATTCTTCGCGGCCGCCCGCGGTGACGAGCGTCAGCCGCTGGCCGTCCAGCGCGATTTCGATGTCGTGCGGATCTTCCATGCCCCGCATCAGATCGAACGTATTCCGCCAGAGCCGCAGCTTGATGGTGTACTCGCCATCGATCGGGAAAGTGTGACGCACGAGAATTCCGCCCCGGGTCCCGGGCGGCAGCCCTTCGACATGCTGGTCTTGCGACAGATCCGGCCGCACACGGTAAACGGACGTACTCGGGGCGATGTTGAGGTTACCGACAGCGAGCCGGCTGATGTTCCACGCGGCCGACAGGTACCGCTCCATCAGCGAAGGCGAAACCGTCAGCACGTCCGCGATGTTGTCGAACCCGCTGCTCTCATCGTCTGGCGGCAGGAGCGCGGCTGCGTCGATGTCCAGCGCCAGCAGATCCCGAACAGCGTTGGCGTACTCGGCGCGGTTCAAACGGTGAATGGACGTCCGCCCGGGACGTGGTCGTTCGACCGCTGCGCGATCGAGCGCTGTCTCAAGGTAAGCGGCCAGGTCGTCGAGTTGGACTCGTGCCGGCCGGGGCATACCGGGCGGCGGCATCATCCCGACGCGCAGCTTCCGTATCACTTTTTCCCAGGTCTCAGCGCCTTGGGGAACGTTCGTCAGGTCGGCGTGTTCGAGCGACAGTCCGCCTGTGCGACTTCGGTCGTTGTGGCACGTGACGCAGTACTTGCCCACAACCGCCGCGTGCGCCGGAGAACTGGGCTCGATTGGCTGCTGCCGGGCCGCCATCGACGGTCCGACCGAACCCGCGGCGATCAGAATTGCCAGGCAAAGTGCGAACGACCGTCCAGTCAACAAGAGACCTCCAAGCAGGGACTCAACACACAGAGGGTAGACTAGCAGGTCTCACGCGTGCCTGAGTAGCCCTTCAGCGTGCTGCTGGCCAGGCGTTCCCGTCGACGGGTGACGGACGATCGCCCGTGATTCCGTGGGTTTTCATGGCACACGATCCCCGGCGGTTGACCGCCCGCTTCCCTTCTATGTGGGGTCACGATCTCCCGCGGCGCGAGTTTGGAAACTCTGGCCTCAGCGGGCGACGCGCAGGATTCCCACGCGGACCAACTCCTGGAGCAGCGGCTCGACGTCCTCCCAGGTGAATCCCTTACCGAGCCATTTGCAGGCGCGACTGGCGGGGAAGCTGGAGGTCTTGGCAAGCGCTTGCACGAGGGGCCGGGCGGCCTCGGCAAGATCGATGCGCTGGTCGAGGTGGTACAACGAGATCGTCTGGGCGTCCCGATTCGTGACGAACCGCAGCGGGACGTCGCGCGAGACGGTGAGCACATCGCCGGCGGCAACGCCCGCGACGTGCTCCTCGACGCGCCGCCCCAGCGGGCTCTCGAAGGTCGCGGTGCCCTGGAGCCAGCTGTCGTAGAGGTCTTCGGCGCGCAGCGAGCGCACGAGCTTGCGCAGCTCGGCCAGTCGGGCATCGAAGAACTGTTCGACGGGGACCGGCAGTCGCCCCGGCCGCACGTCCTCGGCCAGCACGGGCGGAACGTTGCCGCGCCAGCTCTCCGAACGGGAGAGCGAGGCCCGCAGCGTGGCGTCGACGACGTCCGCGGTCGTCGTTGGTATGCAGGTCATGGTCAGCGACAGAGAAAGGTCGACCGACTCGGTCTGGTGCCACGTGCCGGCTGGGATGAACAGGACGTCGCCGGGCGACAACAACTGCTCCACGAGCTTTCGCTCGTCGGGAGGATACCGGACCTTCAAGAACGGGTAACGGTCCGTCAGCTCCGCGGCCCGGCCGGCATGTGTCACGTTGAGCGGGGGCCAGGCGACCTCCGGCCTGGCCGAGAAGCGCCACCGTTTCGTGCCCTCGATCTGCAGGACGAAGTTCGGCTGGCAGTCGAAGTGCGTTCGAAAGCCCATGCCGGCTGGAACTGCATACCCGGTCATCGTGACGGTTCCGGGCAGGCTCATCCCGCTCTTGATCCCGGCGCAGAACGAGGCCAGGCGCTCGAGCCGATCGCAAATGCGGAACGCCTGAAGCGTGATGCCGTCGGCAGGACGGTAGTCCTCGGGGCGGATCGGACCGGCGGTCAGTCGGTCGTCGCGACCGACGAATCGGACCTCCAGGTACCCTTGGGGCACCCTGTGATCGACCGCCTTGGTGAGCGCGGGCAGGTCGAAGGCGAGCTCGGCAAACTTGTCGGCAGCACCCGGGATGTACAGCGCCCGCCGTCCCCAGTATCGGGACAGAAACTCTCGGGGTGTCACGGGCGCCAGCAGCCGGCGCAACTCCCCACCGTCAGGAGGCATCTGTGAGGTTCAGGCCGAGGGCCCAGCTATTTCTTGCGGAGATCGTTCGGCGGCTGGCTATTGCCGTCGAGCCACTGCCTCGAAGCCTGCAACGGTTGCGTCGAGACCAGCAGGGCCCCACCCCTGACCTTATCCGTTCCACTGGCCGGCGGCGCAAGATCCTTGAGAGCAGCTCGCTTACGAGGTGTGTCCAGTGGCTTCTTCTTCGCCATGATTGTCCTTTCCCGTTCGACGGCGATAGGCTAAGCGACATCGGAAGGAGTGGTCAAGTCAGGGAGCGATCCTCTTCAGGAGCGCCGGCCAGGAACTCGTCCTGTCGGCGGTCCATCTCGGATAGGTCCGCGGCCAGACCTCGCAGGCAGTCAGCCGCCGACGTCAGCGACTCGCGAGGGACAGTCGGAACGCGGCCATCTCCTCGCCGTTGCGAACCAGCAGGACGTCGCCGACGAGCACCGGGTGGTTCCAGGTCTTCCCCTCGATTGCCGGAAACCGCGCGAGCTCCGTGAATTTGTCTGGGGTCGCCGACACGAGCGCCAGCTCGCCCTCCTCCGACAGCACGAGCAACAGGTTCTGGTCGGATAACAGGAGGAGCTGGCCGTGGCCGTAGCGCCCCCCCTTCCAGTCACGCTTCCCATCCTCGAGGTTGATGCTCGCGAGGATGCTTCCGTCGAAGCCGAAGGCATGGCCATTGTGAACGACGATGTCGTTGAAGTACGGCTTCAATCCTGCCGATGTCCAGCGCTCCTTCACGATCCATCCGCCCGGCTCGTGCGCGACGTTGACACGGAGCATGCCGTTGTTGGCCGTGAGCCCGGAGCCGCTGCCGATCAGGAGGCCGCCGCCAGCGAGCACCGCAGGCTGCACGATGCTGTCGCCCCCCCACGAGTGCTTCCAGAGCACCGTGCCGTCAGATGGGGCGACGCCGATCGCACCGGGTCCATTCAGCAGCACGATCTGCGCGACCCCATCGATCGTCAATAGCTGCGGCGAGCTGTAGCCCCAACCGTCCTTCGGCCCGAGCCAGCGGGGCTTGCCGGTGGCGAGATCGTAGGCAGCGAGCGATCCGGCCGTGGCAGCGATGACGACGTCGCCGACCACCAGCGGCGAGCTCGCGATGCCCCAGTCCGGGACCTTCCTGCCCGTGTCGGAGGCCGCATTGCGCGACCAGACGACGGAGCCGTCACGGGCGTCGAGCACGTTGAGGATTCCTGTTCCGCCGAGTGTGTAGACGCGCCCGTTGCTGAGTGTCGGCGTCGCGCGCGGGCCGGCGCCTGCATTGGACTCCCAGAACCGGGCCGCGTCGCGATGTCTCCACACGGGCGCGCCGGTCTTAAGGTCGTAGGCAGACACGATCTCGTCGTCACCGCGCTGCTCCTGCGTGAACAGGCGATCGCCGGCGACGGCGAAGGACGACCAGCCGGGTCCGATCGGCCGGCGCCACAACTCGACCGGCGGTGTGCGAGACCAGTCTGTTTCGATCTGCACGCCGCGAACGATGCTGTCGCGACTCGCTCCACGGAAACCGGGCCACGCGGCGTCTGCGTTCGCTCTGGACGGTGCAGGGCCAATGGTTTCCTCTTCGCCAGCTGCGGCCAGGCTGCCCTTCTCATGAATCTCCGCGACTGGAGCAGCCGGCGTGGGGATCGTCGCTGGCTCGCTGGGCTGACTCGCGGCCGTGTTCGCGTCGGAAGACGAGGACGGGAGCGCAACTGGCCTGTCCCGAGCTAAGTCGAGGGGCCCTTCACCGGCCTGCGCCAGAAGCCGCTGCTCCGCCGTTTGCGTCCACCGCCATTCCAAATCCGGACTCGCGTCGCCAGAGATGCCGTTGGTCCGGAAAAGCGTCAACGTTCCGCACGCGAGCAGCATTGCGGCAACCATCGACGCGCGTCGACGCCCGGTCGAAAGGCCGCGGCTGGCCGCCGCCCACGCCACAAGGGCGAGGCCCAAGACTGGCGGGGCGGCGTAGATGAACAGCATGAAGCCCATCATCCCGTTCGTGATGGACTCGTGAATGAGACGTGATGTGGCGGCCACTGCGACGACCAACAGCACGATCGCGCCCAACCGCTCCGACCAGGCCGCGCGGCTGAAGAACAGCCACCAGAGCACCACCATCAGCCCGCCGACAGGACCGGCAATCACCCCGATGGCGGCCTGCGCGGGAGCCACGATGGGAAGGCCGAACATAACCAGCCACTGCAGCACCACAGCCAGCACGCCGGGCCACAAGCGGAGCGGCTTTCGAGGGGTTGAAGTGTCTAGGTGCATAAATGACTCAAGACTCTATATTCATTCCATTCATTCCGGGCTGAGTGCTTGTAGCACATCTACAAAAGACCTGCGGCACCGGCTGGAACTGGGATACGGCGCCGAAGCTCGGAACGTTCAATGCGAGCTAGGATAGCGTTACACGGGGTGTTTAAACGGAGGATATAGATGCCAGTTGCCAAAGTGTCCGAGATCAGCGCGACGTCTTCGAAGAGCTTCGAGGATGCGATACAGCAGGGCCTGACGCGAGCCGCCAAAACCCTGCGAAACATTCGTGGCGCGTGGGTCAAAGAGCAGCACGTGCGCTGCGACGGCGCCCGCATTGCGGAGTACCAGGTGAACATGATGGTGACGTTCGTCCTCGACGACTAAGTGCAGCGCCGAAGACCGCCGCCCGCGCGTGGGTATCGTGGGCGAAGGTCAGGCCATCAACCGCGACATATCGTGGCGACCGCGGCGGGGATGACTACCTATCACGCCGAAGGAACCGGACGTCTGATGGGCGGCTGGGATGGCGGCATCGGGCCCGGCACGGCCGCATTCAGATGAATTCGTGAGGAGGCGTGAGCTGAACGCCAGAGTGCTGGGCTATACACCGTGAATGAAGACTTGCACTTCCAGCACTCGTAGGTCTCAGTGCACGGGATCGTCTTCGTGGTTTCGGCAATTAGTTCCAACGAAGAGGAAATGCACCACGGGCAACGAAGAGTCGGTTCATCCATCGCGTATCCTTTCGTTCTTTCACTTTCTGTTCTGCGCCTTCAGGGGGTCTCGATACGGACCAGGCCGAAGCTATTTGGTTGCCTTGAGTCGTCTGCAGGCTTGCAAGAACCTCACCGCCGTTATGGACGGGGCGATAGCTAACAACGATCGAAACCCGCATTTCTCACCAGCGCTAGAATGAAACCCGTGGCTGTCGCGTCACATCTGGGTATCCGGCTCGTGGACTACGACGCGAAAATCCGGACGTTCATCCCTGACTACGACGAGCTTTTGGACGCAGCAGTCTCTGCGCTCCATGCGCTTAACACTGCCACTCCCCACATCGTCGATTGTGGAACCGGAACTGGTGCATTGAGTGCTCGGTGCCTGCGAGCATTCAGAGAGGCGCGTGTTACGGCCATCGACGAGGATGCCGAAATTCTCGAACTCGCCCGCCAGCGCCTGCAGTCGGACGCTCAACGGGCGTCCACGCTGCTGGGGAGCTTCCTGGACATACCGATTCCGGGGTGTCACGCCATCATTGGCTCTCTGTCGTTCCATCATGTGCGCACGGCAGACCGCAAGCGTGAGGCGTATCGCACGTTCCGCGCGTCGTTGCCGCAAGGCGGTCTGCTCGTGTCGGCGGATTGTTGTCCATCGTCGGACAAGCGGCTGGCCGAACTCGAGCGCGGCACCTGGCGTCAGCATATGCGCCAGACCTACTCGGACAGCGAAATCGACGGACACTTTGCCGCCTGGGCTGATGAGGATGTGGTACTTTCCGCTCACGACTGAGCTCGAAATGTTGACCTCCGCGGGGTTCCTTCCCGACGTCGTCTGGCGCCGGGGTTCGTTTGCGGTGATCGCCGCCAGGACGCCTGGCGAAATGGACGAGTGAAGTTCCTGGTCACGATCGAAAGTAGACTCTTGGTTGATTCGCGGCAAATGGCCGGCACGACATTCAGGAGGTCACCGTGCGCTCTTGTTCAATGGCGATCGTGATGATGGTAGGGCTTCTCGAAGGGCCGATCGCGGCGCAATCGCCCTCGGCCGACTCGGTTGCCGCCACGGCGGTGGTCAGCGCGTTCCACGCTGCCTTGAAAGGTGGCAACGCCATCGAGGCGATGCGGCTGCTCGCTGCAGACGCCGTGCTCCTGGAGGCTGGGGGCATTGAGACGCGCGCGGAGTACGAAAAGAACCACCTGCCGGCGGACATCGAGTTCGAAAAGGTGGTGACTACCACGCGCATGCCATACCGCGTCACCGTCGCCGGTGACGCGGCTTGGGCTATCACTACCAGTGAGTTCAAGGGCACGTTTCAAAACAGGCCCGTTGACTCGGTCGGCGTCGAGCTGATGGTGCTCAGCCGCGATCCCTCCGCGGGCTGGCGCATCAGGAGCATCCATTGGTCTGGTCGAGCACGCAGGCCCTCGCCGTAGCCTGGAACACCGCGACATCGACAGACTTGTGCAGACCATTACGATGGTCGGCCATCATCCGCGTTGATCAGTTCTGTATGACGACGTAACTCGTTTTCACGCAACCCTCTACGTGCCGGCACCCATCCGGCACGCCAATTGTTCTTTCCCGCCGAAGTTACCTCATCAATCAGCCCGGAAGAGAGGCGTCCAATGACGCGCAGATCTGTGCAGGCCGCCATCACGGTCTCGCTGGCGGCGCTCCTGGTGATCTCGTTCGGCGGCATCGCGTCATCGCAGTCGGCAACGCCACCGCGACAGCCGACCGGCCAAGACCTAGCGCAAGCCGCGCGCCCATCACGGGTGATCGTCGAGCTGAAATTGCCATCGCCGCATGTGCCTGAGGGCAATCTTCCCGACGTGGCGGCCGTGGCCCTTCAGCGGCAGGCGATTGCGTCCCGCATTACGCAGGCGCTCGCGAAGTTGCCAACTGGCTCGCATCGCGTCATGCGTCGGTTCCTGACCAACCCGTACGTCGCGCTCGAGGCAACGCCTGAAGCGCGTGCGGCACTCGCCCTCGACCCTGACGTCGTCCGCGTATTGGACGACGAGTTGCTATTCCCCGTGTTGAGAGACAGTGTCCCGCTCGTTGAAGGCGATCAGTCATGGGCCGCCGGTTATGACGGCAACGGCACCGTGGTCGCGGTGCTCGACACGGGGGTTGACGGGTCACATCCGTTTCTGGCGGGCAAGGTCGTGGAGGAAGCGTGCTACTCGACCACCGTTGTTGGCCGCAGCGAAACGTTCTGCCCTAACGGACAGAATCAGCAGGTCGGCCCCGGTTCTGGGGTGCCGTGCCCGCTGCCCGACTGTCTCCATGGCACGCACGTCGCCGGCATCGTTGCGGGCAGCGACCTGACCGCCACACCACCAATCGCCGGGGTCGCGAAGGGCGCGCGACTGTTCGCGGTTCAAGTCTTCACGCGCGTCCTGGATCCACAGAGCTGCGGGGGAGCCCCGTCATGCATCGGCGCGTTCACGTCCGACGTCATCGCCGGCCTCGAACGTGTGTACGCCGTCGCGCTCGCTGGTCAACACGCCATCGCCGCCGTAAACATGAGCCTGGCCGGCAAGTTGTTCACGACGACCTGCGACAGCGAACCCTACAAGCCAATCATCGACAACCTGAGAGCCATCGGGATTGCCACGGTCGTCGCAGCCGGGAACAGCGGCGTCCCATTCGGTGTCGCGACGCCGGCCTGTATCTCGACCGCGGTGAGCGTGGGCTCCACGAACAAAGACGATGCAATCTCGGCGTTCTCGAATGCGGCGTCGTTCCTCTCTCTCCTCGCCCCTGGTGAGTCGATCACCTCGTCCGTTCCGGGAGGCTCGTTCGCGGCGTTCAGCGGGACATCGATGGCCGCACCCCATGTCGCCGGCGCGTGGAGCGTGCTTCGGCAGGCGGCGCCAGATGCGAGCGTGGCGACTATCCTCACCCGTCTGCGAAGCACAGGGCTGCCGATCCACGACCAGAGATTTCTTGGCTCTTCGGTCGTGCCACGTGTGCGGCTGCTCCGTGCCCTCGCGTCTCTCGTGCCGGTCACGAACCCGTCTCCTTCGATCACGGCAACCGACCCGACACACGCTCGGGCTGGATTCGGGGCGCTCTTGCTCACGATCGCGGGCGGCGGTTTCAACACGTTTTCGGTGGCACGCTGGAACGGCGCAGACAGGCCCACACGAGTCGTCAGCACGACAACGCTTCAGGCGTCGATATCCGCAAGCGATCTGTCTGCAGCCGGCACTGCACAGGTAAGCGTCTTCACGCCTGCTCCCGGTGGTGGCAACACCTCCGCACTCGCATTCACGATCGATCTGCCACCAACGCTGACCGTCAACGCGTCAACGGTTGCGCCTGACAGTGCCGTCACGGTCAGCCTGTCGCAGGGATACGGCGGCTCGTCGGACTATCTGGTGCTCGCGCGCACAGGCGCCGCGGACAACAGCTATCTGCAATGGACCTATGTCGGAAGTGGCATTACGACACGAACGTGGACCGTTACGATGCCGACCACGGCCGGCACGTACGAGTTCCGCTTGTTTGTGAACGAGGTGCGAAAGGCCACCAGCCCTCCCGTCGCGGTGGACCTGTCGGTGAACCCAACACCCGTCGCCACTTCACTCTCACCGAGCGGTGCAACGGCCGGCAGCAGTCCGTTCACACTGACAGTGACCGGCAGCAAATTCAGCGCCTCGTCCGTGGTGCAGTGGAATGGTGCCGGCCGCCCGACCACGTTCGTGACCGCAACCCAGCTCCAAGCGACGATCGGCGCGAGTGATGTTGCCGCGGTCGGCGATGCGCAGGTAACGGTCTTCACGCCCGCGCCTGGCGGCGGAGTCTCCTCCTCGTTGATCTTTCCCATTCGACCGACACCAACGCTCACGGTGAGCGCGGGCACGGTCCCGGGTGGCAGTGCCGTCACGGCCACCCTGACCAACTCCTCTGGCGGATACGGCGAGTGGCTCGCGCTTGCCGCGACGTCGGCACCAAACACGACGTACTCGCGGTACACCTTCGTCGGGACGGGCGTCACGACGCGAACGTGGACGGCGACGATGCCGTTGACGCCTGGACCGTACGAGTTCCGGCTCTTGACGGCTGACGGCACGCGCCTGGCGACGAGTCCGACAATCGTTGTCACGGGGCCCGCTCTCGCGGTGAACACATCGAGCGTTCCAACGGGCGGAAACGTGACAGTGACGCTTACCAACGGTTCCGGCGCATCCGGCGATTGGCTCGCATGGGCGTCGACGGCCGAGGCCAACACCAGTTACCTCGGATACACCTATGTTGGGGCAGGTGTCACGACCCGCACGTGGACCGTGACAGCGTCGGCGCCAGGGACTTACGAGTTCCGGATGTTCGCGAACAACGGTTTCACGCGCCTCGCGACGAGCGCGCCGGTAACAGTGGTCGTAGGCCCAGCGGTGATCGGTTCACTGTCTCCGGCCGCGGCAACCGCCGGCGGTCCGGCTTTCACCTTGACACTGAATGGCAGCGGCTTCGAGCCGGCGTCGGTCGTACGGTGGAACGGCGCGGATCGGACGACGACGTTTGTCGGCGCCACGCAATTGCGGGCGGCCATTCCAGCCGCCGACATCGCCTCGCAAGGGACCTCACAGATCACGGTGTTTACGCCCGTGACTGGAGTCTCTTCGGCGCTGCCGTTCGTCATCAGCGGCCCCCCTGCTCTGTCGGTCAGTACCACCTCAATTGCAGCCGGGACGGCGGTGAGCGTGACCCTTACCGGTGGCCTTGGCGGATCGACCGACTGGCTCGCAATTGCGCCCGTCTCGGCGCCAGACAATAGCTACTTGCAGTACACCTACGTCGGTGCGGGAGTGACGTCGCGAACATGGACCGTCGTGATCCCAATCGGCGGCAACTACGAGTTCCGGCTGTTCCTGAACAACAGTTACGCCCGGGCGGCGACGAGCGCGCCGATTGCCGTCAGCGAAGGGCCGCCGCCGGTGTTGACGGTGAGTGTTGCGGCCGCGGCTCCTGGAACTCCGGTCACCGTCACATTGACGAACGGCCGCGGCGGAGCAACCGATTGGCTGGCATTTGCGCCGACGACCGCTGCGGATACCAGCTATCTGTCGTACACGTATGTGGGCACCTACCTCAGCACCCGGACGTGGACGGTCACGATGCCGAGTACACCCGGCACGTATGAGTTCCGGCTCTTTCTGAACAACGGTTACACGCGGGTGGCGACAAGCCCGCCGATCACTGTCCAGTGAACGAATCCTCGTCTTGACACCGCAGCGGGTTTCCCTGGAACATGCCGCGTCGAACATCAGGGACCCGCCGCGCGCGTCACTATGAGGGAGCGTTCCCATGAAGCTGTCTTGGAAGGTAACGACCGGAGCTTTGGCTCTGTCGATCGGGTTGTGCTTGCTGAGCGTGTATGGAAATCCCGGAGCGCAAGCGCAAACGGCGCCCCGCTACAGATTCGATCCCGACTGGCCAAAGCCGCTGCCGAACAAGTGGAAAATGGGCGGCGTGACAGGGCTCGCTGTCGACAAAGACGACAACGTCTGGGTGTTGAATCGCCCGAATGACCTGAGAGATCTCGAGCTCCATGCAGAGCTCACGCCCCCGACTGCCGATTGCTGCGTCCGCCCTCCCTCGATGATCCACATCGACAAGGACGGTAACGTCATCGGCTCGTTCGATGCCCCCCAAGGGCACGGCATGGATGTCGACAGCAAAGGGTTCGTCTACATCGGACAGGACACGGTCCGCAAATACGATCCGAAGACCGGCAAAGTTGTGAGCGAGGTGGCTCGCACGCCCGAGAGGGAGCCTGGCAGCGGTGGAGGTACGACTGGCGCAGATGCCTACATTGCTGGCGGCAGTCGCACACCAGGCCGGGGCGGCCCTGGCCCGACGGGGACGTTTCCGCCCCAGGCCGGACGCGGGGGGCGTGGGGGCAATCAAGATCCGGCGGCTCTGGCGGCGGCTCGAACAGCCTTCCGTACCAAATATCCACCGACGACACCGATGGTCGTGGGCGGACTCGAAGAGATTCGGCTCGATGAAGCGGCGCGCGAAATGTACATTGCCGACAACTATCTGAGCGGCCGCGTAATGGTCTTCGACCTCGACACGTTCGCCTTCAAGCGGGGGTGGGGCGCGTATGGAAAACCGCTCGCGGACATCAGCATCAGCGACGCCGACCACGACTACAAGCCCAACGGGCCCATGCCCAAGGACTTTGCGGGGCACCTCACCATCAACTTCTCCAACGATGGGCTGGTTTACGCCGCGGATCGCAACGCGAATCGCATCCACGTCACGACCAAGCAGGGCAAGTTCGTGAAGGAATTCATCCTGGCACCTTCGACTGGAGAGGGCGGGTCAACTGGTGGCGTCGCGTTCTCGCCCGACAAGCCGCAGCGGTACTTGTTCATCTCAGATCTCACGAACAATCACATCTGGTTCCTCAACCGCGAGGACGGCAAGGTCCTCGGCCAGATGGGCAGCATGGGCGAAAACGGGGGCCAGTGGTTCGGTCTGCACATGATCGCCGTCGATTCGAAAGGCAACATCTACACCGGTGAGGTGTTCAACGGCGAGCGCGTACAGCGATTCGTTCCTGCTACAGCGCAACGTTGACGTCGGAGCACCTGTTCTCCGCCGGTCTCGAGGTAGACGAGCGAGGAGCCGACTCTGCCGATGTCCACGTAATGAGGACCTTTTGCGAATCGGTCCAGATGCCTAGGTCATCGGTAAAGTCGCCAATCAAGAAGGTCTGAAGTCAAACGGACGCAGTCGGCCGCTCACGCTGACTGCGGTGGGGCCGGTGTTTTACGACCGGGAGACCTGGCCCGCTCAATGCATATCTGAGTCGTCGCATGCACGCTCATCTCGGCACGGTCGAGGTGGAGCGACAACGCCGATGCGCCTGGCTCATTCGCCCCACCCCATTACGAAACGCTCCCGAGCGGGTGGCCCGCTTGCGCTGCTCCTGGCGATGGCCTTCGCCGCAGCGCTGACTGGTTGCGAATCATCATCGGAAGTGACGTCGGGCCCCTCGCCCGTGAAGTGTCAGGTGTCGCTGGCCATGTCATCGACTCCCATTGAGTCAGGCGGCGGGACCGGCAACGTCGCGGTCACGACACAACCGGAATGCACGTGGGACGCCGCAGCTGAAGCGAATTGGATTTCTGAAGTCTCTCCGACGTCTGGACAGGGGGCCGCCGAAGTCAAGTTTCGCGTAGCGGCCAATCCCCTGCCGTCAACGCGACAAGCCGACATTGTCATTAACGGCGGTCATGTTCGCATCATTCAAGCTGCGAGCCCGTGTCGCTTTGAGATCGCGCCTCGCAGCCAAGTATTGGCCGCGACCGGCGGTAGCGGTTCGGTGACCGTAACAGCACTAAGCGGATGCTCATGGACGGCTACGAGTCAGGCGAGTTGGCTCTCCCTGACACAGCCCCTCAGCGGAAGCGGTAGCGGCACTCTCGCTTTCACCGTGGCTCCCAACTCGGGCGCCGAGCGAAGTGCCGCCGTTTCAGTCGCCGACCAAACATTTGCGGTGACGCAAGCGCGAGCGGGAACGGCGCCCGGTCCGGCGCCGTCGCCGACGTGCGTGTACACGCTCTCGCCGACCAACCAGTCGGTTCCTGCTCTTGGTGGGGTCGGGATCTCCGTTGGTGTGTCGGCGGGCGGCGGCTGCAGCTGGGCTGCCACAAGCAACGCCTCTTGGCTCACGGTCGGGTCCGGCGCGAATGGCACCGGCAACGGCACCGTGACCTTCACTGTCGCCGCCAATAGCGGCTCTGCACGGACTGGAACGCTTACCATCGCGGGGAAGGCCTTCACTGTGAGCCAGGCGGCCGGGATGACCTGCAGCTATGGAATCTCCCCAACAAGTCAGACGATCACGGCACTCGGCGGAGTCGGACAGCAGATTTCTGTCTCGACGAGCGGCGGCTGCCCCTGGACGGCCAGTAGGAATGACTCGTGGATCACCATCACGTCGGGTGCGACCGGAACAGGGAGCGGCCAGGTCGGGTTCAATGTCGCGGCGAATCTTGGCGGGCAGCGAATCGGCACCCTCACGATTGCGGGGCAGACCTTCACCGTCACTCAGCAAGCGGTACTGCCATGCGTTTACGTCGTCAAGCCGACGAGCAAAGACGTTGGCAAGGGTGGAAGCAATGGTGTCGACATCGACGTGACGACCACGCCCAACTGCGCCTGGACCGCCACCAGCAATGCCGCTTGGATCACGGTCACATCCGGGGCAAGCGGTACCGGCTCCGGAAAGGTTCGGTTCGCGGTCGCGAACAACAACGGCGCCGATCGGGATGGCACTTTGACAGTGGCAGGACAGACTGTCACGGTCCACCAGAAGGATTAGCCGAGTGTCAATGATCGCTCATCCTCGAAGGCGCGGTGTTGCGGTCGTGCTTGTGGCGACTCTGCTGCTCGCTGCGAGAGCGCAACCGGCAAACGCGCAACAATCGATCAGCGACGTCCTGTCGTTCTTGGTGACGAATCGATCGATCGCCACCGGTGATTTCGTGCGAGATGAACAAGCCGCCGCGGCGACTCGCGACACGATCTCTCAGCTACTGGTCCTGGAGTTGGGGACGCTGCCCATCACGTCTTCCGCAGGCGGATTCGCATACCGTCTCGATCCGACTCTCGGCACGGTCACTCGCTCGAGCGACAGCTTCGGTCCGTTCTTCACCGAACGGTCGCTGACGACTGGCAGGGGCCACGCCTCGTTGGCGATGAGTTATCGCAGCGCGACGTTCGACAACATCGATGGTCGAGACCTTCGTGACGGAACCCTGGTGTCGACCGCCAGTATCCTGCGCGGCGAACCGCAGCCGTTCGACGTCGAAACGATCTCGTTGCGAATCCAGACGGACACGATGACGATGTCCGCCAACTATGGCGTGACGGATCGGCTCGATATCAGCGCGGCGGTTCCTTTCGTACGGGTCAGCCTCAGAGGCGAGCGGATCGACACGTATCGCGGGAGCCGGTTCGTCCAGGCCACGGGCTCGGCGGCTGCGTCGGGGCTTGGTGACGCGGTGGTCCGCGCGAAGTACAACGTGCTGCGTCGTGGAGCGAGCGGCGTCGCGGTCGGTGGCGACGCGAGACTTCCCACGGGAAGCACCGAGAATCTCCTTGGCGCGGGTCTGACCAGCGTCAGGCCGCATCTCATGGGCTCATTCGAGAGCGACCGAATCGGCATTCACGGCAACGTCGGGTACTCTTTCAGCGACGTTGCCGACGAGTTGGATTACTCGGCCGCCATGACAGTCGTCGCCGTTCAGCGTCTGACGCTCGTCGGCGAAGTCTACGGACGTAGACTCGATGGCTTCGGACGGCTCGCATCAACGGTCGTGCCTCACCCGCGCCTGGCCGGCGTGGACACGATTCGGCTGACGAGCACTGATGACACCACGGACCGTATCGTCGCTGTTGCCGGATTCAAATGGAACGTTGTCGGGACCTGGCTTCTCAATGCGAGCGTCGTTCGACCTCTCACAGATGTCGGTCTCAACGCAAGTTGGATTCCGACTGTGACCTTCGACTATTCGTTCGGACGGTAATATCGAACAGTTCCCGATGACCGAGAAACGGACCGACCAGATTCTCTTGACGAACGCCGACGTCGAGCACGCGCTTGGCGAGTTCGAGTCGGAGCAGTCCGAGCTGCGGGCGGCACCTGAAGAGACCACCGAACATCTCGGTGCCGTGAATAGCGAAGCCGCGTTCGTGGCTGAGGCGCCTGGGCCCGCAATCGGCGACCAAAATACAGCAGTGGAAGAGGTCGCGCGTCCGACTGCCTGGGTCGATCAACCTTTGTCACGGAGTACCGTCCCAGGCGCGGAGCCTCTGCGCACTGTGCCCCGGCGCAGAAGGTCATACAGGCCACTTCTCGTTAGCACAGTCGGCCTAGCCGCGGCCGCAACGATTGCGATAGCCGTCGTCCCCGCCCAGTATTGGCCGGTCATACTGGCCGTGCCCGCGTTACCTTCCCGGCCGTCGATCGCGTCACCCGTGGTCCAGCCCGTGTTCGAGGCCGGAATTGCCAACCAGCCAACAACGGTGACGAATGAGCACGAGAGTCCCCGGGCGCCTTCGGCCAGAGTGCGAAGCGAGAAACCGTCACGGACTAAACCGTCTCGGACTAAACCGTCGCGGGCTAAACCGTCACGGACTGCGGTTCCAACGAGCCTCGTGGAACGCCGTAGAGTGACCACGCCGGTCGCACGCGCGATGCCATCTGCGCCTCCGAGATTCTCGGGTCGAAACACTGCTCCTCTCTCGGTCGCTACGCAGGAACCAACCTCGGGCGCGCCCGTACAAATCACAACGGGAGACGCGCCAACTCGTGTATTTGCGAGTGAGCTTCCCGTCGCAGCAGTCATCACACCCCGCAATACGTCAGGACCACCGAACGAAAGCGTCGCGACGCCGGTCGCTGCACCTCCTTCGTCCCTTGCCGCATCGACGACTGTGGCACCGACTCCGCCACCACCGGTGGCCCGAACTGAAACGGCAGACATCCAGCGCGCGCTGGGCCGCTACAGAACCGCGTTCAGTGCTCTTGATGCGGGCGCTGCACGGAAAGTCTGGCCAACGGTGAATGAAAAGGCCCTCGACAGAGCCTTCGACCGGCTCGAGACGCAAGTGCTCTCATTCGAGAATTGCTTGATTGGCGTCACCGGTCTTCGGGCAGAGGCATCCTGCAGCGGAACAGCGCGCTACGTGCCGAAAATCGGCGGCAGGAACACGAATGTTGAACGACGTCAGTGGAAGTTCAACCTTCGCAAGGTCAGCGATGAGTGGCTGATCGAGGGCGTCGACGCACGGTAAGACGCTCTGCGTGCCGGGCGCCGCGTCTCGGCTAACGGCCTTGGACGCGCGAAGCTGAACGTACCCCGTTGACGTTCTCGAGCCCATGCCGGCGCCTCCCGCCTAACAAGTAACCCATTCAGGGCCTGACAGCTCGATGCGCGCTCCCTCCCGCCGACGGAAGGTGTTTGCACAGTCTGTGTGTTCGGTTCGCCGTCGGCCGACGTTGATACCTCTGAGTGTATTCCCTTCAAAACGTCAGCCCGATGCAGTTTCCGATGTCCTTGGAGCGTTCGACGCGGATCCAGGAGCTGGTCGACTCGTCGTTCGACCTTTCCCTGACGCAACTCCGGTCTTTTCTGGAGCGCGAATGTGCCAACGACCCGGAACTGCGTGCCGAGGTCGAGCGTCGCATCCTGGAGCGCGACACGGTGGAGGTACCTCCCCACGTGCCTGCGCGCGCCTGCAACTCCCTTGCTCCTGGCGAAGTCGTTGCCGGACGCTATCGGATCACCAGGCTGACCGGCAGCGGCGGCATGGGAGAGGTTTACGAGGCGTTCGACCTGCTCCTGAACGAGGACGTGGCGCTCAAGACACTGCGCGGCGACCTGGCGCATCACCCATCGCTGGTGCATCGCTTTCAGGACGAGATCCTCCTGGCCAGAAAGGTCACTCATCCCAACGTCTGTCGTATCTTCGAGGTCGGCGTCCACGAGTCGCTTCTCTTCTTCGCCATGGAGCTGCTCAAGGGCGAAACCCTCGCCGCGAGAATCCGACGTGGACGGTTGACGCGGGCGGAAGCGTTCCCGATCGCCGTCCAGCTCGCCGAAGGACTACAGGCCGCGCACCGCGCCGGTATCGTCCACGCGGATTTCAAGAGCGGGAACGTGATCCTGGTGCCCGAGCCGCACGCCGTCAGGGCCGTCATCACGGACTTCGGAGTGGCTCGTCTGGACGCCGCCCGGATCCCGGCCGACGCGGCGGGCACCGTGGATGACCGGGTTCATGTCGCCGGAACGATCGCCTACATGTCTCCCGAGCAGCTTGCTGGCGAGCGGATCACCGCGGCATCCGATATCTACTCATTCGGAGTCGTCCTATTTGAGATGGCTAGCGGCGAGCTGCCGTTCGACAACCGGGATCTGATCAAGTCGGCGATGCTCAGAGCCAGCAGCCAGGGCGTCTCCATTCGATCCAAAGTCTCAAACATCGATCCGCGCTGGGAGGCTGCGATCGCGCGCTGCCTGCAGAAGGAGCCCGGGCGCCGGTTCGCGTCAGCCGGAGAGCTCGCCGCCTGGTTCGGGCAGGGTGCGTGGCGAAACATCCGAAACTGGACTCGCCGCGATCTGATTCGTGCCTCGGTCGCCGTCTGTCTGCTGCTGGTCGCCGGAGTTGGCGGATGGATGTTAAGCCACCGTCCGTATCAGCCAGCACCGGCCGCTCTGCGCTCGTACCAGACCGGCGTGAATGCGCTGTATTCCATGACATATGAGACGGCGCGAAAGGCACTGGAGCAGGCCGTCGCCGCGGATCCGTCTTTCGCATTGGCGCACGCCAGCCTCGCGCGCGCCTATGACGAGCTCGACTACACGGACCGGGCGAAAGATTCAATGCTCCGCGCCGTCTCGGCGGCACAGGACACACGCCTGACACCGAACGACGAACGGAAGTTGCGCGCCATGCAGTTCATGATCTCGCGGGACTATGAGCGCGCCGCACCTCTCCTTCGTCAGATCGAGGACACAGCTGACGTACGCGATGGACCCGGCGTCGCGCTCGAATCCGGTTGGCTCGCGCAGCAGATGGAAGACTCGGAGGCGGCGAACGCCGCCTACATGCGGGCCCTTCAGCGAGCACCATCGTACGCGGCAGCGAAGCTCAGGCTCGGTTACATGCTCGGACGCCGAGGGAAACAGGACGACCTTGCACTGGCCTTGCGGGCGTTCGACGAAGCCGAACAGCTGTATGGCACAACCGGCGACTACGAAGGCGTCACGCAGACACTGCTCGAGCGCGCGAATCTTCTAGATCGGCGCAGCCGCGAGACCGAGGCGCTACCGTTTGTCGAAAAGGCGCTCGGCGTGGCTCGCCTGGTCGGCAACCGCTACCAGGAAATCCGTCTCCTGCTGCTCCAGGGCACCGCCCGCCGCGACCTCGGAGAAACCACGCGCGCCATCGCCCTCGTGCAACAGGCGATCGACATGGCCCTGGCCGAGAACATGGACAATCTAGCCACGACGGGCCTGATCGATCTCGGCAACATCCATCTGCTCAACCAAGACCTGAAGACCGCGGAACCGCTGTTTCGTCGCGCCCTCGAAACCGCGCGACGTGGCAAGGTGCGCCGAATCGAGGCCCGCGCTCAGGTCTCCCTGGGCTCTCTCTGCGAGCAGGACCACAGACCCGAGGAGGCCAAGCGGTTCATGGAGGCCGGTCTCTCCTTCTACACTCAGGCGGGTTACCGGCGGGAGTCGATCCAGGCGGCCATCGTGCTCGCTGGCGTGATCAGGCAACTGGGGAAGTACGAAGACGGCATCCGCATCTTGCGAGAGACGCTCCCGAATGCCCAGCGGCTTCAGGACCGGCGCCTTGAAGCACAACTCCACGAACGGATCGCCGACAGCCTTCGTGACCGTGCCGATTGGCCAGAGGCGCTCAGCGAGTACGAACTGGCCCGGAACCTGTATGGCCCTAACGTCCAGGGCGAGTACATGCGAGTCAGTTCCGCCGGCTTACGCTGGCGGCTTGGTCAACGACAGCAGGCGGAGAGCTCCCTGTCGGAAGCCGAACGCTTCGAGGCCCAGTCCCACAGCCGGCGACTTCTCGCGTCGATTCGCGTCCAGCAGGCCGCAATGGCCTATGCCGACGGCCGTCTTACCGACGTCCTCGACATCGTGCGAAAAGCCCTGCCTGCTGCTGGCGGCGATGATGATCTCGTGAGTCAACTCACGTTGACTCGGGCACTGGTTCTCGTGAAAATGGGCCGCCACTCGCAGGGCCTGACCGACGCAACGGGCGTGGTTAACCGTCTCGAACAGGCCAGGCTGGCTGGGGAAGCGGCTGTCGCCCGGCTTTCCATCGCCGAAGCGTTGGCGATCGCCGGACACCAATCGCCCGCGCTGCAGATGGCGGGGCAGGCTCTAACGTTCTTCGAACCGCGGCGAATCTGGGAGGCAGTACTGCGCGGGCACCTGATTGCGATCCGAGGGTCGCCGGAGCCGTCGGACGTGGACGCTCACCGCGACTCTGCCCGCGCCGCGATGGCGCAATTGAGAAACGCGTGGAATCCGGCGACCGTGGATCGGTACCTGGAAACAACGAACATCAACGTACTCTCTGGCGGTCTGCGTTATTGATCGCCCTTTAGGAGGCAATATGGCCCAACCGGTGCTCTTTGATGATGGAGGGTCCACGAGGATCAAGCAACTCAAGGGTACGCCTACCGGCGCTACCGGCAAGATGGACGGGTTGATCGAGGTGGTCACAGTCGCCGGTACAGCGCAATCGACTGATGTAGCACAGGGCCCGTTCACGAAAATCTCGATCACATGCCTCGATGAATCGGGTAATCCGACACCGTGCCTCGATGCGGGAGGGGGCACCGTGCCGGCAGGGACGTTTCCGATCCCGATGGCACTCAACCACTCGTTTCAGATCTTCTCTGGCAAACACCGCGTTCAAGGAAAGATCGTCAACAACTCAGGCATCACCGGGGGCTCGGCCGCCGACTGTCAAATCACGGTGCTAGGCACGGCTGGCATCGATCCGATTGTGGAGGCGCGCCACAGTAAGCAGCAGCGGCGATACATCATTTCGAACGCTCCTGCAATCGACCGGGTCGATGTCAACGTCGCCGGTCCCGCGAGAACGTTCACGATACCAACGACGGCCGTGTACACGACCGTGGTCTTGATGCTTTAGACGATCGCAGCCCTACTACCTCTTGGTAGACGCCCTGTACCAGTCTCTCCACGTCGTCGCATCGTGTGGCAGTGTCTGACCGGTGATGTCGCGCAACGCCTGGAAGACCCACTTCTGAGTCAGGGGGTCCAGTGCGCCGTCGTCGGCAAACTCCAGCAGCCGCGGAATCACGGTGCGGCGCTGCGCCGCGCTGAACATGCCAGACTGCGCCAACCCGCAAGCGGCTCGCTCGCGAATGGTCGCCGACGAGTCGTCGTGAAAGATGTCGAGCAGTGGAGCGATGGCCGCGTCGGTCGCCAAGTAAGCGAGGCCTTCGACGGCCCAGTAGCGGACGTTTTCGTTGTCGTCGTGGACTGAGCTCAAGAGAATCTCTTGGATCCGATCCTGCTCGACACCGCGGTTCCCAATGAGCCCAAGATCCCACAGGGCATTCGCACGCGGACCCTGTTCGCCGGCTCGCGCTACTGGCTCGAGTCGGTCCACGGTCGCGGAATCCTTCGTGAGATTTCTCGCGGCGATGTCGACCTCGATGGCGGCCACACGCACCGTGAGATCGTCGGAGTTGATCGCGGTGATGAACAGACGGTTCAGTGGATCGTTCAAACTGATCTGTCCCCGCCAGGCCTCGACGCGCGCGGCGATCTGTTCGTTGGCACCGCGGTAGTGGTTGATCGAACGCTCCAGGAGCAGCTCCGCCTGACTCTGCGGAGACATCTCGTCGAGCACCTCGACCTCGTGTTCGGAGAGGACGTTGGCCGAAGCCGGCGTCCGCTTGTCCTCCAGTCCGATGACGCGTGCAATAGGCTCCCACGCCGCGCGGAGGGAACCGGAGCCGGCTGCAATCGTGCCTAGAAGAAACGCTGCCGCGGCCAGGCTGGTGGACCACCACTTCGATGTACGCATGTTCGATGAGTGGCGGTCGCAAGCCCAGTGCCCAGGCCGAATGGCGCAGTTCGGTGCAGCAACCAGGGTCGGCGGCCTTTCCGGGACATAAGACGGTGCATCTGGATTACAGATCTGATCGACGCCCAGAGCCTCACTAACGATGGCGGGGCTCTCCGAGCAGATAATTGAGTATCCTTCGCTGTTGCCAAGCGGAAATAGTCTTCGCGACGATGCTGCCACCGAGGGAAGACCTCACTGTCGCCGTGAAGATACGCTAACCTCACACCGGATATAGAGGAGCAGCAGTGGAGATAGCGGACTCAGTCAAGAAATATCTGACACGAGAGGTCGCGCTCTTACAGAGTTCCGAAGACGTCGACGAGAATGCATCTCTCATGGGGAGTGGTCTTCTGGATTCGATCGACCTCATCAAACTGGTTTCGTTTCTCGAGCGATCGTTTGAGATCGCCATTGATGCTCAGGACGTGAAGGCGGGCCACTTGGAAACGGTCACGTCAATTGAGAAGTTCGTCAAGGCGAGAATTTCGGCCTGACCGCCTTGTCCAATCATTCTTCGACAAATCTGTTCGGTGCCTTCGCTCGCGTCGCTAGGGAGCACGCGGGAAGGCGCGCTGTCGTTGCGGGCCCGATCACGCTCTCTTACATGGATCTCGCCCGGCGCGTCGACGAGCTCTGCGAATCCTTACACGACGCTGGAGTCCAAGCCGGGGATCGCGTTGCGATTCTCCTTCCCAACGGGCCCGAGTTCATCATCGCGACACTGGCTATCTGGAAGACGGGAGCCGTGGTGGCACCCTTTTACGTGAAGAGTCGTAGCCATGAGCTCGCACGATACCTGAACGACTGCGAGGTAAGAACTCTTCTCTCCGAAAGCGAGGCCGCCGATCTCGTTGATGCCGTCCGACTGAAACACTCGGGCCTCCGGTCTGTGATGCTCTATTCGAGCGAGACGGGCCAATGGACGGGGCTTGGCGGGAATGGCATACAAGAGAGAGAGCGGGTCGTTACCGATGCCTATCGAGCCGTCAGCTCGGAGTCAGCCGCGTTGACGCTGTACTCCACCGGTTCCACCGGCCGATCGAAGAGGATTACGAGATCCCACCAACAGCTTCTCGACGAATTTGCCGCAGTATCTTCACTTCTTCGGCTCACGGAACACGACCGGGTACTCGCCGCTGTTCCCTTGAACCACGGCTATGGATTCAGCCATGCGATGGTTCACAGTTTTTTGTCGGGCGCCACTCTTTTTCCTGTCAAGGAGTTTTTTGTCAGAGAGGTAGTCCGGCTCATCGAGCAGGAAAGGATCACGGGATTCCCAGGAGTTCCTGTGATGTATCAGCAATTGACGGAGTTCATCGGCGAAGCCGACTTGTCTTCGATCCGCTGTGCGCGCTCGTCGGGGGTTCCCTTGACCAACGACACTGCCCGATCTCTATTGACGCGGTACGGCGTCGCGATCCATCACCAGTACGGCAGCAGTGAGACTGGAATGGTCTCGATCGATCTGAGTGCTGAACCCGAGACCTCCTCGGCTTCCGTGGGTCATGCCATTCCCGGCGTGACGATAGAGATCGTCGATGACGAAAGGAAGCCAGTCGCTCCAGGAGTATTAGGTCACGTGGCAATCAGGAGCGCTTATGCTGCGCATTCCTATGACCGCGATCCAGAGCAGAGTGACTCGTACTTCGAGTCGGGTGTCTTCTACCCCGGAGATCAAGGTACGCTCGATGAGAGCGGACGGCTCGAGTTGCGGGGCAGGACTCGTCGTTTCATCAATGTGGCCGGCAAGAAAGTCGATCCGGTCGAAATCGAGCTGCTGCTCAGCGGGCATCCTGCGGTGGCGGAGGCCGTTGTTGTCGGAGTTCCCGATGGGGCCGGGGGCCAGAAGGTGAAGGCCGGCGTGGTTTTGCGATCGCCGAGTACGGAGCGGGAGATCTTCGACTACTGCCGGAGCCGAGTGGCAGATTTCAAGTGCCCTCGCGTCATCGAGTTCAGAGGCGAGGTTCCCAGCAACGTCATGGGCAAGCTTGTGCGAAAAGAGCTCCTCGATGAGTAAGCGCGTCGTCATTTTCGGAAGCCACAAGTGGGCCGAAGTTGTTTACTGCTACCTCAAATACGATTCCGAGCACGAGGTGGTGGGGTTCACGGTGGACAAGGAGTACCTGGTCAAACCCACGTTGTTCGACCTGCCGGTCGTTCCGTTTCATGACGTAGAGAGTGCCTTTCCGCCTTCTGACGTCGCGATGATTGTGGGGCTGAGCTTTCAACGGATGAACCGGCTTCGCGAGGAGCGTTACAGACAGGCCAAAGAAAAGGGCTATTCCTTCGTCACGTATGTGAGCTCGAAGGCCGTCACGTGGCCGGATCTGAGTATCGGCGAAAACTGCATCGTGTCTCAACAGACCGTCGTGCAGCCATTCGTGAGCATTGGCAACAATGTGACGATCGGCGCCAATGCCATCATTGGACATCACTCGGTGATCAAGGACCATGTGTTCATCTCGCCTGGTGTCGTGATTCTTGGCGGAGTGACCATCGAGCCGAATTGTTTCGTCGCGGCCAATGCCACGATCAGGGAGGGTGTTCGAATCGCCAGAGAATGTCTGATCGGGATGGGAGTCGCGATTCACCGGAACACCGAGGAGCGTCAGGCCTTTGCGGCGCGGCAGGCGGAGCTGCTCCCAAAGCCGACCAATGAGCTGAACGCCTGGCTGTCGTGGTCGGTCGACTAAGCCGAACGGCGTGATGGCGAGTGTGATCAGCCAGCGTGATTCATCGGAAGAACCGATCCGCAGGAGTGCGACGGCGCCTGGCAGGTGAGCCCGCGTACACGCCGTCTGCGAGAGTATCTGCGGTGACCAGGGCGCTGGCCGCGATCATGCACCCTTCGGCGACGCTGACGCCATCCCGAACCGTCGCATTCAGACCCACGAAACAGCGATCGCCGAGCGTCACGCCGCCGCCGAACACGGCATGGTTGGCGAGGAAGCAATGGTCGCCGACTTGGGCGTGGTGCGAAATGCCGACGCCCTGACGCACGATGACATTCTTGCCAATGCGGCTAAACGGCTGGACCGCGCTGCCCTCGTAGATCATGCTGTTCTCACCGATTTCGAGGTCCGGCCACGTCAAAGCGCGTGACGATACGTAGGTCGGAAACGAGTAGCCCTTCTGCCGGGCCTGCTCGTACCGCTCGGCGCGGAATCTGTTGGCCGCTCGGGCCCCGATCGGCACCAGCATGGCGTACGTGTCGGGAGGGAACGACTGTTGGAGATCCTCGAAGGCAACTACGGGTAGACCCATGTGCGCCTTCCGATCCAGGTAGGCACCGTCGACAGAAAAAGCCACGATCTCGTGCGGCGAATCGTGCGTGAGACAGTACCAAGCAAGACTCGACAGCTCACCCAGTCCGAAAATGACGACTCGCATGCGGCCTCAAATCAGATTGTCGACGATTTCCTGTCGCAACACGGTTGGCGTGGCCTCGTGTAGCCGCTGAAGAATGCTCTCGTATGGCCCACGATAGTCCGGCAGAAACTGCAGGTTGATTCCATATCGTCTGAACGTCGCCTCGTCATAGAGACTTCGGCCGCCTGGTGCATTCACGTATGTGTCGGCACCAAAATGCCGGCAGAGAGCCACCAGCCGCCCGGTCTTCTCGATATCGGGCGCCAACCCGAGATCCGACGACCGGATGATCGGAGCCCGCAGGTCGAGAACGTCACAGGCGAGCTCGAAGAGTCGGACAATGAAGTCAGTGGGGGATCCTGATGGCCTGCACAGAGTATCGACCAGCCCCTCGGTTCCAGGCGCTTGAGCGCAGGTCGCGGGAAAACGTCGCAGGGTCTTGCGCATCTCCTTGATGGCCGTGCCCCGGAAGCGCAAGTCCCGAATCTGCGTGTTCACAGCAGTCTTCTCTAAAGGAAGCGTCAGCCACGCCAACTCGCCCGCGAAGGTCCGCAGCCGGTTGCGATGCACCCAGCCGCGTCTCGGAAATTGCACGTCTTCCAGAAGGACGAACGCGTCGACGTCGCACATCAGTCGAAAGTAGCCGGCGTAGGGCAGGAAGTACGGCTGCATGACGGCGATGCGGGTCATCGGATCGCACTCGCTGGGGTGTTCACCTCAGCGCTTGTCTTCGTCCGTTATGGTCAGCCAGCGGGGCTCGCCCGACAGGAGCGACCGGAGCTCGGCGGCGTGAGCGATAGCCAATCGAAGGATCCCACACATGCCCTCGACGTCTTCCGGCTCGAGCGTCGAGCCGGTCGGCAGACACAGCACGGATTCCGTCAATCTCTCAGTTTCAGGCAGGAACCGTCCGACGTCTGGATACAGATCCCGATAGGGCGGCATGCGATGACACCCGGGAAAGAAGTATCGCCTGGCTCTCACGTTCTCGGCGTGGAGAATACGGAGCAGGTCATCGCGACTCAGGCCGGCTCGCGCCGCATCCACATCGACCACGACGTATTGGTAGTTGGACCGCTCGTGCTCACCGAACGGGAGCAGACTGATTCCAGGGATACTGCCAAGCTCGCGTCGATAGTGCTCGTGGTGACGTTGGTTGACGTCAATGAAATCCTCGATGCTCTCCAACCCCGTCAGGCCCATGGCCGCCGAGACTTCGTTCATCTTTCCGTTGGTCCCCACACACACGACGTCGTCGAGGCTGCGAAACCCGAGGTTCCTCATGTATCGCATTCGGGTCGCCAGATCGTCGTCGTTGGTGATCACGGCGCCGCCCTCGAAGGTGTTGAGGAACTTCGTCGCGTGAAAGCTGAAGACCTCGGCATTTCCGAAGTTGCCGATCATGCGTCCTTTGTAGGAACAACTGAACGCGTGCGCAGCGTCGAAGACGAGCTTGAGATTCCGCCGATCCGCGATCTCGGTGAGCTCGTCAACGTCGCAGGCGCCGCCCCACAGGTGCACGGCGAGCAGCCCGGTCGTGCGAGGCGTGATGAGCGCCTCCACGCGCCGCCAATCCATTGTGTGCGACGCGCGAGTCACGTCGCAGAACACTGGTGTGATGCCGTGCCACTGGAGCACATGCGCGGTGGCCGCGAAGGTGAACGATGGGACCACGACTTCCCCGCGCAGATCGAGCGCGCGGATCGCAATCTCGAGTCCGACCGTGCCGTTCGACACTGCGACACAGTGTTCGGCGCCGATGCGGTCCGCGATGCGCCGCTCGAATTCCTGGACGTATTGGCCGTTATTGGTGAGCCACCGTCGATCCAGTAGATCGTTGATTCGCTCCATCAGGCGTTGGCGGTTGCCGATGTTGGGGCGTCCGACGTGGATCACGTCCCTGAACATGGCCTCCCCACCAGCGATCGCCAGCTGACCGACAGCCGTCTTCATGCTCGCCCGTTCCCGGCGCTCGACATCCGAAGGCATGTGTTCCGCTTTCTGACCCACGTACTAGTAGTCGTCCGGTGTGATCGTCCGCATCACCCTCGCTGGAGCACCGTAGGCGACGACCCCGTCGGGGATGTCGTGTACGACAGTGGCCCCTGCGCCGATGAGCACGTGCGCGCCGATGCGAATACGGTCCCTGACAACGGCCCCAGCTCCTATCATCGTGGCCCGCCCGACCGTGACATTCCCGGGAAGGCTGGCTCCTGCGCTGATTCGCACGCCATCTGCCAGACGTGAGCCGTGTCCGACGCACGCGCATGCACCGATGTACACGTTCTCGCCAATCGTGACATCGGGATCGATGACCGCTCCTGCCTTGATCACCGTGCCGGCGCCGATCTGCACACCTGCTGCGATCACCGCTCGCGGGTGACACGCCGTGGCCAGTTCGTAGCCTTTGGACCGCACCAACTCGGCCAGCGCGAGACGCGCGGCGCTGTTGCCAAACGCGAAAATGACGAAGCCTACTCCCTGAGTTCGAAGAGAGTCCAGCTGCTCCCGGCCTCCCACGATGTGAGCGTCGCAAAAGCTCGTTCCAGCGCGTTCGGGGTTCAAATCGTCCAAGAAGCCGACAAGGTCGTGGTCACGACGTAAGCGGATGATGTCGGCTACGACCATGGCCTGGCCTGCCGCGCCCCAAATCACGAGCTTCGGTGGCATCGTCCTCGGCGCCTTTCCTATTGCGCCCCGTCGAGTCCTGGTTCGGCCCTCATCTTCGGCTCGGAACCAAGTTGCACTCGCGCACGATCCCCAGGAAATTTTCGACGGTGTTCATCCAGGTTTGATTACGGCGCGCGGCATGCCCGTTGAGCGCCAAGGTCCGCCACCTGACTGGGTCCTCAATGAGCCGGTCCATTTCGTGGGCAAAAGCCTCCGGCTCAAGACTGTCGACGAACACGCTGTCGTGCTCGTTCGTCAAGATCTCCGGGCCGGCCGAGACGTTGCTGGCGATGACGGGCGTGCAGTGCAATTGAACTTCGCGAATCACGCCCGGGAACGGACCAGGCCTCATCGGCATCACGAACATCCTCGCCGAGTGAAGCAGGTCGTTGTAGCGCTGAAGATCGGCGGGAACGCTTCTATCCAAATACCCGTGAAACCGGATCTTCGGGTTTGGCGCGCGGAGCTCCTCGGGCAGCTCGTTCGGTTGCACTCCGACGATGTGGAGCGTGAATCTGCCGCCGTGTCGCTCGTTGAAGACCGAAAACGCCCGGATCAGGATATCAACGCCACGCTTGTGTGCACCCCGCCCGATGAACAGGACGTCTGTTGACTGCTCCTTCTCGGCGATCAGGCGATCCGCATCCGGGACCTCGGCGTCTGTATTGTTGCCCCCTCTGAGGCAGAAGACCCGTCTCCCGTTGTACCGGCTCTTGATGAAGTCCGCGCACACCTGGCCGGTCGTCAGCACCAGATCGGCGTTCTCGATATTCTGTCGGTCGATCCGAATAAAAGCACGGTCGTGCCGTGTGGGCGCGCAATGACGCTCTTCCAGCTGGTGCTCGTAGGTTCGATCGCAGAAGTGAACGACGGGGGCCGACGCGTATCGATACGATGAAAACGAGAACGTCAGGAAGACATTCAGGTCAACCTCGCCCAGCTCTCTGGCCATCGACTGCAAACGGCGATTGACGATGAGGTGGTACGCTCGGCTGCGTATCACATCGTGGCCGTTGTCCTGATCGACGGATCGGAGAGCCCGGGCCCGCAGAGACATGAAATGGCTGAACGCCGCAAAGACCAGGTTCTCGGGCGGGGTCAAATTGATCGGCCGGACGTCTACGGACTGAGCGAGGAGATTCTGGTAGAAGTAGTAGGGCAGATTGGACCAGGTATTTACGTCGGTACAATCACCAAGGGTTAGAAGATTGATCCTCATAGCCGCACATGGACTATAGAGCACATCTCTGGGAACACGGATACGCGGTGGTTCGCAATGTGTACTCCGCCGCCGACGTCGCCGCAATAGCCATGGAGATGGACCGTCTGAAGGATGAGGGCCTCCGTCACCACGCGTCCTATCGCGACCGCAATCTCGTGTACGTGGTAAGGCCGCACCCCATCCTGGGACGTCACCTCAGATTCATTCACTGGGCCGCTTACATCAGCCCCGTGCTGGCGAGGTATCGAGTCGATGGCCGTCAACTCGAGATCCTCAAACCTCTTCTCGGGAATCGTCTCAAGCAAATCGTCAACCAGACAACCTGGAAGACGCCCGGGAGTGACGACACGACCTTCGGCTTTCATCAGGATGCGCGCTTCCGGCGTCCCGCAAACGCCTTTCGCGACCTCGCAACCACCTTTGTGCAAACGTTTCTGGCCGTCGATCCGCACAGGATAGACAACGGGTGTCTCAAGGTGTATCCGGGCAGCCACAAACTGGGGCTCCTTGACCTTCCTGCCGATCGCAGCGTACTCGATACGGAGAGCGAGAATGCTGTCCTCAAAGAGTGGGGGCTCGACCCCGATAAGGTTGTCGACGTCCTTCTCGAGCCGGGGGACGTCGCCCTGTGGCTGCCCCACACACTCCATGCGTCGGGCCCCAACCGGTCCAGCATCGATCGGAGAACGTACGTCAACGGCTACGTCATCGCGGACAACTGCGATCGTGGCGAGTGGGCCTTCCGAAACGGCGTGCCCTGCGCCCTGGGCGAACCCGTCCTCGTTCAGTACGACGACCTCTACACCCGGCCAGAGCCCCACTATGTCGATGGAGCGCTCTACCCAGTGAAGCCGCCGTCGGACTAGCGATCGCCCCGCTCAGACAACGAAGTCGCGCGGATCGAAATATCCAACGCCTGGAAGACAAGGGTTCATCCGAACGAGTCCCTTTCAACAGGCCACCCGACGGAAATGGCCGTCGTAGCGGCCTCCGCCATGGCCGACCTCTTGCTCACGTATACGCGCATGGCGTCTCCCCAACGGAATCGTCCTGCTAATCGTTGTGAGGTGTTCCTGGGCCGATCGCTGGCCGCCTGCGCGCACCCGATCGCAGCGTGGCGATCGACCGTTCGGCCGTTTAGGCTACTGGTCGTAGTCAGCTACTTCGCAATCGGCTATGTCGCCGTGATCGGAGCAATGATTCTGCTCATGAAGTGAGGGATCGTCGGCAACTCTAAGGTCGGACTGCAGGTTATCGCCAGCCGAGACGAATCACCTCGAAGTCGTAGGCAGAGAGACTGGCGAAGGCGGGATTCAGCTCACCGTTGTTCCAGCGAGTATCCATCGCGCCAGTGACGTACATGTCGCTTCCGTTGTCCGCAATAAGAAGCCCGTGTGTTTGCATGGCGCGAAAGATGTTCTGAATGTACGGCGGATACCCAGACAGACTCTTCGACGATTTCAAGCGTAGCCGCGAGCCCATCGGCAGCGCGCCCGGGGTACTGCCTGCGCGATGTGACGCGGGCCACACGTAGTCGTTGGTTCTCCGAACCGTTGCGCGCAGCGCATGGCGGACCGGGCCGCGCAGGGCCTCGTCGTAGCGCACGAGACCGGGCAAGATGGCGAGGCCCGCCGCATCGGCCGACGTCCATCCTTCGGGGCGTCTGGCGTTCGACGACAAATCAAAGACCGCACCCGATCCCGCCTCCCACTGCTGACGCGAGGAGTTCCACCGGGTAGCGAACAACTCGTACAAAACCCACTTGTCGCGATCGACGATGAGCAGATGGCGATCCCCATCTGAGCCACCACCGGGACTTCCGCCTTCGATGAAGTTCGCCTGGGTTTTTGCCGCGTCTGGAATCGGATAACCACTCTCCCCACGGAACCCGGTGTCGCTCTCGCTGCCGTAGTCAACGAAGGTCACCGGTGTCCGGGCCTCGGTGCCTCCGACCCCCACGTAGGGGATGCCGTACGGCGGTGGACCAAAATCCGGATGCATCGTGCGCGTCCGCCCGATGAAGTCGATGAACGCGTTCGACTGCGGATCGACGGGTGCGCTTGTGATGTCCTGATTCCACCAGTTGTCGGATGGGTAGAGTTGACGTCCGCCGAAGTCGTCTGTGAGCCGTACAGCACTCGTGGACTGCCCTCCCGGCGCTGGGCTTGGCACTGGCGTGGGACTCGACACCGGCGACGGCCCCGTTGGGACTGGATCGCCGCCACAGGCAACCATCAACGCGCAGTTGAAGACACAGAGAGCCGCCGCGTTCCAGTGTGATTGATTCCCTTTCATTTCTGCCCGTTTGCGCAAGAAGCGGACCAGCGCACCAACTGTCAGGAAGTGCGGCCCCCATAGCACGGACGCCCGTTTGTGGAAGGCTCGGCGCCGGCGACACGGTAACGTGATAACAATTCTGAATGCGGAAGGCAATTCGCGGCTGGACGCTGGTTGCACGTCATGACAACAGCATTGGGCCACGTCACTCCGGAGGTCCAGCGCGCTTCGGAATGGAGTCTAATGAGTCGCGATGGCCTCGTGGGACGACGTGATCGCTATCGGGGGCGCGCTGCCGCAGACTGAAGAGGGAGTCTGGTACGGCACGCCGGGCCTGAAGGTCGCCGGAAAGGGGTTTTGCCGTTTGCGGACCGAGGCCGAGGGCGGCCTTGTCGTGTTCTGCGATCTCGAAACCAAGGAGTCGCTGCTCGACTCAGGCGATCCGGCCTTCTACACCACGCCCCACTATGACGGGTATGGGGCCATCATCATCAACCTCCGACTGGTCGGCCGCGCCCGCTTGAAGGAGCTTCTCACCGAGTCATGGCGGCTCAAAGCACCGCCAAAGGTTCGCAGGGCTCTGGAGAAGACCGACTCCCCTTTCAAACGACGGACGTAACTCGCGCCGTTCGACGGCTCCGATATGATCGTCTGCGGTCCTAGGCGCGCGAAGCGCGCCCAGGAAGCACCGTGAAGCCGAGGGCTCTGTGAGGATCCCAAAGGGCAGAGCCCCTTGGCTGGTTCATGGCGCTCCAAGAGGAGAGAAGCTGATGTCAAGACGTATCCCCATGGGTGCACTGTGTCTGCTGGCTGCGCTGGCGTCGGCCTGCGGTGGCCAAAGTCAGCCAACAGAAAACGCGCCGGCCGGAACCGCGCCGGCGAGCGCCCCGGCCGCGCCGGCCGCGCCGCCGCCTCTGCCAGGCGCGAGCACCGTCACGGGTACGATCAAGTTTGAAGGAACGGCCCCAACTGCGCGGGTCATCCAAATGACATCCGACCCGTTGTGCATGCCTGAAGGCGGATCGACGTCGGAGGTGATCCTCGTCGGCCCGGCGAACGGGTTACAGAACGTGTTCGTGTATGTGAAGGAGGGCCTTGGCGACAGAACGTTCTCCGCGCCAACAACACCCGTGGTCCTCGAGCAAAAGGGCTGCAAGTATTTTCCACATGTCTTTGGCGTTCAGGTTGGTCAACAGGTCCAGATCATCAACAGCGACCCGACGCTGCACAACGTGCACGCCGTCCCGAAAGCGAACGCCGAATTCAACTTCGGCCAGCCGGCCAAGGTCCCTGCATCGACTCGCTCGTTCGAGAAGCCCGAGGTGATGGTGCCGTTCCGTTGCGACGTCCACGGATGGATGTCCGCGTACGGAGGCGTCGTGCCCCACCCCTTCTTCGCCGTCAGCAAGCCGGACGGGAGCTTCGAGATCAAAGGGTTGCCCTCAGGCACCTACACGATCGAAGCCTGGCACGAACAGCTCGGCGTGAAGACGCAGTCGGTCACGGTCGACGGCACGTCGAGCGCCACCGTTGGCTTCGCGTTCACTGCCAAGAACTAAGGTCAAGGTTTCACGGACCGCAAGTAACGTGACCGCACTCGCGCTGGGATGGATAGTGTATATTTCCGAAGCCATCATCACACTACGTCAGGAGGTTCGTTCATGCGCTTCTTTCAGTGTCGCGTTGCCCTGCTCTCGGTCTGCCTGCCGGCAGCGATCGGGTTCGCGGCTTGCAGCCAACCACCGGCTCCCGCACCCGCCGCCACGACACCGGCGGCTCCAGTGGTGTCACCGGTAGAGCGCGGCAAAATGCTGGTCATCGGCGGTGGCTGCCACGACTGTCACACGCCGAAGAAGTTAGGACCGAACGGGCCCGAGCCCGACATGAGCCGGATGCTTTCAGGCCACCCGGAGAGCGACAAGATCACAGCGCCGTTCAAACAACAAGCTGGCAGCAAGTGGACCTTACACGTGAATGACCATCTGACGGCGTGGAGCGGAGCGTGGGGTGTATCATTCGCGGCCAACTTGACGCCTGACCAGAACACCGGTCTCGGCATCTGGACCGAGGACATGTTCGTCAAGGCACTCAAGGAGGGCAAGCACATGGGTGCCGGCCGAACCATTCTTCCTCCGATGCCGTGGAACTGGTACGGACAGCTGCCCGAAGACGATCTCAAGGCAATCCTTGCGTATCTGAAATCGATTCCGCCGATCGCGAACCGAGTGCCCGTCCCGATGACGCCGGATGGGAAACCCATCGAAGCGCCTTAGCTCCTTGTGGCTCGCGCTCATCGTGGCCGCCTGGGGCTTGATTGTCCTGGTCACAGGCGGCGTTTCGTGGGAGATAGGCGCGCTCCACATTTCCTCTCGAAACGCCGTTCGTCCGCTGCTGCTGGCGGGCGTCTTCATCGTCTGGCACCTGTTTCGACACGGCCCTGCCGCCACGCTCTCTGACGCCGCCACCGTGGGTCGTCGCGTGTGGCGGCCTCGAGTGCTGGCGGGAGGCGCTGCCGCTATCACCTTTCTCATCGGAATTGTTTACGGAACCTATGCCGTCGGGGGCGCCGACTCGTACGGTTATCTGAGTCAAGCGGAGCTCTGGCTCCACGGCAACTTGAGAGTCGAACAAGCGTTTGTCGGTGAGTTCCCATGGCCGAACGCGTCGTTCACGATGACTCCACTGGGCCATATACCGACGGGGCAGGCAGGCGACTACGTACCGGTCTACCCGCCTGGTTTCCCCGTGACGTTGGCTCTTTTCATGGCGGTGGGAGGCGAGGCGTTCGCGTTCCTGGTGGTCCCACTCCTGGCCGGACTCGCGGTCTGGTTGACATATCGATTGGGACACATCGTGTGGAATGAGTCCACGGGCGTCGTCGCGGCGCTGCTGCTGTTGGCGAGCCCGGCGTTCCTGTTCATGCTCATGTCCGGTCTCATGAGCGACATCCCGGCCATGACATGGTGGCTGCTGGCCGCTGTCGGTGCGGCGGGTCACGAGAAGCGACGCTGGCACTTGATCGTATCGGGACTGGCAGTCTCGATGGCGATCCTGACGCGTCCGAATCTGGCGCCGCTCGCCGCATTGCTTCCGTTCCTCATCGCTCTTGGCGAGCCGACATGGACATCAGCGGCGCGGCGTGTGGGCATGTGGCTTGCGCCAGCGCTCGTCGGCCCACTCGCCCTCGCGATCGTCAACAACATGCTCTACGGTTCTCCGACCCAGTCCGGCTATGGCGAAGTCAGCACCATGTTTGCCCTCAGCCACTTTTGGCCCAACGTGCAGCGATACTCGGGCTGGCTCCTGGATTCTCAAACGCCATTCGTGTTCTGTGGGCTCGTCGCTCCCGTGGTCATGTGGAGGACCGCGGCAAACCGCACATCAGTGGCGCTGGTCTGGTGGTGTCTTGCGTTTACCGCCGCAATCGTCACCGCATATCTCTGGTACACCGTATTCGGCGCGTGGTGGTTCCTGCGGTTTCTTTTGCCCGCGTATCCGATGATGCTCGTCGCTGCGGCGACAAGCGCCGTTCTCGTGGCGAGCAAGAGTCGAACATTCGGGCTGCCGGCCCTTGTGTTAGTCACCGCGCTTCTTTTCGCGCACGGGTTTCGCTTTGCGCACGACGAGCTACTCTTTCGCATGGGGGATGGTGAGTATCGCTACAAGGAGGCAGGAGAACGGGCGGGATCGCTGCCGCCGAATGCAGTTGTGATTGCCATGCTGCACAGTGGGAGCGTGCGGCACTACGGAAAGGTCCTGACCCTACGTTACGACTTCATGCCACCCCTGTGGCTCGATCGGGCGGTAGAGTATCTGTCCGACCGGGGGCACCCAGTCTATGCTTTCCTTGACGGCTCGGAGGTTGAGCAGGTGCGAAAGCGGTTTTCGGCGAACGCCGACCTGTCGTGGCTGTCGCGCTCCCCCATCGAAATAACGTCGCGTCGCGTGCTGATCTACGAGGTCGCGAAGGCGAGGAAGTAGGGACCCCCTATTGGGCGGTAGAGGAAGGAACGACGGTCGCGCGGGCACGGACCGGCGTGCGCTTGTGGAACGCCCACCACGCCCGGACTCCAAGAAGGACCGACACGGCGAGCGCCCATCGGATCGGTTCCGTCGTGTCCGCCTTGACCAGCCACCAGAAGTGAATCACTCCGCCGACGGCCGCGACGTACGACAGGCGATGGAGAGTCTGCCATTTCCGACCGAGGCGCCTGACGGCAAATCGATTCGACGTCAGCGACAGCGCCAACAAGATCAGGAACACCGTCATGCCGACCGTAATGAACGGACGCTTCACGACATCGGCGATCATCATCTCAACGTCGAAGAAGTTGATGAACACGACCCACGTCAACATGTGAAGGGTGGCGTAGAAGAACGCGAACAGCCCAAACATTCGCCGAAGCTTGACCAGCTCGTTCCAGCCGGTCCATCGCCGCAGCGGCGTTACGGTGAGTGTGATGACGAGGAACGCGATTGTCCAGGTGCCGGTCTGATCGGTGATGTAGTCGCCAGGGTTGGCGGTCAGGTTTTCTCGGTAGAAGTTGACGACCAGCGCCGCGGCGGGCACGAGAGCTGCCGCGAACGCAAGGGGCTTGACGATCGCGATCGGCCTCAGACGACCCGGGATCCGCGATCCGGGACCCGGGACCCCAGCCATGCTTTAGAAGTTCTTACGGAGATCCATGCCGGCATACAGACTGGCGACTTGGTCCCCGTAACCGTTGAACATCTGCGTCCGCGTGTTCTGGAATAGGCTCGGCAGACGCCGCTCTCGGGCCTGGCTCCATCGCGGATGATCGACCATCGGGTTCACGTTCGCATAGAACCCGTACTCCCTGGGAGCCATGACCTGCCACGTGTTCACAGGCTGATTCTCGACGAAGCGCATCTTCACAATCGACTTCACACCCTTGAAGCCGTACTTCCACGGCACGACCAATCGGATGGGCGCGCCATTCTGGCTCGGAAGCACTTCGCCGTAAAGGCCGACGGCCAGAATCGAAAGCGGATGCATCGCTTCGTCCATGCGCAAGCCTTCTTTGTACGGCCATTCGAGCAGGTTGGTCCGTTGCATCGGAAACTTGCCGACATCGTGGAGCGTTTGGAATTCTACGAACTTTGCGTTTGCCATCGGCTGGACGCGCTTGATGATGTCGGCCAGCGGAATGCCCACCCACGGAATCACGAGCGACCACGCCTCGACGCAGCGATGGCGGTAGATCCGCTCTTCGAGGACATGAGGCTTGATGAAATCCTCGAGCGAGTACGAGGCCGGCTTCGCCACGAGCCCTTCCACCGCAATGTTCCAAGGAGCCGCCTTGAAGTTCTTCGAGTTTGCCTTCGGGCCGTCTCCTGCTCCAGCAGCGAACTCGTAAAAGTTGTTGTAGCTCGTGATGTGATCGTAGGAATTCGCCGCCTCGGTCGTGCTCAACGGGCTCTTTTTCACGTTGGCGAGCTTTGCCAGCCCTCCTCCCTGTGCCGACGCGTCGCCGGCGAAAGACCCGAAGCCGGCGGAGACAAGAGCCGCTGCCGATGCCTGGATGAACTCCCGGCGTCTCAGATACAGGCTCTTGGGTGTGATCTCGGAAGAACGGATGTCCGGCGCCTGTTTGATCAGCATAGGAGAATTATAGGCCTGTCAGGATGTTCATGCACTCAGATGCCTTCGGTAAACACACGTTATGACGCCCACCTCGGCGGGATGGTCTGAAAGCTCGACTGCCCGCTAGCGGACTGCCCGCCAGTCGCGAGTTTTCGCGTAGGCGCGGGCAAAACAGGCCTCCGCGCGTGCCTCGGCTTCTCGCTGTGACACGGCGGAGACGGCCCGCATGAGTTCCCCGTCAGACGGGCATCGCACGCTCGGCTCGCGCACGCCTCTGGGTTCGGGTCGAGCAAAATAGCGAGCGGCCCCTACCCTCACCCAGGCCGGGCGGTCCAACAGAGCAGGGCCCATGAGGAGCTCGGCCATGGCGGTGCGAAGTACGGGCTCCAGTCCCTCGCGCTGCGCGAGAACGGCCGCAGGTGCAAGATCAATCAGAACGCCCGAGGCGACTGCGCTGACCCACCACGGTTTCCCCGTGGCCCGGCGAAAATCATCAAGGGTCTCATGCAGTGCGATCGTGACTGGCGCAACAGAAGTACCCAGCTGACCGGACAGCGATGTCCGTGCCGACTCGCCCAGCCTCTCGAGTTCCACCGCGCTGACGAGAGAGCCCGCTGGTACTCGAGCCGTCACCGTTCTGGCGGAGCGAGGGGCAGATTCCGAAGCTTCCAGAGGGGACCGGACCGACAAGGGCACGGCTGTCGCAGCAGAATCGACGGATTTGGAACCGCCAAGACGGGCCAGGAGGAGCCCGGGGAAGTACAGGCCCAGAATCGCCTCAACCGTCTCACCACGCGCTGCCCGACGGCCGGCCCCGATCACGCAGAGACCGACGCCGTGACCGTAGCCCCGACCGGTAAAGCGAAGACGGTTGCCATCCCTGGAAAGTGAGAATGCGGTGCTGCGCAATTCCCGGGCACCGAGCGCTGCGCGAAACTGGTCGCCGGTGATTGTGTCGGGGTCTACGCCCACCAGGCGCACACGCGCCACGCGTCCCGATCTTGTGCGGCCGTCAACCTGCACGTCGCGCAGTCGTCCTGCGTCGATGCCGCCACGTTCGAGCGCCCGCTGTACCTCGCGCAATGTCCGATCGAGCGTCCACTCCGATTCGTCTCCGTGCACGTCGTCTTCGACCGACTGCAGATACGGGAGCTTCGCCCCGCCAGACCAGATGTCCGCCGCACTCTCCGAGCGGCCACCACACGAGGCCGAATAGAACACCTCGGCTGGTTCGCCGTTGTAGGTGAGCACGCGGCCCGCGGTTGCTCTCGCGGCGCGACGTGTCGCCGGCGTCGCCGCACGGATCACTTGGCAGTGAGTCGTGTCGCAAAGGTCGTAGCCATCGCGCACATGTCGCCCCGCGTTCACGACCGCGAAAGTGCGAACGACTATCGCGAGCGCCTGCTGAGTAACGTCTGGCGCGCCCGGTTCTCCCTCCCCGGCAAGCACCTCGGCGACGTACTCCTCCAAAGGCATCGTTGCAACACGGCCGCCCGAGAGGGCTCGAAGTCTGATGGTTCGGCTACCGCTCGCACGTTCGAGCTCGGCGGCGGTGATCTCAGTCTGCGCGTCTGCGACACCAGGGCCGAACCCTGAGTGGCCGGCGGGACTTGCCAGGAGTAGGACGAGGCCGAACGCGAGAGCCACGTACATGACTCCCGACCCCATTACAGTTTTCGGATGCAATCGGGACGGCATCGGCACTGGATGACCTGTTCACCGTCGGTGTGGTAGTCGTAGGTGAGCTCCTCGCCCGGCAAAATATTGCGCGCCGCGCGAATCCAGATGACATGACCAATGATCTGACTGTAGCAATTGGGCTTGCAGGCGTGGTTGATGAACCGGGCGACATTGCCGCCAACATGTGCGTCACGCACCCAACGGCGGTTGACGGTGAAGCACCAGATCTCGCCGCGCTTCAGGTATTCCGTTTCTCTTTTCAGGCTTTCCTTGTGATCAATGAGCTCACCTTCGTAGGGAACGATGCGCGTGTTCTTGTTGATCGGACCGAGGGCAAACACCCCCCACCCATGCACCTTCGAACGTCGTCGAGCGATCTGGGGACTCGGTAGCTCACGAAGCATACGTCCCTCAGGATAACGTGCGTTTCACTTTTTGTGTCGCGCGAATTGTGGCTCGTGGTGATAATGTCAGGCCATGAGTGGAACCTCTGTCGGCTCTCGTGAAATCGTTCAGGCCTGGGGTCGGATCCTTACAGGCAAGCGTCCGAATCTGTCTGTCGAGATCACGCGCGAGTGTCCCCTGCGTTGCCCAGGGTGTTACGCCTATGGGGACGAGCACCTCGGGGGCGGCGGCGTCACGCTTCGAGGCCTTGCCGACTACAAGGGGGACGAGCTCGTCAGCCGTTTCTTAGCGCTCGTCGATCGGCATAAGCCGCTGCACTTGTCGATCGTGGGGGGGGAGCCACTCGTTCGATATCGCGAGCTCGACAAGATCCTCCCACAGCTCGTCGCACGCGGCATCCACACGCAGGTCGTCACGAGCGCCGTCAGGCCGATTCCATCGGAGTGGGCACGCCTTCGTCGCTTGCAGATGGTGGTGTCGATCGACGGGCTGCAGCCTGAACACGACGAACGCCGGACACCGGCCACCTACGATCGAATCCTCAAGCACATCGAGGGGCACCAGGTGACGGTGCACTGCACGGTGACGCGCCAACAGGTTCGTCGTGAGGGCTACATCGAGGAGTTCCTGGAGTACTGGCAGAAGAATCCGAACACCCGCTTGATCTGGGTCAGCCTCTACACTCCTCAAAAGGGTGAGCTGTCGACTGAGCGGCTCTCGCCAGCCGACCGCGAGAGGGTCGTCACAGAGCTCGGCCGGCTTCGGACACGTTTCTCAAAGCTCCAGATGCTCGACGGCATGCTCAAGGTCTACGCAAAGCCGCCGCAGTCGCCGAAGGAGTGCATCTTCTCGCAAACGACAGAGTGCTACTCGTCGGATCTCGAGCGGCGTATCACGCCGTGTCAGTTTGGGGGAAACCCAGATTGCTCCAATTGCGGCTGCATCGCCTCGGCCGGTCTCGAGGCCATCGGCCGCCACAGGCTCAAGGGCGGCCTCCAGGTGGGAAGTATCTTTTATGCGTCGTTACGTGTGGGCCGAGTCATCGAGCGTGTGCGCAACACGACGCAGAGTCAGCCATCGCCTGTTCAGCCGGTGACGTAGGACGGGGATCGGGGAACGGGGATCAGGGATCGGGGATCAGGGATCGGGGATCAGGGATCGGGGATCAGGGGTCCGGGGATCCACGCTGCAAAAGGGAACGCCGGAGGCCGTAGAGAAGCTGCCGAAGGTGCAACACATCCTTCGCGGCAGTTGCAAGTTGTTCTTCGTCGGCAAGGCGCAGTCGTCGGGTGAGTTCGATTTGGGTGTCGACTTCGGCAAGGCTTCCGAGCGCAATCCCGAGGAATCGGACGTATGTTCTCGTGCTTTGGGGATGTCCTTCGCTGAGATTCGATGGAACGGCGACTGCCGCACGCCGCATCTGTGACGAGAGTCCGTAGAGTTCTTCCTTCGGAAAGCCCTTCGTAAGGCTGTAGACCTTGACGGCCAGCTCCATTCCTAGTTGCCATGCTTTGAGATCGCGGTAGGACCGGATAGCCATGCAAGCTCGTTGAGCAAGATCTGGCGCACTCCCAACATACGTTCAAGAAACGCTCTCGGGCTCCGTCGGTCGCAGTTTCTGCGCATGGTTGGCTAATTCGCTTGGCAGTTTATAAACACGCCCGATCCCGGATCCCGATCCCCGATCCCCGATCCCCGATCCCCGATCCCCGATCCCCGATCCCCGATCCCCGATCCCCGATCCCCGTCTCAATAAAAATCATGCGCATCAACCGAGGCGCCGTTCTCCAACGCTTCGAGCCGCTCGGCGCGAATCGACAACACGCCGTCTTGATGTTGGAGTACGCCATCAACGAGCAAAAATGGCTGGCGGATCGCGGTCACTCGTTGCCGGTCGAATAGATCGGGCCGGATGATGACATTGGAAATGCCGGTCTCGTCCTCGAGTGTGAGGAAGACAAATCCCTTGGCGGTCCCTGGACGCTGCCGCGTGATCACCATGCCGGCCACACGGACACGTCGCCCGTCGCGCGCGTGTGGCAGATCGACGGCGCGCAGGACGCCGCGCAGCGCGAGATCGTCGCGGCGCAGCGCCATCGGATGCGGGCCAATGGTAAGGCCCATCCCCGCGTAGTCGGCTTGCAAGCGCTCGCTGGCATTCATGGACGGAAGAGGGGATCGGGGATCCGGGATCCGGGATCGGGGATCCGGGATCGGGGATCGGGGGGGGCTTGGTTCATGATTTGGGAGAGTGGCTTGGTCGGACTCCCGCTGATTTCCCTGGTCGCCCCGATCCCTGATCCCCGATCCCTGATCCCCGAAGAGTTCACCCGCCGGTCTCACCGCCCGCTCCACTTGCCACAACGCGCTCCGTCGCTCATTGGTGAAGGCATTGAGCGCCCCGATATCCGCCAATGTCGTCAGTTCGTCGCGGCGCAGGCCCGTGCGCTGCACGAGGTTCTCGATCGAGCTGAACCGTCCTGCCGAATGGAGCTGCACAGTCCATTCATGGGAGCAGATGTTGCAGTAGTACGAACGTGTCGGGACTCGGGATCCGGGATCCGGGATCCGGAGGTTCGACGTTCCCGGTTCGCGAGCCCCGAGTCCCGAGTCCCGAGTCCCGTCTCGCACAACCTCGATCATCGTCTCGTCATCGCAGCCGCACTTCGGGCAGAGGAGCAATGGCGCGAACATTTTCGTCCTGTCGAAAGCAGCCATCGCTTGTCCCACGTCCTTTCGCAAGCCGTTCACATACATGAAGCCGAGGCGGATCGCACCGTCTTCTTCGACACGACACGTCCAATCGGACTGTTGCACGTCGATGGGGTGAAACCGGACGCCGCGTCGCTGTGCATCTTTCACGAGTGTCGCGGGATGGTAGAACCCCATCGGCTGGTTGTTGAGGAGTGCTGTATAAAACGCTCCTGGGTAGTGGACTTTGAGATACGCACTCGCGTACGCCAGCAGTGCAAAGCTCGCGGCATGGGACTCTGGAAAGCCGTAGAGCGCAAACGATGTGATCGACGTGACGATCCGATCCGCGGTCTCCCCGGTAATGCCATTGCCCGCCATGCCGTCGCGGAGCTGCACTTCGATCTGTTTCATGCGCTTCTCAGATCGCTTGAAGCCCATCGCGCGGCGCAACTCCTCTGCCTGACCGCCGGTGAAGCTCGCAGCGACCATCGCCATGCGCAACAACTGCTCCTGAAAGAGCGGTACGCCAAGCGTGCGCGCAAGCACGGGCTCGAGCGAGGGATGCAGCGGCACCACAAGCTCTCGGCCTGCACGGCGGTTCAGATACGGGTGGACCATTTGGCCCACGATCGGGCCTGGGCGAATGATGGCCACCTCGACGACGAGATCGTAAAAGCAGGTCGGCTTGAGCCGCGGCAGCGTCGCCATCTGCGCACGCGATTCGACCTGAAACACGCCGATCGTGTCGGCCTTCTGCAGGAGGTCGTAGACGAGCGGATCGTTCGGTGGCAAGTGCGCGAGATCGAAACGTGAAGGGATCGGGGATCCGGGATCAGGGATCGGGGGGTTCTCGGTTCCGAGGTTCTTGATCCCCGATCCCCGATCCCCGATCCCCGATGTATTCACCAGCGTAATGGCATCCTGCAACACCGCCATCATGCCCAATCCCAACAGATCGACTTTGACGATGCCCATGTCGGCGCAATCGTCTTTATCCCACTGGATCACGACGCGGTCTGGCATGCTGGCCGGCTCGAGCGGCACCACGGCATCAAGCGCGCCCTGGCAGATCACCATGCCGCCCGAATGCTGACCAAGGTGGCGTGGCAGGTCCTGCATCTGCAACCACAACTCGGCAAACGTCCGTACGCGCGGCGTATCGAGTGACATCCCCACGGATTCGAGATTGCGACTGAGTGTTTCGTGAGGGTCGGTGAACTCGAAGTTGTTCATCACCTTGGCGAGCTGATCGATCTGTGTCTCGTCGAGTGACAGCGCCTTGCCGACCTCACGCGCGGCGCTGCGACCGCGATAGGTAATCACGTTGGCGGTCATCGCGGCGCCCAGGCGCCCGTACTTCTCGTACACGTGCTGGATGACGCGCTCACGCCGATCGCCGCTTGGCAGATCGAGGTCGATATCAGGCCACTCGCCGCGCTCTTCGGAAAGGAAGCGCTCGAACAGTAGCTCCATCGCGATGGGATCGACGGCCGTAATGCCCAGGCTGTAGCACACGGCGCTGTTCGCTGCGGACCCGCGCCCTTGCACGAGGATGTCCTGCTGCCGGCAGTAATTGACGATGTCCCAGACGATGAGAAAGTAGCCAGCCAGGTCGAGCTTCTCGATGAGGTCGAGTTCACGGATCACCTGCCTGCGTGCCTTGTCGTGATAGGGCCGATAGCGATCGCGAGCACCGGCATCGGCGATGTGGCGGAGAAACGACATCTCCGTTTCGCCAGGTGGGACGGGATACGTCGGAAACCGGTAGCCGAGATCGGCCATCGTGTATTCCAGTCGCTCGGCAAGCGCCTCTGTCCCCCCGAGCGCATCGGGCCGATCCGCAAAGAGCTGCGCCATCGCCTCTGGCGACTTTAGGTATCGCTCTGCATTGCGGGCGAGCCGCCGACCTGCTGCGTCGAGTGTCGTGTGGTGATGAACGCACGTGAGCGTGTCGAACAGGGGCCGCTCCGATGGTGTGGCAAAGCGCACGCCATTGGTTGCGGCCACAGGAACGCGAAATGCCCGTGCGAGCTCGGTCAACGCATCGTTGTCGGATTCCTCATCGCGAAGCAGATGGCGCTGGAGGTCCACATAGACATTGCCACGGCCGAACACGCCCACGAGTCGATCCAGGAGGCCACCGACTCCATAGCGCCGTGCGTCGAGCAACGGCCGACCCGCGAGCGCGACGAGACCTGACGTACATCCATCGAGCTCGTCGAGAGCGAGCGCACCTTCGCCTTTCGTGGCGCGCATCTTCATGCGCGTCACGAAACGACAGAGATTGCGATACCCCTCTGCTGAGGCGATCAGCACGGGCAAGGGCCAATTCGGGGATCGGGGATCGGGGGTCGGGGGTCGGGGGTCGGGGATTCGGGACCCGGAAGTTCCACGTTCGCGAGGCTTGAATCTTGCCCCCTGATCCCCGATCCCCGATCCCCGATCCCCGATCGTCAACTCCGCGCCAATGATGGCGCGGAGCCCAGCCTTGACTGCGGCTTTATGAAAACGCGGTGCGCCGTACACACCATCCGCGTCGAGCAGCGCAAGCGCGGGGTACCCCAACGTTGCCGCGCGCTCGACGAGGGTTTCGGGCAAGGAGGCTCCTTGAAGAAAGCTGAAGGCCGATGAGGCATGGAGCTCGATGTACACGAACGATCCTTGTCAACGCCCAACGCCCAACTACTACTTGTCCAATTCCCAAGTGATCGACCACACGCAATCGATTGGAGAGTTGGTCAAGGAATTGGGAGTTGGTCAAGCGTCAGAAATTGGGAGTTGGGCATTAATCGACGATTCCTTCGATCAACCAGGCATCCGCATCGCGCTCACGAAACACGCGATATGTGGCGCCGTCGGACAACGTGACGTCCCATTCGTCGCGATCCCAGGGATCGGGGATCGGGGATCGGGGATCAGGGGCTCGGGACTCGGGAACGCGGAACGTCGAACTCCCGGATCCCGGGTCCCGGATCCCGAATCCCGGATCCCCGATCCCCGATCCCCGATCCCCGATCCCCGTAGTGCTCCACCACCCCCCTGACGTGCGCCAGGGGCCGGCACAGGTCTCGACGCGTCCGCCGCTCAACCCTCGACGATCTGTGGTTACCCGCGCGGGCTTCCCGTGCTCGACACGAACCCGCGCTGGCACGGGGAATCGAAATCTTCGAAGCGCTACGATCGGGGATCGGGGATCGGGGATCAGGGATCGGGCCGTTCCAGGGATCAGGGATCCGCCGGTTCCAGGTTTCAGGGTTCTTAATCCTCCTGATCCCGGATCCCCGACCCCTGATCCCGGATTGAACGGCTTCATCGCAAACGCACCGGGCTGCCATGAATCCATTTCCACCGGCGACCCACAGCGCCCCGCCCCCATGAGCGCATTGAGCCGGGCCATGAGCGTGGAGATCTGCTCGGGCGATGGCATCGCTCGGGTGAGCAGTGAAAACTGCACGACACGTCCTGGGGTCGGATCGACGGCAACGACAACACGATCGATGGCGGCACCTGGAGGGTGCGATTCGAGATCGAGCAGCGCAAGCGTACGTAGCGTGCGCGCATCGCGTATGGGCGTCGGGAGTTGCAACGACCGTTCATGCACCTGCCGGGTCACGAGGTGGAGACGGACGTACAGCACAGCGGCTCCGCGATCGCGGCGCTCGAGATGCGCAACGAGCGGTTCCATGAGGCGGCCCAGTACGAACGACAATGGCTCGAGGCCCTCGACCGGCCACTCGAGATCGAGCGCCTGCTCGAAGCGCTCCTCCGGCTTGGCTGGAACAAGCGGATGCGGGTCCTCGCCGCGCGCCAGGCGTTGCCACTCGATCCCCTTTTGCCCGAGCCGGGAGGCCACCTCCTCTGGGGGCAGCGCGGCGATCTCACCCAGGGTACGAAGACCCCAGCGGCGGAATGTGTGAAATAGATCGTTCGGATCGTTCGTAAGAGCGGAGAGCAACCTGAGCGGCAATGACGCCAGCACGGCCGTATCTGTGTCAGGCCGAACGACTGTGAGCCCCGCCCAATGACGCGCAACTAGCCGCGCTGTCGTACGTGTGGCCGCAATCGCCACACGCACGTGTAGCCCACGTTCCACCGCGGTTCGCCGAAGCTCTTCCGCAATCGTTCGCGCATCGCCAAATAATCGCGAGAGCCCACTCAGGTCGAGCACAATCTCCCTGGCCTGAGCCGTGTCGAAGGCACGCGGACCGCACACTTCAATGCGGGGCGAGAACTCGCTTGCCACCTCGGCAAGCAGTGCCGCATCGCTACCTTCAGCCGCATACAGCACACCAAACAGGGATCGGGGATCGGGGATCGGGGATCGGGACTCGGGGATCGGGGATCGGGGATCGGGGATCGGGGATCGGGGATCGGGGATCGGGGATCGGGACTCGCGAACCCGGAACGTCGAACCTCCGAGTCCCGGATCCCGAGTCCCGAGTCCCGAATTCCCGATCCCCTCTAGCTCACTCATTGACGAACGCCCCAATGGTCACTTCCCCATCCACCCGTCGTCGCGGCGACACGACCCGCGCCTGAATCCCAACGCCAGCGAGACGCCGGCTCCGATCAGCCTCACCTACCCATCGTGTCTGTCCGGCAAGCGACAGCGTCAGGCCTCCGGCGCTGCGTGCGAGCGGCTCGGGCACCACGAGCACACACGCGGTATCGCTTCCCTCGATCGTGCGTTGCACGCGCAGCCATGTCGTGAAAGGAATCCGTCTGAGCACGGGGCTCGGCACGTCCGCGAGATCGATTGCGACCAGGCCAAACCCACCGGCTTGCAGCACGAGGTTGAGCGCCTTCAGCGCTCGGTCGATCGCACGCTCGAGGAGTCCTTCGCCGACACGCCCACTCCGCGTGCCCCCCTCATCGCCAGGGACCCATCGCGAATCAACAGCGGACTCGGTCTTCGAGATGGCCTGGCCGCGAACCCAGAGCAGCCGGTCGAGATCGACACCTGCTGCAACTGTGGAGGCCACATCGAGGCGATCGAATGTGTCCACCAGCGCGGCAATGTCGCCACGATGCGTCGTGGTGGCGATGAGTTGCAGCAGCAGTGTCAGACGGCCCGACGAGCGGGGACCGGTCAATTCTGAGAGCTGCCCTCTCGGGATACCGCCGCGCAGACATGCATCGAGCGTGGCAACATCGGTCGGCAGATAGGCGGACGGATCCGCGCGTTCGAGCGACGGGAGCGCGGTCGTCAGCGTCCGATCGAGCTTCCGGGCGCGAAGAGCGGATTCGAGAACAGCGAGGGATTGTTTCGCCATATGTTCGTGTAGTAGGATGGCGAATATATAGCGAAAATAAAGGGGCGGTCAAGTGGGGATTTCAGAACGCAGGTAATAACGCAGGTAATAAGATGTGAGCCTTCGTGACAACCGCCACGGCCCCACCGGCTCCTGCAACAGAACCACTCACGCCCCCTGCGCAGCCCCCCGCGACGGGCTTCAGGCGCATGGCCGCCGCCCTCATCTATCGTGACTTCCGGGTGCTCTGGATCGGTGCCTTCACTTCCACCATCGGAACATGGATGCAGAAGGTCGCCCAGAACTGGCTCGTCCTGACGATCACCGGCCCCTCGTCCGCTTTCTTTCTGGGACTCGATTCATTCCTCGGCGAGCTGCCGATCCTGTTGTTCACACTCGTCGGTGGCGTCGTCGCCGATCGCCGAGACCGTCGTCAACTGCTGCTGATGTCGCAATACATCCAGATGGCGACCGCGTTCACGCTCGCCGCGCTCGTGTACTGGGAACGCGTGCACATCTGGCACGTGCTGGCGTTGTCGATCATTACCGGACTGGGGCAGGCTTTCGGTGGTCCCGCCTATCAATCGCTTCTTCCGTCACTCGTCGACAAGAAGGACGTGCCGAACGCAATCGCCTTCAATGCGATTCAGTTCAACCTGGCGCGCGTCATCGGGCCGCTGCTCGCCGGCGCCGCGCTCACGGCGTTCGGCATGGTGGCGTGTTTCGGCTTGAATGGTCTGTCGTTTCTCGCGGTGATCGTTGCGATCCTCTCACTGCATGTGCGGCATGTTCCGGCGACCACCGTGTCGCGAATGGGTCAGGAGCTCCGAAGCGGAATAGCGTACGTACGCGAGCACTCCGAGTTCCTCGGCCTGGCCGGGCTCGGCTTTGCCGCCACCTTCCTGGGTGGTCCTCTGCTGACGTTTCTACCGCTCTTCGCGCAGAACGTCTTCCATGGCGGCGTAGGTCAGTACACGCAACTGATGGCGTGGGCGGGCGCTGGGGCCGTAACGGGCGCGTTGGTCGTCGCCTGGCTCGGCAGGTTTCAGCACATGGGTCGCACCTTGCTCATCCTGCAAGTCGTCTTCGGCATTCTCACGTTGCTGTTTGCCGTCACGCGCGTGTTGTGGGTGAACGACATTCTGCTGTTCGGGGCCGGCGCCTGCATGGTGATGGTGTTCGCGATGCTGGCCTCGCTCGTCCAGCTCAACGCACCCAACGAGATGCGCGGACGCGTGATGAGTATCTACATGGTCGCGTTTCGTGGCGGAATGCCGATTGGCAGCCTCGTTGCGGGCTGGCTGGCCACGGTCTTCTCGGCGCCGATTGTGCTCAGCGTCAATGGGGCGGCGCTGAGCCTGGTGGCCGCGTGGTTTCTTTTCACGCACCACAGGGTCAAGGAGCTCTAACGGGCTTAGGGCTCAAGGCTTAGGGCTCAAGGCTTAGGGGGGTCAGGGCTCACGCGCCCATTAAGGAAGGCTCGTACTAGGGGGCTACCACCGGTAGGTATTGCGACCGTGCGTTGCACGCAGGCGGCTGACGTTCCAAATCTCACCGCATTTCAGACACCGCCAGTACGTCGACACAGTGATGGCCTTGCTGGTGGTTTCGATCGTGGCCGCATTGCAGAAGGGACACACGACGGGCGCAGTCGGCGACGGTTCCACCGATTCGTTCATGTTCCTCATTGGCGGTCCACGCGCGGCCCGACCTCGAGCCTGGCGATTCGTTCGAGCGCCTTCTGTTTCAGTGCCGCCGCATCCTCGGCGATGCGAGCCTCGCCAGCGCGCTCTGGGCGTGGCACGCGCCGATCAAGTGCTTCGACGACCTCACGCAAGCGATCACGGAGTCCCTCTGCAATTGGCGGCTGGTCGTTCGTTTCATCGATCGGCATCAACGTGGTCCTAGACAATATCCAACGGCACCTGTGGCGCCGGTACACCCGCGAGGAGAGCTTCCCCCACCACGCCTGAGGCGACCTCGAGCTGCGCGACCATGATCGGCTTGTGGCCGTTGCCTTCGATTCTCGGCGTGCACCCGCGCATCAACTGCGCCGCTCGCAGCGTGGAAAGGACGACGAACTGGAACGCTCCCATGCTCTCTGGACGTTGAATCAACGGGGGACCATCACGATCTCCCAGAATGCGACAACCACTGCAGCAGCGCCCGCGAAGAGCCCCAACACCACCTTGAGCTTCCGGCGAAAGGCGAGGTCCCGTGCCTGTCCGCGAAGACGCCAGGTGTTCCAGCGCTGCTCGGAAGCCGCGTCCCACGAGGCGAGCCCCACGGGCTGCGCACTCAGTGCCGGCACAGGTAGCGGAATGAGTGTTTCGACTGACATGCAGCCCTCCCCAATGAAAAGCTTCGGTGAGGGCTGGTGGCCGGAACGGCCTCAGTGCTCAGAAAAGCAGATGCCCTAGTATAGTCGACTTCGATCGACACTAGGCGGCCGGGCGGGGGGTGTTCAAAAGGACACACAGCCCATTGATGATGCCGCACGTACAACGAGAAGGGCGGGAGGTTTGTAACCCCCCGCCCTTCTCCTCTCGATGCGGCGTGTTCAGCGCCGGCGAGTTGCCTCGTATATCGAGGCAGCGCCGCCACCGATCGCCGCACCAATCATTGCGCCCTTCTTGCCACCCGCGATGGCGCCGACTCCTGCTCCTGACGCTGCCGATCCGCCGATGATCATCGTGGTCTTTTGCCACGAGCGATCCGATTGCGGATCCTCTTGCGATACCACGACGCGATCCTCAACGGCTGCGGTCGTGCGCGGGACTGTTCGCCGCCGGACCGCCGGGTGCGCGCTCACCGGAACCGCCGCGGGTCGAAGCGCTCCGCTATAGCTTGCCGGCACGTATTGCCCGGCGAGCGGTTCGACCACGGCAGGTGTCTGAGTAAGCGCCTCAACCTGCGTCGTCTTCGCGCCGAGGGTATACATCCCCACTCCAAATACGAGTCCGCCGGCTACTGCGAGAGCTAAGGGTTTCATGTCGTCTCTCCTCTTGCGGGAAGCTACACATGGCATCTCCAAGGCGCGTGCCATCGGGTCGCTCACGTAAACCATTGAGTGACTGGTTCTTAGCAAATTGGCAGGAAGGAGACCCGGCGAAGTGTCCTCTCGAAGGCTCATCCGATCCAGTAGAGCGGGTCTTGCGTCCGCCTCCGCCAAGGTCGGGTCGCGAAGCGACCCGACAAGGCAGTGCTGATTGGGCGGCCCGCTTCGCGGGACCGCCCCGGCGAGACTCGCCGAAGCGCTTCGCGCGAAAGCGGTTATAGACCAGCCTGGCCAGGATGCGGGTCGCGGTAAATCGCTGTCACATCACCATCACACGGAGTTAGTACCGACCTGCTACGTTCAGCGCATGTCACGAATGCTTGTGTCGCTAATCGGATTTGCGTGGATCCTGTCAGTCATGTTTCCCGAAAATGCTCCGGCCCAAAGTTCGCGCGCAAAACAGCTGGTCGCCCACCGGGGCGCCTCGGCCTACGCCCCCGAACACACACTCGCCTCCTATCGCCTCGCGATAAGACAGGGCGCCGACTACGTCGAACAAGACCTCGCAGTCACAAAGGACCTCGTGCTCATCTGCCTGCACGACGAATCGCTCGATCGTACGACCAACGTCGAAGAGGTATTCCCGGATCGGTCAGTGATTGATCCAACAACTGGTCGGCCCCAGTGGCTCGCGGTCGAGTTCACGCTCGAGGAGATCAAGAGGCTAGACGCGGGCAGCTGGTTCGACCCGCGTTTCGCCGGCGAGCGCGTGCCGACGTGGGAGGAGGCCGTCGCCATCGTCGGCACGTCGGCGGGACTCTATCCAGAATTGAAAACGCCAGCGCTGTATCGCGCGCGTGGGATCGACCAGACGGCACTCTTCGTCGAGTCGGTAAAACGCCTCGCCCTCGACCAACGTGCGTCCGGATCGATGATCGTGCAGTCATTTGACGATCAGCCTTTGCGTGAGATCGCACGGACGCTGCCTTCCGTGCCGCGCACATTCCTCATCGACAATCGCGACGGCGCCAGATGGTTGACAGCGGAGGGATTCGCTGACATCGCGCGGTTCGCCACAGGCATTGGACCCGCGAAAGCTCTCTTGGACGGGCGACCCCAGATCGTACGAGAGGCCCACGCTGCGAGGCTCACCGTTACGCCCTACACTTTTACGACGCGGGCGCCCCTGCCGAGCTCTGCTCGTTTCCGGGACGTCGCAGCGGAAATGCACTACTACCTATCCGACCTCAACGTCGACGCTCTGTTCACCGACAACCCAGACCGTTTCCCTCGTCGTTGAACGGTTGAGATCGGCGGTTCAACGCTGCCTCTTGCAAAGGCTATCCCGCCCGTCTGGCCGCTCCTCGCCGGCTGACTGCAACTGGGGCAACCAGGCGGTCGCACATGGCGACCATGGCGGAGCGTCCACGCACGTAGCGCCCATGGAGACGACGGCAGTCGTTTTCGAGAGACCCGAAGAGCGCGTCTGACTCGTGCCGGGATGAGCTGTCAGATAGCTCAATCGACACCGGCAATCGGCGTATGTAGTCGATGAGGGTTTGCAGATCGTGCAGGCGGCCGAGGAGATCCTGGCTTCGCTTCAAGGCGAGAGCATCGGCCTTGGTTCCCGAAAGCGACGCGTCGAGAGAGAGCTCGACGGCGTAGCGTAGTTTCTTGACGGCTATCCTCACTTTGTGGAGCCGTTCAGGCCAATACATGACGCCAGCCCGCTCCAACGCTGCCCTGAGCTTCGTCGCTCGCCTGACGACACGCGCCTCTATCACCCGCACCCATGGTCGAGTCGTCGGAAGTTGATCAAGCTGCTCGAGGCGGCTGGAGATCTTGTGGAGTTGGCGGTCGACCCGAGCAAGATCGTCGTCCAGCGACTTGGTGGCAACCCGTCGGCACGCTTTCTCTCGGTCCCTATACGCCTCGAGGATTGCGAGACGAACTGAATGCGCCCCAGAGTGTTCCTCGACCCCGAGGCTCTCGAGCTGTTGAACGAGCACGTCGATCTCGCGGATCGCTCCCAGCTGCCTGGTCACTCGGCGCAACCGCCGGCCAATCCGAGCCGCAACGCCGGCGTCGAGGTCGAGAACGGGCAGAAACTCCTGAAGTCGTCTGGACGCGACGCGCGCTTTGTGAATGGTTCCTGCGTCATTGCGGCCCACCCCGTCAGACAACTTGGAGAAGTCGACGAGCCTGGCGTTCAGCAGTTCGTGTCGGCTTCGTAGCATCACACCGTGGACTGGATGCTGGACACGGCCGATCGCCAATGTTGGATCGATCGCAACCATGTTGGAGCGTGGCCGTTCCAGCTTAAGCATTGGAGGTAGTTTCTATACTGACCTCCCTCCCGCGTCTTGTAAATACGAAGTAAATAGCGCGTAAAGGACGGGCGCCACCGGCATCCGGGAAACGGTGATGGGGGTCGGATCAGCCAATCAAGAACAGAGGGGTTGAGACGGGCCCGAAGGGCTGCCTCCACGACGGAGGGCGACTTGCACGGGGATTGGGGGCAAGTCGACGACACCGTGGATCGTAGAGGCAGGCCTTTTGGCCCGGCCCACCTCGGCTATGGCCGCGCGAAGGACGCGTTGCGCGTTCGAACGAGAAACCTTCGCTCGACCAGAGCCGCTAGGTACAGCGCTGCACAGTTCAGAATCGAAGCACCACAAGCGCGCCGCCTGTGCCTCGGTCAGCTGTAGTCCAGGCATCTCCAGATACTCAGCTTGCGCCAAGCGCAAGGCGTCTGCGAACAAGTCTGCAAACAGCGAGTCTGGTGTCTCTGGACCAGCCGGTCTCTGGGTCATGGCGATCCTCCCTAGAACATCACCTTCACGCCGAATTGTGCCTGCCGCGCGTCGTACGTTTGCGTAATCGTGCCAAACGCCGCCGCGCTCCGATTTCCGTTTGGCGCGCGGAAGTTCGTGCGGTTGAAGAGATTGAAGAACTCTGCGCGAAGCTCGATGGCTCCCGAAGGCCACGGCATCGGGATCCGCCGCGAGAGGGCGAGGTCCGTTTGCCAGAACAGTGGTCCCCTTACGCTGTTCCGGGCGGCATTACCGAACGGCTGGCTAGGGTCGGTCGGAATCACTACGTTGTTCGGGTTGAACCAGTGCTGCACGGTCCGTTCGCTCTCTCGCGCGTATGCGTCGCCGGTCACGTTGGGCCGGTAGTTGTTGGCACCACGAAAGTCTTGCTGGATGCCTGACACCTGGAATGCCGTACCCGGCGTATAGATGAACGTCACCGGCTCACCCGAATAGATGCTATTGATCGCGGCGACCTGCCACCCACTCAAGATTGGTGCCGAGAAAGGAAGGTTCCAAACCACGCTCGTGGTGTTGTTGTAGGGCTGGTGATACGCGGACAGACCGAAGTCCGCGTCGATGTTGCGGAAGTCCTGGGGCGCCGGAAAGTTGCCGTTCGGGTTCTCGAGCGAACCGGCTCCGTTGTCTTTCGTCTGAGACAGTGTGAGCGAGTTGAGGAGCGAGACGCCGGCGCGCAGCCGCCAATCGAACTTGGCCTGGAACGCGTGGTACCTCGACTTGCCTCCGTTGAAGGAATACGTGATGTCGGCGAACTCAGGAATCGGCCGCCTTGCCTGGAGGGGAATCGTCCCCGCCGAATTGTTGGGGGCCGCCTGATTCAAGTTTGCAAAAAGCAGCAAGTCGTCGGCGCGGTTACCGACGTACGCCAGATCCACGATCATGTTGGTACCTAACTCGCGCTGGATCGACGCGAACCAACTCTGCACTTGGCTGGAGTGGTAGTCGCGCGGCATGTACGTGACGTTTGCTGTCAGTGGATTGAACCGCGACGGGTCCGTTAAGCCCGCGGGATACCCCTGCTCCGTCGTGCGGAACGTTGGGTCGAGCGGGTTGCCTTGCACGACGACGGCGTTGATGACTTGAGGGCCGTTGATTGGAAGAACGTTGGCTCCTCCGGCGCGATGGAAGTGCACGTAGCTCACGCCATAGCCAGCGCGTACGACCGTGCGATCCGTCGCGCTGTAGGCAAATCCCAACCGGGGGCCGATATTGTTGCGGTCTGGCTTGATCGTCGCTCGGTTCTCTAGTGAACCATCCTGCGCCAGGACCATCTGCCGTGTGTCCGGATTGAAATTGGAGAGGACATTGTCGCGCTCAACCCAGGGCGTCGCGTACTCGTAGCGCGCGCCGAGGTTCAACGTGAGACGTTCGTTCAGGCGGATGTCGTCCTGCAGATAGAGGAAGTGCATGTTCTGCCGGAGGTTCGCCACCAGAACGTTGCTGAGTGCAAAAGTGCTTCGGAGACCAAGCATAAAGTCCGCGAGGTTGTACAGATTGTTGGCTGCAGCTCCAGCCGGTCGTGTGAACTGACCTGCGTACTGATCGCGGCCATAGAGCGGGTTCACGTCCTGCACTTCGGTTTGAACGAGCTGAAACTCGTACCCGCTCTTCAGCGAGTGCCGGCCGACGATCTGCGTATAGTTCAGTTTCGGGTTGTACACGGTCGGGTACTGCCATTGGGGGTTGGTCGCCTGACGGCCCAGGTCCGAGTACCCCGTAATGAGCTGCGTCGGCAGGCCGCCCGCGATGCGGCTGTCCGTCGGCAGCCCACTGATGCCGTACGAATCCAGGGCCGATGTCGATCCGAGCGAAAGTGGGTTCTTACCAGCCTGGGTTTTCGACCAGCCAAAGCGCATCTCGAAGAGCGAGTTGCCGGTCGGGACATATGTCAGGCCAGCCGCAAACTGCTTGTTCGTGACATAGGTTTGCCCGTTACCCCCGCCGCCAGAAGGAAGGGGAATCGGTGCTTGATCCTGGATGTCGACGTCACGGTATCCAAAGCGACCGAACGCATTCACCTGCGGCGTCATCGTCACATCGACTTTGCCGCCGAACTTATCGGTGACATTTTCGAATTGCTGCAGGAGCGCAAAATTGTTTGCCGTCTGAGCGTTGCTCGGCGCCGGCAGCTGACTCAGCACCTTGCGTGCAAAGGCTGTCATCGGAATGGGCGTTCCAGCCTCGTACGTCTCATTCGTGATCGGATTGCGAACCGGCACGGTGAGCAGGCCATCGCGCTGGGCGAGTGTTGCGATCGTCGATGGCGTCGCGAGCCCTCGCGTCTGACGGAAACCCTCGAAATCGGCGAAGAAGAAGGCTCGATTCCGCACGAGAGGGCCGCCGATGACCCCGCCGAACTGGTTCCGCTCGAGCGGTGGCTTCTCACCGGAGGGTGGCTTGAAGAAGCCCGTGGCGTTGAGCGCGGTATCGCGTAGGAACTCCCATGCCGTCCCTCGCAGGCGGTTGGTCCCGCTGGCGTAGGCGACGTTGATCGTCGCGCCGGCCGCACGTCCGTACTCGGCGCTCATGTTGTTGGTCACGACCTTGAATTCCGTAACGGCGTCCGGCGGCGGCTGCATCACTTGGTTCGAAAACCCCTGATTGCTCGTCCCATAGGCGTTGTTGTCAACGCCGTCGATCAAGAAGTTGTTAAAGGTGCTGCGCAGACCGTTCACATTGAACGACCCTTCACGAGGCGTGAAGCCGCCGGTGTTGAGTGCGGAAAGGCGCACACCAGTCGTCAACAGCGCCAATGAAGAATATTCACGACCGTTGAGCGGCAATGCACGGGTCTGCTCCCCAGTGATGATCTGAGAGCGCGCGCTGGTGTCGGTCTCGAGGCTCGCGGCGGCTGTCGTGACTTCGATGCGTTCCGTCAATTGTCCAACCTGTAAGCTGAGGTCGACGCGTTGGCGGGATCCCACGGCCAAGCGAATGTTCTCGGCGAGCGCGACCGAGAAGCCAGGGCTCTCTGCCGTCACGAGGTACGTGCCGATGCGCAGTGTGACGAGCTCGAAATGGCCGTTCTGGTCGGTGTGGCGCGTCTGCGTGAGCCCCGTTTCGGTATTCGTCACAGTGATAGTGGCATCGGCGATGACGCCGCCTGAGTTGTCAGTGACAGTGCCGACGAGCGCTGCAGTCTCGAACTGCGCAAACGTCGCGGTCGCGAACGTTACGGTCAGGGCGAAAGCGAGGAAGCAGCTCTTGAGCATGCCGCCACGGTAACAATCGTCTATGACCCGCCCGCAACGACGAAGTCAAGACTGCGTAACCCTGGCCGCGAGGCCAGCGAGGCTGGTCTCACGCGCGCTCACGTCCCTGTATGTGCGATAGAGCGGTCGCAACGCGGCTTCCCACGAACGGCCGAGGGCATATTCGCGCGCGGCGCGCCCCATCGCGACATGGCACGCGCGATTGGTGAGTATCCCGGAGATCGCACGCGCCCACTCGTCCGGATCGTCACCGTGACACACGACACCGGCGCACCCTGCGATGAGACTCTCGCGAGGGCCGCCATCGCCCGAGATCACGACAGGCAACTCGCTGGCCTGCGCTTCGAGCACGACGTTTCCCGCGGTGTCGGTGCGACTCGGGAACACGAAGAGGTCGGACGAAGCGAAGACGTCAGCCACTGCGTCGCGCGACAGGACGCCAGTGAATACCGCATCAGGGAGCAAGGTGCGCAGCTCGGACATCAGCGGCCCGCACCCCGCAAACACGAGACGGTGTTCGAGGCCCATGGCGTGGAGGCGATCGCGCAGCGGAGCGAACAATCGAACGCCTTTTTCCTCAGAAAGGCGTCCGACATAGAGGATCGCTGGGCGGCGATCGCCCACACGCCATCTGTCTCGCAGCGCCTGGGAGCGTCTGGCCGGATCGAACAACGATGTGTCGACGCCCCGCGCCCAGACCTCGATCTTGAGCGGGTCTGTTTTGGCGCCGATCAGCAACTGCCTGGTGTGCTCGGACGGCACAAGAACCCGTTGGCACTTACCGTACGGCCAGCGCATGTAGTCGCGCATGAGTGCGCCGAGATGCCGAGACCCGGTGAGTACTTCTGTGTACGCTGCGAGGTCCGTGTGAAAGCTGCCGACGATGGGCACTTGGAGTCGCCACGCCACATACAGCGCCGCGAGCCCGATCGGCCCTGGGGTCGTCAGGTGTACGACATCAATTCGATCCCCTCGCGCGCGCTCGACGAATTCGAGCAGGCGCGGCGCGTAAACCCACATGTCTCGGTAGAAGGGGACCGGCACGCCGACCGAGCGAAGGGCGAGGTAGTGAGGCTCGTCAACCGGCAGTGTCGCCGAGGTATAGACTCGTAGCCTGAGGCTGGCCGGCGCCCACCGCAGCGCGGCCGTCAGCGTCGTCGTGACGCCGTTGACCTTGTCGAAGTCGTTGTCGGTGAAGATTGCAACATTCGTCCCGCTCTCTCTGACAGCCTCACCGCCAATTGCGGCTCTTCCTCGAGCGACACGCGGTCGCGTCGGCAGTAGTTCCATCTAAGCCGCCCAAGAGCCGTTGCGGAAGAGCGTGAGCGCGATGTCCACATTTGCGCGCAGGGCTCGACTGACATCGGGCCAGTTCTTCTGGCACCGGACCAGCGTCTTCCACGAGTAGAGGTGCTTCGGCTTGTGGAAGTCACTGTTGGCCACGTACGGGAAGTGCTTCAGGCTGGTGATCGAGAACAGATCGTCCCGGTTGCCTGCCTCCCACACGTCGACGAGATCTGACAGCTCGTCGCGGTGATCCCAGAGATAGCAAGTACTGATCTCAATACGACGCGTCGCTCGATGGTGCGGGTGGCAGGCAATGCTGAGCGCACCTTGACGACGAATTTCGCGCAGGATGTCGTCGGCCGATTGGTCGGCGCTGACGTATTTCTTGATGTCGAGCGCGATGATGTGCGAGTTCTTTTTGCCTTGCAGGCGATTCTGTGTGATCTCGGCTCCGGGGATCACGAGCATCCCATACCGCTCGAGCGCGCGCCGCCCCTCCTTGCGGATGTCGTCGAGATAAGCGGCAAAGTCGGCCTCGCGCACACCGAAAGCGCGCCGGCCCAGAGTGGCGAGCCGGCCGGCACGAGCCAACAGGTCCTTCTTCATCAAGATGTGATCCGTGATCGCGATCACATCGAACTTACCGGTTGACCCGTAGAGATCGACGACCTCGGCGACCGACAGCTTGCCGTCGCTCCACTGGGTGTGAACGTGGAAGTCGCAAAGGAGAAATGGTTCGTATCCAGGCATATTGTCAACTTTTCAACTTTTCCACTTTTCCACTTCCACTATGGTTCTCACATCGATGTGCGTGGTGTCTTTCGGACGATGGCGCAACACTTCCGACGTGAAGTTGCGCACGTAGAGCCGAAAGACCGGCCACTTCCCCATGGCGACATATCGGCGCGCCGACGTGTGGAGGTAGCAGTCATGGAACATCGCGACACGGCCGATTGCGGCGAGCCTGCGACCCAGATTGGTATCTTCGCCATGGAATTCGATTGACGTGTCGAATCCGCCAATGCGCGTGAGGGCATCGCGGCGGACCGCGAAGTTGCCCCCGTAGAAGACCGTGCCAATCCGCAGCAGGTACTTCACGAGGAACTGTGTGGCCGGAGCGAGGGTGAAGTCGTACGCTCGAATCAGCAGTCGACCCCACCAATCCCAATCGTAGAAACGGTACGGCCCCGACAGCGCGATCAGATGGGGGTCTCGCGCGAAGCGCCTCTCCACGCGCTCCAGCCAGTTCAGCGGGGCGCGGCAATCGGCATCGAGATACACCAGGATGTCGCCACTGGCTGTCGCGCCGCCCGGTTTCCCGCGCAACAACCAGACCCTTGCGCGGTTCGTCGACGACCCGCACGTTGGGAAACTGACGAGCGACGACGCCAGTGGCATCCGTGCTCGCGTTGTTGATGACGAGAATTTCGTCCGGGATCCGAGACTGCGCACAGAGGGAATGGAGGCATGCAGACACGTACTGCGCCTCGTTGTGAGCGCAAACAATGACGCTGAACTTCAACCCTCGACCGCGCTCGCGATGACCCGAGCGACGATCAAGGGCTGGCGTCACAATCGCGCCCCTCGTGGCAGCCGAGCCCCCGCCGCGCTAGTCGGTGCGGCTGGGGCTCGGCGCTGCCGTGGTATACCCACGTGCATACGACCACAGCGTAGGGTAGTGATGTAACGGGGCGATCACAGCCGCTGAACGCTTGTGGAAAAGGTGCGTGCGAGGGTGGGCCGATCCGGGCAGATCAGCGAGCCAGCGAGCGTGGAATCAGTTCGTCTCCACCCACCCGGCCATCTTCAGCATGGCGGTGACGCTCGCGAAGGTCGTCAGAGCGCGCTCCACCCGATGCCAATCGGTGTAGCGCACGCTCTTGACCACGCGGCTGTCACGTTCCTCGCGGACTTCCCATCCGGCTTCCCCGGAGTCGGTAATCGTAAAACGTCGGGTCTTATCAGCGTTGCGAAAGCTACGGGCGTACATAGGGATTGATCTATACCTTCGAGCGTGAGTGAACTGCTGTAAACACGATGTAAACATTCTTACCGATCCGGGCGCTGCTCAGCTTCCGAGCTTCCGAAGCATCTTTGGGGTAATGAACCAAACCAGCGATCCGGCTGATTTGGCTGTGAATCCGTCAAGATCGATACGACAGACGCCACCTTTCTTGAATGGCAGGGCACGATCAGAACGAAGCATGTGAGCCGCGAGCTCTCCAAGATCGGGCTCATGGCCGACCAGCGCCAGCCGGCGTCGCTTGGCGACCTTCGCGAGCTGCGCCATCACGGCCGCAGCCGAATGACCCGGTGCGAGCACGTCCAACGTTTTGACACTCGGTTTACCGTCGACACCGGCGGCGAGTAAATTCGCGGTTTGCGTCGCTCGAAGCAGCGGACTGGTGAAGATTTCATCGATGGAAACGTCAAGCCACTTGAGTCCGGCGACGGCCTCCTTGAAACGACTGATGCCGAACTCGGTCAGCGGTCGCTTGGTATCGTCGGGCCATTGCGTCCCTCGCTCAGCAGCCACGGCATGACGCACGAGATACAGCTCACATGGCGTCATCGCCTGTCACCATTTGGTCGTGAGGCCAGGAACCCGTAGCATTGTGCGTCGTGCATGTTCTCGTGGCCGAAGACGACCGGGACATCGGCGAGCTGATCACGCACTATCTGCAGAAAGCCGGATGGACGGCCCACCTTGTCCTGTCCGGCGCGGACGCGCTGGCCTATGTTCGTCATAAGAGTGTGGATCTCCTGATTCTCGACATCATGTTGCCGGGCATGACTGGTCTCGATGTCTGTCGCGCGCTCCGGTCGGATCGCAAGACCGCGGCCATCCCAATCATCATGGTCACCGCAAAAGCTGAAGAAACGGACCGCATTGTCGGGCTCGAGATTGGCGCGGACGACTACGTGTCGAAACCCTTCAGTCCCAACGAGCTGGTAGCACGCGCGCGCGCCCTCATCCGTCGCACGCGCCGCAGCGATCATGACGAGGGAACGCTCCGTTTTGGTCCGCTCGTGATGGATCTCTCAAGGCACATCGTCTCCAACGACGAGCGCGAGGTCAAGTTGACCGCAAAGGAATTCATGCTCCTACAGTATCTGCTGCAGCATCGCGGACGCGTCTTGTCACGTGACTTGTTGCTTGGTGACGTATGGGGTTATCGCTATACGGGCGGCACGCGTACCGTTGACGTGCACGTTCGGCGGCTGCGCGAAAAACTGCCGGTGCTCGTGACGGCGCTCGTTACCGTGAAACAGTTCGGGTACAAGCTCGTTGACGAGCACTAGCGTCATCGCATCACTCCGCAGCAGATGAGATCCGGACTTCGCGCAACGGTGTTCGCGGGGTCGGTCGTCGTCGCGACACTGTCGTTGCTGACGCTTGCGACACTGCTTACGTGGCAGACTGGACCTGACGGCGGCGCTCTGGCGCCTTCGGCCGTTGGAGAGTCAGCCGCGATCGCGCTGGTTGCAGGGATCCTGATTGCTGTGATCGTGTCGTGGGGTGTCTCTGCACCGCAGATGCGTCGGGTGCGCGCGATCTCTGCAGTCGCTCACCGCTATGCATCGGGCGACGTCTCGCGCCCGACGCTGGACTACGGATCGGACGAGCTCGGCACGGTGGCCCGTGCGCTCGACTCCGCCGTGCAGGAACTCGGACGTCGCATCGAGGATCTCTCGCGCGACCGCGCGCTCATGGAAGCGATCCTGTCGGGGATGGTCGAGGGCGTCCTCGTCATCGACCGGTACGGGCGCGTGCAGCTCGTGAACCGCGCGGCTCAGGAGATGCTACATGTGGACGCGTCGGCGGCTGGTCGCCCGTACATCGAAGTCATCCGACATCCCGAGATCGCGGCGCAGCTTGGTACGACGCTCAGAGGCGAAGAAACCGATAGCCGAGAGTTGGCGCTCGCGCGTGATCCGGCGCGCACGTTTATCTCGCGCGCAGCGCGCGTCACGTCCCGCGACGGCGGTGCGGTGCTCGTGCTGCACGACATCACGGACCTCCGGCGCGCCGATCGGATCCGGCAAGACTTCGTTGCCAATGTCTCCCACGAGCTCCGCACGCCGCTGACGGCGATCCGCGGATATGTCGAAGCCCTCCTCGACGAGCCGCCCGGTCACGAACAAGCCAGGGGCTTCCTCGAAATCATCGCGCGCCACAGCGCGCGAATGGAGCGGCTGGTCACGGACCTGCTTCGCCTGGCTCGACTGGACGCGCGACAGGAAGCGCTCGAGGTCGTGGCGTGCGACGTCCGCCAGCTTTTCGGGACCGTCGTCGCCGACCTCACCCCGCTTATCGAAGCCAAGCGACAGCGTGCGATCATCGACGTCCCCGCTGAGGCTCGCGTTGTCAACGCGGATCCGGTGAAGCTCCACGATGTCGTGCGCAACCTCGTCGAGAACGCCGCGAACTACTCGCCCGAGGAAGCTGCGATTCGGTTAGCGACCTCGCGTCAAGAGGGTGCGTTCGTCATCACCGTCTCCGACACGGGCCCCGGCATCCCCGCCCAGGACTTGGGCCGGGTGTTCGAGCGCTTCTACCGGGTCGATCAGTCCCGTGCGCGCCCTGGCGGCACTGGGCTTGGCCTAGCCATCGTGAAGCACTTGGTTGAGCTGCACGGGGGCCATGCAACCGCGAGCAACCACCCCAACGGCGGAGCCGTATTCACCATCACCCTGCCGTTTCGGACGATTTAACGTCCGTGTAACACGTCCGTCGTAGCCCCATCACATCTCCCCGATACCGTGAATCGTCGTTCCCCCTGGTCTGGCGTGGCCCGGCCATGGGACGTACTTGCCGGTCCCCTTGACCCCGGCTCTTGAATCGGAGGAGTTCATGAAGGTATCTCGCGTGTTGGTGGCGGCGCTAGTCGCTCTGGCGGGTGGCGTTTTCATCGCCTCGAACCCCGCATCCGCGCAGCAGATCGAGGCACGCATCGTCGGCAGGGTGCTTGATCAGAGCGGGGCGGCACTGCCTGGAGTCACCGTGAACGTGACGTCCAAACAGAATGGGGCTATTCGTACGGCCGTAACGGAAGCAGATGGAACCTATGTGGTGACCAACCTTGCGCCCGGTAGCTATGTCGTCACCACGGAACTCGCCGGTTTTCAGGAGCAAGCGCGTGACGTGACGATCGGAGTGGCCGCGGTTGAAAAGGTGGACATGTCTCTCCAGATCGCCGGTCTCACCGAACAGGTGACAGTGGTGGCGGCCGCGTCAGTGATCGACACGACGTCCGCGCGGATCGGGGTTAACGTGTCGCCGGACGAGATTAAGTTCTTGCCGGTGAACGGCCGGAACTTCGCCAACCTCATGACGCTGGCGACTGGCGCCACGAGCGATGGCAACGGCGGATGGTCCAGCGTCCGGTTCAACGGCAAATCGAACCAGCAGAACTACCTAAACTACGACGGCGTGGACGGCACATATGTGTGGGACGCCAGCCCAGGCTATCTCAACGCCACGGGCTCCCAGTTCCGTCTGCAGACCTCGATGGAGTCGGTCGCGGAGTTCCGCGTCAACTCGGGCCTCGCGCCTGCGGAGAGCGGCCTCGGGGCCGGCGGCAATATTACCGTCGTGAGCAAGAGCGGAGGGAATCGGTTCACCGGCTCGGTGTTCGAATATTTCCGTAACGACGGACTGGACTCCGCCAGCAAGTATGACGACAGGAAGCAGCCGCTCGAGCTGAACCAGTTTGGCGGTTCGCTCGGCGGGCGGATTGTGTCAAACAAGTCGTTTTTCTTTGTCAGCTACGAGGGCCTGAAGCAGACAACAGGACTCAGCTTCACCGAGGCTGTGCCGAGCGATGAAGCCATCCGCCGCATTACAGCCGGAGAGCCGGTCGGTTCCGGAGCCGGACAGTCAGCCGCGCGCACCCAGGCGGTCGCGCCACTGCTCGCAGGTTTTCCTCGCGGCACTGTCGCAACGTCGAATCCGCTGCTCGCCCTGGCCACGCTGGACACACAAGCCAAGCAGACCGAGCACAGCGTATCGTTCCGAGCGGACCATCGGTTCAGCAACAGCCAGTTGCTCTACGGACGACTCCTCTACAGCGACGGCGATGTCGATACTCCGGATCGCACGGTGACCCCACGGCGCGTGCACGCCACGCAGACGCCCGTGAACCTCGTGTTCAACCATCAGTCGATCTACGGCACCAACCTGATCAACGAAGTGAAGTTAGGTTTCAACAGACCCAAATACGACGCCGTGGCGTTCGGCCCAGCAGGATACGACCCGACGCAGGTTTCCCTCTCAGGCACTGTTACGTCGCAGTCTGTCGACGCGCGTGGCACGACCGGTGTTGCACGAAGCGGCCTCCTGGTCCGCGCAACCAGCAATGCCTCGACCAACGGCCAGCTCTACAATCCGCGCTCGATCTCGATAAGCGACAACCTAACCAGCACGATCGGCGCTCATACGCTCAAGTTCGGCGGCGAGTACAGGAACATTGAATCGCAGTTCCAGTTCCTCGGTAGCACCGAGATCACCTACAACGGGATCAACGAGTTCATCGATAATCGTCCGGCGACGGTGGCGGTGGCGCTCGATTCGCCGACCTTCACGCCACAGCAGTACTACGCGATTGGTTTCGCTCAGGATACCTGGCGGGCAAACAGCCGGCTCACACTTGAAATCGGTGTAAGGTACGACTTCTATTCCGTCGTCAAGGAAAAGGACCAGAGGGCGAAACCGTTCTTCATCGAAGAGAACGACTTCGGTACCGATCCCGACAATTTCTACAACCCGGACAAGAACAACTTTTCGCCTCGGCTCTCCGCTGCGTATCAGTTGACCGACAAGACAGTGATTCGCGGCGGATATGGCCTGTTCTATGGGCCTGGCCAATTCGAGGATCGTATTCAGCCGATCGAGAACTTCATCGAGCGTCGCCGCGTCCAGTCCACCGACATTCCGACACTCGCCTATCCCGTCGATCCGGCCACTTACCGCAATCTGCTTTCGATCCGCGGCTACACGCACGATCGCCCGGACGAGTACAACATGCAGTATGGCGCCAGCGTGTCGCAGGAGCTTCCAGGCGCCCTCAACCTCACGGTCGGCTATACAGGCAGCAGAGGTCGCGACATGTTCCTCCGCGGCGTCGCGAACACTTTCGACAATTCGACCCGCGTACGGCCGTTCCCGGCCGTGGGTCAGGTCGACTACAAAACGTCAGGGTGCCTCGATGGCCTGGTCATCAATGGCAATTCGGTTCAGGGCTGCGGCAGGGCGAACTATGACGCGCTGCAGATTAGTGCCACGCGCCGGTTCCAGTCGGGTCTGACGGGGGGGCTGCAGTATCAGTTCTCGCGGAACAAGGGCACAACGCAAGGGTCGAATGAGGCCGCGACAGCGTCTAATACATTCGACTACGACACCGAGTTCGGTTCGAACCTGAGCGACATCCCACATACGTTCAACGGGTCCCTCATCTATATGCTGCCTTTCGACGGGCCTGTGGCAGGCGGCTGGCGCGTCGGAGGCATCGTGAACGCCCGTAGTGGCGTGCCCATCAACGTCGTCATCAACCGGCCCGACACGGTAACTGTCGGTGGCGCAACCGTGACCAATGTGCCCGGCGGCAACACGCGCGGCACGCAGCGCCCTGATCTCGTTCCGGGCGTGGACCCCTACCTGAAGCAGGGTGTGCGCTGGTTGAACCCCGCGGCCTTCGCGGCTCCCCTGCCGGGAACCTTCGGGAACTTGCCACGCAATTTCCTTCGCGGCCCCAGTTTCTGGCAGCTGGATCTCACGCTGAGCAAGGACCTGCGATTCGATCAAAACCAAGGTATTCAGCTTAGGGTCGAAGTATTCAACATCACGAACCGCCTCAACTACGAGAATCCCGCGGCTAACCTTCCGGCTGGTACGGTCGGACAACCGTTCAACGACACGGTCGCTGGTACGTTCGGGTACATGCTCGGTCCACTGAACCGGACCGTCGGCCTCGGCACCGCGCGCCAGACACAGGTCTCAATCCGCTATCTCTTCTAAACCCGCACGCCCAGCAAGGCGTAGTCGACTCGACAAATAAGGCCCAGGGCTCATTCATTGAGCCTTGGGCTTTGTGCGTTGCGCCGTATCTCGTCTAAGCCGCTGGAACGTCGAACGCCGAGGCGAGAATCGAAGTCCAGACCCGGCCGCACGACAGGCATTCGTGCAGCTGGAGCCCTCGAAGCGTGCGCGGGTGAAGCGACCGGGCGGCCGCCTTGCCGCATCTCGAACAGGTGGTGACCTGCTCGTGGTAATCAAGACGACCTGGAACTACTGGAGCTTTATCGGAGCCGGAGGAGTGCATGTCATTTCATCCTACGGTCAATTCTGACGGCTCGGATCCTGCGTTGATGTAACCGACATTTAACGTCCTTGTTACGAGCCGGACATTCACATCGTCTACCGTGGAGACGTGGGAACCCGTGTATTGGTAGTGGACGACGAACAAGACATTGCTGGACTCATCAAGCATGGCCTCGAAAAAGGGGGCGACCTGCAGGTCGATGTCGTAGGCTCTGGGGATGCGGCGCTGAGGGCCGTGTCAGACAGCGCGCCAGACGTCATCATTCTTGACCTCAACCTCCCCGTTCTCAGCGGGATCGAGGTGTGCCGCATCCTGCGTCAACGGCCGCACACCTCACACGTGCCGATCATCATGCTCACGGCACGCACGAGCGAGAGCGATCGCGTCGTCGGCCTCGATGTCGGCGCCGACGATTACATCACCAAGCCCTTCAGCATGCGCGAGCTGGCCGCGCGAGTCCGCGCCGTGCTGCGCCGCGGGCGACCGGAACAGGCACCGGGGAAGGACCAGATGGTCTACAAGGGCGAACACCTGCACGCCGATTTCGATGCGGTGTCTGTGAGCGTCGACGACGCCCCGGTGCGGCTCACGCGCCGCGAGTTCGAGCTGCTCAGGTATCTCGTCGAGAACCGGAACCGCGTGCTCTCCCGCGACCGCTTGCTGGAGCGTGTGTGGGGCTATGACCGTCTCGTCGAAACGCGCTCGGTAGACGTGCACGTCGGGCGATTGCGCAGCAAGCTCCGGACCGCGGGGCAACAGATCGAGACCGTCGTCGGCCTCGGCTATCGGTTTGTGGGATAGACACGGGCTCAGGACTAAGGGCCCAAGGCTCAGGATTCTGTTCCCGGTTCCCTAAGCCCTAAGCCCTAAGCCCTGAGCCCTGAGCCCTGAGCCCTGAGCCCTGAGCCCCGCTCTATCTCCCCTTGCACTCAAAACTCGCAGCGTCTTCAGGATTGCCCGTGCCTTTGTACATCGCGATCCGTGGGTATTGGCACACGAGGCGTCTGCCAACTTCTTTGCCGTCCTTGAAGTGCGAGACGATGAGCTGGTCGGGAGCGCGGCCGGCTTCTTTCCAATGCTCCACGAGAGCGAGCGCGTCGAAGTTGAAGTTCTCGGCGCCACCTGTCCCGGGACCGTGCCCCATACCCGGCACCATGAAGAACCGCATCGAGTCTCGTGCCACTCGCTCGCCAACTGCTGCGACCACCCGGTTGTAATAGTTGATCGCCACTTTCGGCGGCACTGCCGTATCTGACCAGCCATCCACCAGCAGCAGCTTTCCGCCGCGCGCAAAAAACTTCCGCAGGTCGGGGTCGACCGCATTGACGGGCTGGATCTCTGGTCGATCCGAAAGCTCGACGTCGCGGTCGAAGTTCAGCGGCCGCGCGCGATAGTCCCAATTGGCATCTCGGAACACGTAGTACTTGAAGAACTCCACAGGAATGCCAAGCGGCTGTGCGCCGCCGGCGAGCTGGCCCCATCCGAGCTCACTGCCCGGATACAGCGGCGAGTAGATTTCGGCGCCCGTGCGTGGATTGCGAGGCCCCTGGTAAATCTTGCGCGCGGCAACGACCTGCGGCCCCGTCAAGCACGTTAGGCCAGAAGCCTCCTTACATTGAGTCACGCCGGGGTCGAATTTGCAGCTTTCCGGGTCGCCGATGATTCCGTCTTTCAGGCCATCGCTCCCGTCGCACGCCTCGAGGGCGGCCTTGTTAAGGACGGGGTATTTGTCTGACGGGATGAAGCTTGCCTCGTCGGCATGTGTCGCCTGCCATACCCACATCTGACCAAACGTGTGACGAGTCAAATACGACGACATGCCGGTGACCGCGACCGTGTCGTAGTCCTCGGGGTACCTCTGCGCGGAGCTCAGCGCGGCGATCGTCCCGCCTCCCCCTTCGGCCATGTAGGAGGCTTTCGGCGCGCTACCGTAAAAGGCTCGGATGAGCGCCTTTGCGGTCGTCGTCATTTCGTGCGTCGCACGGTAACCAAAGTCCTTTATCTTCTCTGGATGTTCGAGCGCGTAACTCGAGTCTCCCTCGTGACCCGTGTTGTGGCCGGCCGTCGCGTAGCCTCGCCGTACGCCGGCGGCGAGCGCGTTCGCATTCGCGCCGGCGCCTCCGCCCAGACCGCCGTTGCCCGTGCCGCGAAGCTTGCCGTTCCACGTAGCCGGCATCCAGAGCTCCATCTTGATGTCGGAATCGCTGCTCGGACGAAGCGTCGCCGCCACGCGACAAATCGCGGGAAGATCTGCGAACGGATTGCCGGCGCCTGCCACACCTGCTCCGCCGCCGCGCGCGGGCGGGGCCGGCATCGCGCCGGCGACCACAAATGCCGCAGACGTTACCGTGACTTTAGGAAGCGACGTGGAAGTCAGCTTTTCGCAGGCCGCTGCCCGACCGGCGTCAGGCGCCTGCGCCTCGAGCCACACGCCGCTGGACGAGGCGAATAGGAAGGCGGCGCCGAAGGCAACGAGGATGCTGAGCTTTCTGATCATGCGGCGTATTGTATGACTGGGATCTGGGATCTGGGATCTGGGATCTGGGATCGGGGATCGGGGATCGGGGATCCGGAGGAGCGCGACCGATCCCTGATCCCTGATCCCCGATCCCCGATCCCCGATCCCCGATCCCCGATCCCCTGAGAGCACTCACACACATGACCACCGATACGCTCGCGATCATTCTTGGCGGAGGGCAAGGCACCCGTCTGTTTCCATTGACGGCCACGCGTTCCAAGCCGGCGGTGCCGATTGGGGGGAAATACAGACTCATCGACATCCCGGCCAGCGGCTGCTTACACGCTGATATCCGGCGCATCTTCGTGCTGACCCAGTTCAACTCCGCGTCCCTCAACCGCCATATCTCGAACACGTATCGTCTGGACATCTTTTCCGACGGGTTCGTCGAGATCCTGGCGGCCGAGCAAACGCCCGACAATCCGCACTGGTTTCAGGGAACGGCCGACGCCGTGCGACAGGCCGCGCGACACCTGACTCAACACGACGCCAGCTACTACCTGATCCTCGCCGGTGACCACCTCTACCGTATGGACTACCGCGCGCTCGTCGACGCACACAAAGCGCAACGCGCAGACATCACCATTGCTGCGCACCCGGTCGATCGCGAGACGGCGACACAGATGGGCATCTTTCGCTTCGACAACCAGGGCGCAATCGTCACCTTCGATGAGAAACCCAGCCCGGGACGACTCGACGAGATCGACCGAAGCATTCCGACCAATTCGACGTTTGCGACCCACGCGGACGAGCAGCCGTTCATGGCCTCGATGGGGATCTACGTCTTCTCGCGCCAGGTCCTGCTCGACATGCTCGAACGTGAGCCCGGGCATGACTTCGGCCGAGAGCTGATTCCGAACGCCTTGGCCAAATACACAGTGCGGGCGTTTCTGCATCGTGGGTACTGGGCCGACGTGGGGACGATTCAATCGTTCTACGAGGCGAACGTGATGCTCGGACGCCCCAACCCGCCGTTTCAATACTGGGACCAGGCAAGGCCGATCTACACGCATCTGCGACACCTGCCCGGATCACGGCTGACCGACTGTCAGGTACGCGATTCGACCGTCGCCGATGGCTGCTATCTGGAACGGTGTCGGATAGAGGATTCGGTGATTGGCCTGCGCACGCACGTCCAGGGCGACGCACACATCGAGCACTCAGTGCTCCTCGGTGCCGACGACTACGAGGATGTCCCTCCGCCAAACGCGCCGGCGCTCGGGATCGGAAGGGGCGTAGTGCTGAGACGAGTGATCGTGGACAAGAACGCACGCATCGGCGACGGCGCGGTCCTGACCAACGACAAGGGAGTGACGCACGCGGATGGAGTCGGCTACTACATTCGCGACGGGATCATCGTCGTCCCGAAGGGCGGAATCATCACATCTGGAACCGTGGTGTAGTCAGATTTCGCTGGCGAGGGCACCCGTCAAATCCGAATGACCTACGTGTCAGACAGAATGGCGGGCGTCGCGTGACCTATCGGCCGTAAGCAAAGCTTTCACGCGCGTCGAAATCATCGAGGGTCGCAGACTCTGCAAGAGACACATGCGTGCGTCCCAGTGGGATTCCCTGTCGGAGCCGACCTTCGAGCCAGGCGCCGGCATCTTGATCAAGCACGAACGTTCCGGAGCGGGTGTCCACGAATTCCACGGGTTCAAAGCGCGCGCGCATCAGCCCTCGCCGGGCATGGGTGTGCGTATCGAGAAGGAAGTGCCCAATCTCGTGCGCCGCAGCTCTTCCGAGCACGAGCCCTAACCGATAGTAGGACAAGGCATCGGGCGGTGAAGGGCCGGAACCTTGGGCTTCCCGGACGATCCGTTCTGCAACGTCTAGGGAAGCAAACGCCACGGGGTGACCGTCGGGCGAACGTAACAACTCACCGACCGTCGCTGCTTTCTCATCAAGGCTCGCACCAGTCCCTCTTCCAGGGACGACGAGAAGACGAAAGGGACGACCTGACTCTTGGGCGTCTGCAGCACCAGTCGTCCATTTGATCGACACAGCCTGCCTTTGCCAGATCGCCGTGACCTCGTTGGCCAGTGTTGTGCGGACCCTATCGGGAAGTGTGGGGGGTACTGAAAGGCGCACCTCGAGAATCGCAGTGGGCTTCGAGTAGCCCTCCTCGGCCGCTGCTGCGGCACCCCCTCTCATGCCGGCGACGCCTCCAGCTCCTATTCCTAACGAGAGGAGCACTCCGACCGCCTGCCCATGGCGCACCCGCATGTTGCAGCGTTGTAACGCATATGTCGCGTATGTGTCGAGAAGATAAAGGCGATGTGAAGATTTGGGAAGTCGACGAATGGCTCTCTAGCCTTCGAGTAGGATGCCGCCGTGAATACCATCCGATCCGATCCACGTCTCCAAGCGAGCCTCGGTGACATCACGCGCCTGCTTCAGCGGCACCGCGTTCTCGAAACCCTCATCCACCGGCAGGAAGGACCGAAGCGCGACCTGCTCGAGGGTCTTCAGCATCGTCAAAATTTGGTGGAGGTGCACAAACGCGTCGGCCTTATGCATGGTGCGGACGTCGCCTACATCCTCGAGGCGCTGCCTCCGGATGACAGGATTGTGGTGTGGGAGCAGCTTCGCCCGGAGCAGGCCGGGCAAGTGTTCGTGGAGGTCTCAGCCGCCGTTCGCAGCTGGCTGGTGGAAGCCACCTCGCGCACGGCGCTCGTGCAGCTCCTAATGACGCTGGATCCCGATGATCTGGGGTATGTCTCGGACTCGGTTTCAAGGGATGTGTTGGACGAAGTGTCGCGTGGACTCGAGTCCGGCCAGCGAGAGGCTTTTGAAGACGCGATCCAGTATGGGGAAGACCGCGTTGGTCACCACATGACCCGGGAGTGGGTCGCCGTGCCGGAGACCTTCACGATTCAGCAGGTACTGGTGGACCTCCGGCAACGCGGCGAGATGCCTCCTCAAACGGACCGCGTCTTCGTTGTCGATGCCAGGAATATCCTTCGAGGGGTTATCCCGTTACCAACGCTGCTGCTACGGGATCCGGCCGTTCCGGTGTTGGCAGCCGTGATGCCTGAGGCGACGAGTTTCAGTCCAGACGCCAACGTCAGTCAAGCCGTGAGCGCATTTGAGCGGTACGATCTCGTGTCGGCGCCGGTAGTTGACGACCGTGGCAAGCTCGTGGGCCGGCTGACGGTAGAGACTGTGATGGACTTTGCCCGCACCGAGTCGGACCTCCGGCTGCTCGCGCAAGCCGGTCTGAGCCGCGATGAGGACTTGTTTGCCGCACCGTGGGACAGTGCCCGTAACCGCTGGCCGTGGCTGGCCATCAACCTCGTCACGGCATTCATCGCCTCCCGCGTGATCGGTCAGTTCGAGGGCGCGATCCGAAACTTGGCGGCGCTGGCAACACTGATGCCCATCGTGGCGAGCATCGGCGGGAACACGGGGAACCAAACGATGGCGTTGATGATTCGAGCCTTGGCGGTCGATCAAGTCCAGCCCTCAGGAGCCCGGCGTCTGCTGACCAAGGAGCTCATCGTTAGCCTTCTGAATGGGTCGGTGTGGGGTTTACTCGTTGGTGTGGTCGCGATCGGGCTTTACTCGAACGTTGCTCTCGGCGCCGTGATGGGTGGTGCGGTGGTGCTCAATCTTGTAGTGGCGGCGCTCGCGGGTGTCGCCATCCCATTCGCACTCCATGGGGCAGGCCGCGATCCGGCATACGGATCGAGCGTCCTGCTCACGTTCGTCACCGACGCAATGGGGTTTTTCCTCTTCTTGGGGCTAGCAAGCGTGTTTCTCTTGTAGGCTCAACCCATCGGAGCCAAGTATCGTTCTCGTCTCGCTTACCGAATCGGCCGGCCGGCGCTCGGGTGATCCATGTTCCAATCGACGCCTATCCACGAGGCCAGGGTTGCGGCGATTTGACTCGTTGACAATGGAGGCGCGTTGCGCCATTCCCCGCGCTGCATCATGCGCGGCGAGACGAACCCGATCCAGACGGCGTTCGACCCCTCGATATGCGCTCCGTGATCTCGCCAAGTCTGGGACGTACGGCCGCGGCCGTGGTCTGTCGAGATGAGCAGATGCGTTCGACCCCGATAGTCGGGCTGGCTCTGAAGCCAGGTCCACAGCTCTTGCAAGTACATGTCGGTTCGCGCATAGGCCTCGAGTACTTTGTCGTAGCGCCCGTCGTGCGCCCAGTCGTCGGTTTCAGTGAAGGCGAGGTAGAGCACTCGCGGTCGGGCTGAGGCCAGATGGGCCATGGCGAGGCGGAAGGTGAAGGCGTCGAATCGCGTCCCCTCCCAGGGAGTCCCAGCCTCGCCCTGCAGCGAGTTGATCAGGCGAATGTCGCCTCGGGCTCCGTCGAGTGACTCCACGCCGGCGTTGACGAACGTAGCCCCTTCAGTGTGCTCGACGATCTCGTTGAACACTCGCCACCCCGCGAAGGTGGCGACCTTGTCACGCGGCAATTGCAATCGTTCGCGCACCGTTTCGAGCACCGTCGGGTAGGGGTTGCGCAGAGCATCGTTGCTCTTGATGTCCGCGTCGTGTGGTTCACCGAGCAGAATCTCTGCGTAACCTGGATAGGAGAACCAGTGGCCGTTGCCGAGCGCGACCGGGCTCCCACGCCGAAGGTTGCCGGCAATCGAGCCGTGCTCTGACATTAGCGTCCAGAAAAAGGGCAACAACTTGTGGCGGCGTTTCTCCGGTGACGACGCCCAAAACCGCAGATATGTCGAATTGTCTTCGAACTTCTGGCCCTCTTTCAGCGTGCTCTTCAACACGTCAAGGTCTAGCCCGCCGAATATCTCCTCGGTCCTCGCTCCGTCGAGTGTGATGAGGACGACATTGTCGGCCGCATCGGCTCCTTGTTGATCTGCGCTGAGGACTCCGGCCCCCCACGCTGACAGCACGCCACACACGACGATCGCAAGACATCGCTTCATCGACACTCCTCCCAACGTTTGCGCACCTGCGCAGTGGGAGTCTACGTAAGGGCCGTGACGATCAGGTGACGGCTTCACAACCTTTGCTGCACTCAGCTTTGGAAACGGGCGCAGTTACTCACGCGACACGCTCCTGACACTGAGCGGTGATGAAGGGTGGCTACGATCTCCGCGATTTCACAGAGGAGATGCGATGCCGCACAGACACACGATCAAGACTTCAGCGTTCCTCGTTTTGCTGTTCGTCATGTGTATTACCCTTCAGCCGAGACCTGCCGTTGCGCAGTCCACGTCGGCGACGTTGACCGGCACCGTCACCGATCCCTCCGGAGCGGTACTACCAGGAGTCACGGTCACCGTCACGAGCACAGCGACAGGCGCCGAACGAGCTGTTGTAACCAATGAACTCGGCGCGTTCCAGGTGGCCAACCTCGACGCCGGCCTGTACCGCTTGATCGCGCGCCTGGACAGTTTCGCCGACGCGGCGCGCGCCATCGAGCTGCTGGCTCGGCAGATCGTGCGGGCTGACGTGCAGATGCAGATCGCCGGCTCAACGGAGCGGGTGCAGGTGACTGCCGTGAGGTCGGTGATCGAGACTGAGCGGCCAACGATCGACAGCTCGATGTCAGGTCAGGACATCAGCAAGTTGGCGTTGAATTTCAGAGCCACCAACAACACCAGCCCCATCGTCGTCGCGACTCTCGCGCAGGGTGTGCAACAGGACCGAACCGGTCAGATCTCTCTGGCAGGTGCGTTGCCGTTCATGACGTCATTCTCCGTGGACGGCATCTCGACCCAACGTGTGCGGTACGGCGGGCCATCCCGCGAGCTCTTTCCTTCTGTTGAATCGATCGGGGAGTTCAAGGTGACGACCGCTGGCAATAGCGCGGAGTTCATGCAGGTGACCGACCTCACGACCACTACCAGAAGCGGCTCGAATCAAATGCACGGCACGGGCTTTTGGTTCAACCAGAACAGCGCCCTCGCCGCGACCTCGCGCTTCACACCCAAGGACTCGAGCGGGAACCCAATCAAGCCCGACATCAACGCGAACAGCTTCGGCGTTTCCGGCGGCGGGCCACTCCTGAAAAACCGCGCGTTCTTCTTCGGCACCTACGAAGGCGCACGACGTCCGAACGAGGTGACATTGAGCCAGGTAGTCCCGCCCGATGCGTGGCGTGGCGGTGATCTCTCGAGCGTGACGGGGTCGATTCGGAACCCATTTACGGGACTGTCGTATGCAGGCAACCGTATTCCCATCAATCCGGTGTCGGCCCGTTTGCTCGACTCGTTCTACGCGCGCCAGAATCAGGCCACTGGCGCCGCGATCGGTGCGCCCAACTTCATCGTCAATGCACCCGGCGACTATACGGTCGATGGCTTCGACGGCCGCGTGGACCTCACCCCTGCTCCCGCGCACAGAGTGTTCGCTCGGCTGACGTGGAAAAACGTGGACGACCTGAGCCCGAGCGGCAGCGACTGGAACACCACGCAGGGCGACCATATCAAGCGGATTGAGGTGCGGCAGGTCGCTGGCGCGCACAGCTGGATCAGAGGCTCTCTCATCAATGAGGTTCGCGGCGGCTGGTCGAATACGGTAGAGAAAGACGGCTACACGAATGCGGCGGGCGGGGCCGATCTGGTCAAGAGCGCAGGCCTGGTCGGACTGCCTGGCCCTCCGGGCACGGGCGGGTTTCCTCACATTGAGTTCGGCGATGGTTCGTTCATCTCGACAGGTGGCGTGAAGCCTTTTGACATCCTCTCGCGCGTCGTGCAGGGAAGCGACACGGTCACGTGGCTCTCGGGACGGCACACCTTCAAGGCCGGGGCCGACATCCAATACGTCGAGTACCGTGATCAGATCTCGTTCTTTGATGGCGAGGAGCTGGGACGGTACGTATTCGACGGCAGCTTCAGCGGCAACGCCTTCGCCGACTTCCTGCTGGGCCTCCCGCGCACAACCGGCTACATCCTGCCGGCTCCAGACGTGAACCCGTTCTCCACAAACTACGCGTTCTTTGTGCAGGATGCCTGGCGACCGACGCGTGGAGTCACAATCGATCTGGGTCTGCGCTACGACTTGCGACCGCCGATGAAGGACCGGAGTAATCAGCTCGGGAACTTCGACGAGAGCTATCCAGGCGGCCGCGTCATCGTCTCGGATGCAGAAGGGTTGGCGCTCGTCCCGGATTTCGTCCGCAAGTCAGTGCCGAACACACCGTTCGTCACCGCTGCCGACGCGGGCTTACCCACGACGCTCCGGCGCACCGACAAGAACAACTTCAGCCCGCGGCTTGGCATTGCGTGGCGCCCATCGGAATCCGGACGCACGGTCGTCCGCGGGGGGCTGGGACTTTACACGGTTCCGCTGCTGGGATCTGTGAACTACTCGATGGTGGCGACGGTTACCGCGGCGGCCGTCGGATTCGCGAACAGCCTGACGGATCCGTTTGTCTTCCCCAACATCTCGTCGGCCGCGTCGGCGGACGGTCCGGTTCCGCCGGGCACGTTGGACTTCCGCCGCGCAAACCAGATCGACATGCGCGATCCACGCACCGTGCAATGGAACATAACGGTCGAGCAGGATCTCGGCTGGCAAACTGGCGTGCGCGTGAGCTACGTGGGATCCAATACGGAGGACCTCATCTGGAGTCCCGACCTCAACCAAGTCCCGTCGAACACCCTCGGCTACGATGCCGTCAAGAACACGCGCCCGTTTACCGACTGGAATGTCGTGACGACGCGTGCGAACGACCCACGGTCGCGGTACGATGCGTTGGGCGTCGAGGTCAACAAGCGGCTGTCCGGCGGCCTGACCGCAAACGCCTCGTACACGCTGGCACGCCATCTGTCGGATGCCGCCGGTGCGGTGCCCTCGTCCTTCGCCGCCGAGAACGGCGCCACAACGCTGGACTTCTTCCGCGGCGACGCCGACTACGGCAACGTTGCCTTCACACGCAGACACCGTTTCGTCAGCACGTTCCTGTACGAACTGCCGTTCGGCCGGGGCCGGCGCCTCGCGAACAGCATCGGCCGCGGCGCCGACATTCTCATCGGTGGGTGGGATGTTACTGGGGTCACGTTGTTCCAATCGGGACCGTTCCTGACGCCTTCGTTCAGCAATGGGGACCCTTCGGGCACCGGCACGACCGTCCGTGGGTTCACCGCCACGCAGCGTCCCGACCAGGTGGGGGACGGCAACCTCGACAACGCGACTCCAGACGCCTACTTCGATCGAAACGCCTTCGCACGTCCTGCAAATAACATCGGCCGCTTCGGCAACGCGGGCGTCGGTACTCTCGTCGGACCCGGCACCCGGGTGTTCTCGATGATGATCGGCAAGTCCTTCGTTACGACCGGGACCTCTCGGCTCCGTTTCGAAATGGCGTTCTCGAACCTGTTCAACCTGGAAAACCTGGACGTCCCCGGCAACATGAACATCACATCGAGCGCCTTCGGCCGGATCACTCAGACGCAAACCGTCGATCAGGCCGGCCCACGGACGATCCAGTTCTCGCTGCGGTATTCCTTCTGAAGGGAAGACCCCCGGCGCCATTCAGGCGGGCGCCGGGGGTCAGGGGGGAGAGCTAGCGCGTTGGCAGAGGAAGTTCGACGTTCGCCAGACCGCCCATGGCCCGAACGATCTTGAAGAAGACGTCGGTGTTTTCATAGGTTCCGCTGAAGCGAATCGCCCCTGGACCACTGGCCGAGAGCGGGACGTCGGATGCCGTGTGACCTCCGATGGTGTGCGGTACAGCAGCGACATCCCCGCCACACGCGTCGTGCGGACGGCAGGGCTCGGCGCCGTTCTCAATCGTGCCCTGAACAAGGAAACCCCCAATCGGGCGGCCCGAGACATCTCGGTTATCGCTTGGGTCAGCGGTTCCATCTCGAGCGGGGTTCGCCACAGCAACAGGCCGACCGTCCACAGTGCCTGACGTCGATGTAACGGCACCGTCCTTGGCAATTCGATTGGAGATCCAGTTCTCGTAGTGGTCAGGCGCAGCAGCCCAGCCAACAAGAAGCTTGCGCGAGGGATCCGGGTCGAGCGGAAAACCCTGCGGATCGACCTCATAGTTCGGCGTGAACGCCAAGAGCTGTTCCGGCAGAAACCTGAACACGGCCGCGTAATCGCGCACGGCACGCCCAAGCTTCGCGGGCTGATAGCGCTCGTTTCCAACGCCAATCACAGCGAAGCCGCCGCTTTCGTGGTCTGACGTGGCAATCACTACCGTATCGTTCGTCGGATCGACGTCCTCGTTGGTCGAGCGCGCGAATTCCAGCGCAACGGCGACGGCTCGGTCGAACTCGATCACGTCCCAGATCGCGCGCTCCGAGTCCACCGCATGGGCCTGTTTGTCGATGGAGGCCCCTTCGACGAGGAGATAGAACCCCTGGGGAGAATAGGCGGCAAGAGTGCGGAGAGCCGCTCGTGCCATGTCGTCGAGCATCGGCTGATCGCGAAGACCAGAGTTCTTAGCGAGTGCCAGCTCATCGCTGTACCGCCCTGCACCAATCTTGTCGAATGCGACCGCCATGTGACCGGGATGAAAAAGGCCCAGCAGCGAGTTCGGCGGTGGTAACGGAAGTCCGGTTCGAAGTTCTGTTGCGGTCGTGATGTATCGGTAACCAGCTCCCTGATATTCTTCGACCAGGTTGCGTCCGTCGCTGCGCCCGCCCGCATGCTCCTTCGGCAGAAAGTGTCGACGCCCGCCGCCCATGAGCACGGCCAGCCCATTCTCATGCCGCTCATCAAACAGTCGTGAGGCAATCCCGGCGCTCGCATAACGATCCGACGCATGCGCCGCATTCCCAGCCGGTGTCGCGTCGGTGACATCCGCGGTCGTCACGATTCCAATATGGAACCCTTCCCCACGGACCCGACGAAACATCTCACCGAGATACTCGACCCTTGGGTTGTCGAAAGGATCATCCGTGTTATCGGGATACACACCGACCTGATTGTTCGCACCTTTGTTGCCTGTCACGTACGCGGACATTCCTGGAGCCGAGTCGGTGATGACCGAGTTCAGAGATGAGGTCATGACGAGTCCAGTCGCCTCCATCGTGTCCATGGCGAGACGACCGACCGCCTTTCCGTTCTGAACGCCTCGCGAGACCAGCCGGGCTGCAGTGCGATGAGCCAGACCCATCCCGTCGCCCAGCAACAGGATGACGTTTCGCACACGGGACGCTGTTGTCGATGGCGATTGCCACCGATGGGCAACCACCTCCGCCGATGCGGTCGCCCCGTCTGAAGTACGTGCTCGGATTGTGTGACGCCCGGGCTCGGAAAAGTTCACGTCGCGAACCATGAAGTTGGTCGTATGACGAGGTGCACGGCCAACGGCGTCGAGGTCACGGTCGTGCGCGCCTGTCCCACCGGCGCCCCGCTCACGGTCAACGCCCTCCTCCAGGATGTTGTGTGACGTGATGTCCTGGTCGTCAAGGAACACGCGCAAGCCTCGCGGTGCCGAACCGGCCACCGACCCTGTTGCCTCAACCCTCAGATCGAATCGTTGACCGAGGGCAAACTCGGCCTGCTGCGGCGGCATGATGCGAATCTGCGTGGATTGCGCGAACGCCAGAGGTGCGCACAAGACGGAGGCGGCGATCCAAAGACAGGCGCGTATGGCGTTCGCGCACTGCCTCCTCCAGATGTTCATTGTCGGACGACGACTGAAATAGCGAGTCGGAGACTACTGCGTGAGCAGGTACTCAACGCCTAGCTCGGCGGCATTCCCGCGCTGATACATCGTGCCGGTGACCATCTTGGCGAGCCGTTGCTGGGCCAGTTGATACACGTTGGCCATCAATGGAACCGTGCCTGCCTGCGGGGCCAGCTCGCCTGCATGGCGAAGGTAGCTCTTTGCAAATGCCATGACCTCCGGGCGTTCGGCACGCCGAAGATTCAGGTAAATGAACAAGGGACGGGACAGCGGACGATACACGCCGCGACCGACGCTGGCCGGCGACGGCGGGACAGCTCCTTGTCCCACGCTGTCGTCGAGGTCATCGATGGCAAGCGCCTTGAGAGAGGCTTTGGCGCGGTCGTAGTAACCGTAGCCGACGTAGCCAAGTGCTCCCTCGTCCGACGCCACTCCTTTTACGATCACCGTGTCGTCAGCGCTCGCTGTGTAGTCTTTCCGGCTCGCACCCGCGCCACCGTTGACCGCTCCGGTGAAGTAATCGAACGTTCCAGACTCCAAACCCGGTCCGAACAGTCTGATGTCGCGGTCGGGCCAGTCTTTGCGAATCTGACTCCACTTGGTGATCCGTCCCTCGGCCTTGGGCTCCCACAGGGCTCGCAGCTCGGCGACCGAGATCGACGATGCCCATGCATTCTTCGCGTTGACGATGACTGTAATGGCGTCGTGGGCAACCGGTAGCTCCACGAACATCACGTTGTTGGCGTCGCACGTCTTGACCTCGTCGGCGGTGATCGGGCGAGATGCGTCCGCAATGTCGAGCTGACCGCGGCAGAACTTTACAAAGCCGGCTCCGGTGCCCGAGAACGCAATGGTCACTGGTGACGCGGGATGGTCTTTCATGAACTCGTGCGCCACTGCTTCGGACAACGGAAATGTGGTGCTCGAGCCGTCGACGACGACCGGGTCAGACGGTGCCCGGTCGGCCGCACATGCGATGGTCAGGAGAACAACGGCACCCAGTGCCCCCGGCGAGATCTTCCGACATGGAATGACGCTACGCCGGACACGTGTCGAGGGTGTGCCGGTCGAGCAACATCAATGTGACGGCCCGAACGAGGGTACGGCCCCTCAATCCGCGCGCGAGAAGCCGATAGCGAGAAGAGTCCTGCACTCATCCTCGCCAAGCGCCTCCCAGGAATGGATCGTGCCGCGGCCGCGAAGCACAATCGCCTCGCCTGGCTGGAGGCGGAACCGGCTCGGCACGCGGTCGCCCGGAAGGTGAACAACGAGAACTGATTCCGGAATGCCACCTCGCGGCGATATCTGTTCGACAAGCAGGTGGACCACGAACTCGTAGCTGCGCGCATCGATGTGGGTGCGAACACACGACTGAGGGGGGTCGTATCCGTAGACGGCGTCATAAGTTGGAACCACCGCGCACTCGAGCGCATCCGCCACAGTCGAGCGCAGTTGGCGGCTCACGGCCAAGGCTGCCAGCACGTCGCCAGCAGGGCCAATCGTCCGGCGACCGGTCCCAGGTGAGGCTGGCCGCTGAAGGCGCGACTCTTCCACCAGAAGGCCAAGTAGGCTGTCGCTGAGAAAAGGAAGGCGACCAAGCGCTTGCGCGCCACTGCCGTAGAGATCGTCTGCCGCCGACACGAGCGCCCCCCACGCGATGGCCGCCGGTCCTGCCCCAGGTGGCTGGTCTTCCGGCGCAAGCCGACGTGCTGCGTGACCTATCAGATCAGCAAGCGCCGCTCGCCGGTCGGCGTCCGGGCCCGCGAGCTCAACCAGCCAGCTGGCTAACGACGTGTCGTCGGCCTCACCGAGACGGGCGACCAGCTCATCGACGAGTGCCAGGCCGGATTCCGTTGGTCGGTCGTCGATGTTCGCTAGTGCCTCGGCAAGAACTGCACTCGAAGTTGATTTCGGGTTGTTCCTAGCTTGACTCTTCATCGCTCACCCGGCGAGTATAGCGGCCTCACAAGCAGCAAGGAGACGAACGATGACGGACAAGCGCGAAGCCCCTCGACAGCCCGGCGATTCGTCGCACGGGGATGAGCCCGCAAAGAACATCAAGGATCTCGACGCCGACCCTAAGGAAATGGACAAGGTGAAGGGAGGGCGCCGACGCACAGAGGACCCCTGTGCAGGAGGCGAGGGGACCCCACGGCGTGGATGACTCAATCGCGAGCCGAAGGTCCGGGCTGAAACACGATTACGACTGAGAACGACTCGACGTCCTCAGTCACTACGTCATGAATCCAGCCACGGGGATGATACAAGGCATCGCCGGCCTCGAGCAGGAGATCGTGCGCTGGCGGGCCAAGCGTGCTCGGATCGGGGATGTCGTCGGGGATATCAGGGTCCGGCGCGGGAATCTGACGAAACAGACGCCACCGCTTCCGGCCCGCTACCTGGAGAGTGAAGACCTCAGTCTCGTCGTGGTGGGGACCCAGGCCCGCGCCGCCCGCGGGTGAGATGTAGCAGCCCAGCGACACGAGGGGACGGCCGAGCGCGAGCTCCATATTTCGAGCGAGAGACAACACCGACACTGAAGGATCGAGTACGTCCTGCAGTTTCCTTATCTGCAGCGACAGTCCACGCCGCAGACCATCCCTTACATCACCCAAGGTCTTCGGCAGCTCGTCTCTGCCGTCCAGGCCGTTCCCGCGCATGAAGATTGTCTTCGGGCGGGCGAACGCTCCGTCTGCGGTCAAGTAGCTGTCGACCTCTTCGCGGGTGATCAGATTCTGGTAGAACTCACGCGATCTTCGTCGGATGTACAGGGGAATCCGGCCCCAGCAGATCGAACAGAACTCGCGTGGCGACATCGATCCAGTCAAAGCCTCGAATGTCCACGGCGATCTCATGACCGCGGGACCCTCCCATCCGATCACTGTCATGCCGTTCGAATCGAGGGCATATGGAGCTATATCGATGGGCCTCCTCCGAGCCCTGCGTCGATCTTCGAGCGAAGAGCCTTCAGCGTCTCCGGCGATCCTTCGAACAGATCCTCGGGATACCGGCTCTCGCGAATCATCGCCTTGTAAATGGCATCGCTCTGATAGAGGTTCAGGCCCAGGCCCGCAAGATACTGGAGCCGGAGATTGCGGTCCGTATTGACGACAGCGTCCGCGAGCCACGCCTTCATGTCGGCGCTGCGTCCGGCGTAGGTGCCAAACAGATCGACCGCCGAGTAGATGCCGATCTCACGCAGCGATTGCGCAATCGCTGAATTCTCCGGCGCGCGCAGCCGCGCTTCCACGGCATCGACGTCTATCTTGCGCGGCTCGAGCTGTCCGAAGAGCACAAGATCGTATCCCTGGCCGTTCACTGTGTTCGCGAATACGGCGCCGTTCGGGAACGCTTCGAGAAAGGTCGCAATCTCGCTCTTCACCGCGGCCTCGTTGCTCTCGTAGAGCTGCACGAACAGCGTCACCACGCCGCCCGGGTTGAGGTGTGACTTCACGACGTTGAAAAACTCGCGCGTGTAGAGCGTCGCGGCACCCTTGACCCACGGATCGAGCGGATCCGACGTCACCGCATCGAACTTCTCGCCAGTCGTCAGCAAGTAGTGCCGCGCGTCATCCAGGTGGACGGTGACCTTTGGATTCCGCACCACGTTGAAGTTGTGTTCGGCGAAATATGTGGACACAACACGCGGAACCAGAGGTTCGATCTCGGCAATCGTTTGATCCGTCACCAGCGGATCGATCGACACGGCTCCGGCCGTCACACCGGCTCCGCAGCCGATCACCAGAACCTTCGTCGGCGTCTTCGGCACGAGCGTGGTGATATGTCCGAGCATGCGCTGCAGTTTCATGTCCTGCGGCTCGCTCGATGCCTGCACCTTTCCAGCGTTGTGGTAGTTCAACGTGCCAGAGGGCGTACGCGATACCGCGACCGACGCCGTGACACCCTCGCCGACGTAGATGATCTCGTTCTGTCCGACCCACGTTGCCGCGTACCGCCCATAGGCCACGAGGATTCCAGGAAGCGGAGGGACAGCTCGTGCGAGAAGCCCGGCGGCAATCGCGACGACCACGACGCGAATGAGCACCGGAGCTGTGGAGCGCATGGAGCTCTTCTCCCCTTCGGGAGCCCCGCCCAGCATCAGCAGTCCCGACAGCGCCGCGACTCCGATCAGCACTTGCTGGGCGATCTGGCTGCCAACGGTGCCCACGAGGATCAGGCTCGTGACCAGCGCGCCCACAATCGCGCCCACGGTGTTTGCCGCATACACACCGCCAACGAGCCGGGCTGAATCCTGGCCGCGCGCGGCAACCGAGGCGAGAGCCAATGGAAAGCTCGCGCCCCAGAGAATCGCACCTGGCAACATCACCCAGATCGCCCGCACGAGGTCGAGCTGGAACGTGAAACTCAGCGACGTTGAAATGGACGGGTTGATGGGCCAGAACGGGAGCGAGGCGTTCGTCGCATAAGCCGCCCACGCGAGCGCGACGCACAAACCGACCTGGCACCAGCCGAGCGCTGCACGTGGATTGGCCGCGCCGCGCGCCAGCGCGGATCCAAGGCTGCTCCCGATGCCGAGGCCCACGAGGAAGACGGCCAGGATGAGAGAGAACGTATAGGTCGTGGCTCCGAACAGCAACGACAAGACACGCGTCCAGATCACCTCAGAACCGAGGGCTGTCAGCCCAGACAGCCCGATCGCGACGTACACCAGCCGCGCGTCCGCCGATGTGGCAAGTGCAGCCCGTTCCGTACCCTCGGTCTCCGTGATGGCCGTGTGAGGCGCAAGCCGCGCAATGACCAGCGCCACGACGGCAACGGCGATGTTGAGCGCAACCGCAGCCATGGTGGCGGTCGGCATGTCGTAGAGCCGCAGCAGGTAATACCCCGCGAGCAGACTCCCGATCACCGCGCCAGCCAGGTTGCCACCGTAGAAAAAACCGAGCCACGACACGCCTCGAGGCGTTGTCTCGACCCAGCGAGCGATGGCCGGAAGAGTTGCGCCCATGAGCAACGTCGGCGGCAACAGGCAAATTCCGGCAACGACCGCTCGAAGCACCAGGCTCGTGGGACCTGTACCCGCCCACGAGGTGTACAAACCGCCGATCATCGGCACCACGAACAACACCAGAACACCGCAAAGGCCAATGCCGAGCTCGAGCACCGCATAAACCGACAGCGGGTGCCGGCGCGGATCGATGTATTTCGGCAGCAGGAGGCTGCCAAGACACATCCCGCCCATGAAGATGCCGAGCAGGACACCCAGGGAGACCGCCGACGATCCGATTGACAGTTGGAGGAGCTGAAACCAAACGACTTCGTAGATAAGGGCCGCGCAGCCAGACCCGACAAACAGCAGAAGAAGCGCTGGAAGCCAGCGCTGAGCCACCTGCAGGCCGGCTGCGGGCCTCCAGGTTTCGTCAAGTGTGATCATCGCCCCGGATACTACCAGACCCCAGCAGCCGTTTACCCCGAACGGCAGACGGTGCACATCAGGCAGCCGGATCCATCGCGATCACCTGCTGCCCACCGCCGACTCGTGCGGCTCGGTTCACTTACGGCCGACACGGTGATCCGTCGAAGCAACGCACGCCGCGGTCGGTGCCCGGCGTCGACGGGGCATACTTCGCCGCCACTTTCTCGTCGATATCGATTCCCAGCCCTGGCAGATCGTTTGAGTAGGTCATGCCATTTTTTCTCTCTGGGCAACCTGGGAAGAGTTCCTGCAATTGAGCTGAGAAGGGGCCGCCTTCTCCGCAACCGAAGTTGGGGACCGCGAAGTCGATGTGCATGTTGACCGCCTGTCCGACGGGCGACACGTTGCCCGGACCATGCCAGGCGGTGCGGACACCGAAGAACTCGCAGCAGTGCGCGACCTTGCGCGCCATGTTGAGGCCGCCGCACGCGGAGATATGCATGCGCATGAAGTCGATCCAGCGATTGGCCACGAGTGGCAGCCATTCGCTTTGGTTGGTGATCAACTCTCCGAAGGCGATCGGCACGCTGCACTGGGCGCGCAGCGTCTGATACCAACCGACATCCTCAATACCAAACGGCTCCTCGAGCCAGAACGGGCGAAACGGCTCGATGGCCTTGGCGAGGACGAGTGCTTCGCCGGGAGCAAGACGGAAGTCCACTTCGCAGCACATGTCTACGCCGAAGCCGATGGTCTTGCGTAAGTGATCGAGGGACGCGATCAGATTGTTCGTGTACACGTAGCCGGGGCCGCGCTGCGGATAGATGGGCCCTCGCTCGCCGAAGCGTGGTGATCCCACCCCGCCCATTCCAGGGCCGCGTCCACCACCGCCACCGCTCGCGCCCTGCCCGGGGCCGTCACCGCTGCCGTCCCCGCCGACTGCGCCGACGCGAAGGTGCTTGTACCCCACGCCGATGGCGTTGCGCGCATTCTCTTCGAGCTCTTTGAAATCCCGACCGTTCACGCCCGCAAACATCGGAAGAGCGGGACGCAACTTACCCCCGAGGAGGTTGTAGACGGGCATGCCCGCCCGCTTGCCCATGATGTCCCAGAGCGCACCGTCGATAGCGCTCATGGCATTGCTGGCGTCGACGCTGGCGCGCCAATAGGGTGCCTGCCACGCCATTTGCCAAATGTCCTCGATTTCATCAACGTAGCGGCCGACCACCGCCGGCTTCAGAAACTGCTCGATGGTCGTCGCCACGATCAGCTGGCGTTCGGAGTGTCCTCCGCAGCCCACGCCGTAGAGCCCCGGCTCGCTCGTGTGCACCTTGACATTTGTCATGTAGGTCGTCCCGACCTGCGTCAAGATCGTCTTCACGTCGGTGATCTTGAGTCGGGGCAAGCCGCGGCGTGTCACCGTCTGGGCGGCCTCGAGGGGGCTCGGGGCTGCGGCGAGTGCGGCGGCGACACCTGCACCGCAGCCGGCGAACCGCTTGAGTGCGTCACGTCGGTTGACTGCGTTTTTCATGGGCAAACGATACTTCACTTGCCAAGTGGCGTTTCAGCCCTTCCTCAGCATCGCACCTTCAGCGCGTGTGGCCGGACACGCACCTTCACCGACCCGCCGCCGAGGAGCGGCTCGCCGTCCACGTGACAGAGAATCGGCTGCCATGAGATCAGCTCCACCTCGGTCGCACGGGTCGTGGTGACATCAGAGACGCGGCCAATCTGGCCGAGAAAGAGACGCGGCACCTGTAGCAGCACCTTCCAAGGAGCGCGGTGCCCCACGACCACCATGTCCAGTTGCCCATCGTCTATCCGAGCGGATGGCGCGATCATGGCGCCGTTGCCGTACTGACGCGCGTTGGCGAACGCCACGATCAGCGGTCGCACGCGACGAGCCACACCATCGGTGACGATCGTGTACTCGTCGGGCTCGAAGCCGGTCAGCTCACGCGCTGTGATTTCAAAATACCGTGCGACGCCTCGACGGGCGCCGTTGAGCTCAGCGAACCGACGGGCGATCCGGGCATCCAGTCCACAACCGGCGATGTTGAAGAACAGCCGGCCGTCCAACTCGCCGGCATCCATCGTCCGCTCGCGTGTCCCGAAAGCCACATCCAGCGCCGCGCCAGCGTCGAAGGGAATCCCCAGCTCTCTAGCCAGACCGTTTCCGGACCCACTAGGGACGATGGCCAACGACGCATCCCGGAACGCGAGCGCCGAGGCGACCTCGTTGATCGTCCCGTCTCCGCCCCAGGCGACGACGACAGACGCACCGCGCCCGAGCGCCGCGTGAGTGAGATCTCTCGCGTGGCCCTGCCGCTCCGTCACAAACACCTCGGCACTGGGCACCCGTGACACCACGAGTGCGGCGGCCTGCTCCACGCGCCGCCGCGTAGCTTCAGGACGGTTGCCGGTCCCTGAGATCGGATTGACGATGACGGCAACTGAGGCGTGGGGCAAGTGCAATGAATCTTACTCGCCCTCCGATATTCCCCCCTTCCCGCTTCCCCCTTCGCCCTTCCCCCTTCCCCCATGCTCTAATGAATCCGTCATGCGCATCGCAGCCATCGATATCGGAACGAACTCGATCCACATGATCGTGGTCCGTGTGCGGGAGGACCTGTCGTTTGAAGTGATCGACCGCGAGAAGGCGATGGTGCGGCTCGGCAGCGGCGGCCTCGGCGGAAAGGCTCTCACCGCTAAAGCGATGACCGCCGCCCTTCGGGCCCTCTCTACGTTCAAGCGACTAGCCGAATCGCGTGCGGTGGACGAAATCGTCGCGGTCGCGACGAGTGCGGCGCGCGAGGCGAGCAACGGCGGCGAATTCCTGACTCGCATCGAGCGCGAGATCGGCATTCGACCGCGCGTGATCACCGGCGCTGAAGAGGCGCGTTTGATTCACCTGGCCGCGACCTATGGAGTGGACGTCGGCTCGGCGCGCGCCGTCGTCATCGATGTTGGCGGGGGAAGCGTCGAGATCACGGTCGGTGACGCCGCGTCGGTGGCGCTGGCCAAGAGCTTCAAGATCGGCGTCATTCGCCTGACCGAACGGTTCGTGAATTCCGATCCGCTCTCGAATCGCGACGAACGCAAGCTCACGAAGCACATCATGAGCGAAATCGAGCCGTACTGCTCTGAGATCGCGTCGCACGGCTACGACCGCGTCATCGGGACCTCCGGTACGATTCTGAGCCTGGGCGCGGTGGCCGCAACCGCCGTGAAAGGCACCACGCCGTCAGAGTTCCGCAACCTTCGTGTGTCGTCCAAACAGATCAGGCGCGTTCGCAAAGAGGTTGTCAGCCTGCCTCTCGAGCAGCGACTCACGATCCCCGGCCTGGATCCGCGCCGAGCCGACCTGGTTGTCGCCGGCGCGGTGCTGCTCGACTCGGTGCTGCGAAGGCTCGGCGCCGAGGAGCTGACGCTGTGCGATCTTGCGCTGCGAGAAGGGCTGGTGCTCGACTACATCCGGCGGAATCAGGAGCATATCGCCCAGGCCGATCAGATTCCCGATGTGCGTCGGCGGAGCGCGCTCGAACTCGCCGAACGCTGCAACTACTACGCGGCGCACTCGCAACAGGTGGCGCGGCTCGCTCTCGCGATTTTCGACCAAACGAGCGTCATTCACGGGCTCACGGATCGCGAGCGCGAGTGGCTGGAATATGCGGCGCTGTTGCACGACATCGGCGGACTCATCAGCTTCGAGCGCCATCACAGGCACTCGTATTACCTGATCAAGAACGGCGACCTTCGCGGCTTCCATCCAGATGAGATCGAGGTGATGGGCCTCGTCGCGCGATATCACCGCCGGGGCACGCCGAAGAAGTCGCACGAAGAGTTCGCGGAGCTCCCTGTCGAGCTCCGCCGCGCCGTTCGGATTCTGTCGTCGATGGTGCGTCTCGGGGAGAGCCTCGACCGCAGTCATGCCCAGTCCATCTCGAGACTCGAGCTCCTCGACAAGGGCGACCATATGCGACTGCGAGTCCATACCCAGGGTGACGCCGAGCTGGAGTTCTTTGCCGCCAGCCAACATTTGAAGCCCCTCGAGGGGGTCATCCGGAAGGAAATCCGGCTCGAAGTAATCACGCCGGAGTCGACGGGCACCAGAGGCCGTAAGCGCCAGAAGCAGGCTCGCCCCAAGACCGCTAAGCGCAAGTCCCGCTAAGAGCTGGTGCGAGCGCTTGGCTCGCAGCGTTGCAACCTCGCAGGGTCGCACGCGTCGCACCGTCGCAACCCTCGCACCCATCCGTCGGTAGTGGGCTTCGCACCCAGTACCCATCCGTGCCGTTACACGGATTTAACACGGCAGAAATCACTGTGAAATTCGCGTCCGATAACGTGGACCGCATGATTCAGTCTTCCGCCCGTTACATCGGTGTCGTGCTCGCGGCGGGCCTCGTGAGCGCCTGTGGCGGCGGTGGCAATCAGGGGCAACCCGCAGACGCCGCGGCACAACCCGTGATGGTCAAAGTCGATGGCTCCAGTACCGTCTTCCCTATCAGCGAGGCGGTCGCAGAGGAATTCCAGAAGACCAACAAGAACGTGCGAGTTACGGTGGGCATCTCTGGCACCGGCGGCGGCTTTCAGAAATTCTGCCGCGCCGAGACCGACATCAGCGATGCCTCGAGACCGATTCGCCCCGCGGAGATCGAGGCGTGTCAGAAGGCGGGCGTGGAGTACGTCGAGTTGCCGGTGGCGTATGACGGCCTGGCGATTGTGGTCAACCCGAAGAATGCGTGGGCCAAAGACATCACCGTCGAGGAACTCAAGAAGCTGTGGTCCCCCGACGCGCAGGGCAAGGTGACGCGATGGAATCAAGTTCGGGCGTCGTGGCCCGATCGGGAGATCCACTTGTTCGGCGCCGGCGTGGACTCGGGCACGTACGACTACTTTACCGAGGCGACCGTCGGAAAAGAGGGGGCCAGCCGCGGTGATTTCACATCGAGCGAAGACGACAACGTGCTCGTCCAGGGCGTTGGCGGCGATGAGCTCGCGCTCGGTTTCCTGCCCCTCGCCTATGTGGAGCAGAACAAGTCGACGTTGAAGCTCGTGCCGGTGAACGACGGGAAGAAGGAGAACGGCGACGGTCCGATCTTCCCAACCGCCGAGACCGTCCGCAACGGCACGTACGAGCCACTCTCACGTCCGCTCTTCATCTACATTGCCCGGAAAGCAGCGGACAGGCCAGAGGTTCAACAGTTTGTTGACGCGTACCTGAAGTCGGCCCCCTTGATGCGCGAGGTCGGCTACGTCGAGCTGACCCCGGAGATTTACCAGCTCGCCACCAAGCATTTCGCGGATCGCAAGCTTGGAACGGCGTTCGGATCTGGCGGTTCTCAAGTCGGCATGACGCTCGAGGCGCTGCTCACCAAGGAGCGATGAAGCGGTTCGAGTTCCTCATCGAACGAGGGCTCTTTCTGTGCGCCCTCCTCTCCGTCGGCACCACGGTCGGGATCATCGTCGTTCTGGCCGTGGAGACGCTGGCATTCCTCCGCGAAGTGCCCGTTCTCGACTTTCTGTTCGGCACCGAATGGACCCCGCTCTTTGCCACACCCCGGTTCGGTGTGCTCCCACTCGTCGCCGGAACCGCGCTCGTCTCTACGATTGCGATGCTCGTCGCGCTGCCCATGGGCCTTCTCAGCTCGATCTACCTGAGCGAGTATGCGGACGGCCGTGTGCGTCGGGTAGTCAAACCGATCCTCGAGCTTCTCGCGGGCGTGCCCACCGTCGTCTATGGCTACTTCGCGCTCCTGTTCGTCACGCCCCTCCTGCAGCGTTTCATCCCCGGGCTTTCCGGATTTAACGCGCTCGGCCCAGGCATCGTGATGGGCATCATGATCTTGCCGCTGGTATCATCGCTGTCCGAAGACGCGATGCGAGCGGTGCCGATGGGCTTGCGCGAAGGGTCCTACGCGCTTGGCGCGACGAAGATGCAGACCAGTCTGCGGGTGGTCGTGCCGGCCGCCTTTTCGGGAATCACCGCCGCGTTCATCCTCGCCGTGTCGCGCGCGATCGGTGAAACGATGATCGTCGCCATCGCCGCCGGCCAGCAGCCCCGTCTGACGCTGAATCCCCAGGTACCCATCGAGACCATGACCGCCTACATCGTTCAGGTCAGTCTTGGTGACACGCCTCAAGGCACGCTGGAGTACCGCACGATCTTCGCCGTAGGCATGTTGCTGTTCCTCGGCACGTTTTCGTTGAATCTCGTCAGCGCCTGGCTCCGAGCGCGATTCCGCGAGGAATACTCGTGAGCGATCCTGTCGCGATGCCTCCTGAGGGAGGGCTCGTTCCGCGAAGCGCCGTCTGGCGCCGGCGCGCCGATACGCTCTTCCAGGCTGTGTCCCTCCTGGTCCTCGTCCTCGCACTGGCAGCCCTGGGAGCGCTGAGTCGCCGATGTGTGGAAGGACGGCGCCGGAAGGCTTTCTTACGACTTCCTCACCGGCTTCCCGTCCCGGCGTCCCAGAGAACGCTGGAATCTGGCACGCGCTCACCGGCAGCGTCTTCGTCATGGTCGTCACGGCGTTCCTCGCCGTCCCCGTTGGCGTTGCGGCAGCCATCTATCTCGAGGAGTACGGCGGCCGGAACTTTCTCGCGAGAATGATCGAGCTCAACATCACCAACCTCGCGGCGGTGCCATCGATCATCTACGGGCTGTTGGGGCTGGGCCTGTTCGTGCGCGCGCTCGAAATGGGTCGCAGCGTGCTCGCAGGCGCATCCACGCTCGCGCTTCTGGCGCTGCCGGTCGTCATCCTGTCAACGCGCGAGGCGCTGAGGGCCGTCCCTGGCTCGCTTCGCGAGGGCTCGTATGCGCTGGGCGCGACGAAGTTGCAAACTATCTGGCACCAGGTGCTTCCCGTCGCGGCTCCGGGCATCTTGACAGGGCTCATCCTTGCCTTGTCTCGCTCGGTGGGAGAAACCGCGCCACTCATCACCATCGGCGCGCTCACATACGTGCCCTTCGCGCCCGACAGCATCTGGTCTGCCTTCACTGTGCTTCCGATTCAGATCTTCAACTGGGTATCGCGGCCGCAAGTGGAGTTTCGGGCCAACGCCGCGGCGGGAATTCTCGTGCTGCTGGCGCTGCTGTTGACTATGAATGCGGCAGCTATCTGGCTGCGGGACCGCTTTCAGAAGAAGGGGCTGCGATGACCTCGCCCCTTCGTCCCATTTCGCCGCTTGCATTCGGCACTCGCAGCGAGCACACCGCTCACCCGCCATCGCTCGAGGTCAAGATCGAAGCGGAGGGGATGAATTTCTTCTACGGCGAGACTCGCGCATTGCAGGACATCTCCATCAGAATCACCCCGCATGTCGTCACGGCGTTCATCGGACCATCAGGGTGTGGAAAGAGCACATTTCTGCGGACGCTCAACCGAATGAACGACATTATTCCGGGCACGCGGGTCGAGGGGAAGATTCGCATCGACGGTGCTGACATTTATGCTCCCGGTGTCGACGTAGTACAGCTCAGACGCCGGGTCGGGATGGTCTTCCAGAAGTCGAATCCGTTTCCGAAGTCGATTTTCGAGAACGTCGCGTACGGGCTTCGGATCAATGGCATGGCAGGCAGTAGCGCCGAGCTCGCCGGTCGAGTTGAGGAAAGTCTCGCGCAGGCGGCGCTGTGGGCAGAAGTCAAGGACCGCCTGCACGAGTCCGCGCTCGAGCTCTCTGGTGGTCAACAGCAACGGCTCTGCATCGCCAGAGCCCTGGCGGTCCGGCCCGACATCCTGCTCATGGACGAACCGGCGTCCGCGCTCGATCCCATCGCCACGCAACGCATCGAAGAACTGATTTACGACCTGAAGAACACCTACACCATCGTGATCGTCACCCACAACATGCAGCAAGCCGCGCGTGTGTCCGACCGCACAGCGTTCTTCTGGCTGGGGCGCCTGGTGGAATACGATCGTACCGAGAAAATCTTTACGGCGCCGGTCGAACAACTGACGGAAGATTACGTGACAGGGAGATTCGGATAGTGGACCGCGTCGTACCTCACTTTCAGGAAGAACTCGAGGCGCTGCAGGCCCGTTTGCTCGAAATGGGTGGCCTGGCGGAAGAGAGCGTCCGGGCGTCGATCCAGGGTCTCGTCTCGCGAGACACGGCACTCATCGAGAAGGTGGCCGGCGGCGATGAGCCGATCAACCAGCTGCACATCGAGATCGACAACCGATGCTTCCGGCTCCTGGCGCTGTACCAACCGATGGCGACCGACCTGCGGGCGATCGTCTCGGCCGTCAAGATCAACACAGACCTGGAGCGCGTGGGCGACCTGGCGGTCAACATCGCCCAAGCCGCCAAGCGGTACGCGATGCATCCACCGGTCAAACAATTGATCGACATTCCGAAGATGGCGGAAATCGCGCAGTCGATGCTACGCGACGCGCTGGACTGTTTTGTAAAGCGCGATATGGCACTGGCCCACCACGTACTGAGTGAAGACGACCGGCTGGACGGGTTGAGAACCCAGGTCTTCCGAGAGCTGTTGACCTACATGCTGCAGAACCCGGCGGTCGTCGAGCCGGCGCTTGACCTGATCTTGATTTCCAGACACCTCGAGCGAATCGGAGACCACGCCACCAACGTCGCCGAAGACGTGATCTTCATGGTCTCGGCGCTCGACATTCGGCATCACCAGACGCCGACGTCTCAGGAATAACAAGGCTCAAGGCTCAAGGCTCAAGGCTCAGGGCTCAGGGCTCAGGGCTCAGGGCTCAGGGCTCAAGGCTCAAGGCGTAGGCCTTAGCTTCTCAGGCCCACGTTCGGCTCGTTTCCTACGTTTTTGAGCCTTGAGTCGTGAGCCCTGAGCCTTGAGTCGTGAGCCCTGAGCCTTGAGCCGTGAGCCCTGAGCCTTGAGCCTTGATAGAATGATTCGGATGGGCGAGGCTCGACTGTGCGTCCTGTGTCGTGTGCGAGCTGCGGACGAGCGGTGGCAACCATTCTGCAGCGAGCGATGCCGCGACGAGGACCTGGCACGCTGGGCTGAGGGGCGCTATCGGGTCGCGAGCGATCCTGTCCCGTCCGAATCTGACGACGGTGACGCCGACCCCGAGTAACTGTTCCCTTTTCCAGCTGCTGTTCTTCTGCGCTTATGGCCGATACGCTCACAATCACCGACAACCGCACCGGTAAGCAATACGAAGTCCCCATCAAGGACGGGTCCATCCGCGCGACCGACCTGCGCCAGATCAAGGCCGACCAGGAGGACCAAGGGCTCGCAACCTACGACCCGGCGTTCATGAACACGGCCGCCTGTCGCAGTCGGATCACCTACATCGATGGCGATAAGGGCATCCTGGAGTACCGCGGCTATCCGATCGAGCAGTTGGCGGAACGGTCCACGTACCTGGAAACGGCGTATCTGATCTTGTTTGGCGAGTTGCCGACAGACGTCCAGCTCAAGGAATGGATCGCGTCAATCACCCTCCACACGATGCTCCACGAGAACATCAAGAAGTTGATGGAGGGCTTCCAGTACGACGCGCACCCGATGGGCGTCTTCTTGAGCACTGTTGGAGCGTTTTCGACCTTCTATCCCGACGCCAAGAAGATCTTCGACGAACAGTCGCGGAAAAAACAGCTCCATCGACTCATTGCCAAGGTGCCGACGATCGCCGCATACGCCTTTCGCCACAGCATCGGGCGCCCGTACAACCAACCTGACAACGACCTGAGCTTCACGGGAAACTTTCTGAACATGCTCTTCCGGATGACCGAGTTGAAGTACCAGGTCAGCCCGGTCCTCGAACGTGCCCTCGAGGTGCTCTTCATCCTCCACGCCGACCACGAGCAGAACTGCAGCACGAGCGCGATGCGAGGCATCGGCAGCTCTCACGTAGACCCCTACTCGGCCATGGCCGGCGCCGCGGCGGCGCTGTATGGACCGCTACACGGCGGCGCGAACGAGGCGGTCCTGCGCATGTTGAATGAGATCGGCAACGTTCAGAACGTCCCGGGGTTCATCAAACGCGTGAAGGCGGGTGAAGGCCGACTGATGGGGTTTGGCCACCGCGTCTACAAGTCGTACGACCCGCGTGCGAAGATCATCAAACAGACGGCCAACCAGGTCTTCGATGTCACGGAGCGAAACCCGCTGCTCGACATCGCCTTGGAGCTCGAGCGCATCGCGCTGCAGGACGAGTACTTCGTGACGCGCAAGCTGTACCCAAACGTGGACTTCTACTCGGGCCTCATCTATCAGGCCATGAGCTTCCCCGTGACGATGTTCCCGGTGCTGTTCGCCATTCCGCGGACGGCCGGTTGGATCGCGCAATGGGAAGAGATGCTGCTCGACCCCGAGCAGAAGATCGCACGGCCGAAGCAACTGTATATTGGTGCGACGCGGCGGGATTACGTCGCGCTCAATAAACGAGGCTAGAACAGGTGCGATCGTACTCTCGCGAGTCGGTGCGATCGATCCTCCGAACGCCGGTGCAATCGGTGCTTCGCGAGTCGGTGCGATTCGGCTATCGTTGGCTGGGGCAAATGGCGATCGGCGGTGCACTCTCGGCCTCGCTCATCGGTGCAATAGCGTCGGAACCCGCAAGCGCCCGTGCACCGGCGGATATCACGATCGCACCCACAGCAACCAGCATCGCACCGATAGGTCGCAGCATTGCACCTGTCGGTAACAGCGTCGCACCGACAGACGACAGCATGATCGCACCGACAGGCGGATCTCAAGCTTCACCTGCAGCCGTCCAGTTCGACAGTGCTCGTGCGTGGGAGCACTTGAGACGGCAGGTTGCGTTCGGTCCGCGTCCCGCCGGGTCCTCCGCTCTCGGCGAAACGCGTCGGTATATCCTCGAACAGCTCAAGGCCTCCGGTATCGAGGCCACACAACAGATCTTCATCGCCAAGACGCCTCTCGGCGAGGTGTCGATGGCCAACCTCATCGCCACGCTTCCCGGCCGGCGATCGGATCGCATTGTCCTTGCCAGCCATTACGATACCAAGCTGGCGCGCGACTTCAGGTTCGTTGGCGCCAACGACGGCGCCTCGTCTACCGCCGCGCTGCTCGAGCTCGGGCGTGTGCTCAAGGGCCGGCAGCGAGAGCTCACGATCGAGCTGCTGTTTCTCGACGGCGAGGAAGCCGTCAACTGGGACTGGCGGGGAACGGACAACACGTACGGCAGCCGGCACTACGTGCAGGCGGCACAGCAGGCACGTACCCTGGCGTCTCTGAAGGCCTTCGTGCTGCTCGACATGATTGGCGACCGGGATCTGACGATACGGCGCGACGCAAACTCAACGCCATGGCTCGTGGACATCGTCTGGAGCGCCGCTGCACGACTCGGCCATCGCTCGACGTTTTCGAATGAGCTGACCACGGTCGAGGACGATCACATTCCCTTCGTGCGCGCGGGCGTTCCCTCGGTGGACGTCATCGATCTCGACAACCCGACGTGGCACACTGCCCAGGACGACCTCGAGCACGTGAGCGCGCGGAGCTTGCAGGTCGTGGGCGATTCGATCCTCGCGTCTGTGCCGGACATCGAAAAGCGACTCACCTCGACAAGTCAGCCACGGTGAATTCGACGACGATCGGCGGCTGAGCGTTGAAGTCGCTGTAGCGGATCCAGGTCGGTTTCACGCGCACGTAAATCAAACCCGGCCAGCTCAGACGGTCTCGCCCATCTGGAAAGCGCTCGAAATAGATCGCTTGAACTCGGTCCCGTTCGGTTCCGGAAGGCACGTCGGCAACACCCTCGTACTGCACAGTGCGCTCGTCGCCGGCGCCGGTTCCCCCGATGACAAAGGCGATGGCCGCGTGATGACGGAGGTTCCCTGCCTTCCGCGACGAGTCGAGCGTGTCGAAGACGACCTCGAACGTGTCGGAGACGGCAATGCCGACCACAGCGGCTTGGGGAACCTCGGACGGTGAAACAGAGGCCTGAACCGCGTACCTCTCAGTCCGCATGAAACGAAGCAGATCATCGCGAGTCATCTTTACCGATCCCTGATCCCCGATCCCTGATCCCCGATCCCTGATCCCCGATCCCCGATCCCCGATCCCCGATCCCCGATCCCCGATCCCCGATCTACTTCAGCAAATACTCATACCGCGCAACATAGTAGGGGCCCACTTCGCGGAAGCTGTGCAGCACGAAGCCGAACCGCTCGTAGAGCGCGCGGAGTTTGGGACGGCTCGCGTCGCAATCGAGGCGCAGGTGGTCCTTGCCGAGGGCGCGTGCACGATCGACGGCCCATTCAAGGAGCGCAGTCGACACGCCTTGCCCTTGATACCTGCGGCGGACAACCAGTCTATGTATGAACGCGGATTCCTGCTGCGGAAGATCCGGCCAGAACAGCGGATCTTCCAGCTGAAAGCGCACGGCGCCGGCGGAGTCGCCGTTCCAGTCGGCAATGAAGAACTGCCCCAGCCGGATCTCTGCGGCAATCCGATCCGCGGCGAGCTCGCCAGTGTCCCACATCGTGACGCCGAGCGCGTCGACCCAGCGAGCGGCCTCCAGCAACATCGCCTCGAGGACAGGACCGTCGGTCGATACGGCTTGGCGAACATGAACACTCACTTGAATACTTACTTTTCCACTTTTTCCACTTCTTCCACTTTTCCACTTTTCTTCTTCAGCTTCCCGCCAACGATCAGTCCTGCCGCCAGTGTTACCGCCCCCCAAATCGCCCCCTGTTGTACGGAGCGGCGGATCGCGGGGCGCATCACCTCGTCAATCGTGACCGCGGGACCGGTCCCTGCAATCGCGGCCCGCTGCAGTGCAACGTACTGGCCGACGGCCGCTGCGGTGATTCGATCCTGAACAACACAGAAGACCACCACTGCCGCAACGAACGCGATGACAGTGACGCGCGATGACACGAGACGCACGGCCCAATTATAGAGGGACCCATCCACTGAAGAGCCACGCCACGGCCAGCACGACGATGATCGCCACGACAATGACGAGGGTCGACAGCCATCGGCGGCGTGGACGATCGAAGAGCGACCCGTTGGAAGGGGGCTTGACGCGCGGCTCGGTCGTCGCAGTACCGCAGCGATAACAGATGAGGGCCTTGTCAGCGATGTCGGTTCCGCATTGCCTGCAGATCATTCACACAACTCCCAACTCCCAACGCCCAATGCCCAACCCCGATTTGGGAGTCGGCTTTCTTGGGAATCGGGAGTTGGCTGGATGCTAATGTACATGCAGCCAGCCCATGATCCCCCTTCGCGACGTCATCCCGTCACGATCCACACCGTACGTCACGATTGCGATCATCGCGCTCAACGCGTTGGTGTTCCTCTATCAGTTCTCTCTCGGCGAAGACGGTGAGGAGTTCATCTTCGCCTTCGGACTCGTCCCGGCGGCGTTCTCGTGGGTAAACGTACTCACCTCGATGTTCGTACACGGCGGGATTCTGCACTTCGGGGGCAACATGCTGTATCTCTGGATCTTCGGCGACAATGTCGAAGACCGAATGGGACACGGCCGGTTCGTGGTGTTCTATCTGCTCTGCGGTGCAGTCGCCGCCCTGGTCCAGGCCCTCACCGTTGCCGACTCGCGCGTGCCGATGGTGGGGGCAAGCGGCGCGATTGCCGGAGTGATGGGCGCCTACTTTGTCCTGTATCCGCGATCACGAATCGTGACGCTCCTCCCGATCTTCATCTTCATCCAAATCATCGAGGTGCCCGCAATCTTCTTCCTCGGCATCTGGTTTCTGATGCAATTCGTGAGTGGGCTTGGATCGCTCGCGGTCGCGCCGGGAGGCCAGTTCGCCGGGGGCATCGCGTTCTGGGCTCACATCGCCGGATTTGCCGCGGGCGCGGGCACTGTCTTCGTCTTCCGGCGGCCCGAGCGGCAGCGCGTCGAATGGTGGAATGATGTTTAGCGTTTTTCTTCGACGATCTTGAGCAGCAAATCCTGAGCGCGCTCGAACGACGGCGCGATTTCGAGTGCCGCCAGGGTCTGGCGCCTGGCTTCGACCATATCGCCCGACTGGACGTAGGCCTCGGCGAGATCTGCGTGGGCGGAGGCGCGATCGGGAGGGTTCGTCGCAAGAGCGCTGCGGAACGCCCGCAGTGCGGCCTGTGTCTCCTTCCGCCGGAGCGCCAAACGCCCGAGGCCGGTCTGAGCCTGACTGTCGAACGGATCGATCGCCACAATCCGGCGATACGCGTCCTCCGTCTTGGCTGCATCCCCCAGCGGCGCCAATAGTGCGGCAAGCTTTCGGGCCGACTCCACCGACGTGTGATCGACCTTGAGTACATCATCAAGCGCCCGGATGGCTCGCGTCGTGTCCTTTTGCTCGGCGGCGATGAGGGCGATTAAGGCATTCGGGTTGTTCTGGCCGTTGGCCATTGGAAGGAGTGCGGATGCCCGTTCCAGGGCCTGAATCGCTGCCGCTTTGTCGCCCGCTTCGTGCAGCGCCTGCCCGAGCTCCATCTGCACGGCGAAGCTTCCGGGATTCGTTTCCGCGAGCTTCTTCAACTCGTCGAGCGACGGCGTCGCTTTCATCTCGGGTTTCTTGAGTGCGCTCCGGATGCCGTCGTAGTCGCGTGCGAGCTTCGCGTCGAACGACTTCTGGATTTCGTCGAGGCCGACCTTGTACGTCTCCTTGAATGCTTCCTCTGTCTCCAGCCCTCTCCCGTAGGCACGAAGAAGACGACGAATCGCCGGCTCCCCGTACGTGTCCACGAGATGCTCGACGACGAGCGATGCCTCATGGTAGGTAAGCGAGATCAGCTTCGGGTCGCTGAAGCCCTCGCTGATCACATCGAGCTTCAGGACCTTGCCGTCTTCGAGAGCCTGCGCGAACGACAGCTCCATCTCGTGCCCCCACTCAGGGCGCGCGCGGCGCTCTTCCCACTGCGACATCCCTTCCGAGAGCCATCGTGGCATGCGGTTGTTCGACATCTGGAGCGTGATGACGTGGGCGATCTCGTGCCACAACGTCTGCCCCCAGTTGAATTCTCCCGGCGGACGGGCCTTCGGCGAGTCCAGCGTCACGACACGCCCGAAACAAGCGCCCAGCGCACCAAGGAAACCTGGCAGCCCCAAGGTCCTGACGGCAAAGTCGTCGTGCTTCGGGAACATCTCGATGAGAATCGGACCTGTTGGCCTGAACTCGTACTGCTTGGAGAGCGTTGCGAGTGCCTGTTTGGCGAGCGGCAACGCGTACTCGCGCATCACGGCGACTTCGTCGGGGTGAAACTTGATGATGATGTCGCCGTCTTGAATCGTCTCGAACTTGTCGAGCGAATCGAGCAGCTTCAGCGAGTTGAGCGTGACGTCGTGAAAGGGATCGTCCTTGAACGCTCGCTCCAGCGCTCGGCGTGCGCCGGGCTCGTCACCGGTTCGCAGCAGATGCATCCCAAGGTCAGCGTAGGCGCGCGCATTCTCATCGTCGATTTCCAGTGCCCGGCGAACCTGCAGGACGGCTTCGTCGAACCTGTAGTTTCGACCGAGGTGGTCACCGGTCACCCGATAGATCTCGCCGTAGACCGGATTGATGCGCAGAACCTCTCTAACCTGAGCCTCGAAGTCGGCCGTGCGTCCCTCGAGGAACGCGATCGCCGCCTCGAGCGACCGGGCTTCGAGACTGTTGGGATTTACCTCGAGCGCCTTCTTGATCGAAGCCCTTGCATCGGCTCGACGACGATCGTCGAGCGCCATCTCTGCCGCGATCAGGTGCGCCGGCACGTGGTTCGGGTTGATCTTGAGTATGCGCTCGAGCGCAGCCTTCGCCGCCGGCGGGTTCCCCTGCGAGGCGACCCGTGCCAGCCCTGTCTGCGCGGCCAGATGGTTCTCGTTCTGCTTGAGTGCCACCTGAAACGACTTCAACGCCTCACCCTGGTTGTACTTTTCGTTGAAGAGCTCGCCCCATGCCGCGTTCACGTCAGGGTCATTTGCAGCAAGCCGGTTCGCATCGCGAAAAAAGCCATTGGCGCGTTGATACTCACCAACGCCGCGGGCAGCAAGCGCCAGGCGCACGAAGTCCGAGGCGACACGCGGATTGACCGACGCCAGAACGCGCTGCAGCGTGCGTCTCCCCTCCTGTCGGCGGCCGAGGTACATCTGCAACTGGCCCAGCTCAAGCGCCGCATCGCTGCCAGGTCCGCTGGCGGCTGGACCGCTCAGCAATTTTTCTGCGTCGGCGTACCGCCCGCGGGCGAGGGTGGCCTTGGCACGAAGCACGATCGCACGCGAGTCGATGGACGTTCGAAGGATTGCGTCTACTTCGTCGAAGCGGCCCGCATTCAGGGCTTGTGCAGCCGCATCGACCGGCGTCGCCTGCGTTGTCGACGGGGGCGCTTGTGCGGACGGCAGTGTCCCGCAAACGAGAAGCAGGGCACCACCGGCAATGAGTCGTCGAGCGCTCAAGAGTCTCACCGGTGCGGAGCCTTCGCGCACGTCTTCGGCCATAGGATCTGCGTCAGTATATCGCGTGCTCTTCGGCACGAACGCGTCGGCGCAGCAACCAGCCAAAAAGCAACACGCACACGGGCCCGGTCACTCTCGCGCCAACGAGGAGGGCCATACCGAGGAGTTCACCGATAACCGCGACATAGTTGGGATGGCGCATCAGCGCGTAGGGCCCATCCGTGATGAGCGGAGCTCCTGGCAGGACCAGGACGCGGTAGGTCCAACGCGAACCTAGCGCGGCAATTGCCCAGACCTTGAGCGCCTTGAACAACAGGAAGAGCGTCGCACCGGCTGCAGCCGCCACTCCGGGCGAGGGCCCCCACAATGCCCCTTCGACGGCCATGGCTACGAACACTCCGGGGTACGCCCACCGCATGGCCCTGTAGGCCTCGTCGGGCGGCTCGAGTGCGCCCTGACGCCGGAGAGCTCGCTCATTGCGGCGCGACCACACCAACTCGACAAGCATCAGCCCGAGGACGACCAGCAACGAGAGACCGGCGACGACGGCTGGCTCAAGGTGCATTTGTAGGGACTCGGGACTCCTGGCGTTGGACTCCGGACTCGGGACTCGGGATTCGGGACTCGGGACTCGGGATTCGCTGCTCGCGCACGTCCGTACGCGCCAGGCTGACGTCTCCGGCCACTCCGATCAGGTAATCGAACGGCGCGCCCCAATGGTTGGCAACCCGAGCGACCAAGTCGAGCGCGCGCGGCGAGCCAACCAAGGCGCGCAAGACGCGATTGAAGCGCCACTTCGACCGGAATTCTCGAGAACGGATCTGCGCAAGGTTGTCACACGCCGGCCGGCCCGACTCTAGTTCCGTGCGGGCTGCCTCAGCTGCCAGCATCCCCCCGCGCAACGCGAACCGCAGTCCGTCGCCAGTCATTGGATCGATGAAGCCCGCGGCGTCGCCTGCCAGTAGCAACCCCGGATAGCCCGCGGCACGACCGTCCACCGCCAACGGTCCCAGCGAGGCGACCTCCGAGACCTGCCTTGCAGCGCCAAACCGTTCCTTCAGTATCGGGTCGAGGCGAAGCGCGTCGCTCACAACCTCGGAAGTCGCGACACCTCGAGCCCGCATGTGGGGCAGATCGCGCACTACGCACACGTTGGCGACCTCACCAGGTAGCGGGGCCACACCGACGTAGCCATCGGCGCGAAGGTGCATTTCTCCATGAGCCGTTAGGCCCTCAACGTCGGTGAAGTAGGCTCCAAACGCCCACCGCCTAGGCCTGTGCGCAAAGCCCGAAAGTCTCAATCCGGATGCCAGCTTGGAGCCACGACCGTCGGCGGCGATCACGACGCGCGCCTTCAACGCATAGCTGCGAGATTCAGCAGCCGCCCGCACGCCTACGACCTTCAACTCGTCGTCTGACATCAGCGGTGCCGTGGCCGCCACACCGGGCTCGAAGTCGGCGCCTGCAGCGATAGCCGCGTCAACCAGCAGTTGGTCGAGCTCTCGACGTGTGATCGCGGCGCCGCGCAGCCCACCCGAGTACTCTGCCGTCACGCGAGCACCGCCCGGCCCGGTCAAGGTCATGCCTCGAATAGGGAGCGACCGGTCGAGCACAGCCGCAGGGACGCCTTCCGTATCGCCCTGGCACAGTTCGTCGAGCAGCGCGAGCGAGCCCGGGTTCAGTGTGTCGCCGCACAGCTTGTGTCGCGGAAACGGGGCGCGATCGATCATGCGCACGCGGAGGCCGGAGCGGGCGAGCACGAGTGCCGCCGCGCTGCCTGCCGGACCTGCGCCGACCACGAGTACGTCGACTACGGGGTCAGATCTTGAATCTTGCGCGCGCGGCGAGTTGACAAGCCGATCCTGCCCGCGCGCAAGATTCAAGATCTGACCCCATGGACGCGCCCGAGTACCAGCGCGCTGTTCTTCGAGCCAAACCCGAGGCAATTGCAGAGCGCTGCATCGATCTCAGACGCGCGCGGTGTGTTCGGGATGAAATCCATGTCACACCCGGGATCGGGATCGTCCAGGTTGATGGTCGGCGGAAGCAGACCACGTGTCATCGCCAGCGCAGTCGCCGCCACACCGGCTGCCCCGCTGGCTCCCTGCGGGTGGCCGATCATGGATTTGGTCGACGAGCCTGGAACGCCATCGGCGCTCGAACCAAAGGCGCGCCGGACACAACGCGATTCGATCGCGTCGTTGAGCTGCGTCGACGTGCCGTGATAGTTGATGTAGCCGATTTCCTCCGGCCTCCGGTGCGCCTTCTCGAGCGCGGTCGAGATGCAGCGGACGATCTCGCCGCCATCAGGGTCCATCTGAACACGATGGTAGGCATCGCACGTGGACGCGTATCCCTCGACGCGCGCGTAGACTTTGGCGCCCCGTGCGATCGCCCGATCTTCGCGTTCGAGGACGAGCATCCAGGCGCCTTCGCCCAGCACGAAGCCGTCGCGGCCGCGGTCAAACGGACGTGACGCGGCGCCCGGCCTGTCGTTATATCGCGTCGAGACCGCCCGCATGCGCGAGAACCCGAAGATCATCCCCGGCAGGACACAGCCATCGGTTCCCCCAGACAGCAGCACGTCGTACTCCCCCGCTCGAATCAGCGAGGCCGCATACCCGATCGCGTCGGTCGAGCTCGTGCAGCCGCAGGACAGCACATGGCTCATCCCTCGTAGACCCAACGAGATCGAAATCTCGCTCGATACCATCCCGCAGATGCCCACGGCGATCGCGTAGGGCGTCACGTGCCGGCCACCGGTCGTAAAGAAGTCCTCGTATTGTTTTTCCCCGATGTCGATGCCGCCGCCGCCGCTCCCGATGAGCACTCCCGCGCCCGGCTCGCCCGCACGAAGACCAGCGTCGAGCCATGCTTCGCGTCCCGCGACGACGCCGAAAAGCGCAGCGCGCGAGTACCGCTTCGGATCAGCGCGGTCGTCGAGCCGGTCGTCGCCTTCGAGCGCCACCGCGTCGGCCATCGACACGGGAGGAACCCACCCGGCCACTTGACACGGATACGTCGAGACGTCGAACTGTGTGACGGCCTTGGTGCCACTGCACCCGTGGCTGACGTGATCCCAGAAGCGCTCGCGACCGACACCAAACGTGGAGATCACGCCGATGCCAGAGATCACGACGCCAGGTTGTCCGTTCAATGGCATGGGGTCACTATAACCTCGGGATCGGGGATCGGGGATCAGGGATCGGTGATTCGAGAGGGATAATCCGAGGCGTGAACACCCTGAAAGCTGAACCATCGACCGCTGCGCGCGCTTTTTCGTGGACGGGCGGAGGGGTGTTTGTGGCCTCGCTCGTATATTTCCTCTACTCATACCTGGTCGTTTTCGGAGAGCCGGCCAAGAACGCTGCCACGCTCGGTTCCGTGGCGTTTGATGTCACGTTGTTTAGTGCGTTCGCATTGCACCACAGCATCTTCGCCCGCGAAGGCGTGCGCGCATGGGTCACACGAACGTTCCGCGATCTCGAGCGCTCGGTCTACGTCTGGGTAGCTAGCCTTCTGTTCGCTGCGACGTGTCTGCTCTGGCGTCCCGTGGCGGGCATCGCCTGGGACGCGCCTGAACCCGCCGCGTGGGCTCTCCGCGGCGTGCAGCTCTTAGGTCTGTGGCTGTCGACTCGAAGCGCGGGGATGATTGGTGCGCTGGAACTGGCGGGGATCCGGGACTCGGGACTCGGGACTCGGGGCTCGAATAACTTGAATTCAATCGACGATGCGGATCCCGGATCCCGGATCCCGGATCCCGAGTTCAAAGCCGCAGGCCCGTATTCCCTCGTGCGGCATCCCATTTACCTCGGCTGGTTCCTGCTGGTCTTCGCCGTCCCAAGTATGACGATGACGCAGTTGGTGTTTGCCGTCGTAAGCGGTGCGTATGTGCTCATCGCGATCCCGTTCGAGGAGCGCTCACTGCGCCGCACTACGGACGGGGCCTACGATCGATACGCCCGGCAGGTTCGTTGGAAGTTGCTACCTCACATCTATTGAGGCGCCAATCGGCTCAGAGGCGACCGGCCTACGCTGAAGTTGGAGAAGCTGCGCCGGCGTCGTTTCGAACGTCTCAGGTTCGCGCGAGTGTGCGGCCCTCATTCCGTCATCCGGCCTGGACGCAGTGGGCGCGCGCTTTCCAAACTCGCTGAGAATGGCTTCCAACACCGGAAGCATCATCCCGGCACGCTTGGCGCGAATCACGAGATCCCACAACGGCTCGAATTTCTTCCAGCCCGCCGCGTACGCCAGATGGCGCAGGCCGGCCGCGAGATCGTCGTGGGCCGCGGCCCCGCAGACGATCGATCTCCACCGGTAGAACTCGCGGTATGCCCACCAGTACCCGGTCTCGAGTTGGTCGGCCGACATCAGCGCGGGCCGGAACACGGCGTGGCGAGTGTCGTAGAGATGCCAATCGTGAACCGTGAGGCGGCCTTGATCCGCGATACGTCGGTAGAGCGCAGTTCCCGGATACGGAGTCAAGATGTGAAACGTGGCGGTCTCGATCCCGTGCTCGATCGCCCACTCTACGGTGCGCTCGAACACTGAGCCATCGTCGCCATCCATACCGAAGACGAAACTTCCGTTGATCATCACGCCCAGGGCGTGCAGACGACGAATCGCTTCGCCATAGTCGCGATGCATGTTCTGGTACTTCCGTTGCTCGACCAGGTTCGCGAGGTTGAGCGTCTCGAACCCGACGAAGAGGCTCCGAAGCCCTGCATCGACGGCCCGCTCGAGCAGACCTGGTGCGAGCGCGGCATTCACAGTGCCGGCGGCCTGCCAAAGGCGTCCCATGCCACGCATGCCCTCGAACAGCGCCGATGCGAAGCGGCGATCGCCAAACAGGTGGTCGTCGAGGAAGTACAGATGACGGCCCGGCAGACGCGCGATCTCTGCGAGAGCCGCGTCGACGGTCTGCGTGTAGAAGGACCGCCCGCCTTCGAAGAAGGCCTCCTTGTAGCAGAAGTCGCATACATGCGGGCATCCCCGCGAAACGACGATGGAGTTCGGGACGAGATAGAGGCGTCGCTTGATTAGGTCACGCCGGATCGGCGGAATGCCGGCAAGCGACCGGACCTGCGATCGATACACGCGCTGGGGACACCCGCGCTTGAAGTCGGCCAGGAACCGCGGCCACGTGTCCTCGCCAGGGCCGAGAAAGACTGTATCTGCATGCGGCGCCGCTTCGTCCGGTAGCGACGTCACGTGCAGGCCGCCAAGCGCCACGTGTGTACCACGGCTGCGATAGTGATCCGCAATGCGATAGGCGCGGTGCGCGGAGGTGATATAGACCTGAATCACCACGAGATCCGGTGTGTCATTCAGGTTGAGCGCCTCTACGTGCTCATCCTGAATCTCCACGTCATCATCGTCTTCCAGATACCCGGCCAGCGTTGCCAGGCCGAGAGGTGGAAACAACGAGTATTTGATGGGGCGAAAGAAGGGGCTCGTCGCCTCTGTAAGGGCGGGCAGAATCATCTTGACCCTCACTGCCCGCACTCTCCGAGGATGAGCACAGAAATCTCACGCTCGCGCGGACCGTCCAGCTCAGCCAGGAACACGCGCTGCCATCGTCCTAGCAACAGGCGTCCTTCGACCACGTTGAGGCAAACGGACGATCCCAGAAGCAAAGCTTTGCAATGGGCATGACCGTTGGGGTGTTCGTTCGGGGTCAAGTTAACCGTGCGAGCCGTGAGATCGTCGTGCCGATAGCGAGTCTCGCCCGGGGCGACGCTTTCGAGCACGGTTTCGAAGTCGTCCAGCAGCAGTGGCTCACGTTCGTTCACCACGATGGCTGCGGTCGTGTGGAGGCTCTGCACGTTTAAGAAGCCGATGGCAATTCGGGACTCGGTGAGAAGCCGTTGGAGATCCTCGGTCAGGTCAATGAACTCAGTGGGACGCTCAGTCGTGATCCGGGCTCTCGTATGCCGGTAGATAAATGTTGGCGCAAGCGTTTCCATCGATGTCCTCCTTCTGGAAGCATCGGCGGTCGAGCGACGGAAGTCTTCAGCGACGCGTGAGCGATTAGTGAGATGTTCGTGATGTGACGAATGATTCCCTAGGGACGAATGAGGGACGAATGACTCCCGACCCCATTACATTTATGGTCGGCGGGTGAGGCCGAGGGCCAAGCCGAGGCCGAACAAGACACCTTCGCCCGTCCCGATCACCGCGGCGGAGATGGGCCCGAAGTCCGGCTCGCCGATGAGCCGGCCGAGCGGCGTCAGTGTCGCCTGCGATCCTACTGAGGCCTGCGCGACGAGGTGAATCGTGCCGCCCACGAGAGGTCGCTCCGCGAGCGTCAGTGCCAAGGCGGCTACCCCGCAGGCGGCGGCAGTGAGGCCGGCGGCGACCAGGCGTTTACGACCTCGGGGCGCGGCGAGCCCGCCGTCCGCGCCTAGAGTGGCCACGGTGTAGCCCAGTCCCGCAGCGCCGCCGATGACGAGGCCTTCGAGACCGCCGCCGGTGTCGATGTTGACGCCTACGAGCGCGGCCAGACTCCATCGGCCTAGCCATTGAGCAACGGAGCCGGAAAGACCGCCTCCCAGCGCCGCGCCACAGACTAATGCGATCGTTCGGCGAGACCGAGCGATGGTTTCGGCGACCGAAAGCCCCGCACCAACGCCCGCGCCGCCTGCCGCCCCGCAACACACACCAATCAGAACGAGGACAGGAACGACCGCGAGGGACGCCGCGCTCCCTGGCGCGGCCGCGAGAACCAGTCCGCCTGCGGCGCCAGCGACGGCTCCCGCCAAGCCGCCACCAAGCGATGCCCCGGCGCACCGCGACGTGGCGAGAGCCGCCGCGCGGCGCAACCTGAGACTAACGAGCGCACGTGCCGTGGCGATGGCGGCGGGTTCCCCAAATATCGGCACGGGGCCGGCCTCGGCTGTGTCCCAGCGAGTGTCGCGAAGCAGCGCGCGCGCGAACGCGTGACGCGGGCGCGTGCCGAGACGTCGAAGCGCCTCTGACGTCCCGAGCGCGTGCAGGAGCTCAGCTGCTTCGCGACGCTCTTCTTCTTCGCTGGCACTCGCAGTAATCGAGGTCACGCGCTGTAGGAGAGGCCCGTACGGATCCCCAGGCTTGCTCGCTGGAGCGTGAGCAGAGGACGTTGCGCCGGCAGGCGTCCACTCTGCCGGTGTCATCCTCTTCGACCACGTCGGCAAAAACGAAGCGGTAGCCATGGCGGGAGACCGTGCGGACGAAGCGTGGCTCGCGCGAGTCGTCGCCGAGTGTGCGGCGGATCGTGCGAATCGCCTGGCTGAGCGCGCTATCAGAGACGACGACGTCGCTCCAGACACGCTCGAAGATGTCGCGTCGATGCACGGCCTCGCGGCGGTGCTCGATGAGAAAGACGAGCAGATCGAAGTAGCGCGGAATGAGCGGCTGCTCGCGCCCTCCACGAAGGAGCATGCGGCGGCGCGGCGACAGAATGAATTCGGCGAAGCGATAGCGGGGCACAGCCTCACGAAGCCGATGTCACGGACTATGAACGTTACTCGTCGTAGTCCTCTTGCGGCAGGCCTTCGAGCTCTTCCAGGAACACGAGCGCACGATGCGAGGGAATCTCGAAGCGCTTCCCGCACGTCTTGCACGTCACATCATCGTCGACACGGATCAGGTGATCCTTCGACTTGTCGAAGAGCGTCCGGTCTCGTGCGTCCCCACCGGGGGGAAGCTGAGCCTTTTTCGTTCGGCGCAGCCACCGGATCGTGTAGTCATTGGTGCGGCGGCAGCGCGGGCATTGGAATTTTGCCGGCCGCTGTTCAGGCTTTTCGCTGAAGAACTGACGTTCATCCACAACAGTAGCGTACCCGAAACAGGTGCTCGGGTGCTCGGGTGCCCGTGCTGATAGACTGAGACAGCCTTGGCCGATTCGACACCCTCTCACCTTCCCTCCGAACTCCCAGTTCTTCCGCTTCGGGTCACCGTCGCGTTCCCGCTCACGTTGCAGCCTCTTGCCGTGAACCGCCCCGTGTCGATCGAAACAGTCAACAGAGCACTCGGCGCCGACCGAATGGTCGTACTGCTCTTGCAGGAAAACGACGCCGACGACCCCGGCCCCGAGGATGTGAAACGTGTGGGAACGGTGGCCATCGTTCGGCAAATGGCAAAGGTCAGCGGGGGGATCAACATCATTCTCGAGGGGCTGTCGCGCGTCCGCGCCGACGTGATCACGAGAACCGGAACCTCGATGCGCGCGCAGATCACGCCCATGCCCGAGGTTTACGAACGAACGCTGGAAGTCGAAGCGCACGTTCGCCGAATCCAGGAGCTCATCGAAAAGGCGCTCTCGCTGGCAGCCGGAATGTCGGAGGAGCTACGCGGCGTCGTGATGAACATCGAGGATCCACTGCACCTGGCCTACGTGCTGGCAACGCTGATCGACATGAAGCCCATCGAGAAGCAGGCTCTGCTCGAAGAGAACGACCTTCTGACAAAGCTCGAAACGATCGCAGCCGCGCTGGCGCGCGAGGTGTCGCTGCTCGAACTCAAAGGGAAGATCGAGTCGCAGGCCCAGCAGGAGATGACCGACGCGCAGCGTCAGTACTACCTGCGGCAGCAGCTCAAGGCCATCCAGCAGGAGCTCGGCGAGAACGAGGGCGACGAGCTGGCCGACCTTCGCAAGCGGGTTGAAGATGCCAAGCTACCCGAGGCAGTTCATCTGATTGCGATGCGCGAGGTGGATCGCCTTGCGCGCATGAGCGGCGCGTCTCCCGAGTACCAGATGCTGCGGACCTACATCGACTGGCTCCTCGATGTGCCGTGGTCTGTCACAACCCCCGATCGCATCGACCCCGTCGAAGCACGCAAGGTCCTCGACGAAGACCACTACGATCTCGACAAGGTCAAGGAGCGGATCGTCGAATACCTCGCCGTCCGAAAGCTCAAGGGCGACATGAAAGGGCCGATCCTCTGTTTCGTCGGCCCGCCCGGCGTTGGCAAGACGTCGCTCGGACAGTCGATCGCGCGCGCGATGTCCCGCAAGTTCGTGCGCATCTCGCTCGGCGGCGTACGCGATGAAGCGGAAATCCGCGGACATCGGCGAACCTACATCGGTTCGATTCCCGGCCGGATCGTTCAGGCGTTGAAGCAGGCCGGGTCGATGAACCCCGTCTTCATGCTCGACGAGATTGACAAGATTTCAACCGGCTATCAAGGCGACCCGGCGGCGGCTCTGTTGGAAGTGCTCGATCCAGCTCAGAACCACTCATTCCGTGATCACTACCTGGAGGCACCTGTCGATTTGTCGCGTGTCCTTTTCATCACGACCTCGAATCAGCTCGGGACGATCCATCCGGCGCTGCTGGATCGGATGGAGATCATCCAGCTCTCGGGCTATACGGAGGAGGAGAAGGTTCATATCGCACGAAAGTATCTGCTACCCAGACAGATGACAGAACACGGTCTTCCGCCGGAGGCGTTGGACATCACCGACGCGGCTATCCAGCTCGTTGTCTCCGAGTACACCCGTGAGGCCGGCGTCCGGGGAATCGAGCGTCAGCTCGGCACCATCGCCAGGAAGGTAGCTGCCCGCATTGCTACACGTCCGTCCGACGCGCCACCTGTTGAAAAGACCGTCGTCGACAAAGGACAAGTGGAGGACTATCTGGGTCCCGCGCGCTACAAACGAGAGGTCGCGTTCCGGACCTCGAGGCCGGGTGTGGCGACTGGAGTGGCCTGGACGGAAAGCGGCGGCGATGTGCTCTTCATCGAAGCCACCTTGCTTCCAGGCGGGAACCAGAACATCATTCTGACGGGCCAGCTTGGTACCGTTATGCAGGAGTCGGCTCGTGCTGCGCTCAGCCACCTGCGCGCTCGAGCGACGGAACTAGGGATAGCGCCCGAATTCTTGGCCAATCATGATCTCCACGTCCACGTGCCTGCGGGCGCCATCCCGAAAGATGGACCGTCGGCAGGAGTGACCATGGCCTCGGCGATACTGTCGGCGGTACGGAATCAACCAGTGCGGCAGGATGTCGCAATGACTGGCGAAATCACGCTTAGCGGTCTGGTGTTGCCGGTGGGCGGGATTCGGGAGAAGGTGCTGGCGGCGCGGCGGTCCGGGATCAAGATATTCATTCTGCCCGCACTGAACGAACCTGACCTCGCGGAGCTACCAGAAGAAGTCCGGCGCGACATGACCTTCGTGCCGGCTGAAACGCTCGAACAGGTGATCAAGGTCGCGTTGAACGACGAGAAGGCTCACTAATTGGCATCAGCGATAGTTTTCTATGTTTCCGGTCATGGATTCGGTCACGCCTCACGCTCCATCGAGGTGATCAACGCAATCCTGGCAAAACGCCCTGAAGTACGGGTCGGCGTCCGCACGTCAGCCCCCCGCTGGCTCTTCGACGTCACGGTCAAGGGCAAGGTGGCGTTCAGCACACTCGAGTGCGATACCGGTGTGGTCCAGGTGGACGCACTGAGCTTGGACGAGGCTGACACGATCCGCCGCGCCGCGTCATTTCACAGCGATCTGGTCACCCGAGCGGCCAGCGAAACGCGCGTGCTTCGCGAGCTTGGCGCGGGCCTCATCGTGGGAGACATCCCTCCGCTCGCCTTCGCAGTGGGCGCCTCGGCCGGCATTCCCTCGGTTGCCGTCAGCAACTTCACGTGGGACTGGATCTACGCCGACTATCCCCGCGTACGCCTGGCACCCTCGCTTCTGCCGGCGATTCGCGGCGCATATGCGAAAGGATCGATGGCGTTGCGCCTGCCGATGTCGGGCGGATTCGAGAGCTTCTCGAACGTCAAAGATATTCCCTTCATCGCTCGGCACGCCTCGCGCACGCGTGAGGAAGTCTGCAAGCTATTGAAGTTGCCGTCCGACAGGCCGATTGTCCTGGCCTCCTTTGGCGGCTATGGCCTCCCGAGCCTCGACACGACCAGCCTGTCGAAGTTCAAGAAATACACGGTTGTGACAACAGCGACGCAGCCAATGAGCCGGACGCGCAAGGACACGCCCACGACAGAGCGCAAAGGATCGTTTGTCAGCATCAACGAGGAAGCGATGTACGACGCCGGAGTCCGCTACGAGGACCTGGTAGGCGCGGCCGAGGCAGTGGTGACGAAGCCCGGTTACGGGATTATCTCGGAGTGCATCGCCAATGACGCCGCCATCCTCTACACCTCGCGCGGGCACTTCCCCGAGTACGACGTGATCGTCGAGGAAATGCCGAAGTACGTGCGGTCGGCGTTCCTCGCCCAGGACGACCTGTTCGAGGGGAAGTGGGAATCGCACCTCGACAAACTGCTCGCGCAGCCCAAGATGAAGAAGAAGCCGGAAACCAACGGGGCCGACGTTGCAGCGGACATCCTGCTCAAGACGCTGGACAAGCCGCCCAAGAAGCCACGCGGACGGCCAAGGGCCAAGTTTTAGATCGCGGCGATTTCGCTGATCTGAATCTGAGGCGGGATGTCGGTGTAGTTCGGAATGTCCGCCTGGATGGCGGCAGCGTGCGTCTCGAGGGCACGCTGCACCGATGCCAGGGAATCAAAATACAGATAGCCGACGCAGGCGAAAGGCGCCGGCGAACCCATCGGCCCGCTGATGGCCTTGTCCACTTCAACTCGGACGAGCCCCATGCCGCCAACAAGTTGCTTCACGAGCGGCATATGCGTGACGACGTAGTAGTCCAGATCGAAGCGGGCGCCGGGCTGGCTAGGATACGCGATGGAAACTCGAACCATGGGCAGACCGACTAGTCTTTCACGCACGTAAGAAGCGACCAGATTGGCGGAAAGCTCACCTTCTCGATCGATAGCGGGTGCAGCTCGGCCTGCGCGAGAAAGCCAGGAAGATCCAAATCTGCTTTGAACCCGATATGGACGGTCAGTGGTGAAATCGCCCGCTCAAGGCGCGACACCATCGGACCGGCGCTCTTGAAGTGGTTCAAGATGATCATCTTGCCACCCGGCCGGCACACTCGTCGCATCTCTCGCACCACGCGGATCGGATCCGATACGACGCTGATGACGTAAGGCGCGTAGACGATGTCGAAGGAATCGTTTTCGAAGGTGAGATTGCCCGCGTCCATCTCGAGGAGCCGGATGTTCTCGAGCCCCTTGCGCGTGACGCGCTCGCGCGCCTTCGCCAGCATTTTCGCGGAGAAGTCAATTCCGGTGACGTGACAGTTTCGCGGGTAGAGAGGTGTGTTGATCCCTGTGCCGATGCCCACTTCGAGGACGCGATCGCCAGGCTTGATACCCATGCGATCACGCGCAACAAGTCGTCCCGGATGCAGAGTCGGACCGAACGTCAGGTCGTAGACCCTGGCGATCTTCTCGGTACACCCCCTCGACGAAATCGTTCTCGACGACGGTGACGGACAAAGCGCGGGTGCCGACGTCGGAGCCAAAGTCCGTGTCTTCACGCTCGAAGAGCCTCATTGGCTGGCCCCCTTAGGCCGTGACCCGAGCTTGTGCACGGGTCGTTCTTGGGCTGTTGCGTAACGCCCTAACGCTTTCGTTGACCCGTAAACTACTGGGCTCTTTGAGTTTCCGTCAAGACGCACGGCAGAGAGCGCGGCAGCCGCAAGGCACTATACCGTTCCAGGGTCACTCCGACAAGCCCTGAATCTCACACGTGCTCATGGTGAGCGGCATGTTGGAGACCTTCTGGACTACCGTGCGGTAGGTTGGAGGCCGGATGCGACGTGGAGTGGCACTGATGGCGGCGCCACCAGCAGGTCGGCTTTGTCCCAAATGAAATCGTCCTTGCTGTACACGGCGAGCTCGTAATCCTTGCCCATGAAGATTGCAGAGACGGGGCAGGCTTCCTCACACATGCCGCAAAAAATACAGCGAGTCTTGTGGATTTGGTACACCTGAGCGTAACGGGGCCCCGCCATGACCGTGCCGTCGTTCTCGGCTGCCTCCAGATAAATCGCATCCGCCGGGCAAGCCACTGAACAGAGACCGCAGGCAACGCACTTTTCAAGACCGTTCTCGTCCCGCATCAGTACCTGCTTGCCTCGGTACTTGGGAAACATGGGGACTTTTTGGTACGGATAGTTGACCGTGATGATCGGTCTGAACATGTGCCTGAAGGTGGTCACCAGCCCGGTGAGGAGCGGACGAATCATAGGAGGATCATAACGTCGATAACTGCCAACTCCCAACTATTGCGTGTCCAACTCCCAAATGACGGGCTTGGACCTTGGGAGTGGGAATTTGGGAGTTGGAAGTTGTCAAACGGTAGAATGCCCCAGTGCTCCAGGAGCCTCGCTTTCTCTCGGCGGAGCAGTTCCTCCTCACAACCCTCATCGTGAAGCTCGCGGTGATGGCGGTCCTGGCGACCATGCTAGCCAGATACCGACGCTTCCGGCACATCCTCATCTTCGAGCGTCGTGGTTGGGTCGATCGTCTGGTGTTCATGCTCGCCATCGCCGTGCCACTCATGGCAGGCGTTGTCTTCCGCGTACTCCTGAACTACAACGCGGCGGACTTGACGCTCGAGGGGGCGTTCCTCGCGGGCCTGCTGGCCGGACCCTACACCGGCGCGCTGGTCGGGCTTCTGATCGGTACTCCGGCGCTCATCGCGGGCGAATTCATCGCCATGCCATTTGCGATAGGCTGCGGTTTTGCGGGTGGAGGGTTGCGCGAGGCGTGCCCGAAAGAAACCATCTGGCAATTCACGCCGTTCGTGTTCATCGACCTGCACAAGCATTTGTGGCAGATGGTGCGTCGGCTCGAACCGAATTGGCAGCTGGTGCTGCTGCTCGCGCCCGTCGCGCTGGAACTGCTGCGACAGGCGCTCGGCGCACGATTCGGCGCGCACAGGCTCTTCTTTCTCGGCTCGCCCTCACCGTGGATGACCTCGCTCGTCGTCCTGGCGGCAGTGCTGTCAGTGGCAACGCCGATCAAGATCTGGAACAGCGCTCGAATCGAGCATCGGCTGCAGGAACAAGAGAAGCTGCTCCTCGCCGCCAAGATCGAGGCGCTCAAGAGTCAGATCAATCCGCACTTCCTTTTCAACACGCTGACGTCGATCTCCTCGCTGATACGGTCGCAGCCCGACACGGCCAGAATGCTGATCATCAAGCTCTCCGGGCTGCTGCGCCGCCTCCTCCGAAGCCAACAGCACTTCGTGACGCTACGCGAAGAGCTCGAATCGATCGACGAATACCTGGACATCGAGGTCGTGCGATTCGGGCCATCGCTGCGGGTAGTGAAGGAGATCGGCCCCGACACACTGGACCTGGTCGTGCCGAGCATGATCCTTCAGCCGCTCGTCGAGAACGCCATCAAGCACGGGCTCGGACGAAAGATCGGACCGGGTTCGTTGACGATCCGCAGCCATCGAGTGGACGGCCGAGCGGTGATTGAGATCGAAGATGATGGCATGGGCTTCGTGCTGGATCGCCTGGACCAGCCGATGTCGAGCGGCATCGGGCTCGCCAACGTCCGCGAGCGTCTCAGTGTGGTGTACGGCGCCTCGTGTCAGTTGACGCTTGCGAGCGAGCCAGGCAAGGGGACACGCGCACGGATCGAGGTGCCTGAGCCGCTACTGGCTGAGCGCATCATCGCGTGAGCCCGACGTGTCGATGACGAATCTGCTGCGTGTCATGGTCGTCGACGATGAACAGCTCGCCCGGGAGGAACTGTGCTTCCAGCTCGAGCAGCTGGGGGATGTCGAGATCGTCGGTCAGGCCGGCAACGGGCTGGAGGCGCTGTCGGCTCTGGATCGCTGCGACCCGGATCTCGTGTTCCTCGACATCCAGATGCCCGGCCTCAGCGGTTTCGAAGTGGCCCACCAACTGCTGCAGCGCGAAGACGAATGCCCGGCTTTGGTCTTTGTCACAGCCTTCGACCAGCACGCGATCGAGGCCTTTGAGGTCAACGCCGTGGACTACCTCCTGAAGCCGGTCGACGTTGGCCGGCTGGAGCAGGCCCTGGCCCGGGCACGTCGGCGGGTGGGCCCGGAGCGGCCAGCGGCGGCAAAAAACGGCCCCCTGAACGAGCACCTCGAGCAAATCGTCAAGATGATGCAGGGTAGGCAGGGGCGACGGGAGCAGGTGGCCATCAAGGTCGGGGAGCGGTTCATGCTCGTTCAGGCCGATGAGATCATCTACGCTTCACTGGCCGAGGAGTCGATTAACATAGTGACAGGCCAGGTATCGGGGACGTCCAATCATCGAACGTTGGACGACCTCCAGGCGCGGCTGGACCCTGAGGTCTTTTGGCGCGTGCACCGTTCCCACCTGGTTAACATCAACAAGATCAAGGAGATCGTCCCTTGGTTCAGCAGGAACTATATCCTCCGGATGAAAGACGCGAAGAGCACGGAGATCCCGGTGAGCCGCTCGCAGACCAAGCGGCTCAGGGAGTATCTGAAGCTATAACGCCGGCGCAGGAAGCCCTTGTGAGACCGGTCCTTACGGACCGGCAGGGCCTCGGCGAGGACCGAACGATGATCGTCGTGCATCGGCTCAACGTGTGGAAGGATGAGCTGATTGCCTGGTTCAAGACGCTCGCCTCGGCGGCGGTCTATGCCACGCTCATCGTCACGTTCGGGTTTCAGGTGGCGCGCGTGGAAGGCCAGAGCATGGCCCCCACACTCGCCGACCAGGACCGCTTGATCGTCAACAAGCTCGCCTATCGGATCGGCGCCCCGCGTCGTGGCGACATCGTGATGCTCTACTACCCTATCAACCCGGACAAGTCGTTCGTCAAGCGGGTCATCGCCGAAGAGGGGGATCAAGTGCGGATCGTGGACGGCCGCGTGTACGTCAACGACGTACCGCTGCCAGACGACTTCGTGCCGGCTCGAGTACCGCAGCCACGACGACTTCGGCCCGACGGTCATTCCGGATGGCTATTACTTCGTGATGGGTGACCACCGGAACAACAGCTCCGACAGCCGGCATTGGGGCATGGTGCCGAAGAAGTACATCATCGGCAGGGTGCAGCTTCGGTGGTGGCCTATACCGAGCGCTCGCGTGTTCTAGCGCTCGCGCGAAGGTCAAGGGTCAAAGGTCAAAGGGCAAACGTCAGGTCGCACCTACACCTCACCTTTGCCCTTTGCCTTTTGACCTTTGACCTTCGATGATTGACCGCTATTCGGAAGTCTCCCGGGTCCTCTACCGGGTTCTCTGGCTCAACCTTGCGGTCGCGCTCGTGAAAATCGCTCTCGGGTACTCCACGGGCGCGGTATCAATCCTCTCCGACGGCTTTCATTCCCTGACCGACTCCGCGTCAAACGTGGTCGCGCTGGTCGGCATATCTGTCGCCCGTCGTCCGCCCGACGCCAACCACCCGTACGGGCACCGCAAGTACGAAACGATGGCGTCGGTGGGCATCCTGGTGTTCCTGATTCTGGTGCTCGTGCAGGTCCTCACGTCGGCCGCGGACCGGCTAATCAGTGGCGGAACGCCTCGTGTGTTCCCTGAGGGCATCGGACTCATGGCGGTCACGCTCGTCGTCAACGTTCTGGTCGTCGCGTACGAGCTTCGAGAAGGCCGACGGCTCAAGAGCGAGGTCTTGAAGGCTGATGCCAAGCACACACGCAGCGACGTGCTGACGTCGGGCGCCGTGCTGGGCGCGCTGCTCGGCGTCTGGTGGGGATATCCGCTCCTGGATCCGATGGCCGCGTTGGTCGTCGCAGGATTCATCGGCCACGCCTGCTGGAGCATTGCCCAGGAGGCGTCACGGATTCTGTCGGATGAGATTGTGATGCCCGAAGAGGACGTGCGAGCCGTCGTGCAGGCGGTGCCCGAGGTCCTCGGGTGCGAGAAGATTCGCACGCGCGGCCCAGCTGACCACGTGTTTCTGGACCTTCACCTGTGGCTAGCGCCCGAGACGCCACTCAAGGATGCCCATGCGACCTCCCACACGGCCAAGGACCTCTTGATGGCGAGGTTTCCGCAACTGGCCGACGTGGTCATCCACATCGAACCGCCGCCCGGTGACCTTCGAAACCGGGATCCGGGACCCGGGGTCCGCAGCCCAAAAAGCGCCTGAGGCTATTTCGAGTCCTGAAGTCCCGAGTCCCATGCCCAGGGCCGCAGCCATCATGTTAAGCTGCCCGTTTGCGCCGTCACGCAAGGTCTCGGAAAAGAGGCTACTGAGAACCATGAGCCGCCAAAGTTTAGAAGATCTGTTGCGCAGCGTCGGGAACCCGGTGAACCTGCTCCGTCATTCGCAGATCGGAGCCTACGTCTATCCCGTGGTCCCCGCCGAGTACACGAACTGGCGTGACGAACAGCGCGCGTGGCGAGCGACGTGCGTTCTTTTCGATCAGTCTCACCACATGGTCGAACAGTATGTCGAGGGCCCCGATGCTCTCAACTTGTTCTCCCATCTGGCGACCAACAGCTTCGCAAAGTTTCCGGTCAACAAGGCCAAACAATTCACACCATGTACTTATGATGGTTTCATCATCGGCGATGGGATTCTCTTTCACCTCGAAGAGAACAAACTCAGCTTCGTCGGGCGCGCACCGTCGGCCAGTTGGATTCAGTTCCACGCTGAGACAGGCGGATTCAACGTCACCACCGAAAAGGACGACCGATCGCCGTCTCGCCCAAGTGGAAAGCCGGTCGTCAGGCGCCACTACCGTTACCAGATCCAAGGACCGAATGCTCAGCGCGTGATCGAAAAGCTGAACGGCGGGCCCGTTCCGGACATCAAGTTTTTCAGCATGGACGTGATCACGATCGCTGGACGGAAGGTTCGCGCCTTGCGCCACGGCATGGCCGGCGCTCCCGGATTGGAAGTCTGGGGTCCCTACGCGGAAGGCGAGGAAATCAGAGCGGCAATCGTCGAAGCCGGCAAAGACTTCGGCCTGGTGCAAGTCGGCAGCCGCGCGTACGCGACGAACACACTCGAATCAGGGTGGATCCCGTCACCGCTTCCGGCGGTCTATACGGGCGAAAAGATGAAGGCGTACAGACAATGGCTGCCCGCGACGAGTTACGAAGGCACGGGATCTCTTGGCGGCAGTTTCTCGTCCAGCAACATTGAAGACTATTACATGACGCCCTACGAACTTGGCTATGGGCCGTTCGTCAAATTCGACCACGACTTCATCGGACGCGAGGCACTCGAGAAAATCGCCGGCAAACCGCAACGGAGAAAGGTGACGTTTGCGTGGAACGCCGATGACGTCGGGAAGGCTTTCAGGTCCATGCTCGATCCGGGCGCCGAACACTACAAGCACATCGATCTACCGCTCTCGAATTTCGCATCGGCGTCGTATGACAAGGTTCTCAACGCCGGAAAGACAGTCGGCATCTCGATGTTCAGCGGCTACAGCTACAACGAACGGTCGATGCTCTCGCTGGGGGTGGTGGAGCCGGACATCGAGATCGGCAACGAGGTCACGATTGTCTGGGGTGAGGAAGGCGGGGGTTCAAAGAAGACGACTGTCGAACGCCACAAGCAGATTGAAATTCGGGCGATTGTCAGCCCCGTCCCGTACTCCGAAGTCGCGCGCAAGTCATACGCAGCAGGGTGGCGCACGGGGCAACCTTGAGCCTCGAGCCCTGAGCCCTGAGCCCTGAGCCATTCATCGCGAGCTCTTGAGAGGTCTCATGGCCTGGCTGGCGAGCCGGCCGGGACCGTCCTCAGATCGTGCGAGGCCCGTGGGACATGGCGACGGACCGCGGCCAGCGAAACGAAGACGACGGCCATCAGCACGGCCAGAGACGTGAAATAGCCTGGGGGGCCTCCGCGATCGAGCGCAAACGACCCGACGTAGGCGGCAAGGACGTTCCCAATGCGACCGAAGGCAACGGCAGTGCCGACGCCGGTGCCGCGAATATCGGTCGGATAGACATGTGCGGCAAGGGCGTACATGGTCGTCTGAACGGCGTTGAGTAGACCGCCCGTAAGCAGGAACATCACCATCAGGAAGAACGTGTCCTGCGGGTCGAGCGACACACCCGTCAACACGATCGCGCAGACAATCGCTCCCGCGGACATGGCCAGCATCGTCAGGCGGGAGCCAAGGCGCTGGATCGCGAGGGCTCCAAGGATCGCACCGGCTACACCTCCATAGTTGGACATGGCCAGTGCACGGCTCGCTGCCGGCTGCGTGAAGCCGACGTCGGCCGACGTGAGCATGACGGGAAGAAGCAGGATGACCACGTAGTTGACCATCAAGCAAAAGAAGAAGGAGGCGCAGAGCGCCAGCGTGTCGCGGACGAGTGCCGGGCTGAACAGGCTGGCGATCGACGCAGACTTGACCGGACCGGCCACCGTCGCAGCTTCGGTGTACTCCACATCGTCCGGGACGTCGTGTCCGATACGACGCATGGTCCTGGTCAGCTCGGACCACCGCTCGCGGCGGCGCGCCAGGTATCGGGGTGACTCGGGGAGGACCTTCCAGAGCACCATCGCAAGAACGATGGGGATGATGCCGCCAAGCACGAAGAGTGTTCGCCATCCGTAAGTGGGGATGACCCGAGCCGCGAGCTCACCGGCCATCGCCCCTCCGAGCGGAATGCATACGATCGTGAGCGTGACCGCAAACGGGCGCTGCCGGCGCGGCACGTACTCGGACGCGAGCGTCGCGGCGTTGGGCATTGCGCCCCCGAGTCCCACGCCAGCGAGAAACCGAAGGACACCGAGCATCACAATCGTGTCAACGAAGGAGATGGCAAGGGTCAGGACCGCGAAGGTCACGACACTGCCAAGAAGCGCGGTGCGTCGGCCAAGCCGATCGCCGAGCATGCCGCCGATAAGGCCGCCGATCATCATGCCGAACGGACCAAGGGCGAGTGCCCCGGTGAAATCGGCACGCGGGCGTCCCCACTCGCGTATGAGCGTCGGCACCGCGTTCGGGAGGAGTTGGTTGTCTATGCCGTCGAGAATGATCGTGAGCGCCGTACCGAGAATCAGTAGCTTCTGGTAGCCACTCCAGCGCCCTTCGTCGAGCACCGCGCCAACATCGACCGTTTTCATCACAGAACCTCTCGAAGGGGTCGGATTCTGACCCCGAAGCGGTGGAAGTATACCAGCCAGCGCATATGATTCCGTGTAGACGTGTTTGACTCGGCGCGACTCCTGTTCTCGATATTCACCTCGGACATCCTGCCCATTTTTGTCATTGCCGGCGTGGGGTTTCTGCTGGCTAGATTGGCTGTCGTGGACGTGCGGCCGATGTCGCGGCTCACGTTTTACGCACTTGCGCCGGCTCTGGTGTTCAACATCCTCGTCACCTCCAGCCTCGGAGGTCTCGACTTCGGTCGGATGGTGCTGTTCTACGTGCTGGTGGCGGGTTCAGCCGGACTCATGGGCCGAATTGCGGCCATCCCGCTCAAACTGGATCGCCCTGCACTCAGCGCGTTCATGCTCGTGGTGATGTGTTCCAACAGCGGCAACTTCGGCCTGCCCCTAGTCCTGCTGGCATTCGGCCGCGAGGCGCTAACGTTCGCAAGCGTGTACTTCGTGGCGAGTGCGACGTTCAGCTATACGGGCGGCATCCTCTTGGCCGCGAGCGGGAGGCGAAGTCTGCGACAGGCGCTCGCGGGCATCGCGCGCGTGCCGGCCGTCTACGCGGCAGCCGCGGCCGCGCTCACGCTGGGACTCGGCGTGCACGTACCGGAGGGCATCCTGCGTCCGGTCGCGCTCCTGAGCGATGCGTCGCTGCCAATGATGATCCTGGTTCTCGGCATGCAACTCGAGCGTGCAACGATGCCCGAGCGCCCATTGGTTGTGGCGATGGCTGTGATGTTGTCGCTTGTCGCCACGCCGCTCGCAGCGTTCGCCATCGCCCATCTGCTCGGCCTGACCGGTTCGGCGCTTCAGGCGGGTGTGCTTCAAGCCTCGATGCCCACCGCTGTTATCACCACCATCCTCGCGCTGGAATTCGACGTCGACGCGAACTTCGCAACGAGCGTCGTGTTCGTCTCGACGCTCCTCAGCCCATTCACGCTCACATTCCTGATCGCGTACTTGCAATAAATCGTTCGATTCGTTCGGGCGTTCGGAACGTTCGGACCGTTCGGCTCCCCGTCATGTCGTTCGATTCGTTCGGAACGCTCGAACGCGTGGAACGATTCGAACACCTCGAACGACGGGGCGCACGCGAACGACCCGAACGCTCCGAACGATCCGAACCCTCCGAACGACTAAGCGGCTCGCAGCGGCAACGTTCGATCCATCGTGAACGCCGCCACACCGCACCCGGCAATCACCGCCGCCAGCGGTACGGCCGTACCGTTTCCCAGAACACCGACGAGTGCACCGGCGGTGGCGCCGAGGACGAACTGCAGTGTCCCGAGCAGCGCGGACGCGCTCCCGGCGATCGTCCCGTGTGGAGCCATCGCCAAAGCTGTCGTGTTCGGCATCACGAAGCCGTGGCAAGCGATGAAGAAGAAGAGGGGGACGAGAATCCCCGCAAAGCCGCCAAACCCTGTGTACGCGTTCACCAGCAGGGTCAATCCGGCCACCATGGCAACCGGCAGGATGATGCGGATGATGCGCCTGGGGGCCATTCGACTGGCGAGCCAGCGATTGATCTGCGATGCGGCGATGATGCCGAACGCGTTGGTCCCGAAGAAGAGTCCGAACTGCTCGGGCGGCACGTGAAAGAGCTCGATGAAGACGAACGGCGAGCCCGCAATGTACGCGAGCAATCCTGAGAAAATCATCCCGCCCGACAAGACGTATCCCATGTACGAACGGTCGCGGAGGAGCCGCGCATACAGGGCTAGAATGGCTCGGACCGGCTGCCTCTTCCGACGTTCGAGCGACAAGCTCTCGGGAAGAAGCAGTCCGACCAGCACGCACCAGATCACCCCATACGCTGTGAGCACCCAGAAAACCGACCGCCAGCCATAGTTGATGAGAAGCTGACCACCGATGAGTGGTGCCAGGATCGGTGCCAAGCCCATGACTAGGATCAGCACGGACAACATCCGGACGGACCCGCGCTCGTCGAAGTGGTCGCGAACAACGGCCCGAGGAACGACCAGCGGAGCGCATCCGCCAAGCGCCTGCAGGAAGCGGAAGGCTATGAGCGACTGCACGTTCCACGCAAGCGCGCACCCGATGGAGGCGGCCACGAAGATTGTCAGACCGAAATAGAGCGCCGGCTTTCGGCCGAGCCGGTCCGAGAGCGGGCCATAGAACGCCTGACCAAGGGCAATCCCGACGAAGTACATCGCCAGGCTGACCTGAACTGCGGCCGGTGTCGTGCCGAGATCGCGCGCAATCGTCGGCAGGGCCGGCAGGTACATGTCGATGGCCAGTGGTCCCATTGCCGTGAGCGCGCCTAGGATAACGGCGAGCCGATAGTAATGAACCCGGGTTTGGTTTTTCAGCATCCGCAGAATCAAACCCGGCTTCGTGTTCGCAGGTAGTGGCCGCTTCGACCGCCCGTCTTCTCGATCAGGCAGATCTCGCCGATAACCATCTCCTTGTCGGCAGCTTTCACCATGTCGTAGATCGTCAGCGCAGCAACCGACACCGCCGTGAGCGCCTCCATCTCGACACCTGTCTGTGCCGTCGTCCTGACGCGCGCCTCAATTCCGAACCCGTGACGCATCGCCGTCAGCTCCACGCTCACGTGCGTGAGCGGCAGCGGGTGACAGAGCGGAATCAAAGATGCCGTCTGCTTGGCTGCCATGATCCCGGCAAGCCTCGCGGTGTGCAGCGGGTCTCCCTTCGCCACCTTGCCGCTTCGAATGAGGCGCAGCGCGGCGGCGCTCATCTTGATCTTGCCGCGCGCTACGGCTTCGCGCTGCGTCGATGGCTTTCCGCCGACATCGACCATCCGAGCCTTGCCTTTGTCGTCGATGTGCGAGAGCGCCACCTTCACTTTTCGCACCGTCGCACCCGCCTTTGCCTTCGGCTTCGGCGCGGCACGCCCTCGCACCGTCGCACCGTTAGCCATCACCGCCGTCCCCCTGCGCCAGATAGAACGACAGGCTCTCGAGCGAGACGGTGAGGTCAACGCTCTTCAGCTTGACGTCGCTGGGCACCGTGAGGGTGCCGGGTGAGAAGTTGAGAATGGCCTTGATGCCAGCCGCGACGACTTGATCGACAACCGGCTGCGCACGAGGGGCGGGAACAGCAATGACAGCGATATCGAGACGGTCCTTCCGCGACACTTTCTTTAGCTCGTTGACGTCGTAAATCGGCACGCCGCCGCGCGATCCGTGGCCGATCTTCTCGTCGGCAACGTCGAAAAGCGCTGCTATCTCGAAGCCCTCCTGGCGAAATCCAGGGTAGTCGGCTAGCGCAAGGCCGAGATTACCGGCGCCCATGATTGCGACGCGCAATCGTCGATCGAGCCCCAGAATCTTTCGAAGATGACGGCGCAGCTCTTTGACGTAGTACCCGACGCCGCGGACCCCGAACTCGCCGAAGTACGCGAGGTCCTTCCGGATTTGGGCCGCGTTCAGATGGAACTGCTCGGCGAGGGCCTGCGAGGAAATCGTCTGGATGCCCGCTTCGTCGAGCGCGTTCAGACACCGAAGGTAGACGGACAGCCGATTGGTCGTGAGTTCGGAAACCTGATCGGGCGTTTGCCGTCGCTTGTTCGGTTGATTCACAAGGTTCAATGCTACCATCTCGCGCCATGCCGCACCCGACCACGACCCCTCCCGAGAACCGCGCGACAGGACACTTCCAACCCTATGTGCCGGCATCACAATCGCCCGCAGAATTCACGATCAAAGCCATCGTGCTCGGTGCTCTGTTCGGGCTGCTCTTTGGCGCCTCCACCGTCTACCTCGGGCTGCGCGCGGGCCTCACGGTGAGCGCTTCGATTCCGATTGCGGTACTTGCGATCTCGGTGCTCAAGAGGCTTGGCGGCTCCACCATTCTCGAAAACAACATCGTCCAGACGATTGGATCGGCTGGGGAATCGCTGGCCGCGGGAGTGGTGTTCACCATACCGGCGATGATCTTTCTCCTCCCGCGCGGGCCGGCGTACTTCAACTATTTCCAGATTACGATCCTGGCAATTGCGGGCGGGATTCTCGGCGTCCTGATGATGGTCCCGCTGCGACGCGCGCTCATCGTGAAAGAGCACGGCGTGTTGCCCTATCCCGAAGGGACGGCCTGCGCCGACGTCCTCATCGCGGGCGAGCGCGGTGGCGCCCTCGCTAAAACGGTCTTCATGGGGCTCGGCGTCGGCGCACTCTGGAAGGGCCTGTCGTGGATCGCGCAGATCTTCAGGACCACGATTGGATACTCATTTGCGCGCACCAGCTTCTTCCCAAATGCGACGATCAACCTCGACCTATCGCCTGAATACATGGGCGTCGGGTACGTCATCGGCCCACGCATCGCTGGCGTGATGTTCGCCGGCGGCGTCCTGTCGTGGCTCGTGCTGCTCCCGCTCCTCTCATATCTGGGGAACTTCATGACCGTGCCGCTTCCGCCTGTCCCCGCGAGCGGCTTGCGAATCGATCAGATGAGCGCTCCCCAGCTCTGGAGCGCCTACATTCGTTACACGGGCGCCGGGGCCGTGCTGGCGGCCGGGCTCATCACACTCGCGAGAACCATCCCGACGATCGTCACGTCGTTCCGCGAAAGCGTGAAGGATTTCGGGGCCGCGGCGGGCGCCGCCGTTCGTGCGAGGACCGAACGCGACATGCCGCTCAGCGTCGTGCTCATAGGCTCGCTGCTGCTGGCTGCCTTCCTCATCCTCGCACCAGGCGCACCAACGCAAGGCAACGTCCTTGCGGCGGTCCTCGTCGTGCTGTTCGGCTTCTTCTTCGTAACAGTGTCGTCGCGCATTACCGGGCTGATTGGCAACTCGTCCAACCCCATCTCGGGCATGACGATCGCGACGCTCATCCTGACGTGCACCATCTTCGTCGCAGTGGGCTGGGTCGGTGATTTTTACGCCCCGATCGCGCTCGGTGTCGGAGCCGTGGTCTGTATCGCTGCCGCAATCGCCGGAGCAACCTCACAGGACCTCAAGACGGGCTACATCGTCGGCGCGACGCCCATCTACCAGCAGATCGGGCTGGTTGTTGGCGTCGTCACCTCCGCGTTCGTGATCGGTATCACCACGCTTTACCTTCACGAGGTGATGGCGATTGGGTCGAGTTCGCTTCCCGCTCCTCAGGCGACCTTGATGTCCACGATCATCCGCGGGTTGCTGAGCCAGAACTTGCCCTGGGGGCTCGTGCTCGTTGGCGTGTTCATCTCGGTGACGCTCGAACTATGCGGCATCCGATCCCTGTCGTTCGCTGTCGGATCGTATCTGCCGATCGCGACAACCGCTCCGATCTTCGTCGGCGGCATCGTGCGCTGGTGGGTCGAGCGCAAGACCGGCCAGCGCGAAGAATCGGAAATCAGCAGCGGTACGCTCTTCAGTTCAGGCCTTATTGCCGGCGGCTCGCTCGCCGGCATCCTGTACGCGGGGCTCTTCGGCCGCAATATTCTCCAGGCTGCCGACGATGCCGGGACACTGGGGCTCGTTCCATTCTTTCACGAAGGCACGATCGGAATGGTCGCTGGTGGACTGCTCTTCGCCGCGTTGGCTGTTGTCGTCACCCGGATGGGGATGCGCAAAGTAGAATGATGATGTGAGGCGATTCCGGGTGCAGGCAGTTCTGCTGCTCCTGCTGGCCGCAACGGGCCATGTGGGTGCCCAAAGTGCTGCGCGGCGCCTGACGACGATTGACGCCCTCCGACAATTTCCTGGCTACTACCACCTACAGAACGTGCTGATGCGCGGCGAGTTCGCCGAGGACGGCAAGCGCGTGCTGCTTCGCGCCGACGGTCATGAGATTCCGCACGCTTCTCGAGAGCAACGTGAACACCACAACTGGTCCAGTCGAGGTTCGTGGACAGCTTATCGACGTGGGCCGTCTCGAAGTCAACGATCCAAGGGTTGGCTCGTTCGCAGAGGGTCGCGACGCCGAGCGCTGGCCGAGGCCCGGTGAGGAGTTGTTCGTCAGAGTCACCGGTGTTGCCCCGGCGGAAACCGCAGGAGTCATATCCGTGAGGGCCTTGGCCCTCGAGCCCTGGAAATTCGAAGGGCAGACGATCACCGTTGCCGGAAACTTTCGGGGTCGAAACCTTTTGGGTGATCTTCCCAATACGCCCGGAAAGAGCCGCTACGACTTCGTCATCAGAGGAGCGGAGGGCGCGGTCTGGGTTACTGGCTTGCGCCCGCGCGGACGTGGATTCGACCTTGACGTTGATAGGCGAATCGACACCGATCGTTGGGTTGAGGTCACCGGTCCGCTCGTCCACGAGCGGGGACTCGTCCGAATCGAGGCAACTCGCATCGCACTCGCCAAGATGCCGGTGACGGCGGAGCCGACCGAAGAGAGCTCGGCGCCGGCTACCCCGCCCCAGCCAACCGAGATCGTCTTCAACTCACCGAGTGACGGTGAAACAGATGTGCCCGCGACAAGCCCCGTCCGGGTGCAGTTTTCGCGCGGATTGCGAGAGGCCTCTCTTGTCGGTCGAATCCGAGTGACCTACGTTGGGGCGACACCGGCAAACGCTGCCGAGGCGCAAGCAGCGGAAATCCCGTTCAAGACGATATTCGACGCACCCAATCGAGCAATCGAGATTCGGTTCGGGCAGCCCCTGGCCGCGTTTCGAACAGTCAAAGTGGAACTCCTCGACGGAATCACGGCCTTCGACGGCGGACCCCTCAAGGCCTGGACTCTAACGTTCTCTATCGGGGGATAACTCCCAACTTTCACTTGCCCAACTCCCAACACCCAAGCAGATCGAACAGCGGCGGCTTCGGCTCGTTGCTTCCTTGGGAGTTGGACAAGCAATGAATTTGGGAGTTGGACAAGGAAAGAGTTGGGAGTTGGGAGTTATCAAGGAACGATTCGAAACCCCGTCACCTGCTTTGCCTCACCCTGAATCACCTCGATCGCGTAGTCTCCGGCCGCCAGCGGCGCAAGGGTCGTCTCGGCGACGATCCACTGAAAGTCAGCGTCTGCGCCTTCGGGCCGAACACTGACCTGTACCGGAATTTGAAGCGGTTTGCCTGCGCGGTCGAGCAGTCGCGCCGTCGCGTTAGAAGCAGTCGCAGACGTGGCTAGCTCGAGGCGGATCCGCTCGTTCCTCTGGAAGCGAGGATTGGCGGTCCTCAGGTACTGCGGACCGGTCGTTGGGCCTCGACGCCAGAGGACGGCCTCGCCGATAGTCGACCCGTCCGACTTCACAGCCACGCGGGCCGTGTCGCTCAAAGAGAGCTCGGCGTTCGCATCAGATCGAAGCCGGACTCGGACAGCGTAGTCACCGACGGGAACAGCGCCATTCTCAGGTACTCGAATCGCGAAGCCTCCGCCAGCGGAGGCGACCTCAACGGTGCGGGACATGATGGAGGTCCCATCGGCGCCGAGGACAACTACATCGGCGCTGGCACCGGCCGTCCACGCCAACTCTTTCCGTGTTTGATAGTCGAGCTCGCCCACGACCCAGAACGCCCCACCGGCGGGGCTCGTCCACGACGACGCACGGATTCGAAACGGCGCCTTACTGCTCACGCCGGCCACCGTATTGAGAGCGGTGGACAGGCCGGTCGGCGCCGTCGTTGCGCCCGCGGAAGCTCCTCCGCTGAGCAGTTCCTCGGCGGTATGGCCCCGATAGCCCCGCCGGGCACGCACGCGAACGCCGTCCCGCTTGACCCGCACCGTGATCGATCGGAATCGGCCATCCAACTTCGTGTTTGTCGAGTAGTACCCAAGCAAGTAGTAGGAAGAGAGATCGTCCACGATGCGTCGCAGTGCGCCGTCGATGTTGTTCGTATTGATCACAGACGTGCCATCGGTGTTGTCCGCGACGAAGCGAAGGCTGTCCTGTCGTGAGCCGAGATTGGCGGCGTCTTCCCGTGGAGTCGGTGGACGATCCGGACCTATCGGGGCATCGAACGGCGCGAGCCCGCGAGCGTAGACAGGGTAGAACGTTACGTTACCGCGATTGGCTTCCTCAGTCAGCTCGCGCAGGCGGAGCGTGTTGTCGAGCAAGGCAAGCGCGAGGCGATCCGTTTCGCACTCGATGCGATTGGTACCTTGGACATTGCCGCGATCATCCGGCTGCTGTCGGGGCCGGCGGAGAAAGACGTCTCCAGGCTGCACGCCACCCTTGTTGTCAGGCGACGCCGCCAAGGACTTGTTCTCCCGGTAGAGCACCCAGCCTTCTGAGACGGTAAGAACCGCCTTGCGCTCCTCGCGCAGTCCCGCGAGGTGCACCACTAAGTCCTCGAGCGCGTCCAGCGTGAGCTTCTCGCGGCGTCGATCTTTCATCTCGGCGGCAACGCCTCGTGTTTGTCCAGGAGTCTGAATCCCGTAACACGATTCGTACAGATCGTCTTTGGGATCCCGGTCATTGAGACGTCCACGTCTGCCCCACGTCCACTGGTTCTGCATGATGTTGGAGATGACTGTGGTCTTGCGGCCGAAGGTGATGTCTGATGCCGCCATCTCTGGAGTCATGACCGCTACGAGATCGTCGGGGCCGAGGACGCGGTCCAGAAACCGGACGAGCGGCAGCCGCATGTTGGCCGAGCCTTCGATCTGCGTGTGGTAAGTGTCGAGAAAGACGACGAACACGCGCGCCCGGGCATCGGCAGCCATCTGACGGCTCTCGAGGACGCTGTTCGGCTCGACTCGTGATTCCTGGGATCCGGCGGGACGGACCTTCACATGCTCGAAAGCCTCGACTTTCTGCGCAACGCCGTCTTCGAGCAGCTCGACCTCATCTTGCCTGAGATCTTCGATGGCCTGCCCGTCGTGCGTCGCGTACATGTCCACACGGATGTAGTTCGCGGCAGAGCGAAATGTCGGCTGTTGCGAACCGCCACCAGCCGGTGGCGGAGCTTGAGCCGTCATCGCGGCGACGGTCGCGGCTACAAACAAGAATGTCAGTCGATAGGGCATGAACCCTCGACGGCAGGTTGGCAAAAGGAGTCTAGCTCGAAAACTCCCAACTCCCAAAAGAAGACCAACTCCCAACAATTCGGAGTTGGACAAGGAGAAGTTGGGAATTGGGAGTTTTCAGGCGAAGCGTCTCCGAGAGAACCAACGTCGAACCGACCGATAGATAGTGGCCGCGAGTGCGACGATGACGACAACCAGGATCGCCACCACAACCAGGGCGGCCGTCGGATACCTCAACGCGAGATAGCCGAGTCCGACGACGAACAGGTCCTCGGCCACACTGAGAAGCCAGTTCGAGAGCGGCTCAGGACTTGCGTTGGCAACGGCCCGAGTACTTGTCTTGGTCAAATGACTGCTGGCGGCGACAGCCCCGCCAAGCAGGGCAATCATCCCCTCGACTGTCGGTGACGCCTGGCCGATCGTTGCCACGGCTATCAGCGCACCACCGACCGGTCGAATGGCCGTATGAAGGATGTCCCACAACGAGTCGACGTACGGAATCTTGTCGGCGAAGAACTCGACCACGTACAGCACGAGCGCGACACCAATCACGATGTCATTGTTGAAGGCTTGGAACTGAGGGGGCAGGGACACCCAACCGTAACGCGCGGCGAGGCCCAGCACGGCGACCGTCGCGTAGAGATTCACGCCCGCCGCAAAAGAGAAACCGAGAGTGCGACCAAGCGTCGCGGCTAGTTCCATACCGGCCCAGCCAAGAGCAGGGCACTTACTTCCGCGCGTACGCGGGAAATAAGCTCATCACGGTCGTTCAGCGTCAGGCCCACCGTGGGAATCGGCCGTCCAATCCTCACGCTGACGCGCACCGGCCTGACGATTGGGCTTCCCTTCTTCATGGCAGCCCGGCCACCGCTGATAGCGACCGGCACGATCGGAGCCTGAGCCTGAATGGCCATGATGAAGCCACCCTTCTTGAACGGAAGGAGACTGCCGGTGCGGCTTCGAGTGCCTTCTGGGAAAATGAGAAAGGAATTTCCCGCGCGCAAGGAGGCTGCGCCCACTTCGAGCGACGCAATCGACTTCTGCCTGTCCCCGCGGTCGACCGGCACAAACCCTCCAACGTCGAATATCGTGCCCATCAAAGGGAACTTGTGTAGCTCCGCCTTATAAAGGACGTGCAGTCGGGCATGGAGGGCCTCAAAGAGCACAGCGGGGTCCACGTTGCTCTCATGGTTAGAACAGAAGACGACGGCCGTGTTCGGGATGTTCTCGCGGTCGGCGACCCTGTATCGGATGCCGGCCAACGCCAAAGACAATCCGACACCACCATGACCCAACACGTACATCCCGCTTTTCCAGCGAAAAACGGCGCCGAAAAGCAGGGCCAGCGGCCCTGCGATGGCGATGTAGATCAGGATCGCGACGTAAGTCGCAACCGAACGAAGTGCGGCAATGAGGATCCCCACGCTGAGCTCGAACAAGAGTACAAAAAAAGCCCGGGCGGATGTCCCGCCCGGGCGGCGAGGATGGACTGTGGGCGAAGCTTACATGTGCCTTCCGGCACGACACGGTGCCTTCCGGCTTGAGCCGGAAGCTACGACGCGCGAGCGGCGCGACGTGGTACAGATAGAGGCGTCGGCTTCATAGGCTTGACGACCTTGGCACGCGCCGTCGTCCGAGCCATAGTGCGTACTTTGGTCATGAAGCACTTCTCGAGCGCACGATCGACCTTCTCCTCGACCTCTGGCGCCTTTTCGCGCATGACCTCTGACACCTCAGAGATGATGAGCGCCTTGGCGCGGTCGAGCATCCGCTTTTCGCGGAACGACAGGCTCTTCGACTTGCTCAGGAACGTCAGGCTCTTGAGGACATCGGCCATGTCGTAGATGGAGCCCGTGCGCATCTTGTCGGAGTTATCCTTGAATCGTCCCTTCCAGTTCTGATGATTGTCGATCTTGCCGTCGCCTAGGAGCGAAAAGAGTCGCATGACCTCTTCATCGCTGATGGCTTTGCGCAGACCGACGCCGTCAACATTAGCGACCGGCACGAGCACCGTCGTCTCATTAGCCACGATGCGAAGATGGAAGAAGCCGCAGGTAGTACCCAGGATGGTCTTCTCTTCGATGCGTTCGACGATACCGAGCCCATGATTCGGGTAGATGACCTTGTCTCCGACCTGGAATGTCACGTTTCCCTCGTTGCAGGTAGGTTGGTAGGACCCGTTAAGTCCCGGGGGCAGCACCGTGAGTATAGCTCACTCGCACGGGTCTCGGCAACGCTAAGTGCCCATAAAACGGCGATTTTTGGCACTTGAACTGGTCCGTTGACCCGTTCGGGAACGGCTCAGGTGGTGGCCAACCAGGCTGACTTCTTGGCTAAGTTCCAGGCCCGTCAGGACTTGACCGGACGGCTGAGGTAATCCCCAACTAACTAGGCCCGAGCCATCGCTAGCTCGACGATTTCCTCGACGAGCCGCGAGTACGTGCGACCGGCCTTGCGTGCGGCCATTGCGAACTCGGCGCGCGAGCTGAGCCAGGGGTTTGGATTGACCTCGATGACTTGGACGCGGCCATCGGGCTGCAGGCGCATGTCTACGCGTCCGTAATCGCGCAGCTCGAGGGCCTGGTACGCGGCCACGGCCGTCTGCTGCAACGTCGACGCAATTTCTTCAGCCAGATCGGTGGCGACCGCGGACTTGGTGTCGCGATAGGCCTTGGTCCCCTTCCCCCATTTGACCTCGGCGGCCGCGATTCGCGGGGTACCGTCAGGTAGCTTCGACAGGTCAAGTTCGACGACTGGCAGCGCCTCGGGCTTGTCGTTTCCGATGACACCCACGTACATCTCGCGCCCTTCGATGTACTCCTCGATGAGCACGGGCGAATCGAAGTTGGCGTGGAGCCAGTCCATCCGTTCCATCAACTCGCGGATGGAGCTTACGACGGCGCTGAACTCGATGCCGATGGACCCGTCTTCACGGGCAGGTTTCACGATCACCGGGAATTGCAGGTCGTGCGAAAAGTCCAGACGGCCACGGAAGGACTTTGCAAAGACGGGCGTATGAATGCCGTGGAACGCGAAGATCTTCTTCGCAATCGCCTTGTCCTGCGCCAGCATGAGCCCATGGGTCCCAGAGCCCGTATACCTCTTGCCGACGAGCTCGAGAAAACCCGCTATCTTGAAGTCGGCGGTGTCGTCTCCGGCAAATGACTCTGTCAGGTTGAACACGAGGTCGCACTCCATCCGGGCGAGTGCGAGCAGGCTCTTGGGAGTGCCATCGAGCTCGTGCATGGTCGGCTCATGGCCAAGCTTTGTGAGCGCCTCCGCCACCTCTTCCTCGACCTCTTTTTTGTCGAGGGTGCGCGTCACGGGCGATTTCTCGGAGCCGGCTTGCTCTTCGGCGTCATCCACGAGCACGCGATCGTAGAGAACGATGATCTTCAGTTTGCTCAATCGAATTGCCCTCGCGTGAGGAAATTCATCGCCAGCGTTGTTGCAAGCACGGTCACTTCAACCAAGTAACGAGGCTCCTCGCCCAGTTCCCCCCACAGCTTCATACGTGCGCAGGTCCGGCAGATCGAATCGATCAGCCCGCGAACAATGGGCCGTCGTACGCCCGTCCAGTAAGTGATCTTCTCCACCAGTTCACTCTGATACCTATCGACAATATCGGCAGCTGGCTTGGATTCCTTCCGTCGGCGGGTCAGAAAGATCTGTCCCAAATGGGCATCGAGCGCAATATCGATCCTCGCCTGCTTCTCCTGGTCGGCCTGCTGGTAGAACTGCTCGACGGTCACGCTGATGTCGTCGGGCGTGATGTCCACCTCGCCGGTTTTCACAATCGGCTCGACGTTGGCCAGGCTCTTCGCGACCCGATCCACGTACCGCAGCTTCCGTATGGCCGGCCATCCCTTGTACTGGCGGCGCCATGGACTGCGCGGCGTCAACCACACCGCAAACGTCTCGGCAAAATCCTCATCAGGATGCTTTTGCGCGTACCAGCCTTCGATGTGGCGCACGTATTTCTTGCTGAATGGCACCGGCCGGTACTCCTCGCGATACGGCCGAAAGAACGGACCAAATAGCTCGCGCCACTGTGGTGTCGTGTACAGACGATAGGCGTAGTTGAAGACATGGCCAGCCTCGTGGCGCATGTACATCATGATTTGACGCTCGCTTTCGAGCGCGTCCACCTCGCGTTCGAGCGATCGCAACTTGGGGTCGGCGAGATAAAACGGGATGCCAAGGACGGGCTGCTGGTCAGGGCACCCCCATTCGTCGGTCAAATAACAGACAGGCTTGAACGTCTTCAAACCTCGCCGATCGAGCTCTCGATACAGCTGATCAACGTACTTCTGTACAGGGGATCCCTCGACTCGAAGCCCGAGCTCACTGACCTTCTTCCCGAGGACCCCTCGAATCTCGGGGTCGAGGGTCTCAAACCTGACCACGCCGCGATTATCACCGCTTTTCTTGCCACAACGCGAATGTCGCCCTCCGTGTCCCGGAAGACGGATCATCCGCCTGATCTCGAATGAAGACGTGGCTCCGACTTGAGCAGGTACGGCGAAGCGTATTATGTGGGGGACACCGTGGACTACGAAAAGCTCGGTCTCTTCTATCTCGGCAAACGCTACGACCTGACCGCGGGAGCGCGACAACTCGACCCGGTCCTTTACGACTCCAAGGACCTCGTCACCCACGCCGTATGCGTCGGCATGACCGGTAGTGGCAAGACTGGACTCGGAATCGGCGTCATCGAAGAGGCGGCGATCGACGGCATCCCAGTGCTGGCCATCGACCCGAAAGGGGATCTGTCCAACCTGCTGCTCACATTTCCGAATCTGGCGCCGGCCGACTTTGCGCCTTGGGTAGACCCGTCAGACGCGGCCGCGCGCAGCATGAGCGCTGACGCGTTTGCTGCTCAACTGGCAGCAACATGGAAGAATGGCCTTGCGGACTGGGACCAGGATGGTAGTCGTATCGCGCGCCTCAGGGCGGCTGCTGACGTTCGAGTGTACACGCCGGGCAGCCGCGCCGGCACACCGTTGGCGCTCCTCAACTCACTCCGCGCACCCCACGGCGAAGACGATGAGGATGCGCAGGCGCGGGTGACAAACACCGCGGCCAGCCTGCTCTCACTCGCCGGCCTCACTGACCTCTCGCCCCACACCCGTGAACAGGCGCTCGTGGCAGCGATCCTGAGCAGCCCGTCTAATACAGGCACGGCGGCGGACTTGTCCTGGCTCGTGCAAGCGATCCAGCGGCCCTCGTTCGATCGGGTAGGCGTGCTCGACCTGGAAACGTTCTTTCCGGCCAAGGATCGACAGGACCTCGCGCTTCGCTTCAACAACATACTCGCGTCTCCTGGCTTTGACGTGTGGTTGAGTGGCGCGCCGCTCGACGCCGGCACGATGCTCTTCGGACCAAACGGCCGTCCACAAATCGCGGTGGTCTCAATCGCGCATCTTGGAGACGCCGAGCGCATGCTCGTGGTCTCGCTGCTTCTCAACGAAGTACTGGACTGGACGCGTCGGCAGAGCGGCACGGGATCTTTGCGAGCGCTGCTCTACATGGACGAGGTCTTCGGATACCTCCCACCTGTCGCCAATCCGCCGTCGAAGCTCCCGCTGCTAACACTGCTCAAGCAGGCGCGGGCCTACGGTGTCGGCGTCATGTTGGCGACCCAGAACCCCGTGGATTTGGACTACAAGGCTCTCTCGAACACCGGCACGTGGTTCCTCGGGAAGCTTCAGACCGAGCGCGACAAAGCTCGCGTGCTGGATGGCTTGGAAGGTGTGGCGGGAGGGATGGATCGGCAGTCGCTCGACCGCTCCCTGTCTGCGCTTCGCAGCCGCGTGTTCCTGATGCACAACGTGCACGACCGGGAGCCGGTGGTATTCGAAACCCGCTGGACGATGTCGTACTTGAAGGGTCCGATGGGGCGAGACGAGCTGCGGCGCGCGGTCGGATCGCCTGATTCGCCCGCCAAGACGGCGGCACCGCCGCCCACCCCCCCGGCGCCACGATCGGCTTCGACACCCGACCGCACGTCGGCGCGCCCCGTTCTTCCAACCGGCGTGCGCGAGTTCTTCTTGCCGGCCGACGATTCTGGGGCGCGCGAGCTGACGCCTGTTCTTTACGGGGCAGCTCGAGTGCAGTGACACGGATGCCAAGCGTGGCATCGACGCGGTAAGGGAAACACTGGTCGTCGTTCCCTTCTCGAGCGGCGCGGTGCCGATAGACTGGGAGAACGCGCAATCAACATCGGTCAGACCAGAGGCCCTGCTGACCACGACGAGCGCCGCCGATCCGTCGGCCGTAGAGTTTGGTGCGGTGCCGTCTGTTGCGCTCGATGCCAAGAAATACACTGCGTGGTCGCGCGATTTCGAACAATGGATTCTGCGCGGCCAGCGCCTGACGCTCTTCTCCGCGTCAACACTGGGCCTGATTTCCGAGGCTGGCGAGACCGAGCGCGATTTCCGCATTCGAATCCAGCAGGCCACGCGTGAAACGCGAGACGCGACGCTCCAGAAACTGCGCGACCGCTATGCGCCAAAGCGCACGCGTCTCAACGACCGCGTGCGCACAGCGCAGGAGGCCGTCGCGAGGGAACAACAGCAGGTCGAGCAGCAGAAGACGCAGACCGCCGTGTCGTTCGGAGCCACGGTGCTCGGCGCGCTCCTCGGTCGCAAGGCCGTATCCCTGTCGACACTCGGACGAGCGACCACGGCCGCGCGAGGCGTGAGCCGGTCAATGAAAGAGGCCGGGGACGTCGTGCGCGCCCGGGAACGTCTGCAGGAAGCGGAAGCGCAATTGAAGGAGCTCGACGCGGAGCTCGCCGGTGAGCTCGCACAGCTCACGGCGGCGGATCCCGCCTCGGTTTCTCTCGACACGGTCGAGATCAAGCCGAAACGCGGCGCAGTCGATGTTCGCCTCGTGACGCTGGCGTGGAAATGAAACCGGGTTTGGTTTTCCCGCGGTCTTAGACTGCAAGGCCTTCGAAAACCAAACCCGGTTTCATTTCAGCTAGGCCGAGCACTCCCCGTCCATGACTTCCGGACTGAAGGCCTGCGTCTCACCAAGATCCACGAAGTCCTCTTCCGTGGTTTCGTTTGGTAGCAGCTGCGCCAGGTCCTTCAGGGCATCGGTGGCGGCCGCCGGAGGTACTCGCCTGAAGAACGCACCAAGTTCCTCACCCGGCTCCTGCTGTTCGCGGTAAAGATTCATGAGACGGTCGATCGCAGCGGTCAGCCGATGCGCCGGCACCTTCGACACAACCTTTCCAAAGTGCGCCAAGCCCTCGTCGGTGCAACCTCCGCCGACGAGCACGAAGTACTGCGGGACGGCTTTCCCGGCCACCTTACGCACGCTGCCTTGAAATCCGATCGACGCGATATGGTGCTGACCGCACCCATTCGGGCAGCCGCTGATCTTGATGGTCCCGGAGGGCGCCAAGTCCACCAGATCGGGACGACTGCTCAGGTGCTCGGTCAGCAGACGACCCAAGCCGCGGGATTGCGTGACAGCCAACCGGCAGCTTTCAGCACCAGGGCAACTGATGACGTCGCCGAGTGTCGACGCATCGGGCGCCGCAAGCCCGGCAGCGGCAAGGCGTTGATAGAACGGTTCCACGGCTGGCTTCGTGACCCATCGATACACGACGTTTTGTTCGACCGTCAGCCTGACCGTTCCGTCTCCGTACGCCTCAGCGAGGTCCGCAAGCACACGCATCTGTCCCGCGGTGAAGTCGCCGAGCGGCAGTCGCGCGGTGACATGGTAGTAGCCGTCCTGCCGTTGCGATGTGACGTTTCTACCGAGCCACCGGACATACGCATCTGGCATGGTGTGCAGATGCACGCTGCCAGGCATGATGCCGGGGCCGCTGACTGGCGTCGCCGCGGCAGCTGCGACTGCCTGAAGCGTTGGCGGTTCGGCCGGTGACCAATCGGGCGCCTCTTGTGTCCGCAAGTCTTCTGACGTGAAGGAGAGCTGCGCACCACCCTCGCGCCGGAACTCGTCCAAACATTCCTCGTAGCGCGCGCGGAATGCTTCCCAGCCAAGCGACTTGACTGTGAACTTCATCCGGTTACGCTGAGGATGCTTGTAGTCACCGAACCGCTTGAAGACACGGAGCACGGCCTCCGCGACGTTCAGCATCTCCTCGACCGGCAGGAAGTCGTAGAGCACGTAGCCGGACACAGGCATGATCGACGTGCCGCCGGCGACGGTGACACGAAAACCGCGCTGACCACCGACGATGCGGGCCCGCCAGCCGATGTCGTGGATCGAGGCGAGCGCGTGATCTTCGGAGCAGCCCTCAAAAGCGATTTTGAACTTGCGCGGAAGAGACGCGGCCAGCGGATGCCTGAGGAAATACCTCGTCATAGCCTCGGCGTACGCCGACACATCGAAGATCTCGCTTGGCGATGTTCCCGCATACGGGCAACCGGTGATGTTCCGCACAGAATTGCCGCACGCCTCGCGTGTAGTGAGCCCTTCGTCCGCCAGATCGCGCATCGCGGCCTCTGCGTCATGGAGCTGGACGAAGTGGTACTGAATGTTCTGCCGCGTCGTGACGTGACAGAACCCGCGCGAATACCGCGACGCGACGCCCGCGAGTGCCCTGAGCTGCGAGCCCGTCAAGATCCCCTGCGGGATCTTGATGCGCAGCATCGTCACGCCATCCTGACGCTGGCCGTAGGCGCCTCGAACGAGCCTGAAGCGACGCCAATCCTCCGGCGCGATCTCACCTCGCTCGTACTTGCCGAGCACATCGACGAATTCGTCGATGTCACGCTCGTCGGCAAAATCCAGACGCGCCCGTCCGAGTGTTCGTGCGTCGTCAATTGCGGCCATACTTCACCTCGCCCATCGCGGCAGCCGGACGCGCTGTGGCCGCGACCAGTGCTTCACGTATCTGAACAACCTCACCCACGACCAGCACTCCTGGAACCCCCTCGGGCGGCACCGCAGACTCGAGATCGGCGATCCGTCCGGTCCAGGTCCACGATTCTGAAGTGGAGGCGCCGCACACGATCGCCGCGGGCGTATCGTGCGACCATCCGTGTGCCATAAGCCGAGCTGCCACTTCGGCCCGACCGGCAACCGCCATCATCACCACGATCGTCAAGCGGTTAGGCCTGACGGCTTCGAGTGCTGCATCGAGCGTATCAGGCGTGTGCCCCGCCAGCACCAGGAAAGCCGACGCCATGTTGCGATGGGTGACAGGAATCCCCGCAAGCTCAGGCGCCGCAACGGCCGTCGTTACGCCGGGAACGACGTCGAAGGGAATGCCCGCAAACGCCAAAGCCAGGGCCTCTTCGGCGCCCCTACCGAACACAAATGGGTCGCCGCCCTTGAGACGCACCACCCGCTTGCCTTGACGGGCCGCGCGCACTATCAGCCGATGAATCGTCTCCTGCTTGACGCTTGCGCGCCCGGCACGCTTACCGACACAGAAACATTGCGCCTGGGTTAGACGACGTAGGGACGCAGCGTCGACGAGCGCGTCGTACAGGACGAGGTCCGCTTCCGCGACGAGCCGCGCAGCGCGAACCGTCCAGAGGTCGGGATCGCCTGGTCCAGCTCCGACAAGCGACACATGTCCCCTGGAAGCCGGGTCCGCAGGACCGGGCCTACCAGCCGTCGGCATAGGGCGGGTCCTGTTCTTCGGACCCTCCGCCGTAGGACGGGTCCTGTTCTGTGGACCCGCCAACTTAGCGTCCTTCATACAACTTGTTCAGCGTTTCCAGCAGCAGCGGCCGGCGTCGTTCCATCGGCACCTCCGCTCGTCGCCACTCACGTCGCGCCTCATCAGAGGCCTTCATCCACGTACTGAGATCCGCCGGCAGCCACGCATCGAGCGCTTCCCGAAGGAGCCCCGATAGTGCCGGCGCGCGCCCACCCGTCGAGATGGCAATCGTCACACCGTCGCGCCGTACCACGCCGCCCAGATAGGCTGTCGCGTTCGAGGGATCATCCACGGCATTGACGAAGACCCGATGCGCCTCAGCCGCCGCAAGCACCCGTCGATTGACCTCCGGGGGCGCCGCTGCAATAACCCACCAGGCGTCGTTGACGTCCTCGTCCTCGAAGGGGCGCCTTCGGACATCGATTGCTGCCGACTCAATCTCCGGACAAATCTCGGGTGCGACGACCGTCACCCGCGCTCCCACTGCCAACAGGCTCTCCAGCTTGCCCGCCGCAACTCGTCCGCCGCCCACGAGGAGGACGCGGCGATCGTGAAGCTTGAGAAATACCGGATACATTCGTCTACGCCGTGACCGCGGTTCGCGGCATGGGCTCGCCTCCCGCGCCCGCTTGCGGCGCGACTACGCGCTCGAAGTCTGCAAGGCTACGGCCGATCCTCACTGGACGGTCGACATAGTCGGTCATGACTTCCGACGTCTTGAAGCCGTTTCCCGTAATGCAGACGACGACCGACTCATTCGACTTAATCACCCCGCGCTTGACCAACGCGCGAGTGGCCGCGAGTGTCGTGCCGCCTGCAGGCTCCGTGAAAATTCCTTCCGTGCTCGCGAGTAACTGGATGGCGTCGAGGATCTCCTTGTCGCTCACCATCGCGCCGCTGCCGCCAGTCTCGTTGACGACCTTGACGACTTGGAACCCGTCGGCCGGGTTACCAATGGCCAGTGACTTTGCAATGGTGTTTGGCTTGACCGGCTCGGGGAACTCGAGCCCGGCTTCGAGCGCATGAATGACTGGAGCCGAACCCGACGGCTGTGCCGCATGGATGCGCGGCAGTGTTCCCTGGACTAAACCAACTTCTCGGAACTCACGAAGACCCTTGAAGATACGCGGCAAGAGCGTTCCGCCCGCAACCGGCGACACGATGTGGTCGGGGTACCGCCAACCAAGCTGCTCGGCGATTTCGAACCCCATCGTCTTCGCGCCTTCGGCGTAGTAGCTGCGGAGGTTGATGTTCGCAAAGCCCCAACCATAGCGATCCGCAATCTGCGTGCAGAGTCGGTTGACGTCGTCGTAGTTGCCTTCGACAGCGACGACTTGAGGGCGATAGATGGCGGCACCGAGGATTTTCGCCGGCTCGAGATCGTGCGGGATGAACACGTAGCATTGAAGGCCGAGCCGGGCCGCGTGCGCCGCGACGCTGCCGGCCAGGTTGCCGGTAGATGCGCAGCCGAAGACAGGGAATCCGAGCTCGACGGCACGAGTGGCGGCCACCGAGACGACGCGGTCCTTGTAGGAAAGGGTCGGATGATTGACCGAGTCGTCTTTGATATAGAGCTCGTCGAGGCCGAGCTCCCGAGCCAGCCGCGTCGCCCGAATGAGGGGCGTGAACCCGGAATTGAACCCGGTCTTCGGCTCCTCGACCGGTAGCAGCTCGCGGTAGCGCCAAAGCGACCGCGGCCGCGACTCGATGAGCTCACGGCTGATGACGGCACGGATGGCGTCGTAGTCGTACGACACGTCGAGCGGACCGAGACAATCGCTGCAGACCCATAACGCCTTCGGTGGATACTTCGCGCCGCAGAGGTGACACGCCAGCCCAGCGACGAATCTCATACAGTTCTCCCGGGTGTTCGTGGCTTCCGGCTCAATCCGGAAGCCAGCTCAGGCGAGTCGGACTGATGCACGTCGAGAGTCCGGATAGTTGCCGGACACCCTGCACGCTCATACATTGATGACAACATCTGCTCCAGTCGTTCGAAGTCGCGGTGCGCCAGGAGTGCAGTCGACGGGCCGGCTCCTGACAAGAACGCACCCAGGACGTCTGGATCGTCGATGGCCAACACGTCCTGAAGCAGTGGCACAAGAGACGCGCGCACCGGCTGGTGCCACCGGTCGCGCACCGCCTCGCGGAGTCGATCGAACTCCCCGGTCTGCAGCGCGTTGACGAGCGAGAGCACTCGCTGCAGGTTGAAAATCGCGTCCCGCCGGGGCAGTACCTCGGGCAGGGCGGCTCGGGCCTTCGCCGTAGCAAGACCGACCTGCGGGGTAGCGACAACCAACCGCAGCTCTTCCGGCCAAGACCAGCGAAGAGCGACCGGATCTGTGCCTTCGTTCTCGACAACCGATGTCAGCCCGCCAAACAGCGCCGGTGCGGCATTGTCTGCGTGTCCTTCGACCGACGCCGCAGTTCCAAGAAGCACACCGTCTGGCACTGGACCAGCCAGTCGCTCGAACACCCGAAGGCCTGCGACCGAGGCGGCCGCGCTACTCCCCAAGCCTGCGGCCATCGGAATCTCGCTTTCGACCTCGACGAAACAGGTCGGCGTGCGCGCTCCAGTGCGCCGGGCCAGTGCGTCAAACGCGCGCTCGACGGCGTTGGTCCCGGTCACGGGCGGTGTGCTGCGCGTGACCACTACCTTGGTCCCGCCGTCGTCACGAACATCGACAATCCGCGCGCGCAAGTAAAGCTGCACTGCAACGCCCAGAGTGTCGAAACCTCCGCCGAGATTGGCAACCGACGCCGGCACCACCACCTCGCCGGCGAGAGCCGTGCTGGTCTTAAGTGACACGAAACAAAAACGATATCACGAACAAGGGGGGAAGGGGGCAGGGGGCAGGTGGAAGACAGGGGACAGGGATAAACTGTAGCCGTGAGCGACGCGCCTTTCACGATCGGCATCATCCAAGACCACGCAGACGCCGAGGCGAAGGCCAACCTGGTACGCGCTGAACGGCTCATCCGCGACGCCGCCCGGCGAGGTGCCCAGATCATCTGCCTGAAGGAGCTCTTCAACGCACCCTATTTCTGTAAGTCGCAGCAACCCGACCGTTTCGACCTGGCTGAACCCGTCCCAGGCCCAACGACCCAGAACCTTCAGCACCTCGCACAGGAACTCGCGGTCGTGCTCGTCGCGCCCCTCTTCGAGCGCCAGGCACCGGGGATTTACCGGAATTCTGCCGCCGTGATAGACGCGGATGGGTCGCTCCTTGGTGTTTATCGCAAGATGCACATCCCGGATGACCCGTTGTTCTACGAGAAGTACTACTTCACGCCGGGTGACGGGCAGGGTGAACGGCCGGACGAGGCCAACGGCTTCAAGGTCTGGAAGACACGCTACGCGACCATCGGCGTCCTTATCTGTTGGGACCAGTGGTATCCAGAGGCGGCTCGCATTACTGCTCTCCTCGGTGCTCAAGTACTGTTCTACCCAACCGCAATCGGCTGGCACCCGGCCGAAAAGGATGAGTGGGGACAGGCGCAGGTCGACGCCTGGCGGACCATTCAGCGGTCGCACGCAATCGCCAACGGTGTCTACGTGGCATCGCCGAACCGCATCGGCCATGAGGACGAACCTGGCACGAACGGGATTACTTTCTTCGGGCACTCCTTCGTTTCGGACCCATTCGGACGATATGTGGCCGAAGCGGGTGACAGCGAGGAGGTTTTGATCGCCCGCTGCGATCCGGCGCTCATCGAGAGCGTTCGAAGAAATTGGCCGTTCCTGCGCGATCGGCGGGTCGATGCCTATGGATCGATTCTGAACAGGTATCTTGGTTAGTGGATGGCTCAGGGCTCACGACTTAGGACTCATGAGCCATGAGGCATGAGCCATGAGCCTTCCGCCGAAGTACCGAATGCCCGCGGAGTGGGAGCCTCATCGCGCCACGTGGATCAGCTGGCCACATCACGAGCCAGACTGGCCTGGCAAGCTGGCGTCGATTCCATGGGTCTATGCGGAGATCGTGCGCGTCATCGCCGATCACGAGCCGGTTGAGATCCTGTGTCACACGGAAGAGGTCCTGGCGTCAGCGCTGCATGCGCTCGATGCGCATGGCGTGAAACACGATCGAGTCCAGCTGCACGTCGTACCGACCGACCGGGTCTGGCTGCGAGACTCCGCGCCGACGGGCGTGGTCGACTTATCCGGCCACGTAGTCCTGGCCAACTGGCACTTCAACGGATGGGCCAAATATGACAACTGGACCCAGGACGCGAAAATTGGCGCGGCCCTCGAGCGCCTGACGGGCCGTGCGCGGGCGGAGCCGCGGCGCACCGACAACGGCGAGCGCGTCGTGCTCGAAGGCGGTGGCATCGAGGTCAATGGTCGGGGGCTGCTGCTTGCGACCGAGGAGTGGCTGCTGAGCGATGTCCAGGTCCGAAATCCGGGGTTGACGCGAGCAGACTACGAAATGCTCTTCAAAGAGTGGCTGGGCGTTACGCGCACGATTTGGCTTGGGGAAGGCTGTGTCGGAGACGATACACACGGGCACATCGACGATGTTGCGAGATTCGTGAGCAACGATATCGTGGTGCTCGCCGTTGAAGAGGATCCATCCGACGACAACTACTCGCGATCGCTCGACAATCTGCGCAGGCTCGAGCGCGCCGCGAATCAGTCAGACGTCCGACCGTTCCGCATTGTGAACCTTCCCTTTCCGCGGCCGGTAACCATGAACGGTGAAAGACTGCCTGCGAGCTACGCAAACTTCTACATCGCCAATGGCGTGGTGCTTGTGCCCACCTTCAACGACCCCAACGACCGGATCGCGCTCAACACCCTCGCAGAGCTCATGCCTTCCTATCGCGTCGTCGGCATCCACTCGGTCGATCTTGTCTGGGGGCTCGGGACGCTGCACTGCCTAACGCAACAGGAACCACTTGGAGGCACACCGCTCGCGTAGGCCGGGTCCTGTTTTGCGGACCCGGCGCCGGCGGGTCTACACAGCAAGACCCGCCTTACGTTGATTCCGTCGCATCCCGTCATCGTGCCCCTACTGCAAGCGAGACACTGATGGCGGCGCCAGGCATGTCAACGCCCGCGATTTCCTGATACGAGACATCGAACAAGTTCGTGCCTTCGACAAACAGCTCGTAGCGGTCACTGAATCGGCGTCCCACGCGCGCGTCGAGCAGCACATAGTCGTTGGTTCCGGTCGAGCGGCTTCGCTGGCGGTACTCGACGCGCGGCGCCACGCGCACGCGCCCAGGCAGCGGAATCGATGCCGCAGCGGTGAGGGAACGCGGTGCGTAGTCGAGCACGTACTTTGAAAGCTGGGTCACCTCCGCTGCATCGAGATCGAGAGCCGTGTAGTCCACTTGAAGAAACGCCCCACGGGAAAACCCTTTTCGAAGGCCGATCTCGACCCCGCGGGTATTCACATTTCGCACGTTGTACGTCTGCCAGCGCACGGCGACGCTGGGCCGCAACCAGTCGATCACGTCGTCGTCAGCTCGTCCGAAAACAGTCCCCTGCACCATCCAGCCCGATGGTAGGAAGACGTCGGCTCCGCCTTCTCCGGACCATGAGGTCTCGGGGCCAACGTCGGCTCTGGCCAAATTCGCAGGGTCGGAATAGTAGCGTTCGGTGAAGGTCGGGACACGAAAGGCCCGACCGGCGGACGCGCGAAACCGGACTCGGGCGCTCGGCCACCACCCCGCGCCAACAGATGGGTTCCACGACGTACCAAATTCGCTGTATCGATCCAGGCGGAGCGTTGCATCAATCTGAGTACTCGACGTGATCTTCTGTCGCCACTCCCCGAAACCGCTCACGCGCGACAGAGAGTGATCGCCGAGATTGCTCGACCGAATCCAGTCTGCGCCACCCTCGACTCCCACTGTCACTGTCCCCCCGGCCGTGGCCGGGCGAGTCCCGGTCAACGATGCCAGCCCTGCATGTGTCCGGTGTCTGTTGTCTGACAGTTCCGGTCGCGTTTGGTTGAAGATGAAGTGGTCGCCGTGTGTCCGGTACGACGCGTCTGTTTGTAGATTCCACCCTGCAACGACGCCGACGCGATGGTCGGCAGACACGAGCATCTGGTTGGTCCACTCTCGCGACGGGGCGCTGCCCCCGTAGAAATTGTTCGCGCCAAACTCTTTCCAGAGATACGCCACCGAGAGTCCTGATCGCTCGCCAAAGGTGGTTCGCGAACGCGCCATCGTCGTCTTGAAGTCTCGGTCGTACATGAATCCATGAGACCGGTCGACCGACGCCGTGAGCAGCTCGGTTACGCGTCGCCATTCGAAGCCCGCCTGCGCACGGCTACTGGCAAATCCATGGGTACCCCCTTGTACGACGAGGGAGGGCAGGGCGGTGCGCCTCGTGATGACGTTGATGGTGCCGCCGAACGCGTCGGCGCCAAAGAGTGACGACCCGGGGCCGTACAGGATCTCGATTCGCTCTACTGCATCGATCGGTACGGGGATGTCGCCATTGTGGTGCCCCGACTGCGTGTCGTTGAGACGCACGCCATCCACGAGCACGAGCATCTGTCCGAAGTTCGCACCGCGGATGGCAAAGTCCGTCTGGACACCTCGTTCGCCCCGGGCGCGGACGTCCACCGACGCAGCCAGCCGCAATACGTCGGCCACTGTATGAACTGGAAGATCAGAGATCTGGGCGCGCGTGAGGACCGTCAACGAGCGAGTGATGCTCCCGAGCTCCACGGGGGTTGCCGAGGCTGTAACGACCACAGTCTGACGATAGACGTCCTGACCCTCAGCGACCGCCGGTGAAAGCCCTGCCACCACACCGATCCAGGCCGCACAGAGCACCGTCGTGCAGCCCGCACTTGCACACTTGGACCGTCGCACCCTCGCACCGTCGCACCCTCGCACCCTCGCACCGTCGCACCCTCGCACCGTCGCACCCTCGCACCCTCGCACCGTCGCACCCTCGCACCCTCGAACCGTCGCACCCTCGCACCCTCGCACCCTCGCACCTCCAGTCGGCCTCGTAGTGTACGCGCGAAGACTCAAGAACTGCCCTGTTGGAGCCGATACCTCGAGGGTCGGGAACTTGTCCGGGACGCCTGTCTATGTGCAAATCGAAACTATGGTGGCGTCAATTAGCTCAGCAACCACTTGACTGTGTCCGATCCCTAGGGCACTATTCGAGCCATCCTTGTCGCAATATCCGTAGTCAGGAGTGTTCCACCCTCGTCTGGTTGTCGTCGGGTTCATTCATGCACGCGCCGGCTGCACTCGTTACGTCTCGCGACTCGTTCGCACGGTAGGTCATCAGGAAATGGGAGGCTTTTGAATGCGTGGAATCCTGAGAGCTTTGATAGCGCTCATGTTGTTCGTGCTCGTGCCGGGCGTTGTGTATGCCCAGGCCACACTTGCGGGGCTAGCAAGGGACGCGTCGGGCGCCGTATTGCCCGGTGTCACGGTTGAGGCCGCCAGTCCGGTCCTCATCGAAAAAGTCCGCACGTCGATCACCGACGCCGCCGGGCGCTACACCATCTCCGACCTCCGACCTGGCACCTACAAGGTGACCTTTACACTGCCCGGGTTCAAAACCGTCGTCCGTGAGGCCGTCGAGTTGGGCGGCACGGTCGTGGCGAACATCAACGCGGACATGGCCGTTGGGACCCTCGAGGAGACGATCACCGTCACCGGCGAGACGCCCACAGTAGACCTGCAGAGCACGACGCGCCAAGTGTCGATCACTCAGGAGATCATGTCGTCGGTTCCGAGCTCACGAACCCCATTCTCTCTGGGCGTGCTGATTGCGGGCGTCAGGCAGGATGTCGGCGGTCGCGACGTCGGCGGCGCGGTTGTCGCTGAAGTAGCCTCGCTCGTCGCCAACGGCGGCCGGACCGGTGACCAGCGCATGATGGTCAACGGCGTTGCGCTCAGCTCGGGCATCGCCGGTGGGTGGGGCGGCGGCGCGGTGCCGAACGCCACAGGAACGGCGGAGTTCGCGATTGACGTGTCGGGCGTGGACGCCCAGGCCGCAACGGGAGGCGTGCGGGTCAACTTCATCCCGCGCGATGGCGGCAACAAGTTCAGCGGCACGGTCTTCGGCAGCTACGCGAAGGACAGCTTCGCCGCGGACAATTACACCGGCACCGACGTCCAGCAACGCGGGCTGGCGGCGCCCGAGCAAGATCAAAGGCAACGGCGACTTCAATCCCGGCGTCGGCGGTCCGCTGCTGCGCGACAAGCTCTGGTTCTTCGCTGTCGGGCCGCAAGCTCTACGCAGACAACTTCGTCGCGGGAATGTTCTTCAACGAGAACGCGAACAAACTGAACGAGTTCCGCTACGTGAGATCGACTCGCCAGGCCATCCTCCACCAGGACCAGCAGATCCTCCAAGGGCGGCTCACGTATCAGGCAAGCCCCAAGAACAAGTTCGGTATGACGTTCGACCAGGAAGCCTACTGCGGTTGTCCGTATCGGCGTCACGGCGACAACCTCGCCAGACGGCGCTGATCGATCGCCGTTTCCCCACACAGCGGTTCGTCACGGCCGACTGGACCTCGCCGATCACCAACCGGCTGCTGCTCGAGGCGAGCGGCATCGACCGCGTCGAGCGGTGGGGCGGCATGCACCTGCAGACCGGCAAAGGCGAGAACGTCGACGCGATCACGCCTGGCATGATCTCGGTGACCGACAACCCGAACCCGGTGACCGGCGGCAAGCCTGACGTACCGGTCGGCCGCGCAGTACAACAACTCGTGGAACTGGAACATCCACTATCGCGCGGCGGTCTCGTACATCACCGGGTCGCACAACTTCAAGGTGGGCTTCAACAACGCCTTCCTGCATCACGAGAACACGACGTACACCGATCCCAGCGCACCGTACAGCTACAACTTCGCGAACGGCGATCCGACACAGATCACCTATCGGATCGCCCCTCGAACCGTCAAAGTGAACGTCGATTACGACTTCGGGATCTTCGCGCAGGACCGCTGGACGATTGGCAGATGGACACTGCCAGGGCGGCGTCCGCTACGACGCGTTCGCGAACAGCTTCCCTGAGCAGTCGCTCGCGCCAACAGTCCTTGCGCCGAGTCTGAATGTCAAGTTCGACGAGATCGAGAACCTGAAGCTGGAAAGACATCACCCCGAAGATGGGCGCGACCTACGACCTGTTCGGCACCGGGCAAACGGCGTTGAAGGTGACGCTCAACAAGTATCTCGAAGGCCTGGGAACAACCGGGGCCGGCGGTGTCCCCAACGTCTCGGATCTCCCGAATCCGATCAGCCGTCTGAACACGCAGACGACCCGTCCCTGGACCGACAACGGAGCCAACGGCGGAATCGCCGCAGACTTCGCTCCGCAGTGCAACCTGCAGGACTACACCGCGAACGGCGAGTGCGGCGCCCTGCGTCAACGCCGGCACCTTCGGCACCATCATACCCCGCCACCACCTACGATCCCGACCTGATGCAGGGTTGGGGCAAGCGTTTCTACAACTGGGAGTTCACGGCCGCCGTTCAGCACGAGCTCATGCCTCGCGTGTCGCTCAACGTCCAGTACGCGCGCCGTTGGTACGGGAACTTCCGTGTCTACGATGACCTGGCCGTCTCGGCAGCCGACTACGATCGGTTCACGATCGACGGTGCCGACCGACAATCGCCTGCCAAACAGCGGAGGCACGCTGACGGGATTCGATCTGAAACCGACGGCCCCGGCGACGCAGAGCCTGCTACGTCACCCGTGCTGACAACTACGGCCAGATGACCGAGCACTTCGACGCCGTGAACGTCTCGGTGCAACGCCCGGCTTCAGAACGGTCTCCTCGTCCAGGGCGGTTTCGGTCCAGGCCGTCAGGTCACCGACGACTGCGACATCGTGGACGACGTGCCCGAATTGCTGCAGGTGGTGGCGCTCATCCCGAACCGAAGTGGAGTGACGGCGACTACAAGACCGCTCGAGCGTTGCCATGAGAACAACGGATGGCGTACGGGCGTCTCGGGTCTGGCGTCGTACATCATCCCGAAGATCGATGTCATGATCAGCGGCACGATCCAGAACCAGCCCCAACTCGTGCTGGCAGCGGGTTGCTCGTCCTGCGCCAACTTCGTCAATTTCCCCGCCACCTCGACAACGCTCGGACGCGCTTTCACCGGCTCGCCGACGGGCCGGGCGTTCAACGTCGGTCCGGCCGGGGAGATATTCCCGGAACGGTTGAACCAGATCGACCTTCGCTTCGCGAAGCTCTTCCGGTTCAACACGACGAAAACAAGCCTCAACTTCGACTTGTACAACGTCACCAACTCCAACTCCGTGCTCACGGAGAACGCCACGTTCGGGGCGGCCTACCGAACCCCGCAGTCGATCCTGCTGCCACGGCTCTTCAAGATCAGCGCGCAGTTCGACTTCTAAAAAGTAGGGCCGGTCCTTTTGGACCGGCCCGCTAATACGGCACGTCCGAAAGGATGTGCCCCACATCACCCCACAGGGCACGTCCAAGAGGACGTGCCCTACTTGTGTACGTCCGCGTAGGGCCGGTCCTTTTGGACCGGCTGGCCCTCCGCCCAGCCCGTTACCGCGCCGGCGGCTTGCACGACCCGACTTCGTATCTTTGCTGCTCGCCCTGGAGGCGCGCGACCTCAGCCCTGTCCTTCGCCCGCTCAGCATCCGTGACGGCGCGTTTCAACCAGTCCATGGCCTCGTTACAGCGCCCCAGTTCCGCCAGCGCAAGAGCGACGGTCTCGCCGTGGGCGGGTGTTGGTTCCGATGCGTACACCCTTGTCGCGATCTCGAGCGCGCGGGGTCCATCGCGAAGCGTCGAATCGGGGGATGAGGCCAGCAGCCGTGCGAGCGTTGTTGACGTCGCAATCCGTTCCGGGAATTGGCGGTTGGCCTCAACGAGCAGAGCGATCGCCTCGCGAAGCCGTCCCCGATCGACGAGCAGAATAGAGAGGCTCACAAGCGTGCCTTCATCGTCGGGACGGTAGGAACGTGACGTAATCAACACCTCGATCGCCTCATCCGCGCGGCCAAGTCTCAAGAGTGCGCCGACGAGCGCACTGACGTTGGCCTCGTCAGGCGCCTCGCTGAAGGCCGCCCGCAAATGGCTCAGGGCTTCCTGGTCACGACCCTGACGTGCGAGCAGCATCCCGAGGCTTGCGTGAGCTGTAAAGTTGTCCGGCTCGAGGGCAAGCGCAGCCTCGAACTGCTCCTTCGCTCTGTCGGCGTTGCCGAGCTGCACGAACGACAAGCCAAGGTTGACTCGTGCAATGACACTGTTAGGGGCGGTGGCGACTGCCTTGCTGAACGCGTCGGCCGCATTCTGAAACTGTCCCGCCTCGTACGCGCGCCTGCCTTGAATCACAAGGCCACGCTCGCCGCGTACGAGTGTCTGCAGGCTGTCTACGATCGGATCTCCAACCCTGATGGACCCGGAACCTCGCTGCTGCAGATGGGACCGTGCCTCGTCGAGGCGACCGAGTCCCCGATAGGCCATCGCGAGGGAATAGTGGATGGCAGCGCTCTGTGGCGCCCGTTCGAGCGCGGCGCGAAAGTGATCGATTGCCTCAGCGAATCTGCCGTCGCGCAGGGCGACTTCGCCGAGCCCCTGTCGCGCAAGTGCGGGAAATACGTCCACCACGCTCTCGAACTCCTCACGAGCGTCCCGCAGCCGATTCAGCGCCAAATACACGTCTCCAAGACGCACAGTGACCGCACGGTCGCCCGGCTGTACTCGGCGCGCGGTCACGAACGATTCCGCCGCGCTCTCCATCCGGCCAGTCTGCTGATACAAGTACCCAAGCAGGTGATGCCATCGGCCATCCCCGGGCGACAGACGCGTCGCGTTCGCGTACCCAGCTTCGGCAGACTCGAAGAGCTCATAGGCATGGTAGACACGGGCCAGCGCGCCGTACGCCTCGGCTAGATCTCTCGCGCCGCGATTCTTCGCAACGACCTCGGCGGCCGCTTGCTGCGCTTCACGAATCTGAGCAGCAACGGCGGGCTCGAGCTCGTTGAGTCGAGGCGCCGGAACGGGCAGAAGGTTTCCTCGCGGCGGAAGGAGAACAGGCGGTGCAGAGGACGGCTGCTGAAGACTCGCCGGCCTGGGCGCACACACAACAGAGGCCGCGATGAGCCAGCCGGCGAGTGAGCGGTGCGATGGCATGACCCGTCCCCGCTATGAGCCCTTCGCGGCCTTGCCACGTTCGAGCACCCAATACCGGTCGACGGCCAATCCACGAAACTCCTCGACATTGCCGGCGGCCCAGGAGACGCGAATCGTCTGCACCGACCTGTCATCACCCAGGCCAAACAGCACGCGAGGGTCGCCTGCCGTGCAATAGCTGCCGTCAGTCTGGATCCGTCTTGCCGTCACGCGACCGCGGCCTACCACTTCGACGCGTGCCTGCAGCGCGTCGCGGCGATTGTCGACAGCGCGGACACCGATCCAGTGACCGCGAGGAGCGACCTCATTCCGGAGGAGCCTGAGCGGTCCATTGTTGTTGAACACGACGATGTCGCTGTCGCCGTCGTTGTCGAGATCTCCAGCGGCGACGCCACGCGCGACCTGCAATGGCGCAAGAGCCGGGCCCGCAGCGTCAGTGATGTCGACGAATCTGCGTCCGCGGTCGTTGCGGAACAACTGACTGCGCTGTTTGAGTGGATACGGATCTCCCTTCAGAACTTGGCTGCTCAGGTGCCTCACGGCGCCATTAACCACGAAAAGATCGAGCCAGCCGTCGTTGTCGTAGTCCATGAACCGCGTACCGAATCCCGTAAAGCCAAGCTTGAACAAGCCGGCCTCGACAGTGCGGTCCTCGAACAGGCCCCGACCCAGGTTCATGTAGAGAGTGTTACCTTCGTTGTCCAGGTTGGTCACGAATAGATCATCGTCGCCGTCGCCGTCGACATCCCCCAGATCGATACCCATGCTCCCCTGCGCTTGTCCCCTCCGATTCAGAGCCACACCAGCCAACAGCCCATCGTCTTTGAAGGTGCCGGAGCCGCGGTCGTTGATCCACAGTTGATTGGCGTCGCCGTCGTTGGCCACGAAGAGATCCGTCCAGCCGTCTTCGTTCAGGTCGGCCGCAAGCACACCAAGCCCACGTCCCCGTGCTCGAGCAATCCCCGCGCGCGCCGAGATGTCAGAGAACGTCCCGTTGCCGTTGTTGCGTAACAACCTGTCCGGCACCGGGTCATACACCACCGGGTTGCAGTAGTCGCGGGCCGAGCCTGCGGAAAAGCACCCACGCTTCATGTCGGGATGGAAGTCGACGTAGTTGGTCACGAACAAATCGAGCCAGCCATCCCGGTCGTAGTCGAAAAACGTGGCGCTGGTGCTCCACCGGGGGTCGTCGGCACCGCTGGCGGCCGTCACGTCGGCGAACGTGCCATTGCCCTGGTTCTTGAACAGGCGGTTCGAGCCCAGATACGTCACGTAGAGATCGATCCAGCCGTCGTTGTCGAAGTCACCGGTGGCGGCGCCCATGCCGTACCCGACAGCCACGATGCCGCTCCGCTCCGTCACATCGATGAAACGGAGCGCCTGGCCCCCGGCCGCACCACGATCGTTGCGATACAACCGGCTCCGAGGCGTCGCCGCCGCGCCCTTGACCTCAGGGCGAAGCGTCCCGCCCTGCACGGCGAACACATCGAGGTCGCCGTCGTTGTCGTAGTCGAACAGCGCGCCGCCCGACCCGATGACCTCCGGCAGAAGGAGCTCACCGGTGGCTCCGTTGTTGTGGACGAAGTCGAGTCCGGAGTCGGCGGTGGCGTCGACGAACAGGGCCGGGGGCTGTTGCGCGGAACTACCGCTCCCTGCCAACCACAGCAGGCACAGAACGGCGCGCAGCACCCGTTGGGTCATCGCCGGTCGCGGACCTCTGCGCCTCGTCATGCGGGAATCTTACAGCGTCAAAGCCGGTCGGTGCGCCGTGGATGTGTGAGGCAGTGCTCACTTCCAGCTCATGAGCATGACTCCAAGCAGCAGGAACACCGCACCGAGGACACGCGTCATGGAGAGCGGAACGACGGCCACGCCGAGCCACCCATAGTGATCGAGCACGATCGCGATGGTGAGTTGCCCGACGATGGTCGAGGTAATCATCAACGCGGCCCCTAGCTTCGGGGTCAACACGATGCTGGAAAAGATGAACGTCGCGCCGAAGATCCCGCCGGTCCACAAGAACCATGGAAGGCGCGACAGGCCGCTCGTGACTGGAGCGGGCTGACGCGTGAGTACGGCAACGAGGATGATCGACGCCAAGCCCACGACGAACTGAGTCGTGGCCGCCCAGAACGGTGAACCGAGGGACACGCGGAGGCGTGAGTTGAGCACGGCCTGAATCGTGACACCGGCGCCGGCGACGAGACCGAGAAGGACGTAAAGGTTGCTCACGCGCGCTCCAAGACCGACGGTCACGTCGGTGCTATCGCGTTCTACCTGCCGGCCGCCTTCACGAGGTTCTCGAAGGGCTCGACGCCTCCGTGCAGGTGCAGGATCTGCACAACGTCGAGTTTCAGCCGCTGAATGTTCTCCAGCAAGTTGATGGTGAACGGGCTGGGACCTGGGAGGGGTCTAGCGTCTGACGGCCGCGACGCGAACGCATCGGCCTGAATCAGCATCTTTTCCTTAGGCAGATAGATCATCAGCAAGCCCGGATCATGCAAGTTGCCGCGAACATGATGGATCTCCAGCGTGTGCGCGCTATCTGACATCACGCGCTTTTCCCCGACGCCTTCGATGACGGCAGCTCGCTTGGAGCGCGCAAACCGATCGGGATCGAGCGTATGCGGACTCTTGAAGAGGCGTTCGTAGTACGTCTTGTTCACTTCGTGGGTCACGATGGTGATGCCTTCAGCCGCAAAGCCCCTAACGCCGCCTGCGTGATCGAAGTGCTCGTGCGAGTTGACGAGGTAGCGAACCGGCTTCGACGGCACCACTCTTTTCACTTCAGCCAGTGCGGCCTCGGTGCGCCCATCATTGCCCGGCCCCTCAATGACCACCACGTGGTCGGCGAATTCGACGAGGTAGCTGATCGGGGCTCCGGCATCGAGGGACCACACGCCGTCAGCGAGCTTCTGCGCCGCCACTTTCGGCGGCGCCTGCGCTCCGCCCGCTGGAGTGTTCTCGGGAGCCTTCAGGGCCGCCGACGCCGGACTGTTCGGCTGCACGCTCGCGACGGCGACGTCGAGTGTCGGAAAGCCACCCTGTTGCAGAACGATTCGCGCAGGAAACTGCACCCCGCCGAAGTCTTTGTAGTCGGCATACGTCGTCTCGACGAGCATGTCGCCCAGAACGTTGTTGTCGAGTCTGGTTTCGACACGCTCCACGAGGTTCTGCTCGTTAATCGTGCCGGTTACCGTGTGTCGTCCGAGCGAAAACGTCACCGTGTGGATGCTTCGTCCGCGAACCGACCCGGTCGCCACCGTCGCGTTATTGGCGGCAGCGGCTTTGAGAAATCCATGCGGAGTCATCATCCAGAGCTGGATTAGACCCGGTTCCGCGCGTGGCGCGACCTGTCGCGTCTGCGTTTGAGGGCCAAAAGGAATCGGTCGAATACCGCCTTGGCCCGTGGCCGGGTTGAACGGACCGGCACCCCCTCCACGCGGTGGATTCTCATCGTCCACTCGCACGATCTCCTCGCGCAGCGCCGGCACGCCATAGTTGATGGCGGCCGAGTACTTCGTCAGTCGGAACCGGGGCCACGCTTGACCCGGCCCGATTGCCTGCCCAAATCCGAAGGTCGATCCCGTCCCCGTGTACTCGACGGACTGGAGCGTGGTCGCACCGATCGCCTTGGCAGCGGCCTCGAGCACCGCTTTGCCGTCCTGGGCGCCGACCTCGATCGACACTAACGACGCGGCGACGAATCCGACGAGGAGCGTCTTTGTCATACCAACCTCACCGATCGTGGGGTCAGATCTTGAATCGTGCGTGCTGCGTGGGCAGGTCTGTGCGTCCAGTTGCCGCAGCACGCACGATTCAAGATCTGACCCCACTGGGGCGTCCGCGCTACTTGACGAGCTCGAAGTACTTGTTGTTTTCGTTGCAGATATATTCCAGAAGATCGCTGTCAGGATAGAGGACCAGCGGCAACGTCACATTCCAGGGCCTCGTATAGGCTTTCGCGTCGTCGATCGTGATCTCGATGTCCATGTGGCCGAAGTCCTTCCGCACGAAACGCTCGGTGACCTTCAGCGCGTCCGTCGCGGGCTTGCCGAAATTGTCCAGCCAACCCCTATCGTTGAAGCCTTCCGTTCTGACCACGAACGCATCGCCCTCCCAGTGCCCGACGGAATAGCCGAACCACGAGGGATTCATGTCCTTGGGAAGGGGTCGGCCATCGCTGAAAATCTGTCGATACGAATGCACCGCCTCGTAGAGGATCACGACCATGTTGGGCACTTGAAGGATTTTGAACGGGTACGGAACGAGGTCGGAGCGCGGCACGCCACCGACAATGCAGGCAGCTGTCGGATCCTCCTTGCTTTCGTTCGCCCGCCGCTCCTTGTAGAGCTTCTCGGCCCACGGCTGGAACGGAACCGAACCCGGTTTGAGGTTGGTCGCGATGTCGCCGATCAGGATCGCAGCGGGCCGCCAGAGTCCTGAGAGATCGGGCTTGCCGTCTGGGGTCTTCGGAGCGGGCGCCGACAGGTTCGCCTTACCATCAGGCAACCGCGGGATTCCAGCAGTCGGATAGTTGATCCACTGCGCTGCAGCCGGCACCGTCATCGCACAGGCCACCGCAACCATCACCCAGAGCGCTCTCATACCATTCCTCCCGCTTCCGGCCGTCCCTTCGCTTCCGGCACCGATTATTGCCGTGTCCGGGTTGTCAAGCCAGGGGAAATCTAGGAGTTTACACCAGAGGAGAATACTCTTAGATTCTGTTAGCCATTTACGGGAGGGTGCGATGAGACGTTCGATGTCGATCCTGGCAGTCATGTTGCTGGTCGCGATCATGGGGGCGATGTCGATTCTCGGAGCCCAACAACCATCCCCTCCGGATCTGATCCTTTCCAACGGAAAGGTGATCACCGTTGACGATCGTTTCACGATCGCTCAGGCGGTGGCCATCAAGGGGGACCGCATCGTGGCGGTCGGCACGAACCAGGAGATCACGCGCCTGGCCGGGCCGAACACTAGGCGGATCGACCTCAGAGAGCGAGCGGTCACGCCGGGCCTGATCGACAACCACATGCACCTCCTGCGCGCAGGCACGACGTGGCGATGGGAAGTTCGGTGGGATGGCGTGGGATCGAGAAAGGAAGCCCTCGAGAAGCTTCGGGCTCGCCTGCGCACGACGTCTCAGGGCGAGTGGGTCTACAACCTTGGCGGGTGGGCGATCGAACAGTTCGCCGACGACAGTAAACCCTTCACCCGGGAAGAGCTGGACCAGGTAGCGCCGAACAATCCCGTCTTCCTCCAGGCGTCTTACTACGAAGCCTATCTGAACAGCCGCGCTCTCCAGGCGCTCGGGATCGACGAGAAGACGCCCGGCGATGCGGTCGTGCGCGACGCTTCCGGCAAGCCAACCGGCAGGATAACCGAGGCCGGCTTCCGCGCCCTGGTGAACAAGCTTCCGGTGGCATCAAAGGAAGAAGTGGAAGCCAGCGCGCGCGGCATGTTCAAGGACCTGAATCGAATGGGCCTCACGGCCTTTGGCAGCGCCGGATGTGAAGCGGATGTGCTGCCCACCTACCGCCGGCTTGCGGACCAGGGGCAGTTGAACGTGCGTGTCTACTGCATCACTGGCGTCGGCGCCGGCACCACACCAGAACAGGTCAACCGCGCCCTTCCACAGATCGCGCAGATGAAGCTGTTTCAGGGGAACAACTACATCGACAACATCTTTTTCGGTGAAGGCGTGTACGGGCCGCTGCACGACCCGATGTTTCGAAAGTCCGATCCCAAGCCGGAACAGCTCGCTCTATGGCGCACGCTCGTCACCGAGATCGCGAAAGCCGGCCTGCCCCTGCACGTGCATGCGAACTTCGACAACACGATCGACGGTTTCCTCGATCAGATTGAGGCGGTCAACAAAGAGTACCCGGTCAAGAACCTACGCTGGGTGCTTGCGCACGCCAATCAGCTGACCCCGTCCCACCTCGCACGCATGCGAGAGCTCGGCATCTATGCTGCCGTGCATCCATGGGCGGTGATCAACGGCGGTATCAACCATCGGATCTTCGGTGATGCGGCGTACGACATGGCGCCCCTCGACACCATTCAAAAGAGCGGTGTGCAGTGGGGATTCGGAAGCGACGGGAGCCGTGCGAACCAGATTCAGCCGTTCACGACGCTCGGGTGGGCTGTCACCGGCAAGATGGTCGGCGGAACGAAGGTCCTGCGCCAGACAATCAGCCGTGAAGACGCGCTCATCGCGCACACGCGCAAGAATGCGTTTTTCGTATTCCAGGAAAACAACCTGGGTTCGATTCAGCCAGGGAAGCTCGCTGATCTCGTCGTGCTGGATCACGACTACCTGACCGTGCCGGCCGATCAGATCAAGGACATCAAGTCGGTGATGACGATAGTTGGCGGGAGAATCGTGTACGACGCCGCCAGCGCGGAGACGTCAACACGTTGAGAAACGGCACGTCCAAAAGCGAAATGGCACGTCCGAAAGGACGTGCCCTACAGGGGCACACGTAGGGCGGGTCCTTTTGGACCCGCCGAGAACAACGGCGCGTCCAAAAAGGACGTGCCCCACAAGTCGCGCTGCTGCTCAGCGGCCCTCAGGCTTCGGGATGATGTCGAAGTACTTGTTGTTCTCGTTGCAGATGTACTCGAGAAGCTCGGTGTCGGGCTGAAACGCCAGAGACTGCGTTACCGACCAGGGCTTCGTGTAGGTCTTTGGGTCGTCAATCGTGATCTGAATGTCCATGTGCCCAAAGTCTTTGCGAATGAAACGCTCGGTTACACGCAGTTGCCCAGTCGCAGGCCGGCCGGCATTATCCAGCCACACGTTGTCGTTGAACCCCGCAGTCTGCACGACGAACTCGTCTCCATCCCATCGCGCCACCGAGTAGCCGAACCAGTTCGGATTCGGATCCTTCGGGAGCTCGCGACCATCGGTAAAGATCTGCCGGTACGAGTGCACGGCCTCGTAGAGAATCACCACCATGGCCGGCACCTGGAGGATCTTGAAGGGATATCCGACGAAGTCCGAACGCGGCACACCCCCGACTACGCAGCTTGCCGTGGGGTCCTCCCTGCTGTTGTTGGCGCGCCGCTCCTTGAACAGCGTCTCGGCCCAGGGTTGAAAGGGAACCACGTCGCCGGCCTTGAGCCCGCGCGTCATGTCACCAACCAGGCCCGGCGCCGGTCTCCACAGTCCCGCAAGAACGGGTTTCCCGTCCGCTGACCGCGGGGTCGGGGCGGACAGGTCCGGCTTGCCGTCGGGCGTACGTGGGATGCCCGCTGTCGGATGGCTCAGCCACTGCGCGGTGAGCGAGGCGCCCATCATCATCGCCGCCACCACCATGATCCCGATGCCCTTCATTTCATCCTCCCCCGTTTGCCCCAGTTGACGAGGCGATTATCCCTGTGGCACAGGGGATGTCGTCAAGGCTCCCGCCGGCAGCGTTCGTTCGCCTTGACCAACCGGCGTCGCGGAGTCCAGGAAGAACCAACAGACAGCGCCAACCAGATACACGGCCGCAGTGATGTAAAAGGGCAACATCCAGCCCTCGCTGCCCGCGACCAGATACCCGACGACGAGCGGAGAGAGCCCACCGGCGAAGGAGCCGAACATGTTCATCCCGCCAGATACAGTCCCAGCATAACGGCCGCCCATGTCCATACACGCGGTCCAGGCCGGCGGCATCACGAAGTCACCGAAGAAACCGGCGACGCCGAGCATCAGCATCGCGAAGGTCGGATTCTCGATGCGCGTGAAGACCAGCACCGAGGCGGAGCCGGCGAGAAACGCGGTCATCGCCAGGATTCGGCGGGCGCGTGCGACGCCGAGTCGCGCCGACAGGATTGGCGCAAGGCGACCCGAGACCATGCAGCCGATTCCACCGAGGAGCAGCGGAAGCGACGACAGCAGCGCGCCTTGCTTAGGGTCCAGGCCTCGTGCATCTTGAAGGTACGTAGGCAGCCACGTGACGTAGAACCACCAACCATAGGAAAAACACACGTACCTGCGCCCACAAGAGAAGGACAGAGGGAGTCGTCAGGAACAGACGCCACGGCATCGGCCCATGCACCTGGGCCGTTTCATGAGGGGGCGGAATGATTGCCAACTCCGCGCGATTCACCCCACGATGCGTGCTGGGATCGTCGCGGTACCACCTGTAGAACCACAAGCCCCAGACAACGCCAATGACACCGAAGATCTCGAACGCCCGACGCCACGATACGAAATCCAGAATGGCTGCTACGAGCAGCGGCGTGAACGCACCCCCCCAACGCGCGGAGAACCACAATGTCGCCTGAGCGCGCTCACGTTCGGCCGAGGGCAACCAGGTGGCAAACGCGCGCGTGATGTTGGGAAAGGCACCGGCTTCACCTGCTCCAAAGAGCGTACGCGTCACGAGAAGCGACGTCAGGTTCCACACCCACCCTGTCGCCGCCGTGAACAACGACCACCACAAGACGATACGCATCAGCACGCGGCGGGCTCCGATCCGGTCACCCAGCCAACCGCCGGGCACTTCGAACAGCGCATACGCCCAGGTGAACACCGAGAAGGCCCAGCCCATCTGGATCGCGGTCAGACCGAGATCCCGACGCATGGCAGGAGCGGCCTGCGCGATGCAGACACGGTCGATGTAGGTAATGATCGCGAGTGTGACGGCGAAAATCGTCACCGTGCGCCGAGCGTTCGTCGGTGTTACCTGTGGAGGAGTCGTCATATTCATGCTGTTGGCGTCGTGAGATAATCTCACGGCTCTCTCAGAAGACCAGATGAGACAGATCATGCGTAATTACGTGCCCCTGTCGCTCGCTCTCCTCCTGTGCGCCGGCCTCGATGCCGCGCAGCAAGGTGCGCCCGACCAGCAGCCCTCCGTCACCTTCAGAGCTGAAACCAACTTCGTCGAAGTCCACGCGATCGTCACCGACAAAACGGGCGCGTTCGTAAAGGATCTGACCCGAGACGACTTCGAGATTTTCGAAAACGGTGTGGCACAGAAGCCTACCGCGTTCTCTCTCGTCGACCTGCCGGTGGAGCGTGCCTTTACGCCGTTGAACGCATCTGAGCCTATCGAATCGGACGTCCGCTCGACGACGCGCACGTTCGACGGGCGCATCTACATCCTCTTGCTCGACGATTTGCATACCGCCGCTACGCGCACCCTGTTCGTGCGGGATGCAGCCAGACAGTTCATTCAACGGTACTTGGGCGCCAACGATCTTGCGGCCGTCGTGTATACCAGCGGCCGCCAGGAGTCTGGCCAAGAGCTCACCAACAGCCGGAGGCTTCTGCGCGCGGCCATCGACAAGTTTCAGGGACAGAAACTCCCCTCGGCGGGGGCCGAGAAACTGGCCGTTCACATTCGGCAGACCGAGACGGACACCGTCCTTGCCGACGAGGCTCCACCCCTTCGCTCGCGTGAGGGTCTCGAAAAGGCCGAGTCGATCCGCGACCCGTACGACGCGCAGCGGGCGCTCTACGCTCGCAACGCGCTTCAGGCCGTGGAGAACGTGGCGAAGTGGTTGAGCGACGTCCAGGGGCGCCGCAAGGCGCTACTCCTCTTCAGCGAGGGCATCGACTACGACATCTACCAGCCCTTCAACATCGAGTCATCCGCCTCCGCGATCGTCACCGAAGCCCGGGAGGCAGTGGCTGCGGCGCAGCGCGCGAATGTGAACGTGTACGGGATCGATCCGCGAGGGCTCAGCCAGTTCGGCGAGCTCATCGACATCAGCGCGAGGTCCGACTATCCGCAGCTCGAGTACCGGTACGTTTCGCGGAGCGCTGCACGAGTTGCGCCTCTCGCAAGAGAGCCTGCTCTCGCTGTCCGATGAGACTGGCGGCCTGGCCGTGGTCAACGCTGGCGACGTCGTCGGCGGTCTTGGACGTATCGTGCTCGACAACAGTCGCTATTACCTGCTCGGGTACTACAGCGACTCGACTAAATGGTCGCGCAAGTTTCTGAAGATCGACGTCAAGATCAAGCGGCCAGGTTTCGAAGTGCGCGCACGCCGCGGCTTCATGCCGCCAGATCCGAAGGCCGCGGCAAAGGCCATTGCGGCCGATGTGAAGGCGGGGACCTCCCCGGCCCTTAAGGCGGCGCTCAGCAAACCGGTGCCGATAGGCGATCTCCCCTTCCGCGTCTTCGCCGCCTCGTTCAAAGGCGCCGGCGCGAATGGGTCCGTCTTCCTCGCGCTCGAAATCGACGGAGCGGCGCTCAAGTTCCAGGAGCGCGACGGACGATTCAACGAGAAGATCGAAGTCTCGATAGTCGCCGCCGACCAGCGAGCTCGCGTCCAGGGCGGAGATCGGCAGGAATTCAACCTGAGCCTCCAGCCGCAGACCTACGAGCGTGTCAGTCGCACTGGAGTCAGACTGCTCTCCCGGCTGCCGTTGCCGCCTGGGCGCTATCAAATTCATGTTGGCGCGTACGAATCGAGCGGCGCGACTATTGGCACCGTCCCATACGACGTCGAGGTGCCTGACTACTCGAAAACGGCGTTCGGGCTGAGCGGCGTGCTCGTCACCTCTTCCCGGGCCGACCTCCTCGTGACCTCCAATCCGGATCCCCTCTTGAAAGATGCGCTCCCCTCATCCCCGGTGGCGACGCGTCTATTCAGCACTACTGAGACCCTCGCGATTTACGCCGAGGTGTTCGGAAGCTCGAGCCTCGGGAATGCGGTCTCAGTGTCAACGACCGTGCAAGACGCAAGAGATGGACGCACCGTGTTCAAGGCCAGCGATCGACGCGCCACACAACCGGCTGATCGGATCCATGGGTTCACGACCGAAGTTCCGCTCAAGACGCTGACGCCGGGGATGTACGTCCTTCGCGTGGAGGCGAGCACGAACGCCGGCGACCAGTCTGCTCGGCGAGACGTCCTTTTCGAGGTCAAGTAGGGCGGGTCTTGCTTTGTAGACCTGCCACGTAGGGCGGGTCTTGCTTTGTAGACCTGCCATAGGGCGGGTCTTGCCTCGTCGACCTGCCACTTCGGCCGGGTCCAACCGGCCTACGGGAGATTGCTGAATGCCAGCCTACTGGGTTGCACGCGCGCGAATCACCGATCCCGTGCAATACAAGAAATACACTGACCGAGTACCCGAGATCGTCGCGCGTCACGGCGGCAAGATCCTCGCGCGCGGCGGACGCTACAAGATCAACGAGGGCCCGGCGGACTTTCACCGGTTCGTTGTGATCGAGTTCCCCACGCTCGAACAAGGAGTCGCCTGCTTCGAGTCTTCTGAGTATCAGGAGGCCGCAGCATTCCGCCGCGCCGGCGGCGGTGTCGTGGAGAACGTCGTAGTCGACGGCGGCGACGCCACAAACTGAAGAATCTCCCTCGCGGAGGGAGCGAGAGGAGGGCCCATCATTTCGCATCCGGGTGATCTGGCCGGCCGGACTCTTGGCCACTACGAGCTTCTGGAGCGCATCGGTGCTGGAGGCATGGGCGTCGTGTATCGCGCGCACGACGAGAGACTGGACCGGGATGTCGCGCTAAAAGTGTTGCCGACCGGGAGCCTGGCCGACGAAGACTCCCGAAGGCGGTTCAAGAACGAGGCACTCGCGCTCTCCAAACTCAACGATCCCCACATCGCGACCGTTCACGATTTCGACACTCACGAAGGCGTGGACTTCCTCGTCATGGAGTTCATCCCTGGCAAGTCCCTCGATCAGGTGATTCCGGAAGGCGGTCTCGGTGAGGATGAGGTTCGGCGGTTGGGTGTGCAGCTGGCCGACGGCCTGGTCGCTCTGCACAACCGCGGGATGGTCCATCGGGACCTGAAACCCAGTAACTTGCGACTGACCGCGGACGGCCGCCTCAAAATTCTTGATTTCGGCCTCGCCCGTCTGCTGCAACCGGTCACGAGCGACCTGACGGCAATGAGCACCGGCGTCACGGAGGTGGCGGGAACGCTGCCGTACATGGCACCCGAGCAGATTCGCGGTGAAACGGTCGACGCGCGCACGGATGTGTATGCCGCCGGCGCGGTCTTGTACGAGCTCGCGACGGGGCGCCCATTGTTTCCGGGCGCACGCAGTGCCGAGCTCGTCGCCGTCATCCTCAGTCAAACTCCAGCAACGCCGAGGTCCGTCAATCCCCGCCTGTCCGAGTCTCTCGATCACACCATCGTGCGCGCCCTCGCCAAAGATCGATCCGCACGGCTCCCCTCAGCGGCCGACCTCCGCGGGGCGCTACAGCAGGTAGACGCGCCAGTACGAGCCCGTCACCTGGGTCGACTCGGTCGAGTCGCTGCCGTCGTGGCGGCTATCGTCGTCTTGGCTGGTGTGGCCTCGTTCATTCCGCGATTTCGTTCGAGCGAGGCCCCTCCCACAGGAAGGATCGCGATCGCCGTCCTGCCATTTCGCGCGCTCGCCGTTTCGCAGCCACTCCGGTTTCTGGGCGTCGGCATTCCCGATGCGATCATCACCCGGCTGGCAGGGGTTCAGCAGCTCGTGCCGCGGCCCACTAGCGCGATTCTGAGATACGAGAACGAGTCCGTCGATCCAAAGGAGGCCGGCCGAGCGCTCCTGAGCGACTATGTCCTGACTGGGATCCTCCAGGAAGCGGGCGATCGGCTTGGCGTCAGCGTGCAACTCGTGCGGACTCGGGATGGAGTACCAGTGTGGGGCGACCGCTATGACGTCGCACGATCCGACCTGCTGACGCTACAGGATCAAATCGCACAATCGGTCGCGGAGGCGCTCAAAGTACAGGTGACTGCGGTGGAACGGGAGCGTCTGTTTCGCCGGTACACCGAAAACGCGGCGGCTTACGAACGGTATCTACAAGGCCGAGTACAATTTTCTCGCTACACTCCTGAAAGCGTTCTCGCCGCGATCGGCAGTTTCGAAGAGTCGTTGAGGCTCGACCCGCGTTATGCGCCGGCGCGGGCTGGCGTAGCCCTGGCCAGCGCGACGATGCGACTGCGCTTCGCGCCGGGCTCGGAGAACCAGGTGTGGACCGAGCGTGCCGAACGAGAGGCCCGGGCCGCCTTGCAGCTCGATCCACAGCTTGCGGAGGCACACGAGGCGCTTGCCGCAGTGTATCGCGCGGTCGAGTTCGAGTGGGAACGGACGCTCGAGGAGAGCCGGCTGGCGCTGGCGCTGAATCCGAATCTCGACCAACCGCACCTCTATCGCGCAGCGGCTTTCTACCACCTCGGCCTGCTCGACTTGGTTGAGCCCGAGCTGCAGGCGGCCGTCGATGTGAACCCGGCCATGAACGTTGCCAGCCATGTGGAGTCGCAACGAACGCGAGGCGTTGGCGCCCTGTATGCGGGCCGGTTTCAAGAGGCGCGTCGGTTGTTCGAAGACGTGCAGCGATTGAGCGCCAGTACGACGTTCAACGTGCTCCGCGGGCAGGCGCACTACTACACGGGCGATGCAACGCAAGCCGAGAAGATCTTGACCCCTGGCGGCAACACGATTGGCGATTGGCGAGCCCAAGCTTTCCTCGCCAGCGTTCTCGCCGCCCGGCACGCAAACGCTGAAGCGAGAGCTCTGATCAAGATGATTCGGGACGACGGCTTCATAGATCACCACATCGCGTACAGCCTGGGGGCTGCCTACGCTCAGCTAGGCGATTTCGTGGAAGCCAGACGTTGGCTCGCGGATGCGGCGCGCACGGGTCTACCCTGCTATTCGTGGTACACCCGCGATCCGTTGCTGGATCCGCTGAGAAGCGACCCCGAGTTTCAGCGATTCCTCAGCGGACTGAAGGATGCCATGCGGATCCTGGCCACACGGTACTCAGCCGCAGCGGATTGACATTGATTCGAAAGCAAGACTCGGAGTGCCACTTCCGGGCAGGCAGGCGACGATTGGTCATCTGGGGTCAGATCTTGATTTTTGCGCGTCTTGCAAAATTCAAGATCTGACCCCGTTGAGGGTGCCCCCCCGAGGAGACCAACTATGCTGTTAGCTGCCGTGAAAGAAAACGACATGCTCTCGCCCTCGAGCGATGAGCAGCAATGGTCCGCGGTCGTTCGACGAGATCCGCGCGCGGACGGGTGGTTCTACTACTCCGTCAGCACAACCGGGGTGTACTGCAGACCCTCGTGCCCGTCACGTCAGGCTCGGCGCGAGCACGTGCGTTTCCACCTGACGCTGGTCGATGCAGAACGAGCCGGTTTCCGGCCCTGCAAGCGTTGCCGGCCGAACGAATTAAGGCGTACTCGAGCAGCAAGCGGCGGCTGTGAGCGAAGCATGCCGACGCATCGAAACAGCCGAAGAGATTCCGAGCCTCGAACGACTGGCCAAAGCCGCCGGCATGAGCCGCTTTCATTTCCATAGAACGTTCAAGGCGATCACCGGCGTCACACCGCGCGCCTACGCCGTCGCCCACCGTGCGAACCGACTTCGGAATGCCTTGTCGAACGGCGAGACCGTGACGGAGGCTATCTACGCAGCCGGGTTTGGGTCGAGCGGACGTTTCTACGCCACCTCGTCTGCGATGCTGGGCATGCAGCCGACGGTGTTTCAATCGGGTGGCAGGGGCGAGGCGATCCGGTTTGCCGTCGCCCAATGCTCCCTCGGGGCGCTGCTCGTCGCAGCCACTGAGAAGGGCGTGTCGGCCATCCTGTTGGGGGACGATCCGGAGTTCCTCGTCAAGGACCTCCAGAGACGGTTCTCGAAGGCGACACTCATCGGGGGGGACGAGTCCTTCGATCGACTCGTCGCGACAGTCGTGGGGTTTATTGAAAAGCCTGATGATGGGCTCGCTCTGCCGCTCGACATTCGAGGTACGGCCTTCCAGCAACGCGTGTGGCAGGCATTGCGCGCGATACCCTCCGGCACAACGATGACCTACACGGAGATCGCGCGGAAGATTGGCGTGCCCAAGGCGGTGCGAGCAGTCGCGCAGGCGTGCGCGTCGAACAGGATTGCCGTGGCTATTCCTTGCCATCGAGTCGTGCGCCTCGACGGATCACTCTCGGGATACCGCTGGGGCATCCAGCGCAAGCGCGCGCTGCTGGAACGCGAGTCGGCTTGGCGCGTCCGAAAGGACGCGCTCAACAAGCGCTCTACCTCGTAGGGCCGGTCCTTTGGACCGAACGGGGCACGTCCGAAAGGACGTGCCCTACGTATGTGGACGTTACGTGGACGCTGGCGTCTTCTGCAGGACGCGATCGACGATCACCTTGAATTCTTCGGCGGTCAGCAGGTCCTTCTTCTCGAACGACTTGGCTTTGACAAGCTTGAGCATGGCCATCCGTTCATCGTCGGTAGCCTTGATACCCAGCTTCTCGCACCACTCCTCCATCGAGGGCGGTCCGCTATTCTTGCCAAGCACGATCGTGACTGGCTTCTGGCCGACCAGGTCCGGAGCGAACGGGATGTACTCGAGGGGATGCTCCTTACGCGCCATTCGCACCCACCCGGCGATGATCCCCGACTCCACTTCGTACAGCTTGTCGCCGACGATGGGTCTATTTGGAGGCTGGGTAACCTTGGCGAGGTCCATGACAAAGCGCGAGACCTCGACGAACTTCTCCGTTTGGATCCCGAGGTCCACGCCATGGAGGCACAGCAGCGACATGACGACGTCCTCGACTGGGACGTTGCCGGCGCGCTCACCAAGACCAGTGATCGTGGTGTGGGCCACTGACGCCCCCGCAGCCAGGGCCGCGACCGTGTTGGCCACACCGAGCCCGAAGTCCTGGTGACAATGAATCTCGACGGGCTTCTTCAGACGGTCGATGACTTTCTTCACGACATGGCTGACCGCATCCGGCGTGCACCCGCCCATCGTGTCAGCGATGGTCAACGCGTCCATGTGCCCTTCGGTCGCTACCTGACTGACGATGTCGAGGAAGCGGTTGAGCTCGGTGCGGGTCGCGTCGATCGTGAAGAAGACCGTGTAGAGGCCTGCCGCTTTGGCCGCGAGCGTCGTGTCGATCGAGGCTTTCATGGCTCGCTCGAGCGGCCAGCCGTATCCGTTCTTGATCATGTGGTCGCTGGCAGGAATCTCGATGACGACCCCCTTGCAGCCACAAGCCTTGATGACATCGATCTCGGCGGGGATGCAGCGAGCGAACCCGAAGATGTCAGCCTTGAGCCCGAGTGCCGCGATGTCGGAGATGGCGGCCTTGTCTTGCTCCGACACGGCGGGCATACCGGCTTCGATGCGGTGGATCCCAAGCGCGTCCAGCTTCCGGGCGATGGCCACCTTTTCCTCGCGGCGGAAGACAACGGCAGTCTGCTGCTCCCCGTCTCGCAGCGTGACATCGTGGATCTTGATGTCGGGGCGAAAGTTGTAATTCTTGGTAACCTCCGGTAGATAGCACCAGGGGCTGATGAACCACTTGTCGGTCTTCCAGGGCTCTTGCATGTGTCCTCCGGGCTCCGCCTCCTCGGCGTGCTCCAAGCGGATGATGTTACGATCGTGACCAGGACAAAGTCTATCGGATGCCAAAAATTCAATTCAATTTGAACGGGAAGAGCACCGAGGCCTCTTACGAGCCCGGGATGCACTTGCTCGAGGTCTTGCGCGAGGAATGCGGCATCGTTTCCGCCAAGAACGGATGTGCCCCGGAAGGCGCTTGCGGTTGCTGTCTCGTGCTCGTTGACGGAACACCCGCGCTTTCGTGCCTTCGGAAACCCGAACAGACAAATGGCCGCGACGTGGTCACGCTCGAAGGTATTCCCGAGGAAACTCGGCGAATGATCGGTGAAGCCTTCGTGCTCGAGGGCGGCGTCCAGTGCGGATTCTGCATCCCGGGCATCATCGTGCGAGCGTCGTCTCTCATCGAGCAAGGCAAGACCGAGGACAGGGGTGCAATCGCGAAGGCGCTCGACGGGCATCTCTGCCGGTGTACTGGGTACGGGCGAATCATCGATTCCATTCAGACTGCCGGCGAGGCCGCCAAGAATGGCGGTCAGATGCCGCGGACCGAGCCGCGCCGGAACTCGTTCTTCGGGGAAGAGTTTGGCTTGAGCCGCAACCCGGCGTTCGTCAACGGAAACGGCGCCAGCGGCAATGGCGGGCGTCACAAGAGTGATGGCATCGGGCGGTCGATCTTGCGGGCCAACGGCCTTGCTCAGGCGCTCGGCGAGAAGCCTTTCGTGGACGACTTGCAGGTTCCTGGAATGGTGCACGGCGCAATGGTGCTGACCGAGCACCCGCGCGCGCGAATTCTGAAGATTCGCACCGAGGAAGCCGCGGCGATGCCAGGCGTCGTGCGGGTATTCACTGCGGCTGACGTGCCCGGTTTCCGCGGGACAGGCCTCAACGACCCGGATCAACCGGTGTTTGTGGCCGAAGGTGAGCTCACGTGCTGCGTCGCCGACTTTCTCGCGATGGTTGTGGCCGACACGCAGTTTCACGCGCGCCAGGCCGCGGCCAAGGTCAAGGTTGACTACGAGGTGCTCGAGCCGATCACCGATCCATTCAAGGCCTTGGAGCCGGGCGCGCCACTCGTGCATTCGGCCGAGACGTTCCGTCCGACCTCGTCGAACGTGCTCCAGCCGATCACGGCGTTCTCCCGTGGAGAGGTAGACCCGGCCCTGGCAAGAGCGGCGCACGTCATCGAGGCGACGTTCCAGACACAGCCAATCGAAATCGCGTTTCTCGAACCTGAGGCTTGCCTTGCTGTGCCCGAGGGAAACGGCGTCCGGGTGTACACCGATAGCCAGGGATCGGTGTACGACCATCAGCAAATTGCCAAGACGCTGAAACTGGACCCCAAGGACGTGGAGATCGTCCTGTTGGCCAGCGGCGGCGCGTTCGGGGCAAAAGAGGAGCTGTCAATCCAGGCACAGACGGCCGTGGCCGCCCACGTGCTGGGCCGGCCAGTCAAGACCGTCCTAACGCGTCAGCAGTCGACACAGCATCACGTCAAGCGCCACGCCATGACGGTCAAGCTTACCGTCGGCGCCGATGCCGATGGGAGGCTGCTCGCGCTGCGGTCTCGGATCGTGGCGGATGCCGGGGGCTATCACACGACGAGCGCCAAGTGCGCGCTTCGAGCCGCGTGCCACTCGGGGGGCGTGTATCGAATCCCGAACGTCGACGTCGAAGCCAAGGCTGTGTACACCAACAATCCAAACGGCGGCGCGATGCGTGGCTTCGGGAGCAACCAGGCCCAATTCGCACTCGAAGGCGCGATGGACATGCTGGCCGAACGAGTCGGCGTTGATGGCTGGGACATCCGCGACCGGAACATTCTCAACCCCGGCGATCAGTTTGGTACCGGCCAGGTCATGCGCGAGAGCGTTCGCGGCATTCGCGCCACGCTCGACGCAGTGAAGGACGTCTACAAGAACGCGAAGTTCAAGGGGATCGGGTGCGGCATCAAGAGCACTGGGCTCGGCAACGGCACGATCGAGGGTGGATACATCAAGATCCGCGTCGTTAACGGCCCGACTCCGCGCGACGGCGCTTCGTCGCGGCGGGCGGGCTTGCAGATCCTCAATGGCTACACAGAGATGGGCCAGGGCGTCTACACCGCGACGCTGCAGGCTGTTTGTGAAGAGACCGGCTTGCCCGCCGAGATCATGACCGTCGAGTGGGACAAGGAGCTCGGCGAAAAATGCGGTGAGACATGGGCTTCGCGGGGCACGACATTGAGCTGCGCCGCCGCTCAACGGGCGGCGCAAAGCCTGTGTACCGAGCTCGACGAGTTAGTCGGGCGGCACCCGGACGCCGGTCGCGAGAAGGCACTCGAGCAGCTCGTGGGTCATGAGTACTACGGCGAGTGCGTCTACAACTTCACGACGAGACCCGGCACCCCCGAGGCCGTTCTCAATCCGACCACGCACCTGACGTTCAGCTATGCGGCGCAAGTTGTCATCCTCGACGAGCAGGGCAAACTCGAGCGTGTCCTGGTGGCCAACGACGTTGGCCGCGCAATTAACCCCCGGCTGTGCGCCGAGCAGATGGAAGGTGGCGTCCACATGGGGCTCGGCTACGCGCTCTCGGAGGACTTCACTTCCACCGGTGGCAAGCCCGACTCGCTGCTGTTGCGTGACCTTGGCATCGTCTCCGCGAAGCACATGCCCAAGGTAGACGTCATCCTCATCGAGGTGCCGGATGAGGTCGGCGGCTACGGAGCCAAAGGCGTCGGTGAAATCGGCTGCGTCGCCACAGCCGGTGCGGTCGCCGGTGCGCTCCATTCGTTTGATGGGATCCGTCGGGTCAAGCTACCAATGCAGGATTCGGCGGCGGCAGCGCCATCAGTGCCGAAGTCACGGCTGAAGCGGGCGCGCGGAGCAGGCGGAGGACGCGGAGCCGGATCTCACGCAGAGACCGCGGAGCGGCAGAGGGACGCTGAGTAGCTGCTGCGGCGTCCCTCCTTCATCGTTGCCGCACCGAAGTTCAGCAACAGACCGACACGGTAGTCTCCGAGCAATAGGTAAGTGCGAAGCTGCCGGCTGTGGACCGGTGAAAGGGCATCCAGAGCCTTCACTTCTACGAGCACGCTCCCCTCGACAACCAAATCGGCACGGTATGCGCACTCAATCCTGACATCGTGGTAGACCAGCGGTACGGCTGTCTGCAGCTCGATTCCAAGCTGCGCCGATCGTAGCTCCCACGCGAGGCAAGCGAGAAACCCCCAGGGAAGCAGCGGAGGGAGCCGAGGACACGGAGTCCGTCTCCGCATTCTCAGCTTCCTCATGCAGATGTCGCGAAAAAGCAGAGAGCGCCGAGGTTACAAATCAGCTCGTCCCCAAAACCCGGCGAGCCGCCGGTCGGTGCCAGCGTCGCGCAACACCGATCAATTGGACTCAAGCCTCCTTCGGACGATGCCGCCCTTTACGTCGCCGCTCTTCTTTGGCTTCAGGTCCTTCACCTTCACTTTCGTCTTCGTCTGCCCCTTGCTGCTCTTCTTCATGTCTGCTCCTCGCCCCGCAGATGTATGTGGAGGCATCTTTTGAATGAAACCCCGATCGTCTGGAGCGATATAGGCTAAGGCCGGCTCCGGGCGGGCAGCGACCGAGCGGCTGCCCACCGAGCCGGGTCCTATCACTTGGCTTGGGCCCTCCTCATAAGGATCGTTAAGCCGCCCTTCACGTCGCCGCTTTTCTTTGGCTTGAGGTCCTTCACCTTCACTTTTGCCTGTTTCTTGCTGCTCTTCTTCATGTCTGCTCCTCGCCCGCGAATGTTACTCAAAAGCACCTTTCGAGTGAAGGCTCGATCGTCAGAGCCATCACACACTGGACAAACGGCGAACCGTCGGGACATGCTACGCGCGAGTCGGAGTCGCTTCATCACAGGTTCGAAACCACACTCACAGGACCGCAATGTCGAAAGGAGTCAATCGTGGCAAAGAAGAAGGCATCCGCGAAAGCGACGAAACCGAAGGCTAGGCAGGTTCAGGTGAACAAGAAGACGCTGCAGGACCTCTCGCCGAAGGAATCGAGTTCTGGCGACATCAGGGGTGGGAGAAGACGCGGCCAGTTCTTGTGAGAGCGTGCGCGGAGGAATCTTATTGCCGAAACAACACGAGCTGTCGCTTCGTTCACTTGTGTATCCGCTCGACGAGAAAGTATTCCTGCGCACGTATTTTCCGCAACGTCTCCTCGTCTCACACGGACCTCTGGAACGCTTCTCCAGCCTTCTCGACGTCGATGAACTGAAGACCGTGGAATCGGCCGCGCGCGCCTGCCGGACCCACGTCCGCGTCTGGTCGCGCGGCCTTGATGTCCGTGTGGACGGCGTCGAAGCGATGGCGTTCTATCGAGCGGGTATGACGCTCTACATGCTGCAGGTCGAGCGCTTCATTCCGGTCGTGGACCGCCTGGTCCGCAGCGTCGCCGCCGACTTGGGCATCCCAGACGAGCAATGTGGTGGAGAGTTGATCGCGTCGAAGCCGCGCGCAGGAGCGCACATGCACTTCGACTCCGACGATGGTTTCAACATCCAGCTCAGGGGGCGCAAACGCTGGAAAACGGCGTCCAATCGATGGGTGGTTCACCCCTTGGTCTCCTACGGTCCTGGCTTCCCCGACATAGGTAGACAGCTCTCGGCACACGCATCAGGAACAATTCCCAAGCGGATGCCAGCCAATACCCGGACTGACAACGTACGGCCGGGTTCAGTTGTGTACCTTCCCAGAGGCACCTGGCACGAAACCCAGGTCGTCGGAAACGAAGAGAGCCTCGCGCTGGTCGTAAACGTGCGAGTCCCGAACTGGGCCGACCGTGTGGTTGACGCACTGAAGCGACGTCTCTTCTCGGTGCCGCGATTCCGTGAGAGCGCGTATGAAATGAACGCGTCGGTCAGCGGCTCGAGGGCGCTCCTGCAGCAGGCGACGAGAGAAATCGAGCGTATCACCCAGCCCGAGCTGTTCTCCGATCCGAGTCCATATCTGTTCTCCTACTTCTTGCCGACTATCCACGATCGGTGCACGCTGACCTCGCGCGGAAAAGCGAAAGCGACGCATGTCTTGAGGGTGAATCGGAAGAGACTAGGACCCATCGAGCTCATATTTGAAGACCGCACGCTTGCTCGGACCTTGCAACGCGTCCTCACGCAACCGAACGGCGTCTACGGCGCGACGTTGCTCGAGGAGTTCGGAGGGGACAGTCAGGACCTCGGGCAGGCGCTCAAGATGCTCGTGGGAGAGCGGCTCCTTCGCCGGTATTCGGAACCACCCATACGCATGCGCGGTTCGGCCTCGTCGTCTTGACAGGGCGCTCCCCATCCAAAATCCCTCGTCCGGGCGACTTCTTCGCCCTCGCGCCGACTGCGCCGCCCCGACTTGACAAGCGTGGACATGAAGTGAAGCAATACCGCTCGCAATGGACGAGGTGTATCCGGGTGCGTGGAGCCGCGTCGTGTTCGAGGTTGAGGGCAGAGACATCACCGTCGCTGACGTCGTCAGGGCCGCTCACTTTCGCGGAGAGCTGGAGCCGATCTGGACTGCGCTGCAGCGTCTGGTCGAACACGCCGAGCGTGCGGCCGCCGACGACGATCCTGACGATGGGTCGCTGCAGTCGATCTCGGATGAGTACCGGTACGAGCACGACTTGCTAACCGCCGAAGAAACCGAGCACTGGCTCGTCGAGCGCGGGCTGACGGTGGAGGACCTCAACGAGTACTGCCTTCGGCAATACTGGGCGGCCACAGTCGACGAACAGGACGAGGAGATCGAGTGTCCGGTGCTCGACGTGACGTCCGCGTCTGCCGCGCAGTGGGAACTGCTGAGAGTGGAGCTCCAGCTTTCTGGGGAGCTCGAGCGAATGGCACGGCGGCTCAGTTGGCGCTTTGCCGCGGCCTGCGCCCAGCGCGACCAGCCTGCGGCGCGCCTCGACGACCATCAACATCTCGATGCCCCTGCGTGCGACGAGATGACCCTCGAAGACTGGCCGGCCGGGTTTGGGTATGACCGGCAGTGGCTCGAGGACATGCGGCAGCTGGAAGCTGCGTATCGGCGGCAATGCGGCTGGCTCCTGAGGCCGGACTACGTCGAGCGGTCGCTCAAGTCGATGCGGCTGACCCTGACGCAGGTCGATCTCGAAACTGTCGATGTGGACTCGCTCGACGCCGTCCGAGAGATCGTTATGTGCGTGCGCGAGGACGGCATGTCCCTGTCCGAGGTGGCGTCCGAGAGACGCTATCCGTACCAACGAACTGAGACGGCATTCGAAGACCTGCCCCACGACGTTCAGCAGAAAGTCCTCGGCGCGGTGCCCGGGGACGTGCTGGAGCCGGTGTCGCACCCCGACGGGTTTCAGCTGTACCGGCTCCTTGGGAAGTCCGATCCTGATTTCGCCGACGATGAGGTCCGCGAGCGAGTGGAGCGTCAGGTGTTGGAACGCCATTTTTCCGAGCTGACGGCCAAGTGCGTCCGATGGTTGATGGCGCCGAGCGGCGCGCCATGACCGAGTCGCTCGACGAGTTGCTGCGGCGCTGGCCCTTTTTTCGACTCGTTCCCGAGCGGCATTTCGACGCCGTGCGGGCGCTGGCCGGTGAGGAGCGATACGACTTCGGCGACGTGATCGTCAAACAAGGCGACGAGGTCGATGCCTTCTACCTGTTGACGCTCGGGCCGCGCGCGCGTGGTCAAGGAAACGGAGCGACATCGCGAGATCGCGCTGGCGACGCTGCGCCCCGGCGACACGTTCGGCGAGACTGCGCTCCTCTCCGGCGGGACGCGGAAGGCGACGGTTCGATGCAGCACGGGAGTGGAGGTGCTGCGATTCGATCGCGACGATTTCCTGACGCTCCTGGTCGCGTTACCCGGAACTCAGATACGCCCTCGAGAGCACCGCGCGCCTGCGCACGCTGCACCGCTTCCTGTACGAGTTCAGCAACTTCGGCCGGCTACCGGCGCGCGCTCTGCAGGCGCTGATCGAGAGACTGTCGGTGGTCGACGTCGCCGCGGGCGACATCATCATCCGCGAAGGCGAACCGGCCGGTCCGATGTTCGTCGTCGAGTCGGGCAAGATCCGCGTCTTCACGAACAGCAACGGTCGCGTGCGGAACCTGGCGTTCTGCCGTGAAGGCGATTTCTTCGGCGAGCTGTCGATCCTGAACGAATCGCCAAGGGCGGCCTCGGCCGAGGCCGTCACGCCCGGTGCGCCTACTGGCGCTCGCGCCCGAGGCCGTGCGCGACCTGAAGTCGCAGTTTCCAGAGTTCCGGAAGCTGCTGGAGGAACGGCTGGCGCAGTATCGCGCGGACACCGACGCGCGCGTCCCGCTGGACGTTGCGACCGAGCTGCTGCCCGCCGAGGCGCGCGTCCACGACAAGGTCGATCTCGGTCCCGACGCCGCCGGAGACTGATGAGCCGTTCGCCGAGGACGGCGGCCTGTTCCGCAAACGGCGTGGGCGGATCCGTCGCTTCCCGCACGTCCAACAGATCGACGAGATGGACTGCGGCGCCGCGTGTCTCGGCATGATCTGCCGGCATTTCGGGCGCGACGTCAGCCTCTCGCACATCCGGCAGCTCTGTCACACGTCGCGCGACGGCACGAGCCTGAAGGCCATCTGCCACGCGGCGACCGAACTGGGCCTGGCCGCGCGCGCGCTCAAGGTGTCGCTGCGCAACCTCTCCGAGATGCCGCTGCCGGCGATCGTGCATTGGGAAGGCAACCACTGGATGGTGCTCGTCGACGTCGGCGCGATCGCGCGTGCGCGTGGACGATCCGGGGCTCGGCGGCCGGCGCATTTCCCGGGCGGAATTCGAGGCGAAGTGGTCCGGCTACGCGGCGCTCTTCGACTACACGGAGGCGTTCGAGCAGGCGCCGGAAGGCCCGATCCTCGCTGCGCGTGGCTGGCGCCGTTCCTCAGGAAGCACCGGGGCGTGCTGCTGCAGGCGCTGCTGCTCGCGGTCGTGGTGACGATGCTCCAGCTGCTGTTCCCGGTGTTCACCCAGGTCGTCGTGGACACGGTGATTGTCGAGAACGACGTCGCGCTGCTGACAGATCATCCTCATCGCGATGGGCGTCACGCTCGTCTTCATGCAGCTGGCCAACCTGGCGCAGGAATACCTCCTCAGCTTCGCCGCCGTGCGCATCGACGCCGCGATCCTGGATTTCCTCACGCGGCAGCTGCTGTCGCTGCCGCTGCTCTACTTCAGCAGCCGGCGAACCGGCGACATCCAGCGGCGGCTGGACGGCGCGCGGCAGGTGCGCCAGTTCGCCGTGCAGCACGGGATCGGCGGACTCCTGTCGCTTCTCACGCTCGTCGGCGCCGTCGGCTTGATGGTCGTCTACAGCCCGCCGCTGGCGGCGGTGTTCCTGGCGACCTCGCCGCTCTACGTCGGCATGATGTGGTTCTCGGTCAAGGTCCTGCGACCCGCTGTTCGCGGACATCGAGGAGAGCCAGGGGAAGTACGCGTCCCATCAGGTCGACGCGATCAAGGGCATCGAGGCGGTCAAGGCGGCCTCGGGCGAGCTGGCGTTCCGCGACGCGATGCTCAACGAGTTTCTCGCGCGTCTCGCGCAAGATGTTCCGCGCGAACTTCATCCTGATGTCGTACGACAGCGTTCTGCAGACGATCGGTCTCGTCTCGACCGCCCTCTTCCTGTGGATCGGCGCGACGCGCGTCATGGACGGGCAGATGACCGTGGGCGCGTTCGTCGCGTTCAGCTCGCTGACGACGATGGCCTCCGCCGGGATTCTGCGCACGCTCGGGCATCTGGGACCAGTTCCAGCTGGTCTCGGTGCTGCTGAACCGGCTGAACGACATCTTCGAACCGGAGCCTGAGCAGGGACGCGACCGCTCGCGCCTGACGCCGGTGCATTCGCTTGAGGGCCACGTCGAACTGCGCGACGTGGGCTTCCAGTACGGCGGGCCCGAAGCGCCCCACATCCTGAAGGGGATCGACCTCGAGTTTCCACGGGGCAAGACGATTGCGATCGTCGGTCGCAGCGGCAGCGGCAAGACGACGTTGATCAAGCTGGTGGCCGGTCTCATCGAACCGACCGCAGGCACGATCCTCATCGACCATGTCGATCTCAAGACGCTGAACTACCGCGACGTGCGCCGGCAGATCGGGATGGTGCTGCAGGAGAACCACATGTTCGACGAGACGATCACCGCGAAACATCGCCTTCGGCGATCCGGAGCCCGACTTCGATCGCGTCCTGCGTGAGCGCGCAAACCGCCAACGCTCACGACTTCATCATGCGCCTGCCGCTGGGCTACGAGACGCGGATCGGCGAGTCGGGTCTCGGCCTGTCGGGCGGGCAGAAGCAGCGCATCGCCATCGCCCGCGCGCTCTATCTCGATCCGCCGATCCTCATCTTCGACGAAGCCACGAGCGCGCTCGACACCGAGTCGGAGCGCGCGATCCAGGACAACCTGGGCCGGATGATGGCGGGTCGCACTGCGCTCGTCATCGCCCATCGGCTCAGCACGATTCGCGACGCGGACTCGATCGTCGTCCTGGAACAGGGCGAGGTCGCCGAGGTCGGCACGCACGACGAGCTGATGGCCCGGCGTGGACTCTATTTCCACCTGTCGAGCCAGCAGCTCGGCATTTGAGGGCGCTGGTGAGTTCCATGAGCCAGTCACGGGATCGGGCACGCTCTGGAGCAGCCGTCCGAGATGCTGCCGCAGGATCCGCCTCCGACGAGTGGTCCGCTGGATCGGCGTGGCTGATGGTCGTCATGTTCGTGACCGCGCTGACCGGCGTCATCGTCGTCAAGGTGCCGGAGACCGTGCGCAGCCCGTTCGTGCTCGTGCCCACGGACGGCGCGGACCCGATTCAGGCGCCGCGGCAGGCGGTGGTGACGCAGGTGCGCGTGACCGAGGGCCAGCGCGTCTCGGCGGGTGCGGAGCTGTTCGTGCTGCGCTCGGACGAGATCAGAACCTGGCGGACGGAGCTGACGGCGGCGACCTCGGACCTGCAGACCAAAGGCCGCCAGCATCGTCAAGGCCGAGGCCTCGTACGCCGATCGGTTGAATATCAAGAAGAGAGAGATCGCCCAGGCCCGCGCGCGAGCTCGAGTTCCGTGAGCAGGCGGTGGTGCACAAGCGCGACCTGCTGTCGCGCACCGACGGCGCTCGCGGATGCCAATCTCGTGTCGCAGGCCACCCTCATCTCCGAGCAACTCGAGTTCGATCAGGCGCGAAAAGGAGCTGACGCTGGCTCAACGGCGCCTCGAGACGACCGAGCTCGAGCGTCAGCGGACCGAGACCGAGCACGCCGCGCTGGCGCACGGAGGCGAACGCTGAACTCGAGAAGTTGAAGACTCGAATCGCCGCGCTCAAAGCACCGCTGAACGACTCCACCGACGACCTGCTGTCCGATTCGGGCGCCGTACGACGGCGTCGTGATCTCACTGGCGCAGCGCAACGCGGGCAATAGCGTGGAGGCCGGGCAGGAGCTCTGCCAGCTCGCGCCATTGGATGCCGCCCCGCGCGCGCGCGTCGATGCTACAGGAGCAGGGATTGCCGCGCCTTGCCGTCGGGCAGCGCGTGCGGCTGTTCTTCGAAGCATTTCCGTATCAGCGGTACGGCACAGTCACCGGCACACTCGACTGGATCAGTCCCGCGGCAGTGGCGTCGCGATGCAGGCCAGAGCTTCATCGCCCTGGCCTCTCCCAACCAGCGGTTCATCCTCGTCAAGCAGGAGCCGCGGCCGCTGCGGGTCGGCATGAAGGGTGAGGCGCGCATCGTCGTGGGTAGTCGTCGGCTCATTGAGTACGCCTTCGAGCCGATTCGTCAACTCCGCGAGAACATCCGTCGATGATGCTTCGACGTCGCTAGTGCCGAAGGTTGATGACGAGCATCTGGTGTAGTACGTAAAGGTGATGCACCAGATCCTCAGATGGAACCTCACCTTCCAGGGTGCTCAGAATCTGTCCGATTGAGCGGTGTCCATCGCTCCCCCGCAATAACTCGATCAACCAGCCTGGCATGTGCCAACTCAGATGCGTGTTCATCGCATGGCTCGCAAACGTCACCGTTCTGTCCGACAGGGACGGTCTGGGCAACCAGCAGCGAAAGAGTGGCGTCACGGTCGGACGCCAAGAGGTTAGCTGGCTCGGTCGATTCCACGGTGGGCTGACGCTCGGACGTCGGGTAAACAGCAGACGGTGAAAGGAATTCGGCTGCAGCGTGTCGAGCAACTGACACACCTCGGCGCGGGATCGCGGGATGAGCAGGCGACAGAGTCCCTTCGCTACCGCTCGTCTCAAATCGCGGTGCGACGAATAGCTCGCTTGAAAGCTGAAGCCGGCCGCACGACCCATGGCGATCCAGTCCGAGAGCGGCAAGTTCTGAAAGAAGGAGCCAAAGACGTCTGAAGCAAGATAGGGTGCTGTCTCGACGGCGATAGGGCTTCGTTCGGGGACGATCGCGTCGCAGAGCTGCAGTACTTCGCGTAGGGCCGGAGTGTCCGCCCATCGGCCCATGTCGAACCCAAATGTCGGCAACACCGCCCGTAGTCCGTTGCTTGGGTGCCGAATCCCATTGACGCCGAGATAGAGGGCGCCATCCGGTGTGAGACAGCGCGCCAAATTTCCGAGCGCCTTGCCCGCCGCCGGTACATAGGTGAGCACGCCGTGGCACGCCACGAAGTCGAAGTCTTGGCCGGTGTTCTTGTCAAACCCGCTCTCGGCGAAGTCGGCCACGAGAAACCGAATCGGACGGCGATGGCGCCGACGACGCTGTTGCTCGTTCGCGGAGGCGATCGACTTGGGGCTGAAATCGACGGCGACGATGTCGGCCTCCGGAAAACGCCGCCTGACCGCAAAGGCCTCGGCGCCAGTCCCGCAGCCCGCGATGAGAATCCGATTCGGACCTGAGATGTCGGTGGCGGCCCTCCACTGCTCCAGAATCCATTCCATGGGCGGGTAGAACCAGATCGGTTTCGCCTCGGCGCCCGGATACGGGCAGGCCTCGTATGCGCACTGGACCCGTGTGGCCGTCAGAGTCATCGGACGCCGCCGCCGCTTCGACATTGCATCCGGGATCCTATGTCAGCTAGACAGCTTCCAGACCGTGTCGATAAAACGAGGCTCTTGACAAGCACCGAGACCATATGCACCAATGCGGCTCTCATTCGGTGCTGTGATTCTCAGCACTGAGTCCATGGAGGAGAGATGGCGGCGAAATCAGCAAAGACCAGTAAGGCCTCGAAGCCGAAGATCAAGGACCTGAAGCCGAAGAAGGACGTCAGGGGCGGCGTCGCCGCTAAGATAGTGGCGAAGGTCACTTGGAAGTAAGCGGCTCCTGACCGCGTCTGGCCGCTAGCCGGGCCACGAAGAAATCGCCCTGCGGCGATGGACTACTACGTCTACATCGCGCTGCCCGCGCGCCTGTCCCGACGCGTCGCTGCGATTGGGAAGAGGTATCAGAGCAGTACGCGTTCTGAGCCGCACATCACCCTCGTTATCCCGCGCACGCTTGCCTCAGGAAAGAGCGAACGCGATGTCGTTCGTGAGCTTCGTGAAGCGGCGGCACATATTGCTCCGTGCCGGATTACGTATAGAGGCGTGGGCTACTTTGGTAACAAGGACTTCATCCACGTTCCAGTCCACAGAACGCGGGCACTCAGGTCATGTCATGACGCGTGTGTTCGGGCCGTGAAGGGACTATTCGAGACCGGCCGGCCAGACCCTTTCAGTCGTCCTCACATCACGCTCGCCGGAAGATTCACGCCGGAAGACGGAAATAAAGCGTGGCAGGTGCTCAAGCGGAAAATTTTTGATGGCCAGTTCCTGTGCAAAGAGATCCTCCTCTGGCGAAGGCGCACGACGGACCCAAGGTGGCGGCTTGTGTCCAGGTGTCGTCTGGGCGGAGAGAGCTGATGCCCGTGGTTATCCTTCCGCCAATACAGCACCGTCCTGGTAGGACTCCACACTAACGCCAAGTCCGTTGAAGCGGCTACTCTGACTCAGGGCGCGCAAGAGTATCGGGTCGATCTCACGGGCATCGGGATTCCGAAGCTTGAACTTGACCGCGTCGTTGAAGTCCCGCAGGAACGCCATGACCTGCCCGAGCTGAACGCCCTTGCGCCGCAGATAGAAGAGGCTCCACGACTCAAAGCCGTGCTGCGGAAGCCACATCGAGTTCTCGATTGTCAGAAACAGCTCGTCGACGATGTCGGCCGCGGTGGCGGAGTCCATTGAGGGATGGACCCAATCGAACCGGGAGCCCTTCAACCCGAGCTCGTCACGTTTCTTCCAGATCGGCGTCGTGGGATCGCAGTACCACAACTGGGCCCTGTACGTGTCGGGCCGGGCCTGCTCGACAAGGTCCACGGTTTCCCGCACGGTATCCATGGTCTCGCCGGGAAACCCGATGATCAGACTGCAGTGGGTGAGAATGCCTGCCTCCGCAAGCTGGGGGATGACGCGGCGGTAGTGTTCCGATCGGGAGGTCTTGTTCATCCTCTTCAACATCGAATCGCTGCCAGATTCGACCCCTAGAAAGACCCCTTCACAGCCGCTTCGGCGCATCAGGTCGATGCACTCGGCATCAACGTGGTCTGCGCGCAGGTTGGAGTTCCAGCGAAAACCGTAGCCGTTCCGGATCATCATCCGCAGCATCTCTTTGAACCGACCCATGGGCACGTTGAACGTATCGTCGAGAAACGTGATGTTCGTGACCGTGCCGATTTCGCGAATCCGGTCGAGCTCACGCTCGACCGTGTCGATCCCCTCGAACACGTATTTACCAGCCTGTTGCGGATAGGAGCAGAACGAGCAGGCGAACGGGCACGACTTAGACGTCCGGACTGACACGAATTCCCCGATGCGCTCGCGCGGAAAGAGACCGTAGTCGACCATGTTGTGGGCCAGTGCGTTTGACTCGACCGAAGTACCGGTCCTGACGTACGTGCCCTTGCGTCTGTACGCGATGTTGTCGATCAACGCCAGAGAACGCTTGTGCTTGAGGGCGGCGAGCACCTTTGTGAGGGCGAGCTCGCCTTCTCGGCTGATCACGTAGACGTCGGCGTCCATTTGCTCGAATCGCTCGACCAACTCGTCTGGTGTCGAGAGCAACGACTGATTGTAGATATATGGTCCGCCGACAATGATCGTCACAGACGGATTGTGCTGGCGGACGAATGAAATGATTTCGTCGATCCACCACGTGCCAATGTACAGAGTCGTTGTGATGGCGACCGTCAACACGTTGCCGCGCTGGAGTTTGCTGGCAAGCGCCGCCTTCTCCTCTTGGAACTGGTTCACATAGTCGAACGAGAAGCCGTAGCGGGTGATGTAGCTGGCGAGGTACGCGATCGCTGGTGAGAGGAAATCGAAGTTGCTGAGCCTCGGGCGCTCGCGCCCGTCACGGCCGTTGTAGAGGTTGATGACGTCCATGCAGCGGTGAGGAACGCCGTCAATCTCGACGCTCGCCAGCGCAATGCGGCGCGAAGGCCCCGCGTTCGCACCCAACGATCGGACGAGGTCCACGTAATCCGGAAAATGACCGTCGTTGTGTCCGATGAACAAGCAGTCCGTCATAAGGCACCCCGGACGCGAGTCGCGCGTAGTAGTTTCTGCGCGCAGTCGGCGGGTAGCCCTGCGCGGCCCTCGCCGTGGGCTCGCCAGAAGAGCGCGTCGAGTCCTCGAGGCGGCCGCGCAGGGCGCGGATTCATGAGTGGCGTCACCAAGCGAGTGAAGAGACGCGAGAGTTGGTGGTAAAGCGCAGCTTCGCGCCGGGCACGTCGGATCGACACCGACCAGTTGCGAGCCGGATTCACGTACCCGCTTCTGGCATAGGCGGCGCGCAGCTCACGTTGGCCGCGCACAAACCGCCCTTCCCCCAGGTCGACGAGCTCTCCGAGGAGACTGACGTTCTGAGGGTGAAGAAAACCATGGAAGAACGGCCGTCCCTCGAACGTCCGTCCAGCCTCGCACAACCCGGCGATGCGGCCCAGCCGTGTTACAAAGAAACGCACGACGTCGGCCTCGGTGATCGCTTCGGCGGGGACACCAGCCAAGACCGCCAGTTTTGAGCGCAGCTCGGCGATCGCCTCGCGGGCTGCGCTCCTCGGAAGCACCTCGAGATCGGAGACGCGCAAGTTCTCGAGGGGAAGGCGCGCGTAGGTCACCATCGGCCGCCACCCCATGTGAGGATGCCAGTCACAGTACGGCAGAAGGGCGAGCTCGAGGGGCCGATAGACCGGCACACCTCCCCGAGCGAGCGCTTCACTGTGTCGCCAGTCGCGATCCCCTTGCAGCAAGGTCAGGACTCCGCTCGTTCGCAGACTGAAGCGATTGCCCGCGTAACGAGTCGGACCCACTCCCTTCACGACCACCTGCGTCCGAATGTGATCCGTGCGCCGCCGCGCTCGAGCGGGAAGAACGGCGCCGGTTCGCGGATCGACATCGACATCTTCGACAAACACCGCCCGTCCGAATTCTGTTCGCGCGGTTCCGGAGGAGCCGGACTTCGCATCATCGGACGTGCTGACGCGCCACGCATATCGGCTTGCACCAGCGGAACCCTCGCCACCCCGCAACAGCTTTGCGCCCCGAACGGGTGTCAGTAAAACCGAATAGGCGCCTCGTCCGAAGAGATCCTTCACTCCCTGCGAGGGGTTGAGCCGCGGCGGAGAGAGTGGGGCCACTTTCTGCATCAGAGGGTTCGCAAGCGAGATGAGCTTCTGTTCGAAAAGCAGGGCGACGTCCGCGTCGCCCGGGAATACCTTCTTAAGAGTGGAGCTCGCCCGTGCAACATAACGGGCAATGGCTCGACGCCCCAACCCGAGAAAAGCCTCGTCATTGAACGTACCCTGACGTGCGGCCAGAAGCACGTTCGCAAAATGGAGGTCGCGATCGATCTCGGCAAGGTGGGGGTCTTTGAGTACCTGCAGCAAGCAACGGCTCTGGGTCGCCTGCGTCATTACCGGCGGCAAGCGCCTCAAAATCTACGGATTCCCCAGACTCACCACGGAAAGGGAGTGCGGCCGGCGTCCGTGACGCACACGCTCGTGCCCCGACTTGACCGCGTTGGCTGCTGCACGTTGGCATGTCGGCCTCTATGGCTCGTTGGTGCTCCTTGCGATCAACTGCTTCAGCTTGGCCGTGTAGCTGCACAGAGCCTGAGCCTCTCTGTTGATCTGATGGCTCGAGATCCGGCAAAAGGCGCGCACGTGGTACGACCGTTGATCGGGGGATCCTGGATCTATGACGAACGGGACCAGGTCTGGTACGAGGTCCGTGTCTTCCGGCTGTATGTCGAAACCAGTGCGCCGAAGAACGCTCGCTGTCTTGTTTCCAGAATGTGAGGAGGGACCAGGCGCCCGCTATAAGAGTCGAGACGGCGAAGTCCCAGTCCTATTCGAAGACTTTCGTTCTTATTCTTGTCAGCCCACCTTTGACGGCGCCGGCGCTCTTGGGCGCAAGGTCTTTCACCGCGACAGTCTTCTTCTTGGCTGTCGACTTCTTGGCTGTCGACTTCTTCGCTTTTGCAGTCTTCCCTTTCTTCGCCATCTCGTTCCTCCTGAACCGATTCAAAGCCTACGCTGAATGCGTCACACCTTAGCACAACCGCTGGTACGACGGCCGGCGTGGCTACGACCACAATTCACAGGCCGGCCAAGGCCTTTCGTTGGCCGGATCCTGCACGAGGAGCTGCGGCGAGCAGGCACTACGGCGGGCAGGCCCTTGACAGGCACCTGGACCTATGAGGCAATGCGACTCTCATCAGTGCCGTGTGGTCAGCACCATGTCTGTGGAGGATGGATGGCTGCAAAATCAGAAAAGACCAGTAAGGGCGCGACGCCAAAGATCCCAAAGATCAAAGTCCGGGATTTGAAGCCAAAAAAAGACGTCAAGGGCGGCACTCACAAAAGATGCGTGAGCACGGCCTGACGGCCGCATGGCCCTTCGTGGTCGAGCCACCGACGTGGGCGCCCGCCGCGCTGCAGTTGGGTCACACCACCGAGTCTCTACGCGCGGACGGACCGCATCAGCGCCGCCCGGAGTCCGGTTTCGCCGTCGATGAAATCCAAAGACCGAGCGTACTCCTCCACATTGACGGGAATTGATTCACCCAGTCTGGCAAAGTGCTGGCGGAGGATCCACTCCGAGCCATGTTTGCGTCCGAGAGATGGCCGGCCATCGAGTATGGGCGCGCGCGCGAGGCGCCGTTTCAGACGGGGGTAGAGTCCGGCGAGCCGAATTGCGTCGTGAAGCCAGCACACGGGTTCGGTCGGCTCGAGAAGCCCAAGCGTGTGAATTCGGTAATGCTCCCAGAGCAACGCGAGCTTGGCGTCGGCGGTGAGCAGATCGACATAGCCGGCGGCGTCAAGGTTGTTCGCGCGCAGCCAGGCGTGCGTGTCTTCTGCACGATTCAATCCCCGCGCGCGACGGAATTCGTCAGAGAGGACCTGCGGTCGAACCCGTTGCGTCACGCCAAGCTGCCTGGCCGTTCTATCGACCACTCGCCACAGCTTCGCGACGCGGCGATAGAGCTGGAATTCGATACCGCCTCGCTCTTCGGCGTTCCGCAGGACAACACGGTCCACTCCTGCACCGGTCGCTTTTCCCGTTGGTCGCCACCGAACATATCGACCGTCGATGCGCAGCAGGGCCAGCAAATACCGCTCGTACCCTTCGCCTGGCTCGCTCGAGGATTCAGGCGCATCGACCAACGCGCGAATGACGGCGAGCCGCTCCAGCATGCCTCTTCGTGCGGCTCCGTCCAGGTCCTGCGACGTAACCCAACGAAGGGTGCGAGCCGCTGGGCCGAGCCCAAAATCGTGCCGTGCGTAATTCCGCAGCAAATCCCGCCGAGTCACCGATATGCCGCGCGAAAGGGCGATGGCATGCGCTATCGACATGAGTTGCGCGAGCCTGCGCATAAGGCGATAAGTCGAGCCAAGCAGCCGGGCCTCCTGGGCGACTCGCTCGGCATTTGGAAGGTCTGTCTCGGAGGAAGCAAACGGCCGGCACATCACTTCGGCTTGCAACTTGAGGATGAAGCAGGACGGATGTGCCGATGTCGCGTCGTCGTGCCTTCGCGGCGGCATCGAACGCAGACCCGAAATGTGGTGGAGGAGCGCCGAGGCATCGAGGCGCTTCTGATTCACGTATCCACCTTGCTTGATGAAGCGCAAGAACCGCCTCGGTTCATCGCCTGTCGCGTTCGCGCCCCATACCCGCTCGATCGCGCCATGAAGCGACCGCTCGTGAAAGAACGTGTCCTTGGCACACTGGATCACGCGCTCGCCTGATTCGGGGCTGATCACGCCTGCCCTGATGGCCTTGGCGACAGTGGCTCGGATGTTCACCATCGCCTCTGACATCTCCGGGTACCCGTAGGCGGAGGTTCCATGCAGAAGCGCCACTTCATCGTCGTCGGTGTAAACCCCGTCCCGGTAGGCTTCGAAGATCTTCCCGATGCCGATCATGCCGAACGGCGCGAGCTCGGCCGCGCGAAGAGCGCCCATGCTGGCCGCGCCGAAGACGGCGATGCCCTCGTCCAGCGCGAGAAGAATCTCCTTGTGCCACACGGCGGCCGTGGTCTCGAAGAGCCCGTCGATAATGGCGATGACACGCGGCCTCAGCCGGCGGACGCGAAGAACGTCGCCGCACTGCACCGGGGAAAAATATCGCGCCCGGAGCGTATTCCGGGCATCGTTGATCGACAGCGACGGACCCAGGAAGACGACGATCGTGCGAGGGTCCACAGCGTTAGTCCCTGGTCTCTCGCATGCCCGGAATGATGATGGACACGACGGGGACGCCGAATTCGGGCTTGGTATGTTCAACGGCGATGACCTGCCGAAAACCCGCGTCATCAAGTCGGCGCAGCGTTTCCCGTAGATCGTCTTCGAACGTCGACCCCAGGGGCAGTGAACGGCGTTGCCGAAAATCGAACGCCCCCGAACCGTCCCGCCACTGCGGTAGCGGGTCCGTCGAGCGCTGGTAGGACTCGGGGAACAGGTCGTCCCTCGATCCGACGATGAACGTCAAGCGGCTCTGCACGGCTTCCGTGATTGCCCGCGAGAGAGCTATCTCCGACGAGAGGTGACACCCGGTCCCGCTGAAAGCCTCGCATCCGCCGAGCCATCGGGGATCCCTAATCGTGCAGCGGTAGGTGGGGATTCCCACTTCCGACGTGAGGTCCCACATGTTCGTCACAACCCCAGCGTTGGCGAGCTGGTCGAGGAGCCGCCGCAGCATGGGCGCGTCCACGGTGTCGGGATTGACTCGCCGCGCCCGCTTCCTCGCGTCGGACCACCGCTCCCACCGCCACTCGCTGTCGCGTTCGACGACCTCGAGGATCGCGTGAGACACGGCCTCCAGACGGTTGTTGCCTGAGGCCAGGCCTGTCGTGGTGACGAACAGGAGGCCCGCGTCGCGGTGCGGCTGACTGAAGTTCATGTCGAGGCGTACGTGAGGGACCAGCACGGGCTCACCGCTGCCGAGGTGCGTGCCACGAATCCAGGCGATTTCCCTCGTCGCGTGATACGCGGGCCAGCGGACACCGGGCATCAGTTCCTTGGGATCCACTACATCGAAACGCCGGCGGGCCGCCCGGTGGGACATGACCATGTCGGGTTCTGCCAAACGCTCGGCATGGTACAACTCGATCGATTCCATCACCGCCGACGCCTGCGCCAGCTCCGCATCAATGCCCTTTCCCTGCGACACTGACAGCGCGCGCCCATTGGGTCGAACACAGATCCACACCGGGATTCCTATGCGGTCGAGCCCGGTGATATTGGCGATTCGCGTGATGCCGAAATGTGGGAGCAGCGGGCGGACCCACGCGAGGGTGCTCGACGCGTCACGGGCGCGCAGGGTGCCACCAAGATCGCGCTTCGTCGTCTGCGTGACTGGCAGGCCGTCGAGGTCCTTGATCACTCTGGGGCCCTCAGCCGGGGCTCTGCGTCCACGCATCATGTACCCTGTTTCAAACCAAGATTTCGGATAATACCTCAGCGGCCGCTCGCCGCCCTTGACTCGATCGCCACCTCCATGTACTCCTCTTTTGTTTCACATCTCCGTTTCTAAACCCATCACCATTGCGAGGAGCCGAGACTACACATGGGAGCCAACTTTGGAATCGCGGGACTCGATTGGCAGCAGCGTGTCAATTGGGACCGGATGAGAAAATACCGCCTCGAACGCGCGCGGGAGCGCATGAAGGCCCACGGTCTCGGGGCGATGCTGTGCATGTACGACGAGAACGTCCGCTACATCACCGGCACGCTCACCCCCGGATGGAACCGGCTCAAGCCCGGGCTCAGATACGCGATGCTCTGTGGCGACGATCCACCAGTGCTCTTCGAGCAGGGGGACCTCGGTTTCCAGATCGAACGGCATTCGCCGTGGATTCCGAAGGAGAACGTGCGCTGGTCCTATGCCTGGATCAAAGGCGCAGCGGGTCCAGCGTCCCGCCAGCAGGTCGGGAAGTTCACTGCCGCTGCCCTCGCGGAAATGAAGAAGAGCGGCGTGGCCGGGATGAAGCTTGGCGTTGATTTCATCGACATCAACATGCTCCAGGCGTTCAAGGACGCAAACATCGAATGGGTCGACGGCATGTCACCGATGATGGAGGCACGCGCCGTCAAGAACGTTGACGAGCAGGAATGTCTCCGTATCGTTGGCGCAATCGGCGACGGTGCGCACTGGGAGACGATGAAGTTCCTGAGGCCTGGGATCACCGAAAACCAGGTGACGGCGCACATCATGGAGTACCTCTACTCGATTCCAGGGATGGAAGACGTAGAGGACGTCATCGTCTCCTCGGGCCCGAACACGTGGCCCAACTGGCGGAATTTCTCGGACCGGATCATCCAGCCAGGCGACATCGTCTTCATGGACCTCGCAGCACTCACCTGGAACGGCTACAAGTCTTGCTACTACCGCACGTACTGTGTGGGAAAAGAGCCGAGTCAGGAGCAGAAAGACGTGTACTCCACGGCGCTCAAGTGGCTGTACGACTCGATCGGCGCTGTGAAGGCTGGAACCACGACCCGCGAGATCGCCTCGAAGTGGCCCTCAGCCAAGGAAGCCTATGGCTACGCCGAGGAGGACCAGGCGGCGGCAAACCTTTGGGGTCACGGATTGGGCCTCGCTCAGTACGATCCGCCGGTGATCTCACGCATCTGGTCGCTCGACCACCCAATCGAAATCAAGGCGGGCATGGTGTTCGCCCTCGAGACCCAACACGGGAAGATGTATCGATGGGGCGTGCGCATCGAGGAGATGCTGATCGTCCACGAGGACAGGATCGAGATCATCTCGAACTTCCCCGTCGAGCAGATCACCGTGGTCGATCCGATGCCGGGCTACGGCGCGCACGTGAAATGAAAGTGGCAACCTCGTAGGCCGGGTCCTGTTTTTTGGACCTGGCTGGCGAGGCGGGTCTACAAAGCAAGACTCGCCCTACGTGAACTCACAAGAACAATGGAACAACTGATCGTTCCTCTCTCTTCAGCTGAAGCGACCGACGCTGCCCGCTTCGGCCCGAAAGCCGCGAACCTCGCGGCTCTCGGGCAAGCGGGATTGCCGATCCCCGATGGCTGTTGTCTCGATGCCGAGGCCTACCGCCTTCAGATTCGCGCGCTGAATCTGGAGGCTTCGGCACGTGGAGCATTTGCAGCGACCGACGGGGCCGAGGCACGCCGGCATGCGTTGCAGATGAAGCTCGCGCTGCTCCAGCAGCCCGTCACCGCGGCCGTGCTCTCTCCGTTTCTCGAGGCATGGCGCGACCTCGCGACTAGAACGGGCGCCCTTACCGTCGTGCGATCGTCGGCTCTCGTCGAAGATCGCTTCGGTTCGAGTTTTGCCGGGCAGTTCGAAAGCTACCTCGGGCTCGAGGAAGAGTCTGAAGTGCTGACAGCCGTGCGCGCATGTTGGGGCGCGCTGTGGTCCACGCGCGCGTTGCGCTACATGGCGACGCACGACCTCGACCCTGCGGATACGGCAATGGCCGTGCTCGTCCAACCGCTCGTGCAGGCCCGGGCGGCTGGCGGCGGCTTGAGCCGCACAGCCGACGAGGGGATGCTGGTGAGCGCGACGTTGGGCCTTGGGTCTGCAATCGCGCAGGGCGAGGTGACTCCTGATCGCTTCGAGTTGAGCCGCGACGGAAGGCTCCTTCACGTCGCCGCGGGTCGAAAGGACCACACGGTGAGCTGCGGTCATCGGCGTGCTCCCTCGACCGAGGCCGTTCCCTCGGCGCTCGTCGCCGAGCCCTGTCTCAGCGGAGCGGAGGTCTCAGAGATTGCCCGCTTGTTGCAGCGGGCGGAAGACGTTGTTGGCGGGCCCGTGGAGATTGAGTGGGCATTGGACGAAGACGGATTCAAGCTGCTGCAGGCGCGTCCGCTGCACATGCAGCCGGCGCAAGTGCCCGACGACATCTGGCTCCAGCATCCCCGCCTCAACGGGCATCCTGCGGGGGTCGGCTGGGCAGCCGGACGGGCGGTGGTGATCAACTGCGAGTGTGAGATGGGCCGCGTCGCGGCGGGCGATGTCTTGATCACCCGCGTGGCCGGACCCGCCCTGAGCCACATCCTGCCGCGTGTGGCAGGCGTGGTGACCGAACGCGGCGGTAGCACCTCCCACATGGCCTCGTTGGCCCGCGAACGCGGTCTCCCAATGGTGCTCGGCGTGGCCGACGCGACCAGACGCATTCCGGACGGCGCACAGGTGGCTGTGGACGGTGTGGCAGGCATCGTGCGGTGGATGCGTGCCTAGCCGGCGGCTCCGTGGTCAACACCCAACTCCCAACCACTAACGCTTGACCAACCCCCAAAGGTAACCCTGTAGCTGGGTAGCCTGGTAGCTTGGGCGTTGGACAAGCAATAGTTGGGAGTTGGGAGTTGGCCCCGCCACCAGCCAAAGGCCCCCAGCTACCAGCTAGTCGCGCGGGAGGCTGAACGCCAGGTACTCTCCCGAGTAGTTCCCGCCACTGACGGCAACGACGATGAACTGCCTGCCGTCGATTGAGTAGGTCATCGGCGACCCGCTTTGCGGGGCCGGCATCCACACGGCGCCCATTTCCTTCCCGTTGGTCTTGTCGTACGCGCGCAGCATGGCGCCTCGCGGATGCTGCGGCGTCGTGGTTACCTGTGGATCGCCCATGATCACGAGCGTCTTCGTAACGAGAAGCCCGACGCCCGATGTGCCCGCCTGACCCGTCTTTGGAATGGTTTTGCCCCGGAGCGCCGGATGATTGCGGATGTTGTCCGGCGTGTCGCCGTGCGGCGTCTGCCACATGAGCTCGCCACGATCGAGATTGATCGCTGCGAGCAGCCCGTACGGCGGTTTGATCATCGGCAGCCCCTGGACGTTCAGCCCCACAGCCGCGCCGATCGCGGCAACGCTGGAAGACACCGGTGCCTCCGCTGCCGGGGCTGGCGTCGCCCTCGCCTCACGTGCGCGCTCTACGGTGCGCGGCGCATCGGCGGCGCAACAGTCACCCGGCCCGAGGACTTCCCTGAACGGCTGACCGCCGATGCCCGAGACGTACCTGATGTCGGAAAACTCGCGAGGCGGCGCCACGAGAGTTCTGATGCCGGCCGTGTTCCCTGCCGGCGCGAACGCGATGTGCAGCTCCGGATCGTAGCCGCCTCCGGGCCAGTTGGTTGCGGTGCCGACGGTGATCGCGCCGAACATACCGTTGACGTGGCCCAGAATCGACGGGTTGAACGGTGTCGAAGCCCAGACGTATTTCTTCGCGCGCTCCGCGGCTTCGGCACGCAGCTCGGGCGTGAAGTCGATGAGGTCGTCGGGCAGCGTGAAGAAGTTGCGCGCGTATCTCAGCTTGTCAGACGGGTGCGGCTGCGTCGGCGAGTACGCCTCGGCCGGAACGTCGCCTTTCGGTACCGGCTTCTCGACGATCGGCCAGATCGGCTCGCCCGTGACGCGATCGAAGACGTAGAGCCACGCCTGCTTGCTCGGCACCGCCACGATCTTGCGCGGCTTGCCGTCCACGGTGACGTCGCCAAGAATCGGCGCCGAGGTCATGTCGAAATTCCACAACGGATGGTGGACGAACTGGAAATGCCACTTGCGCTGACCAGTCTTGAGATCGACGCAGACAAGGCTTTCGGCGAACAGGTTATTCCCCGGCCGGTGTCCGCCATAGTAATCGGAAGTGGGTGTCTCGACCGGCAGGTATGCAAGCCCGAGCTCTTCGTCAATGGTGATCTGCGTCCAGACGCCGACGTTGCCGTTGAACGCCCACGACTCTTCTTTCCACGTGTCGTTGCCAAACTGGCCCGGTCGAGGAATCGTATCGAACTGCCAGAGCTTTCTGCCCGTTCGGACGTCGAAGGCGCGCACGAGGCCTTTGGTGTTGTTGTGCGTCGAGACGGTGGCACCCTCGCGCATCGAGGACCCGACAATCACCGTGTCCCCCGTCACCGTGGGCGTCGCGTGGATGCCGACCTCGCCCGTCTCCAAATCGATCTGTTGGTCCGTACCTTTGACGACGCCGACTTTCAAATCGACGCTGCCGCCGGTGCCGAACGACGTGATTTGTGCGCCGTTCTTCGCGTTGAGGGCGACGAGGCGGTAGCCGGTCGTCACGTACAGGATGCGTTCGTCACCTTTGCCGTCCGTCCAGTACGACACGCCGCGGCCAGAGAGCTGCCGCGGAGACACAGCGGCACGCTTTCCCTCGCGAAGACTGTGCGACCAGATGAGCTCGCCGGTTCTCGCATCGAGCGCGATGACGGACCGGCGCGTCCCCCCCGTTGTGTACAGGACGCCACCAACCATCAGCGGCGTCCCCTCGAGCTTGAACTCAGGGAAGGGGCCGAGGTTATCGGTCTTGAATCGCCACGCCACTTCGAGCGTGTTGAAGTTGCCTGAATTGATCTGATCGAGAGGCGAGTAACGAGTGCCCCTCAAGTCCGCCGTATAGTGAGGCCACTCACCGTTCTTCGTGGACGGTTGGGCGGCTTGGCCGGAAATCCGGGGCGTCAGCCAGATGAAACCGACGGCCAATAGCGTGAGCGGGAGGGCGATCCGGAGAGTTGTCCGCGACATGGTTCACTCCCTTCTGGAAGACGCAACGAGTAGGCCGATCCTAACCGAAGACGTCCCTGCGCGCCCTGCTCCCTCTGCGCGCTCCGCTCGCTCAGCGAAGACTGTATACTCCGCCCATGAAAGCCCGTTTTTTGGCAGTCGTTGCGGCCGTTTGGGTGGTAGGCGGTGTGCCGGCCCACGTTCAGCCGCTGCAAACCATAACGATCAACTACCCGACTCGGAGCGGTGCCTCCTGGCCACTCTTCCTGGCGAAAGAGGGCGGCTACTACCAGAAGCAAGGGCTTGACGTGACCCTGGTTTTCGCGGGTCACCCGGCCGGCATTGCGATGGTCGTCAGCGATCAGGCGCAAATGAGCAGTTACAACCTCGAATCGGTGATGCAGGCCAGCTCGAGGGGCGATCCCTCCTTCTCGGTCGTCGGGACCTCGGTCAACAAGCCGTTCTTCGCATTGATGTCGAAGAAAGAGATCGCGACGGTCAAGGATCTCAAGGGCAAGACGATTGCCGTCAGCCAGATCGGTGACCCACCTGTACAACTACACGAGCGCCTTCCTGCGCAAATTCGGGATCGGTGTGCGGGACGTGCAATGGATCGCCGCCGGTGCCGACGCCAATGGACGTGCAGCGGCGCTGGCGTCGGGCCGGGCTGATGCGACGCTGTTGACACCGCCCGCGTACTTCAGACTTGAGGAGGCCGGCTTCAAGAGTCTTGGCAACCTCGCGGAACACGACGACATTTTCGCGGCAACGATGTACTTGATGAAGAAGAGCACGATTGCGGCGAGTCCCAGACTGCCAGAACAGCTGATAAAAGCCCACGCTGAAGCCATCAAGCGCTTCTACGATGACAAAGCGTTCGCGGTGAAGGCGTATCAGGTCTATGACAAGCAGACATCGGCCGACGTGGAACGGTTCTACGATGGATACGCGAAGGCCAATGTCCTGGAGCGCGTCCCCTATGTGCTGGCCGGCGCCGTCCAGGCTGTCGTTGATCAACAGACCGATCCGAACCTGTTGGCACAAATGAAGGGCTTCGACTTTCGCAGCGTCATCGACAATAGCGTGGTCAGCCGACTCGTGAGGGAAGGCTTCTTCCGGAAGCTGTTCGGCGCTGGCATCAAGGCCGAGGAAGATCGCAAAGCGAAGCTGGCGTTCGGGGTCAGATCTTGATTGTTGACGCGCGTGCACGATTCAAGATCTGACCCCATGTACCGAGCTGACCACGTCGGAAGCCTGCTGCGCCCGCAGGAGGTGATCGACGCCAGGAATGATCCCCGCGTCACGCCGACCGAGCTGCGCGAGATCGAGGACACGCACATTCTGCGCGTCCTCGCGCGGCAACGGGAGCTCGGCTTCAAAATCTTCACCGACGGGGAGCTGCGCCGTCGCGGGTTCATGAGCGACTTCTATGAATCCGTCGAGGGCCTGGACGAGGACGGCTCCATCGCGCGGGCATGGAAAGGAAGCTCGGGAGCTGATGGTGAGAGCGCCGCTGCGCTTTTGAAACTCACAGGGCTCGTTGTCGGCACCATCAAACAGCGGAGACGACTCGCCAAGCATGAGATCGACTTCCTTGCGCAGCACAGTCCAGGCGACGTCAAGATGACCTTGCCGACCGCGAATCAGTTTCCTGCGATCGCCTACCAGAAAGGACTGAGTGAGCGAGCCTATGCCACCTACTCCGACTTTCTCTGGGATGTGGCCCCCATCATCAAGTCGGAAATCCAGGCGCTCGTGAGCGAGGGCGTCAAGTACATCCAGATCGATGCGCCTCGATACAGCTATTACCTCGACCCCAAATGGCGCGACTACATCAAGACCGAAATGGGCGCCAGTCCCGAGGCGGCGCTCGATGAGGCCATCCGCGTGGACAATGCGTGCCTCGACGGCGCCACACGTGAGGGAGTGGTCCTAGCCATGCACCTCTGCCGCGGCAACAACCGAAGCCAGTGGTACGCCGAGGGAGGTTACGACCCGATCGCCGAGAAGCTGTTCAACGAGCTCAACGTCGACGCCTTTCTCCTGGAATACGAGTCGGATCGGGCCGGCACCTTCGAGCCGCTGCGCTTTGTGCCGCGAACGAAGGGGGTCGTTCTGGGACTTGTGAGCAGCAAAGTTCCTGAGCTCGAGTCGCCGGATGAACTTCTTCGCCGGGTCGAAGAAGCCAGCCGGTATGTTCCGATCGAGAACCTGGCTCTGAGCCCGCAATGTGGCTTCGCCTCGACGTTGGAAGGCAACCTCCTGACAGAAGAGGAGCAGTGGCGCAAGCTCCAACTCGTCGTCGGGACAGCCCGGAAAATTTGGGGAGACTCGTAGCCTGGACTAGACTTACTGTCGGTTGTCCACGCGCACGCTGCGTGCGCTCTACGCTGCCTACTGCCCACTGCCCACTGATATATGCCTTCTTATCTCGTAGCCGTCTCCGATTCCGTCTTTCCGAACCTCGATCCCGCTCGTGACGTGCTGTCCACCATCGGCGCCGAACTGACGCTGTCTCCAGACACCACGTCCGAGGCGATCCTGAAAATCGCGGCGGGTGCCGACGCGCTGCTGGTGACCTACGCAAAGGTCACTGCCGAGATGATCGCGCAGATGCCTCGGTGCCGCATCGTGTCGCGCTTCGGCATCGGCGTCGACAACGTGGACATACCGGCGGCTACGAGCGCGGGCATCGTGGTCACCAAGGTGCCCGACTACTGCATCGACGAGGTATCGGATCACACGATGGCGCTCTTGCTATCGCTCGTCCGCAAGATCCCGTCTTCGAGCGCCCGAACCCATGCAGGCCGATGGGAAATGAAAGCGGTGGTTCCGATTCACCGCCTGCGAGGGAGCGTCCTGGGGCTGGTTGGGTTCGGCAGAATCCCGCAGCTCGTGGCCCCGAAGGCGCAGTCGTTTGGGATCAAGGTCGTCGCGTACGACCCATTTGTCCCTCAGGACGTCTTCACGCGGGCAGGAGTAGAGAGCGTCAGCTTCGCGGACCTCCTGAAGACGGCCGACTACGTCTCCATTCACAGCCCACTGCTTCCGGAGACACGGAATCTGTTCAACGCAGAGGCGTTTCGTCAGATGAAGCGAAGCGCCTACCTGGTCAACACCGCGCGAGGCCCGATCATCGACGAAGGGGCGCTGGCCGCTGCCCTGGACGCAGGCGAACTGGCAGGTGCGGCGCTCGACGTCATGACGCAAGAGCCGCCGCCACCGTCGCCGCTCTTCGGCCGCGAGAACGTGATCGTCACGCCGCACACCAGCTTCTATTCCGAAGAGTCCCTCGTCGAGCTGCAGGTCAAGGCGGCCCAGGAGGTCGTGTCGGTGCTCAGCGGACAGGCCCCGCGAAACGCGGTCAATCCAGAGGTCCTTGCTCAGCGATGAAAGCGATGGTCCTGACCGCGCCGCACGAGCTCGTCCGCGAAGACGTGGCACGGCCGGAGCTGCCGCCCGGCCACGTGCTCGTTCACATCTCCCACAGCGGCATCTGCGGAACCGATTTCAAGATTTACAGCGGTGCGATTCCGGTCAGCTATCCGCGCATCATGGGCCACGAGATGGCCGGCCAGGTCGTGGACGCGGGCGAATCAACTGCGTTGCGGCCGGGCGACCGGGTCATCATCGATCCGGAGCTTTATTGCGGCGCGTGCTTCCACTGCCGCATCGGTCAGACACATCTGTGCCCGAAAGGCATGCTCGTCGGGCGCGATACCAACGGTGGGTTCGCCGATTTCGTGGCCGCTCCGGCGAGCCACGTGTTTCCGCTGCCAGATTCCGTCGAGACGCGGAACGCGCCGCTCATCCAGGTGCTCACCACCTGCCTCCATGCGCAGCGACAGATCAACATTTTCCCAGGAGAGTACGTTGTCGTCCTTGGGCTGGGCGTAACCGGCCAGCTCCACGTTCAGTTGGCCAAAGCGCGAGGCGCGACGGTCATCGGTGTCACTCGCAGCGCCGACAAGCGTGCGCTCGCTGCAACGCTCGGCGCGGATGTGACGATTCCAGGAGGCGACGGCGCCGTGGACAAGGTCCGCGAAGCCACCGAGGGGCGTGGCGCCGATGTCGTCATCGAAACGACCGGCGTAGTGCCATCTTTGTCGGCCGCCATCCACATGGCACGGTCGGGCGGGCGGTTACTGCTCTTTGGGATCATCACAGCCAAGGAAGGGGCGCTGCCGTTCTATGACCTGTATTTCAAGGAACTGGCCCTCATCAATGCCCGCGTCGCCAAGAGCGAAGACTACCCCGGCGCAATCGGCCTGGTGAAACGCGGCACAGTGCGCCTCGAACCGCTCGTCAGCGACGTTATGCCGCTTGGCGAGTTGAAGGCCGCAATTGGAATGCTTGGCTCCGACAGCGGCCAGCGCATGAAGATCATTCTCGATCACAGCGCAGGCTGAAGTCTGCGCACTACAGATCTATGTAGCGCGGGGCTTCAGCCCCCGCGACGCTAGAGGAGAAGAACATATGAATAGAGCGCGTTTCTTCGGCACGGGCATCGTCGGCCTTCTTGCGGTCACACTCATGACCACCCACGCATCGGCGCAGGGCGCCACGCCACTGCCCTTCGACAGGGCAACCGTGTCCCCGGAGGTTGCGAAGCGGACGCTGATGAAAGGACAGGTCAGCTCCACTGTCGCGCGCCAGATCGTCGACGCGTGCGTCGAGTTCGCCCGCAACCAGCAAGGAGGCCCGGGGAACTACGCGATCTTCGTGCTCGCACCCAATGGCGACATCGTAGACGCGCACGTGATGGATGGCGTGCTTCCAATTGGCGTCGAGACGGGATTGCTCAAGGCGAAGACCGCGCTCTACGCGCGGACACCGTCGAGCGCCGTCGCGCAGCGCTTCAGCAACGTGGACGGGCGGCTGATTCGATTGGACCTCGGCAAAGAATCCGGACTCGCCTACTACTTCGTCGGTGGCGGTCTGCCCATCGTCTTGCAGGATCAACTCATCGGGGCCATCGGCGTAGGCGGTGGAAACATGGATGAGATGTGCGCCTACACCGCCCTCACGAAAGTGCTGGGACCGCAGCCTCCACTGACGCCCCCCGCTCCGCCGGCTGGCGGCGCCGCGCCGGCCGAAGGCGGCCGAGGTGGCCGCGGCGGACGGGGGAACCAGTGAACCGATAGATTGGTTCTCAGGTGCTCAGGTGCTCGGGTGCTTGGGTGCTTGGGTGCTCAGGTTCTGGTTCTAGGGTTCGTTGGTTCATTGGTCGGCTCTGAACCGAGCACCGATGAACCTTGAACCGGAACCCAAGCACCAGAGCACCTAAGCACCCAAGAACTGGTTCATCGGTTCATGACCTACCTCATTACCCAGACCCTCAACGGGCTGTTCTCCGCTGCGTTGCTCTTCCTCATCGCCAGCGGGCTCACACTGGCCTTCGGCGTGATGAGAATAGTCAACATCGCGCACGGCTCCTTCTACATGTTAGGGGTCTACGTCGCCTACACAGTCATCACACGAACCAAGAGTCTTTTGCTCGGCACGGCGGCAGCCATGATCGCGGTTGGGGCGCTCGGCTTCTTGATGCAGCGCCTGTTCCTGCGCCGATTCGCGGCTCAGCCCCTGGCGCAAATGATGATGACGATGGGCTTCGCGCTGGTGTTTCGGGACGCCGCGCTCATGATCTGGGGGGGCGACCCCTTCACGCTCGCCTATCCGGCAACGATGCGCGGCTCACTCGAACTCGGAGAGGTTGTCTTCCCGTGGTATCGCCTCTTTGTCATCGTGGTCGCAGTGCTCGTGGGCGCGGCCCTGTGGCTCGTCAATGAGAAGACACTCGTCGGCGCCAGACTACGCGCCACGGTGGACGACCCTGAGATGGCGGCGGCGACAGGCATCAACGTCGCTATGCTTTCAGCCTGGGTGTTCGCGGCCGGTGCCGCACTGGCTGCGTTTGGGGGCGTGATGGGCGGGCCGATCCTCGGTGGCTACCCAGGAATGGATTTCGACCTCCTGCCCCTCGCGTTCGTGGTGGTCATCATCGGCGGGATGGGTAGTCTGAAAGGAGCGGTCGTCGGAGCCGTTGCCGTCGGCATGATCGACAATTTCGGCAAGGCGCTCGTTCCAGAACTCTCGTATTTCACTCTGTTCGCGCCCATGGTGATCATGCTGGCCATCAGACCTACGGGGTTATATGGCCGACCGTAGCGCGGGTTTTGTGGAGTCTGGCTTGAGCCGGACGCTACGGAGGGCTGGACCAAAAGGACCGTTCCTGCTTCTCCTCGCCGGGCTCCTGATCATCGGCCCGCCATTCTTTTCCTCATACTGGGTTGGACTACTGACGCAGATGGTGATCCTCGCCATTCTGGCGATGAGCCTCGACCTTCTGCTGGGGTACACCGGACTTCCCTCTCTCGGTCATACCGCCTTCTTCGGCGTTGCCGCGTATTCGGTAGCGGTTCTCTCGACCACGTATCAGGCCGGGTTCTGGACGTGCGTTGTAGGAGGCATCCTGGTGGGCACCCTCGTGAGCGCGATGCTCGGCCTGGTGGTGTCCCATGTGCGAGACGTCTACTTCCTGATGATCACATTGGCATTGGGCATGGTGCTCTGGGGACTGAGTTACCGCTGGATCCCTGTGACAGGCGGAGACAACGGTATTTCCGGCATCCCGCGCCTCGAAGCTCACGCGGGTCTGCCGATGGCGGGACCGGTCCCCTTCTACTATGTGACGCTGCTGGTGTTTGCGGTCTGCTGCGCACTAATGGTGCTCCTCGTGCGGTCACCCTTCGGACTCACGCTGCGGGGAATCCGTGAAAACGAATCGCGCATGAAGAGCCTCGGCTTCAACACCTGGCTGCACTGCTATCTGAGTTATGTCCTGGCCGGGGCTTTTGCCAGCGTGTCCGGGGTGATGTGGGCGTATTACAACGGCTTCGTCAGCCCAACGTATCTGGACCTGACGGCCTCATCCGAGTTGTTCCTGATGGTCACCCTTGGCGGCCCGGCGACACTGGTGGGTCCGGTGCTTGGAGCCGGAGCAATTGTTCTGCTCAAGAACGTTATGAGCGCTTACACCGCCCGCTGGCTGCTCATCCTCGGCATCGTCTACATCGTCACCATCCTGGCCGCGCCACAAGGATTGTGGAACCTGGGCCGCCGTCGCTCGTGAACATGAAACCCGCAGGAGCTGTGGCGAGCCTCGCCGAGGCCGGTTCGGCTGAAACCGGACCCCAATGGAACCGCATGAAAAGAATCCGACCCATGTTCGTCGCTTTCCTGTTGCTGCTTGGTGTGACGAGCCTCGTCGCTCGACAAGCGCCGGCGCAGGGGCCGATCAAGGTCGGGTTCATCGTTCCGCTGTCGGGCGCGAATGCGCAAAATGGTCGCGACATCCTGAACGGCTTCCTCCTGTATTTGGATGAGATCGGCTACCGCGCCGGGGGGAGACAGATCCAGCTCATCGTGGAGGACGATGAAGCGATTCCCGCCGTGGGGCTGACAAAGGCCCGAAAGCTGATCGAGCGAGACAAGGTTCACGTGATGGCCGGCGCCCTGTTGTCGTCGACCGGGTATGCACTCGCGCCGTACATCGACTCGATGCAGATTCCGATGGTCTACCCCGTCGTCTCCGCAGACGACTTGACTCAGCGGCGGCGGAGCAAGTGGATCGTCCGCACCGGCTGGAGTGGTAGTCAGCCGAATCACGCGTTCGGCGAGTACGCGTACCACACGCTGAAGCTCAGGAAGGTTGCGACCATAGCGCTCGACTACGCCTTCGGGTGGGAATCGGTTGGAGGGTTCGAGCGGACCTTCGAGGCGGAAGGCGGAACGATCAGCCAGAAGATCTGGTGCCCTGTCTCGGTCCACGACTTTGCGCCCTACCTGGCGCACATTTCCAGGGATGTCGATGCAGTCTACGCGCTCTTTCTCGGCCGCACCGCGCTCCAGTTCATGCGGCAGTATCAGGAGTACGGGCTAAAAGGACGCATCCCCTTGATTGGCGCTGGGCCGACGACCGACGAGCACGTACTCCCGTTCATGGGTGATGAGGCGCTCGGCGCCATCACGGTGCTTCACTACAGTGCCGCCCTCGATACGCCGGCGAACAGGAAGTTCGTGGGAACCTATCGCGCGCGCTACAAGAAAGTGCCCAGCTACTACTCTGAAAGCATGTACACGGGCGGCAAATGGCTCGCGGCGGCGATCGATGCCATTGGCGGCAACGTTGAGGACCGTTCGGCGCTTGTGAATGCGCTCCGGACGGCAAAGCCCGCCGACCTTCCCCGAGGGCCGGTGGAGCTCGACGACTACGGCAATCCTATCGAGAACGTGTACGTCAGGCGGGTCGAGCGCGTGAACGGCGAGCTGCAGAACACAGTTATCGAGACGTTCCCAAAGGTTTCACAATTCTGGAAGTACAAGCCTGCCGACTACCTCAAAGAGCCGCTGTATGCGAGATAGGACGCACGTTGGGCCTTGTCTCTCGCTGAAGGACGTATCTCGCCGCTTTGGCGGCCTCAAGGCCGTTGACAGCGTGAACTTGACGGTCGAGCCCGGGGAGCGCCACGCGGTGATCGGTCCTAACGGAGCGGGCAAGACCACTCTGTTCAATCTCATCAGCGGAGAGCTTTCAGCCACCGAGGGATCCATTGCATTGTCGGGCGTCGACATCACGGCAATGGCTCCCCATCAACGGGCGGCCCGGGGAATCTCCAGGACGTTTCAGATCACCAAGCTGTTTCCAGGGCTGACCGTGATGGAAAACATCCTGGTTGCCTGCGAGGCACTCGATCGGCGAAAGTTCACGATGCATTGGCCGTTGTCGTCGTACGGCGACCTCGCGGACAGGGCCAATGGGCTCTTGAATGAGTTCGGACTCGCGACGCTCAGCCACGAGCTCGCTCGTCAGATCTCCTATGGGGATCAGCGCAAGCTCGAAGTCGCGCTCTCGCTGGCCGGGAGGCCCCAACTGCTACTCCTGGACGAGCCGATGGCAGGGCTTTCGTTAGGCGAACGCGATTCGATGCAGGCACTGATCGGAAGGCTCGATCCCGCAATCGCGGTTTTGCTCATCGAGCACGATATGGACGTCGCCTTTGGATTCGCTCAGCGAATCACCGTCCTGCAACAGGGCCGCGTGCTGGCGGCAGGACGCACCGACGAGATCAGCGCGAACAAGACCGTGCAGGAAAGTTACCTGGGAATTCATTAGAGTTTTGGTTTAGCCGACAGCACTTGAGAGGAGTTGGTGATGCGTACTTCAGTTGTGTTCGTCATGGGTCTTCTATTGGGGGCGACGATTGTGCCTGGTTTCGCTCAGGGACCGCCTCGCCTTCCGGGCGAGAACTACATGAATCACGTTGCGATTGCCGTTGAGGACTTCAACGCGGCGTTCAACTTCTACACGCAGAAGATGGGATTTCGCGAAGCCTTCGTCGTGCGCGACGACAAGGGGCAGCCGACGCTTGCCTACGTTCAGGTGAGCCGCAACACCTTCATCGAGCTGCAGACAGTCAACGCAAATCGTCGTCCCGGGCTCAACCACTTTGGATTGCATGTGGAGGATCTGAAAGCCACGCAGGCGGCGCTCAAGGAGCGCGGCGTGATGATTGAAGACGTGCGCGTGAGGCCGGACGACTCGAGCGTCGCGAACGCGACGGACCCGAATGGAATCAGGATCGAACTCTTCCAGTTCGGGCCCGGTTCCCTGCAGGGAAAGGCGATCGCGAGCTGGAAATAGCGCTCGCCAGGGCTGTTCACGATTCCGTGCGCGGGGGCTTCAGCCCCCGCGTCTCGGACGCTCATGCAGGCTGAAGCCTGTGCGCAACTGGAACCGGTTCAGACATCTATCGAGAGAACGTCGACTTTTCCGGTGCGTCCTCGAACGACAAACTTGCCTAGCTCGGTGGTGGCGACGGGCGGCCGAAGTCGGTCGGATGTTGCGGCGCTGATCACGATCTGGTCCGGTTGAGCAATTTCCTTCAGCCTCGCAGCAATGTTCACCACGTCACCCAACACCGTATATTCCTGCCGCTTTTCCGATCCGATGTCGCCTGCGATGGCAACCCCGCTGTTGACGGCATAGCGGACCCGAATCGGCGGGAACACCGCCTCTGCGTTCAACTCGCTGACGACCCGACGCATGGCCTGAGCGGCCCTCACCGCCCGGCTGGCGTGATCGGACTGCTCGACCGGTGCCCCGAATATCGCGAGAACCGCGTCGCCCATGAACTTATCGACGGTTCCCTCTTCGGCGAAGATCGCTTCGACGGTGCGTGAGAAGAACGTGTTGAGCATCGTGGCCACGTCCGTCGGACGCATGGACTCGGCTGTCGTCGTGAACTGGACGATGTCGGCAAAGAGGACGCTGATATCGAGCTCTTGCGCAGACAGCACGCTGTCGTGCCCTTCACGCGCGAGAATGCGATCCACCACGGCCGGAGAGTGATAGCGCTGCAATCGCTCGCGCACGCGGCGCTCCTCAATCAACTGCTCGGCCATACGGGCCTGGGCGATCGCCACGGCCGAGTAGTTCGTCAGAGCGGTGAACAATTCGAGATCGGCCTCGGAGAATTGATTGGCGATCGTGTTGTCGGCGTAAAGCGCACCGATCGGCTCGTGTGTCGCGTAGAGCGGCGCGCACATGATCGACCGAACTTCCGTACTCAGGAGGCTTTGGGCACTGCCGAACCTGGTGTCGACGAGCGCGTCGGACGTGACAAGAGCCAGACGCCTGGTCATCGCCGTGTCGAGAACTGTCTTGCTGACCGCCGGGTGCTCCTCCGGTCTGCCGTCCGACCAGCGTGATAGCACGGGGACCAGTGTGCCGCTCGCCGAATCGCGCATCAAGATAAACGCCCGCTCGGCGCGAATGTGCGCGAAGAGCAGATCGACAACCTTGGTCAGCGTTTCCGGCAACGTGAGCGTGGCGATCAGGGTCCTGGCGATCTCGCCGAGCAGCCGGATCAACTGCGGCGCATCGATCACAGCCACCTGATCCGCGACGAACACGTCGGCCCGGCGGCGCAGAACTGTCTGGCCCAGAAAGACCGAGTCATCGTCGTCGTCGATGCACTCGACGACTCCCGGGACGGAGCCAAACGTCAGACTGTCGCCCAGGGCGATCTGGACCTCTCCACGAACGGCTTGAGTATTCACGAACGTACCGTTGAGGCTCTGCAGATCGATGACGTCAACGCGGTCGCCGGTGATGACTAGTGCTGCGTGGTGGCGAGACACGCTCGTGTGGTCCAACACGACGTCGCACTCCGGTGCGCGTCCAACCAACGCCCGCCCTTGATACAGCGGATATTTTTCTGGACCGCTTGGGTAATCGATGCGGAGGAAGAACTGGCTCATCGTCGTAATCGCGTCACAGACAGACCTGCGACGTCTCTTGTGGCAGCCGCAATCGGGAGCGGGGACGGCCGCCACATGCGAGGACCCGCGACTGAGGCCGAGGTGAGAGAGGTGAGATCTGAGGCGGTATGTCGGCGGCCGATGGTCACGATCCGGTACCCGGGCGGTCGTCAACGTATCACGCCTGGGGAGACGCATCAAATGCCGTACACTTGACGTTTCTCGATCTCGCCAATTCCTATGTCCTTATTCAGCATCCGTTCTCTCGCTATTGGTGTGCTCGTCGCGAGCGCGAACCTCTCATCCGTGTGGGCGCAGCAGCGCGCACCAGGAGCGCCCGTCCCGAACGGCGCGACCCTGGCACGCCCCGTCGCATCAGCCGCGTATGTCAACGAGGCCCCGACCATTGACGGATCGCTCAACGATCCCATGTGGCAGGACGCGACCGCACTAGCCAACTTCGTTCAGGCAGAGCCGTTCGAGGGACAGCTTGCCTCGGAGAGGACGGAAGTCCGTATCCTCTATGACGACGAGGCGATCTACGTCGGGGTGACCTGCTACGACCGCGATCCGTCGCTCATCGTCACGACCGATAACCGGCGAGACGCGGGTCTCGGTGAAATGGACTCGTTTCAGATGATTTTCGACACGTTCCGCGACCAGCAGAACGGTTTTGTTTTCGGCACAAATGCCGCGGGCACGCAGTACGACGCGCAGGTGCGCGACCAAGGCGATCAGGCAACCAGCTGGGACGGAAGCTGGGAGGTCAGAACCAGCACCACGGACGCCGGATGGACTGCCGAGTTCCGGATTCCACTGCGCACGCTGCGCTATGGGCCGGCTCCTCAAACGTGGGGCGTCAACTTCTTTCGCAATATTCAGCGGACCCGTGAACGCACCTACTGGGCTCCCCTGGCGCGTATCTACGACCTCGGACGTCTGTCGTCGGCAGGCGATCTGCACGGCCTCGATCTCAAGACGCCGAGGAATTTCAAGCTGTTGCCGTATGTCGTGAGCTCGGCCAACCGTAACTTCACGCCCGGCGCCACAACAGATCTCGACGGAGCCTTCGGCTTCGATGCAAAGTTCGGCGTCACGCCGAGCTTGAACCTGGACGTGACCTACAACACGGACTTCGCTCAGGTCGAGGTCGATACGCAGCAGATCAACCTTTCCCGCTTCAACCTGCGATTTCCAGAGAAGCGCCCGTTCTTCCTGGAAAATTCTGGTCTGTTCACGATCGGAAAAGGCAGCGAACTTGACCTCTTTTTCAGTCGGCGCATCGGCCTCGACGAGAACGGCTCACTGGTACCCATCACGGGCGGCGGCCGTCTGAGCGGCAAAGTGAACGGTGTCAATGTCGGCGTACTTAACATGCAGACGGGCGACGTGGGTGTGAATCCCGCCAACAACTTCTCGATACTGCGCGTGAGCCGCGAGCTGCGGAGCCGATCGGGAGTCGGGGCGATGTTCGTCAACCGCACGGCAACCGGGAGCCTCGCGAGGTCAGGCGACTGGAATCGAACGTGGGGGACTGATGCCAGGTTTGGCGTCGGAGAACACCTCACTCTGGCCGGATTTGCAGCACGAACGGAAACACCAGACCTGACCGGACGTGACTACGCGTACAACGTCGACTCCGAGTACGACGACGGCCGACATCGGGCGGGATTCGAATACGGCCAGACCGGAGAGGACTTCAACCCGGAAGTCGGCTTCTTGGAGAACGAAGACGGCTATCGTCGCCTCGCCTTGCGATACTTCGAAACGATGCGGCAAGAGAAGATCCGAGCGTGGGGATTTCGGGAGTGGCAGCCACACGTCAACTACACGCGTTACGATTTCATCGATGGCGGCCTGAACAACGCGGAGCTCCACATCGACAACCACTGGGACTGGGAGAATGGAAACCGCGTCGACACGGCGCTCAATGGGAGTTGGGAAGGATTTCGCGTGCCATTCGAGATCTATCCGGGCGTCATTGTCCCTATGGGCGAACACGGCGGCCTGCGGTTCAAACTGAACTCCTACACTGATCGCAGGAAATGGATCTATACCCGCTTCCAATGGGACGTTGGCCGGTTCCTCACGGGAAATCAAAACAGCCCAACACTCCAGGTGGTCCTACAGAGCGGCGGACGGTTCACGCTCGATGCGAATTGGGCTTACCGGGACATTACGCTCCCCGAGGGGGCGTTCCACACCAATCTGGGAAACATGCGGGTGACCTACAATTTCTCGCCATCGGTTTTCGTCCAGAGCCTCGTTCAGTACAACGACCTCACAAACCGCTGGTCGACGAACCTGCGATTTCACTGGCTGGAAACCGCAGGAACCGGACTGTTCGTCGTCTATAACAATACGGAGAGCCTGGGCGGGCTCGGGCCACTCAATCGTGCCTTCATCGTCAAATACGTGCGGCAGTTCGACCTTCTGCGCTAGCGCGTTCTTCACTGCCGCGAAGCGAACGGAGCAGGCGGAGGTAACCGACCTCCGTTCCTTCGTTGCTCCGTGTGGTTCCGTGTGCTCCGTCCACTCCGTTTCCTACCGTGAAACTGCGTTAGGCTTGAAGAAGGACATGGTGAGGTCGTCTATATTCTCGGTTCGCCGATGGCTCCACGCGGGGCTCGTGGCCCTAGTAGCTATTGGCGTGTCGGCCACGGTGGACGCGCAGTTCCGCCGTGGCGGTCTCTTCGGCGCGCGCCAGGCCACACCCGAGGACCTGGACGGGCGCTTCCACTTCTGCCGCCTCGTCTATCAGCAGGCCAGAAACGGCAGCGGCGGGAGTTGGACGACCGACTACCCGCGTGCCGACATCAACATGTCCATCCGCCTCTCGGAGCTCACAAGAACGAATGTGAGCTTCAGTCAAGCCGGACAGCCCAATCACCTGGTCGTGCGGGCAACCGACGACGCCTTGTATCAGTGTCCGTTCTTGATCATGGCCGCTCCCGGGAGCGCGTGGTTCGATGAGGTCGAGGCCGTGCGCCTGCGCACCTTCCTGCTGAAGGGAGGGTTTCTGTGGGCGGACGATTTCTGGGGCACCTATCAGTGGGAGCAGTGGGTTTCACAACTGCGAAAGGTGCTGCCGGGAAGCGAACACCCGATTGTCGATATCCCGTTGGACCATCCCCTCCTCAACACGCAGTTCGAGGTGGCCGAGATTCCACAAATCCCGAACATCGGCTTCTTCATTCGCTCTGGAGGCGGGACTTCCGAACAGGGCGCCGACAGCGCCGTTCCGCACGCGCGAGTCATCACGGACGGCACAGGCCGGGTGATGGTGCTGATGACGCACAACACCGACATCTCGGACTCGTGGGAGCGCGAAGGCGACGACCCGACCTACTTCTACCATTTCGGCCCTCGTGGTTACGCGCTCGGCATCAACGTGCTCTTGTACTCGATGACACACTAGTGATGCCAACGAGAACTCCCAACTCCCAACCCCGCAACTTCCAACGTCGTCCTTGGGAGTTGGGCTTCTTGGAGGTTGGGAATTGACCATGTTGGAAGTCCTCGACGTCCACACATACTACGGCGACAGCCACGTGCTGCAGGGCGTCACTCTGCGCGCTGAGCAGGGAAGCGTCACGGCGGTCTTGGGCCGGAACGGCGTAGGCAAGACGACGCTCTGCCGCTCGCTGGTGGGTCTCACGCCGGCGCGCAGGGGTCGTGTGGTTTTTGGCGGCACCGACATCACGGCGCTCCCCCCTCATCGAATTGCCGGAGCGGGGATCAGCCTCGTCCCACAGGGCCGTCGAATCTTCACGTCACTCAGCGTGTATGAGAATCTCGCAATCGCTGTGCGCGAAGCTCATGAAATCGCCCACTGGAATCTCGACAAGGTCTACGCGCTGTTTCCCCGACTCGCCGAGCGCCGCCACAACCGAGGAAATGAGTTGAGTGGGGGTGAACAGCAGATGCTCGCGATCGCGCGGGCGCTCGTGGCCAATCCCCGTCTCCTTGTCATGGACGAACCGACTGAAGGCCTGGCCCCGGCACTGGTTGCGGAAGTCGGAGCCTTGATTCGACGCCTCAAGGACGAGGGCACATCGATTCTGCTGGCCGAACAGAACGCAGCGTTCGCGGTCAAGGCGTCCGACTACGTGCACGTCATGAGCAAGGGCACGATCGCGCACTCGTCGGCGCCGCAGGCCCTCTGGGAGAACCACGAGGTGAAAACGCGGCTGCTTGGTGTACCCGCTTGAAAGTTCGAAGTTCGAGGTGCGAAGTGTGAAGTAAGTTCGAACTTACTTCGAACTTCGCACTTCACACTTCGAACTTGCAAGTATCACTTTGTGACTGGAGCGGCGGGCATGGCGAATCGCGCGGCCTCGATCGCCACGTTCGCCCGTATCTCACTCAGCTCGAACGCGTCCCGTCCGTCCAACCAGGTCATCGTAAAACGGTGGGGCATCTTGACGCCGGCGACGTCGCGGTAGTCTGAATACTCGACCTGAGTAGAAATGCGACCGACCGGGGAATCTACGTACCGCACCTGCCGCACCAGCAGGCCTGACTCTGCGTCGAAGTACAGCGTCGCGACAACCCCGCGGGCGCTGGTTCCCTGGACAGCTTGCGTGTCGCGGTCGTTGATCACAACCGGCTGCCCGACGCGCCACTTGGTCAGGGCCTGCTTGATTCGACCCGGAAAGGCCAGATCGGTGTCGAGCTTGAGGCCATCGACTTCTTGCCCGCTCAGAGCCAGTACCTGCCACCGGCCTGAACGGCGCGGCGATCCAACCGGAGTTGCCGTCGTACGTGGTGGTGCTGTCACCGGCACTTGTGTGGATGATCGTCGTGCGCTGGCCTTGCGCTCGTGCGTAGATATCGACTGGCCGCTTCTCGGCCTCTGGCCCGTAGCCCACGCTGATCCCCTTGGCAACCACGCTGGTCAGGGCGGCGAGCCGTTGTGCCCCGCCGACGGCCTGAATGTATTTGTCCAGAACCTCATCGGCCGATGGGGCTAAGCGCGCCTGCTCGAACACGGCGTTCGGGTCCGGCGTCGGAACACCGTACAAGTCAGCCAGGTCTGCGATGGCCCTGGGGCGCGCGCTGCCGCGATGGCAGGTGTAGCATGTCACCACTTGGCGGCCGCCGAAGTTGGTCCGGTTGATGTTGGCCATCATCAGCACCATGACGCGCGCCATCTGCTTTCTTGGACTGTCAGTGGCATAGACGGCCCAATTCGCGTCTCCTGCGGCATGGCAATCCTCGCAGGACATGCCCAACGAGGCAGAAAAGACTCCCATGGTGCCCATGAACTCGTTCACGGGAATGCCCTTGAGCACTTGGACGTTCTTGAAGACGGCGTCTGACATCGGCGGTGTCTGTGCCGGGGCGGCCTGACCGCCGATCAACACCACACCCAGCAGCCATACGCCTGTCGTCGTCGCGATGGCGCCGACTATCCCTCGTCTCAATCCAAGCCTCATAGTGTCTCCCCTCATCAGCAACAATACGTTCCGGGCCGGCCGAGCATATACCTCGCTCCTCTGCACAGGCAATGCGGGTTTTTTCTCAATCCTACTGATTTGACAGACACCGGGTATAGTGAGAGATTGTCGATGTTTTGTCGCCCCTGAGGAGGTTTCCGTCATGAAGAGTGGCCTTATGTCCGCCATTTGTATTGCTCTCGTTTTCTTCGTGGTCCCTGGTTCGGCTCTGGCTCACCACGGTGATGCCGACCGCTACAACCAAGACGTGGTCACCATCAAGGGAACAGTGGTCGAACTCCTCATGACCAATCCTCACGCGCACATCGTGATGGATGTCGTCGAAGGGGGCAAGACGGTCAGGTGGCAGGCGGAGCTCGGGGGGCCACAACAGCTCGTCCGACAGTTCGGCTGGACGCCGAGCATGATGAAGGCTGGAACGAACATCACGCTCACCGGCCGTCGGCTGAAGAGCGGCGCCCCTTACATGAACCTGACGGAACGCGCGAACGTGGTGCTGACGGATACCGGGAAAGAGATCTACCGCACGGAGAACTTCGGCCAGCCAGCCGCGAAACCGTAAGACCACCTGAGGCAGGGCCGGCTCGACGCCGGCCCCACTGTGTCAGACAAAAAGAGTCCGTGGAGGTGTCATGAGCGGCGGAATGCGTTCGATTCTCGGCGTGGTGGTCTTGGTAGTGGTTGGCGTCGCCGGTCGTGGCGCAGCGCAAGCACCGTCCTCAGCCGCTCCTTCTCCGGGCCGGCAGCTACGACAGGTTGCGTACCTCAAGGGATCGAACATCGAACCTGGTGATCACTTCGGGTGCGGTGGCGTGCTCGATGGGCACGCCGGATACGGAGTCGCCCTGAGCGGCGACGGCAATACTTTGGCAGTAGGCGCTCCCCATGAAAGCAGCAACGCCAAGGGGATCAACGGCAACGAGAAGGACAATTCCGACTACGGCGCCGGCGCAGTGTACGTGTTCGCCCGCAACGGCGCCAATTGGACGCAGCAGGCCTATGTCAAACCGTCCAACACGCATGAGGGCGCCGAGTTCGGTCATGCGGTCGTGTTGAGCGCCGACGGCAATACCCTGGTTGTCTCTGCGTTCTGGGAGGCAAGTAGCGCCACCGGCGTCAATGGGAATCAAGAAGACCATTCGATCCCCCAAGCGGGGGCGGTGTACATCTTCACGCGCCGAGGCACCACGTGGACTCAACAGGCGTACGTCAAGGCCTCGAACACGGGCGAGGCCGCAAAGGGCGACACCTTCGGCGACGGCGACCAGTTCGGCGTATCCCTGACGATCAGTGACGATGGGAACACTGTGGCCGTTGGGTCACTTACGGAGGACAGCGCGTCTCCTGGCGTCAACGGCAACCAGGCCGACAACTCGGCGGTTTCAGCGGGCGCCGTATACGTATTCACGAGGACCGGCGCGACGTGGGCACAACAGGCCTACATCAAAGCAAGCAACCCCGATCCCGGCGACATGTTCGGTTATACCGTCTCCTTGAACGCGGACGGCAACACGCTGGCCGTCGGAAGCTACGACGAGGGCGGATCTTCGCGGACCATCAATGGCCCGCCGGACAACATGCGTCGGGGCTCTGGCGCCGTGTACGTGTTCGAGCGAACGGGCGGAACATGGGCACAACAGGCGTATATCAAGGCCTCGAATGCCGAAGGCGGCGATTCCTTTGGAGTCAACGTCGCGCTCAGCGACGACGGCAACACGCTGCTCGGGGGTTCACTCGACGAGGACTGCCTCGCGACGGGCGTCAATCCTGCGGGATGTGACAACGACCAGAAAGCTGATCGTTCGAGCGGGGCGGCCTACGTCTTCGTGCGTAGCGGAGGCAATTGGTCGCAACAGGCCTACATCAAGGCGTCCAACGCCGGTGCAAACGACTGGTTCGGCTCGCGCCTGGCGCTGAGCGGCGATGGGAACACGGCAGCCATGGGCGCCTCGCTCGAAGACAGCGCGGCAAAGGGAATCAACGGAAAGCAGGACGACGATTCGGCCAGTGAGTCTGGCGCCGTGTACCTCTTCACGCGCACTGGCACCACGTGGACACAGCAGGCGTACGTCAAAGGCGCGAACACTGAAGCCTTCGACGAATTCGGCGGCTCGGTCGCACTCAGCCGCGACGGCCGAACACTGGCGGCGTCGGCCCACGCCGAAGCGGGCGCCGGACATGGAACGAATGCCAACCCGGCCGACAACACGGCCAAGGAATCCGGCGCGGTTTACGTGTTCGCGAACAACTGAAGGCGTGACAAGAAATCGGTCAACTTCCAACTCCCAACGTCTGACGCTTGACCAATCCCCAAGCGTTCGGCAGCGTTTCTTGGGAGTTGGGTCGAGCAGCCAGTCGTTGGGGATTGACGCGATTCTCTGACAGGCTCTGAGTCCTCTCGTCGCGTTAGTTCCCCGCGCCCTCGCCGGAGGAACCTGCGAACATCTTGCGACCGTCCTTCGTCGTGATGCTCGAGGCGTTCCCCAAGTGGGGCACGGTCTTGGCCCCATAGCCGGTCACGGTGACCTCGTCGCCCGGCTTGAGAGATTTCCGCGTCCAGCCCCTTCTCATCAGACCGTTCGGGCCAGCCATCTCGAAATCCCAATTCACGACCTTGCCGGTCTCGTCCTTCACGTCGACGTAAACGCGGGCGTGGGGATTGGTCCACTCCACTTTCGTGACGCTCCCTGTGACGATGACCGGCTTGTTGCGGTCGAACTCGGCATCGAATGAATGGTGCGCCAGGCCGGGGATGGCGCTGGTGAGCAGCATGACGCTCGAGACGAAGACGACAACAGACTTCGCGTGCATCTTCAGACTCCTCATTTCTTGTAGTCGCTGGCGGACTTATCGTTTTCGCCGCAAATGAATTCGATGAGCTCGGTGTCGAGCATGATGCGTTGAGTGACCGTCACCGTGAACGGTTTCGTGTACGCCTTCGGGTCGTCGATCGTGACCTCGATTTCGAGCGTACCGAAGTTCACACGCCGGAATCGCTCAGTCATCTTTCCCGCTTCGGTCAGCGGGCTGCCATTGACGTCGAGCCATCCGTCGTCTCGAAAACCGGTTGTCCGAACAACGAGGGTATCCCCCTCCCACTTCCCAACCGAGTATCCATACCACCATGGCTGTGGGTCATTGTCTGGAAGGGGTCGCCCATCGGTGAAAATCTGCCGGATCCCGGAGTTGCCTTCATAGAGAATCACAGTCACCTTCGGGGTCTGGATGATCTTTCGCGGCTGAGGATGCGTGTGCAGCTGCATGTTGCCCATCGGCAGGCACAAAGCATCCGGGTTGTCTTTGCTGTGGTCTGCCATCCGCTTCTTCTTGAGCTCGGCGGCCCAGGGCTGAAGAGGCAGGCCCTCCTTCACTCGCGAACCGATATCGAAGAACTGACTGACCGGCGCGCCACCGCCACCACCTCCGCCGGCGCGCGGGGGTGCGCCTGGGGGCGGGGGCGCACCGCCTGTCCCGCTGATGCTTGCGTTGGGATCGCTGCTGCGCGCTCCAGTCCCATTCTCCCACTGCCCGCTCAGGTCTGGCTTTCCGTCGGCGGTCCTTGGGGCAGGTGCGGTCAGATTGGGCTGCCCCGCGCGGGTCTTGGGAACGCCGCCTGTTGGATACGAGGGCCATTGCGCAGAGAGCGACGGCGACATGAGGGCGCAGAGCGCGACCGCACTCGCCACACGGAGCGACGCGTTCATTTCAGCCTCCCGAACTGTTACTGGGTTCCCGTACCGACGATCTTGAGGAACTCTTCGTTGGAGCCGACCCGTCCGTGAATGGGTACGTGCTGCGTCACGTCCAGCTTGAGGCGCCGGATATTCGCGGCCAGGCTTCGTGTGGAGGCACTCGGCGTTGGCGTCGGCGCGCCTGCGGCTGGCGGGGAATACAGATCCGCATTCACCAGAAGCTTCTCCTTCGGGAGGTACGCGACGAGCATCCCCTGCGAGTGTTGCAGCCCCGCGACGGGGTGAAGCTCCAACGTGCGAACGCCATCGCTGATCACGTACTGCTGATCCACTGTCTCGATGCGCTGCGGACGCCGGCTCGTCATGTACATCGGGTAGAACGTTGAGAGCCGATCGGGCTGCAACGTCCTCGAGCCGGGATAGAACATGACGTCCCGGTAGAAATCGCGGTTCACCTGGTGAGTGAGGATTGTCGTGCCTTGAGCGAGGTACGTGCGAAGCCCGCCCGAATGGTCGAAGTGGTGGTGTGTGTTCACCACGTATCGAATCGGTTTGGTGGGGGCGAGTTTGGTTGAGGCTTCGATCACGGCCAGCGACCGATCCTCGTTCAGTGGCGCCTCGACGACAGCCACGAAATCGCGGAACTCGACGAGCATACTGTTGTGCGAGCCGCCTCCGAGCAGCCATACGCCGTCGGCAAGCTTCGCCGTCTCCACACGCACGGGGGGAGCCGTGGCCTGCCGCACTGCGTCGGGCACCGTCATCGTCGGGACGGCTGCGTTGGGCTGCACACTCGTGACGCGGATCTCTTGCACGTTGTGCGCCGGATTGAGCACCGGGTCTCCCTGGTGAACGTGGAGCACGGTGGGGAACTTGATCCCACTGTAGTCCTTGTATTCGGTATAGCGCATCTCATACAGCATGTCGCCGTAGACGGGGTTGGGAATCCACGTCGTGACCAGCTCGACCATGTTCTGGTCGTTGATGGTTCCGTTGACCTTGTACTTCCCGAGCGCCGTGAACGAGACGATGGTGACCTTCCGGCCATCGCCGGTGAGGCCGTCGTTCGACGGTCCCATGATCGGCATGGTGAGGACTCTCGGCGCTGCGCCCATAGCAGCTTTGAGGAAGCCGTGAGGCGTCAACATGATTTCGAGCTGCCGGAGCTCGTTGATGGGAATGCCTGCGAGGTACTCACCCGGCTGCGGAACGGCGGTTTCTCCGTTCATGTTCCAGGCAAATGTGCCCGACAAGAGCTGAACCGTCCGTGGCTCCCCCTGGAGTGGCGTGCCACCACCGCCCTGCGGAGGGAAGTTTCCCTGTCGTCGGGTGAACTCCTCACGCAACGACCGTGCGTCGTAGTCGATCGTTCGCGTGTAGCTGGGAACCTCGAATCGCGGCCAATCCCCTGTCGCAAGGCTGAAGCTCTGGCCGACAAAAGCGGTCCAACCAGTCCCGGAATACTGGATCGACTTCAAATTCGTCGCACCCATGGCAGTGGCCGCCGCCTGCAAGACGGCTCGAGCGTCCTGCGCGGAGCCGTCCCCCACCATCAAAGCCAGAAGTCCGACGAGTACACAAAGCCTTCGAGCCATACGCTCCTCCTTGCAGGGACACAGTCTACAACCCCTCTCGGGTCAACTCCCAACGACTGACGCTCGACCAACTCCCAACTCCCAAGAATGGTCGCCATGATTTGGAAGTTGGGCCAGCGTCAGAAGTTGGGCGTTGGAGGTTGAGTGGCCGTGCTAGCATCTGTCCGCCCACATCCCACTTCATAGCCAGCGGAGGACGACATGTTCGGACGCATCTCGATGTTCATTGCGGGAGTCGCCGTTGCGACGGCGGCGTACCTGGTCAGTAATCAGTCAGCCACGGCCCAACAGCGGGGCGCGATGCCGGAACGGTTCGCGGCTGTTCCGAGCGAAAAGGGCGGACAAGACATCTTTGGCGCCTACGATGTCGTCGCCGAATGGCCCAAGGACCTCACGACGCTCCCCGGGCACGAAGGGTGGACGTTCGGCGCCGGGCAGAGTGTCTTTGCTGAGAGCCCGAACCGCATCTTCGTGCTGCAGCGCGGCGAACTTCCGAACCTCGGCAGGCCGAAAGGAACTCGGCTTCCCCAGCTAGGACCGAGCATCGTGTTCCCGATCGGGCGTCTGCCGTGGCGAGACGCCACTTCAGCGAGTCTTCCCGGGAACGGCGGTACGGGCCAGCTTGCCGAAGACGGCATCAAGGCATGGGAGGCCGCCGGCAACAAGATGGGCGTGGACGCGCGGTGGGAACACTGCATCCTCATCTTCGACGGCCAAGGGAACCTCGTCGACTCGTGGAATCAATGGGACTCGATGATGCAGCGGCCGCACTTTGTCGCGATCAGCCCGTACGATGCACAGAAGAACGTCTGGATCGTCGATGATCACAAGCATGTAATTCATCGGTTCACCAACGACGGCAAGACGAAGCTGCAGACCATCGGTACGTACGGCGTGCCCGGCAACGACGCCACGCATTTCAATCGGCCCACGTTCATGGACTGGTTCCCCGACGGTAGCTTCGTCGTCGCCGACGGCTACAACGGAACGCGAGTCGTGAAGTTCGACAAGGACGGCAAGTACGTCACGTCGTGGGGTCAGAAGGGCGAGAACGGCAAGGAGACGCGACCGGCGTACTTCAACAACGTGCACGGTATCGCCGTCGATCCAAAGACGCGTCGGATCTTCGTCAACGATCGCGGCAACAATCGGGCACAGGTGTTCGATGAGAACGGCAAGTTCCTGTACGACTGGTCGTTCGGGAAAGAGCCGGCAGACGTCCATCTGTTCCACATCTTCAGCGACGGTTATCTGTGGGCGGCCGACCGCGGCACGAACAGGATGCTGAAGTACGACCTCAATGGAAACTTCATGTACTCCTGGGGCACATGGGGTGATTTTCCAGGTGGCATGTGGGGCGTGCACGGGTTCAGCGTCGACACCGACGGAAACGTCTACGTCGCCGAAGTGGACAATGGCGGCGCGCAGAAGTACCGGCCGCGCGCCGGCGCGAATCCAGCCATGATGCTTGGCAAGCCGCTTCGCGTCGCATGGAAATAGGAAGGCGCAACTCCCAATGTCCAACTCCCAACTCCCAAACAGCTCCCGAGCACTCTCTTGGGGGTTGGGAATTGGAAGTTGGGAGTTCACGCTGACTCAGAACACCAAACGCGGCTCTCATGTCTGATCTCACTCGCCGCTCGTTCCTCGCTGGGGCCACACTGGGGTCTCTGACGATCTTCGCCAGAACCCTGCGCGCCGCAGATTTCGCGTTCGTGCAGTACCACAACCAGACCTCGACGAGCTCGCTGCACCTGCGACTCGTCGAGATGTGGACCGCGATACGGAAGGAAACGGACGGCAGGGTCGACACGCAGGTCTTCGCGGGTAACAACAACGTTCAGGGCAGCGACCCGGCTGCGCTCAAAATGCTCGTAGCCGGCGAAATCCAGTTCTTCACGCTGATGGGTGGGATCCTCGGCACCGTGGTGCCCGTCGCCGAGGTGCAGCAAGTGCCCTTCGCGTTCCGCAGCGCGGCCCATGCGCATCAGGCCGTAGACGGCGCACTCGGCGCCTACGTGCGCGACGAGATGGCCGCGAAGGGGATTTTTGGATTCTCGGTTGGCTCGTTCGACAACGGGATGCGGCAGATTGGCGGCACGAAACGGCCGGTAAACGTGCCCGCCGACCTCAGTGGCATCCGGATGAGGGTGCCTGCCGGGCAGATGGTAGCCGACGCGTTTACAGCGCTGGGCGCGGAGCCGGTCGTCATCAACAGCAATGCGATCTACGAAGCGCTGAAGTCCGGCAAGGTCGATGCACAGGAGAATCCGCTGGCCCTCATCGACAATTTCAAGCTGTACGAGGTCATGAAGTACGTCAGCGTGACAAACCACATGTGGTCTGGGTTCAACCAGCTCGCGCATCTCCCCACATGGCAGCGGCTGCCAAATGACATCAAGGCTGTCGTCGAGCGCAACATGACGCGGTACGTGCGCCTGCAGCGGCAGGATCAGGAAAGCGCCAACGCCAGACTGCGCGCCGAGCTCACGACGCGCGGATTGGTGTTCAACGACGTCGACTCTTTGCCGTTTCGCAAGACACTGTCCGGCTTTTACGCTTCTTGGAAGAAGAACCTCGGGGCGAGGTGCTGGTCGCTGCTCGAGGCTGCCGCTGGCTCATCGCTCGCGTAGCGAGTTCGGGAGGTAGCGGAGGAGGTAGCGGAGGAGGCGGAGGGAACGGATCTACACGGAGCAACGGAGCCACGGAGATATCAAACCTACGGAGATATAGAACCAAAGTGATCTATGTTCTCCGTGACTCCGTTGCTCCGTGTGATCCCGTTCCCTCCGGCCCCTCCGTTTCTTATGGACGTTCACGAAGCTCTTGCAAGACAGTCCATTGAATTGGCCCGCCAGGCGAGACTGGCGGGCAACCATCCCTTTGGCGCACTCCTCGCTCTCGACGGCAAGATCACGTTGACGGCGCAGAACACCGTCGCAACGGATCGTGATCCCACAGCCCACGCCGAGACCAATCTCGTGATGAAAGCGATCCGGAGTCTCTCGTCCGATCAGATTCGCCGCGGTGTGGTCTACGCGAGTTGTGAACCGTGCGCCATGTGTGTGGGCAAGATGTACTGGGCCGGAATTCGCTCGGTCGCGTACGCGCTTCCTGTCGAGGAACTGGCGGTTCTTGCGGGTCGAGACTTCCTGATTCCCTGCCGAGAACTATTTGCACGGGCGGCAGAACACGTAGCCATCACCGGACCGCTGATAGTGAGCGAGGCACGCGAAGTGCACCTGGGATACTGGTCGTCGCGAGGGGTCTAAGTGCGGCTGCACCTGACGGCGTCGGCCCTCTGCCTCGTTCTCTGGACGATCGGTGCGCTCGCCATCGTCGCCCTGTCGGCGCAAACGGGCGCGAAGGCGATCGAGCTGCCGCCAGCGCCGGACATCGCGGGCGTGATCAAAAGCGGTACCCGCCCCGCCCTCATCGCGACCGGGCTCAACGGAGCCGACGATCCGATCTGGCTGACCGGCATCGGGCTGGTGTTCTCAGAACCTCGTGCCAATCGTGTCGTGAGGCTGACTGACGACGAGCAGCTCACGACATTCGTCGACGGGCTGCACTCCCCTCTCGGCATGACATTCGATTCGCTGGGCCGGCTCATCTCCCTCCAGTCGGAAGACGGGTTCACCGGTCCACGGGTCATCTGGCCGATTGGGAAGGAAGTCGTCGTTGCCGACCGTTTTCGTGGCCAGGCGTTCAGCCGACCGAACGACATCGTTTCCGACAGAAAGGGCGGGGTGTACTTCAGCGACCCCGGACTGAACGCTGCACAGGAAGATGAGTTGCGCAAGGCGCGAGGTGGCCTTCCGCTCGAGCCAAGGCTGCCCCCATCGGTGTACGACGTTCCCGCAGGAGGGGTTCCGATCCGCGTGGCAGAGGGCATCGCTCGTCCGAATGGCGTTCAGTTGAGTCGGGATGAGCGAGTCCTGTACGTCAGCGACACGAATGGCATTCAGGCGCTGGCGTTCGACATCCTGCCGGATGGCACGTTGTCCAATCGCCGCGTCTTTGCCACCTACAAAGGCCGCACGCGTGCCGCGGCTCCTGGTGCGGCGCCGGCATCGGGTGCTGACGGGATCTCGATCGACAGCGAAGGGCGCGTCTACACACTGACCGAGGCGGGAATCGAGGTGATGAGTTCGGGTGGCCAACACCTTGGTGTCATCCCGCTTTCGTGCTCGGTGTCGGGCAGCCGATGCCAGGGTCTCGCGTTCGGTGGGCAGGAGAAGCACACGCTCTATGTAGCTGGACAAGGAACGCTGCTGAAGATATCTATGCTTGCGCAGGGCTTCTCCGGAAGGGCGAAATAGCGAGGCTTCCGATGACCCACATCATGTTGTGCACGATTGGCTGGTTGCGTCAGTGGGTTGCCCGTTGGGGTTAGGATGTGACGGTGTGTACCGAGAACTTGACCGGAGAGGAACATTCACCATGAAACGTTGGTATTCGACATTCGTGGTACTCGGAATCAGTCTTGGGGCGACGGCCGCCGCCCAGAACAAGGCGGAGCAGCGCGACATGGCGCTCGTGGGCCACGACGAGCTCCAGGCGCGGAGCGCGTATCAACCCACAATCCACCAGCAGGGCGCCCGCTGGATCGCCTACATCGGGCATCACGGCGGCGCGCAGCCCAATCCCTTGACGGGGCAGCAAGAGCCGAACGGCACGTCGATCGTTGACGTGACCAATCCTCGAAGCCCTCGGTTCCTCGCTCACATCCCCGGAGAGGCAGGCCAAGGCGAGAACGGCGGCGCGCAGATGGTGCGCGTCTGTAACGGGCGCGACCTTCCGCGGGCCGACAAGAGCAAAACGTATCTGCTCCGCTCATACGGCAACTCGGGTCATGAGATCTGGGACGTCACCGACCCAGCCAAGCCTACCCGTGTGACGGTAGTCGTCAGTGGCCTCGCCAACACGCATAAGAGCTGGTGGGAGTGCGACACCGGCATCGCATATGTCGTCTCGGGCGATCCGGCATGGCGCACGCGGCGCATGACGAAGATCTTCGACCTGAGCGATCCTGCGAAGCCCGTGTTCATCCGCGACTTCGGCCTTCCTGGCCAGCAGCCTGGATCGACGATGATGCCGGTGCCCACTGAGCTGCACGGGCCGATTTCTCTGGGGCCGAAGGGTAACCGGGTGTATTTCGGGTACGGCACGTCCAGAGCCGGCGTCGTGCAGATCGTCGACCGCGACAAGCTGCTGAAGGGGCCCAGGGAACCGACCGACGCCAACCTTCTCTACCCACAGGTCGCGCGCGTGGACCTTCCGGTGGACGCCGGCGCACACACGGCCCTTCCGCTCCTGGGCATGCAGTTGCCCGAATTCGCCAAGCAGACGCTGCCCAAGGCCGTCGCAGCCGAGGCGGATCACGATCACACTGAAGGGATTTCGGTGCCGACGACCCAGGCTCGCCGAGACTTTGTCGCCGCGATTGGCGAGACGCTCGCAAACGAGTGTGCCGAGCCCAGGCAGATGGTCCGGATGGTCGATGTGACTTTCGAGACCAAACCTGTCGGCGTCTCCACGTGGACGGTACCAGAGGCGAGCGGCAACTTCTGCACCCGCGGCGGCCGGTTCGGCGCGCATTCAGTACCGGAAAACCTCACGCCGATTTACTACGGACGCGTGTTGTTCGTCACCTTCTTCAACGCCGGCCTCCGCGCGCTCGACGTTCGGGATCCGTTCAATCCGAAAGAGATCGCCTACTACATTCCCGCGGTGACGGCGAAGACCGACAAGCGCTGCGTGGGCGAGGGGGCGAACGAACGCTGCAAGGTCGCGATCCAGTCGAACAATGTCGAGGTTGACGAACGCGGCTACGTCTACGTCGTCGATCGCGCGAATACAGGCATGCACATTCTGGAGCTGACGGGCGCCGCTCGGAAGGTGGCGAACTTCCCTGCGGGCTCGAACTAATGCGCAAGGTCAGCCGACGCGGGTTTCTCGCGACGGGCTGTTGCGCCGTTGGCGTCGGCGCCGTGGCAGGCACACGCGTGGCGTCGGCGCAGTCGGGCGCGTCAGGTCTTGGCGCCGTCGATGTGCACGCGCACTACTTCCCCGAACGATTCGTCAAGGCAATCAACGAGGAGGGTGGGCCGCCTGGCGTCTCGTTTGACCTGTCAAGACCCGACGCGCCGATTTTCGTGATCGGTGGAGGCCGCCTCCCGATCGACGTGACGTACTGGGACCTCGACAAGCGCCTCCAACGGATGAACGCGCAGGGCGTCACGTTGCACGCGTTGTCGCTCACCACGCCGTTCGTCTACTGGGCGCCGCCGGAACGCGGCGCGGCCCTCGCGCGGCTCGTGAATGACTCGATCATCGAGGCCCACACGGCGCATCCCACGCGCTTCGTGGGCTGCGCTACGCTGCCGATTCAGGCGCCGGATCTCGCCGTCAAGGAGCTCGACCGGCTGGCAGGTTCGCGTGCGATTCGCGGCGCGTATCTGCCGACCAGCTTCGCTGGTAAGGAGCTGTCCGATCCGTCGCTCTTCCCGATTTTCGCCAAATGCGAGGCCATGAACCTGCCCGTGCTGCTGCATCCGGATCAGGCGGCTGCGGCGATGGGCGCCAGCCGACTTCAACCGTTCTATCTCGCGAACCTCCTCGGAAACCCATTCGACAGCGCGATTGCGGCAGCCAGTCTTGTCTTTGGCGGAGTGCTCGACCGCTTCCCGCGCCTCAACATCGTGCTGCCCCACGCAGGCGGCGCGATGCCGTACCTCGCCGGCCGCCTTCAGCACGGCCAGAGCGTACGCCCGGAGCTGAAGGGAGTCGCGAAGCTGCCGTTCATGGAGTATTTGCGTCGTTTTCACTACGACACGATCACTCATTCGCCACAGCTATTGCGAGCCCTCATCGATCTCGTGGGCATCGATCGCGTGCTGCTCGGCAGCGACTACTGCTTCGACATGGGGTACGAGAAGCCGCGAGACATCATCGACTCGCTCAAGCTCAGCGCCGCGGATCGAAACAGAATCTACTCCGGCAACGCCGCTCGAGTGCTTGGACTTTGATCAGGGCAAAGGTCAAAGGGCAAAGGTCAAAGGTGAGGGCAAAAGGATAGGTGTACGGACAAGGGCAAAAGGATAGGTGTACGGACAAGGGCAAAGAGATAGGTGTACGGACAAGGGCAAAGGGATAGACGCAAGCGCGAGGGCAAAGTTCGTGGACATTGACCTTCAACATTTGCCTTGAACCTAGCTCTGGCCCTTTGCCCTCACCTTTGACCCTTGCCCTTTGCCCTTTGACCTGACCAAGATCAAGTGGATTCAGCATCAGCTCGAAGCTGTTTCATCGCCCAGTCCTGAAGCGTGGCTGGCCGTTCGTCGCGCGGCCCTCCGGCCTTCGCAGCATGGTGTGGATGGCCGAGGCCAGCCATCATGTCGCGCTTCGAGTTCACCGCAGCCTGGTAGAGTCGGTAGGCTCCCTGCGGATCCATGATCCGGTCGTCCGCGCCGTAGCCGATGAGCATCGCTGCCTGGATGTTGCGCACCTGGCCTGCGGTTGTATAGTCGCGGAGCTTACGGCGCGTGTCAGCGAGATCGCGCGCGCCGATGATCCACCGCACACGATCCTGAATCGGCGGGTAGTAGTCGAAAAGGTCCTGACCGAGGTCGAGCGAGCCGCTTCCCATCACGACGACCTTGATGCGAGGTTCTCCGCTGGCCGCGCGCGGGGCGCTCCATCCGCCCATGCTGATTCCCTGCATGCCGATGCGCGTGGCGTCCACATCGGCGCGCGTTTCGAGGTAATCGATCAGCGCCCTGGCGAGTCGTTCGGTGTCGGGCGGAAGGGCGAGATTCTGGAGACGCATCGCGGCCCCCTGTCCGGGAAGATCAACGGCCAAGTAGGCCATCCCACGAGACACATAGGCGCCGGCGCCACCCATGATGGTGTTCTCGGCTAGCGAGTCTGCGCCTTGAAACGCAATCATCGTCGGGAATTTCTTTCCAGTCGCGCCGCCGGGCTTGCGGAAGTACCCGTCGAGCGTTTTCCCTTCGAACATGACCTTCACGCGCTCGAAAGGCGGCCGCTGCATCTGCCACGCCTTGTCGAACATCTCGCGCATCTTCTTGTAGAGAGGCAGCTGTCGAGGATGGTGCTCGGCGCAATACAGCGTGGAATTCGAGTAGAACTCCTGGGCCCTTCGGTAGTATTCGTGGGCGGTCACTTTGAGGCCGGCCGAGGCGTAGCCTTCAGCCAACTCCTCGTTCTTCTCCGCAACCCGTGACCATTCGCCGACCCAAGACTCCATGTCGTACGGCTTCAATCTCTGAGCGACGTCGAGTTCATCCGGGTCGCTGGTGTAGATGGACTGAACCATCCGGATCTCGGTCTGTCCGCCGCCAGGCAAGCCTGGACCCGGGAAGAGCACCTTTTCGTCGCGGCCGCCGATGACGCCCATCTTGCCGCTGGCGGGGCCGAAGTCCTGCGCGAAGGCGCTGACATCGAAGATTCTTGCGACAACAGGAGCGCTCGCTGAGGCGAGTCCCCACGTCATCATTCGTCTCCGACTGAGCCGAAACAGTGGCGTCATAGCTGCTCTCTCCTTCAGGATCCGACTCGCAATGGTCCGTATGCGGGCGGAGGAACGCGTCGCTTCGATGCGGCCTCGTACGCCGAGGCCGCTTTGAGAATCCGATCCTCAGCGCCCGGTTCTGCGCGAAACACGAGCGAAAACGGCATGCCCGGGGCTGGCAGCGTCGTCGGCGTATCGGTGTTCGTGGCGACGTATCGCTTCTTGTCCGAACTCAGGACAAACGTCGGGTCATACGTCGTTCGCACGTAGCCCGCCGGAATGAGCACCTCGGTCAGGCCTGCGAAAGGTCCCATCCGGATCTCGCCGCGGATATCGCCACGAGGTCCCGGTGGATTGGCCAAGCCAATCTTGCCTGGGGGCAGCGGAGAATGCAGGCGGACAACGACGTCGAGGTGGTTTTCCTGGATGACCTTCATCTCGACACGCCGGAGAAGCTCCCGGAGCAGAATTCGCTCGTCAATGCCCTCTGGCTGACCGAGCGGGCGGCGAATATTCTCGACCTCTTCCCAGTTCTTGAAAGCGGCGCGCTGGTCGTCGCCCCAGAACTTCGAACGCGCGTTGAGCGTGGGAAAGTCCACGAGTGTTTCCTTGAAGCCTCGCCCCGCCCAGTCGGCCGCGCGTCGCGTGGCGTACTGCACGAAGTGGAATCGAAATGTCAGCGATTCATCGGGGACCTGTTGCATGAAACGGATGTTGAGATTCTTTGGCGGCGGGATCCGTCCTTCGGCCAACGCTACCATGTAGTCGACGGGCGCCATCGTCCCCGAGCCGAAGGTCTTTCCCTGGGCGAACTCGGTTGGCTTGATCGCAGTGGCAAATTCTGGGAACAGCGGTGTGCCTGCCGGGGTCAGCCTGTACAGGATCGCGGGAAAGAACACCGGCACGAGTTCAGCGAGCGCCCGCGTGTAGGTCGTCGTCATGTTCTCGATGCTCGGGTCGTCCGGCCAGAGAGGGTCGATCGATTCCACGAGCGTGGCGCCCAAATGCGCGCCAAGGACCTCTTCGATCTCCTTCGTGACCGCCGTCACGATTGGCTCGTCCGTCTTGATCCCTGGAAACACCAGCATCGACTCGCGGATCACGCCGATGCGCATCCCCGTCAATGCGCCGGAAGTTCCAGGGGCGGCGGCGCTGGCGGCGTACGGCGTGGCAAGTACGCTCGACCGGGGCACTGTCGTGAAGACATCGCGCGGGTCGTAGTACCCGTTGACCGGATCCTTCAGTGCATCGAGCACTTTGGCGGCATCGGTAATGTTTCGACAGTGGAGGCCAGCGCGATCGTTGTAGATGTCTGAGCCGATCGCACCTCCATTGAACGAGATGAGCGCCTTGTGAGGCAGGATGAGTGCTACAGAGTTGTGGTTGGCAGGTCCGCGGCACGAAAGGCTCGTCTCTTCGCACACGCTGCACATCACCAGGTTCGCGCTAACCGACGCGCCTGACCCGGAGCTCGAGCCGAGCGATGCGGCGCGCGTGCTGTCGTACACCGAGCTGGGATTCCCTGCCCAACTGCTGCGCTGATAGCCCAACGTGGATACCAGCACTTTTGTTGGCTCGTTGCGGCCCCCCGGGTCCCCGGCCCGGCCGTTGTATTCCGTGTTGACGGCTTTTGCGTAGATGACGGCGCCCTTTGCTCGCAACTCGGCGACGAGCGTATGGTCTCTCGCCGGAAAGTCGATGTCATACCGCGCGTCGGCGCCGGCCGTCGTCCGCATGTCCATCGTGTCGAAGGGGTCCTTGAACGAGAAGGGAATGCAGTACATCGGAAGTCGCTGCAAATCGGGCGCGTTGCCGTACTGCGTGTCCAACGCAGCCGCACGCTCGAGCGCGTCAGGCTGCTTGCGGAACTCTTCGCACACGGCGGGCGACCCTGCGGGAAGTGGACCGGATGATGGAGGCTTGTCCCTGTCACCTTTACACGTCACCGAACGCTCACCACGAAGGTTGAGCGTGCCCAGCGCGTTGACCTGGCCCGAGTTCGGCGTGCCGACAGTCATGCCGTACTGCTGCTGCACGTCCGGGTCGGACGCCGTGGCCTCCATACGACCGAATTCAATCGGAGGCCCGGCGTACTGGTTGAAGTCTGGAAGGAGGGTCGAAATGGCGACGGTCTCTGTCGGAAACTTCAGCGGCGAGCCGGCGCGAACGGCGCCCGACGTTGCCGGAATGGGCGCGCCGTCCTTAGTGACGAGACGATCGCTGACTCCGTTGTAGGCCTTGGCGCGATCGAGGTACTGCTGCACCAGTCCCCGGCAGGTGAGCTGACCTTCCTGGATGGCCCGATGGACGTCGGCAATAGTCGCTTCCTCGAGTCGGAAGCCAGCCTCAGGCGCCCGGAGGTTCTGCGATTGAAGAAGTGGAAGCCCGGCGAATGCGAAGAGGACGAGGACCGATGCCAGGACGAGAAGGCTTGCCTTGGCAGTAGACATCGATCCCCCCAGACCTATCCAAGACAACACCCCAACACCCAATCCCCAACTCCCAAGAGCTTGGGAATTGGGGATTGGGTGTTGGGAGTGTGTCGTGACGCTCCGTTAGAACGTCAACCTAAAACCAAACTGCATCGTGCGCGTCTGGGCGCTGATGTGCTGCAAGTACTGTGTGGCGTTGCTTTCGACGGTGCCGATTCCCCAGTTGGGACGGTTGAACATGTTGAACACTTCTGCAATCCCATCAATCGAAACGCGTCCGCCGAGTGGAATGCGCTGCTGCAAGCGCAGGTCGGTGCGATTCTGCGCTGGCGCGATGAGCGCGTTTCGTGGGACGACCGTGCCATCGGGGCGCAGCCTGGCGCTGTTCGCGGCGCCGGTCTGGCGCAAGTCACCGCCGTAACTGCCCGACAGTCGAATACCGGCCAGGAAGAAATGGAGTGCGCTCACCTGGAAACCGCGACCCACTTCCCAGATGCCGGTGAAGACGCCACGGTGCCGCTGATCGTCGGACGAGAGACCCCACTCACCGCCGAGATCCGGAACGGTAAAGAACGTCACTTGTTCCAGGCCGCTGAACGGTTTGGTGTCGGCGTTCCAGAGGCCCGAGAGCGTGTAGGTGGCTGAGGCCTGCCAACGGTTGCTAAACCGCTTCGTGAAGCCGGTCTGCAACGCATGATATTCGGAACGCGCCAGATGCGTGTTCATCGACACGACACCCCAATCCGGATATGGACGCAGGGCACGGTTCGAGGACGGGTTGTTGGTACCGGTTGCCGGGTTGAAGCTCAGATTGATGTTTTCGACGACGTCCTTTTCGTCGCGTCCCTTGCTGTAGACGTAGTCGGCCTCGAAGGCCATGGTGTTGCCCACTTGACGCTGGACGCCGATGGAGGCCTGGAAGGTGCGGGGCAAGTTCACCAAGTCGAACGGACCCACGAACTCCTGAAGATCGCGAACGAGGCATCCGGGCGCGTTGTTGTTCGCGTAGCAGAACCTCTGAAGTGCCTGGTCGTAGGTCGGCAACGGCTGCCCGTTCGTCGGGTTCGCCGCGAAGTCCGCTCGGCCGTCGTTGTTATACTGAATTACGACGATCTGGGCGTTCCCGGTCGCGAACGACTGATCGGCGCCGAGAGCATCTCCGTAGTACAGCCCTGTGCCACCGCGCACGACTGTTCTTTCGCCTAACTTGTAGGCGAAGCCAACCCGCGGCTCGATGTTGTCGAGCTCGTTCGGACGCCCGGCCTGCTGGAAGGGCGGCACGGCGATGTCGTTGGCAAACGCGTTCAGCGCCCCGTCCCAGCGAAGCCCAAGATTCAGCGTCAGGCGACCGGAAACCTGCCAGTCGTCCTGAGCCCACGCAGCAACTTTTTGCGAGACGAAGGGGACGTCGAAGTCGCCGAGGCCGACGCTGTACGTGCGTACGAGGGGCGAAATCGCTGCGAGGTTCCAGGTGTCAGCATCGAAGGCGTCTGGAAACAGCGCCGGGAGCGGAGTGGAGACGAGCGATCCCGCGACGCCGGGACGAGGCCCGTTGTTGGCAACAATCGTCCCCATACACTGACGACAGTTCGCCTGGATCTGGTAACGCCGCAGGAACTCGCCGCCGACGCGCAGATCGTGCCGTCCGGCCCCGTCGTACGAGAACGAGAAGTCGTCGCGGACACTCCAGACGTTCTGGTCCTGATGCCTTGGATGGAACTGGTTGCCCGCAATCGCGAAGCCCGTGAACGTGATGCGGGGCGATCCAGTGGTGATGCCATTGGCCTTCTGCCAGTGGTTGTCCCACGTCGTGAGGTTCGCATTCGCGAGGTTGAAGAAGGCGTACCCGACCTTGATCTCGTTCAGGGCACGATTGCTCAGCACCTGCGTGAGGGAACCGAGAGCCTCGTTGTTGTGCTCAGAAGTCGTGTTCGTCGCCGCCGGATGACTCTGGTTACCCAGCCCAAAGGGCTCCCAAAGACGTCCGACAGACACCTTTCCCATCAGTCGGGTCTGCGTCGAGAGCTGATAATCCACACGCACGCCGCCCAGCTTCTTGTTGTTCGTGCCCTCTAGATCCACGTTGAATTCTGGGTACGGCGTGTTCCAGATACTGGTCCGCGGCTCGCGCTCGTACTCGTAGTTCACGAAGTAGTGCAACTTGTCCTTCACGAGCGGCCCACCGACGGTCGTACTGAGCTGCTGATTGTTGATGGGCTCCACGCGGAGGAGCACCGGGTTCTCAGCGTTGAACCTGCTGTTGCGGAAGTTACCTCGGAACGTCCCCGTGAAACGGTTGCCGCCCGACTTGGAGATCGCGTTCACTTGCACGCCCGACGACCGGCCCTGCGTTGCGTCGAACCGGTTCGAGAGGAACTGAAACTCCGCGATCGAATCCTGGCTGTACCTGGGCTGACCGCCGGTGCCGATGTCGGCCGACACCTGCTGTCCGTCCATGTTGAGCTGAAACTCGCGCGCCTCGCCTCCGTTTCTGTCCGGCAGCGGTGTGAGGGCCGCGGTACCTGTGGCGTTGGGGTTCGTCCGACTCCCCGGTGCCAGCAGCGCAAGCGATACCCAGTTGCGCCCGTTCACGGGTAGCTCCTGGACCTGCCGTGGATCCACGTTGCCACCAAGGGCCGACGTGGCGACGTTGAGCAGCGGCGACTCGGCAGTGACCGTCACGGTTTCAACGGCCGTCGCCTCCAACATCGGCAAGTTAACGGTCATCACTTGTCCGACGAGCAGCTGCAGCCCTTCTCGCGTAACAGCTCTGAAGCCCTGGAGCTCGGCCGTGAGCTGATACACGCCGGCGCGTGCGGCAATTCGATACACACCCCGCTCGTCGGTCACGGCCAGGAACTTGTTGCCGGTGGCCTGATGCACCGCTGTGACGGTGACGCCTGGCAGCACGCCCCCAGTGGAATCTGTCACGGTGCCGCTGAGCACCGCTTCTTGTGCAGACGCAACGACCGGCAATGCGACGAGCAACGTCGCAGCCAGTGTCAGCCTGCCGAGCATTCGAAGTGTCATGAAGCCTCCTCCGTAGAATCCCCGCATAGCGAACGACTGCTGTGCGCCTTACTGAGAAGATCGAACGAGCCGCGGCTTCAAGGCCGCAACGCGAAAGCGCCGAACGAGAGCTGAGACGAACAAACCAGCTGATATTGCAGGAGCGCCAGCGGCAAACTAGCCCAGAGTGGCAACCGGGTCAATCAGAAAATGCAGCTGCCAAGGAGGCAGGGGGAGCGAAGGGCGGAGAGCAAGATCAACGCAGAGGCGGGCGAGTCTCTCGCGTCATGTCATTTCTTGGTCTCGCCGGTGCTGACGTCGAATCCTGGGATGGTCTGCACGCCGTATTGATTGTTTTCCTGGCAGATGTACTCCAGCAACTCGTCGCCCGGAGGACTCAGCATAGCCATGAACGTCAAGGTAAAGGGCTTGGTGTACGCCCCGGGGTCGTCGATCGTGACCCTGTTTTCCATGTGGCCGAGATCTTTCCGCGTCCACCGTTCGATGGTGTGCAATTGTTCTGTGTGCGGGTGGCCACGGCGATCGAACCAGAACTTGTCGTTGTAGCCGACGGTGTCGATCACCAGAGTGCCACCTTCCCACCACCCGATCGAGTGCCCATACCAGGTCGGGTCGGGTTCCGCCGGGTGCTTGCGGCCATCCATGAACACCTGTCGATAGCTATGGATGTTTCCTTCCTGCAGCATGAAGATGTGCGTCGCGGCTTTGTGCGTCGGTGTCTGCACGATCCGGAAGGGAAACGGCGTTGTTCGAGGCACGCCCATAGGTAAGCACCGATTGTGCGGCTCCATCGTCACGTCACGTGTCGCCATGAGCGCTTTCGCCGAGGGGAGCAACAGACTGTCCAGCTCGCCTGGCTTCATCCCCCCTTCACGTTCGAGGTCGTTGATTGGGCCGCCTCCGACCCAGACTCCTGTCAGATCGACCGTGCCGTCAGGCAATTTCGGCACTGGACCTGTTGGGAGGGCCGCGCGCCGCTGAGCACTGATCGGCGGCTGGCCCTGCGTCTGTGCAACGAGCGGTAGCACGGTCACGAACAGCGCGCAGATGACAAGAAACTTACGCACGACATTCTCCTCGTGGGTGCCTACTGGTCGGCAGCGCCGGAAAACACCTTGCGGCCATCGGGCAGCACGACCGATCGTGCATTGGCGATGCTCGCGCCAGACCTAGCCTGGATCCCTTCGACAGTGACCGTATCACCGATCTTCAGAGCCGTCCTCGTCCAGCCGTTCCGCACCAGCGCACTGACCGCTGTCAGTTCCAGGTTCCAATTGACCGCCGTCCCGTTCGGTTGCGCGACATCAATGTAGATACGGGCGTGGGGATTCGTCCATTCGATTTTCGTGACGACGCCTTTCAACGTGACCGGCTTATTCGGGTCATACTCCCCGATGACTGAGTGATGGGCAACAATCGGTGCCGCCCAGCAAAGGAGGACGAGCCCGGATAGCAGAAGCGCGGTTTTCACTCTCATCGCGATACCTCTCGACCGTCGGCTAGCGGAGTACGTCAACGCCAACGCAGCTGACGTGCTTGTTCGATGGATACTAGAAATCATACTTGACGCCGAACTGCATAATTCGCGGCGCCCCTGCCATAGTGGTGATCCGACCGAATGTGCCCGCATTGAAGTTCACGGCGGGATTGCCCCAGTTGAACGTGTTGAAAAGATTGAACGCCTCTACTCTGAGCTCCAGACGATGGCTGGCAAAGGGGACGAGCCGCGACACAGCCAGATCGACCGTCCAAAATCCAGGGCCTCTAATACTGTTTCGTTGATAATTCCCCAGCGTGCCTGGGTCTGGCTGCGCGAACGCGGCTGCGTTCAAGTAGCGCGTCACAGTGTCGTCACCGTACGGGTCATCGAGCACCTGATTCACCCGCTGCTGCTGGATGCCAGTCAACGCGTTGTCCCGACCGGTGATGATATTCAGCCAGCTGCCCGAACGCACGCCGAGAAGTCCCGACGCCCTCCAGCCTGACGCGATCGCGGCGAGCGTGCCGTTGCTGAACTGGGGCGTCTGCGCCCCGACGTTGACGCTCGCGATGTGGGTCCGGTCCTGGTCGCAATGGCCGCGATCGAACGCCGGGTCGGCGGGGTTCGTGTAGCCGCTTGCCAGCTGAGGGAACCCGCCGGTCGTCGCATCGCCGAAGCAACGAGACACAGTGTAGTTCCCGCTGAGGCTCACACCGCTGGAGGCGCGACGCTGGAACGACAGCTTCAAGCCCTTATAGTCCTGCGTGCCAAGATCGGTGTGGAGATCCAGATTTCCGATGAGCCCCGCCGCCGCCGGATTCTCGCCAGACAAAGTCAACACGCGCCGCCGGTCGAGATTAGCGTTCGTGGTGCATACGGCGAAAGACACGCCGCCGAGCGTGCAGGGTCCCAGCCCTAGGAACACGCCGGGATTCAGCGCAACCTGGTTCCACAGATGGTCCGAGTGGCTTCCCAGATAACTCGCCGACACCGACCAGTCCGCCCCGATCTGTCGTTCCATGGTGACGTTCCACGACTGGACACGGGGCGAGTTGATGTCAGGGTCGATGGCGCCGAATGCCCCGGCGGGAATGTACTGTGTGTCCGGGCCCGTGATAATTGGATGTGGATCTCCACCAATGTGTCTATACGGGTCGTCGAACAGGCCCGGCGGATCTTCGACGAGGGACCGATTGCCAAACGGTGGTGCCTGGGCGTTGATGTTGTGGTATTCCGCCGTCGGGAAGTCATACGTCATTCCGTACGAGGACCGGACCGCCATGCGTCCGTCCCCAGTCACATCCCAGGCAATGCCCACGCGCGGTGAGAAGTTCCACCACTGCGTGTTGAGTCCCGTCTGGCCAGAAGGATAGCCCTCGTCGCCGGGATAGATGAGGCCAGCCGGCGCGTTGTTGAACACCGTGCTCTCCACGTTCCGCCGGAAGTTGTCGCGGCTGAAATTGGAGATGGCGCTGTTCAAAACGCTCTGCCCAAAGTAGGGCTCCCAGCGAAGACCTGCGTTGAGGGTCACGCGGCTCGACGCTCTCCAGGTGTCCTGCGCATACAGCCCGACGTGCCACTGGTCCATCGGCAGTGCACCGGGCCCGCCGTGCTCCAGTCTGCCCACTCTTCCCATGAGAAAGTCAGCCAATCCCAATCCAGTCAACTGGCCGTTGAAGGTCCAGTTGCCCCCGGAACGCGCGTGTGTCAGAAAGTCCATCTTCCAGTATGCGACGTTCGCTCCGATGCCTATCTGGTGGTTCCCTCGCACCAGCGTCAGATCGTCGCTTATCTGGGAGGCATTGGTCTGGAACACGCCTTTGGTTGCCGTCCCCGCTGAGATGTTGAACCCCCCGGTCACAATCACGACCATTTCGCCTGGGTTGTAACTGTAGACGTTGGAGCCGAGAGCATGAGGATCGAAGAATTCTGGGTTGCCGCGGTCGATAGCCGTTCGATTAAAGGCAAAACGAAGCGAGTTGACCGTGTTAGAGCCGAAGACGACTGTGTCACCGGCAGCAAAGGACTGGGCCAGGTTGTCCAAACCTGGAGTAGCAGTCGCCAGTATGTTCTCCGAACTGGCAAAGGGTGCTGGTTTCTTGTAGAAGGTCGCCATATAGCGGCCGAACACGGAATGATTGGCGCTCAACTGATAGTCGATCTTCGCCACCCCCTGCCCTTCGTCGCTGTCATCGCTCGCGCCGTACTTGACCTGGCCGCACGGATCTGTCGTGGCGGGAAGTCTCTTGGCGAGGTTCACCGCGGCGGGACTGAACCGTGCAGGATCGATCCGGTTACCCACGAACCCGCCAGTCAAGTTGACCTGCCGGCCATTGTTGCACGCGGGCGAGGCGAAGGCGGTAAAGTCGCCGGCCATCATCGCAGCCGTGGGAACCCAGGCGATGTTGTCGGTCGGCGTGATGCGAACCGCGGTACTCTGGTAGGCCCCGAAGAAAAAGAGCTTGTTCCTGATAATCGGCCCACCTACAGTCCCGCCGAACTGGTTGCGCCGCAGTCCGTCATCCTTCCGCTTGCCGTCCGGCCCCACAATGGCAAACGGATTCGTGGCGTTGAACCGCTTGTCTCGGAGGAACTCGAACACATTCCCGGAAAAGCGGTTGGTCCCCGACTTCGTCACCGCGTTGACAGCGGCCCCCGAGTGCATCCCGTGCTGGGCAGACAAGCCGCTGGTGGCCACGCTGAACTCCTGCAGCGCATCAGGAAACGGGAGCGGCAGGTTCAGGTTGTCCTGGGGGTTGTTGTGCATGGCGCCGTCGAGAAGGTAAGCCACGCCGAAGGTCTGCCCTCCCGCGACGGCGATGCTGATGCCACCTTGCATGGCCCGGCTGGATGCGACGCCCGTCGAAACGGCCGCTCCCGCAACCAGCACGAGCTCGGCCGCATTGCGCCCATTGAGCGGCAACGCCAGGATTTCCTGGCTTCGAACCACGTCGCTGATACCAGCGCTCTGCACATCGACGAGCGGCGTGCCTCCTACAACGGTGACTGTCTCCGCGACTTCACCGATCTCGAGGACCGCGTTGATGACGGGCGAGGCCGCCACCTGGAGGACGATGCCGGTCTGAACGTAGCTGCGGAAACCCTGGAGCGACACCTCCAACCGATACGGTCCGGTCGGCAGGTTCGGAAGGACGTAAGACCCATTCTCGTCGGTCAAGTCGGTGCGCGTGAACGCCGTTGCGGTTTGCGTCACCGTGACGGAGACTCCGGGCAGTACGGCGCCGCTCGGATCTGTCACCCTGCCGCTCAGTTGGGCTGTAGACAGTTGCGCCCGCGCGACAACGCTGGTCAGAAGAAGACTGAGCACGCCGATACAGAGACTCCTCAGAAAGCGCCTCATTGTGTCCTCCAGCTCTTTTCCGACTCTTGACGCGCGCACCCCCGACCGTTGACCCCGCCTCTGCTAACATGGCGGCTCAGAATTGTCAAGGAACGGTACTGATATCAGATCGCGTTTCGCTTCACAGGCCCGACCCTACGACACGATACGTCGGTCGCATAGCAAGGAGGGAGACAGCATGACGTTCGGCTCGAAGCGCACGATTGTTCGTGCTTTAGTCACGGCGATCGTGTGCGTGCTGAGCCTCGTGTCAGCAGCCGGCCAGGCTGCGCCGCCGTCGCCAGATCAAACTCCGCAGATGTCGGAAGCCGTCTTCAAGAACATCCAAGTTCTCAAAGGGATTCCCGTAGACGAGTTCATGGACACGATGGGGATGTTCGCCTCCTCCCTCGGCTACGACTGCTCGAGCTGCCATGCCCCCGGGATCAGCTCCAATCGGGAATTGTTTGCGGTCGCCACTCCTGCAATACAGAAGGCGCGCACGATGATCGTCATGATGAACGCCATCAACCGCGCGAACTTCGCCGGGGAACAGCGTGTGAGCTGCTTCACCTGCCACAGGGGTCACTACAGGCCGGAGATCGTGCCGAATCTCGCCCTGCAGTACGGCGATCTCATCGACGATCCGAATACGATGCAAATCATTCCCGATCGTCAGGTGTCTGCGGATCAAGTCTTTGAGAAGTATGTCCGCGCGGTCGGCGGAGCGCAGCGCCTGGCCACACTCCTTAGCTTTGTGGCCACGGGGACGTACTCCGGGTTCAACACAGGTGGGGCGCAGGTACCGGTGGAGGTCTTTGCCAAGGCTCCGGATCAGCACGCCCAGATCGTCCGTCTGCCCGATGGAGACAGCGTCAAGGCCTATGACGGCCACAACGGTTGGGTGGCGGAGGGATGGAGACCGATGCCGTTGATGGCGCTGACCGGAGGGAACCTGGCAGGCGCCAGAATCGATGCGATGGTGTCATTCCCCGCGGTGATCCAGAAAGCCTTCAGCCGGTGGCAGGTCAGCAGCGCGACCATCGACGATCGCCCGGTTCAAGTCGTCCAGGGGACCAACGCTGGACAGCCTCCTGTGAACCTGTACTTCGACGAGTCTGGCCTTCTCGTGCGCCAGGTGCGCTGGAACAGGACTGCGGTCGGCACCGTACCGACGCAGATTGACTACGCTGAGTACCGCGACGTCGGCGGGGTCAAGATACCTTTTCGCTCGATCGCGACCTGGACGGGCGGGCAGAACACCATTGAATTGCGCGAGCTGCGGCCGAACGTCCCGATAGACGCGGCGAGGTTCGCCAGACCGGCTCCATTCCGACGGCAGTAGGCCTATGAAGGGCGATTACGATGAGGCGCTGTCTAATTCTGATTGTGATGCTGGTCGGGGCTGGTTGCAGCGACGACAACCGGCCCACCGCAGTCGCGGCGCAAGTCGGGCACTCCGACGGCATGGGTCCCAACCAAAGCACGGCCGGTGCCCTGTCGTCATGGAACTCGGCGCACGCGAACCAGAATTGTGCGAACACGGCGCCCCGCGGAGGCGCGGGTCGCCTCTACTGTTTCGCTCGTTAGGCCGGGGCAGGGGCTCTAGCGCGGATTGTTCGCCGCCTCAGGCCCACCCTGCACGAAGAGCGGGCGGCCATCTCCCACCTTGGAGATCGACAACAGCGAGCCCCGACTTTCCACGACCAGGCCACCGTACCCTTCGAAATTCACCTTGTCACCAGGTTTGAGGTCGTTCCTCCCCCACCCCTGCCGCTGCACTGAGTTCGGACTGGTCAATTCCATGTTCCAGTTGGTGACCTTTCCGTTCGCATCGGTGACATCGATGTACACGCGCATGTGCGGGTTCGTCCAGGCGACGTTCGTCACGACACCTGTCAACTTGACCTTCTTCGTCGCGTCGTACTCCGTATCGAATCCGTGGTGGGCGAAAGCCGGCAGGGTCGCGCAGAAGAGGCCGAAACCTGCCACCAGCACTCCGAGCTTCGTTCTCATTGCAGCACCTCGCGCCTTCTTACTTGTTCTCGACACCGGTCCCCGGCCTGAAGCCAGCGGCGGCGCCGTACTGATTGTCCTCGAGGCAGATGAACTCCATCAGCTCTCCGCCTCCGGTCTTCAGATTCGGGCGCAACAGCCTGGCCGTAAACTTCAAAGTGACCGGCTTTGAGAACGCCCCGGGATCCTCGACGGTGAGCTCGTTCACGAGCCGTCCGTAATTGATGCGTGTGAACCGTTCGATGGTGTGCAACTGCTCGGTGTGCGGCGTGCCGCGACTGTCGAACCAGAACTTGTCGTTGTAGCCGACTGTGTCAACGACCAGCGTGTCCCCTTCCCACCGCCCGATCGAGTGCCCCCACCAGGTCGGGAGCAGATCGTCAGGGTGCTTTCGGCCATCCATATAGACCACGCGATGAGCGCCCGCGTCGCCGGTCTCATGCAGGATGTAAATGTGCGTGAGGCCCTTCGACGTGTAGGACATCGCGAACTTCCACGGGTACGGGTTGACCCGCGGCACGCTCATCGGTAGGCACGCCGTATAGGGTTCGTCCTGTGGCTTCCGTTTGTCCCTGAGCTCTTTCGCCCAGGGCAAAAGCGGAAGCTCGCCCGGTTTCAGCCCTCCATCGCGCTCGATGTCCTGGTTGGAGCCACCACCAACCCAAGGCCCAGTCAAGTCCGGCTTGCCGTCGGGCAACCTCGGCACCGGGCCAGCGGCTTCGGCATCGGAGACGGTGGGACTGCCGCCCACATTTATTTGGCCGACCCTTTCCTGACCCTGTCCGGCTCCGCCTTGCCCTCGGCCGCCCCTACCCTGCGCGTGGAGCTGCGAAAGCAGCATCGCTGTGACCCCGACTAGTGTGATTGAAATGACAAGAAGCTTTCTCACGTCAATCTCCTAAAGTCTTCACATCCTGCGCGTTTCATACGCAGATCGCAACGAACCGGAGAGCTTCGCGTCCTCCGCTTGCGCCGGGCTAAGTTGTACTCATCGCCCAGGCCAGCCGGCAGGAGGAGCCCACTGGCCGCCGTTCGGTCCGACCTCATCGGGCCGCCCTGCTGGCAGCACTTTGTCAGTCCTGGCCCTTACATACAGATGGATCTGGCTGATCTGCTTGTCGTCGAGAAGCTTGTCCCAGGCCTGCATCCCTTTGTCAGCCTTGCCCTCCCGAACGATCTTCAGGAACGCTGCCGGCGTCATCTTTTCGTTCGGATCGGTGAGGGTGGGGGCAATCGTGGCGCCCACCGCATCCGTTCCATGACACCGGTAACAGTACACATGCCACCACTTCCACCCGTTGTACACGTTCTGGTACGTGTCCGACGGAGAAGCCTGGGCGGCCGCCAATCCTTCACCTTGGACCGTCACCCCGTGTTGAGCCGCCCACACGAATGCCGTCAGAAAAAGAACTGTAGCGCCGCTGATGGCTCCGTGTACTCGACTCCTCCCGCGTTCGCGCCGATTGATCATCTCTGTGGAATCACCTTTCTCTCGACGAGGGGCACGCCGTAGTTCTGCAGGATCTTCGCGATCTCGGCTTGACGCGTGTCGAGGACCTTTTCCAGCTTTGCTCGCAATGCCTCATTCCCTTTTTTCACGCCCATGGCGATATCGAAGACAAACGGAAGGTCTCCCTTTCCTGACGGGACGGGGACCAGCTCCATGGGCACCCGCTGCCGCGCGGCAAAATATCCTGCGACAGGCCCCCAGACGATCGCTAGGTTGACCCGTCCATCGGCCACGGCATCGACGATGGCGCTTGCCGGATTTTGAGCGGAATAGAACGTACTGAAACCAACTACGTTGTCGACAACTCCCCGCTTCGCCAGCTCGTGCACCGGCGGCGGATTCGTGTAGTCGTCGCCAAGCAGATGAACGCCTATCTTCAGTTTTTTGAGAATGGGATCATCAAGCGACTTGACGGACAGCCCCTTGCCCTTTGGATAGACGAACACGTATGTCGAGCGATAGTAAGGTTTCGTGGTGCGGACCAGGTCGTATTTGTCAGGGACGCCGATCACGATGTCACAGCGCCCTGCTTCGAGCGTCGCGTTCATGGTGTTCCGGATGAATCCCCTGCGCTGTCCCCACCAGACATAACTCGGAGTCGTTCCGAAGTCTTTCGCGATGAGCTCGGCGATCTTGTTCTCGAACCCTTCGAGCTTCTCGTTCGAGAACGGCATGTTCTCGGGGTCCGAGCATACGCGAAACTGCGCCTTGGTCTGCCCGAAGACCAGTCCCGGGCAAACCAGGCACACGACGATCACAAACAATCTCGCGGGGGCTAAAGCCCCCGCTCTACGGTTGGGCATGAACACCTGTAGAGCGGCGGCTTGAGCCGCCGCTGCGGGATAGACAGTGTACCTGTAGCGGTACCTGTAGCGCGGCGGCTTCAGCCGCCGCGCCGTCCGCGCCCGGGTTACGGAAGCGCGAAGACCGTCAGGACGCCGCCCTGCGTGCTGAAGTTGGCCAGGTCGCCGAAGGCCCCGATGGCTCCGAGTCCTGCCGTCGGATCTTCCAAGCTCATGTCCGCAGCAACACCGATGCCCGACCAGCCTCCCACTCCGGAGAGCACGGCCACGTACTGCTTCCCATCCGGGCCGACGTAGGTCATCGGATTGCCAATGATGCCGGAGGGCGTCTTGAACTTCCACAGCACGTCGCCGGTCTTTGCATTGACAGCCTTCAACCAACCCTCCATCGTCCCGTAGAACACCACGTCGCCACCGGTGGCCAACGCGCCGCCCCACGCGGACAGGCCTTCCTTGATGCCCCACACTTTCTTGCCAGTCGTTGGATCCCACGCGATGAACTCGCCGCGGTTACCACCAGGCCCGGGCTTGCTCACGACGATCGCGCCAACATACGGCTGGCCGGCCTGGTATTTCACCTCGACGCCCTCGTAGTCCATGCAGAGGTTATTAGTCGGAACGTAAAAGAGGTTCGTTCGTGGGGAGAAGGACACAGGCTGCTGATTCTTGCCTCCCATCGCCGAGGGACAGATGTCCTTGGTGTTCTTCGAGGCCGACGTCCGCTTCTCCGGATCTTCATTCGGCCTGCCGGTCTTCAAGTCGATGCTCTTTGCCCAGTTGACGAAGACGAACGGTTCAGCCTGCAGCAACTCGCCGGTCTTACGGTCCAGCACATATGAGAACCCGTTGCGATCAAAGTTGACTAGCACCTTTCGCATCTGTCCGTTGAGCGTGATGTCGACCAGCACGTTCTCGTTGATGCCGTCGTAGTCCCACGCATCGTGCGGGGTCTTCTGATACGCCCACGCTGCCTTCCCGGTGTCGGGATTACGCGCGAAGATCGTCATCGAGAACTTGTTGTCGCCAGGTCGCTGGTCGGGATTCCAAGACCCCGGGTTTCCGGTGCCGTAGTAGAAGAGGTCGAGCTCGGGGTCGTAGCTGTACCAACCCCACGTCGTGCCTCCGCCCCGCTTCCACTCCTCGCCTTTCCACGTCTCAACCGATCCGGGGAACCCCACCTCTGCTTCAGGCCCCGTGCTGTACATCCGCCAGACCTGTTTGCCGGTGTTCACATCGTTGGCCGTGACGAACCCACGGACACCAAACTCGCCGCCCGAGATGCCGGAGATCACTTTGTCTTTGATCACCATCGGGGCTGATGTCACGGTCTGCCCTTGCTTGTAGTCTCCCTGCTTGACCTTCCACAGCTCCTTACCGGTCGCCGCATCGAGTGCCACGGTGGTGGTGTCCAACTGGTTCATGAAGATCTTGCCGTCAGAGAGGGCCAACCCGCGATTCACCGTGTCGCAGCACGCGATCGGTATGACGGCGGGGTCCTGCTTGGGGGTGTACTTCCACTTGATGGGCGCGCCCTCTTTGGTCAGGTCGAGCGCATACACGATGTTCGGGAACGGCGTGGTGAGGTACATCACGTTGCCCACCACCAACGGCCCGCCTTCGTGTCCGCGAAGGACGCCTGTCGAAAACGTCCAGGCGACCTTCAGATTCTTGACATTCTCGGTGTTGACCTCGTTGAGGGAGCTATAGCGAGTCCCCGCGAGATTTTTGTTCACCATCCCCCACTCTTTGTCAGCATCCGCGACGGGAGCCGATGGGGCGGCAGTTCCCGACGATGGCGGCGTCGCGCTCGTACAGGCGGCAGCCAGTCCCGACCCAACGAATGCAACGACGGTGAACAGCCTTGACAATCTCTTCATATACGCTCCTGTGCGTTTGCGACCAGTTCCTCACCAGCTGATGCTCGTGCCGCCTTCGCGCGAAGCGCGCTTCGGCGCGCCCCGCCGAAGCCTTCGGCGGAGGCGGGTCAGCGATGCTTGCCAATCCCTTGAACGTTCTTGTTGACCCAGCCCATCATGATGTCTGCGATCTCGAGGTTCTTCTTGTCCAACATCATCATGTGGGTCACGCCGAGTATCCCCATATCGTCCAGCTTCAGATAGTCCGCCTTCGCGGATCCCTGCTTCGCGGTGCGCCTCGCGTTGATCGCATCCACGGTCTCTTGGCACACGGTGCTCGTGGCCGTGTAATCGCCCTTCAGCGCCATGTACGGAATATTGTCGAAGTCTGCCGCAGTCAATCCGCTGTTTGCTAGCGAGCAGGATCCCTCGAGCGTCAAGAGTCCCTTCAACAGACCCAGATGACCTCGCTCCTTCAGGATACGGGCCATATGATGCCCCATGATGCCCGATTGCGAATGAGTCACGACAATCGCGCCGCCGAGCCTTTCGACAAGTGTCGCCAGATTCTGAGGCGTCCACGTATTGGCCGGTGAGAGCGCGCTCGGGTCACAGGTCTTGCACGTGGAGCCCGGAAGCGTCACCTCCGCATTCGGCACGAGCTGCTTATAGGTACTCGAGCGCATAGTACGCGTTGGATCCAGCCGGCGCCGGGCCTATCGCTCCCGTGCGCGAGACCGCGTTGGCATCCACGCTATCGATTGGAAAGAGCGGGGCCACGTGCTGATAGGCGTCGGGCTTCGGGTTTGGGTCGGCGGGGTCTCCATGCGGAACCAGCTTGCCCGTGAGGACCGTCGAGCCTGCCGGCACCAGGTGGCCGAACCAGTTTGTCCACGCGCCGTTGTCGGTAATCCTGCCGAAGCTCGGTATCAGCTCGCCGCCGCCTTTGACGTCGCCGCCGGCCATCCGTGCTTCTCCTTCGTGAATCACGGACTCGTCAAAGCCGGAGCGTCCTCGTCCTGCCTGATCGACCACATAGCTCGGCACACCGTTGCGCACGAAATAGGGGTACCAGCCCTCGCGACCATCTGGTGTCGCTTCGAGACAGGCTCCAGTATGCGTGGAGCCGTGCACCATGATCACCGGCCACCCACCTGCGTACTTCTTGGCGGGAATTTGGAACTGCACGTACATCTGTCCGATGGTGATCTGCTGGGGAACGGGGCCGGCCGGGGCCGGCGTGCCCGGCGCCGCGGGCGGCAGTGCCGAGGCGTGCTCGGTAATCTTCTGCACGCCGCCAATGAAAAAGCTCCCCTGGTCCTCGATCACGAGAGGTCCGCCGAGAAACTTCTTCGGCTTCGGGCCCTGTCCAGAGACGCTCGTTGCCATCACGATCAGGATGATCACAGAAACAAGGTATTTCATCGTGTTCTCTCCTCTGCCCGTAGGGCGGTCTTGCTCTGTAGACCCGCCACATGCCGGGTCCACAGAACAGGACCCGGCCTACGTGGTGTCAAAACGTCAACCGGAAACCGAGCTGTACCGTACGGAATTGCGCGGCAATGTTCTGTCCGAAGTCAGCCCGGCTCTGCTGCGTCGAGACCGTCCAATTCGGCGAGTTGAACGTGTTGAACACCTCCCCGATCGCATCGAGCGCGATGCCGTGCGGCAGGGGGATCCGTTGTTGAACGCGCAGGTCCATCCTCGTCCGAATTGGCTGGGTGAAACTGTTCTTGGGAACAATCGTCCCATCCGCTCGCAGGCGCGCGCTGCCGGTTGCGCCAAATACGCGGACATCGCCGCCGTAGTTGGTCGCCGACCGTTCGCCGACGAGCAAGTAATAGAGTCCGCTCACTTGGAAGCCACGTCCGACCTGCCAAATACCATTGAGCACGGCCCGATGGCGCTGATCGGTCTGAGCGAGCGCCCATTCACCCCCGAGATCCGGCGCCGTCTCGAATGGAACGGGCACGAGGCCAGTGAAGGGGTGGGCATCCGCGTCCCACAGACCGCCGAGCGTGTACGTCGCCGAACCCTGCCACCGGTTGCTGAGGCGCTTGGTGAAGCTTGTCTGGAGCGCGTGATAGCTGGACCGGCCGGTCCTGGCGATGAGTGAAATCACTCCGAACTGCGGATACGCGCGGCGCGCCACGTCACTGAATGGATAATTCGCGCCCGTGGCCGGGTTGTACGTCAGATTGACGTTGTCGATGATGTCTTTCTCGTTGCGTCCCTGGCTGTACGTATAGTCGATCTCGAACGCCATGGTGTTCCCGAGCTGGTGAGCGACGCCGATGGAGTTCTGCCACGTGCGAGCGAGGTTGGTCGTGTACTGCTCAGGTCCCATCAATTCCTGCACGGAACGAAAGAGACAGCCGGGTACATTGCTGACGTGGCAGAAACGTTGTTGCGCCTGCTCGAGCGTCGGGAGCGGCTGTCCGTTGGTCGGATTAGCGGCGAAGTCTGCCCGGCCGTCGTTGCTGTACTGAATGACCGCGAGTCTCGCCGCTTGCGCCATCCAGAAGGTTTCTACCGACAGCGGCACCGCGAAGTACAGGCCCGACCCACCCCGCACGACGGTCTTGTCGTTCAATTGGTACGCAAAGCCCGCCCGTGGCTGCAGGTTGTTCATGTCATTGGGGCGACCCGCCTGCACGAATGGCGGAATCGCGTAATGATTCCCGTTTGCGTTGACGCTGACGTCATACCGAAGCCCGAGGTTGAGCGTCAGACGCGACGAGATCTGCCAATCGTCCTGCAGCCACGTTCCAATCTGCGGACGTACATCGTTCGTGAGGTAGTTCCCGACACCGATGCTGTAGGTGCGCACCAACGGCGAAATCGCGGCGAGGTTCCACGTATCAGCATCAAACGGGTCTGGAAAGAGAGCAGTGATATTCGCGGGCACGGCTCCGTTCCTGGCGTCAATCACGCCCATGCACGACTGACAGTTGTTGCCATCGTCGACCTGACGCAGGTAGTCGAAGCCGGCCTTCAAGTCGTGACGCCCGTGTGCGGTGTACGAAAACGTGAAATCGTCGCGGAAGCTGAGGATGTCCTGGGCTCCAAACCGCGGGAAGAACGTGTTGCCGCCGATCGTAAAACCGGTGAACGTGATGCGTGGCGATCCCGTCGTGACGCCGATGCCCTTCTGCCAATGGTTGTCCCAGTTGGTGAGGTTCGCGTTCTCGAAAATCCATTTCGTGTAGCCAACCTTCACCTCGTTCAGCATGTTGTTGCTCAGCACCTGCGTGAACTGTCCAAGATACTCACGATTGGTCTCTCCGTTGGAGCCGGTTGCCGCCGGGTGGTTGGTGTCGCCAACGCCGAACGGCTGCCAGCGGCGTCCCTCCGAGCCCTTCCCCATCAGTCGCATGTTCGGCGAGATCTGGTAGTCCACACGCACGCCACCGAGCTTGATCGAGTCGTTGCCTTCCAGGTCGATATTGAAGGCGGGGTATGGCGTGTTCCAAATACTGGTCCGTGGTTCGCGCTCATACTCGAAGTGGCTGAAAAAATGCAGCCGGTCCCGCAGGATTGGACCGCCCGCAGTGAATGCGAGCTGCTGATTCGAGATCGGCACCACACGGTTGAGCACGGGATTCTCGGCGTTCAAGCGGCCGCTTCGGAAGTTCCCTCGCACGGAACCCGAGAAGTCGTTGCTGCCAGATCTGGTGATCGCCTTTACCTGAACACCCGACGATCGGCCCTGTGTGGCGTCGAAGCGGTTTGAGATGAACTGAAACTCGGCGATGGAATCTGCGCTGTAACGCGGCTGGCCCCCGAAACCCAGTTCCGATGCGACCTGCTGGCCGTCGATGCTGAACTGGAACTCCCTCTGCTCGCCGTCGTTTCGATCTGGCAGCGGCGTGTTGGCCGCGGGGTTCATACGGCTGCCTGGTGCCAATACCGCCAGCCCCAACCAATTTCGCCCCTGGACCGGAAGCTCCTGTACTTGCTCCGGATTGATGTTGCCGCCGAGCGACGATGTACTGACGCTGAGGAGCGGCGACTCGGCAGTTACCGTTACTGTCTCTTGCACGGTCGACGGAGACATTTGAACGGGGATCGCCAACGTCTGGCCGACCAGTAACTGGATGCCAGCACGCGTGACCGTGGTGAATCCCTGGAGCTCCGCCGTGATTTCGAACGCGCCGACACGGGCCGGGATTCTGTAGAGACCGCGCTCATCCGTCACTGCCACGAATCGATTGCCCGTGGCGCCGTGCACGGCAGTGACAGTGACCCCTGGCAACACGGCGCCCGTGGAATCAGTCACCGTCCCGATCAGAACCGCCTCCTGCGCATATCCGAGACCAGGCAGTCCGAGCATGATGCCGGTAAGAAGCAACCGTCCGACGAAGCCCATGTTCATGCACCCTCCTGTTGATTCCGACCTGCCCTCGTACACACGACGCGCGAAAAGAGATGAGGGAAAGAGGTGAAAAACGACAAACGTGACGTGCGGGCTGGAAACTAGGTCATTTCAAGGGTTCAGTCAAGGGGAGTCTCAGCCATATCAGCCAGACCTCTTGGGACGACGGCGGTAGTTGGCCATGTCCTCCAGAACGGCACAAACCGCCGCAGTGTCCTCCGCTTCGCGTCCCACGGCTGCAGCTGCGTAAATGGGACCGCTTGCAGAGAAAAGGGGCGTCGGACAACGCAACTGTCGCGCGAACTCGGCAATGATGGTCATGTCTTTCTGCCACACGCTCAGCTTCATCGTGGCATTCGAATAATCTCCCGCGACCATCATCGGACCGCGCACTTGCAGGATGCGCGAGCTCCCCGCTCCGTCGCCGACCGCCTTCAGGACCATCGCCGGATCAAGGCCGGCCTTCATGGCGAGCACGAGTGCCTCGGCGGTCGCCACGTTGTGTATGGCAACGAGCAGGTTGGCGACGAACTTCATTTTCGACCCTGCGCCAAAGGCACCCACGTAGTAGCGCGCGCGCGCAAACCCGTCCATGACGGGCGCCGCGCGACGATAGGCCTGGCGGGGACCGCTTGCGTACACGACCACATCCCCCGAGCGCGCCTGAGCGGCGGTTCCACTCAACGGACAATCCAGGAGCACCGTCCCGCCGGCGCGAAGACGCCGGCGCGCTTGCTGCTTCACGGCGATCGGCAACGTGCTGGTTTCGATGACGATGTGCGGCTGCCGGGAGGACTTCGCGAGATCGGCGACGGTTTGCACCAATGCCTCGGACGAGGGCAGCGAGCTCACGAGAATGTCCGCTCTCGTCGCGACGTCGCGGCAACTTCGAGCGACGATTCCTCCCTGACGGAGGTGATGACGCCGACGCGCGGCCAGGACGTCGTATCCGACGACCGAGTACCCTGCCCGAATGAGACTGGCCGCCATGGCCGAGCCCATGAGGCCGAGGCCGATGAGGCCTACTTTCTGCAAGTTTGGGGTTCGAAGTTTGGAGTTCAAAGTAAGTGGGAAGTGGGAAGTGGGAAGTGGGAAGTATGTGGAAGGTTAGCCGCAGGGGACGTCCTTCAGACGAGCCGTATTCTTCCGCGCAGTCTGGACTGCTCGGCCAAGGATGCTCGCGAGCTCGCGGGCTTCCTGCAGCAGGTCGGCATCAGTCCGAATTCTTCCGTCCCTCATGTACTCGAGCCAATCTACGCACTCGTCTGCTTCCTCGAACGCAGTTTGGAGCTTGGACTGAAACTCCGCTCGAGAACGACCTTTCCTGGCGGCCCGGTAGTTGGAACGCGTCGAGTTGGCGGCCCTCCGCAGTTGACCGCCCGCCTCTTGAGCCTCCTGCGTGGACGGTAGGTGTCGACAGAACGTCAAAACGGCGAGCGCAAACAGACGTGTGCGCTCGAAGAGGTCCCGAGGAGCCACGGTGGACGCGCGTGCATGTGGGATGCCCGCAGAAAACACCGCACCTTCGTGTCATCCGAGCCGCAATGTCGCACTTCCCGCCTACCTAGCGCCAGGACTCCAGCGCACTTCCTGCTTCGCTTCCCACTTCCAAACTTCCCACTTCCAATTTCCAAACTTCCAAACTTCCAAACTTCGAAGTTACTTCAAACTTCGACCTTCGAACTTCAAACTTGCAGACGTCAAGTTCTATGTCGGTAACGGCTTCCCCTTCGTCTCCACCGCGAGCGGCAGGAGGAGCAGTCCAAGCACGAACGCGAGCGCGGTGATCGCGACGGGCACGCCGAGACTGCCATACGACGCGATTCCGGCGCCAACCAGGAAGACCATGGCCACACCGACGAAGCGGCCAACGGAGCTCACGAAGGCGATCGCGCTGGCCCGGCAGTTGGTCGGGTACTGCTCGGGCAGCCACAGCGTATACATTGCGAAGTTGGCGCCGCCGATCCCCAGGAAGAAAATCAGGACGAAGAACGGGGCGAGCGCCGTGGGCAGATAGAACACGTACCCGAAAGCGACCGCGACTGCGGCTCCGAGCGCGACGAAATAGGCACCCATCGCGCGGCGGCGCCCGAGACGTTCGGCGAGTGCCGGCGCCATCAGGCAACCGATGATCGTGGCGACAGACAGCACCATCGATCCGTACGACGCGAGCCTCGCAGCGGCCGGAGGCGCGAAGCCCTCACGAACGGCAATCTGTGTCACGGCTGTCGGCACGTAGATCGAACCGGCCCAAAGCCCGATGATCGACACGAGAAACAGCAGTGAATTGATGATCGTGCGACGCTTGAGCTCGGGGGAGAACAACGCGGCAAATGCGTCCCTCATCCGCGGACGCTGCCGCGCATCCTTCGCACGGTTCTGCCACGTCGCCGGCTCGCGAACGCCGCTCTGGATCCAGCCCACGAGCAGAGCCGGCGCGCCGCCGAGCACGAACATCCATCGCCATCCGTAGTTGGCGCCGATGTAGTAGTTAGCGAGCGCCGCGAGAAAGAACCCAAAGTAATAGCCCGTGTGCATGTACCCGGCGCCCATCTTGCGCCGATCCTCTGGCCACTCCTCCGCCACGAACGTGCCACCCATCGGCTGTTCGCCTCCGAGCCCTATCCCGCACAGCACCCGCAGAACAGCGAGCTGCCAGATATCGGTGACCAGTCCGCACATGAAGGTGAAGACCGAATAGAAAAGAATCGTCAACATCAGCGCGCGAACGCGTCCGAAGCGATCGGCGATCGGTCCCCACACCATCGACAGGCCCCAACCAAGGAGGAACAGCGCCTGGAGGATGCTGCCGTAGTAACCGATATTGCCTGGCGTCGCGGGGATACCAGACCGAGGCAATAGCTCCGTGAGCGCCGGGACGAGGACCAGCGCGTAGATGAACGCGTCCATGCCATCGAGCGTCCATCCACCCCAAGCTGCCCAGAATCCCTTGATTTGGTTGGAATTGAGCTTGGTCTTCGTCAACGCCGGTGACGTCACGCCTGTCTGCAACATGAGTTGAACCTCCGGGGGCCGGGGACGCGCGAGCGGGCGCGCAATTCTACGGGCCCGTAGTGACACGGGTCAAGGCGGTCAAGTCGTTGCGAGCGTCCTCGTTCGTGGGATCGAGCTGCACCGACCTCTTGAGAAAGCCGATGGCTTCCTCGCGGGCGCCGCGCGATGCGAGCGCCGCACCCAGGTGCCACATTGTCGTCGCCGACTCGGGTTCGAGGGTCAGCGCCGTGCGGAACTCGGCTATGGCCTCGTCCAGCGCACCTCGTGAGGCAAAAGCGATTCCCAGGATGTTATGCAGGTCGGCGGATTCAGGCACGATCTGGCCGAGATACTTGCTGCCGGCGATGACACGCTGGTCGACACCGGTCGCCCTCCGTGCGCGCGCAGTGTCAGATGGCGACGCCCTGTAGGCGAGGTCGAGCAGTGCCAGATACTCGTCGAGCCCTTCCACGAGAGGAGCGGGCGTGCCGTCGACGAAACAGAGAGGGCACCAATCGGAGAGCCGGCGCAAGTCGACAACGGAGGCCGGCACCGCCTCACCCAGATTGAGGAGCGACCTCACGTCGTATTCCTGCAATGGACGATCGTCACTGATCGGAGCCGAGGTCTTGGTCGCCTCTGACAGTGTCTGCGCAGAGCCAACGAACATGCCGACAATCTCACGCACGCGCCCGAGATCGAGTCGCCGCAAGTCGGCTTGGACAGCCGGAGCGCTCGAGAGCGAATTCGCCAGACGGGTCGGATCGATTTCGATGCGGGAATCGTTCGTGCCGAGGAGTAGCAACTCGGATTCGGCACCCGACAACAGCACCGACTGCGGGAAGACGTCGACGAATGCTCGAATCATCGCAAGCGTCGTCTCGGTCGGCACCTGATAGGCCGGGAGCCACTGGCTCACGTAGCCCTTCTCTGTGAGCCGGGAGCGAGCCAGCGCGTAGAACTCCTTCGAATAGAGAGCAGCCACGCCGGCGTATGCAATTGGTGGAGGTTCGAGCGTGATGAGGTCGTAGGAGCCAGCGGGCCGCATGTGCAGGTGTTGCCGGCCGTCATTGACGTAGACGGCGACCTTGGGGTCGCTGAGCGCGTCCTGGTTCACATCTCTGAAGTAGCCAGCGTGGGCGAGGATGCCACTCGACAGGTCGGCCACCTCGACCCGCCGGACGGACGGATGCAGCGTGGCGGCGTGGGTGGTGTTGCCCACACCGAAGCCAATCACAAGAACGGATTCGGGGGTGTCGATCGAGAGTAGCGGAATATGCGCAAGCGCCCGCATGTACCGCTGCGAAAACGGCGTCGTCGCCGACATGGGATGCCCGTTGGTCAGGAGACGCCGACCCTCCCCGCGAATCTCCGTCACTGCGATGAGCTCCGTCAGTCCCTCGCTCAACGTCAACAGCCTCGAGCTTTCCGACGGACGCTCGAGAGCTCGCGTATTGACGTAATCCGACGGCAATAGCAACCAGAGGCCGAGCGCAGTACCTGCGAGGAGCAGTGACGCGAGTGCCGGGATCCGGGATCCGAGATCCGGGATCCGGAAAACACTTGTCGTTCCTGCCGAACCCCGATTTCCGATCCCCGATCCCCGATCCCCGATCCCTGCGGCATAGAGTGGCACCACGGTCAGCGTGGCGATGACCGTCAGCACCGTGGCGCTGGCCTGAATGCCGAAGGCGGGCAAAAGCAGAAAACCGGCGGCAAGAGAACCGCAAACGGCTCCAGCCGTATTCGCAAGATACAACGCACCCGCCTGTCGGCCGACCCGGCGTTCTGCGCGCTGAACGATGGCATTGGCAAGGGGGAACGTGAAGCCCATCAACAGCGCAGGCAGTCCGACTTCGACGAGCATCGGCCTCAGGTTGAACCACAGCTCGACCAGTGTTCGTGACAAGCCGGATGGCGCGTTCGATGCCGCCCCGGCGAAGCCAATCGCTCCCTGAACGGTGGGATCGAAAACCGCCGCAGCCTCGATCGGCCTCGAATCGGCAGTGGTCAAGCCGACAAGTACGAACACAACGAAGAGCGCCTGGACGGCCATCAACCACTCGGCCGGGCGTGTCGCGCGCCGAAGGAGTAAGCCCCCGATGAGCGAGCCGGCGCCTATTCCGACGAGGATGACCGTCAACAGCAGCGAGAACACGGCCCGAAATCCGCCCAGCAAGATCGTGAAGTGGCGGAACCACAGAATCTCCATGCCCATCGCTGCGAACCCGGACATCACGAGCGCAAGGCTCGTGAAGAAGAGGGCGCGGCCGCTCGCGTCGGGACGAAGTTCTTTGACACCCGGCTTCAGCCGGACTCTGGCCTTCGTGGGGGCCGGCTTGAGCCGGCCCGCCAGCAACAGCGCCCCAAGTCCCGCAACGACGTTGAAGGCCACTGCCACCAACTGAGTGCGGTCGAGACCGATCGCGGGCACCAGCGTGAAGTCAGTGAGGAAACACCCCAATGCGGCACCGCCGGTGTTAACTGCGTACAGAACAGCGACTCGCCAACCGCTACTCGACAGGTCGCTTCTGACTAGATGGCGAATCAGAAGCGTCAGCGTTCCGCCCATCAGCAGAGTGATTGGTACGAGCAGAACTACGGCTATGCCGGCGCGCAACAGATGTGAGCCCATTGACAGCACATACCAGCCGTTTGGTTCGCGTGCATAAGACGACGTCAGCGCCGACACCTGATCGAGATGCGGCAGGAGTAGGGAGATGCCGAGTCCCATCGCACCAACGATCAGTTCTACGTGGGCATAGGCTCGCAGCAGCGATTCGGGACGGCTGGCGTACCGGCGATCGGCCCACACGCCCACCAGATAGCTGCCGCCGCCGAGTCCAAGCATGAAGACTGCGATGACGAGCGAGGCCGAGTAGATCGTGTTTCCGAAAACGTTTCCGAACACACGAACCCACACGACCTGGTAGATCAACCCGCTGAGGCCCGAACAAAAGAAGAAGAAATGGAGGAGGGTCAAGGCTCGAGCAGCGGATGCAGTTTAACGCGGGGTGATAGACCCGTCCATGCCGCAAGCGGGAGAACCACGAAGCCGTCCTGACGCTCGACGTCGAAATGGTTCGTCCTGACCGTTTGACCACGCCCAACTCGTAAAGTAACCTGCCACCATGGTCGTAGTCCCATATAGGAGAGCACCCTTTCTTGATGCGCACTCGAAACGTCGTCTTCTTCGGTACGGTTCTGCTTGTTGTCGCGATAACGGTCCAGGGGTCGGTCGCTGGTCAGACGACGCCGGCAGCCCGTCCAGTCTATAGACCACCAAGAACCCAATCCGGTCAGCCAGACCTGCAAGGCATCTGGCAGGCGATGAACAGCGCCGCTTGGAACATCCAGGACCACTCAGGACAACTCTTCCCTGGGCTGCCTGCTCGATTCGCGCAACCACCCGGCCAGGGCGTCGTCGAGGGGAATGACATCCCATATCAACCGTGGGCGCTCGCGAAGAGAAACGAGAACTTCGCGAGCCGGGCCACCGCAGACCCTGAGGCAAAATGCTACCTGCCGGGGGTGCCGCGCATCACGTACATACCCAGGCCCTTTCAGATCTTTCAATTCTCAGACAGGGTCGCAATCCTCTACGAGCATCTGCACGCGACCCGCGAGATCTACACCGACGGAAGCAAGCACCCTGACATCCCAGTCGAGTTCTGGATGGGAGACTCACGGGGTCGCTGGGACGGCAACACACTCGTGGTCGACGTCACGCTCTTCACGGACCAGACCTGGTTGGACCGCGCCGGAAACTTTCACAGCGACGCTCTTCACGTGATCGAGCGCTACACACGCACCGGCCCTGATCACATGCTGTACGAAGTGACACTGGAGGACCCGAAGGTCTTCACGCGGCCGTGGAAAATGAGCATGCCGCTCTATCGCCGGCAGGAAAGAAACAGTCAGATCCTGGAGTTTGAGTGCTATGCCTACGCCCGGGAGGGGTCCGATGTCACGAAGTAGGGGCGAGCTCATCGCATTCGTCATTGCAACCGCATGGCTGACGCCGGTTGTGGCTCAAGGGCCACCGACTCCAAGGGCACAGGCGACGTGCCCCGGCGAACCTGCGCTCTTCCATCCATGCGCGCTCGCGAAGGCGAAGACGTTTCTTCCGCCCCGCACGCCGGACGGCCGGCCCGATCTGCAGGGATTCTGGCGCGGTCAACCGGCCGCGACCGAGAACGTCGAGGAGCATCCCAAGACTGACGACGACGATGGAGGAAAGAGTCTGATTGTGAACCCGGCCGACGGGAAAATCCCGTATCAGCCGTGGGCGGTGACGCGACCGAAGGAGAACCGGGAGAAATACGTCGAGCCAAACGTGCCGTGTTTTCCCTCAGGTGTACCTCGGTCTCTCTACGTCCCGACGCAGATCGAGTTTCTTCAGTCTCCTGGATACGTCGTCATCTTGTTCGAACGCGCTCATACCTACCGCATCATCCCCACGGTCATCGCCCCGCATGTGGGGAAGAGTATCCAGCTCTGGCAGGGAGACTCCCGCGGTCGCTGGGAGGGCAACACTCTGGTCGTAGACGTGACGAACAACAACGCGAAGCCGTGGTTCGACCAGGCTGGAAACTTTTACTCAGACGCCGTGCACATGGTCGAGCGCTTCACGCTCATCGACCCGGACACGATCCACTACGAGGTCACGATCGAGGATCCGAACGTCTACACCAAGCCGTGGACAATGGCATTCCCTCTGAGGCGCAACAAGGAAAAGGGATTCAGATTGCTCGAGGAGGCGTGCCACGAGGGTGAGCGGAACACAGACCCACTGATCCGCGCTGGCCAAAGGATCTATCCGGGGGTCAATCCTGGAGGCCAAACGCGATGATGTTCTGCCCTGCCGCGACGGCGACGTACTGCTTGTTGTCGAACATGTAGGTCATCGGCGACGCCTTCCAGAGCTGACTCGTTTGGAAGCTCCATAAGAGTTTCCCGCTCGCTGCGTCAGCAGCCATCAGCGCGCCGCTGTCTTCGCCGAAGAACACCACGCCTCCGCCCGTGGAGAGCGCGCCTCCCCAGGAGTTCACGGCGCCGGTCTGCGGGAGTTCCCACACGGGCTTCCCCGTGCGGATGTCAATCGCGCGAAGGACTCTTTGCGCCGGCTCGTCGGGCGCCTGGGCGAAGGACCCGCCCATGAACCCCTTGCCCGCTTCCCACTCAGTGGGCGTTCTCGTGAAGATGCCGCACTTGTCGTTGGTCTGCACGTAGTAGAGGCCGGTCGTCGGGTTGAAGGAGGTGGAGTACCAGTTCGATGCGCCGTCGAGCGAAGGGCACACGCGCTTGCCTTCCGGCGACGGATCCATGTTTGGCTCCTTGATCGGACGACCTTCCGGAGTGAGACCCGAGGCCCAGGTGACGTTCTTCACGTACTTGGTGCCGAACAGGAACTTGCCGTTCGTGCGATCCAGCACGTAGAAGAAACCGTTCCGGTTCGCCTGCACCAGAAGCTTGCGAGGCTGTCCGTCCCACATCGCATCCACGAGTGCCGTAGGCTCCTGCGCGTCGTAGTCCCAGACATCGTGCGGCGTGAATTGAAAGTGCCACTTGAGTGTGCCGGTCTTCGAATCGAGCGCCACGATCGAATCCGTGTACAGGTTGTCGCCGAGACGGTCGTCGCCGATCAGATCCGGGCCCGGATTGCCAACGGGCCAGTAGAGCAAGTCGAGCTGAGGGTCGTATGCACCCGTCATCCATGTCGTCCCGCCCGGATGCGCGATGCCTTTGCCCTGCCACGTGTCAGAGCCGGGCTCGCCGGGGCGCGGAACGGTCCAGAACCGCCACGCCTCCTTGCCCGTGACCTGGTCGAACGCCGCAACGAACCCTCGCACGCCTTCGTCGCCGCCGGACGTACCCGTCACGACCAGATTGCCAACGGGAAGCGGCGCGCCGGTGGCGTTGTAGTTCTGGCGCCAGTCGGCCATCTCGGTCTCCCAGAGCAGCGCGCCCGTGTACCGATTGAGCGCGATGAGATGCGCGTGGTCGGTCACCATGAACACGCGGTCGCCTGCGACGCCCACGCCGCGGTTCACACCGCCGGCGGCGTTACCGACCAACCCCTTCGTCCGCGGACGCTGGTAGTGCCAGATCTCGCGGCCGGTGCCGGCGTCGAGCGCGTAGCACTCGTTTGCGCTCGTTACGTACATCACGCCCCCGACGACCACGGGGGTGACCTGAAGGCGCGACGTATTGGGCAGACTGAACATCCACTTCGGCGATACGCGGCTCACATTGCTCTTGTTGATCTGCGTGAGGGTGCTGTAGCGGCTGCCACTCGTCCCGCCGTTGTAGCTCGTCCAATCGGCCTGCGAGGTCACGGCGCGGTATTTCGCACCGTCTTTTCGAAGAAGATGCAGCTTCCGATCGTCCCCGAGCAACTGCAGATCGACGAGGCTGCGATTGAAGACGACGCCTTCAATCGCACGTCCGTCGGTGAGGGTCAGCGCCGCCCGCGACGGTGCCGCACCGGCGCGGGGGCGCAGTGTGCGCAGAAAACCGACGAGGTCGGTGGATTCACTTGATGTCAGGGTCCCGAAGGCCGGCATCCCCGCGGCCTGCAATCCGTCGCGAACGACGGTCGCGAGCTCTTGATCCGTTCTGGCGGGAACGCGCGTCGTGATTGCAGGCCCGAGCTCGCCGCCGTTCCCGTCGCTGCCATGACACCCGGCGCAGCGGCTTACGAACGTCGCGCGCCCGGAATCGACATTCTGCGCCGAGGCGATCGAACTCAGGCACAACAGACCGACAAAAGTGATGGCGATTCGCATAGGAACGCCACATGCAAGTTCGAAGTTTGAAGGTCGAAGGTCGAAGTAAGTGGGAAGTAGTTCGAACTTACTTCGCACTTCGAACCTCGCACTTCAAACTTGCATGCGTAAGTTCAGTTGGTTCCCCAACCCGGATTGACCTGCTTACCCAGGAGAAACGCCGGGTTCGCGCCCTTACGAGGCGTGAATTTCTGCGCGCCACCGCTGTCCACGGCGGCCGTATACACATTGCCTTCCTGGTCCACGGCCATCCCGTGCACGCCCCAGAAGGCGCCCGGGAAATCGCCCCACACACCCCAGGAGTACTGGAACTTGCCGTCAAGACTGTACTTGAGCATCTTCGAGGTGCCTCGATCGAAGGCCCACAGGGATCTGTCGCTCGTAATGATGAAAAGGTGGATGTCTGATACCGGCCGCGGACCGAAGCTCCATTGGTCGAGGAACTTTCCGTTCTCGTCGAACACCTGCACGCGGCCGTTGCCGCGGTCGTTGACGAACACGCGCCGAGTCTGCGGGTCGACCGCGACGCCGTGCACGTTGTTGAAGTAGGCCGGACGGGTCTCCTTACCGTTCTCGCCCCTCTGTCCCCACGTCATAAGGTACTTGCCGTTCTTGTCGAACTTCACGACACGGGTGTTGGCGTACCCGTCGGCCACGAAGAACGTGCCGTCAGGCAGCCACGCCATGAACGTCGGACGATAGAAATGCTTGTCGTCGGTCCCCGGAACGTTGACCTCGCCAATGGTCTGCAGGAGCTTTTTACCGTCGTGCGAGAACTTGAAGATCGCATGGCGATAGTCGTCCACGATCCAGACGTTCTTTTCGGCGTCGTACGGACTGATATAGACCGCGTGCGGACGGCGGAACATCTTGTCCCACTGCGTCCAGTCCTCGATCAAGTTGCCCTGCGCGTCCCAGACGGTAATGATGTGCTCCCAGCGATAGTCCACTCCCGGCATCCCAGCGTCCAAGTCGTCGCCGGGCGATTTGCCGTCTGGTCCAAACAGCGCTCCGGGCGGGCTCGCCGTCGTTGCATCGCGCATCGGCAGGCGGAACATCGGGAACTCGATGCTCGGTCCGATCTGCGGAAGCTTGATGGCTTGTTTCGGTCGATTGATGACGGGAAGCTCACCGCGCTGCAGTACGAAGACGCGATTCGGAGTCTCGGCGAAGACGCCCTGACCCGCTCCCCACGTCCACGCGCTGTGGTTTGGCAATGAGGTCAGCGGCTTCGGCCATGGCGCGACATCGTAGGCGCCGAACACGTCCTGCCCACCCTTTTCATTCGGAAAGGCTGCAGTGGTCGTCACCTGTCCCTGACCTTCAATCGGCGACAGCCTGTCACTCAGCAGGAACAGGCCCATCAACACACACATCACTGTCACAACAAATGAAACGCCCTTACGCATGAAGTCCTCCGTCGTACTACGAATACCAGCGCCAGAAACGGCTCAGCGGGTTCCTGTTCCCTGTTCCACGTTCTTCTGCAGCCAGCCCATGGCGAACTTGATGATGTCGTCGCTGTTCTTCTCGAGCATCATCATGTGACTGTTTCCTTTGATGCCCACAGCCTCGAGGCGGACAAAGTCTGTCTTCACACCTGCCTGATTCAGGAACTTTGGAATGCACGGATCATAGACACGGTGATAGGTGGCATCGGCCGAGATCGCCAGCACCGGAATGTTCTGCCACCGCGCCAGCTTGCGCGCCGGCGCCACCTGCATCCAGCAACGCGCCTCGTCGGCGCGTTCCTGCTTTTCCTCGAGGTAAACGTTCAGGTCCGCCGGCGAGCTCGCCGGTGGATCGAACTCGAAGCGGTTGTTGGTCAGCCCCCAGGAGTTCGGATTCCTCGGTCCGGAGGTCACCTTCGCGGTATCGACATTGCCGAACTGCGGACCGCCGGGTTCAACCGTGATCATCGCCCTCACGAGCTTCGGACGTGCCTCGGTAATATCGAATCCGAATCCGCCGCCTTGTGAGTGCGTAAACATGATCACGGGTGAGCCAATCATGTCGAGCAGCGCGATCCCTGCCTCACGCGTAAGCGTCCCGGTCGCTCCAGCAAACTGCACCTGCGAGCGGACGAAGTTGTCGAAAATCGGATCACCCATCTTTCCCGATCCGGGCCATTGCGTATGGTTCATCTTGAGAGGGAAATCACCACGTTCGCGTGTGTTGGTCCAGATCCGTTCGAGCTCGAGCGCGGTTCGGATGCCGAGCGCGCCATCCATCGGTTGCCCGTTCGGTCCTGGCAGGGGCACGTAGGCCGAGCGCCCACGCGCCGGATAATCCACCATGTACACCGCGTAGCCCTGATCGATCAGATGGTAGGCCCACCCCGCACGGCCGTCCGCTGTCTGCTGCCAGTCCACGCCTGTCTGCCCGTTCCCATGGAACAGCACGATCGGCTCGGCGTGTCGAACCTGCCGTGGAACCCACACCTCGGTGTACATCGCACCGCGCATCACCTGACGACCGGCATCGCCCCAATATGAGCCTCCGGCAAAGAAGAATCCCTTGCGCGCGATATTCTCGGTTGGAAAGGTTGGAATCGCTTTGTTCGGCGTCGCTCGCGAGACGTTCTCGCTCGAGGAGGCCTTCGCATTTCGGCTGAGCCAGTTGCCCATGTACTTGGCGATGTCGGCGCTGTTCTTTTCGAGCATCATCATGTGCCCGTTGCCCGGCATGCCGGCCTTCTCCATCTCCACGTACTCAGTCTTTACGCCCGCCTGATTGAGCCATTTCGCCAGGCAGTGGTCGTACACGCGGTGATAGCCGCCTTCTCCGTTGAGAAACAGGACCGGGATGCTCTGCAGGTTGACGAGCTTGCGCGCCGGCTCGCGCTGGAGATAGCACGGCACCTTCCCCGATTCCGACTTGTCTTCGAGAACTGTCTGCAGCTCGGTAGGTGCGCTGATGGCGGGGGCGTACGTGATCGGGTTGTTGGCGACGCCCCAACTCAGGCCACCGCCTTCGTTGTACGCCATCTTCGCCGTGTCCACACCTTTGATCGGCGGTGCGGCTGGTTCCACCGTCACGATAGCGCGGACCATCTTCGGCCGCGCGTCAGCGATCAGCCAGCCGAACGATCCGCCCTGCGAATGGGTCAGCAGGATGACGGGAGTGTTAATCATATCGAGCAGCGCGATATTCGCATCACGCGTGAGCGTTTCCTGCCGGCCGCCGGCGAGAAACTGCACCTGCGTCTTTGCGAAGTCGTCGAAAGTCTTTTCGCCGATGCGGCCCGTGCCGGGCCACTGCGTGTGCTTCTGTGCGTTCGGGAAGTCGGCTTTGCGACCCGCCGACGCGGTAAAGGTCTCTTCCAAGTTCGGCGCAGTTCGAATGTTCAGATTCAGCCGGTCCGGGGTGCCATCCACACCGGGCACGTACTGCGAACGACCTCGAGTCGGGAAGTCCTGCAGATAGACGACGTACCCCATGTCGAGGAAGTTGTAGGCCCAGCCAGGCCGCCCGTCAGGCGTTTGCAGCCAATCAACGCCGGTCTGTCCTGCCCCGTGGAGCAACACGATTGGATATGGCGAACGAATCTGCTTCGGCACCATGACTTCGACATACATAGCGCCACCCATCGTCGATTCCTTGGCGTCGCCCAACTCGCCGACGTACTTACCCCCGACGTAAAAGAAGCCATGTCGAGCGACGTTGTTCAATGCGACTGTGGGAATGGAAGGCGGGACGGCCTTCGAGCCGATGCTCTGCCCGCGCGCATCAGACGAAGGGCCCACAACGAGCACGAGTGCAGCTAGGATAAGAAAGCGGCGCATGGTCACTCCTTCACAACTTCGACCTTCGACCTTCGAACTTCGAACTTCATACTTCCGTTCGGGCTGCCCGTTTGTAGAACCGACGGGCAGGAATGTCAAGCAACATAGCCGTGCCATAGAATGTCGGCGCACGGAGGTACTCATGCGGTTTAATACGACGCTCGCGGCCGGAATCATTCTCGCAGGGCTTGCTGCTCAGCCGGCCCAATCGCAAACGGCGTCCGGCACGTGGGCGGAGAAGGCGCGGCTCGGGCAGCAGCGGACGGAAGCAGCGGTCGTTTCCCTCAATGGCCGCATCTACGCGATCGGGGGCATGTCGCGCGGCCAGGACTCCGACACGCTCAATCAGGAATACGACCCCGGCACCGATCGCTGGCGCGAACGCGCGCCGATGCCGCATGCGCTCAGCCATCCCGGCGCCGCCGCCCTGAACGGCAAGGTCTACGTGGTGGGCGGTTTCTTGAGAAACGTGCACCTCGACGCGCAGGATCTGGTGTTCGAGTACGACCCGGCAAAAGATGCGTGGCGGACGCTCGCCCCGCTCAAAAGCCCGCGCGGCGCTGTAGGCGTAGTGGCGCTCAACGGAAAGATCCATGCGATCGGGGGTCGCAACGTCAACCGCGACACGGTGGGAACGCACGAGGTTTACGACCCGGTGACCGGAAAGTGGAGCGACCTCGCACCGCTGCCGCAACCTCGCGACCACATCGCCGTCGTCGTGGCCGACGGACGTATCCACGTGATTGGCGGCCGGTTCTACACGCCTGTCGAAAACACCAACATGCACGATGTGTACAACCCCGCCACGAATACGTGGTCCACGGCTGCGCCGCTCCCTACACCGCGTAGCGGCGGGGCGGGTGTGCTGTATCGCGGCCGCATCGTCGTGTTTGGCGGCGAGTGCGATAACCGCGCGCCGTTTGTGCACAACGAGGCGTTCGACGTGAAGACGGGCCGGTGGTCAACGCTCGCACCAATGCCATCGGGCCGGCACGGGATCTCAGCCGCGGCCATCGGGTCTGTGATCTACGCGCCTGGCGGCGCTCCACAATGCGCGACCGCGGCTTCCGATACGCTCCTCACGTTTAGATTGCCGTAGACGCTCCCCGAGTGTTGGAGATGCCGGCTGGGAGGGGATGCTGGATATGACCGACGCTGTTCGTCGCTGTCGAGTGTTTCGTCAGCTCCACGAGTCTGGCTGCTTCGTGATTCCCAATCCCTGGGACATCGGCAGCGCGCGCATCCTCGCGCAATTCGGTTTTCCGGCGCTCGCAACCACCAGTTCCGGATTTGCCTGGTCCCTGGGTCGCCGCGACAACCGCGTGACGCTGGCGGAAGCCCTGGCCCATCTTCGAGCAATCTCCAGCGGCGTTGACGTGCCAGTCAACGCAGACTTCGAAGGAGGCTTCGCCACGCTGCCCGCCGGCGTGAATGCCAACGTGGCGGCTGGAACCGACACGGGGATTGCGGGACTCTCGATCGAAGACTCCACGGGCGATCCGAATAGTCCTCTTTTCGAGTTCACGCTAGCCGTCGAACGGATTCAGGCGGCCCGGCGAGCGATTGATGAAAGTGGAACGGAAATCCTTCTCACCGGACGATCGGAAGGGTTCGTCGTTGGACGGCCGGATCTCGCCGAAACGATTCGGCGGCTGACGGCCTACGCCGAAGCCGGCGCGGACTGCCTCTACGCGCCGGGCATCCGTGCCATGAGCGACATCGTGACCGTCGTCAAAGCGGTTGCCCCGAAACCCGTCAATGTCCTCGTTAGCAGCGACTTCGCTACGGTGGCCGAGCTCGCCGACGCCGGAGTTCGGCGCATCAGCGTTGGCGGCGCCTTGGCCCGCGCTGCCTGGACGGGATTTCTGCATGCGGCGAAAGAGATCGCCGAGACTGGCACCTTCACGAGTTTTGCGCGCGTCGTTCCAGGGGCGGAGCTAAACTCGCGCTTCTCGTCAGAGTAGTCGGCTACAGACCATTCGTCTGCGCTCGACTATCCTCTCTACAGGCTCGGCAGCGACACCGCCGGGCCGCGAACCACAAAATGCAAACGCTCGCGTTCTTCGTTCTTCCCGCGCTGTTGTTTGCGCTCGTGTACTTCCCTGCCGTGACACAGCTTTCACGCGCTCTCGTGTCGCCCTATCCAAAGGCGGACGTGCGGAAACGACTGTTCGCAGCAACCATCGACGGGCTGGTGCTCGCGACGAGTTTGATCCTCTACTTGAGGTCGGATGCCCTGCTGTTTTTCGTCGGCGGCGCAGCCTATCTCCTTCTGCGAGATTCGGTTCGTGGACAGAGCGTTGGGAAATTCCTTCTGGGTTTGGTCGTGGTCAGCCTCGAGACCGGCCGCCCATGTACGCTGAGCGGTTCGGCGCGACGAAACATCGTGCTTCTGCTCCCCGGTGCGAACGTCGTCGCGCTCTTTCTGGAATGGGGCACGATTGTGCGAGATCCGCAGGGCCAGCGACTGGGTGACCGATTGGCACAAACGCAGGTGGTTGACGGGCTCGGAGTCAAGGACATGGCGACGGCCTTTCAGCATTGGTGGCAGCGTTTCGCTTCCGATCTCGAGCGCTCCCTCAGAAGGCCGGACCGCCGGCCGGTGGAGGCCGATCGTCGGGTGATCACACAACCGTCGAGGACATCATGAGCAACGAACCAATTCGCGAATACCTCAGTCGGCTTCTGGCCTGGGAAGACGCCCACGTCGGCTTCGACGCCGTCGTCGCAGGGATTCCAGAAAATCTCCGAGGGACACAGCCGGCCGGCCTCCCGTACTCGCCCTGGCAGATGCTGGAACATCTCAGACGCACGCAGCACGACATCCTGGACTTCTGTCAAAACTCACACTACGAAGAGCTGAAGTGGCCCGACGACTATTGGCCATCCTCACCCGCTCCCTCGTCTGCGGCCGCCTGGGACGAAAGCATCAGACAGTTTCGCGACGATCGGCAGGCGCTTCAGGGACTTGCCGCCGACTCGACGATCGATCTCTTCGCCCGAATTCCTCACGGCCAGGGACAGACGTACCTGAGGGAGCTGGTCTTGGTGGCAGATCACACGTCCTATCACGTCGGGCAACTGGTGTTGATTCGCCGGCTCCTTGGAATCTGGAAGTCGTCATGAAACCCACACAGTGACGTCAGGATTGGTGGCTCAGCTACCTTTGGGGTATAAGGGCTCGAACGATCCGAAGGTCCAGGAGGCGACGATGCCAAGTCGAAGAAGGTTCGTTAGGACAGTCGCGGGCGCCACGGCTGGGATGTGTGTGATGGGGCGCGACGTGTTCAGCGGGCGCGCCGCGGCCCAGGCTCCGGCATCTCGACGCCAGGTGATGATTGCAGGGCGGCGAGTTCGCGTGATCGACATTCACTGCCACTGCGTCATCGATGTGTCGGAGATCGTCAAAGGCACCCCGCTCGCGAGTAGTGGCGGAGGAGGCGGGAACCAGACGCTCGGACCGCAGCGCCTGGAGCTCATGGACAAGACAGGCGTGGATGTTCAGGCCCTGACGATCAACGGGTTCTGGTGGTATGCCGCCTCCGATCGCGACCTTGCCCGCCGGATCGTACAGGTTCAGAACGAAGGGCTGGCCAAGTGGGTGTCGGCGCACCCGGATCGGTTCGTCGCAATGGCGTCCGTGGCGCTGCAGCACCCGGATCTCGCAGCGGAGCAGCTCGAGGACGGCGTCAAACGACTCGGGCTGCGCGGAGCGTCGATCGGCGGACATTGCAACAACGATGACTTGTCGTTGCCAAAATACGATCCTTTCTGGGCGAAAGCGACGGAGCTCGGTGTGCCGGTTGTCATGCATCCAGGGGGCTCCGACAACATCCTCAAAGACGGTGCGCTGCGCGGACGCGGCGATCTCGGCAACATCATCGGCAATCCGCTCGAAACGACTTACTTTCTGTCACGCCTGATCTTCGACGGCACGTTCGACAAATTCCCGGGCCTGCGCGTCTGTGCGGCGCACGCGGGCGGGTACCTGCCGTCGTATCTCGGGCGCACGGAAGCGGCGTGCGTGGTGCGGAACAACGCCAACTGCGCGAACAAGCGGAAGCCGAGCGAGATCATGAAGAGCCAGGTGGTCATCGACACCATGGTGTTCTCGGACGAAGGACTGCGTCACCTGGTCGCGGAGATGGGCGTGAGTCAGGTGGTCTATGGCACGGACGTGCCGTTCAACTGGCCGGTGACCGTTGACCTCGTCCTCAACGCGAAATGGCTGAGCGACGTGGACAAGACCGCTATTCTCAGTGGGAATCTTGCGAAGCTTCTCCGGATCACATAGTCCGAGTCAACGCCCAATCCCCAACCTCCAACTCCCAAGAATTGGGAGTTGGGCAGCAGAAGTTGGAAGTTGGACAAGGAGAAGTTGGGAGTTGGGAGTTATCTGGAGCACCTAAATGCCGGACCGCAGAGACTTCTTCAAGACCGTGGCGCGCGCGACGGCAGGGACGTTCATCCTTGGCCACGAGCGCGCCAGTGCCGGCGCGGGAGCGCTTCAGGCGCCGTCCGCACGTCGTCAGGTGATGGTGGGCGGTAAGCGCATCAAGGTCGTGGACCTCCATGCGCACGCCACTGTCGCCGAGGTGGCGGAGGTCGTGAAGGGCACGCCGTTCGCCAGCCAGGCAGGACAAGCTCGGGCTCTGGGGCCAGACCGATTGCAACTCATCGATCGGCAGGGCATCGACGTTCAAGCGCTCAGCATCAATGGTTTCTGGTGGTACGAGGCAAAGGATCGCGAGCTTGCTCGTCAGATTGTCCAAGCGCAGAACGAGGGGCTCGCAAAATGGGTGGCGGCGCACCCCGATCGCTTCGTCGGGCTTTCATCTAGCGCCCTGCAGTTTCCGGATCTCGCCGCCGAGCAGCTGGAGGACGGAGTGAAGCGCCTCGGCCTCCGCGGCGCCGCGATCGGTGGACATCTCAACGGCGAGGACCTGTCATCACCGAAGTTCGATCCGTTCTGGGCCAAGGCGGCAGAGCTTGGCGTAATCGTCTTCATGCACCCTGGTGGCGCAGACAACATCGTGAAGGAGGGCGCGCTGCGTGGGCGAGGCGATCTGGGCAACATCATCGGCAATCCGCTGGAAACGACCTACTTCCTTTCCCGGCTGATCTTCGATGGGACGTTGGACAAGTTTCCGGGACTCAGGGTCTGTGGCGCGCATGCGGGCGGCTACCTGCCGTCCTACATCGGTCGAACGGACGTCGCTTGTGACGTGCGAGGCAACGCCAAATGCGCGAACAAGAAACGCCCGCGCGAATACATGAAGAGTCAGATCCTGGTCGACACGATGATCCTGTCGGACGAAGGTCTGCGACACCTGGTCGCCGAGATGGGAGCCGGACAGATTCGTGTACGGAACAGACAATCCGCTGAACTGGCCCGTGACTGTTGACCTCGTCCTCGACGCGAAATGGCTGAGCGACGCGGACAAGACGGCGATCTTGAGCGGGAACTTGATGAAGTTATTGCGGATAGCCTGACCGCCACGAAGAACACCGAGGCTTACAGCCACGGAGAACACGAAGATTACGAAGAAGAGCCTCCTCCGTGTTCTTTGTGCTCTCCGTGGCTAATCGTTTCTCCGTGGCCTCGCTCTACGGCGCAAGCGACGCGAGATACGCGGAAATCGCCAAGATGTCGTTGTCCGTGAGCGGCGCTACGGCCCTCTTCATCAGTTGCGCGTCCACACCGTTTCTCTCGCCGTTCTTGAACAAATGAAGCTGACGGGCCGTGTAGATGGGATGGAGACCGGCGAGCCTGGGCACATTGCCGATCCCCTTCATCGTCTCACCATGGCAAATGGCGCACTGCACGCCCTTCCCGGAGGCACCGCTCTCTACGAGCGCCTTGCCGCGCGCCACGCTGCCGGGAGGCACATAAGCAATGAACCCTGTCTTTGGATCGCGCAAGCGCGCCTTTTCTTGATCGTCAGGCACAGTGATGATGCGGTTGGCGATAGGCTCCATCCCACCCTCCGGCGATAGGAACCGCATTCGACCCTGGCCGACGAATGTCTTCGGGACCATCGCGGCCTCTGTCACGCGAGTGGACCGCTGTGGTTTGAGGGATCCGAAATAGGCGGCGATCTGCCGGACTTCCTCGTCGGTCATCTCCTTTGCGATGCCGTTCATGCGCGCGTAGTCCTTGCGAATACCGCTCTTGAAATCGGCCATCTGCTGTTCCAGATACCCCGAGCTGAAGCCGGCCACATCGGCGGACTCTGGATGACCGACGCCCGACATCAAATGGCATGAACCGCAGGCCAGCACAGCCCCGCGTCCCTTTTGAACGATCGAAGGAGCCGGAGGATGATCGTCAGGGAACCAGTCGGGCGGCGCCATGAGGTTGTCGATCTCTTGCGGCGTGTAGCTCTTCGAACTCCCGGCCAGACTCTTCGGCGCAGGCGCCTCCGCGGGCAGCGACCCGGCCTGAACCGGAAACGCCCAGGTTGGCTCCTTTGCGGGAACGGCGGGCAGCGCGGTCGACTGTACCCCCGCTGGCTGCTGTTGCGATTCAACTGTATTCGATAGAACGGCACACAACGCAACCGTCAGGACGCACGCGCTCTTCCTCATGAAATCCTCCACAGGCTATATACGAACGAAGGGCCGGACGGCATTACCGCCCGGCCCTCGTCTAACGCATCGACGCGAAGCTAGAAGGTCAAGCGGAATCCCAACTGCACCGTCCGATACTGCCCCGTCGAGGGTTTCAGGAAGTTCGCGCTGCTTTGTTGCGTGACTATCGTGAAGTTATTTCGGTTGAACACGTTGAACGCCTCGCCAATCAGGTCAATCGCAATGCGACCGCCGAGCGGAATCCTCTGCTGAACTCGGACGTCGGTCTTATTCTGCGCGGGCTGGATGTAGTCGTTGCGCGGGACGATGGTGCCATCCGGACGCAACCGGGCGCTTCCTCCTGCACCGACACTGCGCACGTCGCCACCGTAGTTGGTTACGCTCCGGATACCGGCGCCGAGGTAGTGGAGTCCGCTGAGCTGGAAGCCCTTGCCGACTTCCCAAATACCACTGAACACCGCGCGGTGACGTTGATCGGTATCGGCCAGAGTGAACTCGTTGCCCAGATCGCGCGCGACTGTAAACGGAACAATCTCGAGTCCGCTGAACGGCTGGTTCTGTGCGTCCTTGAACCACGACAGGGTATACGTGGCTGATGCCTGCCAGCGCTGGCTCAGGCGCTTCGTGAAGCTGGTCTGGAGCCCCTGATACTCCGACCGCGTGTTGTGCGGAATCATCGAGATGATGCCGTACTGGGGATACGGCAACGTGGCGCGAGTGGTGTAGGGCAAGTTCGCGCCGGTGGCCGAGTTGTAGCTCAGATTGACGTTATCGATGGTGTCCTTTTCGTTGCGCCCCTGCGAGAAGATGTAGTCGGCATCGACCGCGATCGTGTTGCCGAACTGCCGCTGGATGCCGATGGACGTCTGCCATGTTCGCGCCTGCTTCATATAGTCGACTGGCCCTGGTATTTCTTGGTAGGCATTCAAGAGGCACGGCTGGGGAGCGGCGAAGTTTCTTGCTTGCCACGCGGCAAAGTTGGCGGCCTGAGCAGGCGAGTCGCAGAACAGAACCTGAGCCTGCTCGAGCGTCGGCAACGGCTGCCCATTGAGCGGGTTCGAAGCGAAGTCTGGCCGCCCGTCGTTATTGAATTGAATCCGCGCAAGCTGCGCGTTGTAGTAGGGCCAGAAAGCGTCTACGGTCAGGGCGTCCGCGTAGTACAGACCCGACCCACCGCGAATGACCGTCTTGTCGTCCACTTGATAGGCGAATCCCACGCGCGGTTGAATATTGTTCGCGTCATTCGGACGCCCGGGCGAATAGAACGGTGCCACCCCAACCTCGTTCGCCCACGAGTTCAGACTCAAGTCGTAGCGCAACCCGAGATTCAGCGTGAGGTTATTGCCAATACGCCAGTCGTCCTGGACCCAGGCCGCAAACTTCGGCTGCCCGTACGAAAGAGGGAACTCGCCAATGCCTATTGTGTACGTCCGCGTATAGGGCGAGAGCGCGGCCAGATTCCAGGAATCGGTGTTGAAAGGATCCGGAAATATCGCCTGAAGCTGGTCCGCCGGGATGATCCCGTTGTTGGCGACGATGGCGCCGCCGCAGTTGTTACAGTTCTCACTGTCCTCGAAGTGCCGCACGTATTCGCCACCAGCTTTCAGATCATGGCGGCCCTTCGCGTCGAACCAGTACGTGAAATCATCGCGGAGGAACGTTACGTTCTGGTCTCGATGGCGCGGATAGTTGGCGTTACCCGCGATGCTGAAGCCGGTCAACGTAATACGCGGGTGGCCGTTAGTGACGCGAGGAGCCTGCCAGTGCTTCGACCATTCCGTGAGGAGCTCATTCCTGAACCCGAAGTGGCTGTAGCCGCCCCTGACTTCGTTCAGCGCTCTATTGCTGAACACCTGTGTCAGCTGCCCTGTGTACTCTTCGTTCCGCTCGTCATTGGTGCCCGTCTGCGCCGGATGGCTGGTTGACGCTCCAGGACCAAAGGGCTCATACGTCTTGTGTCTGGAGAACTTCCCCATCACACGTGTCTTCGGAGAGATCTGATAGTCGAGGCGCGCCCCACCCATCTTCCGGGTCGTCGTACCTGTCAACTCGATGTTGAAGGCGGGATACGGCGTGTTCCAGATGCTCGTCAGCGGGTTGCGCTCGTACTCGAAGTTGCCGAAGTAGTGCAACTTGTCCGTAATGATGGGACCGCCCACTGCCGTGCTGTACTGCTGATTCTTGATGGGCACGACCTTCGGGGGAATCAAGCTCGGATCTTCCGAGTTCCAGCTGCTGTCACGGAAGTTGGTCCGGAAAAGGCCAGTGAACCGGTTGGAGCCCGACTTCGTGATCGCGTTCACCTGCACGCCAGTCGAGCGTCCCTGAGTCGCGTCGAACCGGTTCGAGATGAACTGGAATTCCGCGATCGAGTCCTGGCTGAAACGGGGTTGATTGCCTGCACCCAGCTCCGACGAAATCTGCTGCCCATCCAGATTGAGCTGAAACTCGCGCGCCTCGCCGTTGTTCCTGTCCGGCAAGGGCGCCGTGGCGTTGCTCGAAGACGTGCGGCTACCTGGGGCTAGGAGCGAGAGCGCCATCCAGTTGCGTCCCTGTACCGGGAGCTCTTGGACCTGCTGCGGATCGACGTTGCCTCCCAGGTTCGATGTAGAGACCGCGAGCAGCGGCGATTCGGCGGTGACCGTAATCGTCTCCGTTGCTGTTGCCTCCAACATCGGCAAGTTGACGGTCACGACCTGCCCCACGAGCACCTGTAGCCCTTCTCGCGTGACGGCCTTGAAACCCTGAAGCTCGGCATTCAGTCGATAGACGCCAGTGCGCGCGGCGATCCGATAGACGCCGCGCTCGTCGGTAACGGCCACAAACGTATTCCCAGAGGCCTGATGTACCGCCGTTAACGTCACGCCCGGTAGCACCCCGCCCGTGGAGTCAGTCACCGTTCCGGTGAGCACCGCTTCTTGCGCATACCCAGACGCGGGCAGCATGAGGATCGCGATGAGAATTAGGAACCGTCGGACCAAGGTCGAACTCATGACAGGGACCTCCTCGTCATTTCGTGATGACGCTTTCGATCACCGCCCCGGAAAGGGGACAGACGTGCAACAAGGCATATGAGGTGGCCCGATTCTAGGACCCGCTCTTGGGGCTGTCAACCTGCAATATCAACCGGTACACAGAGATCCGGGAATCCGGATTCCCGAGCGGACGCATGGATCTCCCGAGCTCGCTGATCTGGAACGCTGCTTTTGCAGGGTCCGAAGTACAGAACTCGGGAGCAAGGCCCGGAAGGGTCCCTGCTCCCGATCCAGGATCCCGGATCCCGGATCCCCGATCCCCGATCCCCGATCCCCGATCCCCGATCCCCGATCCCCGATCCCCGATCCCCGGTACTAAAAATCAATCTGCGCGCTGATCTTTGCGAAGCGTGGCGTCAACACCCCCGTCGGCCGCGGAAACGGCAGCGCCGCACTGTAGGCCGCGTTGTAGGTGAGCGCAGGATTCGCGTTGAACAGGTTGTAGATGTCAAACCCGACATTCGTACGCGTCCGGCCAAACCGCAGGATCTTGGCAATCCGGAAGTCGAACTCGTTGAGGCGGTCGCCATACAGAGTGCCCGGCTCGATGAGGTTCACGGTGATGCTTCCTCCCGGCGCCGAGAGATTCCGGCCAAGGATCGGCGCCGCGATGGCATTGGTGACCACGTAATTCGCCGCCAGCGGCGCACCCTGCTCGCTTCGGAACGTCCCGCTGACGAGCACCTCGATCTTCGGAATCGTGTAGGCAGCGAGACCGGTCACGCGTGTCGTGAAGCCTGTCGAGGTGTGGCAGTACGGGAAAACAGGACTGGCATACACGTTTCCAGGGCCGCTGGCATTAGCCGGCGTGATGAAGGTGAGCTCGGGGTTCGCGTCTCTGATCTCGCAGAGGTCTCGCACGGTCTGTCCCGTGAGCAATCCGCCTTGGATCGTCAGTCCGTTTGCCGGGCGCGCTGCGACGTTCAACAAGATGCCATTGTAGTTCTGGTAAAACGTCCCGAAGTTCTCGGCATTCGTGAAGTAGTCGTTGACCTGCCCGAACTTGGCTGGCACCACGTCATACAGGTTGTTGATCGTCTGTCCCCCACCACCCGGCAAACGTGGGTCGGATGGCGCCGTGATGCTGAACCTCGTGAAATCGCCAGGCACGGTTGCCAGGTTGTCGTCCACGTAGAAGTTGGAGAGCCAGCGCCGGAAGTAGCCGAACTCCACGGAAACGCGCGGCAGGACCTCTTGCTGAATGGATACGCCGAACTCCCAATCAGCGGGACGCACGCCCCAACCCTCGAGCACGGCAGGATCGAAGTTCCTGACCAAGGTAGCCGTCCCGAACTGCGCATCGCTGACAGCCCCGCAGAAGTCGCCACCGGTGGCGCGGTTGTCCTGGGCACCGTTTGCGTTTAGGTTGCAGTCGGGAATGAAGTTCGTGTTCGCGTCGGTCCAGGTGCGCGTCACCGCCGGCCTTCCAGCCTCGGTGCTTCCAGACATCCGAGACGTCGGATTGGTGATCGAGTAGTTGCCGTTGTTGTTGCTCGCGGCATCCAGGTAGCGCCCGAGGTTCACCTTCAACGCCGTCTTCCCGTTGCCAAAGAGGTCGTATGCAAAACCCAGCCGAGGCGAGATGTCGTTGTAGCCAACGACGCCGGGCGTCTCCGGGAAAACAATCGGAGTCGGAAGGAACCGCGTCGGCCCGACGGTCTGCTCGGGTGAGTAGCTCCAGGCATGATCGAACCTAATCGCGCCCTGCAGCGTCATCCGGCCGAGCGTCCATTGTTCCTGTGCGTAGATCGCGTGGTACCGCGTGCGCAGCTTGCGGAGATTCGGATCCAGTCTCAGCGTAATAAGGTTAGGGATACCGTTATTGACTCGGTACACCACCTTCTCATCATTCGTGAAGTACTGCTCATCGTCGGCGTAGAACGTCCCCTGATAACCGAACTTGAGGTTGTGGGCGCCAGTGACGTAGGTCATGGACGCGTTCCAGTTGTGCTGCCCCATCCAGTGGGAAGCCCAGTTCTGCGATCGATAGATCAGATTGGGAATTCCGCCATTGGATGCGCACGACGGAGCACACTGCTCCTGCATGCGGACCAGGGAACGCGTGAGATTGCCGGGCATCTCGTCGCCGCCCCACCGTGTCAGGTAATCGCCGAAGCCAGCCTGCAGCAGAACCCGGTTGGTCATCGGCGACTGCCACGTAATCTGTTGCACGCGCTGGAATCTGTTCTCGTACGTCGCCGTCTCCGGCGCCGCGGTAGCGGAGCCACCGTAGATGAAGCCTCCATCACTCGGCTGGTTGCGGCAGCCGTCTTCTTTTGCGGAGAACGTCGCGCCGGTGCAGGGCTTTTGTTCGTCCCAATAGATGTTGAACTTGTTGCGCTGCGTGGCCTGTGCCGTCAGGCGCAGACTGGCAACCCTCCAGCTTCCTGCAGTTCTCGACTGCCGGCTCGGATCGGCCTCATACGTCCACTTGGTCGGATCGCCTGCGTTCTTGTTCGCAAACATCCCGGAAACTGAAGAGTGCGACCCTTGGCTCCTCAAGTTCAGGAAGTACCAAAGCCGGTCCTTCTTGATCGGACCGCCGACGCCGCCCGTGTAATCCCACAACTTCAGGAGCCGGCCCGGTACGCCGAGCCCTGCAGCTTGAAGCTCGGGCGTGTAATTGCTGCCGACCATCCCTTCGCTGACGCCGGCGAGGTAGATGGAACCCCTCACGGAGTTGCCTCCCGTCTTGGGCACGACGCTCAAGTTCGGACCGGACACCTCCGCTTCACCGAGGCCTGCCGATGTCGTGAACGTGATCTCCTGGGCATTCGCGATGTCGGCGTTGTACCCTGACACGCCACCTCCGTTGCGTGCCGCGCCGACGCCCAACCCATCAACCTGCAACCGTCCCTCGTTGCCATTTCGGCCGCCTGGCGTGCCAAACACGACCATCCCGGGGGTCGTCTGCACATTTGCGGGCGACGAGCCCTGCGTCTGAATGGCGGGGACAAGGAGCATGATGCCGGTGTAGCCTCGGGCCGTCGGAATACTGCTCAGAACTTCGCCGTCGATGGTGGCCTGCCTTCGTACGCTCTGCACATCGACAATCGGCGATTCACCGGTCACCGTCACCGTTTCCTCGACGGCTCCCACGCGCAACTCGGCGTTGATCGTGGCGGTGAGCACGCCGGTTAGTTGAACACCTTCCCGCTTGACGCTCGAGAAGCCAGGAAGCGTGAACGTGACTGTGTAGGTGCCGGCCCGGAGGTCGACGATCTGATATCTGCCGGCGCCATCTGCCACCGAGGTGCGGACCTTCTCGATCAGCACGTCACTGGCCGCTTCGACAGTCACGCCCGGGAGCACCGCCCCTGACGTGTCCCGCACGATTCCGGCGATCGTCGCCTGACCATACGCGAGGGTCGGCGCGAGCGCGATTCCCAACCACGTGACCGCGATGCACATTGCTCTAAGATTCCGCATCGATTGCCCCCTGAAAGACTGAGCGGGAAGATCCGCTCGAAAGTGCCACGCTGTTTGTCCGCCCCGCAGACCTCGCGTCGCCCTAGCGAGCGTCGTCAGCGCGCCGGTTATACGTCCTGAGGTCGCCATGGTCAATAGCAGATGGTCAATAGCAGGATGTCCAACAGGGAGGCCGCCATACAGGCCGTATTTTCGCGTGGGTGTAATATTGGCGCCGCCTGGAGCGTAATCACTGACATTTCAGGGAAGGGACCGTACATGACCCCCAAGGCGCTGATGCCGCTGCTCCTCATCTTGGCCGCCAGCCCCGGCTTTGCTCAGCAGGTGGACATTTCAGGTGAATGGGCCGCCCGAGTGCACGAAGACCAGCCGCATCGCGGGCCCGGAGCTGAGCTTGGCGACTATACCGGGCTGCCGATCAACGACGCGGCGCGGCAAAAGGCGTCGCATTGGGACGCATCCATCCTGTCTCTTCCAGAACGGATGGCGCAGCCTCATCCGGCGATGTATTTCATGCGCGGACCAGGCCCTAATATGCGCGTCACCAAACGAGTCGATCCTGTGACGCATCAGCTCATCGCCTACACCCTCGAAGGCGTGTTCGGACGCGACGACCGCATCATCTGGATGGATGGACGCCCGCACCCGTCACCGAACGCCGAGTATCTCTGGGAAGGGTTCTCCACGGGTAAGGTCCAGGGCAATCAGTTGACGATCAACACGACCCATATGAAGTACGGCGTCATCCAGCGTAACGGCGTCCCCGCCAGCACGAAGACGACGATGACCGAGCACTTCATTCGACACGGAGATCAGTTGACGCTCGTGACCATCGTCTACGACCCCGTATACCTTGAGGAGCCTTTTGTTCGCACATCCCAATGGGTGCGCAGCTCGAACATCAACGTCGACCAGCGGTGGTTGTTCGAGGTGGTGGACGAAGTAGCGGGACACCCCGCCGGGTATGTGCCTCATTATCCGTTCGGTACGCGTCAAGATGGCTACGCCAAGAAGCACGGCCTGCCATTCGAAGGGACGCAGGGCGGCAAGCAAACGCTGTATCCGGAGTACGAGCTGAAGGTCAGAGAGATGCTAGGCAGGTAGCTGGGGAGCTGGGGAACTCGCAACCAATGGACAGAGCCAAAATGAGGATCCCACTGAGCGGTGCGCGTGCCGCGTTGATTGCGCTTCTCGTCGCCGGGTTCGGCTCGGCCACGCAGCCTGTCTCGCATGCTCAGCAACCGGTCATGCTCGTGCCACTGACTCCCCCTCCGCCGCCAATCCTGGTCGACGGCGTCGAGGCTCTTCCGGTGCAAGGCAAAGTGCACGTGCTTGTCGGCGCCGGCGGCAATGTCAGCGTCCAGATCGGGGACGAGGGCGTACTTCTCGTCGACGCGGGTGGCGCCGGTCAGAGCGCAAAAATCTTGACCGCGATCGCCCGGCTCACGCCACGACCGGTTCGTTTTCTGGTCAACACCAACGACGATGCGGACCACATCGCGGGCAATGGTGCCATCGTTAGCGCGCAGGGTGGAACGAGAGGGCCGCGGCCCGGTGGAGTGGGCGGCGGAAACCCGCAGGGCCCGAACGCAGGCGTCATCACCATGGCGCACGAGAACGCGTACAACAGGATGAGCGCGGGCCGCCCGGGACTTCCGGCGCTCTCGGGCGATGCGCTGCCCGAATCGACGTTCTTCACGCCGCGAAAGGATTTCTTCTCGAACGGCGAGGTCGTCCAGCTCCTCGCGCAGCCCAACGCGCACACCGACGGCGACGTCATGGTGTTCTTTCGATCCTCCGACGTGCTGAGCACGGGCGATGTGTTCGTGACGACCAGCTATCCGGTGATTGACGCGTCACGAGGTGGGAGCATTCAAGGGGAAATCGACGCGTTGAACGCGATCCTCGACATCACGGTGCCGGAACGAAATCAGATGGGTGGTACACGGGTCATTCCCGGCCACGGGCGTATCTGCAACGAAGCAGACGTTGTGGACTATCGCGACATGGTCACCATCATTCGCGATCGCGTTCGCGACATGGCGAAGAAGGGAATGACGCTGCAGCAAGTCAAAGCGGCACGTCCCTCGCTCGAGTACGACGGTATCTACGGCGCCACCTCCGGCGCATGGACCACCGACATGTTCCTCGAAGCCGTGTATCGGGGCGTCAGTGGGGGTAAGTAGAACGAGTTGCGGGCCGCCTGAAGGCGGCCCCCACGTCATGCTCCACGAAACAGCCGTGGGAGCCGCATACTCCACGACAGTCGTGGGGGCCGGCTATAGCCGGCCCAAGACAGAGACCTAAACATGATTCATCGGGCGTTGCTTCATCCGGTTGCGACAGCCATCGCGATTGCCAGTGCAGTACCTGGTCCTGAACCTCGGTGCCTCAGTCATGGCGCAGCAGGCACCGCCGGCGACAACGGCTCGGAGCGCTGCCCCGGTAGATCTGACCGGTAATTGGGTCGCGGTCGTCACAGAAGACTGGCGATTCCGAATGGTAACGCCGCCGAAGGGTGACTTCGCCAGTGTGCCGCTGAACGATGCGGGGCAGAAAGCCGCGAATGCATGGGACCCGGCAAAGGATGCTGCCGCAGGCGAACAATGCAAGCCGTTCGGCGCAGCAGGATTGATGCGACTGCCTATTCGCCTTCGCGTCTCGTGGCAAGACGACACGACTCTAAAACTCGAAACGGACAACGGTGAGCAAGTACGGCTCTTCCGCTTCCGTGGGGCGGCCACGCCGACTCCGGCGGGTGAACCTCAATGGCAGGGCCAATCGGTCGCTGCGTGGGAGACAGTTCCAGAGGGACAGGGCTTGGCGCCCGGAGGTGGCGGCGGCGGCGGCGGAGGTGGCCGTGGTGGAGCGAACCAGGCGCCTCAGCTCAGCGGATCGCTCAAGGTCGTGACCACGCGCATGCGACCTGGATACTTGCGCAGAAACGGCATCCCCTACACGGGTCAGGCGGTGCTGACCGAGTTCTACGATCGTTCCGACGAGCCGAACGGTGATTCGTATCTCATCTTGACGTCGACCGTGGACGATCCCACGTACCTGGCGCAGCCGTTCATGCTGACCACGCACTTCAGACGCGAACCGGACGGCTCCAAGTGGAGCCCGCGGGCGTGTGAGATGACGCCTCCGGTGATTGGGAAGTAGACGGGGATCGGGGATGGGGGATCAGGGATCGAGCGCCTTCGCAATCGCCCGTCCGGCAACCCAGGCCGACGACCACGCCCACTGAAAATTGAAGCCGCCGATCCGGCCGTCGACGTCGAGGATCTCGCCAACCAGATAGAGCCCTGGGCACACGCGCGACTCCATCGTGGCGGGGTTGATCTCTTCGAGCGGGACGCCGCCCGCTGTCACCTCGGCGTAGGTGTATCCGCGACTGTAACGAACATCCAGATGTGTGTCGAGTAAGCTCGCCAGAAGACGACGTCGCGCTTCACGACTCAGATGGGCCATCGTGATCGTGTCGTCGATGTCCGAGGCGTGAATCCACGACTCGGCTACCGCGGATGGGAGGCGCGATGCCAGCACGGTCAAGGCCTGCGCACGAGACCGCGATCGCTCTTGCTCCAGCCACCACACCTCGAGCGATTCGAAGGTTTCACCCGGACATACGCTCACCGACAGCTCCACGCTGTCGCCCGTCAGCCGGGCCCGGTGCCAGTGACGAGACATGTTCAAGACCACCGGTCCACTGATGCCGAAGTGAGTCCACAGCAAGGCGCCGTTCAGTCGGACGGTCGCTCGGCCGTCAACGCGAAGGGTCAAGGCCGCCGGATGTGAGACGCCTGCCAGAGCCGTATGTTGATCTCCTCCGAGCAGGAGCGGGGCAAGCGCAGGAGTGGTCTCGATGTGCCCGTGCCCAAGACGCCGTACCAGTTCATACCCGAAGCCGTCACTGCCGCTCTTCGGCAGCGATCGTCCTCCGGTTGCGAGCGCGAGCGCGCGACCCTCAACGCTGTCACCGCCGTCTGTCTCGACCGAGAAACCGCCAGCGTGTCGCGTGACGGCGCACACCGGCTGACCGGTTGCCATCACGATGCCAAGACGTTGAGCCTCGCCGATCAGCGCATCGAGCACGGTTCGCGCGCGGTTGGTGTCGGGAAACAGTTTCCCGTCTTCTTCTTCGTGAAGTGGGACGCCGAGCGATTCAAAGAGCGCTACGGTCTTCTCGGCCGGGAACGCGCGCAGCACACTCCGCACGACTCGCGGCGACCCGCCCCAGAAATCGCGATCCGTTACGACGCGGTTCGTGACATTGCATCGTGATCCGCCGCTCACCAGGATCTTTGCGCCGATTCGGCGGGCGCCGTCGAGGCATCGTACGCGCAAGCGCGGGACCGTGCGTGCCGCGAAGATGGCGGTGGCAAGGCCCGCCGCTCCGGCACCGACCACCACAAGATCGGACTGAATCGACACCGCTCGGAAGCTACTTTTCCTCGATTCGGACAGTATCACCTACATAGGTAATCTGACGATTCGGCGTTCCGCGGCCTTCGGTATCGAGTGCGAGCGTGGAGAGAGCGCCGTCGACGTACGTCTCCCATCGGTCAATCCGCCCGTCACCGTCTCGGTCCTCCTCCACCCACGCGAGGCGCCCGGCCTCGAAGCCCTCCTTGCGTGTCACCTTGCCATCATGCCTCGTGGCGAACTCGACACGAATCGGTGCAGGGAATCTCCCCGCGGCATCGCCCGACGGCGCGTCAGCGTCTGGTGGCCCGTAGTACTCCCAGCGATCGGGGCGGCCGTCGAGGTTTTCGTCCACTTCTACTTTCAGCACGCGGCTTCCGTCCATGAATGCCTTCATGTCGGCATGCCCATCGCTATTGGAGTCGTAGGAGAGCTCACGGAGCCTTCCGCTCGTCGTGTCGTAGGTCGGCTTCAGATCATGACGCGGAGGGTCACTCGAATGACAGCCTCCACTGAGACCGGCGAGCAGACCGAGGCACGCCATCATCAAAGAGCCGCGCACGACTTCTTGTCGTCTCATCACCGAATTCGCGGCCAGGAGCCGGTTCCGTCGGTTCCCAGCTCCGTCCTCTCGAGCACGAGCGGCTCCCATTTCGTGACCGATTCGTTGAGTCCGGCCGTAAAGGCCTCCGACGCTGCCAACCCGGAAGCCTGCTCGACCGCACGTGCTGGCGTGGGAACCCGTTCAAGATCCGCGACACTCTCGAGAGAACGCGCGAGAACGTACTGCGCACCGCCGCCGACCAATGTCCTCGCTCCGATGATCACGGTAAGCGGCGACACTCTGCTGTACGCGGTCAAGGCCTGCTGCCACAGCCGTTCGAATTGCCTCTCTCGGCCAGGTTCAACCGTTACCAAAGAGTATTCAGTTCCCCAGATTCCATCGCGGGTGTGCCGATCCCGATTCAAGCTCAGTTGTGTGCGGTACTCGCGAATGTAACTCCTGCGCGAGACCTGCGCATCGGTGTAGCCCTTGAGAAGGGTCGTGTACGCGTCGTCACCGAACATCGAGCGCAAGCCTGCCTCGTTATAGCGATCGGATCGGTAGTCGGCCAAGCGGACGGCTGGCAAAGAGACGATCCGTGTGTTGTGCAGAGGATGCGCGTCCACCCAACGAACGGGATCGCCCGCGATTTGCGGACCAGCCTCTCTGAGCCTCAGCAGGTACTCATCGAATTGGCGGGCCTTGTCGGGATCGATCTCGTACCAGATCTCATAGACGAAGTTCGCTGTCGTCGGTCGACCGGCGAAAGCCCTCGTCGAGTCGGCCAGCGTGGCGCACGTGACCACCGCCGCCATGAGCATGGCGCAGAGCCGCATAGTTCGGTTGTCGGTTCCAGTGACGCGAATCAGGAGCGTCTGTAGAGATCCGGAGCCCTTTCCGATAACCGATACAAGGAAGTGGCCACCCGCGGCAGGAGTATGAAATGACGTGCACCCGTCTTCCGTTGGTTCTGCTGTTGGGCCTGGCTGTGGTGAGACCGCTCTCCGCGGACCAGCGCCCCGCTACGAGCGAAGGTCCAAATTCGCAAAGGGGAAGTGGCGCTCGACTCCAAATGACTGTGCCGTCGAGCCAGGCACGTATTACCGGCATGGTAGTGACCCTGCACGAGCCACCCCGTCCCGTGCCCAAGGCCCGCGTGCGTCTGCGAACGACTCTCGGAAAAATTGTCGAAACCGTCAAGACCGGGGAGAAGGGGGAGTTTGCGTTCACCCTCAACGAGGGCGGCTCGTTCTACGTGGAGCTCGTGGACGATAAGGGGCGGGTGTTGGCTGTCGAAGACGTCGGGGAAACAACGGTGAGTGTCACGTTGGGTCAGGTCTCAACCACGATTCTCCGCGTGCCCATCTCGCTGACAGAAGGAGCATGGGGCAACGCCGCGAAAACCATTCTCGGCGCCGCCGCCACGTCCGGAGTCGCGGGTGTGGCCGGGACCGGTCAACCGGCCAGCCCCGAGCAGTAGTTATGGATATCGCCGCCCGGCGTCGGCTCGACACTATCGAGAGCGGCGCTTAGGCCTTTGAGTCTGTCGTACTCGGCCATCGGGCCCACGCACGCAATCATGTGCATTGCTGTGTCAGGCCACCTCGGAAATCTCTGTAGGGCCTCCTAACGCTAACCGATACGGTCTGTAGAAAACCATGAGTGATAAGGCCCAGACTCCTCGTCCGGACCCTGTGTCGCGGGGCCCTGTCGTGGCTGCGTCGCGTGCGACGGCCGGCGACATGCACCTGCTCGACTACCTGGCCGCTGCCTACCGGCACCGTTTCATAGCAGCCAGTGCTTTCCTTCTGGTGATCTTTGGCTCGCTCCTCGATACGTACACCACCACTCCGATGTACCGGGCCCAGGCGCGCCTGATGATTGAGCTCGAGGACGAACAAACGAGCGCCGTTTCGCGTGTCACCAACAACGAAAACCGTGCCGATCCGGTGCCCTACTACCAAACGCAGTATCGCATTCTCACCAGCCGTGAGCTCTCGCGGCGCACGGCAAAGCAGATCGACCTTGGTCGCGTTCCAGAATTCGGAAGCGAGGCAACATCGTCACGGCTGAGCCGACTACTCGGGGGCGCTCGCGGTGTCCTTGGCTTGAGTACCGCGACTCAGAAAACGGGAGTGCCGCGTCCCGAGTCCGAGCTGGTTGCCGATTTCATGTCGCGGATCTCGGTCGAGCCAGTTCGAAACAGCCAGCTCGTAGATGTCTCGTTGGTGGCGGCCGACCCGGAGTTTGCGGCGAGGGCGGTGAACCAACTGGTGACGGAGTACTCCGACCAAAACATGGAGGTCCGTCGGCAGAGCGTGACCAACAGCTTGACTTGGCTGTCGCAAGAGCTCGTTCGCCAGAAGGCCAAGGTGGAAGGCAGCGAACAAGCCATGGCCACCTACCGCGAGCGGCAGAACGCGCAGTCGCTCGAGGATCGGCAGAACATCATCGTCTCGCGCCTCAATCAACTGAATGACGCGGCCACGAAGGCAAAGACCAACCTTGCCCAGAAAGAGTCGCTCTACGGACAGATCAAGGCGCTTGGGTCGTCGGTCTCGCCCGACACGATTCCGGCCATTCTCCAGAACCAGTACATCCAGGCACTGAAGACGCAGGTGGCGGACCTCGAGCGTGCGAAGGCGAATCTCTCGGAACGGTATGGCGACCGTCACCCCGAAATCATCAAGGTGAACGCAAGCATCCGCGACGCGCAACGCCAACTCGAGCTCGAGCTCTCGAAAGCGGTGGACGCCATTCGCAACGACTATCAGGCGGCTGTAAGCGAGGAGCGGACGTTGGCCGCGGCCCTCGAAGAGCAGAAGGGCCTGTCAATGTCGCTCAGTCGCAAGAATGTCAGCTATACCGTGCTCGAGCGGGAGGCACAAAGCAATCGACAGGTGTACGAATCGCTGTTGCAGAGGGAAAAGGAGCTTGAAGTCCTGGCGAACAGCCGCGGCAACAATGTCCGCCTGCTGGAGCGCGCTGAAGTGCCAGAAGTGCCCTTCACACCAAATCTTCGTAAGAACCTGCTTCTGTCCGCATTGGCAGGCCTGGTGCTGGCCGTGGGTCTGGTCGTGGGAATGAGCTATCTGGACGACACGATCAAGACGCCCGAGGACGTCACCGCGAAGCTTGGTGTGCCCTTTCTGGGAATGGTTCCCAAGGTCCACGGCAACAAAGCTCCGCTCTTGTCGTCCGAGGTCCCACACGAATTCGGCGAGGCATTCAGGTCTCTCCGCACGTCCCTGGTCTTCAGCAATGGGACGGCGGCGGGACGCGTGATCCTGGTGACGAGCGCTCAGCCGCTCGAGGGCAAGACAACCACAGCGTGCAACATGGCGTTCGCGTTGGCGATCGGGGGCGAACGCGTACTCCTCATCGATGCCGACCTTCGGCGGCCTGGAGTGACGCGCACATTGGGCCTCGAGTCCAGCATCGGTTTGTCGCACTTGCTCACGGGGCAAGCCACGCCACGGCAGGCGATTCAAAAACTAGAGATGCCGAACCTGTGGGTGATGACGTCAGGCCAGATTCCCCCCAATCCGTCCGAGTTGTTGGCATCGGAGCAGATGCGGACGCTTCTCAATACCAACAACGGATGGTTTGATTGGATCATCGTCGATACGCCGCCTGTGCTCGCGGTTACCGATGCGGTGCTGCTGTCGCCTCTCACGTCCGGTGTGGCGTTTGTCATCGGGTCCGAAATGACACCCCGTCGTCACGTCAAGCGCGCACTCGAGACGCTGATGACGGGCCAGCCGCGCATGCTGGGCGCGGTGCTGAACGGAATCGACCTCTCACGAAACAAGTACTACTACTCGCGATACTACGGGTACGAGCACACGAACTACTACACGAGTTCGGCAGCGTCCTAGGCGGGATCAATGATCGGGGATCAGGGAGCTGGCCCGGAAATCAGGAATTCAGGGCTCGTCACTCGGTCACTGGATGCCGGAGCCCGGATCCCGCATCTCGAACCCCCAACACTCTGGTCCTTCTGGCTGCTGGCCGCCATGCTGGCTTGGTCGATCTTTGCCGTGGGAGGCGTCTACCGGTGGGCCGGAGTCCCGCTCATCGCCAGCGCCATTGTGCTCAGTGCGTTGGCACGGCCCCCCATCGCAGCGTCCTCGGAAACCCGTGTATTAGACCGCGCGCTGCTCGGGTGTGTGGCGGTGGCCGCACTACAGTGCGTACCACTCCCCCGCACCGCCCGCGCGCTGCTCTTCTCGCACCGTGAAACTCTCGAGTCTGAACTCGTAGTCGGACCCACCGCATTGTGGGAGCCCCTATCACTTGATCCGTGGGCGTCTGTTTACGCGATCTCGCTCATCGTGACGGCGATGCTGGTTTTCTGGACGTGCCGCTACGCGTGCGCCAGAGGGAGTGCCCATCGGTTGTCTGTGGCCGTGGCCCTCATCGGATTTGTCGCGGCGCTCACCGCGCTCGCCCAACATGCGGGTGACCCGACGAAGATATATGGGCTCTTCCAACCCATCGACGAAGGGGCGAGGCCCTTTGGACCGTTCGTCAACCGAAACCATTTTGCGACGTGGGCCGTCATGGCCATCCCCCTCGCCGCCGGCTACGTTGTCATGTCTTTCGCACGGCGGACGACCTCGTCTCGGGTGGCAGACGAGATTGCATCGTTGATGCAAAGCGTGGGAACGCGCACGGTGTGGGTGGCTGTCGCCGCAGCGGTCATGGTGCTTGCGCTGGTCGCCTCGACGTCACGGTCTGGGCTCATGGCGGCGGCTGTGTCGTTGGGCACAGTCGCCGTTCTCGGACGGGGGCGCAGCAACCGGAGAACCTGGATCTGGCTGGCCGTCGGACTCGTGCTGCTCGTCGGTTTCTTAGTGGCCTACTCCAGCCTCGACCCGCTGCTGTCGCGCGCGGAGGAGACACTCGAGCGCGGCTCGGGCGAGCGTACCCGCATATGGATCGATACGCTCGCGCTGATCAGCGACGCGTGGCTCACAGGTACCGGTCTCGGCAGCTACCAGACCGCGATGCTCCTCTATCGCCACACGAGCCCAGTGATACTGGTGAATCAAGCGCACAATCAGTATCTTCAGATCCTGGCTGAGGGGGGGCTGCTCCTGTTCATCCCGGCTGCGGTATCACTCGTCGCCTTCGCCCGATTGTTCGTCGTACGGCTGAAACGCGACACTTCGCCAACGGCCTGGCTGCGAATCGGAGGAGCCGCAGCGGTGATGGCGGTTGGCGTGCAGAGTGTGTGGGAGACCGGGTTGCGAATGCCGGCCAACGGCATCCTGTTCGCGGTGGCGGCGGCCATCGCCGTTCATCGGCCCGGAAACAGTCGGTAGGCTACCAGCGAGTCAGAAAGGCGTCCGCTAGGCCGGGGACCTGCCGAAGCTGAGCGAGTGCCAGTGCAGCTTCGGTGTCGGTCGCATAAGGTCCCACCAACACCAGACGCAGACGGCCTTCCGACGCAAGGTCTCTTGGACCCTCGAACGCCGGGAAGCCGACATCTGTCAGACGACGGAGGAGGTTGCGTGCCTTCTCGGTGTCGGGGAGCGCCGCTACTTGAACGGCCCAACGTCCTGCGGCCACTGCCGGCTCAGACGGCGACGCGAGTCGCGGTACCCCGACAAACGCCATCACCTGCGCTTCCATTGATCGGCTTGCCACCGGCAACGGAGGCAGCGTCAGCGGCTCCGCGATGAACGGCCTCATCCACAAGAAATACGCCACGAGGCCCATGCCGGTCAGCGTTCCAAGCGCCGAGAGCGCCAACGTGGTCACCAGTCGGAGGCCGCGCGACGAATCCGACACGGCTGCCAGGGTCTGCTGAACGTCGATGCTCGTCCGGGCCGACAGATCCGTTGGTGACGTGGCGTGGACGAGCAGATCTGCGGCTTGACCTGACGTCGGAGCAAGATCGAGAAGCGCGTGCAGCTCCGATACGCGTCTCGATGCGTCCTTCGCGACTGGCGGTTTCTCGAACAGCCCGCGCGGGTACACTGAATCTTCAAGCACGTTTATAGGTTCGACGACCGCGTCCCGCGGCGGCGGGCTCGTGATCTGAAGATCGCTGATCGCGCTGGCAACCAGGCCGCGATCGATTACCGGAGCCGCGCTGCGATAGCCTCCGAGCAACGCCCGGTCGCAGATGAGATTGATCACTCTTGGAACGCCGGCTGATGCTTCGTGCACCAGGTCGAGACTTGCGGTGTCAAACTCGACTTTGCTACCTCCGGCTATCGAAAGCCGGTGCGCAACGTAGCTGAACACGCCTTCTCGCGTCAGCGGCTGAAGCTCGCAGCGCATCGACACGCGCTGATCGACCTGCTTCATCGTCGGAAGCTTCAGATGAGAGCGAAATTCCGGTTGTCCGACCAGGACGACCTGCAGCAGCTTCCGCCCATCCTCGAGGTCTGAGAGGATGCGGATCTCCTCTATCAGAGGGAGGGACAGGTTCTGGACTTCATCGATCACGAGGACCGCGTAGGCGTCGAGCGGCTCGAGCGATCTCAGGAACTCGTAGAGCGGATAGCTCAACTCCACACGCGAGGCGCCCCTCAAGAACCCGCGCCGGACGTCGTCGACGGAAACGACCCCAAAGTCGACGAGAAGCATCTTCAAGAGATCTTCGCGAGACACAAATGGATCAGGAACAAAGGTTGCAAAAGTCTTGCGATCGAGATGACCGATGACTGCCCGACACAGCGTGGTCTTGCCGGTCCCAATTCCTCCGGTCAATACGACGAGGCCTTCCCGGCGCTGGATCGCCCCGAGCAGCTCGTGGAATACCGGCTCGTGTGAATCGCTCCTGAAAAGAAAACGAGGGTCGGTTGAGAGACTGAAGGGCTTTTCCGTCAGCCCGTAGAAGGGCTCGTACGTCAACAGTCCCGGAGCCGGCGGCAGCGAGGGCCGAACAACTGCTGCGAATCGGGGAGGCTCTTCGGGTTCTGGGGAGAACGACTCAATGGCGCTCTCCGCCATCGTGATGGTTTCCGCGACGATCTGCGGGCGTTCTGTCGAAGGGTCCACGCGTCTCCTCGTCCCTCTTATCGGCGAGCCACGGTCACCACGCTACCTAGTGCTAACCGTTCTTGCACACCGAGCCGATAGGCGTAGACGAATCGCGCTTCTCGCGATAGCGCTGCCAACGCTTCATGCACAGACCTGCATCTCGCAGCCCACTTCGACACGAAGGACGCGTCCCGTCACTGGCGCAGCCGGCCGACACCCAATTGCTCGATCGGCTCGGTGCGCTCTATCGATATCGTTATGTGGCGATGAACACGTTCTTGCTCATCGTCTTCGGGAGCGCGCTCTATACGTACTGTCAGACCGCCTTGTATCGAGCGAACATTCGCTTGCTCATCGAGATTGAAGACGAACGCTCTCTCGCGATGGAGGGCGTCAGCGGACCGGCCATGCCGACGCTTCAGGATCCAGAACCATATTTCCAAACCCAGTACCGGATTCTCACTGGGCGCGACCTGGCGCGTCGCGTCACGAGCCGCCTGGGCCTAGCGCGGGTACCAGAATTCGGCCATTCTCGCTCCGACGACACCCTTGCCCGTGCGCTGTCGATGGCTCGATCTTTCGTCGCCCAGCGAACTTCTCACCTCGGGAGCTCGGCACCGCAGCCGAACCGGAGCACGGACGCGCCCGTCTCCGAAGACACGGTGATCGACCGCTTCATTGCGCGTGTGTCGGTCCAGCCGGTCAAAGCGAGCCGGCTCGTTGACGTGTATTTCGTAGCTGGCGATCCGCGCCTGGCTGCAACGGCAGCCAATACGCTTGGCGAGGAGTACATCCAGCAGAACCTAGAGTTGCGAAAGCAGAACATGGCCAAGAGCCTCGAATGGCTGGCGCAGGAGCTCACCCGGCAGAAGGCAATGGTCGAAACGAGTGAACGGGCGATGGCGCAGTACAGGGAGGATCACAACGCGCTGTCGCTGGCAGACCGCCAGAACATCGTCATCGCTCGGCTCAACCAGCTAAACGATGCCGTGACCCGCGCGCGAACAAGCCGGGCGCAAAAGGAGTCGCTTCTCGAGCAGGTGCAGTCACTGGGTGAGTTGCCGACAGCCGACACGATTCCACCCATCGCGCAGAACCCATACATCCAAGCAATCAAGTCACAGCTCGCAGACCTTCAACGGCAGAAGACGCGTCTGTCTGAGCGCTACGGCGACAGGCACCCGGAGATCGTCACTGTCAACGCGTCCATTCAAGACGTCACGCGATCGCTCAACTCGGAGCTTGCCAAGGCCGCTGACACCATCCGCCATGACTACGAGTCGGCCGCACGAGAAGAGCACACACTCGTGGCTGCGCTCGAGGAGCAGAAGGCCGCCGCCACGGATCTCGATCGGAAGAGCGTCGGCTATACCGTGCTCGAACGCGAGGCCCAGAGCAATCGACAGCTCTACGAAACGTTGTCGCAGCGGGAAAAGGAGCTGCAAGTGCTGGCGAACAGTCGCGGAAACAACGTGCGCCTTGTGGATCGCGCGCGCGCACCGGATGCGCCGTTCAGTCCGAACATGCCGCGAACGCTGATTCTTGCCAGCTCCGTGGCACTCTTTGTGGCATTCGGGCTCGTCGTGGTGCTCGACTATGTAGACGACACGATCAAGACACCGGAAGATGTCGCGCGGCGCTTGGGAATGCCGTGCCTGGGCATCATCCCGGCCGTCAAAGACACGGGGGACTTGGCCGTAATCGTGCCGAGGGCGCCCAGCGATTTCCGCGAGGCAATTCGGGCGCTTCGAACGTCAGTCGCCTTCAGCAACACCAGCGAGGGCGTCGCGATCGTGCTCGTGACGAGCGCGCAACCTCAAGAGGGGAAGACCACGACGGCGTGCAACCTGGCGCTCGCGCTGGCAGAGGGAGGCGCGCGAGTGCTCCTCATCGACGCCGACATGCGGCGTCCGGGCGTGCACAGCGCATTCGGCCTCGAGAACCGGCATGGCCTGTCCGAGCTGTTGAGCGGTCAAGCGACCATTGGGAACGTCGTGCAACGGCTGGCCAATCCCGATCTGTGGATCATGACGGCCGGCGCAGTGCCTCCGAATCCATCCGAGCTGCTCGCGTCAGCGCGCATGGAAACGCTGATGACCCAGGCGAATACGGGCCCGTTCGATTGGGTCATCATCGACACACCTCCCGTGCTCGCCGTCACTGACGCGTCGATTCTTGCGCGGTCAGTGTCGGGCGTCGCGTTCGTGCTGGGATCAGAGATGACGCGAAGCCACCTGGCGGAGCGGGCGATCGAGACAATCACGGTCAGCAGGCCGAACATGTTGGGCGCGGTCTTGAATCGTGTCGACATTTCCCGTCACAAGTACTACTACTCAAAGTCGTACGGGTACGCCGCTCGCTGGTCGAGAACTTCAGAGAGCTAGGCCCTGAGCCTTGAGCCTTGAGCCTTGAGCCTTGAGCCCTGAGCCCTGAGCCCTGAGCCCTGAGCCCTGAGCCCTCTTCAGGGCTACGACACCAGCGACCGGAACAAGAGGTGTCGGGCGGGCGGGTGTTTCAACAGCGCCAGAATCAGTTTCCTGTGGCGGTTGAAGGACGCCGTGCGCCGAACGATGGGCATGACGCCGTCGGTACGGGCGAGCTCGAAGAGTCCTTCGATGTCATCGTCGGACATGCGCTGAACGAGCGTCCGAAAGGATTGCTGCGTATCGAGCTCGGGCTTCAGCCGTGCCCTCCAGCGCCGCTCGTACCGGGCCAGCTGCCCGGCCCTCAGATCGTCCTGGTCGAGCGCGTCGGCCAGAACCTCCGCGCCTACCGACGCGCTGAGGAGACTGTAGTAGATTCCTCCGCCGGTGGTCGGTTTCACGAGGCCTGCAGCATCGCCGACCACGATGAGACGGTCTCGATACGTTCGTGAGATGCGGGCGAGCGGCAGGATCTTCTGACGCGGCGGGCTGGCGACCTGCTCGTCAACACCCCAGCGGGAATCAACGCGGGCGAGCATCTGATTGAAGTACCGCGGTGCCGGATCCTCAGACATGACACCGATCCGCGCATACGGCCTGCTGCCCCGCCAGACCGGCACGGCCCAACCGAATCCGCCGGGCGCGATGTCTCGGCCAAAGTGCACCTCGACGTCCCCAGGCTGCGTCACGGGGAGCTCACGCTGCGATGTATGGAGGTATAGGGGGGGAAAGTCCAGACCGAGCTGACGGTGCAAAGCGTAACGGCCGCCGCAGGCGAGCACGCACGCCCGAGCCTGCAAGGAACGCTGTCCGGCCATGTCGACCGTCACCGCATTGGCTTCGCACCTGATGGAGGCAACTCGGGCGTCGAGAACGACTTGCGCACCTGCGCGCGCAGAATCGTCGGCCAACCGGGCATCGAACAATGCGCGATCGACCACCACAGCCTCGACCACGCCAGTGCGATAGATGATGTCGCGCCCGGCTGGCGAAAGGAATCGGGCCGTCGTCAGTTCATTGAGAATGGAATCGCGTGAGAGGCCGAACTCGTCGAACGCGTCACGGGCTAGGATGCCCGTGCAATGAACCGGGTCTCCCACAGAGTGATGCTCTTCGAGCACCACGACGTCCAGCCCGCGCTGCGCCAGGCGAAGCGCAGCAAACAACCCGGCGGGGCCGGCGCCAACAACGATTGCATCATGCATCCCGCCCACGAAGTTTCCAGCATGGGCCCTCGCATGTCAACGCGGGGTCAGATCTTGAATCTTGCACGAACTCTTCGCGTCGTGCGCGAGGAGGCAGATCTTGGCCTTGCCCCTCGTGCAAGATTCAAGATCTGACCCCGGACGACGGTTAGAACTTGTCGCCTCTCGTCTCCCAACTTCCACGAAACGTGATCCAGAACGAGAGCAGCACGAGCCGCAGATCCAACCACAGCGACTGACGACGCACGTAGAGCAGGTCATACCGGAACTTCAATCGTCTGGGAATGTCTCGTGGTGCGTAAATCTGTGCGATGCCGGTCAACCCAGGCCGCACGCTCGACCGAATCTCGAACCCTGGGACGTCTTCGAGCATTTCTACGCGGCCCTCGCCATGAGCCTCAATCTCGCCCGGCCGGAGCGCGCGAGGTCCAGCAAAGCTCATGTCGCCGCGAAAAATGTTCCAGAGTTGCGGCAATTCGTCCATCGCGGTCGCGCGCAACACGCGTCCAACCCTTGTCACTCGAATGTCGTGTTCGCACGCCTGCACCGCACCAACGAGCGATTCGGCGTCTGGGACCATCGAGCGAAACTTCCAGACAGAAAAGGGAACGCCCTTGAGGCCTGACCTTTCCTGCACGTAATACACTGGGCCGCCATCCTCCAGTTTGATCAGAAGAGCGAACACGCCCCAGAGTGGCGCCGAAACGATCAGTCCGAGGCCGGAAAAGACCACGTCGAAGGTTCGTTTGAACAGCCGGGTCAACTAGCCCTCACGGGGTCTCTACGCACCGCGGAAGCCGCCGTGCCCCAGACTTCCCGATATAGCGAGAACGTGGCGCCACACATGGCGTCGGACGTGAACCGCGCGAGGACCCGAGCGCGCGCTTCCGTTCCAAGTCGTTGACCGAGTGCCGGGTCCGACACGAGTCGCGCAAGGGCGTTGTGGAGTGCGCCGACGTCACGTGGCGGGACGACGAGCCCGGTGCGTTCGTGCTCGTTGACCCACGACACACCGGTGTCGAGGTCTGTGCTGACGATGGGGCGCCCACACAACATCGCCTCGAGCTGCACCATGCCAAACGCTTCCTGGCGGCTCACTGATGGGAGAACCAACGCATCACAGGCGTGATACCAGGCGAGTAGCTCCTCGTCACCGACCTGTCCCACGAACCGCACGCGATCGGAGACTTCTAACTCAGAGGCCAATGCCTGAAGCGAGCTGCGGCGTGGCCCGTCGCCGACCACGATTACCCGAGCCTCGAGGCCGGGCAGGGCTCGCAGCAACACGTCCAGTCCCTTGTATCCAACCAGACGGCCGACGAACAGGAAGATGGGTACGCCTGCCTTCTTACGGACGCTGTCTGCCGCCGAGCTGACCCGGGCGGTTGGCTCGTATCGTTGAACGTCAAGCCCATACGGAATGACCACGCACTTCGCCCGGTGCGCCGCGAGCGCCGGCACGTCCAGCATGGGAGGGGAAGCGACAACGATGCGAGCCGCCCGACGCAGAGCAAACTCGAGGAGCGGCGCATAGCACAGTCGGTACTGCCAGGCAGGACGAATAACCTCGCTGTGGTACCAGACGACGAGCGGACTTCGCGGCCGCACCAGATAGTAGGCCGCAAGCGCCATGGGGTTTGGTTCGTGCAGGACGAGGAGATCGGCTTTCGATCGCGCGAGCCACACCGGCAGCGTGGGAGCCACCGACACTGCACCGATCTTGGTGAGGCACCCGACCCTGGTGACGGCGACACCATCCAGCACGTCCCGCTCTGTTCGAAATGCCGTATTGAGGACGAGGGCGCGCGTGTCGACCAACGCCTTCTCTCCGCGACACAGAGTCTCGACGACGCTTTCGATGCCGCCTCTGATCGGAGAGTAGTACTTTCCGACATGGAGAATCCTGGGACGAATCACCGCGAGACCGCCGAGACTTTCTCGAAATCCTGCGCGGCGAAGAAGTCGGGCAATAGCTCTCGATAGACGTCGATCATCCGACGTGCGTGCTCGAGCGCATCGAAGCGGCGGGAGTCCACAATGCCGGCTGCCCGTCTGGCGCGCCACCTGTCGGCGTCATGGGTGCGCTCGTCGAGAAGTGCTGAGACCGCCGCGACCCACCCGTCCACGTCGCCCACGGGGCAGTACGTGGCCATCTTTCCACCAACTTCGCGGAGGGCTGGAAGATCACTGGCCACGACGGGCGTGCCGCAGGCCATGGCTTCCGCGACTGGCAGGCCGAATCCTTCCCGGTCGGAAGGCTGGAGCACCACCGCGGCTCGCCGGTACACGGCTGCCAGAACTCGCCTCTCGAGAAAGGGTAGGACGGTGATGTGCTCAGTCAGCCCAAGGCGACCTGCTTGCCGCAACTGGGTCTGTGTGAACTCGCCCCCAACGCGAATCAACCTAAGAGACGGATGTCGCTGGCGCAGCTCCGCAAACACATCGAGCAGCACGTCGATGCGTTTGCGAGGGATCGTGCTGCCCACATGCAGCAGCTCCGGACATGATGGGTCGGCCGGACCAAGCTGCCTCACGGCGTCGGCATCGGCCAGGCGATGGGGCCACGGCGTGCACATCGGATGAACGCCATACGGCACGACGGCGACTTGACTCGCCGGCACGATACCCGAGGACACCAGATCGTTGCGCGTCGCTTTGCTTCCGCAGACGATCTTCCTGGCGGACACCAGTCCGTCGAGTAGCCGCTGCGCGATCAAGCGCCCAGCCAGCGATCGGGCGCGCGTCCCCGGAAGCACACCATCAAACGCGTCAACGTCGTGACACATGACGAGCGACTGCCCCTTCGGAAGCGTCGTCACGAGATGCGCGTAGCTGTGATCGACGATGTGAAAGAGGTCGAAGTCGATCGCGAGCGGGTCGAGTGCGCGCCGATAGTCCCACAAACGATTGAGGACCCGGTCCATGGTGTGGGCCCGGGACGACCGGCCGAACCAGGGGACACGTGTGAAGCGACGTACCATGGTCGGACGGACCTGAACGGCGTCGACAATGCGGGCACTCGGTGTCGCCAGGCCGAGCATGAGGATCTCGGCAACCAGGTCCATGCTGTGCCAGCGCTCTTCAGCAAGGTCCGACACGACGGCGATCCGAGGCATCCTCATCGTCGTGGTCTTTTTCGCGCCACAAACCAATGCTGCGTGCCGAAAAGGGAGCCGAGCCAAGGAATCGGCGACGTGGTTTCACGTATCAGCTCGAAGCGATCGCTTACGAGCGTTCTCAGCACTCGCCAGTTGAATCCTTTGTGGTCGTGAAATGACGTGCCGTCGCCGTAGGAAAAGGCCGGGCGAGGGATGTGCTGTCGGGAACCCGCGCAGATGCTCTTCACGAGCTCACCGATTGTGTAGCCCGTTGTCCCAGGATAGTGACCGATGCCTCGCCATCCTGCCATTCTCCGAACGAGCTGCTTCACGACCACCGGAGGACCGGTTTCAATGGGCACACTGATGACGAGGGTGCCGCCGGGCGCGAGCCATTGGTTGAATTGATCGAGGAGCTTCACGGGATCGACCACGTGCTCAAACACTTCCATGCAGTAGATGGTGTCGTAGGTGCCGCGCTCGTCGTCCTGGTCGAGGTCAGAGATGAGCGCGAACTGCAACCCGTCGTAGCTGGCAAATCGCCGGCGACACTCGTCGATCATGTGTGAATGAAGCTCGGCGCCGATCGCGACTCGTGGCGCGTACGACTCGCCGGAAAGCAGCCCGAGAAAGGTTCCGTCGCCGCAGCCGTAGTCGAGCGTTCTGGCTCCCCCGACTTCGCGCGCGAGTTTCAAACTGGTAGCGAACCGGCCGCGATGACTCCAAGAGATCAGCGTCGCAGGACTGTAGAGCTGGCTCTGAGCGTAATGGCCCGATCGGATGGCCTCGTGGACGTGACTCACCGCACACCCGCGCCTTCAGTGGCGAATACCGTTTCGCCGGCCGCATTCGCCAACGTTCGCTGAAGATCGGCAAAGGCTCTCGCTCGACTCCATTCGCTGCGCACGTACTCGCGCCCGAGACGGGCCTGCGCCCGCGAGGCTTCGGGATGAGCCGCGATCGAGAGAAATGCCTGAGCCATCGCGTCGGCGTCCCGCCGTGGTGTCAGCGTGGCGTAGCCTTCTAGATGCGCCGCCATCCCTCCAACGGCGGTCGCGACCACGGGCGTGTCACACGCCAAGGCCTCGAGTGGCGATAGCCCAAGGCCCTCGGCGAGAGAACCCTGGGCCAGCACGTCGGCCGCACGGAAATAGTCGGCCAGCTCTTTCATCGGATGCACTGCGGGCCGGCCGAACACCCACCGCGAGCTGTCCAGTAGGCCAAGGGAGCTTGCCAGCGTGAGGAACCGTTCGTGGCCGCCGCCGAGATTGAGCAGCACCGCATCAAGCCCTCGCGCGCGAGCCAGCGCCGTCGCTCGCAGCACCGTTTCCGGATCCTTTTCGTGGCTGATGCGGCTCGCCAGCACGATGAGGAACTTGTCCTCGGGTAAGCCAAGCCGACGGCGAATGCTCGAACGCTCCGGCGCGTCTGCGGGACGAAATTTGCTGACGTCAACGCCGTAGTAGCGGCCGAGCTCGGTTCGCGCGCCGGCTCGCCGGGCAACGTCCTGTAGGTACGGGCCGAGCGCGAGACACCGTGTCGCCAATCGCCCGTTGAGAGCCATCAGAAAGCGGATCACGACTTCCCCGGCACACGCTGCCACCACGCCAATCCCTCCACGCTCCCGGCGACATCGGAAGTACTCCAGCGGCGCCGTCGCCATGAACGTGACGACGGGCACGCCACGAATCGCCCCAACGAGGGTTGCATTGAGTGATCCGCGCAACACTTCCTGCGAGAGGATGAGATCGAAATCTCGCGCCCTGCGCCAAAGATATGAAAGGGAGCGCGCTTGAAACGCCACGCGTCCGCCTTGGATTTCCTGCACGCGCACACGAGCGCCGCTTTCCGCAACACGGGCCTTGAGCGCACTGTCCTCGTAGGGCCCAGTGGGCACGGCCATCGTGAGGTCGCAAATCTCGCTCAACCCGACGACAAAGCGGATGTCGGTAAACCCTTCGACAAAGAAGAGCACCCGGAGTTGCCCGGTCGCGGGAACGCTGATAGCGGACTCGCGCCAGGCTGCCAAGGACGCAGAAGAGGCTCCAGCAGTCATGCAAGTCGGGCAACGTCAGCAAAGATGTCAAGAAGTGCAGCCGCGTGCCCGTCATACAGGTTATCGGTCGACATTCGGCCCGCCCCATCCCGCAGTCTGGAGTGGGTCTCTTCGTCTCTCAGGCACGAAATGATGGCTTCCGCCAGGCCTTCGACAGTGGGCGGATCGGCAGGGGCAAGGTGGCCGTTGACCCCCGAATGGAGCCAATCGGGAATGCCCCCGACGGCGAAGGCTGCCACCGGGACGCGATGCTGGGCAGCCTCGAGGCCAACGAGGCCGAACGGTTCGGGCCACAGACTCGGCACGACCAGCAGGTCTGCCTGGTCGAGCAGGCGCCCCACGGCGTCCCGGCTGACCCACCCCGCAAAATTGACGCTCACTCTGGGCTCACCGGCACAGATGCTGGCGGCAACCCGTTCCCACTCAGCTCGCTCCGCACCATCGCCGGCGAACGTGACGTGCAACCGACAGTCGAGGGCGCGCGCCGCAATCGGCAGCGCCTGAAGCATTTCGCGCCCCCCTTTGACCTGGTACATCCGTCCAACAAACAGGAGCCGCCACGTCCTGGTCGCTGCGGTCTGGTCGCGCGGGTTCTGCGGAGTCTCGTTGGGGTCCTGTGGAGCGGCCAATCGCGTGGAGCCCGACCCGGCTTGGCCGGTCGCGGACTCAATGTCGAACACTCGCGAGGCCCGCAAACCGTGCCGCAGATATTCGTCCTGCATTCGTCTGGAGAGCGTCACGATGGCCCCGTAGCGCTGGAGAAGGTCCAGCCGGCTGGCCTGCTTTCTGAACTCGCGCACCATTGAAACAGGACTCCAGCCACCACAACGGCGCGGATAGTACTGGACGAGACACGGCCACCCGAACGTGCGATCGCACGGTTGGATCGTCGGGTTCTTGAACGACTTCGCGCCACTGATGCAGGTGCCGTAGTAGTCGTGCGCGAAAAACACCGCAGGGGCAACGTCCAACGTTTCCTGCTCAATCAACGGATCGCGCAGCCCGTGCGAGTACAGCAAGTCGGGCTTCCATTCGCGCAGTCCGGCAAGGGCGGTCTCGAGACCTAGGGCCTCGACATTCCACACCGGTGTACCAGCGCTCATCGGAAGCGGTTCGTCGTCCCGGGGTGAATCCACTTCGTGCCACAACGCGAGCTCGTGCCCGGCCCGTCGGAGGTAAGGGATCACCGTCGTCAGATACGTCCCCGTTCCGCCTACCTGACGATTGCTCCAGTGGACGATCGCGATGCGCATCAACCTGCTTTTATCAATTTCGTACTTTTCGTGATCTTCGTGCCCTTGTGTCTATGCTTCGTGTCCTTCGTGGCATGGTCAGTGCGCTCGCCGAAGCGCCGAGATCGTGTGCGTGACGTCGAATCGCTGGTCATAGATCGACTTGCCCGCCGCGGCGAGCCGATCAAGCTCCCTGCGGTCCTCCAGGAGGCGCGACGCCGTCATCGCCAAAGAGTCGGAACCATTGGCGAGCGCCACGCAAGACGACTCCGCCCAGAGGGGTTCGGTCAGGTGGCCTCGATTTGTCGCGATCGGAACGCCAAGTGCGAGGCCAGCCATCGCGCTCGTTCGTCTCGTCGAAACACCGTCTGGATACGGCTGCAACAGCAGATCGCAGGCGGCCACACTCTCGGCCAGTTCGGCGGGTGGCAGATAGCCCGTCGACCGCACGCGCAGAGCCAACAACGGATTCGCGGCGGCAAACTGCGCATGAAAGCCGAGGCTCCCGCGACCCATCAGCAGCACATTCGTGCGAGGCGATAGCGCCAGCAACGTCTGTGTGCTCTCCATCAGCGTCTGACTGATGGCCGAACCGTAAGTGCCGAGGTGACCCACGAGGTGGCGGCCAGATTCCGACTGGCGTTCTCGTACGAAGCGAACGGCGTCGCACTTCGGCTGGGGCAACGTATTTGGAACTGGCAACCACTCAAACGGGACGGCCTTCCCAAGTGCGTACGGCCGCCATTTACGCTCCCACGCCGGGATGGAAACAAAGACACGCGTCGCCGCGCGCAGGAGTGTGACTGTCATCACGCGATGGACGAGGGCCGCAGCCGTTTGTCGCAGCGAGCCTTCCCAGAAGTCGAGAAACGGCTCGTGCACCATCACGTCGCAGCGGTCACCGTGCTTTGCCCGCCGCAAGACCCACTCACAGAACCCAAGGTTCATCGAGCGATAACCGTACCCGTGCGGCACCCACTGCACGAGAAGACGTCTGGGCGATAGAAAACCGTCGAGGAGCTGGTCTGCGCGGGCCAGGTCCTGAGCGGTGAACTCGCCGAGCACAGCGTGGACGTGAATCGGGGATCGGGGATCAGGGGTCGGGGATCGGGGATCGCTGCTCCGCGGCTCTGGGATCTGCGGCTCGGAACTCATCCCTATCCCTATCCCTTCGATCCCCGATCCCCGATCCCCGATCCCCGATCTGCCCCGCACCAGATGTGCACGTCGTCCCCTGCCGCCACCAGTCCTTCCGCGACGAGGCGGCAGTAGTCGCTCACCCCGCCAACCCGCGGCGGGTACTCGCAGGTGATGATGTGCCACGCGCTCACGAGGGAGATTCCAACGCCACTGCCGTGCGGCGTCCGAGCGTGTCGTGCACGTGCGCGACCGTCGCAAACCAAGCGATCGGCGCAATCGGCAGCAAGAGTCGCGGAAGCGTGGTGCGAAGGTGTTCGGTGTACTCGGGCCAGGCGCTCATGACAAACACCAGGCTGTAAATGGCGACCGGTCCCACCACCATGGCTGTGAGCACGCTCGCCGAGGATCGGCGCAGGTCTGGGACGCACAGGATCGACATCCCCACGAACGCCGGCCATATGGCGACCCAGCGTCCGGCCCGCAGAAACTCTCCCACCATCAGCCCGAGCACGGTGGGCACACGGTAAAGGTTCGCGCCAAGGTTCTGAAGGGTCAGCGGGAGAAGATCTCGCGTTTCGGGTATGCCGTATCGTGATTGGATGAACCACCACGGAATGACCACGAGAGCCGGACCGATCACCAACGCCAGCAGAACCGATGTGGAGGCCGACTGTGGCCGCCCCCGGGCCTCCTGAAGGTGGCCCTCACGACTGGAGGATGCCATACCAATGGATGTGGGGGCCGGCTTTAGCCGGCCCAAGACAACCACCATTGCGACTGCTGCTGCAAGGCACGCCGCAAGCACCAGCCCTTCGCGTTTGGTCCAGCACGCGAACGCCGAAAGCAGCCCGGCGACGAGAGCGCTCGGATACCCGTCGCCGTCCAGTGCACGCCGCGCGTACGATACGGCGCCGAAGATGAACGCCGCCAACGGAAGATCCGCGTAACCAGTCGTCGCCCCCCCGGGTCCAACCGTGAACGACGGAATCAGCGCCAAGCCCACGCAACCGGCAAGGGCAGCCGACGCCGAAAGCTCCCGCCGAAGCGCGCCATGAAAGACTCCCATCAACGAGATCAGAAAGAGGGGAAAGAGGACCTTGACCGCCTGTTGGTCTGGCGAGCCGACCCACGAGTAGATCCACGCCTCCGTCAACGGAAGAAGCAGCGGGTACTGCGGGTGCGACCAGTCGCGTGACACGTCACCGAAGTACGGCAGAAGCGCCGACGTTCCACCGCTGTGCACGAGCCGCGCCTTGATTTCGAAATTGAACAGCCCGTCCCATCCAAGAGGCGTAACCAACGATAGGAATACCGCGGCACCGCATACGGCGATGGGGATGAGCGCAAGCGCCTTGACGAGGAGCGGGAGTCCCGGCTTGGAGTTGGAAGGCGTGAGCTGCGCCGTCTGCTCGCGACGTCGTGCCGCCGAGATGGCGACGATAGAGAGGGCGAGACTCACGACGAGACCAATCGACCTCGAGGCTCCGGGGAACAGAAGACTCCCCCACCATCCGAGCCACGTGCCGGTGCCCGTGCCCAGCAAGAACGCGAGCGACCATCGCTCCGCGCCGGTTCTCGCGACATGGGGCGCGATCAGCTCGAGCAATCCTCTGCCGCCGATAGTGAGGACAGCGATTGGGACAAGCGCGAGAGCGACAGTTGGCGCGGTCATCGTTCTGTCAGCGCGACCAGTGCCAAACCCGAGGAGATGTTGTGCTCTGTTCCATGCGCGAGAGGGGGGTCGCGTCCGACCATCCTCATCAGCACAGCGAAACGACTCCGCGTACCGACGATAGACGCCTCGACGTCGGATGTGGACCCAACAACGGCACACTGCGAAGCTACGTCGTCGCACCATGCGACGGGCCACACTCGCCGTGGATAAAGGAGATAGCTGCTCGTGAAGTACGCCTGCCAGAACTCGTTCGGGGGCACTCGCGAGAGCGGTGCGATGAACGCGACGTCCGCGTTGGGTGGAACGCCGGCTGCCGCGATGGACTCGAAGACCCCCTTCGAGCCGCGCCCGTCTCCCCCGTCCAAGTACCTGTCCGTCGAGGCGAAGGGGCCAACGGCGTTGTTCTGCCGCCACATCTCGGCGCATTGCTGACCGATTGTGACTGCCCCTCGCGCAAATCCGCCGACAAGCAGCAGGGTAATCATGGCCGCCGCGATGGCCCGGGCTGGCGCGATCGATGACGCTCGAGGGCCGTACAGCTCCAGGCAGCGTCGAACGACTTGGTCCCACGTGAAATGCTCCAGGACGCGCTTCCGCCCAGCCTCCCCCATCGCACGGGCCTCTCGTGGATGTTCTTGAAGCCATTGAAGGCGAAACGCCAGCGCCTCTGGATCGTTTGGCGGTACGACAAAGCCGGTGACGCCGTCTACGACCACCTCCGGCAGGCTGGCCACGTTGGTGCATAGAGCCGGCAGCCCGCAGGCCATGCCCTCGAGCAGCGTTTGCCCGAGGAGTTCTGGCACGTTTGTCTCGACGCCCTCCGGCGCGCGATACACACTCGGCAACACCACACACAACGCCTTGCGATACTCCTGCACGAGGGCTACGTCGTCGAGGCCGTGTTTGAACGTAACGTCTTTTCCTTCGGCGAGTGCGTGAAGCCTCGCACTCATGTCGGCCGCCGGCTTCGGGCCAACGACCGTCAAGCGGGAACCCCGTGGCAGCGCCTGCAGGAGACCAGACACTCCCTTATGCGGAAGCAGTCGGCCAACGAACAACGCTCGGTCACCGCGAGCGACCGATGGGTCGGGAGAGAACTTCTCCGTATCAACGCCGCCCAGGATTACGTGTGCGTGCGACTGGTCGTCGTGCCCAGAGACGTGCCGACTGTACGCGCTGATGTGCAAATGGCCGTGGTACCAAGCATCCGTGGAGACATACGCCGACAGGTCCCAGCCGCCCCCACCGAGCTCGCTGACAAACACACGACGCCCGGTCGCCCGACACCACAATGCGACCAGGCTGCTCGCCAGGACATGTTGCTGGTGGCAGTGCACGACGTCGGCTCCCCGGAGTGCGCCAAGGAGCTTCAGGTGGAATGCATTGGTCCGCTGACCCCGAACATGCCAGGCGCGCCCGATTACCCGCACTCGGAGGCCCTCGAACCTCTCTTCGCGGTCTTCGTTGCCAAAGGTGACGAGCGTGGTCGGGACGATGTGGGCCATGTGACGGGCAAGCTCGAACGCATAGCGCTCGGCCCCGCCAACGATACCGTCCGTCCCGAATAGCGCGGGAACAACGTGAACGACGCGCATGGGCTACTTCAGCACTTCGAGCTGGAAGTACAGAAACCAGGCGGGGAAGATCCAGGCCCACCGCCGCTCGTACGTATCGGGCCAGCGATTGGCGAGCCTGGGGACCAGGACGTTTCCGAACGACTTGTAGAAGCTGATGCGTGTATGACGGCGTCGGAACCTGGCACCAGAGTAGTGAGAGAGATCGTTGGCACCATCGAATGGGTCGATACTGTGCCAGCCGAACCAATGGCGATGGGTCACATCGGTAAACGCGTTCGAGCTCGAGAAGTGCGGCACGGTTACGTGCACGGTCGCATCGGGGCGGCAGATCCGGTGGATCTCCTCGAGCGTGCGCACAACATCTGACACGTGCTCGAGGACATCGTAGGCGTGCACTTCGTCGAACGTGCCGGTATCAAAGGGCCAGGGAGTCTGGTTGAGATCGTGGACGACATCCGCGCCTACGTGCGGACTGATGTCGAGGTTGATCGCGTCGACCAACCGCTTCTTTCCGCACCCGATGTTCAGCCGCCTCGTCGTCCCTCGGATGAGCCCGATGCCGTAACCGTCTTGCGCCGGATCTTCGACAAGCTCCTGCGCGTCTGAATGTCGCGCCTTCAGCTCTGACCAGAAGTCAGGAACGCCGCCAGTGCTGGCTCGAGTCGGCGTCCCGAACCGCTGTCCGAAATCCTTGACGATATCGTGAAAGACAATCAGGCCGCCGGGCCGGACAAGCGATCTGTACATCTCGAAATCGCGTCGAACGCCCTCGTAAGTGTGGTCGCCGTCGATCAGGAGCACGTCCAGGGGCGCGTCGCCAAACGCTTCGCGTACCAGATCTCGAGTGCCCCGATCGTGAGAGTCGCCCTCGATGCAGATGATCTGCTGCTCCCCGCGGCGAAAATCGGGGAACGCCGCTTTGCGCTCGGGCGAGAACTCGAGGTCAAGCGTGACCAGAGTGGCGTCCTGCCGAGCGGCGCGTGCAAGCGCGCACAGGGTTCCGCCCGATGCCGAACCGATCTCGCAGATACGAACCGGCTCGAGCAGGCGCACCAGCTCCATCAGCCTGACGAACTCGTTGCCTCTTTGAATGGGCCGAAACTCGGAGAACTCCTCGAGTAGCGCCCACCACTGTTCGGGGTCCGCGGTTTCGGCCATTCTCAACGCCAGATCGCGAGCCCGTGCCACCAGGCGCGAGCGGCGATGCCATTCCACGGCAGTTTGTGGAGCCAGCCTCCGGGCGAGCGCTTTTATCGTCATAGCGCGGCGGCCGCCACGCGAGCCGTCGAAGACCGCCATCGGGGCCGTTCGGCGAGCAGGCGCCTGGCGTGGGCCAACGTCCAGGCCCAGGCCCTGAGATGAACGAAGAGGCGGCCGTCCGCGAACGCACGCAGCGCTCCCAACGCTCCGTATCGGAGCACGAACGTAGGCAGCACGCCGAGCGGCGCATGAACCAGATACAGAGCCGAGAGATTCTTGATCTTGTGAAACTCGATTCGAGACGACACACCGGGCTCAGGCTCTGCGTGGACCACGCGTGCCTGGGGCACGACAACAATCGAGAGCCCGAGCTTCAACACGCGAGTGCAGAACTCGACGTCCTCGACGTACATGAAGAAGTCGTCACGGAACCCGGCGAGATCACGAAACAACGAGGCGCGAGCCATCAGCATCGAACCGGGCAGATACATCACATCGTACGGCGGCCCACCGGCCCCACGCGCTGGAGGTTCACCTGCCCCGAGGATCGTCATGCGGTATGTGCCTCCGAGGCTGAAATGGCCACCCGCGCACCGAACCGTCCCGCTGTCGCGGTTCAGCATGATCGGTCCCACCACCCCGACCTCAGCATGTGCCTCGAGATAGGTGACCAGCGCGCGAATACAATCCGGCTCGACCTCGATGTCATCCTCGGTCAAATACACATACTCTCCGAGCGCCGCCGCGATGCCACTATTCATTCCTCCGGTGAAGCCCAGGTTCCGCGCGTGTGCGATCAACCTGACCTCGGGAAAGCGGGCAACGACCGACGCGATCTCGTCGCTCGTCTCACTGCGATTGTCTACGACGATGACATCGAGGCGCGGGGACGCTTGAGCGCGCAGGCTGGACAGAGCCCGTTCGAGATGACGGGGGCGGTTGTAGCTCAACATGACCACCGATACGAGTGACGAATCGCTCATACAGTCGTCGTCGGCTCAGGCGTCGCGGCATCAAAGAGGCGCTGCAGTGGTGGGGCGATCGCGAGCCACGATCCCAAGCCTTGAGCTACACGGGGACCGATCGGAGGAGCCGTCAGCACACGAATCATACTGAGAAGATAGAGCCCGGAAACGGCGGCGCCGGCGAATGCGAGCGCCCACACACTTCGAGGTGCCCACAGCGTAGATACGGCCGCAACAGTCGCCGCGACCAGCCCGAAGCTTATGCTCCAAGTCCGTAAGGGGCTCAACGAGGAAGCAACCGACACACCTTCGTCGCGGGCCAGCGCCCGCACGTTTCCGGGCAAGCTCACAATGCAGACGCCGATGATCGACGCGAGAACGGCTCCGTTCAACCCAAGCCGGGGAATCAACACGAGCATGGAGGCCACCGTGACAACCCCATCGGCGATGCCGGTGAGTGCAAGGCGTCGCTCGTGACCAAGACTGTAGAGCGTGTACCCGGTTGCCAGGTTCCAGTGGCGAAGCATCATGGAGAGCAACATGAGCGTCGTGAGGACAGTGCCACCGAACCGCGGTGCGCCAACCCACCACGTCGTGAATCCCTCATTGACCGCCAGAACCACGCAGGCAATGGCGCCGCTGCCGAGAAGCATCGCCTGACTCATGGCCGACGAGACCTCGAAAAGCCGTTTGCGCGAGGCCTCGGCTCGCAGCTCGCTCAGTGCGGGCACGGCCATTTGCATGAACATCTGAGGCTGGTTCGCCAGCATGGTCACGAGGCGGCCCGTGCACGAGTACACGACAACGGCCGCCGGCCCGAGGAACCATCCAACCACGATCAGATCAGTTCCGTTCAGCAAGACCTGGGCAACCTGGTTCAAACTCACCCACAATCCACGTCTGACGCGGTCTGACGCGAGGACCATCGACGCCGTGGAAACGAAATTGGGGATGGCGTTTGGAAACCGGCGGGCGAGACGATGCCACGAGAGCACCGCGGTCATCGCCTGCGTCGCAACCCAGCCGGCAGCGAGCGCATTCAGCCCGAATCCAGCCTCGACCAGCGCGACCGTGAGCGCCGAGCCTGCGACCCACGCTGCCAATTGCACTCCGCCGAGGTACGGCAGATCCTGAAGACCCTGCAACACCGAGGGAAACATGCGAACCGGAAACGACAGCACGAAGGCCGCCACCATGAAGGCGAGAGGTCCGCGGAGTTCGTTCCACTGGTAAGCCATCATCAGCCAGGCGGCCAGCCCGATGACCGCGACGGCCGGCGTTTGCCAAACGATGAGCGTCGCTGTCTCCTCCACGACTGTCGGAACCGACGGCGCGCCATCGCGGCCGGCGCTTCCTGTCGCATGGGCTACTTCACGCGGGAGCAGCGCAACGATCCCGAGATCAGCAAGGGCCAGATAGCCCAGTACCTGCGCTCCAAGTAGCCACAAGCCGAACTCGTGCTGGCCAAGGTGTCGCAGCAAGTAGGGCGTCAACCACAAGCCGACGATGGTGACGACGACTGTTTGCAGGTAGCCGAGACCGAGCCCACCGACGAAACGGCGCATGCGAGATGACGCCATGACGCTATCCGTCAACCCACGCGTCCGCGTCACGTTCGACCTGAGCCTGCACGGCTCCAAAGAGCGCGGCCGTCACTGTCCAGAACTCGATCCCCAGCTGTGTATTGAAGACCGGACCGGAAAAGCACATTGCGATGATAGGGACCTGAATCGCCAACACGATCGTTGCGAGCGAGCGCAGCGACTCGGTAGCGCCTTGAATGGCCACACTGTACGCGTATCGAAGCGCCGCAACCAAGGCGCCGCCGTAGACGAACCACATGGGCGCGCCACCGTCGAGCAGCCAGCCGGTGATCTGAAGCTCAACGTGGATCGGTGGCGCCTGCCAGAGACTCGGATCGCCGAGATAGACCTGCATCATTCCCCAGCGACCGAGGCCCGCACCAAAGGGGAACTCGTTGAGAAGCTCGGCAACGGTGTACTTGAGGAATAGTCCGCGGCTCTCTTGATAGCTCGTCAAGAACCCTTCGTCGAAGAGCCCTGTAAAGCGGTCGGAGACCGAGTCTCCTCCCAGTGACGTCGCCCACACGAACGACCCAATCGCGAGAAGGAGGCCGCCGGCCACGATCCAGCCACCCAGGAGCACGCGCCCTTGCCTTACGCGAATGCCCGCCAGAACGAGAACGCTCAGGAGGGCCATGATCGACAGCGATCGGACCTGCGTCAGATACAACGTCGTCATCCCGACGCCGGCAGCGACAAGACTCAGGGCTCGCATGAGCTTCGCCGTCCCAGGGTGAGCAGCCAGTGCCACGCCCAGCACCATCGCCGCCATTCCTGAAACGGCCGCTCCACCGGGCAAGTCGCTGAGGCCTGGAGGACGAACGACGATTTGTCCATCGGCGCCCACGTAGCTCAACGCGCCGACGAAGTCGGGATTGAGCGCCGCCGCAAGCGAGCTGAACTCTGGAGGCAGCAATCGATCCGGGTAGTACACCTGCAGAACCCCGACCGCCGCACTCAATACACTCGCGCCGAAGATGAGCCACAGGACGCGCTCGAACCGCCGCTCGGTCACAACCACGGCGGCCACCCAGAATGCCGGAGCAGCGATGCTGATCTGAAGCGCCCATTGGCCCAAGCCCGCCATCACGTGCGTTCCCTCGTGCAGAAGATTCAGCCCGAGGAGCGCGATCGCCGCGAGCAACCATGGACCACTCGACGGCATGGTGTCCCGTCCCGTGCGCCGCAGGCAGTACACGAGGGCGCCCAGACTAGCCAGGTACGGAAGCGCGCGAACATAGACGCGGACGGCCTGCATCCCGGGAACGAAGAGAAACAACCCCCACAGCAGCTGAATAGCGACAAAGAGCTCCACCCATCCCCAACGTCTGTCGTCAGGCACGGGCGCGTACGCCTCGGGAGCTACCGATGGAAACGGCAGGGCGCTAGGCTGAGGCCACTGATTTGGCATGGACCGCACAGAGCTCGACGAGGAGATCCTCGTATCGACTGAGCGTTGTGGAAAGTGAGTGTGCGCGCGCGCGATCCAGTCCCTTCGCCGACAAACTGGCGCGAGCAGAAGCATCGCTCAGCAACGCCGATACCTTGCTCGCAAACTCCGAGTCGGCTGGCAGAAGCCCATACTCTCCGTCGCCGAGCAGTTCCACGCTGCCGGGGTTCGCGGTCGCGACGACGGGCGTGCCGCAGGCCATTGCCTCGAGATACGGAAGGCCGAACCCCTCGTACGAACTTGGGGACGAATACACCCACGCCCGGCGATAGAGCGCGGCCAGGCCCTCGTCGGTGACGCCTGTGACGTAAGTCACACCCTCATGAGCGGGCCCGTCGCTGCCGACGATCGTGAGCGAGGCGTTGGGATGATCGCGGCGGACAACCCGCAGAAATTCATCGAGCAGGAAGCGGCCTCGCTTTCGGCCGCCGAGCGTGCCGACGAAGAGCAGCGACGGCTCCGTGCTGCGCGACTCCGGGAAGGGCGAGAAGACCTGACTGTCAACGCCGTGTGGAATCACATGCGCGACGAACGGATTGTCGCGTCTCGTGTTCTCGCTGACGGCGACGACGCCGTTCTGAAGGACAGCCGTCAGAAGCTCTTGAACGTAAATGCCCAGCTGGAGGGCTGCGCGTCCCAATGATTCTGCCGATCGGGCTTCGCCGAGGGCGCTGCCGTGCATGACCCGCAGGATGGGTTTTCCAGCAAGCGGCGCCAGTAAGCTGTCACCGTGCGAGATGATTGCGTCAAACTCGCGATAGTCGGGAAGCACGGCCAGGACGTTTCCCAAGTAACCCATCGTCAAGCGTCGGCCGAGCCAAGTGTTGACGAACCCTTTCCACGGAAGATCGCGGACCTCGTACGCGGCGCATTCCGGTTTTGGGTCGTGCGTGAACACGACCACGTCGTGACCGCGGCGAGCGAGACCGTCGGCAAGCGTATGTGCCACGCGTTCAATGCCCCCGCGCTTGAGGCCGCGAACGGGCAGGCCGTAGCTGAACACGGCCAGGCGCAGATGTGGATGGGACGTCATGCGAGGGTTTCGGACCTCGCCACCGCTCCCAAGACTTGCTCGACGCGCTGCATCTGACGCGGAGCGTCGCACAGGGTCTCGGGACGATGACGCCCAGCCAGACCGAGTTTCGCGTTCCTGTCTGGGTGAACGACGAGATCTTGCAGCACCGTGGCCAGCGTCGCGACATCGCTTGGAGGAATGAGCACACCGCAGGACTCGTCCACGATCTCGCAAGCACCCCCGATGGCGCTCGTAACCACCGGCAATCCGGCGTGCAGCGCCTCGACGAAGGTAAGGCCAAACGCTTCCGGTGCAGTGTTCGGCTGGCAATAGATATCCGCCGCGCTCATGACGGCGGCAACATCGCTGCGCTCACCCACGAAACGCACACGTCTGTCGATACCAGCCTGGCTGGCGAGCGTCTTCAACTCTCCCAGGTACTCCATTTCTGCCGCACGCTGCGCACCGCCCACGATCCAGCATGTCCAGTGCGGTCGGTCGCGCAGCGTGGCCAGGGCCGAGAGCAGTACCCGTTGCCCCTTCGACTCTTCCAGCCGACTCACTTGAACGATGACGACGTCGTCTTCTGGCGTCTCGAATGCTTCCCTGAGCGATGCGCGTAGTGTTGAGCTCGGCTCGGCGCCGTTGAGGGTGACCGGGTAGTACACGAACTCGACATGCGCCTGTGGAAGCCACCGTGACAGACACGCCGCAGTGAAGCGGCTGTTGCAGACGACGAAGTCTGGGCGCGTTCGACGAGCCAGGCGCTCGAGCCAATGCCGGCCGTCTCCGGCCATGTGAATCCACAACGTGAGGGGAAATCCAGCCGCGCGAATCACGGGGCCGAACACGACGCAGGCCCAGGGTTGGTGACACACCACAACGTCAAACGACTCGCGGCGAAGCAGACCACTCAGCGCCCGGCGCGCGCGAACGAGGGAATGAGGTCGGCTGAGCCGCACGGGGCCAAGGTCGAACGGGGGACGGCCAAGCGCAGCTAGCTCTTTGCTGAATCGCCCCTCGAAACAGACGGCAAACTCTGAGACCATCCCGCGCGTCAGCCCAGCCTCGCGAACGAGCGTCGTCAGGAACGTCTCGACGCCGCCATAGAGATTCCCGGCGTTCAGGTGAAGAACTCGCATCAGTGAGCCGCAGCGAGGCCTTCGTAAATGGGTTCGAGCTGCACGGCCAGTCGATGACGCGTGAAACAGCGTTCGGCCGTCGCGCGGCCTGCTTCACCGACACGCCGGCGCAGCGCGGAGTCGGTCGCCAACTCCTCGATCCGTCGTGCCAGCGCGCGCGCATCCCCCGGAAGGTGCGCAAGCGCATTGCCCCCTGACGTGACGAGCTCGGCCGCGCCGCCTGACTGGCTCGTTACCAAGGCCTTGCCACAGGCCATCGCTTCGGCAATGACGAGCCCGAACGGTTCTGGATCGGTGCTGGCGTGCACGACGATGTCGAGCGCCCGGATCGCCGGAGCCGCGTCCTGGACGAAGCCCGTGAAGCCGACTCGCGAACCGAGGCCGAGCGCGGCCGCTTCGGCACGAAGCTCATTCAAAGACACCTGGCTACCAGCCGTCTCGTACACGGGCCCCCCGACGACGTAGCCGCGAATCGGGAGCGAGGGCGGGAGCATGGCGAGGGCCCGAAGGAACGTTACGTGCCCCTTCCACCGTGCGAAGGTGGCGACGAGGCCAACCCGGACGATGTCGTTGCCGGCCGAAGGCAGGTCCGACAGGAGATCGAGATCGAGCGTCGCGCCTGCTGGCGAGAACCGGGTGAGATCGACTGCGTTCCAGACCGGAAACACTTTCAGCTTCTCGCCACAGACGCGCCTGACGTCATCTGCCACACTTGTCGAGTTCGCTACGACCGCGGCGCACCTGTGGGCATAGCGCTTCAGCAATCTGGCCATCACCGGCCGGCCGCCTGCGTAGTCGTGCAGGTGCCACAACACCGCAGCGCCATACGGCTTCGCCCATGCACCGAGCAGATGCATCTTCAAGCCGTTCGTGTGCACCACCTCCGGCGCCTGGCGACGCATCGTCGCGCGAAGGCCGTGCACGTATCGAAGCGTCGGCCAGACAGCCAGAGCGCATCGGGCCGCGAAGACCAGCCGCGACCAGAAGCCTTCTCGAAGACTCCAATCCCCGAGTCTTGCCAACGAGGCCGGAAACGGTAGCACCTGCACCGGCACACCCAGGGCCGCTATGCGAGCAACGAGCGGACCGTCAGAAGCAACGATGAGACTGAGCGACCAGGAGGGCTGCGATTCGCGAAGCCCGGCCAGAAGTTCGTGCAGCGCCGCCTCGGCGCCTCCAATCTGGCCGGTCGGGGTCAGGAAGAGGATTCTCACAACAGCCGTTGCCGCACGGTGATAGTGTCGCCCGGTTGGACAATATCCGTCGGCTTGGCATCGAGATCTTTCCTCTTCCCTCCGGTGAGGCGAGTCACTCGCACGCGCCGGGACGACCCACGCTCGCTGACGCCGCCAGCCATCGAGATGGCCTGAAGGATGGTCATGTTGGGCTCGAGCACGAATGAACCCGGATTCCGTACGAGACCTGTCACGAAAAAGCGATCGGCCTTCGGCACAAAGATCGTGTCGCCGTCCCGAATGGTGACGTTCCTGGACATTCTGCCGACTTCGATCTCACGAAGATTGACCCGCTGAACGTCCGCGTCACCGAGATCTGGCAGCGTGGGCGACCCCACGTCCCCTGGTTTCTTCGGGTGAAGGATCAACACCTCACCACCCGCGGCGGAGGTCGCCGACCCGGCTTGAGCCAAGGCTTCAATCAACGTCACGGAGCCGGACAGCACGTACTTCCCTGGTGTTCGCACCTCTCCCATGACGAAGACGCTCTGACTGCGAAACTGCTCCACTTCAACGGTCACCTGGGGATTGCGCAGGTAACCGTCGGCCAGCTTCCCCCTGAGCACCGCGCCGAGGTCAGCCAAGGTGACCCCACCGGCCTTGATCCGACCGAGAAACGGATAGCTGAACTGTCCGTCGTTCTCAACCCGAAAGCGGCCCGAGAGCTGTGGCTCGTTGAAGACCGTGACCGTGAGCACGTCATCGGCCCCGATGACGTAGTTCCCGGTTTCCTCTTGGTTCGCGGTTTCCGCTTGCGCGGGAGCACCGAGCAATCCGATGGCAATCAACAGTGTGGCAAGCATGGCTATAACGTGTATTCGACCGACCCGAGTACGCGATGTCTGTCGTACTCGCGGGCCCCAGATCCGGTCGTCCTGCGGTGGGCATTGTCGAAGGTCAAGGTGAAGCGCATCTGGTCTCCCACGCGAATGCCGAGGCCTCCGCCCGCCGTCGTGACGGTCTCGGTTCGACCGGTCAGTAAAGCGCCGCCAACGCTCTGATACCGCAGCCGCTGACGTCCGCCAAGCACGATCAAATCCAGCGGACCGACGACACGCTGTGACACCGTGACTCGTGCGCCCGAGTCCAAGTAGTACGGCTCGTCCGCGTCGTACGAGTAGTTGAGATCACGGCTTGCCGAGATGTCGAACTTGGTGACGTTGAACACGGTGAAGCCGACGCCGGCGAATCCCACGATCCCCTGATACTGAGAGAGCTCGGCATTTTGCGGCTTGAACGCGCGATAGCCAATTGCGGCTCGTCCTGTGATGACGGCGCCTGTGCCGAAATCGATCGACGGACCCACGCGAAGGCTGTCGGTATTGCGCAATGGCGATCCCGTGAATCGATCTTGTTCGACTTCCGCGGCGACGGTGATCGTCGTCAGCGGTGTAATCGCAAACTTGGCGCCCCCGGCGACGGCGTGACTCGTGTGATCGAGCTGCTCAGCGAGGGCCACGCCTTGGTAGAACTCGTCCTTTCCATAGCCGGTCTTGTCGCGCCGGACCCAGCCGGTGAACGACGTGATGGCGGTCGCCTGGACATCGAGGCCCGCCTTCATACTCGTGCCTGTCTTCAGCGCTCGTGTATCGATGTCGACGCCGGTTCGCTCACGGCTTCGAACGAAGCCGAGCGCGGCGAACGGGCGCAAACGGGCCGGGTCCACGGTCTCCAGCCGTGCTTCTGCGATACCGTCGACCGACTGCTGATCCTTGTACATGCGGAAGTCCACGAAGCCGAGCGAGCTCGAGCCGCTGAGCCTCGCCGCGCCAATGGGCAGGTCGGCCTGAAGCTTCGGCAGTACGGTGTAGGTGAAGTCCTCTTTCGGCGCAAGCGAGTCGTTGAACACGTTCGAGTCGATGCCGACGTCGCGCAGCTGAATGCCCGGGTAGAGCGACACCGGCCCGACATGAACGGAGTTGGTCGAGGTTCCCGATGGGGATTGTGCCGACAGCGGCCCCGTCCACAGCAACAGCACGACCGCAGCGAGACTTACGCCGTGTCGGCGGCAATGGGGCTCCGCCCCCTCAGTTACAGGGACAACTGCCTCGAAACTGCCCAAAATGACGGTCCCCACACCGACTTTATCGACCAGACGGCCAGTAAGCCTTAGGAGAGCGGGGGCTTCCGCCTTCGCGTGAAGATTTGTGCAGAATGCCGTAGCTCAGGGATCAAGGCTCAGGGCTCAGGGCTCAGGGCTCAAGGCTCAAGGCTCAGGGCTGGCACTGATGCACACGCAGACGCGTTGACAGTCATCTGGCCTATTCGATAACGTCGGCCGCGGCAGCTATCGAATGGCCCACTCACGACGCGACTTCATCAAAACCACGGCAGCGACGGCTGCCTCCCTCGTGACGAGCGGTCCTCTCCGGCTCGAGCCGGCCCAGGCCCTCCCGCCAGAGCCGGATCCCTTCGCCATTGAGCTCGCAACAGAGGCGCTCAACGTGGCGCGCGGAGCCGGGGCGTCCTACACCGACGTTCGAGTCGGCCGCTATCGCCGTCAGTCGATCGTCACACGCGAACGTCAGGTCAGTGGTGTCAACGACAGCGAGTCGTACGGGCTCGGCATCCGAACGCTCATCAACGGTTGCTGGGGCTTTGCAGCAACGAGCAGCATGACCCGGAGCGGCGTGCAGAAAGCGACACTCGAGGCCGCTTACATGGCTCGAGCCGCCCGCGCCGTGCATAAACGGAGCGTTGAGCTGGCTCCCGTCACGCCGGTGAGGGGCACATGGATGACACCGGTGAAACGCGACCCGCTCGAGGTGCCTCTCGAAGACAAGGTCGCCCTGCTTCTCGCCGCCAACGAGGCGGCGATGAAAGTGAAGAACGTCAGGTTCGTGAGCTCCAGCCTGGCGCTATTGCGTGAAGTCAAGACGCTCCTGACGTCGGACGGGACACACATCACTCAGACCGTGATTCGGGTGGGGCCCACGTTTTCGGCAACGGCGACGGCGACGGGTGATTTCCAAACCTATGAAGAAGAGCTCGCGCCGCGCGGCCTCGGGTGGGAGTACGTCGAATCGCTCGACATGCCGCGGAACGCCGAGCGATGGGCCGCGATCGCGGCCGAAAAGCTGACGGCCAAGAGCGTTGAGCCCGGTCAGTACGACCTGATTCTCGACCCCACGAATTTGTGGCTGACCATTCACGAATCGATTGGCCACGCGACCGAGCTCGACCGCGCGATTGGTGAGGAAGCCAACTACGCGGGCACGAGCTTCGTCGCTCCGCCCGAGAAGGTCCTCGGCCAGCTGCGCTACGGTCGGGCCATCATGAACATTCAGGCCGATCGCACGCAGGAAGGCTCGTTGAGCCGCGTGGCCTGGGATGACGAGGGTGTTCCGGCCGACCAGTGGTTGCTCATCGAGAAGGGCGTGTTCAAGGACTACCAGACGACACGCGAGCAAGTCGCGCGGATCCAGAAGCTCACTGGCGTCGCGAGATCCCACGGCTGTTCGTTTGCCGAGTCGTGGGATGCGGTGCAGTTTCAGCGCATGCCGAACGTCTCACTCCTTCCCGGCGACGCTGACATCGGCCTCGACGACATCGTTTCGGCCACCGAACGCGGAGTCGTCGTCAAGAACCGTGGCTCGTGGTCGATTGACCACCAACGCTTCAACTTTCAGTTCTCGGGGCAGGCCTACTACGAGGTGAAGAATGGGAAGATCGTGGGCATGCTGCGCGATGTTGCGTATCAGAGCAGCACGCCTGTCTTCTGGAACTCCATGGATCTGATCGGGGGGAAGTCTTCGTATTGGTTGGGCGGAGCGTTCAATGACGGGAAGGGCGAGCCGTCTCAGGTGAGCTCGGTGAGCCATGGCTGCGTGCCCGCCCGGTTCCGCAACGTCACGATCCTCAACACGAGGCGAAGCACGTGAGCGCGCAGGCAGCGTCGCCAAGTGACTCCTCGACGCCGCTCACGCGCGAACAGGCGAAGACGCTCGCCGACCGCGTGCTCGCGTTCAGCGTCGCTGATGAGACGAGGGTCAACCTGACGAGCGGCTGGAGCGGCAACACTCGTTTCGCTGACGCAAACATCACTACCTCGGGCAGCACCACCGACACGAGATTGACCGTCACGGTCACCGTCGGACGACGGCGCGCCTCGGCCTCGACCAACGTGCTCGACGACGCGTCGCTGAAACGCACCGTCGATCTGGCGGCTCGCCTCGCCAAACTCTCGCCCGAGGACCCCGAGCTGATGCCCGAGCTCGGCCCGCAGACCTACGCAACCGTGAACGCGTTCATCGAGCGCACCGCCGATCTCGACCCCGAGGTGCGGGGCGCAGCCATCAAGCGAACCGTCGACGCCGCGCAGGAGGCCGGCAAGCCGGCAGGTGCGATCTTCGTGGCGGGATACCTGGAAGCCAACGCGCGGGCGGTTGCTGTGGCCACCAGTCGAGGTTTGTTTGCCTATCATCGAACGACCGACGTGGATTTTTCGGTCACGGCGCGAACGCCAGACGGCACTGGCAGTGGCTGGGCCGGCAGTGGCGCTCGCAATTGGGATGCCGTCAATCCGCAGGCCGTGGGCCGAATCGCGGCACAAAAGGCCGTGGCCAGCCGCACCCCGGAGGCGATCGAACCAGGCATGTACACCGCCGTGCTCGAACCGCAGGCAGTCACTGACCTCGTGCCACTGCTCGGCGGCGCGCTCAACGCTCGAAACGCAGATGAGGGGCGGAGTGCGTTTTCGAAGGCGGGTGGAGGGACGCGGATCGGCGAAAAGGTTGCCGACGACCGTGTCACGCTCTACTCCGATCCCGCAGATCCGGAGCTGCTCGGGCAGCCCTTCGATGCGGAAGGTCTGCCGGTTGGTCGCCTCGTGTGGATTGAGAAGGGGATTCTGAAGAACCTGGCGTACTCGCGTTTCTGGGCACAGAAGCAGGGAGTGCCTCCCACTGGTGCCGGAGCGCTCGTCGGCGGGCTTGCCCTCGCGGGTGGCACGAAGCGCACGGAGGAACTAATCGCCGGCTGCGAGCGGGGTGTGCTCGTGACGCATTTCTTCTACATTCGAGCGCTCGATCCTCGCACCGTCATGCAGACCGGACTCACCCGCGATGGCGCGTTTCTGATCGAGAAAGGGAAGATTACGCGGGCGCTCAAGAACTTCCGTTGGAACGAGAGTCCGCTCTTGATGCTGAACCGCCTCGAGGACATCGGCCGGCCGGAACCCACCGCGGCCGGAAGGATGATGCCGGCGTTGCGCGTCCGCGACTTCAACTTCACGTCGCTCTCTGACGCTGTCTAGTTATCGCCTGCTTGAGCCCTGAGCCCTGAGCCGCCTGAGCCCTGAGCCCTCAATACCTCCGCACCGCGACGCGAGAGTCGTCAACACTCCCTTCGGTTGCGGCGACGACCAGCGTCGAATCCACGAAGACAGGCACCGGGTAGGTCGATGTGTCACCCAGCACGTCCGGCGATGTGAACTCATTGCCAACGCGCCGGCTCAGGAATGCGCGTCGCTGGCCGTTCACGAATTCGTCCCAGAGCACAGCGACACTGCCCTCCCGTGAGACCGCCACTTGCGGATGCGAGATATTGCGCCCCTCCGGCGAGACACGCATGCGGGTTGTGAACGCACGGCCGTCCGCCGACGTGGCGTAGAACATCGCCTTGTGGGTCTTCGGCCGAGAGACGAGCGTGGGCCACACGAGGTGCACAGTGCCGCGCGCGTCCAAGGCCATCGCCGGGCCGTCATCAGGACAGCCGTCGAGCTGCCAACGGTCTTCGCTGACCCGCACGGGCGAGCTGAACAGGCGTCCACCATCGCGCGAGACGCTGAAGGCGATGTCGCGCAAGTTGCCCGGATACACGTGACGCCACGCGGCGAACACATTCCCGTCGGCGGAAGTCGCGAGTGCCGTCTTGCAGCAATAGCACACGCCCCTGACCAGCTCGCGCGCGGTTGACCCATTCGAGTAGTAGAGGCCGGACTTCTGCGCCGTTGCCGCGCCGTTGGTGGAGGCGACCTTGTCGGGCGCCCCGTCCTGTCCATGGTGGTGCGCGCCAGCAGTCGAGCGATCGGCGGCCATGGCGCGATGGTCGAGCCATAGGGCATGCACTCCACCGCGCGAGTCGGCGGTCAGGGCTTGCCAACCTCGCTCGCCGGCCGCGCGAGCGCCTTGCAACTCTCGTGACGCGCCGAACGTCTTCCCGCCATCCATCGATCGAGCAATGCGAATGGTCGTCTCCGTCTCTCGCGACGTCCACAGCACGTCGATTGCCGGCGTTTGCCCCGTCCGCGGCACGAAGACCACGCGTGGCGCCTGCTCGCCGTTGATGCGGGCGACCCCAATCCGATCGTTGGCGAGAACCGGTGAGGTGAACGTACGACCACCGTCGGCGCTCGTGGACACGTACACGTCTGTCGCACCCTTGGGGTCACGCGCTCCCCACGCCACGGCCACGCGCTGGCCGTCTGCTGCAATCGAGGCATTCGCGTTTGCTCGGCCCGGCACCGCAAGGTAGACGGCCGGCGCCTGCTGTGCCTGCAGGCCGCCGAGCGCGAACGCACTGAGGACCATCGCGACAATAAGGAATCGACGCATCATCACCGTTTCTCCCACAATCTTACCGCGCGGGCAGTGGACGCCCCCCGACAACCTTCAGAACGGGATGTACTGCACCTGGCTTCAATGCCGCGTCCAGATAGTTCCACGTCGCAAGGCCATCGTCACTCTCGGGCTCGAGAAGATAGAAGACCAGGCGGCCCAGCCGCTGGTCGGTCCGAACAACAACGGAACCGGCCGGCACCTCCACCTCCGCCTGTTCGAACCGACCCTTCACGGACACTGCCTGGTGTCCCTGGAACCTCTCGTCAGCCCGTATCACCGACGCGATGACGAATCGCTCGACCGTCACCGTCGCGCGTGCCGCCAACTCCCCTAGGGCAACGCCGTGTTCCTTCAGTTTTCTCGCAATCGCCTGATCCACGCCTCCGGCTGCCGGCGGCACGACATACTCTCGCGGCATTCTGCGGGTCTGCGACGCGGCAAACACGCCGTAGTCCATCATTCTCGTTGGCGTTACGGCACTCTCGATCATGGCGATCATCTCTGCGCGCGAACGAGGATTGAGCTTCTTCTCCACCGCACCCACCAGAACGTCAATGGGGTTGGGCAGCCTGCCGATCTCGAACACCACTCCTCCGTCCATCGCCGACCCGCCACGAAGCCAATCCGCATCGACCCTGGCGACGAGCGATTTGAGCTCGGAGGCATTGGCAAGCGCGAAGCGACCGATCTCTTCAACGAAGGCCTCAGTGGCCCGCACGCGGCTCTTGAAGTCAAGGTAGCTGTACGCCTCGGACAGGATCGCAAGGCGATTTCGCAGACCAACGTAGTTGTTCCCAAATCGTGGCCGATGATCGAACGTGCGCCAGATCCGAGATTCGGTGGTCGTTGAGGACGGTTGCAGAAGCTCGGTGTCCGGCGCCGCCAGTGTGGAGAAGTTGCCGTAGTAGAACGTCCTCAAACCGTGATTCGAAGACATGGCATTCGTCACTGCCGGCAAGAGTCGTTGCCTGGCGAACTCGATCAGACGAGAATCCGCATTCGGATTGAGTGAGGGCGCGTACGTCAGATGGTAGCCGTGGTATGAGCCGTTCGTCGTATGAAGATCGACGATCACATCGGGATTCCATCGCGTCATCAGCGCAATAAGTGCCCGCGCCTCAGCGGACTCGAGCTTGATGTAGTCACGGTTGAGATCGAGCCCGCGTGCGTTCTCACGTGTGCCGACTCCGCCTAGAGGTCCGTTCTGTTCGCTGCGATTGTCGAGCCGCACGCGTTCGTTGCCGTCCGCGTTGTAGATGGGAGCGAACAGCCAGACAATTCCACCGGCAAGCGGCTGCAGATCGCCAAGCGCGAGCCGCCGCGCCAGATGCAGCAGCGCCTCCTTGCCTTCGACCTCGCCCGCGTGGATGTTTGCCATGACGAACACCACCGGGCGGCGCGAGGCCGCCGCTTGTTGTGGCGTGGCGGCCGGCGGATCGCCGACCACAAGAAGTGGCAGGTCTCGACCTTCTTCGGACGTCCCGAATGACTCGACGCGAACGCGGTTGGTCTGCTCGGCCAACTGGGCGATGAACGTCCGCACGTCCTCGTACCGGCTCGTGTCCTCGAATCCGGTCTGTTCGGCGCGAGTGAGAGGTGGTCGAGCGCTGGATTGTGCCGATAGCATGGTCATCCTGGGCCGCCTGGAATAGCGTGAGAGGAAATGCGACAACCTCCAAGTCCCAACATCTGACGCTTGCCCAATTCCCAAGCGTTGGCCCGCGTCTCTTGGGGGTTGGGGATTGGTCGAGCGACAGACGTTGAGAGTTGATGCGGTTCTTTCGCAGGCTCTCGAGATCGCGCCCAGATCGAACGCGACCAGAAGCAACGCAACTAGAGCCGCGCTCGCGGGCCTGGGTCGCGCTGACGAGGACATGCGGATACTCTAGTGTGAAACCAGTCACCCGATGCGATACCGAGCCGCGCTCTGTTGCTTGCTTTCGACGGCGACCATCTGCGCCGACGACCGGCCGCTCCCGGAGATCCAGCCGTTTTTGCAGCAGGTGCGCGTCCGTCTACAGACCGACGCCACTCTTCAGCGCAGCTACACGTACGTAGAGACCGAGCGGAAGGTGAAGCTCGACGGCTCCGGGAGGGCAACGCGCGAATCCGTCCGAGTTGTCGAAAGCTATCCTGGCCTTCCGGGCGAAGAGCGATGGGAACGCGTCATCGAGGAAGACGGCAAGCGCGTTTCAGCCGCCGATCTGCGAAAGAAGGACGAAGAGCGGCAGAAGAAAGCTGAAGAGGTACGCGCGCAAAGTGACAAGCCCGAGTGAGGCGGATCGCACCAAGCTCGCCCGCGACCAGAACAAGGCTCGGCAAGAACGGACAGACCTCGTCGATGACGTGTTCAGCGTCTACGACATCGCCATGCTGGGCCGGGAACCGGTTGATGGACACGAGACCATCGCGTTCGCGATCACGCCTCGCCCGAACGCCCCAACCAAAACCCGCGACGGCAAGTGGCTGCGCTATTTCAAGGGACGGGCCTGGGTCAGCGAATCCGACTTCGAGCTCGCAAAGCTCGAGGTCGAAGCGATCGCGGACCTGTCAATGGGCATGGGACTGGTCGCCAGGGTACACAAAGGAACCCGAATGTCTTTCGAGCGAAGAAAGATCAATGACGAAGCCTGGCTGCCTGCGAAGGCGCAATACACCATCAGCGGACGGATCTTGCTCTTGAAGCGGCTGCACGAGGGCGGGACCTATGAATACTCGAACTACCGGAAATTCACAGTAGACACGTCGACGACCATCGCCGCACCGCAGCCACCAGAGTAGGGGTCAGATCTTGATTCTTGCGTCTGCCCGGTCTTCCAGCGCAAGAATCAAGATCTGACCCCGGGCACTCCGCGCGCCCGCATCAGCGTGTCAACGAACACATCCAGGGGCTGCGCTCCAGACACGCCATACCTGTCGTCGATGACGAAGAAGGGCACGCCGTTGGCACCGAGCTCGCGGGCCGTACGCCCGTCCTCGGCGACCGCCTTCTCGTACGTGCCTTCCCGCAACACTCGGCGGCTTTCATCGGCGTCCAATCCGGCCTCGGTCGCGAGCTCCACGAGAGAGTCGTCATCGAAGAGCGAGCGCTGCTCGGTGAAATACGCGCGGAAGAACCGCTCCACGGTCGAGTCCTGCGCTCCGCGCTCGCGAGCCAGATGCACGAGCTGGTGGGCGTCTACCGTGTTGCCGGTCAGGCCGTCCCCGAGGTGATACTCCAACCCCTCCCCCGCCGCGGTCTTTTCCATCTTCCGGTCCATGACATCGACCTGCGACGCCGCGAGGTGGTATTTCGACATCAACATGTCACGCCGCTTGATCGTCTGGCCCCTTGGCATGCTTGGATTGAGCTGAAAGGAACGGTGAACGATCTCGACGTCGTCAAGACTCGGAAAGCTGGCGAGCGCGCGCTCGAAGCGCCGCTTGCCGACATAGCACCACGGACAGACCAAGTCAGACCAGATGTCAACGCGCACACCTCTCCATACCGCACTCGACCCATGCCGTCAAATACGCCCAGCGAAACTGTGCATTTCGGTCAGTAAGATTTTCAAACACCCCGTCTCAGACGCCCGAGCGCTCCCATAGACCAGCTGAGTTGACCCTTGATTGGACAGCCAATCATCGCCCTCAAACGCAGCTGAGTCCTCTGGGGCACAGAAGATGCTCTTCAACGCCTCGAGGGACGCGGCACCTCGAACCCCCGCGCCCGAATACAGGTTTGTTTGCGAAGCGGAGGATGAGGCTATGAACCGAATGAGACTGATCGCGACCGCTGCCGTGCTGGCGGTTCTTGCTACGTTTGCCGGCGGACTGGCCGCTCAGCAACCGGATACACGGGACCGTACCTTCATGACGTTCAGCGGGACCGCCGAGATGCCGGGCTTGACACTGCAGCCGGGCACGTACGTCTTCAAGTTGGCGGACACGCCGTCTCGCAACGTTGTCCAGGTGTTCGACAAGGACGAAAAGAAAGTTCTCGGACAGTGGCTGTTCGTGCCGGCCTCGCGTCGTGACGTGAGCGAGGACACGATTGTCATGTTCCGTGAGACCCCAGCGGGCACGACCCCCGCAGTGCAGTACTGGTATTACCCGGGAGATCGGATCGGCAAGGAATTCGTCTATCCAAAGGACCAGGCAACGCGTATCGCTCGGGCGACAAATCAGAACGTGCTGGTTACCGAGGGCGCGAACACGCCAGAATCGAGCGTCAGCTCGATCGACGCGCAGGGTAAGGTGACCGAGTGGAAGCCCGAGCCCGCCCAGCCGGCGGCATCGGCGCAGAATGGCGTAGGCGTCGTCAACGGCGCAGGCATCGAGCAGTCACAGCCGAGCGCTCGTGCACGGGTTTCGGAACAGCCGGTTGCCCGTGTTCAGGAACAGCCGACCGCACGCGTTCAGGAACCGTCGGCCGCGCCCGTACAGGAACAGCCTACACAGCTCGCGCGCGCGGATCGATTGCCGGAAACGGCAAGTCCTCTGGCGCTGGCTGGTCTGCTGGGCTTGCTCTCACTGGCGGCGGCGGCAACCGTGCGCTTCGTTCGGCAGTAATCTAGCGGCTGACGGATTACTACGGGGCGGCCAACGTATGGCCGTCCCGATTCTCTTACCAAGGTAGGACCGCGATGAAGGGAGTGTTGGTCGAACCAGTCGTATCAGCATTCATCTGCGCAGTCGCCGCGATCACCCTCACGGCGCAGCAGCAAACATCGGCGGATCTTCCAAATGGAGATCGTGACAACGCCACAATCTTCAAGTCGCAATCGGATCTCGTCGTGTTGCATGTCAGCGTGTTCGACCGCCACTCCGACGCGGTGCCGAACCTGCCAGAGGACGCCTTCCATGTCGTTGAAGACGACCGTCCGCAATCGATCACATTCTTTGGCAGCGGCGACGTGCCGGTGGCGGTGGGACTCGTTATCGACAACAGCAGCAGCATGCTGACACGACGCCGAATGGTCGTTGCGGGCACGGCGGCGTTCGCGCAGTCCAGTCATCAGGAAGACGAAGCGTTCACGATCATCTTCAACGAATACGTGAAACCAGGCCTGCCCGATGGCGTCCTTTTCACTCAGAATCCAACGCTGCTTCAGTCAACGGTGGGCCGGTTTCCTGCGGGTGGAATGACGGCGCTATACGACGCGGTCATCGCCGGGCTGAGGCATCTCGAGACGTCGACGCACCAGAAACGCGTCCTCGTCGTGCTCTCTGACGGCGAGGACAACGCCAGTCAACGCTCATCCGATGAAATGTTGAAGCAAGCTGAGGGCTCTGATGCGTTGATCTATACCGTATCTACGGCGAACCTGGATCCAGGCGTCGGGAACCACCGGCTGCTCCGAAGACTGGCGCGCGTGTCTGGGGGAGCTGTGTATGCCCCTCGATCCGAGAACGACGTCGTCGCGGCATTCAAAGAGATCGCCCACAACATTCGCCGCGGCTACAGCATCGGCTACGTGCCGACGAATGCGGCGCACGACGGCAAGTATCGCCGTGTGAAAGTCATGGTTCGGGTGCCCGGGCGAACGAACCTTACTGTGAGCGCGCGCGATGGCTATCTGGCCCCGTTTGACGCCCCGACACGCTGAGGAAGCGCTCCCACTGGGCGCGATCGCACCTAGGCGCGGCGTCCTCAAATGGCTTGAGCGCTTGCTGCTGGTGATCGGGGTTGCGTCGCTCACCTACTATGCGTACGTCTCGGTCGCATCGTACGCGTATCAGGCGTACGAGGCGAAAGAGCTCGACGCCATCCTCGCCGGCGGGCCACCGACGGTGCCACATGGCGCAGTGCCGACGCAAGGAGAGGTAATAGGACGGATCGAGATTCCACGGCTCAAGGTCAAATCGATCGTGCGGGCCGGTGGAGACTCACGCACGTTGCGACTTGCCGTTGGCTATATTCGAGGAACGGCCCTTCCGGGCGAGGCGGGCAATGTCGGGCTCGCGGGCCATCGCGATACGTTTTTCCGTAGGCTTCGCGAGATCCAGACCGATGATCTGATTCGTTTGGTGACGCCGAAAGGAACATTCACCTATCGCGTGGAGCGAGTAGACGTCGTGGAACCTGGTGATGTCGGTGTGCTCGATGCGACGAGATACCCGGCCCTCACCCTCGTAACCTGCTACCCCTTCACCTTTGTCGGCGCGGCGCCACAGCGCTTTATCGTGCGCGCTCGGCTGGTACCTCGCCTTGCAGAGCCACGCCTATCAGCTGCGCGCTAGGTGTGGGCTTCGACGATCCACCACACTACTCCTTGGGCGGTTGCGGGTTAGCCAGAAATCGGTCAACGACCTGTAGAAACTCTCCTGGTCGCTCGTCGCTCGGATAGTGGCCGACGTTCGGTATCGTCACGATACGGACCTGCGGAAGTACTCTCTTTGAGCTCATCCTGCGTGGCAACGGGCACGATCGAGCTGCGACCGCCGAGCACATAGATAATGGGCGCCTTGATCTCACGGACGAATCGCCAGAGATCAGTCGCGACGAACCCTTTCACGAGGTTGGGATCGCGCTTCCACACGACGCGTCCGTCGGCGCGTCGTTTCGTTCCATAACGAACGTACGGTCGGAGGACCTCCTCCGACATCCCCCCAGAGCCGGCGCTCAACCGCGCCAGCAAATCCTCTTCCGACGCCCATCCCTCTTGCTCTTGCTGCACTCGGCGGAGGTAGTTGTCGGAGATCTGCTGGGGCCGCTCAGGGCCCACGTCTTCGGCGATGACGTGCGACACGAGTTCGGGGTGCTTGCCGGCGAAGACCTGTGCAACACGACCGCCGGTCGAGTTGCCCCACACGACAATGTTGCGAAGCCCCAGCTGGGCGACGAGACCCTCGAGATCGCCTACGTGGTCTTCGACGAGGTACCGCGCCTCCGAATCCCAATCGGAGTCGCCGTGACCGCGCATGTCCACCGCGATGACGTGATATCGCGTGTTGAAGTGCGTGGCCACGTGATCGAACGTACGCGCGATACGATCCACCCCGTGAATCATGATCAGCGGCGGCTTGTCGGCCGCGCCCCAGTCCACATAATGGATGCGAAGGCCCTTCACGGTGACGAATCGGTCGGCAGGCTGCGGACCAGAGCCGGTTGCTGAGCTCTGCCCGAGTGCAGTGATTGCGGCGAGGGCCACAAGAATCAACGAAGCCAACAGTCGGCGGCGCATCACTACTTTCCGAAACCGATCTCGCGGACCGGTTGCCGGCCCTCGACTGGAGCACCGGAATACACTTCCATGCCCATAGTCCTGGGCGGAATCGGCAGGCCCTGCCTCCTGGCCGCCTCGACCATCTCCTCGTACGCACGCTCACCCCGGAGGGCCTGTTCGACTGCCGTGTTGCCCTCATGACACGAGTACTCGGTACAGCTGGTAGCCCGGCTGCGCGGTGATGGTCATCCGCATGGTGAACGGCGCCGCGAATGTCTCGGGGTCTTCGACTCTGAACCGGTAGTCGATCATCTGCGGATCTATCCGAGTGAACCACTCGGTCAGCTTCAGCTTGTCGCTGTGCAGACCGCCGCCGACGGCCGTTTTGTCGGTGAAGTTCGCGGTCTCCACGACGAGCGTATCGCCCTCCCAGTGCCCGCGCGAGTCACCGATGTACTGCCTGACCGCCGAACCAAGGCGTGGCCGCCCGTCAAGGGGAATCACGCGAGTGTCGTGCACCATCTCGTAGCTGATGACGACCTCGTTCGGCGTTTGCGTGATCAGAAGTCCATTGCCATAGAGCACGGGCATGACAGAGCCGGGCACACCCCTCGTGATGCAGCGGTCGTACAGGCTGAAGTCGTCAAAGGAGTTGAAGGGGCGCGTGCCGAACGTACCGACGCCTTCCACCGCCTTGCGGCGCGCGGCGGCCGCCGGTGTGACGGCCGGCATTCTCCCATCAGGAGGATCGACGACGAACGAGGTGTAACCGAATGTGCGAACGCCAAACTCGTTTCGAAGAATCGTCTCCTCGTTGACGGCGCGGTCTCTCGATGCCTCATCGCCTCCAGCGCGCCGAGCAAACTCTTCCGGAGTCAGCGACTCGCGTGCGGCCTGGTTCGCCGGCCGCGAGGTCGGAATCCCGCGCATGTCGTCGCTCGTCCACGTGCCTTCGAGATCGGGGTGACCCCACGCCGTTCGCGGAGTCCGCCAGTGGGTATCTCTCACCTTGGCGGCGGTCGTTTCGGCTGGAATTGCCCGGAGCGCCGACGGAGCCTTTGATGGTCCACCGCCTCGTCCCTGTCCAGCGGCCGCAGACGCCACGGCAAGAACGACAGCCCCGAGTGTCCATGCTGATCTGGTCATTCGTTGCATACGCGCATTCTCCCATGGGCCTCCCGGCATTTCCACAAGCACGGTCCTGGGGCGATGCTACGATCGCGGCAGACATGGCAGCTCCAAACGGGTTTTTCCTCTTCGAGACCGCGATCGGCAGATGCGGCATCGCGTGGAGCGAGCTGGGCGTGGCGGCTTTGCAACTTCCGGAGCAGAGCGATCTCGAGACGTCTGCGCGCCTGCTTCAACGACTGCCGAACGCACGCGAAGGATCACCCCCGCCCGACGTGCGCCTTGCGCTCGAGGGTATCGTCGCGCTGCTCGGCGGCGAGCCGCGCGATCTCTCCTTTGTCCGGCTCGACATGACCGGGGTGCCGCCGTTCCATCGCCGCGTGTACGAGGTGGCGCGCAGCATTCCGCCGGGCACGACAATCGCCTACGGCGAGATTGCGAGAAGACTCGGCGCGCCCGGCTCGGCTCGCGCCGTTGGACAAGCCCTTGGCCACAACCCGTTTGCCATCGTCGTGCCGTGCCATCGCGTACTCGCCGCCAACGGCAAGACCGGTGGCTTCTCCGCAAACGGCGGCGTCAACACAAAACTCCGTCTCTTGTCGATCGAACGCGCCCAGGTGAGTGGCGGATTCCCGCTGTTTGTGTAGTGAGGGCAGATGACGGGCGCGCCAGCCTCAGCCGAGCCGGCAGCACGCAGACGATGGGCCTCAGCCGCGCGAGTAGTAGTACGTGGGAACAGGCTTTGGCCGGCCCTCAAGCAGACAGGGTCCAGCCATGGCTCGAGCTCGGCGAATCTGATCGTCAACATCCTCGTCTGACAGTCCCATTACCTCGAGTTGCTGGCGGGCCTCGTTTTCCGTGAGGAGCTCGACGGCGTATCGAGACCAGGTCCTCGGCTCGGGCCACACGTCCCCGGCGCACGAGTCGACCAACTCGCTCGACGGAATAGTGCCAGGGCGGAGAATCACGAACCGCTCGCCGTCAAAGGAGGGGGCACTGACCACGAAGAATTGAGACGCCATCCAAATACTCTAGTCTTGGGCCTGCTTCTCCGCAAACCAGAACACGGAATTGACGCCTTCGAGCGGCATCGGCTCCCGGTTCATCCGAATCTCCACGAGGGTCGTGGTATAGGGCCAGAAAAACGAGACCTCCTTGGTCCCAATCGTCTGGTCGAACTCGATCACCGCGTCCCATTTTTCCGAATCCGGCTTTCCGGGCCCGATTCCGCTCGACGAGCTGTAGCCTTGATAGCTGACCAGCTCGGTGCCCGATTCCGCGATGACTCGGAGGGCCAACCTGACGCCCTTTTCGAGCCCAAGCCGATCCAGCTCGACGTGGAAGCACCGATAGCTCGGGTCATCGCGAAAGGCGTGGACGTCGAGGTCGAACTCCAGCGCCCGGAATTTCCCTTCATCCACGGTGCCAATCTGAAGGAAGTAGTCGCGAATGCCGTCCCCGCGCTCATCCACCGCGTGGGTCACGAACTGCTGGAACCTCTTGGCCTTCGTTGCTGCCAGTGCCTCTTGGCTCTTGCGCTGCCACTTCGTTTGCCACGCCAGGTAGCCCGCGCTGTGTGTGACCGCGAGCGCCTCGAGAACCATCTTGATCAGCTCCGGTGTCGGCTCCTGGAGGATGGTGCCGTGGTTCACGTCGGCACTAAACATTAACGGCACGATCGCATTCCGCCACGATTCAATCCGTATCCGCGTGCGAGCCCGCGGATCGCGTTTATGGGGATCGACGGTGAGATCGGCGACGACCTTTCGCGTATTGAAGCCGGCACCCGCCCACCGAACCGTCCCGTCGGTTCCCGGCTCGGTCACGGCTCGCTTCAGCCATCCGTAGTCTTTGAGGCCGATGATGATGAACGGATAGGGTGTGCGGTTCGTCGGCCCAAATACGATCTCGTCGGTGTTCAAGAAGTCCTTGTGGGCGAGATCCCATGTGTATCGACTCCCGAGCTCGAGCCCCGAGAGAACGAGATCGCCTGCCTCCATGAAATCCGGACCAGGCTCTTTCCCGCCTTTGAAGATCGCACCAAGCCAGCTTCGCCCTTTGTGGGCCATGGGGCTTCCGAACGTTGCGGGGGCAAGCCCGATGAGGTGCTTCAGCCGGCTGCCATTCTTCGAGTAAGCCGCCAGCCACTCTCGCACGACCAGCATGCCCGTGGAGTGAACGATGGCGTCGAAGGGTTCTCCGGCCTTGAGCCCGGCACGCTCGTGCAAGGCGCGATCAAACCCCTCGGCGATGTCTTTGATCGACACCTCGTTGCTGAGCGAAATGTAGTTGCCGATGTGGATCGTCGTGGCATCGCGGCCACGTGCCTGAAGAGTCTGACGCCAGTGGCTGAAGCCTTCGCCCTTATCGCTATAACCGTGAACCAGAACAACAGGCAGATCGGCCAAGAGAGCGCTTTCAGCTCGCCAGCTATCCGAGCGGTTCCGTGGCTCGCTTGTCCCACGCCACCATGCCCCCGGCAAGCTCAGAAACGTCGCGGAAGCCATGATGGCGCAGCAGACTTGCGGCAATTGACGAGCGGTAGCCGCTCGCGCAGTACACGAGGAGCGGGCGGTCCTTTGGGAGCTCGGACATGCGTCCCATGACCTGGCTCAACGGAATGTGAACGCTGCCCTCAACGTAACCCATAGCGCGCTCGCCTTGCGTGCGCACGTCCACGCATAAAGGCGGATCGGCCGAGGCAAGACGCTGAACGGCAAACGACGCGCTCAGACGATCGGTCGTACGAAGGAGGTCTGGCCGACCGTCAAGACTTCGAACGCCGTCCTCGAGATAGCCGACGACATTGTCGAAGCCGATTCGACCGAGACGAAGAGCCGACTCCAGTTCTCGGCCAGGGTTCGCAATGATCGCTACGGGATGCTCGCGGTTGAGAATGGTCCCAGCCCATGTGGCGTATTGGCCACCCAGACCGATGTTGATGCTGCCGGCAAGATGTGCCGTCACGAATTCAGCGGCATCACGGGTGTCGAGCACCTGCGCCCCGCCGGCCTGCTCTGTCAGAACCTCGTCGAGAGTCATCGGACGAAGCTCGCGCGAAAGCGTTTCGTCAAGCGTCGAACGCTCCCTGCTGTTCATCACCGCGTCGTACTCGAAGTACGGAGGCGCATCCGGCTGGTCGGTGGTGACCAGCTCGACGAACGCGTCCTTCGTCATCGGCTGCACCGCGTAGTTCAGGCGGCGCTCTGCGCCAATCGTGGACGTCGTTTCAGCACTGAGAGCTTTGCCGCAGAGCGACCCTGCCCCGTGGGCCGGATACACAAGGCTCTCATCCGGAAGAGACAGCAGCTTTGTGTGCAGCGACTCGTACAGCATCTCGCCGAGCTGTGGCGCAGACCAACCAAGTGCGACGCGCAGATCCGGCCGGCCCACATCGCCCACAAACAACGTGTCACCGGTGAGCACCGCGTACGGACTCGATTCGCTGTGGTCGAGGTCGAACACCAGAATCGAGATCGACTCGACGGTGTGGCCTGGAGTCTCGAGCACCTTCAGCCGAACTCGCCCGAACTCGACGAGGTCGCCGTCGTGCATCGGTACAAACGGGTACTCGGCTTTCGCAGCGGCGCCAAGGTAAACCACCGCGCCTGTGCGGTCCCGCAACTCGAGGTGGCCGGCGATGAAGTCAGCGTGGAAGTGGGTCAGAAATACGTGCCGGATCTCCAGGCCGTGCTCGGCGGCGTAGGCAACGTATTGGTCGATGTCACGCTGCGGATCGACAACCGCAGCCGTGCGCGTGGCCGTGTCGCCCACCAGATACGATGCGTGCGCGAGGCAATTCAAATAGAACTGCTTCAGGATCATGGTCGTCCTGACGCTGTAATGTTGCCCGTCGACGCCCGCCGCTTACAGACCATTGGAGATGCGGCGCCTTTGCCGCACTTCGCCTCCGGTGAAGCCCGTGAGCTCGATGATCGTGGTGCCCGCGGGATAGGTCACGGCGGTCGTCACAGTGCCTGCGACTATTGTAGACGTGCCCGGATGCCCGTCTACCAGGGCGTCCAGTCGATCGAGTCCTGCTGTAGTGATCTGAATCGAGCGAGTGGGGCTGTCGACGGCAGCCGACAGTCGCGAGAATGGCTGTTGCTTGAGGATACCAATACACGTGGCAATCAAGTCAGAGTTGCCATTCAAGAGGTCGTCACGCGTCATGGCGTAAGGGGTCCCTGCCACACCCACGTCCTCGATGGGAAGACCTTCGCTCGGCCCCGAGCGCGTCGCCCGCCGGAATGAAAACGACAGACCGATCCCGTCCGGCAGCGTCGGAAGTGCAGCGGGCGATCCGGCGAGGGCCTGACGCAGGTCGCTATAGTCCCAGACATTCGCGCCACCGGCGCCCGTCGCCGAACCGACGCACAGAAAAGGACCGATCCGGTTGTCGACAAACCCGGCCGAAAACAAGTCGCCCGCCGAGTAGGTCGTGGCGTCGCCCACGAGCACGACGGGACCGCCATACTGCTGGCCAAGCTCGTTGCACGCCTTCGTGTCGGTGATCGGGATTGCCTGCGCGTACGCCTCGCCGTTACGAACCGCCGCCGCGAGCGACTCCTTCCACGGGCCCAGTTCCTCGACGAGGTCTCCAATCGTCGAGATCCGGCGCGTGAATGGGGTGGCGAGTGCAGAAAAGCGCGTCGGCTCAACGTGATTCGGTGTGAAGAGCTGCAAGGCCAGCTCCGCAGCCCAGATGTAACCGCCCGGGTTTCCCCGTACGTCGAGGATCAATCCCCGGTCTGGCAACAGCGGAATGAGCCGCAGAAGCTCGTTGATGAATGGCTCAGGATCGGTGTCAAAGCCCCAGATGCGCAGGTAGCCGAACGGCCCGCCCGGCGCATCGATTGACATCGCCTTCAGCGTCTTCGTGAGTGTGGTTGGAATGATTCCGGCTGCCGGTGATTTCGGCGACGGCTGCCGTTTCTGGCGAGGAGCAGGCGACTGTTTACCAGTGAGGGCGCCGGGCGCGAAGAGCAGCATCTTGGCACGCCTCACGGCTTCGGCGGCAGGATCTACGGCTCGAGTCAGGCGAAGGGCCTTCTTCATCTGGCCTGTCGGACCACCCGACAACATTGGCGCAATCTGACTTGGGTCCACGATCTGCCACGGAATCTTGATCTCTTTGGCCTGGCCTGTGCCTCCCCCCACAGGATTGGTGCGATATCCGACCACCACCCAGTGCTCATCGGGCGGTGGTCCGTACTGCAGCGACCGGAGTGTGAGGCTCTGGATGGCCCACGCGCGTTGACTGTCGGGACGACCTCCGACCTCACGGTCGCTATAGCGCTGCACCGCCCGGTCAATCGGGACGCCGCTCCAGTACTCGAGGACAACGCCGGGTTTGAATGCCGGGTCGAGTCCGCCGCCGACCTTCGTGACGACGTATGTCGGGGCGCTCACGGACCCAAACATCTCGACGAGAAACGGAAGCGCCGCGACTTTGTCCGCCAGAGAGTTTGGGCCCGCGTACCGGGTATGGGCATCACGCAGGCGAGTCACGATATCCGCCATCTCGATGTGAAACCCGTCGTCGCTGAGCTCGGCCATTTGGCTGCGGAGAATGCGCAGCCGCTGGATCGGATCGAAGCCGTATCTGGCCCGCTTCAGTGGCAGGTGCGTGTAAACGCCCTCGAGCACCGTCTCGATTCCGTCGATCAATCGAAGACGCTCGGCCGTCGTGAGCGACCCGGGCGACAGCAACGGGCCCGACAGGGAACCGGCCGCCTTGGGAGCCGCTGCGCGCTTTCGGGCTCCTGTCTGCCGTTTCTTCGCCGTACCAGCGGAACGAGCTTTTATACGAGGACCCGCGACATCGGCAAACGCCACGCCACGCTGCGCAACGGCTATGCGATCGACTGCCATGGTTAGACTCCTCGGTGCTCGGTCGCTCTCGGAGGGCCTTCAGCTCTGATGCAACACCTTCGGGCAATGGCGAGAGACGCATCTTCTCTTCGTCAGCAGCCGAGCGGGTTCATAGTGGGTTAATCTTCGCGCTGGCATGATACGCCGGGTTTTGCGTCGCACTTTCCCACTGATCGTGGTTGCCCTCGTCCTGCTGTGGGCCTTCTCGGCGCCTGTCGTCGCTCAAATTCCTTCTCCCGAACCGCTCACGCTCGAGGCGGCGATGGCCCGGGCGCTCGCGGCGAACCCTGCGATTGCCGCCGCGCGTTTCCGCTCGATCGTCAGCGCGGCTGAAGTAGACGTCGCGCGAGAACGGCTGAACCCCGAAGCTCGATTCGAGCTCGAGCGGGAAACGCCGAAGCAATCGTTCAGCGTTGCGGTTCCGTTGGAGCTGGGCGGAAGACGGGGCCGACGAATTGCGGTTGGCGAAGCCGCGGTTCGGACCAGCCAGGCGGAGATGGCGCTCGCGATAGCCGAGCTTCGCACCTCGGTTCGCCGTGCCTACTTCGGCCGGCTGATCGCTGAGGCGCGTCTGGTGCTGTTCGAAGAGCTCCAGGCGCTTGCCAGGCGGGCGCGTGATGCCGCACAGCAACGCTTTGATGCCGGAGGCGCGCCGCGCCTCGAATTGCTCCAAGCCGAGCTGGCGCTGGCGGAATCTGACAATCAGGCAAACGGGGCGCGCGGAGCCGTGGCGGCCGGCCGCGCGCTCTTGAACGCGCTCCTGGGGCTGCCTCTCGAGGCCGCCACGCCTCTCGCTTCAACACTCGATGGCGGCGCTCCAACCGCCGCCGAGGCCGCGATCATCAGCGCAAAGTCGGCGAGCGCGGAGCTGGCGCTCATGGATCGGCGCATCGAGCAACAACGCACCCGGATCGCTCTGGCCCGCGCGCTCCAAACGCCGGATGTGACGCCCGAGGGGACGATCACGCACGGCAACGAGCCCGAGTTCAGCACCGGCTGGCGTGCGGCGGTGGCAGTGACGATACCGCTCTTCACTCGTCATCGAGCCGGTGTTTATCTCGAGGAAGCATTGCTTGCACAACTCACGGTGGAGCGCGATGCGGCTCTCGCGCGCATCACAGGCGGGGTGACATCGGCCGCCGTTCTGGCCGATGCGCAGCGCCAGCAATACCTTCGGTATCGCGACCAGATCATCCCGCAGGCGCTCGAGGTGGAACGGATGGCGGAGGACTCGTATCGATTGGGTCAGACGGGGATCAGCGCCTTTCTCCAGGCGCTCCAGACGTCGCGCGACGTACGGCTACGTTCGCTTCAAGCCGCCGCTGATTTTCAGACAGCGCTCGCCGATCTGGAAAGCGCGATCGGGGCGCCGTTACCATGACGCGCCACGGTCCTCTCCTGGCTTTCGCCGTCAGTGCCTCGCTGTGTGGCGTCGCCGGCTGCGGCCGGGCAGCGCCTGAGGAGGTTGAGAGTGAGACGGTAGTGCCAGTCGCCGTCGAGCGCGCCGAGGCTGGCAGCATTCGCGCGGTTATTCACGCGACCGGAGTGGTCACACCGGCGCCCGGCGCTGAATATCTCGTGGTCGCGCCACAGCCCGCGCGCGTGGTTGAGATGCCAAAAGGCGAGGGCGACCGTGTGGCGCGTGGCGACTTGCTCGTGCGCTTCGAGATACCGTCGACTAGTGCCGATGCCGCGCGTCAGCGAGCGGAGTTGACGCGCGCTCGCGCACGCGTTGAGAACGCGAAGGCAGCGCAGGAGCGCGCCCACGATCTCTTCGACCGCGGCGTCGCGGCCCGCAAGGAGGTGGAAGACGCCGATCGCGAATTGATCGATGCGCAGGCAGACCTAACTGGAGCCGAGGCCGCCCTCACCGCCGCCGACGTTGTCGCAGCGCGCGCAACTGTCGTCGCCGCCTTCGACGGCATCGTCGCGAAGCGGTTTCACAACCCAGGCGATCTCGTGGACGCGACAGTCACTGATCCGGTGCTGCGCATCGTGGACCCACGCCGGCTCGAGGTCACGGCCTCCATTCCCATTGCCGACGTCCAGCGGACCACCATCGGCGCGACCGCGCGTCTCACGGGCGCCGCGAGCGACTCGCAACCAACGCTCCGAGTGGCCTCACGTCCTGCGGTTGTCGAGCCCGGCACTGCAGCGGTGCCGGTTCGTCTCACGTTCGTCACTCCGGCCGCGCTCGCCGTGGGCACGCCTGTCCAGCTCGACATCGATGCCGAGGAACACACGGGCGTGGTGCTCGTGCCGGTGAGCGCGGTCGTGAGAGAGGGTGCCGAGATCGCAGTCTTCGTGGTCGCCAACGACAAAGCGGAGCGGCGGGCCGTGACTGTCGGCCTTTCAGACGACGCACACGTCGAAGTGCGCTCTGGTCTCAAGTCGGGTGAGCAGGTCATCACGACCGGACAAGCCGGCCTTCCTGATGGCGCAGTCATCCGCATCGAGCCGGCAACGAAATGAGTATCGCGGCGCTCGCGATTCGACATTCTCGCGCGGCCGGACTCGTCGCCATCGCGCTTGTCGTCGCGGGCACCATTGCCGCCTTCAATCTGCCGAGCAGCATCTATCCACCGCTGCAATTTCCGCGCATCGTCATCATCGCGAAAAGCGGAACGCTGCCTTCGCAGTCCATGACGCTCACGGTCACGCGCCCGATCGAGCAGGCGGCCATGGAGGTGCCGGGCATTCGGCGCGTCCGTTCACGGAGCATTCGCGGTGCCGCGGAAATCTCTGCCCAGTTCGACCCGTCGACCGACATGGTCGTTGCGCTTCAACAGGTCCAGAACCGTGTGGCGGAAATCCGCAACGAGCTGCCTGCGGACGCAGAGCTCGTAGTCGAGCGCCTCACGCCGGCCGTGTTTCCTGTGTTCATTCTCAGCATGACGGGAAGCCTCCCGACAGCGGATCTCACCGATTACGCGACCTACGTCGTCAAACCGGAGCTCGCGCGCATACCCGGTGCGGGGCAGATCGAGGTGCTCGCCAGCGACACCAGGGAAATCGAGGTCGTGCTCGACCCGCTGAAGCTCACCTCGGCGAACCTTACGGTCACGGAAGTATCGGATGCTCTGAAGGCGCAGAACCAACTGCAACCGGTCGGTCGTCTGAGCGAATCGGGACAACAGCATCTCTCGCTCGCGTCGGGCCTGTGGAAGACTGCCGAACAGATTGCCGACGCACCCATCCTTGTCAAGAATGGCGCAACGATCCGCGTGTCCGATGTTGGGCAGGTCGTTCCCGGGTCCCCGGATCGCACGCTGCTTGTGACGGGCAACGGGCGAGACGCCGTTTCGATCAGCATCTCGCAGCAAATCGGCGCGAACATCCTGACAGTGAAGCGTGGCGTTGACGCCGCCCTCCAGACGCTCACACACGCGTTGCCGTCCGGGATCCGCATCACCAAGGTGTACGATCTGGCCGAGTTCGTCAGCGCGTCGATCGCAAACGTGCGAGACGCGATTCTCATCGGCGGTTTCCTTGCGATCGTCGTACTCATCGTCTTCCTGCGTGACGTCCGGCTCACGCTGATTGCGGCGGTTACGCTGCCCCTGGCCGTCATTCCGACCTTCGTCTTCATGCAGGTACTCGGCGGCTCGATCAACCTGATGTCGATGGGCGGTCTGGCGGTCGCTATCGGACTGGTCATTGACGATGCGGTGGTGGTGGTGGAGAACATCCACCGCCGGGCAGGTGAAGGTACGGGAAGTGTCGTTGACGCCGTGTCGCAACTCATGGCGCCCCTCGTGAGCTCGACGCTGACAACCGTGGTCGTGTTTGCACCGCTCGGCCTGTTGTCGGGCGTCGCGGGTCAGTTCTTCCGTGCGCTGTCGATGAGCCTGTCCGTAGCGGTGCTGGTCTCGCTCGGTCTTTCCATCAGCGTCGTCCCGCTGCTGGCGCGTTGGGCAGCCCGGCGTCACAGCGCGCCCGTCGCGGAGCCTCACCAGGGGGTACTCGAGCGCGTCTACGTGCGCAGCTTGAACGAAATGGTCTCGCATCCGCTCGTCGCGGTCGTCGTCGCACTACTGCTGGCTGGGGCGACGGGCGTGCTGTTCTCGTCCATCGGGACGGGTTTTCTGCCGCCGGCGGACGAGGGCGGATTCGTGGTCGATTACCTCACGCCCGCTGGGAGCGCGCTCGACGAGACCGACCGTCAGGTGCGGGCTATCGAGCGAGTGATCGCGGCCACGCCTGCCGTCGCGGCTTATTCGCGGCGCACCGGATCCGAGCTGGGCCTGTTCGCGACAGCACAGAACAGTGGCGATATCCTGGTGCGCCTCAAGCCGCGTGGCGAACGAGACGAGTCGTCAGAAGACGTGATCGCGGAGCTGCGGCCGAAGTTGCAGGAAGCGGCGCCGCTCGCCGAGATCGAGTTCGTCCAACTTCTGCAGGACATGCTCGGCGACCTGGAAGGCAGCCCGACGCCCATCGAGGTGAAAATCTTCGGCGACGATCCGGAGGTGCTCGAGACACTCGCCGAGCCAGTCGAACAACTGCTCGAGAAGATCGACGGCGTCGTAGACGTCGTGGGCATGCAGCGCGGAAACCCGGAGATCACCTGGGTGATCGATCCTGTTGCCGCCGGACGCGTCGGGTTGACCATCGAACAGGTCTCCAGCCAGATGGCGGCGGCGTGGCTCGGCAACGTCGCGACCGACCTGCGTCTGTTGGATCGTCGGGTGCCGGTGCGGGTTCGGCTGCCAGACGCGTTCCGATTCAATCCCACCAAGCTTCCGCAGACACTGCTCCGGACGCCCGAGGGCAGGCTCGTTCCTGTGTCGGCCGTGGCGCACACCGAGCGATCAAACGGCCAGTCGGAGTTGTTGCGTGAGAACCTGCGCGGCATGGCACTGGTCAGTGGGCGGCTCGAGGGACGAGATCTCGGCAGCGCCGTGGCGGACATCCAAACGAAGCTGCGCGAGGTCGCGCTGCCGGTCGGCTACACCTATGAGATCGGCGGGCAGTACGAGTCGCAGCGACAGGCGTTCCGCGAGCTGCTGATGGTCTTCGGTATCGCCACAATGCTCGTCTTCACCATCCTGGTGATCCATTTCCGCGCGTGGGTGCCGGCGTTGTTGATTCTGGCCGCCGCTCCGCTCTCGATTGGCGGCGCGCTCCTGCTACTCATCCTGACCGGCACAGATCTGAATGTATCGTCGGCCATGGGGCTGATACTTCTCATCGGACTCGCGGTGAAGAACGGCATCATGCTGCTGGACTTTTCGGAACGGCTCCACGAGGAAGGCGAATCGTTCGAAGCCGCCATTGCCCATGCCGGACGCATTCGTCTGCGGCCGATTCTGATGACGACCTTCTGCACGCTCTTCGGCCTGATGCCGCTGGCGCTGGGCGTGGGCGCCGGCGCGGAGCTGCAAAAGCCCTTGGCGTTGGCAGTGGTCGGCGGGCTCGCGCTCTCGACGCCTGTCACGCTGCTCGCGGTTCCTGGGTTGTACGCCGCCATCAAAGGCTGGCACCGGAATTAGTCACACCGAGAGTTCATGCTCGGTTCATCTCGGCGTTGCAATGATCGGCCTCCTGGTCGCACGTCACCACCTCTTGAGAAAGCAGGTATCTATGCGTCGACTCATCGCGATCCTCACCTTCCTGCTCGCCACATCGTTCGCGACACACGCCGCCGACCCTTATCACCTGATCAAGGAGATCCCCATTGGAGGCGAGGGCGGATGGGACTACATCACGGTTGATTCGGCCGCCCATCGCCTGTACGTCTCCCACGCCACAAAGGTAGTCGTGGTCGACATCGACTCTTCAAGGATCGTGGGAGAGATCCCCGACACTGCCGGTGTCCATGGCTTTGCTCTCGCGCCCGACCTCGGGCGCGGGTTCTCGAGCAACGGCCGTGCGAACACCTCAACGATCGTCGACCTGAAAACGCTGAAGCCACTGGGGACGGTGGAGACCGGTGGGAATCCCGACGCGATCTACTACGAGCCAATGCGCAAGGAGGTCTACACGATGAATGGCAACGGAAAGTCAGCCACCGTGTTCCAGGCGCAAACGGGCAAGGTCGTCGCGACGATTGACCTCGGCGCGAAGCCTGAAGCGGTCGTCGAGGACCGGCCAACCAGCCGCCTGTTCGTGAATCTCGAGGATACCGCCGAGATCGCGGTGATCGATATCAAGACGCACACGGTGGCGGCGAAGTGGCCGTTGACGGGTTGCGAGGATCCGACCGGCCTTGGATACGACGGGAAAAACCATCGCCTGTTCAGCTCCTGCGCCAACAAGATCATGGTGGTGACCGACAGTATCTCCGGCAAGGTGGTGACAACCGCACCCATTGGCGCTGGCGCGGATGGCGCGGCATTCGATCCGGCTACAAACTATGCCTTCGCCTCGAACGGCGGCGATGGCACGGTGACGATCGCGCATCTAGACTCGCCGAACACGCTCACTGTCATACAGACGCTCCCCACGCTCGTCTCTGCGCGGACGATGATTCTCGACCCGACGACTCACAATATCTATCTGCCGGGCGCCATGACCATGCCCAACCCGGCCGGGCGAGGCCGTCCGCTGCCGGTGCCGGGCACGTTCAGGGTGCTGATGTACGGAATGAAGTGAATGTGGCGCTGTCAGTCCGCCGACTTCGCACAGCGGAATCCAATGATCAAGGTTCGCAACTCGGGGTCGGCGTAGTTACGGAAGGAGTTCATCTGGACCCCTTCTGTCCAGCCACCTCCTCGAATGACTCTGTAGTCACCGGTGGAGGGGCCAGGGGGATTCCGGTCCGGGCTGACGGAGTAGTAGTCGCGTTCGTACCAATCGCTCGTCCACTCCCAGACATTTCCGGCCACATCGTAGAGCCCGAACGCGTTTGGCGGAAGGGACCCAACGGTCGTCGGGCCGGTCGCCGAGCCGGTGTGCGCACGGCCTCGTCCACCCTCGTCCCCCCAGGGAAATCTCTTGCGGTCCAATGGCCGTACTCGCAAACAGCGCGACGATCACGACGATCGTCAGAGTCTGCGGCCGCGTCATGATCGAAAGAGGCGCGACGCGGCGCGGCACTACCGTTCGCCGGTCGCGAGCGTCTTCCTCAACGCCGCCGGGAGGTTGCCGTCGTTGCAGGTGAGACCCGGAGCTGCTCCGGGCAATCCCTGACGCTCGATCCATCCGCAGCAGTAACGACCACACGACGCTGGGGGCGTGTAGATACTCTTCAGCGACTTGCGGTACTCGGGATACAGCGTGTGGGCGTAGCCCATCGCCGCTTCCTTCGGAAGGTTGTACGCGCGGACCATGTAGTCCTCCTCCGGGTTCTGGCCCGGGAGGTAGTGCGGCACCGCGCCCGTGTCCTCGAGCGACGGAATCTCGCTGCCGACGTTGCACGTATCGCGAAGGGAGCCCTGGCTTCCGCGGGGATCGAACTCCCAAACGCGGCTCACGACGTGAGGCTCCGTCAGGTAGATCGGATCCTCTTGAACCGTCGTGACCGTCAGAAGGTTGTTGCGGCGCGTGAGGAAGATGGTGAACTCCGACTGATCGCTGCCTGGAAGGCCAACGCCGCGGCGGATCCACGCGGTCTTGACGTGCGTCGTGCGCGCCACGAGGGTGTCGCCCTCCCAATGCCCGGTCGTGAAGCCCGAGGAGGGATGCCAGGCGTTGGGCGACGGGTGGGGACGACCATCCATCCATATCCGCACAGTGTCCCTCAGGTAGTCGCCGCCCATCACCCAGGCCACGACACGGCCCGATTCATCGACCTCGCTCCAGATCCGAAGGCCGAGCGGGCGATATAGGCCCACCCACGGCGACTGGGCGATGCACTGGCGTTCGATCGTGGATGGCAGGCTCGGCGTGTAGAGGAGGGCCTTGGCCCGCCCTTCGTCGCTCAACGGCATGCCCGTGAAGTCGCCCAGGAAAGAGCCAGGGCCGCGCTCGATATAGTCCTCGTACATCCGGATGGCGTAGTTGCCTCCGAGCTCGACCTGGGCAAAGGCAGGAACGTGCGCCAGCAGCAGGACACCGAGAATCACGATCAGCCGTCCGAACCTCATTCCTTGCATCCGACACTCCTCATCGTGCAACAAATGTGTCAATTCCCAACCATCTCACGCTGTACCAACTCCCAATTCCCAAGAGTCGGGGGTTGGGCACGCGACAGCGGTTGAGAGTTGGGATTTGACACGTCCTTTTCCCTCAGAACCGAGCGTCACACGGTGTGGGATCCCACTTGCCGGTGTCGCGTTCGAGCGTGTAATGAATAGCCGTCTCAAACGGCTGCTGCAGGTAGACCGGGTCCTCGACGACATTCGTATTGACGAGGTACTTGGCCCCACTCGGCAGCGCGTGCATGTCCCAATACTCCGTGAACACAGCTCGCTCGCTATAGGGAACGCCGTTCTTCCGAAGGTACCCTGGCCGAAGATTCGTGGTGGTGGTCTTCAGCGAGCCGTAGCGCGCACCGCCCCGACCCCCGCCTCGCACGCTCCACTCGGCGGTCGTCTGGCCTTGCCAACTGCGCGGGCCGGCCGGCGTCGTAGCGTTCCCGAATCGGAACAGGCGTGTCTGCATTCCGTAGTCCGTGTCGAGCTTCAACGTGGTGTCGTCCTGCCAGGAGATCCGCATGCGAATGGGCCCGCGCATGAGGCCCGGCGCCCCATACGCCTTGCACTGCTCGCCGGCCGCTTCGTCCTTGGCCGGATCCCACGACTCGGCCGCTTTCTGGCCTTGGAGGTTCAGCGGAATACTGACGATGTCCCCTTTGGGCGGGGTGACCATCCGCCACCGCCAGTCTTCCGAGATGACCGCGACCCATTGGCCCGTCAGATCGATAGGGGCGCTCGCGCGAGCTGTCAGCGGCGTCCCGGCCGCGCGAGCACCTTGCCCGCGATTCTGGGCGTGCACCTCAGCTGTCGTGAAGAGACTCGTCACGAGCACAGGTACCAGCTGAATCGATGATCGGATGAACGATGAACGAATGATCAGTTGGTTCATTGTGTCAATCAATCATCCGATCATCGACCATTCGATCATCGATAGCGGAGCTATTTGCTCAGACCGCGATACACGGCCTCGATGAACATGTCCGTGGTCCACGGGCCTGAGTCCTTGCCGTATCGGCCTCGATATCCCTTCGCGGGATTGGCGGCCTTCACTTGTTCGAGCGTCAAGCCCTTCTCGATCATCGCCTGCACGGTATCCCGGACCACCGTCACCATGTCGCGGTACTCCACGACCTCGGCGAAGTCGGAGACGTAGCCGTGCCCCGGCACCACGAGTGTACGGCCCGGCTTGAGAACCAGTGGCATGTTTGGCACGACGATTTCGGTGACGAGGCGGTTGAGCGCCTCGAGCGCGCCCTGTATGCTGCCGCCCTTCGCCGGGTCGATGACTGGGAACTGACGCAGGTCGAGGACATCGCCGGTAGCCACCACGTCTGCTTTGCGCAAGAGCACCATGAGATCGCCGTCGGAGTGGGCGCCGGTCTGTCGGATCACCTGAATCGCTTCGTCGTTGACGTACATCGATCGATAGCGCGAGGTGAACGTGTCGTTTGGCCACATCTTGGTCGGAAAGGGAGACGCGCTTCCGGTCGGCGCGCTCATGCGAAGGAGCACGTTCTCGTGGGCGAGGACCGTGGCGTGGTTTCCGGCGGCGAATGGGTCGGGGCTGAGCCCGACACCCGTGCTGCCGAGCACGTCGTTCCCACCGATGTGGTCGGCATCGGCGCTTGTGTTGATGATCAAGCGGATCGGTTGGCGTGAAATGGCCCGGACCGCCTCGAGGAGCCGATCTGCCGCCTCGGTCGTTCCGCTGTCGACGACAACGAGGCCATCTTCCCCAACGTGGACGGTGACGTTGCCGCCGGCACCGAATACGACGTAAACGTTCGGCCGAATCTGGATCGTCTCGAAGCCAGCCCGGGTGCTCGAAGGATGCTGCTGCGCGAGCACGCCGCCTGTCCACTGGCTCCCCACCAGCGCGAGAACCAGGGCGACGAGATAAGTGGGTACCAAGCCGGACACGGCTCTGTGCGAGGTCATCGGGCCCAGGCGGAGAGAACGGAGGGGCCGGAGGGAACGGGATCACACGGAGAAACGGAGCAGCGGAGAAAATGGATCATCTCGGTTCTATATATCTCCGTGGCTCCGTGACTCCGTGTAGATCCGTTCCCTCCGCCCCCTCCGCTACCTCTCTCGATCAGAAGCGGAGAAAATGGATCATCTCGGATCTATATCTCCGTGGCTCCGTTGCTCCGTGTAGATCCGTTCCCTCTGCCCCCTCCGCTATCTCTCTCGATCAGAACGCGTACTTCAACGCGAACTGCATGACGCGCGGATCGGTGATCGTCGAGAACGTCGTGATCCGGCCGAAGTTCGCAGCGCTCAGGTTCACGACAGGGTTGCCCGGAAGGAAGAAGTTGAACGCATTGAACGCCTCGATACGCGCCTCGAGCCGGTGCGTGTTCGCGAACCGGAACTGCCGCACGAGCGAGAGATCGACGGATTTGAAGCCCGGACCATCAAAGGCATTGCGGATGGAGTTTCCGTAAGTGCCCAGCGCCGGCTGCGCAAACGCCGCCGGATTGAACCAGTTGTTGATCGTCCCGTCGCCGTACGCGTTGTCGAGCACCTGGTTCGCGCGTTGCGTGGGCCCTTGGATCCCCGACAACGCCCGATCGGCGCCGGCCTGGATCGTCAGCGGAGCGCCCGACTGCGCACGGAACACGCCCGACAACCTCCAACCCGAGGCCAGCATGCGAGCTGCCGTGTTGGTGAAGTCGGGTGATTCGATACTCGCGCTGAGGTTGAAGATGTGCTTCCGCCACGCGTCGCAGCGTCCCTTGTCCGCGTCGTAGATCGCCTGTGTTTCGGCTTCGGAGGGCGGATTCACGAGTGATACCGGCTTCATGTAGCCCGTCGCCACATTGAGCGGACCCTGACCCTGGCTGATCAAGCCTTCGCACCTCGACACGGTGTAGTTCGCGTTGGTTGTGATGCCACCGACCGAGCGGCGCTGGACCGACAGGAGCAGCCCTTGATAGTCCTGCCACCCTGCGTCGGTGATGTAGTCGAAGTACCCGTAGAACTGTCCGACGGCCGGGTTCAGCAGGCTGAGCTCGCGCCGCTGGTCAAGTGAACTGGTGCAGTTGGCGAACGTCTGTGAACCGCCGCCCGGCAAATTGACTGAGCACGGGGCCGCCGCAGTTGCGCCGGGCGTAGTGACCAATGCCGGGTTGCCGTCCACGACGCCCCAGACGTTGACCATGTGGTTCCCGAGATAGGTCGCCGAGAACGCCAGGTTGTCCCCCACCTGCTGCTGGAACGCCACGTTCCAACTGTGGTTGCGCGTCGTCTTGATGTCGTACGGCACCGTGATGAAGAGTGAGTACAACGCCTGGTTGAACGGGTAGTTCGTGCCTCCGACCGCGACCGGGAACGGGTTTGCCCTGCCGACCGAACCCCATGGATCGTCCAGCAGCGAGCCGTTGAGGCGCTGTTCCAGACCGAAGGGAGGCGCCGAGCGCGAATCGAAGAAGAACTGGCCGGTCACGAAGTCGCCGGTCATGCCATACCCCGCCCGCAACGATGTTCGTCCATCGGCTCTCGGATCCCACGCGACGCCCACGCGCGGCGCCACGTTCGACCACACCGTCTTCATGCCGGTCGTGCCCGGGAATCCTTCGTCGCCGGGATAGTAGAGACCGGGAGGCGCGCCTGGGTACACCTTGCTGCGAGTGCCCGCTCGCAACCGGTCGATGTCGAAGCTATAGAACGCTTCGTCCTGGCTGTTCTGCGGGAACCACGGCTCCCAACGCACACCGTAGTTCAGCGTGATGTTCGGGGAGACGCGCCAGGTGTCTTGCCCATAGACCGCATAGTATGGCTGAGTGATGTCTTGCCTGAATGGCGTCGACTGACGGTATTCGAATATGCGCCCCAACATAAAATCGCCGAGCGGCAGCCCCGTCACGCTACCATTGAACGAGATCGGGCCCATCGAGCGGACGTTTGATTCCGTGTTCCAACTCGAAAGCGACACCGCCCCCCCGAATCCGTACTGGTGGTTCCCACGAACGATCGTGAGGTCGTCGGAGATGCCGTACGTGTTCGGTTTGTAGAACGAGAACGTTTCCGTTCCAGTATTGATGGAGAAGGCACCGGTGGTCGTGATGTTCATGTAATTCGGAATGTAGCTGAACATATTGATGCCAACATCTTCGGGACCGAAGAGGTCGGCGTGGGTCCGAACCACACTCGTCCGGTTGACGGACACCCGGATATTGTTGACGACGGTGTTGCTCAACACCATCGAGTCGCCAATAACCAGGGAGTGCTGCGAGTTGTCACGTCCGCCGAGCGTGGCCGCCAGGATGTTGCCACCCGAGTTCAGGAACGCCGGTTCCCAGAAGGTGGTCGAGAGCATGTAGCGTCCGAACAGCGAGTGGTTCTGCGTGAGCTGCCAGTCGAGTCTGCCGATCGACTGGTGTTCCCTAGGCTTCGTCGTCCGCGAATACGCGATCTGCCCGCACGGATCGCTCGTTGTGGGCAGCATGTTCGCGATCTTCACCGCTGCCGGGCTGAACAGCGCCGGATTGATTCGGTTGTTCGTGAACCCGAGGGCTGCAGGAAGCGTCAGGTTGCCCTGAGCGCGGCACTGGGCGGAGGCGACGGTCGAGAAGTCGCCCGCCATCATCGCCGGCGTCGGGATGAAGGTGATGATGTCGGCTGGTGTCTGGGTGGCGCGGGTTCCCTGATAAGCGCCGAAGAAGAAGATCCGGTCTCTCACGAGCGGCCCACCCAGCACGCCGCCGAACTGGTTCCGCACGAGCCCGTCATCACTGCGCTCGCCGGTCGCTCGGTTGATTGCAGCAAATGGGCTCGTCGCGTTGAACTTGTGATGCCGGCCGAACTCGAACACGTCACCGTGAAAGAGGTTGGTCCCCGCCTTGGTAGCGACGCCGACTGTGCCCCCTGCCTTGTAGCCGTTCTGCGCGTTCTGCGAGCTGGTTTCCACGCGGAATTCCTGCATCGCGTCGGGGAACGGCAGCGGGAGGTTCACGCCGTCGTACACGTTGTTGTGCAGCGCACCGTCCAGCAGATACGCGACGCCGAACTGCTGGCCGCCGGCGATGGCGATGCCGCGGCTCGTGGTGAGGCTCCGGCTCGACGGGTTCCCGGTATCAATCGCCGCGCCGGCCAAGGTGACGAGGGCAGCCACGTTGCGGCCTTCGAGCGGCAGCGCTTCGACGGCCTCATTGTCGATGACTGCCCCGATAGACGGGTTACGGGTTTCGACCAGAGGGGTGGACGCTTCGACGGACACCGTCTCCGCAAGGTCGCCAAGCTCCAGTGTCACCGGAATCACAGGGTTGCTATTGACCTGAAGCACGATTCCGGTCCGCGTATAACCACGGAAGCCGGACAGCGCCACTTCGATGCGATACGGCCCGATCGGCAGGTTCGACAACGTGTACGCACCCGCCTCGTTGCTGACGACTTCCCGTCGAAAGCCGGTGTCGGAGTTGATGGCCGTGACAGTGGCGCCCGGAAGGACGCCGCCGCTCGAATCCACAACAGTGCCGTTGATTTGCGCAGTGACTTGCGCCCACCCATTCGTGGCGGCTAGTAGTAGAAGGAGCAGTAAGCTGAGCAGCGTTCGGAAAACCCGATTCATGGAAGCCTCCTCGCCATCAAGAGTCCGCGGTGGCCATCCCCGTCCCCCGCCACAGGTTGTGAATTGGGCGCTAGTCTAGATGGTTCGACCAGTGAAGTCTAGGGCTCCGTTGGGCACGCTGATATTACACTTCGCCCCGTTGACAGAGTGGGACTCGGTTCCCTATCTTGTGGCAGCTCAATCACTCACCGGACAGTCCCACATCGCGAGGTGGTCCGTTTCGTGTCTCCTGGTTTGCCGAGGTTTCCGACATGCCGAGGGAGTTGACCGTTTCGACCGTAGTCCTGGTCGCAGCCTTGATAGTGGCCCCTGCGACGCTCGCTCAAGTGTGGAATAGCCCTGGACTGGCGCCGGGCGATCCGCCGTCGCCAACGGGACCGGCACCACGGCGTGACCTCACGGGAATCTGGGACGCAGGTGGCGCGGGAATCGCACCTCGCGGATCGCCAACGTCGCCGCTGACCGCGTGGGGTGAGAAAAAAGTCGGCACCCACAAGCCGGGAGACGGGCCACGCGCCGCTCAGATCGGGGAGATCAACGACCCACTCTCGACGATGTGCGATCCGGCAGGATTCCCGCGTCTGTTGCTGTTCGAGTTGCGGCCCGTTCAGGTCGTTCAAACACCAAACCAGGTGCTGATGTTGTACATGTTCGAGAAGAGATTCCGCACCATCTGGACCGACGGCCGTGAACTGCCAAAGGATCCGGACCCGAGGTGGTACGGATACTCCGTTGGCCGGTGGGAAGACGACTACACCTTCGTCGTCGACACGATCGGGACGGATGAGAAAACCTGGCTCGACAACGCCGGAAGTCCCCACAGCAATGACATGCGTGTGGAGGAGCGATACCATCGCGTCAACATGGGCACGGTGGAGCTCACTGTCACCATTACCGACCCGACCGCGTACACAAAACCCTGGATAGCCCGCAACAAGCTTCCGTTGAAACTCGTTCCCTCCAACACCGACCTGATGGAGATGATCTGTTCGGCGACCGAAGCCCAGGAGTACAAGAAGATCATGGGCAAATAGTGTCCGCCGACTCCACTCCCATCCCGGTGAAGTTGACACTCCAGCTGCAGAGCCTCGCCCGAATCATCTTCGGCTTCTTGCTTCTGCGGCACGGTATGGAGCAAGTCTTTGCGTTTCCAGAGCCGAGTGATGCCTCGCGAATGTCCTTCGAAGGCCTCGTCGAACTGTCTGCACTCCCGGCCGGTATTTTGATCATGCTGGGCTTGTTGACGCGGCCCGTGTGCCTCGCGCTCGCGGCGATGTATTTCGTTGTCTTCTTCGTGGGTCCATTGCAGCGAGGCGTCTTCACGCACCGCAATGGTGGCGACCCCATCCTGCTTAATTGCTTCTTCTTCCTCTATCTGGCTGCGGCCGGCGGAGGCGCGTGGAGTGTGGACAGGCTACGTAATCCGCGAGGCGAAGCAGCCGCGGACACCACGTGGGCACCGTATGCCCTTGGCATCCTGCGCATCGCCGCAGGGTGCCTGTTCATCATGCACGGTGTCGAGAAGTTCTTTGGCGTGGGAGGCGGACGGATCGACCGCGACATCACCACGATTCGGGGCTTCGCAGGGCTGCTCGAAAGCATCGGCGCGCCTCTGATCATCCTCGGGCTCTTCACGCGTCCGACTGCCTTCATACTGTCGGGGGAGATGGCGGTGGCCTACTTCAGAAGTTGGGCACCACGGGGTTTCTGGCTCAGCTTTCAGCAACCCGGGATGGAGGCCTCGATTCTCTTCTGCTACCTGTTCCTGTTCATGTGGGCGGCCGGCCCAGGGGCCTGGAGTCTCGACGGGTGGCGTGGGTCCCCTCGACAAAAACACCACGCGGGGACGGCGTCGGGATAGAATTCCGTCGCTGCCGGGGCAAATGATTGACGGGCATGAGTGGTGTAAGATCCGCACCTCGAATCAATCAACGGGAACGAACGTCAACTAGGTCAACTAAAAGGATATAGAGGAGCGAGCGATATGTACCGAGGGCGAATCGGTCTACGGCTGCTGCTCCTGCTGCTGCTGGTCTCGATTTCGGGTCACGCAGCACTCGCTCAGGTGGACCTCACGGGCCTGTGGCGTCCCCTCCCCCGCAACCAGGATGGGAGTGGGATGATCGGTGACTATGCTGGCGTTCCCATCAGCGCGACAGGCCGCTGGAGAGCCGAGAGCTGGTCACCAGACGACTTCGACATCGCAGAATGGGCCTGCCGGCCGCATGCGTGGGACTACTCCTTGGAAGGGCCGCTCTCCCAGATGCGCCTCTGGTCGGATTGGGACCAGGCGACCCAGCGGACTATCGCCTACCACGGCCACCTCAATCAGCAGGAACAGGAAACGACGATCTGGATGGACGGGCGCCCGCACCCGCCCGCCCACGCGGTCCATACGTGGAGCGGGTTCACGACTGGAGAGTGGGAGGGCGACGTACTTGTCACCACCACAACCCATCTCAAAGAAGCCTACATCCGGCGCTCGGGGCTCATGCGCAGTGACAAGACGGTCGTCCGCACGCGCATCAGGCGTATCGGCGACTTCCTGCAAATGACATCGATCGCGTACGACCCCGTGCTCATGGCGGAGCCGTACATTCGGACCACGATGATGTGGGTCAACGATCCCGCACTCGTCGTGGCTCCCTATCCGTGCGAAGAGGCCACTGAGGTCGCCGTCCCACGAGGCACGGTCAAGCACTTCCTGCCCGGGCAGAGCCTCTTGCCGGGCTTGAATCCAAAGCTCACGGATCGGTTCGGAACACCGTACGAGCCGAGACTCGGTGGGTCGGAGACGATGTATCCCGAATACATCGCCAAGATGAAAGCGTTTCCCCGGCCCACAGCCACCGAGGGCCCGAGGCGTAACCCATGAATCAATCCCGTCGTTATTTCCCGCCGTCATACGGATTGATGCTGATGTGGGCAGCGGTCGTAGTAGCACTCTGGGTGTTGGGGTCGGGCGAGCGTGTCTATACGCAGGGCGGTCAGGCGCGTACGGCACAGCAGCCCTGGCCACCGCGATTGAGCGAGCCCGCTCCAGGCGAGGTCGAGATCGTGCCCGTGCACGGCAACGTGTCCATGATCGTCGGGGCTGGCGCCAATATCACCGTTCAGGCTGGCAACGAAGGAATCCTTCTGGTCGACACCGGGACCGCCGCGATGAGCGAGAAGGTGTGGACGGCCATTCAGTCGATCTCTCGCAAGCCACTTCGGTACGTCATCAACACGACGGAGCATTCGGACCATACCGGGGGAAATGCCACGCTGGCGGCGAAGGGCGAGATGGTTCCCCTGCGAGAGGCCAACTATACGGCTGGCCCCATGGGCGGCATCAGCTACAAGAGAGCGTCGGTAGTCTCGTATCTCACCGTACTAAACCGCATGTCCGCGCCGACGGGAGAAGCCTCTCCGACACCGCCGGCGGCATGGCCCGACAACACTTACGACACGCCGCAGAAACGCTTCTACTTCAACGATGAGCCCGTCGTCATCATGCATCAGCCGTCCAACACGGACGGCAACAGCATCGTTCTCTTCAGGAAGTCGGATGTGATCAGCGCGGGAGATCTCCTCGACCTGGTCCGCTATCCCATGATCGACATCAAAGCCGGCGGCAGCCTTCAGGGCATCGTGGATAGTCTCAACCGCGTGATTGACATCACTGTCCCCGCGCAGCACGCCGCCGGTGGGACACTCGTCATCCCGGCGCGGGGCCGCATCGCGGATCACGCGGAGGTCGCCTACTACCGCGATATGACCTACATCATTCGCGATCGGATCCAAGACATGATCCGCAAGGGGATGACGCTCAATCAGGTAAAGGCGGCTAGGCCCACTCGCGACTACGACGCTCGCTATGGCAGCACCACGGGGCCGTGGACCACTGACATGTTTGTGGAAGCAGCGTATCGAAGCCTCAGCAAATAGCACCTGCTGTATCGATGACCGTATGAACGATGATGGGATGATTGATTGAAACAATGAACCAACTGATCATTCGCTCATCGTTCATCCGATCATCGATTCGCCTGGCACTCGCGCTGCTCATCGTTTTCGCTGCGGTGCATGACGCCAGCGCGCAAGGACAGGGTCGCGGGCGCGGTGCCGGCCCAGCCGGACCGCCGCCGACCGCGCGCGCGTCTGCACCAAAGGACATCGCGGGCTACTGGGTTTCTGTCGTCACCGAATACTGGCACTTGCGCATGACGGTGCCACCGAAGCGCGACTACAGCATGCTGCCCCTCAATGCAGAGGCCCGAAAGATTGCTGATGCGTGGGACATTGCGAAAGACAAGGCCGAAGCCGACCAGTGCAAGGGTTATGGGGCGCCCGCCATCATGAGAGTTCCGGGACGCCTCTACATCCACTGGGTCGATGACAACACGCTGCAGGTCGATATCGACTCTGGGACGCAAACGCGCCTCTTCCGGTTTGGCGGCGCCGCCGCACCGGCCGCACAGGCTCCCGACTGGCAGGGATCCTCCGTGGCCGCTTGGGAGGGACTCAGTGGGCGCGGGCGCGGCGTACCGCCAAAGGGTACCGGCCAGCTGCGTGTCAGGACAACGAACTTGCGGGCTGGGTACCTACGGAAGAACGGCGTGCCCTACAGCGCGAACGCGACGCTGGAAGAGTACTTTGACAATTTCACCGAGCCAAACGGCGACAACTGGCTCGTCGTGACTTCGATCCTCACTGATCCGCAGTACCTGACCCAGCCGTACGCGACGACCGTTCCTTTCAAGAAGATTCCGGATCGTTCGGGCTGGGACCCAACACCCTGCCGCGCGGACGAACCGCGCTGACCTCGGAGGCTGATATGACACGGATTTGGAAGAGCGCGGGCCTTGGCATCCTGCTGGCCGTCGCAGTAGCGTCGATCCCGCTTGCCCAACGACCTGCCTCCGCTCAAGGCCCCGGCGCGGCGACTGCGGCCCCGGATGTCGTCTTGTTCAACGGGAAGATCATCACGGTCGATGATCGCTTCAGCATCGCGCAGGCGGTAGCGGTACGCGGGGATCGAATCGTGGCGGTCGGAACGAATCAGGACATCACACGTCTTGCGGGGGCCAATACGCGGCGCATCGACCTACGAGGTCGCTCCGTGGTTCCGGGGATGATCGACAACCACGCGCACTTCCAGGAAGAGGGCGCGTACTGGACTCTGGAACTCCGGTTTGACGGGGTCGACTCACGCAAGCAGGCGCTCGACATGATTCGCGCCAAGGCCAAGGCCGCCGGGCCCGGCAAGTGGGTGTTCAACCTCGGCGGCTGGTCACCCGATCAGTTCACCGACAACAAGAAGGAGTTCACCCGCGCGGAACTCGACCAGGTGTCGCCAGACAACCCGGTGTTCCTCCAGTTCACACGGTCCGCGCAGTACCTCAATAGCAAAGCGATCGAGGTTCTCGGGCTCGAGAAGCGCAAGGAGCCGTGGATCATGCGCGACGCCAGCGGCCGGGCAACCGGCGTCACGGGCGTCGCGGGCCGCAATGTGCTCTTTGATGAGGCCAAGTTCCTCGACGCGCCGAACGGAGGAAAGGCCAACCTGCCGATGGATGTCATCGAGGCCAGCCAGAAGGTCATGCTCAGGGATCTCGCCAAGGCGGGACTCACGGCGTCAGCCGGACAGTGCCTGTGGGACGACCTGTACCGGAAGTTTCAGCGGGAGGGAACGGCCAGCATGCGGTTCTTCTGCCAGCGCACGGCGACCGGCGGGGGACGCGGCGCCGGTGCCCAGGAGAAGATGATCGCGCAGCTTCCCACGCTGCGGTATCACGACGGCGATGAGTGGATGGACAACGCGAACTATGGCGAGCGGTTCCCCGGCGGCGGCGGCGGAGACGTCATCGCACCCGGCCCCGAGCCAATCGCCGCGCCAGAGGTGTGGGACGCATGGGGCCGGTTTGCGCTCGCGGTCGCGAAAGCTGGCATCCCCGCGCAACTCCACACCGTGACGGAGATTGCCATCGGCGAGCAGCTCACGCAGCTCGAGAAGATCAGCAAGGAGGTCGACCTGCGGCCGCTCCGGTGGTCGTTCATGCATATGGAAGGTGTGACCCCGCCGCAAATCGAGCGCATGAAGAAGCTCAATATGTTCATCGCCCTCAACATCCGACCGATCGTGTCCGGCGGGCTGCTCCATCGGATCCAGGGTGACAAGGGCTTCGCCATGCCGCCGATGCGGGAGATCCAGGACAGCGGCATCATGTGGGGGTTCGGCACCGACGCCTTCGAGGTCAATCAGTTCCGCCCGTTCCAGATGCTGTACTTCGCGGTGACCGGCAAGATGGTAGGCGGCACCGTAGTGAACACGCACACCATCAGCCGCGAAGCCGCCCTCATCGCGCACACCCGGAGCAATGCGTACCTGTTCTTCCGCGAGAACGATCTGGGGTCGATTCAGAGCGGCCGGTTCGCCGACCTGGTCGTGACCGATCGTGATTACCTCACGGTCCCGGCCGATCAGATCAAGGACATCACGTCGGTGATGACGATGGTGGGCGGGAGAATCGTGTACGACGCGGCGGCGACCACGTCGACGCGCTGAGTAAGCGGAGGGGGCGGAGGGAACGGATTCACACGGAGCAACGGAGGCACGGAGACGAACGGAGAGCCGGGAGCCTCAAGAACGCCACGCCGGTAACGCCGGTCGGCGTGTCCGTTTGCCCCCGTTGCTCCGTTCCTCCGTGTGAACCCGTTGCCTCCGTTGCCTCCGTAACCTCCATTTTCTCTCGTCTCTAGGGAGAAGCAGATGCCACGGCATACTCGAAACATCGCGGCGGCGGTTGGAGTGGTGGTGGCGATCGCCGGCGCTTCAGTAATTCGTGCGCAACAGCCCGCCTCCGCACAAGGCTCCGGCGCGGCAGGTCCCGCGACGACCTCAGCTCCTGACCTCATCCTCACCAACGGCAAGATCATCACCGTCGACGACCGGTTCAGCATTGCAGAGGCGGTCGCTGTGCGCGGAGAGCGCATTCGTGGCGGTTGGAACGAACCAGGAGATCACGCGCCTTGCCGCGTCCAACACGCGGCGGATCGACCTCCGCGGACGCTCGGTCGTCCCTGGCTTCATCGACAACCACGCGCACTTCATGGAGGAGGGCGCGTACTGGCAGAACGAGCATCGCCTCGACGGCGTCGACTCGCGGAAGCGTGCAATCGAGATGATGCGCGCGCGCGCAAAGGTGCTCGGTCCCGGTCAGGACAAGTGGATCTTCACGCTTGGCGGCTGGTCTCCAGACCAATTCGCCGACGACCGGCGGCCCTTCACGCGCGAGGAACTAGATCAGGTCGCACCTGATAATCCGGTACTGCTGCAGTTCACGAGATGCTGCACGTATCTCAACAGCCGCGCCATTGAAGCCCTCGGGCTCGAAAAGATGACCGAGCGGTGGATCGGGCGCGACGCCAGCGGAAGGGCCACGGGCGTGATTGACGCCGCCGGCGCGGGACGAGTGTCGGGCCATCTCACGAAGGTGCCGAAGGAGATCTTCGAGTCCAGTAGCATGGCGATGCTCCGCGATCTCAACGCGGCCGGGCTGACATCGTCTGGCGGCGGCTGTCAGTACAGGGAAATCTACCGGCAGTGGGCGAACGAGGGAAGAGGCAAGATGCGCTTCTTCTGTCTGCGGACGGCTGGAAACGCCAGCACGCCCGAACAGGTGGACAAGCTGCTGCCGCTGATCCCTCAGCTCAGGTTCTACCAGGGCGACAACTGGATCGACGACGTCTACTGGGGAGAACGGCTCTACAACCTCAACGACACGATGACCGACGTCAAGCCGACGTCGACGCCGGCCGACTTCGCGCAGTGGGGCGCGGATCGCCCGGGAGGTCGCCAAAGCTGGACTCCCGATCATCATCCATTCGACGCTCGAGCCGACCATCGAGGGAGAGCTTCAGCAGGTCGAGATGATCAACAAGGACATACCCCATCAGGCATCTGCGATGGGCGTTCATGCACATGGAACAGGTCACCCCTTCCCAGATCGAGCGCATGAAGAACCTGGGGATGTCCATCGGGGTGCACCCCAGGGCGACCATCATGGGAGCAATCTTCAACAGGGTCCACGGCGATCGGTCATACCACGAGCCGCCGCTCAAGACGATTCAGGACAGCGGCATTCAGTGGGGGTTCGGTACGGATGCGTTCGAGGTCAATCAGTATCGTCCGTTCACGACGCTCTGGTGGGCGGTAACCGGCAAGATGGTCGGAGGCCTGGTCGTCAACCGCGAACCAATCAGCCGTGAAGACGCCTTGATCGGGCACACGCGAAAAAACGCCTACTTCATTTTCCGCGAGAACGACCTCGGCTCGATCCAACCAGGCAAGCTCGCGGACCTCGTGGTGATCGATCGCGACTATCTGACGGTGCCGGCGGATCAGATCAAGGACATCAAGGTCGTGACGACGATTGTGGGTGGAAAGACCGTCTACGAGGCTGCCGCGACATCGACTTCGACACGATAGGTTTTCAGGAGGGACGCATATGACTGCGCGATGGCTGGTCCTCGTGTTTGCGCTCGGTAGTTCGGTTTCGGCTGCGCAGGCGCCACAGGGAGCACGCCCGCCCGAGGGGCCCAGACTCAGACTTACGAGCGCCGGCTTCACTGACGGGGCGATGATCCCGCTGCAGTTCACATGCTACGCAGAAGGCGGCAAGGCTGTGTCACCGCCCTTACGTTGGGCCAACGTACCGAAAGAAACGATGAGCTTCACGCTCATGATGAACGGCCCCGACAATCATCCCGCCAAAGGAATCACTGAAGAGATGTTCTGGGTCCGCTGGAACATCCCGGCGACCGCGACCGAGCTTCCACAGGGCGTTCCGGTCGGGGCCGAGCTCCCGGACGGAAGCCGCCAGGTCGCCGGCGGCCGCAACATCGTCGGGTACCGCCCCCCGTGTGCTCCGGCGGGCGTCGGCCCACTTCACTATCAATTCAAGCTGTACGCGCTCGACCAGATGCTGATGCTTCCGTCAACTGCCACGCGCGCAGACGTCATGAAGGCGATCGATGGTCACATCGTGGGAACGAGCACGTATTACACATATCTCGAGCGTATGCCGTAACAGCGTTCGCGTGAGAGTATGGCCGGTCCTTCGGACCGGCCAAAGAAAGGAGCGCGTCATGCGCGCACTCGTCTTATTCGTCGCAGGAGTCGCGGTGGGAGCGTTGGTTGTGCAGACCACGGTCGCCCAGAACCAAGTCGTCGGCCTGAACCACGTCGGGATCAGCGTGCCGAACATCCCGGAGGCAGCAGCGTTCTACACGCAGAAGATGGGATTCCGTGAGGCGTTCCGCAACTCGAACGATCAGGGGCAGCCGACGGCGATCTATCTTCAGATCAGCCACAACACGTTCCTCGAGCTGCAGCAGGCCAACGCGCAGCGGCCCGCGGGCGTCAACCACTTCGGGCTGCACGTGGAGAACATGAAGGCAGCCGTTGAAATGTTCCGCCAGCGCGGTGCGACGGCGACCGACCCGACCGGCCCGAGCGCATTCTCGAAAGCGATTCTCGCGAACGTCACCGACCTGAACGGCCTTCGCATCGAGCTCGCCGAGCTCGGTCCCGAATCATTGCAGCGCAAAGCGATGGAGAGTTGGAAGTAGGGACCGTTCGAACTTCTGAGTTCTCAGTTCTAGGTTCGTGTTCAGGTTCGGTTCAAGTTCAAGCGTGAACACCAGAACGATTCTCTCGTCCACTGCAGCGGTGTGGCTGCTCTGCGTGACGCTCGTGGGCGGTCAGGCGGCACAGGAACCACGTCCGCCAATGGCGGAAGAAGTCTTCAAGAACATTCAGGTGCTCAAAGGCATCCCGGTTGATGAGTTCATGGGAACGATGGGGTTTTTTTCGGCCGCACTGGGGATGAACTGCACCGATTGCCACGTGGACGAGAGCGGAGGGAGCTGGGCACGATACGCGGACGACAACGATCTCAAGCGAACCGCGCGCCGGATGGTGCAGATGGTGGCCGGGATCAACAAGGGTAACTTCGGCGGACGGCAGGTGGTGACTTGCAACACGTGCCACCGCGGCAGCACGCGTCCCAATGTGATGCCAAGCATCGCCTTGCTCTACGGCACGCCGCCTCCAGACGAGCCTGGCGAGCCCTTCGCGCAAGCTCCCGGACAACCTTCCGCCGAATCAGTGCTCGACAAATACGTCCAGGCGATCGGCGGCGCGCAGCGCGTGGCTGGCCTCACCAGCTTCGTCGCTAAGGGGACGTACTTGGGCTTCGACGACGCAGACAAGAGCCCCCTAGAAATGTTCGCGCGCGCTCAGGGTCAGCGCACCACGATCGTCCATGCCCCTGCTGGGGACACGACGTACACCTACGACGGCCGGAACGGGTGGATCGCGGCGCCCGAGACCGACAGGCCCGTGCCGCTGCTCGCGCTGACCGGACAGGAGCTCGATGGACTCAAGCTGGAAGTGGAGTTGCTGTTTCCGGCCCGCATCAAGCAGGCGCTCACCAAGTGGCGCGTGGGCCCGACGATGATCCTCGGCGACCGCGAGGTACAGCCGGTTCAGGGCAATACCGTCGGAGGAGCGACCGCGACGTTGTGCTTCGACATCCAGTCAGGCCTGCTCACCCGTCTGGTGCGCTTCTCCGAGTCGCCGGTCGGGCGTCTGGTCACGCAAATCGACTACTCGGACTATCGCGACGTTGCCGGCGTGAAGGTGCCTTTCAAGTGGACGGTGAGCTGGTTGGGCGGACGGTCCCAGTACGAGCTCAACACCGTGCAGCCTAACGTTGCGATCGACGCCACGAGATTTGCGAGGCCGGCGCCGTCCGCTAGAGGAAGCGGAGGGCGCTGAGAAGGATTTCCGACGACGAAGGTTGAGGTTCGCGCCAGCTAAGAGGGAGCAGACAACGCAGAGACAGATCACCGCAGGGATCGCAGCGGAGCAGAGATATTGAGAAGAAGTATAGAATTCTCGGCGAGAAGAGGTTCCATGAAAGACAGGTTCTTCGGCGTCGTCTTCGTAGCTCTCGGCTGTTTGGGCGTATCGATTCCCCTGCTCGCACACCACGGATCCGCGAGCTTTGACACGACCAAGGAAGTGACGCTCAAGGGGACCGTGACGGAATGGATCTGGGCAAATCCTCACTGCTTCCTGAAGTTCGATGCCAAAGACGACACCGGGACAGTCAGAAACTGGGCGGTCGAAACACAGAACCCGACCGACATGACCAAGCGCGGATGGGCCCGCACGTCGTTCAAACCAGGTGACGAGGTCACGGTGACCATGCAAGCGGTCAAGAGCGGGGCGCCGGTCGGTCGTATTCGAAGCGTCGTGCTTGCGAACGGCACGACACTCGGCACGGGCGCTCCCCCACCTGCCGCGAGCGCATCCCCCGCCGAACCCGCGAAGTAAGAAGAAGCAGACCGAGGAGCCCGCCATGACGCTGAGCCGAAAGCCAAGATTCCTGCTTCGAGTGGCAAGCCTCGGAATCGGTACTGTCGTGGGTCTTGGTCGCCGCACATGCTCAACAACGAACCGACCAAGCGGTTGCGATCGACAGCGACGACATCGGCGGCGTCGTGACGGGCCCCAAGGGCCCGGAGGCGGGTGTGTGGGTGATCGCGGAGACGCGAGATCTACCGGTGAGGTACATCAAGAGCGTCGTGACCGACGACCGCGGGCGTTATGTCGTGCCGGATTTGCCCAAAGCGAGCTACAGCGTGTGGGCCCGCGGCTATGGGCTTGTCGACAGCCCCAAGATCACGACCGCGCCTGGGAGGCTCGTGAACATCGCGGCCACTCTTGCACCAAATGACGCTGCGGCTGCGCACTACTATCCGGCGATCTATTGGTACTCGATGCTCCAGATCCCGAGCGCGGATCAGTTCGGGGGCAAGAGCACCATACCCGCCAAGCTTACTCAGACGGACTGGCTGAACCAGATGAAGAACAACGGCTGCATCGGATGTCATCAGCTGGGCCAGCTTGCCACTCGCACCATTCCTTCGGCCTTCGCAACAGATTCGCTGGAGCAAGCCTGGATGCGTCGCGTGCAGTCGGGACAGGCCGGTCAGCAGATGATCGGCCAGTTGAGCGGCCTCGGCAGCCTGTCGTTCAAATACCTCGCGGAGTGGACCGGCCGCATCGCCAAGGGCGAGTTGCCGCACGCCAAGCCTGCCCGGCCGCAAGGGATCGAGCGAAACATCGTCGTCACGCTCCGCGACTGGATGAATGAGAAGCAGTATTTGCACGACCTGATCTCGAGCGACCGTCGTAATCCAACCGTCAATGCGTACGGTCCGCTGGTAGGGTCGCCCGAGTACAGCTCTGACGTGCTCCCGATCCTGGACCCGGTGAAGAACACGACGACAACGTTCCGGGCTCCCGTCCGCGAGCCGAATATGCCGCTCAGCCTGGGGCCAGGCCACGCCGCGGCGCTCGATCCGCTGCAGCCGTCGGCTTATTGGGGCGGCGAGAGGATTTGGGATACGAGGGTCAATAACCACAACTCGATGTTCGACAAGACTGGCAGGGTGTGGTTGGCAGCGTCGGTGCGAGGCGCGGACAATCCCGACTTCTGCAAGAAAGGCTCGGACCACCCCTCAGCGAGACTCTTCCCGCTCGATCGATCGAACCGCCATCTCGCGGTATTCGACCCGAAGACGTTGAAGTACACGTTTGTCGATACGTGTTACGGCACACACCATCCACAATTCGGCTACGACGCGAATGACACGCTGTGGACGAGCGGCGGCGGGCCGGTGGTGGGATGGCTCAACACCAAGATGTTCGATGCGACCGGCGACGCCGCGAAGTCGCAGGGTTGGACGGCGCTCGTGCTCGACACGAATGGCAACGGCAAGCGAGACGACTACGTCGAGCCCGATCAGCCGGTGGACCCCACGAAGGACAAGCGCGTGGAGGCTGGGTTTTACGCCGTCATGCCGAGCCCAGTTGACGGTTCAGTGTGGGGCTCGTACCGCGCAAACCCCGGCGCAGTCGTCCGGCTCGTTCCCGGCTCGAATCCGCCGAGCACCGCCCTGGCGGAGGTCTACAACGTGCCCATGCCGGGCTTTGGCGTCCGCGGTGGCGACATCGACAAGAACGGTGTCGTGTGGGTGTCGCTGGCGAGCGGACATCTTGGCAGCTTCGATCGGCGAAAGTGCAAGGGTCCGCTCAACGGACCGAAGGCCACCGGCGATCATTGTCGGGAGGGCTGGACGTTTCACCAGTACCCCGGCCCAGGCTTCAAAGGCATCGGCGAAAACAGCGCCGAGTCGAGCTATTACACGTGGGTCGACCAGCACAACACGTTCGGATTGGGTGAGAACGTGCCGATGTCGACAGGTAATCTCAACGACGGCCTGATCGCGCTCAAGGACGGCCGGATGATCGTGTTGCGTGTGCCCTATCCGATCGGCTTCTACGCCAAGGGCTTTGATGGCCGCATCGACGACCCGAAAGTCGGTTGGAAGGGGCGCGGGTTGTGGGCTGCGAACGGCGATCGAACACCGTGGCTCATCGAGGGCGGCAAGGGCTCCAAACCGCTTGCCGCACATTTCCAACTGCGGCCGGACCCCCTGGCAAAGTAGCGCGCGGCAGGTTCGCGTCCAGAACCGAGGTCGCGGGGTATAGTCTGCGCACGGGACTTCGGAACACAGCGTGACCTCACCCACGGTTCTCGACATTCGCGAATTCATCGACCAGCACCCTGTGAGCCGCTACCAGCTATTGGTCGCGGTCATGTGTGCGCTCCTCGTGTTCGTCGATGGGTTCGACGCGCAGGCGATGGGATTCGTAGCGCCCGCATTGACGGCGGCGCTGCAGATCCCGCGAAGCGTGCTCGGCTCGGTAATCGCGAGCGGACTCGTCGGAATGATGATTGGCGCGCTGGTCAGCGGCCCGTTGGCCGACCGCGTGGGCCGCAAGCCGGTGCTGGTGGCCTCGGCGCTCGTCTTCGGCGTGGGCTCGCTCTTCACGGCAACCGCTCAGTCAGTTGAGTCGCTGATGATCTTCCGCGTGCTGACCGGGCTCGGGATGGGCGGCGCAATGCCGAACGCGATCGCGTTGACTTCCGAGTACATGCCGCGCCGGCGCCGAGGAACGGCCGTCACCACGATGATCTGCGGGTTCTCGCTGGGTGCCGCGGTCGGGGGGTTCGTTGCAGCCGCCCTCATTCCGCGCTTTGGTTGGCAGTCCGTGTTCGTGGTCGGAGGCGTGGTTCCCATCCTGATCGCGGTCGTAGCGGTCGTTGTGCTGCCGGATTCCATCCGGTTCTTACTCGTCAGAGGGGGGCGAGAAGAGCGGGTGCGGGGCTATCTGGCGCGCATCGCACCCGAGGCCGTCATTCCGCCCACGCTGTCGGCCGGTGCGGACGAGCATCAATCCGGAGGCGCGTCCGTCGTGACGCAGCTCTTCACACAGGGACGCGCCATACCGACCACGCTGATTTGGGTCGTGTACTTCATGAACCTCCTGAATCTCTACTTCTTGAACAGCTGGCTGCCGACCGTCATTAGTGACGCGGGCATCCCGGTGGGCACGGCCATTCGGTTGACCTCGCTGTTTCAAATCGGCGGGATTGGCGGCGCACTGATTCTGGGCCAGGTGCTCGATCGACATTTCTCGTTCTCCATCCTGGCATTGTGTTACCTGTGGGCTGCGCTCTCGGTCTACTTCGTCGGACATGCTGGCGCGTCGATCCCGCTGCTGGCCATCGGGATCTCGTGCGCGGGCCTGGGGATCATCGGCGGACAGAATGCATCCCACGCGCTCAGCGCCGACTTCTATCCGACGAGAATCCGCTCGACGGGAGTTGGATGGGCACTCGGCATCGGCCGTATCGGATCGATTGTCGGTCCCATCCTCGGGGGACAACTGCTGACGCCGGGGACTGCGATGCGCCAGGTCTTCTGGGCCGCCGCTGTGCCCGCCCTCATCGCCACCGCGGCCGCCGCGGGCATTGCTTTCGTCAGACGTGGTGAGTCAAATCGCTGAGTGAGCCGTGACGTTACGCCCATCTGGAGTCTTGCTTCTATTCGCCTGCTGTGTGACGACGGGCATCTTTCGAGTCGATGTCGCCTCCCGCCCCGGCCATGAGTCTGCAGCCCAATCCGCGTCCGAGGGATTCGACCTCGAGGAAACAACGACCGCGGATCTTATACGGGATCAAGAATCGGGTCGTCGCACAGCGCGACGGATCGCCGAGCAGTACCTCTCTCGTATTCAATCGCTCGATCGCCGTGGTCCGTCGCTGAACTCGATCATCGAGCTCAACCCTGACGCCCTTGCCATTGCCGACGCACTCGACGCCGAGCGGAAGACCAAAGGCGCGCGCGGCCCACTTCACGGCATCCCGGTTCTGCTCAAAGACAACATTGACACAGCGGATCGCATGTCGACCTCCGCCGGGTCGCTCGCGCTCGAAGGCTCTATCGCCGCGCGGGATGCCTTCATCGTCGAGCGCCTGCGGGCTGCTGGCGCAGTCATTCTTGGCAAGACGAATCTGAGTGAATGGGCGAACTTTCGCTCGACGCATTCGACGAGTGGCTGGAGCGGACGCGGCGGTCTGGTACGCAATCCGTACGCACTCGATCGCAATCCATGTGGATCGAGCTCAGGAGTCGCGGCCGCGATCGCGGCGAACCTGGCGGCCATGGGCGTCGGCACGGAGACTGATGGATCGATTGTCTGTCCGTCCAGCGTGACGGCGCTTGTTGGCGTCAAGCCGACGGTGGGGCTGGTCAGCCGGTCGGGCATCATACCAATCGCACACAGCCAGGACACCGCGGGGCCGATGACTCGGACAGTCGAAGACGCCGCAATCCTCCTCGCTGCTCTTGCAGGCATCGATCCTCGGGATCAGGCGACGACGAGCCGCGCCCGAGTGCTGGCGGATTACCGCGCATCACTGGATGCGAACGGCATCCGCGGTGCGCGCATCGGTGTGGCACGCAAGACATTCTTCGGCTACAGCGACGTCACCGACAGGATCGTCAATACCGCGATCGGACGGATGAAGGAGCTTGGGGCGGTCATCGTCGATCCGGCCGATATCCCGAACGCTGGCACGTACGACGCGAGCGAGCTCGAGGTGCTGCTGTACGAGTTCAAAGCGGATCTCAATACGTATCTCGGTGCGTTAGGACCGTCGGCGAAGGTCCACTCTCTCGAGGACGTCATCGCGTTCAACGAGGCCAATCGTTCTCGTGAGATGCCGTTCTTTGGTCAGGAGCTGATGCTTCAAGCACAAAGAAAGGGGCCGCTTACCGACAAGGCGTATCGCGACGCGCTCAAGAGGAATTCGCGGCTGTCGCGGAAGGAAGGGATCGATGCGGTGATGGACAGGCTTCATCTGGATGCGCTCGTCGCGCCGACTGTCAACCCGTCGTGGCCGACCGATCTCGTCAACGGTGATCACTTTGTAGGTGGGAGCACGACTCCGGCCGCAGTCGCCGGCTATCCAACAATCACCGTACCGGCCGGCTACGCGTTCGGCCTCCCAGTCGGGATCTCGTTTATTGGCCGCGCGTGGAGCGATGCGCTGCTCATCAAGTTCGCCTATGCGTACGAGCAGGCGACGAAGCACCGGCGGCCGCCGAAGTTCCTCGCGACGGCCGACTTGAATGTGCGCTGAAGGTTCGAGCGCGCTCCCGACGCAGCCAAGTCGAGTCTCACCGTGAGCTCGAGCTCCGGACGGATAGGTTACGTCTGCGTCCGATAAGTAACGCGACATGAAACGCATCTGCGTGTTCGCCGGGTCGAGCTCGGGTCGTCTGGCGAGCTATCGAACGGTTGCTGAAGAGCTTGGCCGTACTCTTGCCGCGCGCGAGTTGGACTTGGTTTACGGTGGTGCACGGGTCGGACTCATGGGGGCCCTGGCGAATGCTGCTCTCGCGGCAGGAGGGCACGTCACGGGTGTTATTCCAGCGGCGCTCGTTGCGAAAGAAGTGGCTCACGATGGTCTGACGGATCTTCGAGTCGTGGGGTCCATGCATGAACGAAAGGCGCTAATGGCCGAACTCGCGGACGGCTTCATCGCACTCCCAGGTGGTTGGGGAACGTTCGAGGAATTCTTCGAGGTCCTCACATGGGGGCAACTGGGGCTCCATCAGAAACCGTGCGGGTTGCTCAACGTGCAAGGCTATTTCGATGGTCTTCTCTCCGTCGTTGCGCACTCCGTCGAAGAAGGCTTCGTCAGGCGTGAGTACCAGTCCGATGATCTCGGTGTCCAGTTCTCCGGGCACCCTTCTCGACATGCTGGCCTCGTACGAACCGCCGATGGTCGAGAAGTGGATCGACCGGTCGACGACGTAAGACGACCGTGCTTCAAGCCTTGTGACCATGAGACGACAGGCCGCGTTGGTCGCCTTCTACGGAGAGAAACCGTCCGCACTGGCTCAGATCGTCACGACGTGCCAGCGCCTCCTCCGCGCGAAGCTGGGCGGCGTCTTCGAGGCCTATGACCTTCATCAGGTGCATGCGACGATCGTAGGGCTCGAAGCGGTTCCCGATCGACCGACGCTGGAGAATCTGAACTTTCAAAAACACCGAAACCGGACTGTCGAAATGGACGTCAAGGGATTCCGCAACTTCCTATTGGGTGGGAGCCATTTGCCCTTCGCCGTCCAAGTCGCAGGCTTTGCCGATCGGGACTACCCTTTCACCAGCCGCTCGTCGCGACCATATGTTCGTTCCTTCTCACTTCAAGGTGACAAGGCGGTGGTGATGGGCTGGCCGATTCGTCGCGGTCTTACGGAAGAGCCACTGCAGAACTCCGCAGAAATCGTGGAACAGCCTGGTCTTTATCTCTCCACGCTGGACCAGCTCCGGGCATCTGCTCAAACGTATGGGATCCTCCACGACTACCACCGAACGCCCGAAGACGTGGACAACGACTTCTACTTCAGGGTGGGACTGCTGAAGGGAGCCGTTGATGTGCATGCCCGAGCTGAAGCCGAGAGCGCCGTGCGTCAACTACTTGCTTGTCATCCGCCCGTGGTGCTCGACGTCAACGGCTCGGTGCTTTCGCTCGTATCCTATTCAGACAGCAGAATGCCTCGGGCGAGCTCACAAGCACGGCCGCTGACGGAAGAGACAAGTCTAGCGACTCTTTATGGGGACAAAGATGCAGAAATCACGAAGTGACTCTCAGTTCCTGGAGCACGAGCTCGATGCCAGAGGAGGGTCGTGATCTCTGACATGCGGGCGCACCTTCGACATTACGTTTCGATTGCATTGACGCTCGCCATAATCTTGATCGCGCGAGTCGGAGAAGCCCAAACGACCAACCCACCACGCTGCGGGACCGGCGTGCACGAGGACGAGGCCAAAGGCGCTGTCTTTTTTCCGCAGGATCAGATCTTCTGCCCGGTGCTCGCCGACCCGAAGGAAGCGCGGTCGTTCGTCAGCTTCCTGCGCGGTACAGTTCCGATCACTGGACGATCCATCAGGCAAGGGCACGAATATCGGCTCGGTGGGGCTTGGCGACAGCTTCGGTCTCGTACGTTGGGGTGGGCCCTCGCCGGGCGAGGGTGTGCAGCTCGACGTGATCGGAAGCATCTTCGCGCAGTTCGACCTCGGCGCCGAATCGAACGACCTCATCAACGCCGACTACATCATCGGCGTGCCGCTGACATTCCGGCGAAGTGGTTTCAGCACGCGGGTAAGGCTCTACCATCAAAGCTCGCACCTGGGCGATGAGTACCTCTTGCGCGGGGAAGACATCGAACGGGAAAACTTCTCTTTCGAATCGATCGAGTTCCTGCTGTCGCAGGAGATTGGCCTGCTGCGCGTGTATGCGGGAGGCGAACGGACGCTTCGCCGCGAGCCGGAGACGGTCGCGGCGAAACTGTTCCATGGAGGCGTCGAGCTCCGCACAGGTCGTGCGGGCTCCGCTCAACTCGTCGGCGGCGTTGACATCAAGTCGACGGAGCGCCACGACTGGTCGCCCGCCATCAGCGCGAGAATCGGGCTGGAGGTGGCGAGATCAAGCCCTGGTGGGCACCCCGCGCGGCTCATCACGCTCATGGTCGAGTTCTATGACGGCCCCTCGCCCTACGGGCAGTTCTTTCAGGACGATATCTCGTACCTCGGCGTCGGTCTTCACTTCGGGCTGTAACAGGAGGGGCTTACTTCGCTTGTCCTGCCTGCTCCTCTGCCCTTGCCGCGCTGAGAATATTTCGCAGCCCGTAGTTCCCTTCGTGACATCCGTACTCGAAGATCGCCTGGCTCGGATCCTTCGTGAGGTCCATCGCCCAGGTCCAGGGTTTCGTCCACGTCTTCGAATCGTCGTACGTCACAGACCACTCGACCTTGTTTGCAGACACGGGCGTGAACCGTTCGATGAGGCGCAGGCTTTCCGTCGCGTTGCGGTTGTTCACCGCCGGATGGAAGTTGGTTGTTTCAACAACGAGAGTGTTTCCCTCCCAGTGGCCACGAGCGTCGCCCATGTACTGCCGGATGGACGGACTGAGCGTCGGGCGCCCGTCGAGCGGGACGATGCGAGTTTCGTGAATCATCTCGTAGCGAATGGCCACCGAGTCTGGCGTCTGCACGATCTCGTATGAGTTGCCGTAGATCTTGGGCGTCATCGAGCCGGGCACGCTGAGGGTGATGCAGCGGTCATAAAGACTGCGATCCTCCCACGAGTCGGCTGGGCCCCGGGTGCTCTTCGCACGCGCCTCATTACGCGCAGCCGTTCGTCGCTTTGAGTCCTCTGTCTCAGGAGGGATCTTGCCGCCGGGCGGATCGACCAGCAGCCAAAGCCGGCTGTTCTTCGCATCGTAGTTCTCATACCAGTGTGTGGGACCCGCGCCCGTGATGCCGCCCGCGAGTGGAGCCCGTTCGGCTATCTGCTTGTTCCGCTCTCGCACGATCTCGGCGAACTCGCTGTCGTCGGAGGCTTCTGGCGCTTTCGCCGACAGGCCGTCCGGCTTTTCCATCGGTATGCCGGACTCGTCTTTGTTCGTGTAAATACCCTGGAGATCCGGGTGACCCCACGGCGTGCGCGGAGGCGCGTAATTCTTTGTGGTCGTTGCCGACTTCGAGGCGGTCGCCTGCGCCTGGGCAGTCACGGAAACCGACGCCGGCTGAACCATCGTCAGCAGACAAGTGAGCCCGCCGACCAGGGTCGCAAGGGAACCCGACCTGAGACGTTGCGCGGTCATGTGAATCTCCTCCAGATCCGTAGGCCGGGTCCGATCTGTGGACCGGGCTGGCACTAGCTTGAGCCTGGGCGTTTGCGAAAGCAAGAGGCTGTACTTCTCGGGTTACGATGCCGCGGTCAGTCACGTGAGCGCGCGGAAACCTTCAATTGCCATCGTCGGCGCAGGCCTGGGCGGGCTTACGGCCGCGGCCACGCTGCGCCTAGCCGGGCTAGACGTGCGCGTCTATGAGCAGGCCACCCGCTTCGCCCGGATCGGCGCCGGCATCCAGATGATGCCGAACTCCATGAAGGTGCTGCGACGGCTGGGCATCGAGGAACGCGTGCGGCAGACCTCATTCGAGCCTTACTCGCACCTGAACCGGAGATGGGATACCGGCGAGGTCATGCGAGAGCTGCCGATGCCGGAGAGCCTTTTTGGAGCGCCGTACTTGTGCATGCACCGCGGCGACCTCCATGAGGCTCTCACCTCGATTGTCCCTGAGGAGGCCGTCGAGGGCGGCAAGAAACTGGTCGGGCTCGATGAGCGCGACGGAGGCGTCGTCTTGACCTTCGCGGACGGCACCTCTGCGCGGGCCGAAGCAGTCGTCGGCGCCGACGGTGTGCATTCGGTCGTGCGAGACATCATCATCGGCCCCGATGCACCCATCCACAAGGGTCGCATCGCGTATCGCGCCGTGTTTCCGTCCGCGCTGATGGGCACTGTCGACGTCGGGCGATCCCGCACCAAATGGTGGGGCGTGGACCGCCACATCGTCATCTACTACACGAGGCCCGATCGGAGTGAGGTGTACTTCGTCACCAGTGTGCCCGAGCCTGCCGAGTGGCTCACGCGCGAGTCCTGGTCGGCCACTGGTGATGTGCGAGACCTGCGTCAGGCGTATGAAGGATTCCATCCTGACGTGCGCGCCGTGCTCGACGCCTGCCCGGATTGCCACAAGTGGGCGATCTTGGAGCGCGACCCGCTCCCGCGCTGGAGTGCAGGACGGGTGGTGCTTCTCGGCGATGCGTGTCACCCGATGACGCCGTACATGGCTCAGGGCGCCGCCACTGCGATCGAGGATGCAGCCGTCCTGGCGCGATGCCTGACCGAGGTCGACGCCGATGGATTCGAGACCGCGTTCAGTCGCTATGAAGCGCACCGGAAGCCTCGGACGACGCGTATTCAGGCCATCTCGAGTGCCAACACCTGGATGCAAGGTGGAGCCGAGGACCCGTCGTGGCTCTATGGCTACGACGCCTGGAACGTTCCGCTCACGTCAATCCCCTGAAGCCCATGCCCGACAACGACACGTTCAAGACGACCGACGACACGACGATCTCCTTCACGCTTCATGCCGCGCCACGACGCGATGCTCCACGCATCGTGTTGATCCATTCACTCGCATTCGATCGCACTGTCTGGGACGACGTGGTCGCGACACTGGGGAACGCGGCCCAGGTCCTCACTTACGATTGCCGCGGCCACGGTGAATCTGAGCGTAAGGCCGGCGCGTTCACGGCGGAGCTCTTCGCCCACGATCTGGCGGAGTTGCTCGATCACGTTGGTTGGCAAAGCGCCACGATTGCCGGATGCTCGATGGGGGGCTGCGTGGCGCTGGCGTTCGCAGGTTTGTACCCGCCACGAGCCATGGGGCTCGGCCTCATCGACACCACGGCCTGGTATGGTGCGGATGCAGCGGAGAAATTTGCGGAGCGCGCCGCCGTGGCGCGGGCCAAGGGGATGCGCGGTCTGATCGATTTTCAAGTCACGCGCTGGGTGTCAGATACGTTTCGCGCCAGGAACGCAAAGGCGCTTGACCGAGCGATCGCTGTGTTCGTTGGCAACAACATCGACTGCTATGCCGAAACATGCGCACTGCTGGGCAATGTCGACGTGCGGCCGTACTTACGATCGTTTCGCATTCCCGTGGCGATCGTCGTCGGTGAAGAGGACTACGCGACCCCCGTCGCCATGGCTCGCCACCTGCATGAGGAGATTGCCGAGTCCACGCTCACCATCCTTCCACATGCGCGACACTTGACCCCTCTCGAGCATCCCGATCTGATTGCCTCGGAGCTTCTTGCGTTGCTGCGACGGGCGTGACCGACCCTGCCCTCTTGATCGCTCGACTCGAAAGCGTGCCTTTCTCGCGGTGGCACGTGCGCCCGCGCCTCGTCGTGGGAAGCGCCACGTTCTTCGACGCATTCGATGCGCTCGCGCTGGCTTTCGTGCTCCCCGTTCTGGTGCGCCAGTGGAACCTATCGTCAGCGAATGTCGGATGGTTGATCGCCGTCGGGTATCTCGGTCAGTTCCTGGGCGCATTGGTGTTCGGCGCGATTGCCGAACGGTTCGGCCGGATTCGAAGCGTCGCGGGAGCGACCGCGCTGATGTCGGTCATGAGCATCGCCTGCGCGACGTCGGGAAGCTTTTCTTCGTTGGTCATGCTCCGCCTCGTTCAGGGAATCGGCGTGGGCGGCGAGATGCCTGTCGCGGCGGCCTACATCAACGAGCTCTCGAAGGCGCAGGGACGCGGAAGGTTTTTCCTGCTGTATGAATTGATCTTCCCGATCGGGCTGATGGTGACGGGCCAGATCGGTGCGCTGGTCGTTCCGACCCTGGGCTGGCAGGTCATGTTTCTGATTGGCGGTGTTCCGGGCCTGTTGATTACCGCCTTGGTGCTGCGCCTTCCTGAATCGCCCCGCTGGTTGATCGCCAAGGGGCGGCTCTCGGAAGCGGAAGCCGTGATCGGCGAGATGGAAGCAGGCAGCGGCAACTTCCAACTCCCAACTTCCAACGCCCAATCAACTCCTCACTCCCAAGCCGCCCGAGTCCCCGCACCCCGATCCCCGATCCCTGTTCCCCGATCCCCGCTCCCTGAGCTTCTCTCACCGTTCTACCGCCGCCGAACGCTCGTCGTCTGGGTGCTTTGGGCGAGCGCGTACTTCATCACCAATGGGCTGAACAATTGGATGCCCACGTTGTACAACTCCGTCTACAAGCTGAGCCTCGCCGAGTCGCTCCGGGCCGGGACGCTGAACAACGTCGCGCAGGTGGTGATTCTTCTCGGCTGCGCCCTGGCAATCGACCGAATCGGACGCCAGCGATGGACGACGACGTGCTTTGCGGCAGGAGCCGTGCTGCTTGCGATTCTCGGGACCTTTGGCGCGGGCTCGGTGTCGGCAGTCATCACGCTCGTTACGATCAGCTACGGCCTCGTCGGCTCGGTCAACGCAGTCCTGTACCTCTACACGCCGGAGATCTATCCAACACGCATGCGGGCGCTCGGCACCGGAGCGGCGACGTGCTGGTTACGGCTGGCTTCGGCTGCGGGGCCGCTGCTCGTTGGTTACCTCGTAGACGCGCAAGGCCCCGGTTCTGTCTTCCTGATGTTTGCCGCCGCCGGAATCGCTGGTGCACTCGCCGCCACGCTGATGCTCGAAACGCGGAACCGGCGCCTGGAGGATATTGCGCCATGACGCGCAGTGCGTTGCGGTAAACTGCCACAGGTTCGCGGGTGCTCAGGTGCTCACGTTCGAGTCCATCGCATCAAGGAACGGTGAACCACTGGCGAACCTACGAACCCGCGAACCCGCGAACCGGAACCCGAGCACCGACCGAGCACCCGAGCACCTAGCCCGAGAACCGGAACCCGGGCACCCAAGCACCCGAGAACCCGAGAACCTTATGTCGAAGAATCCATCCGTCGGTCGTCGGAACTTTCTGAAGAGCGCAGCGGCGACGAGCGCAGCAGCCCTGGTCCCGAGCACCGCGGCTTCCGGCGCGCCGCCTCAGGCTGCACCGCCTGCACAAGCCACCGCGCCCATCCCACCGCGCGAAGTCGATCCCACCGGCAACGTCGAGGTTTTGACGACCGACCGGCCCGGCGGTGACTTCATGGTCGATGTCATCAAGACGCTCAACATCGACTACGTCGCCAGCAATCCTGGCTCGAGCTTCCGCGGCATCCACGAGTCGATCATCAACTACGGGAACAACCAGGCGCCCGAGTTCATCACGTGCTGCCACGAGGAATCATCGGTGGCGATGGCTCACGGCTACTTCAAAGCGGAAGGCAAGCCGATGGCCGTGCTATGCCACGGCACCGTCGGCATGCAGCACGCGGCGATGGCGATCTACAACGCCTACTGCGACCGTGTTCCGGTCTACATCCTGGCCGGCAATTCCCTCGACGCAACGCTCCGGCGGCCCGGCGTGGAATGGTCGCACAGCGTGCAGGACGCTGCGGCGATGGTCCGCGATTTCATCAAGTGGGATGACCAGCCGATCTCGCTTCCCCACTTCGCCGAATCCGCCGTGCGCGCGTACAAGATTGCGATGACGCCGCCCATGATGCCAGTGCTGGTGGTGATCGACGGAGGACTGCAGGAGGATCCGATTTCACACGAAGTCAGCTCGCGCCTCCGCATACCGAAGCTCACGTTGACGACCCCCCCTCAGGGTGACTCAGGTGCCGTCGCCGAGGCCGCCCGGCTGCTGGTGAACGCACAGAACCCGGTGATCGTCGCCGACCGCGCGGCGCGCACGCCGGCGGGGCTGACGCGCCTCATCGAGCTGGCGGAGGCGCTGCAAGCGCCTGTTGTCGATCAAGGCGGGCGGATGAACTTCCCATCGCGCCATCCGCTCAATCAGAGCGCAAATGTCCGGCAGCTTGTGGCCAACGCCGACGTCATCCTCGGTCTCGAGCTCACAGATTTCTGGGGCACGGTCAGCGCCGTGCGCGACGGCCTCACACGCACATCCCGATCGCTCGTCAAGCCGGGCACAAAGCTCATCAGCATCACCGCACTCGATCTCGCGACGAAGGGCAACTACCAAGACTTCCAGCGCTATCCTGAGGTCGACATCGCGATGGCAGCCGATGCGGAGGCGACACTGCCGGGATTGACCGAGGCATGCAAGCGCCTGACGACCGCCGACCGTCGCGCAGCGTTTCAGGAGCGCGGAAAGAGGCTGGCGCAAGCGCACGCAACGGCGCTCGACCGCGCGCGTGGCGAGGCGGCGTACGCCTGGGACGCAACGCCGATCAGCACTGCCCGGCTCACGACCGAGCTCTGGGCGCAAATCAAGACCGAGGACTGGGCGCTCGTTGCCGAGAGTGGAATCATGAGCGACTGGACGTCGCAGCTGTGGAGCTTCGACAAGTACTACCAGTCGCTCGGTGGCTCCGGCGGCGCCGGCGTTGGCTATGGCGCTCCTGCGTCGATTGGCGCCGCGCTCGCCAACAAAAAGCACGGACGGCTGTCGGTCGCGATTCAAGGCGATGGAGATTTCTTGTACGCGCCTGGTGTGTGGTGGACCGCGGCGCACCACCGGATTCCACTGCTCGCGGTGATGCACAACAACCGCGCGTACCATCAGGAGGTCATGCACCTCCAGCGCATGGCGAACCGTCACAACCGTGGTATCACACGCGCGCACATCGGCACGACAATCGACAATCCAAATGTCGACTTCGCCAAGATCGCACAGGGGCTGGGGGTCCACGCTCAGGGCCCGATCGTGAACCCCACCGATCTTGGACCGGCCATCAAGCGCGCCATCGAGGTGGTCAAACGCGGCGAGCCGTCGCTCATCGATGTGGTAACGCAGCCACGGTAGATTCTCGGCCGGTCCGAAAGGACCGGCCCTACCAGTCCGTCTCGTAGGGCGCGTCCTTGTGGACGTGCCTGGAGAATAGAGATGAAACAACTATCGGCCGTCGCCTTCGTTCTGCTAGCGGGACTCGCGCTCCACGCGCAGGCGTCGCCGGCGCAACGCGCCGCAACAGCTCCTCCAGTCGGAAACGCAGAGGACGGCAAGAAGCTGTTTGTCAGCTATGGCTGTTATCAGTGCCATGGGTACGAAGCACAAGGGTCGAGCGCGACGGGACCGCGGCTCGGACCGCGCCCGATCGCATACGCCGCATTCGCAAGGTACGTGCGACAGCCGACCGGTCAGATGCCGCTCTACACGACGAAGGTCGTGTCGGAATCGGACCTCGCCAACATCTACGCGTTCCTGCAGGCGCGCCCGACACCGCCGTCGGCCGGAACAATCCCTCTGCTGAAGTAGAGCGCAGGCTTTAGCCTGCGCGTTGGGAATCGCGGGGGCTCAAGCCCCCGGCTACAGTAGAGCGCAGGCTTTAGCCTGCGCGCGCTGAGACATTGCGGTCGAGCCAGGTCTTGAGCGGCTCGATGTCGGCCATCACCCGCGTGATGGCGTCAAAGGCCTTCCTGCTCGCGAGCGACGGTCCGGGCGGGAACGACTTGCCGCCGAAGATGTCCTTCATCCGCAGCAGGTCGATGCGAGGATGGTCAACGGAGTACCCCTTCGGCGCCGACGTCAAGGATTCGTGCGTGTCCACGTGGTACCCCTTGCGCCTGAGTGCGGTCACGATCTTCTGAAGCTCCGGTCCAGAGGCCTTGGCATCGATGGCCGCGCGGAACCGTGCGAGCACAGGAGGGTCGGGCTTGTACATGCCGGTGCCGACGTACAGCCCTTCAGCAGATAGCGAGATGTAGAACCCGCCGACACCAGCCGCGAGATGCGTCTTGTAAGGCGACCGACCGTGCGAGAACCGCATGTCGCGGTTGATGCGGGAGGTCTTGCTCGGTCCGAGACGCGGCTCGAGCTCGGACATCAAGTCCTTCATCGGCTCTCGGCACGCGCGCTCGTATTGGTCTTTGTGCGCCTGGAACCAGTCCCGGTTGTTGTTTGCCTCGAGGCCCTTGAAGAACTCGATCGCCTCGCCAGGAAACCCCGTGAACCCTCCCGCCATCTGACCCTCCGCGAAATGAAACCGGGTTTAGTTTTCGCGCTGTATGAACCATCCGAAAACTAAACCCGGTTTCATTTGTGATCCAGCGACTCCTTGTGATCCCGCAGCAGCCACACGCAGACCAGACTGATGAGGGCCGTGACGGAGACATACGTCGCGACGGCCATGGATGTCTGATACGTCCGATACAAGTACAGGGCTACAAGAGGCGCCGGCCCGCCCGCGGTGATCGATGCGAGTTGATACCCAAGCGACGCGCCGCTGTACCTCAGCGTGCCGGGAAAGCGTTCCGCAATGAACGCCGCCTGTGGTCCATACTGCAGGTCCTGGCTCGGCAGCCCGAGCACGATCGCGAGGAACACGAGCCACACGTTGCGCGTGTCGAGCATCCCGAAATACACGAAGGGAAACACCATCATCACGACACAGCCGATTGCAGTGATCTTGCGACGGCCGATCACGTCTGAGAGGTGGCCAAAGAACGGAATCGCCATCGTCGAGAGCAGCGCCTGAATCATCACGAAGCCCAACACCCGGCCGCGCTCCATGCCGAGCACCTGTGTCGCATACGTCAACACGTAGGTCGTGAAGATGTAGAAGGGCGTCTGTTGACCCGTGCGGAGGAGCGCCGTCAAAACGACTTCGCGCCAGTGGTGTCGCAGAACCTGAACCACGGGCGTCCGTTCCACCTTGCCTTGCGCCCGCAATCGGGCGAACACCGGCGTCTCGAGGATGCCCAACCGGATCCACAGGCCCACGAAGACCAGCACGACGCTGAAGAGGAACGGCACGCGCCAGCCCCAGTCGAGGAAGGCCTCTTCGCTGGTCGCGAACGACATGACGGAAAGCGCGCCGTTGGCGAGCACCATTCCCGCCGGGGCGCCGAACTGCGCGAAGCTGGTCGTGAATCCGCGCCTCTTGGGATCGGTCCACTCGCCTGCCATCAAGACCGCGCCACCCCACTCACCGCCGACACCGATGCCCTGCAGGATGCGGAAGAAAGTGAGCAGCACAGCGCCCCAGATACCGATCTGGTTGTAGTCGGGCACCAGGCCGATCGCCACCGTCGCACCACCCATCAGGACGAGCGTGGCGATAAGCGCCGTCTTGCGTCCGATTCGGTCACCGTAGTGACCGAAAAGCGCGGCTCCGAACGGACGCGCGACAAAGCCTACGAAATACGTAGAAAAGGCCAGCAGCGTGCCGACGTAGGGGTCCGAGCCCGGAAAAAACTTCTGCGGAAAAACCAGTGCCGCGGCCACGCCGTACAGAAAGAAGTCGTACCACTCGATGGTCGTGCCCGTTGCCGAGGCCACGACCGCTCGAATCATCATTCGATGGCGCTGTGTTGAATCGAGGTCGCTTGGGCTCGCGGCCGTTGCGCTGCCGACTGTCACCACTCGCACACTCCTGCCCTTGCGGGTCCGCCAGAGGATAGCACCAAGGTTGGACTCGCTACCGGTTTCCGATCGCAAGCACCAAGGCGACAATGGCGAGGACTGCAGACACCACCCCCAAGGCCAACAGCCATCGCTGTCGCGCCGCAAGCACCTCGGTGGCGGTTGTCAGCGTGTCGATCTGATCGGCGATCTGTTTGAGGAGCTCGGCGTCAGCCCGATCGTGTTTCTCGAGGGCCTCGATCCGCTTCGCCAGGTTCTGGAATTCCTCCGACGCGGCCACGGGCGCCTTGCCCGTCCGTGCGCTGGAGAGCAAGGCATCTGCAGCTCGGACCATCGCAGGAGCGTTCGCCAGAATCGTGGCCCAGGGAATGGCCTTGAGCGCCAGCGACCAAGGAAAAGGCATCCTCTAGTCTAGCCCCGTGCCCTCGTCTGTTATCGCTTGTTGAATCGCTGGACGCGCCGGTTCTCGGGTCGGAGCGGCGTGACTTCCGTCACGTAGAGATTGCCTTTCGAGTCGGCGGCCATGTGATGAAGAGTGCCGAATTCTCCCACCGCCGAGCCCCATTGCCCGAACGAATCGAGGAGCGTGAGCGTCCGCCGGTTGAACACCATCACCTTGGCTTGGCTTCTGTTGCCCACATATAAGAAGCGTTGCTCGGGGTCTGTGGAGAACGCGGTGCTCGCGGCGGTCTGACCGTTGCCACAATCGGGTGCCTTGCACTCGCGGCCGATGAACGTCTGCGCGATGTACTTTCCGTCGAGGCTGAACACCTGCACTCGCTTGCCTCCACGATCGGACACGTAGACGAGTCCGTCGTTGGACACGCGAGCGGCGTGCACGGGCTGGACGAATTGTGATGCGCCTCGCTCATCGCCGTCGGGGAGTGCAGGGTTGGGCTGATCGTCGGTTGGCACGTTGCCGAAAGCGCCCCACGTCCGCTTGAACGCGCCGGTATCGGCGTCGAAGACGATCACGCGCCGATTGCCATAACCGTCGGCCACGAAGAGCTCATTCGTCTTTGCATACACGAAAGCATCCGCCGGCTGGTTCAGGTTCGTGGTGTCGGCGTTGCCCTTGCTCTGCCCCGCCCGGCCGATCTGCATCACGAACTTGCCGGCCTTCGTGAATTTGAGGATCTGGTGATCTTTGGCGCCATTGCCGCCGATCCACACGAAACCCTTCGGATCGACGTACACCCCGTGCTCCGAGCTCGGCCATTCGTAGCCGACGCCTGGCCCACCCCACGCCTGGACGACGGTGCCTGCCTGGTCGAACTCGACGAGGGGCGGCGCGGCCTTCGATTTTTCAGCCGGGTCGAGTGTGGCAGGGCGCTGCAAGACCCACACGTGGTCCTGTGCGTCGACAGCGACGCTCGCCACCTGTCCAAACTGCCAGTTGCTAGGAACCTTCGGCCAGGTCGGGTCCGCCTGGAACTTCGGTGCGTCGCCCTGGCCGGCGAGGGCGACGGCCATCAGCGACAGAACGAGGCTCGTTACGACTGCTCGTTTCATTCCGCGTCAGCCAGGAGTGCCCTCTTCGTCGGCGCCAAGGACGTACTCGGCTTCGGCGATCTCTCGTGCATCCGCGTTGAGAACATCCTCGGTGACGGCAATCGCCTGAAGCGGCTGCCCCTCCTCATCGCTCGCAGACGCGCTCCAATCGTCAGCGCTTTCAACGGCGCCCTTCTTGAGGTCTCCATCGATTTCCGGATCCCGATACTCGGTCATGGAATCCTCCGGTCCAGTTGTGATGAGAGGGGGGAGTGACTGTTGATCGAACCGCCGCCATCTTACGTCCAGAGCAGGTCCGACTGCTAGCTGAAGATCAACGGATTTGTGCAGTGGTCGAGCTTGGATCGAAGAACGGCGGAACGCCGAAGTGAGGAATCGATAGTGGCAGGCGCGAAAGGTAGCGGCGGGCCCTCTTGAAGGCCCGCCGCCTGGTCAAAAGACTCTGTCTACGGGATGATGCGCACGTTGTCGAGCGTCAGGTCGACAGCGTTCGTGCTGGGTGACACGTCGTTGAAGATCAACGTCGTTGACGGACTGTCCGCAACGAAGGTGAAGTTCTGCGAGACCCAGTTCAGTGCCGTGCCGTTCCCTGGAGCAGCAACCGAGACGGTCTGCGAGAGCAACGTCGTGGCTCCTTGTAGCGTCGCCATTATGCTCTGCGTGTCTGTATTGACGGTCGAGTAGGCACCGAAATCGAACGCCAGCGTGTAGAGATGTCCCGGCGTCGTGGCAAACGTCTGAGAGAGCACTCCGTTCGGCACCAAGTCGTTCCCGTTGAAGTTCATGAGCTTCGTGCCGTCGGTGGCGGGGAAGACAGGAGCTTTGAAAGCGCCCACCACAAACAGGTTGCCCTGGCCCGACCATCCAGCAAAGCCGTCCTCGAAGCTGCCATTGGTCAGAAGCGCGGTCGCCACCTCGGAGCCCGGCGGAGGGAGCTCGGTCACGGTGTAGAACTGCCAGGACGACCACACCCCAAAATCGCCGCACCGCTGCGAGCGAACATGCACTCGATACTTGGAGTCGAATGGCGCATACCACTCCTGACGCACGGCCGTGGTCTGAAACGTCTGGACTGGCGTCCAGTCGTTCGTCACGCCCAGGCGTTCCACGACGATCTGGTAGCCGCTGACAGAGGGGATCGGCGACCACTCGATATCGATGCGATTGCGGTTCCCACCCACCAGAACGTTTGGTGCATCCGAGGGACAGCTGATTCCATCGGCCACAACAATGGCAGGCAGGCGGCTCTCATCGCGAGCCGAAAAGCCGCTCGCCGATGCTTGTGGCAGGGACGAACCGGGCAGGGCTGATGGACCCGTCGGTGACAGCGAACGTCCATTCTCCCCGCACGCGACGCACCCGAGTACGAGTGCGATGCACGATGTCGTCTTCAATGCCAAAATCGTTGTTCTCAAATTGCTCCTCCTTGTGTTCGACACCGACCGGAAGAGCAATTCGTCCGCCGCACGTTCGTCGATCAATTTTCCTCAGCACTTCGATCGAAATCGACAGAACCGTAAAAACAAAAGGCAGCCTCAGAGCAGAAGTTCCTTCATCGGTTGGTGGGCTCTCGGAGTGGAGAACGCATCTCGAGGCGGCGACGGGCGAGCGTGAAGATCCGCGCACAAGGAACGCGCGAGCCGAAATCGCGCCCGGCCGATCACTCTCCGTACCTTTGTTTCTCCGCGACCTGTTGAAGTGAGGACGGTTCGAGCCTGTGTCCAGAGCGGTGGAGCGTCGATCTGAATGTCTGAAGATGGCGGGCGTGGGTGACGGCGGGCCGTCCGAAGGGCCCGCCGTCAAGTCGAGACTGTGTCCTACGGGAGTATGCGGACGTTGTCGAGCACCAAGTCGACACTCACGGTGCTGGCTGACGTGTCCTGGAAGATCAGCGTTGTCGTGGGGCTGTCGGCCACGAAGACGAAGTTCTGTGAGACCCAGTTCGTTCCCGTGGCGTTTCCTGGAGCCGCTGCCGACACGGACTGCGAAAGCAACAGGCCGGTTCCCTGCAGTGTGACCAGCATGCTCTGCGTGTCAGTGTTGCTGGTCGAGTAGGCACCGAAGTCGAACGCCAACGTATAGGACTGGCCGGGCGTCGTTGCGAATGTCTGCGAGAGCACGCCGTTCGGTGTCTGGTCGGCGCCGTTGAAGTTCATCAGGTGCGTGCCGTCCGTGGCGAGGAAGAGGGGAATCAGGGGAACGCCCACGATGTACAGATTGCCCTGGCCTGACCATCCGCCGAAGCCGCCTTCGAAGCTGCCATTGGTCAGAAGCGCGGTCGCCACCTCGGAGCCCGGCGGAGCGAGCTCGGTCACCGTGTAGTACCTGCCAGGACGACCACACTCCGACGTCACCGCACCGCTGCGAACGAATGTGCACGCGATACTTCGAGTCGAAAGGCGCGTACCACTCCTGACGTACCGCCGTGGTCTGGAACGTCTGGACTGGCGTCCAGTCGTTCGCCACGCCCAAACGTTCTACGACGACCTGGTATCCGCTGACAGAGGGGATCGGGGACCACTCGATATCGATGCGATTGCGGTTCCCGCCCACCAGAACGTTTGGCGCATCGGAGGGACAGCTGATTCCGTCTGCCACGACGATGGCGGGGAGTCGGCTCTCATCGCGAGCCGAAAAGCCGCCCGCTGATGCTTGTGGCAGGGACGAACCGGGCAGGGCTGATGGACCTGTCGGTGACAGCGAGCGTCCATTCTCCCCGCAGGCGACGCACCCAATTACGAGTGCAATGCACGATGTCGTCTTCAATGCCAAAATCGTCGTTCTCAAATTGCTCCTCCTTGTGTTCGACACCGACCGGAAGAGCAATTCGCCCGCCGCACGTTCGTCGATCGATTTTCCTCAGCAGTTCGAAGGGAACCGACAGAATCGTAAAAACAAAAGGCAACCCCAGAGCAGAACTTCCTTTACCAGCGGGTGGGCTCTCAGAGTGGAGAGCGCATTTCCAGGCAACAAACGACGAACGTGAAGATTCACGCACAAGGGAGACGCGAAACGAAATCGCGATCGGCGGATCAGTCCTACGTTCAATTTCTGAAGGCAGAACGCTTTGACGTAGGCGTTGAGGCGGGGTAGCTTACCCCGCATGCTGCAGAACATCCGGGAGCATTCGATCTGGTGGCTCCTCGGGACGATGGGAGCTGTCGTCGGCTTCTTCGCTGGTGTGTGGCCCCTTTTCACGACTGACACCGTCCCCGAGTTCTTGGCTAGAAGGGGCTTGGTGCTGTCTTGGTATCGCGCGGCCGGCGTTCTGCTGGGCAGTGCGATCGTCGCGCTTCAGATTGCCATCATCTGGGCACTGCAGCGATATGATCTAGCCGTCGCTCAGGTCGATCAAAATGCGAGCGCTGATCAAAGAATTCAGCTCTATGAACGACGAGACGCTCCCGCGGGCAGGCATCCGAATCAGACCCTCGAACTCTCGCGGGAAGTGTTGTCTTCAGGCGAGCCGAATGTTGCTCCTCGATCGTTCGTTCCTCGGCCGCGACGCCAGAGATCGCTCGGAACGGTTCGTATCCAGGGACCCCTGGCGAGCATGCGTATCGTGAATATCAGCGTGACCGGTGCGCTCTTGGAGTCCCCAGGGGAGGTTCCTATTGGAACGATCCTCGCGCTCGACCTACAACTGGACAACGACGCGATGATCCACGCGACGGCGAGAGTCGTACGCGTGCAGTTTCCCGACTGGGGCCGCATCGGCGGTATCGGCGTCGTCTTCACTGAAATCAACTCGGCGTCGCTCCTCGCGTTGGAGGAGTTTATCGAGCCAGACGCAGTTGTCTCCGAAGACAGAATCGCGGAACAGTGACAGTTGAGCGCCTGAAGCCCTCGTTGGGAAAGCGCACTTCGGAAGCGAGGTGTGGTGGCCGAGGAGGGAATTGTGCCCGAAGACAGAGCCGCGAAGCGGCGACAGTCGAACGCCGAAAGCCCTCGTTGGGCAAGCGCACCTCGCAAAGCGAGGTGTGGTGCCCGAGGAGGGAATTGAACCCACACCCACCGGAGTGGACGAGATTTTGAGTCTCGCGCGTCTGCCAGTTTCGCCACTCGGGCATTAGGAGCAGCAGCCGCCAGTGTAACAGTCAGCCGCGCTCCAGGAACAGACCGCGGGAAACGCTACTGCCTTCCCTGGTCGGTGGGATCGAGGGGTAGAGCCGGTCTCCAAACGCGCGCGGGCACTCGTACCCAGGAATCCTAGAGCTGGTCGGCTGGGCTTGCCCTTGGAAGCGGCGTCAGGCGGCGGCGAAACCAGATACGCCGAATACCGGCTAAAATTGAAGCAGTTGATGAAGAACGCTCAAAAGGCCGATCAGTAAAGCATGACCCACCTCGGCCAATCGCTCGTCATTCACGGTCAACTCGAAAGCGACGAAGACATCGTCATCGACGGCCACGTCCAGGGGGACGTGCACGTCCGGGGCGCCACGCTCACAATCGGGGAACATGGCAACGTCGAGGCCGACGTTCACGGCATGCGTGTGGTGGTCCGCGGAGTTCTGCTCGGAAGCATCACCGCGACCGAGCGAATCGAACTCGGTGCGGAGGCCTCGGTGCGTGGAAGCCTCAGCGCCAATCAAGTGGTCATTGTGGACGGCGCGCGGTACGACGGAGACATCGACATGCAGCAGCGCACCATCGCGGCCCGGGTCGCGCAGCATCGGGGCCAGACGGCCGCGGGATAACGGATGGATCGAGCGTGCGCGTAGCCTCTCTTCTTGCCGTGCTGATGATGCTGGTCGTGTCGGCCGGCGGGTGCAACGCGCCGCTACGCGCCACTGCCGTTCAGGTTGGGCGGTCGTTGAACTCCGACAACAGCGTGGGCGGACTCACCACGACCTTCAAACGCACCGACACGATCTACGCGTCGGTCCTGACGAGCGGACCGGGGGCCGGCACCCTTACGGCACGATTCACCTTTGGAGGCCGCGTCGTGAGCGAGCCGAAGAAGCAGGTGCGGTACAGAGGCGATGCCGCAACCGAGTTCCACATGGCCTACTCAGGCGGCTTCCCTGTGGGCGAGTACCAAGTGGAGATTCTGGTCGACGACAAACCCTTCGAGACGAGGAAGTTTCGCGTTGAGAACTAGTACCCGCGCGCATCCTGACCTGACGACACTGACACAGATCGACGAGCTCGATCGTCTGATTGCCGAGTCGGAGCGCCGTCCGTTGCTCCTCTTCAAACACAGTCACGCATGCGGCACGAGCGCGGAAGCGCTCGACGAGCTCATCGAACATCTCAACAGCCGGCCCGAAGGCGCCGCGACGTCTTACGCGATGGTCACAGTGCAAACGCACAGAGACGTGTCGAACGCGGTCGCAACGCGATTGGGTGTCAGACATCACACCCCGCAGATACTCCTGGTGCGCGACAGGCGCGTCGTATGGAGCGCCACCCATTTCCGCGTCACGGCAGACGAGGTGGCGAAGGCCTTAGACGGGCGATAACGCTCGCGATCATTCTCCCGCCGAACTCTCCTTCCCTCTCGGCAAGGATCTCGAGTGGCTGCACGAGTTCCCGCAGCTCGCCAGGCTTCAGCAGGAACGCCGGGTTGGTCGGCTTGCCATAGGCAGCCTGCTCCACCGTAAAGGTTTCATAGACCAGCACACCTCCTGGACGCAGGGCGGCGACGAGCCGCGGGAACAGCGGACGGTACAGATAGGAAAAGGCGACGATGACATCGTAACTCGACACCGCCAACCCCCAACTCCCAACTCCACAACTCCCAACGTTCCCTCCACCCCGCTCGGAAGCGTCAGACGAAGCGTCGCCGCTTTCGAGATCGACAACAGTTGCCTCGAGCAGTAGGCCACGGGCGCGGGCCTCGTCATTGAGCGCACCGACGGCTTCAGGATCACGATCCACGGCGCAGGTGCGGAGCCCACGCTCGGCAAGCCACAGCGCGTGTCGTCCCCGGCCGCACGCCAGATCCAGCGCCAGACCGGTCGAGGGGAGAAGCTCGGCGTGATCCGTTAACCACTCAGAGGCAGTCATCATTCGAGGCGCTGGAAGCGTACAATCGCGGGCGCAACCGGATCGCGGACCTGGCTATGTCACTTCGCAGACCGAGTGACGCGGACACTACATGTCTTGCTCCGGCGTGCGCCGGTCGGCTTCCGCATACGGTTGCGAAATCGGTTCGAGGAGTGAGCCGCATGAGGAATACTCTCCGTCAGCTAACGGTTGTTGTAGCGTGCGCAGTCTGTGCAATTGAGCTAGTGAATTCGCAAAGTGATGCGCCGCATTGGGCGTACAGGCTACCTGACACCAGGTACACCGGCAGACGCTGCTCCTCCCTGCGCCGACGCCCGGCCCATCAGTTGCGCCAGACCGGCCGCGTCGGTTCCTGACGATGGCGTCCAGAGACACCTTCCCGACAGTGCGGCAAACTTCACGCGTAACCAGGCGTACTTCGACTACGGTCCGGGTGACTGGTATCCCGGTGACCATCCGGCGATGCCCGACATCGTCGCACATGGGCGCGAAAAAGAGGGGGTGCGCGCCTGCAGTCTCTGTCACTATCCGAACGGCCAAGGCAAGATGGAGAATGGCGGCGTCGCCGGCCTGCCGGCCGACTACATTCTGCAACAGCTCGCCGACTTCAAGAACGGCGCGCGCAAGAGCGCCGACCCGAGGAAAGCCAATACGAACGAGATGATCGGCATCGCGAAGGCGTTGACCGATATGGACGCGAAGGCGGCCGCCGACTACTTCGCGTCGATGACTTGGCGCCCATGGACCAAGGTCGTCGAGAGCGACACGGCGCCAAAAGTGCGCTCAACTACCAACGGCCTCTTCATCCCGCTCGAGGGCGGCGTTACCGAGCCGCTTGGGCAGCGCATCATCGAGGTGCCGGTCAATCCCGAGCGAACCGAGATTCAGCGCGACCCCCGATCTGGTTTCGTCGCCTTTGTGCCCCCCGGGAGCATCGCGAAGGGTGAAGTGCTCGTCACAACCGGCGGCGGCAAGACGATGGCCTGCGGGATTTGCCATGGTGAGAACTTGAAAGGCAGAGAGAACACGCCCGGGATTGCCGGGCGTTCGACCAGCTACTTGGTCAGGCAGCTGTACGACATGCAAAAGGGAACGAGGAACGGACCGGGCGCAGCGCTCATGGGAGCAGCGGTCGCCAACCTGAGCGAGGCTGACATGATCGCCATTGCGGCCTATGTCGCGTCGCGCCCGGTGAACTGAGGGGGTCAGATCTTGAATCTTGCACGAGCGCATCCCGTTCGGTGCCCTAGCGCAAGTCTCGGCGTTGGCGCTCGTGCAAGATTCAAGATCTGACCCCAAGGCACAATCATGACAATACGCACATTTATCGCAGTCGCTCTCGCAGGGATTTCCACGGTCACGGCCACCGCGCAAGGCGCGCGAGCGTCGCTCGATGCGGCCGCCGCCGCGCTCGGCGCGTCGAGCCTCCAGTCGATCCAGTTCTCGGGTTGGGGCTCAGACTACATCTTTGGACAGGCGTACGACGGCAACTCGCCGTGGCCACGATTCAACGTTCCGGCGTTCACGATGACGATCGACTACGCCACGATGGCGTTGCGCGACGACCGGCGTCGCGCGCAGGCCGAAAACCCCCCGCTCGGCGGCGGCTTCCAACCGATCGTGGGCGAACTGCGGCAGATATGGGCGCTAGGCGGGGGCTACGCGTGGGACATCGTGGGCCAGGCCGCGAACGCCGCTGCCGTTGAACGCGACCTCCGACCCGCCGTGGTCGGCCGCACCACGCAGATTTGGCTGACGCCGCACGGCTTCATCAAGGCGGCAATGAACGGCACCGCCACGTCGGAGGTCGAAACGATACGCGGAGCCAAGAAGACGGTGATCACGTTCCGAACACCGACCGGCGTCAAGCTCGAGGGCACGTTGAACGATCAGAATGTCGTCGAGCGGATCGAGACATGGCTCGACAACCCTGTCCTCGGCGATGTGATGCTCGAAGCCGTGTTCAGCGGCTACAAAGACTTCGGCGGCGTGAAGTTCCCCACGCGCATCGTCCATCGCGAGGCCGGGTACCCCGTGCTCGACTTGACCGTCACCGAGGTCAAGGCGAACGTACCCGCTGCAATGGAGGTACCGGCCAGCATCAGGCAGGCTGCGCCGGCACAGCCGCTTCAACCCGAAAAGATTTCAGACGGCGTGTGGATCATTCCGGGCGCAGCAAGAAGTATCGCCGTTGAGTTTCGTGACTACATCGTCGTCATCGACGCGCCGGAGAGCGAGGCCCGGTCGATCGCGGTTATCGATGCCATCAAGAAACTCATCCCAGGCAAGCCGATCAGGTATGTCATCAACACGCATTCACATTTCGATCACGCAGGCGGATTGCGGACGTACGCTGCCGAGGGCGCGACGGTCGTGACGCATCGTGACAATGTTCCCTACTTCCAGCAGGCCTGGTCGTATCCGCGGACGATCAACCCCGATCGGCTCGCCAAATCGGGCCGGACACCGGTCTTTGAAGGCGTGTCGGGCAGCCGAACCTTCAGCGACGGTGCGCGCGAGCTGATCGTGTATCACTACGCTGGAAACATGCACAACCCAGGCATGTTGATGATGTTCCTGCCGAAAGAAAGGATCCTCATCGAGGCTGACTCGTTCAGCCCGCCGGCCAATCCCGCAGAGCCGCCAACCGCGATTGCCAACCTGGTGCACTTCTATCAGGCTGTCGACAGGTTGAAACTCGACGTCGAGCAGATCATTCCTATCCACGGCCGACTGACGACGCTCGAGGAGACGCGCAAGGTGGTCGATACGTACGGACGGTAGCAGGGCTCAAGGCTCAGGGCTCAGGGCTCAAGGCACAGCGCGGGTCACGAACCTGCGTTCTCGCGTCCCGGCATCAGGACCGTGTGGCCGGGTTCATGGTCGGCGCGTGGGCATGCGTCTGCGCGGGTGACGATGGTGCCGACGGTGCGGCCGAGGAAGTCACGGCTGGTGCGCACGTGGCATCCGCACGCCAGCGTCACTTGTAGGTCATTGCTCATTCCACCCGTCCCGCAGAAGCACCCCGCGGATCTCCTCTGCCCGCGCGAGCGCCAATTCGATCGATTCGTACTTCTCCGCCCGATCCATTACGCCGTCAACGTACCACGTCACCGTTGTTTGCGTGCCCGGAAAGATCGTGGCGTGCGCGGTCGATCGTCCGCGGGACACACGCCAGAGCACGGTGGGATCGCTCGACTCGGCCGTCATCTGATCGTCCATGATAAAACGACGGGGTCGTTCGAGGTGTTGGATCCGAACGATCCGAACGACACTATTATTGACCCATGCCCTCGTCGCTTCGTCTTCACAAGACCGTCGGCGTCAAGGTCGGCCACGTCCAGGTAGGCGGGGGCGCGCCGGTTGTCGTGCAGTCGATGACAATGACCGATACGGCGGACGCGGCCGCGACGGCGCAGCAGTGCGTGGAACTGGCTGAGGCCGGCTCGGAAATGGTCCGCGTGACTGTGAACCTGCCGGAAGCCGCGGCGGCCGTGCCCGAGATCAAGCGGCGCATGGTCGACGCGGGGTGCACGGCGCCGCTCATCGGCGACTTCCACTACAACGGCCACCTCCTCCTGACGCGCTTCCCCGAGTGCGCAACGGCCTTGGACAAGTACCGGATCAATCCGGGCAATGTCGGGACGGGTAAGCGCCGGGACGAACAGTTCGCGACCATTTGCAAAGTGGCCGCCGACCACCAGAAGCCCGTGCGCATCGGCGTCAACGGTGGTTCGCTCAATCAGGAATTGGTCGTTGCCAAGATGCAGGAGAACACCGACCGCAATCTCGGCAGGAGCTCCGAAGAGATCCTCAACGAGTGCATGGTGATCTCGGGGCTCCAGTCAACGGCGCTTGCCCTCGAGTCCGGCCTGCGCAAGGATCAGATCATCATCTCGTGCAAGGTGTCGCGGCCGCGCGATCTCATCGCGATCTACCGTGACCTGGCGCGGCAGACCGACCAGCCGCTCCATCTGGGTCTCACCGAGGCGGGCATGGGCCAGAAGGGCCTGGTGTGGTCCGCCTCGGCGATGGGCATTCTCCTCAACGAGGGCATCGGCGACACGATTCGGATTTCCCTTACGCCCCGACCCGGTGGCGATCGACGCGATGAGGTGTACGCGGCGTGCGAGCTGTTACAGGCGCTCGGCCTGCGCACGTTCTCGCCGAGTGTCACCGCATGCCCTGGCTGTGGACGCACGACGAGCTCAACGTTCCAGGAGCTGGCCGAGCGGACACAGGAATACATTCGTCAACGTCTGCCGGAATGGAAGACGCAATACGAGGGCGTTGAAACGCTCACGCTCGCGGTCATGGGGTGTGTCGTCAACGGGCCGGGCGAATCCAAGGCGGCCAACATCGGCATCAGCCTACCTGGGACCGGCGAGGCACCCAATTGCCCCGTCTACATCGACGGCGAGCACTTCACGACGCTGCGCGGCACGTACGCGGAGCTTGACGAAGGCTTCCGTGCGCTCGTCGACAACTACGTCGCGACGAGATATCGGGCAAAAAGATAGTCGTTCGGATCGTTCGGGGCGTTCGAGTCGTTCGGACGTTCGCTGAACCAGACGTTCGGAACGTTCGAATCGTTCTTTACGTTCGAATCGTTCTTCACGTTTGGACCCTGCTCGTTCCCCGTTCGGAACGTGTCGAACGTGAACGGACCGAACGACGAACGTGTTGCACGATCCGAACGCCCGAACGATCTGGGAACGATCCGAACGGCTCGAACAACCCGAACGATCCGAACGACAAGTGACTTCGAATTCTGAGGTAGGATCCGCCCGGCAGGAATCTATGATGAAGACAACTGGATTCGTAATCGCGGCTGCGCTCGTCGTTGTGCTGCGCCCTGACACCGTCGCGGCGGATGTCGGACTATTGCGCACGACGTACGCGCTCGACGAGGCGCGAGGGTATTGCCTCGACATCTCAGGCTTCGGGGACACTCTCCGACTCGACGATCCCTTGCAGGCTCATACCTGTAAGTACGGGAATCCGCTCGACGACCAGCTCTTCGAGCCGGTTACCGGAGCCAGCTCGATCAGAGCGAGCAAGTACGACCGTTGCCTGGCCGCAGCAGCGCTCAACCCGGGTGCCAAGCTGCTCGTCCGCGCCTGCGCGGACGTTCCCTCTCAGCGCTGGAGCCTGACATCGGGACGGCTCAGTCCAGACTCGCGGCGGGATCTGTGCGTGTCGCTTGGAAGCGACAAGGGGCAGCCAGCCGGCACAGCCGTCCTGATTTCACCGGTCTACCGGCGGCAAGATCTGTCACTGGAGCGTTGCGACGGTCCGTCGCAGGTTCGTCAAGCCTTTCGTTGGTCGCTGCCCACCGAACGCGGCAACAGCACAACGGATGTCGTTCGAACGGGGATGCCTCCAGACGTCGCCGCACGCCTTGCTGCCTTCGGACACGAGTTCGACGGCACGATCGCCGGGCAGACCGCTGCAATCTACGCGCCCCTCGCGCGCGTGTACGAGCCTGGCGAAATCAAGGTGACCAAAGATCTCGCCTATGGGCCTCACGAGCGCCAGCACCTGGACATTCACACCGGGACGATGCGTCGGTCGGATACGCCGGTGCCCGTCATCGTGGTCTTCCACGGCGGCGGCTTGATTGGCGGAAGTCGTGCGGGAACCACCAACGTCGCCGACTATTTCGCCAGCCTGGGATACGTGGGCGTGAACGGCGGTTATCGTCTGGCCCCAGAGTCCAAGTGGCCCGAGGGAGGTCGCGACATCGGCGCCGCGGTCACCTGGTTGCGTGACCACGTTGCCGAGTATGGCGGCAATCCACAACAGATCTTCGTCGCTGGGATTTCGACGGGCGCGTTCCACGCGGCGACGTACGTCTTCAGGCCCGAACTGATGCCAGCCGGCACGGCCCGCCCGGCCGGCGCCATTCTCGTGTCCGGTCCCTATACGTTCGACTTCAACACTGCGGGGAAGAGCGAGCTTGCGTACTTTGGCGAAGACCGGTCGCGCTGGCCGCAAATGGTCGTACCTGGAAACGTGACGAGCACCGATATTCCCGTGCTGTTCACAACCGCGGAATGGGACAACGCCCGATACACACGGCCCCTGGCCGAACTCTTCAAGGAGCTCGTGGTCGAGCGTGGCGTGGTGCCGCGCTACAAACAGAGTCCGGGCCACAACCATACGTCACAGCTCCTGTCACTTGGCACATCGGACACGAGCGTGTCGAGGGAGCTGGTGGACTTCATCGAGCGAACTCTAGGGCGGTAAGGATCTTGTCGTTCGGATCGTTCGAGTCGTTCGAGTCGTTCGGACGGTCGCTGAACCAGTCGTTCGGAGCGTTCGTATCGTTCTTCACGTTCGGACCCTGCTCCTTCCCAGTTCGGAAGGTTCGAACGTGAACGATCCGAACGACGAACGTGGAGAACGATCCGAACGCCCGAACTATCTGAGAACGATCCGAATGCCCCGAACGATCCGAACGATCCGAACGATTTGCGGGTCGTTGTCGCGTCGAATCCGTTCTAACGATAGCGCCGCGCAGCGTTGCGCTTGGCCTGTGGCGAGCGCAGATAGCGTTGGAACTTGGCAACGGCTTGGAGACCTCGATCGGCGAGTGCGTCGAGCTGGTCGAACTCTTCCTTGCCCCAATAGCCGACGGCGAGCCCTTTTAGGAGAAGCGCTTTCGTCTCCTGAGCCGACCCGCGAGAGATGTCGAGGAAGTGGGCAAACTGTGCAGGATTGAATCGCCCGAAGCCCTCGGCGATATTCCTCGCCGCAGAGTCGCTGGCGTCCCGGATCTGATCGCGGAATTTCAGATCGCCGGACGCGGGAGGCTTACTGGTCGCGTTCCAAATGGCCAGGTGCAGCTCGTTCATTCTCTGCCATGCCACCAACTCCTCGAATTTCGTCGCTGCAGACACGCCCTTCCAGAAAGCAGGGCCCGTGCCGGGAGCAACCGCCTGAAAAGTCGGCGGATGACCAACTCACCTCGCAGAAACCGCGACGTTCCCACCACCACTTCTCGGCACGATCCGAACGTTCGCCAACAAGTCGAACGAACCACGACCCGAACCATCAGAACTGACCGAGAGCGACCCGAACGAGAAGAACGATCCGAACGAGAAGAACGACCGAACGAGAAGAACGACCGAACGAGAAGAACGACCGAACGATTCGAACAACTGGTTCAGCGAACGATCCGAACGCCCCGAACGATCCGAACGATCCGAACGACAAGAGTCAGCGCACCGTTGGATATTTGATTCCGAGCTGCTCGAGATACGATGAGTACTTCGAGGGATCGTAGTAGTACTTCCGCAGCTCAGGGCGAAACCGGTCCGATACGTCCTTGTTCATCCACGTCGGCGGTGGCGTTGCGCGATCGAGGAAGGGCGTGTATTTCGCGTCCTTCGTTTGGACGTCGCTGAAGTATTCGCGCGCCTGCTTCACGAGTTCAGGCTTCATCAGGATGTCGAGCAGCGTCATCGCTTGTGCCTTCGCGCCCGCGACCACGCCTTTGTGGGCGATCGGTGTGGCCATCGCGATGGCGTTGGCCCAGTTGTGACCCGGCAGCCCAGGGATGTTCGACGGATATCGCAACAAGATCGTCGGAAGGGTCCATGAGATGTCGCCCACATCATCCGAACCTCTACCGCGCGCATCATCGTCGCTGGCGGGACCCTGGAGCTGGGAGAGCCTCGTGCTCAACCCGCTCATCACAGGAGCGCCAATCTCCCGCTGCAGCGCCCGCGCGAGCCTTTGGTCATCGTCGCTCCAGGTGGGCAAGCCGACGCGTTGAACATTCGATTGCATGGCCTCGGCGAGCGGCTTGTTGAAGTGCTGCGGATACGCTGTGCCCACGAGCCGGGACGTCCACGACGTGTTCGTCATCAATGACGCACCCTCCGCCATCTTGTTGCCCAAGTCCCACAACTCTTTGATATGGGGATAGTCGAGCTCGCGGAAGTAGTACCAGACCGTGGCTCGCGAAGGGACCACGTTGGGCTGATCGCCGCCATCGCTGATGACGTAATGGGAGCGCTGCTGCGCACGAAGGTGCTCCCGCTTGAAGTTCCAGCCGGCGTTCATGAGCTCGACCGCGTCGAGGGCGCTTCGGCCACGCTCCGGGTTCCGTGCGCTGTGCGCGCTCTCCCCGGCGAATGTGTACTGAATCGACACGAGGCCCAGCGCGCTGGCCGAGCCCCACGACACGCCGAAATTGCTATCGACGTGAGTGAAGATGCAGATGTCCACATCCTTGAAGAGTCCCTCGCGAACGAGCCATGCCTTCGAGGCGAGTAGTTCTTCGGCCACGCCGGGCCACAGCATGAGCGTGCCCTGAAGTTTCTCGCGCTCCATGACTTTTTTCACTGCGAGCGCGGCAACGATGTTGAGGGGGACACCGCTGTTGTGGCCTTCGCCGTGGCCGGGTGCGCCCTCGACGAGCGGCGAACGATACGCCACTCCGGGCTTCTGCGAGGCCTGCGGGATCCCGTCGATGTCGGACCCGAGAGCGATGACTGGCTTCCCTGAACCCCACGTGGCAATCCAAGACGTCGGGACCCCGGCAACGCCGCGCCGCACCGTGAAGCCGTTCTTTTCGAGCACGCCTGTCAGGTAGCGAGATGTCTCGACTTCCTGGAAGCCGAGCTCCGAGAAGCTGAAGACCGAGTCAACCATCTCCTGCGTGAGCTTCGTCATCGAGTCCACGCTAGCCACGGCTTCCTTCTTGAGGGCCTCGACCTGCGCATCCTGGGCCGTTGCCGAGCCGACCCCGATCAGCACGATCGCCACAGTCGCCGCCATCCGAATCCCATCGATCATCGTCAGCTCCTTGGAGGGCGGATTATATCTTTTTGGGTCGTTCGGACGTTCGGATGTTCGGATCGTTCGGATGGTTCGCGTGATCGAATCGTTCGGCTCGTTCGGAACGCGCCGAACCGTCTGACAGTTCATCATTCGTGATCAACCGAACGCTCCGCTGAAACGTGAGGTACGCGACCGCCCATTGCAAGAGCACCGAGAGGCGGTTGCGGAAACCGATCAGCATGAAGATGTGGAGGAAGAGCCACGCGAGCCAGGCCAGTGGCCCTGAAAACCGGACCCATCCAAGATCGCTGATTGCCGCGCGGCGCCCCACGATGGCCATGCTCCCATGATCTCGATAGACGAATGTGGTGGACGGGCGACCTGCCATGAGCCGCAGGATCGACCGCGCGGCATGGGCGGCTCCCTGCATTGCGGTTTGCGCCACTCCCGGCAGCGTCTTTCCGTCCTGCACGAAGACCGCCGCGTCTCCGGCAACGAAGACTTCTGGATGGCCGGGAATCGAGAGGTCCGGCAACACCTTCACGCGCCCTGCGCCATCGAGCGGGGCGCCAAGCGTGGCGACCAGTGACGAAGCCGCGACCCCGGCCGCCCACAGGACCGTCCCGGCGGTCAGTCGCTCGTCTCCGAGCCACACGCCGTGCGCGTCGATGCCGGTCACTCGTGTGTTTTCGCGAATATCGATGCGAAGTCGCCGCAACGACTCGCGCGCGGCGTCACGAAGCTTCTCCGGAAACGTTTGCAGGATCGTCGGCCCCGCCTCAATGAGGATGATGCGCGTGCGGTCGGTGTCAATCGAACGGAACTCGTCGTGAAGCGTCTGACGAGCAATTTCGGCCAGGGTCCCGGCCAGCTCGACGCCGGTCGGGCCTCCACCAACCAGGACAAACGTGAGCAGCTCCTGCTGCATGGCCGGGTCGCTCTCGCGCTCGGCCCGTTCGAATGCCATCAAGATGCGCCTGCGAATCCGGAGCGCGTCTTCGAGCGTCTTGAGCCCGGGCGCATACACCGCCCAATCCGGGTGGCCGAAGTACGAGTGGCTCGAGCCCGTGGCGACAATCAGGTAGTCGTACGCGACGAGCGCCCCGTCGGCGAGCTGAACTTGTCGGGCGACGACGTCCACGGCCTGCACGTCGCCCAGTAAGACTCGAATGTTTCTGGCGCGCCGCAGGATCCAGCGAATCGGCGCTGCGATGTCGCCTGGCGACAGCGTGGCCGTCGCCACCTGATACAGCAACGGTTGAAAGAGGTGGTGGTTTCGCCGATCGAGGAGCGTCACGGTGACGTTCGCGTTCTGCAGGACTTTGGCCGCGGACAAACCGGCGAAGCCGCCACCAACAATGACGACGTGAGGGACCATGGCTGATCTTAGTCGTTCGGATCGATCGAACCGTTCGGTGTATGCTCGGCCTGCCTCATCCGACCTCTTCTCACACAACGACAGGAGTCACCTATGACACGCAAGGGATGCCTCGCGCTTCTGGCAGCCGTGATGCTCGCGGCCTGCTCGCGGGCGACGCCGGAACAACTGATCATCAACGACGCCGCTACCGCGCTGGGTGGGAGCGAGCGGATTCTGGGTGTGAAGACTCTCGTCATCGAAGGCGACGGTACCCAATACAACCTCGGACAGGACCTGGTCCCTGGTGCCTCCGGTCAGACCTTCACCGTGACAGACTACAAACGCTCCGTTGACGTCGCGGCAGGACGCGCCCGTACCGAGCTGACGCGAAAACCAAACTTCACCTTCTTCCAGGGACCCGCCCCACAGAAACAGGTTACCGGCATCGACGGCGCCGTTGGCTACAACGTGGCGCCGAACGGCACCGCAACGCGCGCGGCCGATGTGGCCGCGAACGACCGGCGCACAGAACTCCTTCAGCATCCACTCACGGCGGTTCGCGCGGCTCTGGACCCCATGGCCAAGTTGGCGAACCCGCGCACGCAGGATGGCCAGTCGCTGATTGACGTCTCCACGCCGAGCGGTCAGACGTTTACGCTCGCCATCGACAGCACCACGAAGCTGCCGAGCCGTGTGAGCACGATGGCCGACAACACGAACCTCGGTGATGTCGCTGTCAACACGAGCTTCGCCGACTACCAGGACGTGAGCGGCCTGAAGCTGCCAACGCGCCTCACGACCAAGACCGACGACTTCACGACGGCAGAGGTGCGCGTGGCCAAACAGGCGATTGACGCCGACACGGGCGATCTTGCGGCGCCGGCCGCTGCAGCATCCGCTCCGGCGGTCGGGGCGCCGCCGCCGCCGACAGTCGCCGTGGAGGAACTCGCCAAGGGCATCTGGTTTCTTGGTGGTGGCTCACACCACAGCGTGCTCGTGGAATTTAGCGATCACATGATGTTGATCGAAACGCCCCAGAACGACGCCCGCGCGCTGGCCGTGATCGCCAAGGTACGCGAGCTACGTCCAAACAAGCAGCTCACGCAGGTCGTCACCAGCCACCACCATTTCGACCATTCCGGCGGCGTTCGAGCCGCGATATCCGAGGGGCTCACGGTCATCACGCATCAGGGCAACGCGGCGTTCTTCGATGAGATCGCCAAACGCCCGCACACAGTGGTGCCTGACGCACTCGCCAAGAACGCCAAGCCAGCGACCATCGAACCCGTCGGCGACGAGAAGGTCATCAACGACGCCACCATGTCGGTGACCCTGTACCCGGTGACCGGCGAGCACTCCCAAACGATGCTCATGGCCTACTTCCCCAAGGAGCGACTCCTCGTTGAAGCGGATGTGTATACACCAGGCGGTGCAGTTCAAATGTACGCTGCTCGCTTTCTAGACGAGGTGAAGAAGCGCAACCTGCGCATCGACCGCATCGTCCCGCTCCACGGCAAGGTCGCTCCCTACGCGCAGTTCGTGAAGGAAGCGACACCGGCGCAACCGGCGTCCTGAACCTTGTCGTTCGGATCGTTCGGACGGTTCGAACGTTCGGGTCGTTCGGGGATCGTTCGGATCGTTCGGATCGTTCAGCACGTTCGGCGTTCGGCGTTCGGCCGTTCTCATTCGAAGTTCGGAACGCTTCGAACGTGAATGGTCCGAACGATTCGAACGCCCGGAACGCCCGAACGTTCCGACCGTTCCCCGAACGATCCGAACGTCTCGAACGCCCGAACGTCCCGAACGACTCCTATCGCCGTGCCAGTTCAGCAAAGCTCGTCCACGGTATCGGTTTACCGTGGACGGGCACCAACTGCGTCACGTCGAGCTTCAGCTTCTGCACTGCGTTGAAAAAGCTTCGCTGGTCATTTGAGAGCGCGGCCGGCAGCGCGTCGAACGTATTCACCAGATCCGCCTCGATCAGCAGCTTCTCTCTCGGCAGATACGCCATCAGCATCCCTTCGACATGCTGAAGCGGGTTGACGTAGTGGACCTGCAACGTTCGCGTCCCGTCGCTGATCACGTAGTTCTCTCTGACTGTCTCGTAGTAGTAGCCCTCGGCCAGCTCCGTGGGTGGCCAGAGCGACACCATGTCGGGACGCAGTGTGCGCGGCGCGTAATTGATGACGTCGCGACTCAGGAACTCGAAGTTCTTCGTGTGCGTAATGACCGTCGCGCCAATGTGGTTGTACGCGCGCAACCCACCGGTGTGGTCGAAGTGCTGGTGCGAGTTGATCACGAATCGAATGGGCTTGTTGGGGATCTGTCTCACGATCGCTTCGATCACGGCCAGGCTGCGCGCTTCGCTCAACGGCGCGTCGTACACGGCGATGAACGTGGCGAACTCCACGGCGACGCTGCTATGCGTGCCGCCCCCCATCAGATACACGCCGTCGGCGAGCTTCTGCACCTCCACCCGGATGGGAAACGTCGCCGTTCGAACGGACTCGGGAACGGTGACGGGATCCGAACAGGCGTTTGCTCTGACGTCCTTCAACGTTCCACCAAACGCATTGTGCCCAGCTGAGACGGCCTGTGCTCCGTAGTTGTCGTCCCAGCCCTGATGCGAATGCCAACCGGTTGGGAACCTGATGCCGTTCCCGAGGTCCGCATAGCTGTCGTTGGTGAACTCGTGCTCGTAGTTCATGTCGCCAAGCGTCTCGCTTGGCACCCAGGTATGAATGCGCTGGAGCATGTTCTGCCTGTTGACGGTTGCGTCGACGCGGTACTTGCCCCACGTGATCGACACGACGCGCATCCGCTCGGGCGACACCTCGGGGCCATCGCGTCCCATTTCGCCGAGCTCCCAGCGCCAGACCGCCTTCGGGTTCGCGCCAGTCAACGCCGCTGCTTTGAGGAACCCGTGGGGGTTGAGTACGAGCTCGACTGGCCAGATGTCGGCAGTGTCCGGCGGCACGGCGGTTGGGGCCGCGCCCGCGCCATCCATGTACCAGCCGCGCTGACCGTTCAGCATGAAGATCTGGTGCGTGTTCTTCTGAAGCGGCCCGTCTTCCCAACCGATGCCGTATTTCCAGCCGGCGGGAGTAAGCCCCGGCTTTCTGTCGAACTCCTCCTTCATCGTCCACGTGTCCCAGTTCATCGTCCGGGTGTAGTTGGCGAGGGCGTCGATGCGCGGCCAGTCCACGTTTCGCGCCGACTCCCTCGCCTGGCCTAGCGCGCCGTCGTAGGCTGTCCCCGCGATGGTGACGCACCGGAGATTGTCGGTCCCGATCGCTTGGCGAGCGGCCGCAAGAATCGGCGCTGGGTCGACGTAGCCGGGCGGCAGCGGGCTTTGACTCATGACGGTCACGCCCATCAAGCACACGACGCCTCCGAACACAGCGAGCACGCGCAGCTTCATTGACATTCGCTCCTCCTCGGCCGCGCAAATTATACCGACCGTTCCTTTCCTCCCATCTCCTATAATCCGAGCCGATCGCGCCAGCTTGACGTCTCGCGGAAGGAACCCGCCCAGGTCCTACGAGATCGCGGTTCAAAACGGCGCGAGCGAGATGGGTGAGGTTCATGCATATCGAACGACGCGACAAATGGAGTCGCCTCGGGAGCGCTGCTCGGGTCACGTTTACGGTCGTCGCAGCGCTTGCCGGTGTGTTCGTCGTTGCCGCTGCGGCGCAACGCGGCGGGCCGCCCGGCCCGCCGCCGTCGCCACGGGCCGCCGCTCCCATCGATCTCACGGGCTACTGGGTGGCCTTGATCACCGAGGACTGGCGGTATCGCATGGTGCTGCCCCCGAAAGGCGACTTCACGAGTGTGCCGCTCAACCCCGCGGGCCGCAAAGTGGCCGAGGCCTGGGATCCCGCGCGCGATGAAGCCGCCGGTGAGCAGTGCAAGGCCTACGGAGCCGGTGGGATCATGCGCATGCCTGGACAGCTCAACATCACGTGGCAGGATGACACGACCCTAAAGCTCGAGACTGACGCCGGCACGCAGACACGCCTCTTCGCGTTTGGCGCAACTCGCAGTCAGGGCGGCGACTGGCAGGGAGTTTCGCAGGCAACCTGGGACCGTTCGGCGAGTGCGATGGGTGCAGGAGGAGGACCCTTCGGGGCGCCCATTTCCCGCGGCGGGTCGCTCAAGGTCGTGACCACCAAAATGAAGCCCGGATACCTGCGGAAAAACGGCGTGCCGTACAGCGCCGATGCGGTCATCACGGAGTACCTCGATCGGTTCAACCTGCCAAATGGCGATTCTCTCCTGGTTGTCTCCACCGAGCTCGTCGATCCCACGTATCTCTTTCAGCCGTTCTGGACGAGCACGCATTTCAAGAAGCAGAACGACGGCTCCGGCTGGAACCCAACACCGTGTTCAGCGCGATGACGTCCACGAGGAACGCCATGAAGAAATCGGTCCAACTCCTTGCGTCCGGATGCGTGCTCCTGGCGTGCGTCAGCGTCCTCGGCCAAGCGCCGCCTGCGGGGCGAGACGCCCCTGTCCCCGCGTTCGACATCTCGGGCTACTGGACGTCTGTCATGCACGAGGACGCCATGGAACGCGGCGCAGGACCCGAAATCGCCGACTATGGTGGATTTCCAATCAACGAGGCGGCGCGCTTGTTTGGCCTTTCGTACGATCCGTCTCGCGTGACGCTGCGCCACCACCAATGTGATGGGTACGTGGCGCCGTATCAAGTTCGTGCCATCGGAAACGCCCGCGCGTGGGAGGAGCGTGACCCACACACGCACCGCTTGATCGCGGTTCATTGGTACAACCAGACATTCGAAGGCAAACGAACGATCTGGCTCGACGGCCGTCCGCACCCTCCAGCCTGGGCGCCCCACACCTGGATGGGCTTTTCAACCGGGCGATTCGTGGGCAACGCGCTCGAAGTTCGCACCACCCACCTCAAACAGGGCTGGCTGCGGCGGAACGGCCTTCCCGAAAGCGATCAAGCCACCACTGTCGAGTTCTTCGTCCGACACGGCGACCACCTCACGCATACGGTCGTGATCACGGACCCGGTCTACCTGTCGGAACCGCTCGTCAAGACGACCGATTTCTATCGTGCCTTGGTCGACCCCGAGAGCTGGCTCTTCGCATGCGACGACGGCGAGCAGATACTCGACCGGGCACCGGACAATGTGCCGAATTACCTCTTCGGCAGCAACCCGTTCTTCAGGGAGTTCGGCCAGAAGCACAAGGTCCCACTCGCAGGACACCTCGGCGGCCCGGAAGTCATGTATCCGCGGTTCCTAAACCGAATCGCAACCGTTGCCGAGGCGGAAGGCGTGGCAAAGGTTCGTCCAGTTGGTGGCGTCCGGCCGACGAGCCAAGCCGTCGATCCCGAACCCCGCGACGGAGAGATCCACGACTGGCCGCTGCGCAACAACCTCCACATGCTCGTCGGCGACGAGGGAAACATCGTCGTTCAAGTTGGCGACGAGGGACCCTTCGTAGTCGATACGGGAACAGGCAAGCTGGCCGCAAAGACGATCGTCGCGATCGGCCGGCTCAGCGACAAGCCGATTCAGTTCATCGCGAATACGAGCTTCAAGCCCGACCGCACCGGAGGCAACGTGGCGCTTCGTGCGGCAGGAGGCGATCCGAGCGTGCGCGGTTCGTTTTTCTCACTGCAGTTTGCCGATGCCGGCAGGGGCGCGACGATCATGTCCCACCAGAACACGCAGAACCGCCTGATCGCGGCCAAAGCCGACGCAGGTGGTATTCCGAGCGACACGTATCTCGAAGAGCGTCGGCGGACGTTCCACAATGACGACGCCGTCGAGATGCTGTGGCAGCCGAATGCTGTGACCGATGGCGACAGCATCGTGCACTTCCGCAAGGCTGATGTAATCGTCACGGGCGACATCTTCACGACCACGCAGTATCCGGCGATCGACGTGGCCAGCGGCGGCAGCGTTCAGGGCTTGATCAAGGCGCTCAACAACATCCTCGACCGGACGGTGTATCAACACTCTGGCGAAGGAGGGACGATCGTAGTTCCGGGACACGGCTATGTCTCAGATGAGCACGAGGTGGCCGAGTATCGTGACATGGTGGTCATTGTTCGAGACCGGGTCCAGGCACTGATCAAGACCGGAGCCACGCTCGATCAAGTGAGAGCGGCGAGGCCGACTGCCGACTACGACACTCGTTACGGCGCTACGGCGGGTCTGTGGACGACCGACATGTTCGTGGAGGCGGTGTACCGGAGCTTGTCGCGCCGGTGAGTTGAGCCCACGAAGGTCACGAACAGGGTTGCCACGAACCTGTCCCAACGCTCCAAACGGTTTAAGATATTTCCATGAAGCCGGCACTCTTCTCTCCAGAACACCACGTCGCCACCGTTTGTCCGCTCGACTGCCCGGACTCGTGCAGCCTCGACGTCACGGTGGCGGAGGGGCGAATCACGGTTATCGACGGGTCTTCCGAGAATCCGGTCACGGATGGCTACATCTGCGCGAAGGTGCGGCGGTTCCCTGAGCGCGCGTACGGGCCGGACCGTCTGCTCTACCCCGCTGTCCGAAAGGGTCCGAAGGGGCTCGGCATCTTCGAGCGCGTGTCGTGGGACCACGCGATGGCGCTCATCGCCGATCGTTTCCGAGAAGCGCGCGAGACATGGGGAGGCGAATCGATCCTTCCCTACTCGTATGGCGGCTCCAACGGTCTACTCACACAGGACACGAGCGACGCCACGCTGTTCCGTCGTCTTGGCGCCTCGCGACTGGCGCGGACGGTGTGTGCCGCAGCGACCGGCGCCGCGAATCAGGCGCTTTACGGGAAGATGCCGTCGGTCGTGTACGACGACTTCCCAGAGGCACGACTCATCATCATCTGGGGCGCGAATCCCTCTGCGACCGGGATTCACCTGGTGCCCTACATTCGCGAAGCTGTCAACCGCGGGGCAAAGCTCGTGGTCATCGATCCGCGGACGACGCCGTTGGCAAAACAGGCGCACATCCACCTGCCTGTGCGGCCCGGCACCGACTTACCCGTCGCCTTGGCGATTCATCGGCATCTCTTCGAAACCGGCTACGCCGACGAGGCGTTTCTCCGAGAACATACGCGAGGCGCCGACCGTCTGAGAGACTGCGCGTCTCATTGGACGATCGAGCGCGCGGCGGCGGAAGCTGGCATCTCGGCAGACTCGCTTCAACGAGTCGCAACGCTCTATGCCGAAACCTCGCCGGCGCTCATTCGCTGTGGATGGGGCCAGGAGCGCAACCGCAACGGCGGCAACTCGTCGGCGGCGATTCTGGCGCTTCCGGCGGTGGGGGGAAAGTTCGGCGTACGAGGCGGCGGCTACACGATGAGCAATTCGGCTTCGTGGGACATCGCCCGTACGTGGATCGGCACCGCGGAACCGCCCACACGGCTGGTCAACATGAACCATCTGGGTCGGGCGCTCCTCGAGTACACCGATCCGCCGATTAAGGCCCTGTTCGTTTACAACTCCAACGCGGCGGTCACGACGCCCGACCAAGGCCGTGTGTTGCGCGGGCTCGAACGAGAAGACCTTTTCACGGTCGTCTTCGAGCAAAGCATGACCGACACATGTGCGTACGCCGACGTGGTACTCCCGGCAACGACCTTCCTCGAGGGGTACGAACTGGCGCGCGCGTATGGTCCGCTCAGTCTTCGACTCGGAAAACCGGTCATCGAACCGGTGGCCGAAGCGCGGCCGAACGCCGACGTCTTCGGCGAACTGCTGCGTCGTCTCGAGCTGGCGGGGCCCGAAGAGCCGAATGGAGAACTGGAAGAACTGCTGGATGTGCTGCAGCGACTTCCGGAGCCGTTTGGTGGAGAGCTTCGAGAACATGGCGTTGCCTCGCCCCCGTTCGACGGGCGGCCTGTGCAGTTTGGCAACGTGCACCCTCGAACACCGGACGGCAAGGTCGACCTGTTTCCAGAGCACATCGCGAAGGACGCACCGGCGGGGCTCTACGGCTACCAGAGCGATCCGGCAACGGCCGACTACCCTCTCGCGCTGATTTCGCCGTCGAGCGAACGCACGATCAGCTCGACGCTCGCCGAACTCCCGCGCCCGGAAGTACGGCTGTTGATGCATCCCGAAGACGCCGAGGAGCGTGGGCTGAAGGAAGGCGAGTCGGTACGTGTCTTCAATCAGCTTGGTGAGGTGCAGTGCAACCTGCAGATCGGCGGCTGGATTCGGCCGGGCACCGTATCGCTTCCCAAGGGACTGTGGCGACGTCACACCGCCAACGGCTACACGGCCAACGCCCTGGCCCCGGATACGCTGAGCGACCTGGGCGGCAGCGCCTGCTTCAATGACGCGCGAGTGCAGGTGGAAGCCAGGCGGTAACGGGCTCAAGGCTCAAGGCTCAAGGCTTAGGGCTCAAGGCTCAGGCAGGGCACGGGCCGAACGCCCAACGCAAGATGGAGTACCCGCACGAAGGGCGAGGACCTTCAGCTGGTTTGTGCGCGTCGTGCGATCACGCGAAGGTCGTGACTTCATCGCGCGACTCGGTGTTCTACCTCTGCCAACTTTCCGCGACCGACACGAGGTTTCCTCGATACCCGACGCTGCCGGTGCTGGCCTGTCCTGGCTACAGAGCCGTGAGCCCTGAGCCTTGAGCCCTGAGCCCTGAGCCCTGAGCCCTGGGCCCTGGGCCCTGAGCCCTTTTGAGCCGGGCGAGCCAGGTCCGAAGAACCGCGTTCATTGTTCCACCTGGAGGAACGCTGATAAGGCAGGTCGATCTCCAGGCTTCCCTCGCAGAGGCCGCTCGAACGACTCTGCTCGCCCTTGATCCAAGCCCGTTAGACCGGCATCACGAGCATCCAGATCCCGAGTGCGCCGATTGCCCAGCCGATGGTCTGGCCGAAACGGCGCGGCGACAGTCCCAGTAGCAGCCGCTCGCCCACAATGGTCCCAATGAGGACTCCGACCGTGGCGACGACGATGGGTGCCCAGAGCGTGAGCAGTATCCGTCCCGAGTGCCAGAGGTAGACCGGTGTTCGCGCCGCATCGACCAGGAGGCCGGTTGCCGTCGCGGTAGCGACGAATCCAAGCGGTGAAAGACCAAATGCGGTCACCGCGGCAGAGCGCAGACCGCCCTGATTGCCGGCGATGCCGCCAAAGAAGCCAGACAAGAGACCAAATAGCGCCACAACCGGTCCATGCGGTTGCCAGCGAGACGCCCAGCCCGTGAGCTGCGCCACTGCGGTCAAGAGAAGGAGACCACCGAGGACGCGCGTGAGAGTGCCTGGGCCAAGTCGGGTGTAGATAAGGGCGCCTGCCAGTGCACCCGCTGCGCTGGGCAGGCCGAATCTGACAAGGACGCGGCGATCCACGTGGCCGCGCAAACGCCAGCAGCGGACGGCCGTCGCCGTCGCGTGCGGCAACGTCACAAGTGCCACGGCGGTTGTGGTGCCGAATCTGAGGGCGAGCAATGGCGTCATCAGGCTGCCAATCCCGAATCCGACGACAGTGGCCGTGGAGCCGGAGAGGATCGCGACCATGAACACCGCGACGAAAAACACAGGGCGATTCTATCGCCGCCAGGTAACAGGTGAATGCCGATCACGCGAGGTTGAGACGCACTCAGCGGTGCGGTGAGTTGGTCCCGCGAATCTTTCGGAAGAACAACACCTCGGACGATCGCGCGCGCATCGCGTTCGCTGCCGCCGATCAGCGAGCCGGCTCGAACAGTTCGATAGGATTCCCGTCCGGATCCTCGATTTGGATTTGGCGACCACCTGGGCCGGTTTCCATCTGGTTGCGAAAATAAAGGCCCGCCTTCTTCAATTCAGCGATCAAGTCTGGAAGATCGGCGACCTTCAGCACCACCCGATTCCACCCGCCTGGCTCCTGCTGCTGTCCGTTCGGCATTGGTCGAGAGCCCGATGCGCCCGGGCCGCTCAACAGAATCTGTGCCTCGCCAAGCGCAACGTTCGCGAACGCGGGGAGTTGCTGGTGTTTGAGCGTGAATCCGAGGTACTGCGTATAGAACGCGGTCGACCGAGCCACATCCTTCACCTGATAGCGAACGCCGTGAACGCCCTTGACGAATGCGTGTGGTGCGGTCTCGTGGGTGCCGTGCTGCATCATGGCGACAGCTCCTCCTTCTCAATAGCGCCTGAAGTCGTTTGCGTCATCAGGCGCGCGGGTCTTGATAGTGATTGAACCTCAGGGAGCGGCAACATGGCCACTCATCAAATCGCGCGTGCTCATCCGGAACCGCGCTGGTGCGGCGCCGATGCCCTCGCCAAGTGGCGCAGCTTGTCCGGGTTGCGCACCACATACAGCGCCCGAATCACGTCGCCGTCAATCTCGAATGCCGTCGTTTGCACCGGTCCCTCGGGCGCCTCCACGATGACACCTGGCAGGCCGTTGATGGTCGCAAAGCGCACCCTGAAGTCGTCTCGCCACCACTGACCTGGGTGCTTGCGCGTCACGCCGACCAGGAATCGCGCTATTTCAAGCGTTTAGTGCGTCTGGCGGGGCACTTGGCCAGGCCCAAACACATCCGCTTCATCTCTCGTCCCCAACATTCGTCGTTGGCAGACTGGGTTTGCTCTCGTGTGGAACGAATACGAGGCTCCGGCCGGTGGTAAACGCGGCGGCGACGGACGGTCACAGCTCTCGCTGACGCTGGTTCCCTGAACGAAAATTCAGAAAGGAAGCCGCGCGCGCAACGATTCTGACCGAGAATTCACAAACTCTTCAGTGTCTCCAAGGCGATTGCATCGCTAGAATCACCTCTCTATGAATCGAACTCAGAGCTTCTTCGTGTGCTCTCTTACCGTCTCAGTGCTGTTGGCAGTTCCGGCCGGAGCGCAGCAGGCAGCAACCGTCAACGGGGCGGTGCTCGATCCGCTTGGTGCGCGCGTTTCGGGCGCAACGGTCACGTTGGCCGGCGAAGGTCAACCGGCCGCTAAAACGAAATCGTCCTCTGACGGCTCGTATGCGTTCAGCAAGGTCTCTCCAGGACGGTACCAGGTTGTCGCCAACGCGTCTGGATTCGACCCATCGACCTCGGACCCTGTCTACGTCGCCGCCGGCGCGAGAGTCGTTGTGGACCTCACCCTGCAGCTCGGCCCCGTGCGCCAGGCCGTCGTCGTCACGGCGGCCGCGTCGGAGCTCATTCAATCGCAGACCGGCGCGCCGGTAACTGTGATCGACTTCCAGACGATCGAGGCGCTCAACAAGCCCGATCTCCTCGAGTCGATCCGTCTCGTTCCGAGCGCCCAAGTAGTCCAGAACGGAGCACGCGGCGGCGTGACTTCGGTATTCCTGCGCGGCGGCAACTCCAATTTCTCGAAGGTGCTCATCGATGGCGTTCCCGCCAATGACATCGGCGGCGGGTTCGACTTCTCACAGCTTCAAACGACAGGCGTCGAGAGCATCGAGGTATTGCGACAGTCGAATAGCGTGATCTACGGCAGCGATGCGCTCACGGGTGTCATCAACATCACCACGCGACGCGGCCGTGCGCGTGTGCCGGAGCTCATGTACTCGATCGACGGCGGCAACCTGAGCACATTTCGCAACGAGCTCTCGGTTGGAGGGGCGGTGCGCCGGTTTGACTACTTTTCCAGCTACTCGTATTTCACAACCGACAACAGCGTGCCGAACAACCAATACGAGAACCGCACGTACGCCGGACGCTTCGGACTCGCACTCGGGCGCGGTACCGACCTGAGCGGCACCCTGCGTCGAATCGACACCGACTCAGGCAGCCCTAATGGACACACCCTCTTCGGGATTTCGGACGACTCCCAATCCGACAACTCGATCACGTATTCGAGCATCGCGGCCCAGTCGCAATGGACCGACCGTTGGCAGAGCACTGTCCGATTCGGCGTGGTCGATCAGACGTATCGTTCCATCAATCCCACACCGACCGGTACGCCGTTCGATCCGTTCGGGTTCGGGGCGCAGTACCTCGGCAACCGCGTCACGCTGACCGGCGCCAACGGCTACTCCGTCACCGGTCAGGGAATCCTCGACTATGTCTTCGGGCCGTACCCATCCACGTTCGACAGCCGCACGACGCGCAAGGCCCTCTTCGGCCAGACCACGTATCGTGTGGCGTCCGACTTCCATATCTCGGGAGGTGTCCGGTACGACCACGAGCAGGGGTACGACGATCCGGATGACGATCCTACGGCGACACGTGACAATGGCGGCTTCTTCGTCGAGGGCCGCGGAAGCCTGGGCGGTCGCACCTACGTGAGCGCCGGGATCGGTTACGAGCACAGCGACGTGTTCAAGTCGGCCACGACGCCCCGGCTATCTGTCGCCACTTACCTCAGGAACCCCGCGCCCGGCTCGATCGGCGATACCAAAGTAGTCTTCAACATCGGCACGGGCATCAAGGCCACGAGCGTGTTCTACGAGCAGAACTCCCTCTACGAGCTGCTTCAAACGGTCCCGCGAGGCGCCACGGTGGACCCGATTGGGCCGGAACGCAACCGGAGCGTCGACATCGGCGTCGAACAAGGGTTCGCGAGCGATCAGTTGAGGCTGAGGATTTCCTACTTCCGCAACACCTTCGAGGACCTGATCGAATACGTCGGACAAGGCGTGCTTCCTCAGCTCGGCGTCCCAGCCGACGTGGCCCAAGCAGCGCCGTTCGGAGCCGCCGTCAACGCGGCGTCATTCCGCTCGCAGGGCATGGACTCCTCGGCTGAAGCCGTCGTCGGCCGGCGTCTCCGGCTGATGGCGTCCTACACGTTCCTCGATGCGGTCGTGACGGAGTCGTTCGCGAGCGGCGCGCTCAGGCCTGCGATCAACCCGGCCTTTCCGGGCGTTCCGATCGGCCAGTATGGTCCTCTGATCGGGGCGAGGCCCTTCCGGCGCCCAACGCATTCGGGCACTCTCATGGCGAGCTTCACTCAGGGACCTGGACAGGTCACGCTCTCGTCCTACTTCGCGGGCAAGCGAGACGACAGCACGTTCCTCGACGATGGGTTCTTCGGCTATTCAATGCTGTTGCCGAATCGCGACCTCGAGCCGGCTTACCAGAAAGTCGATCTGAGCGCAGCATATCGCGTGCATCCGCGGCTGCGCCTTTACCTCAGCATCGAGAACCTGCTCGGAAAGGACTACGAAGCGGCATTTGGTTTCCCGTCGCTCCCGCGTGCGGCTCGCGCGGGGGTGACGGTGAACTTTGGAGGCGATCCTACGCCGTAAAGCAAACGGAGCCGGCGGAGGGCACGGTTTTACACGGAGGAACGAAGTCACGGAGGCACTATTTGTGACGAACAGATACTCCGTTTTCTTCGTTGCTCCGTGTGTTTTCCGCGTGCTCCGTCCGCTCCGTTCACTACACGGTCGTGCAATGAACTGTTAGCGCGTTTCGTCAAAGACGATCTGCACGTTGGCCTTCAGCCTGGGCGCAGCTGGCGGCGCATAGCCCATGTATTTCGCCGGGATGGTCCATGAGCCAGCGACCTCGTCAACGGTCTTGCCGGCTTTCTTTGCTTCCTGCACGGCGCGCATGAAGTCTTTGTTGAACTCCGAGTACTCGCGCAGGTCCGCCATCGTCATGACCGTGCTGTGACCGGTAATGACCGAGTCGATATTGCTCACGCCGGACGCGGCCTTTGCGAGCGTGTTGCCGATCTCGACGCCGCTCCCGCCATTGTTGGCGTCGAGCAGCGGGACGTTCTTGCCGGAGAAGATGTCGCCCGCGTGCATCACCCGCAGCGCGGGGAAGACCACCCACGCGTCGCCGTTCGTGTGACCGCGCCCAAAGTAGTAGAGATCGATCCGGTCGTCGCCCTTGCCGAGCGTCATTCGATCCTTGAATGTCTTCTTCGGCAAGCCGCGGCCGCCGTTCTCTTTGAAGATGTTGACCGGAGCGCCAGCCGCAGGGGTGATACCGGTGGCCGGCCGCATCGCTTCCATGTTCTTCTGCGTGTTCTCGTGCGTCACCACTTCTACGTTGACCGGGAACTCGACGTTGCCGCTCACATGGTCCCCGTGGGTGTGGGTGTTGATGATGGTCGTGATCGGCTTGTCGGTGACTGTCTTGATCTTGTCGAGCAGAGGCTGTCCCCACCCGGGATTCTTCGTGTCGACGACCACGACGCCGTTGGCGGTGATGAAGACGGCGCTGTTGCCGCCGCCACCGCGCATCACGTACAGGTTGTCCCTCAGCTTGTCGACCTCGACTACGCGCGCCTGGGGCTGTCCGCCGCCAGGCGGCTGCTGAAATGCGGTAACCGACATCGAGAGCGCACCGACCGCGAACAGCGCTCCCAGAACGAATCCTCTTTTCATAGGGCCTCCCTGCACGGGCGGATCATATCAACTCCCAATCCCCAAGCGTCCACGCCGAGAGTTCCGGGCCAGAGGCGGGGGCCTCCCGCCTCGTACGTCCAGGACTTTGGCGCAGTCCCAAGAGTTGGTCGCGCGTTAGGAGTTGGGGATTGGGAGTTTGTTGAAAGCGAATGATCCAAGGCACCAGGCAGTAAGCGGTAGGCAGCTGCTGGCACTGCCTACTGCGTACCGCCTAATGTCGTTAACCGTGGACTGCGGCGAGTGCTTCCGCTTCCGCCATAACAGGAGGTGCAACCCGGCCACGCCCCCCGCGGCTGATTTGGCCGCCTTTTCGGCCCGCAGCTCGGGCTTCGTCCGCTGTCCACTCGTGCGCGGTGCCCTTTTCGTGGGCCGCACGTCCGCCTTTGCTGGCGATTTCACGCTGTTTTTCCGATGACATCGACGCGAATCCGCGGCGCTCTTTTCCCGTTCTTTCCACGATGCACCTCCCTAAGCTGGGGCAAGCTCTCAGGCGTTCCTTTTCAAGTCGTGTGCCGGAAGAGGTACGGAACCGGCCCTACGCTCAATGCAGCGTATGTCAACAACTTACGACGCTTGCACGCTGATTTGGTCTGGGGAAGCTGACGTGGAACCCTACAGTAGAGGTAAACGGGTGTAGCAGGGTCGGTCAAGATTACATGACCCGGACAGCGCACAATTACAAAGTCCGGGGCGCTCAGGGGTAACATCACCCGTATGGATGAATGCGCCCCCGGTACGAAAAGCCAATCTGTGGTCGGTAACAAGAGCGGCCGGACAGTGCAGTGTGTGAAATTCCAGAAGGATCTCCCCGGGCTCGATGCGCCCCCCTGGCCAGGCGACTTGGGTCAACGGGTGTATGACCGCGTGTCAGCACAGGCGTGGAAGCTGTGGGAAGAGCGTCAGAAAATGATCCTCAACGAATATCGCCTGATGCCCTGGCAAAAGGAAGCCCAAGAGCTCATCTCAAAGCAGATGGAGGACTTCTTCTTCGGCGAGAGTGCGGCGCTCCCTCCCGGGTACGTTCCCCAGCAGACCAAGTAGCGTTCGGGGCCTTCGAGTCGTTCACGTTCGCTGGGCGACCTCGATCTGACGATCGATCACAAAGTGAAGACGCTCGTGCGCGGCTCGGACCGCCTGCTCGGCCGTCTCAGGGTCGGGAGCATGCGCGAAGATGAAGCCAAGATAGCTGCGCCCTTCCGGGAGCGGCACGAGGACGGTGTCGGGTTTGGCAGTAATTTGAACGTCATCAACCCCACTCACACGACGCGCCTCGTCTAGGCGCTCGACACTGCGGTAGACGCCACCTCGAGGAATCGGAATCATCATCACAGCGGAGGCCGAGCGTTCGCGTTCGTAGGCGCTGACGTTCTCACCGACTGCGTGCTGGAGGAGGACCTCCTCGAGCGAGGCCAGGGAGCCATCGGGCGACGTGAAGCGCAGCGCTTTCGAGCATAACCCTCCGATCGGACGCGCGGCCACCTCCAGCACGTACACACCTTGCTCGTTCACTCGGCATTCCGCGTGTACGGGTCCGTGGGAGAGCCCGAGGGCCCGTGCGGCGGCCGCGACACCGTCGATGATGGCGACCTGCGTCGAGCGAGCTTCGCGGGAGGGTGTCACATAGATGGTCTCCTCGAAGAACGGCCCATCGAGCGGGTCGGGTTTGTCGAAGATCGAGAGCGCACGAAACACTCCACGGGTAAGGAGTCCCTCAACGGCGAATTCTCTTCCCGGCACGAATGACTCGACCATGACCTGATCGTGGACCGTATCGCGCTCCATCAGGACGTCCGGCGATTGCAGCACCCCACGAAGGCGAACGAAGGCCGCCGCGAACTCACGCTCGCTGTCGACACGTATGACACCGCGGCTGCCCGACAGCGCCAAGGGCTTGAGAACCGCAGGGTAGCGAACAGATCCTGTCACTCGCACAGCGTCGCTCAGGGCCGACACGACCTGAAACGACGGCACGAACAGCCCGGCAGCCTGGAGCGCGCGACGGCTCGCGAGTTTATTGCGGCTCGCAAGCGCGGCCTCTGGCGGGTTCCCAGGAAGCCCAAGCGCCCCAGCGACATGAGCGGCCACGATGGTCGGGCGGTCCCCGACTGCCAGAATGCCGTCGGGCAGAGCTCCAGACATCGCCTGGAGGATCACTCTTGCTGACGCTTCCGCCTCGTGGAATCGAATCGGAATGGCGCCATCCCACCACGGGTCTTCCAACTGGTCGCATCGGTCGCTGGCAAAAACGAGGCGCACGGCGAGCTTCTCGGCGGCTTCACCGAACGAGCGAATCTGATACCCCGTCGTCGCTGAGAGCAGCAGGACCCGTTTCACGCCCAGGTCTCCGTGAGCAGAATCGTTCAAATCATCCGCTCATCGATCTCAAAGTCCGAGATGATCCTCGGGCTCGGCGCAGCAGTACCAGGCCTCGGTGAGGTGCGGTGGAACCTGAGCCGGCGGGTCCGAAAGGGCCCGCCCCATACGCGCAGAGCGGCCCCCCTCGGGGCTCCGTCCCTCAACGCGGGCAGCGATTGCGTCGAATGTCTCCGCGCGCGACGCGTTCGAACGTTCCGACACCATGCGCATGACGTCGCGCTGGAGGGCGTCTACGCGTGGATCACGATGACGCCACGGCCATGTCAGCGATTGCGGGTCGAATGGGTCAACGCCGGCGCGCACGTCGGGCAGCTCCAGGAGGGCAGACTCGGCTGTCACGAGCAAGCGGATGGCCAGCTGGATCGGCGCGACCTCGTTCACGAGATTCAACGCGTCGATCTGGCCGAGCAAATCCGCGTAGCCCTCTAGCGTTGTCCAGGGCGTGAACGGGACAAAGGTCGGCGAAAGCGCGACGCCGGCGCGACGACACAGCTCGACTGCTCTGACGAAATCGGCTCTGGTGTGCCCCTTTCTCAGTCTCTCGAGCACCGCGTCATCCACCGATTCGACGGCGCTCGTGATGAAGAGACAGCCGGTCTCGCGCAGCAGGTCCAGCATGTCGGCGTGGTCAAGCAGATGCTCGATCTTGATTGTCGCGTCGTACGTAATATGTGGAAACTCCGTCGACAGCCGTTCGACTAGGCGGCGCGCATGTGTAGGGCCGTTCAAAAAGTCGGGATCGCCAAACGTGATGTGCTCGGCGCCCTGAGCCACCTGGGCGCGAATGTCATCGAGAACCGCATCGAGCGGAACCGCGCGGAACACCCCCCGGTACACGGGGACGATGGGACAGTGGCGGCAGAGGTGCTTACATCCCCGCGTGGCGTCAGTACCTGCCGACCACGCGGCGCGTTCCGTCGGACATTTGCAGCGCCGCGTAACGCGTCAGCGGCGTCAACGTGGACCGATCTGGCTGGAGGAACCGCCTTGGGCCTTGAGTCTTGAGCCTTGAGCCTTGAGTCTTGAGCCTTGAGCCTTGAGCCTTGAGCCTTGAGCCCTGCTCTGTAACCAGCGCCACCAACGCTTCTTCAGCGTCCGGCCCGAGAACGTGATCCACTCCCTGCGCGCGCAACCAGGGCGCGTTGAGCGGCGCATACAAGCCATACGCCGCCACGGTGGCGGCCGGATTCACGGTTCGAACACGTGCCATTAACGGGACGGCGAGACGCGTGGCCGTGTGCATGGGCAGGAAGAAGCCGATCAAGCTGGCCGCCGAGATGTCGTCGTCGAGGAGCGGCTCGCGAGAAGTGTCAACACAGTGCACATCCACACCGGCGTCTCGAAGCCAGGCAGCCGGCAAGGCCAGGCCGAGCGGCTGACGACCGAGGTCGTAGGTGGAAATCAGGAGAGCACGCATGGAGTCATTGTTCCACGTTATCCTTCACCCGTGAGCGACCGCAGCTTCTTCGGCCACCCGCGCGGGCTATCTACCCTCTTCTTTACGGAGATGTGGGAACGCTTCAGCTATTACGGCATGCGGGCGTTCCTCATCCTCTACATGACCGCCCCTGCTGCGGCCGGCGGGCTCGGGTTCGCCGATGCGGACGCGGCGTCGATCTACGGGACCTATACAGGAAGTGTCTGGGGCGCCGCGATTCTGGGCGGGATCATTGCCGATCGCTTCTTGGGTCAATATCGAAGCGTCCTCATCGGCGGCATCGTCATCGCGCTTGGACACTTCACGCTCGCGTTCAGAGCCCTGCCGTTCTTCTACTCGGGTCTCGCGCTGATTGTCATCGGCACCGGGCTCCTTAAACCGAACGTGAGCACGCTCGTAGGTTCCCTGTACGAACAGGACGACACACGGCGCGACGCCGGCTTCTCGATCTTCTACATGGGGATCAACCTGGGCGCGTTCATTGGGCCGCTGATTGCCGGGTACCTTGCCCAACGCGTCGACTGGCACGTCGGCTTTGCTTCAGCTGGTGTAGGTATGACGCTGGGCCTGATGCAGTACGTCCTGGGGAAGAGGCGTCTGCAACCCGCCCTGGATCGACTCACGACTCAGCCCAAGCCCCCTGTTGTCGCTCGCGCAGCCTCCTCTTCTACGCCAATAGACCGGGGGAGTTCTGGAGCCCTCGGCTTCACGGGCACGGAGTGGAAACGCATCAGCGCCCTCGTGATCTTCTTTCTCTTCGCCACTCTCTTTTGGGGCGGCTACGAGCAGGCGGGTTCGACGCTCAACCTCTTCGCCGACCGCAACACTCGATTGGACCTTTTCGGGTTTTCATTCCCATCGTCCTGGTTCCAATCGGTCCCGCCGATGTTCGTCATACTGCTTGCGCCCGTGTTCGCGTGGTTATGGGTACGACTCGGGACACGGGGGCCGTCTGTTCCAGCGAAGTTCGCAATCGGGCTCTTCTTCATGGCACTCGCGTTTCTCGTGCTCGTGCCGGCTGGCGCAATGGCACAGGCGAGCGAGGGTGCGCGCGTCAGTCCGTGGTGGCTGATTGCGGCGTATGCGCTGTCGGAGGTCGGCGAGATCTGCCTGTACCCAGTCGGGCTCAGCGCCACTACGACGCTCGCTCCCGCGCGCATCGTTGGGTTGATGATGGGCGTCTGGTTTCTGTCAAACGCGTTTGGGAACAAGCTGGCTGGCTGGGCAGCCGGATTTTTCACTGCGATGCCGCTCGAGTCACTTTTTGGTGTGAACGGCGCCATCTTGTTGGGCGCAGCGATCGTGATGTTCATCCTGATCAGGCCGATCCGCCGACTGATGAGCGAAGGAACATCCCGGCCCTGAAAGCATCCCATGGCACTGGAGAAATATCGCGAGAAACGAAACTTCAAGCAGTCGCCGGAACCCGCCGGCGACAAGGCGCATCGCTCACCCCGCGGGAAGGCACCGCGCGCCTTCTGCGTGCAGAAACACCTGGCGAGTCACCTGCATTACGACCTTCGTCTGGAGCACGACGGCGTGCTGTTGTCGTGGGCCGTGCCAAAAGGTCCGTCTCTCGATCCGGCAACGAAGCGACTCGCGATGCACGTCGAGGACCACCCGATCGAATACGGGAACTTCGAGGGCGTGATCCCGTCCGGCTACGGGGCTGGGATCGTCATGCTGTGGGACCGCGGCACCTGGACGCCCGAAGTCGAGGACGTGGAGGCGGCGCTGGCCAAAGGCGATCTCAAGTTCACGCTGAACGGATACAAGCTCAAGGGATCGTGGGTGCTGGTGCGCACCAAGGGATGGGGCGGCTCGGGATCCGACGGGCGCTCGTGGCTCCTTATCAAGCATCGGGACGAGTGGTCCGGCGATCTGGATATCGCGGAGTTCGCACCACTCAGCGTCACCGGTATCGGCGATTTTGCCGACATCCTGTCGCAAGACGATCCGAACATCTGGCGCTCGAACCGGCCCGCCCAGGGCGGGGACACGGGAAAACTCTTTCAGAGGATTGTTCAGCAGGCGTTGAGCCTGAAGGAAGGTTCCAAAGGTGCTACCGATTCCGCCGGTTCCAAAAACTCCACGCGTTCATTGAGTTCGAAGGGTTCGGTGCCGGCGAAGAGTGCGAAGAGCTCCAAGGTCACCAAGCACTCAGCGACGAAGCGATCCAGGAAACGAACCGCCTGAACCTACTGAACCTCCTGAACCCCTGGAACAGGTTCGTGCGCATCCTGCAGCAACCGCTGGGTGAGCACCGACCACACAGCGAAGGACAGTCTTCTTCGATCGTGGCGGGCGATTTCAGTGTTCCAGAATGGACCGAGCACGAGCTCGACGCCCGGCCCGAGCGAGCCCAGTTCGAGCGGCTCCTTCCGCTCGGCCGCGTACCTCATGAGCGACTCGCGAGATGGCCGGCCGGTGTTGGCGATGACCACATCCACTGGTCGTTCGATCGCGCGCGAGACCCATTGCGCCGCGTCGGCCGCCGTGAACCCTGCCATCCCGCTTCCCTCCGTCAGCAGATTCGTAATGAGGATGATGGGACCGCGCATCTCCGCCAGGGCCTCTTTGACGCCTCGAACCAGCAGCGGCGGCATGAGGCTCGTGAAGAAGCTCCCCGGCCCGATGATGACGGCGTCAAAACCGCGAATCGCGGTGGCGACTTCGGGGTGAATACCGGCCTGCGGCTCGAGCCAGAGACGGCGCACCTGGTGACCGAGGTTTTGGCCTGCGTCAACCTCGACCTCGCCTCGAGTGGTCGTTCCATCACCATATTCGGCGCAGATCGACGCGGCCTCGACACTGACCGGCCACACACGGCCTTTGCAACCCAGCAAACCACGCAACCCGTCGACTGCTGCAAGAAAGTCGCCGGTATAACGCTCCATCATCGACAACAACAGGTTGCCACCCGTGTGTCCGGCAAGACGGTCGTGCTGCTCGATTGTCGGCAAACGCGATAGGAGCACGCGCCGCGCCTCGCCTTCATTTCGCGCAAGCGCCAGCGCGCACTTGAGGACGTCGCCCGGAGGCAACACACCAAGCTCGTCACGCAGCTGGCCGGAGCTGCCACCGCTGTCGAACATCGTGACGACCGCGTTCAGTTGCAGCCATGGATTCGTCTTGAGCCCACCGAGGAGGCTCGGCAGCCCCGTGCCGCCGCCGACACACCCCACGTTGAGCTGGCGAAGTCGCATCGAGAGCCATTGTACCTGCGGAGGCCGTCAGGCCTCCGGACTAGAATGGGTTCATGACTTCAACGTGGCAGGCAGTCGCCTCGACGCTGGTCGCGGATCTGCGGAGTGTGTTCGGCGGCCGCCTTCGCGCGGTCGTTGTCTACGGTCCTCAGCTGGAGGGACACCTGGACAGCCCGCTCACGACACTCGCACTCGTGTCCGACATCACGGTCTCGGATCTCGAGTCGTGCGCACGGATGGCGCCACATTGGGACCGGGCAAACGTGGCCACACCCCTCATCCTGCCCGAGAACGAGTTTCGGCGATCGCTTGATGCCTTCCCGCTCGAATACGGCGAGATCATCGGATCTCACAGTCGCGTGTTCGGGGATGACCCGTTTGCGGGCGTCTCCATCGCCACGAGCGACCTTCGGCGCGCATGCGAAACCCAGGTGAAAAGCCATCTGGTGCACCTCCGCGAGGGTTTCATAGAAGCACGCGGGAGCGTCACCGCGGTCGCCCGTCTTGTGGCGGCATCGGCTCCGGCGTTCTCGGCCCTCCTACGGAACGTTGCGCGCCTGCGCGGCGTCGAATCAAGTGATCGAATGGAAGCCACTCGCCTGGGCGCCCAAGCCGCCGGACTTTCCGAGGGCCTCGTTGGCGACCTGATCGCCCTCGAGCACCCGGCCCATATCCCGACCTCCGATCCCGCGCGGCTCTTTCCGGAGTACCTGGCCGCCGTCGAAAACCTAGCGCGAGCGGTTGACGCGTGGGGGGCGTAGCCACGAGGATCACGACTTTTCGCCACGGAGGGCACGAAGGTCACGAAGTCCTTTCGTCATGGCTCTCTGATCTTCGTGTTCTTCGTGGCCTTTGTGGCTTCCTCTTCGTGTTCTTCGTGGCTAGCTTCGTGCATGCACAGGACCCGCCCCCTGAGCTGACGAAGCCGGTCAACGACTTCGCCAACGTGGTGAGCGACGAGAGCCGTCGAGCGATGGAGGCGCTGATCCTGTCGCTTCAGCAAGCGAGTGGTGACGTGGTCGTCGTGGCCACGGTCGACACGTTCGCGCCGTACGCGGATATTCGTGAGTACGCCGTGAAGATGTTCGAGAACCGCGGGCGGGGCATCGGCGAGCGCGGGAAAGAGAATGGCGTGCTCGTCGTGATGGCCGTCAAGGACAGGCAAGTGTGGATCGAGGTTGGCTACGACCTCGAGCAGTTCATCACTGATGGCTTGTCCGGCGAGATCAGCCGTCAGGATATGGCTCCCGCATTCCGGCGCGGAGAATACGGTGCGGGCCTGCTCGCCGGCGTGAGGCGTATCGTCGAGCGTATTGCGACGGGGCGCAACGTCACGCTGCCTGGCGTCAGACCTGTCGTCCGCAGACGGACCGCGCCTCTGACCGGGTCGGGCGGAAACCTGCTCACGGCGTTGTTCATTTTTCTGATCGTGATTCGTGCGATCGCCGGGCAGATTCGTGGCGGTCGTCGATCCCGGCGGTGGGGTGGCGGACCTTGGAGCGGGTGGAGCAGCGGCGTTGGACCCTTCGGCGGGGGCCGGGGCGGGTTTGGCGGGGGCTTCGGAGGCTTTGGGGGAGGCGGCGGAGGGTTTGGCGGATTCGGAGGCGGCCGCAGTGGCGGTGGCGGCGGCGGAGCGGGATGGTAAGCGAGGGGTTAGGGGTTAGGGGTTAGGGATTAGGGGTTTGGGAACAGTAGGCGGTAGGCAGTAGGCCGTGAGCAAGCGAGGAGCAGAAGAGATGAAGCTGATGCGAAAGCTAATGACGGTTGTCGTGCTGGCGCTGGTGGCGGTGGGGCTTTCTGGTTGCTCGTATAACCGGTTCGTGACCCAGGAGGAATCCATCAAAACTCAGTGGGCGCAGGTCGAGAACCAGCTTCAGCGGCGCAACGACTTGATCCCCAACTTGGTCGAGACGACGAAGGGCATCGCGCAGCAGGAAAAGGACGTGTTCGGCCAGATCGCGGAATCACGCGCCAAGCTCGCCGGGGCGCAGACGCCTGAGGCGCGGATGCAGGCCGCCAACGAGCAGAGCGCGGCGCTCGCCCGGCTGCTGGTCGTGGTGGAGAACTACCCGCAGCTTCGTTCGAACGAGACCTTCAACAGGCTCATGGACGAGTTGTCGGGCACCGAAAACCGAATCGCGGTCGAGCGCATGCGCTACAACGAGCGCGTGCAGGAGTACAACACCTCGCGGCGGCAGTTTCCTTCGAATATCACCGCTGGGCTTTTCGGTTTCAAGGAGTACCAGGTGTTCAACGCCCCTCCGGAGGCCGAACGGGTGCCGCGAGTCAACTTCAGCCGCCCTGCATCGTAAGGGGAATCGGAGGAAAGAGATGCCCCTCGTCGACGCTCTTTTACCCGAGTTCGACCACGAGATGGTGACCACCCGGAAGTTGTTGGAACGCGTGCCCGACGATCGGCTGGACTGGAAACCCCACGCGAAGTCGTTCTCGCTCGGCCAGCTTGCGCAGCACGTAGCGACAATCCCGATGTGGGGCAGCGTCACACTGACCCAGTCGGAGCTAGACGTGAGCGGCAATGAACGATTGCCGGAGCTGCGCAGCAGGGCCGAGATCCTGACACTCTTCGACAAGCACGTCTCGAACACCCGCGCCACGCTCGTCGGTAAGACCGACGCAGAGTTGATGGCCCCTTGGACCATGAAGAACGGAGGCCACACGGTCTTCTCGATGCCGAAAGCGGCCGTGTGGCGGTCGTTCGTGCTCAGCCACTTGATTCACCATCGAGGACAGCTGAGCGTTTACCTTCGGATGCACGACGTCTTATTGCCGTCGATGTACGGACCGAGCGCGGACGAACAGACCTTCTGATCACGGCCCGAGAGACACAGCGACCTTTTCAGTTAGAGTTCTTCTCTGTGTCTTTGTGCCTCTGTGGCCTGTCGCAGTGAAGAGCCTCGGATTCCTCCTGGCTGGCGTCGTGTTCGTGGTTCTGGCGACGGCCAACGCCGCCGGGTATCGGTACGGGGTCTCCGATCAGGCGTTCTACATCCCGGTCGTCATCCGCGTCCTCGACCCGTCCGCGTTTCCCCGTGACGCCGCACTGATTGACGCTCAGGGGCAGCTCATCCTGACTGATGAAGTGCTGGCAGGGGTCGTGCGACTGATTGGGTTGCCGCTCGACGCGTTGTTCTTTGGCGCGTACCTCGTATCGCTCGCGATCATCTGGTTGGGCTTGGCGCTCATCGGAGCGCGCGTCTACCAGAATCGATGGCTGACACTTGCGCTGCTCGCCGCGTTCACCCTGCGACACCGCATCCCTCGCACGAGCGCCAATTCGTTCGAGCCCTACTTCCATCCGCGGATGCTGGCATTCGGGGTTGGAACACTCGCCGTCGCTGCGTTGCTGCATCGCCGCCTGTGGCTGGCCGTGGTGCTCACGACGATCTCTGGACTCGTTCACGTCACCACCGGCCTCTGGTTCGCCATCCTGATTGGTGTTGCACTCGCCGTGCTCGATCGCTCATGGCGCCGGCTCGCACTGGCCTTCGGCGTCGGTGCGATCGGAATCGGCGCGTGGGCGGTCACGTCGGGACCACTGCGGGCTTCGCTGCAGAGGATGGATGATGACTGGCTGCGTGCCGTTGCCACAAAGGATTCACTCTTCCCGACACAGTGGCCGGCCTGGGCATGGGCCGCGAACCTCGCGCTCCTTGTGCTGCTGTGGTGGGCGCATCGACGGCGAATCGCTCGAGGCCAGGCCACGGCTCAAGATGCGGCGCTCGTCTGGGGCGCCTCGGCGCTCGTGGCCGTCTTCATCGTGAGCCTGCCGGCAGTCGCCGAGGCTGTGGCGCTACCGGTGCAATTCCAAATCTCACGAGTCTTCTGGCTGGTAGACGTCATGGCGACGGTGTACGTTCTAGGGGCGATCGCCGACGTGACGAGCCGGCGCGGCATTGGCATGGTGCTCGCCGCCCTTCTTGTCACGATATCAGCCACGCGCGGCGCCTACATCATGCACGTCGAGCAACCCGACCGTGCCCTCTTCGAGGTGAGACTGCGGGAGTCGTCATGGGAGGACGGCATGCGCTGGATCTCGCGACAGCCGAAGAACGTCCACGTGCTCGCCGACCCCGGCCACGCGTGGAAGTACGGTACGAGCGTTCGCGTCTCGGCAGAAAGGGATGTGTTCCTGGAGGAGGTCAAAGACTCCGCCATCGCGATCTACTCTCGCGACGTCGCCCTTCGTGTGCTCGAACGCACCTCCGCGATCGGTGACTTCTCCGCCCTTACGGCGAACCGCGCCTTGGAGCTTGCATCGAAGTACGACCTCGATTTTCTCGTCACCGAAATGGAGTTCGCCCTCCCCCTCGCCTATCGAAACGAGCGATTCCGCATCTACGCCCTTCACTAGCATGCCTTTCGCCCCCTCCGAGTACCGCCCGCTGTTCCGCGGCGGCCATACGCAAACACTCTACGCATGGGCGAAGCGCCGCGACTTTCCACATCTGCCCGACCCGACGCCTCGATATTTCGATACCGCCTCTGACGCGCGAGTACTCGCGCATTGCCATTGGCACGAACGGCCGCACGAGAATGCGACGCTCGTGCTGCTGCACGGTCTCGAAGGATCGAGCCGCGCGCACTACATGGGTGGCATTTCAGACAAGGCCTGGGCCGAGGGATGGAATGTCGTACGGCTGAACCAGCGGAATTGCGGCGGAACGGAACATCTCTCCCGTGGGCTCTATCACTCGGGGCTGACGCACGACGTGTTGTTCGTCATACGCGAGCTAGTGGAGAAAGACTCGCTGCGCCAGATTGCGATCGCAGGTTATTCGCTCGGAGGCAATCTCGCGCTGAAGCTGGCGGGCGAACTGGGCGAGACGCCGCCACCCGAGCTGATAGGCATCTGCGCCGTATCGCCCACGATGGATTTGGCGGCATGCGTGGACGCCTTGGCGCGACGAGCCAACTACCCGTACCAATGGAACTTCGTGCGCAATCTCAAGGGACGAATGCGCCGGAAGGCCGCAACGTTTCCTGGTGACTTCTCGCTCGAGCCGCTGCCACGGATCTGGACAGTGCGCCAGTTTGACGAAGCGTACACGGCGCCACACCATGGCTTCCGCGATGCCTCCGACTACTACTACCGAGCGAGCGCCCTTCGCGTCGTCGAGAGGATCCGCATCCCAACGTTGGTGTTGACGGCGGAGGACGATCCCTTCGTGCCGACCGCGTCATTTCGTGACGCTGCGCTCGCAAGCAATCCAAGTGTCACCACGGTTATCTCGCGTCACGGAGGTCACTGCGCGTTCCTCGAGCGCCGAGGCGGGCACTACGACGGTTATTGGGCTGAGAAGGAAATCGTCAGGTTTGCAGCGGCTCAGCGAAATGCCGCATCAGAAGCGTGGCGAACTCCGGCCCCTTCCCTTCCTCTTCGTGCTTGAAGTACACGAATACGTCCTCCTTGCCGGAGGCCTGTTCGCGAATAACAGTCGCCCAGCGGGCGATATCGTCGGGCGTGTAGCCCTCGTCACGCAACCTGAAATATCCGTAACTCGCGGTCCACTCGACTGGCGTCGACAGCTTCTCGCTGTCGGCAACGCACAGGGCTAGATTCCGGGCGCGCAGCCGGCCATAGACCTCGTCGTCGAGCCACGACGCATGGCGAAATTCAAAGGCTGCGCACACCCGTGGAGGAAACGAGTCGAGGAACGCGTCGAGGAGTCCCAGGTCTTTCTTGAGATTCGGCGGCAGCTGGAAGAGCAGCGCGCCAAGCTTCGGACCGAGCGTCGCGGCCGTCTCGAGAAACTGCTGGACGCGATCACCGCACTCGCGCAAGCGAGCGTCATGGGTAATTCGCTTAGGCGCCTTGAGCGTCAGCTTGAAAGGCTCGGGCGTGGCACTGCTCCACCCCTGGAGGATCTTTTCATTCGGCGCGCGGTAGAACGTGTAGTTGATCTCGACAGTTGGGAACCGCTCGGCATAGTACGGAAGCATCTTCGCGGCAGGCAGCGTCTCGGGATAGAAGCTGCCCCTCCATTCCGGGTAGTTGTAGCCGGATGTTCCGACCCAGATGGCCATAGGGTGTCTCTCGCAGGGAACAGGGAATCAGGGATCAGGGATCAGGGATCAGGGATCAGGGATCGGGGATCGGGGATCAGCCTGCGGGCGTGGCGCTCATCGCTTTGGATCCCTGATCCCCTGATCCCCGATCCCCTTCCATGATGCTACAGTCTACGAGATGCGGGGTGCGTGGAGAATTCCGGTCGCGATCGCGCTCGTAACGTCGGGCTGCGGACGTGCGCCCGAGCCGAGACAATACGAGCTCGTCGGTCAGATCCAGGCGATCGTACCGGAGCGCAACGAGGTCACGATCAAACATCAGGACGTCAAGAACTTCATGCCCGGCATGACGATGCCGTTCAAGGTGCAGGATGCCGGGTTGCTCGCCGGCAAGCAACCCGGAGATCTTGTGACCGCGACGCTCGTCGTTGAAGAAGTCGGCGCGCACCTGTCGACACTGAACAAGACCGGGCACGCGGCGCTCCAACCGCCTCCAGTCAGCGACACAGCGCGTGTCCTGCAGGCGGGAGATTCGGTGGACGATGCACTACTCGTCGATCAGGACGGCGCCGCGCGCAAGTTCTCGACATGGCGTGGCCATCCCGTTGCGTTGACCTTCATGTACACGAGATGCCCGCTCCCCGACTTCTGTCCGTTGATGGACCGGCACTTCGCGGCACTCCAGCAGCAGATTGCGAGTACACCAGAGCTTGATGGCGTGAAGCTAATCTCCATGACGCTGGATCCGGCGTTCGACACGCCGAAGGTGCTAAAGACGCACGCGCAGAGGCTCCGAGCTAATCCCAACACCTGGTCGTTTGTCACCGCCAAGCCTACTGAGGCGAACGAGTTTGGGACGCAATTCGGCATCTATGTCGAGGCGAACGAGAAGAGCGCGATCGACATCACGCACAACCTTCGAACCGCCGTGATCGACGCCGAAGGCCATCTCGTCGCGATTCACACCGGAAACCAGTGGACTCCGGCCGACCTCGTTGCCGACCTCAAAGCGGCTGCCGCTCCCACGCACTGACCGTGCGGCTCCGCCGCCGCTGACGTTCACCGCAGCCGAGCGTCGTCTCATTCGCCGTCTCGAAACGCCTGGCGCTGTACAGCGCTGGCTGAATGCGCTCCCTTACAACACTGAGAAGAGTGGGGAAACGCTGCGGAGCTTTCGCGGTGTCGTCCGCACGGGCAAGGCTCACTGCCTCGAGGCCGCGCTCGCGGCCGCGGTCATCCTCGAGCAACATCGCTTTCCCCCGCTCGTTCTCAGTTTCGAGTCGGTCGACCTCCTCGATCATGTGATCTTCGTCTACCGCACGCCGCAGGGTTGGGGATCTGTGGCGCGCTCTCGTGACCCCGGTCTGCACGGTCGAAAACCCGTGTTCGCCACGCCGCGCGCACTTGCGCTCAGCTACGCCGAGGGCTACGTGGACTACACCGGCCGCGTCAAAGCGTACGCGGTGGTTGACCTCCGAGTTCTGGGGACGTGGGACTGGCGGCTCTCGGAACAGAACGTCTGGAAGGTTGAGCGCCTCTTGCTCGATTGGCCCCATCGTCGAATCGCCTCGTCCAATGCGCGCGTTGACGCGATGCGACGCCGATATCGGGCGTTTCGGGAGATACACGGTTACAAGCCCTGGAAGTACTACAAGGGGCAGGAACGCTGGACCCCGCTTCCCGACGAGTTTCGACGACGAGGATGATGCCGTAGGGCAAAGATCAAAGGGCAAAGGGCAAAGGTCAAAGGGCAAAAGTGAGGGCAAAGGGCCAGGGGAAGGTTCAAGGGGTAGGTTCAAGAAACCTAAACCTGGACCTAGACCTAGAAGCTAACGTTTCACCTGAACCTCGACCCGATCCTTTGCCCTCGCCTTTGACTTTTGCCCTTTGACCTTTGCCCTGATTTCGGATCACCCCATGACCAACGTTGCTCTGTATATCTTGCTTTGCATCATTTGGGGTTCAACGTGGCTGGTGATCAAAGTCGGCTACGGTGGGCTTGGCCCGTTCAACGTGGCGGCTGTCCGTTTCTTGGTCGCCGGGGCTGTGCTCTGCCCCATGGTTCCATTGCTTGGCGCACGATGGCCGCGCGGCGGGACGGAATGGACGCTGGCGATCGGCGTCGGCCTGGTTCTCTTCGGGGCCGACTATGGGCTGATCTATTGGGCCGAGCAGTTTCTTGACAGCGGCCTGACCGCGATACTGTTTGCGACGCTCCCACTCATGACCGTCGCCCTCGCGCACGTTTTCGTCCCAGGCGATCGCATCACGCGCGGCAAATTCGCCGGCACACTCCTGGCCTTCCTCGGCGTCGTGGCGCTGTTCGGTGACAACCTGCGTCTCGACGCCACCAAGGCGGGCCCGATGCTGGCCGTGATCGTGAGCGCCGCGTGCGCCGCAGTTGCAAGCGTGGCCACCAAACGCCACGGCGCTACCCTCCATCCCGCCGCGCTCAACGCCCCGGCCATGCTTGCGGGTTCGTTCGCACTCTTTGTGACGTCATGGATCGTCGGCGATGGTGTCGATCTTCCGCGCGACCTGGCCACATGGGGCGCCGTCGCCTACCTCGCCATGGCCGGCAGCGTGGTGTCGTTTTTGGTCTACTTCTCCCTGTTGAAGACGTGGAGCGTCACGAGCCTGAGCTTCATCAGCGTGTTCACTCCAGCCGTCGCGCTGTGGCTCGGGTTCATCTTCCTCGACGAACGTCCGACGTTCTGGAGTGGGCTGGGCGCCGTTCTCATCCTGGCGGGGGTTACGATGGCACTAACATCAGGTCAAAGGGCAAAGGGCAAAGGTGAAGACAAAGGTACAGGTGGAGGGCTAGGGCAAAGGGAGGTGTCGAAAGTACAGGTTAGAAGTCCCGGATGAAGTGGGAGTGTCAGGATCTTTGTGAAGCATGATTTTCGGTTTTTCTCTTCTCTCCTGACAAACAAACGATGCGTTTGGGCGCCATGGGAAACCACGCTCTGTGCGGTTTTCCAAGTCTCACTGGGCGCGGTCTGTGCGTCCACGGGGACGGCAGCGTCCATGCGCGCGTGCATTCTACGTCGTTGAGGGCGTGAACCGATCGCCGTAGAAGATCGCGAACTGATTCATCGCGGCGCGCCAAGACGGTGCACCGCGTTCCCATTTTGCGGTGATATTGCGCAACGCCAGTCAGATCAGTTTGGTGGCCGCGTCGCCATTCGGGAAGTGCCCGCGGGTCTTGATGATCTTTCGCAGTTGGGCGTGGACGCTTTCCAGCGCGTTGGTCGTGTAGATCACGCCGCGGATCTGGGGCGGAAAGGCGAAGAACGGAATCACACGCGCGCCCAGGCACGCCGCCACGCCGCGACAATCGTCGGAAACGCTGGCCCCTAGTCGTCGCGCTCGAACGTGGCCAGCACGCTGAGGGCTCGCGACCTCCGCCGCGGTGAGCGGGCCGTCGCGGACGATCTGGTCGAGAATGTCAGCAGGGATCGGCGCCAGGATCTCGGCGCTCGGCTTCTCGGGCTTCGGTTTGCGGGGCATATAGACCCCTCATGCGATGCCCCACACACAAAATTTCGGACACCCTTGATGAAGTGGGAGCAAGACCTCAGACCTAGACCTCGCCCTTTGACTTCACCTTTGCCCTTTGCCCTTTGACCTAGAATGAGTCTCCTACTTGACGACGCCGCCCGTTCCGCCGGCAGACCCACCAAGAAACAGCCGTTTTCCATCGGCGAGAACGAAGTTCCTTCCGACGCCCTTCTTCGTCCCATCCTTGGCCTGGTAACCCTCGACCATCAACTCAGTCCCAGCGGGCACGGTGTTCTTCGTGACGCCCATCCGAATCAACTGGTTGGGGCTCCCGCCTTCGATCAGCCATTCGATGACCTTGCCGTCGGGCTCCTTGACGGCAACATGGAACCACGAGTGGGGGTTCACCATCTCCCACTTGACGAGGGTGCCTTCAAGTTTGATTGGCTTGTTGACGTCGAACTCGGCCGCGAATGCGTGATGCGCGCGCACGTGCACTGAGGCCAGTAGTAGACCGACACCGGCAACCGCGATAGCTAGCTTCGTTCGCATGGGACGTGTCTCCTCAGTTCGAGCGTTTCTTGGCGCCGCCATCGGCGGCCTTCTTGTCGTCTTCTCGGGCGCCGGCCAGTATGTTCGCGATACCGTAGTTGGTCTCGTGACAGGCGAACTCGAAGATCGGACCCTCTGTCTTCGCCATCGGCATTTCCGCCGTCCACGATGATGCCCACGTGGATTTGTCTTCAACGGTGAATCGATACTGGATGGCGTCTTCAGCCACACGGGTGAAGCGCTCCGTCACGCGCATGTTCTCCCCCGCGCCTCGAAACGGATTCTTCCCGTTGAAGTTGGTTGTTTCGACAACCAGCGTGTTGCCCTCCCAGCGTCCGCGCGACGCGCCCGTCCACTGACGAAGGTTGTCAGAGGGCTGCGGTCGCCCGTCGAGCGGGATGATGCGCACGTCGTGGATCATCTCCGTGAGAATCATCACGTAGCCGGGCGCCTGGACGATTTGATAGTTCGCGTTGTAACCCGCGTTCATCATCGGGGGGCCTGCGCCTGCCATGATGATGCACCGTGAGCCGATTGCCATGTTCTCGACCGCGTCGTACGGGCCTCCAGCCATCTTTCGTGCGGCGGCCCGGTCGGCTGCCCTTTTCTGCCCTTCAGCGGTCAGCGGCGGAACCTTTCCGTCGGGTGGATCCACGATGAGCGACGTTCGCAGGCTGCGCGCGAACGTCGACTGGCTCCGGTCGAGGCCGAACTGGCTGAAGTCGTAATGGACGTCGGCCGTCGTGCCAGGCTCGGTCTGTTCAGATTCGCGCTCGGCGGCTTTCTTGATGGCATCCTCCGCCTCATCCGGAGTGTAGATCTCTTTCGTGACGCCGTTAGGACGTTCGAGCGGCACGTACGTGGAGTTGGTCCAGAACCCCTGAAGATCGGGCTGGCCGTCAGGCGTCTTCGGCGGAGCGTACGCCTTCGATGCCGACCCGTTCGCCTTGGCGACGGGTGCCGGCTTTTGCGCTCCGAGCGTCGTCGTCAGCAGAACCACGCCGCTGAAGAGGAGGACGCTCTTCGGAACGAGGAATCGATGAGCCATCTGAGACTCCCTATTTCAAGTCCGGATCAAACGGACCGCGACATTTTCGGGTCCGGCTACAGTCAGACGCGACGTACGATCTGGGCGTTCTACTTACTCGGCTGCTTGCGCAGGTGTCCATACATCAAGTCTTCCACAAACTCCACGCACCTAAATTCGAGTAGTTGCGCATTTCTTTCCACGCGGCGATAGATCGGCATGCTCATCTTCCAGGGCCGCGTGAACACCTTCGGGTCCTCGATCGTGGCTTCGTAGTTGAGCGTGTCGGCGCTTCGCGCGGTGAAGCGCTCGACAACGTGAAGTGCATCGCTGTGGAAATTGCCGGCCCGGTCGAACCAGCTCTGATCGTTGAAGCCGGTCGTATCCACGACCAGCGTCTCCCCTTCCCAGTGGCCGTTCGACCATCCCATCCAACTGTCGGCCGGCGCCTCCGTGTGTTCGTCCATGTATATCGTGCGCACGGCGCCGGCATACTCGTGAACGATCATGATGTGCTTCTGGCTCTGGATGATCTGAAACGGAAAGGGCGTGTAGACGGCGCGGGGCACCCCCGGCAAATAGCACTTGATCTCGGGGTCGAGCTTCAACCGGTTCGCGGCGTTCTCTTTCTTTTTGGCGAGGGACTCCGGACGGTAGGGGATCGGCCCTCCCTCGACGACGCCCAGTCCGGCAGGAACCGCACCGCTGGCCCCGAGCTCGCGGGCCGCGCTCGGAGCGGCAGAATGCGCCTCGATATCCCAATTCGCCGTGTTGATCGCCTGCCAGATACCGTTCAAATTTGGCTTGCCATCGGGTCCGCGAGGTGCCCGGTAGGCCGGCGCCTGCGCGGCCACTGTCACCGCCAGCGCGACGACGCCAGACATCACCGCTGCCGCCATCACCAGAGTCACGAGCCGGTTCCGCATCCGAGCTATCTCCTGAAGTCTAGGGGGCGGCTTCAGCCGGCCCTCGGCAGGTCTAGCAGACCGGCCCTACTCACTTGCGGACGCCCTCGGCAGCCTGCTTCTCAGCGAGACGAGCACCGACGAGGGTGTTGTACAGGCCGTAGTTCCCTTCGTGACATGCGTGCTCGAACATGGGCCCCTTGGTCTTCTGCATCGGCATCTCACCGGTCCACGGCCGCGTCCACATCGTGTTGTCATCGATCGTGAACCTGTAGAGGATGCGGTCATCAGCCACGCGCGTGAAGCGTTCTACGACACGCATGTTCGCGCTGGAGCCTCTGAAGGGGTTCTTCCCATTCAGGTTCGTCGTTTCGACGACCAGCGTGTCGCCCTCCCACCGTCCACGAGAGACGCCCATCCACTGACGAACGTTCGAGGAGGGAGCCGCACGCCCATCGAGCGGAATGATCCGCGCGTCGTGAATCATCTCGACGAGAATCATCACGTAGCCGGGCGCCTGGACGATGTGATAGTTGCTGTTGTAAGCGGCGTCCATCATGGGCGGTCCCGAGCCAGCCATGATGAGGCAGCGGTCGTCGAGCTGGTTGCTCTCCGCCGAATCCCACCGTCCAACCTTTTTCGCTGCCTCGGCCCGCTCGGCTTCGAGTCGAAGTCCCTCGGGCGTCATCGGCGGAATTCTCCCGTCGGGCGGGTCCACGATGAGTGAGGTCCGAAGGTTCTTCGCGAGCGTCGCTTGGCTGCGGTCGAGGCCGAACTGACTGAAGTCGTAGTGCACGTCCGCTGTCGTGCCCGGCTCGGTCTGCTCGGTTTCGTTGGCGGCCGCCCGTTTCATGATCTCGGCAGCCTCTTGGAGTGTGTAGAACTCCTTCGTGACGTTCTTGGGCCGCTCGAGAGGCACGTAGGTCGTATTGCTCCAGAACCCTTGCAGATCGGGCTGGCCGTCGGGCGTGCGAGGGGCCTTATAGGAAGACGTCTGCGCGGCCGCGGTCACGGACATGGCCGTGGCCAGAACCGCGCCGAGTAATCGCGTCGTCATCATGCGTTCTCCGTGCTCCGTGCCTATTGTCCGAGTGCGAACGCGAACAGAGAATTGCCGGCCGCGACCGTGACGTACTGTCTACCGCCGATAGAGTAACTCATTGGGCCACTGTTGACTTGGCCGCCAAGAGCCACTTTCCACAGCAAATTGCCAGTACGGGCATCGAGCGCGAAGAAATATCCTTCTTTCCCTCCGCTGAACAAGACATCGGTGGCGGTCGTCAAAACGCCCGCCCAGGTGATGTCGTTCATCTTGAATTCCCACTTCTTCTCGAGGGTTCTGGGATCGAAGGCGCGTACTGCTCCGTAGCCCTCCTCCTCGCGGTTGAAGTTGGGCACCAGAGCCACCTGACCCATTGGCGTCGCTCGAGGGTTGTTGCCGGAGACCCGAGGGCTGCCCCCCTCGGTCACCACGGTTCCTGTGTTCTCCCACAGGGCAACGTAGAACAATCCCGTTTTGGGGCTGAACGACGGAGGAGACCAGTTGGTCGCGCCGAGGACTGTTGGCTGAATGAGTGTCCCTTGAGGAGTTGGTAACTTGCCGGGTACTCGCTTCGGTCGGCCTTTGCTGTCGAAGCCGTCCATCCAGTTCACCGTCACATACGGTTTTCCGAGGAGAAACTCGCCCGTCGTCCGGTCGAGGACGTACATGAGGCCATTTCGGTTTGCCCAGAGCATCACCTTGCGCGGGCGACCCTGCCACTCGATGTCGGCTAGTACGGGGACTTGCGTGGAGTCGTAGTCGAGCTCGTCGTGTGGTGTGAATTGATAGTGCCACTTCAGCTTGCCGGTGTCGGCGTCAAGCGCGACGACGCTATCGCTATAGAGGTTATCGCCGAGGCGTTGCCGGCCATCCCAATCGGGCGCCGGATTGCCGGTCCCCCAGAAGGTCAGGTTCGTTTCGGAGTCATACGCGCCCGCGTTCCACACGCCAGCTCCGCCTGTAAGCCACGAATTCCCTGACCATGTGTCGTTTCCCGGCTCGCCGGGCCCCGGGATCGTGTAGAAACGCCACGCCTCTTTGCCCGTCTTCGCGTCGTAGGCGGCGACGAGACCGCGAATGCCCATATCGCCGCCCGCGGTTCCGACAATGACCTTGTCCTTGACGATGAGCGGCGCATGAGTAATCGAGTAGCGCTCGGCGGCGTTGGCAACGGTCGTGTCCCAGAGAAGCTGACCACTCTTCGCATCGATGGCAAGCAGATGCGCGTCGATCGTACCCATGAACAGCGTGTCGCCGAGAATGGACACACCGCGATTCACTCGGCCGCAACAGGTGCGCGCGACAGACGCGGGCGTGTGGGAGTACGTCCAGAAGATCCGTCCGGTGGCTGCGTCGAGCGCCACGACGTCGTTGGGCGCCTGGACCGTGTACAGCACGCCGTCCACCGCGAGCGCCGTCGCCTCGAACTTCTCCAGCGACCGAGCCTGCCAGATCCACTGCAACTGGAGGTTCTTCACATTGCCTGTCGTGATCTGGGTGAGCTGGCTATACCGCTGGTTGAACACGGTACCCGAGTACGTCAGCCAGTTGTGGGGCTCGCGGTCGGCGCGGAGAAGCCGATCGAAGGAGACCTGCGCCTGTAGTGAGACCGCAGCGACGATGACGACTGCCGTGACGCCAAGCGCGCGCGTTCGTGTCGTGATCAATTGACCCTACCCTTCAAGGACACGAGATAGCTGACCACGTCGGCCACCTCCTGCTGACTGAGCGTGTCGCGATATGAGGGCATTGGCGTTGCCGCGAACCCATGTTCGCGGAGACTCGACTTGTCGAAGGATCGCAACTGTTCCTTGGAGTCGAGCAGTTGCACCGAGAACGTATCGATATTGAGCAGTCGGCCGATCGTCGTGAGCCCGTCTCGTGAGACGACGCGATAAAAACGGCTCGACGGCAGCACCTCGGCGTTGGGATCGAGCAGGGACTGCTCCAGCTCGATCGCGCGCCGCACCTGGCCAATCCCCGTGAGCTCCGGTCCGAGGCGGGAGCCGTTCCCGTTCACGCGATGGCAGCCTGTACAGGTACCTTTGCCCTCAAATACGTTTCTGCCTCGACCCGCGTCTCCGCTGGCAGACGCGCTGCGTTTCGAGGAGGCAACCGATCTGAGATAGGCAACGATTCGGGAGGCCTGCTGTTCCGAGACGTTGGTTGCTGGCATCGGCGTGTTCGGAATGCCGCTGCGAATGATTCGGACGAGATCCGCATCCGACAGCATGCTGCGAAACTGGCCGCGCCCGAGGTCGATGCCTGCGATCTGGTCACCGTCGGGACCGTGGCAGTTCGCACAACTCCCTCGAAACGCGCGCCCGCCGTCCTCGATGTCGAATGCGGTGTCGTGCTGTGCGACCAGGACCGGTCTACCTGGACCGGCCGCGATCGCAAGGGCGTTTGCGAGAACGAGAAGGAAGAGTCTGGCCAGCCGCATGAGGATGCGCCCGTATTTTATCGCGGGGGCTGCGGGGTCTTGTCGCGGGGGCCTTCTCGCGGGGGCTAAAGCCCCCGCGCTACTGGGGTCCAGCCCCGCCCGCTCGGCCGCCTCTTCCGCCACGGCCTGGAGCGTCGGGTGGAGGCACGGCAAATGCGACCAGTTGCGCACCGGAGTTGGCGGTGCCTCTGACGCCGACTACCACGAACTGACGCCCCTGATGCATGTACGTCATGGGCAGGCTCGTCTGAGGACCCGGAATGGCGGCCTGCCAGATCTCGGCGCCCGATGCCTTGTCATACGCGTGAAAGAAGGCCTGTCCACCTGAGCCCTCGCCCGCGAAGACGAGAGTCTTCGTGACGAGAAGTCCAGCTTGCGACGGGCTGCCGGTCTTCGGAATGCTGACGCCTTGCAGCGCGGGATTGTTTTTGACCGCGGGCGGCGTGTCGCCATTCGGAATCTGCCAGGCAATCTCACCGCGGTTCATGTTGTACGCGGTGATTCGCCCGTACGGTGGCTTCAGCAGGCGGAGCCCCTGGATCGTCGGGAGCGTACCGCCCATCACATAGTCAGCATCGACGCGCGTCCTGACGCGATCGATGTTCGGCTCGAGACCGATGACCGCCGGCGTTGTCGTCGAGCCCACATAGACGAATCCCGTCTCGGGATCGGCGGCACCGCCTGGCCAGTTGGCGCCGCCACCGAGACCCGGAGCGACGATCGTGCCTTTGTTGCCGGGGCCGAGGACAGATGGGGGCGTATAGAGCGGCCCGAGGCGATAACCCTCGATCGCCTTGAGCGCCTCGGCGCGCAAGGCCGGCGTGAAGTCAATCAAGTCGTCGCGGCTGACGCCCTGCTGATCGAAGGCCGGAGGCTTCGACGGGAAGGGCTGCGTGGGTGCCGTCCACTCCTTCGGTACGTCCGTCTGTCCGACGGGGCGTTCGTTCCACGGCCACACGGGCTGACCGTTGGTCCGGTCGAAGACATACGCAAAGGCCTGTTTGGTCAGCTGCACGACGGCTTTCACGGGACGTCCATCCACTGTCAGGTCGGCGAGGATCGGTGCGGGCGGCATGTCGTAGTCCCAGATGTCGTGATGCACGAGCTGCTGGTACCAGATCATCTTGCCCGTCTTGATGTCGAGGCAGACGAGCGAGTCGGAGTACAGATTGTTGCCCGGCCGATGTCCTCCGTAGACGTCGTTGGTTGCCGACTCCACGCTCAGGTACACGTATCCCAGGGCCGGGTCAGCTGAGAACGGCCCCCAGATTCCAGCGTTGCCCGTGTACTGCCGCGAGTCGCCCAGCCATGTTTCGGAACCCGGCTCGCCGTCGCGCGGAACTGTGTGGAACGTCCAGAGCTTCTTGCCAGTCCGCACATCGAAGCCCATGATGTCGGCCTTGATGTTGGCGATGTTCACGCGCCCGCCTGGCGTGAGCGCGGGCCCAACCACGATGACGTCGTTCGAGACGACCGGCGGCGAGCTGTTGCCGATCTTGCCGGTGGGATCCAGCTTGGTGTCGTTGTCGAGCTGCGTGAAGAGATCCACCATGCCGCTCTGCCCGAAGCCCTGAACGGGACGACCTGTCGTCGCATCGAGCGCAACGAGCTGGAAGCCGGGTGTCACGACGACGATGCGTGCCTCCCGTCCGTCGGTCCAATAGGCCACGCCACGGTGCACTTTGCGTGGAGCCGCATCGTATCGCGGACCTTCATCCGGCCTCCACGTCCAGAGCGTCTCGCCCGTGCCCGCATTGGCGGCGACGACACTGCGACGCGCCCCGGCGGTGAAATACAGAACGCCGCCAACCATGAGAGGCGTGGTCTCGGTCGTGATCGTCTCCGATCCGGAGCCGAAGTTATCGAACTTCCACGTCCAGGCCACTTGGAGGTTCTTGACCGTGTCCTTGTTGATCTGATCAAGCGACGAGTAGCCGCTGCTCGCTTCGTCCGCCCTATAGGCTCGCCACTCGCCGTTTCGAGAGCCGTTCTGGCCGCTTCCTGATAACGACCAGAGCGACAGCATGACGAGTAAGCCGAGAAACACACGCAGACGCGGTCGCACCATTCGAGCCATCCTCCAAGACCGGTCGAGGTCTTTACGTGGTCGGATATTGGGCCCCCACCAGGCTTCGTGTCAAACTCCGAGCGCGACTCTTTGAGCGGGAAAGTCATCGCGTCGAACTGCGACCCCGATCAATCCAGATCAAAGTCTCGAATGGGCCTCGTGATGGGCTCCTGCTCTGCCTGTTTGAGCGCCTCTTCGAAGCGCTGAGCGAGCTTGTCTCCACGAGTCTTCTCGGCGTTGAAGGACTGATCGAAGAGGGCCTCTCGACGTGCGGCCTCGGCGGCCAATATTCGCTGCGCGTCGGCCAACTCGGGCTTGTCGGCGCGCTCGACTTCGCGGTGCGAAATGATGCGGCCCAGATTCGTGTCGACGACCAGGATTGAGCTGCAGCACGGGCAGGTGAGCTCGATTTCGCTCTTCAATGTGGCCATGGGGCTATTCTAGCTGGTAGTCGGTGGCTGGTAGTTGGTAGTCGGTGGCTACCAGCTACCAGCTACCGACTACCAGGCTACCGGCCACCAACTATGCCCGACACTCATTGGCGCACGCTCCGCGTGGCGACCTACAACGTCCATCGCTGCCGCGGACTCGATGGCCGGACCAATCCGGGCCGCATTGCGGAGGTGATTCGAGCTGTCGAGCCCGACGTGATCGCGCTGCAGGAAGTGATCGGCGCCGGGCCCAACTCGCAAGGCCACGCGGAGCAGATCGGCGCGCTGCTCGGCATGGGCTGGGTCATGGCGCCGGCGCGTCATTTGCGGGGAGCGCTGTTTGGCAACGTCGTGCTCAGCCGTTTTCCCATTCGGGACCACGCGCAGTACGACCTCTCCTGGAAGACGTGCGAGCCCCGCTGCTGCCAACGCGTCGACATCGGAATCGGGGACGACACGCTGCATCTGTACAACGTCCACCTCGGGACGGCGTTTCTCGAGCGCCGCTACCAGGCCGCTCGCCTCAGCGCCTTCGTGCACGACCGGCGCGTGGATGTCCCGAAGATCGTGCTCGGTGATTTCAACGAGTGGATGAAGGGGCTCGCCACGGCGCTGCTCAGCGAGCAGCTTCAGAGCATCGACCTGCGCGGACACCTTCGACGTCGGCGGACTTACCCCGGTGTGTTTCCTGTCCTGCACCTCGACCACATCTACTACGAGGGGACGGTTCACGTGATGAAGATCGAACTGCCGAAAACACGGCTGTCACTGATGGCGTCGGACCATCTGCCCCTGGTCGCGGAGTTGAGAGTGAGATTTGACTAGGTCAAAGGGCAAACGTCAAAGGGTAAAGGTGAGGGCAAAGGTCTAGGGCAAAGGTCTAGGGCAAAGGTCTAGGGGCGTGGCTGCTGCGCTCAGGTCTTGCGGACGGTCTAAATACAAACGGCCGCCTCAACGTTCGGCGGCCATCGCTGTCTTGCACCTATGACGTGTACCTAGTGCCTAAACCTTTGCCCTCACCTTTGACTCTTGCCCTTTGCCCTTTGACCTTCGGTTAGCCTTCTTCCTCGTACTCTTCCTCTTCAATCGGAAGAAATCGAGTGGGCGGACGCAATGCTTCGCGATAGTCGTACAGCGGCAGGTCGCGGACGTGGACAGAGATCACGCAGACGGGACCCTTCTCGTCGACGACGACGGTCACCGGGCTGCCCTCGACACCCTCGCGGAATGCGATGCGGCATCCGCAACCGAGGCGAGCGTGTGTGAATCCCTTCAACATGGTCGGATCATACTACAGCCGCGAACTACAGCAGGGCCTTAATCTCACGCTCGAACTGGGCCTTTGAGGCAATGCCCGAATGCTTTTTCGCGATCTTCCCGTCGCGGTCGATGATCACGGAGACGGGAATCCCCCAGAGCGGCCCGAACGCGTTCTGCACGTCCTCACGACCGTTGCCAACGAGCAGCGGGTAGTTGATTTTGTACTCGGCTGCATAGGGCTTCATCTTGTCCACGGTGTCGTCGACAGAGAATCCCAGCACCACGAGGTCTTCGCCGTACTGATTCTGCAGCTCAACCAGAGAGGGAATCTCGGCGCGGCAGGGCCCACACCAGGTCGCCCAGAAGTTCAGGAGGATGACCTTACCCTTGAACGACGCAAGTGTGACGTCGACCCCGTTCATGTCTTTCAACGTGAAGTGAAGAGGCGCAGGCTTGCCGGTCGCCTGCGCATCCTCTGGCTCGCCCTTGAAATCTCCGGACGCCTTCGTCGATGTCGCGTCGTCAGCGTGGTCATCGCCGATACCTGGTGCCAGCCAAATCAAGCCGAGCGCCAATGCCACCGCGCCCATCGCAATCCAGGCCGATTTTCGCGACGGGCGGCGCACCTCCTCACCCGCGTCTATGTTCCCGCCAGCGCTGGCGCCGGCCTCTTCAGGCGTCGTGTGCGGGGTAGGGTCCTGACCGGGATCGGTATCGTCCATGGCTCCTCAAGTATACGGCGGAGGACAGCTCTTTTCGAGGCTTGGGGGACAACCAGCCTCGTCGAGCCTGCAGAGCATGCCAATTTACTGAGGACACGACGAATCCTCATCGGTACGTCATTTGCTCCGGCCATCACGTTTCGCTGATTGCGGGCGTCAAAGAGTCGGCAGTAAGATCGCCAGACACGCTTCGCTCTGAAGGAGAAATCACATGAGCAACCGCACACGGTGCGGAGTCCGCCTGCGCTGGACACGGAAAGACAGCTCCGGCGAGACCTCGCCGAAGCTTGTCGCACAGGCTTTACGCGACAGGCGAACGCGGGCCCTGCTCCGGGTGGCCGCCGCGGCAGTCGTGGCGGTGTTCGCCTCGGCGGCGACGCCGGCCGTGGCGCAGACCCCCTACATTCCGTACTTCGGCAAGAACCAGGTCCGGTACGACAACTTCGAGTGGATGACGTACGAGACCGAGCACTTTGTCATCTACTTCTATCCGGAAATCAAGCCACACCTGGAGCGAATGGCGGGCTACGCGGAAAGCGCCTACCAGCACGTCGCCTCCGAGCTGAAATACGACTTGGCCCACAAGGTGCCGCTCATCCTGTTCCAGACGAGCAGCGAGTTCCAGCAGCAGAACGTGATCCCCGGCGCGGCGCAGGAGGGCGTCGGCGCATTCGCCGAGCCCACGCGTCAGCGCATCGTGATGCCGATGGACGAGCCGCCGGACCTTCTGTATCGGCTCATCGTCCACGAGCTCACGCATCAGTTCGAGTTCGAGATCATTCCGACGTCGCTGATGCGCCGCAACGTGCCTCTGTGGATCAACGAAGGCCTGTCGGACTACATGACCGGCATCTGGCGACCGTTGGATTTGATGACGGTTCGTGATGCGGCTGTGGCCGACATCGTCCCGAAGATGTCGGAACTCGACGACTACGGCGAATTCAACAATCCGCGCATGATTTACAACCTCGGGCACGCGGTGTTCGAGTTCATCGAGTCGCGCTGGGGGAAAGAAGGCCTCAGGCAGTATCTCTTCTCCCTGCGCAAGTCGGTCATCGGGGGTGGCGACAACGCCTATCAGGAAGCGTTCAAGATCGGGCCGGAGGACTTCGACCAGCAGTTCGAGAAGTATCTGAAGGACCGGTTCAAGCCGTTCCGCGACAAGGAGCGTCCGGCAGACTATGGGCGCAATCTTGCTCCGAACGCGGAGAAGACCTCGTTCAGCAACGCGCTGACGGCCGAGCCGTCGCCCTCTGGCGATCTGCTGGCGGTCGTCACCGGTAACCGTCGCGACCGCGAGGCCGACATCATCCTTGTCTCAGCCAAGGACGGCAGCGTCATCCGTAACCTGACCAAGGGGTTCGATCAGGATCACGGCTTCGAGTTCATCGTCACGCCAGGGGGGCGTTGGAACTCCGTCCCATGGCTCTCGTGGTCGCCCAAGGGCGATCGGCTCGCATTCTTTGTACGTGCCGAAAAGTCGCGGACGCTCATCCTCGAAAATGTGCTGACGCGCGAGATCGAAGAACGGGTCGACATGCGGACGGTTGACGATCCTGAGTCACCCGACATCTCGCCAGACGGCCGCAGAGTGGTGTTTGCCGCGCTTCAGGGCGGTACCGGCGACATCTTCATGGTGGATCTGCAAACGAAAGAGATTACCAACCTCACGAAGGATGAGTTCGGCGACGCGGGCCCCACATGGGCACCCGACGGCAAGTCGATCGTCTACATGGCTCGGGTCAGCGGTAACGAAAAGCTGTTTCGGCTCGACCTAGATAGCGGGAAAAAGACGCAGATCACGTTCGGCACCCACGACGATGCCGCGGCGCAGTTCCTGGATGCCGACACGCTGGTCTTCACGTCAACAGCGACCGACCCGGCGCAGCCGGTGGACCCGGATGTTGCCAGAAACGGCAACGTCTTCAACATCTGGACGCTCAGCCTGAAAAACGGCGAACTGCGCCAATACACGGACGCGCTCGGCGGCAACACGTCGGCGATCATCATCAAGGATGGGACCAGTTCCAACAAAATTGGCTTCATCAGCTACTACAAGGGTCAGTACGAGCTGCACACGCTGGACCGCCGAGATCCGATCGTCACGGCCGCCTCATCCGACTTCGGCGCCCCGGGACCCATCATCGACTTCCAGGCCCCACTGTCGCACACGCTCGTGGCAGACAAGGTCCGAAAGAAGGGAAAGTTCGAGAAGATGTTTCTCGACGGCCGTCCTCCGGTGAATGTCGGCGTCACGAGCAGCGGTGACATCTTCGGTGGCTCGGCGGTGACCTTCAGCGACGTGCTCGGCGACCAGCAGTTCAACGTATACGCCGCGTCGATCTCGCAGTACCGCACACTGTCGTTCTGGTACTTGAACCTTGCGCACCGGTTCAACTACGCGTTGCAAGGGTATTCGCAAACCCAGTTCTTCTACGGCCAGCTGGAGGGGGTGTTCTACGACCCGTCGTTTTCGGGAATCATCGACCGCGACCTCTCGGTGGCGACGCGAACCGTGCGCGGCGGGAGCGCATTCGGCATCTGGCCGTTCAATCGATATCGTCGCGTGGAGGTGTTCGGCGGCCTCCTGGAGTACAAGGAGTCGTTCAACGATCCGGCCCTCGACGAGTTCTCCCAGGACTACCAGGAAGAGCAATTCGGAACGCAACTGTTTCGTTCGGGGCTCTTTGTGCCGCTCGGGGTCAACTTCGTGCAGGAAACGACGGTATTCCGCGAATTCGGCCCGCTGGCTGGAAACACCGTGCGTGCCTCGTACGAGGTGGCGCCCAAGATCGGCAACACGCTGTCGCGCCAGACCTTCGACGTTGACGCCCGCTACTACTTGCGGCTCGGTGGATTTGGCTTGCTGGCGCTCCGTGCCAAGGGGTTCAAGAGCTTCGGCGATTCTCCCGACTTCCTCTACTTTGGCGGGAACTCGGAAATGCGGGGATACGAGTACCTCCAGTTCATCGGCAGCCAGTCGGCGTTCTTCAACGCAGAACTTCGCTTCCCACTCATCGAGGCGATGCTGACGCCGCTCGGCGTGCTCGGCGGCATTCGCGGCGTGCTCTTCGCGAATATGGGCGGCGGTCACTTCGAGGGACAGCAATTCAAATGGTGGACGAACAACTCCGAGCTCTACACGCCGGTCATCGGCTACAACGTGACCGCATTCGGCGTTCAGGAGCCAATCTACGGCGCCCCAAGGCCCGTCGACGGCTTGCGACTGGTCGACGCAAGAGCGTCCTACGGTATCGGGCTCGAGACATTCGCCCTCGGGTTCCCCATCCATTTCGATTGGGCGTGGAAGACGCTGTTCAACAGGGACTGGGAGGATTTGCGTTTCGCGGCGTACGGTGGCAGCTCCGAGTTTCGTAAGCCGAAGTTCTCGGTGTGGATTGGGTATGACTTCTAACGCCTAAGGGGTTAGGGGGAAGGGGGCCCTTCCCCCTAATCCCTACTGCTTATCCAGTCGCAGTTCACTCCGCGCCACGTCAATCGCGACGCGGTAGCCGCCGAGCAGTTTATGACCGACGATGCCGCCAACCTGGAATCCCAGGAGCACGCTTGGCGCGCGCAGATTGAGCACGGCGAGACCGACCTTGCGGTACTCGATGTCCTCGAAGTCGAGATCCACGCCCGGAAGCAGGAACGCCGTCTCGTCCAGCCCCCCCAGCCCGAACACGCGCAATCGGATGCGGCGGGCGGGCACCGGCATCTCCAACGCATTGGCCGTTTCTGAGCTGATCGAGATCAGCTCTCCGCCCGTATCGACGACGAAGGACGCTGGATACTTCGAATTGAGCGTCCCCCTGACGACAGGCAGACGATGAAATCGCATCGGCAAGCGAGCGTCGCTCGCTGAGACGGGCAACTCGCGCGCGAGCGTCACCTGGCGCTGCCGGTAGTCCACGATCACCGAGAAACCGAGGGCCAGCGGGGACAGACTCTCGCCCTGCCATCTCGGCGATCCGCCGAAGGCAGGATCTCGGACGGATAGAGGCACGTTACGCACCCGTAGGGACCCTACGTCGACGGTCTCGGCACGAGCCAAGACGACACGACGCCACCCGGCGCCACCAACACCCGCGGTGACCGTTGCGGTCACCGGTGTCGCGCCGATACGCCTTGCCGTTTCACGTGAGATTCCCGTCCGCTCGGCCCCAGTGTCGAGGACGAAGTCCAGCTGTCGGTCGTTGATCCGGCCCTGAACGACCACCTTGTTCTTGATCAACTTGAACGGGACGACGTGCAGCTCGAGCGCGTCCGCACTAGTCGTGGCAAGCGGGACTTTGTCGCCGAAGCTTCTCAGAAACTGGGCTCGACTCCGCGCCGTGATGACCGCCGCCTTCTCGCTTGGCTGGAGCAGCGCGGCGTAAGCCTCATACGATCGCGCCGCTTCCTCGTAGCGATTCAGCCGCTCGTACAAACTGCCGGCCACCGCATGCAACTCCGGATCGCGCGGCGCGAGCGCCAGTCCCGCGAGTACTTCCGGCAACCCCTGATCCAACCGCGAGCGGGACGCGAGCGCGCGCCCAAGGCCGAGTCGCGCGCGAGACTGGTCCATTTCCATGGCCAGCGCGTCTCGATACGCCACCTCAGCCTCGTCGAACAGACCCATGCCCCACAACGCGTCGCCATGCAGCGTCCGCGTCTCGGAGTCCACCGTCCCGCCCGACGTCAGCGACTCGGCATCGCGCCAGGCCGACTCGAATTCGGCGATGCGCAACGCGCTGCGAATCTTTCCCTTTCGAGCACGAGTGGCGAGGTCGCCCTCGCCGGTCCGGGCAGCAACCTCGAACTGACTCATCGCTTCGAAATACTCAGCCTGTTCGAACAGCTTGATCGCGCGTTGATAACTGACGGCGGGGTCGTCAGATTGAGGCTGCGCGCGCAGCAGCGTGAAGGCCGCGCCGATCACGACGGCGCACGCTGCGTGGCGAATCAGCACGCGCATGAAAGGATGTCCCTCCGGATCTCGGATCCCGAGTCCCGAATCCCGTCCTAAAACTTCTCGAGCCGCAACTCGCTCTGGACCAAGTCCATCGACACTCGATAGTTGGCCAGGAACTTGTGGCCGACGATGCCGCCAAGTTGGAATCCTAGGAGGATGCTTGGAGCCCGCAGGTTCAGCACGACGAGCGGAAAATTACGATATTCGATTCGATCGAAGTCGAGATCGTTGCCGGGAAGCAGGAACGCTTCTCGATCCCAGCCCGAGGTTCCCCACACACGCAGCGGTATGCGCCGGAATGCGGAGGCAGGAAGCGTGCGGGCGGTATCGGAGCTGATGGAGATGACCTCACCACCGGTATCGACGACGAAATACGCAGGGTGAGTCGAGTTGAGAACACCGCGCACCATCGCGAGACGATGGACGCGCATAGGCAGACGCACGTCGACGACAGCTCCGAGCGGCAGCGTCCGGGCGATCGTCAGCAGGCGCTTCTGGTAGTCGATCGTCATCGACATGCCGAGCGCCAGGGGTGAAAAGCTCTCGCCCTCGCGCTTCGGAATACCTCGAAGAGCCGGGTTCTTGATGAGCACCGGCACGTTGCGGATTTCCAGCGTTCCGAGCTCGAGCGACTTCAGCTGAGCGAGCTGCAGCCCGCGGAGTCCGACTTCGCCGACGCCGGCGCTCAGGGTATAGGTCACCGGACGAATCCGCTCGCGCTGCGCCGTTTCTCGGGAAATCACCGTCTCCTCGGATCCGGTGTCCAGCGTGAAGTCCTGCGCGCGGCCGCCGTTGACCTTCGCCTGCACGATGATCTTGTCCTTGACCAGCTTGAATGGGAGCGTGTGGAGCATCGTCAGGTCTTCCGCGTCAACGTCCATTGGCTTCAGGCCTTCGAATGACTGCAGAAACTCGACCTGGGCACGCGACCACGCCGCTTTCTCGCTGCGATCCTTGTTCGGAAGCAGATTGATGTAGTTCGTGTAGGCGTTGGCCGCTTCTGAAAACTGATTCAGGCGTTCGTAGATGTCGCCGATGGCTGCGTGGATCTCGCCGTCTCGCGGGGACGCCGCCGACGCGGCAAGGGCTTCCTTCAGCGCCTCGTCCAGCAGACTGCGTGTCGCCAACGAGCGCGCGACGCCGAACCTGGCTCGCGAGAACCCAGGCGTCTGCACCAGCGCGTCGCGGTAGCTACGATCCGCCTCGTCGAACAGACCGACGGACCAGAGCGCATCGCCCAGAAGCGTCAGGGCTTCGGCGTCGGAACCGACCTGTTTGTTGAGGATCTCTGCTTCCTGTCGTGCCAGGACGAACTCCGCCACTCGAAGAGCCGTGCGGACCTTACCCTTGCGCGCCCGGACAGCGAGCACCTGGTCCTCGGTCTTGGTGGCGCGGTCAAACGCCTGGAGCGCCTCTTGATACCTTGTCTCATCGAAGAGCAGCGTCGCGAGCTGAAACTGCAGGTCGGAATCGGCTGAGGATCGCTCGTCCGCCCGAATCGCGAGCGAACAGGCAACGACGATCGTGGCGATGACTGCAGTGGACCGGAGTGACAATGGCATGGTCCCACCCTTTGACTTGGTTATCGGCTACTTCTGAAAGTACTCCGCGTTGACGGGAATATAGTTCGACCACTTTTCCGGTGTTTCGTCGAGGGCGAAGATTGCCTCGACCGGACAGGCCGGAACGCACGCGCCGCAGTCGATACACTCGTCCGGGTGTATATAGAGCATCTCCGCGGACTGGAACTCCTGTTCGTCCTTCCGGGGGTGGATGCAATCGACTGGGCAGACGTCAACGCACGCGGTGTCTTTCGTGCCGACGCAGGGTTCACAGATGATATACGCCACTTCCCACTCCTCAAAGCCTGATTCTAAGCCGGCAAGTATACCCTGGAGAATCGGTGCAATCTGCGCCGTCCTGCTGCTAGCGGGCGCCGGATTCGGCTTGAGGGATGGCGCGGCGTGGATAGACGCTCCTCAGTACTTGCCCATGTTTGCACCTGTGGCTCACCGCGACTTCTATCGAGCATCAGTGTCGCGCCTGGGGATTGACGAGGTGCTCGAAACACTTCGAGACGACCCCTCCGTCGTGCCGACACCGGGTGGATGGGCAGCCCATTCGGTCTTGCCGCTCGATGCGTTCGGCAGGAGCGGCGGCTACGACCGCGCAAAGCTGGCGCGACTGTACGGTGGACGCCGAGCGCGCGTGGCGCGTGGCCCGCGCCTCGAAAACGGCCGCATCGTCGAGTCGTGGACGCTGGTGTCGCCTTACCCATCTGTGTCTCTAGAGCATCTGGAGCCGGGAACCCTCAGGATCGTTCAGCGCCTGCCGGAACCATGAATTGTCCGCCCAGCCTGCGGCCGTCCGGCCCTGCTCACCCCACCATGCCCCACGTTCACTCGTGCCCTACCCGCCCTTGTCGTGGGGCATAATCGCGCTCAGGGATGCGTATCTCCTCGTCGCTGACCAACCGAATCTTTCTGGCGTGCACGCTGCTTGCCACGTTTTCGCTCGGCTTTGCCTTCTACTTCGTGAACGCCCGCGCGACCGCGGAGGTCGAGGCGGAGCTGCGGCGTGACCTCTCGGAGGCCAGCACGCTGGTCGATCAGCGTCGGGCAACCATCACCGACACGTTCACGACGATGGCGCGCCTGATTGCCGACCTGCCCAAACTCAAGGCCGCCGTCGAAACCGCCGATCCTCCAACGGTCCAGCCGCTCGCCGACGAGTATCGAGAGCAGCTCGATGCCGACGTGCTGGTGCTCACGACGCCGAAAGGCGCGGTGCTCGCATCGGCGGGCGCAGATGCCGGCGCGCTCGCCGTGGCGGGAGGCGATGCCGAATCGCTCGACGAGGTTTCGACGTTCCTGCCGCACACGCGAGGCCTGTTGCAGGTGGTGAGCGTGCCGATCCTGATCGCCGGCGAACCGACCGATGTCCTCGGCCGCCTCACCGTGGGGTTCTTCCTGGACGATCGGCGGGCCTCACAGATCAAAGCGGTGACCGGCAGCGAGATCGCGTTCGCCGCGGAGGGACACGTGCTGTCGGCGTCCCTGCCCCAAGAGTCTCGTGCGGCGCTCTCGCCTCTTCTGGGCTCGGTCGGCATGGCGTCGGTCACGCTTCAGGATGGCGAATACCTGATGGTCGCGCGCCCGATGGTGGAAGGCGGAACGGCGGCGACGCCGGCCGACGCTGCGCCGATCACGCTGATCCTCCGGTCCCGGACCGACCGGCTTCGTTTTCTCAACACGCTCCGGGCTGGCCTGGCTGGCGTACTCATCGTCACCCTCCTGCTGGCCACGATCCTGAGCTATGGGGTCGCGCGAACCATGACTCGACCGCTTGCGACCGTCACCGACGCGATGAGGGACGTCGCAGCGACAGGTGACCTCACGCGAAAGGTCCCCGTGCGAAGCCGCGTCTGGGATGATGAGGATGCGCGCCTGTTGGGGTCAGCGTTCAACACGCTCACCGAGTCGATCGCTCGCTTTCAGCGGGAAGCGGCACAACGTGAGCGGCTGTCGTCGCTCGGACGGATGTCAACGGTGATCGCCCATGAGATCCGGAATCCGTTGATGATCATCCGCACGTCGCTCGCCGCACTCAAACGTCCGAGAGTCTCGGCGGCGCAGGTCCGTGAGGCAGCCGCGGATATCGACGAGGAAACGCAGCGCCTCAACCGCATCGTGACGGAGGTGCTGGACTTCGCGAAGCCGATTCGCTTCGATTTCGCCGAAGCCAACCTCAACGACGTCTGCCGATCGTCGACGGCCGCGGCCTGCGCTGGCGGCTCGGAGGGTGAGGTTCAACTCGCGCTGGACCCGACGCTTCCGGCGATCGTCACCGATGCCGAGCGACTTCGTACCGCGCTCGTGAACATCCTCACCAATGCGCGACAGGCGGTGCAGGCGTGCGTCCAAGCGGGGACACCGCGCGCCGATGGGTCCGTGGGCGTGCTCGGTGAACCTGGCGTTGTAGTGCGGACCGAACAACGCCCTGGTCGGGTGACGATTAGCATCACCGATCAGGGCGTGGGTATGGCGCCAGAGGATGTCGCCCACATGTTCGACCCCTATTACACGACTCGCCGGGCGGGGACAGGGCTCGGACTCCCGATCGCGAAGAACATCATCGAGGGTCTTGGCGGCGTCATCACTGTCGCCAGCCGACAACACAAGGGCACGGAAATTTGTATTGAACTGCCCACCACCATGGGTAGGACCTCCTGATGAACGTACGGGGCGGGTCGATTCTCATCGCCGACGACGAAGAGAAGATTCTGAAGCGGTTGGGGCGGGCGCTCAGAGAAGACGGTCACGAGGTCGTCGAAGCGTCGAGCTCTCGCGAGGCGCAACGGCATCTGGCCGAACGCCCATTCGACTTGCTCGTGGTCGACAACGTGATGCCCGGCATGACCGGGATGGAGCTGATTCGCGAGATCACATCGTCGCTCCAGGCATCCGAGCGGCCACAGATGGTCCTGATGACCGCTCACGGCTCGACCCAGATCGTCCGTGACGCATTCAAGCTCGGCGTGGATGACTTCCTCGAGAAGCCGTTCGAAGTGGACGAGCTGATCGCCCTCGCCCGGCGGGTCGTCAAGAGTCATCGCCTCCAAACCGAAAAGCAGTACCTGATCAGCGAGCGCGACGCCGAGTTCAATCACTACGGCATCGTCGGTCGCAGCCGCGCGATGCAGGACGTGCTGCAGCGTTCGGACCTCGTGGCGCAGTCCAAGAGCACAGTGCTGATCACCGGGGAGACGGGAACAGGCAAGGAGATGGTCGCGCGCCTCATCCATCACCGCAGCGGGCAGCGCGACATGCCGCTCATCAAGGTGAATTGCGCGGCGATTCCAGAGACGCTGCTCGAGTCTGAGCTCTTCGGCCACGTGCGCGGGGCATTCACGGGCGCCACCATGACGAAGCGCGGAAAGTTCGCGCTGGCTGACGGCGGGTCCATTTTTCTCGACGAGATCGGGACGATGAGCACGACCGTCCAGTCGAAGTTGCTCCGCGTCCTACAGGAGCGCGAATTCGAGCCGCTGGGGGCCGAACGCACTCAGCGTGTGGACGTGCGGGTGATTGCGGCCACCAATCGCGACCTGAAGCAGATGGTCAGCGAGGCGAAGTTTCAAGAGGACTTGTACTACCGCTTGAACGTGATCCCCATCAGCATCCCGCCGTTGCGGGACCGCCGTGAGGACATCCCCGTGCTCGTCGATCACTTTGTCGAGAAGCACAAGCAGCGAACGGGCAAGAAGATCGAGCGTGTCGAGAAGGACGTCGCAGAAGCGCTCCAACGCTACAACTGGCCAGGGAACGTTCGCGAGCTGGAAAACACGATCGAACGGGCGGTCGTGCTGGCCACGGGGACGATCATCACAGCGACGACGATTTCACTCCTCGGCGCGACGTCTGCGCACACTCCGGGTCTTCCGTCGCCGCGCCTGCACCAAAACTTGGAATGGGTCGAGCGCGAGACCATTCGTCGCGCGCTCGAGCAGGCCGGCGGAGTCAAGAAAGATGCCGCCGAGATCATGGGCATCAGCCAGCGAGCGCTGAGCTATTACCTCGCCAAGTACCGCATCGATTGATGTGAATCCTTACAGTGTTCGTCATCGGTTACTCGCCAGGTAATTGCGAGGATCGGTTGGACGCGCGGGCTTTCGACTTTTTGGGGCGTGTTGACCCACGCGACCGGACCGACACCCCGTGACCGGGGCGGCATCGCGTTTGCTGCCAGGCTTCACTTTGCTCGTTGGAGCCCTGAGATACCTTGAAGGAGACGTGGATGCTTCTGCGCTTGATCGGCTTGAGTCTTGCGGCCGCAGTATTCGCTGCCACCGTGGCCTGCGACGAGTCCCTGTCCGAGCTTGCCGGGCCCACGCCGAACCTGGAACCCACCTTCAGCAGCATTCAGAAAAACATCCTGGACCAATCCGACTCCTCGGGGCGCCTCGCGTGCATTTCTTGTCACAATGGCAACCCGTTCGTACCCATGAATCTCACGGCGGCAGTCTCATATGCGAACCTGGTCGGCAGGGCAAGCGTGCTCAAGGCGGGCGCGATCCGCGTCGTCCCCGGCAACCCGAACGGCAGCTATCTCATCCACAAACTCGAAGGCGGGCCGGCCATCGTGGGCGATAGAATGCCGCGCGGCACCGGCCCGTTTCTCACCAGCGGACAGACACTGGTGATCAGGCGTTGGATCGAGCTCGGCGCCCCAAACGACTAGGAGTTGATGATGACCCTCAGAGTGGTGTTCCTTTCGTTAGCCCTGGTCGCGGCGTCATGGCCGATGGCGGCGGCGGCGCAAGACAGCGCGGGCGCACAGCAACCGGCCGAAGAGGATCCCGACAAGGATCTGAACCTGTCACAGCCGGACTTCACGCTGGTCAATCTCCGGACCACGCTGCGGGTACCAAAGCACGCCGGTGCGTTCCGCGTGACGCATCGGTTCGGGCGGCCGCTCGGCGCAGGTGATTTCGGCAATCTGCTCGAAGACTTCTTCGGCCTCGACTCCGGGGCGCAGATCGGGTTGGAGTATCGCTTCGGCGTGATGCGCGGTCTGCAGGCTGGCATTCATCGAACCAGCGATCGCACGATCGAGTTCTTCTCGCAATACAACTTGATGCAGCAGAGCAGTCAACCCTTCGGCCTCGACATTTACGCCTCGATCGACGGCACGAACAACTTCCGCGACAGCTACACACCGGCGCTCGGTGTGGTCTTGTCCAGAGAGCTCGGAAGTGCCGGTGCAGTGTATCTGGAGCCGATCTGGGTGAACAACTCGAATCCGCTGCCCTCCGAACTGGTAGAAGACAACGACACGTTCGTCATCGGTTTCGGCGCCCGCATTCGCGTGCGCCCGACTGTGTATCTGGTTGGAGAAGTGCTGCCGCGGATCGGTAACGATCCCGGCGTGACGCAAGGGAGCTTCGGCATCGAGAAACGCGCGGGCGGACATACGTTCCAGATCAATTTCTCGAACGGCTTCGGCACTACAATGGGTCAGTTGGCGCGGGGCGGTACCGGCGGCGACGATTGGTATTTGGGCTTCAACATCTCGAGAAAGTTCTTCTGATGCAGAAACGGATCCTGTTGATGGGTGGCGCGATTGTGTGCGCCATCACGGTAGCGACCTGTGGCGGCGACAGCGGAGGTTCTACGCCCGCGCCGACACCAACACCCACCCCCACTCCCGGCGGCACGACGGTCACGCTCACGTCGAGCGGAGCGTCGCCGCGTGACATCACCGTCACGGTGGGATCCCGCGTGACATTTACGAACAACGACAACCAGCCGCACGACATGGCGTCCGATCCGCATCCGGAACATACGAACTGTCCTCAGATCAACGCCGTTGGATTCGTCTCCGCAGGGCAGAGCCGGCAGACCGAGAACCTGAACACAGCAAGAGTCTGCACGTACCACGACCACAATCAACCAACGAACACGTCACTCCAAGGAACGATCAGAATCCAGTAATCTACGAATTGACGAATTGATGAATTGACGGATTTACGGATTTACGGATTGAGGTTGCACCTGCTTCGTGCCTCCTCAACAGGCTGATTCACAAAATTCATAAATCCGTAAATTCGTAAATTAGTCAATTGTTTAATTCGTTCATTGCGTCGTCTCTCCCGGCTCGAGTTCGAGCACCTGAATCCCTTTCGGCTCGACCAACGCCTTCAATTGGGCGGGCGTTCCGGTGAGCAGCGGAAACGTGCCCCAGTGCATGGGCACGACTTGCCTGACGCCCAGGAACTCACACGCGCGTGCGGCGGCGGCCGGATCCATCGTGAACCGATCGCCGATCGGCAGGAACGCGATGTCCGGTTTGTACATCTCACCGATGAGGCGCATGTCACCGAACAAGCACGTGTCTCCGGAGTAGTAAACGGTGATGCCGTTTTCGAGGCGGATGACGTAGCCTGCCGGCTCGCCCATATACACCATCTGACCGTTCTCAAATAAGCCGCTGCTGTGTCGCGCGTCAGTCATCGTGATGCGTAAGCCGGCGATCTCCTGCGAGCCGCCCTTGTTCATCGGAGACACGTTCTGGATTCCCTTGCGACCCAGCCAATCGCACAGTTCGAAGATCCCCACGACAGGCGCGCCGCTCTCGCGTGCGCACGCGGCCAGATCCTCCATGTGATCGAAGTGCCCGTGCGAGACAAGAATTAGGTCGACCCTCGGGGGTCTCTTGTGTCCCTCGGGGCACGAAGGATTTCCAGCGAGCCACGGATCGAGGAGGAGACGCTTTCCTCCAGGCGTGCGGATGATGAATGTCGAGTGTCCGAGCCAGGTAATCGCGAGCGTCTGCATATCGAATTCTTCAATTTACAAATTGACGAATTTACGAACTTACGAACTTGCGGGTTCGTCACCTCCGCACATTCCGCGTACGCGCTGAACGAGGCCATCATATTCAAAAAGGGAACTGATGGGTACGGGCCGTGCAGTCATCGTTCTCCAATGAATCCACGGGCCGAGGGACTTAAGCGACGGAGCTTCGAGTTCGCTGTCCGAGTTGTGAAGTTCTGTCGGCAACTGAGTACGACGCGCGAAGGTGGTAGGCTTGCGAATCAGCTGTCGCGCTCAGGAACATCGATTGGAGCGAACTATCGTTCGGCGTGTCGAGGACGGTCACATGCCGAGTTCGTGGCCAGACTGGGAATAGTCGTCGAAGAACATCGCAGAGAACAGCACGAGCACGCGCAAGGGACTCCAGACCCCCGCGCATTCGCGAATCCCCAAATCCTGAATCGTCAATTCGTCAATTCGTAAATCCCTCAACTACACTAGGTTCTACATGCCTGTAGAGGCCCCTCTCGTGTTCATCGGGCCGCGTGAGCCGAAGCCCGAGTGGTTGAAGGTTCGTGCGCCTGGGTCGCCCAACTATGTTCGGCTGAAGGGGATCATGCAGGACCTGAAGCTGAACACGGTCTGCGAAGACGCGCGCTGTCCGAACATTGGCGAATGCTGGCACCATGGCACCGCCACTTTCATGATTCTTGGTGACGTGTGCACGCGCGCGTGCGCGTACTGCGCGGTGGCCCACGGTAAACCGACCGAACTCGACCTCGCCGAGCCGGGTCGCGTTGCGGAGGCGGTCGAGCGCATGGGGCTTCAGTACGCCGTAATCACCTCGGTCGACCGTGACGATCAGGCCGACGGCGGCGCAGCGATCTTCGCGGATACGATCCGGTTGACCCGCGCTCGCGTGCCAACCTGCCGGATCGAGGTCCTCATTCCCGATTTCCAGGGGATGGCGTCGTCACTGCGGACCGTCTTGGACGCCGGTCCGGACGTGCTGAACCACAACATCGAGACGGTGCCCAGGCTGTACCGAATGGCGCGCTCTGGCGGCAAGTATCCGCGGTCCTTGGAGCTGCTCGAGCGCTCACGCCGTGACCGGCCGGATATCGCAACCAAAACCGGTGTGATGGTGGGTCTCGGCGAAGAGCGGGAGGAACTGCTGGCCGTTTTCGACGACCTGCGTGGCGTGGGGGTGTCGATTCTCACGATCGGCCAATATCTGCGGCCGTCACCGAAGCACGCACCGATGGCCAGGTACTATCATCCAGACGAGTTCGCCGACCTCAAACGAGAAGCCCTCGAGAGAGGCTTCATCCACGTCGAGGCCGGTCCGCTAGTCCGCTCCTCGTACCACGCGCACGAACAGGCAGACGCTTTCGAACTCGCACATCGTGCGCTACCGAAAAACCCGTAACAACCGACTGATCGGATCGTAGAACCGATCCACAACGCGCTCCTTGAGCGGGATGATGGCGTTATCGGTGATGTGGATGTGCTCGGGACAGACCTTGGTGCAGCACTTCGTGATGTTGCAATAGCCGATGCCGTGCTGGTCTCTCAGCGCTGGCACTCGATCCTCGGCATCGAGGGGGTTCATCTCCAGATTGGCCACATAGACGAAGAATCGCGGGCCGATGAACTCTTCGTGTTTGTTGTGGTCGCGCAGCACGTGACAGACGTCCTGACACAGGAAGCACTCGATGCACTTCCTGAACTCCTGCACCCGATCGATGTCGCGCTGTGCCATCCGCCACGTGCCGTCCGGAGCATCGGGTGAACGCGGCTTGAACTTCTTGATGCCCTTCTTCACGCGGAAGTTCCACGACACATCCGTCACGAGGTCCTTGATGGGCGGAAACGCGCGCATCGGCTCGACAGTCACCGGCTCGTGCAGGTTCACCTGACTGAGGCGCGTCATGCACATCAGTCTCGGATTGCCATTGATCTCGGCCGAGCACGAGCCGCATTTCCCAGCCTTGCAGTTCCACCTGACCGCGAGGTCAGGCGCCTGCTCCGCCTGGATCTTGTGGACGACGTCGAGCACGACCATGCCTTCCGAGACTTCGGTCCGGAAGGTCTGAAACGTACCGTCGCCCTCGGGATGCGTCCGCCAGATCTTGAACGTTGCCGTCGTCGCCATTACGACTTCTGCTCCTCAATGACTTGCTTGAGATGGTCTGGAATGGGTGGAATCGGGATTCTCGACAACTGCATCGCTCCGCCGGGCCCTTGCTTCACCATGATGTTGATCGTGCCGAACTCCTCCGACTTGTCCGGGTAATCCTCACGGAAGTGACCGCCGCGGCTCTCCTTGCGGTCGATGGCAGATCGGGCTACCGCCTCCGACACAGATAAGAGGTTTCTCAAGTCGAGTGCGGTGTGCCAGCCCGAGTGGTACTCGCGGTGCCCTATCACCCCGACACGCGATGCACGTTCCCTGGACCGGTCGATCCGCGCGAGCGATTCCTTCATCTCGCTTTCGAGGCGCACGATACCAACGAGGCTCTGCATCGTGTCCTGCAAGTCGGACTGGACCTTGTAGGGGTTCTCGCCGCCATCGCCACGGTCAAAGGGTGCCAACGAGGCCTTGATCCCCTGCTCGACGGCTCCATCGTCCACGCGCGGCGCGGCGTTACTGCGGGCCCATTGCGCCGCGTACTCGCCGGCGCGCTTGCCGAACACAATCAAGTCCGACAGCGAATTGCCCCCGAGACGATTGGCGCCATTGATACCAGAGGCACACTCGCCGGCCGCGAAGAGCCCTGGGATGGTCGACATCTGCGTGTCACCATCGACCCTGACGCCGCCCATCACGTAGTGCGTCGTCGGACCAACCTCCATCGGCTCCTTCGTGATATCGAGATTGGCCAGCTCCTTGAACTGGTGATACATGCTCGGGAGCTTGCGCTTGATGTGCTCCTCGGCGTTCGAGAGCTTCTCCTTGATCCAGGCAATGTCGAGGAAGACACCCCCGTGCGGAGACCCGCGGCCGGCCTTCACTTCGCGGTTGATGCACCGCGCGACGTGGTCGCGCGTCAGCAGCTCGGGTGGACGCCGCGCGCTCTTGTCGCCCTGGGTGTACCGCCATCCTTCTTCGGGATCCGACGCGGTTTGCGGCTTGTAGTTGTCGGGGATGTCGTCGAACATGAAGCGCTTACCCTCGCTGTTCTTGAGGACACCGCCTTCGCCGCGCACGCCCTCAGTCACGAGGATGCCGCGCACACTCGGCGGCCAGACCATCCCGGTCGGATGGAACTGGATGAACTCCATATCGATGAGCTCCGCGCCGACACGATACGCCAGGGCGTGACCATCGCCCGTGCCTTCCCAACTGTTGCTGGTGATCCGGTAGGCGCGACCGATACCGCCGGTCGCCAGCACGATCGCCTTCGCGGCGAAAACGTGAAACCTCCCCCGTTCGCGGTCGTAGGCGAGCACGCCAGCGGCTCGACCACCATCAAGGAGCAGGTCGATGACCGTGTGCTCCATATGCACGGTCATGCCCAGGTAGACCGCGTGGTCCTGGAGCGTGCGAATCAGTTCGAGGCCCGTGCGGTCACCGACGTGTGCCAACCGCGGGTAACGATGACCGCCGAAGTTGCGTTGGTTGATCCGGCCGTCAGGCGTCCGATCGAACACGGCGCCCCACCCCTCGAGCTCGCGCACGCGATCGGGTGCTTCCTTGGCATGTAACTCGGCCATGCGCCAGTTGTTGACGTATTGACCGCCCCGCATGGTGTCGGCAAAGTGCACCTTCCAGCTATCGCGGTCGTCGTTATGGGCCATGGCGGCCGCCATGCCGCCCTCGGCCATGACAGTGTGAGCCTTACCAAGCAGCGACTTGCAGATCAACCCGACCGTCACGCCGCTGTTAGCGGCCTCGATCGCGGCGCGCAGCCCTGCGCCACCGGCACCGATAATGAGCACGTCGTAGTTGTAGGTTGCATGTGCCGGCATCAGAAGAGCCTCACGTCGGTGAAGATCCCCATCGAGCAGAGACGGACGTACACGTCGCAAAATGCGACCGAGAAGAGGCTGCAGTACGCAAACAACTGGTGCCGATTGTTGAGCGTGCTCGAGCAGTTGTAGCAGGCCTCGCGCATCGAGGACTTGGAGATCTCGTCAGCGCGGCCGCCGGCCAGGTGGCGAATCGAATGACAGCCGAGCGTGTAGCTCGTCAAAAGGACGACGTTGACCGCGAGGATCAGCGTGCCAAGGCCGACCCCGAATTCCTTTTGACCCGTTGCAGGATTGTCGAACCACAGGGCCAGCCACACGTCGTAGCTGAGCACGAACAGGAACAGCACGGCGATATAGGCAAAGTAGCGGTGGACGTTCTGCAGTACCAGCGGGAACCAGCGCTCTCCGCGGTAGTGTGTGCCGCGCGGCTCACCGACCGCACACGAGATCGGGTCCGACCAGAACGCCTTGTAGTAGGCGCCCCGGTAGTAATAGCACGTGAACCGGAACAGCCCGGGGAACGGGAGAATCAGCAGCGCGGGAGAGAATGGCAGCAGGCCCGGCCACCACCTGGGCTTGGGACCGAACAGCGCGTGGTGCGAATCTCCGAAGATCTCCGGCGAGTAGAAGGGCGACAGATACGGTCCGTAGGTGTAATGCGCGTTCTGAAACGCCGCCCAGGTGGCATAGACCACGAAGCCGCCGAGGACCACGAACACGACGAAAGGCTCAACCCACCACGCGTCGCGGCGGTACGTCTCACCATACCCGCGGGGCACGAACTTGACCGGAACTGCCTCCATCCAACCGCCTCCAACTCATACGGCGGGCGATCTTGAACCCGCAATCCGTCGGCGGGCCCTTTCGGACCTGCCACTTCGCAAACCTCGATACGTTAGTCGCCCAACCTCGACTATGGCAAGCCGGCCACTGCAGCCTGCGCGCATTCGTTTGCAACCGTCAGGTACCTGAGAATGGCGTCGTTGCCGATGACATAGGGATGCGGCTCACTTGCTTTGCGCGCGGCGAGAGCCGGAAGCTTCATCTTCGTGCCGTCGAACACCGTGTGATTCGCGATGAGCACGTCGGCTCCAGCCTTTTTCACGATGTCGCGGAACTTCACCGAGGAGTTGATGTACATGTTCAGCCGGGCTTTGTTGGGCCCGAAGTTGAACGCAGTGCCGCCCCATGCCGCAGCAAGATGGGACCGTCCGCCGTCGCGCACGGGGAGGAGCGTCGAGATGGTGCCCTCGGTATGGCCTGGAGTCAGGTAGAACGTCAGCGTCGTATCGCCGAGCGTCAGCTTGTACCCATCGGTGACGACCATGTCGCGCTTGGGCTTCCAGGGCGGGTTCTGACTGTCGAGTAGATCGTAGTCAGCCGCCGACATGAGCAGCCGCGCGCCGAACTTTTCCTGCAGGTATTTCGCACCACCGACGTGATCGAGATGGCCGTGGCTGACCATCACATACTTGATCTGCGTGGGGTCGAGCCCGAGCTTCTTGAGCCCGCCGACGACTTCGTCTTCGACCGAGTAGTCGTAAATGGCGTCGAGCAGGATGATTCCCTGGGAGGTCGTCACGGCCCACGCCGAGAACTCGGTCATGCCGACGTAGTAGAGATTGTCGAAGACCTTTGCCGGCTCGGCGTGCCATGAGTCGCGTGGCGGCGCGGGCGGCGGGCCGGCCTGGCGACCTGCCCCTCCTGGTCGCGCACCGCCGCCACGTGGCGCGGCGACGTTTCGCGCCTCGGTGCAAATCCGATCGAACAGGCCAACATGGTCGTTGGCCGCAGCCACCTTCGCGGCAGCGATGTGGCGCTCAACCTCGGCGGGCGACTGAGCGGCCATGATGCTGACTGCGAGGAAAGCCGAAAGAACCACACCGGCAAGCAGTCCGTTCAAGCGCATCTTCCCTCCATCAACTGTCCGAACGCTCCGAACCCCGAACAATCCGAACGGCTATTTCCGCTTCGGCTTGTAGACGTGCGTACTCTGCCCGAAGAACACTTCCGCGCTTTCCATGATCGACTCCGAGAGCGTCGGGTGCGGGTGAATCACCAGCTTGAGATCCTCGGCAGTCGCGCCCATCTCTATCGCGAGAACGCCTTCCGCAATCAACTCGCCGGCGCCCGCCCCTGCAATGCCGACTCCGAGCACGCGACCGGTCTTGGCCTCGAGCACGAGTTTGGTGAGCCCGTCAGGCCGATCGACGGTAATCGCGCGGCTGAGGGCGCCCCACGGGAACTTGGCAACCTCGACCTCGATCCCGTCTGCTTTCGCTTGCGCCTCGGTCAGGCCGCACCAGGCTATTTCCGGATCCGTGAACACGACCGCAGGGATGGCCTGCGGCTCGAAGACAGTCTTGTGCCCGGCAATGGCCTCCACGGCGACGCGCGCTTCGTGCGACGCCTTGTGTGCCAGCATCGGCTCACCGGCGACGTCGCCAATGGCAAAAATCGTCGGCTCCGCCGTCCGTCTCTGGCCGTCCGTCTCGACAAAGCCCTTCAGGTCGATCCTGACCTTCGTGGTGTCGAGCCCCGGGATCTTCGAATTCGGCCGGCGGCCCACCGACACGAGGACGCGGTCGAATACCTGCGTTTTCTCCGCCACGTCGCCCTCGAAAGTCACACGAATGCCGGCCTGATCGTCGACGACTTTCACGACTTTCGTGTTGAGCATGATGCTGGCAAAGAGGCCCTTGAGCCGCTTCTCCAGCACGCTCACGAGATCCCGGTCGGCACCGGGGAGAAGGCCAGGCGTCATCTCGACCACTGAGACCTTGCTGCCCAAGGTCGCGTAGACAGAGCCCAGCTCGAGACCGATGTATCCGCCGCCGATCACGAGCAGCGACTTCGGCACGTCCGGAAGGTCCAATGCGGACGTCGAGTCCATGATGCGTGGGCTGTCGAGCGAGAGCGCCGGGATTTTCGTCGGGTGCGAACCGGTCGCGAGAATCACATGCTCGAACTGCACGTCGGTCTCACCTCCCGCGCCCGCAACCTTCAGCGAGCGTGGCCCCGTGAGCGTGGCGCGTCCCTGCAGGAACTTCACCTTTCGCATCTTTGCCACGCTGCCCACGCCGGTCGTCAGCTTGTCGACAACGCCCTGCTTGTAGGAGCGCAACTTGTTCACGTCCACTTTCGGCTCGGTAAAGGTGATGCCCCAGTTTCCTGCGTGGCGGGCCTCGTCCATCACCTTGGCAACGTGCAACAAGGCCTTCGATGGAATGCACCCGCGGTACAGGCACACGCCACCCGGATTCTTTTCTTCGTCGATGAGTGCGACCTGCATGCCGAGATCCGCGGCGTAAAACGCCGCCGCATATCCGCCGGGTCCCGCACCAAGGACCGCTACCTGAACTGATTCACTCGCCATTTAGACTGATTCTCGCCAAGACGACGGCTTGAGTGCGCCGACAATAAGGGTCATTAGCCGATAAGTGAAAGAAGAAAGGGCTGCTCGATCGCTTCGACAACCCAGCGCATGAAACGCATCGCGTCAGCGCCATCAATGACCCGATGGTCGTACGAGAGCGCCAGCGGGAGCATGAGGCGTGGCTCGAACGCGTCGTTCCGCCACACCGGTTCGGTCGCCCCGCGCGACACACCGAGGATCGCGACTTCGGGCCAGTTGACGATCGGCGTGAAGTACGTGCCGCCGATGCCGCCAAGATTGGAGATCGTTATGCCACCGCCGCTCATCTCCTCGAGCGTGAGCTTCTTTTCGCGCGCCTTCTCGGCGGCCTGATGCAGCTCGACGGCGATTTGAGTGATGTTTTTCTTGTCCGCGTCGCGAATGACGGGGACCAGCAGGCCACGCTCAGTATCCACGGCCACGCCGATGTTGACGTATTTCTTGTAGACGATGTCGCCGTGCTCGGAGTCGAGCGACGCGTTGAACTGCGGGAACTGTTTCACGGCGGTGGCCATCACCCGCACGAGCATCGCCGTCACCGTGAGGCTGCCCCCCGCCTGAGCAACCTGATCGCGGTACTTCTTCCGCAGGGCCTCCATGGACGACAGGTCGGCCTTGTCGAACTGGGTGACGTGCGGAATCGCGTTCCACGCGTGGCTCAAATGCTCGGACGTGGCTCGGCGGATACTCGTCCACGGCACTCGCTCCACCGCGCCCCATTTCTCGAAATCGGGAAGCGGCTTGGCCGCCCGACCAGCCATTCCCGCCGCCGCGGCGCTCGTTCCGACGCTACTCAATATTCGTCGAGCGTGGTCTTTCACATCGTCCTGGGAAATGCGACCGCCGGGGCCGCTGCCCTCAACGTGGTTGACCTCGACGCCAATCTCGCGGGCCAGGCGCCGCACGGCTGGCGACGCAGGTGCCACGGGTCGCTCACCATGGCCCGAGGGGACCGGGACCGGCGCCAGCGCCGCGGGGGCCTCGACAGGTTGCCGGGGCGGCATCGAAAGGATCTTGTGATCCTTTCCAGGATCCGGGACTCGGGACTCGGGACTCGAGGTTCGGGGCTCGGGGCTCGGGGCGGCCCCGCCACCATTGCCCGACGCGGGTTCGTCGACGGTCAGGACGACAGCCCCGACCATGATCTTGTCGCCCTTCTTGACCCTGATTTCTTTGATAACGCCGGCAACAGACGACGGCACCTCGATGGTGGCTTTGTCCGTCTCGAGCTCGAGTACCGGCTGATCGCGCTTGATGGTGTCGCCGACGTTGACAAGCACCTTGGCCACGTCGCCCGATGCGACGTTCTCTCCCAGTTCAGGGACCTTGAACTCTGTCACGTCTCTAGTAGATCCTTGTCTGGCTTAGGGCTTAGGGCTTAGGGCCTGAGCCGGCTCAAGCCATGAGCCATGAGCCATGAGCCTTGGGCCCAATGAGCCCTATGAGACCGCCGGGTTCGGCTTCTCCGGGCTGATGCCCAGGTCTTTCAGTGCTTTCTGCGCGACCGAGGCGTCGGTAGCACCTTCGCGCACGAGGTCGCTCAGCGTCGCCGCCACAATGAACTTTGCATCGACCTCGAAGAAATCCCGAAGAGAGGCGCGCCCTTCGCTCCGGCCGAAGCCGTCTGTTCCGAGAGACGTCATCCGGCGAGGCATCCAGCGATCGATCGCATCCGGAAGCGCCTTGACGTAGTCCGACGCCGCAACAATGACGCCCTCGGTCTTGTCTAGACACTGCGTGACGTATGGCACGCGAAGTGGTTCGCCCGGGTGCAGACGGTTCCAGCGCTCGCAGGAGTGACCATCACGGTAGAGCTCTTGGTAGCTCGTCACGCTCCACACGTCAGCGGCTACGTCGTAGTCGCGATCCAGCATCTCCTGAGCCTTGAGCACTTCGTTCAGGATGGCGCCGCTACCGAGAAGCTGCGCGCGCCCCTTGTTTTTCTTTTTTCGCTCCGATGCGCGCAGTCGATAGAGGCCCCTCAAGATACCTTCGCGGGTCCCTTCGGGCATGGGCAGCATCTCGTACTGCTCGTTCATCACCGTGATGTAGTAGAAGATGCTCTCGCCATCCTTGTACATCCGCCGGATGCCATCTTCGATAATCACGGCAATCTCGAAGGCAAACGTCGGGTCGTAGGAGATCAGGTTCGGCACCGCGAGCGACAGCAGGTGGCTGTGGCCGTCCTGATGCTGTAGCCCCTCGCCGGCGAGCGTCGTACGGCCGGCTGTCCCGCCCAGCAGGAAGCCGCGGGTGCGGGTGTCGGCCGCCGCCCATACCAGATCTCCCACGCGCTGCATCCCGAACATCGAGTAATAGATGAAGAAGGGGATGGTGTTGATGCCGTGCGTGGCGTAGGCGCTACCTGCCGCGATGAACGACGACATCGAACCGGCTTCGGTGATGCCCTCCTCGAGAATCTGTCCTTCCGTCGCTTCCTTGTCGTACAGAAGCGTGTCCATGTCGACCGGCTGATACAGCTGACCAACGTGGGAGTAGATCCCGACCTGACGGAAGAGCGCTTCCATCCCGAAAGTGCGAGCCTCGTCTGGAACGATGGGCACGACCAGTTCGCCGATCTCCTTATCCCGCAGCATCTTTGCCAGCATCTTCACGAACACCATCGTCGTGGATGCCTTGCGACCGTCGCTGCCGGTATGGAATTCGGAGAAGAGTTCGGGGAGGGAGTCTGTCTTGAGGGGTTCCGTCTGAACTTTGCGGGAGGGAACGAAGCCCCCGAGCTGTTTTCGCCGTTCCGTCAGGTAGCTAATCTCCGGGCTGTTGTCGGAAGGCCTGTAGAAGGGCGCCTTGGCGACTTCCTCGTCCCCGATCGGGATGCCGAAGCGGGTTCGAAAGGCCTTCAGCTCTTCTTCGTTCAACTTCTTCTGTTGGTGGGTGATGTTCTTGCCCTCACCCGCTTCGCCAATCCCGTATCCCTTGATTGTTCGGGCGAGGATGACGGTCGGTTGTCCGGTATGCTCGACTGCGGCCTTATAGGCCGTGTACACCTTGACGGGGTCGTGACCTCCGAGCGTTAGTTTCTTGAGCTGATCGTCGGAGAGGTGCGCAACCATCTCGAGCAATTTGGGATCGGCGCCCCAGAAGTGCTGCCGCACATAGGCACCCGACTCGACGGCGTATTTCTGGTACTCGCCATCGACGACCTCGCCCATTCGTTTGACGAGCGCGCCATCCCGATCCTTTTCGAGCAACGCGTCCCATTCGCTGCCCCAGATCACCTTGATGACGTTCCATCCGGCGCCGCGGAAGATGGCCTCGAGCTCCTGAATGATCTGGCCGTTGCCCCGTACCGGGCCGTCGAGCCGCTGCAGATTGCAGTTGATCACGAAGATCAGGTTATCCAGCTTTTCGCGCGACGCGAGGGTGATGGCGCCCAATGTCTCGGGTTCGTCGGTCTCGCCGTCCCCGACAAACGCCCAGACTTTCGAGTTCGAGTGCTTCTTGAGGCCACGGTCCTCCAGGTAGCGCATGAAGCGCGCCTGGTAGATTGAACAGATCGGCCCGAGCCCCATCGACACCGTGGGGAACTCCCAGAAGTCAGGCATCAGCCAGGGGTGCGGGTACGATGACAGTCCGCCGCCGTCCCTCAGCTCCCGACGGAAGTTCTCGAGCTTCGTGGCCGACAGACGCCCTTCGAGGAAGGCGCGAGCGTAGATTCCTGGCGCGGCGTGACCCTGGAAATAGATGATGTCGCCGTCGTGATCCTCGCCCTTGCCCTTGAAGAAGTGGTTGAACCCGACTTCATAAAGCGTGGCGGCCGAGGCGAAGGTAGAAATGTGTCCGCCGATCCCCTCTTCCAGCTTGTTGGCCTTGACCACCATCGCGAGCGCGTTCCAGCGAACGAGGCTTTTGATGCGGCGCTCGATCTCGCGGCTGCCGGGAGACGGCGGCTGCTCGGCGGCCGGGATCGTGTTGATGTAGGGCGTGTTCGCCGTGAACGGCGACTTCACGCCATGCTGGCGCGCGTGGTCCGTAAGTTCGCTCAGCAGCCGGCTCACGCGACCTGGTCCGCCTGACTGGAGCACGTAATCGAGCGACTCGAGCCACTCTCGGATTTCGAGCGCCTCGAGTTCCGCGGCGTCCTTCGGTGCTGTACTGCGCATGAGCCCTCTAGGGAGAGGTCGTCGGCTCCCTCAGTCCGGTAACTGCTTCTTATTCTATTATTCGGCTCCTCAGGATGAAACCTCATTCGCGCGTATCGGTCGCGCTCAACGCTGGCGTCCTCAACCGCCACTTAGCTGATGTTCATCATGCGATCGTGTCATGCGAGCGATGCCCGCGCCTGCGCTCGCACTGCCGTCGCATCGCGCTCGAGAAGAAGCGGGCACATCGAGACGACACCTACTGGGGTCGGCCCGTACCCGGCTTCGGCGACCCGCGGGCTCGTCTCCTCCTCGTCGGACTCGCTCCAGCGGCGCACGGCGCGAACCGCACCGGCCGCGTGTTCACCGGAGACGGCTCGGGCGACTTCCTGATGTCGGCGCTCCACAGTTCCGGCTTCGCAAACATATCCACATCGCAGCGAATCGATGATGGCTTGAAGCTACAGGACGCGTACATCCTCGCGGCCGTACGGTGTGCGCCACCTGACAACAAACCCTTGCCCGAAGAAATCACACGGTGTCTCGATCATCTCGATGCGGAGCTCGCACAACTGCCTCGTGTCGGCGTCGTCGTGGCGCTCGGCAAGATCGCCTTCGACGCGTGGCTGCAGATGCTGCGGCGACGCGGGGTCGTGATGTCACCGCGGCCGCAGTTTGGCCACGGCGAGGTCGTCCACATGAGCGAAGAAGGACTTGGCAAACAGATACCCTCGATCCTGATCGGCTGCTATCACCCCAGTCGTCAAAACACGAACACCGGAAAGCTCACGGCAAAGATGATGGAGGATGTGTTCCGGAAGGCGCGGGGACTGATAGAGTCCCAGCTCGTAGCTGGTGGCCGGTAGCTGGTAGCCGGTTCGGAATTGGACATTGGAAGTTGGGAGTTGGGACTCATCGAGACGAGCCGATGCACCAAGTACAACCGAAAGCAGTATGTTTCGCGGTCTTCATGGCCGCGTTGCTCGTGGCGATGGGAGCGCTCCTTCCTCTTGACGCCCAGAGCAAATACCCCAAGAGAGTCGTGATGCTTGCGACGCACTCGAGCCCCGGCGGAGGCAGCGACGTGTTCCTGCGCGAGATGGCGCCGTACTTGTCGCGAATCATGGGCGTGACGATGGTGGTCGACAACATGCAGGGTGGGAGCGGTGCCAGGGCGATGTTGGCGATCGCCAAGGCGAAGCCAGATGGGGGGCTCTTCTACGCGACGACACCGACATTCGTCTACACGTCGCTCCTGAGCCGGCCAGCCGCGACGTATGCCGACCTCGAACCACTGGTCAACATCTTCTACGACCCGGAGGTCCTCTACACGGCTGCGGACGGCAGGTTCAAGACTCTGGCGGACGTGCTCGACTCCTCGCGAAAGAGTCGCGGTAAGTGGGGAGCGGCGAATCCCGCGTCGCTCGAGCGCCAGGCCGTGGAGCGCCTCAAACAAAAAGCCGGTGTCAACGCGTCGATCGCCACGTTCGAGGGCGGCGGCGACATGATGATCAACGTGCTCAATCACACGCTCGACATGGGCATAGGAGAAGTGCAGGAGATTCGGGCGCAGCTCGATGCGGGCAGAGTCCGCCTCCTGGCCGTCGTCGGTGACGCGCGCTTGACGCAGTTCCCAGAGGTCAAGACCGTCAAAGAGCAAGGCGTCGATCTGTCGGTGCGGAAATTTCGTGGGCTCGCTGGCCCCAAGGGGACACCGCGCGAGGTGATCGCCGCATGGGAGGCCGCGATCCCCAAACTCCTTGCAGACCCCGCGTACACGAAGATCTATTCGAAGAACAACCTTCTGCCGGGCTTCCTTCCACAGGCCGAATACGTTCGTTTCATGGCTGACTTCGGAAAAGAGACCGCAGCTTTTCTGAAGGAATCCGGCGTCATCCGGTGAACAAGGACCTCGCGCTCGGTAGCGCTACGATCGCGCTGGCGGCCGGCTATTACGCAATGGCCGCTGCTATCCCGCCAACACTGCTCTCGGATGGCGTTGGGCCACAGAGACTGCCCAAAACCTACGCCGTTCTGCTGGCCGGATTGTCGCTCGTCCTCATCGTCAGGTCGCTCAGCGCACGTATCGACACGAACCGGCAGGTCTACACCCCTCGACGTTGCGCGGGGTGCCCTGAGCAACAGTCGAAGGGCAGAACAAGACCCGCCCTACCCGAAATTGACCGACGAACCTTGTGGCGAGTAACAGGGATGCTGCTCATTGGGATGATCTATGTCGTGGCCGTGCCGTGGCTTGGTTATGTCCTCTCGCTGGCCGGTCTGATCATGGCGACAACGTACTACCAAGGCGGTGTGGTGAACCGCCAGGTCTTGGTCGTGGCCGTGTCGGGCGCGATCTTTTTCTGGATCTTGTTCGTCCTGGTGCTGGGCATCCCACAGCCGCCAGGATTGTGGCCCTCGCTGCTCTAGGCGACCGAAGACCCGATGAACGAGTTTCTTGGCGCCCTTCAAAGCCTGTTGACCACGCCGATCGTGCCGGCGGCGTTCGCGGGAGTGGCCTGGGGCATTCTCGGCGGCGCACTCCCGGGCATTTCGCCCTCGATCACGATGGCCTTGCTCCTTCCCTTCACCTTTGGCATGGAGGCAACACCCGCCATCGTCATGCTCGCTTCGACGTATGTCGGAGCGGAGTACGGGGGATCGATCCCGGCCATTCTCATCCGCACGCCCGGGACCAACGCAGCCGCGGCGACCGTGATCGATGGATACGCCATGAAACAACAGGGAAGAGCGGGCGAGGCGCTTGGCATTTCCCTGTACTCCGGGTTCGTCGGTGGCCTCTTCGGCCTCATCGTCCTCGTTCTGCTGACGGAACCGCTCTCCACGGTCGCGCTGGCGTTCACACCCTCGGCGTATTTCGCCCTCGGGGTGCTCGGGCTCAGTATCATCTCGTCGCTCTCACGAGAGTCATTGGTCAAGGCACTCATCGCCGGCGTCCTCGGGCTGATGATCTCCACGATCGGCACCGATCCGGTGACCGGCCTGAACCGCTTCACGTTCGACAGTCCTGAGCTGCTATCAGGAATCCCGCCGATATTGGTGATGGTGGGCCTGTTTGCAATCAGCGAGCTCTTCGTGCAGACAGGCGAGCCGGGCTGGGAAAAGGCAGGCCGCGAGAGCGCGCGCATCCGTTTTCCGAGCCCGGCGATGTGGCGGCGCCTCGCACTGCCTCAAGCCATCGGCTCGGTGATCGGATCGATCGAGGGCGTCATGCCTGGTGGTGGGGGAACGGTCTCTGCATTTCTCGCCTACAACGAAGCGCGGCGCTGGTCACGTCACAAAGAAGAATTCGGCAAAGGCTCTCCGGAGGGAATCGCGGCTCCTGAGGCCGCGAACAATACAGTGGCTTGTACTGCGCTCGTGCCCCTCCTGAGCCTGGGCATTCCCAGCTCGAACTCCGCAGCCGTGCTGCTCGGTGGCTTTCTCATGCATGGCCTCGTCCCCGGGCCCATGCTGTTCGTGCAGAATGCGGACGTCGTGGGCGGCTTGTATGCCGGCCTGCTCGTGGCGAACGTGGCAATGGTGATCGTCGGTTACCTGATGATGACGCCGTGTATCTGGCTGGTCAGCCGGCCAAAACCCTACTTGATGGCCTTCATTTACGCGCTGGTCAGCTCCGGCGTGTACGCGATCGAGAACAGCTTGTTTCATGTCGGCGTGGCGCTTGGTTTTGGAGTCGTTGGCTACGCGATGCGTTACTTGAAGGTCCCGTTCTTACCGATGGTGCTCGGCGTCGTGCTCGGCTTCATGGTGGAATCAAACTACCGGCGCGCGTTAGTCCTCTCCGATGGTGATCACATGACCTTCCTGCAGGACCGCGTGTCGGCAGTGCTCCTCGTGCTTGCGCTGCTCTTCGTGATCGGATCGCTCGTTCGCCATGCGCGGGAGCGGAAACATGACGGGCTCCAGGCTGGTGCGACAGCATGACGGAGGGCACACGGCGCTCCGGTCCTGCGGCAGCGGAATCCATCGCTTCCTGGCTTGCCGGGACCACCCCAGAGCACATCCCAGACGAGGTCGTCGAGACGTCACGCAGGTTGTTCATCGACGTTGCCGGCCTGTGTATCGCCGCACGCCGCGAACCGTACATCGAGGCTACGCTTGCGGCGACCGATCGCGGCGGCTCGTGTACCGCGCTCGGGCATCCCGGCGGTTTCGATGCCTTCGGCGCGGCACTCGTCAACGGCACAGCGGCGCACGGCGAAGACTACGACGACACTTTCGAAGGCGGGCCGGTGCATTCCGGGGCTGTCATCGTACCGGCGGTGCTGGCAGTGTGCGAGCGAGAAGTGCTTGGAGGCGACAGAGCGCTCGTGGGCGTCGCAACCGGTGTCGAGCTCTTGTGCCGGCTGAGCCTGGTCGCGCCACAAGCGACTCATCGAGCCGGCTTCCACCCCACCGCCGTGTTCGGCGCCCTCGCCGCCGCAGGAGCGGTGGCGGCTGCGCTGGGTATGCCGCCGGCGGCAATCGCGTCTGCCCTTGGGATCGCCGGCAGCATGGCGTCGGGCATCATCGAGTATCTCGCCGAAGGCACCTGGACAAAACGAATGCATGCCGGCTGGGCGGCGCAGTCCGGGGTGCGCGCGGCCCTCATGGCGCGCGCCGGGTTCATCGGCCCACCCACCGTGTTGGACGGCACGCACGGCTTCTATCGCGCCTTCGCCCCCTCCGCCGTACCCGATTTCGGACCGCTTCTCGATGATCTCGGCAGGAGTTGGGTGATGACGACGGTTGCCTTCAAACCGTATGCGTGCGGCACCATGACGCAGCCGTTCATCGACTGCGCGATCAAGTTGGCCGCCAGCGGTGTGCGTGCCGACGAGACCACCGACATCATCTGCGACGCTGCAGAGGGCACGGTGCATCGCTTGTGGGAGCCGCTCCCAACCAAACATCGTCCTCCCACGCCCTACGCGGCGAAGTTCAGCACGCCTTTTTGCATGGCCGTCGGCTTCCTCGATGGCAAGGCCGGCTTCGAGCAATTCACCGAGCAGCGCATTCACGATCCCGCCGTTCTAGCGCTCGCAGCCAAGATTCGGTATGCGATCAATCCCAGCGACGAATATCCGCGGAACTTCACTGGACACTTGCGCGCGACGTTGACCGACGGGACCGAACGAGAGTTCCGACAGCCTCACATGCGCGGTGGCGCGCATGCCCCGCTATCAGCAGATGAACTGGAAGCGAAGTTCATGGACAACGCGCGCTACGGGGGTTGGAGCACGGGGTCTGCCGAGCGACTGTTGCGCTTTTCTAAGGAGCTGTTCGGCTTGCCGGCGATCGGCGCACTCGCGGAGTTTCGATCGTGAACGAACTGACCGGTCGCGTGGCTCTTGTGACTGGCAGCGCACGCAACATCGGGCGTGCCATTGCTCTCGAGCTTGCGCGTGCCGGCGCCGCCGTGATCGTGAACGCCCGCAGTTCCACCACAGACGCAGAACATGTAGTGGAAGAAATCCAGGCGGCCGGCGGTCGCGCGGACGTTGTCCTTGCTGACATTGCGGTGCCTCAGGCGGTGAGCGCTCTTGTCGCGACATCGGTCGAGCGTTTCGGCGGGCTCGATATCCTGGTCAACAACGCAAGCGTGCGCAGAGAAAAGGACTTCGCTGACCTGGACTACGGCGAATGGCGAGACATCATGGCGACGACGCTCGACGGCGCGTACCTGTGCTGCCGCGCGGCGCTGCCCCACCTCATCCGGTCGGGCCACGGCGCCATAGTGAACATCGGAGGACTCTCGGCACACACGGGCGCGACCGGGCGCGCTCATGTGATCGCCGCAAAAGCCGGGCTCGTCGGCCTCACGCGCGCGCTCGCGCACGACCTCGCGCCTCACGGGATCACCGTGAACTGCGTCGCACCGGGCCTAATCGACACGGTGCGAGGCAAGTCGGCTAAGGAGCCGGCGCATCATGCCGTCCATCAGCCTCCGGTGGGTCGGCGTGGCAAGCCAGAAGAGATTGCAGCGCTCGTGCGGTTTGTCTGTGGTCCCGACGCGCGGTACATCACGGGGCAGACAATTCACGCCAACGGCGGGATTTTCATGGGTTAGCCACGAAGAACACCAAGAGGATCAGCCACGAAGGCCACGAACTATTGGGCCACCGAGCACACTGAGATCACGGAGATCATCTTTGTGCTCTCCGTGATCGGGGCTGATCCTCTTGGTGTTCTTCGTGGCTCATTCTCCCGCCGCTTTGCGTCGCAGGAACTCGTCACGCACCTGTACGGCGAGGTTTGGCCTGTTACTGATCAGGCCGTCAACTCCCCAGTGTAGAAGTCGCTCCATGTCCGCCTTCTCGTCAACGGTCCACACATCCACTTTGCGACCGGCCGAATGCGCGTGGCGAAGGAATCGTCGCGAAACGACCCGCAGCAAGCCTGAGCGTTCTGGGACCTGGTAGCCTCCGTAGGCGGCCCGACGAGTTGGCCATTCGACCCATGAACGATACAGCGCCAGTCGAACCTCCGGGTGACAGGCGCTCGTCGCCAACGCAGGAAGGGCCTCTCGGACAGCGTGAAGGCTGCTCGCACCGTATCCGGCACCGCACGCTCGGTCCACAGCCCCGGCGAGGCGAATCTCATCGGCCACGCGTCGCCCCATCTCGGGATGATCGAGCTTCATCTCGACGATGACGGGGATATCGGGGTAGCGGTGCAGAACCTCGCGAAGTGTCGAAATGCCAATGCCCTGATTCCGAAACGGGAAGCTGCCTTCGCTGGTCGTAAACCAGTACGCCGCATCGACTTCGGCGAGCTCAGCCGCAGTTCGGTCCGCGAGACGACCCGAAGCATTCGTCGTCCGATCGAGCGTTTCATCGTGGAAGACAACCGGGACGCCGTCGGCGGAGAGATGTACATCGAATTCCAGGCCGTCCGCGCCCGCGGCAAGTCCTAAATCGAAGGCCGCAATCGTATTCTCCGGGCCGAGGGCGCAGCCGCCGCGGTGCGCAAAGATCCGTGGACGGGAGAAATCGAAGAAACCGCTCACGGCTCAAGGCTAAGGGCTCACGGCTGAAGGCTCAAGGGCTAAACATCGAACCCTCCTTCGGCGGCGTCAGCCACGGGCCATACAACAGAAGCCCTGAGCCTTGAGCCGTGAGCCTGATAGGATGTCCATATGTCCAAACCGTCGGGGATCTCCACGTTGGGTGATCTGCGCCGCGCAATCGAGCATGGCAGCGTCGCGCACCGCAGCGTCCACGAGGAAGTTCGCGAAAACCTAATCCGCAAGCTCCGCGCCGGAGAGTCTCTGTTTCCGGGGATCATCGGGTACGACGACACGGTCGTACCGCAGCTCGTGAACGCGCTACTGTCGCAGCACAACTTCATTCTGCTCGGGCTGCGCGGACAGGCTAAGACGCGGTTGCTTCGCGCGCTGATCACGCTGCTCGATGAACAGATTCCGGTCATGCCGGGCTGCGAGATCAATGACGACCCGGTCAACCCCATCTGCGGGTCGTGCCGCGCTCGTGTTGCCGCCAGTGGAGACGACACGCCGATTGCCTGGCTGACTCGAGACGCCCGGTACGTCGAAAAATTGGCCACCCCCGACGTGACGATCGCCGACATGGTCGGCGACATCGATCCCATCAAAGCGGCGAGAGCAGGGCTGCAGCTCTCTAGCGAATTGACGATGCACTACGGTTTGCTGCCGCGGGCGAATAGGGGGATTTTCGCCATCAACGAGCTGCCCGACCTGGCGGGAAAGATTCAAGTCGGACTCTTCAACATCCTGCAGGAAGGCGACGTCCAGATTAAGGGCTACCCGGTACGACTCCCATTGGACGTCATGATGGCGTTTACCGCGAACCCCGAGGACTACACGGCCCGCGGAAAAATCATCACGCCCCTCAAAGACCGCATCGGGTCGGAAATCCGCACGCACTACCCCGCCGGGCGCGCCGATGCTCTGGCCATCACCGCCCAGGAGGCATGGCTTACGAGAAACAGCTCGGCACCTCGGGCCGAGGTGCCGACGTTCGTGGCCGAAGTCGTCGAGGAGATCGCGTTTCAGGCCCGGCAGGACCGGCGTGTGGACAAGCGTTCGGGTGTGAGCCAGCGGTTGCCGATTTCGGTGATGGAGAACGTGGTCTCGAATGCCGAGCGGCGGGCGCTGGTGACCCGCGAGGACGTCGCCGTACCACGGATCACGGATGTCTACGCGGCCCTTCCCTCGATGACAGGCAAGTTCGAGATGGAATACGAAGGCGAGTTGAAAGGCGCCGAAACGGTCGCGCGCGAGCTGGTTCGTGCTGCCGTTGCAACGATCGCCGACGGATATCTCTCGCACCTGGACTCGCGCCAAGTCATCGAGTGGTTCGACCTCGGCGGGAGCCTGCAGCTCGGCGACGCCATGGGCGCGAGCGACGTGCTGGCGCACGCGCGCCAGGTACAAGGCCTCGTCGAGCTCGTGCACGCGGCCGGTATTCCGAAGCAGGCGTCGGCGCCGCTCTTGGCGTCGGGGGTGGATTTCGTGCTCGAAGGACTCTATGCGACCAAGAAGATAGGCCGCAGCGAAGAGCGTGGGTACCATGCAAGTGACCCCGCAGTTCGGAGGCCGTCGCGCGAGGCATCGCTCGAAGAGGAGCCGCGCATGCCCACCTCGGGAGGCAAGGGGAAGAAGTACTACAATTGATGGTGCTTGGTGCTTCGTCCTTAGTGCTTGGTCCGTCCTTAGTGCTTGGTCCAAGGACAAAGCACGGACTAAGCACGAAGCACCAAGTACCAGGCACTGACAGAGACTTGTGAAATACCGTTACACCAAATACACCGGCGACCTGCTCGACGAGATCGACTTGGAGGATCTCGTCTCGAAGCTGTCCGACTTGCTCTTGTCGAGCGGGTTCAGCAATCCGTGGGGTGATCCCTCCTCGGGAGACGACGACCGCACAATGCAAGCGTTGCACGACGCCATCCTGGAGGCCCTCTTCAGCGGAGGCGTCCTGTCAGACGAGGCGTTGCAACAGTTGCTCGGCGAACCGGCGGACGGGGATCAGGAACGCGCGCGACAGCAGCTCGAGGAGCTGATCCAGCAGATCATCGAGCGCATGATGGAGCAAGGGTTCGTCACGGGCGCGCCCAACCTCGATGACGAGCGCGAGCATCGGCGCGGCACGGGCGGCGGCGTGGGCGAGGATGCAGGATCGGTCACGTTTGAGGTCACCGACAAAGCGCTTGATTTCCTTGGATATCGCGCGTTGCGCGACCTGCTCGGCTCGGTGGGCCGCAGCAGCGCCGGGCGCCACGACACGCGTCACCTCAGCACGGGCGTGGAAGCCATCGCAGCGCCCAAGCCGTACGAATTTGGTGACACACTCAACCTCGATCCAAGCAGCACGATCCTCAACGCCGTCCGACGCTTGCACGCTCAAGAACAGGGGTCAGGGATCTGGGATCTGGGGTCAGGGATCCGGGACTCGGGATCCGGGACTCGGGATCCGGAAGTCACTGGACCCGGTGCGGCTTCCTTACGAGCCCCGAGCCCCGAGTCCCGAGCCCCGGTCATCGATGTGGACTACCCGGATCTGATGGTGGCGCAGAGCGACTATCAAAGCTCGTGCGCCACGGTGATCATGCTCGACTGCAGTCACAGCATGATCCTGTACGGCGAGGACCGGTTCACGCCGGCCAAACGGGTCGCACTGGCATTGTCGCACTTGATTCGCACGCAGTACCCGGGTGACTCACTGCACGCCGTGCTCTTCCACGATTCCGCGGAGGAGATTCCGCTGAAGCAACTCGGGCGCGTCCGCGTCGGCCCCTACTACACGAACACGCGAGAGGGGCTCCGCTTGGCGCGGCGCATCCTGGAACGCCAGCGAAAGGACATGCGGCAGATCGTGATGATCACCGACGGCAAGCCGTCGGCGCTGACCCGCCCAGACGGACAAATCTACAAGAACGCCTTCGGTCTCGATCCGTATATCGTCTCGGAGACGTTCGCCGAGGTGAACGCGTGCCAGAAGGCGGGGATCATGATCAACACGTTCATGCTGGCGCGTGATCACGACCTAGTCGCGTTCGTGCGCCGCGTGGCGTCGATTTGCCGCGGAAAAGCGTATTTCACGACGCCGTACACACTCGGACAGTACGTGCTCATGGACTACATGGATAGGAAGACGAAGACTATTCACTAACACAGGCCACAGAGTCACAGGGACACAGAGTTGATTCTTCTCCGTGCCTCTGTGTCCCCGTGGCTTGTGGCACGCGTATGCTGCCACCCACAATTCCCATCTTCCCGCTCCCGAACGCCGTCCTCTTCCCTAACGTCTTCCTACCTCTCCACATTTTCGAACCGCGCTATCGTGCGATGGTCGGCGATGCGCTCGCCGGCGACCGCATCATCGGGATGGTGCTGCTCCAGCCAGGCTATGAGGCGCGCTACGAGGGACGCCCGCCTGTGTACCCCATCGGTTGCGCCGGGGTCATAACACACGCCGAAACCCTGCAGGATGGCCGATTCAACGTGGTGCTCAGAGGCCTCGAGAAGTTCAGGATCCTCGGTGAGGACGCGAGCCAGCCATACCGGCTCGCGCACATCGAGGGGCTGCCGGAAACGTCCGCCGAGGAAGACCGCGCCGTCCTTCGGCAGCAGCGCCACCGCCTCGAGGCTCTGCTCATCGCGGCAATAGAGCGCGAGGGATCGGACCCGAGGTTTCCGCCTGCCGTGCCCGACGAGGATCTCGTGAATGCGCTCGCTCAGTACCTCGCGCTCGACCCGGTCGAACGACAGGCGCTTCTCGAACGCGAGGGCACTGTGGCCCGTTGCCACGGACTCATCGAGCTGCTCGAGATGAAAACGATGTCGCCCCGCGGGACGAACTGGAAGACGCGGTCAGTGCACTAAAGGCAGACGGGGGCGAGTGGGGCGAGTAGGTAGCTGAGGGGCGAGGCTACTCGTCCGAGACGACGAAGTACAGTGCGATGGGCGCGAGCACCAGGCATGCGCCGACCCCGAGCAACAAAGGCAGGCTGCGCCGCACAACGCTCGACACCATCTCCTCGACGGCGTACGAGTCCACGCTCGAAACCAGCCCAACAGCCCGCTCAACAGATTGGGCAACGGCGGGCCATGCGACGCCGACCGCCGCCACGCTCACGCCCAGGACACACGCGCCGGCAATCCCATGGACCCACGTGAGCGGTCTCGCGGCGGCTTCGGCCGCCTCGGCGCGCGCGCGCACGGCGGCACGCCACCACACCTGTCCGGCCGCCGGAAGTTGCGGTTGCGGCAGCCCCAGGACGTAGTCGTCACGCATCAACTCAGCGACGACGATGAGATCTCGGCAGACCTCGCACCCGTCGACGTGCTTCTTCAGTTCGTCGTTGCAAACGTCCCGCCACCCGCGGACACGCACTGCGGACAAGACCTCTTGCTCGCGAAGGCATTCCACAGGCGTCACGCTCGACCTCCCGATGTGCGTGGACTTTTCAGCATCGACAGGAGGCGTCGGCGGGCCCTGAACAGCAGCGCCTTGAGGCTGGCGGCTTTGACGCCGAGCGAAACGGCGATTTCTGCGTGCGAACACCCTTGCGCATAGGCAAGCCACAGCAGGCTTCGTTCCCGTGGCTTCAACTGATCCATCGCGCGCGTCAAGTCGAGATGCCTGGCGATACGGTCGGCGGCGTCGATTTCGACGCCAGCCAGTGCACCTTCAGGTTGATCCGCAATCGAGACGGCGTTCACGCGAGGCTGGCGGCGATGGTCGCGAACGAGATTCGTGGCAATCCGAAACAGGTAATTGCGGCGATGGTCATCGCTTTCGAACGGTCGGTGCACGCGCAACAGCCGATAGTACGCCTCCTGCAACAGGTCGTCGGCAAGCCGGCGGTCGCCCGTCATTCGCAGAAGGTAGATCCACACGGGCCGCGCCGTCAGGTCATAGAACGCACGAAAGGCCTCCTCGTTCATCTGGAGCGTGCGCTCGGCTTCCTCGAGAACACCGAGGCGTTCGACGTCAATAAACGTCACGTGGTCGATGCCTCGGTCTTCCGTGCGGCAATCAAGCCGAGCCGGGAGGAAACCGCGTACGCGACCAGAGCAGATGCCGTGAAGCCAATCCCGAGCGAAATAACGATGATCCCGATGACCCTGAAGCCCTCGGCTACTTCCTGAATCATGTTCCACTCGACGAACCTGAGCCCGATACCCAGGGCGATCAACACGACGCCAGCTTGAAGCGATAACACGATGCGCGTAAGCGGTGCGCCCCCGGGCCGCGGCTCGCCGTCGAGCGTGATCGGCGCCGACTCCAGAAACCGCCGGCCTGAAGGTGTTTGCATATAGGCCAGCAGGTCTTCGTTCGATTGAAGACGGTCGAGGAGTTTGCTGTGCACGTCGACCTGTACCCGCGACAGGCGCAGCCAACGCCGATGGTCGATCACCGCGCGAACCAGCCAGACGAGGACGCTCACGACGATGCTGAACACCGTCAAGCCCGCGAGGCCTCCAAGAACCCCCTGAAACAGGTCGATTGCTCGATCTGTCTTATCCCGTTGGCGGAACTCGAAGCCGCCGAGGAAGAACGACGGATTCCTGGCAATCTCGGGATGCTGCTGCAGAAAAGCCAGAAGCGCTGGATAGGGTGCCAGGTAGTCGGCGCGGGTTAGGAGCGAGGGATCCCGGGCGAGAACCTCGCCCACCGCCGGCGGGTGCTGCCGAAGCAGTTCCTGAAAGCGCTGGAATGTGACCCGGGCATCCGGCGAGTCCTGGAACGCTCGCAGGTTGTCTGGGAGCGCCGTCTGCGGGGGCGCGGGAGTCGAGGCCGTTGAGGGCGCCTGCTGGCCCGCGAGCGTCCCGGAGGCCGAAAGGATGCACGCCGCAAGCGCGAACGCCGCCAAAGCGCGATGAGTCATATCCCTTACTACGGAGCGCCCTAAAAAAGGTTAACTGGAACGGTTAACATCCAGGCTTCCCATGACAGACACCGCCACCCCCCCGTACCGACGCATTGCGACTGAGGAGGCTTTCGCGACTCCTGAGTTGATCGCCCAGTACCGCCTGCTGCTCCAACGTGAGCCCGACATCGACCCTGGCTTCAAGAGTCTGATGGGCTACTACTTGTCGAACCCGCACCCGCGCGCGAGCCTCGTCGCATCTCGAATCGAGGATCTCGGCGACCAGCGCCTTGGCGACATGGATGCTGCCGGGATCGACATGCAGATCCTGTCGATCACCAGCCCTGGTGTCCAGATCTTCGAGGCCTCGACTGCCGTGTCGCTCGCCCGCTCGACGAACGATCAACTGGCCGACGCCGTTCGACGGCATCCGACGCGGTTCGCGGGCCTCGCGGCTATCGCGCCTCAACAGCCGGAGGAAGCGGCCAAAGAGCTCGAACGCGCCGTGCATCGTCTTGGCCTGAAAGGCGCGATCGTCAACTCCCACACACACGGGGAGTACCTCGACGACCCGAAGTTCTGGCCCATCTTCGAGGCGGCCGAGGCGCTGGACGTCCCGATCTACTTGCATCCGACGACACCGTCCCGCGCGATGATTGCACCGTTTCTGCCTCGCGGTCTGGACGGTGCGATCTACGGGTTCGCCGTCGAGACAGGGCTGCACGTCCTGCGCATCATCGTAGCCGGCGTCTTCGACCGATTCCCAAAGCTCAGGCTGGTCGTCGGCCATCTCGGCGAAGCACTACCGTACTGGCTGTTCAGGATCGATTTCATGCACGCGCCGATCGCGGCCGCCAACCGATACCCAGGCGTAAAGAAGATCAACAAGAGACCGAGCGAATACCTGAAGGAAAACGTCTACGTGACAACCAGCGGAATGGCGTGGGAGCCGGTCATCCTATTCGCGCAATCGGTGCTCGGCATCGACCGCGTCATGTACGCGATGGACTATCCGTATCAGTACGTTCCCGAGGAAGTGAAAGTCACTGACAACCTGCCCATCAGCGACGACGACAAGAAAACGTTCTATCAGGGGAATGCCGAGCGGGTGTTCGGCCTTGTCACGGTCGCCGGGTGAACGGGACAAACTGCACCGGCATGACCTGGCGCTCGAACGCGCCGCGCTCCGTCTTTTCGACGACCGTCAGCCACTGTAGGGCACCCGACGGACCTATCGGAATCACGAGCCGACCGCGCACGGACAGCTGTTCGAGGAGCGGTGGTGGAATGGCGACAGACGCAGCGGTCACCATGATGCGGTCAAACGGCGCATGCTCAGCCCAGCCGTGGTAGCCGTCGCCTTCTCGCACGTGCACGTTGCGGTACTCGAGCTCGCGAAGCGTGGCCTCGGCCGCACGTGCCAACTCGGGAACGGTCTCGATGGTGTAGACGTCTCTCGCTAACGTCGCGAGCACGGCCGCCTGATACCCGGAACCCGTTCCGATCTCGAGCACCTTGTGCTGGGGCTCCACGCGTAAGGCCTCCGTCATGTACGCAACCAGGTACGGTTGTGAAATCGTCTGGCCGTGCCCTATCGGAAGCGGATTGTCCTCGTACGCGCGTCCGGCCAAGTCTCCGGGCACGAAGCGCTCTCGAGGCACCGTGCGCATCACCTCGAGCACTCGAGCATCGACGACATCGCGCTGATGAATCTGGCGCTCCACTACCTTGCTCTCTTCCCCCTTCCCCCCCTTCCCCCTTCCCCCTTGCCCCCTTCCTCCTTTCCCCCTTCCCTACACGCCCTGCTGGAAACGCTCCGCGACGACTTTGATGATCTTCTCGCCGTGAAACCGGCCGTTCTCGATGAAGATGTTGCCTGTATGTCGGCCCGCGATGGCGCCTCCAGCCACGAATAAGTTAGGCACATTGGTTTCGAACGTTTCGGCATTCATCTCGGGCGCAAGCGTCTCGTCGTGGCACTTGACGCCCGCTCCGCGCATCAGGTCGACGTCAGGGTGATAACCCGTCAGCAGAAAGACGGCTTCGGCAGGGATTTCTTCACGCTCGCCCGCCCGCTCGATAGCCACGTGCGTCGGACGAATTTCCAGGACTCGAGCCTCGAACCGCGCTGCGACCGACCCTTCTTTGATGCGGTTTTCAATGTCGGGCCTCACCCAGTACTTGATGGAGTCGCCGAGCGTGGCGTGACGATGCACGAGGGTCACATGGGCGCCGCCGCGAAAGAGTTCGAGCGCTGCCTCTGCAGCCGAGTTCTTTCCCCCGACGATAACGACACGCTCGCGGTAGTGCGGGTGCGCATCGGTGTAATAGTGCGACACGTGAGGCAGGTTCTCGCCGGGAATGCCGAGATAGTTCGGTAGATCGTAATAGCCGATCGCCAGCACAACGACGCGGGCGTGTCGCACACTCGTCGTCCCGCGAGCCGTCTTCGTCGTCACGGCAAACACGCCCTCCTCGTCTCGTTCGATGGCCAGGACTTCTTCGTGAAACGAGATCTGGAGACCGTAGCTATCGACGACGCGCCGGTAGTAGCGAAGCGCTTCCAACCGTGTTGGCTTGTCGTACGGTGTCGTCAGCGGGAGATTTCCGACCTCGAGCAGCTCCGGCGTCGTGAAGAACACCATGTGCATCGGAAAGTTGAAGATGGAGTTGACCAGCACTCCCTTCTCGACGACAACGTAGTCGAGATGGTTCTGCTTGGCGGCAATGGCGGCGGCCAGACCAGACGGCCCGGCGCCAACAATCAGGATGTCGCGGATTGACATGGGAATATTCTGTCAGTGCTTGGTGCTTTGTGCTTGGGGCTTGGTCCGTGCTAGGCGAACGATCCGAACGACTCGAACGTTCCGCGAACGATCCGAACGACCGAACGGCTCGAACACCCCGAACGACAGATGTCTGTCTTACCTAAGCGCCGTCCAGACGTTGGAGAAATCGTCTGTCCAGGCCAACCTGTCGTCGGGAGCGAGCTGAGTCCAACGCGTATCAGCGGAAAACGCCTCCAGTTCTTCCGAACGCCGCGCCATGACGACCCAGTCCGACGGTTCGGTCCCGCGCAACAAGTCCGACGAGGAGTCGAACCGCACGAGGGCCGTCAGGCCTCGGTCGCGCGCCAGTCGAGCGAGCACGGGCCGCAGCCTGATGTGGCGATTCGAGATGTGAAAAACGAGTACGCCGTTCGGCGCGAGGCGCGACTCGTACACCTTCAGTGCTTCCGTCGTCAGCAGATGAAGTGGAATCGCGTCGGAGCTGAACGCGTCCAGGACCAGAATATCGTGGGTGGCAGTGCTACGCGCCAATGAAAGACGCGCGTCGCCGAGCTCGACCGTGCACTGATGGCCACACCGTTCGAGGTAGCGAAAGAACCTCGTGTCTCGAGCGATCCGCTCGACCGCCCCGTCGATCTCGTAAAAGACCCACGCCGATCCCGGCCGGGCATATGCGGCGAGCGTTCCCACGCCCAACCCAATCACTCCGACAGATTGCGCGCGCGCTCCTCGCTCGGCGAAGACCTGACCAACAGGGCTTTGGCGATGGAAGTAGGTCAACGGCTCGGGATTGGTTGCGCCAATGACCTGTCGCCCGTGGGTCGTGGTGCCATGGACGAGCGACACCAGGTTCAGCGTTGGGTTGGTCAAGACGCGATACACACCGAAGAAAGTCCGATCGGCGTGCACGACGCGCTCGCCTCGCGCCGGAACGAACACGGTTCCCAACGCGAGCGCCGCGAGCAGCCCGACGATACCGAGCGCGAATCGGGCCGCGTCTCGTTTGACACCGAACACGACAATCGCAGGCGCGCCAAGAAACGCCATCATCGGAAGGCGCGCGACCCCGCCGAGTCGTCCGGCAATGAGAACCGCGACAGCAAGACCCGCCGCAAGCGCGGGCCGCAGGAGCGTCCGTGGATTCGCCAACGCCGCCCGAAACTGTCCGCTCGAGGCACACAAGAGGCATCCGCCCGCGATCGCAATCGGGTACTCCGCGACCGAGTTGAAGACCTGGGGCGCGATGAGCGTATTGAACACCCCGCCCAGTACACCGCCTCCCGCAAGCCACAGATAGAACTCGGTCAAGTGCCGCACGCCCGGACGATCCCTGGCCAGTTCGCCATGACAGAGGAGCGCCAGGACGCTGAACGCCGCCAAATGCATCGGCACGGTTACCCACAATGGGACGGGCGCTTCCGAAATGAGGAGAAGCACGAGCGGTAAGAGCACGAGTGGCAGCGCCCTCAGAGCCATGGCGTGCGTGGCTTCGGAGTACCAGCCGAATGCGACGATGAATGTCAACAGGTAGAACGCAAGCGGGAGAACCCAAAGCAAGGGAACCGCCGCGACATCGGTGGAGAGATAGGTGGTTACGCCCAACATCAGACTGGAAGGCGCGAACGAGAGTGCCAGCCACCGTAACCGTTGACCCGCCGACGGCGAACGTTCCACGCTCTCCGATTCTCCAGCGTGCTCAGAGGTTGAGGCGTCCGCAGTCGAGGCGCTTCGATAGGCGACGATGGCGCATGCGGTGAGCAGACTGGCGACGATCGCGTAGCCGCCCTTCCAGATCATCTGCTGCGGCCCCAACGGGATCAGAGGCTCGAGCACCGTAGGAAACGCAAGAAGCGCGATGAGACTTCCGGCATTGCTCGCCGCGTACAGACGATACGGGTCCGCCGCAGGTTTATCGCTGGCTGACGAGAACCACCGTTGCAGGAGCGGAGCCGTCGTGGCGAGCATGATGAACGGCAACCCCACGCTCGATCCCATCGTCTGCAGCAGCCAGGCAATCGGCTGCCCGTCCCCTGGAGGTCCCGCCTCGCGGACGTCGATCGGAAGAAGAAGCAGCGGGAGCCACACCAGCAGACCGTGGAAGATCGCGTGCTTTCGAAGTCCAAACAGCCTGATGCCGGCATGACTGTAGGCGTAACCAACCAGGAGCGCCGCCTGGAAGAAGAGCATGCAGGTGGTCCAGACAGATGGTGAGCCACCCAGAAGAGGGAGCACCATCTTCCCGAACATGGGCTGGACCCAAAACAAAAGGAGTGCGTTTAGGAAAAGCGTCGTCGCAAAGAGTAGAGGCACCTCTGGTCGTTTCGGCGGATCGAGACGGCCAGACCAGATGAAGTCATGGCCAGACGACTTCCGTGGCACACAGTTTCACAGAACGTCCCGACGGAGTGGACTTCAGCGGGTTCGCTCAGCGATGGCTTTCTTCAGGATCGCCGCTGCCGCGGGAAACTCCTTCTTCGCGTTGGCGAAGAACACGCCTTCGGCGACCCTGAGCGGGGTCCAGCCGAGCACCGTTGGCGCATCCACTCGCGCACCCCGATCGATCAAGAGTTGCACGATCGAAGGTTGGCCGGACACGACGCCTCCGATGAGCGCCGTGCTGCCGCTCCACCGGGGATCACCCACGCCGAGAGTGAGCAGCTCGTCGATGTTGTGCGGGTAGTACAGAAGCGTGTAGTCGGTGTCGCCCACCATCCGGTAGTCGCCGAAGTTCGCGTGTGCGTTGATGTCGTTACCAAGCTGCAACGCCAGCTTCACTGCTTCGAGCCGCTCGGCCTCGGTCACACCGGTATAGGGTCCTGGGCTCTCGCCCTCCCAGTAGTCGAGCCCGGCAGCCACCATGAGCGGCGTGATGCCCGCCTTTGTCGGAATCGTCGGATCGGCGCCGCCATTTGCGAGTAGACGCATGAGGGCAACGTCACCGTTCTTGGCTGCCACGTAAAACGCCGTGGCTCCGATGTAGCTCAGAAGATGCCGGCCGAGCCGGATGTTGGGCGGGTTTCTCGCGGTGCCACCTTCCTTCCCGAACGTCGGCTCCTGCCATTCGACGCGCACGTTGGGATTTGCTCCACGGTCCAACAGCTTCTTCGCAAGCTCGAGCGCCGTGACGTTTCCGGTCGGAAGCGGTGGCCCCTGCGGCGTCCCTCCCACGCCGGCCGCGCCGTCCGACCCCGGCTTCCGCAGCCAAGCGATCGTGTGGAGCGCCGACCCACGCGGGTCAGGCAAATTCGGGTTCGCGCCACGGTCGAGCAGCATTGAGGCAAGCTCGAAGTACGCGTTGACGACCGCCATACCAAGTGCGCTCGAACCGTCCGGCGCCGCGTCGTTCACGTTCGCGCCGCGTTTCAAGAAGGCATCGACGGTTTCGACGTGCGCGTTGCGTACGGCAAACAGAAGAGGCGTGAACCCGCTCGCCGATTTCGCTTTCAGATCCGCGCCCGCTTCGATGAGCACTTCCGCTGCCGCGGTGTTGCCCTCTGTTGCCGCCCACATCAGCGCATTCTGACCCTTGTACGGCTCAGTGGCATTTACGTTCGCGCCGCGGGCGATCAGCAGGCGGACGGCGTCGGCTCTTCCCGACAGCGCGGCGGTCATCAGCATTGTCTGGCCTTCGTGCGAGGTGCCATTTGGATCCGCGCCCGCACTGAGCAGTCGCTCCATGACCCCTCTGTTGCCGTTAAGGGCAGCGAGGTAGAGCGGAGTGATCTTGTAGCGGGTCGCAACCTTTGCGTCGGCACCCGCTGCGATCAACAGATCCACGAGCTGGAGGTTGTTGCGCTGCGCCGCCCAGTGAAGCGCGGTGAAGCCGTCGGCTTCCGAGGCATTCACGTTCGCGCGTTTTGCGAGCAAGGCCCGCACGGCGCCTGCATCTTCTCGCTTCGTGGCATCGATGAGCGGAAAACCGGTTTGAGCGGCGAACGAGCCCGCACCGGCCACGCACCACACGGCGATCAGCAGCAACCAGCCCCGTCGTCTCATGAGCCTCCTCCTCAGTGCGGGTTGTATATCACGATCGCGTGCAGCGGTTCCGAGAGGCCTCCCGGCGCCCGAACACGAGTATATTGGGCGGCAGACAGAGGGACCAGATGTCGCTGAGGGCTCTAGCGGCGAGACGATTCACGCTCATCGGTCTGTGGGCCGTCCTTATCGCGACCGTGATGGCACGGTCGGAGGGTGTCGGCGCCCAGGCCGTGCCTCCGCGTGCGCAGAGCCCTGCGGCAGCTGGATCGCCGGCGCCGGCGGCAGTTCTCAATCAGTACTGCGTCACCTGTCACAACGCCCGACTGAAGACGGGCGGATTCGTCATCGACCCGTCCGGGCTGACCAGCGTGGGCGCAGACGCCGAGGCCTGGGAGAAAGTGGTTAGGAAGCTACGGACGAACTCGATGCCGCCCGCAGGCGCACCGCGACCTGACCAGGCAACGTACGCATCGGTCGCCTCCTTCCTGGAATCGGAGCTCGATCGCGCTTCGACGGCCCGCCCCCAACTCGGCAGGCTTCCGCTCGTGCATCGCCTGAGTCGCACCGAGTATCAGAACGCGATTCGCGATCTGCTGGCCCTAGGCGCGCTGCCGAAGGAAGTCAGCGTGGACTTCATGCTGCCCGCTGACAACATCAGCAGCGGCTTCGACAACATCGCTGACCTCCTGTTCGTGTCACCCAGCAACCTGGAGCGCTACCTCGACGCCGCACGGAAGATCAGCCGCCTGGCCATCGGGGATCCCTCCATGCCGGTACTCGTGAACATCCATCGTCTCGACGCCGAACATCCGCAAGACGAGCGTGTGGACGAGTTGCCGTTTGGCACCCGCGGCGGTCTTGCCGTGCGGAGCGAGTTCCCGGTGGACGGCACGTATGTCGTCGAAGTTGCACTTGCGGGGCCGATCAGCGAGCAGCACCAACTCGAGATCACGATTGATGGCGAGCGCGTACGGCTCGCAACACTGGGCACCGCTGACGGCCAGGATCCGGCGGGTGGAGGGCGCGCAGGCGGCCGGGGAAGACGGGGTGGCGGCCCGCCTCAGGATCTCGACTTCGAGTATCCAATCACACTCAAGGCAGGACCCAAGCTGGTTGGAGTTTCTTTCGTGCAGCACAGCGAGGCACGGGACGAAGCCACGCTCCGCCCACGTATGCGCAGCAGGGGTACTCAACCGGCAATCGCCACCGTCACAATCAGGGGGCCTTACGACGTCACCGCTCCCGGCGACTCGCCGAGCCGGCGTCGCATTTTCGTCTGCGAGCCCGCCGGGCTCTTCGATGAGTTGCCGTGCGCCAAACAGATTCTTTCTACGATGGCTCGCCGCGCCTACCGTCGGCCAGTGACGGATGTGGACCTGCGAGACCTGATGCCCTTCTATACGGCAGGGCGCGCGGAGGGAAGCTTCGATCTCGGGATCCAGAAAGCACTCGAACGGCTCCTCGTCAGCTCACAGTTCCTCTTCCGCATCGAGCGTCCTCCGGCCAGCGTGAACGAGGACGGCACGTACCGAATCAGCGAGCTGGAGCTGGCCTCGCGTCTCTCTTTCTTCCTGTGGAGCAGCATCCCGGACGACGAACTGCTGGAGGTGGCGGCGGCGGGAAGGCTGAAGGATCCAAAAGTGCTGGAGCAGCAGGTCCGGCGCATGCTGACGGATCCGCGCTCGGAGTCGCTCGTGACGAACTTCGCCGCGCAGTGGCTATATCTGCGCGACATCGAGTCCAAGCTGCCAGACGAGATTCTCTTCCCCGACTTTGACGAGACTCTTCGGCAGTCGCTCCGCCGCGAGACGGAGCTCTTCCTCGACAGCGTTCTCAGGGACAACCGGAGCGTGCTGGAGCTGCTGACGGCGAACTACACGTTCCTCAACGAGAGACTGGCTCGACACTACGGCATCCCCAACGTCAAGGGGAGCTACTTCCGTCGCGTGACACTGCCTGAGGGGAGCGTGCGAGGTGGACTGCTCGGACAGGGCAGCGTGTTGACGATCACGTCGTACTCGACGAGGACCTCGCCGGTGCTGCGTGGGAAATGGGTGCTCGAGAACCTGTTATCGTCTGCGCCTCCTCCGCCACCACCCAACATTCCGTCACTGAAGACGGACGGCAAGGAACCGGGTAAGGCGCTCACCATGCGGGAGGCCATGCTCCAGCATCGGGCGAATCCATCATGCGCGAGCTGCCATGCGCGCATGGATCCGATTGGCTTCGCGATGGACAACTTCGACGCGGTGGGCAAATGGCGTGATGCCGACGGAGGGACTCCCATCGATGCCTCGGGTGTCTTCCCGGAGGGGTCAAAATTTGAAGGCATCGCAGGGCTAAAGAAGGAGCTGATGCGCCAACCGGAACAGTTCGTCAGCACCGTGGCCGAGAGGCTCTTGATGTACGCCATCGGCCGCAACCTGCAATACTATGATTCGCCTTCTGTGCGGGCGATTCTTCGGGACGCGGAATCGAGCCGGTACACGCTCTCGTCGCTCGTCCTGGGTGTCGTGAAGAGCCGACCCTTCCAGATGCGGCAAAAATCAGAGTAGGGCGACGGCCAGTTGACGTAGGGCGCGTCCTTTTGGACGTGCCTGGCCGGTCCGAAAGGACCGGCCCTACGGATCGACTCGAGCAAGGAAACGACATGTTCATTACCAAACGAGCGTTGCCTCGTCGGACTTTCCTGCAAGCGATGGGAACGGTTGTCGCGCTCCCGATGCTCGATGCCATGGTGCCGGCCCTTGCCGCGCAGCCACTGAAGCCCACTCGCCGGCTTGGGTTTATCTACATCGCGAACGGCGTCATCCAAAATCAGTGGAATCCTGCGACAACCGGCGCAGGCTTCGAGTTGCCGCCGATTTTGCAGCCGTTCGCGAACGTACGGGACCAGATTAACGTGCTCAGCGGCCTCTCGCATCTACAGGCCGACACGTTTGGAGATGGCACCGGCGATCACCCGCGCGCGTCGGCGGTGTGGCTCACTGGTGTGCACGCGTACGATCGGACACAGCCAGGCATCGAAGTGCGTCTTGCGACCACCGTGGATCAATTGGCCGCCCGCGAGATCGGCCGGACGTCTCGCATTCCGTCACTCGAGCTTGCGGTGGACTACCCCACGCAGGGGTCATGCGATTCAGGAGACTGTTTCTACATCAATACCGTCTCGTGGCGTAACGAGACGACCCCGAACCCTACTGAATCACACCCGCGTATCGTCTTCGAGCGGTTGTTCGGCGACGGCGGCAACGCCGCCGCGCGGCAGGCGCGCATCCGCACCGAGGGCAGCATCCTCGACTCGGTGCGTGAAGAAGCAAGCCGCGTCAGGAACAGCCTTGGCGGCGGAGACAAGGCCAAGCTCGGCGAGTATCTCGATTCGGTCCGCGAGGTGGAGCAGCGGATTCAGCACTCGGAGTCACAGCCCGCGCAGATCGAGCTGCCCGAGCGGCCTACGGACATTCCCGAGAGCTTCGAAGCTCATACGAAGCTGATGTTCGACCTGCAGGCGCTGGCGTATCGCGCGGACATCACGCGGGTGTTCAGCATGATCATGTCGCGTGAGCTGAGCACACGTACATTTGCGAGCATCGGCGTGCCCGAACAGCATCACGCGGTGTCGCATCACCGCAACGATCCCGAGCTCATCGCCAAGAAGGCCAGGATCGATACGCTACAGGCGCAGCTCTGTGCCTACTTCCTCGAGAAGCTGCAGGCCACGCCGGATGGCGACGGCACGCTGCTGGACCACTCGCTCATCCTGTATGGCGGGGGAATGGGCGACGGCAACCTGCATCGTCACTCGGATCTCCCGTGTCTGATGGCCGGAAAGCTCGGTGGCGTGTTCAAGACCGGTCGCCACTTGAACTACACGCTGAATACGCCGATGTCGAACCTGCTGCTGACGCTCCTCGATAAAGTCGGCGTGCCCGCTGACAAACTGGGCGACAGCACGGGACAGCTTCCACTCGAGTCCTTGTCGATCTGAGTCGTTCGGATCGTTCGAGTCGTTCGAGACGTTCACGGGATGCAGTCGTTCGGATCGTTCGAACGTTCAGGTTCTCGAACGCGGGAGCGTCCGAACGATTCGAGAACGGTTCGAACGACGAACGTTCGGCGAACGCTCCGAACGACTCGAACGACTCGAACGATCCGAACGTTATTGAGGCAGATTCATCATCCTCGCCAACTTCGGCCAGCGGGAACTCGACCGCAGTGCCTTTGCGGTGACGTGTAGAAAGAAAAACACGGCCGGGTGACGTTGGTCGATGGCCTTTTCGGTCCAATCCGCAGTGGCGTCGAGCTCCCCGGACAGCAGATGGTAGATCGCCGGCCCAATCGGGTCGCCGTACCCATCGTCGGGGCGAAGCTTCAGGGCCAAGATGTCGGCGCGGTCGGTGTCTCCCAAACGCTTGAGCAGCGCGGCCAGGACTCCGACGGCCGGGAGGAACCATGGCGCAGCGCGGTAGGCCCGTTCGGCCCACCGGAGCCCTTCATCGAACCGCCCCTCCGTGGCATGAAATTGACTCAACGAGAAGTAGGGAAACCAGAAGCTCTCGTCGAGCTCCAGAATGTGGCGTAGCTCATCCTCGGCATCAGCAGGTCGGTCGGCCATGAACAGGCAGAGGGCTCGCTCCGAACGGGCCACGAGGTTCAGGGGGTCCCCTTGGAGCGCGATGTCATGGTGTTCGATGCCTTCTCGACTGCGCCCGAGAGGGAGCAGGCAGTAGTGCGCGTAGTATCGATGGACGAGAGGTGGAGCCGGGTCGTGCCCCAAGGCGAGCTGGAACTGGCGCTCGGCTTCAGGCCAGTCGTAATCGAACATCGCCGCGACTGTACCGAGCATCGCATGCCCTTCGGGCAGCGAGGGATCGATCGCCAACGCTTTCCGTGTCTCCTGGCGCATGAGTGGGAGCGCGTCACGTGGCGGCATGAGCCCGTAGATGGCAAGGCGATGAAAGACGTGTCCGAGCTCTGCGTGCGCCAGCGCGAAGCGCGGATCGAGCGTGATGGCGCGCTCGAGAAATGCCCGCGCCCGCGCCAGCGACTCAGGCGTCCATCTCTGAGAGTCGTGCAGCGCCCTCAGGTAGTTTTCGTACGCGGGAAGGTTCGGCGTGTACGGTCGCAGCGTGGTTGACGCCACGGACAGCGTCACCTCAAGCGCGGCGGTGATCGCAGTGGCGATTTCATCCTGAACAGCGAATACATCTGCCAGCTCCCGGTCGTAGCGCTCCGACCACAAATGGCTTCCGTCGTCCGCCGTGATGAGCTGCGCCGTCACGCGTATGCGACTCCCGGCCCTTCGAACGCTGCCTTCTAACACGGTGGTCACCCCCAGGGCTCGGGCGATCTGGCGAACATCCTCGTGCTTACCCTTGAATGCGAAGGCAGAGGTACGCGCAATTACCCTCAGACCGGCGACTTGCGCCAAGAGGTTGATGATCTCCTCGGCAAGGCCGTCGCTGAAGTACTCATTCTCTTTGTCGCCACTCATGTTCTCGAACGGGAGGACGGCGATCGACGGCTTCGCGTCGGCAGACGTTGCCGACATGTTCTCGAGCGCGACCTTCACTTCGTGCATCGACGGGAACCGCTGGGCGAGCGGCTTGGCCAGGCATCGCCGCACGATCCGCTCGAGGTCGTGTGGCGCCTGGAACGGTGGCGGGTCGTCGCGTAACACCGCGCTCACGACCCGCGCAGCGGTGTCCCCGCCAAAGGCCCGCGCGCCGGAGAGCATCTCATACAGGACCGCGCCCAAGCTGAACACGTCGGAACGCGCGTCGAGCGGCTTGCCCTCAGCCTGTTCCGGCGACATATACGCCGCGGTGCCCGCCACGGTGCCCGCCGTCGTGCGCGTGACGTCCGGTTCCGACGTCATGACCGTCGCAAGCCCGAAGTCCAGCACCTTCACGCGGCCGTCCGTCGTGACCAGAATGTTCGCCGGCTTGAGATCTCTGTGGAGGATGCCCTTCTGATGGGCGGCGTCGATGGCGTCGGCGACCTGCAGGGTCAGCCGCACGGCCTCGGCCGGCGCGAGCGGCCCGAGCAGCGGCGCACCTTCGACGTACTCCAGCACGAGATAGCCTGGACCGACGTCGTGAATCTGACAGATGTGCGGATGGTTCAGCGCCGCAATCGCGCGCGCTTCCTGCTCGAAGCGACGGACCCGATCGGGGTCCGCGGCCAGATCCTTCGGCAAAACCTTGATCGCGACGTCGCGGCCAAGGCGTGCGTCATGCGCGCGATAGACCTCGCCCATTCCGCCGCGGCCAAGAAGCGAGACGATTTCGTAGGAACCGAGTCTCGTGCCAGCTGACAGGGACATGTGCGCCGCCTACATTCGGCGCGCGGGGGTTTCAGTCCCCGCGTCGCCTACCGGCAGGTTCATCATTCTTGCCAACTTGGGCCAGCGACGGCTTGCGCGCAACGCGCTGACGATCGGGTTCTTCGCGAACACGACCGCGAACGCTTCGCGTTCTTCAATCAACTTCTCGTACCAGTCCGCTGCAGCGTCGATCTCCGAGCACAGAAGGTGATACTCGACCCGGCCCCAGATGGGCGAAGGACGATCACCCATCTGCCTGACGATCTCCTCCGCCCGTGCCGATTCACCCGTGCAGGCAAGGACGCCCGCGAGCACACCCGCCGGCATGCTGTGCCAGGGCGCCAGCCGATACGCCCGTTCCGCGAAGGGAATTGCTTCGGCATACTTCCCCCTCCAGGCATACGACTGGCTCAACATGAACAGCGACATCCAGTGATGCTCCTCGGTGGCGAGCGCTGTCTGCGAATTCTCAATCGCCTCCTCGTACCGCTCTGCACTGTTCAGATGCGAGGAAAGCACGGCGCGCCACGAGAGGTTCAACGGATCGAGCTCGACCTCGTGCTGCATCTCCGATACTGAATCTTGAAAGCGACCGAGCGACCCAAGGTAGAAGCTCGCGTACGCCCAGTGAACGTCCGGGCTCGCGGACGTGGTGGCCAGGGCCAGGCGGAACCGTGACTCTGCCTCACTCCAGTCATAGTCATAGGTGGCCGCCAGGGAGCCGAGCAGGAAGTGCGGAGCAGACTCCGACGGATCGAGATCCAGCGCCGCCTGAGCCTCGGCGCGAATCAGATGCACCACCTCTCCCACCCGCTGGTAACCGTTCGTCGTAGAGAGCAGATAGCTGAGCCCCAGCGCTGCGTGAGGTTGCGCATACAGCGGATCCAGCGCAATGGACTGCCTGAGAGACTCGATTCCCCGCGCAGATGACTCGGGGGTGAATTTGAAAAGATAGTGTCGCCCTCGAAGGAAGGCCTCGTACGCCGGAAGCGTCGGCGTGTGACGCCTGATATCGGCCCCTTTCGGCGCAAGCTTCACCTCGAGTATCGCCGCAATCGCCTGGGCAATGTCGTCCTGAACGGCGAAGATGTCGGCTAGCTCGCGGTCGTATCGTTCGGACCAGAGGTGACTGCCATCCGCAGCGGTGATGAGCTGCGCGGTGATGCGGAGGCGATTACCGGCTTTGCGCACGCTGCCCTCGAGGACGTGCGCCACGCCGAGCGCCTCAGCGATTCGCCTGATGTCGTCCTGCTTGCCCTTGAACGCGAACGCGGACGTGCGGGCGATGACCTTGAGACCCGGGATATGCGTCAGCGCATTGATGATTTCCTCTGCCAAGCCATCGCTGAACCACTCGTGGTCTTTGCCCGCGCTCATGTCGGCGAACGGCAGCACGGCGATCGAGGGCTGCTGGTCGACGGACTTCGCTGAGAGCTGTTTGAGCGCGTTGCGCACCTCAGCCATCGACTGGAATCTTTGCGTGGGTTCCTTCTGTAAACACCTCCGGACGATGCGGTCAAGGGCGGCCGGTGCGTGGAGTGGCGGTGGGTCGTCGCGCAGGACCGCGCTCAAGATCTCCGCCGTCGAGTGTCCGCCGAAAGCGAGCGTTCCTGCGACCGTCTCGTAGAGCACGGCGCCGAAGCTGAAGATGTCCGACCGCTTATCGAGCGTACGGCCCTGCGCTTGCTCCGGCGACATGTACGCGGCCGTCCCCGCCACCGTGCCTTCGATCGTCCGAGTGACGTCCGGCTCCGACGTCATCACCTTCGCAAGCCCGAAGTCGAGCACCTTCACCCGGCCGTCCGCGGTGACCATGATGTTCGCAGGCTTGAGATCACGATGGAGGATGCCCCTTTGATGGGCCGCGTCGACGGCATCCACGACCTGCAGGATGAGCCGCACGGCTTCGGCCGGCGCGAGCGGCCCAAGCAGCGGCGCACCGTCGACGTACTCCAGCACGAGATAGCCCGGACCCACGTCGTGAATCTGACAGATGTGCGGATGGTTCAGCGCCGCAATCGCGCGCGCCTCCTGCTCCAAGCGACGGATGCGATCAGGATCCGCGGCCAGATCCGCCGGCAGGACTTTGATCGCGACGTCGCGGCCAAGTCGCACGTCATGCGCGCGATACACCTCGCCCATGCCACCGCGGCCAAGGAGCGAGACGATTTCGTATGAGCCGAGTCTCGTGCCGGCGGACAGGGGCATCTAGTCTCGCCAGAATTCTAGACGAACAGCACGCCTTCTGATCGTTCGGGACGTTCGACGCGTTCAGGACGTCAGTGGATGTTGACAGCGGGTCGTGCGGAACGTCCTGGTTCTCGAACGCCGGAACGCCCAAACGGTTCGAACGATCCGAGAACGATCCGAACGCCCGAACGATTCGAACGATCCGAACGTTCTATTCGCCTGGGTCCGGCGTTTCGAGTGGCGGCGGACTCCACACGCGCCCTTGAGGGGCACGGGCGATGCGACGTAGCTCTCCGGGGTCGAGCCAGTTCATCTGACAGCGCTCGCACGTGTCGATGACCAGGTTGCCCGGACCGGCGTAGAAATGGCTGATCATGGGGTGCCCGCATCCCGGGCAGTTGAGCACGCGGTCGCCGGGATTCTGGCGCCGAGGGGGAGTGACACCGGATGGATTCTCGCGCCGCTGTGCGGCCTCGATCAGTGGGACAAAGTTGTGCATCACGATGAGCATGCCGAAGCATTTTTGGCAGAAGAGCAACTGATTTCCGTCGAGCGCGGCGTTGGAGAGCATAGCCGCGCACTGTGGACACGGCAGGCGGCTGAGGGCCCCCATCTCCAGATCTCGAAGCAGGACAGGCTGCTCGTCGAGCGTGCCACAGTGCCCGCACACCAGCGCTCCCGTGGCCCTGTCTGGCTGCATTGGCGCACCGCAGTTGACGCAGTTCGTCACGCCAGAATTATCGGCCGGAGGCACGCACGCGGCTACGGCCCCGCTCAGTCGCGCGCTACAAGCGCCTGGAAATCCTCGTAGCGCATCGCGATCCGCTGATGGAAGGAGCTCGCAAACTGGGCGCCTCGTGCGAGATCCTGCAGGAGCGCGACGACGGCCGAGGCGCCACGCAGTTCGATCATGCGACGGACCGCGCGTGCACTGACCGCGTACGCGATGCGGGCATCGCCCGCAGGGAGGGCAGAAAAGCCATGGTGGAGCCGTTGCAGCTGGGGTCGGGCCCCTGGGCGCGCAAGGACCTCCTCCGTCTCCTCTGCGCCGCCAGGCTCGAGCGCCGTCGCTAAACCCTCGTTCAGCCACACGGGCACGTTGCGTCCACCGAGCATCGCGACCACGGCATGGACAAATTCATGCGCGAGCACGCGATCGAGCTCATCCCGTTGCTCCAACCCGCCTCGTATGGGCACGTGAATCCGTCCGTCGTACGCAGCCGCGGTCCAAATTGGGAGCCGGGTGATGTCCCGGAACTGTTCGAGCGTGTAGAGCACGACGGTAATCGACTGCTCGGGATACGCGGTGAGCGCGCTTCCGATTCGCCAGTACGCGGCTTCGAGCCGCTCCAGGACACGCCCGGCGAGCGCGTCGTCGTCAGGCCCCTCGAACAGCACGATAAAGTGGGCCCCGCGCGATTGGTAAAACCGATCCTGAAGCTGAGTCTCCTTGCGCCAGTCGCTGAGGCGGTCCTGGAACTCTTTGGCATCTGGCGAGAGTGCGAGCGCCGCTTCGTAGACGGCGATCGCATCCTTCACGCGGCCGGCTTGATGGTGCAGTCGTCCCAACCAGCTCGAGGCCGCTAAGTAGCGCGGGTTCAGTTTGAGCGACCGCTCGAACCAACTTTGTGCCTCATCGTTCTGCCCGAGCATGAATGCGGCGAGACCTGCGCCGAGAGACAGACTCGGGTCGCCTGGAAGCAGTGCGGCAGCTTTCGTGAACGCGTCCATCGCATCGCCGAATCGCCGCTCGTCGAGCGCCGTCGAGCCCTCCTTCGCAAGCGCGACCGGATCATTCTTGGAGCGTTGCGCGGCGGCATGCAGCGGGGCCATCAGGAGCATCACGACGGCAGCCGCAATCGCGTGTCGCATCGGCATACAGCCTTCTCGAGCTTGCAAGAACAGAACCCGCCGTGGCCGTCGGATGGCGATGTTCTCGTGGGGTGAAGTCCTACGTGCGATGGAGAAGGTTCTGGTTCCGACCAGACGATCGTCGCGAAACCACGACGTGAACACGAACGAACGCAGATCAGAGAAGCCTGAAAAACGTGTGCGCCGGCTGCGCGAGCTTCAGGGTTTGGGCTTCCAGTTGAGAATCAGAGTGATAGGCGGGACGGGAGCCTCTTCAGTTGACGTGTTGATGAGGAACTGCGCGATACACCTCACCCATGCCCCCGGCTCCGAGGGGCGAGAGCACTTCATAGGGACCGAGGCGAGAGCCTGACGTGAGCGGCATGGACGAAAAGAGCCGCGATTATAAGCGTCTGGATCGTTCCGGCCGTGCCGTCGAGAACATTCGAACCATTCGAACGACGAACGATCCAGAACGGCTCGAACGAATCGAACGATCCCAGAACGATCCGAACGCTCCGACCCACCGAACGACCCGAACGCTCGTCTTTATTCGAGCGGCGCCGGAAGCTGCGACTCACCCATCAGGTGATGATCGATGGCACGCGCCGCGCTGCGGCCCTCGGCAATCGCCCACACGATGAGCGATTGGCCCCGCTGCATGTCGCCGGCCGTGAACACCCCTGGCACGTTGGTCATCCAGCAGCCATCGCGCGCCACGTTGCCGCGGTCCGATAGCTTCACACCGAGGTCGGCCAGCAGTTTGCTCTTTTCAGGCCCGACGAAGCCCATGGCGAGCAGGACGAGGTCGGCGGGAATCTCGAACTCGCTGCCGGGCACGGGTTCGAATTGCATGCGGCCATCCTGACGGACGGCCTCGACCTTCGTAGCGTGCAGGGCGCGCACGTGCCCATCGGCGTCTCCCGAGAAGCGCTGCGTGGACACGGCGTACAGCCGCTCGCCTCCCTCTTCGTGCGCCGTCGACACGCGGAAGATCTGCGGCCATTCCGGCCACGGGTTGTCCGCGGCGCGCGTTTCCGGCGGCATTGGCAACAGCTCGAGCTGATGCACAGACTTGGCGACTTGCCGGTGGGCGGTGCCCAGGCAGTCGGCGCCAGTATCACCGCCACCGATGATGATGACGTGCTTGCCTTTCGCCGTGATGAACTCGAACTCGGGAACGTGATCGCCCTCGTTCCGCCGGTTCTGCAGAGTGAGGTATTCCATGGCGAAGTGAATGCCCTTCAACTCCCTGCCCGGTACGGGGAGGTCGCGAGGCTGCCCAGCCCCGCCCGCAAGCAGCACCGCATCGAAGTCTTTGCGCAGGCGCTTGGCCGACACGTCCACACCGACGTTGACGCCGGTTCTGAAGATGACCCCTTCCGCCTCCATGACGCCGAGCCGGCGAGTGAGGAAGCGCTTCTCCATCTTGAACTCGGGGATCCCGTATCGCAGCAGTCCGCCCATCCGGTCTGACTTCTCGAACACCGTGACCGAATGACCAGCCCGGTTGAGCTGATCGGCGGCGGCAAGACCGGCTGGCCCCGACCCGACGACGGCAACCTTCTTCCAGGTGCGATCCGTCGGCGGCTTGGGGGTCACCCACCCTTCGTTCCACGCGCGGTCGATGATGGTCGCTTCAATCGACTTGATCGTGACCGGCGAGTCGTTGATCCCGAGCACACACGCCCCTTCGCACGGCGCCGGACACAACTTACCGGTGAACTCGGGGAAATTGTTGGTGGCATGGAGCCGGTCGATCGCCGCGTGCCACCTGTCGCGGTAGATAAGGTCGTTCCAGTCTGGAATCAAGTTTCCGAGTGGGCACCCTTGATGGCAGAACGGAATGCCGCAGTCCATGCAGCGGGCGCCCTGCGCTTCCAGTTCGCTCTTCGGATACGGAAGATACACCTCGCGCCAGTCGCGGATCCGCTCCGGGACGGGACGCGTGGGGTGCTTCTTTCGATGAATCTCAATGAAACCTGTTGGCTTGCCCATCTGTTTTCGCTCGTTGAGGGGTGGGCCCGCCTAAGGAACCGCCGTGGCGTCTTTCGACTCTACGGTCGTTGTCATGGCTCTCACGAGGATGGTTGCGACCTCGCTCTTGCGCACTTCGGCCTTCCGCTTGGCTTCCGCCGCGAGCGCTCGCTTGTACTCGCGCGGCAACACCTTGACGATGTGCCGCTGCAGGTTCGCCCAGTCGGCAAGGACACTCTCGGCGTAACGGCTTCCGGTATGGGTAACGTGTTTCATGATCGCCACTTGCACGAAGTCCACATCGTCGGCATCGACGAGCGACTCGAGGTCCACCATGTCTGTGTTGCAGCGCCCCGCGAAACTGCCGTTGACATCGAGCACGTAGGCGATCCCTCCGCTCATTCCGGCCGCGAAGTTCCGTCCGGTACGACCGATCACAACGACTTTGCCGCCCGTCATGTACTCGCAGCCGTGGTCGCCAACGCCCTCGACAACGACGTTGGCGCCGCTGTTTCGCACGCAGAAGCGTTCACCCGCGATGCCCCGCACATACCCTTCCCCGCTCGTGGCGCCATAGAAGGCGACGTTGCCGATGATGATGTTCTCCTCCGACTTGAACGTGGACAGCGGCGGCGGATAGGCAATCACGCGGCCACCTGACAGACCCTTTCCGAATCCGTCGTTGGCATCACCCACGAGCTTCAGCGTCATGCCACGGGGGATGAATGCGCCGAAGCTCTGACCGGCCGAACCTGTGAACGTGACACGGATCGTGTCGTCGGCTAGGCCGGGGCTGCCGTAGCGTTTCGTGACTTCATAGCCGAGCATCGTGCCGACCGTACGATCCGCATTGCGGATGAACGCCGTCAGATCGACCGGCGTGCAATGCTCGAGCGCCGGCATCGACGCCTGGATCAGATCGTTGTCGAGCGTCTCGTCCAGCCCGTGGTCCTGCTCGCGCACGCGCCGGCGCGCGACAGAGGCCGGAAGGTCGGGCTGATGCAGCAGCGGCCTGAGGTCCAGGCCCTTCGCCTTCCAATGGTCATGCGCCCGCTCGAAGTCGAGGCAATCGGCCCGGCCGATCATGTCGTCAAGGCGGCGGAACCCGAGCTCGGCCATGAGCTCGCGCACTTCTTCCGCGATGAAACGGAAGAAGTTCTCGACAAACTCAGGGGCGCCGGCGAACTTCTTTCGCAACTCCGGATCCTGAGTCGCGATGCCGACGGGACAGGTATTCAGATGACAGACGCGCATCATGATGCAGCCCACGACGACGAGCGGCGCGGTGGCAAACCCGAACTCCTCGGCGCCAAGCAGCGCGCCAATCACCACGTCGCGGCCGGTCTTCATCTGACCGTCCACTTGGACCACAATCCGATCGCGCAGCTTGTTCAGCACCAGCACCTGCTGCGTCTCCGCAAGCCCCAGCTCCCAGGGCAGGCCCGCGTGCTTCAGGCTGGTGAGCGGCGCGGCGCCGGTTCCGCCGTCGTGGCCCGAAATCAACACCACATCCGAGTGCGCCTTCGCGACCCCCGCAGCGACGGTTCCCACGCCGCCTTCGGCCACGAGCTTCACCGAGATGCGAGCTTCGCGGTTCGAGTTCTTCAGGTCGAAGATGAGCTGCGCGAGGTCCTCGATCGAATAGATGTCGTGGTGCGGCGGCGGCGAAATGAGCCCCACCCCCGGCGTCGAGTGACGCACCTTCGCAATCCAGGGGTACACCTTGGGCCCCGGCAACTGGCCACCCTCCCCGGGCTTCGCACCCTGAGCCATCTTGATTTGAAGCTCTTCTGCGCTGACGAGATACTCGCTCGTCACGCCGAACCTGCCCGAGGCGACTTGCTTGATCTTGCTCTTCTTGGAGTCGCCGTTCGCAAGCGGGATGAAGCGCTCCGCATCCTCCCCGCCCTCGCCGGTGTTCGACCGGCCACCCAGACGGTTCATCGCAATCGCCAGCGTTTCGTGCGCCTCCTGACTGATCGACCCGTACGACATTGCCCCGGTCGCGAAGCGCCGCACGAGAGTACTCACCGGTTCGACTTCCTCGATCGGCACGGAGGGACCAACCGGCTTCAGGCGGAACAGACCACGCAACGTCGCTCGACGCTCGTTCTGATGGTTCACCGCGCGCGTGTATTCCTTGAAGACCTTGTACTGGCCGCTGCGCGTCGCGTGCTGCAGCTTGTAGACGGTTTCCGGATTGAACAGGTGGTACTCGCCATCGCGACGCCACTGATATTCGCCACCCGCCTCGAGCTCCTGCGGCCGAACCGGTTGACGTCCGAACGCCCGATCGTGGCGCAGGCGCACCTCCTCGGCAACGACGTCGATGCCGACGCCGCCGATACGCGACATGGTGTGCGTAAAGTAGCGATCGATGAAGGCCTGGCTCAAGCCAATCGCTTCGAAGATCTGCGCACCGCAGTAGCTTTGGAGCGTCGAGATCCCCATCTTCGACATCACCTTGAGGATGCCTTTGTTGAGCGCCTTGATGTAGTGCTGAATGGCCTCGTCGCGCTCGATGCCCGTCAACATCCCCTGGCTGATCATGTCGTCGATGGTTTCGAACGCGACGTAGGGATTCACGACGCCTGCGCCATAGCCGAGCAGCAACGAGACGTGGTGCACTTCTCGTGCGTCGCCAGACTCGACGACGAGCGCGCACCGCGTGCGGGTCCCTTCACGCACGAGGTGGTGGTGCACACCCGCGGTCGCCAGTAGACTCGGAATGGGCGCGAGTCGCGGACTGACGCCGCGATCCGACAAGATCAGGATGTCGAAACCGTCGGCAACCGCTTCGCTCGCGCGACGACAGAGCTGCTCCATCGCCTCTTCGAGCCCCGCACCACCCGTGTCGGCCTCGAACAGCATCGACAGTGTCGTCGAGCGGAAAGGCACGGTCGGCGGCAGATTGCGCAGCTTCGCCACGTGCTCGTTATGGATGATCGGGTACTTGATATTGATCTGCCGGCACGATTCTGGCTCTGGTTTCAGTAGGTTCCGCTCGGGACCAATCGTCGACGCCATCGACGTGACGAGCTCTTCCCGAATCGCATCGAGCGGCGGATTGGTCACCTGAGCGAACAACTGTTTGAAGTACTGGTACAGCAGTCGCGGTTTGTTCGAGAGCACTGCCAGCGACGTATCCGTACCCATGGATCCGACCGGCTCTTCACCGTGCTGCGCCATGGGCGCAATGAGGAACCGGAGCTCCTCTTGTGTGTAACCGAACGCCTGCTGCCGGCTGAACACGGTCTCGTGCTCGGGCTTCTCCGCACGCGCAGCGGGCAGGTCATCGATCTGAATGAGCTGCGAGTCGATCCACTGGCGATAGGGATACTCCGCCGCAAGCTCACGCTTGATCTCCTCGTCGTCGACGATGCGGCCCTTGGCCGTATCGACGAGGAAGATCCTGCCGGGATGCAGCCGCCCCTTGACGAGAATGTCCTGGGGCGGGATGTCGAGCACGCCGACCTCGGACGCCATGATCACGAGGTCGTCCTTCGTCACGTAGTAGCGCGACGGGCGGAGGCCGTTCCGGTCGAGCACCGCTCCGATGACCGTGCCGTCAGTGAACGCGATCGAAGCGGGACCATCCCACGGCTCCATCAGCGAAGAGTGATACTCGTAGAACGCCTTGCGATCGGGGCGCATGCTCTCGTGGCCGCTCCACGGCTCAGGAATCATCATGAGAATCGCATGCGGCAACGACCGCCCGGCCATCATCAGGAGTTCGAGCACATTGTCGAACGTCGCGGTGTCGCTGCCCCCTTCGCGGATGACTGGCAGGATCTTCTTGAGGTCTTCGCCGAGCACATCGCTCTGGAGCAGGCCTTCCCGGGCGCGCATCCAGTTGATATTGCCGCGGAGCGTGTTGATCTCGCCGTTGTGCGCGATGAGCCGATACGGGTGCGCCAGCGGCCACGATGGAAACGTGTTGGTGCTGAAACGCTGGTGCACGAGCGCGAGGGCCGACTCCAGGCGGGAGTCGGACAAGTCAGGAAACATCGGCTCGAGCTGCTTTGCTTGCAGCATGCCCTTGTAGATCAGCCGGTTGGCCGACAGGCTGACGATGTAGAAGAAACGCCGGGAGAGCGCGTTGATCTTGAGCGAGTCAACCGCGTGCTCGATGCGCTTGCGAATCACGTAGAGCTTTCGCTCGAACCGCGCACGGCCTTCGGGCTCGCTGACGTCACCACCAGATGCGACGAACATCTGCTGGAAGACAGGCTGTGTGGCCCTGGCGCTGTCGCCAACCAGGCGATTGTCGGTCGGCACCTCACGCCAGCCGAGGAACCGCTGGCCTTCCTCATCGACGATGCGGGCGATCAGGCCCTGGATCGCGGCGCGGTCGCCTCCGTCGTGGGGCAGAAACACCAGGCCGACACCATAGGCGCCAGCGGCCGGAAGCGAGAACCTGACAACCGTCCTGAAGAAGCCGTCCGGAACCTGAATCAGAATGCCGGCACCGTCGCCCGTGTTTGCCTCGCACCCGCAAGCGCCACGATGTTCGAGGTTGATGAGAACCTGCAGGGCCTTCTCGACGATGCTGTGCGACCGCTGACCCTTGACGTGGACCACGAAGCCGACGCCACAAGCGTCGTGTTCGGCACCTGGATCGTAGAGCCCCTGGGCGGGGGGCCCGCAGCCGTCTAAGCTGAGCATGGTCGCCACATTGTGCGGGCTCAGCCCGCATAAGGGAAATACAATGATCTTGGAGTCTCAATCTAAATAGCTGATGCTTGTAAGGGGGCTAGGGGGAAGGGGGAAGGGAATTGCGGGAAGGGCTGTCTTAGGAGCTAGCCCCTCCCCTGATCCCTGAGACAGCCCCTCGCCCCCTCGCCCCCTTGCCCCCTTCCCCCTCGCCCCCTTCCCCCTCACCCCCTAGTTTTGCCAATCCACTGAAAAACAGGCCATATTTCCGAGTTTGCCGGCTAAACTTCGTCGATTCACGCGGCCCGGGGCCTTCGCGGCCCCCAGACTGAGGAGACAGACGCATGCACGCACCGATGAAGTACGTGGAGAAGGGGATGTCGATCGCCGCCAACGGCATCTGGCAGGTGTTTTCAACCGCCAACAGGATCAAACAGAACCCGTCATTCACGCCACGGTGGTCCGACAAGCCGCTCCTGAAGTCGTACGAAAAGACCAAGCCCCAGCTCGGCTGGCCTCGCCAAACCGATTCGCTCTGCCCGACCTGCACGCGCGAAGCGCGACAGGCGATTCTCGACGGAAAGAAGGACGTCAGTGTCCTTCTGAATGAAAAGGTCGGCGAGATCAAGGCGACGATTCTCGAGCGTGACGGCAAAATCCTGATGGTGAAGGACTGCCCCATCCACGGCCACTTCGAGGACGTGATGGCGATGGATACCGCGTTCTTCAAGCACCTCGAGGAAGTATTCCCGGGCCGCGACATCCGCGCGCACAACGACGAGAAGCTGCACAACCACGGCTCCTCGACGGTCCTTCACGGCCGCGGCTCCGTGCTCACCGTCGACCTCACGAATCGCTGCAACATGATGTGCGACCCCTGCTTCATGGATGCCAACCAGGTTGGCTTCGTTCATGAGCTGACGTGGGACGACATCAAACAGATCCTCGACAACGCCGTCACCATCAAGCCCCGCCGCCAGATGTCGGTGCAGTTCTCGGGCGGCGAGCCGACGATGTCGCCGTATTTCCTCGACGCGATCCGCTACTCACGCAAGGTCGGCTACAACAGCATCCAGGCAGCCACCAACGGCATCGAGTTCGCGAAAAGCCCCGAGTTCGCCAAGGCGGCGGCCGAAGCGGGCCTGCGCTACGCGTACCTGCAGTTTGACGGCATCGGCAACGCGGCCAATTCGCATCGCAGGGTCGGCAACCTCTTTGACGTCAAACTTCGCGCGATCGAGAATCTCCACAGCGCGGGCGTGGACATCGTGCCGGTCGTCACGATCGTCAACGGTGTCAACAACGAGCAAGTCGGTCGCATCGTCGAGTTCGCGCTCGACAACCCCAAGCGGATCAACTTTCTGTCGTTCCAGCCTGTGTCTTTCACGGGACGCGACGAGGAAGTGACGCCTGAACGGCGGGCCGCGCAGCGCTACACGCTCTCGCACCTCGCGCATGACGTGAAGAACCAGACTGGCATCGGCGAACCGATCCGCGACTGGTTCCCGATTTCCTTTATGTCGACTTTCACCGACTGGGCCGACGTCGTGCACGGGCCGGACCGCGAGTGGGGCCAGCTCACCTGCGGCTGTCACCCGAACTGCGGGATCGGCATGGCTGTGATGATCGACAAGGAAACCAAGGAAGCCGTTCCGGTTACTGCGTTCCTGAAAGCGGATCAGCTCGCCAGGGACGTCGCGAGGGTCAACGACGCCGCGCGTGGCAAGTTCCTGTCGCTCGTCGGCATGGGCCTCGCCTTGATGCGCAACTACGACCCGTTCAAGGCCCCTACGCACTTCCGCATCGCCGACCTGATGAAGAAGTTCGACAAGACGTTCGGCGCCACCGGCAAGAACTACGGCAAGGTGACCGGCGACCGGACGATGAGCGACATCGAGAAGCGGCGCGCGGATCGCTGGAACTTCCTGTTCATCGCCGGGATGTGGTTCCAGGATCTCTTCAACTACGACTTCCGCCGGACGGAGATGTGCATCATTCCTTACGGCACACAGCAGGGCGAAATCTCCTTCTGCGCTTACAACACCGGCATCGGGTGGCGAAACATTCTCGAGAAGATGCACATGACGGCCACGCTCACGAAGTGGTACGACGAGCACGGGCGGCACGAGATCTTCGCGGGCAACAAGCACGTTCCGATGGCCAGCGCCGATCACACTCTCGTGCTGAATGCCGAGGCCGTCGCCGCCGGCAAGCAGACCGACCTCGATGACCTCGGCGTGGCGAAGAACGCACGGGAGGAAAAGCTGGCGGCGCGCAAGAAGTCACAGATGACGCCCGAAGAGATCCGTCAGCACATGGAGATGGAGCGGCTGTATCGACAGGAAGTGCTGAAGGAAAAGCCGACGATTCAGATTCAGGGTCTGGGCGGCGGCAAGAAAAAGCAAACACTCCAGGAAGTGACGCACAAGGACGTTGTTTAGGTAGCTGGGTAGCTTGGCGATAGGAGCTCGTGGCTGAGGCGAGGCTGGGCAATATGTAACGAGGTAGCTGGGTTGCCGACTCACCCCCAAGCAACCCCGTTACCCAACCACTCAGGTCAGCCCGAGAAGGCCGGCGGTCACCGCCGGCCTTTTCTGTTTCCGACAGACTCTCATGACGTTTGTGGATGGGGGAACGGAGGGGACGGAGGGAACGGGATCACACGGAGCAACGGAGGAACGGAGATGAACGGAGAGTCTTTACCTCCGTGTCTCCGTTCCTCCGTATGATCCCGTTTCCTCCGCCAGCTCCGTTTCCTCCCGTGCCGATTCGCAACTAGACGGATTCCGGCACGCCGGGTTGCCGCACGACACGAATGTACGGCTTCGGCGATTTCCACCCCTCGGGATAAGTCTTCTTTGCTTCCTCGTCAGACACCGACCCTGCAATGATCACATCGTCGCCCTGCTTCCAATTGACGGGCGTCGCCACCTTGTGCTTCGCGGTCAGCTGCAACGAGTCGATGACCCGCAGGACCTCGTCGAAGTTTCGCCCGGTCGTCATCGGATAGACGATCATCAGCTTCACTTTCTTGTCGGGGCCGATGACGTATACGTTGCGCACCGTCTGATTGTCTGCAGGCGTCCGACCTTCGGATGTGCCCGCGAGCTCGGCGGGCAGCATTCCGTAGACCTTTGAGATCGACAAGTCGGTGTCGCCAATCATCGGATAATTGGGCGCGTGCCCTTGCGTCTCTCTGATGTCGTTCGACCACAAGTGGTGCTTGTCCACCGGGTCGACGCTGAGCCCAATGATCTTCGTGCCGCGCTTGTCGAACTCGGGCTTGAGCTTGGCCATATAACCGAGCTCAGTCGTGCACACCGGCGTGAAGTCTTTCGGGTGCGAGAACAACACCGCCCACGAGTTGCCGATCCAGTCATGAAAGCGAATGCGGCCCTCGGTCGTTTCCGCCTCGAAATCCGGAGCCACATCGCCAATTCGAAGATTCATCGCACACCTCCTAGCCTCATACGGGCCTGCGCAGTCCAAAAGCGTAGCGCAGATCGCGCCGCGAACGATAGAGCGAGCCTCGGCCTCGCGCTGAGGCGCCTGATAGAATCAACGCGTGCGCATGCACGAACGAACAGTGCTCGTCACGGGCGGCGCCTCGGGTCTTGGCGGCGCAACGGTTGATATGGTCGTTGCTTCGGGTGGCCGTGCGCTGATTCTCGACGTCAAGGAGGCCGAAGGACGCGCAAGAGCCGCCCAACACGGGGATGCCGTCCGTTTCGTGAGAGCGGACGTAACCAGCGAGGCCGATGTGCAGCGGGCCGTAGATGAGGCCGTGGGTAAGTGGGGGGCGATCCACGGTCTGGTCAACGCCGCCGGAATTGCGGTCGCCGAGCGCGTCCTGCCCAAGGAAGGCGTGCAACCCCTGGCACATTTCGCCCGGACAGTTCAGATCAACCTGGTCGGCACCTTCAACGTCATCAGGCTCGTGGCAGCAGCGATGGCGGCTAACGAAGCGAACGAGGCCGGCGAACGGGGTGTGATTGTGAACACGGCATCGGTCGCCGCTTTCGATGGGCAGATCGGTCAGGCGGCGTACTCCGCGTCCAAAGGCGGCATCGTCGGCATGACGCTCCCGATTGCCCGCGAGTTCGCGCGCATCGGTGTCCGCGTCATGACCATCGCGCCAGGGACCTTTGACACGCCCTTGCTCGCGGGACTGCCTGAAGCCGCGCGCGAGTCTCTGGCGCAGCAGGTCCCGTTTCCTCCGCGCCTCGGGCGACCGGAAGAGTATGCGTTCTTGGTGCGCCACATCTTCGAAAATGAGATGCTGAACGGCGAAGTGATTCGACTCGATGGCGCCATCCGTATGGCGCCGAAGTGACACCCCGGCAATGCTGACAATTCTTACCGGCGCTCTGGCCGGCGCGTTTCATGTGCTGTCAGGTCCCGACCATCTGGCGGCCGTCGCGCCCCTTGCGGCTCTCGATCGAAAGCGAGGCTGGGTTGCGGGCTGGACATGGGGAATGGGTCACGCATCAGGCGTGGTGGCGGTGGCCGTCATCGCCGTGCTCCTGCGCGACAGCCTGCCGCCCGTCGAGACGATCTCGGCTTGGAGCGAGCGAGTGGTTGGCGGCGCTCTGATCGCGCTCGGGCTCTGGGGACTGAGACAGTCGACGCGCCTTCGCTCCGGAGAGCACGCGCACCACGGTTTGGTTCACGATCACCTTCACGTCCAGACCGGCCCCCAATGGGCGAAGAGGCTTGGACATGCGCACGCATCGTTCTATCTTGGCGTCCTCCACGGCCTTGCCGGGAGCTCGCACTTCTTCGGGGTGTTGCCGGCCCTGGCACTTCCGACGCGGGCGGCGGCGCTCCTCTACATCGCGGCGTTCGGCGTGGGGACGGTCGCCGCCATGTCCGCGTTCGCGGCGGTCATTGGTTACACCGGCGCCAGAGCATTTCGCGCGCACGAGGCGCCTCGCGCCCTCCTCGTGACCACCGCCGTCGCTGCAATTGTTGTGGGAGGAATTTGGCTTACGGGACCGATCTAATAGAGCAACTCCCAACTCCCAACTCCCAACTCCCAACCACCCCAACACCCAAAACACCCAAAGAGTCTTCATGCGAGATAGGTAGTAGAGAGCGCTCCACGTGCATTCGTTTCAGAAAGTGTGTCGGGATTTCGCCCGATTCAGTTCACAGCGGGAAGTCCTGATAAGTCGCGCGGTCTAGGGCACACGGGCTCAACCGCGATCGGGATGCGAGGCAGCAGGCCAAGATCTGCCTTGAGAATCGGTCTGGATGGGGGAAGCGAACCGCCTCAACCTTGCGGACACGAGATTTCGAGTCCTTGGGAGTTGGACAAGGGTTGGTTGGGAGTTGGGAGTTGGAAGTCTTCCAGGCTCACTTCCGAAGTCTGCCCTTGGCCGCCGCAAGCTGTGCCGCGGCCTCACGAACCTGGGCCACCCGATCGCCGTGGAACTCCGGAGCGACCGCCCCGCGCGCCAGCTGCACGGCGGATGTCAGCAGGCCATGAGGCGCCAGTGCATCGGGTGGAACATCGGTTGCGCGTATCGAGGCTTCAATCTCACCGAAGGTCCCGCCGAGAGCCGCCAGCACCTCTGGACTGGGCGAGGCGGCAGCCGACCGAAGGAACGGCTGAATCTCCTCAAATCGTGCGATCACCTGATCAATAGCTTCACGATAGTGGTCGACACCAGGCGCATCTGATTGCTGACTCTCGGCCGGCTTCGAAGGAGCCCGCGCGAGCTGAACCGCTCGCGGTGCCGGCATGACGGGCGCAGGCGCGGTCTCCGTCTCTGGCTGCAGTCGAGAGACGTCCACATACACGCGGTACCCTGACACCCGCACGGTGGCGTTCGCCGTTTCGGATAGCGTGAGGCGTGCGCGCATGCTGCGCGCGTCGCCGCCAGAGGCCATCAGCGAGATGTGCTTCACGAGTTGAATGTCGATTGGCGTGCTCCAATCCTGCGCCACGACGGCAGTCGCGACCGGACCGACGTCCAGATCGAAGGATGTTTGCGTGATTCGTCGTCCGCTCACTTGGCGCGGTTCACTCGGCAGCTCGAACACAAGCGAAAGGCGGCCGGGGGCGGCAACGAGCAACACGGAGGGGTTCGTTCTCGGGCCCGGTGCACCAGGGCGGACGGTGGCCGGCACGCTCGTCGTGCTCCGAAGGCGTTCGTCCACGTACAGCCGTGTGCCTCGATAACCGGAAGCGGACAGGACGCGCTGCGCAGTCTCGGCTTCGTCGATGGCGACGTACGGTCCGAGCATCACCTGGCGCTTGGTGCCGTCCACCCTCCAGGCGAACGCAGGCATCCCGAGCCCTCCCAGGCGATTCGCCAGCGTGCGGGCGTCTTCATCCTTGACGAATGACGCGACCGTCACGCTGAAGCTTGCGCCGGTGGAGACGGTAGGCGCCAAATCGGCTGTGGTCGGCTTGGGCACGATCCCCGGATCTCCAGCCGAGGCCCGCAGCCAGACTATGGCCCAGACCGCCAGTGCCCCGACAATGCCGCCTGCTGCCCACGTCTTCCGATACCGAATGACGGGCCAGACATCGACTGTGCCGCGGCCCTTTCGGTCGATTTGCCGCATACTCGGCCGCTTCAGGAATCGGTCCAGCTGCGATTCATCGAGAAGGAGGACGGTGTAGCGCTCGTCGAGCACAGGTGCCGGCTCGACTTCAGGGGCACGATCGATGTTGCCGTCGCCGCGCGACATGCTCAGCACGAAGGAACCTCGATCTCAGAGAACGCGCCAGAGCGATTGTCACCCTCACGTACTGCGCAGAGCGATTCCGCGGTCCGTTGGAGTGAGAACAGCACTAGTGCACCTCGGTACGACCCCGGGAGCGCTTCCGTGCCGGAAGCGGCGGCGAGTCTGGCTTGTCACCGACGAAGTACGAAGCGCATGCCGCATCGAGAAGCTCGCGGCTAATGGTTGGCTCGACCCCGCGATAGCGACACAGCGCCATGACCTGGTCCAGCAGATCACGAGGATGACAGGAGCGAAGGGGCCGGCCCGATGGCCGATAGTGGCGGCGCTGCAGGTACGCCACCATCACCTGATGAAACTGCAGCTGGCGCTGTCGGCAGTTCATCTCGAAGATACGGGTGAACTGCTCCGTCGAGGGGTTCTCGATCGGAATCTTGTAGGGAATCCGGCGTAGGAAGGCTTCGTCGGCCAGCGACGACGGGTCGAGATTCGTCGCAAAGACGATGAGAACGTCGAACGGAATCTGGAACTTCTTGCCGGTGTGCAGCGTGAGGTAATCGATACGACTCTCGAGCGGCACAATCCAACGGTTGAGCAGCTCGTCTGGCCGGATGCGCTGACGTCCGAAGTCGTCCACGAGGAACACGCCGCCGTTGGCCCTAAGCTGCAAGGGCGCTTCGTAGAATTTTGCGAGCGGGTTGAACGTCAGGTCCAGCATGTCGAGCGTCAACTCACCGCCCACGATCACAACCGGCCGGCGGATCCGAACCCATCGGCGGTCTCGAGCCGGGGCGGCGATGAGGCTGGTGACCTCTGGTGCTTCGTCCGCGTCGAGCGGCTCGTGATTGATGGGGTCGAACATCGTGATGATGTGCCCCTCCACTTCGATGGCGTACGGCATGTACATGTCGCCGCCAACGCTGCGGGCGAGCCCTTCGGCGATGACAGACTTGCCGTTTCCGGGCGGGCCGTAGAGGAACAGCGCCTTGTTCGCATTCACCGACGGCCCCAGCTGCTCGAGGACATCGTCACCAATGATGAGATGCGAGAATCCCTTGCGTAGCCGCTCCCGATCGACGTAGCCACGCGCCGCGGCAAGGGCGCGCATCTGCGCGACGTAGGCCGACAACGGCACCGGGGCGGCGCCGGTGTACATGTTGATGTCGAAGTACTGCGAAGCCCGATCGCGCCCGAGGTCAGTCAAGGAGTATCGATAGCTGGCACTCGAGGAGCTCGTGGCACCTCGCACCTCGATCAGGCGCTCGGTGCGAATCCGCATGACGAGCGGCTCGAGAATCGTATAGGGCAGCCGCAAACGCTCCGCCAGCATGAGGCCGGTCGCCTCGCCACCGAACAATGTCTTGATGAGGAGCTGCTCTATCTGTTCAGCCGTGAGACCGGTGTCTTCCAGCGTAACCGGGACACGCGGTGGGGGCGTTCTGAACGTCTCTGCGGAAGGGTCGCTCATTTGTTAGCCAGCGGGAAGAGCACCTCAACGAACTTGATCGCTGCCGGGCCAATCGTCACGACCCAGATCGCCGGAAAGATGCAGAACACCAACGGAAACACCATCTTGACGCCCGTCTTCGCGGCAGCCTCTTCAGCCCGCTGCCGGCGCTTGGTGCGCAGCGTCTCGGAGTGCACACGAAGCGAACGGGCGACACTCGTGCCGAACTTATCGGTCTGAATCAGCATCGCGACCAGTGAGGACAGGTCGTCCACGCCGGTCCGGTCCGCGAGGTTCCGAAGGGCTTCCGCCCGCGCCTTACCAGCCCGGAGCTCGAGGTTGATGAGACGCAGCTCTTCGGACAGCTCGGGATGCGCAAGCGTGAGCTCCTCGCCCACTCGCTGGAGAGCCTGATCGAGGCCGAGCCCGGCTTCGACGCTGACGACCAGGAGGTCCAGGGCGTCGGGCAGAGACAGACGGATGCGGTGCTGGCGCTTCTTGGCCATCCGTGCCAATCCCATGCTCGGCAGCAGGTACCCGAAGGCGGCTCCGCCAAACCCCAGCAAGAGGTTCGCACGGCCGAGCGGCGAGCTCGACACCAGGAGGAACCCGAGGATCGCGCATCCCAGCCGAATGCCGAAGAACACGGTCAGCGCTTCGCTGCCGCGATAACCCGCCGAAACGAGCCGCTGGCGCAGCTTGCCGAGCTCACCCGCCGATTTCGGGGCCTTCTCGCCCATCCGCTTCAGCGTCTTGAGCAGACCCTCGCCATGAAACGGGTTGGTCCGAACGGGAGTGACACCTCGATCTCTCAGCTCCTCGATGCGGCGTTCGATCGTGGCCGTCGCACCCTGCGACATCGACATCGCGACGGCCGTCACGAGGAGCGAGACGAACAGGAACCCGAGTAGGGGGAGTAGAAGGGTCACCTTATACCTCTATCTTGATGACGTGTCGGATCCAGACGAAGCCGATGGACTGCATGACCATCGCCCCCAAGACCATCATCCGACCCATCGGCACGGTGAAGAGCGTCTTCATGTGTTCCGGGCTGATGAACGACAAAGCGACCGCGAGCGCGGCTGGGAGCGCCAGCAGCACATAGCCGGTAAAGCGGCCGTGCGCCGTGTGCACGCGCACCTGACGAAGAATCTTGAACCGCTCGCGGACGACGCTGGCCAGGTTATCGAGGATCTCCGCGAGGTTGCCGCCCGTCTCACGTTGAATCTGCACGGCCGTCACGAAGAACCGTACGTCCATGAGCGGAACACGCTCGGACAGTTCGTTCAGCGCGTCCTTGAGGGGCAGACCAAAGGTCTGTTGCTCGAACGCCTTCTTGAACTCAGCGCCCACGGGCACGGGCAGTTCGTCGGCCACCATCCCCATGGCCGTCTGAAACGCGTGGCCCGCGCGCAACGCGCGCGATAGCAGGTCGAGCCCCTCGGGGAACTGCTCCTCGAATTTCCTGAGACGCGCAGACCTCTTGTGCCGCAAGAAGAGAAACGGCAAGGTGAGCCCCACGATGCCCGCGATGACCGCCGCGATCGGCAGCATCCGGCCGTAGATGACGGCAGCGATGGCCAGAGCAGCTCCGGCGACGAGGCTGAGCATCAGCACCGCGCTGGGGCTGGTGCGCGTGCCGGATTGCTCGATGAGCTTCTTGAGCCAGGAACCGCTACGCATCCCGCTCACCAGGTGATCCACGGCCGGTAGCCACTGATGGGGCTGCTGGCTCAACACCGTCGATCCGGATGGTTCGTCAGGAGGACGCGACAGATCGCGCAGGCGCTTCTCGAGCTGCCGGCCGGCGAGCTTGTCGGGTAACTGCGTCAGGAGCAGGTACGCGCCGAACACGGCGCCGCTGACGACCACGAACACGATGATGGGCAGAAGCAGCATCACCGCACCTCCATGACGCCCTCGAACATCGACTGGGGCAGGCGAATACCAGCCGTCAGCAGGCGCTCGGCACACTTCGGGCGAACGCCCGTCGCCCGGAACCGACCCTGGACTTTCCCGTTCTCGCCAATCCCGATTTTCTCGAAGAGGAAAATCTCCTGTGTCGTGATCACGTCGCCTTCCATGCCGGTAATCTCGGAAACGCTCGTGACCTTGCGCGAGCCATCAGACATGCGCGTCTGTTGGACGACCACCTGAATGGCCGATGAGATCTGGTGCCGCATCGCACGCTCGGGCAGATTCATGTTGCCCATGGCGATCATCGTCTCGATACGCGTCAGCGCATCGCGGGGGCTGTTCGCGTGGACGGTGGTCAACGAGCCGTCGTGGCCCGTGTTCATGGCCTGGAGCATGTCCAGTGCCTCTTCGCCACGGACCTCGCCAACCACGATTCGATCGGGCCGCATACGAAGCGCATTGACGACGAGCTGGCGTTGACGGATGGCGCCCTTGCCCTCGACGTTCGCCGGGCGCGTCTCCAGTCGGGCCACGTGCTCCTGGTGGAGCTGCAACTCGGCTGCGTCTTCGATGGTCACGATGCGTTCCTTCTCGGAGATGAAACCCGAGAGCACGTTCAGCAGCGTCGTTTTTCCGGCGCCCGTGCCGCCGCTGATCAGGATGTTGAGCTTCGCGCGCACGCAGTGCGACAGAAACTCGAGCATCGGGGCCGTCAGCGCGCCGAGGCTGACCAGGTCGTTGGCCTTGAGGCGCTCCGCCGGAAAACGACGAATGGAGAGCAACGGGCCATCAACGGCCAGCGGCGCGATGATCGCGTTGACGCGCGAGCCATCCGGCAGCCGGGCGTCGACCATGGGCGAGCTGTCGTCCACGCGGCGCCCGACGCGGCTCACGATGCGGTCGATGACGCGCAACAAGTGCGCGTTGTCCTGAAATGACGCGGTGACGCGTTCGAGCTGTCCACCTCGCTCGACGAAGACGTTCTGATAGGTGTTGACCAGAATGTCGCTGATGCCCGTATCGCGCAGAAGCGGCTCCAGCGGTCCCAGCCCAAACACGTCGTCCAGGACTTCGCCAAAGAGCGTCTCGCGTTCGCTGAGGCTGAGCGGCGTCGACTCCTCGGAGAGCAACTGCCCGAGAAGGGTTCGAATCTCGCCCTCGGAACGGCTTCGGTCCGCGGTGGCCAGCGCTTCGAGGTTCAGCCGGTTGAGCAGCTTGCGATGGACGTTGGCCCGCATCTCCAGGTACTGCTGGCGCGGTTGCCCGTGCGGGGATCTGCCAGGCACCGGTCGTGCGAGAGCAGGATTGGGGGGCGCTGCGGCGGTGGCCATGTCAGATTACCAAAGTGAAGCGAGACGCTGGAGGCCGAGGCCATTCCCACGACCACCCGTGCCCTCTGGAACGTCGCTCGCGCCGTCGAGAATGCGACGGGCGAAGCGATCGAACTGGGTCGCCATCTCGGTGTTGCCGCTGAGCGCAAGCGGCACGCCGGAGTTGAGCGCGGTCGAGACGGTCTTGTAGTCGCTCGGAAACGTGTGGTAGATGGGATGCCCGAGCGCGCTTTCGATCTGCGCCGGCGGAATGGGATACGGCTCCTGGGCGCGATTGAGCAGCACGCGCACGCGATCGCCACAGGCCCCAAGCTGGCCGATTCGATCGAGCATCCGCTGGGCGTTGCGCACAGACGGCACGTCTGGATTGGTCACGAGACAAATCGTGTCGGCCGTGTACAGGGCGGATACCGAACACGAGTTCATCTGCGACCCGGCGTCAGTGATGATGTACCTGGTACTGGCGAGCCAGCAGGCGGTAAACCTCCTCGAGGGCACCCGTGTCGGACGTCCCCGGCCGGTCGAACAGCTCCGAGCCGGCAAGAATTTCCATCCCGGACTTGTGCTTGACGACGAGTTCACGGAGGAACTCGCTGTCGAGGCGGTGGAGATTGTCCAACGCGTCGAGCAGCGTGTAACGACTGCGCAGGCCGAGGAAGACCGACACTTCGCCGAGTCCGGGCTTCAGATCGACGAGCATGGTCGAGCGATTGCTCAGGCGTGCGACTTCGACGCCGAAGTTCACCGCCATCGTCGTCGTGCCGGCGCCGCCCTTGGCGCCGAGAAACACGATGCTCGTCGCCTGCGGATCGGCGGTCGTCGTTGACGCGCGCCTCGTGGCGGTGCGGTTGATAGCCTGGTCGAGGATCTCCTTGGTCGGAGGCCAGGCGAAGAATTCGTTCGCGCCCGCGCGCATCGCGCGGAGGATGATGTCCGGGTTCGACTCACCGGAGACAAAGAAAATGCCGGAGGTGGCGTCAGCGGCCCTCAATTTCTCCACTGCGCTCACAGCCGCGTCCACCTGGTCGCGACCGTCGACGACCACGACGTCCGGACTTCCGCCTCGGACGAAGCGGCCGTCAGCCACCGTCACGGGGACGGAGGCCGACCGCAACATCGCGCTGATCTGCGATTTGAATGTTTCGTCTTCACTGACGATCGAACCTGCCAGACGCGCCATGGTCACCGTACCAATCGAATGATGTTCAATAGACCCTTGCCTAGCGCGAGGACTCTTTGGAGACCTGCGCCTGATACGCCGCCTCGGCGGCCTTCAACTTCGCTTCGGCAGCAGCGATCGCGCGCTGTCGGGCGGCCTCTTCGGCGTCGCGTTTTGCCGTCACCGCGTCGACCTTGGCTTGCTCGCGCGCGAGCTTTTCCTGCTGTTTCTGGTTCACGGCCGCGGCTTTCGCTGCCGCCTTCTCGGCTTTCTCGGCCGCCTCGCTGTCACGTTTGGCTTGCTCGGCCGCCAACTTGTCCTGGCGCTCCTGCTCTGCCTTACGCTGCTTAGCGTCTTGTTCGGCCTGTTTGGCGGCTACCTTGGCGGCCGCGGCGTTCGCACGCTCGTCACGGGCCGCTTGTTCCTTCAGCGCTTCAGCTCGCTCGCGCGCCGCTTCCGCCTGCTTGCGCTCCGCCTTCGCCAGCTCCTTGCTGGTCTTGGGTTGCGAGCGCGCGACATCTGCGTTGGCGCGTTCGACCGCCTGGCGCTCCTCGATCCTCGGCGCCGCGGCAGCGGCCACGGGCGCGGGTGCCGGAACGGCTGCCTGAGGCCCAGCCACCGGTGCTGGAACTGGTGCGGGGGTCGGGGCTGGCGACGCTGCGACGGGTGCCGGGGTCGCAGTGTCCGCCCGGCCGCCTGCGCGAGGACCATATGCCGGCGGCGGCGCAGGCAAAGTGCGATTCTGCGGAAGCGCCGGCAAGAACGGTTCCTGCAGACGCGGCAGGTCGGGCGCCACGCCAGGCGAATCCGTCCGAAGGATCTCGGGCGTGATCATGACGATCAGCTCCGTCTGATCCTTTTGCGCTGCCTTGCTCTTGAACAGCAGGCCCAGGATGGGGATGTCGCCGATGCCTGGAACCTTATTGAGCGTGGACTGCATCTTGTTGTTCATCAGCCCCGCGATCGCAAACGTCTGCCCGTCGCGAAGCTCGAGCTCGGTCTCCGTGCGTCGGGTCGAGAGCGCCGGAATCCTGAACCCCTGCAACTGAACCGCATTGCCGTAGTCGAGGGTGCTGACTTCCGGGCGAACCTTCAGGTGCACACGGTCGCCGGTGACCGTCGGCGTGAAGTTCAACCTGATCCCAAACTCCTTGAAGACCACCGAGATGGCCAGGCTGTTTCCTGAACCCTGCGCGACGGGAATCGGGAACTCGCCTCCTGCAAGGAAGCTCGCTTCCTTGCCGCTTTCAGCGACGAGATTGGGCTCAGCAAGACTCTGGAACAACCCGCGGCTCTGCATCGCGCGAATTACAGTGCCGAGGTCGTACTTCTCGCTGAGCAGAAACAGGTTCAGGAAGTCGCTGAAGTTCAACTTGCCTTCGGCGCTGGTCACTTCGCCCCCGAAGTCGCCGTTCGCCTTGGTCCAGGCGAGGTCGGAGAAGTTCGGCGCCGGGAACTGCTGCGTCGTCACTCGACCAACGGTGTTCTTGATGCCTGTGGGGCTCGTGAAGATCGACATGCCCAGTTCCGTGAGCGCCGTGCGGCTGACCTCGGCGAATCGGACACGCAGGAGCACTTGGTTGGTCGGTCGCGCCGCTGCCACCTGCAGCGTCGTGACGACCTCTTCCTTCTTGTCGACGAAGCTTCCTGCCACGTTGACGACTCTCTCGATGACGTCCTTGTTGCTGACGGTACCAGAGAGGATCACGTTGCGGCCGGTGCTCTGCACCTCGATGTGCTCGGTCGGAAACAGCTGCTTGACCTGCTCCGCGAGTTTCGCGGTGTCACGCTGCACCGACACCTCGTAGCGCCGCACAGCTCCGCTGCGACTCCACACGAACATCGAGATCGTCCCAGGCACTTTGCCATGCAGCAGCAGCTGGCCAGGAGATGTGACCAGCGCGTCGGCAATATCCGCGCTCGTCAGCGAGACACGCGCGATCGGCGAGCCCACATCGACGAGCGCCGACTTGCCCACGAGCAGCCGTACCATCGACGACTCGGGGGCTGCTTCGACGTCAACAGCAGGTGCCGCAAGTGCCACGGGGGCCACAGCGGCGGACGCGGTGGCTGTCGTCGGTTTGTCCTGCGCCCACACCGTGTGGCTGCCGAACACCGCGACGATCAGAATGGGGATTCCTGCTACCGACGTGCGGCCCAGTCGTTCAGCCGAACGAGTCATCTTCATGTCGCTACTCCTGACTCACAACTTCCCGGGAGCGTTTGTCGCCCCGGATGATCTCGACGGTGGTGGCCGGCTCAGGGGCAGCCTGTCGCACTGGCGCAGGCGCTGGCGCCGCCGCCGACGGCACCGCTCGCACGACTCTCGGACGCGGGAAGCCACCGGCCATCAGCGCCGCGGGGCGAACTCCAAGCGTCGCTGGAGCGGTCCGATCCAACGGATTGCGAAGCGCGAGCTGAATCTTGCCTTCCGTGCTCGCGAGCGTCAGCCGTTCCGCTTCCTCGGGACTGACGAGGAGCGTCACGACGCTCACCGCCATCGGCTTGCCTTCCTTTTCGTCTCGTTCGATCTTGGTGCCCGATGCCAGCACCTGGACGTTGGTCAGGACGACTTTCGAGGTCACGTCCTCGGGCCGTTGCGTCGGATTCACGGTCGCGACCACGTCCACGCGCGTACCCGGCAGGACGTATCCGGCGACGCCGACGACGTCATTCACTCGAACGGATAACGCGCGCATGCCCGGCGAAATGATCGGAGGCAGCCCGGCGCCGGCTTCCTTCGACGCCAGCTTGGCGGGAAGAAAGAGCTCGTTCTGGGTCACGGGCTGAATCAGGCCGCGGCCGACGAGATCGTCGGGATTTTCGAACGAGCCTGGCGGCACTGCATCGGCAGGCCACTGGATCACGCGGATGTCCTCGCGCTTCAGCGCCGCGCCCATGTCGAGGTCAGCCGAAGCCACCATGACGGAACGCGTCTGGAAGCCTGCGGCCTGCTGAACTGGCGTCTTCTGCATGTATTGGTACGTGCCGTAGGCGAACGTGCCGCCCGCGACAAGCGCCAATGCGAGGACGACGAAGATGCGGATGCGAGCCATAAGCTGAGTGCTCCGAAAGCCCTGCTGTTACGCGTTAACGTGTTGAAGCGTGACGAACGCGCAGAGATCGTTCGCCCAAACTTTTCTTACCACCCGAGCGCTACGAGCACGACACCAACTGCAATCGCCGGGGCGTACGCGAATCGGTTGTCGGCCGACGAACTCTCAATCTCGGCTACAGCGCCCGAGCCGCGCGAGACGAGCCGGGCGGTCGCGTCGAGGGTGCGCTGGAGACGGCGCCGCTGAGTGGCGACGACCAGGGCCAGCACTCCGCCGGCGATCGCGGTATAGAGAAATGCGTACAACGTGTCCCCAGGGCCGAGAAGCGCGCCAGCCGCAGCGAGCAGCTTTACATCGCCCGCGCCGGTTGCGCCGAAGATGTGTCCCGGCAACATGACGACGAGCCCAAGCAGGCACCCAAGCAGCGCCGCTCCAATTCCCACGCGACCCAGTCCAGCGGCCGCGATCCCGAAACCCACCGCGGCCAGCGAGACCGTTAGTGTGTTCGGTACCCGTCTGGTCCGCAGATCGATCACGGCGGCCGTCACAGTACCCGACGGCCACGACCGCCAAGGCAAGCACGTCAGGGTGTGGCAGCTGCAATGGCATCCCAAAACAAAGTTGTTACCGTGTTTCCTACCGTTTGCACTGCGCCCATCGCCACGATTGCGATGAGCGACATCAGCAGCGCGTATTCCATCAAGTCCTGGCCCTCGTCATCTCGACGTAAGCGCCACATGAGATGCCGAATGCTGTTCAAGTTCATTTCGTTTCGCTCCCCGAGCCGCGTTTCGAAGAATGGTTGAGGACGGACCGAATGCCCGCCCTCAGACCATCGCTTCTTTGCTGCACGTGTATCGACTACGCCGTCGCGGCCTTGCCCAACTCGGTGGAGGTGTTGCCGAAGATCGTGTCCACACTTCAACGTTCGTGCGTCGACTACGGCGTCGCGGCCTTGGACAACTGGGTCGAGATGTTGCCGAAGATCGTGTTCACGCCCGTGCCGGTCGTCCCCACCGCCAGCACCGCGACAAGCGCGATGAGAGCGACGAGCAATGCGTATTCCAGTAGGTCCTGACCCGAATCCTTGCGCACTAGCGCGCGCAACCGAGTAATAAGCTTCATGACTTCCCTTCCTCCCGCGCGTCCCGTCCAGACGCGCCTCGTGTGTTTCAAATACGGCCACGCTCCTGCGCACGACCGCGACGACATCACCACAAGGGGCAACCGCCGTGCCACGGGTGGGCTCTTTGGCCTTGGGCCGCTTGCAACCGGCTGACGTGGGCACCTTTAGAACGGAGCACGCGGACGAGCGGCACGGAATTGACGGCGGGTGGTCAGGCCCTCACACTCAGCACATTCGTAACCGCCTCTTCGAATTCGTCAATTGTCGAGGTGTCCTCGGACTAGCACGCGCAAATCCCAGCCGGTCAACGCACCCAGCACGGATGTGCACGTGAACTCACATTCGTAATCGAACGAGCGGATTCGTCATCAGCGATGCTCGCCAGGGGTCCGACAGCATCGAGCACCGGCCGAAACTCTCAGGAGATCTAAGTGACCCGTCTACGTCAGATGTGGGAACGCGGCTTGCGATCGCTTGATCAGCTAACGACAGGTTTCGTAACCGGAGGTCTTCCTCCAGAGAGGTACCGTGGCGCTGCGACGGGTTATCGGCGACACACTCATTTCGGTCTCCGCTCTGCTAATCCTGCTGGCGGCGCTCGTCTCGATCGACGACCGCGTCCGGGAACGTGTGAGCGGGCTCATGCGAGGTGACGCTGCGCCTGCCGAACTGCGAAATGTCACGCACACGGTCAGTTCCACGGCGTCGGTAATCTTTGTGGCCGCCAAGGATCAGAGCATCGAGCACGCACCGCTCGTCATCTTCTGTGTCGCGGGAACCGCCCTGGTGCTCTCGATGTTGCGTCTGTAGCCATGCCTTTGATTCTCGCCGTCGACCGTGACCGCCGCCAGGCGACGCAACTTGTATCGCTCGTCCGCAAACGGCTCGACGCAGAGCTCGTTCACGCGACGACTGCCGCGGAGGCTCTCGAGGCTCTCGGCGGGCGCGTGCCCGACCTGATCCTCACGTCATCGCTGCTCTCCCCCAAAGACGACGGGCTGCTCGCCGCTCATCTCCGGACGCTTGGTCAGAAGGCGGCGCACGTTCAAACGCTGACCATTCCGGTCCTTCGCTCGTCGAAGCCAGGACGTTCGTCGAAGAGCGGCGTCATGTCGAAGCTGCGCCGCGACAAGGTCAAGGCGCCGAACACTGACGGCTGCGACCCCCAGGTGTTCGCGGACGAGATCGGGCTGTATCTCGCCCGGGCCGCGGAAGAGCGCCAAACGCGAGTCGCTCGCGAGTCGGCGAGTTCGGCTGCCGTCGCGCTCTCGGAGCCGCCGCCTCAGTCCAGTGAGGTCGTGGATGCACCTGTCGCATTTGCCGACGCGGTGGAGTTCGCCGACCCGGTGGTGTTGGATGAGCCGGTGGTGTTCGCTGAGCCGGTGAAGTTCGCGGAACCGGTGAAGTTCGCGGAACCGGTGAAGTTCGCCAAACCGGTGGAGATTGCCGAACCGGTGGAGATTGCCGAGTTCGCAGCGCCCGCTGACGATGACGGTGCCGTTGCACGCGCAGAGGACGAGACGATCGTCGATGACGCGGTCCTCGCCTCAGCACCTGTGGAGATCGCGAACATCGAGAGCCCGCAGGCGGACGTCCAGATGCTCGAGGCAACCGCCGAAGAGTATCCAACGTCACCTGAGTTCAACGACCCCGTCATCGAGACGGCACCTGACGTCGATGTGCTGGTCGCGCTCGCCGACTCGTTCGATGTTCTTGCCAACGCGCCACCGCAGCACACGCCCGAGCCACCCGCGTCCTTGGACAAGACGGCCGAGCTCGCCGCGCGGGATGCGATTGCTTCCGCCTTCCAGGAGCTTCGCGACGTGGATGGGGAAGGCCTCATCGCGTACCCGACGTCACTCGAAGAGGCCCTCGCGGCGGTCAACGCAACCCTCACCGCGCTCGAGAACGCCCCACACGACGTTGTGCCCAGCGCACCTCTCCGGGCGCGAACGCGAATCATGGCACTTCGTCCTCACAGGGTGCGGACTCAGATCCGCTCGTGTCCGTTTCGCTCGACCGGTTGGTGGCGCTCTTCGCAGACATGCCACACGACGAGGGCCGCGCGATCGTGGGAGATCCGAACGGAGTCGTCATCGCCGCCGAGCCTCCCGATGCCACCGCCGCGCCTCCGCCGACGCTCGATGATGAGTCGTTGGCAATCATCGGCGAGGCGGCGCGGAAGGCCAGCTTGGACGCGAGCGCTCCAAGGGAAGCCGTGTCGACCAAGTCGGCGCCACAGTCGCGAAATGGGCGATCGGCCGCAAACAAGTCGGTCGAGATCGACCTGTCCAGCGAGATCGAGGCGATTGAGCCAGAGCGACCGGGCAAGGAAGCCGAGGCGGCAGACGCAGCGCCGGCGGACGCTTCCGAATCGAAGGACAAGGACGCGCGCGGAAAGAAGAAGCCGCGCCGCCGAAGCAAGCCGGTTCAGGACGAGTGGGGTCTATTCGATCCCGACCAGTGCGGGTTCTCCGCACTTGTCGACAAGCTCGACGAGGTCACCGACTCGACGGAGGAGCCGAAACCGCAAACGCAAGGCACGCGTGTCCGCTTGATTTCCTATTAGCGGCTCGGTGCGTATTTCTCAAGCGCGGTTTTCACCATCCCTACCGCCTCGGCCGACTGCGGCATCGTAGCCTTGCCATCCAAGACGATATCGCGACTTCGGAATCGGCTGCCATAGAAAGCAAAGTTCGAGTCTTGGTCCTCACGGATCGCGGCACCCTTGAGGCTCACGCCGGCAAAGAGTCCCCGCGAGCGCGAATAGCTGAGAATTTCCGCGCGGAGCTGGATGTCGGTAGACGCGGAGGCGTCTCGGCCGACAGGACCGGCGGTGGCAGACGCCTCTCCCCCGATCTCGAACTGGTTTCGAAGCAGGTTTTCCAACCCGCGGCGATTATTCACGACCAGGACGATGTCGACAGCCTGACCGCCGATCTGAAGACCGAAGCTTCCACCGGTCAGCGTCAGAAAGGCGGGTGCGGACCACTCCCCCTTCGTCCGGTCGTGGACGCTGATCACACCCTTGCCGCGTTGGGCTCCAATGAGCAGCGCGCCTTTGATGGTCGACGGGAACACCGCAATCGCCTCTGCCTTTTGGAGCACGGAACTTGGAATGGCCCTGTCCGAGGCCGCCATGATTTCACCGATCACGGTCGCGGATTCTCGAACACGGTCGGCCTGATCCGACTGCGCGACGACTCCGGCGACGGTCGCTGCAATCAAGAGGACGGTAAGTCTCATCGCTGCCTTCATGGAAGGGGATCCTATCACCCCTGAGGAGCCCGAACGGCAATAGCGACGCGCGGGCTCATGGCGCGTATTCGGTTGGGGCGCTTTCACCTCGCAGGTAGCGCGCACGGCCCTCCGGCTCGTAGATCCGGACTCGCGAGGCGACTTCGGCCATCGGCGGCCAGTCGAGCTCACCGATTTGACTGCCCCGGAAACGCGCTCTGAAGAGCGGCTCCTCCCCGCTCTCGAGGAGCAGATACGGCTTCAAGCCTTTCGCGCGAACGAACGCGATCGCACGATCGAGCCAGGCAGGATCCAACCCGTCCCATACGAGCGTCTTCCGACCCGAATAGAACCGCACGCTCCCGCTATGCCAACTGGTAATGACCAGGGCGTTCGGGGGAAGACGACGAGCGACGAACTCGCCGGCGCGCGAAAAACGGACTTCGAGCCGTTGCAACCGGAACACGTTTCGATCACGTGCTTCTCGGATAGACAGCAGCGCGAGCACCACGGAGACGGCCACTAACACCGGCATCGTTCTCTTGAGCCCGATGAGCTTGCAGATGGCATCGATCGTTGCAATCAGGAACACGACCAGCAACGGAAGCGTCGGGAGCATGAAGCGGAGATACGACCAGTCATCGAAGACGACGTACGGAAGATACACTCCCAGATTGACGAAAAACAGAGCCACACAGAGCCACGTCAGCGCGCCTGGCAGCAGGAGCGGCGCCACGGCAACGAGTGCGATGAGCGGCGTCTGAGCCTGTACAAGCCACGAGAGGTACCTCGACAAGTTCTGCGGCACATTTGAGAACCTGAATAGCACACCGAGCCCATCGTACCCAGACGCGAATGGTGAGCCGTAGAAGTACTGGTGAACGGCGGCGACCGCCACGCATCCCGGAATGCAGCACGCCGCATACACGACGCCGTCGCGCAGGCGCGTTCGCCACGTTCGCTCGGGACGACACAGGAGGAACAGACCGATGACGATCCCCAGGGGCAGCAGATTCGGTCGAACGAGGATGGCGCCACTTGCGCAGAGTCCAGCGGCCATGGGGTGTCGTGGTTTGACTCCCGTCGCGCAGGCCACGGTCAGAGTCCAGAGCGCCGCCGCGGGTACGTCGCTCATCGGCTGCACGACCTGATACAGGAAGATCGGACTGGACGCCACGAGAAGAGCGGACGCCACCCCTATCCGCGTGCCAAAACGCGTCCCGACCGCGTACGCGGCCCCGACGAGCAGCACGCCAAAGAAGGGAACGACCGCGAACATCGTGGTGGGCCCGCCAACGACTAGAAACACCGCCATCGCGATGGAGAGTCCTGCGGGACAGATAGGAACGATTGCCCCTGGTACCGTGGTCGACGGTTGATGTCCCGCCGGCGCAAAAGCGAGCGCAGCTTCAGGCCACGGCGCTTCGAGCGCGAGTGGCTCAGGGACCTGCAGGCGGCCAGAGGCCCAGCGTTCAGCTTGGTGCACGTAGCAATACGAGTCCGATCCGCCGGCCACAAAACTGCCGAAGCGCGCGGACACGGCTAGTACGCCAACGCAGATGCACGCAAGCACAAGGGCACGCATGGTGGGATGCAATCACGCCCGAAAGCGTTCGGTCAGGAGTACCTGGAGCGCCCGCGCGCCGTCACGCCACCTGATCTTCTTCCCCTGCGCGCGTGACCTTGCGTCGAACCGCACGGGCAACTCCATGATCCGATGACCGGCGCGCAGCAGCCGCGCGGTGATCTCGGGCTCGATGTCGAACCGGTTGGCGCCGAGGCGAAGCGAGCGAGCAATGTCGGTGCGCATGATCTTGTAGCAGGTCTCCATATCCGTGAGCGACGCTCGATAGAGCACGTTGGTGATCGCGGTCAGTACCTTGTTGCCCGCGACCGTCACCCATGGCGCCTGAGACGTGCCGCCAAGGAAACGTGATCCGTATACCACGTGTGTGGCACCGGCCACGATCGGCTCGACCAGCCGTCCTAACTGCTCGGGATCGAGCTCGAGATCGGCGTCTTGAATGGCGATGATCGTGCCGCGCGCGCGATCGAGTCCTTTTCGGATCGCGCTGCCCTTGCCGGCGTTTCGCTCGGCCTCGATGACGGTGATCGCCAACCCTTGGGCCACCGCGGCCGCCAGGGTCTCCCGCGTGCCATCGGTCGATCCATCGTCGACAATCAAGACCTCACGTGCAAGGGGCAGATCGATGGCGAGCAGGCGGTCGATGACCGCGCGCACTGTGCGGACCTCGTTGTACACGGGAACGATGATCGACAGGAGCTCGGGTGAGCTCACCGGCGTCCAGCGCTGGGTCGTCGCACAGGCGCGGGTTGGTACTCCACGGTCACGTTGCTGATGAGCGCGGCCGGACGGCCAAGCGCTTTGAAATCGTCGACGCCGTCCACCCGGATCACTGTGAGCTTCTCACCGAGGATGCTCACGCGTTCTTCTCCGGCCGGGATGGTCGTCTCAACCGATTCAGAGCCGGTGGGCGCTACCGCCTTCAAACCACCTGGTCCGCTTCCTCCCGACACACGGTCTATGAGGTCTGCGGCCGTGCGAAACTCGTTCTGCACGATGGCACGAGACAAGAGCGTGTTGTCCATGGTGAGCACGCCGATCGTCGCCGTGTAGCGATTGTAGGCACGGTTCGTCTTGACGAGTTCTTCTGAGTAGGTGTGACGGTTATGCAGGTCGAACCTCAGGGTCACCGGGCCGGTATGCGGCGGGAGGGTCACGATGATGCCAGCGGCCGGGTCGCGGCCAATGAGGACGTCGCAAAAGAGCCGTTGGGTCTTCACGCCGTCGCCCAGCACCTGCGGGCACATGAGCATGGCCGGCTCGGTTTGCTTGGCAACGGGCGCGACCGGAGCGGGCCGACGGGCCGGCGCGCGACGGGTCTGCGCCGACACGGTTGACGCCGACATGAGAGCGATGAGCAGGATGACTGCCCAGGTTCTCACGTCAGTCGTCAACACACGCCAGACCCTGGGCGGATGGCGCGGATGATGCCGTACTTTCCCGCTGTCTGATCAACTCGAGAAACTCCATCCGCGTTCGAGCGTTGTCGCGAAATGCCCCGAGCATCGCGCTGGTGACAGCTCGCGAGTTCTGTCGTTCAACGCCCCGCATAGCCATACAGAGGTGCGTGCCTTCGCAGACCACCGCGACACCGATTGGGTCGATCTTCTGCAGAATCGTTTCCGCGATCTGATTGGTCATGCGCTCCTGCAACTGCAGCCGCCGCGCAAAGACGTCCACCAACCTGGGAATCTTGCTGAGGCCGATGACGCGCCGGTTCGGAATATACGCGACGTGGCACTTGCCGAAAAACGGCAGGAGGTGATGCTCGCAGAGACTGTAGAAATCGATGTCCTTCACGATTACCATTTCACTGTAGTCAACAGTGAACAGCGCATCGTTGAGAACCTCGTCAATATCGGCGCCGTACCCGCTCGTCAGGAACTCCAGCGCCTTTTCAACCCGCAAGGGCGTCCGGACCAGTCCTTCGCGGTCGGGATCTTCGCCCAGCCCCACGAGGAGCTGCCGAATGAGATCCTGCATGTGCGTATTCTACATCGCGTACATCGTGGCCCTCATGGCCCCAGGCTCGGTGTCAGCGCAGGCGAACCCGGATGTGCTGTACCGCGAGCGCGCGAATCCTGCGCGTGCCCGAGAGGCAGCAGCCATCTGGGAGGCGCAGGTCGCCGCGAACCCGCGCGACTTCGAGGCCTTCTGGAAAGTGGCGCGAGCGATGTACTGGCTCGGCGGCCACGATGAACCGAGCATGCGGCGAGCGGCTCTCGATCGGGGCCTCGCGGCTGGACGTCAAGCCGCGGCATTGGAACCCAACCGGCCGGAAGGACACTTCTGGATGGCGGCCAACATGGCCGCATTGGCCGAATCGTTCGGATTGCGACAGGGGCTACGCTACCGCGGCCAGATCAAGGAAGAGCTCGAAACCGTCCTCCGGCTCGACGCCGCGTTTCAACAAGGCTCTGCTGACCGGGCGCTCGGACGTTGGTACTACAAGGTTCCTGGACTCTTCGGCGGAAGTAAGAAGAAGTCGGAAGAACACCTTCGGAAGTCGCTGACCTACAACCCCAACAGCACCGCTTCACACTTCTTCCTCGCGGAAACTCTGTTCGAAGACGACCGCGACGCCGAGGCGAAGCAGGAACTGAACAAGGTCCTCGCAGTACCCTTCGACGCAGAGTGGGAGCCCGAAGACCGCGACTTCAAGCAAAAGGCCGCAGACATCCTCAAGTCTCGATAAGCGTCGGTGTCGTGATTACTTGGTCAGGCGCACGATCTGGCTCTGCAGCTGCTGGAAGGCCGGGCCCACATCGGCACCGGTTGCGGCGAAGTAGTACTTCCCCTCGAGCTGAGTGCTGTTGTAGTCAGGAGACCGCTTGTCGTTGGCGACGCGCATCAGCACGCTCTCGGAGGTCTCCGGGATGGTGCCGAGGGTCATGCGCACCAGCGAGCCCATGCCGATCGTAAAGATCCGAATCGGGTAGTCACCGCTCGAATCCGACCGCGCGGCGTCCGCGATGATCTCGGTCAGGTTGGTCGCCGCGGCGCGGATGTTGAACACCTCGGCCGGATACTTGCCCGCCCCCGCGTTGAAGTTCCGGAGCCCGCGCCTGGCCTGCTGCGTCATGCCGTTCACCATGAGCGTGGTTGTCTGCATCGGAAACGACGTCGGAATGCCCACGCTGCGACGGTGATCGTGCCGGCTCGTGAGCGGCAGGAAGGGCACCGACGGGTGCACTGTCGTGTTGTTCCAGAAGGCCACCGGCTGCGTGTAGGACGGGCTCCGGTTGCCCGTCTCCGTCTGATAGAGGCCCTGAATCGCCGGACTATCCGTCGTGATATTGCCGGGGTCGGGCAGCCGCTTCGGGAAGTCAGCCGTGAACAGCCCCTTGGCGATGCCGCTCGCGTCAAAAACGCCCGGCACGGTGTTGCCGGATCCGTCGGTGAACAGCACGATCACGCGAAGACTGGACTGCTGGCCACCCGCCACCGTCCTCACCTCATCCCATCCTCGATAGAGGCCTTCGGCCATTGACGTGACACCGCCAGGAAGGGTGCTGGGGACCGCCGCAATCATCCCGGCCTTGTCGAAGCCGCGGCTCGCCGGCATGGGCATGAGCACCTGGGCTCCAAAGCTGTAGGTCGCGAGGGACATCCGGTCGCTCGTCTGATCGAAAGCGTTGATGAACTCTCGCACCGCGTCCCGGACCGCCGGCCAATCGGCGCCAATCGAGCCGGAGACGTCGACGACAAGGGACAAATCCACCAGTCTTCGCGTGGCTTCCCCTGAGCTCACCACTGTGACCGTGTTGTAGCCACCGAGCTTCATGAAGGAGGTAGGCATTACTGCGGTGGCTGTCACCGTCACGACGTTGATGCCAGTGGCCGAAATTGTCTGGAGATCGAAGAAGTTCGGATCGGTGGCCGGATCGGTCACCGAGGTCGACCCCATGAAGCCTGGCGGGAAGTTGGCGTTGAAGATACGTCCGGCTTCGCCTCTGGGGTCCCCGTTATTGAGGTTGCGTGCGGCACCGAGCGCGGCGCCATCGACGGCTTTGCTCAGCTGGGCTTTCACCACGTACGCCCTGCCCGAGTCCGCAGCGAGGCCCGCAAAGAGCAGCAGCAGCGTCAACGTGACCGCCATGTGAATGAGCGCGACACCCTTTTCGCTCGAAACATTGAGTCTCTGTCTGGTCATTCCCGTAGCCTTTTCAAAGGACCTCGCCTGTACACGTGTTCAGAAATAGGCAATCGAATAGAGCCCCGAAGGGATCGTGAGCCCAAATCGGTCAACCGGGGTGAGCAGTGTGTGCGTTGTGTAGACCTCGGTGACGTACATCAGCCCACCCGTGATCATCGTCAGGTTGGCTGGCAGCGTCGTGACACGGAGATTCGTATCGTTGTCGGAGTTGACGGCCTGAAATTCTGGCGCAGGGCCAAACGACCCACCTGGGGTCGCCAGCGCGCTCGTTCCCGCGACAGAGAGATCTCCGTAGACGTGGCGCTGGTAGACAACGACCCTGTTGTAGTTGGCCGCGCCTATGGTCCCGACCTTCTTGAGCACGGAAAAAATGACCTTTGAGCCGCTGGAGAAGTTCACAGGGCTCGTGCTCATGGTGCTCAGGGCCGTGGCGGCGTCCTGAAGCGTGGTTTCACGCGAGATGAGGTTCGAGCCTTCTCGCGAGAGCGAGGTGACTTTATGCTGGTCGAGCAGCGCATATCCGGTCTCGACGATGCCCAGTACCAGCACGCAACTCAGCGGCATCACCAGGGCGAGCTCGACAAGGCTCTGCCCACTGGAACTGAGGAGCCGCTGCGAAAGACGAGGTGCTCTCTTCATGGTCTTCAATTGAACTTCTCGTTCTTCATCGCCGAATCGACGGTCAGGTTAATCTGGCCGCCCGTGAAGAACCGGCTCACCAGAGGCGTCATGAGAGTCACGTTGTAGTTCACCGTGACCCTACCCACATCCTCGGGCCCACCAATCCCGGTGGACCACACGGTCGCGCCTGGCGGGAGATGGCTGAACGTAAACATCGGATCGGTGATGGTCAGTGTTGGCGTGGCGTTTCTCATCGCCGACTTGATCGACTCTTCTCGAGTCTGCGTGCCCATGACGTTACCGGTCACGGCATAACGCGACGCCTGGCTGACGCCGTTCTCCAGCGCCAAATACACATAGAAGAGCGAGGCGAAATCGATCATCGAAAAGGTCATCAACAGGAGCAACGGCGTTATCAACGCTGCCTCAACCAGGTTGGCGCCCTTCGAGTCGCGAAGTCGCCTGACGATTCGATGTGACAAGTGGCGTCTCATAGCTCCTTCACAATGCTTCCCGTCCAGACAGTCTTCAGACGGCTACGCCACCTCACGGGTGCAGCCAATATGCCAAAACGTCGTCGATTACAAACTCCGCAGCGGCGGTACGAATCTGTACGGGCGCAACCTCTCCACAAGCATTACTCTCCCATTCGTTGAGAGCCCGGCGCGCCGTGCCCCGGTTTTCTAAGGAGCGCAGCCTCAACCACTTAAGGTCGTCGACGACGACAAAACATGAAGCTGGGGAAGGTCGAACAACCTGGCTAGACCCTTGTCGCGAGGCAGATCGACGCCGGCAGCCAGCATCGGGTGCCACGGCTAACGCGGAGGAAAGTGCAATCCTCGTTACTGTTCAGGTATCGAAAGCGTGGATCGCCGCCTGTGAGCGCACGTGCAAAAACGGTATATTGCCGGCGTGCAGCTCACGACGCTTCTTACGATCGTCCTGGTCTTCGTTACGAGCGCGAGTGCGGTCACACAGACGCGACTGCAAACCACAGTATTCACGTCGACGCCGGAAGGCGTCTCGGTTACCTCGACGCTCATCTCCGGCGAGAAGGACGCAATTCTTGTCGACCCGCAATTCCTATTGAGTGAAGCGCACAAAGTTGCCGCGATGGTGCTCGAGAGCAAGAAGAGCCTGGTTGCTGTCTACAGCACGCATGCGCACCCTGATCACTACTTCGGCATCACGGTCCTGAGGCAGGCCTTCCCCAACGCGAGGCTCGTGGCCCTGCCTGCGGTCGTGACCGGCATCAGGAATGGATGGGAGGGCCGATACAAATTCTGGTCGGCCACACATGGGGCGAATGTCCCGGCTCCGGGTTCCGTTCTTCCGGAGGAGCTGCAGGGAACGACACTGACGCTCGAAGGCAACGAGCTTCAGATCATCGGCGGTGTTCAAGGCGACGGTCCGAACAATTCATTCGTCTGGATACCCTCCACCAGAACCGTCATAGCCGGCGACATCGTGTTCAGTGGAGTTCACTTCGGCGTACCCTCCGGCAACGCCCGGACAGAATGGTTGAAGACATTAGATCAGATCGCGACGCTGCAGCCGACGGTCGTTGTGCCTGGCCACCAAGTCCCTGGCGCGAAGAACGATCTCTCGGCACTCGACTTCATGAAGAAGTACATGGTGGATTGGGACAAAGTCGTGGCATCGTCGAAAACCGCCGACGAGCTTACCTCGCAAATGAAAAAGCTCTACCCCAACCTCGGAATGGAAAATCTTCTGAACGGCGGGGCCCAAGCGGCGTTTCGGCCGGCCGCAGCGGGGAGGTAAGGGTAGAGGACGTCGATGCCCGAACTAGACGTCGACACCCGGGAGCGCCTGATTCCGAAATTCGTCAGGCGTTTCGAGTTGACGGCGCAAAGGGCTGTTGCCGCTCATGGCCGGTTCTCCTGCGCACTGCCCGGCGGCTCCGTGGCAATGACGTTCTTTCCTGCCCTGGTCGGTGCGGCCGTCGAATGGCCGCTCGTCGACGTCTTCTGGTGCGATGAGCGCGCCGTGCCCCCGAGTGACCCCGAATCAAACTACGGATTGGCGCTGCGTCTCTGGCTTCGGCACGTTGACGTCACCGTCACGCGAGTGCACCCCATCCGTGCGGATCACGCAGACCTCGATGGCGCCGCCACCGAGTACGACGCCGAGCTGGTTAGCACCCTGGGCAATCCGCCGCGACTCGACCTGGTCGTGCTTGGCATGGGGCCAGACGGCCACGTGTGCTCGCTCTTTCCGGGCCACGCGGCGCTCAGCGAACGTGAGCGCGCCGCTGTTGCCGTTCGCGACGCGCCCAAGTCGCCTCGATCCCGCATCACGATCACGCTACCGGTGCTTGCGGCGGCAGCCGACCTCTACCTGGTTGCGCTCGGCACCGAAAAGGCAGAGGCCGTTCGCGAAACGCTTGAAAAAACCAGTTCGCCAATGCCGGCTGCGCTTGCCATCCACAGCGGACCGAGGGTGGTGTGCATGTTTGACCACGACGCCGCGTCCGCGCTCAGGCGTTACTGATCATCGGGCTCTGCCAGCCGCCCCACGGAGCGGTCAACGCATCGGCTTCTGCAGGCCCCCACGTGCCAGGTGTGTACTCGCGGGGTGGAGTATCGGTGCCCAGAATCGGATCGACGACCGCCCACGCTGCTTCAACGACATCCTGGCGGGCAAAGAGCGTCGCGTCGCCCTCCATGGCATCGCCGATGAGGCGCTCGTACGCGTCCATCTCGTCGCCGTGAGGCTGATGCACGAAGGACAATTCGGTCTCTTCACCCTCCATCGTCTCCCCGGGTCGCTTGACGCGAGCGCCGACGGCGATCGTGACATCCGGGCTTAACCGAAACCGTACGTAATTGCCCTTACCCGGAGCGAGCTTCACGAGCGGCGGCCGCTTGAGATCGACGATCACCTCCGTCGTCGTCATCGGCAGACTCTTGCCCGCCCGGATGAAGAAGGGCACGCCTTCCCAACGCCACGAGTCGATGAAGAGCCGCACGGCCGCGAACGTCTCGACGCGAGAATCCGGCGCGACCCCCACCTCGCCCCGGTAGCCCTCAAACTGACCGCGTACGAGGTTGGCGGGGTCGAGCGGCCGAATTGTGCGGAAAACCTTGACCTGCTCGTCGCGAATCGACTCCGAATAGCCGAGGACGGGGGGCTCCATCGCCAGGAAACCGAGAATCTGCAGCATGTGATTCTGAATCACGTCACGAATCGCGCCTGCCTCTTCGTAGAACCGCCCTCGCCCCTCGACGCCGAATTTCTCGGCCATCGTGATCTGCACGCAGTCCACGTAATTTCGATTCCAAATGGGCTCGAGAAACGTGTTAGCAAAGCGAAAGAAGAGGATGTTCTGTACCGGTTCTTTGCCGAGGTAATGATCGATGCGAAAGATCGCTGACTCGTCGAAGATGCTGTGCAGTGTCTCGTTGAGCGCACGTGCCGAGGGGAGGTCTCGACCGAAGGGCTTCTCGAGCACGACCCGTGCGCCCTTGGCGCATCCGCTGCGCCCGAGCGCCGTCACGACGTCCGGAAACAGGCTCGGCGGAATAGCCAAGTAGTGGAGCGGATGCTCGGCGCCTCCAAGCTCACGACGCAGCTGCTCGAAAGTGGCGAGCTCTTCGTAGTCGCCGCCGACAAAGCGCATTAACGCCAGGAGCCTTGCGAAGGAATCCGGATCGACGCCGCCGCCATGCGCCTCTACGCTTTCCCGGGCGCGGGCCTTCAGCTGTTCAAGGTCGCCGCGCCGCGCCACTCCAATGACTGGGACATCCAGGTGACCACGCCGGATCATCGTCTGCAGCGCGGGAAAGATCTTCTTGAACGCCAAATCGCCAGTGGCGCCAAAGAATACGAACGCGTCGGAACGGGGGGCTGCCATGAGGTTCAGTTCTTCTCGACGTGGCCGCCGAACTCGAAACGCATCGCCGACAGGAGGCGGTTCTGAAAGTCGGCTTGGCCACGGGAGCTGAAGCGCCCGAACAGCGAGGCCGCCAGGACATCCACCGGCACGCCTTCGTCGATCGCCGCGGCGATCGTCCACCGGCCCTCGCCAGAGTCGGACACGCGACCACCAAACCTCTCGAGCTCCGGGCTCTTGTGCAACGCGCTGGCTGTCAGGTCGAGCAGCCACGACGCAACCACGCTGCCCCGGCGCCACACTTGCGCAATGTCCGCCAGGTTGAAATCGTACTGGCAGTACTCCGGGTGGCGCAGCGGCGTCGTCTCGGCATCCATGTCGTGCCCGCGCGTTCCCACGTTGGCGTGTTTCAGAACGTTGAAGCCTTCCGCGTACGCGGCCATCAGGCCGTACTCGATCCCGTTGTGCACCATCTTGACGAAGTGTCCAGCGCCGCTCGGGCCGCAGTGGAGATAGCCGAGCTCAGCGGTGCCGGTGATCGGCTCGTCCGCCGAGGTCCGCGGAATCGACCCGGTCCCTGGCGCCAGGGTGGCAAAGATTGGATCGAGATGCCGGACGACGTCGGGTTCACCCCCAATCATCAGACAGTAGCCGCGCTCGAGGCCCCAGACACCGCCACTCGTGCCGCAGTCCACGTAGTGGATCCCGCGCGGTCTGAGCCGGAGTGCGCGGTCCACGTCATCCTGGTAGTGGGAGTTTCCGCCATCGATGATGATGTCTCCACGGTCGAGCATCGGTTCGAGATCGCCAATCGTCGCCTCCACGACGGCCGCTGGCACCATCAACCAGATCGCGCGGGGCGTCGCGAGGCGTCGAACGAACTCCTCGAGCGAGGTCGCGCCCTTGGCTCCGTCGGCGGAGAGCGAGGTCACTGCGCCCGCCGACCTGTCGAACACCACGCACTCGTGGCCACCTTTGATGAGCCGCCGCGTCATGTTCGCGCCCATGCGCCCCAGTCCGATCATGCCGAGTTGCATTGAGAGTCCTTGTGTTGTTGAGCGGGGCCTGTGCCACTGTGCCGAAGCACGTCTGACGCAGACTGCCCCGTGAGCGAAGACCCCGGGCAAGAAGAACCAGAAGGGCGAAGGCCCTCTGCGACCGATCTGTGATCGTGCTCATTTCGCGGGCTATCTTACCTGGTGCTTAGTGCTTGGTGCTTAGTGCTTAGTCCGTGCTTGGTACTTAGTGCTTGGTCCGTGCTGGGTGAGTGGGCGATGGTGCGTGGGTGCAGCGGCTAAATGCAATTCCGAAGTGACGTGTTCCCTTCTAGCACAGCCTTGAGGAAACACTGGCTGGTGAACTACCCGTTCATTCACACGGATTCGATGGCCAATTCTCGTAACACTTCTGGCGGATACCATCGGAACTCCTGATAGGCGTAGGGCTTACCAACCTCCATCACCAACCAGACGCGTGCAGAGTGTGCCCGTGGCATCGCTCCTGCCTAAGGAGGGTGTGGCGCGTCGTGTCGACGCTGGCCCCCAACAGCAGGAGAGAAGCACTGTGCGCGACACAAAATTTCTCAGGAGCAAAGCGAAGACAGCGGCACTGGTCGCTGGTCTCGCGTGTTTCGCCGTCACAACGTCGGCCGATGGTCCAGGGCGCTCGTTCACGTCTCTTGAGTCACCCTTCCGACAGGAACTGTTCGGGGTGACCAGTGGTCCGGTCGTGAACGGCGGCGCGAACGGCTTTCTGGGCTCGGTGGCGTTCGCGCCGGACGGCGACGTCTGGACGAGCGAGTGCGGTCACGGTGGATCCAGACTGCATCGGTTCGACCGGCAGAACGCCGGCCCGCACGCCAGCGGCACACTGGTGCACGACGAGTCGTTGGTCGACTTGTCCGACTTCGCCGGCTCCACGGGATGCGGCATGGTCAACCATGTCAATAGCGTTGGCGCGACCACGATCTTCGCCAACACGTCCACGGGCTTGTGGCCGATCGACCCGGCAACCGGCTTTCTCGTTCTGAACGGTCCGGTCAATTCACCGATCTTTTCCGGAAACGATCGAGGCATTGCCGTCGACGCGGTGAACAAGCACGTGGCATATGTCGGGCAAGACTGCGATTCGAACGCTGCACCTGACGCGACGGCGTGCACGGTGTGGGACTACAACACAGCAACGTTCACCACGATGCTGTTCGCTCGGGTCACAAGGGCAGCGTCAGAGTCGTTCGACAACCTGTATTTCTCCCCCGCTGGCAACGTCGCGATTCTGACGTATCGGAACACGGGTACCGGTGAGCGAGGGCTCGCGGTCCTCTCTCGGCCGGCGGCCCTTCGCTCAAGAACCGCGCCCGTGAACGACGCGCAGTTGATTCGTCGGGTGCAGATGACATCGCAGCCATCGAGCGTCGCGTTCCACACGACTGGGTTCGCCGTAACGGTCGATGAGTCGGGAACGATGACGAAGCTTGTGTTCCCGAACAGCGACTACACAGCCGCTCCCTCGCAGTCACCCTTCGCGTTGGGAGGATTTCGGGGAGGCCTACTTCAAGTGGGCGCCGACGGCTGCGTGTACGCACCCCAGGGCCGGCTGCTCGAAACGGGCGGGACTGATGGCGTACGGTTCAACAACAACACGACAGCGACAAGCGACAGTGTCGTGCGCATCTGCGGCGGCTTCGTGCCGCCCGCTGGGGTCGGTGGTCCGTGGTCGGTGCTGGACCCACAGCCTGATTCGGAACCAGAGCCAAGCAGCGTGTCGGGTGTCGCCTACGCCGACTGGAACAAGAACGGCGTCAAAGACGGCGCCGAACCCGGGCTGAGCGACTTGGCCCTCGCACTGGACGACGCGCAGGGCGGATCCACGCCGGCGGCAACGGGCACGGGCGGCGCATATAGCTTCGAGAACCTCAGCGCTGGCAATTACCTGTTGAGCGCTTCGTCGAACGCCGCGGCTCGTACGGCCGGTAGCGGCCTCTCAGCTAGTCCGGTGAGCCTGACGCTCGGACCTGGGGAACATCGAACCGTCGACCTTGGATACTCGGAGTCGGCGGCGCCGTTCTGCTCGGGTGCCGTTCAGAGCGGGTCACCCACCAAGGTAGTCTTCGCGGTCAACGACGCCGAAAGCGGTCTGACGAAGATCCAGATCACGGCGGTTTCGAACTTCAGCGTGGTCGTTGGGGGAGGCGCGGCGGTCACGACTCCAACGACGGTCAACTTCAGCTCGCCCGTGGCGGGCGACGTCGCGGTCGTTGCGACACGCGCCAACGCAAACTTGAGCGCGACGGTTACCTTTGAAGCGACGGACGTGTTCGGCAACAAGACGAGCTGTGTGTCTCCGGCTGTTGGCGCCACACCGGCCCCACCGCTGCCGCCACCACCGCCGCCGCCAACTGGTACCGGTCAGGTTATTCGCGAGGTATTGCGCGGATACGGGCGCGACCACGTCGAGGTGCTGGACAACGTCTCGCAGGCGATGCGCTACGTCACGGTCCATAACAAGCGGCCCGGGCTACTGCGAGTCGATTTGCTTGTCAACAACAAGTGGTACCGCGCGACACTCTGGAACGACCGCGATCACACGGTCAATCTGGACATTGCGGCGGCGCTGAAGCCCGGCAAGAAAAACAAGATCGTCCTCGTCGGGTGGGGCTTCTGGCGCGGCGAAGCGGTCGTGACCATCGCGGACAAGAAGTAAATCATCGATGAACGAATGAGCGATGAACGATGATTTGAATCAGATCATTCGTTCATCGTTCATCGTTCATCGATGATTTATTCGCACGCTCTTGGACTCCACGTCGAGCCGTCGGGCGCCTTCTTGAAGTGTGTGCTCGTGGCGAAGCGGGCATCGAGGTACACGGGATCCTCGACGATCGTCGTGATGATGAGCCAGGAGTCGCCGGTCGGCTCGTTGACTCGGTTGTAGTACTCGGTGACCCGGGCGTTGGCGCTGTAGGGCACCCCGTTCCGGCGCAAATACCCGGGCCGCAAGTTCGTCGTTATTACGCGCAGTGATCCACCTCGCGGTGGGGCCCCGCCGCCGCGACGTCCTCCCCCGCCACCAGCAACCTGCCAGTTGGCAACCGAGGTACCCTGCCAGCTCGGTGCGCCGGATTGGGCGGATGCACCGAACGCGAAGAGACGTGTCTGCGTCCCTGCCTCGGTTTCAACCTTGAGCGTCGTGTCATTCTCCCAACCAATTCGCACGCGGCCGGGCACGCGCATGATGGCAGCCGCGCCGTATCCGCGGCACTGCTCGCCGGCCGCGACATCCCGAGCCGGGTCCCAACTGTCAGCAACCTTGATCGCCGCATCGGTCAGCGGCAGGCTCGCGTAGTCGCCCTTTGGCGGCACACGCATGCGCCAGCGCCAGTCTTCCGTCACAACCGAGACCCACGTGCCGGTCAGATCCACGGGAGCCGCCAACTTGGCCGCAGGTGGGCCACCCTGACGACCCTGAGCTTGACCGGCTACCAGAGCCGCGGAGAGCGACAGGAGCAGTGCCGCAAGGGAAATGAGACGCATCACTTGGTCCTGACAGGGGCGCGACGCGGCGTCGGCGACACAGGGACCTTTTCAGTCGCGGCGAGTGACGAGTACACCGCCTCGATGAACATGTCGGTTGTCCAGGGACCGGTCGTGGCGCCGTACCGCGGCTCATAGTCGGCAGTCGGTTTCGCGGCCTTGACCTGCTCGAGCGTCATTCGCTGACGGACCATGGCCCGAATGCGATCGCGGATGATCGTGACCATGTCCCTGTAGTACGCGACGTCCGCGGAATCGCTGAGTCGTCCGTGACCGGGAATCACGAGCGTGCCGCCTTCGGTACGGAATTCCGCGATCGACAGATCGAGGATGCGGTTCAGACCGTCCACGACGCCGTCGATCGTCCCGCCGCGAGCCCGGTCGATGATTGGATATGTCGTGGTGAGAAAGAGATCGCCGGCCGCAATCACATCCGAACCACGAAAGTACACGAGGCTGTCGCCGTCGCTGTGCGCAGACGGCTGGTGAATGAGCTGAATCCCTTCACCGTTGAAAAAGTGACTCAACTTCATCGTGTCCGTGTAGTAGGTGTCTGTTGGCTGCGCGTCGGAGGGTGCGGGCTGTTCTCCAGCGGGCGGCGTCGACAACCGCACGAGCACGTTCTCGTGGGCCAGGATCGCCGCGCCTTCCCCTGCGTCGGAAATATTCCCGGCGACATTGCCGCCCGTAAACGTCCGACCGGCAGCCCGCAGCTTTTCGTTGCCGCCGACGTGATCGCGATCGACCTGGGTGTTGATGATGTAACGAATGGGCTTCGGCGGAGCCTCGATGTTACGAGTGGCCACGCTCGAGCGGGTTTCGGCACCACCAGTGGGCAGCGGCTCACGAAGATCAAGCTGCTGCTGAAGCTGACGGATGGCGGCCAATACCTGTTCTGTCATCGTCGCAAGGCCGCTGTCAACCAGCAGGACGCCGTCTCTCCCGACCGAGACCGTGATGTTGCCCCCCGCTCCTTGCAGCATGTAGATGTTGCCGCGCACCGGCAGGATACGTATCTCGGGAGCCTGACCCTGCAGGCTGACGGACGCGATCAAGACGGCCGCTGCGACAAGACCCTTGGAACTGCTCATCGTTGTGCCTTAGCGGGGGCGGGTGCCGGCTGCGGTGCACGCGCCGGTTGCAGGGTCTTCATCTTCTCCAAGAAGTCGGGATACATCGTCTCTGCGCCCCCGCGCGTGGCCTCGATCGGCAAGCTATGCCGGATCGCAAACTCGGTCATGTAAGGGTTGGTGCCCGGCAAGTAGTGCGGGATCTGCCCCTTCGCGCGATCGATCTCTTGAACGACGCCGCAGGGGTACGGCGGGACTTGCTGGCCGACGTTGAGCTCGTAGTCGGTAGAACGAATGAACGGCTCGGTGAGGTACACAGGGTCCGTGACGATCGTTGCGACCGTCAGAAAATCACCGTTGCGGATCCAGTGTTCGGTCAAGGTGGCCCGATCGCTTCGCGGCAAACCATTGCGACGCAGGTAGCCTTCCTTGAGGTGGGTGACGGTCACCGTCAGGATGTCGCCGTCCCATTTCGCGGTTGAAAACCCTCCCCAGGTGTGCAGGGCATCCGCAGGTGGATGCGGACGGCCATCCAGGTAAATTGGCCGATCCACGGAACGCAGCCACTCCGCGTGAAACGCGACAATCTCGCGAGAGACCGGGTCTACTTCCTTGCGGATGCTGAGGTTCGACGGTCCGCGCCAGATGTAGTCGGCGGAATGTGGGCGGCACTGCCACTCTGGCAGCGTTTGAATCGACGCATCCCATGATTCCGCGCGAAGTCGAGCGGCCTCACTGATTGGAATACCGAGGAAGTCGCCCAGTTCGGGCCCGGGCACGCGTTCGGGCTGGTCTTCCCAAAAACGCGGCGCCCACTCGCCCGAGAAATCAATCTGTGCTGATGCCGGACCAACGACGAACCCGACACAAAGAATCGCAAACGCCACGACTCGGTGGACCTTCATAGAACCTCTCGGAGAGTGCAATGGCAGTGTAATGGGTGGAGTATAGATCGGGGATCGGGGATCGGGGATCGGGGATCGGGGATCGGGGATCGGGGATCGGGGATCGGGGATCGGGGATCGAGTCAGGGCTACTACCTACCTACTTCGCTCGGATGTCGTACGACGCGACGGTGCCTTGATTGCGGAGGTATAAGCGTCCACCGCTCACGACCGGGTGGGCCCATGAGGGCCAGCCCTGGTCGGCAATCTGAAACCGGCCCGTCTCCCGATAGCCGGTTGGGGTTGCCTCGGCCAGACCCATCACGTTGTCCTCGCTCAGGATGTAGAAACGACCGTCGGCGTAGGTCAGCGCACCTTTGCCGACACTGCGATTCCGCCACAGCGTCTTGCCTGTTGCGAGCTCCATGGCTGCCAGGATCGAGTTGTGGAATCCATACAGGTAGCCGCCGATGACAACGACGCCGCCGTGGTGATTCTGCATGTCTCGGGTGAAGTAGACCTCTTGCGCGCGGACTTCACCGCCCTGAGCCGAGAGCGATAGAAGGGCACCACCAGTCCCGTAGCTGGACGTGTAGAACACCTTGTTGTCGTAGAAGGCAGGCGTGGCCGCATTCGCGGTGCTGTTGGATGCGGAGCGGTTGCGCCACATCAGCTTGCCGTCCGACGCGCGCACACCGACACCGGCTTGCGCGGTCAGCGTCATCACGGTCCGCACTCCCTGGACGTCAACGGCAATCGGTGACGCGTAACCGGCTTCATCGCTGAGCTCCCTGGCGACCCACACGGTCTTGCCGGTCGTCTTGTCGAGCGCGACCATGCCCGCGTTGCGGCCTCCCGGCGTCACGATGACATTGCCGCCATCTATGAGCGGCGATTCGCTGATGAGCCAAGAAATATTGGACGCGGCGAAGTCGCGAAGGATATTTCGTTGCCACACTATGGTCCCGTCCTGCGCGCGGAGCGACGCCAAGTCGCCGTTTTCGGTCAGGACGAACACCCGATCGCCATCGAGTGTCGGCGTACTGCGTGGCCCGGATCCGCGATCGTTGTCGCGCGCCGGCCCGATGGCGCGGGTCCACACCGCCTTACCGTCTGCCTGGTTGAGGCTCGTGACGACGCTCTCGCGCCCTCTTAGTCCTTGTAGGAAGATCCGGTCGCCCTTCACGGCCAGAGACCCGAAGCCCGCACCGAGCCCTGTGGCCGACCATTGCAGTGGCGGGCCAGATGCGGGCCATTGCTTCACGAGGCCCGTCTCGCGAGAGATACCGGTTCGCTCGGGGCCGCGCCACTGCGGCCAGTCGGTGGGCGGCTGTTGGCCTCCAGTGGCGATTGACATGACGGTCACAAAAACGAACGTGGGAATAAGAGTGCGCGCGACCATAGGTGAAGCCTCCGCGGCGACAGGTGTAGGATAACGCGGTGCACGGGTACCACGGTTCTTGGGTTCTCGGGTGCTCGGGTGCTCGGGTGCACAGGTTCCGGTTCTCGGGTTCTCGGGTTCTCAGGTGCTTGGGTTCTCAGGTGCTGGGGTTCGGGTTCTCGGTGACCTCACGAACCGATGAACCAAGTGAACCCGTGAACCCATGAACCCGAACCCGAGCACCTGAGAACCCGAGCACCTGAGAACCGACATATTTCAACCGTTCAAGAGAGGCATCATGACCGTCAAGCTTCCAGCAGAAACGAAACCGGGTTCAGTTTTGACCTTCGCACGGAAAACTAAGCCAGGTTTCCTTCTCATCGGTGTGCTGGCGCTCAGCGCAGCGCTGGCAGGGCAAAGTGCTGACCTGACACAGTGGCGCGGGCTGAACCGTGACGGCGTCGTCACATTTGCGGAGCCGCGAGCCTGGCCGGAACAGCTCACACGCCGGTGGAAGGTTGAGGTCGGCACCGGATATGCCACGCCGCTCCTCGTTGGAAACAGGGTGTACATGTTCGCGCGCCTCGGCGAGAACGAGACCATGCAGGCGCTCGACGCAGAGACAGGAAAGACTCTGTGGCAGACGGGTTATCCGGCCCCCTTTACGATGCATTCGGCGGCGGCGCGACATGGAGCAGGACCAAAATCGACGCCGGTCTTTGCCAATGGGCGGCTCTACAGTATCGGCATGACCGGCATCGTCACGGCGTTCGACGCAGCGTCTGGAAAACAGCTCTGGCAGAAGCCAGGCTCTGACCTGGTGCCGATGTACACCAGTCATTCCTTCTCGCCGATCGTCGATCGTGGCCTGGTCATCTTCCACGTGGGTGGGCATATGAAGGGTGCCCTCACTGCCTTCGACGCCAACACGGGTGCCGTACGCTGGACCTGGGAGGGAGATGGCCCAGGCTATGGTTCACCGGTCGTGGCAGACCTCGGCGGCACGCGGCAGGTTGTTACCATCACGCAAGGCAAGATCGTCGGCGTCGACGTGGCCACGGGTGCGCTTCTGTGGGAGCGTCCCTACGTGAGCCCGAACTTCACGAACTCGATGACGCCGTTCGTCGTCGGGCAGTCGGTCATCGTGTCTGGCCCCGGCCCCACGCTGGCATTCGCGGTGGCGCGCCGGAACAATCAGTGGACGACGGACAACCTCTGGGAAAACGCAGACGTCCCCATGCGGATGAGCAACCCGGTCGTCGTGGGCGACGTGCTCTTCGGGCTGGCAAACCGCAACATGGGGCAGTACTTCGCCCTAGACGTGAAGACCGGGAAGACGCTCTGGACGAGCGAAGGCCGTCAGGCCGGCAACGCCGCCATCTTGAGAGCCGGCAACACGATGTTCAGCCTCGAGGATGACGGCGAGCTTGTGGTCGTGCGCAGCAGCGCGGTCGCGTTCGAACCGCTGAAACGCTACAAAGTGGCCGACAGCGAAACGTGGACGCAGCCGACGATCTCAGGGAATCGGATCCTTGTGAAGGACGTGTCCTCGCTGACGCTGTGGACCGTGAGCTGATCGCGGGCTCAGGGCTCAGGGCTCAGGGGCTTAAGCCTGAGCCTTGAGCCTTAAGCCGCTCTTAGAACGTCACTCCCGCACTGACACCGAACGTCCGTGGCCTGCCCATCTCCCCAATGAACCCCGACGGCGCAAGCTGCGCGTAGGCGAATGCCACCGGGATGTATCGGGTGTCGAACGCATTGCGCACCCAGGCTTCGGCAAACAACAACTTTCCACGAGCACCCGCACGGAAATTCGCGAGCGAGTACGCTTCTTGTCCGGCCAGGTTGGCATCGTCGTACTTGAACGCACCGTAGAAGACAACTTCGGCACGACCGTACAGCTCGGTTCCGCCCTGAATCGGATGGCGCAACTGCGAACCAAGCGTGGCCGACGCCTCCGGAGCGTTCGGCAATTTGTTCCCGCCGACGTTGACGCCGTTCGAGACGCTGTCAGAGTCGAAGCGCGCGCGGGTATAGCCGAGCGATCCGAACACGTCAACCGCTTGATGGACGCGCGCGTTCAGCTCGAGCTCCACGCCGCGGCTCGACGCGCCACCCACATTGGCGATGAAGAACTGGCCAGGCACTAGAGGATTCGGAAGATTGAGCTGCAGGTCCTGCCAATCGATGTTGAACACCGCTGCGGTTGCGACCACACGCCCGCTGGCGAGGGCCTTCTTCACGCCGCCTTCGGTATGCCAGGTGTGCTCTTCGTCGAACGCCTCGCTGCCGACCGGCGAGGCTGGATTGAAGCCGCCCGCTTTGAAGCCTCCTGAGAACGACCCATAGACGGTGGATGTGGTGTCGGGCCGGAACGCGACCGATACCTGCGGCGACACGTTCGAATAGTCCTTGTCGGCGGTGACCAGGTTGGGTGGGCCGAAAAACGGCAGCGCGGGGGTGAAGAACGAATTGAGCGTCCCCTCTTTGTGTTCACGGTCAACCCGCGCTCCCACCGTGACGTCCAGCCGCTCGTGGAACGTGGTGGTGCCTTGACCGTAGATGCCCACGCCGACGTCGTCGAGAGCCGACTGCGGCGACGTCTGGCTCACGGGAAATCCAAGAAACGGCGACAGCAGGAAGGGCGCATAGCTGTTTACGGCGTCCTGTTCGTAGTTCTGCGTAAAGAGAAAGAAGCCCGCCTGCCACTTGAGTGCCACCTGGTCAGACAGCCGGACGAGTGCGTTCGCCGCTGAAGCCACCCGCACTTCCTGCGTGAACTGGAACGCCTTCTCAGCGTTGTTGCGGGTCAGAAGCGGAAGCGGCGTGTAGTCAAGATCCGTCGCGTCGTCGGTGCTCCACCGCGTGAAGCCGGTCGTCGTGGACAGCGCGAGGCGCGCGCCTTCTCGACGGGCCAAAACTGTCGTCGCGAAGATGTCTCGGTGCGTGTGCCCTTCGAAGTCACGCGCGGCGTGAAACGGGTTACTGCGCAATGCCGCGAGGTCCTGCAGGGCGTAGTCCCCATCACGGGCACGCTCGCCGTTCATGATGACTCGCGCCTCCCAGTTCGCCGCAGGCGTCCAGAGAAGCTGCCCCTTTGCAGAGAATGCCGAACGGTGATCGATGTCGTTGCCGCTTATGTCGTTGATCGTGAAGCCATCGCGCTGCCCGTAGCCCAAGGACACGCTGGCGCCCAATTTGCCCGAGACCAGCGGGCCGGATGCGCTGGCTCGAAGGTCTCGTGCACTAGCGTTGCCGAACGGCACCGAGAGGCTCCCCGTCCAGTCGGACAACGATGGGCGGGCCGACATCACGTTCACCAGACCTCCGAGAACGTTGCGCCCGAACAGGGCGCTCTGTGAGCCTCGCACGAACTCCACTTGTTCGACATCGATGAGGTCGATATTGGACGTATTGGCATTGAGCTGTGGGACACCGTCGAAGTAAGTCGTGATGCCCGGATTTGCCGGGCTTGACCCGATCCCGCGAAAACGAGCGTTGCTCAGCTTGCGCGCGGTGAACTCCGAGAAATACGTATTGGGCGCGTACATCCCAGCATCGTTGACGGTGATCGCACCGGCACCGGCCAGCATGTCCTTTGTGATGGCCGTCACGCTGACGGGCAGCGTGAGTGCGTCAGTAGGTTCCTTCTGGGCGGTCACGATCACCGTCGGCAGCTGAATCGTCGGAGGCGACTGCGCCTGGGCGCGAGCGTCCGTTGGGATCGAAATCAGAAGAAAGGAGAATAAAAGCGCGATATGAAGGTTCATCGACATGACCGCCTATTATTACCTGGGTCGGAGGCGGAGACTATCGAACCGGGACGGCTACCAGCCAGCAGCTACGAGCCGACGAGTCCAGGCTATGATCTGGACTTGCCTGTGAGGAACTATCCATGAAGAAGTGGTGCCTTCTGATCGCGGTGGCGTTCGGTCTCGCGCTGCCCCTCTCTGCTCAGGGCCCCCGTAAGGTAGCGCTCGGCGATTGGCCTGAGGCACGAGGCCCCAACCGTGACGGGGTGTCACCCGAAACGGGGCTCATTGAAAAGTGGGCGCTCGGAGGCGAAGGCATGCTCTGGCGCGTGCCGTATGGCGGCCGCTCGGCTCCCGTGGTCATGGGCAACCGTGTCTACGTTCAGAACCCCTCGGGTCGCGGAGCCGACCTGCAGGAGCGCGTGATGGCGCTCGACGCCGACAGCGGCAAAGTTGTCTGGGAGTACCGCTTCAACATCTTCCAAAGCGACGTGCCGGCGCATAGGGTGGGCTGGGCATCGCCGGCGGTCGACCCTGAAACGGGCAACATCTACGCCTTGAGCGGCGGCGCCGAGGCCATTGCGCTGAGCCGTGATGGCAAGCTTCTGTGGCGACGGTCCTTCGGCGAAGAGTGGGCCGCCTTCACGACACACGGTGGCCGCACGATGTCGCCGCTCGTCGACGGCGACCTGGTGGTCGTCAGCGCGGCCGTGTCGAATTGGGGGACCAACGCGAACCGCTCCCACCGTTTGATGGGTCTCGACAAGCGCACCGGAGACGTGATCTACGTCGCCAATCCCGGCGGTCGGCCGTACGACACGGCTTATGCCCTGCCAACGATCGCGACCATCAACGGTATGCGACTCCTCATCGCCGGCCTGGGTGACGGTGGAATCCATGCCATCAAGCCCCAAACCGGCGAGAAGGTGTGGAGCTTCGTCGCCGCAAAGCGCGCGATCAATACCGGCGTGGTCGTGAAAGACAACACTGTCATCGTGTCGCACGGCGACGAGAACCTCGATGTGAACGAGCTTGGCTTGATCGCCGCGATCGACGGCTCGCAGACCGGCGACATCAAGACGACCAAATGGGCGGTGAAGGGGACGGAGTTCGCTTTTTCGTCCCCCCTGTTGGACGGGACGCGCGTGTATCAGATCGACGGCAGCTCGAATCTCATGGCCTTTGATATCGCCACGGGCAAGGAGCTGTGGTCCCTCGCACTCGGCACGGCGCAGAAGGCGCCCCCCGTGCTGGCCGACGGCAAGATCTACGTGGGCAACGACAATGGAAAGTTCCTCATTATCCGGCCGAGCGCAGAGCGCGCGGAGATCCTCAGCTCAGTCGAGCTCAAGAACAGCGTCAAGAGCTGCTGTGGCTCCGAGGGAACGCCAGAGCAAATCCTCGCCGGCGCGGCTGTGTCGCGAGGGCGCATCTTCTTCGTTTCGAGCGACGCGGTCTACGCGATCGGCCCACGACAAGCGCGGCCGGTCACCGGCTTCGCCGTGAACGCTCCGGCCGAGACCGGCACAGGTGCACCGACCGTTGTACAGGTCGCGCCAACCGAGCTCGTGCTCGCGCCCGGCCAAACGGTCAAGCTGCGCGCCAAGCTGTTCGACGACAAAGGACGGTTCCTTCGCGAAGAGAAGGCAACCTGGGCGCTCGAGGGCTTGAAGGGAACGATGTCAGACGGCGCGTTCACTGTCGCCAGCGATCCGGTGGAACAGGCGGGGCTCATCAAAGCGACGATTGGCGGGCTGACGGGCCAGGCACGTGCGCGTATCGTGCGGCCTCTTCCGTGGAACGAAACGTTCGAGACGTACGCAGACGGCGCGGTTCCGGCCGGCTGGGTCAACGCGGTCGCCGGGAAGATCGCGGTGACGACGCTCGACGGGCAGAAGGTTCTGCAGAAGGCGCCCGACGAGACGATTTTCAAACGAGTCCGCGCGTTCATCGGTCCGACCGACTGGTCAAACTATTCGTTCGAAGCCGACGTCCGCGCCACGACACGTCGACGCCAGATGGGTGACGTAGGGATCACAGCTCAGCGGTACTCGCTCGTGCTGTATGGAACCTCACAACAGCTGAAGATCGAGCCGTGGGAACCCGAGACTGCGAGAACGGCGACGGTCCCGTTCGTGTGGAAAGCCGACACCTGGTACCGCCTCAAGCTGCGCGTCGAGAACCTGCCGAACGGCAGCGTCCGCGCGCAGGGAAAGGCGTGGCCTGTAGGCGAGGCGGAGCCAGCCGCGTGGACAATCGAAAAAGTGGATCCAGCCGGGAACCGTCAGGGCGCGCCAGGCCTGTTCATCGACGCACAGTTCGGCGCGTATCTCGATAACTTCAAAATGACGGCGAACTAGCTGTTAGCGCCCAGGCGGTAGGGAGTCGACGATGGTAATGATTCAGCTGGTTCGTAGCGCTATCCTTCCCCGACGAATCGCTGCGACGATGTTGGTCGGCGTGGCGCTTGTCGGTTCCGTGACACTCACCGCGTCGGATCCAGCGACCGGCGACTGGCCCATGTGGGGCGGCACACCAGACCGCAACATGGTGTCGCAGATGAAGGGGCTGCCGAGCGACTGGGACGTCAAGACAAAGAAGAACGTCAAATGGGTTGCCGAACTCGGCTCACAGAGTTACGGCAATCCCGTCGTCGCCGGAGGCATGGTTTTCGTCGGCACGAACAACGAGCTCGCGCGCGATCCGAAGCAAGGCGGCGATCGCGGTGTGCTGATGGCCTTCCGCGAGTCGGACGGAGAGTTCCTCTGGCAGCAAACCCATGTGAAGCTCGAATCGGGGCGCGCCAACGACTGGCCTTTCCAGGGCGTGGCCTCGTCGCCGCTCGTGATCGGTGACCGCCTCTACTACACGAGCAACCGTGGCGTGGTCTTCTGCCTCGACATACAGGGCTTCCGCGACAACGAGAACGACGGCGTGAAGGACGAGAAGCTCACGAGCCAGACGGACGCTGACGTAGTGTGGTCGTTCGACATGATGGACCAGGTGGGGTCGTATCCGCACAACATGTCGAATTCCTCCCCGGTCGTCCTCGGCAACCTGATTTTTGTCAGCACGTCGAACGGCCAAGACGAAAGCCACGTGCACATTCCCTCGCCCAAGGCACCGGCGATCATTGCCCTCAACAAAGACACAGGGGCGCTGGCGTGGGAAGACAACTCGGTTGAAGACCGCATCCTCCACGGGCAATGGTCGACGCCTGCGGTCGGTCGTATCGGCGGCGTCGATCAGGTCGTTTCGGCGCAAGGCGACGGGTGGGTTCGAAGCTACGAGCCAACCACGGGCAAGAAGCTCTGGGAATTCGACACCAACCCGAAGGATTCCACGTGGCCGCGCACGCGCAACGAGCTGATTGCCACACCCGTCATCTTCGAGGATCGCGTCTACATCGGCAACGGTCAGGACCCCGAGCACGGTGAGGGCGTGGGCCACTTCTACGCGATCGACGCCACCAAGCGTGGCGACATCACGAAGACCGGCCTCGTTTGGCAGTTCGACAAGATTCGCCGCTCGATCTCAACGGCCGCCGTTGCCGACGGCCTGGTTTATGTCTCGGACTTCAGTGGCTTCTTGCACTGTCTCGACGCAAAAACGGGCCAGTTGTACTGGACGCATGATGTCTTCGCCGCCGTGTGGGGTTCACCTTTCGTGGTCGACGGGAAGGTCTATCTTGGCGATGAGGATGGCGACATCGTCGTCATGCAGCAGGGCAAGGAGAAGAAGGTGCTGGCCGAAATCAACATGGGAAGCGCCGTGTACGGGACCGTGGTGCCGGCCCATGGCGCGCTCATCATCAACAATCGCAATCAGCTCTTCTCACTGGCGATCAAATGAGACGTTCATCGATGATCGATGATCGATGAACGCATGATTGATTTTCCCATCGATACCCCGATGATTCACAATCAATCATCGATCATCGATCATCATTCATCGATGGTTAGCGTTGTCCTTTTCGTTCTCGCGTCGGTGTCGCTTGCGGCGCAGAGCACGACGACGGGGACGACGACCGCCGATTGGCCTCAGTTCCGCGGCAACCCGCGCCTGACTGGCATTGCGACCGCTGCGCCACCGTCATCGCTCAGACTGCTCTGGACGTACCAGAGCGGCGACATGATCGACTCATCACCAGCCGTGGCGAACGGCGCGGTGTACGTCGGACTCGGCAACGGCGACCTTCTTGCCGTCGATTTCGTCACAGGCAAACTGAAGTGGAATTACTCCTCGGGAAATCTTGGAAGCGAGTCTTCTCCGGCCGTGGCCCAAGGCGCGGTGTACTTCGGTGACCTCGAAGGCGTGATCCACGCGGTCAATGCTGCAGACGGCACGAAGCTGTGGACCTTCAAGACCGGTACCGAGGTTAAGGCCTCCCCTGTGGTCGCGGGCGGCCTCGTGATCATTGGCTCCTACGACACGAATCTCTACGCGCTCGACGCAAAAACAGGAGCGTTGCGCTGGAAGTTTCAAACCAAGGGCCAGCTACACGCTACTCCAGCCGTCGTCGGCGACGTGTTGTTCATCGCGGGTTGCGACGGTATGTTTCGGGCCATTCGCGTGAGCGACGGGAAACAAGTCTACGAAATTCAAACCGGGTCGTACACGGGGGCTTCGCCGCTCGTCGACGGGGATCGCGCCTACGTCGGTACGTTCGATTACGAAGTGCTCGCGCTGGACCTGAAGGCTCGGAAGGTGCTGTGGCGTTACCGAAATCCCGAGCGGCAATTTCCCTTCTATTCGTCGGCGACAATCGATCGTGGGCGCGTGATCCTCGGTGGTCGCGACAAGATCATCCACGCCATCGATGCCGCATCGGGAAAGAAAGCCTGGACGTTCGAGACTCGCGCGCGCATCGATTCCTCCCCCGCCGTCGCCGGTGGTCGCGTGTACATCGGATCGAGTGACGGCCGCTTCTACGTGCTCGACACGGCAAGCGGCTCGAAGCTCTGGGAGTTCGATGCTGGCTCGGGTATCACGTCATCCCCCGCCATCGTCGCCGGCCGGGTCGTGATTGCCTCCACCGACGGCGTGATTTATTGCTTTGGATAGTTCTGTGTTTGTATAGTCCTGCCACCTGACCAGCCGTTGCCTCGGTCATGGCACTAAGCCGCGGAGGGGAATGATGCGTGCGGTGACATGGTTCCTGGCGGTAACGCTTCTCGCCACACCAGCGTTTGCGCAAGTCGATATTTCCGGCGAGTGGGGCCGCAACAACGACGAGGACCAGCCACACCGGGGTCCTGGCGCCGAGCTCGGCGACTACACGGGGATGCCGATCAATGCGGCGGCACGCCGGAAAGCTGACACCTGGGACGCGTCGATCCTTTCCCAGCCGGAACAGCAGACCAAGCCACATCCGGCGCAGTACTCGATGCGCGGCCCGCGACCGGACGTTCGGATCTCCAAGATCGTGGACCCCGTCAGTGGCCAGCTCGTCGCCTACACGATCGCCGGCATGTTCGGACGAGCTGACCGGACGATCTGGATGGACGGGCGGCCTCATCCGTCGCCGTACGCCGAACACACCTGGGGCGGGTTTTCTACGGGCGAGTGGGTCGGCAACTCGCTGAAGGTGACGACGACCCACATGAAGACGTCTTTCATCAACCGCAACGGCGTGCCGAGTAGCTACAAGGGCGTGATGACCGAGTTCTTCATCCGACACGGTGATCGAATGATGCAGGCCACCGTCATCGATGACCCGGTGTATCTGGAAGAGCCACTGGTGCGCACCAACAACTTCGAGATTCGCGACGGTCAACACACCGGCCCGGCGATTCCCTTCGAAACCGTCGACGAGCTCGGCGACAAACCGCGTGGATGGGTACCGAGCTGGCCCATCGGTACCCGGCACACGGAGTTCGCGGATCGTTTTGCACTGCCCTTCGAGGTGACCCGAGGGGGGAAAGACACGCTGTACCCGGAGTACTCGGAGACGATCAATCGTCTGATGCGTGAGGCCCCTACGAAGCCTGCGGCATCCAACAGCCGCTAGCAGCCCTACGTCATGCTCAACACTCGTCTCACCTCGAGTATTGGTATTACCGCAGCGCTGGTGATGTGTCTGCTGGCACTCCCGGAAGGGACCGTCGCGCAGCAAGGACTGAACCGAGCCGAGCAGATGATCGAGGCTCGCAGCCAGGAACAGCCGCAGCCAAGCGCTCACAAGGTGGCGATGCCTCCCGGCGTCAACCTGGACGTGTTACCGGTTCTCGGTAACGTCTATCTGATTGCTGGTGGCCCCAGCAATCTCGTTGTGCAGACGGGTAGCGAAGGCGTGCTCGTCGTGGACACCGCCACGGCGGACATCAGCGATCGGGCCCTCCAGGCGATCCGCGTGCTGTCAAAGGGTCCGATCAACTACGTCGTCAACACGAGCGGCGATCCAGATCACTATGGTGGGAACGAGAAGATCTCGACCGCCGGCGAGAATCCGACGCGGGCAGGCAACAATCTGGCTGGACCGGGATCCGGCGCACCTCCAGCCGGCGGCGGTGGCAACAACCCTCAGGAGCTGCGGCCGGATGGCGCTATCGTCTTCGCCCACGAGAATGTGCTGAACCGAATGAGCGCGCCGACTGGTGAGAAACCTCCAGTGGCATTCGCGCTCTGGCCGACGAACACGTTTTTCACGCTGAAGAAGACGTTCTGGTTCAATGACGAGTCAATCGAGCTGTTGCATACGCCGGCTGCGCACACCGACGGAGACGTCATGGTCTTCTTCCGGCACTCGGACGTCATCGCCGCAGGGGACATCATCAATACAGACGCGTATCCATCGTTCGATGCGAAGCGGGGAGGAACCATTCAGGGCCTGCTCAACGCGCTCAACGACGTCATCGACCTTGCCGTGCCGCGCTTCAATCAGCAGGGCGGCACCCGCATCGTGCCCGGGCACGGCCGCATTCTGAATGAAGCCGACGTCGTGGAATATCGAGACATGACCACGATCATCCGCGATCGCGTCAAGCTTGGTATCGAGCAAAGAATGACACTCGCCGAGATCAAGGCGCTGCAACCGACACTTGATTACGACGGTCTGTATTCGACGCGTGAGTGGACGGGCGAAACGTTCGTCAGTGCGATCTACGCGGAGCTGAAGACGACGGCTGGCCGGTAGTCGGGAGGCTCAGGACTTATGGCTCAGGACTTATGGCGGCCTGAGCCCTGAGCCCTGAGCCGAAAAGAATCCCAAGCGCTGGCCTCGCGGTAAACATACAGCGAGGGTTGTGGCCGCAGCCTGGAACGACGATCACGGCGTGGCCCGCCTTGAACTTCTCATTCACGTATCGCGCAAAAGCCTGCCCACGGGTGAGGCGATTCGGGCCCTGTGCCATCGCCGGGCATGCCGTGTCGAGGGCAGCGGTGGTCGTGTCCTCTGCCCCCAGTAAATACGTGACCGGACGTGTGACGAGCTGCCGGCGCAGTTGGTCTTCGCTGAGACGCGCGGCGTATCCCTGTCGGTCTCGAAGCCCGTACGGCCAGTCATCATAGATCCGGCACCCTTGGCGCAGCTCGTCGGCCGGCGTCTCTGCCCCCGATTCACTCACACGGCCTGCGTCGGGGTATGCGTAGTGAGCAGGGTTGGCAACAACGTAGGTGACCCGAACGCCGAGGCCTTCGTGAACCTGGTTCGTCATCGCGTAGCGCGTGACGTACTGCCCACCTGCGGAATGGCCGGCTACGATGATCGACCGAAGGTTTGGAAAGGTGTTTCGGCTGGCAAGCTTCCGAAGGAGCTCATCGGCCAGGTCGTAGGACGTCAGTTGCGCGTCACCGTGGGCGGTTCCGCCGGCTGGCCAACCGTTGTTGGCCTGACACCCCCAGTTGATTTCGCTCTCGGCCAACTCATCGAGGCACACGTAGGCATCATTCGACGGGATACGCGGCGCCAGGATGATGATGTCGTCAAGCGCGCCGGCGAGGCGTGCGGCTTCCACAGCCACGCGAAAGTGCCCCGCCGCGCCAGCGTTCCCGCCGTGCACCATGACGAGCGCCCGCGTGATGGTCGTGTTGCGCACGTCAAGAGGGAACGTGCGATAGACGAGCGAACGTCCGCCATGCGTGCCGAGGCTCACCCACTGCTGGCACGCAGCCGTGTCGTCGACGCACGGCGCCGCAGCCGCCGCAGAAGCGAAGAGCAGGAACAGAAAGGCGATTGCGAAACGCAAGTTGGTCACCCTAGACTCGATGAACGCTAGGAATCTTATCCGCCTTCAGTGGCGTCAGCCGTGGCCCGGGTGCCCGTCGAAGGCGTCTGGACTCCCTTGTCTAGCGAGGCCTTCTCGGCGCATTGATATTATCGGCTGGTCGATGCCTCCGAGAGAAAGGCCGCGTGAGCGAGTGACGGAACAAAGGATGATTTACGAAGAGCCGCGACCATACTCCCACGCGGACGCGACGGTGGCCTTTGCTCTACCGATGCGCTGGTCGTAACTCGTGCACTCCGAAGGGGTGAAGGATGGTAATCACCAACGGCGTAATGCTTCCTCTCGTTCGGCACAGTGGCACGACGCCGGCGCGCGCCTTCCCCCGTTTCCGTCACGGCTACGTGCTGATTGCCTCGCTGTGTGTGGCCTGTGCGACGCCTGCGCCGCCCGGGGCTGAGAATGTCAGCACAGCGGCCGCCACGATGGCGGACACGGATCTTCAGGACTATCAACTTCGGGCCCTCGAGACTCACATTCAGAGGATGCCCGATAGTCCCGAACGGGACTACTTTAGCGGCATGCTCGCCGCCCGCTCTGGTCGATTCGGCGATGCGGTCGCCCAGCTCAATCGCACGCTGCCGCATCTTCGTGAGTCGGACCCCAAACGTGCCGCCAAGGCGCTGGAAGCGATCGCGACCGCCTACAGGGCTGACAACCAGTACGGCGATGCGGCGAGGGCGTATGCCGAATTATCCGATCACTTTGCCGATCAGTTGGAACACTTTCCTGCTGACGACGTGGCGCTCGCCCGCATTCTCAGTGGAACGCCCCCTCAAACGATCTCGTGGCACGGCCCGGTAAAGCTGAAGACGTCGAACAACCCGATCGGCTCGCGTGTCGCCGAGCTCATGGTCAATGGCGTGCGCGCGCCGTGGCTTCTTGATACGGGCGCGAACCAGTCGGTGGTCACCCGGACGTTCGCCGAACGGCTCGGCGTGATGCCGCTGCCGGGAGTTGCTTCCGTCGGATCGGGCCTGACGGGACGCCAGAGCTCCGTTCGAGCCGCAGTGCTGCCGACGATGCAAGTGGGAGGCGCCGCTTTGACGAATGTCGTGCTCCTCGTCATCGACGACGAGAATCTTCGGATTGGCAGTGGACCGGACGCGTATCAGATCGACGCGATTCTCGGATATCCGATCCTCAAGGCGCTCGGCGTCGTCACCTTCACGCGCGATGAGTTTCTGGCCGGGAGAAGCGGCCGAAGCGAACGGCCGAGGGGTGCGGATGTACATGCGAGGGCTGACGCCGGCGATCGAGTGTGAAGTGGAAGGCCGGCCGCTCCTATTCACCCTCGATACCGGAGCGTCGAGCACCGATTTGTCAGTGCGGTACTACGAGCTGTTCCGTGCGCAGGCTGACTCCTGGAAGACGCAGATCAGCGAGAGCGCGGGCGCGGGCGGCTCGATTCAACGGGACACATACATCCAGCCACGCGTTGTCATGAAGGTGGGAACGAGCACGGTCACGTTAAACGACGTATCGATCCTGCCCGTCCGCATGAATGCCGGCATCGACGTTCTGTTCGGTAATCTCGGGCAGGATTTCGTCGACGGCTTCGAGAGCTTCAGTCTGAACTTCTCGTCGATGACGTTCAGTTCTGGCGCGCCGCGCAGGATTCGGTGACGCAGCCGATCGACGGCCGACGTCTGACGCGCTTTGCACCGGCGCAGTTCCAGCGATCTAAGCCGCGGCCCCGGTGCGTTCGCGACGCCCGACCTGTCGGCGTCGTGACCAGCGTGAGGGGTAAAGCGAGCCGGAAGCGTGATGGCTGCGCAGGTCACGGACCTGCGCAGGTCGCGGAAGGCATGGCGGACGGCTCGCTTTTCCACGACGTCCGACCGGGAGGGCGGAGCGAATGCGCCGGGGCGCCGCTGGGCACGGCGGGTCTACAGCAAGACCCGACCTACGCGAGTCACTCGAGGCCGAACGCGAGCAGGACATTCCCTGGCGTGCCATTGCGCACGCCGATGTAGCCGGAGCCCACGAACACCATCCCGCCCGCGATCGTCGGCCCAGGTGCGCCCATCGATCCTCCGCGCCCCGGCACTCGGTTGACCGTCTCGAAGTCTCGCAGCGTGTCGTACTCCCACAGCACGCGGCCCGTATCCGTGGAAAGCGCTCGGAGGACACCGTCCCAGCCTCCCGAGAAGACGACGCCTGGGACGCCGCTAACCGCACCGCTGTGGCCGCCGCGCCGCCCCGTGGCCGGAGCGATGGCGCTCATCCATGCCAGCCTGCCGCTCGACAACGCTTGTGCCGCCACACCGCCGCTGGTCAATCCGACGTACACCTTCTGACCATCGACCGCGGCTCCCCATACCATCTCGCCTTCCGCGTTCGGAGGCGCACCCGAGTGCGTCGTCTTCCACAACAGGCGCCCGCCTTCGTCCGGATCGTGGGCCCACACCTGACCGCTTTTCTGAACCGAGATGAGAGCGCGGCGTCCATTCGGCAGCGTCGTCAGGATGGGAGACGCGCCGAAGTCGTAGTCGGGCCCAAGGCCGTCTGGACAGTTTCCTGTCGATGAGCCGGGAGCGCATCCGGGGATCCAGGCGTCGCCGGCGAGTGCCTGTGCCGTCCACAAGACCCGGCCAGTATCGAGGTCGAACGCCATGATCGCATCTGTCGTTGCCGCCACCGGCTTCGAGTAGGCGTTGCCGGTACCGACGTAGAGCGCGTTGCGCCGCGGATCGATCGTCGGCGCGGCCCAGACACCGGCACCGGATGGCCCGAACTGTTGCGTGCCTGCTGGTGTCGTTCTCGTCGGTGTCGGAGCGTCGGGAATGGTGAACGTCTTCCAGATCTGACGTCCCGTATCGGTGCTCAGGGCAACCACGCTGCCGCGAAACGTGCAGCATGGATAGCGTGCGCTCGTGGCCGCGCCTTCTTCGAACGATCCGACGGAGACGTACAGACGATTGCCGTGCAACGCTGGAGCCGCCGTAATGCGCGTCAGCGCGTGGGCATCGACGCTCACCCTCCAGATCTGCTCTCCGCTCGCCGCATCGACGGCGTACACGTTCCCCTTCATGTCTCCGAAGTACGCCGCAATGCGTGTGGTACCCACGACCGTCCCAATAGTGACCGCACTGCGAACACCGGCCTGTGCTTGAAACGACCAATGCGCGCACCCGCTGGCCTGGTCGAGCGCGTAGACGTAGCCGGTATCCGCTCCGACAAAGACGCGACCTGCGGCGAGCGTCGGCTGGCCATAGACAGCGCTGGCACCAGGAAGGCCGAATGCCCACTTGAGCCGGAGCTTTGGAACGTCGTCTGCCGAGAGCGCCGCCGCTCGGGCGGGCTGAAATCGGGTATTGGCCAGGTCAACACCCCAGCCATTCCAAGCCGGCACGGCGGTGAGACTGCGAATGGGCGGCCTCGCCTCGCAGCGATTCGACATGAGCTTGGCGTCGCCGACGGCTCCGGCGCCCAGTTTCCGATCGCCGAGGTATTCGGCGATCGCGCGGCGCGCACCATCGCTCAGGTCTTGCGCCTGGACACTCATCGTCCCTGTCGTCAAAACCTCGTAGATCCGCTCAGGCGTCATTCGGCGGAGAACGGACGGGTCGGAGGCGCGACTCACCTCCGGGTTGCCATGACACTGAGTGCACGTCTGGTCGAACAACTGCCGCGCGCTCGGAGCCGGGGGAGCTTGTGCGTGCGCCTTGGCGATCGACAGCACAACGACGAAGGCCAGAACGATCGGTCGAGTCATGCTTCTTGCGAGTTGGCCACTTTCGGAGTTGGGAGTTGAAACTTGGGAGTTGGGAGTTGGGAGTTGGGAGTTGCCTTTAATTTACCTTCTTGGTGATTCTGTACAGCTTGGAGGCGGTCCTGATGATGAGGCTCCCGCGGGATACAGCCGGCGTCGCAAGTGTCATCTCATTGAGCGAGTTCTTGCCAAGCACCTTGAATTCAGGTCCAGCTTGGATGACGTACGTGTCGCCATCCTCGCTCATCGCGAAGATCTTGCCGTTGTAGGCCCAGGGCGAGGCCGTGAAACCGCTGGCATCTGATGCTATGCGCTGGCGGCCGTAGACCTCCGTGCCAGTTCTGGCATCGTGGTTCGTGAAGAATCCTCGATCGAAGAGCGTGTAGTAGTAGTCGCCATGGACGATCGGCGTCGGATTGTACGGCGCGCCGGTCGGAGACGACCAGACGATGTGTGTGTTGGACGTCTCGCCTGGCTTGAGCGAAATGTCACCGGATGCTCCGGCCCGGATCGCGTATGCAGGACGCAGCGCATCACCGATGTATCCAGAGCTCAGGTAGAGGAGCCCATGCCGGGCGAAGGGCGTAGGAATGCTGATGGTGGACATTCCGCCCAGCTCCCACAAGAGCTTCCCCGCCGTGTCGTAGGACCGCACCTTGTCGGAGCCGGCGGTCACGATCTCGGTCCGCAGCTCGTTCTCCCAGACGAACGGCGTGGTCCAGTTGGTGCCCTCGGCTCGATTGACGCGCCAGATCTCCGCACCCGTTCGCTTGTCGTACGCGGCAAGGAATGACTGCTCGTCGTTGTCGTTCACGATGTAGACGCGATCGCCATTCAGAACAGGTGACGCGCCGCTGCCCCAATTGTTTCGCGTCTTGAACGGCCCGATCTTCTTCGACCACACGGCTTTGCCATTGAGATCAAAAGTGAACAAGCCAGCGTTGCCGAAATAGAAGTACACACGCTCGCCGTCGGTCACTGCTGTTTCCGAGGCATAGCTGTTCTTCAAGTGCTTGGCGGTCGCAGGCGGCGCGGAGGTGACCTCACGCTCCCAACGAACCTTGCCCGTGTTGAAGTCGATGTCGTACGCCATCCACCGGTGTGGTGCCTTCGATGCGGGCCAGTCGCCCAGATAGAACCCCGGCTTGGGCGCCTCCTGCTGCGTCGTGTTGACCACGGTTGTGAGAAACACGTGATCACCCCACACGACCGGCGAGCTCCAACCGATTCCAGGTATCTCTGCCGTCCAGACGACGTTTTGTGATGGGCTCCACGTGTCGGGCAGATCGGGATGGTCGGCGGCGACACCCGCCATGGCCCCGCGGAACTGCGGCCAGTCCTGGGCCACAAGGGGCGTCGACATCGCGCCCAGCACACAGAGCAGCTGTAGGGCGGGTCTTGCGTTGTAGACCCGCCTGGCCAGCCGGGTCCACAGTCCAGGACCCGGCCTACGTACGATGATTTCGCAGCGTCCAACGAACATCAGGAAATGGGGCCTACTGCGCATTGCCCAGTGCCGGCTGGGCGGGGCTTGCTTCCGACTGCTCCTTACCGAACACCAGTAGCAGCAACGGCGTCGTGGCCATAGTCGTCGCAAGTGCCATCAGTACCATCATCGTAAACAGAAAGGACGAGATTACTCCCAGATCCAGACCCACGTTCAGGACGATCAACTCCATCAACCCGCGTGTGTTCATCAGCACGCCAAGCCCTGCTGCGTGACGCCAGTCGAGACCGGTTGCGCGCGCCGCCACCAGCGTGCCGCCAAACTTGCCCACAGTGGCCACGGCAATGATCGCGGCGCACGTGAGCCACGCTTGCCCGCTCGACAAGAGCCCGACTTCGGTGCGAATGCCAGCAAAGGCAAAAAAGGCCGGGAGCAGCAGAATTGTCACGAGGTTATCGAGGCGAAGCTCGAGCGTCTTGGCCAACCGGCTGTCGTGCGGGATGACGACGCCCATCAGGAACGCGCCGAAGATGGCATGGACGCCGATTACTTCGGTGATGAGGGCTGCCACGAGCATCGCAATGAGCGCGAACGCCACAGCTCCTTTGTCCGGCTCTCGATCCTCCCATCGGCGTACGACTCTCACTGCGATGGGCCGGACGACGATGAACAACACAGCGATGAACGCGATCGTCGTCGCCGACACAAACAGCGCGCTGCCCGATTGGCTCTGCACCACGCCGACGACAAACGCCAGAAGACACCACGCCGTGACGTCGGCCACTGCGGCGCAGGCGAGCGCGAGCGCCCCGAGGATGGTCTTGCTCATTTTTCGGTCGGCAAGAATGCGCGCCAGCACAGGAAACGCCGTGATGGACATCGCCACGCCGAGGAAGAGCGCAAAGTGCGTGAGTGGAACGCCCACGGGGGACACGCGCGAATAGAGCGACATCGCCAACCAGGCCCCGAGCGCAAAGGGCACCACGATGCTCGCGATCGCGATGGCCACGGTCGAGTGCACGTGTCCTCGAAGCACATCGGGGTTGAGCTCGACACCAACGAGGAACATGTAGAGCACGATGCCAAGTTGCGACAGCAGCCCGAGGGGCGCCAGGACCGACGCGGGAAAAATGAACTGGTAGGCGCCTGGTGCCACTGCGCCGAGCAGAGACGGCCCAAGCAGAATGCCGGCAACGACCTCGCCGATCACAGGGGGCTGACCGATCGTCTGGAACACTCGGCCGAGAAGCCGGCCGAGCACCACGACCGCAGTCAGCGCCGCCAGTAGCGACAGAAACATAGGTTACGCTCCAGCCCTAGGGCCGCCGGCCATCTGGAAGGACGAGCTCGTTCGCTTTGTTGGTCGCGATCTCGGCCGGCGTGCCGGCGTCCCAGGTCGGGATCGCCCGTTTGCCGGGTTCGTAGAGCGACTCGAGCGGCGCCCACACCTTGTCCACACGATTATCGAAGAGATCACCAATCAGCAGGTCGGTGAGGGTCCCCCGCATGTCCGGGTAGCGCCGGATCATGTTACCGAAGCTGAAGCCGTCATAGTACTCGCAGACGAGGCGCCGCATCCGATCGACACCTTCGTTGAACGACGGCCCCCACTTGCCGAGTTGCGCCTTGGACGTGTCGCACTTCGCAAGCCCCTCGACGATGGCATCGGCGGCCATCTCGCCCGATCTGAGCGCGAGGAGCACTCCGGACGAATACAGGGGATCGAGAAAGCCGAACGCGTCGCCAACGAGTACCCAGCCGTTGCCGGCCACCTCTATCGAGCGGTACGAATAGTCTTTCGTGGCGAAGTAACCCGTGACACGCTTGGCCTTCGACACCCGCTCTTTGACGCCCGGACACAGCTCGACTTCTTCGTCGTAGGTCTGCGCGTAGTTCGTACACGCCCCTTGAACAGGTAGTCGAACGGCGAAACGACGCCAACGCTGGTCACGTTGTCGTGGAGCGGGATATACCAGAACCAACCCTTCTTGTTTCCCGTTTGAATGACCAGCGTTGCGCCCTCGTCGCGGTCAGCGTCCCGTTGCGCCCCTTCCCAATACGTCCAAATCGCGCCCTTGTTCAGGATGGGATCCCATGTTCGCAGGCGCAGTCGGTTCATCAGAAGCCCGTTCTGCCCGCTGGCATCCACCACGACCTTCGCCCGTATGTCGCGGAATTCCTCACCGTCCCTGATCTTGACGCCAACCGCCCGGTCGCCCTCGAACAGCACATCGTGCACCCGCACGCCCTCTCGAGCGTCCACGCCGTGTTCGCGCGCGTTCTCGAGCATCATCCTGTCGAATTCGCTGCGGACAACCTGCCAGGTCTGTGAGCACTCATGCGGCTTGTTGTCCCAGAAGTAGAACGGCGCCGACTCCTTGCCTGCCGAGTTGACGAACTGCACGCTGTATTTCTTCACGAAATGGCTCTGCTGCATCTTCGGGAGCATGTTGAGCCGCTTCAATACCCAGTAGGTTTCCGGAATCAGCGATTCACCGATATGGAAGCGGGGGAAACGCTCGCGCTCGAAGAGCTGCACGCGCAATCCTTGTTGAGCCATCAGCGTGGAGACGGTCGAGCCTGCGGGGCCGCCGCCGATGACGACAACATCAGGAGAACCGGGACTCGGGACTCGGGGATCGGGGATCGGGGATCGGGGATCCGAAGGGTTCGAGGGTGCTCGTTCTGACATAGCCATTCCTGGTTACGCGTCCACCGCGAACCGCCGGGCCTTCATCTCGAATCGCGGAAGCGTGCCGGCCGGCACGACCTCGACTGGGACGGTGAGTCCGAGGGCTTCTCGAATCTGATACGCCACTTTCACCGCGACCGCGGACCCCTCCGCCGCCTGTGGAAGCAACTCAATCTGCAATCGCAGCGAGCGCATCGCACCCGCCTGAGACACGACGGATCGGAACTCGGCCACGTCGGCGAAGCGGCGGACGACCGACTCGATTCCCGCCGGATACACGTTGACGCCGCGGATGTTGATCATATCGTCAGCGCGCGCGATGACGCCGCCCTCGAGGCGTGCCCACGTGCGGCCGCACGGGCAGGACTCGCTTCGTCTGACAACGACGTCGCCGGTACGATAACGGACGACGGGGCTGGCGGTCCGGCCAAGATTCGTGACGACCAACTCGCCCGCCAGGCCGTCTGGGGTGTCCCGGCCGGTAGCCGGGTCGAGCACCTCGCAGATGTATTCGCCCTCGTTGACGTGAAGGAACCCTGGCGACTCCCAGCACTCGAAGCTGATCGGTCCCACTTCCGTGAGCCCATGGTGATCGATGACCCGCGCCCCCCAGCTTTGCTCGATACGCTCACGTGTGGCCGGGATATTACCTCCCGGCTCGCCAGACACGATGACGATGCGCACGGTGCTCTCGGCGAGTCGTCGCTCCGGGAACTCCAGGGCGGCCACTTCGGCCAATCGCAGCGCGTACGTCGGCGTGCAACATACGACGGTCGCGCCAACCGCGGCGATCGTGGCAAGGCGAATCTGAGTCGACATCCCGCCTCCGGGCACGCAGTGAAGCCCCATCTGGCAGCCCGCCTCGAAGCCGGTCCAAAACCCGAGGAATGGCCCGAACGAGAACGGGAAGAACACGCGGTCCCCAGTCTCGACCCGCGCGGCGCGATACACCGCTTTCCAGCATTCCAGCATCCACTGCCAGCTCTCGTTGGTGTCGATCCAGCGCAGCGGGTTGCCTGTCGTCGATGACGTCTGGCAGTACCGCGTGTACCTGTCGAGCGGCTCGGTCAGCACGGAGCCCCAGGGCGGATGCGCTTCCTGGTCGGCCATGAGCTCTGCTTTGGTCGTAAGAGGCAATGCGGCGAGGTCGCGAGGAAAGCGCAGCGCCTCTTGACGGATTCCCGCGTCGTCGAACTTCCGAGTGTAGAAGCGGCTGCGGCCGTGGATTGCCCGAAGGAGCTCCGACAAACGCTGCCCTTGCAGCGCCGCAAGCGCGTCACGACCCAAACGCTCAGCCGACATCTACAGTTCGGCCTCTGCCGCAACCTCGAACTTCGCGGCTATCTCTGGAGGAAACGGAATGGCCTTCATGGGCGTGTCGGGCCCCACCGCCGCACAGATGACAGTCGTCGTCCCTGACGCGATCCGTATGGCGCCCTGCGTGAGTAGGCAGGTATACCGTATGGTCTTCTCCGCGATCGCGACGACGCGCAGGTGTACGTCGAACTCGTCCTCGAAGCGCAGCGGCTTGAAATACTCGAACGACGCCGCGACACGAGGAAACACAACGCCTCCAGTCGGCGCGATGCTCAGACCCGCCTCGCGCCACATCGCGTGTTCGGCCTCTTCCATGTATCGGAAGAACCAGCTGAAGTGCACGATACCGGCGGCGTCGGTCTCGTAGAAATTGACGCGTCGGTGGAGCCGGTATTCAGACCAGCGGCGGGCCGTCATCTGCCACGAGCCACAGAGACACAGAGACACAGAGACGCAGAGACGCCGTTGGTAATGGGCAACGGAAAGGAAGAACTCTGTGCCTCTGAGTCTCTGCGGCCCGTCATCGTGAAATGGTGCTTACGTGTAGCGAATGCCCGCGTGCCCGGGCAGGAAGAAGCGCGGAAGCAACGAGTCCACTCGCAGCAGACCGTCTCTCGTGAGCGCAACGATCTGCTCGGTCGCCGACTTCAGATAGCCGTCGACGGCCAGCGACTCGAACTGCCCCCTGAACCGCTCGAGAACGTTGACTCGATACTTCGCTCGGAAGTACGCCGGCTTGATCGATCCGAGCTTGAGCTGAAGCACCAGCTCGCGGATCATTCGCTCCTCGTCGGTCGGCCGATACGCGCGACTGAGCGGCAGCTCGCCATTCCGTATCGCAGCCGAGTAGGTCTCCCACGTATCGAAGTTCTGCATGTGGACCCCGTTGACGTGGCCGAACGATGCGACACCGAGGCCCACCATGTCCGCACCTTGCCATAACCGATCTCGGTAGACGAACCGCGTGCGGGATGGGTCTTTCGCTGCCGTATATGCGCTGCCCACGTGGTAGCCGCCAGCCTCGAGCGCTTCGAAGGCCTCCTGCACCCACCGGCGCTTGGTGGCCCAGTCCGCCACGGGTTGCGTGAAGCGCCCGGTGCCTTTCAACAGATCACCGCTGATCGTGGTGTTGAACGGCAGCTCCATCTGGTAGATGGTCACGCTGTCGGGCTGCATCGCGAGAGTCCGCGCGACGCAATCGTGCCAGTTCTCGTCCGTCTCGCCGAGCATCCCGGCGATCAAGTCGAGGTTGATCTGCGGAAAGTCCAGCGACCGCGCGAAGTCGTACGCGCGGAAGATCTCTGGCGAGCGATGTGCCCGGCCGTTGAGAGACAGGATCTCGTCGCTGAAGTTCTCGACGCCCAGACTCAGGCGCGTGACACCTGCCCGCCGGATGGCTCCAAGCTTGGCTTCGGTCAGGGTGCCCGGCTCGCATTCAAACGTGACCTCTTCCGCTCCGGCCCACGGTGTCACCGCGGTCAGACGAGAGACCAGCCCCTCGAGCTGCCGCGTCGAGAGAAACGACGGCGTCCCGCCTCCGAAGTACACGTAGTTGAGCGAACGACCGGCGATCGCGGGCGTCGTGGCGTAGAGCTCCCATTCGCGGGCGAGCACGTCCAGATAGTCGCCGACCTCCTGCGCGTTCTTGTCGGTGTAGACCCGGAAGTAGCAGAAGTGGCAGCGCTTCCGACAGAACGGGATGTGCAGGTACAACCCGAGCGGTGTGCCCTCAACCGGAGGAGCAGCGAGGGCCGGCATGGCGTCGCTCGCCACACCCGCGCCTTTCCACACCGAGAAAGGTGGATAGGTCGCCACAAAGTAGCTACCTACCTCAGTCTGGTTATCCTGAATGACGGTGAGCCGATCGGCCACGGTGCGTCCAATATACCGCACGGCACGTGATCGCCGGCCGCTCAGGGCAGATGGAACGTTGCCCTGCGCAGGGTCGTATACTTTGGGCTCACAGACCAAGCACGCAGTACGTGGGGGCCACTTTCAAGTGGCCCATGGGCCGGCTGAAGCCGGCCCCCACAAATGGGCACCTAATGAACACACACGTGAGGACAAAGCGAATGGGTTGGGTGATCTTCGTGGCGGGAGCCGTGTTGTCATGGGGCGCGTACGGCGCATTGCTGCACCTCGGACAGACACAGCTTGGGAATCCTCTGAAAGCGCTTCTGTGCGTCGGCGCCGCCTATTTCCTAATTGGCGTGGTCATTCCCGTCATCGGGCTCGGCGCCCAAGGCGACCTCGGAGGCTTCAATACATCGGGGCTCGTCACAGCAACAATCGCCGGCGCGCTCGGCGCCGCCGGCGCCGCATGCATCATCTGGGCGTTCAAGACGGGTGGGCTGCCTGTTTACGTGATGCCACTGGTTTTCGGCGGGGCCCCGATCGTCAATGTGATGGTCGCAATGGTGATCCATCCGCCGAAGGCGGCGATCAATCCCATGCTCTTCGTCGGATTCGCGCTCGCATCCGTCGGTGCGGCGATGGTGCTGTACTTCCGTCCCGCGGCGTGACACTGCTCGCTCACCGGCATGCTGAGAAGCCGCCACTAGGAGAGGTCCTATGAGAATCGTTGCGATTGCCCTGCTTTTACAGGTTGCTCAAGTTGCTCCGGGCGTGTTGACCGGGCCTGATCCGGCCCAGATGGAGAAGGCGGCGGACCTGGGCTACGTGCCCGTCCCTCACGGCCTCACGCTTCCCGACGGCGTGACCATGGGCGCACCGTCGAGCGTGGCCACAAACTCTCAAGGCCACCTCATCGTCTTCAATCGAGGCCCTCGTGCTTTGATGGAGTTCGATCGCGATGGTCGCTTCCTTCGCTCATTCGGCGACGGACTCTATACGAGGCCACACGGGATGCGGCTCGATGCCCAAGACAATATCTGGACGACGGACGTCAACGCCCACACCGTCACGAAAATGAGCCCGCAAGGACAGGTCCTACTGACGCTGGGCGTCAAAGGGCAGGCGGGTGACTGGAACGAGGCCACGCAGTCGCGACTCCTCAACGAACCGACCGACGTCGCCGTCGCTTCCTCAGGCGAATTCTTCGTCATCGAGGGCCACGGCCGAGGCGATCCGCGAGTCTTGAAGTTCGACAAGGCCGGCGCGTTCGTCAAGTCGTGGGGCGGCAAGGGTACGGGCCCGGGCCAATTCGACATCGCGCATTCGATCGTCGTCGATGCGAATCAGTTGGTCTACGTGGCCGATCGGCAGAACCGAAGAGTCCAGATTTTTGATATCAACGGGACGTACCTCAAGGAATGGAAGTACGCAGGTCTGCCGTGCGGGCTCTTCATCGCACCAGACAGGACCATGTATCTTGTCAGCGGGTTCGCGGGGCAGATTCTGCGACTGGACAAGAACGGGAAGGCACTGGCGGCTACCGGCCAGCCCGGCAAAGAGCTCGGTCAATTCGGCGAGGCGCACTATCTGACCTTTGGTGCAAAGGGAGAAATCTACGTCGCCGACACGGTGAATGCGGTGCTGCACAAGTTCGTCAAGAAGTAGCGTCCCGGTTCCGCACGCAGGGAGGAACAGCTATGTCGGAGACCGTACAGACCTACAAGAACCACGTTCGTTTCTTTCCACCGTTTCATTTCTTTGTGATGCCGGTGCTGATGGTCAATTTCATTAACGCCGTGTGGAACGCGTGGACGAGTCTATCGATCGGCACCGCATTCGCTTGCCTCGTGGCGGCGGCGCTCGTTGTGGCGGCCTTGTTGTCGAGAGCGATGGTCGTAACCGTGCAGGATCGGGTTATCTGCCTTGAAATGCGCCTGCGTCTGCGCGAGCTGCTTCCGCCGGACCTGCAGAGCCGCATCAAAGAACTCACACGCGACCAGCTTGTGGCACTGCGTTTTGCCAGTGACGCTGAGCTGGCCGACCTGACGCGTCAGATACTCGCCGGCAGCGTGTCGACGAGGAAGGACATCAAGCTGAAGATCAAGAACTGGCAGGGCGACTACCTGCGCGCGTGAGCGCCACAGGATCCGACAGCAGGCTGAAGAGCTCCAGCTGACGACTGTGGCTCGTCCCTTCCTGACGGCTCGATGGGAGCATCTGGTTCTTCTCAACTACGTATGCCCGCGCGAGTTGCTCGAGCCTCTGGTGCCGGAGGGTACCGTGCTCGACGAATGGGACGGGCACACGCTTGTCAGCCTGGTCGGCTTCCTCTTCAGAGATACGCTCGTGCGCGGTATTCCCCTCCCCTTTCACCGGACGTTCGAAGAGGTGAACCTGCGCTTCTACGTCCGGCGGACCACGCCATCCGGCGTCGTCCGGCGCGCCGTGGTCTTCATCCGAGAGCTGGTGCCCCGCCTCGCAATCGCGACAGTGGCTCGATATGTTTACAACGAGCCCTACGTAGCCGTCCCGATGTCGCATGACGTGGCTTTGTCGGCGGACACTGGAGGATCGGCAACGTACTCATGGCGGTATCGCGGTCACGCATTCTCGTTGGGAGCAGAGGTGTCAGGGGCAGCGCACCGAGCGACGGAGGGTTCGGAAGCGGCGTTCATCACCGAGCACTACTGGGGCTACACGCGTCAGCGCGACGCGAGCACTATGGAGTACGAAGTGGAACACCCTGCTTGGCAGGTGTGGGAGAGTCGCTCGGCGACGTTTAGTGGGCCCAGCGAGCACCTCTACGGTCCTCGCTTTGCGGAGGTTCTCTCTCCCACCCCACGATCAGCATTTGTGGCGGTAGGATCGCACGTGGCCGTTCACCTCGGGAAGCCGTTGCCGCGTGAGCGAGCGGCTCCTTTCAGACGATAGTGCACGCGCTCACGGTGCGGGTGTGCCAGCCGGCGCCGACTTGTGGAGCCCGCCGCCCCACTGACACGAGAATGGAGCGGAGCGAGACTTCCGAGTCGACTTTCGTCCATGCGCTCCCGGACGTACGAATGACCACTGGCGGTCCGATTGCGCCTGACAGACTCCGCCCCGAGTCAGCTCATAGTCGACGCGCCCGCGGAAGGGATGCGAGCCGGAGCGAGATTCTTCGGCGGGCGGAACCAGGAGGCGCCGGCTGGCATACCCGCGCCGTCAGAACGTCAAACGACCTTGGATGCCCATGCGGCGGGCACCAGTGGCAGCGAGGTGGTTGAGGGAGTGGTGATCATGTTCGAGCAATGGCGCCAGGATCTGTGGCTTGCGTGGCGTGGATTGCGACGCGCGAAGGGATTCACCGTAGCGGCGGTGCTGACGCTCGCGGTGGGGATGGCCGGCACCACGGTCATGTTCGCCCTCATTCAGGGTGTGTTGCTGCGGCCGCTACCAGTCCGAGAGCAGGACCGGTTGATCGTCGCCTGGCAGGAGCTGCGTTCGTCGGGGGTCGGGCACTGGCCGTTTGAAGTGACAGAGATCGACGTGCTCGGCAAGGAGAGCCGCCTCCTCGAGCGCGTCGCGGGCGTTGACTACAATGGCGCCCAACCCTCCGTCGCGGTCGAGAACGGATCCGCAACTTTCGTCACGACCGTATCGGTGACCGGAGACTTCTTCAGCGTCGTAGGTGTCGCGCCCATCCTCGGCCGCGCGCTCGGCCCCGCAGACGCCGTGACGGGCGCAGAGAACGTGCTCGTCATCAGCAACGGGCTCTGGCAACGGAGGTATGGCGGCTCGCCCGAAGTCCTCGGACGCACACTGACGCTCCGAGAGCGGCGGTTCAGGATTGTCGGCGTGATGCCGGCGGCGTTCGAGTACCCACGCGGCTCTGAGGCGTGGATGACGACGGCCGCATCGATGTCGACGGTGACGAACCCCGCCTTTCATGTGAACGTCGATCTCATCGCCAGGCTGCGCCCGGGCGTGACGATTGAGCAAGCGACGAGCGAGCTGCGGACGATCATCCCGCAACTCAAGGCAGAGCCACAACCTGGCATGCTCCAAGGGCGGCTGACACCGGTGGTGCGCTCCTACAAGGACACGATCGTGGGAGACGTGCGAGGAGCGATGCTGGTGCTGTTTGCCGCCGTCGGCCTCGTGCTGCTCATCGCGAGCGCGAACGTGGCGAATCTGTTGCTCCTGCGAGGTGAAACGAAGGGGCCGGAACTGGCAGTGCGCGCAGCGCTTGGCGCCGGCCGCGGTAGGCTGGCGCGCCACCTGATCTCAGAAAGCGTCGTCCTGGCGGCCGCTGCAGCCGTGGTCGGGCTGGCGGTAGCGTCGTGGACTCTGCAAGCGATCGTCGCTCTGATTCCGGGTGGGCTCCCGCGCGTCGACTCGATTCGAATCGATTCGGGCGTCGCCGTGTTCGCCATTGCGGTCGCTGCTCTCACCGTCGCGCTGGCCGGGCTCTGGCCGGCCCTTGCCACCACGCGCGTGGATCTCGCCTCACAACTGCGGAGCGGCGGGCGCGGCGCAACCGGAAATAGTGTGCGGCGAGGACGCAAGACGCTGGTCGTCGCACAGGTTGCACTCGCCGTGACGGTCGTCGCGGCAGCGGGCCTGCTCACACGTAGCCTCCTCCACCTCCAGGCCGTGGACATGGGACTCGCGGCAGACCGGATGGTCTTCGTGCAGCTCACGATCCCACCTGCGAAGTCCGCCGAGCGTGCACGTCACCTCCAGTTCCTCAACGACATCGTCGAACGGCTCGAGGCTGCGCCAGGTATCGCAGGCGCGACGCCCGTCCACACATTGCCATTTGCCGGCACGGGCGGGTGGGACTTGCCTGCGTTCACCGCGGAGGGTCAGACGGCGGATCGGACCGCTGAGAACCCCGGGCTCAATTTGGAGTCGGTCCATCCGAACTACTTCGCCACGTTCGAGGTAGCACTCGTGCGCGGGCGAGGCTTCACCGAGGCGGATCGGCAGGGCGCGCCCGATGTTGCCATCGTGAGCGAGGACGTCGCCGCACGCACGTGGCCCGGCGAGAATCCGATTGGCAAGCGCATGAAGTTTGGGGGACTCGATTCGAAGGACCCGTGGCGCACCGTCGTGGGCGTCGCGAGGGTCACGCGGTATCGTGAGTTGGCAGAGCCACGCCCGACTCTTTACCTGCCCGCGGAGCAGTTCATTGTCGGCGCCCAGATGCTCGTGCTACGCACAGCCTTGCCTTTGCCGCAGGTGGCACAAGTCGCGCGAGACCGCGTGCGCGCGCTGAGTCCCGACGTGCTGGTGATGCGCGTGGCGCCGTTCTCGGAAATGCTCGAGCGACCTCTCGCACGTCCGCGCTTCAATGCCTTTCTGATCGGTGTGTTCAGCATTGCGGCGTTGCTGCTCGCCGCAATCGGGTTGTATGCGGTGGTCACCGCCCACGTACGGCAACGCTACAAGGAGATCGGCATCCGCGTCGCGCTCGGTGCAACGGCCTCGGACGTGCGCAGCCTCGTGCTGGGGGAGGGGCTGCGGCTGGCCGGGCTCGGGGCCGCGATTGGCCTGGCGTGCGCGGTCGCATCGAGCCAGGCGCTCGGCGGCTTGCTGTTCGACGTTCGACCACTCGATCCCACGTCTCTGCTTGCCGCTGCCCTCTTGCTCGTTGGCGCGTCGGCACTGGCTTCGTACTTGCCCGCCCGCCGCGCCGCGCGGGTCGATCCTGTCGCCATGCTCCGAGCTGAGTAAACCGATGCCCAAGATACACGTCCAGGGCCTGCGCATGTACTACGAGTACGAAGGAACGGGAACTCCGCTGGTCCTGATTTCATCACTGAGCGGCGACCATCTCGCGTGGGCCCTGCAGGTGCCATCCTTCGGGGCGGCTGGCTACAAATGCCTCGTCTTCGACAACCGTGACGCCGGTCAGACCGACTCGAGCACGATTCAGGAGTACGACATACGCCGGCTGGCCGAGGATACGGCGGCGCTCATGCACGAGCTGGGCATTTCGTCAGCGCACATTCTTGGCGCATCCATGGGAGGCATGGTCGCGCAGGAGCTCGCCATCAACTATCCCGAACGGGTGTTGAGCCTGACGCTGGTGTGCACAGTGCCAGTCGTCGACTCGTGGCTCGGCGGAATCATCACGTCCTGGAAGAGGCTCCGGCCGAATGGTGCGACGGACGACCTGATACGAACCATTAGCCCGTGGCTTTTCACATACCGGTACTTCGCGGCGCCGGAGCCGTTGCTCTCTTTTCTCCAGATGATTCGCGACGCCCCGTTTCCGCAATCGGCGGCGTGCTTTGGACGTCAGTGCGACGCCGTCCTGAGCCACGATGCGCGGAATCGACTGGGAGCCATCCAGGCTCCGACGCATGTCATTGTGGGCGCGGAAGATAATCTCACACCGCCACGATACTCGCGGACACTCGCCAGGCACATCCCGGGAACGAAAGTGACCGAGATTCCAGCCGCCGCTCATGGTGTGTTCTGGGAGAGGCCTGAGGAATTTACGCGGGCCGTTCTCGATTTTCTGCAGCGGGTCCGGCGGCGTTAGAGCATCGAGTTCTCTTGGCGTTTGGGAGTTGGGAGTTGGTCAAGCGTCAGTAGTTTTGGAGTGGGAGCGTTCCCTATCGCCCGATCGCCATGAGGTGACGGTCGGTTCGAAAGTACCAGCGCCCGTCCACGAGCGCCGGCGACGCGAGGACACGCTCGTCGAGCTTGTTCACGTGCAGCAGGTTGAAAGCTCCGCCCGCCTTCAACACGAACGTCTCACCATCGTCGTTGGTGAAGAACACCTTGCCGTCCACGGCGACCGGCGACGCGGAAAAGCCTTCGCGCTGCGCCGTACCGAGCCGCCCCTGCCACATCACCTTGCCGCTTGTCGCCTCGAAGGTGGTGACGATGCTCGCCATGTCGTTGACCATGTACAGGTGGTCGCCATAAAGGATGGGCGACGGGACAAATGGCGACCCGCGAGGACTGCTCCAGCCCAGGTGAGTGCGTGTGACGTCCCCCTTCCCTCCTGGCCTGATCGCCAGGGTCGGGCCCGCGCGTCCCGACGAACAGAACACCATGCCAAACCCGACCACGGGCGTCGGAATGACCTCGTAGCTCATTCCCCCGCAGCGCCACAACTCCTGGCCATTCGCGGGGTCATACGCCTGCACGGCCTGCTGGCTGTTGACGATGATCTCGTCGTGATCGACGACTCGAACTGCGATGGGGGTGCCCCATCCCGCCGACGCATTTCGAGCCGTCCGCCAGACCTGCTGGCCGGTGCGCGTGTCGAAGGCCGCGACAAACGATCCCGAGAACTGATCCTGGTAGAGGATGACGCGGTTCTTGTACAGAAGCGGAGATCCAGCCGTGCCGTGATACGCATCCATCGGTCCGAGGTCTCGCTGCCAGAGTAGTTTTCCGTCGAGATCGAACGCGAAGAGCCCGCGGGTGCCAAACGACACGTAGATGCGCTCGCCGTCAGTTGCCGCCGTCGACGAAGCGTGGCCGTTCTTGTAGTGGGAATCACCATCGACGCGGCCTTGCGGCGCAAAGGCCTCCCACATCTGCACGCCGTCAGACAGACGGTACGCCAACACCGATAGTCGTCTGCCGTTGTCGTACGCCGTGGTCAGGATGATCCGATCTCGCCAGATGATCGGGGACGAATTGCCGCGGCCAGGCAGCGGCGTTTTCCACAGCACGTTCTCGGTCGGTGACCATGTGTCGGCATAGCCGGTGCCCGCAGCCAAGCCTTGGCCGGACGCGCCACGCCACCGGGGCCAATACTTCCCGCCCTCGCCTTCGTCGGCGATCATCCGAACTGCGGGCGCAGACTCCTGGCCATTCAGACCAACCAATGGCCACGACATCAACACGAGCACCGCGACGATCGCACAGGAACGGATCATGGACATGAGTAACCTATCAGGGGGGTCAGATCTTGATTTTTGCGCCTGCAAGTCTCCTTCGCGCAAAAATCAAGATCTGACCCCGTTGGCACCGTCAGCGCACCGACCTCAGATCGAACGCTGCCATTTCCGCCAGGTTGCGCACGAGGAGATACCCACCGGCAATCGCCGGGGGGTTCCACGTCTTGCCTTGCAGCACCGGGAAGCGCGCCAACTCTTCATGACGGTCTGGCCTCGCGCGCACGAGGGCAAGGTCTCCGTCTTCGCTGAGCACGATCAGATGGCCGTCGGCGAGCAACAGTTGTCCGTAGCCGTACCGACCCGCTTTCCACTTGAGCTCACCAGTCGCCGCGTCCACAGCGGCCAGAATCGATTCGTCGAACCCATAGATAACACCCTCGTAGAGGACCGAACTCGCAAATCGGTTCTTCATGCGAGTGTTGCGCCAGACTTCGCGCACCGAAAAACTGCCGGCGCCTCCAGCGATCTCGATCACTGCGGCACCGGTTCCGTATCCCGACGACAAAAAGATCCTGTTCTCTCCGACGAGGAGCGGCTGCGCGGCATTGATGCCCATCGGTCCGATCCAGGGGTATTCCCACAGCAGCTCGCCGCGTCCAATGGCAAGACCCATGAGCCGCGTCGCGCTGAACACCAGGATCTGTCGCACGCCGCCGATTGTGACGAGCATCGGGGACGAGTAACCCTGCTGATCCCCCAATGCCGACCACGCGCGCTTGCCGGTGCGACGATCGTAGGCAACCACCGACTGTCCGCTCGGCCCGCCTGGCAGAACAATGACGGTGTCGTCCACCACGAGAGGAGCGGCCGCCATACCCCACTGAAGGTTGGTGGCGCCACTGTCCTCGAGGATGTTGGTCCGCCATGCCACTCGGCCGCTGGCATCGTCCAGGGAGCGCAGCTCGCCTTTTGCCCCCAGCACGAAGACCTGGCCACTCGCCCACGTGGGCGTGGCGCGCGGACCGTCACCGCCCAAGGACTCGCGGAACTCTGCGTTCCAGGTATTGGTCCACAGCTCTCGACCCGTGATCACATCGTACGCCGCCACCACTTCTGAGGCGCCCCGCTGTTCGATCGTAAATGCGCGTCCGTGAGCGACGACGAATGACGCGTATCCGGCGCCAGCTGGCTGCTTCCACATTGGCGTCAGCCCGCCCGCCGGCCAGGTGGCGATGAGGGCACTCTCGCGATACTCGCCGTCGCGGCGCGGGCCGCGGAAGTCCGTCCAGTACGGCGGTTCGGAGGACGTTGGCGGAGCCGTGGATCCTGCCGAGGGTTGAAGCGCTTCGGCTACCGCACCGGCGACAGCAGCGCCAGTCTCTGTTGGCAGTGCCGCGGTGACGGGTGGTGTGCCAACCGGGGGTGCCTGTGCTCGCTGAGCATCTCGATGTCGCTGAATGCGTTCTGCCTGCTGCTGGGAGGACTCGACAAACCGCAGGTGGGGCATGCTACCGCCATCCAGCACGACCCGAAGACCAAAGAACAGGTACAACACGCCGCCAATCACGAGGAGAACTCCCGCCGCGCGCGCGACCGCTTTCAGTACCTTCGGAACCATTTCTCCTCAGTCAACTCCCAACTCCCAACTCATGCTTGTCCAACGCCCAAGAACTCCCAAGCTGTTTGGGAGTTGGGCCGTTTGGGAGTTGGGAATTGATTCATTTCTGTCTCCTTGATCCGATTGCATACAGGTACGCCGCGGTCCGCACAAAAATCTGACCGTCGGAGATAGCGGGTGAACTGAGCGTGTAATCACTCAGATCGTTCTCGGCGAGCAGCGCGAACTTCGGACCGGCCTGCACCACGCTCGTTACACCGTCTTCGTCGGTTATGTACAACTTGCCATCGGCGAGCACCGCCGAGCCGCTGTACGACGCGCTCCGCAGCCGCTGAGGACCATAAGTAGTCTTCCCCGTCTTCGCATCCAGACAGTACATGATGCCCCGATCATTGATGGAATACACATAGGTCCCATCGGTGACCGGCGTCGGAACATCGGGGCCATTGCCAAACGTCCAGAGCACGTGAGACTTCGTCACGTCGCCCCGACCGCCAGCCTTCAGCATCAGCATCGGCCGCTCGCGCGACGGCGCAACGATCATTTCGCCATGCACGACCGGCGATGCGACGAGCCGGTAACTCCCGTCGTTCTGAGGATTCAGGCCGTCTGCGCGCCACAGTTCCTTGCCGCTCGCCGGATCGTGTCCCGTGACCACGTCGCCGCCGGTGATCACGATCTCTGTCGTGGTTCCGTATCGCAGGAGCGCCGGTGTGGTGTACGCGTCTGGCGATTCCGAGCGAGCCCGTGTGAGTCGATTGACCCGCCAGAGTGTCTTGCCAGTGGCTTTGTCGATTCGCAGGATGTACGACGGGTCGTCAGTCATCATGCCGTGCAGCACCTGCACGTACAGCGAATCCTCGAAGAGCAGCGGCGACGAGGCGTAGCCCCACAAGAGGCCGAACCGTCCGTAGTCCTGCTGGATGCTGCGCGACCAGAGCTCTTGGCCGGCGAAGTCGAACGCCTTGAGCAGTCCGGTGCCCGTCATCACCCACACCGATCGGCCATCGGTCACGGGTGAGGGTGATGACATCTGCTGCTTCATCATCCGCCGGTTGCCATTGCCGAGAGGCCGCTTCCACCGTACCGTGCCTCGCGCGCGATCTAGCGCCCAGAACGAGAGGTCGGATCCCTCACCAACGCTCAGAAAGACGTGGTCCCCCCAGACGATCGGCGTGGATCCCGAGCGCTCGGGCAGCGCAAGCTTCCAGGTGATGTTCTCGGTGGTCGACCAGCGCACGGGCAGGTTGGTCTCGGCGCTCGTCCCATTCAGCGACGGCCCACGCCACTGCGGCCAGTTCTCGGCCCCAAGCGGCACGTCGGCGAGAGCCACGAGCACAGCGACGAACACGAGACGAGCGAGGCTCAATCGGAAACTCCCAACTCCCAACTAATTCTTGTCCAACTCCCAAACACCCCAGCTACCCAGCTACCTAGCAACCTAGCTACTCAGACCTCAGCGACTCGAGAAGCGGCGCGTGGATCGCGGCACGAATCGCGACGATCGATGCGAGCAGCCCAGTCGCCATCACACCAACCAGCAACAGCGCAGCGCCAGTCGTGAATGGCGCGCTGCCCCGTTCTGCCGCGGCAGGCGCAATCGCCAACAATGCACACGATGCCCCTGAGACGAGGCCGCAGCCGACAAGGAGCATGTTCTCAACCACGATCATTGACGTGAAGTGACTTCGACGATAACCGACGGCGCCGAGCAGCGCCAGCTCTCGACGCCGCTCCAGCACGTTACGAAGAAGGACCGCCGCAAGCCCAACCGTACCGAGCAACAGCCCCAGGCCTCCGAGCGTCTGAAACGTGGACAGATACGTGTTCTCGACCCTGTGAAACTGAGCCAGGCGCTCGCCTGTCCCCGTCGCGTCGGCTCCAAGATCCAACAACGCTCCCTCGATCGTTCTCGCCACCTCATCGGTTCGTCCCATTCGGTCTTCGACCAGCAGCACCCGATAACCCTCTTGCTCCGGGAACACGCGCAGGAAATTGGACTCCGACATCAACAGCTCTCCCTGGAAGATGCTGTCGCGCAATGCGCCAACGAGTCGCAAACGCACTTCTCCTGTCCCGCGCCGCAGGACGATGTCTTGGCCCAGTTGGCGGTGGAGGACGTACGTCATCGAGTTGGCATCGGCGACTACGGGAATCGCGCCGTCGGTTTCGCGACGCCGCAACAACAGCCATGGATTCGCCCGTTCCGCACCACTCGAGGCAAGGGAGTCGCTGAACACGAAGCGTCCGTCATCGATGAACCGGTCGCGCGCCGCCAGAATGCGCGGGTTCGTCGGCTCGTACAAATTCAAACAGCTCGCATCGTCTCCGGGCAGTAGGCGGAACGGCTCGATGGTGACGGCGGCGTCCAGGGCCGAGAGGCTCAGCGCGTTGCGACCCTCGATTGTGTTGGGGTCGTTGACCACGGGGAGCAGCGTATCGACGATGAGGGAGTACCCACCAACGCCGGACTGCCGGCCGCCATCGGCGAGCCGGCCGTCGCGTCGAAAGGCGTCCACGGAAATGAGGATGAACGTGGCCGAGGCGATCACCGCAATCGACAAGACGCTACGACCGGGACGATACGTGGCGCCTCGAAGGCCCAGACGAAGAACCGGAAGCCAGCCGCGCCCTTCGATTGGGTGTCGAGGCTGCCGCCGGAGCATGAACAGACTCACACAGAGCGCCGCGCCGAGAAGCGATGAGCCGGCGCCAAAGAAGGCCCCTGCCGGAGCCGCTCTGCCCGCCGCGGCAGACAGCAGCAGCGCTATGCCGATGATGACGAGCGCGATCGTCGCGAGAAGTAATCGCCGCTGGCGGATAGCGAGATAGCTAGGTAGCTGGGTGGCTGGGTTCCTTGGGAGTTGGGAAGTTGGAAGTTGGAAGTTGTCGTCGAGTGTCACATTTCCGGCGAGGAGACTCCGTTCCGAAATGCGCCCAAGCGCCCGCAACGTCCACCAGATGCAGACAACCGCGGCCGCGATGCCGCCGACGGCACCGGTCAGCAGCGACGTCGCTGAGATGTGAAGCGTGAGTGACGTTGTGCCAACGGCATCCACCCACCAGGACCTGAGGGCCGCCATCATCAACCCGGCGTACGCGATCGCACCGGCTACTCCCAGCATGCTCCCGACTATCGCGAGAAGTAGGCCTTCTCCCAAGAACAGCCGCCTGACTGCCCTTGGACCGAACCCGACTGCGCGAAGCAGGCCAACCTCGCGCACACGCTGTTCGACGCCGAGCCTGAAGAAGAGCGCCGCGAGCAACAGGGCTGAAACCACCAGAAAGAAGCTGAAATAGGTGAAGTAGGCGCCGAAGTCCGTCGCGCCGTGCGAGGCAGTCAGTCCGTCTGCGCGCACAGCACGGACGGCCATACCAGTCGATACGGGATCGATCGCGCTTCGCAGCCGGGTCGCGAGTTCCTGCCGCGAGTCCTCGAACGACTGGCCGGCCGCGGGTGTCACGCGCACGGATGTGAGCGCGCCATAGCGCGACCGCCAGAGCCGCTGGCCGACTTCGAGAGGCACAAACGCCTTCGGCGTCGTGCGATAGCGCTTCCAATAGTCCTCGTCCGCGGGACGAACGCGACGCAAGTCGATCGGAAAGGGCGGGTCCCAGTCGGAAAGAGAGACGGAGTCCGTGATGCCGGCAAAGGCCGGTGCGAAGTCACGGTCGGCGGCCTCAATCGGCACGACACCGGCCAGGTGAAACTCGGTGTTGCGCGTCACGAGTAGCCCGGGCTCTGCCCACACGTAGTAAGTCATCGTTACCACGTCCCCCGGGCGAGCCTTGAGATCGGAAGCGGCCCACGTGTTCAGCAGAATGGGTGGTCGGCCGTCGGCATCAGGCGACGTCGAGACCGACGGGGACACGGCGCGCAGATCAATGGCCGTGACCAGCGAGTATGGGAGCTCATGACTGCCTTCGCTCTCCGTCTCCCTTTCCCCCTTCCCCCTTTCCCCCTTCTCCCTTTCCTCTTTCTCCTTGGCCTCCCGTTCCTCCCCTTCCTCTTCACCTCCAAGTCGAATCGTGTTCGCGAGATAGGTGAACAGTGGTTGGCCGCTCATACCGGTGCCACTGAGCGCCTGTAGAACCGCGGATGCCTGGCGGTCTTCGAGCACGCCTGCCGCCGACCCCACGACGAGAGCATGACGATCCTCGAGCGCGCGCACGGTCAGGCCGACGTCCTCGAGCGAGGCGCGCGCGTTGACGAGCAGTTCGAAGGCCTCCGATGCGCCAGCTTCGCGGCCGGCGCGAGCTGCCACAAGAAGCGTGTTCACACGCCCTTCGACCTCGAGCTCCTGCTGAAGGCGTGACAGCGGCACGAACACCGCCTTCACGTCGGCCTGCTGGGGCGCCAAGGAAAACTCACCAAGCAGGCCAGTCGGGACGACGGCGCGAACGATCAGGCGCAGCGTGCGACCCACGTCGTCGCGGCGGCCATGGAGCGACTCGAGGGGAACGTCGGTTGGACGTTGCACCCGGACGAGAACGGCGTCCTTCTGCTCGAGACGAAGCTGCGAGGCTAACGCCGGGCTGAGTAGAGCCTCGCGGTCGCTGGGGCCTGACACGCCGTTCACTCCATGAAACCGCCAGAAGCGGTCGTCGATCCCATAAACCAACACTTGCCCCACCCGTCGTCCGCTCTCTTGAGCCGTGACCACTCCTTGAGCAATGACGAGCGGGCTGAGACCGCTGAAGGTGGCTGGGAATTCCGATTGAGTTTCGATATCTGTCGCGAGCTGTTCGCGGAAAAACCCTGCGGAGGTCAGGACGATGTCGGTTCGACCCAACCGTTGCAGGACAAGGTCCTGCAGGCTGCCCCGCACCGACTCACCGACGAGCAGCGCGCCTGCCAGAACCGCCACCGCCGTGGCCACGCCCAGAACGACGGCAACGTTCGTGCGCCAGTAGTAGGTCAGGCTGCGAAGAATGAGAAAACGAAGCATGTGTCTCAGCGACCGACCTGGGGGGCACTTGTGGGTCGCATGACGCCTTATCGTGCGACGACGGGGGCGCCGAGTGCGCCTGGTGGGATGGGAACGACAACAGCCGCGACGGCAAGAGCGGCGACGACCGCTGCGAGCAGATAGAACGCTACGGCGTACGAGCCGGTCGTCTCCACGCATAAGGGCCAGAAACAGCGGTCCGACGGCGGAGGCAACCACGGTCATGGCCTGCGCCGCACCCTGGATACGCCCGAGATGCGTGCGTCCATACGCGCGCCCCCAAAAGCTGAAGAACACGACCATCACGAAGCCACCGGCGATTCCCATGACGATGGCCTGTGCGATGACATGCGCCACGGTCGTCACATGAGCCAACGCGGCGAGACCGAGTGTCATGAGCAGCAGTGCGGCAACGAGCACATGGCGGAGTGAACCGCGATCGGCGAATGCCCCGGCGGCGAAGTTCCCGGCCAAACCAGTGATCGCTGTAACCGCGAGCGCGGTGTAGTAGACCTGCGGCTCGAATCCGCGTTGCGCCAGGATCGACTCGTTGAAAAGGCCAATCCCCGACGCGACAAGGCCGTACAAAGAGCTGGCCAAGGCGAAGACCCAGAATGCAGGCGACCTCACGGCTTCCGCCAGAGTCGCCTGCGCATGGGCGACGTCCCGCTGCTCGACAACATCGCCGCCACCGTCCACCTCGAGGCCAAGCGATTCCGGCGAGGAGCGATCGAACAGCCACGCAATCGGCGCAACTCCGAACACCAGACACGCCCCGATGGCAGCCCAGGCCGTGCGCCAGCCGCTCCCCAGCACAAGCGCGCCCACGGCGGGGAACGCCGCCATGAAACCGATGCTCATCACCAGTGCGTACACGGCCATCGCGCGCGTGAGACGCCGCCGAAACCACTTGCCGACCATCGCCAGACTGACGACAGATAGCGCGCTCTGCCCGAAGCCGCGCGTCAGCGTGACGAGCACGAGCATCGCGGCAAGGCCGCTTACCCGGCTCATCGTCAGAACGACAGTCCCCAAGAGAAGCACAGTGACCGTCAGCACGACGCGGCTGCCGACGCGGTCGATCAACCGGCCAACGCCGAAGCAGAACAGCGAGCCGACGAGAGTGGCCACAAGGTTCACCTGCGCGAAGGCGACACGGCTTATCCCGAGATCTCGAAGGAGCGGCTCGGTAATAAGGCCAAGGCCCTGGGTACGCCCCGGCAGCGTCGCCACCATCGCGAGCGCAGCCACGGCCAGCACGATCCAGCCATAGTAGAACCGCTCACCTTCGCGCGGCGCCGGCCAGACACGAGCACCTACGTCAGTCATGCGTCCATCCTGAGTCAACGCTCTTCTGGAAGGCCAGCGCGCTTCCACTGCGACATGTGGCCCTCGAGAAGCTGAACACGCTCGAAGCCGCACCGGCGCAACGCCGCCGCCGCATACCACGCGCGCGGCCCGTGTCCACAGTACACCACGACCGGATCGCCATGGCGGCTCGGGATGTCATTCGCCCGACGAGGTAACTGCCAGAACGGAATATGGATCGCGCCAGGGACGTGGCCCTGCGCGAATTCCGCATCAGAGCGCACGTCGAGAACGACTGGGGGACGCCCTTCTCTGATGAGCACGAGCAGATCGGCGGGCGCAACAGCCATCGCCTTGGGTCACGACACTCGATGCAGATGCGAATCGACGATCTCGAACCGGATCGGGAACTCCGCTGCCAGCTTCGCGCTGTGCGTCACCACGATCAGGATGTTCCGCTGCTGCCGATGCAAGTCCAGCAAGAGCGACGCAACGATGGACGCCGACGCCTGGTCGAGATTCCCGGTGGGCTCATCGCACAACAGGAGGTCTGGCTGGCGAATGAGCGCGCGGGCCACCGATACGCGCTGCCGCTCGCCCCCCGACAACTGACCTGGCCGATGGTCGCTCCGCCCTGTCAGGCCGACTTGCTCGACGAGCGTCTGCGCGCGACGCGCGTCCTCTCCAGCTCCGCCACCGGCACCACGCGCAACCAGAGTCGGGACCAACACGTTCTCGAGCACCGAGCACTGCGGGAGAAGGCAGTGGTCCTGAAAAACAAAACCGACCCTGGCATTGCGAAAATCAGCGAGCTCCGTGGCGCGGAGGCCGAATGGGTTGACGCCTCCGAGCGTGACACTCCCGGCGGAAGGCGGTTCGAGCGCACCGAGCACGTAGAGGAGCGAGCTCTTGCCGCTGCCCGACGGTCCCATGATCGCTGCCGCGTCACCTGGCTGCAGCGACAGGGACACGTCTGAGAGCACGGTCAGCGGCCCGGCGGGCGATGGGTACTGCTTGGTGAGGTTGGAGACGGTCAGCATACTTCCCATCTATGAACGATGAACGATGACCGATGATTGATCTCAAATCATCGATGAAAAATCATCCGATCATCGATCATCGTTCATCGATGATTTCATCCGGTCATTCGTTCATCGATCATCGATGATGTAACGCCACGATACACGTCGAGCAACTCGTCTGCGGATTTCGCGATCGTGTAGCGCGCGTGCACCGCGTCGAAGGCGAGCTGGCCCAACGCCGTCGTCTTCACGCGATCCTGCGCGAGATCGTACAACGCGTCCGCGAGACTGGCTGGATCGTCTGGTCGCACCAGTACGCCGCCACCTGTGCGTTCGACGATCTCGATAAACGCGCCACGCCGAGGCTGAACGACTGGGACACCGCACGCCATCGCCTCCAGCAGGAAAATGCCCTTCGGCTCATCGTAGGTGGCGGGAACCGAAAGCACATCCAGGCCTTGAAGAAACGTGATCTTGTGGGCCCGGTCGATCTCGCCGCGATAGGTGAACTCTCCGCCCAGCCCCGCCCGCTCGAGCACACCGCGAACGTCGGTCAAATAGCCTTCTTGCGCGGGCGAGATGTACCCGGCCGCATCCAGTCGCATTCGCGCCTTCGGTGCGCGCTGCCGGAGTCGGACGTACGCGTCGGCCAGCACATGCAAGCCCTTCTCCGGCGAGACACGGGCGAAGTAGCCGACGCGGAACGTGTCGCTCTCGCTCTGGCGTCGCTCGTAGCCGGCGACATTGATGCCGAGTGGCACGACCGAGATGCGGCGTTCGGGGATGCGAAGGAACTCGGCCATGAACCTGGCGCAGTAGTCGCTGACGGCGATGAAGCGGTCGACGTGTGGTACGTGACTGCGGATCAACTCAATGGCGCGTTCACGATAGGGCGAGTGCAAGCCGTTCAAGAACAGCTCTTCGCCCTGGAGCGTGCAGCACACCGGGCGTCCGAAGGCTTCACGCAGCGGCGCCGCCAGGGCGATGAGCATCGAGTTCGGGAGGTTGATGACGTCTGGCACAGGCTCGTCCCGCATCCACTCCGCGAGCTTCTCGAACTCGCGGCCAAGGACGCCGTCTTTGCCCTGCAGCGTGGAGATCGTGAGATCGCCGAGCAGCGTCGGGTCGGTCGTGGCCGACCGGTTGGCAAATGCCTTGATGACGCCGGGGGCGTCCCACATTCGATCCACGACGCGCGGCAGCCGCCGGAACAAGCGAGAATGCTGCTGCAGGTACACGCTGATGCCGCCAAAGAGCACGCGACGCTGGCTCACGTTGGGCTCGTCCGTGCGCGTCGGCGTGTAAACGGGGACAAGCGTGACGTCGTGGCCCCGCGACATCAGCTCGGCGGCGAGCGCATTGTCCCGAAAACAACTCCCGCAGTACATCCCCGCCGCGCCCGCCGTAATCGAGAGGATCTTCATTTCAAAGCTGCAATGGGGTCAGATCTTGATTTTTGCGCGCGGCGGGACCTCCTGACTCAGTCCAAAAGAAGCTGCCACCGCACGCAAAAATCAAGATCTGACCCCCATCTCTGCTGTTTGAAACGCCCGTGCACGGAACAAGAACTCGACGATGTTCCCCTCGTGCGGTTGGAGCCAGTTCAATCGAGTCGTCGGCACGGGGCCCAGGTTCAGGCGATCGATGTGGACGGCATCCACCAAGCGCCGACGGAACTCGGGCTGACACGTGATGGCGCTGCACACGAGCGTTGGACCGATCGCCTCGAGCATCCGTACCTCGGGACATTCGACCACCGTCACGAACGGAAACATGAACTCCTTCTTCGCCACCGCCGCATCGGGCGAGTCGCAATGCACGACGGTCGGTAGCAGGTAATCGGCGCGACCCTGCTTGACGACACGGGCTTCGTTTCTGTACTTCGCCGTCACATCGACAACGCCTGGGGCCTGAAGGTCCGCATCAACGGACTGTGAAATCGCCTCCGCTACTCCGGGCACGGTGAACGCCGCCAGGCCCGCATTGGGATCTTCGGGCGGCAACGGACGGACATCCGCCAACCGACGGGCCAGCGCCTCGGCAATCTCGCGCGTGTGGCGACTCGCCCAGATACCCGAACAGTTGATACAGCTCCGGCCACTGTTGATGAAGACGCTCTCGACCATCACATCGAGGTAGCTCTCCCAACGATCCACCTGATCGTCGCCCAAAAGGATCTTTGAAAACCCTGGCCCGTGCGCCTGCACACGCGGATTGCCTCGGTAGCGATCGACGGTCGCCGTGCCACCAAAGATGAGGCTACGGGGTGCCGCGTCGAGCACGGCCGCACCAACATCGGCCTCTCCGGGGTAGATAGAAATTGCCTCACGGGGAACGCCGGCTGCGAAGAACGCTTCTGCCATCCGATACGGCGTCCATGGCTCCTGGGGCCCGGGCTTGAGCACCAAGCCGAGCTGCATCGGGATGATGGGCAGCCAGAGCGTGTGCACGCCAGGTGAGTTCGAGGGCAGCACAAGGCCCAGCACAGGGCTCTGGGCCTGATAACTGATCGGAACGCCGCGCTCCTCACCGTACCCGGTCGTCAGCACGTCCAGCGAGAGGCCGCGCGTCAGCGATGCGAGGATGTTGCGCATCTCGCTCAGCACGAACGCGTTCTTCTTCATGTTCGCGCGGCACATGTGTTCGGGAAGGCCCGTGGTGGCCGATTGCGCACGCACGAATTCGTCTGCCGACTGCGTGCCGTCACCCATCGGCAACGTGCTGTTCATATAGAGATCGCCGGCTTTCGCCACGCGAGCGATGAGGTCGTCGATCGGGATCTCACGCAGCACCTCGCGGGCGCGCGAAGCCTTTCGCATGTCGCGTTGTACGAGGCCACCGTTGGCGCGGCTCACGCTCGCGATCGGCTCACCGGTCGCAAAGTGCACGACCTGGTCGACCTCCATGCTTGTATAGGGTTGTCCCCAGCGGAGGACGGGAAGATGAAGCATGGCTAACTCCCAACTCCCAAATTGCCAACTTCCAAAAACTCCAAAACCCTTCGCTCTGATTCGAATTGAGTTGGGAGTTGGTCAAGCGCCATTGGGAGTTGGTCAAGCGCCAGTAGTTGGAAGTTGGGAGTTGTCATGACTCTCGGTACACCCCAACCGTCGTCGTAGAGGCGAAAGCGCGATACGGTCGGACACCGCTGACACCGTCCCACGGGTAGCGCTCGTAAGGAGGCTCGCGCTCACCTTCGTCGCGCTCGAGAAAACCAGGCATGAAGAACTCTTTGGTCAGCGTGGTCAGCTTGACGCGCCCGGTCTGACCGTACTCGACGGTCCGGTCGGCATCGTCAAATTCGACTACTTCAACGACGGCGCGAGGCTGCGGCGCGTAGTAAGCAATTTTGTAGTTGTTGTGCGGCCCGCTGGGCGCGCTCGCGGCAAGACCCATCAGCGTATTCCCGTACGTCGGCGTCATATACGCGCCGTCAAGCAACTCTTCGTGCGCGAAGCGGTTCCACTGGGGCGTGAATTCAGTGCCGCCAGAGAAGATGCCAGTAATACCGGCCTTACGAATCGTGGTTCCCATCGACTCGAGCCGAAGCGCCAGCGACTCGAGCAGCTTCGGCGTGGTGAACATGCACCGGATGTCGTGATTCGCCTGAAGGATGGTGACGGCCTGATCGATGACGTGGTCTTTGTATGCCTGTAGGTGCTCGCTCCACCCCTTCTTGATCAGTTTGATGACCCAGCGAGGATCGAGATCGACGCAAAACGAGATTCCTCCTCGATGCTGCGCTAAATGCTCGACCGCGAGGCGAAGACGGCGCGGCCCCGAGGGGCCGAGCATGAGCCAATTGGACCCTCTCGGAAAGAACTCGTCCGGGAGCGTGGTACTGAATATCTCGTAGTCGGTGCGGAAGTCCTCGCACGCGACGCGCGTTTTCGGAGTGCCAGTCGTTCCACCTGTCTCGAAGACGAAGACGGGCTTGCCCGCCAACCCCTTCGGCACCCATCGCTCGACAGGCCCACCACGAAGCCACTCGTCCTCGAACGGACCGAGGCGCTTCAGATCGGCGAAGCCACGAACCTCTTTGCGAGGATCCCAACCGAGCTTCGACGCGTATTCGAGCCAGAAGGGGGACCCTGTTGACGGATCGAAATGCCAGGCCACGACTTCTCGCACCCACGCGTCCAGAGCCTCACGAGCGGCACGGACATGGGCCTCCGATGCAGCGGCCGAAACCTGTGGAGAAACACTCATGAGGGCTAAGTATAACGGGCCGGCGCCATGTCATGGTTTGACGGCGACTGGCGTAGTACCGGTTCAAAACCTGTGGCCGGGCTCTAGCCTGACCGCGGCGTCAGGTTCGAAACCGCTTGTAGGTATCATTACGCCCACAATCACGAGGAGATGAATGGCGGACCCACAGAGCACTCACAAGACCTCGGCCATCACCCCGGTGCAGTGGCTCATCTGCATCATCGCCGGAATCGGGTTCGCTTTCGACTCCTACACGCTGCTGATGCTGCCGCTCATCGTTCGGCCGGCGCTGTCCGAACTGCTCGCCGTCGCGCCGGACAGTCTGCTCGTAAACGACTGGGTCAGCTGGATGCAGTGGGTGCCAGCAGTCGCAGGCGGCATCTTTGGCTTGCTCGGCGGTTACCTGACTGACCTCTTCGGCCGACGCCGCGTGCTCGTCTGGAGCATCCTGCTCTATGCTTTTTCCGCATTCTTTGCTGGCTACTCGACGACAGTCTGGCATCTCCTGTTCTGGCGGTGCTGCATGTTCGTCGGCGTCTGCGTAGAGTTCGTCGCTGCCGTAGCCTGGCTGGCGGAATTGTTCCCGGATCCGAAGCTGAGAGAGCGGGTCATCGGCTACACGCAGGCGTTCGGCTCGTTCGGCGGAATCATGGTCGCCGGCGCGTACTACCTGATCGTCACCTACGAGCAGTCGTTCCCGTTCATCCACGGAGAGCAGGTCGCGTGGCGTTACACGCTGATGTCGGGAATCATTCCGGCGATCCCACTGATCGTCATCCGCCCGTTTCTGCCCGACTCTCCAACGTGGCAATTGAAGAAGAAGGCAGGCACGCTGAAGCGCCCCAGCTTCGCCGCTTTGTTCACGCCGGAGTTCCGACGGACGACGATCGTGACGACCGTGATGATGGCGTGCGCCTACGCCGCGGCATTCGGAGCGATCCAGCAGATGCCCCGCATCATCCCGGGCCTCGAGGAAGTGCGGGGCTTGGACCGCGTCGCGAGAGAGCAGACGATCAGCGGCGTGTCCTCCTATCAGGAATTCGGCGGGTTGGCTGGCCGCGTCATCCTCGCCGCGCTCGCCACTATCATCGTCGGCCGTCGCCGGCTGCTCTATGTCTTCCAGATCCCAGGACTCGTGTTCCTTCCGATCGTGTTCTTGCTCACCCCGAGCATGGGGCTTACGATGGCGCAGTGGGGGATTTTCCTTGTGGGGTTGGCAACGATCGCGCAGTTCAGCTTCTGGGGCAACTATCTGCCCCGCGTCTATCCGACGCACTTGCGCGGCACTGGTGAGAGCTTCGCGGCCAATGTCGGAGGCAGGATGATTGGCACCTGCGCCGCGCTCGTGACCACGTCGCTCGTGACGTCGATGCCGGGCGGCTCCCTGCCGATCCGGCTGGCGTACGCTTGTGCGGTTGTGGGGACAATCGCCTACGTCATCGGCGTCATCGCCAGCTTCTGGTTACCGGAGCCCCAAACGGCGGAGTTGCCAGACTGAGGGAACCATCGATGATCGATGAACGATGATTGATGATTGAAGAATTGATGATCGGGAACCGCATGATTTGAGCATTGATTGCGACATCGGAGCATTGGGGGATCGCATCATCCTTGAATCGGTGAGTGATCGCACGGTTTCAGGTTGCTCCGACTGTCTGGCATTTGCGTTGCCTGCTTCTCGGCATGAGCAAAGCCGACGAGCTTCAAAATCGCACGGATGCGTTCGCAGACCTCTCCATTCGATTTATCCAAGGACTGCCAGACACTCAGCTTGTTCGACGCAGAAGAACTGGCTCAAATCTTCGGCGCGTCGCACCGAACGGCTAAGAAAAATCATCGATGAACGATGATTGATGAACGATGATTGTCATCGACGTCTCAATCAATATCATCGATCATCAATCAATATCATCGATCATCAATCATCGATCATCAATGATCTATTTCTGCGCTCCCACATCCTTCATCGCTTCCAGCTTGCCAAGGTCGAGTCCGGCCACCGCGGTCCTCAACGCATTCACGTCAAGCGATCGGCTCTTGGCGCCGACCATGAAGCGCTCACCGATGACGACCGCGAACTCGTCGTCGCCGCTCTTGGAGCTCCTGACGTGGGTCAAACGTCCGTCCACTTTTTGCGTTCGCTCGTACCCGTCGCTGTTTTCCTTGTCTTCCTGCACGCCCATCCAGCTGGCGAGTCCCATCAAGCCGCTCACACCGCCCGTGTCGGTGATCTCGAGCGTGACTTGCCGTTCGGCACCATCACCGTAGGTCGCTTCGGCTTTCGACACCATGATGATGCCCATGCCGGTTTTCTCCGCGCTGCTGCTCGTCTTGGGAAGACCCGCGAATGTGTCGGGCACGAGTGGCTTCAGCAGGGCGATGTCGATGGGATCGACTCGCTTGCCCCCACCAAGGAGCGCGCCGAGTCCTTCAAGGCCCGCCGCCACCTGTGCATTCGTGTCGCCGCGCTTCTCCGCCGCCTCGGCCTTCTTTGCGCTCTCCTCGAGCCCTTTGCCGAGCTGTTGCAACTTGCCGAGCGTGCTATTCGGGTCGACCTGAAGCTCTGGACTCGACGCCACCGAACCGCCGACCGCGCCGCCGGTGATCCCGCCGAGCGCACCCGTCAGCCCGCCCGAGGCCACCATGCCTGTGCCGACAATCGCGGCGCTGACAGCGCCGAGAACCACGCTCACCACGATGGCGCAGATCACGACGACGGCTGTGTAGCCAATGGCCTTGTCCTCGGGACACTTCATCAGTCGTGGAAGACCGAGGTACAGCAGGTAGAGGCCGTACAGTGCGCCAAGGATGGCGAGGATCCCGAGCGCCGGCAGGATCTGGAATATGCCTGCGACCCATGCCGGTGTGAACGAGTACACCGCCACTTTCATGGCCTGGTCGCTATTCTTCTCGGCGCTGAAATTCGGCGCCAAGACATTGATGATTATCGAAATCAAGAAGACGCCGATGACCGCGCTGACAAGGGCGAACAACGCGAGTGCGAGTCCGGTGCCGAGCGGCGTGCGGTAGGTCCCTATGAACGGTAGGCTCATTCCGATGAGGGACCGTCCGATGAGTCCGGCAACGGCACCGACGCCCGCGAGCGGCAGAACGTAACCCGTAATCAGGCTCGCCGTCGGCGTGGTCTCCGTGGCAATCACGGACCACTCGGTCTGCGGCGAAAGGCAGATCTTCTTAACGCGATCGACCATATCCATAAGTAGCTCCCGGGCGGCTGAGCCGCGATGTCAACATTGGGCTTGCGCGGTGCGCAAAGCTCATGAAGTCTACATCCTCAGGGTCGCGGGCGGGCAATCCGGTACAAATGGGAGTGACTGCGAATAAAAAGCGATCCCCCAGACACCGCAATCGAGGCCAAGGTGGCCCCATCGAGCTGATTGACGGCCATCCTGCTGAAGACCTTTCCCGGCGCAATCACCGTTGCCACGCCTTCTTCGCTCAGAAAGTAGATCCGCCCGTCCGCCCAGATGGGCGACGCGGAGTAGTTGCCGGGGAGCCGCTGCTGGTAGTGGATGGCGCCGGTTCGAGCATCGACGCACGTGAGGATGCCCGTGTCGTTGACGACGAACAGCTCATCGCCGACGAGGATGGGCGAGGGTGTGAACGGCGCGCCCCTCCGAAGGGTCCAGGCGACGTGAGTGCGCGTCACGTCGCCTTCTCCGTCGGGCCGGACGGCAATGAGCGTGGGCTGCTGAAAGCCGGTCGCGATGAAGACGAGCCCGTGGCCATACACCGGTCGCGGCACGTTCGAGAATCCATCGTCGTAGCTCACACGCCAGATCTCCTGGCCGGAGGCCGGATCGTAGCCCGCTGCCCGATACGCTCCGACCGACACGATCTGATCGCGGTCGCCGACGCGAATCGTCAGCGGCGTCGTGTAGGCCTGATCTGCGGGCGTACGACGCTGCCGTTTCCAGCGCTGCTTGCCGGTCTGTTTGTCGAGCGCCACGACGAACGCTTCCCCACCGTTGCCGTCGCAATTGATGATGAGTACATCGCCGTGGAGTTCAGGTGATCCACCGCCTCCATGTTGCGACTCGTACGGCAGTCGCGTCTTCCACAAGATTTCGCCGGACGACGCAATGGCGGCGGTTCCGTCCGCGCCGAAGTGGACGTAAACCCGATCGCCTTCGAGAATCGGCGTGGGAGACGCGAAGCTGTTCTTCGGATTGAGAAGCTGTGTCCGGTCGAGCCGGAACAGTTCAACGTCCACGACTTGACGACCCGTCTCCACATCGAATGCGAGAGCTCGTAGAGACATCGACGCCCTACCCCGTGGCGGCCGCTGCTCGACCGACGCCGTCAGCCACACTCGGCCACCCGCCACAACCGGTGACGACCATCCGAGTCCTGGCACGGGCGTTTTCCACACCACGTTGCTCGACTCGCTCCACTGGAGCGGAAGACCCTGCTCGGTCGAGTGGCCCTGTCCAGTCGGGCCCCGGAACTGCGGCCAGTCCTCGGCTGCCAGCACCGCAGACATCAACATCACGGCGAACGCGGGCAGGGCGGTTCGATGCACCTTGTCCTACCTTTTCAGGTCGATGAGAACGATGTCAGAGTTGTCCCGCTTCCGATCGAACACGATACGCTTTCCGTCCGGCGTGATGTCGAAGGTGCGCAGCGCTGCCGAGTCGTTGAGCTTCGTGAGCTGGCGTGTTTGTTTCGTCGCCAGGTCGAGAAGCCAGAAATCCTGCCTGAACCCCCCGCGCATATAGACGATGTTGCCATTCGGAAGAAAGCGGATGCGTTCGCCCAATCCCGCGACTAGGACTGGAGGGAGATCGACCGAGGTCCCGTCTGGTCGGACGGCCCTCAATGGCGCTTCCGCGGCCACGTCGGGTCCAGCGTACACAATCATGCCCCCGTCCGGCGACCAAACCGGATTGAACGCAAAACCCGTCACGAGGCGAACCGGTGTGCCACCGTCGACTGGAATCTTGAAGAGCCCGGGCCCACTCGCATCGACGCCGCCCGTCGCAATCCACTTGCCGTCACGCGACCAGTCGGCCGATCCCTGGACATCCATGCCATCGGCCAACCGTTGGAGGTCGCCGCCATCGGCCGACAGTCGATACAACTGCAATCGTCCCTGGCGCCGAAGGCCAAATGCCACCGAGCGGCCGTCTGCGGACACCGCCGGGGCCTCGAGCAGGGCTCCATCCGAGCCCTTCCAGATCTCCTGCGCCTGCCCATCCTGAAGACGCCACAAGCCATCGCCCCCGCCTCGCGAGGACAGATAGAACAGCGTTCGGTCTGCAAAACGTGGCGCCCACGCACGAACCGACGGAAGCGGGAACCTGGTGACATCACGGTCTTCCGCAATGCCATTCAGAATGGGCACGACCCAGAGATTTGCAGTGGGGTTGGCAACACTGGCCACAACCCGCGCACCGTCGGGGGTTGCGGACACGGATGTGTACCGCTCCAGGCCAACGGTGACGCGACGTGCACTCTTGCGCTCCACGTCGAGCGCCCAGAGCCACGGACCGGAGCCGTCGGCGGCAGGCGCGACGTACAAGACTGTTCGGGCGTTGATTGGCGCCGGTGTTCGCACTTCGGTGTTGAGGCGCATCATCTGCTCGGACTGGCCGCCTGATACAGGAATGCGCCACAGATCCATCACGTCGGCGATCCCAGACACACTGGCGGCGAAGTAGATCCATCGAGCATCCTGCGACCAGACCGGGTAGTGATTGTGCACGCCTGGCCGATCGCCGAAAACTCGGCGAGCGTTGCCGCCATCGCGATCGGCGATGAAGATCGGATCACCATCGTCGCGCGTGTGGTAGACCATTCGCGCGCCATCGGGGGACCAGGCAACATTGATCGCTTTATCGCCAAGGAAAGGCCGGGGAGTGCCACCGGTCAAGGGCAGCATCCGCAACCTTCTGTCCGGCCCGCCGGACAGCCAGATATCGGCGCCGTCAGCCGAAAACCCGACACTGCGCACGCGGTTGGTGCGAAAGTCCGTTGTTCCGCCCTGGGTGAGATTCACAAATCGCCCGGTGCCCACCTGGCCCATCCAGACGTCGAACCGGCCAGCATCGCGGTCGGCGATGAAGGTCACGAACCTGCCGTCGGGAGAGATGGCGGGATCCATCTCGTCACCCTCGAAATCAGTGAGACGCGTGAATTGTGCGTTCGTGAGTGGGTTGTCAGTGGGTGCTGTCGTGCCGGCCGGCTGGCCGCCCTCGCGACTCCAGAGCCACGCACCAACACCGAGGGTTAGCACGGCGGCTGCCGCCACGAGCCAGCGCGAGCCCCGCGCTGGCAGAACGCTCGCGGCCGGGACGGCCGGAGCTACGGCCGTTATCGTGTGCTCTTGCCGCAAGATCCGGCGTAGATCGACGACCATCTCCCGCATTGCCTGGTAACGCTCCGCAGGGTCTTTTTCCAAAGTCTTTTCGACCGTCATCCGAAGGTTCGCGGGGAGAGTCTGGTCGAGTGGTTCAGGCGTGCGATGCTGAATCGCTTGCAGCAATTCGAGATCTGTCGTCGCACTGAACGGTCGCCGACTCGCGAGGAGCTCGTAGAGCACCACGCCAAAGGAAAAGATGTCGCTGCGGGCATCCAGGGGTTTTCCCGACGCCTGCTCCGGTGACATGTAGGCGATCGTGCCGACGACGACCCCCGGGCGCGTGCGGTCCTGGGTGACGGCGCGGGTCATCGCATCGCCTTCGGCATGGTCGAGCTTCGCAAGCCCGAAGTCAGCAAGCTTGGCGTAGCCGCTCTTCGTCACCAGGATGTTCTCCGGCTTGACGTCGCGGTGCAGAATGCCGGCAGCGTGCGCCGTGGCCAACGCATCAGCCACGCCCACGAGAAGATTGACGATTTGCCGCCAGGAGCGCTGCTCGGTCTGCGCCCATTGCTTGAGGGTCCCGCCGTCGACGAATTCGCTGACGAGATACTGCTGATCTTCGAATTCACCCGCCTCGTGCACAGTCAGAATGTGTGGATGGTTGAGGGCGGAAGCCATCTTTGCTTCTTGTTGGAAGCGCCTGCGCGCGGACGGATCGGCGAGCTCGGAAGACAGAACTTTGATCGCGACGGAGCGGTGCAGCCGCGTATCGACCGCTCGATAGACCTCACCCATCCCGCCTGCGCCGATGGTCTCTTCGATCTCGTAAGTGCCGAGCCGCGAGCCGAGGGTCAAGCGCATGGGAAGGATTCTGTCACCATCGGGAGGGTCAGATCGTGCTTTTTGCGTCTGCGAACGCCCTGCTTTGCAAAATTCAAGATCTGACCCCTATACTGCCAGTCGATGCGCTACTGCTTGCTCTGCTGCGCCGTGATTACGCTCGTGCTTGGCGCGGTGACGGCCGCACAAGACTGGCCGCAATTCCTCGGCTCGGGCCGCGACGGCGTCTATCGGGGGCCGGCGCTCGCGGACAAATGGCCTACCACTGGACCTCCGGTTCTGTGGCGCAAACAAGTGGGGCAAGGATTCAGCGGACCGGTCGTGGCGCAAGGTCACGTCATCCTCTTTCATCGCGTGAACAACCAAGAAGTAGTGGAAGCCCTCGACCCTCGCACCGGCATGCGACAGTGGCAGTACGCCTACCCCACGACCTACCGTGATGATTTCGGTTTCGACGAGGGTCCGCGCGCGGTGCCAGTCGTTGCTGACGGGGTCGTGTACACCTTCGGGGCGCAAGGACAGCTCCACGCCGTTGACCTTGCAAAAGGCACGCGGCTCTGGAGCGAGGACACGACAACCCGTTTCGGCGTGGCAAAAGGATTCTTTGGTGCTGCCGGATCTCCGCTTGTGGAAGAAGGCAGGGTGATCGCCAACGTCGGTGGAAAGGGCGCCGGCATCGTCGCGTTCGACGCCAAGAGTGGCAAAGTGCTGTGGACAGCGACCGAGGACGAGGCGAGCTATTCGTCTCCTGTGGGCGCGACGATTGACGGCCATCGGTACGCGATCTTCCTGACACGGGCGGCGCTCGTGGGGCTCGACCCGGTAACGGGTCGCGTGCAATTCCGCCGCGCGTGGCGGGCCCGAATGGCCGCGTCGGTGAACGCGGCCACGCCCATCGTCGTCGGCAACTTGATCTTTGTTTCTGCCCAGTACGGGCCCGGCGCCGGTGTGCTCCGTCTGGAGGGATCGAACCTCGTGGAGGTGTGGGCCTCAGACGACGTGTTGTCGAACCACTACGCCACGAGCGTGCAATTCGGCGGATTCCTCTACGGGTACCACGGGCGGCAGGAGTTCGGGCCCAGTTTCCGCGCCGTCGAGATGCTGACAGGGAAGGTGCGCTGGAGCCAGGAACGATTCCTGGCGGGAAGTGTGATGCTCGCGGGCGATCGCCTTCTCATCCTTCGCGAAGGCGGTGAGCTCGTCCTCGCGGCGGCCTCCCCCGACGCGTTCAAGCCGCTTGCCCGCGCGCAAGTGCTACCCGCCGTCGTACGTGCCTTCCCAGCGCTCGCGGATGGTTTCCTATTCGCGCGGAACGAGAACACGTTGGTCTGTCTGGATCTGCGGAAACAATGAAATCATCCTTCCGTGCTCGTAGGGCCGGTCCTTTGGGACCGGCCTGGCCCATGCTGAGTCTGATACTGGTTGCTCTCGGCGCCACGCTTGCAGCTCAAGCTCCATCCGACCCACGCGCACTCTTGGATCGCGCCGTGGCGGAGTTCGAGCGCGGTCGCATCGCCGAATCGGTGGCGAGCTTCGATGAGCTCGTCAAGATCGCGCCCCAGGTGATGCCGCAGCTGTGGCAACGTGGGATCGCGCTCTACTACGCCGGCCGCTACCGCGACTGCCGCCTCCAGTTCGAAGCGCATCGCACCGTGAATCCGGACGATGTGGAGAATGCCGCGTGGCACTTTCTCTGCGTGGCTCGCGAGGAATCACCCGCGCGCGCCAAGGCGGCGCTTCTGCCGGTCGGTCCAGACGCGCGCGTCCCGATGCGACAGGTTTACGAGATGCTCCGCGGGACGCTGGAGCCCGCGCAGGTGCTTGCCGCCGGCGGCTCGCGACCCGGCGCTGAGTTCTACGCGCAGCTCTACGTCGGCCTGTACTACGAGGCGCTTGGCGATGGCCGACGCGCGCGCGAGCACATCACGAATGCCGCCGCCGATCGATACGCAGGCGCCGGAGGCTATATGCACATGGTCGCGCGAGTGCACGTCAAGAGATTGACGAATTGACGAATCTACGAATCGTCGAATCGCGATGAAATGCGTCGCTGGCGAATTCTCCAATCAATTCGTAAATACGTAAATTCGTCGATTCGTAAATCCCAGGGAGGAGTTTCCCGAACGATGTCTGGCACCCGAGGAACCACTCTGACCGCCGTGAGCATCACCCTGATGCTGGGCTCGCTGGCTGGAGCACAGAGCTCCGACGCCGAGCGCTATTGGGCGCAGTGGCGCGGCCCGTACGCGAAGGGCGTGTCGAACACGGCAAACCCTCCAACGACATGGAGCGAAACACAAAACATTCTGTGGAAGGTCGAGATCCCCGGGCGGGGTTCCTCCTCGCCCGTCGTATGGGGTAACCATCTGTTTGTGACGAGCGCCGTGCCTGTTGGTGTCATTGGCGATGCTCAACACCAACCGCGCGGCGGCGTGCAGCAGCGTGGGATGCACCGCTTCGTCGTGATGGCACTGGATCGCAGGACTGGCAAGACGATGTGGGAGCGTGTGGCCCGGGAACAGGAGCCGCACGAGGGGACGCATTTTGAAAATGGCACCTGGGCGTCCGGCTCGCCGATCACCGATGGCCAGCGCGTCTTTGCCTACTTCGAGTCGTTCGGCCTCTATGCCTACGACATGAACGGGACGCCGATCTGGGAAAAGGATCTCGGCGACAAGCGGATGCGCAACCAATTCGGCGAAGGCTCTACGCCTGTGCTACACCGCGACACGCTCGTCGTGGTCTGGGACCATCTCGGTGGCGAGTCGTGGGTCGCGGCGCTCGATGCTCGTGACGGCAAGGAGTTGTGGCGCGTGCCCCGCAAAGAGATCGACACGTGGGCGACGCCCCTGGTGGTGGAGGTGAACGGGCGGCCTCAGGTGGTCGTGCCGGCCATGCAGCGCACGCGCAGCTACGATCTCGAAACTGGCAGCGTCGTGTGGGAGAGCGATGGACTCACCATGAATCCGATTCCATCTCCCGTCACCGAGGACGGCATCGTGTATCTCATGAGCGGCTTCCAAGGGAACGACCTCAAGGCGATCCGTGTGGCCGAGGCGAAGGGAGACATCGACGGCACCGGAGCGATTCTCTGGACGCTCAATCGCGACACGCCGTACGTCCCCTCACCAATCCTGTACGACGGTGTTCTCTACTTCCTGAAGTCCAACTCCGGGATTCTTTCGGCCTTCGACGCCAAGAGCGGCAAGCCTCACTACACTCTCCAGCGACTCGATGGTGTCCCCAACGTCTTTGCCTCGCCTGTGGGCGCGCGCGGCCGCGTGTACTTCCCAGGGCGCGACGGCACGACAGTCGTCATCCGCAACGGGTCCACGTTCGAAGTGCTCGCGAGCAACGCGCTCAACGACGGGTTCGACGCGTCCCCGGCGCTCGTCGACAACGTCATGTATTTGCGCGGCTACAAGAACCTGTACGCCATCGCGGAACGCTGACCCTCTTCTTGGACGAGGCCGATGCACTTTTCGGCCCGCGAAGTGATGCTCAGTTCGATTGTGCGAACGCCGTCAACGGGGCAAGACCTTCAACAGGCCCCGAATGTGCGGGAACGATGGCCTGCACGGCAGCGCCTTCCTGCTGAAGCCGTTGCACCATCCGACGGAGCGACGCGCGATTCTCTCCCTGGTTGTCGCTGAAGATCCACGGCGCCCCCTGAATCTCACCGTCACTCGCGACGTCGGCCGAATCACCCACAAACAGCACCTGGTTCATGAGGTATGCGGCGCTGCCAACCGTGTGCCCAGGGACGGCAAAGACCCGCACAGAGACGTCGCCGATCGCGACGGTCTCCCCGTCGCGTAGTGGGCGCGTCACCGTCACACCAGTCGGGCTCACCGGGAACAAGCGGGTCAGCGGCCCCCGAGTCCCCTGCCGTCCCTCGACGACAGGCACCTCCGCTTCAAGCGCCATCACTTGTGCCTTCGGGAAGAGCTTGATCGCGCCTGTGTGATCGGCGTGACCGTGCGTGAGGAAAATCGCCGCAACGGCATCGACTGAAAGGCCTCGTCGCGAAAGCTCGGCAAGAACCGCTTCGCCTCCAGTGTCTTGTCCCGCATCAACGAGAAGCACCTCGCGCTCCCCGACAGGAACGATCGCCAGGCTCGAGAATCCGTCTGCGACGATTCGGGCGCCGTGGACGTCCTGGCCGTCAGTAACTCCTCGCCGCCCCATGAAGGTCGCGGCCACGAGGCCACCGATCGCGAGAATGAGCAGGGACACGATCGCGCTCAGGACTTTCAAGAACCGTTTCATGCGACTTAGTATCGTCCTGACAGCAGCGCGCCCGCGTCCGGCGCGTACGTTCGAAGCCCGAGCTTCTGGAGCATCTGATAGGTCGTGCTGATTGAGGCCGTCGTGACCGGCAGGCCGCATTCGCGCTCGACAATCGGGACAGCCGCGAGCGACGGCATCTGCACGCACGAGGAAAGAACAAGGACGTCCACGTTGTTCAGATTGAGGCGCTTGTAGATGTCCACGAGCGCCATCGGGTCTTGCCGCCCGACTTCCAGGTTGTCCGGAATCTCGAGCGCAATGGCGTCTGCCACCTCGAAACCTTCGTGCTCGATGTAGTCGGCCACCATCTGCGTAAGCGGCTTCATGTACGGAGCGACCATCGCGATACGTTTCGCGCCGAGCACCTTCAGACCATCCACCAACGCGCCGGCGCTGGTCACCACGGGAGCCGGCGACCCCTCGTTGGCCGTCACCGACTGCAACCGCGACTGCGATTGGCAGTGATACCCCTTGCCCATACTCATGATCGCAACGAGGCATGCATAGCCAAGTACGTCGACGCGCGCATCGGCCAGTTCCGCGGCACAGCGATCGGAGTCGGCGTCCATCGCCGCGAGCTCCTCTTTCGTCACCTTCTTCATCCGCATACGGCTGGAATGAAACGTGAAGCGCTCGGGCTCGACGGCTTCCCGCGCCCTCAGGATTGCCGGAATCTCCGTCTCCATCGTCGTGTTGGAGCTCGGAACGATCTGGCCTATTCGGTAGGTGCGCACACTCATGCTTTGGCAACTCCCAACTTCCAACCTCCAACGCCCAAGCAGGGCCCACCCCGACTTTTGGGAATTGGGAGTTGGGAGTTGGGATTTGTCACGATCACACTGCGGGAACCTGTTCTCTCCACAGTCCGAGTGTCTGCTGAGCGGGACGGTCAGACATGCTGAACAGCACGGCCTCCTCGTCTGCCTCGTGCGCTACGCTCATCCATGACGGCACGACGAAGATATCGCGAGGGCCCCACATGTACGTCGTGTCGCCGATTCGTGAGCGGCCACGGCCTTCCACAACCGAAAACACCGTCGCGTCGGTCGAGCGGTGGGGCTCGCCTCTGAAACCTGCAGGCAGCAGCTGCAGGAATGCACCAATGGTGGGCATGGGATAGCCGCCGTTGGACGGATTCACAAATCGTAGCTTCACTCCGTGGCTCGCGTGCACCGGTCCGTTGCGATAGAGATCCTCGAGCGTTTGGCGGCTCCGCGAGTACGGATAGTTGAAGATGGGCGACGCGAGACCTGAAGACGTATAGTCGACAGGCAACATGTTGGCGCCGTACCGTACGAGCGAGTCGCCGTCACGAACTGTGTTCGGTTGCACGTAGCCCGGAAAGTGCTCGGCAAAGCTGGCGTCGAACAGGTTGACGATGGGCACGTCCAGACCGTCGAGCCAGACCGTGGCTTCGTCACCGGGATTCCCATGGTCGTGATACGTCCACGAGGGCGTGAGGATGAAGTCTCCCGGGTGCATCGTCGTGCGCTCGCCTTCCACGGCCGTGAAGGCGCCCGTTCCTTCGACGACGAATCGCAGGGCCGATGCGGCGTGGCGATGGCAACGCGCCGTCTCTCCCGGAAGAATCAATTGCAGACCCGCGTAGAGGCTGCCCGTGACGCGCGATTCTCCTCGCAAGCCCGGGTTCTCGAGGATCAGCACACGCCGTTCCGCCTCCTGTGGCGTGAGAAGCTGCCCTGCTTCGAACAGGAGAGGGCGTAACTCGGCGTAGCTCCAGAGCACCGGCAGTGCTTGAGGCGTGGGGTGAGGCGGGATGATCACGCCCATCACTTCCCACAAGGGAGCCGCGCTCTTGGCGTCCAATTTCGAATAGAAGGCCTCCCGCTCTGGCGTGAGCTCAGGTCGCTGGGCGTAGGCTCGTGTCGTAGTCGCGCTCTCCATGTGTCTAGCCTGTAGCTGGTAGCTTGTGGTTGGTGGTAGCCATTGGTTGGTTGGTGCTCCGTCCCCTAGGCCGACGTGGTGGCCACGCCAGCGGCAGCCGACGCCCCACTCGTGTCGGTGGCCCGCACGTTGACCTCCATCGTCCCAATCGTGGCAATGGTCGCGACGATCTTGTCGCCGGGCTCGATGGGACTCACGCCCTCCGGTGTTCCGGTGAACACGACGTCGCCCGGATAGAGGGTGTAGAACGAAGACGCCAACTCGATCAGCTCGGCGACACCGAGAATGAGGTACCTGGTGTTCGACTGTTGACGCCGCTCGCCGTTGACGCTCAGCTCGAGATCGAGCAAACCGGGCTGCGGAATCTCGTCAGCGGTCACGAGCCACGGACCGAGAACGCTGTAGCTATCGGCCGACTTCCTGAAGCTCCGATCCTCCGAACCCCGGATCGTGATGTCGAGCCCAATCGCGTATCCAGCGACGTATTGCATGGCTTCGCTGCGGGACACGCGACAGGCGGTGCGGCCGATGACAAAGGCCAGCTCGATCTCGTGATCGGTGCGCCGGTCGGCGGTTCGAATGACGACGCCCTCTCCCGGGCCAACCAGTGAGCTGGTGGCTTTCAGGAAGACCCCAGCGTTGTGAATCGTGAGCGTATGGCCAGGGTTGTTATTGTGCAGCTGCGCGTCGCCGCGAACTTCATCGAGATGCTTCTGGTAGTTGACAGGAGCGGCAATGAGCTTGCCGGGATTGGCGACCGGACTGAGCAACGCGAGGCCGTCGAGTGGGATCGTCGGGGCGTCAGCCGCAATTGTGCGGACGCGCGCAACCACGTCGTTCAGATTCTCGATGAGCACGTCGTGTCGGGGGAACGGATAGCGCAGGCCGGGCAATACATCGAGCGCAGGCGTCACGTCTCTGACGAGCGCGCCCTCGACAACCCCTAGTCGACCATCTCCAAATCGGCACAATCTCATTCTTCGTGCTGCTAAGGTGGGTAGCTAGGTGGAGCTAGCTGCATGGTGTCGGATTCCACCCCGTCGTGCTGACTTCCTTCTTGAACTGCACGGTTCGAACGTACGGCGCATTCATGTACTGCGCGTCTTCGAGGATCTTGGTCACCAGGAGATAAGTATTGCCATCCGGCTCCGTGATTGTCGTAAACCACTCGGTCATCGTGGCGTTTGGGCCGTACGGGACGCCGTTCCGGCGGTAGTAGCCCAACCGCATCCCCTTCGTTGTGACGCGGAGGGACGAGCCTGGCCGCGTCGCGGGACCTACTGCACCGCGGCCTCGACCTCCACGCCCACCACCACCGGGCACCTCCCACGCCGCAGCCGAGAAACCTTGCCACGTGGGCTCACCGGCTGGTGGTTGTGAGTTGCCGAAGGCGAAGACACGCGTCTGCTGGCCCGTGTCGGTTTCGAGCTTCAACGTGTTGTCGTTGTCCCAGGAGATGCGGAGTCGGCCTGGCAGGTGCATGATGCCGCCCGCGCCATAGGCGCGGCAGGCCTCACCCGAGGCTGCGTCGCGAGCCGCGTCCCATTGCTGCGCCATTTGGCGGCCGGCCTCGTTCACCGGGAGGTAGAGCACGTCACCTTTCGGAGGCGTCACCATGCGCCAGCGCCAATCGTCGGTAACGAGAGACACCCATTGGCCAGTGAGATCGAGCGGCGCGTTTGCGCGCGCGGTTGGGGGAACTTGAGGCGCTTGGCCGCCGCGCCCACCTTGGGCCGGAGGCTGCTGCGCCGCAGCAGGCGCGGCGATCGACAGCGACAATACGATTGGCAACAAGAGTTTCATGCTTGTCCGAAGACGGCGGGCCGAGAAACCAGGACCCGCCCTACGCGACCCACCTGCCCTACCTTGCCTTACCCGCCCCACCCGCCTTTGGTGGGGGCGTCTTGCCGCCGTCGAGACTCTTGAAGACCGCTTCAAGGAACATGTCGGTCGTCCACATACCGGAGGTGGCGCCGTATTCGGAGTCGTAGTCGCCGCTCGGCTTGGCGGCTTTCACCTGCTCGAGCGACATGCCCTTCTTGACCATGTCCTGCACGCGATCGCGGATGATCGTGAGCATGTCGCGGTAGTAGGCCACGTCTGCCGAGTCGACGAGGCGGCCGTGGCCAGGCACGATCATCGTCCCGCCCTCGAGACGGAACTCCACCATCGACATGTCGAGCACTTTGTTCATCGCATCGATGATCCCGTTGATGTTGCCGCCCCTGGCCACATCGACGATTGGATAGGACTCGGTGGACATCAGGTCACCGAGCGCGATGACGTCCGTTCCGCGGAAATGGACAATCGAATCGCCATCGGTGTGTGCGTTCGGCATGTGAATCAACTGCACGCCTTCGCCGTTGAAGTAGTGGCTCAGCTTGTAGTAGTCGACGTAGTACGTGTCCGTCGGCAGCGAGTCGGAGGACGGGGCCGGGACGCTTTCGCCGTTCTGCGTCATTCTGATGAGGACGTTCTCGTGCGCCAGTATCGCTGCACCTTCGGTCGAGTCGCGAATGTCGCCAGCCACGTTGCCGCCGGTGAAGGTGCGGCCGGCGTTTCGGAGCTTTTCATTCCCGCCCACGTGATCGGGATGCATGTGCGTGTTGATGATGTAACGAATGGGTTTGGGCGGGGCGGAGATGTGACGATCGACGACTGACGAACGCGTTTCCGCACCCCACCCGAGTGGCTTCGGCTCGTTGCCTGCGGCCCACTCTCGCTGCAACCGCTGGACGGCCGCCACCACCTTGTCGGTCATGTTGGCCAATCCGGCATCCACCAGCAACACACCGTCGGTGCCAACCGACACCGTAATGTTTCCACCCGCACCGAACAGCACGTATAGGTTGCCGCGAATCGGGAGCGTCTCGATTTCGCCGGCGGGCGGCGATTGAATCATCGGCGCTCGCACGAGCTTCGACGGCTGGATGGTGGGCTGCTGCGCGTGTACCGTCACCAACGTCGCGACGGTGACCACCAGGATCGCAACGCGCCCGCAGATGTCATCGAGCCTCATTGCCCCGCTCCGGCGCGGCGCCCTTGGGTAGCCTCAGGGCGTCCTGAGCCTTGTGCCACTGGGCGGGTCGAAGGACGCTGGGCTGGCTGGGCGGCGGGCGGAGGCAACTCGGGCCCGAAGCCGCCCCTCGATCGCGGAATCTTCGTTCGAATCTCCGGATACATATTTGCGGCGCCAGCCATGATGACGTCGAGCGGAATGTTGTAACGATTCGCGAACCAGGCGACGTCGGGGTTCGTGCCTGGCAGATAGTGGGGCACAACGCCCTTCGGTCGATCGACTTCCGTCACCACGGTGCACGGGTATGGAGGAAGCTGCTGGCTGAGCGCAAGTTGGTACTCGGTGCTCCGAATGATCGGTTCGGTCAGGTAGACCGGGTCGTAGGCGACGACCACGAAGGTGAGGTAGTTACCTCGGCGGATCAAATACTGGGTGACTTCGATCTTGTCGCTGTGAAACACCCCGTTGCGCCGCAGATACTCCTCTTTCAGATGGGTCACGCGAACGCGGAGCGTGTTGCCCATCCACTCGCCGGTCGAGAACCCCGCCCATGTGTGCGCGGCGTTCGCTGACGGATGCGGACGCCCGTCCATGTAGATGGGGCGATCGACGGATCGGAGCCACTCGAAATGCCAAGCCGAGGTCTCTCGTGAAACCGGATCGACTTCCTTCCAGATCTTGAGCTGCGAAGGTCCCCTCGAGATGTAGGCGCTGCCGTGCGGGCGGCACTGCCACTCTGGCAAAGTGTAGATGGATGCGTCCCACGCGGACGACCGCAGACGTGACGCATCGTTCATCGGGATCCCGACCCAATCGCCAAGCTCCGGGTTGCCCGTGTTGTCCTCGCCGCGCACAGGAGCCCACTCACCTGCCAAGTCGACTTGAGCCGATGCGGGAACGCTCAGGAGCGTCGCCGCCAGGAAAGCGTACCCAGTGATAGCGGCTCGCATGACGTACTTCATGGAACCCTCGCGAAGGAGAATCCGGGTGCCGAGTATACTTCGCACGTCGTGAATCTTAGCACTGACATAACACCCCGACAGCCCACCTCACACGCCTAGGAGCGCATGATGAACACGCCGGGCCGCGCGGCCGAAACGGTCAATCTCAGCGAGATTCTGGAAAACAGCCCGATCGGCCCTCTCCACGTGCGCGTGTTCACGCTCAGCATGCTGTGCCTCATCATGGACGGCTTCGACGTCCAGGCATTGGGCTACACAGCCCCCGCGGTCATCCGCGAGTGGGGAATCGCCGGATCGCTGCTCGGCCCGGTCTTCGCCGCGGGGAATCTCGGAGTGCTGTTTGGATCGATCGGATTCAGCATGCTGTCCGACAAAATCGGACGACGACCGGTCCTCATCGGCGCCACGTTGTTCTTTTCGGTCATGACGATCGTGACCACGTTCGCGGAGAACGTTCAGCAACTTCTCTGGATCCGTCTCATTGCGGGCGTGGGCCTCGGCGGCATCATCCCGAATGCCACCGCACTGGTCGGCGAGTTCAGCCCCAAGCGCAGCCGCGTAACGCTGACCATGTGCATCACGGTGGGGTTCACGGCGGGCGCGGCGATCGGTGGATTCGTCGCCGCGTGGTTGATTCCCGCGTTCGGCTGGCGCTCGGTGTTCATTTTCGGCGGCTCGATCCCGCTCGTCATCGCGTTGGCGATGATCTGGGGCTTGCCCGAGTCGCTCCAGTTTCTTGCGGTCAGGAGGACACGGCTCGACCAGTTGGCGCGCTGGCTCAAAAAGCTCGACCCTTCGATGCGTGTTGACGCCAAGACTCGTTACGTCGCGAATGAGGCGAGCCGAGCCGGTGTGCCGCTCGTTCATCTGTTTCGGGAAGGACGAGGCTTGGCCACGGTCCTACTGTGGATCGTCAACTTCATGAACCTGCTGAACCTCTACTCTCTCTCCAACTGGCTTCCCACTGTCGTCACCGGCATGGGCTACAGCACACAGACTGCGGTGCTCGTGGGAACGCTCTTGCAGGTCGGCGGCACGATCGGCACGTTCGGTCTGGCGTGGCTCATCGCCCGCCGGGGATTCCTGCCGATGCTCACGCTGACATTTGCGCTCGCGACCCTCAGCATCGCCTTCATCGGACAGCCGGGCATCAGCCTCGGCCTGCTGTGCGTGATCGTCTTCGTCGCCGGCTGGTGCGTGATCGGTGGCCAGCCGGGCATGAACACGCTCGAAGCGACGTTTTATCCCACGTATCTCCGGTCCACCGGCATTGGCGCTGCGCTCGGTGTCGGACGCATCGGCGCCATCGTGGGGCCGTACATCGGCGGCGTGCTACTGGGACGACAATGGGGGCCGCAGCAGCTCTTCCTGGCCGCCGCTGTTCCAGCTCTGATCTCGACGATAACGATATTCGCGTTGATGTATGTGATGGGGCGAGACATCGGCAAGAGAAGCGCAGAGGTAACCGTAGCGCACTAGGCGCGATCCGACGTGCAGCAGGTGCGATCGCACAACTTGTCGGTGCAATCGCACGGCTGGTCGGTGCGATCCGATGTTGCATGTCGGTGCGAGCGGGCTGACGGAAGACTGTGCAAGCTGACCTTGCTCGTCGGTGCGATCTATCTTGCTTGTCGGTGCAAGCCTGCAAATTGTCGGTGCTATTCACTGACGCAGGTCGGTGCAATTTGAACTAGCGCTTGTTGGTGCAAAACCTGCCAACCGTGGTCGCCGCGGGATTGGAGATTTTGCGCGATGGTGGCCGCAAGTTGTTGACGAAGCGCGCGGTTCCATTGGCATGTGTTCTGCCATCACCTCCGTATGGCAGGTGCGCGGCACTACACGGAGCTCATCGCGTGGCAGCTCGCCGACGAGCTGAGAGTTGCCGCTTTCGCGTTCACCCGGCGCCCACAGTTCTCACGCGACTTCAAACATCGAGGCCAGGCCGAAGACGCGATCGATTCGATCTGCCGCAATATTGCAGAGGGATTCGGGTGCGAGTCGCCGCGCGAGTTCGCGCGCTTCTTGGAAGTATCCCGCCGGTCGCTGAACGAGGTGACCGACACGCTGCGGAGCGCCCAGCTGAAGGGCTACGTCTCCGCAGAGGAACTGGCCCCAATCCGAACGCTGACGCGCCGCCTGTATGCCGCGATAGGCAGCCTCAGGGCCAATCGACTGGACGTCGCCCGAAAGCAGCGCGGCACCGACAAGCGTTAGTTCCCTTACACCAGCAGGCGTCAGCCTGCTTGCACCGACATGCCACGTCGGACAGCACCGACAAGTTGCGCGATTGCACCCGGATTGCACCTCCAAACGCGAGACGGATCGCACCGACACGCGGCGCCAAGATGGCACCGACCTGCGTCAGTGGTTCGCCTTGCACCGACGAGCGTCAGCGGAATTGCACCAACACGCGTGCGCCAGATTGCACCGACAAGCCGTGCGATTGCACCGACCGCGTTAGGAGATTTGCACCGACAAGCGGCGCGATCGCACCGACCATCGTCAGTGCGATCGCGCCCAGGGAAGGTCTTAGAAACTGTACTTCAGCGCGAACTGCATGATACGCGGGTCACCTGCAGCTGTGATTCGTCCGAACAAGACGTTGTCGCGATTGACGACGAGGGGATTGATATTGTCCGGAACGAACCAGTTGAACGCGTTGAACGATTCGATGCGCGCCTCGATGCGGTGGGTGTTATTGAACCGGAAGGACCGCACGACGGCCAGGTCCACGCCCTTCTGCACCGGACCGTTGATCGAATTGCGCTCGAAGTTACCGAGCGTGCCGAGCGCGGGCGTCGTGAACGACGCCGGGTTGAGGAAGTTGTTGTACGACCCGTCGCCGTACGGATCGCCCGAGAGGTTCGCTCGCTGGTTGCCAATGCCGGTCCGCGCCGGGTCGCTCGCGACCGTGACGTTGAGCGCTCGGCCGGAGAACAACCGCAGGATTCCGGACACACGCCAGTCGGAGGCAACGGCTCGGAGACCTGCGTTCGAGAACTCCGGCGTTTGGACGCCCGCAGTCAGGTTGAAGAGGTGCCGGCGGTCCTGGTCGCAGAAGCCATAGTCGTAGTCGATGTCGTCGGGGTTGACGTAGCCGCTTCCAACGTTCGGTGTGGTTCCACCTTGAGTGGGATGGCCCTTGCACTTCGACAGCGTGTAGTTGGCGTTGAGGCTGACTCCATTGGCGCTGCGCCGCTGGAAGCTGAGAAGCATGCCGTTATACCTCTGCTCGCCAAGCGCGGTGTGCTCGTCCACAACACCCAAGTACTTGCCTGTTTCGAAGTTGGCCATCGTCAGCTTGCGGCGGTTGTTGAGCGTCGCATTCGTCGAACAGGGAGTGAACGTCTGAGGCCCTGTGGGCGTTTGCAGCGTGCAATTCCCGGGAATGTAGACGCCCGGGTTAAACGACAGGACATTCCACAGGCGATCGGAGTAGCTGCCAAGGTAGGTTGCCGACACCGCCAGGTTGTCGCCGATCTGACGCTGAACGGCGATGTTCCATGTTTGTTGGCGTGGGGGCTCGATGTCGGGTGGAATCGAGATGTACGGTCCGGTCAACGGAAACGGCGAATCCTTACCCGTCGTGAACGGGAAGAACGTCTCATTGCCTGTCCCGAGCCAGGGGTTGTCGAAGCCGCCGACCGGGTTGTCGACACGAGCCTCGGCGTTGAAGGGAGGCGCGACCGATGTGTTGAGATGGAACTGCGCGTTCACGAAGTCGTAGGCCAGCGAATAGCCGCTACGAATCGACATCCGGCCGTCACCCTTCGGATCCCACGCAAACCCGACCCGCGGCGAGAACTGAAGCCAGTGATCTTCCATGCCCGCCTTGTCGTTCACAAACCCCGGATCTCCGGGATAGAGGAATCCCGGAGGAGCATTCGTGTACTGTGTCGTTTTCTCGCCTTTCAGGAATCGGTCGGTGCTGAAGTTGTAAATTGCGCCGTTCCTGATCTGCTGCGCCAGTCCGGGCTCCCACCTGACGCCGTAGTTGAGCGTCGCCCTCGGCGACAGCTTCCACGTGTCCTGCGCGTAGAGCCCGAGATACAACTGCTGCATGTCGAGCGAGTTGGGCGTCGCCTGGATCAACTGGGCGAGGCTGCCGGTCAGGAAGTCGGCGAGCGGCAAGCCGGTGATCGTGCCGTTGAACGTGAACTGACCCGGCGAACGCACGTTGGCCTGTGACAGGGACGACCAGAACGCCACGCTCGCGCCTAGGCCGTACTGGTGATTCCCCTTGATCATCGTCAGGTCGTCGTTGACCTGATACGACGGCGTCTTGAACCTAGCCTCGCTCTCGGTACCGCCGCCGAGCTGGAAGCCTCCATTCTGGACGTTGACCAGCAGGTAATCCTCGATATAGCTGAAGGTCTTGATGCCCAGATCCGGCGCCGAGAACCCAATCGGCTCGTGCGTGCGGTGAACGTCGGTGTAGTTGAAAGCGAATCTAATCGCGTTGACCGTATTGTTGCTCAAGACCAACGTATCGCCGACGGTGAAGGTGTGGGCCTTCCTTTCACCCCCTCCTAGACTCGACACGAGGAGGTTCTCGGGCTGCAGCTGGAGGGGCGGCGTCACCGTGTTGTTGGTCATGATGTAGCGACCAAAGATCGTCTGGTTCTGGCTCAGCTGAAAGTCCACCTTGCCGATGTACTGCTGCTCGTCCGTCGGACGGCTGCGGCTGTATGTGACGCGGCCGCACGGGTCGGTGGTGGTGGGCAGTTGCGCGGCAATCTTCAGCGCCGCCGGGCTGAACCTGGCCGGATCGATCCGGTTGCCAAGGCCCGCGAATGGCCCGCGTAAGGTCACCGCGCCGCCAGTATTACAGCCCGCGGATGCGTACTGCGTGAAGTCGCCGGCGAGCATCGCGGCCGTCGGCACGAAATTGAACAAGTCGGCCGGGGTCTCGCGTAGCCGAGTGCCCTGGTAGGCGCCAAAGAAAAAGATCTTGTCGGTCTTGAGCGGCCCGCCGATCGTGCCGCCGTACTGATTCCGGCTCAGACCGTCGTCGGCGCGCTCGCCCGTAGTCGCGTTGATCTGATTGAAGCGGTTGGTCGCGTTGAACCTGTGGTTGCGAACGAACTCGAAGAGGTCGCCGTGGTAGAGGTTCGTGCCTGACTTCGTCACCACGTTCACGGAGGCGCCGGAGTGCATCCCGTTGCTGGCCGTAGTCGAGCTGGTCTCGACCCGGAACTCCTGGAGCGCGTCGGGGAACGGGAGCGGAAGGTTCAAATTGTCGTAAGGGTTATTGTGCGTGGCACCATCGAGCAGGAATGCCACACCGAATCCCTGTCCGCCAGCGACCGAGTAAGCCTGACCGCCCGTCATGCTACGGCTGGTCGCGTTGAGCTGGGGCAGGGGAACCGCCGCGCCCGCGATCGTGATGAGATCGGCCGCGTTCCGTCCGTTGAGTGGCAACTCCTCGATACGCTCGTTCTCGATGACCGCCCCGATGCCGGGGCTCCGAGTCTCGACGAGCGGTGTGGAGGCTTCGACGGACACCGTCTCGGTCAGTTCGCCCAACTGCAGTACGAGGTTGACCTCCGGATTGGCGTTGACCTGGAGGACGATGCCGGTTTGCGAAAGAGTCCGAAACCCTGAGAGCGACACTTCCAGGCGGTATGGACCGACCGGTAGGTTCGGCAAGGTATACGACCCGTTTGTGTCGGTGACAGACTCTCGCCGAAATCCGGTCTCGGTCTGGATACCAACGACAGTTGCACCCGGCAGGACACCTCCGCTTGAATCCCGCACGGTACCGTTAATCTGAGATGTGGAACCCACCTGCGCCATTGAAGCGTCGGCGGCTAGGAGCACAACGACAAGCCCGCTGAATAATCCGCGGAGTGCGCGTCTCATCCTGACCCTCCTGAATGAATACTGGTCTGTAGAGTTCGCCCCGATGGGCCCTGCTCCCCCGACAGACTGAGAGCCCGACTTAGGCGTCAATTGGCCGGGAGTATACTCCGGCAGAGCGCCCTTTCGCCACACTGACAGATCACACCGAGTCTTCGAATCCACATGAAATACGCCACGTTTTCGCTTGAAACGGACTCCACGGCGCGTCTCGGGGTCGTCGATGATGACCGCGTCTATCCGGCGAGCGCGCTCGCCGAGGGGCGATGGAAGGGACCGTTGCCCGACTCACTCCTAACGCTCATTCAGCAAGGTCCGGAGGCATGGCGCCGAATGCGGGAGCTTGCGACGGACGCACGTCGCCCCGCCGCGCACGCGCTCGCCGAAGTCCGCCTGCACGCGCCGATACCTCGCCCGTCCAAGAATGTCTTCTGTCTCGGCCGGAACTACGCGGCGCACGCTCGAGAGGCCGCTCGAGCCCGCGGTCAAGAGGCGAAGATTCCGACGGCCCCTGTGCTCTTCACGAAAGCCGTCACCAGCGTTTGTGGACCGTTCGCTGACGTGCAGGTCCACAGCGCGCTCACGAGTCAGGTGGATTGGGAGGTGGAACTGGGCGTCGTCATCGGCACCGGTGGCCTCAATATTCCGAAGGCCAACGCCCTGGGCCACGTCTTCGGGTACACGGTTATCAACGACGTCACCGCGCGCGACTTGCAGCAGCAGCACCTGCAGTTTTTCAAGGGCAAGAGCCTCGACAGCTTCTGCCCCATGGGGCCGCTGGTGGTAACCGCCGACGAGTTCGGCGACCCCCAGACGAAGCGGTTGACGTGCCGGGTCAACGGAGTCACAAAACAGGATGGAAACACCGGTGACATGATCTTCCGTGTCGACTCGATCATCGAGTGGCTCTCGAAGGGCCTGACGCTGGAGGCCGGCGACATCCTCGCGACAGGCACACCCGAAGGCGTCGGCATGGGACGCACGCCGCCCGAGTACCTGCAGGATGGTGATGTGCTCGAGACCGAAATCGAGGGAATCGGGACGATGCGCAATCGGCTCAGGAATACTTAAGCCACGAAGACACGGAGAGATGAGCCACGGAGAACACAAAGGTCACGGAGAATCCCTTAGTGATCTCCGTGCCCTTCGTGGTTGAGGACTTATGGACGACGCAACGAAAGACCGCCTCGCAATCCGGGAGGTCATCGAGAACTGGGCGCTCTGGCGTGACGCCGGCGATTGGGATCGCTTTGCGACTGTCTGGCATGACGATGGGTGGATGACGGCCACATGGTTTCAAGGGCCTGCACGCGCATTCATCGAGGTCAGCCGTGAAGGATTCGAGCGGGGCGTAAGCATTCTTCACTTCCTTGGCGGCTTCACGTGCGACATCGCAGGCGTCCGTGCAGTTTCACAGACCAAGATGACAATCAACCAGCGGGCAGCAGTCGAGGGAGTGCTCGTGGACGTCGTGTGCACGGGTCGGTTCTATGACTTTCTCGAAAGACGTGGCGAACGTTGGGGAATCGTGCGCCGCCAGCCAATCTACGAGAAGGACCGGTTGGATCCCGTGGACCCGGCGGCGACGCTCGCGCTCGACGCTGAACTGCTCGCGCGCTTCCCCGAGGGCTATCGGCACCTTGGCTACCTGCAGTCGAAGAACGGGTTCAAGGTAAAGGCCGACCTTCCCGGACTGCGCGGACCCGTCGTTGAAAGGCTATACGCGGAAGGCAAAGCGTGGCTTGCCGGGTCGGAGAAGCCCGGGCGACCGGAAGGACGCGATGCAAACGCGTAAGCTCGGTCCTTTTGACGTTTCCGCAATCTCTCTCGGGTGCATGAGCCTGTCCCATGCGTATGGCACTCCACCCGCGCCTGAGGCGGCAGCCCCCGTGTTGTTGAAAGCCCTGGAGCTCGGGTGCACGCACTTCGACACTGCAGCGTTATACGGCTTCGGTGCGAACGAAACCCTGATTGGAAATACGCTCAGAGGCCGCCGCAACGAATTCGTGCTGGCGAGTAAGGGCGGGATGTTTCGTAACGAGCAGGGCCAGCGCTCGATCGACGGCCGGCCTGAGGTCATTCGAAAAAACTGCGAGGAGAGCCTCGAGCGCCTTCAGACCGATGTGATCGATCTCTACTACCTCCACCGCTGGGACAAGCGGGTGCCGATCGAAGAGAGCGTGGGCGCGCTTGCGGACCTGGTGAAAGAGGGTAAGGTCAAGACGATTGGCCTCTGCGAAGTCTCGGCGCCGACCATCCGCAAGGCTCATCGCGTCTACCCGATTACCGCGCTGCAAACCGAATACTCGCTATGGACGCGGAACCCGGAGGTCGCCGTCCTCGAGGCGTGCAAGGAGCTCGGCATAGCGTTTGTCGCTTTCAGTCCTCTGGCGCGGGGTTTCCTGACGGGCGAGCTTCGCGACGTCTCGACACTCCCTCCGAAAGACATCCGGCTCGGAATGCCCCGTTTCCAGGCCGAGCACTTCCCCAAGAACCTCGGTCTTCTGGATGGACTTGCCGTCATCGCTCGTGACAACGGATGCACCATGGGGCAGCTAGCCCTCGCCTGGCTGCTGGCGCGGGGCGACCACATCATTCCCATCCCGGGGACGACGCGGCTGGACCACCTGAGAGAAAATACCGGTGGGACGCGCGTGCGGCTGGACGCGCGCACGCTCGAACGGCTGGAGGCGCTCATCAACCCGATGACTGTATCCGGCCCACGGTACAACGCCTCAATCCTTCCAGAGATAGATACCGAGGAGATGCCTCTAAGCCAATGACCACATTGACGCCCGCGAACGAAGCCACACCTGTCTCTGATGCCGCCTGGAAATGCCTGGAGGGCGGATACGACCTGCAGGTCCACGTCGGACCGGACGTGATCGCCCGGCGAATCGACGACCTCGATCTCGCCAAGGAATTTCTGGCCCACGGGATGAAAGGGTTCGTGCTCAAGTCGCACTACATCCAGACCGGAGAACGGGCGCAGGTGGTCACGAAGGCCGTCCCTGGCATCAAGGCTTTCGGCGCGATCACGCTCAATCACAGCGTCGGGGGCCTTAATCCAGTCGCGGTCGAGCTGGCAGGCCGGTCCGGCTGCAAGATCGTCTGGATGCCCACCGTTGACGCTGCGAACGAAACCGCAGGGCGACTCGACGGCGGCAGCGAGAAGCTGCCCTTCTGGGCCAAGATTCAGCGCGAGCTAGCGGCCGAGGGAATTTCGCCACCGCCGCTCTCTGTCATCGACGAGTCCGGCAACCTCGTCGACGCTGCTCGCCGATGTCTCGAACGCATCGCCAAGCACAACATGATCCTGGCCACGGGCCACCTCGGTCGCCGTGAGATTTTTGCCCTCGTCCGCGCCTCGAAGGAGATGGGACTCAAAAAGGTCCTTGTCACGCACGCCGAGTTCCCGTCGCAAAACCTGAGCGGCGAGGAGCAAAAGGAGCTCGCCGACTTGGGCGCGATCATCGAACACTGCTTCACGACGACCTACACGAACAAGGCCCCGTGGGATGTCGCGTTTGCGAACATTCGGAAGACGGGCGTGTCGCGGACGCTCCTCGCGACGGATCTGGGGCAGACCATCAACCCGCCCGTCGCCGCCGGGTTCGCGATGTTCGCGCAGCGGCTGTTGGACGCCGGATTCTCGATCGACGAGGTGAGGACCATGGCAGTAACAAACCCTGCACGCTTGGTCGATGAATAGAGCGACCGCGATGTTCTAACTTCCAACTCCCAACTTCTGACGCTGGCCCAACTCCCAAGGACGCTCGAAGGCAATTGGGAGTTGGGAGTTGGACAAGCGATAGTGGTTGGGAGTTGACGAGTCTTTTGGAGGCTGAATGAAGATTTGTCTGGCCGGCACTGGGGCAATGGGCGAGATTCACGTGAAGGCCCTGGCCAAGATCGAAGGCGTCAAGGTGGTCTCGGTGGCCGCGCGCACTGAAGAGAGCGGAAAAGGGTTCGCGGGAAAATGGAACATCCCGTTCTCGTCCGCCAACCTCGAAGCGTGCATCGACCGCCCCGGCGTTGACGCTGTGATCCTGACGACGCCGAGTGACCAGCACCACGATCAGACGATCCTTGCGCTCTCGAAAGGCAAGCACGTCCAGGTCGAAATCCCGATGAGCCTCAATCTACCGGACGCGCAGCACATGCTCGCAGCCGCCAAGACCGCGGGCAAGGTGTGCATGGTCACGCACACACGGCGGTTCTCCAGCCCTCACCGCGAGATCCGCCGTCGCATCCAAGAGGGCTCGTTCCACCTGCATCACATGGTCGTCGAAACCTATTTCTTCCGGCGCACCAACCTCAACATGCACGGTCAGACGCGGTCGTGGGTGGACAATCTGCTGTGGCACCATGGCTGCCATTCGGTCGATCTCGCACACTGGGTGCTCGACGAGCCGAACTGGGAGGTGTGGGGGCAGAAGGGACCGGATCACCCGGAGCTCAAGATCCCGATGGATCTATCGATTGCGATGAAGTCGAAGAAGGGGCCGCTTTTCACGATGGCGATGTCGTTCAACAACAAGGGCCCATTCGGCGGGTTTTACCGCTACATCGGAGAGGAAGACACCTACAAGATCTACCGGGACTCGATGACCGATAGCGACGGGAAGGAGGTTGCGCTCGACGGGATGCCGGCCTTCGACCGCCAGGATATCGAGTTCGTGGGCGCGATCCGTGAAGGACGCGAGCCGGAATCGAGCGCGACCAGCGTCGTTCCGACGATGGCGTTGTTGGATAAGATCGATAAGGCGATGAATCGGTAGGGCACGTAGGGCACGTCCTTTCGGACGTGCCGAGAAGACGCGTAGGGCACGTCCTTTCGGACGTGCCGGCTGGCCGGTCCATAGGACCGGCCCTACGGTAGGAGCAAAGTTCAATGGGCGAAATCGTCGCAGCAGTCGGCACCTGTCACACGCCATACATGTTTACCAGGCCGCCCGACGAAGATCCGGATCAGCTCGATCAGGCGGGCCGTGGGATGCAGGAGCTCGGCAAGGTTCTCGACGAGACCAAGCCCGACGTGATTCTCTTTTTCGGCGCCGATCACGTCGAGACGTTTTCGGTCAGTTGTATTCCGTCATTTGCGATCGTGGCGGGCGACCGGGCAATTGCGAAGTTCGCGGGCCGCGAGCACAACCTGCCGATCCACCGGGAGATGGCCGAAGACATCCTCAACAAGCTGGTCGTCGATCACAACTTCGACATGGCTTACTCGGAGGATGCAGAGCTCGGCCACGCGTTCTCGATTCCGTTCGAGTACGTCATCGGCAAACGCAACATCCCCGTGGTGCCGTTCTTCACGAACGTGTACGTCCCGCCCTTGCCGACTCCGAAGCGCGCGGCGGCGCTTGGCAAGGCGATCGCCGATATCGTGAAGGGCCGAAAGGAGCGCGTCGCGATCATTGCCAGCGGCGGCATGTCTCACTTCCCGGGCACGAACAAGTATCTCAATCCCGAGTTCGACTTCGATCGGTGGCTTCTGGCGCAATTCGAAACGGGGAATGCCGACGCGCTCCTCAACATGACCGGTACACAGCTCGACGAGGTCGGCAACACCGAGATGCTCAGCTGGGCAGTCATGTTCGGTGCCACCGGCGCGCTCGAAGGCGAGCTCATCGATTACATCCCGACGTGGCATCACGGACTGGGAATGATGCGCTTTCTCCCGAAACGGGAACGGAAGAACGCGCCCATGAAAGCCGCCGAGCAGTACGGCGGGTTCAAGTTCCTGAATCAGGGCTTCCAGTTCTACAAGCACCCGCCATCAGAGGCCTATGGGCTGAACAAACTGCTGTTCGAGTCGCGGCACAGCGCGGAGCTTCGCAGCCGGATCCTGAACGACTTCGAGGCGGTTGCCGACCAATACGAGCTGCGGGGCGCACAGCGAACCGCTGCCCGCGAGCTCATCAACGTGGGTCAGGGAGGAAAGGTGAGCGAGCACGTTGGTCCGCTCGCCGACGCCGGTGCGCACCCGCTTCAGGCGCTGATGTCGCTGCACGTGATCTTCTCGACCAGCCACAAGCGTGGTCAGCAGGCCATGGCTGGGCAGAAGCACTAACGGCTTGAGGGCTCACGGCTCAGGGCTTAAGCCGGCTAAGCCGTGAGTCCGAGCCTTGAGCCCTGAGCCTTGAGCCCTGAGCCCTGAGCCTTGAGCCCTGAGCCCTGAGCCCTGAGCCCTAAGAGATGGAGCACACCGTCAAGACGAGCGACGCGACGATCAGCTACGACGTCGCGGGGCCCGCGACCGCGCCGGCCCTGCTTTTCTTGAACTCGATCGGCAGCACGCGCGAGCTCTGGTCACGCCAGCTTCCTGAGTTTTCGGCCGTCTATCGTGTCATTCGAATCGACGCCCGTGGTCACGGGCGCTCGTCTGTGCCCACGGGCGACTACACCATCGGGCAACTCGCTCACGATGCGCTGGCGGTCATCGATGCCGAGGGCATCGATTCTGCCCACGTCTGCGGCCTCTCGCTCGGGGGTCTCACGGCGATGTGGCTTGGCGTGCACGCCTCACCGCGTGTGAAGAGCCTGGTGCTGGCCAATACCGCGGCGCGGATCGGCAGCGTCCAGTCGTGGACAGAGCGCATCGCGCTCGTGCGCGAACATGGCATGTCCGCTGTCGCCGAGCGCGCCATGCTTTTGTGGTTTTCTCCGGGCTTCCGAGAGCGCGACCCGGAGACGGTCGAGCGATTTCGAACGATGCTGCAGTCGTGCTCTCCAGCCGGTTATCTTGGTTGCTGCGCCGCGCTGCGCGACGCCGATCTTCGCGAAGCCATCCCTGGGATCCGCTGCCCGGTTCTGGCAGTGGCGGGGAGCAGCGACACGTCGACGCCCGTCGACGCATTGCAGTTCATCCAGGCGAGGATTGCTGGCGCGCGTATGGTGACGCTCGACAGCGCTCACCTGAGTAACGTCGAGCAAGCCGAGGCGTTCACGTCCTCTGTGCTGAAATTCCTGACGTCCTCGGCCTCGATCTAGAAGAAACACCCACACCCAACTCCTAACTACTTCGCTTGTCCAACTCCCAACTACTTCGCTAGTCCAACTGCCAATTGCTCGCTCGTCCAACTCCCAATTGTTCGCTCGTCCAACTCCCATTGCCTCCATTCGAGCGTGTGGTTTCATCTGGCTTGGAAGTTGGGAATTGGGAATCGGGAGTTGAAAAAGTACGATGCTCCGATGCATGGAGTCGAACTCGTGCTTACGCTGGCGGGGGGCCTCGGGGCTGGCCTTGTCTTCGGCTACATCACGCAGCGGCTGGGTCTCTCCCCCATCGTCGGCTATTTGATCGCCGGCGTCGTCGTGGGTCCGTATACGCCGGGATTTGTGGCCAACGCGGGGCTCGCGGAGCAGCTTGCCGAGCTCGGCGTCGTCCTGCTGATGTTCGGCGTCGGGTTGCAGTTTCATCTCGAGGAACTGCTCGCAGTTCGCCGCACGGCCATTCCCGGCGCCATCGTGCAGGGCGCGGCCACGACGGCCCTCGGCGCACTCGCGGCGCACGCGTTCGGGTGGGGGTGGCCGGGCGCCATTGTCTTCGGCCTCGCGCTCTCTGTCGCAAGCACCGTGGTTCTCGTGCGCGTGCTCTCGGACAACCGCGAACTGCACACACCTGCCGGCCACATCGCGGTCGGATGGCTCGTGGTCGAGGACGTCTTCACGGTCGTCGTGCTCGTCCTCCTGCCAACATTCGCCACCGCCGCCTCGGCGTCTCGCGTCGCGGTCGATCTGGCACTGACGCTGTTGAAAGTGGCCGGGCTCGTCGCGTTTGCCGCCATCGTCGGACGTCGCATCATCCCCATGGTCCTCGACCGCGTGGCGGCGACCCGCTCGCGCGAGTTGTTCACGCTCACCGTGCTCGTCCTGGCACTCGGCATTGCCGTGGGCTCGGCGACCGTGTTCGGAGTCTCGATGGCGCTCGGCGCCTTCCTCGCGGGAATGGTCGTGGGCCGGTCGGACTACAGCTTGCGCGCGGCGACCGAAGCGCTGCCGATGCGGGACGCGTTCGCCGTCCTCTTTTTCGTGTCCGTCGGTATGCTGCTCGACCCGGCTGCGCTCGTCGGCTCCTCCGCCTTTGCGGCCAGCGCCTTTGCGATCGTGATAGTGGTCAAACCGGCAGTGTCGGCGCTCGTCCTGCTGCTGATGCGCTACCCGATCCGGACGGTCCTGACCGTGTCGTTGTCCCGCGGACAGGTTGGCGAGTTCTCTTTCATACTGATTGCTCTCGGGCGCACCCTCGGGATCGTCCCGGACGAAGCGACGAATGTGGTCGTTACTGTCGCCATCGCGTCTATCACTCTGAACTCGCTGGTATTCAAGGGAATCGAGCCGCTCGGGAACTGGTTGTCGGAACGCCGCTGGTTTCGACGGCCTGCCGTGGATCCCACGATGCCCGACGCCGGAGTCTCGTCGTCGCTTGATTCGAGCGAGCGCGCGATTGTCATCGGCTATGGCCCGACGGGACGGACGGTGTCGAGGCTCCTGCAGGAGAACGGCATCGCGCCAACGGTGGTCGAGCTGAACATGGACGCCGTCAGAAACCTTCGCGAGGCAGGTGTGTCCGCGATCTACGGCGACGCACGGTATCAGGACATCCTGGTCTCTGCGGGCTTGCGCCACGCGGACACGCTCATCGTCAGCGGCGCCGGCGCCGGCTCACCAGACGTCATCAAAAGCGCACGCGAGCTCAATCCAAACGTGCACATCTTCGTTCGCGGCGTCAATCTGCGCGAGGTGCCGCCGCTTCGCAGCGCGGGAGCCGAGCAGGTGTTTTCCGGAGAGGGCGAGGTGGCGTTGGCGATGACGGAAGCCGTTCTTCGCCGGCTGGGCGCGACGCCCGATCAAATCGACCGGGAGCGGGCGCGGGTGCGAGAGGAACTGTTCGGCGCACCGACCGCGGAGGGGAGGGAGGCGACGGAGGGAACGGGATCACACGGAGGAACGAAGACACGGAGGTAAAGACTCTCTGTTTATCTCCGTTCCTCCGTGGCTCCGTGTGATCCCGTTCCCTCCGCCCCCTCCGTTTCCTCTACCCAGCCACAGTGATCGAGATCGTTTCGCAGAGGCCGGCGATGGTCTGGTGCAGGTCGTCCCCAGCTTGCACGGCGAACTTATGCGGCCCGGGCGCGAGCTGCATCTCGATCATGTTCTTGCCGTCGCCGAAGTGGATCCACGGAGCGGCCTTGGGGATGGCCTGTCCTACCGGCAGGCAATCGGTGTCAACGCCGAGGTGGAAGTGGCCCGTGCCGGCACGAACCTCTTTGACTTCGCCCGCCGGAACAGCGGCAATCGCGAATCCCTCGCTGCCAAACACGAACTGCACCGGGCTCTTCACCGTCGCGCCGCTCGCTGGCTGCATGAAGAACACGCGTCCCTGACCGGCCGCGTGCTCGGTGTGCGACGCGTCGGCGGAGGCTGCGGGCGCCGCCGCAGGCTGAGCTTCGTTCGAAGGCGCACCTCCCCCGCAGGCGATTGTCGCAACCGACCCGGCCAGAACGAGAGCCATAACCACACGGATGCCCATTGAGACTCCTTTCAAATGAGTTCGAACGAGATTATAGGCTGGATCTGCCGGTGGACCCGCGGGCCCTTAAGGGCCCGCTCTACTTCTCCGATGCGCGGGCGGCGCTCAGTGCGTTCAACAGGCCGTAGTTCCCTTCGTGGCACGCGTACTCGTGCATGCCGTACGAGGGCGTCAACCTCAGCGGAAACGCCACCGTCCATGGGGCTGTCCACGTGCGAGAGTCATCGACCGTTGCTTCGTAGCGAATGGTGTCGCGCGACACCCGGGTGAAGCGCTCGGTGAGTCGGAGCGCGTCGCTGCCCGGCGCCCCGCCGCCGCTGATTCCTACTCCGAGCTTGTTGTCGGTGAAGTTGGTTGTCTCGACGACGAGCGTGTCCCCGTCCCAGCGCCCACGCGCAGCGCCCATGTACTGCTTGATCGCCGGAGAGACTTTCGCCGCACCCAGCGGAATGACGCGATGGTCGTGGATCATCTCGTATCGGATCGCGACGTAGCCCGGGCCTTGCGTGATGTCGATGCCGCTGTTGCAGAGCACCGGCAGCGTCGAACCCAGCACGCCCCGCGTAAAGCACCGCTCCCACATCGTGAAGTCGCTCGGCCCATTGAGGGGCCGGTTGCCAAAGGTTCCCACGGGCGCAGCGGTTGCGCGAGCCTGCCCTTCCGGAGTGAGTGCCGGCATGCGTCCATTCGGCGGGTCCACGATGAGCGAGGCTTGCCGCTGCGTCTTACCCCATTCGAGCCAGTGCCCTGGCGCCCCGGTAGGACCACCGGCGCCGTCGCGTTCGAAGCCTTCCTTCTGAGCCTGTTCCTGCTTCGCCCGTTGAGTCACTTCCTCGTCGGTCAACACGGTGCGCAATCCGAATTGCTGCGGTCGTTGCAGCGGCACACTCACGTACTCTGTGCTCGGCCAGATGCCTTCGATGTCGGGGTCTCCCCACGGCGTCCGCGGCACCATGTAGCCGGGTGCCCTCGGCGCCACGTCCGTGGCCGGGTTTTGAGCAGCCGCAGGTGTCGAAGCCAGCATGACTAACAGAAGCGCGCGCCTACTCATCCATCAAATCCCCAGGTCCCCAGCTAACTAGCTACCCAGCTCCCTTTGCCTACTCCTCATCCACGTATTTGACGCCCAACTCGGTCAGTTTCGCACGCAGCCCGTAGAAATCGAGGCCGAGCTCACCGTTGCGCAGGCGCTCTCGCGCCTTCTCTTCCTTCGCCACCCGCTCTTTTCCAAGGCGTGCGACCTCGGCAGCGAGCTGCGTCGGCACAACGACCACGCCATCGATATCGCCGACAATCACATCGCCCGGCTTTACGATGGCGCCGGCGCACACGACGGGAACGTTGACGGAGCCTGCGGTGCTCTTGACGGTGCCCTGCGCCGACACGGCCTTCGACCACACTGGAAACGCCATCGTCGTCAGATCCGCAACGTCTCGAACACCGGCATCGATGATGAGTCCTGTCACGCCGTGAGCGCGCGCCGAAACGGCCAGCAGTTCACCGAACATGCCGTCGGTCGACTCGGACGTGGTCGTTACGACCAGGATGTCGCCCTTGCGGCACAGTTCCATCGCAGCGTGAATCATCAAGTTGTCGCCTGGGTGACACAGGACGGTGACGGCTGTGCCGGCGGCCTTGGCCAATGGGTAGATCGGGCGCATGTACGGCCGCATCAGGCCGGTCCGGCTCTGTGCCTCGTGCACCGTGGCGACGCCCAGCTCTCCGAGCACGTGAACGGCGTCAGCGTCGGCCCGCGGAATGTTTCGAACGATTGTTGGTTTCATCTGCTGCCTTTGCCGCTCGCGTTGCCTTTGCCGCTCGCGCACGCTAAAGCGTGCGCGCTACAGGTACTTTGCCGCTCGCGCACGCTAAAGCGTGCGCGCTACGGGCACCTGTAGCGCGGGGGCTTCAGCCCCCGCGGACGGCTTCAGCCACCGCGGACGGCGCCAAGCTTCCTATTGATTCGTGGATACACTTTCCTCGCGTTTCCCTCGAGGATTTTGCGGCGGTCGGCGTCGCCGATCGCTGCGCCGTCGACGTATCGTTTGGTATCGTCGTAGTAGTGGCCTGTTTCGGGATCGATCCCGCGCACGGCCCCCACCATCTCGGACCCGAACAGGATGTTCTCGGCCGGCACCACCTTCATCAGCAGGTCGATTCCAGCCTGATGGTAGACGCACGTATCGAAGAACACGTTGTTGCGAATCAGATCGGTGAGCGGCGGACGCTTCATGTCTTGAGCGAGGCCGCGATACCGGCCCCAGTGGTACGGAACGGCGCCACCGCCGTGGGGAATGATCATGCGGAGCGTAGGAAAATCCTTGAAGAGGTCGGCCGTCAGGAACTGCATGAACGCCGTCGTGTCGGCATTGATGTAATGCGCGCCCGTGGCGTGGAAGTTCGGATTGCACGACGCGCTGACGTGGACCATCGCCGGCACGTCGAGCTCGACGAGCTTCTCGTAAACGGGATACCAGGCCTTGTCAGTCAAGGGAGGCGAGTTCCAGTGGCCGCCCGATGGATCCGGATTCAGGTTGCAGCCCACAAACCCGAGCTCGGTGATGCACCGCTTCAGCTCGCCGATGACGTTGCTGGGCGCCACGCCAGGTGTCTGCGGAAGCTGACAGACGCCTACGAAGTTCTCCGGAAAGAGACCACAGACGCGGAATATCAGGTCGTTGCAGTGCTCCGACCAGTGTGCGCTGGTCGTCGCGTCGCCGATGTGATGCGCCATTGCAGACGCACGCGGCGAGAAGATCGTGAGATCTGTGCCTCGATCGCTTTGGAATTTCAGCTGAGGCTGAACGCTCTCTCGAAGCTCATCGTCGCTGATCGAGAGCGGGCGCTTGGAGGGCACGTGGGAGGGATTCTTCAGCCCGGAGATCTGCTCGTCGCGAAACGCCTGAAGCTCTTTCGGCGCCGTGGTGTAGTGCCCGTGGCAATCGATGACCATGTCTCTGATATTCAACCACGAAGCGCACGAAAGACACGAAGGTCACGAAGACCTACAGCTCGTACAAGAAAAGAGCCGGGCTGAAATCGAGCCCGGCTCCTGGAGTCAAGGGAGGCGGGTCTCAACAGCAAGACCCGCCCTACGAGGTAGTTAGAAATCGACTTGCACGCTGAACTTCCAGAAGCGCGGCTGGAGTACCGAGTTCGGCGTCAGCCATGTGGTGCTCGTTGGCGAATAGGTCTGGTTGTAAGTCAGAATCGGCGCCGAGTTCAGGATGTTGTAGACATCGAATCCGACGTTGGTCCGTGTTCGGCCGAACCTCAGGATCTTTGCGAATCGAAGGTCGATCTCGTTCACCCGATCGCCATACAGCGTGCCCGGCTCGATCAAGTTGACGCTGACGTTGGGCGCCGCGTTCGAGAGCGGCCGACCCAGCGACGGCGCGATCTGTGCGCTCGTCGCGTTGTAGTTCGCCATCAGAATGCCGCCTTGGTCGCTCCTGAAGGTGCCGGAGACCTGCACTTCGACCTTCGGGACCACATACGAACCGAGGCCCGTATACCGCGTCACCCAACCGGTCGAGAAGTTGCACCACGGATTGGTCGGCGTATAGCTCTCCACAGTCACTGGCCCCGCCGTGAGCTGCTCCGGCAGGACGGCCCTGACGTCACAATAGTCAGTGCGCGTTTCGCCTGTACTCATCCCTCCCTGGAACACCAACCCGTTGCGGGGCCGCGCGCTGATGTTGAACAGGAATCCCTTCGACTTTCGGGAGTAGTCCCCGAAATCGCCGGCCAGAGCCTGAAGCTCGTTCTGCAACGTCGAAACACTCGGATTCGCATTGTAGAGACCAGAGATGGTCCGGCCCGACGCTTCCGACGGTAGCCGCGGATCGACGGGCGCGACAATGCTGAACGTCCCGAACTCGTTCGCTGGCTGCAGCAAGTTGTCGGTCACCACGAAGTTGGTGAGCCAACGACGGTTGAAGCCGAACTCGGCCGAGACGCGCGGCAGAAGCTCTTGCTGGATCGACACGCCGTACTGCCAGTCACCCGGGCGGACGCCCCAACCGTTGACCAGCCTCTCGTCGAGCGTGCTCGTGAACACGTTGCTCCCGAAGGCCGCGATCCCAATCGCCGCGCACTCACCGTTGGCGGCCGGGCTCGTCAAGTCGCACTCCGGCACGTAGTTCGAGTTCGCATCGGTCCACGTGCGGGTCGTCGTCGTGGTCAGGCGTGACGTCGGTCGCAACTGGCCGTAGGTCAAGCCGTTCTGCGCGGCCTGCAGGTATTTGCCGACGTTGACCTTGACCGAGGTCTTTCCGGTCCCGAACACGTCCCACGCCACGCCGCCGCGGGGCGTGATGTCGTGGTATCCGGTTACACCTTTCGTTTCGGGATAGGTGATCGCCGTCGCCACGAAACGCTGCACGGGAACGGTAGCTTCTGGGAAGTAGCTCCAGGCGTGGTCGTACCGAATAGCCCCTTGAACGGTAAACCGTCCGCGCGTCCACTGATCCTGCGCGTAAAACGCGTCGTACCGGACGCGCTGCTGAGCGGGGAAGGAATTGATGTTCTCGGTAATCTGATTCGGAACGCCATTGTTGAACCGGTACGACACGAACTGGTTGTTCGTGTAGGTGTACTGGTTGTCTTTCAGGTAGCCTCCCTGGTAACCGAACTTCATGCTCTGCGCGCCGCTTACGTATGACGCCGAGCCGCGCCAACCGAAGGTGCCCTGGAGGTTCTGCCGATAGGTGCCCGAGCGGTACTGGAGGCCCGCGATGTTACCGTTAGCCGCGCAGCCTGCCGTGCACTGCTCGGTCACGCCCACGAGCTCGGTGAAATTGCTGCCGGGGTGCGGTGTGCCGCCCCACTGACTGAGGTAGGTGCCGAAACCAGACTCGAGGAGGAGCCGGTTCGTCACTGTCGACGTCCAGGTCGCTTGCTGCACCCGCTGCCCGTAGCCGCTCAGATACGTTCCGTTCTCGGGCGCCGCGATCGCGCTGCATGGAGGATTGGAAGCTCCCGCCGCGCCGCAGATGATCTCGCCAGGACCTGATTGGCGGCATCCAGCGTCGGTACCAAGATATCCTGCTCCCTGACAGGGCATCTGCTGGTCCCAGAACACGTTGAACTTGTTGCGCGGTGTCGGTTGGAACGTCAAACGTAACGCAGCATTCCGCCAACTTCCCGCCGCAACGGCCGGCAGACTCTGGTTTGCGACATACGTCCATTTCGTCGGGTCGCCCATGTTCGCGTTGGCAAACATGCCCGGAATCGTGCGATGGCTGCCTTCGTCACGGAACTGGAAGAAGAACCACACGGTGTCCTTCTTGATCGGTCCACCGATGCCAAGGTTGTAGTCCCACAACTTGAATAGCCTACCTGGTGTCACGAGGCCACGCGCTTTGAGTTCGTCGGTGTAGTTGTCGCCGACCATTCCATCGGTGATGTTCGAAGCGTAGACGCTGCCCTTGAGCGAGTTGCCGCCCGTTTTCGGGACGATGCTGAACGACGGCCCACCAACTTCCGCCTCGCCCATGCCACCGGACGTGGTCATGGAGATTTCCTGGGCATTGCTAATGTCGGGGACGTAGCTCGAGACGCCGGCTCCGTTGAACGCCGCGCCGGTGTTCAAGCCATCCACCTGGATGCGCGCTTCGTTATTCCGGCCGCCTGCGCCGCCGAACACGAGCATGCCGGGCGTGACCTGGATGTCGAGGTTACCGCCCGCCTGTGTCGTCGTCGCGGGAATGAGCATCATCACACCGGCGTACGAGCGCGCCGCCGGCATCGCCGAAATGAGCTCATTCGATACAGTGACCTGACGCCGGACACTTTGCGTGTCGACGATGGGCGTCTCGCCTGTGACGGTGATCGTTTCCTCGATCGACCCGATTTTCATGTCGGCGTTGATAGCCGCAGTGAAGCTCCCTGTCAGCTCGATACCCTCGCGCTTGACGGTATTGAAGCCAGGCAGCCCGAAGGTGACCGAGTAGATGCCGGGGCGCAAGTCGACGATGCGATACTGGCCGCTGCCATCGGTGACAACAGTTCGTACTTTCTCGATGAGCTCGGGGCTTGCCGCTTCCACGGTGACTCCGGGGAGCACGGCGCCGGAAGTATCCCTGACGATCCCTGTGATCGACGCCTGTGCAAACGCCAAGGTCGGTACGAGGACCAACCAAGCCAGCACGTGTGCGATCCGAACAGATGCACGCATTTAACGAACCTCCATCATGTGTCGTGTTTATTCCTGACCCCGCGCTCTGTTACCGTCGGATCGTTCGTTGCCTTCGGGAACGTCCTCTTCGATCGCCCGGCCGTATAGCCCCGTCGCTAAACGGCTTAGCCGACGTATGTTAGCACTCGGGGCGCCCGCAAGATCGCCTTTACGGCGATTCCCGTTTTGGCAAGAGTGCCGATAAATCGGCGATCTGTAGATAGAAACACCAAAGGCGACGGAACGCCGCCTGGTCAGTTTCGCGTGACCGCGAATTCGCCCTTTTGGCCGCCCTGTGTCCAGGTGCCGTGGAAGTGCTTGTAGTACGCCCCGATGTTCTCCAACTTGCCATCCACAGCAATCGGGATCGGTTTGCCTGAGGCGTCCTTGCCCTCGGCGGCGATCTTGACGACCCAGGCCGAGGGATTTGTGTAGTCGAACGTCACGGACTTCACGACGGCGGCGGCGGGCCCCGGGTTGATCACGCCAGTGATCGCCTTCCCGTCCCATTCAAGATTGAGGAGAAGGCGCTGAGGGCCGTCCTTGGCACCCCACTCTCCACTCCACTGACCCTTCATGGGGTGGCCAAACTGCGCCCCAGCCGTTGCCGGCAGGCACAACAGGCCCGCGAGTACCAACGACGGTAGAACTCCGAACCGCATCCTTATCTCGTTCCCCGGCTGCCGCCCGCAGGACGCCGACCAGGCTGCGGACGAGGTCCAAAGATTGGCTGACCGTGATCGTCTTGGAGCCGGTTCAAGTACCGGTTGTTCTCTTGACAGATGTACTCGGGCAACTCGCTCGTCGCATTGAAGGGAATGTCCCAGGCGATCGTGAACGGCCGGGTATAAGCGCCCGGATCGGTGACGGTCGCTTCGTAGTGCAGCGTCTGCTTGTTCGGGCGTGTCCACCGCTCGATCACGTGCATCTGGTCGGTATGCGGATGGCCGAAGTAGTCGAACCAACTGTTCTCGTTGAAGCCCTTGTTCTCGACGACGAGCGTGTCGCCTTCCCAATGGCCGACCGAGTAGCCAAGGTACGTCGGGTTGAGGGCGTCACCTTCGGGGAACTTGCGACCGTCCATGTAGATCTCGCGCCAGATGTGCGTCGCGCCTTCGAAGATCATCACGATGCGCTTGTGCTCGGGCAGCTGAATGATCTCCATCTGATAGGGCGTCGCCATCATCCTGGGACCACCAGGTGGCAGGCAGTAACCTTCAGGGTCGTACTTGGATTCGTTTGCGGAGTTGTAGTCGTACACAGCCGCGGACCACGGCATCCACGGCATCCAGGGTTCAGACTTGGAGCCACCGCGACCGCCACCGCCGCCGGCGCCTCGCGCACCAGCCCCGCCAGCGCGCGCCGCTTGTTGCGCCTGCTGATACGTCACGATCTCCGGCAGCAACTGGCCATCAGGACCAATGACGCGCATCGCCATGTTCGTGATGTACGGGACGTTCCAGGTACCCTTCTCACCCGGCACTCGACCAAAGTTCACGGTGCCGTCGGGTAGGCGTGGTGTCGGAAGCACCGGGCCGGTTTGGCGGCCCCGCCCGCGGCCCGATTGTCCATCGGCCGCGGGCTGAGGCTGACCTGGTATCGCGGCGCCCTGCTGCGCCTCAGTGACCCAAACCGTCGTCGAGAACACGAACGCTGCCGTCGCGCCAGCGAGCGCGGTCTGAATCCTGTTGTTCAAGAGACGCTCCTCGCGTTACTGCGTGGCGCCCTGGCTCGACGCGGCGAAGAGCTTCTGGCCCGTAGAGGCCATCACTACTGCGCGGGCGTTGCCAGTGGGGCTCCCGTCTTTTGCGAGGCTGCCTTCAACAATGACCTGGTCGCCGATCTTCATGGTGTTTCGCGACCAACCCTGCCGCATGAGACCGTTGGGGCTCCCCATCTCCATCGCCCAATTGGTCACCTTCTTGGTCTTCTCATCGACGACGTCGATGTAGAAGAAGGTGTGGGGGTTCATCCACTCAACCTTGGTTACCGTCCCGGTCATCTTGAACGGCTTATTGGCATCGAACTCGGCCGAGAACGAATGGTGCGCCACGAGCGGACGCACGCCCGCGAGCAAGACAATCCCGGCAACTACGACAGCAAACTTGGTCCGCATCGAACAACCTCCAGCAAAAGTCAGAGTGCGCAGAATATCACTACACACACCGCGACCCCTTATTCTGGCCTTCGATTGATACTCTGTCAACACACGCACGCGGGCCGCGTGAATAGCGTCTGTCGAGAGTGTCCTAGCTTGGCGTCGGAAGACTCGGGGCGGGTGGCTTCAGATTCCGGTCCGTGCGGAAAAAGGTCTTCCCCGTCAACTTCCGCAGTTTGAAGTACGGCTGAAGCACCTCGAGAGCGTGACGCAGCCCGACCTCCAGGTGCTGGCGCATGGCTTGCGAGGCACGCGCCTCATCGCCGCTGACGAGCGCCTCGGCCAGGAATTGATGACGAGTCGGCGTGCCATCCGTCGTGGACTGCTGCATCGCACAAAACCAGATGGACGCCAGGGCGTGAGTTTTCTCGATGGCTTCGAGTAAAGCAGGGCACCGGCCCGCCTGGGCGATGCGAAGGTGGAACTTGTTGTGCGTGCCTACGTACAGGGGACGATCAGATTGTGTGGACAGGGCGTCGACACGCAAGGCAAGCACCTGAAGCTCCGCGCGTTCGCTGGCCGTCGCAAGCTGAGTGAATCGAGCCGCGGCCTGCAGTTCCAGCGCCTCCCTGACAACATAATGTCCCTTGATGTCCTCTTGAGAGGGAATGCGGACTCGTGTGCCGGCGCGCGCACGGCTCTCGAGCAAGCCCTCGAACTCGAGTCGCAGGAGCGCTTCCGACACTGGCAGGAAGCTCATGTTCAACTCGGCGGCCAGTTTGCGGCGCGAAACCGCTTGTCCAAGTCCGATGTCGCCACGCAAGATCCGTTGACGCACGACACTATAGGCCTCGGAGGCGAGGCTTGACGGTTGCCGGGATCCGGTCAGTGCAACCATTTTTACGTGCCCATTATAGGGGGACGAGGGGAAGGGGGCTAGGGGGGAATTGCAGTGTCTGAATCAGAGGCTGATTCAGCTACTACTTGGTGGCCAACCTCTCGGCCGCCGAGAGGTTACGGGCGGCTTGGGCGTCACCTGGCAGGAGCTGGACCACTCGTCGAAGATACGTCAAAGCTTCGGCGTAGCGCCCTTGGGCCGCAAGTGCCTGCCCTAGCATGTTCGCGAGACCGACGTCGGCTGGCCGACCCGCCACGGCTCGTTCGAGAACCGTTGTCGCCTCGCTCATCCTTCCGGCCTGGGCCAGTGCCAAACCGAGCTTCCCCAGGAGAATCGAGTCAGTAGGCTGAACTTTGAGAGCCGATTCGAAGTGGCTGATGGCCTCGTCCAGGCGTCTCTGTCGCAGGCGAATATCCCCGAGAGACGCCTGAGCAACGGCGTGCTGAGGCACCCGCTGAACAATCAGAGCGAACTGTTCGGCTGCCCCGTCGAGGTCCCCCTTCGAGCCGAGCGCGCGCGCCAGCAACTCGCGCGCCGGGACCACCGCGGAGTCGTTCGGCCTCTGGCGGATGAACTCCTTCGCGTGGGTAATCGTCTCGTCGAGCTGGCCCGCGAACAGAAGCTCCGTGGCCAAGGCGTAATGCGCTCCGGGGTAGTCGCGGGCCGAGAGTCGCAGCTCCGCCATCGCTCGGTCGTGCTCTCCTGCCGACACCAACTCCGATCCAAGTAGAAAGTGCGCGCGGCCGTGCGGGCGCCTGTCAACGATGGTCTGCGCCATCGACAGACGCGATCGATATTCTCGGTTGCGAGCGATGGTCCCACTGGCGAGCAACGCGCACACGCTCACGAGCACTCCGATCCCCAGGCGTGTTGCCACGGCCATAGGAGGCGTCGAGACACGGGCGCTCTTCGAGCTACGACTGCTCCTCGACTCCCCCCGTCGACTTTCGCGAGCGTCGTCGAGGGGTGTGTCTCCGCGGGTTCGTCGAGGCAAGGCGGGCGCGACGACTGTGGGTCTTCCGGCGCGCGCAGCAATGAGGGCGTACGAACCGACAACCGCCAACACCACGAGCCCCGCCAACGGTAGATACATGCGTCGCTCGGCACCGACCTCGGTGGCAATCGGGACGAAGCTCGACGTCGGGGAAAGCGTAATGAAGAACCATGCCCCGAGAAACCCGACGAACGGCCTATAGCGGATTGCAATGAGTGTGGCCAAGCCCAGAGCGGTCAGGAACCCGGCCGGCCACACAACATCGGCGAGTGTGAGCGACTGTGGGAGCCCGTAGTCGAGCACGAGTCCTTGGGGCCACACGCTCAGCCGAAGGTACCGGACGATGATGTCCATCTGATTCAGGAAGTACGTCCAGGGATCAGTCCCGGACCCAAACCCGGCTGATGTTCGCGGCTGTCCGGACAGCAGCAGCGCCAGAACTAACCACGACGCGGCAAGTCCCGCATACACATGCCATCGCCGTCGAACAGCGTCCTTCACCGAGTCGAACAGGAACACGCGGTCGTACAACGCCACGATGAAGGGCGCGGTCACCATCGATTCCTTACATGCCATTCCTGCCGTGCACGCCAAGACCGCCGCAAAGTCCCACGCCGACAACCCGGAGCCCTGAGCCTTAAGCCCTGAGCCTTGAGCCTTGAGCCCTGAGCCTTGAGCCTTGAGCCCTGACCCCTTCACTCCGCGAATCGCGCAGTACACGGTCAGCAGATAGCAAAGACCCATCAGAGACTCTGTCCGCTCCGCCAAATAGTTCACGGCTTCGGTGTTCAACGGGTGAAGCGTCCACACGAGCGCACACGCCCAAGCGAGCGTGAGCGATTGCGCACCGAAGTGGCTCGCCAGCTTCGGCCCTAGCAAGCTGCGCCGAACGATGCCGAACAGCACGAGACCTGCTAACAAATGCACTGCGAGATTTGTCAGGCGATAAGCCCGCACATCAAGGCCTGTGCTTGCGTAGTTCAGCGCAAATGTGAGATTGACGAGCGGCCGTCCGGCGACCGGCGTGTCGCGCGGCGGACTGAGCGGTACAGTCAGAGGCTGGAGTTGCCGAATAGTTGAATTGGTGACAATCGCATTCTCATCGTCGAAGAGAAACTGTCCCGAGAGTGCATTGGTGTACACCAACACACCGGACAAGACGACGACAGCCGCGCGAAGCCACACGGACGGTATCCTACACCTGCGCGCGCGCTGCACTCGGTGGCCCCGGTGACTCGCGCGCCCGTGACCCTCCTCGCGCTCGCAACCATGATCATCTCGGGTGCATGCACCGGCACATCGGCGCCGGGCGGGCTGGACCGGTTGCATTCGTGCAACAGCGCCGAGGGACCGACCGACGCGTACTGTGGACACGTCGAAGTCTTCGAGAATCGTGAGTCGAGGTCGGGCCGCCGCATCGCCCTCAATATCGTCGTACTGCCTTCGATCGGCAGCGACGTGCAGCCCGATCCGTTGTTCTTCCTCGCGGGAGGTCCGGGCCAAGGTGCTGCGCAATTGGCCCCTCAGGTTCAGGCACTGTTTCGCGGCGTCCAGCGCGACCGAGACATTGTGCTCGTCGATCAGCGAGGCACGGGGAAATCCAACCCACTGAATTGCCAATCGAACAACGAGTCGCTCCACAACCTGGCCGAGTCGGACGAACAGGCGCTTGGAGACCTTCGAAAATGCCTCGCGAGCCTCGTTGGCGACGTGAGGCTGTATACGACCAACATCGCCATGGACGATCTCGACGATGTGCGCGCGTATCTCAGATACGACCGAGTCAACCTATACGGCGGGTCGTACGGTACGCGAGCAGCCCTCGTTTATCTCCGGCGGCACGGCGCGCATGTCCGGTCGATGGTGCTCGATGGGGTCGCGCCGATGGACATGCGTCTGCCGCTCTTTGCCGCGCGCGATGCTCAGCGCGCGCTCGACAGGCTCCTAAGTGACTGCGAGGGCGACGAACCGTGTCGCACGGCGTTTCCTGGCTTGACGGGTCGCGTGCGCGCACTACTTGGCAGGCTCGAGGCTCACCCCGCGCGACAGCACGTGGTACACCCGAGGACCGGGGTCGAAGAGGACGTCGAGGTGACCGCCCGCCTGGTTGCGAGCATCCTCTTCGGCGCGCTCTACTCGCCACTCACGGCCTCGATCGTTCCGTCGCTCGTCGGCCGTGCGGAGAACAATGACTTCCAAGGACTCCTTGCATTGGCCTTCGCCGGCGAAGCCACGACCGACAACATGAGTCTCGGGATGCAGCTCTCGGTGGTTTGCAGCGAGGATGCCGGCCGTTACACACCCGAGGATCTCAACCGCGAGACGACTGGGACGATCTTCGGCATGCACCTGATGGTGGGCCAGGTCAAGGCGTGCGAATTCTGGCCCAAGGGAACGGTTGAACCGACCTACTACGACCCGGTCGTCTCGGACGTGCCCGCGCTCGTGCTCTCGGGAGAGCTCGATCCAGTGACGCCGCCGTCGTGGGGCCAGTCGGTGACCACGCATCTGAAAAACGCTCGACACATCACGGCGCCCGGAACCGGACACGGCGTGATCGCCACCGCGTGCGGCGGGCGGTTGATTCGAGAGTTCATCGAGCGCGGCACGGCCGAGGGACTGGATGCGACCTGTATGGCTGGAATTAGGCGGCCCGGCTTCTTCTTGACGCCGGCTGGCCCGGAACCGGCCGTGCACGGGGCCTCCGCGCGATGATCGAGGTCTCGGATCTTCGCAAACGGTTCGGTGCTGTAGTCGCGGTGGATGGCGTGAGTTTCGTTGCCAGAGACGGCGCTGTGACCGGACTGCTCGGCCCCAACGGCGCCGGTAAGACCACGACGCTGCGGATGATGTATGGGGTCATGACACCAGATACGGGACGGATCGTCGTGGACTCGGTCGATGCCATGGCCACGCCACGAGCTGCTCAAGCGCGACTCGGCGTCTTGCCAGACGTCTACGGGCTGTATCCGCGACTCACGGCCCGCGAGCACATCCGATACTTCGGCGAGCTTCAGGGTCTCGACGGCACGACGCTCGAGCGGCGCACGACGACGCTGCTGGAACTGCTCGACATGACGGAGATTGCCGACCGACGAGCCGCGGGCTTCTCCCACGGTGAGCGAACGAAGGTCGCGCTGGCACGCGCGCTCGTGCACGAACCGCAGAACATTCTGCTGGACGAGCCCACCAACGGCTTGGACGTCATGAGCACGCGGGCGGTACGCCAGATCATCCGACGCCTTCGTGCCGACGGCCGCACCGTGCTGTTCTCGAGCCATGTGATGCAGGAAGTGTCAGCGCTGTGCGATTCAATCGTCGTCATCGCAGCCGGCCGTGTGGCCGCCATCGGGACGGCCGATGAGCTGCGCGATCAGACTCGCCAGTCGAGCCTGGAAGACGCGTTCGTGATGCTGTCGGGATCCGAGGGGAGCTATCCACGATGACCGTTCGGAGAGCATTGAGGCAGACGTTTGTCGTGCTCACCAAGGAGCTGAAGGACGCGCTCCGGGACAAACGCGCGCTGTCATCGATCCTGTTGAGCATCATCATCGGACCAGCGATTGCCGGTTTTCTGATGAACCGCATCGCACAAAGCCAGCGGGCCGCCGACGAGGTTCGGCTTCCTATCGTCGGCGCCCAGTACGCGCCCGGGCTGGTCGAATGGCTCCGGCAGCAGTCAGGCGTGGAGATTGCGCCGGGGCCGGCCGATCCCGAGCGAGCGGTGCGAGACGAGGTCGAGTACGTCGTCGCGATCATTCCCCCTGACTTCGCGGAGCGTTTTCGCTCGTCAAGGCCGGCGCCCATCCGGATCGTCGCCGACGCCTCCCGCAACGACACCCGGGCACAGGTCGACCGCGTCCGGCGCATGTTCCAGCAATACAGCGCGGAGATCGGCAGCCTGCGGCTCATCGGACGAGGCGTCAGCCCTGCCGTGGCATCGCCGCTCCTGGTGGAGGACGTGGAGGTCTCAACCGCGCAGCAGCGCGCGGCGCGCATCCTCGGCGTCATTCCGCTCATGATGCTGCTGGCGGCTTTCACCGGTGCCATGCAGATCGCAACCGATTCCACAGCCGGCGAGCGTGAGCGCGGGTCGCTCGAGGCGCTCCTCGTCAATCCTGCCCCGCGCACGGCGATCGCCCTCGGCAAGTGTCTCGCGGCGAGCGTCGCCGCGATGGTGACGGTGAGCGTCACGGCGGCCCTCTGCGCAACCTTGCTTCGATTCGTCCCCCTGCAGGAGATGGGACTCCGGTTCAGGTTCGGCGTGCCGCACCTGGCCGGAATGATGTCGGCCCTACTGCCGATGTGCTTTCTAACCGCGGCGATGCAGGCGGCGATTGCGACGCTCGCGCGCTCGTTCAAGGAGGCGCAGAGCTACATGGGCATCCTCATGATCGTGCCCATGCTGCTCGGCCTGCTTGGTGCGTTGTACCCGCTGACCAGCCAGCCGTGGATGTATGGCGTTCCGTTGCTCGGTCAGTACGTATTGTTAACGAGCGTGATCGGAGGGCGCCCGCCAGGAGCGTTGGCCTTTGTGGTTGCAGCCGCCGGCGCACTCGTCGCCGCGGCCATCTTCGTGCGCGTGACAGTTGCGCTCTTCCAGAACGAGCGCATCATATTTGGCCGCTGAAACCAAACTGGGTTTAGTTTTCGAGGACGCGCGCGAAAACTAAACCCGGTTTGGTTTCAGAGTATCGCCATCACGTGATCCCGTTCGTCTTCGAGCTCGACGATCAGGCTCGCGATCTTCACGTCATCGAGGCGCAGTAGCTCGGCCGCTTGCCTGTCGAGAAGGGTCACTTTCGGATCGGGATGCAGACTCGCTCCGACCTTGATGGCCATGAGGTCGGCAACCTGGACGATCGCGGCCAGCACGTCTTCCGGACCGGTGAGAGCCACTACGTGGTGCCGGGCGACCGCGTCGCGCAGCTCGTTGGGGATGTTCCAGGCTTTGCACAGTGTCTCGCCGACGGAACAGTGCAAAGCGTCCATGAATTCTGAAACGGTGTGTTCGGCCACCTTGAAGCCCACCGGGTCTCGCTTCCGAAGCGTCTCGATCCCTCTGAGCACGACGATCTTCCCGATGTCGTGCAGCAACCCGGCCAGAAACGCGGTTTCCGGTGACACAGACACGAAGGCGGCCAGACGTCGCGCGGCAATCGCGGTCGTCAGCGAGTGTGTCCAGATCTTCTGGTAGAGATCGTGATGCACTGTCGCGTCGCCCGTGAACGCCGAGCGCGCTGACAGCGACACGACGGTATGACGAACCGAGCTGCGCCCAAGCCGCATGATCGCCTGCTGAAGATCGCTGACGTCTCGAAGGCCCGCGTACACCGCGGCGTTGGCGTATCTGAGAAGCGCGGCCGCCACCGTGGGCTCGCGCTCGATGGCGTGGACGAGCGCCGCCGTATCCGCGTCTGCGTCGATCAGGTTCTGCACTTCGAGTGCGACTTTCGGCAGAACGGGCAGCGCGATGTGACCCGCGCGGATCTCGCGTTCGAGTCTGATTGCGAGCGGGTCGGGTGCCGCCTGTTCGCCTTCTGCGCCTGGCCGCGGGGTCGGCCCGGCGTTGGCCAGGGTCATGTTGCTCATGGATACATCTCCAGCAGCTGACGTAACCGTCGAATCGACGGTTGACGGGGACAATTCGCGATCACCTCAGACAGCGTCGTCAACCCGCCGAGCGCCTTGGCAATTCCGTCTTCTTGAAGGGAACAAAAACCAGGCGCGTCGTGGGCAAGTCGGCGAATGTCGTGCATCGATCGTTTTTGCAGGATTGCTTCTCGTAGCGCGTCGGTCAGCATCAGCAACTCATAGACACCGGTGCGACCGCGATAGCCGGTGTAGTGGCAATTGGGGCAACCTCGACTGCGGCTGAGCGACACGAGCGGGAGCTCGTCGGGGGGAAGCGACAATGCCCGCACCTCGCCCGGCGTCGGAATGTACGTGTCGGCGCACTGCATGCATGGCCTTCGGAGAAGCCGCTGAGCCACCACCGCCGTCAGCGTGGACGCCACCAGGAAGGGCTCGATATCCATCTGGATCAGCCGTATGAGGGCACCTACTGAATCCTCGGTGTGAAGCGTCGAAAGCACTTTGTGGCCCGTGAGCGCGCAGTTGACGGCCATGTCGGCCGACTCGCGGTCGCGGATCTCGCCGACGAGAATCACATCGGGGTCCTGCCGAAGAATGGACTTGAGTGAATCCAGAAGCGTCAGGCCCGGCCGGTCCGCCACGGAACATTGCGTGACGCCTTCGATCAGATACTCGACGGGGTCTTCGCACGTGATGACCTTCTGCGTGTCGTCGAGCATCCGCTGCACAATGGCGTACAGCGTTGTTGTCTTGCCGCTGCCAGTGGGGCCTGTGACCAGGACCATGCCGGTGCTGGGCTCGAGCGCATCCTGCACGAGCAGCTTGAGCGTGCTCGGCGAAAATCCGAGATCGTCCAGTCCGACCAGCACGCTCGACTTTCGCAGAAGCCGCAGGACGGCGTTCTCGCCACTGATGGTGACGTAAAACGACGCACGCGCGTCGATGTCTTCGCCATCGCACTTCAGCAGAATGCGACCCTGCTGATGGACTCGCTTCTCTGCGATGTTCGCTTGCGCGAGGACCTTGAGCCTCGATATGACCGCCGGTGTGACGATGCTGGGGAAATCGCTGATGCGTACCAACTGACCGTCGACGCGGAATCGGACACGGAGACGAGTTCGGTCGGGATCGAAATGAATATCGCTGGCACCTTCGCGGACGGCGCGGAGCACGATGCCGTCGACGATCTCGGCAGCGTTGTTGTCATCGGCGCCGGCGGCGACGACGCGATACTGAACACCCTTGCCTGAGGCAGTGACGTCTTTCGTCGTTTCGTTCCCCAGATCCGCGAGGGCGGCGGTGATCTTCGACGCCTCGCCAATCCACACAGACACGGGGACGTTGAAGATTCGCTCGAGCTCGGCCACCAGTCGTTCCTGGCCGACCTGCTCCATCGCAACGTTGAGGCGACCCTTTTGAATCGCCATCGGCAGCACGCGATGCCGTGCCAGGTACTTGAGGTTGACCTTCGTAAGCAAATGACGGTCAACGATGCTGGCGTTGACATCGACAAACGGCAGCTCATGCTTTTCGCAGTAGGCCTCGAGGTAGGCGCGTTCGGTAATGGTGCCTGCCTCGACGAGATGGCGCAGTGGGCTCACGCCCGGTTGGTGCTTGAGTGCTTCCACCGCTGCCGCCAGTTGTTCGGCGCGGAGGAGGCCGCGATTGACGAGGATTTGTTCAATCGACAGGCTGCGTCGGGACTGGCGAAGCGCCTCTTCGACGCGCGGGCGTGTGACCCAGCCGAGATCGACGAGCAAGGTGCCGAGCGGTTTCCACTCTTCGAGGCGCAGCTGGATACGGAGGGCCTTGGTGACCTGTTCGGCCGTCAGCACGCCTTCGTGCTGCAAGATCTCGCCGACGAGGTGCTCGGAATCCGGAGGCGTGAGCGAGAGGGCGGACGAGTCCGCGTCACTCGCAGGCGACGAGTCTGAAGAATTGGGCAACGGGACGTGGCCGGACATTAGTCGTTGGACCGGGGCGGCGGTCTCCTTCGGCTAATCGGCCGATGGTCAGAAAAGTGAAATTGCCAGTTAACGTGGGATAATCAGGACCTCACGGTCGTGTCGGGGCGTGGCGCAGCCTGGTAGCGCGCCTGCTTTGGGAGCAGGATGTCGCAGGTTCAAATCCTGTCGCCCCGACCACTCTTACTGGTAATTACGCACATTCCGAAGGAAACACGCGATTCTCGCTTGCGGGCGGGAACGGCCCGATTCCCCTCCACTCCCCCGCCGAACCCTCGATTACCCCTAAAGGTGGACCAAAAGTCGCTACAGAGACAGTCTAGGTATCACTGGCTTCAGTGGGTGTTGGTCCTGCGAATCGTGCAGCCAGCCGCGTCTAACGACGTTTCTGAAAACCAAACTCTCCCTGCAAGCTATTTCGGTCCCTTCGATTGTGGTCTGCGCATACACCTAGACTCCCAATCCCGATACGAGCGCAACGGCGAGGAGTATTTTTCGCATGGGATCGGCCCCACTGACCGAACGAATCGTCCTGGCACAGCCGCGAGGCGTCGCTTGACTTCACATCCTCGCGGGGCGATGCTCGCGCAGTGACACTCCGGAGAGAGAGGAACGTGATGGCTGCAAAGAAGACGAACAAACCAACACGGAAGGTGATCAAGGATCTTTCGCCGACCACTCGGGCCACAGCCAAGGTAAAGGGTGGCGCAGACAACACCCAGGACCTTCGGGAACTCGCCAAGCAGCTGCAAGAGAATATGGCGCAAAAGGAAAAAATCCGAAGCGCAGGTAAGTGATCCCAAAGGCACGGTAGGGTTGCTGAGGCGTGCCCGAGGCGCGCGCCATGAAGGGTGTGTCGGGACTACCGACCCGGCCTACGGGGTTCCTGACGCAACTGACGGTTGAGGGAAGCACGTATGCACTCGTGGTCAAGCCCTCGTTGTCGAGTATGGGTTCCGCCGACTACCGCGTCCTCTGAGTGCTGACGGCGGATCTTCGAGATCGTGGGCGTCATCCTATACTTCGTATTCGGCTAACGTCGCCCAAGTGCATTCGACGCTGCGCGGAACGACGGCAACAGAAGGGGTGGCCAGATGACTGGAGTATTGAAGGAGTCCTTGGCCTCTTGGAGTGAGGCTCATGGTTTTGGAATCCTCTGTATCCATGGCTCCGATGGCGAGCGGTTCATGGTGGCTCCAGTGGATGAAGCGAAGGTCTTCAATCTTTCCGATCAGGGCTTTCGTGTGTTCGCACGCATCTCAGAAGCCGAACTATGTCGGCAACTCGCGCAGGCGGGGTTTTCAGAAGCGGACAGCGACGCAGCGATTCAGTTGGCGAGAGAGTGGGCCACAACGTTCACTCGAGAACCAGGATCAGGCCCAGTGACGTGGGGGTTCTCAGATTGACCCGGTTACGACCGACTGAGGACCTGGAAGACGCCGAGCACCTTCCAACGTCGGACCAAAAGCCGTAGCAGACAGTCCAGGCAATACCCCCCTGGGCTCATTTGAGTCGCTGGCTACTCAGCCCGAACACTCGCGCAGTCGATCTGCATCGATTTGATCTCGCCTGCGAGCCCATCAGCGAACCGGGGAAACATCGCATCGGCTCGCACGCGTAGGTTCTGGCCTTGAAAGTTCTCGTCCGCCCACACAGTGACCGTTGCCGACGGACCTGCTCTGAGACTGCGGATGCGGTTTGTCCACACCCGCCCACCCGGAAGATCCCGAAGGTTCGTGTAGCGTGCGGGGCCGTTGATGAAGTCGCCATCGCCGCTGAAGCCGTTCGCGTCCCACACCCGCACGTAGCAGCCATCGGGATTTGGTGCGGTCATGCCGGGGTTGCGTGCCGTTCGTTCCCCACAGGCAGTGAGAGCGAAGATCAGGATCAGGGGGAGAGTTCGTCGCATGTGCCGTTGTATCACGTCACTCTCTTTGCGCCTTGCACAGAAAATGCTTCAGGAACATCCGCTCCATCCGCAATGATGCTAGGCTCGATCCCAAGCTTTCCTGAGCCCTGCTCGCTGTCGCGTCCAGGCGAACGTCCTCTCAAAGCAAAAGAGGTTCGCCGCTATGCCGAATCAATCTTGCCCAAATTGTCAGCAGCCCGGCCGGTTGCTAGAGAGCGTGAGCCGATACGCCGTCGCCGAATATTACCGCTGCGATGACTGCGAAATTTCCTGGTCCTACGACAAACGGAAACCCCACGACCAACCGAAACAGATCACCCCGGCGAACCCAACGAAGAAGCCCACGATAGCCTGAGCGCGTTCAGTTACCTTCTGTGCAAACGGCGCCGATCCACTTCCCGGCGAGCGTGATGCTGGACGGTCCGTTCGCCGACACCACATTGATCGTCGCGCGAAGGGTTTCCGGTGACGTCGCCACGAAGTGCCCCGTCTCGGTTCGCTTGTTGTCGCCGGCGCACTCCCGTGTCATATCGGCCACCGTCGCCGTAATTTTCCGCGCCGTCACCTTGCATTCCTCATCGTCGTCATCGTCTTGCTTGCCGAGACTGAGGTTCTTCACGTCTTCAGCGGTGATGCAGCTCTTATAGTTCAAGGGCTTCTTCAGCTCGGCTTCGATCTGGGCCCGGACGTTGGCCGGCAGCTGGCTCAAGTCTCCTCGGCCGCCACTGCCGGCGATGTTCATAGTGAAGTCCCATTGACCGGTCCTGAGGTTGAACGATTGCGCATACGCGATGGCTGCGAAGACGACAAGAGCACAAAGAACGGAGGCCAGAAGGCGCGACATTTTTGACACGGCTGCTCCCGGGAATGAGAAAAGGAGCCCTGATTGTAGACCGGACCTCAGGGCCAGGGAAAGACGTCAGGCTCGGCAATCAGGGCGCTGCCGGGGCGCTCGATGAGAGTGCGTGAACGAGCAAGAACTACGGACTTTCCCGTGTCGAGCACCTTCGTCCATCCGCGCTCGAGGAGCCGCGGAACGACCGGGAGCCGCGACGGCAACCAGACGTGGTCGGCCCCGATGCGATCGGGATAATCAATCATGTCGGGACGGCCTTCGTAGAAATTGAAGTGGTCACGGATCACCTGCTCGCTGTAGACGGTCTCACGCCGTCCGTCCATCGACACTCGGATGCCGGCCGGCGACAGTTGCCAGAGGGCGTACTCGCCCCAGTCGAACCACGTCAGCACCCGCGCCCCAGGGCTTGCTTCGCGCAGGAGCATTGCCGCGGCGCGATCCGGGATCCAGAGCCCCTCGATCCAGACGACGCGCAGGTTCGCGATGACGCCGATGGCGACATATGCGGTAAGCGCGACCGCAATGACACCAACGGGGATCGATGGCTTCCGGAAGCTGGCGCGCATGGCCAGGTCGATGCGCTCGAACAGCGCAATGATCTGAGGGGCCATCGCCATGGCGATGGCCAACTGCAGAAATGCGTCAACGCGTCCTACGCGAAGAGTGGCGACGAGGAGGAGTACGAGAACAGCTAGATCCCGGAGGGGCACCTGCCAGCGCTCGCGGCCGCTCCACCACGCGGCGAGCCCGACGATGGGGAGTACGCTCTCGAGTACCAGTACGGAGGCGGGAAGTTGGAACAGTGGATCCCAGTCGGTAATGTCTGGCCGACCCGCCCGAACCGTCTCGGCAAGGAACTGCCAGAGTCCGTAGCCGTATGGGTTGAGCAACGTCGCCGAGACGGACAGTGCGCCAATGGTCGCCAGCATCCGGATACGGCCTCGGCTCCTTCGCTGCCAGCTGTCGCCTAGCATCCACGCACCGAGAACGGCCAGCCCGACGATCCATCCACCGTGAAAGTTGACCCACGCGGCGAAACAGAGCGGGACGCCCCAGAGAGCTCTGTCGCGACCACGATCCGCCTCTCGCATCAGGTAGAGCAGGACGGCAAAGGCTGCCACAGAGAACATCTGTGGCCGTACGACCTGAGTGCGACTGTATGTCGCGAACACGGCGAGCGCGATGAACAGATCGCGCGCGAGTGGATTGGCGCGCTCGTGCCTGGCGACGACCAGCAAGATGCCTGCGACGACGCCGATGACAGTGAGCTTGAGAAGAACGAGACCCGGCGCCCCGAACGCGGCATATGCCGATCCAATCAGCAACTCGGCAAGCCACTCGTGGTTGACCCAGAGGACGTCCGAAGTAAACGAGTACGTGTCGAAGGACGCGATCGACTTCGACGCGAGCATGTCGAGACCGAACCGCAGATGTCCCCACAAGTCCGGATCGGCAACGGTGCGTGTCACGAGGAGTGCGAGGAAGCCCCACAGAGTCACTCTGCATAGAGCGATCGGCGTCACGCCATCGAGCCATCGAAGAGGTGGCACAATGACACGTGTTTCCTGGCGTGAACTGCTGAGCATGGAAGGCGGCGAGGGTCGAGTCGATCCCGCGTACATGCTGTCGGCGGGTGGGGAACGGTTGTGTAGGGTCGCTCTTAACCGGGTCGCCCTTAACCTGTTCGTAACTTCGCCTGGTGCGGTCCTTGCTTTCCCCGAAAATAACAGACAGCCGAGCCCAAATCGTTCACCGAAGCGGACACATTCCTCGAATTTGAGTACACCGGAAGCAAGGATGAACAAGCCAATCAACTTTCAGCGGCGACGAGCGTTGCGTGTCCTCGGCATTGCATTAGCCGGGGGGCCGGTTAGCGCGGCGATCGGCTGCGCGTCCAGCCCTACGTCTCCCACGTCGACGGCAGCCGCCACGACTACCCCGGGGACGAGCAGCAGCACTTGCGTCGAGGCAGCGACAGAGACTCGTGGTCCCTTCACGGACACGACGGGCATGATCAACAACCAGGCGTTCTATCGACAAGACATCCGCGAAGGCCAGGCCGGGCTCGCCCTCACTCTCGTCCTCACCATTACGAACGTGCGCAACGCGTGCGCCCCGGTGGCCGGCGCCGCTGTCGAGATTTGGCAGTGCGACGCAGGGGGCAACTATTCAGAGTACGCGCAACCTGGATACAACGGTATCGGCCAGACGTTTCTCCGCGGCCTGCAGGTGACCAACGCCAGTGGCCAGGTAACGTTCATGACGGTGTATCCGGGCTGGTATCAGGGCCGCGCCACGCACATCCACGTGGATGTCAACGTGAACGGCGCCCGCGTGAAGTCCACGCAGATCGCGTTCCCCGAAGACGTCACGCGGCAGGTGTATACGAGCGGTGTATACGCCAGCAAGGGTCAGAACAACACGACCAACGCGAGCGACATGGTCTTCTCCGACGGCGCGTCAACGGAGCTGGCGACGCTGAGCGGCAGCGTGTCGAGCGGTTACTCAGCCACGCTGACAATTGGAGTCGCCGTATAGTCGAACGATCCGAACGATCGGAACGACCCGAACGATCCGAACGATCCGAACGATCTAGAGTTCCTTCGTCATCTCGATCATCGTGCGGCGAAAGCCGAGGCGAGCGAAGAAACGCTGCGCAGGCTCGTTCTGCTCAGCGGTCCAGAGCATGACGCGTGGGGCTCCACGCGCCCGCAGCCAATCCGCGGCGGCCTCGACGAGCGCCGTCGCCACCCTGGATCTGCGAGCCCGCGGGTCGACGACCACGTCGTGGACAAAGCCTGCCGCCTCGCGCAGCTCCTTCCACGATAGCGGCTCGAGGCCGGCGTACACGTACCCCACGACATCGCCGTTCACTTCGGCGACAAGCACGACCACGTCTGTCTCCAGCAACTCGCCACTCAAGAACCAGGCGTATCCGTCTTCCGGATCATCGCGCGGCGCCATGAAACGCAGCTCGTCGAACCCGTGGTGATCGCGCAGCAACATGGCGCCGAGACGCCCAAGCGTCGGCAGATCGGCTTGGTTGGCACGACGAATCGTAACCTCCGGCTTCGACGTCGAGTCGTTCACGGAACGGTGATCGCGAGCTCGGCGCCGTAGAGCATCGCGCGGTCGTTGTCGCGCGACGCCCACCGAAGAAGAGTGGCCGCGTCCGTCATCACGACCTTGTCGTGCACGGAGCGTCCGTTGACGGTGACCTGCACGCGCTGCGCGAAGTCGATGACATCCGGCGACAAGAGCAGCGTCAACTGCTGGACACCCCGTGCCTTGACATCGAAGGTGTTGCCGCGACGCACCGCGTCCACTCGACCAGACGGTTTGGAGCGGTCGAACAGCGGAACCGACATCGCTGGCCGCGGGGCAAAGCTATTGACGTCTTCGAGCTGCGCGTCAGACGGCCGCTTCCCAAGCCGATCGACCACCAGCCAGCGGAAGCGGTTGTAGCGATCCGTGCGCTCCGTCTCCCACGAGATGCGCTCCGGATGAGCGACGCGCGCATGCGCGGCGAGAAACGCTTCGTAGCGCGGCCGCTCCTCCGGCCACCAGCTCACGTCGTGGCCCGCCTCCGGATAGACCTGGAACTCGAGCGGCACGCCGCCTTGGCGAAACATGTCGATAAGCGGCGCGACCGAAGCCGCCGGATACAGACGATCGCGTCCCCCATTGACGATGTGCATCGGGCAGTTGATGAGGTTGCCCGAGAACAACTCGCCATCGGCGCCGACATCCGGGTTGGCAAGCACCGATGGGTGGCCATTGAGCGGCATGCAAGCGGCCCATGCAGTTGCTGCGCGCATCCCAAAGAAGTACACCCCAGTTCCACCATCGGAGATGCCGGTCAGGTACACATGGGACTCGTCAACGTTGAAGCGCCTCTTCACCCGATCGAGCAGTGTGAAGATGTTGTCCACCTGGCCCGGCGTCCACCATTCAGACTGCGCCCACGCGCGAGGATGCAGCACGATCTCGCCCACGCTCGGGATTCGATTGGTCAGCGGGCGCGCCGGTGGGTCGCCCGGGCCCGGGGCCTCACGACCGACGCCGCCATGCAGGCTCACGCGCAGCGGCCACGCCCGCGTGGGATCGTACTCGGCGGGGATCTCGACGACGTTGTCGAGCGCGATTCCGTGGTCCCTCGACTTCAGCTCGATGCTGCCGGTCCTCTGGGCTCGCGTACGTGCGACCCGCCTTGAGCTGCGCCCGTATCTCGTCGAAGCCTGCGCCGGAGGCGAGGATCTGCTTCAGGGCCTTCTCGGCGGCGCCCTGGTCATCGGCATCCCAGAACGCCCGCATGGCGACATCGAGTCGGGCGGGCGCGGCAGGCGTCTGAGCTGCTATCGCGGTCGCGACGCTCGCGAGGAGCGCGGCACAAAACACGTGTGTTCGTCTCATGGCGGGAATATCTTACGCCGGTCTACCCCACGCGTGCGCCCACGTGGGTTGGCGATCCACAGCGGGGCCCGCCGTGGGGGTTTGCCATTTCAAACAGTTGTTTGATACAGTTGTTTGACTTGATGAAACGCCTCCTTCGTGTCATCGCTCCCCTGTTGATCGTGGCCGCGAGCGTCGGTGCGTGGTGGTACACCGAGCCGCCCGCCGACCTCGATGCTCCTGACGGGCATCGTCACCACCAACCACATCGTGGTCAGCCCCCAGATCACCGGACGCATCGCGCAACTGCTCGTGCAGGAAGGCGACACGGTCACGGCGGGCCAACTCGTGGCCGTGCTCTCGCCCGACGAACTGCGCGAGGAACGCGCCTTCTACTCGTTCAGCGCCGAGGGCGTCGGCTCGCAAGTCCAGGAGAGCGAAGCGGCCCTCCGCCTGCAGGAGCGGCAGACCACCGATCAGATCGCCCAGGCCGAGGCCAACCTCGCCTCGACCGAGTCGCAAGCTAGCGGCCACGCAAGCCGAGCTCGACAACTCGAAGGTCGTCTACGACCGCGCCCAGCGCATGGCGAAGGAGGGCATCGGCACGGTCGAATCGCTCGATTCATCGCGGACGGCATACGAGGTGAACAAGTCGCGTCTCGCCGCACTCGGCAAGCAGATCGAAGCGTCGCGCGCCGCAGTGGCCCTAGCCCGGTCGAGTGCCGAGCAGGTGTCGATCCGCCGGAGTCAGCTCTTTGCGAACCGCCAGCAGCAGCAGGCCGCCACGGCGCAGCGCGCCAAGGCAGACGTGCGCCTGGCCTATACCGAAATCCACGCGCCGATCGACGGCATCGTCGACGTGCGCGCCGCGCTCCCGGGTGAGGTCGTGACGCCAGGGCAGCCCGTCATCACCCTGATCAATCAGGACGATCTCTGGGTGCGCATCGACGTCGAGGAAACCTACGTCGACCGCGTGCGCGTGGGAGATACGCTGACTGTCCGGCTGCCGTCGGGCGCCGAGCGCCAGGGCACGGTCTTCTACCGGGGCGCCGACGCGGGCTTCGCCACCCAACGCGATGTCAGCCGGACGAAGCGGGACATCAAGACATTCGAGATCCGTCTGCGCGTCGACAACAAAGACCGGCGGATCGCCGTCGGCATGACGGCCTACGTCGTGGTTCCTCTCGAAGGAACCTAGACCCCAGAGCCAAGAGCCCATGTCCAACGCCATCGAAGTCCGGGACATCGTCAAGAAGTTCGGCGACTTCACAGCCGTTGACGGCATCAGCTTCGCCGTCAAGGGAGGCGAGATCTTCGGCCTGCTCGGTCCAAACGGCGCTGGCAAGTCGACGCTCATCCGCATGATGGTCACCCTCCTGCAGCCCACGTCGGGCACGGCCATCATCAACGGCTTCGACGTCGCCAAACACGCCGACGACGTGCGCCGATCGATCGGGGTGATCCCGCAGGCGATGACGAGCGACCTCGAGCTGAGCGTCTATGAGAATCTGCTCATCTTCGCGAAGCTGTACGGCGTGCCGCGCGATAAGCGCACGCGTCTCATTCACGAGCTGCTGGCGGCGGTCGAGCTGACGCAGTGGGCGGACAAGCCGGTAAAGAACCTCTCGGGCGGCATGCGCCGACGCGTCGAGATCGCCCGTGGCCTGGTTCACGAACCGCGCGTTTTCTTCCTCGACGAGCCGACCACGGGTCTCGATCCGGTGTCGCGAACCTCGGTGTGGGGCATGCTGCAGCGGATCAAGTCTCAACGCGACCTGACGGTGCTCATCACCACGCACTACATGGACGAAGCCGACAAGCTCTGCGACCGCATCGCCATCGTCGATCACGGCAAGCTCGTGGCGCTCGACACGCCGCAGGCGCTGAAGGCGTCCATCCCCGGACGCACGCCGGAGACCACACGCTCGACGATGTATTCGTGCACTACACGGGGCGCGACCTGCGCGACGCGCTGCAGGAGCCGTCCGCGGCGGACAGTCCGTTTGTCATGAGAAGGTAAGGCATGCACCGAACGTGGGCCATCATCGAACGCGAGCTGCGCCGCTTCCGCCGCAGCCCGATGCTGATCGTCATGTCGATGATCTTCCCGCTGATGCAGCTCGTCGTGCTGGGCTACGCCTTCGGCGGCAACGTCAAGCACCTGAAGCTCGCGATCGTCGATCAGGACCACGGCGTCCCGGCGACGAAGATCCGCGAGCTGGCCACGGCTGTGTCCTCTGGCGCGCGGACGCTGGACTTGCTGGACTACACGGATCCGGGCCAGGCACTGGGCGACCTGCGCAACGGCGTCGTCAACGGCGTGCTGACGATTCCGCCGGACTTCTCGCGCCGGCTGCTCACCAACAACCAGCCGCGCGTGGCTCTGATCTCCGACAACACGGATACCTTCGTGTCGGCCTCGCTGGCGGCCAACGTCGGCAGCTTCATCGGGGCCCTGAACCGGCCGGCCGCGCCGGTTCGCGTCGAGGGCGCCGCGGGGCTCGACGTCGTCGAGGTCTATCCGTACGTGCCCTACATTCAGTACCTGCTGCCGGGATCCATCACGATGTCGATCTTCATGATGGTGATGATCGGCGGCGGGATCATCTTCATCGACGACAAGGCGCGCGGGCTGCACGAAGGCTATCTCGTGACGCCAATCACGAAGCTCGAGCTCGTGGCCGGCTTCAACATCTCGGGCACCATCAAGGCTGTGCTGGCGGGCGCGGTGATCATGGTGATCGGGTCGCTCATCGCGGGAGTGCCCAATCCGCTCGACCCGCTCCGGTTGATGCGGATGTTGGTCGTGGTGACTTCGATCACGTCGTTCGCGCTGATCAGCCTGATGTTTCTGCTGATGGTGCGGATCACCGACCCCCTGATGCCACGAGTGATGTTCGGCGTCCTCAACACGGTGCTGTACTTCCCGAGCGGCGCGGTCTATCCGCAGCAGGGCTTCCCCGGCTGGATGCACGTCATCGCCGTCGTGGATCCGTTCACCTACGCCGTGCATGCCTTCAAGAGCCTGCTCCTCAAGAACACCGGCTTCGAGGCCATCGCCGGAGACGTGGGCTTTCTCCTCGTCTTTTCAGCGATCGCGATGACCGCCGCCACGATGCTGTTCCGCAGAACGCTGTAGTTGATGGAGGATCGCGACCTCGAGACCCGGCAACGACTCATCGACGCCGCGGCGCGGCTGTTCGCGGAGCGCGGGTTTCGACGGGTCACGGTCCGCGAGATCTGTCGACGCGCGCGGGCCAACGTCGCGGCGGTCAACTACCACTTTGGCGGAAAGACCGGCCTCTACGACGAGATCGTCCGTTCCGCCATCCGCACGATGCAAGGGACCACGGAGGAGATTCGACAGGCGGGCGAGAAGCGGCCTGCCGAAGAGCAGCTCGCCGATCGTCGTCAGCATTTTCCTGAAGCGCGTCGTCCAGGCCCGCGACGGCTGGATCCACCACCTGATGGCGCGGGAGCTGAACGGACCCGACACCGGCGCTCGACCTCGTCGTGAAGCACGTCGTCAGGCCGCGGATGGCGTACCTCGGAGAAGTGATCGCCGAGCTGATCGGGTGCAAGCGAACCGACGCGCGCGTGGAGCACTGCGTGATGAGCGTGCAGGCGCAATGCCTGGTGCTCCTGAACGACCGCATCGCCGAACGGTTTCACCCGTTCGTCATCACGCCGAAGCGCCTCGATGCGCTGGCCGATCACATCACGAGGTTTTCGCTGACGGGTATTCGCGCGTCGAAGAAGTGAAGCTACGCGTGCACGCCCGGCGCCTCATGTCCAGTGCGCGTGACGTACTCCACGTACGACCCGGGATAGAGGTGCGGCTCCTTGTCAACGCCGCTTTCCCCTCCCAGCTCGATGACCCGGTTGCTGAGCGCCCGCAGGAACGCGCGATCGTGCGACACGAACAGCATCGTCCCCTCGTAGTTCTTGAGCGCGTCTATCAACATCTCTTTCGTGAAGAGATCGAGGTGGTTGGTCGGTTCGTCGAGCACGAGGAAGTTGGGCGGATCGAGCAGCATCCGCGCAATGACCAATCGCGTCTTCTCGCCGCCCGACAGCGCGCGAATCTTCTTGTCGACGTCGTCTCCAGAAAACTGAAACGCGCCTGCCAGATTCCGGAGCACGCCGATGGATTCGTTCGGAAAATCCCTCTGAAGCTGCTCCTCAATCGTCAGGTCAGGGTCGAGCACATCGAGGGCCTGCTGAGCGAAGTAGCCCATCTTCAGGCTCGCCCCCAGCTTCACGTCTCCAGAATCGGGCGCCAACACTCCGGCAACCATCCGTAGCAGCGTCGTTTTGCCGGCGCCGTTCTTCCCCATCACGCACCAGCGCTCGCCGCGCCGGACCGTCACGCTCAAGCCGTCATAGACGACTCGACGTCCGTACGCTTTCGACACGTCGCTGATAACGACGACCTGATCGCCCGAGCGAGGCGGCTGGCGGAAGTCGAACCTGACCGCGCGCCGTTTCTTCGGCAGCTCGATCTTCTCGATTTTCTCGAGCGCCTTGACCCGGCTTTGTACCTGCGCGGCTTTGGCAGCGTGGGTCGAGAACCGCTCGATGAACCGCTGCTCTTTGGCGAGCATCGCCTGCTGGCGTGCGTATGCGGCATCGCGATTGGTCTCGCGGATCGCCCGCTCGCGTTCGTAGAAGTCGTAGTTGCCCGAGTAGGCGGTGATCTCCCCGTCGTCGATTTCGGCGATCTTCGTCACAACCCTGTTCATGAACTCGCGGTCGTGCGACGTCATGAGCAGCGCGCCAGGCTGGGACCGCAAGAAGCTCTCGAGCCAGATGATGGACTCGATGTCGAGATGGTTCGTCGGCTCGTCCATCAGCAGGACGTCGGGGCGTCCGAGCAGGACGCGAGCCATCGCGACACGCATCTTCCATCCACCGGAAAGCAACCCGACATCTCCGTCAATCCGCTCGTCGTCGAAACCAAGACCGTGAAGAACCTCCCGCGCCTGCGCCTCGAGCCCGTATCCCCCCAGGTGCTCGTATTCCTCCTGCACTTCTCCGAAGCGGGCCAGAGTGCGGTCCATGTCGCCGCTTCGCGCTGGATCGCTCATGGCCTGCTGCAGCGCCTCGAGCTCATGGTGAAGATCGCCAAGCCGTCCGCTGCCGGCAATGGCCTCGTCCAGGACCGAGCGCCCCGACATCTCCTCGACGTCCTGACGGAAGTAGCCGATGGTCAGCCGCTTCGGCACCGACACGTCGCCCTCGTCAGCCGACTCCTCGCCGACGATCATGCGGAAGAGGGTCGTCTTGCCGGCACCATTGGGACCAACGAGACCCACTTTCTCGCCGGGATTGAGCTGGAATGAAGCGTCAACAAACAGGACTTGCCTGCCGTACTGCTTGCTGATGCGCGCAAACGAGATCACACGACCAACTCCCCCTGGCCAATCAGGACCGCCTCGCCCCCGACCTTGACACCGGTGATGGCTTGGTCGCTACCCTCAATGGCTACGTGTATTCGGCTGGCTCGCCCCATCGCGACTCCCTGAAGACTGACAATCTTGCCTGCGGCCTCGCCACGCACAAGGCCATGTCGCACCAGATAGCAGCCCAACGGCCCGCTCGCGCTCCCCGTCGCCGGATCTTCGACGATGCCAAAGTCGGGCGCGAACATGCGGCTGTGAACCGTTCCGGACGAGCCCGCGGGCAACATAGCGAAGAAGAAGATCGGCAGCTGGTCGCCAAGCCGCATCGACAACCGACTGAAGGCGGACGCGTCGCTGATCGCGCGATCGACGGTGTCGCGGTCGCGAAGCGGAACGACCAGGAACGGCACGCCGCATGAGACCCCTTGAATGGGGAGCCCTGGCGGCACGTCGTCGGCCGTGAGGCCCAAAGCCGCGGTCACAATGGAACGGTCCTCGATTTCGGGCCCGAAGGTCGGAACCAGCTGCGTCATCCACGCAAACCGGAGACGAGCACCGCCCGCCTCCGCCGAGGCTTCGGCGCGGCCACGCCGGAGCGGTTCGCGCGTAGGCGGGCTCCATTCGAGATCGACGGCCGTGGGACCGATGTTGAGGCCGAACACGAAACGCGGCGTCCCCGGCCTGATGACTCCGCTGTGCGCCAGCGCGAAAGTGCTGCCAATCGTTGGATGACCCGCCATCGGCATCTCGACAAAGGGCGTGAAGATCCGCATCCGAATGTCGGTACCCTCCTGCTCGGCTGGCAGGATGAACGTACTCTCAGCAAAGTTCATTTCGCGCGCGAGGCGCTGCATGAGCCCCGCTTCGATTCCGCGCGCGTCGGTGAACACGGCGAGCTGATTCCCGAGCAGCTTCTCGCCGGTGAAGACATCGTAATGAAGGTAGGACAGAGACTTAGACAACTCCCTACTCCCAACTCCCAACTCCCAACTCCCAAACAGTTCGCAAAGGCTTGGGAGTCAAGACTCCCTTCTTAGACTCAGCCGGCGACCGACGGCAAGGCCTACGTGATACGCGCCTTCCTGCTGCATCCAGACGTGGCGGGCGTGGTTGTCGGCCAGCTCCACGATAAGTGTGCGCGAGGCCTCGGGCAAGGCCGCCGCAATCTGCTCGACAAGCTGTTCCTGCCGCTGAATGTCAACCGGCGCAAACAGCTCGTCCTCGTGAATGGCCTGCAGGAGCTCCTCGTACTCGTCCTCGCACTGCTGCTCCGCATCTGAAAAGGAGGGAATGTGCCGCAGCGTGCCGTCGAGCTCCAACCGGTCGGCGCAGTGCTCCGCAAGCTCGATCAGTTCTTCTGTAGTAGGCATGGTTCTAATCTTACGCGGCCCGCCCCGCGTCGATCACTTATACCCGGCGTTTGGCGATGAGCACTTCGCCGGCGCGTTCGGCCGCCTCGCGGACCAGGAAGCCCATCTTCGGGTGGGAGGGTTCCATGTCAACGTCGATGCCCTGTTGCCGCAGCTCCTCAGACGTCGTCGGCCCGATCGACGCCACGACAATTCGTCGAAACCCAGCTTGCACGGCTTCCCGGAGCTTCATCGACTCCGCGACCTCGAAAAGATGAACGATCTGGGTCGCAGTCGTGAAGAGGGCCACATCAACCAGGCCGTCAGCGACGGCCGCGCATGCCGCGCGGAGCGGCCCCACGTCTTCGGGAAGGGCCCACTGGTAGACAGGCACGCTGGTCACGACCGCGCCACGTGCTTCAAGCCCCGATAGCAGATCGAGGTTGGGAACGCCGTATTCCTGCACGGCCACGCGAAGACCGCTGAGGGGCGTCTCGCCTTGCTTCTCGTCGAGTGCGGCCAGCAGCTCGCGCCAGGTATTTGGCTCCGGCGCGGTGACCCACACGGGGACCTTCAGCTCCCGGAGAACGGCGAGCGGCTTGGGACCCCGCGCCACAACCTTGGTTCGCGACAGCGCCTCGACGAAGGGCTCCCGCTTCCCGTGTGCACGCTCCACGACGTTCAGCAGGGCACGCGTCCCGACGCCCGTGAGCAGCACGACGATATCGAACTGACCGGCGGTCAGTCGGTTGGCGAAGGCGATGGCTTCGGGGTTCGATTCGAGCGGTACCTCGCGCATCGAGGGCGCGGTGATCGGCTGACCGCCGTACGAGGTGACGAGAGACGCCATCTCCCGCGCCCGCCGGCTTTCGAGGATCAGGACTCGGAGGCTCTGGAAATTTGGGGATGAAGTGGACATTGGTGACGAGCGATCGCACACTAAGGATCGCCAATCACCAATGTGTCTGTCTAGTTATTCGCCGCCGTGCAGATAGGCTTCCTCGCCGTGCATCGAGTAATCGAGTCCAACGGTCTCATCGGCCTGAGACGGACGAAGTGGAAGCACCAGGCCGACCAGCTTCAGCAGGATGAAGGTGCCGACGCCGCTGTAGACAATGGCCGCCAGGATCGCCGCGGCCTGGATACCCATCTGGCCCGGGTTGCCGTGCAGCAGCCCGTCCTGGACCCCATTGAGGGCCTTGTCCGCGAACACACCAGTCAGCAGCGCGCCCACAGTGCCGCCAACGCCGTGCGCGGCCACAACGTCGAGCGAGTCGTCCAGAGTCGTCTTGGCCCTGATGATCAGCCCGAGGTAGCTTGGAACTGCGGCGATCGCGCCTAGTGCAATGGCGCTCATCGGGCTGATGAACCCGGCTGCCGGAGTAACGGCCACGAGCCCCACCACGATGGCCGTGGCAGCGCCCACCGCGGTGGGCTTGCCGGAGCGCATCATGTCGAGGAACGTCCAGACGACCAGCGTCGCCGCAGGCGCCAGCATCGTCGTCGCAAACGCGAGGCCGGCGATCGGGCTCGCGGCCAATGCGCTGCCCGCGTTGAACCCGAACCAGCCGAACCACAGTAGACCCGCGCCGAGGAGGACCGTCGGGATGTTATGCGGCAGAATCGAGGCATGGCCGTAGTCCTGCCGCTTGCCGATGACCATGGCGGCCACGAGCGCGGCCACACCGGCGTTCACGTGCACGACCGTGCCGCCGGCGAAGTCGAGCGCACCCAACTTGGCCAGCCAGCCACCGCCCCACACCCAGTGCGCGAGAGGCGCGTAGATAACGATCGCCCACAACGAGATGAAGGTGACGTAGGCCGAGAAGCGCATCCGCTCGACGATGGCGCCGGAAATCAGGGCCGCGGTGATGATGCAAAAGGTGGCCTGATAGCACATGAAGAGCACGTGCGGGATCGTGCCTTTGGCCTCGAGCCCCACGCCGTTGAGAAATGCGTTGGAGGTGTCGCCGATCCAATCATTACCGGTGGTGAAGGCGAGCGAGTACCCAATCAGTGCCCACAACACGCCCACGAAGCCGAGGGCGATGAAGCTCATCATCATCGTGTTGAGGGCGTTCTTGGAGCGCACCAGCCCGCCATAGAAGAAAGCAAGCGCCGGGGTCATCAGCAGCACGAGTGCCGTTGAGATCAGCATCCACGCGGTATCAGCCTGATTCATTCGTCCACCTCAGAATGCGCGCGTCGACAACAAGGGCGCACGCGGTCGTTCGAGCGTGAGCAATCGAAGTGCCACGCGGACGCGCGACAACCGCACAAAATCCTAGTAAATTCTCGAATTTGTGTCCTTCTCGTCTTACCTTTTTGTTGAACACAAGAAAAGTTCTACAGAAATGTCCGATGTCGAGTCGGGAGGAGCGTCGCTGACCACCGTCCCATTCTCCGTGCGGCGCCTCCGCGCCGGTTCGGTCGGTCCGTCAAGCGACAATCATGTATCACAGGACAGTCGGATCGTCCAATTCTGTCTTGAACGTGTCGGGATGACTCCGTCGTCCTAGCGGCGTAGCGCGGCGGCCAACTCAGGGTTCACAGGAGGCCCCGGGGAATAGACAGGATCATCATCGGGCCACGGTGTGCGACAGGGCTGCCGTCGCTCGTAGAGACGGAGATTCGCTGCCATCTGGCGCACAGCAGCCGTCTGACCGGATCGGGACGCTGCTTGAATGACGCCGCGCTGAATGCCCACGGCATCATCGTATTGGCCCACTTCCGCCAGTGACATCGCCATTGTTTCGCCGATTTCCGTGGTCTTTTGGTCGTTGGTGAACAGCTCCTTCGCCAGCATCAGCGACCGCGGGCCGTTTCGCACGGTGTCATCGGGCGCCGCTGCCAGGACTCGCGCGAGCGCATGCCGGAATTCCGCACGGTCTGGGTGAAGAGCCGCCGCTTCGGTGAGCCGGTCGCGAGCCTCCGCGTAGCGACGCAGACGAACGAGCGCCATCGCATACCCGAACCTAGCTTCCTCGACCCGAGTGTTGATGCTCAAGACCTCCTCGTAGCGGCTCAAAGCCGCCGCGTCGCGCCCGCTTCGTCTGAGAGCGTCGCCGAGCGCCAGGAGCGCCTCGACGTAGTTGGGGTTGTAGCGGGCGGCCGCCGACAAGTGCGTGATCGATTCCTCGCTCCTGCCGCTGGATGCCATCAGCACCCCGAGGCTGTAGTGCGCTTTGGCGGCCGAGTCGTCGAGGCCGGTTGCCGGGGCGTATCTCACGGTCTCCTCGAAGCGTTCGACGGCACCCCGCACATCGCCGCTCAAGAACAGCGCAGTCCCGAGCTTGTGCCGCAGCGACCGGCCGAGCGTCGTCTCACCGTTGGTCAGCGCGACACCTTTCCTGAAGAAGTCAGCGGCGGCCTTGAAATCGCGTTCCTCGAGAGCGCGTACACCCCGCAGCTCGTACGACAGACTGCTGTTGAGCGCCAGGTCCAATTCCTGCTTCCAGGGATCGGGAACGAGAACTTCAGTGTTGTGCCACAGTTTCAAGTGCGCCTCGGCCTGTTTGGTATCACCCAAGCCCCTATAGGCCATGGCCAGCGGTGAGTGGACGCTCGTGACCGCCGGGTCAATCGACAGCGCCTCTTCCAGCACCTTCACGGCAGTGGCGAAGTCTTTTCGAGCGAGCGCGGTTTGGCCGAGTCCGACCAGCACTGCGGCCGTTTGCGGAGCGAACGTCCGTGCGCGGGCGAAGAGCGGCTCGGCTCTGTCGGCCTGACCCTGGTCCACATACATGCGTCCCAGCCAAATCAATGTCGAAACGTCGTTTGGCCTCAGCTCGAGCACGCGCGAAAAGGCCGCGATCGACTTCGCCGTGTCACCCACGCTCTTGTGCAAATGCCCAAGGAAATACGGCCATCTCGGCTCCTCAGGCATGAGAATCTGGGCGTTCCTGTACGCGGGCTCCGCTGCGTCGAAGTACTCAGATGCATGAAGAAGCATGGCCAAGGCCCCGTACGCCGCACCGCGTTCGGCGCTACTTGCATCAGGCTTCTTCAACAGGTCTGTGAGCGTGGCGTACCGCTCTCGCACCTGCGCCTGCACCGACGCGTCCACTCGCGACAGGTCAGGCAATGAGAGATCGCGGGGCGGCGCACTCTCAGCAGCGGTGGGTGCCGAGGCAGAGGAGCCAGACGTTGAAGCGGGAGAGCCGCACGCCCAGCAGAGAAGCACCGCACAAACTCCCAACGCCCAACACATCACAAGAACCAACTCCCGAGGACTCTTGGAAGTTGGCTTTCTTGGGAGTGGGGAGTTCATGGGATTCACTTACCCGTGCCCTCCTTGAGTGTGGTCCAGCGATCGAGTGCAGCCTCAGCCCATTCCTCGACGCGGCCATCCGGCCACTGCACGCGCAGGCGCGGCGGAGCGGTCGTCGGGCCCAAACCCACGAGTACCCGCGGGTCGTTGGCCGATGCGTAGCTTCCGTCGGAGCGAACGCGGCGCCACAGCGTCGGACCGTCCTTGCGCATGACGGCGACGCGCGCGCCTAGCATGTCTCTGGCACCCGCAGTACCTACCAGGCGCAGGCCAAGCCAATGGTTCTTGTTTCCAAGATTGTTGATGAGGAGTCGGAGCGGACCCGCTGACGTCCCGATGACCACATCGACATCACCGTCGTTGTCGATATCGCCGAAAGCCGCACCGCGGCTGACATCAGAGAGTTTGAATGCGGCGCCGGCATTCGATGACACATCCTCGAACTTCCCGTTGCCCAGGTTTCGATAGAGCTGGTTGGGCATCCTCAGCGGAAACGGCTCTTTCGCCCGCGCCTGCGCTTCAATGGTCGAGACGCTGCCGTTGACCGTGAGCAGATCGAGCCACGTATCGTTGTCGAAATCGAACCAGGCCGTGCCGAAACCGGTCTTCGCAAGACTTGGCGGGCCAAGCCCGGAAGCCGCTTTGCGCTCATCAAAGATCCCGCCACCTGCGTTCACATAGAAGGTGTTCATCTGGGCGAGCCAGTTCGTGACGAAGATGTCCTCGTCGCCGTCATTGTCGAAATCGCCGGCGTCGATCCCCATGCTGGCCTCGGCGTTGCCCTGCCCATTCACGGCAACGCCAGACAGGAACGCAGTGTCCTTGAACGTGCCGTTCTTCTGATTCGTCCAGAGTTGGTTCGCCTGTCCGTCGTTGCCCACGTAAATGTCGATCCAGCCGTCACCGTCGAAATCTGACGTCGACACGCCAAGCGCCGGGCCATCGGCGCCTCCAATCAATGCGGTCCGCGTCACATCCACGAACGTGCCATCGCCGCGATTGCGATATAACCGATCCGGTTGCGCCCGATAGCTGTTCGGCGGGCAGTAGTCATGCTGCCCTGTCACGGCGAGGCAATCAATGTCCGCCTCGAGGCTGTAGATAAGGTAGTTGCCGACATAGAGATCGAGAAAGCCGTCGCGATCGATATCCACGAACGCGGCCGACACGCCCCAGGCACGCGCGTTGGCTGTGCCGCTCTTCACCGTCACGTCACTGAACGTGCCGTTCCCGTTGTTGTGAAGCATCACGCCGGCATTGAGCCCTGTGCGATAGATGTCGACGAAACCGTCGTTGTCGAAATCTCCGGCGGCCACACCCATGCCGTAGGACCGTACATCGATCCCGCTCTGATCGGTAACGTCGGTGAAATGCAGCGTGCGTTTCCCGTCCGCCGAGACGATGAGGTCATTGCGGAACAGGAGGTCTTTGAGCGGGCTTCGCGGTTTGAACACCGCGTTCTCGATCGTCTTGCCCTTCCCGAGCATTTGCCCTTGCACGACATATACGTCCAGGTCGCCGTCGTTGTCGTAGTCGAGCAGGCCCACGCCTGGAGCCATGATCTCCGGGTAGTACCATTCGCCGGACATTCCGTTGAAGTGGACGAAGTCGATTCCTGACTCGACGGCGCGCTCGACGAACCACGCATCCTCAGGTTCCGACTTTTCGGCCGTTGGAGAGGAGAGCGCCGAACTGTTCGGCGTTCCGCTGCCGCAGGCAGCGACCCAGATGACAGCCAGCGCCAGCGGCGCGAGTTTCATGAGCATTCGGATTCAGCGTACAAGAAAAGGGCGGGCCCGAGAAACGGGCCCACCAGTTCGATCCGTAGGGCGGGCGCGTCCGAAAGGACGCGCCCTGAGTTGGGAGTTCGAGGTTGCCTGAGCCCTAAGCCCTAAGCCCTAGCCTTGAGCCCTGAGCCTATAGTCTTCTCTACGCCCAGCGGAAGCCGTGCTTCGACAGCGGGAGAGAGCGCACCCGCGTCCCGTTGGCCGCAAAGATCGCATTGGTCACCGCCGGCAGGATCGGCGGCAGCGAGGGTTCGCCAAGGCCAGTAGGTGGGTTGTTCGACTTAATCCAATGGACCTCGACAACCGGCGCCTGCGGCATGCGCAGGAGTGGCACCTGATGGAAATTGCTCTGTGCCGAGCGGCCGTTCTCAACGGTGATCTCCTGCATCAGGGCGCTGATGCCGTCGACCACGCCGCCTTGGACGAGGTTTTCGGCATGCATCGGGTTGATGACCTGACTTCCGATGTCGCCGGCCACCCAGACCTTGTTGACCTTCATGCGCTTGTTCGAGTCCACGCTGACCTCGGCGACCTCTGCGAAGTAGCCGCGGTGGCTGTACTGGAATGCGACTCCGAGTCCGGTGCCTTGCGGCCGTTTCGTGCCCCAGCCTGACTTCTCGGCGACCAGCTTCAGAACGGCGACCATTCGCGCCGCCTCGAAACCATCGCCGCCACGCTCGGGCGCCGGATAAGCCTGGTTTGCGAGCAGGTCGAGACGGAACTGGACCGGGTCCTTGCCAGCAGCGTTGGCCAACTCGTCGATGAACGACTGGAACACGAACGAGTACGCGTTGCTGCCGGGGGCGCGCAGCGCACCGGTCGGTGCGCCAAGCGGAATCTTCGAATCACCAAAGTCGAAGTTCTGAATGAACAACGCGGGGAACTGGTTTCCAGCAATGTTCGATGCCGCCGCATAGCGATCGCTCGTGCCATCGGCGAATGTGACGAAATGGTTGCGCCACGCGATCACCTTGCCGCTCGCGTCCACGCCGCCCTTCAGGTAGTGATATCCCGCCGGACGATAGAAGTCGTGGCGCAGGTCGTCTTCGCGCGTCCACAGCAGTTTCACGGGAACGCCGATCTGCTTCGCGATGTACGCCGCCTCAGCCACGTAGTCGTTGGTCAGCCGGCGGCCGAAGCCACCGCCCGCCTTGACCAGGTGCATGGTGATGTCGGACTGCTGAATCCCGAGTGTCTGCGCAACGACTGCCAGCCCTGCCGCCGGCGTCTGGCTCGGTGCCCACAGCTCGATCTTTCCGTTTTGCCAGTGCGCGATGCAGTTATTCGGCTCGAGCGGCGCGTGCGGAATAAACGGATACATGTACGCGGCCTCGACCACCTTGGCCGAGCTCGCCAGCGCCTTGTCGACGTCTCCGTCGGTTCTCAGCTTGTTCGCGTAAGCGCCCTTCCCGAGCTCGTCTGCGCGAGCCTGGTACCCTGCGCTCGTTTGCGTTGCGGTCGGGTGGTCTGACCAGGTCACCTGAAGCTTCTGCCGCGCCGACTGCGCCTGCCACCAACTGTCAGCGACGATCGCCACGCCGGGGAGCAATGCGGTCAGATTGGTACCGCCTTCGACGACGAAGGCGTGGCGGACGCCTGGAAGCGCCTTGATCTGATCGAGGTTGGCGGTGGCCACCTTGGCGCCGAACACCGGGGACTTCTCGAACACCGCCCACAGCATGTTGGGCACGGTGAAGTCGATGCTGAACGTCGGTTTGCCGGTGACGATGTTCATCGTATCGACACCCTTCATCGGCTTGCCGATGATCTTGTAGTCCTTGGGATCCTTGAGCGGCACCATGTTGAGCGGTGGCACCGGCTGGGTCGCCGCCGCCGCAGCCAGTTCGCCGTAGCTCGCGGTTCGGTTGCTGCCACGGTGCATCACACGTCCAGCCGCGGTCGAGAGGTCGCTCGCTGGCACGCTCCACTTTTGCGCCGCAGCACCCAGGATCATCTGCCGACAGGCTGCGCCAACTTGTCTGCAGGGGTCCCAGTTCATCGGCGTCGAAAGACTGCCGCCGGCCAGCTGTGCGCCGTACTTTGATTGGTCCGCGTCGGCCTGTTCGATCTTGACGCTGCTCCACTCGACGTCGAGCTCGTCGGCGATGATCATCGGGAGCATGTTCTTGACGCCCTGACCGATCTCAGGGTTCTTCGACATGATCGTGACGGTCCCGTTCGGCGCGATCTTGACGAAGGCCGTGGGCATGAACGTCGGGGGCGGTCCCTGAGGCGGTCCTTGCGCGAGCAGGTCGATCGCGTCGAAGTGCAGCGCGACCATCATGCCACCGCCCGCGAGGGCGCTGACCTGGAGGAAGGAGCGACGAGTCAGGTTGGTTGTAGTCATGACTCCTCCTTCCTACTCTGCCGCGCCGGTGCGAGCCGTCTGCGTCGGACGATTGAGCGCCATCGCCGCTGCGCGGTGAATCGCCTGGCGAATACGGACATAGGTTCCGCAACGGCAGATATTGCCGTTCATCGCGGTGTTGATCTCGGCGTCGGAAGGCTTCGGATTGGTGGCGAGGAGCGCCGCGGCCGACATCATCTGGCCGGCCTGACAGTAGCCGCACTGAGGGACGTCGATCTCCTGCCATGCCTGCTGCACTGGGTGCGAGCCGTCGGGGGACAGTCCCTCAATTGTGGTGATGGCCGCACCTGACGCCTGCGAGACCAGTGTCTGGCACGAGCGAACCGCTCGACCCCGAAGATTGACGGTGCACGCACCGCACTGACCAATGCCGCAGCCGAACTTCGTCCCCTTTAGGTTCAGGACGTCTCTGATGACCCAGAGCAATGGCATATCGGCCGGGACATCAACCGTCGTCGTCTTCCCGTTGACGTTCAAGGTGTAAGGCATGCGTTAACTCTCAGTAGATCTGTGGCTTCCGGCTAAGCCGAAAGCCACAGAGGGAAAAGGAGATCGCGCGGAAAAGCTCGGATCGAAGTAATTAGAAGGGACTCCAGTCGGAAAAGCAAGGTACTGACGTTTCGGATGTGGCTCCGCGATGGAACAGGAGGCCGACGTTTCTGGAAGCCGCGCGCCAGAAGCGTAAGGTGAAACGGCTGAGCGGGTGTCCGGCATAATGATTGAAGACGATAAGAGACTCAATGCTCTGGTTGCTGCTTCTCGGTGGTCTCTTCGCACAAGCGCCGGCTCCAGATCAGAGCGCTACGGCCTCGCCTACTCCAGATCAGACCGCTTTGCCCTCGTCTGCGCCACAAGTCTCGGCTGACACTCCCCCGCCGTTCGACGCCTGGCTGGCGGACCTTCTCGACGAAGCTCGTAACCGCGGCTTCAGCTCTGATCTGGTGAACGAGACACTCACCGGTCTTGCCCCGCTCGAACGCGTCATTCGCAACGACCGGTCTCAGGCTGAGCTGAACCCCGGGTTCGAACGCTACGTGTCGGCGCGACTGACGCCTGCGATGATTCGTCGGGGCCGTGAGCTTGCGATAAGCAACCATCCCCTCTTCGACAAGTTGGAATCGGCCTTCGACGTTCAACGGCGCTTCTTGCTGGCGATCTGGGGTCTCGAGACCCGTTACGGACGACTGACGGGGCGCACGCCCGTATTCCAGGCGCTGGCGACGCTGGCATGGGAACCGCGGCGAGCCAGCTACTTCCGAGGCGAGCTGTTTAACGCGCTCACAATGGTGTCTCGCGGTCACATCGAGGCGGCCAGCATGACGGGTTCGTGGGCGGGCGCGATGGGCCAAACGCAGTTCATGCCGTCCAGCTATCTGAAGTACGCCGTGGACTTCGACAAAGACGGGCGACGCGACATCTGGCAGTCTACCGGCGACGCGCTCGCCTCGATCGCCAACTACTTGAAGGGATATGGCTGGAAGGGCGAGTACACGTGGGGCCGCGAGGTGCGCGTGTCAGCCGCCGCCCGGGAACGCATCGAGACCACGGTCCCTCGCAGAACCGAGGGCTGTTACGCGATGCGCAACATGACGGAACGCGTGCCCCTTGCCGAGTGGCGAAAGCTCGGTGTCACCCGTATCGACGGCGGACAGCTTCCGTCGGCCGATGTCACTGCCGGACTCGTGGACGTCGGCACGCGAAAGTTTCTCGTCTATCCGAATTACGACGCCATCCTCGGTTACAACTGCGCGCACTACTACGCCCTCTCCGTCGCGCTCCTCGCAGATCGGTTGCGATAAGATTTTCGGTCGTTCGGAACGTTCGGGCATTCGAGCGTTCGGGCCGTTCGTCGAACGTTCGGATCGTTCGTGGCGTTCTTCTCCTTCCTGACGTTCCGGGCCGAATGACCGAGCCGGTAGAACGGCGACGAACGATGCGAACCGACCGAACGGCAGTCGTTCGGAACGTTCGGGCGTTCGAGCGTTCGGGCCGTTCGTCGAACGTTCGGATCGTTCGTGGCGTTCTTCGCGTTCGGAACGTTCGAGCCGTTCGGGGAACGTTCGAATCGTTCGTGGCCGTTCTTCTCCTTTCCTGACGTTCCGGGCCCGAATGACCGAGCCGGTAGAACGGCGTCGAACGATCCGAACCGACCGAACGGGTAGAACCTCCCGAACGACGAACGACGTCGAACGACCCGAACGATCCGAACGACCCGAACGGTTCGAACGATCTGAACACCCTATCGTGCTAGCATCGTGATTTGCCAACACATTCTGGAGGGAGCCTGTGAGTACTCCGTACGAAAGCGCTGACCTGCTGGTAAAGCTGTACGACCTCCGTCGCGAGGCCACGATGCGCGAGGCGCGCAATTGGTATTTCCGCGAGTTTAATCCCTCGACCGTTGACGAAGTGATGCAGGTGATGGGGGGGCCCAACAGCGGGCACTTCCGCATGGTCACGAGCTACTGGGATATGGCCGCGTCGTTTGTGAACAACGGCGCCATCGATGAACAGATGTTCAACGACGCCAACGGCGAGCAGCTTGGCGTGTTCATGAAGATTGAGCCGTATCTCGCTGAGTTCCGCACGAAGATGGGCAACGCCGGGTACCTGACGAACCTCGAAAAAGTTGTGGAGCGACGACCGGGCTCGAAGGAATACATCGCAGCGTTCAGGGAACGGATCAAGGCGATGGCGGCGGCCGCAGGAAGGTAGATCGGGGATCAGGGATCGGGGATCAGGGATCGGGGATCAGGGATCGGGGATCGGGGATCGGGGAAGCATTAACACAGGGATGAATCCAAAGGAGCGCTGCGACGCCATCGAGGAGTGCTACGAGTTCATGCTTGCCTATGCGGCCCAGGGCGTGGTCGACGAAGCGAGCAGTTCATCGAGCGGCACCCTTCGCACGATGCTTGGCCGAACGGAGACGGCGCTCCTGGGGATTGCAGACGCCTTTCGAGCCGCCGTCCAAAACGATCGGCCGGAATCGGTCGATCGATATGCGGCTTTTCTCGACGTGCTCGATCGCGACGCGCGCGCGGCTCTGGCTGCGATCCAATTGGTCGTTGCCCAGCCCTCACTCAGCTCGCAGCTCATCGACAACCTGAATGCGTCGATTCATCTCCGCGCGCTGCTCACCGACTTGTTTCTCATCGATGAAACGATGAAGGGCCGCGACTGAGACGGTAGAGTCGTTCTGGCGCGTCCGAAAGGACGCGCCCTACAATGGCCGGCGCCCTACGAGCACGTAGGGACAGTGCGTAGTACGTCAGGGCCGGTCCTTTTGGACCGGCCGAACATCCCATCACCGCGCAACCCAGCGCTGAGGATCGTGGTGTTCGAGGTATTGGCGACGCGTGATCCAGCCGAGGAGCATCGACTTCGTGATCCACCACTTTTCCGGGCGCACCGCGAAGTAGACGTGCGCGATCACGAGTCCCACGAGACCGACGCCTGCCATCCCATGCACGACGTACGTGAAGCCCCACGCGGCGTCGCCAAGTAGATATGGATTGCGCGTGAACAGGGGCGTGCGTACGCGCACCATCATGAAGAGTCCGGTGGCGACGACCGCAAGACCCGCAATCACGATCGCCAGGTGATAGAGACGGTTGCCGAGCGGGTACTTGCCAGGTTTCGGACCCGCCACGTCGTGACCAAGCTCGCGAAGAACCTCGGCCTTCATCTCGGGAATGTCTTTCGGTCCTACCCAGATTGACCAGAAGTCGAGATAGAAAGTGGCGTGGATGATGTGAAAGAGAATCGATGCAGCCAGCACGAGCCCCGCCATCCAGTGCCACGTCACCCACGCGAACTTGACGCCGGCGATCGGAAGAAAGGCGGTCAGGAGCAGAGTGAACATGGCTGCGGCCATCACCCAATGGAACAGCCGTGCGGCGAGCGAATGACGACGAATGCGCGGGGGCAAGTCGGGGCGCGCGACTTCGAGAGCGTCGGTTTCGAGCGCGTCGCGCTTGCGGTGCGCCGAGAGCACCATGTAGCTACCGTGCGCGACGAGAAACGCAACGCCGGCAAAGAGCGACGCCCACAGCAGATCCCAGGAGATGTGAGTCAGGATCCACTCGCCCCACGGGCTATGACCCCAGGTCAGGACGTCCATGTGTTCTTGTCCTCCGTAGCCTTGGCGAAGGTGGACTCCGTCCCGCGAACCGCGCGCTTCACCAGGTTGCGGAGCAGCGGCACCTTGTATGCGTTGTGGTGCAGCGGCACGGCGCCCTCGATCGCCACGTTGCCCGCGGCTGCGGCCGTGGCCTCGTCGCGAGGCTTGCCTTGCACCGCATTCTCGACCGCGGCAAGTCGCAAGGGCCGGGCCGCGACGCCATTGACCGCGATGCGCATCCGCTCGATCGTGTTGCCGGACATGACTGTGGCGGATGCGACATTGACCAGCGGAAAGTCCCACACGTTCCGATCCGCGATCTTCTCGAAGTAGAACTGCGCGCCGGCCCACGTGCCAGGCACACGGATCGCCGTCAGCAACTCGCCGGATCGCAGGATGGTCATCCGCATGATGTCGGTGCCGGGCCCGATGAAGTAGTCCTCCGCCGCCACGACGCGTTCACCATCTGAGCTGCGAAGAACCATCTCGGCCTGGAGCGCAACCAGCGCGGGCGCTGTGTCGGACGGGCTGACCGCGACGCACCGGTCGGCCCCGAAAATTGCGTGCTCGCGGTTGATCGCTTGCGGCGTATCCGCGTAGCAGATATTGCCGCCGGCGCGGTAGCACGACCATCCGGCTCTGTAATACCAACAACGCGTGTCTTGTGACACGTTTCCGCCAATCGTTCCCTGGTTGCGGATCTGCGGCGACGCCGCCGCTTCCGCCGCTTTGAGCAGGATGCCATAGCGTTCGCGCACCATGGGATGCTGAACCACTTCGGTCAGCGTGGTCATCGCCCCGATCTCGAGACCGTCGCCACGCGGCCGGATGCCTCTGAGTTCGGTCACACCGCTCAGATCGACAACGACGCTCGGGCGCTTGATGCGGTCTTTCAGCCAGTCGAAGCTGTCGAGGCCGCCCGCTAGAATCCAGGCGCCCTCGTGACGGTTGAGCAGCGCCAGCGCATCGGCGACCGAAGTCGGCTGGAACAACTCGAAGGCGGGCATCACATCACGGATAACTGCCATCTGGTTCTCCGACGGGATCCGGGATCCGGGACCCGGGATCCGAAAAGCCAATGTCCTTGCGCGAGTCCCGAGCCCCGAGCCCCGAGTCCCGAATATTTACAAATGCGCCTGCAAAGGCGCATGCATCCGCCTTCCGTGCTCGAGCGACATCAGCACGATGTCCGCGGTGACCGGCGCTCGGCGGAACGCATCCACGCCAATCGCATCGGCAATCGCATTCATCACCGCGCCATAACCGGCGCCCACCGGCGGCTCGCCCACTCCGCGCGCCCCGACCGGGGTTTCCGGATCGGGGATGTCGAGCGCCACCGCCTCCAGATTCGCTGGAATGTCCAAGATGGTCAGCGGCTTGTTGTAATGGAAGCGCCGCGCCAGCGTCAGCCCGTACTGCGGGTCGATCACCCACTTCTGGCAGAGCGCGTGCGCGATGCCGAGACAGCTCCCGCCGTTCAACTGTCCTTTGAGGCTTCGAGGATTGACGACCCTGCCCACGTCGCCAACCGACAGATAGTCGACGAGGACGACTTTCCCCGTCTCGACGTCAACCTCGACCTCCGCGAAACCAATCACAAACGAGAACGTGTTGCCGTCACGCGGATGGTTGTCTTTGGCAACTCCCATCAAGCCCAATCCCACGAGCGCGGCGGCCGACGTCTTCGTCATCGGATTCACATCGTCGGGGACGACGTGGCCATCGTATTTGCCGCCAAGCTCGATCGCGCGGCGTGCGGCTTGGGCGTAGCTCAACCCGCGCGCCGGGTTGCCGCGCCGATAGACGCGCTCGTTGCCAAGCTCGTAGTCGTCGGGCGAGCCGCCGAGGTCCATGGCCGCGATCGCTTGCAGCTTTTGTTTCGCGTCCATGGCACCGGCGTAGTTGGCGCGAGTCATCGCGTGCGTCGTCTGGCTGCCGACCGAGAGGCACGTCCATGGCAGATGCTTGCCCGTGTTGCCCCAGATGACCTCCACCTTCTCCCACGGCATCGCGAGCACGTCTGATGCGGCGCGTGCCAGATCGAACACCGAGTGCGTGCCTAGGTTGCCGACACCCGATTGCACGTACAGCTTCCCGTCGGGACGAATCGTCATGATGGCGTCCCACCCGATCGACCCTGCCCCGTGCGGGCCGACGGTGACGCCGACGCCGCGCACCTTTGGACCGCGGCGCTGGCCGCTGCGCGCTTTGCGTTCCTCCCACTTGAAAAGCTCGGCCCCGCGGTCGAGCGCTTCTTTCACGAACGCGCTCGTCACGTGCGGCCGTTCGCCGTTCGGCCCTGGCGGCCCGTAGATGGCCTTTCCTTCCGGAGAGTTGAGCCGGCGAATCGCGACCTGATCCAGCCCAAGCTGCTTGGCCGCCTTCGTGATGATCGGCTCCATGATGCCGTTGGCCTGCATCGGCCCGGGCGAACGCTGCTGCGTCCGCGGCGGCGTGTTGGTCAAGACGTTGACCGCGCGCCAACGCATGGCGACGGGCTGATAGATGAGCGACGCCGCGTTGCCTGCGGAGCGGTGGTCGCCCATCGGGCCGTACGCGCCCGTGTCCTGGACGATGAAGAGGTCGAGGGCGGTGATGCGGCCGTCTTTGGCAAAGCCCACCTTCGCGCGGCCGGTCATGTTGGTGCGCGCGCGCCCGATGTAGCTCTCCTCCTCGCGGCTGATGCGCATCATTACTGGTGCGTTGGCCTTCTTCGAGAGCAATGCCGGAATGGCCATGGAGACGGCGCCCGCGCCCTTGCTGCCGAAACCGCCGCCTGTGTACTCGCAAATGAGCACCACGTTCGATGGATCGATGCCGACCCATCGGGCAATGCCGGCGACGGTGAACGCGACGCTTTGTGTGGAGCCGTGCAGGAAGAGCTTTCCGTTCTGCCAGTACGCCATCGCGCTGCGCGTTTCCATCGGGTGATGGCTCGTGGACTGAACCACGAATGTTTCGTCCAGGACGAGCGCGGCGGATTTGAGTCCGGCGTCGAGGTCGCCGAACGACCACTCCTCGAGCGCCTTGCCGATCGGCAACTGTGCGGCGCCGTCTTCTTCATCCGCGAAGTCTTCAGCGGTCCACTTGAGCGTCTCGAGCGGCGGCGCAGCTGGGCCCTGAGCTCCGGGCGCCGGCGGTCGCGGCGGCCCCCACGCGTTACCCCCAAGCCTGGCATTTGGGCTGCCCGGCCTCAGGCTTTCGAGCGGATCGATCACGAAGGGCAACGGCTCGAGATCCACTTGGATCCGCTCGATCGCATCGGCCGCCGTGACCTCGTCGACGGCCGCCACCGCAAGGATCGGCTCGCCCGCGTACAACGGTTCGTTGGTCAGCGCCTTCTCGCCGCCGTTCTGATCGGGCACTTCGTCCGCGGTAAGGATGGCTTTGACACCAGGCATGGCGAGCGCGGCACTCGTGTCGATGCTCCTCACGCGTGCGTGAGGCATCGGGCTCAGAAGGAGCTTGGCGAACAGCATCCCGTCCGCGCGAAAGTCTTCGGCGTACTTAGCGCGACCCGTGACCTTGGCCACGTGGTCGGGCGGGATGTAGCTCGTGCCGACGAGTTTTTGATCAGGCATTGCCCGACCTCCTAAGGTATTCGGCGCCCGCCATGAGCGAGGTCAGTATCTTGTCGTAATCCTGACAGCGGCACAGGTTGCCCGAGCAGCCATGCGCCAGCTCCTGACGAGTGGGGTTCGGGTTGGTCTTGAAGAACCCGACGGCGGCCATGACGAATCCGGGCATGCAGAAGGCGCACTGGAATCCCTGCTCGTCCACGACGGCCTGTTGAACCGGATGGAGTTGGCCGGATGGACTGGCGAGGCCTTCGATTGTGAGCACTGCGCGCGAGCGCACCGTGTGCGTGAGCACCGAGCATGAATAGTGCGGCACGCTGTCTATGAGGACCGTGCACGCGCCGCATTCGGCGCGGTCGCAGCCAAGCTTGGTTCCTGTCAGCCCGAGCTTGTAGCGAAGCGTCATGGCCAGTGTTTCCTGCTTCATGACGTCGACGCGGCGTGCCTGCCCGTTGATGTTGAGCGTGAGCAGTCGCTCGACCGAGCCAGGAGCGGACGTTTGGCCGAGGACCGCGCCCGGGCCGCGAAACAGGTACGCGGCCGAAGACGTCGCGGCGCCGGCTGCGATAACGCCTTTGATGAAGGTTCGTCGTTCCATAGGCTGGTGCCTCAGTAAGTAGCTGGGTAGCCAAGTAGCCACAGCCACCTCGTTCGACCGGACTGTAGACCCGGTGCTGGTGGCTGTCAAACGGTTTTGGGGATAGGAGCTAACGCGCGCTGAAACTGCCCTCCTGATCGCGTAATCCCACTCGCACGCGCGTTCGCCGAAAGGCCTCATTTCTCTACGCTGCGGCGTGTATGGGACTAATCCCGTCCGTGGTCCCTCAAGACCCATATAATCAGCCACTTGTCCCTCACCCCCGGCACCCGCCTCGGCGTCTTTGAGCTGACCGAGCAGATCGGTCGCGGGGGCATGGGCGAAGTCTATCGAGCCCGTGACACCAAGTTGGATCGTGACGTTGCGATCAAGATCCTGCCCGAGGCGTTCGCGCACGACGCGGATCGGCTTGCTCGCTTCCAGCGTGAAGCTAAGACTCTCGCCTCGCTGAATCATCCCAACATCGCCGCCATCTACGGGCTCGAAGAGAGCGAGGGCATGACCGCGCTCGTGATGGAACTCGTCGAGGGCGACGATCTCTCGCAGCGCATTGCGCGCGGTGCCATTCCCGTCGATGAGGCGTTGCTGATCGCGAAGCAGATCGCCGAGGCGCTCGAAGCGGCGCACGAGCAAGGGATCATCCACCGCGATCTGAAGCCTGCGAACATCAAGGTGCGCCCGGATGGCACGGTCAAAGTGCTCGACTTTGGCTTAGCCAAGGCTATAGAAGCGCCGGGCGCGATGTCACCCGGTGTATCGCAAGCGCCCACGATCACCACGCCCGCGGTGACGCACGCCGGGATGATCCTCGGGACCGCGGCCTACATGAGTCCCGAGCAGGCGCGGGGCAAGACCGTCGATAAGCGCGCGGACATCTGGGCCTTCGGCGCCGTGCTGTTTGAGATGCTCACTGGCAAGCGGGCATTCCCAGGCGAGGATCTCACGGACACGCTCGCGGCGGTCGTGAAGCTGGACCCGCGGTGGGACGCCATCGGCACCGGCGTGCCCGCCCGCGTGCGTCAGGTGCTTCGCGTGTGCCTCCAGAAGGATCCGAAGCAGCGCGCGCAAGCCATCGGCGACGTGCGCCTCGCGCTCGAGGGCGCGTTTGACGTGCCGGCGCCGCCGCCACAGCCCTCTGCCGAGGCGCTTGGTACGAAACTGCACTGGCGCTCGCCCACGGTCGGCGCGGCGGCCCTGGCGCTGATCCTCGTTACCGCTGTCGCCACATGGGTCCTCAAGCCACCGGCGGCGGAGCGGCCGGCCCCGCTTCGACGGTTTACGATCTCAACCGGCCAAGCACCGTTGAGCATCGGCACCAGGAACCGTGACATGGCGATCACGCCTGACGGCAGCAGGCTCGTTTACTTTGCAGGCCTCGGCACTGATCGTCAGCTCTACATCCGGGCGCTCGATGCGCTCGAGGGAACCCCGATTCGCCAGGCCGATCGATTCTTCGAACCGTTTGTGTCTCCGGACGGCCGATGGGTCGGCTTCCGCGACGAAGCCGATAAGATGCTTCGCAAGATGCCGATCGCCGGCGGCCCGCTGGTGAACGTTACCGCCGTCGGGCGTGAAATGATCGGCGCGACCTGGGGGCCTGACGACACCATCGTCTTCGCGACGACCGAGCCGGGGACGGGACTCCAGCGTGTGCCCGCCGGCGGCGGCACACCGACGGTGCTGACCACTCCTGACAAAGCGCGCGGGGAGATCCAGCACTCCTGGCCTGAGTTCCTGCCGGGTGGACGCGCGGTGCTGTACACCATTCAGTCCGGAGAGCGCGGGGAGGATTTTCAGATCGCCGCGTTCGATATCCAGTCTGGCGACACAAAGATCCTCGTACCGAGCGGCTCGAGCCCGCGCTTTTCGCCCAGCGGCCACCTCGTCTACGGCGCAGAGAATACCATCCGTGCTGTCCCCTTCGACCCGGTTCGCCTCGAAGTGCTCGGCGATCCGATTCCCCTCGCCGAGGGCGTCCTGATGAAGCGTAGTAGCGGTGCCGCCGACTTCAGCGTAGCGGCCGACGGCACGCTGGTGTACATCGCCGCCGGCGCCGGTGGGCTGCAGCGGCGACTCGTCTGGGCGGAACGCGGCGGAGCCAGGCGGCCGATCAATGCGCCACCCCGCGCGTACACAACGGCGCGCATTTCACCGGATGGCACGCGCGTCGCGATGGCCTTGCGCGATCAGCAGGACGACATCTGGATCTGGGACTTCGCACGCGAGACGCTGACGCGGCTGACGACGGATCCGAGCAACGATGTCGCTCCGATCTGGACGCGCGATGGACGCCGGATCGTGTTTTCGTCGACGCGCGTCACCCCGAGCCCGCTCTTTGTCCAGGCCGCGGACGGCACCGGTGGCACGGAGCGTTTGACCGAGGGTGCGGAGACGCACGTGCCGAACACGTTCTCCCCCGATGGCGGACGACTGATCTTCGGCGCCGACACAGGCACTGCCACGGGTCTGGACCTTCGGATGCTGGTCCTCGACGGCGAGCGCCGCATCACGCCGCTCATCCAGACGCCGTTCGACGAGCGAAACGCAGAGATTTCCCCGGACGGGAAGTGGATTGCCTTCCAGTCGAACGAGTCAGGGACAGAGGAGGTGTACGTGCGGCCGTTTCCCGACGTCGAGAGCGGACGCTGGCAGGTGTCCACGACGGGCGGCTTCCATCCCGCGTGGGCGCCGAACGGCCGCGAGCTGTTCTATGTCGCCGCGGACGGCCGTCTCATGGCGGTCGATGTCCGGAGTCAGGGCGGCTTTGCCGCCGGCGTCCCGCGGATGCTCGTCGACGGTGGCTTTTACTTCAACCTCGTCGCACAGGGCCGCTCCTACGATATTTCGCCGGACGGGACGAGGTTTCTGCTCATTCAAGCGCCCAATACCGGCACCCAGGCCGACACCGCGGGGCTGACCGTCGTGCTGAACTGGGCCGAGGAGCTGAAGCGTCTGGTGCCGACGCGGTGAGGTGTGGTCGCAGGCTTCTGCTCGCGAAACCCCATGAACAACAGTAATTTGTCGGCAGACAGCCGAGCACGACCGGTCCGTGTTGTTCGACCCTGGGCCGAAGAGCGGAAGCGCCTCGTGCCCACGACTGACCCACGTTGAGCCGTTCAAGACGCGAACGCACCGTATTACTAATGTGTAGTCGCTAGCGCTGATCGGAAGTAATTCCCGAGCGCTGAGCGAAGGAGCCGGCTGGCGGGGAAATGTCAGTTCGCTGGCACGAGCCGCTTCAGCTCCTCAAACCAGTTGAGCACCACGACGAGGTTTTGCGGCGCGGCCTCGTTGCCACCGCCTTCTTTGATCATGAGGAAGCGCCGGCCGTCGGGTGCGATGTCGAACGCCCGCCCAAAACCCGAATAAACGAACTGACCCTGGAGGATTCGGGCCGGCGTGCTGCTGCGCCACGACGGTCCGGGCTCCATCCGGACGCCCATCAGCGCGCCGTCCGGCGAGCCGTAGAACAGTTCCTGTCCGTTCCGGGACCACAACGGCATTCGCCCGCCGCCGGTCGAGACCTGCCACCGGCCGCCGCTGACGTCGGGGAACGGGCGCACGTAGATTTCCTCTCGCCCGGATTCGTTGGACTCGTACGCCAGCCAGCGTCCGTCCGGTGCGATCTCCGCGTTCCGCTCACCGAACATCGTCTGGACGAGCGGTTGCGGGCGTCTCGGCGGTTGCAGCGGCACCAGCATGAGATCGTCCTGTTGGCCGACTTCTCGAACAATGATGCGGTTGCCGTCCGGGGTCATGGCCACTGGGAGCAGAACGTTTGGGCCCTCGGTCAGCTGCTCCACCGCGCCGGTGCCATCAGCGGCCTGCCAGAACAAGTTGAACCCCCCCACGCGTGCCGATGCGAAGATGAGGCGCCGGCTGTCGGGCGACCAGAGGGGATACTGGTCGGCTCCCGGGTCGAAGGTGAAGCGCGTGAGCCTCTCTTGCGCGAAGTCCCAGATCCAGATGTCCTGCTCCTGGTCCATGACGACGAGCGCCACGCGCGTGCCATCCGGCGAGATGCGTGGAAAGGAGTAGGCGCGCAGGGGCGCCGGCACCCGCTCCTCGCGACCCAGACGGTCGACCCAGACGAGCGATCGGGCCGCTCCGGGTCCACCGCGGCCCGGCACATACACCATCGTGCCGTTGGCGGCGACGGCCGCATCCACGGCCCCTCCTACGGACGTCACGACCTGTTCGAGGACGGGCACCGGCGTCCCCGCGACCTCGAGCCGATCGCGGTCGAACGCCACCGCGCGTAGCGTGCCGCCGGCGCCGTAGACGAGATGGCCCGTGGGCACATAGTGCGCGTGGTGGCCTCCCCGCACGAGCACTTTGGACGTCCCAGTCTCCAAGTCGGATACGGCGATCTGCGCGTTATCGAGTCCGCCGGTGGCTGCGGCGATCGTGAAGAGCACCGCCTGCCCGCCCGGCAAGAACTCCGGCCAGAGATGATCGGCCTCGCCACGCTCCCGGTTGGGTTTGGTGAGCACGGTCGGATCACCGCCAGCGGCTGAGACGCGCTGCAGACCCGTGGAGGCCGCATCCGTCGCGTAGACGATCGTTCCGTCCGGCCCCCACGTGGCCCCGCGCGAACCGTCCCCATCGATCCGCGTGATAGTGAGCGGTGGGCCGCCCGTCAGGGCGACCCTCTTCATCGTGGTTCCATCGAAAAACCCGACCCACTGGCCGTCCGGCGAGACGAACACGCCTCGCGGCGCACCAAGACCGCCCAGCACGTGTGGCTCGAGCTGATCGAGCGCCCGTACCAACAACTGGTTGTTGCCGCGATAGACGATCCGTGAACCGTCCGGCGTGATGGCGAGGTCGCGATCGAAACCGCTGATGCTCAACGCGGTCGCGCCCGCCGTCGTGACCTCGGTGCGGAGCACGCGCGGCGGGGCCGGACGCATGGTCCACCAGACCGTCGGGCCCACGATGGCACCAGTGACGACGACGGCCGCCGCGCCGACGAGCGCCAGGCGCCGTCCAAGCATTCGGCGCACGGCAGCCACCGCCGCATCGACCTGGGTGTGTACGTAGGCCGGGTCTTGCCCTTGAGACCCGGCGTTTCCGGGCGCCGTCTCAAACGCGCCCTCCAGCGCCAGCCGCACGTCGGCGATGTCGTGGATCCGTTGCCTGGGTTCCTTGTGTAGGCAGCGGCGAAGATACGTGCCGAGCACCGGTGGCACGGTGGCCGGAAGGAGAGCCCAGTCCGGTTCTCGTGCAAGCACCGACGCCAGCGTGTCGGACACCTCATCGCCGGCAAAGGCTCGTCGCGCCGTCAGCATCTCGTAGAGCACGCACCCGAACGCCCAGATGTCCGCACGCTTGTCCACGGCTTTTCCGCGCGCCTGTTCCGGGCTCATATACGCCGCGGTGCCGAGAATCATCCCCGCCTGCGTCATCGCGGGCGTCGTAATCGTGGGCGACTGCGACAGTACGTTGGCCGGGTCTTGCTCTTGAGACCCGGCGCCCCGCTCCATCGCCTTTGCCAGGCCAAAGTCGAGCACCTTCACCGCACCGTCCGGCCGGACCTTCACGTTCGCCGGCTTGAGATCCCGATGGATGATGCCGCGCTCATGCGCGGCTGCGAGCGCGTCGGCGATCTGCGTGGCAATCGGCAGCGCCTCGTCAACGGGAATTGCTCCCTGCGCGATACGGTCCGCAAGGGTCGGCCCCTCGACGAGCTCCATCACCAGAGCGGTGGTGCCGCCCGATCGTTCCAGGCCATAGATGGCCGCGATGTTCGGATGATTGAGCGATGCGAGGACCTCCGCCTCGCGCTGGAATCGTGCCAGCCGTTCCGCATCCGAAGCCACGGATTCGGGGAGCACCTTGATGGCGACGGCCCGTTTCAGGTTGGTGTCCGTCGCGCGATACACCTGCCCCATGCCGCCTTCGCCGATCTGCGCAGAGACTTCATACGGGCCGAGGCGAGTGCCGGGAGTGAGGGCCAAACCGTGGTGGAGTATACGCGCCCGGCAGCGACGATGAGGCGATTACTCCTGAGTGACGCCGCTGCTGCGCGCTCGATGCCTAATACAACTTAAATCCGGACTATCCTCATACTCTTCTCGATTCGTCGACTCTAACTAAAGCTCGCGACCTGGGATCCCGAACTGCATCAGTGCTTCTGGATCCAGTTCGTGATCAGATCGACGACCTTGGGTGAGAACTGCATCTCGGCGCATCGTTTTCCAGGCTCAGATGGCTGCGTGCACACCCACATCCAGTGGTCGATGTCGGGAATCGTGGCCACCGTGAAGTCGGCGTTCGCAGCTTCACCGAGGTATCTCACAAGCGGCCCGAGGTTCGTCGCGGCGTCAAGATCGCGGTCGCGAGCGCCATGGATCGCCAGGAAAGGTTTCGTCAACGCACGCAATGCCTCCCCGGGATCGGTAAGGGCCTGGGACCGGCGGAGCGGCGCCGACTTCACCCACTGGGTCACGATCGCTGCCATCGCGCTTTGGATGGGCGCGCGCTCCTGGTCGCTCACGTTCGCCATCGCCGAAGTGAACGTATCTCGCAGCCTGCCTTCCAGCTCGGACGAGCTCAATGTGGGTGAACTCTGAATCAGAGTGGTCCAGGTTGCGGTGGTCACCGCGCGAAGCCCTGCAGGCAACCGCTCCAAGTTGACGCGAGCGTCGGTCATAAGACCCGCCAGCGTAATGACGAATGCGACGTCATCCGAACGGACCGCAGCTATCGGCGCCGTGAGGCCAGCGAAGCTGTGTCCAATGATTCCGATCCGCTTCGGGTTTACCTCCGGTCGTGCCTTGAGGAAGGCCACACCCGCGACCAGGTCACCAGCGAGTTGCTGTACCGACGACAACTGCTTTTGGCCCGACGACCCGCCGGCACCTCTGTCGTCGACCCGCAGCACCACGATCCCGTTTCGGCTCAGGGCATCGGCGATGGCCAGGAATGACTTGAGCGCTGGCGCACTCGGAAGCGTGTAGTCGCGATCGAAAGGCTCAAAACCGAGCCCCTGACTTAGTAGCACGGCTGGCGCATTGAGCGCCCCCCGCGGAACCGTCAGGGTGCCCGCAAGCTGAACGTTGTCGACAGCATTCTGGAACACGACCTCAACGGCCGTGTACGACGGCGGCCCGGCCCCGTAGCGCGGACGCGGCGAGTCCCTGATCGGCGCCTGAGGCACGGCTAGGACCTCGAGTGACAGACCGGTGGCTAAGGCAAGGCAAAGAGCAACGTGTCGATTCAAGCGTTCGCCCCGAGGGTTTTAGACCCCGAGTCTCTCGGTCAGTTCCCACGGCTGGCAAAGGCTTGTCGGTTCAGCCACGCGGCGTCTGGCCCGATCCTGTCAGAGACAGGTCCGATGATGAATCTTCGGTAGACTTTCAGCCGGGACGGCCAACCTGCAAAGCCGCGGGCTCCGGACCGACCGGAGTTGAACGTGGCGTAATCGTCAATCGAGCGACCGCTAGACTTCAACAGACGTCGGAAGACAGCCGAGGAGTGACGATGGCGTTGAATCCTTACCTCTATTTCGACGGCCGGTGCGCGGAGGCTTTTCGCTTTTATGAGAAATGCCTCGGCGGCAAGATCACGTTCATGATGACGTGGAAGGATTCTCCAATGCCCGACCAGGCGCCACCGGGCTGGGCCACGAAGATCCTGCATGCCGGGCTCGCCTCCGACGACGGCGTATTGGAGGGCTGTGACGCCATGCCTGGGCAATACAAGAAGCCGGAGAGCTTCTGCGTGATGCTCAGACCGAAGGAGGCCTCGGAAGCAGATCGCATTTTCAAGGCTCTCGCAGAAGGGGGCACGGTGCTGATACCCATGACGGAAACCTTCTGGGCGCTGCGGTTCGGCCAGGTCGTTGATCTATTCGGCGTGCCGTGGTTAGTCAATTGCGAGAAACCTGCTGTGGGGAACGTCGTGTAGTCGTCAACCGAGCCGCCGCTGAATTTCAACAGACGGCGGGACATCGGTGATTGCTGCTCGGCCGTTTTTCCCATTGCATTGGGGCTGCACACCCCCCCTTTTAGCGACGCTGGCGAGAGTCGTTTGGCGCTATGCTGCGAGCCGCGTGTCAAAGATTGTCTTTCGACAGGAGCACGAAGACTTCTGGCAGGCGCTGCGAATGCGCGGCGTGTTGCCGACGCAGGAATGACTCGAGTTGAACGTCCCAATTGCCGCACATCGGAGGTTCACATGAAGCGAGTCACTGGCATCGGCGGCATCTTTTTCAAGGCAAAGGATGCACCTGCGCTGCAGGCTTGGTACAAGCGTCATCTCGCCATCGATGTCCAGGAGTGGGGCGGTACCGCGTTCACCTGGGCCGACTCGGATGGCAAGCCCACAGGCGGTACGACCGTCTGGTCCGTGGGTCCGGAGGAAGGCGATCAGTTTGCTCCAAGCAAAGCCTCGTTCATGGTCAACTACCGCGTTGAAGACCTTCACGCTGTGGTCACGGCGCTCAAAGCGGAAGGCTGCAACGTCCTCGACAAGATCGATGATTCTGAGTACGGCAAGTTTGCCTGGGTCATCGATCCTGAGGGAAACAAGGTCGAATTGTGGCAGCCACCTGCCGGTCAATGAAACGCGCCCACGCTCTCTCGACTAGTGGTACGTCTTTCGAGCGGGTCATCGTATTTGATCGTCAGTAGCTCTAGCCGGACATCTACCGTGATTTGGAGGTGGTATGGTGGCGATGTTGCTTGCTGGTCGGGTTCAATCCGGCAAGGGCGACGCTTCCCGGTGGTTGGCGCTCTTCAACACCGCCTACTCCCGAAAGACCGGCATGCCCGTGTTTCCGGGCTCGCTCAACGTGGCGCTCGATGCACCGTTCGACTGGTTTGCACCGGCGATCGAGGAACGCACCATCTGGTTCGGGCGTGAGGAGTACGGGGGCGAACGCGACATCCTCCTCGTCCCGTGCGTGCTCGCGAACTTGAACGCCGAACGAGCGATGTTGTGGACGCCAACCACGGCCGCACGCAACCGACCCGATCCGTGGGTTGTCGAGGTCATTGCTGGCGTGAACTTGCGCGCAACCTACGCTGTGTCGGATGGCGACGTCATCGAGATCAGCGTCGTCTCGCACCGATGAGGCACGCCACTAGCCGGTAGGCTGCCGAAGCACGTCGACGCCCGAGGCGCTCAGTTCGCTGCACGCCTGTTCGACGCGGGACTGCAGTTCTTGACCAGACCGGTAGCTGCTCGCCCGTGCCCCGGTCAGCCACTTCAAGACCGCCACTCGAACGCCACGCGACCGATAGGTGGCGGACGTGGACATGGCCGTCGCTTTGACGCACGTCGTCAGCTGGAATCCGGCAAAGCACACAGCACCGGCGCCCAGGGCGATTGAGCGCTCGACGAGGTCTCGGTACTCCGGAGACTCCATCGCATCGGCCTGCCTCTTGGTCACCACCCAACTGGCGCGACTCACGTCGAGACCGTCGGCCCACTCGCAGTCGATGTTGGATGCCGGCACACACAGGTTCGCCAGAGGGTGGTCCAGGCGTCCGTCGGTGAACTGACCGGGACTGTACTCCGACCTCACAAACGCGGCTTCGAGGCTCGGTTGACTCCCCGCGAGGAAGCGGTGAAGTTCGGCAAGAGCCTCGACGCCGGGCCGGATCTCGTCATAGCCGTACGCACGCGAAAGAGACCCACTTGGATGCGTGAAGGCCTTCTGAGCGTCGATGACGATCAGGAGAGTCCGTGGGTGGTGTCTCTTCATGGCCCAGGTCGAAAAGACGATGATTATGATCGACGCCCGAGCTGGGCGGAGACTTGACGTGGTAGAGAGCGTCGCACTGGTTCATCCGACTGTAGATCTTTGTGACGACTTTCGAGCCTTGGCAGAGGAGTTCTCTGCCGAAGGCAACGATAGGTACGGCGATGCCGCGCGCGATGTGCCTGCGTTCGTCGAGCAATGTAGGGATCACGCGGCTGGACGCAATTTGCCTCCTGATTGGGTCCCTCAGACGACCTTCTGGCTGGTCCGTGACGCACGAACGATCCTCGGATGCTCTCGTCTCAGGCACCGATTAACCGAGTTCCTTGCAGAGCGCGGAGGCCACATCGGCTACGACGTCCGGCCATCGGAACGGAGAAGAGGGTATGGGACCCGCCTGCTACAAATGACTTTGCCCGAAGCGCGAAGGATCGGCCTGACGAGGGTGCTCATCACGGCCGATGACTCCAACGTAGCGTCGTGGCGGATCATCGAAAGGAACGGTGGCCAATGCGAGCCCGGACTTCTCATGAGTGAGTCAGGCGCTCTCCGAAGGTACTGGCTTGAGACCCCGTCAAACGGTTCTTGGGATAGGAGCTAGCCTGCGCCGAAACCTGCCCTCGAGGTGCTGCTTACAGTCGTGCCTTGATGTCCAGATATGCGGCGGCGATCAGAGCACCTATAGCCGATGAGTCAAGGTCGGAGCCCGGCTTTAGTTTCACGTGGCGCATGCGTTTTCCAGTTCCTTCCAAAAAGCCGGCGGGATCGTCCAGCGCTGCGCCATGGAAGAAGCCAACATTGACGTGAGCCCCAAAAACGTTGACGTACGCGAATGGCGCATCTTCTACACATACGACGGGACAGCCGTCATGCATCAACTCTCGGACATCATCGCCACACTCTCGCATCCGCGCGAACCACTTCCGCGCAATCGAACGCAGCTCGTCCTTCTGTTGGTCAAGCCAGACGTCGATGGCGGGATCCCGCTCGGCCGTTCCCGAGAACCGCAGCATGCAATTCATAGGTGAGAATCCTTAGGACAGCTCGAACAAGTCCACGAGATTAACGCACAGGTTGTCTTGTCTGCACTGCATAACTGTATACGCAGCGCGTGCGCGTGAGAGTTGCCGCCCGGCTAGGGTGTTGGTGGATCCAGGGTGGCTATCGAGCGGTGCAGCTTCCATGAACCGTCCGGCTGACGCTGAAGGATGCGCATCAGCTTGCCGCTGCTGCGGACCGCCTCGCCACCTGCGCGCGAACGCACGCTTTGGTGGTACGTCCCCCATTGGAAGGCATGGTCGCCGAGAACCTTCACTTCCTGAAAGTCGAACCCCCCGTCGAGTACCTCGACACGATTCTCCACTCCCCGAAACGCTTCCGCGATGGCGCTGCGCCCGCGCATTATGGGCCCTTCAGGCAACAGCAACACGAAGTCATCCGTCCACTGCGACATCAGCTTGGCGGGATCACCGGCCTGCGAGGCTTGCACCTCCCGCTGGTTGATCGCCTCGATCGCGCGCAGGTCGTTTTCAAGAGAAGTTGGATCTGGCATTGAGACCTCCTATGGGAAGCGGAAGCACGGGCCCCTACTAAATGCAGATTTAGAGGCAGCCGAAGAACGAGGTCGGTTGGCGTTATGCTGCAAGCCGTGCAGAGTTGGCCGAGATAGCCGGTCGGCCCACAACGGAGAGCGGACTCGTGACGAAGCGTCGAAAGGTCATCGTCCACATCGGGACCAGCGCGGACGGATACATCGCGCGTCCTGACGGCGATCTCGAATGGCTGACGTCCCGCCCGGCACCAAAAGGCTTCTACGGCATGAACGCCTTCATGAAGTCGATTGACACGACGGTGCTCGGCCGGAAGACCTACGAGATGAGCCTGCGAATGGGGGCGAAGTTCGACTCGAAGAGTCGGTACATCGTCTTCTCCCGCCATCCGCCACCAGCGGACGCCCCGTCAGGCGTCGAGTTCGTGAACGATGCAATCGGCCCGTTCGTGAGCCGTCTTCGAGAGCAGCCTGGCAAGGATATCTGGTTGATGGGCGGCGGCGAAATCATCGCCTCGTTTCTTGACGAGCGGGCGATCGACGAGTTCGTCATTAGCGTGGCCCCCGTGTTCATCGGGGATGGCATCCCATTGATAGCGCGGCGTCACCGTCACGTGCCCTTGGAGTTGCGATCCATCGAACGCTTTGAAGACGGTCTCGTTCAACTGCACTACGGCGTGCAGAACAAGCAGTCTTGATGACGTGGAGCGCGACTCGAACCGAAGGGCCTCTGTCATGGCATCAGCCTCGTTGCCAGCGACTCCATGAACTCGCGGACGATTGTGATTTGGCTGTGCTGCGAAATGAATTCATAGTCTGTTGGATTGATCGAACGAGAGCGATCTCGCGATGGCCATAGGGCTGCGTGCAGCACCGGACACTCGTCAGTGAGTGCGACCAGGGCGGCCCAGCATGGCGCATCGAGCATGACGATCACCTCCAGGGCATTCCTCGCGCGCCAAGGCGCGGCGTCGCGAACGCTCTGCACCAGTTCACGCCGCAACCCCTGCAGGCGCATGTGAATGTCGCGGTCGTTGCATCGGATCTCGGCTATCACAGCGATCAACCGTTCCGCGGTGTACATCGACACGTCGCGATGCAGCACCGTCCAGCCGACCTGAAACGCGGCGACAAGGTCACAATCGTTCCAGTGACGCGGCCAGGCCTCCAAACCGAGATTGCAGATCGCGACGGCTGCGTTCGAAGCTTCCTTCGGCGCGAACGGTCGTGCCTGGATCGAGCACCCGCCGATGATGGCGTTGGCGAGATACGCCAGCTCCTCCCTACCAGCCGGATGTGACGCGATATAGTCCTGAATCAATGCCAGGCGGGATGTTTCGTCCTCGGCCGATCGAAGCAGCCCGTGCGGTTCTTCCGTAAGTACACCGGCTTCGCGGAGCACCTCCACGACTTCGGCCATCGCGGCGGGCGCGCTGTCGTTGGGCTGTGATTCCGACAACCGACGGGACGGACGTCCGAGAGCGTCGCCGGGCGCCGCTGGGGTCGGCTCGAGCCCGCGGAAGTAGGCGCGCGCAAGCGGGCTGTGCGGCGGCCGCGCGTTCTCGAGCCGGACGTGTCGAGCCTCCTGCATGAAGGCGCGTGCTTGCGCCGGCGTGACATATCCCTGTTGCTCTCGACGTGCCTCGCGATCGCACGCGAGATCAAACATATCCTGCTCGGAGTCCTCGAGTAGCGTGTGGAAACCGTCCGCTTCCCGAGGCCCATTGGACAGGCGAACGCAGCGACGCATCAGACGCTCGAAGTACTCCGAGTGCTCTGCCTGTAGAAACGAGAGGAGATCGACAATCGTCTCCCACGCCGACGTGCGTCTGGCCTCGATCACGTATCCGCCAATCTCTGCCGTCGGTGCGTGGTTCGAGATACGACTCGGCACGTGTTCGCCGTCTAAAGTCGTGAACGATGAGACCGCCGCGTGATCGAAAACAGCGGTGTGGCGCGAGAATCCCGCGACGACAAGTTCTACATCGAGACCGACGAGCTTCTCCGCAGCAACGGCGGCGCCAGACTGCATCAGTACGTCCAACCACACGCCAAACCGATCGACATCGAACTGTTCGTCGGCACCGGGTGTGCGCATGTGCCAGACATCGACATCCAGAATGCGCGAAAGCTGCGTCGGCGTGGCGAGCGCCACGAATTCAGCAGAATCCTCGAGCCCGCACATCTGAATGACGCGGTGAAGAACTTCAGACGGAAGGCGGGGGATGACTTTTTCCAGATCGGGTGTCTTCAGCAGGCGCTCGAGCAGAGGACGCGATGTCGCCATGGGACTGCGGATAATACAGGCCGTGTCGCCGAACAAACAGTCTTGAACGTCCGCACGAACTGGAAGAGAATGCATATAGAAGAAACGTCGCTCTTCAGTCGGGTTCCTACGGCCCCTCCGGTTCCTCGAAAAAGTTCAGATCGGGCAGGTTCGCGAGGAGGCAAAGTGCCAAAGTCAATCCGCTCAAAGGCGTGATGAAGAGTGCGCTTGAGCGCCTGCGATAGACTCCGACTCGCAAGCTCCGTCTCCTCGAGTTCGACGCATTGATGACGATGAGCACTTCGTCTATCTATCGCGACCAACCGTCCAGCGAGTGCTAAACGCAACGGGACAGATACTTGCCTTCATCGCGGTGACTGGGGCCGTGATTGCAGCCGTTGATGCCTGTTCGCGCACCGCCTTCTTTCCAGCATTCGACTATCCCGGTGGCGCCGTCTTGATCTACGGACTTTCGATGACCTTGGTCTGGCTCATGCGCCATGTAGTACCGTTCGCCTTCCCGCCCCGATACTATCGCCTACAGCCTTTCGAAATCGACGGCCTCCTATTTCGACGTCTCGGCGTCGTGACGTTCAAATGGCTGCTCTTCAAGAGCCGCGTCGAGCTCCTGAATTTCTCGGCCAGACTGTCACACGGAAAAACCGGGCTCCCTGGACTCGAGCGCGGAATTCGCGAAGCTGAAACCGATCATGCGATTACGCTTCTGGTCATGGTGCTGATCACCATCCACGCCGCGATGAATGCGTGGTGGGCTCTCGCGAGTTGGCTGCTGCTGGCCAACGTCGTGGCCAACGTGTATCCCATCATGTTGCAACGGCACAATCGAGCACGACTGCTGCCGGTGTTGACGAGACTCGAGGGCAGGGATCGCCGTTAGGCGAATCGGAAAGAATCGAGGCAGCTCAGCGGGCAGTTCGGACGCTGCCCGGCGAATCTGGGCCGAGCGCGCGGAGGCCCTTATGCCAGTAGTACGTAGCGATCGGCAGCAGAGCGATGCCGACGCCGACTTCCCACCAAATCACGGTGTTCGTCCAAGGGGTCCCGGCAACAGCCGCATCGGGCATGCTCAAGTTGTAGCCCGCGGTTCCGGCCAAAATGAAGAGGGCGGCTCCCGCCGTGGCGTTGAACGCTGGCCAGAGCGGGTGGCGGGATGGGCGACCGAAGCGTCTGTGAAGGAACCACACCAATACCAACGGCACGACGGAAAACAGGAAAGGAGACAGGTCGTCCATTCGCGGCCCCTTGGCCGGATTATACGGCCGCCAGTCGTGTCTAGCCGAACGTTTCGACTGATGTCATCCCGGCTTCCCGGTGAACAAAGTGTTCGAATCGACGAAACAAAGCGGGTTCCCATACGGGTCCTGCGTATAGAAGGACCGCTCTCCCCACGGCCGTGTCGCGATCTGGCCCATCGGTAGGTGGCCGTCTCCGCTCTTGGTTGACAGTCCGCCCAATCGCTCCGCTCGTCGGTAGACTTCGTCGAGATCCTCCACGGCGAAGTACACATGATCGAAGTTCGGGCGGGGGTCGCGAGCATCTCCATCGGCTCTCGGGCTGTACAAGGCAAGCGTCACGTCGCCGCACGAGAAGTAATGTCGTCCCGCCGATACGCGCGCGCCCGATTGCTCGAAGAGGGTTGAGTAGAAGTGCACCGCGGGCTCGAGGTCGCCTACGGGCACGATCACACGGTACAGCCGCATCATGGACATGCGGCGCACTGTAACGAGGTGTTCGGTCGGCGACAAGAGGGCACTTCAAAGTACCATCGAGCCCCAAGGCGCAGGCATGAGAGACAGCTACCAAGAACGGGCGGCGTGTCCGCTGTATACGGCCATCGGAGTCATCGAGGGACGATGGAAACCGATGCTCTTTGAGCGGCTGCGATCGCGCCCTCACGGTTTCGGTGAACTTCGGCGCGCAATGCCAGACGTGTCAGCCAAGGTCCTGCGCGAGCAGCTACGCCAGATGCAGGCGGATGGCCTGGTGGTCCGGCAACCGCTGACGCCAGCCAGGCTCGGCGTTCGGTATCGCGTGACGTCTTACGGGCGCACACTCGGCCCGGTCTTCGAGGCATTGTGGCGTTGGGGAACGCGGCACGTCGCGCGGCGGAGTGCCGAGCTGGGAACGCTGGTGCCGCCGCCGAGAACCCGACCTCGCCCATCGACAAACGAGGGCGGCTCCTGATCGCCTCGCCGTGGCTAAGCCACAGATTTCATATGGGTTAGACGCGTCCCTTTCTTCCGCCCGTGAATTTGTCGATCGTCTGCACGCCCGTTCGACGTGTAAGTGGAGGCGACACATGCAGACAATGGCGCAAGACAATCCGTTCGCGAGCACCATCACGAATAGTCGCGCGGGCTCGAAACGGGCGCTGTGGACCGGCAGGGTCATCAGCGGGCTGGCGGTGGCTTTCCTCATCTTCGACAGCATCGGCAAGCTGCTCGAGGTGCAACCCGTCATCGACGGAACGAAGCAGCTCGGGTACCCTCCGGATATCGTGTTCAGCCTCGGGGTGACGCTGCTGTCGTGTGTGATGGCATATCTGGTTCCTCGGACGTCGGTGCTGGGCGCGGTGTTGCTGACGGGCTATCTCGGCGGTGCCGTGGCTACGCACGTGCGCGTTGGGAACCCGCTCTTCACGCACGTCCTCTTTCCCACCTACGTCGCGGCGCTCCTCTGGGGCGGCCTGATGCTGCGCGACGCGCGGCTGCGTGCGTTCCTGCCCTGGCGCGATCGGAGCCAGTCATGAGTCGAAGTCAGGTCGAAGGACGGAACCACGATCGCCTACGAGCGATCCGGCAATGGCCCTGCGCTGATACTCGTGGACGGCGCGCTCTGCAGCCGCGCCTTTGGCCCTTCGCCGAAGCTCGCGCCGCTGCTCGCGCGGCATTTCACCGTCTACGCCTACGACCGCCGCGGGCGCGGACAGAGCGGCGACACGCACCCGTATTCCCCGGCGCGCGAGGTGGAGGACATTGCCGCGCTCGTCGAGGCAGCGGGCGGGTCGGCGTTTCTTCTCGGGTTGTCGTCAGGCGGAGCGCTGGCGCTGGAAGCCGCTGCCAGCGGTCTCCCCGTCAACAAGGTGGTCGCGTACGAACCGCCGTACGTGGACGACAGTGGCCAACGCGGCGGAGCCGCGCTACGAGGGTCAACTCAAGCGTCTGCTCGCGGAAGGAAACCGCGGCGGCGCGGTGAAATACTTCATGAAGGACATGGTCGGCGCGCCGGCACCAATGGTCGTGATGATGCGTCTGATGCCGTGGATCTGGCGCAAGCTCGAAGCGGTCGCCCATACCCTCCCCTACGACGCCGCCGTGATGACCGCGTTCAGGATTCCGCGTGCGCGCTTCGCGTCGATCGGCGTGCCGGCGCTGGTGATGAACGGGGCGAAGACCGATCCCAGGCTGCGGGAGGCTGCGCGGGCGATCGCGGACGCCATTCCCGCCGCGCGTCACCGCGAGCTGGCGGGACAGACGCACAACGTGAAGCCCGATGTCCTGACGCCGGCGGTCGTGGAGTTCTTCGCCGCGCCAACGGCCACGACGTCCAGCCGGACCTGACGAGCATGCGATTCATCATCATGCACAAGACCAACGCGCATTGGGAGTCGGGCGCAATCCCGAGCCCGGAGTTGATCGCGCGTGTGGGAACGCTGCTCGGCGAGCTGGCGAAGGCGGGTGCGCTCCTCGGTGCAGAAGGCCTCCGCGCCAGCTCGGAGGGCGTGCGGCTCAGATTTGCGGCAGGCACGCGCACCGTCATCAACGGTCCTTTCGAAGGGGACAACGAACTGGCCGCCGGCTTCAGCATCCTGCGGACGCGGTCGCTGGAGGACGCGATCGAGTGGGCCACGCGCCAGGCTAACGTCCTGGGCGACGTGGAGATCGACATCCGGCCCGTCACCGAGCCGTGGGACATCGGCATGGTCGCGACGCCGGCAGACGTCAGCACGCGCCGCTACATGGTCCTGCGCAAGGCCACCCCCTCGACGGAGGCTGGCGAGGCGCCGTCTTCCGCACAGCGGGCAGAGTTCGCGCGTCTGATCGACGAGACCACGCGCAGCGGTGTGCACCTCGTCACCGAAACGCATGCGTCCCAGCAGGAGGGGCCGGCGTTACAGGAACTCCCGCGACGGCGTCAGCGTTTACGACGGTCCCTTCATCGAGACCAAGGAACTGATTGCCGGCTACGTCATCGTGTCGGCAGCGTCCCTCGAGGACGCGAGCCGATGGGCGGAGCAGTACCTCCACGCCGTTGAAGCCGACGAGGTAGATCTGCGTGAACTGGAATGACTCAGCAACAGGACAGTAGTCCTGGGCGAGCTCGGCTATCACGTCGCAAAGGGAAAGGCCCTCGATGACTCCAAGACGGCGCAAGCGGAACAAAGCAAGGCCGATCGGGATGTTGGCAACCGTTGTCGTTTCTGTGCTGATGACGATGGTCTCCACCTATGCTCAGGGACCCATAGATCGGTGGCGACACACGACACCATTACAAATCCGCGACGGTTCCCGCTCTCAAGCGAGTTCACGAATCCTTTTTCCAGTGGACACTATAGGTTTCGGAATCCCTCTAGACACGCGAAGGCTTGCGGTGAACAACCAGCAACTACCACCCGCCGCTCGCGAACGTTCAACTCGGCGCAAGGTCCTCGGTGGGATTGTCGGCGGTGTAGGTGGGTTCTTTGGTGGACTGTTTCTCGGTGCGGCGATTGAAGGTGACCGCTGCGACTGCGACGATCCCGGATTGGTGGGGGCTCTGATAGGCGCTCCCGTGGGTGCAGCCGCAGGCGGAATTCTGGGCTACAAGTTTCTCTTCTGAGGAGCCGCCGGCAAACCGATTGTTCAGGGGGAGTGTAAGTAGACGATCAAGGAGAATCTCAATGGCCCATTCCCACGAGGAATTGCTTCGCCGTGCCTATGCCGATTTCGCCCGCGGAGATCTTGCTGGATACCTGAAGGTCTGACGAGGCCACGCCGTGGAGATGACCGCATGAATCCGTGGTTTGCGAAGGCAGTGGTCCTCATCGCCACGATCGTCATGGTGCTGATACGCGCGCCCCATGGGAAACGAAGTCGGACGGTCACGGTTGCGAAGAGCCGAAAAGGTCCGTTGGAAGTCTTCGTGCTGACCGTCGCTTGGATCGCGTTCTTCGTTCCGATCTTCTGGATTGCGACACCGTGGCTCGCCTTTGCGAGCTCCCCGCTCTACCAGCTTCCTCTGGTCGCGGGTAGCCTTCTCCTGGCACTCAGCCTCTGGCTCTTTTATCGGTCCCACGGCGACCTTGGGACCAATTGGTCGGTCACACTGGAGATCCGAGAGTCGCATCGTCTTGTGACGGAAGGGGTCTATCGGCACATTCGTCATCCGATGTACACGGCTCTTCTGCTGTATGGATTCGGCCAGGCGCTAGTGATCCCAAACTGGGTCGCTGGCCCAGCCTACCCTCTCGCGATGGTGCTGCTGCTTGCACTTCGCCTCGGGCCCGAGGAGGAGTTGATGAGGGATCGCTTCCAGGGTGAGTACGACGCGTATGCATCGCGAACGAAGAGACTCATTCCGGGCATCTGGTGATGCTCGATGACATGGGACCTGGCCAAAGCTCGACGCGGAGACGTTGAGACGCCGAGGCGGCCGAGGCGGCTCTCGTTTCTTGACATTCCAGCTTATTTTCGCTATATGTTCGCCGGTGGAGACTCTCAAGGATAAGGTCGCCGTCGTCACTGGCGGGACCTTCGGCGTGGGCCGCGGGATCGCCAGAGCGCTTGCTCAATACGGGGCGCGGGTGTTCGTTACCGGCCGCTCGGTGAGCGATGGTGGAGCCGTCGACGAACACATCACTCGTATTCGTTGCGACCACCGGCTGGATGCAGAGGTGACGTCCGCGTTCGAGCGCGTGGCTCGGGAGACTCCCGGAATCGACATCCTCGTCAACAACGTCTGGGGTGGATACGAGCGGATGATCGAGGACGGCGCATTCACGTGGGGCAAGCCGTTCTGGGAACAGCCTCTCTGGCGCTGGGACGCGATGTTCAGCGCAGGAGTGCGCGCGCACTACCACGCGAGCCAGCTCGCGGCGCCGACGATGGTCGCCAGAGGCCGAGGGCTGATCGTGAACATCTCACACTGGGCGGCTCAGAAGCACATAGGGAATGTCGCTTATGGAGTGTCCAAAGCCGCCACCGACAAGATGACCGCCGATATGGCCATCGAACTGCGTCCCCATGGAGTGACGGCAGTGTCGCTCTACCCGGGGATGGTCAGGACAGAGAAGGTCATGGAGGCGGCAGCCTGGCTCGATCTCACCAATTCAGAATCCCCGGAGTTCATCGGACGAGCCGTCGCGGCGCTTGCCGGGGATCCCAACGTCATGCGGCACACCGGAGCCGTACTGGTAGCCGCCAGCATTGCGGGGGAGTACGGTTTCACAGACATCGATGGTAAAGCTCCTCGCCCCCTCACACTCGCCGATGTGTGAACGCGCCCGAGTGGAGACTAGGCTTCGATGACACGAAGACCGACAAGGCAGACGCCGACAACGCCGACACTGCCGCACGCTTTCGACGTCGTGAGGACGGTGGGGCTCGCGCTGCCCGATGTTGAAGCGACCACGAGGTACGACGGATCGCCGATACTGAAACGTGGGGGCAGCTTCATGGCTGGCCTTGCCACTCACCCGTCGGCGGAACCAGACACGCTCGTGGTCAGGGCCAGCTCTGAGGAGCGCGAATGGCTCATCGAGGATGCGCCTGAGACGTACTACCTGACGGACTACTACCGCCCATATCCCCTAGTCCTCGTGCGGCTGTCGCGTATCGAACGAGACGCTCTGCGCGATGTGCTGTCGGTGTCGTGGCGCTTGACGGCGCCGCGACGCTCTACGCGCCCATCCGGCTCAAGAGCCCGTCGTGAGTCCGTGTTGGCAGAAGGCCGTGCGCAACGATCATGAGACGGGCGATCGCCGGGACCACGTAGCGGGCCCGCGGACGGATAGCGGTCGCCGCGTGTTCGATCGCGCGCGCGACCGTAACAGGGTCCCCTTGCATTCTTGAGTATCGAGGGCCGCTCACGCCTTTGAGCAGGCCGCTCTTGAACCCCGCGTATGGCCCGATATCCGCACCGATCTCGCGAGTCATCCGCTCGGTCATCGACGTCGTAAAGTTCGACCGAAAATGCCCCGGCTCGATAAGGCTCACGTGAATGCCAAAGCGAGCGACCTCCACGCGCAAGGCATCGGAGAGTGACTCGACCGCGGCCTTGCTGGCCGAGTAGAAACCCCCAACAGGGAACGCGATCCGACCGGCAATCGAGCTGACGTTGACGATTCGGCCTTCGCCCGCCGTTCGCATCGCAGGCAGCACCAACTGTGTCAGGCGCACGAGGCCGAAAACGTTCGTCTCGAATTGACGACGAACGCGGTCGATCGAGACTTCTTCGATCGGCCCGAACTCACCATAGCCCGCGTTGTTCACTAGGACACCGACGGCGCCGTACGAGCCTTCGACTGTTTTTACGGCGCACAGCATCGACTGCTCATCGGTAACGTCCAGAGCCAGGGTCTTCGCCCCCGCGGCGGCCAATTCCCGCAGCGTCTCGGGCCGTCGCGCTGTTGCGAACACCGTGAGTCCCTGCCGCAACAGGTGCATTGCCGTTGCCCGACCGATGCCCGAGGAACAACCGGTGATCAGGATCGGGCCCATCACTCTCTCACGATCCTCACCTGATCGTCGCCTTCGTTGATGTCGACGACGACATCGTTGAGATTCTGCAGGACGTCGTCGATCTGCTTGTCATCCAGCTTGGAAAAGTCGACGTCGATGCCTTTCTCGCGCAGCTTGCGGTCAACCTTCTCACCCATGAGGCCGGGAACGAGACCGCCGAACCGCATGCCGCCGCGAACGAGCGCGATCGGCACGCGGATGTCCACTCGCTTTTCTGGGCGGCCGCCCACCGCCTTCTTCAACACTGAAATACGGAAGAAACGCGATGTCTTGGGTCCGCTAGCCGCATCGGCCTGTTCTCGTTCGGCTGACTCAGAGGCGGCGCGCGCGTCAATCGCCTTCAGCAACTGTTCAGCCTCATCGACTGTGATCTTGCCTTGGGCCAATAGGTCAAGAATGCGCCGTGACTCGTCACTCATGGATATCTCCTTTGAGGCGCGCGATCGCTTCGTTGGCGGTCATCTCGCCGCGCTCCAGACGATCAAGGATGTGGCTTGCACTCGTCTCTTCTTCCACAGCCGTTACTTCAGGGAGCGGAAGCCCGCCTGCGATTCGGTTCAACCGGTTCTTGATCGTCGGGTAGCTCACCCCGAACAGCTTTTCCATCTGTTTGATCGAGCCATGGCTCCGAACAAAGGCCGCAATGAAGACCTGATCGTCGCCTGGCAACTGGGCAAGCGGCGGCAGCTCGAAGCGGCCTTCTATGGCAATCCCTGACTCGGGCACCCGAACGCGCTCGATTTCGATGGCGGCTCCCCCGATCAGCTTGGTCAGTGCTCCCCACGACTGAGTCATTTTGACGATTAGTATCGACCAAATGTTCAACTAAATCAATTCATATATTAATTTTATTTAACTCTGCCATTCGATTGAACTCGGCGTGAGCGTGTCCTCGCTGCATTAGTCACTGGACATGCGATAACCCACGACCCCACCAGCAATCGATCCAACGGATGCCCCGACAGTGACGCCCGTGTTACACGGATGGTCGGGACGACAGTCGCCTTGGATACCAGCGCCGACCAGGCTTGCGGCAAACGCGCCTCCGCCCACCCCGAGAAATGTGCCTGCCACCTCGCTTGGGGCGAAGGCCGTCGTGAGCGCGCCCACAAGCATGCCGTAGCCCACGCCGGGTGGGATATTTGGACTGCCCTGGCCGCAGCCGGTGATCGAACAGTCGACAGCCGCACCGAGGAAGGCTCCGGCAAAGAGGCCAGGGATGAGGGCCCATTTTCCTAGACGCTTGCGTGGCGTGCGGGCACGGCTCAACTGTGCGGCGTTGAGATGAGTGGCCGCTCCAGCGGCGGCCAGTTGGCTTGCCTCGCGCGTCATGGCGCTGGCAAGAGGACCAGCCGTTGCCGCGCTGACCGGACGATCTCGAGGTAGTTGCTGCGCCGCCGACTGGCTCAGGGCCGGCGTGCATAGAGCGAGCATCACGAGCATCGCCGACGCTGCATGGCGAGTGCCTAATCCGAGTGTCACGGCCGTCGAACGGTGTTGAATCTGCATGGCACTTCCTCCATCCCTATCGTGGCTGAGTCCCTCGGGGATGTCCTGATGGGTCTCCTGAAAAACTCTGATCTCCCTGACACACATAGCCACTCGGCGTGGTTCAATACCCCCGGATGCATTTGCCGGAGGCAGTGAGAAGGATCGTGAACGGACCCGTCTATCGGACGACAGCGGCGTTGTTGCTCGCCGGCGGTCTGTGTGGCGGCACCGTCGCCGGAGGGCGACAAGTTCAGGCGTCGCAGCAGAGCGGTGACGCGCTGGACGTGGTGCAGGTCCGGTCGGACTTCTACATGATCGCTGGCGCCGGCGGTAACGTCGCCGTACAGGTGGGCCCGGCAGGTGTGATTCTTGTGGATACCGGTTCGGCGGAAATGTCGGACAAGGTGCTAGCGGCAATCAGGCGGCTGACGAATCGGCCGATTCGCTACGTCATCAACACGAGCGCCGACGCCGACCACGCGGGTGGTAATGATCAACTCGCCAAGGCGGGTCAGACGATCCTGGGAAATCCAGGGAGTAGCGGTTTCAGCGAAACCGTCTACACCAACGGCGGCGCGGCCAGTGTCCTCGCGCACGAGAACGTCCTGGCGAGGATGAGCGGCCAACCGTCTCCCGTTCCCTTTGCGATGTGGCCTACAAAAACCTATACGGGCCTCAGTTACCCCATGTACCTCAATGGCGACGGGATTCAGGTTCTGCACATGCCCGCCGCCCACTCTGACGGCGACAGCGTCGTTTTCTTCAGGCGCGCCGATGTGATTGTGAGCGGCGACATTCTGGATACGACACGCTTTCCCGTGATCGATGTGGCGAAAGGCGGCAGCATCGAAGGAGAGATTGACGCACTCAATCGCCTGGTGGACATGACGATCCCGCCGTTTCCTCTGAGATGGCAAGAGGATCGGACCTATGTGATCCCCGGACATGGCTTTGTCGCCGACTACGCCGACCTGGTCGAATACCGGAACGTGCTGACGATCATGCGGGACAGAATTCAGGAAATGGCCGGCAAGCGCATGACACTCGAACAAGTCAAAGCAGCCGATCCGACAAAGGGTTTCAGGAAGCGATACGGTGCGGACTCTGGCTCGTGGACGACAGAGATGTTTGTCGAGGCTGTTTATCGAACTTTGAGGAAGTAGTCACGTCGCCATCGATGATCGAATGAACGATGAACGGATGATTGATTGACGCAATGAACCAACAGATCATTCGTTCATCGTTCATCCGATCATCGATTCACCTGAGCGTTGCGCTCTTGATTGGTTTCGTCGTGATCGTTGACGCCCAAAACCGTGATGGTCGCGGGCGCGGTGCCGGTCCTGACGCAGCGCCCAGAACGGCAAAGGCTGCGGCTCCGATTGATCTGACCGGCTATTGGGTTTCGGTTGTCACACAAGACTGGCGATGGCGCATGGTCACGCCGGCAAAAGGCGACTACGCGAGCATTCCGATCACGGCCGAGGCCAAGAAAGTGGGCGACGGCTGGGATCCTGCGAAGGACGAAGCGGCGGGCGAACAATGTCGGTCCTATGGAGCCCCCGCGCTCATGGCGGTTCCGACCCGCTTGCGGATTAGCTGGCAGGATGAGAGCACGCTCAAGGTAGAGACCGACGCCGGTACACAGACGCGCCAGTTCCACTTCGGCAACTGGACACCGCGAGGCGGAGCGCCAACCTGGCAAGGCGATTCGATCGCCGAGTGGGAAAGACCACGGCCGGCCCGAGGCGTGCTCCCGAAGGGAGGATCCCTGAAAGTCCAGACGAGGCGTGTGCGTCCGGGATATCTGCGCAAGAACGGTGTGCCCTACAGCGCTGACGCGGTGCTGACCGAATACTGGGACCTGTCCACCGAACCGAACGGCGACCATTGGATCACACTTACCAGTACGGTGGAGGATGCCAGGTATCTGCGTGAGCCGTGGGTCACCGCGATCAATTTCAAGAAAGAGCAGGACGGGGGCAAATGGGATCCGACGCCTTGTTCGGCTCGATGAGTTGAGCACTGACCCGCTGATCCAGAGGAGCCTGCAGCATGAGACCTTTGAAGCTCGGAGCACTCGTCGCAGCAATGGTGCTGGTCGGCGTTCCAGCCTTTGCGCAGTTCGATCTCACGGGAAAGTGGGCTTCCCGGTCCGGCCAGGACGCGATGGAGCGAGGACCCGGTCCTGACCCAGTCGATTACTTAGGACTGCCGCTCAATGACGAAGGCCGCGCGAGAGCACTGAGCTACGACTACTCCCTGATGTCGCTGCCGGAAGGTCAGTGCGGTTACCACACGCCTTTCTATATCGTGCTGGGCCCGTTCGGCCTCCACTTCTGGAACGAATTCGATCCCGTCACAGCCAGGCTCGTCGCGTGGAAGATAGGCGCGTGGGTTGACAGGGACGTCACGACTATCTGGATGGATGGGCGTCCGCATCCGTCACCGAATGCTCCCCGCACTTATGGGGGCTTCACTACCGGGCGATGGGAAGGCGATACGCTGATCACGACGACCACGCACATGAAGGCCACCACCATCCGGCGCAATGGGGCGCCGGTGAGCGACCACGCGACCATGACTATGTACATGGTTCGGCACGGCGATCTTCTTACCATCAGGGCCGTCATGGACGATCCTGTCTACTTCTCGGAGCCGCTGGTTCGGAGCCGTGTCTGGGCGCTGGATCCGCGCGGGGATCTGAATCTGGGTAACGGCGTAGCGTCCCCGTGTGAACCAATCGCCGAACTGCCGCGGGCGGATGTCACTGGCGTCGTGCCACATCACTTGCCCGGGCAGAACCCGTTCGTGAATGAGCTCACCAAGATGTACAACATCCCGCTGGAGGCAGTCCTCGGCGGCGCGGAAACCCTGTATCCGGAGTACCGCAAGAAGCTGAAGGGCTACGCGCCTCCAGCGATGTGCAAACGGTATTGCGGTTGCGGCGGTCTTGGAGTCCCCTGCATCGAAGACGGCAGTGGGATTGCTCGATAGGGCGAGGTGATTCTCGCTCTGAGCCAGGGGCGGCTTGGCCGCCGACCTTTGCCCTTTGCCCTTTGACCTCTTATTAGCCGACCCGTCGCCGCTGCTGACCAGCCAGCGGCATCGTGATCCGAAACGTGCTACCCGTCGAGCCCGACTGCTCGAGAGTCAGATGGCCGCCGTTGGCCTCAACGGCTCCTTTGGCGATCGACAACCCGAGCCCGGCACCGCCATCCCCCGAGCTCGCACTGATACGGAAGAAACGCTCGAAGATCTGCTTGCGCGATTCCTCCGGTATTCCTGGACCAGAGTCGATCACGTCGAAAATCGCATAGGGCGCCGATTCTCCGATTCGTATGCGCACGGCGCCGCCCACGGGTGAAAACTTGATCGCGTTGTCCACCAGGTTGATGAGCGCCTGCCGGAGCACGAGGCGGTCGGCCATCGCGCTGGGTGCAGCCTGACGTTCAACGATGATCGACTGCCGCTTTTCCTCGGCCAGCACGCCGAGGTGCGCGGCGACGTTGTCGGCCAGCTCCAGCAGGTCCACGATCTCTTTCGACGGCGCGGCCTGACCCGTTTCGGCCCGTGACAGTGTGAGCAGGCGATCGACGAGGCTGGCGAGCCTGTCCACTTCTTCGAGCATGCTGCCGATGATCCCGCGATAGGCGACTTCGTCTTTATGCCCGCGGAGGCCAACCTCGCCAACGCTGCGAATCGCAGTCAGCGGCGTTCGCAGCTCATGAGACACGTCCGCAGTGAATTGCCGCATCTGCTCGAACGACCGCTCGAGGCGGCCGAGCGTTTCGTTGAACACCGTGGCCAGTCGCCCCATCTCATCGTCTGGATTGTGAACGGGAAGACGATCGCTCAGCCGATCGGCCGTGATGGAGCGTGCGCGCTCGGTCATACGCTCGACCGGCGCCAGCGCCCGCTTCGCCACCCAGTACCCGCCGAGACCGGCGACTGCGACGGCCAGCGGCAAGCCAAAGGCAAACAAGGCCGATAGCTGCGCGAGCTGCTGTTGCATGGCGGCCTCGGGCCGCGCCACCTGGATGACAACGGGGACGTCGACGACAGCACCCCGAGCGCGCGCAAACGCGCCGCGTCGCGTGAGGACGCGGAACACGGTTTCCTCAGCTGGTACCGACACGATCCGATCGTCGACCTGCATCGCCAAACCCTGGCTCGCGGGCAACGGCCGTCGACGGGCCTCGGCGCTGCTGACGAAGAGCTGCGCGCCATCGGCGCTCCAGACTTGCACCCACGGCGCGTCGTCGCCCACCACGATCTCGGGATCGGTCCACTCGAATCCACCCTCGGATGTGTAGTCGACCGTGGCGGCCGCCCACTGAAAGTCTCGCCTCAGCTGCTCGTCGAGCGCGGCGGTCATGTTCTGCCGAACGAAAGAGTACACGACGAAGATGTAGACACCGAGCACGCCGACCATCGCGACGACGTACCACAAGGTGAGGCGAACGCGCAGGCTGTGCGACCGCCACCAACGCTTCACGGTTCACCCTCGCGAAGCATGAAGCCCACACCCCGCACGGTGTGGATCAGCTTCACTGACTGCTCGAGATCGATTTTGCGGCGAAGCCTGGCGATGTGCACGTCGATTACGTTGTCGAGCGGAGTCGTGCGGGCGGTCTCTTTCCACACGTCCCGGGCCAGCGCCTCGCGCGATACGACCTGCTCGTTGTACCGCATCAGATACTCGAGCAGCTCGAACTCACGAACGGTGAGCTCGACGGGCGTCCCCGCCCGCGCCACGCGCCGTGTGACCAAGTCCATCTCGAGATCGCCAATTGAGAGCCGCGGCGCATCGGCTGATCTGCCCCGTCGGGCGAGCGCGCGGACTCGAGCCAGCAGCTCGGCAAACGCGAATGGCTTCACCAGATAGTCGTCCGCGCCGGCGTCGAGTCCGACGACCCTGTCCTGAACTGTGTCGCGCGCCGTGAGCACCAGCACGGGAGTCTTGAGACCGCGCTGGCGCACCGCACGCAGGATCTCGAGACCATCCCGTCCCGGGAGCGTGAGGTCGAGCAGGATCACATCGAACGTTTCGGTGTTGATGCGGAAGAACGCCGCCTCGCCAGTCCGCTCGACGACGACCTGGTAGTCCTCGTCTTCAAGACCTTCGCGCAAAGCATTGGCCACTTTCTGTTCGTCTTCGACGACTAGGACGCGCATCTGGGTTGATTCTAGCTTCTCCCAGCTGCCTAGCCACCTAGCCACCTGGCCGCCTAGCATAGAGCCATGCCCCCGTTCTCGCTGCTCGAAACGATGCGTCTCGAGCGGGGACGTCTCGTGCGCCTCGAAGGTCATCTCAACCGGATGACCATTGCGGCGCGTTACTTCGACTACCCCTGGGACGACGGCGCGGTCCGGGGCGCGCTTGCCTCCTGCGTCACGGCGCATCCCGATGATTGCTGGCGCGTGCGCGTGATGCTGTCATCGGACGGCCAGCCGACGGTCGAATGCACGTCATTTGTCCAGGACGCCGACCGTGTCTGGAGCGTCGCCTTTGCGGACGCGCCCGTCGATCCGAACGATCCCTTCGTCCTGCACAAGACCACCCATCGCGTCGTCTACGACGTTGCGCGGCGCACGCGTCCGGACGTTGACGATGTGCTGCTCTGGAACGGTCGCGGCGAGGTTACCGAGTCGACGATCGCGAACGTCGTTGCCGAGATAGGCGGCGTGCGTTTCACTCCCCCGGTCGCCTGCGGCCTGCTGAGTGGCGTGTTCCGCGCGGAGCTCGTCGAGTCCGGTGCCGTTCGCGAACAGATTCTGACGAAGGCCGATATCGTTCACGCGAGTCGGGTCTGGCTTGTCAACAGTGTCAGAGAATGGGTCGCCGCCAAACTAGTGCTTGGGCCTTAGTTGCTTGGTCCCTTCTCCCTGATCCCTGATCCCTGATCCCTGATCCCTGATCCCTGAGCCCTGAGCCCTGAGCCCTGATAGGATGCCCATCATGTCCACCTACGCACATCTCGAACGCCTTCTCACCGACGCGCTGCAGCTCACACGTCGTCCGGTTGCCGTCGCATTCCGCGACACGCCGCCTGCGGGCGTGCCCCCACTCGAGGGCGCTCAACCGTCGGGCTGCAGCTTCTGGCGTCTCGCGGCGAGCGGCCGAGTGTTTTATACAGTGCCGTCGGACCACTTCAACTGCCCGGTCGGCAGCTACACGCACAACATCGCTCTGCCGCCGGAGCGCGAGCAGGAACTCGGGCAGATGCTAACGGTGATGACCGATATCGGATACATCCGCATGGAGGAAGTCCCAGGCATTCCACGACTGCCTCAAACCCCGGCAGCAACTATCTATGCACCACTCGGGTTGACTCCAGTTGCCCCGGACGCGGTGTTGATCGCCGGCAGACCGGGACGGTTGATGCTGCTCCACGAGGCGTCAACGCGCGCATCGAAGAAGGTTCTGCCGATGCTAGGACGTCCCACGTGCATGGCAATTCCCGCAGCGCTGTCGGGCGGCGTGGCGTCGAGCCTTGGGTGCATTGGCAATCGTGTTTACACTGGGATCTCCGACGACGAGTTCTACACCGTGATTGCCGGGGCGGACTTGGAGTCCATCGTCGAGCATCTTGGAACGATGGTCTCGGCCAACGCCACCCTCGCCGAGTTTCACGAAGGGCGACGCGCGACGATCGCTACGGCCTGACGGCGGAGGCTATTGCCCCCGCGCTAAGATTAGGAGTCCGCCTCTCACCTGATAGAGCGCAGGCTTTAGCCTGCGCGAGCCTGCGCGATCGGATCCGATCTTGTCATGCGGTAACACGCGAGCGGGGGATGTTCATTCGTTCGAGCAGTTCGGGATACCGGCCATCGCCGCGGATCGGCTCGAATCGGGGCTCGACATCCACGTACCCAAGCGCCGGGTCCCGGTCGAGCCACGCTTGGTCGAGCGCGGCAAATGCCGCGTCAAGACTCCCGAGGCCCGAGTACGCGATCGCAAGGTGATAGCCCGAGACATACCGCTCCCCTTCGAGCGCACGGAGGCGAGCAATGAGAGCCACTGCTTCTGAACGCGCGCCCGTCGTGGCCTTCGCATGCGCCAACCATGCGAGGATGACGGGATCCGCCTCGGCAAACGCCATTGCAGACTCGAGCTCGGCTATTGCTTCGGAGCAACGTCCGCCCAGCAGGCGGGCCACTCCCAGCAGCCTCCTCGCCGGCATGAACTCCGGGTCCATGTCGAGCGTGTTGCGGCAGTGGTCTATGGCCGCTTTGAAGTCGCCCGCGGCGTACCGGACCCAGGCGGCATTGGCGTTGACGATGAGACACAGTGGGTCGAGCTCGCAGGCGAGCTCCGACTCGCGAATCGCGTCGGCGTGGCTGCCCATCGCCGTCAGCATCACCGACAGCGAGCGGTGCCCGCGCTCGTCGCTCGGATTGCGAGCGATCACCTGCGCGTATGCCGATTCGGCTCCTTTCCAATCCCATTCGAGCAGCCGCCTCGTATCTGCGTGCGCGAGCTGCGCTTCGTACAATCCAGCATCACACTCGAGCGCTGTTACGGCCGCCTGCTGCGCGCGGCGTAGCGCCTGACGCGGCACCTCGCGGTAGTAATCGGCGCGCGCAATCCACGCCCGCGCCAGCGCGGCATGGGCCGCGGCGAACGACGGCGCAAAGGTCACCGCCTGGCCAAAGTAGGCGAGGGCCTGGTCGAGCCCTTCGTCCCCCGGTTTGCCCCAGTAGTACCGGCCTTTGAGGTATGCCTGGTAGGCGCCTGCGTTCGTGGTTGGGCGCGCAGATGCGGCGTGCTCATCCGGCACCAGCTCCATCGCGAGCGACCGGCCGATTCGCGCAGCAACCTCGCTTTGTACCGACAGGCAATCGGTCAAATCCCGCTCGTATGTCTCAGACCAGAGGTGAGTTTCGCTGGCGGCTTCGATCAAGCGAGCCGTGATGCGCACCCGCTCGCCTTCCCGCCTGACGCTCCCCTCGAGCAGGTAGTCGGCACGAAGCGCCTCTCCAATCTCCCTGGCGCGCATGGATGTTCCCTTGAAAACCATCGACGACCAGCGCGCAATCACTCCAATGCGTCCCCGGCAGAGCTCGCCGAGCTGAGAGATCATCTCCTCCGTCAGACCGTCAGTGAAGTAATCCTGCGTGCTGATGTGGCTCAAATTGCTGAACGGCAGCACCGCCAGCCTCGTGCGGGGCGACGACGGCAGCGGACCGACAGGTTGGGTTGCCGGCGAATCCGGGCTGAGCGCCGCGATGAACCGATAGCCGCGACGCGGCAGCGTCTCCACGAAACGAGGGTTCTCGGCGTCGTCGCCAAGAGCCGCTCGGAGCCGCTTCACGGCCGCGTTGAGACTGTGCTCGAAATCGACGAACGTCCCGTCGGGCCAGAGGCGATGTCTGAGCTCTTCGCGGGTGACCACGTCGCCGGCACGCTCCAGCATGATGCGAAGGATCTCGAACGGCTGCTCCTGCAGCCGCGCACACGCTGACCCATTGCGCAGCTCGCGTGATCGGACGTCCAGCTCGAACGAGCCAAAACGCAGGCGACTCATCGTCTCGGATGATGGTTCCATTCTGGACAACTCCCAACTCCCAAATTCCCAACTCCCAAGTCCCTATTCCCCTAATTCCCCTGGACTCTTGGCAGTTGGACAAGAGGAAGTTGGGAGTTGGGCGGTTCTTCATCAACTGTACGCAGGGCCGCCAACCGATCGCAACGTCTGACTTCGAAATTGGTCCCAGGTCACCAACATTTCACCCCAGGTCACCTCCCGTCCATTGAGGCACGCAACCCCTCGCCCCACAGTGCCCAAGTGAGCGCGTCGCTCACGGCCATCAAAGGAGCGAGGCATGAAGTTCGTCCTCATCGGGGTCAATAACGGCCGGCCTACTCGACCCGCGGGTGGCTGCCGCTGCGGTTACGGCATGGACCGACGTCACCGTCAGGGTCTATGACGCAGCGAGACTGCCACAGTCGGACGCACAGAAGGCGCTGGCGATTGCCGCGTCGACGCTTGGCGCAGCCGGCGTAGAGGTCACGTGGCGTGCATGCGTGCGCGATGCCCCGCGCGGCACAGATCCCTGCGATGCGCCCATCGTGCGGGGAGAGCTGGTGCTCCGAATCCTGCAATCGCCTGAATCGTACGTCTATAGTCGACGGATGCCCCTAGGCGATGCGATCGTCGATACACGCGCAGGGCAAGGGATTCTCGGCACGCTGTACGTCGATCGCGTACGGTGGCTGGCCGACGTCGTCGACGTCGATGCGAGCACACTGCTCGGGCGTGCGATCGCCCACGAGCTTGGCCACCTACTGTTGGCGACAAACGAACACAGCAGGCACGGCCTCATGCGCGGTGTCTGGTCGCTCGACGAGCTCCGACAGCAGAAAGGATTCGATTGGTTGTTCGCCGCGCAGGAAGTCGCGGCGATTCACAGGAAGGCGCGCGCCCTGAACTCGCCTATTGCCGTTACGGCGTCGGCACGGCCATGATCTTGCGGCCCTGCAGAATCGCTTCGTTGATCAAGAGAGGAACGGCCCAGCAAAACCAGCTGGCGGCTGTGAGTTCCTCGACAATCGTGCCGACTCCTGTGGCCTGCAAGACGCCGACGAATACGCGGAAGGTCACGAACGCCGTCGTCACCACGTAACTCCGAATCATCCATTCTTTGTGCTGCTCGTACAGATGGCGCCGAATCGCCGCAAACGCCAGCCCTGTTGTGATCAGCCAGACAGTCGCCAGGCTACCGAGACCAAGGCCGAACTGCCAACCGAAATCGGTGTGGAACGCAAGGTAATAGGCAGCCAAGGAGCTGACGGCGACCGACGCCATGTAGACGATCCCGAGCCGTCGGTGCAGTTGCACGCGCTGCTCCGTTAAACCGAGCCAAAGCTGGAACGGTCCCGATAGCAACGCCACGATACCGGTCGCGATGTGCAGCAACAGCCACCATCGGCGCGGCCAATAGACCTTGAACTGAGCCTCTGTCAGCTGGAAGTAGGGCAGGGCAACGAGCGCGACAAATACGAGCGCTAGCACGCCCACGGTCGACAACCCCACGAGCGCACCACGCCTCGAAGCCCGCGGTACGACCGTTTCAACGGCTATTGATGAACTCATGCGTCCCCCATCCCGCCGGGATCCGAGATGTTACGACAATCGGAATGAAGCGAAAAGAGGAGACGCCCGAATCGGGCACCTGGGTTGGCGCCGACTACAGGATGGCGTCCAAGAAGCTGGAACCTATGTTGACGCAGTCGAAGGCATGCAGCCCAAGCCGACCGGCCAGTTCGGCGCACACCTCGATGCCACGACGGCTATTGCCCCGCGCGTCGAGTCGAGGGGAATACGTGGCGATACCAAGCTGACGATTGACGACAGCGATCACCCCGCCGCTGACGCCGCTCTTGGCGGGAACGCCAACGCGGTAGGCCCATTCGCCAGAGTAGTCGTACATCCCGCAGGTGAACATGATCGAGAGCATGTCCTTCACACACCGAAGCGCGAAGACTTCTCGGTCGTCCACGGGATTACGGCCCATGTTCGCAAGCGTCGCCGCCATCTTCGCCAAATCGCGGCATGTGACCATCACGGCACACTGCTTGAAATACAAGTCAAGCGCAGCCTCTACTTCGCCGGGCACCATGCCAAAATTGAGCAGCAGGTGCGCGATGGCCCGGTTGCGGTGACCGGTGCGGGCCTCGGACCGGTAGACGCCTTCGTCGATCGAGAGGCGGCGGCCAGCGGCGGCGCTGAGACGCGTCAGGATGTGGTCGAGCGTGTCGTCTCCGTATCGAGAGTACAAGAGCGCCGTCACGGTGATCGCGCCGGCGTTGATCATGGGGTTATGGGGCCGATTGGTGGCTCTCTCGAGGACGATCGAGTTGAAGGCGTCACCACTTGGCTCGACGCCAACGTGCTCCCAGACTTTTTCATGTCCGAATGCTTCGATCGCGAGGCCGTACGTGAACGGCTTGGAGATCGACTGCATCGTGAACGGCAGGTCGCACGAGCCCGCCTCGAAGATCCGCCCGTCCACGGCGGCAACGCAGATCGCGAACGCATCAGGATCGGCCCTGCCGAGCTCGGGGATGTAGGTGGCGACGTTGCCCTCCGTCAGCCCCTCATACTTGCTGTGCAGGTCCTCGACAAGGACGTGGATCTCGTGCTTCCCCATATCACCAACGCATGGCGTCCGTAGGATGAGCGGTCGCGCCTGAGCTTCAGCTTGGCCGCGTTACGAGCTTCTGCTTCGCCGGAGCTCCTCGGCCAGAATGATGGCTTCGGCGATCTCCTTTTTCGTCTTCCGGCGCTGCCTGCTCTGACGCTGGATGGTCAGGTAGGCCTCTTCCTCGGTGATGCCGAGGTCCCGCTGCAGGATCCCCTTTGCACGGTCCACGATCTTTCGTGTCTCGAGACGTTCCGACAACTGCGTGTTCTCGACCTCGAGCCGCGCCGTCTCAATCTCGGCGCCGACGAGGAATCCAATGGTGGAAATCAGCCGAATCTCGCGGTGACTGTGCTCGTGCGGCTGCCGGTGCTGCAGATTGATGACGCCGACCAGCTTCCCGCGAGACAGTACGGGGACCGAGAGAAATGCCTCGTAGCGATCCTCCGGCAGCTCGTTGAAGGTTTGGAACCGCGGATCCTCGAAGGCGTGGCGGCTGACTGCAACCGGCTGCTTATGGGCGGCTACCCAGCCCGTGATTCCCTGGCCGAGGCGCAGCCTCAGCCGATCCACGACATCGGGATGCGGCGTCTTCGACGCACGCAGAACCAGCGCATCCTCATCGAGCACGTAGATGAAGCAGGAATCGCAAAGCACGATGGTCGACACGAACTGGACGACGCGTGACAGGACGGCGTGCAACGGATCGGCGGCCGCAATGCTGCTGCCGATCTCGTGGAGGACATCGATGTCCGATTTGTCGTTGGCCGCGTTGGAATCGAAATCCGTTGGCATGACGACGATCTGGGTCTTTGCGGCAAAGCCTGTGCTCATGGTCCGGATCTCTCGACGCGGTTGTGCGCCTCGACCTGGAGGGCGATTGAATTCTGCGGGAGGACTGAACCCGTGCGATCGGGCGGCAGGACGGTCGCGGCTGGGCAACGCACCCTACGCGATCGAAGATACACATTCGCGCCAGCTGCGACAAGGGGGGCAGAGGCGACGTTTCTGTAGAACGATGAGTTAGTTACGACAATATAGTCTCAATTCTGAACGGACAGGCCACTGGGAACTCGCTGGCTCATCCGAGTCGAAACAACCCTGTTACTTCAGCGCCGCCGCACCCGCACCCGCCACGACGCCGTCCTGCTGGCTGGTGCCTCCCGAGGCGCCGATCGCGCCAACGATCTTGCCGCCGACCACGAGCGGCACGCCGCCTTCAATGGGCACGGCTCCCTCGAGGGCCAGGATCCGCAATCCCTCGCCTCCAGCGGCAACCGCGTCTTGAAAGGCCTTGGTCGGCCTCTTGAAACGCGCCGCCGAACGCGCCTTCGCCTGCGCGACGTCGACGCTGCCAACCTGCGTGTCGTCCATCTTCTCGAAGTACACCAGCTCGCCGTTCGGATCGACGATCGCCACAGCCATCGTCCACTGGTTCTTGCGTGCTTCGGCGATGGCGGGGGCGGCGGCCTTCTTCGCCATGTCTGCGGTAACGGGAGGTCCGTAGCTCATTGTCTGTGCGTGAGCGGACACGGCCATGAGAATCAAGGCCGCAGCCGCGAAAAGAGGAAGTTTCATGGTCGTGGATTATAGAACAGTAGGCAGTAGCCACCCGGAGACTCGACCGACTACTGCAGACTGTCAACTGCATACTGTCTACTGCATACTAGCTTCGATGACCGCTCACGCCATCCTCGCAACCGTGCACGATCGACCAGGCATTCTGTCTGGCATGACCAAAGTGCTGGCCGATCACGAAGCGAACATCACATATGTCGACATCCACGCCGACGAGACCTATTTCGAGTTCACGCTCCCGGAAGGACGGCTCGACATAGTGCTCGCGGATCTGCGACGGGTGGCGGGCGTGGAACAGGTCCTCGAACAGCCGTCATTTGCCAAGATCTACGGCAAGCGCATCATCGTCATGGGCGGTGGCGCGCAGGTGGGTATGGTCGCGATGGGCGCGATTGCCGAGGCTGACCGGCACAACATTCGTGGCGAGCGGATCTCGATCGACACCATTCCGCTCGTCGGCGAGCATGAGCTCGCAGCCGCCGTCCGGGCAGTGATGCGGCTACCGCGCGTGAAGCTCCTCGTGCTGGCGGGTGCGCTGATGGGAGGCGAAATAGCCGAGGCCGTGGAAGACGTGCGAAAGAACGGCCTCAAGGTCATCTCTCTCAACATGGCCGGCAGCGTCCCAGACGCAGCAGACCTCGTCGTGAGCGACCCGGTCCAGGCAGGAGTGATGGCCGTGATGGCGGTCGCCGACACGGCGCAATTCGACCTGATGCGGCAACTCAAACGGCGGTACTAGTTCTCGTAGGGCGGGTCCTTTCGGCACCGCCAGTAAACGCCCAACCCCCAACTTCTCACGCTTGTCCAACTCCCAACCACGTTCGTCGTGCCCAAATCCTTGGGAGTTGGGAGTCGGGAGTTGGTCGTTGGGCTTTGGGAGTTACCGCCCTAGTGTCTCGTTCGCAGCCACCGGCCCATCGTCCGCCCGCCTTTGGATCGGGCGACGGGCACACGCTGCTCGACCTGACGATCGGTCGCAGGCTGCGGCAGGTCGATCTTCAACACCATGTCGCCCGGTGGCTCCGCCGCAAGCCAGAGGTGACCGCCGCAGTCGCGGATGAGCGCCTGGATGGCCCCGAGGTCCACGCCGGGTCGGTCAGAGCTGGACCCGTTCCCATTGGCTGCGGACAGCTGTGCAAGGCTAGTCGCCCCGTCCCACCGCACGGCGTACCTCACCGCGGTGACGGTAATCAACACGTGAGCGCCCGGACGGAAGGTCGAGTGGTCAGCGACGCTCTCGTGACCCACCATCACGTTGGCGAGCTCGAACGTCAGCCGCCCGCCGAAGGGCAGTCGCTCACGCCCGTAGGCGGCCATGTTGACCAGGATTCGCTCGACACGCTGAGACTCGACATCGACGTCTGCTGGCAACGAGGTATTCGGCAGCACGAACTCGATGTCGTCGCCGGCCACACGCTTGAGCACCGGCTCCAGATCGCGCAGCACCTCATTGACGTCAACGGGCTCGAGCGCGCTCGCCTCCTTCTTCCCGTACAACTCCAGTTGTTTCAGGAAACTGGCCGCACGAGTCACTTCATTCAGCAAGAGCTCGCCTTGATGGCGCGTGGCAGTGCCGCTGTCGATCGTGGCGAGCCATTGATGTCCGTCCTGACTGACGTCACGGAGCAGGTTGTCGCATGTCGCTGCGACTTCCGACGCGAGTCGACCAACCGCTTCCATTCGCTGGGCCTGGCGAAGCTTCGCTTCCACCTCGCGAAGTTTTGTGACGTCCTCGGCGACGATTTCAATGTCGCCAGCGGCGCTCGCAAGCGCGAGTAATTGGACGACGAGGCGGACGCCGTCTTTTCTTCTCCACGTCGTCTCGAATGATTCTGTCTTTCCGCTCTTGGTGCATCGGTCGATCAGCAATCGCAACTCGTCCGGAGACTCGAACACCGTGGTCGCCACATTCACTGCGCTCAGCTCGTCCGACGTTCGATAGCCGAGCATGGCCGCGAGTGCGTCGTTGACCTGCTCGAGCGCGCCGTCTCGACGGCATCGAAGTATGCTCGAAGGCGTCTGCTCAAACTGACGACGGTGCACCGCTCGAGTCTCGTCGAGCTGGCGCTGTACTTGCGCGACGCGATTGGACGCGTCCGTGCTCAAAGCCTGCTCCCAGGCCGCATGGCTCCTCGCCTGCTCCTTCAGTTGCGCTTCGCGTTCGTTCAAGAGCGCTTCGAGCCTGGAGTGTTCGGCCGCCAACCGTTGAAGTTCGGCGTCACTCGTCATGCGCGCACGTTCGAAGCCCTCTCGTTCCTCTCTCTGGACGGCTTCCAAGCGCTGGATCTGTTGATGGCTCGCCTCGAGTGACTGGCGAAGCGTGTCCCCCTTGAGCTCGAGCTCTCGAACCCGCCCGTGCATGTCGGCGAGCACGGCTTGTCGATCGGCCCGCTCGCGAGCTGACTGCTCCTGAAGAAGTGCCTGGTGCTCGCTGGCGCGCTGGCGGATGGAGGCCGCTTCTTCAAGAAACCGCTGCTGAGCCGTGTCGGACGCCACGCGCAAGTCCGCGAGGTCGCGCTCGAGTGATTCTCGTTCCGCGCTCGCCTTGTCGAGGCGTGCCTGGAACTCGGCCTGTCTCTGCGCCGCTTCATACATAGCGGCCTGCCGCACCTGTTCGAGCGTCGCCGTGACGCCGCTCAACTGCTGCTCGAGTGCCTCGCGCGCGGCGACCTCTTGTGCCAGCTGCGCGTCGTGCTGCGCTTCGCGCTCCGCCAGTTGAGAGGCCGCGGTGGCCATCTCGACAGCGTGTTGCTCCACAGCGTCCCGAAGCGCCGCCTCCTCGCGCATCAAGCTTCGTTCAAACGTGTTTCGGGCTGTGATCTCTTGCCCGAGGCGTGCCTCGAATTCGGCCTGGCGCTGTTCGGCGTTCCGCAACGAAGCTGCCCGGTCGGCCGTCGCACGTTCCGTCGTTTGCAGGAGGACGGCTTCAACGTCGGCCAATCCACGGGCCAGGCCGTCTCGAGCCGCCGTGGTCTCGGTAATCGTGGCAGCGAACTGTTCTTCGCGGCGCGTGAATCGTTCTGTGATCTCCGCGACTTCAGCCACCCTGGCCTGCTGAGCCTGTGCAGCGGCGATCATGGCGTCGCCCAGTCGCTGCTCGAACGTGTCTCTCGCCTCAGTGAGTTGCGCTAGCTCTGTCTCGTACTGCGCTTGTCGTGTCGCGAGCTCCGCAGCCGCCGTCGTCATCTCCGACGCGTGCTGCGCGACCTCGTTTCGAAGCAGCGCTTCCGCGCGCATCAGCTTCTGTTCAACCGTCTCGCGGGCCGCGATTTCCCGCTCGAGCCGCGTTTCGAATTCGGACTTCCGCTGCAAGGCTTCGTGGGCGGCGGCCTGGCGATCGCGTAACATTCGCTGCTCGGCTTGCCGCAGGGCAGCGTCGGCCTCTACCAGGCGCCGTTCGAGGGTCGCCCGCATCGCGGCGGTCTCGGCCACCGCGGTTGCGAACTCGGCATCGCGCTGGCTGAGTCGCTTGTCAGCTTCCGCAGCTTCCGATGCGCGGGCCAGTTCGGTGGCGTCGAGTGCCGTCGAGGCGTCGTTGAACTGCCGTTCGAACACGTCCCGGACTGCTATGACTTGCGCGAGCTCGGTCTCATACTGCGCCCGACGATTGGCGAGCTCCGCGGCCGCCGTCCTCATCTCCGACCCGTGTTGTTCGGCCGTAGTCCGTAGCTCGTTTTCGGCGAGCTCCAAGGATCGTTCAACCGCGTCGCGCGCCGCGATCTCTTGTGCGAGCAGGGCATCGAATTCGGCCTGTCGCTGCGACGCGTTGCGCAACGAGGCCGCGCGATCGGCCGTCGCCTGTTCCTGCGCCTGCTGGAGTGCTTCTTCGGTGTCGGCCAATTGCCGTTCGAGCGTCTCCCGGATCGCAGTGGTCTCGGCGATCAGAGCCGCGAGCTCGGCTTCGCGACGGCTGAGTCGTCCGGCGGCTTCGGCAGCCTCCGATGCGCGTGCGTGTTCGGTGCGTTCGAGCGCCATCGCCGCGCCGTTGAATTGCTGCTCGATTCTGCTTCGGTCCGCTGTGGCCTGCGCCAACTGCGTCTCTAACTGCGCGTAGCGCTTGGCGAGTTCCTCGGCCGCCACGGTCATCGACGTCTGCCGCTCGGCCGCGGCTCGAACGACCGCCTCGGCCTGCCGGAGCTTCGCCTCCAGGTTCGTGCGTGTCCCAACTTCCTGGTCGAGGCGAGTCTCGAGATTGGCCCGCTGCTGTGTAGCCTCGCGTAGAGAGACCGACGCACGCTCTTCGGAAAGCAGCATGGCGGACTCGGCGTCGGCCAACCGGCGTTCGAGGGTCTCTCGGATCGAGGTGGTTTCAGCGACCAGGGCTGCAAGCTCGCCTTCGCGACGGCTGAGTCGTTCGGCGGCTTCGACAGCGTCTGATGCGCGAGCTTGCTCGGCGTGTTCGAGCGCCATCGCGGCGCCGTTGAACTGCTGCTCGATTCTGTCTCGAGCCGCTGTGGCCTTCGCCAACTGTGCCTCGGACTGCGCGAGGCGATTGGCGAGTTCCTCGGCCGCCGTCGTCATCGACGCGTGCCGCTCGGCCGCGGCTCGAACGACCGCTTCTGCCTGGCGGAGCTTTCCTTCGAGGCTCGTGCGAGCCCCGATTTCCTGGTCGAGGCGAGCCTCGAGATTGGCGCGCTGCTGTGAGGCCTCGCGCATCGCCGCCGAAGCGTGCTCTTCAGAACGCTGGAAGGCGGCTTCGGCATCGTCCAGCCGTCGTTCGAGGGTCTCTCGGACTGCCGTGGTTTCAGCGGCCAGAGCCGCAAGCTCGCTTTCACGACGGCTGAGTCGTTCGGCGGCTTCGACAGCGTCTGACGCGCGAGCCTGGTCAGCAAGTTCGAGCGCCATCGCGGCGCCCTTGAGCTGCTGCTCGATCCCGTCTCGAGCCGCCGTGGCCTCCGCCAACTGCGCCTCGGAATGCGCGTGGCGATTGGCGAGTTCCTCGGCTGCTGTCGTCATCGACGCGTGCCTCTCGGCCGCGGCTCGGACGACACCCTCCGCCTGGCGCAGTCTTCCTTCGAGGGCCGTGCGTGTCCGAACTTCCTGATCGAGGCGAGTCTCGAGATTGGCCCGCTGCTGCGAGGCCTCGCGCAGGGCGGCCGACGCACGCTCTTCGGAAAGCTGGATGGCGGACTCGGCATCTGCCAGCCGGCGCTCAAGGTTGTCTCGCGTGGCCGTGATATCCGCGAGCGTGGCGTCCACTGAAGCGCGGGCTTGCTGGGCCTGTTCGAGTGTGACGGCTGCGTGGCGCAACTGTTCCTCGAGGGCCTCGCGAGTCGTCGCGGCTTGGGTCAACTGGCTCTCGTACTGCCTTTGCCGCTCGGTGAGGTCCGCAACCGCCGCCTTCATCGACGCATGGCGTTGCGCGGCGACCTGGACGACTGCCGCCGCATGCGTCAGCTTTTGTTGCAGCGCGCCGCGCGCCACTATTTCCTGATCGAGCTGGGTTTTGTATTCAGCTTGGCGCTGCGAGGCCTCTTGCAGCGCGGCCTGACGTTCGGAGGCCTGGCGTCGCTCGGAAAGCTGGAGGGCGGCTTGGGCGTCGGCCAGCCGCCTGTCGAGAGTCTCCCGCGTGGCGTCCGCCTCGGCCACTTTAGCGGCAAGCTCCGCTTCCCGGCGCGTCAATCGATCGACCGTGGCGGCATCTGATGTTCTGGCGTACTCGGCCAGTTCGAGCGCCAGCGTGGCGTCGTTCAACTGTTGAGCGAGCGTCGCACGTGCTGCCCCTGCTCGCGCCAACTCCGTTTCACATCGGGCTTGCCGCTCGTGGAGCTCCGAAGCTGCTGTGGTCATTGCCGCATGCCGCTGCGTCGCGGAGCGGACGACCATCTCTGCGCTCTCGAGTTTCTGTTGAAGCGCGCCGTGGGTGGCGGCCGCCTCCTCGATTCGACGCGCGAAGCTCGGCCCGCTCCTTTAGCAAGGTCGAGTGGGCGAGCACGCGGTCGAGCCTGAGGGCCAGCGCCTGAAAGGACTCCTTGCTCTTCACGACGTAGTCGAGGGCGCCCAGTCTGAGAGCAGGGAGGATCAACTCCTCTTCCCATTCGACAACCAGAATGACCGGGAGCTGCAGTTGACGGGCGGCCAGGTCTTTGAGAATCTCGAAGACATCTACACCAGGACGACCGTGCTCGACGAACACTGCGTCCACAGGCGAAGGCTGCCCAGCCTTGGCAAGGTCAGAGGCAATCGGTTGAAACTGACCGCTCGGTTCACGAACTGGCTCGACGAGCTCGATCGAGTAGTGGGGACTGTTGAACGATTCGCGCGCGAGCGCAGAATCGCCAAGATAAAGGAATCTCAGCATTTGTTTTGCTGGCCCGCTCTTCGCCTGCTTCGGGTGCAGCGCGCGGCCGACCGTTTCGGGCAAGTCCTGGAGGAGCGACTCGTTGGCAACGTAGTCGTCGGCTCCTGCCTTCAGCGCAGCAAGCGGGGGGCCCGCCTCTTTCGAACAAACGACGACGATTGGCGCGGTCAGCCCGAGGTTGCGAACCTGACGGACAAACCACGCGCAGTTCTGATTCTGGACTTGGTCTTCAACGATGAACGACGCGCAGTCCTGGTTGTCGCGAACCCAGTGCATGGCGTCGGACAGGCGTCCAGCCCATGTAACTGTGACATCCTGCCCCGCCTTCAGCAGGGCGCCGGCGGCAAATTGCGCCGCTTCGCGGTCGTTTCCAACGTAGAGAATTCTCATGCAGCCTATGGCAACGGTGAGTAATCCGGTTCCATGTTTCTATCGGTAGGAAACCGGCATCACTACAATCACCCAGCCGGTGATAGCAAGAATCGTTCGCTTCTCTTGAGGATTTGGGCCTTACGGCCCTATTTGGTCTGCTGGGAGAGAACGCCGACTGCCGCGCGGGCAATGTCGTTGAACCCGGCCCCCGTGGCCTGGCAGTGCTCGATGATCTGTTTCCGCATGCAGGGCTCCCAGAACCGCCGGAGATGATTCGCGACCGCGTTGGCGGCCTCGGCCTTGTCGGGGCTCAGAGCCGAAGGAGTCCGCGATCTGATCCGCATCTGATTGGCCATGGCGACCAACCGTTCTAACTGCATTGGCAGTACGGCGGCTGAAGCCGGGCCAGACATCTTTGACAGTCAAGTTACGTATTCGGAGCCGCGTGCTTGCAACGGCGGACGCGACGTGATGATCTCGTTCTGATCTGTGATCGCCATGAGCTCGATCCTAGTACCATCGACGATCGATGCGTAACGGCGATCACCGCGCGGACCGGGACGTGCGCATGCGCGGGTTCGCCCACCGCCATACCGTGGCCCAGGCCTTGTCCTGGCTCGACGCGCAATTGAGTACGCTCGACGCCGAGCGCGTGCCGCTGGCCCGCGCCTCGGGCCGGGTGCTCGCCGCGGCCGTCATCAGCGGCGTCGACGTACCGGGCTTCGATCGCGCGACGATGGACGGCTATGCCGTGGTGGCGGAAAGCACCGACGGCGCATCGGCCTATATGCGGCTGCCGCTGACGGTGATCGGCGATGCCCTTCCGGGCCGGCCGTTCGACGGGACGATCGCGACCGGCCAGGCGGTGCGCATCATGACCGGTGCGCCGATCCCCGCCGGCTGCGATGCCGTGCTTCCGGCTGAGCTCGTAGCAACCGAGGGATCACGAGACGAAGTCAGTGCGCTCGCCTCCGTCTCGCCAGGCAAGCATGTGGGCCGTCGCGGCGAAGACATCGTCTCGGGTACGACCGTCCTCGAGGCAGGCCGCTCGCTACGACCCCAGGATCTTGGCGTGCTCAGCTCTATCGGCATGGGCAACGCGCTGGTCGTGCGACGGCCGCGCGTCCGGCTGATCGTCACCGGCAATGAACTCCTGCCGTCGGGCACCCGGCCGTCGGACGTACGTATCGCCGACGCGAACGGTCCCATGCTGGCCGCGCTGGTCGAACGTGACGGGGGCATCGTCGACTTTCCGGGCCTCGTTCCCGATGAGCACGACGCAATCCTCGAGGCGCTCCACGCCGAGGCGGAGGTGGTGATCGTCTCCGGCGGATCGAGCGTCGGCATCGAGGACGTGGCGCCGATGCTAGTCGCCAGGCACGGCGAGCTCGCCGTTCACGGCATCGCGATGCGCCCGAGCAGCCCCACCGGCCTTGGCCGCCTCGGCACCAGGCTGGTTTTCCTGCTCCCGGGCAATCCGGTGTCGAGCCTGTGCGCGTACGATTTCTTCGCCGGCCGGGCGATTCGGGCGCTCGGCGGCCGGCCGCGGACGTGGCCGTACCGCTCCGTGCGCGGAACGCTGCAGCGAAAGATCAGTTCTCCGATCGGCCGCCTCGACTACGCTCGAGTCCAAATCGCGGATGGTCTGGTCGACCCGTTGTCGGTCGGCGGCGCGTCGGTGCTGTCGTCGACGACCCGGGCCGACGGCTTCGTCATCGTCGGCGACGACAGCGAAGGCTTCGCCGCGGGTGCCGAGGTCGAGGTGTGGCGCTATGCGTGAGCAGGAGCAGTTCCTCCAGGTGCTCGACCGCGACGAAGCCGAGCGCCGCTTCCGCGCCGCACTCGACCTGACGCCGCGAGCAATCGAGCGCGTCTCGCTCGACCGGGCGCTGGGCCGGGTGCTGGCCGCTGACGTCGTCTCGCCCGTCGACGTCCCGTCGTTCGATCGGGCGAACGTCGATGGTTACGCCGTCGTTGCCGAAGACACGTTCGGCGCATCCGAGGAAGCCCCTCGCCGTGTGCACCTCGCCGACGAAACGATTCACACCGGCGTGGTCCCGACGACCATCCTCCGCGCCGGTCACGCCGTGGTGATTGCCACGGGCGGGATGGTACCCCGCGGAGCGGACGCGGTAGTCATGGTCGAGCACACCGACGTGCGCGGCTACGAGCTGCGCATTGGGCGGGCGATCACAGCCGGCAGCGGCATTTCGTTCGCGGGCACCGACATCACCGCCGGCGAAACCGTGCTTCGACCTGGTCAGCTGCTCACGAGCCGCGATACAGGCGTGCTCGCGGCAATCGGCGTCGCCACGGTCGATGTCTGGCGCAAGCCGATCGTCGCCATTCTCTCGACCGGCGATGAGATCATCCCGCCCGGCCGGCCGATGCAGCCCGCCCGTGTCTACGACTCTAACGCCCAGGTGCTCGCGGACGCGGTACGCGAACTCGGATGCGAGCCCCTCCGTCTCGGCATCATCCCGGACGACGTCGAGGCGCTGAGGGCAGCCTTGCGTGAGGCACTGACCGGTGCCGACGTCGTGCTGCTTTCCGGCGGCACCAGTAAAGGCGCGGGCGACGTCTCCTATCGCGTCGTCGCGGAGCTCGCGGACCCGGGGATCGTGGCGCACGGCGTGGCGCTCAAGCCCGGCAAGCCGATCTGCCTCGCCGCGACGGGCCAGCGTCCCGTTGTCGTCCTGCCTGGCTTTCCGACGTCGGCCATCTTCACCTTCCACGAGTTCGTGGCGCCGGTGCTGCGCCTGCTGGCAGGCCGCGGCGCCGACGCGAGACCCGTCGTGCCGGCGCGGCTTGCTGTGAAGGTGAACAGCGAGATCGGACGGACCGAGTACCTCCTTGTCGGACTGGTCGAGACCAGGGACGACGACGGCGAGGGGACTGCGCTGGCCGCGTATCCGATGGGTCAGGGATCGGGCAGCGTGACGACCTTCAGCCGTGCCGACGGCTTTGCCACGATCGACCGGCACCAGGAGATCGTCGAGGCGGGCGCGCTCATCGACGTGCAGTTGCTCGGGCGGGCGCTCCAGCTGGCCGATCTTGTCGTCATCGGGAGCCACTGTATCGGTCTCGACTACCTGCTGGGCGAGTTGCAACGCCGTGGTGTCCGCTCGAAGTTTCTCGCCGTCGGCAGCACCGCTGGGCTCGCCGCGGCGAAGCGCGGCGAGTGCGACATCGCCGGCATGCACCTGCTCGACGTGACAACCGGTGAATACAACCGGCCGTTCCTGACGCCCGCGCTCGATCTCGTGCCGGGCTATGGCCGGCTTCAGGGCATCGTCTTCCGCCACGGCGACGCGCGCTTCGACGGCCGCGACGCCGGGGCGTCGATCGCCGCGGCGGTCGCTGACCCGACGTGCGTGATGGTCAATCGCAACAAGGGGAGCGGGACCAGAGCGCTGATCGACCGGCTGCTCATGGGCGCGAAGCCCCCCGGCTATGCGGTGCAACCGCGCAACCACAACGCTGTCGCCGCCGCCGTGGTGCAGGGCCGCGCTGACTGGGGCCTCACGCTCGACACGATCGCACGCCGCGCCGGCCTTGGCTTCCTGCCGGTGCAGCACGAGCAGTACGACTTCATCGTGCCGAAGGCCAGAATGGGGCGCGCGGGCGTTGCGGCGTTCACGGCACTGCTGCGGGAGTCGTCGACGGAGAAGGAGCTCGAGCGCCGGGGCATGAGCATCCGGCTGATGCCGGACACGTCGTCATGAACGGCGGCATCGTGCTCTGCGGCGGCAAATCGACGCGCATGGGCACGTCGAAGGCGATGCTCCCTTTCGGGCCCGAAACGATGCTGCAACGTGTCGTCCGCCTACTTGGGACCGTGGTCGCGCCGATGGTCGTTGTGGCGGCGGCCGATCAGCAACTACCCGAGCTCCCGTCGGGCGTCATCGTGACGCGCGATGAGCGCGACGGCCGCGGTCCGCTCGAAGGATTACGCGCCGGCCTGAAGGCGCTGCCTGAGGACGTTGCCGCCGCCTATGTCACGAGTTGCGACGTTCCCCTGTTCGTGCCTGGCTTCGCCACGCGGATGTTCGAGCTCGCCGAGGGTTACGACATCGCCGTCATGGAGATCGACGGCTTTCCGCATCCGCTGTCCGCGGTCTATCGGTCAGGGATCCTTCCACAGGTCGAGGACCTGCTGGCACACGATCGTCTTCGGCCCGTCTTCCTGTTCGATGCGATGCGCACGCGCAAGGTGCAGCCAGCCGAGATGACTGCCGTGGATCCGGATCTGCTGACGCTGCGCAACCTGAATACGCGCGCGGACTACCTCGAGGCGCTTTCGCTGGTCCAGCCGCGCTGACGATGGTATTCGGCGACGAGCTCGTCGAGGCGAACTCGGCTCAATGAGGCCGAGGGATCGCCAGGGAGCGGCGTGTCGAGAAAGCGGTCTGGCAGCGTGTCTTCCTCGGGCGTCCAGCCGGAGAGCAGATTGACCTGACGCTTGGCCGACACGATTCGCCGCGCCGTCTCGCGCAGTTCGTCCGCGCTGACGTCCCAGCCGGTCACGCGCCGGAGCATGTCCGCGGCCTCGGCCTGGAAGTCCACGAACACCCCGCGCAGGAACTTGCAGAGGATCAGCGAGTCCATCAGCGCGGCCTTGTCCTCGGTCTCGATGGCGTGATGCACCGAGTCGAGCGTCGCGTCGCGCCGGTCGACCTTCTCCGAGAAGTCCACCTCGTAGGCACCGCTGCGGTTATGGTCGGCTCCGCGTGCGCCCACTGCAAATCCGAGGGCCATCGTCTGCAGGCCGCGCGGCTCGTAGCCCGGGATCTCAAGGCCTTTGACCTGCGGCGCGAAGGCGATGCTGCCGTGACCGATTGCCTCCGCGGCGCGCCGGCTGCCCTCGGCCAGCAGATCGCCGAGACCTTCGCGCCGTCCGATCAGCTCGATCGCCCGCAGCACCGCATCGGCGCGCCCGAACCGCAGCCAGGGCGCGTCGAGCCAGCCACGCTCGGCGCACTCCATCGCGAACGCGATCGTGCCGCCGGTGCTGATCGTGTCGATGCCGAGCTCGTCGCAGCGCTTCGACGCGGCGAGCACGGCATCGGCGTCGCCCACGCCGCAAAGCGAGCCGAGCGCAAACAGGCTCTCGTATTCAACGCGCACGCCGCCGTGCCCCGTGTCGTAGATGTGTTCGCAGCCGATCGTGCAGGCCACGCAGCTCGACCGCGTTTTCGAGTGCGCCACGCTCATTTCGTCGGGCGACAGGTTGGCGGCCTGTTCGAACGTGCCCTGCTGAAAATTCCGCGTCGGCAATGTCCCGAAGCGGTTGAACGTCAGCATGTTCGTCGCGGTCCCGAGCTCACGGTACTTCGCGGTGGCCGGGCCGAACGATCGCTGAGATAGGTCGCGGCTGAGTTCGGTCAGTTCCCGCGGATGCGCCCATTCAACGCGCCGGCTCCCTCTGACGGCAATCGCCTTGATGTTTTTGCTGCCCAGGACGGCACCGCTGCCGCCGCGGCCGGCATGACGTCCATCGTGCGAGATTGTTGCGAACCGGACGGCACGCTCGCCGCCAGGACCGATCGACGCGATGCGATAGTCGGCGCCCAGCCGCGCGCGCAGCGTCGACTCCGTTGCCTCGCACGTCTCGCCACGAACGTCGCCGGCCGGCTCGAGGCGTACTGCACCATCGTCGATGACCAGGACCGACAACTCGGCCGCCCGGCCGACGATGACGATCGCATCGGCGCCAGTGCGCTTGCCTGCCACCGCGAAACCGCTGCTGGCCAGTGAATCGTTGAAGCGATTGGTCAGCGGACTCTTGCTGACGACGGCAAACTTGGCGGAGGTGGTGAGCGGGCTACCGACGAGGGGGCTGAACGCGAAGATGAGCGGGGCGGCCGGCGCGAGCGGGTCTCCAGTCGCGCCGCCTTCATCGAGCAGCAGCCGCGCGCCGAGGCCGCTGCCGCCGAGAAACTGCCGGAGGACGTCCTCGCCGAGCGGGACACGCGCGACCGAGGCACCTGGCGTGGTGACGTCGATGCGGAGGTAGCGGCCGTGATAACCGAACATCACTCAGCCGCCGACGTCGGCGGAGAGAATCAGCAGATGGTCGTCGGCGGCGAGTGCGGTCGCCAGATCGCTGACGAAGAGCTCGCCGTTGAGATTGGCCGCAAGCGAGGGGTGCAGCCCGCGGGCGGTCATGAGATCGGCGAACGAAGGAAAGCGCTCGCTCAGCATCCCCAGCAGCTGCCCGAGCGTCCTGGCCTCGATCTCGACTTCGGAGAGACCGGCGCGTTCGCGTGGAATGCCGAAGAATTCGACGTGCATGGATGAACTGATGATCTGATCGCGGACCATCGAAATGGTAGCATAGGCTGTTAGCCCAACTTCCCAACCTCCTGATGAGCACGCGCACTTTTCCGCCCGAGTCTGGCGCCGCCGTCAAAGGCTCTCCAGGCGGCAAGCGCTCCCGCGTCAAGTCAACGCCCAAGGGCCGCCGTGTCGAGCCTGGCGCGCGCGCCGATGTCCTCGCGCTCCTTGGTGACGAGCCGCGGCGGCGCGACCTGCTGATCGAGCACCTGCACAAGATCCAGGACCGATTCGGCCATCTCTCGGCGGCGCATCTCGTCGCGCTTGCCGCCGAGATGAAGATGGCGATGGCTGAGGTGTACGAGGTCGCGACGTTCTACCACCACTTCGATGTGGTGAAACAGGGCGAGACGGCGACGCCCGCGATCACGGTGCGGGTGTGCGACTCGATCGCGTGCGAGCTGGCAGGGTCCGACGATCTGCTCGAGAAGCTCCCGGCCCTGCTCGGACCGGGCATTCGCGTGCTGCGTGCCCCGTGCGTCGGACGGTGCGAGACGGCGCCCGTCGCGGTGGTCGGACAGAATCCGATTCCACACGCGACCGCTGACAAGGTCGCGGGGATCGTTCAGGCCGGCCACGTGACTCACCCGAGGCTCGACGAGTCCGGCAGGCACCCCCACCTCGACGTCGTGACCCCGGGCCATGTCGACTATGCCGCCTACTGCGCGGCAGGCGGATACGACCTGGCCGCGGCGTGCATCACCGGCGGGAAGAAAGCCGGCGCGGCGATGTTCGCGATTGAAGACGTCGTGGCGGCCATGAGCGACTCGGGCTTGCGCGGTCTCGGCGGCGCCGGCTTTCCCGTCGGGCGCAAATGGAAGCTCGTCGTGGCGGAGCCGGCGCCGCGTCTGATGGCCATTAACATCGACGAGGGAGAGCCGGGCACCTTCAAGGACCGCTATTACCTCGAGCGCGACCCGCATCGCTTTCTCGAAGGCGCCCTGATCGCGTCGTGGGCGGTGGGTATCTCCGAGATCTACATCTATCTGCGCGACGAGTACCACGGTTGCCGGGCGATTCTGGAACGTGAGATCGAGGCGCTGCAGGCGAATCCGCCGTGTCCGCTGCCGCCGATTCACCTGCGGCGCGGCGCCGGCGCCTACATCTGCGGCGAAGAATCCGCGATGATCGAGTCGATCGAAGGCAGGCGCGGCGAGCCGCGGCTGCGTCCACCGTATGTGGCCCAGGTTGGTCTGTTCGGGCGTCCCACGCTCGAGCACAACATGGAGACGCTGCATTGGGTGCGCGACATCCTCGAGAAGGGGCCGGCCTGGTTCGCCAGTCATGGCCGGCACGGCCGCAAGGGCCTGCGCTCGTTCTCGTTGAGCGGCCGCGTGAAGAAGCCGGGCGTGCACCTCGCACCGGCCGGCATCACGGCAAGAGAGCTCATCGACGAGTATGGCGGCGGCATGCTCGACGGCCACACGCTCTACGCGTATCTGCCCGGCGGCGCCTCCGGTGGAATCCTGCCGGCGTCCTTGGCTGATGTCCCGCTCGACTTCGACACGCTCAACGACTACGGCTGCTTCATCGGCTCGGCTGCGGTCGTCATCTTGTCGGACCAGGACACCGCGACCCGCGCCGCCAGGAACGTCATGAAGTTCTTCGCCGACGAATCGTGCGGCCAGTGCACGCCGTGCCGCGTCGGCACGGAGAAGGCGCTGCAACTGATGCAACAGCGCAACTGGGACACGCCGCTGCTGCAGGAACTGTCGCAGGCGATGATGGACGCCTCGATCTGCGGCCTCGGCCAGGCGGCGCCGAACCCGGTGCTGTCAGTCCTGAAATATTTCCCGTCGGAAGTGAAGTAGCGAAGTCGCGATGCATCAGAAGAACGCCTCGTCCACGCTGGTCACGTTCACCCTGAATGGAAAGACGGTGGTCGGCCGCGCCGACCAGACGATCCTCGAAGCGGCGCAGGACCACGGCGTCGAGCTGCCGCGCCTCTGCTACATGGAGGGGATGCGGCCGGACGGCAACTGCCGGACGTGCATGGTCGAGATCAAGGGCGAACGCGTGCTGGCGCCGTCGTGCTGCCGCTATCCAAAGGACGGCATGGAGGTGACGACCGACAGCCCGCGCGCCGTCACCAGCCAGAAGATGTCGATCGAGCTGCTGCTGTCGGATGTCCCGGAAACGTCCTACACGCTCAACTCCGAGCTCGATCTCTGGGCGAAGAAGCTGAACATCGGCAAGCCGCGCTTCGCCGCCAGGCACCAGCCGCTGCAGGACATCTCGCATCCCGCGATTGCCGTCAACCTCGACGCCTGCATCCAGTGCAACCGATGCGTGCGTGCCTGCCGTGAAGAACAGGTCAACGACGTCATCGGCTACGCCTTCCGCGGCGGTCACTCGAAGATCGTGTTCGATCTCGACGACCCGATGGGCGACTCGACCTGCGTGGCCTGTGGCGAGTGCGTCCAGGCCTGTCCGACCGGCGCGCTGATGCCCGCGCGCGAGGTCGCCAAGGTCGTCCCCGAGAAGACGGTCGACTCGGTGTGCCCGTATTGCGGCGTCGGCTGCCAGCTCACTTACAACGTCAAGGACAACAAAATCCTCTACGTCCAGGGCAAGAACGGTCCGGCGAACTCGAGCCGCCTGTGCGTCAAGGGCCGTTACGGGTTCGACTACGTGCAGCACAAGCACCGCCTGACCAAACCGCTCATACGCAAGCCGGGCGTACCCAAGCACAAGGACTTCGTCGTCGATCCGGAGAAGTGGTCCGAGGTGTTCCGCGAAGCAACGTGGGAGGAAGCGCTCGACGCAGCGGCCAAGGGGCTGCGCACCGTGCGCGACACCTACGGCAAGCGCGCGCTCGCCGGCTTCGGCTCGGCCAAGGGCACCAACGAAGAGGCCTATCTCTTCCAGAAGCTCGTGCGCACCGGGTTCGGGTCGAACAACGTCGACCACTGCACGCGGCTCTGTCACGCCTCGAGCGTGGCGGCGCTGATGGAAGGCATCAACTCCGGCGCGGTGTCGAACCAGGTACGCGACGTCGCCAACGCCGAAGTGATTTTCGTCATCGGCGCGAACCCGACGGTCAACCATCCAGTGGCCGCGACGTTCATCAAGAACGCAGCGAAGGCCGGCTCGAAGCTGATCGTCGCCGACCCACGGCGCGGCGACCTGGCCCGCCACGCCACCTACGATCTGCAGTTCAACGCCGATACCGACGTCGCGCTCCTCAACGCGATGCTCCACGTCATCGTCGAGGAAGACCTGGTGGACAGGGATTTCATCCGCGATCGCACGTCGGGCTACGACGAGCTCGCGGCGAACGTGAAGAAGTTCTCGCCCGAGACGATGGCGCCGATCTGCGGCATCGACGCGCAAACGATCCGCGAGGTCGCGCGGCTCTACGCGACGTCGAAGGCGTCGATCATCCTGTGGGGCATGGGCATCTCGCAGCACATCCATGGCACCGACAACGCGCGCTGTCTGATCGCGCTGGCGCTGTCGACCGGGCAGATCGGCAAACCGGGCTCGGGACTCCACCCGCTGCGCGGCCAGAACAACGTGCAGGGCGCGTCCGACTCGGGCCTCATTCCGATGTTCTACCCGGACTATCAGCGCGTCAACACGCCGGCGGCGCGCCAGCGCTTCGAGAAGCTGTGGCAAATGCCGCTCGACCCGGAGCCTGGCCTGACCGTCGTCGAGATCATGAACGCGGCGAAGAAGGGCGACATCCGCGGCATGTACGTGATGGGCGAGAACCCGGCGATGTCGGACCCCGACGTCGATCACGCGCGCGAAGCGCTCGCCGCGCTCGACCATCTGGTCGTCCAGGACATCTTCCTCACCGAGACGGCCTACCTCGCCGACGTGGTGCTGGCCGCAACGGCGTGGCCCGAGAAGGTCGGCACGGTCACCAACACAGACCGCATGGTCCAGCTCGGCCGCAAGGCGATCGAACCGCCGGGGGACGCGCGCGAGGATTTCTGGTTGCTCACCGAACTGGGCCGCCGCATGGGCCTGGACTGGCGCTACCAGCATCCACGCGAAGTGTTCGACGAGATGCGGACCTGCATGGACTCGATCGCCGGCATCACCTGGGAGCGGCTCGAGGCGCACTCGTCGGTAACATATCCCTGCGTCAAGGAAGGCGATCCTGGCGATTCGGTCGTCTTCATCGACAACTTCCCGACCGCGACCGGTCGCGGCCGGCTCGTACCGGCCGACCTGATCTCGGCCGACGAGCGCCCAGATGCCGGTACCCGATGGTGCTCATCACCGGCCGCCAGCTCGAACACTGGCACACCGGCTCAATGACGCGCCGCGCGTCGAACCTCGACTACATCGAGCCCGAACCGGTCGCGTCTGTCCATCCGCTCGATCTTGCCGGCCTCGGCATCGAGCCCGGCGGCACGCTGACCATCGCCTCGCGCCGGGGTAGCATCTCGCTCTACGCCCGGGCCGACGATGGGATGCCGAGAGGCGCGGTCTTCGTGCCGTTCTGCTATTACGAGGCGGCGGCGAACATGCTGACCAACCCCGCGCTCGATCCGTTCGGCAAGATTCCGGAGTTCAAGTACTGCGCCGTGAAGGTCATCAGCGGCGGCGACAAGCCCGAGCGATCGAGCTTCGGCGGCGGCAGCATCCTGGAGAGCACCGTCCCCTCACTCGTGCGGCAGTAGCGGGCGACCGGCCGCGCGCAGCGCGATCCGTTGCGCACCCGTATAGATATTGAACGTCCTCCCGCGCACGAAGCCGAGCAGCGTCACGTTGGCTTGGCCCGCCAACTCGATCGCCAAGCTCGACGGCGCAGACACCGACGCTACGATCGGCACGCCCGCCACGACGGCTTTTTGCACGATCTCGAACGACGTTCGCCCGCTCACGAAGAGAATCCGGTCCGCCAGCGGCAGGTGGCCCTTCATGAGCTCAGCCCCCATCACTTTGTCGACCGCATTGTGCCGCCCGACGTCTTCGGCCATTGCGATCAGATTGCCGACGGTGTCGAACAAACCGGCTGCGTGGAGACCTCCAGTTTCATCAAATGTCTTCTGCGAGGCGCGAAGCCGGTCGGGAAGGCAGGCGATCGCCGTCCGCGTCACGGTCATGTTGCTTTCGACGCGATGAGAACCCTCCATCAAGTCATCAATGGATCGACGTCCGCATACGCCGCACGCCGAATTCGCCGTCACGTGCCTTCGTCCAGCGAGCGCCGCGGCGGCTCGCGACGCGGCGTCGCCCGCCAGCCACACGTTCAGCACGTTGCTCGAATCGGGATCCGGGACTCGGGCACCGGGATCCGACGAGTCCCGAGCCCCGACCCCCGAGTCCCGAGTCAAGAACCCCGAGTCCCGATCCCCGTCCCTATTACCGCATCATCGAGACGTCTTCGGGTCGGCGGACGATCTGCTCCGAAAGCAGGAAGCCGGTCGCCAGTTGTCGATCCGAGCCCGGCGTTCGCATGAGCACGACAAACTGCTGTTCTCCCAGACGAATCTCGAGCGGCTCTTCGTTTGCCACGACGTCATGCGACGCGGACCCGGCATCGGCCCCAACGTGAACGACATCAACAGGATGGAGGGCAGGGTTCATCGGCAGAGCGCTATTTTAGCAGTCCAACCCAATTGTTCACCTAAACGCGCTTCCCCAACGCATGCTCGCTCAGAACTCCAGACGGACACCGAGCTGAATCTGACGGGAGATGGCTGCGGCGACGGGACGTCCGAATGTCGTACCTGACCTGAACACCGTCGTAAGCCGTCCAGTTGGCGCGGTTCGTGAGATTGAAGCCTTCGCCGACGACCTCCAGACGCAGACGACCAAGCCGGAACGATCTCGCGAGACGAGCATTGAGCTGCAGAAGCCCGGAGCCCCGCTCGCGATTCCTCCTCACTTCCGGAGGCCGATCGTTGATGGTGCCGTCGCGGTTCCCGTCTTCGCCGGTCGTGATGGTGTAGGGCGCAGCCGTGCGAGCGGTGAACACCAGGCCAGCCCTCACGTGAAACGGAAGAGCCACGGTGCCGCTGCCCACGAATTGATGACGGACATCGCTCGAGCTCGGTCCGCGTTCGTCGGCGAAGTTGTCTTGATCCTGGGGTGTGAAATCGAAGTCTTCGGTATCGCGCGTGGCACTGGACAGCGTGTACGCCGCCGAGACCGTGGGTCCGCGCACCGACCGCCGCAACAGACCCACGTTGAGCCCTTTGTACCAGGAGTGACCGGGTGACTCGACCATGCGGACCAGCTGGTAGCGGGAGTCCGGCCGCCTCCCGGCTGCATCCGGCGCGTTGCGGTCGTGAGTGAGGAGCAGATTCCTTCCATCGGCCCAGACACCGTCGATGGACAAGCCGAACCCTGCTATGGATCGCTCGAGACCAGCCGTTACCTGTGTGGCGTACGGCGTCTGCAGGTCGCCAAGTTGTCTGATACTGGGAGGAGCGAGGGTCACCGAATCCCGGCGGTTCGGGTTAGGGCCCCTCCAGTCAGGGAACCCCGGATTGCTGACGAGCAACTGCGTGACGTGCTGCGCCTGTTCGAACTCCTGGACGACCGCGAGCGGAACCTGATCGTAGTAGAGACCGTAGCTCGCGCGCGCCGTGATGCGTCGTGCTCGGTCCAGGCTGATCGCCACCCCGAGCCTCGGCGCAACGTTGTTCCGGTCGCGCGAGACCGCGCGCAGGCTGTCGTAGTCCCAGCGAACACCAAGGTTCAGTGTCACCCGCGTCGTGGTCGCCCAGCGATCCTGGAGAAAGATCGCGCCGAGCGTGTGTGACGGCCGCACGTCTGGATCGCCGACGTTCTGGCTATAGAACACCGGGTACGTGCGCGCGTCGCGCGTGTCAAATGGGGCATCGGTTCTGAAAATGAAAGTACCGCGCGAGTTCGCCGATCCGATGAACCGGGAGCGAACAGCCCTCGCCTCACCGCCTGCTGACAGGGTGTGTTGCCCCTCGGGCCCTGTCCGCACCCACGTAACGGCGTCACTAACCTGCCACTGTATGCGCGACCCACGGCTCTGCAGGAAGTTTCTACCGAGAGTGATCCCGGGGTGATCCTCTACGAAGTCAGGGCACACTCCTTCGCAGTACGTGCCGGGGTCGAAACGGAAATCATGCCGGGCCGCCAGGAATCGCAGCTCGTTCATGCCACGGCCCCACGCACGCGTGTGACTAGCGCCGACATCCTGATTTCTGAGAAGGGAATCGTAGCGTGCCTCCGGTGTGTTCTTGCCGGAGTTGACGTTGACGAATGTTCCCGGGGCCCACGTGTCGTCGAGCCGGTAGCGCAGGGTGACGCTCTCGTTTGTTCGGTTGGCGTCGGCGCGGCCGAAGACTTGCCAGCGGCGTCGGCTCATTGGAACGCTCGGTGGCTCGCCGGGCCGATGCACGGTGAGGCCCGGCGTCGTGATGAGATAGCCAGTATCCATGTCGGTCGCCTCTACCGCTCCGAAGAAAAACGTGCGATCGGGGACGAGTGGGCCGCCGACCGAACCGCTCAGCGCTTTCTGCTCGAAACGAGCTTCGTTCGATGACGACGGCAGAAGACGCGCCGTGGCGGGCCGCGCGTCCCATCGGTCGTCGCGGTGATAGTAGGAGGTGCGGCCGGCGAGCCGATTCGATCCCGAACGTGTCAGCACGCTGACGATCGCGCCGGACGCCTGTCCGTATTCAGCCGTGAAGCCGTTCGTCATCACGACATACTCGCGAACGGCATCAAGTGGAGGGCCGCCTCGCACTATTCCTTGAAACGTGTCGTCGAGGCTGAGCCCGTCGAGCAAGAACGTGTTCCCGCGGCCAGTCTGGCCCGAAGCGACAATGGACGTGCTGGCCGTTGCGTTGCCCGCGAGGTTGGTGAGCACCCCGGGTGTCATGGTTGCGAGACTCGTGACAACGCGTCCGGGCACGGGGAGCGCATCGAGCTCGGCCGACAGGATCGAGCGCCCGAGGATGGTCCTCACGGTTTCGACCAAAGTAGGCCCGCTCGAAACGACCACGGTCTCGCGCAGCGCCGCCGGACGAAACGTGACGTCGAGGGTGGCGTCGCCATCGAGCACGAGCGTGACGTCCACGTGCTGTGGCTCGAACCCGCCGAACTCGACGTCGAGCCGGTGCAACCCTGGAGGCAGGCCAATCAGACGGTACCGCCCCGCATCGTCGGATGCCGTCTTACGCACCTGGCCGGTTTCGACGTTCCGCGCTGTAATCGATGCGCCAGGTACTACGTGCCCTTGTTCGTCGGAAACCGTCCCCGACAGCGTCGCAGAAACCGACTGGGCGCTCGCGATGTGTTCCACCCGCACGATGAGCACGAACAGGATGAGAACACGTCGCGACCACCGGTCCATCGAAGACCTAGCGAACAGCCCGAAGCAGATGCCCCATCTCGTCCTCGACGTCGCCCGAATCGGCGACGGTCGCGGCGACTTCCTCGACAAGGAGATCGCGAAAACGGCGCCGCAGTCGATGGATGGCGACCTTGGTCGCCCCCACGCTTATTCCGAGTGTCTCGGCGAGCGTGCTGTACGACGCAATGTCAGAGTCGCCGGTCAGTAGCCCTTTCAACTGGTCGAAGAGCACGCGCTTCCCCTTCTCGATGTGCTCGTCGCGCAGTCGCGCGAGTGTGCGGTCGAGCAACGTCTCGGCCCACCGCCGGTCGAAGATCTTGTCTGGCGTGAGGTCGTCACGCGGCTCGAAGAGATAGCGCCCTTCAGCCCTCTCGTACTCGAGCTGTACCATCGCGACGCCGCCACCGCGTTTCAGCGTTCGTGCGCGGTCTCGTTCGTTGGACAGGAAATGCCGCAAGCATGCCAGGAGGAACGACCGAAAACGACCTCGCTGCGGGGCGACGTCACGGAGGTAGGACTTTTCCAGCACTCGCGTGAAGAAGCCTTGCGTGAGGTCGGCGGCCTCGTCGGGGGAACAACCCTGCCGCCGAATGAACCCGTAGACGGGATACCAGTACGACTCGCAGAGCGTCGCCAGCGCATCCTTCGACCCGGCGTCGGTCTCCAATCCGGCCGCGAGCACGACGCTCCATTGGGTGGTCGCGAAACGGCTACTGGGGCCTGGTGAGGAACCGAAATCTCGCATGTCCTTGTCGTGGGGCTAGATATGGGCGCAGCATAACACTACCGCTCCGGCCCCAAACGACGGTACCCTTCGCCGCATCCCTGCTAAATGGGGGGTGACCGAGATGTCCAGCGATCTTCGCTGCCGGGAGTGCGGGTCGGCAATGACCCCCGGCACCGCGTCTGGCTCCTTCTGTGCGGCCTGTCTGCTCGACATGGCGCTCGCCGTTGATTCAGGCGAGGTGGCCGGCGCCCGGATTGGACCCTATCGCCTCACGCGCACGCTCGGCGAGGGGGGCATGGGGATCGTGCATCTCGCCGAGCAGGAACATCCCATTCAACGACGCGTCGCGCTCAAAGTCATCAAGGTCGGAATGGACACGCGCGAGGTGATTGCGCGCTTCGACGCAGAGCGCCAGACCTTGGCGCGGATGGACCATCCCCACATCGCGCGCGTGCTCGATGCCGGAGTCAGCGCCGACGGCAGGCCTTACTTCGCCATGGATTACGTACCGGGACTGCCGATCACGGAGTTCTGCGACCAGCATCGGCTGTCGATCGATGCGCGCCTTCGTCTGGTGCAGCAGGTCTGCGGCGCGGTTCAGCACGCCCACCAGCGGGGCATCATCCACCGTGACCTGAAACCATCGAATGTGCTCGTCACCCTGCAGGACGGTCAGCCGGTGGCCAAAGTGATCGACTTCGGTGTCGCAAGGGCGACCGAGCAGGACGTGCTCGTGCGTACGCTGCTCACGGAACCGGGTCGGATGATCGGAACGCCCGAGTACATGAGCCCGGAACAGGCGTCACTTGGGGCCGTGAGCATCGACACGCAGACCGACATCTACTCGCTCGGTTTAATTCTCTTCGAGCTGCTCGTTGGTACGCTGCCGTTCCAGACAGCGACGTTCCGACGCGCAGGCTACGACGAGATGCGCCGCATCATCCGAGAGGTCGAAGCGCCAAAGCCGAGCACTCGGATTCGAACGCTCGACGCGAACGCTGAGCTGGCGAGATCTCGCCGGACGCACGTGTCTGCGCTTCAGAGGCAGTTGCGTGGCGACCTCGACTGGATCGTTCTGAAGGCTCTGGAGAAAGACCCTGCGCGGCGGTATGCGTCAGCCTCTGAGTTGTCGGCCGATATCGCGCGTCATCTTCGCAACGACCCAGTGGTGGCAGGACCGCCGAGCGCCGTGTATCGCGCGCAGAAGTTCGTTCGCAAATACAGGATGGCCGTTGCGGGTGCGTCGCTCTTCGTGCTGTTACTCGTCGCGACTGCGATCGTCAGCACGTTCCTGTATCTGGGCGCCGAAGCGGCGCGCCGCGAAGCCGAGACGCGGCGCGTGCAGGCCGATCAGGCACGGGAAGCCACAACCCAACAGCGCGGGCTCGCCGATGCCGCGAGCGTCGAGGCCAATCGGCAGCGCGCCCTCGCCGAGTCGCAGGCAGGCGCTGCGGACCTAGCCCGATCCGAAGCCGAGCGACAACGGGACGAGGCTGAACGTCGGGCGTACACGACCGACATCTTGGCCGCCGATCTGAGCCTGGCCGCTGGCGAAGTTCGAGAAGCGCGCCGACTACTCGAGCTCGCGCCGGTGCGCCTGCGTGGGTGGGAATGGGGATACCTTCAGCACGCGACGGATGCGAGCGTCTTGACGCTCCTGGCTCCAGCCTCGAGTGATACGACGCGGCCGGTCGCGGCGGTTGACGCCGTCAGCTTCGTTCAGGATCGCATGATGGCGATCGGCACGCGGTCCGGCTCCCCGTTGAACCGGGATGCCCTCGCGGAATTCAGCGCACTCGGCGCCATGAAGGCGTCGCCACGTGCGGCCTCGATGCACCTCGACGCGAATACGTCGATCCTGGCAATGAGTGGCGACGGACGCCGGCTGCTCGTGAGCCGGTGGTACGGTGCACGCCCATCGGCTCGGTTGTTGGTGACGGAGGCCGAACCCGCATCCGGTTCGACGGTCGAATTGCGAGTCGACAACCCGACCCTAACCGACCAGGACAGAAACCGTGTATTCGTGATCGACGCGCGGTCCGGACAGCGCATCGCGACGTTGACGCTGGCTTCGGTCGGTGTCTGGAGAGGCCGCCATTCGGATGTGAGCACAATCGGCCTCAACCCCGCCATTGCGTCGCGGCGGAATGCTACGATCGTCGACACCAGCCCCAGACGGGCAGTAGTCGCGACAGTCAGTTATCCGGTAGCGGTCATGGGCGTCTTGAATGACGAAGGATCGCGCGCCGCGATCTGGACGTGGGACAACGTCATGCACGTGTGGGACGTTGCGACTGGCCAACCGATTGCGTCCCTCGCCGGGCACAGCGATTTCATCTCACGCGCAGTTTTCACTGCCGATTCCAGTCGGCTCGTATCCAGCTCATACGACGCAACCGTCCGCATCTGGGACCTCCAGTCGGGTCGCGCCACCACAGTCCTCGAAGCCCAGCCGACGCCTGTCACCACTCTGGCCGTCGCCCAGGCGGGGGCGCTGATTGCCGCCGGTTTCGACGATCGGGGGACCATTCGGCTGTGGCGAGATGCGAAGCCCGTGTCCGAGGTTCTGCGGGGCCACAATGCGCCAACATCCTCCTTGTCCTTCGACCATGATGGCGGACGTCTTGTGTCCGCCTCGGAGGACCGGACCGTGCGTGTGTGGGACACCACACGCATGCTCGAGTTGTTCACCTTGCACGGGCACGAGGGCGTTGTCACGGCGGCTGCCTTCAGCCCAGACGATCGTGTCATCGCCTCCAGCTCGCTGGACGGAACCATTCGACTGTGGGATGCGAGCGCGCCGCTCGCGGCCGTGGCAGAAACCCGTCGCCCGGTCCGGGGTGTAGCCTTTGTCGATAACGGAACCGCCATCGTGTCAGGCCACAACGACGACATCGTACGGATTTGGGATTTGCGATCGGGAACGGTTGCGCGGCAGGCAACGCTTCCCGGGGAAGTGGCGTCTCTCGCGGTCAGCGCGGATGGAAGCCGAATCGTCGTCGGCCTGATCAACCAGGCAACCCGCAATCGTCCACAACCCAACGTGTCGGCGCTGATACTCGACACCCGAACGTTACGAACCGTGGCCCGGCTGGCGGGTCAACAGGGCATCGTCGGATCGGTGGCGATTAGCGGTAATGGTGCGCGCGCGGCGACTGCGGCACCCAGTGGCGTTTGGGTCTGGGACACCGATGCAGCGCACGAGCTGCATCATTGGTCGGGTGAAGGCGAGCCGCGCTCGATCTCACTGTCTGGTGACGGTTCCTTGATCGCGGCCGGATTCGGGAGTCTGCCGACCGGAGGCGGGCTGCTCGTGCGGCCCGCGGGCGGTGCCGGACGCTCACCCACGATGACGACGAAGATGGCCTCGCCCGCTTCGGCGGTTGCGTTCACGTCCGACGGAAGCCGTGTGGTCTCCGGCGGCGACGACGGCGTTGTTCGAATTTGGGACGTGCGATCAGGACGACAGCTAGCCATGCTCAGCGGCCACGACGCCGCCGTGCAGGCGGTCACCATCAGCCGAGACGATCGCCGTATCGCGAGCGCGAGCGCCGATCGCACGCTACGGCTCTGGGCTACCGACACCCACGAGCTCTTGCTCACCTTGAGACTGACCAACACCGTCCAGTGCCTGTCATTCAGCGCCGACGGGGAGCGACTCGCCGCAGGCATTCTGGGGGGCGCGATCCGCGTGTGGGTACTCACGCCCCCTCCGGCCGTGAGCCTCTTCCCTATTCCCGTTCGTCGGGCTCGATCAAGGGACGGCCTGTAACCTTTCCGGGAACTTGCTTCTTGTATAGCCATGCGGGGATCCTGCAAGGCGCACTGGCTGTTTCCCTTCTTGTGGCTCATACCGCTCCTCCTGACGTCGTCCGCCTGGCCGGCGGCTGCGCAAGCGACCGCTGCGGCAGCCTGGGAAATCGAGGTACACGGTGGCGGCGTGTGGGTCGGCAATCCGACCGACGGCACCGTCAGTCTGCCAGGAGCCGGGGCGCCCTTTACTGGTGGAGTGGGGTTTCCCCCCACACGTCGAGTGTCGTCGTGGTACTTCGGCGACGGCTCGACTCTCGTGAACCAGGTGAGTGCGGCACCGGTGTTCAGCCTTCCACTCAGAATGACACCGCTGGACCCTGTCCTGAGCCGCCCGTTGGCGGAACGACAGCATGGCGGACATTTTGGGATACGGGTCGGCCGCGCACTGACTGGTCGACTTGCCGCGGAATTCAGCCTCGACTACAGCCTCGCACAACTGAAGATCGCGAGCGCTGCACGCGCGGGGATTGAAACGAGCCGCGCCAGCTTTCTTGCCACGTTCAACCAATTCCAGACGTCGGGGTCTGCGTTTTCCCAGTCCCGCGTGACATCGACTGCAGACATCGCCGACGGCAATGCTCGGCAGATCGTCTCGACCGGGGCGCTGAACATCAACCTGACGACCCAAGGCCGTTTGATTCCCTATGCCACGGTTGGCGGCGGTGTGATGTCGAGGGTCGGCGCCGCTCCAAGGGGTACGTTGGTCGGAAACTACCAGTTCCTATACATAGGTGCCTTTCCGTTCAACGAGCGCGACACAGTGAGCGTGCGCGACTCGCGTGCCGATCACGCCTTCGTGGGCGTCTTCGGCGGTGGGGTCCGCTGGCACGCCTCGCCGCGGTGGGGAATCCGGATCGACGTCCGTGCACACGTGAACAGGAATCAGGTCAGCACGCTGGTCGACGCCGACCCCGTGACCGTACCGGGGACGCCATCCATATTGTTCTTCTCCACGACAAACCCTGCGATCTACTTCAGTAACGTTTCCCCGTCGTCGTCGAGCCTGACCGGACCTCGGATCGATGGCGCAGCGACGTTCAAAGGCAGTGGGCTGGAAAGCCAGGTCGTTGTGGCATCGGGGGTCTATTGGCGTTTTTGAATCGTTGGGAGATCGTGGTTCCGCGAGCGTATGTCCGCGCCTTCATGATGCTCGCCGTGCCGTCCATCGCGGGCGCAGGATGTCGCGTCGAGCGCGAGCGCCTGACGAAGAAGGGCGCGCTCTTTGGCTTGTTGGCGGGAACGGGCGTGGCCGTCATCTGCGGGGTCCACACGGGGCATTGCGGGATGGGCAGCAACTGTGAAGGTGCCTCGTGCATTGCCGGCGTCGCGCTCACTTCGTGGCGTGTCATCTCATGAATGTCAATTCATCGCGCTCTGCATTCCGCGCGCTCGTCGCCCTGGCCCTGTGCGTGTCTGCCCTGTCCTGCGGAGGAGATGGGAACAGCCAGCCGCCTACCGCTCCGACGCCGACTGCGCCGACGCCGAGCCTTCCTTCCCCTCCCGCGCCCACGGTTTCCGGACCGCTCCCGTACGGGCAGGCGATTGGCGGCGGTGTGTTGCCCTGCCCGTCAGGACCTCCTGCTGGTAGTACCTGTAGTGGACTCCTCGTCACCTGTCCCGGTGTAGACGGCGCGTCGGCCACGCTGCGAGTGACGAGACCGGCGTCACTCGACCGGGGCACGGTCATCCTGACGACTGGGGGCGGGCACGAGCTTTCTGGACTCACCTCTCACGCCCGCGATGATCTCCTCGCTCGTGGCGGACGGCCTCGTCGCCGTCCAGATGGCTTGGAACCCACCAGGCATCTGGAACAGTTCGCGGTCACGGACCCTTGCGTGTCGCTATGCAACGGCGGCCAGGTGGATCTACGAGAACATCCATGCGGGAGGTAGAAGCCGACTGTTCGCTGCTCAAGGAACGAGCGGCGGCTCGGCGCAGATTGCCTTCGGTCTCGCCCACTACAATCTGGGCGACTTCCTTGACCTGGCCAATCTGGGAGGAGGACCGCCCTTCTGTCCGCAGTGCACGGGCGACCCCCAGTCGGAGCCCCTAATGGCCTCAGCCCTCTATACCTCCCCCGGCCGCAATCCGCTGCTCAGTTATCCGGCCACCATCGTACAGATTCTTCCTCGGCGATCAGGAACCCACGCCCCAGATCGTTAGCGACGCGAACACGTATTACGGCGCTATCACGTCGGCGAAATCATTCACGACTGTTTCGAACACTCAGCACACCATTGAGGGAACGCAGAACGGGGTGGATGCATACGTTGCGTCGGTCCGTGGGGCATTGAAGTGAGCAGACATCCTCGCAAAGGAGTCAAGGTCTTGGTGGTCGGGGAAAGCCGGGATGCTATGGTTGGCGGACCCAGGCGAAAGCGACGCCGGCTCCACCAGGCGCCGCCGTGGGCGTCACGAGCAAACTGGCGCCGACCATGACCGACGGTGACAGTTCGTCCCACCACAATTCCGAGCGCCGCCAAACGCCACGTCGCTGAAATAGTGGCGACTCTGTTGGACGCGGGACGCCGAAACTTATGTCGCGACACCATACGCCGGCACCAACCCTCCGCCCAAAGTTTCGCTGCAGCACGGCTGCCGAGGCGAACGTGGTCGAGGCGTGACCAGACGGGAACGACCAACCTGTTCCGTCGGGTCGCGTCCGCCCGGCTGAAACCTTGATTCCGAAGGTCAATCCCTGCGACACGGGCTGGGCGCGGACGAGCTCTGCGCCGACGCTCGTCACACGCGAACGGCCAGTGATCCGGCCGACGCCATACGTCAAGAACGCTGCGCCGAGCTGGTATGGCGCCGCTCCAATCACGCGGCCCGATTCGAGCACTTCGTGCATGCTGGATGATCCCGAGAGCCTCTGGTGATGCTCGAGTCCGCCTGATGCCCAGCGAGGGCAGCGGCCGCGCCGACACTCAGCCAGGTCAGCGTGTCGCGCGACGGCAAGCGACGAAAGTCGGTTGCAATGTCCTTGAATAGGTTGTCGTCGGAGGTGTCATCTTGCGCCGCGACCGAGCTGCCCGGCGGCTCGGTCAGTGTCGATTGGCTGTACGCCGACGACGCAGCACCCACGAAGACGAGGACGAGCGCGCAACCCATAAGAAAGGTAGGTTTGAACATCGTGGTCGCGGTCCCTTGAACGCGTGGATCAGGATAGCCCACTTACAGGCGGGTGGTAGGTTCCTGGCCGATCCCTTCAACCTGCGTGACACGCGCTATGATCCGCGCGTGGGAATGCCGCTTCGGCTTGCTGTCGCCGTCGCCTGCATTGCCCCGTTCCTGACACTGTCGGCCCAACGAGCTCCTGTACTCGTGCTGTCGCACCTGACGTGGTTCGATCGCGCGGGCACGTCGCTCGGCCAGATAGGACCGCTGGCAGATCACGGCAACGTCGAGCTTTCACCAGACGGAACGCGCGTGGCGGTGGCCGTCACCGATCGGCAACGCGGCTCGCGCGATATCTGGATGTATCAGACCATGGGCGGCGGCCGAGCGCAGTTCACATCCGATCCGGCCGACGAGAACTGGCTGATCTGGTCGCCCGACGGCACACGCGTGGCGATGAACTCCTTGGGCCCTGAAGGCATCGGACTCTTCGAGACGCCCTCGATCAGCATGGGAGCACGTACGAAGCTGGTGGCCCCTGGCGAAGGCGTCTGGCCGGTCAGCTGGTCACCCAACGGACAGTTCATCCTATACGTGACCAACAGCAAGGACACGAGCAACGACGTCTGGGTGCTTCCCCTCACCGGTGATCGCAAGCCGTACCCGTACCAGCAAACCGAGGCCTCCGAAAACTGGGCCGCGTTCTCGCCGGACGGGCGATGGGTTGCCTTCAGCTCGACGGCACAGTCGGGGCAGCCCGAGGTCTACGTGTCCAGGTTTCCGAAGGCCGATCAGAAATGGCGGATCTCCGCCAATGGCGGCACGCAAGCCCGCTGGCGCAAAGACAGCAAGGAAATCTTCTACCTCGCACCAGACCGTCGCTTGATGGCGGCGGCCGTGAGCGTTGCCGGCGACGAGTTCGAGGTCACCGGCGTCGACGCGATGTTTACGTTGACGTTCCCCTATGGCGCGTATCACGCATTCGACGTGACGCGCGACGGCCAGCGCTTCCTGGTGAATACGCTTGCGGTCGCGCCCGGAGCGCCGTCTCTTCGGGCGAGCAACGGGCGATAGGCCGAACGCGGCGGCCCGCCGTATAGGCCGCTATTCGACGACACTGTCACGGCGATTTCCGAGCATGACCGCTGACGCGAAAATGCCCGACTGGCTCGAGCCGATGGCCGCGACGCTGACGCAAGACCGTTTCAGCTCGCCCGACTGGCTGTTCGAGCGCAAGTTCGACGGTATCCGCCTGCTCGCGTACAGAACCGGCGCCGACGTCCAGCTGTTCTCACGCAACCGACTGCCGCAACAGTTGCCGGCCGTGGCAAAGGCGATCGCGACTCTTCCTGTCGATGAGGTGATTCTCGACGGTGAGGTGACGTGGGACGGCCAGAGCGGGTATCACGTGTTTGACATCCTCTGGCTGAACGGACGCAACGTGACATCGTTGCCGCTTGAAGATCGACGTGCGCTGCTGCGCGACCTGCCGTTTGACGCGCCAATGCAGCGCGTGGAGCTGCTCGACGACGAACGACCGTGGGAGCGTGCCCGCCGGGAGGGATGGGAAGGCGTCATCGCCAAACGCCGCGGCTCGCCGTACGAGCATCGCCGCTCGAAGCACTGGCTGAAGATGAAGTGCGAGGTGACGCAGGAGCTCGTCGTCGGCGGGTTTACCGATCCTCAGGGCGCGCGCGTTGGTCTTGGCGCCCTGCTCGTCGGCTACTACGACGCCTGCGACTTCGTCTTCGCCGGCAAGGTCGGCACTGGATTCGACAGAAAGCTCCTGCTGGATCTCCGGACACGCCTCGACGCGATCGAGCAACCGACGCCCCCGTTTACGAAGGCGACCGGCTTGCCACGACTCCACGCGCACTGGGTGCATCCCGATATCGTGGTGGAGGTCGCATTTATCGAGTGGACCGGGCACGGTAAGCTGCGGCACCCGCGGCTCCTCGGTGTCCGCTTCGACAAGGATGCACGGGCCGTCACGAGAGAGCGGCGATGATCACGCACCCCGACAAGGTGCTCTTCCCCGAGGATGGGATCACCAAAGGTGATCTTGCGGCGTACTACGAGGCCATGGCGCCGATCATCCTGCCGCATCTGCGCGGGCGCCCGGTCACGATGGAACGGTACCCAGCGGGCATCGGGACGAAAGGGTTCTGGCAGAAGGACGTCTCGAAGGGCTTCCCGGATTGGCTAGAGCGCGTGGAGGTCCCGAAGAAGAATGGCGTCGTTCACTATCCTGTCGTGACCGACAAGCGATCGCTCGTCTGGATGACAAACCAAAACACGATCACACAGCATGTCTGGACATCACGGCTGCCGGACCTGTATCACCCCGACATCTGCGTGTTCGATCTGGATCCCTCGAAAGACGACGCGGCCTCGGTTCGCGCGGCAGCGATCGGCCTACGCGATTTGCTCGAGGAGCTTGCGCTGACCTCGTGGGTCAAGACATCAGGCTCGAAGGGCTTCCATATCGTCGTTCCCCTCGATGGTACCGCCGACATGGAACAGGTCGCAGGCTTTGTCCACGCAGCAGGGACGCTGTTCGTGAAGCGCGCTCCGGACCAGCTTACACAAGAGTTCAGCAAGGCCGATCGCGGCGGGCGAATCTATGTCGACACTGGGAGGAACGGGTACGGCGCCACCGTCGCGGCGGCGTACACCGTACGTGCAAAGTCGGGGGCGCCTGTCTCCGCGCCGTGCACGTGGGAGGAGATCGAGCGTGGCGAGGTAAGCCCTGGCACGTTCACGCTGCGGAACGTGCCGGATCGCGTAGCAAAGCTTGGCGACCTATGGGCCGACATGCGACGCGGGGGTCGGTCGTTGAGGCGGCCATTCGAAAAGCTGCGACGACTCCTAGAAAGTGGACGCGAATCCGCCCGTTCGTGAACGGTTGACACCCCCTCCAGCTTGATCCATGGTCACGATCCTCAGCCTCATATGCCGACACCATCGGTGTCCCTCGTGCCAGCGACGATGCTTCGGCTGGCGCTCTGCTGTCTTCCATTCCTGAGTGCGTGCACTCAGGATAGCCCGCGCGAGGCCCCCCCACCTTCGCTCAATGAGCTGGGAGGCGCACGGCCGACGCCACCACTGGATATCACACGCGATCTGCGCGAGAAGGCGTCGGTCGGGTCGGCGGCGCAAGCGGTCCTCGATCGGATCCGAACCGATGCCACGTTCTCCTCGCCCTTCCCACCCGTAGGCCCACGCGCGCGCGACTCTGCGGTGCCCGGCATACCCGACTCGGCGTTCAAAGGGCTCGACGAGTTCACGCAGTCGCTCGAGGACGACGGCAAGCGCCGGCGGCAGGCGACCGATGCCGAAGTGAAGCTACTCATCGATGCGCTGCGCAAGAGTCTCAAGGTCGACGATCCGGCGTCGATCCTCTTGAACGCAGCGGCGACCGGCAGGTGGCTGCCCGAATTGACTCTTGGATTTCACAATGACGAGGTCCGCCATGGGCGCATCGGCTGGCACATGGGGGAGGACATGGGTGACCTGTTGACGGCCATGGATGTTGCGCTGGCCCGCGGTCAGCGCCTCGTGACGGTAATCTGCGAAGACCTCAACGAATGGTGCGGCCGCCTCGCCGGAGACGTGCTTCAATGCCCGGCGGTCAACCGATTTGCGGGCCATGCGGTGTTTGCCTGGGTCCGTTCGCCGGAGCTGGCCAAGCAGCTCGAGATCACCGAATACCCGGCCGTCCTGGTCTTCGCTTCAGAAGGTAAGCGGTTCCGTGTGGTCGCCGGCACGATCGGTTTCACGACCGCCCGTCCCCTCGGGCGCTTTCTCGAGGAGCACCTGGGCGCAGCAGGCGACGAGCGCGAAGCAGAGACCCTCGCTCGCCAGCAGGTTCTCTTCTCGGACATCCACAAGCCCAACGCCTGCGGCGATTAGGCCGCTCGGCGAGCCTATGGGCGCTGACGCGCTCCCGGAGAAGGAGCCGACGGAGCCCGAATTGCCGGTGCCACTGCTGTTGGCTCCAGCCTGGCCGTACGTTAGATTGGCGATCAGCACCGCTGTGTCTTACGCACGAGCTATACGTAACCTTGGAGTGTTGGAGCTGTTCGCCGTGCTCGCGATCGCGGCCGGGTCCACGACGGCCGTAGTGGCGCAGACGCCCGAGCCAACCAGGAGTGGCGTCATCGAGCAGGAGCAGGCCGAGAAGGTCAAGGACCTCCATCCCCACCAGTTGTCGATGGGCGAACGGGTGATGAACAAGGTCGAGGACATCACCGTCAACGGCGGCCTGCACTGGCACCCGTTTTTCGAAAGTGGCTACAGGGGCGGCGGCTTCACGTTAGGCGCCGGCTACATGCATCACGTGAGCTCGTACAACCTCCTCGACGTGCGCGGAAGCTACACGGTGAAGGGATACAAGCGGGCCGAGGTCGAGTTCATGGCGCCGCGCATGTTCCAGCGTCGCGCCTCACTGTCGGTGCTTGGCGGCTATCGCGAGGCGACACAGGTTGGCTTCTACGGAATCGGGACCGACACGTCGAAGGACGACCGGACGAACTACGCCCTCACGTACCCGTACGGCTCGGCGACCATGACATTCTGGCCGGCGCGGAAACTGTTCATGCTGCGCGGTGGTGTCGAGGTCTCAAAGTGGACGCAGAATCCTGGCGAAGGCAGCGCCCCGTCCATCGAAACGGTGTACGACCCCGCGACCCTGCCTGGCCTCGGCGCCGAAGTGAGGTACGTGCACACCCAGGGCACCGTCGGCTTCGACTGGCGTCTCGCCCCCGACTACGCCCGGCGCGGCGGCTTCTACGGCGTCACGCTGCACGACTACCGGGACAACGACGACAAGTTCGGATTCCAGCAGGTGGACTTCGAGATCGTCCAGCACTTTCCGATCCTGCGTGAGTCGTGGGTGATCTCGCTGCGCGGACTGGCCCAGACGACGCACAGAAAGGACGATCAGGAGATTCCCTTCTTCATGCTGTCGTCGCTCGGCGGCGGATCGAACCTGCGGGGATACAGCAGCTGGCGCTTCCGCGATCGCGACAGCATGCTCCTGCAGGGCGAGTGGCGGATCATGGTCAACCGCTTCATGGATACGGCGTTCTTCTACGACGCCGGCAAGGTCATGCCGCGGGAAGCAGAACTCGACCTCAAGGGGTTGAAGCACGACTACGGTTTCGGTGTGCGTTTCCATTCGCCGGTGGCTACGCCGCTCCGAATCGACCTGGCCAAGAGCAGCGAAGGCCTGGCCCTGGTCTTCACGACGTCTGCGCCGTTCTGAGGAAGTTCCATGTCGCCATCATCATCCCGTTCCGTGCTCCTCGTCCTCGCCGCGGTCCTCGTTCTTGCTGGCGGAGTCTCCACGCAGCGTCAGCGGTTCTACCCGGACGATCCCATCACGCGCGAGCCTGATTCCCAGGATCCGTCCGGAGCCACGCCGTACGACATCAAGTCGATCTATGAGATGACCTACAACCTCTTCGTGACGTCGGACCACAAGCCGACGGGCCTGCGTGCGAAGAGCATCAACACGATCGACGAGGTGCCGGATTCAAACTGGTTCACAAACCGGATCGGGACCACGCCGATTACGCCCGAGCAGATGACGCGCGGTGCCAATGTCGGCGCTCCGCCCGATCCATCGCGCTGGGTGCTCACCAGGGAGAAGACGGCAGGCGCTCATCCCGGCTTCACCGCGCGGGACGCGAAGGGCGAGACGTGGTTTCTCGAGTTTGACCCGCCGTACTACGCGGAAGGCGCAACGGGCGCCGTCGCGGTCGCGACGAAGATCTTCTGGGCGTTCGGCTACAACCAGGTAGAGTCGTTCATCACCAGCTTCGATCCACAGCGTGTTGAGTTCGATCCGAAGGCCACGCTTCGTCGTCCATCTGGAGCGAGGACGAGGTTCAACCGGGACGACATGAACTCGATCCTCGAGCGAGTCGCCAAGAACCCCGACGGCACGTATCGCGTGATCGCCGGCCGTCTGCTTCCCGGAAGGATTCTCGGCGGGTTCCTGTTTGCGGGCACTCGTCCTGACGACCCCAACGACGTGATCCCGCACGAGCACCGCCGCGAGCTGCGGGCGCTGCGCGTCTTCGGCGCGTGGACGAACCTCACCGATCTGAAAGCCGCGAATACACTCGACACGATCCTCACCCAGAACGGCCGGCCCTACGTGAAGCACTATCTGCAGGACGTGGGCTCGACATTCGGCATGTGCAACGAGCTCTACGAATGGGATCTGAGCTACGAATACTTCTACCAGGGTGACACGTCGAGGAAGCGGCTCTTCTCCTTCGGCTTCGGGCTGAGCCCGTGGCAGACGATCCCGTACAAGGAGTACTACCCGTCCATCGGGAAGTTCGAAGGCGACCGATTCGACCCCAGAGTGTGGCGCCCGCAGACGCCGACGACGGCCTATATGGAAACGCGTGACGATGACGCGTTCTGGGCCGCGCGCAGGATCGCGGCCTTCAGCGACGAGTTGATTCGTGCCGCCGTACGCGCCGGTCAGTACAGCGATCCGAAAGCCGAGAAATACCTCGGCGACGTCCTGATCAAGCGTCGTGACAAGATCCTCAGTCTCTATCTCACGGCGGTGAACCCGATCGTCAATCCGCGTCTCGACGTGAACGGGCGACTGACGTTTGAAAACGCCGCGATGGCCGCGGGAATCACCAAAGGTCAGCCGACGTATCGCGCCTCGTGGATGCTCTTCGACAACATGACCGGCGAGACCAAGCCGCTATCGGCGACCGAGAGCCAGACGACAACGCTGCAGGCTCCGGCAGGATTGCCGACGACGGCTGGCAGCTACATTCAGGTTGATATCTCCGCAGATATCCAGACGTACCCGACGTGGCGGCAGCCGATCAAGACTCACTTCCGCCGAACTGACCAGGGCTGGACGTTGGTGGGGCTCGAACGGTTGCCCGAGATGCTCCCCCCCGGTCAAGCCGCGCTCAACGCGTCGAACTGATCCAAGACAATCGGGGAGCAACTATAGGGGCTCTTGGGGAGCGCCGATACCCGGATCGATGTCTGAGTTCAGGGTCGAAAAGCAGCGGGTCTACGCAGACCTGACACTCGTCACCGGAGCGAACGTGAACGGGTGCTTCTTTGTCGCCGGGTCCGCAGCAACCCATAGTGGCCCCGAACGAGTGGGCGATCTGCTGAACGGACAAACCGGCTTCTTCCCGTTCGGGCGGACCGATGGCACGACGGCTCTGTACAACCGCGCCCACGTGGTCCTCGTCTCCCTTCCGCATGGAGTCGTGGAGGCGGAAATGGATTCTGGCTACGGCCTCGCCACGCGCCGACCCGTCACCATGGTGCTGTCGACTGGAGCGCGAGTGGCTGGGACCGTCGCCGTGTATCGACCCGCAGGACGAGACCGACTGAGTGACTACGCGAGTAGCCCCGAGCAATTCCGATACGTCGTCACGCCCGATCGGACCCTCATCGTGAATGCTGGGCACATTGTCGAGCTGACGGAGATGGCGGACTAGGCCATGGCCGCGCCGGCAGAAACTCTCGACGCTCTGCTCGAGTCTCTTGCCCCACCACCAGGCGGCAGTGGAGCGGCCGTCGATCGTCTGTTCCGGCTGATGTGCGACATGCGGGCATCGGACCTGCATCTCTCGGTTGGGATGCCGCCGCTCGTGCGGAAAGACGGCGAAATCCAGGCGCTCGAAAACGGCGTGGCCGCCCTGACGGCCGAGAGCATTGTGGCGCTGCTCGATCCCATCATGCCCGCCAAGAACCGAGACGAGTTCGCCCGCCGGCACGACACGGACTTCGCGTACGAGATTCCGCAGGTGGCGCGGTTCCGCGCCAACGTGTTCATGGACCGCAAAGGGCGGGGTGCCGTGTTCCGCGTCATCCCGTCGAAGATACTGACGGCCGAGGAACTTGGCCTCTCGCCGCACATCCTGCAGCTGTGCGGCCTGAACAAGGGGCTCGTTCTGGTCACCGGACCAACCGGGTCTGGCAAGTCCACCACGCTCTGCGCCATGGTGGACTACATCAACAGAAACCGCTCCGATCACATCATCACGATCGAGGATCCGATCGAGTTCGTGCACGAGAACAAGAAGTGCCTGATGAACCAGCGGGAGGTGCACACGCACACCGACTCGTTCAAGGACGCCCTGCGCGCCGCGCTTCGCGAGGACCCCGACATTCTGCTCGTCGGTGAGATGCGCGATCTCGAGACAGTGGCGATCGCCATCGAGACCGCCGAGACCGGTCACCTGGTCTTTGGCACGCTGCACACAACGACGGCGGCGTCGACTGTCGACCGTGTGATCGACCAGTTCCCGACCGATCGTCAGGCGCAAATACGAATCATGCTCTCGGAGTCGTTGCGTGCCGTGGTTGCCCAGACGCTCTGCAAGAAGATCGGCGGTGGGCGCGTGGCGGCGCTCGAGGTCCTGATCGTCACTTCCGCGGTGAGCAACCTGATCCGCGAAGGCAAGACGTTTCAGATTCCGTCGATGATGCAGGTCGGCAAGAGCGTGGGCATGGTGTCGCTGAACGACGCGTTGATGAATCTCGTCTCGAAGAAGCTCGTCGAGCCGCAAGAGGCGTATTCAAAAGCTGTCGACAAATCGGGGTTCGAAGGACTGCTCAAGCGCGCCGGCATAGATACGAAGTTCGCCACCGCCGGCTAGGACCCGACGTCGGCTCTCCAAGCCGACGTCAGCTCCAACTTCCAACTCCCAATTGGCTTTCGGCCAGCCAACCCCCAAGAAATCTCTTGGGAGTCGGACAAGCGTCAGTAGTTGGGAATTGGGAATTGATCCATCGACAAATTACTCATCACAAATGACGCATCACCTGTTGTTTGTGAGAGCCCGGTACGTCCCGGCCACGTTGCCGGGCCGCTGCTGCTCGTAGAACTCCCAGCCTTTGTAGGCCTCCATCAAGACGCTTGCCTGTGCCTGCTCCAGCGTCTGGCCAGCGGCAATCGCTTTGGCAACCGCATCTCGCAGCTCCTCGCGATACCGGATGTTCGACAGCACATCCGCCTTTTTGCCAAGCATCCCATGGCTGCAGACGAAATAGTCGAAATCGATGGCTTGAACTGCCTTGACCATCTCGATCTCTTCCTTGGTCGCCACATCGCCGCCAAACGGCACGCGATTGACCGTGATCCAGTCTGAGGCAAACAGCACGTTCGTCCCGTCAACGAAGCGGACGATCGTGTTGTCGTCGGCATGCGCGATCGGCCTTGGTATCACCTCTACGCGCTTGCCGCCGAGATGAATGGTGATGCGATCGGTGTAGGTCAGGTCCGGGGGAATGACATACGCCAGGGGGCCGCGCGTCACTTCAGCGCCGCTCAGCGCTCCGTCGCGGTTGGCATCGTACAGCGCAAACTGACTCTTGGTGTTGCCTTGAGCCTCTGCCTCTCCGATCCGGCCGTCGCCGTTTGTGTCCTGGGCGCGGACGTTCTGTGGGAGCGGCGTGTTGGCTGGCGGCATCGCCAGCCTCTTGAGCATGGCCTCGTGGCCGATCACACGCGCGGTGTCCGTGTACACCGCCGCGCCGGACCCGTGGTCCCAGTGGTGATGGCTGTAGATCACATACTTGACCGGCACCTTGAATCGCGACGCCAGCTCACCCTTGAGCCAGGTCGCAAACTCGGTCCCAATCGGCTCGACGAGCACGATTCCTTCCGGCGTGACCATGAAGACGGAGAGATAGTCGTCCATGCGAGCGTAGTACACATCACCGGTCAGCTTCCCGATTTCTTGCCCCTGATATTTCGTTTGCTGATAGACGGCACGTGGCTGAGCCCACACCGGCTGTGCAAGCGCCGCGAACACCACGACCACCACCAACACCGCTCGTACGATTCTGCCAGTCATGCTCTCCCCCGAGTTTTCTCGTACAGTTCATCAACCATCGAACAAACCACTCAAGGCAGGCGCCGGCTCACGCCACACGCGCGCGCCATCCGAACGGAACGGTCCTTCATACACTATTCCCGACGAGCCCAGCGCGCCACGAACTTGCTCGGCAAGCCTAAGCCCCGCCTGCTCGCCCTCGACGATGGCGTACACCGTTGGGCCCCATGAACTCTGCCCCACTCCCACGGCTCCCCATTCAGTCATCCGGCGCACCAAGTCCTCGCTCGGCCCCGGCGCAAACGTGCCTCCTTGCGCGGGGGCAAACCACCGGCCGGTAATCTCCTGAATCTCGCTCAACGCGCCGCCAAACGTCTCGAGGTCGCCATCGGCCACCGCCGGAAGCATGGCCATCAACACGATGTGCGCGACACGTTCCACGTCGCGCTCAGAGGGCGGCGGAAGCTGCGCGAACACAGTGGCCTCCTCGGTGCCGCTGATGGCGGGCGGAGCGTCAGGCACAGCCACAACGCACCTCCAACTGGAAGGCAACAACAAACGGGCAATGAGCGGACCGCACTCGTCGCGATTCGGTCGTCGTCCTCCCTCGACCACCAACCCGCCGCCGGCAAAGGTCCATGTGCCGATCGCCGAACGACGGGCGCGCCCGACGGCACGCGCCAGATCTGAGGCGTCGGCTTCGACGTCGAAGATCTCGGCAAGCGCCCGCGCCACCGCCAGGCCAAGCTGCGTGCCCGAGCCCAGTCCGGCGTGCACCGGCAACGCACGGAGGACCCGCAAACGTGCGCCGCAGGAGATGTCGTAGTGACCAAGGAAGCGCCGTGCGAACTCCTCCGCTCGAACAGCATCTTCTCCCGCGACCGATAGCGTCTCGGTTTTCGACGCCGACACGAGGAGCGTCGCCTCAGGCGCGGCCGCGCCAATGCCGCCAAACCACCGCCCTCGGGCGCCGAGCAAGTCGAGCACACCGAAATGGAGGCGTGCGGGCGCCTCGACGAATACGACACCGTCTCGGGGCTCGGGATCCGGGACTCGGGACTCGTTCGCCGTCACGACCCAACTACCGGCTGCGCCGAGCGAATAAAGTCGCTCAAGAGTGCCATCGCCTCGAGTTCGCGCGGACCCGCCGTCTTGTCCACGATGACCTGTAGCCGGGCCAACTCGCTCTCGATGAACGTGCTCGAGAGTAGGTGCAGCCGCGTGGCGTAGATGGCTGCCTCGAGCACGGCGTGACACGCGCGGTTGAAACCCACGAACTCGCGATGCGCGCCACGATGCACCACAGCGGTTTCGATCTTCGACCGCGGCGGCGTGCCATCGATCGAACGCACCTCGAGCTCCCGCCATGAGCAACAGTCGGCGAGCACCACTCCGCGTACGGTCGAAGCTGGCACAGTCGCATAGTCCGGGTTCGAAATTGCCGCCCTCGCGAACACTCGCACATCGTCTGTCAGGTTCACGACAGCGGCGCGGGTCGCCAGGACGTTTCGGTACGTCGCCGTATCGAGGAACGGCTTCAGCACGATCGTCTCCTCTGCCCACTCGACGCCCATCGGCGCACAATTTACCGCGCCGTCCTCGGCGATCGACGTGACGATGGTCTCGACGATCACAACTCCCAACTCCCAACTCCCAACTCCCAACAACTGTGCCTGGACCTTCTTGGGAGTTGGCCCTCTCGGGAGTTGGACGTTGACACGCCGATCACCGTACCAGTTCCACTGGGGGCGGCCAGCTGCCCGCTTCATCGCCTGCAGGCGCCCAGGACTGTCCGGCCACCAACGGGCCACGCGCACCATCGGCGCAGGTGGGCAACGCGTCTGCTCGCGAGAGATCGCGGTGGAGAAAATAGTCGAGCATCGCGTAGCCGTATTGGGTTGCCGCGGACTCGGGATGGAACTGGACGCCTACCACCGGATGCGTACGATGCTCCACGGCCATGATCTCCCCATCATCGGCGGCCGAGGCCAGCACGCGCAGCGATTGAGGCAGGCCGTCCCGTGCGATAACGAGCGAGTGATATCGCGCCGCGCGCAACGGTGACGGCAGGCCGCCGAAGATGCTCGATGCGTCATGCTCGATGGGCGACGTTCTGCCGTGGACCGGACGACGGGCGCGCACGATGTCGGCGCCGTACGCCTCGCCGATGCACTGGTGTCCCAGGCAGACGCCGAGAATCGGAACTGTCGAACCGAAGCGACGAACGAGTTCGGTGGAGATACCGGCCTCGGCAGGCGTGCAGGGGCCGGGCGAGAGAATGATGTGACTCGGCGCGAGCGCGGCGACCTCGTCGAGCGAAAGCGCGTCATTTCGTCGAACGATCGCGTCCTCGCCCAGCTCGCGGACGTAGCGCGCCAGGTTGTGCACGAACGAGTCGTAGTTATCGATGAGAAGGATCATTCCCATTCTTGTAGCGCGTCGATGATGCCCCGAGCCTTGTCGAGCGTCTCCCGGTACTCCTGCTCGGGATCCGAATCGGCCACAATGCCGCCGCCAGCATTGAAGTATACGCGCCCGTCGCGCACGACCGCGGTCCGGATCGCAATGCTGGTGTCGAGTTCGCCCGTGACGCTGAGGTATCCAATTGAACCGCAGTACACGGCGCGCTGCGAGGGCTCGAGCTCGGCAATGATTTCCATCGCACGAAGTTTCGGTGCGCCCGTGATCGAGCCCCCCGGGAACGCGGCTGTCAACAGCGCGAGCGCATCGGCGCCAGGACTGAGGTCGCCGACGACCGTTGATACGAGGTGGTGCACGGTCGCATACCGCTCCAGCGCAAAGAGCTCCGGCACGTGCACCGAGCCTGGGGCACATACGCGCGACAAGTCGTTGCGAAGCAAGTCAACGATCATGAGGTTTTCGGACCTATCCTTCGCACTCTCGGTCAGCGCCTGACCGAGCGCGGCGTCGTGCTCAGGCCCGAGACCGCGCGGTCTCGTGCCTTTGATTGGCCGCGTCTCGACGTGGCCCGACGCGTCGACGCGCAGAAAGCGTTCCGGCGACGCGCTCAGCACCGATGCATCCGGAAGCTCGAGGAAGGCTGCAAATGGTGCGGCGTTCCGGCTGCGCAAGCGACGATAGAGTGACCAGGGCGACTCGTCGAGCGGCGCCTCGAAGCGTTGGGACAAGTTCGCCTGAAAGATGTCGCCAGCAAAGATGTACTCACGAACGCGCTCGACGGCACGGAGGTACTCGGATCGAGAGAACGATGAACGCAGTGCGAGGCGCGGGTCCCACCAGCCGGAGTCAAGAGGAAATGACGGTGCGACAGTGCCGGATGCGACGGTGCGAGGGTACGTCGGGCGGGTCCTGCCCTCTTGACCCGCCGGAGCGGCGGACGATTGCAGACGCTGGCGCACGAACGCGGCCCGCTCGGCCGCGCGACCGGTCCGGGCGGTCGGGGACGTTTCGGGAATTCCGGTCGAGACGATCCACGCCCTGGATTCGATGTGATCCCAAGCGAGCACCCAGTCGTAAATGCCGAGCACGACGTCGTCCATGTGCAGGTCGTCGTAGCGGGGCGTAGGCAACTGCTCGAGCAAGAGCCCCCAGTCGTATGCCATGTATCCGGCGGCGCCGCCCTGAAACGGTGGTAGTCCGGCGACCGGATCAGCCGCGTGCGGCGCCAGCACGGTGCGAAGCTTCGTCAGCGCGTCCGCGCCGACACTTTGGCGGGTCCCCGCCAGCACGTCGATGAGCTCTGTCTCCGAGCCCTTGCTGCGGATCACCACAACGGGATCCGCCGCGACAAAGGAATAGCGACCCAGTCGCGTCCCGATAGCGGCGCTATCGAGAAAGAGGCGATGCGGGAGCCCGGCGACCAGCTCGAAACAGCGGGCCGGTTCTGGGCACGGGATGAGCTCCTCGACGAGGGGACGCACGAGTTGAGTGTAGCGTCTGGCGGCATTCGGGCGCTGAAGGGCCACCTCTCCCCGCGCACGCTCCCCGCGCTCCCCGCGCACGCTAAAGCGTGCGCTCTACGGTTGTGGGGGAATGGGCATGCGCAAAGCGGAGGCTTCAGCCCATACGTAGAGCGGGGGCTTCAGCCCCAACGTAGAGCGGGGGCTTCAGCCCCCGCGCAGATCCGCGTCCTTTGGGCCCCGCCTGATTCTCCGATCTCTTCGACCTTTGCGTGGAATCGTCTCCGCGATCTCCGCTTGCCCTGCGCCCTGCGTGTGTCAGGCGCACATGCTCCGACTTCACATCATCGGCCGGCGTGAGGTACCCCCACGACAGCGCGCCCTCCTGTCGGTAGGTCTTGCCCAGCGTAACCGCGAGGCTGGCGCGCGCCAGCTCCTTGCCCAGATAGAACGCATGCGCGGGCTCGGCGACGTCGAGCTGCCTGAAGATCTCCTGGATGTCCGTGCCGCGTACGAACAGCTCGTTGTTGAGCACGGTGATCCCGTCGCGGTCAGCGAAGATGCGGAAGTTGGGATCTGTAATGCTGGCTTGCAGGGTGCGTAGCTCTGATTCGCTGTAGGTGAGCACCGCCGGGTCCTTGACCGTGACGAGGCGATCATCGACTCCCTTCGGAATCGTGCGATGGCTCATGGCGTAGTGCATCAGCCGGCGCGCCACATCTACCTCGCGCACAGCGCCGCGCGCCCATGGGATGACCTCCGTCGTCAGCACGGTCCGGATCCCAAGCTCCTGGCAGGCGGCAATGAGGAGCGCATTGACGCCGGTGGAATCGGCCGCCGTGAGCTCGGTGAGGTTACCGATCCCCATCAACATCTCCGCGTCGGGGTACCTCCGCCGCACTTCGACGTAACGCTCGAGCGACGCCATGAAGCCGTGACCGATCGGCTCGAGGATCGGATCAATCAGATATTCGACTCCCCACGCGTGCAGCCGCTCGAGGGTCGGCTCGAGAGTGTCGATCGCTCCGCCGAGCTCTGGCACAACGACCACACGCGCGCCGGTGCCGATCAAGTCTCGGGCGACCTCTATATTCGTGCTGTTCACGCTCAGCACGAGCTCGGCGCCCGCCGAGACGGCAGCGCCGATTTCCCCTGCGTCAAACGTGTCGATGCTGACGCGAATGCCCGAGGCAACGAGCTCGCGCACCACGTCGCCCAGATCTGGAAAAGGGAGGCCCGGTGTGCAGCCGATGTCGATGACGTCGGCGCCTGAGGCGCGGAAGTATTCGGCGGATGCCCGGATGGCGTCCCGCGTCATTCGCGGAGCGTTGTTGATCTCGGCGAGGATCTCGATGTCCCATGCGCCGTAGTCGAGCGCCGCGACAGCCCGGCCGAAGTACTGCGGAATCTCGCGCACGTCCTTCGGCCCCTTCTCCACCCGCACGCCGAGTCTGTCAGCAATGACAGCTGGGTCGCCTTCGCAGAGACCAGGAATCAAGACGACATCCGTGCCGTCAGGCACCTCGAGAAGGCGGGCGATCCATGATGTCGTCATCAACGCGGCAACGGTGATGCGAAGCACCGCCACGTCGTACGAAAACGGCGGCGCCATTTCAGCGAGCACGCGCCGCAGCGCCGGCTCGGCGAGGCGCCCCGTGACAAACAACACCCGTCGCGGTGCTGCAACGTCGGCCATCAGCCTCTTCGAGAGCCTACGAGCGAGGGTCGCCGCTGCGAACGAACTTGCTCGGCGTGCCGGTGAGCGCGCTGCCCTCGGCCGGACGCCAGAGCGCCACCTCCTCGATCCGGCGCGCGAGCGCGAAGTCCTTGTCGGTGATCCCGCCCGCACTGTGCGTCGTCAGCTTGACCGTGAGACGAGCCCAGGTCACCGAGAGATCGGGGTGGTGATAGGCCGCCTCGGCGCAGTAGCCGATGGCGTTGACCAGCATCAGCGTCGTTGGCCACCCGTCGGTCTTGTAGACGCGGCGAATCCATCCGTCTTCGAGGTACCACCCGGGAAGGTCACGCAGCCGTTCAGCGACTTGCGCCTCGTCGTAGGTCGGTTCTTTCTCTGACATGAGACGTTAACTCCCAACTCCCAACTCTTGCTTGTCCAACTCCCAATTGTTTGCTTGTCCAACTCCCAACTCGTCTAACTCCCAACTCGTCCAACTCCAACCGTGAGTTCCCAATTACCGCTTCTTGGGAGTTCTTGGGGGTTGGGAATTGGGAATTGGAAGTTGACGTAGTCACATGATTACGCCGCCGTTGACGACGATCGTCTGTCCAGTGACAAACGCCGCGGCTGGAGACGCGAGGAACACGGCGGCTCCGGCGACGTCGTCGGGTGTACCCCAGCGCCCGAGCGGTGTAGCCTCCACGACCTCGCGGCGCGTTTGCTCGTCGATGCCGTCACCAAATGACGTGCGTATCCACCCTGGCGCGATCACGTTCACGCGCACACGGGGCGCAACAGACCGCGCGAGCGATTTGCTGAAGGCAAGCACCCCACCTTTCACGGCTGCGAACAACTGCGGGTTCACGCCAGCCATCCCGGCGAGCACGTGGTCCCAGCTCATATTGATGATCGCGCCACCGTCCTTCTGCGCACGTAGCAGTTCGACGGCGTGCCACGATGCGAGCATGGTGCCACGAAGATCGACCGCGAGCAGCAGGTCGAGCTTCTCGATATCCGAGAGCGAGGCACCGGGGCCAGTCAGAATGTCGGCGCCGGCGTTGTTGATCCAAACGTCGAGGTGGCCGAGCGCGTCATGCGCGGCGGGACCAAGGGCGCGAACGGAGTCGTGATCGGCCGAGTCGAGTTGGAGCACGACCGCTCGACGTCCGAGCGCCCGGATCTCTCGCGCAACCTCACGAGCGCCTAGCTCGCTCGTCCGGTAGGTCAAGGCAACGTCAGCCCCAGCCCGAGCGGCGGCAAGCGCGATCGCACGGCCGATGCCACTCGACGCTCCGGTAACGAGTACGGCGCGACCGGCGAGCGGCGCAGCTACTTCTATCATTGACAGTCGATCATAGTGGCTCCGCCCCCCAGCCACCCAGCTACCCAACCACCAAGCCACTCCAACCACCCAGCGACCGAGCTGCCCGCGGACGCGCTAGGATAGCCGCATGTGCAACTCGGTTCTGACCTTGTGGACAAGAGGGTAGCCAGTAGCTACCTTAGCAACCCACCTACCCAGGAACCCAGCAACCCAGCCACCCAGAATGAACGTCGTCACGCATCCACAAAGAAGTGAGGGCAGCGCCCAGGTCGTTGAAGTTGGCTCAGGCGGGGAAGCTGATGCAGGCTGGGGCCTGAAACGCGTGGGCACAATGCGTCTGCTCGTCAGCGTTGCCGACGCCGATGACGCGGCGGCCGCGCTCGCAGGTGGCGCCGACGTGATCGACGCGAAGAATCCGTCCGCCGGTGCGCTAGGCGCGGTTTCCCTCGAGGTCTTGCGGCAGATCCATAGCGCCGTTGCGAGGACGCGCCCAGTGACTGCGGCCCTGGGCGATGCGAGTGACGAAGCGGAGATCGAGCTGGCCGCCAGGGCGTTCGCGGCCGCGGGTGCGATGTTCGTCAAGATCGGATTCGCCGGCATCACCGACCGGTCTCGCGTCGCGGCTCTTATCGGTGCGGCGACGCAAGGCGCGAGGGCGGGAAGCGATGCCCGTCGGCCGCTCAATCACGGGACGCTTGAGCACCATGATGAAACTGGACTGATCGCAGTCGCGTATGCCGACACGCGAAACACCGCTTCCCTTTCACCGACCGCGCTCATCGAGGTAGCAGCGGAGGCTCGGGCCACCGGTGTCTTGCTCGACACGGCGGACAAGAATGCGGCTGGGCTGCGCGATCTTGTCGTCCCAGGTGAGCTCGCGACGTGGGTGGCCAAAGCGCATGATTTAGGCCTGCTGGTCGCGCTTGCGGGAAAGCTGACTGCCGAGGACCTCGGCTTCGTTCGCGACGCTGGCGCGGACATCGCCGGCGTGCGCGGCGCGGCCTGCGACAGTGGCCGCACGGGACGAGTTGTCAAGGAGAAGGTCCGCATGCTCCAGTCGCTCGTACAGCGCATGGAGCCGATGCCCTGAAGACTGCGTCTGGTGCCTATTCGCAGAAAGGCGCGGGCGGTTGAAGGTGGGCTCTACATGGTGTGAAGCCGGGTCTTCAAACGCCTCTGTCTCGCAGTCTCGCAGTAGGGCCGGTCCTTTCGGACCAGCGATTAAGCGCCGACCTCAGTGCGTCGATCCGATCGGCTGGAACAATCGTCGCTTCGACATCGGCCGGCAGCGTTCGAGCGAAGAACACATCAACCAGAGCGCTTGCAGGGAGACTTGCCAAAGTCGCGCCAAGCCTCGAGTCTCGCGCGTCATCTGACAAGAGAAGGCCGGGCGGCTTGACGAGCACGAGCCGTCGCGCGCCGACTTGGCCAGCAACCCACGCCGCGATACTGTCGCTTGTCACGTCCCACGAATGAGGCAGGGGGTCCGTCTCACGCAGCCAGCGCGATGGCGCCAAGACGGGCACCTGTCCATCGTTCAGAGCCGCGCCGATCTCAGCGCCGTCGGCAACGAGCACGCCCGCGGTCAGCCGCGACACAACCACGCTTGCATGTTGGTCCATCGCCAGGACCGCCATCCAATGCGCGGCATCGTCCGAGAGCCCATACCGGCGGTCAACTTCCCGGACTGTGTCGGCAAAGGGCCCGCCGCCCGGCACGACCAGCAGTCGGCTCTCCCGTGCCGCGTCGCCGATCTCGGCAAGCACTTCATGAAAATGCTCCGGGTGCGCCAGGACGCCGCCGCCAAGCTTCACGACGGTTTCGACGATGGTGGTCACTTCGGTGTTTCGCTCCTCCCCTGCCGAGGCGGGCTGTGTAGCGAACGGAGCGCGCGGAGGGCACGGGATCACACGGAGGAACGGAGTCACGGAGGCAATGTCTGTGACGAACAGCTACTCCGTTCTCTTCGTTGCTCCGTGTGTTTCCGTTTACTCCGTCTGCTCCGTTCACTTTCACTACACGGTCGTGAAAACAGCGTCAATAGATCGCCAGGGCTCTCTCGAGGAGCAGCGCAACGGATGCGGCAGGAGCACAGCGGGCGCCGGCATCGCCGAGTTCGGTCGCGAGCGGCACAACGTGCAAGCCAGCCTCGCGCGCCGCAGCCTCGCCCAGGAAGGAGCCCAAACCGGTGACCACGGCGGTGCGGAGCGACGGGTGACGAAGGAGCACGCGTTTTGTCGCGGCCACGATCCGCGCCATCTGCGCGCTGGCCAATGCGTCCGCGATCGACGACACGGCGGCATCGTCGAGCATCTCGCGATCGGCGCAGACAACGCGCGCGAGACGCTCGCCGGCGAACTCTTTCGTCGCAGGACGACCGTCTGGCGTGGGGCACGTATAGTCGGCCGGAGCCAGGTCGCCGCGCCATAGATGCACGTCGCCGGTCAACGCGAAGTGTTCGGCCGACACGCCCGTCAGAATATCGTCAACCCGGACATGGCTGGCCAACGCTTCGGTCGGCGTGCGAACTGCGCCCGTGTAGACTAGCTCGCCAGAGGCCAGGCGCTCCGGATCGGTGCGACCCTCAACGACGACTACCCCGCCAACGATCGGAATGATGTCGGTGCTCGTCGTACCAATGTCCAGGAGCAGGGCGTCCGGATGATGTTCGGCCACCGCGTGCGCCGTCGCGGCCCAATTGGCCGCCGCAACTGCGAGAGGGCTGTGACGCGCATCGTCCGGCGTGAGGAAGCGACCGTCCACGGTGTACACCAGGATCAGGGACGATGGGAAGGCTGCCTCGACTGAGTCCAGCACAAAGCCGACACCCTCGCGCTTCGTACGAAACGCCTGCGATAATTCCGCGGTCATGGTGACCGCGTGTGCCGTGACGGGCTCGGCGCCGACCTCGATCGCCAATTCACGCAGGAGCGGCGTGAGCCCTTGTGGGTTTCTCTGCAGCTCGAACGGACGCCCAAGCGCACTGAGAACCTCGCCACCCGTGACGCGGGCGACTTTGGTGTTCACGCCGCCGATGTCCCATCCAATCATCCAGAGGTCCCACGCGTGGGTGTGGTCGGATTATATCTGTTGGTCGTCAGCAGTACAGTGACCTTCTTCACGAGAAACGTGCGAGTGGCGAGGTTTGGAGAGAAAGCGTGCAAGTGATCGGGGTCATTGACCTGTTCGGTGGCCAAGCGGTTCACGCGCGTCGCGGAGTGCGCGAGAACTACGAGCCGGTGCGAGCGATTGCGGGGACGCCAATCGAGCCGGGCGATGCGCAGGCGCTCGCGCGCGCGTATGTAGATCGACTCGGAATCAGGGAGTTGTATGTCGCCGATCTCGACTCCATTCTTAGCCGCCTCAGGCCACGTCAGGACTCGTCGGCGGGCGACGCTCCCCAGGATGCGTTGCTGGCCGGAATCGCCGGACTCGGCGTTCCGCTGTGGGTCGACTCAGGGGTCTCGTCAGTCGATCAGGCGCGTCGAACTGTCGGGCTTGGCATCACGCGCGTAGTCGTCGGCCTCGAAACGCTCACGTCCTACGAAGCGCTCGAGACTATATGCGACGCCGTGGGCGGACAGGGGGTGGCCTTCAGCCTCGACCTGCGCGACGGTGAGCCTATCCGCATGAACGACGGTGTCGGCGGCGAACCGGCGGAGGCGATCGCCGCGCGGGCAGCCGACGCGGGAGTGGGAACGCTCATCGTGATCGATCTGGCGCGGGTCGGAATGGGTGGAGGACTGGACCTCGCACTGATCTCGCGTGTGCGCAAGGCCGCGCCCGCCCAGGTGCTGCTCGCCGGAGGCGGCGTGCGCGGCGCAGACGATCTCGCGCAACTCGCGGGCGCCGGCTGTGATGGAGCACTCGTGGCGACAGCGCTCCATAGCGGACAGCTCACCGCCGCCGACGTCGCTCGGGCGTGTTCTGTTCGAGCGTAGCGCGCAGGCTTCAGCCTGCGCGACCGGTCCGGGGACGCGAGGGCTGAAGCCCTCGCCCTACTCCTGCTACTTCCCGTCCACCGAAAACGCGAGCAGCACGTTGCCTGGCATGAACCCGAGCGAGCTGTAGCCGGAGCTGACAAACACCATTCCACCAGCGGCGGTCGCCCCCGGTCCGTTGAACGACCCGCCGCGCGCGGGAACCCCGTTGATGGTCTGGAACTCGCGTCCCGTATCCAGGTCCAAGATCACACCGCCGGTCTCTCGCTCGTATCCTCGAAGATGGCCGTCGAGACTCCCCGAGAGCACGACACCCGGGATGAGGGTGACCGCGGCTGGCTGGCCGCTGCTGCACCCGACACGATCGCCGCAGGTGTTCCGAGCGGGCGGGGTGGCCCACTGTGTTTTTCCATCCGCGACGTTGACGGCGACGAGGCCCCCTGCCTCGCCGGCTTTCTTCTCGAAGGCGCTCGAAAGCGCGGCATACGCCACACCGCCATCGGTCGCAAACCCCCACTCGATGCCGCCCAGCACACCCCCGTCACCGGCCTGGGTCTTCCAGATCACGTCACCGGTATCAGGATTGAGTCCGTACAACGCGCCTGACTTCTGGCCGGCCAGAAGCACGCGTCGCCCATTGGTCGCGACCGACAGCGCGGGAGAGCTTCCAAAATCATAGTCAGGCCCCGCGCCCTCCGGACAATTGAGACGGCCCGGGCCGGTCGTTTCCAGGCACGCGACGTTCCATGCGTCGCCAGACAGTGCTTGGCGAACCCACAAGACGCGTCCGGTATCCATCGCAAGTGCCATGATCGCGTCGCTCTCGCGCGCGGGTGGATTCGAATAACTATCGCCCGTGGTGATGTAGAGGCGGTTCCGCTCGGGCTCGAGCGCTGGCGTGGACCAGATGGCACCGCCTGAAGGACCCCACTGCTGCACACCAGAGGCGTTTTTCGTCGTGCGTTGTGCGGGGTCGGAAATCGTGAACGTCTTCCAGATCTGCCGTCCGGTTGTCGCATCGAGCGCCACAAGACTGCCGCGGAAGGTGCAGCATTCGTAGGTGGGCATGACCGCCGTTCCCTCTTCGAGTGAGGACACCGGGACGTAGAGCCGGCCGTTGTTGAAAGAGAGCCCGCCGGTAATCATCGCGTCGGGGTGATTCTCGACCTTGACCTTCCAGCGCAGCATGCCGGTCGCTGCGTCGAGCGCGTACACCTGCGCGTGTGCGTCGCCGAAGTAGACAGTGGCGCCGCCCCCCGCGGCTCGGGTCACCGTCGGTGTGGACCGAACGCCGGCGTCGGCCTCGAAGGCCCACGCAAGACAACCGGTTCGCGCATCCAAGGAATAAACGATGCCATTGCGGCTGCCCACGAAGAGGCGGCTGCCGACGATTGACACCTGCGAGCCCGACGCGGACACGCCTGGAAACCCGAACGCCCATTTGACCTTGAGCCGCGGAACGTCGCTGGGCGCAATACCCGCAGCTGTCGCCGGTTGATAGCGGGTGTTACGAGGGTCTGCGCCCCATCCATTCCACGCTACGCCAGCGAGCGGATCGCCCGCGCGCACACTGGCGCTGCAGTACGCGCTCTTGGGGATGACGTCGAGCGGTGCCCGATAGGAACCGGCCGGGCGGCCCGACAGGAACTCGGCGACGGCGCGTCGCTCGGCGGGACTGAGCGCCGCTCCCTGCCTTCGCATCGTGAACGAGCTGAGCGCAGTCTCGATGTGCTCTGGAGACACCGACCGAAGGGCCTCACGGCTCGGCATGCGTGGCAGCGTCCCCTGGTGACACCCGGCGCAATGCTGTTTGTAGACAGCCTCCCCGCCCGGTGCCTGCTGTGCCGTGGAGCGGGCCGGCACGATGAGCCACAAGAGGACAGTCAGGGCGAGGACGCGCTTCATAGGGCGCTCACTTTAACTCCCAATTCCCAAGAAGCCAATTCCCAACTTGGGAGTTGGACAAGAAGTAGTTGGGAGTTGGGAGTTCTTCTAGATCGTGAACCGATAGACGGCCGACTGCCCGAAATTCTCTTCAATCTCCATCTCAATCGCAGTCAACCCGCGGGCACCCTGCTTCTCGAGAGCGGCGTGAAGGCGATTCGTCAGCAATTCGGCCAACATCTCCACGGTCGTATTCGGAATGGGGAGGAGCGCGCAGTCGCTCCGCGGAAAGACATAGCGCGGCTTGCCCTCGTAGGCAACCTTCACAGACTCGTGTTCTTCGGTGACCTGTATCTTGGGGTTCTGGAGCGGGAGGAGCACCTTGTGATCGATCTCATCGCAGAGGTCGCGCATCAAGTGCTTGAGCACGACGAAGTCGAACACGAACCAGCTTGTTTCATCGAGCGCGCCTTCCACCGTGACCCGGGCACGGTAGTTATGGCCATGCAGACCTTCGCAACGGTGCCCGGCAAAGGTAATGAAATGCGCCGAGGCGAACACCAGATAGTCCTTCGTGACCGATACGCGGAAGTCACCGCGTGGCTGCATGAAAACCTCCCTGCAGCAGCACGACGAAGATCGTCGAGGCCGTGAGGTCCGCGGTCGTGCCGGGGTTCCTCGTGTTGAACCCGTCTCGCAGTTCCCTGTCCAACTCGTCGATCGCCTTCAGGCCTCGCGAGGTCCGAACGCCGCCTTCATAGAGCGCGACGCGCGCGAGGCCAGACACTTCTGAAGCCTTCGCCGCTCCGGCACGTCGGGCGATGTGCGTGTCGGGAGTCGCGGCGAGTAGCGTCAAGAATGTCTCGGCGATCGCGTCTTCCCATGAGAGCCCTGCGCTGCGTGCCTGAATCAGCGCCGGCGCACCAGCCTCGAAGGTCAGCTCGAAGCCGGTGGCATACTCCCGCGCAATCGAATCCCGGTGCGAGGCGATTCGCATCACTTCCAGCAGCGTCATCGTCGGCTCGTGAGCGACGTCTTCGGCTTCGACCGTTCCGAGGCCACCGGGCGACACGATGCGAATCGCCTTGTACACATCGCGGGCGTCGTCCACGGTCGTGTTCTCGAGGATCTCTCGAAGGATGTCGCGGACGTTGTGGAATGTCAGCCCACCCGGCCCCTTTCCCGCAAGGAGCGCCGCGCGCGCGAGCGGCACCAGCAGTAAGACCATTCCGAGATTCGTGTTAGAGCGCGCCCAGCGCTTCGTGGCCTCGATGGCGAGCCGTACGGTGGCCCCGACCGGCCGTGTACCGGCGCCCGCCATCGGTCCGCCGATGGCGGCAGCACTGGCGAGAAAGTCCTCGTACCGAGCATCCGAGAAGTGGCGTCCTGGCGAGACGTTCCCCGGTTTCGGCACGCTGACCTCGAGAAGGCAGGCCAGCTGTACCGCTGCTACGACGTCTTCCGCTGCAACAGGACCATTGCGTTTGTCGCCCGACTTCGATCTCTCTCGATTCGTGTTCGTCATGTCAACAGTTCTGCTACGGCCGCCGGCGAAACCCCTGACCTCACGCGGCCCTCCATGTGCTCTACGATAGCTCCCGCGACGTCGAGTCCGGTGGCTTCTTGCAGTCCCCTCCAGCCCGGGATCGCGTTTACTTCGAGCACGAACACCAAACCGTCGTTCGAAGGCAGCAGGTCCACTCCGGCATAGTCGGCCCCAACGGCTGCGGCCGCCCCCAACGCGAGCTGTGCCCATGCGGCCGGCAGGTCGATGGCCTTGGCAGACCCGCCGCGGGCCACATTGGTGCGCCAATCGCCATCCGTCGATCTTCGCTCGATTGCGCCGAGCACACGTCCGCCGACCACGAACACCCGCACGTCGCGTCCGTCGTGGACAATGGCACGCTGCACGTAGAACACGACACGCATTTGCTCGAGGGAACGGGCAACGCGAAACGCGACGTCGGGATCGCTCACACGCACCATCCCGTGTCCGAGTGAACCGAAGATCGGCTTGATCACCGCGTCGCCCATCGCCCTGATCGCTGCCACAGCATCGTCTGCTCGCTCGCACACGACCGTCTCAGGTGTGGGCAACCCGGCTCCCTGCAACAGCGCCGTCGTATAGAACTTATCCACACACCGTTCGATGGCGCGCGGGGAGTTGATGACGGGCACGCCGCGCTCTTCGATCCAATGAAGCGCGTCCACGCGGTAAATGACCTGCTCCAGCGAGCCGCCGGGAATGATGCGCGCGAGGACGGCGTCCGCATCGAGGACGGAGCTGCCGTCACTCGACAGTCCGCCGTCAGGCCGCGCGGAACCAAGTCGCGCAACCAGCCCTTCGTATGGCGACACGTGGCCCGTGTGACCCCGCTTTGCGAGAGCTCGGCACAGCTCGTCGGTCTGCCAACCCGTGTTGGCGCTCAGGATGGTGACTTTCATGTCGCGACAAAACCGACGCGGCGCAGAAGGGCCTCGAAGCGAGGATCGGAACGCAGCGGATCGACCATCGGATCCACGTTCAGATGGATCATCCGGGCTTCCCGCTCCTCAACAGCCTGGTCGAGCGATTCAAACACCCGATCCTTGTCGCCGAGTCCCAGATAAATCAGAGCGGCCGCCGATGGAGGCACATACCGCTGTTTGGCAAGCTCTCGAAGCCTGGCCAGGGATTTCTCGGCGTCGTAGTGTTTTCCCAGAAGCGCGTGCCCGTACCCCAGATGCCCGACTGCGTAGGGATGCTCGCCGGAGTCACGCACAGCCCTTTCGAACTCCCGAAGGGCCTCGTGCAATCTTCCCGCCGCCACGTGAACTCGGCCAAGCTCCAAGCGGCTGAGCAGAAAGTTCGGATCGACTTCGAGCGATTTCCGTAGTTCGTCGCTCGCGCCTTCGTCGTTCCTCATCCAACGGTAGATCAGTCCCGCATTGGCGCTCCATATGGGTGTCAAGGGCTCCAGCTCAGTCGCACGCAGCGCCTGCTTCAGGCCGTCAGCGAGCCGACCTTGAACAGCAAGCGTGTAACCCAGCCCGCTGTAACCTCTCGCGTTGCCGGGACCCACGTCGATTGCGCGTTTGAATGCCTCTTCGGCCGCGATCTGGTTCCAGTCGTACACCATTCTGATGATGCCGGCTATGAACCAGGCAAGAGGAACAGACTCGTCCAACGCTAGCGCCTTCTGAACGGCTGCATTGGCCTTCGGCATCACCTCCCTGGGAGACACGAGCCCCATATATGGGGGCGACACCAGGATGTCTGCGATGCCCGCGTACGCAGGCGCGTAGGTGGGGTCCTTGGCAAGGGCTTGGCGAAAGTACTCGTCCGCCATCCGGAACCCCTCGTCCGTCCATTTGTTCCAGAAGTACAGTCCTTTCAGAAAGAGCTGGTACGCCTCGGGATCGTCCGTGTAGCGATTGCCGAGTCTTCGTTCTTCACTCGGACTCAACTTCACGCGCAGCTTATCGACGATGACTCTGGCAATTTCTTCCTGTACATCGAAGATGTCCGTAAGACTCCGTTTGTATCGTTCGCCCCAGAGCTGCCAGCCGTTGGCGACGTCCACTAGCTCGGCGCCGATGACGAGTGTATCTCCACGTTGAAACACGCGGCCGGTCAAGACGGCCCTGGCGTTCAGCTCTCTTCCAATCTGTTGCGGGTCGCCAACGCGCTGCTTGTAGCGGAACACCGTGCTGCGCGCCAGTACTCGCAGCTGTCCGAGTTGAGCCAGGCTGTTGATGAGACTCTCCGTGATGCCGTCGCTCAGATACTCGACGTCGGGATCGCCGCCCACGTTCTCGAACGGCAGCACGGCGATTGTCTCCATGTGGTCCGCTGGCTTGACGACGGCATCTGCGTGGGCCGGGAGCGCGTGGCTTCCCGAGCCGAGGTCGCGCTTCAACCGTTTGAGATCGGCCAGCATGTCGGAGGCTGTCTGGTAGCGAAGGCGCCTGTCCTTTTCGAGCGCCTTGCTGATGATCCGCTCCAGTTCTGCAGGCACCGCGGGGTTCAACCGCGTCAGCGATGGTGGCGTTGTATGGAGGATGGCGCCGAAAACAGCTCCAGAGGTGTTTCCCTCGAATGGCAACCGGCCCGCACCCATCTCGTAGAGCAGGGCACCGAAGCTGAAGAGGTCGGTGCGCGCGTCGAGATCGTCGCCCCGCGCCTGTTCTGGCGACATGTATGCCACCGTACCCATGGTCGTGCCAGGGCTCGTCAAGTGCTCCGGTTCGGCAGCAACGGTCTGCGCAGCCGTCGCACCGGCGAGCTGGCGCGACTCTGCCGAGCCGCTGATGGCATTCGCCAGCTTTGCCAGACCAAAATCCAGTATCTTGGCCTGTCCGCGCGGGGTCACGAAGACGTTCGTCGGTTTGACGTCGCGATGCACGATGCCCTTCGCGTGCGCGGCATCGAGCGCATCGACCATCTGCAGGGCGAGTTCGATGACAGTTTCGAGTGGAAGAGGCTGGCCCCAGCCTCGAGCGCTCATCAACTCTTTGAGCGTCCGGCCCTCGAGCAATTCCATGGCGATAAATGGCTCGCCCTCGTGCCGGCCGATCTCGTAGATGACGCAGATGTTGGAGTGGTTCAACGCGGCGGCCGAACGTGCCTCACGCTCGAACCGCTCGAGTCTCGGACGATCTCGGGCCACCTCCGGAGGAAGCAGCTTGATCGCAACAAAGCGATCGAGCGTCGTGTCCTCGGCCTTGTACACAACGCCCATGCCGCCTTGCCCGAGTTTTTCGAGAATCCGGTAATGAGAGATGGATGTACCAATCATCAGGTCTCGAAGAGGGAGGCACGCAGCACGCCAGGATTGAGCTGGCCTGCGTGAAACGTGCGTCCGCTCGTCGCGCTCGTCAGCCACACTTCGGCCGGGCTGAACAGCATCGGGTCGATCTTGTAGAAGTCGTTGTTGTAGCGCTTAAAAATCTCATAGAACGGCGTGCCGTAATCGGTTGACGTGCGCGAGGGTAGCCTATCGGCTAACTGGCTGAGCTCGTCGTCCTCAGCGCGAACCGTGTAGCGCGCCTGCGCCCCGTAGAGAACGCAGTCGTTCGTGCGGCCGATTGCCCGCAGGTCATTCTTCGCGAGCGGCGGAAGCGGTGCCGTGCCCATCGCGCTCACTACCTTCCTCACATCGAACCCGAGGGTATCCATCTTGTGGAGACCCGTTTCGATCGACCGCGCGACGATTTGGACGCCTCCGGCAAGACTGGCCGTTGGGGCGACAGCAAACGTCAGTCCTTCCGGCGCAATACCTGCTTTCCCAGCCACCCATCCCGCCACGTCGTCGTTTGGAAGCGTGCGCCCTTCCAGCACGAGGACGCCGCGCGCCGCGTCCTCGCCGTAGAGGAGTTTCCCGAACAACTCCTTCTCGACGCGCGCTTTCGCGCGCAGGGGCCCCGAGCCCATTGCGAAGAACCCTTGGGGACTGATCGCCCACCCCGCATACTGCGATGCCATGCACGACTCGGCCGGATGGTCGGTCCAGACTTGCACTCCGGGCCACGACTCGCCGTCGATCAAGAGGGACGCACACTCGACGTGCCCGAGGCCGCCCATGCACAGCTTGGCGAGCATGAGGCCGGCACCGATTCCCCCCGTCACATTGATGCCGGCATCGAGCACGCGGGCGCCGTTCGAGAGCACGCTCGAGGCAAGACGGAGCTCGTCAGCGCGTTCGACGCACTCGTCGGCCAGAGCCCAGGCCCGCTCGTTCATCCTCAAGTCAGTCAAGAACGCAACTCCCAACTTCCAACTACTAACGCTTGTCCAACTCCCAACTACTGGCGCTTGTCCAACTCCAACCGGTCACGCGTGTCGAGCTCCTAAGGGCAGCGCCAAATCGCCAACTTGGGAGTTGGAGGTTGGGAGTTGGGAGTTCCCAGATCGTATACTGACCGCTCCGTCCTCCTGCCAATTCCGCGCGCGCGCCCGCTCTCGACCGCACTCCTCGCTCTCGCCATCGTCGCCACCATGTACTCGGTTGCGCCGCGAGCCCAAGAGCCGCGAACGCGGGGGCTGAAGCCCCCGCCCTACGGGGCGCGTAGAAGCTGCCCCCCCCGCTCTACGATGTGCGGAGAAGGGTGTGGCGCGCAGGCTTCAGCCTGCGCGAGTGTGGCTTGACTTCCCCTTCCTGGAAGCGACAATAGGCGCCGAGCCATGCAAAGGACCTTCCTCACGCTCTTTGCCATCATCGCCCTCCTGACGCACGCGACCGCGGCGGGCGAGTTTACGGCCGTTGCCGATTGGCTGAAGCTTCCCGAAGGACGGCCAACGCTCGGGAACATGCACGGCGACATCGCCGTGAGCTCGAAAGGAGAGGTCTACGTCAGCGTGCAGGATCCTTTAGCGGGCCTTCAGGTCTACGGCCCCGACGGCAAGTTTCTCCGCAACGTCCCGAACGCGCCCAACGACCTCCACGGCTTCGTGATCCGCACACAACCGGATGGTGAGTTCATTTTCGGCGCCACGCTTCGCGGCCAGACCATCGTGAAGATGACGCTCGAAGGCACGATCGTCATGACGATCGGCAGCGCCTCGATTCCGGATCAGTTCAAGATTCGAAACGCCAGAAGTGGTCAGCTTGCCGTGTTGCTCACCGGTCTCGACATCGCCCCGAACGGCGACCTCTACGTGACCGACGGCTACGCCAGCGATTTCATTCACCGCTTCGATCGCAGCGGCAAGTACATCACCTCGTTTGGCGGGAAGCAGGCACCGTACAACTTCAACACGCTGCACAAGCTCGCCATCGACGGTCGGTTTCAGCCCGCGCGCATCATCGCCTGCGACCGAGCGAATGGCCGCATCGTGCATCTCTCGCTGAGCGGCGAGTTCCTCGGCGTCGTTGCGAAGGACTTGCTCCTGCCCGCCGCGATCCTCGTGAGCGGCGATAACGCGATCGTGGGAGAGCTCAACGGCCGGGTCACGGTGCTCGACAAGAACGGCGCCGTCGTCTCACGGCTCGGCGCGAATACCGAACAGGGAGTCGGCACCAACAAGCTTCCGCCGGAACAGTGGCGCACCGGTTTCCTTCTCTCGCCGCACGGCGTCGCGCTCAACGAGCACGGCGACCTGTTCGTCTCTGAGTTCAACGCGTTCGGCCGAGTTCATCGATTCAACCGGCAGTAGCTCACTGTCGAGCACTCTGAGACGGCAAAGCCGTACGGACTCGTCCGAAGATGTGGATCGTGCCCAGGGCTGGCTCGTGACCTCCAACTGCTACGTGCTACTCTTGCGTCGCTTTCCTGTCGCTTCTGCGCCGCGCGCAGCTGCCTCATCAAAGCGTCGTGAGCCGACCTCGCCTGGGGGAGGCGCGCCCCTCCTCGCGCGACACGTCGCTCCGCAACTTCGTCTCTTCCTTGCGCCTTGGCCATGGCGATGGGAGCCCAGATGAGTGACGAGGCAAGAATGATGGAAGGCCGCCGGCTTGGTGTGTATCAAGTGCAGGCCCTGCTCGGCGCGGGCGGCATGGGCGAGGTGTACCGTGCGCGGGACACGAAGCTCGAGCGCGATGTCGCGATCAAGGTCGTGCGGAGCGCGTTCACGAGCGACCCCGACCGGCTCGCGCGCTTCGAGCGCGAGGCGCGGATGCTCGCCGCGCTCAATCATCCGAACATCGGTGCGATCTACGGCCTCGAAGAGGCCGAAGGCATCCGCTTCCTGATTCTCGAGCTCGTAGACGGCGAGACGCTCGCAGACAAGCTCGCGGTCTCGCGTCTGGGGTCTCGAGGCCGTGGACTGCCCGTTCGTGACGCCTTGCACATCGCGCGGCAAATCGCCGAGGCCCTCGACGTCGCCCACGAAAAAGGGATCATCCACCGCGACCTGAAGCCCGCCAACATCAAGATCACGCCGGACGGCGTGGTGAAGGTCCTCGACTTTGGCCTGGCGAAGGCCGCCGGAGCCGCGGACTCGACGCCCGAGCTCACGCACTCACCGACCATGGACGGGACGAGGGACGGCGCCGTGATGGGCACGGCCGGCTACATGAGCCCGGAGCAGGCACGTGGCCAGGCCATCGACAAACGAACCGACATCTGGGCGTTCGGGTGCGTGCTCTACGAAACGTTGACGGGGCAGGTCGCGTTCAAGGGGGACACGATGTCGGACACCATCGTGGCCGTCCTCGGGAGCGAGCCGGAGTGGGACGCGCTGCCCGAGGCGACGCCGGCCAGTGTTCGTCTGCTGCTGCAGCGATGCCTGGACAAGGATCCGAAGCGCCGTTTACGGGATTTCGGTGACGTGCGATTCGAGGTTGACGAACTAGACAGCCGGTCCAGCGGGGTCGCGACGGGATCGCGTGAACGAGACTCGCGACCCTCTGCGATCGAGAACGCCGCGGCGCCAGTGGCACGCCAGTGGCGTCCTACGTCCCGTGCGGTCGCGCTCATTGTGCTGCCGCTCCTGCTGCTCGCGGGCGGACTGGGGCTGTTCACTGCGACAAGACCCTCACTGCCCGTCACCTCGCCATCGGAGTACGCACAGCTCACAAACTTCACCGATTCGGCCACGGCGCCCAGCCTGTCGCCGGACGGGCGCATGGTGGCGTTCAAACGAGGTAGCGATCCCTTTTTAGGTAGCGGCCAGATCTACGTCAAGCTACTGCCGAACGGCGAGTCGGTAAGGCTTACGAGCGACGCTGATCCGAAGTATGGACCAGTGTTCACACCGGACGGCTCACGGATTGCGTATACCAGCTTGGCCAGCTCGGGCCCCGCCCTGGCGTGGGATACCTGGACTGTTCCGGTGCTCGGGGGCCAGCCAGTGCGGCTCCTGCCCAACGCCTCCGGCCTTACCTGGATCGCCGATCATCTGGTGCTTTTTTCCGAGGTCAAGAACGGCATTCACATGGGCATCGTGACTGCCACTGAAAGCCGGGCCGGTTCGCGGGAGATCTATTTTCCGCCGAGTGAGTTCGGGATGGTGCACTACTCCTACGCGTCACCGGACCGTCAGTCGGTGCTCGCTGTCGAGATGGATCAGACACACGCGTTTCATGAACCGTGCAGGCTGTTACCGTTCGATGGAAGTTCTCCGGGCAGGCAGGTCGGACCTCGGGGCACGTGCATGGCAGCCGCCTGGTCGCCGGACGGACGGTGGATGTACTTTAGCGCGGTCGTGGACGGCAGCTCGCACCTGTGGCGCCAACGGTTTCCCGCCGGAGCACCCGAACAGATCACGTTCGGCCCGACCGAAGAGGAGGGCATTGCGCTGGCGCCGGACGGCCGATCGCTCGTGACATCGATCGGCACGCGTCGGAGCGCGACCTGGATGCATGACGCCGCCGGCGAACGCTCGATCATCTCGGAAGGCTACTCTGCGGCCCCCCGCCTCTCCCGGGATGGCACGCGTGTGTTCTATCTCCTTGTACGGGACTGGTGGTTGTCGGCAGCGGGCTCATCGGGCTGGGTTCCATCGTCAGCCGAATTGCGCTCGGTGGACCTCGCGTCGGGGAAGAGCGACAGCGTACTGTCGGGCCAGTCGCTCACCTCCTACGCGCTCTCGCAAGACGAGAAGGACGTGGCCTTCACGACGACGGATGCCAGCGGAGAATCGCAGATTTGGTTGGCACCCCTCGATCGGCGCACGCCACCTCGTCTGATCGCCCGGGCCGGCGATCAGGTGTCCTTCGGCGCTGCTGGAGAGTTGATCTTCCGATCGCTCGGGGAGGACAACGCGCTGGTGCGGATCAAGGAGGACGGAACGGGACGCGTCGTCATCTCGAGCCTGCCAGTCACGGACAAGTTCGACGTGTCGCCAGACGGTGAATGGGTGATCATCTTCTCCGCTGGAACTGGCGGGCAGGGGACGTTTGCCATCCCCATCAACGGCGGCCCTCCCAGGAGAATCTGCGACGACTGCTCGGTCGCGTGGTCTGCCGATGGGAGGCTGTTCTATGTGGGGAGCAACCTGGGCGCCCTGGCGACCTCCGCGGGACAGACGCTCGCGATTCCCGTCCCGGCTGGCAAGTCGCTGCCGGATCTGCCCGGCGCTGGAATCGAGGTTGCTGCCCGCGTCGTCGGACTGCCAGGCGCCCGGATGATCGAGCACGGTCCAATCTCGCCAGGGCCCGACCCCTCGACGTACGTCTTCACCAAGACAGACCTGCAGCGCAATCTCTTTCGCATACCTCTGCACTAGCGGGTTGCATCTCGAGACGCCGCACACTGCTCGTGCTCGAGTCTTGACCAACTTTGACCAACTCCGCGCGCGCCGCTAGGATCGGCCATGGTCAAGATCCTGAACTTGTACGAAGCGAAGTCGCAGTTGTCCTCACTCGTCGAGGAAGCTGCCGCAGGGAAAGAGATCATCAATGCCAAGGCGGGCGTGCCACGGGCACGCCTGGTCCCGGTCAAGCCCGCCACGCGCCGCCGCCCCGGCGGCTACAAGGGGAAGATTCATATCGCGGACGACTTCGACGCTCCGCTGCCGCCGGACGTCGCCGACGCGTTCGAGGGCCGCAACGGGGTCTGAAGAACGGAAGCGGTGACACTGCTCGACACGCACGTCGTGTTGTGGTGCACCATCGCGACCGGTTCGATCGCATGCTGATCGCCCAGGCTCTGAGCGAAAGCGCTACGCTCGTCACCCACGATCGGCAGTTCGAGGCGTATGACCTGCCGGTCGTCTGGGTGTAGAGAGGGTCAGGGCATCGCATGACGCCTAACCGCGGGACACAGATCGATCAGCCCACTGACTTTGGGGTCCCGCTCGTGTGTGGCTCGTAACCGCGTCGGCGAGTAGAATCCACACGTTACTTCAGAGTGACGAAAAGTCTGGAAGGTCGGAGAATCGGCCCGTACCAGCTCGCGTCGAAGATCGGCGCGGGCGGGATGGGCGAGGTTTATCGCGCCCGCGACACGAAGCTGAATCGCAACGTCGCGATCAAAGTCCTGCTGCCGGCTGTCGCCAACGATCCCGACCGCCTCGCTCGCTTCAGTCGCGAAGCGCAGGTGCTCGCATCCCTCAACCATCCACACATCGCACAGATCTACGGGTTGGAAGAGAGTCCTTCGACAGGTTCAGGGCAGGCGGCGAATCACGGCGCTCGTGATGGAGCTTGTCGAAGGCCCGACGCTCGCCGATCGGATCGCCCGTAGGGCGGGTCCTTTCGGACCTGCCGGCCTGAGCATCGATGAGGCGCTACCAATAGCCAAGCAGATTGCCGAGGCCCTCGAAGCCGCGCACGAGCAGGGGATCATCCATCGGGACCTGAAGCCCGCGAACATCAAGGTCCGCGACGATGGCACTGTGAAGGTGCTGGACTTCGGGCTGGCCAAAGCCGTCGATCCCGGCGAGCGGCGCGCCTGTGGATGCGATGAACTCGCCGACGATCAGCGTGCACGCGACGGAGGCCGGCATCATCCTCGGGACGGCGGCGTACATGAGCCCAGAGCAGGCGCGAGGGAAGGCGGTGGACAAGCGCACGGATATCTGGGCGTTTGGCTGTGTGCTCTACGAGATGCTCACGGGGCAGCGGGCGTTCGCGGGCGAGGGCGTGTCGGACATGCTGGCGCGCGTCCTCGAACGTGAGCCGGACTGGACCAGGCTGCCGACGACGCTCTCGCCGGTGCTGCGCACCTACCTCGCACGCTGCCTGCAGAAAGATCCGAGGCAGCGGGTACAGGCCATCGGCGACATCCGGCTCGCGCTCGAGGGCGCGTTCGAGACCGCTGTGCCGCAGACGCCAGCGGCGCCGGTTGTGGCGCAGTGGCGGCGCGTCGCCCTCGTCGGTCTCGCGGCAGTCATCGCGAGCGGCGCGATCGTCGGCTCGCTGACCTGGGTTGCCATGCGCCAGCCGCCACTCCGGGTCTCGCGCCTGCAGATCGCGTCCGCGGGTGGCTCCGAGCCGAGTGTGGGCTACAACGACCGCGACCTGGCCATCACGCCGGACGGTTCCCGTCTCATCTATGTCGGCAACCGCGGCACGCAGATCTTCGTCCGCGCGCTCGACGCCCTCGAGCCGGTTGCGGTGTTCACCGGCTCGCCGATCGGGTTGTTCATGTCCCCTGATGGACAGTGGATTGGATTCACGGACGGCCGCGGCGCGTTGAAGAAACTGGCAGTGACCGGTGGGCCGGCGGTCACGCTGGCGACAATCGACACCGCCGGACCCGCCGGGGCGACCTGGGGACCGGACGACGCCATCATCCTCGCAACCGAGAACGTGGCAACTGGCCTGCAGCGAGTCTCGGCGTCGGGTGGGTCGATAGAGGTCCTCACGCGGCCCGATCCCGCGCTGGGCGAAGCCGATCACGTCTGGCCCGAGCTGTTGCCCGGCGGACGCACCGTGCTGTTCACGATCACGGCGCTGACGGGAGGTCTCGGCGCCGCACAGGTGGCCGTCCTGGATCTTCAGACCGGGACGCGCCGGGTTCTCGTGCGCGGCGGCAGTCACGCCCACTACCTCCCGAGCGGCCATCTCGTCTACGCGGAGGCCGGCACGCTACGGGCGGTGCCGTTCGACGTCGCCAGTCTGGAGACACGCGGCACATCGGTGACGGTGGTGCCTGAAGTAGTCACGACGAGCAACGGCGGCGTGGACGCCGTCGTGGCAGGTGACGGCACGCTGGCCTACCTGTCGGTCGGCAGCGTGGCGGGGACGCCGCGGACGCTCGTGTGGGTGGACCGCCAGGGCCGCGAGACACCGATTGGGGCGCCGCCGCGCCCGTATTTTCTTCCCGCGCTCTCACCTGATGGCTCACGCGTCGCAGTGTTCGCCAACGATCAGGAGGGCGACCTCTGGCTCTGGGACCTGGGCCGCACGACGCTCACCCGGCTCACGGCGGTCCCCGGCAGAGATGTCGTCCAAGTGTGGACGCCCGACGGCCGACGCGTGATCTTCAGTTCGGAACGAGCGGGAGGGCGGAATCTCTTCTGGCAGGCCGCGGACGGCACCGGCGCAGCGGAGCGGTTGCCGAGAGTCCCAACACCCAGTACCCGATGGCGGTGTCGCCCGATGGTCGCCAGCTGATCTTCTCCGACGAGACCCTCCAAACGGGGATCGACCTGATGGCGATCGAACTCGACGGCACGCGCCGCGTGACGCCGCTCGTGCGGTCCCAATTCACCGAGCGGAACGGCATCATCTCGCCCGACGGCCGGTGGCTCGCCTACGAGGCGGATGACTCAGGTCGGTTCGAGATCTACGTGCGACCGTTTCCCGACGTGAACAGCGGTCGCTGGGTCGTGTCCACCACCGGCGGCACCAAGCCGATCTGGGCGCGGAGCGGGCAGGAGTTGATCTATGCCTCCCCGACGGGTGCGCTCATGCGGGTGGGGGTGACGCGCGGCCCATCGTGGTCGGCCACGACGCCGTCGATGGTGGTGAAAGAGGGGTACTTCACGAATCCGGTCTGGTGGGGCCGATCGTACGACATGTCGCCTGACGGCCAGCGGTTCCTGATGATCAAGGAGGGCGGCTCCGACGGGACCGCCCCGCCTACGAGCCTCATCGTCGTGCAGCATTGGGTCGAGGAGTTGAAGCGCCTCGTGCCGGTGGACTGACAGGGTCACCCCATTCGATTTTCTATGTGCTCGTATAATCGCGCCGAGGCAAACACCATGCGCATGACCGTCCCGACACTCCTCAGTCCAACCTTCGTGCTTCTCGCGACCGTGGCTACTGCCGCACCGTGTGAGTCTCTGCAATCCTCCTCGACATCGCATGTCACCATCGTCTCCGCGGCGGTCGTGCCGGCTGGCCCGTTCGTTCAGCCTGGCGGAGGCCCCGCCGGCGGCGCCCCTCCCCCTGCCGCCGTTGCACCCATCCCAGAGCACTGCCGCGTGAAGCTGGTGCTGAAGCCCACGTCCGACTCCAATATCAACGCCGAGCTCTGGATGCCAACGGAGAAGTGGAACGGAAAGTTCATGGCGGTCGGTAACGGCGGATTCGGCGGGTCGATCCAGGGCTATGGAGAGATGCAGGTCGCTCTGAGACTTGGCTACGCCACGGCGGGCAGCGACACTGGTCACTCAGGGACGGATGGCCCGAACGGGATGTTCGCACTCGGGCATCCCGAGAAGATCGTCGACTTCTCGCACCGCGCGGTTCACGAGATGACGGCCACATCGAAGAAGCTGATTGACACCTTCTACGGCAGCGCCCCTCAGTTCTCGTATTTCAAAGGATGTTCGACCGGCGGACGTCAGGCGATGATGGCGGCACAGCGGTTCCCGGACGACTTCGACGGCATCATTGGCGGCGCCCTCGCCAATCGCCACATTCATATGCATACGGCCGGCGTCGCGCGAAATATTCAACTGTCGCGCCACCCAGAGCAGACTCTCTCGCCCGCGAAAGCCAAGCTGGTGAACGACACGATGATGCAGGCGTGCGACACGCTCAAAGAAGGCTTCTTGAACAACCCGCGCGAGTGCAAGGTCGACTTCTCGAAGCTGGCGTGCACGGCGGCGGATTCGGATAACTGCCTGACCAAGCCACAGCTTCAGACGGTCGAAATGTTCTACGGCGGATTGAAGAACAAGAAGGGCGAGCTGATCTTCTCGGGCCAGGCGATGGGCAATCGCATTCCTGCCCTTCAAGGCGTGAACGGTGTGCCGGGAGGCGGATTCGACACGGTGCGGATCTGGGCCTTCCAGAACGCCGACTACGACTGGCATACGTTCGACCTCGACCGCGACATGCCGATCATCGATCAGAAGATTGGCTTCGTTGATTCGGTCGATCCCGACTTGAGCAAGTTCAAGGCACACGGCGGGAAGCTGCTGCTCTACGCCGGATGGGGCGACACCACGATCACGCCAGAGAACACTGTTCTCTACTACGAGAGCGTTCTCAACAAGATGGGCAAGAACCAGGGCGACTTCGTCCGCCTCTTCATGGCACCTGGGATGGCACATTGCCGCGGCGGCGATGGCCCGAACACGTTCGACACAATCGGCACGCTCGAGCAGTGGCGTGAAAAGAATGTGACGCCGACGCAGATGATGGGATTCAATCCACAGTCAGGTCTGACGCGCCCCATCTGCTCCTATCCGCAGTACGCCAGGTACAAAGGAAGCGGGAACATCAAGGACGCGTCGAACTGGGCCTGCACGGCTCCCTGACGGTCGCCGCAACTTCCAACCCCCAGCCGCGTCACCGCTTGGCCGTCGAGTGGACTCCGGCCATCAGCTGTTTCAATCGCAGCTCGTACTCCGGGTACGTCGTGTCCTTCCCACCTCGCGTCACTTCGAATGGCAGGCCCAGGCGCTCCGCGAATGCCTTCAACTGATCGTTCATGCCAGGGAGGTGATGCGGCACGTAGCCGTCAGGCCTGCCCGCGATTTCATCGACGATCTGCCGTGGAACAGGTGCGAGCCGTTGATCGTGGTCCAAGACGTAGTCCGTGCTTCGCACCAGAGGTTCTTCGAGATACAGCGCATCGTCGACGATGCTAACGACCGTGAGGTGATCGCCGTGCCGCATGAAGTACTCGACCATCGTCGCCCGATCGCTCGTCGGGACGCCATTGCGTTGAATCCACCCGACCTTCACATGGCTGGTCTCGACCTTCAGCATCGCGCCCTGCCACGTTCCGGTGGAGAAACCCTGCCACGTGTGGGCGGCGTAGTCCGGAGGATGAGGACGGGCGTCCATCCAGATCGTTCGGGTCGTACCGTTGTTACCCGGCGACCGGTACAGCACGAAAGCGACGACGCGCTGCGAAGCCTCGTCGATAATTGTCGAAATCCGCATGTTCGAGGCCCGCATGCTGTAGACAGACGGACCTGGGATGGCCTGACGCTCGCGGGAGCTCAGAATGGACGCGTCCCAGCTGTCAGCTTTCAGCCGGGCGGCGTCGTTGATCGGAAGTCCCGTGTAGTCGCCGATGGCGGGGCCACCACCGAGGGCGTCGTTGCGATGCGGGGAGATCCTCGTGCAGTCTCGCACTCCATTCGCCAGAGGGATCGACCTGAGCCCACGCAGTGCCGGTCACGACTGCCGCGGTGACCAGGCACAACAGGATCACGTGTGTCGCGCGACGAACGAGGTCCATCTCACCCTCCTGACGAGCACAACTCCCAACTCCCAATTTCTGCCTGTCCAACTCCCAATCGACTCGCGCGTTTGGGAGTTGGGGGTTGGACAAGCGAAGTAGTTGGGAGTTCCTATTCGTCGTCGTTGACCGGGCCTTTGACGGTCCGATGTGACAAGTGCTGCCACTGGCCGTTGCGCTTCACATAGACGCGCTCGAACCATACGTGAAGGTGCGCCCCATTCTTGTTGGCGCTCGTGCGAGGTTGATATCGGTACTGCCCAACGGTAAGAGCGATGTCTCCGTGCAGCTCCACCTGAATCGAGTCGAGCTCTCGATAGACGTACGGCGCCGGCTGCTTCTTGACGTATTCGAGCCAGGACGTCTTGGTGTCCACTTTGAGCGGCGCTCCACCTGTCGTCCATCCATCGCCGTGCGTAAACAGAAAGTCGCTGGATAGCGCACGATCGAGAAAGGCAACGTCGCCGCGAACGACAGCCGCCTCCATCTCTTTCTCGAACGCCATGACCTCGGCAATTTTGGCGACGTCGGATGCGCTTGGCGTCGGCGCCCCAGGCGGCACGTGCGGAACAGCCCCTGCGGACTTGGCCTGATCTGCCGAGAGGGAACAGGCGAAGATCAGCACGAGGACGAACGATAGCCGAGCACGCATCAGAATCCTCCGATCCAACTTACGCCTCACCGGCCATCCGGTACGCATCAAACGTGAGCGCGACTGCCCGAGCGCAATCCCGTGCCGTCGTCGCCGGGGGGTCGCCTCGGCCGATTCTATCGAGACAGTCCGCGACAGCGCCAGCCCAGCTGCCGACGTAACCCTGGGGCGCCTTGAGTATCTCATCCCGACCCGCAGCCACAACCTGGACGCCGTCGCCTCCGGTGCTGGTCGCCCTCAGCACAGCCTTCTCGGCAGCGATCTTTCGCTCCTGATCGGACCCGTTCGTCGGATACGTGTAACTCGCCTCGTTGAGAAACACGATGCCGCTCGGCGTGCGCAGCGTGACGAACGCATAGTCCTCGACGTCCTGCTTATGGATGGCGTGGCTCGTGACGGCGGATACTACCGTCGGCTCCTCGCGTGTGATGTAGCGACAGAGATCGAACCCGTGGATCCCGAGGTTGACGAGCGCGCCCCCGCCCGCGTCGGCCTTTGTCAGCATCCACTGGCTCCCGAGGTCGATGTAGCGCTGCACGCCAGGCTGATTGAACCGGACGAGCATGTGCGAGATCGTCCCGAGCTCGCCGCTTCGACGCATCGTTCTGGCAATCTCGGCGAACCAGGAGTATCGAAACGGCATCGGAACAGCGGCCCACGCCTTCTTCGACTCCGCGAGGTCCGCCAGTTGGCTCACTGTCCGGCCGTCGATGCCCCACGGCTTCTCCATCAGGAACGGGATCCCGGCATCGACGAGAAATCGAAACGCCGCCGGCATTGCCGAATGACGTCCGAGAGCGACCACGAACTCTGGCTTCGTGCTCTCGATCATCGTCCTGTAGTCCGTGTAGGGAGTACTGCCGACTTGCGCGGCGTATTTCGATGCCACACCTGAGTCCGGATCGTGAATTCCGACGATGTCGAGTTTGTGGCTTTGTAGGATCCTGAGGTAATTCGGCGGCGAGAATGCGTGATAGTGACCCACGCCGATCACGGCGACTCGCTGAGGCCGCCGCGGTGACTGCCCGGCCAACGCATCGAATCCTCCGAGGCGTTCGGCCATGGCGGTCGCTGTCAGACCGCCGACGGCAAGTCTGCCCGCACGATTCAGGAAACCGCGACGGCCAAATCGATGCATGAGCCTACCTCCGTTGCGCCAGGCCACAGCCGTTGGCAGCCGAGAATCGCGAGGCGGCCCGAGCGCTCGCTGACCTCTGCGTGCTGAGGAGAATATGTCACTGCGCCAGAGTTGATACAATCCACCGCTCAAGTAATTGACGGATTTGCGAATTTACGAATCTACGAATCGCTGGTTGGTGAAGAGCGAGGCACCGAATTGGACGCGCACTTTCGCAAGTCCATAAATCCATAAATCCGTAGATTCGTAAATTCGTAAATTCGTAAATTCGTAGATTGACCATTCGGAGGCACGCGTGATCATCGACTCGCACGGGCATGTGACCGCTCCAGACAGTCTGTATGTCTACAAAGCTCAGCTCGTGGCGCACCGCGGGGCGCATGGGCGCGGGGGCAACGTTGCCACCGACGACGACGTCAAGAAGGCGCTGAACTCGCCCGTGTTTGGCGGCAGCTCGCATCTCGATCAGCTCAAGGAGGTTGGAACCGATCTCCAACTGATCTCGCCGCGCCCGTACCAGATGATGACCAGCGAGCACCCAAGGCTCGTGCAGTGGTTCGTCGAGGAAACCAACAACATCATCGCGAAACAGACGCAGCTGTACCCGGAGACGTTCCGCGGCGTGTGCGGTCTGCCATTGACGCCGGGCGTCAGCCCCAAGGCCGTTCTGCCCTACCTGGAGAAGTGCGTCAAGGAACAGGGTTTCGTGGGGTGTCTGCTGAATCCGGACCCGGGCGAATGCAGCGGTATCGAAACGCCGCCGCTCGGTGACCGCTTCTGGTATCCCCTGTACGAGAAGCTCGTGGAACTGGACGTCCCCGGTCATATTCATTCCACGGGTTGCCGCTCGGAGCGCCTGACCTATTCGCTCCACTTCATCAACGAAGAGAACATCGCAGTCGTGTCGCTGCTCACCTCGGACGTCTTCAAGGACTTTCCTACGCTCAAGATCCTCGTGTCGCACGGCGGCGGGGCGATCCCGTATCAGTTTGCGCGGTTCGAAGCCAGCTCCCTGCGAGGCAAGGGGCCACGCTTCTCCGACCGTATGCGGAATCTGTACTACGACACGGTCCTGTACTCGAAAGACGCTCTCGAGCTGCTGTTCAAGACGGTAGGTGTGGAAAGATGCCTCTTCGGCACGGAGAGGCCTGGCGTTGGGACAGTCAAGGATCCCAGGACCGGGCGTTGGCTCGATGAAACGCGATTCACCATTGAGGCGATCGACTGGCTCAGCGATGCCGACAGGAAGATGATCTTCGAAGACAACGCGCGGAAGGTCTTCAACCTGCCGGTCACGGAGAAGGCGACGGTCTGACGGCAGTAGGCAGCAGGCAGCTATGTAGGGCCGGTCCTTCCGCCTTCGCCAAGGCTACGGCGGACCGCCGAAGCTCGAAGAGCGAAGGCTGGTTCGGACCGGCCGTAGGAGCACATATGGGAACCGTGACTTTCCGGCGCAGCCTTCTTCTGGCCGCGGCCGTCGTGATCGGCCTGGTCGGCTGGCCTCAGGCCCAGCAACTGCAGAAGGTCACAATCAACTACCCGACTCGGAGTGGAGCCTCGTGGCCGCTGTACCTCGCCAAGGAGGGCGGCTACTACCAGAAGTACGGCCTGGACGTGGAGCTGCAATTCGGCGTGCATCCAACCGGCGTCGCCATGCTGACGAGCGGTCAGGCCGTCATGGTGAATCATTCACTCGAGCAAGGGATGGTGGCCGGCACGAGAGACAGCGGAGCGTTCGCCATGATGGGCAGCTCGTCCAACAAGGGCTTGTTCTCGCTGATCGGACAAAAAGAATTCACGAACCCGAAACAACTCAAAGGCAAGCGCATCGCCGTAGGACAGATCGGCGACGCCCCTTACAACTACACCGTCGCCCTGCTAGGCACCTACGGACTCGGTGTGCGCGACGTGCAGTGGATTCCGGTCGGCACGGATGTCAGCGGACGTGCCGCCGCACTTCAGACGGGTCGCGCCGATGCGACGCTGCTGACGGCGCCAAACTATTTCAGGCTCGAAGAGGCTGGCTACAAGAATCTGGCGAATCTCGCCGACACCAACGTGTTCTTAGCGACGGTGTACCTGTTCAGCAGGCAGGCGATCACGGCCAATCCCAGACTGCCCGAGTCGATCATCAAGGCGCATGCGGAGGCAATCAAGCGCTTCTACGACGACAAGGCCTTTTCGGTCAAGACCTACATCACCTTCGACCGGCAACCAGAGGCCGACGTCGCCCGCATTTACGATCTGTATCAGAAGGGCAATATCTTCGAGCGGGTCCCGTACGTGATGGACGGGGCGGTCAAGGCCACCGTGGCCCAGCAAGTGGACACACGTATTGCCGCGGACTTCAAGGCCTTCGACTTCCGCAAGATCATCGACAACAGCGCGGTCGAACGCCTCGTCAAGGAAGGGTTTTTTCAGAAGCTGTTCGGCGACGGTGTTCGAGCCGAGGAGCAGAACAAAGCGAAGCTCGCCTTCGGAAAGTAAGCCGGCAGGATGCGCAAGCTGGAAATCGACCGCCTGACCAAGCGCTACTTTCTCGAGCGCGAGGGGCGGCAGGTTTCGGCGTTGGTCGATGTGACGCTCTCGGTTTCCGATGGCGAATTCATGGCCATCGTCGGTCCGAGCGGCTGCGGCAAGACGACGCTCCTCAACATTGTTGCCGGTCTGCTTCCGTATGAGCTTGGCACTGTAGCGATAGACGGCCAGCGTATTCACGGCCCCGGCATGGACCGCGCGGTAGTATTTCAACATTCGAGCCTGTTGCCGTGGCGAACGGTCGCGGGCAACGTGCGATACGGAATGGAGTTACACAGGCGTTTCGACGCCGCCTCAATGCGCGAGCGGACTGCGCGATTCGTCTCACTGGTTGGCCTCTCCGGCTTTGAGCGGCACTATCCGTCTGAGCTGTCCGGCGGCATGCAGCAACGCGTCAACCTCGCTCGTGCGCTGGCGTCCGATCCGGCGGTGTTGCTGATGGACGAGCCTTTCGCCGCGCTCGACGCCCAGACGCGCGAATACATGCAAGCCGAGCTGCTCAAGATCTGGAGCGAGGCGCGCAAGATGGTGATGTTTATCACCCATCAGATCAACGAGGCCGTGTACCTGGCCGACCGCGTCGCGGTGATGAGCTCGCGGCCAGGACGGGTCAAAGGCGTGTTCGACATCCCGTTTGAACGGCCGCGGTCGCTCACGTTGAAGCGCGACGCGCGGTTCATCGAGATCGAGGATGCCATCTGGCAGATGGTTGAAGAGACACCGCAGCGGATCGGGGTCAGATCTTGAATGTTGCACGTGCCTGGGTCTTCTGTATGCAAACAAGACGCAAAGGCTTCGCCACGCGCAACATTCAAGATCTGACCCCCTAACAACTATGTCCACAAGTGACGAATCCGAGATCGTCGAACGGCCGCGCCGGGGGTTCTACCAAGAACACGAAGCGCTGATCCTCGGGACCACCGCCGTGGTCGTGGCGATCGGAGTCTGGGAGGCGTTCTGGTCGAGCGGACGGATCTCGCCCCTCTTTTTCACCGGGCCGTCCTCAGTGGTCAAGCGTTTCGCCGAGGAATGGACTCATGGCCGCCTCAAGGCGGATATGGTGTACAGCGGCACAAATTTCGCGATCGGCGTGGGCCTGGCGATCGCGGCCGGTGTCGTCTTCGGCGTGATTGTCGGCTGGTACAGGCGACTGGCGATGGTGTTCGAACCGTTCTTGACGGCGTTGTACTCGACGCCGCGAGTCGCGCTCGTGCCTTTGGTGCTCATCTGGTTCGGCATTGGGATGTGGTCGAAGGTGTTCATCGTATTCATCAACGCGTTCTTCCCGGTCCTGATCAATACGATTGGGGGCGTCAAGGCAATCGACAGGGACCTGTTGCGCGCCGCGCGGTCCTTCTGCGCGTCGGACTGGCAGATTTTCACAACCGTGGTGATTCCGGGGTCCGTGCCCTTCATCCTGACCGGAGTGCGGCAGGCCGTTGCGCTCGGACTCATCGGTGTCGTCGTCGGGGAGATGTTTGGCGGGAGCGAGGGCATCGGGTACATGGTCAACTACGGCGGCCAGACCTTCCAGACCGATACCGTGTTTCTCGGTGTGGTGATCATCGCCTTCGCCGGGATCGCGCTCACCTGGCTCGCGGAACGGTTAGAGAGACACTTTTCGCGCTGGCGGCCGGAACGGTGACAATCGGGGTCAGATCTTGAATCTTGCGCGTGGCCCGAGTTCTGGGAAGAGGACGCGAGAATCATGTGCCACGTGCAAGATTCAAGATCTGACCCCGCCAATGGAGATCAAGATGGCAGACATTGTCTTGGGTATCGGGGCGTCGCACGGGCCGTTGCTCTCAACGCCGCCGGAGCAATGGGATCTTCGTGCGAAGGCCGATCGTGAAAACAAGGGGCACTGGTACAGGGGAAAGACCTACGACTACGAAGCACTCTTGAAAGAGCGCACGCCTGGATTCGCGAACGAAGTCACGGTCGAAACACGGCGCGAGCGATTCATGCAGTGCCGGCGCGCGCTGGATGCACTGGGGAAGAAATTCAACGACGTCTCGCCGGATGCGGTGGTCATCGTCGGCAACGACCAGCGCGAGTTCTTCAACGCAGGCCTGACGCCCGCCATCACCGTCTACCGCGGAGGTCAGATCAGCAACGTGCAGCATCTGCACGAGGACGCCCCCGGATTGAACATCGCCGAGCCTGGGAATTCTCCGGCCGAAGGAGCCATGTACCCCGGCGCCACGGCCCTGGCCGATCACATCCTGGCCTCGCTGGCAGACGAGGATTTCGACCTTGCGCAGTCGGATCTGACGCCGAGCGGCGCGCCACGCGGGGGGATCCCTCACGCCTACGGATTCTTCTATCACACCATCCTGCAGGACAAGACTCCACCGAGCGTGCCGATCATCTTGAACGTTCATTTCCCTCACAACACGCCGAAGCTCCACCGATGCCTCGCACTTGGCCGCGCGCTCTATCGCGCGATCAAGACGTTCAATGGCTTCAGTCGAGTAGCACTCATGGCGTCGGGTGGACTGACGCACTTCGTGATCGACGAGGATCTCGATCGTACGGTGATGGCCGCGATGAAGAACGGGGATGAGGATACGCTGGCCAAGCTGCCTGAGAACCTCTTCAAGGTCGGCACGGCGGAAATCAAGAACTGGTATCCCGTCATCGCCGCGATGAACGCGGCGGGCCTCACGTACCACCAGGTGGACTACGTCCCCTGCTATCGCTCGGAAGCCGGAACGGGAAACGCGATGTGCTTCGCGTATTGGGAGTAGACAGAGACAGACAGGAGACGGTTCTAGGGTTCTAGAGTTCTAAGGTTCTAGGGTTCGAGAGTTCTAGGGTTCTCAGTCGGGAGCCCTGGAAGTGAACCCAAGACTTTCGAACCATAGAACGTTAGAACTCTAGAACTCTAGAACTATGGATGATATCGCCGCTCGTCTCAGCCGGTTGGATTCGTGTGCGGTGTCGGACGCCCTGGACAAGCTTGGCTTGAAAGGCGCCGTAGCCGGCATTCATCGCTGGTCAACGGACGTCCGAATCTCGGGACGAGTTGTCACCGTCAAGCTTGCAAGGGACGAAGGAGGCGCGGTGTTTTCGAGGCACTTGGGCACGGCTGCCGTTGAGGCCGCTCAGCCCGGCGACGTCATCGTGATCGAGCAGCGAAGCGGTATCGACGCGGCGGCCTGGGGTGGCAACCTCTCGCTCGGCGCAAAGCTGCGTGGCGTCTCCGGCGTCATCGTGGACGGCCCGGCACGCGACGTCGATGAGGCCCGCGGTTACGACTTTCCGCTGTTTGCCAGAGACCACACGGCGCGCACCGCTCGCGGACGCATCGTGGAGACTGGAACCAACGTGCCCATCTCGGTCGGCGACATCATGGTGTCGCCGGGCGACTACGTTGTCGCCGACGCGAGCGCCGTGGTGTTCATTGCGCAGGATGATATCGAGCGGGTTCTCGACAGCGCCGAAACGATTGCCGACCGCGAACGGGCGATGGCGGCGGCGTTGCGTGAGGGCGTTCCAATCGGCCAGGTGATGGGCAAGAACTACGAAACCATGCTGAAGCGCGGGCCAGCAACAGAATGACTGGTGAAGCAGCAGACGATACCAATGTGCGTCGGGCGTCAACGCTCGACACCACCTCGATCAGCGACGCGCTCGACCGCCTCGGCATCGCCGGACAATGCCTGAACATCAAGCCGCTCGACCACCGATTCCAGCTGACCGGCCGCGCCTTCACCATTCTGTACGGACCTGCGGGCACTCCACCAGGCACCGTTGGCGACTACATCGACGACGTGGCGGCGGGGAGCGTCGTCGTGCTCGATAACGGCGGCAGGGAGAATGCCACCGTGTGGGGCGACATCCTGACGTGGGTCGCGCACCGGCGCGGCATCGCAGGCACGGTGATTGACGGGGCCTGTCGCGATACTCGTCTCGCGCTCGATCTCGGTTATCCCATCTTCAGCCGCAGCTACTCGATGCGAACCGGCAAGGATCGCGTGCAGGTCGAGGGCGTGAACATATCGGTGAACATCGGCGACGCGCGAGTAAGTCCTGGGGACATCTTGCGAGGCGACTCTGACGGCGTGCTCGTGATCCCCCGCAACCGCGAGGACGAGGTGCTGATGGCTGCCGAGGAGATCGACCGTATCGAGCAACAGATACGCGCGGCCCTCAACGAGGGAAAGACCCTCGCCGAGGCCCGCCGGCTACTCGGCTACCACCAGCTCCAAACGAGACAGAAGTAATCGCGGGTCACAGAAGAAGACCCGAACGATCCGACTAGAAGACGTATTGCATCCCAACCTGCATCGTGCGGTTCCCGGTCAGCGAGGTGATGCGTCCGAAATCGGCGACAGTCGGGTTGGCGACGTTGTTTCCGATGACCGCGTCATTCAGCCTGTTTCTGTTGAAGACGTTGAAGGCCTCCAGCCGGAACTCCACCCGGTGACCACTGAACAGCCGAACGCTCTTTCGAAGCGCCATGTTAATGTCCCAGAAGCCGGGATATCTGAGTGTGTTCTGGGGCTGCTTGCCAAAGGTGCCTGGTGCCGGCGCCTGGAATGCGGTGGTGTCGAACCACTGAGCGTACCCCAAGGCCGGATCGAAGTCGGTTCGAACCTTCGTCGGGTTGCCGACGAGATTGTAGAACTGTTGACCGCTACCCGCGCCGACACCTGCAATATCGACCGTGGTCCGCACATCGAAAGGCACACCAGACTGAGCCTGGAAGACACCTGAGATGTCCCAGTCGCCTAGGACCCACCGCACCGGGGCCGGCGTACTGTCAAGGGACGGGAATCTATAGCGCGCCTGTGTCACCAACACGTGTCGTCGATCCAAGTCGGAGATGCCGTAGTATCCCGTGTCGTTGTACGCATTCGGCAGGATGTCAGCACGTCCGCTGCCGTCATCCTCCGTTCGCGACAATGTGTACGCGACACTGAACCCGACACCACGCGTTGAACGTCGCTCGACCTGTGTCTGTAGGCTGTTGTAGCGCGACTTCCCTGTCGTCTCGTAGAGCGTGATGCTGCCAAAGCCCAAATACGGCCTGAGGGCGTTCACGTTCACGCCAGGATTTGCCTGAATCGTTCCGGGCTGCAGCTGGTTGATGTTGCGCGCTCTTTCGAGATTCGAGGCCGACCGACCCACGTATGAGACGGTGCCCCGCATCATCCATCCCAACTCCCGATCGAGCGTGGTGTTCCACGCCCATGACTGAGGGTTGGTGAAGTCCGGAGACTGCATCGACATCACCAGAGGGAAGTTCCTCGTGACCGCTCCGCCAGGCGCATCGACAACTCCGTTGATCACAGTCTGCATTTCGGAAAGCGGCGGATTGAAGCCGTAGGCGGCGGTGGTGTTGATCTGCACGCGATTGAGGAATCGACCCACCCCGGCCCGGAGCGTCGTCCGATCGTTGAGCGCGTACGCGAGTCCCAGGCGCGGCTGAAAGCCGTTCTTGGCCGTGTTCGAGAAGCCATTTGGCAGGCCGTGATACAAGCGTGAAAGGCTAGCCAGATCCGGGAACTCCGCAATGGCTTCGTCGGTTGGAGCATCACCCGGCAGGACGATGCCGTTGAATCGATCGCCGCTGACGACGAATCCGCCCGCGCGGTCGATAACGGCCGCGGCGGACGCGTTGTAGAACGCAGAGTCGAACGAGGCCATGGCCTGATTTCTCGTGCCCCAGGGTTGCCACAACGAGTATCTGAGCCCAAGTTCGAGCGTCAGATCGCGAGCCGGTCTCCAGCTGTCCTGGAAATATGCGTCATACGCCATCGCCAGCCACTTCGTGTTCGGCTTGTTTCCGAACTCGGTGTAGTCGTCGAACAGTCCCATCAGCGCGTTGGACACGGAATAGCCGCTGCCGTTCGGGCGGGTGTCGAAGAACCGGAACGAGCCATTCTGGTTCGTAGTCGCGGGCGCTTGAGCGAAGCTCAGCTGAATTCGATCGTTCATGCCGGAACGCTCGATGCTCACACCACCCTTGAGGGCGTGATTGCCCTTGATCTTGGTGACGTTGTCGGTCCATAGGAATACGAAGTCGTTCCACGATCCTGGATATGCCGCGTTGTTGATGGCCGTTAAGCCTTGCAGCGAGATGTTCGGAATCTTGTCGGGATCGAGCTTGGTCCCCGGAAAGAGGAACGGATAGTTGATGCCAGCGTCTTTTGCGAGCGGATAGAGCAGCGCCTCCGTGCCGCCGGGACAATAGTCGCAATTCCGCTGGCCGAAGTACTTCGAGGGGCTCGTCGAGCCCCATGAGAAAGTGAACTCGTTGATGAGCGTGTTCGACAACGTGCTCGTCAGCGTGGCCGCGAGCGTTCGGCCCGGATAGTCCCATATCGTCGAGTACACGGTCAGAGGCTCGGGGTCGTTCCACACATTCGGTGCCCACGTGTGGCGGACGGCGAGACGATGGCTGGCGCTGGGAACCCAGTCGATCTTGATGCTGTCTTTCCGCTGGTTGTTGAACACGGCGGGGTTCCCGATCCAGTTGTTCGCGCCCTGCTGAAATCCTGGAATCGGCAGGGGAAACGCGTTGAGCAGCGCGCGGCCCTGGGCGCTAATGAGCTCCTGCGGGACGATGTTGCCTGGAAGCGGCAGGTTGGTCCGCGGGTCCCTTATAACCCGGCCAGGCAGGAGCGCGCTGAAGTCGCCGTTCCGCATTGCAGCCGTCGGGACGATACCGGTCTGCTCCTCGACTGTTCTATCTCGCTGCCACTCTTGTCCCCAGAAGAAGAACAGCGACTGTTTGCTCTGGTTGAATCCGCCCGGAATGTAGATGGGGCCACCGAGCGTAAACCCGTACGCGTTGTACTTGTGGGGAGATTTGGCGAGGCCTGCTCGCTCTCGCGACCAGGTGTTCGAGTCGAGGGCGTCGTCTTCTGATTCCAGAAGATGTTGCCGCGAAAGTCCTGCGTTCCGCTCTTGGTCACGAGCCGCAGCTGCCCGGCCGATGCGCGGCCAAACTCCGCCTGATAGTTCGTCGTAAGTACCTGCACCTCGGCGACCGTATCGTAGTTCTGGGCGCCCATCATGAAGCCGCCAGCCGCGCGCACTCGAATGGACGGGGCGCCATCGATGGTGGTGATGAACTCGTCGGCTCGCCCTCCGTTGATCGACGTGACACCGGTCGCGAACGTACCGACGCCCGTCGGCACCGAGCCGCCCATGTTCCCGCCAACGACGCCTGGCGCCAGCTGAGCGACCTGCGATGCTCGCCTCCCACTGAGAGGTGTTTCGGCGATCTGCTCAGCGCGCATCGTGCGCCCGATGACAGAGGTGTCCACGAGCGTGGTGGCCGCTTCGACCTGAATCGTTTCGCTCAACTCACCGACCTCGAGCGCAACATCGACTCTGATGTTCAGCCCAGCGCTTACTTGCACGCCAGACTTGGTGATCGGCTTGAATCCCGAGAGCGACGCGGTGATTCGGTATTCGCCGACTGGAACGTTCGGAAAGGTGTACAACCCCGCGGCGTTGGTCACCGTCTGGCGTTCGCCGCGAGTGCCGACGTTGATGAGCGTGACGTCAACGCCCGGAAGCACGGCCCCAGTACCGTCTTGCACGACACCGGACACCTGCGCCAAGTCGAACTGAGCGTGAGCGGATGTGGTAAGGAGCAGCACCGCGCACATGGCAGCGACGACACGCCAATTCATAGTTCCTCCAGTCATCGGAAAGCGATATTCCACCGACGGACGGGCAGAGATACTGAAACCTTCGAGATCTTTGCGCGGACCTTCATAGCAGCAGAACCGGGCCCAGTCAAGCACGTCGTCGGAGGAAACGGAGTGGACGGAGTGGACGGAGGAGACGGAGGAGACGGAGGAAACGGAGGGAACGGTTATACACGGAGAAACGGAGGAACGGAGAATGAGGGGCAAGGCTCAGCTCGAATCCAACGAGTCTCAGATCACTTCATGGTGCTGTGACTCCCGGTCAACCGGCTCCAGGCGAACGTTCATATTAAGTGTCGCCTCACTTGCGAGGGTTGATCAATCGCTTCACTCCGTCGATCAGTTTGGCCACATTGAAGTTGACCAGCAATCCAGCCGGACACTTCGTAAGACTCATGTAGGTCAAAATCTGCGCCTGGTGCACCGGCAGCAGCATGGCCACTGATTTGACCTCCACCACCACGAGATCTTCCACGATCAGGTCAACTCGATAGCTCACGTCGAGAGCCATTCCCTTGTAGACGATGGGCACAGGCCTCTGTGCCACAAACCTCAGGCTTCGGGTTGCCAACTCGAACTGCAGACATTGTAGATAAATGGATTCGAGGAGGCCTGGACCAATCGCCCGATGCACGTCGATGGCGGCACCGATGATCTGGCCCGTAAGGGCATCGAACTTGGCGTCGAGCAACACGACAATGCGAGAGACTGCAATCGCGGCGCCGCAAGAATACACGGACAAGTCTTCGTCAACTGTCGTCGGCCGCGCAGATTGCTCGATCGAGTTGTCCGCCAAGGTACCGAGAAATCGAACTGTCCGAGGTACAGAGAAATCGAATTCCGTTCGCCTCCGTTGCTCCGTTCCTCCGTGTGATTCCGTTGCCTCCGTCCCCTCCGTCCCCTCAATGAGCCGCAGGTCCCGGCAATCCCCCGACCCAATTGAGGACGATGTTGAACGGTGTCTGGCTGGCTTTGTCTGACTTGAGCATGACGAACCGTCCGTCGGCGGCGACGTCATACGTTGGGGGTTGCCCGGCGTGCACGTAGCGACTCTCGAACAAGGCAGTAGCGGGTTTGAAGCTGAACTCGTTGCCGCCGTTGACCGCGACCGCCATCACCCGGTCCCCTTCTCGATAGAACAGCTCACGGCCGTTCTTCGCCCACACCGGTTCGACGCCGCCGCTCGGGGAGATGCGAATCGCTGGACCTGGCCCCGGATACGGTCGCACCCAGATCTCTGGCCGTCCGGTCTGGTCCGACACGTAGGCCAGCCACCGCCCGTCTGGTGAAAGCGCAGCACCTAAGCCGCCTTCATTGGCAGGTGTCGCCACCACGGCCTGCGGTTCTCCTTTTTCCTGTGTAGAGAACCTCACGATGTCCGTTTGGTTCGACCCAAGTAGATCGACGAGGATGATCTCGCGCGCGCCGGCGGACCAACCATGAGGATGATAGTGTCCCTTCAAGGGCGACATCGGCTCGGGAGTGCCGCCGCTGCCGTCGGCGGGAACAGCCACAACGACACTATTCGTCTCGAGGGCGATACGGCGGCCGTCCGGCGTCCACAGTGGCGAATAGTGAGGGCCGCCGAATGTCAGCTTGATGGGTGGTCGTCCTTCGATGTCGTGCACCCAGAGGTCTCCGCCCACGATCACCGCGAGCCTTCGACCGTCTGGGGAGAGCTTCGGGTTCGCTGGTAGGTCCAACGCGGCCGCGATCGGGGCCCCTTCCTGGCCGGTCCGTGATACCCAAACGACCGATCCGCTCGCCGACTGATTGCGACGATACGCCAGGACGCCTGTGCTCGAAACCGAGAAGTACCCGTAGCTGGAGGTCCCGCCGGCACCGGTTCCCAGCTGATCGGCAACACGCACCCCCGCCCCGGACAGCTGGAGCCGAGCCGGATCGAAAGGCTGGGCCATGAGCGTTCGCTCGCGCATGAACAGCAGATGCCCGGGGCCAGCCCCCCGAGATCGAGCGTAGAGGGGATTGTTTTGCGCCGCCAATAGCCGTGTCCGATCCTGCTCTTCAGGTTTGGCGTCGAGACGACCGACGTAAATGCCGGCGTTACCGGCTTCACTAGAGGAACGAAGGTACAGGAAGTGTCGGCCGTCGGGCAGAAACCAGGGCCCCGAGTGCGAGGTTTCCTTGCGCGTTGGATCAACGGTCGTCAACGGCGTGGGGGTGCCGCCGGCAGAAACCTGCATGAGGCCGCGAGTGGCGTCGGCGAACACCAAGACGTCGTCCTCGTTCCATGTGCCACCGGCGAAAGATTGCGGAGCGTCCGAGACGACCTCCGGAGGTCCGCCCGACACGTCGATCTTTCTGAGCTTGCCTTCGCCCGTATAGGCGATGAACCTGCTGTCGGGGGACCAGAACGGGGCTCCGCTCACGGTACCCGATCGACCGAGCACTTGCGTGTCTCCTGTCTCGAACGAGTGCACCCAGAGACGACTCGTGCCCGACTCATTAGCAAGGAATGCGAGGCTGCGTCCGTCCGGCGACAGCGACAAGAATTGCCCGAGTGGCGCCGGAGGCGGCGAGACGCTGAAGCGAATCGCCGACACCATCGGCGGTTCGACCCGCGTGAGCAGCCACACCCCGAGGCCCGTCGCCGCGCTAGCCACGAGCGCGACTGCGGCAAGCGCAGCGGCCCGGTGCCATCCTCGTTGCGGTGTGTTCGGTGCCCCGGCTTCGGGGATGTCGAACGCACCGGCGAGCGCGAGGCGTGCGTCGCCAATGTCGCGCAAGCGCTGCTTCGGATCCTTCTCTAGACACCGCCGGAGGACGTTGCGTACGTAGACCGGCGTGTTCGCATCGAGCGCCTCCCAGTCCGGCTCCTTGTGAATGACGGCGCCGATCGTGTCGGTGACACTTTCACCGTCAAACGCGCGCCGGCCAGTGAGCATCTCGTAGAACACGCACCCGAAGGCCCAGACGTCGGCGCGCTTGTCCACGGTCCGGCCGCGCGCCTGCTCGGGGCTCATGTAGGCCGCAGTGCCCAGGATGACGCCGACACTGGTGACGGCCGGCGTGGTGATCGTTGGCGATCTGGTGAGTTCAGGCGGAAGCCGGCCGCTGCGATCGTCAGGTTCGGAGCCTGCGCCAGCCAGTTTCGCGAGCCCGAAGTCGAGCACCTTCACCAGGCCGTCCGGGCGCAGCTTGATGTTAGCCGGCTTCAGATCGCGATGAACGACGCCGTGCTCGTGCGCCGCCTCGAGCGCGTCGACAATCTGGCGTGCGATCGGAAGCGCGTCGTCCAGTGGAATGGGTCCCTGCGCGATTCGGTCAGCCAGCGTAGGACCCTCCACCAACTCCAGTACGAGCGCATGGAAGCCGTTCGCCTCTTCGAAACCGTGGATGGTGGCGATGTTGGAGTGACTGAGAGCCCCTAGCACCTGCGCCTCGCGCTGGAAGCGCACGAGACGATCGGAATTGGCGGCGAACCGGGCGGGCAACACCTTGAGCGCGACGTCACGATTCAGCTTTGCGTCGCGCGCACGATACACCTCTCCCATCCCGCCGGCACCGAGGGCGGAGAGAACCTCGTACGGACCGATGCGCGTGCCCGGGGCGATCGGCATTGATGACCTATCTGTTCTCTTCGAGTGCGTGCTTTGCGAGAAACTCACGAATCGTCGCGAAGATCTTCGTCCGTTCCTCGGGCGTAAAGTTTCCGTGTCGTCCGCCAGGAATGGTCAATAGCTGGTTCGGAACCTTGGCCTTGGTCAACGCGTCGTGCAGGCGCACCGCGTGTTCGTACGGAACGAGCTGATCCTTGTCCCCGTGGATCGTGAGAATCGGCGGCAAGCCTGGGCGCACGTAGGTGAGCGGCGAGACCCGTCGCGCGATCTCATCGCGGTCCGGCAAGCCTCCGAGCCACGTCACCGCCAGGTTCGCTTTGTTCGGGCCGTCGATGACATCCTTGACGTCGGTAATCCCGAACCAGTTGATGGCCGCCGCGACTTTCGGAACAGGAGTGTTGCCCGCACACTGGCGATCGAGCCCGGCGCTCTCTGGGATCATCGCGCTTGTCAGCGTCAGGTGCCCACCCGCAGACTCACCCGTTACGACAAGCCGGTTGACGTCGATGTTGTAGGTCTTGGCTTGCGCTGCCAGATACCGGAGCGCGCAGAGACAGTCTTCGACGGCAGCGGGAGCCGGGGCCACGCGAGCCAGCCGATACTCCACGTTGACCACGTTCCATCCCATTTCCATCCAGGGAAGGAGCGACATCAGCGAGCCTTCCTTCGAGCCGGCGGCCCAGAAGCCACCGTGGAAGTACACGACAGTTGGCTGCGGAGTGGTCACGCCACGCCTGGCGTAGATGTCCAGCTTGGACTCGTAATTACTCGCGGTGAGATAGGTCAGATTTGCGGTGACCTGATAGTTGTTGGCGGCCGTGGCTGCCCACACGGCCGATGGCGAAAGCTGGGCGAGCGCTGGTTGCGCGTCAGCCGCGAGTAGCAGACACAGTCCGATCGATGAGGCGATTCGCATGGGCAGGAGAATACACCTTTCCCTCGCGGCGGTGAGACAACGCCCAACTCCCAATCTCTGACGCTCGACCAACCCCCAACGCAAGCAGCGCACGCGAATTGAATTGAGCAGGCAACGGAGATTGCGGAGGAAACGGATGCACACGGAGAAGCAGAGAAACGGAGACTAAACCGGAGACGATTTGGCTCTCCGTTTCTCCGTGCCTCCGTGTGGAGCCGTTCCCTCCGTACTCTCCGTTCCCTCGGCGCGCGACGCTAGCTCGCGGAGGTCACGCAAGAGAATCTGCTATGTTAGCCCTCGGTCGAGTCCCGTTCGTGTCGCACCCTCCAAAAGGAGCAGTCGTGAAGAAGACCGTCGATCGTCTAGCAGTTGCCATGTGTTGGTGGATAGGAGTGCTGATTTTCGTTGCGATGGCCCAGCCACACGCAAGAGGACAAGTGCCGGCGACGGCACCGCCGCCAGCCGCCGCGCAGCAACCCCCGGCACCAGGGGGCGGCCGTGGTATCACGCCCGGGACCGAAAGCGGCTTCGCCACGTTCCAGACTCGCTGCTCGATTTGTCATGGGAATCCCGCTGTCGAACGCGCCGCGTCGCCTTCTGCAATTCGTGAAATGACACCCGAGCGAATCTACGACGCGTTGGCAACAGGCTCCATGCAGGCACAGAGTCAGGGCCTGAGCGACCCGCAGAAGCGCGCCCTTGCTGAGTTCATGAGCGGACGCCCGCTCGGCAGCGCAAAGCAGGGCGACGCGCGGAACATGACGAACAAGTGCACCACCAATCCACCGCTGACGGACCCGGCTCGAAGCGCGTCGTGGAACGGTTGGGGCAACAGTCTCTCGAACACTCGGTTCCAACCGGCGAGCGCCGCTGGGCTCACCGCAGCTCAAGTCCCGCGGTTGAGGCTCAAATGGGCGTTCGGGTATCCGACGGGTGTCTCGGCCAACGGCCAGCCGACGATCGTGTCGGGACGCGTCTTCGTCGGGAGCGACAACGGGTTCTTCTATTCGCTCGACGCCAAGACCGGCTGCGTCTACTGGTCATTCGAGCAGGGCTCGATCGTCCGGAACGCTCCGACGGTTGGACCGATCACCGGGCAGGGCTCCACGCGGTACGCCGTCTACTTCGGCGACGGGCTTGCCAACGTGTACGCACTCGACGCACAGAACGGACGGCTCTTGTGGAAGACCAAAGCGGATCCCCACTTCATCGCGCGCATCACTGCGGGAACGACGTTCTACAACGGGAAGTTGTTCGTGCCAGTCTCCTCGTCTGAAGAGTTCAGCAGCGGCAATGCGGACTACTCGTGCTGCACGTCGCGCGGCAGCGTCGTCGCGCTCGACGCAAACACTGGCAAAGAGATCTGGAAAGCCTGGGTGGTTCCCGAGGAGCCGAAACCCTATCGCACACAGCCCAACGGTGTCGTGCTCTACAAGCCTGCGGGAGGGGCGGTGTGGAACGCACCGACAGTCGATCCGGTCAGAGGCGCCGTGTACTTTGGCACGGGTGACGCCACTACGGCGCCGTCGCCGAAAACAACCGATGCCATCATGGCGGTAGACATCAATAGCGGAAGACTCCTATGGTCCTATCAGGCGACCGAGAACGATGTGTTCATGGGAGGGTGCCAGGGCGCCAATCGCAGCGAAGCCTGCCCGACACCGATGGGGCCCGACATGGACATCGGGAACTCGCCTATCCTCACGACGCTCGCAAGCGGCAAGCGCGTGCTTCTCGGCGGAACCAAGTCGGCGGACATCTTTGCTCTCGACCCCGACAACAACGGCGCGCTCCTCTATCGCATCAACGCTACTGGAGGTCCGACGGGTGGGGGCCGCGGCGGCCGGGGCTCCATCGTGTGGGGCGGCGCAGCCGATGATCAGCTCGCCTACTACGGACTCGGCCCGGCCGGTCTTGCAGCCGTGCGATCGGGGACGGGCGAGCGCGCCTGGCTCTTCACCGCTCCCGCACCGCCGGCCGGGGGGCGGGGTGCTTCGCTCGGCGCGGCGCCGACGGTGATTCCCGGCGTCGTCTTCGAGGGTGCGTCCGACGGAAAGCTCTATGCCGTATCTACCGCGGATGGAAAGCAGTTGTGGGAGTTCAACACAGCCCAGGAGTTCGAGACGGTCAACAGGATGCTGGCCCATGGCGGCGCCATCAGCGTGTCAGGCGCCGTGGTCGTCAACGGAATGATGTACGTGGGTTCCGGGTACGCGGTCGGGAGCGGGGCGTCGGCGGGAAACGTCCTGCTGGCTTTCGGAGTCGATTGAAGGCGCGGGGGCTAAAGCCACCGCGCTACAGGTGGTTGGACTTGGACTGAATCGACTCCCAACTACTTACGCCTGTCCAACTCCCAATTCCCAAGAGTCAACTCCCAAGCGATGGAACTTGGGAGTTGGTCGAGCTTGGGAGTTGGTCGAACGTAAGAAGTTGGGAGTTGGGAGTTGTTTACCGAGGGTTATCGTGGTGCGACCCGTCCTGGATGAGGTCGAGATCCCGATCCTCACACCGCGGCGACTCTTCGAGTTCGCGGTCCGTCAGCCACATCGTGTGGGAGGGCGCCGCCCACGGCTCGATCAGCACTGCGGGATCGCTGGCGACCACTTGGTACTCGATCGTGTCCCCGACACGGCGAAAGCGCTCGGTGACCTTCAGGCCCGTGGTGTGAAATGCGCCGTTGTCGGTCAGCCACGTCTCGTCGTTGAAATTGACGGTCTCAACCACCAACGTATCTTTTTCCCAACGACCGATCGCGTCGCCGAGGTAGCTTGACGGAAGGTCCTTGCGGTGCAGACGATTGTCGGTCGGGACGATCCGAAAGAAGCTCCCGTTGATGTCGTCGTACAAGAACACCACCTCCCGGGCGCTCTGAACGATTTTGGCCGGAGGTCCAATGCGGGGAACGCCGGTTGGCTGACATCGCAAGGCACTGTCGGTCTGAACCTGACGGTCGCTCAGGTCCTTCACTTTTGCCAGGAACTCGGGCTTGTACTTTGGAAACCTCGGCTGAGGGGGCGGGGCCGGGGGCCCACCAGCGCGCGCTCCGGCTCCGGCGCCTCTCGCCGCCGCGCCCGGCGGGGGCGCGCAGCCAAGTACACAGACTGAACCGCCGCCAAGCGGCTGGGGCCTGACGAACTCGATGCCACCCAGGTGATCCCACGTGCCATTGAGATCCGGCCGGCCGTCGGCGAGACGCGGTGCTGGCTTCGCGGCGAGTTCGGCGAGACGCGCGGGTGTCATGCGGGGCCCTTGCGCCGTGACCAGTGAAGAAGTGACGTACGACGCGGCGATGGCCACGGCGGCAAACAGGGTGTAACTCAGGAAGCGGTGCGTCATGATGCTCTCCTCGACACGCGCTCTACTGGCCGGTGAACTGGTGGAAGTGACCGTCCTCGTACGTAATCTTCGAAATCCAGACGAGGTGCCTGCCCTCTTCCCTCGCTCGAATCCCGTTGACCGTCACGACTTCTCCGGGCTTTCCGGATATCAATTCCTTCGTCAGACCGGCACGGCGCATCATGGCGGTCGGCAGTGATGCGAGCGCCCAATTCGTCACCGTTCCGTTGTCTTCTTTGACGTCCAGATACAGATACACATGAGGGTTGATCCAATCCACTTTCGAGATGACACCCTTCAAGGTCAACGGCTTCGATTGGTCGAACTGACCCGACACCGAGTGATGAGCGAATGACGAAGGCGCAGGTGCCAGCAGCACGGCCAAGGCCAGTAGAGCAGCTCCAAATCGATGTCGCATCGCAAACCTCCGAAGGCGTGAAGGACTTGGCGCATCGTACGCCCCAGCTCTGGGCGCGTCAAGCCAGGCCAATCCAACCGCTACGGCACGGATCGACTATTGTGGTGCTCGCTGCGAAGGGGGCCGCACATGCGACAGCTGCGATCGGCGTCACTCATTCTCTTGTGCTTGTGTATTGCCGCTCCTGCGGCGGCGCAGCGCTATACCGCCACGCAGGACGGGGACGTCGTTCGGCTTAGCGATCTCACCTCCAGCACCGTCGTGTCGATCGCCCCGTCCGTTGGGAACATCGCGTTCGAGATGAAGGTGAAAGGTCACGACGTATTGCGATGGCCCCAGGCCACGGTAGCAGCCTTCAAGGCGAACCCCGGAATGACCGGCATTCCGTTCCTCGGCCCGTGGGCCAACCGTCTCGACGAAACCGCGTTCTACGCCAACGGGAAGCGGTATGCCTTCGACATGGACCTCGGCAATGTCCGCGGCGCGATCCCCATCCATGGATTTCTCACTACGAACAACCAGTGGCAAGTCGCGGCGCTCGAGGCCACTGGAACGGCAGCGTCAGTCCGGAGCCGTCTCGAGTTCTTCAGGCAGCCTTCGTGGATGAAGCAGTGGCCGTTCGCGCACACGATTGAGATGACGTATCGGCTGCAGGACGGCGTGCTCGAAGTGAGCACGCTCGTGACAAACATGAGCGCGGAGCCCATGCCAGTCGCAATCGGATTTCATCCCTACTTTCAGTTGACCGACTCGCCACGCGATGAGTGGACGATTTCGGTCGGTGCCCGTACTCACTGGAAGCTGGCACCGGACAAGGTCCCAACCGGAGAGACTGAACCAATCGAGCAGCTCTTTCCGAATCCGAGGGCAGCCGTGCTTCGCGACTACAACCTCGACGATGTCTTCAGCGATCTGGTGCGCGACTCGGAAGGGCGAGCGACAATGTCGGTCACGGGCAAGCTACAACGGCTCGACGTGGTCTTTGGTCCCAACTTTCGCTCGGCTGTCGTCTGGGCGCCAACGCCACAGAACTTCATTTGCTTCGAGCCGATGGCCGCCATAACGAACGGCGTCAACATGGCGCATAGAGGGGCTTACAAGGAGCTGCAAAGCATTCCACCCGGAGGCACGTGGCAGGAGAGCTTCTGGATCAGACCGAGCGGGTTCTAACGCCCAACTCCCAATTCATGCTTGACCAACTCCCAATAGCTCCAGCCTTGGGAGTTGGAAGTTGGACAAGCAAGATGGTTGGGAGTTGAGTGAGCTGAGGAGCTCACCAACCGATCGTTCGGCCGCGGTTCTGCTCGTCGAGCCACGCCTTGAGCGGCGCGAAGTAGTCGGCCATTGCGCTCGCGTCCAGTTGTCGCTCACCCGTGAGCGCCTCGAGCACTTCTGGCCACGGTCGGGACGCACCCATCGCAAGCGCGCTCTTCAAGCGCTCCCCTGCCTTGGCGCTGCCGTAGATCGAGCAGCGATGCAAGGCAGTCGTGCAGCCAGCCTCTTTGGCCAATGCGCGGTGGAACTGAAACTGCAGCACGGACGCCAAGAAATACCGCGCATACGGCGTGTTCGCCGGAACATGATACTTGGCACCAGGATCGAAAGACTCCTCTCCCCGAGGCGACGGCGCGCGAATGCCCTGATATCGCTCCCGCAGTTCCCACCAGGCGCTGTTGTATGTCTGCGGCGTGATGTCCCCACTAAAAACGCGCCACCGCCATTGATCGACGACCAAGCCGAACGGCAGGAAGGCGAGCTTGTCGAGCCCGCGATTCAATAACAGTCCGATATCCCCAGACGCGTCTGGCGCCCTGTTCAGCAGGCCAATCTTGACGAGGTACTCCGGCGTCACCGAGAGCGCAATCGTGTCACCGATTGCTTCGTGGAAGCCGTCATTGGCGCCGTCGCGCAGGATCACGGGCTGATCGCTGTACGCGCGCGAGTAGAAGTCGTGTCCCAGTTCGTGGTGGATGACGGAGAAGTCCTCGGCCGTCGGATCTATGCACATCTTGATGCGCACATCGTCTACGTTGTTGATGTCCCAGGCACTGGCGTGACAGACGACCTCGCGGTCGCGCGGCTTGACGAGCAGCGAGCGCTCCCAGAATGTCTGTGGGAGCGGATCGAAACCGAGCGAAGTAAAAAACCGCTCGCCGTACCGGACCATCTCGGTGGCGCTCACCTTCCGGGATTGAAGGATCCTGTCGAGCGGCACGGGTTGCCCGGCGTTTGGCGGTGCGACGAGGTCATAGACGTTGGTCCAGTCCTGCGCCCAAATGTTGCCAAGCAAATGCGCGGGGATGGGACCACCAACTGGCACCACGTCCCCGTACTTCTCGTGAAGCTTCGCGCGCACGAAGGCGTGGAGTGACAGGTAAAGGGGGCGCAGCTGCGCCCACAAGCGGTCGAGCTCCTTGCCGAAGTCCTCAGGGGGCATGTCGTATCGGGCGCGCCACAATGCCCCGGTGTCTGCGAATCCAATCTCCTTCGCACCTTTGTTCGACAGCTCGACGAAGCGCGAGTAGTCCTTCTTCATCGGCGGCCCGATGGTGTGCCAGCCTTCCCACACCTCTCGAAGGCGCGCCGGCACACGGTTTTCGGCGAGGATCTTCGTGACGGCCTCCACGTCGAGGCAGTCTTCACGAGCCTCTCCGCCGGGACAATACTTCCCGCTACCGTAAGCCGCCTCCATCGACGACGCGATCCGCGTCATCTCAGTCGCTTCTTGTGGGCCGGCCGGCGCGGCCATCGTGAGGGTGTTTCTCAGAACCGTCAGCTGTCTACGCTCTTCCGCGCTTCCTTGCGCGTCACCGAAGCTCGCGGCCTTCTTCGCGTAGTTGGTGGCCGCCGTGACGTACTCGTCGTTGGCGCGTGCCGAGATCGCTTGCGTGTCCGGCGTGATGTAGGTGGACTGCACCCACCCCGCCTCGTTGGCGGCGTTACCGAGACGCAACAACGTGCTGTTGGCCTCGGCCAGAAACGGCGTGACGCTCGGTGTGGGTCCGCCGCCGGCGCTTGACGCGGGGAGCGAGGAGTCCCTGCACCCGGTCACTGTGAGCACGGACAGAGCGGCCAGAACGGCCAGAACGAACGCGGCTCGCCTTCTGTGTGCTGAGCGCATGCCGGCCATGATAGAGCAATCTGAGTTGGGGTCAGATCTTGAATCTTGCCTCCGAGAGGCGTACGAAGTCAGGCCAGATTGGCCTTGTTCCCGGAGGCAAGATTCAAGATCTGACCCCAAACACACCCCCCTTTACTTTCTGCCGAGAGAGGCGAGGATGTCTGCCCGAGACGTGAGTCGATCCGGGTTCAGACTGTGGACCGACAGGATTCTGTCGACGTCGAGCTTCAACCGATCCAGGTTGTCCAAGAAGACCATCGTGCCCACGACAGGAGGATTCGGGACCGGGTTGGCTGACGGCGGCAGGTTGAACATGTCGGCGTAGACAAGGATCTTCTCCTTGGGAAGATATCCGACCAGCAGCCCATCAGCGTGAGGAAGACCTCTGATGAGATGCACTTCGAACACGCGCGTGTCGTCTTGGAAAACTCTCTTGTCGCCGATGCCCTCTATCACGGCCTTTTTTCCAGACTTCGACATGGAGTCTGGAGCCAGAGTGCGAGGCGCGGCGAGCGCGCGCTCGAAGAACGCCTTGTTGTTCTCGTGCGTGACGATCGTGATGCCCTCGGCGACGGCGGCGGGGAGCCCGCTTGTGTGGTCGAAGTGATGGTGCGAGATGATTCCGTAGCGGATCGGCTTGTTGGGGATCACTCGTTTGGCTTCGGCAATCACCGCTTGCGCGCGCGCCTCGTTTTGCGGTCCGGGCTCGAAGAGCAGGATGTGATCCCGGAACTCGACCGCCAGAGAGTTGTAGGCGCCGTTGATGCGATACACGCCATCGGCGAGTTTCTCCGAAGTCGGCCCGGCCGGTGCTTGACCACCTGGTGCTCCGGGAGGAGGACCGCCGCGTCCCGCCGCAGGGGGTGGTACCGTCATCAGTTGCGCGATGTTCGAGGGATTGGCATTCGCCCCGAGGATCTGGGCATCGAACACGGGCCAACCGGCACGCTTTTGCACGATGTCGGAGGGGTACTTCAGGCCGTTATTGTCTCGGTAGTGGGTGTATTCGGCCTCGACGAGCATGTCGCCGAAAATCGGGTTCTCCAGCCAGGTCTGGACCTTTTCAACCATGTTCTGCCCGTTGATGTAGCCCACGACGCGGTATGGTTGCCCGCCGGGCGACTTCAACGGCGCCGTCCATGTCACGACCTGATATCGCTTGCCGTCAACGGTCTGCGCGCGCGCGGTCGCGTTGTTGGCGGCGGCGCCTTTGAGAAACCCCCACGGCGTCACCCAGATCTCCAACTGTTGCGCCCATGCGGCGTTGGCCGGCGTGATGTTCTGCTGACCAGGCGCCGGGGCGGCTGGACCGCCAGTGACCGGCGCCGCAACCGTTACCCACGTCGCCCGCGATGCCGGCTGCGCGAAGTCGAGCGACCGCACGTAGTCGTTCAGATTGACCCGAGGCCATGGGGCGTTCGCGTTGTTGTTCTGCCCGAGGTTGTAGTTCGCTCCCGAACCGTAATACGTAATGGAGTTCAGGTTATCCGCACCCATCGCCTTCGAGGCATTGCTGATGACCGTCTTGGCGTCCTGGGCAAACGCCGTGGATGACATCAGACCCGCCAGCGCGATGGCAGCGACCAACGTTCTTGTCATTGTTTCCTCCGGTTTGACCTCGTGGCGGTGTCGCTCTCCGAGGTTCTAGATCGATCTACCCCGCTAACACTCTTCTGTGATGAGCTGATGAATCTACGAACTGGCCAACTGGATTGCTTACCGTCCTGAGGGAGCCCACCGGGTCGCGAGGCAGCTAGAGCAGTGCGTGCAGTGGGAAATGGTGCTTGCCGAGCTTGCCCCCATAGTTCCCAGCCGAGATTTCGACGACACCGGGACGGCAGGCGGCTTCGATACCGACACGCAAGGCGTTTTCAATCGCGGCACGGTCCAGGCCGTCCACCACGATTTCGAGCACCGAGTTCGCGTCCTCCGGCACCTGGCTCGTGACGCCGGCCCGTCCACGCAGCGTCGGACAGTACGCGTCGTTGGTAGACGCGATCATGTTCTTGTACCGCTTCGAACCCACCTTGCTGCCGGCGCGCACGATTCCGCCTGGGAAGGGAAGAATGACGCCGGGGACGCGGCGCATGACGTCGACCGCCGCTTCTGCAGCCGCGAGGGCCGCGCCCTGGTCCTTGGCCAGAAGCAGGATGTTGCCACCGCCGATTGCTTTCTGGATTCCGAAGGCTTCCTGCACGAGGAACTCGCCCTCCATGACTGGAATCCGCCAGTAGCGCTGACCATTCAGAAACTTGCTCGACTGGAATCGGTCACCAAAATGACGCAGGAACCCGCCCACGACGACCCGCTCCGCTGCTTGGGGAAGACCGTCGAAGCACGCGGTCGAAGGGCAGGTGAGAATCGTCTGTCCCACTCTGTCGACCAGCTGCCTGCCAAGCCCTTCCGCATTGAAGCCAAAGAGCAACACGCTCACTCCCGGCCGCCCGTCGGGTGTCTCCTGCGGGGAGAGCTCGGACTCGATGCCAGCTTCAACCTTGCATCCGATGACCGAAGTAGCGAAGCCCGTCATGGACTGCGCCGCCGTCCGCGCCCAGCCCAGGGACTGCGCCGTGATCAGCACGCGCGCCGCGCGCATGTCGAAGGCTTCCGCAAATGTCTCAACGATTCTGACGCCGCGCCTCTCCAAGACTTCTGAGTCCTCTCGGGCCGAGCTATCGACCGGTACGGCCCAGGCGAGAGCATAGAATGTCTGGAGTGCATTCAGCAACGATCGACGGAACCGTACTCAACAATGCCACGTGTACCTATTGCGGCTGCCTCTGTGACGACATCGAACTGCACGCCAAGCGTGGGCGGATCGTCAACGCCAGGCGTGCGTGCGGACTCGGCCAAGCATGGTTCTTCAATCGCGGGGCGGAAGATCAGGGGCCGGGGACCTTGGTCGACGGGCGGGCTGTCACGCTGAGTGCCGCGATTGACGCGGCGGCGAACATCCTGAATAGCGCTGACATGCCCCTGGTCTACGGTCTCGGCAATTCGACAAGCGAATCGCAGCGCGCCGCCATCATGCTCGCCGAGGAGATCGGAGGCGTGATCGACAGTCACACGTCGCTGACGCACGGCCCAAGCAAGATCGGCGCGCAGTTGGTCGGCAAGGTCACGTGTACCTCTCGGCGAAGTTAAGAACCGTGCCGATCTCGTCATCTACTGGGGAACCAACCCGGTCGAGACGCATCCAAGGCATTTCACCAAGTTCGCTCTCACTCCACGTGGCAAGTTCGTCCCCAGGGGACGCAAAGATCGCAAGATGGTGCTGGTGGACGTTCGCGAAACACTGAGCGCGAGGGCTGCCGATTGTTTCCTGCAAATCCGCCCGGGGGTGGATTTCGAGCTCCTCACCGTACTTCGAGCTCTTGTGACCAATCAGACCGTTGACAACACGCTCGTCGAAGCCACCGGCTTGACGATTGACCAGCTCAACGACTTGGTCGAGCGGATGAAAGGCGCCCGGTTCGGTGTGTTCTTCTTCGGCACCGGTTTGACCACGACGCGGGGAAAACACATGAATGTGGCCGCCCTGTTGTCCCTGACGGCGGCGCTCAACGTCTTCACCAAGTTTACCGCCATGCCCATGCGCGATCATGGCAACGAAGCCGGCGCAGACAACGTCATGAGCTCGTTGACGGGGTATCCCTTTGGCGTTGATTTCACCCGCGGCTATCCACGATCAAATCCAGGAGAATTCACCGCTGTTGATTTGCTCGTCCGTAAGGAAGCCGACGCTGCCCTCATTGTTGCAGCCGATCCATGGACGACGATGCCGCAAGCGGCGCTCGAGCACCTGAACCGCATTCCTCACGTCGTCATCGATCGAACGCTTACGCACACCAGCCGACTGGCCCGAGTGCATTTCACCACGTCGGCGCCAGGGATCGGGGAAGCGGGAACCGCGTATCGCATGGACAAAGTGCCGCTCCGAGTTCGAGCGGCCCTGTATTCACGCCACGCATCCGACGAGGATGTTCTCTTAGGAATCCATAGTGCTGTGGGCGGGGTCAGATCTTGATTCTTGCACGACTCGAGCGACCGCGGACCGGGGAAGGGGTCAGATCTTGAATTGAGCGTGTGCGTTCGGGCTTACGGGACGGGACGGGACGTTAGTCGGCCGGGAGCGGACCTGAGTCCCTCTCGTTGTTCGGCCCGGCGAATGCCTTTCGAAACACTCGACGGATGCCGGCCGACGCGAGCTCCGATCTCGCGCAGGGTGTATCCGTGTCGCCTGAACGCCTCGCGCATTGCCGCGTCGCGAGACCCACCATCGCGACTCCGCGCAAACAGTTGGTCGAGGCTCGGGCGTACGGCGAATCGTTCTGCTCGCGAGATATCGCGTGCTTCTCGGTGTGGCTCGAGTGCGACTCCGACCCGGGCGGTGAAGGCGGTCGATCCAAACACAACAGGCCCCCTCGGTACGGCCTGGCAACCGGCGCCAACGAAATCGACGAACCGATGGCGTGCCTTGCCCACATCCGAACCGAATGCTCTCCATACATCGTGGAGCGCCAGGAATGCGGGAGCCGCAGTGTGTCCTGCGGTGGCCCGGTAGCTGCTCCAGCGCCATTCCGCCGGATCGCTCACGAGTCCCGCTCTCACAGGGTTGAGAACGATGTACCGGAGGACTTCAAGAAAGTACTCATCGCGGTCGACCAGCAACGCCTTGAAACGACCTTGCAGCACATGGCCTACGTGGTCGTGTCGGCGGTTAAACCACTGGCAATAGGCTGAGTTCAGCTGTTGCATCATGCGAGAGAGTGGCCGTTCGCTTGGCTCGAGTAGCAAATGGAAATGGTTCTGCATTAGGCAGTAGGCCCGACACAAGACGAAAGATCGAGCCGCAGCCGCCGACAGAAGGTAGAGGAACCGTTCGTAGTCTTCAGCGCCATCAAAGATTGACTGCTTGGCGTTGCCACGGGAAATCACGTGATAGAGGGCACCTGGAAAGTGCAGACGCAGAGGGCGGGCCATGCTGAAGATTGGGGCAACTTGGACGCCATCGGAATGCCTGGATCGGATCGGTGGTTTTGCGAGGAATCTTCGGAGACATGAGGAACGACGTTCAGCGAATGATCAAGAACCGCCCATCGCCAAGCGAGGTCGCTAGCAGATTCTTCGTGTCTCTTCTCGGTGGAGCGGCCAGGCGTTGTGGTGACCAAACGCAAGATTCAAGATCTGACCCCGTTTGTCGGCTTCCACACGAGAATCTCCCCCTTGCCTGGAACCGACGTGTCGCCTGTATAGCGTTGATAGGACCCGTCCTGATCTTCATAAGGAATGGCGCAGCCTAACGTCGCAAGGTGCCGTGCGTAGAGACGGAGGAAAGTGGGGTTGTAGGTGGAGGCGGCCGAGAAGGTTGGCAAGAGTCGAATCGGTTTCAAGGACACGATCGTGCCTCGCATCATCCAGGCACCGGTCCGGAGCTCTGCCCCGCTGCCGAGCACGATGGTCCCACCCTTCATCTGCAAGCCTGCGAAGTCTCTGACGGCACCCGTGACGGCGATGATCCCTCGCTTCATCCGCATTCCGACCTCGAGGCCCGCTGAGCCTTGGACGAGGATGGTCCCGTCCGTCATCCCCGAGAGACTTCCCCGATAGGCGGCCCCGACCTGTCCTCCGGCATTCCCGCCGATCCGGATGAGTCCTCCTGACATCTCGGCGCCGAGCCAGTCCGTGGTGTTGCCTGAGACCTCGATCGTGCCCCCCTTCATGTAAGCGCCCAAGTGCATGCCTGCGTTGCCGACGACCGTGATGCGTCCGCGAGTCATGCCACGACCGATCCATTTGACTTTGGTCGCATCGCCGACGATCTCCAACTCGTCGCTGGCCTCTCCTTCGACTGTGAAGAAATCGTCCACGCGGCGCTCCCGCTTTCCCAGGTAGACCGGGAGCGCACTGATCGCTTTGTGTGAGAGTGCGGCCAACACGTCGGGCGAAAGGACCTCGGCCTCGAGTGGAACGACAGGCTGCTCTTTCAGGGTCAGTTTGATCATGGGGTCAGATCTTGAATCTTGCGTCCGGTATCAAGGCCCATTGGAGTGGAGACGCGGCTCCGAACGCAAGATTCAAGATCTGACCCCAATGACTTCCGCGTGCTGGAGGCGCTCCATTTCCACGGGATAGTTCTCGAACGAGATCGTGTAGACCTTTTGAAACAGAGGACGAAGGTACTCTTCGATCTGGTCGTCGTACGAAGGGCGAACGATGAACTCGCGGCCCTCGCTGACGGCCCGTATCTCGCCCTCTTCGACCACAATCTGTCCTCCCTTGAGCACGTAGCGAGGGTAGGAGAACAGCATTCCGTCGTGCGGCTTCTCCGGGTAGATCGTCACGTCCGCATCAGCGCCAACCCCTAGATGCCCCTTCTGAGAGAAGCCGAGGGCGCGCGCGGGCCCGGCCGAGGTGACGATCGCAATCTCCGACAGTGTGTACTCGCGGTCGAGGTCAGCAAGGAGGATCCGACTCTGGGCCGCGGCAGGGAGCCGCTTGAGCTGCTCTCGTCGAAACTCCACGTCCATCAGAAGGCGGATGATTTCCGGGTACCGCCAGAAGCATCCGCCGTTCGGGTGATCGGTGGTGAGGAAGATGCGCCAGGGATCCGTGATGAGCAAGAGCAGCTCGAGCCCCACCGCCCATTGCACGGCGTTCACGATGTGCTGGTCCCTGTACACGTAAGGAACGATCCCGCAGCCGGTCTCGTTCTCGACATCCAGGTTCCCCCACTTGCGCCCGGTGAGCTGATGGAGCATGTGCTGCCAGGGACCGTCGGCAGTGATCGTCACAGCATCCCCGAACAGAATGGCCCCAGCGTCGGCGGTCAGGTTCGTGTTGGCGTTGAAGGCCTCGGCGACCGTCGCGGCCCCCGAACGCATCGTCGGCCAGTCGTCTCCCCCATAGGAGTGGAATTGGAGGTGCGCCAGGTGCGCGCGCCGTCCTTCCAGGACCTTCATGGTTTCAAGTGTCGTGGCAACGTTGCCCGGGTTACCCAGATTGTTGCAGTGAATATGGAGCGGATGCGGCAGCCCCAGGTCCTCGATGATGCCGGCCAGGCCGGAGATAATCGTCGCCGGTGTAAGGCTTTGGTAGCCTTCGATCGGTTCGTGGAGCAGAGTCGCGTTCTTCCCCCACTTCCAGGCGGCGACTCCACCTGGGTTGACGGCCTTGACGCCGTAGACCTTGGCGGCCCAAATGAGCCAGGCGACAACGTGCCGAGCACGCTCTACCTCGCCTGTTTCGAGCAGGTCCAACACGATCTCGTTGTTGGCCATCAGCACCAAACAGGACTTGTCCACGATCGGGGTGTCGTGCAGCTCTTCGTGCGTGTGCTTGGCCGAGAGGACCGGAACGGCCGCCTCGTTGACAGTGGTCCAGCCCATCCCCGCGTACAGGTATCCCGTTGCGAAGGTAGTGGGGGTCATACCACCGATGCCAGCGCGGCGCTCCGGCCCATGAAGGAACTTGCGGGCGGCTCGCTGATTCTCAGGAGTAAGCCCACGCGCGAAGTTGAGGGCACCGCCGGCCACATGTGTGTGGACGTCAACTCCGCCGGGAAAAACGATCATGCCGGTCGCGTCGATCGTGCGGCCGGCGCCGTCCTGAGTGACGCTGTCCTGAGCAACGATGCGGCCGTCCGCGATGCAGACGTCCTGTGTGACGCCATCGATTCCGTTGGCCGGATCGTAGACCTTCCCGCCGGTGATTCGGAGTGCGCTCACGCCAAGGTTCTCAGGTGCTCAGGTGCACAGGTGCTCAGGTTCCGGTTCATTGGTTCGGGTTCTCGGGTTCATAGGTGGTTCGTGGTTCGTGGTTCGTGAACCCAGGAACCATAGCACCTGAAAGCCGGAACCCAAGCACCCCAGCACCCGAGAACCGGAACCCGAGCACCCAAGCACCCATGCACCTGAGCACCTGCACCAATGAACCGGCTCTCGGTTCTCGCGGTTCTCAGCCTATCGCTCGCCCGTCGGTCGCGGCGGGTGCCCAAGCCGGCTTTCGCGCCACGGCTTGGCGGATGCGGCGGATGACCTCTTCGTCGGTGGGATAAGGCGACGTTAGGGCCGGTCGCAGGGGCAGCGGTATTTCGTCCATGCGGTACACGGTTCCGGGCGCGCTGACGCCGGTGACCGCAGTCGTAATGTGCACGCGAGCCAATCGGCTCGTGTGCGTCACCTTGGGATCCAGCACGATCGTCGGAATCCTGGCGAGGTGCTCGATACCCGGCTGAGGCATCGTCGCCCCCGGGTCGGCGCCGAGGATCAGCGCGGCGTCGTTGTCGCCACGGACCAAGAGATCCACGGTCGAGAATTCCCCTGGGTTGAACCGCGGATAGCCTCGCGACAAGTTGATACCGAATGGATAGCCCGTGGTGTATCGCAGGACCACATCCGCACCAGTCACGTTGCCGTGTCCCCGCATCGGCATGCACACGAACTTCGTGAAGGCGTTGAGTTCGGCGGTCAGCGTCAAGATCGCGCCAGAATTCATGTGCTTGCCGCGCGTCATGGACAGGCCCATCCCGAAGAAGATCACGCCGAACTTGGCGCGCTTCATTCGATCGACGAGATCCTGCAGTTGCTCGACCGTAAGGCCGGTTTCGGCGACGAGCTCCCGGTCCACGTGCTGATTCTTGAGCAGCGCGCGCAACGAGGTCGCGACCTCGAAGTCCTTGCCCGGGCGTATCTGGAGGAAGATGTCCGAGGCTTTCGCACTGGGTGTTTCGCGAATGTCCACGAGCACCATGGTTCGACCCTTGCGCCCCTCCGGAACGAACTTCCCCTTCTGCGTCAAGGTGTACTTGGTGAAATGCCGTGGATGGCATTCGGCAGGATTCCCACCCCAGTAGACGATGAAGTCTGCTCGGTTCTTGACTTCGCCCAGCGTGCACGTAATCTTGCCACCCAACTGGGCGGCTATCTCTGTGGGGCCGTGTCAAAGCGAGGTGTGGCTGTCGACCACACCTCCGATCATCTCGGTGAGCGCGACGGCCTCGCGCTGGGCCTCGCACGTAATGTTGCTGAGCCCATAGACCAGAGGCATGTTGGCGTCGTACAGGAAGTCGGCTGCGGCTTCGACAGCCTCATCGACCGTGGCAGGCTCTCCGTCGATGAGCGCGTCCGGATATAGGTGCTCCGCCGTGTGGTTGCGGAACCAGGACTCACCGAGGCTGCATGCGTTCTTGGCCTTGACGATTCGATCGCCTTCCGCGTGCAGCTCCATGTCGTCGCACACGCAGCCGCAGAACGTACACGTCGCGTTCTTCACGATGTTGAGGCTCATCCAGTGACCTTACCTTTGACCTTACCTTGACCTTACCTTTGACCTTTGACCTTTGCCCTTTGACCTAGCTGATCCGCCCGACCGGGCGGAACGACGAACGTTCAACCAAGCTCCCGGCCGCGATAGCTTCCTCGGATGCGACGCGGCATGTATCGTCCAGCCTCGAGCAACTCCCACGCTGGGACGTGTTCGATCTCGGTGTTCGGGAGCAGGCGGAGGGGCCAGGTTTTCTTGTGGTCGAGTCGACTATCTTCCATAGCCACGTCCTCTACGCGATCGGTTCAACCTCGACCTCCCAACCCTTGGAGGTGGGCATGCCGGTTCCATCCGTATAGCGGCCCATGAGGTGGCACGTGGGCGGTCCGTACGGCACAAAGATCATGCCCTGCGGAACCTTCCCTTCGACGCATTTGAAGGTGACCTCGCCGTATTCGGACCGGACTCGAACGTTGCTTCCCGACGGAATCCCGACCGCCTTCATGTCCTCCGGGTGCATGTTCAACGTGCCCACGATGGCCTGGTACTCTGGCGAGTCCTTGCCCACGTTGATCTGCTGGCCCTGTTTGGTCGTGCGGCCCGCGTTCATGATGAAGCGCCTGCCTTCCATCGGATCCGAATCGTAGCACGACCGCGATCGAGCGACGCCACCGGGCTTCCTTCTCCTTACGGGCTCAAGGCTCAGGGCTCAGGGCTCAAGGCCTAGGGCTCAAGCTTGTGACCGAGTCACCAAAAGCCAGAGTCCTGAGCCTTAAGTCCTGAGCCCTAAGCCGGCAGCCCGTGCCGAAGCCCGTGGCGTGCAAGTTGAAATCTGACACTCGTTGTGCCAGCCTCGTCGCAATGGCCCACGATCTGCTCCGCGAACTACCCGCAGTGGATCGCCTGCTTGCGCACCCGAGAGCCCAGACTCTGCTGGCCAGATTCAATCGGGAGTACGTCCTTCGACACTGCCGCGAAATCCTCGCACGAGCTGCGAAGCTCCATCAAAGAGGAACGCTCGCTCGCTCCCGGCGCGCTGGACAACGAATCAATCCTCGACCGGCTGGAACACACGCTTGGTCGAGTGGGCGAATTGGGGCTCACCCGAGTCGTCAACGCCACCGGCACCGTGTTGCACACCAACCTGGGACGCGCGCTGCTTCCTCAGGAGGCCATGGAGGCAGCCTGCCGGGCGGCCACGAGTCCAATCAACCTGGAATACGACCTGGCGCGAGGCGAGCGTGGACGGCGCGAGCAGGTGATCGAAGAGCTCCTCGTCGATCTCACCGGTGCCGAGGCGGCCACGGTGGTGAACAACAACGCCGCGGCGGTCCTGCTTGCGCTGAACACGCTTGCGAATGGCAAAGAAGTGATCGTCTCGCGGGGCGAGTTGATTGAGATTGGCGGCTCTTTTCGAATCCCAGAGATGATGGCGAGGAGTGGGGCCACCCTCAAAGAGGTGGGCACCACCAATCGCACACACCCCGCGGACTACGAAGACGCGATCACGGAGCGCACTGGCCTGTTGCTGAAAGTGCATGCCAGCAACTACAGGATCGTCGGCTTCGTTGCCGACGTCGGCATGCGTGATCTCGTGGCGATCGGAAGGAAACATGGGCTTCCGGTGATGGAAGACCTTGGGAGCGGCGCGCTCGTCGACTTGAGCCAGTACGGGCTGCCCAAGGAGCCCGTCGTCGCAGACCGGATCGCCCTCGGTGCGGACATCGTGACGTTCAGCGGCGACAAAGTCCTAGGAGGGCCACAGGCCGGTCTCGTCGTTGGCACAGCAGCGTGCGTGACTCAGATGAGCAAGAACCCTCTTCACCGCGCCTTACGCTGCGGCAAATTGACGATCGCGGCACTGGAAGCGACGCTCAGGCTGTATAGAGAATCCGCGAGTATCGCCGAGCGCATACCGACCCTCAGAGCACTCGTCCGTCCACACGGTGAACTGGAGGCCATGGGGAGACAGTTGATTCCGGCGCTCAAGGAGGCGCTGGGACCGGCGTTTCGCCTGTCCTTGGAAGACTCCACGTCTCAGATTGGGAGCGGCGCGCTTCCAACCGAAGAGATTCCAACGAAGGTCATCGTGGTCGAACACGATCGCATGGAAGCGAGCCGAATCGCCGAGAGGTTCAGGGGTGCTCGACCTCCGATCATTGGTCGCATCAAGGCTGAGAAGTTCCTTCTCGACTTGCGAACCATCTTCGATCCGGACGATCTGATACCTAAGTGGAGTTAACTTGCCCTATATCGTCGGCACAGCCGGACACATCGATCACGGCAGGACGAGGCCAAAGTGAAAGTCACACGGCGGAAGAAGCTCAAGCTCATGGGGCTGACACAGCAGGTGGCGGCCGCGGGTTGAGCGGCGAAGCTCGGCCCGGCCGACCTGTTGCAGGTGCTGCACAGCCTCCCCTTGTTCGAGTCCAGCGACGTGATTGTCGGCACTGAAACGTCCGACGATGCGGGAGTCTTCCGCCTCCGGCCGGATCTCGCAATCGTCAATACCGTGGACTTTTTCACGCCGATGGTGGACGACCCTTACACCTTCGGCCAGGTGGCGGCGGCCAATGCCTTGAGCGATATCTACGCGATGGGTGCCGAGCCGAAAACGGCGCTGAACATTGTGGGGTTCCCAAAAGGGAAGCTGGATCTCGAGGTGCTCCGCGAGGTCATCCGAGGCGGGGCCGAAAGAGCGATCGAGGCCGGCGTCGTGGTGATCGGTGGGCACACCATCATCGACGAAGAGCTCAAGTACGGCATGGCCGTCACTGGGGTGATTCATCCCGATCGGGTGATCCGCAACGTCGGAGTCCAGATAGGAGATGCGCTCGTCCTCACGAAGCCGCTGGGAACCGGCATCGTCTGCACGGCGCTCAAGAGGCGAAAGGCATCAAGGGCCAGCGTTCGAGCAACCATCGCTTCGATGGTTACCCTCAACAAAACCTCATCCACCATCATGCAAAAGTTCCCCGTTCACGCGTGCTCGGACGTGACGGGATTCGGACTCCTGGGACACTCGTTTGAGATGGCAAGTGGAAGCGGTGTGACGATTGTGCTGGAAACCAAGCGACTGCCTCTCCTCCCGGGCGCCCGGCGTCTGGCGGAGCAAGGACTCCTGACTGGAGGGTGTCGAAGGAATCGGGATTATCTGAAGGACAAGATCGGCATCGATCGATCGGTACGCGAGGGTCTCGTAGAAATCGCGTTCGATCCACAGACCTCGGGCGGACTATTAATCGCGATACCTCAGCGTCACGCTGCAGAACTCGTGACCGAACTGCAGTCGAGCGGCGTCACGGCAGCGACGATCGTAGGGTACGCGACAGCCCGTGAGGAAGTCTCTGTCAGGCTGGTCTCTGGGGTCAGATCTTGAATTTTGCGTCAGATTCAAAATTCAAGATCTGACCCCGGACAGTCGGGCACCCACTGTCCCCAACGTACCGAAGTTCATCACGACGCGATCTCCAGGCGCGATCGGCAGGGGGACGATGCATGTGCCGGTCATCACCACTTGGCCCGCCTGCAGTGCGATATCGAGTCGAGACAACTCGTTGACCAACCACGCAAGAGCTTCGCGTGGATCGCCGAGCACATTCGCTCCGGTACCGGCATGCCGAAGCTTTCCTTCCACGCTGCCAGTGACCGAATGTTGAACCAGGTCCAGTGACCGCCAGTCGACCTGCGTGGCAGGACCGATCACGAAGTAGTGGCCGCACGCGTTGTCGGCGATGAGCTGGGCCGCGCCGACGGTGACGAAGTCGTCGTAGCGAGAATCCGGAACCTCGATCGCGGGATGCAGGGTGGCAACGGCGGCAAGCACCTCCATGACCGAATACGGTGTCGTTCGTGGGGGCAGGCTGGCCGCCATACGAAACGCGAACTCGGCTTCAGCCACGCGCATGTGATTGGCGCCGAAGGGAATCTCACTGCCACCCTCTCGTGCACGTTCGCGCAACAGGCGGCCGGCGAGCGGACCGTCGACGCCGATGTGCGCCTGCCCCGCCCGGCTCGTCGCCGCAATCTTCCACCCGAAGAGCGGAGATTCGCTGCGCCGCTCGAGCCTTGCCTGGATTGCGTATCCGTCTTCGCGAGTGAGGGGACGCACGGCATCTGGCAGCGCCGCCATGCGCCGGCCTTGGCCCCAGTGATCCCACAACATGTCGGACGCCACCTGAAGCTGGTGCTCGGTCATGAGGTGAGTGCTTCGTGCTTGGTGCTTCGCGCCTGGTCCGTGCTTGGCCCTTGGTCTGGGCCTGGTGCTTGGTCCTTGCCTGGTGCCGTGTGCTCCGTGCCTCGGCGATGCGCGGACAGTTCCCGATACACCGCTTCGGCGCGTGCGACCAGCGCGGCGTGGCATTCAGATGCGTCGCGACCTTCGGCGAAGATGGTGCAGACCGGGTAGCCGCCTCGAACTCGCTCACCCGGGTGCGGCACGTCGCGCACGCTGGTGTCTGCCAGCCAGGCGCGCGTGTCGGGTACGGTCACATCGTGTCGTGCGAACACGACAGCCTTGCCCACAGCGCCGAACCCGCGTTGCCGACGCATGACGTCGAAGTCAGGCAGGGCACCTGACGCGCACGCGGCGGCATGTATGCCAAACACGGAGAGACCAAGTGCGCGTTCCACGAGCTCCAATGACGAGGACCAGCGCGGGTTTACTTCGGTGGCGTAAGGGACGCCATCGCACGCCACGAAGTCGATGCCACTCACACCTACCATGCTGAACTCGCTGCCCACCACGCGAGCAAGGGTGCATGACGCGGCGACGAGGGAGCCGCTCTGCGCGAACTGAGGATCGCTCGCCTCAGCGAGGATGCTTCCGCAATAGCGAAATCCCTCGACCCCAAACGATCGTTCTCCAATCAGTTGTCTCGACACGCCTAGCGGCACCACACGCCCCCTCGAAGCGACGAAAACGACGGAACCGGGCGTTCCTTCGACGAACTGTTGAAGATAGCAGCCGCGCGGGAGGCGCCCGCCACGCCATCGCCGAATAAGGTGGCCACCCCCAGAGCGGATGGGCTTCAAGAGCCAGGCGTTCGGATCGTTCGGCTCGTTCGAGTCGTTCGACACGTTCGCGTGGATCACGTCGTTCGATGGGTTCGGATCGTGCCGACGCACGACTAGAGCAGGAATGCCGCGACCGTGGAGCACGTGCGACAGCAGCGCGGGACTGCGGACACGGCGGAGCACGTCGGGTGGGTTTCCCCAGAGAGCGCGCCGGGTGGCGAGAGCGGCGACCGCACTTGGATGGTTCTCAAAGCTCGACAGGTACGCGACCGCATCACAGTCGATGCGTTGTCCTGCACGTGCTGCAGCGCGCGCGGTGAACGGCACACCAACATCGCGCGGCAGCGAGATGCTCTGAACTGATTGAGCCTGGTCGAGATCACCAAACGCGTCGATGGCAGTGACGGCAAAGCCTGCACGAGCCGCTGACTCCGCGGCGGCGCGGGTCGAGATGCCGGCGATCAGAACCCGCACGGGAGCGTCGCCTTTACGCTCTCTTCGCAGAGAGCTCGCGAGCGACTTCGGCGATTGTCTCCACATCCAGCACGAGATCGTTGCTCTCGAAGAGGCGCGCGATACAGGCCTTGTGGATCTTCATCTTCAAGTTGCCCACGCCAAGGGCGCCGAACACGGTCAGACCCTCCCGCTCGACGCCGTTGTCGGTCACCTCGATCCCCTCGATCCCGAGCGGTGGCACCGCGTTGAGATCGGCCGCGGCGAGAAGGCCCCGACGACCGCTCCATGCCGCTCTCGGGACGACACACACACCGGCTGGGCCGGTGTTGAGCAGGACCTCTGTGCCTTCAAGCACTTCGGCCGCCGCCGCACTCTCGCGCATTGTCACTTCGCGCACCGCTCCGCCGAATCGCGCGCGAATACTCGACGCCAGGGCGCCGTCCGGTGACCTGCGAGACGTCAGCGTAACGTCGGCGCCGGCCTTGGCGAAAAGGCCGGCTGCGCGCACACCAACTGGCCCGGTGGCCGCGGTGATGACGACGCGCCGGCCCTCGAGAGAGCGAGCCGCGTCTTGAAGTTTCGCAACCGCAGCAACCGCCGTCGTATTCGATCCGTTCGAGTCGAGCATCACCGATACACGCATGGGACCGAAGAGGGTTTTCTTCACAGCGGCCAGGAGACGTTCACCGCTGGTCATGTCCGTACCGCCGATGAAGATGGCGGTGTTGCGAAGATCCTTCGGTCCGCGGGTGAAGATGCAACCGTGCACCAGATCGCGGACAGCGTCTTCGGTCACGCCGCCGTAGCTCAAGACTTCGTCAGCGCCGCCGTCGAAGCCGACGACGCGGTCGAAGACGCTGGGATGGGGCGATGTGTCGAGCTGGAGAAGTAGTTTCTTCACGGGACAAAATCATCGATGAACGAATGAACGATGAGCGAATGATCGATCATCCGATCATCGTTCATCGATCATCGATGAAGTGCTACTTCGGGCTGTACGGGTGCTTGGCCGTCTTCGACCCGGAGATCACCTCGTCCAGGGACGGCTTCTTGGCGAGCGCCCGCTGGATGGACTCCTTGGTAGCCTGGTAGTTGTAATCGTAGATCTTCACTTCGTCGCTTGCGTCCCAGTGGATGAAGACGCCGACCATGATGCAGTAGTCGTCGGCCTTGTCCCTGGGAATCACGCCGCTGGCGACTGAGTCGACCACGGCGCGGGCGACCGCGGCCTGTGCAGGCCCGAACATCTGCACCGCCTGCTTCGCACCTTTGATCGTCACCTTGTTGAAGAGAAGGGTATCTGGCTTAGCCGGCAGATTCGGCGCGACCACCGCGAGTAGCGTGGTAAAGCCGTCCTTGTTGTTCGTGAGCGCATTGCAGAAGGCGGAGCCGGCCGGCCCCGATTTGGAGCCGATGATCAGATCGATGTGCGCCACTTCGTTGCCATCGCCGACCAAGGACTCGCCGAGAAAGAAGTCCGCTGCCATCGAAGAACTCCTGTCGTGAGAGGTGATTTCAGTGCGTGCCTCGCGATGCGAGTAACAAACGGCACGCCAGAGCCCGACGAGTGTATCACCGGAGTGAAAATTTCGACCTCTATAATCCAGTAGTCCCTCGCGAACGGCTGGCGACGTGCATCCTCAAATCGAAACGTTGTTCCTCGATGCTGGCGGAGTACTGGTGTTTCCCAACTGGGAGCGCATCAGCGATACCCTCGCCAGGCATGGTTTCCAGGTCACCCCCGAGGCCCTTAGACGGTCCGACCCACGGGCGAAGTTCGCCCTCGATCAGCCGTATCTGGCTACCTCAGCGACGGATGCGCAGCGGGGTGGCGCATACATGAACCTGCTGCTCGAGTACGTGGGCGTGGGGCCCTCCCCCGGTCGCGACGCGGCCCTGGAGGAGTTGTATGCCTACCACGCCGAACACAACCTGTGGGAATACGTGCCCGACGAAGTCGTGCCGGCTCTACAGAGGCTTTCGGCCCTCGGACTGAGACTGGCGGTAGTCTCGAACGCAAACGGCAGGCTGCAGCGGATGTTCGATCGCGTGGGTCTGACCCAGTTCTTCCACACAGTGTGTGACTCGCAGGTGGAGGGGGCGGAGAAACCCGATCCTCGCTTCTTCAGGCTCGTCCTCGAGCGAACGGGCGCGAAGCCGGATACGACACTCCATGTCGGCGACATCTATCACGTTGACGTCGTGGGCGCGCGCGCAAGCGGCGTACGCGCGATGCTGATCGACCCGCAGAATCTCTACGGCGCCTACGACGTAGAGCGAATCAGGACGCTCGAAGAGCTGGTTGCTCAGCTGCCGTAACTGTTGGCACGTTCTACCAAGCTCTGAACCGCCTCACGGCTTGAGGCGTTCCGTTCATTTCCTCAAGCCCTTGAAGAGCACGACGTCATTGGTGGTGGTGGTACGCGCAATCGCGAGGCGCTTCCCGTCGCGCGACCAGGCGAAGTTCGCAATCGCGCGATCAGTAAAGTGCGTGATCTGGCGTGGTTGGCCGCCGTCGAGCGGCACCGACCAGATGTTCGTCCCGCTGGTGTCCAGATAAGCAATCGCGCGGCCGTCAGGCATCCATTGTGTCGGCGCGCTGCGAGCGTTCGGGGGTAAGGCCAGAGTCCGGCGTCCCGTGCAGGTGGGCAGCTCGCAGACGACGAACACAAACTGGTTCTGCTTTTCCGACGAGACAAACAGCAGGCGGCCGCCGTCACGTGAGACGTCGACGCTTCCGGCCGCGATGGTGTTCGCCTTCACGATCTCGGTGAACTGGCCGCCCTCAATCGGTACCATCCGCAATGATGGCCCATCGCCTGATTGCACACCGCTGCCTGCGGCGAAATAGATGACGTGCCGATCGTCGCGCGAGATGACTGGGACGAAGCCCCCGGCTACGAGCTCGACCGGCTGGCGGCCGTCGGCGTCCACCTTCCAGATGCTCGCGTCAGCACCGCTCTTCATGAACACAATCGTTTTTCCGTCCGACGTCGCGACCGCGCCGTTTGCGTTCGATGCGACTTCCACCGGCGTCCCGACTCCGGGGACGGCGCTGACAATGGACATCCGGCCGTTCGCGGTCGTTTCATACAGCAGGCGTTCTCCGGCCCAGGCGACCGTCACGTATTGATTGGCAAGAGGCATCGGCGGAACGACCTCCGCGCCGCTACTCGCTGCAGCGTCACCCACCCAGATCGCGACCCGCATTTCATACCTCGCGGTCACCAGGCTCTGGCGATCGCCGTCGAGGCTGGCGCCATGGTAGCTGTTCACGTCGTTGGTCAGGCGCGACACCGCGCCATCCGGGTACGACATCCGCCAGAGTTGCACGGGCGATCCAACTTCAACCGGCTGGCTCAGAAGAACCGACGCGGCGTCCAGCCAGCTGATACCAAACGGCACGAAGCTCCCTCGCGAATTAAGGACGACCTCAGAGCCCGTGCCCACATCGACGAAGACGACCTGGGTCTGAGGTCCGCCGCTGCCGGCGAACACCGCGATGACGCGACCATCGGGCGACCAGGCCGGTCGCGGGACGTCGGGCACACCAATAAACGTCGAGACAAACATCTTCGAGCCGCGTCGTGTGGTCAGCACGCGTTGGCGGCCGCCATCGGCGTCCGCGATGACGAGCGCGTGCGAGCCGACGGAGACGTCCACTCGAATGAAGGCCATCTGCCGGCCGTCGGGGGACCATCCGATGGGACTCCACACGTTTTCCACGAGTCGCCTTGGTATCCCGCCGAGAAACGGCACGCGCCAGAGATCCGACTGTGTCGCAGTCCCTGGTCTGGCCTGGAATCGAATGAAATCCAGGAAGCTTCCATCGGGGGTTACCGCGGGCGAAATGATCGGAACGCCGGCCTCAGGTGGCAATACTCGTACATTGCTCGACGTGGCGATCTGTCGAATCCACAAGCTGGAGCCGTCGCCTTCCTGCTGGACGTAGGCCACATATTTCCCGTCCGGAGAAATCGCCGGCGTGACGGCGTTTCCGCTCGTCGTCAACTGCGTGATCTCGAAGTCACGCAACGACGCGGTCGGAGCAACCGCCCCTGAAGGTGCTGCTACCCGGCCCGACCTGGCAAGGTAGACCCCGCCGGCGACGGCAAGCGCCAACGCCACCGCGGCGACAACGACCACGCCTCGGTGGCGTTTGACAAGTTGGACGACGACCTGCGCATCCGATTCGGGACTCAGGACTCGGGGCTCGGGGCGCGAGGCTTGGGGCGTCGAACCGGATGCTGTCACGTGCATGCGTGTCGAGGTCGCTTGACCGTCGCCCCAGGTGACGTCAGCCGTCGCCGCTGCCGACCGCGCCGACTCATGGTCCCGTCGCAACCGTTTGAGGTCGGCGCGCATCTCCGCCGCGCTCTGACACCGCACATCGCGGTCTTTCTCTAGAGCCTTGCCAATGAGGCGATCGAGCTCCGGCGGAAGATCGGGGTTCAGCTGAAGAGGGCTCGTCGGCGCCCTACCGAGGATCTCGTGAAACACAACGGCCGGCGTCGCACCTCTAAACGGCAGTACACCGGTCGCCATCTCATAGAGCACGACGCCAAACGAGAACAGATCGCTCCGGCCGTCCAAGCGCTCACCTCGGACCTGCTCCGGTGACATATAGGCCACGGTGCCGAGCGTCGTACCTGGGCTAGTGAGGTGCGCCTCGCCAGCGATCGTAGGCAGTAGAGACTCGCTGCCGTGCGCCTTGGGGTCGAGTTTGGCGAGCCCGAAGTCGAGCAGCTTGGCGTGCCCGCGCGAGGTGACGAAGATGTTGCCAGGCTTGATGTCCCTGTGCACGACGCCAGCGGTGTGGGCCGCATCCAGGCCGTCCGCCACGTCGAGGGAAAGCACCAGTAGTTCGTTTACCGAGAGCCGACCAGCGGCCAGCGCATCCTTCAGGGGCTGGCCGTCGAGCCACTCCATGGCGATGAACGGCTGACCGGCGTGTTCCGAGATCTCGTAGATGGTGCAGATCGAGGGGTGATTGAGCGCGGATGCCGCGCGCGCTTCACGCCGGAATCGCTCGACGGCCGATTCGTCGCGCGCGAAACCGTCGGGCAGAAATTTCAGCGCGACCCTGCGGCCAAGCGTGAGGTCTTCGGCCAGGTAGACGACACCCATTCCGCCGCCCCCGAGCAGCGAGTCGATGCGGAAATGACTGATGATGTCGCCGGGCGTCATCCGGGCGCTCCGATGGTGGGAGCACTCACTTCACGTGAGCTCGGGTGTCAGAACCGGCTGCCGTACCGTCTGCTGCCGCAGCGGCCGAACGAGGAGTGTCAGCACGAAGCCCACCGCGAGAAGCCCCGCCAGCACCTGAAGCGGGGTGTCGTAGATATGGATGCGGTCGGCGCCGGGTGGCAGCGCCCCCTTCGCGCGATTCGAGAGCTCCGTGATGATGACGGGCCCGGCAATGGCCGCCGCGCTCCATGCAGTCAACAGCGCGCCGTGGATCGCGCCGACGTTCTGAGGCCCGAAAATGTCGGCGAGAAACGCGGGGATCGTCGCAAAGCCACCACCGTACATGGTAAACACGACGAACAAGCTGAGTTGAAAGAGTGTCCACTCGCCACGCCCCGCCAGGCCCGGAATCAACAGGAACAGAATGAACTGTGCCACGAAGAAGATGGTGTAGGTGTTGCGCCGGCCGATGTAATCAGACCCCGACGCCCACAAGAAACGTCCGCCCGCATTGAACAGGCTGATCAGCGAGACGACGGCAGCCGCCTCGAGTGGCGTTCGCTTGAACATGTCCTGCATCATCGGCGAGGCCTGCGCGAGGATGCCGATCCCTGCGGTCACGTTGATGAACAGGATGCCCCACAACAGGTAGAACTGCGGAGTGCGGATCGCGTCGTTGCGTGTCACGCTCTGGTTGGCAATCATCGGGTTGGTGTTGGCGGCCGGCGTCCACCCTTCGGGCTTCCATCCGGGTGGAGGTGACTGCATCAACCGTGAGCCCACGAGCATGATGGCGAGATAGATCACGCCAAGCGCCACGACCGTCGTGGGCACGCCGAAGAGATCCATCAAGCGGACGTTGAGGTAGCCGGCGATGAACGCGCCACCACCGAAGCCCATGATCGCCATGCCCGTGGCCATTCCCCGACGATCGGGGAACCACTTCACGAGGGTGCTGACCGGGGAGATGTAGCCCAACCCACAACCAATCCCTCCGATCAACCCCATCCCCAGAAACACGAGGAACGACTGGCGCAATGCGAGACCGATACCGCCAATGACGAGGCCGGTGCCGAAGAACAGCGCAGCGGCGCTCGCCGCGACCCGCGGCCCCCGCCGCTCAACCCACGGACCTCCGAAGGCCGCGCTCAGTCCGAGCAGCATGAGCGCCGTTGTGAACGTCGTATAGGGGGCACTGAACCACCACGGGGAGTCCGGAAACAGCGCCTGGATGGGTCGGTTGAACGTGCTCCAGGCATAGACCGACCCGATGCACACATGAACCGAGACGGCTCCGACCGGTATCAACCAGCGATTCGGAAGCTTCTTTTCCATCGAAATGCGCCCGCATTGTATTCGGAACGCGAATCGAATAACACCTAGCCCAACCGCAAAGTCATCCCCACCGACCTACAATCAGCTTCGACGGTTCGACGCCAAAGCTCGGCCGTTCATTTGTGCTTTGACATCATGGAGCCAGCAAGCCCCTATCGCCCGCGCATAGCGCGCGAGACACGACTGCTGTTGATTACCGCGTTGCTCGCGGTAACAGCGCTGTGGGTACTCGCGCGTGTGCGATTGGCCGACCTTCCTGCGGCGTCGAATCCGGTTCCGCAGGTGCTCAGCCAGTTCGCAGGCGGTCCCCGCGACGCGGATCTCACGGCGCAGATCTATTTGCTTCAATCTCGTCTCGAGCCCCTGCTCCTCCCTCTCGAGTTTCGCGCCGCTGAATCCCTGATGCCGAGCACTGCACCGGCCCAGCGGATGGGGTTCCGAATTCAGGAAGATCTCGCGATCACCTTGCTGCCACCTGGGCGAACGTTGAGCGAGGCCGAAGACGATCCTCGTACGGTTTCGCACGATGCGGCGTCGGGGCTGGCAATAGTCCGCGTGCCCGTCGGGCCTCCGGTTTCGGCGCCTGTCCCATGGTCAGCTCCACGTACCGCTCAGCCCCAGTATTTGTTCGTGACTGACGTCATCTCGCAACGCGTCTCTCTGAGTCCGGTGTTCGTCGGACTGCTGGAGAAGGTGACCAGCCCGTTCTGGCCACAGCCCGTATGGCTCGTTCCACTTCAAACGGATCTCGTGCCGGGCGCGTTCGTGTTCTCCATCAACGCCGAATTGGTGGGCCTCGTCGTTGACGACGATGGCAAGCGAGTCATCGTGCCTGGCGATGTATTGCTCATGGAATCCAAACGGTTGCTCGAACGTTCCGGAACGGAAGCGGCAAGTGTCAGCGTCGAGGTGCAACCGCTTACGCCTGGTCTGTCGATCGCGACAGGTGCGACCAAGGGCGTCGTGGTCACGTGGGTGGGGGATCGGGAACGAGCGTCGAGTGACCTGGTGGCGGGGGACGTCATTGAAACCGTAGACGGGTTACCGCTCGCGACGCCTCAGCACTGGAAGGCAAGGAGCGGGCGCGTCACTGTAGGCGAAACGATCGTCGTCGGAGTCCGTCGATCAGGCCGATTACGGGAGGTCCGGCTTACGGGCGTGCCAAGGTCGATTCTTCCGGCAAGCCAAGCACTCGGCCTGACAATGCGGTCGGTCCCTGGAATCGGCGTCGAGATTGTCAAAGTCGAACCGGTCTCGGTGGGTGAACGGGCCGGAATCGCATCAGGCGATCTGATCACGCGAATTGCCGACGTGCCGAGGCCCACGCCAGCGCAGATTGCGCGGGTCTTCGGCACCTCACCGGAAGGCACGCACCTCATCGTCGCGATTACGCGCGGCGACCGGCATCGGGTCACAACACTCGACAAATGACGGCGATCCCTGTTGCGTTGGTGCTGCTCGTGGGCATCGCCCTCGGCCCCCAGGCGATGGGTTTTCTGTCTCCAGCGATTTTGTCCTCGCTCGATCCAGCCGTGCCAGTCGCCCTGGCAGTCCTCGGCGTTCTCGTTGGATTGGGTATCAACCTGCGCCGCGGAGACGACCGTTTCTTGATGGCGGTGGCCGCATTCGAGTCGCTGCTCACAGTGGCGGCTGTGGCATCGGGGCTGGTCTTTGCCGCATCCCTCGTCACGACTTCAACGGCGCTACCGGTATGGCTCCTGGCCATCATCATTGGAATCTGCGCCGCGTCGTCGCTCACGCTCCCGAGTGCGCGCCTCCTGGAACGGCTGGCGCCGGCAAGCCGCGTTATCGAGCTCGACGTGCTGGTACCGATCGTCGCGGGAGGATTTGTACTCGCGTTAGTTCGCCAGGGCTCCCTGGTCGAGGCGCGATCGCTCGCACTCCCGGCGAGCGCCGTCGTACTCGTGCTCGCTGTCTCGGGCTGGCTGTTACTGTCGCGGGCGTCCTCGGATACGGAGCGACGCGTATTTGCGGTCGCAACGCTCCTCCTGGTCGGTGGCGCCGCAGACTTCTTGTCGTTCTCGGCTCTTCTGGGCGGACTGCTGGCGGGCATCTTCTGGCGGATCGTCGGCGGTCCGGCCCGCGAGAGTATTCATCGCGACACGTTGTACGTGCAGCATCCGCTCGTCGTGCTGGTCCTGGTCGTGGCGGGCGCTCGAGCGGAGTTCACTGCAACAACGCTCGGCCTCGCCGGTCTCTACATCGTTCTCAGAACCATCGGACGAGTGTTGGGCGCGTCGGTTGCGACCCGACTCGCATCCACGCTGCCGAGGGACCTCGGGCAGCGCCTCCTCACCCCTGGGGTCTTTGGTGTGGCGTTTGCCTTGAACGCAGTGCGCGCCATGGGAGCCGACGCGTCGATCGTGCTCGCGATCGCCGTTGCCGGCACTATCGGGTCCGAACTCGTGTTCAGGCTCGTCACACCGCGGGAGGCGTCAGTCTGAGACGCGCACTCGCTTTAGCGCTCGCCGCGGGGGCCGTGCTCTGGACGCGGCAACTGGGTGCGACCACGACCGTGGCATCTGCGGGCACTGCCCTGGTGCTCGGATTTACGTTGCTGGGGGCGTGGCTCACCGGCGACCTCCTTCGGCGGTTTCAACTGCCTCGCCTCACCGGGTACCTGCTGTTCGGTGTGCTGGTCGGTCCTTATCTCGGCAACGTCATCACCGAGTCGATGGCGGGCCAGCTTCAGTTCATTACTGGGATCGCAACCACACTCATCGCGCTCATTGCCGGGCTGACGCTCAGCATCGAGCGCCTTGGGAGTCGACTCGTGTCGATCGCCCGCATGACGGCAGTTACCATCGCGGTGCCTCTCGTGGGGCTGTTCATCCTGACCTGGGTGGCGTGGCCATGGCTGACGATCGCGCCAAACGCCACTGGCTTGGCAAAACTGGCCATGGTCGCCCTCCTCGTCGTGATGGTCGTGAGTTTTTCACCCACGATGACGGCGGCCGTGGTCACCGACACTGGTGCTCGTGGACGATTGAGCGAACTGGTGCTCACGATGGTCGTTCTCGCAGACTTCCTCGTCGTCATCTTGTTCTCGCTCTCGATGCAACTTGCGCGCGTGGCGTTCGACGAGAGCGCCGCCAGCGTAGTCGTCGTCCTGTCGCGACTTGCGTGGGAGATCGGAGGCGCTGTCGCCTTTGGCGTGCTCATCGGCTCGCTGTTTGCCCTCTACATGCGCTACATAGGCCGTGAGGTGTCGCTCGTGTTGCTCGGCGTCTGTGCCATCTTGAGCCAAGTCGGCACCAGGCAACAGTTCGAGCCACTGCTGGCGGCAGTCGCTGCTGGCCTCGTGATCCAGAACTTGGCCGTGGCGCAGGGGGACACGCTGCGTGCGGCCGTGCGGCAGGGGGCCCCACCGGTACTGGTGGTCTTCTTCGTCGCCGTTGGCACATCGCTTCGCCTCGATGCGCTCCAGGCCGTCGGCATGGCTGCGCTATTCCTCTCGGCCGCCCGCCTCGCTTTTATCCGGCTGGGCGTCAGCGCTGGCCTCGAGTTCTCTGGTCTCGATACCCGAATCGGCGCCTACGCGTGGACGGGACTGATTTCGCAAGCCGGCATCACCCTCGGTTTCGCGTCCATCGTTGCACGCGAGTTTGGCGCCTGGGGCAGCCAGGTCCAGCTTCTCTTAGTGGGCCCGATCGCCATCCACGAGCTGATCGGCCCGATCCTGTTTCGATATGGACTGATGCGTGCGGGAGACCTCGATCCACACACGCCGCGCCCAATGGTCGTGGTCTCCAATCGAGAACCGTATCTGCATAGTCAGGGTAACGATGGGCAGATTACGGCGAAGGCCGCCACCGGAGGCGTCGCAGTCGCGCTCGATGCGCTGATGCGCGAACGTAGCGGAGTATGGATTGCGCACGGCGCGGGTCCTGCAGACCGCCTCGTGGTGGATCAGTTCGACAAGCTCATGGTGCCGCCGGAGAAGCCGACGTATTCACTGCGCCGGCTGTGGCTCGATGAGCCGACATACTCGGCATACTATGGCGGATTCGCAAACGAGGGACTCTGGCCGCTCTGTCACGTGGTCGATGTCCGCCCGAAATTCCGCAGCGAAGACTGGAACGCCTATCAGGACGTCAATGCCCGGTTTGCTGCGGCGATACACGACGAGCTCGGATCCTCCAACGCACCGGTCTTTATCCAGGACTATCACCTGGCGCTCGTGGCGCCGGCGCTGCGAGCGCATCGACCGGATGCACGCACTGCACTGTTTTGGCACATCCCCTGGCCATATCCCGACCGCCTCCGGATCTGTCCATGGCGAAAGGAAATTCTCGCTGGTCTCCTCGCGAACGATTTGCTCGCCTTTCAGTTGGAGCGGGACCGTCGCAACTTTCTCATGGCCGTCCAGGAGGAATTGGGCGCGGAAGTGGAGCCAGAAGCGTCGCGCGTCAATTTCGCGGGACGTCACAGCACCGTGGTCGCGGTGCCGATTGGTGTCGACTTCGACCGCATCCAGTCGATTGCGGCCGACGCGTCGCTCCCCGAGGAACAGCAGCGCCTGCGAGATCTGCTGAGCCTTCGCGGCGACATCATCGGACTCGGCGTCGATCGACTCGACTACACGAAGGGCATACCCGAACGGCTGGCCGCGATCGATCTCCTTCTGACGCGACGGCCCGAGCTACGTGGGCGGTTCACCTTCGTCCAAATCGGCGTGCCCTCGCGCTCCGAACTGGGGAGCTATGCGTCGGTGGAGGCCGAGATCGGCCACCTCGTCGCAATGCTCAACCGACGTCACGCGTCTCCGGGCGGTGTTCCAGTCGTGTGTTACTACACCACGCCACTCGATGCGTTCAGCCTGGTCGCTCTGTATCGTCTGGCCCATTTCTGTGTCGTGAGCTCGCTTCACGACGGCATGAATCTCGTCGCGAAAGAGTTTGTGGCCGCGCGCGACGATGAGCAGGGCGTGCTGGTACTCAGCGAGCTCGCGGGCGCGGCACAAGAGCTCGAAGACGCTCTGATCATCAGTCCGTATGACATCGAAGGCTTCGCGGACGCGCTCGCCGCAGCCATCGACATGCGTCCGGACCAACGAGCCGCCCGCATGCGCACGATGCGGAAGATCGTCGCGGGACGAAACGTCTTCAGCTGGGCGTCCGACATTCTGGAAGGCCTGGAGAGCCTGTGGACCAAGCCACTTCTGTACTCCGTCCGCGGGTGGGAGGAAACATCGGTTTGAAAAGCCGGCCTGACATTCTTGCAAGACAGCACCTGCACGTACTCGAAGCCTTTGCATCGTCAAACACGTTGATCGCGTTCGATTACGACGGGGCGCTCGCACCCATCGCCTCGACGCCAGAGCAGGCGCGGATGCGCATGCACACTCGGCGTCTTCTGACTCAGGTTGCCGAACGTTACCCCACCGTCGTGATCTCCGGTCGCGCGTTGGAGGACTTGACTCGACGTCTCGCCGCGATTCCCCTGCGGCACATCGTGGGCAACTTCGGTCACGAGCCAGCAGACCACGATGCGCCGCCGCAGGTTGCTCAATGGGCTCAGCTGTTGAACGAGCGCCTCGCGACCGAGACCGGTATCGTCATCGAGAACAAACGCTTTTCGCTCGCGATTCATTACCGACACGCAAGAGACAAGCAACGCGCGCTCGCCGAGATAACCCAGGCTATGCGCGGGCTTCGAGGAGGCCGTGTCCTGAACGGGACACAGGCCGTGACGCTCATGCCACAGCGAGGGCCCAACAAAGGAACCTCGCTTCAACGAACGCGAAAGCTGCTCGCATGTGACGCGGCCGTCTATGTCGGCGATGACGACACCGACGAGGATGCCTTCGCATCGGACCGCCCGGACAGGTTGCTCTCAATCCGCGTCGGTCCAACCGCTCATACACAGGCGAGATTTCGTCTCGACAAACAGTCAGACATCGATCGCTTGTTGCGGTCGCTCCTCGCGATCAAGCGAACACACTCGAGCTAGGTCCATGCCCGGAAACGGGCGTCTCGCGCCTCGAGCAACTCACCAATGGTGATTGCGGCGTGGATGAGTCCCACATGCGTGTAGGCCTGGGGAAAGTTGCCGAGGAGCCTCCCCGTGTCGGGATCGATGTCCTCTGAGAAAAGGCCGACCGGGTTGGCGAACGTCAGCAGACGCTTGAACAGGTCGATTGCGCGCTCCAGCTCACCCATCATCGCTAGCGCTTCGACCCACCAGAATGAACAAATGGAGAAAGCGCTCGTGGTTTCTCCGAAGTCGTCGGGGTGCTGATACCGCAGCATGAGGCCGCCCCGGACGAGTCGTTGCTCGTACGCCCGCACCGTAGAAACGAAACGCGGGTCGCGAGCGTCGATGATGCCAAATGTCGGGAGGAGAAGAAGCGAGGCGTCGGGCTCCTCTCCGTTCAATGCCTGCGTGAAGTACCCACGCTCCCGGTTGTACGCCGCCTCGAGGATGTACGCTTGCTGAGCGTCTGCCCATTGCTGCCAGTGATCGGCCAGCTCGTTGTGTTGCTGCAACCTCGCGAGCCGCGCCCCACGTTGGGCGGCGACCCAGCACAACACCTTCGAGAACGTGTAAGGCCTCAGCCGTGTTCTGAATTCCCAAAGGCCAGTGTCGTTCACGGACGCGACGGCGATGGCATCCTCGACCAGGCTTTGCACTAACCGGAAAACATCAGCGAGGTCTTCGGTCACGACGCGAACATCAGTTAGGAGCGTCTCGAGACACAGCACCATTTCACCCATCAAGTCGTGCTGTTTCTGAGCGAACGCCGCATTCCCAATGCGGACGGGGCGCCCACCGGCAAAACCTGCCAGATGATCCAGGTGCTCTTCGACGAGATTCCGTTCGCCTCCAATGCCGTACACGGGCTGGAGGGGGCCCTGTTCCGCGACGTCGCGAAGGAACCCAACGAATGCCTCTCCCTCGGCCAGGTGGCTGAGGCGCCTCAAGGCCTCGACGACGAACGCCGCGTCGCGAAGCCAGCAGAAGCGATAGTCCCATGTGCGTGCGGTGTCGATCGCCTCTGGAATGCTGGTGGTCGCCGCCGCGATGATGGCGCCAGTCTCCTCGAACGCGTGAAGCTTCAAACACAGCGCGGAACGCAGCACGTCGCGTTCTGCAAACCGCGGCAGCGCACATGTTTTGGCCCACGCCCGCCAGCCGTTGATGGTCTGTTGAAGCACCTGCTGCACAGCGGGCAATGAGTCGAAAGTGCTGGGCGTGCCACAGCTCAGGATGAAGAACCGCGGCTGGTCGAGGCGTATCGACAGGCCCTCCAACAAATAGGGGGCCGGGACGTTGCTGCGCAGGTGAAGGCTTGTTGGCCCGCCCTTGATGTCGAGTCCGTGTGCGACTTCCACGATGTCGGGAGCGACACGAGCGTAATCAGGGCGCGGATCGAAGAGAACCTTCAGATGTGGATTGCCTGAGCAGGGCACGAGAAGACGATGCACTTCGAGCGGTGCGTCGGTCGTGAGACCCAGTGCCACGCGCGGCGCGTAGTCGAATATGTCGAACACACCGTCTGACGCGGTGACCCTCGTCTGAAGAACGTTGGTGTTGACAACGTACTCCATGTGGGCCTGCGCGCCAGCGGCGGCCTCGAATCCAAAGGATCCGCCGCGCTGCCGGTCGAGCAACCGCGCAAAGACAGATGGGCTGTCGAATCGTGGAAGACAGAGCCACTCGATGTGGGTGTTTGGCGCAACGAGGGCCAACACGCGGCCGTTGCCAATTGCGCCGTGATCAAGATGCGGAATGTCGTCTGACACCTGCTCAGGGTACCAGACGATGAGTCGAGCTGAGCGTCGATGCCGCGACGACCGCCTGCCACACATGCGGGCGGTATACTCAGCGGTTATGAAGCACATTGCGATCGCGCTCGGCGCGACCTTGTTGATCGGCGTCATCCTCGCAGCGCAAGCCAACCGAACACAGTCTGGAAGTGGCGACTGGCCGATGTACAGCCTCAATCACGCGGGCAACAGATTTTCGCCGATCGCCGAGATCAACACGGGCAATGTTTCACGGCTTGGGCAAGCCTGGTCGCTCCGGCTGACGACCCCGGCGGGACGCCGAGGCGGCGGTCCGCCAGCGGTAGGCGGTGAGGGCACCGCCCCGGAAGGGCGGGGCGCTGGTCCGGCGACGGCAAACCAAACAGCCGTGCAAGGTCGCGGCGCTGCGCCACCGCCGGAGCCAGAGGGGAGCAATCCGCAGGCGACGCCGATTGTGATTGACGGCGTGATGTATTTGCCGGCACGCGGTAATCAGGTCCTTGCCCTCGAAGCGGACACGGGCAAGGAGATGTGGCGACATCAGCTCCCGGCAAACGTGACGACGACGGCTCGCGGCGTGGCGTACTGGCCCGGCGATGGACGGACCGCGGCGCAAATTCTACTGACGGCCGGTCCGAAACTCGTTGCGCTCGACGCCGCAACTGGCAACCCCGCGCCTGGCTTCGGCAGCAAGGGTATCGTCGAGATCGCGGTGCCATGGAACGGCGTTCCCGTCATCTACAAGAACATCGCGATCCTGGGAGCCACGACCGGCGAGATTGCTATGGGCGAGCCAGGTGATACTCGGGCATTCGACGTCCGTACTGGCGCACGCGTGTGGGACTTCCGCACGGTGCCGCTCCCCGGTGAGTTGGGACACAACACGTGGCTCGACAATGGGTGGCGGGGACGATCGGGAGTGAACGTCTGGGCGTGGTACATGACGCTCGACGAGGAGCGCGGCATCCTCTACATGCCGGTCGCCGGACCGGCGGGCAACTATTGGGGAGGCGACCGCCCGGGCAACAACCTGTTCGCCAACTCGATCGTGGCCGTGGACGCCGAGACAGGTAAGTACAAATGGCATTTCCAGACCGTGCATCACGACCTGTGGGATTCGGACATGCCGAATCCCCCGGTGCTGGTGGATATCATGCAAAACGGACGACGAGTCCCCGCGCTCGCCTCCGTCGGCAAGACGGGGTGGATGTTCATCCTTGATCGTGTGACCGGCAAACCGATCTTTGGTGTCGAGGAACGGCCCGTGCCGAAAGGTGAGGTCCCCGGCGAGTGGTATTCACCCACGCAGCCATTCCCGCTGAAGCCCTCCGTCCCGCTCGTGCGAGTGGACTTCAACAAAGATCGCGACATGGTGCGACCCGAGGATACCTCGGCGCAGCACGTTGCCGAGTGTCAAGCGCTGTGGGACAAGAGCGGCGGCTTCCATAACGCCGGAGCGTTCACGCCATTTGGCTTTCATGAGGACGGCGCCGCACCAAAGAGCACGATTCAGTTCCCAGGTGGCACAGGCGGAATCAACTGGGGCGGCGCGGCCGCCGACCCGACGACCGGGTTCGTGTTCGTCAACGCGCACGACACGTCGCTGGTCGGTTGGATCGAGAGGAAGCGGTCAGGCCAGAACTACGGCCGAGGCACGGAAGGCTCGACGATTCCATACGACCGCGGCAGCGTCAACGGAGCGGGACCGTACTTTACGTTCAGCGCCCCGCTGAAGGATTCCACCGGCCGCACGATCGCGAACCTGCCGTGTCAGCGTCCACCGTGGGGACGTCTCGTTGCGGTCAATGCCAATACCGGAGAGATTGCTTGGGCGAATCCGCTCGGGTTGACGGATAGCTTGCCCGAGGGCAAGCAGTTGACGGGCGGTAGCGGCAGTGCCGGGCCAACTGTCACGGCGGGCGGACTCGTCTTCGTTGGGGCGACAAACGATCGACGGTTCCGGGCCTTCGACGCCAAGACCGGAAAAGAACTCTGGGCCACCCGTCTGGATGCCCAGGTGAACGCGAACCCCATGACTTATCGCGGGAAAAACGGCAAGCAGTACGTCGCCGTGATCGCGACAGACACGCTCGTCGCCTACGCTCTTCCGTAGACCTTCGTCAACTCCCAACCGAACATCGAGCCAACTTCCAACTCCCAAATTGTTTGGGAGTTGGGTCGTTTGGGAGTTGGCTGTTTGGGAGTTGGGAGTTGCCTTAGAATCTCACTCCAAACGTCATCCTGAAAGTTCGCGGCGTCGTGTACGCGAACCGATTCACGGCCTTGGCGAACGTGGGACTTTTGGCCCAATTCACGCCTTCGATGGGCGTCGTCGTGAACGGATTGAACGCCTGATAGGTGGCCGGGGCGCTCACGTTCGTGCGGATGTTCGTATCGATCGTCTGGCTTTGAAGATTGCCGCCCAGCGGAAACGCGGAACTGCCGCCACACCCGCACAACTGGAACTGGTTGAACAAATTGATCAGTTGCGCCTGAAGGAAGAGACTGACCGTCCGCCCACTACCGACACCAACTGGGTGGGTGTACATCGCGGCGAAGTCCGTTCGCTTCTGCCCTTCTGTTCGAAACGCGTCCCTGGCCGTGTAGAAGTACTGAATCTGCTGGCCGTTGGGCGGCGTGAGATACCCTGGATTGGTCACGAAGGGCCGCACATCAACTCCGTTGAACGTTCCCGCGTTCTGGTTCGTTGCGCTGTACGGAATACCACTCTCGAGCGATTGCAGCACGCTGAGCGTGAGGCCTCCCCAGGGGCTGACGGTGGCCCACACTCGCCCGCGATGCCGCTGGTCGATCGAGAGATCGCCTTCCGGATAGTTCCAGGACTCCTGACGGTACTCAGGGTACTGGAGTGACGAATCGGGAATCGGGCCGCTGACAGGATTCTCACCGTCAACATTTCCCCACGTTCGAGAAATCGTGTAGTTGGCGCCTAGATCGACGCGACTGTTGAACCGATATTGGCCCTGCACCGTCAGGCCCGAATAGCGGCGTTTCAGGATTCCGTTGGTGTCGTTTTCGATGAAGCTGAGGTCGTACTCCCGGCCTCGAACGCTGGCTGGAGCGAATGAGCGCGTGTCCGTCGCTCTGCCTGTCGTCACGTCCGTGCGCTGGACGTAGAAGTCCTTGAAATTTCGGTACACGTAGTCCGCTCGAAGTGCTGCGCGAGCACCGAACTGACGGTTGATTCCTGCGGCGTACTCCAGGACGTTTGGTGAGTTCAACGAACCCTCCATCTGCGGCGTCACGCCCTTGACAGTGGGCGTGGTCGACAAAGGCAAGGTCGGGCCACCGTTGGCGGCGAACCAGTCGAATACCTGCTGAATGGCTGCTTCATTCGAGACCCGCGCCGCCGGATCGACATTGATGTCAGGCCCTCGATAGACGAAGCGGTAAGTATCGGAGTTGCCTGCGGGCGACGTCGCATCTGCAATGCTGCTCAGCAGGCCTGCCACATATTTCGCGACGCTGCCTGTGACCGACCACTGGCCATCGCCGTTCGGATCGAAAATCACTCCCAGACGGGGGCTGATCGCGCCCTCCTTCGCGATGAGCGAACCGTTGCTATTCACGCCGCGGTTCTGGTCCCACCGCACACCGAGGTTGGCGGTAAGCCGGTCGGTGGCGCGCCAGTTGTCGTTGAAGAACACGGAATGGGTCCGAAAGTTCGTGCCCTGGCTCTCGAGGAAGATCGGATTCCATTGGATCTCCGTCGTCCCGCTTCTGATCGTCGCGATGACGTTCGTTCCCTCGACGACGGCTGGAGCGTTGAGGAAGCGATAGTTGCTACCCGATTGGAAGTTGTTCACGAAACGCTTGTCGTTGAACACGTCGTATCCAAACGCCAGCGTGTGCGAGCCCGAACCCCCCGTGGATAAGAAATAAGTGCCCTTGACGAAGACGTCTTGATTGTCGCGTTCCTCTGGGGTACACACGCCGCAGAACGTGGCGGCGTTGTAGCGTTGGCCAGACGGGTCAACAAGAAGCGTGCCTTTTTGCAGGTCGGTGAATTTCGAGCCGCTTCCCGTAGTGGTCAGGTCACGTTGAGAGTATCGCGCTTCGATAAAGAACGTCGGCGTCAAAACGCCGTCGTAATGCAGCGTGAACAAGTCCTCAGGAAGCCGACGGTCCTCGAGGCTCGCCAGATCCAGCGACAGGGCGGTTTGGAACGTGTTATTCAGTTGGTCGCGATTGATCTTGATGTAACTGCCCTGGAGGCGATGGTTGGCGTCGAGTGAGTACGTTACCTTGGCCTCGTACCTGGCTGACTTATCCGTGAATACGTAGGGAATGTTGGTTCGAATCAGCTGCCGATTGGCCGTCTGAGTCTGCAGCCGGCCTGCATGGAAGAACCACAGCCGGTCCTTGATGACCGGTCCGCCAACCGTGTACTCATGCGTCGGCACCACGTCGTCGATCTTGGAGTCACCCGCGTAAGGGTCGCCGTCGCGGCGAGGCACCAGCGCACGCCAGTCGTCGTTGGTCAGGGTCTCGCGAAAAGAGCCCGCAAACAGGTTGCCGCCAGACTTGGTAATGACATTGATCACACCACCGCCGAAGCGTCCAAACTCCGCGGAGATGCCTGCCGTTGCCACTGTCGTCTCCTGGATGGCATCTTCGATCACCAGATCCTGGGGCTGACCGCGCAGATTCTCACCAACCGACACGCCGTTGACCATGAACAAGTTCTCGAACGACATGGAACCAGCGACACTGATCGCCCCGTTCGGTCCACTGGGATGAACGGCCGGCGCCATCAGCATCACCGAGCGAACATCGCGGTTTGTGGGTAGCGTGGACAGCAACTCCTGGTTGAAATTGGTTGCTACCTGCGCCGTCTGGGTCAGCACGTCCGACGATCGACCCACCACTTGAACGACCTCGGAAAGAGCCTGGAGCCCCATCGTGATCTCGAGCGGGAGCACCTGCGTCGGGGCAAGGTTCACTTGTCGCTCGATCCGTTGAAAGCCTGCCAAATCGAACGTCACGGTGTGAGACCCGGACGGCAACTGCGCAAGAATGTAATCGCCGTTCTCGGATGTCACGGCAAGCCGTACACCCTGTAGGTTCGGCGACGCAACTGTGACAGAGACGCCAGGCAGGGATAGTCCCTGCTGATCGACAACTCGGCCCGAAATCGTTCCAGTCGTGCTTTGAGCGCTGGCAACGCTCGTGAGGGTCCAGACAAAGGCGAAATATAGAAGACTTCGTAGACGCATAGGCCCCTACAGTGCGCGCGAATTGTCGTGGGAGTCAACCACGAAGGCGTGACAAATCCGCCAATACCACGGCGCAATGCCCAACCTGTATCCGCTGGTCTCGTGAAGCGAGCCACTGGCACCAACGTTCGTCCCAGGCAAAACAGTTCGAAGAAATGGTCGTTCGTGGAGGTCACGGCAGGCCTGATGGTTTGATGGGCCTGGTCCCAACTGGCATGAATCAGTGGTGAGACGTGATACTTGCATTACGAATCGGTTTGGATCCATGATTTTGTTCGCCAACTTCACCGTCTATGGATCGTTTTGTCCCGATCCCGGCCGCCTTTCTTAGTAAGTCGCTCACCAGTATGCACTTAGTCTCAGTGGTGAAGCTGGTACGTTCTTTCCCTATCAGACACAGAAGCTTTACAAACTTGACAGCAAATGGAAAGAGTTTTTCAAGGAGAGATCAGATGTACGCACGTATAAGTGCCCTTCTTGTGGTGGTCGCGCTGGCCGTCACTGGCCTCGCGTCGGCACAGGAGCGATTTGGCGGCCTTACCGGAACCGTCACCGATCAACAGAGTTCGGCCATACCCGGCGTCACCGTGGTTGCCACGAACACGCAGACGGGCGAAGCCAGAACCTTCGTCACAGACGCCACCGGCACGTTCATGGCGCCCGATCTGGTGCCAGGCCGCTACACAGTCCGGTTTGAGCTGACAGGCTTTTCTCCGGTCGAACGTGCGGACGTCCTTGTCCAGCTCGGGCGAACCTTCGACCTCGACGCACAGCTTCGCGTCGGAGCCCTGACGGAGGTCGTTCAGGTCGTGGGCGAGTCCAGTCCGCTCGTTGACCAGCGCAGTACGTTGATCGCGCATAACGTGAGCGCCGAGGAGTTCGACCGTTTGCCGAAGGGGCGGTCGTTCCAATCGCTCGCATTGTCGGCGCCGTCGGTAAACGAAGGCAGGATTGAGGGCGGCATCCAGGTCAACGGCGCCAGCGGCGCCGAGAATGCCTTCACTGTGGACGGCATCGTCACCAACTCACTCGTCAACGGGCAGTCGCGGCAGAACACCGTGTTCGAGTACCTGCAGGAAGTCCAGGTCAAGACGAGCGGTATCTCGGCAGAGTACGGCGGGGCGCTTGGCGGCGTCATCAGCGCCGTCACCAAGAGCGGCGGCAACACCTTCCGTGGTGAGACACACTACTACTTCGAAGGAAGTGCGCTCAGTGCAGGCCCCGTGAAGCGGTTGGTCCTCGATCCCCTGACCGAGGTGAACGGCTTCTACGTGCAGGATAAGGAGAACTCAATTCACCACAACGAGTTCGGCGGTTCTGCGGGCGGCCCCATCATGCGAGATCGCTTGTTCTTCTATGGGTCTTACTCACCGCGAAGCGAGAAGGAAACTCGCGCCTACAACTATACGGATTCGACCGGCGAAATCGACCGAGATATCTGGAGGCAGCAAGCCTTTGGCAAGCTGACATTCGCTACCCGACGGCTGAACGTGAATTGGTCCGCCCTCTGGACACCGACGACGGCGGAGGGCACGTTCAACAGATATGACGGCGCGAGCGCGAACGGTGTCACGAGTGCCGCGGCGGGACTGGCCAGCAACATCGGCCGGGGGTACGAGGTCAATCAGGTCAACACAAGCGGCTCCGGCGATTTCAACCTCAGCAGCAGCTCGTTCTTGAGTGCTCGGGGTGGACTTTTCCACGACCGCTACTCGGACACGGGCGTTTCGACGGTTACTTCGTACACGTACGGATCGCCAACGACTCCCGTGAACGCATTGATACCGGCATCGCTCCAGGGAGGGACCGGCCTAGTCAACACGCCGCGCGCGCAGATTACGGGGTTCGATACGACAAAACGCTCGAATTTCAACCTTGACTACAATCACGCGTTCAGCGGGGCTGGCTTCCACATTCTCAAGGGCGGCTACGGCTTCCAGCGAACCGAAAATGACATCGACTCGTTTTACCCTGGTGGATACGTCAACATCTTCTGGGCCAACAGCTTCACGTTTGGCGGCCAGACAGGCACGGGGACGTACGGGTACTACGAGGTGAATGATCGCCGAACCACGAGCAAGGCTGGCAACAACATCCACTCACTTTACATCCAGGATCAGTGGACAGTCGGCAATCGGCTCACGCTGAACCTCGGCCTGCGAAGCGAAGACGAGAAAGTCCCAACCTTCCGACCTGACTACCAGGAGAACGCCTTCCACTTCACCTTCAAAGACAAGTTCGCGCCGCGTCTGGGCGCCGCTTATGACGTGAGCGGCGATGGCAGGGTCAAGGTATTCGGCAGCTGGGGTCTCTACTATGACTGGACGAAGTTTGAGTTGCCCCGGGGCTCCTTTGGAGCGGAGACCTGGTGCGTCTTTTACCGCGGTTTGAATACGCTAGACCTCGCAAGCCTGAATCTGAGTAACAAGCCTGGAAACGATCTGTGGTTCTCGAATCCCGGTGGCTGCCGCGATCGCCGCGTGGCGTCTTTCGGCAGCAGCATCGACCCGGAAACGAGGCCAATGAAGCAGTCGAGTCTCAGCGGCGGAAGCGAGTTCCAAGTCGGTCGAAACAGCGTCATGACCCTCCACTACATCCACAACGAACTGCTGGAGACGATCGAGGACATCGGTTACCTGACGCCGGAGGGCGACGAGGGCTACATCATAGGGAACCCGGGGCGTGGGTTCGGCGCGGTCCAGTTCCCGACAGGCGCGACACCGCCCGGCCAGCTCATTCCACGACCGAAACGGCAGTACGACGCGTTCGAGTTGGGTTATAGCCGACGATTCGCAGACAACTACTTTTTCAGCGCCAACTACACCTTGAGCCGGCTCTACGGGAACTACTCGGGCCTCGCGGCATCAGACGAGGTCTCCACTCCGACTGACAGTGCCGGGTTCCTCTATCCCCAGCAATCGGGGGGAAGCACTGCCAGACCAGGTGGTAACGTGAACCGCTACTGGGATAACGACGAGATCCTCTATGACTCTCGAGGCAACCTGGACGTTCGTGGTCCCTTGGCGACAGATCGCCCCCACGTCGTAAAGCTCTACGGCGCGTACGATTTTCCGTGGGGCACCCAGATTGGCGCGTTCTTCTACGGCGCGAGCGGTACTCCCCTCACCACTTATGTGACGACCACCGCCAGCGCGGACGCCTTCGTCTTCGGTCGGGGCGACATGGGCCGCACGCCGATACTGACTCGCACGGATCTGCTCCTCAGCCACGAGGTGCGTTTCCCGAATACCAAGCGCCTGCGCTTCGAGTTGAACGTCGTCAATCTGTTCAACCAAAAGACAGCGCGCCACATCTACAACTTCCTCAACAAGGGCGGCCTCAGCCCCGACCGCAGCTCGTCGTACATCGACTTGTCGAGCACGAACCTGACGAAGGGCTACGACGTCAACGCGCTGATCAGAGCGACGCCAGACGGGGCCCGCGCGTTTGATCCCCGCTACGGCCAAGAGGACCTGTTCGACGACGGAACGAAAGGATATTTCACGGTCAAATTCCTCTTCTAGAGGCGCCGATCCCAGGGCTCGAGTTTTGGCGAGCCCCTAAGCAAGGCAAGAGAGGGGAGCTTCGGCTCCCCTCTCTTTTTTGCCCCGCCCTGGGCACTCTGTCCACGTTTTCCCACACCGTCTCTTTCATCTACGATCGGCCGTCTTGACAGAAATTCGGTACAAGAACGGAAAATATGCCACTAGTTGGCACGTCGACGGCGATTCTCGGGGTGCATCTGCGTCAAGTGCACACGCGATAACGGGTTGCCGCCTCATCGAGTCTCATCGAAACCCCGTGCGCTGTGAGGACATCGGCAAATGTGAGCGATAAAACGATGGAACTTCCGACGAAATCTGACGACTTCGCGTGGCACGAATCCTGAATTGACGTGTGTCAGAAGGGACGGTCAATCCCCATGGCTGACATGAACCAACTCGCTGCTTCGCCGGTCCAGAAGGTCGTCATCGTCAACGGCAATTCTGATGTGATCGGTACGCTCGAAGCCGTGCTCGAAGCGGGCCGCTACGACATGGTATTCGTCGAGTCAGCCAAACATGCCTTTTCAAACATCAAGAAAGTTCGTCCGAATTTGGTTATCCTGTGCACCAGCATCGAGGAACTGGATGGCTTCCAGCTGCTGACGATGCTTAAGCTGGACGGCGAAACGCGCGACATCCCAGTGCTGACCTACACCATGGATGGTGACGGACAGGAGGAGGACGACGAGCTTTCGCAGATTCCTGACGAAGAGGAAGACTTTGCGCCGGTTAGTCCGGCGCTGCGGATGAACTAGTTGATGGCATCGAACACCAGAGGTGCGGATCGCATCTCGATTCTGGGCGAACTCAAGGGTGAGATCATGGTGTTCGAGCCGCTCTCGGTCAAAGAGATTGGGCCGACGGGCGCGACCATCGAGACTCAGTATCCCCTTCATCTCAACTCGCTTCACGACCTCCGACTGACGCTCAGTGCTACACCAGTTGTGGTCAAAGCGCGAGTCGTCCATTCGCACATCAGCCAGGTCGACCAGGACACGGTCGCGTACTTGAGTGGCGTGGAGTTCGTCGAGCTGCCTCAACACGTGGCCGTGGCGCTCGAAAAATTCTTGGATGGCGTGAGGATGGACCGGAGCGGCCAGGGGGCCTAGAAAAACGGCGCCCTATCTGACGTTCAAGTACTCGAGATAGTCCCCCGACTGGATGCGTTCGGCACGACCGAGCGGCGCATTGTAAAAATACACCCACGCCCGGACCTTGGTTCCATCCACCAGAGTGACAGGGGTCGCCTTGCGTGTGTAGAGGCTGGCCTCAGGTTCACTTGGTGTGTGCCCTTCGATCTCATCCAACGCTCGCAATACGGTCAACGGCTCTGCCATCTCGTACACCTCACCTGAGACACGGCCGTCGGAAGACGGAACCGCCGCGGGATAGATGCCGAGATCGAACAGCGCGGCTGCGATCGTTCCATGACCCCTGAACAAGAGGCTTTGATCGATCCGAAGACGCCCAGTCCTGTTGAAGGGCGTCATCAGCGTGCCGTAAAAGAAGACCAGTTCCATGCAGATAGGCAGTACCTGGTCTTACGCCGAATGCGGGCTGGCTGTTTACGGGCGTCGTGGCTTCGAGTGAAGCCGGAAGTTACGGGAGGACACGTAGCTTCCGGCCTGAGCCGGAAGCCACAAGAACACAGTTACCGACCACTGCGCGCGCGAAGCGCGCCCAGCGCGGCAATTGTCTCGGGCGGGACGGAGAACGCGAGCGACACGGTCTTACCCTCACCACCGAGTTCCAATGAGTTCATCAGATCTGCCAACTCCGCCTGCTGACCGGTCTGCATGCGTGCGAGCGCAATGAAGCCACGAACGACGTCGCGGAGATCGCGGGCGGCGGTTTCGTCGCGCGCTTCAGCACGGAGTGCCCCCTGTATGCCACCGTTGATGTGTCCGCTGGCGGCAAACCACCCAATCGGTGGCAATCGGCGAGCAACATCAGCCGGCATGCGGGCGTTGTTGGCCAACGCGTCGAACTTCGCGATCGCCCACGCATTGCCGTCGTTCACTTCGCCGAGCAGGCGCATCAGGTCAGCATTAGCGGTCACATCGCCGCCGTTCGCCTTTGTGTCGATGGCACGGCGCACCGAGGCCTGCGAACCAACCGCAACGAGCCCTGGTTCGACAAACGCTACCGCGAGGTTGGCTTCGGGGTGAACTAAGAGCCGTTGCCCCTTGTATTCCTCGACTGTTCCGCCCTTTTCCCGGACGAGGCCTTCGATACGAACCTGGTCAAAACGACCTCGCGCGAGAACGAGGGGCCGATGCTGCTCCGCGTCGCCGTCCATATCGGACATGGCGGCAAACACCTGGTCGATGTCGCGCTCGATATTGATGCCGGTTTCAGCCTCGACACGAGCCTGCCCGTTGTCTGTTCCGTTCTGTAGCAGCTGTAACTTCTGCCGCAGCTGAGAGTCCATCACATCGCGAACGTTGGCATAGGCCAAGACATGAGCGTCATTCGGGAGATAGGCGAATTCGCTCGGACGAGCGCCAATGACCGCCAGACTCTGGAGCCCCATACCCATGTAGGAAGCAACAAGACCCGTTCCCAGACCGATCACGAGGATTCCGACCGCGATTCCAAGGAACAGACGGGTTCGTTTCGACATATCTCGGACTCCTGTTGATTATACGGGCCGAACCGAGAACGTGTTCCCACAGGGGTTCTTGGGTGCTTGGGTGCTTGGGTGCTCCAGGTGCTTGGGTTCTGGTTCATCGGTTCGCCGGTTCCTGGGTTCACGGTCGGCCCACGGTTCTCAGCGCTGGCTGACGCAGGAACCCGACAACCACCCGAGAACCGCGAACCACGGCACCCAAGAACCGGAACCTGAGCACCCAAGAACCGGAACCTGAGCACCCGAGCACCCGAGAACCCGTGAACCTGTGCTACTGCTCCAGCACATACTCCCGGCGCTCGATGGCGCGGACCGCCAGAGTCAGCGACAGCGCCAAAATCACGAGGAGCGACAACAGGCTGGTTATTACCGAGGGAGTCTCCTTGAACACCGACATGAGCAGCGACATGGTTCCGTCGGTCGGCATCGCGTGCGGAACCAGCGCCTGGAGATGGTGCGCAACGGTCAGCTGTCGTAGGTATCCCGGTATGAACAGCGCCAGTTTCTCCCAACCGAACGCGAAGACGAGCCCTATCACCAGCGGCCGTTTGAGGACGGTTCCAACCAGAGCAAAAACCCCTCCGTACACCGCCAGGCCAATGGCCAAGAGACCGAGATCCGTGACCAGGGACAGGAAGCTCCTCGGGATGTCGCGAAACGGCACGACCAGGAAATATACGAGCATGACCGACGGTAAGACGACGAGTGTCGTGCAGGCGAGATACGCGATGTATTTCCCGACGAGCACCGCACCGCGGCGGATTGGCCGCGTGAACAAGTAGGTGATCGTGCGGTCTTCGACCTCGTCGGCAACGAGCGCCGTGCCATAAAAGACGCCGAGCACGGGCACGATGAAGTGAAGAAAGAGAATCCAGATCATCATCCCGAAGACCGCAGTGCCACCGACACCGACACCGTTCACGCGAACCGGAGCAATGCCGACAGTCTGCACGACACGCGCGACCAAGGCGAGGATCACGGGCCCAGAAAGGACGAGGGCCATGAAGATCGTCCGGCGAGACCACAGCATCTCCCCGAGCGACAGCTCGAAGACTCGCGTCGCGCCGCTCATGAACGAAGCAGTGCGTGGCTTCCGGCTCAAGCCGGACGCTACCGTTGCCCTATCCCCGATCCCCGATCCCCGCTCTCCGCTCATTGCTTGACCAAGTACTTGAAGACCGCCTGCAGATTGTCGTCCGGAGAGGTCACTTCGTCGATCGAGCCCGCTTCTCCGCTGGCCGCCATGTCGGTGACGCGGGCATAGAAAGCATCGGGCCGAGCCGTTTCAATGACAACGGCACCAGGCTCGAACCGCAAACTGATCACGCCATCCTCGGCGAGCAACATGCGCGCGAGCGCTCGTGGATCGTCGGCACGAATGAACACGGTATGGGGATGCTCATCGATGAGGTCGCGGATTTGATGCACGTTTCCTTCTGCCAGGATCCTGCCGTTGTTGATCAGCAGGATGTTCGACGTCATCGCTTCGACTTCGTGCAGGATGTGGCTAGAGACCAGAATGCTCTTCCCGGCCCGGGCCCAGTCCTTGATCTGCTTGATGGTTCTCCGTCGCATGATCGGATCCATCCCGCTCAGCGGTTCGTCCAGGATCAGGAGCTGCGGATCGTGCACGATTGCCTGCGCCAACTTGACGCGCTGCCGCATGCCTTTGCTGTACGCGCCGATCTTCTTGTTCGCAGCGTCCAGCAAATCGACTGCCTCGAGCGCGCGACGGCCGTCCGCGCTCGCCTCGTCCTCGGTGGCGCCGTTCAGCCGAACGAGCGCGATGAGCCACTCCAGTCCAGTCATCCGGTCGTAAAAGGCGTCTTGTTCGGGGCAGAAGCCGATCCGCTCGTAGAGCGCGGGATTGCCCCAAATCGGCTCTCCCAACACCTGGATGGCTCCCTTACTCGGCTTGAGCTGGCCGGTGACGAGCTTCATGAAGGTGGACTTGCCCGCGCCATTCGGTCCGAGCAGGCCCGTGATGCCCGGCGGCACGGTCACCGTCACGTCGTTGAGGCCGGAGACCTGACCGTACCACTTCGACAGGTGATCCGTCGAGATGATCATCAGACGACGACCTCGACGCCGCGAACACGCCGCTCGAGAATCCAAATCGACACGCCGATGACGACAACGATGCTCAGAATGGCGGCAGGCACAGGGACCGCCGGCGCGCCGCGCACGCGAAACATGGCATCAGCGATCACGTCGAGCGTGTCTTCCGGTGATATCACCGCCCACGCCCGGCTTCCTGTGATCCCGCGCAAGGCCTGATACATCGAGGCCGTGAAGAAGATGATGCCCGCGTACATGATCGACACGAACCGTCGGCTCTTCGAGAGTGATGAGAGCGCCAGGATCGCGAACGCCGCAAGCAGCGCCTGAATGATCGAGAAGAGCGTGATTGCCGGCAGCAGGAAGAGGTTTCGCGTCACAAACACGGTGCTGCCCGCGAACATGGCCTGCAGCAACAACAGCATCAGCCCGGGCAGGAGCGTAGCGCCCAGCACAAAGACCAGTACCGCCACGAGTTTGCCCGCGATGTATTCAACGCGCGTCAGCGGCTTCGATAGGTAGACTTGCAGGGCGTTGGCGCGTCGATCGTCGGCGATGACGCCGGCGAGGGCGATCGTGATGAGAAACACGAAAATTGACTGCTGATCGAGAAAGTCTCGAAACGTTTGCGCCGTCGCGGTGAGGAATTCGATCTGCTGGAAATTCGTCGAGAAATACAGTTGTCCGACACGGCCCAGAAACGGCAAGAAGGACACGAGGAGCAGGATGATAAAGGGCTTGGAGCGTAGCGCCGCCAGAATCTGAGTCCGGGCAATCACCCACCACGTCCGTCCGGGCGGGCGACGATGACCTGCGTAGTGACGATAGCCCTGGTCGTGGATAGGCATCGCCTAACTTCGAACTCCCAACCAATGCTTGTCCAACGCCCAACGCCCAAGGTTGTTTGGGAGTTGGATTCTTGGGAGTTGGACAAGAAGTTGTTGGGAGTTGGGAGTTGTCATGACTCTCCCACAGCCTTGGCGAAAACGTCCTCGAGCGTAGGCACGCTCGCGCGCAGGTGGCGCACCTGTACCCCGTGGGTGGAGGCAAGTCCAAAGAGGAACTTGGATCCGCGGTCGTCGGGGACGAAGACGCGCATCACGTCTTCGTCGGTTGCGTAGCATTCGAGTCCAGCGTTGTTGAGCACCTGGATGAAACCTGCTGAGTCCCCCTTCACGCGGAGCTCGAACACCTGCCCGGTATGCGCTTTCAGACCCGCAATGGGTCCCTGCGTCGCGATGGCGCCCTTGTCCAGCACCACCACGTGGTCACACGTGAACTCGACGTCTGGAAGCAGGTGAGACGAGACGATGACGTTGAGACCTTTGTTGCGTGCGATGTCACGAATGAGCTCGAGCATCTCCTCGCGGCCCTTCGGGTCCATCCCGTTGGTCGGCTCGTCGAGAAAGAGTAACTGGGGATCGTGCACGAGCGCCTGCGCGAGCTTGATCCGTTGTTTCATTCCAGTGGAGTAGGTTTCGACATTCCGGTACCGCGCCTCACCGAGGCCGACGTAGTACAGCACCTCGTGCGCGCGTTGCATGGCGTCGGTCCGCGGCAACCCGGCAAGCTCGCCGCAATATGCGACAAAAGACACCGCGTTCATCCCGGGAATATGAGCGTCCTGTTCCGGCATGTAGCCGATGCGAGCGCGGATCTCGAGCGGCGACGTTTTCACGTCGAGCCCGAGCACCCGCATGTCGCCTCGGTCAGGTGCGACAAACCCCAGCAGCGCCCGGATCATCGTGCTTTTGCCAGCGCCGTTCGGTCCCAACAGGCCTACGGCACCCTCCGGAAAGGACGTGGAGATCCCCTGCAGAACCCAGGCGGTGCTGTAGCGGACGCTCACCTCATTCAGTTGGACGACGGGCGCCATTCGGTCAATCGATCTTACGTTCGGATGGTTCGGATGGTTCGGGCCGTTCGGATTCTCGTGGTTCGAGCCGTTCGGCTCGCTCGGATCGGTCCAACTCCACGGCGCGGGCGATCACGGACGTGGCCTTGGCAGTGAGTCTGTATTGGGCGAGATCGGCCGGATCGGCCAGAACTGCCGCATCGACGTCAGAACCTGGCTGCAATTGGCCGCCGGTTGGCCAACACAGATAGTCAACCAACACGAAATGGTAAGCGACCCGGCCTTCATCGTCGGAGCTAATCCGGTCGAACACCTCGATGATCGGTCCGACCTCGACCTGCAGCCCGGTCTCTTCGTGCATTTCCCGCACCACACACGCCTCGAGCGTTTCGCCAAGCTCGACTCCCCCACCGGGGATGCTCCACTGTCCGGCCAGGGGTTCGAAGCGACGCCGGATCAGGACGACTTTACCCTCGTCGACAATCACGGCGCCGACGCCGATGATCGGACGGTCCGGATACTTCCGCGTCGACGTCACTCCCCCATCACCTTCACGACGACCCGCTTTCGCCGGCGGCCGTCGAACTCCGCGTAGAACACCTGCTCCCAGGGGCCCAAATCGAGCTTGCCCGCGGTGATGGGCAGCAGGATCTGGTGGCCCATCAACGTTCGCTTCAAGTGCGCGTCGGCGTTGTCTTCGCCCGTCTGGTGGTGGCGGTAGTCGAGTCCTGACGGCGCCAGTTTTTCCAGCCAGACCTGGAAGTCGTGAATGAGTCCCTCCTCCCAGTCGTTCACGTAAACGGCGGCTGTGATGTGCATCGCCGAAACGAGCACCATCCCTTCGTCGACGCCGCTTTTCGCAACAATCGAAGCGACCTCGTCGGTGATCCGGATAAACTCCTGCCGCTTCTGTGTGTTGAACCAGAGGTAGTCGGTGAACGTGATCATGTCGGTCGGTCTTCTGGGTTCCTTGTTCGTGTCTCAGGATTCAGGTTTCGAGCCGAAGCGATGCGTCGGCGTTCAAATCCCACCCGGCGCTATCGCCTTGACGGTAGCGCCGTAAGCCAGCCGCGGCGATCATCGCCGCATTGTCGGTCGAAAGCGCAAGGCGAGGGACGAACACCGGCAGCCCACGCGTCTCGCCCTTTGCGCGACCCTCAAAGCGCAGCCGACTATTCGCGGAGACCCCGCCGGCGATGCCCACGCTTCTGGCGCCTGCCCAACGAGCCGCATCGAAGAGACGATCCAACAGGCTCTCCACGACCACTCGCTGAAAGCTCGCGCAAATGTTCTTCACTTCTTCGTCCGGCAAGAGACTGGTGTCGCTCAGCCCAAGTGCTTCGCGTCTCGACGTGACATGTCGCAATACCGACGTTTTCAAACCGCTGAAGCTGAAATCACGAACCCCTGGCAGGTTCGGCGCATTCCGGTCTGCGTGCGTGAGACGTGTTTTGGGAAACGCGACACTACGGTCATCCCCCTCGGCGGCAAGGCGGTCGATGACCGGTCCGCCAGGATAACCGAGACCAAGAAGCTTGGCGACCTTGTCGTACGCCTCGCCCGCGGCGTCATCGCGAGTGCGGCCCAGGAGCTCGTAGCGGCCCGGCGTGTCCACGCGGTACAGGCTCGTGTGGCCCCCGGACACGACCAGAATCGCGGCGGGCAGCGGCATCTCGCCGCCGTCGAGTACGAGCGATTCGATATGCCCTGCGAGATGGTGCACTGCGATGAGCGGCACCGAGCGCGACCAGGCGAGGGACTTTGCGAATGACACACCAACCAGGAGCGAGCCGACGAGACCTGGTCCTTGTGTGACGGCGATTCCGTCATAGGCCGGCGTGCCACCGTCCTCGAGCGCGCGTTCGACCACACCACAAATGTCACGTACGTGCTGTCTCGCCGAGAGCTCCGGGACGACACCACCCCATTCACGATGAATGTCCACTTGCGACGCCACGACATTCGAGCGGACGCGCCACGGTCGCCGGGCGTCGCCCGTTTCCTCGACCAGCGCGGCCGCGGTCTCGTCGCAGGATGTCTCGATGCCGAGGATGATCATGGGGTCAGATCTTGAATCTTGCGTCCGATGGCAAGGCCCATTTGACTAAGTCAGTCTCGCCCGGACGCAAGATTCAAGATCTGACCCCAATTAGTCCGGCGAGCGATTCGTTGTACGGCGCTCGTGCCACGCCACGTTCCGTGATGATAGCGGTCACGTATTTCGCCGGCGTCACATCGAACGCGGGGTTTCGAACGCGCGCGCCTTCGGGCGTCACGCGCGTCACGCCCACATGGGTGACCTCGCGGTCGCTGCGCTCCTCGATGGGAATCCCCTCGCCGTCGGCGGTCTTCAGATCGATCGTGGAAAGCGGCGCGGCAACGTAAAACGGAATGCCATGCTCTTTTGCGAGCACCGCGACGGTGTAGGTGCCAATCTTGTTCGCGACGTCACCGTTGGCGGCAATCCGGTCGGCGCCAACAACTACGAGGTCGACATGGCCAAGCCGCATCATGGCGCCGGCCATGTTGTCCGTAATCACCGTGGTGTCGATTCCGTCCTTCACGAGCTCCCACGCCGTCAACCGCGCGCCTTGCAGAAAGGGCCGCGTCTCATCGGCAAACACGGCCACCTTCTTCCCTTGCGCCGCTGCGGCACGAATCACTCCGAGCGCCGTCCCAAATCCCGCCGTCGCCAGAGCGCCTGCATTGCAATGGGTGAGGATGCGCGCAGAATCCGGCACCAACTCCGCTCCATGCTCACCCATGGAACGGCAGCTCTCGACGTCTTCGTCGTGAATCTGCCGCGCTTCCATCTCGAGCCGCTGCGCAATTTCGCCGACCGAACCGCCGCTCTGGGCGGCGTCGGCAAACGCCTGCTTCATTCGCTCGATGGCCCAGAACAAGTTCACGGCCGTTGGCCGCGTCGCAGCCATCGTGTCGCACGTCTTCTGAAACTCCGTCGTGAACTGCTTCGTGCCCGTCGCACGACTTCTGCGCGCCCCCAGCGCGATTCCCATGGCCGCAGCCACACCAATCGCTGGCGCGCCACGGATGACCATCGTCTTGATCGCTCTGGCGACCTCGTTCGCCGTCTTGCACGTGACGTAGACCTCGACGCCGGGCAGCTTCCGCTGGTCGATCATCACGACCGTATCGTCCTTCCACTCAATGGTCGGCAGCATCGCACCGTGATGATATCAGCCAGCGCTCGGAGCCACCCGTTGCGTCCGCCACCGGTATAGGCCGCACATCGAAGCGAGCATCTTGATTCGGCGCTCCGTTCGGAGCCGTGGAAAGACCGGCCTTACGCAGCATGGCTCACGACCCGCGCAACTCCGTGAGTTGCGCGGCAGTCACGCTTCAAGCCGGTCTTAGAGACTTCGCTGTCACCGCTCCTCAAGTCGCGCCTCATAAGACGCTCGCCCGATGTGCGGCCCTGACCAGCGCTCAAGCGACTTGAGGGCTGTGCCGGCCCGTGAGAGCAGTTGTCTCGCGGAGCCAGCCGACGCGGTCGCCAGGGAACCCACGTGAAGTTCGGTCGAAGACGCGTGCGACTGAGCAGGCGTGCCGCGCGGCTGGCGGAGTCGAGATACCTGCTCTCACGGCCGGCACCATCGCCACCATCAAATCCGCGGTCAGGTGAGGAGGCGAGCGTCGAATGGGAGTGGAAGAAGGTCGCTCAGTTGGTGACGACCAGTTTCACGACGCAGATTGGCGAGAATCACTTCGAGGTCACCACCGAATTCCCAGAGGATCTGCCGGCAGGCGCCACACGGCGGTGTCGGTGCCTGCGTGTCAGCGACAACGGCCACGCGCGTGAACGTGCGATGGCCCTCAGAGAGTGCCTTGAACATCGCCACGCGCTCCGCGCAGATAGTCAACCCATACGTCGCGTTCTCGATATTGCAACCGGTCACGATCGTGCCGTCGGCGGTTTCGAGCGCCGCGCCGACCTTGAACTTCGAGAACTCCGCACGGGCGTGACGCCGTGCTCGACGCGCGGCAGCGATGAGCTCAGACGCGCTCAATGATCCCCTCGAGCAGCGCGATAAAGGACCCCCGCACACGCCGGGCGGTCTCCATGACCTCGTCGTGTACGAGCGGCTGCGGCAGCACGCCGGCCGCCATATTCGTGATGCAGGAGATACCCAGGACCTCGAGTCCCATGTGACGCGCGGCGATCGCCTCTGGAACAGTGGACATGCCGACGGCATCAGCCCCAATGGCCCGGAAGAACCGAATCTCGGCCGGCGTCTCGTAGCTCGGCCCGTGCACAGCCACGTAGACGCCGTGCGACACAGGCACCCCTCTCGCTCGCGCCGCCTCGTCGGCGATGTGTCGCAGCCGTGACGCATACACCTCGCTCATGTCGGGGAAGCGCTGTCCAAATCGCTCGTCGTTCGGGCCGATGAGTGGATTGCTGCCCATGAGGTTGATGTGGTCATCGATGACCATCAATCCGCCTTGCGAGAACCCGGTGTTGATCCCGCCCGCCGCGTTCGTCAGGACGATTCGCTTCACACCCAGCCGGCCCATGACACGCGCGGCGAAAGCGACCGTCGCCAGATCGTGCCCTTCGTACGCGTGTACGCGGCCGGCAAGCGCCACAACACGCTTGCCCGCCACGCCGCCAACGACGAGCCGGCCCGCGTGGCCAGCGACCCGCGTGGCTGGCCAATACGGCAAGCTCTGATACGGCGTGGACGTGCTCTCGATCAGAGTGTCGGCGAAATCGCCGAGCCCCGAGCCCAGGACGACCGCCGTCTCCGGCATGGCCCCGCATCTCGTGCGCACGGCTGCAGCCGCCGCCTCGACACGGTCGTAGATGGAAACTGCACTCACAGCAACATACCCGCGATCGTCGCCGTCAGGAAGTTCGCAAACGTGCCGGCGAGCATGGCTCGCAGGCCAAGCCGCGCCAGATCGTGCCGTCGCTCTGGCGCGAGCGCGCCAATGCCGCCAATCTGAATCCCAATGGAGCTGAAGTTGGCAAACCCACACAAGGCAAAGGTCGCGATGGTAAACGACTTCGGGTCGAGGCTGTCCTTGAGCGGCCCCAGTTGAGAGTAGGCGACGAACTCATTGAGCACCATGCGTGTCCCAAGCAAATTGCCGATCGTCGGCGCATCGCGCCACGGAACGCCCAAGCTCCACGCGATCGGCGAGAACGCCAAGCCGAAGATCTGCTGCATGCTGAGTCCGACCAAGCCCAGCACCGCATTGACGAGCGCGATGAGCGCTAGAAACGAGATGAGCATGGCCCCCACGTTCAGGGCAAGGTGTAGCCCTTCTCCCGTACCTCGACCCACCGCATCGATGACGTTGACGTCGGTCCTCTCGACCTGCAGCTTCACGGTGCCCATCGTTTCCGGCTCACCGGTTTCGGGGACGAACAGCTTCGCCATCATCAGCGTTCCCGGCGCGGTCATGATGACCGCCGTCAGCAGGTGCTGAGCCTCGACACCGAAGAGAATGTAAGCGGCCATGACTCCACCCGAGATATGCGCCATCCCCGCCGTCATCACCGTCATGAGCTCCGACTCGGTCATGCGTGGTAGGAATGGCCGAATCGTGAGCGGCGCCTCTGTCTGCCCCATGAAGATGCTCGCCGCCACGTTCAGCGACTCGGCTCCGCTGGCCCGCATGAACCGACGCATGACGATGGCGAAAAAGCGCACGATGAGCTGCATGACGCCAAAGTAGTACAGCATCGCGAAAAGTGCGGCGATGAAAATGATCGTTGGGAGCACCTGAAAGGCGAAGATGTTCGCGTATTGCGCGCCCTCCTGGCCGAGCACGTTCGTCATCACGCGCGGCCACACCTGAGGATTGCCAAGGGGACCGAAGACGAACGAGGACCCAACGTAGGTGAAGTTCAAGAGCTTCGTGATCAGGCCGCCGGCCACCTGAAAGACAGCGCGACCGGCTTCAGTCTTGAGCACCAGCAGGGCAAAGATGAACTGGAGCGTCAGCCCCCAGGCCACGGTCCGATAATCGATGGCGCGGCGGGCGGACGAGCAACAGTACGCCAGCGCCAGGATGACAGCGAGACCCGCCATAGGCTGCACGCGCGCGAGCCCTGAGAACCCCAGGGCAATCGCCACGATGGCAACGGCAGCCAGCCCGCCGAGAACCGCCAGGTCCCGGCGCGTCCACGCCTGTCTGCCGAGCTTGGTCACCTCGTTCATCGCACTTCGCCCAGTACTCTTTCTCGCGGCTCCGGCACCGCGTCTCCGATCTCCATCGCCTCGGCGCAAAGCGCCATGGCAGCCTCGAGTCCTCGCGCGTCACGATGATGCAGCTCGAGCAACGGTTGCCCCGCGCCAACGCGGTCGCCGCGGCTCACGAGCGCACGCACGCCCACGCCATGATCAACCGCATCGCCGACTTTCGAACGGCCCGCGCCCAGCGCGTTGCTGGCGCGCCCGATCGCTTCGGCCCACATCGCAAACACCCAACCGGTGCGTGGGGCTCGGAACACCTCGCGTCCCGGCGCCGACGGAAGCAGTCCATAGTCCTCAACAACTCTGGGGTTGCCGCCTTGGTGCTCGACCATTCGCGCAAAAACTTGCAGCGCGCGGCCCGACGCAAGAGCCTCGCTCACGAGCCCCCCTGCCCCGGCTTCCGACTCGACGCCTGCCAAGACCACCATCCTGGTGGCACATCGTGTCACGACCGCTGTCAGGTCGACAGGGCCCAGACCCTTCAGCGTGTCGAGACACTCGATGATCTCGAGCGCGTTGCCAACGGCATTCCCGAGAGGCGCGTCCATGTCGGTGATGAACGCCTCGGTCCGGACTCCAGCGAGTGTGCCGATTGCCACCATTGACGCGGCAAGGGCCCGGGCCTGCGCTTCATTTTTCATGAACGCCCCATTGCCGCACTTGACGTCCAGCAGGAGGGCATTACTTCCCTCAGCGAGCTTCTTACTCATGATCGACGCCGAGATGAGAGGGATGCTCTCGATGGTGGCCGTGACGTCGCGGAGCGCGTAGAGCGTCTTGTCCGCGGGAACGAGCGTCGCCGTCTGACCGATGATGCTGGTGCCCACCGCTCTCAAGACGCGTTTGAACTCGGCCACGGTCAGGCCGACCCGAAACCCCGGGATCGACTCGAGCTTGTCGAGAGTGCCGCCGGTATGACCCAGCCCACGCCCCGACATCTTTGGCACCGTGACACCGCACGCGGCGGCCACGGGCGCCAGGACAATCGAGACCTTGTCACCCACGCCGCCCGTGCTGTGCTTGCCGACCTTAGTTCCAGGGATATCCGAAAGATCGACGCGGTCGCCCGACCGCACCATGGCGTCGGTCAACCAGGCTGTTTCCTGGTCGGTCATACCTCGCAGCACGATCGCCATGAGCAGTGCCGACGCCTGATAGTCTGGAACGCTTCCGTCGATAACGCCCTTGACGAACAGCTCTATCGCTTCGCGTGGGAGGGCCTGACCATCGCGCTTGCTAGCAATCACATCGACGAATCGCATGCGGAGGGTCAGTATAATCGTCCCTGCATGCTGCGGACTCGTGCTGCCGACTGCCGACTGCCGATGTGGTGGGAGTCATTCGACTGACGTGGCGATGACCCCGACGACTCAGCCGATGTCGACGGAACAGAGTGCGCTCCTTGCAGAGTTCGCGCGCTGCTGCAAGTCGGCTGCCCGTTCCGTCTCGCTCTATCCCGGCACCCACCCGGCGATCGGGGTCTCACTCGGGAGACTGGTGTCCGCCTCCGACCGACTGGTCGCCGGAACCAGCGTGGCCCTGACCGTCCATCCCGACATGCTCGTCATCGACGGCCACGCCCCCGCGCGTCCAGACGCGTCGATCGGCGAGCTCGCCTCTCTGTTCCACGAGCGCCTGGTCGGAGTCTTGCGCATCGAACAAGGCGCGGATGCGGAGGACTGGCGTGGGCTCCTCCTGTTGCTCGCCCGCTCCGCAGAAGATCTTGTGGCCGAGGGCGGGCTGGCCCAGGCATGGGCCGCGACGGGCCGGGCGCACTTCGAGATTCATGAGATCGACTACGGCGAGGTGCTGCGGGAACGCGCGGGCAACGAAGGCGTAGAGTGGGATCGCGTCGTCGCATTGTGCCTCAAGGGCGAGTCGGTCGCTCTCGACGACAATATGCGCTCGGCTCTTCTCGCGGCCGTCCGCGACTCGTCAAAGTTCGCGTCGATTCTCGATCGCCTTCGTGAAAAGGCGGAAACGACCGGCACGGGCGTGAGCGCTGAAGTGGCGGCGCTCTTCCAGTTGCTTCGGACGGCGCTCGACGCCGTGAAAGAGCAACAGGCCCTGACGCGCGAAGAAGCTCTGGAAAACATCGCAACGGCGGGCGCACATCTGTCGCCGGAGATGTTGCTCGGCGTGATGGCCCAGCGTAACTCTGCCAACGCCGATGACGCCCAGATTGCGCAGGGGATCGTCGAGCGCATGGACGACCCGGTGATCGCGTCGTTCGTGGCCCGCTCTGTCGCCGCTGAGCGGGGCGCAACGGAACGGCTCGCCCAGGCATTCGAGGCCCTGGCGGGGGAAGGCGAGCGCAAGACAGATTTGCTCGATCTCGCCCGTGAAGAAGCGCAATCGACCGAGTTCGGGCAGGACCCACATTTCGCCAACCTTTGGCAAGGCGCGGCGGACATGCTGACGTCGTACTCGGATACGAGCTTCGTATCGGCCGACTATGCCCGGGAGCTGTCCGGGGCGCGCACCCAGGCGATCGAAGTGGAGCGGCTTTCCGACGATCCGCCGGAACGGGTTCAGGCGTGGCTCGCGAGTGTGAACGAAGCAGCGGTGCGGCAGCTGGACCTCGAACTCCTGCTGGACTTGCTGCGACTCGAGTCCGACGGCATCGCCTGGGCCGCGGTGGCCGGCGTGGCCGTCTCCGAGACCGAGAAGCGAACGCTTGCCGGCGATATCGCTGCCGCTCGACAGATCGCCGAGAGCCTCGCCGCTGCAGCGGTGTCGGGCCTGCGACCGCAGCTCCGCGGAGCGGCCGAACGCAGCCTCACGCAACTGTCGCACGGACCACTGGTGCGGTCCGTCGTTGCGCACTTCAGAAACGCGGACGAGGCGGAAGTCGAGGCTCTCAACGCAATCTGCCACGCCATCGGGCCAGGCATGGTTCGGTCGCTTGCCGAAGCGCTCGCGGCCGAGGAGCACAACCACGCCATCCGCCGCGTGCGCGAGTTGCTGCTTGGGTTTGGTCCGGCCGGGCGACAGGCGGTGGAGCAACTCAAACAGTCGTCGAATCCGGCTGTGCGCCGAACCGCGATCGATCTCCTTCGCGTGTTCGGCGGGGATGAAACGCTTGGCGAGCTCGCGTCTATGTTGGATGACGCTGACCCGCAGGTCCAACGCGAGTCTATTCGCGGGATCGTCCAGATCGGCACGAAGGCGGCATACGAGATCATCGAGCGCGCGTGTGCGTCTAGCGACGCCAGGCGCGACACGCTCGTGCAGCAGATGATCGGCCTCCGGGATCAGAAGGCGATTCCGCCGCTGTGCCACGTGCTCAATCACACGATGCCACGTGGATCGCTTGTGGCGGTCCACGAATCGATTATCGAAGCCCTGGGATGGCTCAACGCCCATCCTGAATCGACTAGTACGCTGCGCACGGTGTTGCACCGCAGTGAATGGTGGGCGCCGTTTAGAACCGCGTCTCTACGCACCATCGCCTCGGTGGCGCTGCGACGCATCGGCACTCCCGAAGCGCTCGCAGTGCTCGAAGACGCAGCCGCGCGCGGCAACCGCGGTGTCCGCAAGGCGGCGCGCGCACAATTGGGACAGCCTGAGGAGGGCGCGCGCAAGTGAACCTGAGTCACCGCGGAAAACTGGCCGAGGAGCTGGTGCGGAGATTGGCGGCCGCATTCCGCGGATCCCAGTTGTACTCCCCCAGCCATCCGCTGGTCGCACGCAATATCGGCGCACTCGCGGAAGCCCTCTCGATGATCTTGGCGAACTCACCGTCCCTCACGATCGGCATCGTCGGCGACGACCTCGTCGTCGGCGACATCCCCATCCCCCGCGCCGCCGAGACCCTCGCCGAACTCATGCAGCGTCTGCGACAGGCGGGGATCGAGCGCATCGTCGTGGACCGCGGCGTCGAGCCCGAAGAGATCGGACAGCTCGTACATAGCGTCGCCAGCAACGACCCCAATGCAGCCGGTGTGCTCGCAGGCCTGAAGCACATCCGCGTCGGGCGCCTCCAGACCGAAGATCGCCCGGGCGAGGGCGCCGGCGACATCGCGACGTTTCGAAAGCTGTACGACGACGCCTCGGCGCTCGCGGGAACGTTGTGGGAGAGCGCTGCCGTCGAGGGAAAACCAGACGCAGACGCCGCGCACGGTTTGGTCGATTCGCTGGCGCAGGCTGTAGCGCAGAATCGGACCGCGCTGTTGGCGCTCACGGCGCTCAAGAACTACGACAACTATACGTTCACGCACATGGTGAACGTCTCGATTCTCACGATGGGTCAGGCGCGCGGCCTGGGCATCGACGGCGCGACTCTACGAGAGTTTGGCCTTGCGGCGCTGATGCACGACATCGGCAAAGTGAAAACGCCGAACGAAATCTTGAACAAGCCGGGCAAGCTGACCGATCAGGAGTACGACATCCTGAAACTCCACACGGTCAACGGTGCCGAGATTCTGAAGAATACCCCCGAGATTCCAACGCTCGCGCCTATCGTCGCCTTCGAGCATCACTTACGCAGTGACGGCACGGGGTACCCATGGGCGTCCTACGGCCGCAGCTGAATCTCGGGACGACGCTCTGTGGGATCGCCGATGTCTACGACGCGATGCGGTCGCAGCGGGTCTACCAGGCCGCGCATCCGACCGATCGCATCCTGGCCGTGCTGCAGCGCAATGACGGAAAGCAGTTCGACCAGAACCTGGTTCGACGCTTTGTACAACTCGTCGGAATCTACCCTGCCGGCAACCTCGTTCGACTCGACGGTGGCGAGATCGCCGTCGTGCTCAAGGCACACGCCCCCGATCCTTATCGTCCCCGCGTGAAAGTCCTGCTGGGACGCGGTGGCGACACGCTCGAGCGCCCGTACGAAATGGATCTCTGGGATGCGCGCGAGGATCAACCACAATCGATACAAGCCCCGGTTGATCCCGCCGACTACGGAATCGACCCTCTGACGCACCTATGAACCTCCGCCTCGTCGTCATGACCACCGCCGCAGTGACGCTGATGATGCCGCTGAGCGGCACCATGCAGCAGCCTGCGAACCCGAAGCTGCTGGTCGTGCTCGTCGTAGACCAGATGCGCGCCGACTATCTCGCGATCTTCAACCAGCACTGGAAGGGCGGATTTCGAACCTTGCTGGACGAAGGCGCGGTGTTCGAAGAGGCGGAGTACCCCTACATCAACACGATCACGTGTGCGGGGCATACGACGGTGGGCACCGGCACGTTCCCGCGCACGCACGGGATGGTGCTGAACGATTGGTGGCACCGGGAGGAGCGGCGCACCCGCAGCTGCACTGACGATGAGGCGTCGCCGCTCGTTACGTACGGGCGTCCGGCGAAGCTGGGCAACAGCGCCAAGCGACTCTTGGTTCCGACTCTCGCAGACGAGCTTCGGGCACAGAAACCTGGTTCGCGCGTCGTCGCGCTGTCGCTGAAAGCGCGCAGTGCGATCGGTCTCGCCGGCCACGGAGGGGACGTCGTGACCTGGTTCGACGATGCCGCGGGATCGTTCGTGACGTCGACCGCATTTGCCCCACGACCGGTCAAGGCGATGCAAGACTTCATTGAGAGGGACCCCTACGAAAAGGACCAAGGCAAGATCTGGACCCTGAAGGACCCGCCGGACACGTATCGCGCGCGCGACGCTGGAGTTGGCGAGCGACCGCTGGCGCCATGGACCGGGTTGTTTCCTCATCGCATCGCCGGGCGCGCGCCGCTCGATGCGTTGTTCTTCGAGATCTGGCAGGCGAGCCCTTTCTCCGACGTGTACCTCCAGAGGATGGCGGCTGCGATGGTGGAGAGTCTTGCCATCGGTCAACGCGATGGGACGGACTTTCTCGCCGTGGGGTTCTCAGCGCTCGATGAAGTTGGACACAGCTTTGGACCCGGCAGCCGAGAGATCGAGGACCTCTTACGATGGCTGGATGAAACCACAGGAGCGCTGATCTCCCATCTGGACGCTCGCGTGGGCCGAAACAACTACGTGCTGGCGCTTACGGCGGACCACGGTGTTGCTCCCATCGCTGAATTCCAGACGAGCGGGCGCATCGCTCCGCAGGACGTCGGCGAACGGGTCGAAGAGACGTTGACCGCTGAATTCGGGCGACTCGAAAAGGGCACTTACGTCGATGCAGTGAACTTTTCGTACCTGTACTTCGCCCCCACGATCTTTGATCGGCTGCGCGCGTCACCGGCGGCCATGAGGGCGGTGGAGAAAGCCATCCTCGACATCCCTGGCGTCGCGCGCGTCTTGCGCAGCGATCGGCTTTCTGAGACGAGCGCCGACAGGTTCGTGCGCGCGGCGGCACTGAACCATGTGGCCGGGAGGAGTGGTGACCTCGTCATATTGCCGAAGCAGAATTGGTACTATCAGGGGCGAACCGCCACGAGCGCGACGAGTCATGGCACTCTCTACTCCTACGATACTCAGGTTCCGGTGATTCTGTTGGGTGCGGGCATCAAGCCGAGTCACATCAAAGAACGCGTGACCCCCGCCGACATCGCGCCCACGTTGGCGCAACTGGCCGGCGTCCGCATGCCGAAAGCCGAGGGCCGCGTGCTTCGCGAAGCACTGAGGTAGCCTCAACCGCTGCTTGTCCTAGGGCCTCGCTTAATGTCTCACAGGCAGCAGTCGAGTCACGAGTTCTTCCAGAGCCGGAAGCCACCGAGAAACGCGTGACCGTTGTCTACGCACCGGACGCTTGACGGCACATCGTAGAGGAGTTTTGCGTTACCTCCGCCCAGCACGACGTCATCTGCCACGAGCGCCGCGGTGAGCAGATTCGTCACGTCGACGACGTGCTGCCTCCACTTCTTCTTTCCGGATCGCTTGAGCCCAGCCTTTCCGAGGTAGTCTTCGTACGTGCGCCCGTTCTTGTAGGGCAGATGGGCAAGCTCCATAGGGGCGATCACTCCGTCGATGATCAACGTCGTACCGAGGCCAGTGCCAAGCCCGAGGAAGAGCATCCGCCCTCCGTTGTAGCTTCCCAACGCCTGCATCGCCGCGTCGTTGATCACCTTGACGGGACAGCCAAATGCCCGCGCGAAGTCGAATCCAATCCATCCGCCTCCCAGATTCTTCGGTTCCTTCACCGGTTTGCCATTCGTGACCGGCCCTGGATACCCAATCGAGACCACCGAGTAGTCCCAGTCCGCGACGGCCTCCCGCACGAGTCGCACCATCCTCTTCGCAGTCATCGTTGGGCCCGACGGAATCTTCACCGGCGTCCGATGTCCGGTCGCCAGGACCTTGACCGTGGTGCCGCCGACATCAATCACGAGGATCTTCATAACCGCATCTTCGACGATGTCATGGCGGTATTTTGCGCCACGGCGGACCGACACGTCCCTGGATCCGGCGCCGAAGGCCGCCACGACTCCGATAGTCCGCTGCGCGGCCACCGGTTTGCCTTAGTCTTGCGGGCATGACAGAACGGTCTCGCCGGACCACACGCGAGTCAGTACGGCTCGAACAGTGTGCAATCCGCTATCAGGACTGGAAACGCTGGGGACCCTATCTGTCGGAGCGCCAGTGGGGCACGGTTCGCGAGGACTACTCGGCAGACGGCACCGCCTGGGAGTACTTCCCGCACGACCACGCTCGAAGCCGGGCGTACCGCTGGGGAGAGGACGGCCTCCTGGGAATTTGCGACAGGCAGGGGCGGCTGTGCTTCGCCCTATCGCTCTGGAACGAGCGCGACTCGATCCTCAAGGAGCGCTTGTTTGGACTGACAGGAAACGAAGGCAATCACGGCGAAGACGTGAAGGAGTGCTACTTCTATCTGGACTCGACGCCGACGCATTCGTACATGAGGGCGCTCTACAAGTATCCCCAGGCGCCTTTTCCGTACGTGCCACTTGTCGAAGAAAACCGGAGACGTGGCCGCGACCAGCCTGAGTACGAGCTGATAGACACCGGCGTGTTTGACGGCGATCGCTACTTCGATGTGGCCATCGAGTACGCCAAGGCCTCACCGAACGACCTGCTCATTCGCATCGATGTGGCCAATCGGGGGCCCGAACCGGCCCGACTACATGTGTTACCGACCCTTTGGTGCCGCAATACGTGGTCCTGGGGACGGACGGGCGAAGGGTACTGGCCCAAACCACGTATCGCCCACGACGGTGCCACGGGGCTTCGAGTCGAGCACGCCTCGCTCGGCACATTCCATTTGCACGGCGTGCCGAGTGACCCGTCTGGGCCGACGCTGTTATTCACCGACAACGAGACGAATTACGAGCGACTATTCGGGACTGTGAATCGGACCCCGCACGTGAAGGATGCCTTTCATGAATATGTAGTTCATGGACGTGTTGACGCGGTGAACGCCGCTGAAGTGGGAACGAAAGCGGCACTGCACTACATCCTCGACGTGCCCGCTTGGGGCACATCGGTGATTCGAGTTCGCTTGGCGGACGCGGCGACGTCGAACGCGTCGATCGAGAACGCGCTCGGCGACAAATTCGATCGGGTGGTTGCCGAGCGGCGGCTCGAAGCGGACGAGTACTATGGCGCCACCATTCCCTCGCATATTACTGGCGACGCCCGCAGCGTTGTCCGGCAGGCCGGGGCAGGACTGCTATGGACTAAGCAGTTCTACCACTACGTCGTCAAGGACTGGATCGAAGGTGATCCAGGGCAGCCTGAACCCTCCGTCGGACGTTCAGAAGGTCGCAACCACGACTGGAACCACCTGTACAACCGAGACGTGATCTCGATGCCAGACAAGTGGGAGTACCCGTGGTATGCGGCGTGGGATTTGGCGTTTCACATGATTCCACTGGCGATTGTGGATCCCGATTTCGCCAAAGAACAGATCGTCCTCTTCCTGCGCGAATGGTACATGCACCCGAGCGGCCAACTTCCCGCCTACGAGTGGGCGCTGTCGGACGTCAACCCGCCGGTGCACGCGTGGGCTGCGTGGCGCGTCTACAAGATGACCGGCGCTCCTGGACATCGCGACCGGGACTTTCTGGCGCGCGTGTTCCAAAAGCTGCTTCTGAACTTCACCTGGTGGGTAAATCGCAAGGACCTGGACGGGCGCCATCTGTTCGCCGGTGGCTTTCTCGGACTGGACAACATCGGCGTCTTCGACCGGTCGCAGCCGCTTCCTTCCGGCAATCGCCTCGAACAGGCCGATGGCACTGCCTGGATGGCCTTCTATTGCGCCACGATGCTGTCGATCGCCATCGAGCTTGCCAGCGGTGACGCCACGTATGCCGATATGGCGTCGAAATTTTTCGAGCACTTCGTCGCCATTGTCGATGCGATGAACTCGCTTGGAGGTACGGGCTTGTGGGATGAGGCCGACGGCTTTTATTACGACCGGCTTCACGTCGACGGGCAGGTTGTACCCATGCCCATTCGTTCGATGGTCGGTCTGCTGCCGCTCTGTGCCGTCGAAGTCCTCGATCAGCCGACGATCGATCGGCTCCCAGGCTTCAAGAAGCGGCTGAACTGGTTTCTGGCCAATCGGCCGGACCTCGCTCGGCACATCGCCTACATGGAGCCATCGAGCCGCGACGGCGGTCCACGGCGACTGCTCGCAATTCCTTCGCGGGAGCGGTTGGAACGCGTTCTTCGGTACATGCTCGACGAAAACGAGTTCCTCTCGCCCTACGGCATCCGCTCGCTCTCGCGCATGCACGAGTCCCACCCGTTCGTACTGCGCTACTACGACACCGAGTACCGCTTGAACTACGCTCCAGGGGAGTCGGTGACCCCGTTGTTCGGCGGAAACTCGAACTGGCGGGGACCGGTCTGGCTGCCGATGAACTACCTCATTGTCGAAGCACTAGAGCGATATCACCACTTCTACGGCGATAGCTTCACAGTCGAGTGCCCGACCAGTTCCGGCCGCCGGCTGACTCTTCGACAAGTTGCGCACGAGCTTTCGTGCCGTCTTGCGTCGATCTTCCTGCGCAACACGTCCGGTCATCGCCCCTGCCACGGCAGCGAGTCGCGCTATGTCGACGATCCTCATTGGCGAGACCTGGTGCTCTTCTACGAGTATTTCCACGGAGAGACCGGCCGCGGTTGTGGCGCCAGCCACCAAACTGGCTGGAGCGCCCTTGCGGTCCGCTTCATCGACGACTGGGCCAAGAAGGGGGAGTGAAGCCAGCGTGGTGGTTGGAAGCCCCGCGGCGAACAGCCTGGCGACTAGGGGCGTTGGTCGCGGTGATACGATGAACGAAGTTTTCACCATATCCCATGAGGTTCTAGAGCACGGCCGAGGCTGGCTGGCCCCCGAACCCGGCCCTTCTGATGGCAACGTCCCGTTCACAGTCCGATTCGGCAGTCATGATCGCGATGGTCTGTGCTGGCGCGGTCAGCGCGCAGTTCATCGCCGGTAAGGCCACCCGCGACGCGTTGTATCTCGCCGAGCTCGACGTCACCTCGCTGCCCGCGATGGTGATGGCAACGGCTGTCTTTTCTATTTTGCTGGTCGTGGCGAGTTCCCAAGGTCTTCGCACGATCTCGCCTGGTGTCTTTGTGCCGCTGGCGTTCGGGGTGAGCGCTGCCCTTCTGCTTGGAGCGTGGGCGCTGACGCTTGTGTCGCCTGTCATGGCGGCTCAGGCGGTCTACCTGCACGTCTCCGGCCTTGGCCCGATGCTCGGCTCAGGTTTCTGGCTGATAACCACAGAACGGTTCGACCCACACACCGCTCGCAAACACTTCGGCCGAATCGCGGCTGTCGGGACCCTCAGCGGTCTCGGCGGGGCGCTCGTCGCGGAGCGCGTCGCCGCGCTCTACGGTACGGCCGCGATGCTCCCCGTCCTTGCCGCGCTCAATGTGGTGTGCGCGTGGCAGATCAGGAAACTTGCGGGTTCCCTACGTGCCCTTCCTCGTGCCTCGATGGACGGGGCCCCTGAGCTCATCGCCGAGTCTCCACGATCCGGCCTCCGAGTCCTCGCCGAAGCACCCTACCTTCGCAACCTGGCGGCGCTCGTCGTCCTCGGAACAATCGCCGCTGCGTTGGCCGACTATGTTTTCAAGGTTCAGGCCGTCGAGTCATTCGGCCGTGGGGACGCGTTGCTCCGCTTCTTCGCCTTCTACTATGCGGGCGTCAGCCTTCTAGCGTTCGCCGTGCAGACGACGTCGAGCGCACTGGCGCTCGAGAAGTTGGGACTGGCCGTCACGACGAGCACCCCGTCGCTCGCGCTTCTTGTGGGAGGACTCGGAGGCATGATCGTTCCGGGACTTGGAGGAGCGCTGGTCGCACGTGCAGGCGAGTCGGTCTTTCGCGGATCGCTTTTCCGCACGGGGTACGAGATCTTCTACACACCGATTCCGTCGGTCGAGAAGCGTGCCGCCAAGTCGATCATCGACGTCGGTTTCGACCGCTTGGGCGACGCCGTGGGCGGAGGTTTCGTTCGGCTGCTGATTCTGCTGCCGGCGACCGCGCAGTACTCAGCTATCCTGCTGAGTGCCGTCATCTGTTCCGGCGTGGCGCTCCTCGTCACCCGTCGTCTCAGCCGCGGGTACATTCAAACCCTCGAGCGGAGCCTCATCAACCGGGCGCTCGAACTGGACTTGTCGGATGTCGAAGACATCACGACGAGAACGGCGGTTCTCCGAACCATCAATGCCACCCAGTTCGCGGGTGTCGCGCGCACTCGGACGTCTGACACGACTTCGATCATGGCGAGCCTTCCGATCGCCGACCCTGAGGTTCAGGAGATCCTGATGCTCAAGTCGCGCAATCGCGAGGGCATTGTGAAAGTGCTTCGTGATGAAGAAGGCCTGCCATCATCGCTCGTTCCGCACGTCATCCCGCTGCTCGCGTGGGATCCTGTTGCCGAGCAAGCGGTGCGCGCGTTGCGGAAGGTCGCCGAGGAGCGTGTCGGCGAGCTGATCGACGCGCTGATCGATCCGAATCAGCCGTTTGCGGTGCGCCGTCGGCTCGCGCGGGTGTTCTCGATCTGCGTCTCCCAGCGCGCAGTGGACGGCTTGATGCTCGGTCTCGAGGATCTCCGATTCGAGGTCCGGTTCCAGAGCGGTCGCTCGCTCGCCTCGATTCTGGAGAAAAACGCGCTGGTCCGCATCGACCGAGGGCGGGTGTTCGACGTCGTTCGGCGGGAGGTCGCCGTCGGACGTCCGGTGTGGCAGAGTCATCGTCTGTTGGACACCGTTGAAACGGACGATCGGTCGTTCGTCGATGAGTTTCTCAAGGACCGGGCTGGCCAAAGTCTGGCGCACGTCTTTACACTCCTTGCGCTCGTGCTGCCGACGGCACCGCTCCAAATCGCGTATCGTGGACTGCACACCGACGACCAGGAGTTGCGTGGGACGGCGCTCGAATATCTCGAGGGCGTATTGCCGGCTGACATCCGCGAGCGCCTGTGGCCGTTCCTCGGGGATCGACCCAAGGACAAGCGCGAAACTCGTGACCGCGAGGAGATCCTGGCGGACCTGCTGCGGTCGAACGAATCGATCATGCTGAACCTGGAGGAGCTTCGCCGCCGTTCAGGGGCAGGAGTGTAGCCATGTCAGAACCACAAAAGGTCATCGCTCGCCACGAGGACACGTCCGCTCGACAGGCCAGAGAGGCGAGAGCCAGCGGTCGCGTCACGGCTGGGCTGCCTGAGGAGCTGGTATCGGAACAGGTCCGGCGCCTTGCGATCTTCAGCTCTGTGGCCTTGGGCGTGTGGATGTTCACGTTGTTCCTGGACGTCATCTTCTTGCCAGCGATGTCCGACGCGTGGCATCGGAACTGGCATGCCATTGCAATCGAGGTATGCAACGTATTCCTCGCGGCGGCCATGTGTCTGTACCTGCGCAGATCGAAGGCGACGTCAGAGGCGAAAGGCAATGTGGGCCTCGCGTTCATGCTCGCGAGCGGGGTCGGAATCGCGATGATCAACGCCTGGGTGTATCCACCGGTGCCACAGGAGATCATTCGTTTCTCGTGGATGACGATTCTCATTCTCACCTATTCGATGATTGCTCCAAGCACGCCAAGAAGGATGTTGACGGCGGCGCTCGTGGCAGCGTCGCTGGACCCACTGGCGTACTGGGGTGCGTACATGTTTGGCTTCCCGGCGCCGTCTGCTCTGCATGGGTTCTTGCTGTGTTGGCCGAATTACATCTGTGCCGTCATCGCGGTCCTGCCGGTGCGGGGGCTGCACCGCCTTGGCAAACGGTTGCGCGAAGCGCAGGAAATGGGCAGTTACCACCTCGTCGAGCTGTTGGGTAACGGGGGCATGGGGGAAGTGTGGCGCGCCAAACACACGCTCCTCGCGCGAGACGCCGCCATCAAGCTTGTCAAGCCGGAGCTTCTGGGCGCTCGCAATGACGCGGAGGCACGGGTCGTATTGCGACGATTCGAGCGGGAAGCCCAGGCGACGGCGGCCCTCAGCTCGCCCCACACTATCCAGGTCTTCGACTTCGGCGCGACCAAGGATGGAACGTTCTACTACGTGATGGAGCTGCTCTCCGGGCGTGACCTCGAATCTCTGGTGCGGGAATTTGGCCCGCTGCCGGCCAACCGCGCGATCTACCTGCTGCGCCAGGTATGCCACTCGCTGGCCGACGCCCACGCGCGCGGTCTCGTGCACCGAGACGTCAAGCCCGCCAATATCTATGTTTGCCGGATGGGTCTCGATTACGATTTCATCAAGGTGCTCGATTTCGGTCTGGTCAAAGTCAGCGACCGCGCACATGCGCGCGGGGTAGACACGCTTTCGACGATTGACCAGACCACCACAGGCACCCCGGCATACATGGCCCCGGAAACGATTCTTGGAGACGCCAAGGTCGACCGACGCGCGGACGTCTACGCGCTCGGCTGTGTGGCGTATTTCCTCTTAACCGGTGAACTGGTCTTCGAAGCCGACACGTCCATGAAGATGCTGATGCAGCACCTCCAGGCCCAGCCGGTTCCGCCGTCGGAGCGGACCGAGCTGCCGATCCCACGAGAGCTCGACGACATGGTGCTCGCCTGCCTCCAGAAAGACCCGAAGCTTCGCCCGCAGAACGCGAGCGAATTGTTCAGGATGGCGTGCAACTGCCGCGTCGGCGATGGGTGGGATTCTGATCGAGCGCTGGACTGGTGGAGGATTCACCTGCCCGACCTCACCAAGCCGCTCAAAGTCACCGCGCCCGTGACGGACGCGGGACGTCTGTTGGCCACGCGGTGATGGCAATCCAAAGTCAGGACTCCCCTCTCGCACCCGAAAAGAACTCGCTCGATCGGATCCTCTCGCTCTTCACGGACGTGCATCCGGGAGAAGGCGGCAGCGCGATGCTGCTGGCCGCCAATGTGTTTTTCCTGCTGGCCTTCTACTCGATGCTGAAGGTCGTCCGCGAATCACTCATCTTGAGCGAAGGCGGCGCCGAGATCAAAAGCTACTCCGCTGCGGGGCAGGCAGCGCTGCTTTTGGTTGTGGTGCCTCTGTACGGGGCGTTCGCCTCACGCGTCAACCGGCTTCGATTGGTCTGCGGCGTCACGCTGTTCTTCGCGTCGCACCTCCTCGTGTTCTTTGCGCTCGGCGTGGCTGGTACGCGCGTCGGTGTGGCGTTTTACCTGTGGATTGGCATTTTCAACATGGTTGTCACGGCGCAGTTCTGGGCCTTCGCCAATGACCTCTTCAGTACCGACCGCGGGAGGCGTCTGTTTCCATTGGTCGGAGTGGGCGCGTCGCTGGGGGCCGTCATCGGCTCGGGTACGACGTCTCTCGCGTTCGCGGACCTTGGCCCTTACCGCGTGATGCTCATCGCGGCAGCCGGCTTGCTCCTGCCTGTTGCGCTGACGCTTTGGGTCGCTCATCGCGAGCGCACATCAGGCCGAGATGTCGCCGCGGCCAAAGCCGAGCAACCGCTGGCGAGGACCGGTGGGTTTCAACTCGTTTTGAAGGAGCGATATCTTCTCCTCATCGCCCTCTTGATGGTCGCGCTCAATCTCGTGAACACGGTTGGCGAGTTCCTGCTGGGCAAACTGATTGAGACGGAAGCGACGGCCGCGGTCGCCTCCGGTGCGGCCGGCGGGATCGGCGTCCCAGAATTGATTGGCACTATGGCGGGCGGCATACAAACCTGGGTCAACTTAGTGGGATTCCTGTTTCAAGCGTTTCTGGTATCGCGCATCTTCAAATACGTTGGAGTGCGTGGAGCGCTGTTCATTCTCCCTGTCGTCGCCTTCGGAAGTTATTCGCTCATGGCTCTCTTCCCTGTCTTCGGCATTGTCAGGTTTGCGAAGGTCCTCGAAAACAGCACCGACTATTCCATTCAGAACACCGCTCGTCACGCCCTTTTCCTGCCGACGAGCCGCGAGGCCAAGTACAAGGCCAAACAGGCCATCGACACCTTCTTCGTCCGGCTCGGCGACCTTCTGCAGGCCGTCGTCATCTTCGTCGGGACTAGCCTGGCGTTCCGCCCCAGTCACTTCGCGGTATCGAATCTCGTCTTCGTGGCGGCGGCGTTGGTACTCGTCGTTGCAATCGGCCGGGAGTATACGAAACTGACGACGACGAACACCGCAGAGAAGGCGGCGTAGGTGTTGCTATTGCTCCGCGTTCTGGTCGTGTTCGCTGTCCACTTGTTGATGGCTGGGGCAGGACTCGCTCAGGAGCCGGAGACTCGCGCCGAGGCGCTCAGACGAGAGCGTGAAGGGAAGTCCACGCGGCTCGAGCCGCCAGAGCCCGGGCGGATCGAAGGGGTTCTGATCGAGCTCGAGAACCGGCGTATGCTCGAGCGGCTTCTGAATCCACCCGAGGGGCTCTATCCCAAGATTGGCAACGTCACGGCCGGAAGCGGCTTTTCGGCCGGTCCCGCCTTCAGGCGACCGAGGCTCTTTGGCGAACACGCGGACTTCAGCACGTTCGCAGTCGCGTCGATCAAGAAATATTGGATGCTGGAGGGCCGCGTCGTCGCGCCGCGGCTTGCCAACGGGCGACTCCAGCTCGATGCTCATGCGCAGCGCTACGACTTTCCGGAGGAGCCCTTCTTCGGAATAGGCCCCAATTCCTTGCGCACCTTCGAAGTGACCTACGGAATGCGGAGTTCGACGATCGGTGCAGCGGCGGCCTACCGCCCCGTCAGCTGGTTCACACTCGGTGGCGGAGCGGACCATCTCACGCCCCGGATCAGCGCCTTCGACCGTGCCGGATCGATCTTGAGCCTGTTTGACAGAGCCTCGACCCCTGGCCTCGCAGATCAACCCGACTTCATGCGATACGAGGCGACGGCCGACCTCAACTATCGTGAGCCGCGCGGCAATCCCCGAGCAGGAGGACAGGTACAAGCTGCTGTTCCAACGATTCGAGGATCTGGATACCGGCCGCTACTCCTTCGGCCGAGTCGAGGTGGACGCGCAACAATATATATCGCTGCTGAAGCAGCGACGCATTCTGGCGTTCCACGCGCTGGTGTCGGCGTCCGACGCGGACGAGGGCGCTGAGGTTCCTTTCTATTTCCAGCGAACGCTCGGCGGACCGGACGATCTCCGCGGATTCCGGCGCAACCGGTTCCGCGACCGACACGCGCTCTTTCTGCAGGCAGAGTACCGCTGGGAGATCTTCACGGCCGTTGACGGCGCGATTTTCTATGACGCGGGGAAAGTCGCGTCGCGAATCGAGGACCTGAACCTACGCCATCTAGAGCACGACTACGGTTTCGGGTTCAGGTTCGGCACAAGGAACAGCGTGTTCCTTCGTGTCGATACTGCGTTTGGCAGCAGCGCCGGCACGCACTTCATTCTCAGGTTTGGCAATGTCTTCTAGTGATCGTCGGTCAACGCCCAACACCCAACTTCCAACTCCCAAGATTGTGCCTTGGCTTCTTGGGAGTTGGGGCTTGGTCGTCGTCGCGTTCTTCACGCTGACGATCTCGAGCCAAGGCGCAGCTCCCAGGTTTTTCCCAGACGACCCGCTGCTGCTGGACGATGACCGGGCGTTTGACGCTGGCCAGGCCAAGTCCATTGAAGGCAGCAACGCCTACGACTTCGCCGAGCACACCTTTCTCGAACGCGGCGAGCGGCGCGACCTCAAGGCAGTCAACGTCAACTCTGTTGACGAGCTCCCAGATTCGAGCTGGTTCACCAACCGGATCGGCCGGCGCGCTCTGTCGATCGCAGAGCTCGTCCGCGGCCCAAACACATCGGACACTGTGGATGTCGGAGGCTGGCCGGTCGTTGAAGGAAAGGGCCGGGGGGTCACGCCGGGGTATCGTGTTGTCGATCCTACGGGCCATCTCTACCAAATAAAATTCGATCCACCAGACAACCCGGAGATTGGGAGCGCCGCCGAAATGATCGGCGCGGCCATCTATCACGCTCTGGGCTACAACATCGTCCAGAGCTACATCGTCGACGTCGACCCGGCGAAGATTGTCATCGCCCCGACCGCCACGGCGGTCGACATGGACGGCCGCACGCGGCCGATGGACCGATCGGATCTCGACAAACTGCTCGCGCGCGCGGCGCGCTCACCGAATGGCACCTATCGGGCGACGCTCAGCCGCTTCGCCGATGGCAAACCGCTTGGTTTTTTCAAGTACTACGGTACGCGGCCCGACGATCCAAACGACATCCACGCGCACGAACATCGGCGTGAGCTTCGCGCGAACCGCGTGTTCGCGGCGTGGCTGAATCATGACGACTCGCGTGGGTTGAACAGCCTCGACATGCTAGAAGGACCGGTCGGTCGCCAGTACATCAAGCACTACATGTTCGACTTTGGCTCGATCATGGGCAGCGGGAGCACGATGGCGCAGGTACCGCGCGCGGGTAACGAGTACATCCTCGAGTGGGCGCCGGCGCTGAAGACGCTCGCCACGCTCGGGCTCTACGTGCGGCCGTGGATTCAAGTCAACTACTGGGAGGGGGCAAAGTCGGTTGGCCGATTCGAGGGTGATTTCTTCGAGCCTCTGGCTTGGCGTCCGGAATACCCGAACCCGGCGTTTGACAACCTCCGCTCGGATGATGCGTTCTGGGCCGCACGGCTGATCGCAAAGTTCCGGGACGAGGACATCCGGGCGATCGTGGCCAAGGCGAAGTACAGCGAGGCAGGAGCCGCCGATCACATCGCAGCGACGCTCATCAAACGGCGAGACAAGGTCTTGCGCGAGTGGCTCACCGAGATCAACCCACTTGCGGACCCGCGGCTTAGTAGTGATGGGACGCTGACATTTGAGAACTCCGCGGTCGACGCGCGCGCTACCACGGCTCCGTCTGCGTACGACGTGGTGTGGTCTCGATTCGACAACGCGACCAACGCCTCTTCCGGGGTTTCGCAGGAAACCCGGGTCACTGAGCCACGCGCGACGGCGCCAAGGGGGACACTGGAGGGAAGCCAGTTCGTCACAGCTTCCGTACGAACGACCCATTCCGACTACCCCCACTGGAAAACACCCGTCACGTTCACCTTCCGTCGCACCGATAATGGGTGGCAGACCGTCGGAGTAGACCGAAACGCCTCGCTGAGCGTCAAAAGACCAAAGCAGGCGAATAAGTAGTCTTGCCTCGCGACTTTCCTGGCGATCCGGCCTACAATTCGGGATCAACTCTTGCTGTCGGCATTTGGAGCCAATCCGATGAGACACCGCGCTCACGCTCTTGTCGTCGCCGTTTCGATGGCGGCCGGCGTCACCGCTGCGCCATGTTCGGTCGCGGCGCAAACCCTTGCTCCCACGCCGGTTGCCCCCAACGAGCCCGGTTCGAGCGCGGTCTCTGTCTCTCCAAGCTTCCGCAGTATCTTCGCCGACACCATCACAGATTTTCGCCGGTTGCCGTCTCTCGAAACAGCGGCAATTCTGTCGATCGGGGGAGCGGGTTCTGCGATCGCGCACCGTGGCGATAGCAGCATGACCAGCACCCTTACGTCCTCTCAGGACCTGCACGGCTTCTTCAGCGCGGGCGAGACAATTGGCGGCGCGCCCATGCAAATAGCGGGGGCGTTCGCGGCCTATTCGTTCGGACGGGCGTCGAACAGGCCAAAAATCGCCAGGGTCGGCTCGGAGCTAGTACGTGCCCAGCTCATGTCGCAGATCCTGACGGCCGGCATCAAGATGTCGGTCGGTCGAGGGCGACCGGATGGAACGCAGTACTCGTTCCCGTCGGGACATGCATCCACAACATTTGCCACTGCCACCGTGCTGCAGCGGAACTTCGGTTGGAAGGTCGGCATCCCGGCCTACGGCATCGCCACGTACGTTGCTGCCTCGCGTATCGAGGCGAAACGTCACTACCTCAGCGACGTCGCCTTCGGCGCTGCCCTCGGCATTGTGGCCGGCCGCACCGTGACCCTCGGAACAGGCAACGCGCGTTTCGCGCTTTCCCCTGCCGCCGCCCCAGGCGGTGCCGGCGTCAACCTCACCTGGCTTGGCAAGAAGTAGCAGGAGTAATTCGGCGCCGGTCGCGCGGAGGCTTGGGCCTTTGCGGCGACGTGACCGTCGGGTGCCCAGTGCGTGGGCCATCGCGCTCGCAGGAATCGGCCTCTGGCTCGTCACCACGACAGCTCAACAACCTGAGTCGGCAAGCCCTCGCCGGGCGATCGTGTCGGACCTGACCGCGCCGGCCATCGATCGGGGTCTTCGGGAGAACGATCCCCCTCGCGAACCGCGAAAGACCGGCGACCGTAGCACAGCGACGAGGGAGACGGTCTACCTCGACGGCAGCATCATTGTGAAGTTCAGGGTCGGAACCTCGATCGCGGCCCAACGCGCCATACTCGCCATGATCGAGGGTGAGTCCACACCAAGCCCGTCATACGCAAACTTCGACATCGTCGCCATCGATGCCGGCGCCGATCCCGAGGCCAGCTCGAGGCGGCTGAGCGCGCAGCCCGACGTGGACTATGCACAGGCGCGGTACAAGGTGGGGCCGATGTTCGTCCCGAATGATCCGCTGTATGCCAGCCAGTGGAACTTTCCCGCGATCGACATGGAACGCGCTTGGGACATCAACAAGGGTGCGACGTCGGCCATAACTGTGGCGGTGTTGGACTCTGGTGTCGCGTATAGAAGCGCGATGCTGCGCTTCAACACCTTGCCCTTCAGAATCGGCGCAGCCATGTTTCCGTCGCTGGGCCAAGTAGACGTTCCGTTTGCCGCTGCGCCGGATCTTGCCGGGGCGGACCGGTTCGTGGCACCCCGCGACTTCATTTGGGACGACAACGATCCTGTCGATCTCGACGGACACGGCACTCACGTCGCAGGCACCCTCGGACAGCTCACCAACAACGGCGTAGGCGCGGCCGGCATGGCCTTCAACGTACGCATCATGCCTGTCAAAGTGATCGACGGCGACTGGGACCTGATCTTCAATAGCCCGTTCGCCGGTACCGACGACGTCGTGGCGCGCGGAGTGCGCTATGCGGTTGACAACGGCGCCCGCGTCCTGAACATGAGCATCGGCCGCGACGGCGTGCCGGCGCCAGTGATTCGCGATGCCCTTGTCTATGCGGTCTCGCGAGGAGCGTTTGTCGCGGTCGCGGCCGGAAACGCCTTTCTCGAAGGGAATCCCACGCAAGTGGTCGCCGAACTGGCCGGAGAGATCGACGGCGTGGTGTCGGTGGCGGCGGTGGGGAGGGACCTGTTGCGGGCGCGGTATTCAAGCACTGGGTCCTACGTAGAAATTGCTGCTCCCGGAGGCGACGCCAGCCGCGGTGGCACGGCGGCGCAAATCCTGCAGCAAACGCTCGACTTCGATTTGACGGACACGTTCCTGCAGGGCCCCTCACGCTACCGCGCGCCGAGGTTTGACTCCTTCGCCTACCAGTACATGCAGGGCACCTCGATGGCGACGCCGCACGTCGCGGGGTTCGCCGCGTTGCTGATGCAGCAGGGGATCACAAACCCCGCCGCAATCGAAGCCGCCATGAAGCGGTACGCGACCGACCTCGGCACGGCCGGCCGTGACAACGAGTACGGAAACGGGCTCATCAATCCACGAGCAGCGCTGCGCGGGCTGGGCTTGGCGAAATGACGCTCGTCAGTCGGAACCAGGTGAATACCCAAGCCTCAACGAGCCCAATTCCTAAACACGTTGAGAGTTGGGAGTTCGCAGGGCGAGCTCTGGTGGCTGCTCTTGTTGCGGCTCTTTGCACGGTCGGCGCCGAGGCACAGACGCGCCCGACCCAACGTCCACCAGTTGGCGCCCCCTCGTCCTCAGGTGTGAGCTTCCGAGGCTTCGCCGATTTCGGTTCAACCACGTTCACCGCCTCGGAGAGTTTCGACGCCATACTCGGCAGTGCTCGCGGCAACATGTTCGGTGGCGGTGTGGAGTTCATCGAGCACAACGTGTTCCTCAACTTGCGCGCGTCGCGATACCGCCAGACCGGTGAGCGGGTCTTTATTTCAGGTGACGATCGGTTCAACCTGGGCATCAACACAACGGTGACGGTGAGACCAATCGAGCTGACTGTCGGGTACCGTGTGGGTGGACCTCGATGGCGGCTGGTGCCCTATGGGGGTGGCGGCATCGGGTGGCACAAATACACGGAAACATCCGAGTTCGCGACCGACGAGGAGAACGTCGACGAGACGCAAACGGGATTCCATGTGGTTGGGGGTGCCGAGTACCGCGTGGCACGGTACGTCGGCGCGGCGGCGGAAGTGCAGTGGACCACCGTTCCCGATGCCATCGGTCAGGACGCAAACGGCGTATCTCGCGAATTCGGCGAGACCGATCTCGGCGGCGTGACGTTCAGGGTTAAGGTCGTCATCGGTCGCTGAAATTCGGGGTCAGATCTTGATTTTTGCCTCCTGACGTTTCAGTCTGGTTGCTGGGCAAAATCAAGGTCTGACCCCATGTCCGATTTCCGTAAGAAAGTTCTCTCCGCGGCTCGGCGCATTCCGCCAGGGCGAGTGTCCACTTACGGGGACCTTGCTCGGCTTGCCGGGTCCCCTCGCGCCGCGCGTGCGGTGGGTTCCATCATGCGCGACTGCCAGGACCCGCGAGTGCCCTGCCACCGCGTCATCGGGGCCGGCGGCGCTTTGGGCGGGTACGGCAGCAATCTGCAGGTGAAACGTGAGCTCCTTCGAGCCGAGGGTCTCGAGGTGGGTTTCTCACGTGTGCGCGCCTTTCGAGACCTCCGATGGCCGCAGGCAACCCCCCGCGGCCGGCGGCTCGTCTAAGACCACAGAAGACGTGAGAGGGGCAGACCTCGAGCTGGCGCGGCGCTGCCGGCAAGGCGACGCGGTGGCGTTCGAGGAGCTCTACCGAGCGCACGCCGGCCGCCTTTACAGCCTCCTGTTGCGCATGGCTGGGTCCTCCCACGACGCGGAGGACCTATTGCAGGACGTGTTCCTCCATGCATATCGAAAGCTCGGCGGGTTCCGCGGTGACTCCAGCCTTGGAACGTGGCTGTACCGTCTGGCTGTCAATCTCTGCTTGGACCGCCTCCGAGGCCGCCAAGCCAAGATGTGGCGGACCGTCGATTCTCTCGATGCCGAGGGGGCAGAGGAGCCGGTCGCGGCAATGCCAGTCGTTCCGACTGCCGTCAGCCGGATCGACTTGGACCGGGCGATCGCGAGGCTGCCGGATGGATGCCGCATGGCGTTTGTGCTGCACGACGTGGAAGGGTTCGAACACCATGAGGTTGCGCGCATGATGGGCGTCACCGAGGGCACCTCGAAATCGCAGGTGCACAAGGCTCGGATGAAGCTGCGCGCGCTGCTGGGAAGCTTGGTGGCTCGGTAGTTTGGGGGGCTGGGCGCTAGGTGGCTGAGGGGCTGGGCGGCTAGTAGCTGGGGTCGGGGGCTGAGGGGAGAAATGAACTGCAAAGAGAACTGGGAAGAGATCGGCGACTACATCGACGGCACGCTCGACGCCTCGCGCCTCGTTGCTCTCGAGGCACATCTGGCAACGTGCGTGCGGTGTCAATCCGTCGTAGCCGACCTCGGAACCATTCGCGGCGCTGCGCGGTCACTGGAACCGCAGGCTCCACCCACCCACGCGTGGGCCAGACTGGCGACGGCGATTGCAGCCGAGCCGACGCCGGGCGTGTGGCGTTCGATGCTCTCGGTCCGCCTGCTCCTGTGGCAACCTCTCGCCTCTGCCGCGATGCTCGTGCTCATCCTGTCTGGCCTGTTCTGGGTCGCCAATCAGTTCAACCAGAGCCGGCCCGTGGCTCAGGTCGCCCGCGGCGGCACGGCGCCGGTTGAACTCGACGGCTCCGTTGACGCAGAGTTTCGGCTGGCTGAAGCGCAGTACGTGGCCGCCATTGCCAGCCTGGAAGAGATTACGGGTGCCGAGCGATCGGAGCTCGATGACCACACGGCGGACGTGCTTCGCACGAGCGTCGAAGCTATCGACGAGGCGATCGGAGAGAGCCGCTCGGTGCTCGATAGCGAGCCAACCAACGAGCTCGCTCAAGACAGCTTGTTCGACGCACTACGCAGCAAGATCGAGTTGCTCCAGGATACCGTCGCGCTCATCAGCGACCTGAGGCAGGGCGATCAGGGCAACGCCTCACGCCTCGGCTCGGAGTTGAACGAATGAACACGACCGCAAGAATTGTCTTCGCGGCTCTTGCGCTCGGAGTCGCGCTCCCCGTGACCGCACAAGAGCCCACCTGGACGCGCAGGCTCGAGCGCGATCTTGAACGGGCTTCCCAGAGACTAGAGGGGGTGTTCGAAGCGCGCCTGGAAGCGCAGGAACAAGGGAGTGGCGAGGTACGTCGAAGGCGTGAAGAGGTCTTGCGACGGCGGGCGGAAATGATTCGCCAGCGTCAAGAGATGGCCCGTCAGAGGCGGAATGCTGCGCGACAGGGCCCGGGGCTTACGGAACAGTTCACGCGAACGGTACGGATCGGCCGCGACGGAACCTTCGAGCTCACGAACGCGTCGGGGAACGTCGTCGTGACAGGCGGCGGCGGTGACGAGGTCCGGATCGACGCCGTCAAGCACGTCTGGAACCCGAATGAGACCGAGGCAAAGGCTCTGCTCCAGGAGCTACAAGTGCAAATCACGGAGCGAACCGGACAAGTCGACGTGAGAACAGTTTTGCCCGATCGCCGGAAGTTCATCTCGGCCGCCGTGGACTACACGATTGCCGTGCCGAGCGGGGCCGCCGTTGCTGTCAGAAGCGTGTCCGGCGATGTGCGCATCACAAACGTCCGTGGTGAGCTTCGAGCCGAGACGGTGAGCGGCAACGTGATCACGTCTTCGGTGGGACGGCTGCGGACCGTCAAGTCCGTGTCGGGCGACATTCAGATCGAAGATGCCGAGGGTGCCGATAGCACGGTATCCACGGTGAATGGTGCGATCAACGCCCGCAACCTGAAAACGCGCGCGATCGACGCGACGTCGGTGAGCGGGGACGTTCGATTCACGGATGTCGAGAGCGATCGAGTGAGCATGCGTTCTCTCAACGGCGACATCGAATACGCCGGCAGGCTTGCTCGCAACGGCCGATACGAAATGCAAGCGCATTCCGGTGACATCCGCGTTACGCCCAGCAATAACAACGGATTCGACGTCGAAGCGGGCACCTTGACTGGGGACGTGAGATCAGACTTTGCGTTGACACTGGGAAGCAGGAGTGGAGGGAGCGGAGGCGGCCGCGGCGCGCGTTTGATTCGAGGCTCGTTCGGGGACGGCGGCGCCAGCCTTCTTCTCCGATCCTTCAACGGCGATATCACGATAGTCAAGCGTTAGCGCTCTGGTAGGCAGCCGGTTGCTCAGTAGCTGGTAGCACGATTGAGTGCGATGAGCTACGAGCTACCAACTACTAACTACCAACTACCAAAGAGCGATGTTAATCTGAGGGACATGTCACGACTCATTCGCCTGCTCTCTGTCGCCACGCTCCTCGCAATACTCTCAACCTCGTCAGCTGCGGCACAAACAGAAACACCCGCCAAAGGAGTAATGGGATATGGCTTTGATCTGGGCGTGTTATTCCCAGATTCCGTCTTCGAGAACACGATTACGTTCGATGGCTACGGCGAGTACTACTTCACGCCGCGAATCAGCTTTCGAGGCTTGCTCGGCTTTGCGAGCCCTGGACTCACAGGTCGAACCGAAGATCACTTCCGTCAAGTAAAACTCCTCTTTAACGGCGCCTACAATTGGAAATACGGTGATTTTCGGCCGTTCGCCACGGTCGGAGCGGGGTTCTACTTCGTGCGCCTGCACTTCGACGGAGCCACGGATCCTCCCGGCGAGACGCGAGGCGGCATCAATCTGGGCGGCGGCACGGAGTATCTGTTGAACGACGAGTCCAGCATCAAGGCCGAACTGCGCTGGGACATCGTCTCGGACCCGATTGGGGTGTTGTCGCCAGATGCGACGGGCCTGACCCTCACCTTCGGGTACAAGCGATACTTCTGATCTAGCTCGTAGCTCGTAGGCGGATCATAAAGAGAAACGGCGGGTCCCGAGAACAAGACCCGCCCAAGCCACCAGCTACCGTCTACCAGCTACCGTCTACCAGCACCGGCTAGCCAACGGCCATCAGATCGAACTGCTCGTGATGCAGTTGCGCATCGGATCGAATGGCGACTTCGCGGCCGAGTGACTGCTTCAAGTCTTTGAACACCGCGCGCTCTTCATCGCGCAAGGCGCGCGCGATGTCAGGATTGACCCGCAGCACGAGGCTTTGACCGTTCAGGTCAGCGCTGATCTTTCGAACCTCGGCCAGGATTTCGTAGCAGATCGTGGAGCTCGACTTGATCACGGCGCTTCCGGCACAGTACGGGCACGGCTCCGTCAGCACCCGCTCGAGGCTCTGCTTCACACGTTTTCGGGTGATGATCACCAGACCGAAGTCGGAGACCTGGAGCGCCTTCGACGGCGCTCGATCCTTGCGGAGCTCCTGCTCCACCGTCTGAAAGACTTTCTGGCGGTTCTTCTTCTCCTCCATGTCGATGAAGTCGAGCACGATGATGCCGCCCAGGTCGCGCAACCGGATCTGGCGCACAATCTCCTTCACCGCCTCGAGGTTCGTCTTCAGGATCGTGTCCTCGAGCCGTCCTGCGGTTTTCTTTCCGACGTAGCGTCCCGTGTTGACGTCGATCGCGACGAGCGCCTCAGTCTGATTTACGACGATGGAGCCTCCGGACTTGAGCCAGACCTTGCTGCGAAGCGCCTTGTCGATCTCCGTCTGAACGCCGTATTCCTCGAAGATCGGATACGGCTTCTCGTACAACTTCACCTTCGGCGCAAGCGACGGCATGATGCGCTCGACGAGCTCCAGCACGCGCCGGTACTCCTGCTCGTTGTCGATGCGAATGGCAGAGAACTCCTCGGTGAGAAGGTCTCGCAGCAGCTTCGCCACGAGGCTTTGCTCGCGGAAGACCACGGCGGGCGCGCGTGATGTCTCTGCCTTCTGCCGAACGTCGGTCCAGATATTGTGGAAATAGCTCAGGTCCGAGACGATGTCGTCTTTGGGCCGACCACCCGCCGCGGTACGAATAATCACGCCGCCGGTGAATCCGTGTTGTTCGCGAAACTCACGCACGATGCCGCGCAGCCGGCTGCGCTCTTCGCGCGAGTCGATCTTTCGCGAGACGCCGACGTGGTCGACCGTCGGCATGAAGACGAGGAAGCGTCCGGGCATGGTGGCGTGCGATGTGAGCCGCGCGCCCTTGGTCCCCAGCGGCTCCTTGGCCACCTGGACGATGATTTCCTGCCCTTCTTTCAGCAGGTCTTCGATCTTCGCCTCTGGACCCTTCTCTCGGTCGCGCCGCCCGCCATTCGCACGCTGGTGGGCGCCGTGCGGGTACTTCGAAGGGCCCGCCCCACCGTTGCCGGCGGCCGGCGCCTGCCCTGATGGCGCCGCCGGCTGATTTCCTGCCAACGCGGGGGCCTGTCGCGCCGATGCGCCTCCGGTGGTTCCCGGAGCGTCGCTGGAATCGTCCTCGTCGGTCTCGAGGCGATCGAACTCCTCGAACGTCGCGATGACGTCCGACACGTACAAGAACCCATCCCGTTCGAGGCCTAGGTCAACAAACGCCGACTGCATGCCGGGTAGCACCTTGGATACCCGGCCCTTGTACAGATTGCCGACAACGCCGCGATGACGCTCGCGTTCGATGAATATTTCGGCGACCTGATCTTCCTCGAGGATCGCGACCCGTGTTTCGTGGGCGCTCGAGGAGATGATCATCTCCTTGGTCATGCCCGTTTCTCCGAACGGGTCTCCGTAGCTGCGCGCGCACGCTGCCGGATTCCTGCGCCGCCGCTGGCGGCAGGAACATCGCCATCAGATGGCGCAGGACGAGTGTGGCAACGGTGAACGGCATCTCGAAACCCGTCATAGGGGCCGCGCAGGCTGAAGCCTGCGCTCTACAGGTGACTGTAGCGCGGCGGCTTCAGCCGCCGCGTCCGACTAATTAGTGAATCGACGCATCCGCACGTTGAGGATCAGGCCGAACCCCGCCAGCGTGGCAATCATGGAGGAGCCGCCGTAACTCATCAGCGGGAGCGTCAGACCTTTGACCGGCGCCAAGCCGGCCGACATAGTGATGTTGTAAACCACCTGGAACGTGAAGCTGGCCAGCACTCCAAGCACCAGGAACGAGCCGAGACGGTCTTTTGCCAATGACGCCGCCTCGAGCGCACGCAAAATCACGAACAGATACAGCCCCAGCGCCACCACGACGCCGGCAAACCCGTGTTCCTCGGCAAGCACCGAGAAGATGAAGTCATTGTGTGCCACAGGAAGGAAGCGCAGCTGGCCCTGCGTTCCCTTCGCGAACCCTTTTCCCCAGAGCCCGCCGGATCCAACCGTAATACGGGCCTGAATCTGCTGATACCCGGCGCCCCTGGCGTCCTGACTAGGATCCAGAAACGTCGAGATGCGCTCCTTCTGATAGTCCTGAAGCGCAAATTTCCACGCGATAGGCGTCACCAGCACGCCCACTACAGCCAAGATACCGAAAATCCGCATCGGCATGCCGCCGACATAAGCCGTCGCAAACAGCACCGGCAGGAGCGTGAACGCCGTGCCGAGATCAGGCTGACGCGCAATGGCCATCAAGGGGACCGCCGTGATCGCGCCCGCGATCAACAAGTCGCCCCGCGCCATGCCGCTCTTGCGGCTTTCGCCAAACAACTTCGCCAATACGAGCGCGACCGTTGCTTTGGCGAACTCCGACGGTTGGAGATTGAACGAACCAAGGTCGATCCAGCGCCGCGAGCCGCCACGAACGGCACCGAAGAACAACACGAAGAGGAGCAGCGCGACGATCCCGAGGTAGAAGAAATGTGATTTGTCCGCGAGAGTGCGGTAGTCGATGCTGAGACAAACTGCGAGTGCTACCAATCCGAGGGTGATGCCGTAGATTTGGGTGTAGTAGATGCTCGTCGGCCCGCCTGTGGCACTGTAGATCTGCGCGAGGCCGATCATGCACAGAGCCAGCACGGCGGCAAGCATCGCCCAGTCGATGTGGAAGTACAGCCGGCGCTCGATCATTAGCCTTCGTTGACTCCCAATCTCCTAGTTCGCCGTCGCCCCATTGTTCAGGGGCCGCGCCGCGACAACCTCCACCGGAGGCGGCGGCGAATCCGGATCCGTCACGTCTGGCGCGACGGGGCCTTTCTGCGGCAGTGCCGGCAGCGGCCGCCCTTCCTTCTTCGCGAAGAACACGTCCATCACGTGCCGAGCGACGATTGCGGCATTGGAGCCATGCAGACCATGCTCGGCGAACACGACGCCGGCAATCTGCGGATGATCCCTCGGCGCAAAGAACACGAACCAGCCGTGGTCATTGAGGTTCCTGTTCGTCTTGCCGCGGGCGGCTCTGCCCCCTTCGAGCGAAATCGCCTGGGCCGTTCCTGTCTTGCCAGAGACGTCGTATCCTTTGATCTGCGCGTTGTGTCCGGTGCCGGCGCCGTTCACCACCATCCACAAGCCGTCCTTGATGGCCTGCAGCTTCTCCGGGTCGATTTCAACCTTCGATTGCGGCGGTGGCGCTGGAATCGACTTCCAACCATTCCCCTCGTCAACCGCCTTGAGCAGGTGCGGCGTGACGCGTGTGCCGCCGTTGGCGAGCGTCGCCATATAGACGGCCATCGAAACCGGAGTCACCGACACCTGGCCCTGACCGATCGACACTGAGATCGTCTCACCGGCATACCACTTCTCGTTCAGCTTTTGCCGCTTCCATTCCGTGGAGGGAACGAGGCCCACGACTTCGTTCGGGAGATCGATATTGCTCTTGGCGCCGATGCCCAGCAGCGTCGCCCACTTGTTGATCTTGTCGACACCGACCATGTTGCCGACGGTGTAAAAGAACACGTTGCACGACTGCTCGATTGCGTGGCGCAGATCGACGGTGCCATGCCCGCCCTTCTTCCAGCACTGGAACGAGCGGCCGAAGAACGTCGCGTGGCCGCTGCAATGCACTTTGAAATCAGGCGTGATGACGCCCTCTTCGAGCGCGGCAAGGGCAACCGCCATCTTGAAAGTGGAGCCGGGCGAGTACCGTCCTTGAATCGCGCGGTTGTTCAAGGGCCGCTGCTCATCGGTGTTGAGTGACGCCCACGTCACGCGGTCGATGCCGGCGGCGAACGAATTTGGGTCATACGCCGGCTCGCTGGCGAACGCCAGTACTTCACCGGTATTCGGATCCAGGATCACCGCCGCGCCCGCCGTGGCAATCTTGTCGGCCTCGAGCGCTCTGAAGCCGTCTTCGACCGCCCGCTGCACGTCGTAGTCAATCGTGAGCTGCAGGCGCTTCCCTTCGGTCGGCGGCTCTTCGTCGAGCGTGCTCATCTCACGCCCCATGCTGTTGACGACGACGCGCTTGGCCCCATCTCGGCCCATCAGCAGATCGTTGTAGACCTTCTCGATCCCTGACTGGCCGATGATCGACCCTTGGGTGACGCCCTGGCCGACCTGGTTATCGTTCGCCTCACCAACGTAGCCGAAGAGGTGGGCGGCAAGCGCCTCGGGATACCGTCGTGTCGGAACCTCCTCAACGACCACGTCTGGCAGCTCGAAATCGAGCCGCCTGGCTTTGATGGCCGCGACCTGGGCCAGCGACGCATCCTCGACTATTACGATCGGCCGGTAGCTCGGCTCGCCCCGGTGACGATCGACGATTTGCTTGACTTGCTTCGGATCGAGCCCCGCGACGGCTGAGAGCATTTGAATCGTGCGAGGGAGATCACGAGTGTGTTCGCGAAGGATCGAGATCGTGTAGGAGTTGCGATTCTCGACCAGCACAGCGCCGTTGCGATCGAACAGCACGCCGCGTGGCGCGCGCAAGGCCAGGGTCCGCTGGTGGTTGTTCTCGGCCATCTCCTGGAATCGCGCGTGCTGAGCGACCTGCAAGAACCAGAAACCGATCGCCAACGCGGCAAACACGGCGACCGCGGCCACCTGCAATACCAGCAAACGCATCATCACGCGTCGACGATCTTCTGCTACAGCCATAACCTGATCTCACAAGTGACAAGTCGCAAGTCGCAAGTTGAAACTTTCACCGTCCTGCCCTGCGCCGCTCCATTGCGCCCGGGAGCCGTTCGGTAATCGTGAACGCAATCATCCCGACGATCATGTTGCCAACCGCCTGGCTGACAACCGCCGCCCACGGCGAGGGAAACGTCCTCAGCCCGAGCAGCACATACAGGCCCATGAACAACAACGCATGCACCGCCGTAGCTGCCAGAAACATCACCATACGCGGCAGCGCTGCCGTCACGATGAATTGTTGGCCGATCGCGCCAACCAGAAACCCCACGATCGCCTTTGCCAGCCCGCCCATGCCGACCACACCGCTCGAGAGCGAATCCTGAATCAGCCCGGCGACGCTGCCTGCGAGCATTCCGCTCACGGGTCCCGTGGTCAGTGCCAAGTACACCACAGCGACAAGCACCAGGTCGATCGCGGCAGTTCCACCGACGACGAACCGCGCCAGGGTAGTTTGCAGCGCGAGCGCGAGCGCGATCGCCACCAGGACTCCGGCGATCTTCACTGAGGTACCCCGGGCTCCCTGGCCGGTGGAGGCGTCAACACCACCAGCACGTCCTCGAGCGCCGAAAAATCCACCGCCGGTCGGATGACCACGTCCTTGAATTCGCCGGCGGTCCTCTGGATCGATTCTATCTGACCGATGACCAACCCCTTAGGGTAAATGCCGTCCATCCCCGATGTCACGACCAGGTCCCCAACCACGAGGTTAGCCGTACCGGCCACATATTCCATGGCGAGCCGGTCATTTCCAGTCCCCACCACCACGCCCTGAGCCCTGGAACGTTCAACGAGGGCGGCGGCGGCGGCGTTCCGATCGATGAGCAGCTGAACCTTCGCGGCTCTCGGGGTTGGCATGATGACCCGTCCAACCACTCCCGCAGGCGCGATCACCGCCATGTCGGTCTTGAGCCCGTCCCCGCTGCCTTTATCGATTGTCATGGTCCGAAAGTAGGCGTCCGCTCCGGCCGCGATCACACCCGCCCCTGTCGTTTTCAACTTCGTCGCGGTGCGAAGGTCGAGAAGCTTCTGCAACGTTTCTGACTGCTTCGCCACCGCACGTTCTTGTTGAAGGTTGATTTGCAGCTGAGCGACCTCCCGTCGAAGCTCCTCGTTCTCTGTGAGGGTCTGTTGAAGCGCGATGTAGTGGTCCCAAGACGATCTGACACCGCCGATGCCCCCTGTGGCGGCACGTTGAACCTCGGCGAAGACCCCAAACACGGCTTCCTCCAGCAAAGGAACCCCGCGCTTCGTGTTGACCTGGGCTGAAATCAGGAGGAAGTGGGCCACAGCGACCGCTATGAGCAACCAGCCGGTGCGCAGTCTGATGTCGAGGATCGCCATATCAGTGGGCAGTAGGCGGTTCACAGTAGGCGGTAAGGTCGCTAGGCAATCCGAAATGGATTCTTCCCATGCCGCGTCTGCCTACTGCTTACTGCCTACTGCCTACTAATCGATCGAAATCTTTCTCAACAGATTGAAGTCCGACAGCATCTTTCCTGCGCCGAGCACAACCGACGACAGCGGATCCTCAGCCATCGCCAATGGCAATCCCGTCTCTTCGCGCAACCGCTTGTCGAGGTTCTTGAGCAGCGCGCCGCCGCCGGTCAACACGATCCCCCGGTCAACGATGTCCGCCGACAGTTCCGGCGGCGTACGTTCCAGCGCCACGCGCACGGCATCCACAATGACGTTAACGGTTTCCGCCAATGCCTCGCGAATCTCCTGATCCGAGATGGTGATCGTCTTCGGCACCCCTTCGATCAAGTGCCGACCCTTGATCTCCATCGTCATTTTTTCTTCGAGCGGGAAGGCAGAGCCGATCTCCATTTTGATCTGCTCGGCGGTGCGCTCGCCGATGAGCAGGTTGTACGTCTTCTTGATGTACTGGATGATGGCCTCGTCCATCTCGTTCCCGGCAACCCGGACAGCCTTGCTGTAGACGATGCCGGCGAGCGAGATGACGGCGATGTCGGTGGTGCCGCCTCCGATGTCCACAATCATGTTTCCCGAGGGCTCGGTAATCGGCATGCCGGCACCAATCGCGGCGGCCATCGCTTCTTCAACGAGATGAACTTCGCTGGCCTTCGCACGATACGCGCTGTCTTTGACGGCGCGCTTCTCCACTTGCGTGATCTCCGACGGGACGCCGATCACGATGCGCGGACGCACCCACACATTGCGGTTGTGGGCCTTCTTGATGAAGTACGTCAGCATCTTCTCGGTCACCTCGAAGTCGGCGATGACACCGTCCTTCATTGGCTTGATGGCGACGATGTTGCCGGGCGTACGACCGAGCATTTCCTTGGCATCCCGGCCAACCGCCTCAACGCGTCCGTTGACCTTGTTAATGGCCACAATCGACGGTTCGTTGACGACGATGCCCTTCCCGCGGGCGTACACGCACGTGTTGGCGGTTCCGAGGTCTATGGCGAGATCGCTTGAAAACAGGGAGAAAAAGGAACCAAGTGGCAACGTTTAACTGCTCCTACGCAACGTGATACCCGTCCTTGCCTGCCGCTTTGACCTTGTACATGGCTATATCGGCCGCTCGTAGTAGTTCTTCGGCCGATTCGGCGGCTTCCGGCAGGGTTGCCACCCCAATTGAGGCTGTGAGGCGGACGGACAGTCCGTCCGATTCGAGGAATCGGGCTGCCCGCAGGCGCTCTTGAATGCGCAAAGCGACAGCCAACGCCCCCTCCGGGCCTGTGTCGGGCAGGATCAAGGAAAACTCGTCGCCCCCGAACCTGGCCACCACGTCGGTTTCACGCGCGCAGGATTGGATGACGACGGCGGCCTCGACGAGCGTCTTGCTGCCCGCTTGATGCCCGTGGCTATCGTTGACCTGCTTGAAGCCGTCCAAGTCGAGAAACAGCAGCGAAAGAGGTCGATTGCTTCGTATCGCTCGTTTGGTTTCACGTTTGAGCACTTGGTTCAGATAGCGCGAGTTGTACAGCAGGGTCAGATCGTCGGTGACGGACAGCGCTTCAGCGCGATGCAGCGCGACCGCGTTCTCGAGAGCGATGGCTGGTGGCTCTAGGAGAGCGCGAAGCGCCATCAACAAAGATGCGCCAATCCTCGGCACCACAGCGGATGGCACGGGGTCAAGCCCTACGAGCGCTCCAACTGTACGATTCCGGCACACGAGCGGGAACGCGACCACTGTGCCGCCGGGACCCGACGTCCCTCGGGTGTCTTTCGCAAGGTCCGCGGCAAAGAGCTCCGAACCATGCTGCATCACCCAGTCAGCAGCCGACCATACGGCTGGGCGGATACCAGGTGTCAGGCCTGAATCGGCAAGGATCGCGAACTGATCGCTCGCGTCGCGCCCGATGACGGCCCAACACGGAGCCACGATCCACGTGTTCGCTTCGCGAACCAGCCACTCGGCTACAGCGCGCGGCTCGAGGTTGGAGTTGGACTCACGAACCGCTTCGATGAGGGCCTCGCGACGATCCACGCGGGCTCGGAGGGTTCTGACACGGCTCTTCAGGCGTGCGGAAAAGTCTGGCCGACGGGCACCGCGAACGATCCGGGGTGCGTCGGCTTTTGAGGAGAGCGATCTCACCGCTTTGTGAGGCGGTCGTGATGGCACATGCGTCGCGGCGGCGTGCCGCTAGTCCTTGAGACACGTTAAATATAACATGGCTCTAGGCTTTTGGCTTCGTGCCCTGCGGATTCTCGATCACCGTCCCCCAGGCGACCATGGGATGCCCGACGCGGTCTAAATACTTGCCGCAGTATGATTTTGATGTCGTAGGATTGAGTGTTTAGCAGTTTGAGGGATCAAATTCCATGACCATGCTCGACCGGATGCGTCGGCACAAGGGCTGGCTCAAATGGAGCCTCGCGCTCGTCGTGTTGGCGTTTATCGTGTTTTACATTCCAGATTTCCTGCGGCAGGACACCACCGCAGCAGGCGCCACACCACGCGAGGTGCTCGCCGATGTCAATGGCCGCCAGATTACTGCTGGTGAGTTCCAGCAGCGGTATCTCAACCAGATTCAAGCGTATCGGACCCAGTTCGGCGGCAGTATCAGCGACCAGCTTCTGCGCCAGCTTGGAGTAGACCAGCAGATCCTTACGCAGATGATCGACGAGCAGGTTTCGCTGGAAGAAGCGGAGCGCAACGGCATTCGTGTCAGCGACGAGGAACTTGCCGAGCAGATCTTCGCGATCCCGGGGCTGCAAGAAAACGGTCGATTCATCGGTGAGGCTCGTTACGAACAGCTCCTTCGAAGCCAGCGGCCGCCGATGACGAAGGCGACGTTTGAAGAAAGCTTGCGGCGCAGCATGATCGTCGACAAGCTGCGATCGACGCTGACCGACTGGATGTCAGTGTCGGACGCGGAACTCGAACGCGAATACCGCCAGCGCAACGAGAAGGTCAAGCTGCAGCTGGTGACGCTGAACGCCAATGGTTTCCGCGACAAGGTCACCGTTGCGGACCCGGACGTCGCCTCCTACTTCGAGTCCCACAAGGCGGAATACCGCATGGGTGAGCGTCGCTCGATCAAGTATCTCCTGCTCGATCGGGACCAGGCGCGACAGAAAGTGGTCGTGCCCCCGAACGACGTCCAGCGCTTCTACAACGACAACATCCAGCAGTACCAGACGCCCGAACAGATTCGCGCGAGTCACATCTTGCTGAAGACGGAGGGCAAAGACGAGGCCGCGGTGCGAAAGCAGGCCGAGGCCATCCTCGCGCAGGTCAAGGGTGGGGCGGACTTCGCGGCGCTTGCGAAGAAAGTGTCTGAAGACGAAGGGTCGAAGGCTAACGGCGGAGATCTCGACTATTTCGGTCGGGGCCGGATGGTTCCGGAATTCGAGACCGCGGCATTCGCCATGGCGCCCGGTCAGACGAGCGACCTTGTCAAGTCGCAGTTCGGGTTCCACATCATCCGGGTCGTGGACAAAAAGTCGGCGGTAACCCGCACACTGGACGAAGTGCGTGCGCAGATTCAAGACCAGCTTGCGTGGCAGCAGACGGATCTGCAGCTCGCGGAGCGGGCACGGCAGCTCGAGGGTCGCATCAACAATCCAGGGGATCTCGAAGAAGCGGCCGGCGAGCTCGGCGTCATGGTGCAGGAGTCGGGTCTGTTCCAGCGTGAGGACCCTGTCCCCGGCCTGGGTGCCGCTCCGCAGGTGGCCGCCGCGGCCTTCAGCTTGGGCGATAACCAGGTGAGCGACGCCATCGCCTCACCACGTGGCCAGGTGTTCCTGACCGTCTCGGGCAAGAAGGATCCATATGTGCCTCAACTGGACGAGGTGAAGGATCGCGTGCGCGAGGACGCGATTCGCTCACGCGCCGCCGAGCTGAGTCGGCAGCGCGCCGCGCAGATCGTGTCCGGGTTGAAGTCTGCGAGCAACTTCGCCGCCGCGGCCAAGTCGCAGGGCTTCGAAGCGAAGGACACAGAACTGGTGGCTCGGACCGCGGCACTTCCCGACATCGGCGTCAGTCCTGAGGTCGATCGGGTGGCGTTCAGCTTGCCGGTGGGCGGCGTCAGCGATCCGATCGCGACGAGCGACGGCACGGTCATCGTGCGAGTCGCAGAACGTGACGACGTAACGCCTGATGAACTGCAGAAGGCGAGAGACGCGTTCCGCGCGGAACTGCTCAACGAGCGTCGTGGAAGGTTCTTTTCGGCCTACATGTCGAAAGTGAAGGAGCGCCTAAAGATCGACGTGCGGCCAGATGTCCTCAGGCGGATCACCAACGCACAGCAGTTGTAAGGGCTCACGGCAGATGTAGGCTTAGGACTTAAGGCTTAGGACTTAAGGCTTATGGCTCAAGCCGGCTTAAGCCCTGAGCCCTGAGCCCTGAGCCCTAAGCCCTAAGCCCTATCGCACGAAGCTAAATGGCATCAACGCCAGAGGCTCGCCGCGTCGAAAGAGCCGAGCCGGAGCGGTCAGAGCGGCAATCGCCTGCGTCTCAGGTCCTCCTCCGAGTAGGCTCCACAAGCTCGCTCGGCTAGTGCCGCTGAAGGTTTCAGAGAACGCTTCGAAGAAATTGCGTCGTGGTGGGTACACGACGAGGTCGACGTCCTCGTTGGCGGGAATGCGTGCGCGCTCCTTCGCAACGTTGACGGCCACCTCGAGACCACCCAGCATGTCGACGAGTCCTTTCTCGCGCGCCTGTGCGCCAGTCCACACTCGGCCCTGCGCCACCGCATCGATGCGTTCGGGGGTCGTCTTCCTGGATTCCGCGGCTTTCTCGACGAAACCGTCATAGAAGCCCTGCATGAACGCGTGGACTTTTGTGCGCTGACCAGGCGTAAATGGTGCAAATGGGGAGTAGATATCGGCGTTTGCGCCAGACTTGATGGTTTCGCTGGTCACACCGATCTTGGCCAGCGTGCCGCCGAACGCGATCTTGCCCGAGTAGATGCCGATCGATCCGGTGAGCGTGCCGGGTTGGGCCACGATGACTTGGCCGGGCATCGCGATGTAGTAGCCTCCCGACGCCGCAAGGTCCGACATCGAGACGATAAGCGGCCGCGAAGGATCGTCATCTCGCGTGAGCATCAGCTCACGCCAAATCACATCCGAGGCCACTGACGATCCGCCGGGGCTGTCGATGCGCAAGACGATCGCTTTGATGGAATCGTCCTCTCGGACGCGGCGAAGTTGCTCGACGATGGTCTCTGAGCCCACGAGCGCGCCGTTCGTGGCGTCATACCTACTCTTTCCCGAGACGATGGTGCCGACGGCATAGACCACCGCAATGCGGGATCGCCGGCGGCCAATTGCGCTCGACCGAACGCGCTGGTAGTTGGCGCCCTCGACCCGTCGGCCGTTCTCCGAGCTGCCGCGAAGCGCGGGAACACGGTCGTCGAGCTGGTCCTCGTAAGCGAGTTCGTCCACGAGCCCCTTGCGGAGTGCCTCCTGAGGCACGAATGGCCCTTCGTCGAGCAAAGCACGGACTTCGCCGACGCTCTTCTTCCGCGACTCCGCAATTCCCTTTACCAGCTGCTCGTACATATCGCGATTCAGCGACTCGGCCATCTCGCGATGCGCGGGTGTCAGCTTCGTTTCCATGAGCTGGTTTGTCGCTGTCTTGTAGTCGCCAATGTGCAGAAAATCGGGTTGAGCCCCAATCTTGTCGAATACACCGCGCAGAAAAATCTCAAACGAAGCTACTCCGGTCAGGTCGAGTGGGCTCGAGGGCAGCAGAAAGATGCGGTCGGCAGCGCTGGCCAAGTAGTACTCCCGGTCACCGCCGTACTCGAGAAAGGCCGTGACGGTTTTTCCCGACTTGCGGAAGTCGAGAACCGCGTCACGCAGTTCCTGCAGCTTGGCCCAATACGGCGACTCGAGCGACGACGGGACGAGCAACACGCTCGTGATTCGCGGGTCGCCCTTCGCCGTACGCAGACTGTCTACGAGCTCGCGAACAGTGCTGGTCTCGCGCCCCACGAGTTGCCCGAGTACATCGTCGGGGACCATCTCGTTCAGCTGGCCGCCCGGCCGGAGGACGAGCGTGGCAGAGGCCGGCACTGACGGTCCGCGCGACATCGCCAAATACATGAAGAGCGTGCCCGCGATGGACACGAGCACGGCGAGACCGATGAGGGTGAAGACCAGACCGGCACCTCGGCGAATGGCCACGTGATTCCTCCTGAAAGGCGTGAAGGGTCAGTGTGCACTCGCCTCGGCCTCAAGGGAATGACACGTATAATTCAGTGGCGGAAAATTGGGGCGACAATGATGACTCTTCGAGAGTACGAGGGTGCGCTCGACGGTGCGAGGGTGCGATGGTGCCGCGCCTTTGTAGTGCTCGCGGTGGTGGCTGCCTGCATAGGGTGCACCTCGGGGTCGAACATGACGGAACTCATGAAGACTGACGAGCGCGTGGGCACGGGGAATGAAGCCGGGGCGGGACGCCAAGTGACGGTGCACTACACCGGCTGGCTCTACGAAGCAGCACGGGAGGGTCACAAAGGCACCAAGTTCGACAGTTCGCGGGACCGAAACGAACCCTTTACCTTCCGGCTTGGCGCGGGCGAAGTGATTCGCGGCTGGGACGAAGGTGTCGCCGGGATGAAAGTCGGTGGGCAGCGGACGCTGACGATCCCATCCGAATATGGCTATGGCGCCCGGGGCGCCGGGGGCTGATTCCACCCAACGCCACGCTGATCTTCGACGTTGAGCTACTCGACGTGAAGTAGTCTACGGCCGCCTACCCAGCGCGAACGACCTGATCGACCCGTGCGGCAATGACATCGTCGAGCTGTTCGAGCGCGTCGAGCACCCGGCCTGGTGTGTCGACGACGTAGCGCGCGGCGCTCGGATCGCCACCGGCGCCGACGTGCACCGTCACGGCGTCGGCAGGAAGAGCTCTGAAGACGTCCTCGTCGGTGATGTCGTCACCGAAGTACAGGCACGTTGCGCTGGCTGGAACCCCAAACTCCGCCCAGGCGCTCAATAAGGCCGAACTCTTGCCGCTCACCCGTGCAGGACAGAATTCGAAGACACGGCGCTCCTCGACAACGCGGATCGACGGACCAAGCTGATCGGCCACTGCGCGCACGATCTCGAGTAAGCGCGGTATGGCGATCTCGGGAACCTGCCGGTAGTGAACGGCCACCACCGGCCCCTTATCCTCGACGTGCACCCCAGCGATGGCGTTCAAACGCTCCTTGAGGAGGACGAGTGCGGTGTGGGTGATGCCGAGATCCGTCTCGTCGTAGCCCCGTGCCAGCAACTGTCCTGGGACGCGGATCTCCAAGCCGTGATTGCCTATGAGTACGGCGTTCGGGATAGGCACCTGAGTAGCGAGGTCGAGAAATGACCGGCCACTCACGATCGCCAGGGACGTGCGGCGTCGCGCGGCCAACCGGTGCAAAAGTGCGCAGGCGCGTTCGGGGACCTTTACGCTATCGGGCCTGTCCATCAATGGCACCAGAGTGCCATCGAAGTCTGTTGCAACCGCGATCGCATCGCTGCGGTGAAGGCGACCAACGAGGGCGGGCCACACGGCGGCGAGTGGTTCCATCATTCGACATCATCCCGATTGAGGGGAGGCGAAACGACGGCCTCAACTGCACACTGCAGCAACCCGAGTGCCAGCGATCGAGCCTGTATATGTTCATTTCTCTGAACAAGTGTGTAGTGATTGCGGACGCGGAAGAAAGAAAGATCGCACTCGGTAGCTCGACCGCAGTGGCGACTCGAGCTTAGAGACCTGGCTCGACTAAACGCCTCGTTAAATGAGGCTGGCCAGCAGCAATACAGCGGCGAGAGTCGCCGCCGCATGCCAAGTGAGCTCGACCGGTTTGCGCAACAGCAGAGCGCCAAGGCACAACATGACCGCTGCGCCCATCAAGAGGAAGCGGTGAAGCTCTTCGACGCTTTCGACAGCCTCTGAGGTGTCTGCCCTGCTCCTCAGCCTGTTGACGATTCGAAACGCCACGGTTTGGTCGGCCTCATCCCCGATCTCGAAGTACTCGCCACCACCCGTCACCGCAATCTGGAGCAGCGATTGGCGGTCGAGAATCGATCGAATTGTGGACGAGGGCCTCGTGCCGTCTGGGCCGACTGGCTCGGGAATCATCCCGCCGACCGTTGTGCCAACGCCAACCACGTGAACGGGAATGTTCCGGGCCTTTGCCGACTGCAGCACGGTGGCCACCTTGCCGCTCCACGCTTGACCGTCGGAGATCACGACGAACGCCTTCGGGTTCCCGCTGCTACCAAACAGTTCTTCGTCCTTCTCGACGAGCCGGAGGCCCCAGCGTATCCCCTCCTCGATGTTGGTGTCCCAAGTCGTCGCGTTCTCCAGCGGAAACGGAGAGTGTTCCCCGAGGTGGTCGATGAAGAAGAACAGCGAATTCGGATCCCTGGTCAACCTGACCTGCGGCGCCGCAAGCTGTGCGAACAGAGCAAGCGCCACGCGATCACCGTGCCAGCTGAGCGACTCGGCGAATGTCCTGAGAAACGAGATGGACCGTCTCCAGCGATCGGGCCTCACGTCTGACACGTACATCGACGCCGACGCATCCTGCAGGATGACGATATCGGCGCTGCCCTGGCGGACGGCTGTAATACGGGCTTCTGGCCGGGCGAGCGCAACGATGCACAGGCTCGCGGCGACGAGCGCACAAAGCCAGAACGCGAGGTCGCCGGCCAGTGTGTAGCGTTCACGAAGAGGCAGCACTCGAGCGGATCTGAGCTTCTGGATGTCGCCACGGCGGCGAACGAAGCGCCACGCCCAGAGGACGGCCAACGCCACAGGCACGACGAGCAGCCACAAGTAGGCGGCTTCGGCAAACCGAACCGTGTCGAGCGCAACCTTCGGGAACATTGCCGCGAACACGTCTTACCCCTTCCGATCCTTCGTCGTCGCCTTCCCCGCGTCGCCGCCTTGAGGCCGCTCATCGCCTTCGAGTGGGATGTAGATCTCGAATCCCTTCTGGCTAGTCGCCTCGGAAGGCGCGCCGCTCTCGCCGAGGTCGCCGTCTTGCTTCTCTTCTTGTGGCGGCGGCCTATGGCCACGTGCCGCCTCGTCGCGAAGTCGCACGAGGTACTCGTAGTTGTATGCGGCGTTCTCGTTCCCGGTGCTGTTCTTGAGCACCGTGAGGAATCCGGAAACGGCCTCCTCGAGAGTCTGTTGCAGGGCCTGCCGGTCGCCTGGCAGCTTGGCCTGTCCCTGCCGATACGCCGCGTTGGCCACGACCAGTTGAAGATCGAGGTTGCCCTCTTCAACTGCAGCGACTGGGTCCCCCTGCGCGGGCACCAAGGCATCGTACTGTCGCTCCCAATACTGGACGGCGGCCTTTCGTGCGCGAACGTCCTTGAGAGCCGCGCCTCCTATGCCAGGAATCCAGCGGCCGTAGTCCAGGTATCGTTCGGCGCGATCGAGACTCTGCCGCGCCTCCTCGTACTTCAGGGTCGCCACGTGCTGCCGCGCGTCGGCGATCTCACCCTCGATGTGCGAGGCCCTCAGAAGGACGCCGCCTAACGCGGCAAGAACGACGGCGGCGATCAAAAACCCTGCGATGCCTCTCATAAGAAACTCCCAACTCCCAACCTATGCTTGTCCAACTCCCAAGCTACCCAGCTACCCAGCCACCCTACGGAAACGTCCTGAACGCGCTGAAGCCCAGCTTCAGAAGCAGCGCCGACAACCAGAGCGCCACGGCCGCCAATGCAAATCCCGAAAAGCGCGGGCGCTGAACGCTGTACTCCCTCACTTCGATGCGCCCGGGCGACAGGCGATCGATCTCGACCAGGGCACGATTGAGCGACTCTTCGTCGTAGGCAGCATAGAAGCGTCCCCCCGTCCGCTCCACGGCGCCCTTCCAGATCTTGTCCTGGGGGATGTCACCTAGACGAGAGTTGTACGCCGTGCGAATCATGTGAACGGGAATCTTCCAAACGCGCGCTTCGGCGACGAGATTGTCGAGGGGTACTCCCTGCCGGTTCAACTCCGAGTCGCGGCCGTCTGTGAAAACAATCATCAAGTTGCCAGAGGCGTTGAGGAAATCGAACGCCTTAAAGAGTTGCGTGGCCTGATAGATGCCCTCGATGATGGTCGTACCCCAATCGCTGAAACGCCCCCATTCGCGCGGGTCGCCAATCAGCTTGGTGCTGAGCAGAACGTTGTCGTAGTCGGTCGTGAAGGGCGTGACGACGTACGCCTGGTTGCCAAACTGAATGAGTGCGACCAGATCGCGATAGGGCCCATCCTGTCGCCGCTTGATGAAGAGCTCGGCCGCCGCGACGGCGGTGAAAAACGTCGACTCCCCCTGCGTCTTGATCTGGGCCGTCTTGAAGCTCATAACCATACTGGTCGACCCGTCGACCAGTATGGCGATGCGCCGCCCGGGGTATGACGCCTCCTCGCGCGAGAACCCGGTATGGGGATCGGCGAGGGCGATCGCGAAGAATGGGAGACCCAGGGCGAACAGAAGCAGTGGCAGATACCGCAGGGCCGACACGTGCGAGCGGCGCATCAAGGGCAACACGGCGGGGAGCGTGAGGTGGGTGCCGCCGGCACGCCGGCCTCTCGCTGCCCTCAACAGAAGCACGAGGAGCGCCGCCGCCAACAGGGCAACGAAAACGAGAAGGGCCGTGCGGGCCTCGGGGAACTGCAGGTCGGCCCACTGGGTCCTCGTCCACTCGTCTATCGTCGCGCGGAGCGCGAACGGCAACTGTCGCGCCTCTACCATGCCTTACATCCCAAAAATGGATCTCGTGACGCCTTCGATCGTACGCATCGGCCAACGCGCAGACGCCCTGAGCCGTCGGATCGCCTCGATGCCCTCGCCGAGAGCTTCGTCAAGCGTTGACGAATCAACCGGCTCACCGCGACCGTAGGCGGCGTTGTTGAGCGCGTGTAACGATCCACCGATCTGCACCAACGACGCACGCATGCGAGCGGCGGGTGCGTGCCCGTTCTGCAGCGACAAGGTAATCGTGGGAGATGTGGTCGGCGCCGACACCATGGCTCGGCCGCGACGCAGCCAGCCGGTCCGCACGACCAACTGACCTTCACGTTCGGCCGTCGCCCGATCCACCACGCTTTGCGTGACCCGCCGTCCGAGCGCGCTCGCACCAGCGATACGCAGCACGGTGAGCGCGCGCCGCGCCGACTCGGCCGACCATCCGCCGTTGGCAACATCTGACTTGAGCGTCTGAAGGGCCTGCAGACAACCGCCGAGAAGGGTTGTCGCGGAAATCGGCGGAACCGTTGCCGCGTCTCGCTTGCGGAATCGGCCAGCGAGGCGGAGACCAGCCAACAGCGCGAAAGCCGCTGCAAAAGCCAGGGAGATCCATGCGGCGACCCGTGCCGCCAGCGCTCGGAACCGTCCGGACTCGACCGCCGCAAAGGTCTGGTCGGATGCGTCCCTGATGTCGGTCGCGCTCTTCGGCACGAGAGACAGAACGCGCATCGGCAACGCTGGCAAAACGTAGGTCTGGTCGCGGCCCTGTGTGCCGCCGCCGGGCGCCTGTACGTTGTAGGTCACGGTCAGCGCAGGAATATTGATGTCTTGACCAAAGAACCCGTCGTTCAGCACGCGAACGCTGTATTCGAACTGAAGGTATCGCCATGGCGGCACGACGACGTCCTCGCGACGAACGGCGCTCACCACTTCAAACGGTGTGATCTGAATCGCTCCGCCTTCGAGCTGACTCGTGTTGGGAACGACGGCGGTGCGGCCCGCCTGGATGACGCCGCACGTGAGTACGAGCGAGAAGCGCTCGCCGACAGTCACCGCCGTCCGATCGGTCTTCCACCAGCACCGAATTGGGTCCGACGCCACCTCGCCGGGCGTCGCGGCGGTTGGAGGAGCCTGGGCCGGGGCAGGCCGGACGGGAGTGGCAGGCCGCGGCGTCGACTGGGCCCCGCCAGACCGGCCCGGCGACGCTGGCCTCGCAGGCGACTGCGCCGCAGCTGCTGACGCTAGCAACCCGCCAACGGAGATGAGAACGAGTGCTGGAATGTGACGTCCGTGCCGGTGTGTGTGCATGGCCTATATCTTTCGGAGCCGCCGCTCAGCCGTAAACTCGACGAGCGCCGTCTCCATCGCCCATCGATCGAGTCCCACCCGTACGACATCCAGGCCCGCCTCTCGCGCCTGACGCCCAATGTCGTCCTGCCACTCACCGACGCGAGCGGCGAGGCGTTTCACTTCTCGATGGGAGAGCACGCGCGTCCCACCGCTTTCCACATCGAACACTTCGACCCACCCGTCCGATACCGATGGAAGCTCGTACGCGAAGCGCACGTCGGCCATCACGAGAAAGACATCGTGCACGGCGTTCAACAGCGACATCTCACGCACGAAGCGCCCGGCTTCAGGAAAAAGGAAGTCGGAGATGACCGGTACGACAGACGCTTTACGCAACTGGCTCTCGATCGCCACGATCACGTCACGGGGGCCGCCTGGCACCTCAACCGTTTTCCTATGCTGGTACAAATCCACGCAGTAAATCACGTGCGATCGGCCGATGCGTGGCCTGGCCACGGCGAGCTGCTGAAAGCCATCGTCGAAGGTCACAAGGCCGAACATGTCCTGAAAGAACATTGCCGACATGCCCAGCGCGGCCACCGACCGAGCGATGGCCGCAGCGATGCTGGCGCCGTGTGCACCACAACGCGTGGACAGCGAGGCGTCCGCCACCGCGACAATCGTCGCGTTGCTATCTTGCTCGAACTCTCGCGTGACCATCGGGCTGAAGTTGTTGAGCGACGATTGCGCCCAGTCGATGGTCGACATGCGATCGCCTGGCGCCCAGTCGCGGACGCCGACGAAGTTGAAGCCGGGACCCTTGAACACGCTGGCGTGATCGCCAAGCGTGAATTCCTTCATCCGCTTCAGGATGAACAGCTCGATCTCGGCAATCTCGCGCAAATTGACGAGCGACTGCTCCGAACTCCCAACTCTCACTGTTGGGCGGCCTCCCGTGTGGGAGTTGGATTCATTGGGGTCCACGCGTTGGGAGGTGAACCTTGATTTCGATCCACTCATGGCACGGGTACCCGATCGATGACGTCGTCGATCACCATGTCGACGGACACCCCGTGGCTCGCCGCATGCGGGCCCAACCACACGCGGTGCGGAAGTACGTACCTGGCCAGGGCCTGGACGTCTTCCGGATACACCTCCGAGCGCCCTTGCAGCAGAAGGGCCCAGACCTTGACCAGCCGACCCCAGCAAATCGTCGCGCGCGGCGAGGCGCCCAAATCTACGCACGTTTCGACAAGCTCTGAGGGCGAGCGATGGCGCCACTCCGTCTCGACGTTGTATGGCCTGGTGGCGCCAACGAGCCGCCTGATGTACTTAGCCAGAGTCTCGTGCAGGAAGACTTCACGCGTGATCGCACCACGAAGCTCGATGATGCGTTCCTTCGACATCAGAGGCTTAAGCCTGACGCTCTTGAAATCGAAGCTCACCAGCTTCTGCTCCTCCGCAGGTGGCAGATAGGGGATGTTCACCATGATAGCGAAGCGGTCTGTCGCCGCTTCCGACAGAGGGAACGTTCCTTGACCCAGCTCGACGGGGTTCATGGTCGCGATCGCGAAGCTGAAGGGCTGTAACTCGTACGTGGTCTTTCCGACCGTCACGGTGCGGTCCTGGAGGCCCTCGAGGAAGGCGCTTTGCGACTTGAGGGGAATGCGATTGATCTCGTCGAGCAGAATTACCTCAGCGGATGCCAGTGGCCCGAACTCGGTCATGAGCTCGCCGGTCGCAGGGTTGATCATCTGGAACCCGACGATTTCTGTCGGTTGTAAGTCGGCGCGGCCTTGGAGGCGCGCGAACTTCGCGTTGCTGATGGCCGCCAGGATCACGCCGAAGAACGTTTTGCCAACGCCGGGAACACCACGCAGCAGGAGGTTTCCTGAGTTGACCTGTCGCTTCTGGTTCTTGTCGTAGGTCGTTGGGATTTCCGACAACAAGACGACGTTCGCGAGGGCCTTTTCCGTGTCGTAGCCAACGAGGGCATTACCAGCTTCGGCGACGATCGCCTGGTGGAGGGCAATGGCTTCCTGGAGCTCTGGATGCATGAACGGGCGATCATACTAGGGGGAAGGGGGCTAGGGGGAAGTGGGAAGGGGGAAGGGCTAGCGGAAGGAGAAGGGGATGGCGGCAAGATTAGATAGACTCAAGGGCTTATGCAGATGATGACGGCCGCCATCCTTGATGCCGCCCCGGGGGGTCTCCATATTGAGGAAATCCCGGTCCCCGAGCCTCGGGCAGGCGAGGTGTTGGTACGGGTGAGCGCCTGCGGCGTGTGCCACACCGATCTCCACGTCATGAAGGCGGAGGTCGCCTTTCCAACACCAGCCGTGATGGGCCACGAGATCTCGGGGACGGTTGCCGCACTCGGTCCTGGAGTGACAGGACCGCCGGTCGGTACCCGGGTCGTATCGGCCTTCGTGATGCCCTGCGGCTTCTGCCCGGCCTGCGCGGCGGGCCGCGACGACCTCTGCGACAACTTCTTCAACATGAACCGCCTGCGCGGAACGCTGTTCGACGGCACAACAAGGCTTTACCGGAAGGATGGATCTCCAATCGCGATGTACTCGATGGCTGGGATGGCCGAATACTCGGTGGTTCCGGCCACCGACGTATTTCCGCTCCCTGACAGCTTACCGTTGGAAGACTCCTCGGTGCTCGGCTGCGCAGTGTTTACGGCCTATGGGGCAGTCAGGCACGCCGCCGACCTTCGGGGAGGCGAGCGTGTTGCAGTGGTGGCGGCTGGGGGAATAGGCCTGACCATCATCCAAGTGGCTCGAGCGTTCGGGGCCTCGCAGATCATCGCGGTCGACGTCCGCGACGACAAGCTCGAAACGGCGCGTCGCCTTGGCGCCACCGACGTCGTCAATTCGAGCACAACAGAAGCTGCCAAGCAGGTCCGCGAGCTCACGAACGGAAAAGGCGTGGACGTCGCCTTCGAAGCGCTCGGACGCGCCGAGACATTCGTGCAGGCCTTGGAGAGCGTCCGGGATGGGGGCCGAATGGTGGCGGTCGGCATCGCGGCCGGCAAGACCGCCGCACCTGTGCCCATCACGCACCTTGTCCGCCGCGGTCTGCGCATCGTCGGGTCCTTTGGCGCGCGTACACGAACCGACATGCCAGAGATCATTCGCCTAGCCGCCAACGGAACGTTTCGGCCCGAGGTGATGATCAGTCGGCGCTATCCACTCGTCGAGGCAGACGCCGCCTACCAGGCGCTCGCCCGCGGCGAGATCGTCGGCCGCGCTATCGTCGTAATGTGATTGGGGTCATGACCCCGAGCTACCTTCTTGGAGCATCAATGATCGAGCAAGGCACACTGTTGAACTACGTTGGGGGGCACTGGGAGCGGGCCGACGTTGCTGAGGCGATTCCGATCCGAAACCCAGCGACGGGGGACGTCATTGCAGCGACACCGCTCTCGGACGCAGCAGTTGTCGCGAAGGCGGTGCACGCAGCGCGCCAAGCGCTTCCGAAGTGGCGCCGCACGCCCCCGGGCGATCGCATACAACCACTGTTCCGGCTCAAGGCCCTGCTCGACACGCACTTCACTGACATCGCGCGGGTCATCACCGAGGAGTGCGGGAAAACGCTCGTCGAGGCCGAGGGTGAACTGAAGAGAGGCCTCGAGAACGTCGAGGTCGCGACCGGCATCCCGTCCTTGATGATGGGCAGCAACCTCGAAGACATTGCATCGGGCATCGACGAGTTGATGATCCGCCAGCCAGTCGGCGTGGTCGCCGCCATCACGCCATTCAATTTTCCCGCGATGATTCCTCTCTGGTTTCTGCCGTATGCGGTTGCCTGCGGCAATACCCTCGTGCTGAAGCCGTCTGAGAAGACGCCGATGACGATGGGCCGGATCTTCCAGTTGGTGGAGATGGCTGGTTTTCCGCCTGGCGTCGTCAACCTGGTGCTCGGTGGCAAAGAGGCGGTGGACGCGCTGCTCGATCATCCGGACGTGAGGGCGATTTCTTTTGTGGGCTCCACGCCGGTGGCTCGGTATGTGTACAGGCCGGGCATCGGCAAACGGCAAGCGGGCGCAATGTCAAGGCGGGGCGAAAAACCCCATCGTTGTGCTTCCGGATGCTGACATGCAAATGACGACTCGCATCGTCGCCGACTCGTCATTTGGATGTGCGGGGCAACGCTGCCTCGCTTCGTCTGTTGTCATCACTGTGGCGGAGGCGTCGAAAACCTTCACTCAGCAGATTAGCGATGCGGCCGCCGCGCGGAAGGTAGGGTACGGCGGCGAAAGCGGCATCGAGATGGGTCCCGTGATCTCACCAGAGAGTCGAGCACGAATCGAAGGATTGGTGGCCGCAGGAGTGGCCGCCGGCGCAAAGCCGCTCGTCGACGGGCGCGGCGCGAAGGTCTCGGGATATGAGCGTGGCAACTTCATTCGTCCAACCGTCCTCGGTGACGTGGACCCGGCGAGCGAGCTCGCCCGCACCGAGATCTTTGGGCCGGTGCTCAGCGTGATGCGGGCCGAGTCGGTCGATGAAGCGATCGAGATCGTGAATCGATCGGCGTTCGGCAACATGGCGTGTCTCTTCACCAGCAGTGGGTCGGCCGCTCGGCAGTTCCGATACGAGGCCCTCGTCGGCAATGTCGGCATCAACGTCGGCGTGGCCGCGCCAATGGCCTACTTTCCGTTTTCCGGCTGGAAGGACAGCTTTTTCGGCGACTTGCATGCGCAGGGCCGCGACGCGATCGATTTCTTTACGGAGAAGAAGGTCGTCGTAGAGCGGTGGCCATCTACATGGAGCCGTAAATTCTGAGGACCGCTACTTGGCTGGTGCTGGCGGCGGCGCTTGTCGGAGTGGCCGTTCCAGCACTTCGTCATCTGCGCGAGACTCCTCCCCCACCCCCACCGTCTACACGATTCTCTTTCCCCTCACCGTCTGATGACGTCATCGTCGGGGCCGGCGACGAGGCTCTCGACGCAGCCATCTCGCCGGACGAGCGCGAGATCGTTTTCGTCGCCACCTCCAGTGGCGTATCCAGACTGTGGCGCCGACCAATGGACGGCGATCGCGCAGTCGCACTTCCCGGCACCGAGGGCGCGCAACAGCCCGCCTGGAAGGTCGCCGGCAGTGTGGTTTCATTCTTTGCCGCCGGCAAGCTCAAACAACTATCGCTTGCCGATGGAGTCGTACGTAATCTTGCCGACGCGCCCGCGGCGGCAGGCGCAACGTGGCTATCCGACGGTTCGCTCATATTCGCGTCTGGAACAGAAGGCTGGCTCAAGCGTCTGCGAAACGGCGTCGTCACGGCCGCAACAGAGCTTCGAGCCGACGACCGGGGTCACATGTTTCCGGTTTCCTTTGGGGACGAAGGATTCATCTACATCGTGATGCGGAACGATGGGCGACGCGCAGTCCGCATGATCGCCAACGGACAAGAACGCGATCTCACTACAACTTCGGGTCACGCACAGCTGGTCGGCGAATTTCTCGTGCATGTGAACGACGGAACGCTCCTGGCTCAACGGGTTGATGCCAAGAACATGAAGCTTGTGGGACGCGCGACGGCACTGGGAGTGAGCGTGGGCGTCTCGGTGGCCGGACGTGCCTTCATGACGGCGTCGCGAAGGCTTTTGCTGTTCGCCTCGTCCGCGTCGAGAGCGCGCGAGCTTACCTGGTTCGACGCCGACGGCCGGAAGACCGGGACGACTGGCGACCCCGGAGATTACTGGCAGGTGCGCCTGGCACCCGACGATCGACACGTGGCTGCCACGATGTTGGATCCGCTGCTGCGGGCACTGGACGTTTTCGTGGTGCCGAGCGAAGGCAGTAGCGTTCGCGAACGTCTGACGTTGGCTCTGGCTGCCGATAGCGATCCTGTTTGGTCCCCTGACGGGCTCAAAGTTCTCTTCCGATCGTTTCAAAATGGGCAGGCGGACCTCTTCACCAAGCGGATCGGCGTTGCGGACGCGCAAGACGAAACGCTGCTTCGTTCCGATCTCGACGAAACGCCAACCGATTGGTCTCCACTCCCGCAGCCCGGCGGCCAGGTCCTGTATACCGCCCCGTCGTCGGGCGCCAACTCTGACATCTGGATGCTCGACGGAGGAGCAGGGTCGCAAACAGCAGTCGCCAAGACCGGTTTCAATGAGTCAGACGCGCGATGGTCACCGGATCATCAATGGCTCTCGTTCGTGTCCGACGAATCAGGGCAGCCCGACATATACGCGGCGCACTGGCCGAATGGCGGCCGCATCAGGATCAGCTTCGCTGGAGGGACGCGGCCGCGCTGGGCACGTGACGGCTCGCTCCTCTTTCTGCGCGGCCAGCAAATCATGCGATCGGAACGCCTCGGCAAGAGCGATACGCCGTTCGCACCTGCGCGAGAGGTGCTCGTCGCCGCAGGTGTGCGCGACTTCGACGCCGCACACCGAAGCGACCGAATCATCGTGCTCGTGCCGGTGGATGTGAAGGAGAGAGCCAATGTGCATGTGCTCGTTGATTGGCGATCCTCCTTGCCTGGCGGCCGGTAGACGCCCCGCCTGACGATCCGAAACGGTCAGTAAAACCAGTCGACCACGGCATCGCGGGTTCCGTTCTCGACGAGCGTCACCTCGTGCAGTCGAGTCGCGGGAAACGCCACGAGAGTCCCTCCTCTCGGATGGACGTCCACGAAGGGGATCTGCTCGCCCTCCTCATTGAAGAGCCTCAGAATCCCGCCGTCAAACGCCCCCGACGGATCCACGTCCCGCGAGCTATTGAGAAACACAACGACGGCAATGCTCCGCCTCGCGGCGCCCGGCCAGGACGCGACGACGGCGCGATCGCGATGCCGGCGATAGAATCCCCCGGCGTCGTACCGCATGAAGCCGACGCCCTCCCGCGATTGGAGCGCCTGGCCAAAGAGTCGAGCTGCGTGGGGACGCCAGTCGTCCAGATGCTGCTCAACGAGGTCCACCGTGGACTGGTCGACCTCGACACTCGACACCCGCCGAACGGCCTCTTGTAACTCGAAATCCGAGGTCAAGACCTCGGCGGCCTCTTTCTCGCCGGCATCGATTGCCCTTCGGATTCGGCGACAGGTCTCCTCATCCAGAAAGCCGTCAACCGATTGGAACAGATTGGGTTGCGGGCTGCGCGTCATTGAAGGGACCCAGTGTGCACCAGTTTTTCACTCGTGGGAACAGTGCCGCTAGCGGAACCGTATATGATGGCAATATGATATCTAATAGAAATCACATGGAGGTCACAATGGTTCGCGAACGCTTGCGCCCAGGAACCCCAGGACTGCCGGTCCTACTTGGTCTTCTCGTCGCGATCGCGGTCACGGTGAGGATGCTCGTGATGGCCGCGGCCGCGCGGAGCGGTCCGGCTCTCCCCATCCTGTTCGTCCTGCTCATCGTCGCCGAGGTCTTCCTAATGGGCGGCCTTTTCATCGTCGCGCCCAACGAAGCGAAGGTGCTTCAACTCTTTGGCGACTACGTCGGCACTGCCAAGCAACCAGGGCTGCGGTGGACCAATCCCTTCGTGGCGAAAAGGAAGATCTCGCTTCGCGTCCGAAACTTCGAGAGCTCGCATCTCAAGGTGAACGACAAGGAAGGCAACCCAATCGAGATCGCCGCCGTTGTTGTCTGGCGCGTTGTCGAGACCGCGGAAGCCACATTCGAGGTGGACGACTACGACCACTACGTCCGTGTTCAGAGCGAGGCGGCGCTTCGCAACGCGGCGACGAGCTATCCCTACGATTCGCATGACGAGGCAGGAGTCGTGTCCCTCCGCGGAACGACCGGCGCCGTGGCGGATCACCTGCAGCAGGAGGTGCAGCAACGCCTGCACAAGGCCGGCGTTGAGGTACTCGAGACCCGCATCAGCCATCTGGCGTACGCGCCGGAAATTGCGGCGGCCATGTTGCAGCGGCAACAGGCAGGAGCGATCATCGCCGCCCGTCAGCGTATCGTCGAGGGTGCCGTTGGAATGGTTGAGATGGCGCTCGAAATGCTATCGCGGAAGAACATTCTGGTGCTCGACGAGGAGCGGAAGGCCGCCATGGTGAGCAACTTACTGGTGATCCTCTGTGGTGAGCGGGGGGCGCAACCCATCGTCAACGCCGGAACGATTCATCAATAAGGCCTGAAGGTCGTTTGTTTTGGCTGAACGGAAGTCCTTCCTGCTGAGAGTCGACGCCGGCGTGCTCGAAGCGGTCCAGCGCTGGGCGAACGACGATCTGCGGAGCCTGAACGCGCAGATCGAGTACGTTCTTCGCGACGCGCTTCGGCGTGTCGGGCGTACCCCTCGTTCAACGCCAGAATCCCCGCCAAACGAGGACCCATCGGGAGCCGGTTGAAGTTTCTGGCCTTTGGGACGATACATAAAGGCGTGCTGCTGCACAGCGTTTCCGACGGCGCCGCAGGGATCCTGGCATCGCCGCCCGCCCCCGCCCGTCCCTTGCTCAAGTGGGCCGGTGGAAAGCGGCAGCTCCTGCCCGAACTCAGCCAGCACTACCCCAGGACCTTCACGCGATACGTCGAGGCGTTCATGGGAAGCGGCGCGGTCTTCTTCGATCTCTTTGGCGGCGGGCGTCTCGCCGGGTGCGCAGTACGCCTAGCCGACGTCAACCCGGACCTCATTGGTTGTTACCGGACGTTGCGAGATCGGACTGAGGATGTCATTGAAGCCCTCGAAGCGCTCGCATCAGAGCACCGCTCTCGCGGCGACGCCTGCTACTACGAAGTCCGCGACCGTCGATTCAATCCGCAGCGGGCTGCAGCCGTGGCCGGCGAAGACTCCTACACGCCGGAGCTGGCGGCGATGTTGATCTTTCTCAATCGCACGGGTTTCAACGGATTGTTTCGGCTCAACCGCCAAGGTGGATTCAACGTGCCGGCCGGGCGCTACGTGGACCCGCGGATCTGCGACGCAGCCCACCTCCGCTCCGTCGCCGAGGCGTTTCGCCGGCCCAACGTGACACTCGAGCGCAGCCGGTTCGAGAAGACCCTCGGCGAAGCCAGACGCGGGGATTTCGTCTATTGCGATCCACCCTATGCGCCGCTCAGCCGAACGGCGAACTTCGCCAATTACACCGCCGATGGTTTCACTTCCCGAGATCAGCGGCAGCTCTGTGACGCGGTGATCGGGGCATGCCAACGCGGCGCATCCGTCGTCGTCTCGAACTCGAGCACGCGGGAAATCCTCGACCTCTACACCGCGCGTCCGGCCCAGAAGGCCGGTCTTGTGGTGCGGTGTGTGCAGGCCCGACGAGCCATCAACTCGAGGGCGTCCGCGCGGGGACCGGTGAAAGAGCTTATTGTCACCAACGTCGACAACCGCTTGGCCGGAATACGGCCCCGCATGCTGTCAGCGCGGCCAAAACAGAAACGACGTACGGCATGACCCAGCTGCCCTCTGACATGTGTCCACCGCTGCCTGTTGTCATGTGTCTTTTGACCTTTGCCATTTGCCCTTTGATATGCTGGACAGTGGCGAAAGTGGCGGAACTGGCAGACGCGCCAGACTTAGGATCTGGTACCCGAAAGGGTATGGGGGTTCGAGTCCCCCCTTTCGCACCAGCCTCCGCTCGCGCTTGCCGCGCGAGCTACGGCTCGGCAAGCTTACGGGAGGCTGTCGCGCCGAAGCGGCAAAGCCGCGAAGGCGGATCTCTTTGACCCTGCAATTCCAATGAAAACTGAATTCGTCGACATCAACGACACGCAGAAAGCGCTCACGATTGAGATTCCGAGCGACGTCGTTGACGCAGAAATCAATCGCATCGCGCGCGGCTACACGAAACAGGCGCGGCTCCCTGGCTTCCGCCCGGGCAAGGCGCCCGCGGCGATCATCAAGAAGCGCTTTCGCGAACAGATCCTGCACGACGTCATGCATGGCCTCATCCCACGTGCCGTGGAAGAAGCGCTGCAGGAACGCGGCATCGAACCGATCGACACACCCAACATCAAGGACGTCGCGTTGCAAGAGGGGCAGCCGTTGAAGTTCACCGCGGCCATCGAAACGGTCCCGACCTTCGACCCAGGCGAGCTGTCAACGCTCACCGTCAGCCAGCGGCCGACCACGGTCACCGAGCATGCGATCGAACAGACACTGGATCGGCTCCGCGAGCGGGCGGCGAAGTTCGAGACGATCGAGGGACGTCCTATTGCTGAAGGCGACACGGTCGTCGCCGACCTCGAACGCACCGACGCTGACGGCAAGCCCGATCGGCACACGGACGCGAGCATCGAGATCGGCTCACCGGGCAACCCGCCGGGGTTCGATGCCAATCTCATTGGTCTCAACCCAGGCGACCGAAAGACATTCGTGGTGCACTTCCCCAGCGAGTACGCGGTGAAAGAGCTCGCGGACTCCGACATGACCTACACGGTCGAAGTGAAGCAGGTGCGCCAGCGCAAGCTACCGGAGCTGGATGACGAGTTCGCCCGGGACCTGGGTGAGTTCGATTCGCTCGCCGCGCTTCGCGATCGTGTCCGTACGGACCTCCAGGCGGAGGCGGAAGACGCGTCGAAAAGGCATGTACGGGCTGACCTGCTCAAGCAGCTCTCGCAGAGGATGGGCTTTGAGCCTCCAGCCTCGCTCGTTGAGCGAGAGATCGACCGCCGGCTCGAGGAGTTCGCGCGCCAGCTCATGCAGCAAAACGTCGATCCGCGCCAGTCTGGCATCGACTGGGGGCAGTTCCGGGAAGCGCAGCGCGAGCCGGCCGGCGTCGCGGTCGCTGGCGCCTTGGTGCTCGACGAAATCGCGCGGCGAGAGAACCTCACGGTCTCCAGCGAAGATGTCGATAAGGAAATTGAACAGTTTGCCGAGCGCGCCGGCCGGACACCGGCGGCGTTGCGAGCCCAAATGGAGAAAGAAGGCGGCATTTCCCGGTTGTATGCCGGGTTGCGGCGGGAGAAGGCGGTTGACTTGGCGTTGTCGCGTGCTACGATTAGCTGAGACCCGCCAAAATATTAGTGATTAGTGATTGATGATGTTTGACTACGTTGGTGATCGGTGATTGGCGATTGTCGCCATCATTCGTGAATGAGTCATCAACCAACAATCGCAACTCAACAACGGTTCGCTAATCTCTAATCCACAATTCACAAATGAGCTACGCCCAACTGGTGCCAATGGTGGTCGAACAGACCAACCGCGGCGAACGTGCATACGACATCTTCTCGCGGCTGCTGAAGGACAGCATCATCTTCATCGGCACACCGATCGACGACACTGTCGCGAACCTGGCCATTGCGCAGATGCTGTTCCTCGAGGCGGAAGATCCCGACAAGGACATCCAGCTGTACATCAACAGCCCGGGTGGGTCGATCACTTCCGGGTTGGCGATTTACGACACCATGCAGTTCATCAAGCCGGACGTGCAGACAACCTGCATCGGGCAGGCGGCGTCGATGGCAGCCGTGCTCCTGGCGGCGGGCGCCAAAGGCAAACGGTTCTCGCTGCCGAACTCCCGCATCGTCATCCATCAGCCGCTGATGCAGGGACTAGCGGGCCAGGCGACCGACATAGACATCCACGCCCGGGAAATCCTGCGCATGCGCGAGCGGCTCAACGAAATCCTGGTCCACCATACGGGCCAGACGTTTCAAAAGATTCAGGAAGATACCGAGCGCGATTACATCATGTCGGCGGACCAGGGTAAGGAGTACGGGATAATCGATGACGTCATCCGGAAACGGGTGTAGAGTGGGATTACGCCATAGCATCTATGGTTAAAAAGAACGGCGAAACTGAGATTCTTCGTTGCTCGTTCTGTAACAAGGACCAAAACGACGTCCGCAAGCTGATCGCCGGACCAACGGTGTTCATTTGCGACGAGTGTGTCGAGGTCTGCAATGACATCATTGCCGACGACAACCGCTTCGAGAATCGCGGTGTCCGCTCATCCTTGCCTTCGCCACCAGAAATCAAGAAGTTCCTCGACGAGTACGTGATCGGCCAGGAACGCACGAAGCGAAAGCTCGCGGTAGCGGTCTACAACCACTACAAGCGCATCGAAATCCAGAAGCAGCCCCGCGGCCGCAACGACGTCGAACTGACCAAGTCGAACATCCTGCTCATCGGCCCCACGGGCACGGGCAAGACGCTGCTGGCGCAGACACTTGCAAAGCTGCTCTCGGTCCCCTTCACCATTGTGGACGCCACGACATTGACAGAGGCGGGCTACGTTGGCGAGGACGTCGAGAACATCATTCTGAAGCTGCTTCAAGCCGCCGGGGGCGATATCGAGAAGTGCCAGCAAGGCATTATCTATATCGACGAGGTCGACAAGATTTGCCGTAAGGACGAAAACCCCTCGATCACCCGCGACGTCTCGGGAGAGGGTGTCCAGCAGGCGTTGCTGAAGATCCTCGAGGGTACGGTTGCCAACGTCCCGCCGCAAGGGGGGCGCAAACATCCGCACCAGGAGTTCTTCCAGATCGATACGACCAACATTCTCTTTATCTGCGGCGGCGCGTTCGTTGGGCTCGAGAAGGTCATCGATCGACGCGTCGGCAAGAAGACGCTGGGCTTCAGAGCCGACGTCAAGTCGGTTCAGAAGCGAGAGGTCGGCACGACGCTCGAGCAGGTCGAGCCTGAGGATCTGATCAAATACGGCCTCATTCCCGAGTTCGTCGGACGCCTCCCGGTGGTCGGCACGCTGCACGAACTGGACAAGCCTGCGCTCGTCCAAATCCTGACGCAGCCCCGTAACGCCATCACGCGCCAGTACCAGAAGCTGTTTGAATACGAGAACGTCAAGCTTCGTTTCACCGACGATGCGCTCGAGGCCATTGCGGAGTCGGCGCTGTCACGGAAGATCGGTGCCCGTGGTCTTCGGATGATCATTGAAGACTTGATGCTCGACCTGATGTACTCCGTGCCGGGTCAGAAAAAGCTTCGCGAAGTCATGGTCACCCGCGAAATCGTCGAAGCCAAGGACAAATCAATTACTCTGATAGAGAAGGCCGGATAGGCTCAAGACTTAGGGCTGAGGGCTCAAGAATCCCGCTGCTTGAGCCGTAAGTCTTGCGCCCTGAGCCAAAGGATCCTGATGGAAGTCTACGAGACATTGCCTATCGTCCCCCTCCGGGATGTCGTCGTGTTCCCGCACATGATGATGCCGTTCGTCATAGGACGCCCATCGTCGACTCGCGCGTTGGAACACGCGCTCATGAAGGACAAACGCATTTTCCTCGCCGCGCAGCACGACGCGTCGATCGACGACCCGCGGCCGGACGACATTTATACGATGGGCTGTGTCGCCAACGTGGTGCAGAGCCTGAAATTGCCAGACGGCAACATCAAGGTGCTCGTCGAAGGCATCGACCGCGCGCGGGCCGTGGAGTGGAAGGAAGACAAGGGCTTCTATCGCGTCGTCATCAAGGTTCTCCAGAAGCAGAAGGAGGCCGGGGGTGACGTCGAGTCCACCATGGGCCGCGTGGTCTCGCTCTTCGAACAGTACGTGAAGCTGTCCAACAATCTGCAGCCCGACGTCATGATCGCCGCCGTGCGCGTCGACGACCCGGGCAAGCTCGCGGACACGATTGCCGCCCACCTGCTCGTTGGCGTCGACGAGAAGCAAAACCTTCTCGAGATCATCTCGCCGCTCGAGCGCTTGAACCGCATCGCCGGCATCCTCGAGATCGAGGTCGATAAGCTCCAGGTCGATCGCCGCATCCAATCTCGCGTCAAGAAGCAGATGGAGAAGGCGCAGAAGGAGTACTACCTCAACGAGAAGATGAAGGCGATCCAGAAAGAGCTGGGCCGCAAGGACGAGAAGGGCAACGAGATCGACGAGCTGAAGAAGAAGATCGAACAGGCCAAGATGCCGAAGGAGGTCGAGGAAAAGGCCGTCCAGGAGCTGAAGCGCTTGGAGGCCATGCCGCCGATGTCGGCCGAGGCCACGGTCTCTCGCAACTATCTCGACTGGCTGATCGCCGTGCCCTGGTTCAAGCGTTCCCGTGAGAACCGCGATCTCAAGCACGCCGAGACCGTGCTCCACGAAGACCATTACGGGCTCGAAAAGATCAAGGACCGCATCCTCGAGTTCCTGGCCGTCCGGTCGCTCGTCAAGAAGCCGAAGGCAACGATTCTGACCTTCTCCGGCCCCCCCGGAGTCGGTAAGACGTCGCTCGCAAAGTCGATCGCGCGCGCCATGAACCGCAAGTTCGTTCGTCTGTCGCTCGGTGGCGTGCGCGACGAGGCCGAGATTCGCGGCCACCGACGCACGTACATTGGCGCGTTCCCCGGGCAGATCATCCAGATGATGAAGAAGGCCGGCACGCAGAACCCGGTGTTCCTGCTCGACGAAATCGACAAGATGTCGATGGACTTCCGCGGCGACCCATCGGCGGCCCTGCTCGAGGTCCTCGACCCGGAACAGAACAACACGTTCCTGGATCACTATCTCGACGTCGAGTACGACCTTTCGCACGTGATGTTCATCTGCACGGCCAACGTGCTGCATACAGTGCCGCAGGCGCTCCGCGACCGCATGGAAGTGCTGCAACTGGCCGGCTATACCGAGCACGAAAAGATCGAGATCGCCAAGCGCTTTCTGGCACCAAAGGCCGTGGAAGGCGCCGGCCTCACGACGGACAACATCGTCGTCCACGACGACGCGATCCAGACGATCATCCAGCGGTACACGCGCGAGGCTGGTGTTCGCAACCTGGAACGAGAGATTTCGTCGATCTGCCGCAAGGTCGCGCGCAAGGTGGTCTCAGAGGGCAAGACTTTCAAAGAAGAGATCACCGGCGAGAAGGTGACCCAGTACCTCGGCGTGCCGCGGTTCCGGCCTTCGATGGCCGAAGAACAGAACGAGGTTGGCGTCGCCACGGGCCTCGCATGGACGGAGGTCGGCGGCGAGCTGCTCGTCAGCGAAGCGACGCTGATGCCGGGCAAGGGTAAGCTGACGCTCACAGGTAAGCTTGGCGACGTCATGCAGGAATCGGCGCAAGCTGCGCTCAGCTACGTCAGGTCCAGGGCCGCGGAGCTGAACTTGCCGGAAGACTTCCACTCGAAGATCGACATTCACATCCACGTCCCGGAGGGCGCCATTCCGAAGGACGGCCCCTCGGCGGGAATCACGATGGCCACCGCGTTGGTGTCGGCGCTGACGAAGATCCCGGTGCGGCGGGATGTGGCGATGACCGGCGAGATCACGCTGCGCGGCAAGGTACTCCCCATTGGCGGCGTGAAAGAGAAAGTGCTGGCCGCGCACCGCGCAGGCGTGAAGAACATCATCATGCCTCGTGACAACGAGAAGGACCTGGCCGATATCCCGAAGAACGTCCTCGACGTGCTCGACGTGAACATGGTGTCGACGATGGACGAGGTGCTGCGCGTCGCGTTGGCGGAGCCCCTGCCCGCACGGGTGTCGGCGACCCAGGTTGTCGCTGAGGTGCCCGACGCGGCGGCGGGAGACACGCGCCCGCATTGAGGCTCAGGGCTCGAGGGGTAAGACTCAGGCGGCTTGAGCCATGAGTCCTGATCCACAGTTGTGCAGATAGCCGCCGAGTTTGTGACGAGCGCCGCGGGCCTCGACGACTTTCCCCGCGATGAGCTCGCCGAGGTGGCCTTGGTGGGCCGCTCGAACGTCGGAAAGTCGACGCTGATCAACGCGCTGGTGCGACGGCCTGTGGCCCGCACGAGCGCCGCCCCGGGGAAGACCCGGCTGGCCAATTTTTATCGCGTTCGGCGCGGGTCGGCGCCGGCATTTCATCTCGTGGATCTGCCCGGCTACGGCTACGCACGCGGGGGCGATGCGTCAGCACGGGAGTTCAATCGGCTGGTCGAGGCGTACTTTGCCCGATCAGTAGCTTTCGGCTCAGGACCCGTAGCTTCCGGTTCAAGCCGGAAGCCACATGGAAAACAGATTGCCGTGCTCCTGTTAGTAGACGCACGGCATCCGGGTCTCGAATCTGATATTGAGGCGTGGGAATGGCTGAAATCCCAGCCGTGCTCGAGAGGCGTTGTTGGAACAAAGAGTGACAAGCTCACGCGTGCTGAGCAGATCCGTCATGCGCGCCAATTTCAATCACTGTTTGATGGTCCCGTGGCGCTGGTTTCGGCGCGCACGGGCGAAGGACTGGACGAACTGTGGAAGATGATCGCAAGGCTACCAAGCCAAACGGCGGCGTAGGCACCGCCACCGCCAACCCACCGGCTCCGGTCGCTCCGGCCGCACCGGCCGCACCAGCGCAGGCCACTCCCGCACAAACGATCTCGCTCTCGGCGATGAAGGAGATGAGCATCTCCGCGCTGACCAAGATCGCCAAGGAGCTCGATATCGCCGGTGCCACCGGCATGCGCAAACAGGAGCTGATCTTCGAGATCCTGCGCGTCAGGGCCGAAAAGAGCGGCAACGTCTTTTCCGAAGGCGTGCTCGAAACGCTACCGGACGGATTCGGATTTCTCCGGGCGCCCGACTACAACTACCTGCCGGGCCCCGATGACATCTACGTCTCGCCATCGCAGATTCGCAAGTTCGACCTGCACACGGGCGATACGGTCTCGGGTGTCATTAGGCCGCCCAAAGATGGCGAGCGCTACTTCGCGCTGATCAAGGTCGAGGCGATCAACTTCGAGCCACCCGAGAAGGCCAAGGAAAAGATTTTCTTCGAGAACCTCACACCGCTCTATCCCCAACAGAAGCTCTCGCTTGAGACAGACCCCGACAACCTCTCTGGCCGAGTGATGGACCTGCTCACGCCGATTGGCAAAGGTCAGCGCGGCCTCATCGTCGCCGCACCCAGGACCGGCAAGACGATGCTCTTGCAGAGCATCGCGAACAGCATCACGAAGAGCCATCCCGAGGTGTACCTGATCGTGTTGCTCATCGACGAGCGACCCGAAGAGGTCACCGACATGCAGCGGTCGGTCCGTGGCGAGGTCATCTCGTCCACCTTCGACGAGCCGGCGCAGCGCCACGTCCAGGTGGCCGAGATGGTGATCGAAAAGGCCAAACGCCTTGTCGAACACAAGAAGGATGTCGTTATCCTGCTCGACTCGATCACGCGCCTGGCCAGGGCTTACAACACCATCGTGCCGGCCTCAGGCAAGGTGTTGTCTGGCGGCGTGGACAGCAATGCCTTGCAGCGCCCGAAGCGCTTCTTCGGGGCCGCACGCAATATCGAGGAAGGCGGCTCGCTGACCATCGTCGCGACTGCGCTCGTCGACACCGGCTCCCGGATGGACGAAGTCATCTTCGAAGAGTTCAAGGGCACCGGCAACATGGAGATCCATCTGGACCGTAAGCTCATGGATCGCCGTGTGTTCCCGGCCATCGACATCCAGAAGAGCGGCACGCGCAAAGAGGAGCTGCTGCTCCCGAAGGAAGAGCTCAGCCGAGTCTGGGTGCTCAGGAAGGTCCTTACACCGTTGTCGCCTGTTGAGGCGATGGAGCTCCTGCTCTCCAAGCTGGGCAAGACGAAGACGAACGCCGAATTCCTGGCAGCGATGGCGTCCGGCAAGAGCTAATGCCCGAGGCGGCGGAACCAGCGCCCTTGCGTGTTCTCGAACGCGCGAGCAAGGCCGCGACCGCCGTCTCCGTCTTCCTCATCATTGTCTTACAGCTCACCATACATCCCGATCTCACGCTGCTTCTCCGAGGCCTCGCCATTGCGGCGTTCGTCGTCGGTTGGTTCGCCGGCCGCTCGCCGGATGCGCGCATCCATACAGCCTGGATACTGGTTGCCCCGCTGACCCCGGCGTTGCTACGGCTGCTCACCGGACGAGAGGGGCCTGTTCTGGACGCCGTGTGGATGGCGGGCCTGGCGGGATCGCTGCTCCGTGCGAACTCGTGGTCGCGCTGGACCCTCCCGGTAACGTGGCGCGTGCCTCTGGGGGGCTGGGCGCTCACCCTTGCGCTGGCGTGGCCGGTGCTAGTCGGGCGTGAAATCGAGTTCGATCTGCGTGGCCTTCGTGATTTCGGCGCGGTCAACTCCTGGGCGATGTTGGCGGCTCCTCAGGTCGTCGCGTGGACTCTCTATGTCGTGCTCACGCAGCTGCTTGGCCTGCTCTGGCTCGATTGGCTCGTCGGTCGATTCGAGGACGCCGGCGACCGTCCGCCCACCGTGACGCACGCTTTGTGGATTGGCGCCACGATTGCCAGTCTGGTCTCGGTATACCAGGGAACGATCGATCTGTCGTTTCTGAGCACTTTGAGGTGGGCCTCGCTCGCGCGCGCCACGGGCACGATGCTCGATGCGAACGCATACGGAGTCATCGCGGCGCTGGCGGGACCGCTGGCCGTCATCATTCTGCGATCGAGAAATTCCGCGTGGGCCTCCACCCTGGGCATCGCCGCCCTCGTGGTGAACCTGCTGGGAATGTGGATGTCCAGCTCGCGCACGGCGCTTTTGTGTGGGATCGCCGGAGTTGTCGCGCTCGTCGCCGCCCACCTTCACCAGCCCAGCCAGCAGGCTGATCGAAGGGGCTTTGCCGGAATGTTGGCAGCAGCGATTGTCGTAGTGATCATCGTCATGGCTGGCGCCGTGGGACCGTGGCGGCGCCTGACCGATCTGCCGTTCACCGCCGAAGGCGTATCGCTCGCGTGGAGTCGAGGGCCCTATGGGGCAATCGCGGCGCAGATGATCCGTGAGCATCCCCTGACCGGTGTGGGAGTAGGCGCCTATCACGTACTCGCCCCGGATTACTGGCGGGTCGAGGCGAACAACGCTCTGCCGTTTGACAACGCGCAGAACTGGTGGCGGCATCAGACGGCCGAGCTCGGGTTGCTTGGCGCCTTGCCGATTCTGGCGTGGTCGGTGCTCCTTGGATGGCGCGTCATAGCGGGACGTTCGCGATCGGATCCCGCCGCGGGAATCACCGTACGGGGGCTGCTGCTTGGTGTCGGCCTGAGCTCGCTCCTCGGGATGCCGACTCAGAATCCGGTCGTTCTGCTCTGGTTCTTCTTCCTCGTAGCCTGGTTGACGCGCCTCGCAGATGACCGTGGTGTGGGTTGGGCTGCCTCGCGCACGTGGACTGGAATCGCGTCGGTCATCATGCTGCTGACAGCGGTCGGCTATGCCTCCGGTCACGCCGTGCTCGGCCGCGGCTCACTTTCGGTGGTGGAGCGCGCGAAGCGCAGCAACCGCGACTTCGTATCCGGCGCGCACGCGCTTGAGTCGATGCCGAGTGGCGGCGAGTTTCGATGGACGGGACGAACGTCGCATTTTGTCTGGGGCGCAAAGACGCCTTGGGTCGTCCTGCGCGTGTGGGCTCTCCACCCAGACATCGCCAGCCGGCCGGTGCGCCTCACCCTGTCGACGCCCTGCCAGGTCGTGTTCGACGAGGATCTGCGCTCGACGGACTCGGTGAGCATCGGCCTCCAACTGCCCGAAGGCCTCCGGGCCCTCGAGAGTTCGGTCCAGGTCTCACGGACCTGGAAACCCAGGGCGTTTGGCGCTGACGACCCTCGTGAGCTTGGGGCCGGTCTGGCGGTGGAGTTCCAGGACTCGCGCGAGAAGACGCTCGCGCAGAATCGGGTCGTCGAGCTGAAGAGCTGCTCCAAATAGGCCAGAAATCGATCGTTGCGGCGCTTCTGCTATAATTTCTTGTTCTCGTACCAGTGAAGGAGCCTGCTGTGAAGGAAGGGATTCACCCCAACTACAAGGAAGTCGACGTGCGTTGCGCGTGTGGCAACACGTTCAAGACGCGTTCGACGAAGCCCGAGCTGCACCTCGAAATCTGCTCGGCCTGCCACCCATTCTTCACCGGGCGCCAGAAGCTGATCGACACCGAGGGCCGCGTCGAGCGGTTCACCAAGAAGTTCGGATTGCAGACCTCAGCTCAGCGGAAGACGGCGGAGAAGGCGGCGAAGGCCACGAAAGCTGCGTCGACTGCCAAGAAGACCAAGACCGCCAAGCCCGCGAAGGCAACCAAGGCTGAAGCGACGGCCTGAGTAGCTTCCTAGAACAGCGTGGCTTCCGGTTTTAGGCGGAAGGTACTCAAGGCAGGCTCTCCGAGCTTCCGACCGAGTCGAGCCAGCCGGTGTTGGATCGCCTGAGTAAGGGGCTTCCGGCTCAGACCGGAGGCTACTTGAATCTCGAGCGACCTCAACGCAAACGCCTTCGCAGACATTGGATCGCGCAGCCTGTGCTCGTGGTGCACCGCCAAGGCGAGTGTCGCTTCGCGCGCGAGGTGACGCGGGCAGTGACGGATTTCCAACAACGTACGCCAGGCTCTCGCCGCCTCGTCGTGTCGGCGTTCACGACGTGAGAGAACCGCGAACGCCCTGAGCGCCTCTGCACGTGTCAGCAAATCAGTCTTTACTCTTGGGACTCCGATGTCGAGCCCTGCGGCTCGCGCGTAGCACTCCATCGCCTCGCTCGTCATACCGCCACGCTCGAACAACCGTCCCAGTCCAAGCGCTTCCCGGCCCGTGCGCGCGGCGGTCGAGCCTTCGTCGAGGAGCTGCGCCGCACGAGCCGTGAGCAGCGCCAGCGAGAGCAGGTCGAGGCGATTGTGCTCGAACACACCGCCCAGCGGGCGGACGTCACCGGTTCGAACGAAATGGAAGTATCGCGACGGAATCTCGAACCCTGGGACGTCGCCGTCTCGGACGTATCCGCACTGAGCCTGCTCGAGCGCACTCAATCGGCAACCGCCCGCCACACCCATCGACGTGCTATCGGCCGTCTCCGTCGCGTCATCCGGGCGCCACAGGCGCCGCGCTGGGTGCAGCATGTCCACGTGCGGCATTCCAGCAAAAGGCGTGGGCAGCCGATGGAAGAGAAAGCGGGTTTCGATGAGCGGCAGGTCGAAGGACTTTCCGTTGTAGGTGACGACCGCATCAGTGACCGTCGAGAGTTCGGCGACGGCTTCCAACATCGTCCGTTCCGCGGCCAGGCTCGGCAGAAAAAACTGGCGGATGCGAAAAGTACCGCCGTCGAACCACGCACAACCGACGAGAAACGCCTGTGTGCCTGCGCCTCCTGCCAGTCCAGTGGTCTCGAGATCCAGGAACAGCAACCGGTCACCGCATACCGCTCCTGCCAGAAGCGAGAGCTGTGGCCACGCCCCGTCCGATGGTGGCAATCCGTCTGCCACGGTGACGTTCCCGTGTCGATGGCCTGGCAGGTACGTTCGGTCCACCGTGACAAACCGCTGGCCATGCGATTCGCGCCACTCGCCGCCCAGGATGTCTGCGGGATCGGAACAGCGGCTCGGGACTCGGGATCCGGAATCCGCGAGTTCGTCGGGCGGGTCTTGATCTCTAGACCCGCCGGAACGAAGCACTCCACGCAAGCGATCGGTCAGCGCACTCATGCTGAGAGCGCCACCGCGCCTGCACCGACCAAGTCAAGAATGCGTAACGCCACGATCTTGGCAAGCGGCCCCGTGTCGCCAATTGGACCCACGCATGTCGGGCATCCTCGCTCGCACTCACAGCGCGCGATGAGGTCTCGAGTGCGGGCTACCAGTTCGGCATGCAAGCCGTAAAGCGGCTCACTGAATCCGATGCCGCCCGGATAGTTGTCGTAAATGAAAATGTGGGGCTCGTCGGCGAGAGTCAACGGATGGCCGCTTCGGTTCGAACCCCCGTCGTCAGACTGCTCGCCGCTACCGATCGAAATGCCGATGTCCTGGCGGTCACACATCAGCAGCAGCTGCGCCACTTGCCGGATGGCAAAGGACAGACCGACCACACCGTCGCGGCGATCGTCCGACGCGTACGGCAACGCTCCCATGACTAGCCGAGGTATTACGAGCCAGTAGGCGGTCGTGTGCATCTGCTGCTCGGGGAGGTCCAGCTCGCCTGACCCGACGTTCTCGTTCGTGTAGAACTTGATCTTCTTGAAGCCGACCACCCTCGACGACACGTGCACCTCGCCGTGCGAATGTGTAATGGGGTCGGGAGTCATTACGGATTGCGTCATGACTCCCGACCCCATTCCCCCGTTCGCAAACGTCTCGAGCAGGGTGACCTTCGTGTAGGTGATGGCGTCGGTGTAATAGTCGCAGTCGATCCGTCGAACGTACGCCTTGCGCCCCTCGAAATCGAGTTTCTCCACTTGATAGAGCACAGCCTCGACAAGGTAGATCGCCTTCTCGTGCAGCGTCGAGGGACCGCTGTTGAAGCTGGTCTCGCCAATCACATCCGCCCCGTGAGTGGTATCGACCACCACGAAGTTGTCAGACGAGATCGATCGGAGGCTGACCGCATCAGCCGGGTACGACTCGTTGGTCCATTGCCACACGCCTTCGGAGCCGTCGCTTCCCTCGCTCCGATGGACGAACCCGCTTTCCTCCAGAACCCCGAGTACTTCCTGAACGTCCACCCTCGGCGCTGAGCCAGTTCCAACCGTTGGCGTGCCCACATCACCGGAGCTTGGTGCGAGGCAACCGAATTGTTCCGATGTCGTGAACGGCAGCTCGAACGCGGCACACTTGACGTGATCGACGAGGATGTGGAGGTTGTCTGGATTGATGAGCGCGTGCTCCGGTGTCGCGTCGAAGAAGTAGGCCGGGTTACGCACGACGAATTGATCAAGGGGTGCGCTGCTTGCCACAAGCACCGCCGCGGATTGACCGCTCCTCCGTCCAGCGCGACCCGCACGCTGCCATGTGGCCGCAATCGTCCCCGGGTACCCGGCCATCACACAGACGTCGAGTGCCCCGATGTCGATCCCCAGTTCGAGGGCGTTGGTCGAGACAACGGCACGAACGCTGCCGTCGCGAAGACCCTTTTCGATGTCGCGCCGTCGTTGGGGCAGATAGCCGCCACGATATCCCCGAATCTCGTCCTTCGTGCCTGGCGGTCCCTCGAAATCATCTTTGAGATACGTGGTCAGAATCTCAGTGGCCAGCCGGCTTTGGGCGAAAACGATGGTCTGCAGCTTTCGTTTCAAGAACTCTGCGGCCACTCTGCGCGTTTCCGCCAAGTAGGATCGACGGATTCCGAGCTGCTGGTTCACGACCGGCGGATTGACGAAGAGAAACACCTTCTCGCCACTCGGTGCGCCACTCTCGGAGACGAGCTCAAACGGGCGCTCGACCAACGCCTCGGCTAACTCCCGTGGGTTGGCGATGGTGGCCGACGAGCAAATGAACGTCGGATCCGACCCGTAGTGCTGGCAGATGCGCCGCAGCCGCCGCAGGACGTTCGTGAGGTGGCTGCCGAACACCCCACGATAGGCGTGCAGCTCGTCGATGACGACGTATCGAAGGTTTTCAAAAAGCTTGGCCCAACGCGGGTGGTGCGGCAGGATTCCCGAATGAATCATGTCGGGATTGCTCAGCACTACATGCGCTCGACCGCGAATCGCACGCCGCGCGTCTTGCGGTGTATCGCCGTCATACGTGAATACGCCGATCTCGAGGTCGTTGCGGCGTGAGAGTTGATCGGACAGCCCGTGCAGCTCCGCGAGCTGATCTTGTGCGAGCGCTTTCGTTGGAAACAGATACAGCGCCCGCGCGGATGGATCCCGAAGGACGGCGCTCAACACCGGAGCGTTGTAGCAAAGCGTTTTTCCTGAAGCGGTCGGCGTGGTGATGACCACGTGTCGACGGGACAGTGCGTGCCCGATCGCAGCAGTCTGATGAGTGTAGAGCTGTTCCACACCGCGGTCGCGAAGCACGTCGCACAGCCGTGCGTCGATGCCCTCAGGGAACCCCGAGTACCGCGCCTGCCGGGGGGGCAAGCGCCGTACAGCCGTCACCCAACCGTCGGGCCTGTCCTGTCGATCGCCGTGCCCACCAATCAGCCGATTGAGAACTGTATCCAAGGCTTGCGCGTGGGCGGGATCGGTCCGTTTCGCCGGTAGCATGACTGGACGAATATAAGGCGAAATACCGACGGAATTCAAACAGAATCAGACAGATCTCTAGGGATCTCTGGGTGCCTCGACCTGCTGTTTGTGGACTACGACTTCCCAGCGAGGTCTCTTGCCTACTGACTGCCAGTCACCTCGAGCTCGGCGACGGACCAGTAGAACTGCCGTTCAAGAACGGTCTGTCGGAGGCGCACATAGCGCGCAGCCCTCGGCTCGAACGAGAAGACCATCGACGGCCACTTGGGTTCCTCGAGCCCCGCGAAAATCGCACGGGCGATCGGACTTCCCTTCCACGCGTCCTGCCACGACAACGCATCGAGCGACGTCTCGATCGAGAGTCCCCGCGGAAAGTCGCCGGCGAAAGGGCCGAGTCCGTGCCTGACGGCCCCAACGCTCCTCGCCTGACCCAAATCGAGTGTAATGACCTCGTCGCCCCTCTGCGTTCCGCAGTACCACCGTGTCAGAGGATCCCCGTCGATCACGTTTGCAGTGACAGCCGTGGAGCACGAAGCGTCAACGCGCTGGACGCGAAGCCTCTCCCCAATAATCGGAAGTGGCACAGGACGCTGTGGCAGCAGGTACTGCAGACGAGATTGGCCTCGCGCGGTCATCACGGCGCCCGGCTGACGCTCGACGAGCGCACGCAGTCGAGGCGCATCCTCCGACACGACAACGTGAAGGTCTTGTTGAGCTCGGAAAGGCTCGAACAGCTCGTCGCGCTCGCCACGCACACCGTCCTGCAACGCCTGGTAGTAGTTCGGTCCGTACCCGCTGTAGCCGTTGACCGACTTCCAGCCACCGATCGCCGCTTGGTACTCCGGAGCCACGTCTCGCACATCACCGGCCGGCAACGACAAAACCACCTTGCCGTGAAGGAGCGCGGCATTCGGCACCGGCGGCGGAAGCGGCGCCGAGACAATTCGATCGACCCAGCCATCAGCCAACACACCGGTAGCAATGACCACCAACAGCGTTGCTGTCATCGCGCGACTTCGACCTCTGATCAGCGCAGGCACGACGAAGCCCACAGCAACCGCCAGGCACAGTGTCGTCATCAGCCAGAACCGGGCAGGCACGCGAAGGCTGTCGGCGCCAGGGAGCAGCATCAGCAACGCGAATGGACCCGAGAAGCCCCGTCTTTCCCCCGAAAACAGAATAGTTGGGCCAAGCGCCAACATCCACGTCATGACCGCCGTCAGAAGGTAGAAGCCAGGCATTGACGAGCGACGGATGGCGGGTACGAACCCCAGACGAAGCGAAGAGGGCGATCATGAATCCGCTGAGGCTCATCAGCAACGGTTTCGCGATCGATGAGCCGGAGGCGCGCAGGCCCCCCCAGTCGATGTGCCACTTACCGAAGACGAGCACCGCGATGACCGACGCAGCGTTCACGACGGCAAAGGCCAAGAAGACGCGCCTGAGCAGGGTCACGAGCCGCGGTGTGGTCGCTGTATCGCCGGCGCCAACCCATCCAACGAGGCTGGCCAGTCCGAGCACCGAGAGAACAAGCACCGCTAAACCGGGGAACAGCTCGCCTTCAGGCCGGCACACCGTCCGGAGCCATCCCCAAAAGCTGAGTTGCGGAGAAGCGCAAAACACGGCGACGACGTCGGCGCTGAAGAACTCAATTTCATCGAGGCTGCGCTCGAATCCATGACGCGCGTGCACGGTCACGTAGGTGTAGAGGATCGGGACGAGCAGTACAGACGCAAGAGCGGTCGCAGCGGCAATCTCGAGCAGTGCACGCCATCGGCGGCGTGCCACGACGAACCACAGCACCCACAAACCGACCACGACCGAAAAGAACACGAGCGTGTAGCCATTAGCCGCCGCCTGGAGCATCCACGTTGCCCCGTAGAGAAAGAGCCATCGGCGCCGACGGGATTCGAGATAGGCATGCAGTCCCAGAAGAGACAGGGGGGCCCAGAACGCAGCCAGCACTTGGACGTGTGGCAGCTGCGAAATACGGTACGGCGAAAACCCGAACACCAGTCCCGCGACGAAGGCTCCGGCCGCGCTTCCAGTGAGCCGGTGCACCAGGGCGTACATCGCCATGGCACACAGTGGAAACGTCAGGAGCGTGACGAGGTTGTAGGTAACGGGCGCGTCGTGCGTGAGCCACGCGATCGGCGTGGCGATGACACTCAGTCCGAGCAGGTGTTCGGAGAATGCGAGCGCATCGGGTGTCGGATAGAAAATCGGAAACTGCCACCACGCGTGCGAGAGGGGGAGCGTGCGCGCGTTCCAGTCGAGGATTGCGGCCGTGAACAACGGGTCGCCCGCGTCGTTCGCGATCCCCGTTGCCAGATGGGCAAGCACGTCGCGGCCAAGAAAGGCCGTGACGGCCACGTAAAGGCAGGCGCTGGCCGCGAGTGCCCACCGAGCGACGACCTGCGAGTCTTGAATCTTGGGCATTAATCCAAACGTATGGTAGCGTGCCAGAGATCGGGCTGACATGAATTACATCGACCGTCGATACAACCAAACTGAGGAACAGTACGCTGCCGACGATCTGGAGACGATGCAGGAGGCGCGCCGGTACAGCGCGCACGTCTTCGAGATGTTCCGGCCTCACATCGGGGCACGCGTTCTCGAGGTGGGATGCGGTATCGGAACGATGAGCCGTCGTCTCGCGGAGATCGCCGAGTCGGTGGTCGCCATCGAGCCAAACCTCAACTGCGCACGACGAGTGCAGGAGGAGCTCGGGCAGCATCCAAAGTTCTCGCTTCGCGTGTGTCACCTCGAGGAATGCGACCGGTCCGAGCTGGCGTCGCACGACTTCGATACGGTGGTCTGCGTCAACGTGCTGGAGCACATCGCCGACGACGTGCGTGCGTTACGGACCTTTCGTGACGTCGTCGCACCGAACGGACGCGTGCTGATCTTTGTTCCGGCGGTCCAGGCGGCGTATGGCCCGTTGGACGCCGAGCTCGGACATCACAGGCGTTACTCGAAGAAATCGCTCGGCCATGCGTTCTTCGAGGCTGGGCTCGATCTGGTGGCGTTGAACTACACAAACCCGATCGGTCTGCTCGGGTGGTTGTACAACGCACGCATTAGCAAGTCGACCGCACATAGCCTCACACAGGTTCGACTGTTCGAGTGGCTCATCGCGCCGTGGGCGCTGCCACTCGAACGTCTTGCCGCCCCGCCGATCGGCCTTTCGCTCGTGGCCGTTGGAAGGCGCGTCTGAGCCACGAAGGGCACGACGACCCTTGCCACCAAGAACACAAGGATCACGAAGGGCACGAACCCGAGGTACGGGTACGCTAAGGCCTCATGGAGCTCGCGCGGCGGCTCGGACTCTGGTCGTCCATCGGCATTGTCATCGGCATCACGATTGGTTCGGGCATCTTCCGCACGCCGGCGGCGATCGCCACGCGCGTGCCAGACCCCATGCTCATGCTTGGCGTGTGGCTCGCTGGAGGACTCATCTCGCTCTGCGGCGCACTCTCGGTGGCGGAGCTGGCGGCAGCGCTTCCCCAAACCGGCGGTTGGTATGTCTACCTTCGGGAGGGCTGGGGTAGACTCGCAGGATTTCTGTTTGGCTGGTCTGAGCTCGTGCTTATTCGCGCATCCGCGTCTGGCGCCATTGCCACGGTCTTTAGCGAGTATCTTCTGCGGTCACTTGGTTACGACCCTGGGCTGCACGAGACGGCGACCGATTATCTTGCTGCCGGCGCGATCGTGCTCTCCGCGTTGGCAAACATTCGCGGCGTACGTCTCGGAGCAGCAATCACCGGCGTCTCGACGATCGCGAAGTTCGGAGCGCTCGTGTTCCTGGTACTCGCGTCGTTTCTGCTCGGCGGTGACGCCGGCGCGACGAGCGCGCATTTCACGAGCGGCGGGGCGGCCGTAGAGCCCAGATTATTCGGTCTGGCGCTCATCTCCGTGCTGTGGGCGTACGACGGATTCGCGGATCTCTCCTTCGCCGGCGGCGAGGTCGCGAACCCTCAACGCAATCTGCATCGAGCGATCGTCCTTGGAACGATCGCCATCATCGCGATCTATATCGCTGCCAACTGTGCCTACCTGTACGTGAGCCCCGTGAACACACTCGCCCGCTCATCACTGATCGCGGCAGACACGATGCAAGCGGTGTTCGGTGAGCTCGGCGTCTCGCTCGTGTCGGTCGTCGTCACCGTCTCGGCGATTGGCGCCCTCGCGGGCACCATGCTGGTGGCACCCCGCATCTTCGTTGCGATGGCCAAGGACCGCCTCTTCTTCAACGTGATGGCGCGGGTGCATCCTCGGCATCAGACACCGTACGTCGCGATCACACTGGCTGCGGCGCTTGGCGTGGTGTTCGTGCTGACGCGAACATTCGAGCAGCTAGCCGACACGTTCGTGCTCTCGATTTGGCCGTTTTACGGACTGGCGATCGCCGGACTGTACCGGCTCAGACGACAGTGCCCCGACCTGGCGCGACCCTACCGGGTGCCGGGGTATCCGGTCGTACCCGCGGTTTTCATCGCAGCGGTGATTTACCTCGTCGGCAACGCGCTGTTCGCCGATCCTGTGTGGACGGGAGTGACATTCGCGATCGTGCTGGCGGGGGTGCCTGTCTACTACGTGTTCTTTGCCACGAAGGCCACGAAGATGTCTTAGCCACGAAGATCACCAAGACTCACTGGGCCACAGAGGTCACGGAGAACACGCAGTTGTCGCGGCCAACAATGCTTCCTGATTGTCGTGTCCTTTGTGGCCTGACGTCTTCGTGTGCTTCGTGGCTACGGCTTCTCCTCGTAGACGACCTCGCCACCGACAACAGTCAGTCGCACACGGGTGTCCAAAATATCCTTCGGCGGTACGCGCATGATGTCTTTCGACAGAACGACGAGATCCGCGAGCTTGCCTTCCGCGAGCGAACCGACAAACGTCTCCGCATTGGCCGCGTAGGCGGCGTCAAGCGTAAAGGATTTGAGCGCCTGCTCTCGTGTCATGCGCTGTCCAGGCGTCCACCCGCCAGATGGCCGTCCGGACGGGTCCTGCCGGGTGATGGCCGCATAGAACCCAAGCATCGGATTCGGCTCCTCCACGGGAAAATCTGAGCCGCTCGCGATAGTGACGCCGGTCTTCAACAGCGTTTGCCATATGTACGCGCCCTCAGCGATGCGGGCTGCGCCGAGACGAGCGGGGGCCCACGGCATGTCTGAAGTCGCATGGGCAGGTTGCATCGATGCGATCACCTGTAGTGCGGCAAACCGCGGTATCTCCGCACCGTCCAGAATCTGCGCATGCTCGTTGCGCATGCGGAGATCACGCCCACCTGCTACCTCCTTCTGCACGCGTTCGAACGTGTCCATGACGATCCGATTCGCACGATCGCCGATGGCGTGCACGCATACCTGAAAGCCCGCCTTCGTGGCAGCGAGCGCCTGCGCGTACAGCTCGGCTGGCGGCGTCGTGAGCAATCCCATCGTCTGAGGTTCATCCGAGTATGGCTCGAGCAACGCCGCGCCCCGCGATCCGAGTGCGCCGTCAGCAACGATCTTGATCGCTCGTACAGCGAGGTGATGATTCGCGTAGTCGATGACGGGACCTCTCTGAAAGAAGGGACTGAGTGCCTGTAACGAGCCGCGCAGCATGACATATAGGCGTGTCTTCAGCGTGCCGTTGTCGATCAACCGCTTGTACGCATCCACCGTCGAACCGTCGGTTCCGGCATCATGGACCATCGTCAAGCCAAGCCGTCGAGTCGCGGCATCAGCGAGCAGAATCTGCGCCTGGAGTTGCGAGGCCCCGACCGGCGGAATACTGGACGTCACGAGAGCCTGCGCGCGGTCGATTAACACACCTGTCGGCTCGTTCGACGGACTGCGAATGATGCGGCCGCCAGGAGGGTCCGGCGTCGCGCGAATGAGACGTGCGGCGGTCAGCGCCGCGCGATTCGCGAGCCCCGCGTGACCGTCGACGCGGGTGAGGTAGACCGGGTTGTCAGGCGAAACGGCGGTCAACGCGTCGTGCGTCGGCCACGCGGTGTCGGCCCAGTCATTCTGATCCCAGCCTCGTCCGAGGATCCACTCGCCTGGGCGCGCGGCCGTCAGTCGCTGTTTGACTCGGTCCACGATCTCTCGGTAGCTACGGGTACCCCGCAGGTCGAGCGTCTGAAGGCTTGCACCAAGGCCAGTGAAGTGCCCGTGCGCGTCGTGCAGCCCAGGCACGACCGTCGACTGAACCGCGTCGATCACTCTCGTGGAGGGCCCCTTCAGTAGCAGCACCTGGGCGCTTGTCCCGACCCTAGCAATCCGATCGCCGCGAACCGCAATCGCCTCCGCCGTCGGATTCCTCGAGTCAACCGTGTAGATGCGCGTGTTGTGGATGATGAGCGTCGCCGGCTCTGGCGCCTGCGCCTCGGGCCGAGCGGCACAGACGAGCGACAGGACGAATGCACCGACAAGCGTCAGCAAGGCTGCACCGACACGGGTGACAGCCATCGCACCCACCTGTGTAAGTCTCATCGCACCCTAAAACGCGCGGCTCTGGCAACCGTCAACGACGACGGACGTCCCGCTGATCCAGCTCGCGCGCGGAGACGAGAGAAACGCAACGACATCACCCACCTCCTCCGGGCGCCCGAAGCGGCCGAAGGGCAACTCGCGCGAGACGAAGTCGGCAATGACCGCCGGGTTCTCTTGCTGACGTTTCCACCACGAGCCACCCTCGAACATGATCGACCCTGGCGACACGCTGTTGACGCGAATATTGAAGGAGGCGAACTGCTGTGCCAGCGACTTCGCCAAGCTGATCTCGGCCGCCTTCACAGCGTTGTACGTCATGCGACCCCCGGCCTCGCGTCCGAATATCGACGCGATGATGACGATGGCGCCGCCGCCGCGACGCTTCATGTGCGGCACGACCAACCTCGACGTGCGGACCGCTGGCAACAAGGTCTGCTCGATGGCCTCATGCCACTCCGCGTCAGACGTGTCGAGCAAGCCTCCACCCCGCGCCAGTCCTACATTGTTGATGAGGACGTCTATGCCACCAAAGGTGCTAAGGGTTCGATCAATGAGCATCTGGATGCCGTCCTCGCGACTTACGTCTGCCGCAACCGCGAGCACGCGCTCATTGCCTCCAGCGCTCTTGGCCACCTCGCTTGCGGCCGACTGAAGCGTGGTATCGGTGCGTCCGCACAGAGTGACGAGGCAACCTTCGACGGCGAGTGCCTTCGCGATGGCCAGCCCAAGGCCCCGGCTCGAACCAGTAACAATTGCCACCTTCTCTCTCAAATCTAGATCCATCGCAGCATAATAGCTGGAGCGGCGGGAGCAGCCAGGCGGCATTGAGTATGCAGTGAAGGGGCGCGTGGGCGGCTGTTTGTATGGCCGCTTAGAAACTGGGAGTCTGGGAGGATTACCCAATGAAGTGGCAGGGACGCGAGGGCAGCGGGAACATCGAAGACCGTCGAGGCGCTGGCGGTATGCGGATGGGGGTGCCCGTCGGAGGCGGAATCGGCGGGATTGTCCTCTTGCTGCTCTTCTCGGCGCTGACCGGTCAAAACCCCGTAGATCTGATCGGCGGCCTCGCTGGTCCTGAGGAGAGCGTCGCGCCGAGCGGCGCACCAGCCGACGATCCCCAGGCCCAGTTCATTGGCGTCGTACTGAAAGACACCGAGGACACCTGGACGCAGATTCTCCGGGAGCGGGGACAGACCTACGAACCTCCAGTGCTCGTGCTATTCACGGACGCCACACAATCAGCGTGCGGCGTCGGCCAATCGGCGATGGGACCTTTCTACTGTCCCGGGGACCACAAGGTCTATTTGGACTTGTCGTTCTTCCAAGAGCTGGACCAGCAATTCGGTGCCGCTGGAGACTTCGCGCAGGCCTACGTAGTCGCCCACGAAGTGGGACATCACATACAATCGCTGACCGGGCTCTCGGAGCGCGTGGCAGCCATGCGACAGCAGGCCGGCGAAGCCTCGGGCAACGCGTTGTCGGTGCGGCAGGAGCTTCAAGCGGATTGTTACGCAGGCGTATGGGGGCACTACGCAGCGCAGCACGACTTGCTCGAGCCTGGCGATGCCGAGGAAGGACTGCGGGCAGCAGCCGCAATCGGCGACGACCGTCTCCAAAGGCAATCGCGGGGGCGGGTCGTTCCAGAATCATTTACGCACGGCTCATCGGAACAGCGTGTGCAGTGGCTGAAGCAAGGCCTCGAGAAGGGCCGTCTCGACGCCTGCGATACGTTCTCGATTCGATAGCACACGCCAGCGGACAAGCCGGAGAGCCCAACTCGATGCGCATCGGCATCCCAGCCGAAATACATCCCGCGGAAACACGTGTGGCGGCAACGCCAGAAACGGTTGAGAAACTCGTGGCGAGTGGTCGTCACGCGGTCGCGGTGCAGTCGGGCGCAGGAGTCGGCGCTAGCGTTTCGGACGCTGAATATCAGGCGGCCGGCGCTACTCTTGTCAGCGACCCCGCCCAACTCTACAGCCAGTCCGAGATCGTGCTCAAAGTTCGACGCCCCCTTGAGACGGAGATCCCTCTCCTGCGGCGTGGTTCTGTCTTGATTGGGTTGCTCGCTCCACACGAGAGCGTTGAGCCGATGGCGCAGACCGGCATTACGGCCTTTGCGGTAGAGCTCGTGCCGCGCATCTCGCGCGCCCAAACGATGGACGCGCTTTCCTCACAGGGCAATGTCGCGGGGTACAAGTCGGTCCTCGTCGCCGCGTACCGAGTACGGCCGCTTCATGCCGATGCTGATGACTGCCGCCGGGACTGTGAAGGCGGCCCGCGTGCTCGTGCTCGGCGCCGGCGTCGCGGGTCTGCAGGCCATCGCGACTGCCAAACGTCTCGGCGCCGTAATCGAAGCCTTCGACGTTCGGCCGGCGGTGAAGGAACAGGTCGAGTCTCTTGGCGCCAAGTTCGTCGAGGTGCCGTTGACACCCGACGAGCAAGAAGCAACGGCCACCGCGGGAGGGTACGCGCGAGAGATGGGCGATGACTACAAGCGTCGTCAAACCGAGCTCATCGCCGAGCGAGCCAAGGCGGCCGACATCATCATCACAACCGCGCTGGTGCCCGGCCGGCCGGCGCCGATGCTTGTGACCGCAGGGATGGTGGCGGGCATGAAGCCAGGCTCAGTCATTGTGGATCTGGCGGTCGCGAACGGAGGGAACTGCGCGCTCAGTGTGGCAGACGCAATCGTCGTGAGCCGCGGCGTGAAGATCGTGGCTCCGTCAAACCTGGCAGCGGCGATGAGCGCCGACGCCAGCGCCTTGTACGCCCGCAACGTACTCAACTTCCTCAACCTTCTGCTCGACGCAAAAACGGGAGAGCTCGCAATCGACCGATCCGACGAAATCATCGCCGCCTCGCTCGTGTGCGCTGACGGCCACGTGGTAAGGGGCTAGCCGTGCAGGGACCCGCGATCGACCCCCTCATCAGCAACCTGACGGTCTTCGTTCTGGCCATCTTCGTGGGTTACCACGTGGTGTGGACCGTCACGCCTGCGCTGCACACCCCGTTGATGAGCGTCACGAACGCCATCAGCTCCGTCATCGTCGTGGGTGCCATTCTCGCCGCCGGCTCCGGCACGACCGACCTCGGCGCCATCCTCGGCGGGATCGCCGTGGCCGTCGTCGCCATCAACACCTTCGGCGGATTCCTCGTCACGGAACGCATGCTCGAGATGTTCAAGAAGAAAGGGCCGAAGGAGCGCCGGTGACGATGACGCCGAATCAGGCGGCCCTTTGTTATCTGGCCGCCGGCGTGTTGTTCATCCTCGCGCTCAAGGGCCTGTCACACCCCGAATCCGCCAGACGAGGAAACATGTTCGGCGTGGTCGGCATGATCCTGGCCGTCATCACGACGTTCACGTTCACGAAACGCGTCGATCTCGCAGGTGGCGCTCTCCTGGCCGGGGGATTTGTCGGGTGGTTCGTTGCTCGTCGCGTGGAAATGACGCAGATGCCAGAGCTGGTGGCAGCGATGCACTCGCTCGTGGGGCTCGCTGCCGTGCTCATCGCCATGGCCGTCGTCAACAGCCCGACCGGATTTGGCCTCGCGGACCCTATTCCGATGGGCAACCGCGTCGAGCTGTTTCTCGGCACGTTCATCGGCGCCATGACCTTTTCAGGGTCCGTGATCGCTTTTGGAAAGCTCGCCGGTCTCGGGAAGTATTTCGCGCTGTTCTCGAGCGCACCAATCGTCTTCAAAGGGCAGCAGGTCATGAACCTGCTCATTGCAGTCGCGATGGTCGGATTGGGGATCACCTTCGTCGCTGCCGAGCCAGGCGCGACGTGGCCACCGTTTCTGATGATGACCGGAATCGCATTCGTACTGGGCGTGCTCGTTATCATCCCCATCGGTGGCGCCGACATGCCCGTCGTGATCTCGATGCTCAACAGCTACTCAGGGTGGGCGGCGTCGGGGATTGGCTTCTCGCTGAACAACCAGCTTCTGATCGTGGCTGGTGCGCTCGTCGGATCTTCAGGCGCGATTTTGTCCTACATCATGTGTAAGGCGATGAACCGGTCGTTTTTCAGTGTGATCCTCGGTGGCTTCGGATCCGCAGAAGGAGCGCCAGCGGCCGATACAGGGGGCGAGCACCGAACGGTCCGGTCAGGATCTCCCGAGGACGTCGCCTTCTTGCTCGGGAACGCCGAGAGCGTGATCATCATTCCTGGGTACGGTCTCGCCGTCGCTCGCGCGCAGCACGCGGTCAAGGACATGGCACAGAAGCTCAGCGCAAAAGGCGTCACCGTACGTTACGCCATTCACCCGGTGGCAGGCCGCATGCCCGGTCACATGAATGTGCTGCTGGCGGAGGCGGAGGTCCCTTACGACGAGGTCCGGGAGATGGACGACATCAACAACGACTTCGGCACCACGGATATCGCTTTCGTGCTCGGCGCCAACGACGTCGTGAATCCTCTGGCCGAGACGCCGGGCAGCGCGATCTACGGCATGCCTATTCTCCAGGCGCACAGGGCTCGGACGGTCATCGTCAACAAGCGTTCGATGGCTTCGGGGTACGCGGGGATCGACAACCCGCTCTTTTACTTGGACAAGACGATGATGGTGTTCGGCGACGCGAAGAAGGTGGTGGAGGAGATCGTCAGGGCAATCGAGTGAATCCAGTCGATGCGAACAAACTGACGCGAGTCCGTGTGAGACGACTCACGCTGGTCGGTGAAATTGGACTGACGTGGGTCGGTGCTAGCTCCGCTCTCCAGACACGGTGCCTCTAACCGCCCACGCCCGGGCCGGAAGCGTGAAGGCGCGATCGTCGTCGCCCACTAGCCGTTTACGCAGGCGCAGGCGAAGGACGTCGCGCTCGGCCTCAGGCAACGACGCCGCGTATGCTCCCGCCGGACCCTGACCGCCGAGAAACGGCGTCCAATAGTCTTCGAAGGATGCAAATGCCATCTGAATTGTCAGGGGCTGCTCGTCGACGTGCAGGAGTCCGCCACGCGACCACAGCGCGGCCAGCTCTCCCACCTTGCAGAACGGCATCAACGCCTCATCCCTCGCTGCAATCGCGGGATCGGAGACGACCGCTTCATTCCAGAAGGTCCGAAGCATCTGCATCCCGTCCGCGTAGTCCCACACGGCGGCGGCCACTACACCGCCTGGTCGAGTGACACGAACCATTTCAAGCAGCGCCTTGGTGGGGTCGGGGACGAAGTTTAGAACCAGGAGCGATAGGCTTCGATCGAATGTGCCATCGGCCCATTGCAGCGCCTGAGCATCGCCGACCACAAAAGACACGCGATCGTTCGCTACGCGCTCCTGGGAATAGCTGACATACGCTGCCGACCGATCCACTCCGATGACTCGTGTAGAAGGCATCGCTTCGGCGACGGCAGACGGGAGTACGCCCGTGCCAGACCCGACATCCAGAACGGACTCGTCCCGACCCACGCCGGCAAACTGCACCAAGAGAGGAGCTAGTTGACGACTCCAACGCCCCATGAACTCCTCGTAGGCCTGGCTTTCGGCAAACACGATCCGATCTTAGCCGTCTCCGGCGTACTCCATGGCCTGGCAGCCAATGACATCAAACTAATCGACTTGGCTTTGCGCACGTGATGCGCCGCCATTCAGCACTTGCGGATAAATCAGCGCGCCACGCTGGTTCAAGCGAGTCAGGCGAGCCGCATGCTCATGCAAGAGGCGCGGCGGCTAACTCCTCGGCTTGCTCGCGCGATCGGCCGGCTTCGGTGCCCAGTAGCCAAACTCCTTCTCATAGCAGACGCCCTCCAGATCGACCGCCCGCTCCTGGAAGTAGGACTGGGCATCGGCGATGGCCTGGTTGTAGACAGTGGGGCAGATTTCCTTCAGACAATAGTCGAGCAACATGCCGGCCTTCAGGTCGCCGATCTCCTCGTCCATGTGCTCAGCGAAATAGCGCTTGATGGAGGCCTGGAGCTGCTTCATCGTTTCCGGGGAGATCTTGATCGCCATGATTGGGCGTCCTTGGGAGTTGGACAAGCGTCAGCGGTTGGGAGTTGGAAGTTACAAAGGCGTCCTTCCAGCAACCAGTACGTCCCACCACTTGAAATGCATGGCCAGCAGGTGATCGAGCTCCTCCGTGTTGGGCCCGGGGCCGATTTGGTCGGGCGTCGGAAGGCAGTACGCCGCATGTTCCGAGGCACGAAGCATGTGCAGTACGCCCTGCGAGAAGCCCTCTCCCGCGTACGCGATGCAGCCCGTCATCGGCAACGCGCGCAGGTCGTCGAGGGCGTACGGGATTTTCTCGTCGACCGTCCCCGCAACCTCCTGATACTTGCACTCGATGGCAAACGCGTCGTTCTGGGCTTCGCACACACAGAAGATGTCGATGCGCCGGTTCTTGCCAATAATCGACTTCCCCGCGCTTACCTCTCGATACACCTTGACCTGCCGAGCAGCGAATCGCCTCGAGACATACGATGCCACCAGGTTGGCGTAGTCGGCGCCCGTCACACTCGGGAACCCATCAAACCGAGTAGCGTGGTTCCCTGAGTCGGGTCGCCAGACTGTTCCGCGACACCCCACTTGGCGAGTCGTTCACTGGCAACGCTCGCCGCAGTGGCGCTTATGTCCGAACCTCGAAATCGACGACCCAGCTTCAAGGCGGCCTCGCCAACGCTCCCCGACCCCATGAACGGGTCGATGACCAACTCGCCAGGCTGTGAGCTTTGACGGATCAGGACCTCTGACACGGCCGCCGGTTTCTCCGACGGATAACCGCGATGGATCCGTGGAACCGCGATGACATCCGGTACGCCGAGGTCGTTGAGACGACGCTTGCCCTTCTCGAAGAAAAGAACGAACTCGTAGCGGGCGCGATAGTGGTACCCCATCCCGATCGCCTTCTTGTCCCAGACCAGCGGCTTCCAGAACTTGAAGCCCGCTCGCTCGGCCTCCGGCTTCGCCACGAACATCGTTTCGGCGTCGCAGAAGAGATAGAAGTGGCTGTTGCGCCGAAGCACGCGGTACACCTCGGCAAAGAGCTCGGGGAATCGCGCGTTCGGAAAAATGCAAAACCAATCGTTGCTGGACGACTTGCTGTGCTTCAAGCGAGTGGTCGTGCCAACGGCGCGATGCTTTTCGAGCGATTCATAGGCAGGGTCCGTGATCAAGAGGTCAACCGATTCGTCAGCCTGCTCTCGGAGCCAACTCACGGCATCTGCTGATGACAGCTGGAATGTGGGGGCGTTCATGATCGGACGTGTGTCACCTGGCGGCTGAGAGAGCTAGAGCTTGAGGTACCGCCATCACCTGTGTCAACAGAGTAGGCCGGCACCGTGACAGCCCAGGTCACACGGCGCGCACCGACCCGCGTCAGCGCGTTTGCACCAGCAAGCGTCAGCATGATCGCACCGACAGCCGTCAGCGTGATCGCACCGACAGGCGTCAGCTCCTTCGCACCTATACGAGCACTCTGATCACGTCCGACCGCGTGATGATGAAGGTCTTCTCCGTCTTGAAATCTCGCACCAGCACAGCCGGATTCTGCGGACTGATCATTGTCGACAGCAGTTCCACGGGCGTCGAGATGTCAACGAACGGAAAGGCCTGCTGCATGATGGTCTCGACGGGCTTGGTCTTGAGGTACGGATCGCGGCAGAGCTCCTCGTAGAGGTGCGATTCGTTCAGCGATCCGATCAGGCGTCCGCTCTTTGTCACCGACATCTGCGAGAAGTCGTGTTGGCTCATCACCCGGACCGCCTCTTCGACCGGCCGGGCCGCCTCGATGCTGTACAACTCGCCCGAGACGCCCATCGCGACCAGGTCGCGCACGGTCATGCCGGTCACCTCGAGGAAGCCTCTCGCGCGCATCCACTCGTCGTTGTACATTTTGCCCAGATAGCGCGAGCCGTGATCGTGGAACACCACGACCACCACGTCGTCCTTGGTGAAGTTCTCCCTCAGCTGCAACACGCCAGCCATCGCTGCGCCCGCGGAATTGCCGGCAAAAATGCCCTCCTCGCGGGCAAGTCGACGAGTCATGACCGCCGCGTCTTTGTCGGTCACCTTCTCGAAGTGGTCGATGAGCTCGAAGTCGACATTGCGAGGCAGGAAGTCCTCGCCGATCCCCTCGGTGATGTAGGGAAAGATCTCGTTCTTGTCGAAGATGCCCGTCTCCTTGTATTTCTTGAAGACTGACCCGTATGTGTCGATGCCCCACACCTTGATGGAAGGGTTGCACTGCCGAAGAAACCTGCCGACTCCGCTGATCGTGCCGCCTGTGCCTACGCCGACCACCAGATGCGTGACCTTTCCGTCGGTCTGATCCCAGATCTCCGGCCCCGTCTGCTCGTAGTGCGCCTGGGTGTTCGAAAGGTTGTCGTACTGGTTGGCTTTCCAGGCGCCAGAAACCTCGCGTTCGAGACGTGAGGCCACGGAATAGTAGGAGCGCGGATCCTCAGGATCGACGTCGGTCGGGCAGACGATCACCTCCGCGCCGAACGCCTTCAGCGCGTCGATCTTCTCCTTCGACTGCTTGTCGGTGGTGGTGAAAATGCAGCGATAGCCCTTGATGGCGGCGACAATCGCAAGACCCATTCCGGTGTTGCCAGAGGTGCCCTCGATGATCGTTCCGCCGGGCTTCAGCTGTCCGGCGCGCTCGGCATCCTCAATCATCTTCACCGCCATGCGGTCCTTGATCGAGTTGCCGGGATTGAAGGTCTCGAGTTTGGCGAGCACTGTCGCCTGGGTCACGCCGCGCGTGATCGCGTTGATCCGAACGAGCGGCGTGTTGCCTATCGCGTCGAGAATCGTGTTGCAGATCTTCTTGCGGGGTGGATTCGCCACGAAGAAACTTGTATCACGAACGCACTGCAGTGCGATGGTGCGACGGTGCTGACGGTGCGAAGGTGCGTCCGACGTGCCACGGTCCGACGGTGCGGGTGCGACAGTGCGACGGCGTGGTGCCACGCTGCCAAAGTGCGGTGATGCACCTCGCACCCTCGCACAGTCGCACTGTTAGGCTGTTCCTCCTCGGAGCTCCTCCGCCCGAACCGGGAGCTTGTAGACGCGCTTTCCGGTCGCCGCGTAGATGGCGTTGACGAGCGATCCGGCCGCCAGCGCGGTGCTCGGCTCGCCAATGCCGCCAGGTGTCTCAGTGCTCGGGACGATGTAGACCTCGATCTCCGGCATCTCGTTGTGGCGAAGCACCTGGTAGTCGGCAAAGTGCTTCTGCACCACGCGGCCCTTGTCGATCGTGATCTCGCCTTTGAGCGCGGCAGTCAGACCGTAGACGATGCCGCCTTCCATCTGTGCCTTGATCGTGTCGGGGTTGATGACCCAGCCGGTGTCGACGGTACAGACGATCTTGTGCACCCGGACCGCGCCGCTCGCGTTCACCGACACCTCGGTGACCTGGGCGAGGATGCTGCCGAACGCTTCCATCACCGCGATCCCGCGCGCACGGCCCTTCGGGAGCGGCGTGCCCCAGCCGGATTTCTGCGCCGCCAGGTCGAGCACGGCCCGATGACGCGGCGCCTTGCTCAGCAGGTCGTGCCTGAACTGATACGGGTCCCTCCCCGCCGTCGTCGCAAGCTCGTCGACGAACGCCTCGACGGCAAAGCCCTGGAAGGAGGCACCCACAGAACGCCAGAAGCCAAACGGAATGCCCGGGTCGTGCTCGGTGTATTCGACCCTCACGTTCGGAATGTCGTACGGCAGGTTCGCCGATCCATCGACCGAGATGAAGTCCACGCCGTTCGGCGGCAGCCCGCCGATGCGTTTCATCAGCGACTGCTGCACCGTGTGCTGCTTGAAGACGGTCGGCTTGCCAGACGCATCGACCGCTCCCCACATGCGCGCATAGCTGACGGGGCGATAGTAATCGTGCTGGATGTCGTCCTCGCGCGTCCACACGACCTTGACCGGCTTGCCGACGGCCTTCGACGTCTCCACGGCGTCGATGACGAAGTCGGCTTCGCCTCGACGGCCAAAGCCGCCGCCCATGAACGTCGTGTGGATCTTCACTTTGTCAGCTGGAAGACCCGATGCGGCCATCGCCGCTTGCTGCGACGCGGTCTGTCCCTGTGTCGGCACGTACACGTCGCAGCGATCGGCGCGAACGTCGGCCGTACAGTTCATCGGTTCCATGCAGGCGTGCGCAAGAAACGGCGCTTCGAACACGCGTTCGAAACTGCGCGCTCCGGCCGATCCAGAAGAACCAGGTCCGGAAGGTCCAGAAGGACGGGCCCTACGAGCGGCTTCGAGGGCGGCGTCGGCATCGCCGTCGTTGCGCGCGACCTTCCCTGGCTGCTGCGCGAGCTCGGCCTGCCTCTTGTTGATGGCCGCGCTGTTTAGCGTTGCCAAAGCGCCTTCGTCCCACGTCACCGCGAGCGACTGCGCGCCCCGCGACGCGGCCCAGTACGTGTCCGCGACGACTGCGACACCGGTGCTGATCTGCACAACGGCGGTGACACCCGGCACGGCCTTCGCCTTATCCGCGTTGAAGCTGGCCACCTTGCCACCGAACACCGGGCATCGGACCACACGTGCAACGAGCAGGCCGGGCAGTTTGACGTCTATGCCGAACACCGCACTGCCGTTGACCTTCTCGGGAACGTCGAGGCGCGCGAGCGACTGGCCGAGCACCTTGAAGCTCTTCGGATCCTTCAGCGTGACGCTTTTTGGGACCGGCAAGGCAGACGCCTTGTCTACCAGCGCGCCGTACGTGAGCCGTCGTCCGCTTGCTTGATGAATGACCTCGCCCTTGTCGGTCGTTAGCGTGCTCTCGGGAACACCCCACGTCTGCGCAGCTGCCGTGACGAGCATCGCGCGTGCAGTGGCGCCTGCTTCGCGCAACGTCTTCCACATGCCGCGCACGCTGTTGCTGCCAGCGGTCAACTGCTGGCCGCCGAAGTTCGGGTTGCCATAGCGCGGGTCGGCCCCGGCCCATTCCGTCTTGATCTTGGCCCAGTCGAAATCGAGATCCTCGGCCACAAGCATCGGCATCGAGGTCATGACGCCCTGCCCCATCTCGAGCATGGTCAGCATGATGCGAACGCTGTCGTCGGCGCCAATCTTTACCCACACGTTCGGCTCGAACGTGCCCGCCGCACTGAGCGCCTGCCCGCCCGGCATGGGGAGATAGACGCCAATCATCAAGCCCCCGCCAGCTGCGGTGGCCGTCTTGAGGAAGGTTCGTCTCGTGAGAGTCGTTGAGCGACGCATGTGACGTCTCCTTCCGCTTACGCCCCGGCCGCGCGGTGAATCGCGCGCCGGATCCGCTGATAGGTGCCGCAGCGACAGATGTTGCCGGTCATTGCGGTGTCGATCTGCGCGTCAGTGGGCCGAGGAGTCTTGGCCAAGAGCGCCGCCGCCGACATGATCTGCCCCGACTGACAGTAACCGCACTGCGGGACCTGCTCGGCAACCCAGGCTGTTTGTAGCGGATGCGCTGAGGTTGGCGACAAGCCCTCAATGGTGGTGATCTTCTTGCCCACGGCGGCCGAAGCCGCGGTCAGACAGGCTCGTGTAGAAGCGCCGTCCAGGTGTACCGTGCACGCACCGCACTGCCCGAGACCGCAGCCGAACTTGGTGCCGGTCAAGCCAAGAGTTTCACGAAGAACCCACAACAACGGCATTTCCGGGCTGACATCAACGTCGAACCGCTTGCCGTTTACGTCCAACGCAATCATGAAAATACCCTCTCGCTCGCGGAGGAATCCGCCGTCCTGGGGTTCCCCGCCTGCCGTTCCCGAGTGTACAGTAGGGGCCCTCCAAGGGGGAACAATGGCCATTAGCCGACAGACCATGACCGATGAACAGCGCAAGTCCGTCGCGCTGGAGTACCTGAAGGCTTTCGACAACAAGGGTGTGACTTCTTCAGGCGGGAGCATCCTCGACTTGTTTGCTGACGATGCGCAAGTCTTCTTTCCGAAGTGGGGCCTTGCCACGGGCAAGACGCAGGTCGGCCAGCTCTTCACTGACTTCGGCGGGCTGCTCAAGAACATCCTGCACGACTACGCGATCTTCAATTGGGTCATGACCGGCACCGACGTCTTCGCCGTTGAAGGCACCAGCGCCGGCGAGCACCAGGACGGCCCGTGGAGGGCCGGAGTCACGCACGGGGGTCGCTGGTGCGACGTGTTCGAGGTGCGCGACTTCCTGATTCAGCGGTGCTTCATCTACCTCGATCCGGACTACGCCGGGCTCGACACGAAGCGGTATCCATGGCTCTCGGCAGGCGGACGGGATCCATCGAAGCCGATGGGATAGAACACGGTGCGAGGGTGCGAGGGTGCGAAAGTGCGAGGTGCGAGAGTGCGTCAGGGACAGGCCACAGAGACACAGAGACTCATTGATCGATCAGTCCTTGCTCATGACTCCGTTGTCTCTGTAACTGCGTAGCACCATCGCACCATCGCACCATCGCACGGTCCGCACCATCGCACGGTCCGCACCATCGCACCATCGCACCGTCAGTACCGTCGCACCCGTCCTTAGTGAGTGAGCCCGTAGACGTAGTAGTTCACCCCTAGCCGGTACGCATCGCTGGTCGGGTCTGGGTTGTAAAGCCCTTCGGCCGACCACTCCCAATATTCTGCGATGTCGTTGTTGTGATTGGCCAGCGCGATCATGCGGCGCGTGGGATCGTTGTTCTCGAACATCGCGTAGTACGCAGGCGTGACGTTCATGCTCGGGTGTGGCACTGCGAGTTGCTTGATCTCGAAGAACGAATGAAAGATGGGGTGGCTGACATCGATGGGCAGGAACTGGTGGTCCGGCAGCGCCTGGCGCATCTGGGCCACCAGATTCGCCCAATGGTCGGGCCCTTCGAAATCGTCAAAGATGACGAAGCCGCCCTTGAGTAGGTACCTACGAAGGTGTTCAGCCTCGCTCGGCTGAATGGACCAGTAACCTGGCTCCCACACGTACAAAATCGGGTTCTCGTAGACTTCCGGATCGTCCAAATCGAGCACGTTCGTCCCGTCGAGCCGCACCCTTGTATGAGTGATGTAGTCGATGATCGCGCTCAGGTTCTTGTCCGCGGCAGGATAGTCGTGCGACCAGGCGGCACCCCCAAAACCAAAGCCCCCTAGCCCGGAACCGTAGACGAGACGCGTGAAGGCGAGGTTGCTGTCGTAACCGACCACCTGCTTGACCGAGGAAGCGCGCCGCCCCTGCGCCGCAACAAGTAGAGGGGCCAACAGGGTGAGCGCGACCGCCGCGACAGCGAACTTCCGACTTACTTCAAACTTCCCACTTCGCACTTCACACTTCCGATTCAGTGTGTCATCGCGTAAAGAATGACATTGATGCCCACGGCGTACCCGCGCGGGGAAAAGCTGTAGAAATACCGCGGGTCCTCGCCCTCGCGCTCCCACGCGTCCGAGATGTCGGTGTTGTGCGTCATCATCACCATCACGTTGCCGTGCTTGTCGGAAATGGCGCGAAAGTTCGGCGTGGCGCTGTCGTCGCCGCGCTCGGACGTCGAGTGCGGGTTGCCGCGCCACATCTGGATGGACGGGATCTGCGGAAGATCCTTGATCTCGAACTGCGCGCGGAAGATCGGGTGGTCGATCGGCAGGTCACGGATCGGATACTCATCTGGCGGCAGCACGCGAGCGAGTTGCTCGACCCAGGCTTCCCAGGCGTAAGAGCCCCAGAAATCGTCGACCCAGATAAACCCGCCCTTCAGCAGATACGAACGCAGCTTGAGGACCTCCTCGTCGCTCAACGTCATCGTGCCGACGTCTTCCATGTGGACGTAGGGGCACTTGAAAAGGTCGTCGTCGGTGATGCGCACGGTAACGTAGTCGGGCTTGCCCGCGTCATCGAGCTTCACCCGCGTCTTCGACAACTCCGCGAGCCGGATGGAAAAGTTCAGCTCGGCGTCAGGATAATCCGTGGACCAGCCCTGGCCGCCGGCCTCGCGACGCGTGCTCCGGTACACGCCTCTGCAGAAGTTGAATCCGAGACCAAACGTCTTCTCTGTGGGAAAGCGCGGAGGGGCTCCGCGGGGACCGAACCCAAAACGGCCACCGAACTGCGCGGCCGCCGCGCTCGCCAAGCCAAGGACGAGCGCAACGGCCAAGAGAGAGCGGTTCACCTGGAGGTCTTGCCTAACGACCTGTAATACTGCTCCACGAGCGATCGGAACTCTGCCGGTACCTCGTCGGAGCCAGAGAGCGCAACAGCATTCCCGTCAGCGTCGACTTTCCGCCGCAGCCCGAACTCAAAGCGCTTCAAACCTTCAGCGACGAAGGCTTGCAGCCGTGCCAGCTCGGCAACGTTCTGGTAGACCCGCTCGTCTTCGAGCTGCCGCAGCGAGCGGAGGATCTCGTCGAGTTCCTTCGGATCGATGTTCTCGCCGCGCAGCATTCCGCGCAGATCCCGCGCTTCGTTCGAGTACTGCCGCGCCTCGCCGCGAAGCTGTCGGATGTCTTCCGGCGAGAGCGTAAACCGCTGTCCGTCCCACCAGCCGCCCCACGCCCCGTTGCCGTTCCACGCGCCGCCGCGATCGATTCCGCCGTTGGCGAAGCCGCCATCTCGAGCGCCGCCATTGGCGGCCGAGCGGCCGTCACCACCGCCGTCACCGGTCTGACCCTCACCTTGCCCCTGACCCTGCCCCTGGCCTTGTTGCCCTTGCTGACCTTGACCTTGGCCTTGTTGACCTTGCTGGCCCTGGCCCTGCTGGCCTTGCTGGCCCTCTCGGCCTTGCTGACCGCGCTGACCTTGCTGGCCCTGCTGCCCCTCGCGGCCCTGTTCGCCGCGCTCACCCTGGCGACTCTGCTGAGCGCGCTCTCTCGTCCGCTCCTGGAGCGACTCGAGCCCACGGGCAAGCCGACCTGCACGATCAACCGCCTGCTCACGACGATCGCCAGGCGTTCCCTGGCCGAGTGCCTGCTGCGCCTCGTCGAGTCGCTTGCGCACATCATCGATGCCGCTGCTGATTTCATTCTCCGCAGCGGAAATGGCGGTCTGCGGCGACCCGCGGTTCACGAGCGACCGCGAGAAACGCACTTTGTCGCGCAAACGATTGTCGCGGATTGCACCGGCAGCTTCGGCCATCTTGCGTGACGCGGCGCGCTCGTCGTTGCCCGCGTCGCGTGCCGCGCGATCGAGCTGGCCTTCGAGCTCGCCAAGCTTGGCCTCGAGGGCGTCCTTCCGGTCGTTGATCTGGCGGTTCTGCTGTGCGCGCTGATTGCCGCCGGCAGCGAGCTGCTTCGTCTGGTCGGAGATCTCCTGCTGCTGGCGCGCAACTTCTTCCGCCTTTCGCTTCGCGTCTTCGATGTCGCGTTCGGCTCGCGCGGTCAGCGACCGCTGCAGGCGCTTCTCGGTCTCTCGCAGCCGCTCGAGCGCGGCCTGCGCTTGCCCCGACGCGTTGGCGTCCCCGCCGGCCGCGGCACGACGCATGGCATCGGCTGCCTCTCGCATCTGACGCGCCGATTCCTGGAGCTCGGGCCGTTGCTCCTCGCGTGCGAGCCGCTCGAGACGACGAGCGGCCTCTTCCACCTGCTCGGCGAGTGCGCGCTGCTGCGCACCGCTGTTGCCGCCTCCGGATTGGCCTTCGATCGCGCGCCGGCGCTGCCGCTCGGCCTCCTGTTCCTGACGCCGCGCGAGCTCCTTCAGCTTCTCGAGCAGCTCGTCGACCTCGTGGTCGCTCTCCTGCTGCGAAGCCTGATTCGCCGTCTCGTACCGGCTCGCCATCTTGTCGAGCTCCTGCTCGAAGATCTCAGACAGCTCCTGCTGCATGGCTCCACCGCCGCCACCGCCCCCGCCACCGCCCTGCTGACCCGAGCTGACCTGAAGCTCGTACTCTTCCTCGGCCTTCTGGAGAACCTGCAGCGCCTTGTGCTCAGACGGGAGCGCACCATCAGGACTGGCCGCGCTCAACTTTCCTTCCGCATCTTTCATCGCGGCGACGGCCTGCGGCAGCAGCTCGGCGATCTTCGCGAACGCGGGGTCACGCTCGACGAGCTGACTGTTCATACGCGTCAGCAAACCCTCGACCTGTTCTCGCAGGCGTGACTGTGAGAGCGCGACGACCGTCGAGTTCTCGCGAAGCTTCTCCGGCTTGAGCGTCCGGCGATCGCGCTGCACGTTGAACGTGGCGGAGATGATCTGCCGCTGCTGCTCCGACAACGCGTCGATCTGCCCACCACCACCACCGCCCCCGCCACCGCCGCCACCCTGCGATTGTGCCTGGCGGAAGTCCTTCGAGAACGGCCGGATCCGCAGGAAATACAGGTCGCTCGTCGCCTGCTTCGAACGCCCCGAGAGGTCGTTGTCCTTCGCGCGCGCGTAATAGGAGACCGAGTCACCAGGCTCCACGCCGAGCTCCTCGAGATAGAAGGTGTGACCGGCGGTCACTTCGGGAAGCCGGTTTGTGCCCCCGAACAGCTTGACCGTTTTCTCCGCGCCGCCGTTCACGGAATATACGAGCTCGAGGTCCCTCACCCCGAAGTCGTCTTCCGCCCGAGCCTCGACGAAGACTTCTTCGATGGCCGACACTGACGTGTCGCGGCCCGGACGCGCGAATGAAACAGTTGGCGCCTGGTCGTCGAGCACGTCGATCGTGTACTGCGGCGACGCGACCATGCGCTCGCCAGTTGGAGAGTCAAGCTCCACACGGTAGAAGCCGTCACGCTCGGCCTTGAAGCTCGCCGTCAGCGAACCGTCGGCCTGCGGCGCCAGGGCAATCGACTCCTTCTCGTTGATCGCCAGTCGTCCACTCTGCGTCTTCATCGTCGGGATGATGCGGAGGCGCACCTCGGTGCCTTGCAGGACGGCGATGTCGCCACCGTCCTCAATCTTCTGCACCTCGAGCCCGGTGTAGGCCGGGAAGTGGTATTCGAGCTCGAGGCGCTGGACGTAGGGAACGTCCACGACCTTCAGCTTGTGAACGGACGATTGCACCCGATCGGCGATGACCTGGTATTCGAGCTCTCCGGCGACGTTAAAGATCATTCCCTCGTAGACGCCGTTCTCGCCCCGAACGAGAGGAAGGGCCTCGAAGGCCGACGTCGGTGTCCGCTTCACCATCAGCGCCACGTCTTCGGAATCGAAGCCGAGGAGCTTCGCCGTCACGGTCTGGTCGGCACCCTTCGGGATCGTGGCGTTGCCCGGCGTGACCTCGATGCGGTACGGCGCCGCAGCCTCGATGTCGCTCGAGAAGAGCACCATGGCCGACAACGCGTTGCGAATGAAGGCCGGCCCGAGCAGGACGGCGGCGATTGCCACTGCGGCAACTCCCGCAAGCGCCAGTCCGTTCTGGCGAAGGGGTTGTTGCTCGACGCGCCGCGAAGCATCCATTCGGACGCAGGCCTCGATAGCCTGTTCAACAAGTCGACGTACCAGCGTCGCCGATTCGGCATGCGCGCTCTGGCTGGCTTCGACTGCGCTGACGAGCGAGGCCTGCAACGACGGCTCGTGCTCCTCTAGATACAGTGCAACCTGTTCATCGGTCACCTTGCGCCGAAGCGGCCTCACCAGAAACCAGACGATCGCCCCGGCCAGCGCGGCGAAGAGAACGACACGCGAGGCAATAACCGAGGGGCCGCTGAAGCGCGCCCATTCCATGCCGTACGCCGCCAACAGAAACAGCACAAACCCAACACCGGCCACGCGGACCGCGCCGCGCAGGGCGAGCTTCATCCGCCAGCGAGAGCGGACATCCGCGATGATGCCAAGGAGATCGGTCGGTGGGCCTGAACGTCGGAGCTGCTCGAGCATGGGATCCCCTCGCGTTGAACGTTCCGCCGGGTCCACAGAACAGGACCCAGCCTACCTGTCACTGCTCGTAGGGCGGGTCCTGCTTTGTGGACTCGCCGGAGATTACGATCAGAATACGCCTAAACGACTCTGTCGTTTAGGTTTTTGCTAGTCGATTCGAGATCAGCGTATCCAGCCCCAGGAGCAGGATTCCGCCGCAGAGCAAATACCACCAGAGCCGCTGATTTTTCTCCTGCGCCTCCGGCGTGAGCGGCACCCCGGCCGCCGGCCCGCCGTCGGGCCCGCCCGGGGCGGCTACGGCCGCCGCAACGATTTCCTTGGGATCCATCGGTGCCAGGTCTGCCTCGGCCGAGTCGACGTTGCTGGCGAATACGGCCACGTCGGCTTCTTCACCCCTGACCTCGTAGAACCCCTGCTCGGACAGCTCGACGACGTCCGAACCCTCGTCTTCCAGAGGGACACGCTTACCCGACGGGGTGAGCACGACGCGCGACGTCGCCTGCTTGGTCCGCGGCCCAGTGCTCGAGGCATCGAGCACCTGCCCGACCGTGAGCCACGGCTGCGGTTCCGTGTACGCCGCGAGGTGCCGAGCGGCTCGATGAATGAAAGGTAGGAACACCGGCCGGGTTGGCAAGTCGGTCCACGAGAGATCGAGCGTAGACGCCCACAGTAGGACGCGCCCGGTACCCACTCGTCGCTCGGCGACGGCCGGGGAGCCGCCATCGAAGCGCGCGATCACCTGGGCGCCGGCAACCGGAGCGGCATTTCGGTAGCCATAGATCCGCGCGGTTGAAAAATCGCCGCTGCGCGGCGCGCGGAAGGGCTCGAACACGGGATGGCCGAACTCGAGTGCACCAATTCGCGCCGCGTCACCCCGCGAGCGATCCACCGAAACACCAAGCGACGCCGGCAGCACGTCCACATCCGCAGGCCAGCTCGCACGGGGGCCAGCGGCCACCAAGAGTCCTCCGCCCTGCTCGACGTACCGAGCAAGTCGCCTCGCAAGGGCCGTTGGCACGGCGATGTCGTTGAGTACCACAACCCGGCTTCGACGCAGGTCATCATCGGAAAGGACGTCCGGCTGCTTGATCGCTGTCTCGAAGCGGGGCGACTCCCCAATCGAGAGGGCGCGCGTGAGGTACAAGCCGGTCGCTGGCCCACCCCGATCGACGATCAGTACACGCACCGGCTCAGATGGAGAGATGACGAAGTTGAAGACGTTGTCGGCCGCCAGGGCATCGTCGGCAAGACGCACGGTTCCGCGCAAGTTGCGCGCACTCACCGTCACCGGATCGAAGGTGACCGATGCGCTCCCGCCGGATTCGACCTCGAGCGGTTTGGTGGCAACCTTCAGCCCGCCGACCTCGAGCGTGATGGAACTGCCGCTCACCGGTCGTTCCGTACGATTGGTGATGCCCGCGGTCACCGCGACGCGCTCCTGGTTCGCGAACGTGGATCGCGCCAGCGATACGCCGGTGACGCTGAGATTTGGACGGTCTGCTGGGCCCTGTATGGGCACCGGAGTGATCGTCGCACCAGGCGGCAGCTTCGCGCCTTCCTCACCTCGCCAGCCGTTGCGCTGAAAATCGCTGATGAGCACCACTTCCTGACGCGGCAGCGTCGACTCGGCGAGGATGCTTCCGGCCACCTTCAGCGCAGGGGCATATCGCGTGGCTGCGGCGCCGGGCTTCGAGGTCGTGACCGCGGCGGTCAGGCGATTGCGCTCGGAAGTTGACCGCAGCGAGATCTCCGCGCCCGACGCAAAGAGCACGACCGAACCCCGATCAGAGGCGCTGAGACCGGCGATGGCTTCGTTGGCGGCCGCGCGCGAGCGATCCGCGCGGTCGCCGAAGCCCATGCTGTAACTCGTGTCGAGCAAGACGACGACTTCGCGGGCGCCCTGCCCGGTCGCGACCGCCACGTTCGACCTGGAGATGAGCGGCCGGGCGAACGCCGCGATGATGAGCGCGAGCGCCGCCAGGCGCACCATCAACAACAACCAGTGCTGGATCTTCCGCCGGCGGACGGATTGGTACGGGATCCGGCGCACGAACATCAGCGACGGAAAATGCACGATCTGCTTCTTCTCTCGCTGCGTCAGGTGCAGCAGCACGGGAATCGCGAGCCCCGCGAGCGCCAGGAAAAAGAGAGGTGCGAGAAAGGACATTTGTCAGTAACCAGTCGGCTTAGGGCTTAGGGCTCATGGCTTAAGCCAGCGTGCCAGCGTTCTTTCGTGAGCCTTGAGCCATGAGCCATGAGCCTCAAGTCTCACCTGATCTTCATCGCTCGCGCGCGGCCATTCAAGTAGCTGAATAGCGCGTGATCGAGCGGTTTCGAGGTATCCACGAGCGTGTAGTCGACGCGGACCTGCGAGCACTTCTGCGCCAGCGCGTCGATGTGCGCCCGCACGAGCGAACGATATTCCTGCCTGAACGCCTCGGGCACAACGGGCATCTGTTCCCCCGTTTCGAGATCCTCGAAGGGGGACGCATCGTTGAAGCCGAACTCCAGCTCAGACGGGTCGAGCACGTGAAACACGATCAAGTCGTTACCGCGGAACCGCAGTGGCGAGATCGCCTCGAGAATGGCGTCGGGCTCGTCGTAGAAATCGGAAATCAGCACGAGCACGCCGCGACGGCCGAAGTGCTCCGCCAGCTTGTGCAGGGGACCCTTGAGGGTTCCCGGGCGTCCGGGCTTGATGCGGTCGAGCACATGAAGCACCGTCTCCATGTGCTTGGCTGACGGCGGCACGTGCTCGACGATGTCGGTGTCGAACGCAACGAAACCGACGCGGTCCCGCTGATGGTGAACAAGGTTGGTGAGGCACGCCGTGAGCATCCGTGCGTAATCGAGCTTGGTGAGGCCCCGACTGCCGTAGTCCATCGACTTCGACACGTCGAGCAACACCGAGAAGTTCATGTTCGACTCGGCCTCGTACTCCTTGATGTAGTAGCGATTGGTCCGCGCCCAGAGCCGCCAGTCCATGCGCCGGATGTCGTCACCCGGCACGTAGCCTCGATGCTCGGCGAAGTCTACTGACGCCCCAAAGTACGGCGCCTTGTGCAGACCGTTGATGAAGCCGTCGACGACCGCGCGTGCCACGAGCTCCAAGTTCCCGATGCGCGAGAGCACAACGGGGTCCATGAAACGGGCGCCGGGAACGGCGTGTATCTCTCCTGCCATCTCACATCCCCGATCGTGGAAGCGGAACTGCCTCGAGCAAACGATTGACGATGGCGTCGGTGGTCACAGCCTCTGACTGCGCGTGGAAGTTGGTGATGATGCGGTGGCGCAGCACGGGATGCGTGAGCGCACGGATGTCGTCGAAGCTCACGTGGTAGCGCCCGCTCGTGAGCGCGCGTGCCTTGCCGCCAAGCACCAGGTACTGTGCCGCGCGGACGCTCGCCCCGAACGCCACCCACTTGTTGACGAAATCGAGTGAGCCCGAATTCCTGGGCCGGGTGGCGCGGACAATATCCAAGGCGTGCCGCATCACCGGCTCGGCGACGGGCACCTTGCGGACGAGCCGCTGGAACGCGATCAGGTCCTCGCCGCTGATCGGCCTCTCGAACTTCGGGTCTGCCAGCGCGGTCGTGGTCTTGACCACGTCGAGCTCCTCGTCGTACGGCGGGTGATCGATGATGATGTGGAACATGAACCGATCGAGCTGGGCCTCGGGAAGTGGGTACGTGCCTTCGAGCTCGATGGGGTTCTGCGTCGCGAATACGTAGAATGGCTCAGCAAGCTGGTACGTGCGGCCTTGAATCGTCACGCGATGTTCCTGCATCGCTTCGAGCAGCGCCGACTGCGTCTTTGGGGGGGTCCGGTTGATTTCGTCGGCCAGCACGATGTTCGCGAAAATTGGGCCTGGCGCGAACACCATCTGGCGCCGGCCGGTCGTGGCGTCTTCCTGCACGAGGTCGGTGCCCGTGATGTCGGACGGCATCAGGTCCGGCGTGAACTGGATACGCGAGAATTTCAACTCGAGCACGCGTGCCATGGTGTGGATGAGCAGCGTCTTGGCAAGGCCCGGCGCGCCGACGATCAAGCTGTTGCCGCCGACAAACAGCGTGCTCAGCACCTGGCCCACGACCTCGTCCTGGCCAACGATGATCTTCTTGAGCTCGGCGATGATCTGCTGCCGGCCGGCGTTCATCCGATCGGCAAGCGCCACATCGTCAGGCGAGTTGAGATCCACGACCGCATCAGTGACCATCTGGTTCACGGTACCCTCTTTTCAAATCGTCAACTCCCAATTTCCAACTCCCAACTCCCAAGAGCTTCCGTGCAATTGGGAGTTCCCTTTGGGAGTTGGGCCCTTTGGGAGTTGGGAGTTTACTTCTGTCCCTCTGCGGCGCGTATCTCTCGCGTTTTCAGTGCGATCGAGGTCACCAGCTTCTCGAGCTCGCTGGTATAGCGCGCCGGCTCCATGCTTTCTTTCAAAAGCCGCAACGCCTCGACGCGCCGCTCCAAGTCCCGCCGCTCGAGGTAGAGGGCGCGAAGCTTCGGATCGGTCGGCAGCCCCTCCCCGCCGGTTTCGCCGAGCGACACAATCGCCGCGACCTTGCCGTCCTTGCCGGTGAGAGTCGGATCCTGGCTTCCCTCTTTGTCGCCGTTGTCGTCGAGCAGCGGGTGTTCGGTGGCAAGCAGGCCTTCCCGCTCGTAGGCACGAGCAACCTCAGCCTTCGTGAACTGAAACGCCTCGAGCACGCTCACGCGCTTGTTTTTGTCCGAATCGGCCGCTTCCGACGTCAGCGCGTCTACGAAGTAGCCGCCAAAGAGCGTCGCGAACTGCTCGGCACCGTTGCGTGTGGCCGTGATGATCGTTCGCCCTGGCGCCGATAGCTCGGCGAGAAAGGGGCCGCTCGAGCTCGTCGTATCGATGAACACGATCTGACGCGTCGGGAGCTTTTGCAGGAGCGCGTTGAAGTCGGCCGGCCCCATGTCTGGACCCGGCATGTTGAACTTCGCCATGCGGCCGTCGAAGGTTCCGTGGCCGAAGAGGGTGACGATCACGACATCCTCGGGGCCGGCCTGCGCTGCAAACCCCGCCAATGCCTTGGCGATCTCTTCGCGAGTCGCCTTGCCCGACACACGCTGGTCACCTTCGAGCGGCTGATCGACGAGATACACCAGACGGTCTGGCGTCACGCCGAGGCGCTCTGAAGCCGTCGCCAGGGTCGTGCCCCACTTGTGGAGCAGCTTTCCGTGTTCGGGGTCCCCGGCCAGTCCGACGACAACGAGCAGAAACGCGCGGAGCATCTACTGGAGCCCCACGGCACGCCGGTAGCCCCACTCTGCGCACACGAGACTCATCAGGGCAATGAGGATGATGGGCATGTTCCAGAGCTCGCGCTCTTCCACTGAAGTGACGCCTCGTCCGGCGTAGCGAACGTCCTCGGCCATCCCCGACGCGGCCTCAGGCGTGTAGAACCGGCCACCCGTCTCTTCAGCGATTCGCCGCAGCGGTGCCGCATGCATGGTTGGGTCAAAGTATTCCGCGTCTCCTGGTGCGGCGCGCACATAGGTCACGCCGGTGCCCACGGCCTGCCCCCCGCGTGTGGCATCGACGGTGACCTCGTACGCGCCGGCGTCGGTACTGACGAAGGTACCGCGATATTGGCCGTCGCGCTCGCCGGTCCACTGAAGCGGGATACTGAGTGTCGTGCCGCCCGGCCGCGCGACCTGCGCCATCACGGTTGCATCGTTGAGCTCCACGAATGTCTTGTCCACGACCGTGGCGTCGATGGTCACGGCCTCGCCCGGCTCGACACGATCGGAGACCCGGACGTCAACGGGTTCTGGCACTCCCTCAACCATCCAACGGAGCAGCTGCCGCCAGTAGCGCTCGTGAGTCTGGTCTTCAAGGGGGATGGATGCGTGCATCTGCCACAGCCAGGAATCTTGCGCGGTGAACGCGATGGCCTTGCCGCGACCGAATTGGTGCGAGGCGAGAACGGCCTGAGATCGGCCGCGCTCATCGACGCCATTGAGCAGCACCGTTGCGGCAGGCTTCGTCGGAAGTGGCGCGTTGACGCTCGTCACGCCGGGAAGCTCTGCCCACCGTGCGATCGACGCTTGCTCCCGATCCGCAATCTGTGTCACCGCATGGGCCTGACCTGCGCGGGTTGGGCTCACCTTCAGGCGCGCGAGAGGAGCCGGCTCGGATGCGCGCGTCCGCGGATCGATGACCAGCGGAAGTGCATCGGCGACGGGCGTTCCACCGTACCCGCCTTCTCCGAATGACCGCGCGCCGCCCAGCATCAACAGCCCCCCGCCGCGCCGATCGACGAAGTCCGCAATCATCTGGAGCTGATCGCCCGAGAACGCGCCAGCTTCGATACTGCCCAGGATGAGGCCCCTGTAACGGAAAAGCTCTTCACGCGTCTTGGGAAAGCCTCCGGCCACCTCGTCGGCGTCGCCCCGCAAACGCATGTACTTGTTGTCGGCGGTCCGCTGCAGCGAGACGACCAGCAGGTTCTTGTCGTCGGCAACCGCGCGATTCAGGAATTTCATCTCGAACCGGGGCTCACCCTCGAAGTAGAGAATGCGCTCTTGCGCGTCGCGGACGTTGATGAGCACTTCGCGCGCGTTGTTCTGCGTGACGAGCTCACCTGCTTGAGGCGCGACCTTGAACTTGAAGAGGCGGGGGCCCGACTCTGACGCCACCGCTCGCACGCGAACGGATGCCGGCGTGCCGTCGGAGGGAAGCTGGACTTTCTCGGAACCGACGATCCGTCCCTCATCTTCGACGTCAACGGTGATCGTGCGACCCGCGTACCCGGTCTGCGTGACCACCACGTCGACGAGAAGCGACGCGTCCTTCAACACCGAGCGTGGTGTGCTCACACGATCGACCTGAACGTCTTGCGGTAGTTTCTCGGCGCCGACGCCAACTGTAAACACCGGCAGCTTCTGGGCCTTGAGACCGAGAAGAGCCTCGTTGAGCGACGCCTCGCTCGTGTCAGCTCCATCCGAGACCAGGACAACTCCTGCCACTGGGAGCCCCGCGAGCTCCTCGCGAACTCCATTGAGTGCCGGGCCAAGCTTGGTCTGTGACCCGCCAAACTTCAGGTCGTTGGCGGATGCCACGCGGTTGGCCGTGGACGAAAACCTGAAGACGCGGACAAGAAACCGATCGGAGAGCGACTTCATCAGCGCGCTGTCGGCGGCACCGAACGCCTGGCGGACGTAATCACTGCGCGCCTTCCCGGCCACGTCGGGAATCTGCATGCTGCGGGAATCGTCCAGGAGGATCGCCACCACATTCTGCTGAGCGACGGCGGCGCGGACGATGAGCGTCGGCCGGAACAGGCAGAAGAGCACGAGCCCCAGCGCGGCGATGCGCAAGCCGGTCAGGATGACGCGGTCGCGCAACCGTCCTTCGTTGACGCGAACCCTTCGATACGTGAGGGCGGCGGCAACCACAATGATGCCCACCAGCACCGTCGCAAGGAGCGAGGCCGTCGTGACGTCGAACCGGAACTCGCCTTCTTGAAAGACGACCGGCCGATACGAAAACAGGGCCTGAAAGAGGGTGTCAAGCATGGGGCTCGGTGGAAAGTCGGATTGTACATGAAGGGGGACGGCAGCAACGCCCAACTCCCACGCCCAACCTGACTCCGCGACCGAGCCCGAGCCACCCTGCTACCACAGCGCCCAGCTACCCAGCCACCCCTAGAGCAGCCCGTAAAGAAGCGATATGGTTGCTCCAATCGAGATCCACCGCGCGACTCGTGGACGGGCGTGTTTGCACCAGTTCCAGTAAGAGGCCATCCCGGCCATCGAGACCAGGATCAGCGCCACGAAGACGAGCGTCTGCCACGGCCCCAACGTAGGCCCATAAACCTGAGAGAGACCCTTGTTCCAAGCCGAGCCATAGACGATGCAGAGGTGAACGAAGTAGATGAGGAGCGTTTCCTGAGCGACTGAGCTGAAAACATGAGGCAAATGAGCGATTCGCCGGCTCGCGCGGGCGATCACGGCCAGCCCCACGAGGCACACGCCGGCGCGAATCATGAACTCCGATGGGACAAAGTCAGCGGGGCCGGAACCAAAGATGGGGAACGAGAACGCGCGAAGGAGCAGAACGAGCGCCACCATAGCGGTGCCTGGCACCAGGAGGATGGCATTTTCGTACGCGGCAAGGTGCGCCCCGCCCCAGCGCGCGTAGACCTGGCCCAAGCCGACGCCAAGTAGAACAAAGGCCGACCACGGAAACACGGGAAACTGCGAGCCACCCCTCGGACCGAGGTAAGCCGCGAGCCATTGCGGGACCGCCGTCCAGTCAGTGGACCACGTCAGGGACGTGCTCGCCACAAGACCAGCGGTCAGGACGAGCGCTGATGCCGTGAAGACCCTCTGCGACCGTGTGGCCATGACGAGGAACTGGACGCCAATGAACGTGACGCCAATGAGCTGAAGCACATCGACCGCCAACAACTGTTGCCACTGCGCCTCAGTCGCCATTGACAAGTCGAACACGCGAGCGACGGGAAAATGCAGTAGGTATCCGAGCACGACGAACACCCCGAAGCGGCGCATCCGTGTCAGCACAGCCGGCGACAGAGAGATATGCGAGGTCCACCGCTTGCTCGTCGCCACGCTGAACGCGAACCCGGACAGCAACAGGAAGAGGCTCGACGTGAGCCCGCGTTGAAACTGCCAGACGTCGTACCACACTCCGACGCGATAGTTGGGCGCCAGAAGTGCATCGATGGTGTGACCGTACAGCATGAACACCACGGCCAGTGCGCGAGCCAGATCGATGAAGATGACGCGATGCGCATGGCTGCCGGGCGAGCCAGAACTGGAGAAGATCCCAGCCACCTCTAGTGGGTCAGTGCATGAAGCAAGACGTTGATGCCCAGGGCGTAGCCGTCAGGCGAGAACTGATAAAAGAACCCGGGATCCTCGCCTTCTCGCTCCCACGAGTCGGCAACGTCTGTGTTGTGGGTCATCACGACCATGATGCGGCCGTGGGAATCGCGAATCGAACGGAAGTGCGGAACCGCACTGTCGGGGCCGCGTTCCGATGTCTCGGCGCCTCGCGTGCTGCGCCAGAACGCGATGTTCGAGATCTGGGGAACCTTCGTGACGATGAACTGCGACTGGAAGATTGGATCATCGAGCGGGACATCCTGAATCGGAAAATCGGCCGGTGGAAACACCTTCGCCAGCTCGCGTGACCAGTGCTCCCAGGCGAGCGTGCCCCAGAAGTCGTCCACCCACAGAAAACCGCCCTTCAGGAGATAGAGTCGCAGCCGCTCCGCTTCATCGGGCCTGATCCCAATCGTGCCAACGTCGGATGCCATCGTGAATGGACATTGAAAGAGGGAATCGTCGGTGAGGCGGACGACGTAGTGGTTCGGCTCGCGCTCGGCGACGCGGCTCACCGGCGTTTTCGTCAGCTCCGAGAATCTGATAGTGAGGTTGATCTCGCCGTAGGGGTAATCAGTGCGCCAGCCTCCGCCGGAAGGCTCGCGACGCACCTGTTGATACATGAGGCGGCACACGACAAAGTTGCGGTCCGGAAAGTCCTCCGGCGCAAAGCGCGCTGGCATGTTGAAGAAGTCGCGGCCCCCTCCGAACTGCGCGTACGCGAGCCCCGTGCAAACCACGAGCGCGATAGCCAGAACCTGAAGCGCTCTGGGGAAAAAGGGCACTAAAGCGCAGTATAGCGCCCGGAAACTTCCAACTCCCAACATCTGACGCTTGCCCAACTCCCAAGCTTCGGTATCGTTCTTGGGGGTTGGGTGTTGGTCGAGCGACAGCCGTTGGGAGTTGACGCGATTCTTCCAGGCTCGCGTGGCCAAGCGGTGCTCTATTTCATCGGCGAGTAGTCAGTGGGCTCGAGGAATACCGAATCAACTTTCACCTGCCCGACTCCCGATTCCTTCGCCACCGCGGCCCACTCGGTATCGGCGCGGAACTCATCCCAGCTCTTCTTCGCCGCCTCACGGCTCGGATACGCCAGCATGTAAACCATCGTGTTCTGCGACAGGGGAGCGTCCATCGGCTTCCCGTACCACAGGCTGGTCATCCCGTGCTTCTTGAAGATTCTGAGCGTGTGATTTCTAAACCGCGCGTGCAGCAGGTCGAGCTTGCCCTCGCCGGCCGTATATGTCCGCAGCTCGAACACGCGCGGGGCGGCCTGGGCGTTAGCCACCGATTCTCCAGGTAACACGCCGTGGGCTGCGAATCCAGCCATGAATGCCACAGCGAGTCCCACGCAGCTCCACATCATTCTCGTCATTGCAACTCTCCTCTTCAACAAGGCTCAAGGCTCAAGGCTCAGGCTCAGGCTTAGGGCTTAGGGCTTAGGGCTTAGGACAACTCCGAATTCGCATTGACTCATGTCGCGGGCAATTCGACTTCGGCGTCGCGACCAATAACCGTCGTCCATTCACGAACGCGCCAGTTCGTTACGAGCCCATTCGTGACATAAGGATCGGACGTCGCAAACGCCTCCGCCGCAGCCGGCGAATCGCCTCGAAACAGTAGCACGGCTCCGTCCGCCGGACTCGCCAGCGCGCCACCGAGCACGAGCTCTCCCCGTTCGACCGCAGCGCGGGCGTGCGAGAGGTGCGCGGCACGCAGCGGCGCCCGCCGGGTCACGTAGTCATCGACAACGTCGTAGATGAGCAGAAAATGCATACGCAGACAGTTTCAGCCGCAACACTGAGGTCCCTTTCAAGCCCAACCCATTCAAACGGCAAGCCAAGCTCGCCACCTGCGAACCCTCATGCAACGTCGTCATCTCCCGACTGTGCGGGGCTAATGCTATAGCAGTAAGCTACTGTTCCGACGTTCGGTGTTCTCTGTGCTGGTTCCGAGAACTTGGACGCTCGAACGACTGGGATGATTGACATGCATCTGAGGCGATTCGTATTAGCCCTTCTGGCCGCCACGCAGCTTGCGGCGTGTTCCGGAGCGTCGAACAACTCCGCCGATCAGTCGGCTCCGGCCGCGGGCGCATCCAGCACCCCGACAGGCGCAGCGACTGATCGCAAGTACCTTCTCGAGACTGTCGATGATGCGGCCGTGGTGCAGTTGTACGCGGACGGTTTTTCCTCGCTGCCGCTGCGCGAGAAGACGCTCATCTGGCACCTGTCGCAGGCCGCGCTCGCCGGCCGCGACATCTACTACGACCAGAAACATAAGAATGCGCTCGAGATGCGTCGCGTCCTCGAAGCGATCGTCTCACACCCGCAAGGTGCCGATCCGACAACGCTCGCCGAAATCCGGCGCTATACCAAGCTTTTCTGGATCAACAACGGCCCGTACAACAACTTGACCGCGCGCAAGTTCGTTTTGAAGACGACGCCGCAGGCATTTTCGGCCGCGGCAAAGGCGGCGACCACCGCGGGCGCGACGATCCCGACACCCAAGGGCGAATCGCTCGACGCCATGTTGACGCGCTTAGAGCCGATGTTCTTCGACGCCAACGTGGATTCAATCGTGACAAACAAGGCACCCGGACCGGGCAGGGACATCCTGACGGCGAGCGCCAACAATCTCTACTCGGGCGTCAGCATCGCGGACCTCAAGGGGTTCAAGGAAAAGTATGGGCTGAACTCACGCCTGGTGAAAAACCAGGGGCGGCTCGTGGAGGAGATCTACAAGGTCGGCGGCCGCTATTCGATGGAGATTACCGAGATCATCGGTCATCTGGAAGCGGCAATTCCGTTTGCGACCGAGCCGATGGCAAACGCGTTGCGCGCGCTCATTCAGTGGTATCGAACCGGCGAGGATGCGGACCGGGCGAAGTACGACATCGCCTGGGTGGCCGATAAGGCCTCACCTGTCGACACGATGAACGGCTTTATCGAGGTGTATCTCGACGCGCGCGGCATCAAGGGCAGCTGGGAAGGTCTCGTCTTCTACGTCAACCAGGAGAAGACCGAGCGCATTCGAAAGTTCGCCGACAACGCGCAGTGGTTCGAGGACCGGATGCCGTTCGACGCGAAGTATCGCAAGCCGAACGTCCGCGGGATCGTCGCCAACGCCATCGACGTCGTTATCGAGACCGGCGATTCGGGGCCGGTCACGCCAGTAGGCATCAACCTGCCGAATGACCAATCGATCCGCGAGCAGTACGGGAGCAAGTCGGTGTCGCTCTCGAACGTCCGCGAGGCCTCCGATAACTCGACGCCCGGGTCGATGCGCAGCGAGTTTGCGTGGACGAGCGAGGAATCCGAGCGGGGCGCCAAGTTCTCGGCCCTATCGGCCGAGCTCCTCACCGACATGCACGAGGTAATCGGGCACGCGTCCGGACGGCAGGCAGACGGCTTCAAGGGCACTCCCCAGGGGGCGATCAAAGAACACTTCTCGGCCTTGGAGGAAGGCCGCGCCGATCTGATCGCGCTGTATTTCATCGCGGATCCAAAGCTCGTCGAGCTCGGCATCATTCCAGCCGCCGATCACGAGAACATCATCAAGACCGAATACGAGCTGTACACCCGGAACGCCATCGTGCAATTGCGGCGTGTCCGCGAGGGGACGCAGATCGAGGAAGACCACATGCGCAATCGGCAGATGATCATCCGGTGGCTCATGGCAAACAGCAAGGCAATCGAGGAACGCACCCGCGACGGCAAGACCTACTACGTCATGGTGGACGCACAGGCATTCCGTGAAGGCGTCGGACGGCTTCTTGCTGAAACGCAGCGCATCAAGTCGGAAGGTGACCCCGCCGGAGCGTCGAAGCTGTTCGACACCTACGGCATTCACTTCGACTCGACGCTTCGAGATCAAGTCGTGCGACGCGTAGACGCGCTCAAGCTGCCCTCTTACTCGGGTTTCGTGATGCCGAAGCTGACACCGGTGGTGGGAGACGACGGAAAGATCACAGACGTCGAGATCTCGTATCCAATGGATCTCACGAGGCAGATGTTGGAGTACTCGCAAGGGAACAAGTCGCACGTCACAGGTCGCAAGTAATAGCGCGCGGCTTCGGCCGCACCAAGTTGCACGTAGTGCACGGCTCTTCGGCCAACGCCCACGCGCCCCAGAGACTCAGAGACATAGAGGAGACACGCTCACATGACGACTAGAACAGCCCGCTCGTTCGTTGGAATCACCGTTCTCGCGTGGGCGGCCCTCACGACCACTGGCGCGGCGCAGCAGGCTCCGCCGGCGGCGGCGCCACCGGCGCAGGACTTCAGCAAAGTCGAGATCGTGACGACCAAGATTGCCGACAACTTCTACGCGCTCGACGGGCAGGGCGGACGCATCGGCATCCTCACTGGGCCCGACGGCGTCTTCATGGTGGACTCGCAGTTCGCCCCGTTGAGCGAGAAGATCACCGCGGCGATCCGAAAGGTCTCGAACGCGCCGATTCGCTTCCTGGTCAACACGCACGTGCACGGTGACCACACGGGCGGCAACGAAAACTTTGGAAAAATGGGTGCGACGATCATTGCGCGGCCGCTCCTGCGTCAGCGGCTCGCCAAGCCCAACCCGCCTGCTCCGGGCGGCGCGCCGGCTGTGCCCGCTCCCGCGGCGGCACTGCCGATGATCACGCCTGACGCTCGCACGACGATGTTCATGAACGGCCAGACGATCGAGCTGATTCCGCTGCCAGGGGCGCACACCGATGGCGACACAGCGGTGCGGTTCCCGGGGCTCGACGTACTGATGACGGGCGACGTCTTCCGGTCAGTGGGGTACCCGAACATCGATCGCGCTAACGGCGGCACGCTCAAGGGCATGCTCGAGGCCTACGACACGCTCCTCGCCGCGGCCGGGCCGAATACAAAGGTGCTTCCCGGTCACGGAGACATCACGAACCGCGCGGCCATCGCCACCCACAAGGAGACGGCAGTGGCCGTGCGTGACCGCGTGGCGAAGGGAGTCTCGGAGGGCAAGACGGTGGAGCAAATCGTCGCGACGAAGCCAACTGCCGAGTTCGACCAACGAACCGGTAACGCCGCACAAAGCGCCGACCGATTCGTCGGTCAGATCTTCGCTGAATTAAAGGGAGTGCGATAGCGCTGTTGGAGCAGGGGTCGGGGATCGGGGATCGGGGATCGGGGATCGGGGATCGGGGATCGGGGATCGGGGATCGGGGATCAGCAGAGCGGGCCCAGCCTGATCCCGTTTTCCTGATCCCGGATCCCTGATCCCGGATCCCTGATCCCGGATCCCTGATCCCGGATCCCTGATCCCGGATCCCTACAAGTTGTCTATTTCCACCGGCTCAATGCGATCGGCTGGCGTGAACCCGAACACAGCTCCATAGAAATACAGCTCTGCCTCCTGGCTACGCACGATCGTCTGCGCTTGCCGGAAGCCGTGCTGCTCGCCCTCGAACGCCAGGTACGCGACGGGCCGGCCCTTGGTCCTGACCGCTGCCGCCATCATCTCTGATTGGTTTGGCGGCACGACTTTGTCCTCGAGGCCTTGGAAGAGGATCAGCGGACAGACCAGGCGGTCGACGAAATGGATCGGCGACCGCGCGCGGTAGACATCGCGCATCGCCGGATAAGGACCCACCAGAATGTCGAGACAGCGCGCCTCGAACTTGTGCGAGTCGTGTATCAACGCTTCGAGGTCGCTGATCCCGTAATAGCTGGCGCCGGCCTTGAAGAACTCCGGATGAAACGTGAGCGCCGCCAGTGTCGTGTACCCACCTGCGCTGCCGCCGCGGACGATCAGCCGCCCGGCGTCCGCTTGTCCTTCCGAAACCAGATACGCGGCGGCGTTGATCGTATCGGCGACGTCCACGATCCCCCACTGACCGTTGAGACGACGACGGTACTCGGTTCCGTAGCCTGAGCTGCCGCCATAGTTGACGTCGACCACGGCAAACCCACGGCTGGTCCAGAACTGCACCTTCAGATCCAACGTCGAGTGCGTAGCCGCAATCGGCCCGCCATGGCTGATGACGACGAGCGGAGGCCTCTCATCTGGGGGAGCCTCGCAGTCCTTGTTGCGCGGCCGGTAGTAGAAGGCGTGTGCGGTGCGGCCTCCATCGGTTGGAAACTCAATCGCCTCCGGAACCGAGATGTAGCCAGGCTCGATCTCGAGCGCCGACGCCGCTCGAAGGGTCTCGACGCGGCCACTCTCGAGCTCGACCTTCACCACAGCGTCACACGCCGTGGCCGAGCCGACGACCAGAACCGCATGAGTCGAGGTTGCCGCCAGCCACTCACCTGGCTCCAAGCCCCGAGCGATCTCCGACAACGTGCCGCCGCCCGCACCTTGGTGATCTTCGTGTCCTTCGTGGCCAACGTCTTCGTGTCCTTCGTGTCCTTTGTGGCCAGTGTCTTTGTGATCTTGGTGGCCGACGACACCGAGGAACCACCGCCCTCCCCTCGTATAGGACACGACCATCCTCGACCGATCGGCGAACCCCCACGTGGCTGTGCCAAACACCCACTGCGGCCTCCCGAACTCCGTTGCTGAGGGAGGAGTCCTGAGAACCGGCTCGATTCCCGCGCCGTCGCACCCTCGCACCGTCGCACCCTCGCACCGATAGATCCTCCACCACCCCTCCTTGTCGGTAACGAAGTGGAGAATCCCGTCAGGCGACCAGCCGGGCTGATAGATCGATTCAGTCTCGTTCCCTGCGACGCGCCGCTCGTTCTCGAGCGCGCCGTTCGCGGTCACTTCGGCGACCCATAGCTCCGTTCCGTCCCACGGCATGTTCGGGTGGCGCCAGCAGATCCAGGCCAGGCACGATCCGTCAGGACTGAGCCGCGGCGTCGAGTAGAAGTCGTAGCCTGAGGCGATGATCTCGTCCGAGCTTGGTACTCCATCGACGGGAACGCTCACCAGTGTCGTCGTCGGCTCGTGGCCGTTGCGCGTGTGATCTTCCCGCACGCAGACGAGCCGCCTACGACGGGCATCAAAAGCGGCGTCGGCGTAGAACCAGGCGCCCTCACGCGTGATCGGCACAGGAACGGATCCCGAATCCCGAGCCTCGAATCCCGAAATCCGGTAGATTCGTTGATCCGCGAAGTTCGAGAAATAGACCTCCCCGTCTGCAACGACATAAGAGCCGCCCCCGTACTCGTGCACCCGCGAGCGGACGTTGAAGCCGGGCGGCGTGAGCTCGGTCGTCCGACCGTCAGCACTCAACCGGACCAGCACATTGCGCCCACCCTCGGCCGGCCGCCCTTCGATCCAGTAGATGTCTTCGCGATCGACGGTGACACTGCCTAGCCGCAGGCCTTGCGCGGCGACAGTCGCCGCAGAAATCGGGGATGGCCACGTACCGTATGGCTTCAACACTCGGTGACTTTACACCCGCGGCTCTCGGGCGCCGAGATGGGGTTACGTGTCTTTCAACACCGCAGAAGCTTTTCTTGCGACTTGCGGCAAAGTGCGCCCACGCGGGTAGTGTTGCCGGTAAAATCTCGGCGCGGAGGCATCGCCATGAGATTGCGTATCGCGTCCTCGATTTCGTTGACGGTTCTGGTGAGCAGCCTTCTGCTCGACGCACAGGTGAAGGAATTCCGGCCCGTCACTGAAGCCATGCTGCGCAATCCGGCCCCGGGGGACTGGTTGAACTGGAGGCGGACTGACAACGCGTGGGGGCACAGCCCGCTCGATCAGATCACCCGGCAGAACGTCCAGCGACTTCAACTTGCATGGTCGTGGTCGATGGACGACTCGGGTTCGCAGCAGGCCACGCCATTGGTCTACGACGGCGTGATGTACCTGCCGAACCCACGCGGCGTCATTCAGGCGCTCGACGCCGCAACCGGAGATCTGATCTGGGAGTACCGGCCTGAAACCGTACCGGTGACTGCCCCCGCGCGAACCGGCGGCGGGGAACAATCCGCTATCCCGCGCCTCGCTCAGAGCGCAACGGCCGCCGGCGCCGGCGACACGGGAAGAGGCATCCAAAGAAACATCGCGATCTACGGGGACAGAATCTTCGGCACCACCAACGAGGCGCACATCGTGGCGTTGGACGCTCGCACGGGAAAAGTCGTGTGGGATGTGGCGGTGGCCGATTCGAAGCTGGGATACGAGTACACGTCTGGGCCGATCGTCGTTCGGGGCAAAGTCATCGCCGGGATGACGGGTTGCACACGCTACAAGGAGGACGTGTGTTTCATCAGCGGGCACGACGCCGCGACTGGAAAGGAACTGTGGCGCACATCGACGATCGCTCGCCCGGGTGAGCCCGGCGGCGATTCGTGGGGGAACCTGCCGCTCATGTTCCGCGCGGGCAGCGACGCCTGGATTCCCGGCAGCTACGACTCGGAGACAAACCTCGTCTATTGGGGTACTGCACAGGCCAAACCATGGGCCCGGGTAGTCCGTGGCACCGACGGCGCGGCGCTCTATACGAATTCGACGCTCGCGCTGGATCCCGACACCGGCAAGATGAAGTGGTACTACCAGCACCTTCCTGGCGAGACGCAGGACATGGACGAGGTCTTCGAGAACATCCTCATCGACGCGAGCGGACGCAAGTCACTCTTCAAGATGGGCAAGCTCGGAATTCTGTGGCAGCTCGATCGAACGACCGGCGCGTTCATCCGCTCGACCGATCTCGGCTATCAGAACATCCTGGACGTCGATCAGCACACCGGTAAGGTGACTTATAGACCCGGCAAGATCCCGCAGGTTGGCGTCGAGCTCAGCTTTTGTCCGAGCACGTCGGGTTTCAAGAGCTGGCGCGCAATGGCGTTCAACCCGCAGACGAACGCGCTGTACATTCCGATCAACCTCAATTGCGAGGTCGCCACCTTCGGCCCGGGTCCAGCCGTCAAGGCGCTCGGAGGAGGCGGAGTTGGTCCGGTACGGCGCAAGAACACAAAACATCCCCAGGCGGACGGCAATCTTGGGGAGTTTCTCGCGATGGATGTCGCGTCGGGAAAGGTCCTGTGGCGTCATCGCACTGCGTCCCCATCCAACACCGCCGCGCTCTCGACTGCCGGCGGGGTGGTGTTCGGCGGCGACTGGGATCGGCACATGTACGCCTACGATGCCGGCACCGGCAAGATTCTGTGGCAAACACGGCTGCCGACGTCCGCGCAAGGATTCCCGATCACCTACACGGCCAAGGGCAAGCAATATGTGGCTATGCCCGCCGGGATTGGTGGCGGAAGTTGGTCGGCGTTGATTCCGCCGGAGCTCGCGCCGGAGATTCGGAGACCCAATTCCGGCAACTCGCTTCTGGTGTTCGCGTTGCCGTAGGGACGGAAGTAGTAGGCAGTGGGCAGTGGATGGCAGTGACTAGTCGAATTCGATTGGCGTCGCTGCTCGCCTGTGTCACGTGGTTGGCGAGCGTCGCGCTTGGAGCTCACGTACGCGGCCGTGATGTTGACCAGGACGCCAAGGCGGGCGGAGCGCGATCGGTGTGGGATGGCGTCTACACCGAGCAACAGGCCGAACGCGGCCGGACTGAGTACCTGCGGTCCTGCGCCTCCTGTCACGCTGAGGATCTTCGCGGCAAGGGAACGGCCCCGGGCCTCGTGGAGGAGAGCTTCGTGTTTCAGTGGGAGGACATGTCGGTCGGCGATCTCTTCGTACGCATGCGTGCGTTGATGCCCTCGGACAGGCCCAATAGCCTGCCTGCCCAGACCTACCGCGATATCGTGGCGTTCATTCTGCAGTCGAACGCGTTCCCGTCAGGCGCGGACGAGCTCGACGCCGACCTCAGCATGCTGCGGCAGGTTCGCATCGCGACGAAACGGCCCTGAACCACCCCAGCCACCTAGCTACCCGGCCACTCAGCTACCCAGCTGCCAGCCGCCAGAGGTAGTATTTGCGGACCGTCCGTCACAGGGAGCACAACGATGCGCCATCATTCGCGAAAACTGACCCTTCTTGCTTGCACGCTCGCTGTGGTTGCGTCGGCAATCACGCTGGCTGCCCAGTACCTCGCTCACCGTCAACAAGGACCGGTTGATCAATGCGGCCAACGAGCCGCAAAACTGGCTCCTGATGAACGGCGACTACGGCTCGCAGCGCTATTCCAAGCTCACGCAGATCAACCGCGAGAACGTGAAGAACCTGCGGATGGTATGGGCCATGGCGCTCGGCGGCATGCAAGACGTGGGACAGAACGGTCCGGAAAACGAGGTCAACCCGCTCGTCGACAACGGGTTCATGTACACGAGCGATGGTTGGGGCACGATCTACAAGATCGACGCGCGCAATCCCAATCGGGGCGAATTCGTGTGGGTCGCCGACCCTGGCGTGCCGCATGAAGGCAACACCTCGCGCACGCGCGGCATCGCCCTCTACGAAGACCTCGTGCTCGCCAACCTGCCTGACGGCCGCGTCATAGCCGTCAATCGCGACACTGGCGAAATCGTGTGGGACAAGAAGATTACCGTCAAGACAGAGTTCGGCAATCAGGAGCGTTTCCTCACCGCTCCGCTCGTGGCCGATGGCAAGGTCCTAATCCAGAACGGCGCGGGCGATGGCGGGACGCGTGGCTGGGTCGCCGCGCTGGACGTGAAGACCGGCAACGAGCTATGGCGCTTCTATGTCGTGCCGAAGCCTGGCGATCCCGGCAGCGAAACCTGGAAGGACGACCACAGCGCGTGGAAGACGGGCGGCGGCGGCATCTGGCAGACCGGCTCCTACGACCCAGCCACGAACCTATACATCGTCGGCACCGGCAACCCGTTTCCGATCTATGACCCGCAGTTCCGTCCCGGCGACAACCTCTACACCAATTCCGCCATCGCGCTCGACGTCGCGACGGGCAAGCTGGCCTGGCATTTCCAGTACACGCCGAACGACTCGTGGGACTACGACGAGGTTGGCGTGCACATGCTGTACGACATCACGATAGACGGCAGGATGCGCAAGGTCGTGAGCCACTTCGGGCGCAACGGCTTCTTCTACACGATCGATCGGACGACCGGCAGGTTTATCAAGTCAGAGAAGTACGTCAACGATCTGAACTGGACCAGGGGGATCAATCAGGAGACCGGGAGACCCCTCGACTACAACCCCAAGATCGACGTGCAGATCTACAACCCGGAAGCGCGGGCGCTCCGCGGCGACGGCAAGAAGCGCGCGTGCCCGACGTGGCATGGAGGCGTTGCGCATCAGCCGCTTGCGTTCAACCCCGTCAAGAAGATTGCCTACGGCGTCGGCACCGAGGGCTGCTTCACGCAGAACGGCGCCACAGTCGCGTCTCTCGGCAAGGAGGGCGGCATAGACAACAAGGCCAGCCAACCGCGTCAGTACAGCAGCGACCTCTACTACGGCGCCGTGACCGCGTTCGACGCGGTCAATCACAAAGTCATCGCAAAGGCCATCACCGATATCGAGATCAGGTCGGGCGCGACGGCCACCGCCGGCGGTCTGGTATTTACAGCGCTGCAGGAGGGTTGGATCGTTGCCTACAACGACGAGACGCTCGAGGAGCTCTGGCGTTTCAACGTCGGCACGCCGCTCAAGGGCGCGCCGGTCACCTACGCCATCGGGCCGAAGCAATATCTGGCAGTGCAGGCCGGAGGCCGACACCTGCATCCGGTGAACTGGGACAAGCTGCAGAACTCGAGCTACTTGTTCGTGTTCGCGCTGAACTAGAGGGTACTGCGGGGCCGCCTGAAGGCGGCCCCTACGTACGTTTCACGAGTTGCTAACCGGGCCGCAGTCGTGGGCGCCGGGCCGCAGTCGTGGGGGGACCGGGCCGCAGTGGTGGGGGCCGGCTTTAGCCGGCCCATCTAGAAGTCGGCGGGAATCGGCAGGTTATTGCCGTCCCAGTCCTTTACCGATCCATCCCTCGCCTTCAAGAACCCGAGCAGGCAGCCCCGCCCGCCGTCCCGCAGTGGATGGCATCGTGCTTTGACGCTGTCGCCCGCCTTGATGTACTCGGGCGTGATGCCCATGCGTTCCAGCGCGATGCGATTGGTCGCCTCGAGCGCCCACTTGAGTGGCTGACCGTTTGGGCCTTTCACGTCGAGATAGATCCACGAATGAGGATTGACGAGGTGAACTTCCCTCACGACACCCTCGACGTCCGTGAACGCGTCGGTGTAGTTGCCGTGGGAGTGATGCGCAAAGGTCGGCATCCCAAGGAGAATCGCGCACGTGGTTACAAGAGATAGGCGTCGCATTGACCTTTACCTCGCACCAGGCTCGGGGACAGCGGCGCCGCCAGCACCTGTGCCGGCACCAGGTCCGGCTCCGCGTCCCCGGTTGAGAGGAGGGGGCGGGTAATCGTTGTCGTAATAATCTCGATAGCGTATTCCGTTACCGTCCTTGTCAACGAAGCCGAGCGACTGCTGAAAGAGTCCCGGCTCTGGGTCGCCGTCGGGCACAGTGCCCTCCATGATGTAGAGCCGGTTTTCGTGCATGTAGATTGCAACGAACGTTCGCGATCGATCCTTGTTGTTCGTGAGCTGCAGCTGATGTCCTTCCACGAGGTCCATGAAGTTCCACATGTAGTGGGTCACTCTGGCGTCGCGCTGCATGAATTGCCACGATGCCCAGACCAGCGCACCGCGGATGTCCGTCCTCCAATAACCCGCGCCCACGACGGCTCCCCCGCCAAGGCCCGTGCAACGTTCGTCGGCGAACGGCGGGCACTTTTTTGCTTTTTCGGTCAGAATTTTTTCGATGGGCCGGTAGTCGACCACAACCATTGAGTACCGCTCCTGGTCGCGGGCGACGCTGTAAACCCGAGCGGGCAGATCGGCGCCGTACTCTGAGGTGTAGGTGGTCTCGGTGACCTTCGGCGCCGCCGGAAAGTTCAGCTTGAAGCCATCTTCGCGGCTGACGAAATCGGCCCACTCCTGTGCGAACGCCGGCGTGGCCGCCGACATGATGAACACGGCCGACACGACCGAAAACAGTATCTGAGCCATGCCGGGAAGCATAAGCGACTTCGCGTCGAGAACTACACTAGGCCGTGTGGACCGCGCTCTGATCGGGGACCCATGTCTGTGAGCAAATCAGGGGGCGGCGCGCTTGCGAGCCTTGCCCTCGCGATGCGGTCGCGGCGCACGACGGCCGTCGTCCTACAGTCGTTCGCGTCCGGGCTCCCGCTCGGGCTTGTCTGGTTCGCGATCCCGGATTGGATGCGCGACATCGGTGTCGACATCCGAGTAGTGGGCCTCATCACCCTCGCACAGGCTCCGTGGACCTTCAAGGTGCTCTGGTCGCCGCTCATGGACCGGTATGTCCCTCCCTTCTGGGGACGCCGTCGGGGCTGGATGGCGGTGACGCAGATGGCGCTCTTCGTCCTCGGCCTTCTGCTCGCCGGTGTCGGCCATCGACCGGAAGCGATCTGGGTCGTTAGCGCGCTCGCCATGGGTATCGCGCTCGCCTCGGCGTCGCAGGACATCGCCATCGACGCGTACGCCGTGGAGGTCCTGCACAAGGACGAACAGGGTGCGGCGGCCGGTGCGCGCACCGCGCTCTATAGAGCCGCGATGCTCGTATCCGGTGGGCTGTCGATCAGTGTGGCATCGCGCATCGGTTGGCCCGCCGTCAACGCACTGCTCGCCTTCGTGTACGTGCCTATGCTCGTGATCACCTGGAAGTCGCCCGAGCCGGAGGTACAGGTCTCGCCGCCGCGAACTCTCCGCGAGGCTGTGTGGCAGCCGTTTCTGAGTTTCCTTGCACGTCCCCGCGCTCTCGAGATTCTGGCCTTCGTGGTGCTCTACAAGTTCGCCGACCAGCTCGCGCAGGCGCTGACACGCCCTTTCCTCATCGACATGGGTTACAACGCCGACGAGCGCGGCATTGCCCTCGCCACGATCGGCGTGACCGCGACTGTGGTTGGCGCCTTCATCGGCGGCTGGTTCACCACGCTGTTCGGTCTGGGGCACTCGCTGTGGATCTTCGGTTTCCTGCAGCTCTTCTCGAACGTTGGCTACTACCTGCTGTCGATTCTCGGAGGGCCCAATCTGCTTGCGATGTGTGCGGCCACCGGCTTCGAGCTGCTCACATCAGGCATGGGCACGGGTGCCTTCGCAGTGCTCCTGCTCAGGCTGACGGAAAAGAGATTCTCGGCTACGCAGTACGCACTGTTCTCGAGCCTCTTCGCACTGCCCCGCGTACTAGCCGGCCCAGTCAGCGGATTTGCGGTCGCCGCAGTTGGGTGGTCGTCTTTCTTCCTCGTGACGATGGTGATTGGCATTCCCGGTCTGATGATGCTGAATCGGTTCGTTCCCCTTGGTGTTCGGGACCCTGATTTCGAGCTCGAGGTTGCCCCGGCGCAGGTCGCGGCATCGGGACTCATGGGCCCGGGCGTCGCAGCGGGAGCCGGGCTGGCGGCTGGCGCGACGCTGTTGCTGGCTGTGCTCGGCGCGATGGATTCGGTGCGCGCCACGCCGGAAGTTGGATTCGATCTCGGGGCGGCGCTCTGGCGGATCTCGCACCCCACCGAAATCGGCGGTTGGGTGCAACTCGGAGGCATCCTGGCCTTTGCCGCGGTCGGCGGAATGTTCATCGCAGCGGCACGGGCAAGGCGGGTCTAAGGCTCTTACCCTGATCCCCGATCCCCGATCCCTGATCCCTGATCCCTGATCCCTTCCCGGATCTGGAAATGTCGAGAACTCCCCGCCTGCTCCGACCTACTCTTGAAAGCGCAGATCGAAAGCGCGACAACAACGAGGTTCAAGGCGATGAAATACATACTGATGATGCAATTCCCGCTATCGGAGTGGAAGACGTCCCGCTGGGAGCTGTGGCCGCCGCAGGACGTGAAGGCGCACATGGACTTCCTGCGCCGCTTCAATAAGGAACTCACCGACACCGGAGAGTTCGTCCGGACCGAGGGCCTAGGCGGACCGGAACAGATGAAGGTTGTGCGAGCCGCGAAAGACGGCACGCCGGCCATCACGGACGGCCCCTTCCCCGAGTCGAAAGAGGTGCTGGCCGGCTACTGGATTGTCGACGTCGACACGCCTCGGCGCGCCTACGAGATTGCCGCGCGCGCGTCCGCAGCGCCGGGACCCGGCGGTGCGCCGCTCAACATGCCCATCGAGGTGCATCCTGTGAAGATGAGCGCTTCGAGCGACGGCAGCAGGCGAGACGATGCTCAGGCCGGGCGCCGGGCCGGCCTGGTGGAGAGCGACACGCCACACGTAGAGCGCACGCTCTAGCAGAAGCCACCGTAGAGCGCACGCTTTAGCGTGCGCGTGAGGAGACTAGTTATGAAATTCATGCTGATGATGCACGCCCCGCGTGGAAAGGGTGATTGGGCGGTAGCCAACTGGCCGCCCGAGGACATCAAAGCGCACATCAATTTCATGATGCGCCTCAACAAGGACCTCAAGGAGTCGGGCACGTTGGTCGGGGCCGAGGGGTTGGCCGCGCCCGGCGAGGCCAGAGTCGTCCGGGCCAAGAAGGGCGGCGGGCCCGAAGTGACCGATGGCCCCTTCCCAGAGGCAAAGGAGTTTCTTGCCGGCTACTGGATCGTCGATGTCGAGAGTCCTCAACAGGCCTACGAGATCGCGGGCCGCGCATCGGCGGCCCCAGGACCTGGTGGCGCGTCGATGAGTATTCCGATCGAGGTGCGACAAGTGATGAGCGCACCGCCCGTCGACATGTGAGGGCTGATTCCTTGGACACTACCGGCGAGAACCTGTTGCGCGAGCTTGCGCCGCAGGTTCTTGGTGCGGTGATTCGACGGTTCAGGGATTTTTCCGCCGCCGAGGACGCGGTTCAGGAAGCGCTGCTCGCGGCGGCCCGGCAGTGGCCCGAGGAGGGCGTGCCCGACAACCCGCGCGGCTGGCTGATTCAGGTCGCCGCCCGGCGCATGACCGATCAGCTGCGGAGCGAGCTGGCGCGACGACGGCGCGAGGCCGTCGTGGTCATGCAGGAACCGGCCGATCAGCAGGTGGCGCTCGCTCCCGATGTTGGAGATGGGCCCGAGCAGGACGACACGCTGATCTTGCTCTTCATGTGTTGTCATCCCGCGCTCACGTCCCCATCAGCGATTGCGCTGACGCTGCGCGCAATCGGCGGCCTGACTACCGCCGAGATCGCCAACGCGTTTCTCGTGCCCGAAGCCACGATGGCGCAGCGGATTAGCCGGGCGAAGCAGAAGATCAAGACGTCGCGCGTACCGTTTCGCATGCCCACCGACAGCGAAAACGCCGAACGCCTCAGCGCCGTCCTGCACGTGCTCTATCTCATCTTCAACGAGGGCTACGCCAGCAGCATCGGCCCCGACCTGCAGCGCAGCGATCTCTCGAATGAGGCCATTCGCCTTACACGGACAGTGCACAACCTGCTCCCGCGTAATGGCGAGGTTGCGGGGCTACTTGCGCTGATGCTGCTGACCGATGCGCGGCGGCACGCGCGGACCGGACCCGATGGCGAATTGATCCCACTCAACGAACAGGATCGAGCGCTGTGGGATCGTCAGGAGATTGCAGAGGGAATCGCGCTCATCAGCGGCACGCTCTCGAGGGGCTCGATTGGCGCGTATCAGCTGCAGGCTGCGATCGCGGCGGTGCACGACGAAGCGGCACGACCCGAGGACACCGACTGGCCGCAGATTCTGGCGTTGTATGGCTTGCTCAAGCGCATGTCCGACAATCCCATGGTGACGCTCAACCACGCGATCGCCGTCGCGATGGTGAATGGGCCCAGAGCGGGACTCGAGTTGCTCAAAGCTTTGGACGCTGATGACCGGCTGGCAGGCCACTATCGACTCGACGCCGTCCGCGCGCATCTGTTCGAGATGGCCGGCGATCATGGGGCCGCCATTACCCACTACCGCGCCGCGGCTCAGCGAACGACTAGCATTCCGGAACGGAACTACCTCACCACGAAGGCCGCCCGACTTGCGGCAGAGTGCGCGTAGTACATCACCGACGATCCGACTTGCCAGAACTGTTGAGGACGACCGCTTGGCGAACAAGCGCCTTGAAGGCGGATTCGTCAACCTCTTCTCCTTCGTGGATGTCGATCGCGCGGCGTACGTTTCCGTCGAGACTGGAGTTGAAAAGACGGGCCGGATCCTTCAGAGACGCGCCCTTGGCGAAGGTAAGCTTCACAACATTCTTATAGGACTCGCCAGTGCAGATGATGCCGTCGTGCGACCAAACCGGGGTGCCAGGTTTGGTTGGTTTGACCCACTTCCACTCCTCGACGACGTACGGGTCTGCGTCTTTGATGAGCTTGCGCATTCTGCTGAGAGTTTTCCCGCGCCAGTCTTCGAGTTCTGCGATTCTTTTCGAGATGAGCTCCGACGCCGACTGGCCTTGGCGAGCGCCCGACTTTTTCATGTCCTCATCCTAAACGCTCGCCGGCCTGGTCTGCACGCGGCGCCAGAAGAAGTACGGGAGCCCCCAGAGCACCCTCCGACCGCTCGGCCACCCGCTGGTCGCCACTCCGCAGGCAGAACCCACGGCCCTTGCATGAGAACGCCACGAGGCGATCTTCAGGGTCCGGCCTGGCGCAGCCTAGTAGCTCACCTGCCTTGGGCGTGGACGCACCCTTTCCAACGGCTCCATCCGCTGGCACCCGCTTTCAACGCTTTCAACAACTTGGGGCATCTGCTTTCGCTCGAGCGATAACTCCAAGCAGGTCAACACGCGGGGTTTTGGGACAGTTCTGGGACAGTACCCGGATCGTGCATGGGTCTGCCGCAAGGAACGTCCAGACGCGATTGGTCAGACGCGGTTCCAGTCGAATCTCGACGGCGCACCCGTGCCGTAGACCTTCAGAGCGCCTGCTGCACCAACGGCATTCGGGCGGCTGAAGACCCAGTTCTGCCACGCCGACAGGCGGCCGAACACGCGGGTCCCCTGTGTTTCTGGCAGTGGGAAGCGCAGGTTTGCCTCCATGCCGGTCAGGGCGTCCGGGGACAGCGAGGTCCGCGTTTCGATCGCTTGTCGCACCTCGTCCTCCCAGTCCAGCGAATCCGGAATCTCCGTCACCAGGCCGAGCTGAAACGCGGCCGCCGGGGCAAGTGGGATACCCGTCTGTTCTGCGGCCGTCTGCAACTGCTGTGGCGAGAGGAGGCGCGATTCCAAGCGGGATGCGCCGCCGACTGTCGGCAGCGCCCCGAAATTCATCTGCGAGAGCGTCACGTACGTCTGCGAAGACTCTGTGCCTTCGTCACGCATGTACGCGCGGTCCGCGCCCAGCAGCAGTTCGCACAACGTTCCCGCGAAGCATGACTCCGCGGTCACGAGCGCATACATCGAGCGCGACGACACATCGAGTCGGGCCAATGTCCGGCGCAGCATTCCGAGCACTTCCCGTACGAACCAGTGGCCCTGATTCTCGAGGAGGATGTGATCGACTTCGAGCACCGCCCGCGCATCACCCCGCGTGTCGAGCAGCCACAGTCCGAGTGCCGTTTCGTTGGTTCGCAGGTGAAGGATCGCGTCGTCCAACTCTCGCGCCATCGCGAGCGGCCACCAGTCCGCTCCCTGGGCGAGCGCCTCGTCGATGGTGGCGCACGACCTGCGGCGGACCAGTCACGGTTAGCGTCGCCGTCCGACGATCCCGATCGAGTCGCACATCGACGAACCTGTACTGAATGTCGATTCTCATGGAGCTCCCGTGCGAACCGGGGTCAGCGCGATGGCGACCGCATCTCGGGGTCGCTCACTGGTTTCCGCAAGGGCCAGGGCGCGCTCCTTGACGCGCGCTCCGAAGTCCTGCGTCCGTACGGCCACGTCTACGAGCCGCCATTCGACGGCGCGCTGTCCGCGCACGCCATCCGGCGTGGTGCAGAAGACATCGGCGTGATCCCTGCGGACACGCCGTTTGTCGATGAGACGCGTCAGGCCGCCGGTCCCGGGCAGCACGCCGAGCAGCGCAACCTCCGGCAGGCTGACGCTTGAAGCGCGATCGTCCACCAGGATTATTTCGTCGCACGCGAGCGCAAGCTCATAGCCACCGCCAGCGGTCGTGCCGTTGCAAGCGGCAATGAATCTCAGCCCGGAATGGCGGCTGGAATCCTCCATGCCCATGCGCGTTTCGTTGGTGAACTTGCAGAAGTTCACCTTCCAGGCGTGACTTGACTGCGCCAGCATGTAGATGTTCGCGCCAGCTGAAAAGATCCTGTTCTTGGCGCTCGTCAGCACGACGACCCGGACCTGCGGGTGCTCGAAGCGAATCCGCTGGAGCGCATCGTGTAGCTCGATATCGACGCCGAGATCGTAGGAGTTGAGCTTCAGTCGGTAGCCAGGCCGCAGGCCGCCAGCTTCATCCACGTCCAGCGTCAGTGTTGCCACCGGCCCGTCGATGTCCAGCTTCCAATGGCGGTAGCGTGAGGGATCCGTTTGAAAGTCGACTGGCGCTTCCGCGTGGGTGGCGGCCGACTCGTTCATGATGTCCTCGGCTCCCATGACGTTGTTACGAGTTGAGATCGACCCAGACGGTCTTGGTCTGGGTGTAGTGAGTCAGTGCGTGCATCCCCATCTCGCGCCCGAAGCCGCTTTGTTTGTAGCCCCCGAACGGAGCCGCGGTGTCGTACACGTTGTAAGTGTTGATCCAGACGGTGCCCGCTGCCAGCTGACGTGCCACACGGTGGGCTTTCTTGATGTCACGTGTCCAGACTCCCGCGGCCAGGCCGTAGTCACAATCGTTGGCCTTGGCGATCGCCTCATCGACGTCGGCGAACTCAATGACCGCGAGCACGGGGCCGAAAATCTCCTCACGTGCAATCGTCATCGACGGCGTGACGTTCGCAAACACCGTCGGCTCGACGAAGAAGCCCTTACCCGTCCCGATGTCGTAGCGACGACCGCCAGCCACGAGGCTTGCCCCCTCATTCCTGCCCGTGTCGATATAGCGCAGCACTCGGTCCATCTGCGCGCCCGAGACGAGCGCGCCGAGCCGCGTCTTCGGATCGAGCGGATCCGCCGGACGCATCTTCCGGGTGCGCTCAGCGACGCGGTCGACGAACTCGTCCTTGATGCGGGACTCGACGAGCAATCGAGATCCAGCCGCACACACCTCGCCCTTGCCGTAGAAGATGCCGGTCGTCGCACCCCGGACCGCCGCGTCAAGGTCCGCATCGGCGAAGACGATGTTTGGTGACTTGCCGCCGAGTTCGAGCGTCACGGACTTCAACGTCGTGGCGGCATTCCTCATCACGGTCTTCCCGGTGCTGGTGTCACCGGTGAACGCGATCTTGTCGATACCCGGGTGCATGACCAGGTAGTCGCCGATCTCGGAACCGCGTCCGGTCACGACATTGATCACGCCCGGCGGAAGCCCGATCTCTTGGGCGACTTCGGCGAGGGCAAGCGCCGTCAGCGGCGTGTGCGTTGCCGGCTTGATGATGACGGTGTTGCCGCACGCCAGGGCCGGAGCCACCTTCCAGGCCGTCAGGAGCAGCGGGAAGTTCCATGGAACGATCGCCGCGACGACACCGACGGGCTCACGGAGGGTGTAAGCGAGATAGTTCCCCTTGACTGGAATCGTCTCGCCCTGAATCTTGTCGGCCCATCCCGCGTAGTACTCGAAGCATTCCGCGGCGGCCGGGATCTCGATCTGTCGAGACTCGAAGATCGGCTTCCCGTTGTGCAGGGTCTCCAGGCGCGCGAACTCGTCGACGCGCTCGAGAATTCGACGGCTGATGTTCGAGAGGAATCGTCCTCGATCCCGAGCCGACAGTGCACTCCACGGGCCGCGCAAGGCGGCGCGCGCAGAGGCGACCGCATCGTCGACGTCGTGCGGGCCGGCAGCCACGACGCTGCCGAGACTTTCTTCAGTCGCCGGATTGATGACGTCCAGCCGCGTTGAGCCGTCTCGCCAGTTGCCGTCGATGAAGAGCTGACCGTTGATTTCACCCACGCTGGACATCCTCGTCGATCTTCGTTGCAACGCTTACAGCGCTACTGCCCTCTGAAGGCAGGGGGCCGTTTTTCCAGGAAGGCGCGCACGCCTTCGTGCCTGTCCTCAGAGGCAAAGGCAACGCTCAGCAACGAAGTCTCCAGTCGCAGCCCTTCGGCAAGCGGCGTCTCGAGGCTTGCCTGTATGGCCTCCTTGATCAGCCGGAGCGTCACACTGCTCTTCTGCGCGATTGATGCGGCCAGCGCGCGCGCGCGCCCCATCAGTTGATCTGGCGCGACAACTTCCTCGACAAGGCCGATGCGCAAGGCCTCGTCTGCGCTGATCATCTCGCCGGAGTAGATGATCTTGAACGCCTGTCCGACGCCGACAAGCCGCGCCAGACGTTGTGTGCCGCCCCCGCCGGGAATGAGACCGAGGTTGACCTCTGGCTGACCAAGTCGGGCATTTGTTGACGCGATGCGAATGTCGCAGGCCAGCGCAATCTCGCATCCGCCTCCGAGGCAGAACCCGTTGATGGCGGCGATGAGCGGTTTCCGAAACGCTGCCGTGGCAGAAAAGATTGTCGCGCAGCGCGACACCGTGAACTGCTCGATTGCGGTTCGATTCTCGAACTCTGCAATGTCTGCTCCCGCGACGAAGGCCTTGGTGCCAGACCCCGTGACGATGCCGACGCGCACGTCCGGGTCCCCGTCCAGCCGGCCGAGCGTGGAGATGAACGCTTGACGCACGGCGGCATTCAACGCGTTCAGCTTGTCCGGACGATTGATGGTCACCGTCGCGATACCGTCGGCGACCTCAGTGACTACGAACTCGTCGGCGGCCATTCGTAAAACCCCCTTCCCGATTTCTTTCCGAGCTCGCCTGCGGCGACCTTCGTCTTCAGCACTGCGGGAGGCTCGAACCGCGCTCCTCCAAGTGTGCGGTGGAGATAACTGGCGATATCGAAACGGACATCGAGGCCGACCAGGTCACTGACGCGAAGCGGCCCCATCGGGTGTCCATATCCGAGCTCCATGGCGGTGTCGATGTCCTGCGCCGTCGCCACTCCCTCTTCCAGCATCCGCATCGCTTCGAGTCCGAGTGCAAGCCCCAGTCGAGACGACGCAAAACCGGGGGAGTCGCGGACCACGATGGGCTGCTTGCCGAGCCGCCGTGCCAGGGCGGTCGAGCGGTCGATTGCATCTTGGCCGGTGTCGCCATGGATGACGACCTCCACCAGCTTCATGATGTGCACCGGATTGAAGAAGTGCATTCCGATGACGCGATGCGGCGATCGCGTCGCCGCGGCTATCGCCTCGATGGATAGTGATGATGTGTTGGTCGCCAGCAGCGCGTCGGGAGCGGTCACGGCGTCGAGTTGCGAGAATAGATCGCGCTTGGCTTCCAGGTTCTCGACGATGGCTTCGATCACAACCGTCGCTCGGATAGCGCTGTCGGCAAGCTGTGTAGTCGTGTCGATCCGGGCATGGGCCTCCCGAGCGTCCTGCTCGGTCAGTTTGCCGCGAGCCACCGCGCCGGCCAGGATGCGTTCAATGTGGGCCGATGCTTCCATCAGAGTGTGATCGGCGAGGTCGACGAGGGATGTCGGAATCCCCGCAACAGCCGCCACCTGCGCGATCCCGCGCCCCCTCGTTCCGGCGCCGATCACGACGACACGTTCGAGCGCGACATCCTGGCTCATGTGTGGTCGCCCTTGGTGGACGGACGTTTCTCGAGGAACGCGCGCATCGCTTCGCGTGCGTCGTCGCTCTTGAACAGCTGGAGCTGGTTGTTCCGTTCGCGATCGAGCGCTTCGGAGAGACTCGAGCCGACCCCCTGCCTCATCGCCTCCTTGGCAAGGGCGACTGCCAGTGGAGGCTTCGCCGCAATGCGTGCGGCGAGCGATACGGTCTCATCCGTTACCCGATGGTCGTCTACCACGCGATTGAACAGCCCGAGCCGAAAGCCTTCATCAGCGGAGAGCATTTCGGCTGTGAACGCCATCTCCAGCGCGCGACCGAGTCCGACCAGCCTGGGCAGGAAGTACGTTCCTCCCCAGTCGGGCTGAAGGCCCACGCGGTTGAAAGTCTGGCCGATCGATGCGCTCGTCGCGGCGACGCGGATGTCGCACGCGAGCGCGAGATTCGCGCCGCCTCCCGCCGCGGCCCCGTTCACGGCTGCGAGCACCGGCTTCCGAAGCCCATCGATCATGGAGACGACCCGCGCGCCAGCATCGACCAGAGCTTCGAGCGCGTCCCACTCTTCGCGCATGACGAGGTCGTACATGTATCCGATGTCAGCCCCTGCGCAGAACGCCCGCCCCGCGCCGGTAATCACCAACGCGCCAATCGCATCGTCCTTTGCGGCCTCGCGTGTGACCTGTGCAAGCTCGTCGCGCATGCGATCGGCGAACGTATTCAGCTTCTCTGGGCGGTTGAGCGTAATCAGGCCGACGCGGTCGTGACGGGTGAAGAGAACCTGCGTGCTCACGCTCAGCGGTCCGCAAAGTGGGGAAGAGTCAAATTTGAACGAGCATTCTACATCACGCAGAAAGCGGCGGCAGCGGTGCGGACGTAAGGCTCCGGCGCTCTTAAGCGCGCCGCCGAACGCGCTCGGCGCCAGCGGCAGCGAGGGCCATCTGGTCGCTGTTCTCTAGGCCGGCGACCAGGTAGTCGGCGAAGACCTGTGCGATCTCGTGCGAGGTGGCTCGCCCGGCCGGATCGTACCAGCGTGGAATCCAATTGATCGCTCCGAAGATTACGAACGACGCGAGAGCGGGATCTCGCCCAGCGAAGAGGCCGGACCTCATGCCGTTACTGATGATCTTTCGGAATCCCTTGTCGATGCGGTCGCGTTTGGCAATGACCTTCTTCCGGACTGGCTGCGAGAGCGCTTCCACTTCCAGGGTCCACGCCGTGCCGTGCAGGACGTCGATGAACAGATGCACGAAAGCGACAATGAGGCGATGAATCTGGCGATCGGGCGGCAGGTCGCTCCCCTCGACGTCTTTGAGTTCCTTGAGAATCAGTCCGAGCGAGTAGTCGTGACAGAGGTAGAGAATCTCCTCTTTGTTCCGGAAATAGTAGTAGAGATTTCCCGGTGCCATCTTCAGGGCCCTGGCAATCTGATCGACGCTGGCACCGTGATAGCCTCGGCGGCGAAAGACTGCAGCGGCAGCGCGAAGGATTTCGATCCTCTTGCGCTCTCCGCGATTTTGCACTGATCCCATGAGGCGGGAGCGTACCACACGCCTGCGCAGCGCGTAGCCGACCGGCCTCGCCACGGTGCTGATCACACGTGCCCACTACGTCGTGGCCTGATGACCCTGCGCGCCGCGTTCGCGCAGCTTGAAGCGCTGCACCTTCCCCGTGGCCGTCGTCGGCAGGGCGTCAACGAACTCCACCCACCGCGGACGCTTGTACTCGGCGAGCCGGGTGCGTGCGAACTGGCGGAGCTCTGTGGCCAGCTCCGGTGTCGCGTCAACGCCCGTTCGCGGCACGACATACGCGAGCGGTTTGATCAACCCATCCTGGTCAGGCCGTCCAACGACACCGCAGGAGAGGACGGCCGGGTGCTCGATCAGCGTGTGCTCCAGTTCGGCTGGGCTGACCCAGAGACCTCCAACCTTCAGCATGTCGTCGGAGCGCCCAGCGAACCAGTAGAACCCATCTCGATCCTGGAAGTAATGGTCGCCGGTGCGAATCCAGTGACCCTCGATGGTGTCCTTCGTCAGCTCATGCCGGTTCCAGTACAAGGCGCATGTCGAATCGCCTCTGATCATCAGGCTGCCGATCTCGCCAGTCGCCACCGGTCCGCCGTTCTCGTCGACGAGCTTCGCGTCGTAGCCGGGCACCGGCGTACCGCTCGAGCCGGGTCGTACGCTGCCGGGACGATTGGAGATGAAGATGTGCAGTACCTCCGTCGAACCAATCCCGTCGAGGATCTCCAGGCCGAATCGCTCCTCGAAGCGCGCGATGACGGCCGGCGGAAGCGACTCACCCGCGGAGACCGCGCAGCGGATGCTCGACAGGTCGAACTCCCGCGTCTCGTTGCGGTATGCGAGCAAAATCGCGTAGTGAGTCGGCACCGAGAAGAACAGCGTCGGCCGGTAACGCTCGATGAGGTCGTACACAAGGGGCGGCGTGACGGGCCCTGGCCACAGGATGCTGGTAGCTCCGACTGCCAGCGGAAAATACATCGCGTTGCCGAGTCCATACGCGAAGAACAGCTTCGCGACGCTGAAGCAGCGATCTGTGGCCTCGATCCCCAGAACGCCCCGAGCATAGTTCTCTGCGCAGACCGTCATATCGTGCTGCAGGTGGACGCAGGCTTTCGGCCGACCAGTGCTGCCTGAGGAGTACAGCCAGAAAGCCGGGCTGTCCATATGTGTCGGTTCGGCCGTCAACTCGGGTGAGGCGCGGCCGATCATCGTATCGAAATCGATCGTCCGGTCGTCGCGTGACTCTCCGACGACGACGACGTGCCGGACCCAAGGACATCGCGGGATGACGTCGGCGATCCGCGGAAGGAGCGCGGCGTTGACGACAACCACGGCCGCGCGTGAGTCGCGCAGCAGGAACTCGCAATCCGACGGGGTCCACAGTGTGTTCGTGGGAATCGGTACGGCGCCAATCTTGATGGCGCCGAAGAAGGCAAATACCATCTCCGGTCCGTCGAGCATGAGGAGCAGGATTCGTTCCTCCGGCTGGACCCCCCGATCGCGCAACGCCGATCCGGTCCGGTTCACCTGCTCGAGCAAGCTCGTATACGACACGCGCCTCTCCTCGCACTCGATGGCGATGGCGGCGCCGCGACCCTCGTCGACATGGCGATCGATGAAATAGACGGCTGCGTTGAACACTTCGTCCGACGTCGCGGTCATGCTCCGGAGAATCTAACCCGGGTGAACCGCCGGGACAAAGAAACTTGAACGACCATTCCATTTCCAGCCCACGCGATGTAGACTGCGCCCGCTACACAGGAGGAATCTCATGCGTCGTCACCTCATCGTGATTGCGGCCGCGGCCCTTTTCTGCCTCGCGGCTGGCTCGCTCGAGGCGACGGCGACAGCCATGCCGTGCGCTGAGCTCGCCACCCTGTCACTGCCGGGAACGACCGTGACGGCTGCGCAAGAGGTTCCTGCCGGGAATTACACGCCGCCGCAAGGTCCGCCGCAGACCAACCTTCCGGCGTTTTGTCGCGTGGCGCTGACCGTCGCGCCACAGATCCAGATCGAGGTGTGGCTGCCGAAGGATGCCTGGAATGGGCGCTACCGGGGAGAAGGCGGTGGTGGGTACGCTGGACAAGTCTCGTACGGGGGGCTCGCCGCAGGGATACGGACTGGCTATGCCACGGCAAGTACAGATACCGGACACCCAGCCTCAGCCGGTGGCACGTTCGCCCTCAACGCAGACAAGACGCTGAACACGCAGTTGATCGGCGACTTCGCCGAACGGTCGCTGCGTGAATTGGCACTCAAGGCAAAGGCGGTGATCACGGCCTACTACGGGATGGCGCCCACCTACTCGTACTGGAACGGCTGCTCGACCGGGGGGCGGCAGGGGCTCATGGCCGTTCAGCGCTTTCCCGAGGAATACGACGGCCTGGTCATTGGCGCACCGGCGATCAACTGGGATCGGTTCATTCCATCCGAGCTCTGGCCGCACATCGTCATGAACAAGACCTCTGGTGGACCGATCAGCGCGTCGAAGCTCACGGCCGTGACCAAGGCGGCCGTCGCTGCCTGCGATCCCAATGACGGTGTCGTGGACGGAGTCATCAACGATCCGCGGAAGTGCACGTATGACCCGGCGGCGCTGGCCTGCAAGCCCGGCGATGACGCGACGAGTTGCCTGACATCCCAAGAGGCAGACGCGATTCGCAAGATCTGGAACGGGCCGACCAGCGCAGCGGGGGAGCGCCTCTGGTTCGGGCTCGAACGCGGCGCGTCGCTGAACTTCCTCGCCGGCAGCAACCCGTTTCCCATTGCCACGACGCATTTTCAGCACTGGATCCGTCAGGACCCGAGCTTCGATTGGCGGACGTTGAGCGAGGCGGACTTCGAGGCTGACTTCAAGGCCTCACAGCGGAAGTTTGGTGACGTGATCGGCACAGACGACCAGAACGTCGCCGCCTTCCGCAAACGTGGCGGCAAGATGATCATCTGGCATGGTGAGGCGGATCAGCTCATCTTTCCGCGCGGCACCGTGAACTACTTCGATCGCGTGGTTGCGGAGAACGGTGGTGCGCAGCAGGTGAACGCGTTTGCGCGTCTGTTCATGGCCCCGGGCGTTGGACACTGTGCTGGCGGAGACGGACCGAATCCGGTCGGGACGTTCGAGGCCGTGGTCAACTGGGTGGAGAAAGGCGTGGCGCCGGACACGATTCCGGCGAGTCGCAGGCGCGAGGACGGAACGGTGCTGACGCGACCGTTGTGCCGATACCCGATGACTGCCAAGTGGACGGGCAAGGGCAGTACCGATGACGCGGCAAACTTCACGTGCGTGGACGGTCAGCAGCAGACAAGTGACTTCAGGGTCGCCGCGCCCGCGCGGAAATGATCCTTCGGGCTACGATCAGGGACGCTGATCACCGCTGCAGGTCGAGCTGTTTGAGGAAGCTGAGCACCGCCGCCTCCACTGCTTCGCGTCGATCGATATGCGGTGAATGGCGACAGGCCTCGAGGAGGACTGTCTCGATTCTGCCGGACACGCCGGCGGCAACTGCGTTCACCTGCTTCACTGTCCCGTATTCGTCGTCTGTGCCCTGGATCACCAGCATCGGGCACGTGACTTGTGGCAGGTATTCCTCGATGTTCCAGTGGCGGAACTCGTCGCTGAGCCAGACCTGGATCCAGGACTCGAACAACATGTCGACATTGGTCCCATGATGCCGCTCGAGCCGTTTGCGCAGGTCGCTCGAACCATAGGAGTCGCGGACTTCAGCGATGCTCGCAACCGTCAGATCCTCGACGAACACGTGTGGTGCTTCGAGGACGAGCCCCGCGGGCTGAGCCAGTCCTGAGCCCGCGTAGATCAGCGCGATGGATCCACCGTCGCTGTGTCCGAAGAGGACAGGTCTGGCGATTTCGAACACCTCGAGGAGACGTGGAAGCACCTCGAGAGCCTCGCGGTGCAGGAAGCGCGGCGTGAGCAGGGTGCCCAGCGGATCTGAGGCGCCGTACCCCTGGCGGTTGTAGACCAGTCCACCCCACTTCAGTCGCGCGCACAGTGCCGCAGGAAAATCCCGCCATCGCGTGATGGCACCGAGCCCCTCGTGGAGGAACACGATGGTCGGAGCCTCACTGGCCCGTGGGCCGTACCACTGGTACTCGAGTCGACAACCATCGATGGTAACGAACCGAGGTGGAAGAGTCGCCAACCGGGTGAGAGCCTCCTACAGGCTCTCGACGACGAATGCGACACCCTGGCCGACGCCAACGCACATCGTTGCCAGGCCGTAACGGCCGCCCCGACGCCGCAGCGCGTGTACCAGCGTGACCAGCATTCGTGCGCCTGAGGAGCCAAGCGGGTGCCCAAGCGCAATCGCGCCGCCGTACACATTCACTTTCGCCGGGTCGAGCTCGAGCGTGCGGATGCACGCGATCGCCTGCGACGCGAATGCCTCGTTGAGCTCGATCAGATCGAGCTGTGTCGCGTCGATGCCTGCGCGTTGAAGCGCCTTTCGCGTCGCGGGGATCGGGCCAATTCCCATCACAGCTGAATCGACGCCCGCAACGGCAGCCGCCAGGATGCGCGCCAACGGCCGACGGCCCTCGAGCATGGGTTCGGACACGATCATCAGCGCCGACGCGCCGTCGTTGATGCCGCTGGTGGTGCCCGCCGTGACGGTGCCGTCGGCGACGAACGCCGGCTTCAACGTTGCGAGCTTTTCGAGGGTTGTATCCGGCCGCGGATGCTCGTCACGTTCAACGGCACTCGATATCTCTCCTTTCGATGTGGGGACCGGGATCATTTCATCGTTGAACACGCCCTCGCTCAGGGCGCTCGCCGCCTTTCGTTGGCTCTCAAGAGCGAATCGATCCTGCTCTTCCCTCGTGATTCCGTGGATCGCGGCGACTCTTTCCGCTGTCCTGCCTAGCGAGATCGTCCACTCGGTTTTCATCCGCGGGTTCACGAACCGCCAGCCCGCGGTGGAGTCGGCGACCTGAGGCGCGTCGCGGGCCCACGGCGCCGGAGACTTGAGCATGATGGACGGCGCACGCGTCATGCTCTCCACTCCGCCGGCCACCAACGCGTCGCCTTCCCCCGCCCTGATGGTGTGCGTTGCCGCGATGACGGCCTGGAGTCCGGATCCGCACAGTCGATTGACGGTCTGGCCTGGCACTTCGACGGGGAGGCCTGCAAGGAGAGCGGCCATGCGGGCGACGTTGCGGTTGTCTTCACCGGCCTGGTTGGCGCAGCCGAGGATCACATCGTCGATCGTGATCGGATCGACCGCGGCCCGATCCACGGCCGCGCGATAACCACGGCCGCCAGATCGTCCGCTCGAACGGTCGCCAGGGCGCCGCCGCCGCGACCGACGGGCGTACGGACCGCCGACACGATGAACGCCTCTCTCATGCGACTGGCACAGATGTTAGTTGAATCGGACGTACTCGAAGTCGAGCGCCCGGCCATTGATTCCGGTGCGCGGCGGAGCGATCCAGTTCGCGAACCTGGCGGGCTCGACCACGCGGCCAGCCATCAGCGATTGAACGAACGCATAGTCCTTCGCTGTCGGAAGCCACTGGCTTCGACGGGCGTGCCATGTGTCCTTGCTCATCACATCGCCATTCGGGCTGATGTAGTGGCCGGCGAAGTTCCCGATGGCGCGATGGAATGCCTTGTGTGGCAGCTCGAGGCTGAACGACAAGCCGGCCCTGGCGATATGGCGGTTCCACCGGTCGACACCAGCCTGCACCTCCACGATGTAGTCGTCGCGTAGCCGCTCGTTCAATGCCGAGAGCGCCGAGACCTCCCGGTCCACCAGCTTGCCCTCAGCCACTTCGGGGACCGCGTATGTCGCGTCGGCGAGCACGTGGTCGTCGTGAATCTTCGTTTCACCAAAACGACCTTTGAGGCCGCAGGTGAAGTAGGTGGCGGCGTTCGACGATATGTCGGACCCGAACAGGTCCAGCGTCACGCTGTAATGAAAGTTGAGATAGCGCTGAATCGTGGGGAGATCGATGACGCCAAGGTCGCGGACGTGGTCAGGGTCCTCGATCTTGTTCTCGGCCATCGCCTCGGCTGTTCGTTGCACGATGCGACCGACGCCGGTTTCACCGACGAACATGTGGTGCGCCTCCTCCGTCAGCATGAAACGGCAGGTGCGCGCCAGCGGGTCGAATCCAGATTCGGCGAGCGACGACAGCTGAAACTTGCCATCACGATCGGTGAAGAACGTGAACATGTAGAACGCCAGCCAATCCGGCGTCGGTTCGTTGAATGCCCCGAGGATGCGAGGATTGTCTTCGTCCCCCGACCGACGCTCCAAGAGCGCTTCCGCCTCCTCGCGACCGTCACGGCCGAAGTAACGGTGCAGGAGGTACACCATCGCCCAGAGATGCCGTCCTTCCTCGACGTTCACCTGATAGATGTTCCGCAGGTCGTAGAGCGAAGGACATGACGTGCCGAGCATCCGTTGCTGTTCGACCGATGCTGGTTCGGTGTCGCCCTGAGTGACGATAATGCGCCGGAGCGGGGATCGATACTCTCCTGGCACGTCCTGCCACGCAGGGCGCCCCTTATTGACGCCAAAGTTGATCTCACGCCCCGCGACGGTGGGTGCAAGGAAGATCCCCCACCGATAGTCCGGCATCTTGACGTATCCGAAGTGCGCCCAGCCCTCGGGGTCGACACTCATCGCCGTTCGCAGATACACGTCGTGGGCGTCGCTGCCGGTGGGTCCCATGTCGAACCACCACCCCATGTACGCGGGTTGCCAGTGTTCCAGCGCGCGCTGCAGCACGCGGTCCCGACCCAGGTCGACATTGTTAGGAATCCGGTCTCCGTAATCGACGGTGCTGGTCATCTCGCGTCCATCGTCATCATGCTGTCGCGCCGCTCGCAGGCAACCCCAGAGGAGCAGCGTGACCGACGACGTCAATCAGCAAGTTTGAACGATCGTTCAACGAGCGATATTAGTCGCGCCTTCGGTTCGCGTCAACGACACATCGCAGGGGTCTGCTTCAGGTCCGTTCTGGCGCTCGGACACAGAAACGGTTCGCGTATCCGCGCGCGTCGCAGCAGGGCGGCCAGCCTCACGCGCGAACGGCCTGTAACCACCTGCTTTTGTGAAGAGGTTTCAGGCACACTTCAGCGCAGTCTGAGATGCGGTCCCCGTGGATTCCGGAAGTAATTTGATGGTTCGGTGTGACCGGAGTTCTGGGACAGCCCGTAGCATTGGTACAGTTCTGGGACAGAGAAGTGGGATCCAGTCCGGAAGCGCGGTAAAATCCTAGGAATTCAGAGTCGGGGCGTAGCGCAGCCTGGTAGCGCACCTGCCTTGGGCGCAGGGGGTCGCTGGTTCGAATCCAGTCGCCCCGACAAAATCTCTCAGAAATCCTCGTAAGCATCTCAAAGAGCAGCGCTTCTCGGCGCGAGCTCTGTTGCTCGCTCTCGCCATGAGTCGCCCTCGCAGGCCCGTTTTCGCCGCGAAGTGAGAAACGGCCACGCACGGCTGCTGACGGCGACTCTCATTAACTCGAATCGCATCGCCGAGCGCGCTCGACCAGCCCGCGGGTCCTGTCGCCGGACAGCCCCACCCGTCCTCGGCGCCAACAGCCCTTGTCACGGGGGTGGCGCCTGCGCGGCGGGCGGGGCGGCCCCGTCCGGCGCCACCCGCGAGCTCTGCGCGCGCGTGTTCTTCGAAGGAGGTTTTTATGGACACGCTGGCTCCAGGCCGGCGGCGACATCTACAAGCCGTCGAAGATCCTCGGGCACTCCAGCGTCGCCGTCACCGAGGCGCACTACGCGCACCTGCTGAAGGAGGACCTCGTGGCCGCGAGCCAACAGGTCCGCATCCCGGTCGCTCAAAGAGGCGAGAGCGGAAATGTCGTGAGCATGCAGGGACGTCGTCGCGGCCCAGCATGACGCCAGGAGTTCACTGGGTCTGGTTCACAGGAGACTGGCCCCAATCGTATTTATAAATCGACATACTTATCGATTTTTTGCATATACTTGGGGCATGAGAAAGACCTTGGATAGCTATCTCGACGAGCGGCTCGGCCGGGGGCGTGGCTATCTGACCAAGGCCGAAGCCATGAAGACTGTGGACCTCTCGGCGACCGCGTTCGCCGCCGCCGCGGCACGTCTGACCCGGCAGCGCCGGCTCGCGACTCCGAAGCACGGTTTCTACCTCGTCCTGAGACCCGAAGACCGCGCTGCCGGCGGACCAGACCCGGCGCGCTGGATCGATCCGCTCATGCACCACCTCGGCCTGGACTACCGGATCTCGCTGCTCCGCGCCGCTGCGTTTCACGGAGCCTCGCATCAAGCTGCGCAAGTCTTCCAGGTCATCGTCCCGAAACAGCTTCGACCTATCGTGATCGATCGACAGCGGATCCAGTTCGTGTATCAAGCGCCTGACGCATTCGTTGCAGTCAACAAGGAGCCATGGCTCGGGCAGTTGAAGACCGACGCAGGCCTCGCGAAAGTGGCGGGCGTCGAGCTCCTCCTGCTCGACGTCGTTCGCTACTTCCGCCAGGCCGCCAGCCTCAATGGCGCGGCGCAGATCGTACATGACCTCGGCGCGAAAGCTGATCCCCGAAAGCTCGCCCGCGCCGCCGCCTTCTACGAGAACTCCACCGCGCGGCGCCTCGGTTATCTCCTCGAGCACTTCAAACACACTCGTCAGGCTGTCAGCCTGCGTCCGCTCGCCCTGAAGGCGAAGTCGTTCAAACCGCTCGACCCGTCCGTTCGAGTCGTGGCGAGTCTCGCGCGAGCCAAGGCGCCCGACGCGCCGGCTTGGAAGCTGAGTCTCAACGTGCCGCTGGAGATCGACGCGTGATTCCCACCGCCTACATCCAGGAGTGGGCCGCGACGACGCCATGGCCGGACCCGCGCCAGGTCGAACAGGACCTCATCATCTGTCGCGCGTTGTGCGACATCTTCGGGGACCCGTACCTCGCCGAGCGCCTTGCATTCCGTGGCGGCACCGCCATCAACAGGCTTCTCTTCCGTCAGCCGCTCCGATACTCGGAGGACATCGACCTCGTCCAGGTCCGCCCCGAGCCGATCGGCAAGACGGTGGATGCCATTCGCCGTGCCCTGTCGTGGCTCGGGCCGTGCCGCCGCAAGTCGGCGGCTCATTCGATTCACTTGGCCTTCAGCTTCTCGCCCGAGGCGGCGCCGGCGACCAACGCCAAGCTGAAGGTCGAGATCAACACCCGCGAACACGAGAATCTGTACGGCATTCGGACCTATCCGTTCGCCGTGGCGAATCCGTGGTTTAGCGGAAAGGCCGCGATCGCATCCTTCGAGCCCGAGGAGCTGTTCGGGACCAAGTTGCGCGCGCTCCTGCAACGTCGGAAAGGGCGCGACCTATTCGATCTCCACGAAGGGTTGAAGCAACTGTCGCTTGACTCAGTGACAGTCATCGCCGCGTTCAATCACTACCTCGCACATGAAGGCACGCCTATTTCGCGAGCAAACGCCGAGGAACGGATGCTCGACAAGCTGACGCGAAGCCTGACCGACGACATCAAGCCGATGCTCGCGGCCGACGTCGTCTACAACGATGACGAAGCGCTCGAGGCGTTCGAGCGTGTCTGGTTCGGTCTAATTGCCGGACTGCACGGCGAGGCGTGGCACAAATCCGAGGCGGTCATCGACGAATTCCGATCCACGTCGATTCCGAGCCTCCTTAGGCGTGCAGGCTCCTGACTGGCGCGCACATGAATCCTGGAGTGGTCGATCAGCGCTTGTCGTCCGAGGAGAAGATCCGGATCTTCCGGTCACTCTTTCGTGGCCGCGAGGACGTGTACCCTCGACGTTTCGAAAGCCGCAAGACCGGGAGAGCCGGGTACGCGCCTGCGTGCGCGAATGAATGGGTCAGGGGCGTCTGCGAGAAGCCGCGGATCAAGTGTGCGGAATGCCCCAACCGCCGCTTCCTGCCTGTCACCGACGACGTCATCCGCTGGCACCTCTCAGGACGTGATCCGGGTTGACCGAGGCGATGGAAGGCCGTCCCGACATCGGGCTCGATTCGTACGATCGCCTCTTTCCCAACCAGGGACACGCTGCCCCAGGGTGGCTTCGGTAACCTGATCGCCTTGCCGCTCCAGAAGCGCGCACGTGATCACGGCAACAGCGTGTTTCTCGACGACGACTTCGTTCCATGGCCCGATCAATGGGCGTTCCTTGCGAGTGCGCGCCGGACTGGGCGAGCGCAGGTTGAGGCATTGGTACAAGACGCCGCAGTCGACTTCGACAAGTCAGGGTGGCAAGCTGACGCCTCTGCGTTCCTGCCCTAAGACGGTTATGTGAGTCAACGTGTTCCACGAGACACGTGAGAATCTCGCTTTCACGGGCTACAAGATCGACGTCGGCCACCCTTGATACGCTGTAGGGGTAGCCTCAAAGGGACAATTGTGAAGAAGGTGACAAAGGGCCTGTCTGCGGCGGCGGTTCTCGTCATCCTCGCAACCGCCGGGCTGATGGCTTGGCCCGCGCTGGACAGTTACCGCGCCCACCGGGCGCTCGCTGCCCATTTACAGAGCGGGAAGGCTTACGCGGCGCGCGCGCTCGATCAGATCGGGACCTTACCGGCTGAGCTTCCGGAAAGTTCGGGGCTGGCGGTGAGCCGTACTCAACCCGGCGTCTTGTGGTCGCACAACGATTCTGGGGACCGCCCCACCTTGTATGCGATCGATTCGTCGGGGAAGCTTCTTGCAACCCTTCCCGTGAGCAACGCTGCCGCCCAAGATTGGGAGGACATCGCCACGGGACCGTGCCCGGCCAGCCTCGCGTCCCGCACGGCGCAGACTTGCCTGTACCTCGCCGACACCGGCAACAACGGTCGACCTCGTGACGTCTTTGCGGTTTACGTTGTCGTCGAACCCAAGCTCGCTCCAGCGAGCTCGAAACCTCCGTCGGTCGTGGCTCGGTCGTTTCGCTACCGCTATCCTGACCGCCCCCAGGACGCAGAGGCCATCGTCGTGCAAGCCGACGGTAACCTGACGATCGTGTCGAAAGGCCGCGCGGGTACGATCGATTTCTACGCGATTTCCTCCGACAGCGTCGCACACGCGCTCACCTCGGACGAGGTACTGACGGCTGAGTACAAGGGCAACACCGGCATCCGCCCCGACGCGAGGATCGGACGGTTGGTGACGGGCGCAGCCTTATCACCAGATGGCGCAACGCTCGCGGTGAGAACCTACAGCGAGGTGTTCTTCTACGGCGCTACGGTCGGTGGGAAGGATGGAATCCGGTGGCGAGACCTCGGACGACCGTGCTTCCTCGGAAATGCAGAGCCTCAAGGAGAAGGGATCGACTACCTCGATCCAGACACCTTGGTCCTCTCGTCCGAGCGCGCCCTCGGACGAGCGGGTCCCATTCACCGGCTACGGTGTTGACGCGTTGTAAGATTCAAGTCCCGATCCCCGATCCCTGATCCCCGATCCCTGATCCCCGATCCCCGATCCCATGTCCACCAACTCCCGCCACGTCTACTCCACCAGCGCCGGCAGCATCTGTTCGAAGTGCGGCTGGCCGGCGCGCGACTGCAAATGCAGCAGCCAGTTCCCGCGCGACGAGCCGCTGCCCGCACGCATCGTCGCCAAGCTGCGCATGGAGAAGAAGGGACGCGGCGGCAAGACGATGACGGTCGTCTACGACCTGCCGCGAAACCAGGCGTTCCTGAAAGAGCTTGCCGGCGAGCTCAAGCGCGCGTGCGGCACGGGCGGCGCCGTCGCGGAGAATACCGTCGAGATCCAGGGCGACATGCGCGACCGGCTGCGCGACGTTCTAATCAAGAAGGGGTGGACTGTCAAAGGATAGGAAGAGGACCGCGTAGTAGACTTACGCCCGCCATATCAGTTCGATCAAGTATGAGAAGAATTTGCTTTCGCACTTGAGGAGGTCCAATGGCCCCAAAGTCATCACCTATCTCTCGTCGTCGTGTGCTGAAGACCGCTGGCGCTGCGGCCATCGGCGGCGGGGCATCACTGCTCGGCGGTGCCACTCTGGCAGCCCAGAGAGGGCCCGCGATTCTGACGAATACCCAGGCAGGACGGAAGTTCAAGGGCTTCGTGAAGTACAACGACGGCGACCTCCCGTCAGTGCAGGAGCTTACGGTCCGTGGAATCACCGGACGGCAGATGGTGATCCGCACTGAAGCAGCCCAAACCTGCTACACGAGCGTCGACCAGGTCTTGATACCAGGCACCCGAACCAACCAGGCGACCATCGTGGGGCACGGCGGAGTCGGCATCGTCGAAGCCATTGGCCCACAAGTGCTGAGTACCCAGGTGGGGGACCGCGTCATCGTGAACCTTCACGCCGCGTGCGGACGGTGCTTCAACTGCTTGAACATGCGTTCCGACAAGTGTAGGAACGGGGCAGCGGCAAACCCGATGTCCACGTGCACGATGGCGGACGGTACGCCGGTCTTCTCGCCGACCAGCGGTATGGCGGAGCTGATGATCGTCACGGAAGAATACGCAACGCCACTCTTCACCCCCGGCGTCTCTTCGGCCGAGATCGCGATGCTTACCTGCGTGGGCGGCTGCGGTCTGGGCATGACCATGACGAATAGCCCTGTCGAAGTGGCCTCCGACGTGGTGATATTCGGCGCCGGACCCGTCGGCCTCTCGGCGGTCATGGGCGCCAAGGTGAAAGGGGCGTCGCGGATCATCGTCGTCGAGCCGATCCGTTACCGCCGCGAGCTCGCGCTGAAGCTGGGCGCGACCGACGTAGTGGATCCGAATCAGTACCGTGACCGTCAACGCATCCCCGGCGCGGCCGGTAACGCAGACCAATTCCGCGACAGCCTCGTGGAGCACCTTCGCGAGATGACCAAGATGAATACTGATCGGCTCTGGGCAGGCGCCGGCAGAGTGGGCCCTCACCACGTCATAGAGGCCGTCGGCGGCGACAAGATCAAACCAAAGGAAGTACAGGGACCCGATCCGACCGGCGTCACGGTGCTGCAACAGTGCTGGGAGCTCGAGTCGTCGATCGGAACATTGGTCACGTGCAGCGTCGGTCACCCGACCGGCGCAACGGTGCAGATTTCGGCGTCACAGTGGGCCGATGGCGCGAAACACCATTGGCCCGGCACGGGTGGGGGCACTAACGACCGACGCGATTCCGGCCGCTACGTCAGACTGATGGAGACCGGACAGATCAACATGAAAGCGCTCGTGGGGAAAACGTACCCACTGGGCCAAACCAGGGAAGCGTACCAGGTCTGCGCGGATCGAACGCTCATCGCAACTGTCGTGACGCCGAACGCCTGAGGCGTCTACCGCCGCGTTCAACTGAGCTCGTCAAGCGGCGGGTCGAATAAAGCGGACACGCCCTACTCCGGCGATGGCACCTGACTACGGCGCCATCGCCGCCATCATCCCCTGGCTCTTGTAGTCGATCGGCACGATTCGGTAGCGATATACCATCGCGTGCTGCCCAACCACATATCCGTGCTGCGCATCCGGAAAGGTTATGGCCTTCGGGCTAGCCGGCAGTGTGAAGGGCCTGGAGGTAAAGTTGCGTCCCCCGTTGAAGGAATAGTTGATCCCACCGCCGTCCTTGATCTCGACGATGATTTTGCCCTCGCCGACCGCGGTGACACTCGGCCACAGGCGCTGCCTGACGGACCCGGTCCAGGTCGCGCCTCCATCGGCCGTCCACCGAATCTCCTCCCCGTTGTCCAGCACGATGATGCCGTCTTTCTCGGTCCAGAACTTGATGCCGGTGATGCGCCGCATGGCTTCCGGAATCACGGACATGGCCCACGTTTGTCCGCCGTCTGCCGTCTTGCCGATTGTGGACAAGCCATCCGCGGATCCGCCCACGAACCCGTTGGTCGGTGAGAGAAACTGGACCGCAAACATTCGGCATTCAAGTTTTCGCGGAAGCCCGCCGACGTTGGTATCGACGCTGCAGCGACTCTCCGACTTCCAGGTCTTGCCACCGTCAGTGCTGCGCTTCTGCGTCGACTGGCTCGTCGAGTCTGAATTCTCGATCTCAAACCCGATCTGCGGTGTCTGGAACCACATGCCTTGAGAGGTGCCGCTGACAGTGGACAGCTCGGCCCACGTGCTTCCATCCTTCGTGCCAAGGATCTTCGCCCCCTCGGTCATCGCCCAGCCATTCTTCGCGTCCAGGAAGAACACCTTGGACAGGTCGGCGTCAGTAGACTCTGGGTCGCCGCCCAGCTGCACCTGCCATGTGGTCCCGCCGTTGTTCGTGAACAAGATGGTTGACTTGTCTCCGACGGCCCAGCAGGTCTCAGGTCCGACGCACGTGACCGCGTTGAGATCCAGGTCCTTGTTGAACGGTACCGGCTCCCATATGGCCTTGAACTTCGGCGCAACCGCAGGTCCGCCAGCTCGCGCCGGCGTTCGTGGTGCAGTTCCCTGCGGTGCCGGAGCTTGCGCAGCAACGCTAAAGGCTACGAGGAGCGCCAACCCGATTGTTGCAGTGACGAGTCTCATTGTGATCCTCTCGGTTTCTTCCAAGTTAAGGCGCCATCGCCGCAAGCATCCCTTGCCGCATGTAATCGATCGGAACGATGCGGTAGCGGTACACCATCGCGTGCTGCCCGACAACGTATCCGTGCTGCGCATCGGGAAAAGTCATGTCTTGCGGTCGAGCCGGTAGCGTGAACGGCCTGGAGGTGAAGTTGCGTCCTCCGTTGAAGGAGTAGTTGATACCGCCGCCGTCTTTGATCTCGACGATGATCTTGCCCTCGCCAACGCCGTATACACTCGGCCACAGGCGCTGCCTGACAGCCCCAGTCCACGTCGTGCCTCCGTCAGCGGTCCAACGGATCTCCTCGCCGCGATCCAGCACGACGATCCCGTCTTTCTCGTTCCAGAACGAGATCCTGGTGATACGGCGCGTGGCCTCTGGAATGACCGACATGGTCCATGTCTGGCCTCCGTCGGTTGTCTTTCCGAATGCGGTTGCGTCCGGGGCCGTTCCGCCAACCGGCGCCAATCCGCCTAAGAACCCCACTGTCGGCGAGAGAAACTGAGCTGTGAACACGCGGCACGTCAATTTTCTCGGCAGGCCGCCGACGCTGGCGTCTACCCCACAGCGGCTCTCAGGCTTCCAGCTCTTGCCGCCGTCGTTGCTGCGTTGCTGCGTCGACTGGCTGGTCGAGCTGGGATTCTCGAATTCCAGGCCGTCCTGCGGTGTCAGGAACCACACGCCCTGTGTCGTACCGCTGACGGTGGACAACTCGGCCCAGGTGCTTCCGTCTCTGGTACCCAGAATCTTGCCCCGTTCTGCCATCGCCCACCCGTTCTTGGCGTCCAGGAAGAACACGCGAACCAGGTCTTGGTCGGTGGACTCAGGGTCGCCGCCAAGCTGAACCTGCCATGTGGTGCCGCCGTCGGTCGTGAACAGAATGGTTGATTTGTCTCCGACCGCCCAGCAGGTCTCCGGCCCGACGCATGCCACCGCGTTCAGGTTGATGTCCTTGTTGAACGGTACCGGCTCCCAGATCGCTTTGAACTTGGGCGCGGCCGCCGCCGGTCCGGCCGGTCTTCCGGGCGGTCTCGGCGCCGCTGGTTTCGGTGCAGGAGTTTGCGCCGCGCCAATCATGACGAGGAGAAGAGAACAGAGGATGGTTGCGTTGACGAGTTTCATAGCGCTCCTGCCTCCCTACTCAGTCCAATATTCCATTTGACCAGGGGCTCTGCGCCGGCGCAGTGCAGCTTGCCGTAGTACTGAGAAGGCCTATTGAACGAGAAATACTCGTAGCTGTTTGCGTCCGTCCGGTTGTCCATGACCTTGTTGATGCCTACGATAAGGTGCGCGAGCTCGTGGACAGCCGCGCGCCCGACGCCTCGGCCGATACCTTCGACGATCAGCAGTCGGGACGCATCCGCAGGTGCATGAGCAAAAGCGGCGGCGGCCACCTCACTGAAGTTCACCGAGCTTCGTCCACCAAGTAACCCCAACTGCAAGGTCTCGCCTGCGTTCGGCAGTTGTTGCCCCCGCAGCGCCGGCAAGGACGGCAGCACCCGCACGCTCCAGAACGCCTTTCGATTCTCGGAGAACGTCATGGCCAAACCCGAGAACGCGTGCTCAATCTCGACGCGAGTGATGTCTTTGATCGCAGCGATTTCGCCGTCAGTAAGGGGACCGCCCAGCTTCGAGGTATTGTGCCGGTCGAATACGAGTGGGAACTTCTCGTACCAGAACCCGACGTCCACCACCGTCCTGTCGGCTTGCCACTGAAGCGCCGCGAACAACGAGAGGGTACCAGCGGTCGCCGCGAGCCCGATGCGCCAACTCACATTCTCACGCGCCTCCCGACCTTAAGCCTTGAGCCCTGAGCCCTGAGCCGGAATCCCGCCGAAAGACACCAAAGTTTAGCGTGAAAATAGCGCGGCTTGCCCCGGACGAGACCCACGATGCATAGTCTCACTTGCGCGAGCCCGCGCACGGCTTCGTAAGGAGAACTGACGATGAGAAAGCTACTTCTGGCGGCGGTTATCTGCGGGGCGGTCGTGATCGCCGTGTTCGGGGCTCAGGCTCAGAACGCTCCGGCGCCGAACGCCGCGCCACCGAACACCCAGGCGCCGAATACCCCACAGGGGCAGCCGGCCCCGCGCGCCGATCCGTACATCAACAACGCCGCGCCGGGAGCGCTGACGTTTCCGCTCGCGGCGGCCGCCGGTAAGGACAGCAACGCCAGAATGGTTGCGCCCATGGGCGCGGTGAATCAGGGGCCGTTCGACCCGGCTTCGTGGAAGTACGGTCCCGCATTCAATCCGCCACCTGGAGCGAAGATCTGGAATCCGGTCAAGTTGAAGATGCTGCAGGGCGGCAAGGTGACCGGTGGCACGCTCTTCAGCGCCACCGACCCGGCGACATACTGCGCGATGGCAAATGCCGGCTACGACTTCATCTGGACCGAGATGCAGCACGACCAACGCGACTGGGAGGATGCAGCCCGCATGTGGCGTACTTGTCCTGATGCGAAAGCGGTGCCTGGAGTTCGCGTTGCCTATGCCGACGAACGAGAGATCCAGCACGCGCTCGACGCCGGCGCACTCGTCGTCGTGGTGCCGACCGTTGATACCGTCGCCGAGGCAATCGAGGCCCGCAACTGGACGTATTTCCCACCGCTCGGCCGGCGCAGCAATGGCGGGGGGCAGGCGTTCGACGGCGGCATGTGGGGCGGCGTACCGGGCGGCTACCGCAACACGATCAACGACAATGTCGTGCTCGTCCTGATGATCGAGACGCTCGAAGGCCTGAAGAACGCCGACGAGATCGCCAAAGTCCCTGGCGTCACGGCGCTGTTCGCGGCGAGCGGTGATCTCGGCAATTTCTCAGGCTTCAGACAGGGCACTCCCGACTACGAGCGCGCGATCAATATCGTTCACGACTCGACCATCAAGGCCGGCGTTCGGCTCTGTGGTCCCATCGCCTGGCGCGACCGGCCAGACTTCACGTGCTTCCAAGCCGGTAGTGAAACAGCAGCGATCGCCCGCGGAGTGGCCGCCGAGCTCGGTCCCTTGGCCAACACGCAAGCCAAGCCAGAGGTGGGGCCGTTTGCTGCGAAGCCGTGATGAGAAACACGTAAGGGACTTCGTAGGGCCGGAACATTTCTGACCGGCCGAGGCGCACACGTAGGGCCGGTCCTTCTGGACCGGCCAAGGAAAGTCCAGATCGGGAGGATGTATGGTTCGTCGAAACGTGATCGTGGCTGCAGGCGCCGCCGCAGTGTTGTTTTCCGCTCTCTTGTCGGCCCAAGCGCCTGGGACGACACCACGGCAGCGAGCTAATGAGCCCTGGCGATTCGCGGGCACGCGACCGTGCGTCGGACCCGAGGGCGGAGTGTTGCAGTGCCCGCCTGCACCTCGAACGATTGCCGTTCGCGCGGGTCGGCTGTTCGACAGCAACACGGGCCAGATGCTCGCGAGGCAGGTGGTGCTGATGCAAGGCGAACGAATCACCGATGTTGGCCCGGAAGCTCAGATCAAGATTCCGGCCGGGGCGCAGGTGATCGACTTGAGTCAAGCAACGGTGCTGCCTGGCTTGATCGACGCGCACACGCACATGTTCAATACGCCGACGAAGAACATGACGAGGGAGCGCTCGACGCTCATCGCCATCCAGAACGTGCAGGCGGATCTGCAGGCGGGCTTCACGACGGCGCGCGACATGAGCTCGCACGGCAACGGATACGCCGACGTGGACATTCGCAATGCCATCAACATGGGTGACCTCGACGGTCCCAGGTTTCAAGTGGCGGGCCGTGGTATCGCGTGGGGACCGAAGCCAAAAGATCCGGCCGCGCCGGAAAACCCGCTCGCGGGTCAGATCATCCGCTCGGCCGAGGAAGGCCGAGCAGCGGTGCGCGAACACGTCGAGCACGGCGTTGATCTGATCAAGCTTTACCCTACCGGCGGCTACTCCTTCACGCCGACAGGCGAAGCGCAGTACGTATTGATGTATCCGTTGCCCGTACCTGCAGGCCCTCATTGACGAGACGCATCGCCTCGGCAAGAAAGCCGCGTGCCACAACTTCGGCGGCGACGGGCTTCAATTCGCCATTACCGCCGGCTGCGACACGATCGAGCACGGGTATGGCTTGACGCAAGCACAGCTCGACACGATGGTGCAGAAAGGGCTGTTCTTCGACCCGACCCTCGTCCGCTATACGGAGCCGTACATGGACGACAACGACACGAAGAACACCGGCGGCAAGTACAGGATGATTCCTATCTTTGACAAAGCTGTGGCGATGGCCGTCGCGACCAAAGGCATCAAGACCATGGTCGGGAGCGGCGCCGACGGCTCGACGTTCCCCCATGGAACCCAGGCCCTCGAGTTCGAGTCGTTGGTAAAGCGCTCAGGCATGACGCCGGCCCGCGCCATCCAAGCCGGAACCATCATCAATGCCGAGGCCATGGGGTGGCAGGCGCAGACCGGATCGGTCACGAAGGGTAAGTTCGCAGATCTCGTCGCGGTCTCCGGCGACCCGCTCGCCGACATCACAGAGCTTCAGCGTGTGAAATTCGTGATGAAGGGCGGAAAGGTAATTCGCAATGATCTCACCCAAAGCGCGGTGAGCTCCACACGATAGCGCTTTCGGGGTCAGATCTTGATTCTGACCCCCTTGAGGTCGACATATGCGATTTGCGATGGTTTCACTTGCGGTTGGGTGGCTGCTGGCGGCCACCCCGCCCGCTTTCGCTCATCATTCCTTCGGGGCCGAGTACGACGGCAACAAACCCGTCACCGTGACGGGCGTCATCACGATGGTCCAGTGGACGAACCCCCACTTCTATTTCTTCCTGGATGTGAAGGAGAAGAACGGGCAGGTGGCGAACTGGAAATTCGAAGGCTACCCGCCCGTCGTGCTCAATCGGATTGGGTGGAAGCGAAACGAGACGATGCTGCCCGGAGATACCGTGACAGTGTTCGGCTGGCGCGCACGGGATGGATCGAATTGGGGTCACTCGCGCCTGGTGACGTTCGCGAAGAACGGCGCGAAGCTGGAGTCCGGGCCTCCCGCCGGCAATGGTGACGGCGGCAATACTCCTCCTGTCGTGGTGCAGTGATGGGCCAACAGAACTTCCTCGTGTGCGTTGCTGCGGCGGTGGCCGTTCTGTTGACGCCTGCGTTCACCACTGCTCAAACCGTTGGTTCGACGAGCGTGGCGAAACCGGCGACACCACCAGTGCCCCGCACACCAGATGGCAAGCCGGATCTGTCCGGAGTCTGGCAGCCAGGCAGCGACCGAGTGGGAACGTGGGCCGAGGCCAACCAGGGCGTCGGTGTGCCTGACCCCGGGCGACCACCCGTGAGGCGAGGAGCGAATCCTCCCTACCAACCATGGGCGGCAAAGTTGGTTCTGGAGGCCTTCAACCGACGCAACATCGACGATCCTGTCGCGCGTTGCATTCCCGAGTTGGACCTCGGGGCAGGGGCGCTCTATCCGAATCAGTTCGTCCAGACCCCGAAGCTGATCGTGCTCCTCATTGAATCGCGTCACGTGTTCCGCATCATCCCGCTCAACGAAAAGCATCCCGAAGACCTGGACCCCAGTTACCTGGGAGACTCTGTCGGTCATTGGGAAGGAGACAGCTTGGTGGTCGACGTGACCGGCTTCAAGGAGCGACCGGTCGGATCGAAGATCAGCACGGATGCGCTCCACATCGTCGAACGCTTCACGCGCGTTGACTACAACACTATCGAGTATGAAGCGCGTGTGGAAGATCCCAAGGCGCTGACCAAGCCGTACACCATCACGAGCAAGTACATGCTGCGGCCGGGAACGCGACTCCAGGAGTACGTGTGCGAGAACAATCAGGACCCGGATCACTTCGAGGCGCTCGACAAGAAGGGGCTCGTCACGAGGTAGAGTGCGATGCTCCGTTTGAGGTACGTTTCGAGCGCCGTTCTCCTCGCATGTGTTCTTGTCCCGAATGGCGCTGCTCAACAAGGCACTGCTGAGGTCCGTCGCGGTTTTTTCGGTTGGTCTGTCAACGGAAGCGCGCTCCGATACAAGGACAAAATCACCAACACCGAGGAGCTCGTCGCAAGAAACCCCAACGCCGATGATCTGATCCTGTCTTGTCCGGCACAGGGCGAGGTCTCCTATTCCTGCCGCGCACAGACGTGTCGGATAAAGGCCTGCGACTTGAGTGCGCCAGGCCTGTGTCCGTCCATCGGCTTGACGTGCTCCTGACTTCGCTGCCTCATGGACAGCGCTCTTCGAGCGTGAACCTGTCGAAGCCGTCATCGCGGCCGCGCGCGCCGGGGGGAATCCTTCTGACGCCGTCGTTCTCCAAGACGCACGCGGCGTGCACTGGGGCCCAGCCTTGACGCGAGTACTCGAGGGTCGCTCGTGCTTCCGGCTGGGCGCCCTCCCTGCTCGCTTGCCGAATCAGTCGCGCAGATCTTCGAGATCGAATGGGACCGCGTTGTCGACAAAGAAGGTATTGCGCCAGTGCCGGGCGTAACGCCTGGTTTGTATACGTTCGAAAAGGGCGACTCTACGGCCGGCGGTCACCTGCCAACGTGATCCAGATGCGACGCCTGCGTGGGTGCTCGTCGTTGCTGGCGCTGACTTCGAACGATTGAATGCGCGAGTGGAATCAGCGCGCGGCCTCCATCAGCAGACTCGAGGCGTCGGGAGCCAGTCTCTCGGTGACCACTCGGGTTCGGCACGCGGCCCTAGCGGATCTGGCGCGAGCGTTCCCACCGCGATGAGCACTGGCAATGACGGCGTCCCGGCGTGGAGGCGTCGGCTTGTTCGGTTTGCATGGACCTTCGGTGTTCCCTTCTTCCTGGCGCTCCTCATGCAGTGCCTGGAGTTCCGGGGAGTGTTTGCGAGTGCTGAGGGGATGGTGGCCGACCGGTACCTGACACTTGGGAGCCAGCGCGAGACAAATCCGCGAATCGTGACGGTGTCGATTGACGACGAAGACTACAAGACCTGGTTCGACTCCACATCACCTCTGAACCCGGCTGCCCTGATGAAACTTGTTGGCGGTCATTCGCGTCGCAGGCGCGCTCATCGTGGGTGTCGACATCCTGACCGACTCCGGAGAGGTACAGAAGCGGCTTTGAGGAATTCGAAAGAGTGGCGTCGCTCCTTGGAGGCGTCACGCCAAATCGGAGACCGCGTGCCCCAGTCGTGTGGGCCGCCGGAGCAGAAGCTGCGGAGGTCCACCCAACAAGCTTCCCGCTTTGGTTGTTTGGCGAGCACGACGAGTTGGTTGCAAAACCAGGAACGGTCCTCGGGCGACCGGCGACCGATCTTCCTGCCAGCCAGTGGGCCGCCCCGATCTTTCCCGCGGATGGAGATCGGACCATAAGACGGCTGCCGCGTACGTGGTTTGACATTACGAAGCCTCAGGCATGGGAAGCTCGGGCGACCTTCGCAGGAACGATCGCTGCGCCAGACTGTCGAATCTCGAAGGCCTGCCCTTCCTGTCGACAAACAGGAGACGGCACCCTGGTTCCACGAGGCAGTGAAGCTCTTCATCCCGTACGGTTCGACGGTTTCTTTGACTCCCGACTTCTACGTTCGTGATCTCTTCACATGCGGGCAAGAACAGAAAGCGTCAAAGGCAGTGCCCTGTGCACGCAATGGACTTGGACGCCGCCGTCTGGCGCAATCGAGCAACTCGATGGTTCGATCGTGCTTATCGGCGGAACATTCGGGCGTCCCGTGACTTTTTCGACACTCCTGCCGGTCCGCGCACCGCTGGACTGTTCGTCAATGCTCACGCGGTACAGGCAGAGATTCACGGTCCAGCTCGTACGCGAGGTGTGGCGACTGGTGACGCTTGGCTTGGACGTGGCCATCGGGCTTGCGATTGGGTTTCTTTTCGGTAGCAACGCGCACGTCCGCGTTGGCAACGTGCTTGGGTGGGATGCCACAGTGCAGGAGCGCCACGCGCATCTTGTCGTATGGAGAATCGTGGCAAGTCTCGCCCTGGCAGGCGTGGCCGCAGCAGTGAGCTATCCTTTGCTACGTATCGGAGGATATCTCTGGTTGAGTTGGGTCGGGATGGTCCTCGTCGGACGTAACCTTGGCACTCGTCATAGAAACGCGTCACATGCGGATGCACACTAACCCGCCAGGCACCCCTCGCTCGCGCCACCCACCGCCGCGCCCAGCACGATCTCCGACGAGTTCTCGCTGCTGGCCATCACCGGTCGCTGCGCTCGCTTGAACCGCTGCATCACCTGGCTGCTCACGTCCTTTTGAACGTTCGCGAAGAGATCCTTCAGGCGCACGCATCCCCGACGCTGTCGTAGTTGCTCGATCAGGCTCGCCGTGAAGAAGCCGCGCCCGGCGTCTTCATACGACTTCTGGTCGGGCTCGCAGGAGCTGAGAATGTATCGACCGGCTCCTTCGCGGAGTCGATTCAGATCCTCGGTTGAGAGGGAGTTGGTGCTGATGCTGGAACCGCTGTGGCAGGTATCGAAGATCGCCACCGTGCGCTGCGCCACGCAACGATTGCTGATGATGCCCGACACCTCGACCATCGGCAGCGCGGTGCCGAAGATTTGATCGCGGCTCGTGACGTCTGTGTCGTAGGTGTACAGGTAGCTCACGTTCCGCAGGTCCTGCGCACGTGGGGAGCCGTGCGTCGAAATGTATGTCACGACGACGTCTTCCGGTTTCGCGCGTGTGGCGATGAAGTTCAGTCGCGCCTTGATGGCCGCGGTGGTGGCCTGGGCGTTGGTCAATTCGAAAACCTGAGCAGCGGGGAAACGACCAACGTTCGGATCCCGCAGCAGCGCGGCAAACGCTTGCGCGTCGTTGGCCGCAAACTGCAGACGCTCAGCACCTGTGTCCGGCCGGAACTGACTGATCCCGACGACCAGCGCCCACTTCTGCCCCACCGTCGGCAAATTCTCGTAGATCTTCGGCACAGCGAGGACGAACGGATCCCGCTTATCGCGGAGCGCTTCGGACTCGTAGCGCTGGGCCGACTCCAGGTGGGTCCGTTGCATGACAGCGTCCTGATTCAGACGCTTGAGGCACAGATGCCGATAGTAGTGCGCGTCACCGAAACTCGGTTCCTGATCCAGGGCGTTCCTGAGGATGCGGCTCGCGTTGGTGACGTCGGCAGGAGTGGCGTTCGCCGAAAGCAACTCGAGCGCCTGATACACCAAGTCCCGCGCGGCGCCGAGCGTGTCTCCTGCGCCCTGCGCGGCCAGGCCTGCCCGGCGAAGGCCGGTTGTGGCCGCGGCCAGAGCAAGCAGCTCACGCCGGGTCATGGTTGGAGTGGCGCGAGCCCGGCCTTCTTGCGCATCTCATTCTGCAGGTTGATGGGGAGCTTCGCGCGGGCAATCGCCAGCACGGTGTCCTTGTCGAGCAGATTGAACTGCGCAGGGGAGCTTCGGATGACTTCGACGATCTGCTGGTACTGCACGCCGGCGCCATGCATCTCGATGACGTCGCTCACGGTGAGCGCTTTACCCTGAGACGCGGTACCGGCGCTGGCGCTCGCATTCCTGGGCGCGGCGGCCGCGGTGTTGGTGACGATACCGCCGCTCTTTGCACCGGCTGCGGGGCCACCGCCCTTCGAGCTGACAGCGGCGCCACCTTTCGCCGCGGCAGCCGTACTGCTGACTGGGGGGCTCGTCACTCTGGGGGCAGGCCGCACAGGCGCCTCGTTCGCGGCGTTTTGCGGCGTCGGCTTCCGCTGATCGTCGCGCTGCATGGCATCGAGCGTTCGATACCGGGCGAGCGAATCTTTCAAGCGGGCGACGACTTCGACGAAATATCTCTGCCCCTGATTCATGTCGGTGGCTTTGTCGTAGTACTCCTGGGCCTTGAAAAGGTTGGCCCGCTGCTCGCTATAGCCCTTGGCCTCGTAGGACATCGCTTCGTATGCCAACCCGAGGTTGTACTGACGGTAAGCTTCGTCCTCTGGCTTGGCGAATGCGGGCGTCTTCTCGAGTGTCTCGATCGCGCGCGACCATAATCGCTGTTCCATGAAATCGGCTGAGCGCTCCAGCTGATCCTGGCCACCGGCAACCTGAGCTTCGATCCGCTGCACCGTGTTGCCAAGGTTCACGGCAATCTGGTGGACGACGTCCTGCACCAGGTTCTGCATCACATCGTCCGCCGATTGCGGGGCGTCCTCTTGTTTCGCGCCGCCGATGAATGGAATCGCGGACGGGAGCTTGAAGCCCCCCTTTGGCACGTTGGTCTGAAACTCGCGGTCGTACTTGGCGTTGACGTTGTCGGCCGCATGAATGCGACCGCCGCGGTCAACGACCTGGTAGGCCACCTGCAGCGATCCGGTCCAGCGCGCAAAAGTAAGGGGAGGATTGTTCTTCACCTGCTCGTGACGCTGCTGTGGTTGCGGGACGGAAAACCCCGTCACCATGAGCGCCAGAACCCACTCCGCCTCTCCCGCCGCCTTCTTGAGGAGCGTGTGCTCGTTGCTCACCAGCTCGGTTTCAAGCGTGGCCTCTAGCGGGGCGACGACGGCCCTGTAGTTAGGGTTGGCGAAGCCGGCGCGGAAAGCGACGGACGTATTGGCAAGGCGGACGACCGCCGGTCTCCGAACTTGCAGAGTGACCTTCCGCTTCTTGATCAGCCCGAATCCCGGATCGCCAAGCACGATGGCTTGAGAGGCCAAGAGGGCGAACGAGACTGCCAATGTCAGGACTGCCCGAGGGAGGGGGTGTTTCATTGCTGGCGCTCCCGCCGAATATGCGACTGGTTGCTCGAGAAACTAAGGCGGGATTATATCGCTGGTGCCACTTTGCGCCCCTCGATTCGGTCGATTTTCACCGCCTGGGCTTATGATGTGCCAGCTCAATGAGCAGTCGAACGGTCACTCCCGGAACGCAGTTCGGCTCGTACCGGATTGACGAAGTTCTCGGCGAAGGCGGCATGGGTGTGGTCTACCGCGCCTTCGACACGAAGCTGAACCGTCCGGCGGCCGTCAAATTCCTCTCCGACGAGGTCGCCGACGCGGCCGCGCGGCGCCGGTTTCAACGCGAAGCGCAGACCGCTTCTTCGCTGAATCACCCGCACATCCTGACGGTGTACGACGCGGGAGAGCTCGACGGACGTCAGTATCTGGTGACCGAGTTCATGGATGGGGGAACACTCAATGACTGGGCGCAGTCCACGCCGCGCACATGGCGGCAGATTGTCGAGATCCTTGTCGGCGTCGCCGACGGACTCGCTGTGGCCCACGGGGCCGGAATTCTCCATCGCGACATCAAGCCCGAAAATGTGTTGGTCACTCAGAGTGGCTATGCCAAGTTAGCCGATTTCGGTCTGGCGAAGCTCGACGAGAGCGTCGCTAACAGTGCGACCCAGACGCTGACAGTTGGCCAGACTCGAGCTGGGGTGATCGTGGGAACGGTGGCGTACATGTCCCCCGAGCAGGCGGCCGGACGCCCCCTCGACGCACGCAGCGACATTTTTTCGTTCGGCGTCTTGCTCTACGAGCTGCTTGCGAACCAGCGGGCGTTTAAGGGCGTCACCATGCTGGAGCTGCTGAACGCCATCGCCCACCAAGCACCCCAACCGCTCGGAAGCGACGTGCCGATCGCCTTGCGGCTGGCGGTCGAAAAAGCACTCGAGAAGGATCCCGCCGATCGCTATCAGACGATGCGGGAGCTCGTGGTGGATTTGCGGCGGCTTGCCAGGCGAACGACCGAGGAGATCCCGAGCCATTCCGTCGCCGCTTCACGGCCGGTTTCTCCTGTACGATCCCGTTGGCAGCCACGTTGGGCTCTCATGCTTGCAGCCACTGCGGCAGCAGCCGCCGGTGGCTGGCTGCTGCACTCGGCGACCGAGACGCGAGCACCTGCACGAAGTGTCCAAGTGCAGCGCCTGACAGACCTGGTCGGCCTCGAGGAAGCGCCGGCGCTTTCGCCAGACGGAAAGACCGTGGCATTTGTCGCGGTCGCTGGTACCAAGCGGCAGATCTGGGTACGGCTGCTGGCAGGGGGAGCTCCGCTGGCTCTGACGAAGGACGACGTCGATCACTACGCCCCGCGCTGGTCAGCCGATTCCGGCAGCTTGATCTACTACACGCCCGGAAGTCAGCCAGGAGACGCCGGCACGATCTGGGAAATACCTGCGCTCGGAGGATCGCCCCGCCGGCTCGTGAACGCGCTCGGGCCGGGAGACCTCAGCCATGATGGCCAGCGGCTCGCCTTCGTCCGATTTCGAGATGGCGGCGTTGAGCTTGCGGTGGCCGGGCGAGATCAACTCGATGTGCACGCCATCGCCAAACTGCCAACAGGCGTCCAATCCAATTTGCGATGGTCTCCGGACGATCGAAGACTCGCGTACGTTCAAGAACTAGGTGGATTCACGTTCTCAACGGATGTCATGGTCACCGAGTTGTCGGGCGGCCCGCCGCGGCGCGCCGCGACCGGCACGTATCTTCAGGGTGCCGCCTGGCTCTCCGACGGTTCAGGGTTGATCGTGAGCTCCTCGGACGGCAGCCTGATGCCGTACCCACCTACGTACAACCTGTGGAAAATCCCGCTCGACGGCGGTCCTCGGTCACAGTTGACCTTCGGCGAGTCCTCGTACCAGTACCCGGATCTGGGAGCCCAAGGAAATCTCGTCGTCAGTCGGGTACGGGCACAGGCAAACGTCTGGAAGTTCCCGGTCGCCGGTGACCCAGCGGAGAACGTGCGTCGAGGCATGCAGATCACCCGGCAGACTGGTGTCGTGCAGACGGTTTCGGTGAGCCCCGACGAATCCGAAGTCGTGTTTCTGTCGGACAACGGTGGTCACGCGAACCTATGGACTGCTCGAGTTGCAGACGGCGACATGCGTCCAGTGACGCGCGAGTTCGACCCACGTGTCGTGGTCGCCGTTCCGGTCTGGTCACCGCGCGGTGACTGGATCAATTTTCTTTCGAACCGGAACTCCAAAACCAGCGACGTGACGCTGTGGCTGGCCAGGCCAGATGGCAGCGATCTGCACGACCTTGGAGTCCTCGGCGCATGGGCGTGCTGGTCGGGCGACGGCCAATGGCTGTACTTTTCCGACTCGGGGAATGGCGGCTACCGCATCAGGAAAGTGCGGGTCGAGGGAGGCGAGCCCCTGCTGGTTCGCGACGACAACGCGGTCGGCTGCAACCCGGCTCCGGTTGGCGACGCGCTCTACTACTCGAGAATCCTGACCCAGGCGACGGGCGCCTGGGATTTCGAGCTACGGGTGGCCAGCCCCGAAAACGGCCCATCCAGAGTGCTCGGGAGGGTCTCCGGATCGCGAGTGCCCGCGACCGCGATCAACTTTCACGCGTTTCCAGCGCCCGACGGCAAATGGCTGGCGATGCCGCTGATCGACGGTTCGACCACCAACCTCTGGGCGCTCTCCACAGTGGATGGCGAGTGGCGGAAACTGACCGACTTCGGCCAGAGAAACGTCGTGATCGCGCGGCGGATCGCCTGGTCAGCCGACGGTCAACACGTATACGCGTCGGTGTCCGACATAGACTCCGACATCGTGATGCTCGCTGGGTTGATGTAGGCAGTCAATTCTGAGCGCCGCTCGGGGTAAGCACTTTCCCGTCCGACAGTGTCGCGCGCACGAACATCCCGCCCGTCGAGCCATCTCTCATCGGACGGACGCTGACCGTGATCTTGTCGCCAGCTTTCAGCGTCGATTTGACCCAGCCGCGGCGCTCCAGATAGTTTGGGCTCATTCCCTCGATGCCCCAGGTGTCGATGCTGCCCTTTTCGTTCGGTACCTCCACCCAGATCCAGATGTGCGGGTTGGTCCAATCGACCTGCTTCACCGTACCTGTCAGCATCTTTTCCGTCTGCATGTTGAACGGCGCAAATGAATGGTGTGCGTGCAGACGGACGCCGCCTGCGACGAGCACTATCATCATCACCGTTGCGCGCACAGCGAGTCTCAGTCGTGGCATGAATGAGGCCTACTTCTTTGGAGACAATCCGCTAGGAGTGTTCAGGTTGACGCCGGCCTTGCCCTTGTCGTCCACGAAATTCCGGTTGTTCTCCTCACAGATGTATTCAGCCACCGTCCAGTCGCGATGACGCCTGAGCGTCCTGTTGGTTGTGTAAGGCGTCGTCAGGACCCCGGGGTCGCTGATGGTGGTTTGAATGTTCATCGTGTCTGGTTCGGTCAGACGGAAGCGCTCGACAATCCGCATTCTTCCGCTATGAGGGACTCCGCGTTCGATCTGGGTCAGCGGTGAGAATCCGATGGTCTCCACGACGAGCGTGTCGCCTTCCCAACGGCCAACCGAGGTGCCGTGAAAATCATCGCCGGGATCCTCGGGCAGCGGGCGGCCGTCGGTGTATATGTGCCGCACCTGCATGTAGGCTTCGATCACTATCGTGACCTTGCCCGGAGTGAGCAGGAACTCCATCGGGTAGGGCTGGCCCATGATCCCTGGCATTCCCGGTGGTAAGCAGTTGGCTGACTGCCCGTCCTCGGGCGCGCTGGCCAAGAACTGTGTTCTGCGGGCTGCGGCCTCGGGCGTGAGGGATGGTCCTGGGCCACCTCCGCGACCTCCACCGCCCCCGCCTCCGATCTCCCACACTCCGGTGAAGTCAGGCAACTTGGCGAGGACAGCCCAGTCCGCGGCGGTCGGCGGCCGACTCACGGGTTTCTGCGCGGTGGCGACCTGGGCGAACGTACCCATCACGACAACGACGAAGATCACACTAACCGCTGTCCTGCTCTTCATGGCGCTATTCCCACTTCCCACTTCCCCCTTCCCCTTCCCCCTTACTTTTCCACTTTTCCACTTCTCTACTTTTCCACTTTTGGAACATACGTCTTGCTGAAGCCGTTCCGACTGTTGGTCACGGTGAATGTGCCATCCGTTTGAGCCGAGACCTTGAACCAGTATGCCGGTCCGTTGTGTTGCGGCGCCGGCGGGGCTTGTGCGCCAGGCTGGGGCGGCGCCTCCGCGGCCACCGGCATGGCAGGCTGCTGTTCGTCCACCGTGTTGGCGATGAACATCCCAGGTACGGTGTACTCCTGGCCGCTGAGCAGCGAGAAGTGCATCTGCCAGAGGTCCTCGAGACCCGGAGCCGAATGAATGATCTTCATCGCGTCGGGTTGGCCACCCTTGCGGGTGCCGTTGTTCATGATGGCCACTCGCGGTTGAATTGCGTGCACGAGCGCTTCGGAGTTCGACGTGGGCTGCCCGTGGCGCGACACCAGCCACAGATCCACCGTGCCGATGCGGTTGGACGGACACATCAGCTCGAACTCCCTGTCCCATGGCAGATCGGCGAGATGCAGCACGCGGAACTTCCCGAACACGATGTGGGTGCCGACGGACTGGTCATCCTCGGTTCTGTTCGCGTTCCTGATTTGAAAGCCAGCGCAGTACGGATTCGGCCGGCCGGCGCCCGGGAGCGGTGCGGTGAGCACATGGGCGGTCGATGCCACGATACGTGCGTCGAGGCCCGCGATGGAAATCGTATCGCCGGGTTTCGCCACCGTGTGCGTCGCCTTGGCGTAAAGCTCAGCATACCGCTGCATAGTCGGATCAATGTTGGGACCCGGCTGAACGTTGGCACCGTGGTCGATGAAGTGCCGGATCGGGATGCGCGTCGCGAGCTCGGCAAGTCCGCCAATGTGGTCACCGTGGTAATGGCTAGTGATCAGGTGGTCGATCTGCGTGATTCCGGCAGCCTTGGCCGCGGCCATGATCCGATCGGCGTCACGAACGGCCGCTGCGCCGGCGTTCCCCGAATCGATGAGCAATGACTGACCGGAAGGCGGAACGATGAGCACGGCGTTGCCACCTTCGACGTCCACGACGTAGATGTCGAGTGTCTTCGTCCGGTTCTGCGCGTCAAGAGACGCTCCAGCCACGGCGAGAGCAAACGCAAGCATGATTCTCGACGCTATACGCATCAGGTGCCTCCATTTTTGGTCAATACTATGCCGACTATGCTGGCCTTACCGATCTTCCGAATTCGGACCACACTTCATGTCGCCGCCATCGGGCTGGTGTGTTCGGCAGCGTTCTCGCTCGGATTCGCCCAGACGCCATCGAGCCTTCCGGGCGTGTTCACGGCTGCTCAGGCCAACCGCGGCCGCGAGGTGTACGTCTCCGAGTGCGCGTCGTGTCACGGCATTCGGCTCAACGACGGCGCCGCTGTTGCGCTCGTGGGACCGGCGTTTCTTCAAAAGTGGAGCCACCCTCAGGTCACGCTCGACGATCTGTTCTTTATCGTCCAGACGACAATGCCGAAGAATCGTGGCGGCGTGCTTCCCACGACCGACTATGAGGCCGTGGTCGCGTATGTGATGGAACAGAACGCGTATCCCGCGAGCCTCGAGTCGCGGCTCACGAGCCAGGAGCAACGACGCCGCATCCATTTGACGGCCAGCATCTCCGGGAGCGTCGCACCTGAGTTCATCCCCGGCACCGGCGGCACCAGGCCGTCCGGACGTGGACCGGATCAGACCGTGCTCGACACCGCAGCCGCGAGCAAGAGCTCCTGGCTATATCACACGCAGAACTACTCCGGCACACGCGCCTCGCCGGCGACGCAGGTCACGGCGGCCAACGCGAGCCGGCTGCAGGTCGCCTGCGCTTTTCAGATGGGCGAGGCAACAGACTTCCAAACCGGCCCGATCGTGTACGACGGCGTGATGTACGTCACGACGCAGCACGTCACCGCGGCGATCGATGCCTTGACCTGTCGTCTCAAGTGGCGCCACGTATGGGCGCCTCGCTCGCGCGACGTGTTCACGAGGAACCGCGGCGTTGCGCTCAAGGACGGCCGCGTATTCCGCGGTAGCTCCGACGGCTATCTCATGGCACTCGATGCCGCCGACGGACGAATGCTCTGGGCTCGTAGAGTCGCTGACGCGTTGGCCGGCGAGACCTTGGCGATGCCGCCACTCGCGTACGAGGACATCGTCATCATCGGCCCGGCTGTCAGCGAGTACGCCATCAAGGGCTGGATTGGCGCCTTCCGCGCGGACGACGGCGCGCCGGTCTGGCGTTTCAACATCGTCCCAAAGGCGGGTGAGCCGGGATACGAAACGTGGGATTTCGAGTCGGGGATTCCGATGGGCGGCGGCGGCGTTTGGACGGCGCCCACGCTCGATCCACAGGTAGGACAGCTCTTTGTCGCGGCGGCAAATCCGGCGCCAGACTTTCCGGCCGATCTGCGCGGCGGCAAGAATCTCTACACGAATTCGCTGCTCGTGCTCGACGTGCGCACCGGCAAGCTGCTTTGGTACGACCAACTCGTCCCGAGAGACAACCACGACTGGGACATGACCCACGCCAGCCCGCTCATCCGAGTAGCGACCAAGGGACGGCTCCGGAACGTCGTGGTGACGGTGGGGAAAGACGGCGTGCTGCGCACAGTGGATCGCGAGACCCACGAACGACTCAACGAATCACCTGTGACGACGAGGACCAATGTCGACGCACCGGTGACCGCCGCCGGTACACACGCGTGTCCAGGAGTGCTCGGCGGTGTCGAGTGGAATGGACCCGCGTACAACGCGACCACCAACCTGCTCTATACCGCGGCGGTCGATTGGTGCGGGACATACTCCGTTTCCCCGGCGGTGCGTTACATTCCTGGCGCCAGCTATCTTGGCGGCACCTACGTGCGCGACAACACGAGTCAGGGATGGGTAACGGCCGTGAATGCCTCGACTGGCGAGGTGAAATGGCGGTACCGCTCACCACGTCCAATGGTTGCCGCCGTCACAACGTCGGCCGGAGGCCTCGTCATGACGGGCGAGCTGACTGGCGACTTCCTCGTCCTGGATGCTGCGACGGGAGGAGAGTTGTATCGCTTCAATACCGGGGGACCGATCGGCGCTGGCGTGGTGACGTACGAAATAGCTGGACGGCAATACATCGCCGTCGCCTCAGGCGCCCCTTCGTCATTCTGGGTCGACAGAAATCCCGGCAGCCCAACCGTATTCATCTTCGCGCTGCCGCAATAGATGAAACCGCAGACCGCTGACCAGAGAGGGTGAGCGGCATATAGCCGCGGACGAGTACTGGGATCGCCGAGAGAAGGAGAAATCTCCATGGATACGAGGAACGCACTGCGACACGCGTCTTCAATTGCTCTCGCCGTTGGGTGTCTCCTGCCGCTCGCGACGCATGTCGCTGCGCGAGCGCAGCAGCCGCCGGCACAAGCTGTGGACGAGAACGGCGCTCCCCTCTTCAAAGTGGACCCGTTCTGGCCGAAGCCGTTGCCCAATCGATGGAGCATGCAGCAGGTCACGGGCATTCATGTGGATCACATGAACCACATCTGGTTCCTGAATCGCGGGGCGGCGGCCGAAGGAGATGAAGTGGGCGGCGGGAGCAACCCGCCGCGAATCGAGTGCTGCGTGCGCGGCCCCGAGGTCATCGAGCTGGATCAGGCAGGAAATGTCGTGAACGCGTGGGGTGGCCCTGGCTATCACCCCCTTTGGCCGACGGCGTTGCAGACGGTGATCGCAGACCGCCAGGGCTTCGTCTGGGTGGGTGGCACAGCGGCGCAGGACAGCATCCTCAAGTTCACGCGGGATGGGAAGTTCGTCTGGGACTTCGGCCATCGTCCGCCGCAGGGCGCGCAGCCGCCGGAGAACAACCAGCAGACCGACGTCCTCGTGTCGAAGGGGCGTTTTCAGCTCGACGAGGTGGCCCGCGAGATTTACATCATCAACTGGAAGCGCGTGCTCGTGTACGACATGAACACAGGCGCGTTCAAACGTGGCTGGGGCGGCCACGGTATGCCGCTGAGCGAGATTTCCAACGAACCGATTCCGTCGTACCAGTGGAATGGAGGCCCGCCTCCCCCGGAGAAGAACTTCGTGCCCGACCTCCACTTCGCGGAGATCTCCAAGGACCGGCTGGTCTACGTCGGCGAGCGCGGCCAGAACCGGATCGAGGTATTCACCACCGAGGGCAAATGGCTCAAAGACTTCTCGGTTTCCCCCGGGACACCCGCCCGCGGCGAGGGGTGCGGCGGTCTCGCGAACACGAAGATGCCCCCGTGTGGAACCACATACAAGCTTGCCCTTTCACCCGACCCGCAACAGAAGTATCTGTATGTGGCTGACGGCACCAACAACCGCGTGTGGATTCTCGACCGCAATGAAGGCAGGACGCTGGGGTCGTTTGGCGGCAACGGCCGCTACGCGGGGCAGCTCCACTGGATCAATGCGATCGCGATCGATTCGAGCGGGAACATCTACACGGGGGAAGTGGAACAGGCCAAGCGGATTCAGAAGTTCGCGCCTGTTCTGGGTCGATCTAGGTAGCTGGGGCTAGTTGCTAGGTTGCTAGTCCATGAGGCATGTGTTCACTCGGTCCGCAGGGAAGAACTTAAGCCCAAGTAACCCAGCCACCGAGCTACCCAGACCACCTATTTAGGGAACTCGCGGCCGGACAGCGCGACGTAGACAGGCGGCTCTGCCGGATCGACGTCGAAGAGCGCCTGCTGCATCAACCTCGAGACGACGAGGGCACCGGCAATGCCGAACGCGATGCCGACCAGCGTGAGGCGACGGCCGTAGCCGAGCACCATGCGCATCGTTGATGTCCGGTGATGCGCCCAGCGCCAGGCGCAGGCCGATCTCGCTCGTGCGGAACGCCACCAAGTGCGCCGTTACGCTGTAGACGCCAAGGATCGCGAGCACGAGCGCGAGCGCCGCGAACGCCGACAGCAGCAGCAGCGCCAGCTTCCGGTTCGCCACCGTCTGCGCGATGCGCGTCGTCAACGCGTCCGGCTGCAGCAGCGGCAGATCGGGATCAATCGTGCGCAACGCCTCGCGCACCAGCGACGCAACGGCAGCGTGCGGAAGATGGCTGCGCACCAGCACGTTGGTGGACGTCTCCGGCCGCTGCAGCGCCGGCAGGAAGTATTCCGCGTCCGCCGGCGTGTTGAGACTCTCGCCGCGGATATCCGCGACCACGCCGACGATCTGCGACGGCGTCTGGGCCATTCCGGTGACCAGCGTGAGGCCGATCGGGTTCTCTCCGGCAAAGAGTCGGCGCGCGAACGTGTCGTTGATGATGACGACGTGCGGTACGCGCGCGTTGTCGCGCTCATCGAAATCGCGGCCGGCACGCAGCGGAATCCCAAGCGTGCGGAAGTACTGCGGCGATACGAGATGCCGGTTCGCAAGCGGGCGTTCGCTCAACGGCGGAATCAACCGGCCGGCCACCGCCACCACCGCCGGCGGCTGATCGCCGGTCAGCGGCACGCGGTCGCTGAGCGCGGCGGAGGCTGCACCAGGGAGCGTCGCGAGGCGTTGATAGAACTGCTCGTAGAACTCGATTCGCTCGGCGGCCGAGTAACGCCCCGGCAACGCGATCTGGGCGGTGAACACGCCCTGTGGCTCGAAGCCAGGATTGACGCGCTGCAGCCGCGCGAAGCTGGTCAGCAGCAACCCGGCCGCGATCAGCAGGACCAGCGACAGCGAGACTTCGACGACGAGCAAGCCGGCACGAAGATGACGGCCCGACCCGACGAGCCTCGGCCCGCCTCTTTCAGCGCCTCGGCGACGTTGACTCCCGATGCCTGCATCGCCGGTAGCAGGCCAATCAAGAGGCCGGTCACGAGCGTCACCATCAGCGTGAAGTCGAGCGCCATGGGATCGATGCTGATTTCAGCGGCGCGCGGAATCAGGTCTAGCCGAAGGCGACGCAGCGCGCGCAACGCCCACTGGCGAGCAGCAGGCCGATGCCGCCGCCAGCACGGCGAGCAGCAGGCCTTCCGAGACGAGCTGACGCACCACTTCGCCACGGCTCGCGCCTAGCGCAAACCGCGCAGCGATCTTCCGCCGTCGTCCCGCAAAGCGCGCAAGCAGCAGGTTGGCGACGTTCGCGCACGCGATCAGCAGCACGCACGCCACCGCGCCAAAGAGCAGCAGATAACTCTGCCGCTAGGCCTCGACGTCCGAGCCCCAGTACTCGATGCACTTGGCGCGATCCATCGGACCCTTGCCGACGACCTTCGCGAACAAGAAGTCGGCGACCATCTCCACTTCGCGCGGCTGTAGCGTCGCTGCAGCGTCCGGCATGGATATCTGAAGCCGCGTCAAGTCAGCCTGCTTCATGCCGTAGCAACGTCCGTCGCTGTACGCGAGCCGGTCGAACGCCGGCATGCCCTTTCCTGGAACGCCGCACTTGACAGCGATCATCAACTTGTCGCGATCGAGCTTGGTGGTACGCAAGTTCGCACCGTCTGGCATCTGGCTGTCCATCTTGCGGCCGTCGGCCGCCCAGCCGTGACATGCCTGGCAGTCCCCCTTGGTCCTGAAGATCCTCATGCCGGCAGCGACGCTGTCGGGGTCGGGCGTCGTCTGTGCGCGAGGCGCCACCGGCACCATCAGGAAGAATGCCGCCGTCGCCATCGACATGGTCGCAAGTGAAGTCCAACGTAACCAATGGGATCCCAAGCTCGTCCTCCTGCCGCAAACGGCATTTTACCGCCCGCTCGCCTATCCTGGATAGAATCTCGACCACAGCTCGAGGAGAGACCATGTTGAAAACGAAACTGACTTTGAGTGGGTTGGTGCTTCTCACTGCCGTGGCCGTCGCGGCGCAGGCACCTCAAGCCGCCGTGAACGAGTCGCTCTTCGAGGCGTCGCGAGCCGGTGACACTGCAGGCATTGCGGCCGCGCTGGCCAACGGTGCCGAGGTGAACGCGAAATCGAAGTACGACGTCACGGCGCTCATCTTCGCGGCAAGCAGTGGTCGACTCGATGCGGTCAAGCTCCTGCTTTCGCGAGGAGCCGACGTCAACGCCCAGGATACGTTCTATCGCGCGCGGGCAGCCGAAATGGCGATCGGCAACGGGCACGTCGATGTGGCCGTCCTCCTCCTTCAGAGCGGCTCGAAGGGCGGCGACAACCTCATGTTCGCAGGCGTTCAATCCGACAACGCCGCGCTCGTCAAAGCGGCGCTTGCCAGCGACGTGACGCGCGCGGGCCTCCAGACGGCAATGAACATTGCCACACGAATGAAGCGCGAAGCGCTCATGCCGACGCTGAAGGCAGCCTTCGACGCGTTACCGGCCGAACCAGCGCTGCCGGTCTTTGCAGTCGACGCTGCGACACTGCCGAAGTACGCCGGGACGTACCGCGATGGCGCAAGCGGCTTCACGATTACCGTCACCGTGCAAGACGGGACATTGATCGCACAACGCGAAGGACAGCCTGCGCTTCCGCTCACGGCAACAGCCGTCGGCGTGTTTCGTAGCGCGCAGGTCAATGCCACACTGACGTTCAACGAGCGCGCAAGCCTCGTCGAATCGATCGATCTCGCTCAAGGCCAGACAAATCTCACTCTGCTACGCGTCACCGCAGCCGCCGAGAGTGCCACTGCCGCCGCCGCACCGTCGGCGCCATTGACTCCTAACGCCACGCGAACTACCGGACCGCGGAACTGGCCCTCATTTCGAGGTGAAGCAGCAGGCGGCAACGGGGATGGTCAGCGTGCGGTGTCCGAATGGGACATCGCGAGCGGCAAGAACATCAAGTGGAAGACGCCGATCCCTGGCATCGCCAACTCGAGCCCCATCGTCTGGGGCGATCGCGTCTTTGCGACGACTGCCGTGAGCAAAGCCGGCGATAAGAGCTTCCGCACGGGTCTCTACGGGGACGTGAAGCCCGCTGACGATGTGTCCGAGCACGAGTGGAAAATCTACGCGCTCGACAAGGCAACGGGACAGGTAGTGTGGGAGCGGTCCGCGTTCACGGGCGCGCCACGCACGAAGCGGCACCCAAAGGGAACGCAGGCCAACTCCACGCCAGCCACCGACGGACGACGAGTCGTTGCTGCGTTTGGATCGATCGGTCTGCTGATCGCATGGGACGTCAACGGCAAGGAGCTCTGGCGCGCCGATCTCGGTGTGCTCGACAGCGGCTGGTTCTTCGATCCGGCGTTCCAATGGGGCCACTCGAGCTCACCAATCATCTATCGCAACTCGGTGATCCTCCAGGCCGATATGCAAAAGGGCTCCTACCTCGCAGCGTGGGATCTCGGTACGGGCAAACAACTCTGGAAGACCGCACGTGCGGACGAGATTCCCACCTGGGGGACACCGTCGATCATGAGCGCTGCAGCCGGGCGCGACGAGCTCGTGACGAACGGTACCAAGATTCGGGGCTACGACCCAGCCACAGGGAGGCTGCTCTGGACACTCGGGCCGAACTCGGAGGTCACTGTCGGCTCGCCCGTCGTGGGCCACGGGCTCGTGTTCGTCACAGGCGGTTATCCGCCTGTGCGACCCATCTACGCGATTCGACCCGGCGCCACGGGTGATATTTCGCTGCCTAAAGGGTCCGACTCAAGCGCATCGATCGCGTGGAGCAACACGACGGAAGGCACATACATTCCGACGCCGGTCGTCTACGGCGGATATCTCTATACCTTCAACAACAACGGGGTCGTTACCGCATACAGTGCTGAGAATGGGCGGCGCGCGTTCCGAGGACGCGTCGGTGAGGGAGGCGCGTTCTCAGCCTCGCCTATCGCCGCAGACGGACGTCTGTACTTTGCGAGCGAGGACGGCGAGATCTACGTTATCTCCGCCGGACCAGAGCTTGCGCCGATCGCCAAGAACGACATGAAGGAAGTGATCATGGCCACGCCAGCGATCTCCGATGGACTCATCGTCGTAAGGACCATCGGGCACGTGTATGGCATTGGACAGTAGTCGGAACGATCGGACTGACGCTGCCGTGCAATCGAACTGATACTCCGCGTGCGATCTTGTTACTAGTTGGTGCGAGGGTGCTTAGCGATGAAGCCACGTAGATTTCCCGCCGTCTTGATCGTCATGACAGTGTCGGCTTTGCTGGTTTCTTCGGCGCAGCAGCAACGTGCCGTCACGTCTGTGAACTGGCCGCTTCACAATCTCGATCTGGCCGGAAGTCGATTTTCCACCATGGACCAGATCAATACGTCGAACGTCAAGTCGTTGACCCCGCGGTGGCTCTTTCAGCACGGTGTCATCGACGGCGTGAGCAACCAAACCACGCCGGTCGTTGTCGACGGAATCATGTATGTGACCGACGCCCGCGGGAGCGTCTACGCCGTTAACGCCGCCGACGGTCATCTTCTGTGGACGTACGACGTCACCAATCTCATTGGAGGAGGACGGCCAGAGGGTTACGTCTTCCGTAACCGCGGTGTCTGCTATGCGGACGGAGTGGTCTACGTGGCGGGAGGATCATTCCTGTTTGCCCTGGACGCCAAGACCGGAAAACCGATTCAGGGCTTCGGCAAAGACGGGCAGGCCAGCGTGATTCTGGACGTGCTCAGAATGAGATATCCCGATGCCAAAACGGCCATCAGCATGGGGTATTGGTTCACGACGGCGCCGCAGGTCAGGAACGGCGTCCTCTACATTGGCAGCACGCGCAGCGAGAGCCACATTCCTGGCGGCCACGTGTTGGCAGTCGATGCGAAAACCGGCAAGGTCCTCTGGCACTTCAACACCGTTCCGCAGGACGAAAAGGATCAGGGCTGGGAGATTGCCGGCCCAACATGGGTTGGTGGCGAACGGAACGGTGGCGGGATCTGGGAAACGCCTTCGATTGATCCGGAGTTGGGACTCCTTTACGTTGCGGTGGGCAATCCGTTCGGCGACAGCAGGAAGCGAGCCGGGACTAACCTCTTTACCGATTCGATCATCGCGCTCAGGCTCGAGACAGGGAAGCTCGCGTGGTATTTCCAGCAAACACACCACGACGTATGGGACTACGATTCAGGCGGCCCGCCCATTCTTTTTGACATGCAGGTCCAGGGACGGCGCGTCAAAGCCGTCGCGGAAGCGAGCAAGAACGGCCATCTGTACATCTTGAACCGCGAGACGGGCCAACCTGTCCACACGATCAAGGAGACACCGGTATCCACGGAGAGCCCCTTTCCGGAGGAGCAACCGTGGCCGACGCAACCGATTCCGTACACTGCATCGGGAAAACCGATGAGCCCTGTGTCGCCGGTGTTCCCCACGGACATCCCGCCGGATCGCCTCGGAAAGTTCAAGGCCGTTCCACTCTTTACGCCTGCTGCCCCGAATCAGATTGTGGCTCCTGGTCTTGGCGGGGGCGCCAACTACGGCCCGCTCTCCTACAGCCCGAGGACGGGACTGCTCTATGTGAACGCGATCGATGACCCGACGAACTCGGGACGACGTCCGAAAGGGTACTTTTCCGCATTCGATCCAACGACGGGCGATCTCGTGTGGCAACAGACCTTCGACGGTTTTGGACAAGCCGGATCGGTCGTCACCGCGGGCGGCCTCGTGTTTGTCGGTAGTGGGAGCAACGAAGCCGGATATTTCTTTGCTTACGATGCCAAGACCGGTCGGTTGCTGTGGAAGTTCAACACCGGTTCAGGAATCTTCGGATCGCCCTCTGTGTACATGGTGAATGGCGAGCAATTCGTGACTGTGGCTTCGGGCGGTGGCGAGCGAGGCCGGAGGGGCGGGGATCTCATACTGAGCTTTGCACTCCCGAGACAGTGAACACGACTCGAGATTCGGGGCTCGGGGCTCGGGATTCGGGGCTCGGGGCTCGGGGCTCAAGACACAGAGTTGACGCTTGCGCAGGACAAGGCGCAGAATCCTGCCATCTCACTAGGGGTCCCTAAACTAGGAATCAGGTGCGTCGATGCGCAATCGCTTGACACTCGCGATGATTGCGGTCGGAACGGCCGCCGTCGTCGCCGCACTCTGGCTCGTCGCAAGTCCGACAGAAGGTCAGGCTCAAGTCGCAGGGCAGTTCCCTGCCTATAAAGCACTCCGCATGGCGGACGGCCGGCCAAACCTGAACGGGATTTGGCAGGCTTTCACCACCGCTAACTGGGACCTGCAGGATCATGAGGCGCAATCGGGACCCTTTCCCGAGCTGATGGGCGCGTACGGAGCAGGTCCCGCTGGCCAGGCGGTCGTTCAGGGCGGAGACATCCCGTACCAGCCGTGGGCGTTGGCTAAGAAGAAGGAGAACTTCGAAAAGCGGACGACGGTTGATGTCTCGAGCGATGAGAAGTGGCACGAGACGGGCGACCCGGAGCTCAAGTGCTATCTGCCTGGCGTGCCACGCGCGACTTACATGCCGTTCCCGTTCCAAATCGTGCAGGGCTCCGGGCCCGACACTCACATCCTGATGGCGTATGAGTTCACGAGCGCGACTCGCACTATTCGCATGAATTGGAAACAGGAAGCGCCGACTGATTCGTGGATGGGTTGGTCGCGAGGCCGCTGGGATGGCGACACGTTGGTTGTCGACGTGACAGGGCTCAGGGCAGAGACATGGTTCGACAGGGCCGGCGATTTCCACAGCGACGCACTCCATGTGGTCGAACGCTACACGCCCGTCAGTCCCTATCACCTCATGTACGAAGCGACGGTCGAGGATCCGAAAGTGTTCACGCGACCGTGGAAGATCAGCTTGCCGCTCTATCGTCGAATGGAGCCGAATGTTCAGCTCTTGGAATTCAAGTGCGTGCCGTTCACGGAGGAGTTGCTGTTCGGTCGATTTTCGAAGGGGACGGGCAAGTGATTGGAACACCTCGCAGGGCATGGAGGCGTCAGATGAGTCGTCGTGTTTTGATACTGGCGTGCGCAGTCGCAATCGCGTCGCTGTGGGCGGCGGCCGTGGTAGGGCAATCAAAGACGTGGACACAACCTCGTACCGCGTGGGGCGACCCGGACCTGCAAGGCATATGGAACAACGCCACTAGCACTCCTCTGCAACGACCAAGCGAGGTTGGAGGAAAAGAGGTTCTCACCGACGAAGAAGCGTCCGAGTTTGCGGAACGGTTGGCGCACGACCTCGATCGCGACCGTCGTGACGGAGGCGCGCAGATTGACGTCAACCGCGCGTACAACGAGCACTGGATGGACGCCAAGAGGCTCAAGGCGACTTCGGACAAGCGGACGTCGCTGATCGTGGATCCACCGGATGGAAGAATCCCTCCTCTCGTGCCGCTGCCGCCAGAGAGGGAAAAAGTTCGTGTGGAACGCGAGGAAGCGACGCGTCGCTTCAACGCCGGCTTACCACGCGATTATCTGGACGGAGGCTTGCCCCTGCGCTGCATCATCCGGACCGACAGGCCGCCTTACCTTCCCATCATCTACAACAATACGTTTCAGGTCTTTCAGAGTCCTGGGTACGTGGTCATTAGCGTCGAGATGATTCACAGTGCACGCTTCATCCCTATTGACGGGCGCCCGCACATTGGGAAACACCTCCGACAGTGGTTGGGAGACTCGCGTGGCCGTTGGGACGGCAATACACTCGTTGTTGAGACATCCAATTTCAGGCCGGACGAAGGCGTGGTATTTGGAAATGCCGACCCCGAGACCTTTCGCATCGTCGAGCGCTTCACACGGGTAGACGCAAACACGATCAACTACACCTTCACCGTCGAGGATCCGCGCACGTGGACAAAACCTTGGACGGCGATGATTCCGTGGAACAAGACGGACGAGCAGCTCTACGAGTACGCATGTCACGAAGACAATTTCGACATGGTCCATCTTCTCGCTGGCGCCCGGGCGCGGGAGAAAGCGGCAACCAAGTAGGGCGGGTCCTTTCGGACCCGCCGAAGACGTAAGAAGACGTAGGGCAGGGCCTTTCGGACCCGCCGAAGACGTAAGAAGACGTAGGGCGGGTCCTTTCGGACCCGCCGAAGAGGTGAATCCAATGCGAGCAAGGCGAATTGTTGCGGCCGTGGGGATCGCCATGTTGCTGGTCGGAGCGCGCGCGTCGGCCCATCACGCCTTTGCGGCAGAATTCGACGCCAACAAGCCGGTGAAGTTCAAAGGGACCGTCACGAAGATGCTCTGGATCAATCCCCACTCATGGATCTACGTCGATGTGAAGAAACCCGACGGCAAAGTAGAGAGTTGGATGGTCGAGGCCGGTACGCCGAACACGCTGCTCAGGCGAGGCTTTACGAAAAACTCGTTGTTGCCCGGAACGGAGATCACCGTCGATGGCTATCAGTCCAAGGATGGGTCGCTGAGGGCCAACGGACGAGATCTTACGTTGCCCAATGGGCAGACGTTATTTTTAGGCTCGTCTGGCACCGGCGCGCCATCCGACACGCCAAAGAAATGAGCAAGCTGGCGGGTCTACAAAGCAAGACCCGCCCTACCTAAACCGGAAGCTACTTCGCGGCCGTAGCCGCCTCGTCTGCGCGAGCTCCGCTCAAGATGTTCCTCATGGCGTAGTTGCCCTCGTGGCACGCGTACTCGAAGATCTGCGCCTGCCCCTTGTCTTGCCTGAAAGGAACACCGAGCGTCCACGGCCTCGTGAATGTAGCCGGATCGTTGATGGTGACCTCGTACGTAATGGTGTCGGCATCGACGCGCGTGAAGCGTTCGGTCAAACGCAGCGTGTCGTGAGATCCTCGAAAGTCAGTCTTAGTCGAGAAATTCGTTACCTCGACAACGAGCGCGTTGCCGTCCCAGTGGCCACGTGAATCGCCGAGGTATTGACGCAGACCCTGCGCGACGTGTGGGCGACCGTCCACTGGAATAACGCGTGTTTCATGAATCATCTCGTGAACGATCACGACGTATCCCGGACTCTGGTGAATCTGGACGATGTTGCCGTAACTGCCGGGGTTCACGATGACGTGCGGCCAGCCACCGCGCGAGACGATGCAGCGGTCGCCCAGACTTCGATCTTCCCAGGAGTCTGCGGGGCCGCGTCCACGGTTGGCTGCCGCTCGAGCCGCTTCGCGCTTCTGTGCTTCGGGCGTCAACGGCGGGACCCTGCCGTCGGGCGGATCGATGATGCGCGAGGTCCGTGCGGACTTCGCATTCCAGAACTCGTACCAGTGAACCGGGCCGGCGCCGGTTTCGCCGCCGATGGTCGGAGCCCGCTCGACATTCCGTTTCGCTCGCTCCTCCAATAAGGCTGCGAGCTCCTCGTCTCCCACGACAGGTTTTCCCGCAAGCTCACCGGGCCGCTCGAACGGTGTATTCACATCGTCGTTGTACGACCAGATGCCCTGCAGGTCGGGATCGCCCCAGGAGGTGCGAGAGGGTGTCCATCGGCTTTGAGCAGACAAGGATACAGCCGCAAGCAGAACGATGGCAGTGACGAGTTGTCGGCGCATGGGTCCTCGCTTCACTTCCCATCCACCGAAAACGCAAGCAACACATTGCCTGGGATTCCGTTCTGGACATATCCCGAGTTGACGATCACCGTTCCGCCGCTGATGGCGGGACCTGCGACGTTGAGCGATCCGCCTTGCGCGACCACGCCATTCACCGTCTTGTGGGGGCCGACGGTGTCGACGTCCCACAGGATCGCGCCCGTGGAGGTGGAGTACGCGCGCAAGTGTCCATCGACCGAGCCTGAAAAGACCACGCCCGGCATCGCGCTGACGGGTGCTGACTGTGCGGGGCTGCATCGCGGCCTTCTGCAGGGCGTCGGACGCGCCTGCCAGACCTGTCGACCAGTCTCTAGACTGAGAGCAAACAATCCGCCACCCGTTTCTGGATCCGGTAACGTCGCCTGACTGTTTGGCACCGGAATGCGCCCGATGTCCGAGAGCGCCACATAGACGTTGGACGGATCGGCGGCCGATCCCCACTGCACCCCGCCGTTGATCCCGCCCTTGCCGACGCGTTCCTGCCACAAGATCTGTCCCTCGCGATCGGGATCGAGCGCGTGGACCATTCCCGATTTTTGGCCAGCAACGAGCGCGCGGCGCCCGTTCGGCAGTGTGACGAGAATCGGCGGTGACGCGAAGTCGAAATCTGGAGCGTCGCGCTCGCTGCAGTTGATCTGGTCGGGCAGACGACACGAGGTGTTCCAGGCATCTGCGGCCGTCATCTGACGTGACCAAAGCACCTTGCCGGAGTCCATGTCGAAGGCCACGAATGCATCGCTCGTGGTCGTCGCCGGACCGCTGTAATTGTTTCCGGTCGTGACATACACAGCGTTCCGCTGCGCGTCGATAGCCGGGCTGGACCAGATGGGGGCCCCTGACGGACCCCACAGCTGCGTACCTATCTTGTTCTTCGACGTGGGCTTGGCCTCTTCTGGGATGGTGTACGTCTTCCAGATCTGTTGACCCGTCGCGGCATTCAAGGCAACGAGACTGCCGCGAAAGCGGCAGCACTCGTAGTCGGCCACCGCGCCGGCCGTCTCTTCACCAGATGCGACGCCAACATAGAGCCGACCATTGTGAAACACCGGCGAACCTGTGACGCGGGCGAAGGGAAAAGGGTCCACCCGTGTCTTCCACAACGGGGCACCGCTTGCGCCATCGACGGCATACACGTTCCCCGATCGGTCACCAATGAAGGCCGCGAAGCGCGGGCCCGAGCTCGTCTCGATGCGGGCGATGGTCACGGCCGCGCGAACTGCGGCGTCGGCGCGAAACGTCCAGTGAACGCAGCCCCTTTCGGCGTTGAGCGCATAGACGGTTCCACTCTGCGTGCCGACGAATACGCGGCCGCCCGCAATGGTGGGTTGCGCGTCGGCACTGAGCTCACCCGGAAAACCAAACGCCCACCTCGGCTTCAGGCGGCTGACCTCGGCGGCGGTGAATCCGGCCTGCGCGCCGCCCTGATAGCGCGTGTTCGCCGTGTTCACTCCCCAGCCGTTCCAACTCGGTCCAGCCAGCGGGTTCGCGAAATCACCCTCCGTCGGACGACACATCGCTTGCGCCGAAGGTGTCGTGCTGAGAGGTTGCGCGAATGATTTACCCGTGACGAACTCGGCGATATCGCGCCGCTCGACGCCGGTGCGGCCCGCAGCCATCGAGAGCATCACTCCGCTCTCCATCGCGGTGAGCACTCGCTCGGGCGACATCGCCCGTAACGCGGCGCGGTTCGGAGCGCGGTCGGTACCCGCTTCGTGGCAGGACGCGCACAACTGCTTGTAGAGCGTCGCTCCGTCTTCCGCAAAGAGCGGCCCAGCGGAGCAGAAGAGAAGCACCATGGAACCCACCGCGTCACAGATGGAGCGTAGGCGGTTGCGCATCGAGGGCCTCCTAGTGTGGAAATCGTAACCGCAAAGCGAGCGGAGGACGTGCGCTCGCGCTGCGGGACGGTAGCGCCCAGACGATATGCCGTAATAGCATGCTGACACAACCCGCCATGTTTCTCGTTCCGCTCCTGGCGCTCGTCGTCTTCTTGGGCGGTGTGATATCCGCACAACAGGCACAGGCTGATAGTCAGACCGTCTGGGATGGCGTGTACACGGAGGCTCAAGCCTCGCGCGGAAGGACGCAGTTCGAGGCGAGCTGTCGTTCCTGTCATCGAGCCGAGCCGTATCAAGGCGACGCCTTCATGCGCGCGTGGAGCGGAAGCGATGTAGAGAGCTTGTTCCGCCAGGTCCGGACAACCATGCCGACCACTGCCCCGGCCAGCTTGAATGAGGGCGCGTACCTGGATATCGTGGCCTACCTGCTTCAGATGAACGCGTTTCCCGTCGGTTCTCGCGAGCTCAGCCCGAGCGCAATCAAGAACATCCGAATCATCGGACAGGACGGATCGGACCGAGTGCCGGACTTCGCGCTGGTACGGACCGTTGGCTGCCTCATTCGACGTGGGGACGCGCAATGGATACTGGCCGATGCCACCGAGCCTGTCCGAACCAGAAACCCGGCAGGATCAAGTGACGCCGAGTTGAAGAGCTCCGAGGCTGCCGCGGCAGGCGGTCGCACGTTTCAGCTGCTGAACATCTATCCCAGCCCCGTTCCATACACAGGCCACAAAGTGGAAGCCAAGGGCTTCCTGATCAGAGATCCCGGTGGAGATCGCATCAATGTCACGTCCCTCCAAAGCATCGCCTCTCTGTGCAAGTAATCCGGGGTCAGATCTTGAATCGTGCGCGCCCCGCAAGATTCAAGATCTGACCCCCGTGATCGCGCTCACGATCGCCGTGGGCCTGTTCCTCTCGATTCCTGCGGCGACACAAGGACCGCAGGGCATATTGGCTACCACGCTGTTCGAGGGAGCCAGGCTGATTTCTGGTGACGGCAGCGCGCCAATTGAACGGTCGGCGTTCCTCGTCGAGAACAATCGGTTCACGCGCGTCGGGAGGGCCGGCGAGCTTCAAGCTCCGGCCAACGCGGCACGCGTTGATCTCACCGGCAAGACGGTGATCCCCGCATTGGTCGATGCGCACTCGCACATCGGATACATGAAAGACCTGACCAGCGGGCCGCAGAACTACACGCGCGAAAACATCCTGGACCACATGTACCGCTTCGCCTACTTCGGCGTCGCCGCCAGCCAGGCCATGGGTTCCGACTTTGGAGAGTTGCCGTACCAGGTGCGTGACGAGATCCAGGCTGGCAAGTACCCGGAGGCCGCGCGGTTTCTGAGCGCGGGCCGCGGACTCGCGCCGCCCGACGAAGTCCGACCCGACAACATGCGTCACTCGGCCTACACGATTCAGACCGAAAGCGACGCCAGACAGGCCGTCCGAGAGCTCGCGGCGCGCAAGGTCTCCATCGTGAAGACATGGGTAGACGACCGGGGTGGCAGCGTCCGCAAACTCACACCTGACTTGTACGGCGCGATCATCGACGAGGCCCACAAACACGACATGCGTGTAGCGGTGCATTCCACCAGTCTCGCCGACGCCAAGGGCCTGCTCCGTGCCAACATCGACATCTTTGCCCACATGATCGGCGACGTGGATGATGAGCTCGTCGAGTTGTTCAAGCAGCATCCACGCACGAGCGTGCTGCTCGCGCTCGGCGGACCGAGACGAACGGTCTACGCACCGTGGATCGATCCCCCTCACCCGCTCATTGCACAGACTGTCTCTCCCAGACAGATCGAGCGACTACGGAACAGACTCGCCGGCACGACCAGCGAGGCGCGGGAGCGGGATCGCGCCAACTGGGAACGCCTGGCGAGTGGGATCCGGAGATTGAACGCTGCGGGCGTACGGATCGGGGTTGGCACCGACGGCGGAGGTCAGACCGGGGACCAGTTCATCGGCTGGACGATGCATACGGAGATGGAAAACATGGTCGCAGCCGGCATGACGCCGGCTCAGGTGTTGGTGGCGGCCACGCGAACGTCGGCCGAGATTCTCGAGCTGAACGAGCTCGGCACAGTGTCGGCAGGCAAGAGCGCAGACTTCGTGGTGCTCGACGCGAGTCCGCTCGACGACATCACGAACTCGAGGAAGATCGCCGGCGTGTACCTACGCGGAAAACCGCTGGACCGCGCGAAGCTGCGTGCCAGGTGGACTAACCCCGGACCGTAGCGCGGAGGCTCAGCCTCCGCGATCGCCCGACGCGGGGGCTAACCACCCTCCGCCAAGGCTACGGCGGTCCGCCAAAGCTTCATGCGAAGCCGGAAGCCCCCCTCGCTACCTTGCCGCTTTGGGAGTTGCGGGGTTGGGAGTTGGGCGTTTCGTCCGCTTGAACCACCAGGAGGTAAGCAGCGGTGTCAGGACCGCCGTGACGATCACCGAGGCCGCAACCTGGACGGTCGCGGCGGCGGCGACCGGCGCAAACGACGGGTCGGCCAAGGCCACTGCTTGAGGAACTGCGGCGGAATTGCCGGCCGTGCTGGAGGCAGCGGCTCCGGCGATGCCGGTTCCACCGAGCAACCGGTCAGCCACGATGCACACGAACCCGGTCACGGCGACCACAGTCACACCAAGCACAACGCCAGGAATGCCAGCCGTCACAACTGACTTCAAGTTGATCGTCTGTCCAAGCGTGAAAGCCATGAACGGAACGATGATCGGCTCATGAGACCCGAAGAAGTCCTTGATGTCTTCGTCCAGGTTCCCCAGAATAGCGCCCGCGACAATCGGAGCAATCACCGAGACCATCGTCAAATACGGAATGACCGCGAGTCCGGTCCCGACGAAGATCAGCATGGTCAGGAACGGTCCGGTCTCGATGCTTTGCACGACGTAGGTGCCCGAATCGTCCTTGTTGCCCATGACACTCGTCAGCGCCAGGAACATGCCCCCATTGGTGTCGCTCATTGCCACCATGACGGCCAGCGTGCTCAGGCCCAGGACGCTCCCGTCGAACAATCTGGCGACCGCAAGAGCGAAGATGGTCGCGATGCCGACCTTCGCTGTCAGAATGCCGAAGCCTCGCATCAACATCCTCGGCGCGGCTCTTACGGTCATCTTGGTGCCAACCGTGAAGAGGTACATTCCGAGGATGGTCGGATATCCCACGCCCGTCAGCGCTTGGGTGAAACCGCCGATCTTCAGCAGATCGGGGAAAAAGGTGTTGAGCACCATCCCGATGAAGAGCGGAACGACCATCATTCCGCCCGGAACACGATTGATGGACTTGTAGATTTTCACGATCGCCTGGCTGGCGGCTGAATGCTAACACTGCCAGCGTTTCCTGCAGGGGAGACCTTCAATGAGCGCAAAACCCACCGTCCTCGTGACCCGGAAGCTACCCTCGGCCGTGGAGGACCGATTGCGGCGCGACTACGAGGCACGCCTCAATCCAGACGATCGGCTCTATTCCAAGCAGGAGCTGATCGAAAGCGCCAAAGGCGCCCAAGCCATCCTGCCCTGTCACACGGAACACTTCTCGGCGGAGGTCTTCGAAGGCTTGCCTGGCGACGTGAAGATCATCGCCAACTTTTCGGTGGGTTTCGACCACGTGGACATCGAGGCCGCAAAGAAGAAAGGGGTCGTCGTCACCAACACACCGGACGTGCTGTCGGACGCCACGGCGGAACTCACGATGATGCTGATGATCGGGGCTGCCCGCCGAGCGAGCGAGGGCGAGAAGCTGGTGCGCGAAGGCATGTGGAAAGACTGGAGCCCTGCGTTCATGGTCGGGACTCAAGTGACGGGAAAGCGCTTGGGCATCCTGGGCATGGGCCGCGTGGGTCAAGTCGTGGCAAGGCGCGCCGCTGGATTCGACATGCAGATCCACTACCACGACGTTCGGAGGCTACCGCCCGAGAAAGAGCGGGGCGCCGTCTTTCACGACACGCTCGAAGACATGCTTCCGCAGTGTGACTTCCTCACACTTCACTGCAACGTGACGCCAGCCACGCGCGGGCTGATGACTGCCCGTCTCTTCAACCTGCTGCCCAACGGCGCCATCTTCGTGAACGCGGCTCGCGGTGCCGTCGTGGACGATGACGCACTGGTGGACGCGTTGAAATCGGGCAGACTGCGCGCGGCCGGGATCGACGCGTACAACAACGAACCGCGGATCGACAAGCGGCTGGTTGCGCTGCCCAACACCTTTCTCATGCCGCACATCGGGAGCGCAACCACTGAGACACGCGACGCCATGGGTTTCCGCGCGCTCGACAACCTCGACGCCTATTTCGCGGGCCGCGAACCCGGCGATCGAGTCGCCTAACGCGTGTGAAAGGATCGGATCGTCGTCAGCACACGCCATGCGACCACACACCCTGCCGCTCGCCCTCGCACTCGTTCTTCTCGCCCTCGCGTTCATTGATTCCGCGCCGCAGAACGCTGCCCTGCTGTTCTCGTTCTTCGGCGCCGCGATCGTGCTGGCCGTCTGGAACATCGCTCTTCTGGTGTCTGCACGGCGCGCAGGTCGCACGCTGATGCTCGAGATCGTCCTGAGAAGACAGCACTATCTCCAGGCGTGCGCGCAAGTCGCTGTTTTTGTGTATTGGGGCTGGTATTGGCGCGAGGTGTACAACTCGGTGCATCTGATCGTTGCGCAGCTCCTCTTCGCATACGCCTTCGACATGCTGCTCGGCTGGTCGCGGCGAGATACGTACACGCTCGGGTTCGGTCCCGTTCCTGTCATCCTCAGCATCAACCTCTTTCTGTGGTTCAAGCCCGACTGGTTCTATTTCCAGTTCTTGATGGTGGCGCTGGGCTTTGCTGCCAAGGAGCTCATTCGATGGGATAAGGAGGGACGGCGCGCGCATATCTTCAACCCGTCTTCGTTTCCGCTCGCAATCTTTTCGCTGGCGCTGGTTCTGACGGGCAGAAGCGACCTCACATGGGGACAGGAGATCGCGAGCACGCAGTTCTACCCGCCGCATATGTACCTGATGCTGTTTCTCGTCGGCCTGCCCGGACAGCTCTTCTTTGGAGTCACGACGATGACTCTGTCGGCCGTGGTGACGACGTATCTCTTCGGGCTGTTGTACTACGCGGCAACAGGTGTCTACTTCTTCTACGACTCGTACATCCCGATTGCTGTGTTCCTCGGGATGCACCTGCTGTTCACCGACCCGTCAACGTCGCCACGCACTGATCTCGGGCGAATGATCTTTGGCGCGCTCTATGGATTGAGCACCGTGGCTTTGTACGAGCTGCTCGGACGATCGGGCGTGCCGACCTTCTACGACAAGCTTCTGCAGGTTCCGATCCTGAATCTCTCGATCATGCTCATCGATCGCGCAGCTCGCTCGAGGCCGCTGCGGGCGTTCGATCTCGAGGCACTCGGCCGATGGTTGATGCCACGACAGCGCCATCTGGCGTACATGTCGATGTGGGCGCTCGTGTTTTCTGGAATGAGCGCGGTGCAAGCGGTCGGCGACGATCACCCTGGTCAGTGGCTGCCCTTCTGGCAGCGGGCGTGCGAAGCTGAACGACCCTTCGCGTGTCGTTACCTTGGAGACATGCAGGCCGGATTCTGCAATCGCGGATCCGGTTGGGCGTGCAACGAGCTCGGCATCTTGCAGGCTCGCCGCGAGCTCGATCACGCCGGCGCAATAGAGTCGATGCGCCGGGGGTGCGAGCTCGGCTTTTCGCCAGCGTGCCTCAACGCCGACACAGCAGCCAGCGCCGGAAAGGTTGAGAGCGGGGCGCCGGCGCTCCAGGACTACCCCATCATCTTGAGAGGGAGCAAAGGGCCGATTATCGAGCGGTCGCCGGCGGCCTTATCCGCGCTTGCCTGTCGCGAGGGATGGATGGAGCAATGTTCGTAATAGGTCGAGGGGCAGGATGCAAACGGGACGATTCGCGTTAAGCTCGGCGCTTTTGAAGAGGGATCCTTGGTGGACGACCGTCGAACCTTCTTGAGAGTGGCTGGGTTGGCAGGTGCGGGTGTGCTCGTCGGCCGCAGGACGTCCCGACGTGCTTCGGCTCAAGTCGGTGCGACCCCAATGACATCAACGATTCAAACGTCATCACTCACGATCGGGTACGAAGACAACGGGAACCCAACAGGCTTCCCGATCATCCTGCTTCACGGATTCCCAGACGATGTGCGTGCCTGGGACGAAGTCGTCCCTCCGCTGACACAGGCAGGTTACCGAGTGCTGGTCCCATACCTGCGCGGCTATGGCGCCACGCACTTCCGTGATGCGGGCGCACTCCGGATGGCGGAGCAGGCAGCGATCGGCCAGGACGTCATCGACTTCGCGGACGTCCTTCGTTTGCCAAGATTCGCCGTGGCCGGGTACGACTGGGGTGGCCGGGCGGCCGCCATCGCCGCAGCTCTGCATCCGAATCGGGTACGCGCGACAGTCCTGATCGGGGGCTATACCATTCAGAACACGATTGCTCCGTCACAGCCGGCGGCACCTGAAGCGGAACACCGTGCCTGGTATCAGTGGTACTTCAACACCGAGCGCGGCCGGGCCGGTCTCCAGACGAATCGGCGGGCAATCTGCCGTTACTTGTGGCGAACATGGTCGCCGAGTTGGCGCTTCACCGATGAGACGTTCAACCGCACTGCCGCCTCGTTCGACAATCCTGATTTCGTCGATCTCGTGATTCACTCGTACCGCCACCGCATCGGCAACGCACCTGGCGAGCCGCGCTTCACACTGATGGAGAGACAACTTGCGGAGCGGCCGAAGATTCAGGCCCCATCGATCACGATCTATGGAGCCGACGACGGGATCGTCCCACCACCCGTGGAGTCACCCCCGGCAGAGCAAGCCGCGTTCACCTCGCTGATTGCGCGGCGCGTTATCCCGGGAGCAGGACATTTCATGCCGCGTGAAAAGCCGGACGCCGTGTCGTCCGCGATGTTGGAACTCCTCGCGGCCACGCGATAGTCAGGAGCGTAATCATGCGTCGAGCCTTCCTGCTCGGTCTCGTCTTGCTAGCAGCGACAGAGGCCACATGGACACAGCAGCCGCCCACGCACGACCTTCTACTCACGCCCGAGCACGTGCATTGGGGTTACTACGATTCGCGTGTGGTGCCCGCGCTCCGGATCACCGCTGGCGATCGAGTTCGCGTTGAAACAATGGTCGCGGGCGGCCTGCAGCGAGTGAGGTTGGCGGGAGCACGAGAGTCTGAGATTCCGGAATCTCTGAAGACGGTCGAGCAACGTGTGACCGAGCGCGGCCCGGGCGTACATCCACTAACCGGGCCCATCTTTGTCGAGGGCGCCGAACCTGGAGACGCACTGGAGGTACGGATTCTTGCAATCGACTTCCTCCACCCCTTCGGCGTCGTCGCATTCAACCCCGGGGGCGGCGTCATTCCAGACGACTTTCCCTACGCGCATTTCCGGCTGCTGCGCTGGCAGCCCGGCGCCGAACGCGTCGAATTTGAGCCGGGCGCGTCCCTGACGCTGGCGCCCTTCTTCGGCTCGATTGGGGTGGCTCCTCCACCGCTCGTTGGAAGGATTTCGAGCCGCCCGCCTGGATGGCACGGCGGGAATCTCGACAACAAGGATCTCGTGGCTGGATCGACCTTGTATCTGCCCGTCCACGTGCGAGGAGCTCTGCTGTCGATCGGTGACGGCCACGCTATGCAGGGGGACGGCGAAGTGACCGGCACCGCGCTCGAGACCTCGCTTCGAGGAACGCTCGAGGTACGCGTTCGCAAAGGTCAGCGGCTGCGCTGGCCCCGAGCGGAAACCCCTACGCACTACATCAGCATGGGACTCCACGAGGATCTCGATGAGGCCGCGCGGCTTGCCACACGGGAATTGGTCGACTTTCTGGTCGTTGAAAAACGATTGTCACGAGACGACGCCTACGTCCTGTGCTCGTTGGCGGCCGATCTGCACGTGACGCAGGCTGTAGATCAAACGAAGGGTGTGCACGCGACGATCGCGAAGTCGATCTTCAAGTAGTCGTGGGGGCCGGCTTTAGCCGGCCCACGTTTGACTCGAAGTCGTGGGGGCCGGCTTGAGCCGGCCCACGTTTGCGAGCTAGCGCACGCGGAACGCGGCGCGGTCCACGGTCGCGCCTCGGAGATACACCGATGCAATGCGGCGGGTGTTGGTGATGTCGTCCAGCGGGTTTGCGTCGAGGACGATGAAGTCCGCGCTCTTACCCGCTTCCACCGTGCCCTGGTCGGTGAGCCTCATGAGATCGGCCGAATTGCGCGTCGCGGCGACGATCACCTGCGACGGCGTCATCCCGGAAGCCACCATGTCAGCCATTTCGACGTGCGGAGCCCAGGGCGTGTTGCCGTCCGTGCCGAAGGCGATACGCACCCCAGCCGCATTGATCTTCGCCAGGTTGCGGGCTTGGATCCCGAATGCTGCTTGGGCCTCAGGTCGGTTGGTCGCGGCCTGCTGAAGTTTCTGCAGCTCCGCGGCCGGGATGCTGTCGCTCAGCCAACTGAGATCTGTCGCCACCCCTCGATCGGGAAGGTTCGGTACGACAACGACGTTCCGATGCTGCTTAAAGAGCGCCAAGCCCTCTTCATCGATATCCTTGTCCCGCACGCCGTGCGCGAATGCGTCGATCCCGGCACGCAGAAGCCCCTTGGCGTCCTCGAGCGCAAAGATGTGGGCAGTGACTCGCAGGCCGCGTTTGTGCGCCTCGTCGATGACGGAGCCATAGAGCGCGGGGCTGAGTTTCTTGTATTTGCCATCGCGGTCGTCCACCCAGATCTTGACGATGTCGACCTTCTGGGCAGCGAGCTCGCCGACGGCTTTTCGCGCTTCCGCGTCGGTCGTAATCCAGTACGGAATGTCGGAGCGCCCAGGCTCGGGCGCCGTGATGCCGCGCCCGGCGGTACGGTACTTCGCCGCACCAGGCATTTTCTCGGCCTCAGCCCTCATCTGGAAGGGCAGATCACCTGGATCAGTGCCCATGCTCATGGCCGCGCTTACACCGTAGAACGCTCGGCGTCGCAGATCCTGGACGAGTGCCTCGTGCGTCGTACTGAGGTGCGTATGGGTGTCGATGATCGCCGGCATCACGGTCTTGCCTGCGAGTGATACGCGAGCCGCACCCGCCGGCACCCGGACCTGGCCGGCCCCGCCGACCTGAACGAAACGAGTGCCGGAGACGACGAACGTCGCGTTCTCGATTGGTGGGCGACCATCGCCAACGATGAGCCGTGCGCCTTCGAACGCGGTGACGTCTGTCGCGGCCGGCGCCTGCCCGCGGACTGCCGCGGACGAGGCCAAGACGACCAACAGGCCAAGGAGTCCTGCAACCATGACCACGCGGCCGGACTGCGTAAATGCTCGGTACATCGAAGCCTCCGTTCTGCTACTTCTTCTGGGTCCCGGGAGTCAGCTCGTATGGAGCTCCGGTGCCGGACGAGCCCATGAACATCTTGCGTCCGTCTGGAAAGGTGATGTCGCGTCCGTTGGCTCTTCGCGATCCGTCTTTCGCCCGATAGCCGTCGATGACGATCCTCGTTCCGGGCAGAAGAGAGTTCTTCGTGAACCCCCGGCGAAACAGGACGTTTGGCGTACCAGCTTCGAAGGCCCAATTCTCGATCTTGCCATCAGGCATCTTCACATCCATGTTCAGCCAGACATGCGGATTGATCCACTGCATCTTCGTGACGGTGCCCTCGAACTTCACGGGCTTGTTCGAGTCGAATTCGGCCGCAAACGCGTGGTGCGCCCGCAGCGACACCACTGCCCCAGCCACGAATACACCGACAACCGCGATCGCAACGGCTAGCTTCGTTGGCATCGAACAACCTCCAACACTTAGAGTTCCTAGAGTTCCAAAGTTCTACAGTTCTAGAGTTCGAAGGTTCGAAGGTTCGAAGGTTCTGTGATTCCAATCAACGATTCGAACGGTAGAACCTTAGAACGCTAGAACCTTAGAACGTTCCGTTACCTTCTGTACCAGTCATAGAACTTATCCCCCGGCGGAACCTTGCGGGTGATGTCCACAATCATCGTCTCGCCTTCCCACCGTTTGACGAGCGGTTGCTTGCGAACGTGTCCATACAAGAACTCCTCCGCAAACTCGATGCAGGGGTACTCGATGAGCTGACTATTGGGCTCGAGACGACGATAGAGCGGCATCGAGATCTTCCATGGACGCGTGAAGACCTCCGGGTCCTCAATCGTGACTTCGTAGCGAATCGCGTCGGAGTTGATCGACGTGTAACGCTCGACCAGCTTCAACCCGGTGCCGTGGAAGTTGCCGGCCCGATCGAACCAGTTCTTCCCGTTGAAGCCTGTCACGTCGACGACGAGGGTGTCACCCTCCCAACGGCCAACGGAATGCCCCATATAGGTGTCGTCGGGAGGTCCCTCCACTTTGTCCAAATGAATCGTGCGAGCGGCATTCGCAAACGTGTACGCCATCTGAATCTTATTCGTGCTTTGGACGATCTGAAATGGATACGGCATGTACATCGCGCGCGGGATGCCAGGTAAATAGCACTTGAGCTCGGGATCGCGGTCGATCCAGTTCTCGCCGTTTTCCTTCTTCAGGGCGGCCGCTTCCGGCTTGTACGGAATCTGGCCATCGCCGTCCACGACACCGACCGAGCCCGGGACGCCAGCGGCGGCACCGAGCGCAAGCACAGGTGCCGCGGGCACCTTCGCGAACTCGTACGGGTAGACGCCTTGCTGCGTCACGACTCCCGGACGCGCCTCGTGAGCCTGCAGATCCCAATGGGCTTCGTTGTTGGCCTGCCAGATGCCGCTGAAGTTGGGCTTGCCGTCCGCCGTGCGCGACGGCCGCGACGAGGGTTCACCAGCGGACCGGGTGACCGCCAGCGTGATACCGGCGCCCACGGCGGCGGAGAGGACGACGACCGCGATCGTCTTGAACATCACAACTCCTCAAACTCGAAGGTTCGAAGGTTCGAAGGTTCTAAGGTTCTAGGGTTCTAGGGTTCGAACGTTCGAGAGTTCAACAGTAGAACTCGAACCTTAGAACCGTAGAACTATAGAACCCTACCTTAGAAACCCTAGAAAATTGCTCCGCCGGCTCCGGTCAACGCGTCGGTTCCGCCTTCGTTTCCGAAATCGGTCGCCGTGTCCTTCGTGGCAGGATCGGCACCCTGTCCCTTGGCAAAGGCGCGTTCTTCGGCGCGCGTTCCAAGCAGCATCGTCGGCAAGCCGTAGTTCCCCTCGTGACAGCGGGGCTCATAGTAAATGCGGTTCGCCTGCTCATCCTGCTTGGCCATCTCTTGCTTCACAGTCCACGGCTTCGTCCAACTGGTTGGGTCCTCGATCGTGACCGCGTATTCGATCGTGTTGGCGCCGATGCGTGTGAAGCGCTCCACGAGGTGCAGATTCTCACGCGCCGCCTGGAAGCTGTACTTCGGCGAAAAGTTCGTGACATCCACGACCAGTGTGTTCCCCTCCCAGCGGCCACGCGAGTCACCGAATCGCTGGCGGACGGAGGCCGGAAGATGTGGAGCGCCATTGACCGGAATGACGCGCTGCCACCCTTGCCCTTGACCCGTGTCGTAGAAGATCGACACCGATCCCGGAGCCTGCACGATTCGGCGGTATCCTCCAAAGTCCGGCAAGACGGCGCCCATGCACCGTTCCGTCATGCTGCGGTCCTCCGGACCGTCGTTCCGATTCGTGCGGCCTGTGTTGTACAAGGGGGGCATTTCGGCCCGCCGCGGGGAGACCGGTCCGTATTTTCCACCAGCGCAGGCGGCATCGTTCTTCTTGCACGTCTCGGTGGGTTGGAGCAGGGCCAGGCGGTAATCGCGCTCTTGAGCGTTGCGCATCGTGGCCTCGGGCGTCAGAGCGGGAATTCTTCCGTCAGGGGGATCCACAATCAGCGACGTCCGCTTCCCCGTCGGCCGTACCGATTGGAATACGGCGTTATACGCGCCGGCGACGTCGCGCTCACTGCCGCGCTCCACTCGCTGGTCTCGACGCAGGATTCCGGCTCGCTGTTTGTCTAGAGCGGCCCTCTCTTCGTCGGTGAACAGTTCTTTGCTCGCAAATTGTGTGGGCCGTTGCAGAGGTGTTTGATACTGATCGGTCCAGATGCCCTGCAGGTCAGGGTCGCCCCAGGCGGTTCTGGGCGACGCGCTCTGGCCCTCGGCCGGCACCCGCGTAAGCAATAAGAGTCCGGCCACGGCTAAGACTATCGCCGCGACCCCGACTACGCCGAGCAGTCGCTTCTTCATATCAGACCTCCCGCCACCGCACGGGTGTGGTACATCCGGACCAGGACAATGTCAAGTCAAAGGTCAAATAGCAAAGGGCAAAGGTGAGGGCAAGAGCCAAGTCACGGCGGGCTCGATGTATCATCGGGCGCCTCAGCGGGACCGCGACTGAGGCGTCAGGAGTTCCATGCTGTCCAGACGAGCGTTACTCATGGCCCCCTTGGCCGTCATGGCCGCGAGAGCGGCCTCTGCCGCCGGGATGACGCTTGCGATTCACCAGAACACGTCGGCTGGAGCGGGCTATCGCGGGTCCCTCGAAGGCTGGTCACGTGCCGGAATCAAGTACGTCGAGCTTACGAACACGCTGCTGGACGATTTTCTGAAAGCCGATTCCCTGCCAGCCGCACGGCGAGTCCTCACAGACAACGGGTTGACACCGGTCTCCTGTGCGTGCGGCGTGTTCGGTCTCTGGGAGCCGAATCCGAATCGCCCTGCGCTGCTCGGAGACTTCAAAAAGCGCTGCGAGATGTTCGCCGCTCTTGGGCTGACTCGGATTTACTCTCCCACGGCCACCACGCAGAAGTTCACGCAGGACGACTATAAGGTCGGCGCAGACAACATGCGCGAAGTGGGAGAGATTGCCAAGCAGTTCGGCATGACGATGATGGCTGAGGCCGTGCGCACGTCGACGTTCATCTCGACGCTGACCACACTTCTGCGGGTGACTCGCGAAGCCGCGCATCCCAATGTGGCCCCGCTGCTCGACTTCTATCATTTCTGGTCTGGCCTCAGCAAACTCGAGGATCTCGATCTGATCCGCTCCGGCGAAATCGGGCACGTACACTTTCAGGACGTCCCCGATCTACCTCGGGAGCTGTTGGACAACACGACGCGGTTCATTCCTGGCGACGGCATCGCGCCGCTGACGCAGATTCTTCGAAAGCTTGCGAGCAAGGGCTATGCGGGTCCCCTGTCGGTCGAGCTCTTCTTGCCGAAGTTTCAGCAAGGCGATCCGTTTCAGGTCGCCCGTGAAATCCGTCAGAAGGCGGAAACCGTGATGCGTCAGGCGCGGGTCATGTGAAGGGAGGCAGGTCATGCGCGCAGCCGCAGGCGTCGCGTTCGTGCTCACGTGGATAGTTCTTGCCCCACCGAATGTTCCGCTCGCCGCGCAGGGAGCCCTTCCTTCGGATATCGATCCTGAATCTCGCAGCCGCCTGCCATCGATAAGGCAAGACATTCGGGGAGCCGCCGCCCTGCGGCTTCACCTGTCAGGCGTGAGCGTCCGGTGGGCGTCTCCCCTCGGTCGTCAGCTCACGGAGCTGGCAATCCTGACTACAGCGCGCGAGCACGACCAGCCGTACGAATGGTCACTTCACGAGATGGAAGCGGTGGCGGTTGGGCTAGATCCGAAGATCATCGACGCAGTCCGCCACCGAAGACAGGTCACCGGCTTCCCGGCCAGGGAGGCCATCATCACCCAGACGGGTCGTGAGATCGCGGCCACACACGCACTGAGCTCCAGCACGTACGCTCGTGCCTTGACGCTTCTCGGTAAGCGCGACCTCGTCGACATCATCGACCTGATGGCCACATACTCTTCGACCGCTGCAAGGCTGACGGCATTCAACCAACACATGCCACCTGGTTGGAAGCAATTCCTGCCGTTGCCATTCACGCTTCCGAGCGACATTCATGAGGACTCGCGAAGCCGTCTGCCGCTGATCCGAAGCCAAAGCCAGACCCAAACCAACCTCTACGCCCGCCAGCTTGCTCCCGAGGGAACTGGGCCGGGTCACATAGGGCGCCACGCAGGTGGCCTCGCGTCGCTGGAAGCCAGCATGGGGCGACGTCTGATGGGGCTTGCCATCCTTGTAACGGCCCGCGAGCATGACTCGCAGTACGATTGGACGCTCAACGAGCTCGGAGCACTCAAGGACGGCCTGGACCCGGCGATCATCGACATCGTCCGCCATCGGAAAGCTCTCGTAGGTGTCGCCGAGAAAGAGGCGACGCTGATTCAGTTTGGCCGCGAGCTGTTTTCGACGCACAACGTGAGCCCTGATACCTACGCGCGCGCACTGAAAATCTTCGGCGAGAGGGACCTCGTGGACGTCGTGGGCTTGATGGCGCAGCATGCCGCAGACGCGGTGTTGCTGGCTGCATTCGACCAGCACCTACCGACGGACCAGCAGCTTCTGCTGCCAATCGCAAGAGGCGTGAGATGAAACGACGAATGCTCGAGCTGATCGTAGTAACCGCCTCGATCGTTGTCGTGTCGCTGCTGCTCGTCCGGGGGCAGTCCACAACAAACAACGCCACGCCAGAGCCGGCGGCAAAGGCTAGTGCTGCGCTCAAGACGTCATGGGGTGATCCGAACCTGCAGGGCATCTGGACGGACGTGTACGACACGCCGTTGCAACGACCGGCGAAGTATGCGGGACGAGAGTTCCTGACCAACGAGGAAGTCGCCGCGCTGGACGCGCAGCGTTCCGCGATTCTTCGACGCGACCATCGCGAGCCACAAGGAAGCGAGCGGGACGTTTCAGGCGCGTACAACGCGGTCTTCGAAACCGTGAAGCCGACTGGCAGGCGCACGTCGCTCGTCGTAGATCCGCCGGACGGGAGAATTCCTGCGTACGCGATGGAAGCAAAGACACGAATGGACGCCTATCGAGAGTTCCAGCTCGCACTCATGCAGGCAACGGAAACGTGCAAGAAACAGGAACCGACATGCCGCGGGGGCAAGTACGGGCCGCCGTCACCGAGGAGAGCCGAGGTTCCTCCGATCTACAGCACGGACCGCCTGAATCGCAGCGACGGACCCGAGGACCGAAGCCTGGCGGAGCGTTGCATGGCGGGCATGCTGCCCGACTTCAGCGGGTTCCGCCGGATCGTGCAGTCGCCGGGTTCGGTCGCAATTTTCTATGACACAGGCCAAGGGCAGGGCTGGCAGCGCATCATCCCTGTCGACAAGAGTCCTCATCTCCCGTCCTCTGTCCGACAGCGCTTCGGCGACTCGCGTGGCCGCTGGGAGGGCAGCACGTTGATCGTTGACGTCACCAACTTCACCCCCAAGACGGACTATCGGGGCTCCCGCGAGAACCTGCACCTTCTCGAACGCTTCACGCGACTCGATGCGAACACACTCGAGTACGTCGTCACGATCGAGGATTCGACGACGTGGGCGAAGCCGTGGACCGTGAAACAGGAGATGAAGGCGCAAGACGAGCAGGCGAACCGGATCTATGCCGAGCCCCGGTGCCACGAAGGAAACTTCGGGCTCTCGGGCATGCTCATCAACTCACGGGCCGAGGAGCGCGCTTTCGCCGAAAAACGCGGGCCCGATCCGGCAACGCGTGATAACTCAACGGGCGGAGCCGGCGGCGGCGAGGAGAACACGGATCCTTTGGCTGGAGGTAATTGAGAACAGTTCCAGGTCAAAGGTCAAAGGTCAAGGGTCAAAGGTGAGGGCCAAGGGACCGATGTATCATCGGGCGCCCCATCTCTCAGCAAGGAGCTTCGCATGGCCATGGAACGATCCCGCCGTGACTTCCTCAAGCACGCATCCTTTGTGGTCGCCGCATCAAGCCTTGGGCTCGAGCGCGCCTGGGCCGCCGACCCGGCCTTCGTTGTCGCCGACACGTCTTTTGGAAAGGTTCGCGGCATCGACGCGGCAGGGATCAAGACCTTCAAAGGCGTGCCATACGGCGGCAGCACCGCGGGGCGGAACCGTTTCATGCCGCCGACGGATCCGGTCAAGTGGACCGGCGTGCGGGACGCGCTGGAGTGGGGACCAAGCGCTCCTCAGCGGGAGCCAGGTGCGCGAGGCGCGACGTCGGAGCTCGCGGTCGCAGCCGCCGGACTTCCCGCAGAAGGCGAAGACTGCCTCGTGCTGAACATTTGGACCCCGGCGATTGGCGATGGCCGCAGAAGACCGGTGATGCTGTGGTGCCATGGCGGGGGGTTCGCGACGGGGTCTGGATCGTCCCCAGTCACGGACGGGACGAGTCTCGCCCGTCGCGGCGACGTGGTTGTCGTGACGATCAATCACAGGCTCAACGTGCTCGGCCACACGTTCCTCGAGGACGTCGGCGGATCCGATTTCGCCGGGTCGGGGGCCGCTGGCATGCTCGACATCGTCCACGCGCTCACGTGGGTGCGGCAGAACATCGCACAGTTCGGCGGCGACCCGGGCATGGTGACGGTGTTCGGGCAATCGGGCGGAGGGCGCAAGGTAGCAACGCTCCTCGCGATGCCGTCCGCAAAGGGACTCTTTCACCGCGCCATCATCGAGAGCGGTGCCACTACCAAGTTGGTGGAGCGCGATCAGGCGGCTCGTGTCGCAAACGAGCTTCTGGCGAAGCTTGGGCTGAATAAATCACAGTTGCGCGAGCTGCAGAGTGTGCCGCTCGACCGGATCATGGGCGCCTACTTCGCGGTCGTAAGGAGCATGAACGTCGATCAGATGACGAGGGGCTTTTCACCTGCAGTGGATGGGCAGATGATTCCTCGGCATCCGTTCCATCCGACCGCATCTGACGTGTCTGCAACCGTGCCGCTCATGCTTGGCTCCACTCGCACCGAGTTGACGTCAAGCGCTGATGCCGCGGCGTTCTCTTTGTCCGACGACGGCCTGCGGACGCGAGCTCACGCGCTCGTCGGCGACAAGGCGGCGCGTGTCATCGACGTTTATCGCAAGGCGAACCCAGGCGCGACCGCGTCCGATATCTATTTTCTGATTGCCAGCGACTATCGCTACAGCGCGCCGGTGATGAAGATCGCGGAGCGGCGGGCGGCTCTCGGTCAGGGGTCTGTCTATTTGTATTACTTCCGATGGGAGACACCAATCAACGGCGGCCGTCTGAAATCGCCTCATACGATCGAGATCCCGTTCGCGTTCGACAACATCAAGAAGTCTCCTCTGACCGCAGACAGCCCAGACGCGCCGGCGTTGGCCGATAAGGTGAGCGATGCCTGGATTGCTTTTGCGAGGAAAGGCGACCCGAACACGCCGAAGCTGCCGAATTGGCCGTCGTTCAATCCGAAGGATCGGCCCACTATGGTCTTCAACAACCAGAGCGTCGTCGTGAACGATCCCATTCGCGAAGAACGGCTGGCGATGTTCAGCGCGATGGAACTGGCGTAGAGAAGCCTCTCTTCTTTGCTACGGCGCACGCGTCGAACGCACACCGTAGCCTCATGGTCGCCTCAGTGCCCGAACCATGTCGGTCACTCGACGGCCCTGTTCTCTCGCGCGCTCGGCGGCGTCCACCCGGTCGTGCCCTGCCGCTCCCTCCGACGACGGCACGCTGAGTCCGAGGCGTTGGATGGCTGCGGAAAAAGACGAGAGTGTGGAAGGGCTTCCCGTATCCACGACAACTGCAACTTTGCCCGTCAGCTTTCCTTCCGATCCGAGTTTAGCCAGCAGCCCAAAGTAGTTTGCCCACTCGGGCGACGCGGTGTCGAAGCCGGCCGGCGGGACGAGAACGATCGCGTCCGCACCCAAAAGATCGGCCTCGGTTGGAGCGACATACTCCTTATGCATCCTCTGGAGGGTCTCTCTGCAGTTGGAGAATTCCGCCAGGGTCCTCTCGGCGCTCGTGTCGGGCACGCGACGCAAGCGAATGTTCGCGCGCTGCTGCACCGCTCCGACCGCCGCCGCCGACGCGAGCGTCTCGGTCGTACCGCAGCGGGAATAGAACGTGACGAGCACGATGACCGGTGTCATGCGGTCAGGGCAAGTCGAAGAGCAGGAACTCGCCGTCGCGTCCAGTCCCCGAGACTGTCAGATCCCGCTCGTCGCTAATCGCGGCCCCATCGCCCTCCTGCAACGTTTGTCCGTTCAGCTTTACTGCCCCACGGAGGATCTGCGCCCAGGCGTGGCGGCCCGGCGCGAGCACGTGCGTGACGGTTTCCCCTGCCGCGAGCTCCGCGACATACAGATGCGCATCCTGGTTGATGACGGTCATCGGCTCCTGACCGCTTTTTGCAGGCGCTGCGAGCAAGCGAAGCCGGCCGCGCTTCTCGGCCGGCGCGAACGCGATCTGCTGATACGAAGGCTGGAGATCTTCCGAGGCCGGGTCGATCCAAATCTGAATCGAATGCACGGGCTCGTTCTCGGAGGCATTGAACTCGCTGTGCACGATGCCGTTGCCAGCCGACATGGTCTGTATCTCGTTCGGTCCCAGGACATGCCGCTCGTTCATGCTGTCCCGGTGTGCCAGATGGCCTTCCATCACGTACGTGATGATCTCCATGTCGCGGTGGGCATGCGGGCCAAACCCCTTGCCGGCCGCAATGCGATCCTCGTTCATCACGCGCAGGGAGCGAAAGCCCATGTGCGCAGGATCCTGGTAAGTCCCGAACGAAAACGTGTGGTGGGAGTTCAGCCAGCCGCGGTCGGCATGCCCCCGCTCCTCGCTCTTGCGGATCTTGATCATGTAGGAATCTTACGCGAGGGTGGCGCGGGGGCTAAAGCCCCCGCTCTACAGCCTCCGCTCCACAGATCCTGCTGAAATCTCGCGGAACGTCCGAATCCGCAGGGTCATTGACATCGGCGACCGGGCGGCTCAGTATTCAGCCGACGCGCTCTTTCTGCGCGCCGTCACTGCGCCGTCCGGTCCTCTTGAGGAGGTCATGATGAATCCCGCCTGGAAAGCGCGCACCACCGTCACCGCCCTCCTGCTTTCGGCGGCCCTGATTGCCGCGACGATGGTCGCCACGGTCGAAGGTCAGCAGAGTTCAACGCAGCCGGCTGGTCGGGCGGTCGGGCAGGCAATTTCGGATCGCCCGGCTCAAGTGACGTTTACCAAGGACGTCGCGCCCATCCTTCAGCGCAACTGTCAGACATGTCATCGTCCTGGCTCGATTGCGCCGATGTCGCTGTTGACATACCAGGAGGCGCGCCCGTGGGCGAGGTCCATCAAGCAGAAGGTCGTCGCGCGCGAGATGCCGCCGTGGCACATCGACCGGAACATCGGGATCACGAAGTTCAAGGATGACCCGTCGTTGACCGACGCCGAGATCGCCACCGTCGCGGCGTGGGTGGACGCCGGGGCGCCGATGGGCAACCCGGCCGACATGCCGCAGCCTCGTCAGTTCAGCGACCTCGATTCGTGGTTCATCGGCAAGCCCGACATCGTGGTGACGATGGACAAACCCTACATCCTTCGGCAGGACGGTCCCGACAACATCGTGGACGTGCTGGTCGATCCCGGATTCAAGGAAGACATGTACGTCATGGCGGTTGAGGCCAAGCCGAATGATCCGAGAAGCTTCAAGGTCGTCCATCACTTCACGACGAATCTCGTCGAGGATCCGGAAGAGGATCCGGTCGGGCTGTTCCTCAGCGAGTACGCGCTCGGCAAGAACGGCGATATTTTTCCGCCCGACTCAGGGCGGCTCATCAAGGCCGGGACGAAGATCAACTTCAACCTGCACCTCAATCCGCGCGGTGAAGAAACTCCTGTCTCCGTCAAGCTCGGGCTGAAGGTCTTTCCGAAGGGGCGTGTGCCGACCTATGTCGCGTTCACGCAGCACATGGGAGACGCCAACGATCTGGATATCCCCTCCGGACAGCTCTCGCGCCACGACGGCTACTTCCGCATGTCGAAGCCCGCGCTTCTGGCGTCGTTCCAACCTCATATGCACAACCGCGGCAAGGCTCAGTGCATCGAAGCGATCTACCCCGACCTCCGCGCAGATTCCGCTCGCCCGGGTGCGGCGCGCGTCGAAACGATCTCCTGCGTCAGCAACTACCAATTCGGATGGCACATTACGTATCCGTACGCGGATGATGTGGCGCCGCTGCTGCCCGCCGGGACGATCCTCCACGTAATCTCCTGGCACGACAACACGGCGGCGAACCGCTGGAATCCAAATCCGAAGAACTGGGTGGGTTACGGGCAGCGGTCGATCGACGAGATGAGCTTCGCATGGGTCACGCTCACGTATCTCGAGGAAGATGATTTCGCGCGGCGAGTGACCGCGCGTCGCGCCAAGCCGTGAGCACACGGCGCATCTCCGTCGTCGCCTTGCTATTCGCAGCCAGTGCGCTTGCCGCTCGAGTAGGTGCGCAGGCGCAAGGTCCGCCCGCAAAGCTCCCGACCGAGCTCTCGAACATTCATTTCAATTCGGGCCAGAGCGTCGTTCCGTATTTCGAAGGCTGGATCAGGAACGCCGACGGGACGTTCGACATGGTGTTCGGGTACTTCAATCGGAACTGGCGACAGGAGCTCGCCATTCCGGCAGGTCCAGACAACACCGTCGAGCTCGGTGGGCCAGACAGCGGCCAACCGACCTACTTCCTGCCGCGACGGCAAAGATTCGTTTACCGCGTACGCGTGCCGGCAAATTTCGGAAAGCGAGAGGTCGTCTGGACGATCACGGCCAACGGACGCACTGAACGCGGCTACGGCAGCCTGCTGCCACAGCAGGAGATCACCGAACGGGTCGTAATCACAAATGGCGGATTCGATCCCGGCCTCAGCGATCCGAACAAACCCCCATCGATCACGGTGGCCCAGATCGGTACGCCCGTCGCTGGGAGCCCCGTCACGCTGACCGCGACGGTCACCGACGATGGGTTGCCGAAGCCGCGGTCAGCACCGGCTCCTCGGCCGACGAGCACCAATCAATTCGGCGCGCAGGTGAACTCGTCGACGAACACGGCGCGCCCCGCCCTGACATTGAGCTGGATGCAGTACGGCGGCCCGGCGAAGGTGACCTTCGAGACGACGGAGCCGATCCCCGTGACCAACGGGCAGGCGGTGACCACGGCTCGATTTGCTGAACCAGGTGCCTACCAATTGGTCGTCACGGCTAGCGACCGAGCGATGACGACGAGGATTCCGATCACGATCAGCGTTCGATAGTTCGAGGGTTCTAAAGTTCGAGAGTTCTAGAGTTCCAATGTTCTGGTTCTCATGGTTCGAACTGCGGAACCAGAACAATAGAACGTTAGAACCTTAGAACTCTAGAACTTTAGAATCTCCCTGATCGCCGCGGCGGTCGCGGGCGAACTGACGATGTTCATGCCGCGCTGAACGCCTTCGGCAATCTTCAGCGGTGTCCAGCCAACCTTGTTCTGCTGATTCCAGACGTCGATCCTGGCCCCCTGCTCGGCGAGAAAACGCACGACCGACGGCACGTGCTTGTATGCGGCGCCGTGCATGGCCGTCTCGCCGTTCTTATCCACAGCGTTCAGATCGTTGCCGAGCGCCAACGCCACTCTGACGGCTTCGAGCACTTCCGGCTCCGTTCCCGGATCCTCTCCCGGAGCGTTGGTCCCCACACCGGCAGCCACCATAAGCGGCGTCGTGTCGTCATCGTTCCGCAGGAGTGGGTCGGCGCCGAGCTCGGCGAGCAGGCGCATGAGATCCGCGTCAGCCGTTCTGGCCGCAAGCAGAAACGGTGTTGCCCCAATCGAATTGAGTGTGGTGACGCCCATGTTGGGCTTCTTCGTCACACGAGCGTTCAGCATTGCTCCTTTCGCCACGAGCTTTCTGACAAACTCGAGGCTGTCCATGTCGCCGGACCCTTCGGGAGCTGGGTCGTTGCTGCCCGAAATGCCGGCCTTTCGCACCCACGTGACCTGATGCAGGGCCGTGTATCCCTGCGGGGCGGCGTTGGGATCCGCCCCTCGATCCAGCAGCCAGGCGGCGAGCTCGTAGTGCGCGTTTCCGGCGGCGAGCAAGAACGCGTTGAGACCGACCTCCGGTTCTTTCGACGCGGCCGGTGCCGGACCAGAGCTCGCGCCGGGACGCGCCCTCACTGGCAACGACTCGTTGAGATCCGCTCCCGCACCGAGTAGCGACTGCACAGCGTCTATCTGACCCTCGCGAGCCGCAAACAGGAGCGGCGTGAACCCTCCGTTCGAACGCGCTTTGAGGTCGGCCCCACGAGCAACGAGCGACCGAATGACGGCGGCGTGGCCTTCAGCCGCCGCCCACATCAGCGCCGTCTGCCCGTGCCAGCCTTCTTTGGCGTTCACATCCGCGCCGCGTGCAAGCAGCACCTGCACGGCATCAACTCGGCCTGTGCGCGAGGCAGCCATGAGCGCCGTCTCGCCCTGAGACGACATCGTGTTGGCATCGGCGCCGGCTTCGAGCAACATGCCCATAGTGGCAGCATTCCCGTTCACGCTCGCAAGCCAGAGCGGCGTGGCGCCGTAACGATTCACCGCCCTGACATTTGCGCCGGCGCGAATCAGCAACTGCACGATTTCTGTGTCGTCTCTGTTCACCGCCCAATGGAGGACGGTTGTGCCGTCGGCCTGCTGGGCATTTACGTCAACGCGCTGATCAAGCAACGTGCGGACGGCGACCTTGTCTCCGGCTTTGACCGCGTCCACGAGCCGCACCTCTGCGTGAGCAGTACCGACGCCGAACGTCAACATCAGCGCGATGGCGCGTACCGCGATCCAGGGCCGGCTAAAGCCGGCCCCCACGAGCACGGCACGTACGAGGCTAAAGCCGGCCCCCACGAGTACGGCGGACACGACTTTAGACATTGAGCGGTTGCAGCTCCGAGACTCTGCCGCTGCTGTCCACGAAACTGTCGAGGTGAACGCCGACCTTGTCGAGCAAGGCCAGGTGCAGGTTCGCCAAAGGCGTTGGCTCCGCGTATTTGATGTGCCGCCCTCCCTTGAACTTGCTGCCCCTGCCGCCTGCGACGACGATCGGGAGGTTGGTGTGATTGTGGACGTCGGGGTTCCCCATCCCGCTTCCCAACAGGTACATCGAGTGATCCAGGAGCGAGCCGTCGCCGTCCGGTGTCGCTTGGAGCCTCTCCACAAGGTAGGCAAACAGCGACACATGATGCTGGTTGATCTTCGCGAGTTTCGCGAGCTTCTCCGGATCGTTCGTGTGGTGCGACACGGGATGGTGCGGCTCGGGCACGCCGATGTGAGGGTAGGTTCGCGTGCTCGTTTCGCGGGCCAGCTGAAAGGTAATCACCCGCGTCGTGTCAGCCTGCAGGGCCAGCACCTGCAGATCGAACATCAGCTTCACATGGTCTTCCCACACCGCGGGCACGGTGGCCGGCCGATCGAGGTCCGGCAACACAGCCGCATGGCTTTGCTGCTCGGCTCTTTGAATCCGGCGCTCGACTTCACGAACCGACTCGAGATACTGCCCGAGTCTCGTTCGATCGGTTGGGCCCAGCTCCCGCCGAAGCCGAGCCATGTCTGCAGTCATCCAGTCGAGGATGCTGCCACTCTTGCGCAACTCGGCTCGCCGTCGATCGGCGCTTCCACCGTCGCCGAATAGGCGCTCGAAAACAACGCGCGGGTCCGCCTCGGTCGGCAACGGCGTCGTTGGCGATGACCAGGACAGATTGTTCTGGTAGGCGCACGCATAGCCGTTGTCACAGTTTCCAACTTGCGCGATCAGGTCAGTACCGACCTCGAGCGACGGAATAGGTGTATCTCTCCCAATGGCTTTCGCGGCTATCTGATCGACCGTTGTCCCCAACTCGTAGTCGCTGCCCTCTGTCCTTTTCGCGCGAGAGCAACTGAGAAACGCGCAATTGGACGAGGCGTGGTTGCCTGTCGTGTATGCATTCCGAAGCTCGAGATTGGTAAGCACGGTCACCGAGTCGAGAAACGGCATCAGCGACGCGAGCGACGGCGAGAGTTCCGTGATGCTGCCCTCGCCCGTTGGAGTCCACGCAGCCGCATTCATCCCCATAGGGATGTAGACAAAACCCAACCGGCGGACCGGGCTGGCCGCAGTCTGCTGCAGCGCAGACAAGGCCGGCACCATCGAGTCGAGCAGCGGCAGACCCAAAGCGGCGCCCATGCCACGCAGGAACGTCCGCCGGGGCAGCGCTATCTTCGAAATGAACATAGAAGCCATCCTCACCTTCACCGACCACGGAGGCCACGGAGTTGGCCACGGAGGTCACGGAGGTCACGGAGATCACAAAGAAAAAGAAGAAGAAGCTCCGTGTTCCCCGTCTTCTCCGTGGCTAATCCTTCGTGAACTCTGTGGCTACTTCTCCTGCGCTCTCCTCATCCTAAACGGAGCGCTCTGAACAACACCAAGAACCAGCGACGAGAACCGGTAGTCATTGCTTCGTGCGTCGCGCGCAATCTCTCGCACGGCCGGCGCATCGTAGTACTCGAGCCCGCGGCCCAATGCGTAGGTCATCAGCTTCTCGGTGACGGTACTGACAAACAGATCAGAACGATGCAGCAAGGCGCCACGGAGGCCAGTCATCCCCACGAACATGGATCCGTCAGGCAGTCCTCCCGACGAGTCGACGACCGTGCCCGCCTCGCTGCGCGTGCGCCAGCGGCCGATGGCGTCGAAGTTCTCCATGGACAAGCCCGCAGGGTCCATCAGCTGATGGCAGCCGGAGCAGGCCGGGCTCGCGCGGTGTTGGACCATTCGCTCGCGCATCGAAAGAGCTTTGCCTCCCCCGCTCGAATCCGGCAGCGGGGGCACGTTGGCTGGCGGCGAGGGGGGCGGCGTTCCAAGAATGTTCTCGAGGACCCACTTGCCGCGAAGCACGGGCGAGGTCCGGTTCGCGTACGAGGTCACCGTAAGGATGCTGCCTTGACCGAGGAGACCTCCACGCACGCTGTCGCTTGCCAACGTCACGCGACGAAAGCGGCTGCCGTACACGTTGGGAATGCCGTAATGCTTGGCCAGCCGCTCGTTGACGAACGTGTAGTTGGCTCGAAGCAGGTCGAGAACGTTTCGGTCTTCCTTGACGATGCTGTCGAAGAACAGCTCGGTTTCTCGACGGAAGGACTGACGCAGGTTGTCGTCGAAGTCCGGGAACATTCGCGCATCAGGACTCTGGACTGCCAGATTACGCAGGTACAACCACTGGGAGGCAAAGTTCGTGACCAGCGCTTCCGCGCGAGGGTCGGCCAGCATTCGCCGCACCTGCTGTTCCAGCACGGCCCGCTGTGTGAGCTTTCCGCCCGTGGCAAGGCCAAGCAACTCCTCGTCGGGAATGCTGCTCCAGAGGAAAAACGACAAGCGGGAGGCCAACTCGACATCGCTGACGCGATAGGCGGCATTCGGCGCAACGTTGCGCGGATCCCGCTCGATGCGGAAGAGAAACTGTGTGCTGGCCAGAATGGCCCGAAGCGCCATCTCGATGCCGGCCTCGAATCCCTGCTCGGCTCTGGCTTCTTTGTAGAACCTGAGTGGAACCTGCAGGTCCGCTTCAGTGACGGGCCGTCTATACGCGCGGCGCGCCAACGTCGACACGATATTCCTGGCGCACGCCTCGTCCTCCGAGGCCCTGGGCCCTCGACTAGGCTCGGGACGACCCTGAGCTAGTCCAAGAGTCGCGGGCGCGCACACGAAGATTCGGCCGCGGCTTGGCGTGTCCGTCGCCTTGCCCGCCTCAAACGGCCCGGTAATTGAGACCGAGTACACGGCCGGCTGAATCCGCGGATGCCGGTCCATGTTGAAGTGCGCCTTGTGGGGTTGCCGCTCCGTTTCCGGCAACGCAAACGTGCGTCGCGGGAACGTGACTGCAACCTCGTGAGGCCCGGCCTGAACGGGAACCCGCATCTTCAAGTCCTTGTCGACCGCTTCATCGGCGTAGTAAGCGCCGCTCACGTTTCTGTTCGGCTTGACGGTGAACAGCTGTAACCGCGTTCCATCAAGCGTCAGCTCGATCTGGCTCTCTTCCGTGAGCCCTTCGACGTTTTCATTGCGATCGCGCGACAGGCGAATCTGGATCTCGTATGCGCCCTCGAGTGGAAAGGTATAGTGAACGACCGTTCCGCCCCGGGTGCCGAACGGCAAGCCCTCGAGATGGTCCTCTTGCGTGAGGTCGGCTGGCAGCACAACCACGTGACTCGCCGGCGATGGCAATGGGCTCCCTACCGCCAGACGGCTAACCTTTTGCGCAGCCGCCAGATATCGCTCCAGGAGCGTTGGAGACAGTTCTCCGACACCAACGTTGTCGAAACCATGGCTCACATCGTCTTTGGGGAGGAGCGCGGACACGTCCACATCGAGCGCAAGGAGGTCACGGATCGCATTCTGGTATTCGGTGCGACTGAGACGACGAAACGTATCGGTTCGGCCCGGGTTGGGATTGGCGGCGGCCGATCGATCGAGCGACGTCTCGAGAGATGACACCAGCGAGTTGTAGGCAGCCTCGTCCGGCCGCGGACGCCCGATAGGAGGCATCATGCGGCCACGCAGCTTCCTCACGACCTTCTCCCACGCCTCGGCGTGGTCGCCGACGCGGGCGGGATCCATCGACTCGAGCGCGAGCCCAGCGGTCTTGACTTTGTCGTTGTGACAGCCGACGCAGTACTGATTGATGAGGGCTTGGTCTGATGAGGCGACCGACGCTGACGCGGCGCCTGGGGTGATCTGGGTGTAGGGCCGGTCCTTCTGGACCGGCCGGTCCGCGACCGCTCCCGCCCCGAGCGAGCCGCCAGAGGCAGACAGCACCGCCAAGCCGCCGACGAGCCAGACCAGCCCACGCTTCACCATCAGCCCTCCAGACAGGTGTACCGCCGTAACGTAAGTCGTCCAGGAACAGCGCGCAAGAGGTTTCTGGGTCTTCAGGTCGGGTAGAATTCGACGCGTCGAGGAGGCACACAGAGTGACGAGAAAGCTGATTCTGACCAGTATTGTGCTGCTGGCTGCGGCAGTCGCGGCAATCGGCCAGGGCCGTGAAGGTCAGGGCTCCCGCGCGGGCGGGCAGGGCCGTCAGGGAGGTGCGCCTCCTGCGCAGCTCACGATCGAGCAGGTCAAACCCGGGCTCTACGCCATCCTCAACCCAGGGGCCAACACCCTCGCTGTCCGTGTGACAAACGAGGGCGTGATTCTGGTGGACGACATGTTCGACCAGAACTACGACCAGATCATCGCACTCATCAAGAGCGTCACCGACCAGCCGGTGAAGTACGTCATCAGCACCCATCATCACGGCGACCACACGGGCGGGAACGCCAAGTTCATGCGGCACGCGCTCATCTTCGGTCACAAGAACGCGCGCGCCGCTATGACCGGAGCCAACCCGCAGCCAGGGCCGCCGCCCATCACCTATACGACCGAAGCGGCGATCCACCTCGGGGGCGCCGAAGTGCAGCTCCACTACGTCGGACGCGGCCACACCAACGGCGACACCATCGTCTACTTTCCCGATCTGCGGGTGATGGCGACCGGAGATCTGTTCGTCGTGCTGAACCGTGTGCCGACTATTGACTACCCCAGTGGCGGCACCACGCTCGGTTGGGTGCCGACGCTCGACAACATTCTCAAGTTCGATTTCGATGCGGTCGTCCCCGGCCATGGCCCTCTCGCCACAAAGGCCGACCTGCAGCGTTTCAAGGAGCGGATGCAGACGTTACAGACACGAACGCGCGAGCTCATCAAGCAAGGCGTGCCCAAAGATCAATACCTGTCGAAGCTGAAGACCGACGACCTCGGATGGGGCTTGGGCCCCGAGACACTCTTCGTGCGTAACGCCTCGAGCGGCTTCTACGACGAGTTGGCGAAAGGACAGTGACGTCATGCGTACTCTTGCCGGCGTGATAGCCGCGACGCTCGTCGCCGGCGCATCCCTGGTTGCAAGCGACCGGTTCCCGGCCGCAAGCGGCGGCGACATCGAAATCACGACGTTCCTTCATTCGAGTGTTCAGGTGGAACATGCTGGTGTCGTGATTCAGGTGGACCCGTGGAGCGCCGCCGATCTCTCGAAAGCGAAGCCCGCGGATCTGATCCTCATCAGCGATGACCCCGTGCACCATCTCGATCCTGTGGCGATCAAGCGTCTTCGAAAACCGTCGGCACCCGTTGTGATGCCCGCCAGCGGAAAGTCAAAGATCCCCGATGGCATCGTGCTCGCGAATGGCGCCTCGACCACGGCCGCCGGCGTGCGCATCGAGTCGATTGCCGCGTACGACCTGACGCCCGGGGATCCTGCCCACCCGAAAGGCGAGGCCAACGGCTATCTCCTCACGATTGGTGGCAAGCGGATTCTGCTTGCGGGAGTGACCGAATGCGTGCCGGAGGTTCTGGCCCTCAAGAACGTCGACATCGCGTTCATGCCGATGAACATCCCGCCTGGCCGCATGGCGCCGGCCGCGGCCGCCGACTGCGTGAAGAAACTCAAGCCGAAGGCCGTGTACGTGTATCACTACGACCAAGGTACCCCCGCGCAATTGACGAAGGCGAATCCCCCGGCGAATTGGCTTCCCGCCGGAATGACTGTCGCTCAGAGCTTGCAGACGTTCAAAGACGCTCTCAAGGGCGAGCCGATCGACCTACGGTTGCCGGATTGGTATCCCGTTGCCCGGTAGCCACGAAGATCACGAGATTTCAGCCACAGAGGACACGGAGATCACAAAGATCAAGAAACTCCTGGCTCGTTGTGGCGTTCGTGGCTGAAGACCTTCGTGATCTTCGTGGCCTTTGTGGCGAAATCTTCGTGATCTCCGTGGCTTGAACTGGACTGAAACGTTGACGATCGAATCTGCCTCTATGCGTCAGTTGAGGGAGGAGCGATGAAGTTGCGAACGATCGCGTGGACGAGTGTCGTCATCGTGGCCCTGGTCGCTGCTTTCACGAGCGGAACGGCTCCCCTTGGGGCGCAGTCTCGGCCGCTCGTCTCTCAAGCCGTATATGACCGCTGGCAGACGGAGCTGACGAACTGGGGGCGCTGGGGAAAAGACGACGAGATGGGAACGCTGAACCTGATTACGGACGCCAAGCGAAAGGCGGCGGCGGACTTGGTCAGGGACGGAGTCACCATCTCGCTGGCGTCGTCTGCGTTCACTCAGAAGGACGTCGATGTCCCCTGCCCGGTCGAGTGGGCGATGGTTACGGCGAATGAGGCAGGCGCCACCGATCGCGTTGGGTTCCCGTGCATCCACGGCGCCGGCACGACGCACCTCGACTCGTTCGCCCACCGATTCTTCGGCGGCAAGATGTGGAACGGCTACCCCGTTTCCAGTTTGGTAACGCTTAAGGGCGGCGCAGCGAAGAACTCGATTCTGACGATGAAGCGCGGTGTCGTGACGAGAGGCGTGTTGTACGACATTCCCCGGTTGAAGGGCGTGCCCTACCTGGAGCCGGGGACGCGTATCTTCCCCGAGGACCTCGAGGCCTGGGAGAAGAAGTCCGGTGTGAGGGTTGGCCCCGGAGACGCGCTGCTGCTCCGGTGGGGCCGCTGGACGAGAAGGGCAAAGCTTGGCGCGTGGCCAATCGATGAAGGAGCAGCCGGGCTTGATGTGTCAGTGATTCCGTGGCTGAAGAAACGGGACATAGCGCTCCTCGGATGGGAAACGCCCGGATACGTCCCGCAGCCGCCCGGCGACCTGCCTCGAACGGCGGTCCACGATTTCGTTCTCACGATCCTTGGCGTTCACCTGATCGATCGAGCCGACTTCGACGCGCTCGCCGAGGCAGCGGCCGCACGCAACCGATGGGAGTTCATGCTGACGCTGGCACCTCTGCCGATACCGAACGGCACTGGTTCGCCCCTCAATCCAATAGCCATGTTCTAACGCAGTTTCACGAGGGCGGGGGAAACGGATGAAACGGAGGGGACGGAGCACACGGAACCACACGGAGCAACGGAGGAACGGAGGTCGATTTGCTCCGTTCGCTACTCGTCCAGCCGCAGGTGATGATAACCACCGCTTCGTTCGACGACGAGCGGCGCGCCAAAGACCTCGCTGAGACGTTCTCGCGTAAGCCCGGCCTCCGGCGGCCCTTCGAAGGCGAGCCGGCCCCCACTCAGGAGCACGACACGACGCGTTTCGGGAATGACTTCGTCGATGTGATGCGTGACCAGGATCACCGTCGTGCCCTCACGCGCGAGCCGGCGAACGGTCTCCATGAAGCGATGGCGGGCCACGAAATCCAAACCGGTGGTGGGCTCGTCAAGCAAGAGCGCGTCTGGCTTCGTCACCAGCGCCCGCGCAATCAGCACGCGTCGGCGCTCGCCCGCCGACATTTCGTTGAGCGGCTTTGCCCCGAGGTGCGGCGCCTCAACGCGCGCGAGCGCGGCGCGTCCCTGATCGCGCATGCCCTCCGTCACGTCGTGATGCGAAAAGACGCCATGGCTTCCAAGCAAGCCCGAAATCGCCGCGTCGAGCCCTGACACTCGTCCGCCGGACGTCTCCAGACCAAAGCTCGCGTCTAGCTCCCCGGTGACCACGCCAAGACGCGACCGGAGCGCCGTGATGTCCCACCGATCGCGTCCAAACCAGCGAAGCGGCGGCACACCGTTCTCAGGCGCGCGTGGACGGTCCTCCAGCGTCAGCACACGAATGAGCGACGTTTTGCCCGCGCCGTTTGGTCCCAGGATGGCAGTGTGCTCGCCGGGAAGAACCCGAAGCGATAGGGAATCGATCACGCGCGCACGACCCCGGATCACGGTCGCGTTTGTCAGTTCCAGTACGGGCTCCATCAGCGGCGCCGATCTCCTGTGACTCTCGCCTATTTACAACACAATCGCGTAACAGAAGACGTCGCTCGGCTCGACAGGATTCACGTTCGGGAACTCGCAAAAGCGGCGAAGGGTCCCTTCTCGTTCGAACCCACATTTCTCGAGGACACGCCAGGACGCCTGGTGCTCGGCATGACACAGCGCTTGAAGGCGCCGCACGCCAAGCGACGGTGCCAGGTTGACCATCGCCTGCAGCGCCTCAGTCGCATAGCCCCTACCCCACACTTCATGCGCGAGGATGTAGCCAGTGGCGGCTCGGTACGACGTTTCGAAAGTGAAACCGGTGCTTCCAAGAAGAGTGAGATCGCGCCTGTCGACGATGAGGTACGGCCCGGCAGGCCAGCGGTTCCACTCGGCGTCGCTAAACGCGAGGAACGCGCGGGTATCTTCGAGCGAGCGATGAGTGGGCCAACTCATGTAACGGGTGACCTCTCGGTCGGCGGCAAAGCGGGTGAAGACCGCTTCAGCGTCGCTGGCACGTGGGCGTCGCAGGACAAGGCGGTCAGTGTAGAGGTGCTCCGGCGCGGGGTTCATTGGGGCTAATGGCTCAGGGCTTAGGGCTCAGGGCTTAGGGCTTAGGGCTCGGGGCTTAAGGGTCAACGGAGATGCCAAGAGCTCAATTCATCCAATGGTCGCTTGAGCCTTGAGTCTTAAGCCATGAGCCTGCTCAGGCCTGCACCAGCGTCGTGACACGTCTCCTCGTGCGTTCCCTCAAGGAGCATTCACGGAGTGTATCGGCGAGGGACTCGAGATCGGGAATGCCATAGATCATCACCGTGGGCGAGCTCGCGTCCGACGACCTCAGGTGCAACAACGCGTGGCCAAGCAACCGCATGCCGAACGGCTTGTGAATGTCGAAGGAATCAATGCGAAAGAGTTCGACGTTGTCTTTGATCTTCGAGAACAGTCCTCGCTCGATCTGCACCCGTTGCGTCGTAAACGTGTAGGTGGTGGAAATGCTCTTGACCCAGTAGACGAGGTAGGCAATCCCGAGCGTAATGACGACGACGACCCACTGGCCCAGGCTGTAGATCGGGGCTGGGTTTCCAGTAAACAACTGGCGCTCGACCTCCGCTTCCTTGGCGCTCTGATGTGCGACGAGGTCGGTATTACAAAACCGGCATTTGATTGCCGCAGCCTTGATGGTTTCACCGCAGATTGGGCAGGTCTTTGTGTCGTCGCTCACGTCGCTTCCTCTCGGCGAATCCTAGCACGGCCTCAGCGGTGGACGATGGCGTTGCGGCGCCAGCCGGCGCGAGATCGTACAATTCATTCGCTCTCTACCCTCTTGTCAAAGGTGACAACCATGTATGCAGATCGCTACGTCAAAATCGTGCTCACCGTCATCGCCGTCGAACTGCTCTGGCTTGCCACCCAGGCCGGCGCGCCACCGGTCTCCGCGCAAACTCAGCCCGCGGCGACCCCCGTGATCATCCGCGGCATCGACCTGAGCAGTACGGACGCGGGTTTCCTGCCGGTCGCAGTGGTCGGCAGCTTCAAGCAGGTGCCCGTCGCGGCACGAGAGTCCATCGAGCCGCTTGCAGCTGAAGTCACCGCCGCCCGGCCGCTCAGAATCGACTCGGCGCGGCCGCTCAAAGTGGAAATCGATCACGTCGTGAAGGTCGAGAACGACGAACCGCTCCTCGTGCAATCGGTGCAGTACACGCCAACACGGAAGCCACAATAAATCATCGATGAACGAATGAGCGATGAACGGATGATCGATTCCATCATCGATCATCGCTCATCGTTCATCGATGAGAGAGGTGGCAGGGCCAAGGCGCCGCTAGTGCGCGTGTCGGCGGTCAGAACCCGCCGCAAGTAGCCTGCTTGTCCAAGGTGATAGCCGGCGTGCACGCACAGATGCAACAGAAAGCGCCGCGTGCTCAGACTCGGAGGCAGGCCCGGGTGTGAGAACACGGCATCGAGCTGCGCCTCGGACAGGCGCGGCAGCACATCTTCCACGGTCCGAATCGCATCCGCCAGTTGGGCGATCACCTCGCGCCGTTCGCCGGAACGGACAGTGAGCTCGGCCTCCCGGTTTCTCACGTATCCGGTCGAGCCGAGCACCGTACCGATGAAGTGCCGGACGTTGCCGGCAACATGAAGCGCCAGGTTGCCGGCAGGGTTCGTCACACCCTTGCACGCACGCCACACGCTCTCATCGTCAGGAAACAGCGCCAACTCGCGTTGAAAGCCTTCGAGTTCCCGCACCAGCAACACCGCGATATCAGAGGTCATATCCAATCCACGTGTCCTCGAGCATCGGGCCACAGGGGCCGAGCCTTGAGTATCATGAGCGCATATGCCTTTGAAAGCATTGCGAGGATGGCTCGGACTGGAGCATGCCGAGACAACGGAACCGACGCCGCTGCGAGAGCTGGTGGAAACGCTCGAGCGCCTCGACCCCGAGCGCGCACGCTACCTCGCCCGCTTCGCCTATCTTCTGGGCCGTGTCGCACATGCGGATCGCCAGGTCAGCGCTGAAGAAACACTCGCCATGGAAGCGCTGGTGATGACGGAAGCGCAGCTCACGTCCGATCAGGCGACGATGGTTGTGGGTCTCGCCAAAGCGAGCAATTTGTTGTTCGGTGGCACGGCCGACTTCATCGTGGCGCAGGAGTTTTCGGAGGCCGCGAGCTACGAGCAGAAGGTTGCGCTCGCGCGTTGCTTGTTTTCGGTTGCGTCGACAGACGACGTGATTTCGATGGCGGAGGAAACAGAAATCCACCGCATCACGAACCAGCTTCGCATCCTGCCGCAGGACATGACGGCGCTCCGGGTCGAGCACCGCCGCTTCCTGCCGGGACTCACAGAAAGTGGAAAAGTGAAGAAGTAGAGAAGTGGAAAAGTAAGTGGAAAGTGGAAAAGTTGCTTACTTGCGCTCGTCTGCTCGCGAGCCCGAGAGTATGTTTCTCATCGCATTGTTCCCTTCGTGGCACGCGTACTCGAAGATCTGATACCCGGCGTCGCGCTTGAGCGGGAACGACACTTTCCACGGCTGCGTCCATGTCTTCGAGTCGTTGACGGTGACCTCGTACTGGAGGACGTGTGCAGCCGTCGGTGTGAAGCGCTCGACGAGCTCGAGCGAGTCACTCGGCATCAGCATCATGCCATTGCCCTGCATACCCGTCTTGCCGTTGAGGTTCGTGGTACGCACCACGAGCGTGTTGCCCTCCCAATGGCCTCGTGAGACACCCATGTAGGATTTCACGTTCGAGGGGAGTGGAGCGCGGTCGTCGACGGTTCGACGCCGCTCACCGTCGACCCTGAGCTTGTCGAATGGGTCGAGCGGGATGATTCGTGTCTCATGGATCATCTCGTTGCGAAAGGCCACGTAGCCTGGCGACTGAATAATCTCGTTGCCGTTGTTGTACACGACCGGCATCATCGACCCGACGACACCACGCGAAATGCAGCGGTCGTACCGGCCCGAGCTCGCCGGCACTATTCCAACCCGTCTGCTTCGTATACGTACCGCCGGTGTTTTTCTGCCGAGCCGTGCCATCGGGCGTCATTGTCGGCATGCGGCCGTTCGCCGGCTCCACGATGAGCGACGATTGTCTCGACGGCACTCCGCGCTCGAGCCAATGCGGCGGTGGCGAGGTGACTCCGCCCACGTCGCCCAGCGCGACGATCTCGGCCGGCGGCTTCTCGAGGTCGAACTCCAACACGTCGAGCTGCTCCTGCTTTGCCGCTTGAGCCTCTCGAGCCTTGAACTCCTCCTCCGTCAGGAACAGGCGGTTGCCGAATTGGGCGGGCCGCTCGAACGGAACGCCCACCATGTCCGTTCCCGGCCAGATGCCCTGGAGGTCGGGATCCCCCCACGGCGTCTTCGGCGGCGAGTAAGTCGATTTCGGCCCAGCCGGCTGCGCCTGACCCGAAACCGTCGCGACCGAGAATCCGACCAACGCCGCGGCAAACACACCAACCGTCACACTGACACGCCTGTCCATACGTCCCCCCGGGAGTGTCTACTGTCGCGGCTGCGAGCTCGTCGGCTTCGCGTCCATCAACTGTCGAAGCAGCGCCGCGGTACTTTCACGCACCACGCCGCCTCGACCACCACGCCCACCCGCGCCGAGCGCCAAGTCGAGCGGTGCGAGGCCGGCTTTGTTCTTGAAATTCGGTGTGGCGCCGCGATCGACGAGAAACTTCACGACGCTGTCTCCGCGTCCAACGGCAGCGTGAAGCGCGGTGTTGCCGAGGGAATTGAATGCGTTGACGTCCAGACCGCGGTCAAGCAGCAGAGTGAGCGCGCCGATCGCACCCTCTTCTGTCGGGATGACGATTCGAATGCCCTCGCCGCGAAGACCGCCGTAACCCTGGCCGGCCGCCGTCATCAGGACGGTCGTGCGATCTGGAAGCGTGACGAACGGGTCCGCGCCTGCGTCGAGCAGCAGTTTCATGACGGCGACGTCGTTGGTGCGCGCGGCGCGAAAGAGCGGCGTGGTGCCCTGCCCGAAGTTCAGTGTCGAGCCAGCGTCGTGATGCCTCTTCAGCGGGCGGCTCTTCAGCTTGGCGTTCGGATTGGCGCCGCGCTGGAGAAGCCGCTTGACGATATCCCCACCGTCCAGGGTGTCGGTGAGGATCGGCGCCGGCCTCCCCTGCACCCACTGCAGGCTGTTCATGTCGACTGCGGCGTACAGCGCCGCCGTCCCGCTGAGGTCAGTGATGTTTGGATCGGCGCCCTTCTCGAGCAACATCGCCGCAAGGTCGTAGTGCGCGTTGATGATCGCGAAGACCAGCGCTGTGGTCCCAATGCCTTTTTCGGCGCTCTTGGCCTCCTCCTCATTGAGAGGCACGTCTGTCTCGGGCAGCGCGACGGCATTGAGGTCGGCGCCCAGATCGGCCAGCGCACGTGCCGCGTCGACCGAACCCTCCCGCGCCGCGAACATCAACGGCGTCCAGCCTCCTCGCGGAAACGGTGAATTTGGCCCGCCGCTGCGCGGGAACTCCAACACGGGTGCGTCGAGGACGCTCGACCTCGCATTCTTCTCCGCACCCAACTCGACGAGAGCTCGCACGGCACCCGCGTGGTTCTCTGACGCCGCCCACATTATCGCCGTTTCACCGAACCAATTCTCGCGCGCGTTCACGTTCGCGCCTCGTGCCGCCAGCACCTTCAGCGCATCGACTCTTCCAGTGCGCGCCGCGGTCATGATCACGGTCTCCCCTTCGGAGTTCGCCGTGTTCGGGTCCGCGCCAGCCTTCAACAGCCGATCGAGCATCGTCGCGTTGCCGTTGGTCGCGGCCAGCATGATCGGCTGCAGTCCGTAGCGGTTGCTTGCTTTGACGTTGGCGCGCGCACGAAGAAGCAACGCCACCATCTCTTCGTCGTTGGCCCGGACGGCCCAGTGAAGCGCCGTCGTACCGTCAGGATCCGGCACGTTCACATCGGCCCGTTGCTGGATGAGCGCGCGTACCTCATCGCGGTTCCCGCGCTTCACGGCCTCGACGAGCGGATTGGACCTGTCCGCCGCCTCGAGACCAGCTACGAGGGCCACCAAGACCAGACATACGATTCGCACAAGCTTCCTCTGCACGCAGATTCCCTCTCAAACGGCTACGAAGCGCCACAAGGTCTCAGCCACAGAGAGCACGAAGGTCACTGAGATTCTCTTCGTGATCTTCGTTGCCTTTCACAGGTCAAACGGCTTCGAGCTGACGCCGAAGCGGTCGATCTCTGCCCCGTACTTCTGCGCGACGGTCAGCATCACATCGGCCAGCTGCGTCCCTTTCGGCGCGACAACGTGCCGGTTGCCCGTGAAGAGGCCCGCTCCTTTCCCGACCATGAGGTAGGGCACGTCCAGTGGCGAGTGCGTGTTGCTGTCGCTCATACCGCTGCCCCACAGGAGCACCGAGTGATCCAAGAGACGGCCGTCGCCGTCCGGCGTCGATTGCAGCCGCGTGAGGAACTTGCCAAACAGGCTGATTTGCCAGGTGTTCAGCTTTACGAGCAGTGCGAGTTTCTCTGGCTCATTCCCGTGGTGCGAGACGTGGTGCCACGGTTCGTTGAAGCCCAGGTTCGGGAACACGAGTTGGCTGGCTTCCCTGTTGAGCATGAACGTGAAGACGCGCGTGATGTCGGCCTCGAACGCCAACGCCATCAGGTCGAACATCACGCCAGCATGCTCTTCGAACGTGTCCGGAATTCCGACGGGAGCCAACGGCACGGTCAGCTCCGTCGTCGCCTGACGCTCGGCACGCTGGATGCGCTGCTCGATTTCTCGAACGTGCTCGAGATACTGATCGAGCCTGACGCGGTCGCGCGTCCCTAGGCCGCGCTCGAGATCGACGACGTCTTTCCTGACCGAGTCCAGAATGCTGCGGTTCTGCCGCATGCGCGCGACGCGATCGGACGCCGAGCCTGGCCTGCCGAACATCCGTTCGAACACCACGCGCGGATTCGTCTCAATCGGCATCGGCGTGGTCGGCGTCTTCCAGGAGAGCGTGTTCATGTACGCGCAGCTGTATCCGACGTCGCAGGCGCCCACGTACCCGGTGAAATCCTCGGTCCCGATCTCGAACGACGGGAACACGGTGTCGCGGCCGATCTGGCCCGCCAGGATCTGATCGAGCGAGGTGCCTGCGATGAAGTCTTCCGCCTCGGTGCGCTTCGGCGCGCTTCCCGTGAGCCATGTGCCGGTACTTACCGCGTGAGTGCCCTGCAACGGTCGATCGATGTTGGAAACGACAGTCACTGAGTCGCGGAACGACTCGATCGGCTTGAGAATCGGGCTGAACTCGAAGTTGTTCCCTGTGGTGGCCGGCGTCCAGTGGCTGGGCCGCTCACCCATCGGAACGAACACCGCCCCGAACCTGCGGGTCGGAGCCGCCGCCGTCTTGGCGATCGCCGTCATGGCCGGGACCATCGCGTCGAGAAACGGCAGCGCCATAGTGGCGCCGAGACCGCGCAACATTGTCCGGCGCGAAAGCGACGACTTGGTGATGAACATCCCCATGCTCCTATCCCTCTCAGTTTGATGACGTCCGTGTTCCCCGCACACTCTCGCTGTCGGGCGCCTTGAGTCGCATCTGGAATGGCGCGCTCTTGACGATGCCCGCGACGAGCGAGGAGAAACGATAGTTGTCGCCCGCGGCGCCATGAGCGATGCCGCGAACCACGGCCATGTCCGACGCCGTCAGCCCCCGTCCCAATCCGTAGATCAGAAGCTTCTCGGTCATCGTCCTGACGAAGGTCTGAGGCTCCCGGGTCAACGCCTGCCGGAGCTCGACGACACCGTTGATCTGGGTACCGTCGACCAGCTGACCAGAGGCATCGACATCGCTGCCGCGAGTGCCGCCATCGCGCGTGCGCCACGCACCGACGGCATCGAAGTTCTCCAGAGCCAGGCCCGCCGGGTCGATGAGCCGGTGACATGACGCGCAGCTTGGATTCTTGCGATGCTGCTCCATCCGCTCTCGCACGGACTTCGGCTTCTGTGCCTGTGTGTCTTCTTCGAATGGAGGTACGACGTCCGGGGGAGGTGGCGGTGGCGTGCCCATGACGTTCTCGAGGATCCACTTGCCACGCAAAACCGGTGACGTGCGGTGCGCATGCGATGTCACCATCAAGACGGCACCCTTGCCGAGCAAGCCCTTCCGCGCTTCGTCCGTGAGGGTGACGCGCCGGAAGTGGCTGCCATAGATGTTCGGTATCCCGTAATGCTTCGCAAGCCGCTCGTTGACGAACGTGTAGTCGGCCGTCATGAGGTCGAGGACGTTGCGGTCCTCACGAATGATCGAGCCGACAAACAGCTCCATCTCGGTCTGCATGTACACACGCAGGTTGTCGTCGAAGTCCGGGAACGCGTGCGAGTTGGGCAGTTTGTTTCGTAGGTTGCGCAGATGCAGCCACTGGCCGACAAAATTCTCGACGAGCGCCTGTGATTTCTCGTCGGTCAGCATTCGCCGTACCTGCTGCTCGAGGATAGCGGGCGTCTTCAACTTGCCTTGGCTCGCCAGATCGAGCAGCTGATCGTCCGGGATGCTGCTCCACAGAAAAAACGAGAGCCGTGAGGCCAACTCGAGATCGCTCAGGCGGTACACCGTCCCGGGCGCGATGCTGGACGGATCGCGCTCCACGCGGAACACGAATTTCGGGCTCGCAAGTATGCGACGGAGCGCTAGATCGATACCCGTATCGAAGCTTCCACCCTCCTGGCGGCCGGCCTCGTAGAACTCCATGAGAACCTGCAGGTCGGCGTTGACCACATCGCCACGGTAGGCACGACGCGCCAGCGTCGAGAGGATCCGACGCGCGCATGCGTTCTCCTCCGCAGCAGCGGAAGGACGGCACACAAAGATCTTCCGTCGGCTCGGCGTTTCCCCTACGCCGGTCGGCTTGAACGGCCCCGTGACCATGAACTCGTCGATGTGCGGGTAACCGGAGAAATCGATTGTGTCTGACGAGCTTCGCACGTACGACTGCAAGCGGCGAGCGTTCAGGGCGTGCGTCTTCTCGAGGAAGGCCACGCCGATCTTGTGCGGGCCTGCTTTGATCGGCACGCGTGCCGTAAACCGCCCGTCGATCTCGTCTCCCGTTGTCGTCGGGTTGTCGCTCGACCGCGCGATCTCCGCGTTGCCGCCGAACGAGGCGATATGCACTCGCTCGTCGTCGACGGTGATCTCGAGCTGATGGGGATATTCCAGCCCGCGCATCGTCCCGAGGTTCGTTCGGAACAGCCTGACCTGGAACTGGTACTCGCCGTCGAGGGGAAGCGTGGTCTTAACCAGCATTCCACCCACCGTCCCGAGCGGAAGCCCTTCCACATGGCGGTCTTGCGAGGCGTCCTGGCGAATGCGATAGACCTCGCCCATCGGCGGCGTCTTTGGATCGCCAATCGCCAGAGCGCCGATCCGTTCTCCGGCAGTGAGATAACTTTCGAGGAGCACCGGGGAGACGCCCAGCACGTCCGCGATGTTGTCGAAGCCGGAGCTCGAATCGTCGGGTGGCAGCAGGGACGTCACGTCGACATCGAGTGCCAGCAGATCACGAATCGCGTTCGCGTATTCGGCTCGATTGAGCCGATGGACGAGCGGACGGCCCGGATTGGGCGCCACCGCCGCGGCACGATCGAGCGTGGTCTCGAGGAAGGAGACCAGCGCTCGCCGCGTCGCGCCATCGGGTCTCGGCATGCCCGGCGGGGGCATCATGTTCGCCTGAACCTTGCGAAGCACCTTTTCCCAGACCTCAGCGTTGGGTGCGGCGACCTCGGGAAGGCTCGCACCTTCAAGCACCAACCCCGCCGTCTTCAGACGTTCGTTATGGCACGTGACGCAGTACTGGTTGAGGACAGGACGGAAGTCTGTCGCCGACGCGGGTGTAACGCTCGGACCAGGAGACTGCGGCGCCGCGGCTTGCGAAACGGTCCACGCAGTCGATGCCAACCAGAGCGACAAGATCGTTGAGAAACACGTCCGCCTAAACATCCACTGTAATAGTACGCTCCACCGGTTGGGCCCGCCAAGGTAAGATCGTTCACAAACGACCCTATTTTCCTGTGTTTCGGCTGGTCTAGCTTCCGGGACGGCTCCGGGAGTTGGCCACATTGCTGATTGTGGCGCGCACCTTGACTTGATGCGGCGCGGGAGCGGTATTACTCTTACTAGTAGGAGTATTACCCAATGCGGATGACCAGTAAGGGGCAAGTCACTATTCCGATGGAGATTCGCGAGAAGCTGGGTCTGCTGCCAAACACCGAAGTGGAGTTCGAGATCGATCGAGATGCGGTCCGGGTAAAGAAGGCGGTGGCGCCCCGTAGGCCCGACCGGGGACGCGCTTTGATCGATCACATGCGCGGCCGGGGCACGCGCCGGATCACGACCGACGAGATTATGAAGCTCACGCGAGGGTAGCGTGCACGGCACTCTCGTCGATAGCAACGTGATTCTGGACGTCCTTACTGAGGACGACGAGTGGTTGGATTGGTCGTCGTCGAACCTGGCTGAGGCCGCGGGCTCAGGACTCCTGCTCATCAACCCGATCATCTATGCCGAAGTCTCCGCCCGCTTCGAACGAATCGAAGAACTGGACGAAGCGCTGCCGGGGGACTACTACCGACGCCTGCCATTGCCTTGGGAAGCGGCCTTTCTGGCTGGCCAATGCTTTGTAAAGTACAGACGTCGAGGCGGTGGCCGCCGGTCTCCATTACCGGACTTCTACATTGGCGCGCACGCCGCGATCGCGGGCCTTACGCTTCTTACACGAGACTCAAAGCGGTATCGCACGTATTTCCCGTCGCTGCAAATCGTCTCGCCGTAACCCCTCGAGAAGCCTGCAACGACGAGACAACCAGACATTCGCCGCCAGAACGGGAATCGAGACGCTGGCTACTGACTGTACTGAATCCGCTCTACCCGGTAGCCGCCTTTGGCGCGGTCGCTCAAGTAGATGAGCAGGAAGATCACGGTCAGCGCCGCTGGGAGGACCGCCCACATCGGCAGCACCGCGCGCGCACCATAGGTGTCGTTGATCCATCCCATCACAGGCCCCGAGAGTGCGGTCGAGATCGAGCCGGACGCGCCAATGATGGCCAGTACCAGCGCGCCACCACGAGGGAATCGCTCCGACGTCATCCCGAGCATTGTCGGCCACCAGAATGCCGTGCCAACGGCCAGCAGCGCTGCCGCGAAAAACCACATCGGCGCCGTCACTCGTCTGGCCGAATAGGTACAGTCCGAGCGCGGAGATGGGCGCGGTGACGACAATCAAAAGCGTCGGGGACACTCGATGCGGGATGTGGCCGAAGAAGTGGCGCATCGCGTACATGATGCCGTTCACCCACACTAGCAGGATGATGCCGGCTTGGGTTCCGCTCTGCATCACTTCATTGAAGATGTTGGCGTACCACTGCCCCGGACCAAGCTCGGTGGCCGCGGTCAGCCACATGCACACCCAGATCAACAGGAACAGCGGCCTCCCAACTTCCGCGAACATCCCGCCGAACGACACACCGGCCGCGGCGCTCTCGGTTTTTGGGAACGTGACCCTCGCGAACATCACCGTGTATATCACCGACGGAATCACGAGCAGGAGCATCTTGGCTTGCCATCCGAGCCCTAGCTGCGTGAACGCAAACGCAATGAGTCCCCCGATGACGATGCCGCCCGGAAACCACGCGTGTAACGCCACCAACCGTGACGTCTTGTCTTGGGGATACAGCGTGGCGATCAAGGGGTTCACAAACGCTTCCACGAGCCCGTTCGCGATGCCGATGACGAGCGTCGCGGTGAAGAGCATCGCGAAATTCGAGGCGAAAATGGTGAGCAGCGTCCCACCGATGTGACCGACAGCGGCCAGGCGCGCAAGCGTTTTCATCCCCAGGGCGTCGCAGAGCGGCCCGCCGAGCGCCATCGAGAGCCCGAACCCCCAGAACGCGGCGCCGGCAATCCACCCCACGTCGGTGGCGCTCAGTCCGAACACACGTTCGAAATCACCCATGATGTCGCCCCGAATCGCGAACGACATCGCGGTGGCGATCAGGGCGACGCAGCTGGCGGGAAACAGGCGGGAGGTCATGAGAACCTTTCTGGTACTTAGTGCTTGGTCCTTTGTGCTTCGTCCGTCCTTGGTGCTTGGTCCGTCCCTGGTGCCTGGTGCGAAGTCCGTTCTTCGCACGCGGTGCTAGTCAGCGCCTGACCAAGGACCACGACCAGACCAGGCACCAAGCACGGACGAAGGACCAAGTTCGGACCAAGGACCAAGCACGGACCAGGCACCAAGCACCGAGCACTAAGGACCAGCTAGGTCCACCACGCCTCGGCGGGCGGCTCGCTGAGGATGGCGCGCGACAACATCTCGACGGCAGCGCGCAGACCATCGTCCACTGACGCCAGCGCGTCTTCATGTTCAATGCTCATCACGTAGTCGTAGCCAACCAGACGCAGTGCGCTGACGATCCCCTTCCAGACGAGCTCGTCGTGTCCCCACCCCACACTGCGGAACAGCCAGGAGCGCTCGGTCAATCGTCGGTAGCTCTTTGCGTCGATCACGCCGTTAGTCGCGGTGTTCTGACGATCGAAGGCAAGATCCTTGGCGTGCACGTGAACGATCGCTTCACCCAGCGCGCGAATCGCGGTCGGAATGTCGACGCCTTGCCAGAAGAGATGGCTCGGGTCGAAATTGACGCCCACGCTCGCGCCCGCGGCGGCGCGAAGTCTCAGCGCCGTCTCGACGTTGTAGACGAGGAAACCCGGATGAGGCTCGAGCGCCACCTTCACGCCGTGGTCGGCGGCAAAGCGCGCGGCCTCGGACCAATACGGAATCGCCTTCGCTTCCCACTGCCAGTCGAGCACTTCGAGGAACTCCGGAGGCCACGCGGTGGTGACCCAATTCGGATGCATGGCGGCGTCCGAGTCTCCGGGGCATCCTGAGAACGTCACGACAACGGGCACGTGCATTCTTTCGGCGAGCCGCACGGTCTTTCTGAACACTTCATCGTCGCGTTGAGCCAGCGTTCGAACCGGATGCAGCGGGTTGCCATGGCAGGACAACGCACTGATGGTCAGCCCCGCGTCTTCGACCATCGTGCGGAACGTCGTTGCCCGGCACTCGCCTTCGATCATCTCGTCGAGGTCGTCGAGGTGATCGCGTCCCGGCCATGATCCTGTTCCGAGCTCGATCGCCTCCACGTGGCGGAGTGACTGAACCTTGGCCAACATCTCCTTGGTCGTCAACTTGCCGAAGACAGGCGTGAAGACACCAAGCTTCATCGGGCACTCCCGGCCATGGCGGGAGAATGCACATTCACCCACGCGCTGCCGCGCCGATGGCTCTCGAGAACCGCATCGACGAGACACGCAACCCGGTAGCCGTCTTCGAATGTGGCGAACGCGGGCGGGCGTGACCGCCCTGCGGCAGCACGGTCGGTCACAGCCGCGTACACATCCCTGAGAGTGTTGAAGAAGGCATCAGGCCATCCTTCCTGGTGGCCCGCCGGCAGATGGGCGTATGGGCGTGCACCCGTTGCTAAGAGGGATGGATCCTTCATCATCGTGGCGTTCGGGGCATCGCGCTGCCCAATCCACAGATCATTCTGCTGCTCCTGCCGCCATCTGACCGACGCCGAAGCGCCGTTCACTTCGAACCATAGGTCGTTCTTGTGCCCAGCACACACTTGACCAACAGAGACTGCGCCCTTCACTCCGCCGGCGAAGCGAATGAGAATGCTGCCCAGATCCTCGCTGCGCACGCGAAACGGTTCCCCGTGTGAATCGTCTTCGACTGCGAACGCCTGCCGCGTCTCGACCGGCTTGTACCGCGTGCCAACGACTGTCGTCAGATCCGCCAACACCGCATCGATCGGCCGGCCGACGACGTGCTGGACGAGATCGCACCAGTGGGACCCGATGTCAGCGAAGGCGGAGCTGGCACCGCCTTTGTCCGGTTCGAGCCGCCATGAAAAATCCGTCGGCTTGAGCAGCCAGTCCTGCAAATAGGCGCCGTGCACGAAGTGCACCGCACCCAGTTCGCCCGCAGCCACCATGCTGCGAGCCTGTTGCACCATCGGATTGCCGCGGTAATTGAACGTGACGGCGTGCACGACATCGGCGTCGCGCGCGGCCATCCACAAGGCTCTAGCCTCCTCGGCGGACGAGGCGAGGGGCTTCTCCGAGACGATGTGCTTGCCGTGCGCGAGAGCCGCGCGAATCACCGGCCCGTGGAGGAAATTGGGCGTTGTGTTGTGAACGACGTGGACCGACGGATCCGCAGCCAGGGCCTCGAAGCTTCCGTATGCCTTGGGGACACCGAGCTCGTCAGCCTTTTGCCTTGCGAGCGTCTCATCAACGTCGGCAATCGCCACGACGTCGACGAAACCTAGCCGCCGGACAGCATCGATGTGATGCGCGCCGACGAAACCAGGGCCGACCAGGCCCATACCAACGCGCTGCATCAACGAACCCTCCGACGCGACAGGCGCACCAGAATCACGCCAACGCCTGCTTCGCGAACGCGTAACACTTCTTGACCTCGTCCACGGAAGTACCCGCGCCTCGGTACTGGTACTCGATGTGTGCGCGAATCGGCCACCGCTCGGCTTTGAGGAGCTGGAGCGCTTCGCGAATCGGCGTCTCGCCCTGGCCCCACGGCACGTTGTCGCCTTGATTCTTCTTTCGATCCTTCACGTGCAGGTTCGTGATGCGTTCGTGGTGCTCGCGGATGTACGCAACCGCATCGTAGTTGGCGGCGGTGAAGTGGCCGATGTCGAGGTTGACGTTGAAGTACTTCGACAGCTTCATCGCGGCCGCGAAGCTCTCTGGCGTGGCGAACTCGTTCGGGTCCGACGTGTTCGAGTGGTTGTGCACGGCCACGACCATCTGGTGCTTCTCGGCGAACGGCGCGACCCGCTTCGCAACGGCGAGCGTCGTGGACGCCGTGATGATCTCTGCTCCTAGGGCGCGTGCCATCTCGAATCCGCGTTCGATCTCCGAGTCGGAAAACGTGTCGTTGAAGCTGTAGTTGTATGCGTAGATCGCGATGCCGGCCGCATCGAACTTCTTCTTGATGCCGCGAAAGTGATCGAGTGGCGTTTGAAGGCGCCAATTCAGAAGATCGGCGCGCGCCTTTTCGCGAGCGCGCTGCGCCTCTGGCGTGGTCGGCGTTCCGCGACCAGTCGCCGGACCGAACTGCGGCTCCACCTGCGGCGACCACAGCTCGCAGTCACCGAGACCGACCTCAGTGAACGCCTTGATGACGGCGTTCACCGCGTCGCCTCCGGGTTCGCGAGGAAGATCGCGGAAGCTGTAGGACTGCGCGCCTAGTCTGACTCCGGCCATGCGAGAGTCGATGCCGCCTGCCGCGGCGAGGCGAGGGAGTGCGAGACCGGCGAGCGTCAGTTGGGCGAATTCGCGTCGGGTATACATCTGTTGTTCCTCGGCCACGAAGTTCACGAAGCTAGATCAGCCACGGAGATCACGGAGATCACGAAGGAATTCTCCGTGAGCTTATATGCCTGGCGAATCTTTGTGTTCTCCGTGGCTGCTTCTCCGTGTGCTTCCTGGCCCTAGTAGAGCGCGAATGCATAGAGTGAGTCCCCAGCCGCCACGAGCACGTGTTGCTTGCCATCCACCATGTACGTCTCCGGCGCGTTGGTCGTCACCTGCCCAAGTTGCGCATGCCAGAGCGTGTTGCCGTTGGCCGGATCGTAGGCGACGACGTTTCCCGAAACATCACCCGCAAACAGCAGACGGCCGGCCGTCGTGAGCAGGCCGGTACCGAGACCAGTGTTGCAGGTTCGTTCGATACTTATGCCTCCACACCGTCTTTCCGGTCTTGTAGTCAAGGGCCGTGAGATAGCTTCCCGCCGTGCCCACTGGGCGCTCGTCCTTGCCGCCCAGGCCCAGCGCCCCACGCGGATCAGGCTCGGTCAGGTAGTACATCGCGTACGTATCGGCCGTTGGCGCGTAGAAGAGTCCGGTGTCGGGACTGAAGGCCGGAGGCGGCCAGTTGGCCGCCCCCTGGTTGGCTGACGACACGAGCGCGCCGCCGATGTGATGGTCCTTTGATGGATTCCTGACCGGCTGCCCTTTGGCGTTGAGCCCCGTCGCCCAATTCGCCGAGTCCGAGAACTTGCTCGTGAGCAGGTGCTCGCCGGTCACCCGATCGACCACGAAGAAGTACCCGTTGCGGGCGGCCGTCAGGACCATCTTTCTCTGGCGGCCGCCGAATTGCCCATCGACCAGCACAGGTGTCTGTGACGAATCCCAGTCGTGCGTGTCGTGCGGCGACGTCTGGTAGTACCACGCCATCTTGCCGGTGTCCACGTGAACGGCGACGAGCGCGCATGTATACAGGTTGTCGCCGAAGCCGCGGGCCGCGGACGTGTATGCAGGGGTCGGGTTCCCCGTCCCCATGATGTAGAGTCGCGTCTCAGGATCGTACGAGCCTGGCACCCAAGGATGGCCGCCTCCGTGAATGGCGGCGTCGAGATCCTTCCACGTCTCGAGACCGGGATCGCCGGCCTTCTGGGGCGTTGCAAACCACTTCCACTGGAGCGCTCCGCTTTCCGGGTCGAACGACTGAAGGAACCCGGGCATGTCGAGATCGTTGCCCGATCCCACGAGCACGTGGTTGTCGATCACGATGGGCGCCATCGTGTGGAAGTACTGCTGCTGGAAGCTGGCTAGCTCCTTGTGCCAGCGCTCCTTGCCCGTCATCGCGTCCAGAGAAATCAGGTAGTTGTCTGGCGTGACGAAGTAGAGATACGTCCCCCACATCCCGACGCCGCGGTTCCCGATGTGGGTGCCGCCCTTCGTCTTCCAGAAGTAGTGCCAGAGCTCATGGCCGTCCTGCGCGGCAAGCGCCCATGTGTTGTCAGGCGTGGTGACGTAGAGCACACCATCGACCTGCAGAATCGAGCCTTTGATGATCGTCGCACCGCCAGCGGTGACATTACCCTCGCCGCCGACGATGATTGGCGGCGCGCCCGGTTGTGGCGGACCGCCGGGCCCTGGCCCGTTGGCGAGTCGCCGCGTCCACGCCAGCGTCAAGTTCTTCACATTTGATTGATTGATCTGCGCGAGCGAGCTGTACCTCTTACCCGAGTAGTCGCCCGAGTAGGTTGGCCAGGCCGCACCGAGGGACTTGTGCAACGCGGCGCGATCGACACCTTGCGCTGCGATCAGGATCGTGGCCGAGCACAGAGCGACGAGCGTGAGCAGCGTCTTCATGATCCTCATCTGAGCGACGCAAGGTAGGCAGTCACGTTGTGGATGTCGGCGTCCGCGTAGGTCCGCAGGAGCTCCTTGTGCGGCGCCAGTGGATCCTGAATCTCGACTTTGATCGACGTTCCGACGGTGCGGAAGGTGCGAGGTGTTCCATCCGCTTCCGTCAACGTCACAACGAAATCATCGATGCGATTGAGTGTGCCGTGGACTTTCGCACCCGACGGCAGCGTGACTGTCACGGTCATCGGCGGTGCCGGAATCGGCGGCGGGGCGCCTCGCCCGCCACTGCCCGGCATCAGCCACATTTGCTGCAGCACCTTCGGATCGCTCAGCTTCGTGGCAAACGTCTTCAACGTGGCCGTCGTGTGGCAGGGCGCGCACACCTCGGCGACGTACATCTCGCCCTTCTTCGGGTCGCCAACGACAATGTCGATCGTGGACGGCTCGGACCGGCTACTGACCCTGAAACTGTGAAGGAACTCGGCGATATCGGCCACTTGAGCATCTGTCAACTGAAACTTCGGCATCGTGCCTCGTCCACCGAGAACGATCGGTGCGAGCAGTTCGCCTCTCTGGTCGTCGAGGACCGTAGTCGACCGAAGAAGATTCGGTCCACCGCCATCACCACCACGTACGTCGGCGCCATGACAGAACGTGCAGTTGGCACCGTACAACGCCTTGCCCCGCTCGATTGCAACGGGGTCTCCAAGCGGGCGCCGTGGGTAGGCGACGACGCCGAAAGTCGGCGTGTCACCACCCTGCGGTGCGGCGGGCCGAGGGGTCTGTTCCGGACCTGACGCAGTGTTCTGAGGCTGCTGTGCCCCAGCGGTCAACGTTCCCACAAACAGAGCGATGGCCGCAGAGATTGCCCGTGTGTAACGCATTTCACCTCAGACAGACGCCGGTTCGTAAGGCAACCAAAGCGTACCGTACATGGCAGTGGACGCAAGAACGGCACGGTGCCCGCAAAGGGGAGCTATGCCACCCCGGACATTGGCCATTTAGAACAGCAGCTTCGCGGCAAACTGCATCTGCCGAGGTGTGCCGGTGGTACTGCTGATGGTGCCGAACGCCGCGTTCCCGAGCTGGCCGTTCGGGTTGCTGAAGTTGGCAGTGTTCAGCACGTTATACCCTTCGACGCGGAGCTGGAGTCGCGCGCTTCCTTTGAGCGTCACGTTCTTGAAGAACGAGAGGTCGAGCCGGCGCTGGTTCGGACCGTGGAGCGAATTGCGCTCGACCACAGTGTCGCCGATCGTGTTCACCGGCTGGGCCACGAAGGCGGCAGTGTCAAACCACTTGGTGATCGTGGGGTTGCTCAGCTCCGGATTGCCGACCTGGTTCGGGCGATCCGCTCCGCCCGTATTGGTGCGCGCGGCGGCGTTGGTGATGTTGAATGGCAGACCCGACTGCCAGGACACAATCGCGTTCACCTGCCACCCGCCCAGGATCTGTCCGGCCGCGCCGGTCATCGACTGCGCAAACGGGAGCTCGTAGTTGACGAGGAACGCCACGCGGTGGCGGATGTCGTTGTCGGCGTCGTAGCGCTCGATCCGGCTGACGTCCCAAGGCGCCGCGCCCGTCCACTCGTTGTGAGCCAGGGTGTAGTTGGAGTTGAAGGAGAAGCCTCCGCGATACCGGCGCTGGAAGACCAACTGCATCGCGTTGTAGTACGAGTTGAAGGTGCTTTGCAGCATTTGAATCCCGGCGACATTCGGCAAGATCGCCGCATAGGGGCGACGGGCTTGCACCAGACCGGGACCCACAGGCGCGAGATTAATGTCCGGCCCCGCGGCTCCCCCTGCCTGCGCCGCGTGATCGCCGCGCGATCCGATGTACCCAGCGCTCACCACGCTGCCGGCGAACTCCTTCTCGATAATCAGGTTGTACTGCTGCACGCGAGTGGACCTGAAGTCGAGCGCAACCGATACGATCGCGCCCGCCGGGTTCACGTAGTCGGTCGCCGCCGGCGGGGGGACGCCGCTCGCGAGCGCCAGCGACGGCAGCCCGCCGCCCGTCGTGCCGTTACTGATGTTCGGGCCGAAGGACGACACGAACGGCGCGTTCTTCATCAACGACCCCGACTGCTGGTTGCCAGGGAAGAATGCGATGCCGTAGCCTCCGCGGGCGACGATCGAGTGGGGAAGCGTGGCCGAGAAGCCGAGACGCGGCGCCACGTTGCTGTAGTCGGTCTTGACCCCCGCCGTTTTCGACACGCCGTCCCGTCCAGCGACGAGGAGCTTGGCCGTCGCGGGGTCAAAGTTCGACAACTGGTCGCCCTCCTCCATATACGGCGTGAAGACGTCGTACCGAACACCCAAATTCACCGTCAGCGATGAGGTCGCACGCCAGTCGTCCTGAACAAACGCGCTCGGCTCGTTGGTGTGGTAGTAGGGATAGATCAACGAGTGCGAGCGAGCGACGGTCGAAGGATAGCCTAGTAGTAGCGATGCCGCCGCGTTCCCTCCCACGCCTGCGCCGCTGTCGGTGAGCTGCGAGTTGAACGTGAAACTCCCCTTGGGCGTCGCGCTCTGGAACACCGTGAATTGTCGCGCGATGAACGCGGCTCCCATCTTGATGTTGTGTGCGCCGCGCGTCTTGGTCACAGTGCCGTTCACCTGCCAGGTGTTGTCGATTTGAATCAGCGGAATGAACGAGGCGTCACCGAGCGCGGCGAACCCGGTCACATTCAGCTGTGGCAACCCAGAGGTGATCTCGTCGAAGTTCACCCCCGGGATGCCGAACTCCTGTGCCAGATTTCTGCCGAAGTTCAGAGGGAGCGACTGGATGTCGGACTTCAGGTATCCGCCCTTGAACTCTGCGATCAGGGAGGGGCTGAAGATGCGGACGTAGTTCGCCTGCGTCCCGTGCGCCTTCGTAATATTTGGTCCTGGGAAGGCCAGACCGCCGCCGCATCCGGGCTCGACCCCGTTGTCGAGCGCGGGACACGCAGACGGGGTGAACGTGTCGACGTCGTTGTACGAGTATCGGACAAACACAGCGTTGTCACCGTTGAAGCGATGGTCGATGCGTACGTCCGCCGTCGAGCTATTCTGCGTGCGCAGCGTCGTGCTGGCGTAATTGTTCGCCAGACCGCCACTGGTCGGCTGCGGGTAGAGCCCCAGAATCTTCAGCGCAATCGGATCCATGCGGCTCGTGGGAATCTGATTACCCGGGAAGGCCGTGCGGACGCCGGGGCCTGTCAGCGGATCGAAGATCGGCGTCGACAATTCTGAAAAATCACCGGCCCGCATCCTCACGGTCGGGACGGTGATCAGGTTCGTGACACCCTGCCGCTGGCGAAACCCCTCGTAGTCGGCGAAGAAGAACGTGCGGTCGGTCTTGAGCGGACCCCCGATGCTGCCGCCGAATTGGTGCTGTTTGAGTAGCGGCTTTGTCACCGAGAAGAAGTTGCGTGCGTCGAACTTGTCGCTGCGCGCGAACTCGAAGGCCGAGCCACGCAGGGCGTTGGTCCCCGACTTCGTGATGATGTTCACCACGCCGCCCGCTGTGCGTCCGGCCTCGGCTGTGTAGTTGCTCGTCTGAACCTTGATCTCGGCGATCGCGTCGATCGAGGGCTTCACGCCGATCGTACCAATCGCGCGTTCGTTGTTATCCATGCCGTCGATCAACTGATTGTTCTGGTTGTCACCGGCGCCATTGATCGAGATGGCGGACGTCTGCCGCCGATCATCGGGCCGCGTGCCGCTGGCCAATGAATTCGGCAGCCCTTCATTGGCGCCCGGCACGCCTTGAATCAACCGGATGAAGTTGCGCCCGTTCACAGGCAGGTCCTGCACCTCTTTCAGGTTGATCAGCGTCCCGACGGTGGAGCTGTCGGTCTGAACCAGCGACACCTGGGCCGTCACTGTGATGTTTTCCTCGACCTGCCCAAGCTGGAGCCGGGTGTCGAACCTCGCACGATCGCCTGCCGACAGCGTCACGCGCGTCGCCTGCGTACTGAACCCCTGGAGCTCCACTTTGATCGTGTACGTGCCGATCGGCAAGAAGTTGAAGACGTAGTCGCCCGACTCGTTCGTCGGTGCGGTTCGCAGGTCACCCGTGCCCTCGTTGGTAATCGCGACGGTGGCGCCCGGGAGGACGGCCCCCGAGGTGTCGGTGACGCGACCGACGATGTCCGCCGTCGTCACCTGGGCAACGGCGGGGATGTGAATCAGGAGACCGAATGCGACAACGCAGGCGCACAATCGAGCAGGACGCATATTCCTCTCCTTCCAGCCGGCGCTTCGCGGCTCCGGCACAGATGCCTCTGAATCACCATGGCTATGTAATCGCTTGCATGTGTGATGTAACCGGTTGCAGAGGCTAGCAGAAGCCAGGTGGAGAGGCAAGCCCTATCGACCAAGCGCGCTATGATGGGCGCGCCGCCGTGTCCAACATCTACGAAGTCGCCAAGCGCGCCGGGGTCTCCACGGCTACGGTCTCGAGAGTCTTGAGCCGGCCGGATGTCGTGGCTCCGGAGACGCGCCGCAAAGTGATGCAGGCTGTCGAGAAGCTCGGTTACACGCCCAATTCCGCCGCCAAGAACCTGCGCACACTTCGATCCGGCAAACTCCTCGTGACCGTCCCTGATATCTCGAACCCGTTCTTCGCCCTCATCCTGCAGGGCATTGAGGAAACGGCGCATCGCGAGGGGTACGCGGTGTTGCTCGGCGACACGCAGCACGACGAGCAGCGCGAAGAACGCTATGCAGCCATTTTGAAAAGGAAAGAGGCCGACGGCCTCATTTTCCTCGGCCACCGCCTGCCCAGGGAGGCAGCCAGCCTGGTGCAGGCGATGGCCGGACGCGCCCCGGTGGTCAACGGCTGCGAGTTCAACCCTGAGCTTGGCATCCCCAGTGTGCACATCGACAACGCGAAGGCCGCCTCCGATGCCATGGACCACTTGTACGGGCTCGGGCACCAGCGCATCGGTATCATCACGGGGCCGCTCGTTAGTCCTCTAAGCCGCGATCGCCTGCGTGGCGCCACGTCTCGCGCGAAGAAGGCCAAAGCCGAGAGTGGATTCATGGTGATGCACGGTGACTTTTCGATCGAGTCAGGCAAAGCGGCTGCGGAACGACTCCTCAGCCGTCGCGATCGCCCGACCGCGGCGTTCTGTTTCAACGACGAAATGGCCATAGGCGTGATCGAGGCGGCCAAGGAGCGAGGGGTGCGAGTGCCGAGCGAGCTGTCGATCGTCGGATTCGACGACATTCGCTTTGCGCGGTATCTTGATCCGCCGTTGACGACGATCGCGCAGCCCATGCGGGAGATCGGCGAGCGCACCGTCCGTCTGTTACTGGAAATCTTGAGCGGCAGCACCACGACCCCCGTATCGGTCACGCTACCGCATCGGCTCGTCATCCGCGCGAGCACCGGGCCTGCCCCAGCCTCCCGGCGCGCCCGCGCGAAGTGAACGACGCACAGCGCATGACGGGTCGTGCTGATGCAATGAAGGAAAGGACGCGAACATGCCAATGAAGACGCTCGGTCGAATCGTGATGATCTTCGCAGCGCTACCGTGGCTCGTGCAGGCGCAGGCGCCAGAGGCAAAGCCCGATTCGGCCGATGTAAAGGCCCTCATCGAGAAGGCCAAGAAGACCGCGGGCACGATGTGGGCTGAAGAAGCTCACTTCTTCTGTGAAGCGCCGCGCGCCAACAGCCCGAACGACCCCCCGATTGCGCCAACGAAGATCTTTGACAACGTCTACGCAATCGGCAACGCCGGGACTGTTGCGTTCGTCATCCAGACCTCAGCTGGGCTCCTCATGATCGATGCGCTCGGTGCCAACCAGGTCGACACGCTTCTTTTACCCGGCTTCCAGAAACTCGGTCTTGATCCGGCCCAGGTCAAAAGCATCATCGTCGGGCACGGCCACGCCGACCACTTCGGCGGATCGCCGTACATGCAGGAGCACTACGGGTCCAAGGTGTACATCTCAGCGGCGGATTGGAATCTGATGGAGAATCCTCCGCCCGGCCGCGGTGGGCGGCAAGGCGGGCCGCCCGTCGGGTTGCCCAAGCACGACCAAGTAGTGTCGGAAGGGCAAGCAATAGTTCTTGGCGATCTCAAGGTGATGCCAGTGGCGATCCCCGGGCACACGCCAGGTTCGATGGGCTACATTCTTCCGGTGAAAGACAACGGCAAGACCCACATGGCCGCTATCTACGGCGGAACAGTCCTGACGCCCGGCATCATTTCAGACGAAGGTCTTCAGACGTACCTGAAGTCAGTGGAACACTTCAAAACGGAAACCAAGAAAGCCAAAGTCGATGTGGAGATTCAGAATCACCCGCTGATGGATCCCATCCAGGTCAAACTGGACAAGCTGCAATCGCGGAAGAAGGGCGAGTCCAATCCGTTCGTGGTTGGCCAGGCGAACTATCAGAAGTTCCTGGACGTCATGGCGCTGTGCACGGAAGTCAATATCGCCCGGCGAAAGTAGGCTAGCGCCCGCCCCGGCCTGATCCTGGGGAGTGGGGCGATCTCCTCCACTCCCCAGTGCTAGCCCCTTCTGCCCGTACGCGAGGCCACGATCGCGTTGTACTCCTCAATCGCCTTTGACGTTCCCGCGATGTCATAGTCGGGACCGCCCGTCCCTCTGAGCTCGTTGTACAGCCGGACGGTATTCATGATGATCCGTTCCGGTCCGATCCAGTTGTCGAACTTGCCGAGCTTGATCTCAGCCGCTGCGCGGCCGGGCGACATCCCGGCGTCGTATCTCGGTTTGACCTCGCGCTGGAGAGTCCTGAAATACTCCGCCATCTCGGCTAGTTCCTTCTTGCCTCCGATTGGCCCGTGCCCAGGCACAATCGTGTCGACGTCCATCTTCAAGATTCGGTCGATCGTCTCGAGCCACTTGCCGACGTGCGCGTTGTGTGCAAAAGGCGCGACGTAGTAGAAGGCGATATCGCTGGCGAACAGAATCTTGTACTTCGGAAAGTAGACGATGAGGTCGCCGTAAGTGTGCGCGGGACCAGCAAACCTCACCTCGACCGGCGAATCTCCGTAGTGGTAGATCGTCGTGCCATCGAACGTCGTCGTCGGAGGGACGAGCCTGCGCTCCTCGGTTCCCTCGGCAAAACCCTCGCGCTTGTCCCATTTTGCTGGCGTGGCAGCGACTGCCTTCCGCACTTCGTCGCGGCAATATGGATGACTGATGATCTCAATCGGCCCGAAGAACTGATTGCCGTTGACGTGGTCGCCGTGATGATGCGTGTTGATCAGACGGCGGATCGGCTTGTCGCCCGCGGCCTTCTTGGTGGCGGCGATGAGGGCCTTGGCATGCAACGGCCAGCCCGTGGCGTCGATGACGGTCACGTGATCGTCGCCCACGATCACACCGGCGTTCGACACGCCTTGGGCCAGCACGCCCGGGCCGCCGGCCTGGACGTACGCGAACACACCCGGCGCGAGCTGTCGCATCTCGTTCTTCCAGCTTGGCGGCTGCGGGAATCGAGAATCGGGCAGTGGCGGTGTGGCGGTTGGAATCTGAGCCGAAAGGGTCGGGCGGGCGCCCCGGATGGCAGTGGCGATGCCGAGAGTCGTGGCCGTCAGGCGCCCAATCATTTCTCGACGATTCATCGGAATCGAGGTCATGGCTGCTCCTTGTGCATCAACGGCGACCCGCCGGAAGCGGCCCGCTCGGCGGCTCGGGCGGGGCCGGAGTCATACGCCGATGCTCAAGAGTCTTTTCGTGGTTGTCGCAAAACGCTTCGAGCAACTCGGTGTCTGCCAGAAAGGTCAAAACGGTCCTGACCGTCCACGGTCGAACAAACGCCTTCGGGTCGTCGATGGTGATCGCAAGATCGATGTGACCGAAGTCCCTCCGGCGGAACCGCTCGGTGACGTGGAGGGCATCGCTGTGTGGGCGTCCCTTGCGTGTATCGAGCCACCCGCGATCCTTGAACCCGGTCGTTTCAACGACGAACGTGTCGCCCTCCCACCGGCCAACGGAATAGCCCAACCACGTGGGCTCGGTAACCGTGGGAAGTGGCCGGCCGTCGGTGAACACTTGCCGGAACATGAGGCCAACGGCTGTCTCGTGCAGAAACGCAGTGACACCGGGCGTCGAGACGATTCGGTAGCTGCCGACGACGAAGTGGATTCGGGGCACTCCCGGCGGAAGGCAGTAGCCGAAGGGATCGTCGATGTGATCCCGGCTCTCGCGTTGCGCTGCGATGGCAGCCGCCCATGGCGTCATCTCGACTTCTTCGGGTTTCAAGTCCTTCGCCAGATCGAAGAACTGGCGCTCCGAGGCGCCGCACTCGAGGCATGGCGTCGCCCAGAGGCCAGACAGGTCCGGCCGGCCGTCGGCGGCGCGCGGCGCGGGAGCGGAGAGATTCGGCTTGCCGTCGGGCAGGCGCGGAATCCCTGGCGTCGGGTAGTTCAACCACTGCGCTCCGGTGACCGAAGGCAGCAGCATCAGCGCGGCAATGGTGGCAACGGCCGTGCGATTGGTCTTCATGGTGGGCCGATATTAACTGCGCTGCTCTTTCCGCGCCATCTATGATCCGCTGAGTTGGATTCGGAGAAGAAGGACCACGTCCATACCCCTGAGCCCTATCCCGCCATGCGCCGATCCAAGCCGAAAGGTGAAAAGAGGTGAAGTTCCATCTCGTTTGGTCGATAAGACGAACAGGCCGACCGGCTCGTCCTATTCGTAACAGTGAGCAGACCAACCGTGATGAAACACACCGTTCTGATTCTTGGCCTCGTCGCGATCGTCACGACCGGCCCTGGACTCCACGCTCAGGATCCCCCATCGGGCACTGACGCCACTGCGATACCCGTACCGGCCGTCGCGCTCACGGTCAGTGAGTTCTCCCGCGCGCGGCTGGATGCGGACATGGCGGCCTTGTCGTCGTTCCGGCCGGCCTATCCCTTCTGGCAGCACATCTTCACAATTCCCGACGGGCGGATCGCGTTTGGGAGCGCGAAGGACGGACGCCTGCTGGTGATCTTTCCGACGTCCGGAGATTGGCTGCGAGACGCGACGTGGAAGGAGCCCATGCTGGCCGGCGCTCTGAGTGGCCAGCGAATGCCGAAGCGGCTCGACGACCGGCGCGAGCAGGTGGTTCGTCTCCTGGAGCCGGCCGCCGGCCCCCTCTTGCATAACCCCACGCGAGGCCAGTTCCTGATGCCGAACGCCCAGCGTTACGGGAGCTTTCTGCGCGAGTGGGGCGCAATCTACGAGAGATTTGGCGTGCCTGCGGAAGTCGGGTTGGCGCAGGCCATTCTCGAATCTGGCCTCGACGGCCGAGCCCGCTCTCGTGCGCGGGCGGTGGGTTTCTGCCAGTTTCTCAGCCGGAACTGGGCATTCTTGAACCGGCTCTCGCCGGCCGTACTCGAGGCATACAACCAGACCACACAGGCGCCGTACTGCGCCGCCTATCTCTCCATCCTCGCCACGATGTACGGAAGCTACCTTCCGGCCCTCTCAGAACATCACGCCGGCGGTGTGAACGTCGGACGGACCGTCATCAACGGCGAACGACTAGGCGGGAGCGACACGCGCGAACAGTATTTCCTGGGCTCCGAGTTCGCGGCCCACCTCCGAGGCATCTCGATTCAACGTTATCGCGACCTGTTCCGGACCTACGGTCCGCGTTCATCCCTATACGCGGAAATGGTGTTCGGGAACTTCGTCAACGTGACCAGGCTGACGACCGAACAACCTCAGGCGCAAATCTTCGCCATGCGGACGCCACGCAGCATTCTCCTGACCGAGATCACCCAGAGGACCGGCCTTCCACCGGCGGAGGTCAAGCGATACAACCCGGCGATGCTGAACCGGGTGCCCGCGCGCGCAAACCTGTACTTGCCGCAGTACGTGAAAGAGTTCGGGTCGGACGTGACGTTCTGGCATCGGCCGCCGGACGCGAGATACGAGGCGGCCCTGAACGACTTTCTCCGCATTGAGGCCGGCGTGCAGCGCTGGCACGAAGTGTCGTTCGAATCGACGCTCAGAACTTTCGAGGCACGCTTTGCCGGCACTGGTACCGAGGAGGGAACGGTGATGGCCACGACGCTGGCCTACGTGATCAGCGATTTGCGCACGAGTCGCCGCGCCGCCATCCTCGAGGAATTCCGCAACAGCGGGCGCATCCTCGACTTGTTCAAGAGCGGCGTGGCGGAACTGGGGGCCACGATTCGCGGATTGTAACGCGGGGGCTAAAGCCCCCGCTCTACGAGGACCGCAAAGCGAAGGACTCTGCCCGCGCGTTCACCATCGCGAGCGTAGAGCGCGGGCTTCAGCCCGCGCGTTACACGAGCTTCTGTTTCGACAGCGGGAGATCCCGAACGCGCTTCCCCGTCGCGGCGAAGATCGCATTCCCCAACGCCGGAAGCACTGGCGGAAGGCCCGGCTCGCCGACGCCCGTCGGCAGCTCATTGCTATCCACGAAATGCACGTTCACCTGGTAGGGCGCGTCGTTCATGCGTGCCACCTGGAAATCGTGGAAGTTGCTTTGACGGATCCGGCCGTTCGCAGCGGTGATCTCGCCCGTCCGCGCCATTCCCACCGCCATCACGGCCGCGCCCTCCATCTGCGATCGCACGCGATCGGGATTGACGATGACGCCGGCGTCGACCACCTGGTCGATGCGCGGCACCCGCAGCTGACCTCGTGCATCGATCTCGACCTGGACGACCGAGGCCACGTAGGTATTGAAGCTGCGATGCGCGGCAATGCCGAATCCTTTGCCGCCGCCCGATTTCTGCTTCGCCCAGCCCGATCGCTCACCAGCAATCTCGAGCACTCGGCGTAAGCGGCGGGTGTCGATCGGGTATTTGTCGTACGGCGCGCCGTAGTTCGAGTACTCCACACCCTGCGCCTTGAGATCCAGCACCTTGCCCGGTCCGAGCATCTCGAGCAGGAACTCGAGCGAGTCGCGACCGGCGGCCTTGGCCATCTCGTCGGCGAAGCTGCCCGAGGCAAAGACGTGGAAGTTGTTCGTGACCGCGCGGAACCAGCCGATGCGCACGTGCGCGTCGGCGGGGCCGTTTTCGGCACGGATGTTCGGCACGTCGTACGGCAAGTCGGTCAACCCCAGATCGAGCTCGAAGCTTTGCGGGTACCGCGCGCTGCCGTCGAAGGTCGACGCGATGGGCTGAAAGGCCGACCGGTGCAGCCACGCAGTGGGCCGACCGCGACCGTCAACTGTTGCCTTGTGATACACGGCGGCGGTTGCGTGGTAGAAGTCGAAGCGAATGTCGTCTTCACGCGTCCATATCACCTTCACCGGCTTGCCAAGCTTCTGCGAGAGCACAGCCGCTTCCGCGCAGTAGTCGGGCTTCGACTTCCGTCCGAATCCACCACCAAGCAGCGTCACGTGGCACGTGACGTCCTTCTTGTCGATGCCGACGGCTGCCGCGACGGTGTCTTGAACCGCCTGCGGGTTCTGCGTGGGAGCCCACACAGTCACCTTGCCGTTGCGGAACTCGGCCACCGCCGCCGGTGGCTCCATCGCCGCATGCGCCGCCATCGGTGTGGAGTAAGTGGCCTCGAGAACCTTGCCGCCCTTGCCGAACTCGGCGTCGACATTGCCGAGATTGCGCACGACCTTGGCGGGCTGGCTGACAGTCTGAAGTAGCTGCTTCTTGAACGCTTCCGACTCGAAGGCCGCGTGCGGGCCGTCCACCCAGTCGACCTTGAGATTCTTGCGCCCCTGGAGCGCCGCCCACGTGTTGTTGGCAATCACCGCGACGCCGCCAAGCGATTGGAAGAAGACCGCAGGACCCTTCGGAGGATCGATGGTCAACGTCTGCTGCACGCCTCGCACCTTGAGGGTGTCTTTGTCATCGAAGCTCTTGATCGTGCCGCCAACGACCGGCGGGTGTTCGATCGACGCGTAGACCATCCCGTCGCGGTAAACGTCGAGCCCAAACGGGGCCTTACCAGTGGTGATGTCGGCCAGGTCATAGATCGAACGCTCCTGACCGACGAAACGCCACTCGTTCTTCGGCTTGAACCGAAGCTCTTCGGCCTTCGGCACCGGAAGCCGCGCCGCCGCTGGCACGAGCGCTCCAAAGGCGAGTTTTCGCCCGGTCGGTCGATGGACGATTTCGTGATTCTGAGCGGCGCATTCCGACGCCGGCACGTTCCACTGTGCCGCCGCCGCACCGATCAGCATGGTCCGCGCAGAGGCTCCGGCCCGCCGGAAAGCTTCATAGAAATCGCGGATCGAGCGAGAGCCGTCAGTGTTCTGATCGCCGTACTTGGGGTCGCCGAGGCCCTGCTCGATGCGGACGCGACTCCAGTCGGCCTCGAGCTCGTCAGCGGCCACGAGAGGGAGCGACGTCCGAATACCGGTTCCCATCTCAGACCGATGCGTGACGATGAAGACCGTGCCGTCGGGTTCGACGCCGAGGTAGACGCTGGGACTGAGAGGCGCACTCTGCGCCTTCGTGCGCACCGCTGGGTCCTGCGCCCAGGCGGGCACGACCCGCGAGGCGAGCACAAACGCGCCGGCCGAAAACACCCCGCCGAGGAACTGGCGTCTGCTGACGTTTTCAAGAACGCTCATAGCGTCGCGCCTCCCCTCAGGGTTGTCGCAGCCGTCTTGATCGCCGCGCGGATGCGTTGATAGGTGCCGCACCGGCAGATGTTGCCCGCCATGGCGCGATCGATATCCTGATCGGTCGGATTGGGAGTCGTGGCGAGCAGAGACGACGCCTGCATGATTTGTCCGGCCTGGCAATAGCCACACTGCGGCACGTTGAGGCTCGTCCACGCGCGCTGCACAGGGTGCCTGCCATCGGCGCTCAGGCCTTCGATCGTGACCACGCGCTTGCTCTGCAGCGTCCGCATCAGCGTCTGGCATGACCGTACAGCCTTGCCATCAAGGTGCACGGTGCACGCGCCGCACAACCCTGCGCCGCACCCGAACCGCGTTCCGGTCAGACGAAGGTCGTCGCGCAAATACCACAGAAGCGGCATGTCGTCGTCGCCGTCGTACGATCGAGCCATTCCGTTGACGTTCAAATTCACCATGTCGTAAACCCTCGCGTGGAGCGAATTATATCCTCCGTACGGTCAGGGAGGACCGGCGAAGGCCTTGACCATCCGATACCAGAACTCTGTGGCGGCGTAAAACGCCTCGACCCTCACCCGCTCGTCCTTCCCATGGGCACGAACATCGTCGGGGTCCTGCTCGAGTGCGGATATCCCGTACGTTGGAATCCCTGCGTTTCGCACGTACAGACCGTCGGTGGCTCCCGCTTCCATGGCCGGTGCAAGTGGGACGCCTTGCCATTGTTGAGCCGCAAGACGTTCCAGTTGACTGAGCAGCTCCTTCGACACCGGCGAGGGTGGGCTCGACAGCGAAGTGCTTGCGCTCGTGACCTTCACGTTGTCACCGGCAAGGCGACGCACGGTCGCCTCCACTTCGCCTGTCGGCTCGCCAGGAAGAATCCGGCAGTTCACATTGGCGCGCGCAACTTGCGGCAACGCATTGTTCGCGTGTCCGGCGTCAACACGCGTGGCGACGCAAGTGGTTCGAAGGCGAGCGTTGTAGAACGGCATCGCAGAGAGTCTCGCCGCGGCGGCCGCGTCTGGGGGTACGGCAGCAACCGCCCGCATGTCAGAGGCCAGTCGCCCGGTCTCGACGAGCGCCGATCGTTCGAAAAACAATCGCGCCACATCGGTGACCTGCAGGGGGAATTGATACGCTGCGATGCGCAAGAGCGCTGACGCAAGTGTGTAAACAGGGTTGTCAGGGCGAACGAGGGAACTGTGGCCCCCGACGTCGGTGACCTCGAGCTGATAGTCGGCGTAGACTTTTTCGCTCGCCTGCACCGTGAACAACGTCGGTCGGCCGTTCTTGACGATGATCCCGCCTGAATCTGTGTTGAGCGCAAACTCTGCGTCGACAAGTGGGCGGTGTTCGGCGAGTAGCCACTGGATGCCGGACGAGGTCGTCTCCTCGTCTCCAGTCAGCACCATGATCACATCGCGCTGGGGTTGCCAACCCTCGCGCTTCATCCGGACGAAGCTCGACACGAGCATCGCCGCGCCGGCCTTGTTGTCGGTCGTTCCGCGCCCGTAGAGCCAACCGTCGCGTTCGAGCAACGTCCACGGGTCAACCGACCAGTCCTCATGACGCGCGGGAACAACGTCGATGTGCGCCATCAGCAGGATCGGCCGGCGTGAGTCACCGCGCCCGCGCAACCGGGCCACGACATTCGCGGTTCGAGGATTCGGTCCGAGGACGCGGACGTCTTCGCGCGCAAAACCGGCAGCAACCAGGCGGTCGGCTATCGCCTGCGCAGCGCGCGGCGTCTGGCCCTCGGCTTCAGTGGTGGGTATCTGGACGAGTTCCTGGAGTACCTGCTCGAGCCAACGCCCGCTCGCCCGGCGGAAGCGCAACCTGCGCGAAGAGCACCGACGGAACCGTCGCGGCTGCCAGGACCAGCCACGTCGTCGACTTCCTCAAGTTGTTCCTGTCCCGTCCTATCCGGCTACACCTCGACGAAGCAGAGCCATCGCCTGGGACACCATGTCCTGATGGTTGTCTGGCACGCTGCCTCCTGGCGTGAGCTGATTGACGAGTTCGGGCAGGATTTTCGCCAGGGCCGATCCGGCGTGGTCGTCGGACAAACCGAGCTGCGACGCAAAATTGGCAACCGCCGGTCCCCCGAGAGCCTGTCGCAGTTGATCCGCAGAGACGTCCGCGTTCGGTCCGGCGCTCACCCAGGAATCGGCCTCGCGAGCCATGCCTTGCGCCTGGAACTTGGCGAGGACGTTCGCGAGGCCACCGTGTTGCTGGAGCATCGACATGGCCGCGGCGAGCAGGTTACCGCCGCGAGCCTGGTCTCCACCGCTCAAGTTCGCGACGATGGAGCTGAGAGGATCCTGTGGCGACTGGTTGCCGCCTCCGAGAAGCGAACCCGCGACGTTACCGACGATAGCGTCAAGAAAACCCATGACGGCTCCTTAAGCGACCGACGTACTAGCTCACTAGCGCTTTTCGACGAGCACGATCTTGACCCAGCCGGCGCCGTTCGCACCCTGAACGTTCACAAATCCGTTCTTCGCTGCGCCGGTCACCACGGCTTCCTCGTTCCGGCCGAGCGTCGCGACCTCCTTGGCCCCATCTTCCGGTGAAGCGAGGATTTTCACGTTGGCGATCTTCGGCCTCAGCACGTCGCCTTCGGCGAACACGGCTCCGGCCTTGATCTGGCCGCCTGCCGCCGCCTCTTGCGCAAGCGAGCCGACTTTGCGCTGGAGACTTGGGTCGCCCTTCACCGCCATGACAATGTGGTCGTAGTTGTCGAGCAAAGCGGCGGCAATGATCTTGCCCTCGTTAGTATTGCCATATCCGCCACCCGCAGCGCCGACACCGCCACCTGGGATAAAAGCACCGAGCTTCAGATCGGCTTTGCGGGTGCTCCCCTCCGCTGCGGCGACTTGTACAGTGGTCCGAGCGTCGGAGACGAGCATGCTCGTCTGCGCCTCCTTGAACTTGAGCCCACCAGCGACGGCAGCGGCGGGACCGAGCTTCCGGCCAAGAATACCGCTCACGGCGCCACCCACAGCGCCGGCATTGTTTTCTGAGAAGACGATAGAAGGAGTCAAGATGAAGTCGGCTGTGACCATTTGGCCGGGGCCGACGTTCGAACTCTGGCGAAGCTCGCCTCCCTGGGCCAGCGCGCGCTCTTGCAACGCGTTCTGCATGCCCACGCCGCGCTCGACCACGATGAAGCAGTTCGACTGTTGAATCATCAGCCGAATGAGCCCTACCGGCGATGACAGGCCATATCGAGTCAGTGACTGCAGAATCTGGTCCTGCGGCTCGACGACCGCGATCGCGCCCATCGGCTTGTCACACTGCTCCATGCCATAGAAAACCGTCCCAGCCGACCCTTGAACGGCGCTCCCACCCTGGCCTTGCTTGGTCCCGGTGATCCCCTGGGCGAAAACCGTTGTCGCAACCAGCGTGAGTCCGGCCACCATCGCCGACACGCGTGACCCCGTTGCTCTGGCGACAGTCATGTACGCCTCCTTGTAGACATGAAATCAGAAAACACTGTGCATTCTATCCGAGTCGGCCCGGCGACCGGTTATGCGCCGATCAAGGCCCATATTGAGTAGTAACGCAGGGGAACCGGTATCAGAACCGGCCGATTGAAATCGCCCAGGGTCGGGCGTCAAGAGCAGAGAAGGCTGAATCTACGGCCAGGTCAGTTCGACTCGCACGCTTGCTGACGGCCAGCGAACCACGAGTCGGTCGCTCGGCCAGCGGACGACATAGGGCCGCTGAGATGCGGACGGGCGAAGCGCAGGCCCTGCGCCAGATAGCGCCCGTGTGGGTGCCGGTCGAGCTGATGCTGCCCCCGGAGGTCCCGACTTGGGCGCCGCCTTCAGCGCCGCCGCGATCGCTTCCGCAACCTTCGCTGCTGACTGGGGCGTCACACTGACCGACGAAGGACTCTTTGTAACCACATGGGGCTTCGGCGGTGCGACGACTGCCGTCTGAGGCGCAACCTTGGACGGCGCGGACACTGACTTGACAGCCTGCGGACCGGGATTGACCGGCGCTAAGGGCTTGGCCACCGGTTTCTCCGAATGTTCCTGCGCCGCCGCGAACGAGGCTCCTGCAAGAAGAGCGACGACGGCGATGGCCCACAGGCTGAAGGCAACGCGTCGCACGGCTTACCTCCGCTCGTCGTTCCTGCCAGCTGCGGCCGAAACCGGCTCCGAAAAGGTCACTCGGCCGCTCACGAGCTCATAGTACGCGCCGACAATTTCGAGCGAGCCTTCATCCACCTTGTGACGGAGCAACGGGCTCCTCGTCACCGCGTCGTTGATGACCTGTTCGATGTTGGCGAGCACCAGTCCCTTGATCTCGTCACGCTCGTCAGGCGTCTGATGTCGCGCCGCCCGAATGGCCTTGACGAGGTAGTCAAGATTCGCGCTCTCAGCGTTTCCCTTGCTTGCGACGGCAGCCTGCACGGCACCGCAAGACTCGTGTCCCATCACAACGAGCAATGGAATGTGCAGGTGCTCCGCGCCATACTCGATCGTCGCGAGAATCGATCGGTCCACAACCTCACCGGCCGCTCGGATGACGAACAGCTCTCCGAGTCCAGCATTGAAAATGTGTTCGGGTGGAACACGCGAATCGGCGCACGACAAGATCATTGCGGTCGGATGCTGTTCCGACACCAGCTCCTGGCGACGATTGACACTCAGCGAGACAGGGTTGGAGGCGTTGCGTGCGAACCGATCGTTGCCCGCCTTCAACTGCCCGATCGCATCACTATGTCTTGGTTGCTGGGCGTCAGGGCCCGCACCGACTGGCACGGTAGCCAGCAGGATGACAGCGACGGCAATCGATCGGATCCTCAGGGTCATTGGTGCTCCAGTCAAACGAGTAGGTACGGCGCAAAACCGCCCTACGCGGAGAAATCGGCCGCTGCCGACAGAACTTGAGGACGCCTAGGGGGTCAGAGCGACGACGGGCGGCGCGGAGCTCAGATGAACGTATCGCTCGCGCCAGTCAAGCACGGGCTTCTCAACGAAGGCGTGCAGAAGAAACGCCGACGCCCCAGCCAAGGCCAGATACCAAGGAAGAAAGGCGACCCACTGCTGGGTGATTGAGAGTCGCGCGGTGAGGGGATATGTCTGCGCGAGTGCCGTCGCGATCGGGATGACCATCATGTGGGTCAGATACAACGTGTACGAACCAATCGCAATTGGGCGCCAGCCGGACCATCCAAAACAGAGGCTGTAGCTCCCCTCACCGGCGACCGCCGACAGCACCATCGCGCCAAATCCAACGCCAATCAGCGCCGGCGCCCACACGATTGTGCCAACACCAATGCCACTGAGAATGACTCCGGGCGCCATCCAGAACAGCACATTGGCCGCCCCCCCCCAGAACAGGACCTCACGGAGGGGGCGGCCGAGCGTGTTGATGCGCCCGTTCCGAGACAGCCACGCGATCGCGAAGCCGAGCACGAGCGACTCGCTGGTGAGGTGAAAGGGGCTGCGATAGCGGAAGAAATAGTCGTTGTAGCTGAGAGGCGTCGTGAGGTCAGCGGCCAAGACCGCGCGTGTAACGACTGGCAGCAGCCATAGCGCGAGGAGACTGGCACCCTGCCACCCCACCGAGGAGATGCGAGCGATAGCGAACACGAAGAACGGAGCGAGAAGATAGAACTTTTCCTCCGCGCCCAGCGACCAAAAGGCCGGGACGAATGAGCTACCGGTGTAGTCCTGCAGCATCACGAGATGCGCAAGAAAATCAGCGCCCGCGCGTGGCCATGCATTGCCCATCGTCAGCCCCACGCCAATGATGGCGAGACAGGTCCAATACGCAGGCAGAATCCTCGTCGCACGCTTGAACCAGAACCGTGCGAGCCCGCCACCGCGCCACGCTTGTCGGCCGATCAGGAATCCACTCAAGACAAAGAACAGATCGACACCCACCCAGCCGTTCAAGACGAGCGGCGTCATGTCGAACGACCCGATCGCCACGACCGACTGGTACATGTCCTCGGAAATGAACGGTCGCAGGCTGTGCCGCCCGAGCACGAGGAGGATGGCGAGCGCACGAAGACCGTCCAGGTCAGGCCAATGGACGCCGTCAACGGTGCGTGCTGACACGGACACCTACGCGGTCTGGGCCACGCGGCGGCGCTTCCAGATGAACGCGTCCACCACGTAGTGATGGAAGTTGATACCCATGTAGATGCCAAGACTGGCCGCGAGCCCACCACCGAGCGCCCACGCGTTGATCCGGTTCAGCCCCAGGTAGACGATGGTCGAAATGAGGAGACAGCTCGTGAAGTACGTCACGACGCGCCCAGGCTGACTGATTCTGGAAATGAACTTCGCCGTGGGCTCGACGCCGCCGGCATAGCGCTTTGCGTTCACCATCCACACGACGAGGACATACTGAAAGTTGTGCCAGATGTTAATCGCCAACCAGCCGACGTTGACGTCGTCCACGACGATGTAGGCGGTGAGAAAGATCGCAATGTGAGACAGGATGTAGCCTGTGTACGCGAGGTCCACGTTGCCGCGGAGCGCGGCCTGAGCCGTGCGCAGAACCCACGCGACAACCGCCACGGCGGCCGCAACTCCAAGAACGGCGACTACCGCCGCCGGGAGAACGATCGGCTTCACAGGCATGAACAGGAAGTGGTCCCCCATCGTTGCCGATCGCTGTGCAATGCCGAAGATGGGCACGAGATAGATCACCAGGTCCGCCGCGAGATCACGAGCGGCGACAGCCTTGCCCTGCGGCGTGGCCCGGAAATACATACGGGCGATCCCGTAGCTCTGCCGCATGTAGTGGAACCACTGCAAGTACAGATACGCGGACGCGATGACCCACGCACCGGCCGTCAGGACCACGGCGACGGTCGCGACGATGACCAGAATCAGGAGATCGACGGCGAGAAATCGATTGCGCCGCAGGCTTGGGCGGTCGAATGCGAGCCGCGTGTAGGTTGCGACAACATGGTGATAGCCGAGGAGCCAGAGGTCGGCAAGGAGCAACACGGGGAACAGCCAGGGATTCCCGGTCACCACCGCCGCGGTCGCAAGCCCTGTCGCCAGCGGAGCAAACAGGAGCGTTGCGTCGAATGTTTCGTTGCGAATGTAGTTTCGCGCGGGCGCGGCGGCTGCTGTCCGAGCCACAGGCGAGTACACGTCGTGCCGAAGCTGGGAATCGAGATCGTGCGCCATGCGGCAGAGCTTCCGGGGTTGCAAAGACTGTACTCGAATCTGTAACGCCGAGGCATGAAATGGCGCGCAGCTTCGCCTCCGCTCCCTACTACCCTGGTGATGTCATGGACGAAACTTGATCGGGGGATCGGGGATCAGGGCTCAGGGCTCAGGGCTCAGGGCTCAGGGCTCAAGGCTCACGCTCACGGGCGGCTTCACGACGCACCAGGTCGTCATGCAGCGCTGCCCTTGGACATTGGTTGTCTTGATCGGGTCGATCAAGCGGCCTCCCAGCCGATCAGTCCAACGAAGGAGCATCTCCTGGTCCACGACGAAGCGGTCCGACCCGTCGGGTAATCGAACCCTGCGCCCACCCGTCGGACCGATCTCTCGCTCGAGACCGATGGTCGACGCAAGACGCGCGAAGAACAGTCCACCCAGTGCGAGCACCCGCCACATCTCCTCTACCATCTCGCCGAAGTGCACGTCGCTTTCGGCGAAGTGAAGCACGGCGCTGCAAACCACAGCGTCCATGCAGCCATCATCCCAGGGTAGATCCTCCACCTCGCCGGATACGAAGTTTCCAGCCGAGAGTCCCGGGGCTACTCGAGCCGCGAGAGCCCGAGTCTCCTGGATCGCTCGCGGATCGCGGTCAAGACCAAAGCACGTGAACCCGCGACTGAGGAAGTAGACGAGGTTGCGCCCGTCGCCACAACCGGCATCGAGCACGCGGTGGCGGTTGTCGAAGCGGCCTCTCAGGATTTGATCGAACAGATAAATGTCGATCTCGCCGAATGTCGAACGCAGGTCCGCGCTTGGCGGGGGGGTCACGGCCATTCGGGAGCGGGCTTCCCGAACCACACCCAGCCGATGTAGTCCACGAGTTGCGGCTCGCCACCGACAACGCGCAGCCGAGCGTTGACTTGGGCGCGGTGGTGGGTCGTGTGATGGACGACCTGGAACATCGTTTCCGCGATCGACGGCACAGCGAAGGTCTTCCCGAGCTTCTGTTCGTAATCTCGAACCCAGGGCATCACGAGCGGCCTGTCGAGCAGCGACGCGTCGCCCACGTCAAGAAGGTGGCGGACCTCCGCGTAGTACGGCTGCGCCCAGAGCTTCACATCGGCGAGCTGAGGGAACTCAGACCCACGGCGCTGGGAGATCGGCAGCGGAGACTGGCCTGTCCAGAACGCCAGAAACAACTGCTGCACCAGATGAAGGTGATGAAGGAGCTCTCGAAGCGCCACGTCGTCGCGGGCGGCGTCGCTCGCGAGCACCGAGCGCCACATGGTGGCATCGGCCCATTCCATATGGCGATACAGCTCGCGAAAGAACTCGAATGAGAACGCAGACATGCCCTCGCCTACGTGCCAACCATGTGCGAGAGCTCACGCGTCATCTCGACTCCCCAACCGACGCGAATGGTAGCATGCGGCCCTCACGATGTTCATTGGCGCGCTCGACCAAGGTACTACCAGTACACGGTTCATGGTGTTCGATGAGGGGGGACGCGAGATAGCCAGGCGTCAACTCGAGCACCGACAGATTCTGCCGAAACCAGGCTGGGTCGAGCACGACCCGACTGAGATCGCAGCGCGGGTGCACGAGGCGATCGCCGGGGCCTTACGGGCCGCTGGACTCCGAGGACGCGATCTCGCGGCTGTCGGAGTTACCAACCAGCGCGAGACGACCGTCGTGTGGGATCCAAAGACGGGACGGCCGTGGCACAACGCGATCGTGTGGCAGGACACGCGCACGGACCGCGACGTGCGCGCGCTGGAACCGCAGCGCTCGATGCTCTGCGAGCGGACGGGGCTCCCACCAGCGACCTATTTTTCCTCATCCAAGCTCCGGTGGATCCTCGAGCACGTCGATGGTGTGCGCGCGGCTGCCGAGCGAGGCGAGGCCGTGTTCGGCACGATTGACTCCTGGGTGATCTGGAACCTCACCGGTGGACCAAGTAGTGGCCGTCACGTCACGGACGTGACGAACGCGAGCCGCACGCAACTGTTGAACCTGCGCACACGTGTCTGGGACGACGACCTGTTGCGCCTCTTCGGTATCCCGCGGCAGATGCTGCCACAGGTCTTCACATCGTCATCCGCGTCAGCGTTCGGGACGACGCGAGCAAACGGACCCGTGGGCACCGAGATCCCGATAACCGGCAATCTCGGCGATCAGCATGCCGCGCTCGTTGGACAGGCGTGCTTCGCGGCGGGCGAAGCAAAGAATACCTACGGCACCGGTAACTTCATGTTGCTCAACACCGGCGGACGAATTGTTCCCTCCTCCTCTGGTCTGCTCACGACCTTGGGCTATCAGTTCGGCGGGGCCGACCCGGTATACGCGCTCGAAGGATCGATCGCCGTCACCGGCGCGGCGGTCCAGTGGCTGCGCGATCAGATCGGCATCATCTCGTCTGCCAGCGAGATCGAGGAACTCGCGTCAACGGTCCCAGACAGCGGCGGCATTTACTTCGTTCCGGCGTTCTCGGGGCTCTTCGCGCCCTACTGGCGCGCCGATGCTCGCGGCGCGATCGTGGGCCTGTCGCGGTTTCACACCAAGGCACACTTGGCGCGCGCCACGCTCGAGGCCATCTGTTTTCAGACGCGAGCTGTGCTCGACTCGATGGTGCGCGATTCGGGCGTGCGCCTCGAGATCTTGAAGGTTGATGGCGGCGCCACCGCCAACGATTTACTCATGCAATTGCAGGCCGACACCCTCGGTGTCCCGGTCGTGCGGCCCGCCGTTTCGGAGACCACGGCGCTTGGCGCCGCCTATGCCGCTGGCCTTGCTGTCGGCTTCTGGAAGGACCTCGACGCACTTCGACAGAACTGGAGGCTCGACCGCCGGTGGGAGCCGCGCTGGAGTAGTGACCAACGCGAAGAGGCCTATCGGGGATGGCAGAAGGCCGTCGAGCGCAGCTTCGACTGGGTGGATCTGGGAGACAGAAGGCAGTAGGCAGTCCGCAGTTCGCAGTGGTTCGCAGCACCGTAGCGCGGGGCTTCAGAGCCTGTAAAGAGTCGCGTCAACTCCCAACGTCTGTCGCTCGACCAACTCCCAACTCCCAAAGAACCGAGAGAGAACGTTTGGGAGTTGGGCAAGCGTCAGACGTTGGGAGTTGGAAGTTGCCTAGAACGCCATCCGCGCCCCAAATTGCACAGTGGTGGGTACGGCGCCAGCCCGCAGCGCGGTCAGGTTCAGGAAGTCCGTCGACCGCCGATCGCCGGTCGGATTCTCGAAGTTGGCGCGGTTGGTGATATTGAACACATCAACGAACAAGTCGAGGCTGCGGCTTGTTCCCGGATGCAGTCGATAGCCGAGCCTGAAATCGGTTTGAAACAGTCCAGGCCCAGTTGCCCCGTTTCGCTTGCTCTCAGAGTCAACGTTCCAGGGGTTCCGGCCCGGACTTGTGTAGGAACCTGCGGGCAAAGGCTCCGCGAACGTGCCATTACGATCAGGATCGGTCGTTGAGTCGGTCACGGTGAAGTGCGAGCCGCTCAGTGCGCGCGCGACCCAGGCGAGCGTGAGGCCGTGCGTTCTCGGCACCAGCGCCTGTCCGCTGATGACGAGGTTATGCCGCCGATCGACGTTGGTGGGTCCCTGATTCAAGTCGAGGTTCAGGTCGTCGAGCACCTGGAACCCGCTCAGTGGAATGCCAGCACCCGTCGTATTCCCGCGTGAGTAGCCGAGCGTGTACCAGACGCGGAACGAGTAGTCGGAGGCAAAGCGTTTGACGAGCCCAACCTCCAACGCGTCGTAGTCGATCTCTCCCGCGTTCACAGGCTGATTTACCCCAGCCGAGTACGCAGGATTGATCCGCACGAGAGTCGCCGTTCGCGCCGTCGACGTGCGGAGCCCTGGATTGAGATCCTGTAGCATGAACTGATCGCGCGCGCGTGCACGCACGTAGTCCGCGCTGATCGAGAGAGTGGTCAACAACTGCCGCTCGTACCCGGCCGTGATCTGGTCGGTGTGGGGGATCACGCGATCCGGATTGTCGAGCGTCACAAGACCGGTGTTCTTGACGCGGCTGCCAGGGGGGTATAACGAGGCGAGCAGCGTGCGATTGACGGTTGGGCCGCCGACAAGCATGGGATCGGTCGGCAAGGTGCCATTCGTCGGACCCGGATCTGCGTTGTTGGTCGGAAACTGCACGAGGAACGAGTCCGAGAAAGCTCCCGCCGTGAGGATCGCCGAGATCAGTTCGAAATGGGTCTTGTCGTAGAAACGGCCGTATCCGCCCCGCACCACGCTCTTGCCATCACCGCTGAGGTCGTAGGTCAGGCCGACACGCGGCGCGACGTTGTTCCTGTCTGCCGGGTATGCCCCCGGATCGGAAAACGCAGGGTTGTCCACTTCGGAAATGGGCTGTATCTCCAGGTCATAGCGCAGCCCCACGCTGAGGGTCGTCCTGGCATTCAGCCGCCACTTGTCCTGCGCGAAAGCTGCGACGAAGTGCGCCTTCTGATAGCGATTCAGCCCGCCCGGCACGCGGACCTGCAGGCGCTCGGGATAGGTGCGCGGGTCGGTCGCGCTGAAGGGCAGATCGCTCCGGAACGTGAACGTGCCGTTCAGGTTGTCCTGCGCCGTTGATTGCGCACCGACATACTCGTACTGCCCGCCGAACTTCAAATCGTGATCACCACCGCGACCGGCAATAAACCACGACAGCGTGTCGTCGATCTGATAGGCGTCGTTTACGCGCGCCTGAGCCACAGAGCTTTGCTGATCGACGAACGTCAGGTAGTTGAGCTGCGGCTTCAGCGCAGCCTGGTCCTGGCCATTGGCGTTGAAATTAGCATTTGCGAACGAAACGTCCTCTTGCGTGAAATTCACGCGCACGGTGTTGAGACGATTGTGCCCGAGCACCGAATTCAGCGTCGCGACGACCGTCTGATCGACGTCGTTCTCCTCGCGTGACGCGTTCGGCGTCACGGGCAGCGTCACGGCGATGGGAACGGTGAGTACGACCGGGACGATCTGGTTGAGTTGCGGCGATGATTCCCGCAGCCAGCGAACCGCCCAGGTGTTATTGACGTTGAGTTGTTGATCGAACCGCGCCAAGGTGTTCCATACCCGGTCCTGGGTCACGGGCGAGCTGTTGAACTCCGGATGCGAGGGGATCGTGACGGTGTTCGCGCGATTGATCATCACGCGCTCCACGTTGAAGAAAAAGTGCGCTCTGTCCCGCACGATCGGACCGCCTAGGTTCGCGCGGTAGGTTTGCAGCTGCGTGTCGGGCTTCGTCAGCAGATTCTGCTTCACGAAGAAATCCTTCCGCGTCAGGCTGGCGTCTTGCCACAGTCCTGCTGCGACGCCGTGAAAGGCATTCGTGCCCTGCTTACTGATGGCGTTGATGATCGCGCCGGTGGTCCGGCCGAACTCCGCGTCGTACTGATTGGTGATGACCTGGAATTCGGCGACGGCTTCGAGCGGTGCCCGGGCCTGTGATCCCGCCCGCTGTCCGATGACGTCGTCGTTGTTGTTGGCTCCGTCGAGCATGAAGTTGTTGTTACGAGAATCCATGCCGTTGACGCTGATGGCGTCGGAGCCGAACGATTCGGTGCTGATGTTGGAGATGACCCCTGGCAACAGCGCCACCATGCCGACGAAGTTGCCGTTCACGGAGGGGAGCATCGTGACTTCTCGATTGGTGACGTTGCCTCCGATTTCCTTCGAGGTGAGGTCGACGAGCGGCGTCTCGGCAGTGATGGTCACCGTCTCGGTCAGCGCGCCGAGATCCAGCTGTACGTCGAGAGTCGTCGTCCGTCCTAGATCCAGGCGAACGTCACGCCGGTTGTACTTCTTGAATCCCGTCAGCTCAGCATTGAAGGCATACAGGCCGGGAGAAATAGCGGTCATGAAATACGTACCGTCCTGATTGCTGACGGTCTGACGGTACACGCCTGTTGCCTGGTTGGTGACCGTAATAGTGACGCCCGGGACCGCCAGGTCCTGGGTGTCCATAACGCGCCCGCGGATCTCCGCGTTGTTTTCCTGACCGAACGTCAGGGCTGCCATGCCGAGCCAGCAAGCGAGAGCGAGTAGACCAACGAGGTGTCGTCTCATCTGACCTCCTTCGGATTACCCCGCCAACTAATTCGATGCCGAAATCTCCACGCCGCCGGGATCCCCTGGCCGCAAGGGGTTCGTGAATCTCAGCCCTGCGTTCCTCAAGTCGCCCAGCACGTCGTCACCCTCCGGACGCACGCCGTCTCGCACCCACGATACGAGGTCGTCAAAGGCCCGTGTCTCTTCTTGCGGGCTGAAAGCGCAGTGACCCGGAATACGCATGATGCGCTGGACGAGATGCTGCTGCGCTCCGGCAGCCACCACGCTGAGCTTGATCGCCTGCTGCTGCGAGATCGGCACCTGAAGATCGCCCGTGCCCTGGATCGTGAGCAGCGGCCGGGTGAGCTTTCCGTCGAAGGCCTTCAACTCGGCATAGGGCGTCCCGGGGTCACCAGGAATGCGACGCGCGCGTGTGTTGATCTCATCAGCCGAGAGGCCGACTCCACTCCCGATGAGGTACTTGGTGTGCACGTTCGTAGATGCGTGAACCAGCTCGATCGGAGACGTCACAGTGCCAACCCGGACGTTCTCCATAAACCGGCGCGCAAGGCCCTCGAGCGCAAACGGTCTGGGTCCGCCGGTCATTTCGATCTGCAGACTGGCAAGCTGGCGTCCTTTCGCCGTGTAGGAGGGCGGAGTGCCCAGGATCTCTTCCATCCTGGCGATGTCGGCGGCGACGGACGCCTCGTTCAACGGCACGCCGGTAATGAGCTCTGCGGCTGCTCTGAATGCGACGCGCAGGTCGCTTGTCTCCTGGCCCATCGCACACATTGCAAGGCCTCCAGCCAATGCCTCCGGAAACTGGCGAAGACCCAGAATCGTGATTCGGCCGCCGAGTGATTGGCCGACAAGATAGACACGGCCGGGCGCGCGGCCGGCATTCGACTTCACGAACAGCTCGCGAAGCCCCATCGTGTCGAGCAACCCAATGCCGTACACACTCCCATTGCACCGATAGCTCGACGCGGCCCAGGCGAAGCCCGCCTCGATCCAGTGCTGGCGAAGACGCGGAACTTGCACGCGGAGCATCGAGCCACGAGGAGCCATGTTGTCGACTAGCCCGTGCGCGTACAGCACGAGGTCCCCGTTCCACTTCTCCGGGATTTCGATGTTGTAGAGACCGCCGTCGTAGCGACCAGTGAAGGCCTTCGCGCCTGCCAGCGGCTGAAGGGCAGGGTCGGAGGGCTCCCAGGCCTGCACCGGACACGGCATCGGCGACAGGGACTGGGTGTTACTTGTCTGGGCTATCGCGGCGGACGGAACGATGGCCAGCGCGAGCACGAAGATCGGCGTCCGGAGAAGGTGACGCATGAACTTGCTCCTAGGAGAGGTTGTCCAGGAAGGCCTATCTTACCGAATTGCCGGGGAAGTCAACGGCGACGGCTCCTTAGGTGGTATCCATCAAGGCCTTCGGCCATGATGATATTCGCGACTGGACACGCGTCCGGTCACCGACTCACGACTTGAGCAGGATGATGCCGACGCTCTTCGACATTCGCGACTTGGCAAAGGTCTATCGCATGGGCGAGGTGGAGGTGCACGCGCTCAGGCAGGTGAGCCTGGCGTTGGAGCAGGGGAAGTTCGTGGTTCTCCTTGGTCCGTCGGGCTCGGGCAAGTCGACTCTCCTCAACATCATCGGCGGTCTCGACGTGCCCACGAGCGGTCAGGTGATGTATCAAGACATGGATCTGACACGGGCAGACGAGGCGGCCCTCACGGCCTATCGTCGCCGCCACGTGGGCTTCGTATTCCAGTTCTACAACCTCATCCCCAGCTTGACGGCGCTCGAGAACGTCGCGCTCGTCACGGAGATCTCTGACGATCCGATGTCGCCCGACGAGGCGCTTGGCATGGTCAAGCTCGGCAACCGAAGCGACCACTTTCCCGCCCAATTGTCCGGAGGCGAGCAACAGCGAGTAGCCATTGCTCGAGCGATTGCGAAGCGGCCGGCCGTGCTGTTGTGCGACGAGCCGACCGGGGCTCTGGACATCTCGACCGGTATCGTGGTGCTCGAGGCGCTGGAGCGGGTCAACACCGAGCTCGGAACGACCACAGTTGTGATTACGCACAATGCGGCCATCGCGTCGATGGCCGACCACGTGATCCGGCTGGCCGACGGCCGGGTCGCATCTGTCGAGGACCGCAGCGAGAAGCTGTCACCACACGAGCTGTCATGGTGAGCTCATGATTGCGGCCAAAGGCTCAAGGCTCAGGTCTGTCCTCACGCTCTCGGCCCTCAACCGAAAGCTCTTCCGCGATCTGTGGTCGATGAAGGGGCAAGCGTTAGCGATCGCAATGGTGGTGGCAGCCGGCGTCGCGATGTACGTCATGTACCTCTCGAACTTCGAGTCGCTCCGCCAGACACAGCAGGCGTACTACCAGCAACAGCGATTCGCAGACGTCTTCGCCAGTCTCAAGCGCGCGCCGCTGCGGGTAGCCAGCGACATCGCGGCGATTCCCGGCGTGTCGGCCATGGAAACGCGCGTCGTTGCCAACGTCACCCTGGACTTGGAGCAGCTCGATGAACCAGCCAGCGGGCGGCTTGTCTCGATCCCCGCGAATCGACGCCCACGAGTCAACGACCTCTTTCTTCGGCGTGGCCGATGGATCGATTCCGGCCGGCCCGACGAAATACTCGCAAGCGAGAGCTTCGTCGTCGCGCACGGGCTGATGCCTGGCGACCAGATTCCGGCGGTGATCAACGGCCGCCTGCGCCGCCTGACTATCGTGGGCGTTGCGCTCTCCCCTGAGTACGTCTACAGCATCAGGCCGGGCGAGCTCGTACCCGACGCCAAGCGGTTCGGCGTGTTCTGGATGGACGAGAAAGCGTTGGCAGCCGCGTTTGACATGGAGGGTGGCTTCAACGATGTCGCCTTAGCGATGACCCCGGGGGTGTCGCTCGATGAAGCCATCGCGCAGCTCGATCGAATTCTCGAGCCGTATGGAGGGCTGGGCGCCATTCCACGAGCGCTGCAGCTATCGCATTGGACGGTTCAGAACGAACTGGCCCAGCTCCAGAGCTTCGGCTTCATGCTGCCGTTGGTGTTTCTGATGGTGGCTTCGTTCATTCTGAATGTCGCCCTCACCCGGGCGCTGGCACTTCAGCGTCCGCAGATCGCCTCCCTCAAGGCGCTCGGCTACGACAACATCGCCATAGGCTGGCACTATCTCAAGTGGGCACTCGTCATTGGCGCGGCGGGCGTGGCGATTGGCGTCGCCGGGGGCGCGTGGCTCGGCAACCTCGTGATCGGTCTATACAATGACTTCTTCCGCTTCCCGGTGCTCCTCTTCAGCGTGCCCGCCGGCGTCGTCATCGGCGCGACCGGGTTGACGATGGTCGCGGCCGGCGCAGGTGCGTTCGGCGCCGTTCGTCGCGCGGTTCGCATTCCTCCCGCCGAGGCGATGCGGCCGGAGGCGCCGGCCCGCTACCGTCGTACTGTGTTGGAAACGCCGTTCGTGTCGAGGCAGCTTGGCAATACCGGGCGCATGGTGTTGCGGAACATCTCCCGCCATCCGTTCAGGGCGGCAGCGTCCGTCTTTGGCATCGGCTTCGCGGTCGCGATTCTCATGGTCGGGTTCGTGTTCAACGATGCCATGGATCAGCTGATTCAAACGCAGTTCTGGGAGGCGGAACGGCAGGATGTGACGGTGAGCTTCGTCGAGCCGCGGGGAGACGCCGCCAGATTCGCGCTCGCGAGGCTACCCGGCGTGGTTGCGGTGGAGCCGCAGCGCATGGTGGCCGTCCGTATCCGCTCTGGCCATCGCGAACGATACCTGGCGATCACCGGCGTGCCGCCCAACCCGCGCTTCAAACGGATTGTCGATCGCGACGGCCGTCCAGTTCGTTTGCCGCCGTCTGGTGTGGTGCTGTCGTCGATGCTCGCAGGCGTCCTCGATGTGGTGCCAGGCGACGTCGTCACCCTTGAGGTGCTCGAGGGCCACAGACCGGTACGGCGCGTCGAGGTCGGTGGCCTCGTCGACGACATTCTGGGGCTCTCGGCGTACATGAACATCTCATCGCTGCATGAGATGATGCGCGAGGGAGAAGTGGCGACCGGAGCGTTATTGCTCGTGGACTCGGCGCAGGAGGCCGGGCTGTCGCGAGCGCTGAAAGGGATACCGGTCATCGCCGGCGCCGGGTTCAAGCGTGCGGTGCTTCAAAGCTTCCGAGACGTAATGGCCGCCAACATGAATCTCTCGATCTTCATCAACTTGATGTTCGCCGGCATCATCGCCTTCGGCGTCGTGTACAACGCCGCGCGCATATCGCTATCGGAGCGAAGCCGAGAGTTGGCGAGCTTGAGAGTGCTCGGCTTCACCCGCGCCGAGATCTCGCTTATCTTGCTGGGAGAGCTCGCGCTTCTGACATTGGCAGCCCTGCCGTTTGGGGCGCTGTTCGGGTACAGTCTTTCCGCGGTCATCGTGTCATCCATCGACAGTGAGGTATACAGGTTTCCGCTCTACGTGTCGCGGCAAGCCGTGGCTTGGTCATTTCTTGGAATCATCGCCGCAGCGCTCGTTTCAGGGCTGCTGGTCAGACGACAACTCGACCGACTCGACTTGGTGGCCGTGCTGAAGATACGAGAGTGACAGACATGTCGTTCGGGGCGTTCGGATCGTTCGGGATGTTCGGGCCGTTCGCTGCGTTCGGACTGTTCGGGCCGTTCGCTGCGTTCGGACTGTTCGGACCGTTCGCTGCGTTCGGACTGTTCGGATCGTTCGTTGGTCTGGATTGCTCGCTGCTCGTATCGTTCGGAACGCTCGAACGCTGAACGATAAACGGGCAGAACGGGCAGAACGGGCAGAACGGGCAGAACGGTTCAAACGCTCCGAACCATCTTCGAACGAGCCGAACCATCCGAACGGTTCGAACGTTCCGAACGACAAGTAGCACGATGAATCTCTTCAAGAACAAGAAGCTGATCGCAGGGGTGTTGGCCGTGACCGCGATCGTGGCGGCGGCGGTCTGGCCAAGATCGATGAGCGTGGAAGTGGTCCGCGTCGAACAGGGACCCATGCAGGTCACGATCGACGAGGATGGCGAGACGCGCGTGCGCGACCGGTTCATTGTCTCGGCGACGGTCGCTGGACGCGTTCAACGCATCGAGCTCGAGCCGGGCGATCCCGTCGTCGCAGGAAAGACCGTGCTCGCGCGGCTGATGCCGGCGGATTCGCCACTCCTGGATCCCCGATCCCGAGCCGAGCTCACGGCAGCAGTCGAAGCGGCGCGTGCCGCCGTCGGCCAAGCCCAGGCTCAGCGTGCACGCGCCGCGGCTGAGCTCGCACGCGCACGGTCAACCCTCCGCCGACAGGAAGAACTGATGAAAGCCGGCGCTATCGCCGGCGACGATCTCGAGGCCGCAGAAACGGCGTTGAAAACAGCGGAGGAGGCCTTGCGGGCCTCGGAGTTCACGGCCACCCGCGCGGAGTACCAGTTGCAGCTGGCACGCGCGCGGCTCCAAGCCCCATCTGCCAACGGTCGGCCCGTTGAGATCGTGTCCCCAGTAGACGGCGTGATCCTCCGCCGATTGCACGAAAGCGAGTCCGTCGTCCCGGTGGGCGAACCGCTGCTCGAAATCGGCGATCCGAAGCGGATCGAGGTCGTCGCTGACTTGCTCTCGACCGACGCCGTCCGGGTGCCGCGCGGGGCAACTGTGCTCATCGAACAGTGGGGCGGCGCACATCCCCTCCGCGGACGGGTCCGCCGTGTAGAGCCATCCGGCTTCATGAAGGTGTCGGCCTTGGGCGTCGAAGAGCAGCGCGTCAACGTGCTCATCGAGCTCGACGATCCCGCGACGGTGTCGCAGCAGTTAGGGGATGGCTATCGCGTCGAAGTACGTGTGGTCGTTTGGAGCGAAGACAAGGTGACGTGGGCGCCAGCGGGAAGCCTCTTTCGACGCGGCGACCAATGGGCCGCGTTCGTCGTGGAGGAGGGCCGTGCACGGCTGACACCCGTGCAACTTGGCCAACGGAACGACAGCCAGGGCCAGATCATCAGCGGGCTTTCAGCCGGCCAGACCGTCGTCTTGCACCCGCCTGACACGCTCACAGACAGCACGCGCGTCACGGTTCGAGGAAGCTGAAGCCAGGCACTTCATTTCAAACGAGCCGCAGAGGCACGGCGACACAGGGGGCCTAAATCAGTCGCCTCCGTGCCCCTGCATCTCTGTGGTTCGTGCGCAGAAGAAGTTGTCTAGTCACGATGAAGTGGCTCGACATTGCCACGGTGACGAGGACGACGGGCAACCACACGTACGGGAAGAACAGCACCCACGTGTTGAGGTGCCGAGGATCGTCACCGAACAATCTGACGATCGGAGACGAGGCAATCGCGACGACAAGGATGACGAGCAGGCACAGACTCCCCCACACGTTCCACGCCCACACGACTGATGTCGGAACATTGACCCCGCGGCGAAGCAACACGAACAGCACGAGCGCCGAGGCGCCGGTGACGATGTCGAAGCTGTAGCCGGAGTACGAGAGCTCCGGGGGCATGATCCCGACGGTGCCGGCGTGATGCATGACGAGTTCCAACGGAAGTCGGAAGCTTTGAAGCCCGACGAGTGCCGCGAGCGACACGTCGGATGAGACTCTGCGGCCAAAGGGCGTGACGCCAATGCCGAACGACATCACGAGTACGCCGGCAATCATGACCATCATGGGAGGCGGCACTGTGTCGAAGCGCGACAGTCGGCCTGATGAGGCGGCGACGGCGCTGAGGGCCATCACGAGCGTCACGCCAAAGGTCAGAAGGAGCGCACGACTCATATTTCGCCGTGACACCAGGACGACCCAAAGCGCAGCGACACAGACCGCAATGAAGCCGATTCCGAATGCGGCGATGGGATCGAAAGGCGGCGGGCCGATGCGGATACTCTCGGGCAGCACGGAGTCTTGATCGCTATCTCCAGACGGAATGGGCCAGCGAGCGACCGAGCCATACGGCGAGCAGGCAGACCACCACGCTGAGAGCAATGTTACCGATGGCCACCGCCACCGCGCCGGCGCGAAGGGATGAGACGGTCTCGTTGGCAAAGGCCGAGAACGTCGTAAATCCGCCCAGCAAGCCAACACTGAGCAGCGCGCGCGCGTCTGGCGTCAGAACCCCTCGAGCTTCGACGACTTCCGTGAGGACACCGATGCTGAGGCAACCGATGACGTTGACCGCAAGAGTGCCCACCGGGAAGGCCGTCACTGGGGCAGCGCCCTGTACGAGTCCGCTGAGCCAGTAGCGCAGAATCGAGCCAACGAATCCGCCGAGACCGATCAACAAGACGCGCATCTAGGCCGACTCCCAATACCCAACTCCCAATTCCCAATTTCCAATCTCCACCAACGGGGCGTTCTGAACCGCTTGGAAATTCCTGGGAGTTGGGAGTTGGAAGTTGGGAGTTGGGAGTTGTCGTTCAGACATACCGTGTACTGAGAACCTCAAGATGATGTCGCACGTGGCCGGCCATGACGAAGGCCAGCGCCCGAACTGACACGGGGTTGTTGTTGGCCGTTCCGATCTGTTCCCACGCCGCCTTGTCGAGCCGCCGCAGGAACATCAGATTCGCCTCGCGCAGCAGTCCGAACTCGTCGACGAGATCGGAAAGCCTGCAACCAGCGAAACTGGATCGCGCGATATAAGTTTGCTCGTCAAATCCCGGAAGATGAGCCTGCTCACCCCGACTGATGCAAAACGCGCGGTAGCCGAAGACTCTCTCGAGGTCCCCAAGGTGACCGAACACCTCGCGCACGCTCCACTTGCCCTGAGCATAGAAAAACGTCTCACGCTCGGGCGAAATCGTACTGGAGAAGGAGCGCAACTGATCGAGTTGAGACTCTAGGACACCGAGAATGTCGACCTCGGGTACGAGGGAGACGTAGGCGGCGAAGGACGACGAGAACTCTGAGGCCTCAGGCCGGCTGTTCACGACGCCACCTTCCTCACGACGTCGCCCGAACGAATGCCCCCTGGCTGAATCACCTTCGCGTTGATTCCCCGAAGATGTAGCTGCTTTCCAATTGGTGAGTTCACGAACTTCACCGCATCCAAGCCAAAGCGCTCCACGAACTTCTTGCAGCCCGTGTGCGGCTCAGGCGTCACTTCAATCACTGCCGAGCCGAGCGCGAGCCGTGTGCCCGGCGGCAGGTTCTCGGCGCTCAGGTCGAGGTCGACGAACAACTGGTCCCCGGCCAGTTGCCATCGGCTCTTCTCCTTGGCCACCAGGGCAATGACCCTGGAGTTCATGACATTGAGCTGCATGTCGAGGTGAGGAGATCCGTCAAGCGTCCTGGAACTCCGGCGATCCTTCCAGCTGTCGCCAGCGAGACCTTCAACGATATTGAGCTCCGCTTCTGCCAATATCTCGCGCATGCCGACGCTCGGCCGCCGCACGATTAGCGTCAGCTGGCCCAGGTCTTTCGGTGACTGGCGAATCTCCTCCAACCCAGCTTCGAACTCCTCGATCGTCAAGTGCGTCACCACCACCGTTCCTTGTTGGAAAACATTGTCGTAGACCTTTCGTATTCGTCGTTACGGAATGTCAGTGGCCTTCGCGTCGGCGCGCACCATGTCCGCGTACTCCGGAAGGAACCAGCCGGCCGAAGTCAGCTCTTTCAGTCGTTTGTCGACGCGGCTCGCGTAACGACTTCGGTCGCCATACAGCCTATGCAATGTGGCTGCTGGCAATGGGAGCTCGGTCCCAGCGAGCAGGCACAGACGATCGGCGGTCGTCGTCTTTCCCTTCCCAAAGACTCCGTAGGTCGCAATGGGCACGTCAACCCAGACGTTTCGTATGCCCCCCTTGGCGTTGCCGAACTCATCGAGCGCCAGATGAGAGCCGTCGTTGGCCGTGTTCTGGTCCACCGCGATGTAGGGCGAATGCGGCGGTGTCGTGCCCTTTACGATCCACTCGATCAGATGATTCAGCGCCAGGGCTGTAAACGCTCCGGCAGGAAAATCCGTGACGGGCAGCGTGCACGGATCGTTCGCGAACGCCGGGCTATCGCGCGAGTTGTTGTGCGGCATCCCCGCGACCTCGTACAGCCTGAAGCGATTGCCTGGCGCGTCGCTGTCGGGCCGACGATAGGCTATGCCGCCTTCAGCCCACGTCGTGACTTCTGTTTGAGTAGGCATCTGAATCATCGGCACATCGACAATCGGGAGCGGCGTGTTGCCGTTGGTGCTGGTCAGCAGAAAACCATCAAAGATGGGACCGCCGTCAGGCATCCTCAGCCGGGGGTGGTCGGCGAGATACGCTCGCACAGTACCGCTCGAAGCGGACGTCCCCATAAGCGTCATATGCCGGACACGATAAGGAGCCAACGGCCCGGCCGGGCTCTTCATGAGCCTTCCGAACTGCGCGATGATCTCGTTCGTCTGACCACCGGTGATCGTGAGCGCCGCGTAACGATCGGCATTGAAGGTCTTAAGGAGCGCGACGTTTCCAGAACTATGGACGATTTCGGCGAAGATGTGCCCTCGAGTCAGGATCGAGACGCGCGACCATTCGAAAATGAGCGAGCGCCCGCCTGCGTGCAGCGCCTCGGACACGACCACCCCGCTGAAGGAGCTCACCTTCGTGGGACGCCGAACGATCATCCGCGTGGTGTAGGGAGCGCCATTCGCCATTCCTGACAGGAAGTACTCTTCCGTGACGTATGGAAAGTCTTCCACTCTTACTGCACCGGCGACGATGCTGACGGCTGGGTTGGGGTACATCAGGCCCGGAGCCGCGATCGGGCCAGCGACTGTCGGTATCGCCGGGACGTCGGATGCGAGCGCGTGCTGACACGGCCCACATGCGAACAGCAAGCCCACGACAGCCCATGCCAGCACGCCACGTGACCGGTGGGGTGCGAGAGCCTCACCTTTGTTCATGTGATCTCCTGGAGCCGATTGACGAGTGGGGGTTATCGCCGGTGACGTCGTCTTGCCGCCAGCACCAAGCCAACGCCAACCACGGCCGTGATACCACCGTAGACGGCCCATCGTATCTGGCCCGTCATGAAGCTTCCCGGCAGCACATTGATGCCCTGAAGAAACCATACGCAGCCCATCAGGATCATCAAGAACCCAGCGACGTACAGAACGATTTTCATGGTTTCCTTCCCGCAGTCCCTTCGCCTTCAGCAATGGCCTTCAACTCCTGTTGTTTCTTGGTGACATACCACGCGAGATGTCTCTCGAGAAACAGGGCGTCGGCTACCTTACCGAGAACGCCAAACGGTGCTCTCCAGTCAAGCGTGTCCACCATCTCGGTCCCTGCGGCGAGCGTGCTGAACTCGTGCGAATGCCGCAAGAAGTCGAACGCGCCATCCACGACCTCATCGACAAAGCGAGAGGGCCTGTCCAGCTGGACAATCTGCGCCGTGAGTCGCAGCCGTAGACCGAAGTGCCGGCCTTCGAAGATGACGCTCTCTCCCAACTCGAGGAGTCCGGACGTCCGTCCGGGCGGAAGAACACGCTCAGAAGTAAACGCGGACGTCCGACAATGCACTTCGACATCGCGTGCGAGATCGAAGCATCGCTCGATGGGCGCCAGAATTTCGGTTCTGATGACGACGCGGCCCACGTGAAACTCTACTTCACCTGATGTACCGCTCAGCCGACGCTTGGACCGCCTTCCGCGCATCGGCAGCGACGTGCGCGTCCCACCATGCGCCGTAGATCCGGTCGAACTTCAGATCGGCTACGATGGCCGCGATTCGTCGCACCTCTGCGACCGGCAAGGGAATCAGGTTCGGATAGCTCCACATGAAGCTCACGAATCGGCGATCTTGGACCACCTGCAGGATGTCACCGCTGAGCAGTGCTCCCCGCCCTTCCGCCCCGGCTTCCCAGTAGAGAATCGTGCCTCCGGCGAAGTGCCCGCCGCAGTGGATCAGCCGCACTCCTGGGACAAGATCCTTGAACGCTCCATCCCAGAAGTCGATCGCCGAATCCGGCCGCATGACCCATTGACGATCACCGCCGTGGAGAAAGATTGGAGCGTCGCCGAAGGCCCGACTCCATTCCACCATGGTCGTGTAGTAGTGCGGGTGAGAAACCGCTATCGCGCGAAGGCCCCCAAGCGCGTTGACGATGTCAAACGTCGCATCGTCCAGGAGGGCGATGCAGTCCCACAGAATGTTGCCGCTCGGCGTTTGCAGCAAGAGCGCTCGCTGGCCGATAGCGAACTCCGGCGTGGTGCCGATGCCGTACAAGTGTGGTTCGAGCCGCTGAAATGCGTTCCGCCTGCTGCGACGCAGGTCCGGAAGCGTCGTCCACATTTGCCCGGCGGCAGGAACGTACTGCCGTTCGTCGGTGCAGATTGGACACGACTCGGGCGGCGTGGTGGAAGCGGAGAACTGCGTGCCGCAGGTGACGCAGACAAAGCACTGTTCCGATTTGGGGTTCGTCATGCGCCCAGTCGCGACGAATGAATGATGTGGCCAAAAACGAAGGGCCGGCTAAAGCCGGCCCCCACGTGTTTTACGAAGCCCAACGGCTCCAGCCTGATCCCTGAGACAGCCCTGTCCCCTTCCCCCTAGCCCCTGCCCCCTCGCCTATGCACAGCCCGATGTCGTACCGCAGTTGGAGCACTTATAGCAACTGCCGCTGCGGATCATGATCGAGCCGCAGGTGGTGCAGGGCGGGGCGTCCTCCTGGTTCTGAATGGCTGCGAACTGACTCATCTTCCTCGCGGACTTCCCGTCGTTCTCGCTGCGGCTCACGCCGACCGCTGAGGCCGAGGGGACCTCGTCTCGAATCGTGAACGCCCCCGCTCGCGCTGGCGCTTCGGGTTCGGGTGCGTCCGCGAGCTCTTCGCTCAAGTTAACGCCCGCCCTGAACTGCGCCTCGGTCGAGAGAAACTTCGTTGCCAGCCATCGGAAGATGTAATCCACGATGGACTTCGCGAATCGGATCTCGGGGTTCTTCGTCATCCCCGACGGCTCGAAGCGCGCGTGGCTGAACTTGTCCACGAGCGCCTGCAGCGGCACCCCGAATTGCAGCGCATACGAGATCGCCTGCGCGAAGGCATCGGCAAAGCCTGAGATGGTCGAACCTTCCTTCGCCATGACGAGGAAGATTTCGCCAGGCGTCCCATCCTCGAACATGCCGACCGTGATGTAGCCCTCGTGCCCGGCTATATCGAACTTGTGCGTAATCGAGTGCCGCTCGTCGGGCAGCTTCCTCCGCTTCGGCGTCTCGACGATCTTGACGACCTCACGCACCACCTCTCGGACCTCGGATGCGGCGCCGCCCAGTCTCGTATCCGAAATCTGTGCCTTCGAAGTGTTGAGCGGCTGCGTCCGCTTGCTGCCGTCGCGGTAGATCGAGATGGCCTTGGCGCCCAGACGCCATGACTCGACGTAGGCCTGCTCGATATCCTCCACTGTTGCGTCGCGCGGCACATTGACGGTCTTGCTGATCGCGCCCGAGATGAACGGTTGCGTCGCGCCCATCATCCTGATGTGGCCCATGTACTGAATCGATCGCTCACCCTGCGCCGGCTTGAACGCGCAGTCGAAGACGGGCAGGTGCTCGTCCTTTAGAAACGGCGCGCCTTCAATCGTCTCGTTCTCGTCGATGAAGTGCACGATCGCTTCGACCTCGGGCTTTGTGTAGCCAAGCTTCTCGAGCGCCGCCGGCACGGTGCCATTGACGATCTTCATCATCCCGCCGCCGACGAGCTTCTTGTATTTGACCAGCGCAATGTCGGGCTCCACACCAGTCGTGTCGCAGTCCATCATGAAGCCGATCGTTCCGGTCGGCGCCAGCACGGTCGCCTGCGCGTTGCGATAGCCAAAGTCTTCGCCGAGCTCCACGGCTTCGTCCCACGCCTGCTTGGCGCCGGCATACAACTCGACCGGCACGTACTTCTGGTTGATCTCGGTCACGGCATCGCGATGTTTCCGCATCACTCGCAGGAACGATTCTCGGTTGTGCTCGAAGCCTCCGAAGGGACCGCCGTGGTCGCGCGCGATCTTCGCAGACTGCGCGTAGCCCTCGCCCGTCATCACCGCCGTGATGGCCGCCGAATAGGCTCGCCCCTCATCGCTGTCGTAGGGCAGGCCGCGAGACATCAAGAGGGCCCCAAGGTTGGCGTAGCCCAACCCCAGAGGACGATATTCGTGGCTGTTCTTCTCGATGGCCTTCGTGGGATAGCTCGAGTTCGGGACGATGATTTCCTGCGCGGTAATGAGTGTGCGGCAGGCTGCCTTGAACGCCGCCACGTCGAGCTCACCATCGTCTTTGACGAACCGCATCAGGTTGATCGACGCAAGGTTACAGGCCGAGTCGTCCAGGAACATGTACTCGGAGCACGGGTTGCTTGCGTTGATCCGAGACGTCTCGGGGCAGGTATGCCATTCGTTGACAGTGGTGTCGAACTGCATGCCTGGGTCGCCGCAGAGCCAGGTCCCCTCCGCGATCATCCGCATGAGGTCGCGCGCCTTGTAGGTGTCCATGACCTCACCAGTGGTCAATGACGTGGTGTTCCAGTCTCCACCGTCGAGCACCGCGCGCATGAAGTCGTCGGTGACGCGCACGCTGTTGTTGGAGTTCTGGAAGAAGACCGACGCATAGGCCGGCCCGGTGAACGAGCCGTCGTAGCCAGCATCGATGAGCGCCCAGGCCTTCTTCTCTTCCTCGACCTTGCAATTGATGAACTCAACGATGTCCGGATGATTGGCGTTGAGGATGACCATCTTCGCCGCGCGTCGCGTCTTGCCGCCAGACTTGATGACACCCGCGAATGCGTCGTAGCCCTTCATGAACGACACCGGACCCGAGGCCGTCCCACCGCCCGCCAGAAGCTCTCTGGAGGACCGGATGGCGGAAAGGTTGCTGCCAGTGCCCGAGCCAAACTTGAACAACATGCCCTCGGTCCTGGCCAGTGTGAGGATCGAGTCCATCGTGTCCTGGACGGAGTTGATGAAGCAGGCGGAGCACTGCGGCGCCTTCTCGAACCCGCAATTGAACCAGACGGGGCTGTTGAACGCGGCCTTCTGATACACCAGCAGGTGCTTCAACTCTGCGGAGAACCCCTGCAGAGCCTCCTCGCTGGCGAAGTACTTCTGCGCGCGAGCCCAGCCCGTGATCGTATCCACGACTCGGCCGATGAGCTGCTTCACGCTACGCTCCCGCTCGGGCGTGCCGATCTGCCCGCGGAAGTACTTGGAGACCACGATATTGGTTGCCTGCTGGGACCAGAATTTCGGGATCTCAACGTCTCGTTGCTCGAAGACGACCTTGCCCTTTTCGTTGCCAATCACCGCCGAGCGGACCTCCCATTCGACCTCGTCGAAGGGGTCAACACCGGGCAACGTGAAATAGCGCGGGAACTCGAGCCCTGGGGCCAGAGACGTTTTGGAATCCGCCTGTTTTCTGGGGCGGGCCGTCGAGTCCAATGCTCCGCTTCTATCCATCCTTCTTCCTCCGAACCTATTGGACGCAACTCCCCCCGAGGCTGCGTCAGATCCTTATCGTGTTGTGCGCTCGAGACGTGCTGACTGACTGGAACTTCGACCGGAGGCCGGGAAGGCTCCGGCCCCCAATCCTTCTGAGGCCACGGCGACGAATAGTGCGCCCAGTCGTCAGCTTTGTCAAGCCGCAAACCACTACATATAGGGCCGATCTTCTAGGGCAATCGCAATATCTATTGTACTAGCCGCTAACTGGATGAACAGACCATTTATGGAAGACTGGGTCCCCACGCCCAAGCTCGACCGTTCACAGGCTACCGGCTCTGGTTAACGGCTCCGGGCGACCGGCGTGCTGCTAGCAAAGTCCGAACATTTCGTTGGATCATCTCGTCTTACAGACCGCCAGACCTCTCTCCCCGGCCACCAACCGCTGGAGCTCCCCGTGCCCACACGTTTGCTTGCCGTGGCGATCGGCGTGCTCGCGCTTGTCGCCCTCCCCGCCGCGCAGTCCGATCTCGACGATCTCATGGGTCGGGTACTGGAACGCCGTGAAGAAGACTGGAAAAAATTGCAGCAGTACATCCTCGACGAGGAGGAAACCTTTCAGCTCGTCGGGCCTGGAGCCCTCCCCATCTACGGTTCGAAGCGCGAGTACGCGTGGTTTCCACGGGACGGCATTTTCATTCGCAGCCCGTTGCGCGCCGATGGCGTGGCGATCGACGAAGACACTCGGGCACGCGAGGAAACCAAGTGGGTCGAGCGCGAACGACGCCGCGAGAAGCGCCGTTCTGAGCGAGAAGCTCAGGACGCTGACTTGAACAAGAACGCACCCCCCGCATCGTCTGCCGACGAGGTGACCCGCTCGATCGAGCCGCAGTTCGTTTCCGCCGCCTACTTCCTCAGGTTCAAGTTCGATCCAGGGCAGTACGCCCTCGTTGGCCGCGACCGGTTCGCCGGGCGCGATGTGCTGAAAATCGAGTACTACCCAACGAAGCTTTTCACCGAAGGACGGACTCGGCCAAACCGCCGGATCCGCGAGAAGGACGAACAGGTGGAAGGCAAGATGAACAAGACCTCGCTCGTCACGTTCTGGGTCGACGCCACCGAGAACCAGATCCTCGGCTACGAATTCGAGAACGTCGATCTGGACTTCATGAAGGGGCGCTCTCTTGTCCGGATCGACGGCATCCACGCGTCGATGCGCATGGGGCAACCATTCGCCGGCGTCTGGCTCCCCGAGCTGATCGAGATGCGCTTCGAGCTGGTACTGCGGCCGGGGCCCTCAACGGCCGCTACAAGGTCGACTACCACGATTATCGCCTCGCGACTGTCACGACGAGAGTGCGATGAGGACGCCAATCTCAATTCCCAACTCCCAAGGGCCCAACTCCCAATTGAATTGGGGGTTGCGGAGTTGGGGGTTGGGGGTTTGGTTGCGCCGAAGCCGCTCTGCGCTCGTCGCGGCCATCGTCTTCGTGCCCTCGGTGGCCTCTGCACAGGGGACGGAGACGATCGCCGAGATCCGTGTACACGGCAACCACACGACGGAGGACTCTGAAGTATTCGCGATCGCGGGTCTCGCCGTGGGTGATCCGGCGACCGACGCGCGTCTGCAGCAAGCCGAGCGTGCGCTCACTTCGAGCGGTCGCTTTTCAGATGCCGAGGTCCGGCGACGCTACCGGTCGATCGCCAACCCCTCGGAGATCCTCGTCATTCTGTTCGTAGACGAGCACGCTGCGGTGGAGGAGGATGACCTTACGCCTGGGCCGCTCAAACGCCTCCGGTTCGCGAGCATGTGGGTGCCGGTGCTGAACCACGTCGACGGCTACGGGTTCACATACGGAGGGCGAATCAGCGTTGTCGATGCACTCGGCCGACACAGCCGCGTCTCGGTGCCGCTGACGTGGGGCGGGGAGCGACGGGCAGCGGTTGAGCTCGAGCGGACATTCGACGGTTTCATAACACTCGCACGCGCGGGGTTGTCTACGTTCCGGCGAGTCAACCCACACTTCGATCAGCCTGATTCAAGGCTCGAAGCGCGAGGCGAGGCGGAGCGCGCGTGGACGAACTGGCTGCGCACCGGCGCCAGCGCGCGCAGCGCCCAGGTCGAGTTCGGAAGCGACCACTCCCGCCACACCGCTCTCGGCGTCAACCTTACGTGGGACACGCGCGTCGACCCGTCGTTCCCTAGGAACGCCGTGCACGTCCGCGTCGGATGGGAAAGACTGACATTTGAGAGCGGCAATGCGGGGAGATGGCTCGCGGATCTGCGTGGGTACGTCGGCATTGGAGGCTCCGCCGTGCTGGCCCTGCGCGGGCAACTGACTCGCGCCGACTCCCCAACACCCTTCTCCGAACAGGTGCTGCTCGGAGGCAGCGATTCTCTTCGGGGCTATCGGGCCGGACACCGCGCCGGGGACAGTGTCGCGTCGGTTTCGGCAGAGGCCCGCGTGCCGCTCAACTCACCGCTCAGCTTCGGGCGATTCGGAGTGAAGGGCTTCTTCGACGCCGGAACGGCCTGGCTGCATGGGTCTCGCCTGGCCGATCAGCATCTCGAGCGCGGTGTGGGTGGCGGCCTCTACTTTGGCGCCGCGGCTCTGGTCGCGGATCTCGATGTGGCCTGGCCAGAGCAAGGAAAACCCAGACTCCACTTCGGCCTGGGTGTAAGCTTCTAGCGAATCTGGAGGCTGAAATGAAGCGACGGCGCACTCTCCTTGTGGGCGGGACCTTTTTGGCCTTGTTGCTGGCTCTCGGCGTCGTTCAGGCTGCGCTCGAACGCGCGGCAGCCCAACAGGGCGGAGCCGAAGGGCCACGATTCGAAGTGGATCCCTTCTGGCCCAAACCTCTGCCAAACCACTGGATTCTGGGCCAGACGATCGGCATCTGGATCGACGATCAGGACGTTGTCTGGATTGTGCACCGCGGGTCGGCGACTCTGGCTGACAACGAGAAAGCCCTGGAGCTGAAGACGGGAGAGTGCTGCGCGGCTGCGCCCCCTGTGCTCGCATTCGATGCCGGTGGGAACCTGGTTCGCAGTTGGGGTGGGCCGGGTGCCGGTTATGACTGGCCGTCAGCCAATCATGGCGTCTTCGTCGACCACCTTGGCAACGTATGGATCGGTGGCAACGGACCGGGCGACTCACACATCGTGAAGTTCACTAAGGACGGGAAGTTCCTCATGCAGGTCGGCAAGCCCGACGCGCGTCGAGGCGCTCCGAACAAACAAGGACAACCGACGTACGTCGGTGGCAGCAACGATCAAGCGAACTTCGGCCGCGTTGCGAAGATTTTCGTGGACCCGAGGGCCAACGAGGCATTCCTCGCCGACGGCTACTTAAACAAGCGTGTGGCTGTGCTCGACGCGACGAGCGGGAAGATGAAGCGGTACTGGGGCGCATACGGCAGCAAGCCCGACGATACCGATCTCGGTCCGTACAATCCCGACGCTCCCCCTGCCAAGCAGTTCTACAACCCAGTCCATTGCGTTGCCCTCTCGAACGATGGGCTCTTGTACGTTTGTGATCGCAACGGGGATCGCCTGCAGGTGTTCAAGCCCGATGGCACTTTCGTCAAGGAACAGTTCATCGCGAAGCGCACAAAGGCGTCGGGCTCGGTGTGGGACGTGGCGTTCTCGAAGGATGCGCAGCAGCGATACCTGTACGTCACTGACGGAATGAACAACCGCGTGCACGTGCTTCAGCGCGACACTCTGCAGGAGCTAACGACGTTCGGCGATGGTGGGCGGCAGCCCGGCCAGTTCTTCGGGGTGCACAGCATCGCGACCGATTCGAAGGGCAACATCTTCACGACGGAGACATGGGAAGGGAAACGTCTCCAGAAATTTGTCTTCAAAGGCGTCGGGCGAGTGAGCGGCCCCCATCAGGGGACGGTCTGGCCGAGGTAGCGAAGAGCGAGCGCTCAAGGCTCGAACGGACCTGCGATCCATAGCAGGTACGTCACGAATCCGACGAACAGGTACAACGTGGCTACGGTCGGCGCGATCAGCCCTCGACCGTAGAAACGGAGGTCATTCCACTCGGTCGTTTTCACACCAAGCGGGAACACGAGGTTCGGCGGAAGCACGCCAGTGGCAAACGTTCTGTCCAGCGTCTCCGTGTCGTTGACGAAGCTGGTGATCTGACGCGACCAGTGGATGAGCCGCAATTGCACGCCCCGAAAGAGCCCTTCGAACATCCAGAACGCCACGACCACGATGAAGGCGAGGGGCAGCAAGCGCTCGCTGCGAATCGTCACTGCCCAGCCAATCATCGCCGCCCAGACGGTGATAAAGCTTGCCTTGATTTTGAAGAGTAGTTCATCGAGATGAGTAATCTGCGCCTGGATCTGGGAGGCGCCCGCCTCGAACATCTTCAACTGGAAGGCGAAACGCGCGTGAGACGGCTTCTCTGAGTTGTCCACAGCGCCCGTCGAATCAACCGGCTGCACGTCTTAGATCCCGCACATCAGGGCCGAGGACCGTAGTGAGGCGACGGCTTTCCCACTTCCAGCGCCCCGAGGTCCGGCCCCCGACCTGCGAAATCGTCATTCACGTTCGGCAACACGAGGCCGCGATCGACGGGCGCCGATCCGGGCTTGAGCCTGAAGTCGAACTCCTCGGCCTTATAGATCTTCTGGACGTTCGCTGCATCCTGTGCGTCGAGCCGCCGCACGTTGGCGAAAACGTCGTAGTCAACCAGGATGCTGTGCTGATCCTGCCCCGTCGCCTTGCTGTACTCCGCCAGCCCCCCAAAGTCTCGAGCCTCGAGCGCCGCGTTGTGCCCGGGACCGGTAAAGTCTGCCAGCACCGAATGCGGCGGCGAGTTCCACTGAAAAGAGACGTTGGCGTTCGGGTTCGGACGGAAGCCATTGTAGTCAGACGACGAGTAGTTGGTCATGGTGTTGACGCTGAAGAGCACCGGCGTCGAGTTCTCACCGAGCATCAAGTTATTGCGCCAATGCGCGTTCGATGTCGCCGCTGCGGCAGTCTCGGACAGGATCGTGTTGTTATAGAAGAGCACGCCCGCCGACCCGTTCGTTAAGCGCGTCGAGCCCGCAGGCAAGTGATAGGCGATGTTGCGAATCCAATAGACCGGCCCCCCAAGCGCTGGCTGGTTGCAGAAGGCATGCGACGCGTGGTTGATGAACATGTTCCGCAAGACTCGAATGTTGTGCATGCTCCCATCGGTCTCGATGGGGTTGTCGTGGGAGCTCGTGATGTAGTTGTTGTAGAAATCGATCGCGACTGGTCGGCGGTCCCAGTACTCGCGTGTCGGGTACTTGGGGCCCTCAATCGCGTCCGGACCGCTGGCCGATGAGCCGTCGGGGTTGCCGTACGTCTCGACATTGATTCCGTCATGGAAGTCGGCGATGTAGTTGTACGCGACCACGTGCCCTGGTCCGTACAGCTTCACGGCCACATACGAAGACATGCGCGGCGGGAAGATCTGCCCGTCGACGCCCGCAAACTTGGTCCACATGTCTCCCGCCCACCCGATGAGGTGCGCCGGATCGTTGCGGCCGATGAATGTGTTGTCCGCGATGTAGAAGTTGCTCGACCCTGAATAGTTCGTGAAGATGCCGGCGCCGACATTGTCGAAGCGGCTCTTTTTGACAGTCAGCCCTCTTGCGCCGGCAATGAATTGCGTACCGGCCGCGATGGCGACCTCGGCGTTGCGGAACGTCAGGCCCTCGAAGTACGTGTAGTCTGCGGCCCGGACGTCGAAGAGCGCGAAGTTGCCGTTGCCGTCGAACACAACCTCCCCGTCGCCGGCGGCTTTGATGGCGATGGGCATCTCGGAGGTGCCGTCGGCCGTAAGGTAGTACGTCCCATCCAACGGAACCGTGCGATTCACAGTTGCGTTGTTGGTGTACTCGTAGCGGTTGTACTTATAGAGGCCCGCGTGCACGAGAATCGTGTCACCGGGACGGACGCGGGGCCGGCCCGAGGTGGCCCAATCGGTCCCCGCGCACCAGTAGTTGTACGCGCACATCAGCCCTTCGAACGAGGGCTCGACCTTCGGACCCTTGAATCCATGCGGATAAACGTGTAACACGCGGCCACCGACATATGGCTGAGGCTCTGGCCGCGTGCGCACCGACGCCGTCCGGCGTGTCTCGCCCTGCACACCGTCAGGGTCCGACATCACGAACTGGGCCTCGTACAGCGTGTCCGGCTGAAGATCCAGCACGCTGCCCGCAAACATGTTTGGGGCTACGACATCGACACGAGACTCGGCGTAGATACGTTCCCCACCGAGCCGGAGCAGCGGTAGCGCCGGCTTCCAGGCGGTGTCCCCGTGCTTGCGGTACGACACATCTACGCGGGCATTGCGATTGGCGTCGCCTTGGATGAACCACTCGAATCCGAGATTGATAAGAGTGGGAGGTTCCACGAGCAACTCGCCGGCCGTCACGACATTCGGCGAGGGGGGCGTGGTCTGCGCTGAAGCCTCGCCAAAGCCCATCAGCAACGCGAGACACACAATAACTGAGCGCAGCTCGTTCATGACTTTGACCTTGTCTTGAGCCGTGAGCCTTAAGCCGTGACCTTGAAGCCCTGAGCCGTGACTCCTGAGCCTGAGTCGCGCACTTAGCCGCCGAGGAGCGCCGTGGCGAGCTGAGCGGCCTTGTCGGCGAGCGTTTCGGCATACGGAAAGTTCCGTACCTTCAGCGCCTGCTCGGCCTGATCCGAAAAGCGCTTCGACTGCTCGTACTGCAACCGTCCTTCGTCGGTGAGCTTTCGATAGTCCGTGCGGTTCAGATCGCGAGCGGCCCGCGCCAGCAGGTCCCGCACCTTTCTCTCGGCCACAGCGTCTTCGACCGGTGAGGCAGGGCGCAACTCGCGCGGTGGATCCGCGGCGACAGGCGTGGGCGGCGTCTCCGGAGCGGCCGGTTCCTGTTTCGATTCGCCGTCGTTTGTCGCCGCGCTCGCACGACGGACAGGAGGTCTCAAGGCCGCAGGCTGGGGCACGACAGGGGCAGGCACCTCGGGAACGACTGGTGATGATGCGAGCGGTTCGTCCGCCGGCGCCAGCACCCTCGGCGGCGGCATGGGCATCGCCAAGGGCGGGCCGTCGGTCACGGTCTCGGCGCGGGCCTTTGCGCACCCAGCACCAGTGGCCGCAAGACTGCCAGCCACCGTCAGAATCACGAGCCACAACCTGACACGCCGACTCTCATTGCCGGCTGTCACCATTAGGAGTCGGGAGCTATATCGTTTGGAGTTGATCGCCATCTCTAGTCTCGACCCGTCCGTGGCAATAGGACTCTAAACGTCGTTCCTCGGCCTGGGGTCGACTGCACTTCGACGTCGCCATCGTGCATCTGAACGATACGATAGACCATCGAAAGACCGATCCCGGTTCCATCATCCTTCGTTGTGAAGTAGAGGTCAAAGATCTTTCCCAGGTTTTCCGGTGCGATTCCAACACCCGTGTCCTCGAAGCGAATCTCCACTCGGTGCCGGGAGGCCAGCGCACAGGAGATACGCAGCGTGCCGCCAGTTGGCATCGCCTGGCAGGCATTGATCGCGAGATTGAGGAAAACCTGCCGGAGCTTCGCGGCATCGCCGTTGACGCTCGGCACCGACGCGGGGCAATCGAGGATGACGCGCACGTTGTTCTTTCGCGCCTCCGGTTCGACGACCGGCACGAGCTCCTGGAGCAACGCGCTGACCTTCACCGGTTGCAACCTGATGTCTTCGGGCCGCGTGAACTTCAGGAAGCCCTGGACCACTTCGTCGAGACGGCGGATCTCTCCTTCAATCACCTGCGCGTGGTCGAGAGCGGCCTGCACGGGCGCTGGAAGCTGCGCGGACAGCGACGCAGTTGCCAACCCGAGGGGGCGACCGGCGGCGGCGACGGGTTCAGTCTGACGGATGGCCTCGAGCACGCCGCTCCTGATCTTCGTCCGCAGCAACTCGAGGTGAATCATCATCGCGTTGAGCGGGTTCTTGACCTCATGCGCCAGACCCGCGGTCAAGCGCCCCAACGCGACGAGCTTGCGCGAATACGCCACGGTCGACTGCATCCGGGACAAGTACGCGACGTTGCGCGATTCGAGGAGCACGCCCACCAGCTCGCCGGCCGTGCCTGCAATGGCGTGCGTCTTCAGCAGCAAACTGGAATCCGCGTCGCTCTCGGCATGTGCCGTGGCGAGGCTCGCTTGGATCGGTCCGCGTGATTCGCGCGTGGCCAGCGTCTCCTCCACCAGCGTGCGATACGGATGGCCGCTCGGAAGGAGACCGCGCAGCGCCCGGCCAATGGCATCGGCAGGAAGCGTCGGCTGCATTGCTGGGTTGCTGAACAGCAGCTCTCCAGACGCATTGAAGAGCGCGACTGCATCTTCGATGTGCTCGACTGCCGACTGGAGATTCGCCTTCTGGCCGGCGAGCAACGTTCGATCGGCGGAGAGCTGTCTGCTGACGGTGTTGAAGAACGTGCCCAACTCGCCGAACTCGTCGCCGGGGGGGAGGTCGAGCGTCACGCCGAACTCACCTTTGCCCAGTCGCGTCAGTCCGCTTCGGATCACGTGAATCGGCCGCAGCAGGAGCTGGGCCAGCAGCGCCGCGAGAAACACCGAGACGAGGAGCGCCGACGCCGCGGTGATGAGCGCCGGTCCGAGGAGCGCATTCAACTCCTGCCGCATCAGGAGGGTCGAGACACCAACCCGTATCTCCCCGAACGCCTCGTTCCCGAGCAGCATCGGCTGCCGAATCTCGAGCGTTCGTCCGCCGCGGGAGTAAATCACTTGGAGCTGCGTAATCGGAGTGTCGTCGGCCAGCGTGCCAAGATCGGCGCGCGCCTCGAGTGTTCGTCCTTCGAGCGCGGCATCGCTGCTCGCGACAACCCTGCCCCGCGTGTCGAGCACCGACGCGCCCGTCACGCTCTCGCCGTAGATACTCGCCTCGAGGATGGACCGCAGCCCTGGGTCGCTGCGCAGGGCCGCGTAGGGCTCGGTGCTCCCCGTCACCACTGCCCGCGCGCGGTGGAAGATCGTGTTGGCCAGAAGCTCGCCGCGGCCTTGACTCTCGCGCAACACCACGCTCGACAGGCGCGCCACGTACAACCCGCTCAACGCCAAGACTGACACCCCAACAATGGCGGTGACGGCGGCTATTTGCTTGGCGCGAATTCCGAGTCGCATCGCTGGCCTTCGTCAGTGTGATCCGACTTCTTCTCGCGATTTCCGTCCCGACACGCGGCCGCGTAACCTGTTCAGCTTGTTGTGCAGCGTCTTGAGGCTGATACCCAGGATCTCGGCGGCGCGCGTCTTGTTATCACGCGTGTGCTCGAGGGTCATCAGGATCAACCGCTGCTCGGCCTCCTCCACCGTCGTTCCTGGGGTCAGCGAGAGCGTCGGCTTCGCGACATCCGGCGACTCGGTTACAAGCGGCGGAAGGTGCTTTTCTTCGATGAACTGGCCCGAACAGAGAATCACGGCCCGCTCGATGACGTTTCGCAACTCGCGAACATTGCCAGGCCAGTTGTATTGCTCGAGGATGCGCATGGCAGCCGCATCAAGCGCAGACACGGTCTTGTTGTTGCGCGCGTTGAACTCCGTCAGGAAGGACTGGACGAGCAACGCCAGGTCTTCCTTCCGGCGCCGGAGCGGCGGAAGCTCGATTGCGAAGACATTCAGACGGTAGTACAGGTCTTCTCGCAGCTTGCCGTTCTTCACGGCCTCGCCAGGATTCTGGTTCGTCGCGGTAATCACGCGGACGTCGACGCCTTGTTCCTGTCGCCCGCCCAGGCGTCTGAAGCGCCGCTCTTGCAACACACGAAGCAGCTTCACCTGGGTGGACGGTGTCATCTCGGCAATCTCGTCGAGAAAGAGCGTGCCGCGATCGGCCAGCTCGAAACACCCTTCGCGGCGGTCCACGGCGCCAGTGAAGGCGCCCTTCTCGTGTCCAAAGATTTCGCTCTCGAGCAGCGTCTCGGGAATCGCGGCGCAGTTGATCGGCACGAACGGCAACTGGGCGCGCGGGCTCAGTTGGTGAATCGTCTGTGCCACGAGCTCCTTGCCGGTGCCCGACTCGCCCCAGATGAGCACGGAGGCCGAGGTCGGCGCAGCCTGCTCGATCGTCTGATAGACCTTCCGCATCTGCGCGCTGCTGCCGATCATCCGGCCGAAGCTGCCCTTCTCGCGAAGCTGTTTCCGCAGTACCTTGACCTCGCGGAGCGTGTCGTGCCGCTCCACGACCTTCTCGAGCAGGATCTTGAGGCGCTGTGGCTCGATCGGCTTCGTCATGTAGTCGTAGGCGCCTTCCTTGATCGCCTCGACCGCCGTTTCCACAGTACCCTGTGCTGTCAAAATGACGACGGTGTAGTCGCCGCCGTCGGCCTTCAGTGTGCGCAGCAGGTCCAAGCCGCCCATACGCGGCATGACCAGATCGCTGATGATGATAGAGGGTCGGAATTCGGTGATGCGCTGAAGCGCCTCTTCTCCGTCTCCGGCGGAATCGGTTGTATAACCCCAGGTGCGGACGAGTTCCGTGAGACCGAGCCGCGTGCTGGGCTCGTCCTCGACAATGAGAACTCGTTCGCCTGCAGTGGTGGAAACCATTGATTAATACCTCACTGCCGAACGGCCGGGGGGATGGAAGCCGGGCGGCGTCAGGTCCATCCTAGCCTGTCGTTTTTACACGGTCCAGCACAGCCGTAGAATAACAAGGCCCAATCCATAGGCCTCAGCGCTCGAGGCGCACCGCTCAATGCCAAATCTGAACCCTAAAATCCGTGTCTGAACCGCTGGTAACCCCTCAGGACCTCCCGACCATCCAACCCGCCGGACAGACCCGGCGGGTGCGGCGACTGACGGCCCTCTTCGAGCTCCTGTTGTGTTCGAGCGTGCCAACCCAGCTCTTGATCGGGGCTGTCTTGGGGATGGCCGGCGTGGCGCCTTTCACAAGCGCCGGACAACTGTCGCTGGGATTCGTCGTCACTCTGTCGCTGGCCGATACGGTGGCGCTGATCGTCCTGATGTTGCTCCTGACGCGGGCGCACGGCGAGAGTGCCTCTGATCTCTGGCTTGGGCGGCGGTCCGTCACCAGGGAGGCGCTGGTGGGTGTCTATCTGATTCCGGTCGTCTTCCTGATCGTCGCTGGTCTGCTCGGGGGGATCAGAGTGTTCGCGCCCTGGCTGCACAATGTGGAAACGAACCCACTCGAAGAACTCGCGGCCAACAGCGTGACCGATTCGATCATCTTCGGACTGGTTGGGATTCTAGCCGGTGGCCTTCGCGAGGAACTGCAGCGGGCCTTTCTCCTTCGCCGATTCGAGCAACATCTCGGCGGCTCGATGGTCGGCGTGCTTGTCCTGAGTGTAGCCTTCGGTCTCGGCCACTTCGTGCAGGGTTGGGATGCCGTCATCACGACCGGCACGTTGGGTGCGTTTTGGGCTGTCGTCTACGTCCGGCGCCGAAGCACGGTCGCGCCGATCGTGAGTCACGCCGCGTTCAATTCGCTCGAGATTCTCAGAGTCGCAGTGGGGGGGGTGTAGCTTACTTATCCGGCCCTGGCACGATGACAATCTCCGCACGGCTCCGGAGATCGCGGAGCCATTGGTTGATCGTGGAGCGACGTCGCTCCACAGACGCGCGCTGACGCGCGACCTCTGCCACGTCCTCGAAGAGGGGCATCACACCGTTGCGTCTGAACTCGTCCGGATGGTCGCGAAAGTACTGCAGCGCCTGGTCGTCGTTGATGGGCACGTTTACGCCGAAGCGCTGGTCGAGATACGCCTGAATGCGGAGCGACTCTCGCGCGACTTCTCGAAGACGCTCCTCGTTTATCCCGGTTGAGCTCATGAGGGCGGTCAGGCTCTCGCCCGCACGCGCGGTCAGTCGCGCCACCTCTTCATCAATGGCCGTCTTAGTCGGTTCCGGCGGCGGAAAGCGTGCAACCTCGGCCAGCTGCACTTGGCGGTCGACGATCTGTTCCAGGGCAACGGCGGCGGCGTCGGCGACACCAAGCCCAATCGCAGCCCTCACATCCGTCTGTAGGATCACCGTTCCATTCACGGTCGCGACCACGCGGTCCAGCAATTGCTGCGCTGAGGCTGAAGCCAAGAAGGGCCCCATGCCCAAAGTCCACATGACCGCGCACGCGACCTGAAGCTGCCTGCCGCGGGCGCCCTGAGCCTCGAGCCTCGAGCCTTGAGGATCCATGTGTCTCAGAATGCCTGTCCCATGGAGATGTGTACGATGCTGCGTCGCTCGAGGCGGCCAGGAGAGAGTTCGCGGCGGTCCAGCTTGAACCCGAGGTCGATGCGAATGGGGCCGACCGGGGATCGATACCGCAGTCCGAACCCGGCCGCAGTCCGCAGCTTCGCCAGGTTGAGATCGCCGGCTTTGGCGACGACATTGCCAGCATCGAGAAAGCCCACTCCCTGGAGCGGCCCAAGGAGTGCCATACGCCACTCGGCATTGAAAATGACTACGCCGTTGCCGCCAGTGGGAAACCCAGACGGACTGATCGTCGATTCGTCTCCGAGTCGGTCGAGCGCGAATCCGCGGACCGTGGTGTCCCCGCCAGCGAAGAAGCGTTCGCTCGCGGGCAGGTCCTGAACGATCGTGATGATCGGCGGTGGAGACACCGATGTGTCCGGGCTAGAAGGGACTGGGACGGTCGCGACCACACGGGGAAAGCCATGCGCCAACCCCAGACGGGCTCCGTATGCCACGACGATTCGGCGTGTCCCCGGAACCCGGCGGAACCCAAAACCTTGAATGTACGTCTTCACAAATCCGACTTCCGATCCGATTCCGCGGGTCGCCAAATCGGAGTCGACGATGAACAACGTTCCACGAGACGCGTCCACGACATCGTCGCGAGTATCGCGGATCAGCGACCCCGACAGCGTGGACAATCGGACTTGCGGGAAGAGGCGATCGATGATCGGCTGCTCTTCAGGTTTGAATTGCTCGTCGAAAAGCTCGGTCCGTTCGAACGAGTAACGCCCGACGAGGCTGTAGATCCGTGACACGCGAAAGCCGGCATCGGCGCGCATCTCACGTCGGGCGAAGTTGAAGCTCGATCGAACCGCCTGTTCGAGGATGCCCGTCACGAGCACGTCGGCAGACGAGTTAAGCACACGAGGCTCGCGGAACGTCCCCACGACGCGGTATTCGTTGAACCCGTACCCGATCTGCTCGGCGGGGTCCGTGACCAGGACGCCGTCCTTGGTCACGTCACGTGAGCGAAGACTCACACGCGTAAAGAGGTTGACTGCCCGGTTCTTGCCCCACAAGTTGCGCCGGCCGATCTCGAAGAAGCCGCGAGGTGACAGCTCGAACTGCTCCACCGCCACGCCGCCTTCATCTTGTCGCAAGCGAAAGCCGCCTTCGACGCCGCCGCCGCCGCCAATGGATGTCGGTCGAGCTTCCGATACCCGTACGCGCACGTCACGCCTCAATTCGGCGCCATGCCTCAACTCCTCGATGTCCACGCGACGGAACAGCCCGAGCGCGACCAATCGGGATCGACTCTCGACAGTCGCGGAAAGCCCCAGCGGCTCCCCCGGCCGAAGGAGCAGCTCGCGCTCGATGGTCCGGCGGCTCGTTCGTTCGTTACCGACGATGATCACGTGGTCGACGAGGATCTGCGGCCCCTCAGTGATCTCAAAACGAACGTCGACCTGGACGCCGTCTTCGATCAGGGTCGCGTTTGGAATGACGCCGACACTCTCGTACCCCCTATTGCGGTACTCAAGCTCGATACGATCGCGGTCCGTTGCAAGCACCTCTGTGGAGAACGGCTGGGCCGGGGTGAGGGTGAGGAAACCGCGCAGCTCGGTCTCGTTCAGGACCATATTGCCTTGAAACGTGACAGCACGTACGAGCGTACGAGACCCCTCGGCGACCTGCACGGTTACGTTTACGCGACGGTCACGCTCGGTCGGGCTCTCGGGTGCCATTTCGACAACGGTCAGCCGCACCTGTGCCCTGGAAAAGCCTCTAGTGCGGTACAGGTTCTCGATGGACTTGACGCCCGTATCGAACGCCACCTGGACGAAAGGCTCCCCTTCCTTGCCACGCAGGAGCTGTCGCAGTTCCAGCACCGGTACGCCCGCGTTGCCCATGATCACGATCTCGTCTACCAGGTACCGCGGCCCCCGCTTGACGTCGAAGGTGATACGGACCTCGCCGTTACGCGTTTCGCGCGCATACGTGACCGCCGCATCACGGTAGCCGCGCGCGAACAGGTAGTCCTCGATCGCCCGGGCCGAGTCTTCCAATAGATCTTCGTCCGCGGAGGCTTCGGTTCGAATCGGTACAAGGCGCTCACGCTCCTTCTCTGGCAGGGGATCTCCAGAGAACGCCACCATGACCCTGGGACCGAGCGTGAGACTGATCGAGACGACAGCCCCGTCAGGTGGAAAGGTCACACCGTGGGTCGCTCTGGCTTCGTAGTAGCCTGTCGCGCGCAGTCGTGCGGCCCATTGCTCCAGCTCCGCGTCCACGGTCTCCTTGCTATAGGGCTGGCCAGTCCGGATCTCGGGAGCGCCCGCGATCTTGCCATTGTCGTCTCCATCGGTCTGCAGAATCCTGAGATCGACAATCGACGCGCGCGCACCGGCCTGAATGGCGATCGCCATCGTCGCGCGATGAGGGTCGTGCGTCTCTTCGACGTTGGGCGTGACGGTAACGTTTGGGTATCCGCGATCCCTGTAGGCCGCTTTCAGTGCGTCGGCCACCTCGCGCGCGCGTGAGGCGCGAGGCGTATCGCCGAACCGGTCCGCAATCACACGCCTGAGATCGCCTTCGGAGACGCCGAGCATCCCACGAAACTCCACGCGATCAACGGTATGCCGAGGCACCAGTACGTATCGCAGTCGTACCGAGGTACCTGTCTCCTCCCGAAACACCTGGACGTCGTCGAACCGGTCCAGACTCATGACGTGCAGGATGGTTTCACGGACGTCTCGGACTGACACCGGCTTGCCGACGGTTGTCTCTATGAGATCGGTAAGGGCAGGATCGACCAGCGGCCGGCCTTCCTGCTCGAAGCGGACTTCGGAAATTGTCGGCTCTTGCGCGGACGCGGAACTCGCGGAGCACACGACACAGCACGCCCACAGGCATCGCCGCCACATCGTCTGACTTCTGACTGGTGAACTGCCCACGATCAGAAAGTACGTCTCACCCTCACATCGAGCGCGTAGGTCCGATCCTCGTTGCGCGAGAGAACCCAGGAGAACTGATCCGTCTGATCGTATTCCAACAGAATGATTTGGTCGCTCGTGGACGACGACAGGCTTCTGGAGTAGGTCAGGAAGATGCGTTCGGACAACCGCTTGCCGATGACCAAGCGGGCGGCGGGATCCAGTCGTGATGACTGCTGGTTCGGATCGACGAGTGAGGGTGTGAGCTGGAACGTGTCGACGCCGAAGGCCGACTCGACGACGCGGCCAACCTCAGAGGATATGGCGCCGGTCAACGCGCGAGTCGCGCGCTCGCGCAACAGCTGCTGCTGGGGCGTGATGTTGGTACTGGTACTGCCTGAACTCGACGTCGGTCCCTGGAGCCGCATCGCTGAACAGGAGCGCTAGCACCTGCGCTTGCGGGAGCGGCGGATCAGCCTCGAAGGTCGGCTGCAGCCGGTCGAACGTGCCAGACGCACGAAGGGTCACGCGATAGGTCTCGCCGGGCACGCGTACGCGTGTCTCGGTTTCGATGTCGAGAAACGGATCGAGGCGCGTCGGATTGCTGAAATCAATGGAGCCCCTCGTGACGATGTAGCGCTTGCCCTCGAAGGTGACCTCGCCACGTTCGATTTCGGCTCGGCCCAAAACTATCGGGCGGTCGTAGGTGCCGCGCAGCTGCAAATCCGCGCTCGCAACCAGCCGCACGGAATTGTTGCGGACCTGCAGCGTCGAAGGGGCGACGATCTGCACGTCATACCGGAGCGGCAACGTGGTATCGAGAGTGCCGGGGGCCTGCGACGTGGCATCCTGGGCTAAATCGAGAAGGCTGCCGCCCGACCCGAATGGTCGCGTATAGAGCGCGTCTCGGACAGTAACTTTGCCAGTAAGGGCGACGGCGTTCACCGTACCTTGAAGTGCCAGGTCGGCATCGACGACCGACCGCATGCCCTCTGGGAACCGTAGGCGCATCTCTTCGCCTCTGAGCGTCACGTCGATGCGTCCAGGCTGATAGCCCTCGATACCGAAGCTGCCGCCAAACGTCACCTCGCCGCCACCCAGCCGCGCACTCAACTCATCGAGACGAATACTGCGCGAGTCGAACTGTACGGCGCCGGAGATATTCTCGAGCGCATGCGGAAAGCCGAAATGACGAATCCGGCCGTTGACGACCATCATCGATCCGTTGACGAGCGGCTCGCGCAGTGGGCCCTCGAGTGTCGCTTCGAGCGCCGCTCGGCCCGTGCTGCGAACATTCGAGACGAATCCTTGTAGGATGCCAAGATTCGCGTCACCTTTGACGCGCACGGCGATGCGCTCGTCGTGCAGACCGACGGTGCCGGTCATGTCGAGCTGCGTGTCCTCGCCGACCAGACGCACGTTCGCCAGGCGAACGGTATGCCGATCGAGTGCAATGCGAACGGGAGCCGCGTTTCGCAGCCGGTAGTCGAAGAAGCTCAGGTCGAGGCGGTCGACAGTGACGTCAACGAGCAGATGGTCGATGTTGGCGAGTTCGCCCACAACGCGAATGCTGCCGCTGGCCACCGCGGTCGTAAACGGGGACAAGCGCGGCTCGAACGCGCGAATGTACGGGTCCAGTGACGTGTCGGTAGCGCTGAACGTCAGCTCCGCGTCCATCTCTGGCGTGAGCGAAATGCGTCCAGCACCGGAGAGGGCCAGACGAGACGAGGCGACCTCGAGCTTCAGCGACATCAGCTCGCCGTTGATGCTGATGTCGCCGAACACTTGCCCGATGCCTTCGTCGGCGACGAAGAAGTCTCGAACCGTGCCGCGCACGTCGTACCGCGGTGCGCTGAACGTACCGCTGCCACCGGCCGTGAAGTCGATGAGGCCTGAGAGCGGAAGAGTTGCGGTCTTTGCTGCGGCCAGACTCTCGACCGCGATGCCCCGACCATCGAGATTGAAGGAGTAGGTCCCGTTCCAGCCGACGTAGGCGGCGCCGGTGCCGCGCCCTCCCCCCTTCATGATCTGGATGTTGTCGAGGCGGACCCCGTCACCTTCCAGGCGCACGGAGGCGATCGCGGAGTCAAAGGGCTCTGTGTACGCCACGCCGTTCGCAATCGTCATCGTGCCGAAACCGAGCGGTCGGCGATACTCGCCGTACACGTGGAACTCGCCGGAGAACGCGCCGTCCACGTCGTAGTCGTCGATGTCGAATGCGCGGCGCAAGTCCACGACGGGCCTTTGTGCAATGGTGACGCGAGCGTTGAGCTCTTCGCCGCCATCGCGACGCGGGTAGCCGATCGAGAAGCGGCCATCGGCGCTGATCACCGAATCGCCGGACGTGATGACGATATCTTTGACGTCGGCATAGCTGTTCTCGATGACCGTCGTCCCGCGAGCTGAGCCCCAGACCACGTCCCACGCACGCATTTGTTCGCCGACGAAGGTCCCCTCTATTCGTGGGCGCCGGAAGCTTCCGATCATCAGGCCATCGAACGTACCGTAGCCGCCAATCGGGATCGCGTTCGTCCGAGATCCGAACGCCGTGAGGATGCCGGCAAGGAGGCGATCGCTCTCCTGCCAGTCGGCGCTGGTGACGTGAAACGGAATTCGTGATCGATCGCCGTATGCCGTGACCCCGTCGAACTCAACATAGGTATCCGGTGTGGCGACTCGGCCCACACCGATCTCGATGAACTCGCGGCCGATCTCGTACGTGAGCTCACCCGACAACGGTACCGGCGCGAGTGGCCTGTGGTCGCTGAAGGGTCCAAACTCGGTGCCGCCCGCTTCGCGCTGGGCAATCAGCTCGATGGGCATGCGGCTCGTCATGACGTTCGCACCGTCTGGCGGCGTGACGCGCAGCGAGCCATCGCCCTCGCGATCGGCGAAGCGCCCTCGCGGCCACTGCAGCAGGTTCCGTCCGGACGCGCGGCCGGCCAAACGCAGACCCTGAATCCCGAGCAAGTCGGTGAACGTGGTCAGGTCGACATTCTCGTACGCCGCATCGAAGGTGTACGTGGGGACGACATCACGAATCCCCAAGGGCGCCATGCTGTAGTCGAACCGAGTGGTGCCACCGTAGAACCCCGCTGTCGCGTCGGTGACCTGAACCGCCTCGGGTACCCAGCGGACCGCTCCGCGCAGATCGCTGAATCGATATGCGTTGACGCTGGCCAGTGCACTCTCGAAGGTGCCCTTCAGCTCGCGCCCCGTGCGTGATCGACCATCGGGAAGCTGCTCGCGGAACAAGTGGAAGGTGCCGGTGAACTGGCTGGTTCCTGTGACGGAAAACGTGTCGTGGGCGAAGAAGATCTCACGCATACGCGGAAAATCGACCGTCGACTCGATCCGGTACATCTGCTCCGGAAAGTGCCGGAGGTTCACGTCGCCCACCAACCGTGTCTGGGCTCCATCAGTCGTGAGGTCGATGCGGTCGAACACGACGCGACCGTCGTTGATCGTGAAGCTCGACATCATGTCCGCGCGGAACGGGACGTAGCTCTGGATCTCGACCGTGCCGTTTGAGAATCGAGTGCGGCCGCGATACTCGTTCTCGGTGCGGGCCAGCGTCACGTCGAGGTTGCGTGTCACGACGCTCCACGGGGTCCCATGGTCCCGATAGGTGAACTCGCCGCGATACGCCCGCACGTACTGAAGCGTTGTCGTCCACGGGCTTTGACCGCGCGGGCCGTCGCGCGTGAGCTTGGGGAAGGTATGGCGGCCGTCCGGCATCATTTCCACGAGCATCCGCCAGTCGGTCATCTCGACCGTGTCGAAGACGATGCGCCGGTTGATGAGCGTGCTCCACGGCATCGAAATAGCGATTCGCTTCGCAGTAAGAAACGGCGACGAGTCAGGTGTGAGGCCTTCGATGACGAAGTTCTCGAACACGAACCGCCCGCTCCACAGATGGACCGAGAGTCTTCCGATGTGCATCGGGCGCTGGATGTATTGGCTGCCTCTCGCTTCTGCTTGAGCTTTCAAGGCCGACCCGACGTCAACAGTCACCGTCGTGGCGAATGTGACGGCGACGATCACGGCACACGTCACCACAACCCGGCGAACAATGCGCCTGGTTCTCTGTGTCAGAGGATGCGAGAAGACCGTGAGAAGCGATCTGTAATTCACGTTACTCGAGTTCCACCAGGAGGGCATTTGCTTCCACGGCGCTCCCAACCGTCACGTGGATAGCGCGCACGGTCCCCGCCGCCGGCGCTCGCAGCTCGTTCTCCATCTTCATGGCCTCGACGACCACCAGACCTTGCCGGGCGGCGACAACGTCCCCTGGCGCGGCCAGGACTCTGACGATGCGCCCTGGCATCGGTGCAAGAATCTTCCTCGGTCCGTCGTCCAGCGATCCCCCCTGATGCCGGCGTCGCGACCGGGCCGCACGAACGCCTGTCAGAGTTACCGCAATCGCCTGGCCGTTGACCGTCACCGACAGCACATCAGGCCGTCGCGACTCCACCACGAGTTCGTAACTCTTGGCGCGTTGGCCCACTTCAGCCGGGTCGAGATGTCCTGCCCGAGCCGCGCGCAGTAGCAGCGACCACCTCCCATTGATGGAGGCGACGCTGGCAAACTCGTCCCGTCCGTCCGTCGTGACCACCCATCCCTCACTGACACGCCGAACATTTACGCCACGGCGACGCCCGCCCACGTCGAGCTCGACAGTCAATGACGCAAACCCTCGAGCCTCGCCCGGGCCTTCCATCCCATCTTCTTCAACGCGGGCCGTTCCACGAGACGAGGGTGGGCCATTCCTGCCCCCCGCGAGGCGAGGCTGAGACGCGCCCCGGAGTCAAATCCACCGGCTGCGTGCACTGCCGCGGCTATCACTGCGACCTCTTCGAGTGACGAATCGGGGTCTACGAACGACTCACCCTGTCGCTGCTGCAAGACCTCGTCCAGATAGCCCGTGTGAAATGCGGCCTCTCGGAACGCGGGCTGCCGCAGCATCCACTGAAAGAACGGGAGGCTCGTGCGAACGCCAGTGACTTCGTACTCGCGCAGGGCACGGGCCATACGGCTGATTGACTGTCCTCTGTCGGTTCCCCACGCCACGACCTTTGAAATCAGGGCGTCGTAAAAGATCGAGATTTCTGAGCCCAACTCCACACCGCTATCGTCCCGAATACCCGGGCCGTCGGGCACGCGCAAGGAGGTAATGCGCCCGGGAGACGGCATGAACCCAGCGTCGGGATCCTCGGCATAGATGCGGCACTCGATCGCATGGCCATGCGGCATCAGGAGACTCTCGGGGTTCAGGTCGAGATGCTCGCCTCGCGCAAGAGCTATCTGCCACCGAACAAGGTCGACACCTGTCACCATCTCCGTGACGGCGTGCTCAACCTGCAGCCGTGTGTTCATTTCAAGGAAACAGAACCCGCCATGCTCGTCGAGCAAGAACTCGATCGTGCCGGCGTTTGTGTATCCAACGGACTTCGCCACGGCGACAGCCGCGTCGGTAATCTGCCTACGAAGGGCCGGTGACACGATCGGCGACGGCGATTCTTCGATGACTTTTTGATGGCGACGTTGGATCGAGCATTCGCGCTCGACAAACGGCAGCACGTTCCCATGCTGATCAGCCAGGATTTGCACCTCGACGTGACGAGGCCGAGTCAGACGCCGCTCGAGATAGATGGCTGAATCGCCGAACGCGGAGGCTGCCTCGGAGCGAGCCGCGCGTACGGCGCCGGCCAAATCCTCAGCGAGTTGTACGACGCGCATTCCCTTTCCACCACCACCGGCCACGGCCTTGACGATCAGCGGATAGCCGATTCGCTCGGCTGTCGACGCAATGGTGTTGTCGGCAACGTCGGCTGCAAGCAGTTCCTCGGTTCCCGGTACGATCGGCACGCCTGCTCGAGTCGCCGCCCGACGCGCGGCAGTTTTGTTGCCCATGAGAGCGACGGCGTCGGCGCTGGGACCGATGAACGTCAAGCCCGCATCGCGGCACGCGGCAGCAAAGTCTGGGTTCTCCGCCAGGAACCCGTAGCCTGGGTGGACGGCGTCAGCACCGGTGGCGTGAGCCGCCTCGATGATTCGATCGATGCGGAGGTAACTGTCGGCGGGTGGGCTGGGACCAATCGCAACGGCCTCGTCGGCCATGCGCACATGCCGAGCGACTCGATCACACTCGGAGTAGACCGCCACCGATGCGAGCGCCATGTCGCGGCACGCACGAATAATGCGCACGGCGATCTCGCCGCGGTTGGCGATGAGAATCTTGTGCAAGGCTAGAGGATTCTAGCACTTAGGACGATCTTCGAGCGTCGGCTTCTCCAACCGGCGTGGCCACGGCCGACTCAGGGGCTACGAGTCAGAGCGGGATGTTGCCGTGCTTCTTCGGAGGATTCTTGTCCCTCTTGTTTTCGAGGGCGGCGAGCGCCGTGATGAGCTTTGTTCGAGTCTGGCGGGGCGCGATCACTTCATCAACGAACCCGACCTGAGCCGCAACATATGGGTTCGCGAACTTTTCGCGGTACTCGGCGATCTTCGCCGCTCGTGCGGCTGCAATATCCTCGGCCGCATCGAGCTCGCGCTTGTACAGGATGTTGACTGCGCCTTCCGCGCCCATGACCGCGATCTCGGCCGTCGGCCAGGCATAGTTGACGTCGGTGCGCAGGTGCTTGCTCGACATCACGCAGTACGCTCCGCCATACGCCTTCCGCGTGATGACTGTGAGCTTCGGGACGGTGGCCTCGGCGAACGCAAAGATGAGCTTCGCGCCGTGTCGAATGATGCCGCCGAATTCTTGCTGAGTACCCGGGAGGAACCCGGGCACATCCTCGAAGGTGACGAGCGGAATGTTAAATGCGTCGCAGAAGCGGACGAAGCGCGCGGCCTTGACCGACGCGTCGATGTCGAGCACGCCGGCGAGAAACGCGGGCTGATTCGCCACGATGCCAACAGGCTTGCCTCCGAGGCGTGCCAGGCCGACCAGAATGTTCCTCGCGTACTGTCGGTGCACCTCCAGGAAATAGCCCTCGTCCACGATCGCGTGAATCACGTCCAGCATGTCGTAGGGCTGCGTTGGCGTCACGGGCACGATACTGTCGAGTGAAGGATCGGCCCGGTCGGAGGGATCGGTGGTGTCGGCGATCGGTGGGTCCTCCAGGTTATTGCTCGGCATGAACGACAGCAGCTCACGAATGAGCTCGAGACACTCCCGGTCGTCTTCCACCGCGAAGTGTGCGACGCCGCTCTTTTCGCTGTGCGTGATCGCGCCGCCCAACTCGTCCTTTGTCACCTCTTCGTGGGTGACGGCCCGGAGCACGTCCGGGCCGGTCACGAACATGTGGCTGGTGTTCTTCACCATAATGGTGAAGTCGGTAATCGCCGGCGAGTACACGGCTCCGCCGGCGCACGCACCCATGATGGCGGAGATCTGGGGTACGACACCTGATGCAAGCGTGTTGCGCAGGAAGATTTCGGCATAGGCACCCAGGGACAGCACGCCCTCCTGGATCCGTGCGCCGCCCGAATCGTTTAGGCCGACCAACGGCGCGCCCATCTTCATCGCCATGTCCATCAGCTTGACGATCTTCGCACCGTTGGTTTCAGAGAGCGATCCACCGAAGACCGTGAAGTCTTGAGCAAAGGCGTAGGTGAGGCGTCCGTCGACGCGGCCATGGCCACCGACCACGCCGTCGCCCGGGACGACCTGATCGGCCATCCCAAAATCACGGCAACGATGGGTGACGAACTTGTCGATCTCCTCGAAGGTACCCGGATCGAACAGCACGTCGATGCGTTCGCGCGCCGTCAGCTTACCGGCTTCACGCTGACGGCGTAATCGATCGTTGCCACCGCCGAGTTCGGCGCGCCGGTGCAGATCGTCAAGGAACGAAACCGGGTTTAGTTTCTCCATCGGCGTAAATTCAAACCCGGTTTGATTTACGTCTTTGCGGCCGCTTGCGCTTTCTCCCAATCCTTCAGGAATTTCTCGAGGCCGAGATCGGTGAGCGGGTGTTTGAAGCACTGCTCGATGACGGCGGCCGGCACCGTGACCACGTCGGCGCCCATCCGTGCCGACTCGACGATGTGAATGGGATGCCGGACGCTGGCGACGAGCACCTCGGTGGCAAACTCGAAGTTGTCGAAGATGTCAACGATCTCCCGGATGAGACTCATGCCGGTCGTGCCGATGTCGTCGAGACGGCCGACGAACGGGCTCACATACGTCGCCCCGACCTTCGCGGCCAGCCACGCTTGCGTCGGTGAGAAGATGAGCGTCACGTTGACGCGCTGGCCTTCGGAGGCAAGGACCTTGCACGCCTTGACGCCCTCCTTCGTGAAGGGCACCTTGACGACGATGTGCTCGTCGATGGACGCGAGGTCTCGGCCTTCCCGAATCATTCCGGGAGAGTCGGTGGCCACGACTTCCGCGCTAACGGGCCCCTTCACCGTCTGGCAGATCTGCTTGAGGAGTTGACGGTAGTCGCCGCTCTCTTTGGCGAGCAACGAGGGATTCGTGGTCACGCCGTCCAGAATACCGAGCGCGGCCAGCGTCTCGATCTCCTTCAGATTACCGGTATCGACGAACAGTTTCATGATGGCTCCTCGGCACAGCGGCCACGTAGAATTTCTTCGTGCTTTCGTGGCCTCCGGTTTTCATCGAGCGGTCTCTTCAACTCGCTCGGACTCCGCGCTCACGTTCGGCAACGGAACTCGACCGTCCACGGCCACGACCGCGTACACGTACCGTTCACCTGGGGTCACACTGAGGTCGGTGAACCGCGTCTCAGGGACGGCCGACGTCGTGAGCGGAAGCAGTGTGGCATCGGCGCTCCCGCCGCGCAAGATCAGATATCCCGTGACGTCATCTTCGACATTTGCCTCCCAGATGAGGCTAATCGATCCCGCTGCCGCAACCGCCGAGAGTCCTGCCGGCGCCGCGGGAGGAAACGTATCAACGGGTTTCACACAACGACGCTCCGAGCCGTGCCCCTCGACGAGATTCGAACCTCCCCCACGAACGGCTCGAATGATGTAGCAGCGCTCCAGCTCGAACTCGAAGCCATCGGTGAAGCTCAACGCGTCCAGCGGCGAGGGATTTAGCGGCATTGGCAGTATCGCCCGCGGCACTGTCGAAGTGACACCCTGGGGTGCCGGAGGCAGCGCTGGGTCCGGCTCGAGCTCGCGATAGATGTTGTAGCGCGTTGGACCCGATGGACCGGAAGTCGCGGGCGCCGCGCTCAGAGCCGGGCTCGGGGAACCGGGAAAGGGAGCGACGTTGCCGGGTGTGACTTCTCGATCCGGGATGACGTCGTCAAGCGGAGACGGCTCTGGCTCGAGCGCCTGATTCATCAGGAACCCCAGCAGCCCGCCCGATGGTTGCCATGCAATCGAGAGCATGTCCGCGTCATAGCTGATCTGAACGTCGGTAGGGGCCTCGGGCAAAGGGGTCAGCAGCAGTTCGAAGACGTTTCCCGGCGGACCTGGCCGGCCGCGATCGCTGAAGGCGAGCGCAAAGTAGAAGCGTCGAAGGGCTCCGCGTGACTCGGCGACCGGTGAGGGCGCAACAGGCCTCACGCGCGTCGCCGCAGCCGGAAGCGTTCGCGCGACGAGATCCTCGGCGGACAGCGCGTCTTGGACAACGATCATCCCGCCTTGAAAGGCGGGCGAAACCGCGTCCTGCGACGATGGCCTCGTGCCTGCCTGGCCGACGTTCGGTGGCGCCACGGGGACGGTCTCGACGAGCTCACCGATCTCGAGGAATCGCCCGCGGGGCGGAGGCGTCAGTGCTGTCGCGCCATACAGCTCGACGCGGTTGACGTCAGCCGGGGTGGACGCGTCGATGTTCCTCGTCGGAACGGTCAGTGTCACATAGACATCGTCGCCGATGCGGCGCGCTGACAACTGCTCGACCGCGGCCGGAATATGAACGAGGGGCGCGAGTGGCGGCCCCTTCTTTCCGCACCCGACGCCCGTCAGAGCGCCACACAGGAGGACGGCCGCGAGGCCCGGCCCACATCGGCGGTTCATCAGTCGACTACGAGGCGTTCCGTGCGTCGTGCGGCAGCTCCCGGAGCGCATCGGACAGGGTGTCCGTGGGCTGCCGCCGGCTGACCTCCGGCGTCTTGAAGCGACGGACGTCGATTCCGTACCCGCGCACCTTGTAGTTGAGAATACGTTCGGTCGTGTCGAGGAGTCGCGCCGCTTTCGCACGATTCCCGCGTGTGGTCTTCAGCGCGTCCAGGATCAGATCGCGCTCGTAGGCGGCGACGGCGTCGCCGAGCGAGACGCGCGTGACGGTGCCGGACGAGTCCGCCGTCTGCAGTGACGGGGGCAGGTGGTGGCCGTGAATGACCGCGCCGTCGCACACGAGCACTGACCGCTCCAGCGCGTTCTCGAGCTCGCGCACATTGCCGGGCCAGTGGTAGGACATCAGCATGTCAATCGCGGGCGTGGAAATGCGCTTGATCACCTTGTTGTGCTCGCGGGAGAACTTCTCGAGAAAGTGATCTGCGAGGAGCAACATGTCGGCTTTGCGATCGCGCAAAGGCGGCACGAAAATGGTGAACACATTGAGCCGGTAGTAGAGGTCTTCTCGGAACGCGCCCTCGGCGATCGCCTTTTCCATGTCCTTGTTCGTCGCAGCGATGAGGCGAACGTTGACCTTCACCGTGTCGGTTCCGCCGAGGCGCTCGAACTCGCGCTCTTGCAAGACACGAAGCAGCTTCACCTGGGTACCGAGGTTGATGTCGCCGATCTCGTCGAGAAACAGCGTGCCGCCCTCAGCCATCTCGAAGCGGCCCTTCTTGCGGGCGTTGGCGCCGGTGAAGGCACCTTTTTCATATCCGAACAGCTCGGATTCGATGAGCGTATCGGGCAGGGCCGCGCAGCTCACCTTGACGAAAGGCTTCTTGGCCCGCAACGAGTTGTAGTGAATCGCGTGAGCAATCAGCTCTTTCCCGGTGCCCGACTCACCGCGGATGAGCACGGTGGTATTGGTCTGCGCCACCTGCGCCACCTGTTCGTACATCTGCCGAGTCGGCCCGCTGGTCCCAATGATGTTCGAGAAGTCATAGCGCTCGCGAAGCTCTTGCCGCAGGTGCGTGTTCTCGTCGAGCAACCGCCGCCGTTCCTCTTCCACGAGACGCTGCACGTTCAACGCCTGCGCGATCATGGAGCTCACGATCCCGAGGAACTTCACACTGCTGTCGTAATCCCGCTCAGGCTTGAAACGCAAATCGACACCGAGTGAGCCGACGGCCGAGCGGCTGAGCGTGATGGGCACGCAAATGAAGCTCAGCTCAAGCTTTGAGGCATCCGTGCGGCGGTGGGCCAGGTTGAGAAACGCCGGCTCACGACTGACGCGCGGAACGACAATGGGCTTCCCGCTCTCGACCACCTTTCCGGTAATTCCCTCCCCCAGCTTGAATCTCGTCGCTCGAGCGCGGTCCTCGAACCCCTCAACGGCCTCAACGTGGATCTCGCCATCGCGGAGCAGGGTCACCATGCCGCGAACGACGCTGTGGTGGCGAATGAGAATCTGCAGGACACGCTGCATGGCCGCCTTGAGATTGAGCGTGCCCGAGAGCGCTTGGCTGACCTCGAGGAGGGTGGACAACCGCCGCGCGTCGCGCGCGGCGGTTGTCGTATCGGATGCGGATTTCGCTGCAGGCATAATCGGGTCTCCTACATCTCTGCGTGGGACTGCGGTGTTCGAAACAAAGCTGTCGTCGCTCGAAGCCGTGGAGCAACGTTTCGACCCGCCTGCACGTCATGGCGCCTGCGGCCGGGATGGCTTGACAGCCTCCCGTTCGTACCTTTTCGTAGCTACCGAAGGATCACACCACGAATGTGTGTCTTTTGTTGCGTTCCTCCGTCCCCGTCATTCTACCGGATTTCGGGTAAAAGGCGAGGAAAGTACCGCAACGCGCTGCGGCCGCTGTGGCGCGACATTTGCCACTCCTTCGGCGCAAATGCCTCACACTCAACTACTGGTTCTCGGCGTCATCATCGTCTCGTCGCTGTGCATTCGTCTTGCTGCGGGCTCACCGGAAGAGGGCCCTCCCCACATTCGAACGAATGACACACGACTCCGCCACCTCGTGCACGAAGGGGCGCGCAGCTCACCCACGTTTCGAGCCCTCGTCGATCGAATCAACCGATCCGATGTTGTGGTCTATCTTCGCTGCGAAGGCTACTCATCGTCCAGCCGGCTGACGTTCGTCTCGTCCGTGGGCGGCTATCGCTACGTGTTGGTGCGGCTCCAGCGCTTCATGTCGAGCGGCCGCCAACTCGCGATCATGGCGCACGAACTGCAGCACGCTGTCGAAATCGCCGATGCGCCCGTCATTACGGACGAGGCGTCGCTTGCGCGGGAGTACAAGAGGATCGGCTACGTGAACCGCTACTCAACGACGCCGGGTATCGCGTTCGACAGCGACGCAGCGGTGCAAATGGGGTATCGCGTGCTGCAGGAGCTCCCTCCGTCGGCCGGTGACTAGACGCGATTAGAGGATATAGCGCGTGAGGTCTTCGTTCTTGACGATGTCGGCGAGCATGCGGTCCACATAGGCTTCGTCGATCGTCACGACCTTCTCGTCGAGATCGGGCGCCTCAAAGGACACTTCGTCGAGCAACCGTTCCATCACGGTGTGCAGACGCCGTGCTCCGATGTTCTCGGTGGCGTCGTTCACGCGCGCCGCGAAGTCGGCGATGCGCTCCACCGCGGCTGGCGTGAACGTGAGCGTGACGTCCTCGGCGCCAAGGAGAGCCTGGTACTGCTTGATGAGCGCGCTGCGCGGCTCGGTGAGGATACGCACGAAATCGTGTCGCGTGAGGGGCTCGAGCTCGACACGAATCGGAAAGCGACCCTGCAGCTCGGGGATGAGGTCCGACGGCTTGGACACATGGAACGCGCCGGCGGCGATGAAGAGAATGTGATCCGTCTTCACCATCCCGTATTTCGTGTTGACCGTCGTGCCTTCGACGATTGGAAGGATGTCGCGCTGCACGCCTTCACGGCTGACGTCGGGGCCATGACCTCCAGCGCCGTCTCGACTGGCAATCTTGTCGATCTCGTCGATGAAGATGATGCCAGCCTGTTCGACGCGCTGGACCGCGGTGCGCCCAACCGACTCCATGTCGACGAGCTTGGCTTGCTCCTCCGACGTCAACTGTTCGAGCGCGTCAGGCACCTTCATTCGGCGCGTCTTCGAGCGCCCCTGAAACAGATTGCCCATCATGTCCTTGAAGTTGAGGCCCATTTCTTCGACAGACGAGCCCGCGATGATCTCGAAGGAGGGCATCGTGGTGTTTTGAACGTCGAGCTCCACAATCCGCTCGGCAAGACGCCCCTCCCGGAGCTGCTCGCGCATTCTCTCTCGTGTGCGGGTGGCGTGCTCACGCGTCGGCGCGGTATCCTCGCCAGCCGCGGGCCCTCGAGTGGGCGGCACGAGCAGGTCAAGAAGCCGCTCTTCCGCGGCGAGCCGCGCCTTATCGCGGACCTCGTCGCCCTTCTCCGTACGTGCCATCTCGACAGCGAGCTCCACTAGATCTCGCACCATCGACTCGACATCGCGACCGACGTATCCGACCTCGGTGAACTTCGAGGCTTCCACCTTGATGAAGGGCGACTGCGCCAGACGGGCGAGTCGACGGGCAATCTCGGTCTTGCCGACACCTGTGGGTCCGATCATCAGAATGTTCTTGGGTGTCACCTCTTCGGCCATGTCGGCGTGCAACCGCTGTCGGCGAATCCGATTGCGCAGCGCAATCGCCACCGCGCGCTTGGCCTTCGCTTGACCGATGACGTGTTTGTCCAACTCGGCGACGATCTCGCGAGGCGTCAACGAACCAACGGACGTGGTCGTTCGTTCTGGAAGAAAGATGGCCATGCGTCGACTACAGTTCCTCAATCGTGAGGTTCGAATTCGTATAGATGCAAATATCGGCCGCGATGGCCATCGCGGCCTCGGCGATCTGGCGGGCGTCCAGCGGACTGTGGCGCGCAAGGGCACGGGCCGCCGCCATCGCAAACGGCCCGCCGGACCCAACTGACACGATGCCATCGTCAGGCTCGATCAGATCGCCGGTGCCCGACAACAGAAATGTTGAAGACCGGTCGGCGACGATGAGCATCGCTTCGAGGCGCCGGAGGATGCGGTCGGTCCGCCAATCGCGCGCCAGCTCCACGGCCGCGCGTTCCAGATTGCCCCGGTATTGTTCGAGCTTTGATTCGAATCGCGAGAAAAGCGCGAAGGAGTCGGCGGCGGAACCGGCGAACCCCGCAAGGATCGACTCGTTATAAAGTCGCCTGATCTTGCGAGCACCTTGCTTCAGCACAGTGCTGCCCAAGGTGACTTGACCGTCACCCGCCAACACCGTCCGATCCTGATGGCGCACGGCCAGAATAGTGGTCGCATGAATCACGAACTCAGTATGACTCACTCGAAAGAGGGCTGGGGCCTGCAGACAAGGGGCAAGGCCGCAGCTGGAGAAGTGTGCGGGCGGACCAAAACTGTCCTGGCCAGAAGTCAGCTTCTATGGCAGATTACGAGGACAAACCCCTACCAGCGTATGATTTTAGCGGTTGTTTTGTGGGCAAATCTGCCGACTGGGAATGGCAACGCTGTTGCTGAGAGGCTATCAGAGGCATTCACATGCGCTTTCCATACGCTCTCGCGGCAACATTACTCCTCGCCACGGTTTCGGCAAGCTATGCTCAGGGATCTCCATCAAGCCCGGGAGCGAGGACCGATTCAACGGTGGCCCACACGGAACCAAGGCGGGCCTGCGGAGTCTGGCGCTCGTGCGGCTCGTCAGCCCAACCAAGGTCGCCAAGAGCAGCGGCAAGGAGTAGCGGCGTTTCGCCCAGCTCGGTCTCAAGACGGCCGGCCTGGAGCCGAGGCGTTTCGTCCAGCGGTTTCTCGAAGCGATGCCCTTCGAAGGGAGCCTCAGGCTCGATCTGCTCAGGCCGGCCGTCAGCTTCCGGCAGCGCGGCAGATTCAAGCCGGACCAGTGCGACGTGGCAGCGAGGGGCAGGTCTACGCACAGCGCAGGGCGCAACCTAGCGGCAGTCGACCGCGAGGCAACAATCCACAGACCGGTGTAGCGAGGCCGCGAGGCGGATCCGGGCCGGCGCCGGGCTACGGATCGGGTCGGCCCTACTACCCGCCGCGTGCGTACAACAACTACCCGCCGCGTGTGTACAACAACTATTACTACGCCTATCCCCGCCGGTCCTATCCGTACGGTTATGGTGGGTTCGGGCTGGGTTACTTCTACTATGACCCGTACGTGTGGGGAAACTCGTGGGGCTTCTCCGGCTACTACGGATCCGGCTACGGATACGGCGCGACCTACGGATATGGCGCCGGCTATCCTGGATATGCGGCCTATCCTGGATATGCCGGTTATCCTGGATATGACGTCGGTAAACTGCGTCTACAGATGCAGCCACGGGATGCCGAGGTCTACATCGACGGGGCCTTCTCCGGAGTTGTCGATGACTTTGACGGCCGGCTCCAAGGCCTCACGCTCGAAACCGGCGGCTACGGCGTCGAAGTCGTGGCACCGGGATTTGAGCCTTTGAAGTTCGATATTCGGATTACGCCTGGACGAACAACGACGTATCGCGGCGAATTGCTACCGCAACGCCCATAGGACAGGAACACCCAATTCGATCGGCCTCCCAACTCCCAACGCCCACTTCAGAGCGCTGGGAGTTGGGCCTTTCTTGGGAGTTGGGAGTTCTTATCCTCTCCGCTTGAAGAAAAAATAGAGCGGAATACCAGCCAAGATAATGAGGGCACCCGCCCCCGTGGGGCCCGGGTCGCGATACAGACCGTTCAGCAGAATCGCGGCGCTCACGACGACATAGATACCCGGCGCCACCGGATACCCCCAGGCGCGGAATGGACGCTCGGCGTTCGGCTCCTTCGCGCGCAACACAAACAACGCGACAACCGCTACGCCCGAGAAAAGCACGATGGCGAACCCTGTGTATGTGAGCAGAGCATCGGCTTTGGCTGACAACACGAGCACCGAGCTCCACAACGCCTGCGCGAGGATTGCGGCTGCCGGTGTCTTGAAGCGCGGATGCACGGACGCCGCCCGGCGGAAGAACAAGCCATCTCGAGCCATGGCGAAGTACACCCGAGGACCGGCAAACGTCATGGCGCTGACGCTCGCGAGCAGACTCACGATCGATACGACCCCCATCGTGTTACCGGCCGCACTGCCAAGAAGGCGCTCGGCGACAACGTCGAGAACAGATCCCTTCACGTTCGCCAACTCCGCGACGGGCAAGACGTACAGGTAAAGCGCATTCATCAGTAGAAAGATCGCGACCACGGCGCTAGTGCCCAAGGCGATCCCGTAAGGGACGTTGCGCCCGGGATCCCGAACTTCCTCGGCCACATACGAGGCGGCGTTCCACCCCGAGTACACGTTACATCACCGGAATCAGCGCAAACAGCCAGCCGGTCACAGCCACAGGACCCGACGCCGAGAGGTTTCGAGCGCTGCCGTCGCCAAGCGAAAAACCAGCCGCGATGAACAGGACGAAGGCCGCAACCTTGAGCGTGGCCAGCACGTCGCTGACGACTCGGCCTGGACCAACTCCACGCAGGTGAACCCATGCCATACCCCAGATTGCCGCGATGGCGACGGTCGTTTGGGGAGACAGACTCAGTTCGATCGTCCCGGGCACGAGGGGCAGTGAAAAGAACGGCGTGCTATTGCCGGCCGCGGGAATGAACCGGCCCAGGTAAAACGCCAGTACGACCGAGCTCGTCGCAATGGCCCCTGAAAAGCCTGCGACGAACGACGTCCACCCGGTGAGGAATGCCGCTGGGCGACCGAACGCCTCTCGGAGGTACACATACTCACCACCAGCCCGCGGCCTGAGCGCAGCCAACTCGGCATATGCCATCGCGCCAGCGAAGGCGAGCAGACCACCGGCAAGCCACGTCGAGAGAAACAGGATCGCGCTTGGAACCGCCGATGCAATTTGCGGCGGCGTAAAGAGTATTCCGCTGCCGATGACGTTGGAGACGATGATGGCCGCGGCGTCGAAAGGACCGAGACGGCGTTCGAGCGATTGGGGTGTCACAGAAGTGGTCGCCACGCCGGGATTATATGGGCGACCGGCTATCGTGAGTTGTCCGGCTTGGAAGTTAGGAGTTAGTCCTTTTGGGAGTGGGGAGTCGGGTGTTGGGAGTTGCTCTATTGAGTGAGGAGCTGCCTGTTGACGTCGTATTCACCCATCTTCGCCCAGTTACGGGAACCATGGCGCCCGAAGACCGACACCCTGGCATCGACGAATTCGCGATTCTGAAGCATCTGCGCGCGAGACTGTGGGCCTGTATAACCGAGCGTCGAACGGAGTAGAAGGCTATTGCCGGTCTTTCCGGCAGCCAGGCCGTCCCGCCCGATCGCCCGGACAAGATGCTCGCCCCATGCTTTGTCCTCACCCACACGCCGGAAGATCGCGACCATCTCAACAAGGGCGATATCTTCCGGTGACACGTTTTGAAGCTTGAGCGAAATGCTCGGGACGAGTTTGTTCTGCCGACCCTCGACAATCCCGGCGTCGTACCAACCGGTGTGCACATCGACAATCTTGAGGTCTTTCTCGACGTCTCGAGAGCCGCACCCGGCCAGCAACGTGGCCGCCATGGCTATCAGTACCAGGTGACGCCTTCGGGATCTGGACATAGTCGCTAATATGACACCGGCCTGGCCGGGATGGTTCCGGTTCCGGGGCCCACATCCTGGGTACGGGCCTTAGTGCTCGCGGACGTCAATACGTTTCCGCGCGTCCTCCAAAGTAAGGCGACCGCTCCGAAACGCAGACAGATCGCTCCCTTTGAGACGGAAGATAATCGTGTTGAGCTCCGCCGTATCGCCGGGCATCAACGGGTCGCGAGGCAGATTATCGCGAGCGGCGACGGTGAGCCATTCATCGGCCCCCAGCGCGATTGCCCCGCTGTTCTCAATCATGGCGTCCATGAGGGCCTCTTTGACCTCACGAGTGTAGGCATCGTTGGGGTCGTTCAGTAGACCGGGGTCAATCTGCTGTCCTTGTGCCTGCGTAGTCGTCGTGTTCGCGGCCACTTGCAGGCTCTGAACACTCGGCGGCGAGCCGGCGATCTGCTGCGGGGGTCCAAGCTGAGCCTCGAGCCGCCTCATTAACTGGTCGAGCCTCTCACGCTCGCGGGGGCCTTGTTGCTGGATATAGCTCCTGATCTCGGCGAGCGCCGCATTGGCCGCAATGCGGTTGTCATCGATCATGTACCGGAGTGTCCACGTCAGCGGCAAACGCAGGGCCGGCACCTCAACGTCGAAAAACACACCGTATCCCTCGAGCCGGAAGCCTCGCGCTTGCGGTACGCCGGTCAACATCGGCACGTCCGGCATCACCGTCCGGACCTGTCGTAGCAAGTTATCAGCACCGTTATTGACGGCACGCTCCAACACGCCCTCCATCATGGAGATGCGCTGACGTGCCTTCACCTGATCGGCATCGCTCTGTGCCGGCGACTGGGTCTGCGCGGAGACAACCCCGACCGCTAACATCACCCCCGCCGTTCCAATTACCCACGCTTTCACCACGGTACTCCTCCGTCTTAGCCCTATCCCTTGCCGTGCCTTGCGTTGCGTTGCCTTTGGTGGCTACCGCCGTTGAGAGACGTTGATCATGTAGTTCAGCATTTCGCGCTGTTGACGCATTTCCGCGCCGGTCGAACCTTCCATCTGCCCCATCGTTCGTTGAACCTGGGTCAAGTCTGCACGCCTCTGCAGCTCGACATCACGCACCATCTGCGCAGTGCGTAGCGCGAGCTCGCGCCGCTGGCGCTCCTCGCTTTCCGCGATCAACGCCCGCACCTGTTTAAGAACGGCCTCGTCGCCTCGTTCGCCTCTGCTCGGTGTGACGGCCGGCGTAGACGCCGTTCGCAGGCGGGTCATCTCCCCCCGGAGCCTCTCCTCGAGTTGTGCCAAATCGCCCCGTGACACCGTCGCAGTCGCGGGGCCCGTCGATGCAATCTGCGCTGCGTCTTGCGTCGTTCCTCGACTCGTACCAAACGCCAAGCCGGACGCGAAAAGCACAACGGCCGCCGCGGCCTGCATCCAGGCTGGCATCGGCTGGCGCCACCACGAGAACGCCGGGGGCTCTGTGCCCGCACCAGCGACCCTGAAGCCAAGCACCGCGTCTGGTACTGTCCACGCCCCGAGATTCCGGCGCGTGGTTCCGAGCGTTGACACATCGCGAGCGCACGAAGCGCACTCCACGAGGTGAGCCGCTATGGCGTCACGTTCCTCCGTGCCGACCTCGTCGTACAGATAGCTGACAAGGGCTGCCCCGTCTCCGCAGGAAAAAATCTCACTCATGCGCGTTTCACCAGTTGCGGAATCTTCTGATTTCGACGTTCCAGGTTCTTTCGAAGTACCGACAAGCCTTGGTAGAGGCGGGTCTTGACAGTGCTCAACGGACATCTCTGTAAATCGGCAATCTCTTGAAACGTCATCCCGTGGTACTCCTTCAGGATGATCGCCGTGCGCTGCTCTTCCGGCAGAAGAGCCATCGCTGCCTCAACGACGTCACTGAGCTCCCTCCTCGCGACGAGATCTTCGACTGACTCCGATGGCCCGAGCTCAGCGGCCAGTTCCAGCGCATCCACATCCTCCGGCATCTGAGACACCGGCGCGCGGCGCTGCTTTCGAATCCAATCGCGACAAAGATTCAGGGCAATTCGATACAGCCATGAGGAAAACTTTGCCTGACCCTTGAACCCAGACAAGGCTCGGAACGCACGCAGGAACGTCTCTTGAGAGATGTCGCGAGCATCTTCTTCTCGCCCGATGACCCGATACGCCAAGGCGTAGATCGGCCGCTCCCATCGGCGGATGAGCTGATTGAAAGCGTCAGCGTCCCCGTCGCGGGCACGGGCAACGAGTTCCTCGTCGGTCCAGGTCATCTACAACCAGCGCGCGCTAGTCATTAGCTAAGACGGCCGGCGGCGTCACTCGGCCGGACTTCTCCATCATACGCGCGCTTCAGGGCCTCAGCACGACTTCCGGCACGGCGATGGGGGCCTGGCTAAGTTCTTTTGCGCTCACGGGTTAGACTGTTTGGAGTGATTCAACTCTCAGACCTCACCAAAGCCTTCGGCGACCGCACGTTAATTGACCACATCACATGGCAGATCGGCGACGGCGACCGCGTCGGTCTCTGCGGCCCAAACGGGGCCGGCAAGACAACCCTTCTCAAGATGCTCGCGGGACTCGAGGAGCCCGATTCCGGCGCGGTGGTCCGGCCCTCGGGTCTGACGATCGGCTATCTTCCGCAGGACGGTCTGACCCACTCGGGCCGGACAGTCTTCGAGGAAGCCAGCAGCGCCTTTCAACCGCTTTTGGACATGAAAGCCGAGATGCACCGCATCGAGCACCGCCTTGGCGACTCGTCGGTGCCGGAACTGGAACACGACGCAATGCTCGCCCGCTACGCGGAGCTGCAGGATCGGTTTCGACTGGCGGACGGCTACAGCATGGATCTGCGCATTGCGACGGTCCTGCGCGGCTTAGGTTTCAGTGCCGATGACGCTGAACGGCCCGCGGAAACGTTTTCTGGAGGCTGGCAGATGCGCATCGCTCTCGCCAAGCTGTTGCTCGGCCGCCCGAACCTCCTACTTCTCGATGAACCCACCAACCATCTCGATCTCGACGCCCGCAATTGGCTGGAGGAGTACCTCGGCGCGTACCCGTATGCGGTCATCCTGGTCTCACATGATCGCTACTTCCTTGACGCTGTCGTGACACGCATCACCGATCTGAGCCTGCGGAAGCTCACGGACTACGTCGGTAACTACAGCAAATACGTCGAACAACGAGATGCGATGCTCGAACGCCTACGGCAATCGAAACGTGAACAAGACGAAGAAGTGGCTCGCGTCAAGATGTTCATCGACCGATTCCGCTATCAAGCCACGAAGGCCGCCCAGGTGCAGAGCCGAATCAAGCTCCTCGAGAAGGTCGTGCCAATCGAGGTGCCCCCCGAACGCAAGCGCATCCACTTCACGTTCCCCACCTGTCAGAAGAGCGGGCGCACCGTGCTCGAGCTGAAACATGTCAGGAAGGCATACGCCGATCTCACCGTTTTCCGAGATCTGACGTTACACGTCGAGCGAGGGGATCGAATTGCGCTCGTCGGACCAAACGGCGCCGGCAAGTCGACACTCATGCGGATTCTGTCTGGAGAAGATCAACCCGACGCCGGTACTCGCGCGGTGGGTCATCAGGTTGTCGTGGAGTATTTCGCTCAGGACGAGGCCACACGACTGAACCCGACGCTTACGGTCTATGGCACTCTCGAGGCGGGCTCTCCGAACAACATGGTTCCGGCAATCCGAACGATTCTGGGAGGCTTCCTCTTCTCTGGCGACGACGTGTTCAAGAAGGCCGCGGTGCTCTCGGGGGGCGAACGCACGCGGCTCGCCGTCGCACGCATGCTGCTGCGTCCGTCGAACACGCTGCTGCTCGACGAGCCGACCAACCACCTCGATCTCGACTCGAAGGATGTGCTCCTCGAAGCGCTCGAGGACTACGGCGGGACCCTAGTCATCGTGTCGCACGATCGCTACTTCGTCGAAAAGCTTGCGACCAAGATTATCGAAATCGGACACGGGGAGGCGGTCGTGTACCCCGGAACCTACGCTGAGTTCTTGTGGAGCAAAGAGCATTCGAGCGGGACTCGGGATTCAGGACCCGGGACGCGAAAACCCAGCATCTCCGACTCGGCATCCGGCAGTCGAAAGAACCCGAAAGCGTCCCACGTCGAGTCTCGAGCCGCGAGCGCTGATTCGCGAACGCCGAGCACCAAGACCAGAGCCCCGATTCTTGAATCACGCGAGACGCGCAAACAGGTTGACGCCGAGCGACGCAAGAAAGAACGTGCAACCGAAGCACTGAAGAAGCGCATCGCGGAGCTCGAGACGCGCATCGCGAGCCACGAGACCCAGGTGAAAGAGCTGGAAGCAACCATGGCTTCGCCTGGGTTCTATGAAAACCATGAGGCATCCAAGCCAATCATCGACCGCCACCAAGCTCTTATGTGGACCGTTGGCGACCTCATGGCGCAGTGGGAAGCTCTCCAAAACCACGCAGTAGAGGCGGCCTCCGAATCGTAAACCATCGCGCCCAGAGCACCGATAACTGCAATGGGATTACAGAACCGTAACCGAGCGGATCTGTCTCAAAATGGATAAGGTGTCTCTACACAACGATTTGGCGATGGAAGAGCACATTCCTGGCGGGCACGCCGTTTGCCCCTCACCAAGTGCTTGGAGTGCGGCTTCGCGGAGCAGCGGGTCCGGTCGAGGGCAGGTCGCGTGACACGACGCGCAGCAACCGATGGAAGCTCGCCGACTGGTGTCCACCAAACGACGGAGGCACGAACGACGACACTCGCTGGACACATTGACGATGCGTTCTATCGGTACATCGTTTCGGGGATGCGCAACGGGGTGCTCGCAATCACACGCGACGGCACACTCGCGCTGATCAACGAGGAGGCGTATAGGGTTTTTGGACTAGAGCAAGGATCGGGCGATCTCGGACAGCCGATCGGCGCGGTCCTGAGGGCCCACCCCGACGTGCTTCGGGTGCTAGCGGGGGTATTCGACCTGCACCATCTGCCGAACCGGGTCGAGATGAGGCTCAAGCCGTCGGGCAAGGTCATTGGCTACACGCTTGCCCACGTGCGCGACGACTCGGGAACCGTCGTCGGCGCCGCGATGTTCTTCAAGGACCTGACTCGAGTCGAGCAACTTGAAGAACGGGAGCGTCTCCGAGACCGTCTGGCAGCTGTTGGCGAACTGGCGGCGGTGTTTGCCCACGAGGTGAAGAACCCCCTCGCGGGGATCGAAGTGATGGCGGGACTACTGCGGCGAAAGGTGCCGACGTCGCCTGACGCGCAGAAACTGCTGACGGACATCATCTCGGAGGCCAAGATGGCCAACGCGATTGTCCAGGAAGTACTCGACTTTGTGAGGCCGATTCGCCTGCAGGTCGAGCACACGACAGTCGCCGAGGCGGTGCACGGCGCGATAAAACTTGCTGATACGAAGGCCCGGCGCGGCGGTATACAGGTCGAGGTCAGTTTGCCGCCGGGGCTTCCGCGAATTCAGGCGGACCAGCATCAGCTGACGCAGGTGTTTACGAACCTGCTGATCAACGCCTACGAGGCGATGAACGGCACTGGGCACGTCGCCATCTCCGCGGATCTGACGCGACTCGAAGATGGCGCAGACGGTCGTGAGGCGGTGCTCGTCGAGTGCGCGGACGACGGACCGGGAATGCCGGTCGACGTGGCTGACAAAGTGTTCGACGTGTTCTTCACGACCAAGCCGCAGGGTTCGGGGCTCGGCTTGGCCATCGTCCGGAAGATTGTGGACGCGCACGACGGCCGCATCGACATACGAACCGCGGCCGGACAGGGAACGGCGATCCGCGTCACGCTGCCCGTCATGGCCAGCGACGACGCGCAATAGGCGCATGGGAGCAGAAGGAACACGATGGGACGGATCCTAATTGCTGACGACCACGATTCACTGCGGCGGGGGCTCGCACAGGCGCTGTCTGACGCGTCGCACGAGGTCGAGGAAGCACCAAACGGCAACGCCGCTATTGAGAAGCTCCATGCCGGTTTCTTCGATGTGGTCGTGAGCGATCTCCGAATGGGCGGGAGTACGGGGATCGAAGTCCTCAAGACCGCAAAAACGCTCCATCCGACAACGGCAGTCATCCTGATGACGGCATTTGGCTCGGTGTCAACGGCAGTCGAAGCGATGAAGTCGGGCGCTTTCGACTACGTGCAGAAGCCGTTCGAGATCGAGGAGATGGAAGTCAAGATCCAGAAGGCGCTGGAGATGCGCCGGATGCAGCACGAGATCGACTATTTGCGCCACGCTCAGGGCGACATCTATGACTTCGAGCGCATCATCGGGTCCAGCGGGGCTCTCGAGAAAGTGCTCGGCGTCGTTCGCAAGGTGGCCAGGAGCAATACCACGGTGCTCGTGCGCGGCGAGACCGGTACGGGAAAGGAGCTCATCGCCGGCGCGATCCACCACAGCTCGCACCGCGCGTCGCGCAGCTTTGTCAAAGTGAACTGCGCGGCACTTCAAGAGAATCTCCTCGAGTCAGAGCTCTTCGGCCACGAAAAAGGCGCGTTTACCGGCGCCGATAAGCAACGCATCGGCCGGTTCGAGCAGGCAGATGGCGGAACGTTGTTCCTCGACGAAATCGGCGACATGAGCCCGAATACGCAGGCGAAGATTCTTCGCGTTCTGCAGGAGCACGAGTTCGAGCGGCTGGGCGGCACACGAACGATCAAGGTCGACGTCAGACTGATCGCGGCGACCAACCGCGACCTCACGCTCATGGTTGAGGCGGGCGCATTTCGCGAAGACCTGTACTACCGCCTGAATGTCGTGACCATCGAGATGCCGCCGCTCCGAGAGCGCAAAGAAGACATCGCGGCGCTCGCGAACTTCTTTATCAAACGGTTCTCGGGAGAGCTCAAGAAGAAGATCGACGGCCTGTCGCCGGATGCACTGAAGCTCTTGATGCGATACCACTGGCCAGGGAACATCCGGGAGTTGGAGAACGCGATCGAACGCGCAATGCTGCTCGCCGACCAGGAGCATATCGGCACCGACGACCTCCGGCTCGGCGACACTGGTTCGCCGGGGTCACCGCGGGAGAACACGTCGGTCGTCAAAATTCCGCCGACCGGCATTCCGCTGGAAGAGGTCGAGCGGCTGGCGCTCATCGAAGCGCTGAAAATGTCGAACTGGGTGCAGAAGGACGCCGCTGAGCTCCTCGCCATCAGTCCGCGTGTGATGAACTACAAGATCAAGACTCTAGGGATCGACTTTCCTCGCGGTCGCCGCGCGGCGGTGCACCATCACGAGCCGGCGACCGAGGCCGTCGTCTAGCGATGGTCGCGACCCGTGCTTGTGGCGCGGGGATGTGACTTGCGATAGACCTCGAGCAGTTGCGCAGCATTGATGTGGGTGTAGCGCTGCGTGGTCGAGAGTTGCACGTGCCCGAGCAGTTCCTGAATGGCCCGTAAGTCTGCCCCACGCTCCAGCAGGTGCGTGGCAAACGAGTGACGAAGCGCGTGCGGGCTGATACCAAACCTGGTGCTACAGCTCGCCACATATCGCGCGACAAGACGCTGCACGCTGCGCCCTGTGAGCCGTGTGCCACGTGAATTCACAAAGAGGGGCTCGCCCAGGGGCGCCGCCCTCGGCACTCGAGCGCCGACGCGAGAGACCCTTGTCTGGCCTGCCGTGGCACGGAGGGTCATCCGATCCTTCAGCCAACTTACCAGCGACTGTTTTGCCGCGGCACCAAACGGCACCAAACGCTCCTTCCCTCCCTTTCCCATCACACGCACGATGCGCGCGCTCAAATTCACGTCTTCGAGGTCCAGGCCAACCAACTCGCTCAACCTGAGTCCAGAGGCATAGAACAGCTCGAGAATCGCGCGGTCCCGCCGTCCCAGTGGATCTGTCGTGTCGGGACTCTCGAGCAGTTGCGCCATCTCGTCAACCGAGAGATGCGCCGGCACCTTGTGCTCGCGCCTCGGCGACACGGCCAGCGCGGCCGGGTCCGACTCGATCCAGCCTTCTCGCCTAAGGAACCTGCCGAAGGCACGCAGTGCGGAGAGCTTCCGCGCCACTGAAGTACGGGCGTGTCCCTGGAGATACAGTGCGGCCATGAAGCTCCGAACGCCAGCCAGGTTCAGGTCGATGGGTTGAAGATCCTCGACGGCCCGCCGGCGCTCTTTTGCTACGGAAGCCAAAAATTGAGCCACGTCGCTTTCATAGGCAGACACTGTGTGCGCAGATGCGTTGCGATTGAGACGAAGGTACTCGCGGAAGGCGTGAAGGTGGGACTTCATCTGCTGACGGCCGATTGTGCCATCCACTCGTCGAGCGCTCGAAGCGCCACGTCGGATACCGCGGTCTTCCGGTCGGCCCGGCGTAAACGACGACCATCGGCTGAGGTCTCTTGTGCCGGCATGATTCCAAACGTGATGTTCGTCGGCTGATAGTTGCGTGGAGACGCATGTGAAACGTAGTACGCGAGAGCGCCGATCGCCGTCGTGCGAGGGGGTGCGCTCGGCGCCTCGCCCCGCACCAGTGCGGCGGCGTTGCGCCCGGCGATGAGCCCAGACGCTGCAGACTCGACGTATCCCTCGACGCCTGAGATTTGACCGGCGAAAAACAAATCCGGCCTCGCTTTCGTCTGCCAGGTTTCCAGCAGCACTGTGGGCGCGTTGATATACGTGTTCCGGTGAACCACCCCGAAGCGAACGAACTCGGCCTGTTCCAATCCGGGAATCAAACCGAGGACGCGGGCCTGCTCTCCCCATTTCAGCTGTGTCTGGAAACCCACGAGGCTGAAGTGATCGCCGGCCAGATTGTCTTGGCGGAGCTGCACCGCTGCAAACGGCGCCCGGCCTGTGCGGGGATCGACGAGACCAACGGGCTTCATCGGGCCAAACCGCAGCGTGTCGCGACCGCGATGCGCCATGACTTCTATCGGCAGACACCCTTCGAAGAATTTCTCGCGCTCGAAGTCATGGATGGTCGCTGATTCAGCCCCGACGAGCGCGTCATAGAAACGGTCGTACTCGGTTTGGGTCAACGGGCAGTTGAGGTAGTCGCCTTGCCCATCGTCGATGCCACACGCAATGGGGTCTGGATTCATTACGCTTTTTGCCGGCTCACCTCCTGGCAAGAGAGGTAACGATTCCCGCGACCCCAGGCTACGACCCCAGCGGGACGCCCTGAAGACCTTCGACATGTCGACGCTGTCGGCCAACACGATGGGGCTGATCGCGTCGTAGAAGTAGAGGTGCTCGGCACCGACCAGCGCGGCGACGTCTGCCGACAGCGCATCTGACGTCAGAGGGCCAGTCGCAATCACGAACGGGAACATGGAAGCGTCCGACGGAATTCGTGCCACCTCCTCGCGGACGACGGTAATGAGGGGATGTTCATGAACCGCGTCGGTGATGGCTTGAGAGAAGCGGTCACGATCGACCGCGAGCGCTGCGCCGGCCGGCACCCGATGCTGGTCTGCGGCGCGCATGACCAGCGAACCGAGCCTTCGCATTTCTTCCTTCAGCAGACCGACCGCGTTATCGAGTTTGTCTCCTCGCAGCGAGTTTGAGCAGACGAGCTCTGCGAGGCGATCCGTTTTGTGGACAGCAGTCGCGCGAACGGGTCGCATCTCGTGAAGGACGACCCGGGCGCCGAGCGAGGCGGCTTGCCACGCTGCTTCAGACCCGGCGAGGCCTCCGCCAATGATGTGGATCATGAACAGGGGCTCAGGGCTCAGGCTCAAGGCTGAGGGCTCTAGACTCGAGGCCTTGTGCCTTGCCGTGATTCTACGCCCCCACGGCTTTTCCCTTGGTTCGGCCACCAGCGCGAACGGCCGCGGCGCGCCGCCGTGGGGCCGCCCGGCGCCGAGGAGCGGGAGCCGCGTCGCGGCGTGCGGCGAGTAACTCCGTCGCCTGCTCGTAGCTCAATGCTTCGGGGCTTGTTCCCTTTGGAATTGACGCGTTCGTCGTGCCGTCCGTGACGTAGGGCCCGTACCGCCCCGCCAGGACCTTCAGCGCGGAGCCATCCTTTGCGAGCTCACGGAGAACCTTCTTCTGCGCCGACTGGCGTCGACGAGATTGTTTGGGCGCGCGCACCAACGCGAGTGCCCCCTCGAAATCGATCGTAAAAACCTGATCGTCGTTCTCGAGCGATCGGAATTCATCACCATGCCTGACGTAGGGACCAAAGCGCCCGAAGTTCGTGACAATCGGCTGTTGATCGTCGGGATGCAGCCCAACCTCGCGCGGCAGTGCCAACAACTTCAGCGCTTCCTCGAGCGTAATACTGGACTCGGTCATTCCGGCCTGTAGTGACGCGCGCTTCGGCTTCTCGATGACCTGGCCCTTGACCTTCGATTTTGGGACGGCCTCGGGCGTTTCTCCGAGCTGCACATAGGCGCCGTACCGCCCGTTCATCACATAGACGCTCTGGCCCGTCGACGGATCGGCCCCAAGCGCGCGTGGCCCCTCCGCCTTGGCTCGGATCAGCTCAAGAGATTTCTCGACGGTCAGATCGGCTGGAGCGACGTCCTCGGGCAGCGACGCTGTACGTCCTGGGCCACCCTCGCCAAGCTGCACAAAGGGCCCAAACCGGCCGATCCGCACTCGGACCGGTGCACCGCTTTCATCGACACCAAGCTCGAGCACCGGATAGTCCGCCTTCTCGGCTCCCTCTTCGACTGCGGGCAGGAGGCCGCGGTGCTTTCGATCGCCATAATAGAACTGCTTGAGAAACGCTGTGGACTCTCGTTCACCCCTGGAGATCTCGTCGAGGTCGTCCTCCATCTCCGCCGTGAAGTCGGTCTCCACGAAATCGCCGAAGTGGTCGCGCAACAGTTTCGTGACCGCGAACGCGGTGAAACTCGGGACGAGCGCCTTGCCCTGCCGGAAGACATAGCCGCGACGAGCAATGGTCGCGATGGTCGGCGCGTAAGTCGACGGTCGTCCGATCCCGAGCCGCTCGAGCTCCTTGATGAGAGACGCTTCGGTAAACCTCGCCGGCGGCGAGGTCTCGTGCCGCTTCGCCTCGGCGTTGAGGAGCGTGATCGGCGTACTGCCTTTGTCTTTCGACGATGTCCGAGGCGACCCTGAGCTTGCCGAAGGGTCGCGGTGGATGAGGTCGCCAACGCGACACTGCGGCAGGATCGCCTCCTGCTCCTCCAACTCGGCGGCGGGATCGTCGCTTCCCTCGACGTACGCTCGTCGGAAACCCGCGAATTCGATGGCCTTGCCGCTGGCCGTGAAAACCGCGATGTCGTTTCCAGCGCCAGTCGCCGAGATTTCGACCGCGGTTCGCAGCACACGCGCGTCCACCATCTGCGACGCCATCGTGCGCTTCCAGATCAACTCGTAGACCTTGAGCTCGTCGGAATCGAGTACCCCTTCGAGCTGGCTGGGCGCCAAACGAAAGACCGAGGGCCGAATCGCCTCGTGCGCCTCTTGCGCGTTCTTGACGCGCGTCTGATACCGGCGGGCTCCGTCGTAGTACTCGTCGCCGAACATCTCGCGGATAACCCGTGCCGATTCGGCGAGAGCCTTCTCTGAGAGCGTCGTGGAATCTGTGCGGTGGTAGGTAATGAGGCCTTCCATCTCTCCGTTGCCGGTGTCGACGCCTTGGAACAGCCGTTGGGCCACTTGCATGGTTCGCTCAGTGGAAAAACCGAGCTTGCGGCTTGCCTCCTGCGTAAGGGTCGACGTGGTGAAGGGAGGCGCGGGACGCTCAGCGACGGGCTTTTGTTCGACCGACGTGACCTTCCACGGCAAGTGCTCGTGGACCGCGTTCACCAGCGTCGTCGCCGAGGTCTCGTCCAGCAGCTTCACGTTCTGGTGCTTCAGCTTCCCGGACTGCGGGTCAAAGTCCTTTCCTGTGGCGATGCGCTGTTCGTTGATCTTGACGAGCGTCGCCACGAATTCTCGCCCCTCGCCCTTCAGCGTCGCCTCGAGATCCCAATAGGCGCCCGTCCGAAACGCGCGGCGCTCTTCCTCACGCTCGACGATCAACCTGACGGCAACGCTCTGGACGCGCCCAGCGCTCAGCCCGGTCTGCACCTTCTTCCATAACACCGGTGAGAGTGTGTAGCCGTAGAGACGATCGAGGATCCTGCGGCTCTCCTGCGCGCGGACGAGGTTCTCATTGACGTCGGAGGGATTGGCGAGCGCCTCCCTCACCGCGTCTTCGGTGATCTCGTGAAACACGATGCGCCGAACGGGGATCCGTGGCTTAAGGACCTGCGTCAAATGCCAACTGATCGACTCGCCCTCACGATCGGGGTCCGTCGCCAGCAGCAGTTCCGACGCCTCTTTGACGGCGGTCTTCAGGTGAGCGACCTGCTTCTTCTTCTCGCCCGAGACCACATAGTAAGGTGTGAACTCGTTCTCCACGTCCACGCCGAGTCGGCCCCACTCCTTGGCCTTGATCTCCTTGGGCACAGCGGCCGCCGATTCAGGCAAGTCGCGTATGTGCCCGAAGCTCGCCTCCACGCGGTACTTGGCGCCGAGGAAGCGTCCGAGCGTTTTCGCCTTCGCGGGCGACTCCACAATGACGAGCGGTTTAGCCATTCGTTCTCACGCGGGCTGATGGCCCAACGGAAACTCACACTAGCACGTTCACGACTCGCGCATGAAACGACCGCCCGCGAGTCGGCGAACAAGACCTCGCAACTCCCACTCGCTCAGACGCGGCAGCAGTCGCGCCACTTCCAACCCTGACGCCCTGGCAATCTCATCGAGCTCGTAGCTCCTCCCGATGTCCATCCACCGTATGAGCCCATCACCTGAAGTCACTGAACCACAAGCACTTGTCTCATCCGTCTCGCCGCACGTTGCTGGAGACCACAGACCGAGCTCTTCTACGATATCGTCCGCAGATTCGACAATCTTTGCGCCGTCGCGAATCAAAGCGTGTCCACCTCGGTTTCGGCCGCTCAGTACATTGCCCGGCACAGCCATAACGTCGCGGCCTTGCTCCAGCGCGCATCTCGCTGTGATGAGCGAGCCGGAGCGCTCCGACGCTTCGATGACGACCACCACTCGTGAGAGGCCGCTGATGAGACGATTTCGGAGAGGGAAACGAAACGGAAGCGGAGCTGCGTCAGGTGGGTACTCGCTCAGCACGAGGCCTCTTGCAGAGATCTCATCGGCGAGTGCGGTGTGCTCGCGAGGATAGACGCGGTCGACGCCGCTGCCGAGCACAGCGATCGTTCGTCCCGTTCTCAAGGCGCCGCGATGGGCGGCTGAATCCACACCCCTCGCGAGACCGCTGACGACTGTGATGCCGCGCGCAGCCAGATCTGCGGCCAGGCGTATGGCCGTCTCGAGCCCGACGGCCGTGGCCGCACGGGAACCGACAATCGCGACCATCGGCGCGTCCAAACATTCGAGAACGCCTCGATACCACAATACGGGTGCGCAGTCGGAGATTGCGAGGAGACCAGCGGGGAAGCGTGGGTCGTTCCACGGAAGCGCCTGCACACCACCGGCAGCCGCACGTTCACGCGCTTCGCGCGCGTTGTGTAGGCGGAGATTCGCTTCTTCGGTCAGCGACGGGTCGGACGCGCGTAGGCGATCGGTCAGGCCGACTCGGGGAAGATCGTCGATGAGCGACAGGGCAACAGCTTGATCGAGGGTCATGAGCGACTCCCGAACGCGCGCAGCTGGCCCTCAAGCACGAACGGGTCGGGCCCACTGGCGAACGCGCGCCAGATGCACCCGACCCGATGTTGTCCTGATTATAGGCAGAGGGGAATTGCGGTCGCAACGTCGAGATGACGATATTTCGAAAGCCGGGGGGACCTGAGCTGATGTGCAACCGTCGTTTTCCCTCGAATTCCCACGATCCTGCGTGGCACGTGGCTTGCTCAAACAAGGTAAGATCTTTATCTTAAACCGCTTGCGCCTCCCGCAACCGGTGGCTATAGTGAGGTTCACCTCCGCATGCGTATTCGCGCTCTCGTCGTCGCTGCGCTGCTGACGGTCGCGGTTGTACCGATCGCGGCTGACGTGCGCGGAGAGGCGAAGCAGCAAGTCGAGTTCGGCATCGCGGTTGCACAGCGCGGCTTGTGGCGCGAAGCCATCTACCGCTGGGAGCGTGCGGCGGAGATCGACCCGACGTACGCCGCAGCGCACAACAATCTTGCCATCGCGTACGAGCACGAGGGCGACTTGAGCAAGGCACGTGCGGCGTACGAGAAGGCAATCGAGCTGGAACCGAACAACGCGCTCATCAAGCAAAACTACGAGCTATTCAGGGAAATCAATGACCGCACCACTCGCAAGGACGCTCAGTAGCCTAGCCGCGGTCGTATTGACGACCGCCTGCTCGAGCTACTACGAGATACCCATCGAAACGCCGATTCGACCGACGCTGGACGTGTCGGCTTTCCAGCGTGTGCTGGTTGCCGGCTTCATCGCCGGCGGTACCGACGACGTTGACGGCAACGTCGAAACTACGAGACTGTTGCGAAGCCAGCTACGGACAAAATCCGAGCTGCGCGTGATAGATGTCGACGTGCTGCCCCTGATGGACGCGGCCGCCGAGGGGCGCACCGGCGAGAACGGCGACTCCGCCAGTCAGGCGCCGACTCCGGTGAAAGGTGAGAAGGACCTCGAGGCCTACGCACATCTATTCGCCGACGTCGAGTACTGGAAGAAAATCGGCGAGGAGTACCAGCAACCCCTGATTGTCACCGGCACGGTAATGTTCACGCCGCATCAGCGGAACCAGATCGTGCAACGCGAGGAAGAGGTCTACGACTCCTTTGGACGCCGCCGAGTAGTTCCCGTGCGCACCTATATGGAGCGAAAGGGCTTCGTGCTCAGCCCAAAGTTCATCTTCATCGATGGCAGGACGGGGACCGTCATGCACTCGACCACGGCTCGCGAAGAGATCCTCTACAACGCGAACCAGTCGACGCCCGCCCTCTCCTCGTACTTTGAGCTGATGGACCGCGTTATTCCAACATTCTTGAGCACGCTGAGCAGTCAGAAGATCAAGGGGACACGTATTCTTCTGCAGTAAGGCACACCTCGGGGGGGCTGGGCAGTCGGGGAAGTCGAGGTCGTGGTCTGGAGCCCGCCTTGCAGCCGTCTTGGCCTGTCTGTTAAGCTAAATCTTTTGTGCGGCTTGACTTGAGGGTTGCCGTCACCGCACGTTCTCAGTCAGCGAGGTAACGCCCGTGTACGCGATCGTTCAGGCTCGTGGCCGCCAGCTCAAGGTAACGCCCGGCGCGATTGTCGAAGTCGACGGCACTCCAGGTGCCGCTGGATCCGAAGTCACGTTCAGCCAAGTCCTGCTCGTCGAGAAGGACGCGGGAGAAATCGTCGCAGGGGCGCCGTTTGTCGCTGACGCGAAGGTGATTGGCGTCGTGGACGGTGAGTCACGGGGTCCGAAGCTCCGCGTGTTCAAAAAGAAGCGCCGAAAGGGTTTTCGGAAGACGCGGGGTCACCGCAGCATCTTTACCCGTGTACGAATCACAGACATTCAGGCGTAGGCGACACAGATGGCTCACAAAAAAGGGCAAGGCAGCTCACGGAACGGTCGCGACAGCAACTCGCAGCGCCTTGGCGTCAAGCGCCACGACGGCAATGTGGTGACCGGCGGCTCGATTCTCGTGCGACAAAAGGGGCGCCGATTCGAGCCTGGCCTCAACGTCGGCCTGGGCAAAGACCACACGCTCTTCGCAAAAGTGAACGGCAGAGTCCGTTTCGAAGACCACGGCCAGCACGGTCGTCGCGTGTCGGTCCTCCCCGTCGAGTAACGCCGCGGAGTTGGGGCTCAGCGCCCTCTTATGTTTGTCGACGAAGTCGACATCCACGTGACGGCCGGAAACGGCGGACGTGGCTGTCTGAGTTTCCGCCGCGAAAAATTCATCCCGCGAGGCGGCCCAGATGGCGGTGATGGCGGCGGCGGCGGCTCGGTCTACATCGTCGCGACTTCCGCAAAGAACACCCTCGTCGACTTCCGCTTTCATCCCGAATTCGAGGCGCGCGGTGGCCAACACGGCCAAGGCTCCAACAAGACGGGCTTCACGGCTGACGACCTCGAGATCGCGGTACCCGTCGGCACTCTGGTGTTCGAGAAGACGGCGGACATGGATGAAGGCTGGCACCCGACTGCGGATCTAGCGGAAGTCGGACAACGGGTGCTCGTGGCCAAGGGTGGCCGCGGTGGTCGTGGCAACGCGCGCTTCGTCTCGTCCACCAACCGCGCACCGCGCCGGACCGAGCCCGGCGAGACCGGCGAAGAGAAACGCCTTCGTCTTCAGCTCAAGCTGCTCGCCGACGTTGGGCTCGTGGGCTTTCCCAACGTCGGCAAGTCCACGCTGATCTCGCGCATTTCTGCGGCGCGACCCAAGATTGCGGACTACCCGTTCACGACCCTCATCCCGAATCTGGGCGTTGTCAGTCTCAGCGAAGACCGAAGCTTCGTCGTGGCCGACGTCCCTGGTTTGATCGAGGGAGCACACACAGGGCACGGCCTCGGACATCAGTTTCTGCGCCACATCGAACGCACGAAAGTCCTCGTGCACCTAGTTGACGTGTCGGGTGCCTCTGGTCGCGACCCTGTCGAAGATTTCGACACCATTCGCGAAGAGCTGCGACTGTTCGATGAGAAAGTCGCGGCGAAGCCTCAAATTGTCGTCGCCAACAAAATGGACGCCCTCGACGACCCTGATCGCCTTCGGCGGCTTGAGGCGCGCGTGTCGCATGTGGGATTGCCGTTTCACCGGATCTCGGCGGCAACCGGAGAAGGTGTTGGGCCACTGCTCGAAGCGCTGTGGCGCGAGATTGTCGTCGTGCGCGCGCCCGTTGCGGACGCCCTCCGCGCGGCAAGCGCCGACGAAGGGATCGACCTTCTGACGCCGGCGCGCCTGCAACGCGACGCATGAGGGACCCGCGGCGACTCGGCGTGTTGGGTGGCACCTTCGATCCCATTCATGTTGGGCATTTGGATGCGGCCGCGGCCGTCTGGTCGGCCATGAAGCTCGACGAGATGCGGTTCATGCCATCGCACGACCCGCCACATCGGCCGCTGGATCCACAAGCCACGCCGTTCCATCGCTTTGCGCTCGTGTCGCTTGCTATCGACGGGCGTCCAGGTTATCGGGCGTGCGACCTCGAACTGCGTCGTCAGGGGTCTTCGTTCACCTGCGACACTTTGCGCGACCTTCATGCGGAGGGATGGCTTCCATCGCAGATTTTCTTCTCACTTGGAGCCGATGCGTTCGCAGAGATCGCCACATGGCGTGAGTTTCCCGAGGTGCTCGACGCCGCACACTTCGCGGTCATCGGGCGTCCCGGCACGACACTCGACCTCGCAATCGCGAGGACGCCTTTGCTGCGCGCGCGCGTAAGACCTGAACCGGAGGCATCGGCGCCGAATGCGCCGACCGCGATTTTTCTCGTGACCGCGCGCACGCGGGACGTCTCGTCGACGGCGATTCGGGCACGCCTCGCGGCGGGGCAGCCAATCGCCGACCTCGTCCCGGCCGCCGTGGAACGGCACATCCTGACGCATCATCTATACGGAGCGGTCAACGATTTGCATGGCTAAGAGTAGAGCGAGCAGAGCGAGTGCGGACGGCGCGGCGGACGGGCCGACTGTGAAGCGTGGTACCCCGCGGCTCCCAAAGGCCGTCGTCGGCGCGGTGCAGGCGGCTCGCGAGAAGAAGGCGCTCGACGTTATCGTGTTGGACCTGCGCAAGGCCGGCGGCTTCACCGACTACTTCGTTGTCTGTAGTGGCGCGAACGCGCGACAGATCGTCGCGATCGCCGACTCGGTTCGTGACGCGCTCAAGCGCGACCTAGGTGAGCGTCCAGCGCTCGCGGAGGGTCTCGAGAAGTCCGAATGGATCTTGCTCGACTACTTCAACTTCGTCGTCCACGTGTTCAGCCGTGAGTGCAGGGCGTTCTACGGCCTCGAGCGGCTGTGGGGAAACGCAGCGCGTCACGAATTCAACGACGCCGTTTGACCTGACCCCGCGCAGCGTCGCTGAGGCGCTCCTCGCGGTCATACTGGCGCCCCGCTGCGCTGCCTGCGCCGCGGTCCTCGACACGCCAAGTCACGGTCCCGTTTGCGATCAGTGCTGGAACTCGATACGCCCGATCCCGCTGCCGCTCTGCCGCACGTGCGGCGACCCGCTCCCCTCATGGAGAATCATCAGCCTCGTCACGGAGTGCTGTGCCGCTTGCCGGCGCCGACCACGCCCGCTCGAAATGGCGCGTGCGGCCGGCGACTATCAAGGCGCCCTGAGGAAAATCATTCATGCCTTCAAGTACGAAGGGCGCCGAAGGCTCGCGCCCCGGCTCGGCCAGCTGTTGCGTGAGGCGGGGCACGACGTCACGACCGACGCGAGCTGTGTCGTCCCCGTGCCGTTGCACGCCTGGAAACGTTTCAGACGAGGATTCAATCAGGCGTCCGATCTTGCCGCCGAGCTCGGGCCGCCGGTCGTGCATGCGCTTTGGCGAACCCGAGCAACGAGAGCGCAAACAGGCCTCACGGCCACCGCGCGACGGAAGAACGTGCGCGGCGCGTTCACGCTTTCCCCCTTCATCTCAAAACGTACTCGTGACTCTCTTCTAGTCGATCGCGTTGTGGTGTTGGTCGACGATGTGAGAACGACCGGAGCGACGCTAGACGCGTGCGCGACAGCGTTGAAGGCGGCCGGCGCGCGTGAAGTGCGTGCGCTCACCGCCGCCCGCGCGGCGATCCAGCGGTCGCACCACTAGAGGAGCGGCTCGACCGAGGCGTACACGTCGGCCGCTACCAGTCCCCGATCACGATCGGCTTGGAGCTTCACCCATCGCCCCGTCGCGGCTTGCCGATTGTAGCTCTCACGAACCTGGGCGAGCATGGCGAGATCCCGTTCGTATTTGTCACGATCCGCGGTCTTGCGGCGCGACGAGACCTCCGGAGCGATGTCGAGCAGGACTGTCAGATCGGGCTGCGGCAAGTATTTCTGAATCTCGAGCAACCAGGAGGGATCCAGGCCCTGCGCTTCACCGTACGCCACGCTGGACGCGAGATACCTGTCACAGATCAATATCGTGCCCTGTTGCCTCGCGGTCTCGATCTCGTTTCTTTCCTCGTAGCGGTTCGCGATGTAAAGCAACTGCATCACGTCGGGACTGTAGTCTCGTTCTCCCCGGAGCGCTCGGCCGATCTCGGACCCGATCGCTGTCTCGTAGTCGGGAAACGTCAACAGCTTGACTTGTCGTCCGGCAGCCACGAGACGATCGCGAAGCAGATCTCCTTGCGTCTGCTTGCCGCTTTGATCGAGACCTTCGAAGGCGATGAGAAGCCCTGGCATCAGTCCTCGAGCGCCAACACGTCCTCGAGCGTCTGTCGCCGCCGAATGACGTGCCAACGCCCGTCGTCAACGAGAACCTCCGGAGCCAATAACCGTCGATTGTAGTTGGAGGCCATCACGGCGCCGTACGCTCCAGTGTCGAGAATCGCCAACAGGTCGTCGACTTGCAGCTCTGGCAGGACACGATCGCGAGCGAACACGTCGCTGCTCTCGCAGATGGGGCCCACGATGTCCCAAGGAGCGTCCACGGTAGGACGCGGCGCAACGGGCACAATTCGATGGAACGACCCGTAGAGCGCGGGTCGCATGAGCTCGGTCATGCCAGCATCGAGGACAGCGAAGCGGCGGCCGTCCGGATACCGCTTGGTATCGACGATTCGAGACACGAGGGCGCCGGAGTGCCCGACCACTGCGCGCCCAGGCTCGAGGACGACCGGAATGCCACACCGACGAAGCTCAGGAAGGACCACCGCGGCGTACTCGGCGGGTGCGATCATCGGCCGCCCCTCATAGCCAATTCCGAGTCCTCCACCGAGGTCGACGTGTTCCAATCGGAATCCATCGTCCCGAAGGTCCAGGGCTATCGACACCAGTACGTCTGCCGCCCGGCGCAAGGGCTCCGCTGTCGTGATCTGAGAACCGATGTGCACGTGCACGCCAACGAATCGCAGCTCCGCGACGTTGCGCCGTTCCCGATAGATCGCCCGCGCGTCTTGCAGCGCCACGCCAAACTTGTTGGTCTTGAGGCCCGTCGAGATGTTCGGATGGCTCCGTGCATCGATGTCGGGGTTGACTCGGAGCGCGACGCGAGCTGTGTGCCCTAGAGTCAGGGCGAACGCGGCAATCCTGTCCAACTCGCCCGCTGACTCGGCGTTGATGGCGCCGACGTCCATCGAGATAGCGCGCTCGAGCTCCTCCTTGGTCTTTCCGACACCCGTGAAGACGATCTGTTGCGGCGCGAAGCCGGCCCGCAACGCGACCTCAATTTCTCCGCCGGAATTAGCGTCGGCGCGGGCACCAAGTTCGCGCAATAACCGCAGAAGTGCGAGCGTCGAATTCGCCTTCAGCGCGTAATGAATCGCATGTGGATAGTCGGCAAACGCGCTGTCGATCGCGCGGTAGGCCTCTCGGATGGCCCGCGCACTATAGACATAGACCGGCGTGCCTACTCGTTCGACGATGGATTCTAAGCTGACGCCGTCGCAGAGAAGATCGCGATCCCCAGGCTGAAACGGTAGGTACACGAGAGTATCGCATGTTATCATGCGCCCATTCCCACCACAGCTTCGCGTGCCGGCATCGCGCATGTCCGCTGATCAATCATCCGCGCAGGCCATAGACGAGATCATCCTGCGATGCCTGAACGGCGACCAGGCCGCCTGGGACACGATCGTACGCCTCCATTGGCGCAAGGTTTTCAACATCGCGTACAAGTTCGTCGGCCGGCACGATCAGGCCGAGGACCTCACTCAAGACGTCTTTTTGAAACTCTATAAGTCACTTGATACGTTCGACCGGCGCGCGAACTTCCAGACGTGGCTGATCAGTGTCAGCCGCAATCTGTGCATCGACCACTACCGGAGCGCCCGGAGGGAACGGGAGGCGATCAACCGCGAGGTCGATCCGTCAGACCTGGCACCTATCGCACCAGGGTCTAACGCGTACGCGCGCCTCGAGCAACTCGATCGCGTCGAACTGCTCCGTGTGGCGCTCGGAAAACTCGCGCCCACACTGCGCACGGCAGTCATCCTGCGCGACATTCAGGAGCTGACGTACCAGGAAATCGCCGACCGATTGAACCTCCCCGAGGGCACAGTCAAGTCGCGCATCAACCGAGGTCGGACCGAGCTCGCCCGCCAGATTCACTTGATCCGGGCGCAGCAAGAGACCACACAGAAGAGCGGAGTTTCCGAATGAACCTGACCACCGACCGCAACCAGGACGTGTCGATCGTACGCGTCAACGAGGCCCGCTTGATGTATCCGCTGCTGTCGGAGTTCGCCAGCACCATTGCCTCGCTCATCGGCGACGGAGGCAAGGTGCTGCTGGACTTGTCCACCGTCACCTACGTCGACAGCGCGACGATCGGTTGCTTGATGGACCTCTACCGGCAGGCAACGGCGGCCGGCGGCATGCTGAAGCTGTCAGGCGTCCAAAAACGAGTTGAAACGATGCTGACCATGACGGGGGCGCAGAACTTTCTGGAGATCCACCCAGATGAGCCGTCGGCGCTCAAAAGCTTCGGGGCATAGCCATGCGAACAATAAAGACGACCACGGGAGCCGAGATTTCGTTGGACGGCGACCTGCTCGCGATCATGGAAACGCTCTATCGCGAGGTCACGGCCAAACGCGGCCTCGAACGCTCCTTTGAGGACATGATGCGGGAGATCAACCACCTCATCGACCAGATGGACAACGATGAACGTCGCGCCTACCTGCTCGAGAGCGTGTTCCTGAATACGGTCAAGTACGAAAATGACAAGTTGGAATCGTACATGAGGAAGCTTACGAAATAGGGGGAAGGAAATAAGCGGAAGTGGAAAGGCAGTAAAAACGATGCCGGCTCAGTGCGCGGGATTCCGCAGCGGGACGGTGACACCCGCCTTTGCATCGTCCTGATCGGGCGTACCTTCGGTCAGCGTCCAGGCGTCGTGATCGTTCAGCACCTGAGCAGCAAACGCTGTATGCAGCGCATGACCACCTCGATGTGCGACCAGATGACCAATGATCGGGTGTCCCACCAAGGCCATGTCACCGATCACATCCAGAATCTTGTGCCTCACGAACTCATCGTCGAAGCGGAGCGCGCTGTTGAGCACGCCCGTGTCCCCGATGACAATCGCGTTCTCCAGAGAGCCGCCGAGCGCCAAACCTTGCTGTCGTAACACCTCCACTTCCTTGAGGAAGGTGAAGGTTCGAGCGGCCGCGATCTCGTCCACAAACGACGACTCCGAGAGCCGGATAGTGCGTGACTGATGCCGCAGGAGCGGATGGTCGTAGGCGATGCTGTACGTGACCTTGAAGTGATCAGATGGGTACAGAGCGATGCGCTTGTCTCCGCGTGACAATGAAATCGGTCGAAGCACCTTGAGATACCGCCGCGGGGCCACCAACTCTTTCACACCCGCCTCGTGGATCAGATAGATGAACGGCGCTGCGCTGCCGTCCATGATCGGCACTTCGGGCGAATTGAGCTCGACAATGACGTTGTCGATCCCCAGACTCACGAGTGCAGCCAGCAAGTGCTCCACCGTGTCGACCTGGACTGCGTCGCGCGTCAAGCCGGTGGCATAGTTGATTCCGCCAACGTGCTGAGCCGTCGCAGGAATCTCGAGACCGCCAAGATCCGACCGTCGAAAACGTATGCCTGAATCAGCCGGCGCCGGCTTGAGAGAAAGCGCGACTTTGTTGCCGGAATGGAGTCCAATCCCCGCGCAGGAGATAGATCGACGAAGAGTACGTTGTGCTTTCATCAGGCTGTGGGTGCCTCAGGGGTATAACTACTCAAGCAACCATGGTACCAACCAGAGACGATCTCGGATATGTCCTTTAACATGTTGTTCTAATGGCTATTTATCGGCCGGATTAGAATTCATCTTCAGACAATAGCCGAGATTGCTGTGGTTTGCGAACCACACAGCGCAGCTTATGACCGTGTCAATTTTACGACAGCTGGAGTGTTCGGCTGAGACTAACTCGCCCGGGTGGTCTTGGCCCGTCGAAGCAAAGGCTTGAGAAACTGTCCTGTCGCTGATTTCTGATTGTCGGAGACCTCTTCGGGTGTGCCGCTCGCCACTACCCTTCCGCCACCGGAACCGCCTTCGGGTCCAAGGTCGATCAAGTAATCGGCGCATCGGATGACGTCAAGGTTGTGCTCGATCACGACGACTGTGTTCCCCTGCTCGACCAGCTTGTTGAGGACATCCAACAACTTCCGGGTGTCCTCGAAATGCAGTCCGGTGGTCGGCTCGTCGAGGATGTACAGCGTGCGGCCGGTTCCACGTCGAGACAGCTCGCGGGCGAGTTTCACACGCTGCGCCTCTCCGCCACTGAGAGTGGTCGCCGACTGACCAAGCTCGATGTAACCCAGACCTACGTCCTGCAGGGTCCGAAGCTTGTTGGCAATTGGCGGAAAGTTTTCGAGCAGGGGAAGAGCCTGGTCAACGGTGAGATCGAGCACTTCCGCTATGGACTTCCCACGATACTGGATCTCCAACGTCTCTCGGTTGTACCGACGCCCCTTACACTGCTCGCAGGTGACGTAAACATCCGGAAGAAAATGCATCTCAATCGCGATGACTCCGTCCCCCTGACACGCCTCACAGCGACCACCCTTGACGTTGAAGGAGAATCGACCCGGCTTGAAACCTCGAGCCTTCGCGTCCGGCATCATCGCAAAGAGCTCGCGGATGAACGTAAACATGCCGGTGTATGTCGCCGGGTTCGATCGGGGTGTTCTCCCGATGGGCGACTGGTCGATCTCGATGACTTTGTCGATGAGCTCGATCCCCTCGATTCGATCGTGAGCGCCGGGCTCGGCCGCCGCCCGGTAAATCGTCTTGGCCAGGGCGCGATACAGGATGTCGTTGACGAGCGTCGATTTGCCGGAGCCGCTGACTCCGGTGACCGCCGTTAGGGTACCCAGGGGAATGGATGCGTCAATATTCCGAAGGTTGTTCGCCCTCGCCCCGTGAATGACGATCTCGCCTTTCAGTGACAGTCGCCGCGCAGCGGGGGTAGGAATGGCTCGTTCCCCTCGAAGATAGGCACCGGTCAGCGAACCGTTCCCGTCCCGCAACAGATCCGCCGGCGGGCCCTGAAAAATCAAGTGGCCCCCGTGCTCCCCGGCGCCCGGCCCCAGATCGACCACATAGTCGGCAGTTCGGATGGTCTCCTCGTCGTGCTCGACAACGACCACGGTGTTGCCGAGGTCCCGGAGCCGCGACAGCGTCGAGAGGAGCTTTCGGTTATCGCGCTGGTGCAGACCGATTGAGGGCTCGTCGAGCACGTACAACACGCCGGTCAGACTGGCGCCAATCTGCGTGGCCAACCGAATTCGTTGCCCTTCTCCCCCCGAAAGTGTGGCCGCGCTGCGATTCAGCGTGAGATACCCGACGCCGACCTCGTGAAGAAACCGCAGGCGTTCACGGATCTCGCGCAACACACGGCTCGCGATGAGTGTCTCCCTCTCGGTGAGCTCTAAGCTGTCGAAGACGTCCAGTGCCTCGCTGATTGGCAGGTTCACGTATTCGGCGATACCGCGCTCTTTGACATGCACGGCGAGACTCTGCGGCTTGAGCCGCTGGCCATGGCAGGCCGGGCAGTCCCGCAACATACGGTACGGCTCGAGGTCCCCCTGAACGGCCCACGAACCTTGGTCATATCGCCGGCGGAGATTCGTAATGACGCCTTCGAACCCTCGACCGAACGGATCATGGTCAGACGCCTCACGGCGCCGCCCGCGTGGAAGCTCGAACTCTTCATCCTGCTCGTCATCGTCCTGGTCGTGCACACCCCCAAGAGAGGCGGCGACGGGCTTCGGTCCTTTCGCAGCCACCCCGAGACCGAAGAGCAGGAGGTCCCGATGCTTCTTTGGCAACTTCGCGAAAGGAACGTTCGGGTCGATGCCAAACGTCCGAGCGAGCGTGGTAATAGCGTCCTTGATCAGCTTGCGGTCGCCGCGTGCCCAGGGTGCGATGGCGCCACCTAATAAGGACTTGGTCTCGTCGGGCACAACCAAGCGTGGCTCGAAATCGAAGGTCGCGCCGAGCCCCTGACAAGACGGGCACGCACCGTGCGGTGAATTGAACGAGAAAGCTCGCGGCGTCATCTCGGGCATCGAGATCCCGCACGTCACACATGCCAGCCTGCGAGAGAAGAGCTGATCACCGGCCTCGAACGTGTTGATGACGACGATATCGTTGGCGAGACTGAGCGCCATTTCGAGTGATTCCGCAAGCCGGCGTTCGATGCCAGACTTGACGATCAGCCTGTCGACAACGACCTCGATCGCATGGTTGCGCCGCCGGTCGAGCTTGATGTCCTCCTCGAGCGAACGAAACTGTCCGTCGATCCGAGCCTTCGTGAAGCCGCGTTGGCGCAGCGCTTGTAGCTCCTTCTTGAACTCTCCTTTGCGCCCCCGCACGATCGGTGCGAGCACGTTGATGCGCGCCTCCTGCGGATAGAGCATCACCAAGTCAAGAATGCGCTCGAGCGACTGCGAGGAGATCTCCCGGCCACAGTTGTAGCAGTGCGGCATTCCGATGTTGGCAAACAACAGCCGCAAGTAGTCGTAGATCTCAGTGACCGTTCCGACAGTCGACCGTGGGTTGGATCCGGTGGTCTTCTGCTCGATGGAGATGGCTGGGGAGAGGCCTTCGATGAGGTCGACATCGGGCTTCTCCATCTGCTCGAGGAATTGGCGTGCGTACGCCGAAAGAGACTCCACATAGCGTCGCTGGCCTTCCGCGTAGATCGTGTCGAAGGCGAGCGACGACTTGCCGGACCCTGAGAGGCCCGTAATCACCACGAGTTGGTCGCGTGGGAGATCGACGTCGATGTTCTTGAGGTTGTGAACGCGGGCCCCGCGCACCGCTATCCAATCGTGCGCCATACGTACGGTCAGGAGTTTCTGGAGAATCTGAAACGCCCATTGTACCTTAGCGCGGCGCTTCAGCCCGTACGTCCGGGCCGTCGTCTGAGCGAAGAATGCCTGTAGCCGTATCCGGCGTAAATGGCGGCCCCTATGACGAGCCAGATGCCGAACCGCTCCCATGCCTGGGTCGGGAGGCCGACCATCACGAATGCGCAAGCGGCGACGCCGAGCGGCGCCAGCACCCACGCAAACGGCACTTTGAACGGCCGCAGCCGATGCGGCTCCTTCACGCGTAGCACGAGCACGCCGGCGCACACGAGCGCGAAGGCGAAGAGCGTACCGATGTTCGTCAGGTCGTATGTTTCGGCGGCGTCACCAACCAGAGACCCAATCGCAACGACGATGCCGGTCACAAGGGTCGTGGCCCAGGGCACGCGGGTCCTGGGGTCCACGTGGGCGGCCCATCGCGGTAGCAGTCCATCCCGAGCCATCGCGAAGAAGATCCTTGGCTGCCCATACTGAAAGACCAGGAGCACGGCGGACATCGACACCGCCGCGCCGAGCGCCACGATCCAGCTGACGCGCGCATATCCGGTCAGTTCAAGCGCCTTTGCGAGGGGATCCGCAACGGCCAACTGCTGATACGGCACCATCCCAGTGAGCACGGCGCCGACCATGACGTAGATGACCGTGCACACGGCAAGCCCCCCCAGAATTCCGATCGGGAGATTCCGCTGTGGGTCCTTGGTTTCCTCGGCGGCCGTCGAGATGGCGTCAAAACCGATGTAAGCGAAGAAGACAATCGCTGCGCCCTGGTGCACCCCGGTGAATCCGTTCGGCGCAAACGGGTGATAGTTCGCCGTGTCGATGTTCATCAAGCCAACGGCGATGAACAGGCCGAGCGCAAGGAGCTTGATCACCACCATGATGTTGTTCGCGGTCGAACTCTCGCGCGCGCCACGAAGCAGCAACCACGTTATCAACATCACGATGCCAAAGGCAGGTAGGTTGACGAGAAGGGGAACACCCGCCACGTGCGGCGCATTCTGCAGTAGCGCTTGAACGTCTGGATTCGAGCTGAGCAATGCCGTGCGGTACCCGGTCGTGAGCCATGCGGGCAGGTCAAGACCCACTCCTCGAAGCAACGTGTTGAAATAGTCGCCCCACGAGATGGCCACCGCCACGTTGCCCACGGCGTACTCGAGAATCAAGTCCCAGCCAATGATCCAGGCAACCAGCTCGCCGAGCGTCGCGTACGAGTAGGCGTAGGCGCTACCGGCCTGTGGGATCATCGCGGCCAGCTCGGCGTAGCACAGCGCTGCGAGCGCGCACGCGGCGCCCAGCAATACGAACGAGAAGACGAGTGCCGGGCCGGCGCCGTATCGAATCACGACCCCGTCTGGGCCCACCTGACCCGCCGCCGCCGTTCCGATCGCGCCAAAGATGCCGGCCCCAATCACCGCGCCAATGGCGAGCATCACCAGGTCGCCCGCACCGAGGACCCGTTTAAGTGAATGGGCGCCCTCGCCGGGCGGCTGCAGATCGGCGATCGGCTTCCGGGCGAATAGTTGTGACATGCCGAGCGAAATTAGACCACGAAGGACGCGGCTCGCCGGGTCTACCGTTTAATGAAACCGGTACACCGTTTCGTTGGACGCCACAACGAGCTCGCCTCGAGATCCGAATGCCACGCCCACGAGTGCGCTGCCTGACACTATGAGCTCGGGCTCTGGCTCGGACTCGATATCGGCAAATCGATAGAGCCCACTGCGGCCGGCAAGCGCGTCGATCACGTGAAGGACGCCGTCGGGAGCAAACGCGAGACCCTGCGGACGACCAAGGGGCGTCGGCACCGTTCGCACTTCGCCGTCCCGGCTCACACGATAGATGTGGTCGTAGGAAGCAAGCGTCGGTGCAGTGACGAAAAGCTCTCCTTCAGGACTCATGGCCAGGTGGAATGCCGCAACGCTGGGAGGCAGCGTCGCGAACGGAGTCGCCCGACCGTCACGCACGCGAAAAATCGTCCCAGATCGATCGCCGACATACATGCACCCGTCGGCGTCAAAGGTCAGCCCACACGCCACGCCGAGGTCTGAGGCGACCTGTTCGGGAGTGCCGTCCGCACCCACGCGATAGACGGCTCCCTCAAAACGGCTGGACACATAGAGCCGTCCGTCCGGCCCAAATGACATCGACGTCGCGTTCACGATGCCTGACGCGAAAGGCTCGCGCGTACCCGCGGGGGTGACGCGAAAGATCGACACGGGTGCTTCTTGACCTCGCGATCCGCTATAGGTCACAAAGAGATTCCCCGCCTCATCGAATGCCGGATTGTCGACCTGGTGAAGGCCAGTCGCCATGGCACTTCCGATCGACACAAAGGCGGGCTCGCTCACAGCTCCATCAAGTTGGATGGACAGCGGACCGCCTTCTAACTCACTCGGAACGACAGCGACGAGACGGGTTGACGAAGCAAACACGAGACGCACGCGCTGGTCGCCAAGCCGCATTGAGAACGGTGCGTCAACTGAGAAGCCAGAGCCGTCAACGACCAGGCGTCCGCCTTCAACGGCACGCCCCGGGTGGACACGGGTGATGGTGGCGGGAAACATTACGCTCGACTAAGTATCGTCGAGCTCGACGTTCCAATATAGATAGTCGCGCCAGCTTTCCGGGGCATCTCGGAGGCCCACGGTAATCCTGATCGCGGGCGCCGACTCCGGCCGCCGAGGTAGACGAAGCAGTCGCATGCCAGCCTCGCCTGGCGTGCGTCCTCCCTTTTTCCGATTGCATGTGACGCAACACGTCACGATGTTCTCCCAGTCCTTGCGACCACCGTGCGCCACTGGAACGACGTGATCAAACGTCAGCTCGACAGTAGGATAGACATCGCTGCAGTATTGACACGTGTGCGCATCCCGCGCGTAGATATTGGCTCTGGAGAACGGCACGTAATCGAAGCGGCGGCGGATCTTGACGAAACGGAGGAGGCGGATGACAGAGGGCAGCTTGAAGCTGACAGACACTGCCCTTATCTCGCGGTCGTGGACCGCGATCACCTCTACCTTCCCCTGGCACCAGAGCGTAATCGCCTTTTGCCAGTGAACGACCTTGAGGGGCTCATACGAGGCGTTCAGGAGGAGCGCTTGCTCCATAGCCAAGAGCATGATGCCCGGTCGTCGCCGGAACTGTCAAGCTAACGGGCACCCTAAAGGATAACGAACACAGTGGGTTACACCGATAGAACCGGCGTGGTCGGACGCTACCTAGCCATCTTGTTCATCGCGACCGCGAGCGGAGCCTGCGCGACCACTGGCGCGGTACCAGTTCCGTTCCCTGGAGCGCAGGCACCCGCGGCGTCGAGGCCAGCTGAACGCAGCGAGAGCCCGGAGGACCTAGGCCCGCTGATTGCCACCGCTTTGGAACTGCGGGGCGTGCCGTATCGAAACGGCGGCAGCGACATTTCAGGGTTTGATTGCAGTGGTTTCGTCCAGTATGTCTTCGCCCAACACGGCCGCTCGTTGCCGCGCGAAGTCCAAGAACAATTCGAGGTCGGACAAGACATCGCGCCAAAGGACGTTCGAGCCGGCGACTTGGTCTTCTTCCACACAGATCGAAGGGGGGCGTCCCACGTGGGCATCGCGTTGGACGAGGAGCGGTTCGTCCATGCGCCCAGCTCGCGCGGCGTCGTGCGAATCGAGCGATACACGAACGAGTACTGGTCGAAGCGCTATGTGGGTGCGCGGCGGTTCGACTGGAGAACGAGTTACGCCGGCGGATCGGTAACAGCCGACGGCGCTTGAGGCGTGTCTCCGGACGAAGAGGGATGCGATCCGTCAACGGGACTCGCACCGTCCAGCCCGTCGTGGAATTCGTCCCCGATAATCTCGATAGGCACATCCGACGGGGACCATGCCGGTGTCGCGGCAGAAACCTCCGGCTGAGGAGGTTCGACGCTTCCCATTCGCGCCAGGATGATTCGCTGCCGCCGCACCAGCCGCGCGGGAGGATGAGCCGGGCTATATCTGATCGGGTTGATCAGCGCGCCAGCCAGAAGCGCGGCCTGCTGGCGGCTCAGAGCCGACGCAGGCACGCCAAAGTAGAGACGAGCGGCTGCCTCTGCTCCCCACACGCCGTCGCCCCATTCCACAACGTTCAGATAGATTTCGAGAATGCGCGCCTTCGTCAGGGCCGCCTCGAGGCGCCGCGTGATGATCAACTCTCGAACCTTGCGGAACGGATCACGCGAAGGGGACAAGTAGAGGTTCTTGGCAAGCTGCTGGGTGATGGTGCTCGCGCCGCGAATGGTTCCGCCCCGCTCGATTGCGGTCTCGATCGAGGCGCGAATCTGCTCGAGGTCAATCCCGTCGTGCTGCCAAAACGCGCTGTCTTCGGCCACTAACACGGCGCGCTTCAGGTTTGGCGAAATCCGCGAATAGGAAACCCAGTGTTGCATGTGGCGGACTTGTCTACCGGCCCGCCGTAACTCGTGCTCGCGCAGCTCCATGAACGCGGTACTCGAGGGATTGGTCTTCGCGAGCACACGAACGTCCGGCAACGTGAGGTAGACGTACGCCACGGCCGCGAATCCCACCGCCGCGAGGGAGGCGACGGTGCGCAGCACGATGGGCTTACTGGGACGTCTCAAACTGCGGCTCATCATGTGGTATCGGCGAACGCTCCGCTAGCCTACAACGACCACTTTGACGCGCGACCCGGGCTGCGGCTGCGAGCTCGGGGCCGCGTTGTTCATTACGGCCAGTGCGGCGGGCTTGATGGCGCCGGAGGACCGCTCTGCAAGCGACTGCCACGTATCGCCCGCGCGGACGACGTAGAGATCAATACGATTCGGCCGGATGCTTTCGGCCTCGCTCGCCGACAGCGTGCGGAACGTGCGGATGCTCTGGGAGAACGCCGAGTCCGCCTGCTGGAACAAACCTGGCGCGGTAAGCCCAGCCAGCAAATAGAATTGGCCGTTATGGCGAATGTGCGCCGCACGAGAGGCCACTTCGCCGAGACCTTCAATCTGTCCCTCGTAACGCCCGACGTACGCATCAAGACCGTTGATGGTCGTCTCATCGCCATCAACGTGCCTGAACCCGGATTTCTGCATGCTGGCCAGCGCAACGTCACGAACCGAACCCGTCGGCGGCTGCTGCACAAGTTGCAAGAGCATGTACATCTCGGCGTTCGGAGCCTTCGACACCACTTGCTGAGGGCTGTTCGCAATCTCCCAGCCCGATGGAAAATCGACACGGAAGCGAAGCGGCGGATGAAGAAATGAGCTGCCCCTGATGACCCCTTGTTCCGGGTTGTCGCCATACACAATCCCGTCGACACGCCGCCACAGAGCGTCACGGTCAGTGACAAAATCGCTTCGACCGGTCTTGAGCTTCTGAACCGTCGGCTGAATCAGCTTGACGCGTGAGAGAGGATCGGGATGCGTTGACAGCCAGTTTGGCACGCCCTTCCGATCGCCGGCCGCCTCATCCAGCCGGCCGAGCGTTGACAACATCCCGGGCACTCCGGCCGGATCCCATCCACCCGTGGCCTCGTACCCAGCGCCGAGCTGATCCGCCTGAAGCTCGTCTTCGCGTCCGTACTTCAGAAACAGCAACCCGAGCGCTTGTTCCGAGATCTGTCCGAAAGGACGGGCCTGGGGAACGAAGACGCCGAGCGCTACGAGGCCAATCTGTCCGCCAATGGTGCGGGTGTACTGCCGCGCCGAATGCCTTGCCGTCACGTGCCCAATCTCGTGCCCGAGCACGCCAGCCAACTGCGCCTCATCGTCGAGATACGGCAAGATCCCTCGGGTGATGTAGATGAAACCGCCGGGGAGCGCAAACGCGTTGATCGCCGGCTGATCGACGACGGTAAATTGCCACGGCAGGCTTGGACGCTCCGAGAGCTTTGCGAGCCGGAGCCCGACATCGCTCACGTACTTCTGCAGCTCGGGATCGTTGTAGACACCCATTTCCTGTTTGACCTGGGCGTCCGATTCTTTGCCGACGGCAATCTCTTGCCCTTCGCTCATCAGCGAGAACTCGCTTTTCCCGGTAACGGGATTCGTTGCGCACGCGGCACACAGCGCTAGCCATGCGACGCAAACAGCCTGAAGCGGAACTCGAATTCTCATAGAACTCGTATGGCGGATCTTGCTTTGTCGACCCGCCTCGCCAACCGAGGCCATCAGCGAAGGCGGAAGAACGGGGCCCGGCCTACGTACGGAGTTACGTCGTCGCAAGCTGAGGACGCAACGCAGCGTCGGCAGCCGCGACGCCGGCTCCGCCCGGTACATTGTGACCATTTCTCGCAAGCGCTCCTTCGAGCGCAGCCAGGAACTGGAGAAGCGTCTGCGCCGTCGAGCTCGCCCCCATTAACCCAACGCGCCACACCTTGCCGGCGAGTGGCCCCAACCCGGCTCCCACCTCGAGATTGAAAGCCGTCAACAGCGTCCGCCGCACCGCGGCTTCGTCGACCCCGGTTGGAACGCGAACGGTGTTCAGTGTCCAGAGCCGTTCGCCTTCCGGCGGCAGGAGCGAGAGGCCCATCGCCTCGACACCCGCCACAAGCGCACGATGGTGGCGTTCATGACGCGCATGTCTGGCCTGGAGGCCCTCCTCCTCGACGATCAGGAGCGCCTCCCGCAAGGCGTAGATCAGGGTTGTGGACAACGTGTGATGGTACTTGCGACTCACCCAGTAGTCCTCGAGCAACTTGAGGTCGAGGTAGAAGCTCCGGCATTTCACCAGTCGTTGCCGAGCGGCTCCGGACACAGCAATCGGCGACATTCCCGAGGGCGCGCCGATGCATTTCTGGCTACATGAATACGCAAGGTCCACACCCCACCCGGACAGATCGACTTCGTGACCGCCAAGGGACGTCACGACGTCCACAATCGTCAAGGCGCCGTGCTCGCGAGCGATCGCCGCCAGCTCCTTGATTGGATTCCGCACGCCAGTCGATGTTTCGGCGTGCACCATGCCGACAATGTCGGCGCCCTCGCGGCGAAGCTCGTCGCGAAGTTTCTGCGGGTCGCACGCACGGCCCCATTCGACGTCGATCCGGCGAACGCGAGCTCCGTAGCGTTCGAACATATGGCACAGGCGGTCCCCGAAGTAGCCGGTCACGACGACGACAACGCGGCTGCCTTCGGACGCCGTATTCGCAATCGTGGCCTCCATGGCCGACGTGCCAGTGCCCGACGTTGCGATCGTGAGCGCGCCGTCGTCGGCGTGGAAAACACGCCGCAGCGACAAACGCACGTCGTCCAGTAATGGCACGAAATCTGGATCGAGATGGCTGAGCACCGGCGCCGCCATCGCTCGCATGACCCGAGGGGAGATAAGACTCGGGCCGGGCCCGAGCAGAATTCGTTCCGTAGAAGGTAACGGCATGTGATCGGTTAAACCCTCGCCGACTCGACACGCACGTCTGCGCGTCCCGGGGTCAGCGATCCGAGCGCGTCGAGTTGGCTTCGAATGATTTCGGAAGTCTGGGAAGAGACGGGACGAAGCGGCGGACGAGGCGGACCGCCAATGTATCCAGTCATATCCAGCGCGGCCTTCAGCCCTGGAACACCGAATGTGCTCCCCACGGAACGAGCTATCGGTGTCAAGCGTTTCTGGAGCGCTCGAGCCTCGTCAATGTGACCCCCGCGAACGAGCGTCATCATTTGTACACAGGCATCTGGAAAGAGCGCAGCGAGGGCGAGGATGGCACCGTCGCACCCGGCGCACAACGAATGAAACAGCGTCGTGGCCGAACCGGCGAGCACGGTGAAATCCTCAGGCGTTCTGGACACGAACTCTGCGATCTGCCCTATGTCTCCGCCTGACTCCTTCATTCCCACAATGTTCGGGTGTCTCGCGAGCTGTTCTACTGCGTCCGGTTGCAGATTCACACCGGTGAACATCGTGACGTTGTAGAGGAGCACGGGTATGAGCGACGCGTCAGCCACTTCGGTATAGTGCCGCACGAACACGTCCGTACTCATCTGAGCTTTGAAGAACGACGGTGTGCGCACGAGCGCTGCGTCGACGCCGGCTGCAGCCGCGCGCCGTGTTGCAGCGATGGTGGCCTTGGTGGACTCCCGACCCGTGCCGGCGATCAAGACTCGGTCGCCAGGCACCTCGGCTCGCACGACCTCCACGACACGGTCGGCCTCGTTCTCCTCGAGTTGGGCGGCTTCCCCATTGGAACCGAGAACGACGAGACCGGTGAGCGAGGTCTTCATCCACTGCGCGACGTTGCGGCGCAGCCCAGACTCATCCACCGCGTCGTCGGGGCGGAAGGGTGTGACGATGGGCGTGAAGATGCCCGACAGTTCTTTCATCGATCCAATTGTACAGGTGCGCGACCCGCACTCGGCACCGCCAGGTTCACGGCGAGGACAACGAAAAAGATGGCTGCCGCCGGCGCGAGTACCCACGGCGCGTCGCCGAGGAGAGCAACATTCGCGGATTCCTGCAGCATCGTGCCCCACGTCGGCGTTGCGTCCGGGAACCCCATGCCGACGTACGACAGCGTGGCCTCAGCAAGGATGAATGCCGGCAGAAGGAGCGTTGCCTGCGTCGCCAGGTAGCCGCGAGCGGAGGGCAACAGGTGAAACGCGAGGACACGGATCGGGCTGGCACCCATTGCTCGGGCGGCAACCACGTACTCGCGTTCGCGCTCTGACAAGACAATCGCTCGGACCCCACGCGCAACGATCGGCCAGCCGAGAAACACGAAAATGCCGGACAGGAGGACGAAGACCGTGGCTGGTGGTAAGACGAGCGGCATCACTGCCCGCAAGGCGAGAGCAACGTAGATCGCCGGCAGCACCAGGAAGAGCTCAGACACGCGAGACAGCGCCGCGTCGAGTCTTCCGCCGACGTACCCAGACAGCAGTCCAATCAACGCTCCCAGCACTGTTGCACCAAGCGTAGACACCAAGGCCAACGTCAGCGACGTCTGCGACCCGTGAAGCAACCGCGAGAAGATGTCGCGGCCGTACGCGTCGGCGCCGAGCAACAACAGGGGCACGCCCCGTTCTGCGTCTGCCGAGATCAAGTGATCGCTCGTAAACCAGCGCAGTCGAACGGGCCGCGACCGGTCCTCTTCGAAGCGGCGCTCGAGTCGACTCAGGAGACGCCAAGGATAGATGAATGGCGCGGGCTGGTCGTCGAGAAGCACGTGAACGCGGGTGGGCGGCGCGTAGAGCAACTCGTCGAAGCGACGTTCGGGCGGGTTCGGCGCGAGCCAAGGTGCGCTGAGCGCGACGATCGCGACCGCCGCCAACATCGCGATGCCTGCTCGCTTCATGTGTGAGACCCTTCGCGAACACGAGGATCAACAGCGGCGAGCAGCAGGTCGCCTGAGAGTGTGCCAAGCGCAAGGAACAAGGCACCCGTGGCTGCGCAGCCTGCCACCAGATAGATGTCACGGGCGCGTAAGGCCTCGTACATCAGCCGACCGAGCCCCGGCCACGCGGTGATGTGCTCGACCACAAACGAACCTGAGAGTAGCGCACCGACCGCGATGCCAAACACCGCACAGATCGGGCGCGCCGATACTGGCCAGGCATGCCGCAGGATCACATTCGCCCTCGGGACGCCCCGCGCAATCGCCGCAGTCAGGAACGGCTGTTGGACGGCCTCCCCCATCGATTGAGCCTGCAAACGCTCGAACATGGCCGCAATCGGGAGGGCCAATGCGAACGCGGGAAGCGGGAGGTGCCACGCCACGTCGGCGATCCACGCCCCCCACGGCAGGTCGAGCGAGTCCGCGGACGTCATGCCGCCGATTGGCAGCCACCCGGTCCAGGCCGCCACAAACACCAGCAGCAACGACATGAGCAGCGGCGGAAGCGACACGCAGACGAGTGACACGCAGCGAATTAAGAACGATAAGGGGCCATCGGGACGACTGCCAGTGATAATCCCAAGCGAGAGGCCGACAAATGTGGCAATAGAGAGCGCCGCCAGGGCCAAGATGGCCGTGTGGAACGCAGCCTGAGCCACGAGCGAGGCGACTGGCCGGTTGTAGAGGAAGGAATCACCCAAGTCGAGACGAACGGCTCGCGTGGCCCAACGCATCCATTGAATCGCCACATTGCGATCAAGATCGAATCTCGCTCGTGTGGACGCGATCTCGCCGGCGCTTGCGAACGGTCCGAGCTGACTGGTCACGTCACCGGGCGCGAGACGCGTCAACATCAGCGCTGCAGAAGAAGCGGTGACGACGAGCACGAGCGCGAACAGCAGCCGCCGAAGAAAGAATCTAGTCACCCGTCACGCTGATTGTATCGGCGCTCCAGAGAAACGGGGGGCGAAGCACTGACGACGTCACACCAAGCAGGCGCGCACTGTGCGCGGAGTACGTGCGGGGTGCCGCGAAATACAGAACCGGCAGGTTCTCGGCGAGGATCCGTTGCACATCGGCGAAGAGCACTCGCCGCCGGGTTGAGTCGAGCGTGGCGGCTTGCTCGAACATGAGCGTGTCGATCCGCTTTTCCCATTCGGTTGCCGGCGTCTTTTGCGTCAGATTCCAGAAGTGGGCGGACCCAGAGCTGAGCCACAAATCGAGATTGAGCGCCGGATCGAGATCGGTGGCCGCTACACGCATGTATATCGCGTCGTAGTTACACGCCAACATGCGCTCGATCATCGCATTTTGCTCGAGCGGGACAATATCGAGCGCGATGCCAATCTTCGCGGCCTGCTCTCGAAGCACCACGGTTCCGCGTTCGTACCACCCCACGCCGCGCTGAGTGATCACGGTGAATCGCGCCTCCGTGCCGGCCAGGTTCTCAACGACATTGTTACCGTTGCGATCCTCCAGACCGATGCCTTTGAGGAGAGTCCGTGCTTTGTCCAAGTCGTAGGGATACCTGGGGAGATTCGGCGAAAACCACGGACGATTGCCCGGCGTGACCGGTCCCCAGATCGGCACGGCTTCGCCCAAAAATACCGTTTGCGCAAAGGCTTCTCGGTCGATCGCGTGTGAGATCGCCTGGCGAAACTCGGGCCGTTGAACAAAAGAGAATCGCGGATCCTTCTTCTTCACCTCGGGTTTGAGGCAAAACCAGAACGCGTCGGCATCGGGAGCCACGCCGAGCTCGACGAGCTTCAGCTTTCCCTGTTCTTCGGATCGTCGAACGGGGACGTAGTCGTCAGTCCGAATTTCGTCCTGTATGAGATCGCTGGCGCCCGACTGAAGCCTGAGCAGCTCCGTAGCCTGATCCGGAACGATCTCGAGAACGATGCGATCGAGATAGGGCAGCGCCGTGCCGTCTGGTGCCGAGCGCCAATAGCGTGGATTTCGATCGAGCACAACGCGCTGTCCCGGTTGGTACTCTCTCAGGATGAACGGGCCAGTGCCGACGATCTCGGCCGGCGGAGTCGTCGTGTCCCAGGCGGACGCGAACGTGCCAGCATCGAGCGCGGCTTCGAGCTTATGCCGCGGCAGGATCGGCAACTGGTCGAGTAGGCGAAGACCCGGACCTGAGGGAGCGGCGTACTTGAGCACGACCGTGTCCGCGTCAGGGGCCGTGGCCCTGATTGGCTGACCACCGACAAGGAGCGAACTCCCGACCACGCTGTCTTTCGAGTAGGCGGCCTTCAACGAGAACAACACATCCGCGGAGCTGAAGGGCATCCCGTCAGACCACGTGACGCCGCTCCGCAGGTACAGCGTTTGTGTGCGGCCATCCGCACTCGATTCCCAACGTTCTGCCAGCCAAGGTTCCAGTTCAAACGTCGCTCGGTTGATGCGTACGAGGCGCCCTTGCATCAGCGTACCGAGGAGATCGGTCCCCTGGTTTCGGGCGACGACGCGGTTGAACGATCGGGGCTCGACGCGAACCGACCCCACTAGCTGGCCACCACGTCGAGCCATGGGGACCACTGTAGGAACCGCGTCGCGAAGACTCGAGAACCAGATCAGGGCCAGAAGCAGAAGGGCCGTCACAAGCACACCAAGAAAGCGCCTGGGACTGAGGCTCACAGCTGGCCGCCTCGGCCAAGTTCTTGGCCGATTAGAAGATTGCGTGCAATTTTCACCATTATGTTCGCAGTTTTAGCCTACCCCCGGGCGTAGACCCAGGGGCGGCTAATCGACTAGCTGAGTCTGCGTATCGGCGGCACGATGGCGCCTGCCTACGCGGCCAACACAACCAGAGTCCTTTCAACAACTTGGAACCAGCGAGCACGGCTATCTCCGGTACTGGCACGCGGCCTGCCATTAGAAATGCCCGGTGGAGGATTTTGGCGTGCCTGAGAACGATCCGCATCAAGAAAACAGAGAACCCCGGTTGGGCCGCAGCGTTTCGCTGGAGCACGCAGCGAGACTGCTTCGCGTGTCACGTCGCACCATCTACAACCGTATTCGTGACGGCCGCCTGCAGACGATTCGGACGCTCGGCGGATCTCAGCGCGTGCTGGTTGAGTCGCTGTTTGGCGTCGAGCTTCCTGACTCGGATGTTTCTAACCTCTCGGTCCCTGACGCTGTCCACGCGTCAATTGCCCGAACTTAACTTAGTTGTCGACCTCGAAGGTGGTTTCATGTTGACGCTTCGCCCCTCGCCTGCGCCTGCAGGACTCGTGTGTCGAATGGCGGTTGTCTGCCTCGTTTCGACGACAGGTCTGCTGCTCGTCCCCTGTGAGGCCAGTGCCCAACCGCGGCGCGCGCGCTTGTCGCGCGACCTCGTCGAACGGATAGATCGGGGCGATACCGAACGGGCCAGCGTGATTGTGACTGCAAGCCAGGATCGCGTGGACAGAATCGCAGCGCGGCATGGGCTTCGGGTGGCAAAGCGGCTCGAGAACGGAGCCCTGCTCGAGGTTCCCCAGGGCGAGTTGGCCGCGGTAGCTGAGGATCCTGAGGTCGATCAGCTTTCCGGAAATCACATAGTGCTGTCGCAGGCTGCCCTTACCAACGAGGCGATTGGAGCCGATCAGGTGCAGGCTGGTGGGTGGGCTCGTGGCGTACCCGGACTGACAGGCGCAGGCGTCGGCGTGGCGGTTATCGATTCGGGTGTGGCGAGGATGCCCGAACTGCGCAACCGCATCATCGCCAGCGTTGACTTCACGGATTCTCGCGGGTTGGGACGGGACCTCCTTGGCCATGGCACGCACGTGGCCGGCATCATCGCTGGGGCAGCGGCGAACCGCAGTGACGAGACGCTTGGTGTGGCGCCCGGCGCGAACATCATCAGCCTGAAAGTGCTCGACGAGCACGGCCGTGGCACGACGGCCGACGTAATCGAAGCGATTGACTATGCAGTCAAGTACAGCAAGCGATACAACATCCGGGTCATCAACCTCTCGTTAGGCGGCCCGGTAATGCAGTCGTGGCGTGACGATCCACTGTGCCAGGCCGTGGAGCGCGCCTATCGGGCGGGCTTGGTAGTGGTGGCCTCGGCGGGGAACCTTGGGAAGCTCGCTGATGGCCGCGAGGTATTTGGCGGGATCACGAATCCCGGCGTGTCGCCGTTCGCCATCACTGTGGGAGCGTTGAATACAAAAGGGACCGCGTATAGGTCCGATGACGTCGTGGCGACCTATAGCTCAAAAGGCCCGACGCGGTTTGACCGACTGATCAAGCCGGACCTGGTTGCGCCGGGGAACCGAATTCTAGGCTTGGCGGCGCCTGGCTCGACGCTGGTGCGTGAGCATCCTGAGTTGGTGATTGGGTCTGGCAATGATGCGCGGCTGGAGCTTTCGGGGACGAGCATGGCGGCGGCGGTCGTGTCTGGTGCGGCAGCTCAAATGCTCGAGGCGTTCCCTCGCGTTTCGCCGGTTGGAGTGAGGTTTCGCTTTCAGTACTCCGCGACGCGGGAGTCGCAAGAGGGAGTACTCGTAGCCGGGGCTGGCAGCCTAAACGTCATGGGTAGTCTGTCGTTGGGCGTACCTGAGGATCTAGTTGAACCCTTGGTTGGCGGCGAAGCGTTAGCAAGCGCAGGGCTAGTATTCGCGCATCGAGTGCTCTGGCAGGGCGTTGATCTTAACGCGAAAGCAGTCAACATCCTTTGGGGCAATGCAGTCAACATCCTCTGGGGTAACGCCGACAACATCCTCTGGGGTAACGCGAACAACATCCTCTGGGGTAACGCGGGCAACATCCTCTGGGGCAACGCGGGCAACATCCTCTGGGGTAACGCGGGCAACATCCTCTGGGGTAACGCCGACAACATCCTCTGGGGTAACGCGGGCAACATCCTCTGGGGTAACGCCGACAACATCCTCTGGGGCAACGCCGACAACATCCTCTGGGGCAACGCCGACAACATCCTCTGGGGCAACGCCGACAACATCCTCTGGGGCAACGCCGACAACATCCTCTGGGGCAACGCCGACAACATCCTCTGGGGCAACGCCGACAACATCCTCTGGGGCAACGCCAACAACATCCTCTGGGGCAACGCTTTACTGCCGACCGAGTAGTCCCTCCGGTCGGGCTGACAAGAAGGGAGTCTTGCCGTGCGAAGACTAATCATCTGGGGTGAATAGGTCGATAGATCGTCCGGCAGGTTTAGCGCCTGCCTTGCGATGGCCGAAACCGAGAGAATCTCCCGCCTAGCGCGCGCGTACTTCGGTATCGTCATCTTCGCCGGCATGGGAACGGCGCTGCTGGCAGGAGTCGACGTCTACACCTCTGGCGAGCGACCCGATTGGTTGGGCCTCGCCGCGCTAACTCTTCTGACCGGTTCGTTTACGGTCAAGGTGCCTGGGCTAATAGCTAGGCTTTCGGTCTCCGACGCGTTCGTCTTTGCATCGGTGCTTGCCTACAATCCCGCCGTGGCGACGGTGATCGTCACTGTCGACTCAGTCGTTGCCACCTTCTGGATGCAGAGGGAGTTTCGGTCTGTTTTCCGATCGACATTCAACCTGGCAACCGCTGCGCTGTCAATCTGGATAGCCGCGCACGTCTTCTATGTTCTTGCGGACACGGTGCCGGGCTCACCCCTGACCCTGTCTGAGTTGTTGGTGCCACTGTTTGTGTTAGCGGCACTCTACTTTCTTATTAATAGTTGGCTAGTTGCGATTGCATTGGGCTTTGAAAAACACACAAGCCCTGTTCAGATCTGGTGGGAAAACTTCCCCTGGCTAAGCTTGAACTATTTCGGTGGAGTCTCGGTCGCTGCTCTCCTATTCTCCCAGACGCGTCGCATAGATCTCACGACGATCAGCCTGATGCTACCGATACTGACCATTACCTACTTCGCCTATCGCACCTCACTCGGCCGTCTGGAGGATGCGAAGCAGCATGTCATCCGCGTGAACGAACTGTACCTCTCGACCATCGAGGCACTTGCAACCGCTGTTGACGCAAAGGACCAGATCACCCACGGCCACATACGCCGTGTTCAGGTCTACGCGGTGGAACTGGCTCAACGCCTTGGCCTGCGTGACGAGCTCCAAATGAAAGCGATCGAAGCAGCTGCGTTGCTGCACGACATGGGAAAGCTTGCGATCCCAGAGCACATTCTGAACAAACCTGGCAAGTTGACCGCTATCGAATTCGAGAAGATGAAACGGCATGCCGACATAGGTGCCGACCTACTCTCGTCGATCAGGTTCCCGTATCCTGTCGTCCCGATCGTGAGGCACCACCACGAGAATTGGGACGGTACTGGCTATCCCGGTAAGCTTGCCGGAGCCGACATTCCGCTCGGCGCACGTATTCTTTCCGTTGTCGATTGTTTTGATGCCCTGACATCCGATCGACCTTATCGTCCACGAATGTCGACTGATGAAGCGTTCGAGATCCTTCGTTCACGCCGAAGCAACATGTACGATCCGCTCGTTGTTGACACCTTCATCTCTGCCTACTCGCAAATGGCGCCCGCAGCGGAGCTCGCTGGTCAACAAGCACGTTCGCTCGTGTCACATGCTTTTGGCCAGAAGACCCTGAGCCCATTTGCCGACATCAGCAATAACGCTGCACAAGCCACTATTCTCGATGAGTGTGCTCGCGCGTTGAAATACAGTCACACTTCTGGCGAAATCATGGACGTCACGGCGCAGTACGTCGGCATGCTCACCCCGGCTACGGTCTGCGCCTTTTATCGATACTTTGCGGACGCCGACACGCTCACCTGTATGACGTCTGCCGGTGATGAGAACCAAGTACTACCCGGACTATCGATTCGAAACGGCGAGCGCATTACAGGTTGGGCCGTGGCTCACGAGACAGTTATCGCCAACTCACCGGCGACACTCGATCTGGGCGACATGGTGGATCTATTCGAACCGGCGTTGCAGTCTGCACTTGTCGCTCCACTTAGGAGAAACGGTAAGCTGGTCGGGGCTCTGAGTGTTTACTCAAAGGACAAGGAACCCTTCATAGAGGACCATCGGTACGCCTTGGAGAGAATCGCGTCGGCACTAGTCGAGGCAATGGAGGTAGCGTCCGCCAGCCCAGATAGAACATCTCCTTCGGAATCCCGCTCGAGGGTGCCTGCTGGTTCGACGAAATCCTTATCGAGGAGTTGACACATCAGCTGCATCGAAAGGCCTTGGTCTAACGTCTTGGCCCAATTGAAGTGAAGATACGAGGTATGTTATCGCCGTTCGTCCCTTTTTTGAGCTAGGCATCGAATCCCTCGGGCTGCAGTCACGCCTCTACCGCAACTCCAGACATCGAGTTGCGGGTTGGCGCAAGTTGTCTTCCCGCGATGAGGTGCGCGATGGGTCTTACTTCCCAGATCGCCGACAGGCTCTTCCGATTGGGAGAGTTCGCCGAATTAATCGCTAGTTCCGATCTTAGTCAACTCGCTATCAACCGGTTGGATCCTTCAGTCCGTCTAATTCTCGCTCACGCGTTGGCCTTCACGGGTGACTTGGACAAATCACGCGAGCTCGTCTTAGCTGACTCTGACTCCGACTTACCGACAGGGCACCGTTCCAGAGCCAAGCTTGTGCTGGGTCTTGTCGAGGAAGCCTCAGGATCCATGCCCGAGGCGCGACGTCATTTTCAGAGCGCTGTACGGCTGGCCTACGAGTCAAGAGACGATGAGCGAGTCGCTTGGGCGTACCTCCATCTCCTGCGACACATGATCGAGGGCCAGCCGATGGACGTTGTCGCGCCGATTCTCTCCGAAGTTAGACGCGCAGTGACTCGAGTTGGAATGCCACAGACAAGCGCGTATTTGCACCAGTGCGTTTCTGTGCTTGAGGGTCAGACGGGGCGACTTGAAGAAGCTCGCAGGCACTGCGATATCGCTGAATCGCTTCTCGCTCTTTCTCCCAATGTATGGCTCGACAGCACCAACCTTAACCACCGCGCATGCATCGCGGCCCTCAGCTGCAAGTTCGGAGAGGCACTGAAGTACAGCAATGCGTCTAGAGAACTTGCGGAACGTTGTGGTCTAGCCAGGTCCCGAGCCATTGGGGATAGCAACATCGGGCACGTCCGCCTCATGCTTGGCCAGTACGGTCAAGCTTCTCAGGCACTGGCGCGCGTAATCGGCTCACCGCGTACATCTCGACTCGCGTCACTTGGTGCCTCAGAAGGACAAGCCCGCGTGCACTTAGCTCGTAACGAACTGGATGAGTGCCAAGCGATTTTGACTAGTATCGAGGAACAAGCCATTCGCAATCAGGCTCTGGCTTCGAGTTATCCGGTTCGATGGGCTGCCATCACCAACGCTCGGCTCTTTTTGAGGCAGGGCAAGGCCCGGCTAGCGGCTGACTTACTGGCAGATATCGAAGAGCGCTCGCGCGAGATTCGCGACACTCCGTTTAGCATCGCGATCCATGTAACGAGGGCCCAAGCACTGGCTCGGGACGGCCAGATAGCTGGAGCATGCAGGCAGTTAGTACTTGCAGATCAAGAGGGAGCCACGAAATTTCGCGAGTTACAAGGACAGTACGATTACGCAGCAGCAGGAGTGCTAAGCGGGTTCTCGCCTTCCCTTGAAAATCATCTTCGTGACAGAGCCGAGCGACTATGGGCTGAACAGGGCATCGTGTCACTCAGAATGGAAATGGAGGATCGCCCGAGGCTACCGGAGAGTCACACTGTCACGCAAGCATTGCATTCCAAACTGACCCCTTCGATTCAGCGCGCCATTGATTCGATTTCGAGTGCGGTCGACCTCGCATACAGTCCACGCCTCTTGGGCGAGGAGTTGCTTGCAGCGATCCGCGCCTGCGGAAGCGATTCCCGTGCCAAAGTGGTTGAGAGTCATGGTGATGCCGATCACGAATCATCGGACAATGGCGTCACGCTGACACTTGGTGTTGAGGGCCACAAGAAGCTGACACTCGTGTGCCAGATTCCAGACGACCCCGAGAAGGCAATCCTGCTGGCGGATGTCCTCCGTGTCGGGCAAGCAGCGCTCGACCTCGAGCGCTACCGAGGCGAAGAACGCCAGCGCGCGGCCCTGTGGCCGGCCAGCCCCGTTGAAGAGCAAGCCGGTGCGCTGTTCATTGCCGAGGAGATGCAGACGCTCCTCGCTACAGCCCGTCGCATCGCGCCCACCAACGTCCCCGTCCTCATCACAGGCGAAACGGGTACCGGCAAGGAAGTCTTGGCCAGACTCATTCACGCCTACTCGACTCGCGCCAAAGCGTCGTTCCTTCCGTTCAACTGTACGTCCACGCCAAAAGACATGCTCGACTCGCAGCTGTTCGGGCATCGCCGTGGCGCGTTCACGGGCGCCACGGAACACTTCCAGGGGGTCATCCGCGGTGCCTCAGGCGGCACACTCTTCCTCGACGAGATCGGAGACATGAGCCTGGAGGTTCAGCCAAAGCTCCTCCGATTCCTTGAGTCGAACGAGGTCCATCCCATCGGCGAAACCCGGCCAGTGCAAGTCGACGTACGCGTGATCGCGGCGACTAACGCCGAACTGGACCCTCTAGTCTCGCAGGGCCGCTTCCGAGAAGACCTGCTGTATCGACTCAATATCGTTCCGCTCCACGTCCCGCCACTACGCGAACGGCGAGTCGAGATCCCATCGCTCGCGCATCACTACCTCGCAAAGTACGCCCATGAATGCCGCAAGGGAGATCTGCGGCTCTCCGAGGAGACTCTGGAATATCTCGTGCTCTACCGTTGGCCCGGAAACGTCCGACAACTCGCCAACGAGATGCGCCGGCTAGCGGCGCTGGCCGAAACCGGCGCAGTCTTGATGCCCGAGCATCTCTCGAGGGACATCGCCGCATCGCGCCGTACGATTCCGGCCTCGGAACGCGTTCTTGCTGAGACGGAGGTCGTCGTGCGCCTGGATCAGCCCATGCCCGCCGCCGTCCAGCACGTCGAACGAACGATGCTGCTGTACGCGCTCGAGAAGTGCGGCGGCCATATGGAGAAAACCGCGGCCATGCTCGGGCTGTCACGAAAGGGACTGTATCTCAAACGGCGACGGCTCGGCATCGACTCGCCGGCGGACACTTCGTGGCAGGCCGAGATCGCCTGAACCTAGAGAAACGGGGCCATACGTTGACGGGGACATCCGTGGGCGATAGGTTCTGCATTGCCTCGGGATCCCGTGCGTCTAGGTAAAATGGCACGTGAGACGACATGCTGAACCAGGAAGAGTTCCGACGTATGGCGCTCTCAATGGAGGACGCGATCGAAAGCGCCCACATGGGGCACCCCGATTTCCGTGTGCACGGAAAGATCTTCGCGACACTCTCCTATCCGGACACACAGTTCGGCATGGTCGCGCTGACGCCAGACCAACAGGAGCTCTTCATGCGTCAAGACCCAAAGTCGTTCGTGCCCGCGAGCGGCGCATGGGGACGCGGGGGATCCACGATGGTGCGGCTAGCAGCAGTGGATGAAGACACGCTCGGAGAGGCGATGACGCTCGCCTGGCAGAACGCCAAGGAGCGGGTCGCCGCGCGGTCAAAGACCACGCGCGCCGTCCAGCCCGCCAAGGCGTCGCGCAAGCGCCAGCGCTGACTTCGGATCAGCTCCCTCCAAAAAACGACGGCAGGCGCATGTCGCGCATCGTGTGGAAGCCCGGCGACGCGGCGATCACGGCTGGAATCGAGTTCACGGTCATCGACACGGTCGCGATGTCACCATGAACGCCGCCGTCGATCTTTGAATAAATGCGGGGTGAACCTTCGATGAGCACAGAGTCGTACGACTCCGGAGCGCCCAGATAGGCGGCGAGACGCAGCTTGATGCGCGGCTCTCCCTTCACATAACCAGTGCCCGTCTGGATGATCCCGCACACCAGGCCGGCGTCAACGGTAAGAAATTGGCTCTCGACCGCTCTCTCAGCAAACTTCGGCCCAACCTCGTCCGTGATCCGGTCCAGCTTCCAACCCATCGCATCGCCGATCATCTGGATGGACTCCGAGAACCCGACGTGCCGAACCGTTCCCTCCTTGACCTTCCTCTGAAACTGCTCGCGCGAGAGACCGGCCCCAATCTTTTGTTGAAACGGCAGCCGCCGGATGCGCGCGTCCTGCACGCGATGCACCTCGATCCGATCCACGCGCTCACACACGGCAGTCAGCGCGATCGGCAGCGCATCCATCGTAAATCCTGGGTTGACACCGGTCCCAAGCACGGCCACTTTCGCCTTACGCGCTGCAAGATCGAGCCGCTTGGCGAGACGCCGGTTGTGAGGCGCAGGATACGCGGCCTCCTCGGTCGTCGTGACGATCGGCACACGATGCTTGAGGACTTCCTCGAACTGCGACACAACGCCCGCAAGCGACGAACTCGTGCACAGCACAGCCACATCGGGTTTGGTGGTTTTGATGGCCTTCCCAATTTCCGCCTCAACGCGCACCTTCAAAGGGCGCCCAAGGCCAATCGCCTCGCCGACGTCTTGTCCCACTTTCTCCGGATCGACGTCGCACGCGCCGACGATGCGAAACCCTTGGCGGCCAGCGATCTGGCGTGCAACCGCTGCGCCGATTGGCCCGAGACCGACATGCATCACGCGAATCATCGGGTGAATTATGCAAGGGGGAAGGGGGAAGGGCCAAGGGGGAAGGGGGAAGGGAAGAGGGGTAATATCCAACGCGGATCTACTTCGTGCACCGTCGCCTCGCCATCGTCCTGTCCATCGGTGCGCTGCTCGTCGCTACGGGAGGTATTCCTGTTAACGGACAGCGGCCCACGAGCTCGCCCGTTCAGGCCTTCGACTCGCCGCTCGCCGGCGCACGATCGCCACGAAATGCCAACTACGACATCGACGCCAGGCTCGATCACGAGCGCCGAGAGCTCCGCGGCCGTGAAACGATTCAGTGGCGCAACGTCAGTGCTCGCACGGCAACCGAACTGCAGTTTCATCTTTACTGGAACGCCTGGCGGAACGCGGATTCGACGTGGTTGCGTGAACATCGGCTGGCTGGCAACGTTATGCCGAAGCTTCCCGATGAGGCAGGGTCGAGCGATGTCTCGACGATTCGCGTTCGGCAGGCTCAAAGTGAAGCGGCGCTCGATCTCACGCCTCAGATTCGCTATCTCTCTCCTGACGATGGCAACACCGCCGATCGAACGGTGATGGCGGTCGCGCTTCCGTTCGGTGTGAAGCCCAACGAGACTTTGCAAATAGAGATCGAGTGGACGGCGAAGATTCCCTTCCCCATTGCGCGAACGGGCCGCGTCGGCTCCTACTACTTCATCGCGCAATGGTTCCCCAAGATTGGTGTTCTGGATGATGCAGGCTGGAACACCCACCAGTTTCACCGGAGCACCGAGTTCTACGCCGACTTTGGCACCTATGACGTGAGAATGACGTTGCCGCGCCGCTTCGTGCTGGGGGCCTCGGGTCGTCAGACCAGGTGGACCGACAACGCCGACGGCACCACGACGCACACGTATCGCGGAGAAGACATCGCCGACTTCGCCTGGGCAGCAAGCCCTGATTTCGTCGATCTGACACGTACGTTCGAGCACCCGACGCTGCCCAAGGTAGAGATGCGACTTCTGCTGCAGTCTGAGCGCCGCGGTCAGGCGGAGCGTTACTTCGCTATCACGGCCGCGACGCTCAAACGCTATGGCGAGTGGTTCGGGGCCTATCCATACGGCCATGTGACGGTCGTGGACCCTGCTTTCCAGAGTCAAAGCGACGGAATGGAGTACCCGACCCTCTTCACTGGTCGTTCTCGCTTGCTGGCGCCACGCATCGTCCAGACTCCGGAGATGACCACTTCGCACGAAGCCGGGCACCAGTGGTGGTACGGGATCGTGTCCACTAACGAGTTCGAGCACGCCTGGATGGATGAAGGGATCAACACGTTCGCCACCGCACGGGTGCTCGATGACGTCTTCAATCCCAATCGTGTGGAGGTCCGGTATTTCGATGGTCTTATTCCGTGGGCCCTCAGCGACGTCCCCTTTTCCCGGCTCGACAACGATCGGCTCGCCGGCTATCGCCTGAATGCCGAGTCGGATACTCCATCTACTCCGTCGTGGCAGTACTGGCCCGCCACCGGATCGACGATCACTTACAACAAGACATCGTTGTGGCTGCATACGCTCGAGCGCTATCTCGGATGGCCGGTGGTTCAACGAATTCTGGCTACCTATTTCGACCGGTGGAAGTTCCGCCATCCGCTGCCCGCGGACTTTTTCGCTGTGGTGAACGAGGTTAGCGGCCAAGACCTCACCTGGTTCATCGATCAGGTGTATCGAAGCTCGAATACCTTCGACTACGGGGTCCAGGACCTGAAGAGCGAACGCACGGGCAGCAGCGCTTACCGGACCGTTGTGGTGGTCCGGCGGTTAGGTGAGGCCACATTCCCTGTGGAAGTGGTGACCACGTTTGCTGACGGCCAGCATGTGACTGAACGCTGGAGCGGCGCCGACCGCCGCGCCATTTATGTCTACGAGCGCCCGGCCCGCGCGACGACGGTCGTGGTCGACCCGAACCGCGTGTTGCTGCTCGACGTGAACTACACCAACAACAGCATCACGCTCGAGCCACGCGCAGGCCGAGCAAGCGCGAAATGGAGCCTGACGTGGATGGTATGGCTGCAGGATCTGATGCTGACGTATGCGTTCCTTGTGTAGTTGAAAGTTGGTTAAGCGTCAGTGGCTGGGAGTTAGGGGTTGAGTTGGTGGTTGATGGTCGTTCGTAGCTGGCTCGACGGGTGGCGGCGAGTCGCCGGCGCGCCGGCGGTCGTTGCCGGCGTCTTCGTGTTGACGTTCGTGCTGGCGCTCCCGTTGGCACTGGCCCTTCACGGTCTGCTGCAAGCACACCTTGGCCGTAGCCTGATGGCGGGCCCCGCCGCGGAGGGCGTGAATTACGACTGGTGGCAGGAGTTCTCCTCCCAGGCCACAGGGCTGGGGACGACGTTCACACCAAGGATCATCGGCTTCGCCGCAACACTCGACAGCATGAGCAGCCTGCTCGACGCGCAGTGGAAGATCGTTCCGATCGCAACAGTGCTGGCTGCATATCTTGCTCTCTGGACCTTTCTCGCCGGAGGCATCCTCGATCGGTATGCGCGGCAGCGCCCCACGCGCGCGCACGGGTTCTTCGCCGCATCAGGCGTGTTCTTTTTCCGGTTCGTGCGTCTTGCCCTCGTCGCCGGGGCGGTGTACTGGTGGTTGTTCGCCTACGTGCATGTGTGGCTATTCGACGAGTGGTATCGGTGGATGATTCACGACAACAGTGTTGAACGCGTGGCTCTCCTTTGGCGCATCGCGATGTACGTGGCATTTGGCACCGCGCTCCTTCTTGTGAACATCCTCTTCGACTATGCCAAGATCCGAATCGTCGTCGAGGATCGACGAAGCGTCCTCGGCGCGCTGTCGGCGGCGCTACGCTTTTGCCGGCGACACCCACGGCGCGTGTTCTTGCTCTACGGCGTCAACAGTGCCACATTCCTCATTGTGATCGCGGTCTGGGCCTTGATGGCGCCCGGTGTCACCGACGCTGGGAGTCTCATGCTGGTTGCATTCTTGGTGGGGCAGGTCTATGTGATCGTCCGGCTCGCCCTCAAGCTGCATTTCCTTGCGTCGCAAACCGCCCTCTTCCAAGAGAGCCTTGCGCATGCGGGTTACACAGCCGCACCGGCTGCAACGTGGCCCGATTCGCCGACCGCGGAAACCATCGCACCAGCGGCTAAACAATTCGCGCTCCGCTAGCGTCGGAGGTTTCCTGCCACTACAATCGCGCGGTATGCCGACGATACGGCATTCTGCGCTGACGCCTGAGCTGGACGCTTTACGAGAACAGTTCGAGCAGATCGCCGATGACGCCGACGCGTTTGTTGCAGGGCTCAACGAAGAGCAGTTCACGTGGCGACCGGCGGCAGATGCCTGGCCAGTGGCACTGTGCCTGGACCACCTGAACGCGACCGCGCGTTCTTACCTGCCGATGCTCGATGAGGGAATCGCCGCGGCCATCCGAAATGGCACGTATTCCGAGGGTCCCTTCTCTTACAACTGGCTCGGACGATTCTTCGTGCGGTCCATGGAACCTCCCGCCCGGTTCCGGATGAAGGCGCCCAAGCTGTTCCAGCCTGAACCACATCGCCCGCGGAGCGAGATCATGGCGGCATTCCGCGCATATCAAGTGCAGTTCATCGATCGGTTGCGGCAGGCCAACGGAGTCGATCTCGCCAAAGCGCGAGTCAGTTCTCCGGCAGCGAAATGGCTCCGGCTTCCGCTCGGTTCGGCCTTCGCATTGATGGTCACGCACGAGCGGCGTCATCTGTGGCAGGCGCGGCGAGTGACCGAAGCTCCAGGCTTTCCTCGCACTTAGTCGGTTCCGATCCTGATCCCCGATCCCCGATCCCCGATCCCTACCCTGTCACTGCAGCAACGATGTGGCGCGCGGAAATCCCATAGCGATCGACGAGTTGCTCCGGCGTCCCGCTGCGCGGGATCTCCCGTACGGCGAGTCGCCGCACGGTGAATCCATCGCTGGCAAGGGCCGAGGCGACCGCATCGCCGACGCCACCGGCCGCGTAGTGGTCCTCGACCGTAATCACTCGACCCTTCGTCGCACGCGCGCACCGTACGAGCGTGGCGGCGTCGATCGGCTGCAGCGAGTAGAGATCGATGACCCGGATCGCGACCCCTTGTTTCTGTAGCTCGTCGTGCGCCTTGAGCGCCTCGAAGACGGTGATCCCGGCGCCAACGACTGTCGCGACGTCCGCACCGCTCTCACGGAGCACTTTCAGCCCGCCAATCGCAAACGCCTCGTCCGCCCCGTAAATTACGGGTGTCTTGGGCCGCGAGGTTCGCATGTAGGCGGGACCGTGGTGATAGGCCATCAGCTCCAAGAGGCGCTGCGTACTCACGGCGTCGCACGGATACAGCACGACCATATTGGGTTGCGCGCGCATCATGGCGAGATCTTCCAGTGCCATTTGCGACGGACCGTCCTCGCCGATCGACACGCCGGCGTGAGACCCGGCCAACTTGATGCTCACATTGCTGATGGCAGCCATCCGGATGAAGTCGGAGGCACGGGTCAAGAACGCAGCGAAGGTCGACGGAAAAGGAATCGCGCCTCGGGCGGCCAGGCCCGTGGCGGCCCCGATCATGACTTGCTCGGCGATGAAGCTCTGATAGAAGCGACCCGGTTGCCGCTGCTCGAACCTGTCGCTGAACGTCGAGTTCTTCACGTCCGCGTCGAGCGCCACGATCCGGTCGTCGGCGGCGCCGAGAAGCGCGAGCGCCGTGCCGTATGCCTCGCGGGTCGCAACGGTCTCCCCAAGGGTGTAGGCTGGCGGACCCAGACGAGCGCGCTGAGGGAGTGCGCGAGGAACAACGCGGGGGGCGAGTGTCTCGATCGGCGTATCGCCGCCGGGAACGAGCTGTGACTGGAGTTCGGCGAGCGCCTTCTCGAGCTCCTCTCCCTTCTTGAGTGGCCGCCCGTGCCAGCCTTCCTTGCCCTCGACAAAGGAAATACCCTTTCCCTTGATCGTCCTGGCCAGAATCATCGTCGGCGTGCCTTTGGTTCGTCGTGCCTCCTCGAAGGCATCGAGAATCGCCGACACGTCGTGACCGTCCACTGTGAGGGCGCGCCACCCAAACGCTCGATACCGCTTTGCCAGGGCCTCCGCATCGTGCTGCCACGGCGTCGGACCGCTCTGGCCAAGCGCATTGACGTCGGTGATGGCGCACAACGAGTCGAGCTTGTCGTGGGCGGCAAGTTGGGCCGCCTCCCACACCGAACCTTCAGCCGTCTCTCCATCGCCGAGCAGGACGTACGTGCGGTACTCCGAGTCGAGGCGCCGCGCGTTCAAGGCGATACCAACAGCCGCGCAGATGCCCTGCCCAAGCGATCCGGTGGCCACGTCGACGAACGGCAAACGCGGCGTTGGATGGCCCTCGAGATCGGATTCGAGCTTCCGGAGGCTCAGGAGGTCCTCTCGCTTCAAGAACCCGGCCTCTGCCCATGCCGCGTACAGAATCGGCGCGGCATGCCCCTTCGACAGCACGAATCGGTCGTTATCGGGGTTCTGCGGGTTCTTTGGGTCGTATCGCATCTCTGCGAAGAACAGCGCGGCGACGATTTCTGCGGCCGAACAACACGTGCTGGGGTGGCCAGAACCGGCCTCAGTGGTGGCGCGCACGGAATCAATGCGCAAGCGCGTGGCGATGTTATTGAGCGCCACTGCACGAGAAGAAGTCTGCACAATCACCGATTGAACTCTTATCGGTAATTATAATGACCAGGTGCTCGCGCTACGGTACGTCTACGTACTTGCGTTGGTTGTGTGGCTCGGTGGTATGGCCGTGCTAGGCGCGATTGTCGCTCCGACTGTGTTTCAAGTAATACAGGCGAGCGATCCCGTGTCAGGCCGAGCGCTGGCAGGCGCCGTGTTCGGCGCAGCTATCGCGCGCTTCCAGTGGGTCGCCTACGGATCGGGGGGCGTGATCTTGTTGTCGCTCGGCGCGATGGCACTGCTTGGACCACGCCCGAAGGGATTCGCCTTTCGCGTGGCGCTGGTAACGGGGATGCTCGCGATCGCGCTTTACTCCGGGATCGTTGTGCTCGGAGGCATCGAGCGCATCCAACAGGAAGTGGGCACCCTCCCCTCCCGCCTGCCCGATGGCGACCCACGTCGTGTTCGTTTCGATGAGCTTCACACACTGTCCGAGCGGCTCATGGCGTTGAACATGGTCGGCGCGATGATGCTGCTCTATTGGGAAGCTCGCGAGCCCGATCGATGACGCATCGCATTACTCTCATCGAAGGCGATGGCATCGGTCCCGAGGTCACAGCCGCCGTCGTGGCGATTCTGGAAGCCGCCGGACTCGACGCTGAATGGGAACCGCAGCTCGTCGGCGTTCGCGCGCTCGAGCGCGGCGGCGAGAGCCTGCCGGCCGATGTGCTGAACTCGATCAGGCGCACCAAGGTTGCCCTCAAGGGACCGGTGGCGACGCCCGTCGGTAGTGGCTTTACCAGTGTCAACGTTGGCTTGCGACAGGCCCTCGATCTCTTCGCGAACCTCCGGCCGGTCTGGAACATCCCATCCGTCCCGTCCAGATATGAGGGCATCGATCTGGTGATCGTTCGCGAGAACACCGAAGACTTGTACGCGGGTCTCGAACACGTGGTCGTGCCTGGAGTCGTCGAAAGCCTGAAGATCATCACCGAGCGGGCCTCGACACGCATCGCACGGTTCGCGTTCGAGTACGCGCGAAAGCATGGTCGCAAGCGCGTGACGGCCGTGCACAAGGCCAACATCATGAAGTTGGGCGACGGTCTGTTCCTCAGCTCAGTTCGCGCCGTCGGAAAAGAGTATGCAGACATCGTGCTCGACGACCGCATCGTCGATGCGGCGTGCATGCACCTGGTGATGAAGCCGACGCAATTCGACATGCTCCTGCTGCCCAATCTCTACGGCGATATCGTGTCGGATTTGTGTGCAGGGCTCGTCGGGGGGCTCGGCGTAGTCCCCGCCGCCAATCTTGGCACCGAGATCGGAATCTTCGAAGCCGTGCACGGCACCGCGCCGGACATCGCGGGCAAGAATGTCGCGAACCCGATGGCCCTTCTTTTGTCGAGCCTCCTCATGCTTCGCCACATAGGCGAGGCGCCGATGGCCGACCGCATCATGACGGCTCTGGGGGAGGTGTTGTCTGACGGGACCGTCCGGACGCGTGATCTTGGCGGCACGGCAAGCACCACGGAGTTCACCGCGGCTATCTGCCGACAGCTGACCGCCTCGGCGAGTTTAGGGGTGGTATAGTCGAGGCTGGATGCTCGACGAGATCACCAAGGCCGTGCTCTCCCGGGAAGACATTACGCGCTACCTGCAGGGCAGTCGCGGCGAAAACGGCGGGGCGGCCAGGCAGCGCATCGAGACCTACCTTGAAGAGCTGCACACGACGCAGCGCTACTCGATTTATCGCGCGCTCAAACACCCGCTCTACCCGATCCTCAGGAAGATTGAGCGCCTCGGAGAGAACGTCGAGATCGTCAAGTCCGCGACACGTGCGGGACGCGTGGTGTACGCGTCGAACCACCGAAGTCACACCGATTATCTCGTCGAGCCCCTGGTGCTCGATGACAACGGCGTGCGGCCGCCAATCATCGCCGCCGGCATCAACCTGTTTGGAGGACCGCTCGGTCTCCTTCATCGTCACGTGACGGGCGCGATGCCGGTTCGTCGCAATACCAAGGACCCGGCGTATCTGATTACGCTGAAGGCGTACGTCGCGGAGCTGCTACGCAAGCACGACCTCTTCTTCTATCCTGAGGGCGGGCGAACCTACAGTGGAGAGATCAAGAGCCCGAAGACCGGCCTGATGAACGCCGCACTCCAGGCGGAGCATCCGCATCTGGTGATTGTTCCCACGGCTGTGGCCTACGATCTGGTGCTCGAGGATCATGTATTGGCCCGGCAGCGCGTCAAGGGAAAGCAGCGCGCGTTCAGCCGCGAGCTCGCCGAGATGGTTCGCTACGCCGTGGGCTACCGGTCACGAGCCTACGTCACGTTCGGTACACCGATTCCGATCGACGGCGTCGATGCTAACTCGCGTCGCGCCGTTCTGGACTTGAGCCATACGGTGATGAAGGCGATCGGCCGAGTCTATAAAGTGCTGCCGACCACCGTTGTTGCCGCTGCTATGCGACCCTCCGTCACACGCCGCGAGCTGGAGCGGCGCGCCGAGGCACTCATCGATACATTGCGATCGGTCGGTGCCAATCTCGGGGTCAATACCGGGGCCGAGGCCGTGGATGCGGCACTCGAGCCACTGGAGGCGCGCGGGATCCTTGTTGTCGAGGGAAGCAGGATTCGCGTTCGCGATCGCAACGTGCTGCGGTACTACGGTCGCGGCCTGAACCACCTCCTCGAGTCCCCATCCAGCCGAACTCACTAGATGTACTCCGGGTCGAAGGCGGTGTTCTTCGCGTTGTCGCGAAGCGCCGTGCTCAAGCGTCTCGCGTCTCAATACGGAATGGCAACGGGCGAGAGCTTCGCGCGCCGATTCATCGCGGGCGAGACGATCGAGGAAGCCGTCGAAGCGTCACGCGCGCTCGAGGCGAAGGGGCTGCACATCACGCTCGACTACCTTGGAGAGAGCGTCCGCACCTTCGACGAAGCGAGCGCCGCCGCGCGTGAGTATGTCCGCCTCGTCGAAGTCATCGTTGCGTCCGGCATCGAACGAAACATCTCGCTGAAGCTGACCCAACTCGGCATGGCGATCGACCACGCCACTTGCGTCGATAACCTACGCCGGGTTCTCGAACACGCCCAACCCCTTGGGTTCTTCGTCCGAATCGACATGGAGAACTCGGTGTACACCGAGGCGACGCTCAAAGTCTTCGACACGCTCTGGCGCCTGGAATACCGGCACCTCGGTATTGCCCTCCAGGCCTGCCTTCGTCGGACGGATCACGACGTGCAACGAATGATCGAGCTCGGTGCCCGAGTGCGGCTCGTCAAGGGGGCATACAAGGAGCCAGCCTCGGTGGCATACAAGAAGAAGGCCGAGGTCGATGCGGCTTTCCTTCGCCACACTCGTGCGCTGCTCGACCACGGGACCTATCCGGCTCTTGCCACGCACGACGAGTCAATCATCGAGCAAGTCCGCTCATATGCCGCCGAACGGAGCATCCCAAGCGACCGCTATGAATTTCAGATGCTGTATGGGATCCGGCGCGATCTCCAAACCTCTCTATGCGCGACCGGGTATGGCATGCGTGTCTATGTCCCTTTCGGACAGCAGTGGTTTCCGTATTTCATGAGGCGATTGGGCGAGCGACCCGCCAATGTCGGATTCGTGATTCGCAGCCTCCTTCAAGAACGGCCATCTAGTTAGCTCGAATGGGCGACTAATTGTCCGTTTTTCTAGCGGCTTAGCGTCCCCATTCGAGGACCTTTGGAGCCGAAGGTTCTAACCGCAGGCTATTGACTTGAAAGTCTTTAACTGAATTTTCGCCCCCTGTGGCATCGCTCTTGGATGCAGAGTGTTTGTCCAAGGCGTGCGATTCGTTAAGGACCATAGAGGGGGCAGCGTTCCATGACTATGGGTTCAACACACCAAACGGGATCGACTCAAGAGCCGGACGGGTTTCTCGGCCGCGTGGCAATACGGGTACAGCAGCGCCTCTGCGGACTTCAGGGGCATGACTCGCTCGTCCATTTCGAGGAGGGGCGAATGTCATTGCTGTGCACGTCGTGCGGCCACGAGTCTCCGGGCTGGGACGTGAAAGAAGGGCGTTCGCATCGCGAGGTGGCCTCACCCTCGCGACCGCTCGTCCAGATGCCACTCGTAGGCGAACGCCGAGCGGCCTAAGGCTACTGCTGCTCGACGAAGATTCGCGCAAGGGAAACCAGCGTCTCCCGGCATCGGCACACATCGTCGGTGAAGACATACTCTTCTGTGCTGTGGAGGCCTTCGCCTCCAGGCCCGAAGAGGACGGACGGAATGCCCGCCGCGCCCAGGATCGCGGCATCGGTCCAAAAGGTCATCCCTACCCTTCGCGGAGTGCACCCGACGGACCTCGCCGCGGCCTCGAGCACGCCAGGCAACGGATCGGCCGCATCGATCGCGTATGCATCGCGTCCGAACATAGGTTGTGCCTCGCCGTCGAACTCGGGGTCCTCATTGCGAAGTCGCTCGAGGATTTCGCGTGCTTCCGACAGTGCGACCGTTGACGATTCTCCAGGGAGTGTGCGCCGCTCGAACTGAAGGCGAGCACGGTCTGGGTAGCTGCTCAGCTCCTGGCCCCCTTGGATGATCGACGCGTGCAACGATGCTGCGCCGAGAAGCGGGTGCGCAGGGCCTTCTTGCAAGCGCTTCTCGAGCGTCTCCAGGCGCGCGAGGACCCTACCCATTCGAAGGATGGCATCGCGCCCTTCGAGCGGCCGGCTGCCGTGGGCGGCGCGGCCATACGTGTCGAGGGCAATCCACTGAAAGCCCTTGTGTGCAATAGCGATGTCAAGACTCGTTGGCTCCGTGACAACCGCGGCATCGGCCCGCCATGTTGTGACGAGCGCGTCGGAGCCAATGCTCGCGTGCTCTTCATCTACAACCGCCGCCACGATTAAACGACCCGCGGCTAGGCCGCCGCCCTCAGCAATCTGACGAGCGGCGCTGAGCATCGCTGCGAGGCCGCCCTTCATGTCTTGCGCACCGCGCCCGTAGAGACGGCCGTCCCGAATCTCTGGCCGAAAGGGATCACTCATTCCAGCGACGCCAACCGTGTCCGTGTGGCCGCAGAACATGAGCGACCGTCCCGGCGCGCGACCAGTCAGAGAACCCACGACATTGGGCCGTCCTGGTGCGACCTCACTGACATCGACGGTCAGACCGCTTGCGTTCATCTCTTCTGCAATTCGCCGAGCGATCGCCTGTTCTCCGCGCGCCCCAGGGACGAGCGCGGGGTTCACCGAATCGATCGCAACAAGGTCGCGAAGAAGGACGATCACGGGATCGAGTGAAGCCATCGACTGTAGTACAACACGATCGCTTGGATCCTCACAGCGCATCCCTGGAAGTTGTCCGCGGCATCGCTGCTGCGTCTCGTTCAGCGGGCGGGCGCGCCCTCGTGGTTGGCGGGTGGGTTCGAGATCGCCTCCTCGGCAGACCGTCCAAAGACATCGACCTCGAAGTCTTTGGGATTCCGGAAGAGGGGCTGCCTGCCCTTCTCGCGCCCTTTGGCCGCGTGGAAATGGTTGGACAGAGCTTTCCCGTCTACAAGGTCGTGCCGCCGGCAGACGAGGGGATCGACGTCGCCCTACCACGCCGAGAGTCGAAACATGGGCGCGGCCATAAGGGCTTCGAAGTCCACGGCGACCCGTTCATGTCGCTCGAGGACGCGGCACGCCGGCGCGATTTCACAGTCAACGCGATCTCGTGGGATCCGCTTACGGAAGGCTTTGAGGATCCATTCAACGGCAGGGCCGATCTCGACCGTCGCGTGCTGAGAGTGGTCGACCAGGCCACATTTGGCGACGATAGTTTACGCGTGTTGCGCGCCGTGCAATTCGCCGCCCGATTCGAGTTCACGCTCGACGAGGAGACGCAGGCGTTGTGCCGCACTATCGCGCTCGACGATCTTCCAGCGGAGCGAGTCTGGGGCGAGGTCGAAAAGCTTTTGCTCCAGGCCAGAGCGACCTTCTCTTGGCTTTTCGGTCGCGCAGGATCTGGGCGTCGTCGATCGACTCTTCCCTGAGCTCGTGCCTCTCGTTCGTTGCCCGCAAGAACCTGCGTGGCATCCGGAGGGCGACGTATGGACCCACACGCTCATGGTCATCGACAGAGCGCGCGATCTGAACGCGGACCTCGATCGCCCGAGACTGACGACAGTGATGCTCGGCGCGGTATGCCATGACCTGGGAAAGCCAGCAACGACCGCCTTCATCGATGGTCGTATCCGATCTCCCGATCACGAGCAGGCCGGGGTGGAACCCACACGACAGCTACTCGACCGATTGAACATCCATACGATCGACGGCTTCGACGTGCGGTCTCAGGTCATCGGCCTCGTGGCTCATCACCTGAAACCGGGGATGTTCTTCAAGGCCGAAAACGTTGGAGACGGGGCGTTCCGGCGGCTCGCCCAAAAGGTTGATCTTGAGCTACTGGCGCGACTCGCTCGCGCTGACTGTCTCGGACGGACCGGTCACTTCGATTGCTCCGCCATGGACTGGTTCATCGAACGGGCGCGCAGACTCGGTGTCGAGCACGCAGCGCCCAAGCCGTTGCTCCTCGGGCGTCACGTGCTCGCGCTCGGACTCGCGCCGGGCCCACGTGTGGGCGAGATCGTCAAACAGGTCTACGAGAAGCAGCTGGACGGTGAGATTCGAACCATCGACGCCGCGATCGGCGAGGCGAAGCGATTGCTTGAGCCTTGATTCAGGGGTTACCAGCGGCGACGACCGCCCAGGATTGCCGCCAGTCCGGCAAGGCCGCCAACGAGCAGCAGCGCGCGCAGAACGCGGAACAGGCTGAACACCCAGGCGATGCCGATGCCGAGTGCCGGCCACTGCACCCACCAGTGACCTGGCGACGTCATCAGGTTGATGACGACCAGGAACAGGAGAATCAACGGACCTTTGACGAGAAAACTGAGCGCGTGGAGTGTTCTCATTTGTTGAGACTCGTGAGATCAAGACGAGCGTGAGTCTACCTGGGTTCCGTCACTTTGGGGATGCCTGCCGCATGCGCGCAAACTGGTCGTTCGGCCCGTACACTGGCATGGTCGGACCGTTCGCGACCCGCCAGCCCAATTCGGCGAGAAAACGCATGTCTTCCACTGCCCCCGAGTAGTCCCAGTTCGTCCGGACCTCATCACTCGGCTGGTGGTAGTCCTTTTCGTTGTAGTCGTCGTGAATTCTCTTCGCGTAGCTCAGGTCCTTGCCGATGAACTGCGTGGGCTCGCCGAGCGACACGGCGGGAATACCGATCTTCGCAAGCGGGAAATGGTCGGATCGAAAGAAGTAACCGCGCCCCGGTTCAGGGTCTGGGCCGACGACCCGTTCGAGGGTCGCCGCGAGCTCCGCAGCCATGCCGCCGAGCGTCGATCGTTCTGAGCCGAGCAGCACGATGTCCTTCGCGAGACCTGCGAGGTTCAAGCTATCGATATTGATGTTGGCCGCCCACGCATCAGCGGGCAAAGGTGGATGGGCGGCAAAGTACTCCGCACCGAGCAACCCCGACTCTTCCGCCGTGGTAAACACAATGTAGACAGAACGAAGCGGCCTGCCGCGCGCTCGGGCAAACGCTTGAGCGATCTCCAGAGTTCCTGCCACACCTGAGGCGTTGTCTTGTGCGCCATTGAAAATGCGGTCGGCGTCCGGAGGATCGCCGGGACGAGGATCGCGAATTCCGAAGTGATCATAGTGAGACGTGTACACGATGGCCTGCGCCGCGTTCGATCCCTTCAGGACACCGACGACGTTTGGCGCCGTCCTCTGGCGCACTGTCTGCGAAATGGTGGCCGAGACCTGAATGCCGAACGACACTGGCTTGGCTCCGCGAGCAAGGGCCGACTTCCTCAGCCCATCCAGATCCTGTCCGCCCCGCGCGGCGATTATTCGGGCGGCCTCCTCAGTGACCCACGCTTTGAGCGCCAACGCCGGCTGTCCCGGCGCCGCGGGCAACGAGTATTGCGTCCCGCTCCATGATGTCTGCACGACTTGCCACGGGTAGGTGGCCGATTCGGTGGTGTGGATCAGAATCGCGCCGACGGCACCCTGCCGCGCTGCCTCCTCATACTTGTAGGTCCAGCGGCCGTAGTAGGTGAGCGCGGGGCCTCCGAAGAGTTGGGGCTCGCTGGAAGGAGCCGGCGGATCGTTGACCATGATCAGGGCGACCTTGCCCTTCATGTCAACGCCCTCGTAGTCGTTCCACTGAAACTCCGGCGCGACGATACCGTGACCAACAAAAACCAGTTCGCCACTCACCGCGATCTTCGGGTCTTGAATGCCGCTGAACGCCACGACATCGTTCATGTATTTGAACGGCGTCCCTTTGCCAGCGGTGAGCGTGAACGAAGGATCGACGACAGACTCGACAATTGCGACATTTTGGAAGAAGGTCCCGTTGTCGCCTCCGGGCTCGTATCCGAGGGATGTCAGCTGCGTGGCAAGGTACTCCGCCGCCAACTGTCCGCCGCGGGTCGAGGGAGCACGCCCCTCCAGGAGATCGGAAGACAGATATTTCAAGTGAGCAGCAAGATGTGCGCTCTTGATCTCGTCCAGCGCCGGACCTTGAACCGACTCGTCTGCGCGGGTGGCCCGCCGTTGCGCGACGAGCGCAACCGCAACTGCGGCCACGAGCACGCTCAATACGACAACACGTGTGCTCATGCGCGCCAGTATAGCTGGTGGGAGGTAGCCGGTAGCGGGAGTCGGTAGCCTGCAGCGTTCTCGCTGCCGGCTACCGGCTACCAGCTAACGGTATAGTGAAGTATGGCTCGCTATACTCTCGTATACGGTCTCCGCCTCGTGCCAGAAGGAACGGTGGCAGCGGCTGGCGAAACTCAACTGAGTCTCACCGATGGTGGAACCGCCGGGCTGACGCTACACACCATCGACGGGACTATCCCACAACTCCGTCGTGCCCTCGATCGAAGCCTCGACGCGTTCTTCGAGTTCCTCCCCGGGGCCAGCGCGGACGACCAAGACATGGATGGCTAAGGCATGGGAACCCGACACCGACCAGCCGCCGCGACCTCAGCTATCACGAAGAGCGGCTTGAGACCATCACAACCCAGTGAACGCCGATCTGCTTGAACGCCTTCGCGCCACCACCGAACTCCTCGAGTCGATCGCCGCTGACCGACAGGTGCTCGACCACCTGTCGGCGGAAGACCGCGAGCGTTTGCATCGGGCCGTGAACCGGATCCAGAACCCCGACGGCCGCACGCGACGACGATTGATGAAGGCCACCGCCCGCGAGCAAAAAGCCGCGCGCGTGAAACGCGACGACGGGGTGCTTGCCGAAACAGGCATCCGGACATTGCGCCGACGGCCGGTCGTGACCACGCCGAACGTTTTCCCGCCGGAAGGATTCGAGCCACTAGATGTCGAAGACGACGGGGATCGTCGCGAGGCAGTCGACCCCCAGCATTGCTACGTCTGCAAACAGAAGTACTCCGTGATCCATCACTTCTACGACCAGATGTGTCCGCCGTGCGCAGAGCTGAACTTTGCCAAGCGCACCGAGTTGGCTGACCTTCGAGGCCGTATCGCGCTCTTGACGGGCGGGCGAGTGAAAATCGGGTATCAGGCCGGCCTCAAGCTCCTCCGAGCCGGCGCCCAGCTCATCGTCACCACGCGCTTTCCTCGCAACTCGGCCGCACGCTACGCGCAGGAGCCGGATTTCAGCGAGTGGGGACATCGTCTCGAGATCTTCGGGCTCGATCTCCGCCATACACCCAGCGTCGAGGCCTTCTGTCACGAACTCCTCTCAACGCGCGCCCGGTTGGACTTCATCGTCAACAACGCGTGCCAGACGGTACGCCGTCCGCCGGACTTTTACGCGCACATGATGGCGGCTGAGACCGCGGCACGTCGTGACATGCCCGCACACGTGCGCAAACTCCTCGGAGCGTATGAAGGCCTGCGGGGCTACCACCTGCTCCCCGAAGCCGGTACCGCCGGCGTTCCGACGATGCTCGAGCGGAACATGCCTGGCGTCACGGGATTGACCCACGCCGCCGAGCTGTCGCAGGTGCCACTCCTCGCTGAGGAGCTCGTGGCGCAAAAGGACCTGTTTCCCGAGGGTCGCCTCGATCAGGATCTTCAACAGGTGGACCTGCGCGGACGAAACTCGTGGCGACTGCTGCTGTCTGAGGTCTCCTCAGTCGAACTGCTGGAGGTGCAACTGGTGAACGCCGTCGCTCCGTTCGTCATCAACGCGCGCCTCAAGCCGCTGATGATGCGGACGCCCAACCGCGACAAACACATCGTCAACGTGTCGGCCGTCGAGGGCCAGTTCTATCGCCACTGCAAGACGACCCGCCATCCCCACACGAACATGGCAAAGGCCGCGCTGAACATGATGACGCGCACCGCAGCAACGGATTTCCAGGGCGACGGGATTCATATGAACAGTGTCGACACCGGATGGGTCACCGACGAGGACCCGGTCGAGATCGCCGCTCGCAAGACCGTCGAACAGCGATTTCATCCGCCGCTCGACATCGTCGACGGTGCAGCACGCATCCTCGACCCAATCATCACGGGCATCAATACCGGGACGCACGTGTGGGGGCAGTTCCTGAAGGACTACCGGCCGACAGATTGGTAGGCGTTGGGGATTGACGTCTAGGCAGCTGCCCGCGCGGCTCTAAATTCCTCGAGCAGGCGGGCGACGTTACCTGAAACGGAGCGCAGCGTCGGCGCCCAGCCGATGGCGCGCGCACGGGGGCTTCTTACGACCTGATCGAGCACCAGGGCGTCGGCCACTGGACCCATCTTCGACCGCGCTTCCGCGAGCGGCATATGGCGCACATCGGGACGCATTCTGGCGTGCCGGGCAACCGCCTCTACGATATCGTCGACGCGCTCGTCGGCCTGGTCGTTGGCGTGAAAAAGACCAGCAATTTCGGGATTTGCCACCAAACGGACGTAGAGGTCGGCCAGGTCCCGATCGTAGACACAGGGCCAGCGATTACGCCCGTCGCCAACGACGCGCACGAGACCGTTGGCGGCATCCTTCAACATGTCGCCAATGACCCCACAACGGCCGCCGTAGACAATACCGGGCCGCACGACGGCCGTTCTGATCTCAGCTCCGCGGGCACCATCGAGCACGATCTGCTCGTGCTCGGGGCGCCACGCAACCAGTGGCGTTGGATTGACGGGCGTCTCTTCAGTCGCGCCCTCAGGGGTGTTTCCGAGCACCCAGGCGTCCGAGGTGTAGACAAATGTGGAACGCCGTCCCGTCATGGCCCGGCGCCCGGCCACTTCCAGCAGGGTGTCGATCGCTTGGCGATCGATCTTCGGCGTTCGGGCGGAATGCTCGAAGGCCGTATGCACAAGCGCCTCGCACGCCTCGGCGGCTGAAGCATAGGTGGCCGGCTTGGAGAGATCACCCATCACAGCGTGCACGCCACGTCGTGACAGGTGTTCAGCGCTGTCGGGATTCCGGACGAGTGCCGTGACCTCATGACCGCTCCGTAAGAACGCGTCGAGGACGGCCGATCCGACCTGACCAGTGGCGCCGGTGAGAAAGGTCCGCATGCTGAGGAGGCGCCTATTCTAGTCGCTGTCGAGCCGGATAAGAAACCGGGGCTGTTGTCCATTGAACACTCTCCGGGCAAAACTAAACCCGGTTTCGCCTCATCGACGATAATTCAGCCGTGAAGCGGGACACGCTGATCGATTTTTTCCGCGACATCATCTCGATCCGAGGCGAATTCCTCGTCCATGACGATGGTTACCGCCGGCGCGCGCATACCTACGAAGATGTCGGACGAGCAGCCCGCGGCTTTTCAGCGCGGTTGACGGCTGCCGGACTGCGGAAGGGCGACAAAGTCGTCTTCTGGGGAGAGAACCGACCCGAGTGGATTGCATGCTACTGGGGATGTCTTCTGGCAGGCGTCATCGTAGTACCGATCGACTATCGCTCCTCACCCGAATTCGTCTCCAGAGTTCGAGACCTGGTGGATGCCCGCATTGTGCTTGTGGGCGAAGACGTCGCGCGGATATCCACGGCCGATGTGGGCGGCGCCGAAATGTGGCGAATGGAGGATCTGGAGTGGCGCGCTGACGGACCGATGCCCCCGGTCGCCGTTTCGCGCGACGACATCATTCAAATCATCTTCACCTCGGGTGCTACCGCCGATCCCAAGGGCGTCGTCATTCGTCACCGGAACGTGCTCGCCAACGTTGTGCCGGTCGAACGAGAAGTCATGAAATACCGGCGGTATGCACGCCCGTTCCATCCCTTGCGGTTCGTGAACCTCCTTCCACTCAGCCACTTGTTCGGCCAGTCGATGGCGAGCAATGTGCCGCCCATGGTCCGGGGCACGGTGATCTTCACCCGCAGCCTCAGTCCCCACGACGTGCTTCGCTTGATCAAGACCCGACGGGTGTCGGTGCTTGTGTGCGTCCCCAAGATTCTCGACGTGCTGCGCGAACACGTGCTGCGAGCGATGCCGGAGTCCGCGCACCCGCCCCCGGCTGGCTCGTCGATTCCCGGCCGATGGTGGCGCTACCGGCGCGTCCATTCCGCGTTTGGATTGAAGTTTTGGGCCTTTGTCGTGGGCGCAGCGCCACTGTCGCCAGATCTCGAGGAGTTCTGGCGGCGGATGGGGTTTGCGGTCATTCAGGGCTACGGGCTCACCGAAACGGCGCCCATCGTTACGCTCAATCACCCCTTCAAGACGAGCAAGGGGTCCGTGGGCACTCCAATCGCGGGCGTCGAAGTCCGGATCGCCGAAGATGGCGAAATTCTTGTCCGCGGCGAGAACGTGACAAGCGGGTACTTCCAAGCGGAAGGCTCAGGGGGCAGGGCTCAAGGCTCAGGGGGCAGGGCTCAAGGCCCAGGCCTGAACGCTCAAGGCTCAACGGAAGGAGCCACTGACGAGGAAGGTTGGCTCCACACAGGAGATATCGGTGAGCACGACGCGCAAGGCCGTCTGTTCATCAAAGGCCGCAAGAAGGAAATGATCGTCACGCCGGAAGGGCTGAACGTCTTCCCGGAAGACGTCGAGCGAGTGCTCAACGGGTTGCCAGGTGTGCGCGATTCGGCAGTCGTCGGTGTTGCGGAGGGAGGACAGGAACGCGTGCACGCCGTACTGCAGCTCGAACCCGATGGAAACCCAGACGTGCTCGTGCGCGAGGCCAACGCACGGCTCCAGGATCATCAGCGAATTCGAACCGTCTCTGTGTGGCCGCTCGGCGACCTGCCAAGAACCGAGGGCACGCGGAAGCTGAAGCGGCGCGTCATTGGCGAATGGGTCACCTCAGGCACTCGGCCAATAGCCGCGAGCGGTGGCGATTCGGTTGAAGACCTCATCGCACGCTTTAGCCGCGGGCGGAGCATTGAGGGATCGACGACGATCGAAGAGCTTGGGCTGAGCTCGCTCGAGCGTGTTGAACTGATGGTGGCGCTCGAGGACCGTTTCCAAACACACCTCGACGAGTCTCGGTTCGCCGGTGCGTCAAGCGTGGCTGACCTGAAGCAGCTCGTCGAGACGCCTGATGTGACCGATCACATCGACGAACCGGTGGACTTCCCGGCATGGAACCGCACCTGGCCAGTGCAGCTCGTGCGGCGGCTGTCGCTTGCGACGTGGATCCTCCCGCTCGCTCGTGTCTTCGCTCACACGCGTGTAGAAGGGCGCGCACACCTGGAAGACCTCGAAGGTCCCGTCGTATTCGCCTCCAATCACCAGAGCCACATGGACGTTCCGGTGATTCTGGCGGCGCTGCCGGCGCGCTGGCGCGCACGGGTTGCGCCGGCCATGGCGAAGGAGTTCTTCAGGGCCCACTTCTTCCCCGCCGAGCATACCTGGCGGCAACGCTTCACGAACTCGTTGAACTACTACCTGGCCGCGTTCTACTTCAACGCGTTTCCGCTCCCCCAGCGCGAGGCCGGGGCCCGGCAAACGCTGCGCTACATCGGTGAGGTAACTGGCCAAGGGTGTTCGGTTCTGATCTTTCCGGAGGGATTGCGATCGACGACGGGCAACATCAAGCCGTTTCGCGGCGGCATCGGGATGATCGGCGCGCGTCTCGACATTCCAGTGATACCGATACGACTCGACCATGTCGACCGGATCTTGCCGACCGGCTCCTCGTTTGTCCGGCCAGGATCTGTGCGAGTAGCTTTCGGCCGGCCCCTCAGACTGCGCGGCGACGACTACGCGGGGCTCGCGCGGCAAGTCGAAGAAGCCGTGCGAGCACTCTGACGTGGCTCGCCCGCTCTCCCAAGTGCAAGATCCGCAAAAACTTGTCCAGAATGGCGCGATGTGGCACACTCATTGCTAGCCGCGTTGAAAGGATGAGCTATTGAGCAAGGACGATCTGATAGATATGCAGGGGACGGTTGTTGCAGTCCACTCCGGTGGGTTGTATCGCGTCCAATGCGATGCGGGGCACGAGGTGCTCGCGCAGTTGAGCGGCCGGATGCGCCGCTTCCGTATCAAGGTGGTGCCCGGCGATCGCGTAACGGTCGGCGTCTCTCCCTACGATCCCGTGCGAGGCATCATTACGTTCCGCGCTCGATAGCCGCCCATATTTTGAGTACTGACACCACACCATCACCCCACAATCGCCGCGGCCGGCGCGGACCTGTTCGACGCAACGGGGGACCACGCCGTCACGCGCCTCGACCGCCTGAACCGGCAGTCCTGGCATATGAAGCTTCGATCTTCGACCCCGCACCCATTCCCTTTGATGCGCTCTCGCTTGACACACGACTGTTGAGCGGCATCCACGATCTCGGCTGGACGGAAACCCGGCCCGTGCAGAGCGGTGTGATTCCGCTGGCGCTCACCGGGGGCGATGTCATCGCCTGTGCGGAAACCGGAACTGGCAAAACCGCCGCGTTTCTCGTTCCGATTCTTCAGCGCTTTCTCAATGAACCGTCGCCGCTGCCGGCAAGGACTCGCACGCTGGTTCTCGCACCCACGCGCGAGCTCGCCGTCCAGATTGAAGATCAAGTTCAGGGACTGACGTACCACACGGCGATCTCGAGCGTCGCCGTCTACGGCGGCGTTCCGATGGACGTTCAAGAGCGTGCGCTGAAGGCTGGGGTCGACATCGTCGTGGCTACGCCGGGCCGGTTGATGGATCACATGCGGCACGACACAACAAACTTCACCGGTCTCGAGATCTTGGTGCTGGATGAAGCGGACCGCATGCTCGACATGGGCTTCTGGCCTGACGTCCAGCGAATCCTCACGGCGCTTCCAGCCCGTCGACAGACGCTGCTCTTCTCGGCCACTATGCCGGCAGAAGTGTTGAAGCTGACGCAGGAGTTCCTCCGCGAGCCGAAGTATGTCCAGGTGGGAAGGCGAGGCGGCCCTGCCCAGACAATCTCGCACGCGGTCCAGGAAGTGGCCGCGAGCGACAAGACCAAATGGCTGGCCCGTTGGCTCCGGGAGGAGGCGACGGGGCCTGTATTGGTGTTCTGTCGAACGAAAGTCGGCGCCGACCGCCTCGCGACTCGGCTGACGGCGCTTGGCCTTCGCACGGCAGCGCTCCACGCCGATCGGACCCAGCAGCAACGCATGGCCGCGGTCGAGGGCTTCAGGACTGGAACCTTTCCGGTGCTCGTCGCTACCGATGTGGCTGCTCGCGGGCTCGACATCGAAGGCATCGCACACGTGGTCAACTTCGAGGTGCCCGATACACCCGAGGCCTACGTGCATCGAGTGGGCCGCACGGGCCGCTCAGAATCAACTGGGAGCGCATTGACGCTGGTTGCTCCCGAAGAAGTTCGCGCGCTTCGCGCGCTGGAGAAAGCTGTTGGCGTACGACTCCAATGACGACGCGGCGGCGCCGCCGGACGAGAAGGCGCGCGAACCGATGTCGGCAGGCGCCCCGGCTGATGCACCAGCTGCAGCGCCGGTGACTCCGGTTGCGTCACAGTCGCCAGCCCTCACCAGGTTCCGCTCATGCCGATGGCAACAACCGGCTGAGGACGGCAACGCCGAATTCTGCACCCACCGCGAGGTCAAGCCGTACGCGGGAACGACCGGCTTCGACGCCGATGCTTGGTGCCCGGATTGCCAGCACTACAAGCTCCGCCGCGCGCCGAAAAAGCGCACGCCCTCAGACGACTACATGTACTAGAAGGCGCTTGGTCGAGCGCGATGACCACGCCTCTTGGCGCTGGAGTAGCTCATGGCTTTGAAATGCAGGTTGAGCCTTCTGGTCCTCATCCTGGCGGCATCGATTCCGACGCCGGCCGAACCCCAGTCATCACTCGACAGGCTCGAGGGCATGTGGAGCGACCCGCCCCCCACGGCCATGGGCGCGTTTTGCTTCTTCTCGTGTACAGACGTGGGAATTGCCTTCCTGAATGCGTTGCTGGACGATCCGGCCAACGACGCTCGCCCGTTCGATGAACTTCAAGCTGCTGCCGCGAAATATCAACAAGAACAATACGTCCGTCCCCGACTGACGCCTGCGGCTCTGAAGACATATCCCCTCGATCCTGCTGACGATCCCGGCTTTCTTCGTTGCGAGCCGTGGGGACTGGCCCGTCAGATGTTTGCGCCCCACCAGATCGAGATACGGCAGCGCGGCAAGGATCGAATCGAACTGCGCTACGGGGAATGGGACGCGCGGCGCACGGTCTATCTGGATGGGCGCAAGCGCCCGGCCAATGGCGCGCCGAGCGTGCTGGGGCATTCCGTCGGCCGTTTGGACGGCGAGGCATTGATTATTGAGACCTCTGGCATCGCCGCGAACATAACGGGATGGCGATCCGAGCACAGCGACCAACTGCGCGTAGTGGAACGCTACACACGCTCGAAAGACGGAGACACGTTGCTGCTCACGGCGAGGATCGAGGACCCTTGGAGCCTTCGCGAGCCGATGGAGCTGAAGAAGATCTGGCGGTGGGCACCCAGTCAACGGATTACTCCGTATGAAAACTGCGAGCGACCGACAGAGTTCTCGAAAGGGGTGAAGTAGCAGCCATGCGACCACTGCGCACCTGGCTCTTCGTTGTCGAGGTGCTGGTGCTGTCTCTGCCAGGCGTGAGTGCTCATCATGCCTTCTCACCCGTCTACGATGAAAAACAGGTGATTACGGTCGAAGGTGTCGTCACGGAGTTCAAGTTCGTCAATCCGCACGCGATGATGCTCCTGGACGTCACCGATGCTGGCAAGGTTGTGAAATGGACTGTCGAGTTCGCGGGCAGGCTCAATCTCTCCGAAGCGGGTTGGACGGCTGACTCAATCAAGGCTGGCGAGCATGTCACGGTAACTGGTAACCCGACCCATACTGGTTCCTCGAGAATGTTCTTTCGTAGACTTGTCCGACCAGATGGCACGGAACTTCTCCCCGGATCTGCCCAGCGATTGAACGCGATCGAAGAGGAACGCCGGCAGCGAGCGCGGCAGAGGAACCAGCAACAGAACTGACGTCTTCTCCGGGCGCGGCGAAAGCCGCACGCTACGACTGCTCGGAGAACTCCCGCGCGAGGTGCACCCACTCGCCGTTTGGAGAGAGTTGCTGATAGGCGCGCCAGTGGTGTCGCGCGTCCTGCGATCTCCCGCTTTTCTCGAGCGTTACAGCCAGATAGAAATGCGCCTCCGCGTAGGTGGGATTCAGTCGGAGTGCGTCCCGGTAGCACGACTGAGCCTCGGGGTATCGGCCCAGGTCGTGGAACACGTTTGCCAGGTTGAAATGCGCCTCGAAACCGTCCGGCTCGATGGCAATCGCGCGTTCGTAGAGGGCCTGCGCCTCGATGATCTCATCTCGCGCGTAGTGTAGGTTGGCTAGGTTGATGAGTGCGGGAACGAGGTAAGGGTCGAGCTCGAGCGCGCGCCGATAGGAGGACAGCGCCTCCTCGAATCCGAGCGGGTCGCCATCATCAAGCGAAGACCCCGCGTGAAAGTAGTGCTCCGCGGACGAAGGCTCGGACGGGAGCGCCGCGTCCATGAGCGCGGCGAGGGGAGGCGGGTCAGGACGCCGTATCTGCAGCACCTTCGCAGGTTGCGCTTCGATGCGAAAGTCGAACGCTAGCTGGCCCGCCCGCAGCGCGAGCAAATTGCGAAGGACCGAGCGGAACGACGCGCCGCCGGCGAGCTCGGCATCGGCCTGGCGAATGATCGCCAGGTCTGGAAACTCGTAGTACGTGTCTCCCTGTGCGCGATGCGAGTGTCGAATCAGTCCCCACTTGTGCATGTAGCGGAGGTGATCCTCGCGCAGATGTCGGTATCGTTCGAGGAGGTTGCGTCGAGAGACCGCCGCTGAACCGTTGGTGGCCACGCCGCCTTCACTATACTCTCTACCGATGCTGCTGGCGGGCGACGTCGGAGGTACGAAAACCCTCCTCGGCCTCTTCGAGCACGCGGATCCGCGTCCTGTTCCAATCGCTTCTCGAAGCTATTCGACGACGGCGTTCGGCAGCTTCCGGGAGATTCTCGATTCGTTCTCCCGTGACATTCCCCAACCGTTCAGCATCGAGGCCGCGGCGGTCGGCGTCGCCGGTCCGGTGATCGCTCGCAGTGCCAAGTTGACGAACGTCGATTGGAACGTCACTGCCAAGGAGATCGGCGAGTGCTTCAGCGCCCCGCAGGCTGAGCTGCTCAACGATCTCGAGGCGCTGGCGTATAGCCTCGAAGTTCTCAGGGGTGACGAGCTCTTCGTACTGCAAGCCGGTGCACCTGATCCAAGTGGCAACGCCGCGGTGATTGCGGCCGGCACCGGACTCGGCGAGGCACTGCTGCATCGCGTCAACGGCCGGTTGATACCGCTGGCATCGGAGGGTGGACATGCTGATTTCGCGGCGCGGTCCGAGCAGGAGATGGACTTTGCCCGGATGCTGCGAGGTCTCTATGGGCGAGCGGAGATCGAGCAGGTGTTGAGCGGTCCGGGACTGCTCAACCTGCACCGCTTTACGCACGATGGCGATGACTGCTCAGCCGTCCTTGGCCGCGCGGCGCGCGAGCGCCCGGCTTCGATCTCTGAAACAGCCCTCAGCGGTCGCTGTTCACGATGCACCGAGGCGCTGGAGATGTTCGTGAGCATCTATGGCGCGGAGTCCGGAAATTTAGCCCTGCGCGGCATGGCCACATCAGGAGTATTTCTTGGCGGGGGCATCGCTCCGAAGGTCCTATCAGCTCTTCAGGATGGCCGATTCATGAGCGCCTTTCTCGACAAGTCCCCGATGTCGGCGCTGCTCTCGACAGTGCCCGTCACCGTCATTCTGGCACCGGATGCGGCCATTCTCGGCGCGGCCTTTTACGCCCAGACACGCCTCATCTGATTCGGCCAACCGTCCGCCGCTGGGAAGACTTTTGGGCTCGCCTGCTCTGACTGTTCTCGCCGGAATCAAGAGCCCAACAGTGGGTTTTGTTCGACTTTGCACGTGTTTTTGGCTCGAGGTGGCGTCGCGGCTTTGTGGCATTGGATGTGCGGATACGATGCGCATGCGTGCGCAGAACCAGGGACCTCTAGTGCTGGCGATTTTCATCGCCACTCAAGTACTCGATGGGTCGATGACCTATTGGGGCGTCAATCGATTTGGCCTCGACATCGAATTCAACGCCTGGCTCGCCGAGTTCATGCGTGCCGTCGGGCCGGCGCCAGCACTACTGGCGGCCAAGGGGCTTGCCTGCCTCTGCGGCTGCGTCTTGTTCCTCACCACTTCCCTCCGCGTTCTCGCAGTCGCTACAGGCTGGTGCATCGGCTTCGCCTTGGTCCCGTGGATGGTGTTGGCCGTCGCCCTGACATAGCGCCAGTTCCTTGACTGGCGCAAATCTGCGCAGTACGCTGGCCAGAGGTTGACGAGTCCGCACGCCTTGGTCATCACACTCAACGGTGAGCGCTTCGAGATCGAACGGCCGGTATCGGTATCCGACCTGCTGGCGACGCTTGCGATCGACGAACGCCGCGTGGCTGTCGAGCACAACCTCACAATCTTGAAGCGGCAGACGTTCACCAGCGTCCTCGTGGACGAAGGGGACACAATCGAGATCGTGAACTTTGTCGGTGGTGGGTAGGGGTTGACTGATAGCCCGTTCGTGATCGCAGGCCGCACGTTCAGGTCTCGACTGATCGTTGGCACCGGTAAGTACGCGTCCCACGCCGTAATGGCTCAGGCTCACGCGGCTTCGGGTGCCGACATGGTCACGGTGGCCATTCGCCGCGTCAACATTTCGGACCGCGCGCGCGAGTCGCTCCTCGACTATATCGACACCGACCACATGTTTATCCTGCCCAACACGGCCGGCTGTTATACGGCGGACGAAGCGGTCCGGACCGCTCAGCTCGGACGTGAGGCTGGACTATCCAACTGGGTGAAGCTCGAGGTCATCGGCGACGAGCGCACACTTTTCCCGGACAACGAAGCGCTGATCGATGCGACCCGCGCGCTCGTCAAAGACGGATTCGTCGTCCTGCCGTACACCAACGACGATCCCATTGCGTGCCGCAAGCTGGAGGACGCAGGCGCGGCGGCGGTGATGCCCGCCGGCGCGCCGATTGGATCGGGGCTCGGCATTCAGAACGTGAACAATATCCGGATTATTCGAGAGTTTGCGCGGGTGCCGGTGATCGTCGACGCCGGCGTCGGCACAGCGTCCGATGCCTCGCTTGCGATGGAGCTGGGCGCCGACGGCGTGCTCATGAACACGGCGATTGCGGGCGCACAACAGCCAGTCGCGATGGCTGAAGCCATGAAGCACGCGGTGATCGCCGGGCGCCTCGCCTATCTCGCTGGCCGCATCCCCAGAAAGATGTACGCGACCGCCAGCAGTCCGGTCGAAGGCATGGTCGGACGCTAGTTGTCGCGGCATGACGGACCGCCCCAACGAGCCTCTGCAGTTCGACCGCGGATTCGCTGAACTTCTCGAACGTCTCAACACGCAGTGGCGCATCGTCGGGCCGGCCCCAACAGCCTCGTTCAAGCAACGCCTCGCCTATCGAGTCAGGCAAGTCCTGGCGCGCCTGCTCGGCCCGCAGGAAACGTTCAACGCGTCAGTTGTTCAGTCCATCAACACGTTGAGCACCACGCAGGGTGCCGTGCTCGAGGCGCTCGTCGCGCTCGATGAGGTCGAGCGGCATCGCGAGGCGCTCGCTGCTCGCGAGCGGCGCATGGAAGCGGCGATGGAGCGGATGCGAGCCGAACACGATGAGTTGCGCACGTCCATGGGGGTGCTTCGCCAGGCGACGAACGACCTGACGCGGCAGTCAACACGGACAACCGAAGCGCCAGCGCCAACCTCCACTCACGTCCTCGACTCGAACCGCACCGCATCACCGTCCATGCCATCGTCTTCGTCAGTTGCCCTGAGCCACAAGTACGTCGGCTTCGAAGACCAGTTCCGAGGAACAGTCGAGGACATCCGAGCCCGGCTCGCTGACTATCTCCAAATCTTCTCTGGAGCCTCGGACGTGCTCGACATCGGGTGCGGCCGCGGTGAATTCCTCGAGTCGTTGGGAGCTCAGGGAGTGCCCGCGCGTGGAATCGACGTCAACGACTCGATGATCGAGGTGTGTCGAGAAAAGGGCTTGGACGCCACGCAGGCCGACGCGCTGTCGTATCTTCGCGCCCAGCCGGCGTCGTCACTCGGGGGATTGTTTGCCGCGCAGGTGGTGGAGCACCTGGAACCCGCCTACCTGACGGAACTGCTCGACGCCGCATTTACTGCGTTGAAACCAGGCGCCTCGATCGTGCTCGAAACTATCAACCCCGCCTGCTGGTTTGCGTTCTTCGAGAGCTACGTCAGGGACATCACGCATGTGCGTCCATTGCACCCGGATACGTTGACGTTCTTGCTCGTAGCGACGGGTTTTCAAGACGTCGAGGTCCGATATCGAGTGCCGTATCCGGAGCACGAGAAGCTTCAGTCGATCCCACCCGCGGCAGTGCTGGGGGACTCGGTGGAGACGTTGAACGCCAACGTTGACAAGATCAACCGCCTGTTGTTTACCTATCTCGACTACGCGGCGATTGGACGAAAGGCGTTGCCATCTTAGTGAATGGCGGAGCGGCGGTTGAGCCTGTACGCACCTCTTGCGTTTGAGTTGATGACGACGACACGGCTCACGGTTGTCCCTCCGTCCTGATCCAGGCCACCGCCTCCTCCATGTCAGTAAAGACCTTGCCGATGGCGCCGCGGTTCAAAGCAACTGTTTCGCCGAATCGTTGAGGGTCGATCAGCGGTTCGTGGCCAACGACGACGATCCGAATGCGTCGTCTGGCGGGGTCCTGTTGAAGCTGCGCCACGTGCACGCCTTGTTCATATCGGTCCAGTGTGGTCGGCGGCATTCCCTGTAAGTCCATGAAGTCGACGAGCACTGCGTTGCGGCCCTCGCGTATGGCAGCGTCAAACGCTTGTCGATAGACATCCAGCACGGCCTCGAGCGCAAAGGTACCTCGGCACGATAGCTGGACGTACTCGGCCTTCACCTCAACCCGGATGTCGATGCTCATGATCACGATCTCGGTTTCAGTCGCCGCAGCGTTGCCGTAGACTCGGTTGGGGTCTAGAGTCGAAAGATATTGTCGGCGTGAAGTCCCTTCAGCGCATTGCGAGTGTCGACGATGGCCGGGAACCGGGCGGGCATGGCAGCATAGTCAAATGCCTTGTGATCGGTGCAGATCACGGCGCAGTCGATGCCCGTACCGGCCTGGCGCTCATCGACGGAATTCAAACTCAGATTTCCATGACACAGTGTCGGGACGTACGGATCGGTGTAGCTTAACTCCGCTCCTCGACGATGGAGCAACTCGAGGACATCGAGGGCAGGCGACTCCCGCATGTCGCTGACGTCTTTCTTGTATGCCACGCCGAATATATGGATGTTGGACCCGTTGATGGGCTTCTTGTTTGCGTTCAGGGCGTCTGCCACTCGCTCGACGACAAAGGCAGGCATCGCGTGGTTTACCTGTCCGGCCAACTCGATAAATCGGCACTCGAATCCCGACTGCCGTGCCTTCCACGAGAGGTAGAACGGATCGATTGGAATGCAGTGGCCGCCCAGCCCGGGTCCCGGGTAGAAGGGCATGAAGCCGAACGGCTTGGTGCCGGCCGCATCGATCACCTCCCACACATCGATGTTCATGCGGTGGGACATGACCGCGATCTCGTTGACCAGCCCGATGTTCACGGCTCGAAAAGTATTCTCGAGCAGCTTGACCATTTCGGCTACTCGCGTCGAGCTCACGGGAACGACCGTATCGATAATCGACCGGTAGAGCTCGCACGCGATCTCCGTGCTCTCGGAGTTGACGCCGCCCACCACTTTCGGAATCGTCTTGGTGCCGAACGACTGGTTGCCCGGATCGACTCGCTCGGGCGAAAACGCCAGATAGACATCTTCGCCGACTTTCAGACCAGTGTCCTCGAGCGCCGGCTGCACGACCTCGTCTGTCGTCCCCGGATACGTGGTTGACTCGAGGATGACGAGCTGCCCTGGGCGCAGGTGACGCTTCACCGCCTCAACGGCCTGCACGACGTAGGACAAATCGGGATCGCGCGTCTTGCGCAGTGGCGTCGGGACGCAGATGTCGACAGCGTCCATGTCGTGGAGGCGCGACATGTCAGACGTCGCGCGAAGCCGGCCGGCAGTCACCGATGCGGCCACATCGTGCGTCGGAACGTCGGGAATATAGCTGCGGCCGGCGTTGATCTCGGCAACCTTCGACTCATCGACATCGAACCCGGTCACGTCGAAGCCCGCGCGCGCAAACTCGGCCGCCAGTGGCAGGCCGACGTAACCCAGGCCAATGATCCCGATACGCGCCTGCTTCGTCTGAATCTTGTTTCGCAGGCTCACCGCGTCGCCCTGCCCGAGGCGATCGCGGGCGTGCCGCGACTTGATGAGAGTCGATCCAGATCGGCGTCAACCATCGTCCCAATGAGCGTCTCGAACGACATCGAGGGCTCCCATCCGAGCTTGTTCTTCGCCTTTGACGCGTCGCCAATCAGGTGATCCACTTCGGCCGGTCTCAAGAGCGCAGGATCAGTGCGAATGTATTTCTGCCAATCGAGACCGGCGTGACCGAACGCGATCTCGACGAGTCGTTTCACGGAGTGACTGACGCCGGTGGAAATGACGTAGTCGTCGGCCGTGTCCTGCTGAAGCATGAGCCACATGGCACGGACATAGTCGCCAGCAAAACCCCAGTCTCGCTGCGCGTCGAGGTTGCCGAGCGAAAGGTGATCGGCGATCCCAAGCTTGATTCGCGCGACGCCATCGGTCACCTTTCGCGTGACAAACTCCAGTCCCCGCCGCGGGGACTCGTGATTGAAGAGAATGCCCGACACGGCGAACATCCCGTAACTCTCACGATAGTTCACCGTGATGTAGTGACCGAAGACCTTCGACACACCGTACGGGCTTCGTGGGTAGAAGGGTGTCATTTCCGTCTGTGGTACTTCGCGGACACGACCGTACATTTCGCTTGAGGACGCCTGATAGAGGCGGATGCCTGGATCGACCGCGCGAACCGCTTCGAGCAACCGGGTCACACCCATAGAGTTGTATTCACCTGTGAGCAGCGGCTGGTCCCACGACGCGGGCACGAAAGACATGGCACCGAGGTTGTACAACTCGTGCGGTCGCACGTCCTGAATGATCCGCATGAGAGAGAGCTGATCCAACAAATCGGCCGGCCGCAACGTGATGCGATCGATCACGTTCTCGAGGCGCCAGTAGTTCGGCGTGCTCGACCGTCGAACGACGCCCGTCACTTCATAGCCTTCAGCAAGTAACAACTCTGCCAGGTACGAACCGTCTTGACCCGTAACACCCGTAATGACCGCGCGTTTAGTTGGCATGAGACTTCATTCTATATGCACCTGTTGCACCCATCGGCCGAGGGCGTCGCGCCACGACGGCATCTCGAAGCCACTCGCCCTGAGCTTCCGTGTTGCGAGCGCGCAGTACTGAGGGCGTGCCGCCTTGAGCCTGACCTGGTCCGTCGTGACGAGCTGCAGGCGAGGGATGACGCCAAGAAGCCGCGCCGCTTCGCGCGCGACGTCCTCCCACGTGCCGTGCCCGGCGTTTACACAGTGGTACACCCCGGGGAGAACTCCTGCATCCACGAGATGGCGGGTGGCCGCGGCGACATCAGGCGTGTAGCTTGGGGAGACGACCCGATCGGTAAAGACACGGACCTCGGTGCCATTCTTGAGTCCGTTCACGATGGCGTCGAGGGTGCCCCGGCGGCCCGTCCAATTCCTGGGCGAGCCGAACAAGCTCTCCACTCTCAAGACGAACGCTCGCGGCGCATCGAGCGCCAGCCACTCACCCACGAGTTTCGAAGCCGCATACGTGCTCCTTGGCGCAGGCGGCGCATCATCGTCGTACGGCTCGCTGGCGGAACCGTCGAACACGAAATCCGAGCTGTAGTGGACCAGCGTCGATCCAGCCGACTCGGCGGCGCGCGCCAGGCTCCGCAAGGCAAACGCATTCAGTGCGAACGCCATTTCTGGTTCGTCTTCGGCACCATCAACGTCATTGAAGGCGGCGCAATTGACGATTACGCTTGGCGCTGCATCGGCAACGGTCCGGCGTACTGCATCCGGATCGGTCACGTCGAGCGAGGCCCGAGAAAGGGCGATGACCTCACGGTCGGCGAAGACACGCGTGATGAAATGGGCGAGCTGACCGGACGCGCCGGTCACGAGGACACGCGCTGGGGGCATTTAGTGTGGCGGTTCGTCTGATAGTAATCTAGGCATTCGGCCCCTCAAAAACATGGACACAATCGATACCGCCGTGATAGGCGCCGGAGTTGTCGGACTGGCTTCGGCACTCGCCATCGCTCAAAGAGGTTTCAGCGTCTGCGTCCTCGAACGAGAACCCCGCGCTGGAATGGGCACCAGCACTCACAACAGCCAGGTGATTCACGCGGGCATGTATTACCCGGCTGGCACGTCGAAAGCGAAACACTGCGTCGACGGCGCACGGATGCTGTACGAATTCTGCGAGCGACACAGCGTGCCGCACCGGCGTTGCGGAAAGCTGATCGTCGCTCAGGACGACCACGAGATCGAGCTACTCGAAGCGTTGTGCGCGAAGGGCGAAGTCAATGGCGTCCTTGGCCTTCACATGGTGGACGCCTCCTTCGTTCGCCAACGGGAACCGCACGTTCGCGCCAAGGCTGCCCTGTTCTCGCCGAATACGGGGATCCTCAATGCCGAGGAACTTGTGCGAACGCTGGCGCGGCTGTGCGGCCAGCATGACGCGTTCCTCCTTCCAGGCACGCCGCTGCAGGGCGCAGACGTCGGCGTGGACGCGATCGAACTGCGGACCCCTTCCGAGACGATCCGTGCGCGGGTGGTTGTCAATGCGGCCGGGTTGTACGCCGATGAAGTGTCGGCCGCGCTCGGAGGAGAGGCGTTTCGAATCCACCCGTGCCGCGGCGAGTACATCGAGCTCGTGCCCTCGAAACGACCACTCGTCAACGGGCTCGTGTACCCCTTGCCCCACGCCGCCGGCCACAGTCTGGGCGTTCACCTGACGAAGACTGTTCACGGCAACGTCACCCTTGGCCCCACCGTTCGATTTCAGACTCGGAAGGACGACTACGAGGACGGGCGTATTCCTGTCGAAGCATTCCTGGCGCCAGCGCAAGAGCTCTTGCCCGAGCTCACGCTCGACGATCTGCGCCTGGGTGGCAGCGGCATCCGGGCAAAGCTTCACCCTCCAGAGGAATCGTTCGCCGATTTTCTGATTCGGAGGGATCGCCAGTGCGCCCGGCTGGTTCAGGCGGCTGGCATCGAGTCGCCGGGGCTCACGTCATGCCTGTCCATCGGGGAGAGCGTCGCCGGACTCGTTGAAGAGGTGCTGAAGGACTGAGTATGTCCGCGGGGGCTGAAGCCCCCGCGCTACGGTGTCTCGACTGAAACCCCGCGCTACAGTGCCTCGGCTTAACCGCCTACTGCCTACTGCCTACTGCACTGATCAGCGCCCACCAACATCTGACGCTCAGGAGAGCGCGAGCGAGAAGGCGTTTGGGATTGAGTGTGCCGCGAGCAACGTGGGTGATGTAGTAGAGATACGCGCTTTTGTGAAAGGCCCGAATCGCCATGGAGCGAACGATGCGGCTGGAATGCCCGACGCGATGCACGGCCTTAGCCTCCGGCACGTAGCGCACGTGGTAACCGGCCGCGCGCAGACGCCGGCAGAGGTCGGCGTCCTCCCAGTAGAGAAAGTAGCGCTCGTCAAATCCCCCCGCCCCATGGAGTGGCGCGCGACGGGCAAGCATACACGCACCCGAGAGCCAGTCCACAACCGTGCTCTGGGTACCCCTTTGGATGATCTCTTCCGAGACGACGTTCCGTCGAGACAAGGCGAGGCCGGGCATCATCCGACGAAGCAAGGCAGTTCGACCGAAAAGACCGGTCAACATGTCCGGATCTCCGCGAGCACTGCCCTGCACGGATCCATCGGGATCGAGAATGCATGGACCAACGATGGCGCACAGACTGTGCTTCTCGATTTCGGCGCGCAACGTCTCCAGAGCACCTGCCACCAGACGGCAGTCGGGGTTCATCACGAGAACGAGGGGCGCGGTTGACACCCGAAGCCCCTGATTGACGCCGCGTCCAAAGCCGACATTCTCGGTGTTGCGAACGAGTGTCACGTGAGGAGCGAATTCACGGACGATTTCGCTGCTCCCGTCCGTTGATGCGTTGTCGACCACGACAGCTTCCCAGTGCAGGCCCACGAGTTCGGCGGCGATCGACTGAAGCGCGCGCCTGAGCTCGGTGCCGGCGTTGTAGTTGACCAGGATCGCCGTGACCTCTGGCGTCATTGACGCCCCTTGGCGAGTCCCAGGTCGAAGCGCTTTTCACGTGCCTTCGTCGACAGCCACCGCGACTCGAGCAGCGGCCAGATGGCACTCCCCCCCACCTTTCGTGTGCGCTGCACACGAGCTCGCTTCCTGAGCACGCCGGGTAACCCCAAGAGAGCGACGGCTTTCGCCCGGAGAAAGGTCCACAGAAGACCGGCTCGAGCGAAGTACGCCGCTGCGGCGGCGTTGTACATGAGATGGCCGGGGAGCGTTCGCAGGAGCAGCGCTCCTGGTGTGTTCTTCACATACATCCATTCCAGGTTTCGCTGCCCGTGAAATACGGCGGAGGCGCTCACCCTCCCGAGCGTCGCGCTCCCACGGTGCCGAACCACCGCATCGGCGACGTACCGGCAGCGATACCCTCGCAGTCGTGCCCGGTACGACAGGTCCACGTCCTCGTGAGACACGAAAAAGTCCTCGTCGAACCCGTCCAGCTCCTGAAAGACCGACGCCGAAATCAAACACGCCGCCCCGCACACACCGAAGACTTCAGTCGACTCGGTGACAGCGTCCGCGGACGCACCGTGGTGGTGCTTGAATGCGCCGCCCCAACGCAACAGACCGTCCCCCGCGCTGTCGACGATGCGGGGATCGTGAAGGTACACGACGCGAGAAGACGTCAGCGCGTAGCCAGCGCCCTCGTCGATGCCCCGTCTCAGCGCGGAAAGCCAACCGGACTCGGCGACGGTATCGTTGTTCAAGAAAGCGAGATATCGACCTTGGGCAGCCTTGGCACCGGCGTTGTTGCCTCCGGCAAAGCCCCGGTTTCGATCGAGCGGAACGATGCGAACCCAGGGAAAACGGGCGCGCACGAATTCAACGGTGCCATCCGTGGAGCCGTTATCCACAAGGATCGTCTCCGCGTCCACTCCGTGCTGTGCGGCGACGGCCGATAGACACGACTCGAGGTGCTCGCGCCCGTTCCACGTCACGATGATGATGCTGACGTCGGTCATGCGCGAGCCACGACCCGCCGATACACGTCGAGCGTCGCGCGGGCGGTGCGCGCCCACGTGAATTCGGCAGCGCGGGCACGCCCCAAGGCCTTCATCGTGTCCCGTTGTCTTTCATCGTTGACGACTGTCACGACCGCTTCAGTCCACGCAGTTACGTCATACGGATCGAGGAGGACGCCAGCCTCGCCAAGAATCTCCGGAATCGACGTCTCCTTCGATGCAACGACCGGCGTGCCGTGAGCCATCGCCTCGAGCACTGGCAAGCCGAACCCCTCGTACAACGATGGGTACATCAGCGCCGTGGCGCAGGTATAAAGCGTTTCGAGAACCGCATCGCTCACCGCCCCGACCGACACGATCAAGTCCGCTGACCCCCGCTCTGCGGCCCTCGCGTGAAGCACGTGCGTCACGCCGTGATCGAGGCCCGCCAAGACAAGCTTGAGGTTCTCAGGAACGAGGCCCGCCTGTCGCGCAGCACTCAAGGCATCGACGACGACGGCAAGGTTCCTCCTCGCATGCAGATCGCCGACGTGCAACACGTACGGCCTGACAACACCACGAGGCAACTCACCAGGTGCCTGGGCAAGGCACGCGGCGAATCGGGCCGAGACACCCAACAACGCGACGGTGATTCGCTCGCGCGGAATGCCGTACGCCGCCGAGATTTCGTGGGCCGAGAACTCCGAGTCGGTCAGGATGTGAGTGGCCATGTGCGCGCTGCGGCGATAGAAGGCACGCCGAAGCCAGTCACGGCGATATGGATACCACTCGGGATGGCGTTCGTAGCTGACATCGTGAATGGTCAGGACGAGAGGCACACCGGCCCAGAAGGGCGCGGTATACGCGGGGGCGTGAATCAGATCGACGCGGGCGCGGGCCGCGGCACGGGGCACGCCGACGAGCGTCCACCCGAGGTTGGTCGGCGGGTGCAACTGCTCAGCTACATGCTCGATGCCCTCCGGCAAGAGACGCTCGTCGCCACCGAGCGCGACGATGTCTGGCGGCTCGTCGAGCGCGCGTAGCGCCGGCACGAGGTTGGCCACATAGCGCCGCACACCCGCAGCTGGAGACGCGAACGCGCGGCCGTCGATCCCGACACGGAGCTTCACTTTGGCGGTAGGCAGTAGACAGTATGCGGTAGGGAGCAGGCACTTCGCTGCATGAAAGCAGAAGGCGGGAAGAATCTGGCCCGGAACTCAGAATCTCGAGTCGGTCACTGCTTAGCGCCTACCGCCTACTATCACCGAATCTCCATGTGCATCCGACGCACTGGGCGATCGAGCTGCAGGCAGATTTCGCGAATGCGATGCTCCACGCTCCCGTTAATCGATGGGCTGCTCAGGATGACTTCGTCCACGGAGTAGCGTCGCATCGCGCGTTCGAGCTGTTCGAGCGAGCCTCGGACGGGCACACCGACGACCCACCGACGTGCCTTGGCAGGGTCGTCGTCTATGAAGGCGACCGGGTTCATGTACCAGTCGGCATTCGCACGCATCTCACGGACGATCAGCTGGCCGAACTTTCCGGCGCCGTAGACGAGCACACGCCGACTCCGCTTGCTACGCGTCGCCGCCACCATACTCATGGTGCGGAACGACGCGCGAGTCGCGACAACAGCGATCCCGAGCAGCAACGCGTCAACGAGCACCACGCCACGCGAAAAGCCCTCGAAGCGATACACGAATGTTGTACTCGCCACCACAAGGAGCGACCCCATTCCGACGCCACGGACCACGGCCGTCAAGTCGCGCAGCCCGAACGTCTCCCACACCCGCTGATAGAGCCCAGACGCATAGAGGGCCAACAGCTTGCATCCGATGACCACTGGAAGCGACGCCGTGAAATAGGGCAGGAAGATGTCAAGGTTCTCGCCGGAAAACCTGAGCCGAAACGCCGCGTAGTAACACACGGTAATGAGCACGAGGTCGAGCATCACCTGTCCGGCGTGCCACCTGAACGTGAGGTCCTTCAAGAACGGCGCAAACGACGACTTCTGGAGCGCGACGAAATCCTCAGCGTTGTAGGCCGGAACGCGAGCGAGGTAGATGCCCATGAGGATCAACAGCACGCCCAGCACCGCCACAAGCGGCAGCATTGGCTCGACGCCGCGGCCGGCCACGAGCACCCACGCGACACCACCTCCCACGATACCCAGCATGTAGAGGATCCGCACCGCACTGCGTTCGGAAAACCCAAGAGACACGAGCCGGTGTGAGACGTGATCGATCCCGCCCTTCGATGCCTTCCGGCCGGCGAGTCGGCGGAGAACGAGCACGAACGCGGTGTCGAACAGCGGTACGACGAGAATCAGCATTGCCAGGACCGCGGGACTGACGAACGCGATCCGCGTGTAGAAGACTGGGACGAGCGACGCGGAGGCCAGGAGCGCCCCTATGAACAGGCTTCCGCAGTCGCCCATGAAGAGACGCGCCGGTGGGCGATTCCAATGGAGGAAGCCAACAAGCGCACCGGCCAGGGCGATCAGGAGCAATACGATCCCAGGACCAAGCGAGTTGTCCAACAGAAACGCGATGAACAACGTCGCGATGAGCGCCACGCCCGCGGCGAGGCCATCCATGTTGTCGAGCAGATTCACGGCATGGCACACGCCCGCGAACCAGACCGTGGCGACTAGCGTGTAGCCGTATGGGAAGGCCTCCTCCGGTTGAGCGCCGGCCAGCGCGAAGACAAGGAACGCGCCGATGGCCAACGATGAGACGAGCTTGGCGAGCGGTGAGAGTTGCAGGCGATCGTCGAGCACACCGACGACAAACATCGCCAGCGACGCAAAGAGCACAGGCACCCAGGCGCCCTGGGTCACGTTTAGCTCGACGGTGGCAAATAAAGGGACGAAGCCGACGAGCGTCGCCAACGCGATGGCGACACCACCCATCGTCGGTGTGGGGGCGTTGTGCCAGCGGTCGGGGCGAGGTGGCACCATCGCGCCGATGGCCGGGGCCGTTCGACGCACCAGCGCGCCAAAACCGACCGCCGCCGCCACCCCAACCAGGAAGCACAGGACGGCCGCCGTGGAATGCTGAGAGAGGACTTGGAGTTCTCCGCCGCTCATCGGGAGGCAACTAGCCGCGGTGGTGAAACGTTTTTCTCCTGGAGAACGAACAGCCCTTTGCCGAGGATTCCGTCGCACAACGTGTCGAGCCCTGTCGAGTCGCCTGGCAGCAACTGCTGCAAGCGTTCGAGCTTCAGGCGATAGATGGGATACCCAGCCTTTGGCTCGATAAACGGCAGCGGAATCATCCGGTTAAAGAAGAAGTGGTACGCGTAGCGCCGTGCGCGCGCGAGCAGCGCAGGTCCCAAGCGCTCGGAAAACGGCAGCCGCCCGAGAATCCGGAAGTACTCGTCGGGCGTGCTGGCATCGTGCGTAATGCCTTTGTTGCGAATCCAGGCTTCTCCGGCCACGATGACCGGCAAGCCGACGCTCGTGAGCTCCACACCCATTTTGGTGCCGTAGATTATGGCCGCATTGCACAACGACATGAGCGCGTAAGTGCCCATCCCGCTTTCCGGTGGCACGACGATGATGTTTGGAGCGAGGCGAGGAATCCGCTTTGCGAGTTCGGCGAGAATCGGCTGGCGCGACGGCGGAAAACCACTGATCTCCGCCGGATGCACCCGAATGAGCAATTGAAGCTCGGGCCTGGCGGCAAAATACTGACAGGTCTGGACCAGCCACTCGAGCATGTTCGGGAATGCGTTTGCCGGATAGTGGAGTTGCGCGTCCCACGACACGTTCGTCAGCAGGCCAATCACGGGCTTCCCCAGATCGATGCCCACCCGTTTCGCGATCTCCTGCGGATCCTGCCTCGTCGGTCGGTGAAAGACGATCCAGTCGAACATCCCCTCGCGACGGCTCGACAGGTACTGCATCAACTCACGCTCATTGGTCGGGGAGAGATGGAGATTTTCCCAATGCTCACGCGGCTCGGTCATGAGGGTATGGTGATACGTGTCATCGTGACTGAAGATGAACCGTCGCTTGCGATAGGCTACGTTCCACGTCGACACGCGCACCCGTTCCTGCCGCGCGACCTCGCCGACAACTCCCCATGGCACGTAGATGCCGTGGGTAAACACTGCGGACGAAAACCCCACCTCCCGCATGAGGCGGCGAGTTGCAAACGTCGTGAGCAGAGCCGACTCGAGATAGCGGCGAAGCACCTGCTCACCGAAGGGCTCATCGTTCAGCGAACCGGTCGCGAAAAACCTGAGCGCCCCGGCGTAAGCGTGTTCACCGATTGACAGACCCTCGTGCGTAAACCGTTCGATGCGGTCGAACGGCAACGTACTCGCAACCTCACGGGCCTCAGCGCGCTCCGGCGCCGTCAACCAATCCCCGTATCGATGAACGCGAAGCCCAAGCTGGTCGTAGACTCGCTCCGCCGGCCAACGGCAGTCGCGACAGAGGTCGTCGGCCGGGCCGCGCTGAGCGAAGCGCTCCAAGTTCGGGTACAGCGACGCTTCGCATTCCGCACAAGCAGTCATGGTGCCATCGCACAGCAGCGCGTGCACTTCAGCGCCGCGGAAGGTGAGTGCGGCGGCAAGAGCGCTCTCGAGGGTGATTGCGTGGGCGTAGGACCCGATGGACGTGGCCATGAGCACACGGGGACCGCCGAGGGCCGCCTTCCGAGCCGAACTCCACAGGTCCGGTTGCGCGGCCAGCACGCCGCGCCAATCCGGATAGGCGTCCCTTCGGGCGTGGTACCAGCGCCGGGCCAGCCGACTGGCCCGCCAGAGCGCCGGAATTCGGCGAATACCGTGTTTCATGCGGAGACGCGGGGGGTGACAACACCCGGGCGTGCCTGATCGATGAGGTCGATGAACTCATCAGGCGCAGGCAGCTCGGCAAAGACGCGCCACGGTTGATGCGGCTCCAGCTCGTCGATGGAATATCCACCGGTCGCGACGGCGATCGCCGGCGCATCGATCGCCTTCGCACACTGGATGTCGTACGGCGTATCGCCGATGACAAACGCGCGTCCGCTTTCAACGGCCCCGTCCCTGACCGCCACATCGAGCGCCCGCACCGCGATGGTCGAACGGTCCCTCTGGTCCTCGGCGAACCCTCCGTCGGGGAAGAAGTTCATCAGGCGGTAGTGCGTGAGCTTGGCCCGCGCTCCGCCCCGAGTGTTGCCGGTCAGCAAGTAGGATCGGATGTCGCGCCGATCTCGAAGACGCTCGAGGATCTCGCGCACGTTCGGCAGCACATGTCCGATCTTTCGGGGCAAGCTACTTGGGAGCAGTTCTTCATATCGCCGGACCAGCCGGCCCACCAAGTCGTCATCGGGCTGAATGCCGAGCGAGTCGAACGTGCGAGCCGCGATCTGGTAGTCGGTCAGCCCGGCAATGCGAATCGACGCGAGCTGGAACTCACGGCCGGTGATCTCCAACACGGCATCGTTCCAGGCAAAGACACCTGCCTTCGCCGTGGTGAGCAGCGTACCATCGATGTCCCAGAAGAGCACCGTCATGCGATCTGCGGAACGGCGTGGCGAAGGGCTTTGGCAATGCCGGCCACGTCGAGCCCATGGTGCGCGAGCACCTCATCGTTCGTTCCACACTCCGGGAGCTCGGTCACCCCGACACGGGTCACGCGTGCCGCCGGCTCGAGTCCGAGCGAGGCAACGGCGGCGGCAAGCATTTCGCCCTGGCCACCGTGCAAGTAATGATTATCGAGTGTGACGATGGATCGTCGTGCGCCGATTGCCTGACGGAGCCACTTCGTGTCCACGCGATTGAGCCACGGCATGGCAACGATGCGGATGCTCGCGCCAGTGCTGGTCTCAATTTCCTCGGCGGCCTCGAATGCATTGGCGAGCAGCCAGGGGCCGTAACCGAATGCCACCGCGTCACTCCCGTCCCTGACGACCCATCCCTTGCCGACTTCCGTCCGGTGGTCGCTGGGGTATTCAAACGGCAACGGCCACTTGACCGAGACGAGCCGCAAGTATGCGCTCTCGGTCGCCACGTTGACGAGATGGTCGACGAGAGCGTGCACTTCGCTTTCCGACGAAGGCTCCGCCATCAGCAGGTTCGGCATCGCGGCCAACGCCGAAATGTCACGGACCGACTGGTGCGAGTGACCGGGCCCCCCGGGAAGGAGACCGGCGAGCGAGGCCACGTAGAGAACCTTCGAGCCCTCGCTGCACTGGTTGTAGATCTGTTCGTTCGGACGCGCGGATAGAAAACAGGCGAACGAATGAACGATCGGCAGCGCCCCGCGACGAGCCATGCCGGCGGCCATCGACACCATGTCCTGCTCGGCGATGCCGCACTCGATGAAGCGGTGCGGATACTTCTGTGCGAAGGAGATCAAGCCGCAGTCCTTGACCAAATCCGCGTCGAGGACGACGACCTCCCGACGACGCTCGGCTTGACTCATCAGCGCGCGATCGTAGGCGGCAATGAGGTTGTCGGTCTTCTTGGGCTCGCGGCGCGGGTTGCGGATCCGGCTTTCGGTCTTCACCGGTCCGAGGCCAAGCTCCTCGAACGCGAGATTGGCAGATGCGAGAAGCTCGCTCACGCCGGCCGTGTAGTTCTGCTCGCTCGGCGCACCGGAATGATAGCCGTAGAGCTCGCCGGTCTTCATGGCGGGCCCCTCCATGAACGTCACACCTCTGCCCTTCACCGTGTCGGCAATGACGACCTTCGGTTGGTCTACCACGGAATCCAGCGCACGAAATGTGCGCTCGAGCGCGGCCACGTCGTGACCGTCGCACCGAGCGACGTGCCAACCGAAGGCGCGAAACTTTGCCTCGAGATCGCCGAGACGGCTGACATCGTGAACCCACGTATCCGACTGAATCTTGTTGTGGTCCACGATCGCCACGATCTCGCCGAGACCACGGTTCACAGCCGACCCGAGCGACTCCCAGAACTGGCCTTCCTGGAGTTCTCCGTCGCCAGTCAGCACGAAAACACGACGCGACTTACCGGCGAGACGGTTGGCGATAGCCATTCCCTTCGCCTTCGAGATTCCCATCCCCAGCGAACCCGTGTTCGCCTGTACGAACGGCGTTTCGACGTGAGGGTGTCCTGGCAGCCCGTGGAGGCGGCGCAGTCTGTGGACCATGTCGGCCGGCAACAGCCCAAGGCCAATGAGAACGTTATAGAGCGCAGGTGCGTCGTGACCCTTCGACGAAAAGAAGACATCGCAGGCGTCTGGTCCCTTGTCGAGATCGCGAATCTCGTTCAAGAACAGCCAGCTCATGATCTCGAGCGAGCTGAAGCTGGTGCCGATGTGGCCTGACCATGCGCCCGCGATCATGTAGAGCGTGTTGATGCGCGCAAGCGAGGCAAACGCCTTCGCGCGGGCGACAGGAGACGCCGCGGCGGCCAACAGCCGCCCGAACTCGTCGACGGGAACGTACTGAAGCTCGAGGCTCTCTCCCTGGTCGGTTTGAAGATCTCCCATATCTGATTCTTACGGTTGCAACGCCCAACTCCCAAATTTCACGCTTGACCAACTCCCAACATCCGCGACTGACCAACTCCCAATTGGGAAGTTGGCTTCTTGGGAGTTGGAAGTTCTCACGTCCTCACTGTCCCGTACGACGCCTGATGGACGGGAGGCAACCGTGCGGTCCCGTCGGCTAGAACATGTTCTGCGATCATCCAGTCGTGCGGGTCGTTGATATCGAATCCCTCGTACCCCTCTGTCACAAATGGAACGATCACGTCGCCCGCGATCGTCCGGTGCTCGAACACAACCCGCGCCCACGCGATCTCGAGCGAGGCGTTCTGAACATACACCGGCGGCAGCGCCTGGTACGGCGTACTGTGCCATGGCTGCTGGGCCAGTCCACTATCGCCGCCCGGCATCTTCGGCGGGACAAGCCCGAACGGCAGCAACGGAAACATCCGCTCCCCGCGCACGATCCACATCTTGCCAGGGTGCTGCGTGCATTTCTCTACCGCGCGCAACGAGTCAACGCCGGTTTGGGCCGTGAACCGCTCCCACGCGCGACGAATGGTCGCCTCGGTCCGAAATGGGCTCGTCGGCCGCAACAAGGCGAAGCAGTCCCAGGTGCGCCCCATCTTCTTCAACTCGACCAAGGCGTGCTCGAGCCATTCGATGTCTGGTGAGACGTCGCTCGCAAAGGGCGCAGGACGCAAGAACGGCACGTCAGCGCCGTAGTGACGCGCGACGGCGGCGATCTCCTCGGAGTCTGTCGACACAATCACCGACTCGAAGACCCCGCTCTCGCGAGCGGCGGCAATCGTGTAGGCGATCATCGGATGGCCAGCCAGCTCGCGGACGTTCTTCCCAGGAACACGCTTCGAACCCTGACGAGCTGGAATAAAGGCGACGGCGTTCACGCTTTGCTCGGATCGTGATTGATGTAGATCGTCTTCAAGTCGGAATACACGTCAAGCGCCTGAGGGCCCGCTTCTCGCCAGCCGTTGCCCGATTGCCGAAGCCCGCCGAAGGGCATATGCGGCTCGCTGCCGTAGGTGCCGCCATTGACCACGGCCACACCGGACTGGATCCGGTTGAGGAAGGTCATCGCGCGGTGGATGCTTTGCGTATGAATCGACGCCGTCAGCCCGAATGGAGAATCATTCGCCAGCGCGATGGCCTCCTCGAAGTCTTGAACTCGGTAGAGACAGGTGATGGGCCCAAACAGCTCGCTGCGAGAGATTTCATCGTTCGGCCCCACGTGCTCGATGATCGTGGGCGCAACGAAGTAGCCGGCCCCATACACCGGGCCGGTCAGGCGGTAGCCGCCAGTCAGGACTGAGGCGCCGGCCGTCTTGGCTCGCTCGACCGCTGCGAGCATATTCGTCATCTGCTCCTCATTGATGACGGGGCCGAGGTCATCTGTATCAGCGGTGCCGACCTTCAACTTCTTGGCAGCCTCGACGAGAGCCGCTTGAAAGGAGGCGTAGATTTGGTCGAAGACGATAATACGGCTTCCAGCCGCACAGCGCTGCCCTGCGTTGCTGAATGCGGATCCGAGCGTCCACGTCACCGCCTTCTGCACGTCCGCATCGTCACACACGATCAGCGGGTTCTTGCCGCCGAGTTCGAGACAGATCTTCGCGAGCCGACGACCGGCAGTCTCGGCGATCCAACGGCCAACCTCGCACGACCCGGTGAAGCTGACGACAGCCACGTCTGGATGCTCGACGAGCGGTGCGCCAGCCTCTTCGCCGAAGCCGTGCAGCGTTGAATAAACGCCGTCTGGCACTCCGGCCTCGCGGGCCAGCACCCCGAACGCCCACGCAGAGAGCGGCGTGTCTTCGGCGGCTTTCATGATGGCGGCGTTGCCGCACAACAAAGCCGGAAAGGCCTTCCACGCGACGTTGGCAATGGGCGTGTTAGCAGCGATTATCAAGCCCGCGACGCCGAGGGGCTGGCGAACGACCATCGCCGACTTGTTGGGCACCGCGCTCGTCGTGGTCTGGCCATAGAAGCGCCGGCCCTCCCCAGCGACGAAAAAGCCCATCTCGATTGCGGCGTCGGTTTCGCCGAGCGCATCCTTCTTCGACTTACCTGTCTCCCGCGCCACGAGATCGGCCAACGCGCCACGCTGCTCCCGCATCAGGATCGCGAGCTGACGCAAGATGTCGCCGCGCGCGACCGCCGTCTTTTCCGCCCAAGAAGGCTGGGCCTTTCTGGCGAGCTCAACCGCCAGGCGCACGTCGGCCGCGCTCGAACGAGCTACTTGACAGATCTCCTGGCCTGTCGCTGGATCGATTTTCGCGAACGTGCGGCCGTCCGTTGACCGAGCATCGAGGCCACCGATCTGATTCGGGACGACTGCAGGTACGGTCGTAATCACCACGCGGTGAACCCTCCGTCGACCCGCAACTCGTGACCCGTGACGTATGACGACGCGGCCGAGGCAAGAAAAACGAGCGGCCCCTTCAGGTCCTCGGCTTCAGCCATGCGATGAAGTGGGACGCGGGCTCCGTATTTCGCCTTGAACTGCGGATCTTGCCCCGCGAGCACACCACCAGGCGACAACGTGTTCACTCGCACACCAGAACCAGCCCAGTGAGTGGCAAAGAACTTCGAGAGATTCACGACACCTGCCTTCGACGCGCCGTAAGCGGGAGACTTGATGAACGGCGCGTTCCCGGCAAGATGCTCGTAGAAATGCGGGTCCGGCGAAACGGAGGCATAGAGCGATCCGATATTGATGATCGAACCTCCCCCGCGGGCTGCCATCTGCGCACCGAAGACCTGCGTCACTTGAAACGTGCCGAGCAGATTGACCTCGACCATCCTGCGGAACTCATCGATCGGCAGATCGGGCAGGTGATGTCGGCCCGCCGGACTGTCTGGCGGCTGGTCGATGCCAGCGTTGTTGACCAGAATCGTCAGGGCGCCGAGTTGCGTCGCGACGCTCTGAGCAGCAGACTCGATCGAGGGGCGACTGGTAATGTCGCAGTCCACGCGGCGAATGACAGTGGCAAAACGTTCGACAAGTTCCTCGAACGCCGGTGTCGGGCGCGCGTGTGGCAAATCGAGCGCGGCCACGCTGGCGCCGGCATCGACAAGAGCCTCCACCCAGATCGGGCCCAGCTTGCCGCACGCCCCCGTGACGACGGCGATCTGGTTGTCGAGGCTGAAGCGCTGGCTCACGAACGGGCGAGTTCCGGATTTCGCTTGCCGAGCGCCTCAAAGGAGAGGAAGTCGTCTTCGTGAAGAGCCTTGAGGGTGACACGGCCAAGCACGTTGTGCAGCTCGTACGGCGGAATGCCGCCGGCGGGCGACTTCATCACGATGTCCTCGTGTCCAATCACGTGGCCACTCGGCAAATCTCGCGCGATGACCAGGCTCTTGCCCATCTTGAGGATGGGGGCGCGCTCGCTCTCGTAGACCTTCTTCTGGCCGTTGCCCAGCGCCTTGTACGTGCGCTCCAGATCGCGGACCATCTTCCGCAGCCCGACGGGTTCGAGCGAGAACGCGTGATCAGTCCCCTTCATCGCCCGATTCAGCGTGAAGTGCTTTTCGATGACTCGGGCGCCAAGGATGTAGGCGGCCACAGGCATGGCGATCCCGTTGTCGTGGCTCGAGAACCCGACGACGGCCTGAGGAAACCGCTCGCGATAGGTCGAGATCACCCGGAGATCGAGCTCCTCGAACGCGGCCGGGTAACCGGCCGTGCACTGGAGGATCGCAATGTTCGGATTGATCGGGGCGATGGCGTCATAGGCGCGCTGCACGTCATCGAGGAGTGCCCCGCCGGTCGAGATCACCATTGGCTTTCCAAATCGCGCGACGTGCTGTAGCAGCGGCGTGCTCTTCAGATCGCCTGATGCGATCTTGAACGCGGGCACGTCGAGCCCGGCGAGAAAATCGGCGCTGGCAACGTCGAACGCCGTGGCGAAGAAGTCCACGCCCAGCTCAGAAGCGTAGGCTTGCAGCTCGCGATACTCGTTGGCGCCGAACTCGAGAAACTCACGGTGCTCACCGTAGGTGGAGCCGAAGCTGTTCTCGTTGTCGTAGGACTTGTCGTAGGCCGCCCGTGTGTACAAGCCCCGGTTGTGGCGCTTCTGGAGCTTGACGGCGTGCGCACCCGCCAGCTTTGCCTCGCGAAACAACTCGCGTGCTTTCTCGAGACTGCCTTGGTGATTGTGGCCGATTTCGGCAATTACGTAGCACTTCGTGTGATCGCCGATTTCGTGTTGACCGATCCTGAGTGTGACAGCCAAATTTGCTCTCCATGTCGCGGCGGCTACAGCCGCCGCTCTACACCTACCCGCGACGCCATCTGTAGAGCGCAGGCTTCAGCTGCGCGACTCTACGTCCGAACAACCGGTCGCAATTGCGCCACCAACTGATCCCAGCCGTATCGCGAGCGCGCGACGTCACGGGCCGCTCGACCCAGATGCTGCGTCTGCTCGAGATCCGGCAAGTGTTCACAGAGGTTGATATCGACGACGTTCTTCATGTGTACGAGCCCGGCCGGCGAGTGCTCGTCGAGGTTGGTGATCACGGCGCATCCACACTCCATCGCGGCATTGACGGTCGTGTTGTTCGCCCGAAGTCCCTTCTCGAAGAAAGCGGCCAGGTAGGTACAGTCGAGAAGATGGTTGAAGACGGCCGTGTCGGACAGGTAGCCCATGAAATAGACCTGCCCGTTGAAAATCGACTGAAGCTCCTCGAATCGCACGACAAACGATCCGTCGAAACTCGTGTTCTCGTGAAGCGCCGTGGACACGTAAACCGAGTAACTCTTCCCTGTCGCCTCGAGAAGATCCCGCAACCTGCGATACAGCGGCACACGGATCTTGTGTGCCATCCCGAAAGTGAACACAGAGAGCTCGGTCCGCTGGAACCGCTGAGGGTTCAGGATTGTGCCCGGGCAAAACAGCTCCTGGATATCAGGCCGAACTGGGCGCAGGTCACGATAGAGCTCGCTGTTCCCGCAATAGACGCGCGTGGCCGCAGCCACGAGGCGCCGCTCGATCTCGGTGCCGTCGAAGGCGTGGAGAAACACCTCGAACCGGCCCGCATGCACCGAGCTCCAGGCGTCGAGGTCCTGTGCGTCCTCGTCGGTGAACTCCGACAGTTTCAGCGAGAGCAGCGGCCGGCCGTAACTGCCGAGCTCAACCGCGCGGACACCCACGACGGGGACACCCAAATGTTTGGCCAGGATGTCGTTGAACTTGGCGATACCGCAGGTCCACGGATTCAGGTGATACCCGGCGATACAGTCGATCATGAACCTCTGAGCATGCGACGCCTGGTCCATGGACCCGGCATCAACGCAGCGCACACATTCTAACTGACTTGCCCGCGTCAGGGCCTCCTGAGCACGGCGTCCCAGGCCGCCCCGGGGCGGCATCGCTCCGCACTGCTGAGGCGTGATCGCACCGCCAGCGCACCGACATCCGACGCAAGACAGGCGAGGTGCTCGCGCGACGGGTCTGCGCCGCGCGAAGCCAGGAAATCCAGCGCAACCGTCTCATCGACAATCACGGCCGCCTCGAGAGGCGTTGCCAGCACCGCACGATCGCCAAGCACCCCGCGACGAATCATCCCGATCTCGTTGACGTCGGCTCCATCAGAAAGCAGACGCATCGCCGCCGCACCGTCACCCAGCGCGATCGCCTCAGACACGCTCCGCGGCGGGCCCACGGTCAAGGGGTGCGACCCGGCCATCTCCATACCGGCAATGATTGCCAGTCCCAGGGTCACCACGACCGAGGGAAACGCGAGCAGCACGTTTCTCATCAGTAGTCGATGTCGAACCATCGAGTCCATGCACCGGTCGGTTGGAACGGAGTCGGATGCCCCCAGATGGCATCCCGCTGAAGGGTGTCGCGCAGGGTGCGCGCCTCTGCGCCGTCGAGAAGGATCCGTTGTCGTTCGAGCCAGGCGTCTACCTGTATCCACTCCGTGCGCTGCATGGCGGCGGTCCGCCGTAGCGTGTGATGCATTCCAGCGGCACGGAACGCCCAGCCGCACGTCAACACGGCAAAGAGCGCCACTGATACGACAAGCCGTTTCGGTCGCGAATCACTCAGCCACGTTCGTGCCGCGGCAAACACGGCCAGGGCCAGAAAGACACCCGCCGGGCTCATGATGACGTTCTTCGTGTACGGGAAGCTCAGGCAGGCGTTGGCCGCGAGCACTGCGATGAACAACACGACTAGCCGGTCGTCGTGCTCCAGAGCCCAGGTCACAAGTCGCGCCCGTCGAACCCACACGAACCATGCCAGCAGCAACGTCGCCGCCGTCGATGAAAACACCGAGGCAACGCTCCAGGGATGGACGATGCCGGAGGTCACTTCATAGACGAACCGCCACGTCCCACCTTTCGGCTCCGAAAAAAGCACCGTCAATAGCGAGCTCGCGACGTTGTACGCGTAGAAGATCCACGGCCGCTCACTGAAACGGACTGTGAGCTCCGCGGGTTCGAGAATCGCAAAGCCGAAACCAGATGCTCGTTCAGTCAGAGCCGGACTGCCGACATCGAGCCACACAGTCCTCACGACGAAGTAGGCGAGCAGGCATCCCGTCATCGCCACCACCGCCTGTCGCGAGACGCCTCGCAAACCGGTGACATACGCGGTCAGGCACACAACCCACACGAGGATGCCGGTTTCCACAGTGAGTATCGAGACGATGAACAGAACCAGGGCGAGCGCGTCGAGCCACCAGCGTGACGCGTCTCGAAATGCAAGATTGGCAACCGCAACGCACGCTATCGCCACTGTGAGGAAGGAGTTGATTGGGAACGCCTCGCGAACCGTCGGCACGAAAGTATGCGCGCCAACAAGCACTGCGAGCGCAAGCGGGACGAGCGCCGCATCGAGCGCGGTCCTCGGTCGCATGAGCCGAATGCAGAGGAGTATTAACACCGCCACCTGCACGACATGGAGTCCGCGAAACCAGAGATAGTACTGGCCGTTCGAGAGCTCGTAGACGATCTTCAATTGCGCCCAGAGAAGGGGTCGCAAATAACCTCGCTGCCAGAACTGGTCGCGCAACAGTTCACCCACCGTCGGGCGCTGGACCGCAAGCAGGTTGCCGAAACTGTCGCTGACCTGAATCGTCAGCCCGAGCAGGAAATAGCCAAGTACAGCCACGACGAGCAGTCCATACACGTGCGCGACGATAGTCCACCGTCGGTCGGCAGGCTCTGATCGGGGAAGCACGAGGTTCGACATCAAATCAGCGACGACCGTCACTCCGGTTGCGCTACCCGAAGCATGGCAAACCGGTTTGGCCGAACGGCCGCCCGACTCGGGCGCGATGTGCGAGCACTCTCAAGGAGCGTCCACCATCGACGGTAATCGTGCCCGCCTCCTCGTATCGCGAGCGGAGGTACTCGGCCAACAAGGGAAAAGCGGCGTAGTAAGGCTCCGGCTCAGCGAGGGCGATCGGTGGCGATTCGGCTTCGAGACGCGTCACGGCGTTGACCGAATACCGTTCGGCCATGTAGAAGCCGGGCACGAACGTAGCCCGACCGCCGGCGAACCGCCGCTCGGCAAATGCAAACAGCTCCGGCGCGAACGCCACCACGAGCACGCGGTCAGTGGGACCCGTGCAGTCGTGCAGATACAGTGCTGCCTGAATGCTGAAGCTTGCGTCAGGACTTCCTCTCACGGCCTCGGGCAAGACGACTAGCTCGCGGGAAATGCGGTCCGTTTGCTTTACAACCGCAAGAGGCGATGTGAGAAAACCGGCGCGCAGCAGTTCGGTACGAACGCTCTGGAGCTCCCAGACGCACGCGGCCGTCACGAACAGGACCACGATGGCAGCCGCTGCCACCGCCAGCCTGACCACTCGACCTGCGGCGGGCTTGGTCGAGGTGGCGAGCAACGCGGCGCCGATCACCGCGACCGGCGGCGCCATGTCCCCGAATCTGGCTTCGAGACTGCCGCGCAGAAAGAAAAGCGACAGGGCGAGCACCATGAATCCCAGGGCCACGAGCGATGCGTCACGGCCATTGGGATCAAGCTGTCTCCGGACGCGGCGCGACCCGGCGAGGATGAGCGCGACAATCGGCATCGCGAGGAAGACGTAGTACAGCCACGCCTGCGTGTTCTCCTCGCGACCGAACAGCGCCGACACCGAATCCACTCCCGCGAGATCGGGAATCGGCCACGTCAGGTCCGTGCGTTCGGCTTCCCGCCGGCTCATTTCCAAGCCGTTGCGCATGTACTCGAGGAGCCCTGTGTATCGCTCGATCCACCACAGCGATGGACCAAGGAGGACGATCGACACGACCACATATGACGTGACGCCGAGCACTTTGCCGCTCGATGTGCCGGCGCGTGCCACGCCGATCACCGTCACGAAACCCACGGCGCAGTACACGGCGTAGTCGTGACGAAAGAGAAAGGCGATCGCCGTGCACACGGCCATCATCCCCACACGACGCCAGGTTGGCGCCGCGGCGTACCGCACGATCAGAAACGACGCAGCCGCGAGCACGACGACCTTCGGGTAGCCGTATAGCTTGGGCGACAGCAACGCCGAGAGGAGCGCCGTCGCCAGAGCCCACGGCCACGGTGCGAGCTGACTGCCGGCGACAAAGGCGACTGCCGCCCCGAGAGCCACCCCTGCCACTGTCAGCCACGCTTCTGAGCGGAGGTTGTTCCCGAGGTATTCCTGCGCTGCCGCTGACAACTCGTAGGTCAGTGAAGGACGTGCCCCCTGCAGGCCGGCGTCGAGGAAGTCGCGTAGCGGCTGCTCCCCGGCTTGCACCTGTTTCGCGTACGCGAAGTGCAGGAAGTGATCATTGTCGAAGCCGCCGAGCGCTCCGCCCAACGTGTTGAAACGATAGAGAGAGACCCACAGGAAGACGATGGTCGCGACGAGCACCAGAACGCGGACGCGATTTGCCCTCACGTGAAGCAGGGCAAACCCGCGGAACCAAACTGTCGCGTCGTCTTCGCGCGTTGCGCGAGCACTCTCATCGGGAGGCCGTTGGCCAGAACGGTTCCTGCCTCGACGTATCGTGAGCGCAAATAGTTGGCGAGCAGCGGGTTCTCCTCGTATTGCGGAGACGATTCGGCAAGAACGATCGGGACCGACTCACGTGCAAGGCTTTCGATGGCTCGCCGCGTGTAACGCTCGTCCGCGTAGAACCCATGCACAAAGGTGGCGCGGTCCCCGGCGAAGAGCCGCTCCGCGAAAGCCAGCACCTCTGGCGTGTACGCCACAACGAGCACACGGTCGGTCGGACGCGTGCAGTCGTGAAGATATCGTGCCGCCTCCATACGGTCGGTCGGGCCGCTGACTCTGAGAGTCGTCGGCATTCCGGCGAGCTCCTGAGAGACCTGACTGGCCCGCTGTGCTATCGCCGTGGGCCCTGACAAGAGCTTCGAGACGAAGAGCTCGCTCCGCACGCTCTGGAGCACCCAGACGCACGACAGCGTCACGATCAGCACGGTCACCGCCGCGGTTGCGCGCGCAAGCCAGGGCAACAGGCGGCTGCCGCGACGGGCGGTGGCTGTGGCCAGGAGCACCGCGGCGGTCACCGCAACAGGCGGCGCCATGTCGCCAAATCTGGCTTCGAGGCTGGCTCTTAGGAAGAATCGAGACAACACAAGCGTCATGAGGCCGAGGGCGATGAGGGCGGCGTTGCGTCCGGCCGTGTCAGGTACTCGGCGACCCCGGTGCACAACCCCAATCGCGATGGCCGCGATCGGCAGGGCCAGGAACAGGTAGTAAAGCCACGCCTGTGTGTTCTCTTCACGCGCAAGCAAGGCGGGTACCGAATCCGCGCCCGTCAAGTCTGCCAGCGGCCAGTTGAGACGTGTGAGGTAGGACTCGTGCTGGCTCATCTCGAGCGCATTGCGCATGTACTCGACGAGGCCGGTGTACCGTTGGATCCACCAGAGCGAGGGACCGAGCAAGATGACCGTGCCGATCACATACGCGGCAACGCGCAATCCGCTCCGCCTCCACGCTCCCAGATTGGCAAGGCTGATCGCCGCCACGAAGCCAACGGCGCAGTACACAGCGTAGTCGTGACGGAACAGAAATGCGACCGCGGTGCAGACGGCCATCAGCCCGACACGACGCCACGTCGGGGCCGCGGTGTAACGCACGATGAGCATTGAAGCCAGGGCCAGAAGGAGTACTTTCGGGTAGCCGTACAGCTTCGGCGAAACGAGCGCCGAGAGCATTGCTGTCACGAGCGCCCAGGGCCACGGCGCGATACTGCTTCCGGCCAGGAAAGCCACCGCTGCGCCCATGGCCACACCCGCCACTGTCAGCCATGCTTCGGATCGGAGATTGTTGCCTCCGTAGTGCTGTGCTGCGGCTGAGAGCTCGTAGGTCAGCGACGGGCGGGCCCCTTGCAAGCCGGCGTCGAGGAAGTCGCGAAGCGGCTGCTCACCGGCCTGCACCTGCTTTGCATATGCGAAGTGCAGAAAATGATCGTTGTCGAAGCCGGCCAGCGCCCCTCCCAAGGTATTGAAGCGATACAGCGACACGAGGGCGAACACAAGCGAGGCCACCAGCAGGACGAATACGCGTCGGCCGGATACAAAACGCGCAAATTCCGATGGCTTCACCTGCGAGCCACGGCTCGTTGGCCGGTGAGCGCTTCAATTAGATAGGCGGGACGGCCTCGGGCCTCGTCGAGCGCGCGCCAGACATATTCACCGACGATTCCGAGGGCAATGAGCTGCAACCCGGCCAAGCCCATCATCGCGGCGAGCAGGGCGGTGCCAAGACTCAAGGGCCCTGCCGGAATCAGCGCAAAGGCTCCGAGTAAGACCCCGACAGCAACAAGCGCAATCCCGACATACGTGCAGAGCCGAATCGGCGCGTCCGAGAACGCGGTCACCGAGTCGATGACCAACGTCATCTTTCGCCGTATGGTCCATCCGGATTGACCCGCAGCCCGCGGCTGCTTGTCGTATTCGACATGCGCCTGGCGAAAACCCAGCCACGTGATGAGCGCCAACACGCTGACGTTGCGCTCGTCGAAGCGCTTGAATGCGTCGATCACCACGCGATCGACCAGAAAGAAATCGGCGCCCCGCGCTGGCATATCTGTCATTCCGACGACGCGTCGCATGATCCAGTAGTAGACGGCCGCAAACCCTGCGTGAGAACGGTCGCCGGGCCGTTGACGCCGCGCTGCCCATACGACTTGCGCTCCCGCGCGCCAGCGCTCGAGCATCGCGCCCAGCGTCTCGGGCGGGTCCTGCAGGTCGGCCGCCATCATCACCGCAGCATCGCCATGAACATGGTGCAGGCCGCAGGTAATGGCGATGTGCGAGCCGGAATTCCTCGCGAGCCGAATCCCTCGCACACGCGGATCTCCCAGCGCGAGCTTCTCGATGACGGCAAAGGTGTCATCGTGAGAGTGATCGTCAACGATCAGCCATTCCCACTCGCCCCCGAGCCGCGCCATCGTCTCTACGATGCGCACGTGGAGAGCCTCGAGATTGGCTGACTCGTTGAACGCGGGCGTCAGAATCGAGAGCATTGAGTGCTCAGCCTTCGACCGCGCGCGCGAGTGACGCGATCACCCTGTCTTGCTCTGCGGACGTCATTTGGTGATACATCGGCAGTACGACCGTCGTGTCTTGCGCTTGCTCGCTGCGCGCGAGACCGTCGGCCGCTATGCGGACCGAGCTCGGAGGGTACGCCTGTTCGCGATGCACGTTCATGGCCCCGCGACGTGTCGACACACCCTCGTCCAGCATTCGCTGCATCACGCGCCGCTGATCCAGCCGAGGCGCCAGGCGAACGGCGTAACTCTGCCAGTTGCTGCGCGCCCAGTCTGGCTCCGACGGCACCATGACGTCTGGTATGTGACAAAGCTGCTCGGCGTAACGCGCCGCCAGTTCGCGCCGACGCGACACAATGGCCGGCAGGCGAGACAGCTGCTCGCGTCCAATCGCCGCTTGAATATCGGTCATCCTGTAGTTGAACCCGAGCACCGGATACGCTTCGAACACGACGTCCGGCGACGCATGACGAACTGTATCGGGCACGCTCATCCCGTGCTGACGAAGCAGCCGGAACTTGACGTCCAGCTCGGCGCGGCGTGTGGTCAACATGCCGCCGTCACCAGTCGACAACAGCTTCCGGGGATGGAACGAAAAGCACGCAACGTCTCCGTGCGGCCGGCCAATGCGCTCCCAGCGTCCCTGCCATCGGATTTCGCTTCCAATCGCGCAAGCAGCGTCTTCGACTACGGGAATGCCCTTGCGAACGGCGATGTCGATGAGGGCGGCCAGGTCACATGGCATGCCCAGCTGGTGGACCACGAGCAGCGCTTTCGTGCGCTCGCTGATCGCGCGCTCCACCTGCGTGGGGTCCATGTTGAACGTGTCGAGCGTGACATCCACGAAAACAGGGACGGCGTCGCAGTACCTCACGGCATTGGCGGTCGCGATGAATGAATGGCTCACGGTCAGCACTTCGTCGCCGCGACCAACGCCAACGGCGAGGAGTGCCAGATGTAACGCGGTCGTGCAGCTCGAGACCGCGCACGCATGTGAAGCCCCCACCGCAGCGGCGAACTCGCGCTCGAACGCTTCGACTTCGGGGCCCTGTGTGACCCATCCCGAGAGAATGGCGCGCCGCGCGGCCTCGGCGTCCCGCTCGTCGAGCCAGGGACGGGCAATCGGGATGTGCGTGCGTGTGTCGCTCATCGTGTACCGGGCTGACGGGCGGCTCCAATAGTCGTGACACCTGAAGCAATGCAGGCGGTCGTCAGCCAGAGTAGGCCGACGGTAGTCATGAGTCGCCACGCCCACAATGGCCACAACGGAAGGATTGATTCAGACGGCACAGCCCCTTTTTGAATGTAGTACGGAAACCAGTCGCGGAAGTACGAGGGGAGGTCCATCTGCTGGAGCGGCCTCTGCGTCACGACTGTCGTCACACACACCAAGGTCCCCACGATCGCGAACCGGTTTGCCGCACCGATGTCCAGGCCGCAGATGGCGAACAGGACGACGACAGCCGGAAGCAGGTACGCGAGGTACCGCCAGATGTCGGCGTCGCCCGCGACAGCCGCCGCGACGATCATCGCGCTGAACGCCGCCCATTCCGGTTCGCTGATCAGGTGACGAGCAGCCAAGCCGGCCCGCGCGACAACAAACAGGCTGACGCCGCCGAAGACGGTGACGGCGAAATAGAGAAAGAAGCTGACAAAGACGGGATCCCGCCAGAGCCCCAGGTTCGTAATCAGCCCTGACAAGGTCACGGCCCCCTCTTCACCCGCCCACGCTCGCGCGACAAGTGCGCGCAGGACGAGAAGCGCGACAACGGCCGGAGCATACGTCGCGAATACGACTCGTGGTGGTACACGGCGGCGTAAGTCACGGACGACGCCAAACGCCACAATGGCGATACCGAACTCACGTGCAAGCACTGAAGCGACCGTCGCCAAGGCAGCGAGCAGCCGCCGCTCGGTCACGATCGCATACAGACCGATGGTCATGATGGCGTACGCGCCAACGTCGACGAGAATCGGGTAGAACGCCACGAACTTGACGACGGCGACGCAGAGAAACAGGTTGAAGACGAGCAGTACCTTCAACCGCTGATCTTGGTTGTATCGATCGAAGAGCCCGCAGAGCGAGAAGCAGAGCACCGCGATGTACAAAAGGTTCATCACACGGAACGCGCGAATCGCACTTCCGAACACGATGTAGGCAGGACGATTGGCGAACACGATCAGCGGTCGGAGCGCCGTGTTGGCCGTCGCCGTGCTGTAATCGCCCCTCAGGATTGCCGCATAGTCGGCGCCGTCCCAGCCGACCCCCTCGTTCACGGGGATCTCTCGACTCATCTGGCGCATGAAGAGGAGCAGCATCACGGCCAACAGTGCGAGCGCAGCATTGACCATCAGCCTCGAGCGCACGGTAGGAGTCGTTCCGCGTTGGATCAATGCGTCGGGCTCTGCCCTACGGAGCGCCAGAAACGGGTGACCAGTTGTGCACGATCTCCTGCTCCAACATCTGTTCTGGCGTCGCCGGTTGCGATCGGTACCACGCCAATAAGCGGCGAAGGCCCTCGTCGAGGCCTACATGCGGTTGATAGTTCAACAATGCTCGCGCGTGCGTCATGTCAGCGCAGAGACGGAGCACGTCGCCGGGCCGCTGGACATCGTGTTGAACAGCCGCATCGGGCTTCTCGACAACGGTTCTGACGTGAGCCGCGAGGTCGGTGATGGTCACCTCTGAGCCACTTCCCAGATTGATCGTCTCGCCGACCACTTCCGGGTGTTCGCCGGCCAAGAGGATTCCGGCCGCCGTATCGCTGACGTACGTGAAGTCGCGCGTTTGCGTCCCGTCACCGAAAACCACCATCGGTCGGCCCGCCAGGCACCGGAGGAGGAACTTGGGGATGACCTCCCCGCTGTCACCTTCATGATGCGACCGTGGGCCATAGGTATTGAACGGCCGCACGACGACGGTCGGGTAACCGTACGTGCAGTAGTAGGCGCGCGCATAGCACTCCCCTGCCAGCTTCGACGCGCCGTAGACGGTGTTCGGAAACGTGGGATGTTCCTCGGTCATCGGGGCCCACTTCGCCGTGCCATAGACCTCGGAGCTCGACACGTAGACGAACCGCGCCACGCCTGCCGCTCGGCATGCGGCGAGCAGTCGCAAGGTGGCCGTGGCGTTGACCTCGTGGTTCTCGTGCGGCGAGTGCACGGAGTGCCGCACGCCCAAGCACGCAAGGTGGTAGACCACTGACGCGTCGCGTAGATAGGAATCTAGCAGTCCGGGCTCACGCACGTCCGAGGTCAGGAGGGAGACAGATTCCGACAGCACATCCTCGACATTCTCCCGCTTGCCGTTGATGAGATTGTCGACGATGACGACCCGTTGACCGCTCGAGGCGAGCTGCCGTACGAGCTCCGAGCCGATGAACCCGGCACCGCCCGTGACGACTGCGGTCGATCGCTTTCTAACCATTGACACCCTGGGGCCCTTCGTGGCCCTCTCGCCACCGGACGAATCGCGCAGGCACGCCTGCGGCGATCGCAAATGCCGGCACGTCGTTAATGACCACGGCGCCCGCGCCGACAATGGCACCCTTGCCCACGGTCACTCCGGGCAGGATCACGGCATTGACACCGATGTCGGACCAGGCGCAGATACGCACCGGCTCGATGCGCAAGTCGGTTTGAATGAGCGGCACGTCGCTGGGCAACCCCGTGTGCTGCGATCCGAGCACTTTGGCGCCAGGTCCCCAGCCAACGTATTCCTCGATCACCAAGTCTCGCGCGTCGAAATAGCTCTGTGGCCCCAGCCACACGTGGTCACCAATCACACACCGGCCATCGAAACGGCCTTGGATGAATGTTTGCTCGCCGACCACCACGCCGTCGCCAATCTCGAACGTCTCGGGATGCTTCGCGATTGCGCCCCGACCAATCCGCACTCCGCTGCCAAATCGCTTGGCCAGGGCACGCCACGTGGCGCGCCTCATGCGCGCATCATCGTCGTTGTCGCCGTGGGCGTGTCTCGACGCGAGATCGAGCAGCTCGGCACGCGAATGCTCGCGCCGGAGACGCTCGGCCAGCTCCAACTCCGACGCTGGGTCCGGTTGGACGGACTGCCGGCCGTGCACGGCGGGCACGATGCGTTCGCCCGGCGAATGTCCCATGGAGTCAGGCACCTGAGCCGGCGGGCACGCCCGCGCGCAACAGACCCGCTATCGAATCGATCTGCTCGTCGGTCAACTCGGGAAACATTGGCAGCGACAGGACTTCGCCGCCGGCCCGCTCCGATACTGGAAAATCGCCAGCCGAGTACCCGAGATCGCGGTACGCGGGCTGAAGGTGGACAGGAATGGGATAGTGCACGCCCGTTTGCACACCAGCGTCCGTGAGACGGGCGCGCCACATGTCCCGTTGCGGCAGTCGTAGACGTACAGGTGATACACATGACGGGCCCCGCTGCGTTCGCGTGGTGCGCGAGCCACGGTACCCTCCAACCGGCGGGTGTACTCGACGGCATGGCGCCGCCGCGCCTCCGTCCAAGCCTCCAGATGCCGCAGCTTCACGCCGAGGACCGCGCCCTGCACACCATCCATGCGGTAGTTGAAGGCGCGGTACTTGTGTTCGTAGCGAACCTCCTCACCCCATGCACGCAACAGGCGGATCTTGGCAGCCATCGCCGTATCGTTGGTCACGACGGCCCCGCCTTCTCCATAGGCACCGAGGTTCTTGCCCGGGTAGAAGCTGAAACACCCCAGCTGCCCCATCGACCCACATCGGCGGCCGTGATACTCGGACCCGTGTGATTGACAGGCGTCTTCGATCACGACGAGCCCATGCTTCCTCGCGATGGCGAGAATAGGGTCCATGTCGGCCGGCTGCCCGAATAGGTGCACAGGGACGATGGCCCTCGTCCGTGAGGTGATGGCCGCCTCGAGCTTGACCGGATCCATCGTCCAGTAGTCGGGCTCCACATCGACGAGCACCGGCTTCGCGCCGGCATACTCGATCGCCGCAACTGTCGCGACGAAGGTAAAGGGCACCGTGATGACTTCGTCACCCGGCCCAACGCCGGCGGCCAGGAGAGACAGATGTAGCGCGCTCGTGCCGCTGTTGACGCCGATGGCTTCAGTCGTGTGACAGAAGGAAGCGAAATCCTTCTCGAACGACGCGACGGCTGGACCGAGGATGAACTGCGCGTTCTCGAGGACTCTCGAGATTGCGGCGTCGATCTCGGGTTTGATGGATCGGTACTGCGCTTGTAGGTCGACGAATGGAATCATGTGCGAACGGTACTGTCTAGGCTGACAAGGCGACCCTGATGGGCCATGGACTCAGTGGCCGCTTCGAGCAGGCGGACCACGCGCAACCCTGCTTCTCCGTCGGTGACAGGCCGCTGGTTCTTCTCGACGCACTCGACGAAATGGGCAACCTCGACGTTGAGCGCTTCGGTAACGGTGAGCTGAGGGGCCCACATATCGCCCGTTCGGTAGCCGATGAGCATCTGATACACGTTTTGCGGGCTCGGATTGAGCGAGATGCCGCGGTCGTACACCTTGATCTTCTCGCTCGTCTCGAGATCATCGAACATCACCATTCGCCGGCTGCCGCCGAGAAGCGTTCGCCGCACCTTGACGGGCGCGAGCCAGTTCACGTGGACGTGTGCGATGAGGCTGCTCTCGAAGAACATCGTCATGTACGCGATGTTCTCGGGTGCGCCCTTCAAGTGAGCGAGCCCGGTGGCCGACACGGCTACGGGCTGTTGCCTCAGAACGTAGTCCATGATCGAGAGATCGTGGACGGCGAGGTCCCAGAGCACGTTGACGTCGTGCTGAAACAGCCCGAGATTGATGCGAACAGAATCGTAGTAGTAGATCTCGCCAAGCTCGCCCGCGTCAGTGAGCTCACGCATCTTTCGAACCGCACCCGTATACACGAATGTGTGGTCCACCATGAGCGTGCGTCCACGGGCAGCGGCCTCGTCCATCAGCTGACTCGCCTGGTCGCTGGTCGAGGTCATGGGCTTTTCAACCAAGACGTGTTTGCCGGCCCGCAGCGCAGCCAGCGCCAGCTCAAAGTGATACTGAACCGGCGTGGCGATGACCACGGCGTCGACCGCGGGATCGTTGATCAAGTCGGCAGGGACTGTCGTGACCGTGACGCCTGGATAACGGCGCTCAACCTGCGCCAACCTCGCCTGACGAAGGTCGCACACCGCGCGCACTGTGGAGTCGGCGTAGTCCGCGAAATTGCGAACGAGATTTGGACCCCAGTATCCGTAGCCGATGACACCAATCCCGATCATGCGTGCAGAGCTCCTCCGGAAGTTCGAGCCAGAACTCTTGCAGGCACGCCGGCAACGGTGGCGTTGGGGGCAACGTCACTGGTCACGACGGCTCCGGCACCGATGAGAGCGCCTTCTCCGATTGTCAGGCCACAGAGAATAGTGGCTCCGCTGCCGATCGATGCACCGCGACAGACTTTCGTGGGGATGACGGCCCAGTCGGATTCTGTTTGGAGCCGTCCATCCGTCGTCGCACGTGGATACCGGTCGTTGATGAACATCACCCCGTGCCCGACAAACACGTCATCCTCGATCGTGACGCCTTCGCACACGAAGGTATGCGAGGAGATCTTGCATCGCCGGCCGATCAGTGCACCCTTCTGGATCTCGACGAACGCGCCGACCTTGGTTGCGGCGCCGACGCGGCAGCCGTAGAGATTGACCAGGTCGGGGTGAAAGATCACCACTCCTTCTTCGAGGATTACGTCAGACGCGATGGGCACGGTGCATCCAGTGTCGAGTGTGGAAACCTGCTCATTCTAGGTTAGTTTCGTCATGGTGGAGTGAACGGAGGGGACGGAGGGAACGGGATCACACGGAGCAACGGAGGAACGGAGGATCAAATTCCACTAAAAAGATCCTCCGTTCCTTCGTTCCTCCGTGTGATCCCGTTTCCTCCGTACTCTCCGTTCACTTCACAGCCGGGCTGAGGCGCGCGAGCCCGCGAAGATCCAGCGGCGCGAACTCCGCGGCGCCGCTCATCGTTCCCGCATGCCGAGCGACAAGCAGGTGCTGGGTGAGCAGACGGTCGTTGTCGTACACAGCAACGGTCGGCACTCCGAGGAACGGGGCCAGCCACGCGAGGCCACCGCATGTGCCGAGAAAGAAGCGCGACCGTGCAATCAAGTCCATCTGCACGCCGAGATTGGTCCGCGCAGTCAGAAGCCCACGTGCGCTCGTCACACCAGGTAAGCCGCTGAGATCGAAGTCGCGATGCTCATCGATCCCAAGGTCAGCCTCGAGCAGCACGACCGGGGCAATGGAGGCTGCCTGCGCTACCAGCGCGCGCACGCTCTCCGTGGTCGCATCACTCGTCGTCAGCGCCGGCCCCGCGTACAACTTGGCGCAAATGAAGTCGCCCGGAAGCCCGTATGACTGACCGCCAGACCTCGGCGTCGTTCTGACTGACGAGAGGGCGGCCCGCTCGACCGCAATATAGCGGGTTCGTCGCCATAAGTGGTCGATTGGCAGATGCCCGTGCCAGACGTGCCGAAACAGCCGGAACATCAACGACGGGTGACAGACCGAGGCGTGCGACAGGCCAAGCCGCGAACGAGCGGCGGCGAGGATCTCGAGGTCAAAGACACTCGTGGCGGACTGCTTTTGCCCTCCACCTTCGATTTCGACCTGCCGCTGAGCGTTGCGCTCGGCGAGGGCTTCGGCCGTCAACACGTCGAAGATGTCGACGTAGGAGCCGGCCAGATCGCCGTACGCAGCCTCCATTCCCCCTCTCGACACGACGACCAACCGGTCTCGCCGTACGCCGTACGCGTCTTGGAACCACCGGAGAAACGGAATCCAGTACAGAACTTCGTAGCCGACTTCAGCGAGCCAGGGGCCGGCGATAATCGGCCCCGTTCCTGCGGCCAGACGCGCGATCTCGTGGTCGACGTCCGCAGCGTCGCGCCGGAAACCGCGTTGTTCTTGGGCGCGAGCCTCCCGTCGCATCATGCGCACGATCGGCCTGTGGGCCAACTTCAAGCGCCGAGTGGCCTTCAGCCCGAAATTGCGAACGGCGTCGAATCCGCTCATTCGGAGGTTAGAGTTTCACGACTTCGGTTCCAGAGAACGCGCGACCACGACCTTGAGCGCCTGCTCGGGAACACATTGCGAGGGGCCCTTGGGCGAAAGGTATTCGACGATCTCCTCGACGCGAAGATCCTTCGCCAAACATGACAGATGTTCGCGGGTCTCGCCATCGGCGATGGCACCGGTTCGATCGAGCAACTGCATGAGCTCGGCCGAGCGACTCCACACGGCGGCCTCGAGCGCCGTGACACGAGTCACGGATGATGAAATCGCGAACGGCCTGACGGCCACCAATCTGGCCGGATTCTCGCCAGCGTCAAGGCGACGCACAACCTCGGAGGCACTTCCGAGCGCCGCGGCTTCTGCCAGGTTCACGGTTGGACCGTACGACCAGAGGGTGTAACCGAAAAGTTCCGACGCGGAAAACACGACAACCATCATCGTTGCCGCACACACTGGTCCTGCAACGGCCAAGGCCAGCGCCATCGACAGGCCGGCGTCACTCCTCGGCAAACCACTCCACCCAATCACCCGTAACGGCGGTACGCGCGGGATGCTTCCAGATCGCGTCGTCTTGCAGATGACGCTTGAGCTCGACCTCAAAGGGGCGACTTGGAACCAGATGCTGGTCTTCGAGCCAGGCGTCCACGTACACCCATTCGTCGCGCACGGCCGGTGCAGTCTCCCGCAGTGCCACGTGTGTCCCAACGGCCCGAAACGTCCACGTCGCTGACAGCGCGAGCAGTAGCACTGCGGCAGCCGCTTTCCGCATCGGGGTCGTGATCGAGGCCGACCCGAGGAAACGCTGCGTCGCAACGGTCATGGCCACAGCGAAAAACGCACCCGCCGGGCTCATGATCACGTCCTTCGTGTAGGCGTAGCCGATCGAGGCGTTCGCAAGCGCCACGGCCACAAAGATGATGACGAGCTGGTCTCCGCGACTGAACCGCCGCGCGAACCATTCGGCCCGGCGATGCCAGAAGTAGCCGCCAATTAGCAGGGTTCCAATGGACGAGGCAATGACGTTTACCACACCGGCGACCGAGGGTTCGCCACGCAGAAGGTCTCGTGTTACGACGAAGATGCCCCCGCGCGGCTCCGACAACAGCACCGACAGAAGCGACGACAGGACGTTATAGCCGTAGAACAGGACCGGCCTCGCGCCGAACATCTCGGCGAGCTCTCGCGGTTCGCGGGTCGAAAACCCGAACCCGGAGCTTCGTTCGTCGAGCCCGGGTGCGCCGACGTCGAGGACGACGAATCGCAAGACGAAGTAGGCGGCAACTAGCAAGACGAGTACGGCAATTCCACGCCTCGACACACCGGGCGCGCCCGCCAGAAAGGCGGCGACGAAGACGACCACGACGAGCAATCCCGTTTCGACCGTGAGCGCAGCAAACACCAAGAGGACGGCCGCCGCCACATCGCTCCACCAGCGTGGTGGTCCGAGCGCCAGATCCGCGGCGAGAAAGCAGCACAAGAGGATGGTCATGAAGGTGTTGATCGGGAACGCCTCGACCACAGTACCCCTGAATGTATGAATGCCAATCAGCCCCGCCAGCCCGAGTGGGACTACCGCAGCCTCGGAGAAACTCCGCGGTCGGAGCAGACGGACAAACAGCACGGCCAACAGTGTCACTTGAGCAACGTGCCACCCTCGGAACCATTCGAAGTAGTGCCCACCTGACAAGTCGTACACCACGCGAATGTGCGCCCAGAGAAGCGGCCGCAGATACGCGTGCGAATAGAACTGCCGGTAAACCAGTGAGCCCAGTGTTCCATCCGCTGCCTGGACCAGATTGCCGTAGCTGTCGGTAACCTGAATCGGAAGGTCGAGCAGAAAATAGCCAAGGGCAACGACGACAAGCCCGGCATACGCGTAGCCAAACCACGTCCAGCGTTGGGCCGCGACCGGAACAGCGGAGGTCATTCGTGCGGGCGCTTTTCCAACACGAGCACGCGGCCCTTCTTGCCCCAGTCCATTCGATCCTCGAGATCCGGGCGCGACCGGCAGCCTTCGAGCACGAACATGAGCCGCAGCATGTCCTTGTTGAGCAGCGTGATGTGCGACGGATCGACGTCGAACTGCGTGGTGAAATCCAGCAGGCTCGCCGGGTTCGGGTGGAACCGCGTGGTCACATAGATGAACTTCGACGTCATTCGCGCCATGTTGGCCACGGCCTCCCGCACCTGAAGGACCGTCAGGTGTTCAAGGACTTCGCGGCAGATCACCAGGTCGTACGCGTTCTCTGGCTTCAGCCTCGGATCCGTCACCTGTCCGATGGCGATGCGGTCTCGAACTTCCGGCGTCGCGATCTGCCGACTGCTCTCCGCGAAGTCGATACCCTCGACGTTGACGCCCAGCTCCCAAAGAAGGTGCATGAGCGCACCCGGTCCACAACCAAGATCGAGGGCCCGTGTCGGCTGAAACACGTCTCGGATGAGCGATGGGTTCTGGGCCTCGATCCGCCGGCGCGTCTCGAGAGAGTAGTTATTGCCCTCGTCGCGCCAATCGCCTGTGAAGTACTCAGAATCGTAGTGTCCGGACGCGACTGGCTTTTGTTCGAGCACGCGCGTTTCGAATTCGGTGATCGTCATTGGTGGCTTCGCTGCTCCAGGGCGAACTGTTGAAGAATCCGACTCGACGAGTCCAGCACGGTATCGAGATACACGATTTCGATTCCGTGCTCGCCGCAAATGGCGACCTGCTCGGAAGGCAAACGGCCATCCCAGTCGCGCCCCTTCACGTAGAAGCGCGGACGCAGCTCGCGAAGAACGGTCTCGGTGTCGAACTGATTGACATGGGTGTAGGCGATGTAGCGGATCGCGTCGACGACTGCGGCTCGCTGGTCCTCGGGAAGGAGCGGCGGATGCTTCGAACGGACGTACCGGTCCGACGCGACGTTGCAGAGAAGCGGAGCACCGAGCTCGAAGGCGGCTCGAAAGTACTCGATGTGCCCGCGGTGCAACGGGTCGAAGGCGCCGTCAACCATCGCCACGACGCCGCGGTAGGCCGGCAGCTGGTCGAAACTGACTATCACGACTTGACCAGCAAACCTTTCTGATTCAGCTCTTCGAGCGCGTTGTCGAAGAAATCGGTGGCGACATCGGGCGTCGTCTTTGCCCACTCGACCAGCTCCGCAAAGCCCTGGTCGAGTGTGACCTTGGGACGGAAGCCAAGCGTGTTCGTCGCTCGTGCGATGTCGGCGGTATTGTGCCGGATGTCGAATTTGCGTCCCGCTTGGGTGATCGAGGGCTCGATAGACTTGCCGAGAATGCGGTTGAGCGTCTGGGCGATCTCGAGAATCGTGACAGTCTCTCCTGACCCGACGTTCACCGGCAGGAAATCCGCCCCCGAGGTCTCGAGCATCAGCACCAGACAATCCACGACGTCGTGTATGGAAACGAAGTCTCGAAGCTGCCCGCCGTCCTCGAACACCACGGGCTGCTTGTCGTTGAGCAGCCTGCTCAACCAGATCGCGGCCACACCAGCGTAAGGGTTGCTCAGGCTTTGACGCGGACCGTACACATTGAAAAAACGAGGCGCGACCGCCGGAATGCCATAGGTCTTCCCGATGAGCAGCACCATTTCCTCCTGGTGGTACTTCGTCATCGAGTAGATGTTGTCGCGATAGAGGGGTTTGCCTTCAGGTGTCGGGACCGAGGCCACGTGTTCGTTGCACACCGGGCAGCGCTGCTCCCAGTCACGCGAGGCGAGCTGCGCCTCAGAACGAATGGAAGGCGCGACCGCGCCGTGCGTCCGACATGTGTACGCACCTTCACCGTAGACGCCAATAGATGATGCGACGAGCACTTTTCGAACGTGATGCTTGGCGTTCACAAGAATGTCGAGCAGCAGCGCGGTGCCGCGCGAGTTCACGTCCACGTAGCGATCGATCTGATACATGCTCTGCCCAATGCTCACGGCCGCACCAAAGTGGACGACAGCGTCCGACGCCAAGACCAGGGGTTCGAACACGGCGCGGTCGCGTACGTCGCCACGTACGTACTGCGCTTTGGGATTGGCGTAGGACGGCCACGTGCCCGAACGGTGAACCTGTGGCTCGAGGTTGTCGAGCACGGTCACGTGGTACTCGCGCGCGATGAGAGCGTCTACAAGGTGCGAGCCGATATAGCCGGCGCCGCCGGTGACGAGAATGTGCTGAAGAGTCATGTCAGATCAAGGGGCAAGGGGGAAAGGGGGAAAGGGCAAAGGGCAAAGGGCAAAGGGCAAAGGGCAAAGGGCAAAGGTGAAGTCGTAGGTGTATGGCAAGAGTGCAAGTTAGACGTCTAGGTGGATGTTGGTTGCACGTCGAGAAGAGCGCCCGCGCCGATCGTCTGCAGTGCGGAGCGCGCCATGAGCAGGTGTCGTTGCGAGAAGCCGTCGGGATCGCTGTAGTAGGCGGTCGAACGTACGCCGAGAAACGGTGCCAGGTACGAGAAGCCGCCGTATGTTCCAACAAACGCCGAAGCCCCTGCAACGATCGTCGTCTGCAATGACAAGTTGTCGCGCGGGCTGACGTCTGAAGGCAGCGGTCGCACACCCAACGCATTCGCGTCGCAACCTCCATGGTCGTCGAGTTGCAGCCCCGTCGTCAGCGACACAACCGGGCCTCGAGCGAGGAGCCTTTGCAAAGCTTGCCGGACGAACGCGCGATTGCCGTCGGTGGCCGGAAAGCAGTCGTTGAAATAGAACTTGACCGCCGTATATGGCGCCGATGGCTGAGCGAACGCGACACTTCGGTCGGCGTCGAGTCTTCGATATCGCGCGTACCGATGTACCCACGAGTCGCTGGTGTGTCCCCACCAGAATGGGTTGAACAACCCGTACATCGTCGACGGGTGGAGCATCGTGCGGTTGCGAACGTCTTCGGTGAGTTCGCGCAAGAGCTCGCGTTCAAATGCCAAGACCTTCGTTTGCTTCTGCTCGCCATTGGCGGTCACGCGCTCGTCATGTCGTCGGCGAAATTCTTCGGGGCTCAGATAGTCGAAGATCTCGCGATACCCGGCCGCGAATGGCTGATACCAGGTCCCGGTGCCGCCTCGCGACACAATCAGCATCCGGCCGGGCGCGACCTTGAAACGCTCGGTGAACCATCGCAAGAACGGAACCCAGTACAGAAGCTCGAACCCGACCTCGCCCAGCCACGGGCCCGCCACGATCGTGTCCGTTCCGGAGGCGAGCGCCGCGAGATCGCGTTCGAGCCGCACGGCCTGCACCCGGGCAACCTGCGCGCTGACGCCGTGCCTGACGGCACGAGGCACGAGCTGTCGCAGCACACTCACTTCGATTGCTGGCCTCGCGCGGCAAGGATCCGTTCGGCGGTCGCCCAATCGGCCGGTGAGTCGATCGAGAGCGAGTCGTCAGGATCGACGATGAGCGGCCGGCAGTCGTCGCCGTAAATCGTCCCGAAGCGGTCGAGCGTGTCGCGGCGAAAGGCGTACACAGTGCCGTCACGCGAGTAGGCGGGCCTGGCGTCCTGACGTCGAGCGACTCGTGCCCCTTCCGGCAGGAACGGCTTGAGGACTTCACCTTCGATGCGCATCACATAGTCGGGCGACAGATGCCTTGGAACCGGAACTACGGTCACGACCGAATCGGCACCCGAACTGCGCAGCAGTGCCACAGCCGCACGAATGTGGTCGGGGGTCCGAAGCGGAGACGTCGGCTGCAAGAGGACGATGAGGTCGGGCGTCCAACCGCTCTTGGAGATTTCGTCGACAGCGTGTTGTACGACCGGCAGCATTGGACTCTCGTCCTGTGCGAGTGACAGGGGGCGCAGGAAGGGCACCTCCAGTCCAGCGCGCCTCCCTGCGTTGGCGATCTCCTCCGAATCCGTGCTCAGCACGATGCGATCGATCACGCCGGAATCCTGTGCCGCCTTCGCCGTGTGCTCGAGCAGTGACCGACCAGCCAGTGGACGGATGTTCTTGCCCGGAACACCCTTGGAGCCGCCGCGTGCGGGGACGATGGCGAGAACGTTGTTCAAGGCTTGGGCTTAGGGCTCAAGGCTTAGGGCTCAAGGCTTAGGCGGCGATTCACCGCCGAGTGTTCTGCACGAACCGGACCTCGCGAAGGAGTTCGTCAACAGACGCGGGAGTGGGAAGCGCGCTTGCTGAGGGCTCCGTAGTCCGGCATATGTAGCTCACGTGGAGGTGATCAGCTGCGTAGTCGGAGCGTAGAACCTCGAACCCGGCGCGTCGCAAGTAGGCGCCCATCGTCTCTTGAGTGAGGTAATACGGATGGTCGATCTTGGTTGCGTCTTCGACAGACCAGTTCCGAAGATACGCGGCACGGAAATCGACGATGTCGATAAACAGAAGACCGCGCAGTGTCAGCAGCTCGCGGACTCGCCTGAGCGTGCCGGCGACATCGAGCAGGTGATCGACGGTCTGGCAAATCAGGACGACATCGAATCGGCGGTCGCCAAAATCGTGCTCCTCGACGAGCCCGGTGATCGTCTCGAGGGCAAACTGGCGCGCCTGTGCCACTTCTAGCGGCGCCGGGTCGATCAGGGTGCCGCTGAGACCAAACGCCTTCGCGAAGTGGCCGGCGACGACTCCAGTCGACCCCCCGATATCGAGCATGGTTTTGAGGCTCGCCCCCTCAATGAAGGAGCGCGCAAAAGCGGCGCGGTCCGCGGCGTAGTCACGCTGCTCGGCTTGAATCGTCTGTGCATCGATCAACCGTCCGTGGAACGCGCTCACGAGCGGCCGGTAGACGCCATCGTAAAAGCGGCCGTACGCCTGTGTGGTCATACGAGGATTCAGGAATACCAGGCCGCACCGGCTGCACGCGTTCGCCTGCGCTGGAAAGCCATAGCGATCTCGGTGCGTCAAGACGACGAACGCGGACGCCCCGCACAGGTTGCAAGTCGTAAGCGCGTCGCGCGGCTGGGAGGCGTAGTCGTAACCGAGCGCGTCGATGCGCTGTCTGCGGTCTGCAGGAATCGTCGTGAGCATTTGGTGAGGTCGTCTAGTAGGTCAGCCGCTTTTCGATCGTCAGGTGGGCCGTGGCAAGACACTGCGCGATGCGATCACCGGCGCGACCATCCCCGTAGAGATGATCGACAGACGGCTTGCCTCGACGAGTGTGCTCGCGTATCGCATCCGTGATCGCGGCACGATCGTGATCCACGTCGATCACATTGGTCGCGCGCTCTCGCCCCTGCTGACGGGAGCCGATGTTGACGGCGGGGACGCCAAGAAACGAGCACTCACGAATCGCGACGCTCGAGTTACCCACAATCGCTGTCGAGTTCGCCAGCAGCCTCAGAAAATCTTCCGGAGACATGTTGCGGAACAAGTGGAAATTGTCCGGCTGCTCCCGTTCTCGAAACATCCGGATGCCCTTCGACGTCCCGTCCGAACCGGCATCCACGTTGGGCCAGAACCACAGCACGGGGAGCTTGAACTCTCGCACTGCATACAAGGTCTCGTCCACCTGCGCGCGGGCCTCTTCGTATTCGGTTGTCACCGGATGCTGCATGACAACGAAGTAGCCCTTCGAGAGATTCGCCTTGGGACCGACGCCGCCGTACTTCTCGAACGGATCGAAGTCGAGACCGGGGCGTGCCGCGACCTCAGCGGCGATGTCAATCGACGGACAGCCTGTGACGACGACCGTGTCGTCGGGCTCGCCCAGGCGAATCACGCGCTCGCGCGCCAGCTTCGTCGACACGAGGTGAAGATTCGAAAGCTTGGTCACCGCGTGCCTGACCTTCTCGTCAACCGAACCGGTCACTTCCCCACCTTGCACGTGGACGACGGGAATGTTCATGTAGGAGGCCGCCACCGCCGTCGCGAGCGTCTCGTATCGATCGGCCACGGTGACGACCGCGTCGGGCTTCCGGTTGTCGAACACCGTCGCCAGCTCCGACAGGCCGATGCCTGTTGATTTCGCGGACGTGACTAGGTTCTCGCCCTCGAGCACCATGTAGACGCGCTCGTTGACTTCGAAACCGTCGCGCTCGATCGATTGCACGGCATTGCCGTATCGGTCGAGGAGCGCCGACGCCGCGACCACCAGCTGCAGCTCCAACTCGGGATGCTGCTTGATGGCGAGAAGGGCGGTCCGAATCCGGGAATAGCTCGGGCGAGCGGTGACGACGACGCAGATTTTCCGTTTTGACACTAGCGAGGCAGTCCTTCGATGTCTTCGGCCGACAGCAGCTGATCCGCCGCCACGGCGCGCGCAAGGCGCTTACCCACGATCTCGTCCAAGCGGTCCGGCGAGATACCGGTGCCCGGCTTTTTGATGAGCAGGTGATCGCGCGAAAGCACAGTACCGGCCGACAGTGCCTGCTTCGCCACGAGGCTGCGAGTAAACAGGCGGCGCAACGGCTCGGTCTCGCGGGCCGACGCGTCTTTGTCGAGGGGGTTCGCGCGCATCCGCTCGATGAAGCGGACGCCCTCGACAAGCTGCCGCAACTCCGCCGCGGTCACTGATGCGATCACGTCCGGCCCGAACATCTCGCGCGAGAGGGCTACGTGCACCTCCAGCATATCCAGCCCGAGCGCCGCACCGGCAAGGCCCGGATAGACAGTCGCCGAATGGTCGGACAGTCCCACCCAGCAGCTGTAGCGTCGACGGTACTCGGGGATGAGGTTCAGCCCGACCTTTTCAGGTGGGCAGGGATAGGCGGTCGTGCACTGAAAAACGCCGACCTGCACGCCCGCTGCCTTCACGCGGTTGACGGCTGCATCGATCTCGGCGAATGGGCTCATGCCCGTCGACAGCAGCACGGGCGCGCGGGTCGTGATCACGCGGTCCAGCAGCGCAGCATTCGATGTCTCGCCCGAGGCGACCTTCCACAAGGGCATGCCGATTCGGTGCAACAGGTCAACCGCCTCGAACGAGAACGGCGACGACAGGAACAGGACGTTCCTCTCGCGGCAGTGATCGGCGATCCCCTGCCAGCCTTCCTCCGAGAACTCCATACGCTTCCAGTACTCATAGCGCGTGGCGTCCTGACGGGTGAATGCCACCCTGAAGGGTTCCGACGGCGTGCTTTCGGCGGCGGCGATGTGCGTCTGGAACTTCACCGCGTCGGCTCCGGCGTCCGCGATAGCGTCCACGAACTTGTGGGCCAGACCGAGGCTGCCATCGTGGCTCAGCGCCACCTCACCGATAATGAGGCATCGCCCTGTGCCAAGTGCGGCGAGAGCCGGATGAATGGGAAGCGCTGTCACGAGTCTCGGGTCAATCCCGCCGCGTCGAGGGCATTCCTGGCCGCCGTCTTGACACGCACAAGCGCCTGCTGCCGCACCTTGCCTGCGACGCGCGACGCCCTATCGAATCGCTTCTCTTGACGCTGAACATCCTTGTGCCAGATGGCGCGGACGTTCTGCGCCCACTCGTGCCTCTTGACCGGGTTCCAGTAGAGCCGCTCGAGCCAAGGTATGCGACCTGCCAGCACCAGAGCGTACACCACCGGGCGCAGCAGCAACACCCACGCCGGTGCCGGCTGTGGCCGTGGCTGTGGTCCCCTCGCGAAACGATCGAGCGCATCGACAAAGACGGGGGTGGCCGCCACCTGCGCTCCACGAGGCCGGATGAACTGTTCCACGAATGCGCGATTCGAGCGCGTCTCGCCATGTGCCATGAGCGCGGCGAGTTGGCGGGTATGCTCGTCGAGCGTGCGCGCGGTGTTCAGGAAGCCTTCGCCAACGCTGAGCAGGTGACGAAAGTGAAACGTCCCTTCCTGGTTGTCTCTGAACGCGGGCAACAAGACGGTGAAAACCGGGCGATCGACGATCGCCGCCTCGACAAGAGCGCTCGTGTTCAAGCCCACGACCGCCGCCGAGTGATACATCGAGTCGAAATAGTCGGCGCGGCTGCCCGGATCAATCGGGTTCGAACCCCACACCGCGACATCGCCGCAGCCGGCCAGCACGTCCGAGGGCGAGCGCCACTCCTCCATTCGCTGCGGATGGGGACGGACGAGGATCGGCAGATCACGCAGACTCGGATCAGCAGAATTTCTAATAGCGCCGACCCAATCGCGCACGAACCCCGCCTCCGACGGACTGTTTCTGAAGAGCGCTGAGCAGACGTAGAGCAGAAAGGGCCGATCGGAGGGAAGACCCACATGGCTGCAGAACGACTCGCGGTCGCGCGACGGCTGACGATCGAACCATTGATCGAAGCACTGCGCGCCGGTGACGATCACACGATCGGCCGCAATGCCATGGAACCGCTCGGCCTCGGCCCGCTGAATCTCGTTCCAGACGATCACGGCGTCGGGGACGACGCGAATGAGGGCCTTACTCGACAAGTGGTCCCAACTCCAGACACAGAGCGCGCTGCGAACTCCAAGGCTTCGTGCGGCGCGCACGTAGTCGAGCTGCGGCGATCCCAGCTCGATGAGCGGTGTAATCAGCAGAACGTCCGGTCGTTCGCCGACGATGAACCCGTCGATCCCTGCCTGACGTGGCACCGCCTGCTCGAGACGTTCGAGGGCCCGCGTCACTGCCCCCCGAAACGGCAGTCGAGCAAGCAACAGCACCATGAACGGTGTCCGCTCGTACGCGCGCTCTCGAATCCGCGGCGTTGTCTCATAACGCGGGTCGGAGTAACGGAGATAGTCGAGCCCGAGCCGAAGAGCGTTCGCAAGACGGCGGTAGCGCCCCCACTGCAGGATCGGCGTGAACCCTACGCTGACGTGGTCCGGAAACCTGAGCGCAAGCCGATCGACCATCTCACGACCGCCAAGGGCCTCTTCGCGATCCACGGCCAGGTGCACTCGATGCCCGCGATCGGCGAGCGCCGCGATCACCGACTCAAAGTTGCGGAAATACGTGAAGTGCCGCGCGATGAAGAGGACCTTCATGCCTTCGAATCAACGAGGTCGGCAAGCACGCCGGCGCCAAGACCGATGGGCTCGACGGCCCGCAGATCGACAATGGAGAAACGGCCGGCGTCCAGCTTGTGAAAGGCCCGCATCGCGACGGCAAGGTGGGCGTGCAGGAACTTCTGATCGACGTACAACGCCGACGTATCGACACCAAGCCTTGGCGCCAGCCACGCGATGCTTCCGCAGGTGCCGACGAATGCCTTCGCGCCAGCAACGATCTGCGTTTGCACCCCGAGATTGTTGCGCGGCGTCATCCACGACCGCGCGCTGATGACTCGGCTGCGGGTGGCGAACGTATAGTCGGTGTGATCGTCCTCGAGCACGAGACCGGTGTCGAGGAGCACGACCGGAATGCGCTCCGCCAGCGTGGACACGATGGTGCGGAGGTGTTCGCGAATCCTCGGCGTGTCCGGCAGGGAACGCGCAGCGTAGAACTTGACCGCCACGTACTCGGCCGGAAGCAATGACGGATCGACGATGACCGGCGCGTTCACGCGGGTGAATTTCGTGCGTGCATCGACGAAGCCCATCGCCCGCTGCCCCGACCAATACAACATGAACAACCGGTACATCAGTCCCGGGTGCAACACGTCGAAGTCGCTCGTTCCAATCCGACGCGCGACGCGGTCCAGAATCTCGCGGTCGAGCGTGGATGGCTCGTACTGTTTCGCTACACCGCGTTCCGCGTTGCGCCTCGCAAAATCAGCCGGCTCGATCTCATCCCACATCTCGACATAACGTCCGGCCACGCCTTGGTACCAGGAACCGACTCCACCGCGAGACACGGCGATCAGCCTGCTCTCGTCGATGTGAAACGCCGCCTTCAGCCAGTGAAGAAACGGAATCCAGTAGAGCGTCTCGAAGCCGACCTCTGACAACCACGGACCCGCGATGAGCAGGCGGTCCCGCGACACCAGTGCTTCGATCTCGCGTTCGATGCCCCATTCGGTCTTGTAGAATCCCCAGCGCTCTTGCAGGTGCGCATGCCGCCGCGACACCCTTCGGATGGGCCTGCGGAACCAGCGATAGACCGCCTTGACGAAGTTGATGGCTCGATCCCGCAAGCCCTCCAGCGCGCGGCGCCCGGCGTGCCACACGTTCCTGACCTTCTTCTGGCTGAACTTGATTGCCCATCGCGTCCCGTTGACCATCCATCGCGCACGCGCCATCGTCCTTCGTACCGCGAATCGGCCGAGATTGCCGGCGGTAACGACGTAGCGGTTCACCGCTCGACTCCGACAGACGACGGCACGGTGCCGAAGCCCAAACGCAGGACGTCGGCGGCCCTCAGATCCACTTCTGTGAACGTGCCGCAACGAAGCGACGAAAAAACACGCTTGGCCACCTCGAGATGGTCAAACCGAAATCCGCTCGCGTGCGAATAGAAGGCCAACGTGTTCACACCGCATAGCGGGGCAAGGTATGAAAAGCCGCCATAGGTACCAACGAAGCCACGCGAGCCGCGAATGACCTCGGTCTGCACGGCCAGGTTGGTTTCCGGCGTCATGAGATGGTCGATCGTATGGAGCCGCCCGCGCACGCTCGGTGGGAAGTCCAGGTGATCGTCGAAACGCTGGGCGGTGTTGAGAAGCACGACATCCACGCTTTGAGCAAGGTCGGTCAAGTAGCCAGCAACGAACTCCCGATTCTCGGGCGTGGGCGGCAGCGCCGCGTTGCCGTAAAACTTTGCCGCGACATATCGTTCGGGGAGCTGGGCCAGGATTCCCGTCGGCGGTGACGCGGGTATCGTCGAGAACACGGTAAATGCCTCGACGAGTGTGACCGGCGCGCGCTGGAGCCAGAAGTGATCGAAGAGCTGATACATCTGTGAGGGATGCAGCAGTTCCGCCCCTTTGAGACCGCGCGTCGCCTCAACGTGAGCAAGGATCTGGCGGTCGAACGACGAGATCTCGACGTGTTTCTGCCGACCCTGCTGCTCGGCGATCCGCCGCTCGTTGGCAACCCGGAACTCGTCGGGCGAGAGGAACGCAAAGATGTCTTCATAGTTGAGGGTGATGTGGCGGTACCACGACGCCGCGCCCCCGCGTGAAATCACGACGAGACGTTCCGGATCGAAGTTGCCGTACGCCTTGGCCCACGCGAGAAACGGGATCCAGTAGAGCAACTCGAAGCCGGTTTCAGACAGCCATGGCCCGAGCACGATTGTCCGACCGCTCCGACCGAGAACGGTCACCAGCTCGCGTGCGTCCTTCGCCTCCCGGAACTCGGCGCCTGCAAGCGTCTTCGCGGGATCGCGTTGATGGCCAGCCTTTGGCGTGAGTGACGAGGCAGCAACTGGCGTGGCCACCTTTCGTCGCTTGCCCGAGGCGATCAGGTGGTCGCTCACAACCTGCTTGACACGCCGCAACACGAGCAACTTTCTCCGGTTGTACTCCTTCCGCACCCGGTGCTTGGTTCGCTTGCGCCAGGGTTGCGAGCGGAGGTGGAGCGAGAGCAGGGCGGCAAGCGGGTAGAGCGCGAGAAAGGTGAGCCCTTGGGAAAACCTGCCCGGTTCAGGCACAGGGGCGGGAAGCGATCCCACCTGCTCGATCGCCTCGACAAACCGTGGCGTAGCCGGCACCTGGCGTCCGAACGGACGCACAAATCCCTCCACAAACCGTTCCGCGCGAGGGTCGCCACCGCCGGGTCCGGCAAGCGACTCCGCGAGACGTTCGACGTGCTCCTCGAGACTCCGCGAAGTCCGCAGCACACCGCCGCCGACGTCAAGCAGATAGTGAAAATGCAGCGTCCCTTCCTGGTTGTCCGTCGAGATCTCGGGCAACAGGACCGTATGCAGAGGCTTCCCAACGACCGCCGCCTCGATGAACGCGCTGGTGTTGAGACCGACCACTGCGGCGCTGTAATACATCGAATCGAAGTAGTCCTGCTTCGACTCTGCGTCAACCGGGTGCGCGCCCCAGAACGCGACGTTGCGATACCCCGCAAGGTCAACGCTCTTCCATTCGTCGAGCCGCGCCGGATGTGGCCGAATCAGAATGCCGATGTCTCTCAACCGCGGATCGTTGCTCGCGCGCACTGCCTGGATCCAGCTCTCGGCAAATGCCGGTTCATGGGCAGTGCCGCGGAAGAGCGATGAGCACACGTACAGGACGAACGGTTTGTCGGACCTCAGCCCGACCTTCGCACAAAACGCGTCTTGACTCATACCGGGTGTGCGATCGAACCATTGGTCGTAGCACTGCGCTCCGGTCACGACGAGGCGATCGGAAGGAACCGCGTGAAACTCGAGTGCTTCGCGCCGCTGCGTGTCGTTCCACACGATCACCCGCTCTGGCGCCGTGCGAAGCACCGCCTTGCTCGACAAATGATCCCAGCTACCGACCGGAAGCACCGTTCGTAGGCCGAGCTTCCGTGTCACCGCGAAGTGATCGAGCTGCGAGGACCCAAGATCGACGAGCGGCGTGATCAGAACGATGTCGGGCGCCTGCGATCGAATGAACTGTTCGATCGCGGGCACGGTCGGAAGACCTCGCTCCAGGGCGTGAAGCCATCGCGAGATCGTCGGCGGACCTCCGAGCCATCGGCCAAGAGACGACTCGGCCAGGCGCACGACGCTCCGGGGCGCACGCTCCCGCGCTCGCCGGCGCAAGTGCGGTGACGTGTCGTACCGCGCGTCGACAAAGCGGAGCGAGTCGAGGCCGAAGCGTATGCGACGGGCAAGCTCAGACCACGCGCCGGCGTGACGTCCAGGCGCATCGGCCAGCCGGACGTTTGGATACCGCGCGGCGATTCGCTCCACCATCAGCCGCCCGCCCAGAGTCTCCTCACGATCCGCCGCCAGCGCGATCTCGTGACCGCGGGCCGCGAGGCTCTCGATCACGGACTCGAAAAGCCTGAGGTAGGAGTAGTGCCGAGCGATGAACAGAATCTTCAGAGTGCTACACCTCGACGAGCGGATAGGCGTCGCCCAACGTCAGAGCGTCTTCGGGCATGGGCGCATCGCTCAGATCCCACCGGCTGAGGGCAGGCCGAAACCCCTCGGCCACCGTGAGCCCGGGAACACCTGGAGCCACATCGTTCCGCAGGAAGAATGCGTTGACGCCAGTGGGATCGCACACGACCAGACGGTAGCCTTTTCTTCGCGCCGCCTTCTCGAGCGCAGCGAGCGATGCGCCTCGGTACCCTTTCGGGGCGCCGGCAAGCGACTGATTGAGAGGCACTGTGACCGCGCGTTGAGAGCCGAAACCAGCGTTGTACTCGACGACTAACAGTCGGGGCCGGCACACGTTGAGCGCCTCCAGCACCCAGTAGTCGTAGCTGTCGATGTCGATCGACAGCAGGTCGACATCTCCAGTGAACCCGTGCTCAGTCAACAGCGGGTTGACGTTGTCGGGCGACACAGCAACAGCGACACCCACAACGCCTGGATTGTGGCCGAAGCGCTCGCGCAGGTCGTCGATAGCCTTGGGCACGATGTCGACCATCAGCCCGCTCCATCCACATTCGTAGGCCAGCATGGCGGCGTTCCCGCCGCTCCGGCCACTGCCGATCTCGACGAAACGCTGATCGGTGACGCCGGCGTGCTCCAGCAGCGCAAGGATGATTCCGTCTTCCTCGTTCTGCGACCGGAGGCGGAAGCGCCTGGCCGTGAGGTCGTGCGGCGGCGCGAGCTTCATGCGACTGAATTGAAGGTGCCGCATTACGGCATCCACCTGGCGCGAAAAGATCAGACGCCACTTCCGTTCCGTCTTGAGCCTTTCCTGCAGCGAGCCGATGACGGACTGCCAACCCTTCTGAAGCTTCTCTTGCGTTCTCACCACCTCGTGCAGCTCTCGGCGGTGACTCTCGTTCGAGGCCTGCTGCCATCGTTCGAGGGCTTCCTGCCAGCGGTGGTCCTGCTCCTTCTGCGTCTCGTGCAGCTTTTTGAGCTGAGCCGCCTGTTTGCGTTGAGACGCGGCCAGCTCACCGACGGCCGCCGCAAGAGCGTCGACCGACGCCTGGAGGTCGCGCGGTGCTGCGCCTCGTCTGGCTAGGCGCTTGAAGAAGGACTCAGCCATTCCGATGTTCTCCACTTCTAGTCCGGGGTCAGATCTTGAATCGTGGCGTTCTCGCAAGATTCAAGATCTGACCCCAGTTTCACCGCCTGGTCGATCGCATCTGACGCTCTGCTTCGGCACGCTGATCGGCATCGAGCCCCGCGCGTCGGTGCGCCGCGCGCGCTTTCGCCCTTTCCTGGCGCCAGGCGTAGGCGCGGCGATCTTCCTCGTCCATCATCCACGCGCGGTAGCGGTCTGAGGTGACCATCCGCCGGAACGCGCCCAAAGACACGCGCGCAAGCCAGGACGGCCGCGCCAATCCTTGAGGCGATACGTGCGCGAGCGCGTCGACGGCGTCGGCGAACACCGGTGTCGCAGCCACCTCCAGACCATGCGGTCGGATGAACGCAGACAGAAACGCCGCGCACCTGGTCGCGACCGCTCCCGACGCCAGCGCATCATGAAGCTGCGCCTCGTGTTCCTCGAATGTACGACTCGTGCGGAGTACTCCCCCAGCGGTGGTCGTGAGGTAGTGAAAATGGATCGTGCCTTCCTGACTGTCTCGGAATTCTGGAGGCAGAATGGCGAGGACGGGCCGCCCAGCTATGGCCGCTTCGAGGAACGCACTGGTGTTCAAACCAACCACGACGGCGCTGTGCGCAAGCGAGTCGAAGTAGTCGGCGCGAGCAGATTCGGTGACCGGGTTGCCGCCCCACAGCACCACGTCTCGTAGCGCCCCAACGTTGACACCATCCCATTCGCTCATCCGCTGCGGGTGAGGCCGAACGAGCACGGCAGCTGCGCTCACGAGCGGATCGGCACTCGCTCGCAGATGCGCGATCCAACGCATCACGAAATCCGCTTCAGATGGACTACCCCGGAAAAGGGCCGACCCGACATACAGCACGTACGGGCGGTCAACGGGCAGCCCAAGCTGCGCGCAGAAACGTTCACGCGTCCGTGATGGCTCCCGTTGGAACCATTGGTCGAAACACTGGGCGCCGGTCACGACGACCCGTCGGGATGGCACGCGGTGCAGCCGAACAGCTTCGCGGCGTTGGACGTCGTTCCAGACGAACACGCGGTCGGGCATGTCACGGATGAGAGCCTTGCTGGAGAGGTGATCCCAGCTCCAGACGCAGAGCGCCGCCGGCACGCGCAGCGCTCGCGAGGCTCGCATGTAGTCCGGCTGGGGCGACTTCACGACGCCGATGAGCGGCGTGATCAGCATCACGTCGGGCTGCTGCTCGCGGAGGAATGCCTCGACGCACGTGCTGGGCGGCAGCGCCGTCTCGGCCGCCCGCAGCACACGCCGAAGCATCCACCGCACGAGAGGGACACGACTCCATCGAGTGGCGCCGAACCGCACGGCGAACTCGGGCGCGCGCTCCGCGGCCCGCGAGCGCAGCCGTGGCGTGCCCTCAAACGCTGGTTCCAGATACCGCATGTAGTCGAACGCGAGACGAAGCCTGGTGGCCAAGCGTGACCACTCGTCGGGTTCGCGGCCAGGTGCCTCGCCAAACGTCACTTGGGGACACTCGCGCGCGAGCTGCTCGACGAGCGCGGAACCACCGAGTGTCTCGTCGCGCTCTGCGGCCAGATGCACCGTGTGGCCGCGCGATGCGAGTGTCCGGATCACCGACTCGAAGTTTCGGAAGTACGTATGGTGGCGCGCAACGAAGAGCACCTTCATTCGGTGGGTGCGCCTCTCACGCGGCGAGCGAAGACGCCCGCGTGGTACCTGGTCGCGCGAAGGGCTCGCCTGACTCGTCGTGCAGGTGCCAACACCACGCCAGGGAGCGCCTCGATCGCCAAGCGGAGCGCACGTCTTCCCCGCTTCCGGACAAGCACGGCGGTGCGGCCGGGAAACTCCTTGAGGCGCCTGAACAGAAGGCGCCGCTGGCGGTTGACCTGCTGCCACCCTTCGCGCACGTAACGCTGGTGCCCATGTCGACGGTAGGTCTCAGGAGGAAACAAGGGCGCGAGCCATGCGAGCGGATACAACCCGACGCGAAGAGCATAGGCCGCCATCGTTGGTCGTGCGGGAGCCGGAGAGGGCGAGCGCCCGTACTGCTCGAGGGCGTCGGCGAGGACGGGAGTGACTGGGCGATCCAGGCCATGCGGGCGCACGAAGGCCTCGACAAACCGACTCAGCTCGGCCTTCGTCGTGTCGCGGCTCCCGAGGAGCGTGCTCAGTTGTCGTGCATGCTCGCCGAGGGTCGCCGCGATTCGCAGGAAGCCACCGTTCTCGGGCAACAAGTAGCGATAGTGGAGCGTGCCATCCTGCGTTCCCGCGAACTCAGGCGCTTCGATCGACAGCACAGGTCGCCCCACGATCGCCGCTTCAATCATCGCGCTCGTGTTGATACCGACGACAGCTTCGGCGTGATACATCGAGTCGAAGAACGCGGCGCGATTGCGCTCGTCCGCAGGGTCATAGCCACCCCTGGGCCACACAGCCACGTCGACCAGGTCGGACAACGCCTCCGGATTCCACGCCTTGCCGTTGTAGGGATGAGGGCGAACGAGAACGGCAAGACCCCGAACCAACGGATCCTCGCTTGAACGCAAAGCCTCGATCCATCGCCTCACGAACGGAGTTTCGACGTCGGCTCGGGCAATGAAGATCGACGATCCCGTGAACAGCACGAACGGCTTGGCGGTCGGCAACCCAACCTGCCGGCAGAAGTCCTCTCGGCCGAGATGAGGCGTTCGGTCGAACCACCGGTCGAAGGACGGGGCGCCGGTGACCACCACCTTCTCGGGCGTCACGCGGTGCAGCTCGACGGCTTCGCGCTTCTGGGCGTCGTTCCAAACGGTAATCAGGTCAGTGGCAATTCGCAGGTCACCCTTGTTCGTCAAGTTGTCCCAACTTGCGACCAGCGTTGCCACCCGAACGCCGCGGGCCTTGGCAGCCCTCACGAGGTCCACCTGATCTGATGCCGGTTCGACGAGCGGCGTCACAAGCAGAAGATCGGGACCATGCTCATCGAGAAACCGTCGCAACGATCGCGCGACCGGTATCGCGCGCTCGACGGCCGCGAGCCCATTCATGACTTTCGATGTTCTTTCTGCGGAAAGCGACGCTAGACGATCGACCGAGTTCAGAATCCACGGCAACGCGAGGCGCTTGACGCGCGCACGCAGAAGCGCCGCGGAAGACAGTCGCGGGTGCAGATATCTGACAAAGTCCATCGTGCCTCGCACAGCACGAACGAGCGAGGTCCACCGATCGGCGCGCGTGGGAATAACGCCAGCGAATGACACACGTGCCCCAAGGCTGGCGATCGCCTCAATCTTTCCGGGCTTGCTGTCGCGCACGGCGCCAACCGCGATCCCGATATCGTGGCCCCGCCGCGCGAGCTCAACCACGGTCGAATCGTAGAACCGGAGGTACTCCGGAGACGACATCGCGAACAGGATCTTCACGATCGAAGCATCGATGGCGCGCCCAACGCCATGCGGACGAGGCTGGTATCACGCACGTCGAGAGGCACGAGCGATCCGGCCTTCATCTCGCGGAACACACGCTCGGCCAGCTCCAAGTGGTGTGCGAAGAACGCGTCGCGCACGGAATAGATCGCAAGCGATGGCACGCCGCAGAAAGGTGCAAGGTAGGAGTAGCCGCCGTACGTGCCGACAAACGCGCGGGCTCCGGCAATCACCGCGGTCTGCACGTCCAGGTTTCGCTCGGGAGGCATCACGTCATCAAGTGCGTGGATTCGCGACGAGCAGCCAGGTGCGTAGTCGCGGTGATCGTCGAGATGAAACCCTGTGTTGAGCATCACCACGTCTGTCGATTCGGCCAGGGCCCGAATCGTTGTTTCGACGAACGTGCGGTTCTCGGGTGTGTCGGGAAAGCAAGAGCTGAAGTAGAACCGGACGGCGACGTAACTGGCCGGAAGGCGGCCGGCGAGCTCGGGAATCAACGGGCGTACGACTGGTCGGTACCGCGTGTAGTCCTCAATGCGTCGCACCGTAACCGTCTGTTTCCAGAAAGGGTTGAACAGGCGGTACATCAGACCCGGATGGAGCAAGAACGGCCGATCGAGCCCAGCCACGCCTATCATGCGCCGCACGACATCCCGGTCGAAGGGCCCCATCGTCCGCTGCTTCTTGCGTTGCTCGGTCCGCGCGCGGAACTCGGCGGGCGTCACGTGAGAAAGAACGTCGAGATACCGCCCGCCGAGATGCGCGTACCAGGACGCCGGCCCCCCTCGCGAGACCACGACGATCCTGTCTGGCGAGACTCTGGCCTTCTCGAGCGCCCACGTCACGAATGGGATCCAATAGAGCAGCTCGAACCCAACCTCACCCGACCAGGGGCCGACGAGCACGGGCTGCGATGTCTTGGCCAAGCGCCTCAAGCGCTGTCCGATGCGACGCTCGTCGACTCTGAGCTCCTCCTGCGATGCGGCGAATCGCAGTCCTTGAGAAAGCATCCTGTGCTGGCGGAACGATGCGTCGCGCAGCTTATCCACCTGACTGTGCAGCTCTCGCAGGTCTCGCTGAAGGGCGAGATCGGAAACCTGTCCGGAGAGCTCCTCGACCTGCCGGCGCATCACGTCGAGACGGTCACGCGAGGCATCAGCGCTGGTCGCAATAGTTTTCGCAATCCGGTCGAGCTTCTGTTGCTCCTCGGCGTGCTGTGGGTGGACGACCCGATGGAGAGCTCGCTGGATCGTGCTGAGCGTTCGGGCGAACGGGCCGTTACTCATGGTGCCTGCGTCTTCCCACCGCCGCGCAGACCAAGACGGTGCGTCAGCATCAACGCTTCGTAGACGGCTCGCCGAGCCGCCCGTCGCGTACGACCCCATGCGACCCTCGCGCCAACGAGCGTGTGGTACACGGCGTGATGAAAGTGATGCTTTGTGATCTTCTTGCTCCAGATCACGTTGTCTATTCCGCGATTGATCGAATGGGCGGCCTCGGTCTTCCGAAAGTGCTTCCAGCCATACGTCAGCTGATACCGGAGGAGCATCCGCACCCATCGGCTACGAGAGATCGGAACGTGCGAATGCGGGCCGGCGTACTCGTGCCACAAGATCAGGGAATGCTGGAACCACGGCGGCGCTCCAAACCACTTTGGCTCATCGCCAGCCACGACAAGCGAGTGGCGCTGGCGGTCAACGCTGGTTCCGTTCGAGTCGCGCCTGAACCACAGGACCTCGGGAACCTGACGAAAGCGCCCATGCAATGTCAGCTCGGCAACCAGTAGTCGATCGGGGCGCAGCACTCGACGGAAGATTCCGGCCTGCACCAAGGCGTCGAGCCGCATCAACCCGTACACCATGTCGCCCGCACCCACTCCCGCATGGCACATGTGCTTCCATCGAGCGCTGAGCTCCTCACACCGAGACGTGTCAAACATCCGCGGGCCTTTGTCGAGCTCGCCTCCGTCCTGGGCGACGCGCCGGGTAATCGGATACGCGAGCACGGCCGAAGCGTCGGCATCCAGCTCGGCGAGAAGCCGCTCGAGCCATCGTGGATGCCAGCGATCATGGTCGCTGACCCACGCAAAGTATTCGGCCGACGGACACTCTCGCCTAGCAATCCCGACGACCTCGAGCCAAGTGGCCACCATGGCTTTGCGCGTCTCGTGACGAAAGTAACGGACGCGCGTGTCGCGGCCCTCATACTCGCGCGCCACCGCCTCGGTCTCGTCCCCCGACGCATCGTCAAGCAGAACCAGCGAGAAATCGCGATGCGTTTGCGACAGCAGCGAGTCCATCGCCTCTCGCAGATGGCGGGCGTTGTTGTAGAGCGTCATGCCGAGCACGACCCGCGGCGCTTCGTTTCGGGTCACCGTGCCGAGGTTGCCATGTCGAGACACGGCTGCACTCGTCGACGCGCCAACGGAATCCAGCCGGCCAACCAGATGCCTGTAATTGAACTCCGAGCGCTCGGCAACTGCTCCTGCCTTGACGGGCTTTTTGAACACGCTCGTGTAGTCGGTGCCTAACACGGGCACCTCCGTCAGACGGTAGCGATCGGCGAGCGCCTCACTGACGCTGACGAGCTCAGTGTTGTACGGCGAGCGATCGCGGTTCAGGCTGTAGAGCCACGGACAGCCGGCCGCGGCCGCGTACCGACGCATACGCACGCACCTGCGCATCGGTCATTTCCTGAAACGAGACCATGTTGACCGTCAGGTCCAGCGGCTGTGTCGTCACCAGGTGCGCCAGCGTATGTGGCACGAAGATAAAGTCCGCCCCAGGCATAGGGGACAGCGTCGCATCAGGGGTCTCACAGAACGCGAACGTCGCGTCTGGAAACAACACCTTGAGGTACGTTGCCGAAAACAGAAATAGCTCCGGAAAGTCCACAATCACGTACGACGATCGAGGGAAGAGCGTCTTGAACTGGTACGCAAACCCGCCCCACCCTGCGCCGATCTCGCAAATCACGGGACGGTCGATCGCCCGCAGGGCCTGCAGGACACCACCCCGCTCCATTCCGATCAGCACCTCATAAAACTTCAGGGTGTCGACGTTGAAAAGGCGACCGTCGATCTCGTACCCGAAGCCACCGAGCGCCGCAGCCTCTGGCACGAGCAGCGCGTCTCCGCCGAGATCTCGCAGCGCACGGAGACGAGTGTCGAAAGATGCTCGACGCGCGTCTTCCTTCGCACGATAGTCGTACGGCCGCAGATTGGTGATGTGGAAAGCGTGATGCCGGAGCTTGCTGACGATGAGCGGAGACGCCTCGATCATGTAGTCGATGTTCTGCAGCTCTTCCGTCCAATATGCGCTCGGGTCGGTCGTGCCGCCAGACGATGCAGAGGCGTGCTTGATCCGCAGAACGGCGTCGCGCGCCTGTTCGTAAGCGCGGAACTCGGGCGTGAGTCTTGATGGATCCGTCACGGCGTTACGTCTGAAGCGCCCTCAAGTAATCGGCGATGTCCGGCGCGCCGACGGTCTTCGCAAGGTCCAAGAGCCTGGCCCGCACTTGAGGCGTTACAGTGGCACCTTCGCGCACGAGCAACTGCACGAGCTCCAGGCGGCGAATCTTGACGGCGGCCTCCAGCGCAGTCGCTAGCTGCGCGTGGCCGTCGTCGCTGGCCTCTTCCCGAATCAGCCAGTGACCGTTGGGGTCCTGACCCGCGCGAATGAGTCGAACCACTTCTGCGTGGTCGCGAACCATGGCGGCCTCCGCAACGTTCAGGTCTGGGTAAGACCAGAACGGGTTTCCGCCTCGCACCCAACCGGTCACGACGTAGAGCGCGAGCGCAAACGCCACGACCAGCGGCGCGCAGATCGCGCCCCCAGCCGGAGCCGACAATTCGACGTGGCGTCTCTGGATCAAAAGAGGTACCGCACCAGCCGGCCAGCTGCCCTGTCGTTGAACTGTGGCGCGGGCGGCCGCTGCTTCAAGGCATCCTGGAACAGTGTCCGTGCAAGAGCTGCGCGCTTGGGTTGCGTAATGTCGATATTGTTTCGACGCGCCCAGTTGTCCAGTTCGGTCCAGTCGTTGCGAGTGATGAAGCTCGCCTCGCGCATCTGGTAATGAACGCCAACGAGACGCAGCGTCCATCCGGCACTCAGTAGCGCGAGGACAACCGACGTTGTCAGCACGACTGGCTGCCGAACGGTCGCCAAGCGAATCAGCAGGCTCCGAATGGCGACCGTGGCTGCAAGCGCATGGAAGACGCCAGCGGGGCTGGCCACGACATCTTTCGCATACGGGAAACTGACCACGGAGTTGGCGACGAGCACAGCGGCAAAGATGATGACGAGTCGATCGTGATCGGAGAACTCACGACGCCGCCATCCGTGCCACGCCGACGCGGCGAACATGCCGATAAGCACGGTGGCTCCAAGAGACGTGACGACGGCGATGATCTGAGCAGGCCGCACGGTTCCTGCGAGCACATCCCGCGTGAATGTCCATGTCCCGTTCCGCGGCTCCGACATGAGCACGCTGAGGGCCTGTGATGCGATGTTGTAGGCGTAGAAGACGTATGGAAACGTGCCGAACCGAGCCTTGAGCTCCTGCGGCTCGAGGGAACTGAACCCGAAGCCGGATTTGCGTTCGAGCAAATTCGGTGTTCCCACGTCGAGGAGCAAGAACCGACACGCAACGTACGCACAAAGAATCGCAGCGGCGGCTCCAACCGCGCGACCTGACACGCCTCGCGCGCCCGTCATCCACGCCACGGCGAAGCACACGAACACGAGCACCCCCGACTCGACCGTCAAGAGCGTTGCTCCAAACAGCACGACCGCGGCGACATCTCGCCAACGAGCCGGTTGTCCGAACGACAGGTTGACCGCCGCAAGACAGGCGAGCACGACGGTGAGAAAGGTGTTGATGGGAAACGCTTCGCGAATCGTGCCGTCGAACGTATGCCCGCCAAAGAGCACAGCGAGCCCGAACGGAACAGCCAAGGCTGCGGCACGATCGCGCACGCGAAGCGCGCCAACGAAGAGGACCGCGCACGCGACGATCTGCACGAGGTGAATCCCGCGGAAGAACGGTGTGTAGTGGCCGTACGACAGCTCGAACACCGCCTTGATCTGTGCACCGAGCAACGGGCGCAGATAGCCTCCACCGATCCCCCCGAGCATCGCCTCCGTCCACGATTGATCCTGCGCCCCAATCAAGTTGGCAAGGCAGTCGGAGAGCTGAACTGGAATTCGAACGACGAAGTACGACAAGCCCAGGGCAACAATCGTGGCCCAGGCGTACGCCGCCCCGCGCCACCTCCAATCCGTCGCGGCAACGGTTGAGGGGGTCAGCGTAGCCATCGATTCGACGTGCGTCATGATGTGACGCGGGGGGGCTGCTCCACGTGCTTGGCGGCCTGCCCTTTCGCCTTCTTGATTGCCCGGTGTCGTTCGAGACTACGCCTGCGCGCATCGTCACGCGCCTCCCTCAACGCAACCCGTCCTCGCTTTCGCTCGCTCTCGCGCTGCGCCTTCTCCTGACGTGCCTCGCGCAGCCTTACGATCCCCTCGAGCTCTCGTTCCGAATACACCCATCGCTCGCCCCTGACGTCGTCGCGCCACTGGACGCCCTTCTGCAGCACCCAGAGTGCGAGGCGTTCGAACCGGCGCGGACTCAACGGCCGCACTGCTATCCCCTGCATCTGCTCCACTTGAGAGGCGAACACCGGCGTCGCCGGCACGTCGAGGCCAAGTGGCCGCACGAATGTACGTACGAACGGCCGCACCTCCTTCGACGGTTGTGCCAGTGCCTCATCGAGTTGCCGCAGGTGCTCCTCGAACGTCGTCGCGGAGTTGAGCAGCCCACCGCCTGCCTCGAAGAGGTAGCGGAAATGGACCGTGCCCAACTGGCTCTCGTGCCATTGCGGAAGCAGGATTGTGTGAACGGGGCGGCCAACGATGCCCGCCTCGATGAAGGCGCTCGTGTTCAAACCGACCACGATGGCGCTGTGAAAGAGCGAATCGAAGTAGTCAGCGCGTGACTGTCCGTCAATGGGATTGCGTCCTCCCCATACAACGACATCAGGCATCTCGCGCACGTCCACGTCGGCCCACTCTGGCTGACGAGAGGGATGGGGCCGGACGAGAATCGGCGCTCGCTGGAGCCTGGGTGACGCGTGAGCTCGAACTCGCCGGAGCCATTCGAGCACGAATGGCGCCTCTGGTTCGCTCCCAAGAAAAGGCGACGAGCAGACGTAGAGAATGAAGGGCGGTTCCGCCGGCAAGCCAACATCCGCGCAGAATGCCTGGCGGTTGCGCGAGGGCTCACGCCCGAACCACCGGTCGAAGCACTGCGCACCGGTGACGATGATCTGGCCAGCCGAGACGCCGTGAAGGTGAATTGCCTCCTGTTTCTGCGTTTCGTTCCACACAAACACGCGGTCCGGCATCTCGCGGATGAGCGCCTTGCTGGACAGGTGATCCCAGCTCCATACACACAGCGCCGTTGGTATGCCAAGCGAACGGGCAGCCCTCAGGTAGTCGATCTGGTCGGAGCCGAGGTTGATGAGCGGCGTGAACAGCGCAACGTCCGGCCGCTGCGCCTCGACGAAGTTTCGGATCGTCGGGTCCTCAGGGGTCGCCCGTTCGAGCCACCGCAGAAGTGCTGACGCCGCCTCGCGGGCCCACCGGGCATAACGCCGCACGAAGTCCCCAAGCGCGACAAACACGCCAGGCGTGCGTTCGCGAGAGCGTTCCCGAATCTTCGGGGTGTCGTCGAACAGCCGATGCTGGTACCGAAGATAGTCGAGACCGTGACGTACCCGACTCGCCGCCCACGTCCAGTCGTCGTCCTGCGGCGCCGGCACCTCACCGTAGGTGAGCGTCGGGAACTCGGCCGCGAGCGCCTCGACGAGCGCCCGCCCCTCATCGGCCTCGCGCTCGACGGCCAAGTGAATCGCGTGCCCCCGCGATGCCAGTTCCCGCAACACGGAATCGAAGTTCCGAAAGGAAGCGTAGCGCCGGCCGAAGAACAGAATCCTCATCGACTCGCCGAGAACGGGTGCGTGAAGCGTCGAACGTAGCTCGACACACGCTCGTGAAAGGCGGCTCGCCGCTTCCGGCGGCGCGCCTCGGCCACTCGCGCCTCTTTGGCTCGACGTTTGACTGCACGCGAGTCTTCCTTGGCCCGAAGCTTCTCCGCCCGCTCCCGGCGGAGGCGCTCCTCGCGCTCCCGGGCGATCGCTTCGTGCTTCAGCCGTCGCTCCTCTAAGACGCGAGCCTTCTCTCCGGCCCGCTGATCTTGCAGCGTCGACATGCGTTCTGTCCGGGCACGTGCTTTCTCGAGGCGGCGGCGCTCTCGCCCGATCTGATCCGCAAACGTTCCACTCGTCCAGTGCGCGATTGGCGTCAGCGCGACGCGCATGACCGGAGCCCACAGCGGGTCCCGCTCTCTGTGTGTGTGCAACTGAGCCAGATGCTCCACCGCATCCGCAAAGAACGGGGTCGAGGCGTGGTCGAGCCCTGATGGGCGAACAAATGACTCGATGAACGTCCGATTGTGGTGCGTGGCCGGACTACTCTCGGCAAGCGACGCGGCGATCTGACGCACATGCGTTGGGAGGTCGGGCGACGAGCGCAACAACCCGCCCTTGAGCAGGTACCGGAAGTGCAGCGTCCCTTCCTGGCTCTCGTAGAACTCGGGCAGCAGAACGGTATGCACCGGCCGCCCCACGATGCCGCCTTCGATCAGGGCGCTGGTGTTGAGCCCCACGATCACGGCGCTGTGGAACATGGAATCGAAGTAGTCACTCCTCGACTCGACGTCGAAAGGCGCCATGGCTCGAGGCGGCCAGAGCGACACGTTCTCGAGGCCTGCCAGTGTCACGTTGTCCCACTCGAAGCCTCGCTTGGGATGCGGACGCACGAGAATGCCAGCGTTCCGCAACCCCGCGTCGCTGCTGGAGCGCAGCTCAGATGCCCAGCGCACGGCGAACTCAGCTTCGTTTGGGCTGCCCTCGAAGAGCGCCGAGCAAACGTACAGAATGAAGGGCCTGCCAGGATCGAGCCCGACCTTCTTGCAGAAGGCCACGCGATCGAGGGACGGCCGGCGATCGAACCACTGGTCGAAGCATTGCGCGCCCGTCACGACGACCCGGTCGGCGGGCACATCATGCAGCGACGTGGCTTCCCGTTTCTGCGTTTCGTTCCAGACCAACACGCGGTCAGGCCATTGTCGTATCAGGGCCTTGCTCGACAGATGATCCCAGCTCCCTACGCACAACGCCGTTGGCAGCGCCCAGATGCCGCGCCGTCCGCAACACGTCAACTTGCTCCGAGCCGAGCGTGAGCAGGGGTGTGATGAGAATCGCGTCAGCCCGGTGCGACGCGACGCAGTCCGCAAGCAGCGGGCCGGTCGGAACGGCGCGCTCCGCGGCTTTGAGCGCGGCCGCAATGACCCTCCGACCAAGCTTTGACCGAAATCCTGGCGTATCGGCAAGCCTGACGATGCCGCGCGGCGTACGTCGTCGAGCGCGGAGGCCAAGCATCGGGGCATCGGTGTACTCCGGTTCCAGAAAGCGCAGATGATCGAGACCCAGGCGGATCATCACTCGCAGATCCGCCCAGTCGTCCTCGACCTGACGAGGAGCCCACGCGAACGTCACGGTCGGGTATTCCTCGGCCAGCGCGGCCGCGGCCTCGTTCCAATCTCGTGAGCGCTCGTTGTGCTCCCCGCGCTCCGCGAGAATGTGCACGTGGTGCCCGCGTGAAGCCAGTTCGCGGATCACCGAATCGAACAGCTTCACGTACCAGAAGTTGCGCATCGAAAACAAGATGCGCAGCGGCCGTGTAGCGGCCGGATGAAGCCGGAAGGCACTGTCCGTGTCAGCTGTGCCCATCCGTGCCCTTCATGTCGAGCGCCGCGGCGCGTACTCGCACCGCGACGCGATGCCGTGCCACGCGAAACACGCGGCGCAGACGCTTGACGGTGATGCCGATGGCCCAGATCACGAGACGGGCCGGTCGCAATACCACTCGCTTCAGCACGACGCGCGTATTTCGACCGAGCCTCGACCAGAGGCTATAGAGCTTCCGCCGTGCGAGCGCAGGCAAGTCCTCGCCCAGGTGGAGCCACTTCACTAGTGTCGCGATCGGGAAGAGGCAGATGCGCAGCAGCCGAGAACCCACTGCATCCCGTTCCGGCGTGAGAAGCCCTTCGAAGCCCAAGGCCTCGATCCGCCCGGCAAGCACCGGCGTGCACGGCACCTCCAAGCCCTGCGGCCGGAGGAACGCTCTCACAAACCGCTCGGTTTGCTCGCGGACGCTCTCCGGAGCGCGAAGGACGTCTCTCAGTTGAGCGACATGGTCGTCGATCGAGGATGCGACTCGAAGAAAGCCGCCGTTTTCCGGCAGCATGTAACGGAAGTGAAGCGTCCCTTCTTGCGTGCCCGCGAACTCAGATGTCAGCACCGAAAACACGGGCTTGAGCAGAATCGCGCCCTCGATCATCGCGCTCGTGTTGATGCCAACGACGGCGGCACTGTAGTACAGCGAATCGAAGAACGACGTGCGGGCATCCTCAGCCGCTGGCGTGTACCGGCGCCGAGGCCACACGACTACAGGACCGAGGCCTGGAAAGTGCGCATCAGCCCACGCATCGCAGTTGAAGGGATGCGGGCGGATGAGAACCGGGATGGTGCGCAGGTGCGGCTCGGCACTCGACCGAAGCGCCTCAATCCAACGCCGCACGAACGGCACCTCTTCCTCGGAGCGTGCGATGAACACCGAGGATCCCGTGAACAACACGAAGGGCTCGTCCCCTGGCAGGCCGACCTGTCGGCAGAAGGCGTCACGGGATTGACTGGGTTGTCGATCGAACCACCGGTCGAAGAGCTGTGCGCCTGTAACGGCGACGCGCTCCGGCAAGACACCGTGAAGCGCGACCGCCTCCTCTTTTTGGATCTCGTTCCAGACGGTCACCAAGTCTGGCTCGACGCGCATCAGTCCTTTGTTGGTCAGGTTGTCCCAGCTGGCGATTGCCGCGACGACCGGCACGCCCACTGCGTGCGCGGCTCGAACGGCATCGACTTGATCGGACGCGGCATCGACAAGCGGCGAGACGACCACGACATCGGGCCGTTCCGTTTCGAGGAACCGCCTCAACCGCACGCTGACGGGGATGGCACGCTCGCAGGCCTGCATCCAGCGAATCGCCCGCGCCAGCGTCGGCTCGCTGAGCGAACGAATGCGATCGAGGGGCCGCAGAACCGGCGGCAGCACCTTCCGATGAATGCGTGCGCGAAGAGCGGGAGTATCGGCAAAGCGCGGGTGGAGGTACCGAACGAAGTCCATAGTGCCGCGCAGCGCGCGCGCGAAGGGCACCCACACGTCTGCCCGCTTCGGCAGTGCACCGAGAACTGCGATTCCAGGATCGCCGACGAGGTCGGCGAGCCGGGCGTTCTTGCGCTCGCGTAACCAGTTCACCCCGACGCTCACCGAGTGTCCGCGCGTCACCAGCATCCTCATCGTCGAGTCGAAATAGCGCAGATACTCGGGCGATGACAACACGAACATGATCCGCAGGCGCGACGGAGACGAGGAGCCGGCGTCTTTGTCGCGTTGCGCAGGCTTCTTTCGCGGCCGTGCGGCACGCACGGCCACGGCAATCGGGTACACAAGGGCGCGCCGAACACTCGCGAACAGCGGCTGGCGTTCCGGCGCACGACGCGGGAGCGAAGCTTCTTGTTCGATGACGTCAGCGAATCGGTCTGCCGACGGCAGCTCCAGTCCGTGCGGGCGAATGAAGGCTTTGATGAATTCGCGCCCGGCTCCTTCAACGCGATCGCCGGCAATGGTGGAAGCCAACTGGGCCACGTGCTCGTCGAGGGTGGCACCAACGCGGAGCAAGCCTCCGTTCACATTCTTCAAATGCTGAAAGTGCAGCGTGCCGTCCTGCTGTCCGGCGAACTCGCTCGTGAGAACCGTAAAGACGGGGCGCCCCACAATGCCTGACTCGATGAGCGCGCTCGTGTTGACGCCAACCACAGCCACGCTGTGAAACATCGAGTCGTAGTAGTCCGCCCGCGCATCGGTATCAACCGGGTTGGCACCTGCCCTCGGCCAGATGCCGAGCGCGTCGTCGAAGGACGGATCGAAGTCTCGCCATTGCTCCGCGTTCTGTGGGTGCGGCCTGATGAGAATCGCTGCGCCCCGAACTTCCGGGATTGCCGAGTCGCGTATCGCCGCGATCCACCGGCGCACGAACCCAACCTCGTACGGCGTGATGAAGGGCGATGAGCAGAGATACAAGAGCAGCTGGCGATCCGCGGGCACGCCCACTTTGGCGCAGAACTCCTCGCGCGTGGTGGCGGGCTTCTGCGTGAACCAGTGGTCATACGCTTGTGCGCCAGTGACAGTGACGCGCTCGGGCGGAATGCCGTGGAGCTCGGCTGCTTCTCCGCGCTGCATCTCGTTCCACACGACCACGCGGTCCGGCTGCTCGTGGATGAGACCCTTGGTCGTCAGGTGATCCCAGCTTCCGACGCCGAGCACCGAGCGAATGCCGAGGGCCCGCGCGGCGCGCACGTACTCCACTTGCTGTGAGCCGAAGTACAGGAGCGGAGTCAGCAACAGGAGGTCGGGCCGCAGGTCGCGCAACACGCCCTCGGCCACGTCGCCAGGCGGCATCGTCCGTTCGATCGCCTGAAACAGCCGGCGCCAGAGACGGAGAGCCGGACGTGATCCAATGACCGGGAACTGTGGCAATCGTGAAGCGAATGCAGGGGCCTGTGTCGCCGCGCGCGCGCGCAGGCTCCGAGCGCGATCGTAGCGGCTGTCGAGATACCGCCAGTAATCCAGGCAGAGCCGAACGTTCACCGCCAGCGGTTGCCAGAAGTCGTCCTTCCGCGAGGGTGCGTAGCTCCACGTCACACGGTCCGGATGTTCGCGCTGCAGGTTCTCGATCGTTCGCGTCCCACCAACGCTGTCCCGACGTTCCGCCAGCAGATGCAAGTCGTGACCCCGAGCCGCGAGCTGGCGCAGCGCCGGCTCGAAGTTCCGGAGGAACCCAAAATTGTTGACGGAGAACAGGAGCCGCATCTATTCGCCGAGGACAAGCCGTTGCAGGGGGCCGAGCGAAGAGTGAATCAGCCGCCTGAACGGCAGAGATGCTTGCGCCGACGTTGGCAACATGAAGGAGTAAGGCGTCTGGTACTGAATCATCGTCACGAGTCGTGGTGGCGCGTTCGGCGCCACTCGTGACCCGAAATGAAAACAGCGGCTGGTGTCGACGAACGCCGTGGTGCCGGACGCGCCCAGGATCGCGTGGTCGCCGCCGCTGCCAACGATGTCGCGCACCTGTCGGTCGGTAAGGCGCTGGCGAAACTGATAGTCCGTGCGCTGCCGCACTCGATCGCTACTGGACGCGTCCAATACGGTCAGCGGCCCCGATGGCGCGTCAACGTCGCTGCAGTAGATAAACACTTTGACCTGCGTCACGTCGTCGCCGTCGCAATGGTGGAGTTGGCTGCTCGTGGGCGCTCCCTCCACGACGTCGGAATGGAAGACGGTGATCGCGCTCAGGAAAGGCACGACGTCGAGATACCGCGACACGGCCTCGAGCACGTCGTCGCGCAGCGCAAACCTCACGACCGCATCGTCGGCCGTCAATGCGGCCGCATCGAGCACATTGACGAGAAACCGCTTGCGGTTCTTCCCGTCAGGAGGCGTTGTCGCGTCGTATCGAGCCAATGCCTTGCGGGCGTCGTCGACGATGGCGGCTGATTCTTCGAAGCGCCCGACAGGACACACGAGGTAGCCGGCCTCCTTTGGAATCGCGAAGGCGCCAGCCTGGAGGCTGCGAAGCGCTCGCCGGCGTGGCGCGTCGCGCAAAAAACGCTCGGCGCGGCGAGCGTTGTAATACACGCGGCGAACGCCGTCGGTTCTGACACGGAATACCTTACTGAGGCGCGCATGGAAGCCGGTCGCGCTCATGTTCGGGACCTATCCGACCTCGACCTGCGAGACGGCAACGGCCGGGGCAACCCTGGGCTGGAGCATCAATACCTTGCCGTCGGGGACGCCCGCCTGCCGCAATAGTTTGGCCGTGCCTGCGGGACGCTCGAGCACAGCGACGATGAGCACGTCGTAGCCGATCTCCGCGTGTTCGGTCAGAGGGCGAACCGGAAGGCCGAGAAACTGACCATCGCCCTCGGGACCAAACACCGCCACTAACTCGAGTCCCATGTCACGAATCAGCAGAAACACCAGTTCGGCAGCGTCTCCTGTGCCGTAGATGGCAACCCGCTTCTGCTGCGTGACGGATTTGAGGCTTCGTCGGAGATGCTGGCGGGCGTCGCGATAGAAGTCGAGCGAGTACTTCATGAACTCATAAGTCAGTCGGGCCTTTCGCGCCATGCCTCGTGGCGTGAGGGAATAAACCAGCCGGTTGGGTGACACAGTGACGCATTTGACGTAGCCCTTCCGAATCAACCGCTTTAGGTACAGGTTCGTCAGGCCAAGAGCGATTCCTAGCCTCGTGGCGAGCGTGCGCTGCGTGATAACGGATTCCTGCTCGAGCGCCTCGAGGAGCTGCAGGTCGCGACGAGATTCGACGTCCATGGGATTTTGGGCTCTTGGATGGAGAACTGGGAGGAAACGTGAGGAAACAAGCCTTCGGCGTGTCAGTCCCACTGCCGAAACCGACTGAAGCCTGTGGCGTTCAACCGATGAACGTAGTGTTCATGAATTGAACGTTAAAATTGTCAATGATTTAGGCCTGTTTGTCAACGCTGGTGCATTTTTGCTCGATCAAAGAGCCAGCAGCCACGAGGAGTGGCGATCAACCGCGTATTCCCGCCCGAAGTCGCATCATTTCCCACAGGATCCTCCCGATCGTCCGGGCGTTGACCACTTTCGAGGCACCGGCCTGGCGAGGGCGAACCGGTATGGTGATGAACTCGAGGGGCCGTCCGCGTTGGACGCAGAGCAGAGGGAGTTCGTAGTTTAGGAAAACGTCGGTCGATCGAGGTTTCAGCTGATTGAATACGTCCTTGCGGATGATGAACAGACCCGACATCCGAGACGCGTCAAAGCGAAACAGCAGCAGAATCAACGCGTGAAAACAACGAGAAATCACGCCACGGGCGGGATCCCCCCGGGTGTGACGCAGCCCGACGACCATGTCCGCGACATCCAGCATCGACACGCCCGGCAAGAGGTCGTGGACCGCATACTGCCCGTCGCCTGGAACCCACAGGAGCACGTCCCCGCTCGCGGCGGCCAGTCCAGTCCGAATCGCGGCCCCAAGCCCTCTGTTTTCCTGATGGGCGATCACTCTGACGCCTGGCAGCGTCTCTCTCATGCGCTGCATCAGCGCCAGCGTGTCGTCACGGCTGCCGTCGTCTACAAGCACGATCTCATAACGGCCGATGTCGTGGCGACCCAGCGCATCGTGAGCCTCACGAACCACGCCCTCGATGCTCCCGCTCTCATCGTAGGCCGGAACGACTACGCTGACGGAGGGCGGCGCCATTAGCGAGGTCGAGCCCCTCCAGCCAAACGGAGCCCGAACGACATAACCTCGTGCGCGGGTCGATCGCGACCGTGCAGCCCGACCTGTTCGACGATGAGAGGCTGGCCATCCCCACACGCCACCCAGACGCCCTCAGGTGTCACTCGAACGATCTCACCTGGTTCACCAACAGTAGTCGTATCCCCGGGGTGGGCACGCCAGACGGTGATTCTGGCATCACCGAGGTGGGTAAACGCGCCCGGGTACGGCCTCGACTGAGCCCGAATGAAGTTGAAGATGACTCGCGCAGGGGCGTTCCAGTGAATCTCGCCGTCATCCGGGCCTCGTGGCGACACGTAGGTTGCCTGCGCCGGATCCTGGGGTACGGGTCGGATCTCCTTGCTGATGATTCCGGGCAGGGTGTCGTGCAGCAGGCTCACTGCAACGTCCTCGAGTCGCTCGAGCACGTCGCAGACGTAGTCGTCAGGGTGCAGAGGCACTCGTCGCTGAGCCCAGATTGCGCCCTCATCAATGCCCTTTGTCAGTGAGAACATCGACACGCCGATCTCGGACTCGTCGTTGATGATCTGCCACACGAGTGGTGACCCTCCGCGGTACTTCGGCAGCGCCGAGAAGTGGAGCCCGATAAACCCTCGAGGTACGGCCTCGAGCAAAAGGTCGTCAACCAGCCAGTACCAACCGCACACGAAGCACAGCGTCGGATGCTGGTCTCGGATGACCGCCGCCACGTCTGCACGAGCCCTGGCAACGGTGAGAGCCACCCGACCAGCGGCGCAAAACGCTTCGATCTCGTGGAACGCGGAGCGCGAATCCGCCCGGTCGTCAATCGTCACGGCCCCAACGAGGGCGTCACCGACAGATGCCACGAGCGCCTGCAGGCACCGTAACCCCACGGGCTTGCTTCCGAGGAACAGCACTCGTTGGGACATGGTGTCTGCAAAATCTAACGGCTACCGACTACCGGCTCCAGCTACCGGCTACCGGCTACCGGAGAGACGGTCTTGGTACCATGAGACGGTCTCCGACAGACCTTTCTCGAGGGACGTAAGCGAGCCGAACGAGATGAGCGAGCGTGCCAAATCCGTCGATGCAAGATGCCGCCTGTGGTCACCCGCCCGCGCCGGTCGCCGCTCGATAGGACCGTCGTAGCCCATCACGCGCGCGATCGTCGCGACCAGGTCTGCGATTCGCACCTCGCTGGCACACGCGACGTTGAAGATGCCGCCCCACGCCGCCTCGCATTCGCACAAATCCAGAACAAGGCGAGCGGTATCGCGAACGAACGTGAAGTCCCTTGTCTGCTCGCCCGTCCCTTCCACGATCGGGGGCAGGCCCGACGCAATTCGCGCGATGGAGATCGGAATGACAGCTGCGTAGTCGCCGTCGTTTTGGCGCGGGCCATAGTTGTTGAAGGGCCTTACCGTCAACACGGGAACCTTGAACAGTTCTACGTACGAACGCAACAGCACGTCCGCTGCTAGCTTGCCAGCGGCATACGGGGTCGTCGGGCGCAATGGATGCTCTTCGGTCATCGGAGTTACGACTGCGTCGCCGTAGACCTCCGAGGTGGAGAAGTGCACGAGCTTACCGAACAGGGACTCACGAACGAGCTCGGCCAGATTGGCCGCGATGTCGACGCTCGTCATGTAGGCGCTACGCGGCTGCGTGAAGCTATAGGTCAGTGGTCGAGTGGCTAGGTTGAAGACGATGTCAGCGCGCTCATGCGCGAGGATGTTGCGCAGCGTGGAATAGTCGGCCGCATCCTCCTTGAAAAACACGAGGTCGGCCACCTTCGCCCGCGCCTCTGCCAGATTGGCCTCTCGTCCGAGCCAGAGTGTATCGACGACCGCGATCCGCCGAGCGCCGCGCTCAATGAGCTCGTCGATCAGATGGCTGCCGATGAACCCGGCGCCGCCAGTCACTACGACGGAAGAACCTGCAATCGACATGTCAGACGATCTGGTTCAGTCGGCGCAGTCGCTTTGGCAGCGGGCTGAATTCGGCTGGCGCGCCGATAGCGAGGTGCCAGGAGGGAACGTTCCTGGTCACAACGGCGCCTGCAGCAACCAACGCACCCGCGCCGACGACGACGCCAGGCAAAATCGTGGCGTTCGCGCCGATGGTCGCACCACGACGAATTCGCGGCGCGGATAAGCGTGTTTTGACACGAATCGGGAATCGGTCGTTCGTAAAGACGGCATTCGGACCGATAAACACCCAATCCTCGATGATCGTCTTGGTCGGAATGTAGACGGTCGATTGAATGCTCACCCGGTTGCCAATCGAGGTGTCGTTGTCGATCACGACGTTGGTGCCAACCAGCACATGATTGCCGATGCGGCATCGCTCTCGAATGAGAACCTTGTGTCCGGTGCGCACGTAGTTGCCGATCTGGACGTCACGATAGATCACGGCTTCCGATCTGATGATGCTGTGATGCCCAATCTGCACGCCGTCGTATTCGAGGTCCTCGTGGCGGGTCCGTCTGTACATGATCTTCAGCAGGACGTCGCTCGTCGGGTATCCCAGGATGACGTTCTCCAGGATCATTGTGCTCGCACCAATGCGGTTTCGGCCGTAGGTCTTGAGACTCTCGTGCAGCAGGCACCCCCGCCCATATCGCTCGATCATCGGTCCTCACAGACGGTGTGACGTGCCATCAGATCAGGTTGGCTGGAAGAGACTCCGGGGTTGGCGAGCTGGCCGATCACAGTGTCAGTCGCGCCCGCGGCCTGCTGAACAAGGGAGGCTGTCACGAAGGACGCCAATCGGACAGTTGTGGGATTCTAGCCAACCGTCGTACGAGCGTCAACATCGTGCGCGCGTCGGATCCAATCGCGCGCGTCGTTGTATCCTGCAGTGTGCCCTCCTTTTCAGGCCGCGAGTACCACGAAGGGTCAGTGTTGGCGAACCGCCTTGGCTTGCAAATCGTGCGTGCGCTCGTGATGAATCGCGAGATCCGCACCGCGCGACGAGCGCTCCCGACGACCTCACAATCACCTGAAGCCGACGTGATACATCGCGACGGCGTATTGGTCATTCCGAGTTTCTTGCCCGCCGACGTTTTCGCGGCTGTCAAAGAGGAATACGACTCGGCGTGTCACGCCGGCCTTCTGGAGGCGCCCGAGTGCGTCGAAGACAATGGCGTCATCGAGCGTCGAATTCGAGTCGGCAGGAATCGCGAGCGGTTCGCAGTCACCCGTCGGGCCTTGGGGGACAGCCACCGATTGCGAACCTTGGCCGCTGCGGTCACAGGACGCCTGCCGGACAAGGTCTCCCTCATCGTCAGCATCATGTCATCGGCAACTGGACCAACGGCTCCGTCGCGACTGATTGGCAGCAATTACATCCACGCCGACATTCATTTCCCGTCTGTCAAGGCGTGGCTGTACTTGAATGACGTCGACGAGTCGAACGCAGCGATGACTTACGCCAGGTGCTCGCACCGACTCTCGTTGGGACGGCTGGCCTACGAGTACGAGGCCAGTGTCAGGGTCGCTCGAGCGAAGCAGCGAACCGCTGTCGGGCAGACGGTGGCGTACGGACTCGTCCGGGTTCCAACCGAAGCACAATTGGCGCGCATGGCCATCCGTGAGGAACCGCTCTGCGGGCCGGCCAATACCCTCGTTATCGCCGACACCATGGGGTTTCACCGCCGGGGTGAGTTTCAGGGCAATCGCACTCGGGATCTTCTGAACATTCGCTTCAACGACCGCGGAGGTACTGCGACGCCGCGGTAGGGGTTCCGGAGGTCAACTCCCAACTCCCAAGGCCCAACACCCAAGTTCCGGGGGTTCCGGGGGTTCCAGGCGTTCAGCGACGTCGAAACAAGTAGTCGAGTCCTCGCGGATAGCGTTCCTCCTGCCGAGCGACAACGTGCTCGAGCTCGAAACCGCTGGCCGCCAGGTGTTTTTGCAGCGCTTCCGGTCGTGAGTCGGCTTGATCCGACTGGACTACCTCGACGCAGAGCGTCCGGACGCTCTCGGAGAGGGCACGCGTCGCGCCGGCAAGGACGAGGATCTCGTGCCCGTCGATGTCTATCTTGAGGTGAACTGGAAGGGGCGCGCCGAACCTCGCGACGAAATCATCGAGCGTCATCGTGAGAACGGGATGGCTGACCACTGGCTCGAACATCTCCCGGCTCTTGGCGTCGAGCGGGACATCAACGCCATGCTTGGCCGCGCCGGCCTCGAGTCGTCGGTAGTGGAACTGCCTGAGGCCTGTCTCGGAGTAGAACGCAATCGGCAGCGGATACACCGACTGGGTCAGCTTGTTGGCGATGATGTTGCGGGTCAATGCCTCGTAAGAGCTGAAAGAGGGCTCGAAGGCGTAGACAGGAACTCGTCCTTCGTGCGCGAGGCCCGCGAGCAACGAGAACGCACCGGTGTTCGCGCCGATGTCGTAGAACACTTCGCCGGCACGAAACGACCGTACCCAATCCTCGATCGGGCGCTCAACGGCCTTCTTCTTGGCCACGCGACGAAGCTCATACTCTGAGTGAAGCGTGATCCGAGCACCGTCACTTTCAATGACGGCGTCGGCCTTCAGGAAGTCGATGAGCTGCAGCCTTCGCTTCAGCGACAGCTTGTCGAACTGAATCCCGACTCGCTCGAGCCACTCCGGCTTGTCCCGATGGCCGGCCTCCTTCACGTGCGCTGGCCAGTCTGCTTCACCGCCATCGCGAGATTATAGCCCGCGACTTCGACGCCGCGTCGCCCCACTCGATCCATGTCCAGGTACAATTGGCGCGAGCTCGGATGTACATCGTCACCGTCAAGGACGTGAGCAAGCGCTACGTGATCGGCACACAGCAGCGTCGCGATCTGTGGGCGCTGCGCAACGTGTCGTTTGCCGTGCGGCCCGGACAGATCCTGGGCATCATCGGGCCGAACGGCGCGGGCAAGACGACGTTGTTGAAGATTCTCGCGCGGGTCACGCCGCCGACCGAAGGCCGCATCGCCGGATACGGCCGGGTCGTTCCACTGCTCTCGCTCGGCGCGGGGTTCCAACCCGAGATGTCAGGGCGAGACAACGTGTTTCTGAACGCAGCCATGTATGGAATCGATGCGTCGGACGTCGAAGCGCGGATGGACGACATCATCGAGTTCGCCGGCATCGACGACCTCATCGACATGCCAGTCAAGCGGTATTCGAGCGGTATGTACTTGCGCTTGGCGTTTTCCGTCGCGATCAACATGAATCCCGACATCCTGCTTGCAGACGAAGTGCTTGCGGTTGGCGACCTGGAGTTTCAGGAGCGCTGCCTCGAGCGCGTCCAACAGGCGGGGCGCTCCGGGATGGCGGTGTTGTTCGTCTCGCACGACATGGCGGCGATTACACGGCTGTGCGATCGGGTGCTCTGGTTGAACGGTGGACAAATCATGCGACTCGGCAAGACCGAGGAGGTCGTCGCCGAATACCAGAACTCAGCATGGTCTCTCGCGGGCCGTCGCCTCCAGAAGACCAAAGGCGGCACTCACAAGAATCAGTACGGTGAAATCGTGTTCGTGACTCTGGCATCGGCGGACGGTCGTGAGATTGGGGCGGCCAAAGCTGCCGACGAGGTGCTGGTCAAGGTGGGGGTCAGAGTGGAACGCGCCGGCGTGACCGCGCGCTTCCAGGTCCACATTCAGACCCGTGGGACACCCGTGTTTCGGACGAAATCGCTCGACTACCCGATTGAGGCGCCGGGCATGTACGTGGGTGCTCTCCGGATTCCGCCCAACCTCTTCGCTGATGCCGTGTACGCGATCAACGTCGAGGTCGTGATCGTCGAGCCGGTCGGGGAGCGGCTCGACAAGTTCGTGATGTCAGCGTTCAACGCGTTGACGTTCCAAGTGTTCAATCCCGGCGCGGCACAACGGGACGTTCTCGGCGGCGTCGTGGCGCCGCGGGTGGAATGGAGCCTCCAGCGCGAGGCGGCGCCGGCGTTGGCATCGACTTCACCCACCGAGCAAGGCAAGTCCTAGCCAGCATTAGCCACATCCGGCTCCGCACCTTACCCGGCTCCGGCACCGAAATGCGCGCAGCGTCTTCGATGGCATCAACGACGCGAGGTGTGCTCCTCACCGCTGGACCGTGTGGCCTCACGAATGTCAGGGCCACTTGTCGCGATTCTTCGTCGAACGATGTCCGCCCAGCCACACTGCCGGCCAGGTGTCCTAGATGTTCGTCCCATGACTGGGCCGCCGTCAGGAACCGATGGGCGGTCAAGTAGTCGAAGTGAACGGTTCCGTTTTGGGTCTCGAGGAAGTCTGGCGCGAGGAAAGTAAAGCTGGACCGCCCCACGATCCCGGCCTCGATCATCCCGCTGGTGTTGACCCCCACAACGGCCGCGCAATGCGAGAGTGAATCGAAGTAGTGTCGCTTCGCGTCCTGCTCAATTGGCATCTCTCCCGCACGCGGCCAGATGGCAACCGGTCCCAAGGCGGCGAGGTCGACTGTTGACCACACACCCGCGTTGCCGGGATGAGGGCGAATGAGCACGCCACATTCCCGGAGCTCTGGGAATGCCGATGCGCGGAGGCGTTCGAGCCAGCGCCTGACGTAAATCGGCTCGTCGGGCGCAATGAACAAAGACGAACACAGATACAGGAGAAAAGGAGCGTTTGGGAGCCCCACGCTGCGACAGAACTCCTCATGTGAGGTGGACGTACGCTGCTCGAACCACACATCGAACAACTGCGCCCCCGTCACGACGACGCGGTCGTCCGGTACCTGGTGCATCTCGATCGCTTCGCGACGCTGAGTGTTGTTCCACACGAGCACGCGATCAGGCACGACCGGCGCGATTCCCTTGTTCGACAAGTTGTCCCAGCTCGCCACACACCAGACAGTCGGAATACCAAGAGCGTGCGCCGCCTTCACGTAGTCCACCTGATAGGAGTTGAAGTCCACGAACGGTGTGACCACTACGACATCCGGCGCCAATCCTGTGATCGCGGCTTCGACTACCGGGTCATTCGGCACAGCAGACTCGAGCAGCGTCGCCGACCGGCTGGCGAGCCACCTCCCGAGCGGTCCGGCCGGCAAGCGGACAACTCCTTGCTTCAGAGCGTGATTGGCAGCTCGGCTTCGCAATTTCTCAGCACGACGAAACCTGGGATGGAGGTAACGCACGTAGTTACGGAGGGCTCGCGCAGCGTTCAGAAGAGGAGACCATTCGTCGTTGCGAGGCGGAAAACGATGGACGGAGATCGCGGGGTGCTCGGCGCACAAACCCTCTAGAAACGCGTCTGTGTCAACCGCCACATGTCGCTCCGCACCGCGCGACACGAGACAGACCCGGTGGCCTCGTTCAGCCAGCATGCGGAGCGTGCTCTCGTAGTTACGGATGTAGCCGTGGTTTCTGATCAGGAACAGGACGGTCATGCTGGCTCGTGAGCACCGCGCCGGCGCTGGACGACGATGGCGATACACAACACGGCCACGGCGATCTCGCACGCGACACCGGCCAAGAAAATCGTCCCTCGAATCACCGGAAAGTACGTCAGGGTAACCGTCGATCGGCCTGCGGGAATCCGGAGCCCAATGAACTGCTCGGCTACCGGCACGACTTCAACCGCGCTGTCCGACGCATGCCAATCCTTCCGGTACCAATGAGTCAAGACAACAAGGCGCGGGTCTGGCGCGGGCGTGAACGTCAACGTAACGCCATCAGGATGGCGCGTCATGCGGATCGGCTCATCCAGCCGAGAAATGGCGTGCTGACTGAAATCCGCACAGAGAAACCGATCGTGCTCGCAGCCCTGCTTGCGCGGCACTCGATCGGGTGGCTGGCCGGCGACGAAGAACGCTTCGGGCCAGGCCGTTGGGTTCTCGAGCAGACGCAACCCACCTGGAACATTGCCTCGATCGATGAGACCTGGGTCCCGTCGTTCATCTGGCAGCGAGAGCACGTATCTGACACCCAACACATCGAGAAACGCGCGATCCTCAAGAGCCATCGACGGCGGAAGCATGGGCCCCCCCGTCAGCGACGGGGTCGGATACAGATCGTCAACAACGATGCCGTTGGCGAGACCATCCAGGGTGGGAACACCGTACATCGCGAAGATGTTGGGCGCGAGCCCGTTCCGCGTCAATGCCAGGGTGCGAACAGCGGCGTGAGCGTCGAGGCTCAACATCAGCCGGCCGGGCGTATTCTTCGTGAGCTGACGCAATTGCTCCACGGCCGGGCGCTCGTGCGCCACCCGCCGCGAGCTGGGATCCTGTTCTGGATAGCCCACGGCAACGCGCGCAACCGGGAGCCACGTGGCCCAGAACGCGTATCCCTGCCACGCAAACTGCAGAACGACGAGGGCGCCGGCTGCGACAGGCGCGGCGACCCGACCGAGGATTCGTGCCCGGCTCAGATCGTCAAGGAAGTGCGTGGCAAGCAGAATCCCGTACACGTTGACGCCCGCGCTGAAAAACCAGCGTGCCGTTACCAGATTCATCAGCGCTGACTCTGGAAGGACGAGGAGCAGCACGCTGCCGGCCAGACCAACCCGAAACGGCCACAGTTGCGGAGCGCGTCGGAACACGCTCGCGACCGCCAACGCCGCAAACGGTGGGCCCAAGAAGCTGATCCGCCAGCTCCTGTCGAGGGCGGGACCGAACGGCCGCATGAATGTCGACCAAAGCTGAGCCGTCAGGGACGGGTCCACGTGCGGGCCTCGAAGGGCCGTTGGCGGAGTGAGCAGGACCTGTTCGGCGAGGTGGTACAGGTGCCCGCCGCCAATCGCCACCGTGATCACAAAAGCCAGCGTGAACCAGCGTCGCGCGGCCCACAGCAGTTGTGGCCGCGCGAGCAGGAACGGGACGACGATGAGCAACTGAGGAACTGCGTAGCCCATGCCGGAGATCAGTCCGGCAACGCCGCCGAATACGAGACTCCAGAGGAGCTGGTCGCGAGGGCGTGCCGGCTCCAACATGCGGATTCCAGCCAGAATCAGAATCGGGATCGAGGCTTCGTTGACACCCGTGCTGGACCAATCGTTGACATAGGTGTACTGAATCGTCGATGACGTCACCAGGTACGCCAGCGCTCCACAGGTCGACAGAACCTCCCCAACGCCCACGGCGCGCAGAATCGAACGAAGAGAGACCACGGCGAGAGCGATTTGGATCGACGTGACGATACGCAGCATCCGGTGACAGTCGCTGACGCCGCACAGCAAACCCAATGGATGCGTGATGAAGTGATACTTCAGAGGCAGCGGGACACCGAGGCCGAGATCCGTGCTCCAGAACGGCCAGTGACCGGCCAATATCGCGTTTGCTGCCAGCTTTGTTGACAGTATGCCTGTGTAGAACTCCTCGAGATCGTTCGGACCCACCGCGATGTAGGGCAGGAGAAACGCCGCACAGGCGGCAGCCGACGCAAAGAGCAACGCCCGGCGCACCCACTGGCCAGACGGTTGCGTCACACCTTGTCAGCCGCCTCGGCCTCAGATCGGTCGAAGAACCAGAGACCGCCGATCACGACGACGGCGGTGATGGCAACCGCTACGCCGACCTCACGAGGGCGAACCCCTCCCAGTCTGAGGAGCCCCCACTTGAACATCTCGACGTAAGCCGCTACGGGATTGAGAAGAACCAGCCATCGCCACTTTTCAGGGATCTGCGACAAGGGATACAGCACTGGAGTCAAAAATACCCAGAATCCCAGCACGTATCCCAACGTAAAGCGCACGTCACGCGCGATGAGCGCGGGGAACGCAGTCCAGAATCCGATGCCGATGGCCAGGAGAAGACAGAGAACAGCGGCGAGCGCGGACCAGAGAAGCTCCGGCCCCCACACAAAGTGGCTCTGTCCATCGACGATGCGATAGTAGATGCCCCCGAGGGCTGCAACCCCCATGTAGATCGCGAACGTGGCCACGGCGGGAGTCACCGTGGCAACGGGAAGCAACAGGCGGGGCACGTAGATGCGCGACAGCAGCCCTCGATTGATGTCAAGACTCCGCGTGGCCCACATGACCGATGTGGCGAAGAGATCCCAGATCGCCGTTCCCACGACGAGGAACAGAAAATACGGGACCGGCGCCGACGACACATTCAGCACACCGCCGAACACGAGGGTTGAGACGGCCAGCGGGAAGAGCGGTCGAATGAAGAGCCAGCCATACCCTAGCACCGTCCGCGCAATGCCCTTCTGCAGCGAGCGCCAGGCAAAGTATCGGAGCAGGCGACGGTATCTCCAGAGCTCACGCAGCCGAGCCCCGAGCCCTGATCGACGTGGCTCGATCACCCACGCGTTTTTCGGAAGCGCGCCTTCGTCGCCGCCTACTCCCACGTCCTCCGCGATATCTCCGTCCATCATCGGGTCGCTTCGCAGATTCTACTCGCTGGGTCGCGATGTCATTGACTCGCCTTCCGCATCGCCATCCCTTCTATCGCGTCGGCGACGTGCCGAGTGGCAGGCTGATCCAATCCGCACGGTCGCACGAACGCTCGCACGAACCGCTCTCGCTCGTCACGCCCTGCGTCTGGATCGGCGAGGCCGTGGGTAAGCTGCTGGACATGCTCGGCGAAGCTTGGTGCCTGCTGCACGCACCCACCCCCACCGGGCACCAGATACTGGAAATGCACGGTGCCCTGCTGCGTGGATGCGAACTCTGGCACCTGAATCGTGTACACGCCGCGTCCAACAATCGCCGCTTCGATCATCGCGCTCGTGTTGATGCCCACGATGGCCTGACTGTAGTAGAGAGAGTGAAAGTAGTCGGCCGTGTCCGCTGGGTTCATCGGGAAGGTCGGAGGCTGGCTGGGAAAAACAGCAACCGCGCCAAGATCGCTCAGATCGGCAGTCTGCCAGAGCTCCATGTTGAACGGATGCGGCCGGACGAGAATCGAGAGGTCGCGCACCAACTGATCCGCGCTCCTGCGGATTGCTGCGACCCATTGCCGAACGAAGGCAAGCTCCTTCTCAGGCTGCGCGATGCCTCGCGAAGAGCCGACGTAGAGCACCATCCGGCCGCCGCGAGGGAGACCGACCTTATCGAAGAATACCTCGCTCGACGTCGTGGGCCGCATCTCGAACCAGTGATCGAACGGCTGCGCGCCGGTCACTACGACTCTGTCAGAGCGAACCTGATGGAGCTCGACTGCCTCACGCTTCTGGACTTCATTCCAGACCAGCACGATGTCCGGAACGACTCGGATCATTCCCTTGCTGCTCAAGTGATCCCAGCTTCCCACCGCCAGCGCCGCCGGAATCCCCAGCTGCCTCGCCGCCTTGAACACCTGCGTTTGCTGTGCGCCCCCCGGGCCACGCAGAACAAGGGGCGACACAACCACCGCGTCAGGCGATTCTCGTCGAAGAAAACTCTCGATCGCCGGGTCGACGGGCGCAGTCCTCTCGATCACGCGTGATCCGGCAACCGCCAGATCGACAATGAACTGAGGCCATCCAGCGACCCTCTTCAGAGGTGCGCACCTGGCTGGAAGATACTTCTCCATCCTCATCCGCAAGTACGGCGTGCTGGAAAAACGAGGAGACAGATAGCGGACGTAGTCGGTCGCCGCGCCGAGATCGATTAGGAACTGTCGACGGCGCCCGCCATGTGGTGGGACAACACCAACGCACCTCACGTTGGAAGGGGCCCCCTCTGGGCTTAGTGGCTCTTGCCCCTTCTGAGCAAGTGTGTCGTACGCGAGAGCGACCTCGTGCCCCCGGTGTCCGAGCTCGATCACCACGCTGCCGTAGAGCCTCAGGTATCGGGCGTTGGGCATCACAAAGAGGATGCGCTTGGCTGACGGTCGTTGAGCGTGGGCCGCGGCAGCCATCAAGTAGAGAAATTGTATGCTGAGGCGTGAACAGACATCCCGATCCAACACTGCCGGCGGCGCTCACGCAGCACCTCGCGCACTCACCCATCGTCGCGGTCGATGTCGGAGCGCGTGGAGGCTTGATCCCTGCGTGGATTCCACTGCGGGATCATTTGTTGTGGATTGCCTTCGAGCCCGACGAGCGCTCGCGCGTCGACCTTGACGTCACCTCGACTCCGGCACGACGCCACGTGCTCGGCACCGCGCTTGCCGAGCGTCGCAGGCGCGTGACACTTCATAAGACGCGCGACGAGGGCGATTCGTCGATCTTTCCGCCGCACAGGGAATTCCTCGCACACTTCTCACGCCCCGAACGCTTCGACGTCGTCGAGACCACTGACCACGAGGCCGACACGCTCGATTCACAGATGGAAACGCTCCAGATCCGAAGCGCTGATGTGATCAAAGTCGACACACAGGGTAGCGAGTTGCTCGTCTTGCGCGGTGCCGAGCGAACGCTCGACGGGGGCGTGATTGCCGTGGATGTGGAAGTCGAATTCTCGGAAATGTACCGGGCGCAACCGCTCTTTGCCGATGTCGATGCCTTTCTTCGACGCTTCGATCTACAGCTCTTCGATTTGGCGCCTCGTCGATGGCCGTATGCCGCCGGCGCGGACCTGTCGCTTGCACGCGGTCCGATCATCTGGGCAGAGGCAATCTACTTTCGCACTCTTGACGCCATTCGGCGTGACATGGAACGCATCGAAGCGACAGCAAGGGTGGGTTTGCTTTCGAAGATCGTCGCGCTGGCCCTCGTCTACGGCTTCGTCGACTTCGCGGCTGCAGTGATACGGGTGTGCGGCAACTTGACCGGCGGGCGCGAACCGTTTGACGAGGCGGTTCGGGAATGGGACGGGTCGGTGGAGTCTCTCAAGGTTCCAGTGACTGTTGATCTCACCGCGAGCCAAGCGCGCGCGCTTCGTGGCATCCAGTCAGTAACCGGAAACAAGCCAACGGCACAGATACGGAAAGCCGTCGCCGCGTGGATTGCCTCTCAGCCGGTCGTCAACGGCTTCGCTCCTTGACGGCGGCACGAGTCTCCCGATCGACCTCCCTCCGGCGAATGGTTTCTCGCTTGTCGTGGGCTTGCTTGCCCTTCACCAGCGCGAGGGCGACCTTCACACGGCCGTTCTTGAAGTACATCTGCATCGGCACGAGCGTCAGCCCCTTCTCGCGAACGCGCCCGGTCAGCTTCAGGATCTCGTGCCGGTGCATCAGCAGCTTCCGCTGGCGACGCTCGTCATGATGGGCGTATCCGGTGTGGCTGTAGGGACTGATATGAACGTTCGTGAGCCAGACCTCGCCCTTCTCCAGTCGGGCGAAACTGTCCCGCAAGTTCACCCGGCCTTCGCGAATCGCCTTGACCTCGGTCCCAAGCAGGGCAACTCCCGCTTCCCACGTTTCGAGGACGTGGTAGTCGTGCCACGCTTTGCGGTTGTCGGCGATGAGCTTCTGCGCCTTTTCACGCTCGCTCTTCTCGGTCATCACGAGCTCACCTGACCACTTCCGAGGCACGGCCATCCGAGGGGCTCCCAGGTGCTCCGGGGCGTGGCGTCGCGACGGACGAACAGGCTAATCCCAAAACGCCCGTCAAAGACATGCGTCCCCGCTAAACGATACGCCTCGTCGAGATAGGCCGTCACGATCGGGAACGACTCGCGGAAATTCTGATACGAGGTGTCGGTATCGAGCAGGATGACGGGCACGGACTGACTTTTCAGACGTTCCAACGTGAGCCGCTGAGCATCCTCGGTCGTGAAGAAGCCAGGACGCAGGTCGGCATGGCCGCCAGCGAAGGCGCGTCGCGCCAGCGCGAGCACCTGCGGCATGTATGCCTGTACCAGCACCCGATCGGCGGGCATCGTACACGCGTTGACGTAGAGCGAGAGGTTGATCAGATCTGGACGATTCTCACGGGTTGTCCATGTCGCGAGATCCCAATCCAGGCGCAGCTGCGCCGCCACGTTCCCTGCCTGTTCGAATGGCTTTCCAAGACGCTCCGTGAGCGCTGACTTGTCGAGCCGTCGGTACAGGTCTTTGGTCATCGCGGCGACCAGAATGAAGGCGACGACGGCACCAGCCGTCAACACGGCGCCTCGCACCAACCATGCTCGATGCTGAACCGCCGGCCGGAGTGAGCCCTGGCCAAGCAGCAATCGCAGCAGCGGTAATGGTAGCCACGCGATCAGAATGGCGAGCGGGACCGACGGGTCGGCGAGACGAGCGGCCAGCGGGCTCCTCAGGAACCCTGCGTCGAGCACGATTGCCAACACAGCCACCATCGCCAGCTTGGTGCGCGCGCGAGGCCATGACGGTCTAAAGCCGTCACGAGACACCGCGAGCACGAAAAGAGCCAGGAACGGCAGGAACAATTCGACGTAGTACGTCCACGCAACCATATTGTCGCGCACGACGCCGACGGCTCTGGTGGGCCCGCTCGACCTTGCAGCCGCTTCCGATACACCATCGGGACTCTCGAACAGACCTGGCCAGACTACGGGCGCGCGCGCGCGGTCCCGCTCAGCCCAGGCCGACGCCTGACGAAAGTACGAGAGGAGGCCGCCGTTGCGTTCGACGAACAGAAGATACGGAGCCAGCAGCGCGAGCACGAGCAGCCCGTAAACGAGGGCATGCCGCAGGCGGTCTCGCCAGGGAACTTCTGTGAGCAATACGAGCAACGTGGCCATCGCCAGGGCTATGAAGACGCCGTGATCGTGGCGAAAGAGAAACGCGACGGCTGTAATGATGGCGATCACGAGGCGCGGGCGCGGGCTGGGCCGATCGGCAAACCACCAGAGCGCCGGAATCGCCGCCGTGTAGGCCAGAATCTTCGGATAGTTGTAGAAGCGCGGCTCGAGCAGGACTTGAAATGCGGCGCCGACGAGACCGAGCAGAATCGAGCCGCTGGCACGCGCCGCCAGCCAGAACGTCATTGCCGCACCGAGCGCGATCACGATCACCGAGAAGCCGAGTTCGCTGAGCGTGCCGCGACCGAAGACGGCTTGCACGGCGGCGCCCACGTAGTAATACAGCGGGGCGCCATGATCCACGAAATCACGAACGGGCAAGTCGCCAAACAGGATCTGCCATCCCCGCACGAGATAGAAGAAATGATCGTCGGTGAGCCCCGCGAAGGATCCGCCCGGGTCGTTGAACCGGAAGAACACCGAGAACACGAACACGAAGGCCGCCACGGCCCACATGAGGAGGTTCCGCCACGTCACGCCAGCCGCGATGTGCACGGCCTATTTCCGTGCGATCACGGCCATGTTCAGCATGAGCGGGCCGAGCGGCCCTCCAAGGACGTCGATGCGCCGCAAGAGAGGACGGGTAACGGGAATGACCGGGGGCACGAGATGGAAACCGCGCATCTGGAGCACTCGGGCGCGGAGCTCCGCGAGGATCTGCCTCATCTCGCCCCAGCCCAGCCAGTGCTCATAGCCCTCGTACGGCCTGAGTCCGAACCAGTTGGCGAACGTCGCGGCGAAGTGCCAGATTCGATTGGGCACGGTAATGAGGAGGAGCCCTCCCGGTCGTGTCACGCGATACATCTCGCGCACCGCACCACGAGGATCGAGGGTGTGCTCGATGCACTCGCTCGAGATCACCACGTCGAAGGCGCCGGTGGAGAAAGGTAGCGCACACGCATCGCCTGCAACCGGTCGCGTCCGACAGCGGGCACAAGTCTGTGCCAGGAGTCGCACGCCGAGGTCGAGCGAGGTCACGCGAGCGCCCCGCTCGGCAGCTCGCGCACTGAACCAGCCAGTTCCGCACCCGACGTCCAGCACCGAACGCCCGGCAAGATCCTCGACAGCCAACAATTCGTCAAAGACGATCTCGACGCGCCTCTGAGTGTCGTAACTGTTGGCGATCGCATCGAACCGATCCGCGATCGTCTCGTAGAAGTACAGCTTGTCATCGCGCATGCGACCGTCGCGGAGTGTACCATTGCCGGGCAGCGTGGAGACTCAGACACACCAGCTTGACGCCGCTTCCCCGGCGCGTAGTCATTGGCCAGCGGTGCCGCATGCGCTGCTCGTCGTTGCAGGGTACATAGCAGTGTTCGGCTGGCTGTACGCGCGGCCGGTGCTTAACGGAACCTTCCTGGCTGAATCGGATCTGTACGAATACTACCTGCCGATCTTCTTGTCGCCGATCACCACGTGGTCTCATTTCGAGTTTAGTGGACTCCCCGCGTTCGCGGACCCTGGCGACTTCACGTCCTACCCACTCCATTTCCTGTTCGCGCGCCTCTTTGGATGGCCGGCGCTGGCGTGGACGGCGCTGTCTGTCTCGGCGTTCGTGTTAGCGGGGTGCTTCACGTACGCATACGTGCATTTCCTGACGCGGTCTCGCAGCGCCGCGGCGTTCGCAGGCCTGGCGTTCGGGCTCTCGGAAGCGATGATGGAGCGTCTAGCGCATTCCGGAACCCTGCATGCCGCAGCATGGCTACCTCTCATTCTGCTGGCCATCGAACACGTTCGTGAAACCGCTTGGCAGCGCTGGCTGGTGGTTGGCAGCGTGGCCGTCGCCTGCTGCCTCCTCGCCGGCCATCCACAACCTGCGCTCTACATCTACTACTGCTGCGGGCTCTATGCATTGCTCGCAGGGACCATGGCGCGAGAGAGGCTTCCCTACTACCTGCGCGTCGCCGGCATGTTCAGCCTCGGTGGGCTCTTGACGCTGGTCAAGTCACTACCGTTCGTGGAAGCCAGTTCGTACATGGAGCGCCAAGGGGTAAACCTTGGGCAGTTCACGAGCCACGCGAATAGCCCCGCACAGATGCTGTCGATGTTCTTTCCCACGATTCTTCACGAAGGCCGCGAAGCGCCAACCTACGTTGGCATCATCACGCTTGGCCTCGCGTGCATTGGTGCAAGACACGGCTGGCGAACGACCTGGCGAGTGCCGTTCTGGATTGGCATCCTCGCGTTCGCGTTGCTGCTCGGAGCCGGAGACAGCACCCCGTTGGCGAACCTCGCCTTCTACCTGCCCTTGTACGGCAAGTTCCGCGCAAGCGCGCGGCATCTGTTCCTCGCCGCCTTCGGCTTCTGCGTCCTTGCAGGGCTCGCAGTTGCCGCGATCGAGCGAGGCGCCGTGTCCCGGAGGACGATCGGAACGAGCGTCGCGATCGTGCTCGCTATCATGGGGGCCGGAGCGGTGGTGATCGGCTATGCTCCGCATCTCTTCGAGTTCGAGCCGCGCCCACCTCTCCCATGGGCATTCCCCATCTGGAATGAGGGTATCTGGGTTCAGTTTCTCGTCGGACTGGCGTCTTTCGGTCTGATATCGGCCGCCTATCGATTCGGTCGCACCAGGACCTGGATCGCGGTCGTCATGGCGCTTCTCTTCGCGGACACGCTATACAGCTTGCCATATCGGGTCGGTACTGAAGGTTTGGTGCCGATAACCATTCGAGCGTCGGACGCCCAGCCCAGCGTTCATGCAACTCGGCTGGCCGCGTTGGTCGAGCCCCTTCATCAGCGGGTTCTCTCCCCAGGCGGGACGCACCGCGACGCCGTAATACCCGCGGCATGGGCCCGACGATGGCAGATACCCATCGCGGGCGGCTATGGGCCGATGCTGCTTCGCCACTACACCGCTCTGGCGCAGATAGGGACCAACGGGTCCGTGCAGCCCGCGGTGCTCGCCCCAGACGACGTCGCACTCGACCTTCTTGCTGTTGGTCGGATCGTCATGAAAGCTGAAGATCTGACAACGCCGGCGACGTTCGAGCGCGAAGGCCTGACCTGGAGCGCGCCACCTCTGGACATCACCGTCGGACGTGCTGACTGCGCTCATGCGTACCCGCGCACCTTGTCACTTCCCTTGCCAGCGGAAATCGAGATCGCCGAGTTGGCCCTGGTTGGCCACTTGCGTTGTGCGGAGGGCTTTGCCACGGGCACAGAGGTCCTACGGTTGGAGATGCGCGATGCAGCGGGCCCGGTTCACGAAGCACGGTTGCAGGCGGGAGTCGACATCGCCGACCGCGCGCTCGCCGAACCTTCCGTGGCTTCTCGCGGTCGCCACAAACCAACCCACGTCTTTGACGACCCGGAGGCGACCCCGTATGAGTACCTGGTTCGCATTCGCCCGCCAACCCCTGTGCGCGCGAGCAACCTCGTGCTGCATGTGCCTCCAATCACGGGGTGGGTCGCCATCGATCGTCTGACCGTGGTCGACAGCAACGGACGGTCCGTGCCGTTATCCATCTCGGACCTCTTTCTGAACCGCAGCGACCGTTGGGTCGAGACGGAACGGTTTGATACCTCACGAACAACCGATCGTGGACGCGACGAGCGTATCGACGGCGAGTCGGGCTACGTCGTATTCGAGAACAAGCGCGCGCAACCGCGCGCCTGGATGGTCGGCGATGTCGTTCCTCTAGGCGCTGCCGATCTCGCCGAGGCCGTTCGTCATGGGCAGTTGCCTGATGGCCGACAATTCGATCCGCGCGTGATGGCGCTCGTGGACCGGGATGAAGTGGAGACTCCACGACACTTCGCGCCGGGGAACGCGTCCGTGACCATCGCGTCCATCCACGATGGACACATCGTCATCAACGTGACGTCGGGTGGCGGTTTCCTCGTGCTGAGTGAAACGTTCTATCCGGGCTGGCGCGCACGAGTCGGTGACACGCAGCTTCAGGTCGACCGCACCAACCTCGGACTGCAAGGGGTGATCGTTCCCGCGGGTGCTCACCAGGTCGAGTTCGAGTTCGTGTCCACGAGTCTCCGGGTCGGAACTGGACTGAGCGCGGTGGGATTGCTCGTCTGTTTTGTCCTCCTTGTGCGCCCCGGTCGCGGCACCCGCATCATGCCGGCGCAAAGGCCGTGACCGACCGTGGTCAGGCGGTGCCCGAACGCCAACACTGTCAGGTCTGTGGTGCGTCGGGCGTTCGTTGGCTGGAAGCCAACGAACGGGAACTGCGGCGGTGCCTCTCCTGCGACTTCGCGTGGATTGTCCAGGGAGTCAAACGCGCCCCAAGCGGTCGGTCAATTTACGAGGACGCGACGCCTGTGTTCTTTGAGGGGCAGCAGGCCGACTACTACCGGGACGAGACCGCAAACGAGGCAGCCCGTGCCAAGCTCGCGTGGGTTCGGGCGCATGTTCCCGACGGCGGACGCCTGCTGGACGTCGGGGCGAACTTTGGCCTGTTCGTGAAGCAGGCGGCGCACCACTACGACGCGATTGGAATCGAACCGAGCTCCACTGTGGTCAATCTGGCTCGAGAGAGCGGCGCGCGGCTCGAGATCGGGTCCATTTACGACGAGGAGGAACACTTCGAGGGGCGATTCGACGTGGTCACGATGTTCGACGTCCTCGAGCATTTGCCCGATGCAGATCGAGCACTGCTCCAATGCCGGCGATTCCTGCGTCCGGGCGGCCATCTCTTTCTTTCGACACCCGATGCCGGCAGCTTCATGAGGCGCCTACTTGGTCGGCACTGGTACTACATCGACCTCGACGAGCACGTCGCGCTGTTCAACCGGCGGAACTTGGGAACGGTGCTGACACGAACAGACTTCGAAATCGTCGACGTGCGTTCGATCGGGCGGGCGTACCGGTTTTCGTATATCCGACGGCGATTGCAGTTCCTGGGGCGTCACGCCGCACTGATGCGCGCGGCACACGTCGCGACGTGGCCCCTCCGCTTCAGGCCGGAGGCTCGCCTTACGATCAACTTCGGGGATGTGATGGGTGTCGTTGCGCGCCGAAGAGACAACGCGGGGGCTAAAGCCCCCGCGCTACAGGGGTCAGAGTAGTCAGAGTACCCAGAGTAGCGCGCAGGCTTTAGCCTGCGCGAGGTACCGCGAAACCATCTACAGGCGCTGGCGCACGACGAAATGCGGGCGGTTCAGATGAGCCACGAAAACGCGACCCAGGTATTCTCCGACGACGCCTATTGTCACGAGCTGGATTCCGCCGAGCAGTGACAGCAACCCCATGACCGACGCCCAGCCCGGAACCACGGCCACGGAAGACAGGTACACGCCAAGCACGAGGAGAAGATACGCGAACGAGAAGGCGGCGACGACCAGACCCAGGACGGTCGCAACCCGAAGCGGAATCGTGGAGAAGCTCAGCAGGCCGTGCACCGAGAACCTCAGCATGCGGAACCACGTGTAGCTGGCCTGACCACCGATCCGCTTCCGAGCCGTGAAGGGCACAACGACCATTGGATAACCGAGCCAGGGAATCAGACCTCGGAGAAACAATAGAGGGCCGACACTGGCGAGCAGCGTGTCAACGACGGGGCGCGCGAGAAGTCTGAAATCCGCGGAACCCAATGGAAGGTCTGGGCCGCCAATGGCTGAGAGGACTCGGTAGAACGCATGCGAGGTCCAACGCTTGAGCGTGCCCTCACCTTCGGTCTCGACTCGCACGCCCTGCACGACGACTGCACCGCGGCGCCACTCCTCGATGAATGCCGGAATGCAGTCTGGCGGATGCTGGCCATCGGCATCCATCATCAGCATCGCGTGGCCGCGGGCCGCATTCAGGCCCGCGAGGATCGCCGCCTGATGGCCGAAGTTCCTGGTCAATCGCACGCCAATGACATGGGGATGTGACACCTTCAATCGCTCAATCGCGTTCCACGTGTCGTCGGTGCTTCCGTCATCGACCACAATGACTTCATGTGACAGGTGACCGACGGCGCGCACAATCCCTGGCACGACCTCTGGGAGCGTTTCCGCCTCGTTGTGCGCCGGCAGAATTACCGAGACGCTCGGGAGGTCGGAGCGGGCTTCCGAGAAGACACCAGGCGAGGGCGAGGTCTGCACCATCATCGGCGACCTAGTATCATACGGGCGCTCTGCCGGACGCGATCATCTTGATCGCTCCCGACCATGACCAGTCCGGACCCACCCTTCCTGTCGGTCGTCGTGCCGACATTCAACGAACAGACTCGCATCACGTCGTTCATCGATCGGATGCGCGACCAGGCGTCGCGTTTTGTCGCCTCCTGGGAGATTGTCGTGGCCGATGACGGCAGCCACGATCAGACGCGCGAGATCGTCAAAGCGATCGCGGCGGTCGATCCGCGCGTTCGGCTACTGGCTCTCCCCCACCGCGGCAAAGGCGCAGCCGTGCGTCATGGACTGCTCGAAGCGCGCGGAACGTGGCGGTTCATGGCCGACGCCGACCTCGCGATGCCCGCCGATAACCTTGAACGCTTTCTCACGGCCGCGCGTGAGAGGCCCCGGGCCGCTCTGATCATCGGGTCCCGTGAGGCTGCCGGCGCACGTCGCGTCGGTGAACCGTGGGTGAGGCACCTAATCGGCCGCGTCTTCAACTGGATTGTCCGGCTCCTCGCCGTCCCTGGTATCAAGGACACACAGTGCGGCTACAAGCTGTTCAGCGCTGAGGCGGTCGAGACGATCTGCCCGCATCTGACGATTGACGGTTTCGCGTTCGACGTCGAAATACTGCTGTTGGCGCGCCGAGCGGGGCTGCCGATCCTGGAGCTGGGCATTACCTGGCACGGTGGTCGCGACAGCAAGGTGGCGGTTGGCCGAGGTGCCGCGGCCTTTCTCGACATCCTCCGCATACGGTGGCGGCAGTGGCGTGGCGCCTATCGGTCTCTGCCAGCTGTCTCGGCACCATCGATCGAGCGACTTGGCCCGTTCAGCGTCCGGACGTGGGCCTACGTGCTCGCGGGCATTTCAGCGGCTGCGATCGCGTACGACTTGCTTCGCATTCCCGTGCAAGTGTTCGACGCATTGGAGGAGATTCTCGCAGCCCAACGGTCTTCGTCGGTGTTGGACTCATTCTGGGAAGCGGCGTTCAACGCGGCGTACTTCCGCCCACTCAGAATCGCGCAGATCAAGGCGCTCTTCGACCTGGCTGGAGGCCACTACTGGCTCGCATACCGCGGCTTCCATGCCTTTCTTCTCGTCTCGTGCTTTGTGCTCTTCACGCGAGCGCTCCGCGTCCGCACGGCGACCGATCTCTGCGCGGCAGCGTTTGCGATGAGCGTGCTGACGGGGCTGCATACGTTCCGGACGACTATCCAAGAGGCGTTCCCCATCAACCACTTCCTCGAAATCGTGGTTTTGACCCTGGCCACCCTCAATCTGGCTCAAGCCCGACCGAGGCTGCTCGTCAACGCTGCGGCGCTGACGACGTTTATGGTCGCGGCACTGACTTTGGAGTCTGGATTGCTCGTATGGGTGGTCGCGGTCAGTGCATGCGCGACCGGCCTGCGCGGGATCTCGACCCGCGGGATCGTGCTGATGACTGCGCTGCTGGGCTGCTATCTCTACGTCCGATTTGTCAGCCTGTCAGTGGGTGTGCCCACACTCGTCGAGCGCAGCTCTGGCTTCATGTTCGACATTCTCGAACCGTCGCAACTGGAGGAACGCTTCGGTGACCGTCTGATAGTGTTCTATGCGTACAACGTCATCGCCTCAGCATTGTCGGTGCTGCTGTCGGAACCGCAAGGTGGCGTGTTCGTGATCACGAAATCCTGGCTCGCCGGTGAAGTCCCCACACGATACGTCCTGGCACTTGTCAGCTCGCTTGGCACAACGGGTTTGATGCTCGTCACAGTGCTTCGGCTTGCGCGGCGCTACAGATCATCTGATGAAACGGACCGCCTTCTGCTGGTGTTTCTCGCTGTGCTCGGAGCCAACGCCGTGTTGTCCTTCGCGTACGTCAAGGACGACATCGTCACCGTCGCCGGAACGTTCTACGCAGTCGGTGCGTATGCAGCGGTTCGTCACGTCGTCCGGCGAACCACCGCGACGCACTGGCTTGCTGCGTCGATCGTGTTCGCCGTGATTGTGACGACAGGTGCCGCGTGGAGCGTGAGAAGCATCGGCATCCATCACATCGCGGGTTCAGCCGCGTTCAAGACGAGAAACGACTGGGCGAATCAACCACGCCTGTGGAAGGGCTCGGGCCGGTGGCCATCTGATCCTGCCCGGCAACGACTCATTCTGCAACTTCGCGATGACGCTCTTTCTCTGCGCGTACCAAACCCGCGCTTCCAACCGCCGTGGGCAAACGAGATCTGGGGAGAATGACAGTGGGTCGGCCGATGCTGCTGCTCATGGCTCTGCCCGCGGTGGTGCTCGCGATTGCGCGGCTGGTACTCTTGGCGCTAGCAGTACAAGGCGCGCATCCATTTTGGCCGTGGGAGCGACTCACGTTGTCTGAGGCTGCCGCTCTCCGAGATGCAGGAGAGGTTTCGCGTCTCCTCGCCGAAGGACAGGATCCGAACCGACGCTACGAGGTCAGGCGAGGGTTTCTGAAAAGTGGAGCGTTGCACATAACGCCGATGGAGGCAGCAGTGGCCGCTCGACGACCGGAAATCGTACAGCTGCTTCTTGATGGAGGCGCCCGAACCGACTAGTCACCATACCAGGCGGGTCCAAGAACTGGACCCACCTTCGACAGTGTTCTCGCAACGTGCGTCAATACACCACGAACAGTCGTTGGGCGTAGGCTTGGGCCTGATCGACAGTGGACCCGGCACTTCGTCCCCAGATGGCGATGTCGTAGATACCTGGAAGCGTTGGAGTCCAGGGCAGCGTTGTGGTCGAGCTCCAATTGCGCATCTGCTCCCACGGCCCACCGTCCTTCCGCAACCACCACCTGTACTCATACGGCGCAACGCCGCCGCTTCCGCTCGCGGTCACCGTCACCGGTATCCCGGCGTTCTGGCCACTCGGCACGCTGAACGCCAGAGAGGCCGAGCTCATAACGGCGCTTGGCGTCGAGGGCGTTGGTATGGGCGCTGGTGCCGGAGCGGGTGCGGGCACAGGAGCTGGTACCGGGGTTGGCGACGAAGACGTCGAAGTTCGTGGGTAGACCACGAAGAGGCGCTCGCTGTTGACCTCCCACACATCCGCCGTCGAACGCGCGCTCCGAGCCCAGATGAGAATGTGGTAAATGCCGTCAGCCGTCGGGGTCCAAGCGTAAGTAGCCGCCGTGCTCCACCCTTGCACGTGCTGCCATGCACCGCTCTCACGCTGGACGAACCACCGGTATTGATACGGAGCCGTCCCGCCCGTGCCCGTCGCAGTAAACGTCACTGATGTGCCGGCCACTTGACCGCTTGGCAGACTGCCGACGAGCGACACGCTCGTCATGGTCGCGCTCGGTTGCGCCGGAACGGGAGCTGGCGCGGGTGTCGGTGCTGGTGTCGGCGCTGGAGCTGGCGCCGCTGGAGCTGGCGCCGGTGCCAGCGGGTAGACAACGAACAAGCGTTCCGCGTACGCCTGATACGAATCGGTGGTCGATCCAGCGCTCCTCGCCCAAATCGCGATGTCGTAGTTGCCAGCGACCGTGGGCGTCCAGGTCAGTGTGGGCGTCGCGCTCCAGTTCTGCAACTGTTGCCAGGCGCCGCCATCCTTCCGCGCCCACCAACGATACTGATACGGAGCTCTACCACCTGTCCCGGTCGCGGTGAATGTCACGTTCGTGCCGACCGGCTGGCCGCTTGGCAGACTCGGAACCAACGCCGCGCTCGTCATCGGCGCGCCGCTGAGGCTCGGTGCGCTTGGCGGGGGGGGCGCTGGAGCGGGTGCGGGCGCAGGAGCAGGCGCGGGCGCGGGCGATGGTGATGTCGTCGCGGGCGGGTAGATCACAAACAAGCGTTCCGCGTACGCCTGCCACGCGTCATCTGTCGCACCCGCACTCCGCGCCCAAATCGCAATGTAGTAATTGCCCGCAGCTGTGGGCGTCCACGCATACGTCGCGGCTCCGCTCCAGCCTTGCACACTCTGCCACGCGCCGCTCTCTCGCCGGACGAACCAACGGTACGCGTACGGCGCAACCCCGCCCGCTCCCGTCGCTGTAAACGTCACCGGTGTCCCCAAGACTTGTCCGCTTGGCACACTGGCGGCAACCGACACCGCGGTCATCGGTGCGTTCGGCGCGGGAGGCGACGACACGTTGATCGTGATTTGCGCCAGGCGCGTGTTCCCGGCGCCGTCGGTTGCCGCTACCGTGACGACGTTTGCACCTGTTGAGAGCGTTAGACTTTTGCTCCAGCTGGCCGTCCCGTTGCCGGACGTCGTGGCGCCGGAAGCCGCCTGTCCATTCACTGTAACGCCGGTGATGCCGCTGCCACCCGCCCCGTTGTCCGTCGCGCTACCGCTGAGGGCAACGCTTGTCGACGTCACGGTTTGACCGGACGTATGACTCGAAATTGCCACTGTAGGCGCGGTCGTGTCCGGAAGCGTCAAGTTCACCGTGACCTGCGCGGACCGTGTGTTCCCGGCCCCGTCGGTCGCCACGACGGTCACGACGTTTGAACCCGCTGAGAGTGTCAAGCTCCGGCTCCAGTTGGCGGTCGCGTTGCCTGTAGCGGCGCCGCCAGTAGCCGTTTGCCCGTTGACGGTCACGCCGGTAACGCCGTTGCCGCCGGCCGCGTTATCCGTCGCGGTTCCGCTGATCGTCACGCTGGGAGAGCTCACGGTTCGACCAGTAGTGGGGCTCGTGATCGCGAGCGTGGGCGCCGTCGTATCGCTCGACACAGTAGACAGGTTCAGCGTGATCTGCGTCGATCGCGCATTCCCTGCTCCATCGGTGGCGACCACCGTGACCACGTTCGCGCCGGCTGCGATCGTTAGGCTCCTGCTCCAGTTCGCAATGCCGTTGCCCGCGGCGGTGCTGCCAGTCGCGGCCTGTCCGTTGACAGTCACGCTGGCGATTCCGCTGCCCCCGGCCGCGTTGTCAGTCGCGGTCCCGCTCACAGTGACGCTTGGCGAGCTGAGAGTCTGACCCGATGTGTGGCTCGTGATCGCGAGCGTGGGCGCCGTCGTATCGTTCGGCGCGGACAGGTTCAGCGTGATCTGCGTCGATCGCGCATTCCCTGCTCCATCGGTGGCGACCACCGTGACCACGTTCGCGCCGGTTGTCAGCGTCAGGCTCCGGTTCCAGTTCGCGGTCGCGTTGCCTGTCGCTGCGCCACCCGTCGCCGCTTGAGTGTTGACTGTCACGCTAACGATGCCACTGCCGCCAGCCGCGCCGTCGGTCGCCGTCCCGCTGACGGTGACGTTGGCCGAACTCAGGGTCTGACCGGTGGTGTGGCTCGTGATCGTCAGCGTCGGCGCGACCGTATCGCCGACCGTCCACGTAAACGATCTGAAAACCGTGAGGAGACCGTCGAAGACCGAGACCGTAACATTGTAGGCGCCCGTGGCCGTCGGCGTGCCCGTAATCCGCCCGGTCGAAGTATTGATCGCGAGTCCGAGTGGCAACCCCGTCGCGGAGAATTGCAGCGTGCCGTGATCGGGATCGCTCACCGAAAGATTCAGCGGCGTGATTGCGGTATTGACTGTGCTGTTCTGATTCGAGGGTTGAGCAAGACTGGGAGTCGACGCCGTGACCTCCGTTGAGTAGGCGCTGACGCTGGTGCCGCTGATCGCCCTCACTGCAAAAAAATAGAGCGTGCCGGGGCTAGGCGTGAAGGTAAACGAGGTCTGACTGCTCGGAACCGTCGCCTGCGCAGTGTTGCACGAGAGCGATGTGGTGCCGAGGCAGACCTCATAATCGGTGACCTGATCCGCCGGGGGATTGGCGTCCCAGTACGCAGTGAGTGTCTGCGTTTGGCCGTGGACGACTGCTGGCGCCAGCACCAGGCCAAAGAAGATCAGCGCTACAACGCGCTTGCCTACTGATCGCATGTTCCCTCGGGATCGATGGAGCAGTCGGATCAACCAGCGAGGGGGGGACCGCCGCCGAATGCTCAGACGCACTGAGCAAAGAGGCCGCCAGTTAAAGCAGGACCGATAAACCTCTGTAGATCAGTTTCTTAGAAGCGCGAGGGGTACTGAAGGAGTGTGGAGGCCAATGACAAATTTCGTTTCTGCAGTTTCGCTCTTGTCGTGGCCGTTGCACTCTTGTCGCGGTGATTCGAGGATTATGGGATAAGTCTAGCGTCTGCGCTTCGGTGAGCTGTCGCCTGCACGCTTACCTTTCGACAGAACCGTCGTTCGGGTCGTCGAAGTAGACAGATTTAGCGTGATCTGCATCGATCGCGCGTTTCCTGATCCGTCGGTCGCGACGACCGTCACCACATTCGCACCAGTCGCGAGAGTCATGCTCCGGTTCCAGCTCGCTGTCGCATTGCCTGTCGCGGCGCCGCCAATCGCTGCCTGTCCATTGACCGTCACGCCAACGATGCCACTGCCGCCGGCCGCACTGTCGGTCGCCGTCCCGCTGACGGTGACGCTCGCCGAGCTCACCGTCTGCCCAGTGGTGTGACTCGTGATCGCTAGCGTCGGCGCGACAGCGTCACCAACAGTCCACGTAAACGATTTGAAGGCCGCCAGGAGACCGTCGAACACGGAGACCGTGACGTTGTACGTGCCCATAACCGTCGGCGTGCCTGCAATCCGACCGGTTGACGCATTGATCGCAAGCCCGATTGGCAACCCCGTCGATGAGAACTGCAGCGTCCCGCCATCAGGGTCACTCACCGAAAGACTCAGGGGCGCAATTGCAACGTTGACGGCGCTGATCTGATTCGCCGGCTGAGTGAGCTTTGGGACAGAGGCCGTCACCTCCGTCGAGTAAGCGCTGACGCTCGAACCGCTGATCGCTTTCACGGCAAATGCGTAGAGCGTGCCTGGGCTGGGCGTAAAGGTGAACGACGTCTGGCCGGCCGGAACGCTCGCCTGCGCAACGTTGCACGAGAGCGACGCGGTGCCCAGGCACACTTGGTAGTCGGTGACCTGATCTTCCGGAGGATTGGCGTCCCAGTACGCGGTTAGCGTCTGCGTCTGGCCGTGGACCGCGGCTGGTGTCAGCGCCAGACCGAAGAAGATCAACGCTACAACGCGCGCGCCTACTGATCGCATACGCCCTCGGATCGATGGAGCACTCGGAAATCAACCAGCGGGGGGATCGCAGGCCGAATGCGCGGCACCACTGAGCAAGGTGACTGCCAGTGCGATCAGAATCGACAAATCCAGGCAGATCAGCTTCTTACAAGCGCGAGAGGCACTGAACGACTATGAAGATCAACAACGGTTGCTGTTTCCTGCGTTGCAGTCTTGTCGGTGTGATTGCAATCTTGTCGATGTGATCGGGCGATGAGGGCCGCGGCGCGTACAGGATTGTCGTGCGCGCCGACGCGTGAGCTGGCAGGTGATCTGTCGAGACCGCTCGTGGAGGTGGTGAGGATCCGTTCCGACTGCTATGGATAGATGACGAAGAGGCGCTCCGCGTAGTCCTGAGGTGCGTCCACTGTCGACCCGGCGCTTCGTACCCAGATGGCAATGTCGAAGTTGCCCGTATAGGTCGGCGTCCACGTCAAGGTTGGCGAAGTGCTCCAGACTCGCAAGTTTTGCCAGAGCCCGCCATTGAGCCGCACGAACCAGCGATACTCATACGGAGCGACGCCGCCAGCCGCTGAGGCTGTGAATGTCACTTGTGCTCCGATTGTCTGGCCGCTCGGCTTGTTGGGCGTGATCGACGCACCGATGATTGGTGATCCGGGTGGTGCTGACGGAGTCGGTGGCGTCGGCACCTGCAGGATCGGCGTGCTGGGAGGATAGACCACGAACAAGCGCTCAGCGTAGGCTTGCCACTGATCAATGTTCGATCCCGCGCTCCGTGCCCAGATCGCGACGTAGTAGTTGCCAGCTTCGGTCGGGGTCCACGTATAGGTCGAGGTCCCGCTCCAGCCTTGCAGCTGTTGCCACAGCCCATTCTCGGACTTTATCCACCACCGATACTGATACGGCGCGCGACCTCCTGTGCCTGTGGCCGAGAAAGTCACAGGTGTCCCAGCCTCTTGTCCGCTCGGCCTGTTTGGCGTCAGAGAGGCCCCGGTCATCGAAGGAGAAGGCGGCCCAGACGCCCCCACGTACAGCGTGATCTCTTCGGTCACACTGTTGCCTGCACCATCGGTGGCCAGTACGGAAATTACGTTCGCACCGGACGTGAGCGTGAGGCTACGGCTCCAACTAGCGGTGCTGTTGCCGGTTGCCGCGCCGCCGCTGGCCGCCTGTCCGTTGACCGTCACGCTCGCGATGCCGCTGCCGCCAGAGCCGTTGTCAGTCGCTGTCCCAGTGACGGTCACGCTCCCCGAACTCACTGTTTGACCCCACGAGTGGCTGGTGATGGTGAGCGCCGGCGTCGTGCCGTCGCCGATTGTCCACGTGAACGTTTGATACGCAGTCACGAGACCATCGAACACAGAGATGGTCACGTTGTAGCTGCCGCTGGCCGTGGGCGTTCCTGAAATCCGACCCGTCGTCGGGTTGAGCGACAACCCGATTGGCAGCCCTGCGTGAGAAAACTGAAGTGGCGCCCCGTCGGGATCATTCACGCCCGCGATCAGCGGAGTAATCGGGACGTTGATCGTGCTCCTCTGAGTCGGCAGTACCACAAAGCTTGGAATCGAGGCGTTGACTTCAGATGAGAAAGCGCTTCTCGACGTACCGCTAAGGGCTCGCACGGCAAAGTAGTAGAGCACTCCGGGAACAGGTGTGAATGTGAACGACGTTTCACTGCTTTGAAGAGTCACCTGCTCCGCATCGCACGCAAGGGAAGACGTACCGAGACACACTTCGTATTCGGTAACCTCATCCTCTGGCGGATTCGGATCCCAGTGAGCGGTGAGTGTCTGAGCCTGTGCATACGCCGCAGCTGGTAGAACCAGCACGGTCAGCACAGTCAGAATCAGAGCGGTAACGCGTTCTCGCACTATTAGCTGTCCTCGTCGTTGGCCAGGGCGTCTAAGTCAGCCCGCCAAACGATGGGGGCAGAAATCGGGTAGCGGGCAGCGGCAACAGCAAGGACGACGCCAGATCGGTAGATTTCTGCACAAGCCTCTACAAATATGCGTGTTACGACTTCTCGTGGCTGCGCGACAGTCTCGAGCTGTGAGGAAAGAGGGAAGTGCTTTTTGCTCTCATACACAGGTACCGGACAGCGCGTGACCACACAAAATGACTTATCGGAGGATCAGTCGCCATTCTTCGCACTTGCGTGCGGGCACTCGCAATTCCGCTGCAGTGCGCGCCGTATCGGCACCGCTCTGACGAGCAGCCGTCAGGTATCCTGAGGTCACACGTGTCCACAGACGCCCGCAGCCTTTCGATTGCGATCGCCCAGATCAACCCAGTCGTCGGGGATCTAATGGGCAATGTGGCAATGATTCGCGCCGCGCGCGATGCAGCCGCCGCACAACACGCCGACCTCGTTGTCTTCTCAGAGTTGGTGATGGTCGGGTATCCGCCCGAGGATCTCGTGCTGCGACCAGCGCTGGTGGAGGCCGCGGCAAACGCGCTGCGAGAACTCGAGCGCGAAAGCGCCGCCGGCGGACCGGGCGTTGTCGTCACGCTTCCCTGGTCTGTAGACGGACACGTCTATAACGCTGTTGCGCTCGTCGATGCGGGGCGCACTGAGTTGCGGTTCAAGCATGAGCTTCCCAACTACGGCGTCTTCGACGAAAAAAGAGTCTTTCTACCTGGACCATTGCCGACCCCGGTGAATTTCAGAGGCGTTCGCATCGGGCTCCCAATTTGTGAAGACATCTGGTTCGCTGACTGCGCCGCACACCTGGCTCACGAGGGCGCTGAGCTTCTGCTCGTACCGAATGGATCACCGTTCGAAGTCGAGAAGTTCGATCAACGACTGGAGCTCGCGCGGAACCGCGCCTCCGAATCCGGACTCGCGCTCGCCTACGTCAATCAGGTCGGTGGACAGGATGAGCTGGTCTTCGACGGCGGCTCATTCATCGTCAACGGCGATGGGGCCTTGGCGCACGTGCTGCCCTTTTGGACCGAGTCGCTGACGATCACGCGCTGGGAGCGCGTTGAGAAGCGGTATCGATGCATTGGCGAAACCATGTGGACGGAAGCGTCACGGCTCGATTCTGTGTATCACGCCATGGTGCTCGGACTTCGCGACTACGTGCGCAAGAATAGGTTCCCGAGCATCGTGCTCGGCATGTCTGGTGGAATCGACTCGGCGCTCACGGCTGCGGTCGCCGTCGACGCGCTGGGTCCCGAACGGGTGCGGGGTGTTCGTCTGCCATCGCGTTTCACCAGTCAAGCCAGCCTCGACGATGCCGAGGAGTCGGCCCGGCAGTTGGGAATGCGGCTCGACACTATTGCCATCGAGGGACCCGTTGGTGCCGCCGAGGACGCGCTCGGCTCTCTCTTTACGGGCAAGCCTCGCGATGTGGCAGAAGAGAACCTGCAGGCCCGAATCCGTGGAGTGCTGCTCATGGCGCTCTCGAACAAATTCGGTGATCTCCTGGTGACAACCGGAAACAAGTCGGAGATGTCGGTCGGCTACGCGACATTGTACGGCGATATGTGCGGCGGGTACTCCGTTCTCAAGGACATCTACAAGACGGAGGTCTATGCACTCTCGCGATGGCGCAACGAAAACGCCCCGCTCGGAGCACTGGGCCCACGCGGTCGGGTCATTCCCGAATCGTCATTGACAAAGGCGCCAACGGCCGAGCTTCGCCCGAACCAGACGGATCAGGATTCCCTTCCACCCTACGACGAGCTCGATGCGATCTTGCAGGGGCTCGTGGAGGAAGAGCTGAGCGTTCAGCAGATCGTCTCGCGTGGGTTTCCTCGCGACACGGTCACGAGAGTCCAACGATTGCTCTATGCGGCCGAATACAAGCGACGGCAGGCGCCGCCCGGGGTCAAGATCACGCGGAAGAGCTTCGGCCGCGACCGCAGGTATCCCATCACAAACGCGTTCCGGGAACTGTAGCGAGCCGGGCGGCCAACAACGTCGCTTCGATCAGGCTGGACGGATCGGCCGCATTCTTCCCCGCGATGTCGAACGCCGTCCCATGGTCCACGGAGGTTCGGATGATTGGTAGTCCGAGCGTGACGTTGACAGCGCGACCAAAAGCGAGCAGCTTCACCGGAATGAGACCCTGATCGTGGTAGCACGCGATCACGGCGTCGAACTCGCCACGAGCAGCGCGGACGAAAAGCGTGTCGGCAGGAAACGGGCCGTCGATGCCGACACCTCGAGCACGGGCCATTTCGACGGCTGGTCGAAGGACGCGCCGCTCTTCATCGCCGAGCAGACCATCTTCGCCGGCGTGTGGGTTGAGCCCGGCCATTGCGAGCCGTGGCCGCTCCATCCCAAACCGCGGAAGCTCACGCACGGTCAAATCAATGATCGAGTCGAGCAGGTCGCGCGTCAGAAGACGCGGCACGTCGGAGAGCGGCTCATGTACGGTCGCCAGCACCACTTTGAGCGGCTCCGACCAGAACATCATGGCCACACGCGGGCTGCCTGTCAGATGCCCCAACAGGTCGGTGTGGCCTTTCCAAGGAAGCCCGGCACGCGAGAACGCGAGCTTGTTCACGGGTGCGGTAGCGATCGCATCGACCAGTCCGGCCTGAGCGTCGCGAACCGCAGCGCAAATCGTCTCAAACGCCGCCAGGCCTGCGTCGGCCGACAGCACCCCTGGTGGAAAGTGTGCGTCGGCGGGTGGCCCATACGTCACAGGTTCGCAGACCTCGCGTACGCGCGGATCGTTGGCGGTCTTCTCGACGATCTCCGGTCCAATCCCTGCGGGATCTCCGACGGTCAGCGCGATACGCGGTTTCACAACTGCAACACGACCCAATCCGCTACCACTTTCGGACTGGCGTTGCGTTCGAGCGCAGCAATGGCCTGGTCGAGAGCGGTGTACGCACGCAGGCTGCGATCGCCATCGTATGCGTCCGACAAACGCTCGAGCTCCGATTGCAGGTCGGCGTTGGCTAACGCCTTCGCATCGACGCGCGAGGCAAGAACTCCGAGATCGCGAACGAGCGACGCCGTCGCGCGTAAACACGCCGACAAGTGATCACGCTCAGTTGACGACGTGCCCTTCTTGCCGGCGAGTTCTTTTGCTGCGTCGAGGCGACCAACGGGATCGCCGACACGAGCCACGTCCTGAAGGAGCCTTGTCGCGGTCTTGAGAGCCTCAGTAAGATCGACCGCTTCGGCCGCGAGCGCGCGACCGACACTGCCGTCTGCGGCACCCGCTGCCGCGCGCGCGTCGGCCTCCGCGAATCCATGGTCACGCGTGAGCGCGGACGCGATCTCCGCCACCGAGAGTGCCCCAAAGCGCAGCCGTGGGCATCTCGATCGCACGGTCGCCAGCAGCGCGTCTGGCATCGAGGACACGAGGAGAAAGATGGACGCCGACGGGGGTTCTTCGAGCGTCTTGAGCAGGGCGTTCTGCGCGGGCGGCACGAGCGAGTCCGCCTCGTCGATAATCACCACGCGCCGGCGTCCCTCGAACGGCCTGTAGCCGGCACGGTCGACGACGTCGCGTACCTGATCGATCTTGATGGTGCCCATGTCTCCGGGCACGAGAGTGATGACGTCCGGATGAACGCCTCGTTGGATGCGACGGCAGGCGGTGCACACGCCGCAGGCGTCGCGCTCGAAGTCTTCAGACGACGTCGGCTGCAAACAGTTGACGGCCTCGGCTGTTGCCGATGCGGCTCGCCGCTTGCCGACGCCCGCGGGCCCGGCCAGCAATAATGCGGGCGGCAGCGTGTCACGCGCGAGCGCACGCGACATCAGGCCTAGGAGACGCCGGTGGCCGATGATGTCGCGAAAAGGCACGAGATAGATTACCGCGGCGCGAGATCGCCCGCAGGTCATTCGCAGGGGCGTACGTGTGGGATGTGATCCGCGGGGGCTGAAGCCCCCGGGCTACAGTGTATGTGTGACGCTAGTTGCACCTGTAGAGCGCACGCTTTAGCGTGCGCAACGGGTGTGATGTGTCGCCCGTCGCCCGGCGTTTCGTTGCACCCGTAGTCGCCCGTCGCCCCGCGCCACGGTGTACCTGTAGCGCGCACGCTTTAGCGTGCGCGGGTACGCCGGTGCGCGAGCTCGGGATTGGCGTGCGTACCCGAAATGCCGTGCCTCGGGTACGGTCATTGCGACCGTGTGCTCGATGGGCTCCCATGCGGCCCGCCGCCTGGCCGGCCTCTCATATTGCGGCCCGAGAGAATACTCCGTTACATGCTGCACTTTTGGGCGACGGTCCTGGTTTGCTGACGCCAGCACGGTGGACATGGTGCGTGCGCACTTGTTGCGCGCCGCCGGCGAGGAGTGCTTTGCAGTTCCGACGTACTGTTTCATGCCTGACCACGTACATCTGTTGCTCGAAGGGACCGCACCGACGAGTGACCTCGAGAGGCTGGTCAACCGGTGGAAACAGAAAACAGGATATGCACATCGCCGCGCGACTGGCGAGCGGTTGTGGCAGAGCGGGTCCTACGATCATGTCCTCAGGCGAGAAGAGGATCGCTCGGTGACGATGCGCTACCTCATAGCGAACCCCGTCCGCGCCGGTTTGGTTCGAGACATTCGGGACTATCCGTTCTGGGGCTCGAGCGAATGGAGTCGTTCTGAACTCATTGATGGACTGTTCAATGAGACTCGCTAGAGATGAATTGTTCCACGGGGTCATCCGCGGGGGGCTATGGACATTGGTTTCGCGGGGGCTGAAGCCCCTGCGCTACGGTGATTGTTCCACGGGGTCATCTGCGGGTATGCGTGGCGCAACGGTGTCCCTGAAGCGCGCTACACACGTTGTGTCGCGGGGGCTGAAGCCCCCGCGCTACGGTTTGTGCGTGACTACGGTTTGTGCGTGACGCTACGGTGTATACGTGACGCTACGTTGCACCTGTAGAGCGCACGCTTTAGCGTGCGCGGGTGCGCGAGTGCGCGAGGCCGTGTCCCCTGCGCGGACTGGCGCTCACGCTATGTCGATGAGAATCTTGCCGACCACGTCGCCGGAATCCTGGGCCTCGTGGGCATCTGCGAGCGCCTCCACGCCGAATCGGGCACCGACGTGGGTGCGATACTGGCCGGCTTCGAGGCAGGCTGTCACGTCACGAATGGCGTCGACGTGTGCCTGTTGCGACATCGTGTAGACCAACACGAAGTCTACGCGGATGCAGTTGACCATGAGCGGGAAGAAGGGGAACTGCGGCGACCCTATCGGCGAGGAAAAGTACGTGGCGATCACGCCCCCCGTCTTCAGCATCGCGATGTCGGCCTCGACGTTCTGTCCGAAGTCGACGTCAACGACCCGATCGACGCCTCGACCTCCTGTCGCCGCGCGCACCGCATCGACCACGTTCTCGCGCTTGCGGTCCACAACCACATGCGCGCCGGCCGCCCGCGCCGCAGCTTCCTGTTGAGGACGGCTGACCGTGGCTATAACCCGCGCGCCCGCCCAGCGAGCGAGCTGGACGGCAGGGTTGCCCACGCCGCCACCGCCTCCCTGCACGAGCACGGTCCTCCCCTGAAGCGCGCCGTCGGCAAAGAGGCATCGGTGTGCCGTCATTGCGGGCACGCCGAGTCCCGCGCCCGTATCAAAGTCAATCGTGTCGGGCAGCCTCACGGCGTGCTGCGAAGGAACGACGACGTACTCCGCCGTTGTTCCAAACGGCCGGCCACGGTACGCTTCGTACACCCAGACCCGTTCGCCGATTCTCGCCTCGGCCACGCCAGGACCCACGCGATCGATGACGCCCGCGCCGTCCTGACCCGGAATGATTCGTGGAAACTCCATCCGGGTGTTTCCGCCATAGCCTGATCTCGTCTTGGTGTCCGACGGGTTCACTCCCGACACGTGCACACGGACCCGCACATGTCCGATGTCGGGAATCGGATCCGGCATGTCGCCAACGACGAGTACGTCGCGTGCGGCGCCCTTGCGTTCAAACCAAACGGCTTTCATTTCGATCCCTGCTGTTGCGCGCTAAAGCGTGCGCGCTACGTCATCGTGGCGGCTTTCATCGAGCCGGCGGCGGTGGATTCTTCACGGCGGCGTCCCAGTGCTCTTGGATCATGCCATTGTCGACGCGCACCATATCGAACCAGTAGGCCGGATAGGTCTTCGTCGGATCGTCCGGGTTCTTCTCCTCGCGCTTGAACATCATGAACACGTAGGAACCGCTCACGATCGTCAACTCTGGCTTGTCTTTCCACTCGGCCTTGATGGGTTCGGGCTTGCGGATCTTGCTGAAGAACTCAACGAAGGCCGCTCGACCCGTGGGGACGTTCGGGTTGTGCTGGATGTAGCCGGGCGCCATCACTTTCTCCGCCAGCTCGACGTGCCCGTACTGCAGAATGTCCTTGAACTCGACCGTCGCGATCTCGAGGTTCTTCTGCTCCTGCGGCGAGAGCGTGAACTTCACGGTGTTGTAGTCAATGCCATCGGGCGCGCCGCCAATGGGAATACCAGGAGTCTTCAACGCCCAGTCCCAGTGTTCCTGCACTTTCCCGTCCTGCAGTCGGAGCAGGTCGTAGGTGTTGAACTTGTAGGTCTTCGACGGGTCTGCGGGGTCCTTGCCCTCGCGCTCCCAGATGACCACCACGTAGTCGCCCTTCGCAAACGCGATGGCGGGCGGATTCGCGAGCGTTGGCGCAATCGGATTCACGGCTGGCCCTAGACCGCCAAAGAACTTGACGAAGCCGGCGCGGCCAGTCTGAATGTTGATGTTGTGCTGAATGTAGTTCTCGGCCTGATACTTGGGCGCAAGTTCGACGTGCCGAGATTGGATGACCTCACGCCACCAATCGAGCACGAACTTCAGATTCGCCTGCTCTTTGGGAGTCATCGCGTTCGTTTGCGCCCCAAGCGGCGCGCTCATCGTCAGCAACAAGGCTGCGACAGCAAATCGTCTCATCGTAGACACCTTCATCGTCTTCTCCTTGGAATCACGGCGGGGGCTAAAGCCCCCGCGCTACACGTTCTCCACCTGTAGCGCGCACGCTTCACCCCTCGACCCTGCTCGGGGTGCCCTGAGCAACGTCGAAGGGCAGCGTGCGCGACTTTACCGTGCGCGACCCAGCGCCCCCGCCAAAAACCTTTCCGTATAGTAGAGCGAGATTTGTCCCCCGAGGCCGCCTGGCAACACGTCAAATGCGTGCTCCGACCACGGAATCTCCAGCATTACCGACGTCGCACCGGCGGCGCGAAGCCGATCGTGAAGAAAACGCCCGTACTTCGCCTCGACGACATGATCGCGTGCGCCATAAATGAGGAGCGTTGGCGGAACCTTATGCGACACGTAGGTGATCGGCGACGCGGCGCGATACGCGGCGGGCTTCTGGTCGGGCGTGCCGCCGAGGTAGGTCTCGAGGACCGGACGAACCCCTAGCGGATCGGGACGTGGGGGAACCCTCCAACCCTCAGCGAGATCGACGGGGCCGTAAAAGCTCACGACGGCCGACACCCTCGGCGCGTTCTCCTCGTACGCGGCCACGAGTGCCAGTTGCGCACCTGACGAACGACCGACGAGCGCCATCCGCGTCACGTCTCCCTCGTACTCGTGGGCGTTGGCGCGGATCCAGGAGAGCGCTGCACGAACATCGTCAATCTGCGCCGGCCACTGCCAGCGCGGAGCGTGCCGGTAGTCGATGGCGAACACGACATACCCACGCGACGCGAAGTACCGCGCGAACTCGGCGTTGTCATCAGGTGCACCTGCCCGCCAGGCGCCGCCGTAGATCTGAACAAGGATTGGAAACGACCCTGACGAGATCGGCCGGTAAATCGTAGCGGTGAGCCGGTTGCCCTCCGGGGCCGCGAACTCGATGCCGTGAGCAACGCGTGCCTCGCCGGTGTCGATGCCGGCGAGGTCGCCCACCACAAGCGGGTACGGTCGCATGCCTGGCGGCATCAGGCTCGCAGGGGGTCCTGCGCGCATGGCTTCATCAAACGCGCGCACCGCGCCGGAAACGCGCGCCAACGGCAGCAGGCAGAGAATAGCGGAAGCTGCAGTCACGCCGAGTGCCGTTGTTTTGACTAGCCCCCTCCGCCCCAACAGCACGATCGCTCCGACGACCAAAGAGCCTGCAAGCAAGAAGGGGCTCCACTCGGGTGCAGCGACGCCAAGCGGCAAGAGCGCGATGTCTGGAGCGGGAACGACGATCCAGATCGAGAGGAAGAAGAGCACCGCGGTCGCGCCGAGAAGCATCCAGGAGATGAACATGCTCAACGCGACCGATCGCAGCTTGAACTACACGGGGGTGACTGGATTTGGCAGAGGCAGCTTCGATCGCACCCAGCTGAAACCGCGCACGACCACACGCTTTTCGCGAGCATCCTCGAAGAGCGAGTAGGCCACCGGCGTGACGAGCAATGTCAGCGCGAGCACCAATGTTTGACCACCAATGACGACGTATCCAATCGCGTGGTTTGTTGCCGAGCCGACGCCGCTCGTAACGACCAGCGGAATCATTCCCGCCACGAACGCCAGCGTGGTCATCAGAATCGGCCGCAGTCGATTGCGGCTCGCCTGCACGATGGCCTCGCGAGCGTTCAGCCCAGTTTCACGCAACTGGTTGGCATGGTCGATCTGCAAGATCGAGTTCTTCTTCACCACGCCAAAGAGCACGAGCATACCGAGCGCGGAAAAGATGTTGAGCGACTGGCCGAAGATGATGATCGAGATGAGTGCGAACGGCAACGTCAGCGGCAGCGACAGGAGAATAGTGACCGGATGCAACCACGACTCGAACTGCGCGGCCAATACGAGATACATGAAGATGAGCGACAGCGCGAGCGCCATCAGAAAAGCAGTGGCCGTGCGATTCAGCTCACGCGAACGACCCGCGAACGCGGTGCGATACTCGGAGCCAAGACCGAGACCTGCCGCCAGAGCCGAGATCTGGTCCTGCGCGCTCGTCTGCGACGTGCCTGGCAGCATGTTGGCGCTTACCGTCACCTGCCGCTGACGATTCAACCGTCTGATGTCGGAGGGTGCCGCCCCGGGCGAGAACGACGCGATGTTCTGGAGCGCGACGCTTCCCAGACGAGACGAGGGCACGGTGAGCTGGGCGATGGCCTCCTGAGATCCGCGATTCTCTGCCTCGGCCCGAAGCCGAACCTCGTACTGCTCGCCGCCTTCGTTGTACGTCGTGACCTGATCGCCGCCGACCAGGAGTCTCAGCGCTTCGGCAGCATCCGAGATCTGCACGCCGAGATCGGCGGCCTTTGGTCGATCGAGGCGCACCGACATCTCGGGCTTTCCAGATCGAAGGGACGTATCCACGTCAACCAGCCCTGGAATCGCTTTCGCTTTCTCTGCAAGCTGGCCGCTCGCCTGCTCCAGCACGCGCAGATCCGGACCCTGCATCACGAAGGTCACGTCGCCCTGGCCACCGCCGCCGCCCCCACCACCGCCGCCCCCAATCCCCGGCGCTTGAAGGGTCGCGCGCGTCCCGGGCGGCGTGAGACCCGGCAACACCTTGTTCCTGACCTCGTCCATGATCACAAACTGATCGCGGTCTCGTTGGCCGAGCGGCTTCAACCGTATGTACAGCCCGGCCGTGTTGAGTGTGCCGGCAGAATCTCCAGCCACGGTCACCATCGTGTAGCTGACTTCGGGGATTCGCCGCACGGCGGTTGAGATGCGGTTCGCCATGACTTCCGTCGCGTCGAGGCTTGTCCCCTCAGGCGCGCGCAGGCTGACGTCGAACTCCGACTGGTCGTCCTGCGGCGTGAAGTTCACGTTCGTCATCCGGAACAGCGGAACGCTCGACAACAGAATCAGGACCGCGAGCCCGGCCATGATTCCCCGATGGGCCATCGACCAGTTCAGCGTGCGGGCATAGATGCGATCGAGCGGGCCAAAGATCCTCGAGTGCTTGGAGTCGTGGACGTTGTGAGCCTCATCTTCTGTTGGCGGCTTCACCTTCAGCCACCGCGCGCACATCGTCGGTATCAACGTGAAGGCGACGAGCAATGACACCGCCACGGCAAACGCCATGGTCAGGCCAAAGCTCTTGAGGAATCGGCCGACCATGCCGCTCATGAAGCCAACTGGCGCGAAGATGGCGATGAGCGACATCGTGGTGGCCATGACGGCAAGCCCGATCTCCTTCGTTCCCTCGACCGCCGCCTGCATCGGCGACATGCCCTTCTCCTCGATGAACCGGTAGATGTTCTCGAGGACCACGATCGCGTCGTCGATGACGATGCCCACTGCCAGCGTCAACGCCAGCATCGTGAGCATGTTCAGCGTGAAGCCCATGTACCAAATGAGCGCGAAGGTCGCAATGATCGACGTGGGGATTGAGATCGCCGCGATCACGGTCGAGCGGAAGTTGCCCAAGAACAGCAGCACGACAAAGGCCGCAAGGAGCGATCCGACGACGAGGTGCTCCTCGACGCTGCGGATCGACGCCTCGATGAACTCCGCCTGGTCTCGAACGATGCGGATCTGATAGCCGGGAGGCAGGGCCTTCTGGACGTCAACCAGGCGCTCCTTCACGTTGTTGACGACTTCGACCGTGTTCGTGCCCGACTGCTTGCGAACCTGCAGCAGCACGGTGGGATCGCCGTCGATGTTCGCCAGCGTTGTCGCTTCCGCCACACCGTCGTCAACCCGCGCGACGTCGCGGACTTGCACGGGGTGGCCGTCGAGCTGCCGCAGCACGAGGTCTCCGAACTCGTCGGGCGACTCGACGCGACCGCGCGTGCGCATCGTGATGGACTGGGCGCCTTCGTCAATGCGGCCGCCAGGGATGTCTGCATTCTGTGCTTGCAGCGCCCGCGACACGTCGTTGACCGTCATGTTGTACGCGCGCAGTCGGTTCGCATCGACCCACACGTTGATCTGCCGTTTTCGGCCGCCGATTACGAGGACCTGCCCCACGCCATCCGCACTCTCGAGCCGACGGCGCAATATCTTGTCGGTGTACTCGGTGACGTCGCGAATCGGCTTTTTGGCCGTGACCGCGAGCGTGAGAATCGGCGCCGCGTCGGGATCCTGCTTTTCGATCGTCGGCTGTGTGATGGTCCGCGGCAGGAGCGTCAGGATGCGATTGATCCGATCTCGCACCTCCTGTGCCGCTACGTCAGCGCTCTTGTCGAGCCGGAAGGTGACGGTGACCTGCGAGATGCCTTCAGCAGAGTTCGAGCTGAGCTGATCGATACCACTGATCGTGTTGACGGCTTCCTCGACCTTGTCGGTTACTTCGGTTTCGACCTGCTCGGGCGCTGCGCCAGGGAGGCGAGTGGTCACCGTCACGGTCGGGAAATCGACGTTCGGCAGCCGGTCCACACCGAGCTGCGTGAACGCAAAAGCTCCGACGACGGTCAGCGAGAGGATGAGGACTGACGCAAAAACCGGACGACGAACGCAGAGTTCAGCAAGCCACTGCATGACAGCACCTACCCGCCAACACCGACGCGCACGCCGTCGGCGAGTTGCGCGACGTTGCTCGTGGCCACTTGTTCACCGGCTTTCAGGCCCATCGAGATCTCGACGAGGTCGCCGACCGCTTGACCGAGCGTCACGATTCGCTCTTCGACCTTGCCACCCGCCACGACGAACACTCGTGCAGTGCCGGCAACCGTCCGCACGGCGACGGCGGGGACGAGCACTCCCGGGCTCTTGGACGCTTGCTCGATTTGCGCGGTCGCGAACGAGCCTGGCTTCAGCTCGCCCGTTTGATTCGGCACGACCGCCTCGACGACGAGCGCTCGCGAGTCAGCTTGAAGCACGGGCGATACGTATCGCACCTGTCCGGTGAACTTCCGACCCGGAGAGCCTTCGACCTCGAGCGAAACGGCGCGTCCGATCGCGACGCCGACGCTGTACTGCTGGGGAACTGTCAACTCGACGCGAAGCGGGTTGATGCGTAGCACCGAAGCAATCTTCGTTCCCCGCGTGACGTAGTCGCCCACCGAAACTAGGCGCTCTCCGACAACTCCGGCAAACGGCGCGCGCACGACTGTGTCGGCCAGGGCCTTCCGGGCCAAGCTGACGCGTGCACGAGCAGCCAGCAGCGACTGGTACTGCTGCATCGCCGTGTTGCGCGCGATGTCGTACTGCCGCCGGGTCACATCCGCCTGCGAGCTCTTCTGGTCGAATTCAGCCTGCGACAGAAGCTTTCGCTCGAAAAGATTGCGCGCCCTGTCGAAGTCTCCTTGAGTGAGCTCGAGCGTGGCCTTGGCATTGGCCACTTCGGGGACACGCTCGATCTCGAACGTCGCCCCGCCGGCGATGCCCAGCCGTCCTTCGATCTGGGCCGCGTTGGCCTCGGCCTCCGTCGCCTGTGCTGCTGCTTCAGCGGGCGCAATCCGGATGAGGTCTTCTCCTTCCGCTACGCGCATACCACGCTCGACCGGGGTCGCTATCACGCGCCCCTGGATCTCAGCCGCGACTTCCGCTTCCTCTTGCGCCGCGAGTGTGCCGGTCACACTGAGAAACCGGGTGATTGGTTGTTCGATTGCCGCAACGGATTCGACGCGAACCGCGGGTACGTCGGCCCTGCCCGACTCGGACTCGCCGGTCGCGCTCGTACCACAGCCGACCGTGAGCGCTGCAGCAAACAGCAAGAGGACACTGCGAAATCGGCGTACGTAGGCCGGGTTCTGCTCTGTGGACCCGGTTGGACAGGCGGTTCTGCAAGGCAAGACCCGCCCTACGGTCAATTCCAAAATGCCAGATGAGAATCGAAACATGGGATAAGGGCTCCGGTATTAGGCCGTTTTGATGGCATCGATTTTACCTGGAGGCGCACACGACGATGCCGGTCGCGCATGGCTCGGAGCGCCGGCACGCAAGCCGGCGATTGTTGTGTCGATGGCGTCCCGCGCCAACGCGTCCGCGTCCTCGGGAGGCGCGAGCCGATGCGAGAGACGAAGGGCCGCCAATCCGAAAATCGGAGCGAAGAGCAAGCGGACCGCCACTTCCGCGTGAATCGTGGCTGGCAACACGCCGTCTGCGACGCACCGCTGCACCTGCGCCAGAATGCGGTTCCGCAACTCTGACATGAACGCGAACCGCTCATATTCGCGACCAATGCGCGGAACGTGACGATCGAGGAACACCAGCGCGAAGTACTCCGGTTGCTCCTTGCTGAACTCGTACAAGCTCCACGCTGCGGCTCGCAGGTTGTCCAATGGGTCGTCGCTCGGCACGGCCGTGAATTGCTTGGCGCCGAGCAACCGGAAACCCTCTTCAGCGAGCGCGAAGAAGATCGCATCCTTGGAGGTGAAGTAGCTGTAAATCGCACCGGGGCTGTATTCCACCTTCACGGCGATGTTTCGAATGGACACCTGCGCGTAGCCATCCGCTATGAAGAGCTCCAGTGCCGCGTCCAGGATTGCGCGGCGAGTCGTCTCGCGGGCAAGCTGTTGCCGTTCTTCCCTGCTCATTTTGTTGGTGACTTGAAATGGATTAAACGCTGTTCAGGAGTTTAAACGATGTTCAGTTTGGGCGCAAGACCCGGGCGTAGACATGCCCAAAGTGCGCAGAACCGGCTGCCTGCTACTTCGAATACTTATTCCGGGGATCCTTGCCGACGATGTGGTCGACGTCCTGGTTGTTCTCGTTGCAGATGTACTCCATCAACTCGGTATTCGCGGAGTAATCGTGGCGGCCGTAAAGCGTGAACGGCTTGGTATAGGCTCCGGGGTCGTCGATCGTGACTTCGTATTCGAGCGTGTTGAAGTTGGGGCGACGGAAGCGCTCGGTCGTGCGCAGCTTCTCGGTGTGGGGATGACCCGCGAAGTCGAACCAGAAACGATCGTTGAAGCCCACTGTCTCAATCACCATCGTGTCGCCTTCCCATCTCCCGAAGGAGTGGCCATACCAGGTGGGATCCGGATCGACAGGAGCTTTCCGGCCGTCTAAAAAGATCTGCCGGTAGCTGTGGATGTTCCCCTCGAAGAGAAAGAACATGTGCGTCGCGGTCTGCAGAATTCGCCACGGATACGGCGCCTGGCGAGGAACGCCAGTCGGTAAGCAGTTCGCCTCGGGATCATCCTTCGAGAGGCGTTCTATCGTTACCTTCAGCGCCCACGGTTGAATGGGGAGCGTCTCACCTGGCTTGAGCGCATCGTTGATGTCGTAAATGAAGTTGCGATCGGGTTCCCAGATTCCAGAGAAATCGACTTTCCCGTTGGGAGTTCTCGGCGTGGGTTCGGCCTTCGCTGCCGGCGCGCGCTGCGCGGCTTGCCGGGCCTCCCCCTGGGCGGCAATGAGCTGGACTGCCAGGAACCACACGGCGACGACGGTTGCCGCAACGATGAACGCGCCGGGCAGGTATCTCCTCACGTGCCACCCTCCCTGTTGAACGGAACGGTTCAAAGCATACCCGGGAGGACCGAGCGGTGGCGAGCCTTTCACAACAACCGTAGCGCGGGCCGCTTTCCCCCCGCCGCGTCGAGCCGTCACTACATACGCAGCGGGTCCAGCAGGTGTAGGATTGCGCCGGTCGCACCCCAAGTCCCACTCGTCACACCAGTGGCCTGCCCGGACGCAGAGTCATGAAGAAGTGAGGCGCCTCAATGAAATCAGTAGCGCGGTCGTTGTTGCTTCTTGGGTTCTTCGTTCTACCGACCTTCGCAAATGCACAAACTACGTTGGCGGGCGTGGTTCGAGACGCTTCAGGAGGCGTGCTGCCGGGTGTGACGGTCGAGGCGAGCAGTTCGGCCCTGATCGAAAAGGTTCGTAGTGCGGTCACCGATGGGTCGGGTCAGTACCGGATCACTGAGTTGACGCCGGGCGCCTACACGGTGAGCTACACCCTGCCCGGTTTCTCGAGGGTCGTGCGGGAGGGGCTGACGCTGTCAGGCTCAGGCGCGATTACCGTGGATGTCGAGTTGCGCGTCGGAGGCCTGGAGGAAACGCTCACTGTGACCGGCGAGGCGCCGGTCGTTGACGTGCAGACCACGCGTCGGGAGACCGTGCTGAGCAACGAGGTGGTCCAATCGTTGCCGGCGACTCGCAGTTATACCGGGCTCCTGGCCAACATCCCGTCGCTGATGCCGACCGGTGGCGTCGGCGCGGAGACGAACGCGGGCCAAATCAACCGCTTCACGGCACACGGCGGCCGCCAGAACGAAGGACGCATCACGGTCAACGGCCTGCTCGTGACGGAGCCGGGCGCTGGCGCGGGCGTCTCCTCGCTCGCCTACGACGTGGCCAACGTGGATGAGATTCAGGTGCTCGTATCGGGCGGCCTGGGCGAGGCAGAAACCGGGGGGCCCATCATGAACCTAGTGCCACGGTCGGGGGGCAATAAGTTCGCGGGGTCTGCCTTCTACAGCGGGGCGGGCGAATGGTCTCGTTCGAACAACGTCGACGACCAACTGCGGAGCATTGGGATTCTGGAGCCATCCGCGCTGATCAAAGCGTTCGACGTGAACGGCTCCTTCGGAGGGCCGATCCTGCGGGACCGCCTGTGGTTCTTTGGCACAGCGCGGACGTTCGGGCAGGCGACGGCCGTGTCAGGGGCCTACGCCAACCTCTACGCTGGCGATTCGACGCATTGGGATTATGCGCGCGATGAGCGGATCCTGACACGAAACCCCTCTCGCTACGACGTCTTCTCGATTCGGTTGACCGAACAGCTGACGCCCCGGAACCGGGTGTCGTTCTCACAAGAGAATCAGTATCGGTGTCAGGGCTCCACCCTCACGCAAAGCGGAAACGGCTGTCGGGCGCGAGGTGGGGACTGGATCGGGGTTGGGAACGCCACCAACTCGCCAGAGGCGTTTCCCGGTTACCACGATCTGCCCTACTACGTAACGCAGGCCACCTGGTCGTCTCCTGTGTCGAGCCGGATGCTTCTCGACGCGGGATTGTCGCGATTCCACTACAGGTTCGCGGGCAACGGGCAGGTGCCGCCCGATGGGCTCACGGACCTGATTCCGGTGACCGAGCAGACGACGATCTACGGGCTGGCGAACTTCAGCTATCGCGGGCTCTACGATCCGAACGCCCACGCCTTTGCCGACAATGACGCCACATCGGTTCAGTGGCGGGCGTCGGCGGCGTACGTCACTGGAGCGCACAACTTCAAAGTCGGCTATATGGGCTCCAGCCTGAGGCAAACAAGCGGGCGGGTCGCCAACGATTCGCAGTTGCGGTACACGTTCAACAACAGGAGCCCCGTCAGCTTTGGGTACGTCATCGCCCCACGGTGGGACACGACCGATCGCACAATGACCACGGCGCTCTTTGCACAGGACCAGTGGACGCTCGGCCGAATGACGCTGCAAGGGGCCGTGCGCTATGACCGGGCCTGGAGTTGGGCGCCAGCCGAAGGCAACGGCACGACGGCCACGTCGCAGTTCAACCCGCAACCGATCTCGTTCGAGCGGACGGTGAGCGTCAAGGGGTACAACGACATTACGCCGCGCATAGGCGTCGCCTACGATTTGTTTGGCACCGGCAAGACGGCGCTCAAGGCCAACCTCGGAAAATATCTGCAGAGCGCGCAGGTCGCGGGGACCTACGTGGCAAACAACCCGGCCCAGAAGATCGTGCAACGGGTGATAGCGCGGCCGTGGACCGACGGCAACCGGAACTTCCAGATTGACTGCAACCTCGCCGACTCACGGCTACAGGACAATCTGGCCTCGGGCGGTGACCGGTGTGCCGCGCTTGGAGGGAACGACCTGAACTTCGGCAATCCCAATCCGGGCCTGACGACCATCGACCCGGCCATCCTGGAAGGGTGGGGTGTCCGAGAATCAGACTGGCAGTTCGGGGTGTCGGTGCAGCAGGAAGTGCTGCCGCGGGTGGGCGTGGAGCTCGGCTACTACCGGCGATGGTTCCAGAACTTCCTCGTCACCGACAACCTGCTCATCGGTCCGGCAGACTATGACAAATGGACGCTTGTGGCGCCGACGCACGCGGAGCTCCCCAACGGCGGCGGTTACCCTGTGACGGTGTTCGACCCCACACCGGCGGCGTTCGCCCGAGGCGCCCAGAACCTCCAGACGTTCGAGACCAACTTCGGGCCGGCGCGAACCTGGTACTGGCACGGGGTCGATGTCACGGCGAACGCCCGGCTGGGTGGCGGGGTGACGATCCAGGGCGGCACGAGCACTGGACGCGGCGTACAGGATCGATGCGCGACCGTCGTCAAGATCGACAGTCCGGACCCACGAGGATGCGCCGTCACGGAGCCGTGGATCACGGCGGTGCGAGGGTTGGCCAGCTACACGGTTCCGAAAGTGGACGTGCTGGTTAGCGCAACCTTCCGTTCGCTTCGCACGACCATCCCCTTCCTGCAGGCCACTAACTCGGCCACCAACGGGGCGTCGCTGGCGGCCAACTACAACGTGCCGAACTTGGTTGCGCAAAGCCTGCTCGGCCGGCTGCCGTCGGGCACCAACGCCAACGGCACGACGACGGTGAACCTGGTTGAACCGGCGCAGGTGTACGGGGACCGCGTGACCCAGATCGACATGCGCTTTGCGAAGGTGCTGCGGTTCGGGGGGAGACGGGCGGATATCGGCGTGGACCTCTACAACCTGTTCAACACCAACGATGCGGCCACGTATGAGCAGGCGTTCGACTACGCCACGCAGGGGGCGAGTTGGCTCCGGCCCGCGACAATCGTGCCGCCGCGGTTCGCACGAGTGAACGTGACCCTGAGTTTCTAGGTGGCATCTCGCGCAGGACTACGGCCTGCGCGAATCGCCTGAGCGCGTCGCGCCGACCTTGATCGCGCACTTGAAGAACTGAGTCTTCAGGATCTATTTCCACGTCGCCGCTCGGACTTCCGGCATCCTGCCCGGATACTGATCGCCGCTGCACGTCTGGATTCGCGTCAATGAATCGACTCGTTTGAGTTGTATTAAGTCGATTTGAATACCCATCTAAATCCGATCTAGAGTTTACTGCGACTGAGCAGGATGCGCGGCGGTTCGCTTGCCACCACACCGTAAACCTGGCGTGTGTGACAGTCGCGATCCAATTGAGGAGGGAACCGAGTGGCGGGAACGATGCGTATGACTCGAAGGGAAGCGTTTTCAATCTGCCTTGTCGTCGCGTGCGCGTGGTGTGTCGCCGCGTCGCCCGCAGATGCCCAGACAGGTGCCGGCGAGATCACCGGCATAGTGAAGGATCAGTTCGGGGCAGCCGTTCCCGGCGCGACCGTCACCGTCACGGAAATACGCACGAATCGTCAGCGACTCACGGTGTCCACCGACGATGGCGTCTACACGGCCCCGAGCCTGGCGCCTGGCGAATACCGCCTCGATGTCGAGCTCGCCGGCTTCAAACCCGTGCGTCGCGAGGGCATGCGGTTGTCAACCGGCGAGAAAGCCCGCATCGATTTCGATCTCAGCGTCGGAGACATTCGAGAACAAGTGACGGTCGTCGCAGATTCACACGTCGTGCGAGTCGAGACCGCGAGCCTTGGGACGGTCGTCGAGAACGAACAGGTCGTGCGACTGCCGCTGAACGGTCGCCTGTTCATCATGCTCGCGGCCATAGCTCCGGGCGTCGCCCTTCCGCCGAACTCCGTCCTGCCTCGCATCAACGGCGGGAGACCGCGAACGAACGAGTATCTCTTCGACGGCATCTCCGTGCTCCAGCCCGAGCCGGGGCAGCTCGCGTACTATCCGATCATCGACGCCATCCAGGAGTTCAAGATCGAGAGCAACAGCCCGCCCGCCGAGTTCGGGCGCTTCAATGGCGGCGTGGTCAATCTCACGACGAAATCGGGCACGAATACCTTTCACGGCAACGTGTTCAAATTTTTTCGCAACGAGCATCTGAACGCCAGGAACTACTTCCAGGCGAGCAATCCGGTGAAACCGGACTATCGGCGGAATCAGTATGGAGGCATGTTCGGCGGCCCCCTTATCAAGGACCGGACGTTCTTATTTGTCGATTATCAGGGTCAGCGACAGAGCATCGGCCGCACTGTGACCTCGAACGTGCCTACGCTCGCCGAACGTGCAGGTGTTTTCCGGCAGAACATTTACGATCCGGCGACGACGGTGGGAAATACGCGTCAGCAGTTTCAGAACAACACGATTCCGAGAAGCGCCATGGATCCGGTCGCGCTGTCGCTTCTCGAGCGCTACCCGCTCCCGACAAACACGGCCACCGCGAACAACTACAGCCGGACGGCCAATGAAATCGACAATCAGGATCAGGGCGATGTGCGCCTCGATCACAAGTTTGCGACAGGCCGCGATCAGGCGTTCGGACGGTTGACGTACTTCCGTGGTCACGCCGAACCGGTAACGGCCTTTCCGGATGGGAGCGGGACCATCCTGGCCGGCAGCGTGGCCGTCGGTCCGCAGGATACGAGCTCGTGGGCGTTTGCTTCGAACTATCAACACACCTTTTCGCCGAACGTGCTGAACGAAGTGCGCATCGGAGACACACGGCGGGCCGTCCAGCGGAGCGCGGTATCGTTGTCTTCGACTGCGGGAACCGCGCTCAACATTCCCGGCATCCCGTCGAATGCGCAGTTTCCCGACACGATGCCGACCTTCGCACCAAACGGCTACCAGCAGCTCGGGTCCCCGAATAACACGGCCTCGGACTTCAGCACCAGCGTCACACAGATCGCCGATTCGCTCACCTGGTTGAAGGGTCGCCACGCCATGAAGATGGGGCTCGACTGGCGATGGGAGCGGCTCAACGTGGTCCAACCCCCATCGCCTACGGGATCGTTTGCCTTCAGCACCGTCGGAAGCGATCAACCCGGGGTCGCGGGTACCGGGAACGCGTTCGCGAGCTTCCTGCTCGGTCAGGTGCAGACCTTTGCCATCGACCTCCAGCAGACGGATATTCAAGAACGCGCGCACTTTCAGGAGTACTTCTTCCAGGACGACTGGAAGGTGTCCAATCGCCTCACGATCAATGCCGGACTTCGATACACGCTGAATTTCCCGTCCACGGAGGTCAACGGTCAAACCGCTGTATTCAATTTACAAACACGGCAGCTCGACTATCCAGGTACGGAGCCGGTACGGCCGCTCAAGAAGGACAACCTCGGCCCGCGCATTGGCGCCGTCTACCGCCTGACGGACAAGACCATCGTCAGTTCGGGGTACGGGAAGGTCTGGATCGAGATGGCGGGGATCACGACGCCTTTCACGACGCCGAACTTTCCGTTCCTGCAGACCGTGTCGCAGCGCACGCTCGACAACATCACGCCGGCGTTCGTGCTGACGAAAGGGCCAACCGTGACACCCATTGCCTTTACGCCAACCGCCGGCCTCGGACAAGGCGTGTTCGCCGTTGATGGGACACTCGGGTCGGGCTACGCGCAACAGTGGAACGTGTCGGTGCAGCGCGAGTTGACGGCGAACACGGCGATCGAAGTCTCCTACCTCGGCTCGAAGATTACGAATATCGGGATCCCTGACAGCAACATCAATCAGTTGACCGAGGAGCAACTGAAAATCGGGCAACCGCTGCTCACGCCGCGTGTGGAGAACCCGTATTTCGGGATTATTCCGCGCTCGTCCACGATCGGGGACCCGACGCTGCCCCTCGCGCAGCTGTTGAAGCCCTACCCTGAATACACAGCGGTGAGCTTCTATCGGAACAATGTCGGCACGACGAACTACCAGGGTCTCGCGTTCAGCATTCGTCAGCGAATGTCGGGCGGCCTGACCTACTCGGCCGCCTACACCCGTTCGAAGCTGACCGATATCGCCTCGTCGGTGTTCGACGCGTCCATTCTGACGGGACCGCTGACGAACGCCGCCGTCGCTGACAGTCACAATCTGGAGCGCGACCGCGACTACTCGACCGGCGACATTCCGCACTACTTCGCCGCCTCGGTCGTGTGGGATCTTCCGGTGGGCGAGGGCCGTGCCACGCACCCCACTGGCGTCGTCGGCGCACTGGTGAACGATTGGAGCGTCGCGAGCTTCATGACCCTGCAGTCCGGGGTGCCGGTCGCGGTGACGCAGGCGAACTCGCTCGGGTACGCCGGCTTCACGACCCAGCGCCCGAATCTCGTCGGCGATCCGACACTGCCCGCTGACGAGCGGACACCCGCTCGCTGGTTCAACACGGCCGCGTTCGCAGCGGCCAATCAGTTCACGATCGGATCCGCTTCTCGCAATCCGGTGCGGGGGCCGTCGTACAAAGACGTTGACCTCGCCGTGATGCGCAACGTCAGGTTCGGGGGTGAGCGCTCGATCGAGCTGCGTTTGGAGGTGTTCAACCTGCTGAACACCGCGAACTTCGGAGCGCCGGCGGCGGGGTTCGGACCAGCCAGCTTCGGGACGATCACGACGGCTCTCGATCCAACGGTCGTGCAACTCGCCGCAAAGTTCTGGTTCTGACAGCGACTATCTGGGCATCGTCAAGCTGACGATTCAGCCGACTCAGTTGTCGCGTGTCTCGACGGTAAGTAGATCAATCGAGACAGACTTGATCAGGGCGTAGACGTGAATGCCGACCGACATGCTCAACCTCCGGATCGCGTCTCGCGTCACCTCTGCGAGCAGCAGCAGACGACCCACCGCGATCTGGACGACGACGTGATCGAACGCCGGGTCGGCATGGATCGCCGAGACCGTGCCGGACAACACGTTATGCAGGCTCAGTCCCTCTGGCTCGTACGTCGCCAGGATCACTTCGCGCGCAGGGATTCGTGCGCGGACGGTCGTGCCGATCGCGACGTCGCGATTGGCCGCGAGCAGAGTCCCTCCGTCAAAGGCGAGCTCGACAAGCCCTCGGTCCGGGATCGTTCGAGCGACGATCGCGTCGAACACCGTGCCCAACCCGACGGCCTCCCGCAGCCACGAGAGATCCGGACGACTCATGAGGGTCGTCACCGCACCCGACGCCACGCTCTTGCCGTGTTCCAGGATCAGGACGTGCGTGGCGAGCCGCGCGACATCCTCGAAATCGTGAGTGACGAGGACGAGCGGCATGTCAAGAGTGCGACGCAACCCGTCGATCTCATCCTGGAGGCGTCGCCGCACCTTTCGATCGACCGCTGCAAAGGGTTCGTCGAGCAGCAACACGGCCGGCTCACGAGCCAGGGCCCTTGCAAGCGCCACCCTCTGACGTTCGCCGCCCGAGAGCTCGTGCGGTCGCCGGGAGCTCTTCCCCGACAGATGCACCAGCGCCAGCAGCGCTTCAGCACGAGCACGCCGCTCGCCGCGTGGGCGATGCCCAAGCGCGGTGATCACGTTGCCCGCGGCAGTCAAGTGCGGAAAGAGCGCGTATTCCTGAAAAACGAACCCCACCGCGCGGCGATGCGTCGGCGCGAATGTCCCAATGCCGGTGTCCGTCCACGTATCGGCGCCGGAACGCACCGACGCGTGCGCAGGTCGATAGAGCCCCGCGATCGTTCGTAGGATGGTCGTTTTGCCGCTGCCGGAAGGGCCAAAGATGGCGAGCACGTCGCCGGGCTCGCACGCGAACTCGACGTCGAGGGGAATGGGACCCAGCTGACGAAGAGTGACCGACAAGCGCCGGTCAGGCACGACGAGGACCCACGCGCCGCGACAACGCTGTCGTCGCCATGAGCGTCGCCACCGCAATGACCAGGAGCGTCGCCGCCATCACGCCGGCACTCCGATCATCGAAGGCCTGCATGCGGTCGTAGATCGCCACGCTGAGGGTGCGCGTCTCACCTGGCAGATTGCCGCCCACCATCAACACGACGCCGAACTCGCCGAGGGTATGCGCAAACGTGAGGACGGCCGCGGTCAGGATGCCGGGCCAGGCGAGGGGTACTTCAATACGCAGAAAACGCTGCCACGGTGTCAGGCCACAACACGCCGCAGCATCCCGCACGTCGGCCGGGATCGCTTCGAACCCGCGCTGAATCGGCTGGACGACGAACGGAATGTTCGCGATGGCGGAGGCGAGCAGCAGTCCCTCGAACGAGAACGGGAGGGACTGGCCCACGATGGTCTGAAACGCCTCACCGAGAGGCGAGCGGGCGCCGAAAGTCACGAGGAGATAGAACCCGAGCACCGTCGGCGGCAGCACCAGCGGCACGGTGACCAGCGCCTCCACGAGCAACTTGCCTCGGAAGTTGTGAATCGCCAGGAGGCGCCCGAACCACACACCGAGCGGAAGGAGGATCGCGATGGTGCCGGCGCCGAGCCAGAGCGAGACCCGGAGGGCCGTCCAGTCCATGGACGGCTATTGTGGCACCGCGAAGCCGTGTTTCCGGAGAATCGTCCGCGTCGCGTCGCCTTGGAGATAGGCGTAGAACTGTGCGGCGATTGGGCCTGCCCGCTTCAGCAGCACCATGCGTTGGCGAAGCGGCGGATGGTCGGCCTCGGGAATCACGGCATAGGTGCCACGGTCAACAAAACCCGGACTCAGCACGAGGGAGTAGGCAATGAGCCCGCCCACTGCATTCCCCGTGGTGGCGAACTGTGCGGCTTGCGCGATGCTGTCGCCGAGCACCAGGTTTGGACGAAGTGCGTCCCACAGCCCTCGTTTTCGGAGTACGGCTTCGGCCGCGCGCCCGTACGGGGCTACATCGGGGTTGGCGATGGCGAAGCGGCCGATCTTGCCGCCTTTCACGAGACCAGCGAGACCGTCAAGCCGTTCATCCACCTTGAGCGGTGACCCCTTGGGCGCGAAGATCACCAGCCGGCCTACGGCGTACACCACTCCCGCATCGCGCGTCAGTCCCGCAGCGGAGAGCTGATTCGGAAATTCCTCGTCGGCCGCCAGGAACATCTCGAACGGTGCGCCATCCTGGATCTGCCTCGTCAAGGTTCCCGAGGCGCCGAACACCAGTTCCACCTTTCTGCCCTGGGCCCGCTCGAACTGCTTCGCGATCTCGGTCAGCGCGACGTTGAGATTCGCCGCCGCGGCGATCGTGGGAGGGCGCTGAGCCGCCAGTTCCGAGGGCGCGGCCATGGCAGCCAGACACCACACGAACGCAGTGACTCGGATACGCACCATGAACCATTCCTCCAATGCACACCAATCTCTGGGATCTCAACGACGATGGCGTGAGAATCACTTGTACCGTATGTCACCTTATTAGATCAATATGATACGACTTAGTGTACAAGATTGAGCCGTATACGAACCCAACTAGTAACCATGGCCGTCGCCGACTCTAATCGCTCCTCAGATCGACTCACGGTGATACGATTCGGGCCGATTTCGGCAACACAAAACACACTGGGGATTCAGATGGCACTTTTGACCGTGAGAACGGCAGCGGAGCGCCTTGGGGTCGCGTACTCCACACTCAAACGATGGGTTCACACGGGCCGGGTGCGGACGACGCGGACGGAAGGGGGACATCATCGCGTCTCCGAGGCCGAGATCGACCGCCTGATGGCGCGGCAGCAACCCGACGGTCGGCGGCGCGTTCGCGCGGCCGATCCCGACGAGTCGATCGGGGGCTTGAGCGCGCGCAACCGCCTTCACGGATTCATCGAGGAGGTCCGCATCGACGGCCTCCTCGCCCAGGTTCGGTTGCGAGTGGGCGATCAGTCTCTGACGGCCGTCATCACGGCCGACGCCGTCCGCGCGTTGAAACTGCGGCGCGGTGACGATGCGCTGGCCATCGTCAAGTCGACAGAGGTCATGATCGCGGTATCGGCCAGCCCGCAGGCGCAGGCGAAGCGGCGCTCGAGACGATAGCGACCCGCGTCAGTGACGTGAGTATTCGATTGTGACCAATCCGAGACTAGGGCTTCAGATACACCCATCGATCGAAGAACGCGCGCAAGTCCTTCTCGCTGGCTTGCTCCATGGCCGCGCGAAAGTCTTCGGTGGCTACGGACTTCCCGAAATTCGTCGTCGTGTAGCGGCGGATCCCGGACCAGAACGCCGTGTCTCCAAGGAGTTCGCGCAGCTCGTGTAGCACATATGCACCCTTTTGGTAGACGAGGGTCCGCTCATCGGCTGTCGGACGATCCCAGTTTGGGAATACAAGCGGACGGTCGTTACCACGCGCGAGGACCTGCTCATATCGCTCCCGCATCGACTTGATGTCGGCCAGATACGCGTCGCGGCCGAATCGCTGCTCCCGATAGGCCGCCGCCATGTAGGTCGCGAACCCCTCATTGAGCCAAAACTGGGTCCATGCCTGGCAGGTGACCATGTTTCCCCACCATTGATGGGCGAGCTCGTGCGCCATGAGTCCGACGACCGATGGGTCGACCATGACTGCGCGACCGTACTCCTCCGACAGGACGGACAGCCCCGCCATCTCCTGGCCCACCGTTCTCGCCACCAGCGCCTGTGAGTACGTGGTCCCTGGATACGGAACGCCGGAGCGCTCCTCGAAGAAGGTAATCATCCGCACCGATTCGCCGAACACGCGTCGCAGATCGGTCGCCGAGAAGCCATTTGCCAGATACCGCAAGGTCACGCCGGACGCCCGCTCGGTCACCTCGGAGAATCTGCCGACAGCGAAACCGAATGTATAAGTGGGCACCTGCCGATCCTGTCGCCACTCCACGATGTTCCTGCCTCCTGAGATCGCGCGTCGCGACACTTCACGACCGCTCGCGGCGCCGGTCCAGTCTCGCGGAATCGTCAGTCGCAGCCGCAGCGTCGCTCGCGCATCCGGATCATCCAGCGCAATCGTCCACTGTGACGTCGAAAAGAGCGTGTAGACCTGTTCAGGCTCCGACACAAATACAAGGCCAGACTTCGGCGACCCGTGATACGTAATCGTGAATGTTCGAGCTTGCCCTGGCCGTCCTCGCGGAAACACGATTCGCAACCGATTGCCATCTACGACGAACGATCGCGTGCTCCCATGCTCCTCGACTGTGTCAATGTCGAGACTGCCGCGATTGAGTGCGATCGCATCGACGGCGTCACCGTGCAGCACAACCGAGAGGGTGACCGTACCGATTACAGTGCGGGAATCCAGCCGAGGTTCAAGTTGCACGTCGTAGTGCGTGACGCTGAACGGGCGAGAGCCCCGCGATTCAAACGACTGCGCATCACCCCACTCCGGGATCGCGCCGAGAGCCAACAAGACCGCGGCTACACGTGTCGCGCGAGATGTGAAGACGGGCTGATCCATCCGGCCGCGCTCATTGTGCATCAAGCGCCGGGCCCCGCGGGTTCTCGCTCATCGGAGGCTGTACAGCGAAATCACCTTGCCTTGGGACTCGTGCCCGCTCGCCGCGAGACTCGTGCCATCTCACGCCAGACACGGGACTCGTGCCCGCTCGCCTGGACCGAAGGCCCAGGCGGCGCGCCTGAGACCGTCCACTCGCCAAGACCGAACGAAGTGAGGGATTGTGGCGGGGTGGACGGGACTCGAACCCGCGGCCTCCGGCGTGACAGGCCGGCGTTCTAACCAACTGAACTACCACCCCAAGGGAACAGACTCTGGTGGGCGGTACAGGATTCGAACCTGTGACAGCCGGCGTGTAAAGCCGGTGCTCTACCACTGAGCTAACCGCCCGCCTTCGCGCTATCGCGCTTCGGCCCGGCAGGCCCCGCCAACCTTCTACACTTCGGCGAGTCAAGCCCGCTTCCGCATTGTTGCGCGTCGGCGTGCGAACACAAAGGTCGAATTATATCGAGAGCAGAACCCTCAAGGCAAGGAGCGCAAACCCGACAGAGAGCCCGAATACCGCCCGATACTCGCGGTTCCGTAAGACGCGCTGCATGCTGAAACGCCTCACCATCGGGTCGCTCTCAGACCGGCTGTAACGATCGTAGCTGTCTCCGAACGCGCGCCGGAGAAACGCCTCTTCCATTCGAATCGCTGCCGCAATGGTCGACGCCATGTACAAGGCGGCGAGCGCCGCAACAAACGCGCTGCGCGCCGCGATGACGATTCCAATCGCGAGTACGGTCGAACCCACGTACAACGGGTGCCGCACCCACCGATAGGGTCCTGACCTCGTGACCTCCCGTCCTTTTTCGAGGTGCCCTGCGGCCCAGATGCGCACAGCCTCTCCGGCAACGGCCACGAGCAAACCCGCTTGCCAGGCAGGCCACGTCGGCCGCGCGAGCACGAGCGTCGCAGCGGCGGCGACAAATCCCAAAGGCACGCGCCTTCGCGCAAGTAATTCGATCACTCGGTTCATGCGGTGCGAACGGTCGGCCGCTCAACGGAGACTTCAGCCACGCGTCCCTAGACGACGTAAGACGGCGGTAATCACTTCGGCGGCGGCAATGTCGTCGATACATGGCTCCGCGTTGCGGCATCTGCGCTCGTAGTGGCAGGAGCATCGAGCTGCGCGCGAGATCGCGATGTCTGCCTCCACCCATGGGCCGTTCCGCTCCGCGAACGTAGGCCCGAACAAGGCAACGAGAGGCGTCCCGACGGCCGCGGCAATGTGCAAGGGCCCCGTGTCCCCAGACACCATGACTCTCGCCCTGCGTGCGAGAGCAAACAAGTCGGTGATGCTGGTCGAGGGCGATAATTCGGCAGCGCCTGTTGAGGCATCGACGACGTCGGATGCCAGCGCTTTCTCGCCAGGCCCCCACAACACCACCGAGCGCAGATCCAGCCGGTCACGAATGGCCGCTGCCAACAGGCCGAAGCGATCGGCCGGCCACCGCTTGTTGGGCCACGCGGCGCCTGGATTGATGAGCGCGTAGCCACCTGCTCCAAACCGCGCCGCAACGAGCTCGGACGCGGGCGTCTCAGGAATTCTGAGCGGGAACGTGACACGCCGATCGCGCACGCCGACTGCGTCCAGAAGCGCAAGATTCTTGTTCACCACGTGTGGCGAATAACCAGGGTCTGGCGTGTGCGTATAGAACAGGCGAGCGAGCGGTTCGCGCAGATGCGCGCGCGGGAACCCAATCGTGCGCTCCGCACCCGCGAGCCGGGCGAGAATGCCGGACTTGAGCAGCCCCTGGAGATCGACAGCCACGTCATACCGCGTCTGACGAACATCCTTCAGCGTCGCGAACAGGCCCGACAGGTTGCGGCGCGGGTCGACCGGTACCGCGCGATCGACTGAGGGCACGAGATTCAGAACCTCGACGTATCGCGGATCGACCATCCAGTCGATGCGCGCCTCAGGTTCGTGCTCGCGCAGGGCGGCCGCAACGGGAATGGCATGGATGACGTCGCCAAGCGACCCGAGACGAACGATGAGAAAGCGTGGCGAACCACTGATCACGGCAACGACGCCGGGTCAACGGGACCCGGCTTGCGTGGCGGCGCCTGGTCCGCGATGCGTGCAAGCAGCTCGCGGGTCGAATGATCCTTGGGGTCGCCAACGATCGCGGTGCGACCGCCGTACGCTTTCACGATCTCACGCTCTGGAACGGATTCGACGGTGTAGTCGGTGCCCTTGCAGTGAACGTCTGGACGAAGCGCCTCGAGAAGAGGACCGACGGTAGGCTCCGGAAAGATCACGACGAAATCGACCCAGCGGAGCGCTGCGACGAGCTCGGCGCGATGCTCGGCCGCCAGTATCGGGCGACCCTCTCCCTTGAGACGTCTCACTGACGCATCGTCGTTGACGGCTACGACCAGCACGTCAGCTTCGTGCGCCGCACCTTCGATGTACCGGATGTGCCCTACGTGAAGGATGTCGAAGCAGCCGTTGGCGAAAGCTATCGTATGCCCGGCACCCCGCGCGGCCGCGGCACGCTCGACGAGTTGCTCGCGGGTAACTATTTCGCCCACGTTTGAGAGGAGGTGCCGTCAATCGCCCACGAAGCGCACCAGATCGCCCTTCGTGCCTTGGCGCTCCCACACCTTTTCGTACACATTGACGAGACTCTCGCGCGTGACGAGACGCATGGCAATCTCATTGGCGAGCTTCTCAGTTTGGAGATACGGATGATGAGTGAAGATCCAGACGTGACCAAGCTCGTGGGCGATGGCAGCCCTAAGCTCATCCTCGCCGACGACATCCAAGAACGCTTCCTCGACCGACAGCTGGAACGAGGTGCCATCATCACCGACGGGCTCGACTGAGACCAGGAGGGCGTTGGTCGCCACGAGCGACACTCGAATCTCGCTCCGAAGAGCCAGCTGAGCGCGGAACTCGTTCACAAGCTGCTGGATAGACTCGGCGTCCTTGCGCAGCGTTGGCGAATTTTCGGGGCCCGTCGGATTCCCGCTCGCGGCGATCGCGTGGTTCGTAAGGAAGAGGAAGACCCAGATCAAGGGGGCCAGCGTACGAAACGATACCTGCATGCGTCTCTTCCGTTGTGAGGGGTGATGTCGTTGAGGTTGCGTCGGCAATCCAGCGCGAAGCACTGCCGTGAGCTGGGATTGCGCGCGCAAGTGCATGAGCTGCCTTCAAGATAACACATGCGACGCGCTCGAATACATGCTGCGTAAGTACTACTCGCCTCGGCTGCACGAAAAAGCGTCTCAACTCGACTGCACATTTTTGCGTATCCCCGTTAACCACCGTTCGTTAGCGTTTTGGGCACGTCAGTTGCCTTTACGTGCGTCGGAGGGTTTGAATGAAAACTCAGCGTATTCTCGTCACTCTCGCCGCGTCGGCTCTTCTGTTCGCGGCTCATAGCCAAGCAGCACCTCAAGCGGCGCCGGGAGCGCCGGCACCGGCCCAAGCGCAGCCGGCACCCGCGGCTTCGACCGCTTCGGGCGAGCTCACCTCGGTGGACACCAAGGCCAGCACATTGGCGATCAAGACTGCGGCTGGCGCGGAAATGACATTCAAGTACAACGAGCAGACGAAGGTCACTGGCGCGCAGAAGGGAGTTGCCGGTCTGGCGACGATGACAGGAACGCCCGTCAGCGTTCAGTTCAAAAAGGACGGCGCCGACAATATCGCGACGAGCATCGACGTCACGGCAAAGCAGGCACCGGCTCGCTAAAACAGGTGCAGCAACACAGAACAAGGTCTCACGAGTGAAAGTGCTCGTGAGACCTTGAGCCAGTGGTCGTTCATTTCATATCCGATCGGACGGCCTTCCTGAGCTCGTCGGCCGAGACGGTTGCTGTGCCTCGCTTCATCACCACGAGTCCGCCGGCGTAGTTCGCAAGGAGGGCCGCGTTCTCGAAGGTTGCACCCGCAGCGAGGGCCAATGTCATCGTGGCCATGACGGTATCGCCAGCGCCTGTCACGTCGGCGATCTCGTCTGACCCGAATATCGGAATGTGCAACGTGGCGGTCTTCGGAACGAAAAGGGCCATGCCTCGGCTGCCCCGCGTGACGAGCACGGCACCCATCGCTGTACGCTCGAGAATGTCTCGGCCTGCGCGCTCGAGCGTGCGTGGGTTGTCGTTGATGCGGACGCCAAGTGCCTGCTCGACCTCGGACTCGTTTGGCGTGCACGCGGTGAGGCCGCGATAGCGCAGCAGTTGATACCGCGAGTCGACCAGAACGGGAATTGGGAGGCTGGCTCGCTTGATGGCCGCCTTGATTTTCGCGACCAGCGCCGGATTCACAAGGCCTGAGCCATAGTCGGACACGAGGACCGCATCGACTGTCACGCTTGCCTTGAGCGCCTGACTCTCAAACGCTGCGCGCGTGCGTCGGTCAATTTCATTCGTGATGCCCTTGTCGATGCGGACAACCTGCTGTTTGGCGGAATGGATGCCGCCCGCGAGGATTCTCGTCTTGACTGGCGTGAGACGGCCAGCCGCCCGCACGATTGACCGCTGGCTGACACGGCGATGAAGCGCGCTCAGGAGCCGGCGGCCGGGCTCGTCTCGCCCCACGACCGCCACGAGCGCCGCCTGCCCGCCGAGCGCCGCCACGTTGTTTGCCGCGTTCCCACCGGCTCCAGGCACGATCTCGGTCGAGTCGTATTCGAGGATCAACACGGGCGCCTCGCGTGACACGCGGGCCACTCGTCCATAGACGAACTCGTCGGCCACCACGTCCCCCACGACCGCGACGGTGCGACCTTTCAACTTTCCGATCAGCGTGAGGAGCTGCGCAGAATCCACCCAACGGCCTCCATCAAATTGTTGAGAATAGCATCCGCACCCGCCGCCTTGGGTGCCGAGGACACTTCGTGCGCTCCGTGGCCTGTTCTCACCAGCACCGACCTGGTCCCAGCCGCGTGACCGCACGCCACGTCACGCCATCGATCGCCAACCATGAAGGAGCGAGTCGGGTCGAGGTCCAACTCGCGGCACGCCTGTTCGATCATGCCTGGCCCTGGCTTCCGGCACCGGCATACCTGCCGGTAGCGCTCGACCTGCGCGTCGCGGAGATGCGGGCAGAAGTAGTACCGGTCGATCCGCGCGCCCCCGGCCGCCAGGCGCGCGTCCATCGCGTCGTGCACACCGTTCAAGAACGTTTCGTCGATGAGACCGCTCGCGATCGCCGACTGATTCGTGACGACGACCGTAGCAAAGCCGGCGCGGTTGAGCAGTCGGAGCGCATCGGCTGTCCAAGGAAACAAGGACAACAGCTCGAGGCGATCGAGGTAGCCGCGCTCCTCGATGAGCGTTCCGTCGCGGTCGAGAAAAACAGCAGGACGGGTCATGGTGTGGGGCTTAGGGCTTAGGGCTCAGGGCTCAGGGCTCAGGGCTTAGGGCTTAGGGCTTAGGGCTTAGGGCTTAGGGCTCAAGGCTTAGGGCTCAAGCTCGCGGCCGCGATCACTTCTACCACCGACGCAACGACACGCTCCGGCTCGAGCCCTTTCATACACCGGTGGTCGATCGGACACTCACGCAGCATGCAGGGGCGGCACCACACTGGATTGATCAGCACCTTCGCGGGGCGATGATGCCGCGGGAGCGGCGACGTTTCCAACTCTCTTGTTGGGCCGAACAACGCCACGAGCGGCACACCGACCGCCGCCGCCAAATGCATGGCGCCCGAATCATTCGAAACACAGGCATCCGCGAGGCTCAACACCGCCGCCAACGTGTGAAGGTCGGTGGCTCCAGCCAAGTCCATCATCTGCGCCCGCGCGTCCTGTGGCATTGACTCGCGAATCAGACGGGTTGTCTCCCCGTCGGCCGGGCTGCCAACGAGGACGCACATGGCTTCCGGCTTGAGCCGCAAGCCACTGACGAGGTCCGTTGCCAACTGGACGAAATGTCGAGGCAGCCATCGCTTCGCGGTTCCGTAGGCCGCTCCTGGCGCCATGGCCACGAGCGGCCGGGTACCGTCCCAGCCTTTCTGCGCCAAGAGTTCCCGCGCCGCAATGAGGTTGCTCGGTGGCACGTCGAGCACTGGTTCTAGCGGACCGCTCTGGGCACCAAGCTCGCACGCGAGGTGTTGATAGTACCGGCCCTGATGGAGATTGCCTTTCGGCTTTCGCACGGCCCGCGTCAGCAACGATGAACGCAGGTCGGTGGCGTACCCCCACCGCTCGGGTATCTCGGCTCTTTTCGCGAGCCACGCGGACGCGAACGAGTTCGGAAGCACAATCGCGACGTCGGCGCGAACTTCGCGCAGCCGTGTCACGTCGGCCTGAAGACCGCCTCGCCTCAGCATTCGACCTTGCCACTCGAGAGTCAGCACATCATCGACGCACCGTGCAAGCTGAAGAACGCCGGCGACACTCTGGCGCGCCGCAACAGTCAAACGAGCGTGAGGAAACTTCCGCTTGAGGTCATCGATGGAAGGAATCGCCATCACCGCGTCGCCCAACCAGTTCGGCGCGAATACGACCATCGCGACGGGCTCAGGCATCTGCTTCGACCTCGTCCAGGGAGAGCTCGCGACCGGCGAGAGCCGGATCTCTGTCGCGCCAGCGTCGGTGCATCCAGAGCCAGAGCTCAGGGTGGCGCCGGACGTACATCTCCAAGACGTCAGTGCAGCGCTGTGTGAATTCCCTAACGGCGTCGGGCGAGTCCTCGCGTGGCGGATCGACGGGATGCTCGTAGACGAATCGGTAGCGGCCGCCAGGACGTGGAAGCGCGAAGACAGGGATGACCGACGCGCGAGTGCGCAGCGCCAATGCCGCCAGGGCGGATGTCGTCGCAGCGGGACGTCCGAAAAAATCCACGTAGACCGCGTCTGGCGTGTGGAGGTGCTGGTCGATGAGCAGCGCGATGCCCCTGTTCGCCGCCAGCTCGCGCAACACCCGCCGGATCGCACCCTGACGGTAGATCACATGATTACCGGTACGCGTGCGAATCCTCTCGAGCATGTCGTGTAGCGCCGGGTTGTCGAGGGGACGCGCGAGCACAGACACGGGCCGCACTTGCAGCGGCTGCGCAATGGCCTGCATCTCCCAGTAGCCGAAATGCCCGGTGAAGAACAGCACGCCGCGGTTCTGCTCATAGGCTTGCCGAACTCGCTCCTCGCCCTCGCTCTCGGTCAGGCTGAGCATCTGGTCGTCCGTCAAGGCCCCGAACTTGAGGAGCTCGAGAAGCAACGCACCGAAATGAACGAACACGGCTCGCGTGAGCGCCCGCCTCTCCTCCTCGGACCTGGTGGGAAATGCATGGGCCAGATTGTCGAGCGCGATCCGGCGGTGGAATCGATCGAGCACGTACGCCACGCGCCCGAGTGCGCCGCCGAGCGATCGAACCGCGGTCATAGGCAGCATGCGAACTCCAGCCGCAACGATGCGCACGAGCGACGTTTCGAGCCAGTGCCTCACAACCTAGAACCGAACGGGCCGGCTGAAGCCAGCGCCCACATCAGATCAGTCAAGCCGGCCCCCAGATTGAACAGTCGTGGGGGCCGCCTTTAGGCGGCCCAAGAGCCAGGCGTCAAACCTGTCGGACGGTTCGATGGTGACCGCCAAGGGCAAGTAGGCCCACGTCGATGCGCTTCCGGCGAGCTCTGTCGCGCCCAGTCGAACCGCGTCCTTCTCAGTCGTGACGATGAGATCGACATTCAACCCGCGAGCTGCGCTGGCGACTGCGTCAAGGTCGCGCAACGTGTACCAGTGATGGTCTGGAAACACCATCTCGCGCCGAACTTCCCAGCCCTGCGCGCGCAGCGCGTCAAAGAACCGTGCGGGGCGGGCAATACCAGACACTGCCACGACTGCTCGAGAGCGGCGATCGGGGATCGGGGATCGGGGATCAGGAGCGGCGGATATATCCTCTGGGCGCGACGTGGAATCGCGACCTACCCCTACCTGTCGCAACCCGTCATAGCGCACGCTCGCGTTGAACGCCACATCGACGCCAAGGGCGGCAGACACGCGGGCGGCGTCTTCAAGTGACCCGAATACCACCAGTGCATCAGCGGCCCGTGCGGAAGCCAGAGGCTCGCGCAGCCGCCCCGACGGAAGCGGCCGCTGCTCGAGATCTGCGGCACTGACAAGCAGCAGGTCAACGTCGCGGGCGAGTTGCAGATGCTGAAACCCGTCATCGAGCAACGTGACGGTGGCGCCGAATCGACGCTCGGCCAACTGTCCAGCCAACCAGCGATCCGAGGACACGAGCACAGGAACGCCCGGCAGCGATCGCGCGAGCATCTGTGGCTCGTCTCCTGAACGCTCGACCGCCTCGAGGACGCGCTCGCCATCGCTGACGACGACCACCCCCTCGTCGCTGTCGCGACGCGCGTACCCGCGGCTCAGAATGGCGGGGCGCTCACCGGCCTCACGCAGCAGGCGCGCGAGCGCCGCGACAACCGGCGTCTTCCCACTTCCGCCCACCACAAGGTTGCCAACGCTGATGACGGGATGTTCAAGCCGCCGCTGAAGATGCGGGCGCCGGTCGTACCACGCGCGCCGGCGAGCCGCGAGTCGGCCGTAAAAAGCGCTCAGCACTGCGGGAAGGTTCTCGGGTTCTCAGGTGCTCGGGTGCTCAGGTTCGGGTTCATTGGTTCTTTGGTTCGAGCACCAGAGCACCTAAGAACCCGAGAGCCCGAGAACCTTTCCGCGGTGCCCTGTTCAATGCACGACCCTGAACGGGCGGACGACGGCCCGGCGAGCCCGTCCCTCGGGGGGCAGAAGGTCTGCAATGACCGCCAGCGTCTTCTCTTTCGCACCGCGGTTCGCGAGCACGAGCGCACGAGCCGCCGCACCGAGCCGCGCGCGGCGCACCGGATCGTTCATCAGGCTGATCACCGTCTCTTCGAGCTCGCGCTGGTGATGGACGCACACGGCCGCTCCGTTGGCGAGGAACGCATCCGCGATCTCGGCAAAATTCTGCATGTGCGGGCCAAAGACAATGGCTTTACCGTGCACGGCAGGCTCGAGGATGTTGTGCCCGCCCGCTTCCACGAGACTCCCGCCAACGAACACGGTGGTTGCGATCTGATAGAGCTGCGCAAGCTCCCCAATCGTGTCGAGAATGACCGCATCCGCGCGTGGCTCCGCGTCGATCGGCAACTCCGTGCGGCGCACCGTTGAGAGCCCTTCGCGCCTGCAGAGTCGCTCGACTTCCGTAAATCGCTCCGGGTGACGGGCGGCTACGATCAAGAGGGGGTTGCTGCCGACCGACGTCGAGCGCACTCGATTGAACGCGCGGATCACCGCTTCTTCCTCGCCTTTGAGCGTGCTTCCCGCGATCAACACCTGCCTGGTTGGAGCCACGCGAAAGAAGCGAAGCACACGCTCGGGTCCACGTCCCGGAGCGGTCACCGTTTCGAGCGCATCGAACTTGAGGCTCCCGGTGACCGTTACCCGTGCCGGATCGGCGCCGAGCCGGACGAGACGCTGCCCGGTTTTCTCTCCTTGCACACAGAACCGGTCGATATCTGCCAGCACACGGCGAAAGAACGGCTTGACGAGACGATATCGAGGAAACGAGCGCTGAGAGATGCGGCCGTTGACGACAACCGTCTTCACGCCGCGCCGGCGGCACTCTCGGAGGAGGTTTGGCCAGATCTCGGTTTCGACCATCACAAACAGCCGAGGCTTCACGATCCTCAGCGTGCGCCGAACGGTGAACGTCCAGTCGAAGGGGAAGTAAAAGACCGCATCGAGGTCGGCCACGCCCTGCCGCGCCAATCGTTGGCCCGAGAGCGTTGTCGTCGAAAGGAAGATCCGCAACGCTGGATAGCTCTTGCGAAGCGCGGAAATGAGCGGCCGCGCCGCCAACACCTCTCCGACCGAAACCGCATGCACCCAGATCGACTCGTCGGCGTCGAGATTGAACGACACGGGCAGATATCCGAGCCGCTGTTTCAGGCTGCCGACATACTTGTTGTGCCGAAGGGCCTGGTACAGGAAGTACGGCGAGAGCGCAATTAGAACGAGCTGCGTGGCGATGCTGTAGAGGAGATACACGCTAAGCGGCGGACAATGTTGATGTTACGCTCTTGGCAGTATAGCTGCGCGTTTGACCCCATTCAAGGCGCGTTACTACAATCGATGTTTCTGGTCTTCACATTCGCTCGTTATGGAGGGCATGCCGATGGCGGTCAGAGTGGGCATCAACGGGTTCGGCAGAATCGGGCGCAACATCATTCGCGCCGCGATGGGAATGAAGGACCTCGACTTCGTCGCGGTCAACGACCTGACGAACGCCGCCACGCTGGCGCACCTTCTCAAGTACGACTCGGTGCTCGGCAACCTCCATGGAGACGTGCGGGCGACGAGTGACGGCATCAGCCTGGATGGCGACGAGTTCAAAGTGTTGTCGATAAAGGACCCGGCCCAGCTTCCCTGGAAGGATCTCGGCGTCGACGTCGTGTTCGAGTCCACAGGGATCTTCGCGAACCGCGAAGGCGCGTCCAAGCATCTGGCGGCCGGTGCCAAGAAAGTGATCATCACGGCGCCGGCCAAAGGACCTGATGTCACGGTTGTGCTCGGAGTGAACGATGGCAACTACGACCCGTCATCGCATCACATCATTTCGAATGCGTCGTGCACGACGAACTGCCTTGCACCGATGGCCAAGGTCATCCACGAACGCTTCGGCATTCGAAAAGGCTGGATGACGACGATTCACTCGTATACCAACGATCAGAATCTTCTCGATCTCCCCCACAAGGACCTGCGCCGGGCCCGAGCTGCGGCTCTGTCGATGATTCCGACCACTACCGGCGCGGCGACCGCTGTCGGCGAAGTCTTGCCCGAGCTCAAAGGGAAGCTCGACGGCTTCGCGATGAGAGTCCCTACGCCGAACGTCTCCGTGGTGGACCTTAACGTCATCGTCGACAAGAAGACCACCGGTGAGGAAGTCAACGCGGCCCTGCGCGAGGCGGCAGCGGGCCAGCTCAAGGGCATCCTCGCAGTCTCGGATGCCGAGCTTGTGTCGATTGACTTCAAGGGCAACGCGAACTCGTCGATCGTCGATGCGCCGTACACCAAGGTGATGGACGGCGATTTCCTGAAGCTCTTGTCGTGGTACGACAACGAGTGGGGCTATGCGAACCGCTGCGTTGACCTTGTGCGCAAGCTCGTCGCCCGCGGGCTCTGAGTGGGCTCGAGGTTTAGGGCTCAGGGCTCAAGGCTCAGGGCTGAGGGCTGAGGAGTTGAAGGGTGGCGAAGCGCACAATCCGTGATCTGAATCTCGAAGGCCGTCGCGTCTTCATTCGTGTGGACTTCAACGTCCCGCTCAAGAACGGCGTGATCGGCGATGACACGCGAATCCGAGCGTCGCTTCCAACCATCGCGTACGCGCTCGGGGCAAGTCCGGCCTGCGTGATTCTCGCGTCACATCTTGGCCGACCGAAGGGCACGCCGAATGCCGGGATGAGCTTGCGTCCCGTCGCGGCCCGGCTCGGCGACATTCTGGGGCGACCTGTGCTGTTTGCCGAGGATTGTGTCGGCCCGGCCGCGGAGAGCACCGTTCGACAGGCGCCGAGCGGCAGCGTCGTGCTCCTCGAGAACCTGCGGTTCCATGCGGAGGAAGAGAAGAACGATCCGGGGTTTGCGCGGCAGCTCGCCACGCTCGCCGACGTCTACGTGAACGACGCATTTGGCGCCGCCCATCGCGCGCACGCCTCGGTCGACGCGTTGGTCAGGCTGATGCCGGAGGCGGGCGCGGGGCTGCTGATGGAGCAGGAGATCCGATACCTCGGCGAAGCGCTCGAGAGTCCGCAGCGACCCTTCGTGGCCGTGCTCGGAGGTGCGAAGGTCTCGGACAAGATCGAGGTGATTGAGAACCTGCTTCCGCGCATCGACCGGCTACTCATCGGCGGCGCCATGGCCTACACGTTCTTCAAGGCAATGGGAAAGCCCGTCGGCAAGTCGCTCGTTGAGGACGACAAGCTCAGCTCGGCGCGAGACATCATCGCCCGGTCGCGCGAGCGCGGCCTGCAACTGCTGCTGCCGGTGGATCACGTAGTGGCACCGAAGCTCGAAGCTGGAGCGCCGTCGGAGATCATCGGAGTGGATGACCCGGCCATCGGCGACCGCATGGGTCTGGACATTGGCCCCAAGACCGTGAGCGCCTACTCTGGCGCGCTGCGCGACGCCAGAACCGTCGTCTGGAACGGACCGATGGGCGTATTCGAGATCGATGCGTTTGCACAGGGGACCATCGGCGTCGCTCGGGCGGTGGCCGATGTCAACGGCACGACGATCATTGGCGGCGGCGATTCGATCGCGGCGATCAAGAAGGCAGGGATCAGCAACCGCGTGACGCACATTTCAACAGGCGGCGGCGCTTCACTGGAGTTTCTGGGCGGCCGAGTACTCCCCGGAGTGGCTGTACTACCGAACACCTAGCGTTTGACCTAGACCTAGCAGTCTATGCCTTAGACCTGGTACCTTTGCCCTTACCTTTGCCATTTGACCTTTGACCTTTGACTTTTGAGCATCTGAGATCTTGAATGCGAATGCCCTTCATCTGCGGCAACTGGAAGATGTACAAGACGGTGGCCGACGCCGTGAAGTACGTCAAGGAGTTCAGAAGCCTCGTGAAGGACATCGCCGACGTCGAGATTGTGATCGCGCCGACGTTTACTGCGCTTCACAGCGCGGCTGAAGCGGCGCGGAACAGCAACGTCATTCTCGCCGGGCAGAGTCTCCACTCCGAGCGCGAGGGAGCATTCACCGGAGAGGTGAGCGCCACGATGATCCGCGAAGCGGGCGCTGAGTATGTCATCGTCGGCCACTCGGAACGGCGAACGCTCTTCGGGGAGACCGACGAACTCGTCAACCGCAAGGTGACGGCCGCCTTCGCGGCCGGACTGACGCCGATCGCCTGCATCGGCGAAACGCTCGATCAGCGCGAACGACGCGAGACGTTCGACGTGCTGGATCGGCAGTTGACGCGAGGGCTCGACGGGCTCACGGCGGACCACATCGGAAAGCTCGTGATTGCGTATGAACCAGTGTGGGCGATTGGCACCGGCCGAAACGCCACGCCGGAGCAGGCGGCGGAGGCGCATGGCCACATCCGGCAGCGGCTGCGGAAGTGGTATGGCGCTGAGGCAGCCGACCTGTGTCACGTGATCTACGGGGGCAGCGTGAAGCCCGGCAACACGCGCGACCTCGTCTCGCAGGCCGATGTGGACGGCGCCCTGGTGGGCGGAGCCAGCCTCGATCTACAAGGGTTTTTCGAGATCGTTTCGCTCAGCCGGCCCCGGGCGGTATAATTTCGTCTTTCAGTTTCGAGAAAATCTCATGATCTACTATCTCGTCGCGACGCTCTACGTGCTCACGTGCATCGTACTGATGCTGGTGATCCTGCTGCAGCAGGGCAAGGGTGGCGACATCGCGAACGCGTTCGGCGGTGGGGCGAGCCAGGCGGCATTCGGCGCGCGAAGCGGCGCGACGGTGCTATCGCGGGCGACGACCGTGTGCGCCGTGCTGTTCATCGTCGGAGCGATGGTGCTTGGCATTCTGGGTCAGCGCGGTCCCTCGTCGGTGATTGGAGGGAGGGGACCCGCGGCAGCACCGAGGCCAGCGGCGCCCGCACCAACGGCGCCGGCCACGCCAGCGCCTGCTCCAACTCCCGCAAAATAAACCTCGTAGGGCCGGTCCTTTTGGACCCGTCGATGCGTGGGCTCGTCGTCGCGGTCGGGCCGAACCTGCGGACCGGGCTTCGCGTCCCGGCGTTCGAAAACATCTACCTCTACGACTTGATGTTTGGGATTCTCGGGCTGACTCCGCCGCCGAACGACGGCGATCCTGCCGTGTGAAGCCGTGCCTCCGTCACCTCCAGGATCCGGCGTCGCTCACCCTCGCTGAAATCCCCCGTGCACGCGAATGCGGCCCGTCGTACTGGTGAGCGTGAAGACCAGGCGTCGGCCATCTTCCAATTGGAGCATCAGACGTTCGGGGCCTGCCAACACGACCGCCTCGCCCATACCGGACACGTCGATACTTCCTTCAATCGTGGCGGAACCGGGTTTGTCGGGGGCCGTTTCGTTTCCCGGGGACACAAAGAGTTCATAGCGGGCTCTTCTGAGCAACTGGTCGCCGGCGTAGACCTCGCCGGTGCCCGTCAGGTGTTCGACTCCACCGCTCGCCATAACGTAAAGGTCCCCTGTTCAGTCAACGGTCGAAGGTAGCCTGCTCAACATCAATCAGCGGATTAGTCTCCTCTCGAACTACCGGCTTGACAGGGAAGCTTACGAGAGGTCCGAGCCGTCCCGGAACGTCGCATTGTGCAGCGTTTCGACAAACGATCACAACCACTTCGTCCTGCCTCGGCGCATCGTTCTTCGTGAGAATCCAAAAGCACCTGTGCCTGTCGAGTCGGGCGCCGGGCTTGTGCCATACTTGACTTCCAGTCTCCGGCGGGCGACCTGCGTGTTGTCCCAACGAGATCAAGCCACACACAATGCGGAAGTGGCGGAATTGGCAGACGCACCAGCTTGAGGGGCTGGCGGTAGCAATATCGTAGGGGTTCGAGTCCCCTCTTCCGCACCAAGTTACACAGAGGCCCAGATTCATTGGGCCTTTTTCATTTCTGCCAGCAAAAAGCTAACGGATGGCTAACCGAACGTGTTGCCGGCGACGCCGACTGGGAACGATTGAGTCGCCAGTGCGCGACTAGATCAGGAGTAGTCGGGGAAAACCCTACTCTGGTCCGCAATGGGGTTCGCGAGTGATGATCAGTTACGGGGTCGGCACGAGGCGCTTCAGCTCCTCGGTCCAGTGCTGCACGACGATGACGCTGCTGCGGCGCGGCGGTCTGGTCCGAGCCGCCGCCCTCCTTGATCATGAGAAACCGCTGGCCGTCTGGGGAGATGTCGTACGTGCGGCCAGGACTGCCACCCGGAATCGTGAAGTAGCCTTCCTTCACCAGTAGCGTCGGGCGCGTGGCCGCCCACGACGAGGCACGCTCCACCCCCACCCGCATGAGCGCGCCCGTCGGCGAGGCATAAAACAACTCCTGCCCGTTCCGCGCCCAGAGCGGCCGCGTGCCGCCGGCCGTGGACACCTGCCAGTGCCCGCTGTTCACGTCGGGAAAGGGTCGCACGGAGATCTCAAACCGGCCCGAGTCATTCGCCTCGTAGGCGAGCCAGCGTCCGTCGGGCGAGACGATCCCGTTCCGCTCGCGGAACGGGGACTGCACGAGCGGCGTCACGCGGTGCGTCCCGTCCACCTCGACCTGCATCACGTCCTCGCCCGTCTTGAGGGCCGTCTCGGTGAAGATCAGCCGGCGGCCGTCGGGCGATAGGGCCGTCGCGTTCTGCGGTGTTGGGACTCTCGGTCAGGCGCTCGACCGCGCCGGTGCCGTCCGCCGCCTGCCAGAAGAGATTTCGTGCGCCGGTGCGCTCTGAACTGAAGAGCAACCGGCGGCCGTCGGGCGTCCACACCGGGTAGGCATCAAGACCAGGATCGAACGTGGCGCGGGTGAGCGTCGTGCGGCTCAGATCCCAGACCCAGATGTCGATCTCCTGATCGGTTGCGTTCACGGCGACGCGCGTGCCATCGGGGGACAGCCGCGGATAGAGATACGCGCGCGGCGGCGCCGGGATCGGCGTCTCGCGGCCCTGCCGGTCCACCCACACGAGCGTGCGTTGCGCCCCCGACACGCCGCTCCCCGACACGTAGGCCAGCGTGCCGTCGCCCGCCACCACGGCGTCCACGCCGCCGGTGTTTGTCGTCACCACGTCAGGGATGACCGGCACCGGCGTGCCGCGCGTCTCGAGACGGGCCAGGTCGAACGGCACCGCCCGCAACGTGCCAGCCGGCCGCGTAGACGAGATGGCCGCTCGACACGTAGTGCGCGTGACTGCCGCCGCGCACGAGGACCGTGCGCGTCCCGGTCTGCAGGTCCAGGACGGCCACCTGTGCGGCATCGAGGCCGCCCGTCTGCGCCGTGATCGTGAACAGCACGGCCCGGCCGCCCGGCAGCAGCTCCGGCCACAGGTGATCGGCTTCGCCCTGCGCGCGGTCGGGCCGCGTGAGGACCGTCGTCGGCCCGCCCGCCGCCGCGACCCGCTGCAGGCCGGTCGTCGCGTTACTGGTCGCGACGATGATCGTGTCGTCCGGTCCCCAGGTGGCGCCGCGCGATGCGCCGCCGTCGAGCGTCGCGAGCGTGACCGCCGGCCCGCCGGTCACCGCCACCTTCTTCAACACGGTGGTGCCGTCCACGAACCCGATCCACTGCCCATCGGGGGAGACGAACGGCCCGCGTGGCGCGCCGGTGAACACCGCCACCGGCTCGAGGGCGTCGAGCGCGCGGACGAAGAGCTGCGTGCCGCGGTTGCCCACATAGACGACGCGGGAGCCGTCCGGCGTGATCGCCAGGTCGCGGTCGATGCCGTTGATGTTCAGCGCGGCGGCACCCGACGGCGCGAGCGGCAGACGCGAGACACGAGGCGGCACCGGGTCAGCCGGGCGCGTGGCGAGCCACGTGAGCGTCGTCGCGACGGCGGCGACCACCAACACAACGCCCGTCAGTGCCACGATGCGCCACAACGTCCTGTTTGGCAGCGGCGCGGCCGACACCGTGCCGGCCGCTGGCGCGAGACTCGCGCCCTTCTCCAGCACGAACAGCGCTGTTGAGATGTCGGCCACACGACGCCGGCGATCCTTGGTGAGACAACTCTGAAGAAGCGTCCGAATCGCGGGTGCGATCTCCGAGGGCAGCGCGTTCCAGTCGGGCTCTCCCTTGATGACGCTTGCGAGAACCTCACCGACGTCTTCGCCGTCGAACGGCCGTTTCCCCGTCAGCATCTCGAAGAGCACACACCCAAAGGCCCAGATGTCGCTGCGTTTGTCCGCAGGCTCGCCCCTTCGCCTGCTCCGGCGCCATGTAGGCCGCGGTACCGAGGATCACGCCCACGCCTGTCATCATCGCCGGTGACGTGATCGTGGGCGATGCCGTGACGTCGGCGTGTCCGGCCGTGGCTTCCGCATGCGCGAGCTTCGCCAGCCCGAAGTCGAGCACTTTCACGACGCCGTCGGGCGTGATCTTGATGTTCGCGGGTTTCAGATCGCGGTGAATGATGCCCTGCTCGTGGGCGGCTTCGAGGGCCTCGGCAATCTGCTTCGCGATCGGGAGTGCTTCGTCAACGGGAATCGGCCCCTGGGCGATGCGGTCAGCGAGTGTCGGCCCCTCGACCAGTTCCATGACGAGCGCCTGCACACCATCAGTCCGCTCAAGGCCGTGGACGTGCGCGATGTTTGGATGATTGAGGGAGGCGAGAACTTGCGCTTCTCGCTGGAACCGAGCGAGTCGGTCGGGGTCCGATGCGAAGGCATCAGGCAGCACTTTCAGGGCGTCGTCCCGCTTGAGCGCCGTGTGATGCGCCCGCCAGACCTTGCCCATACCGCCTTCTCCGAGGAGGGCGGTCACCTCATAGGGACCGACACGGGTGCCGGGCCCGATCGACATTGCGGGACATTCTACGCGATTGGTTCTGCACCAACGGCACAGTGTTCACTTTGAGGGCGATGGGGGCAGCCCTCGTGACGCCATGCCGTCGCACCTACGCGAAGTCCATCGCGTGCCGAAGTTCGTCCCGCTTTACGCTGTATCACTAATGCGAAATCGAGTTCGGAAGGGCGGCGCTGGAATCACAAGCACGTGCATCGCGTGGTACTGCGCCCTGCGATTGAATTTGCCTCGACGGACGACGCGGCGCGTGCCGCGGCGGGTGCGGCAACCGCTCGCGGCGCCACCGCGGATAGCGCGTCACCGCGTCGGTCAGCGCCGCGATCACCGGCGGCATCACGCCGACTCGCCGGCACCGGAGGCTGGTATACGCCGTTCGCGAGAGCCTCACCACGCGACACGTTTCAGCCGTGCGTGATGGGTACCCAGAGCCGTTGATCGAAGCCGAATGACGACAGCGATCACTCACGCACGGGTGGATCGCTAAAGGCGGCAAAGTAAACCGGACTGCTCGAACGCGATTCCGCTGCTGGGAGCGCCGAGGGTAGGAAATGGGTCTGATGATGCATTGACCGGGAACGGAACAGGAGGTCCAAATGGGGGCAATACGGGGGCCCAACTCGGCTTTCGTGCGGATCTCTCTGATCCAGCGGATCACGATCACGTTAAATCGTTAGATTTCGGCCTGATCTGAAAGCCCTGTCAAGAGCGAGTCCCCCCTTCCGCACCAACCTTCGCTCACGCGCGCATTAATGAGCGTGAGCTTTCGGTTGGCAAGCCATTATCGAGCTTGCCAACATCTTGAGCGCTCCACTCAGCGAGCCAGACGAATGTTGTCCGCCGTAGCTTTAGCGAAGGCGGACTTCCAAGACCTTCGCGCTCGGCCTTCGGGCACGAGTCCCCCCTTCCGCCAAGTCTGAAGACGGCCGGTTGCTCACATGAGCTCGACGAGGGTTTCTCTTCGTTCGAGCGCTTCGACAATCCGCGGCAGTTCTGATTCGACACGGTCGAGCAAGATCGCGTGTTGCCGACTCGAAGCCAGACGACCGAGGGACCATCAGCCAGAAGGCGGCGAACAGCGAAGTCCTCGTCCCTGGTGACAATCACTGCTCCGACACCGGCCGCACAGTGCCGAATCGCCCTCGTCGGATGCCGATACCATCCCTTGATCGGCAACGTGTTCCGCCACATGCCTAAAGACGTCAGAATTCTCCGAAGCCGTGTACCGAACTCTCCGCTAACCCAATGCGTCAGCGCTGGCTACTTACTGACATTGGGTCCCAGCAGACGATGCGGAATCCTTCTCGTTCTCGAGACAGAACTCCTCGATCATCTGGGTGTCGATCATGATCTTCATGTTCATGTCGACAGTCCACGGTTTCGTATACGCCTTGGGATCGTCGACGGTGATCACGATGTTGAGCGTCCCGTAGTTCGGCCGCGTGATCCGTTCGGTCATTGATGCCGCACTCGTCATCGGATGGCCGGGCGTGTCCACCCACTCGCTTTCACGGAAGCCCTTCGTGGTGATCACGAACGTGTCTCCCTCCCACTTCCCAATCGAATACCCGCTATAGATGGGGTGCATGTCCTCGGGAAACGGTCGGCCGTCCGTGTAGATCTGCCGGAACTGGGCGTTCCATTCGTTGAGCATCAGCAGTAATCCCGGGACATGAAAAATCTTCGTGTAGTGCGGAAGCCAATACACGCGCGGGTAGTTGTCCGGTTGGCAGCGGGCGTGCGGGTCGTCTTTGGAGAGATCCGCCGTTCGCTGTTTGACGAGGTCCGCAGCCCACGGCTGAAGCGGCATGCCGCCGGGCACCGACGCGGGACCGAGAGGCACCGTCACCTTCTCGCCGGGCTTGCACGGTTGAGTCAAACGCACCCGTGAAGCCAGCTCCGGCGTGCAATCCCGCTCGCGGTCAGGCTGCCAGAAGCCGATGAAGTCGGGCTTGCCGTCTGGCTGTCGCGGCGCCGGTGCCTTCAGGTCCGGCGTGCCGTCGGCAAGCCGGGGCACGTTCGGAGTCGGGTACGTCACCCACTGGCCATACGTGACGTGCGCTGAGGACGTCAGTACGAACGCGGTGAATACGACAGCGCCCCTTGCCCATGCGCCCTTATGGGTTCGAACCCTGGCTCGAGCCCGCAAACAGCCTCTGCCCCGTGCTCGCCAAGATCATTGACCCGGGCGTTGGCATGCAGGCTGCCGTCCCTCGCGCGGCTTCCCTCGACAGTGACCGCGTCACCCTGCTTCAGCGAGTTGCGCGTCCAGCCCAGTCGCAGGAGCGCGTTGGGGTTGCCCATCTCGAAACCCCAGTTCTCGGTCTTGCCCGACGCCTCGTTCTTCACGTCGACGTAGAAGAAGCAGTGGGGATTCGTCCACTCGATCTTCGTCACCGTCCCAGTGACCTTGATAGGCTTCTCGGCGTCGTACTCGGCCGCGAACGAATGATGTGCCACCACAGGCACGGCGGCGAGCAGGCCAGCGATACTGACAACCGCAATGGTCAACCTGGTTCTCATCGAACTGACCTCCGTGAAGAAACGTCCACCGGGTTCGATCGAAGCACGCTCAGCTCAAGTCGTCGGCGAAGCGACCGCCGCGGGGCGTCAAGCGTCGAGAGTCAGCCGATTTTAGTGTAGATCGCCCTCGTCTATGCGCTGGGCTGCCGTCAACGGCAATCACCCGTGTGCGGCCGTCGGCCACCGCAAACCCGACATACACCGATGCGATGCCGACCAGCGCCAGCGACCACACAAGGGTAGGCTCGAGCCACCAGAGCCCGAAAGGTGAAAACGCCTGAATGAGCCCCACGGCGACGCCCCAGAAGATGGGCTTCGCCAGGCGTTGACTCTGCAAAGCTTCGCTCATTGGATCTCCTGCCTGAGGGGTCGCAGACACCGGCCCCGCTGTGGCAACGCAAGACACGCGGGCCTGCTGGATCCGCATGTGACTCCATTCTCAGTCACGACAGCCTATCAGGCGCCAGTCCGGAGACCACCCCCACGGCACTCCGAACTACGAACTGTTCGCAGCAATGAGCGGTTGCTGATGACCGGACTGCTCATGATCGGCTGTTCGACGTGATGGATCTGGTGAACGTGCTGGTCGAGTCTGAATCCAAAAAGGCCGCGTAGAATGGTGGCCCATGACATCATCAACTAGTCAGACTTCCAAACCATGGATGATCCGGACAGGGTGGGTTCTCAGCGGGCTTTCCTCGGCATTCATCATCGTCGACAGCTTCGGGAAGTTTATGCCGCCGGGTCCCTTCTACCTCGAAGAGCTCCATCGAATTGGGCAGCCTGTGAGCAAGCTCCTTTACGTCGGCATTCTCCAATTCGCCTGTGGAGTGTTATGTCTGATTCCAAGGACCGCGATCCTTGGCGCTATTTTGCTGACAGGTTTCCTAGGCGGTGCCGAAGCGATCCAGGCCCGCGTTAGCGGCAGCGGAGCCTTTCTACTCACACTCCCGTTGTCCCTGGGAACGCTGGCATGGGGGGGCATCTGGCTGCGTGATGAACGAGTGCGGAATCTCATTCCGCTGCGTGCTCCATGGGCTATGGACCGAACCGAAGCCCCAAGCCGCTGACACGTTCATGCAGTCTGGATTGAAAGGAGCCCACTACCCGTGGGTGTGAGTCCTTGACTCGAAAGCCGTGTGCGAATTTGTGCGAATAAAGTCGTCGCGGGCCTGCGCCTGGGCACGCTCCTGCCCATCCTCCGTCAGCAGGATGCGCGTCAGTTCGCATCAGCACAGCAAATCAACCAGCTTGAGGGGCTGGCGGTAGCAATATCGTGGGGGTTCGAGTCCCCCCTTCCGCACCACCTTTAGAATCAATCATTTACAGCAATGAGGGGCTGCCGGGAAATGGCGGCCTTCGTTGTCTTGTTGTCAACTCTGTTGTCAACAAACCGCGCGCAGACGTTCGCATCAGATCAGCTTCATACTGATACCGTCGTTCGGCGAGGCCTGCATGTGGATAACAGATTTACGACAGCTCGATGACCATCGTCCTGCTGTCACCCAACATGCGCGAGATTTTCGAGGCGGAAGACGACTAGTGGATTCCGTGAGAATCTCATGGTCGCTGCGCGAGCTCACCGCGATGGCCGGACCAGCGGCACCAACGCGATGTTGGCCATCGTGCTACCGGATGCCGTTGGCAGCTACGACTACGCGGTCGTCGAGAACACCTGCCCGAGCTGCTACTGTCGCACATGGCAGACGCACGCATTCTTCCGTTCGAGAGTCTCGGACAGCACGTTTGCCTGATGTTTTGCTGCGCCGGATTCTCGCGCTATGCTTGCCGCCGCGGTTCTTGGTCATCTTCGAGTACGGAGGTTGATTCCGTCGAGTACGCAACATCGCTCGTTCCTTCTTGCTTCGCTCCTGCCAGCATTCCTGCTCGTCGGCGTATTCGCTGTCGTTCACGCCCAGAATGCTGGATCGCCAGCGGCCAGCCGCTGGTCTGATCCTGCCACCTGGCCTGACAAGAAGGTGCCCGCCAAAGACGACGTGATCACCATTGAGAAGGATATGAACGTCATCCTCGACGTCAGTCCGCCGCCGCTGCACGGTATCAAACTCAACGGCACGCTCAGCTTCGCGGATAACAAGGATCTGGAGCTGACCACCGAGTGGATCATGGTGCACGGGGCGCTGGAGATTGGCACGGAAGCCAAACCCCACACGCGCAAGGCGACCATTACCCTCACCGACAACGTCAAAGACGAAGACATCAGTGGAGTGGGTGGAACGACTGACCGCAGTGACCGCGGGATCATGATGATGGGTGGAACCCTCAGCCTGCACGGCAACCGGACGAACTCCTGGACGAAGCTGTCCAAGACCGCCGAAGCAGGCAGCAACTCGATTGACGTCCTGAACGCCGCTGGCTGGCGGGTCGGCGACGTGATTGTCCTCGCGTCAACGGATTTCGATCCCCATCAAGCAGAGCGGCGAACCATTGCTGCCATCCGTGGCAATACGGTCACGCTCGACAAGAAACTGGACTACATGCACTTCGGCAAGATCACGTTCGACGTGGATGAACGCGGCGAAGTCGGCATGCTGTCGCGCAATATCCTGATCCAGGCGTCGTCTGACGCGGACACGACGTTCTTTGGCGGCCACATCATGGCGATGGGCGCGAGCAAGATGTTCGTAGAGGGCGTCGAGCTCAATCGCATGGGCCAGAACCTGACGCTGGCCCGGTATCCGATCCACTGGCATCTGAGCGGCGACGCGAAGGGGCAGTACATCAGGAACGCCGCGATCCACGACACCTACAACCGCTGCGTGACCGTGCATGGCACGAACAATCTGCAGGTTGAGAACAATGTAACCTACAACACCGTCGGTCACTGCTTCTTCCTCGAAGACGGCATCGAGACCGGCAACCAGTACATCCGCAACCTGGCGATCCAAACCAAGTGTCATACCTCCAAGCCCTGCGACCCGACTAACCTCGCCCCGTTCGGAGCGACGGCCGGCACGAACTTCAATACGACCGGCCAGGACTCCAAGGACGTCCTGATCCCTTCGGATAACACGGTGTCGTCTTTCTGGATCACCAATCCGGACAACACCTACCGCGACAACGTAGCCGCGGGGTCCGACGCGACAGGTTTCTGGTTCGCCTTCCCGGAGCATCCGACGGGTAAGTTCGAAGGCACGGAGATCAGCAAGGCCACCTGGCCGCGTCGCACGAAGGTCCGCGAGTTCAAGGGCAACGTCGCCCATTCGAACTTTGACGGTTTCATGGGTGACCGCGCCCCCAGGGCCGATGGCCATTTCGCCGTCGGCGGGTATATTGCCCTTGTCAATCCCGCTGACGCGAACAGCGCTCAAGTGGAGTCGGTAGTCGAGGATTTCACCAGCTACAAGAACCGCAATAGCGGCATCTGGGCCCGCGGTGAGATGCACCTGTTCAAGAACCTGAAGATGGCCGACAACGCAATTGGCTACACGCATGCGTCCGGCAACTTCGGTCAATCCGCCTTTACATCACGGGTGGTTGACTCGCGGTTCGTGGGCGAAACCGAGAACATCGGCAACCCCAGGACGCCGGCGGAAATGGCGTACGGCCGTAGCTTGCCGCAGCCGGCAGTCGCGGATTTCCCGATCCGCGCCTACGAGTTCTACGACTACCACCATGAACTGGACAACAACACCTTCGTGAATTACCAGGACAACGCCACCCGCAAGACGGGAGCGATCTCCTACCTGCTGTTTACCAGCTTCGGAATGAGCTCCAACAACACCGTGCAGCGCGCGAAATTCATCAACGCCAAGCCGGTGTATTTCCCACCGATTGACAACAGGTGGAGCAACGATGATTACGGCAATACGGTCTACAAGACCTCGGTGTTCAACGACAGGGACGGCACGATCACCGGTGTCCCCAATTCCTACATCGTCATGAACGGCGGAATCGACATCGACGAAGCCTGCGAGATCAAGCCCACCTGGAACGCTGTCGTGTGCAAGGGCGATGTCGGGCGCATGAATGTTGGCGGCGGTGGTGGTGCAGTTGGATTCGGTGGATTCGGCGGCGGCGCTCGTGGCGGTGGTGCTCCAAGAGCCGGCGGTCCGGGCGCCGCGGGTCCGGGTGCCGCTGCTGGTCGTGGCGGACCTGCTGCTCGGGCCGGAGGTGCTGGTCCTGGCGCAGGTGCCCCCGGAGCCGGTGCTGCTGCACCCGCTGCCGTTGCTATTGCCCCGGGTGGTGGTCGGATCAGAGGTAGCGCTGCACCTGCAGGGCCGCCAGTCGCTCTCAGCCGCAATGGCAAGGATTTCACCGCCAACGGTGAAACCAACGTACGAGCGGGCACCGAGTACAGGGTGACCACCGAAAGGCCGACCTTGAACATCAACGTGAAGGAACTGGATGCCGGTTCGTGGGTGATGTTCGAGCTGCCGGGATTCACCACCGCATCCTCAGGTACGGCGCAGGAGAGCCTGGATGCGCTGCGCAAGGCCAACACCACCTCGTACTACAAGGGCAACGGTTCGCTGTGGGTCAAGCTTGTCTCCACCGGTGACATCCTTGGCAGCGGCCCTGCCCAGGGCCCTGGTGACGGAGTCAGCCTCCAGGCCAGCCGGTAAGCAGCAACCTGTTGCACGAGCAAGAGTCCCCGGCTGTGCCCGGGGGCTCTTTTACTTGGTACAGCAATCAGCCAAGTCCGGCGCGCGTGTTCACTTCAACGCGGTAGCCGTGATGAGTGCGCGGCGCGAAAGCGCACCAGCGGTAATCGAATCGCGTATCTCTGCGGGGAAGTCGGCGGATCGCCGGGCCGAACTCCAACCTATCTCATAAATGCCTTCAGGAGGATTACCGCGGAGGCGAGGTGAATCATCCCAAGGAAGTTGGGCGCCTGGCGTTCCCATCGCGTAACCAAGCGCCTCCGCGGTGCCGATGTTCGGCCACTTGAGGTTGGGGTCGCAGATGGCGGCACTCCAGTTTGACCCGACCGAGGCGCCCGCGAGGGCGCTTTGTTGTGTTTGTCCGAATGGTGTACGGCGACCACCCCTGAGGAGGGCTTCGACCTTCGCACCGGCGCGTGGATGACTGCGGTCGGTTACCCGTCTTACTTCAACTCGTCGAAGACGACCTGAACGTTCTGCAGCAGCCTCACCGGAGTCGGCGTGGCATAGCCCTTGTACTTCGCCGGAATCTTCCAGGCTTTCGCTACTTCTTCCGCCGACTTGCCAGCTGCCTTCGCCGCACGCACGTCGTTCGCAAAGTCACGGTTGAACTGCGCGTACTCACGGAGATCCGCCATAGTCATCGTGCTGCTGTGCCCCGTGATGATGGTGTCAATGTTCTTGACCGTGTCGGCGGCCTTTGTCAGCGTGTCGGCGATGACGAGACCGCTTCCGCCGTTGACGGCATCGAGGCCCGGGATGTTCTTGCCCGAGAAGATGTCGCCGGCGTGCACGACGCGCAGCGCTGGAAACACGACCCACGCGTCGCCGTTAGTGTGCCCCCGGCCGAAGTAGTACAGGTCGATGCGGTCGACGCCGGTCCCGATCGTCATCCGGTCCTTGAAGGTCTTCCTCGGCATGCCGCGGCCGTTGTTAGCCTTGAAGATGTTCGGGGGCTGACCGCTCGGCGCGGTCTGCGTCGACGCGCGCATCTCCTGCATGTTTGCTGCGGTGTTCTCGTGCACGATGACCTCGACGGTCGCCGGAAACTCGACGTTCCCACTCACGTGGTCGCCGTGCGTGTGCGTATTGATGATGGTCGTGATGGGCTTCGGCGTCAGTTCCTTGATTCTGTCGAGGATCGGCTGGCCCCACCCGGGATTCTTCGTATCCACGACCACCACGCCCGACGCGCCGACGAAGACAGCCGTGTTACCGCCCCCACCCGTCAGCATGAACAGGTTGTCGCGGAGCTTCTCGACCGTGACGACCTTGGGCGCGGCCTGCGCAGCCGCATCAGCGGCTGGCTGCTGCGACGCCATCACCACCAGCGACAGGGCGCCGACTGTCAGTAACGTGGCGAGAACGATGATCCTCTTCATTCAGCCTCCAGTCTGGTGTCTTGTGCGCGCGGTCGCCAACAACGGTTCCTTCTCGGTGAATCATGCGCCGTGCAAGAGATCGTCTCCCAGTGCCGTCGTAGAGTCTAGCGCTCGGCGAGGCCTCGGTGTCATCAGAAGACGCGCAGAGAAGGAGAGTCGGTACTCCCTGAGGGAAGGGCGTAGAATCCACGCGGAGGACAGAAGCGTGGTTCGAACGATTGCAACACTAATCGGGATTGCGGCCGCCGCGTGTGCCATGCCGGCGCGGGCCCAGGTCACCGTGATGGCGGTCCGTCTGGGCGCAAATGACGTCGTCGCACTGGCGAAGTTCTACGAGGCCGCCTTCGGTCTGAAGGAAATCGACCGGGTCGGGAATCCTTCGACAGAGATCATCATGCGCTACGGCACGACGATCGCCGAGGCCAAGGCTGGCGCCTCGCCAGAGTTCCTCATACTGAAACGCGAGGCCACAGCGGCCAAGGATCCCATCCACCACGCGATCTTGCGCGTCTCCGACATCAAGGCCTCAGTGGCCGCGGCGAAGGCCGCGGGCGCCAAGGTCGAGCGCGACGTCATGACGGTACCAATCGGCGGCACTCCGATCAAGATTGCCATGCTGGTCGATCCTGACGGCAACGCTCTGGAGCTAATGGAGCTGCCGACAAACCTTACACACCTCCCGCACTGACGGCCATGGCCAGCGCCGTGGCGCCGGCCCTATCAGTGTCGAAGCTGATTCGTGATGTCCTGTGTTTCGTACACCTCACAATGGGCGCGTTCCGGAATAATTCCGTCGCCCCCTCCCGGCCGCAGGATTCGCGTCGGCATCACCCAGGGCTCCACGAACACATCGGGGTCTTCGATGGTGATGTCGTAAAGGAGTTCATCGCCCTTACGCGTGAATTTCTCCACGATGTGCATGTTTTCGGAATGGAACAGGCCCCCTCGTCCCAACCACGTCGAATCGACAAACGAGATGGAGTCGAGCACCAACGTGTCGCCCTCCCAGTGCCCCACGGTGTATCCCATGTAGGTGGCCTCGATCGCCTTCTGTGGGTCGTGCTTGCGGCCGTCGGTTGGAATCACGCGAAATTCCCTGTTTCCGCCGCCGTAATCGCTCGTCGTATACAGCATGGTGATGTCGTTCGCCGTTTGGAAGATACGGCGGGGCGTGAGCGCCCGCGGAATCCCCATCGGCTGGCACGTCATGATCGGATCGGTACTTGTTCGTCCACTGATCGAGTTCCTGCACCTTGTCCCAGAACTCGGGTTTGTAAATGGGACGACCATAGATTCCAAACCGCGAGGGCGAGATCCATTCATAGTCCACCCAGAAGTTGTCTTGCGCGGTCTTGCATTCTGTCTGCGTTGGGCCGCATCGGCGGGTGCCACTACCCGTAATCGGATTGAAGGCGCCACCCCAGGTTCCTGTCATATCCGGCTTCCCATTGGGCAGCCTCGGCGTGACGGCGGCTGCAGTCTGGGTTGCGGGCGCGGGCGCTGCTGGCAGGGTCCAGTTGGGAGGCTGGTGCGTTGGCTTGATCGCCGCTTTGATGCTTGCGGGCACCGGCACCACGACATACATCTGTCCCGTTTCCGTCAGCGTCGTCGTGATGTCGCGGACGACGGTGCCGTTCTTCTTTTCTGTCATCTTGCCGGGTACAACGCCTCGGCCGGATTGAGCGGATTGTTCCAATCCTTGTAGTCGCTGTACGTGAACTCGTAGGTGTTCGCGCCGTTTTTCACCACGACGCTCTCGGCCATGAACTTTGCGTCGAGTGTGGCGGTCGCCGTGGCAGTGGGGACGCCCGGGATCGGGTACGTCAACACCGGCTTGTTGCCCACCCATGCGACGGACGTCTTACCGATCGTCATCACATCGGCTGCCAGCCGCTGCGGCCTGGGTGTCATTGAAGGGGGATCCGACGTCCCGGCGAATGCGGCCTTGAACGCGCCCTGCGGGCCTGACCAGAGGCGAATCATCCGCTCCTCGACGGTTGCCGGCATCGGTGTGGCTTTGCCTTTGCCCGGGATGAGCTCGGGCACCCTGAATGTCTTCGTTCCAGGCATACGTTCCACTGAGGACTTCGATCGTGGAACAACTCTGGCCGTTGGACCGAGTGCCGGTGATCCGGATCCGCTCACCCGACGTCTGATAGCTGATGTCACTTCGTAGATCGTTACGTTGCAGGGCTGCCCGCCCACTTGCATGGTGCCCTTGCCTTGATAATCGAGCGACATGAGCAGGTCGTATTCCTCACTGCTCCGCAGCATGCCCGTGAACCAGGCCCAGTTGAACAGGACGGCCTTCAGGTCCTTCGCGCCCGGCGCTGGCGTGAACGGTGGAGCGCCGCGTCCGCGGCCACGACCCTGGCCCTGTCCCTG
>CAWBMG010000012.1:0-22022 GCA_963789815.1 uncultured Acidobacteriota bacterium | reverse complement strand
GCCCAGCCGCGAGCACACGCTAGACGGCCGATCGACTAGCGCGACGCGCATCGACTTGGCTAGACATGATGGCTGTCACGGCTCAGTAGCGGCGCTCAGTCGACGGCCGCCTGCGCGGGCCCCGCTTGTGTGGGGGGCCTGCTCGGCGGGGAGTGGTTCGACGGGACCGCGCTGAGATCGCGCCAGAGCAGCATAGACCTACCTCCTTGTCACATCGTGGATTATGCGGAGTGTCTGACGCTTCGCACAGGGCCACACACAAGGAGGTAGGCCATGGGAGACCGTAGCATGTTCATAGGGCTGGATGTCCACAAGGAAACGATTGACGTGTCGATCGCGGAGGGCGCGCGCCAGGGCGAAGTCCGCCACTACGGCGTGATCGCGAGCGATCTCGAGCCGCTCGACAAGGTCGTGCGGGCGTTGCGCGCGCCGGGCCGGACGTTGCATTTCGTGTACGAAGCCGGCCCGTGTGGATTTGGGATCTATCGCCACCTGACCGGCCGCGGCGAAGACTGCGTGGTCGTGAGTCCGTCGATGATTCCGAAACGCAGCGGGGATCGGGTGAAAACCGATCGCCGCGACAGTCAGATGCTCGCGCGCCTGCATCGCGCCGGCGAACTCCGCGCGATTTACGTCCCCGACGATACGGACGAAGCGATGCGGGATCTCGTTCGCGCGCGCGAAGACGCGGTCGGCGTGGGGACGCAAGCGAAATACCGATTGAAGGCCTTTCTGTTGCGGCAGGGGCGCCGCTATCCGGGGCGCGAAGGGTGGACGCTGCCGTACCGCCGGTGGTTGACCGACCTCAGTTTCCCCAGTGCCGCGCAACACATCGCGCTCCAGGAGTACCGCGACGCGATCGCTGAAACCGAGCAGCGCATCCTGCGGCTCACGGAGCAGCTTCGTCAGCTCGCGCCCACGTGGCGCTGGGCGCCAGTCGTCGCGGCCCTCCAGGCATTGCGCGGGGTCTCGTTCATCACGGCGGTGGCCCTCGTCGCCGAACTCGGCGACCTCACGCGCTTCCGGCATCCGCGCGAGCTCATGGCGTATCTCGGGCTCGTGCCGTCGGAACACTCGAGTGGGCCCCATGTCCGGCGCGGCGCCATCACCAAGGCCGGCAATCCCCACGTGCGACGATTGCTCGCGGAGTCGGCGTGGGCGTATCAAGGGATTCCCCGGATCGGGCGTCAGCATGCGTACCGGCAGGAAGCCCTGCCGAAGGTCGTCTGCGACATCGCGTGGAAAGCCCAACTCCGCCTGACCACGCGCTTCCGGCGCCTGGTCGCGCGAGGAAAGGCCAAACCGAAGGTCGCCACGGCGATCGCGCGCGAGCTCTCGGGGTTTGTTTGGGCGATTGCGCAGGAGGTGTCACCCACGCCGCGCTAAGCGGCAGCGCAGGGCCAAGACGTGTTCGTTCATCGATCGGTTCGGCGGCACGGTGACCAGGTGGAGAATCCTCGAGGTCGTTAAGGGCGGCAGCTTCGGCTGCGATGTCCGTGGCTAGAGTGAGGCAGCTCCGCGACGCACAGAAGTCTGGCGGTACCCAATCCGCGAATATCAGCAGCGTCAACCGTCGCTAAAACGTCGTGCCGCCGGATCGATCGATGACCGAAGACCGAGAAACGGAAGAACGACCCTCACGATGGTGAGGACGGGAAGGCTTTGCTTGCTTGACAAGTGACAGCCATATCAGCGATCAGGCTTGTCTAGACCCTCTCCTTTGGTTGGGCAATGGCCGATACCAACTGACGTTGAAAAAGTGACGGACCGTCCACAGGCGGTTGCGGGCTTGTACCGCCACGACGTAACCGTCTGGACGATAACCGACTCGACACGTTTGTCCATGTTCTGTGGGCGTAAGACGCGAACTGAGTCGACTGCTCCCTCCTGGTTCACTTTGACATCGACCAGGCAGTATCCCAACTGAAACTCTTTCGTCTCATAGAGCTTGTTGAATTCGGCGAGCATCTCCTGGTCCGCGCTGGCGTCCGGCAGCTTCTCAGGTGTTGATGGCTTTTCCGAGCACGCCGAGTCCCCCCTTGCCGGAGGTAGTGGCGGCGGGAGCGGGGGCGTGTTTGCGAAGGGGCGGTGAGGGTTCGACCACACCTCGAGACGAAGCACATCTCCAATCGTTCCGTTGAACGTCTCGGAATCCCCGACGGCGCCCCTTGAGTACGTTCCCTCGACGACGACGCAACGGTCTGAGATCGATGGTCCTTTTGTCCGCCAATACGGCTCGTCTGGCCACAGCGAACCAAGCCTGACCGAGGGTGCGCGCCACCCTTCCTCCATTGCCGCGCGAGAGGGATAGAGACCAACCGACTCGAACTCCGCATGGAGCACGCCTGCAACGCGGACGAGGCGTCCGTTGTGGAACCGCAACTCACCAAGGGTTACGGTCGTGATCTCGCGGCCACGAACCGTCTCTTCACGATTCGCTGCCACCCAGGAGAGGTCGGCTGCTGTCCGTTGCATCGTGTCGGAACAGATCAGCTCGACGCCCGGGGCGACAGGCGGCAATTCGACGCGACGACCGACCAAGGCCCAAGCGGTGAGGAGACCCGCAGCAACAATTCCAAGTGCGAGCAGGGTCGTCCGCATGGCGTTATGAGATTGGACACCAATTGTTGTGCTTTCGGCACAATGGTGGCTTTTGAGGTTGCATCAGCCGTCACAGTCTCGATTCTCGGCTCGAGTGGCAACCATCATGACTATCACCGAGCACGAGGTATCGCCGGCGGTCGGACGATACGGGCATCGCCCTTGCTCTTACCCTATCGCGGCTGCACATCGACCGGCTTACAGCTTACAGTTCTGCGAATCAGTGGCCCGATCCGGGACACCCGCATCCGGTAGTTACCGTCAGGCAGTCCAGAAAACGCGAATGAATACTTTCAAGCAGCAAGGTCGTTGTCTGACGTGTGCTTTGGGATTTGTGCTCCTCGCGAGCGTCCTGTGTGCTCAACCGCCGCAGACTCAGACCCCAACACCGGCTCCCGATCAGTTCAACACCGCACGCGATGTCGTGTTGCAACTCTATCCTGAGCAGCTCAAGGATCGGACCCTCCACATGACCGCGCACGTTGACCTGAATTTGAACCGGTCAGGCGGCCTATTCCCTGAAGTCGGACTCTCTTTGACTGAAACGGTGCGTCGTCCGAATCTCATGACTCCGAAGGAGGAAAGCCTCGGAGGCGTGGTGGTGTATTTCCGCCAGACTGGACAAATCTTTAGGTTGAGAGCCTCAGGTCCACTGGTCAGTTCTGAACCCAACACAGAAATCCGCCATCGTGTTGATGAGCACCCAGAATGGTCAGACGAACGGGTAATGTCAGAAATCCGGGATGCGGGCGCGCTGTTGCTACCCGATGATTCGAAGTCGTCGGAAAGAGCTTTGGTGTCTCGACTGATGCGGTTGACACCATTTCTCGGGACGATTGAGGTCCGCGAGGTCAATTTCTGGCTTCGGAACCAGGCGCAGATGGACGCTAAGCTGCCGGCGGCCGAACTCTATTGGAGCGTTGCCTTCGACGTGCTGGAGGCCGATGGCCGCCGGCGGCGACGCAAGTCCGCAATATTCGAACCATTCTCAGGAAACATCACATTCGTGGACGCGTACTGATCACCGGGATGAACAGAGTGAGTCGTTTGCCCCTTGTTGCCGTGTTCGGCCTCGCACTGCTGGCGTTGGTGGCCTGTTCCCAGGAACCGACACTGCCTCCCGTCCTGAGTGACGCTGAGAGACCCACCGCGTTGGAAATCGAGCGGGCGCCAGAAGTCGAGGCTTGCGAACTGAATACTCGACCGGATTACCTTGACGAACTAGTTCGAGTCCGAACCCGATTGTCTTTCGCCGCGATCTTCTTGAGGTGCGAGGGCTGGGACCTTTCTTTCTCCTTTGACGAGGCTCGCATGAAGCGCCTGAGTTCGAGTGCGAGCGTGCGCGCCTTCTATGAGTTCTTCGGGCCTCACGAGGAACCCTTCCGACGCGTCGATTTCGATGTTGTTCTTCTGGGCCGGTTCACGAAGCGGAGTTGGCCGTATGGAGGTCCACCGGATAGTCCGGACGACCGACAACTGACCGTTTACTCGATTGAAAGCGTGACGCCGTTGGAGCGCGCTCGCTGATTCGGCGGCCGCGCAACCAACCAAAGAAGCTGGGCTGATAGAATCGAACCATGCTCCACGCCTTGGGTCACTGCACACTGCTTGGCGACGCCAACGCGACGCAATCCGTGTTGATGCGTCCGAACGCTGTGCTAATGCGCGGCACCGTGACACCTGCCGCCCTACGGTCCCGAAGCGCCTCTACGCGTGTGGCGTACAATCGAAATTATGAAGACCACTCGCCGACTGACAGCCATCATCGAGCGCGAGGACGAGGCCTACGTGGCCCTTTGCCCCGAGCTGGACATCGCGAGCCAGGGCGACACGGTTGAATTCGCCCGGAAGAATCTCATCGAAGCGCTCGAGTTGTTCTTTGAGTCAGCTGATTCCGGTGAAATTGCACGTCGATTGCAGGGCGAAGTGTTCGTGACCCAGGTTGAGGTGCTGGTTGGGTAAGCTTCGCGTCCTGTCTGGTCGCGAAGTCTGCAAGATTCTCGAAACGGAAGGATTCTGATCCGGCAGTCCGGGCTTCCAAGAAACCTTTTTGAAAAGTAGAGCGTGTCCAGAATGTCTCCACGGCGTGGGAGGATTCAGGAGGATTCGACTGAACGCCGGTCGACAGCTGTAGAAGCGGCAACTCGTTGACGCTCAGCGCGTTCGCACCAGAAGTCACGCACCATCACCAACTTGGAAAAATCAGGTTAATCGAGTTCGATCCCCGTAGCCCGCTCCAACCTTCGCTCACTTGCCAACATTCGCGTGAACTTCGGTTGGCAAGCCACGCGAAGGTTGTCCACGGTATTCCAGCCTCTCGTCCACGCTGGACTCCCGATGGTTCCGAGTGAATTTCACTCAGCCGGGCGACTCTCGGAAATGCAGAAGCAATCGAGCATGCCGTCCGCAAGATCATCGATAAACTCTAGGCCGCGAGCGGGCGGAGAGGCTCCGCTCGGGGAGGTGCGTGTTGGCTCTTCCATGGCGACTCATCCTGAGTCAGGCACCGGCTCTCTTATTGGCGGCGACCGATCTTCTGAGCAAGTCGCGTCGCGCACCTGCCGATATCGCTACCGCAAAGGACCTGAATGCACTCCGAGACCGGTGTGCTGAGTTGGCGAAGGATCAGCAAGCCTTTGCGGAATTGGTGAAGCAACTGACCGACCAGCTTAACGCCATCACCGAGATAACACAGGCTACTGCTACCAGGGCCCGCCGCTGCATGATCGTGGGAATCGCCGGTGTTGCGCTTGGCGTGGCAGCCTGCGCTATCGCTCTTCTACGATAGGCTCGCCAGAGCATCCTTTACTTCCGGCTTCAGAGACAACCGGGGAGACTCCAGTCGCCTGAGGCTTTTCGCCGCGAGCCTGCTGAACGCGCTATCAGAATGGCAACATAGCGATCCGGTCGGATAGCGACACCCGTATCTACTCGGTGCCAATCAGTAGAAAACCCGAGGAAATCTGCACGGGACACCGACGCCGGCGTCATGGACGGTCGGGCACGCCCATTGCGCCCGGTCTCGGCCGACGCAAGGGAGCCTTCATGCCAACGTCCGATGGGCGGTTGCTGCGATGACGGTGGTGATTTCGGGTGCGACTGCCCGGCCGGCGGACGCTTTCACTCTTCGAGATCTCCTTTGCATCTTCCTTCTGTGCGAGCCGGAGCCGAGTCCCCACGGCGGCGGCTGTGACGAATGGGGCTGCGGTGGCAACTCGCCAGTCGTCGACGGCGCTGCGATCGAGAACCAGGCAAGCGAGGGCACGTGATTTCTGCAAATTCTCGGTGAGCTGACTCCCAGCTCTCGCAGCTATCTCAGCCCGGCCGCCGGAGCGGCGGCCACGTACACAAACGCGTGCCTGCCCGAAGCCAGCAGCACCGCAATCCGCCTGTAACCGGCCGGCTCGTATGCATCCGCTGCGGCAAGCTCGCTGTCGGAAATCTCGAAGACCATACCCGGAACCCGGCAATCGTTCCTGCCGTTGAATCTCACGATGGCGTGATCGGCTTTTCCGCTCGACGCGACAAACTCCGGATCTTCAATTCTGATCATCGATTGTTCGAACCCGACGAGCTCGTCCGGATCGCCCTGAAGCATCCTGGCGAACGTCGACATCTGGACAGCGGGGTCCCGGAGCGTGCCATACGAAAAAAGCAGGGGCATGTCCTCGGCTACACAAACCCCAGGAGACCGTAGAACACGCCGAGCAGCGTTGCGGTCGTTAACAGTGGTTTCAGCCAGCCGGTCGCAGGCGAGGCTGCGTTCGCGGTGACCTTTTTGTCCTGCTCTGCGGTCAGGAACGTGAGCAACGAACTGAGGACGACGACGAACATGAGAATCGACGTAAACCACTGCGCGGCGACGAGGGCCGTCATCGTCCAGGTCTCAGGAGCAATAGCGTTGCCCAGGGTCGTCATCGTCGAAAAACTCGCGTTGATTGCCGCGAACATCGCCTCCGCAGCCGTGGCGTGTGCGACGCTGCTCGCGTAGCCATAGATCGCGGCGTACCAGAGAACCAGCTCGAAGAAATTCATGAACGTCGCCAGGAGGATCCGCTGAATACGCCATTGAGGCTCGCTCCTGAGGTCGATGTCGCCTCTGAACGACAGGAACACACCTACTCGAAAGAAAGTGACCAGAAGATCCAGCGCTCGATAGAGGCCGAGGGTGGCGACGACGCGAGCGAACCAGGGCGGCGAAAAGATTGTCGTCAACGAGACGCCGGCCACAGCCATGGACAGCCATACTGTGACGAAGACATCTCTTGCGGATTGCTGTGACGGACCGCGCCCGGCTCGAATCCGCCGCAGCGGCGGAATTGCGGCGATCGACCACGAATTCACCCAGCCACCCGTGATGCTATCGGCCCATCCGAGCAGAAAACCTTGGCCGCTGTTCGCCATCGCTGCCCTGCCAGATCGAGACTCTGGTCTCAGTAACCCGATCCACCCGTCTGAGTTTTTTCTCCGCGCGCCTGCTGAACGATCTTGACGCCGGCGCTGGCGCCCACGCGGGTCGCGCCGGCAGCAACCATCGCCTTCAGCCCTTCGAGATCGCGGACGCCTCCAGCGGCTTTCACGCCCATCTCGGCGCCGACGACTCGGCGCATGAGCGCGACGTCGGCGGCGGTTGCGCCGCCAGGACCGAATCCCGTGGACGTCTTGACGTAGTCCGCGCCCGCGGCCTTCGCCAGCGTGCACGCCGTCACCTTCTCGTCGTCGTTCAGCAGCGCCGCTTCGATGATCACTTTGCTGAGCGCGCCGCATTCGCGGCACGGACTCGTCACCGCTTCGATGTCCCGCTCGACGGTCCGGAGATCACCCGACTTGAGCGCGCCGACGTTGATGACCATGTCGATCTCGCGCGCGCCGTCGAAGATCGCGCGACGGGTTTCGTAGCCCTTCACGTCGGCTGTGGTCGCACCCAGAGGGAACCCGACGACCGAGCACACCCTGACCGGCGTCCCCGCCAGCCTCGCGACGGCCAGCGACACCCATGCAGGGTTGACGCACACCGTTGCGAACTGGAACTGGGCGGCTTCGCGACACAGCTCCTCGATATCATGTTTGGTCGCATCCGGCTTGAGCAGCGTGTGGTCGATCATTGCGGCTACGCCCGACGGCGCGCCGCCCGCCGCATGAAGGCCGACACGTGTCGCGCCTGCATCGATGACGCCGCGGAGCCTGTCCGGACAGCAGTCGTGACGCACCGAATGACACGAGCACACACCTGACGGGGACGCTCCGGCGGCGGCCAGCTCCTGCACGACGACGTCGATCAGCCGTTGAAGTTCTTCCCTCGTCACGATTCTTCTTAATTCTTAATTCTCAATTCTTGATTTCAAGGTCACGTATCTTAGCGAGTCGCCGAATGTACCGAACCTCTCGCATTGGAGTCGTCAGCCACGTCGTGACTATGGCACGGGCCTCGTCTTCGGTCACGAGTGTGGCACCAAGCGTGAGCACGTTGGCGCCGTTGTGCTCCCGCGAATACCGCGCGATCGTTTCGTTCGTGGCCATGGCCGCTCGAACTCCCGGGACCTTGTTCGCGGCGATCGCGGAACCGATTCCTGCCCCGTCTATCACGATGCCAGCGTCGGCCTCGCGCGACGCCACCTTGCGGGCCACCGCAGCGGCGATATCCGGATAGTCAACCGGGTCGGTCGTATGGGTGCCGAGATCATCGACCGCCAGGCCCCGTCCGCGGAGGAACGCCGCCAGCGTCTTTCGCAGGGCGATGCCACCGTGATCGCTCGCCAGCGCTACGGTTCGAATCTCGGCCACCGGCACCAGGGAATCGTCGTCGGGCGACGTCAGTCCATCCCGGACGACCGTGATGCGGCGCTCCCTCAGCGTGTCCTGCGCGAGCGGCGTGATATGTCCACGGCGTTCGAGCATCACCGTTTCGCCGGGCGTGAGCACCCGCGCGTCGGCTTCGGTTATGATGGCGAACTTCTTCATATGAGCGAGCTTCGGCCGGTTGACACGCTGCTCACCGCCGACCAGATCCAGACCAGGGTCGGCGAGCTCGCGCGCGAGATTCGCCGCGACTTCCCCGACGGACTCCACCTGGTGGCGGTGCTGAAGGGCGCGTTCATGTTCCTGTCGGATCTGGTGCGCCAGATGGACGGCCCTGTGTCGCTCGATTTCATGGCCGTTTCAAGCTACGCGAAAGGGACGACCACATCGGGCGAAGTCCGCCTCCTCAAGGATCTCGATACGACCCTCGACGGCAAGAACGTCGTCATCGTCGAAGACATCGTCGACACCGGCCTCACGCTCACGTATCTCCAGGACATCCTCCGCGCCCGCGGCCCCAAAGCGCTGCGGACCGCCTGCCTTCTCAGTAAACCGTCGCGGCGCCAGGTCGATGTGAAGGTCGAGTACATCGGCTTCACGATCGAGGATCGCTTCGTCGTGGGCTACGGCCTCGACTACGCCGAGCAATATCGCAACCTTCCTTACATTGCCGTCGTCGGCTCGTAACTAACGCACCGCGGCCCGAACCTTTTCCGCGAACCTGTTCGCGTCGGCGATGACCGCCGCACGATTCAACGTCCTGACCTGACGATCTCTCATCAGGACCTTTCCGTTCACGATCGTCGTCCGCACGTCGTCGCCCCGCGTCACGTAGACGAGATGCGATACGGGCTCGTAGATCGGCGTCTGCCGGGTTGCCGACATCGACACGGCGATCAGGTCGGCATGCTTCCCGGGCTCGAGCGAGCCGAGCACCTTTTCCATGCCGAGCGCACGCGCTCCCCCGATCGTCGCCATGTCGAGCGCGGCCTGCGCCGGAACGACGGTGGGATCGTTCGTCGCGACCTTCGCCAGGAACGATGCCTGACGCATCGCTTCGAACATGTCCAGGTCGTTGTTGCTCGCGGCGCCATCGGTGCCGAGACCGACCGGCAGGTTTGCGGCCAGATACTTCGTCACCGGGGCCACGCCGCTGGCCAGCTTCATGTTGCTTTCTGGGTTGTGAGCGATGCCGGGCAGCCGGCGCTTCAGAATCTCGATGTCATCGTCCGACACCCAGACGGCATGTGCGACCAATGTCTTAGGTCCGAGCAGACCGAGCGAGTCGAGATAACCGGTCGGCGTGTTCTGGTGGTCCTTCCGGGCGACGTCGACCTCGTCTTTCGTCTCGGCGAGGTGAGTGATCAGCGGCACATCGTACTTGCGCGCCAGCGCGGCCGCAGCCGTCAGCGTTTCGCGATCGTTCGTATAGAGCGCGTGCGGCGCGACCGACGGGATGATCAGCGGATCGCCTTTGAATGCCTTGATGAAGACTTCGGTTCGCGCAAGGGCTTCGGCCGGCGTCTTGGCGTCGGCAACCGGGAACTGGATGATGGTCTGGCCGAGCGCTCCCCTCAGGCCGGCTTCCCGCGTCGCCTTCGCGATCTCTTCTTCGAAGTAATACATGTCGGCGTACATCGTCGTGCCCGACTCGATCATTTCGAGCGCGGCCAGCCGGGTACCGATGCGGACCATTTCCGGCGATACCGTCTTGGCTTCAGCCGGAAAGATGTATTTCTGCAGCCAGTCCATGAGCGCGAGATCGTCGGCAAGCCCGCGATACAGGACCATCGGCGCGTGTGTGTGCGTGTTGATCAAGCCGGGGAGTACGACCTGACCACGCGCATCAATTGTTTCCGCCGCATCGTAGCCGGCCGAAATGGCCTGCGGCGTGTCAACCGCCACGATGTCCGCACCGTCAATCGCAACAGCGCCGGGATTGAGCACCTGACGCGTCGCGTTCTGCGTCACCACGATGCCGCCGGTGACGACCAGGGTGACGCGCCGCCGGGTGGCCTGCGCCGACAGAATCGCCGAAGCCAGGAGGAATATCGAGATGAGCAGCGAAGCCCCGACAACGTACGACTTGGGACTTGCGACCTGCGAGTTGCGACTTCGCCGAAAGCTCCCCTGTGCGCGCATGAAAGAGAAATTGTATAGTGTGGGCCCGTGCCGGTCCACATCGTCGACCATCCGCTCGTGCACGATGCGCTCGTCGAACTGCGCGACAAGCGGACCGAGCCCGAACACTTTCGACGCGCGGCGAGACGCATCAGCGTGCTGCTGGCTGCCGAAGCGATGCGCGAGATCGCCAGCGTGGATATCAGCGTTGACACTCCGCTCGGACCGGCGCCGGGAAGACGAGTGGGATCAGATGTGGTCGTGGTTCCGGTGCTTCGTGCCGGCCTCGGGATGCTCGACGCGGTGCTCGAGCTCGTGCCGAGCGCGCGCGTCGGGCACATCGGCTTGCAGCGAGACGAAATCACGGCGGCGGCATCGCAGTACTACTCGCGGCTGCCTCCAAGTCTCGAAGGCAGCTTCGTGCTGATGATCGACCCGATGCTGGCGACGGGCGGAAGCGCGGTGGCCGCACTCGACCTGCTGACGCGGGCGGGGGCCGCGCGGATCCGGATGATCTGTATCGTGGCGGCCCCAGAGGGCGTGGCGCTCGTGCAGCAGCATCATCCTGAAGTCTCGATCTACACACCCGTCGTCGATCGCGGCCTCAACGCACACAAGTTCATCATGCCTGGGCTCGGCGATTTCGGCGATCGTCTCTACGGTACGTTGTAGTCCACCGATTCCGCGAACAGCCGGGGCGGAACGTCAACGCTTAACACCGAGGAGATTTCAGCGATGCCACACACGATGACGGACCACTGGCACACCTCGCTGACCCTGATCGCGCCGAATACCATCCAGATGCGCGGCTACGCCGTTGACGAGCTGATGGGACGCCTATCGTTCGCCGACGCCGTCTACCTGCTGCTCATGGGCGAGCTGCCGTCCGCGGCGATCGGTCGAATGCTGAATGCCATCCTCGTCGCCACGCTCGACCACGGCGTGACGCCGCCCTCGACGCTCGCCGCGAGGAACGTGGCAACCACCGGGGCGCCGCTGAAAGACTGCGTGGCAGCCGGCATGCTCGCGTTCGGACCGCATCACGGCGGAGACATCGAATCCTGCATGCGATTTCTCGACACCGGCCTGCAGATGGTCCGGGCGGGACGCACACGCCAGGAGACGGCAACGATGCTCGTCGAAGAAGCGCTGCGCGCCGAGCAAACGCCGCCGGGCTTCGGCCATCGCATTCACACGCACGATCCGAGAGCGGCGCGGCTCTTTCAGATGGCTCTCGAACTCGAGCTCGAGGGCGAGCACGTCCAGCTCATTCGGGTGATCGAGCGGGCGCTCGACGCCCGGCAGATGGAAACGGGTCGCGTTCTCCGCATCAACGTCTACGGAGCGATTGCCGCGATTTCGGCCGATCTCGGCTTCGCCTACGACCTCGGCAACGCGATTTTTCTGATTTCACGCCTGCCCGGACTGATCGCGCACTCGCACGAAGAGCGTACGCGCCAGACACCCATGCGGCAGATCGATCCGAAAGATCATGACTACGACGGATCGCGCGCGCGCCGGCTGCCCGAGACCAGAAAATAGAGACACCCGCGTGGCCGACGACCTGAATCCTCAAGCCAAGGAAATGGCCGACGAGTCGATGGTGCGCAATCTTGCGGCCCAGGCCGAAGCGATCTGGCCGCAGGAACAACCGCTCTTCGAGCGATATCGCCTTCCGCAGGGGGCCGCGATCCTCGACGCCGGCTGCGGCACCGGGGAAATCACCGGGCGACTCGCGCGGATGTTCCCCACCTCTTCCCTTCTCGGCGTGGATATCATCGACGATCATCTTGCCCTTGCGCGCTCGCGATCTGCGCCGCTTGGCTCGCGCGTACGATTCGAGAACCGCAGCATCTTCGAGCTGGGTCTCCCGGACGCCAGCTTCGACCTCGTCGTGTGCCGCCACGTGCTTCAGGCCGTGCCGCATGCCGAGCACGTGATCGCGGAACTCGTCCGCGTCACGAAAAGGGGCGGATGGATTCATCTCATCGCCGAGGACTACCTGATGATCCATTTCGAGCCGGGCCACCTCGATCCCGACGATTTCTGGAGTCAGGGGCCCCGGCGCTTCGGCGAGAAGACGGGAACTGATCTCCGCGTCGGCCGGCGCGCGTTCCGAATGCTTCGCGCGCTCGGACTGACCCGAATCACGGTGGATTACGTCGTTGTCGACCCGATCCGTGTGCCGAGAGCGACATTTGCCGGCATCTGGAGAGCCTGGCGCGACGGCTATGCCGACGCCATCTCCGAGCACACGTCCATCACGCGCGAGCAATTCCTCGCCCATTTCGACGAGATGATCGCCACGATCGACGATCCCGACGGTTACGGCGTGTGGCACGTGCCGGTGGTTGCCGGACGCGTGCCCTGAAACCGGAAGCAAGCGGCCTGCCCTGTGTGCGGCCTGCCCTGTTGACACCGGTCTTCGACGATGGCATCGTCGTCGGCAGGAGGTCGAGAAAGGGTGGCGTTGCGATGCAACGAGTGTCGGCGGTACTGCGAGAGCGGCTGGGAGACGTAGCCGCCCGCGATTTGGAAGGGTTCGCTGAAAATCTGACCGACGACTGGAGCGAGAACGTGCTGCACATGGCAAGCGAGCGTTTCGACCACCGTCTGGCGGTGGAGATGGCCTCTCTCCGCGTAGAGATGCAGAAAGGGTTTGCAGACCTGCGAGTGGAGTTGCTGCGCTGGTCATTTTTCTTCTGGATAGGCCAGGTCGTCGCCGTCGCCAGCGTGCTCGCGTTCATGCTGCGCGGCGTCATCCCGAAATAGCGTTCAGGCCTGCTCTCTTCTGGCTTCTCGCACTGCAGGTTTCCTTTGATATGATCGTCGGACGCCGTTCGGGCGCTTAGCTCAGTTGGTTAGAGCGCGTGCTTCACACGCACGAGGTCAGAGGTTCGAGTCCTCTAGCGCCCACCAGACTTCGCTCGGCTTCGCCGAGCTTCGTCCAGGCAAGCCAGCGAGGCCACATCCGAGCGAAGTCTGTCTCGCCGTAGCTGCGAAGCAGCGAAGGCGGACCTACTGCGTCTGCACCGGACGCTTCCATTTAGCCTGCCACCTCGCACGCATGCCGGCGCGGTCTACTTCCTGTCCGCGTAGATAGACCTTATTGATCCGTCGCGTGTTGGCGATGTTCTCCAGCGGATTGGCGTCGAGGACGATGAAGTCGGCGCTCTTCCCCGCGGCAATCAGACCGGTATCGATCTTGGCGATCTTCGCGCTGTCACGGGTCGCCATCACGATGGCTTCCATCGGCGTGAAGCCCATCGTGATCCAGTTCTCGAACCGCAGTTGCTCGTACCAGCCGAAGCCGCGTCCGGCCGACCCATTGTCGCTGCCGTACACGAGCAGCATTCCGGCCTCGATCAGTTTCTTCGCATCGTCGCCTGCTTCCTTGGAGCTCTTGCGGGCTCGCTCGACGACATCGGGTGTCATCCTCTTGATGGCCGCTCCTTGAAAGGCCATGACCTGCTCCCGTGGCAGCATCTCCCACAGCAGCGGGTCGTCCCACGCCTCCGGACCCAGAGCGGTCGAAGACCCGTGCTCGCTGAACCACAGCGGGAACTTGCTCGTTTTCACGCGCTCCCTGACGAGAGCGAGGAACGCGTCGTCAGGACGGTCTTCACCGCGAACGGGAGCATGCACCGAGCCCACAAGGCCGGCCTTGTAAAGGCCCATCGCGTCCTTCAGCGTGAGCGTGTGGGCGGCAACGTAGGTGCCCTGTTTCGCGGCCTCGTCTATCAGGGCTTCGTAGACCTCCGGTGGCATGTTCTTCACCTTGCCGCCGCGGTCATCCATCCAGATCTTGACGAAGGCCGGCTTCGTCTTGACGTAGTCGCGCACGGCCTCGCGAGCCTCCTCCGGCGTCGTGACGGGATACATCACGTCGTTGCGCGCCGGAGCACCCTGCGCCCCCGAGCCGGGCCAGGACATGCCCGGTCCGGCCGTGCGGAACAGGGCGGCGTTCGGGATCACTTCCTGCGCAACCTTCACCGGCACGTCGCCCCACGGGAACCGGCCGGTCTTCGGCATGTTGGGGTCGCGCTTGGCCTGGTACACGTCGAGATGATCGCCCGGCATGATCTCGCGCTCGGCGAGGTCGGCGATGCTGACCACCGCGCCGAACCCCGTGTACGCATATCGCTCGAGATGGTCGATGAGATTCTCGCGCGTGAAGTTCTCCTTCGTCGTCGTGCCCTCGATGATGTTCTCGAAGCCGAGATGTCCGTGTAAATCGGTCTTCGTCGGCATGACCGACTTGCCCGTCAGATCCACGTGCGCGGCCCCGGCGGGCACAGCGACCTCTCCCTTTTTCCCGACGCTCGTGAACTTGCCACCGTCGATGACGAAGGAGCCCTCCTCGATAGCGGTGCCATCACCGGTAATCACACGCGCGTTTTCGAATACGGTCGCGGCACTCTGCCCGGTCTGACCCGCTGGGGACGTCGCTACCTGCGACGAGCACGCGGCCGTCAGAAGACAAGCCGCAACAAGGAACCAAGCCGACATCCCCTTAGATCGACGCATATCCAACCTCCAGATCACGAGTTTCCACCTTGGCGCACACACTATCCGACACCCAAGAGACGGCTGCAAGCGGAAACGAAAGAGAAATGTCTGTCGGCCCTAGTGCTGGCTGGAACTCGATACTCCAGCGGTCATCTGGTTCAGGAAGACGCGTCCGCCCTTCATCACGAACTTGACCCGCTGAAGTTCGGTGATGTCCGCCAGCGGATCCCCGGCGACCGCAACCAGATCAGCAAACTTGCCTTTCTCGATCGTGCCGACACGGTCTTCCCATCCCATGTTCTCCGCGCCGAGAGATGTCGCCGCCTGCAGCGCCCGAGTGGGAGTCATTCCGTACTTCACCAACGCTTCGAACTCACGACCCTGCGAGCCATACGGGTACATCGCGCCATCCACTCCCGTGCCAAAGACAACTTTCAGTCCCTTGGTTGCGATGGCCATCCGGACGTTCCGCTCGAAGATAGGGACAATCGAGTACTTTCCGCCGGTCTTCTCCTTGTCGCCCGCGTCGATGGAAGCCAGGGTGTAGCGGACGATGGTGGGATCGTAGTAGAGACCCTTCTGCACCATCATATTGGCAAGTTCCTGCGTCAGCCCTTGTCCATGTTCAATGGTGTCGACGCCCGCCACGATGGAGTCCGTGAGCCCCTGGCCGCCAAAGTCGTGTGCCATGACTCGCACGCGGTTCTTGTGCGCTTCGTCAACGATCGCCTGCAGTTCCTGCAGCGTCAGGGTTGCGGTGACCTGAAGCACACCCTCGGGCGTGAACGAATAACCTCCGCTCGGGTAAATCTTGATATGTGTCGCACCGTCCTTCAGCTGTGCGCGAACCGCTGCGCGCGCCGCGTCGGGCCCACGCGCATCGTTCGCCAGTCTGATTCCTGAAGTCGCGACCGACAATCTGGGCCCGATGATCTCGCCCCGGTCGATCGCGTCCCGGACGGCGACGTCGGCGTTGCCATTCCCGTGGCTCCCCGCATCGCGCATTGTGGTGAAGCCCGCAAGCAGACAGTCCTCCGCGCTCGCCGCGGCGATGAACGCCACATCCAACTGCGTCTGCCCTTTCTCCGGAGCGCTCTCGAAGACGTGGCTATGCCCGTCGATGAAGCCGGGCATCACCGTGGCCCGACTGAGATCGATAACGCGGGCGCCCGCGGGGATAGCGATCCGCCCCTCCGGACCGACGTCGGTGATGCGCTCGCCCAGGATGACCACGACCTGTTTGGTCAACATCTGGCCGGACTTGCTGTCGAACAGGCGACCGGCACGGACGGCCACCGCGCCGGAGGGGGCGGGAGGTTGGGCCCAGTCCTTCCACGTATTCCTGGGAATTGGGTGCCGCAGGGGCCCTTGTTGGCCACTAAGTAAGGATGGCAACACCAACGCGGCGAGAGCCACACCAAGCCCCGATTTCCAGCGAGTCATGAGTCCTCCAGACTTCCCGCCCTCTCATTGTTGCGGCACACTGATAGCAGAGGCCTGGACGCGAGTCAAACAACAACACCCGCCTTTCGGATCACGAGAATCCAACCGTTTGTTCGTCGCGCGCTCCATCCTTCACCCGCAACGTTTCCTTATTGACACACCGCAGCACCGGATGTAGCGTGCCAGCTCTACAAGGCATCGGGATTCCTCTAGGCTGTGCTCACGCACGCCTTCTGCAATCGCATCACATGGAGGTGAGGGATGGTGTCGAGACTTTGCGGCGACTCGAGACGGATCGTCCTGGGAGCCGCGCGGGCGGGTCTGATTGTCCTAACGGCTGCCGGACGCGCAAGCGCCGGTCAAGAGACGGTGGCCGGCATCTTCGGCACTGTGTCCGATGAGAGCCAGAGTGTGATGCCCGGCGTCACGGTGACGGTCACGAGTCCGGCCCTCCAGGGGTCGCGCGACGCGGTGAGCGACGAACAGGGTCGGTACCGAATCAGTCCGTTGCCTATTGGCACTTATACGATGGTGTTCGAGTTGTCGGGTTTCCGCTCCCTGCGGCGCGAGGAAGTGCGTTTGACGGCCGGCCTCATGGCACGAATCGACGTGGCACTGAGCGTGGGCGGGCTCCAGGAAACGGTGACCGTCTCCGGAGCGTCGCCCGTGGTTGACGTGACATCCACATCCGCGTCGACGGTGCTGACGCGGGAAACGCTCGATGTGATTCCCACCGCGCGAACTGGCTACAACGCCATTCTGGCGCAGGCGCCGGGCGTGCGCGACACGCTGCAGGCGCTCTCCCCAACCGCCAGCCCCAACTTCCGGGCGTTCGGGCAAAGCAATCAGGCCTACCAGTCGATCGACGGAGTGATTACGACAAGCCCGCTGCTGGCCCAGACCGGCCAGTACATCGACGGCACGGCGTTCGAGGAGGCGGTGATCTCGACGCTCGGGCATGATGCGTCCATCCCGACTCGAGGTATCGCGATCAGCACCGTCGTCAAGAGTGGCAGCAACCAGTTCCATGGCCAGACGTTTCTCGGCAAGACGGGCCAGGCCCTGCAGGCCGACAACATCACGCCGGAGCTGAAGGCGCGTGGCGTCGGGCAGCCAGCGGAGCTCCTTCTGAAGGACGACTGGAACGCCGATGTGGGTGGACGGATCGTCGCAGACAAGTTGTGGTTCTGGGCGCAGGTACGCTGGCAGCGGGACCAGCAGGCCGTGCAGGACTGCCTCCAGCCTTCTGGCGACCAGTGCTACACGTGGCAGCGCGCCTACTATCAGACGACCAAAGAGACTTGGAAGATCAACCAAAATAACACGCTGAACGGCATGCTGATGTCGACGATGCGGCGCGACGAGGAAGGCGCGAGCCAGTTTGTCGCGTGGGAGCGGCGCAGGCAGCAGAACAACGATTTCAGCCCGACGACCAAGGTGGAATGGCAGTCCGTGCAGGGCAGCACGCGCACGATGTCGTTGATGTACGGATTATGGGTGAACCGCTCCGGAGGGTTTGGTGAGGAGGCTGCTAACGGCGCGACCCCGGGCAACGATCGGATCACGGGGTACGCGTGGGGCACGGCACCCGACATGAACGAGCGGCAGCACGTGCACCGGCACAACGTGCGATTCGGGATGGACTGGTACAAACCAGACTGGGTTGGCGGCGGTCATGCTTTCAAGATCGGCCTCGACTACTTCGAGTCCGCTGGAAACCGCGCCCGGATAGAGCGCCTGGCGCCGACCTACGAGTTGTTCTTTTCCACCCCAGCGGCATCGACTGCGCCGTGCAAAACTGGCAAAGAGGCCGGCTGCGTGGCGGACACGATTCAAATCCAGAACACGCCAGTGGAGCCGACGGGGCGTCTCCTTTATATCGCGCCCTACATCGCCGACACGTGGACGGTGGGCAAGAAGCTGACACTCAACCTGGGCGTGCGGTTCGCGTACGACGACGGGATGGTGCCCGCGGCGTGCCGCGAGGCGGCCCCTGCGCCAGCGGATGTGGCGAATCCGGCGCAGTGCTTCCCGGACGTCCAGTTCCCGATCTACAAGTCGCTGGCGCCACGCCTGCGCCTGGCCTACGACCTGACGGGGAATGGCAAGACGCTGATCAAGGGCGGCTGGGGACGCTACATGAAAGGGCGGTGGTTCGAGGAGATCAATACTGCGAACCGAAACGTCATTAATACAACGGTCTACACCTGGCACGACCTCAATAGCAATCACGCATACGAGGCCGGGGAGGTCAACCTCAATACGAACTGCTCCGGCGCCGGCTGCGACTTCCAGAGCACGACGTTCTCGGGACAGGGCGCGGCGTTGGCGAACGGGATTGTCAATCCGGACGAGAAGCAGGCTTATACCGACGAGTACATGGCGCAGTTCGAGCACGAACTGGCGCCCGGGTTTGGTTTGCGACTCACTGGTATCCAGTCCCGTGTGGGGAACTGGTACAGGTACGAGAACACGCTTCGGCCTTATGGGGTCTACACGATCCCGATCACGAACACGGATCCGGGCAAAGACAACATCCGCGGCAACGCGGACGATCCAGGGACGTCGATCACCTACTATGAGTATCCCGTAGCGCTGCGCGGAAATGCGTATCAGGCGCCGTGGATTGTGAACGACGAGAAGGCCGACAAGAAGTACACCTCGTTCGAGATCGCGGCGAGCAGGCGGCTGGCCAACCGCTGGTCCATGCAGGCCTCCTACAGCTTCACGCAGATCCACGACCCGCTGCCCGACAACACGGCCGGGGGAACGGGGGCCTTCAACGCGAACACGAAGGACCCGAACGCCGAGATCTTCGCGGAGGACGCCGGGAAGGAGTCGCAGGTGCGAATCTCGGGGAGCTACATGATGCCCTGGGACATTCAGCTCTCCGGAAACTACCAGCTCAGGAACGGGGCTTACTGGGCACGGACCGCAGTGTTCCGCGGCGGCGTGACGATTCCGTCGATCACACTGCGGGTGGAGCCGCGGAATGCCAACGAGTATCCGTCGATCCAACTGACGGACTTCCGCGTCGAGAAGCGGATCAGGCTCGGGGGTTCGAAGGCCCTGGCGTTGCGTTTCAATGTCTTCAACCTGTTCAACATCGCCACAGTCACTTCTCAAACGGTTGCGTCCGGGCCGACTTTCGGTACCGTGACCGGTATCACGAGGGGCCGGCTGGGCGAGTTCAACGTCGCGTTTCAGTTTTAGGTGAGGCATAGCCTCATCCAAATAAGCCTAGACGGTCGTGGGCCGCGCGGTGTAGAGTCCGCGCGATCTCGCTTGCCAACGAGCGAGCTTCCTGGATCTTCGTCTACAGGCCATGGCCTGCGCACTTGTACGGTTCCACTACGCCGTCTGCCGCTACGAACGAAAACTGGAGGAGACGCGATGCGACGAAAAGCAATCTTAAGAATGTTGGTTTGGACGCTCCTGCTTGCGGGAACGGCGACAGTAGCTTTGGCGCAGAACCAGCCCTCGGGGCAGCTGAAGCCGGAAGGCGTGCCCTTCAACTTCAACACGATGGACATGCAAGTGGCGCCGGCGGCAGGAGTGGCCGTGCGCGCCGGACGTATGTTCGACGCCAAGGCCGGCACGATGCTGACCAATCAGATCATCCTGATCAGGGGTGGCATCATTGTCGACGTCGGCCCGAACGTGGCCATTCCTCCCGGCGCCAAGGTCATCGATCTGAGCGGCGCGACCGTGATGCCCGGACTCATCGATCGTCACGTGCACTGCTTCGGCGGCCAGGAGAACCAGGCGCGGACGGCGTTGGACGGGTTGAGCACGTGTCTTCGCGATCTGCAGGGCGGATTCACGACGGTTCAGGACATGGGCGCCGTCGACTATTCGAGCGTGGAGGTCCGCGATGCGATCAACAGGGGCTGGGTCATGGGACCGCGCATGCAAGTCGCCGGACCACAGGCCAACCCCAGGGCTTCCAATTACTACCCGTCTCCTTCGGACTTCGAACCGTTTGGCACCGGCGGCATCTGGCAGCTGCGGCAATCCCTGAACGGGCCGTGGGACGCACGCCGCATTGCGCGCGAGCACGCGCACTACGGCGCCGACTGGATCAAGATCTACATGACCGAGGACTACGAAGGTTCAGGGTACAGAGGCGCCTTCCGTCCGGATGGCACGATGATCAACGTGCCGTCGCTCTCGCTCGAAGAAGTGCAGGCGATGGTGGATGAAGCCCATAAGCACGGCCTTAAGGTCATTTCGCATGCCTACGGCGGAGAAGGGCTTCGTACTACGCTTGCGGCCGGCGTCGACGTTCCGATGCACGCGGCCGTCGGCGTAACCGGGGCCGAAGGCCTCGACGAAGAGACCATCAGATTGTTCAAGGTGCCATTGGCCAACGGGACGCAGCGTCCGATCATTCAGACCCTCTGGGACCTGATCGGCGGGATGGAAGTGGGCGACCTGGCCACCAGCACCAACCACACGACGCGATTCAAGCTGACCGAAGCGAGCTTCAAGCGCCTCGTCGCGTCGGGCATTGTCGAAGTGTTCGGCAGCGGCGTCTACGGGCTCGCGCACGGAACGCAGACGATGCAGTTCCCCATCTACACGAAGTGGGGCATGACGCCCGCGCAGGCCATTCAGCTCGCGACGTACCACGCGGCGGCGACCCTGAACTACGACCTGCCGAAGTACGTGGGCTTGATTGAAAAGGGCCGCTACGGCGACCTGGTCGGGGTCTCCGGCGATCCGCTCGCCGACATCACAGAGATGATGCGTATCAAGTTCGTCATGAAGGGCGGCACGGTGTTTCGTGATGAGCTGACCAAGGGTGCTCCTCCGGCTGGGAAGCTCATGTCGGAAGGACCGTCCGGCTTCAATCAACGGCCGCGTCCCTAGTTGACCAAACCGCACGACCAGTAAGTCCGGGGTGCGCACCGTGCGGCGCCCCGGACGTTGTAATCTGTTCGGAGGAGCGCCAAATGACCTGCTGGACCCCGACACTGAACGCCTCACTGATCCTGGTGGCACTGTCGGTGGGGGTTGGCGTGCCCGCTTTGACGCAGGCAGGCCAGGCACCGGCGAGTTCCGCGGCCGTGAGCGAGGAGCAGGTCCAGGAAGCGGTGGCCGGCATTTCGCAGGCCAAGGGCTATAACGAACTGGTCGCTGCGCTCGGCAAGTACAAGAGCGTGCTCGGCAGCCAGCGCGCACGCGCGCTCGTCGACGAGCGCATGCGCACCGTCCCGCCCGATAACCCCAACGGGCGGAAACTCCTCCAGATCCTGGGACAGCTTTTCACGGACACCTCGAACGAGGGCCCGGAAACCGGCGCCGCCCGGTATTTGGTTCGCCTGATCGCGATGAGCGCGATGGTGACTGGCGACTCCGATCAGCTCCAGCGGCTGCTGGAGCGGTACCATCAGTTTTCGCCCAAGTTCACTGCGGAGCTGATCAAGCCCGCGCTTGCAACGCCGCGGATCGACTGGCCTCCCGCGATGGCACGTCTGATGACCGAGTTCGTGGAAGACTGGCACAGGATGGGCGCAAACGAGGCGGCCCGGAGTTTTGCGGATTCT
>CAWBMG010000011.1:0-187216 GCA_963789815.1 uncultured Acidobacteriota bacterium | reverse complement strand
TACGATCAGGTCAGCGCCGGCTTCGGGATGACGAAGCGCGGGCTGCCCGTTGATTCCTGGAACGACCGGCGGCTGGAGTGGCTCATGGCCCGGAAGCTCACATGACCACACGACGACTGATCAGCGTTGTGACGTGCGCGATCGTTCTGCTGCCGCTGCTGGCGGCGGAGACACGTTCGCAGCAGCGTTCCACGTCCGCCGCGTCGTCACGCGTCAACGTGATTCTGATCATGACCGACGACATGGGGTACGCGGATCTTGGCAGCTACGGCGGTAAAGACATCAAGACGCCGATCCTCGATCGTCTGGCCAGGGACGGCGTGCGCCTCACCGACGCGTATGCCAACGGGGTGCTGTGCAGCCCGACGCGTGCGGCGCTGATCAGCGGCCGATATCCTCAGCGCGGCGCGATCGAGACCGCGCTCGGACCCGAAGGTACACGCGGGCTTGCCGTCAGTGGCTCGTCGCTGCCGCAATTGCTGAAGAACCGCGGCTATCGGACCGGACTAATCGGCAAGTGGCATCTGGGCGGCACTGTCACAGGCGGGACGAGAAACGGCGGCCCACGCGCACACGGGTTCGACTATTTCTTCGGCCTGATGGGCAGCCACGTTGACTACTGGCATCACAATCGCGGCCCCGGGTCCGAGGATCTCTGGGAAGATGAGACAAAGATTTCGCTCACCGGCCAGTATCTGACCACGCTCATCACCGAACAATCGATTCGGTTCGTCGAGGAGAGCGCGGCGGCGGCGCGGCCGTTTTTCCTGGACGTGGCCTACAACGCTCCACACTGGCCGTATAACCGGCCGATCGGCCATCGCCGCTGCCCGGCAGCGGTGCGCACGTGACGGCCGACGCCGAGAATCCACCGACGCGTGCCGACTACGGCTCGATGCTCGAAGCCGTCGACAGCGGCGTCGGCCGGATTCTGCAGACCGTTGCGCGCCTCGGCCTGACCGACAACACCATCGTCATCTTCACGAACGATAACGGTGGCGAGTGGCTGTCGAACGGCGGTCCGCTCTTCAACCGGAAGTGGACCGTCTGGGAAGGTGGTATTCGGGTCCCGGCGATCGTCAAATGGCCCGGGCGCATCCGCGCCGGCCGCGTCTCCGACCAACCCGCCATCACCTTCGACTGGAGCGCGTCGATTCTCGCAGCGGCTGGCGTGCCGGTTCCGGCGAGCTACGAAGGGATCAACCTCTTTCCCATTCTCGAAGGCCGCGCGCCAAAGCAGGAGCGGACGTTCTTCTGGCGGTCAGCCCCCAACTCGAACCGTACGCAGCAGGCGGTGCGTCAGGGTGACTGGAAGCTCGTGGTCGACGCGAACCATCTGGTGCTCTTCAGTCTGGACGACGACATCGGCGAGCGTCATGACCGGACGGCGCAGCGGCCCGACATCGTTCGCCGTCTTCGGACTAGCCTTGGGGAGTGGTCGCGCAGCGTGGACGCCGACGCAAAATCCCTGAAGTAGGTATCCGAATTCCCCGACACGTCATGGATCGCGTCTTCGACGCCTGGCTCGCTCGACTCCGGGCGAGGTCGTAGAGCCCGGCTTCCCCGGACGTTGATGACCCGAGGAAGCCGGCATCGGAGCGATCATCTGCTGCCGCGCGCATCCGCGAACTGCTTGCGCTGCAGCGACCACTGCGTGTCCTTGCAGAGCCCGCAGTCCTCGCCGACGAACCGCTTGGCGCTCTGCGCATCGCCGCGCAGCTGCCAGTTGAGCCAGCTCACCGCGACCGATGCGGCCGCGCCGCCATTGGGTTCGTTGAACGTGCCGCCGTGCCCGACCGGCAGATTGGCGATCGCCGCCGGCACGTGCGAGATGCGCTTGAAGTCGTCCATCCCGTTTTCGTAGGCGATGTCGGTGGGGCCGCCCTCGATGTAGATCACCGGCGTGTGCAGTGTCTGCAGCACCTCTTTGCCGACGCTCGTGCCGGTCATGGTGGTTGGCCCAGTGTTCAGCATGCCGCTGTTGTGAATCACCAGCGTCTTCACGCGCGGATCCTTCGCCACTTGAAGTGCCTGCACGCCGCCGCAGCTCCAGCCCGAATACGCGATCTGCGCGGGATCGATGCGGCCGAAGTACGGGCTGCCGGCGCGCTGGTTCTCGGCCAGCGCCCAGTCGACGGCGTCGGTCAGGTCCGACACCTGCGTGCGCGGCGCCGGGAGCTGACCTTGTGGCGTCGCTGGACGCGGCTCCCGCGGCGGCGCACCGGGACCACTCAGGATGCGGCCGCTGGCGAGCACCAGATACCCGTGCGAGGCGATCTCGAGCAGATGGAAGCGGCTGCTCGCGGCATCGTCCGAGCATCCGCCGTTGCCCCACGCCACCACGCCCAGCTTCGTCGTCCCGAGGGCCCCGAGGTCCTTGGGACGGTAGACGACGTGTCGCGGCAGCGATGCGACTTCCTCCTTCATCGCGGCGAAGCGTCCGGTGCCTGGCGTATCGGGCCGTTTGTTGAGCTCGGCCTGCCGCTCGAGCGCCGCAGGGTCGGGCTGCGGCGGGCGCCGGCTGCTGCGCGGCCACGAGCGTGCTGACGCAGGCGGCGGCCACGGCGAGCGCCATCGGAAGCGAGAAGAGATGCGGTGACGGTCGGCTGGTTGTCATGATCGATTCCTCAACGTGCGATCAGGTGTTGTGAGAAGAAGCGGAGAACCTGGGACTCGAAACGCTCGCGAATCCGGTTGCCGTGGTCGCCATCATAGACCTCGAACGTGCGAGTGACGTCCAGGCGTGTCAGCGATTCGGCGAGCTGAGTGTTGGTGCCGACGAACGGATCCTGATTGCCGACGTCGAGTGCGATCGCCCGCATGGACTTGAGTGCGGGCACATACTGATCGACCATCACCAGCGGCGAGTTCGCGATCCACTTTGCGGCGATGAGCGGCTGGATCTCTCCGTCCTTCGTCGGGAGATCGAAGAACGGCGGGGTCTTCGTGTTCGGCGCCCAGGCGGCCGCTTGAGCCGACAGGGCGTTGGCCATGCCACCGCCGCGCGGCCGCGCCGGCTCCACGTCCGTCTCCCCGTCCGGCACCGGCGCCGCGTGCCGCCGCGTCGCCGCGTCCGGGCGCGTCGCCGCGCGGCCCGGCCCTGCGCCGCGCGCGGCCGGATCGTTCATCAGGCAGCACGAGCTCATCGCATAGAGCGCCGCGAACGCCGCCGGCTGCTTCATGCCGATGCGCATCGTGCCGTAGCCGCCCATCGAGTGGCCGGCGAGACCGCGGCCCTCGCGCGACGCGATCGTGCGATACCGCTTGTCGATGAATTCCGTCAGATCCCGGGCGATGAACGTCTCCCAGTCTCCGGTGGTCGGCGAGTTCGAGAACATGCTGCCGCTGTACTTCGTGAACGCGTCGGGGATGACGACGATCATCTCGCGGGCGCCGGCGGCAACGGCGCGATCGATCGAGTCTGGAATGGCGAGCGACTTGACGTAGGCCTCCGCGGTCGCCGTGTAGCCGTGGAGGAAGTAGAGCACCGGGTAGCGCCGCGTGGTGTCTGTGCGCGTAGCTGGGCGGCAGATACACGACCACCGGGCGATCGGGCGAATCGCCTTCGAGATTGCCTTCGAGCGCGCGGCCGTGCACGGTGATGCGCTCGAGCGTGCCTTTCGGCGGCGCCGGCTGTTGCGCGACGGCCGATGCCGCTTGCAGCGCGAACGCCGCGGCGAGCAGTACCCTGGGCGATGACATCATGAACATCCTCCGTCAGCGATCGGCCAGCCGCGACATCCGCAGCATGTGCTCCATGCCGTAGTTCCCCTCGTGGCACGCATACTCGAACACGCCGGCGTCATCGGGCCGCCCCTTCATGTCCAGCGCGGCGGTCCACGGCGCTGTCCACGTCGCCGGATCGATGAGCGTGACCTGGTAATCCATCGCGTCCTTGGCGGTCCGCCTGAACCGCTCGATCAGACGCAACGAGGGCGATGACCCGCGCGTGTTCGCCTTGAGGTTGGTGGTTTCAACCACCAGCGTCGTGCCCTCTCCAGCGCGGCGGTCCACGGCGCCGTCCACGTCGCCGGATCGATGAACGTGACCTGATAGTCCATCGAGTCCTTGCCGGTACGCCTGAACCGCTCGATCAGACGCAACGAAGGCGATGACCCGCGGGTGTTCGCCTTGAGGTTGGTGGTTTCAACCACCAGCGTCGTTCCCTCCCAGTGCCCGCGCGCGTTGCCCATGTACATCCGGATGGTCTCGGACAACCTGTCCTGGCGAGGAGCGGCCCCGATCGGAATGATCCGGGTGTCGTGAATGAGTTCGTAGGTGATGGCCACCACGCCCGCGCTCTGCAGGATGCGCATGTTGGCGTTGTAGACGGCGGGGAACATGGCATCGGGAAAGCCGCCGCCATGCACGATGCAGCGGACGCCGAGGCCGTAATCCTCGTAGGTGTCGCACGGCTCGCCGCGCTGCAGGCTGCCGCACCGCTGGACGGGAACCGGCCGAGCCTGTGTGGTGCGCGGCGGGAGACGCCCATCGGGTGGATCGATGATCAGCGAGGTGCGCCGCGAGGACGTGTTGTATTCGCGCCAGTGGGGGATTGGCGCATTCGGGCCGTCCACCTTTCCTGAGAGAACATCGACCCTGGCGAGGTCGCGCTCATCGCGGACTTTGACATCGTCCATCCGCTTGGCGTATTCCGCGTCGGTGAGGAACTGTCGCGTGCCGAACTGCGCCGCCCGCTCGAGCGGCACGCCGTATTCACCTTCCGTTGTCCACTCGCCCTGCAGATCCGGGTCGCCCCACGGCGTGCGTGCGTTCCAGGTCGATTCGCGGTTTGTCTGCGCGAGCGACTGTACCGATACCGTCATCGCCAGCGCGGCAGCCGCCAACGTCCAGATGGCCCAACGTGTCATGTCATGGCTCCCGACGAAGAGTCTACAGCCGTACGAGGGGCGCCCGGCCCGGGGACGGCACCATCTTGCCTGTTTTTGACCGGCAGGCGAGATCGGGTGTAATAGCCTTCGCGAGATCAGCAGGATCACACTACATGACACGACACCTATCCGCCTGTGCCGGCGTGCTCGCGCTGTGCGTGCTCGTCTCGAGCCCGGCAGCTCAGACCGTCTATCCCACCGGCACGACCATCTACGACCCGGATCGATCGTGGAACGGATTCACCGTGCTCTCACCACTCGGCACGCCGGCGGTGCTCGTCATCGACATGAACGGCACCGTGGTCAAGCGCTGGGAGGACTTCAACAACTCCGCGGGCGGTCCGGCACGCGTCCTGCCAGGGGGTATCGTCATGGCGGCACGCGGCGCGCGCCCGCCGCATCAGGAATCGCTCGAGCTGATCCGCCGCGACTTCGCCGGGAAGGACCTCTGGCAGTTCTCGCGCGGCGAGCAGATCGCCACGCGCGAGGGCGGCATGGTGTGGTCGGCGCGTCAGCACCACGACTGGCAGCTGGAGAGCTTTCCGGCGGGTTATTACTCGCCCGAGAACACACCGAACGTGAACAGCGGCAACACGCTCATCCTCACGCATACCGATCGGATGCAACCGACGGTTGCCGACGTGATGCTCGGCGACGATCGTCTCATCGAAGTGTCGTCGACGGGCGAGATCGTCTGGGAGTGGGTTGCCAGCGACCACATCGACGAGTTCAAGTTCGCGCCTGATGCGCGAGCCGCCATCAAGGCCGCGCGCAGCTTCAACAAGGCGCGCGGCAGCTTCGACTGGCTGCATATCAACTCGGCGACCTATCTCGGACCGAACCAGTGGTTCGACAAGGGCGACATGCGCTTCGCGCCGAACCACGTCATCATCAGTAGCCGCGAAGCCAGCCTGTTGGCGATTGTCGGGCGCGACGGCAGGATCGTCTGGCAGCTCGGTCCGGACTTCAGCGCGTCGAAGGAACTGCGTGCGATTCGGCAGATCATCGGCCAGCATCACGCGCATCTGATCCCGAAGGGATTGCCGGGCGCCGGGAACCTGCTGGTCTTCGACAACGGCGGTGCGAGCGGCTACGGCTTCAACACGCCGATCGCACCTGACGGTGTCGGCGCATTTGCCCGCGCGACCTCGCGCGTGCTCGAGATCAATCCGGTCACGCTCGAACTCGTCTGGTCCTATACGAATCCGCGCTTCTTCAGCACCAACATCAGCAGCGCGCAGCGTCTGCCGAACGGCAACACGCTCATCACCGCCGGCGCCGGCGGCCGGCTCTTCGAGGTCACCAAAGAAGGCGCCATCATCTGGGAGTACATGTTTCCGCTGTTTGCCGGCGCTGGCCCGAATCCGTCGAATGCAGTGTATCGGGCGTATCGCGTCCCGTACGACTGGATTCCCCAGTTGAGGAAGCCGAGCGAGCAGCGCGTGACACCGCCGCCGCTCGGTGAGTTCAAGGTGGCATCAAGCGAACAGAAGACACGGTGAAGGTGTCCTGGAGGCATGGATGACACAAGCGGTTCTCGCAACGGTGATTGCCGCCGCACTCGGGGTTGGGATGGTCGCGCAAGGCGCGGCCACCAAGGCGCTTCCGCTCGACAACCTGGGCCTGGAGCATCTCGACATCATCGTGCCCGACCCGGCGGCCTCGGCGCGATTCTATTCTCGGATCTTCAAGTCCGCGCTGCATCAGCAGCCCGTGCGCGACACGCTGCGCTACTTCGTGCTGCTCGGCGATCTGCCCGCCGATCGACAGGTCGGCTACATCGCCATCGGCGCCGCGGGTCAGCGGCAGGCGGCGATTGGTCACTACTGCGTGCTGGCCACGGTCTACGACCGGGCGGGCATGGCGAGCGCGCTGCAGGGTGCCGGCTTCGGCGTCGCCGCCGCGGGGCCAACGGGCATGTGGCCCGATCCCGATCGTCTCGAACTGCAGCTGTTCCAACCGCCCGCAGGTCTGGTCACCGCGGCTGTCCCATCGCCGCTCCAGACCGAACGCGACGGACTGCTCGCGCCGCGCGGTGTCGATCACATGCTGCTGCGCGTCAGCAGTCTCGAGAAGTCGCTGCCGTATTACCGGATGGTCTACGGTACCGCGGCCGAACAGCCACGCGACGCCAACGGGCGTGTCTGGTTTCACCTGGCACGCAACACTCGTCTTGGTCTCGAAGAGGCGGCGCCAGGCCAGGCGCCCACGATCGCTCACTATGCGATCACCGTTGCACCGTTCGACCGCCGGGCGTTCGACGCACGGCTGCGCGAGCTGAAGGCACGCGTGCTTCCATCAGCGGACGAGCCCGACGTCGTTCGGTTCACCGACGATGACGGCATCATCCTCGAGGTAAAAGCGGCGAGTTGATCTCCGACTTGAACCTGCGACATCCTGCTCCCAAAGCAGGCGCGCTACTGCCTGCGGCGCCGGTTTCTGGGGGGCGGCGCGAACCATTCGGCATTTGCCCGCTAAGTCACTCGGGTTGAGTGACTTGAGAGACATCTATGGAGGCGGCCCGAACGGCCACGCGGCGGCCTTTTACGGCCGTCACTCGGTAGGACGAGACTCGTCACCCACGAGGCTGTCAGCTGGACACGCCAGCAGGGAAGTGGTGGGGGTGAGTTGGTCTACCCTGCGGCGTTAGGACCAAGCCGCTGGCGCGGCGGACGCTACGCGTGAGGCGCACCCGATCAGCCGGGTAGCGTGTGGGTCACCAGGAGGTGCCTGTGACCCATCTCAGACAAGCCATGCTGGAGGAACTCCAGCGGCGCAACTACGCGACGACCACCGTTTACTACTACCTCAAGGCCGTCGAGCGATTCGCCCGGTTCTTTCACACGTCCCCGGATCAACTCAATCAGAGCCACCTGCGACAGTATCAGGCGTACCTGCTACGCGAGCGGAAGCTCGGGCCGCGCACGGTCAAGCTCCACGTCTCCGCGCTCCGGTTCTTCTTCGTGAAGACGCTGAAGCGCCCCTATCTGCTGGAGGACATCCCCTTCCCGAAAGTCCCGCGGCGACTCCCGGTGATCCTGACCACCGAGGAAGTCGCCCGCCTGATCGATGGGGCGAAGAATCTCACCGATCGGACGATGCTCATGGTGCTGTACTCGACGGGCATGCGGAACGCCGAGCTCCGGCACCTGCAGGTCCGCGACATCGACAGTCGTCGCATGCTGATTCACATTCAGCACGGCAAGGGCGGGCGCGACCGGTACGTGCCCCTGAGTGCGACGCTGCTGGAGACGCTCCGCGTGTACTACCGGTGGATGCGGCCGAAGACGTGGCTCTTTCCCGGCACGATCCAGAACTGGCGCGCTGACAAGCCGATCACCCCGAAGGTCGTGTGGGACGCGTGTCGCGACGCCGCGCGGCGCGCGCAGCTAGAGAAACGCGTGTCGCCTCATCTCTTGCGGCACGCGTACGCCTCGCATCTGGTGGAAGCGGGGGCTGACCTGCGCACCGTGCAGCTCTTGCTCGGGCACGTCAAACTCGAGCACACCGTCATCTACCTGCACCTGTCGCAGCGGCATCTGCAGGCGGTCGCGAATCCGCTGGACGCGATGCCGGTTTCCGGGACCGACACGGTGCGCCGCACGCGCCGGCTCCACAAGCGGTGACGCGGCCACCCTTCGAGGTGGCCGACATCGTACGCCGACATGGCGATCGCGTCCTGGAGACGCACCGGGCCTGGGTCACGGGGGCGCATCGACGCGTCTTCCGGGCCATCGCGCAGTGCCGCACGGCGGCGCTCGGCGGGCACCGCGATCGCTGTGAGCAGTGTGCGCAGCTGGCCGTCTGGTACAACAGCTGCCGCGATCGGCATTGCCCGAAGTGTCTGACGGCGGCGCGGAACGCCTGGGTGGCGGCGCGCGAGCAGGAGCTGCTGCCGGTGGGCTACGTCCACCTCGTCTTCACGATGCCGGAGCCCCTCGCCCGTCTCGCGCTCGTCAACAAGCGTGTGGTGTACGACCTCCTGTTTCAAGCGGCCGCCGAAACCTTGCTGCAGGTGGCGAGGAATCCGAAGCGACTGGGCGGCGCCATTGGCGGGCTGATGGTGCTGCACACGTGGGGCCAACGGCTGCAGCACCATCCGCACGTCCACTGCGTCGTGCCGATGGGCGGATTGGCCCCGGACGGCACCCGGTGGATCCACGCTCGTCCGCGCTTCTTCCTGCCGATCGCAGTCTTGCGGAAACTCTTTCGCGGCAAGCTCGTGGCCGGCATCCGGACTGCCTTTCGAGAGGGGCGCCTCGATTTCCCTGGCCCGTTGGCGCCGCTGAAGCCGGATGTCGCCTTTCGCGCCTTCCTCCGATCGCTGTATCGCCAGACGTGGGTCGTGTACGCCAAGCCCCCCTTTGGCAGTCCAGCGCACGTGCTGCACTATCTCGCGCGCTACACGCACCGCGTCGCCATCTCGAATCACCGGCTCATCGACGTCACCGACGACACCGTGTCGTTTCGCTGGAAGGACTACCGGCACGGCAGTCAGATGCGGACGCTCACGCTCGACGCCGACGGGTTTCTCCGCCGCTTCCTGCTGCACGTCTTACCCAAGCGCTTCGTCCGCATCCGCTATTTCGGCTTCCTCGCCTCGCGGTGTCGGACGCCGCAACTTGGGCAGTGTCGCCAGGCACTGGCAGCGACGCCGACTCCAGCCACACCGGTCGCTCCCCGGCCATTACGAGCGGCGTGGCCGTGCCCGCAGTGTGGAGCACCCATGCGCCTCGTCGAGCGGCTGACGGCGCGACAGCTCTTCCTCGACACGCTCCTGACGAGCATCCTCTATGACACCTCGTAGATCGGCTCCTCGCCCCGCCAGCCGACGATCGCCTCGCCCGTACGCGCGTGCGCCGGAGGTCTGTCCGACCCTCGATGTCGAAGCCCTCACGCACAGCGCTCACGGACCGCTCGCGCACCGTGACCGTCTTGATCGGCGTGTCACCATCCCCGCGCACGCCCGCACACCGTGGACCGTACGATTGAACCGCCATAGCTGAGGGGCCGCGTCCGCCGCAAACGCCAGCGGCTTGGTCCAAACGGCTCTATCGAAAGTGACCCGGCGATGAGCGGCAGGTCTGAAGGCGTGCGCGCGTGCGCCGGGTCACTCCCGATAGAGTCATATCGTTACTCAGTAGTAGTGCAACGAGGCGGACCCGATTCGCGGCTGCCCCAGCGACTGGCTGGCGCGTCGGCCAGCGTGGCGCATCGCGGCGAGGATCCACCGTGCCCGCGCATGGACGTGTCCTGAAGACTATTTCACGCGGTCGAAGACCAGGTGCGACGCGATCGGGCCCATCATGCCATCGATCGTCAGGGTCTTGCCGTCAGCGCTGAGAGTTGCCTTGGATGTGCCGGTCCCGCCTGGGCCGGCCACCGAGCCTTCGTAGGTATTGGGTCCGATCCTCTTCCCCCGCAACGTCATCACGACTTTACCGGCCGAATAGACGGGCACCTCCGCGCCATCCAGCTTGGTGACGTACGTCGTGGACATTCCTCCTGCCCCGCTCCCGAAGTCGATGTCCGTGGTGAACTTTATTCCATCAGCCACCGGCTCAATCGTCATCGTCTGCTTCGACGTGTCCCCGGGCCTTCCGGAGGGCCGCGTCTTCCACACTCCATAGAGGGGATCCGCCGCCGACAGCGGCAGCATGAGCGTCATTGCCAACAACAGGGCGCAGTTCAGCAGTTTCAATAAAGCCTCCCTCCGGGTTGCCGACGATAGGTCATTCTAAGTCTTTTGCACCAGTTGGACGAAGCACGAGCTGAGTGTCGCTCGAAGATTCCCCCCGTGTGGTCGCGAAGGGTTTATCGATCCAGCAGCTTCGAAACCGCTCGTTCAGCCATCGAGCTGCATCGTCTTTCGGACTCGGCGACTCAGAATGTCGCTCGGCAATGTCGCCCGGGCTCGAACGGCTCTCACCATTTCAGAATGTGCTCACGAAAGACTGCACGATCGGATGAATAGGCTGGTGTCGCCACGTTTTCTGATGGGGAAGGGATCGTCGTGGCTGAACGAGCGACACGCCTGGTTCAGCCTTGTGTGGGTGGCGTTCACTGACTTCTACATCTATCTGGCCACCAAGGCTGCCGTCACAGTGCGAGCGCTCCAGTACTGTCCCCGATTGAATCGACGCGCGCGCCCATTTTGTGGAGCATGGTGAGTAGCAGGTTCGACATAGGCGTGTGCGGCGCGTGGCGCACGTGGCGCCCGCCCTTCAGCTGCCCTGACGCGCCGCCCGCCACGACCACCGGCAACGGATCGAAATTGTGCTCGTTGCCGTCGCTCAGGCTGCTGCCGTAGAGAATCATCGAGTGGTCGAGCAGTGTCCCGTCGCCGTCGGGCGTCGCCTGCAGCCGCTCCAGGAAGTAGCCGAGCATCTTCACGTGGTAGCGATTGATGACCGCGAACTGGTCCATGTTCTTGCGCTCGTTCGAGTGGTGCGAGGCGTTGTGGAACCCCTCGCGCACGCCGGTCGCCCCGTAGACGGTGTTGCTGTTCTCGCGCGCGAACATCAGCGTCGAGATGCGCGTGATCTCCGATTTGTAGGCGAGCACCTGCAGGTCGAACATCAGCTTCAGGTGCGCCTCGAAGTCGGCGGGGATGCCGACGGGCGCGTCTGGGAGGTTCAGATTGCGTGAGAGCGTCGCATCCACCTGTTTGACACGCCGCTCGATCTCGCGCACTTCATCGAGGTAGTCGCGCAGCCGGCGGCGGTCTCCCGCGGGCAGATCCTTCTCGAGCGATGGCACCTGATCTCGAATCGAATCGAGGAGACTGCGTGCCTGATTGCGCCGCTCCTGCCGCTGCGCATCGGTGCTCCCGTCGCCGAACAGCCGCTGGAAGACGATCTGCGGATTGTTCTCCATCGGCAACGGCAGTGTGGCCGACTTCCACGACAGCGTGTTGCGATAGGCGCAGGTGAATCCGGCATCGCCGCAGTTCAGATTCAGCGGCTCCATCGACAGCTCGATCGACGGGAGCGGGGTGTCCTGCCCGACGTGCTGGGCCGCGATTTGATCGACGGTCGCCCCAACGAAGGCTTCGTTCTTCTTGACCGGATGTGCGCCGCTCAGGAACACGGCCGCCGCGCGCACATGGTTCTCGGCCCCGCCGGTATCTTCGCCGGTCGCTGGCGCGACCGGCGCGTGCGCCAGGTCGCTGACCACGCACAGACGATCGCGGAACGGTTCGAGCGGCTGGAGGATCTCGGAGAACTGGAAGGCCGTGCCATCACCGACGGGCGTCCACTTGTCCATCGTGGCGCCGTGCGGGATATAGATGCACCCGAGACGGCTCTTTGGCGTCGCGGACGTCTGCGCCAGCATCGTCCCTGCCGGCACCATCGATTCGAGCAGCGGGAGGGCCAGCGTCACGCCCGTGCCGCGCAGAAACGTCCGGCGGGAGAGATGCTTCTTGGTGATAAACGTCATGGCTCGCTGCCTCCGTCGTATCGTTTCATCTGAAACGGTGCGCTCTTCACGATGCCGGTGACGAGCGACGAAAACCGATCGCCGTTGCGGGCCGCGTCGCCAACGATGGCCCGCACGGCGGGCATGTCGAAATACTCCACGCGCCTGCCCACGGCGTAGGTTAGCAGCTTCTCGGCCGTCGTCGTGACGAACGCCTGACGACGATCGAGCAGCGCCTGGCGAAGACTGGCGGGGCCGACCAGCGTCGTTCCATCGACGAGCCGGCCGGTGGCGTTGACCTGGACGCCGCCATCGGTGTCGCGCCATTTGCCGATCAGGTCGAAGTTCTCGAGCGAGAAGCCGATCGGATCCATGACGGCGTGGCATGACGCGCAGCTCGGGTTGGCTCGGTGCTGTTCGAGCCGCTGGCGAAGCGACGTCGGCTGCGCGCCATGCGCGGCCGATTCCGCCAGGTTGGTCTCGACCCCGGGCGGCGGCGACGGCACCGGCGCGCCAAGGAGGTTCTCCAGAATCCATTTGCCGCGCTTCACCGGCGACGTCCGGTTGCCGGCCGAGGTCACGGTCAAGAGACTGCCGTGACCGAGCAGGCCGCGTCGGGCGTCATCGCCGAGCGTGACGCGCCTGAAGCGGCTCCCGCGCACGTTGGGAATCCCGTAGTGCCGTGCTAGCCGCTCGTCGACGAAGGTGTAGTCGGCGTCGACAAGATCCAGAATGCTGCGATCCTCGCGGACGATGGTCTCGAACAGCAGCTCCGTCTCGCGGCGGAAGGCATAACGCAAGTTGCCGTCGAACTCCTTCGTGCCCGGCGCGACGTCATCCAGCTGCCGCAGCTGGAGCCATTGTCCGGCAAGATTATCGATGAGCGCGTCTGCCCGAACATCCGCCAGCATGCGCCGCGTCTGCTGCTCGAGCACGGCGGGCGTGCCGAGTCGACCCTTGGCCGCCAGGCCCAGCAGCTCCTCGTCCGGGATGCTGCTCCACAGGAAGAACGACAGCCTCGACGCCAGCTCGAGATCGCTGATCCGGTAGACCGTACCAGCGCGGAGGCCCGTGGGCACCCGCTCGAACCGGTAGATGAACTGCGGATCGACGAGCACGCGCGCGAGGGCGTACTGGATCCCGGTATCGAAACCGCGAAGCTGGCGACCCGACTCGAAGAATCCGAGGAGCGTCTCGATCATCGGATCCTTCTCGCTGACCGGTCGGCGAATCGCGCGCGTTGAGAGCGTCGACAGAATCCTGCGTGCACAGGTTGTCTCTTCCGCGGTCGCGGGCTCGTCTCCTCCAAGCGCGGAGCGCGACGGTCCGCCTTCGCCAGGCTTCAGCGGGACAGGCGGACGGCACGTGAAGACCCTGCGGCGACTCGGGGTATCGCCCGGACCGGTCGGGTTCAGCGGTCCGTTGATGGTCAGGCTCTGCACGCCGGCCGTGCCCGCGAGCTCGGAGAAGAGATCGTCGACACCGCGCGCATTGGCGCGGCGGACGACCGCCACGCCAATCGTCTGTGGCCCCGCCGGAATCTTGAGCCGGATGCCACCACGCGGCGCCACCCGTTCGAGCAACTGCACCCGCTCGCCGTTCAGCGTGATCTCGATCTGGTCGTCGACGCCGACCGGGGCGAGTCCGAACAACCCGCCGCCGGCGCGGCCGACCCTGAACTCGTACTCGGCGTCGAGCGGAAACACGTGTTGCACGAGCATGCCACCGCGTGTGCCGAAAGGCAGCCCCTCACGGTGCGTGGTCTGTGACAACCCACGCGGCGGCAGATAAGTAGTGAGGTCGGCGCTGATCGTTGGGTCGCCAACTGCGAGCCGGCTGATCTTCGCCGCCGCGGACAGGTAGGCCTGCATCAGCGCTGGTGAGACGCTGAGCACGCTGGCCATGTTGTCGAACCCTTCACTCGAGTCGTCGCCAGGTAGAAGCGCCGCGGCATCGATCGGCAGATCGAGGAGATCGCGAACGGCGTTGGCGTATTCCGTGCGGTTCAGTCGGTGCAGGACGGGCGCACCAGGGTTGGGCGCTACGGCCGCGGCGCGATCGATCGTCGCCTCGACCGACGCGGCCAGTCCGTCAAGCGTCGCCCGGTCCGGCCGAGGTGCGTTGGCCGGTGGCATCATGCCGGTGCGCACCTTCCGCACGACCTTTTCCCAGGTCTGCGGCTGGCGCCCGGCCTGCGTGATATCGAGCCCGTCGAGCGCGAGGCCGCCAGTCGTCAGCCGCGCGTTGTGACAAGTGACGCAGTACTTATCGACGACTTGCTTGCCCTGAGCGACGTCGAAGGGCCGGCCCTGAGCCGCGTCGAAGGGCGCGCCTGGTGCATCGGCGCGTGCGGGCGTGGTTCGTGGAGTCTGCGTCTCGACGCTGGCGATCGCGAGAATCCACAGCACGACGAGCAGGGCCGGTCCTGCTCGTCTGACCCGCCGCCGTAAACGCACGTTCATGGCTTGGCGCCCAGCGTTTCGAGCAGCGCGATTGTCGCCGGCTTCCGCTCCGCGCCCACTGCCGCAAGAAAGACGCCCTCGGCCCAGCGAAGCGGTGTCCGCCCTTCCTTGTCCTTGATGTCCAGCCGCGCCCCGCGCTTGACCAGCAACTCGATGATGTCGTTCGAGCCACGGTTCACTGCGCCCAGCAGGGCCGTCAGCCCCATCGAGTTGGTGGCGTTCACGTCGGCACCAAGCTCCAGGCAGAGCGCGACCGCGTCGATCCGCGCCTGCAGTGATTCCGTATACGTCTGCGCCACCACCCAGCCCACGCCTGCCGCCGCCATGAGCGGCGTTGTTCCGGCCAACGTCGGCAGGTTCGGATCGGCGCCGCGCTGCACCAGCAGCCGCATCGTCGTCGTATCGCCCGAGAACGCTGCCCTCAGGAACGGTGTCTGTCCCGTGAAATCCACCCACGAGACGTCATTGAGCGAATAGAGCCAGCGCCGGGGCGGCGGCACCTCCCGGGTACGTGCGTTGACGTTGGCGCCCTTGTCGATCAGGAGGCGGATCAGGTCGAGAAACGGCGTGCGATCGACGCCGTTATCAGTCGGGGCATCCTGGTCGTTGTTGTTCATGTCCAGGTTGCGGTATTCAACCGCGGCCCAGAGCGGCGAACGGCCCCAGAAGTCGTCGGCGTTCACGTTCGCGCCCTTCTCGACGAGGAGGCGCGCCACGCCGATCTGGCCGTTGAGCGCGGCCATCAGCAGCGGGCGGATGCCGTTGCCGTCGCCCGATTCGAGATCCGCGCCGGCGTCGACGAGCATCCGCGCCGCCTCCACCCGCCCGTCGCGCGCCGCATACAGAAGCGGCGTCATGCCGCCCTTCACCTCGGCGCGTCGCCCGCGATCCGGCAGGCCGCCGCGATTGATGCCCACGCCTTCCGATCCGCAGCCGGTGCCCTTGCACGGCGGCACGAACGCCGGCGTCGGCCCCTTGCGCGTCTGGGCATTGACCACTGCGCCAGCCTTGATGAGAAGGTCCACAGCAGGCAGGTGATTCTCACGGACCGCGATCATCAACGCCGTCTGCTGAAATTCCGGCTCGCGCGCATCCACGGTCGCGCCACGCTCGAGGAGCAGGCGCAAGGCGGTGACCGCACCAGTACGCGCGGCGGTCATCAACGCCGTTTCGCCGCCCGGGTCGACCGTGTTGGGATCAACGCCCGAGTCGAGCAGACGCCGGATCATCTCCGCATTGCCGTTGACGCCGGCGAGATAGAGCGGCGTCACGCCGTAGCGATCGCGGATGCCCGCGTTGGCCCCAGCCTTCAGCAGCAGTTCGGCAATCTCCAGGCGATCCGCGTGCACGGCGGCGTGCAGAGCAGTGGTGCCGTCGACACGCGTGGCGTTGACGTCGAACCCCTGCCCGATGAGCGTCCGGACGGCGGCGAGGTTACCCCGTTCCGCGGCATCGGCCAAGGGAACGCCGTCTGCCGCACGTGCGCCAGCCGGCACGAACGCAATCAAGGCAACGACGACAGCGAGGAGTCGCGCGGACATCGGGCGTATTTTACCCCTGCTCTTGAACAGTAGCAGCGCCGCGGCAGCGGCGGCATGGACGGTCCCGGACCGCACGGTGAGTCGAATGGTGGAGGCGGCGGGCCAGTCGAAGTTCTCGAGTCCCTCAGGGATGGCGCGCTGTGAGCTTCACCTGAGGACGGAATCCTCGGTCACGCGTCTTGTATTGATTGAGGACTTGGTCGATGTTCGACGGGAGACGCGCATGGCAGCCATCTAGCGCGAGAGATTCCAGGTTACGGTCCGGGTCGCGGTCGAGCCGTCGTTGAGCTCGTGCCGCTGCACTTCCGATCCCACCAGCACCTTCGGCTGTTTCTCATCGATCCGGCCGTCCACCGAACCGGCGACACCGCCCTGATTCGGCGGTTTGCCGGAGTCTTCGCTCGACGACGTGTAGGGCCGGCAGGTGGAACCCTCAATATTCGGTTTGCAGATCGTCTCCGCGGTATCGACCATCCGATACTCGCCGGTGACGCCGCCGCCGCTGAAATTGATCTGATATGTGCCGTCCGAGCGCAGATCGACGGTCACCGACGCGTTCTCAGTGCTGTGACCGGATGCGGTGGTCTCCTCTGTCTTAGTGCCGACGACCCTGTGAGCCTGGTACTCCGCCGTTTGTTCGAAGACCGTCTTCGACGCATACGTCACGTTCGCGACAACACCATTGGTCGTCACGGTGAGCACGACCGAGGCGTTCAAGCTGGTCTTCGTTGTGGACGTTGCGATCGAATCGTTCGTGGTCGACTCACCGGCCGCCGCGTCTTTGACGACGACGGTGCCGGTGAACCCCGATCTCGCGAGTCCACCGAGGACCTGTGCAGCCGCGGACGGTTGCTGGCTTTGTTGAGCTTCTGAAGCCCCACCCCCCGCGGACCCGCAGGCGAAACCTCCGAACGCGACGAAGGCAATGACGGCCGTTCGCATCAACGGACTCATCTCAGCCTCTACTTCCTGATGAACGTGGCGAGCGGCTCATCGTGAAACCCTCCTCAGCGGTGAACAGCTTATCTCGTGCGCGTCAGATGTCCAGGGATGGTTCAGGGGGGCAGTCGGGTCAACTGGGCTTGGCCTCGAGGAACTTCCAAGTGCCATCGGGATCCCTGACCCGAAAAGCGGCCATTCCTGGGCCGCAAGAGCGCTTCTCGAATGGGATCGGCACCGGCCAAAGTGATCCGGCTAGCTGACGCCACTCGATGAGCAGCAGAAAGCGTCGACTGTCGAGTGTGATCATCCCCGCGGTCGACTGCGGTTTGATAGGATTCGCTCCTATTCCTGGTCTGGATGATTGGCACCAAGCTCGCACACTACGAGATCACACGCCACTTGGGGTCCGGCGGCATGGGAGACGTGTACGAGGCCGCTGATTCGAAGCTGGGTCGGCAGGTCGCTATCAAGGTTCTTCCCGAGCCGTTCGCGCACGACATCGAACGCATCGCGCGACTCCAGCGTGAAGCGCGCCTGCTGGCCGCGCTGACCCATCCGAATATCGCGGGCATTCATGGACTGGAGGAGTCGAACGACCGGCACTATCTCGTAATGGAGCTCGTGCCGGGCGAGACGCTGGCCGAGCACATCCGACAAGGTGCCCTGCCGATGGACGAGGCGCTGGCGATCGCGCGGCAGATCGCTCAGGCGCTCGAAGCGGCCCACGACAAGGGCATCGTGCATCGGGACCTGAAACCAGCCAACGTGAAGATCACACCCGACGGCTCGGTCAAGGTCCTCGACTTCGGGCTGGCGAAAGCATTCGACACCGGCCGACCGGATTCCAACGTCTCGAACTCGCCGACGCTCAGCCTCGCAGCCACACAGCAGGGCGCGATTCTGGGGACGGCCGCCTACATGTCGCCGGAGCAGGCCAGGGGGACCGCCGTCGACCGGCGAACCGATCTCTTCTCCTTTGGCGCCGTGCTCTACGAGATGCTCACGGGCACGCGAGCGTTTGCGGGGGAAACGGTGGGCGACATTCTGGCGGCGGTGATCCGGTCCGAGCCGGATTGGACGGCGTTGCCGTCCGCCACGCCACCCGCAGTCCGAAGGCTGCTGCGTCGCTGCCTTCAGAAGGATCGGCACCGCCGACTCGACACGGCGGCCGCGGCGCGAATCGAGATCGACGAAGCGCCGTCGGAGCCGGATAATTCATCGCCGCCGATGCGGCTGTTGTCGGCCCGGCGTGGACTGCCGTGGATCCTGGTGGCGGCACTGGCGGTGCTCGCCCTGGGGTTGGCGACTGCCGCAGTCCGATCCGGACGAGCCGTTCCCGACGCACCTGAGAGGCGCGTGGAGATCTCGACGCCTTCTACTCCTCTGCCTCTCCATTTTGCGTTGTCACCGGACGGCCGCTCCATCGTCTTTGTGGCGGCCGGCGACGGACCACCGCGGCTGTGGCTGCGCGCGTTGGACAGGATCGACGCCCAGCCGCTGGCGAGTACCGACGGCGCGGAGTACCCATTCTGGTCCGCCGACAGCCGCTCGGTCGGCTTCTTCGCAACCGGGAAGCTGTATCGCGTCGAGGTCGCCGGCGGCCCCGCGCAACAGATCGCCGTCGCTGCTTCCGGAACCGGCGGTGCGTGGAACGCGAACGGCACGATCCTGTATACGCCGAATGTCGCCGCAGATCGGATCTACCGGATTTCGTCGTCCGGTGGTGCGACCACCGCCGTCACGGAGAACGATCCCGCGCGCACCGGGGTGGCGCACCATTTCCCGTTCTTCCTGCCCGACCAGCGCCGGTTTCTCTTCTACGCAACCGGGAATCCGGAAGTCCGCGGCATCTACCTAGCGTCGCTCGAAGGAGGCGCGCCGAAGCGGCTCATGGCCGCTGACGCCTTCGGCGCGTTTCTTCCTCCGGACCGCGTCGCTTTTGTCCTTCAAGGGGCACTGGTGACCCGGCAGCTCGATCTCGTCCGCGGCGAATTCGTCGGCGACCCGGAGACGCTCGCCGAATCGGTTGGATACGATCCCGCGACGGGTTGGGGTGGATTTTCCGTGTCAGGCGACGGGACCGTCGCGTATCGCGCGGGCATGACGCGCCGCCAGTTGGCGTGGTACGACCGGACCGGCGCTCCGGCAGGAGCGGTGGGGCAGCCGGATACGAGCGAACTGGGTTCGCCCGCGCTGTCGCCGGACGGGAGGCTCGTGGCCGTAGACCGGAGCATCCAGAACAATTCGGGCATCTGGATCATGGATCTTCTCCGCGGCGGCTCGAGCCCGTTCACGTTCGAGGCGGCGGCCGAAGTCCACCCTGTGTGGTCGCCGGATGGATCGCGAATCGCGTTCGAGTCGAGCCAGCAAGCCTGGAAGATGCGCGTGAAGACGTCCACCGGAATTGGCACCGACGAGATACTGCTCGACGAGCCCGACCTGCAGCGGCCGCAGGACTGGTCGAAAGACGGGCGGTTCCTCGTGTACGACAAGCTGACGCCGACTACGGGGCACGACGTGTGGGTCCTCGAGATGGCGGGAGACAAACGGAAGGCACGGCCGTTCGTCGTGAGTCCGGCCGAAGAGCTCAATGCACAGTTTTCTCCAGACGGCCGCTGGATCGCCTACGAAACCAATGAATCGGGCCAGTCTCAGGTCGTCGTCCAGTCCTTTCCCGCTCAGACACGCACATGGCCGATTTCCATCAACGGCGGCGTGCAGCCGCGCTGGCGCGCCGATGGCAGGGAGCTCTACTTCATCGCGGCCGATCGAAAGATGATGGCGACCGCCATCGTCAGCTCCGGCTCGGCGTTCGAGGCGGGAACGCCCGTTGCGCTGTTCCCGACGCGCATCGTGCACAGCCGGCTCACGGGTCTCCACGCCCAATACGCCGTGTCGCGGGACGGTCGCTTCCTGATCAATGAGACCGCGGAAGACTCCGTCGCACCCATCACGCTCGTCCTGAACTGGAAGCCGCAATCATGAACAAGTTGGCGATCGTTGCGGTGAAGACGCCTGTGACGCCGATACCGGTGAGCACAGGAGAACGGCGATGAGTGGTGGGCGCAGGTAGTTGGCTTAATGTTCTCCCGAAAAAAGAGATCGAGCACCGGCTGGAAATTCTGGAATCGCGCACATTTCTGGAGGAATTGCTGAGTGAGCTCGGCCCGGAGGGGTGCAGTGTAAGAGTGGTTCAGCGGTCCGACTCGACCCGACTCGTTCGACTTGCGTTCAGATCGCCTTGCCACCGGATCTTGCCTCGGAGACGACGGATAGCGCTCCCGCTGAGTGTGTTCAATCGTCTCCGGTTGCCAGCAATCAGCGCCTGCTTCTTCGCGCGCGTCCAACCTTTGATCTGACGCTCGCGCGCCCTCGCCGCCGCGAGTGTTCCGCACTCATCAGCGTAGACGAGCACCACAGGACGGCGTGCAGCCGTGTATGTGGAAGCGCTGCCGTCCTGATGCTTCGCGAGCGAGCGGTGAGCTCGTGCGTGTGCCCGACGTAGTAGGAATTGTCAGCACAACGGAGTACGTAGACGACCGGCATCTCAAGACGACGATGCCATCGTCGTGGCTGTGGAGGCAAGGCTGCTTGGGTAAAGTGGGAAGGAGCCCTTCGACTCGCCCTGAGTCAACAAGCTCGCTCAGGGCATTCGACTCGGCCGCTTGTGCGTGGCCAGCCATGAGCGAGGGCCGGGGATGGCCCTTCGACTCGCCCTGAGTCAAGAAGCTCGCTCAGGGCATTCGACCCGTTGGGATGGCCCGCCATGAGCGAACCTGCCGTTCGCCGAAGGCGGACCGCACGGTGAGTCGAATGGTGGAGGCGGCGGGAGTTGGTCTGCCCACATCCACGAATTCTCGAACAATCTGAACAAACGGAAACGCCCGATCGGCTCGAAACGCGACAAAGCCGAGGTCCAGGTATTGGGCATTGAGCGCTATGGCGGCTCCATACACATACTCACCGAGCACAACCACTATGTCGGGACCGTGACTGGCGATGAGTTCATAGCACGCGATGGCGAAGATATTGGATCGACTTGGCTGTGCGGGGGATCGCGCCTTCGCTTCCGCACAGAAGAGCAAGTGTCGGGACGCTTCTCTCAAGACGGGCGCATCCTGAACTTGCGCACGGGCAGTGCAATCAATGTGAGCCAAGTCGCTGAACACCAACCGCAGTCGTATCAGTCTGGCGTTACGCTCGTCGAGACTCAACAATGAGGAGGCTGCCCGTGCGCCGAAGGAGTAACACTGCTCAGAGTCGGGCAAGTTCGATGTCGAGTTCAGTGTCTCCGATCATCGTGACGATGGAATTACAGTTGTCGCACGTCGGCACGGGCGGCATACCCACCGGCTCATACCCGTCCTTGGTGATCCACACGAAATTCAGGGCGCCGGGATACAAGCCAGCAATGTGGTAAGCCCCCGCCTTGTCGGTCGTTGCCTTCTGCAAGATGTAGTTCGAACAGCCGGCCACTTGGCACGTCATCTCCTCCACGAGGACACCTTCAACGGGCACTCGGCCCGTTGCAGTTTCTTGAGTCACGAGACCAGATAACGTGAGGGCTCCGGGTGCCGTGGGCACAGCTGGGATTGGCGCGGACGTTGGTGAGGGCGCACTCGGCCCTGCGATTGGTGCAGCGGCTTGCCCCTCATCACCGCCACAGCCCGCCGCAGAGAAAGCCGCTAGTAGAAGAACCGTCGTGCATCGTAAAAGATGACTAGTAGACATGACAGAAGCCTCCAATTAAGAGTCGTCAGTCAGTCTATACCCCTCTCTCCTACGACGTTCGTCTTCAACTCGCGCCGCCTGAGTCGGCTTCGTTGCTGTCCGAAGCGTCTTGACGATTTCAAGCGGGCGCGCGCCTCGTCGGACTTAGACACCAGCAGTAAGGGCGCGACCACTGCGCGCAGCCGCACTCGTGTGTAGAGAGGCTGTCAAGGCGACTGGCATCGGCTATCTTTTCTCAACGCATAGCGGGGCGGGTCGCGCTTCACGGTGCTGAAGCCTAGTAGCGTGAACGTCACTGAGTAGGAACCGGGGCGCAGGTCGACGATGCGATACTGGCCGGTGCCATCCGTGGCTACAGTGCGGACCTTCTCGATAAGTGCGGGGCTCGAGGCTTCCACGGTCACGCCCGGAAGCACTGCGCCTGACGTGTCGCGGACGGTGCCCGTTATTGAGGCTTGGGCGAAGGCGCTCGACGGACACACGAGCACGAGACTGATCACCCAGACCCATTTTGACGCCGCACGCATAGGCCCCTCCTTTGTGAACAAGATTCGCATCGTGTCTTGCCCCCGCGACTGGGTGGGTAGTGTGCCTATGGAGCGCCGTGGATACCATCCCGGAGATCCGGTATTTTTGGCGGAAAGGAGCCGGAGGGTCTTCCGTGCCTTGGAACAGCGACACGACCAAATTGAGAGAACGACCTGCCACGACAACCAGCGCCGGCTCAAGGCGGGACCGCAGCTCGGAGAATTCGAGTCAGCGCCTCGACGCTCGGGCCCGGGTGTCTCGGGCGGTCCAAAACATCTCAACGGGCCGCGCTGTGTTGTTGTGGAGAGCTTCAGCTAGGAAATGACCCCACGACGAACCGCGTAGAGCACGAGCTCGGCAGTGTTGTGGACGTCGAGTTTTTCCAAGATATGCGCGCGATGGGTTTCCACCGTGCTGGGGCTTACCGACAATACATCTGCCGTCTCCTTGTTGCTGTACCCTTCGGCGATGAGCTGAAAGATCTCGCGTTCCCGCTCAGACAGCGACTCGTACCGGTCGGCGATGCCTTTCTCCGCAAGACGGCGGACGTAGTCATCGAGCATCACCCTCGCCACCGCAGGGCTGAAGAAGGATTTCCCGCCGGAGACGGCAGAAACGGCGTCTATGAGCTCGGTGTCCGCAGAGTCTTTCAGCAAATATCCGGTGGCGCCTGCCTGCAGTGCTTGCGTGATGTAGGCCTCGTCCGAGTGCATACTCAAGATGAGCACGTGCACGTCCGGTAACCTTCGTACGATCTGACGGGTCGCTTCGATCCCGTTCAGAAGCGGCATGCTGATATCGAGAATCGCCACGTCCGGGTGCAACGAGAGTGCCTCGCGAACGGCCTGACGTCCGTCCCCTGACTCGGCCACAACCTGCCAGCCTGGTTGCGCTTCAAGGATTTTCCGCAGTCCTTGGCGCACCAGTCTGTGATCGTCGCCCAGGAGAATCGTGGTGTTAGGCACGAGCTCTTCCCATCACCGTCCCCAGGACGCCGTCCGACGGATCGACCTCGTCGGGCTCTGAAGCCGCTTCCCGAACGCGTGCCGGCAACTCGATCGTCAGTCGAGTGCCTTTTCCGGGCGTACTCTCCAAGCGCATCGTCCCCTGTAGCTGCGACACGCGCTCGCGAATGCCAATGAGACCCAATCCTGGGTGACTGCGCCGGTCATCGGTCTCCGAACGCGGCATAAACCCCACCCCATCGTCTTCGATCGTTACCAGAACGGTGTTGGACAGACGCTGCAGGTACACACGGCACGTTGTCGCCTTCGCGTGCTTGACGACGTTGGTCAGCGCCTCCTGAATGATGCGGTACGCGGCGGCTTCGGTTTCAGCGGTCAGACGTTCGTCGTCCATGCGGTCGTAGAGCAGATCCGTGCGGATGCCGTGACGCTTGCTGAAGCTGCGAAGATACGAGTCCACGGCGGCCTGCAACCCGAGATCATCGAGCAGTGCGGGATGCAGGAGATGCGAGAGGTCTCGAACGGTGTGGAGCGCGCCGTCCGTGATGGACCGCACGTCGTCCAGAGCATGAGCAGGGCCACCGGCAGACTCGATAGCCTGATTTGCTACGGCGAGCTCGACCTTGATCGCGGTCAGGACTTGCCCGATCTCATCGTGCAGCTCCCGTGCGATGTTGCGGCGCTCTTCTTCCTGAGCGTTGATCAGTTTGGCTGACAGCCGCTGCAGGTTGTCCGCATTTTGAACGTCACGCGCGCTCTGGCGCCGCAGTTGATTCTCGAGCCGGCCGGCATAGAAGATCGCCAGCAAGGTGATGCCCAGACTTGCGGCCACTGCGATCCCGAAGCGTGCCGAGATCTGCGTTTGCGAGGTCCGGTAGATCGCGGCCATGTCCGCCTGTTGCTGAACGAAGTTGTTGCGGTTCAGTGCCTGCACCTCCTCCGAGACCCGGATCGCCACGTCACGCTTGGGCATGATCCGTTCGCGAAGCAGGAGCCGGGCCTCAACTGGCCACCGGTTGCTGTCGGTGTCGAGCACGTCCAGCAAAGTCGTGCGGAACCCGCTGACTTCCTGATTCAGGCGTGCGACTCGGTCGCGCTCGTCGGGAGTGCCCAACACCGGCACGTACTGCTGCAACGCCTGCTCCGCCGTTTGGTAGGCCTCCTCGATTTGTTGGCGGTACGAGCCGGTGCTCTTTGGATCGGGGTCCATTAAGGCGTCACGCACGTACACCGACCCAAGAAGCACTTGTGCGCGGACGTTCGCGAGGAGGTCCTGTGCGCGCTTGTACCGCTCGCTGATGTTGGAGGCGTCGGCCTCGGTGGCCGCGATCCGCCTGGTCAGGTTGAAGGCGGACACGGTCCAGAGACCGACCATCAGCGCGAAGCCCAGCAGCACGACCGTCTTGATCGTGAGTCGATGAAACGGGTCGCGTGTCACCAGATCATCTTGGTCGCGGCGGCGCCATGAGTCAATCAGTCTCACTGCAATTCCACCCTTTCGGTGACACAAATACTGTCTTGACGGGATGACGACGTCCAGCCTTCGCGGGCTATCGTCAGGGCACATGGCACGGAAGCGGCCTCTCGTCGTGTTCTCGGATGTCGACGGCGTTTTCGACGGTTCCTCGCCGGCATCGCTCGCGGCCGCCGCCAAGGCGCTCACGGTTCTGTCGCGAGACCACGTTCCGCTTGTCCTCTGCTCGAGCAAGACTCGCGCGGAACTCGAGTATCTCTCACGTGAGCTCGGCATCAGCCACCCGTTCATCTGCGAGAACGGGAGTGCCGTGTTTATCCCGAAGGGGTATCTGGGCTTCGTCGTCCCCGACGGGCGCGAGGTGACCGGTTATCACGCCGTCGAGTTCGGCGATTCGTACACCGCTGTTGTCGATGGGCTGCGCCAGACGGCCGCACGGCTACGGATCGACGTGCGCGGATTCAGCGACATGTCGGTCGAGGAGGTCGCGCGCGAGTGTCATCTCTCGCTCCTTCAGGCCCGGCTCGCGAAGCTGCGTGAATACGGCGAGTGCTTCCGGGTCCTCGATCCGCATCCAACCGCGCGGGCCCGGCTCGTCAAAGCGCTCACCGCTGCGCGTCTTCTTTGTACGATGGGTCAACTGTACGACCACGTGGGCGCTCCAGTCGATCACCGCCTTGGAGTAGGTCTCCTCTGCGGCCTTTATCGACGCGCGTGCGGTGAGGTGATCTCGGTGGGCTTGGCTGATGCCAGGGGCAAGGGGAATCTGTTGCAGCTTATGGACGTCCCTGTCGTGGTGAACACCCGCGACGAACCCAGCACGTCGCGGGTGGCGCGGGAATGGTCGGCGACCGCGGTGGCCGACGTGTTCGGAGTGGAGGCGTGGGTCGAGACACTCGTTGACGTTGCGCAGGAGAGTCGGCACCGGTCGGTCGCCTCTGCTGTGGACTGATGCGTTCATCGTCCGGTCTTGCAGGTGTGTTCGAGGAGGTGTGGGATGAGATGGCTGTGCGTATCGCTAGCTCTGGCGCTGCTCGTGTGTGCGGGATGGTCGGGGGATCGGGTCAACGCGCAAGCGGCGCAGAAGTTGACGTTCGATGGAGACGTCGGCCTGTGGACCATCGCGATCAAGCCGGACAAGACCGCCGATTTCGAAAAGATCATGGCGAAGCTGCGCGAGGGTCTCCTGAAATCTGACAAACCCGAGCGCAGGCAGCAGGCGGCCGGCTGGAAGGTCATGAAGATTTCAAAGCCGTTGCCCGACGGCAACATCGCCTACGTTCATATCGTCAGCCCCGTTGTGCCCGGCGCCGATTACACGATCATGCAGACGCTGTATGACGAATTTCCCGAGGAGCGACAGGCTCTCTACGACTTGTATCGCGGCGCGTTCGCCCAAAATCTGTCACTCGCTGCAGGCCATGTGGTTGTCAACATGAAGAACCCCCCGGAGAGCGCGAGCCAGGAGTAGCGAATCCTCTAATGAACATCATCGCAAGGCGCCCACTTGCCCGGCTGGTCGGTGCATTGGCGCTGGTCGTGTCCATGCCGGCGCAGATCGAATCTGCCCGCTGGTGGCGTTCCCCTCAATTCGGTTCTGCCCTGAACTTAAGCACGGGGCAGGCAGACACGATCGAACAGATTTACCGAGAGTCCTTGCCCGCGTTACGTGCTCGTGCCAAAGAGGCAGAGGCGGCCCATGCAAGGCTCGAGCGAGTGTTTGTAAAAGATGCGTCAGACGTCGTCACGGAACAGGCCATCACGGAGATGCTCCACGCCGATGCCGCACGCCGACGCGAGCACATGTTGATGCTCTGCCGCATTCTCCACCTGCTTTCACCAGCGCAGCGGTCACGGCTCCGCGCAATCGATCTCCAGCGCGGGGCTCGGTTTGGGTCGGGGTAGAAGCAGCCCCCCACCCAAGAGCCGGGTCTGACTCGCTCCCGGGTCGGGCCCGGCTTCGTTCCGCTCGGTGGTTATGAGTTTCGGCGCGCCTAGTCAGATCCACGACCTCGGCAGCGAGAAGGACGGATTGTCACACCGACGAGATCATTCGAGCCGGTCACGACAAGTCAATTCAACACGCTCGCCGCGGCGTACAGCGTCGGTGACGACAACTGCGCGTTCTGCCTCTGGAACTCGATGCGGTAGGCGCTGGACCAATTGTCGCAGAGGAGATCTCTCATGGCGAAGTCAAGCGGAGGCTCGAGAACGACTCCACCTAATCGGGCCGCAAAGGATGGACAGGTCACCACGGTGGACCAGCGCGCGTGTTGTGGAGCGCGTGCCAAAGCCGGGTTACGGAGACACGAAGAAGAATGGCGTCCGGCGGCGTCAGCATCTGCAGGCGCTGGCGGACTAGAAAGGCCCTGCCGCGTCAGACGCCGCTTGCGGACGCGCCCCCGATCCCCAATCGGCGGTGTCGATTGCTACAAGCGACGCCTTCGATTTGGCGCAGCCAGTAAGAATCCGCTGGCCCAGTCAGCTAATCAACAAGGCACGGAGTCGATTATCGATGTTCAGAATTCTTTCGATTGACGGTGGCGGCGTCCGCGGCGTTTTTCCCGCACATGTATTGGCGCTCTTCAGCAAGCACCTCTCGCCCGAGCTGAGTTCTACTTTTGATTTGATTGTCGGGACGAGCACCGGCGCGATCTTCGCTGCGGCTGCGGCCTGTCGAATGCCGCTGGATCAAATCGTCGAATTGTACGAGCAGCACGCTACCAACATATGTTGCAAGAGGCGGTTCGCGTGTTGGGGCGTTCACAGGAGTGCGTACGACTCCGCGCCGTTGCGGACACTCCTTGAACAAGTATTCGAGGACCGGACAATGGCAGCCGCTCGTACCCGCTTGATGATGCCGGCCACTGATCTGTCGAACGGAAACGCCTGCGTCATCAAGTCTCCATATCTCGACTCGTTCGTCCGCGATAAGGATACGCCGATAGTGTCAGCAATCATGGCTTCGTGCGCGGCACCATCGTTCTTTGATCCAGTAAGGATCGGCGAATACCTCCTCGCGGATCGCGGAATGTGGGGAAACAACCCGAGCTTGATGGCGTACACAGAAGCGATCGGCAAATTGGGCGTCCCGCCAGGCGAAGTGCGTCTCCTGTCGATCGGCGCGGGGACGGCGCACGAGTACTATGACGTCGGTAAGACGACGCGGAATTGGGGACTCGGGACTGGATGGGGAGGACGTCGACTCGTTAACGTGTTCATGAATCTCCAGGCGCGCGCGGTGGCGAACAGCGCCAAACTTCTGCTCTCCGAGAGGTACCACCGGATCAGTGTTGACGAGCCTGGATTCGTTCCGCTTGACGATGTGTCCGTGATCCCTCGGCTCAAAGCCAAGGCTGGAGAGATGTTTACGTGTGAGAGTGCCACAATCAAGGCTTTCCTGAATCTATGAAATTCACCCACCCCTTCGATCGATGTCTCAAGGATCAAGTCAACCTCGAAGAGACGCGGATCGTTGGTCTGATCTTCGACGGCAGCATCGAAGCCTGGTGGGGCCGGTACGTGTACGACGAGACGAAGAACCGCGCGGTCGCGGTGCACACTGGTGCGAGCGGCCGTGCTGCGCCGGTCTATGACGCTGGTACGCTCGCGGACGAAGTCGATCCTCTGCGAGCCACGCGCCCATAAGACCGGCCATCCAGTTCAGTTGGTGGAGCCTCACCGAGGATGACGGACACGGTCGATGAGCCACCGCTTGAGGCCGCACGCGCGGGTGCGAAACTCTGGAGCTCGAAAAGCGGGACCTGGCTTGTCGTGCTCGCATGCATCACGTCGTCAGGCCGCACCGCTCTCGCTGCTGACCCTCCTATTAATAGTGCTCTTCTGCCCCACTCGTGCTTGACACCAACTCGCCATCACTCCCCATGGCCGTGCGCCGATCGCCATTCTGACCAATAGATGCCAGTCCACGAGTTGTCCGACTACTCCGACGAATGGCTCGCACCGCATGAGTATTCAGTCGAGAGTCACGGCATGGTGAGGAGGTTCCGACGGCTGCGAAGCGGGACCCATGCCCACCGCCGGTTGCTTGGAGGCGACGGGAATTCACCTCTCATCCTTCGTTTGCTTTCGATCGGAGCGCGTCAGCTTCGCGAAATGTCTATGGATTCGCTCAATGACAATCGCGTTGGGCGCCAAGGACGAGGCCGCGGTGGAGAAATAGTGGAGGCGGCGGGAGTTGTGCCGGTAAGGCGAGGCCGAAGGCCGACGCCGACCTGCCTAGCTACGGCGCCGACACCAGACTGAGCGAAGCGAAGGATGGTGGAGGCGGCGGGAGTTGAACCCAAATTGGTGGGTTCTCTCAACTAACTGACGGCGTGTGAGTTGTGGTCACAACCTGTTCAGCTGTTGCCGCTTACCGCCATCACACGATTCCTTTGGAGTCCTCGTGCGTCCTCTGAGATCGTCCTGGTTCGTGGAGACATTGTGGAGAGCGTGCCGTGAAAGGTCAGTTCACGCAGCCGGTGCGAGTCCGGCCTCAGGACGTGTCGGTACACCTGAGTAGCGACCCGGGCGACGGGGAGGGTGACCGAGCCGTCGAAGCCTCGGGGACACCGGCCCGCGTTGGCGGGTCAGCAAGCGTACGGGCCGCAACGCGAGTGAAGCCTGAGCAAGCCTCGAAAGGTCTAATGCGAGCGCCGAGTCCCCTCTCCATGGACGAAGGCCGCTGCGGTCGACTGGATGCACCGACAGATGAAGGTCGACCGGCTCGCCGGGGTAGTGGGCGCAGCACGTACGCAGGCGGGGACTGGCAACACGGGAGGCCTGTCGCACTGGTCGGGGTCATGGCCAACGGTCCTGCAGAGGGCCGGGCGCGACAGGCGTCGGAGGGGCTCATAGTACCGCTGAAGCCGGGTAACGCCGGGGGAGGGAAGGGGCCCTGGTTCGGGGTGCGCGCGAACGAGCCGAGGAGAGGGAGATTGGCGTGAGCCTGACAACTCCCGACAAGATTCGGCGGCTCCAACGCGCGCTGTACGTCACAGCCAAGCAGGCACCGGCCAGACGGTTTCCACGTCCTGTACGACAAGGTGTGGCGCGACGACATCCTTGCGCATGCCTACGCGCTCAGCCGGTGCGAACGGCGGGGCACCGGGCGTGGACGGGGAGACGTTCGCGCGACATCGAGGCGGCTGGGCGGGAACGTTGGCTCGGCGAATTACGCGAGGAGGTACGCACCGGACGCTACACACCGCAACCGGTCCGACGGGTGCTGATCCCGAAGGCCAGTGGCGTGGGCCAGCGACCGCTCGGTATTCCGACCATCCGCGATCGGGTGGTGCAGACCGCGGCGGTGTTGGTCCTCGAACCGATCTTCGAAGCGGACTTCGACGAGGCGGCGCACGGGTACCGCCCGAAGCGGAGCGCGCTCGACGCGGTTCGCAAGGTCTCCCGCGCCATTGACGAGGGACACACCGAGGTCGTGGACGCCGATCTGTCGAAGTACTTCGACACGATTCCGCACTCCGCGCTGATGACGAGCGTGGCCCGCCGCGTCAGCGATGGCTCAGATGCTGCGGCTCATCAAGCTGTGGCTGAAGGCGCCGGTCGTGGAGACCGACGAGCAGGGGAATCGCCGGATGAGTGGCGGGAAGAAGGCCACGCGGGGAACACCGCAGGGCGGGGTGGCTTCGCCGTTACTGGCGAACATCTACATGCATCGGTTCATCAAGGCGTTTCGGCAGCACGGCTTGGACCGTCGGTACGGCGCGGTGCTGGTGACCTACGCCGACGACTTCGTCATCCTCTGTCGCCACGGGGCGGCCGAGGTGTTGGAGACGACTCGGCGCTGGATGGCCGGCATCGGGCTCGCACTGAACGAGGACAAGACGCGGCTGCGGGACGCCCGATGCGAGTCCTTCGATTTCCTCGGCTACACCTTCGGCCCGATGTACTCCCCGCGGACCGGCGGTCGCTACAACGGGGTGCGGCCTTCCGTGAAGGCCGTCGCCGCCATCAAGGACGGCCATCCGTCAACGGTTGCGGCCCGGGAACCAGGCACCGTGGGAGGACGTTGTCCGCGCACTGAACCGCACCGTGCGGGGATGGCTGCGGCTACTTCTCCTACGGCACGGTGACGAAGGCACGGCACGCGGTGCAGTTGCATCTGTACCACACGGTCCGTCGCTTTCTGCGCCGTCGGCACAAGATCGCCGGCGTCTGGGTATCGGCGGTTTCCCATGCCCGTCGTCTTTGGGGAACTGGGCGTCGTGTCGCCACTGGCTCTTTCGCGCTCGCCGCTGCGCATGCCGTGACGTGAAACCCGTCCGAGAGCCGGATGACCGAGATGGTCACGTCCGGTTCGATGAGCGGGGCGGAGAAACGGAGTGATGGCCTTCTCGGCGAGAACGGGTTCGAAAGGACGCCGTTCGCACTCGGCGCCGCCGGGCCTGGACACCACCGCGCTTCGCCTCGACTCTACCGGGCGGGACCGTCGGCGATACGGCGGCCCCCAGCGAGGAGTCTCTGGCAGACTCGCTACGATTCACGATCCAAACCACTGACAGTCGGATACGCGGCGCACCCTCGCTGGTGTATTTCGCTATCTTGTTCCTCGTATCGCCTTCGCCCGGCGCTGTCTCCCCTCCGCGTTCGGGTGTGATTGTGCTGCTTCATCGTAGGTTCCGGGCTGATTGAAACCACCTCGGCCGCTCGACTACACTGCAGCCGTCGTCCGAGTATCCCGCTACCGAGTTGAGCCGACTACTCGTTAGCCCGACTACACCCACGCAGGAAGACTACCAGTAAGATGTGCCCGCTCTTCCAAAGGACCAGCCAATCGGGGTGACGTGATGGACGCGAATCGCAGCAACTTCGCGCCTGGCATGACAGTAGGGACCCACCGGTTGGAGCGCCTGCTTGGCCGCGGCGGGATGGGGGCTGTGTTCCTCGCGTACGACACTAGGCTCCACCGTCACGTAGCGCTCAAAGTCATCGACAGGGCCGCCGATGAGGCCACATCGAACGCCCGGCTCCTGCGCGAGGCCCGCAACGCCGCCGGGTTGAATCATCCGCATATCTGCACGATCCACGAAGTCGGCGAGGCCGACGGCACGGCCTTCATCGCCATGGAGTATGTTGGCGGCCGCTCGCTGCGGGAGCAGATCGACGAAGGCGCCCTGCCCGTAACCGAGGCCGTGCGCCTCGGCATCCAGGCCGCCGACGCCCTCGCCTACGCGCACGAGCACGGCGTGGTCCATCGCGACTTCAAGGCGGCCAACGCCATCGTCGGCGATGACTGTCGGCTGAAGGTGGTCGATTTCGGGCTGGCCCGGCGGGACGATGCGCGGCTGGTCGAGGCGACGACGATGGCATCGTTGGTGCCGGCGGGCGCGGTGGCGGGGACCCCCTACGCGATGGCGCCTGAACAGGTGCGGGGCGAGACTGCCGACGCGCGCACCGATATCTGGGCGCTTGGGGTTCTGCTCTACGAGATGGTCACGGGCGCGAGGCCGTTCAGAGGCCAGACGGTGCCCGAACTGTATTCCTCGATTCTCACCGAGCCGCCGGCAACGATCTCGGCGACGGTCCCTGCGGCCTTGCGCGCCGCGATCGAGCGGTGTCTGGAAAAGGATCCCGCGCGCCGCTACCGGCGAGCCGGAGATGTGGGGGCCGCGCTCGAGGCGATTGCGTCGGGCACAACGGTGCCCTGGATCACCTGGCGCTATCGGCTACGACGACGACCCATCCTCGTCTCGGCCACGGCTCTCGCCGTCGTTGTCGTCGTGGTCGTGGGATTCGACGCGGGCGGCATGCGTCGTCGGCTGGCGGGCATCCCGCCGGATGAGGGACGGATCACGCTCGCCGTGCTCCCCTTCCAGAATCTGACGGGCGATCCCGACGAGGAGTACTTCAGCGACGGCCTGACCGACGAGATGATCACGCAACTGGGCCGCCTGCACCCGCAGCGCCTGAGCGTGATTGCACGGACCTCGTCGATGCGGTACAAGACCCGCGACGTGCCGATCGATCAGATCGGTCGCGAGTTGGGAGTGGACTACCTGTTGGAGGGGAGCGCTCGCCGGGAGGGAGCGCGGGTTCGCATCAACGCGACACTGATTCACGTTCGCGATCAGACACAGCGCTGGACCAACAGCTTTGAACGCGAGTTGGCCGGCATTCTCGCCCTGCAAAACGACGTGGCCCGAGGCGTCGCGGAGTCGCTGGCCTTGACGCTCCTCCCGGACGAGCAACATCGGCTGACCGACGCTCGTTCGGTCAACGCGGAGGCGTATGAAGCCTATCTCAAAGGCCTGAGCCTAGAGGCCAACCCGAGTCCAGCAAACCTGACCAACGCGATGAACTATTTCGAGCTCGCGCTGAACAGGGATCCGAACTACGCGCCGGCGTATGCGGGCATCGCAGGTATCTGGTTTGTCCGACAGTTGACGGGCAATGCGCCGCGGAGCGAGGCCACGCCCAAACTCAGGGCGGCTCTCGACAAGGCGCTCCAACTAGACGATGGGTTGGCTGACGCGCACTATCGGCTCGCGCAGCACTATGCCTTTAGCGACTGTAACTGGTCGGACGCCGATCGTGAGTTCCGACGCGCCATTGATCTCAACCCCAACCAGGCGGCAACGCGTTCGTCCTATGCGGATTACCTGTCCATCGTGAATCGATACGATGACGCAGTCGCGCAGATCCAGCGAGCCATCGAATTGGACCCGGTCAGCTCGCAGACGCAGGTGTTCTACGCGCGAGTACTGATGTTCGTACGCCGTTATGGAGAGTCGATCGCGCAGTATCGCGCCACACTCAAGGCCACTCCAGACCAGCAGGTCGCGCTCGCGAACATTCGACAGCCCCTCCATCTCGTTGGAAGGTACAACGAAGCACTCGCGGCCGATCAGATCTGGGCCATGTCGAACCGGCGCGGGGGAGCCGAGATCGCTGACGCACTGACGCGTGGCTTCAAGGAGGGCGGCTATCGCGTCGCCATGCACCGCGCGGCCGAGGCTCTCGCCGCACGGTCGGGCGATCCGTTCATGGTGGCGCAGTTCCACGTTCGGGCGGGAGATACCGCCGCGGCGCTCGATTGGTTGGAGGCAGCATCTCGAGAAAACGTGTGCCAGCCCTACCTCAGCGCTGGGCCCATTTGGGACAGCCTCCGCAGCAATCCGCGGTTCCAAGCGCTGCTCCGACAGATGAATTTGCCAATCTGATCGGCACGCATCAATCGCTCATTGGTGTCACCCCTCGAGCCGGCTAACCTTCAAATGGAGCCGGTATTCCGGTACCTGCATGGGCCGCCGCGGCTGAAACGCGGCCGTTATGCGTCTTAAGAGAAGAGAGAATTGTGATTGAGGCCCTCATTGGTGCAGCGGTTGGCGTTCTTACCATTGTGTCTGCGCGATTCATTCGTGGGGAACGTTGGTTGTATTCGTTGGGCCTGCTCACTCTGCCTGGCCTCTACGCGTTCTTCGCTCTTCAAGCAGGCGAGCAGGCTGTGGGCGTCAAGGAAATGATCTACGGTCTTCCGTACGTCGTCGCCGGCCTTGTCTTCGCGTTTGTTAGCGTCCGCCAGTCAGCAGTAGTGGTCGGTGTATTTTGGCTACTGCACGGGCTGTACGACTTGGTGCATAGTCAGCTCATCACAAACACTGGCGTTCCCGGTTGGTATCCCATCTTCTGTTTTGTGGTTGATGCTGTTATCGGCTCGTATCTTCTGTGGCTATCGCGGCGTGTTCCCGATGCAAATCTTCGCCAGGCGTAAGTCGAAGCGGTGCCGCCCGTAGGGAGTTTGCAGAAACCAGGTCAACGCGTTGAGCAACATCATGCTGTCCGCGACCGCGTCCTGAGCGAACTCGTGACTGCTCTCGAAGATCTCTTTCGGCTTCCGGCGACTGGCTGCTCCCGTCGAACGTCCGAACCATCCAGAGTTCGCACACGAACCTCAGTTTCTCGAGCGGTGACCTATCGTGCAAGGAAGTCGAGCGCCTTGGGCACGAAGTCTGCGTGGAACTGGAACACCGCGCCGTGTCCGGAATCGGGATAGATAATGAGATCGCTATTCGGAAGACGCCTCGCCAAATCGTGCGTGTTCTTGCTTGGCACCATGCGATCACTATCGCCGTTTGCAACAAGCACAGGTTGGTGAATCTTTGACAGATCCGCCGCCTCCTTCGAGCCCCAGCGGCGTAGCGCCTTCAATTGCGCCTGCAGCGCGGTCACGGTGATTTCCTTGTCACGGTTCTGAGCGCGTTCCTTCAGTCGCGCCAGGAATGCTTTGCCGGCGCGGATTCCGCTGGGCGTCCTGGTGAAAAACAGGAACTGCTTCGGGTCTTGACGGGTGAGGAAGCCTCGTACCATGTCGAGGTACGTCACACGGGCCACCTTGCTGATGCCTTCGCCGCCCGCGGGGCCCGTCCCCGCGATGATCATCCTGCGCACGAGTTGCGGCTCCATCAGCACGATTTCTTGCGCGATCATCCCGCCCATCGAGAACCCGAAGAGGTCCACCCGTTCGAAACCCTTGGCCTTGATGAACGTAATGGCGTCCTTGGCCATCTGTTCTATCGAGGTCGCCGGTGCGCCACTGGACGCGCCGATGCCTCGATTGTCGAACGTGATCACGTGATGCGTAGCCGCGAAACCATCAACTATCCGAGGGTCCCAGTTGTCCAAGACGGCAGCCAGGTGGATAAGGAACACCACCGGCGTGCCGGGATTGTGCGTCCCGAGCTCCCGATACGCGAACTCCACTCCGCCTGCGGTGATCGTTCGCGTTGGCACGTTCTTCCAATCGTCCTTCAGGTTCTGCGATGCACTCATGTTGCTCTCCTATCGCGGTGAACGTCACCCAAGTGTTCACCTGACCCGACGGGTTTCACTTGAGAGAGACGACGACCTTGCCCTTTGCGCGTCCGGCTTCCACGTAGGCCTTCGTGGCGCTGTAGACCGCGTTGAACTGCTCCGGTGCGAGGGCCAGCACCGACGAGAGATTGATCAACATACCGGCGCCGCGAGCCACGAAATTGGTCGCCGCTGCCGAGGCGAGACGTGTCACCGCCACGACGTTCAGGTCGATCATGGCCTCCATGCTGCCGAGATCCCCGCCCACCAGCGGTCCGCCCACGGCAACGCCCGCGTTGTTGACCAGCATCGTGATGGTCGCGTCGCTCCGCAGGCGCTGCTCGACGCGGGCGAGGTCAGCCTCCTGGGTCAGGTCGGCGCGGAACACCTCGCTGGTGATTCCGGTGTCTGCTCGCAGCCGCGCCGCCAATTGCTCCAGACGTGGTACATCACGCGCGACGAGGACTAGATCGTAGCCACGGTAGGCCAGCCGGTCGGCATAGGTAGCGCCGATGCCAGAGGAGGCGCCCGTGATCAACGCCACAGCTTTGTCATTGTGCGGATTCATAGCTCCTCGAGGAACTGGACGGCGTGCTCCAGGAACCGCTCCGGATACTGGAACTGCGCGCCGTGCCCGGCATCGGGATAGATCAGAAGCTGTGCGTTGGGGATGTTCTGGGCCAGGTGCCAGGAATTGATCGACGCGATCATGATGTCGTTGACGCCGTTCAGGACCAGCGTCGGCTGCTTGATCGCATTCAGGTAGGCATAGGGGTTCTCGTCGGGCAGCGCCGCCGAGTACGCCGCGTAGGCCTCGGCCTGGGCCTGGGCGACCTCGGCCGAACTGGGTGGGTCCTGATCGACGCGCAGATGGCGCCGATCCCAGAAGGCGCGGCCGGCCTGCTTGGCGGCGTCCGAGCGGCCAAAGAACAGGAACAGGAAGTCCTCCACGGTGGGCACCGGTTTCGGCGCGACTTCCAGGATCCTGGGATCGATGGTCGGATCGGCGCTGCGCAGGCCGGTACCGAGCAGTAACAGCTTGCGCACCAGGTCGGGATGACGCAGCGCAACCTCCTGCACTTGCAGGCCACCGATCGAGAATCCAACCAAATCAACTTTCGACAGCCCCAGCGCCCGGATCACCAACGCGATGTCGTCAGCCAGATGCTCGATGCGATTGCGGGGCTTGCCGGTGGACGAGGCGATGCCGCGCCCGTTGAACAGGATGACTTCCCGGCCTGCGGCCAGCCCATCGGTCAGGAGCGGATCCCAATGATCCAAGCCAGCGCGGAAATGCGGCACGAAGAACAGCGGGACGCCGGAGGGCTTGCCCCAGCGGCGGTACGCGAATCGGTCCCCATCGACCTCGATGAAGCGGGTCGGTGCTGTGAGGTGGGTGTCGGACATCGTCAGGCCCTCCATGGCGCCGTCTCATATATGATGACCATCATCATTGACTGATTATATGACGACCATCATGTATACTGTCAAGCAGTGAAAGACCTCAGGAGATCAGGATGAAGGTGAGCAGAGAACAAGCCGCGCAGAACCGGGAGCGGATCGTCGAGGCGGCGGCCCAGCTATTTCGCGAGCGGGGCTTCGAAGGGATCGGCGTCGCAGATCTCATGAAGGAGGCAGGCCTTACACATGGCGGTTTCTACGGACACTTCTCGTCGAAGGATGACCTGATCGCGGAGGCATCTGCGCGTGCGCTGACGCGCTCGCTTGCTCTCTTGAGCGAGGTCGCGGAGCGTGCGTCAGGTGATCCGCTGTCCGCGGTCGGCGGCGCCTATTTGGCCAGCAGCCATCGCGACAACCCGGGGGCGGGTTGCGTTCTAGCCGCGCTCGGACCGGACGTCTCACGACAGGGTCCGGCCGTGCGGCGCGCTGCCACGGACCACTTGCGGTCAGCGTTCGACCTACTGGCAAAGCTGGTTCGGGGCACATCGAAAGCGGCACGAAGAAGGAAGGCCATCAGCGCGTATGCGACGTTGGTGGGCGCCATGGTCATGGCGCGCGCGGTCGATGACCGGAAGCTTTCGCAGGAAATCCTGGACGCCGGCAGGGCGTCTCTTAAAGCCTGATGCGGGCAATCGCAGCGCACCTCTGGGTCAGTGCAACGATTGAAACGGAATGGCCATGCCCACGCGCAGACTCGGTCGGCCAGTCGCGCAACGATTCTGTCGTCATACCGTCGCTCGAAGCGGCGGGCACGCATGAATGTCAGATCCACCTCGTTACGAACGCAACGGTTCAGGAGACCGCCGTACAGCTTGGCCGCCAATGGCTAGGACACAGCCTGTGGCTGGGAGCGAGGGATTCGAACGCCGATGACGTACCGCGCGCCCTCTGACCCGAGTTGTTTCTAGCACTCTTCTCGCTTTCACACTACAGGTGTGGCGGGACTCGTGCCCGCCGCCTTCGGCTAGCAGCCGCTAAACGAGTGGCGGGATCGGCGAGGCGAGTGGCTTCTTTCTCCGGGAGCCACCGCTCTGTCGCCCGCCCGGATTCTCGAAGGACTTTACAGTCATTTCGTCAAGCCCTAGTCTTATCCAGCCTCCGCGGAGAATCCTATGGCCACCTTGCGTCACCTCTCTATTGCGGTCGTGTTCGCCGGTGGCGTCGCGACGTCGTTACTGGCCCAGCAGGCCCAGCCTGCACGCCCCAGTGGGGTTCCCCGTCCACCGGATCCAGGCCCCCTGTTCTTCAGTGAGCACTGGAAGAATCCCAAGACCTACGAGGCCGGCACGCTTCCGCTGACCAGCGTGACACAAGACATCGTCACGACTCCTGACCTGGAGCTGAGCGTCTACGATCCCAACGCGAAGTACATCCCTGAATACAGGAAGTCATTGCGCTGGGGTTCGTGGACGGAGGACTGGGAGGGGCCAACCTGTCTTCGCATCTACGGTGTCGAGAGGCCCGAAATCTGGGCCGGCTCGTGTGGGGTGGTGACCGTGACGCTGCGGCACAAGCGGAACTTCGTGGATCTGTCGAACCGCGGTCGTGTGATCTGGGGCACCTATGTTTCAGGGTTCCACGTCGCCCGACTCGTCGTGAAGCTGGCCGACGGCACATTCCTGGTCGGCGACCCTGGCACGGGTACCCCCGACGTCTCACATATCGAAAACGAGGTCGTGTTGTCGTCGCTTCGGTGGCTGAAGCTTCAGGTACCCGAGACCGTCACTCGCGGCAGTTGGGTGGAGAGGCCCGACCTGTCCAAGGTGGACGAGATCGGTTGGACCCAGCTCATGCCGGGTTCGGGGCACGGCGTCGGTGGCTTTGTGGCCGTCTCCAAGTTCGAGGTCTGGGGCAGGCCTGTTCCGCGAACGAACCCGAAATGACGGGCCGGGTGCTGTTGTGGCTGTGGCTGGCTGCGGTGCCAGTGCACGCGCAGATCGCCGTATCGGCCAACGACGCGACCGAGATCATGGTGGATGGTGTCCACGTCATGGTCCCCAATGCCCCTCCGGACACCGTGACGATCATCGACCTGGGTGCGCGCCCCCCGAGAGTCATCGCGGAACTGAACGCGCCGTCCAGTTGGTCCGGGCCTCCGCAGATGGTCGCTTTGACGCCGGATGAATCCATCGCGCTCCTGGCGAGTTCGCTCAAAGCGAATCCGGCCGACCCGACGCAGACGACGCAGGACAACAGGATTTCCGTCATCTCCCTCAGGTCCTCCCCGCCCGCCGTGATCAGGACGCTCGAGGCTGGCCTGTTCCCGAACGGCATCGCCATCAATGCGGCTGGCACGTTGGCGTTGGTGACCAACCGCGGTGACAGCACCGTGTCGATCTATACGATCTCGGGAACCAGGGTCGATCCTGCCGGGAACATCTCTTTGCGGGACAGGAGCTGCGGACCCAGCATGCCCGCATTCACTCCCGATGGCGCCACGGCCTACGTGACGTGCACCGACACCCACAGACTCGCCATCCTCTCGGTCAACGGAACCGAGGTGCGCGATACAGGCCGCTCCGTCGTCGCGAATCTGCGTCCTGTCGGCATCGAGATCACGCCGAAGGGAGATCTCGCGATCGTCGCCAACATCGGCAACGGACCCACTGGAGGAGCGGACACGCTGACGATCGTCGACATCGCGTCTCCCAATCCCCGAGTCGTTGATTCGGTAGCCGTCGGCGTCATCCCGGAAGGACTGGCGCTTTCCCCCAGGGGCGACTACGTCGCGGTGAGCCTGATCAACGGCACCAGCTTCCCGAGATCTTCTCCGTTTCATCACGACGAAAACATTCTCAAGATCCTGCGTCTCTCGGGCTCCCGTCTGACGCCCGTCGCCGAAGCGCGCGTCGGCCCGTGGTGCCAGGGCGTTGCGTGGAGCAACGACGAGCGCACCGTCGTGATTCAGTGCATGGTCGAGAAGCAGATCGACGTGTTCGAATTCGACGGCAAGAAGCTCACGCGCAAGCCTTCGATCAAGGTGTCCGGCGGCCCCGCCTCCATTCGCACAGCGTGGCGGCCGCTGAACCGGCCGTGATCGGCTCGCTTCGCGCTGATGAACCTGGTGGTCGAGATAAAACGGTACACGGGAGGCTGACATGATCTTGAAACGGATGCTCCTGGCGGGTGTCGCCGTCGTCGCTTGCGGCCTGGCGACGCACGCCCAGCAGACGCGCACCTTGGAGACGCCACGCCCGGAAGTCACCAAGGCCCAGGTCCAACGCTGGATGACTGAGCTGTCGAACTGGGGGCGGTGGGGCAAGGACGATCAACTCGGGACTCTCAACCTGATTACCCCGCAGAAGCGCCAGCAGGCCCTCGCTCTGGCCAAGCGTGGCCTCGTCGTCTCGCTCGAGCAACCGGTGGCGCTCGTGCCCATGCCGGACGCCACCAAACGCGACGGCCGTTCCCACGCCATCTCGTTCTACGAAATCCGGTTCCGGACGTTTCCCGATCCCGACCTGGAGACGGGCAACCCCGGGTTCAGCAGCGACATCAAGCAGTACCATGTTCACGGCCCGATGACGCATCTCGATGCCTTGTGCCACGCCAGCTACCAGGGCAAGTGGTACAACGGGTTCGTGCTCGCCGAGGGATTCAGCGACCACGCGGGCTGCTCGCGCTTGGGCACCGAGGCGGTGAAACAGGGCATCGTGACGCGAGGAATCCTGGTGGACATGACCCGTCTGAAGAACTCGTCGCGGCCGCCAGGGGCCCGTGCCTACGTGGAGGACCTCGAGGCTTGGGAGCGGCAGACCGGCCTGAAGGTGTCGCCCGGCGACGCGCTGTTCGTTTACAACGCGCCGGCACCCAGGGGGCAGGGCAGCAGCGATGGCCTCGGGGGCTCGATGGACATTTCCGTGCTGCCCTGGATGAAAGCGCGCGGCGTTGCGATCACCAGCGCCATTCGGTCAATCCCCGAAGACCCGCGGGCCAACCACGTCGTCCCGCTGGTGGCCATGGGGCTGCATCTGCTGGACGGCCCCCGGCTCACTGAGCTCGCCGAGACTACCGCGCGGCTCAACCAGTGGGAGTTCCTGCTGGTTATCGCGCCGCCGAACGTGCCGGGCAGCACCGGCGAGCTGGTCAATCCCCTGGCGATGTTCTGACGGCGGTCGACTGGGCACAACACGCCGCGTGGCCGTGCCGCGGTGGCGAGGGCAATAGGAGTAACCGATGCACCGGATATCGATTCTGATCGGCAGCCTCGCCGCGCTGCTCATGGCGGCGGTTGCGCACGCGCAAACGCCGGTCGGTGAGCTGGAATCGCACGTCGCGGCGGCCCGGGCCGCGGCTGGGCAAGAGTTCCGCGCGACGTTCGTCAACCTCTGCCTGCCGGCGGCTCCTCGTGGTGGCGGGCCTGGCGGTGCCGGACCGCGCGCGGGCGGGCCACCGGCCACGCCGGATCGATCGGCGTGGTACGCATCGCCCTACAAGGTGTTCGACAACCTGTATTGGCTCGGCACGCGTCAGCACTCGTCATGGGCGGTGCGTACGAGCGCAGGGCTGATCATCATCGACACCAACTTCGCCTGGGCGACGCAGCCCGAGATCATCGACGGGCTGACCGCGTTGAAACTCGATCCCGGCGACATGAAATACGTCATCATCAGCCATGCTCACGGCGATCACGATCAAGGAGCCGCGGAACTGCAGCGGCGCTACGGCGCCAAGGTGGTGATGGGCGCGGCGGATTGGGAGGCGACGCTGAAACGGCCGGCCAGCGCGGCCGGCGGCGTGCCGACGCGGGGGGCGGGAGATGTGACGGTGGGGCCCGAGGGCACGAAGATCACTCTGGGGGACACCACCGTGACCGTGGTGTCGACTCCTGGGCATACGTCCGGCACGTTGTCCTACGTGTTTCCGGTGAAGGATCAGGGCAAGACGGTCATGGTCGCGTACTCGGGCGGCACGCTGACGGGCGCGTTCGGCACCGACGGCGCCCGTTGGGACGAATACATCGCCTCGCAGAAGAAGATTGCCGGCGTAGCGGCCGAAGTGGGAGCCGCGGTGCTTCTCTCCAACCACAGCGAGTACGACGGTGCCTACACCAAGGCGCGGCTGGTCCCGGTCAAGCGCGAGCCCGGCGAGGAGCACCCGTTCATCGTGGGCACCGATGCGGTCCAGCGCTACTTCACGGTGATGACGGAGTGCGCCACGGCGTCGAAGCTGCGCGCGGGTGCGAAGTGACGCCGCCGGGCTCCAAGGAGGGTACTGTGGTGCGGCGGGTCCTCGCGATTGTGCTGTGTGTCGCCTTAGTGGGTGGTGCGGAAGCCTTGGCGCAACCTGCGGCGTCCGAGCGGGCACTTGGCCGGAAGTCACCTAAGCCAGGCCAGTCGTTCAAAGAGTGCCGGAACTGCCCCGAGATGGTCGTCCTGCCTTCGGGTACGTTCATGATGGGATCGCCGGCGGACGAGCCCGAGCGCCGCGACAGCGAGCCGTATCGGCGCGTGACCATCCCGCGCGCGTTCGCCATGGGGAAGACAGAGGTCACGTGGGACCAGTGGGAGGCCTGCGTGCGCGATCGATGGTGCGACGGGCCCCGCGTGGACGTGGCGCTGCGCACGAACGAGGAGGACGGCACGCCTAACAAGACGTATGTCGACTGGGGCCGCGGGTCGCGTCCCGTCGTGGGCGTCAGCTGGTACGACGCACAGAATTTCGTCGGTTGGCTGAACTGGAAGGTGGGCGCTGACGATGTGTATCGGCTGCCCTCTGACGCCGAGTGGGAATACGCAAAGCGAGCGGGTACGACGACTGCGTATCCGTGGGGCACCACGCTCGATCACAATTACGGCAACTTCGGTATCGCCGGCCCCGGCCTGGGTGGAAAGGCAGAAGGCCGGGACGTGTGGGTGGATCGAACCGCGCCGGTGGCATCGTTTCCGCCGAACGCGTTCGGCTTGTACGACATGTCCGGAAACGTATTCGAGTGGGTCGAAGATTGTTACGAGGCCGATCGAGCGCACGCTCCGGCCGACGGCTCTGCGAACAAGGAGGGCAACTGCGCTAACAGGGTCTTCCGCGACGGCACGTTCTTGAGCAATCCGTATATGCAGCGCTCGGCGCGCCGCGGCGCTCCGTATCCGGCCACTCGCCGTGGTCGGAACTATCTCGGATTTCGGGTCGCAATGACGCTGAACTGAGCGGCTGATCTGGAGCCGATCGAATCCGCCGCCATCGTCGACGGGTGTTGCAGCGCCGGTGACTCACGGGATCCGAGCTGTCTCCGCCTGCTTGATCAACTCTGCACCGTCCTCTCGCACGATGAACCGTTGGGCAATGAGATCGCTCACGTTTCGCCGGACAGCCCGAACATACGCCGCACGGCTCGGGTAGAGCGTCCTGATCCGCTCGCGGCCGAACGGAATCTCATGCCCGGCGATGAAGCAGAACGATGCGCCCGTAGAGCTCCCGGTCCAGGTGCTCGTTGGCACGTCTACATACGGCGATCGCACACCGCCCTTGACGTTGCCGTCCTCGTCGAGCACGGGCTTGCCGTTCTCGACCACGATCGGCTCGGCGCGCGGTGGCGCCGTGCCCTTGCGGACCCATTCGTCGAGGTTCCGAAAGGCCGCGTTGAACGCGACGCTGTTGGGGAAGCGGCTGCGCGGGCCTTCGCTGCAGTCCATTGGAGGCACCGGAACGCCCGCCTTGCTGATGTCGGCGGCAGCGGCCGCGAACGTCAGCTCGTCGGGTGTAGCGTGTGCGGCGCCTGCGACCTCGTAGTGCCGGAATAGGTTCGGCGTTGCATCGCTGTCGGGTCGCTTCTCGACCCGCAGGTATTCCGACAGGGTGACCAGCCGCATCACCGGCACGCCAGCGCTCGCGATCGGGCGGCGCGGGTCGCCGGGCGCGGGCGCCTGCGCGCACTGATGAATTGCGGTGAGCCCCCCCGGTACTGCGATGAAGTAGGCATCGAAGAGCGGTTTGCCGAGGGCGCGGACGTCGAGCGCATGGAAGGCGTTGAGATACGTAACCAGGAAGTTGCCGCTTTGCGAATAGCCCCAGGCGTAGAGTCGCTGCACCAACGCTTGATCGCCCTGACCATAGGTCAGCGGATTTGAGCCGTCGCGCCCTTTGACCCATGCGCCGACTTGCCGCAGAACATCCCAGATGAGGCCGTTCTCGGTGGTGCGCGCGCTGTCGCCGAGGACCATCGCGCAGTTCTGCGGGTCGCTCTCTGGCAGCGGGTTTGCCCAGGACAGCGAGGCGTATCGGGTCGGATTGAAGATCTTCATCGCCAGTACGGAGATCGGCTTGGAGGTGACACCAACCCACGCATCACCGTTGCGAACGAACTGCGCATGGGAGATGGCCCAGCCGATGTTCAGATCGAACCGGTTCGAGGGATTGAGCGGCTCGAGAATCGCGTTGCCGCTGAAGCGCGCCCGGTTCGCCGGCCGCCGGATCAACACGCGCGTGGTGTACGGCACGCTGGCGGTCCGAGCGCGGGCCGAGCCGTCTGCCGGCCAGTCATACACATTCGCCACGCCGCTGACCAGGAACTCCTCTTCTACGTAGCCCACTTTCTTCAGATCCTCCGGGACCCGCGTGTGGTCCGCGGCGCCGAACGGATACGAATCGGCACTGACGGGAAGCGGGCCCACGACGCGCACGGGCGGCAGCGCCTGGTCGCTCCTCTGTGCCATTGCCATGTGGGGAACGAGGCAGCACACGACGGTGACGATGAGTCTCATAGCCATTCTTGAACCTCGAATAGAACCCGAAGGCCGAGCTCGCTGCCGGTCAGAAGCCGACCGCTGCGACAATGAATCCAGCGAGAGCGGCGCCAATCAGCGGACCGACGACCGGAATCGCCGCATACCCCCAATCTGAATCGCGCTTGCCCGCAATTGGCAGAAGGGCGTGCGCGAGCCGCGGGCCGAGATCGCGCGCAGGGTTAATCGCATAACCCGTGGTACCGCCAAGCGACAGGCCGATGCCCCACACGAGGCAACCAACCAGGAATGGTCCGACGCCTGCAGCAGGCCCCGTCGTCGACGCTCGCGCCGAGAAGATCGCGGCAGCCACCAGAACAAGAACGAAGGTGCCGATGACCTCGCTCGCCAGATTGGCGCCGGCATGACGAATCGCGGGGCTGGTGCAGAACACGCCCAGCTTGAGATTCTTGTCCTCCGTCAACCCCCAGTGCGGCAGGTAATGAATCCAGACGACCACGGCGCCGAGAAATGCCCCCGCGAGTTGGGCGGCGCCGTACGGGAGGACCTTACTGAAATCGCCGCTCACAACCGCCGCACCGAGCGTCACCGCCGGATTCAGGTGCGCATCGGCACTTCCGCACGCGATCGCGGTGAACACACCTGCGAACACGGCGAACGCCCAGCCGCTGGTAATCGCCAGCCACCCGGCGTTCTCACCCTTCGAGTGCTTCAACAACACGCCGGCAACGACGCCGTCGCCGAGCAGAATGAGAATGAATGTGCCGACGAACTCTCCGAGTACGGGTGATGCCACAAGTGCGCTCCTTCTGATCTGGATCACATCCAATCAACGGACCGGCTCACCGCCTTGGTCCATCGCTGGAGCATCTGCTGCCGGGCCTCGTCTTCCATGTTCGGCAGCCACCGGCGGCTTTCTCCCCATCGCGAACGCAGATCGTCCAGGTCGCGGAAGACGCCTATGGCCAGGCCCGCGGCGAACGCGGCGCCAAGTGCGGTGGTCTCCTTGATCGTCGGTCTCACCACCGCGCGATCGACGATGTCTGCCTGAAACTGCATCAGGAGCTCGTCATCCGTCATGCCGCCGTCGACGCGCAGCGTGTCGAGGCTGACGCCGGAATCCTGCTCCATCGCCCGTAACACCTCCCAGGTCTGGAAGGCGGTCGCTTCGAGCACCGCGCGGGCGAGATGGCCGCGATTGGCAAAGCGTGTCAGGCCGACGATCGTTCCCCGAGCACCATCGTTCCAGTGGGGGGCGTAGAGTCCCGAGAACGCCGGGACGAAATAGACGCCGCCGTTGTCGGGGACCGTACGGGCGAGCGTTTCGATCTCGGCGCTGCGGCTGATCAGTCCGAGATTGTCTCGTATCCACTGGACGAGCGCGCCGGTGACCGCGATGCTGCCCTCGAGCGCATAGCGTGCCGGCTCGCCACCGAGGCGGTACGCGACCGTGGTCAGCAGTCCGTGCTTGGAACGCACCACTGATTCGCCCGTATTCAGCAGGAGGAAGCATCCGGTGCCGTAGGTGTTCTTCGCCTCGCCGGGGCGGAAGCAGGTCTGCCCGACAAGCGCCGCCTGCTGGTCGCCCAGGATGCCGGTGATCGGAGCGCCCTCGATCGGCGCAACGGTCGCCGTCCCATACCGCTCGCTGCTCGAGCGGATCGTCGGCAGCATCGCGCGAGGAATCTCGAACGCGGCGAGAAGAGCCTCATCCCAGTCGAGCGTGTCCAGGTGCATCAGCTGCGTCCGACTGGCGTTTGTGACGTCAGTAATGTGCAGCCCGCCGTTCGGGCCTCCGGTGAGCTGCCACAGCAGAAACGAGTCAATGTTTCCGAACAGAGCGTCGCCCCGTTCCGCCAGAGCGCGCGCCCCTTCGACGTGGTCGAGAACCCACCGAATCTTGAGGCTGCTGAAATAGCTGGACAAGGGCAGCCCCGTGCGCGCGCGAAAGAACTCCGAGCCGGGCTGCCTCGTGAACGCCGGCAGATAGTCCGCCACCCGCGTGTCCTGCCATACGAGCGCGTTGTACAACGGTGCGCCAGTCCGCCGATCCCAGACGACCGTCGTCTCGCGCTGGTTGGTGATGCCGATGGCCGCGAGGTCGCGTGGCTTCAGGCCGCCGCTGCGCAATGCACCGGCGATGACCCTCTGGGTGTTGTGCCAGATCTCCACCGGATCGTGCTCGACCCACCCCGGCTGGGGGTAGATCTGTGCGTGCTCGATCTGCGATTCAGCGACGATCCGCGTGGACTCGTCGAAGACGATGAAGCGGGTACTGCTAGTGCCCTGGTCGATCGCTCCAAGATGGGTCGGCACGATGTCTCCTCAAGAACGCGAATGCGCTAGCGGCCTGGCGGCGGTCCGCCCCGGGCGGCCCAGCCCCCTGGGGGCGCCGGAGGCGCCAGCTGCGCGACCGTCGGCGCGGGTTGCGCCCACGCAGCCGTCGCGCATAGTAGCGCGGCCACGGCGATCCCGTAGTGACTCGATCGAAGCATTGTCCCTCCTGACCGATCAACCGAGCGAAGTCCAGAGCTCGCGCTCGGCGCCCGGGATCGTTGACCACCTTAGAGGCCGGCGCATCGAACACCATCGTGGCGCGTTGCGTCGTGGCGTAAGCTGGCCAGACCGGCAGCGCCCTGTGGTTGGGATTGCCTATGCGCGCGAAGGCAATCCATGCCTCACTCGTCTGGGCCGCAAGTGCCTTGACCTCCGCTCCACCCGTCGTCATCGTCTTTGGGATCTTCAGCTGCTCCTTGTGCTCGATGATGTAATCGAGTGCCTGGATCACTTGGCTCGTGTAGCCGGCCCCATTCTGATCCAGGACTTTGAAACTGAGTATGCGGGCGCGAGGCGCGACCCCGGCGTAGTACGGAACGTCGCGAACCTTGATGTTGCCTTTCGCATCCCTCATCTGCCTCTTGATCTTGGACTGCCTTCCAGTTCCGCCGATCAGTCCGGCGACGTGCGTCCCGTGGCCGTAGTCGTCAAATGCGTGCTCACCGCCACTCCCGGTGAAGTCGAAGAACTTGCTCGTGCGGCCGCCATCGAGTCTACGTCGACCAGGAACTGCTTCATCGCAACGAGATCTCGGACCGCGTCGACAAGTTCCACACGTTCGGCGAGTGGCAGCGCCTCAAAGCAGCTCGACGAGTCGATTCATTTTTCACCCAGAACCCTGACTTGGACTCGGTTCCTTCGAAGGCGGAGCCGCACCGCGCTTTCATTAGGTCAGACACGTCCCTCATCGAAGCCAAAATGGAAGTCCTTTGGGGCAGGGACAAGAACGGAAAGTTGATCAAGACCGAACATTGGAGCCTTCAGAGCCTGCGGGACCGGGCCAAAACGCTCGACAAGAATATGGAACTGCTGGTTCTTGAGCGCTACGACATGCGCAACTTCGCCGTGCATTCGGGCCTCGCCGGCATCATGAACTTCTCAAAGGAACGCTTTGAGATGATGTGCGCGCAAGCGCTGGAGAGAATCGGCACGTGCATGCTTGTTGAATTGCATATTCTCGGCTGGGAACTGAAGTTGGCTGTTGCCATTCCGAACTACGCAGAAATCCTGGCAGAACTCGACCGCGTTCAGGTGTACGCGTTCGCCGACAAGACGCTTCAAGCTTTAGGCGAGCCGGTGCGGCACTGCGTCCATCCCGGAGCACCGAGCAAAATCATCCAGGCCAGTGGTGGCGTGGAAAATCTGCTGCAAAGTCATCCGAGGTCTTCGACCAATGACACAACCTTTTGAGACGACGTTCATTCTCTTCGTCGACATGCTCGGCTTTGCGGACCTCGTCGAGAAAGAAGGCGGTGCCTGAGCGAATTCTCGACGATGCCGCCGTCCGACAGAACGCCTCGTCGTGTATCTGGCACTCCCAATGAAAATGTAGCCGAGTCCAGCGAATCACTCTTGACGTAGACGCCCAAGGCCTCACGCCATAAGTAACGAGTAGTCGCCAGTGGCGACTCATTCGCCGGATTGCGAAGTGCCTCGAGCTTAGGCGCGAATGACCTGAAGGCCTAGTACCTTCTCGAACGCGTCAAAGTCGCGGTCGGCGTGAAGAAGAGCGTGTCCCCCGAGCAGGCAGAACGTGGCGATGAGGCAGTCGATCGTCTTCCGCACCGTGCGGCCTCGCTGGCGGAGCTGCCGGTAGTTGTGCGCCGCCGCCGCGGCGAGTTCAACGCCACCGCTCTCGAAGATCTCGAAACTTCGCAGTTGACGGAGTACCCGGGCGGCCTCCTCATCGGTCGCGGTCCTTGAAGGATCTCGCAGACCATGAGGTTCAGCGGTCTGACTCGACCCGACTCGTTCGACTTGCGTTCAGATCGCCTTGCCACCGGATCTTGCCTCGGAGACGACGAGTAGCGCTCCTGCTGAGTGTGTTCATGCTTCTTCGCGCGCGTCCAACCCTTGATCTGGCGCTCGCGCGCTCTCGCCGCCGCGAGTGTTCCGCACTCATCAGCGTAGACGAGCACCACAGGACGGCGTGCAGCCGTGTATGTGGAAGCGCTGCCGTCCTGATGCTTCGCGACGCGAGCGGTGAGCTCGTGCGTGTGCCCGACGTAGTAGGAATTGTCAGCACAACGGAGTATGTAGACGACCGGCATCTCAAGACGACGATGCCATCGTCGTGGCTGTGGAGGCAAGGCTGCTTGGGTAAAGTGGGAAGGAGCCCTTCGACTCGCCCCGAATCATCAGGCTCGCTCAGGGCATTCGACCCGTTGGGATGGCCCGCCATGAGCGAACCTGCGGTTCGCCGAAGGCGGACCGCACGGTGAGTCGAATGGTGGAGGCGGCGGGAGTTGAACCCGCGTCCGAAAGCGCGTCGTCGTGGGACTCTACATGCGTGTCCGCTTTTGGTTTCTCATGCCCGGCGTGTGAAAGCGGCGAAAAACCGCCGGGCACCAGACTCGGTGAATCTCACCCTCGAACGCCGAGACGCCGCTCGAGAGCCAGCCTGTTTAATGGCGTTCGACCCCCAACCACCAGGCGAGGCCGGGGCGAACGCTCACAGCTTATTAAGCTGCGAGAGCGTACTGAGAATCCGCAGTTAACGGATGTTCCATCGGATTAACGAGTCAATGGAGCTCGGCATGCATCCCGCAATCCCGCACCCCCGTCGAAGCCAAATTCGCCCCCAAACGGAGAAAGGTGACCCTCCTGCCGGCTACGCTCGATAAACCAACAGGATGAGTCTCATTGTACCAGGTCGCCCGTATAATCGAAGGGTGAGCTTGGGGGGGATCGGAACGAGTCGGCGTAACCTGCGGCATAGCCTGATGTTGTGCCTGCTGGTAGGTGGCGCGTTCGTCGCCGCGACCTCACCTCGACTTCTCGCTCAGCGCCAAGTCAGCAACGCTTTGCTGGCAGCCACCGCTCATCCTCCGCTGCCAATCGAACCATCGTCTTACTGGCTCGTACCCGATCTTCGGTCCAGAGCCCAAACCGTGAGCCAACCGACCGACGCCGCGATCCGGCGCCTGGCCCAAGGTGCACAGCTCATCACAAAGGGCAACTTCGTCGCCGGACTCCCGCTGGTCTCGTCCCCTGAGCTCAGGTCCTCGCCCGTCGCAAACTACGCGCGGTACTACACCGGCGTCGCCCAGCTTGCGACGGCCAAACACGAGGATGCGCTGATGACCTTCTCTCAGCTCTCTGCGCAGCAGCTCGAAGGTGCGTTGAAGGAACTTGTTCCGCTGCGGTTGGGAGACGTGTCGCTCGCGTTACGGAAACCGGAGCTTGCCGAGCCAGTCCTTGCGGCGTTGACGGAAGGGAAGCTCGCCAATCCTGACGATGTCTGGCTCCAGCGAGCGCGCGTCGAGGAAATGGCGAACCATACCGAGCACGCCCTCAATGCGTATCGTCGTCTCTATTACGACTATCCGCTGAGCGCTCAGTCTGCCATTGCGCCCGAGGCAATCGCGCGGCTCCAAACACCCGAGCTCACGCCACCGGACCTCTGGGAACGAGGGTTGGCTCGCGCTGAGAGGCTCTTCAACGCACGTCGATGGGCCGACGCTCGTGCGGGGTTTGGGTTGCTGTCGCAAGCCGCGCGGGGCGAAGATAAGAACCTCGTTGCGCTTCGCCTCGCCGAGTGCGACTACTACTTGAATCTTCGCCGTGCGTCGCGTGACGCGCTTCGTCCACTTCTCGAGAGCCTCGAGGGAACGGCACAAGAGGCAGAAGCGCGCTTCTTTTACTTGAGCGCGGTCCGTGGGCTCGGCGATCACGAGACGTTCGTGACGTTGACGCGTTCCCTCGTCGAGGATCATCCACAGACCCCGTGGGCGGAGGAGGCACTCAACAACCTCGCGTCTCACTACGTCACGCTCGACGAGGACGAGGAAGCCGACGTCGCGTTCCGAGAGCTCATCCGACTCTTTCCGAGCGGTCGATTCACCGAGCGGGCCGCGTGGAAGGTGGGCTGGTGGGCGTACAAGAGCCGCCGCTTCGCTGTGACAGCCGAGACGTTCGATGAGGCCGCGGCACGATTTCCTCGCGCCGACAATCGTCCCGCCTGGCTCTACTGGTCTGGGCGCTCGCGCGATCAACTCGGCGACGAGGTCACGGCCAACGCCAGATATCGGCTCGCGATAGCGGACTATCAGAATTCCTATTACGGACGTCTGGCCACGCGCCTGCTCACCGCGCGCCGCGAGCCGCTGTTGCCGGCCACGACCGTTTCGACGTTGCCGGGTTCGATACTCTCAGCCGTGATTCCGACGACCACGGTCATCAGGGAGCTTTCAGCAGCGGAGATGTACGACGACGCCCTGCGGGAAGTGCAGTACGCGCAGCGAGTGTGGGGCGATACGGCGCAGCTCCAAGCGACCTCGGCATGGATTCGCAACCAGCAGGGTTTCACGCTCTCGGCCGAGGAACGCTTCACCGCTGTGCGAGGCGCGATTACGACGATGAGGAGGGCGTATCCTCAGTTCATGGCGGCGGGCGGGGAGACGTTGCCCGCCGACGTGTTGCGCATCATTTTCCCGCTTGACTATTGGTCGCTCATCACGAAGTACGCGGACGCTCGCAGTCTCGATCCATATCTCCTGGCGGCACTGATGGCGCAGGAGTCCACGTTCACGGCCGAGATCCGCTCGCACGCCAACGCGTACGGCCTCATGCAGATCATGCCGGCCACGGGCCGGGTGTATGCGCGGAAGCTTGGCATCACGCCGTTCTCGACGAGGTCGCTGACAAAGCCGGAAACCAACGTGCGCATTGGCACCCAGTATTTCAAGGACCTGGTCGATCGTTTTGGCGGCGTTCATTTCGCGCTCGCCAGCTATAACGCGGGTGAGCACCGTGTCGTTCGTTGGCAAGCGGAGCGACCGGGCTTCGCGCAGGATGAGTTCATCGACGACATCCCGTTTCCTGAGACGCAGAACTACGTGAAGCGCATCCTCGGCACCGCAGAGGACTATCGCCGCCTTTACGGCGGTGGTCTGCTGGATCCGAACGGCAGACGCGCCCGCGCCGACTGATGGATCTACTGGACCTGACGGCCGAGGCCGAGGCCGACCATTTTTGGTTCTACGGATTTCGAAGCTTCGTCGCTCCCGTTCTCGCCGAACTCGCCGCGGGCCGCGGTAATCTCCAGCTCATCGACTGTGGCTGCGGCACAGGCCACAACCTGTCGCTCCTCAGCCAACATGGACGCGCATTTGGGTTTGACCTGACGCCGGGCGTGGGTGAAACGCGAAGGGACAGTCCGCCATTCGTCCAGGCGAACATCCTTCACATTCCATTTGCAACCGACTCCTTCGACATTGCCACGTCGTTCGACGTGCTGCAGTGCGTGTCCGCCGACGTCGAGGCAGTTCGAGAGATTGCGCGCGTCGTAAGGCCGGGCGGCGCGATCGTGCTGACGCTGGCTGCACTCGAGATGCTCGGGGGTGACCACGCCGAGGTGTGGCGCGAGGTGCACCGTTACACGCCGTCCACCGCACGGCGCCTCGTGGCGCAGGCGGGGCTGCACGCCGAGCGAGTCTCGTTCCTCTTCGCCTCGATCTTTCCACTCATGCTCGCGGTCAGGCTCTCGCAGCGTGCGTCGCGGCCGTTTCGGCACCTTCGGGAGGACGCGGACATTCGTGTCCCTTTCGCACCGATCAATGCGGTGCTCCGGTCACTCGTACGAGCCGAGGCGGCCCTCGCCCGCCAGGTGCCGATGCCAGTCGGTAGCTCGCTGCTCGTGGTGGCGCGTAAGTCGAGCGCGACCTAGAGTGGCAACGGCAGCACCGATTGTGAATCCGACTGGGGCGACGAGACGCACGTCACGCCACCTTTGGCAGCGGCTCGGCCCGATACAGTTCGGCCGTGTTGCGCGTCATGTTCAGGACGAAGACGCCGAGCATACCCACAGCGCCCACGAGCCCACCGACGTCGAAGAGCTGGAAGGCGCCGAGGCCGAATGGATTCACCATTGGCTTGACGATGACTGCGAGCGCGCCTATCGACAGTAGGATTCGCAGCTCCGTCGGGCCTATCCCCGCGAACGAGATCCGGAAGACGCCGAGCGAATGTGTGGCCAGGAAAGACTCGGCGGCAACCATCAAGTACGTCACGAGCAACGCACATGCGATCCACGGACTCGCCAGACCCGAGACCGCCAGCCCGCTGAAGAGCACGGCTGTATTGGCGACATCGACCACATGGTCGAGGTAGTAGCCGTATCGCGGGCGCTGAGCGTTGCGCACGCGCGCGACGGTTCCGTCAAGGCTGTCGCCGAACCAATTGATTGCCAGCGTGATTGGCACGAACAGAAGGAACCACGGCGCAAGGGACGCTGCCGCAAAGGCTGCCCCGGTGCCGACCATGGCAAAGGCCCCGAGCGCGGTCAGGTGATCTGAGTTAATCCAACGCGGGAGCCGCTCGGCGATCCATACGAGCGTCCGTTTCTCGGCTGCCGCGAGGACGCTTCGATGCTCGCGGATGTGTGTTCCCAGGGGTGCGTGTGGCGCGCCCATGCTGCCGGTTTTCGCCATGTCCATACCTCCACAGAGATATGTGCAATCCGGGCGAAAAGGGGCTCAGGGCTCAGGGCTCAGGCTCAAGGCTCAGGGCTCAGGGGGGCCGTGTCGTGAGATTCGCTAGAACCTGACCGACCCTCCGAAGTAAGGGCCTTTCATCTTGAGGTCGCCTGCATCGGAGTCGACCCGGTAGTCCGCCGTCAGCGAGCGATAGCCGCCCGTCACGCCAAAGTAGCGGGTGATGCTCACGGTGCCGGACACGTCGAATTCCTTGAAGTGTGCCTCGAACGAGTCGGAGTCGATGAACCTGTCGAAAATGAAACCAAGCACCTTGAGCCCCGTGTACTCCGTCGTGATCGACACGTTCTTGTGCGGGTAGACTCGTCCGACGACGCCGAGTGTCGGGATTGGCGCGCTGACCTGAGTGAGGGAGGCGACCGACCCGGTGGCGTCGCTCGCCCGGAGATCCGCGGTAACCCTGTTGAACTTCACCTCGGTGATGAGGCCAATGAGGCCCCGGTCCTTCGAGACGAAGTCCCATTCGTGACCGATCCGCCAGAGGTCCCACTTGAGATCAGCCGTCGCGTCGGCGCTTACGTTGAACGTCCTCCCGCCGAACGTCACGGTTCGCTGCAGCAGGGCAGACTCGTTGTACTGGAGCGTCAGGTGGCCGACGCGCAATTTGTTCTTGCCCCCTTTGAGCACACCGCGGAACTCCCGGAAGCGCTGCTTGGTGAATCCGAACTCTTTCACGAAATCCACGCCGCTTGGCCCCAAGGGAGCCAGCCCGTCGCTCGAAACGACTATCCCGGGCGTCGGCGTCCAGAAGTTGGCGGTGAACTCCACGTGGTAGTTCTCGCCGGGCGCAGGGTCTCCGACCGGTCGGAACTGTGCTTCAGCACGCGTGGCGACGGTCGCGAGCGCGAGGCAAGCGGCGACGAGAAAACGGATGTGCATGGCTCGGGTATCGGTCCTGAGAGGATACACCTTTAGCCTTGAGGGATACTGAAGGGAGTGTCTCCGTCGCGACGCCTGCTCATCAGTCTTTTCCGTCACCGCCGCGCCTTCCTGATTGGCCTTGCCTGCGTGGTCATGGCCTCCGCGCTGCAGCTCACCGGTCCTTGGGTGATGAAATACGCGATCGACGACCTCATCGCGGGTGTGACCACCTCCAAGGTACGCAACTACGCCGTGGCGCTTCTGGGGTTGGCCGCTGCGGGGGGCTGGTTTCGCTTCCTGATGCGCCGCGTGATCATCGGCGCGTCGCGCGAGTTCGAGTACGACCTTCGCAACGAGTTCTTCGCCCATCTCCAGCGTATGGACCTGGCGTACTTCCAGAAGAACCGCACCGGCGACTTGATGTCGCGCGCCACAAACGACCTGAGCGCGGTGCGAACCATGATCGGCCCAGCTGTGATGTACAGCTCCAGTACCAGCATGACCTTCGTGGTCGCCATCGTCTTGATGTCCTCGATCAACCCGTGGCTTACCGCCATCGCGCTGATTCCCTTGCCGTGTGTGTCGCTCTTCGTGTGGTACTTCGGCAAGAAGATCCATGACAGGTTCGAGCAGATTCAGGCGCAGTTCTCACACGTCAGCGCCGTTACCCAGGAATCGCTCGCCGGTGTACGCGTGGTGCGCGCCTATCGGCAGGAGCCGTTTGAGATCGAGCGCTTCCGTGTCGCCAACGAAGAGTACGTGCGGCGCAATCGGGCGCTCATCGCGCTGCAGGGAATGTACTTTCCGAGCATGGGGCTCTTGATGGGCATCGGTGCGCTGCTGGTGTTGTGGCTTGGCAGCCGCGAGGTCGTGGCCGGACGCATGACGATCGGCGAGTTGGTGGCGTTCAACACGTACCTGATGATGCTGGCCTGGCCGATGATCGCGTTCGGCTGGGTCACGAATCTTCTGCAGCGCGGCATGGCATCGTGGAAACGCATGCTGGACGTGCTCGATGTCCAACCTGGCATCGCCGACGCGCGCGAAGACCTGGTCGAGGTATCGGAGGGGCAAGTCAGGGGGGAGGTCGAGTTTCGGAACCTGACGTTTGGATTCGGTGAGCACGTAGTGCTTCGAGACGTCTCGGCTGTGATTCCCGCCGGGACGACCACCGCCATCGTGGGGGGCACCGGTTCGGGCAAGTCCACGCTCCTTTCTCTGATTGCGCGCTTACATGACCCACCCGAGGGAATGGTGTTCATCGATGGCACCGACGTCCGGCGCTTTCCGCTGTCGGGGCTGCGTGGCGCGATTGGCTTCGTGCCGCAGGAACCGTTTCTGTTCAGTTCGAGCATCGCGGAGAACATTGCGTTCGGCGCGCGCGGAGCGCAGGCCGATCCTGAGGCGGTGGAACGCGCGGCCGCCATCGCCAGGCTCGACGCCGACGTCGAAGCATTCCCGCAGGGCTACGGAACGATGGTGGGTGAGCGTGGCATCACATTGTCGGGTGGCCAGAAGCAGCGAACGGCGATCGCTCGCGCGCTTGTCGTCGATCCCAAGATTCTCATCTTGGACGACGCGCTGTCGGCCGTGGATACGCATACCGAGGAAGAGATCCTGGGGCGGTTGGGCGGTGTGATGCGGCAGCGAACGTCGATTCTGGTCTCCCACCGCGTGTCAACAGTTCGGGGCGCGGACCAGATTCTCGTCCTGAACGAGGGGACAATCGTCGAGCGCGGCACCCACACCGATCTCGTCAATCACGATGGTGTGTACGCCGCTCTCTATCGTCAACAGCAGCTCGAGGAGGAGCTGGCCGCATCGTGAGCGCGCACGAAGAAGACATCCTCGGCAAGGCCTACGACGCCAGATTGATGCGACGCCTGCTCGGGTACTTGCGGCCGTACCGGTTGCAGGTCGCTCTCGCTGTGTTCGCAATCATCGGCCACTCCGTGTTGCAGCTCGTGCCGCCGTACCTGACCAAGACGGTGATCGACCGCGACATCCCCGCTCGAGATCTGTCCGGTCTTGGCGTCATGGCGGCGCTGTATCTGGCCACTCTCACGGGTTCTTTTCTCCTGGAGTGTGCCCAGACGTGGATGATGCAGATGATCGGGCAGCGGGTGATGTGTGACCTGAGGATGCAGCTCTTCGACCACCTGCAACGGCTCGACTTGCGCTTCTACGACCGCAACCCCGTTGGGCGCTTGATGACTCGGGTGACGTCCGACGTGGACGTGCTCAACGAGCTCTTTACCTCAGGTGTCGTCTCGATCTTCGGCGATGTGTTCACGCTCGTCGGCATCATGGGCGTTCTCGTGTGGATGGATTGGCGGCTGGCTCTGCTCGCGTTCTCCGTGCTGCCGATCATCGCTCTCGTCACGCAGTGGTTCAGAGTGCACGTTCGTGAGTCGTACCGGACCGTTCGGACGTGGATCGCGCGCATCAACGCATACCTCCAGGAACGCATTTCTGGTATGTCGACCGTCCAGCTCTATCGACGTGAGTCGCAGGACTGTCGGGCGTTCGACGAGATCAATCGGGCGCACAGGGACGCGAACGTCGAGTCGATCTTCTACTACGCAGTCTTCTATCCGGCGATCGAGTTGGTCAGCGCGCTGGCTGCGTCGCTCCTCATCTGGGTGGGTGGCGGATGGGTGCTCCGCGACGCGCTCACACTCGGTTCCCTCGTCGCGTTTCTGCAGTATTCGCAGCGGTTCTTCAGGCCCATCAGCGACCTGTCGGAAAAGTTCAACGTGCTTCAAGGCGCGATGGCCTCGTCGGAACGCATTTTCGTGCTGCTCGACACATCGGTCGAGATCACGTCGCCGGCCAAGCCCCTGGCGATGCAGGCTGGGACGATTCGTTTCGAGAACGTCACGTTCGCGTACGTGCCCGGCGAACCGGTACTGAAGAACGTGTCGTTCGAAGTTCGACCCGGTCAGCGGGTGGGGATCGTGGGTGCGACTGGATCGGGAAAGACGACTGTCGTCAGCCTGTTGTTGCGGTTCTACGACGTGCAAGAAGGGCGGATCACGATCGATGGAATCGACATTCGACAATGCGACGTCGCCGCCCTGCGTTCGCTCTTCGGGCTCGTCCTTCAGGACGTGCACCTCTTTTCAGGGACGGTCGCCGGGAATGTCAGATTGGGGAATGTCTCCATCAGCGACGAAGCTCTCAGGGCCGCAGTTGATGCGGTGCATGCCGGCGGGTTCATTGATCGGCTGCCGAACGGACTGGAGTCGGCGGTGGCGGAGCGGGGAAGCACGCTGTCGGTTGGACAGAAGCAACTCCTATCCTTTGCACGCGCGCTGGCGTTGAATCCGCCCGTCCTCATCCTCGACGAAGCAACGTCGAGCGTGGACACAGAAACCGAGGTGTTGATTCGCGACGCGCTGCGAGTGCTGATGCGGGGGCGCACGACGATCGCGATCGCCCATCGGCTCTCGACGATTCAGGACATGGACGCCATTCTCGTGCTGCACAAAGGCGAAGTGCGGGAAGCCGGAACGCACCAGGAGCTGCTGGCGCGGCGGGGCATTTATCACCGGCTCTACGAGCTTCAGTTCGCCGGCGCCACAGGTACCGCGCTTTCAGCTATCCCGACCCTGTCCGCCGACGGCGTGGCGGGCTGATCGACGCCACCGTCTGACGGGATCCCTTCCTCTGTATTCGGTGAGTACTCGTCGCTCGGCGGGATACCCGCCGGCGGAGGTGGCGCGGGATCTGGAATGCGGCGCCGGGCGTCGCGCCGCCTGAACAGCCGATCGATGAGCGTCGGCGAGGTGGCCTGTGGGTTCCACCCTAAGCGCAGCACAGTGACGTCGACGCCCTTGCGTCCGAACGCCAGCGCCTCGTGGCAGCTCCACATATAGAGATCGAGCTGCCGGCCCTGTACCTCAGGCCCCGTGTCCATGATCGTGTAGACACCGTTGTATTTGACGTCGTCGGTGGCGACGTTGACCACGCTGCCGACGGGCAGGAGCGTCGGGTCGGCTGCGGCGATGCCCGTTCGGACCACCACACCAGACGCGGTTGTCGTTCCCTTGCAGTATGCCGTCGCGCTAAACGGGACATGCGAGCCGGGCCGCGGCGGGGCCGTCGTGCCGAGCATCGCCTGCCAGGCGGCGTACGTGGAATCGAGAATCGGTGTTTCGTACAGAAGGACAAATGCCGTGACGGCGACGAGTAACGCCGCACCTTTCCGCCAGTAGGACCGCGAGATGATTCGCATACCAGCCTTTTCACGACACCGTAGCGCGGGGGCTTGAGCGCCCGCGTCGGCGGATGCCCACGAAGCCTGCGCGCTACGGCTCGATGAGAGACGCTCTAGCGAAAATGTTCGAAGCCCGACGGTAACGCCCGCGTGCCCGCGTCGTCTTTGAGCACAACCTCGCGGGCGCGGGTAACTACCCCGATCCGTGTTATCGGCAGATCACCGAGTTGGCGTCTCGCCCCCCGCAAACGGCCGAGCTGCGTACGTTTTACGGTAAAGAGGAGCTCGTAGTCGTCTCCACCCGCCACAGCCGTATCGAGGGCATTGCCGCCATGCTCCTCGTGCCACCGGCGAACCTCGTCCGACATGGGAATCGCCGAGGCGTCCAGCATGATGCCAACACCCGAGGCTTCCGCGATCTGATGCACGCCGTCGGCCAAACCGTCGCTGAGGTCTATACAGCTCGAGGCGGCGCGATTACGGCTGAGCTGCAACCCAACGCGGACGCGGGCGTTCGGACGCCTGTAACGGTCCTCGCAGCGACCATACGACCCTGCATCGCGCGCCTTGGGCGCCAGATGGCCCTCGATGGCGGCCGCGCACGTGCGCTGCAAGGAGCGCAGGCCCACGACTGCATCGCCAAGCCATCCGGTTACATACACCTCGTCGCCCGGCCGTGCGCCACGTCGCGTCAGAAAGCGCCGGGGCCGCACTGAGCCGGTGACCGTTATGTCGATCATCAGTGGACCAGGCGTCCGCGTCACGTTTCCACCGATCACCACGATTCGGTGCTCGGATGCGAGCCGAAGCATGCCGTCAATCGCCTCGTCCACCACCGATGTCTCGAGAGCCGCCGGCAAAGCCAGCGACAACAACGCAGCGCGAGGTTCGGCACCCATCGCCGCCAAATCGCTCAGGTTGACGGCCAATGCGCGGTATCCAATCGCATCTGCCGGCACGAAGCGCCGATCGAAATGCACGCCTTCGATCTGTGCGTCGGTGGTCAGGACCTCTAACATCCCCCGGGCCGGCTTTATGACGGCCGCATCATCCCCGGGGCCAACGACCACCCACGAGGGCACCCCCAGCTTGGCCGTGATTCGCGCGATCAGTTCACGCTCGCCGAGATCACCTACAGTGAGACTTTGCAAGATAGACCGGCCAGCGTCAGGCCAATTGCCACCGACCGCGTCACGCGCCCCGACGAAGAAGCAGGGGCGGAAGAGTTAACGCCCCGCTTTGCCGTGTGGGGAGGTCGAATGAACCTGCGAAAGCAGGTGGAACCGCTGTTATCAGTCGCGCTTCAGGCTTCCTCAGAACAGAGGCATGCACAACGCCCGACCTCGCGGCTCACTTAGTTGTTACGTTGGCTCAGACGAGCCTCCGAAAACCATCACGAGCAAAGCAGGAGCAAGGGGGATTCTATCGTAACTGGACCGATTCACGGATCGGTGATTTGCCGAATCGATGAACTATCGAGGAAAACTGAGCAACTACAGGCTGCCGGCCTTGGCCGCCTGCAGCGAGCCCAGCACATCATCCACGAGGCGCTCGAGACGGAGGGCTCGTTCGTTGAATTCGCCGTTGGTGGAGGAATGCTGCTGCCGGGCGCGGAAGCATTCGTCGGCGAGGTTCAGCGCCACGAGCACCGCCAAGCCCATCATGTCACTGGTCGGGGCGGCGTCAGCCGCGGCCCGCATCTTTTCGTCCACATACGCCGCCAACTCGGTGACGTATGTCGCATCGAGCAAGCTGCGGATCGGGTAGCGTTGCCCCGCGATCTCGACGGTGACGATGCTGTGGCTCATCCGGGCGCAAGAGTGGATGTCTTACAGGCTCAAATGCTCAATCTGGTGCAGCATTTCGGTGACGCGATCGCGAATGACGTTTCGTTCGTCGCGCAACGCCGCCAATTCGCTGCCCGCGCCTTCCGCGTCCGCAAGTCGGCCGCGCAGGGTCTGAATTTCCTGCCGGAGCCGCGTATGCTCTTCGGCCGCTTGAGCTTGTTCCGATCGAAGCTGCGTGACCATGCCCACGAGTAGCTTCACTTTGTCCTCGAGCCGATCGATCGGATCGAGGTCGGTTGTTCGCGCCAACGCCGTTTTTGCCATCCGCTAGGATCCTCGTCGTGGGAGAGTGGGTGCGGCGTGAATGGTGCCACGAACTGCGCCGACTGGCAAGCAGTTCGGAGTTCCATTTTTCAAAAGGCCAACTCCCAAGGCAAAGAGCTGGCTCGCGGTCATCGTTGAATGGCCCCGTGGCGTTCCTTGAGCGCCGAGAGCACACTCTCCATTGCGCTCTGCACCTCTCCGTCGGTGAGCGTTCGGTCAGGAGACCTGAACGTCAGCCGGAGCGAGAGGCTTACTTTGCCTTCCGGAACGCCCTTGCCCTGATAACGGTCGAACTCACGCACGAGCACGAGTGTCGATGGCGCGGCGGTGCGAATTGTGCCGCGAACCTCAACAGCCAGTAGCGCATCGTCCACGAGAATTGAGACGTCGCGCGTGACCGATGGGTAGCGGGGTAGCGGCTCGACCTGGATGTCGCCCTTGGCCGAGGCGGCTTCAGCCGCATCGAGGTCGATCTCGGCCACATAGACGGCGTCTCCCTCAGGTAGGCCGCGATGCTCCGCCATTTGAGGCGCGAGAAGGCCGAGGACACCAATCCGGTTTCCGTTGGTGAGAATCGCCGCGGTTCGGCCCGGCACAAGCCAGGCCTCTCGATGGGGTGCAGTGTGAACGTCCAGGCGCATGCATTGGCAGACACGTTCCACGACTGCCTTCATGTCGAAGAAGTCCACGTCAAGACTCGGGCCGCTCCAGTGTTGTCCGCTCGCGCTCCCAGTCCAGGCACAGGCGAGCGCACGGCGTTCGCCGGCAGAACGCGAAAAACACGCCCCGACCTCGAAGAGACGAACGTCACGTTGCTCGCGTCGTCGGTTGTGCGCGACTGCGTCGAGGAGTCCGGGCAGCGCTGAAGGCCGAAGGACCGCAAAGTTCTCGGAGAGCGGGTTCGCGATCGGCACCAGGTCGCTGTCGGCAGCAAATCGTGCGGCGGCGGGCTCTGGCATGAACCCGAAGGTCACCGCTTCGGAGAAACCCGCGCTCGTCATCACCGTGCGGAGCTGCCGCGTGCGTGTGATTCGCGGGTCGACCGGGGGCGGCGCCGCGACGAGCGCCGGGAACGTGGCGGGGACACGATCGAAGCCGTAATGTCGAGCGACTTCTTCGATGAGATCCACTTCGCGAACGACATCCACCCGGCGTGTGGGAACGGTGACGTCCCATCCACCCTCTGCTTCGCGAAGCGCGAACCCGAGTGCCTCGAGGATTCGCGACACATCCGCATCTGGTACGTTCAGCCCCAGAAGCCCTGCGATCTTTTCGCGGCGCAATCGCAGCATGACCGGGTCGATACGCGCTGGATACCGATCGACGACGGTCCCCCTGGAGCGTCCCGCGCCGATTGCCTCGAGCAGGGCGCAGGCGCGCTCCATCGCCGTGAGAGGGAGGCGCGGGTCGGAGCCGCGCTCGAACCGCATGCTGGCTTCGGTCTTCAGGCCGAGCCTCTTGCTCGTTCGGCGCACCGACAGGGGATTGAAGTACGCACTCTCGAGCAGGATGGTGGTGGTGGCCGCGGTGACCTCAGAGTCGGCGCCCCCCATCACGCCAGCAATGGCCGATGCTCGTTCGCCGTCGGCGATGACCAGCATCTGGTCTGTCAACTCACGAACCTGTCCGTCAAGCGTCCGCAATGTTTCCTTGGGTCTTGCTGTCCGGACTCGGATCTGCGCTCGCGCGAGGGTAGTGAAGTCGAAGGCGTGCATCGGCTGTCCCAGTTCCAGCATCACGTAGGCGGTGACGTCGACGATATTGCTGATCGGGCGGACACCTGTTGAGCGCAGTCGCGCTTGCAGCCATTCGGGTGAGGCTCCGACCACAACGTCGGCGATCGCGCCGGCGTAGCGAGGGCAGAGTTCCGGGTTCTCGATGACGATGTCGATGTCTGACGTGTCGACGCTCTTCAGCGACGTCAGGTGCAGGGATGGTCCGTCGCTCGGCGGGCGCCCACCAACGGTGGGCCGTCGGACCTGAAGTCCAAACGCGGCGGCGACTTCTCGCGCCATTCCGCTCACCGACATGCAGTCGGGGCGATTAGCCATCACCTCGAAGTCGATCACCGCGTCGCCTCCGGGGGCGGGCTCTATGCCTTCAACCGCAAACCCGCGCACGGACATCAACGCTGCAATGTCATCCGGCGTGCCGGGGGCGTCCACGAAGTCACGGAGCCAGGAAAGCAGAACCTTCACAGCGGCGGAAACTGATCGAGGAAGCGGAGGTCGTTTTCGTAGAACAAGCGGATATCGTCCACGCCGTACTTCCGCATGGCGACGCGCTCGAGGCCCATTCCGAACGCAAACCCAGTGACAGTCTCTGGGTCGTAGCCAACTGCTTCGAACACCGCCGGATGCACCATCCCACTGCCGAGGATTTCGACCCAGCCGGTCTGCTTGCACACGCTGCAGCCCGAGCCGCCGCAGCCCTGGCAGCTCATGTCCACTTCGGCGCTGGGCTCAGTGTAGGGGAAGAAGCTTGGTCGCAGGCGTACTCGCACGTCGCCGAAGAGCGCTGTGAGCATCGCCTGAAACGTGCCCTTCAGATCGGCGAGGGAGATTCGTTCGCCGACGACGAGCCCTTCGAACTGCTGGAACATCGGTGTATGCGTGAGGTCCAGATTGTCTCGACGGTACACACGTCCGGGCACGATGATCCGCACGGGCGGCTTGTAGGTCTTCATGTACCGGATTTGCATCGCCGACGTGTGCGTGCGGAGAAGCGTGGCCGCGCGTACCTGGGCGTCTGGAAGTCGCCCTCTGTGGGCGCCCCACGTGCCGCCGACGATGGGTGCGCCAAGATACAGTGTGTCTTGCATGTCGCGGGCAGGGTGATCCGGCGGCATGTTGAGGGCTTCGAAGTTGTGGAAGTCGTCTTCGACCTCTGGGCCTTCGAGAATCTCGTAGCCCATGGCCGTGAAGACGTCCTCGACCTGTTGCCGGACGCGCATCAGCGGATGAATGCGGCCGGCGGGGCGCTCACGGCCAGGCAGCGTGACATCCACAGCGCCGACCGGAGGCCGGGAGGCCTCCAGCGCCACGCGCTTCTCTTCGACGGTTGTCTCGATCTCGGTCTTGAGTTCGTTGACGAGGGCGCCGAAAGACCGTCGCTCGTCGGGCGGCAGCGTGCCGAGCGTCTTCATGAGGCCCGTCACGACTCCAGCCTTGCGGCTAAGAAACTCGTCGTAGAGCGCCTTGAGGCCGGCTTCGGTTGCCGTCTCCGACAACCGAGTGCGGAACTGCGCTCGAAGCGCGTCGATCTCTGACACGCTTCTGGTGTGCTAGGTGCGCGCCTCGGCGGGGAGCGCCGACTTGGCCTGCGAGGCAACCTTGGCGAACGCCGCCGCCTGCGTGACGGCCATGTCGGCCAGCATCTTCCGATCGAGCGTGATGCCCGCCACCTTCAGGCCGCGTATGAGCTGCGAGTACGTCAAGCCGTTCTGGCGGGCCGCGGCGTTGATCCGGACCACCCAAAGCCTGCGGTATTCACGTTTCTTGTTCTTGCGGCCGACGTACGCGTACTTTGCCGCCGTGTCGACCGACTCTTTCGCCGAGCGATACAGCTTGCTCTTAGTCTGATAAAAACCCTTCGCACGAGCGAGCAGTTTCTTTCGTTTCGCTCGGCGGACCGTCCCACGTTTCACTCTTGGCATTGCCCTACCTACACCTCACCTCTGCCTATTGCCCTTTGACCTGTGCCCTACGAATCACTTGTAGGGCAACATCCTGCGCAGCTTCGGGGCATCCTGATCGGCCACCACGCGCGTGCCGCGCATGTGGCGTTTCGACTTCGTCGTCTTGCTGGTCAGGATGTGGCGCTTGAAGGCGCTCGCCCGAACGATCTTTCCCGTTCCTGTCTTCTTGAAGCGCTTGGCCGCGCCCCGGTGCGTCTTGAGTTTTGGCATCTATTCTTCCGTCGTTGCGGCCTCTTCTTCGGCCATGGCTTCTTGCGGCTTCGACTTCGGCGCGCTCTTGCGTCCCGCACGCTGGCCGAGGATCACGTGCATCTGGTTGCCTTCCTGCCGCGGGTTGGTCTCGGCAATGGCGACGTCCGCCAGTTCCCCGAGCAGCCGTTCCAGGATGCGCCGTCCGATCTCCGGATGCGCCATTTCTCGACCGCGGAAGAAGATTGTGGCTTTGACCTTGTCTCCGTCAGCCAGGAAACGCTCGATATGCTTCTTCTTGAACTGGTAGTCGTGCTCGTCGACCTTGGGTCGAAACTTGATCTCCTTGACCAAGATCACTCGCTGATTCTTCTTGGACTCCCGCGTTCGCTTCTGCTCCTGGTACTGATACTTACCGAAGTCCATGATTCGACAGACAGGGGGTACGGCCGTCGGAGAGATCTCAACCAGGTCGAGTCCCTTCTGACGGGCGATCGCCAGCGCCTGCGGCGGCGGCATGATCCCGAGTTGCTGTCCAGTCTCATCGATGACTCGGATTTCTCGAACACGGATTCGTTCGTTGGTTCGAACACGGTCATCACGTCGGGGCGAACGATCGAAAGCGATAAATCCTCCTAAGGCTCAGGGCTCACGACTTAGGGCTCAAGGCAGGACCTCGTGTCCTGAGCCTTAAGCCGTAGGCCTTGAGCCGACTTCCTTGCGCGCGATTTCCTCGAGCGCCGCGGTCAGAAACTCCGCCACTGGCCGTGCGCCCAAATCCCCACCGGTGCGGCTCCGGACCGCCACGCCACCCTCGGCTGCCTCGCGGTCACCGGTCACGAGCATATAGGGAATCTTCTGCAACTGGGCTTCACGGATCTTATAGCCAATCTTCTCCTGGCGGTCATCCAGGTCTACCCTTAGGCCCGCTGCCCCAAGTTGGTCCCGAACTCGCCCTGCGTATTCGAGGTGACGGTCCGAAATAGGGAGGACCACTACCTGTACGGGCGCCAGCCAGAGCGGCCAGGCGCCGGCGAAATGCTCGATAAGGAGCGCCACGAAGCGCTCGAAGCTGCCGAAAATTGCACGATGAATGACCACCGGCCGATGCTCGGCGTTGTCGGCACCCACGTACTTGAGGTCGAATCGCTGCGGGATCTGATAGTCGAGCTGAATCGTGGCGCACTGCCACTTGCGCCCAATGGCGTCGGTGACGTCGAAGTCGATCTTCGGACCGTAGAAGGCCCCGTCGCCTTCATTGATCGTGTAAACCTGCGCCGCAGCCTCCAGAGCCTTCTTCAGAGATACTTCCGCGTGGTCCCAGGTCGCCGCCTCACCCAGGAACTCCTGCGGTCTCGTCGAGAGCTTCACTTCGTAGCGCAGACCGAAGTCGGCGTAGACCTTTTGCACCAGTCGTAGTGCGCGCTCCACTTCTTCCCCGATCTGCGACTCCGTCACGAAGGCATGGCCATCGTCTTGCGAGAACTGACGGACGCGGGTCAGACCCGAGAGCACGCCCGAAGCCTCGTTGCGGTGGAGCGGTGTCTGCTCGTGATACCGGATCGGCAGGTCCCGGTAGCTGCGGACCTCGCTCGCGAACATGAGCATGTGCCCGGGGCAGTTCATTGCCTTCAGGCCCATTTGTTCATCCTCGGAATCGACGATGAACATGTTCTGACGGTAGTGTTGCCAGTGCCCAGAGGTTTCCCACAGAGATTTGTTAAAGATGATCGGTGCCTTGACCTCCGTGTAGCCGGCCGATATGACGACACCCCGCATGTAATTGCCGAGCGTGTTGTAGAGGACCGTGCCCTTCGGGAGCCAGAACGTGGCCCCCGGCGCCCACGGGTGGAACATGAAGAGCTTCTGATCGCGGCCGATCTTCCGGTGGTCGCGGGCCTTTGCCTCCTCGATGCGGTGTAGGTACTCTTTCAACTCCTTGTCGGAGAAGAACGCCGTCCCGTACACGCGCTGCATGGGTTGATTGCGCGCATCGCCCTTCCAGTAGGCGTTCGACGTGCTGAGCAGCTTGAACGCCTTGAGCTTCCCGCTGGATGGGACATGCGGCCCGACACAGAAGTCCACGAACGTGTCGCGGTCCTTGATGGTGTAGCAGGAAACTTCGGACTGGCCCTCCGTCTTCTCTTCGATGAGCTGCACCTTCAGTGACTCGCCCCGGCTGCCGAAGAATCGCTTGGCTTCCTCTCGCGGCCACATCTGACGCTCGTAGGGCAGATCTTGCTGGGCCAGGTCGCGCATCTTCGCTTCGATAGCCTCGAGATCCTCGGGCACGAACGGGCGCGGCACGACGAAGTCGTAGAAGAAACCCTCCTCGGTCGGTGGCCCAATGCCGCACTGGACGCCTTGAAAAAGGTTCGTCACCGCGGCTGCGAGCAGATGTGCTGTGCTGTGGCGATAGAGGAGCAGGGCTTCAGCACTCTTGTTGGTGACGATGCGAACCGAGGTGTCCTCGGTCAGCGGGTACGAGAGATCCACGAGCCGATCGCCAACGACCGCCGCGAGCGCGGCCTCGGCAAGCCGGGGAGAGATCGACGCCGCAACGTCGCGCGCCGGCGAACCCGCGGGCACACGACGGTTGGATCCGTCGGGTAGTGTGACTGTGATCTCGTTCATGAAGATCGCGGACGACTGCTCAATCGTTCAGTGCCCTTCGGCTCACTGCGTTCGCTCAGGACATTCGACTCGGCTTGCCATGAGCGAGGTCCGCGCGAGCGCGCGGTCCGAGTCGAATGGTAGGCGCGGGTGGACTCGAACCACTGACCTCCTCCGTGTCAGGGAGGCGCTCTAACCAACTGAGCTACGCGCCTATCTGTTGCGAAATCGGGCTTTAAACCGAACGGTCAGTATAACAACCGCAAAGGGTTAGGGGGAAGGGGGAAGGGCAAGGAGAAGGGAGCAAGGGAGGGCAGGGGAGAAGGGGGCAGGGGGAAGCGAGAAGGGGAAGGGAGCTTGGAAGGAGGCGGACCGCGCGGTCCGCCTCTGATCTTGGGGAGGTCCTTCTATCGGACCGCGTTTTTCAGTGCTTTGCCCGCGGAGAAGCGGACGACACGGCGCTTGGGAATCTTGATGCTGGCCCCCGTTTGCGGATTGCGTGCCGTGCGTGCTTTCCGCTGTGCGGTCTTGAACGTGCCGAATCCAACGAAGGTGATCGGATTGCCTTTCTTCAGTGACTTTGTGATGCCATCAATGAGCGACGCGAGCGCTGCTGACGCAGAGGCCTTGGACGAACCCGTGTCCTTGGCGATCTTTCCAATCAATTCCGATTTGTTCATGAGATCTCCTTGCTATGTGCGCGACTTGCGGGAAGGTGAGCTGAGAGGACGCGCGACACGACTGAGCCCGCGTGCGGTTTTATACGCGACGCGAGATCACGTGTCAACAGGAAACGACGATTTTTCGGGCCTTCGCGGGCGATCAATCAACCGCGATCAAGCGGCTTTCTTCTCGGCGAGACGCTCGATCGCTTTGTCGAGCACGGCGTCGCCCGGAGGCGGCCCGCTTCCAAACTCGACGTCGGGCTCCTCCACTTCGATGTCGGGAGGCAAACCCTTTTCGTGAATGGGAGCGTTTTTTGGTGTGAGATAGCGTACGTTCGAGAGCAGCAAGGCGCTCCCATCCGGGAGTTTCACGAGACGCTGACGCGCGGCGCGCCCGAGCGTGCGCTCGCCAACAAGCTCCGTCCGGTCGTTCCCGTCGAGAGCCGCGGCGAATACTTCGGCGGCTCCGGCGGTCCCTTGACTGACCAAGAGCTCGACCGGAGCGGCGATCACCGCGTCGGTTTCAGACGCGGCGATAACATCCTTCGTGTCCTTCATCTGGCGGACAGTCAGCGTGCCCGACTTGACGAATAGCCGCGCCGTTGCCAACCCGTCGTCCAGATCGCCGCGTGCCGTGCCGCGCAGGTCTACGATGAATTTCGAGGCGCCGGTCTTGGTCAGCGCGTCAAACGACTGCTTCAAGCGTGTCGGCGTGCTATTGGTGAACTCGACGACGCGGATGTAACCCGTTGTGGCGTTGGCCATTTTCGACGTGAGATCGGGGCTGGTGGCGCGCTCGCGCACAAGGGTCACCTCGTGGGGATCGGCCGCGTTGCCACGGAGGACCAGCAGCGCCACTTTGCTGCCTTGGGCGCCTTGGAGCAGGCGGGCACCTTCGATGACCGACATGTCTCGAGTGGGTCGGTTGTCTATTGCTCGAATGAAGTCTCCGGTCCGCAGCCCGGCCCTGGCGGCCGGCGACCCGTCTCGTGCGGAAACGACCCTGAGGTAGTACTGACGGATCAGCTCGACGCCCACGTCCGCTGGACCCGCGCTCGAGTTCGACTCGACTGCCTTGACGAGATCGGGCGGGAGGTAGGCGCTGTCGGGATCGAGGCCGTCAGCCAGCCCTTTCATCGCCCCCCGCATCGCCTGGCGAACGTCAACCTCCTCGACGTAGTTGGTCAGCACGAGCGACACGACGTCCTCGAAGATCCGAAGGTGCTGGAACGTGTCGTCCCGAGCCCAGACCTGTCCGAGGTAGCCGCCAATGATGGTAAAGGCAATCACCGGAGTCGATATCGCGAGGACCCAGAGTCGAGTGCGAGATGTCATCAATAAACTCCCAATCCCCAACTCCCAACTCCCAATCGTCCCGGCTCGAACCCTGGGCGTTGGGCTTTCTTGGGCGAGGGGAGTTGACTAACGTGGCCTTAACCATTGTACGGGATCGACGAAACGCCCGTCGATCCGCATCTCAAAGTAAAGGGCGGGGGCGCCGGTCGGCGAGGAGCCGACCCGGCCAATCTCGGCGCCGGCCGCGACGCTGTCACCTCGTTGGACGTCGAGGGATGACAGGTAGCCGTAGACCGAAGAATTGTTGGCGCCGTGGTCAACAATGACGACGGTGCCCAAACCGGTGAACCCTTCGGCGTAGCTCACGGTGCCCGGGTGGACGGCGCGGAGCTGCGTGCCCTCCGGCGCGGCGATTTCGATACCGTTTCGAACCAGAGATCCGCCGGTTCGGCCCGAGGGCTGCCCGAACCGACCGATGAGGCTTCCGCTGACGGGCCACTCGAGGGTCCCCCGAAACGGGGCGATCGGAATCGTGACAGGTTCGGCCGCGCGGCCCGCGGCCAAAGCGGCGACTTGTTGCTCGATGCGTTCGTGGGCCACCTGTAGCTCGCCGATGTACTGGGCAGCGAGGTCGCGACGGGAATCGATCTGCTCGATGAGAGCCGAGCGCGCACCCACGGCACGCTCGGCCAGGGCACGCGCCTCGCGAGCGTGGACCTCTTGCGCACGAAGGTCGCGCATCTTCAGTTCGAGCGCGGTGCGCTCAGCCCGAAGCTCGACAACCGTCCGCTTGTGGTCGGCGACCAGGCGTTCATCGCGCTCGGCGAGCGCGGCCACAGCACGGCTCGCGCGGGCAAACTCGCGCACGTCGCTGGCCCTGAGCAGCAGCCGGAGGTAGCCGGTTCGCCCCCGTTTGTAGATGTCCACGAGTTGGTTCTTGAGATCGGGGAGTTCAGTGGCCCTGTGTTGCTCGACCGCTACCAACCGATCGCTGATGACTTGCAGATCTAGCTTGGCGGCGGCGACTACAGCCTCGGCCTGTTTGGCCTGCTCGATGCGGATATCGCGTTCGATCTCGAGCTTGCGCACCTGGCCGACGAGCGTCCCCGACTGTGTCGCCAGCCGCTGCGCCTCTCGTTGCAACGCAAGCATCCGGTCATTCACCTGACGGGCAAGGGCATCGGGCTGTTGCGCCGCCAACAGGGACGAGAAGGGCAGGTCGGACAGGTGGGGCGCATGGGGCAGGTGGGGGGCCAATACGATCAGCGCCACCACGTACGAAAACCTAACGCGCGTCACTCGTTTCTGTACCTCTACTCGCCTTATCGGCCCTACAGCGTTTTTTCAGTCTCTGCGTTCTATGGGGCTTTGTCGCCCGCTGCGGTCGCCCGACATTGCTGATCGGGCTCCGCCCTGCAGTCCCAGCCGAATCCGGCCCTAGTATAGAGGTATGCGTGCCGTAGGGTTGGACGTGGGAGAGCGCCGTATCGGGGTTGCCATCAGCGACGCTACGTGCACACTGGCCCGCCCCGTCGGCGTGTTGTCGGCGCCGGCCCTCAACAACCAGGCCCTCGAGAACACGGCCGTCGAGATCGCCCGGTTGGCCTCCGAAGAAGACGGGGTTGACACGATCGTCGTCGGTCGGCCGCGCCGGCTGGACGGATCACCGACCACCATCACGTCGCGAATCGAAAAGTTCGCTGCGCAGCTCGGAGCGCGTGTCGGGTTGCGCGTCGTTCTTCAAGACGAGCGGTTGAGCAGCCACGAGGCGGATAGCCGGCTCGCCGAACACGAGAAGGACTGGCGCGTTCGGAAGAAGCGACTCGACGCTGCCGCGGCGGCCATTATTCTGCAAGACTATCTGGACGCCCGTCCACACGATCGTCCCGTCGTGTTGGACGACGATCTCACAGACTGATGCGCACTCTGTTCAAGTGGCTGTTCCTTGTCGGCCTGTTCGTGGTTGTGGTCGTGGGTCTCGCGGGCCGAACCGCGTGGAATCGTGTGCACGAACCGTTCAAGGGTTATGTGGACGCCGAACAGATCGTAGACATTTCACCGGGCGCGACGACAACGGCAATCGCGGGGCGCCTGGCCGACGCCGGCGTCGTCTCGGACGCTGTTACGTTTCGAGTGGCGGTCGCACTGACAGGCCGCTCACGCAGCCTGAAGGCGGGGGAATACCTCTTCACAGAGCCGATGACGCCGATGGAGGTCGTCGACAAATTGGCGCGCGGAGACGTGTACGCACGGCGCATCACATTTCCTGAAGGGCTCACCATCCCCGAGCTGGCGGCGATCTATGAGATGCGCGGGTTTGGCGCTGCGCGCGACTTCGAGGCGGCTGCACGCGACCGAATGTCAATCGTGGATCTGGATCCTCGGGCGTCGGACCTTGAGGGCTATCTGTTTCCAGAGACCTACGCTGTGCCTCGAGCGACACCTGCAACCGAGCTGGTCATGATGATGATCGAGCGCTTCCGCGCCGTCTACTCAGACGAACTTCAGCGGCGTGCGAAGGAAGAGGGGCTGAGCACCCGAGAAGTCATGACGCTGGCATCGCTCGTCGAAAAGGAAACCGCGAGGCCGGACGAGCGTCCACTTGTGGCCGCCGTTTACCGCAACCGCATGAAGATCCGCATGCCGATGCAGGCCGATCCAACCGTTGTCTACGCATTGCAGAAAGCAAAGAAGTACGACGGGAACCTGCGCCGCGCGGACCTCTCGTTCAATTCGCCTTACAACACGTACCGGTACCCAGGCCTCCCGCCTGGCCCGATCGCGGCCCCGGGCAAAGCGTCAATCGACGCGGTGCTCGCGCCGGCGCAGGTGAAGTATCTATATTTCGTCAGCCGCAACGACGGGTCCCACGTCTTTGCCGAAACGCTGCAGGAGCACAACCGCAACGTCAACCAGTATCAGGTTCAGTACTTCAGGCAGCAAAGACAGAGTCAGGGGGCAGGGGGAAGGGGGCAAGGGCAAAGGGGGCAAGGGGGAAGGGGGCAAGGGGGAGAGGCTGCCCCAGGGGGCAAGCCTAAGTCCTGAGACAGCCCTTCCCCCTTCCCCCTAGCCCCCTTCCCCCTAGCCCCTATTCAATATAGCCGGGCGCCTTTGGCAGCTTCGCGTGCGTCGCGATGTCGTGTTCGATCCAGAGCTTCGCGCCCGTCTCCTTCATGAACGCCTGAATCTTCGAGCGCGATGCTTTGGACATCTCGGCGTTGAACTCGAACGTCGGGATCCTTCCCGTCGTGATCTCTTCGGGGTAGTGGTAAAGGTCGCCCGCAAGAATGACAGGGCCCGTCTTGGGAAGCTTCACGAACAACACTTGGTGGCCCGGCGTGTGCCCCGGCGCTGATTTGATGATGACGGTGCCGTCTCCGAAGACGTCAAAGTCTTCGTTGTTCAGAAGCTTGGTTTTCGCACTCTTGAGCGCGGCGTAGTCTTCTGGCTTGATGATGCCTTGCGGCTTCTCCGAGAACATCCAATCGCGCTCCGCCTTCTGCACGATCCACGTGGCACCGGCAAAATCGTTAGCATTGGCCATGTGGTCGGAGTGGTAGTGAGAAGCCGCGAAATACGTAACGTCGGATGGCGTGTACCCGGCCGCCACCATCTGAGGTCTCAGCGGCTTGGTCGCGGACATGATGCCTTCGGTGACGGGGTTTCCACCCTTGAAGTGGCTGTCGGCAACCGCGCCCGAGTCGAACTGGAGCGTGCCCCTCGGGTGCGCGATCAAGTAAGAGATGTTCACGAAGTCGACTTCTTTCAGTTCTTCCTTCGTGAAGCCGAACAGTTTCGGATCCAGGCCCTTGATGGCGCCGTTCTCAAAGATGTACAGCCTCAGACTCTTTACCGGCTCGCGTCGGCTCTGTGCCAAAGGCGTGAGCACCGTCGTTGCGAAAAGCACAGCGAACAGGAAAAGACCTTTGCGATACGTCATCGTCGGCTCCTTTGCGTGACCTATTGTCAGGGGGCGAGGGGGAAGGGGGCAAGCGGGCGCGGGGGCAAGGGGGCGAGGGCTGTCTCAGGCAGCTGTGTCGGCGATCAGGCGAGGGAGAAGTATTTCCTCGCGATGGCGCGGACGGTTGTGGCGTTGCGAAACGTGGCTTCGGTTCCGAGCGTTTTCTCTAGTACCGCGCCCGACAAGCCGGCCTCGCTGAAGCGAGCTCGGCATGTCCAGATGACTTCTCGCTTGGAGACCTCGAAATCGTTGATCTCATTCGTCAGAGAGAGGAGCTTCCGTCGGTCCGATGGGGATGGTTCGTTTCGTGTGAATCCGACGTACCGCGTTACCCCCGGTTCCACTTCTGATGCAATCAGCGGGTGACGCACGATTTCCCCGATATCCTTCACCGATCTCACAAAGGTCGCGGCGCGATAGCCGAGCGCCTTGAAAAGGGCGGCTTCGAGTGTCTTCTCCAGCGATCGCTCATCCTTCTTCGACGCGTCGAAGACGACGTTGCCGCTGGCGATGTGCGTCTCGGCTTTCGTGAGGCCGACCGATTCGAATATCCACCGCAGGTCTGCCATCTTGACGACGTGCCCACCCACATTAATCGCGCGGAGGAAGGCGCAGTGACGAGAGAGGGAGAAGGGGGAAGGGGGCAAGGGGGAAGGGGCGAGGGGAACTCAGGATACAGGCAGTTCCTGCTCCTTCAGGCCGCGTCGTCGTACGCGGCAACTGCAATGAAGAGGTCCGGCCATGTTGAGGGTCAACGCTTTGCGCGCGGCAAGGTGCATGCGTTCACGCATGTGGTAACAAAGATTACATCCTTCCGCGACCTTCTCGTTTGGCAGAAGTCTTCTTGCGGATCTCAAACGGCTCGAACAACGAGCTGCAGACGCAGGTGGAGCTGGGACGGAGGATAGACATTGTCAACGAGGAGGAAGCGGCCGTTCTAGTAGCAGATGCAGAGGAGGTTGGTCTTCCCCCTACTCCCTTTCCCCTCTCTCCCCCCACTTGAGCTTTTCTCGCAACAGCTCGAAATAGCTACGTGAGGGTGCTTTGACGAGCCGCAGAGTTCTCTCCGACTTACGGATGCGAACGGCGTCACTCTGCTGAAGGGGATAGCCAGACTGGCCGTCGTAGGTCACGAAGATGTCGTCGACGGCATCGTGAATCTGCGCCCGCACTTCGATGACCTCGCTGCCGGGGATCACGACCGGACGGTTGGTGAGTGTGTGAGGGGCGATCGGGGTCAGCACGAGCGCGTCGACGCGTGGATGCACGATCGGGCCGCCGGCCGCCAGGTTATAGGCCGTCGACCCGGTGGCGCTCGCGACGATGAGGCCGTCGGCCTTGACCTTTGTGACGAGGTTGTTGCCCACCGACACGGACAGCTCGATCATCCGCGACAGCGCAGCCTTGGTGAACACCACGTCGTTCAAGACGATGCGGGAATCGAAGTGCTCGCCATTCCGATACGCGTCTGCTGCGAGCATCACACGTTCGTCGTAGGCCGCAGTCCCGCGGATGACATTCTCGAGCGACGTGTAGAGCTCGTCGATACGCGTCTCGGTCAGGAATCCCAGGCTACCGAAATTGACGCCGAGGATAGGGATGTCTCGTCCCGCCTCCGCGATGCGGGTCCCCATGCTGAGGAGTGTGCCATCGCCCCCGAGCACGATCACCAGGTCGACCTCCTTGGGCAGGTCGTCACGAGAGCGGACGATCGTTTCGGGCGCTGCGCCGGCCAGCGCCGCAGTCTCGGCGTCGTAGACCGCCTCGATGTCTCGGTCGCGCAGCCACGTTGCAAGCCGCTCCAGATGATCGGTTGCGGCGCGCAGGCCGGCCTTGGCCACGACGCCGACGCGGGCGATTGTGTCGGAAGGCATCAGCGAAGGTGGACCAGAAACTCGACGTTGCCTTTCTGTCCGGTGATGGGGGAAGGAGTCGAGGCCACGCGGGTCAATCCTACCTCAGCGGCCGCCGAGGCCACCTCGTCCACGACGCGCGAGTGGACCTCCGGATCGCGAATCACGCCCTTGCGGACCTCGGTGCGTCCGGCCTCGAACTGCGGCTTCACGAGCGCCACTACATCGGCGCCGGGTTTCAGAAGGGGAGGCACGTTGGGCAGAATCTGGCGCAGGGAAATGAAGGACACGTCGATGACGACGATGTCCACCGAGCCCGGCAGATCGTCGAGGGTCAGGCGACGCGCGTTGTGGTGCTCGATGACGACAACCCGCGGATCCGTGCGAAGGCCCCAATCGAGCTGCCCGTGGCCGACATCGAGCGCCACGACGCGCGTTGCGCCGCGTTTCAGCAACACATCCGTGAAGCCTCCTGTGGAGGCACCGATGTCGAGCGCCTCGCGCCCCGCCACATCGATCCGAAATGCGTCGAGCGCGTGCGCAAGCTTGAGCCCGCCGCGGCCCACGTATGGATGGTCCGGAACAATCAAGCTGAGATGGACGGTAGGGTCGACCTGGGCACCGGCTTTGGTCAGCGGCTCACCTTCGACGGCCACCTGCGCCGCAAGAATCAGTGCGCGCGCTCGCTCTCGCGAGGGCGCGAGTCCACGCTCGACGACGAGCTGATCGAGTCGCACTTTGGACATTACGCCAGCGGCTTCTGGCTTGAGCAGGGATCTACCGCACGCTGCTGACGGCCCACTAGTTCGATCGCCTCACAATCCACTGTCCGATGCCGAGCAGTCGAGACTCGGCCAGTCCGGCGCTCCGAAGAATCGATTCAGCGCGGTCGAGGCACTCGTTCGCCATGCGGCGCGACGTCTCGAGGCCATAGAGCGCTGGATACGTGGGCTTGCCAGCGGCGGCATCCTTTCCAGGCGTCTTTCCAAGATCCGCCGAGGCGCCTTCGACGTCGAGAATGTCGTCCACGATTTGGAAAGCCAACCCGAGCTCCGCCGCGACGCGATCGATCGCGTCGATCTGCCGGTCGTCGCCGCCACCCATGATCGCCCCCGCTACCGCAGAGGCGCGAATCAACGCACCCGTCTTCTTCGCATGCATCGTCGCGAGGCCGTGTTCATCGAGAGGAGGCCACGCGGTGCCGGTGCGATTCGGCGCCACACAGGCCAGGTCGATGGCCTGTCCGCCCACCATGCCGATCGGTCCAGCCGCGGACGCCACAGTCTCGATGACGCGTAGTTTTCGGGCGGCGAGATCCGGGGAGCCGCCAAGAGGGAGCCGCGCGAGCAGGTTGAACGCTTCGGTCAGCAAGCCGTCACCGGCAAGAATAGCCATGCCCTCGCCCGCGACGACATGGAGAGTCGGTCGGCCGCGTCTCATGGAGTCGTTGTCCATCGCCGGCAGGTCGTCGTGGATGAGCGAGTATGTGTGGATGAGTTCGATGGCGCACGCGGTTGGCATCGCCACGGTAGGGTCGCCGCCTACTGCTTCCGCGCTGGCGAGGCACAGGATCGGGCGCACGCGCTTGCCGCCGGCCGTCAGGCTGTATTTCATGGCGTCGGCGACCTGGCTGGGGCACTCGGGCGGTACGGGAAGAAGGTGTCGAGAGCCTGTTCGATCTCGGCGCGACGAGCCCGTACGTACTCCGCGATGGCGTCCGCAGCCCTCATCGGTCGCCGCCAGCGCCGCCTTCCTCGTCGGCGCCGAGAGAGTCTGGCGCGGGCCGGAGCTGACCTCGTTCGTTCAGCACCTCGATGCGGCGCTCCGCTTCTTCAAGGCGCGTGTGACAGAACCGCGAGAGGTGCACGCCACGTTCGTACAGCTGCAGCGACGCTTCAAGGGCCAAGTCGCCCTCTTCGAGTTTTTTGACGATCGTCTCGAGCTCAGCGATGGCGGCTTCGAAGTCCTTGATGGTTGGATCCATGTCAGTCAGCGGCGCGCGTCAGCAGTAGACAGTATGCAGTAGGTACGTTGGGGAGTTGGAAGTGTCTCGCCTATTCACTCCGCTCCGTGACCTCGCACCTCAGTTCGCCGTGCTCCAATGTGACGCGGACGGGCTCGCCGACGGTCACCTTCGAGGCATCGCGGAGGACAGCCGTTCGGTCGGTATTCCAACAGACGGCATAGCCGCGCGCGAGTACCGCAAGTGGACTGAGGCTGCCGAGTCGAGCGGCCGCAGTCCCGAGTTGTGCATCGAGCACATGGCGCCGGCGGGTGATCGCTGCGCTCAGCCCCGCGTCTGCCGCGACAAGCTTCGTGTGGATTCTGCCAAGCCGGCGGCGGAGGTCGAACGTCTCGAGCGACAAGCGCAGCGACTGATACGAGCGCTCCCGGCGCGAGAGGTGTGTGCGCAAGGCCCGTCGCAACTCATGGGTGAGGTCCGCTGCATGGCGTCCACGCATGGCGACCCGGCCCCGCACGCCGGCGTAGCCCGGCCGCGCTTCCAAACTGCGCACGCGCGCCTCGAGTCGATGGACACGCGACGCCATCGCCGTGTCTCGGCGATGGGAGAGCCGATCGATCCGCGCGGAAACCTCGTCTTTGCGCGATACCACCATCTCCGCAGCAGCGGACGGGGTGGGTGCGCGCAAGTCCGATACAAAGTCGGCGACCGTGACGTCGGTCTCGTGTCCGATCGCCGAGATGGTTGGGACCGGGCACCCGGCGATCGCCCTGGCCACGACTTCCTCATTGAACGCCCAAAGGTCTTCGATCGATCCCCCGCCGCGCCCAACGATCACCACGTCCACACCTGGGACCTTGCCGATCGCGGCGAGCCCCCTGGCGATATCGAGTGCGGCGCCCTCGCCTTGCACGCGCGTCGGCCGGATCACGATATGCGCGTTCACGTACCGTCGTCGCAGGACTTTGATGATGTCCCGCACCGCTGCCCCGTCGAGAGACGTCACGACACCAATCTTTCGGGGAAGCACCGGGAGTGAACGCTTGCGCCGAGCGTCGAAGAGCCCTTCGGCAGCCAGACGCTGCTTGACCTGATCGAAGGCAAGCTGCAGCGCCCCTAGACCCTCCGGCTCGAGATGCTCGCAGATGATCTGATACTCGCCCTTCGGGTCGTACACGCTGACGCGAGCGCGCGCGACCACCCGTAGGCCATCCTGCGGCTTGAAGCGCAGGAGGCGCAGCGAAGAGCGAAACATCACACCTTTGATCTGCGCCCCGGCGTCCTTGAGCGTGAAATACATGTGGCCGGTATTCCAGACGCGACAGTTCGATAGTTCGCCCTCCACCCAGATTTCGAAAAAGGCTTCCTCGAGGAGGGCGCGAATGTGGCCAGTGAGCTCCGAGACCGAGAGAATTCGTCGCGCACGTGGCCCGGCAGGCTGTTCGCTCTCGGGTTCGGGCTCTTCGAACGGAAGGTCAAACAGCGTGGTCATCGCGCAGCGTGGCCTGTTTCCACGGCTGACCCGAGCTTCAGGAGGTCACTCTCGGAATAGCTGATGCGAGTGATTCCGGCCGCACGCCCCGTCTTTTCATCCGCGTCGACCATGACGCCGTTCAGTCGAGGATTTCCGGTCGCTGGCTCGAACTTCGACGGCATGGCGGTGAGGAAGCGAGCGAGCGAGGGTTCCTTCTCCATGCCGATGATCGAGTCGTGCGGTCCGGTCATGCCGGCGTCGGTGAGGTACGCCGTGCCCTTCGGGAGAATCTGCTCGTCGGCAGTTTGGACGTGAGTGTGGGTGCCAACGACCAACGTCACTTTGCCATCGAGGTGCCACCCCATGGCGATCTTTTCGCTCGTCGCCTCGGCGTGGAAGTCCACGATGATGACGCGCGTTCGGTGGCGGATCGCCTCAATCTCGCGCAGCACAACTGCGAATGGGTCGTCGATATTCAGCATGAAAACCCGGCCCATTGCATTGATAACGCCTACGGCGCGGCCATCGCCCGACTGGGCCACATAGGAGCCACGGCCGGGAACGCCGGCCGGATAGTTCGCGGGCCGGAGGAGTCGCGGTTCCGACGCGATGTAGTCGATCGCCTCTCTCTTGTCCCAAACGTGATTGCCGGACGTCATCACGTCCACACCCCACTCGAGGATCGTGTCGCCGATGTCTTTCGTGATGCCAAACCCCGCCGCGGAGTTCTCCGCATTCGCGATGACAAAGTCAACACTGTAGTGCTCCACGAGACCGCGCAAGCCCTTCCGAATCAACTCGCGTCCAGGACGCCCGACGATGTCGCCAATGAAGAGGATCCTCATGCCGACTGTTGACCCGAGGCGACTTGAACGTGATACGCGCGGCCGCGCCTGTCGAGAAGTTTTGGTAGAACGATGATGAGCTCGCCGTTCTGCAGCGTCGCATGCGCACTCGTGACGTCAAAGGCGCCGGCGACGCGCACCGCGCGCGAAAAGCGCCCGAATTCACGCTCGACGAGGTGGAACGTCTGGTCCGACGTCACCCGACTCGGCGCCTTCTCGCCGACAACGACTACGACACCGGCGCGAAAAAGAATCCGCACCGCCTCGGCACGGATGCCACACAGATCCATGACGATCTCAACGTTGTCGGAATTCTCGAAGACGTCGAGCGCTGGTCGGCATTCGCCGGAGGCGGCGCGCTGGTCGGGGTGAAGGTTGGCCGCCAGATCGTCGAACAGCTCGTGGATGTCTTCGGCGAGCTCTCGGGACTCACCAGAGGGAACGAAGGGGAAGTGGGGCAAGGTGGGTCTGATGATCTCACAAGGGAGCGAGGGGGAAGGGGGCAGGGGAAAGGGGGCAGGGGAAAGGGCTGTCGCGGGGAACAGTCCCTGTGACCGCCCCTCCCCTTCCCCCTACTCACTATATGAGTTGTAAACACTAAGATAATATGCTTGACACACAATCATCTATGCTTTATTATTCGTCAAGCGCTGGAATTCAAGAAGACTCCAGCCACGGATCGGAGCCTGAATATGAGCAAAGTGATTGGAATCGACCTTGGTACGACCAACTCGGTTGTGGCCGTGATGGAAGCCGGGGAGCCGGCGGTTCTCGTGAATCAAGAGGGGGGACGGACGACTCCGTCGGTCGTGGGGTTCGCCAAAGACGGCGATCGGCCGGTGGGTCAGGTCGCCAAGCGACAGGCTGTCACCAACCCCGAGAACACGGTCTTCTCGATCAAGCGGTTCATGGGACGGAAGCACGGTGAGGTGACGGCGGAAGCCGCCCGCGTGCCGTATCACGTCGTGAAGGCGGACAACGGGGACGCGTGGGTCGAAGTGCGCGGGAAGAAGTACTCGCCGCCCGAGATCTCCGCGATGATCCTGCAGAAGCTCAAGACCGCTGCAGAAGACTTTCTCGGCGAGAAGGTGACCGACGCCGTCATCACGGTTCCCGCGTATTTCAATGATGCGCAGCGCCAGGCCACCAAGGATGCCGGCAGCATCGCCGGTCTCAACGTTCTCCGCATCGTCAACGAGCCGACTGCGGCCGCGCTCGCCTACGGCCTCGACAAGAAGAAGGACGAAACCATCGCCGTGTACGACTTCGGCGGCGGCACGTTCGACATCTCGATCCTCGAGGTGGGCGACGGCGTTGTCGAGGTCAAGGCGACCAACGGCGACACCCATCTGGGCGGAGACGATCTGGATCAGCGGATCATCGACTGGATCGTCGCGGAGTTTCGGAAAACCGACGGCGTGGACCTGAGCAAGGACCGGATGGCCTTGCAGCGGTTGAAGGAAGCGGCAGAGAAGGCGAAGGTGGAGCTCTCGACCGTGACCGAAACGGACGTCAACCTTCCGTTCATCACCGCCGATCAGAGCGGTCCCAAGCACCTGCAGATGAAGCTGACGCGCGCGAAGTTCGAGCAGCTCGTCGATGACCTCTTGCAGCGCGCGATGGAGCCTGTCGGCAAGGCGCTGTCGGATGCGGGTCTCTCGCCGTCGGATATCGACGAGGTGGTCCTGGTCGGCGGATCGACTCGCGTGCCGAAGATTCAGCAGTTGGTGAAGGACTACTTCGGCCGCGAACCGCACAAGGGGGTGAATCCGGACGAGGTCGTTGCGGTCGGCGCGGCGATTCAGGGTGGCGTGTTGAAGGGCGAGGTCAAGGACGTGCTCCTGCTCGACGTGACGCCGCTCTCTCTGGGTCTCGAAACGCTCGGTGGCGTGATGACGACGCTCATCCAGAGGAATACGACGATTCCGACGCGCAAGAGCGAAGTGTTCTCGACGGCGACGGACAACCAGACGAGCGTGGAAGTTCACATTCTGCAGGGCGAACGGCAGATGGCGCGCGACAACCGCACGCTGGGCCGTTTCCAGTTGGTCGGCTTGCCGCCGGCTCCACGCGGTGTCCCACAAATCGAGGTCTCGTTCGACATCGATGCGAACGGGATTGTGAACGTGGCGGCCAAGGACATGGCGACCGGCAAGGAGCAGAAGATCACCGTCAGCGGCTCCTCGGGCCTCAGCAAGGACGAGGTCTCGCGCATGGTGAAGGACGCGGAGGCGCACTCGGCTGAGGACAAATCGAGGCGCGATCTAATCGAGGCACGGAACCAGGCCGACGCGCTCGCGTATTCCGTCGAGAAGACGGTGAACGAGAGTCGCGACCGACTGCCTGCAGCCGTCGTGGCGCAGGTCGAAGGCGCCGTCACGGCGTTGCGTGAGGCCGCGCAGCGCGACGACGTCGCAGCGATTCACCGCGCTAGCGAGGCACTGCAGAAGCAGTCACACGCGATGGCAGAGCAGCTCTACAAGCAGCAGGCGTCGGGCCCGTCTCAGGGCACGGGAACCGATGCTCGAGATGACGTGAAAGAAGGAGAAGTCGTCGACGCGTAAGCGAGACGCAAGGAGAGACCATGACTATGACCCGTATTGATCCGTTTCGCGATCTGTCTAGACTGGGGGATGAGATGCACAGACTCTTTGGTGACGTCTATCGCTGGGATGAGAGCGTGGCAAAGCCCGGCCAGTGGGTGCCGCCGGTGGACATCTACGAGACTGGCGACCACGACCTCGTGATCAAGGCCGAACTGCCAGATATGTCGCGCGAGGACATCGAGGTGACCGTGGAGCACAACACGCTCACGTTGCGCGGGACGAAGAAGGTGCCGAGCGACGTGGCAGAGGACCAGTTCCGCCGCAACGAGCGGCGCTACGGCACGTTCAACCGTTCGTTCACGCTGCCGACCACGGTGGATGCCTCGAAGGTGAGTGCTGACTATCGTAATGGCGTGCTGACGGTGAAGCTGCCGTTTCGCGAGGAGTCAAAGCCCAGAACAATCAACGTGCAAGTCGCCGCGTAAGAGTGACGGCGGGTTCTTGGGTGCGTTGAGCACCCAAGAACCCAAGCCCCCAAGAACCTAAGAACCCGTTTCTCATGGTAGGCTTTTTGGTTAGCCATGGCTGATATCAATGACGACCTGGATTCCGGGGGCGACGCCATCATCGAATCCGGCCCGCGCCCAAAAGCCCCGCCGATCGAGAGCCGGTTCCTTTTTGTGGACGTCGCAGCGATGCGTGCCAAGCAGCTGCGGCGCGGCGCTTCGCCTCGGCTCGACAACGACGACGACCCTGGCGCGAAAACCCACTGGACACAACCGCACAAGTCCGAGCGTGTGGCCATGGAGGAAGTGCGCCGGAACCTCGTGCTGTACGAGGTTCCAAGCACAACCCGGTCGTCCGAGCCTCGGTAGTTCTTTCCGCCTGAAGCTCGCAGACAAAGATACTGAAGGAACCTTCGTCGGCATCTGGCCGTAGTTACGGTTCAGATGCTGACGTTCCTCATCATCTGCGCATTCACGGCCCTCGCCGTCGGCGGCCTGGTCGCCATCCCGATTTTCGCCGTCGTTTCGTTGGTGTGGCTCGTGCTGCTTCCATTCCGCCTGCTCTTCAAAATGCTTTTTGGACTGGGCGGGATGCTCATCGGCCTTGTGGTCGCTCCGTTCGTGATGCTGATCCTCGGCGTCGTTCTCATCGGTGCGCTCGTCGCGGGCCTCCTCGCGCTGCTGGCCCCGGCGCTGCCAATTGTGCTCTTTGCGCTGTTCGGCTGGGCGCTATACAGGGTGGTGTCAGGGCGTTCGCATTTCCCATCCTCGGCCTCCGGCTTTCGTTCGTAGTTTCTCCCTCGCCCGCGCCCGTTCTGGGCTACGCTCTCCTGAGATGCCGCGCCCCTCCGTACCCAATCACATGACTAAATCCGTCGTCACCGTACTGACTCTGTTCGTCGCCCTGTACCAGCTTCCCAGCGCCGGCTCGCAGCAGTTCCGACCACAGCCGCCGCCCTACCGCATCCTTGTCAGCAACGACGACGGCGTCAATGCCCCGGGGATCGCGGCGGTGGCCCAGATCCTTCAAGCGATCGGTGATGTGATCATCGTGGCTCCTGCGGTGAATCAGAGCGGTGCCGGGCACTCCATCGTGACGAGTCAGCCGATTTTCAGAGAGGATGTGACACTGCCGAACGGCCTCAAGGCAATCGGCCTGACCGCCACGCCCGCGAGTACCGTGAACGTCGCCATTCGCAACATCGTCCGGCCGAGGCCAGACCTCGTGGTGTCGGGCATCAACAGTGTGTACAACCTTGGCTACTCCGGATATCTCTCCGGCACAGTCGGGGCGGCCCGCGAAGCCGCGATCCACGGCGTGCCCGCAATCGCCGCCTCCCTGGCCGAAGCGGCGCCCCGGAGTGAGGTACATCAGCGCCGCCGAAGAGGTGCTCGGGGTCGCGCGTCGCGTGAAGCAGTACGGCCTGCCGCCGAATACGTTTCTCAACGTGAACGTTCCGCCCAGACCGGCGGGAGGATACAAGGGCTACCTGGTCACAACGCAGGCGATGCAACGCGGGGGCGAAGAGAGCTTCCCGGAGACCAAGCATCCATCGGGGCGCACGGTCTATTGGAACGTGTTCAAGGAAGGTGGAGACGCGCCGCAGGGAACGGATATCTGGGCGGTGGGGAATGGGTGGGTCTCGGTCACGCCGATGAAGTTGGGTGAGACGGCGGATGTCGCCCAGATCGAGGCCGTTCGCGCTCTTTTTAAGTAGAGCGGTGGCTTTAGCCACCGCGTCAAAGGATGGGCCGCGCAGGCTGAAGTCGGCGCGCTACGGTGTTACCGGGACGACGTTGAGCGTGAAGCGAATGTCGGTTGACGCCGCGGGCGTCGAAGCAGTCGTGCTGTTCGAGATTGCCTGAGACGGGCTGTCCAGCGTTGCGCGAATGTTGATGCTCGTGCCGCGGGTAAGCGTCACTGGTTGCGCAAACCAGAAGCGGCGAGTCCAACCGCGCTGGGTGCGAAACGCGATCAACTGCTCCCGGGAGCCATCTGGCCGAACGGCGTCGACCGTTGCGCTCACATTTGCAGGCATCACATCGGGGTATATCGCCAGAGCCTTCAGGTCCTCGTCAATCGCGTGCTTGAACGAAACCGTTTGTCCGGCGGGCGCGGAAGCGGCAGTCAGCCCTACCGCGCGCACTGCGCTCGCGGGCGCCGGCGCGAAATAGAGACCGATGCGGCTCTGGTCGGTCATCGCGGACCGTTCGTACTCCCAGGTCTTCTTGTAACGCATCGAGACCACGAGCTCGGCCCCGGCAGGAAGTCGAAACGCCGCTCCATTCTCGAGCGCGACCGCGTCGTCGCCAGGTACCCATACGGCGAGCACTGTTTCAGCGGCTGTGTCGTTCCGTGCCTCGGATGCTGCCGACTTCACGACAATCCTTGCGCTGCGAACAATTGCCGCCGTGCCTGGTAACAGATCCACGGCGCGCAGCCAACGAGGCTCCGTTGCGCCAGCCGCAAGAGTGACCTCTGCGGTACCTTCCTGCATGTCGGCAGCCATTGCGAACTCGGGCAGCGTGATCACGGCGTCTGGCAGCCCAAGCCGCCAGCCTCGCTCGAGCTCGGTCGTTGCGAGTGTCGTGTCGGGAGAGCCGATGGGTGTGCCCCCACTAGCCCACGTCAGAAGGACGTTCAACTCACGAGCGGTCAGAGCCTGCGAGTGCCGAAGCTTCTTCGATGACGCGTCCACCCCCCACGGCGGCATGTGCCCCGCCATGAGCTCGATGCGAATCGACTCGCTCCATGGCACTGTGTCCTGATGGGTCACGAGTGACATTGGGCCGACGCCTCCAGGCACATGGCATCGGCTGCATCGCTCGCGAAGAATCGGGAAAACGTCTTCGTTGTATGTGTAAGGCGAGGTGATTGGCTTGTGCGCTTCTCCGCGCGCGCCTGCGAGCATCACAAGTGCCAGCAGCGCCGCAAGCGCCAGGCCAACCCGGTGGCCGTGCATCGACTAGCGAGCCTCCGTGAACGCTGCGAGGACCTGTGCGACGGCCGTCGCGAACGATGCGTAAGTCTCTTCGATCTGCTGACGGTTGCCGACGTCCCCGGCGGCATCGAGCAACCAGGCCGAACGCACCACGTTTCGTACGGAAGGTTCGCCGGCTTGGCGCATCTCTTCTGTGAGATTGGCGAGATGCGGTTCGAGGGCAACCGCCAGATCCTTGGCTTGGAACGCGGGCACCCACACGGCACCGAAGTCGCCGCGCGCGATGAGTACCTCCGATCTGCTCGTTGCGCGTCCTCAACTGCGCCAGAATCTCCGGCACTGCTTCGGGTATCGGCAGCTGAACGAGGCTGGTGTCGGCCTCGATTGTCGGGGTGACTGGCGCGGGAGCCGGCTTGGCCACCGGGGCACTCGCCGCTGTCGGTCGCGCCGTCTGATTTGGCCGGCTCGCCGACCTAGACCGTGCAATCGTGGGTGCCGGCGTCGGGTCTTTCGTCACTCCCTGAAATGTAAAATCGAAGCGGTACTCGGGCCCATCCGCCTTCAATCGCACCTTCGCGGTCATCACGGCAGGCAGCGACTGGAGGTCGACACGCGCCTCGAAATGCGCGCCGTCCCGTGACACCTTCAATGGAAACGCCGTGACCTCGGTTGTCGTGCGTGTCTTCGCATCAAAGGTCTCACGCGTGACCACGCGCGCCTGCACCTGTCTCATCTCTGGTGCCGGGAGCGCTCGCGCATAGTCGTCGTACACATACAGCCGGAAAACCCGCTCGCTTGGAAAAGTGCCTTCGAGATGATGCGAATTGTCGGGTGCCATGAAGAACTGACCCCCGTGCTGCGGATTGTGATTGCCATGCGGACGGAGAGTTCGCTTACCGATTCGCGGGGATCGATCGCCGCACAGGCCGGGCTCGAGATGGTCGCCACCAACCTCGCCGCGACAGGCCCACGTGAGCGCGACAGTCACCTGAATGAGGTCTCGCCCGCAGATTCGGCACATACCCGGATTCGACTCGGTCACGACCGAATGAATCGGGCACATCCACGCGGAATCGAGCCGGACGGGGACCAGATTCATCTTGCACAGCGGGCATGCGCCCGCTTGGGACTCGACGACGTCCGGATGCATCGGACAGGTCATCGAGAGAGTAGGCAATTGTGAAAGAGCCAGTTTCGGGGAAGGCGAACTCGGAGGCGGCGAACTCGGTGAAGAGGGACTCGGAGAAGAAGCTGTGCGCTGAGCCGTGGCCATCGGGACCGTGGGTCCGAAAGCAGACAGAACGAGCACAGCCGTGAGGAGCGCCGCCCACGATCCGCCGGAATGTGACCCTTTCAACACGTCTTGCCTGATCTTACGCCGGTGCGCCGTCGTAGGGTAGGGTGGAGCAACTCCCAACCCCCAAAACGGCCAACTCCCAACCCAAGTGGTCCTTGGAAGTTGGACAAGCATGAATTGGGAGTTGGGAGTTCTGTCGGGTTACGTTCCTGGCGCGCGATATGCCACGGGTTTCTTGCACGCGGCGTCGATTTCCTCCGGCGTGATTAACGGGATCGTCGCCGACCGAACTGCGCCCGATCCGTTGATCGCAAGGCTTGCCGCAAGGCCCGATACGGCATCCGGCATCTCGACGACCACGTAGGCGTCTTCAACGCCATACGCGTAGTAAAACGACTCCATCTTCCCGCCCAGGCCCTCGACAAGCTTCTGCGCCGCGGCGCGCCTTGCCGTTCCGCCTTCCTTCAATAGCCCACGCGTTCCCTCGGCGGTGTAGGACACCTTCAACATGTATTTCGGCATATGCGTCTCATTTTCTCTAGCTCTTGATCAGAGCCTGAATCTCGCCAAGCACGAGCTCTGGAACATCCTCTTGCAGGTTATGCCCTCCCGGAAGGGGACGGCCGGTGACCCTGGTGCCGTACTCCTTCCAGATTGTGAGGACGTCGTACAACCGGCCCATCGCGCCCTTCTCGGCCCACAGCACGCGGAGGGGGCATCCTATCTTCTTGTGCTGATCGGCCTCGTCGTACTGCATGTCGACCGATGCGCTCGCGCGATAGTCTTCGCACATCGCGTGAATCGTGGCCGGGTCCGTCATCGACCTCAGATACTCGCGCTGAATGTCGGTGGTGGCTCGCGCCAGGGCCGCGTCGTTGGCGGCTTTCAACTCGTTCTCCGGTCCCGGTGCCGCGCGCAGATAGTTGAACCAGTGGAAGTACGCCTGCACGAACTCGACGGAGAAGTGCGTATAGAGGTAGCGCGTCGGGACGATGTCGAGTACGGCGGCGTGCGTAACTTTGTCCGGGTGGTCGAGAATCAGACGATGCGTGACCCGGCCGCCGCGGTCCTGGCCGATGACGGGGAACTTGCCGAAGCCAAAATGACGCATCACCTCGACTTGGTCCAGCGCCATCGCACGCTTCGAGTAGTTGACGTGACTTTCGCCATCCGCCGGCTTGCTGCTATCGCCGTATCCGCGAAGGTCTGGCACGACGACTGTATTGGTTGCCGCCAGCTTCGGTGCGACGAAGCGCCAGGTGATGTGACTCTGCGGCGCGCCGTGGAGGAGCAAGATCGGCGGGCCCTGCCCCCCGACGACGCCGTTGATCAGGGCGCCGCTCGTCTGAACTTTGAATGCTTTGAAGCCCGGAAAAAACCGCGTGGTGTCAGACGACGTCGACGTCGGTGCTGCGGCCTGACCCGCGCCGGCGCCAGTCCTACCAAGGGCGGCGACGTCCGCGCGAAAGCCTGACACTACCGACAGTGCACCGACCTGACACAGCCAATCCCGTCGATCCATCGTTTTCATAGCGCGCTAGTCTATTACAGTCGCGGCGCTTCTTGCTTCCAGACGGTGATTCGTTCGTAGGCGTCAGCGACCCGCAGGATCGTCGGCTCATCGAACATTCGCCCAACCAGCTGAAATCCGATCGGCAGGCCCTCCACGAACCCGCAAGGGATGCTGATGGCGGGGAGGCCAACGAGGTTGGCGCTCACCGTAAAGATGTCTGCGAGATACATCTGGAGCGGGTCGTCGGTTTTCTCACCAAGCCTGAACGGTGGAATGGGGCTCGTAGGCATCGCCACGACATCGACTGTCTGGAAGGCCTGCTCGTAGTCGCGCTTGAGGAGCGTCCGCACCTGCTGCGCCTTCAAATAGTAGGCGTCGTAGTAACCGGCGCTGAGGACGTAGGTGCCGAGCATGATTCGGCGCTTCACCTCTGCCCCGAACCCCTCGGCGCGGCTCCGGTTGTACATCGCCTTCAACCCTTCGGTTTTCGCAGCGGGAGAGCGATACCCGTATTTCACGCCGTCATAGCGTGCGAGGTTCGAGCTGGCCTCGGCCGTGCACACGAGATAGTAAACAGGGACGGCGTACGATGCGTGGGGCAGGTCAATATCCACAAGCGTCGCGCCCGCGCCGCGCAGAGCTTCGAGCGCAGCGTCGAACGCGCCTCGCACGCCTTCGTCGACGCCATTCGACACGAACGCGCGCGGTACGCCGATTCGTGTTCCTCTCACGTCACCCGTGAGCGCTCGCCTCAGATCGGGTAGGGCCTCGCGCGACGATGTCGAGTCGGCGGGGTCGGCGCCGGCCAGCACCGAGAGCGCGAGCGCCGCATCTTCCACCGTTCTGGTGATGGGTCCGACCTGATCAAGCGAGGATGCGAATGCAAGCAAACCGTAGCGCGAAACACGGCCGTATGTGGGCTTGAGGCCGACAACGCCGCAGAAGGATGCCGGCTGCCGGATGGATCCGCCGGTGTCGGATCCAAGTGCCATCGACACACAACCCGCCGCCACAGCGGCGGCCGAGCCGCCACTGGACCCGCCTGGCGCCCGATCGGTTGCCCAGGGATTGTGAACGGGCCCGAACGCCGAGTTCTCGTTCGACGACCCCATCGCGAACTCGTCGCAATTGGTCTTGCCGACAATCACGGCGCCGGCCGCCTCGAGATGCTGGACGACTGTCGCATCGTACGGAGGGACGTAGGTCTCGAGGATCTTCGAGGAGGCGGTCGTGCGCATTCCGCGTACGTTGATGTTGTCCTTCACCGCGACGGGGACGCCGGCCAAAGGCCCCAGTGCGTTGCCGGACATACGCGCCTGGTCGATCCGCTCTGCGCACGCGATGGCCCGGTCCGGGTCGATCACGTTGAAGGCGTTCAAGACCGGGTTGGTCGATTCGATGCGCGCGATGGCCTCGCGGCATACTTCGACAGCCGAGACTCGGCCGGCGGCCACATCGTCACGTATCTCGCGGGTGCTTCGATTGGGCATGGTCACCCCCCAATGACTCGAGGTACGCGAAACAGACCCGCGTCCGTCGCGGCGTCGGGGGCGCTTGCGAGCGCGTCGCTAACGCTCAGCGAGGGCTGGGGCGCATCGTCTCGTTCCACGCGTTGGGTCGCGTGGACATGCGCCGTGGCGGGTACTCCGCTCGTGTCAACGGCTTGCACCTGCTCGGCGTAGCCGAGGATGTCGCCCAGCTGCTTGGTAAAGAGGCGTTTCTCGTCCTCGGTGAGATCCAGGTGTGCGAGGGCGGCGATGCGCTCGACATCCGCAATTGTCAGTGTGGTGGGCACGGCTTGATCTTGTCACAATCGTTCGGATCGTTCGCGCTAGGATTGAGCATGGGTATGAGGCGGCGCGCCTCGGTGGCCGGACGATGGTACGCGGACGATCCCGAGGAATTGGCCGCTGAAGTTGATGCGTATGTTTCGCGCGCTCACGTTGACGTCCCCGCGGGGCCGCTTCGGGCGATTGTCGTCCCGCACGCTGGGTTGAAATACTCGGGTCCGGTCGCGGCATTCGCCTACCGCGCGGCAATGCGCGCCAACTACCGGTGCGTCGTACTGGTCGGGCCATCGCACTTCGTTCCGTTCGATGGTGTTTCTCTCTGGTCCGGTGGCGAATGGGACACACCTTTTGGTCCCGTTGATGTCGATCGAGAGCTTGCTTCACACCTGCGAGAGGAGTCGCGTGAGATCGTGGATGTGATTGAAGCCCATGGTCGTGAGCACTCCCTCGAGATGCAGCTCCCGTTCATCGCGCATCTCCTGCCTGGTGTGCCGATTGTTCCGCTTGTGATGGGGAACCAGACTCGCCAGACGGCGTTCCTGCTAGGAGAGGCTCTCGCCCGCCTTGCCGCCACTCGACTGTTGACGTCGTCGACACCGGGTTCAGACATGCTGTTCGTGGCCAGCAGCGACTTGTCACACTACGAAGACGCCAGGACCGCGGCGAAGCTGGACTCGCTCGTGATCGACAGCGTTGTGGCGCTCGATCCTGGCGGGTTGATGGACGTACTGGAGCGCGACCCGCGGCACGCCTGCGGCGGGGGGCCAATGGTTGCCGTGCTTCATACGGCACGACAACTTGGCGCGACCGACTCAAGGCTCCTTCGATACGCCGATTCCGGCGACGTATCGGGAGACAAGTCTTCGGTTGTCGGATACATGGCGGCGGGTATTTGGTGATCCTTGTAAACTCCCAACTCCCCAAAAGAGACCAACTCCCAAGTCTGTCTGTTGCGACCTGCACGAGACGGTGCTGGGCGTTGGACAAAGAGCGTTGGAAGTTGGGCGTTGGACAAGGAGAGGTTGGGAGTTGGGAGTTGGCACGTAGACGTTGGGGGTTGTCGTGATCTCTTTGGAGGATCGACGGCGATTGCTGAGTCTCGCGCGGCGCGCCTTCGAGGCGCGCGTACGCGGCGAGTCGGAACCGCTCGCCGAACGCGGCGGGGCACTCGACGAGGTGTGTGCCGCCTTTGTCTCCATTCACCGAGACGGGGACCTTCGAGGATGCCTTGGACGGCTCGAATCCGATTGGCCCCTGGGGACGGTCATCGTGCACCTGGCCGCCATCGTCGCCGACTCAGACCCTCGATTCGCACCCATCACGGTCCAAGAAGTTGAGGCGGTTGACATTGAGATTCTCTGTTCTGACCCCGGAGCGCGAGGTCAGCAGAATCGAAGATATCGACATCGGTCGTCATGGGCTCATCGTGGAGCAAGGATCGCGACGCGGAGTTCTCTTGCCGCAGGTCCCGATGGAGCACGGCTGGGACCGTGCCGCGTTCGTGCAGCACACATGCCTCAAAGCCGGGCTCGCCTTCGACGCCTGGCGTTGTGGCGCGAAGATGTTCGTCTTTGAGGCCGAGGTGTTTGCCGAGCATGGATAACGTTTGTCATACGCTCGTTGGTGCAGCGTTGGGAGAAGCGGGACTCAAACATCGAACGCGGTTTGGCAGCGCCGCACTGATCGTGGCTGCTAACCTGCCCGACGTCGACGTGCTTGTCTTCCTAACCGATACACCTTCCGTGTCGTTTCGTCGCGGATGGACCCACGGTGTGCTTGCTCAGGCGTTGCTGCCGGTGGTGTTAACGACAGTGTTCGTCGCACTCGGACGCCGTCGCCCGAGTGGTGACCAAGAAGGACCGCCTCTTCGCGTTGCGTGGCTGTTGGCGCTGTCGTATATCGGCGTCTATTCGCACGTGATCCTCGACTACATGAACAACTACGGCGTGCGACTCCTTGCACCATTCGATTGGCGCTGGTTCTATGGCGACGCGGTTTTCATCGTGGACGTGTGGCTGTGGCTGGCGCTTGGCGCGGGCATCTGGCTCGCGCGGCGGCAGAGGAGGCCGCAGGCGGCGCAAGGTGCGCTGGTGTTCGCGGCGTGCTACGTGGCGCTGATGCTGGTCTCCGCCCGTGCCGGGCGCGTGGTGGTCACCGAGACGTGGCGTCAGCTCCGCGGCGCCACACCGGATGCCTTGATGGTTGGACCGATCCCCTTTAGCCCCTTTACGCGCACCGTCATTGTGGATGCCGGCGACCGATATCAGCTCGGCACGCTGACGTGGCCCGCCACGGTCACGTTTGATCCTGTTTCCATTCCGAAGAACGCCCGCGCACCGGAGGTTGCCGCTGCGCGCGACGTCCGAAGCGTACGCGAGTTCCTCGTGTGGTCGCGGTTTCCGTACTGGCAGATTGAGCGCGAACCAAGCGGCACACGCGTCACCGCACGCGACATGCGCTTTGGTGGGCCGGCCGGCAGTGTGCTCGCTGCCTCGACAGTCATTCATTGAGTCAAGTAAGGGCTCAACGCCGAAAGCGCGTCATAATTCCGATCATGCGCAGAGTCGTCGTTCCCCTGGTTCTATTGATTCTCACTGTGCCTGTGCCAGCGCACGCCTGGGGCTACGAGGCGCATCAGTTCATCATGGACCGCGCCATCGCCCTGCTGCCGGCCGAGCTACGCGCGTTGTTCGAGGCCAACCGAGCCGTGCTTGTGGAGCGTTCGATTGATCCGGACACCTGGCAGCGCGCCGGGTTCGACGCCATCGAGAGTCCGAACCACTTCTTGAATATCGACTGGGAGGGTTACGGCAAGTACCCGTTTGCGCAGCTTCCGCGGGACCTTGCAGCAGCGATCGCGAAATTCGGCCGCGAGCAAATTGAACGGAACGGGACCCTTCCCTGGCGTGCTGAGGAAATGCATGGCAACCTGCGGCGCGCGTTCCAGGACTACGCGAAGCAGGGAGCTTTCGGCCGGTACGCCATCCTGCAGAACTCGGCCTGGCTGGCGCACTATGTGAGCGACGCTCACCAACCGCTCCATTCCGTAGTCAATTACGACGGTCAGCTCACCGGCCAGCGAGGGGTCCATGTCCGCTGGGAGGCCTTTCTCTTCGAGCGTTATCGCGACCAGCTGAACATTGCGCCGAAGGCCATCCCACCTATCCTGAATCCGCGGGACTTCGTGTTCGACAGAGTGGTTGAAGGCGCTCAGCTCGCGCCGGCTGTGCTCAAAGCGGACCAAGATGCCATTGGCAGTCGCGACATCTACGATAACCAGTACTACACCGCACTCATGAAGACGAGTCGTCCGATTTTGGAGCGGCGCCTCAATGAATCGATTGCTGCGGTCGCCGCGATGATTGCCGGCGCGTGGGAAGCGGCGGGTAAGCCGGCCTTCCCGCTCAACCAGTCAGCACCACCTCAACTGCGGCGCAGGTCCTAGGCCGGCTGGATGGACGTGTTCGTCATCCCGATGGGGCTCGACAAGTACGAGCTGTACTTCGAGCCGCAAGAAGAGGAGCCCGACACTGCCCCCGCTGCGTCGGGCCTCTTCGGCAAGATTGCGCAGAAGTTCGCTCTCATGCTGCGTGCGGCGGAAGAACGTCAGCGCCGACCCCGCATCGAAGCCGCGCAGGGTTGGCTCGCGTGGGCGCAGGATCGAATGCTTGGGTGGGTGGCAGAGCGAATTGCCGAACAACGGCTGTTGTGGCATCTGCGCCGTCAGACCGAGGCCACGTCGATACATCCTCCCGATATCACGCCAGAAGAGGTCCTCGCAGTGGTCAGGCGAATGCTGAAGGGCGACTACGATCGGCATCGTCTCTGGCTCATCATCGATTCCGTCTGGTTCGTTCTCTCCGGCGTGTTTTTCTTCGTGCCCGGGCCGAACGTCATCGCGTACTTCTTCGCCTTTCGCCTGGTCGGGCATTGGCTCTCGATGCGTGGCGCGTCACAGGGGCTCCATCGAATCGTCTGGACCGGTAAGCCGTGCCCGCCGCTCGGCGCATTGCGCGAGGTCGGCTCACTGCATCCCCTCGACGGCCGGCGACGGATCGATGAGATCGCCAGCGAGTTGCGATTGCAGCACCTTCCGGCGTTTTATGAGCGGTTGTCGCGACGCGGTTGATCAGGGCTCAAGGCTCAGGGCTCAAGGCTCAGGGCTCACGCTCAGAACGCGACGATGCCCTGAAAGCGCGATAGCATCAGTGACGTGAAACTACGGGATCTCGCCGAACGGATCGGTTGCCGACTCGAAGGCGACGGCGACGTCGAAATTGTCCGCGTCGCAGGCATCCAAGGCGCCGGCCCAGGGGACCTGACCTTCGTCGCGAACGCAAAGTACGAAAAGTTGCTCCGCACGACGCAAGCCTCCGCGGTGATCCTGCGAGAGGGCACCTCCGCGCCGTGCGGAATCTTGAGAACGGCCGATCCCTATCTCGCCTTCGCTCGCGCCGTCGGGATCTTTGCTCCGCCGTCACGTCCTTCTGCAGGAGTGCACGCCCTTGCCGCGATTGCCGGGGATGCCAGAGTCGGCATCGACGTTTCAGTGGGCGCGTTCGTCGCCATTGGCGAAGGCACGTCTGTCGGCGACCGGACTGTGATCTTTCCAAACGTTACAATCGGCCCGGGCTCGCACATCGGCGAGGACTGCGTCATCCACTCGAACGTTGCCATACGCGAGCGGGTGACGATTGGCAACCGAGTGATCCTGCAGAACGGTGTGGTCATCGGCGGCGACGGCTATGGATTTGCGCGTCGAGGCGACGGCACGCACGAGAAGATCCCTCAAGTTGCAACCGTCGTCATCGAAGACGACGTGGAGCTCGGGGCGAATACAACAGTGGACAGGCCAGCCGTGGGCGAGACGCGAATCAAGGCTGGTGCGAAGATCGACAACCTGGTCCAGATCGGTCATGGCGTGACCGTGGGACGCAACGTCCTGATGGCGGCGCAAGTAGGAGTCTCGGGCAGTACGGATATTGGTGATGACGTTGTGTTTGGCGGTCAGGTTGGCGTCGGGGGGCACCTGACGATTGGTCGCGGAGCCGTGGCCGTAGGGCAATCGGGCGTGACGAACTCAGTGGAGCCCGGGGCGATGGTCGCCGGCTATCCTGCGATCAGCAGTCGAGTGTGGCGCAAAGCGTCAGTGATCTTCAAACATCTGCCGGAGTTGAAGCGACGAGTCGAAGATCTTGAGGCCCGGCTGGCGGCGCTGGCGCCCGACACGGACGCGCCGCATGACGGGGGCTCCGAGTCGTCCTGAACTATTGCTGCGTAACCGACACCATGGCGGCGACTCCGCCCGGAACTGCCGTCGGCGTCACGACGAACCTCCGTCCATAGTGACCGATCGTACTGGTCCGTGCCGAGGCGACTCCAAGAGCCGCTCCGAACAGCACGTCGCTCAGGTAGTGCTGGTTTTGCTGCAGGCGCGCTCCGGAGACGTACATCGCGAGGTACCTGAAGCGGGCACGCCGACCTTCCAACCGAGATGGCGCCACAGAACTGTGGCCGACGCCCACGTGGCCGCTGCATGTCCTGAGGGGAAGGCGTACGTGGCCGGCATGTGGCCAGGCGTGCCGCCAGGGCGGTCACGGCGGACGGCCAGTTTGATACTGTGCGTGACCACGCCGGCCAACACCTGAGCCCTGATCAGATCGGCGCCGATGTGGGTAACGGTCGGCTGCTTCGTCATCTTGCCGATCGCATAGGTGACGATCGCACCGCCAGCCTGCAAGTAACCTCCACCGAGTGCGCCGCCCACCGCGAAGACCTGATCCGTACCGCCGGCCGACGCGTGCTCCGTGATGTGGTCGTCAAGTGGATGAGCGGCGATACCCAAGACAGAGCCGATGCTCATGACGACCGCAGTGTCCTTGGATGGCAGCCTTCGCAAGTCCGTGAATAGATTCTGAAAGAGCCGCTTGAACGGCTTGTCGACGGCCTCGGTGGACGCGGGTGTTGCCGGCAGCGTCAGCTCGGTTTGATCAGTGCTGGCTACCGGATTGACGACCTCAACTGAATTCGGGACGTCGAGTGGGGCTGAGGGATCGCTCTGCGCAACGGCCGGTGCGGCAGCCAGCGAAACGATCACAGTCACACTCAGACCAAGCCAGGTCCGGCTCATTGATGCCTCATCATAGACGAGAGTTCTTGTTCCGCCATCAGAAATCGTCGGGACTCGACGAGAGTGGACAGTGAGAAGGACCGGAAGCGACAATCGCTCCTCATGTTTCGATGGCGCGTGGACGCTCTTCTCCTCTTCGTTGTGGTGCTGGCGCGTACGTCTTCGGTCGATGCACAAGTCGGGTTGGGCACCGTCCTGGTTGCTGCCACCGTTCCCGATGGAACTGTCGCAGCGGGAACCGCGATCGAGCTCATCGCGATCGAGAGGGCGGGCGTAACACATTCGATCATGATCGACGAGTCAGCTCCTGATGCCGTGCTGACGATCCCGGTCGGGTCATATCTCCTCCGAGCTCGGCGGATGGGCTTCCGCCCCATGGAAGCGACCTTCTATAACGCCCCCGGCGGCGTTATTCGTCTCTCTGCGCAGATGGCGCCCCTCGAGGGGACTCTTGAATCGCGCATCGCCGTGGATGACCAGTTTGGTGTTGCCCACCAAACAACCTTCGGGCCGGTGCACCTCGGTGCGCTGCCGGGCAGCCGAACGGTATGGTCTCTCCTCGAAACAGCTCATCCATTCGTCATCAGCGACCGTATCGACAACGGTGGGCTTTGGAGCGCGGAGCCGTCGCTGATTGCCGGTCACGGAAGTTCCTGGTCGCAGACAACGTTTCGGCTGAATGGGCTCGATGTGACAGACCCCGGGCGCGGGACGCCGCTCGTGTATCCAGACCTCGATATCCTGGACGCTGTTGAAGTCGACTCAGCCAGCCTCCCGGCTGAAGCAGGAGGGCCCGGTCCCCTAATCGTCATGGTTCCGCGCCGACCTGGCGACACGTGGACGGGAACGGCGCAGGCCTTCGTCACGCCGCGGGCGCTGCAGCCGTCCGCGCCCAGCGCGGGCCCTGCGTCGATCGCCCGTTTCGATTCCTGGACCGACGGGAGCGTCGTCGTGAGCGGCCCTTTTAGCCCCAGGGTCGGCGTGCTTGCGTCGATGCGGTTGACACACGTCGGGCGCGTCGAACGAACAGATCCTGCGGTTCTCAAGGGTGACGTTCGATCCTTTTACGCGCATGGGCGCGCGACGCTCGCGAGTGGTGACAGCATTCGAGTTGTCGCCGCCGTGAACGACACCACTCGACCATTCAGCGGCCGGGCACGGTTCGAGAATCGCGACCTAAATGAGCGTGTCAACGCAACCGTGTTGCATTCGATTTGGGAACGCTCCGGCGGGGGCGTCTGGTCTGTGGGCGGAGGCTACCAGCGATTCACGACGGACCCAAAGGTGGGCTCGACGGCGCTCGGCGGAACGATCGAGCGATTGCGAGATGGGCCGCCTCTCGCCCTCGGGGAGTCGGTGCACCGCGAAAGGCAGCGTTGGGACGTGTCGGCCAACTGGACTCCGCCGCTCAGGAGATGGCTCGGCCGTGACAATTTGGTGCGCGCCGGAGCCACGTTCGGCGGAGCGAGCGTCGCCAGCGCTCCTGTTGCTCAGCCACCGTTCGGAGAGCTGGTGAACGGACGTCCGGCACGAGTGTGGGATGTCGGGTACCTTGGTCCGAAGTCGAGGTGGGCCGCGCGGTCCGCAACCGGGTTCATGAGCGATCGGATCTTCTTGCGGTCGGGTCTCACAGCCAGCGCCGGCCTCCGGTTCGAATACGACCGGGGATCCGCCGACGGCGCGTCGAACACGATCCAGTGGGCGGATCTGTCTCCGCGTTTCTCGGTGCGGTGGCTGCCAAGGGCTGGAGGCCGCCTTGCGATGTCAACCGGATACTCCTGGTACCAGCATCGTTTGCCGTTGGACTACTTCTCTGTGGGCGATCCGGCCGGGCCAGCGGGATACGCCTATCGCTGGGACGATCTGAACGGCGACCGCCGGTTCACGGAGTCCGAATTGACCCAGATAGGCCCGGTAGGTGGCTGCTGCGCGGGCGCCCAACCCAATACCATCGACCCCGAGTTGCGTAGGCCTTCGACTCGAGAGTTCCTGATTGGTGTCGAGCACGCCATCGGGTCGTGGCGGTGGCGAATTACCGGGATGGATCGCCGGGAGCAGGAGCTTGTTGCGCTGGTCAACGTCGGTGTCACCGCGGCGGACTACTCCGTTTCCTACGTCCTGGATCCGGGCGTGGACATCGCGGGTAATGCGGGGCTCGACCCGCTCCCGATTTTCGACCGCCGCGTCGCCAGTTTCGGACGCGACAGGTACTCGCTGACGAACAGCGACCGCAAACCGTCGCGCTATCAGGGTGTCGAGATCGCCATCGACAAGGAACTGGGCACCACTTGGCAGCTCCGCTTCGGTGGAACCGCCTACCGGGGCGAAGGCATCGGCGCCAATCGCGGTTTCCGGCCCGACGAAAACGATCAAGGCATGTTGGGTGAGGCTTTTCTCTCCCCGAACGCAGAGACCTCCGCGTACGGCCGTCTGTTCTTCGACCGCGCCTACGTGATGAAGGTGTCTGGCGTCTATAACGCGCCGGGCGACGTCCGGTTCGGCGTCGCGGCGCGGTACCAGGATGGTCAGCCCTTTTCGCGGATGGTTCTCGCCGATGGGCTGAATCAGGGTCTCGAGGCCATCCAGGCCTACCCTCGCGGAGGTCAGCGTTTCACGTATACCTTGACGCTGGATGCGAGAGTCGCCAAGGAGTTGTTGCTTGGCCGTCAGAAACTCGGTCTCGTGTTCGAGGCGTTCAATCTGCTTGACACCTCGAACGAGGTCGAAGAAGACGTCGTGACCGGACCCTTGTTTCGTACGGTCACAGCCGTTCAGCCACCACGAGCGATCAGGTTTGGCTTGCGATTCACGTTTTGAGGTGCGACCGAGCGACGGCACCCGCGATAAGATTCAGTCGATGACCACCGACGGTATCGCCCAGGACGGACCGGATTGATCCGTCGTGTTCTCCTTGTGGCGCTGGTCCTCGGAGCCAGCGCCGACCTCGCGGCCGGTCAGAACAGCACATCGCAAAATCCGGCGGCGACAGCGCCTGCCGTCGAGTTTCTGCCGGATTACGACTTTCACCTCAACATGGAACACCTGTCTCACGACAACCCGAGGTACGTCTGGGACACGAACTTTGGCGGCGAGCTAGGCATCATCGGCTACGGATCGACCCGTCTGACATTCGTGGCCAACTATCAAGCCATCCTCGGCGAGGAGTTTCATCCCTTCGATCCCAATCAAGGCAACTACATCCTGGAAGGGGACCTCACGACGTTGATCGACGGCGTTGAAGTCGGGGGGGTCTTCTATCACCAGTCGCGCCATTTGGCCGACAGGCCGAAGCGTCAGCCCGTCGATTGGAACATGTTTGGCGGGCGGGTCCGAAAGCGCTTTGGGAGTGACGCCTCATGGCTCGACGCGCGCGCTGACTTACGCGGCACGATTCTCAGAACTTACGTCGACTACCGCTGGGAACTGGACTGCGGCGTAACCGCGAGGCACGAGGTGCGACGGGCGGTTGCGCTCGTCGGCACTGTAAACCTGCGGCGGCTAGGCGTTGACGGCAGTCGCAACCGAGGTACCCAGACAGGCTTTCGAGGCGAGGGCGGGATGCGTTTCACTGGACGAGCGGCGGCGATCGAGTTGTTTCTAGCCGTCGAGCGACGCATCGATCCGTATCCACTGGAGTTCGGCACGGAGACTTGGACAGGTGTTGGCATGCGGCTCCTGAGTCGCTAGAGGGCTGATGGCTCACGGCTTGGGGCTCAAGCAAGAAACCGAGACCGCGGGCGGGTTTTCCTAAGCCATGAGCCTTAGACCATGAGCCTTAAGCCATGAGCCTCGTGAAAAGCTGCCATAATCGAAGCTAGCCAATGCCCCCTCGCATCCGTCGTCTCCTGTGGCGTCTCGGTGTGCTTCTGCTCGTTTGCGCCATCGCGGCCGCCGTATGGGTGCCGTTGCATGCGGCGGTGCGCCCGCCCAAGCTGCAGTACCAAATCACGACGCTGCCAAATGGGCTTCGCGTGATTCTCTCGGAAGACCATTCGACCCCAATCGTCCACATATCCCTGTGGTATCACGTGGGATCGAAGAACGAGCGCCCTGGCCGAACCGGTTTTGCCCATTTGTTCGAGCACATGATGTTCAAGGGGTCGAAGAACGTCGAGCCCGAGTCGCACACGTCCATCATCGCCAGCGTCGGCGGGCGCAGTAACGCCTATACGACAGAGGACGAAACGGTCTTCTGGCAGACGCTGCCGCAGCAATACATGCCGCTCGCGTTGTGGATGGAGGCGGATCGAATGGCCACTCTTCGCGTGGACGAGACCGCCTTTCGTCGCGAGCGTGAAGTCGTCAAGGAAGAGCGGCGGATGCGTGTCGAGAACCAGCCTTACGGGCGGTTGTCGGAAATCATTTACGACCACGCTTTCGTGGCACATCCCTACAAGCACCCGACGATTGGCAGCATGGCTGACCTCGAGGCTGCCTCGATCGACGATGTTCGCGAGTTTCACAACACGTTCTATGTCCCGGAGAACGCGACGCTGACCCTGGTCGGGGACTTCGAGTCGGTGCAGGCGCTCCAGATCGTCACCCAGTACTTCGCCCGCGTTCCCAAAGCGACAAAGCCAGTCCCTCGAGATATACCGAAGGAGCCGCCACAGACGCGCGAGACGCGCGCGGTGGTGGAGGAAGCGTGGCCACTGCCGGCCGTCGTGGTTGCTTACCACGTCACGTACGACGGCCACGTCGACGCGTACCCGCTCCACATCACGTCGAAGATCTTGTCCGACGGCCTCAGCGCGCGCATTCCTCTCGAGTTGGTCTACAAGAAGCGGCTTGCGTTGACGGCGTTCGGCAGCGGCAATATCACCGAGGACCCCAACCTCTTTTATGCCGTCGCGATCGTGCAACCCGGCAAGACGCCTGTCGAGGCCGAACAGGCGCTGATTGCCGAGTTTGAGAAGCTCAAACGCGAGCCCGTGTTGGCCACCGAGCTCCAGCGCGCCAAGAACCAGTTCGCCCGCGACTACATCGTTGGCCGGGAGTCGAATCAGGAAAAGGCTTTGCACCTCGCGCACGCGGCGGTCATCCACAACGACATCACCACGGCGGATGGAGAGTTCGACATCTTCATGAACGTGTCGACCGCCGACGTCCAGCGGGTCGCGAAAACCTATTTCAACGAGGCCAATCGAATGGTGCTCCACATCCTGCCGAAGGGTGCCGGGTCGAGATGAGGTCCAGGTGGGCCTGACAAAACAGCCTCGGGAATCGCGCCTGGGGTCGGGAATCTGGATGCTGGGGGTCGCCCTCAGCGTGTCGGTTGCGCTGCTCTGCGTGTCCGCGGCCGGCGCACAACAAGACCCGAGCGTGAGCTGGCCATCGGAGCGGGCGCCGCGACCGTTGCCGGCTCGCGAGGTCAAGTTCCCGCCTTATGAGGTGCGCACCCTCGACAACGGCATGCAGGTTGTCGCGGTGCTTCATCACGAGCAGCCCGCGGTGACGATGCGCCTGCTGGTTCGGGCCGGTGCTGCGCAGGACCCCGAGCGGAAAGCCGGTCTTGCCGGGCTCCTCGCCAACTTGCTCGACCAGGGGACCGCCACGAGAAGCGCGCAGCAGATCGCCGACCAAATCGACTCAATCGGCGGGGCGTTGGGCACCGGCTCCGGATCCGATCTGACGTTTGCGAACGCCGTCGTGATGAAGGACTCCTTCGGCCTGGCGATGGATCTTCTGAGCGACGTCGTGCGCAATCCCGCTTTTTCTCCAGAAGAGATCGATCGCCAAAGGCAGCAGGTGATGTCCTCTCTGCAAGTCAGCAGCAACGATCCGGACTACATCGCCTCGACCCTGTTTGACCGCCTGGTCTACGGCTTTCACCCATACGGCTTGCCCGGCAGCGGGACGCCCGAGACGATTCTCGGCATCACACGAGAGGATCTCACGTCGTTCCACCGCCAGTATTTCGTGCCGAATAACATGATTCTGGCCATCGTAGGCGACGTCACCAGTCAAGAGGCGTTCGACACGGCTCAGAAGATTTTTGGCGCGTGGCCGCGCGGTGACGTTGCGACGGCGAAGGCGTTCGAGCCGCCGCCTCCCACGCGCCGCGTGGTCGTCGTGGACAAGCCCGACTCCGTTCAGACTGAGATTCGCGTTGGACAGCTGGGCATTCCGCGCAAGCATCCCGACTACCTGGCCTTCGACCTCGCTGTAAAGATTCTGGGTGGCGAAGGCGCGAATCGACTCCACCGGATCCTTCGCTCCGAGCGCGGGTTGACCTATGGTGCGTCCGCCGAAACTGAAGCGATGAAGCAGGCCGGCGACTTCGTCGCCGAGACGGACACGCGGACCGAGACGACCGGTGAGGCGCTAAGGTTGATGGTGGATGAGTTCGGTCGTCTCCAGCGACAGCGGGTCTTCGAGCGGGAACTCGCCGATGCACAGGCGTACCTGGCGGGCAGCTTTCCACTCACGATCGAGACACCCAACGACATTGCCACGCAGATACTGAATGCCGTGTTCTACGAGCTGCCGATGCAGGAGATCACGACATTCCGCGAACGTGTGCAGGCTGTCACGCCGGACGACATTCAGCGTGTCGCGCAGCAGTACGTCAGACCCGATCGTTTATCCATCGTCCTTGTCGGTAACGCGCGCGCGTTTCTGCCACAGCTCCGCGCGGTCGGCTTCGGCGAGATCGACGTGATTCCGATCGAGGATCTCGACTTGATGTCAGCCACCCTCCGGCGAGAACAGCGTCGGGTGGTCGAATTGTTCGGATCGTTCGACTTGTCCAAGTCGTTCGGTAGGTTCGACTTGTTCGCGTTCTCGCCGCCAGGCTATACGCGCAATCAGGTCAATCCTCGTGCGGGTGACCTACAGTCGGCGCGAACGCGGAACGGCTCGAACGATTCGAACGACTCCGGTCTGCAGAACGTCCCGAACGCTCCAAACGTCCCGAATGATCCGAAAGGCGTGTCTGTTTTGAGACGCGTCGTTGATGTAAGGGGTGGTCTCGCGGCCCTCAAAGGCGTCCGCACGATGGTGGCCGACGCAAACACGACATTTCAGCTCGCTCAGAAACCTCTCGCGTCGATGACCAAGACGTACGTGATCTACCCCGACAAGTTTCGCGTGGACGCCACTGTGGAAGGCCAGCAGGTCGTGCAGATCTACAACGCTGGTCGGGCCTGGATGAAAGATCCCGGCGGTGTGCGCGAGGCACCTCCCCCGGTCCGTGACGATTTCGCCGCCAGCGTTCGGCGTGAGGCGATTCCGCTGCTGATCGCAGCATCCGAGGGCCGCCTGACCGTCCGCCTGCTGCCGACCGACGAAGGCGCTGGAAAGGGCGCGACGGTGCTCGAGCTCAGCGGTAGTGGTGTCGATCCGGTGAAGCTGGTTCTCGACGACCAGATGCGCATCGTAAAGCAGTCCTTTGTTGTCTCTGGCCCCGACGGGCGGCAAGTCGTCGTCGAGGAGGTCTTTTCTGACTATCGGAATGTGACGGGGATTCAGATGCCGTTCGAAGCCGAAGTCCTGCACGACGGCCGGCCCATCATGACGAGAACTCTTACCAACGTTGCACTGAACATACCGGTCGACGAGGGGCTCTTCCAAAGACCGCGCTAGAGCACGCTGAAGCACAGCCCCGTTCAAACTTCTATGTTCTCTGTTCTCAGTGCATGTTCAGGTTTCCGAACCTGAACAGGAACCCAGCACCCAGAACACGGAAGCATGAACACACGGGTCTTGATTTCCTGCGGTGAGCCGTCTGGCGACATGTACGCAGGCGCGCTTGCGGCGGAGTTGCGTTCACGCGTCCCCGACATCGACATCTTTGGGCTCGGTGGCGAGCGTCTGCAGGCGAGCGGAGGGCGTTTGATCGGGCACTACAACGGGCTGTCGGTCACTGGGCTCACAGAGGCGCTTGGCGTCCTCCCGCGCTCGTTTGGGATGCTGCGACGACTCATTCGTGCTGCTCGTGAGCTGAAGCCGCATGTCTTCGTTGCGGTCGATTTTCCCGATTTCAATTTCTGGCTCATGGCCTCGATGAGGCGGCTGGGGATACCAGTCGTCTACTACATCAGTCCGCAACTCTGGGCGTGGCGCGCAGGCCGCATGCGGACGATGAAGCGGCACGTCAATCGGGTGCTGGTCATCTTCCCATTCGAGGAAGAAATCTATCGGCGGGCTGGCGTGCCGGTGCAGTTCGTTGGACATCCACTGGTTGAGATGTCTCGACTGGATGGAGCGTTACAGCGCGAAACATTTCTTCGTGAGCACGGCCTTGCGAGCGACGTACCAACGGTTGCACTACTTCCTGGCAGCCGCACCAACGAGCTCGAGCGCATCGTGCCCACACTGGCGGACGCCTTGCCGCTCATCCGCGCACGAGTCCCGAACGTCCAATTCGTGGTTGCATGCGCGCCGCACCTTGGCGACCACCTGTTCGATCCATTGCTGGCCGGGCCGCCTGGAGGCGGTTCGCACGACCGGGGAGCATCAGTCGCCTTCGGGCGGCCCATCCTGGTTCGTGACCGAGTCGACGACGTGCTTGCGGCCTCCGACGTCGTCGTTACTGCATCCGGCACTGCGACCGTGCAGTGCGCTCTCCACGAGCGCCCGATGGTCGTCGTCTACCGACTGTCGCCTCTGACATACCGGATCGGCAAACCATTCGTACACGTAGACACGTATGCCATGCCGAATCTTGTGGCTGGCCGCCGAATCGTCCCTGAGTTGATCCAAGACGAGTTCACCGCACAACGCGTCGCCGATGAAACCGTCACCTTGCTCACCAACGCCGCAGGATACGACCAAACACGCCAGGCCTTGAAGCAGGTTCGCGAACGGCTTGGCCAACCTGGCGCAAGCGGGCGAGCGGCGGAGGCGATCCTTGGAGAAGTGGAAAAGTGGAAAAGTGGAAAAGTGGAAAAGTAGGTTCGATGTTCGGCGGGCCCTGGGCTTTGTGCTCTGGGCCTTGTGCCTTGTTGTCCCCGTTTCCCTCGTCCACGCGACCGTTATGCTTCCCGCAGACTTTGAGCAGATGGTCGATGGCTCTCAGCTGATCGTGCACGGTCGGGTGCTTGACGTTCGCGCACAAACTACCTTGGGCCGTCGGAACATCGAATGCCTGGTGACGGTCTCCATCATCGAGCCCCTGAAGGGACAACCTGGTCCGACAGTCGTGTTTCGGATTCCAGGGGGCCAGATTGGCCGGTACCGTCGCGTCATGGTCGGTGCGCCGGCCTTCGTCGAGGGTGACGAAGTGGTGTTGTTCCTCAGCGGGCGCGCGCCTGTGATGCCCATGCCGTTTGGTTTGAGCCAGGGTGTCTACCGTGTGATACGCGACGCCAACGGGCGAGCGCTCGTTACACCCCCATTGGTGACGGCTGGTGGCGCGGTTCCCGAACGCGTTGTGCGCGGCGATCCCGCACGGCGCCCTCTGGCACTTGATCTGTTTTCACGCGAGGTGCGTCGGGTTGCGGAGCATGTGCGATGACGCGGGGCGGCGCGTTCGCGGTTGCCGTGGTCGTACTCCTGATCGCACCGGCCTCGGTTGATGCCTATCTGCAGCTGACGGTGTCTGCGGGAGGGCAAGTGCACGCGCTTCGATGGCGGCAGTCTCGCCCTCGATGGTATGCGACCGATCGCGGCACGACGGGCGTCACTTCGTCGGAGTTTCAAGCTGCTGCAAATCGAGCATTTACGTCGTGGGAGGCATTGCCGACGGTTTCCGTCTCCTTCGAGTTCGGTGGCTTTACGAGCGCGTTGCCGTTCGACGATGACAGCCTGTCGGTCGTCGGGTTCAAGTACGAACCAGACCTGGACCGCGTGCTTGGTGCGACCACGTTCGTGATCGATACGGTGACCGGCGAGCTGATCGAGTCCGACGTTTTCGTGAACACGCTTTTTCCATGGTCAACATCGGCAAACGGCGATCCGTCCGCTTTCGATCTGCAATCGGTAGCAACCCACGAGGTCGGCCATTTCATCGGCCTCGGGCACTCCGCACTTGGCGAAACGGAAATACAGCCGATCGGCGGCCGTCGCGTGCTGGCGTCTGGGGCCGTAATGTTCCCCATTTCATTCGGGCGCGGACGCACAGAAGACCGAGTCATACAACCCGACGATATTGCGGCGGCTTCTGACCTCTACCCCGATGACGATTTCCAAGCGAAGACGGGCGTCACTCATGGCCGCGTCCTCATCGGCGGCCGCGGCGTCGTCGGCGCCCACGTGGTCGCGTTCAACCCCGAAACAGGCACGCTGGTTGGCGCTTTTGCGCTCGGGACGAACGGCGACTTTCAGATCGCAGGCCTCTCCCCAGGGCCGCACATCATCCGCGTCGAGCCGCTGGACGACGTTGATGTCGAGAGTTTCTTCGAGAAGGGGAGTGTCGAGACAAATTTCCAAGTGGCGTTCTACGAACGCTTGGTCGTCGTACCGGCCGGTGGCTCGGGAGCATCGTTCGACGTGACGGTGCGACCCAAGTGAGCTGGAGGGATATTCAAGGCTCAAGGCGCAGCGCTCAGGGCTCAAGGGTCATGCCTCCAGTCGCAATCGGCTGTGTGATCTTCGTTTTCGTTGCAATGTTTTGGGTGCGGGCAGAGGCGCAGACGACAAATGCCGGTCGCGGGACACGCCACATCGATCTCGCCATTGGCGGAGGGCTCTTCACCGGGAGCACTCTTGGCGCCAGAGAGGCGGCCTTGCGTGGGAATTCCGTCCCGTCGTCGTCTTCTCGTCTGTTTTCCACAGACACGCGACTCGCTCGGTCGCCTTTTGTTGAAGGTTGGCTCGGCTACCCAGTCACGCGAAGGGTCGAGGTGGAAGGAAGGCTTACGTTCGGACGGCCCGAGTTGCAAACGTCGATCACGGGCGACATCGAGGGCGCACCCTCTACTACAGCCGTCGAGCGTCTCGACCAATACCTTATCGAGGGGGGCATCGCGGTTGCGCTCGATGAGTGGCGGTTCGGTCGTACCGTCCCATTCATCGCAGGTGGCGCCGGTTACCTCCGGCAGCGCCACGAGGGTCAGATCCTGATCGAAGAAGGACACTCCTTCTACGTCGGTGGAGGCGTCAAGTACCTCGCTGTTTGCACGAGCGCGGGGGTGGGTGAGATCGATCGGCATGCGGGCCGAAGGGAGGCTGCACGTCCTCATCGGCGGCGTGGCGTTCGACGATGTGACAACGCGCGGCGCGATTTCCACGAGCGTGTTCGTCGGCTTCTGAGGGTATTATCGATCAAGACATCAGACGAGAGACGATACCTGTCATGACAACACTCAATAGCTTCGGTACTCGCACCGAGATCCGCGTTGCCGGTGAGCCAGTGCAGATTTCCAGTCTTCCCGCCCTCGAGAAATCGGGTTTCTCAGGTGTCTCGCGGCTGCCGTACTCGATGAAGATCCTGCTCGAGAATCTCCTGCGCCGCGAAGACAACGCATTCGTGAGAGCCGACGACATCCGTGCGCTAGCCGAGTGGAAAGCGACGGCGAAGGCCGACAAAGAGATCTCGTTCATGCCGGCGCGGGTCCTGCTGCAGGACTTCACGGGCGTGCCTTGTGTCGTCGATTTGGCGGCGATGCGCGATGCGATCGTGACACTCGGTGGGAATCCAGCACGCGTGAACCCGCTCCAGCCGGTGGAGTTGGTCATCGATCACTCAGTGCAGGTCGACTACTTCGGCCGCAGTGACGCGTTTGCGTTGAATGCGGAGCTCGAATTCTCACGAAATCGCGAGCGCTACGCCTTTCTGCGGTGGGGCCAGCGCGCCTTCAATAACTTCAAGGTCGTGCCGCCCGACACGGGAATCGTCCACCAGGTCAACATCGAATATCTCGCGCGCGTGGTGTGCTCCGACACGGTTGACGGCAAAGTCGTAGCGTACCCTGACACGCTCGTCGGCACCGACTCTCACACGACGATGGTGAACGGCCTTGGCGTGGTGGGCTGGGGCGTTGGTGGCATCGAAGCAGAAGCGGCAATGCTGGGTCAGCCGAGTTCGATGTTGATTCCACAGGTGCTCGGCGTTCGGCTCACCGGTGCTATGCCGCGCGGTACAACGGCCACGGACCTCGTGCTCACGATCACCGAAGTGCTACGCAAGCACGGGGTTGTCGGTCAGTTCGTCGAGTTCTTCGGAGAGGGCCTCAGCGCCTTGACGATTGCCGATCGCGCCACGCTCGGTAACATGTGCCCAGAGTACGGCGCGACGGTGGCGATCTTTCCGATTGACGACATGACGCTCGAGTATCTACGTCTGACGGGGCGAACCGAGTCCCGCGTCAAGCTCGTGGAAGAGTATGCGAAGGCCCAGGGTCTCTTCCGCACCGACACGAGTCCAGACGCCGTCTACTCTGAAGTGATCAAGCTCGACCTCTCGACGATCGAGCCATGCCTGGCGGGGCCGAAACGCCCTCAAGACCGCGTGTCGTTGAAGCAGGCGAAGACAGCATTCCGGACCGCGTTGCCAAGCATGCAGTTGCCGGGCAAGTCCGCCGCCGGCGGGTCTTCTTCGCAATCAGCCGTGCGAACCGCCGTTGCGCTTGCGGACCCTGCAATCGACGAGATCGACCACGGTGCCGTGGTGATTGCCGCGATCACGAGCTGTACGAATACCTCGAACCCGAGCGTCATGATCGCAGCGGGCCTCGTAGCGAAGAAGGCGGTCGAACGAGGATTGGAGCGCAAGCCGTGGGTAAAGAGCAGTCTGGCCCCAGGGTCGAAGGTCGTCACCGAGTACCTCGACGCGGCCGGTCTGACGCCGTACCTGGATCAGCTCGGCTTCAATCTGGTCGGGTATGGATGCACGACCTGCATAGGGAATAGCGGCCCGATGCCCGAAGAGGTGTCTTCGGCGATTCGTGAGAAGAACCTCGTCGTCTGCTCGGTGTTGAGCGGCAACCGCAACTTCGAAGGACGTATTCAGCAAGAAGTTCGTGCGAACTATCTCGCGTCGCCACCTCTCGTCGTGGCCTATGCGTTGGCGGGTTGGATCACCTCGGACCTCACCGCGGAGCCCCTGGGCACCGATCGGGAAGGGAAGGCGGTGTATCTCAAGGACGTCTGGCCAACCGAGCAGGAGATTCAGCAAACAATGCTGAGAGCCGTGACAGCGGACATGTTCCGAAAGAGCTACGCCGAAGTGTTCGCCGGCGACGAGCGATGGCAGAAGCTACCGATTCCGGAAGGCAGCAGCTTTGCCTGGGACGACGCGTCGACGTACATCCGCAAGCCAACGTTCCTCGAGGGGATGACGATGGAGGTTGCGCCGCCGAGAGACCTCACTGGCGCGCGCGTGCTCGCGTTGCTCGGCGACAGCGTGACGACCGATCACATTTCACCCGCCGGATCGATCCGGCCCGACAGCCCGGCGGGGCGGTACCTTGATTGGGAAGGGCGTGAAGGCGGCGGACTTCAACTCCTACGGGGCCCGTCGTGGAAACCACGAGGTGATGGTGCGCGGCACGTTCGCGAATGTGCGCCTCCGAAATCAGATGGCACCCGGCACCGAGGGTGGATGGACGCTGTATCAGCCAGGCGGCGAGCTGATGACGATTTACGCCGCATCGGAGAAGTATCAGCAGGCCGGTGTGCCGTTGATCGTCATTGCGGGGAAGGAATACGGTTCCGGTTCCTCGCGGGATTGGGCGGCCAAAGGAACGTTTCTGCTCGGCGTCAAAGCGGTGATTGCTGAATCGTTCGAGCGCATCCATCGCAGCAATCTCGTGAACATGGGCGTCCTGCCGTTGCAGTTCAAGGCGGGGGAGCACGCTGCATCACTGTCGCTCACGGGGACTGAGGAGTTCAGTCTGCGTGGCGCGGGAGACGGGTTGAAGCCACGGAGCGACGTACGTGTGGTGGCGACAGCGTCTGACGGCACGACGCGAGAGTTCACCGCGACGGTTCGGATCGACACGCCAGAGGAACTGGTCGCGTTTCGCCACGGTGGCATCTTGCCGTATGTGGTCAGGCAACTGGTGGGACGATCGTAGGTCAAAGGTCAAAAGGCAAAGGGCAAAGGTGAGGCTCAAGGGGCGAGGTCTAGGGTCTAGGTCATTGGTTTAGGCAATAGACCTTCACCAAGGAGACGGATCCTCATACATGCTTTGGACTTGCACTTCTCACCTAGACCCATGCCGTAGACCTACTCCTTTGCCCTTACCTTTGCCCTTTGCCTTTTGACCTTTGACCTACAGAGATGCTGACCAATCTCTCCCTCAAATCCAAGGCGCGCGAGTTGGGCTTCGATCTCTGTGGCATCGCCCCGGTCGATACCTTTCCGGAACTGTCGTTCCTTCGCGAGTGGCTGGACCGTGGGTACGCCGGGGAGATGTCGTGGATGTCGCGGACAGCGTCTCGGCGCGGCGACGTACGCGAGATCGTGCCAGGTGCCCGCAGCGTTGTCGTTACGGGCACGCTGTACAACACCGAGCGCCCCTATTCGAGTGAGGTGCCCGCGGGCACCGCGCGTGTGTCGCGTTATGCCTGGGGCGATGACTATCACAACGTCGTCACGAAGCGTCTCGATGTGTTGTTGTCCTGGATGCGGGCAGAATCCACGGAACCTTTCGACGCGCGCGCGTACACAGACACCGGCCCGGTGCAGGAGCGCGTCTACGCGCAGTACGGCGGACTTGGCTGGATCGGCAAGAACACGTGCCTGATTAACGCCGAGGTCGGCTCGTGGCTGTTTCTGTCGGAGATCATCTCCACGCTCCCCCTTGAACCCGACACGGAAGGACTCGAACAGTGCGGATCGTGCACGCGCTGTCTCGACGCGTGTCCAACAGGAGCGCTCGTCGACTCAGGCGTGCTCGACTCGAATCGCTGCCTGTCGTATCTGACGATCGAACTCAGGACGGCGATTCCGGAATCGATTCGTCCTGCCCTCGGCACCCATGTTTATGGCTGCGACATCTGTCAGGAGGTGTGTCCTTACAACCAGCCAGCGCCTTCCTCGACCGATGCACCCTGGCAGCCGAGGCCTGGTCTCGACCTTCCGCGTCTCGTCGATCTGTGGCGGCGTCCCGACACCGAGCTCAGAACGCTTATCAAGGGCGGCCCAATGACGCGCGGCAAACTCACGGGCTTGCGACGGAATCTTGCTGTCGCCATTGGCAACAGCGGCGACGCTGAGGCGACGGCGGCACTCGAGGAACACAGCGCCGACCGGCCTTCGGCTGACGATCCACTCGTGCAGGAACACGTGCAGTGGGCTCTCAACCGTTGACCTACTCGCCCTCCCCTTCCCGTTCCCCTTCCCCCTATTACGCCCTTCCCCCTATTACGCCCTTCCCCCTTCCCCCTTCCCCCTTCCCCTGTACTTATGCCCCAGTACCTATCCCTTCGCCCTCACCTTTGCCCTTTGCCCTTTGACTTTTGACCTATGATCAGATGATGCCGGGCCCCGCTCCGATTCTCCTGCTCTCGATGCCGCAGATGGTCGACCCTAATTTCGCGCAGACCGTGATCTTGTTGTGTGACTACACGGAGAACGGCGCCTTCGGCCTCGTGGTGAATCGTCAGATGAGCGACCCTGCGCACACGATGGTGAAGACGGACCCACCGGTGTGCGTCAATCCAGACTTGCGCCTGTGGCTGGGTGGCCCGGTCGATCCTCAGCGCACCTGGGTGCTGATGACCGACGCCCAGGGGCCCGATGGCGAGCAGCACGAGATCTGCCCGGGTGTCCTATTGTCGGAGTCGCGCGATCTCACCTTGCGGTTGTTGCAGGCGCCGCCCTCGAATCGGACCCGAGTGCTGATCGGCTACGCCGCCTGGGGGCCCGGTCAGCTCGACCAGGAGATTGCCTCGTCGGCGTGGCTGGCGATGGAAGTCGATCCGGCCTTGATCTTCAACGTGCCGCCCGACCACATGTGGGAGACGGCAATCAGACGTCTCGGCGCGGATCCGTCGGCGTTGCAAATGAGCCCTGGGGTTCATTGACGGCGTCGCGCAAAGGGGCCGCGCAGGCTAAAGCCTGCGCGCTACAAATGTTGTAGCGCGGGGGCTTCAGCCCCCGCCGGGACCATTGAGACATGAAGAACGTCATCGTCATTTTTGCCGCCCTCGTCATGAGCGCGACCATCGCCTGCCGCGGCGAGCAGGCCACCCAAACACCTGTGCAACCACAAGCCCAGATACCCGTTGACTCTCTGTTACAGAAGCTCGAGACGATGACGCGGCGGTTTGCGCCGGTCGAGTTGACGGCCGACCTGTCGGCGTTACCTGAGAACGAGCGGCGGGCGCTCGCCAAGCTGGTCGAGGCCGCGAAGGTCTTCGACGCCTTATTTCTCAGGCAAGTCTGGGCCGGCAATGAAGGAATGCTGCTGGACCTGGTGCGCGACTCCTCCCCGCTCGGCCTCGCACGTGTGCACTACTTTCTGCTCAACAAAGGGCCCTGGTCGCGCCTGGATCACAACGAGGTCTTCATACCTGGCGCCCCGGCGAAGCCAGACCAGGGCAACTTCTATCCAGCAGGCGCCACGAAAGCCGACGTCGAGAATTGGCTCAAGACCCTCCCAGCCGCGGAACGCGCGCGTGCGACAGGTTTCTTCACGACCATTCGGCGTGGTCCTGACGGCAGGTTCGTCGCCGTTCCCTACACGCTCGAGTATCAGGGGGAGTTGGCACAGGTGGCCGCGCTGCTTCGAGAAGCCGCGACGCTCACGCAGCAGCCGACACTTAAGAACTTCCTCGAGAAGAGGGCCGTTGCGCTTGTGAGCAACGACTACTACGAGAGCGATGTCGCCTGGATGGAGCTAGACGCCAGTATCGAGCCGACCATCGGCCCCTACGAGGTGTACGAAGACGAGTGGTTCAACTACAAAGCGGCGTTCGAGGCCTTCATCACCGTGCGAGATGACGTGGAGACGCAGAAGCTGGCGCGCTTCGGATCCGAGTTGCAGGACATCGAGAATAACCTGCCCATTGACCCCAAACACCGCAACCCCAAACTCGGTGCGTTGGCACCAATCCGCGTGGTCAACACGATTTTTTCTTCCGGCGACGCCAATCGCGGCGTTCAGACCGCAGCTTTCAACTTACCCAATGACGAGCGCGTGGTAGCGGAAAAGGGCTCCAAGCGCGTCATGCTCAAGAACAGCCAGGAAGCAAAGTTTCGGATGGTGCTGCAGCCGATCGCAAGAGTGGCCCTCTCGGCAGCAGACCAGGGAAAGGTCTCCTTCGACGCGTTCTTCACCCACATCCTGATGCACGAGCTGATGCACGGTCTTGGTCCTCACAACATCAGCGTGTCCGGACGCTCGACGACCGTGCGGCAGGAGCTCAAGGAGACCTATAGCACGTCGGAGGAAGCCAAGGCCGACATCTCAGGGTTGTTTGCGCTGCAGTTTCTCGTGGACCGTGGCAAGCTCGACAAAGTGCTCGAGCAAACGATGTACAACACGTATCTTGCATCGATGTTCCGCTCGATCAGGTTCGGCATCAACGAGGCGCACGGCCGAGGCGTGGCCATTCAGCTCAACTACTTTCTCGACAACGGTGGAGTCGCTATCGCACCTGACGGGACCTTTGCCGTCAACCCCGCCCGTGTGAAGCAGAACATCGTCGATCTGACACGCGACATCATGACGATGCAGGCGGTTGGCGACTACGCGGGCACGAAACAGATGATGGAGAAGATGGGTGTCGTTCGGCCGCCCGTCCAAGCGCTGCTCGACAGGCTGAAAGACGTGCCTGTGGATATCGAACCGAGGTTTGTGACCGCCGACGGGCTCTGAACGGTATAATCCGCACCGTTCAGGAGTTTCTTGTTGCGCATTCTCGCGGCCTCCGCGATCGCGATCTGTGGGCTGAGTGTTGTCGCGCTTGCCCACGACATCCCCAATGATGTCGTCGTCCAGGCGTTCTTGAAGCCTGACGGCGATCGCTTGCGCCTCCTCGTTCGCGTACCCCTTCAAGCGATGCGCGACGTGGATATTCCCAAGCGCGGGCCGGGGTACCTTGACCTCACGCGAGCGGAGACGGCACTGCGCAACGCGGCTACGCTCTGGCTCACCCAGGAAATCCAGCTCTACGAGGAAGACACGCGGCTCGGGACGCCGCGTCTCGAGTCTGTCCGCGTGTCGCTGCCCTCCGATCAATCGTTTCGCGAGTACGAGCAGGCGCTGGCACATGTGACGGGGGCACCTCTCGAGCCCGCCACGGAGCTGTACCTGGGAACAGGGGATGCTCGATGCCCTCATCGAGTACCCGATCGCATCGGCGTCGTCGCGCTTCTCGATTCAGCACGGGCTGCGAAGGCTTGGACTAGCGGTAACCATTGGCCTTCGGCTAGTGACGCCTGAAGGCGCGATCCGCGCATTCGAACTGCACGGGGATACGGAGTTGGTGAGGTTGGATCCGCGCTGGCACCAGGCGGCGCTCAATTTCGCGTGGTCGGGCTTCCGTCATGTCCTCGACGGCGCGGATCACCTCCTCTTTCTGCTGTGCGTCGTCATCCCTCTCAGGCGTCTTCGGCCTCTCGTCTTGATCGTGACGTCGTTCACCGTCGCGCATTCCATCACGCTCATCGCCTCCGCATATGGCTACGCGCCCGACGCGCTCTGGTTCGTGCCACTGATCGAGACGCTCATTGCCCTGTCGATCGTTTACATGGCGCTCGAGAACATCGTTGTCGGAGCCGGGGTCGAGAGTCGACCCGTAGGGACGGTTCTTGCGGACCGGCCCGGCGCGTCCAAAAGGACGCGCCCTACGTCGACTCGGGTGATGCCGGACCGCGGGCGAGGTCATGCGTTCGAGCGCCGCTGGATTGTGACGGCGCTGTTTGGACTCGTGCACGGATTCGGGTTCTCGTTCGCCCTTCGAGATAGGCTGCAGTTTGCCGGTTCACACCTGCTCACCTCTCTTTTGTCGTTCAACGTCGGGGTTGAGATCGCGCAGTTGCTGGTGATCACGGTGTGTTGCGCGGCTGTGGCTATCCTGTTTCGTCGCGTGATCGAGGAACGGTTGGGCACGATTATCATCTCAGCCTTTGTCGCGCATACTGGCTGGCACTGGATGACCGAGCGCGCAGACGTGCTGCGTCAGTTCCCGTGGCCGACGTTTGAGGCCGCGGTTCTCGCAAGTCTTGTCGGTTGGCTCATGGTGGCCGTCACCCTGGGCGGCATTGTGTGGGCGGTTCGTGTACTCCTGGGTTCGCGGCGGGCGGCAACGCCGCCGCGTGAGACCGGCAGTCAACCACGACCTTACGGTTACGGAGAGCGCGTATGAAGCAGCGGAACGTCCTGATCGGCGCGGCCTTTGTCGTCGTCCTCGTCGGCCTCGGGCTGGCGTACGGGTATTTGGAACGTGGTGCCGAGGCACAGACTCGGACTGGAGTGCAGGCTCCGTATCTGGAGGTGGACCCGCTGTGGCCGAAGCCGCTGCCCAATCACTGGCTGCTGGGCTCTACGATTGGCGTGTGGGTCGATGAGCGGGATCACGTGTGGATCATCCATCGGAGCTCGGCGACACTCAATGCCAACGAGCGGGGCGCCGAGTTGAAGCCGCCGACTGGTGAGTGCTGTGCCGGTGCGCCGCCGGTGCTGGAGTTCGACGCGGAGGGGAATCTCGTCAGCAACTGGGGCGGTCCTGGCCAGGGATACGAGTGGCCCACGTCGAATCATGGCATCACTGTGGACCACAAGGGCAACGTGTGGATTGGCGGGAACGGTCCAGGCGACGCGCAGATTCTCAAATTCACACGGAGCGGCAAGTTCTTGTTGCAGATCGGCAAAGCAAACGCACGCCAGGGTCCGAACAACAAAGAGGGTCAGCCCACGTACGCCGGCAACAGCAACGACACGGTCAGCTTCGGCAGGGTGGCGAAGATCTTCATCGACCCGAAGGCGAATGAGGCGTACATCGCGGACGGCTATTTGAACAAGCGCGTCGCAGTCCTCGACGTCGATACGGGCAAGCTCAAGCGGTACTGGGGCGCGTACGGCAACAAGCCCGACGACAAGGACCTCGGACCGTACAATCCTGATGCACCGCCGGCGCAGCAGTTCAGGAACCCGGTCCACTGCGCGGACCTGGCTAACGACGGCTTGCTCTATGTCTGCGATCGGCAAAACGATCGTATCCAGGTGTTCCAGAAGGACGGGAAGTTCGTCAAGGAACAGTTCATCGCCAAGAGAAGTCTTGGCGAGGGGTCGGTGTGGGACATTGCATTTTCGAAAGACCCGCAGCAGACCTATCTCTACCTTGCGGACGGGCGGAACATGAAGGTGCGCATACTGCGGCGCGACACGCTCGAGGAGTTGACCGCCTTCGGCGACGGCGGACGGCAGCCGAGCCAGTTCTTTGGCGTCCACAGCCTCGCGGTCGATTCGAAGGGTAACCTCTATACGACGGAGACGTATGAGGGCAAGCGAGTTCAGAAGTTCGTTTACAAGGGACTACGCCCAGTGACCTCGAAGAGTCAGGGCGTCGTCTGGCCCCGCTGAGGAGGATTCGTGATCGCGACCAGGTCTTCTCAACGCTGGCTGCTGCTCTGCGCGGTGCTGGCAGCAGCCCTCACCTCCGGTCGGCCGATGTCCGCGCAGTCGGCGGCGCGGCCGGCCTCAGGTGAATGGCGGACGTACGGAAGTGATCTCAAGAGCACGCGCTACGCGCCGCTCGACCAGATCAACCAAGACAATTTCAACAAGCTGGAAGTGGCCTGGCGCTTCAAGACAGACAACCTGGGACCACGCCCGGAGTTCAACTTTCAATCGACGCCGTTGATGGTTGGTGGCGTGATCTACACCACCGCCGGATCGCGCCGCGCTGTGGTCGCTCTCGACGCCGCGACCGGTGAGTTGCGATGGATGCACAGCGAGAACGAGGGGAAGCGAGGCGAGGAGGCGCCGCGACAACTCTCGGGCCGTGGATTGGCGTACTGGTCCGACGGAAGGTCCGCACGGATCATCTATGTGACGCCCGGCTATCGCATGATCGCGCTCGACGCCGAGACGGGGGCTCCCGTCGCGTCGTTCGGCAAAGGGGGCGCCGTCGATCTGAAGTTGGAAGACGACCAGGACATGGATCCGGTACTCGGCGATATCGGGCTCCATGCGGCGCCCGTCATTGCGAAAGATGTGGTCATCATCGGCGCAGCCCACACCGAGGGAAGCCGGCCCGTCAGCCGGCGGAATGACAAGGGCTACGTTCGCGGGTACGACGTCAGAACGGGCAAGCGCCTTTGGATTTTCCACACAATCCCACGGCCCGGCGAGTACGGCTTCGACACCTGGCAAACCGGGTCCGAGGAGTACACCGGCAACACCGGCGTGTGGGCACAGATGAGCGTGGACGAGGAACTCGACACGGTGTTTCTGCCCGTGGAGATGCCGACCGGCGACTACTACGGCGGGCATCGGCCCGGCGCCGGGCTTTTTGGCGAGAGCCTCGTCGCGGTCGATCTGCGGACGGGGAAACGAAAGTGGCACTATCAGTTCATCCGGCACGGGATCTGGGATTGGGATCTTCCCTGCGCGCCGATCATCGCAGACGTGATGATCGACGGACGTTTACGCAAGATCGTCGCTCAGCCGACCAAACAGGGTTGGCTCTACGTGTTCGATCGCGTGACGGGTGTACCGGTCTGGCCGATCGTAGAGCGAGCGGTCGAGCAATCGGACGTCCCGGGTGAGAAGTCGAATCCGACACAGCTCTTTGTCACCAAGCCGCCCGCGTACGAGCGGCAGGGGGTGTCGACCGACGATCTGATCGATTTCACACCAGCATTGCGCGACGAAGCCCTCAAGTTGGCCTCGCGCTTCAAGCTTGGGCCGATCTTCACGCCGCCGATCGTCAGCAAATGGGAGGGAAAGCTCGCGACGTTGATGCTGCCTCACCAGACGGGCGGTGCGAATTGGCAGGGTGGTTCCTTCGATCCAGAGACGGGCGTCTTCTATATCTTCACCAATACACAAGTGGCCACGATGGGCTTGGTGCCGGGGAAGGAGCGTCCCAGCGAACCGTCAGACATGGCCTATGTGCTCGGGCAGGCGACGAACCCGGCCAACCCGAAAGAGGCCGCCGTGGCGCCCACCGTGCAGGGCCTTCCGCTCATCAAGCCGCCCTACGGCCGCATCACTGCGATCGATTTGAAGAAAGGCGAATTGCTCTGGCAGATCGCGCACGGCGAAACCCCCGACAATGTTCGCAACCATCCGGCGCTGAAGGGACTCACGATTCCTCGCACCGGACGTCAGGGGCGAATCGGCACTCTCGTGACAAAGACAATGGTGGTGGCCGGGGAGGGCGGCATCTTCACTTTGCCCGATGGTCGGCGTGGCGCGATGCTGCGGGCCTATGACAAAGCGACGGGCCGAGAGATCGGCGCCGTCTATATGCCCGCGCCGCAGACTGGTTCCCCGATGACGTACATGCACAATGGCCAGCAGTACATCGTCATTGCCGTCAGCGGAGCGAACTATCCAGGGGAGCTGCTCGCATTCAAGTTGCCGAAGGAAGGGTAAGGGCGGGTTCGCCGTGCGATGGTGCGACGGTGCGATGGTGCGACGATGGGGTGGCGGACGGAACGATGGTCAAGAGGGTAGTGTTCGCAGCGGTGCTCGTGGCGATACCGTTGTCGTTCCTGACGGCACAAGGGCCATCGTCTACGTCTCTCGCGCAGCTCTTCAACGACTACTGGGAGTGGCGCCTCGCCGAGGAGCCCGCTCTTGCGACGCGCGTAGGGCGATCCGAATACAACAACCGATGGCGTGATTGGTCGAAGGGCGCGAGAGACCGCGCCCAGGGCAAGCGCCGGGAGTTCCTGCAAAAGGCGATGTACTTATCGCCAGGAACGTTGTCCCCCGCCGAGCGCTTGAGCGCGTTCCTGATGGAGTACGAGCTCAAGACTCAGATCGAGGTAGATACCTACCTCAGTATGGTGCAGCGAGTCTCGCAGGTCGACGGCGTCCACAACGAGGTGTTCTCGATCATCGACCAGATGCCGGCTCGCACGACGCAGGACTACGAGAATATCCTCGCGCGTCTTCGAACCATCCCAGTGTTCGTGGACCAGGCCATCGAGATGATGGGGGAGCAGCTCGACGCAAATCTCGCGCAGCCCGCCATTGTCATCGACATGATGCTGGAGCAGGTCGCGGCTCAGAGCAAGCCGGCGGCGGTCGATTCGCCACTGCTCGCCGCGTTCAAACGATTTCCGGATGGCATTCCCCCGCCCGAACGCGAGCGGCTGCGAATCCAAGGAGTCGCCGCGTACGAGCAACAGTTCGTGCCGGCCTGGAGACGCCTGGAAACCTTCCTTCGTGACACCTATCGGCGTCGGGCGCGAGCGCAGATTGGGCTGGGATCTTTAGCTGACGGTCGCACCGCATATGCTGCGCTCATTCACGCATACACAACCACCAGGATGGATGCGCAGCAAGTCCATCAACTGGGTCTTCAGGAGGTCGCGCGCATCGAACGTGAGATGGAGGCCCAGGCGCGCGCGTCAGGCTTCAACGGATCTGTAGCGGATTTCGAGCGCCAGCTCGCGAGCCGGCCCGGGATGCGCTTCTCCAGCCAGGAGGAGATGCTCTCATACGCTCGCGACGTGCTGAAGCGGGTCGAGCCAGAGCTGCCGCGACTCTTCAAACGACTGCCTCGCATGTCGGTGGGTATTCGTCCCATCCCGCCCGATCGTGAGGCTGCAACGGCGTCGAACTACACCGCAGGGACAGCTGACGGCTCGCGTCCGGGGTGGTTCAACATGAACACCTATCACCCAGAGGATCAGGTGAAGTACCGCACCGAGGCGCTGGTCCTGCACGAGACTGTTCCAGGGCATCATTTGCAGGTTGGATTGGCGCGCGAGCTGGAGGGCGTTCCGGAGTTCCGCAAAGTGTTCGCAGCTGCCGCGTTCTCTGAAGGCTGGGGGCTCTATGCCGAATCGCTCGGACCCGCGCTGGGTACGGTGTATCGCGATCCGACGACCCGCTTCGGTCAACTGGCCAGCGAACAGTTCCGCGCCGTGCGTCTGGTTGTTGACACAGGGATGCACGCGATGGGCTGGTCCCGCGACCGCGCGCGCGAGTATTTCACGCTCCACGTGCCGAGTCAGTCGATCGCTGAGATTGACCGCTACATCGCCCGTCCCGGTCAGGCGCTGGCTTACAAGCTGGGGGAATTGAAGATCAAGGAATTGCGCCGGAAGGCCGAACAGGAACTAGGGCCACGGTTCGACGTCCGCGATTTTCACGACGCGGTTCTTCGAAACGGCACCTTGCCCCTCGACCTGCTGGAGCAGCAGGTCACCTCGTACCTCGCGACGGCCAGGGCGAGCCGAGATTGATGGGATCGTCGAAATTTGGCCCGAGAAACGCGTCCCCTTGCGGGACAGTTCAATTCTGACGAAGAATTCAGGTACTCTTCAGGACGAAAATTTGCGAGTTTCGGCTACAATTCCTTTCAGAAATATCAGGGTTCTTTCAGGGAGGAACCATACTATGAAGCGTTATTTGGTTGTCCTGGTTTTCGCGGCAGCGGCTCTCGCCAGCCGGCAGGTCTACGCCCATCATTCATTCGCGGCCACGTATCTGGAAGATCAGACGGTGAGCATCGAAGGTGAGCTGGTGCAGTTTCTGTTTCGCAATCCGCACTCCTTCGTGCACGTGATGGTCAAGGAGAAGGATGGGACGATGGTGCGCTATGCCGTGGAGTGGGGCGGCGCGGGCCAGCTCGGCGGCCAGGGTGTTACCAGAGAGACGCTTAAGCCTGGCGACCACGTAATCATTAGCGGCAGCCCAGGCCGCAACCCGGCCGACCACCGCGTTCGCATGGTTACGCTCCACCGTCCGAAGGACGGCTTTGGTTGGGGCCAGAAGCCCGGCCAAGTTGTCGACTAAGACGTCTCGTACGTCAGTGTCCTAGGTCACGTCGGTCCTTCGGGATCGGCGTGAATGCCAAACCGCGGCTGTGCGCCTCGTGCGCGCAGCCGTTTTTCTACGTACGCCCTTGAGCGAGCCTCAACTCGGCTGTATATTGGTCAACCCGGCCGCCGATTTGAGCGGCTGGACCCGACTCCAGGAGCGGGTCAGATGTTGCAACCAGGCACCCAAGTCGGACGTTACGAGATTCAACGCCGATTGGGTCGCGGTGGGATGGGGACCGTGTACGTCGCACACGACCCTGTTCTCGGTCGGATGGTCGCGATCAAGCTGTTCTCGAGCGACCTCGACGTGGCGGATGCCTCCGAGCGTTTCACTCGCGAAGCGCGCTCGGCCGCGGCGCTCAACCACACCAACATTGTCACTGTGCACGACTTCGGCGATTTCTCTTCACAGCCTTACATCGTGATGGAGTACGTGCAGGGTGAAACGCTCGGTGAGATCATTCGCCGAAAGCCATCAATCGCCTTATCCGAGAAGCTCCGCTGGATCGAAGAACTGTGCTCGGGGGTCGCCTACGCTCACCAGTTTGGCGTGATCCATCGCGACATAAAGCCACCGAACTTGATGATCGACCGAGCGGGCCGACTCAAGGTCTTGGATTTCGGAATCGCCCGGATGCTCGGACCTCTGACGTCGGACGCAACGGCTCTTATCGGTACGCCTGGCTACATGGCGCCTGAACAGATTCTGGGAGGGAGTATCGACCACCGCTCGGACATCTTCTCGGTCGGAGTGGTCTGTTACGAGTTGCTGTCCTATTCGGAAGCGTTTCCTGGCGACACGATCCCCACGATCACTCATCGCATCCTCTCGGAGGACCCCGTTTCGTTGACACGACTGGTGCCCGAGGTCAGCTCAGAACTGGCGGCCATCGTGGAACGGGCGTTGAAAAAGAGCGCCTCCGAGCGATTCCCGGATGCCTTTGCCCTCGGGACGGCCATCAAGAACATTCGCCGTAACCTGGGACCGGACGCGGGCGACGTGACGTTGCTTGGGCGGAGCAGTGCTTCGCTATTGCGACAGGACGTACGGCCAGGCACGAGTTCGGACGGAAGACCACAATCCACAGTCGCCCCCCTGCCGCAGACGACGCCGCAGCCCAACGCACACCGTCCGGACGTCGCTCGACGCCGCACGGCGCAGATCGAAGCGGCGTTGGAACGGGCGCGGGAGTATCGGCGACGCGGGGACCTCGCCTCCGCACTCGATGCGTGCGAACAGGCACTCACATTCGATGACGCACATCCGGCCGCGCTCGAGATCGAACAGGAAATCAGGGCAGCCGCCATAAAGAGCGCCGAGACATTGGTCAAGGCAGTCGCCGACGCCGAGCAGGCTCTGGCATCGGGTGCGGTCGAGGTCGCGCTCGTCTTCGCTCGAGAAGCACTGGCGCTCGATCCTGATTCGGAGAAGGCGCGGACGATCGAAGTTGAGGCTACGCGTCGGCTCAATGAAGGGAGCGTTGCGGGCTTCTCATCGCCGAGCGACTCGGAACTCCCTCCGACAATGCTGGCCCGGCCGTCAGTTGTCCGACCGACCGGGCGTAATGCCGACGAGATTGACGTGGCGTCAGCACCGACGATGATCGCACCGTCAGCCCACCAGGTTCCCCTGCCGTCTCCAATACCCACAGCGCCGTCCGCTGGAACACAGGTTCGTGCCGGTCTCTCGACGACGCTGAGCACGTACCTCACGACAACCTGGGCCGCGCTCGGTGCGAGGCCAAGGCGCGACAAAGTCATCGCGGGCTGGGCCGGAGTCGTCATGCTTCTCGCCGCGATCGGAATTGCGGCACTCAGGCTCGCGCCGCGCCCGGCGCCCCCCGTTGGCGCGCTGATTATCGACGCCATTCCGTGGGCGATGATCACGTCGGTCGAAACGGAAGACGGTACCGCTCAACCGCTACCGTCCCCAGCGTCCACACCGCTGGCACTCAACCTGGCAGCCGGGACGTATCGACTCCGCCTTACGGGTCCACCACCTGATTCCGAGTCACGGATGGTCACCGTTCGAGTCGAGGATGGGAAAGTTGCGACGGTGACGCCTGTGGCGTTCAAACCTCTGACGCCCGAGGACTACTTCGAGCAGGTACTTGACGACGCCTCGTAAGGAGCCCGTCGACGCTGCAGGCGCGGCGCAAACACCAGAAGCGAGGGCCGCCGCGGCCCCCGAGGCGAGCCGATGATGCGATCGTGGTGCCTGGCCTGTTTCGTGTGGTTCACGGCGATGGTCATCGCGCTGTCGGCCCAGACCCAGGACGACGCCTTTCGGGCCGGCCTTGACGCGCGGAGCAACCAGAAGTGGCAAGAGGTCGTCACGCAGATGCGCCGGGCGCTCCAGATCGACGCGCAAGAGTCCACGAGGAAGGTCCGATCCGGCCTGGCCGCGCTGGTGAGACAAGGCGGGATGGAATACCTGCCGGAGTATTTCCTTGGCGAGGCTCTCTTTAACCTGCAGGACTGCGCCGGCGCCGTTGACGCGTGGTCGAGGTCCGAAAAGCAAGGCGCGATTCGCGGGCGCCCAGATTTCGCAAGGATCCTTCAAGACGGGTATGCATCGTGTGAGGCGAGAGGTGTTCTTCCGCCGAATAGGTACGACCCGCTCGTCCAACGGACGGTCGCGCAGGTGACCGAAGCCAATGCGCTCGCGGGGACGGTGTCGAATCTGGGCAAGGCCAACATCGAGCTATGGAGGCAAGGCGGGCGAGAGCAGCTGTACGAGCGGGCCACGGGTGAGATACTTGCCGCTCGAATTCATCTCGTCTCGGCTGTGCGTTCTCGCTCCGTGCGTGACTTCGCCGAAGTGAGCGCCGCAGTGGAGCGCGCCAAGACTACCTTGACCACCCTGAACTCCGGTTTGAGCGCGGCCATCGAGGTGCGCAACTCCGTGCAGGCGCAGACGCGAGAAGTGGACCAGGTGATCGAGGCGGCTGAGATCTCGGATCGCGCGATCGATGGCAGGAAGACTCGCCTGACCCAGGCACTATCGACAGCACGCGAATCCGGCCGTGACGCTATTACACGCGCTCGTGATCGGCGGACCGAGGGCGTCCGCACGGCCAATGCCGCCGCGTTGACCGAAGCCCGTACTCTTGCCCAGGACGCCTCAACGCGTTTCAAACAGGTTCTCGATGAGCTGATCAAGCTCGAACGTGACGTACTCGAACGGCGCCTAGGCGAGGCTGTATCGGCAGCCGAACAGGCGTTCTCGTTTGCCGACAGCGCCCTCGGAACGCTCAACAGCTTGACCAAGGAGAAGCCCGCCGTGGTAACAGCGGAGCTTTCGACCGAGCGCGACGCGGTTCAACGTCAGATCAATACGACGCGGCGGCGCTTTGATGCGGCTCGCAAGGCGGAGAACATTCCCGCAATCGTCGAAATGGCAAGGCTGGCCTCCGAGGCTCGAGATCGAGTGAATGCGATGATCGCAGGCTTTCGCCCCGTGACGATCGTCGATCGCGGCGTCCAACCCGCGCTGGCACAGGCCGCTGGTCATTTCTTTGCGGGAGAGTACCAACAAGCATTGTCGGTGTTGGACCCGGCTGATGGGCTTGCGCCGGACGTTCCCCTTCAGTTGCACGTTCACCTGTTTCGCGCCGCCGCCCTCTACGCGCTGTATGTGCGGTCACGTGAGACGGACCAGTCGCTTCGGACACAGGCGCTTGCCGCGGTTGAGCAGTGCAAGAGAATCGATTCGAAGTTTCAGCCCGACCCTCGCGCGTTCTCACCCCGATTCATCAACTTTTTCCACAGCGAAAGCGGTTCTTCGACACCCCCCGATCAAGCGCCTCCGCCGCGGCAGTAGGAGCCGCCGCGGATTCCGCTCGCCTATTCCTTGCGGTAGACTCCGCAGGGGAGCAGACGTGATCCTCTCACTCGAAGTCACAGGCCCTCAGGCGGGGAAGTTGGGGGCGCAGCATAAGGAATTCCGCGCAACCGGAGGCACCATTGGGCGCCTGCCTGACTGTTCGCTGGTCTTGGAAGACCCGTACGTGTCGAGCCGTCATGCGGTCATTCACTACCAGAACGGCTCGTACTATATCGAGGACAAAAGTCGGAACGGCATCTCGATCAACTCGCCCGACAACCGTTTGGAAGCCGGACAGCGCTATCCGCTGAAGACCGGCGACCGAGTCTTCATCGACCCGTATGAGCTCAAGGTATCGATCGAAGGCGAGTCACACAGCGCTGCGGTCTCAGATCCTTTTGGCTTGGGACGTTCCGCCAAGCCACGACCGGACGAGTTGATTCCTGGCGCAGAACCAGAACTCGATCTCGACTTCTTGGGTCCTCCCCGCGAGGTGCGTCGCGCCGAGCGCAAGGCCGACGTCAAGGACAGTCCGTTGCTGGATGCCCACTACCGGCCACCGTCCCCGTTGCCAGTCGATCCGCCCTCCGAGCCCTCGTTCCAACAAGAGATTCCCACGAACTTCCTGGACGAGAGTTCGATCATCGCGCCGCCCTCTTCCGCAACACCGCCGCCGGTCATCAAACCGCCGGCCCGATCACACCGCGCCTCTCAGCGCGCAGCCCCGCCACCGGCATCGCCTGCGCCGCCGCGTTCCGTGGGCAGCTTGGATCTCGCTGAAGTTCTGGCGGGAGCGGGGTTGGAAAACGTGGCCGTGACGCCTGAACTGGCACGCAGTTTCGGCGAGATTTTTCGCGTCGTGGTCTCCGGCGTCATGGACGTGCTGCAAGCCCGCCAGCGAACCAAGGAAGAGTTCCGGATAGGCGTCACGAAATTCCGACAATCGGACAACAATCCTCTGAAGTTTTCCGCCAACGTCGATGACGCGCTCCACAATCTGCTCGTGAAGCGCAATGCCGCTTACCTGGCACCCGTGGAGGCGTTCGAAGACGCGTTCAACGATCTGCGCAATCATCAGATCGCCATGTTGGCGGGCCTGCGCGTCGCGTTCGAAGCGATGCTCGCCGAGTTCGACCCCGACCGTTTGCAGGAAGAGTTCGACCGTCAGCTCAAGAAAGGCGCGTTGCTCGCCAAGCCCGCCAGCCTTCGTTACTGGGATCTGTACCGCGACTGGATTCATGATAAGGTCCGGGACGTGGATGCGACCTTTCGCGAACTGTTCGGCGACCAATTTGCCCAGGTGTACGAGGAGCAACTCAAGAGGCTGAAAGCTCCGAATCGCTCGGAGAAAGACTAACCAATCGCCATCCGCGTCCCATGACCGCACGACACTGTTTGCTCGCTTCCGTCGCGACACTGGTCGCCGTGTGCACCACAGCCGGCTGCGGTGGAAAGGCTCCTCCCGTCGCTATCCCCGCGCCGCCGTCGATTACGATCGCGGCGCCGGTCGACGCCAAGGTCAAAGCCTCTATGACGATGGCGGCGGGTGTGGACACCAATCCTGATGCCAGCGGCAGACCGTCTCCTGTCGTTGTGCGTGTGTATCAACTGCGGACGGATGCCGCCTTCGTGTCCGCCGATTTTTTTGCGTTGTTCGAGGATGACAAGAAAGTACTCGGCGAAGAGCTCATCAGTCGCGATGAGTTCGTACTGGAGCCCGCAGAACGACGCACTCTCGATGTCACGGTCGCCGGCGACACGCGGTTTGTCGGCGCCATCGCGGCATTCCGCGACATCCGAAACGCGCAATGGCGCGCGCTCATTCCGACGCCGCGCAAGGGGCTCAGCGTTGCGGTCGAGCGTGCACGAATCGTGTTGTCTCTTGCGGAGTAGGCGGCGCTGCTCGCCTGAACGGGAAAATGTCGGCTCATAACAAAGTCGTCTGGTCTGAAGGCTTGTTCCTCCAGCCTCAGCACTTCCAGCAACAAGATCGCTACTTCGAGCGATACGTCGAGTCACGGTGCCAGGCGCTCGTCCCGCACAGCTGGGGGTTCACCGAAATCGAGTTGGAGCGGGACTTCCTCAGCATCGGAAAGTTCGGGCTGCGGCGTGCCGCAGGTGTGTTTCCAGATGGCACCCCGATGCGCATGCCGGAGGACGATCCCCTACCCCCGCCGATCGACATCGATCCGCAGGTCCGGGATCAGATCCTCTATCTGTCGTTGCCCCTGCGTCGTGCCGAGGGACTTGAAGCCGAACGTGGAGCAGGCGCCGACGGACTCGTGAGGAATGACGTTCGCGAGTGGGAAGCTCGAAACGCGACTTCAACGACTGCGGAGCCGGCGCTGCTCGAGGTCGGTGCGTTGCGAACCAGATTCTTGACCGCGAGCGACGTGACGCAGGCATACGCCTGCATACCGCTGGCCCACATTGTCGAATGCCGGTCGGATAAGCAGGTCGTGCTCGACGATCGATTCATCCCGACCGTGTTGTATGCACGAGCCGCAGCTCGCCTTGCCACGTTCATGACCGAACTTCTCGGTCTGGTTCACCAACGAGGGGAGGCGCTCGCCGGACGCGTGGCTGCGACCGACCGCGGTGCCGCCGCGGGGATCGCCGAGTTCCTCCTTCTGCAGGCCATCAATCGCTACGAACCACTCCTGTCCCACTTTGCCGATTCCGGGGTGATCCACCCCGAAGAGCTCTTCCGCGTGTGTGTCTCGGCGGCTGGCGAGCTATCGACGTTTACAACCGCGTCCAAACGGACACCGGTCTTGCCTGGCTACCAGCATGATCGACTGCGCGAGTCCTTTGACCCCGTGATCGCGGCGTTGCGGGCGTCGCTCGGCACCGTGCTCGAGCAGAGCGCGATTCCAATACCGATCGAGTCGAAGAAGTTTGGCATCAGCGTGGCCACCGTTGCCGATCGAGCGCTATACGGCACCGCGATGTTCATACTCGCCGCGCGGGCTGACATTCCTACCGAAGAGTTGCGCCGACGCTTTCCGGCGCAGCTCAAGGTCGGCCCCGTCGAGAAGATCCGTGATCTCGTGAACCTGGCGCTCCCTGGCGTCCCGGTGCACCCCGTTCCCGTTGCCCCTCGCCAGATCCCGTTCCACGCGGGATTCGTGTATTTTGAGTTCGATCAAACAAGCGAGTTGTGGGGCCAGCTCAAGAGCTCGGGCGGTGTGGCGATGCACGTTGGGGGCGAGTTCCCTGGGCTCGCGCTCGAGTTCTGGGCCATCCGCGGCTGAATCCGGGGCCTCTCCGATGCCCGATATCGACGATCCATTCAAGCCGTCAGACGCGACGGTGGTGCGACCGCGGCCCGGAGGCGGCCGTCGCGGTCCGGCCGACGTTTCACCGCAGCCGCGCTCGTTCGTACCGCTGCCCGGGCATGAGGAGCCACTCGGCCTCTCGACGCTCGAAGTCTTCGGCACAGGGCTGAATCCGCTGATACACGCCGCGAGCCCACTGTTGCTGCTCGCCGGCCAATTGCGAGGCACGCTGTCGGCTCCCGACGTCGTGGGCCTCAGGCGACATGCGCTCGATGAAATCCGCCGGTTCGAGGAGAGAGCGCGGTCGTCAGGCATTCAGAGTGAAGTTGTGCTCGCCGCGCGTTATGCCCTGTGCGCCAGCCTCGACGAGGCCGTGCTTTCCACGCCGTGGGGTGCTCACAGCGAATGGGCGCAGCAGACATTGTTGGTGACGTTGCACCGCGAGGCATGGGGCGGCGAAAAGTTCTTCGAGATGCTGGACCGGACGTCGCAGGACTCGGCACGCCACATCGACCTGATGGAGCTGCAGTACCTCTGCATTGCGTTTGGCTTCGCCGGCAAATACCAGGTGCTTGATAGAGGAAGCGATCGCCTCGCTGAGGTGCAGCACGATCTGTACAGAAGGATTCGCGATCATCGGGGCACACCGCCGCCCGAGTTGTCACTGCGTTGGCGAGGCCTCGAGGACCGTCGTAATCCGCTGATCCGTTACGTGCCGTGGTGGGTTGTGGGTGCCGCTGCGCTGGCGATTCTTACCACGACCTTCGCTGTCTACTACGCGAGGCTGGGCAGCTCGACGGGTCCCGTCCATGCCCAGCTTGCGCAGGTGGGTCTCGAAGACTTTACGGCGCCACGCGAGGCAGCACCTGTGAGTGGCCCGACACTCAGGCAACTGCTGGCGGATGACGAAAAGGGAGGCAGGGTGAGTGTGGAAGAGGAAGGCGGGCGCACGCGCATCACTCTCTTGGCGAGCAATCTATTCGCCTCCGGCAGCGCCACACTCAATCCACAGTATCAGGAGACGTTGCAGCGCGTTACGAACGCGCTCAGGCAGGTTCCCGGTCGTGTGCTCGTCGTGGGGCATACCGATGACCAGCCCATTACGTCGCTGCGATACCGGGACAACTTCGAACTATCGCGCGAGCGCGCCGTGAGCGTTGCCAGAATCGTGCAGCGCGGGATCGACAATGCAGCGCGGGTTGAATGGAACGGCGTCGGCTCGTCTCAGCCGCGCTTCCGTCCGGAATCGGACCCGCAGAACCGCCCGCGCAATCGACGTGTTGAGATCGTCCACGTACGGGGATAGTGACATGCGCTCCTTATTCCGAATCCGTACGCTTCTGATCGTCCTCGGCTTCGTGCTCCTCGGTTTGTTCATCTGGTACGGAGGGCCGTATTTCAGCTTTGCCGACTATCGCCCCTTCGAATCCGAGACCGCCCGGCTGATCGCCATTGCGTTCGTCATCGTCGTCTGGATTATTTCTGGCCTGCTCAAACGACTGCGTGCCACTCGCGCGAGCGACAAGCTCATGGCAGCTGTCGTCAAGCAGTCAACGACGGAGAAGGCTCAACCGAGTCCTGAAGCGCTGCAGTTGCGGGAGCGGTTCGAGGATGCGGTCGCGACGCTCAAACAGAAGCGTCGCGGCAATCGCAGCCTCTACGATCTCCCTTGGTACATCATCATTGGCGCGCCCGGATCTGGGAAGACGACCGCGCTCATCAATTCAGGATTGAAGTTCCCCGTGGAGCAGCGCACGGGAAAAAGTGCGTTACGCGGCGTGGGAGGCACACGGAACTGCGACTGGTGGTTTACTGACGAAGCGGTGCTCCTCGACACGGCTGGCCGCTATACGACGCAAGATTCGGACGCGTCGGCCGACAGCGCGGGGTGGGCGGAGTTTCTGGCGCTCTTGCGGAAGTACCGCAAGCGACGCCCGGTCAACGGAGTCATTCTCACGATCAGCGCTCAGGACTTGCTGGTGCAAGGGCAGCCAGGCCGCGAAGCCCACGTGGCGGCCGCGCGTCGAAGGCTGGAAGAGCTGAATCGGGAACTGCGCATTCAGCTGCCCGTGTATCTCATGGTGACCAAGTGCGATTTGGTCGCCGGTTTCACGGAGTACTTCGACGATCTTGCCCAGGACGGCCGCGCTCAGGTCTGGGGCATGACCTTTCCCTACGAACGGACGCTCAAAGGCGAGGCTCCACAAGCATTCTCCGCCGAATTCGATGACTTGATGACGCGCCTGAACTCGCGGCTCTTCGCGCGGCTTGAAGAGGACCGCGACGCTCGGCGTCGTACGAAGATGTTTGCGTTCCCTCAACAGATGGCCGCCCTGCGCGAGTCGCTCGCGCAGTTTGTGACGGACGTGTTTGCGTCGACGAAATTCGACCGCCAGGTTCTGCTGCGCGGCGTGTACTTTACGAGTGGGACTCAGGAGGGCACGCCAATCGACCGATTGCTCGGCGCCATCAGCCGCCGGTTTGCGGTCGCGCCTGAGGCCGTGATCCCGTCGGGGCGAGGGAAGGCGTACTTCATCGAGCGGCTGCTCAAGGATGTCCTGTTCGCCGAGTCCGGGCTGGCCGGTGTCAATCGACGTGTGGAGGTGTTGAAGGCCGCGTGGCAGCTCGGCGCCTACGCCGCGATGGTCCTGATCACCGTGCTCGGCGTCATCGTATTCTCCGTGAGCTACCGCCGCAATCAGGCATACGTCGCCGAGGTTGGCGCCGACGTCGCCAAGCTCAGAGACGTTCCGCCGATTCCTGCGATGGCCTCCCTCGAGACAGTGTTGCCGCGTCTCGATGCGGTTCGAGCGGTTGTCGATTCGGCGGGGAGGTATCAGAACGACACGCCGTTGGCGATGCGCTGGGGTTTGTATCAGGGGTCGTCGCTCGGCAACGCCGCGCGCGACGCCTACGTCCGAGAGCTCGACGGCGCGCTGTTGCCGCAGGTGGCCGCGCGCGTCAAGGAGCGTTTGCTGGACTACGTGGCCGAGCCGGAGAAACTCTACGAGTATCTGAAAGCCTACGTGATGCTGGGCCAACCCCAGCATCTCGACAAGCCACAACTCGCGTTCATTGCCGAACTGGAATTGAAGGACGTCAATGACCCCGCCGCTGGGGCGGCGCTGATGAAGCACTTCAACAGCCTCCTCGAAAGTGAGGATGCCCTGCGGCCCGTGACGATGGACGAGTCGCTGGTTGCGCAAGCGCGCAGCACTATTCGTCAGGCGTCGATTCCGGGGCTCATATACCGACAAGTCAGGTTGAGTTATGCGTCCGACACCGCCCGAGCCTTGAAACTGAACGTGGCCGCCGGCGTTGGGGCCGAACGCGTTTTGAAGCGAAAGAGCGGTGTGCCTCTTTCGCAGCCGGTCCTCAGTCTGTACACGGCGCCGGTGTTCAGAGAGGTCACCGACCGAGGCACTGACGACATCATCAAGCAATTTGCGGCGGACCGCTGGGTCTGGGGAGACGAGGGAGCCCCATCCGTCCGGTCCGCCGAACTTGCGGCCGCCTTTCTCGACCTGTACGAGAAGGACTACATCGCGATCTGGGATGCCGTCGTCAAGGATGTCGAGCCGGTGTCGATGGCGGGACTCGTCAATGCCAAGGAGGCGCTCGCGATCCTCGCCGGACCCACATCGCCGCTGCGTGGGCTCCTGAAGACGGTCGACGAGCACACGTTTCTGGTGAAGCCTCCGGACCCAACCCAGCCGCGGACGGGCGTCAGAGGGCGCCTTGACGACGTGTTCAACAGAGCGAAGCAGGGGATCGGCATTCCCGCCGTGCCGCCCGGCACCCAAATCACGAATCACTTTGCGGACATTCATCGACTTGTAACGGGAGAGGCTGGGAACGCGCCTATCGACGGCGTCATCCGCAAACTGCAAGAAGTTCAGCAGAAACTGAACCCGATCGGGTCACAAGTCGGTGGAACCAACCCGGCCGACCCGGCAGCCATCGCCGCGGTTGGCTCGCTCGTCACCTCCTTGAAGCTTGACGCCGCGGCGCTACCTTCCGCCGTTGGCTCGGTCGTCACGCAAGTCGCCGACCGCGCGGCCGCAGCGGTGCGCACTGGTCTTCGTGGGAGCTTGAACAATAGCTTTGAGCAGGACGTGCGTCGCGAGTGCAGGGAGATCACAAATGGTCGCTATCCGTTCGTCGCGAACAGCATGACGGACGTTCCATTTGCCGACTTTGGACGGTTGTTTGGATACGGCGGCGTGTTCGACGCCTTCTTCAAGCGCGAGCTCGAGCCGCTGGTTGATACCTCGCGCAGTCCCTGGGTGTGGCGGGCGGACGACTCTGGAGCCTCTGTGGGGTCATCGCTCGAAATGCTGCGTCAGTTCGAAGTGGCGCAGCGAATCCGTGAAATGTTCTTCCGCCCCGGCGGTCAGGAGCCGGAGCTGCGCTTCAGGCTCACGCCAACGGACCTGGATGCGGCGACGCAGCGATTTCTACTCGAGATCGACGGTCAGTCTCTGGAGAATCGGCATGGCCCTGAGAAGAGCTCGGCGGTGAAGTGGCCAGGCGACAGTCCTGGTCCCGCGGCTGCGACGTTCGAGGAACGGTCAGGCGGACGGCCGAACCTCGTCGCCCAGGGGCCCTGGGCGTTGTTCCGGCTGTTGGACAGTGCGCAGGTGGAACGGGAGACCGACGTGCGTTACGTTCTGACATTCGAAAGAGGCGGCCACCAGGCGCGGGTACGCATCGAGGCCGCGAGCATACGGAATCCGTTTGGAAAGGGAGAACTCCAACAGTTCCGCTGCTTCTGAGGCGCAGCCATTTTCGCGATATCAACACGCTTCTTCAATCGACATGCCGCCCCAGATCGAGGTCGGGTTCTATGGCAAGTTGCCGAGTCACGGCGACTTCCTGCGCCGTCGTGTGTCCGAGGCGTTCGTGAGTGTGTGGGACGGATGGCTGCAGCAGTGCATTGCCGCGAGCCGTTCGGCGTTGGGCGACAGTTGGCTGGACGTCTATTTGACCAGCCCGGCCTGGCGATTCGCGTGCGCACCTGGAACCTTCGGCGCCGCCACGATCGCCGGGTTGATGGTGCCAAGCGTGGACCGCGTCGGGCGCTATTTCCATTTGACGATCGTCGCCGAGCTGCCCGAGGGCCTGAGCGTCATGACGGCGGCAACCGAAGGTGCCGATTTCTTCGATAGCGCTGAGCGCCTCGTGGTCGAGACGCTCGCGACCGAGCAGGTCGATTTCGACAGTTTTGATGAGCGTGTGGTCAAGCTGGGAAGTGAGCTTGAAGCCCTGGCCGCGCAGCCCCGTGTGATCCTCGATTCCCCAGCCGCGGGGATCTTGAGCGGCGATAGTCAAATGGGTTGGCAGATTCCCATTGGCTCGGCGCCGCAGCTCGGGACGGCGTTTGCGCAGGTGCTCGGTGATCACCTATCCACCCTGTACGAGCCTCTTGTCTTGTGGTGGAGCGACGGGTCCTCGATGGTGGCGCCTAGTTGTCTAATTTCGCGAGGCCTGCCGACTCCGGACGCATTTACGGCGTTACTCGATGGCTCGTGGACCCAGAAGCAATGGCGGTCCATTCCGGCTCATGTCTCACTCGGCGTCGCTCCAGACGACACGCTTGTTGACGATCCAACCCCGCCTCGCTTCCGGTCGGCAGCCGCAACCGATGTTGGCCGCATGCGAAGTATCAATCAGGATTCCTTCCTCGAACGCCCGGAAGTCGGTCTATGGGCAGTGGCAGACGGGCTCGGCGGGCACGTCAACGGCGAGGTCGCGAGTCGGATGGTGTGCGACGCGCTGGCAGATTTTGTGCCCGACGCGAGCTTCGACGAGATGATTGCCGCTGCCAGCCAGCGCATGCGCCAGGTGAACGAACACCTCGTTCGCGCGGCGACGCACTCCGACCAGGGGGCCTTGAGCGGCAGCACCGTTGTAACGTTGATGACACGTGGTTCGCGCTGTGCGGTTCTCTGGGCGGGTGATAGTCGAGTCTATCGGTGGCGGGCGGGACGCTTGGAACAATTGACTCGCGACCACAGCGTGGCGGAGTCGGAAGGCGTCGTCTCGAATGTCATCACCCGGGCCGTCGGGGGCGATCCGGCGCTGGCCCTCGACCTGTATCGCGACCGAGTGCATCTCGGGGACCGATTCCTTCTGTGTTCAGATGGCCTCACCCGAACCGTACCCGAGTCTCAAATCAGCCCCTGGCTCGGGCACGAAGACATACGTCAAGCCGTCGATGGGCTCATCAAAGCCACTCTCGATGCCGGCGCACCGGACAACGTGACGGCCGTGATTGTGGAAGCCTACGCCTGATAGGTATTGGGGTCAGATCTTGATTCTTGCGTTTTGCGACAACCTCCGCCCCTCTTTCGCCCGACAAAGGCCAAAACGCAAGAATCAAGATCTGACCCCGTCATTAGCACTTTGGCCTTTTGACTTTCTGAGGAAGTCGATAGAATCCGTCTCGTTTCGCTTCGCCGGGCTACTAGGGTCCCTTGACGGGGTCTTGGGTTGTGTTCGCTCCGGCGTTGCCGCGCGTTGAACCATGGGAGGCCTCATTATCCCAACAACATCCTGGCCGGGCGGAAGGGTCCGCATATGAGTGCTCGATGGGACGGCCAGGCGCTGCTGCAGCCGATCTCGGCTGATCAGCCGTGCGGGGAGAACCTCGAGGAAACGCAATTGCTCGCTTCGTTCGACACGTTTCGGTTGTTTGGGCAGGCGACGCCGCTCGAGCCGGTGCCCGAGTGGGAAGCGATCAAGAACCAGGCGGTCGAGGCTCTGGGCAAGAGCAAGGACCTTCGCCTGCTGGCGCACTTGGGCGCTGCGCTGTTGAGGACCGATGGCCTCCCGGCGTTTTCCGAGACGCTCACGATCGCGTCGCACTGGTTGGAGACGTACTGGGGCGGGACGTATCCGCTGATAGACGAGGATGCGATTGTTCGACGAAGCGCGCTGAACTGTTTCGCGGACCAATTGGCGGTCGTTGACGGAGTGCGGCGCGTGCCCCTCGTCAGCCATCGTCAGCTGGGAAGGTTCAGCCTGCGAGACGTTGAGATCGCCACGGGACAGGTGCCGCCAGGCGAGGCGGACACAAAGGCTGACGAAACGCAGATCAACGCGGCGTTTGCGGAAATGCCGCTTGACGAGCTCAAGGCGCTCCGGCAGGCCGTGCTTGACGCTTCGACGGCTCTGAAGAGCATCGACGCGAGGATGCGAGGGGAAGCCGGTACCGATGCGGCGCCGAGTTTCGACACCCTCTCGGCGCAGTTGGTCAAAGTGGATCGGGTGCTGCGCGCTCAGCTGGCATTGCGTCCTGGTGGAGAGGAGAATGCGGATTCGGGTGGCGGGGAAGGGTCGGCTCTGGGTCCCATCAGATCGCGTCAGGACGCGATTCGAGCGTTGGACGCCGTAGCCAACTTCTTCAGGCAGACCGAGCCGTCGAGCCCGCTTCCGCTCATTGTGGAGCGGGCAAAACGTCTGGTGTCGAAGAACTTTCTCGAAGTGCTGGCCGACATTGCTCCTGGTGCGCTCGATCAGGCTCGTGCGGCCGGTGGTTTGAAGGACGGCGAGTAGGCCCTCAGGTCGTTACTCGTCAGGAGGTGTTCTGTGGCGAAGGCAAGCAGTCAGAAATTCATCGCTCGAAATCGGGCGCCTCGTGTGCAGATCGAGTACGACGTGGAGTTGTACGGCGCAGAGAAGAAGATTCAACTCCCGTTCGTCATGGGTGTGCTGGCCGACTTATCCGGTAAGCCCGCGGAGCCTCTGGCGCCTGTCGCCGATCGCAAATTTCTGGATATCGACGTTGACAACTTCGACAGTCGAATGAAAGCGATGAAGCCTCGGGCAACGTTCGCGGTGCCGAATACACTGACCGGCGAAGGCAATATCAACGTGGAGCTCACGTTCGAGAACATGGACGACTTTTCACCGGCCGCCGTCGCCCGCAAGGTGGATGCGCTCAGCAAGCTCCTGGAGGCCAGAGAACAGCTTGCGAACCTGATCACGTACATGGACGGCAAGACCGGTGCGGAGGATCTCGTGGCCAAGCTGTTACGAGATCCCGCGCTCCTGCAGACGCTGGCGACGACCAAGAATCCGCAGGACGAACCTTCGTCGTGAATTCCATCAACCACCTAGCGGAGAACAGCCATGGCTGACTCTAAGTCCCAGCAGGACAAGCAGCAAGAGGTCGGAACCGTTGAAGTCTCGGAGTTCGACTCGCTGCTGAGAAAAGAATTCAAGCCGAAGACCGACGAAGCCAAAGAAGCCGTCGAACGAGCGGTTCGGACACTGGCGGAACAGGCGCTCTCGCAGACCACGTTGATTTCAGCGGACGTGGTCAAGTCCATCGAAGCGATCATCGCCCAGCTGGACAAGAAGCTCACGGAGCAGATCAATCTGATCCTGCACCATCCGGACTTTCAGAAGCTCGAGGGCGCGTGGCGAGGGCTTCACTATCTCGTCACCAACACCGAGACCGACGAGATGCTCAAGATCCGCTTCATGAATATCAGCAAGGTGGATCTCGGCAAGACGCTGAAGCGATACAAGGGCACCGCTTGGGATCAGAGCCCGCTGTTCAAGAAGATCTACGAAGCGGAGTATGGCCAGTTCGGTGGCGAACCATTCGGCTGCCTGGTCGGCGACTACTACTTCGACCAGACGCCGCCTGATGCGGAGCTGTTGGGTGAAATGTCCAAGGTGGCGGCGGCAGCGCATACGCCGTTCATTGCAGGCGCTTCGCCGACGGTGATGCAGATGGAGAGCTGGCAGGAGCTGGCCAATCCGCGCGACCTCACCAAGATATTTACGACGCCCGAGTACGCCAGCTGGCGGTCGCTGCGCGAGTCCGAGGATGCCCGCTATCTCGGTCTGGCTATGCCGCGCTACTTGTCACGGCTGCCGTATGGCGCCAAGACCAGCCCCGTCGAGGAGTTCGACTTCGAGGAGGATACGGGCGCGGCCGACCACAGTCGGTACACGTGGGCGAATGCCGCTTACGCGATGGCGGTGAACATCAACCGATCGTTCAAGCTCTACGGCTGGTGCTCGCGCATCCGTGGCATCGAATCGGGCGGCTCGGTCGAGGGGCTGCCGACGCATACCTTCCCGACCGACGACGGTGGCGTGGACATGAAGTGCCCAACCGAGATCGCCATCAGCGATCGGCGCGAGGCGGAGCTCGCGAAGAACGGCTTCATGCCGCTCGTCCATCGCAAGAACTCAGATTTCGCCGCCTTCATCGGGGCGCAGTCGCTGCAGAAGCCGTTCGAATATGACGATCCCGATGCGACCGCCAACGCCAATCTGTCGGCTCGGCTGCCGTACCTGTTCGCGTGCTGCCGGTTCGCCCACTACTTGAAGTGCATCGTGCGAGACAAGATCGGTTCCTTCAAGGAACGGGAAGACATGCAGAACTGGCTGCAGAAGTGGATCATGAACTACGTCGACGGCGATCCGGCGCATTCGTCGGAATCAACCAAGGCGCAGAAGCCGCTTGCCGCCGCCGAAGTGCAGGTCGAAGAAGTCGAGGGGAATCCAGGCTACTACACGGCGAAGTTTTTTCTTCGCCCGCACTATCAGCTGGAAGGGCTGACCGTTTCGCTTCGGCTGGTTTCCAAGCTGCCATCTGCTAAAGCCAGCTAACTCTTCGGGACATTCGTCAGCAGGAGCGTCGTTATGGCAACAGACATTTTCGCAAAGATCGGCGACATCAAGGGCGAATCGCTTGACAGCAAGCACAAGGATGAGGTCGAGGTGCTCTCGTGGTCCTGGGGAGTTCAACAGAGCGGCACCATGGCCCACGGCGGCGGCGGCGGTGAAGGCAAAGCGAGCTTCAACGATTTCAACTTCACCCATCACGTCGACAAAGCGTCACCGGTTCTGCTGAAAGCATGCGCCACCGGCGAGCACATCAAGGAAGCGACCATCACGGTGCGAAAGGCCGGCAAGGGCCAACAGGAATTCCTGATCATCAAGATGACCGACATCCTCATCACCAGCGTGAACCCGAGCGGTTCGGGTGATAGCGCCGCCACGGCGGAAAGCGTCGCACTGCAGTGCTCCAAGGTCGATTTGGAATACAAGCCGCAGAAGGCTGACGGGTCGCTCGATGCCGGTCTTCATTTCAAGTACGACATCAAGGGCAACAAGGAAGGCTAGAGCTGACGAAGGTGGCAATTTCCAAGTCCAGTTCGCTGACCGGCGTCGGCGACATGTTCCTTTTGGTCAAGGGTGCGAAATTCGGCTTGATCAAAGGGGAAGCACAAGACGACGCCCACAAGGGCGAGATCGAAGTCGCGGGCTGGTCGTGGGGGATGCAGGGAAAACCGTCGCTGGGGGGCGGTGCCGCAACCGGTAAGACCACGATCCACGACCTGAAAATCGTGAAGAGAGTGGACAGCGCCTCGACGGCATTGATGCTCGCACTGCGGACGAACGAGCCGATCCAGAAGGCAGTCCTGACGCTGCGCAAGGCCGGCTCGGGCCACGTTGAATTCCTGAAGATCACGATCGAGAACGGGCGCGTGACGTCGCTTACGATCGATGCGGGAGATTCAGGGGGCGGCGCGGACGTCATCGAGAGGGTGACGTTCTCCTTCAACAAGATCGAGGTCGAGTACGTGCCTCAAGGCAAAGACGGATTGCCGCAGGGCGGCATGACGTTCGCGGATCAATGGAGCGACCAGACCTAGCCGGCGGCAGTCCTCCAGACGTTTCTTTCAGGATGTCACACCATGAGCCTCGCCGATGCGGCCGAACAAAGTTTGAAAGGCGGGGACCCTGTCGCGGCGTTGGCGCACCTGCAGGAGCAGGTGCGCGCCAAACCGGCTGACCCGAAGCTGCGCATCTTTTTGTTTCAGTTGCTGTGCGTGCTCGGACAGTGGGAGCGCGCGCTGAACCAGTTGGATGTCGCCTCCAACCTCGACCCTGAGGCGCTGGCCATGGCGCAGACCTATCGTGACGCGGTGCGCTGCGAGACGGTTCGCGACGAGGTGTTCGAGGGGAAGAAATCGCCGATGATCTTCGGCCAGCCTGAACAGTGGTTGGCGCTGCTGATCGAGTCGCTGCTCGTCGCGGGTCGCGGCGAGCACGAGCGATCGCAACAGTTGAGGTCGAAGGCTTTCGAGGACGCGCCGGCCTCACAAGGCGAGATCGATGGACAGGCGTTCTCCTGGATATCCGATGCGGATTCTCGTCTCGGCCCGGTCCTCGAAGCGGTGATCAACAACCGGTACTACTGGGTCCCCTTCTCCCGCTTGATCAAGATCCAACTCGAACCGCCCGAGGACCTTCGCGATATGGTCTGGATACCCGCGCGCCTGCAGTTCGAGAATGGCGGCGAATCGGTGGCGCTCATTCCGACTCGATATCCCGGTTCCCAGACGGACGCCGACGGCCTGATTGCACTTGCGCGGAAAACCGTTTGGGCAGAGATCGGTCCCGACATGCACAGTGGTCTCGGTCAACGCATCATCGCCACGGATATCGCCGATGTGCCCCTCCTGGAGGCCCGCGAGATCTCAATCACAGGCACGGTCAACGAGACGACGGAGCCTGGCGACAATGGCTGAGCCACTCCTTCCACAAGATCGGCTGCAGCCGGCGCTGTTGGATCGTTTGACGGACGAGGACCCGGACAAGAAGCAGGAGCCTCGCGAGGCCGGCGTGGTGACGAAGAGCCGTTTGCGGCAGTCGGTCTTGCGCGATCTCGCCTGGTTGTTCAACGCGACGCGGCTCGAAGCGGTCACTGACCTTACGAAGCTGCCGTTTGTACGTCGATCGGTCCTGAATTTCGGGCTGCCGGCACTGTCGGGACGGACGGCCACCTCACTCGATGTCACTGACCTTGCCAAGGCCGTGCGCGAAGCCATCTTGATGTTCGAACCCCGGATCCTGCCGGCGACCCTGCAGGTCAGAACCTTGCTCGAGGCTGGCGAGCTCGATCATCATAACGTCATCGGCGTCGAGATTCACGGCGAGCTCTGGGCGCAACCGGTGCCGCTCGAGTTCCTCGTCCGCACCGAGTTCGATCTGGAAACCGGGAAGGTGCAGGTCGCGGATCTGGCCCCGTCGCGGGTGGCGTGAATGGATCCCCGCCTCCTGCAGGTACTACAACCTCGAGCTGCAGCACCTGCGCGAGACCGGCGCCGAATTCGCCGAGCACTTTCCCAAGGTGGCAGCCAGGCTCGGGATGCACGGGCTGGAGGTTGACGACCCGTACGTCGAGCGATTGCTCGAAGGCGTGGGATTCCTTGCGGCGCGTGTCCAGCTCAAGCTCGACGCCGAGTTCCCTCGCTTCACACAGGCCCTGCTCGAAATTGTCTATCCCCACTATCTGGCGCCCACGCCGTCGATGCTCGTGGCGCAGATGCAGCCTGACAGATCGGAGCCAGGTCTCGCGACCGGCGCGCGAAAGGTCCCTCGCGGCACCACGATGCATTCGGTGCTTGCTCCTGACGACTTAACGGCGTGCGAATTTGTCACGGCGCACGACGTAACGCTATGGCCGATTGAAATTGTCTCGGCAAGCTATTTTTCCTACGCCCCTGATCTGCCTCTCAACGCCCTGCCGATCGCGCAACGCATCAAGGGGGGGCTTCGGATCCGACTGAGGACCACGGCAAGCCTGAAGTTCGACCAGATCTCGCTCGATCGGCTGTGCTTCTATCTTGCGGGGCGCGACGACGTGGCGAACAAGCTGTATGAGCTGTGTCTCGCAAGCGGCCTTGGGGCGCTAGTACTGCCGTCAAAGAGCTCCAAGCCGTGGCACGAGTTTCTTCCAGCATCGTCCATTCAGCCGGTAGGGTTCACCGACGCCGAGGCGCTATTGCCGGTGACCTTGCGTTCGTTTCAAGGATATCGGCTGCTACAGGAGTATTTTTCCTTCCCGCAAAGGTATCGATTTTTCGACGTCACGGGACTCGCCCGCGCTCTGAAACGCATCGATTCGAACCAACTCGAGCTCGTGATTCTGTTCGGCCGCGGCGAGGCGACCCTGGAGAGCGTCGTCGACGCGTCGAATCTGGCGCTGTTTTGCACACCGGCCGTCAATCTGTTTCCCAAGCGTGCCGATCGGATCCATGTCGGCGACAGCGCGCACGAGTATCACGTCGTGCCAGATCGGATGAGGCCCCTGGATTTCGAGATCTACGAGGTGACGAACGTCGTGGGCCACGGCGTTGGCACGGACAGCGAACAACAGTTCCTCCCGTTCTACTCGGCATATGCCGGCGATCAGGACCATCTGCAGTCCGCCTACTACACGACGCGCCGAGAGCCTCGGCTGGTTTCCGCAGCAGCGAAGCGGCGCGGATCTCGTTCGAGCTACATCGGGACTGAAGTCTTTCTCTCACTCGTCGACCCTGCGCAGGCGCCGTTCAGCGGCGACTTGCGGCAACTCTCCGTCCAGACGCTGTGCACCAATCGGGATCTCGTGCTGCAGTTGCCGATAGGTATCGGGACGACCGACTTGTCCCTGAACGTGGCCGCTCCCCTGGCGGGCATTCGGGTGATGAGCGGTCCCAGCAGGCCGTATGCGCCGTTGGCCGACGGCGCCGTCTCCTGGCGCGCGATCAGCCATCTGTCGCTCAACTACTTGTCGCTGGTCCAAACGACTCCAGAGGAAGGGGCCGCCGCGCTGCGTGACCTCCTCGAGTTGTACGCGGCAAGCGCCGACCACAGCGCCAAGCGCCAAATCGAGGGAATCAGGTCCGTGCGCGTGGGCCGCGTTGTACGCCGGCTGCGTGCACCGGGTCCCCTCGCCTTCGGCCGCGGCCTCGAGATCGCGGTGCTCGTCGACGAGCTGGCGTTCGAGGGTGCGAGCGCATTCCTGCTCGGATCGGTGCTCGATCGATATTTCGCGCGCCACGTTTCGATCAACTCGTTTACGGAAACCGTGTTGCGGTCCGAGAACCGCGGGGAAATCCACCGATGGGGGCAGCAATGGGGCGCGAGACCGACGCTCTAGCCTTTTTCGCGGCCCTGGCGGAGAAGCCGTACCGTTACGACTTTTATCAGACGCTGCGTCACCTCGAGTGTTTGTACCGACGAGAAACCCCGATGGGGTGAAGCGCTCCGTCCAATCGACGAGCCCGTACGGCTGGGGCAGGATCCAGACCTGTCGTTTGCGCCCGCCGCGCTCGCGTCGTTCGAGACCGATGGCGGTAAGCCGCCGCGGCTCCAGGTAAGGCTGTTTGGTCTGTGCGGGCCAAACGGGCCACTGCCGTTCCATGTCACGGAGTATGCGCGTGAGCGGCTGCGTCTTGCGGGCGACCCTACGCTCAGCCGCTTTCTCGACATCTTTCATCATCGGTTTCTTGCCCTGTTCTATCGGGCATGGGCGCAGGCACAGCCCCACGTCAACCGGGATCGTCCGAAAGGCGATCGCTTTACGATGTACGTGGGGGCTTTCGTGGGCATGGCCTCGAAGACGTCCCGCGAGCGCGACTCGGTACCGGACCTGGGAAAGTTCTTTCACGTCGGCGCGCTCATTCGCCAGGTACGAAACACCGAAGGTCTGACATGTATTCTGCAGCATTTCTTCCGGGTGCCCGTGCAGATCGAGGAATTCGTCGGCCATTGGCTGACCTTGAGCGCCGGCGAGCGGACCTCACTGTCGTCGGAGAAGTCGACGCTCGGCTCCGGCGCTGTGCTCGGCAGCCGCGTGTGGGACCGTCAGCACAAGTTTCGGATTCGTCTCGGACCTCTGACCCTCGATCAATACGAGAGCTTTCTGCCGGGCGGCTGCCCTCTTAGCAAACTGGTCGACTGGGTGAGGATGTATCTCTGCTTCGAGCTCGATTGGGACGTTCGCCTCGTCCTTGAACAACGCGCGGTTCCCTCGTTGAGGCTCGGAGGCCGCCAGCGATTGGGCTGGACGACCTGGCTTGGCCATCGGCAATTGGACTCGGACGCTGATGATTTGAGCCTTGATGCAGAAGCGTTTGTTGCCCATGGAGTACGCGCCGCATGAGTGAGATCAGCCGCTCCGCGTTGTTTGGAAAGCTCAACAGCCTGGCGTATAAGGCCGTCGAGGGCGCGACCGTATTCTGCAAGCTGCGCGGCAATCCGTACGTCGAGTTGGTGCACTGGGTGCAGCAGATCTTGCACAATCCAGACTCGGACGTGCACCGGATAATCAGGCATTTCGAGATCGATCAATCGCGCCTGGCCAAAGACGTGACGGAAGCCCTCGATCGCCTACCGCGCGGAGCGAGCTCGATCTCGGATCTTTCATCGCATGTCGAGAACGCGGTCGAACGTGGTTGGGTCTACGCGACCTTGATGTTCGGCGAGCCGCGCGTCCGCACCGGCCATCTTGTCGTGGGGATGCTGAAGACGCCCTCGCTCCGGAACGCCCTGATCGCAATCTCGAGGCAATTCGAAAACATCAAGTCCGACACTTTGACGGAGGATTTTGCCCGAATTGTGAACGGGTCGCCCGAGGAGAAACTGTCATCCGCGGACGGATCGTCGCTGGCGGCGCCGGGCGAAGCCAGCGACGCGATGGCGCCGGCGCAGATGGGCAAGCAGCAGGCGCTGAAGCGATTTGCGACCAACCTGACAGAGAAGGCAGGGAAGGGCGAGATCGATCCAGTCAGCGGTCGTGATGAAGAGATCCGGCAGATCATCGACATCCTCATGCGGCGCCGGCAGAACAATCCGATTCTGACTGGCGAGGCGGGTGTCGGGAAGACCGCGGTGGTGGAAGGCTTCGCATTGCGCCTCGCCCGCGGCGACGTGCCCCCGCCTCTGCAGAACGTCTCGTTGTACACGCTCGATATCGGGCTGCTGCAGGCCGGCGCGAGCATGAAGGGCGAGTTCGAGAACCGGTTGCGGCAGGTGATCGATGAAGTGCAGGCGTCGCCCAAGCCGATCATCCTGTTCGTGGACGAGGCTCACACCCTCATCGGTGCGGGAGGAGCGGCCGGCACGGGCGACGCCGCCAACCTGCTCAAGCCAGCGCTGGCGCGCGGCACGTTGCGCACGATTGCGGCGACGACGTGGGGTGAATACAAGAAGTACATAGAAAAGGACCCGGCGCTCACCCGACGATTCCAGGTCGTGAAAGTTGAGGAGCCGAGCGAGGACAAAGCGATTCTGATGGTCCGCGGCGTCGCCTCGATTCTCGAGAAGCACCATAGGGTTCAGGTGCTCGACGAGGCGCTCGAGGCTGCGGTACGGCTGTCGCATCGCTACATACCGGGGCGTCAGCTGCCTGACAAGGCCGTCAGTCTGCTCGATACCGCGTGCGCGCGTGTTGCGATCAGCCAGCACGGCGTGCCGCCGCAGCTCGAGGACTGCCGAAGGACGATCGAAGCCCTCCAAACGGAAATGGAGATCATCGGCCGCGAGGAGACCGTCGGCATCAATGCGGACGAACGCCGAAAGACGGCGGAGGAGAAGCTCGCATCGAGCGAGCAGCTCCGTGCGTCGCTCGAGCAGCGGTGGAACGCTGAGCGCGAGCTCGTGGAGCGCGTCCTGGGAATTCGAGCGAAGCTGCGGAAAGGAAGCGAGCCCGTCGAAGGCACCGGCAGCAAGCTGGAGCAGGCGGCGGAAGCGCAGAAGATGGCCGCCGACGTGCCCCCAGTGGAGAAAATGACGCCGGAAGAGAGACAGGCTCTGCTGGGTGATCTTGTCGATCTGCAACAGAAGCTGTCGGTGTTGCAAGGGGAGTCGCCCCTCATCCTGCCGAGCGTCGACGAGCAGGCCGTTGGATCGGTCGTGCAGGACTGGACCGGTGTGCCGGTCGGTCGGATGGTCAAGAACGAGATCGAGACGGTGTTGAACCTGGCCGATGCCCTCAACCAGCGCGTGATCGGCCAGCGTCATGGTCTCGACATGATCGCGAAGCGTATCCAGACATCACGCGCGAAGCTCGATAACCCGAACAAGCCGATCGGTGTCTTCATGCTGTGCGGTCCGTCGGGCGTCGGCAAAACTGAGACGGCCCTTACGCTGGCCGAGGCGCTGTACGGCGGCGAGCAGAACGTCATTACGATCAACATGAGCGAGTTCCAAGAGGCGCATACGGTCTCGACGCTCAAGGGTTCGCCTCCAGGTTACGTGGGATATGGCGAGGGGGGCGTGCTGACCGAAGCCGTGAGGCGCCGCCCCTATAGCGTCGTGTTGCTGGATGAAGTCGAGAAGGCACATTCCGACGTCCACGAGTTGTTCTTCCAGGTCTTCGACAAAGGGTGGATGGAGGACGGCGAAGGCCGGCGCATCGACTTCAGAAACACGATCATCCTGCTGACATCGAACGTCGGCACCGATCTGATCATGGGCATGTGCAAGGACCCAGAGCTGATGCCTGAGCCCGAAGGGATTGCCAAGGGACTGCGCGAACCGTTGCTGAAGAAGTTCCCGGCCGCGTTGCTTGGGCGGTTGGTTGTGATTCCGTACTACCCGTTGAGCGACGCGATGCTGGCCAACATCGTTCGGTTGCAGCTCGGGAGAATCGCCAAGCGAGTGGTGGAGCACCACAAGATCCCGTTCCACTATGACGACGACGCCGTGAAGCTCATTGTCAGCCGGTGCACCGAGGTCGAGAGTGGGGGCCGCATGATCGACGCCATTCTTACGAACACCGTGTTGCCGGCGATCAGCCGCGAGTTTCTCACGCGGACCATGTCAGGTACGGCGTTGAGCGGTGTGCGTCTCGCTGTGGCCGACGGCGACTTTGCCTATCGATTTGCGTAGAACTGGTTCAGGAACGGAACGCGCGGTTGATGCACACCATGGAGCAGTCGCCGACAAAAGATCGCCCGCTCAGCCTGGATGAAGCGGTCTCGGTCGCGGTCCGGCTGCAGCAGAACGAGCAGTGGGCGGCTGCGGCCGACATCTACCTCAGAATCCTCGAGGTCAGGCCCGATCATGCCGGCGCACTGCATTTCTCTGGAGTGCTGGCACATCAGCAAGGGCGAAGCGAAGAGGCTGTCGCGTTGATCGAGAGAAGTCTCGAACTGGAGCCCGATCGCGCGGACTGGTACAGCAATCTGGCGATCGTCCTGAGGGATCGACTCAAGCTGGATGACGCGGTCGTCGCTTGTCGGCAGGCGATTACGCTCGATTCGAATCATGCCAATGCTCACAACAATCTCGGGGTCATCCTGAGAGCCCAGGGCAACGTGGTTGAAGCGGAAGAGGCGTATCGAGCCGCCGTTCGCGTGAACCCCGACCACTCCGATGCGTACACGAACCTGGGCATTCTGCTGAACGCCCAGAAGCGGACACACGAAGCCGTCGTCTGCTTCTGTAAGGTGATTACGTTCAGGCCAAAGCACCCCGAAGCGAGAAGACTGCTGGCGCTGGCACATTGCACCCTTGGCGAAGTCGACAAGGCCGTGGGCATTTTCGAAGAATGGCTGAAAGAGGAGCCGGACCACCCCATTGCCAGGCACATGATTGCCGCGTGCTCGGGTCGCGATGTCCCGGACCGGGCATCGGACGGGTTTGTGGAAACAACCTTCGACAGCTTTGCCGCTAGTTTCGATTCGAAGCTCGCCAAGCTGTTGTATCGTGCGCCGGCCCTCGTCGCGGGGATGCTGGCGGAGTCGGGTGTCGCAGGCTCGAAGAGTCTCGAGGTGCTCGATATTGGCTGCGGCACGGGGTTGTGCGGGCCGCTCATCGCGCCGCATGCTCGACGACTGGTGGGGGTTGACCTGTCGGCGCGCATGCTCGCTCAGGCTCGGGCCAGAAACGTGTACGACGAACTGGTGAAAGAAGAATTGACCGCTTACCTGCGCGACCTCAGCGAGGCGTTCGATGTGATTGTGTCGGCGGACACCCTCGTGTATTTCGGACCGCTCACCGGTGTCGTTGAGGCCTCGGCGCGCGCCTTGCGTCCCGGCGGGCGGCTCATTTTCACCGTGGAGGAATTGACCGATGCCGGGTCCGAGGTGGGGTATCCATCAGCCACCACGGCCGCTACAGCCATAGTCGTCAGTACCTCGAGCGCGTGCTGACGGATGCGAACCTCCGCCCAGAGATCGTGCCGGAGGAGCTCCGTCTCGAAGCCGGCGATCCGGTCCAAGGGTTTGTCGTTCGAGCGATCAAGCCGTCTACCACGAGGACACCGCCATGAAGAGATTCGTTGAGATCGACACCCCTCTCGAACCTGACACGCTTCTTTTTCACAGGTTGCGAGCTACGGAGGAGCTCAGCCGGCTGAGTAACTACGACTTGGATCTCCTCAGCAGCGATCGCGCGGTCAAGCTCGATGATGTCCTCGGAAAGAGCGTGACGGTCAAGCTCGAGCTTTCGGAAGACAAGACGAGAACTTTCAGCGGCTATGTCACACGGATCGCACAGGTTGGCATGCATGGCCGGTATTACGCATACCGGGCGACCGTCCGGCCATGGTTGTGGTTCCTCACCCGCACGACGAATTGTCGAATTTTTCAAGATAAGAGCGTGCCAGACATCCTGAAAGAAGTCTTCGCCCTGCATCCGGCCGTCGCCGACGTGAAGTTCGAGCTCACGGAGTCCTACAGCCCGTGGGACTACTGTGTCCAATACCGCGAAACGGACTTCAACTTCGTGAGCCGACTGATGGAGCACGAGGGCATGTATTACTTCTTCAAGCACAGCGAGGGACGGCATACGCTCGTCGTGGCTGATTCCTACAGCGCGCACGCTGTCGCCAATGGAGGGGAGATTCCGTTCATCGACGAGGAGAAGCTGGTGCGGAGGGAGCGGGAGCACGTGAGCGATTGGTCGATCACGCACGAGCTCCAGCCCGGCAAGTACATGTTGACGGACTATGACTTCGAAAAGCCCAGCGTGGATCTCCAGGTAAAAAGCACGATCAAACGCGAACACGCGATGGCGGAGTACGAGCTTTACGACTACCCCGGCGATTACTTAGAGCGCGGAGACGGCGAGCTGTACGTCCGAACCAGGATCGAGGAAGTGCAAGCGAAGTTTGAGCGCGTCCAGGGGACAACCAATGCTCGGGCGTTAGCCACGGGGTACTTGTTCACGCTTACCTCACACCCACGCGACGATCAGAACACGGAGTATCTCGTCGTGTCGGCGGAGTACGAGTTGAAATCGAACGAGTACGAGAGCTCGGATGCGACCGGAGCGGACTATCAGTGTAGGTTTGTAGCGCTCAATAGCCACCAGCCGTTTCGTCCGGAACGCATTACGCCAAAGCCCATCGTTCAGGGGCCTCAAACGGCAATCACTGTAGGGCCACCCGGGGAGGACATATATACCGACAAGTTCGGCCGCGTGAAGGTGCAATTCCATTGGGACCGGTACGGGAAGAAGGACGACAAGAGCTCCTGCTGGATTCGCGTGTCGCAGAACTGGGGAGGCAAGGGCTGGGGAGGGATGTTCATTCCCCACGTGAAACAAGAGGTCATCGTTCAATTTCTGGAAGGCGATCCAGACAACCCGCTCATCACGGGCCGTGTTTACAACGCTGAGAACATGCCGCCTGTCGAGTTGCCTGCTGGTAAGACGCAGAGCATCATCCGCGATCACGGTGGGAACGAGATCAAGATGGAAGGGAACGGCGGCGGGCAGCAGATCAAGATGTTCTCGCCGACGGGAAATACCACACTTGCAATCGGCGCACCCGGATCCCCAGGCGACGGGATCGAGGGTCTCACGGATCTGTTTTTCAAGATGTCCGTCGGCAAGGATTGGAAGGAACTCGTGAAAGGGAACAAGGAGGAAGAGATTCAACAAGACAAATCGACACTCATTGTCGGGAATACCAACGAGCTGTTCAAGGGCACAAAGCGAGAAGTCATCCATGGTATGCACTCCGAGTGGAAGCTGGGGATGCACCATGAGACAGTGGGCGGTTTCAAACTCGAAAACTTCCTCGGGGCCATAGTCTCCAACAAAGGCGGGGCCAACATTGAAAACTCGGTTGGTCTAGTCGTCAACAATACGTTCGCTGCACAGATTGACGTGAACAAAGGACCGCGCGCCGAGTCGTATCCCTCGGCGTTCCGCAGGTCAAAAGCATTCATCAAGGAAACCGCACAGGCGCTGGCATTCGTCACGGAGCTTTCCCGTCAGGAGGCAAAAATGACGAAAGTTATCGGCAAGACGATGAGTTCGGAAATGTCGGGAAAGATGACGGTCACCGCGCCGAAAATTGAGGAAAAAGCGTCGGGAAAGATTCACTTGGAGACGGCGACCTTGAAAGCTGACGCGAAATGCCTTCTGGATGGAAAGATGTGCCAGAAAGGGGGCAAAGCGTCCTTGGCTGGCGGCAGCCTGAAGTGTAGTGAGTGATTCGTGAAGATTGTGTGTGCTCCTTCGCTGTCGCTGGGGTGGATGGTCGCAAAAATCCGCCCGCCCGTCCTGTCAGCTGCGGTCTTCGTCAAAGGTGCGTTCAGCCTAACACCCGGAGATCAACCGAAGCCGGTCGAAGAGCCAGAGTTGCCCTCTGGCGACCGGTACGTCGACGACGATCCAGCGAAAGAACTGCTCTACTCCACCGACTTTGTACCCTTCAAGCCCCGCTGCGACATCATCGTGGTCGCGTCCGCGCACGCACCAGACGGCCAGGCCGTCCCATCGTTCTCGGCCGCGATTGCCATTGGAAACTTTCAGAAGCGGGTCGATGTGATCGGTCCGCGCCGCTGGTCGCGGGGCGGCCCGCAAGGCCGAGCCGATCCCGTCGCGCGAGTGCCGCTGTCCTATGCGAACGCCTTCGGCGGCCCCGGGTACGCCCGCAACCCCCTCGGCCTGGGGATCGAGAGTGATGAGTTGCCGTATCTTGAACTTCCGGGCTCGCGCATATACGGCCGGGAGGACCGACCGGCCCCAGCGGGTTTCGGGGCCTTGGGCGCCGGCTGGGACCAGCGGGCGAAGCTAGTTGGGACCTACGACGGGGATTATGTCAACACGCGCTGGCCGTGGTTTCCCGAGGATTTCGATTGGGGTTACTTTAACGCCGCGCCGGCCGACCAGCAGATCGCTGGCTACCTCCGCGGCGACGAGGAGCTGGCGTTCAGCAACCTGCACCCGCAACACCCTGTCTACCGAACACGACTTCCTGGATTGTGCGCCAGATTGTTTGTGACCTTGCGAAAGCCCGAGCAACCCGACGAGTTCGCTGAAGTGCCGGTACGGCTCGATACGCTTTGGGCCGACATGACTGCAGAAAAGCTCGTCCTGGTGTGGCGCGGCGACCTGGAAATCCTGACTCCATTGATGCGCGAGGTCGTGGAACTGTTCGCTACAACCGAACCCGTCGGTGCGCCGCCCCGAACGCTGGACGAGTATCGCATGGAGAAGGAGGAGCGGGTTCGCGTTCTTCAGGCTGAGGACGAGGATGTCTCGGATCAATCGGATCTACAGGACGCCGCCGAGGACGCTGCCGTAGAGCGCGAGTTTGCCGAGAGCGGCCGGAAGATGGCTGAGGCCGAGGCGGGCGTGGCGAAACTCGAGGCTGACGCGGAAGCCCACCTGGCCCAGGCAGAGCAACAGCTCACAGCCGTCGGTGTGGGTCCCAACGTATTCATTAGCGACCCCGGAATAACATTTGTGCAAATCCTAGCCGCGGCCGAAGAAGCGCATGCCGCCAAACTCATTGGGTCACCGGACGGCGACACGAAGGTGGGTCCCCTCGACCTGAGCGAATTCCGCGAGATGGAACAGGAGTTCGCCGCGCGAGACCAGCCCGCTAACACACGCGTATCAGTGGCTGCGGTCGCTGAAGCGAAGGGCTCGCTGGCCGGACAGTCTTTCTTCGAGCTCGATCTGAGCGGGCTCGATCTGAGGGGTCTGGACCTCAGTGGGTCCGACTTCACCGGCGCGAAGCTGGTCGGAACGAACCTGGCTGGTGCGAACCTGAGCAAGAGTGATCTATCCGGCGTGGACATGTCGAATGCAGACTTGACCGAGGCCATTCTCGACCAGGCGGACCTTACCGGATGCCGCGTCGCCGGTACAAAACTGACAAACGTGTCGGCGAGCTACGCTACTCTGAGCAAATTGGACCTGACTGGGGCCGACCTTTCTGGGGTTCACGGCCGTGGGGCCGATTTCACCGAATCGACGTTGGCCGGAGCGAGGTTCGTCGGGGCTGCAATTCCCGGAGCAGACTTCACTGCGTGCGTTCTGGAACGAGCGGATTTCACCCGGGCGGACCTGCCAGCGGCTCAGTTCGAGGGGGTGAAGGCGCTCGGCATCGTGTTTCGAGAAGCGAACGTGACTGGATTGCACGCCGGAGACGGCGCCGACTTTCGTAACGGCCAGTTCCAACGGGCGACCGGCAAGCGAGCCGTCTTTGAGCGTTCCCTGCTTGACGGGGCCGATTTCTCCCGCGCGGTCCTAACGGGCGCGCAGTTCGGAGAAGCATCGGCAATCGGGGCGACGTTCGATCGGGCCGAACTCGGTTCGGCTGAGTTCAACGATGCTGTTCTGCACCACGCGAAACTCACCAACGCCAACTTACTCCGGGCAGGCTTCGACCGAGCTGACCTGACCGACGCCAGTCTCGCCGGGTCGAACCTTTACGAGGCTGGTTTCTGGGAGACGCAACTGGATAATGTCGACTTCACGAAGGCGAACTTAAAAGGCACCACGCTGGCCTAGGCGATTGTGGCATACATCGTTCTCGAACCCGCTGACGTGCTGAACCGGTTGAAAAACGGGGAATCGCTCGACGACGCGTTCATTCAGGGCGTCGACCTGAGCGGCCGAGATTTGCGGCGCGTGTCCCTGCGCGGCGCGATACTGGCCCGTGTCAACTTGTCGGGGGCGGACCTCTCGTGGACTGACCTTTCGGGGGCCGTCTTGGATGAAGTGGATCTCACGAGCGTCGTGGCGATCGGCGCGTCCCTCACAGACGCCTCGCTCGCCCTGTGTCGGGTGACCAGAGCGAATTGGGCGAAGTGTTCGTTCAACGACGCCTCACTTGTTCAGTGCGACTTCAACCAGGCTCAGTTCCACGAATGTCAACTCAACGACGCGATGGTCGTGGAATCGAGTTTTATCGACGCCACTCTCGCGACGTGCGATTGCTCGAGAGCTGTTTTCATGAACGTGGATTTGACCGGCACCAATTTCCCTGCGAGTGCCCTCAGCAGGACCGCATTCCCAAACGCGCGCATGCCCGGTGCAGACTTGTCAGCAAGCCGGTGGGATCGACCCGATTTCGGGTCCTCGGATTTGAGTGGGGTGGCGGCGCTGCCGGCCGAGTTCGGCCAGGCCAACTTTCTTGCGGCGACTCTCAACGGAGTTGACCTTTCCGGGAAAGATATGAGGGGCTGCGAGTTCACCCAGGCGCAGCTCGCCCAGGCAAACCTTCGTGGGGCGCAATTGCACAAGGCCGACCTGTCCGGAGCGAACCTCTCCGGCGCAGACCTGCAGGGCGCCGACCTGAGCGGCGCGACACTGTCCGAAGCGGATCTGACAGACGCGAACCTGAGGGCGACGGTCCTGTCCGGGGCCCGAATGGAAGGCGCCGTGCTGACGGCAGCCCTTCTGACTGACGCTCGGCTCGATCGAGCGAACCTGGAGAGAGCGACCGTCCGCCCGGAGCAGCTTGTCGGAGTCTCGCTCACCGGGGCGACTGTCGCACACGTAGATCTGCGCGGGGTGGACTTTTCAGGACAAGACTTGACCGGCAGCACGTTCGAGAACTGCGACCTGAGCGGGTCGAACCTGGCAGGTGCCACGCTGCACCGGGCGGAATTCCAGGCATCGAACCTAAACGGGGCCAACCTCAGCAAAGTCATAGCAGAGGGCGACCCAGGTTTTAGCGATGCCGACTTGACCGGCGCCAACTTGAGTGGAGGCCGATTCCGCAACGCCGACTTCACCGGCGCCAAGCTCGATGGAGCCGATTTGACGAAGGCGCACTTTCTCCTGACGGAGTTTGCAGCAATGGATCTGCAAACGGTTCGCTTCCACCAGACGTTCCTAGAGGCGTGCGACCTCGCGGAGACCAGACTTGCGGGGGCGAAGCTGGCGGGGTGCAACCTCACGGACAGCGACTTTTCCGGCGCTGACCTGACCCGAGCCGACCTCGCGGGCGCGACTCTGAACGGCACCGATTTCAGCGGGGCAACACTCGCCGGAGCGAACCTGAAGGGCGTGACCGGGGCGAAGGCAGATTTCACCGGCGCTGACCTGACTGCGGTCGTCCTGATCGATTCGGACTTACGGGGCGCGGCCTTCGAGTCGTCGAGACTGGACCGGTGCGACTTGAGCCGGTGCATGTTGAATGAGGCGCGGTTTGTGCGGGCTGCCGCCGCTGGCGCCCGCTTCGAGGCGGCGAACCTGACGTACGCCGACATGTCCTACGCGAATTTGACGGCTGCGGTTCTACGACGGGCCAACCTGACGGGGGCGAATCTGCATGCGATCCGGGACGAACAGGCGAACTGGGACGAGGCTAATCGGACGCAGGTCCGCATCACTGATAACGACCGCGCTGAAGCAGAAGCATGGAGGCCGCCCCCATAGGGCGGAAGGATGATGACGACGCTTGCATTAGAACACACTACTTACCTCGGTCCGGCTCGCGTGCTGCGGGTCGCGGGAGGTCAAGTACAAATCGAACTGGCCGAAGAGGTCGCTTGGGCGACTGTCGCGCTCGGCTTTCCGTACCAGACTGTCGAAGGTGACTACGTACTTGCCATTGGCAAGTCAGGAGCATGGTACGTCATCGGCGTCATGCGAGGCCGTGGGCCGACGACCCTTACCGTCCCAGGCGACCTGTTGTTTCGGGCTCCACACGGTCGAATCGAGTTCGCGGCGACCGAAGGGATTACCTTGACAAGTCGCAACGTGACCGTGACGAGCGGCCGGCTCGAAATTCTGGCGGAAACGGTCGTTCAGCGATTCGGTCGCGCGGCCTGCTGGGTTCGCGACGCCTTCCAGTTCCGCGCCGGCCGGATGCGGACTCGCGTGGACGGGGCGTACGACGTGCACGCCGGGCGAATCGCCGTACGAGCGAACAGAGATGTGAAGATAGACGGCGACAAGATTCATCTAGGGTAGGAGGGCTCTATGTTTCCTGCTTCGACGAACGGCGGCGGCCAGTGCTTCGCGTTCCCGGACGTGTGCAAGACGCCGGCACCACCGGCCCCGTTTGTACCGATTCCGTACCCCAACATCGCAATGGGTACTCAGGCCAGCGGCGGCAGTTGTTCCAGCAAGGTGAAGATCATGGGGAAAAAGGCGGTCGTCAAAGGGACGGAGATCACCATGTCCAGTGGAGACGAAGGTGGTACTGCCGGAGGCGGGATGATCTCGAGCAAGTTCAAGGGGCCGGCCCAATACAAGAAGGGTAGCTCGAAGGTCAAAGTGGAAGGCAAGGAGTTGTGCCACCTAACGTCGATGGTCGGCCAGAACGGAGGCAGCAACGCAAACATCCCGCCCGGTGTCCAAGTGGCACCAAGCCAAACGAAAGTCATCGTGATGCCGTGATGTCACCAGAAGACATGTGTCTTATCTGGCGACCTGCCAAGCTGAGCGACCAGATCGCACAGTGACTTGTCATGTCCGTTCAGGAGTTTCGGCGAAGAGTGGCGACTGATTTCTACCGCATGTTCTGCCCGGACCGGGTGGGCGAAGTGGGCTTCATCGACTTCAACTATCCGGTGCGCGACGTGCGGATCGAAAAAGGCACGCGACTGTCAGGATACAAGGATCCCCGCGTCTCGCCGCTGAAGACGACGTTCTTTTGCATTCCCGGTACACCGGTCCAGATCCTCGGTGTGCAAAACATCGGAAACTTGAAAGCAAACCCGAAAGCGGCGTTCAAGGTCTTGAACCTGTACGAGGTTCTGGTTGCGATTCCGCACGCGCTGGAATCGGTGTGCGCCGACGGTATCGACGCCTGGTCCGAGCAAGGTCGAACTCATCCAGTGACGGGAGGCGGCTGGCAATACAAAGTGCCACATCCAGAACGCTATCTGCGATATACGACGTCGTTCCCGCAGCGCTGAGCTCTCAACGCTGCACCACGGTTCTAGGCTACCGGCGCTTCATGAACCTTAGGTTGCCTGAACAGACGTGCGTCGCCAGGCGTCAGACCAACTCGGGTGCCTGCTGACGCGCGATGTCGAGCAGTCGTTCCTTCAAAGGATCTCGCAATCGGGAAAGGTCCTCCACGTTAACGACCTCCTCGAAGGCGTCCATGCCGGTAAGTTCGGCGCTCTCGACGACGACGTCGTCCGCTGGCCGGTTGGTTGCGATCCCGATGCCGATACGCGTCATCGGAAGGTCACCGAATTCGGGAGCCTTGCTGGTGGTCACGGGGAAGTGCAAGCCGTCGAGAATGCGCACCACGCCGGGCCGGTGCTTCATGACCAGATGAATGATCAGATAGCTCAGGATGAAGCGCTGCAGATTGTCCCCACGGACCTTCTGATCCAACACCTCCTGCAGGCGGGGCGGTGCAAAGCCCGTATAGGTCAGCGTCCACGTCAACGGTGACCGCACGGTGATGTTCCGTGTTCCAGACCCGGTCTGCACGACGTGTGTGTAGTCGAGGGGCGTGATCTCGAGGCCCGCATTGGAGAAGTTGAACGGTGGCGTCAACTCCTGTCTAAGATTCAGTGGCTTGGTCGGTGCCAGGGTTTCGTAGAGAGCCTGGAGCTCCTTGAGCGCCTGATCGGCCTTGTGGCTGGGTTCCCTCGGCACTCCTTGGATGTGATCGCCGAACACCGATTCGGGCCGCAACAGCGGCGTCAGTGTTGCCAGGTGCTCCGTCAACTGGGCTCGAACGGCGTCGGTAATCGCACGCGTCAGCTTTCTGAGCACGAGGAGCGACTTCACACTGTCGCGTCCGGTCATAAAAGGAGGCTCCGTTTCTGAAGGGCAGTCAAGCGTTGGCCCGATGAACCGCGAAACCGGCTCAGCTTATCGGCCGGTCATGGCGATGTCAACGAAGAGGCTAGGCTGGATGTAGGAGCACGACGACGATCACGGTCCAAGGGACCTTCTGGTTCTATCGCGCACAGGCGCCATAGAGCCGCCCCTCAGCTCGAGCGGCGCATCACGACCAAATACCCGGACACGGCTGTGTCGCGGTTCTTGCGGATCTCTCGCGACTCCACCGATTCGATCGCAAACCCGTGAACCGCGGCCAGCCGACGCACGTAGCCGAGCGAATGAGCGAAGCGGTGGGTGGGCCGAAGGATGAAATCTGTCTCGTCCCCAGCCTCGACCGAAAAACCGAAGACGCCGCCAGGGCGCAAGACCCTACGCATCCCGGCAAACACCTCGGAGAGGTCTCCGATGTAAACGAGCACATCGGCCGCTACGCCCACGTCAAAACGTTCCGGTTGCTCGGCCAGGTAGGCTGCTAGTTCGGCGCAGACGAGTTCGTCGTAGCCGCCGCGCTCGCGCGCTTTCGCCAGCATCTTGGGCGACAGGTCCACGCCCACCAATGTGCGCGCCAGGGGCCGCAGCAGAGGTCCGCAGAGGCCGGTACCGCAGCCGAGGTCCAGGACATCCAAAGAGCCGGCGGTGGGCGTCACGAACGCATGGATGACCTCGACCAAGAATGTAGGCGTCTTGTATTCCAACGTCTCGACCAGATGCTCGTCGAAGGCGTCGGCGTACTGGTCGAACAGTCGCTTCACGTACTCCACAGGCGAAGCCTTGGGCACGGCTTCAGCGCCCAAGCTGGCGAGCGAGTACATGATTCGCTGCGCATCACCGCCGCTCGCAAGCGCCCGGCGATACGCGACAACGGCTTCCTCGTACCGGCCGATGTCGGTTAGTGCGGCGCCGCGATGAACCATTGCGTCTCCGTCGTCGGGTTGGAGCAGCAGCGCGCGGTCGTAACTCTCCAGCGCCTCATCCGGCCGGATCAGTTTGCGCAGCACATGGCCGCGGTGCATCAGCGCCTGCCGATTGTCTGGCCGCAGCGCGAGAGAGCGGTCGTAGCTCGCCAGCGCCTGGGTGTGGCGACCCAGCGCGTGCAGGACGTTGCCGAAGTTGTTGAACGCCGACGCGCTGTCGGGGTTGATGCGCAGCGCCTGCTCGAAGAACGGAACCGCGGCGGCGAATTCATCCTGCTGCGCCTTGATCACACCGAGCAGATGAAGGGAGTCGAAATGCATCGGCATCGCCAGAAGAATCTGCCGGTATAGGCTTTCGGCTTCCGCCAGTTGCCCTCGCTGATGCAGTTCGATCGCGCGCCGGCTCTTGGCAGCTAGTGTCGGGGAGATCTCGGGCGCGTGCTGCGCCTTGGCAGTCATCGGTCCATGGCCACGCGCAGCAGCACCAGGTGCCCGTTCACATCGCTCCCTGCTTCGCGGCGCAGCACGGCGTCTTCGATGGCATCGATTTCGAAACCATGTTCGGCGGCGAGTCGTTCGAGATACGGTCTCGAATGTCGATAGCGGCGCGTTTCGGCCAATTCCCAATCCCGCTGTTCGCCCGCCTCGACCGAGAAGGCGAACCGGCCGCCCGCGCGTAAGGCGCGCCGCACACCGGAGAACACCGGCGTCAGGTCCCCTATGTAAATGACTACATCAGCGGCGACGACCAGGTCGAACTCCGCGTCTCGTGCTGCAAGGTAGTCCGTCAGTTCGGTGCACTCGAGCTCGCTGTAGACGTCGCGGTCACGGGCCTGGGCCAGCATGTTGTTGGACAGGTCCACGCCAGTCAGACGGCGGGCGAGCGGTTGCATCAGCGGTCCACACAGACCGGTACCACAACCGAGATCCAGGATATCGAGCGGTGTGGCAGGTGAGTTGCGCAGGATCAACTGAGCAAGCAGTTCTGGCGCCCTGTAGCGCAAGACCTGGACCAGCTCGGCGTCGAAACGGTCGGCGTAGTCGTCAAACAAGTCCTTGAGGTAGCCCGTGGGTGCCATTGCAGGGACCGTCTCCTCACCTACTGACGCCAGCACAAACTTGATTCGTTCTGCGTCAGCCCCGCACGCGACGGCACGCCGCAGCGACGCCATGCCCTCTGTCCGGCGATGGAGCACGAGAAGGATATCGCCCCGGTTCATCAGCGATTCGCTGCAATCAGGCTCGATCTCGAGTGCGGCCTCATAGCTGGCCAGCGCATCCGTGAGCCGGCTAAGTGACCATTGAGTCTTACCCCGACCCATCAGGGCCGGCCGGTGACGAGGATTGAGGGCCAACGCTCGCTCGTAACTCGCCACTGCCTGGTCGAACTGGCCGCGGGCCTGCTGGGCGTTGCCCAGGTTGGAGTGTGCCGCCGCTATGCTTGGATCGACGCGGATCGCGTGCTCGATCAGCACGATCGCCTCCGCGTAGCGCCCGCGCTGCCCTTCGATTACGCCCAGCAGGTGCAGCGCGCCGAAGTGTGCCGGCTCGCCGGTGAGCACCTCGCGGTATAGTGCAGCCGCTTCGTCGAGCTGACCACCGCGGTGCAGCGCCACCGCGCGTTCGTAGGTAGCTGTGATGCCTTGCATGAATGTGTCGGACCCATGCATGAATGCACCCGTTTTCATCAACGTCACAACCGCGCGACGCGGATGTCACACCGCCAAGAATGCCCGCGGCGAGTGGCCAAAGCTGGCCGCCCGTGAAAAAACAGCCAGTCAGGCCGACGGAGACGCCGTGCCCGCCGGGATGTCCCAGTTGAAGGTCTTGGCGGCACCGAGCTTGCCGGTCTTGTTGTCTTGCGGCTTGTATTCGATCTTCACGGTCTTGAAAACGAATTCGACCTTCTGCCGCACGTTACCCTCTTCCGTGCCGCTCTGCGACACCTTGGTCATGAAGACCCCTTCGAGCGTCATCGTGAAGAAAGTCTCGGGGCTTCCCGAGCCAGTGGTCTTCATCATCTGAAGCTCCGCCTTCGGGAAGGCCTTGCCGGTGCAGATGAAGCCGAGGATCACTGTTGACGCGCTGTCGAAGTAATGTTCGAAGGTCAGCCTGCCGGGATTGGGCTTGCCGACGCTCGCACCGCCGCCCTTCGTCCAGCTGGTCTCAGCCTCGACTTCCCAGTCCCAGCCTTGAATCTCGATCCACTTCTCTTTGCCCTTTTGGATCGACTCGCCGTCGACCTTGTCAAAAAAGCTGACGAATGCATTCACTGCCATGGTCCACTCTCCTTTGGTGAACGAACCCGTTACTGTTTCAGGCGAACGTCTCCGACGTGGCTGGATGCCGAGCGCCAGGCCACGTCAGACCTTCGACCTTCGACTTCCTCGATTCGACCGAAGTAGCCGCCAGCGGGCGACGCGCCAGAGAACGAGCGGGCGCACGGCGACGTGGGAATTCGGGGCGGGGTGACATCGGGTGACGAGCGCGACCGAATGATAGTGGCTTCGTCGAGGATGCGCCAGTGGATGCGCGGCCGAGGCTTATACTAGGCTCGCGGGAGGGCCCGCCGTGCCCCGGGCTGGCTTTCCCCCAGCGACGCTCAGAGACAGAGACGCCGTGACGCCCAGCCACATCGGCAAGTACGAAGTCCAAAACCGCCTCGGCGTAGGCGGGATGGGGGCCCTGTATCTGGCGCGGGACCCTGGCCTCGATCGACTCGTCGCCATCAAGATCCTCAAGGAGGAGTATCAGGAGGACGCCGAGCTTCGGGAGCGGTTTGCCCGCGAAGCTCGCTCAGTCGCGCGTCTACGTCACCCGAACATCATCATCGTGTTCGAGATCGGAGAGCATGAGGGGCTACCGTTCATGGCGATGGAGTACATCGCCGGTGAAACGCTCACCAGCGTCCTCCGCCGCAAGCCGTCCGCTCCATTAGTAAAGCGCATCGACTTTATCGAGCATCTGTGCGCCGGTCTCGCGCACGCCCACGCCGCCGGCATCATTCACCGCGATATCAAGCCGGCCAACATCATGCTGGACGGCGAGGGGGTGCTGAAGATTCTCGACTTCGGGATCGCTCGCCTCGGCGATTCCGGGATGACGCAGGACGGCATGATGATGGGGACCGTCAACTACATGTCTCCTGAGCAGGTGGTCGGCCGCGGTGTCGATCACCGCAGTGACATCTTCGCCGCCGGCGCCGTCCTCTATGAGGCCATCGCGCTCGAGCAGGCATTTCCAGGTCGGATCGACACAGGGGTTCTCCACCGTATTCTGACCGAGGGTCCCGTGCCGCTCGAACAGCGCGTTCCGGGCATCGATGCGGAGCTGGCGGGAGTCGTGCGGCACGCCCTCGAACGGGATCCCAAGCAGCGGTATCAGAACGCGGACGTCCTGCGCCGCGATCTCAGCCGCATTCGGCGTCGGCTGGCCGATCAGGGCTCCGCGCCGGAGACTGGCGTGCCGGGCGACGCCACAGTGCTCGATCACTCGCGGCAGTTGACGTCGGGCGCCGGCCGCAAGCCAGCAAGCGACCGCCCGAGAAGACTGAATCCAGAGCGATTCGCAGAGCTCCAGCGACAACAGGTCGAAGAATACCTGCGTTCGAGCGAAGAGGCGCTCGCCAGAGGAGACTATGACGCCGCCCTTCAGCACGCCGAGCGTGCCGCGACGGTTGACCCAGACAGCCGCGACGCATTCGACCTGATCGACAAAGCCCGACTCGCGCTCGAGGCAAAGGCGGTGCGACAGCTGCTGGCCGAGGCGCAGCGGCTGCTGTCGGAGGAACACCTCGAGGACGCAGCGGCATTGGCCGACGAGGCGTTGGTCACTCTTCCAGAGCAGAGTGCCTCCGACCTGCGCGATGAAGTCCGTCAGATCGTAGAGAAGATCGCCGCCGCGCGCGAGCGCGAACGACGCATCAGCGCGGCGCTCGAGCGCGCTCGGACGTCCATCGAGCAGCGAGGGTACGAGGGCGCGCTTCGGGCGATTTACGAAGTGCTGGCCATTGAGCCCGAAAGGCCTGAAGCACGCGAGCTCGAACACCTGGCCAAGTCGCGGCTCCAGGCCCATCGAGAGCACGAACAGGCCAGGCGCAGCGCGTACGATCGCTTGACGAGCGCCCGCGCATTAGCGGGCGCCGGCAAATACGACGAGGCCGCTGACGCGATCAACGCGGTCACACCCCCGTCCGACACTGTGCGAGTCGCGGCGGCTGACGCGCTTGAGGAGGTCCGCAAGTCGCAACGTCGCGCGGCCCACTCCGCCATCCTGCTCCAGGCTCGATCATCGTTCGAACAGGGTCAATTCGAGCAGGCGTTGGCCGCCATCGACTCGATTCCGACAGAGGACTCCACCAGCGAGGCCCGGTCGCTACGAGCGTCGGTCGCGGAAGCTTTGAGGAAACACCAGGAGCTCGAAGCGAAGCGCCGCACGCTGGACTCGGTCATCTCGGCCATCCGAGCACTCATCGACGTCGGCGATCTGGCCAAGGCACACGAACGTTTCGAAGACGCCGCCAGGATCGGCCTCGAGGACGAGCGTCTGCCTGTGCTGCGCCAACGAATCGCCGACCTGGGCGTCGCCGCTCAGGAGAAACGACGGCAAGAAGCCCGCGACCGTCTAGCCAGGAAGAGGATCGAAGCTGCGCACCAGCTCATGGCGAGCGGCAATGGACACGCCGCCATCGAGTTGCTCGAACGCGACGGGTCTGGTCACGAGCTCGTGGAAGGAGCGCTGCGCGAAATCCGCGCTGTGATCGCCGAGCAGGAGGAGCGCGTTCGACAGGAGGCCGAGCGCAAACGGCAGGAGCAGGAAGCGCGGCGGCGCGCCGAGGTCGAGGCTGCGAAGCGTCTCGAAGAGCAACGCAAGGCGGAGGAGAAGCAACGACAAGACGAGGAAAGACGACTGCGGGAGGCTGAGCAGGAGCGCCGCCGGCAGGAGGTCGCGACACTTTTGACGGCCGCCGAGGAGGCTCTCGGCGCTGACCGGCCGGATGAAGCTGTCACGCTGTTGAAGCGCGCCGACGATGTCGGCATTGCGGCGGCCGACAATGCGCTGGCGCGTCGCCTTGCCGCGACAAGGGCGGAGGCCGAGCGACTCGAGCGGAAACAACTGGAGCTCCAGAAGCAGTTGGCTGTCGCGCGCGAGCAGCTCAACGAAGGAAGGCTGGACGCCGCTCGCGAAGCCGCACGTACGGCGTTGGCGTTGGATGCGAGGAATGCCGACGCCTTCAAGGTGCTCGCAGAAGCCGATCGCGAAATGGGCCGACGCGAGGAAGAGGCTCGACGTCGCGAGGAGGCGAAGAGGCAGGAAGAAGAAGCCCGCCAACGAGAAGCGGAAGCCCGACGGCTGGAGCGGGTTGTTGCGGAAAAGCTCGCCGCGGCCAGTCAGGTCGAGGCCCACGAAGTCGCGCTCACGCTCTTGAATGAGGTTCTCACGCTGGTTCCTGGCGACCCCAGAGTTCAGACGCAGATAGCACAACGCACAGTCGCCATCGAGCGTCAGCAGGCTGAGGACAGGCGACGCCGGGCCGAAGAGGAGCGACGGCAGGCTGACGAAGCTCGACGCCGAGCGGAGGAGGCACGACAGCAGGAGGACGCTCGCAGACTCGAAGAAGAGGCGCGCACTCGAAGGCGGGATGAGGAGGCGCAAAGACTGGAGGCCGAAGCCCGCCAGAAGGCTGCGGCTGAGGAAGCCCTGCTGCGCGAACAGGCACGTGTGGCGCGCGAGGAGAGGACGCGCCTCGAGCACGAAGAGACGACGCGCCGCGAGCGTGAGGCAAGAGAGCAACGAGAGCGGCTCGCGCGGGAGAAGAAGGAAGAGCAGGCGCGACAGAAGCGCGAGAAGCAACAAGCGCGCGAGGCTGAGCAGGCGAAACGACGTGACGAGAAGGAGGCGGCCGCAGCGCTACTCGCCGAGCGTGCGGCTGAAAAGACGGTGGTTCGGCCGCCGCAGCCGGCCCGGAGAACAGTCGGGATCAAGTATCTGACTGCCGCCGCAATAGTAGTTGCCGCGATCACCGCAGGCGGGTTGCTGTTTCGGAATCTGACCGACGACGATGCGGGCCCGCAGCCCACGCCCACGTCTCCGGCACCCGCGCAAGGCTTGCCCCCGGGAGGACCTACACCCGCGCCGCCGACGACTACCCCGGGGCAAAATCCGACGATCCCACAGCCAACAGAGAGTTCGACGGCTAAACCAGCGCAAGACTTGAACGCTCCAGTGCCGGCACAACGCCCGTCGACGACGACTGCGAGGCCGACGCAAGGTTCGACGATTCCAGGACCGACACGAGGTCCCACCGCACCCACGCCAGGCACCGACACGCGAAGGCCGGCAGAGAGAGTGACCACAGTTGGGCCCACTCAAACTCCGCCGGTTACAGGGCCCGTGCAAGTGCCGACGACTCCCGCTCCGGCCCAAACGCAGGCGGCCGCCGGGCCGGCGCCAAGCCAAACGAACGAGGGGCCGACACAAGGCCCGACCGTTCCTGGACCGACACAAGGCCCGACGCCCCCCGCGCCTGCGCGCGGCTCGCCGCCGGTAGCTCAGGTACCGGTCGCTGCGGCAGAACGCGCCGCCATCGAACAGTTACTCGGTCAGTACGTCGCCGCCTACAACCGGATGGACGAACAACGTCTCAGGCAGATCGACCCGGCTTTCCGTGGCATCCCGTCGCGCCCGCTCCTCAAGTCGGTCGATCTCAAGCTTTCGCAGGTATCGATCGATGTGACGCCAGATGGGCAGTCCGCTGTCATGCGCGCGACACAGAACTTCAGTTACGTCGCGAACCGCGCGCAGTTTCCACCGACAAGTACCGGCCAACTGACGTGGAACCTGCGGAAGATCGGGACGACCTGGGTGGTCGTTCCCTAATCCAAGAAAGCCCAATTTCTGATCTGTCTGACGGTCCGGCGCCTCGGTCGAGGCGCCGGTTGGTCTAGCGCAGCTTCGAGCCTAGAACACGTAGTCAAAGCCAACGACGGGGGTCGGCTTCGGCTTTAACCCTTCGTCGGTCATCGGAAATAGCAGACTCAGGTTGAGAAGAAACGTGCCTCCGAGATTGATCTTGCCCCCGACCACGCCGAGCAACTGGTTGAGATTGCCGCTTCTCGACACCACCATGAACTCGTCCTGTTCCGAGAACGACGCTGTCGGCAGCGTCGGGCCCGGGCCGCGGTTGGCGTAGGTCGAATTCGCCGGCTCGAAACGGGGGACGCCGCGGATTGTGCGCCCTCGCATGTCGAAGCCAAGGGTCACGCGAGAACTCGCGGCGACGCTGAAGCCGAACGTGTAGTTGACTTCATCGGGCACAGAAAGGTCCAGCGGATCGGTGTCGACATTGGCGGCAGGTGCCCCGAACTGCTGCACGGGGTTATCGACGTCGGCCGCGTCCGCGCTCGTGTTGCCGTTCGAGAACGTGTACCCGAAATTGACGTGGGGGCTGAAACGGCCGTACTCGCCCGACGCCACGACGAAGGCCTGTGCTTGTGTCGCGCCCGTACCCAAGAGTTCGTTTTCGTCACCAGTTGGTACACGTAGGTCGAGCGCCGCGGCAAATGCCGTCGTGTCGGAACGATACAGGTTGTATTTGGCGCGCAGAAGGACGTCTCCCAGCCCCGTCGCGGATCCGCTGTTTGAGATGGAATTGATGGTCGACCCCAAGCCGTCAAAGCTGTGAGTCGTCGGCGTGGCGGCAGTAGCCGTTCTCAGAATCTCTCCTTGCACGGTCGCATCAATTTTGACGTTCACAATCGGCACTGCTACGCCAACGTCGAACCTGTTCGTCACGCCATAGTTTGCAAAGAAAGCGGTGGTCTTCGTCTCGATGGTGGCGCGCAGTGTGCTGAGCAGCAGGTCTCGCTCGAATTCCGGAAAAAAGTCAGTCGTAGTCATCGGACTATTGGCGCCGGCCGGACAGCAGTCGTTGTGCTGGCTGATGAACTTGAGACCGCCCGAGTCGAGCGAAAGCCCTTCGAACGAATCGTAGTTTGTTCCCTGCAAGGTGAATCCAAAGTTGAACTGATTGCGCCCGATAGTCACGGCGCGTTCAGCGAACAGCGGGCCGAAAGTGGTGCTGGTTGGCACGACCTCGCCCCGGGGGGACAGGCCAAAGGTGAAGCCACCCGACGAGGAGGCTAGAGGGAACGACGTCAGCTGGGCGGCGAGCGCAACATTCAGTTGACGAACGGCCAGCGTCAGGTTGTCGCCGCCCAGGAAGAAGTGCGACTGATGGTTCACGGTGCCCGACGGAGCATTTATCGTGACCGAGTCAAACAGTCGCTTGACCATGCCCGCCAGTTCGTCTGAACGCGCCTCGGCGGGTACGAGCGCCAACAGCGATGCCGCAAGGATCATCGTTTTTGTCATCCGCATCTGATCTCCTTGTTCTGAATGTCTGGCCGCCTTGAGACCTGCCGAGCTGGTGAAGTGCCGCAGAATACTACACTCGCGGCCCCAGGATGAACGCCGCCCAGTGAGAGTTGGCGGATGACCATATCCGCCGCCGATGGCCAGGGTGTGCAAATTAACGTTGCAGGAACGAGAAACGCACAGCGCTCGGGAGCGGACGGCCGTGCTACTTTGTCTTCTGTGGGCTTGGCGACGAAGCTCGGGCTGACGCGACTGCTGTTCGTAGTGTTGGTCGGAATCGGTGTGGCTTCGCCCGCCGACGCGCAGCGCGTGTCGATCGGTTGCACGACCGCCGGCAAGAACCTATTCGTCCGCGACGCGATGACCGACTTGTATCTTTGGTATCGCGAGATCCCCAACGTCAATCCCACGTCGTTCGATTCTCCGGAGGCGTATCTCCAGGCGATACGCTATCGCCCGCTCGACGAGACGTTCAGTTACATCACGTCGCGTCAAGCCAATGAGGCATTCTACTCGGACAGCCAATTCGTCGGGTTCGGGTTGGCTGGCGTGGTTGACACCGGAGCCTTTCGGATGATGCAGGTATTCCCGAACAGCCCGGCCTCCGAAGCGGGGCTCGTGCGCGGCAGCCGCATCATCGAGATCAACGGCCGCACGGTCGCCAGCCTGGTCGCGTCCGGGGAACTCAACGACGCCCTTGGTCCGAGCGAGGTCGGCGTGGTCGCGAACATCGTCTTCGAGCGCGGCGACGTTGGCGTTCGCGCGCGGATGGTAAAACGAGCGGTCACGATTCCCACCGTATCGCTTACCCGCGTTTACGAGGTGGACGGCCGTCGTGTCGGCTATGTCTTCTTCAGGAACTTCGTGGAACCGTCGTACGAGGCGCTCGATGTGGCGTTTGCGCAGCTTCGCGAGTTGGGCGTCAACGAGCTGGTGCTCGACCTCCGGTACAACGGAGGAGGCCTTGTCAATGTGGCCCAGCACCTTGCCAGCCTCATCGGCGGCGTGCGCACCGATGGTCAGGTGTTCGCCGAGTATTTCCACAACGACAAGAATGGCGCTCGAAATTCTGTACTGAGATTCGAGCCAAAGCCCAACGCGTTGACGCTCGAACGCGTGGTGGTCGTGACAACGCATGCATCGGCTTCGGCCAGCGAGCTCCTGATCAACGGGCTGAAACCGTTCATGCCTGTCGTCCTGATTGGCGACCGAACCTACGGCAAGCCGGTAGGTCAGTACGGGATCGAGTTCTGCGACAAGGTGCTTGCGCCGGTCTCGTTTGCACTTCGCAACGCGAACGGGCAGGGGGACTTCTTCGATGGATTGCCGGTGACGTGCGCGGCCCCGGACGACTTGGACCACGACATCGGCGACCCAGTAGAAGGTTCGCTAAAGGAGGCTCTCACGGTGATCGCCACCGGCCAGTGCAGCGAACCGGCGGCCTCAACCGCAAGCGCGACACGCGCTCAGAAGCGCGAGCGCACTTCTGGCTGGCAGTCACTCGTTGGCGCCCAATAGACTGTAGAGCGAGACCGTAGAGCGCAGGCTTTAGCCTGCGCGGCTTGTCTACGACGCGAGGGCTGAAGCCCCCGCGCTACTCATTTTCCGTTACCTACCTAGCCGCGCGGTTGCTCCTTTGACTTGCTGATTGCCTTCTTCCTCGCCGGTGCTCTCGGTCCACGCAAAGACCAGCTCGTTTCCAAGCCGCGCGGCGCGCGGGATGCCGCTCACACGGCCGGCGCCACCTCCTGCGATCTCGATCGCGGCAGAGCGCTTGCCCGACTGTTCGATCCGGCGTGTCCGGAAGCGTCCTTTCTGTCCCGTGAACTCCACCCATGTTGCGGCGGCCGAGCCATCGTCGAGCAGCTCGATGTCGACATGACCCAGTGAAGTGTCTTCATCCAGGCGGATCGGCTCGCCGAAGGTTCGGCCCGCGTCACTCGAAAAGGCGGCGTAGGCATGGCCCTGATCGTCTTTCGCCATGAACCATGCGACGACGACTTGGCGGCCGCGAGCAGCGACCGAGGGGCCGTTGACGGGGCACGAGTCGACTTCCCAGTTGTCGACATGAACCGGACTGGCAGATGACCAGGTGCCGCCCTCGAATCGGGTGACGTGGATGTCGCGAATCTCTTTCGGACTTCGGTCGCGAAACGCGGCGATGACGCCGTCCGATGTGACGGCAACACTCGTCGGGCAGCACTCGCAGACGCGCGGGTTCGCAACAGCCTCGACGGTCTGCTTCCAGGCCGAGTCAAAACTGGCAAATTGCAAAGCCATCGCGCCGCCCTCGGGGGAGGATTCGTTTATCTCAAAGTCCCGCCCATCCAGCCATACAAGGCCCAACCCTTTCGGACCTGCCGAAGTCTCGGGCCACTCGAAGAGCGAAGCAAATCCATGCTGCGTCTTCGTGCGGTCATGGTGCGGGACGAACGGCTTCGCCCAGCTCTTCCCGTTATCGCGTGAGTAGGAGAGCGGCAGATCGTACGCTTCAATCCTCGGGTCAACGTTCTTGAGCCACTGTGCGACAAGCGTGCCGTCACGCATGCGGATGACCGACGGAACGTCGGCCCAGCTCACGAACCAGTCATCGCCCGAGGCGACCGTCTGGGCAGCCGACCATCCGCCAGTTGTCGTTCGTTCCGCGAACTTGAGTATCGCGGTCTTCTCCTTTTGCTCGAGCCAGCTCAAGATGACGCTGTGGTCAGAAGACGTGAGTTGTGGTTGAGCGCTAACACTGCCGACTGGCAGCGCCGACGGCTCGACGGTCGGCGTCCACGATGTCTCTAGTGCGGACCCGGCAGTGGCGCCTTCTGTCGGCTCGCGCGAGATTTCGCTGCGACCGCATGCCGATGAGAGCGCGGCCATGATGGCCAGAGTGCGTCCAAGGTTCGTAATCATGAAAATTTCAGTCCCACAAAGCCTCCAACCGCCGCGACGGCAAACGCGAGCACCTCCCCGGCGTTTGCGGCGGGCTTGATAGGCAATACGTTAACCCCGATTGCATAGAGCGCAACCACGATCACGCCGGTCAGGACGCCTCGTATTACCACGGTCTGGAGGCTCCTCTTCTTTGGCAAGCCGCTTTTCTGAACGCGTGCCAACGTTGCGCCAGAGACGCCGCCAGCGATCGACGCCAGAAAGAACGCGATCGGCCACGAGAATGTCACGGGTTCCGACGCCGGACTGAGCGGTGGGCTCGAGGCCCGAATCGCCGCACTGCCGATAGACACCGACCGAACCGAAGCCGATGCCGTACCCTGGTCGTTCAGTCTGACTTCGGTGGGCTCGATGCTGGCAAAATCGGACGTCAATGTCACCGCACGCCCCTCGGGGCTCGCGAGGCCGACCGCACGCACCGTCAGTGCCGTGGACTCGAGGCCGAGGCCCTGGATCCGGCCTCGCGCAACCGAGATTTCGAGATGCGGGCGGCTCACCGGCAAAGTGATCGTCGCACGCTCGGACGTGCCGGCAGCGATCAGGCTGAAGCCGATCTCGTCTGGCGGATTCGACGTCTCGATCGCCACTTCTGCAAACGGAAGATTCGTGTGGTCGATAGACAGCTGACGCGGCGCCACGTCGTCTGCCTCGCCGCTGACCAAGAGCGACACCGCCTGCGGGAGTTTGTACGAGCTGGCCGGGTCACGGTTGTCTCGCAGGCCGACATAGATCAGACCCCGGAAGGCTCGGGCATCCTTCGACACGACTAGACCGCCAGACGATTCGATGACGGGCCGGAACCTGAGTTCCCGTCCATCGGCTGCGATCCCGATGAATCCAAATCCAACGGACCACGCCTTTGAACGGGGAGACACGGTGGGAGCGATTTCGACTTCTCGCGCCGCCCAGCGAGCAACGATGTACTCGTCAGACCGAAGCGTCGCGTTCCGAGTATTGGCATCGACGCGTCGAATCGTGGCGTCTCGTCGAACCACCGTCTTGTCGCCCGCGACGGTTGCCAAATCGACCTGTCGTGACCTAACTGCGGCCACAGATGGCGGCGATTGAGCCGTGGCGAGCGTCGCCGAGCCGGCGAGCGCAAGGCTGCACAACAGTGCGCACACGATTCCGAAATTCGTGGACATGCCGCCTCCCTTCGCGGGCCGTTTTCCGCTCACCGAGTTCTCGATCAATCGGGTCTATACTATGCCCGCGAGCGGCTTTACGGGTTTCGAGCCGGTCATCGGGGGCCCATGGTTGTGGGACGGTCAGTTCTCGGATTCTCGGCCGGGTTAGTGTTCACGCTGAGTCGATTGGTTCTTGCTACTTCGTGCGTCTGGATGATCGCACTGTCGCTCGGCAGCGCGTCTCGTGTGAAGGCTCAGAGCGCTGAACCTCGGATCTGGCAGGGCGTCTACACGTCCGCACAGGCTGAGCGCGGAAAGAACACATTCAACACGGCCTGCATCCGGTGCCACGGAGCGGATCTGGGGGGCACGACCGCTCCGGCGCTCAAGGGCGAACGGTTCCAGACGAGTTGGGGTGGCGAGCCGATCGATCGCCTGTTCGTGAAGATTCGCGACACGATGCCGCCCAACTTCGGCACGATTCTCGACGATCAGGCCAAGCTGGATATCGTGACCTACATTCTGCAGACGAATGGCTACCCGACAGGAGCAGGAGAGCTCGCACTTGCCGGAGAGGATTTGGCCAGTGCGCAGATTCTGAAGAAGGGCGACCAAGCTGTCGTGCAGAATTTTTCATTGGTTCAAACGGTGGGATGCCTGGCGCGCGGGCCCGATCAGACGTGGGTGTTAACGCGCACGACCGAGCCCACCACGACTCGTGACGATGCGCCGACTCCGCAAGGTCTCGCTGCGGCCGCCACGCGCCCTCTGGGGACGCGGACGTTTCGTTTACTGAGTGTGGTGCCATTCAGTCCCGAAGCGCATCAAGGACACAGGATGGAAGCGCGGGGGCTCATTTACAACGAGCCGGGTAACGAGCGGCTAACGCTGACGTCTCTTCAGATGGCGGGAACGGCCTGCGGCGAGTAGAAATCGCATCGCACGGCGGCTCCTTTCGGAGCCACCCTGTCATTCAATTCACCGAACATGATCCTGGCCCGCGGGGATCCCCGCAGTGGCCGCATGCCCCCATTGCCGGCATTTGCGGAGTGGATGTGCCACCGCCCGTATGGGCCGCAAAGACCGACAGACGGCGTTCGAGGTCCGTGGCGTGGCACGAGGGACACTCAGGCGTTTCGGTGCCGCGTACCAACGCCTCGAACTGCCGATCGCACTGCTTGCACGCGTATTCAAACAAGGGCATGAGTCGTGGCCTCTCCTGAAAGGATCATACGCGGTTTTCACCGCTCCTGAAGGGCAGCCAGCAGCGACAGCGGATCGACGCGGGCGCCGTTCAACCTAACCGCCCAGTGCAGGTGAGCGGCCGTGACACGGCCGGTCGCTCCAAGCAGGCCGAGCGTGGCGCCTTTCGCCACGGTGTCTCCCACTGAGACATCGATTCGGGAGAGGTGCGCGAAGAGTGAATACAGGCCCAGGCCGTGGTCGAGGACGACCGTATTGCCGGTAAAGAACAGATCCTCGGCGAGTACGACCCCGCCTGCATTTGGCGCCGAGATGGGTGTGCCGATTGCGCCGCCAAAATCGACACCCGCGTGCGGGCTTCTTGGCTGTCCGTTGTAGACGCTGCGCGCGCCAAAGTTACTACTGGGCGCGCCGGCCGTTGGCGCGGCGAATGGTCCCTCCCAACGTCGTGAGGTCGTGGGCTTCAGTGTGTTGGCCAATCGTTCAGCCTCACTCTTGATTCGCTCGATCTCGGCCTCGGGAGGATCGACGAATCGTCCCGCGACTCGAAGCCGTCGCGTCGGAAAGCTCTTGGCAATCACCCGGAGTTGGTGGAGTGCCGTCAGAGATGGGTGTCCTGTGCGCGTCGCCTCGGCGACGATTGGGTACTCCCCTGGCCGGGTGTCGAGGTCGACGCCGATCAGGCCGCGCCAGGTCCTGTTGTCGGGGTTTGCATAGAAGGCGACATGATGACCTAGTACAGTTGCGAAGACTCCCGTGAGAGGTTGCGCGCTTTCAACCGTGACGACCACAACGCCCCCAGGTTGCGCCGCGACCGGCACCGACACGTGCAGATCGCCCTCGCCGCCCCTCGTCTGCGCGACGAGCATGGCGCATGGCAGAGTCAGCAAAACCACCAGAAGCCGGAATAGTGACTGTGTCATGGCGTGCTTCTCGGCGCGACCAGTATACTGAGGAGATGTCTTCCCACCGGAAATCGCAACAGATCGCCAACCCTCTGCGGCGCAACGTCGCCATCATTGCCCACGTCGATCATGGCAAGACCACACTGGTGGACGGCCTGCTGCGGCAGGGGGGCGCTTTCCGTGCCAACCAACAGGTCGCCGACCGGGTGATGGACAACACGGACCTCGAGCGCGAGCGGGGCATCACGATTCTGGCGAAGAACACGGCTGTTCACTATAAAGACATCCTGATCAACATCGTCGACACGCCGGGTCACGCCGACTTCGGCGGTGAGGTCGAGCGAACACTGTCGATGGTCGATGGCGTCATGCTCCTCGTCGATGCCTCAGAGGGCCCCTTGCCTCAGACGCGCTTCGTGCTCCGCAAGGCTCTCGAGCGAGGTCTGCCCCCCATCGTGGTGCTCAACAAAATCGACCGGACCGATGCGCGACCGCAGGAGGTGTTGAACGAGGTCTACGACCTGTTTATCGATCTCGACGCCACTGAAGACCAGATCGAGTTTCCTGTGCTCTACACCAACGCCCGCGAGGGCGTTGCGACCACCGATATCACCAAGCCGGGCGAGAGTTTGCAGCCGCTGTTCGACGCCATCGTCGAGCACGTGCCGCCCCCAAAGGGGAATCCCGAGGCGCCTCTGCAGATGCTCGTTGCCAATCTGGATGCGAGCGACTATCTGGGTCGAATCGCGATCGGCCGTATCTTCAACGGGACGGTCAAGCTCAACGATCCGGTCGCCGTCTTGAAGCTAGACGGTTCTGTCCAGGAGACGAAGGTTACCAAGCTCTACTCCTTCGATGGCCTGAAGCGCATCGAAATCACGACGGCTGCGGCTGGAGACATCGTCTGCCTCGCGGGTATCGCGAATATCACGATCGGGGAGACCATTGCCGATCTCGAGCACCGTCTTGTCATCCCGCCGACGGCGATCGATGAGCCCACGGTGTCGATGGTATTTGGCGTGAACACATCGCCCATGGCTGGCAGAGACGGCCAATACGTGACCTCGCGCAACCTGCGCGATCGCCTGACGAAGGAGCTTCTGGGCAACGTGTCCCTGAGAGTCGAAGACACCGACTCGCCAGAACAGATGAGGGTCATCGGCCGGGGTGAGCTGCAACTGTCGATTCTGATTGAGATGATGCGGCGTGAAGGGTTCGAGCTGCAGGTGTCCCGGCCCGATATCGTGACGAAGGAGATCGCTGGCGTGCGAGTGGAGCCTGTCGAGGATTTGACGATCGACGTGCCCGAAGACTTTCAGGGCGTCGTGATTGCCCAAGCCGGGACTCGCCGCGGTGTTCCAACCAAGATGGTGAACCACGGCAGTGGGCGAGTGCGCCTCGAGTTCCGGATCCCCACTCGCGGTTTGATTGGTTTCCGCTCCCAGTTTCTTACTGATACCAAGGGCACCGGCATAATGAATCACCTCTTCGCGGGGTGGGAACCCTGGCACGGGGCGATCCCTGCCCGAGGTGCAGGCGCGCTTGTGGCCGATCGAGCAGGTGTCGCGACGGCATACGCGATCTTCAACCTTCAAGAGCGCGGCGAGATTGTGATCGAGCCGGGGACGCAGGTGTACGAGGGCATGGTCATCGGCGAGAACGCACGTCAGAACGACATGGACGTAAACGTCACCAAAGAGAAGAAGCAGACCAACATGCGCGCATCCACGGCCGACGAAGCGATTCGTCTCATCCCGCCGCGGAAGCTCAGTCTCGAACAGGCCATTGAATTCATCAACGACGACGAACTGGTCGAGGTCACGCCAAAAAGCATTCGCCTGCGGAAGCGAATTCTGGCAGGGAATATGCGGCCCAAGAAAAGCGCTGAGGACCGCTGACGATTCTCTGGCGTCGGCGCCGCGAAGCTCATCTCAGTATCTGGGTTACGCCGGACAAAATTCTGCGTTTCCAATAACAAAACTGTTGACTAGCTCAACAGGGTAGGCGGGCGGAGGCGTGCAGCTCTGTGAAGGGGCGCGCAGTCTCGAGTAGCCGCAGGCTTCCTGCCTCAACTCGGCCTTGGGCACGAGCCTTGCTCAACGGTCGGCGCCGGTTGACTTTCGTTTACCTTCTGGAGGTTTGTAGTGCTGCTCGGAGCCTTGTCTCTCTTCTCCAATGATCTGGCGATCGACCTTGGGACGGCCAACACCTGCGTGTTCGCACGCGGTCAGGGCATTGTCCTGAGCGAGCCGTCAATCGTCGCCGTCAACAACGTGAACTCCCAGATCGAAGCGGTCGGCAACGAGGCGAAGGAGATGCTGGGACGAACGCCCGGTTGCATCACTGCGATTCGTCCCATGCGCGACGGGGTGATCGCCGACTTCGATGCGGCCGAGAAAATGCTCGGCTACTTCATCAAGAAGGCGCATAAGAGAAAGAGTTTCGTTCGTCCGCGTGTCGTGATTGGCGTGCCGTCGGAGATTACCCAGGTCGAGCGACGTGCCGTGAAAGAAAGCGCCTATCGCGCGAAGGCCAGCGAAGTCCACCTCATCGAAGAGGGAATGGCGGCGGCGATCGGTGCAGGCCTGCCTATCACCGAAGCCTCGGGCAACATGATCGTCGATATCGGCGGCGGCACGACAGACATCGCCGTGATCTCGCTCGCGGGTATTGTTTACAGCCGATCGGTGCGTGTGGCGGGGAACGCCATGGACGAGGCCGTGATCAACTACGTCAAGCGCGAGCACGACCTGCTGATCGGCGAGCGGACCGCGGAGCGAATCAAGATGGAGCTCGGGTCGGCGGCGCCGCTGGCCGAGCGTAAGGAGATGGAGGTCAAGGGGCGCCACGTCCTCGAGGGGAAGCCGACAACGGTCGTGCTTCACGACGGACAGATTCGCGAGGCCCTGGCCGATACCGTTAGGCAAATCGTCCAGGCCGTCCGCGACGCTCTCGAGCGCATTCCACCTGAACTCTCCGCCGACATGTGCGATCGGGGCATCGTTCTGAGCGGCGGCGGCGCGTTACTCCGAAACCTTGACGACCGGCTGCGACGCGAGACGGGCTTGCCCGTGCAGGTCGCCGAGGATCCACTCTCGGCCGTTGTGATGGGCGCGGGAAAGATGCTCTCCGATTTCGCGCTACTGCGGAAAGTCTCGATCGACTAGCGGAGGCCTTAACGCCTCCGCTGACCACTCTTCCCTGAGGCCAAGGCCTCTGACTACCATTCACTCCACGACCCGTTACACCCACTCCGGAGGAGGCTGAATCGTCGGCTCCGGCGTCTTGCCCGGGTCCGGCCGGCCGCTGCCTTCGAGCCGGCTGATCGCCCGCACCGTCATGTCGTGGTCGCAAACGATCTGACAGGACAGCCGGACGTTCACGAGTCCTTTCTCTTCGAGCCTGGTCTTTTCCGCCCTCGTCATCTGTGCCGGCTCGCCACTCACGAACTCGATGCGGCACGTCGTACACCGGGCGTTACCGCCACAGGCGTGGAGGATATCCACGCCGGCCTTTTGTTCGATCGCGAGCACGAGACGCATTCCGGTCTCGACGTCGACGGTGTTGAACCCTTCCACGGTCAGTTTTGGCATGGCCGCTATGTTAACGTATCGAGTTGATCATGACCGAGACTGCCGACACTCCTCGCCCATCTCAATTATGGAAACAGTTATCGACTGACCGCAGGTTGCAGGCAGCCGAGGCCTTCTGGAAGGATGAAGACGCCGCGCTCGAGCAAGCGGAGGCGATTGCGACGATCGCGCAGCGAATCAAGTTCCGTGCGCGAAGCGTGTTGTCGATGCCGATCGAGAAGAAAGCGAAGCACCTCGGCTCGCTCCCGAGTGTCTCGGAACTAGTCGCGGCGCGTCTGCTCGTGGCGTACCACCTCGATCGACATCGCCCGATGATGAAGAGTTTTCTCGACGCACTCGGTATCGCGCACGAAGACGGTCTGATTGCCGATCAGGAATTGCAGGCGCCAGACAAGGAGCGGCTTCAAGCCGCCGCCGCTGCGATTGCCGCCTCGTACCCGGCAGAAGACGTTGCGCTGTATCTCTCCACGCTCATCTGGCAGGACCCGGAAACGTGGGGAGGGCTCGCCAAAGTGGAAAGTGCGAAGTTTAAAGTGTGAAGTAGGAAACAAGTAATTTGCACTTACGTCGCAGTTCGCACTTCAAACCTCGAACTTCCACTGAGGTGTCACCTTGTTCGACTGGATAACAAGCGCCGAAGGCTGGATCGCGCTGCTCACGCTGACGGTCCTCGAGATCGTTCTCGGCATCGACAACATCGTGTTCATCTCGATTCTTGCGGGCAGGTTGCGCCCCGAGGACCGCGCGCGCGCGCGGCGGGTCGGACTCCTGCTGGCGATGGTCATTCGAATCCTGTTGCTGCTGTCCATCACATGGGTCATGAGTTTGACGGCACCGTTCTTTACCGTGTTTGGAAACGAGATTTCTGGTCGAGATCTGATCCTTATCGTTGGCGGTCTGTTCCTGCTTGCCAAGAGCACCCAGGAGATTCACAACAAACTCGAGGGAGACGAAGAGGGTAGATCCGCTCGGGGCGTCGCCTCCTTCGTGAGCGTCATTACGCAGATCCTGTTGCTCGACGTCGTGTTTTCGTTGGACTCGGTCATCACGGCTGTGGGCATGGCTGAGCACGTCACCGTCATGATCGCCGCCGTGGTCATGGCCGTTGTTGTGATGCTGATGTCGTCGCGTGCGATCAGCGAATTCGTGGAAGCGCACCCCACTGTGAAGATGCTGGCGCTCAGCTTTCTGCTGTTGATCGGCGTGTCGCTCATCGCCGATGGCTTCGACCAGCACATCCGTAAGGGCTACATCTACTTCGCGATGGGGTTCTCGGTCTTCGTCGAGATGATCAACTTGCGGATTCGCGCGAGATCCAAGCCGGTGCATTTGCATCAGCGTTTCACGGAGTAGCGACGTCGGTGAGTCTCGAGCGTCTCGGTGCCTGTGGCTACCCGGCCGCAAGTTCGACGGACACGGTACTCGTGCTCGCGCATGGCGCGGGAGCTGGCCAGCGCCATCCCTTCATGGTGGCGACAGCCCATGGGCTCGCGGCTCGGGGGATCAGCATCGTCACCTTTGACTTCCGCTATATGCAACAAGGCCGGCGCATCCCGGATCGGGCGCCGATGCTGGAAGAACGCTTTCGCGAGGTGATTGAGGCGACCCGCCAGTGGAGTAGCGGCGCTCTCTTCGTCGGAGGAAAATCCATGGGTGGGCGCATCGCCACGCACCTCGGCGCCACTCCGCTCGAAGGGCTCTCAGGCGTCGTGGTCTTTGGGTACCCGCTTCACCCGCCGGGCAAGCCGGAGCAGTTGCGCGTCGCACATCTGCCATCCCTGGATGTTCCCATGCTTATCGTGCAAGGCGAGCACGACGCATTCGGGACGCCGAACGAACTCGCGCCTGCGCTGCAGATGGTCCCGACGCCGGTTGACGTCCATGTCGTCGAAGGCGGCGACCACTCGCTCAAAGTGCGGGGGCGAAGCCGCGAGGACGTGTCGAAAGAAGTTCTCGACGTCGTTGCGCAATGGATGGCCAGCAGGAAGAGCTAGCGGCTTTCCAAGTTCGCCAAGAAACTCTGAATCCGGCGCGCGTTGGTGCCGGCGTCGCTGTCTCCGACTCGTGACGCTGAACGCACGTCGACACGCGTGCCGGTGCCCCACGGCGTCATTCGAACTACCACGTCGTCCTTGAAGCCGAACCACCGGGTCGTGTCGGTTGCTTCTATTCGGCCGGAGCTCTTGTCGGCCGTGACAATGGCCCATCCCGACGATTGAGCGGCTGCCAAAGCCTTATCGAAGGCCTGCGGCAGTGGCATTGCGAGTGTGACCGGCACTAGGGTCGGATATCCCTGCCGTTGGCGCTGCTGCAGCTCGGGTGAGCGCTCGAGTGAGTTGGACGCTCCCTCTCGGAGTGGGAGGACCGCCTCGAAGGCAGGTGGGTTTTCAAGGTCCGTCGAAATGTCATGAATGGCTGGCAGGTTCTGAATGCGCCACTGCCAGAGATACGGGATGCCAAACACGGTCAGCCCCAAGGCAAACCCGAAAAGGGCCACTATCGTTGCGAGGCGCGTTCCGCGCCAGTACGCGTGGCCTGCGGCCAGGATCGAGGCCGTAAGTGCCGCGAGCCCTACATACGCGCCCCACCGGAAGAGCGTGAGGGCCATGGGCAGAGGTACACCGACGCGATAGGCGGGACCGGCGGCCGCGATGAGCAGCAGCCCGACGATCCCAACGCCGCAGGCCAGCAGTGAAACTTTCACGCGGCGAATTGTACTGAAACGAGACCGGGTTTGATTTTCGAAGGCCCTGGTGAAGAATCAGACCGTGCCAGTGCAATGCGTCTGAGCGACTTGGGATGGACGGCCGCTGTCGCCGCCGATTACGCCCCCTTCGTTGGCAAGGGCGACTTGGAGCCGGCCCGTGTTGCCATCGAATTCAACCACATCTACCGTGTGTATGTGGATGACGGGGAGCTCGAGGCGACAGTAACGGGTCGTCTCAAACACCGAGCTATCAGTCGTACCGAATTGCCGGCCGTTGGTGATTGGGTCGTGGTCCGCCGACGCCCCGACGAAAACCGGGCCGCGATCGTCGCGGTGCTGCCTCGTCGCAGCCGGTTCTCACGGAAAATGGCCGGTCATGTCACCGACGAGCAGATCGTTGCCGCGAACGTGGACGTGGTGTTCATCGTGATGGCGCTCGACGCCGACTTCAGCCCGCGACGCCTCGAACGGTATCTTCTGCTCGCCCGTGAAAGTGGCGCCTCGCCTGTTGTGCTCCTGACCAAGCCGGATGTGTGCGCGGACGTGCCCGCTCGAGTGGCCGACACTCTCGCGGTAGCTGGCGATCTGCCCGTCCACGTGCTCAGCCCGAAGCTCAATCAAGGGATGGAGCACATCGGGCCATACCTGACCACGGGTCGGACATGTGCGCTACTCGGCTCATCCGGTGTGGGGAAGAGCACGATCATCAATCGTGTCGTGGGGACCGACGTGCAGAAGACGCGCGACGTGCGTGAGGCAGATTCAAAGGGCCGCCATACGACGACACATCGTGAGCTCGTGGTGCTGCCGAGCGGGGGCCTGATGATCGACACGCCGGGCATGCGCGAGCTTCAACTATGGGACGTCGGAGCCTCGGTGCGCGAGACATTCGAGGATGTCGAGGCCTTGGCGGCCGAGTGTCGGTTTACTGATTGCCGGCACCGCGACGAACCACGATGCGCTGTGAAGGCCGCGGTGACAGACGGTCGGCTGCCGGCTCAGCGTCTGGAGAGCTATCTGAAGCTGCAAGATGAGCTCGCGTTTCTCGCACGGCAGCAGGATCAGCGCGCGCAGATCGAAGACAAACGGCGCGCGAAGGTGATGGGGAAGGCGATGAAGCGGCACCCACGGTCAAAACGCGAATAGCGACAGGAGCATGCCTCCGAGCGCCACGACCGTGACGCCAATCCACATCCAGAAGCGTCGCTCGGCCGTAAGAGTCGTGCCCCGAGCCAACGTCCGGCGATTCATGTCGAGGGTGCGCGCGGATTCTTCGACGATCTCCGTCGTGATGACGCCCGCGGATAGCTCGGCACCGATCATCAAGGCTCTGTCGCACAGCAGATTGATTGGGCGGGGTACGCCGTTGGTCAGGGCATGCACGGCATCGATGGCGGACGCCTCGAAGCGGACGACCGTCGAGGCGCCTGCGACCGACAGTCGATGCGCAACGTAAGCTTCAACTTCTGACCGCGTCAACGGTTTCAAACGCGCCCACAAGGACACACGTTGATCGAGCAGACGCATTTCGGCTTGATGCAGGACGTCGAGCAGGCCGGGTTGGCCGACGAGAAGGATCTGCAACAGCCCGCTCGAACTCGTCTCAATGTCTGACATCACGCGAATCCGATCGAGGACAGCTGGAGACAGGTGCTGCGCTTCGTCGATGATGAGGACCGCACGTCCGCCAAGCGTCACCAATGACGCAAGGAAGTCGTGAAGGACCCGCATGAGCTGTTCCACCGTCGCTTCCTTCACGCGCCCGGATCGAACATCGGTGTGCGAGATGATGCCGAAGTCGAGCAAGACTTCTCGGAGCAGCTCTTCGACAGACAAGAACGGGTTGAGAATGAGCGACGTAAGCGTCGTCATCGGCACTTGTCCCATCAGCGCGCGGCTGAGAGTGGTCTTGCCCGTACCGGTGTCGCCGGTGAGGACGATGAAACGCTCGTTTCTGTGAACGGCTTGCAGCAGAAGGCGGATCGCCTCCTCGTGTGACTCGCTCAGATAGAGGAATCGCGGGTCGGGCGCGAGCGAAAAAGGAGACTGTAGAAGACCGTAAAACTCCTCGTACGTCGGCGCACCGCGCGACGGAGCCGTGGCCAAACCGCTCACTTGAAGGCACTATAGCAGACGGCGACCAACCAGGGGATGCCGCACATATAATGCGCCGATGCTTGTGCTCCTGACGCTCCTCGCGTTCGCTGAGACCACGTCGATGCAGGCGCAGGCGGGCCCTCCAGGGCGAGAAACGTTCTTCACATCCACGCTGACACCCGCCGACCTCCAGAACAAGCAAGCCGTGCTCGACACGGCGCACGGCGTCATCGTGCTCGACCTGCTGGCCGACGCCGCCCCCAATCACGTGGCGCATTTCATCACCCGTGCGCGCGAGGGTGCGTACGACGGAACAACGTTTCACCGTGTCATCGCGATGGGCATCATCCAGGGCGGCGACCCGATCTCGAAGGACCCGTCGCAGGCGGCGAAGTACGGCACAGGGGGCCTTGGTGTCCTTCGGTTCGAGGCAAACGGAGAGAAACACACGCGTGGCGCCGTATCGGCGGTGCTCGTGCCGGGCCGGCGCGACAGCGCCGGGTCCCAGTTCTTCATCTCCGTCACCGATCAGCCCGCACTCGATGGCCAGTACACGGTGTTCGCGCGCGTTACCGAAGGCATCGACGTCGCACAAAAGATGTCGACGCTGCCTGCCAACGCGAGTGTGCCTGCTGATCGTGTCGAGATCAAGCGAGTCACGATTCGAGACAAGCCGGCGCCCCTGCCGGAACCCTTCCTCAGTGAATCCGTCCAAGAGTTGGGTAGACGCCGGGCCGTTGTGGAGACTCCGCTTGGCCAGATCACGATCGAGTTCTTCCCCGACCGCGCACCGAACCATGTGAGACAGTTTCTACGCCTGGCAGCGAGCGGGGTCTACGACGGCACTGCCTTCCATCGCATCGTGCGGGGTTTCGTCATTCAAGGCGGATATATGCCGACCCGGCGTGAGCCGCCAGACGAACGGCAGCAGTCATACATCCGAACTCTGCAGCCCGAGTTCAGTCAGACGCCGCATGAGCGCGGCACGATTTCAATGGCGCGGGGTGATGATCCCGCCAGCGCAACAAGTTCATTTTTCATCGTGCTCGCGCGGACGCCGGCGCTCGATGGCCAGTACACCGTCTTCGGTCGAGTCGTGGAGGGGTTGGACGTTGTTGAGAAGATCGAAGGGCTGGCTGTCAACGGCGAGACTCCTGCTGAGCGAGTCGAGGTCACACGCATTCGCGTGACGCCATAGAAACTCCCAACTCCCAAGAAAGGCCCAAGTCCCAAGGGTCCCGTGAGTTATGTACGGTGCACCGCCGTGACGACGCCAACGAGAAAGTCGAGCGTCACTCGATCGCCCGGCTGAAGGCCCTGCGCTAGCGCCTCGGGGCCGACACGGGCGACGCGTACCTGACTGTCTGGTTCGTCCGAAAACGTGTACTGGAGATCGTACGACAGCTGGCCATGGATGCTGATTGGTTGCAGTTTGTGCAGCACGGCATCGCGGGAGCCTTTGAGCATGATCCTATTCTAGTGCTTGGGGCTTAGTGCCTGGTGCCTGGTGCGTGCCCGGTGTGTGATGCGTACGTGGTGCCGGGTGCGAGGTGCGGGACTGTGCTAGGACCGACGAGCTGAAGCGGATTCTCGCGACAGGTGGCGTGCAGTGAACCACGGCGGCCGACTTGGTGAAGGGACTGTCATCCGCCACGCGCGCCGGTCGGGGTCTTGTTAAAGTCTCTTAGTCGAACGGCAGCCGCGCAGTGGTCTTGGGACGTGTGGTCCGCTCCTGTGACTCACACAGGTTGTGCACGCTGACGCCCAGAAGCCTCACGGGCCTGTGCGCGATCTCCGTCTTCTCGAGAAGTGCCACGGCTCGATGCACGATCGGTTCCTCGTCACGGGTCGGTAGGTCCGTGTGGCTCCGCGTGATGGTGGTGAAGTCGCTGTATCTGACTTTGATCGACACGGTCCGCGCATACAGCTCACGACGCTCGAGCCATGCCGAGGCGTCGCGGGCCATCCCTGAAATTTCCCGCCGAATCTCGTCGATGTTCGTGAGATCGCGCGCGTAAGTGCTCTCGCTGCCAGACGACTTTGTCTCATGTTCAGAGACGACCGGACGGTTGTCGATCCCATGGGCGAGATCGCGCAACCACTCGGCCATGGAACCGACCGCGTCGCGGAGCGTCGGCAGATCTGTGGCGCGCACGTCGATGAGCTTCTCGATCCCCCGCTCGCGCAGTTTGCGGGCCGTAACCGGCCCCACTCCCCAGAGAGCGTCGATCGGAAGTCCGTGGAGGAAGTGCTCCACGCGTTCTGGCGCAATGACTGTCAAGCCATCTGGCTTCTGCCACCCAGACGCAATCTTTGCGAGGAACTTATTTGGGGCGACACCTGCCGAGGCCGTCAGCCCGGTCGTTGTTCGAATCTCGTCCTTCAGTCGCCGAGCCACGCTCATGCCAAGGGGCTCGCCCCACGCGTTCTCGGAGACATCGAGGTAGGCCTCGTCCAAGGAGAGCGGCTCAACGAGCGGCGTTACAGTACGGAAGAGATCGAACACCTGCTTCGACACAGTGCGGTATTTTGAAAAGTCTGGCCGCACGATGACAAGCGAAGGGCACAGGCGGACGGCTCGAGCCATCGGGATGGCAGACCTGACGCCAAACGCACGCGCTTCATAGCTGGCCGCGGCGACCACGCCGCGTTTGTCGGGATCCCCGCCGACCGCTACGGGACGTCCCCGCAGGGCAGGATCGTCGCGTTGCTCAACCGACGCGTAAAACGCATCCATGTCCAGATGGAGGATTCGTCGGTAGGTCACCGTAGGTCAAAGGTCAAAGGTCAAAGGTCAAAGGTAAGGCTAAAGGTCCAGGTCCCAAGTCTCAAGTAATAGGTTCAGGTCCCGGTCGCGCCAAATCCGCCCCGGGCCACGTCCCGAATCTCAGACACCTCCTGCCAGCTCACGCGCGGCGCCGCAAGGACGATGGCCTGGGCCAGTCGGTCACCGCGCCGGATGTGGACGTCAGAATCGGTAATGTTCAGCACCTGGATCATGACTTCGTCGGTCGGTCCGGAGTAGTCGGGGTCGATGATGCCGACTCCGTTGGCCACCAGCAGTCCTCGCTTGAGCGGCGTGCTGCTTCGGGCGAAAATGCCCAGGCAGTGCCCGGTCGGCACCTCGATAACGAGGCCGGTCCGCACGAGCGCTATTTGCCGTGGGGCTACAGTCAGGTCCTGCGCTGCGGCAAGGTCGAATCCGGCCGCGTCTTCGGTCCCGTATGTGGGGAGGGGAATTGTGGAATCCAGCCGTCTGATCTTGAGCCGCATCCTAGGAGCATATCGCCCTTCGGCCCTTCGACATGCTGAGCCCTGTCGAACCACCGTGTGGATGCGTGGAGTGCTGACGGCCGCACTCCTGCTCGCATTGACCGCGGTGATTGGGGCGCAAGATCTCGCTGCGCCGCTACCGCTTGATTCGGCGATCAAGACGGGACGGCTGCCCAACGGGTTGGTCTATTTCATTCGTCAGAACCCACGCCCCGATGATCGGGCACTGCTGAGGCTCGCGGTGAGTGCCGGTTCAGTGGATGAGGCCGACGACCAGCGCGGACTTGCTCACATGCTCGAGCACATGGCATTCAACGGGAGCGCGCACTTCAAGCCCGGCGAACTGGTCAGCTATCTGGAGTCGATCGGCGCCCGCTTCGGCCCTCATGTCAACGCCTATACGAGCTACGACGAAACCGTCTACATGCTGGATGTGCCGACGGACCGTGCCGGAGTTCTCAAACGGGGCTTTGAGGCGCTCAGCGACTTTGCCGGGGGCGTCACGCTCGACCAGCAGGAAATCGATCGGGAGCGCGGCGTCGTGATCGAGGAATGGCGCGGCCGGCTCGGCGCGGCCACGCGCATGCAGGCGGCGCAAATCGCCGGTCTCTTTGGGGCGAATTCGCGCTACACCGAACGGCTGCCCATTGGCACGCCTGAGATTCTTCGGACGTTTACGAGACAGCGGCTCCGCGACTTCTATCGTGACCACTACCGTCCTGATCGGATGGCTGTCATCGTCGTGGGCGATGTGGATCCGGCCGACATCGAGCGTCAGATTCGCGAACATTTCTCTCCGTTTCAGGCCGCTACGGCGTCGCCGCGCACGGTCTATCCGATTCCGACGCACCAGGACACCCGATACGTATTCGTCTCCGACCGGGAGGCGCAAGGTTCGTCCGTCACACTGGTGTTCAAGCGTCCCCTTCAAGCCCTGAAAACATTAGGCGACTACCGCAGGTCGCTCGTGCGCTCGCTGATGGAGCAAATGATCAACTCGCGGTTTGCCGAGATCGCCCGGCAGCCGTCGGCTCCGTTTCTCCGGGCCTCGGCCGGTGACGAGACGCTTGGCCGGACGGTGGAGAGTCTGACGGTGTCGGCGCGCGTGAACGACGGTGAGATTGCGAAAGGACTCGAAGCGCTTGGGCAAGAGATGGCTCGCGTCCGTCAACACGGTTTCGGCGAAGCCGAGCTCGATCGTGCCAGGCGAGCGACGCTGGCGTCATACGAGCGAGCGTTCAACGAGCGCGACAAATCAGAGAGCGATGGGTTTGCCGCTGAACTGTTGCGCCACTACCTCAGCGAAGAGGCGGCCCCTGGCATTGAGCGTGAACTCGAGTTCGCGCGCCGGTTTCTCTCCACGATCACCGCGGCTGAGACCGGGGCGCTCGCGCGAGAGCTCATGCCTGACGACAACCGGGTCGTTCTCGCTTCGGCGCCGGAAAAGCCAGGGCTGTCAGCAGTGACCGAGACCGCCCTCCGCGACGCGTTGCGCACGGGCTCATCCGCGTCGGTGACTGCCTGGCGTGACGAGATGTCCGGCCGCGAGTTGATGGCGAAGCCATCGGTTCCGGGGAGCGTGAAGACACGGCGGGAGATCGCTGAGATTGGCGTGACGGTGCTTACCTTGTCGAATGGCGTCGAGGTATGGCTGAAGCCGACCGACTTTCGAAACGATCAGATTCTGTTTTCATCGTATGCAAGAGGAGGCTTGTCGCAGGCTTCGCCTGAGGAGTTCCAAGAGGCCGCGTTGAGCACATCGCTCGTCGGCATCGCCGGGGTTGGCGGGTTCACGCCGATCGATTTGGGCAAGCTACTCGCCGGACGCATCGGCGGCGCGTCTGCCTATGTGTCCACTTACACCCACGGCGTCAACGGTTCGAGCACACCGAAGGATCTCGAGACGGCGCTGCAGTTGGCGTACTTGCACTTCACCGCGCCCAATGGCGACGCCTCTGGGTTCGATCTGTTGAAGCGACGCCTGGAAGCCAACCTGGCCAATCAGGGCCAGAGCCCGGGTGCCGTGTTCGGTGAGCGGGTTCGCCGCCTCAACACGCTCGACCATTACACGTCTCGCCAGCTCCGATTGGAGGATCTCCCTCGCTTGAGTGCCGACCGGATGCTGAAGTTCTATAAGGGTCGTTTCTCCAACGCCGCGAATTTTACGTTCTTCTTCGTCGGGGCCTTCAAAGTCGACGAGATTGCGCCGCTCCTCTCCACGTATTTGGGGTCGCTCCCGTCGAGCGGTGTCGCCGACGCACGACTCGGCGACCTTCGGCTGCAGTTTCCCGCGAGCGCGCAGCGTGAGGCGGTGACGAAGGGACAGGAACCTCGCGGTCAAACCGTGATCACGTTCTTCTCGGATACCGGCCTGGAGGAGCTGGAGACCCACCGCGCTCAAGCGGCCGCCGAAGTCGTGGAAATGAAGCTTCGCGATATCCTGCGGGAGAAGTTGGGCGGAACCTACTCGGTCAACGTGGGCTACTCCAATACGTCCCCGCAGCCCGGCTATGGAACGACGACCGTGCAGTTCGGGAGCTCGCCGGAGAATGTCGAGACTCTGGTCAAGGCGGTGATGACCGAAGTGGATCGGTTGCGACGTGAGGGGCCGTCGCCAGCCGATGTCCAGGCCGTCAAGGAAGCCGAGAAGAACGATCTGCAGACGGCGCTCCGGCAGAACGGTTATTGGCTGAACTCACTGCAAGCCGTGCACCTGCTGGGGCGTGACGCGCGCCGCATCCCACTCCGCTCCGAGCGCACGGAACTGCTCTCCCAAGACAACATTCACGCAGCTCTGCGCAAGTATCTTCCAGAGGACCGATACACCGTCGTAACACTGTTGCCCGAGGCACAAGCCCGCACGCAGTAACAACTCCCAACTTCTGTCGCGCCTCCAACGCCCTCCCCAAGAGTGCAGGTCTTGGAGGTTGGGAGTTGGACAAGGTGTGGTTGGGAGTTGACGGAGTGGTCACGACAACAGCGGCAAAGATATACTGAACGGTCGCCACCTCGTCGAACCGGACTGGAATGCAATACATCTACACAATGAAAGGCCTCGGGAAGGTTCATCCTCCCGATGCCGTCGTGCTCAAGGACATCTGGCTATCGTTCTTACCCGGCGCCAAGATCGGCGTGCTCGGGTTGAACGGCGCTGGCAAGAGCTCGCTGCTCAAAATCATGGCTGGTGATGACACCGAGTTCATCGGCGAAGCGTTTGCGGCCGACGGTGTGTCGGTTGGTTTCCTGCAGCAGGAGCCGCGCCTCGATCCGTCCAAAACGGTTAAGGGCAATGTTGAAGAGGGTGTCGCCGAAATCAAGGCGCTACTCGACAGATATGACGAGCTGAACATGAAGCTCGGCGAAGACCTCTCGCCGCAAGAGATGGAGAAGGTCTTGGAAGAGCAGGGAAAGCTCCAGGACCGCATCGACGCCGTCAATGCGTGGGAGATCGACTCGCAGCTCGATCTCGCCATGGATGCGCTCCGCTGCCCGCCGGCGGATGCTGACGTCACCACGCTGTCCGGGGGAGAACGGCGACGCGTCGCGCTGTGTCGGCTCCTGTTGAAATCGCCGGATTTGTTGCTGCTCGACGAGCCGACCAATCACCTCGACGCGGAATCTGTCGCCTGGCTCGAGCGTTTTCTCAAGGAATACAAAGGGACGGTCGTGGCCGTGACCCACGACCGCTATTTTCTCGACAACGTTGCCGAATGGATTCTCGAGCTCGACCGAGGCTCGGGCATCCCGTGGAAGGGCAACTATTCCTCGTGGCTCGATCAGAAGCAACAGCGTCTCAGCCAGGAGGAGAAGGCCGAAACAAAGCGTCAGAAAACGCTCCAGCGCGAGCTCGAGTGGATTCGGATGTCACCGCGTGCCCGCCAAGCCAAAGGCAAGGCACGCTTGAA
>CAWBMG010000010.1:0-103125 GCA_963789815.1 uncultured Acidobacteriota bacterium | reverse complement strand
GACGGACGGAAACCTGGGCATCGCCGGGCACCGGGACGGCTTCTTCCGGGGACTGAAGGACATCACCCTCGGTGACGTGCTTGAGCTCGACACGATTCAGGGGAGCGACACATATCGCGTCGAGCGAACGTGGGTAGTTCCTGCCGGAAGACGTCTCGGTGCTGGACCCGACGTCCACACGCGCGCTCACCCTAGTCACCTGCTATCCCTTCTACTACGTCGGCTCCGCCCCCGACCGGTTCATCGTCCGCGCCGTGCGTATTGTCGACGGACCGGTGCCCTCGGAGGCATCCACACTTTTTTCTAGCCGTCTCACTTCTCGCAAGTGGTTCACAAAGCGTTCTGAAATGGAGGGAGTCTTATGACACGTGCAATCAGTCAAGTGGTGGGGATCGCGGCGGTTGTGTGTTTGACGGCCGTCGGATCGCTTGCGCAACAGTCGACGAGCGCGACGGAGACCAGGCCTTCGAAGTACTCGCGGTCGACGGTAACGTGCTGGTCGTCAGGCTGCCGGAAGGTACCAGGGAGATAACGGTTCCCAGTGATTTTCTTTTCACCGTAAACGGACAACAGATGTCGGTGAGGGAGTTGATGGTGGGCATGAGGGGCACCGCCACCATCACGACGCGAACAACGGTCACGCCGGTGAGCGTCACCGAGGTAAAGAACGGGACCGTTGTAGTGCGTAGTGGTTCATCGATCATGGTCCGAACCGACGAGGGAGTCCGGAGTTTCACGCAAAGCGAAGTGGACAAGCGCGGCGTGAAAATCTATCGCAACGGCAAACCCATGCAGCTGTCGGAGTTCCGGGAAGGCGATCGCCTGAGCGCGACGATCGTAACGTCCCAGCCGCCGAGGGTTGTGACGGAGAAGGAAGTGCAGGCGACCACCGTCCCAGCTGCCGCTCCTCCAGCACCTCCAGCTGCAACAAGAGCCGCGGCGGCGCCCGCGCCTGCCCCTCCGCCTGCGACACCTGCGCCTGCGGCACCTGCGGCGCGGGCCGAGCCGACTCAGGAGGCCCAGAGCAACGCTGCCGAGGACCGCGAGCTCGTGGCCGCTCCTCGGGCTCGCGAGCACACTGTTGCTCGCGATGGGCGTCTCCCTCACTGTCAGGCGCCGCCGCGGCCGCTAGGCAATCTACTACGCTCTGGGCGGCGCTCGCGCGTCGACGCGACCGCCGCGCCCCCCAGGGTGTAGGCTCGCACCGAGCCGTCGACGGTCGCGTGCAGCTCGAGGGATGACATAGCGCTATTTTGCGCGCGGTGGCATCGTTTGTTGTCAGCGGCGTGACAATCCATCGAGACGCTGTTCTACAATGCTTTGAAGTCGGTTAACCCCATCGCCGTTCCTGCTCCCCCTCAGGAGCCCTATGCCGGAACTGCGCGAACCTCGCTCTATCGTCGAAGCGGCGGAACAGGCTGCAGCCGCAGGCAACTACGTATCAGCCGAAGAGCTCTTACGCGAGGCTGCCCTCGTGCAAGAAGCACGTCTCGGCCCGCTCCATCCGGACCTCGCCAACACGCTGAACAACCTCGCCGTCGTATGCGAAATCACCGGCAATGCAGTCGAAGCGGAGCACTGCTTTCGACGAGCGTTTACCATCGCGACAAGGGCACTGGAGCCAGACCATCCCTTTGTGGCCACGAGTCGAAAGAATCTTCATGATTTCTGTGAAGCCCGGGGGAAAACCAGTCGAGTTGCCAACTCCGTGGCCAGGAAAGTGACGGCCGCGTTTGAGGTGCAGGCAGAAGCTTCAGTGCACCCAGAGCGCGAATCGCAGCTACCGGCAGAATCCGAGGACTTCTGGCCACTCGCGTGGAAGAGATTCATTCGCCCGCTTGCGATTGGCGCCCTGGGCCCGGGCGCAATGCTGATGCTGATTCTCACCAGCGCCAGCCCTTGGCTCAGCTTGACCGAGCGAGGTGAGTCCTCATCAGCGACCACGATAGACCAACCGCGGAAGATTCCCGCCCCACTGCGGGCGCCGTTGTCCGTCGAACCGGTCCCCTTACCAAAGGAGACCACGAAGACCATTGGAAGCGGCCGCGATGGGGTGAGCGCCAGCCCAATCACGTCGGCATCGACACCCGCTCAACCAACGGTGGTCAAGGCGCTGCTCTGCGCCGACCTCGATGAATGGCGTTGCAATCCGGCGGACCGTCCAGTTCCTCCAGGCCCGCTGTTCTTTTACACTCAGGTCCAGTCCGCAACCGCCACGACCGTCCAGCATCGTTGGTATCGGGACAATCGCTTGCACCAATCCGTAGCGCTCCGCGTTCAGGCCAGTCCAAGCTCCGGTTACCGCACGTTTAGTCGCAACGCCATGGACATCGAAAGCACTGGCAGCTGGAGGGTCGAGCTCAGGACCGAGGACGGCGTCTTGCTGCACGAAGAGCGTTTTTCTGTTCGCTGATGGTTTGTGCGAATCCTGAGCTGGTCAGCGCCAAAACAGATAGGATCGCTGCATTCCACAAGCTCACTTTCGGATTGTCGGCGTCCTGCTGCTCATCACTGCAGTCGCGGCGACCGCTGTCGCTCCAGCCCGATTCGTTCGTTTCAGCGAAGCCCAGCCGATTCTGACCGAGCTGGCCGCCAGGCTTCCGCCTGGGCTCAACACGTTGACCCCGGCTCGATGGAAACCGCATGGCCGGGCTGGATTGAGCGCCATGATCGCGATGTCCGCGCGCGACTCGAGCAGGGCGACGAAGACACCATCGTCAACTGGATGTTGTTCGGCACTTCCTTCACGTCGAGACCGCGGGCAGTGCTCAGCGCAGTCGAATCGGGCACCGTAACGGATCGAGAGCTGGTGTTGCGCCGGACAATCGAGCTGATCTCGGCCCGCCTCGACGATCTTCTGAAGGCATTGGCCGTCCCTGGCAATGACGAGCGCCGGTTGTTCGCCCGCGCCTTTCTTCAGCGAAAAGGGCTTCGTTTCGCGACCGTCGCGGACAGGGACGTCGCACGAGAGTATCTGCGCGCGGCTGTCGTGCGCGTGGCAAGCGAACAGGAACAGATCGATCAGGAACTTGGCGCCACCAGCAGCAACGACCCCAACACGGAATTCATCCAGCGGTCTCGGCTGTTCCGCACCCGTGGCCTGTCGCTCGACACGTCGCTCGGTCCAAACTATTCAGTGGAGCAGGCGCTGGCGGCGATGAAGGCGCGTGGGCTACTCAAGCCAGGCGCCGTGAGACGCGTCGCGATCGTCGGTCCCGGACTCGATTTCGCGGACAAGGACGTCGGCTTCGATGTCTATCCGCAACAAACGCTGCAGCCGTTTGCCGTTCTTGATTCGCTCAAGCGCCTGGGTCTCGCGCCCTTGCCAGCCGATCCGGAGATCGTGCTCCTGGACATCAACCCTCGGATTATTGATCACGTGACGCAGGCTCGAGCACGGGCCGCAAGAACATCGGCTACACGCTGAACCTGCCGCTGCCGAGGAGCACGCCTTGGCTTCCCGAGGTTCGAACGTTCTGGCAAACGTTCGGCGATCAAATTGGCGCGCCCGCCCAAGCACCGGCGTCGAAGGCGGTTGCGGACCTGGTCGAGCTGCGGGCTGTCCGTGCGAGACCATCTGCCGTTCAGCGGATGTCGGTGATGAATGTGAACGTCGTTAACGAGCGCCTCGACGGGGAAGCGTTCGATCTCGTGATCGCAACGAACGTGTTCGTCTACTATGACGTGCTCGAGCAGGCGCTGGCCCTGTCGAATATCGAAGCCATGCTGAAGCCCGGCGCGTTTCTGCTGGCGAACTTCTCATCGCCGGATCTGACGTCGGTCACGATTCGGCCGGTCGAAACCACGACGACCGTTTACGCCCGCGCGCGACGTAAATGAGAACATTCTCGATTTCATCGTCTGGTACAAGGCGCACTCGAATTGAGCGCGACGACGGGGGGGGCGGAACGCACGGTTCAAGGCCTTATCCGCGTCACTGTCCCGCTTTCGCTGTTGCCCAGACTTGACGCGTTTCGAGGCCCAAAAGAGCCCAAAAGACCTGCGTCGCTGGGATAGCGCCGCCTTCTAAGGGTGTGATATCCTCTGACCCGTTTTATTAATTTTTACCTTTTATAACCCTAGACGTCATTCCGCGGCCCCGTCGTCCTCATAGGTGGGTTGGCTGTGTCACGAAAATCGTTGTTTCGTGTCCTCGTGAGCCAGAGAGAACACGCAGCGTGAGGAGTCATGACGACCGTTTCGTCAGACGGTTCGTTTTCCCCCGGTTGGGTCCCTGCAGACCAGCAGTTCAGCGGGGCGGTCGGCGGTCCCTTCATCCGGGTCCGGTTGCACTCGGCAACTTCGAGTAGAGGCGCGCCTCAGAGGAGCATCTGAAACGCGCCGTACCCTCGCCCTAACGAACATGGTGAGGAGGACCGCGATGTTGAACCTGATCCACCGATCTCGGGGGCCGCTGCTGGCCGCCTTGGTCTTGTTGCTCTTGCCGTCGGCGGCCTATGCCCAAGCCGCGATCGCCGGAGTGGTCAGAGACACGTCGGGCGGAGTATTGCCGGGCGTGACGGTGGAAGCCGCCAGTCCCCGCCCTGATTGAAAAAATCCGATCGTCGTCACCGACGGCGAGCGGTCGTACAACATCATCAACCTGCGGCCCGGCACCTACTCGTTACGTTCGCTGGCCGGATTCACCTCTGTTCAAGCGCGGAGGTGTCGAGCTGACGGGGGGCTTACCGTGCAACGGTGAACGCCGACATGCAGGTTGGGTCGCTCGAGGAAACGATCACGGTGACCGGCGCGTCCGCCCCTCGTCGACGTGCAGAGCGCGCGGTCGCAGTCGATCATCGATAGGGACGTTATCGCGTCAATTCCCTCCTCGCGGAACGTCGCCGGCATCCAGGCGATTATTCCCGGCATGCAGACGAATGGGGATTCCGGTGGCATCAACGGCACGATGCAGGGGGGTGCCTCCGCTATCCACGGCGGGCGCACGAACGATTCGCGAATTTATGCGGATGGCATCAACATGGGGTGGGCCGGCAGCAGCGGTGGCGGCGGACAGATGCCGCAAGTGGCCGCGGCGCAGGAAGTGGTGATGACGCTCTCGGGCGGGCTCGCCGAAGCCGAGACGGGCGGCATGATCTTCAATGCGATCCCGCGCGAGGGGTCGAACACTTTCAGCGGCCAAGTCAACTACAGCGGCTCGAACGGCACGCTGCAAGGCAGTAACTACACGGATGCGCTGAAAGCCTGGTGGGGCCTCCGGGCCCCGTTCGAGCTCATCAACGTGTACGACGTGAGTGCAATGTACGGTGGACGGCTCATCCGGGACAAGCTGTGGTTCTACGGAGTCTACCGCCAGGTCGGAGGCGAGCGGACAGTGCCTGGCATGTTCGAAAACAGGAACGCCGGCAACCCCAATTCGTGGGTCGTTAACTTCGATTCATCGAAACAGGCGTTCAATAACAGCCTGGAGCGCCAGGCGACGATCCGGTTGACGTGGCAGCCGACACCGCGCAACAAATTTATGCCGACTGGGCCGAGCAGTACAACGACGCAAACTACGGCACCGGAGGGGGCACTGCGACGACGACGCCGGAAGCGACGACCCGAACGCTCTACATCCCGTCCCGTCAGCCCCATGCCAGTTGGCAGTCGCCGATCACTGGCCGCTTGCTGGCCGAGGCCGGCTGGGGAATGTATCAGGCCCGGTACCGCTTCGCGCCACGCAACGACGGCACCCACAACCCGGCGTATGATCCAGCAGTTGGAGCAAGCTGGCGAGATCCCAGGCCTGCTCTCCCGAATGCCACGAGCCCCGGGGCAGGGCGGATTTACGCATTCGTTGATCGGGAACCTGGCCAGCCTGCGGGCGTCGCTGACGTATGTCACCGGCGCGCACAACATGAAGTTCGGATACCAGGGCGGGTTCGGCAATCCGTCCCAGACCTACCAGAGCTACACCCAGGTCGTGCAGGTCCGGACTTTCAACGGCGTGCCGAACCAGCTGATGCAGTCAATCATGGGGGGGCCCGACACGAAGTACATCCGCAATCTCATCCCGACGAATTTTTACGCGCAGGACCAGTGGACGACCGGCCGGGTGACCGTGCAGGGCGGCGTGCGGTACGACGATTCGCTGATCTCGACCTATACCGACCAACGCATCGGCGGCCCAGGCTGGCCGTACGCCGCCGGAAGAGATCTTCTTCCCGAGCCGATCGACACCCGGATACACGTGGAAGGACCTCACGCCTCGTGTCGGCGTCGCGTACCAGACCTCTTCGGGAATGGAAAAACGGCGATCAGGTTCAACATCGGCAAGTATCTGGAAGCCATCACGGCCAGCAACAACGATCTGGACATGAACCCGATTACTCGCATGGTCGTGAACTCGACACGGGGATGGACCGACGCGGACGGCGACTTCGTGCCGGATTGTGATCTCAATAACCGGGGACAGAACGGCGAATGCGCGCCGCTCGACAACCAGAATCTCGGACGCCCTGTGTTCACACGAACCTTCGACCCAGCCTTCGTCGGCGGCTGGGGCACTCGTCCGTACAACTGGTCGATGGGCCTAGCGGTCCAGCACGAGGTGGTGCCACGCGTCTCGGCGACCGTCGCCTACAATCGCAACTGGTGGGGCAACTGGTACGTCGTGGACAACCGAGCGACGAGCGCCGCGGACTACACGCCGTTCAGCATCCTGGCGCCGGTCGATCCGCGGCTCCCGGGCGGCGGAGGATATACGGTTGGCGGCCTGTATAACCTGGTGCCGGCCAGAGTGGGACAGGTAGACGAGCTCGCGCAGTCCTACAAGAACTTCGGGGACCAGACAGAGAACTGGCAGGGCGTGGACCTGTCGGTCGTAGCCCGGCTCCAGAATGGGCTCACGGTACAGGGAGGCACCAGCACCGGGCGCAGGCTCGCGGATGCGTGCGGCGTGAGGGCGGATCTACCTGAACTGGGCTCCAACGATACAGGTTTGGCGACGAACAGCTCGGTGACCTCGAATGTCAATGCCCTCGGGGGCGGTCCATTCGCCTTGTCGGTGAGGAATCCGTACTGCCGCATCGCGGAACCCTACCGAACCGACTTCCGCGGACTCGCGTCGTACCTGGTCCCGAAAGTGGACGTGCAGGTGTCCGCGACGTGGGCGAGCATTCCCGGGGACTCGCTGCGGGCGGACTACATAGCGAGTAATGCGGTGATCGCCGCGGGGCCGCAGCCGCTCGGCCGGAACCTCACCGGGGCGGCGACTGTCTCGGTGAACCTCATCCCGCCCGCCACTTTGTGGGGCGCGCGGCTAAACAACGTCGATATGCGTATCGCGAAGATTCTCCGCTTCGGGACGACGCGGACGCAGGTGGGGGTTGACATCTTCAACCTGCTGAACGCCGACACCGTGACGAACTATAACTTTGGGTTCGTACCAGGTGGCTCGTGGCTGACTCCGACGACCATTACGCCGGCGCGCTTCGCCAGGTTCGCCGTGCAGATGGACTTCTAGATATGGAATAGCCGGAGCAAGTGCCGGTCGTTTCAGATCAGTCGTTTGGGTACACTGAGGCCCGCTCTCCGACGAGGGCGGGCCTCTTCTCGTTGAGGGCTCAGCGAGGCAACCTCAGCTGGACCTGTCGCTACTCGACGGCGAAGCAGTAGAGCAACCCGACGCCACCCCAGCTGACGAGATCCCTCTGACTGCAGCCCGTCGTGGCGTGCGAGGAGTTCCACGACTGGTTCCCGTTGCCCACGCGATCGGAATGACCGACTTGCGCGGAACCTGCGCCGTTGCTCGTCCAGTTGTTGCACGTGTGATCCGCCGCGTCGGTAAAGGCGCGTCCATCCGGTTGCGAACCGGTCAGGATGTCATGGCGCGTCGGCAACGGGTCACCGATTCCGTTGATGAGCTCACCTTTTTCAGTAACCGCGAACTCCTTCGTCAGGTTGCTGCCGCGTCGCGCTTCGTCCAGGGTGTCGCCGTGGATTTCGGACTGGATGATCGGCCGGTAGAGCCGGCGGCCCAGATAGTCCGGGATCCTCTCCTTCGAATTGAACCAGGGACCCTTGCCGATGCGGTCTCGGGCGTTGACGGCCGGCTGACCGGGCCGCGCCTGCGTACTGAGATACGCGCGCCATGTCTTCCCACCTGCGCCAACGGCGGTGGCAAGCCTCTGGCAGTGCGCATCCGCACCTGCCAACCCACCGAGGTTCCCTCCATCCCCGATCGGCTCGCTGGTGACGAAGAACGTCATCAGGCTGGAGGGGATGCGATCCGAGGTCGGCATCGGCAGTTTTCCGGGGCCCTGTGCCACGGTCGTGCTCGACACGACCAAGAAGCCGCCGAACATCCACAAGAACATGTTCTTCATGAGCGTTCTCAATTGGTCGCAAAGCAGTAGAACATGCCGACCCCATGCGTCTTGTTCAACGCGGTCTGACTGCACCCCTGTGTGCCATGCGATGAATTCCACGAGCCGTTGCCGCCGCCATTGCGATCTGGAAATCCGATTTGCGCATTCGGTCTGCCTGGACCACCTTCCAGCCCGCCTTGCGCCTGTCCGGGAGCAGGGTCGCTATTGCTCGTCCAGTTGCTGCACGCATAGTCGATACCTGGCGGGAACGCGCGGCCATCGAGCTGCGAACCGGTCAGCATCTCGTGGCGGTTCGTATAAGGCGTCGTCTTGGTGAACTCCCACTCGCTATCTCGCGGAACTTGGTAGTCGTTGAGCCCCGGCACGATCTGGCCCTTTTCCGTAAGCCCCGTCCGCTTCGTCAGGTTGTTGCCCATCCGCGCGAGCTCCATCGTGTCTCCATGCAAGTGGGCGAGATCGCGGGCGATCATCACGCCCTCGAAGTTGTACCAAGGCCCGGCTCCGATCCGATCGCGCGCGTTGACGGCCGGCTGACCGGGGCGGGCCTGTGTGCTCAGGTACCGCGCGCCATGTCTTGCCACCTGCGCCGACAGCGCTGGCAAGTTTCTGACAATGCGCATCTGCGCCCGCTAACCCACCGAGATTGCCGCCATCGCCGAGCGGCTCGCTGGTGACGAAGAAGGTCATCTGCGTGCCGCCTGGCATGCCTTGCTGCGCGACCGCGACGGAAGACGCCACGCCCGACAGAGCCAGGATTGCAATAGGGACCAAAGCTATTCTCATGCGCAACTCCATGTGATCGAGAGTGACGACACCTTCAATCCCCTCTCACGCTGACCAGCCGATTCTATTCCGTTCCTGGCAACAACACCCCCTCGTTCGCTCACGCGGGTTAACGAAGTGCACGTCTGGACACGTTGAGCAATTTCCGGATCGTCGGTTCAAACTCGTCACGCGCATCCGGCACAACCTTGACACTCCCGGCGAAATCCTCCCGCTGATGGCTGGTTCTTCACACCGCTGCCCAGGCGTATGGATTGCACATCAATCAACCCGCTCGATGAGAACGAAGGCTATCGTGACTCTCGCCGCGCTCACCGCAACGATTGCAGTGGTCGCGTGGAACGTCGTCTGGCGCCGTGGGAGCGCGCAGGCAGGCGCTATTACGCCGCCGCAGTCGTCCACAGCGGACGACCTCGTCGAGGCGCGCCAGCGCGCCGACTTCGCTGCGATGCGGACCTTCAGGCCCGGCTACGCGTTCTGGCAGTACGTCTTCACCATGCCTGACGGCTCGATCGCGTTCGGTAGCGCCGTTGACGGACGGCTCCTCGCGACCTTTCCCACGAAAGGAGAATGGACGCGCCAGGTTGTATGGGCCGATCCGATGCTCGCAAGTGTCCTCGAAGGTCAACGGCTCGCTCGCAAACTGAGTGACCGGCGAGAGCAAATGGCGTTTCTGCTTGAGCGCACAGCAGGTCCGGTGGTGCACAACTCGACGCGAGGAGACGCGCTGCTGCCGAACGCCAGCAGGTACGGACGCTTTCTCACGGAGTGGGGAGCGATCTATGAGCGCTTCGGCGTACCTCCGGAAATCGGTCTGGCTCAGGTCATTCTCGAATCAGGGCTGAACGGCACGAGGCGCTCGGAAGCCAACGCCGTCGGGTTCTGCCAGTGGCTTCAGAGGAACTGGAAGCACTTGAACTACCTCTCACCGACACCCATCGAAGGGAAGAACCAGACGACCCAGGCTCCCTACTGCGCTGCGTACCTGTCGGTGCTCGCCACCAAGTACGGATCGTTCATTCCCGCGCTGTCCGAGCACAACGCCGGCGGTACGAACGTGGGGCGGACGCTGATCGCCGGCGAGCATCTTGGTGCAAAAGATGTCCGTGCCCGATATTTTCTGGGCTCGAAGCTCGCCCGCGACTTGCGTGCCCTGCCTGGCAAGGAATACGACGACGTGTATCGGAGCTATGGCCCGCGCTCGTATCTCTACGCGGAGATGGTGTTCGGCAACACGTTCAACGTCAGACGCCTGATCGCGTCGACACCCCAACAGTCGATCTACGCCATGCGCACGCCGCGCGTGATTTCGCTGGCCGAGATTGTCAAGCAAACGGGTCTGCCTGCGGACGAGGTGCGCCGGTTCAATCCGGCACTCGTTGAACGGGTCCCGGCGCGCACCACGCTCTACCTTCCGTACTATGTCAGCGAGTTCGGTCCTGATGTGGCGTTCTGGCGCAGGCCGCCCAGCCCGTCGTATGTGGAAGTTCTGGATGACTTCATGCGCCTCGACCCCGGTCCGGAACGGTGGGACGACCCGGCCTTCGCGCCTGTCCTGACCGACTTCAAGCGTCGTTTTGGAGAGACGAATACGGAGGAAGGGGCGGTGATGGAAACGGTGCTGGCGTACGCGATGGACCAGGCATACACCAGCAGCCGGCGCACCCTCCTATCTGAATTCCGAAGCAGCGAACAAGTGCGCCAGTTGATCGAGCGCGGGGTGCAAAAGCTCGACGCCCCACGCAGTGCTCAAGCCATGCGTGTCGCTACACCAACGTTCTGACGTCAGTCGGGAAGCCTCGGCTCCTGCGTCGAGATCCAGAACGGGTACCGGCGTATAGTACTCGGCCATGAAGTCACAACATCTGCTCGCTCTCGCCGTCGTCATCGCCGGTGGCCTGCTCTCCGCTGCACCCGCGTCCGCCCAGCTCGCGGCACCCAATGCCAGCGGCGTCGCCATCGGGCATATTCACATCAATGCGAGTGACGTGGACGCCCAGTCGCGTTTCTGGACGGCGGTCGGCGGCAAGATCGTTCAACGGGAAAAGATCACCATGGTGCAGTTGCCCGGAGTCTATGTTTTGCTCCGGAAACAGGACTCTACAGGCGGATCAGTTGGCTCGGCGATCAACCACTTCGGCTTCTACGTAAGGGATTTTGAGGGATCGGTCGCGAAGTGGAAGGCGGCGGGTCTGAACTGGGAGCGGGCCGACAATCCGCAAGTTGGTCAAGGATTTCTGACGGGACCAGACGGCGTGCGCATCGAGATCTACGAGAACAAGTCGATCGCCACACCGATGCACATGCACCACATTCACCTGATGGTCGCGGATCCTCTGCAGGCGCAGAAGTGGTACGTGGAACATTTCGGCGCGACCGCTGGAAAGCGCGCGCAGTTCGACGTCGCGAATGTGCCGGGCGCTGAGATCACCTTGGGCAAGACCGACACGCCCCAGGCGCCGACGAAGGGCCGCTCGGTTGACCATATGGGATTCGAGGTGAAGAACATCGACGCGTTCGTCTCGAAGCTGCAAGCGGCTGGGATCAAGACCGACGCGGCGATCCGCAACAGTACTAACGCGTCGGGGCTGCGGATCGTTTTCGTCACAGACCCCTGGGGCACCGAGATCGAGATCACCGAAGGACTCGCCGGCACGCCCGTCGCCCCATAACGCGACCCTGACACCGCGGCGGTTGGCCGCCGCGAGGTTCATTCCACCGCCGAGCGTAGGGAGGAACAGCCGTGCTCCGTACCGGCCAGCACTATCTCGCGTCGCTCAACGACGGGCGGGTCGTATGGGTCGGCAACGAAAAGATCGACAACGTGGCGACGCACCCCCTGACGCGTGACTACGCGCAGCGGACCGCAGAATTCTTCGATCTCCATCATCGCGAGGACCTGCAGGACATCCTCACCTTCGTAGACGAAGCCGGTGAGCGGCGATCGATGACCTGGTTCCAGCACCGCAACAAGGAACAGCTCGTCCGCAAACGCAAGTACCACGAATTCATCATGAAGCATTTCGTGGCGGCGTCGTGCCCGCGTACGCCCGATGTGCAGAACTACATCTTAGTGACCTACATCGACGATCCGGAGCCGTGGGAGAAGGCGTCGATCGGCGCAGAAGGCCGAGGGCTCGCCAACAGCATTCGCACCTTCTACCGGCACGCGATGGACAATGATCTCGTCTGCGCGCCGCACTTCGTGGATCCGCAAGCGGACCGCGCCGATCCCGATGCGCACGGCCGGTCGCCCGCACTGCGTGTGATCAGCACCACCGACGAGGGCATCATCGTCAACGGCGTCAAGGCAATCGGCACGGGTTCGGCCTTTGGAGACTACCTGCATATGGGTGTCTTCTTCAGGCCAGGAGCCAAGAGCGACCAGATCATCTATGGAGTCTGTCCCGCAAACGCGAGGGGCGTGACCATCGTCTGCCGCGACAGCGTTGTGGCTATGGACCCGGTCGAGCACCCGCTCGCCTCGCAGGGCGACGAGCTTGACTCGACGGTGCTGTTCGACAACGTGTTCATCCCGTGGAAGTACGTTTTCCACATTGGTAATCCCGAACATGCCAGGCTCTATCCGCAGCGAGTGTTCGACTGGGTGCATTACCACGCGCTCGTTCGCCAGGCGGTGCGCGCGGAGCTCCTGGCCGGACTCGCGATCCTGATGTGCGAACACCTCGGCACCGCCACGATCGAGGCCGTCCAGTCGCGGCTCGCTCGAATCATCGGCTTCCAGCAGACCACTTACGCCCATGTGCTCGCGGCGGAGGACCAGGGGTTCTACACACCCGGCGGGCTCTACAAACCAGATATCCAGATGTTCAACTGGGGACGCGTGGTACTTTCTTCAGAACCTCGGGCCGATGATCGACGAGTTGATCGACTTGTGCGGGCGCAGCGCCATCATGTTCCCCACCGAACAGCAGTGGCAGAACCCGCAGATGCGGGGCTGGTTCGAAAAGTTGAACAAGGGCGCACGTGGAGAGCCCTATGACCGCATCAAGCTCGCCCGCGTCATCCGCGACCTCTATCTCACCGACTGGGGCAGCCGGTTGTTCATGTTCGAGAACTTCAATGGCACGCCGCTGCAGACCCTGCTGTCGCTCACGATGAAACGGGCAGAGTTCACCGGCGCGGGGAAATTCGCCGAGTTCGCACGCAAGGTCGCTGGTATCGATGCGCGCGAATCGATGACCGAATACAAGGCAACCGCAGACTACGCGAAGGCGCAGGACGCCGCGCGTCCTGCGCCGACCCAGGAGGATGACTGAGGTCGGCCGCATCGCGATCGGCACTGGCTCCCGTACTCTGCGGCGCTCGCGCTCCTCTTCTGATATGACACCGCCCCCTCATCGAGAATGGGGGCCGGTATGCCGCGCCGCGTCTGTCCGAACTGCCTCCAAACCGGTCGTTTGTTGGAGAACGCCAGTCAACACGCTTACGTCGATTACTACCGCTGCGAGCAATGTGGCCATGTCTGGTCGCACGACAAGCGGAATCCAGATTCGCCGCCGACGCACGTCACACCAATGCCGAACCCCAAGATTGAATGAGCGAGCCGCCAGCCGCCCGACACGTTCCGGCAATCTCTTGCTTCCAGTCTCGCGATTCCATTCCTCATAGGTCTCGTTGGAGATCGCAATGGCACGCGAGCCTTCTCTACTTGTTGGCGTCGCGCACCCGGGTAGCGAACTGATCGACGTATTCGAGCACGCTCTTCAATACGCCATCTGCGTGCGCGGTGGGACCCCCGCCTGTAAGACCGCCCTTGTGCAGCAGTTCCACCTGGAGCGGCACCGGCGATGCCGTGTGAGTAAGTTGCGCCGCCGCATGTGAGTACAACGTCACGTCGTAGCGCGACACGCACAGCGCAGCCGAGGCGGTCACGGTGTTGATGTTCACATAGAGATAGGTCTCGTCGTCCGAGTCCCGAACAACGCGGAGGCCGGCGTCTGTCAGCCGCTTCGCGACGGCCGCTTCGAGCGCATCCTGATTCAGCCCACACTTGGCGGCACCCGCGCCGAGGCCTTCCATTACGACACCGACGCGAGTGAGCCCTTTGAGCGAGGCATCGGGCCGTTGATCGATGGCCGCGGTGCGCGCCGGCGACGACGACGCTGGAAAGGTCCCCGCCGACGAAGCGTCGCGAAGTGGCGTAGCAAGGGTCGGGACCGTTGGGGCCGGCGCGCTGAACGCGGAGCTCGATGGCGCGGCGACCGTATCGCCCGGCGAAGTCGGCTCGTAGACGCGCCTCACCTTGTCGCCGCCGCCGCGCTCCACGAACTCAACGTCCACGATCAGCTGCGACGGGGTTCTGGCTGAGCGAATATGTGTAGCGCAGGAACCGGCCGGTGTCCGCCTTGTACACGATTGCCAGGCGGCCCGCCTCCCACGACGCGTTCGTGATGGCCGTGACCGGTCCGAGTCTTACCTCCTCGTCGCGGCGACCGGGTTGAACGGTGCGTGCGGCTCCGCGGTCTGGAGTGATCGTCACCGTCGCCGGCGTCACCGCGATAGTGAGGCGATCGGGGGGCAAGCGCACCTCATCGGTGAGGAACCGTACGCGCTTCTTGCATCCTCTTCCGTCCCTGTCTGAATGCGCGGCAGCGGCTCGCCGGCGCCATCCCCACGACGTCCCCCTCGACCGCCGCCGCCCGTCGGCGCCGGCCCGAGGAAATTGGCGCTGAAGCCGAGCTCCTGCGGAAATTGGCTCAGTTGGCGGTTGAGCGTCCACGAACCGGCGAGCTCCGTTGGGCTTTGCGCCGAGAGTGGCAGCACATTCAACACGCAGAGCGTGAGGAGTGCGCCGAGAGTCGCCGCTCGGGACGTGGTCATGATCGATTCTACGTCTCGCGGGAAGGTTCGATACCATGAACAGGTTTCGCTATCACCGGGCCCAGTCCATGAGCGACTTGCCAATCATCGTATTCACTGACGGCGCGGCCAAGGGCAATCCCGGGCCTGGAGGCTGGGGCGTGATCGTCGTGACGCCTGATCAGCACGTCACGGAATTGGGAGGCGGCGCGCCTCACACCACGAACAACAGGATGGAGCTGAGCGGCGCGATCGCGGCGCTGCAGCACGTCGCGGATCAGGCCGGCCCCGTTGCTGTCTATACGGACTCCACGTATGTGATCCAGGGGATCACGCAGTGGGTGTGGGGATGGCGGAAGCGCGGATGGAAAACGACACAGGGCGGGGACGTGCTGAACCGGGATCTATGGGAACGGTTGTCGGGCCTCGCGGGTGCGCGCGCCCGCGGGGAGGTGGACTGGCGCTGGGTACGGGGTCACGTGGGCACGCCGGGCAACGAGCGCGTGGACCAGATTTCTGTGGCATTCGCGCTGCAGCAGCCTGCGGACCTGTATGACGGGCCATTCGACGGCTACGCGCTGCCGATCTTTCAGTTGCCGGACAACACGGCCCTGCCGAAGCGGCCAGCTGGCTCGGCACCCGGCACGAAGAGCAAGGTGCCCGCACACTCGTACCTGAGCGTCGTCAACGGCGTCCCGATGCGGCACCTCACTTGGGCGGAGTGCGAAGGGCGCGTGAGAGGGCAGTCGGGCGCGCGCTTCAAGAAGGCCGCAAGTGCAGCCGATGAGTCCGTGATTCTGCGCAGCTGGGGAATCGACCCGAGCCGTATCTAGGCTGGTTGGACACCGGGCGCCCGTGGCGTCGGAGTTATTCGACTTCGTGCCGCGCTCCCCTCCGTCGCCCCTTCCCTTCCAAGACTTGTGCAGCAGTTCTGTGCTCGGGTCTACTGTCCTTCGGTGCTCACCCGGTAAGCCGGTCGAGGGTACACACCGAGACCATGGTACGAATTCGAGTACACGGTCTCCGTGTAGCGGATGCGGTTGCCGTCCTTGTCGAGCCAGCCGAGCGACTGCTGGAAGAGACCAGGTTCGGGGTAACCCTCAGGCACGGAGCCTTCGATGATGTACAGCTTGCGTTCGTGCATCGCGAAATACGCGAGGGTTCTTCGGCCGTCTGCGCTCTTCAACTGCAGTGAGGTCCCTTCGACCATGTCTTGCCAGTCCCACGCGTAGTACGTCACCTGGTACGGGGGGCGCAGATACTTCGACACCGCATACACCAGAGCGCCCCGTTCATCCTGCTTCCAATAGCCGGGCCCGATTGTTGGGCCGCCATCCCGGCACTGGGAGTTCCCCACTGGGCATGACTTCCAACGCTCGATGCCTTGCTGCTCGAGCGAGGTGTAGTTGACCACCGTAACGGAGTATTTCTCCTGACCACGCTCTGCGCTGTACACGCGCGCCGGCAGCGTGTAGTTCAACTGTGACTTCCACGTCGTCTCGGCAACTCTCGGCTGGCCAGGGAAATTGATGGTGAAGCCATCCTGTCGACTGACGTATTGCTCCCAATCCTGGGCAGTGGAGAGTCCAGGCATCGACAGCAGAAGCGCGAACGAGATCGCAGTTACACGCATGACAGTTCCCTCCCTCGAAGTGGGGCAATAGTGCCAGAAAGCGTCGCACGGATCGATGCGCAACTTTCCGCGATGAATCGCTCTATTCAGCAGCGCCGCCGACGACATGGAAGCTGGATCGGAACCGTATCGCATCCACCGGGTACCGCGAGCTCCAGCGCAGATTCACAGACTCGTTCCACTCCGTGAATGCTGTCAACTCCAATTCGCGATCGCGCCACGCGGCACTGGGCAGGACGTCAGTCGCCAGGCGGTAGTGATCACCCGCCTCCTTCCACCACGTCTTGTGGTGAATCTCGGTTCCAAACGCGGCAGCGTCGGTCTCCATCCGAGCGTACGACCGCGTGCCGGGGAGAATGAAAAATGTCTGGCACGAGAGCCAGCCGCTCATCGGGCCACCATCGACCCCCATCTCATCGATGAACGCCTGCGTTTCGCGCACGGTCTCGGGCGTCTCGCCGGGGTAGTTGAAAATGAGGTAAACACCGTGAGGGAGGCCGATGGCGTTGGCCGCCTGGAGCGTCGCGCGCGAGCGTTCGAGGTACATGTGCGGGCTCGCTGCTTTCTGCATGAGCTGAACCATGGTCGCACTCCCGGTGTCGAGGCCGAAGTCGACCATGAAGCGGCAGCGTTTGAAGCGCTCGAGGAGGTCGGGTGTCATCAGGTCCGTGCGGGTCTCGCACCAGAACATGAGCGGCAGGGCGCGCCGCTCGAGACGGTCGAGGAAGTCCTCGAGCCAGCGCCGGTTTGACCCGAAGAGGGGATCGGAGAAGGCAATGACCCGCGGCTCGTAAGCGCTGAGCAGCCGTTCGATGATGTCGAGTTGAACACCCACGTCGTACCGGGAGTAGTGCGCGCCACGCTCGGGCTCGACGCAGTAACTGCACTTGAACGCGCATCCGCGGCTGGCGCCGATCCACAACGCGCGCCCCTTGGCGCCCGGTCGGCCGTAATGCTCCCAGTCGATGTGCGACGGGTTGGACTGGTCGAACGTTCCGCCCTCGATCACCTGGCGTCGCGCGGGACGCTGCGGCCACTCGCAGCACAGCCGGCGCAGCGCGTGCTCGCCATCGCCGGTCACGACGAAGTCGCAGGCATCCTCGTCGAAGTCGCCTGGCGCGGCCGTCGCATGATGACCGCCGACGACGATGGGAAGATCAGGGCGACGCGCACGTACGCGCTCGGCGACCGCGAGGGCGCCGAGATAGTGCATGCTCGTCCAGCACGAAATGCCGACCAGCGCGACATCGTCGATGAGCGCGAAGTCCAACGCTTCCAGCAGGCCCTCTAGAGGCGCGGTCGAGTCGATGTCGAGCTCCAGCGTGCGCGGCTCGGCGAGGTCGCGCACGTAGCCCGCGAGGCTCGCCAGGTGCGGCTTGTTGGCGATCCGGTTGGCCCACCAACGCTGGCCGTGGACAATGGGCGGCGAGACGAGAAGCAGCGCACGGCGCGCCATCGCCGAATCTTACCAGTAGTACCTCGGCGAGCCGGACGCGCGCCGTGACGCGTGGGCTATCCTCTATCCGGAAGACCGATGTGACTGACAGTCCGACCGATGAGATGCTCGGCCTCCTGAGTGGATACTGGTACTCGCAGGTGCTCTACGTCATGGCGGAACTCGGCATCGCTGATTGCCTGGCTGCCGGTCCCAAGACTGCGGAAGCGCTGGCGGACGAGACCCGTTGTCACGAGGGCACGCTGTATCGATTCCTACGCGCGCTGGCGAGCACCGGCATCCTGCAGGAAGTGGATCCGCGCCGATTTGCGCTGACCTCGTTGTCCGAAACCCTAAGATCCGATCGTCGCGATTCGCTTCGGCCGGCGGCACGCCTCGGCGGCCATCCTCTTCATTGGCAGGCATGGGGCAACCTTCTTCACAGTGTGCGGACCGGAGAGCCCGCGTTCGACTCGGTCCATGGCAAGAGCTTGTTCGAAGCACTCGCCACCGACGGTCCATCATCCGCAACATTCCAGCGTGTGCTGGACCGGCGCGATGACGTGGACCGGGACGTCGTCGAGACGATGAATCTCGCTGCCTTTGAACGGATCGTAGATGTGGGCGGAGGCGCGGGTGCCCTAGCGCGCCGGATCGTGAGCGTGCATCCGCGCGCGTTCGTGATGCTCTTCGACGAGGCACACGTACTCGCGATGGCGCCGGCCGAGGCCCGAATCCATCCCATCGCGGGTAACTTCCTGGAGAACGTGCCCCGCGGGGGAGACGCCTATGTCCTGAAGTTCGTCCTGCACGACTGGGACGACGCGCGAGCGATACGGATACTGGAAAACTGCCGGGCAGCGATGCAGGCGGACGGCCGCGTGTTCGTCGTCGAAGTGATCGTGCCTGACGATGCGGCATCCTCCATCGCGAAGACGCATGATCTCAACATGCTTGTCTTGACTGGAGGACGGGAACGACGCCTCGAAGAGTACCGTTCGCTCTTCTCGGCGGCCGGGCTCGAGTTGGCAGCAGTGACGTTCACCCGACAGGGAGTCGCCATTCTCGACGGCCGTCGTTAGAAGTCGCCGTCGCCTGAAGGCCCGACCGGGACGTACGGCGGCGCGAACGAACCCACCGGCTTCCTGATAGGGCTCGTAGGGCTCAGAGGGCTCAACGGCGTCTTGGTCGTCAGCGTGAATCCTCCCGAGACGGCGTCCTGGTCTTTGTCTTTCGGAGGAAGATCCCGCAGGCCCACAGGGCCTTCCGGCGCCTGCTGGCGCAGCGCCCAGAACTCGGAGAAGCGCTTGCCTTCGAGCTCGCGGCGGGTGTCCTCATCGAGCTCGACGTTCATCTCCGCCAGTGCCGCCAGAGGAGTGGTCTCGAGCCGGTTGCGGAACTCCGGATCGGAGGCGACACGCTCGAGAGCAGGCTTGAGCATCTTCATCATCCGCTCGTGTTTCTCGTTTGGCGTCGGCTGAGTCATGGGCGTACTCCTTCGAGCTTGAGGAATCCGTCACGCGGAGGCTGAGCGATCGCCCGCAAATTGGACAGCCCGCCGTCGACATCGAGCGTATCCCGCGGAAAGCCTTCCATGATCGGCGTCGGAAAGTGGTGGACGATCGATGGACGCTTGGCTCCCGACACCTCCGCCAGCCAGCGAAGCTGGTCCGTCATGTCCGCGATCTCGTAGATCTCTCTCGCATCGAGTCGGCACGATGTCTTGAAGAGGTAGAGGTTCCGAAAGAAGCCATAGTCATCGTACATGGATTCGTGGACGAGAAGATCGCGGCGTGCGTCGTCCCAGATCCGCGAACCGGGAATCTGCCGGTACCACTGCATCATGATATGCACGCCGTACTCGACGAACAGGTGCGTGGCGAAGCGGATGGTCTTCAGGACTTCTTCCTTGGTCTCCCAGGGGAGACCGAGAATGAACGAGAAATCCGTCTTGGCGGCAATGCCGTTTTCAGAGAGCACTTTCGCAGCCTGCTCGAGTGTCTTGCAGGTGCCGCCTTTGCCCACCTTCTCGAGACCTTCGTCGTAGCCACATTCGGCCCCCACGAGCAAACCCGCGGTATAGGGCGCTATGCTCGGCGCGAACGCGGGATGAAGAAGATCCCTCGCCCGCGAATCGAAAAGAAGCCTCGGCGCCAGGCCCCGCTCGCGAATGAGGTGTGCGATCTCTGTGGCCCGCGACGGGTTCAGCGAGAACTCGTCGTCGACGATGTGCACGCAGCGGGAGGTCGTCCGGTCCATGTGATCGAGCACGCGCTCGAGGCGATCGACTACGACCTCCGCGTCGAGCCCCCGCCACGTCTTTCTGTAAGGGGTGCTGCAGAACGAGCAGTCGTACACGCACCCGCGCGACGATTCAATGCCGAGACACTTGTAAGACGCGGGAGGAAGGCGCCCAAAATCCGGAAACGGCAACGCTGCCAGTTCGTTCTGCCGCAGCTTCGGATCGATCGGATTGCGTACGAGCCGTCCCTCTGGACTAGTCCAGGACAGGTTCGGCACATCGCTCAGGTCCAGGTCGCCTCCAAGCGCGCTGCACAGCCGGCCGAGCGCCGTTTCGCCCTCTCCTCGTACGACAAACTGGACAGGGAAAGTGTGGAGGATGTACCGGTCGAACAGGGTCGGGTGAATGCCGCCGCACACGATCGGCACGTCGGGCCGGCGTTGGCGCACCTGCCCGATCACACCCACGGCCGTAGGCCACGCCATGGACGTGGAGCCGACGCCCACCAGGTCCGATGTGTCGAGCTCCTTCTCGAACGCACGAAGTGACGGGCTTCCATGAAGAATCAGATCAACGACGACAGCCTCATGGCCCTGCGCTTCGAGGACCGCCGCCAGTGCGTAGATTCCGAGCGGCGGGCATTCGCGGAGGGCATCAACGCCGACGACCTGAAGCTCGCCATCGATGACGTCCATGATCGGCGGCGCAATGAGCAGGACTTTCATGCGATTTGCATTCCTGAACCTGAGCACTGTCCGGGACAAGCGATGCCCGCGGGGTACAGCTTCGGAAACGCCGGCGCTGTGAGATGCCCATCATCATCGGTCGGAAACAACTGCGGATCGACTGGCGGCAGGCGATCGCGGACGAGCCTGCAATCCCCGCTGAAAAGATGCGTGACAATCGTCCTGCGAGGCCTGCTGCTCCTATTGTCGTCGCTGCCGTGCAGGGTCAGGCAGTGATGGATCGTGACGTCGCCAGCAAGAACTTCGAGCGGGATCCTCTTGCGATCCACGGATTCGCGTTGGGCCGGAGACAACAGGCGGCTGATATCTTTCTGCAGTTCTCCAGCAAAGATGTGAAGGCCGCCCACAAGACCCCACGTGTGACTGCCATCGACCACATGGAGACAACCGCTCTCCGCGGACGCGTCGTTGAGCGCCAATCCCACAGAGACAATGGAGGGCGGATCCAGATAGCCGGTGTACGTGTAATCCTGATGGAGCGCGATTGAGCCCGCCGCCGACGGACGTTTCAGCAATAGGGCGTCTTGAAGCAAGCGAATGGACGGCGTCCCCAGAAGATGACTGGCGATCTCCGCCACGCCGTCGCGAAGATGCCGGAGCATCGCGCCGTGAGCCCGGCAGGCATTAGGCAGGAGCGAGACGCCGTTGTGACGTGCGCCATGAGGTTCCGGGGTTGGCACCATCAGCTCGTCAAAGAGGTCGTTCAACTCGGCAAGGTGCGGATCGGATACGACACCGCGAAGGACGAGCCAGCCGCGCGCCTCAAACTCGGCGCGGCGATCATCGGCGAACCCGGCCCACGCCGCCTTCATGCCTCCATAATCTAGCACTCGGAATCACAATACCTAAGGACATGACGATGAGACACGCCACGATGTCACGCACCGCTCGCATCCTCATGATGACTTCGCTCGCGAGCCTGACCGTTGCAGGGCTGGGTGTCACGGGCCTGGCCCAAGACCGCCTTACGCCCTTGACACCGGCAGCGTGCGCTGGCCTGCAGGGGATGTCGATCCCGGCGTCGGCGATGGATCTCCCAACCGGTGGAGCAGCCGTGCAGACGGCCGCCTCGGTGGCTGCATCGGCGAAAGACAATCCGAACGGCGAATTCTGCAAGGTAACGGGCATCGTCAAGCCGAAGAACCCGAACTCGCCCAGTATCGAGTTCGAGGTCAACCTGCCCGTCTCGTGGAACCGCCGCGTGCTGCAGATGGGTGGCGGCGGATACGACGGCACGCTCGTCACCGGGCTCACCGGCTTCACATTACAGCCGGCCAGCGTGGACAACCCGTTGAAGCTGGGCTTCGTCACGCTCGGCACCGATGGTGGCCACAAGTCTACGGCCAACTTCGACGGTAGGTTCGCGATGGATGACGAGGCGCTGGCGAACTTCGGCAAGCAGTCCGTCAAGAAGGCGCACGACGTCGCGGTCGCGATCATCAAGAAGGCCTACGGCCGCGCACCCGAGCGCTTCTACTTCATCGGCGGCTCGCAGGGCGGCCACGAAGCGCTCGATGCCGCCGCGCGCTACTCGCAGGACTACGACGGCGTCGTGGCGAACTACCCCGCTTACAACGTCACGCTGCTCCATCTGGGTTCACTCAATGCGGGCAAGGCGCTGTACGTCGGCGGAGGCGCTGCGTGGATCAATCCCGCAAAGACCAAGCTGCTCACCGACGCCGTGTATGCGACGTGCGATGGACTCGACGGCGCCAAGGACGGCATCGTCTCGAACGTGAAGGCGTGCAACGGCGCGTTCGATGTGAAGACTTTGCGCTGCGCTGACGGTACTGATTCAGGCGACGCTTGCCTGTCCGATGCACAACTGGCGGCTGTGGCCCGGATCGCAACTGACTACAAACCAGGGTTCGCGATCGCCGGCATGGATACGTTCCCGAAGTGGCCGCTGCTCGAAGGCGCGTTGTTCCGGGAGCGTTCGAACTTCGGCCAGGTACCGCAGCCGTCGAATCCGCTATCTGGCAAGGAACCACTGCTGTACAGCGCCGGCGATCAGACGGCCAAGTTCATCATCAGCCGCAACCCGAACCTCGACACGATGCAGTTCGATCCGATGCAGTGGCGGGAGCGGATTGCCACCGTAGCGTCGATCATGGACGTCTCGGACGTGTCCCTGGACAAGTTCAGGGCCCGCGGCGGCAAGATCATCCTCACGCACGGCACAGCGGACGACTTCATCACGCCGAACAACACGGTGCTCTACTACAACAAGCAGGTGAGGCAGTTCGGGCAGGCCGGCGTGGACAGCTTCATCCGCTTCTACATGATTCCCGGATTCGGGCACGGCTTCGGCCCCTTCAACGCCAAGATCGAGAGCCTGCAGGCGCTGCAAGAATGGGTCGAAAAGGGGCACGCCCCGGCCGGGCTCACAGCTGTTGACGGGAACCCCAACGCCAATCGGGCGCGCCCGCTATGTGAGTGGCCGAAGTGGCCCCAGTTCACGGGCGCGCCGGGCAGTGAAAACAGCGCCACCAGCTATTCGTGCGTGTTGCGGTAGGGTTCTGGGGCCGGTCCGAAAGGTACCGGCCCTACGTGTGCTTTCGGACGGTCCAAAAGGACCGGCCCTACGTGTTACTCTGCTCTGCGGAGGCCTCGATGATTCGGCGATTCTTTTCGGGTGTGGGCGTCCTGACTGTCTGCTCGGTTCTGATCATGTGGCCGGCGTCTCCGGCTGCCGCTCAGGCGAAAGGGTCCGCCGAAGCCTCGGCCGCCAAGCGGATGAATCCACATTGGAAGGCACCCCGAACGGCGTGGGGCCATCCGGATCTCGAAGGCATCTGGACGACCGACGACATGCGCGGCGTACCGATGTCGCGCCCGGAGTCATTCGGCACGCGTGCCTACCTGACGGACGACGAATTCGCCAAGCGGGCCCAGCAGCGCGGCGCCGCGCGCGACTTCGACAACGCCAGGACGGGCACATTCCGCAACGAGGAAGGCACGCGCGACTTCGGCTACACGTCGTTCGTGATCGATCCCCCCGACGGCCGTGTCCCGGCGTTGACGGCTGCCGCATTGGCCCGTCCACGCGCTCAGGGATCATTCGGTGTGGGACCGTGGGAGAAGGTGCAAGACTTCGGGTTGTACGATCGGTGCATCACTCGCGGCGCTCTTGGGTCGTTCATGCCGGCCGTCTACGGCAACGGCGCGCGCATCGTCCAGACGCCCGACTCCGTTGTCATCAGCTACGAGATGGTGCATGACACACGCGTCATTCCGCTCGACGGCAGGCCGCCGATAGGCGCAGGCATCCACGAGTACATGGGCGATTCACGCGGGCACTGGGAGGGAGACACCCTCGTTGTCGAGTCGCGGAACTTCACCGACAAGACGGCTGTTGGCGGCGCGCCGCATACTGAGGGGCTGCGTATGACCGAGCGCTTCACGCGCATCGATCCAGAGATGATCGACTACGAGATCCGCATCGACGATCCCGTCACGTTCACCAAGCCGTGGACGATGCGGATGACGATCACGAGTCAGCCGAACTACCAGATCTACGAGTACGGGTGTCACGAGGGAAACAACGCGATGCGGAACGCGTTGACCGCGGAACGCGCCTACGAGAAGGCCGCCGCCGAAGCCTCGGCCAAGGGCCTGCCGCCGCCCGAGCGTGTGTTCGAGCGCGTAAACGGCGCCGACCGCGCGCGGTGAGAGGCACTCGAGTGGCGCGTGTTGAAATGACTGTCAGCCCACGCTGACCCACGCGCCACAGGCTTTGCTGCCAGTTCAGGACGTAATTCGAAGCAGCTTGCGAGCGTTTCCGCCCAGGATGGCTTCTTTGTCGGCGTTGCTCAAGAACGGCGCTTTGAGGACAAAGTCCACGCCCACGGGCCAGTCGAACGGATAGTCGGTTCCATAGACCATCTGCCCGATGCCGACCTCTGCCACCAGATGGCGCAGCCCTTCTTCGTGAAAGATCATCGTGTCGACGATGAGCTCTCGCTTGAAGTATTCGCTGGGCTTTTTCTTCAGCGCCTTGCAGTCGGTGCCGGCGCCACCCGCGCGCCCGCACAACGCGTCTGACCGCCCGCTGTACGACGCCAGGTAGCCGCCGGCATGCGCCCCGCAGATTTTCAGACCTGGGAATCGATCGAGCGTCCCTTCGAAGATCAGGTGCGACAGGAAGACGGTGGTCTCCAGAGGATTGCCGATCGTATTGCCCAGACCGCCCTTTCCCTGGAGTCGTGCGTTCTGCGTCGTCCCCATTGCGGGCTGCGGGTGCATGAACAACAGCACACCGAGCTCCTCGGCCTTGGCCCAGAATGGATCGAACTTTCGATCGGAAAGCTCCTGGCCTTCGACGCTGCCTCCGATGGCTGCGCCACGCAGTCCCAGTTTCTTCACCGCCTGGTCCAATTGATCTGCGGCGAGGTCGGGATGCTGTAACGCGAGCGTAGCCATCCCCACGAAGCGATCCGGATGCGCCGCGCACCACTGCGAGATCTTTTCGTTCTGAAGCTGGATCAGGTCACGAGCGAGAGCACGGTCTGCCGAGTACCCCCAGGCGTTGACGTTAATCGCCTGGTAGTCGATGCCCTGGGCATCCATGTCGTAGAGGCGCTGTGGGTTGCCGAGGGCGACATTGCCAGTGAGGTTGCCTTTCGCGACATCGGCGAGCGGCGTGTTCTTGACGAGCTCCCAGACCTCGGGCACGAAACAGTGCGCGTGCACGTCCACCGTCGTGATGCGACGACCGCCGATGGACACTTCACGTCGCTTGCCTTGAGGAACACCTACTTGAAGGGGGAGCAGGCTGGCGTCGGTCAAGCGGCCACCAACCAGCAGCCCGGCCGTGGTGCCTGCTGCGTTCTTGAGGAAATCTCGGCGACTCTGCATCGTCTTCTCCTTCGAGCGCGACTGCGAGGTTACGATTGTAGCGGTCCCTTCGTCAGAAAATCGCCAACGGGTTGAGCGGTGACCCGGTGCCGCCCTCAACGGGCAGTGGCGCGAACGAGATGAGAAACTCGTAGCGATTCAGCCTTCGTGCCGTTGCGACGGCCTGCTCCAGATCGAGGCACTCCACGATGTTTATGCCCATCCAATTGAGCACCGCGACATGGACTGGGTTGCGGACCCCGTCCCAGCCAGGCCTCGGATTCCAGTCGATGTTGAAGTCGTGCCCAATGAACGCGGGCATCCGCTCGTGTATCCAGGGAATCGTGTCGGCATAATACCCCGCCACCTGGCCCGCCCACGGACCCTGTACCGCGCGTCTCTTCCAACGGCCGATGTAGAGCAGCACCACATCTCCAGGGCCTGCCTTGACACCGGACTTCTTCTCCCACGCCTCGAGATCCGCGCGCCGGATCGGCGTCCCGGGTTCGACCCACTCAGCGCCTTTCAATTGCGCAATGTCGTAGAGGACCGCGCGCGTGAAGATGCCGTCCTTCCAGTTCATCACGCCCCCCTTCTTGCACCCGTCCTCAGCCGTGACGTTGTCCTTGACCGGCACGCCGTTGTACATCTGGCCGTTCTCGAAGAAGTGACACCACGTATCCATGTGCGCCACTGTGAGTCCGTGGTAGCTGACCTGGTAGTTGTCAGTCGTCCCCCCGTCGGTAATTGCGTTCGTCGTGCGGTGGAACACGCCATTCGCGTTGACATCAGCCGCCGCCACTTGAGGAACGGGAGGCGCGAGAGACACGACGATCCCGCTCCTTACCAATTTGACGGCGCTCAAGACTTTCTGCGGAGTGATGAGGTTCGATGCGCCCTTGTTATCCTCCGTGCCCCACTTCCCCCATGTCTTGAAGTCCCGCCTCCATTGCTCATACTGGGCTCGCAGCGCCGGGGTGTCTGCAGGCGCCGTCGGAGCGAGCGCCTGCGAAGTCGCACCGGTCTGACCTTGCGTGCGCAGCTCGAGGCCGCCTGCGATTCCAACGAGGACCAATGTGATCCACAAACCGACCGATTTCAGACGATGGAGCATGCTGTCCTCCAGTGAGAGGCAACGGAGGTAACGGAGGTGACGGAGGGAACGGATTCACACGGAGGAACGGAGAAACGGAGGAAAACGGAGCATCAAATTTCGTTGTCAGAATCGATCAGGAAGACCCGATCGTCCATCTCCGTTCCTCCGTTGCTCCGTGTGAATCCGTTCCCTCCGTCACCTCCGTTACCTCTGGGTGGGCGCGCCGAGGCCCTTGGGGACGCGGGTGAGTGCACGCAAACGCGCGGGATGGATCGAGAGGCGACAACCCCGGCGCCTCTGCACCCTTGCGCGCTCTGCGTTAGATCCTGGCGTCCCGTGAGTCACGGCTCTCGATGTCAACTCGTTGAACTGACCCACGACCGAGAAAGTCTATTCCGTTGATCTCCGTTTCTCCGTTGCTCCGTGTGAATCCGTTCCCTCCGTTCCCTCCGTTACCTCTGGGTCGATGTACCCGCCGGCCGCTTCGCCAGCAGGTCCCAGTGATCGCCCGCTCGCTGCAAGATCGTGGGCACGTCATCCGCGAGGAGATAGCCGCTCTTCACGAGCGGTGCGGCGGCCTCGCGTACCAGCTTCAGGTAATGTTCGCGTGTCTCGTAGCGTTCCTGAATCGAGAGCCGCGGATCGCGATTCTGCTCGCGCTCGGCCTTTGTGCTCGCAAACGGGACGTACCCACCCATCAGCGCAAACTGCTGTTCCGTCCCGCCGATTTTCTGATTCCTGAAGTTCCAGCCGGTGTAAGTGCTGAGCGGTACCGTGATCTCGGGAAGACGGAGACCGCCGAGCTCGTTTCCGTCGCGATCGACTTGCGGGACCAGATAAGGGAGCCTCGTGCCTCCGCTACCTCCTCTCGGAAGAAGACGATTCGTGCCGCGAGTGCCCGCGATCGAGGTGCGGGGAGATGTGATGCCTGGGATGTTCGGCCAGGCTACCTCGTCGGCACGCACGAGCGTGCTGTCCTGAAGACGTGGATAGCGGCTCGGTGGAGGTGCAACGCCGTCGCGCACCCATTTTTCCATCGCGACAATGAGCGCCCGAAGCGGCAATCGGTAATCGAATGGATTGTCCGGCTCTTGACCGTTCGTCACGGCCGGCGGGAACCTGCCGATGTTGTGTGCGGCTCCGGAGAAGTTGTACATGCGCACGTTCTCCGGCGGAACAACGTCCTTCGAGCCATCAGGCGTCGTGTGTGCGAGCGCGAGGCCGCGCTGCCAGTACTCAGTGGCCGAGTTCGTGTAGAAAATCTTCGGCTGATGCTCCGCCGCGCGCGCGTTTTCGAGAACACCCTCTTCAAGGCCCGTGACGGGATCACGCTGCTTCTTGTCTGAGAACGGATAGCGGGTCACAGACTCCATCGAAAGCGAGGTGGGCGTCGACCATCGACGGTCGAGGTCGATTCCACCGGCGCCGCCGAGGTGAGGAATCACCGCATCGAACGCCTGCCGGTTGCGTTCGTCCGTATTGAAACCCTCGTACACGAAGTCGCGCAGCCAGCGGCCGGTCTGCGACGAGCCATACGCGAACGCGTACTTGGCTGAAACGGTCGCACCGGATGCATATTTCACCCAGGTTGCGGCGTCTCGTACCGCTGCGAACCCGAGACCCGCCACCGGCGGATTCACGGCCAGGTAAGACAGCTCGTACGTCTGTCCCGGCTCAAACCCACCGTCGAGCGTGATCGTGTTGCCCTTGAGCTGCCACTTCGCGCGCGGAACCGTCACGAACTCGCCCCCCAGCACGGCCCGCACCCTGAGTGTGTTTTCTGCAGCCGCCGGATCGCTCGGCGTGTATCCGACTAGATCACCGACCGTCGCGTCTGATCGCGAGTTAGGGATGAACGTCCCGCGGACCAGGCCAGTCACACCCGCCGCCCCGGGCACGTCGATGCGGATGGCGCCCTCTCGGCGGACATCGAACTCCCATCCAACGCGGACGATCGTGTAGCCGCGGCTCAGCAGAAATCCGTCTCCCGCCTCGCCCTCGGAACTGTCTGTGGCAGGTCCGTTGAAAGCCGTGAAGACGACGCCGTTGCCGCGATTGACGATGTCGAATAGTGCGATGCCGTTGCCTTTACTGGGATCGCGCGGCCTCACAATCACGAGGTCGGCAGCGAGCTCGACCTTTCCGGCAGTGTTCCGAGGCGCCTTGTCCAAGTCGGCAATCACGGCGTTGCGCTGGCTGCCAGGATCGATCAGGAAGTACAGCTTTCCCGTCAGCTGTTCATACGGACCTGCCGGTCCGAAGACGCGGCCGTTCGCAAGATCCCTACGCGACGTGATCTCGACCCGCGACACCTCTGCCCTAGCAAGAGCGGGAAGGAGCGCAGCCAGTAGCATTGCCAAAGCGGCAGGGCGCAGTATTCGAGTCATATCGACCTCACTGGACCGACTGGACGTGGTTGAAGGGTCAAGCGTCGAGGGCTCAGGGACTAGTGTGGAAGGATATACCGGCCACGTCGAGTCGCACGAGGTGATCGCGTAGTCTAGACGAGGGCCTATGGAAGAAAGGACGGCGCCAGGCGGCGCCCTTACGTCGGTGGGAAACCCGGTTCCCTGGTCCGTTGTGTTCGACGAGGTGTCGTTCGCCTTCGACGACCACGTCGTCCTCCGCGATATCAGCTTCAAAATCGCGAAGGGAAGCATGAGCATTCTGCTCGGCGCGAGCGGCGTCGGGAAGTCAGTCGTGCTCAAGCTGATTCTCGGGCTGCTCCGACCGGACTCGGGCGAGATTCTCGTCTCCGGCCAACGTGTCGATCGCATGTCCGAACACGACCTCCTCCACCTCCGCGGGGACATCGGCATGCTCTTTCAGGAGAGTGCCCTGTTCGATTCGCTGACGGTTGCTGAGAATGTCGGTTACCGGCTGCAGGAGGAGATTCATCTGCCCGCCGACCAGGTGCGCAGCCGTGTGGCAGAGGTTCTGGGGTTTATCGGGCTGGGTGAATACATCGACCGGATGCCCTCGGAGCTATCCGGCGGCCAGCGACGTCGCGTTGCGATCGCCCGTGCGATGGCCGCCAAACCCAACCTCCTGCTGTTCGACGACCCGACGACGGGGCTGGATCCCGTCATCGCAACAACGGTCAACGACGAAATCGTGAAGCTGCGCGACCTGGAGCACGTCACGTCGATCGTGGTGACACATCAAATCCGAGACGCGTTCTACGTGGCAACGCACGAGGCCTTGAGCACAAACGGACGCCTGCAGATTCTGACCGTCAGCGCCGAGCGCGCCAGGTTCATGGTTCTCTACGATGGCGGGATCTACTTCGAGGGGACCGGAGCGGAACTGCTCGCCTCGCAAGACGGCTACCTGCAACAGTTTCTTTTCATGACGCTGCCCCCCTGGTAGGCTGCCTCGACAGCTCACCGGCGCCTGCTGGCGCAATCATTTCCGCAGGAGAACACAGCCTGTCTACGAACAACATCCCGCGCGCTTGGACAACAGCGGACTACCTCACGCACCGTTTCAATCCAGAGTTGGGCATCGGACGCGTCACTGCCCTCGAAGGCCGCGCGCTCGTCGTCGAGTTTCCACGGTCGGGGGCGAGGCTGCGGCTGGCCGCCAATTCGGACGCGCTGATCCCGGTCGATCTGAGCCCCGGCCGCCCAGTCCGGATCACCGCGACCCGAGAGGAGACGACGGTCACCGAGCGACTCCCGGACGGGACGATACGGCTCGCGAACGAGAGCACGGCGTCTTCCCACGAGCTGTGGCCCCTGGAGCTCGAAGGCGCGCTCCTCGAACGACTCGCATTGGCCGATCTGGATGACGTCGAGGATTTCGTGACCCGGCTTGACATCCTGCACCTGCTGACGATTCGCGAAGCCGACGGCCTCGGCTCCTTCCTCGGCGGACGCGTGCGGCTCTTCCCGCACCAACTCCACGTCGCCGAGCGCGCCACAGCCAGCGATCCGGTGCGTTGGCTGCTGGCCGACGAGGTCGGCCTTGGAAAGACTATTGAGGCCGCGCTCATCCTGAACCGGCTCGTGCACGCGGGGAAGATCGATCGCTGTCTCGTGGTTGCGCCGGATGCCCTGACCGTCCAGTGGCTGGGCGAGCTCTGGCGGAAATACCACCAGGTCTTCACACTGCTCGATGCGCAGCGGCTTGGCGACGTGGCGCGCGATTTCGGTCCCGACTTCAACCCCTTCGACGTGCACCGTCGTGCCGTGATCGCGCTGGAGATGCTGACCGATCGCCCGCAGCTGACCGACCAGGCCGTGCAGGCGGGAATCGATCTGCTGGTGGTGGACGAAGCACAACGACTCCGTCGCCCTCCAGGCCACCCAGGCGATCCCGGCTGGCGCGCTATCGCGCCTATCGCGGCCCTGGGTCGTCACGTCCTGCTGCTGAGCGCCACCCCACTCGAAGACGACGCGCATGGGTTCTTCCGCCTGCTCCAACTTCTCCGCCCGCAGGACTTTCCCGAGGACGTGAGCTTCGAGGCGCGTCTCGCCCTCGCCACGCCTTTGCCCCCTTGCACCAGCTCCACCCGCCGCGCTGACATCGGAGGACTGCCGCCGCGTGTGGGTATTCCGATCACGCTCGAGAACCCGACGGGCTGGCAACTGCGGAGCGCAGTCGAAGCGACTGTGCGCGCCACGGTGGCACCTCATGTGGTTGCGCAGCGACAGAAGATCGATCGCGTCCGTCGCGCGCTCGCATCCGGCGCGGCGCTCAGCGCGGTGCTCGGACCCGACGAAGGGCCGCTGCGCCGGCAGACGGAAGCGATGGACGCCAGCGACCCTCGTCTCGTCTGGCTACTGTCGCAAGCGACCCTCTGGAGAGATGCCAGGGAAAAGACACTCGTCTTTGTAGCGCACCGCGAGACCTTGGAGATGCTGCGCACGGCGCTCAGCCACCGGGCCCAGCTCGCGAGCGGCGTCTTTCATGAGGAGCTGTCCCCGGCGCGTCGCGACACGGAAGTGGCCCGGTTCAGAGAGCCCGAGGGTCCGAGCCTGCTGGTATCCACCGAATGCGGAGGCGAGGGTCGCAACTTCGAGTTCTGCCGCCGTCTGGTACTTTTCGACCTGCCCTGGAAACCATCGACCGTGGAACAACGGATCGGCCGGCTCGACCGGATTGGCCGACGCATCCCGGTGGAAATCGTGTACTTCCGTCCGCCAGGCGGGATCGGTAGTGATGTCGCGCGGCTCTTCGAGGCGCTGGGTCTGTTCCGCGAACCCTTGGCCGGGCTCGAGCCGCAACTGGCGCACGTGGAGGGCGCCCTCGAGGAGATCGCGCTCGACCCTCTGGCCTCGCTCTCCGAAGAGCGCCTTGGGGCCCTCGTGAGCGAGGCGCACGCGGCGCGGACGCGCATCCGCGAGGCGGCGTATCAGCAGCTCCATCGCAACCCTTACCGATCGGAGATGGGCGCAGGCATCCTCGCGCGTGTTCCTGCGGAACTCGACGCGCTCAACGAGGAAGTCGTGGTCACGGCAAGCATCGGCCTGGGGTTCACTATCGAGCGCCCTCGAGGCCACCGGATCTTCGCGATTGAGCTCGGCAACGGAGCGCTGGTCGACGGTTTACCAGGCGTCGCTGGCGGGTCGAGTTACGTAGGCTCGTTCGACCGTGAGGAGGCGGTGGAGCACGAGACCATCGACTTCTTCGCCTCAGGTCATCCGCTCGTTGAGGGGATCTTCGCCCACTTCGAGGACGGTGCGTTGGGCCGGGTCGCGCGATTCGAGGTTGAGATGGGCAAGGAGCGCGGTGAGGGGCTCATGGCCATCTACAAGGAGAGGGCCGAGTTCGAAATCGTGGTGCACGACTCCACTGGTCGGGCTCGGCCGGACTGGGCAACGGCGATCCGTCAGCGACCGCTCCGCGCGCGCCCCGTGATCGACGAACCTGTCGAAGACTCCGACTGGACGGTCATGGTTCGCCGACTGGGTGCGCTGCTCGAACCGGCGCGCCGTCCGCACGCCGTCGCGGCCATCGTGGTGCGACCGGTTCGATGAACAGAGCCTTCCACGTTGAGCACAGCCGGAACCTTGGTAGTCTTTACCCGTTTGTAAGCTGGATAGGGACGTACCTAAGCGAGATGATAGGACCCTCAAATGGCGACGTTGAAAGGGTGAGGACCATGGAGCTGCTCATGTCACGACGCGTCGGGTTCGTTTACGGGCTGATTGCAGTAGGGTTCGCGTTCAATGCATTCGCGCAGGAGGGCCCGGCGCCGGCCAGGCCGGTGCCGATGCGCCCGCCGCTCTTCTTCAGCGAGTCCTGGAAATCACTGCCCACGCCTCCCGACGATCACGGAGCCTGGCCAGCCTCCCAGGGGGGTGTGACGAACCCCAATCTGCAGCTCACACTGCACGGGACCTCCGGAAAGGAGATTCAACTGGTCGCAGGACGAGCGCAAAGCGACGTGACGCCGCGAAACCTGTGGACGGGCACGACCACGTCTCCCAGCGCGGCTTCGCTGCGCGATCGAAGCAACTTCGTCGATCTGACCGGGGCATTGGCGAAGATCCGCTGGGTGATCAGGACATCGGGCTTCCACGAGGCGAGGCCCATCCTGAAGCTCGCTGATGGCACGTGGCTGGTCGGAAACATCGCCTCGGGCCCGGAAGGTGATTTCAACGAGAGCGACATCTCGGTGGCCGACCTTCGCTGGCTCAAGCTCGACATCGCGCGTGTAGTGGCCGTCGGCACCTGGGTGGACCATCCAGACCTCAGCAGGGTGGACGAGGTCGGCTTCGCGGATCTCATGCCTGGCAGTGGACACGGTCCAGGGGGATACATCAACGTCGGCCGCATCGAGGTCTACGGCAAGCCTGTCAAGCGGTAGGGAGCCGGCCTCCTTGAGACGGGAAATGGAAGGGACTCGACGTCGTATTACCATGAAGTCGAGCCTGGGAACGCCCCGAAGGGGATTCGCCGCTCAGGTTGAAGAGTGGTTCGGACATGAGATCGGACATGAGAGTCGAGATGAAGAGAACAGTTTCCATCGTGATTGCGGCCGTCGCGGTCTTTTCCGTAACGCTGGCGGCACAATGGCCCAAGATTCCGGACCCGACCGTTCCCCGCGACGCGCAAGGCAAGGTTCGCGTGGACGCGCCGACGCCACGCACGGCGGACGGGAAACCCGACCTGTCTGGCATGTGGATGCGCGCCAATAGCGGCCCGCCGCAGGAGGGACGAGGCGGGCGCGGAGGCCAAGGAGGCGCCGGAGCCACGGCGGGAGCGCCAAGCGCGCCGGCGACGGCCGGAGGTGCACAGGCTGGACGCGGTGCCGCCGCGCCAGGAGACACGAACGCGGCGTTCGCGGGCGGGCGCGGAGGCGTCTCGCTTGAACCGACGACCGATCGATTCCCGTTCGATCCAAGTGGCCCGCCGGTCGCCACCTTCTTCGAGGCCGGCGGCAACATGCCTGGTGGGCTGCCCTACACGCCGTGGGCCACCGAAATCAGGAAACAGCGATTCGACGTCAACAAGGCCAAAGACAATCCCGACGCCATGTGCATGCCGATGGGATTCCTGCAGTTTCATCAGCAGCCGCAGCCGCGCAAGATCATTCAGACGCCGACGGTGATTCTCATCGAGTACGAAGCCAACTACGGATTGCGGCACATCTATATGGATGGGCGGAAGCTCCCGCCGCAAGGCGAGCCGCAGCCTTGGTGGTATGGCTACTCGGTCGGCCGCTGGGAGGGTGACACGCTCGTTGTCGAGACGAACAACTTACGCGGCGCGGAAGACAGTCCCTACGACGGGTGGATGGACGTCAACGGCAGCCCGTACAGTCAACAGGCGAAATTTACGGAGCGTATCCGCCGCCCCGCCTATGGCCACTTGCAAATCGATCTGACGCTCGATGACCCAAAGGCGTACACGAAGCCGTGGACCGTCCGCGTCGATCAGCGCTTTCTCGCGGACGAGGAACTGATCGAGTTCATCTGCAACGAGAATCAACAGTTCAGGCGCCGTATCAAGATTGATTGAGCGATTGAGCGACTGAGCGAACGCAGGCACCGGAGGTTACGGAGGCAACGGGATCACACGGAGGAACGGAGAAACGGAGACTAACAGAGATCAATTGGGTTTACTCCGTTAAGCCCCGTTGCTCCGTTCCTCCGTGTGATCCCGTTGCCTCCGCAATCTCCGGTGTCTCTAAGGCGCCACGCACCGGAAGTTGGCGGCGTCGTCGATGCTGCCCTGGCCCGTATAGCGCGCCACCTGCGGGTACGCGCACAGAGGCCGCGTGCGCACGACCTGGTTGTTGACGACTTTGCTCGCCACGATCGAACTCGGCGCCTGCCCCTTCTCGACCCAGTTGATGATCGCCGTTACCGCGTCGTGGCGGTCGGGACCAATGCCTCCGCCGCAGTGCGCCATGCCAGGCACCATGAACAGGCGAAAGAACTCCGGCGTCTGGGGGCCGTTCTTGGCCACAGCCTGCTCGTAGTAGTTCACGCCCATCATCGGCTGCAAAATCGAGTCGGCCCAGCCATACGTCATGAGCAGCTTACCGCCCTGCTTCCGGAACTTCGAGAGGTCTGGATTGTTGGCATTGGCCTTCTTGCCCCAGGCGTCCAGCAGCGGAATGTCACGGTCGAAGTCGAAGGTCTTGTAGTCGTAGTCCGCCTTCGGCGGCGCAAACACCAGGTACTTCATCGTGCCCTCGGCGAGCTGGAAGTCGGCCGGCTTCGCGTCAGGTTGCGACGCAACGATCACGTTCATCCAGCCGCTGCCCGTACCCCCACCAAAGAGGCCGGCCGTCACGGCTTCGCTACCCGGCATGAAGCCTGGGAAGTAGGGTTTGCCGTTGCTCACGACACCGCCGTAAACCTTGCCGATGGCCGTCGCCTGAGCCGGCGTGAGACAGTCCGCCGCGTCGGTGCCCTGGCTGCACGCCGGGACGTCGCGCACCGGATCGAAGGTGCACTTGCGCGGGTCGTCGATCAGGCCGTCCTTGAGCCCATCGATCGCATCGCACTTCGCCATCACCTTGTCGGCCACGAGCGCCAGTTTCGGCGGCGTGACCGGCGCCTCAGAGAGTGCGCGCTGGTTCCACATCGCGCCGATGGTGAAGCCAGTCTGATCGACCCACGGCGCGTTTGCGACGATCCCATCGAAGTCGTCGGGATAGCGCTGCGCCTCGATCAAGCCTTGGCGCCCACCGTTCGAGCACGAGTTCCAATAGGCGCGCGAGACTGGTTTGCCGTAGTAGTCCGACGTGATCTCCTTCGTCGTCGTGGCCGTGAGATGCACCGCCCGATAGGCGTAGTCGATCGCCTTCTGCGGATTGCTCAACACGAAGGTGGCTTGCGGCTCCTTGCGCGCGTCGTGGCCCGTATTCGTCTGGGCAAACGCGAAGCCCAGCTTCAGCGCCGCGTTACGCTGCGCCACGCGGCCTGGATCGTCGAGTGCGTCACCCGCGTGGCCGCCGTTGCCAATCATGTAGAAGCGGCCGTTCCACTTGGCGGGGAGGCTCACTTCGAAAGCCACTTCGGGCGAGAGCAGGCCCGTGACCCGGCAGTGGGCCGGGGCAGCGGCATCGGCCGGCATCACCGCCGCCGCGATCTGGGCGAGGTCCTTGGACTTGAACTTGCCGAGAGCGTCGCAGGCCTTACGCGGCTCGGTGTCAGCCTTGGAGTAATCCACGAGCGCGCTCTTGAGATCAGCAAACGCCTGCGCGTGTGCAGGCGCTGCGGCAACGACGAGCAGCGCGACTGCACCGAGTGTCGCAAACGCGCGTCTGGGAACCGTTTGTGGCCGTGAAAGAGAATTCCACATCGGCGAACTCGTCTTACTGCTTGTCGTAGACCGCGACGCTATCGACGTTACGCCCCTGGGCATCCACGCCTGTAGTCGTGATCGTCAGCGTCTTTCCATCGCCGGACGTGAGGAGGGTCACGTTGCTCAAGACCTTCCCGCCCTTCTTGTTGACCAGCTTTGTCGTTGTGGCGTCGACCCGCGTGCGAGACGCCATGTCGGCGTTCGGATTGCCGACGACAGGATTGTCCTTCCCGTCATAGTTCGCTGCGTAGGCATAGTGAACCTTAGCACCGTCTGCCTGCACCGTGTCGACGGTGACCTTGATCCCTTGACCGGCCGCTTCATACACGAGCGTGGTGCTCTTTGGTGCCTGACCTTGCTGATACTTCGATTTCGCCAGGTTGAGCTTCCACGTGCCGACCGATTGAGCGAACGCCGTGCCTCCGAGGGCGACCGCCAAGGTAATCAGGGCCGCAGTGAATAGAAATGCCAGCCGCATTCGTGAGCGCATCGGGTCCTCCTAAGTTGCAATGACGTGGGAGCTAGTGGCGAGAGGGGACCAGTCTACTTGAGAAACCTCCGATGTCACCCGAACCCGTGATCGCGTGCAAACGTCGCTCGGCCGACAGGTCACGACTTCTGCAATAGCGGCCGAAGCGTCCGGATGTCCTTGACAGTCTCGATCCCGAGCAGCGCGTCGATCAACTTCTGCGCCGTTCCCGTCCCGAGCACTGGGGCAACTAGGTCCCTGGCCTTGTCGACGACCTCGCCGCGCGGCATCGGGTTGCGCACGGTCCCTCGAACTGCCTCCACACGATCAGAGAGCTCGGTGCCGTCATTGAGCGTGACCTCGACGATCGCCACTCGTGCCGGTAGCAGACGCGCGAGCGCAGGATCCGGTACGTACTTCACTTTGCTCCGCTGCCGACGCACCGCGGCGTCCTGCATGCGTGCCTTGTCGTGCGCGGCGCGGAACGAAGCGGTCTTGTCGAGGAGCATCACCGCAACCATGTGCTGAAGGCAGATGTCCGGAATATCGCGGTTGTCCACCACGCTGCCGACGGTTGGTGCCAGGCGAACGACGACGCTCTTCACGTCATCGGCACCAAACGAGCGCTTTTTCTGAAGGTTTTCGATCGCGTCGAGCGGCGCCTGGATCGGCGTGCCGACAGTCCACTTCTTGATATCAGTGTTGACGACTTCGTATTGCTCTCCAAGCTTATCGATCAGCACGGCCGGATTGCCTTTGGGAGCGTTGACCTGAAAGAAGTTATCATCGCCGGAGAACACATCGTCCACGCCGTTCCAGCCCGAGCGAACGAGCAGAGCTGCCGTCACGCCGTTCCGCGCCGGCATGCCGCCGAAGACGAAACCCTTTTCGATGTGGTCCGTATCCCGGCCCCATACCGCGTATCCTGACGTCTGCTGCGACGCATAATCCAGAAGCCAGCGCATCTGCTGTGCGGTGAACGCCGCTATGCATCCGGCGGCCGCCGCGGATCCGAAGTTTCCCGAGAACGCGTGAGTGCTGCGACGAGTCTCGTCTCTGAACATCGGGCCGCCGAGCGCCATCGTGAGTCGGGTACCCACGTCGTAACCGAGCGTTACGGCGCGCAGATAGTGTTCGCCGCTCGCGCCCAACTCCTCTCCGAGCGCAAGGGCCGAAGGCACGATCGAGGCGCCAGGATGCGACTGCGACGGGCCGTGTGAGTCGTCTGTTTCATCTGAATGGGCGAGAACCCCGTTGGCGAGCGCGGCGTCCATCGGCCCGGTCAAGATGCTCGAGCCCACGACCGTGGAGACCGCACGGCCAGCCTGAGCCCGCGCAAACGTCAAAGCGGCCCGGCCCGGCGGCAGCTCGGAGCCGGAGACCATCGCCGCAAAAGTGTCGAGAATGTGATGCTTTGCCTTCTCGACGACTTCAGGCGGCAGCGCGCGGTCTTTCGCACCGGCCATATAGGCGCTGAGCGTTGCCATCAGCGGACTGACGGCTTGCGCTCGTAGCCTGATCGACGGTAAGGCGGCCGAGCACAGGACGAGAGCGCCGCGATTGAGCAGCTCGCGGCGGGACATTCGCCAGTGAAGAGGTAGCGGCATATGGAGCGTGCGAAGCGCCGATACACGCGAGCCGTGATGCGGCGCTAGTTCAGTGCGGGCTGATTATATGAGGTACGGAGGGCGTGGCGGAGGTAACGGAGGGGGCGGAGGGAACGGGATCACACGGAGCAACGGAGAAACGGAGATACTTGTCCACATGAAACGCCGTTCCTCCGTTGCTCCGTGTGATCCCGTTCCCTCCGCCCCCTCCGTTGCCTCTTGCCACGGTTTTGTCACAGACCAACGTAATCCAGGCGCCGCGCGTCCAACGTATACATGGTGACGATAACTGGTACATGGTGACGATGACTAGCGTCCGTACGCTGGCCGTGGGCATTGCCCTGTTCGCCGCCGCGTTGAGAGGTCTCGGGGCTCAACAGCCAACCGCCACTAACGTTGCAGCCGATTCGGCGTGCCGCGTGACTGGCCGCGTCTCGGGCGCGGGCATGGCGCTCCCAGGTGTTTCCATCACGCTGAAACAAGGAGACGCTGTTCAGGCTGTGACGTCTACAGGTGTTGATGGCAGCTATCGCCTGACTGCCCCACCTGGCACGTACGAGGTTGGCGCCGAGCTCACCGGATTCGGGCGCCTCGCTCGTGAAGTGTCCCTCGAGCCGTCAGCGTGCGAGCCGACGATCGACCTCACTATGACACTCGCTCCCCGGGAGATCCCACAGACCGGCGCCGGGGGAGCCCCCGATCAACAGGCGCAGTCACAGCCGGAAGGCGATCAGGGCTCAGGACGCCGCGGAGGACTGGGGCGCGGAGGACGAGGCGCCGGTGGCGCGGCTGGACCTGCTCTCCCACGGTTTCAGACACTTGCCGTGCGTCCCGAAGAGTCTGCCGCCGCGGCCCAGCCCTCCGACATCGACGCTGATACGGGGCCACCCCTTCTCCCGCCTGGCTTTGGTTCGGAAGCGTCGGCGGATGCGATCGCCGTCAACGGCAACACGGCGCGTGTCGATCGCGGGCAGCTGAACGACCGACTCGATGCCCTGGCACGCGGCGACTTCCCGATTGGCAACATAGACGTGCCAGCGGTGCTCGCGGCGATCGGCGCTGGCCCAGGTGGTCAGGCTCCATTCCCCATCGGAGGATTCCAAGGCGAAGGCGGCGGCCCTGGCGGACGCGGCGGCTTCTTCATAGGCGGCCGCGGCGGCGCACAACAGCGAATCGTCACCACCGCCGACTACACATTCGGCGGGTCGATGCTCGACGCGGCACCGTATCGACTGCGCAGCGACGCGCCGACGACGGAGACGCCGTACATGCGACAGTCTTTCGGGACGACGCTCGGCGGACCGCTGAAGATTCCGCACGTCTACAACGGCACCACCCGAACCAATTTCACTTTCGGCTACAACGGGTCGCGCGGAAGCAGCCTCTTCGACCAGTACGCGACAGTGCCATCGGCCGCAATGCGCGCCGGCGACTTCTCTTCGCTCTCGACTCCCCTCCTCAACCCTGCCACCGGGCTTCCCTTTCCGGGCAACCAGATTCCACAGTCGGATATCAGTTCCCAGACGCTGGACTTGATGCGGTTCATCCCGCTGCCGAATCTCGACGGCACGACCCGCAACTATCACCACTCGATCACGACGGCTTCGACAAACGACGCGGTGAACCTCAGGCTCACGCATAACTTCACGCCAAACACGGCGGGGCCAGCCGGCCGGTTCGGCGGACGCGGAGGCGGTGGAGCCGGTGGAGCCGGCGGCCCAGGGCGCGGCGGCGGACGTGGTCAGCAACTCCGACGCGGCACGAACGTCATAATGACGGCGCAGTTGCAGTATCGGCGCAACGACGGCGACCAGGCGAATGTGTTCTCGACGCTTGGAGGTCAGGTCGCCTCGACGAACCTTGGCGTGCCGGTCTCGCTGAACATCGCGCGAGGGAGGAATCTGCACGCGCTCAACCTCAACTTCTCACGCTCGAGCAGCGCAACGATGAACCGTTTTGCAGGGGTCGAAAACGTCGCGGGCAACGCCGGCATTCTCGGCGTCGGCAGCGATCCCTTCGGCTGGGGCGTCCCAACACTATCCTTCAGCAGCATCACGAGCCTTCGCGACGTAACGCCATCCGAACGCGGGGATCGTCGGATCTCGGCTGGGTACACATGGTCGCACCCTGTCTCGCGGCACATGTTCCGCGTTGGCGGCGATATGCGACTGGATCGATCGAGCAGCCATACCGAAGCGAACGCCGCCGGGAGCTTCGTGTTCACGGGTCTCTATACGACAGGCGATACCGGCCGCGCCACGGGCGCGGATTTCGCCGACTTTCTGCTGGGCCATCCCGCGCAAGCCTCACTGCAGTCCGGCCCTGGCGACGTTGCATTCACCGCTCGTTCGACGAGCCTCTTCGTGCAGGACGATTGGCGCGTAAGCTCCAGCCTCACGTTGAATCTCGGCCTGCGGTACGAGCTCCTGTGGCCATTCACAGAGTCCTCCGGCCATGTGGTCAATCTCGACGTGACGCCGGACTTCTCCGCCGCCGTTCCGGTGTTGGCCGGAGGGACCGCGCCGTTCACGGGCGAGTTTCCCGCCAGCCTCCTCGTAACCGACACCAACAATCTCGCGCCGCGCGTCGGCGCCGCGTGGAGGCACAACGGGATCGTGGTGCGTGGGGGCTACGGCGTCAGCTACAACTCGGGCTCGTATGCGGCGATTGCGCGCAACCTCGCGTCGCAGCCACCCTTCGCCGTCACCAACACGAACATTGGCGCGCTCGATCGGGTGCTCATGCTCGAGGACGCGCTCGCTGCACCGCCTCCGTCCGAAACGACCAACAACTACGGCGCCGAGAAGGACTACGCGCTCGGCCGGGTGCAAACGTGGAATGTTGACATCGCCCGCAACTTCCGCCAGGTGTGGAACGCGGGCGCTGGATACACGCGGACCATGGGCGCAAGCCTCGACATCATTCGCGCGCCCAATCGTGGTCCCGACGGCCTGCGCATCGAGGGCGTGCAGCCATTCATCTGGCAGACGTCGGAAGGATCCTCCGTGCTGAACTCGGCGACGTTCCGCCTGCAGCGTCGCCAGGTGCGCGGTCTCGGTGGAGGCGTCACCTACACGCTCGCGAAGTCGCGCGACAATGCGCCGTCGATTGGCGGTGGTGGCGGTGGCAGTTCTGGAGTGGTCGCACAAGACGATCAGGACTTGAATGCCGAGTGGGGTCTTTCCAACTTCGACCGCCGCCATCGGCTGCAAGCGAACCTGCAGGTTGACCTGCCGTTTGGCCCCAACCGTCGCTGGTTGAACAACGGCGGACGCTGGGCCATGGCACTCGAGAACTGGCGCGTCACGACGAGCTTCCTTGGCGAAGCGGGGACCCCGTTGACGCCGCGGGTGCAGGGCGCATCGAGAGACGTCTCACAGGGCATCAACGGCGCGCTCCGTGCGAACTACACTGGCGCGCCGGTACAGCTCGCCGATCCGACGATCGACAGGTTCTTCGATACTGCGGCCTTCTCGGTGCCAACGGCCGGGTTTTTCGGCACGTCCCCGCGGAACATCATCATCGGGCCTGGCACCCGGCAACTCGACGCGCAGGTCTCGCGCGACGTCACGTTTGGCGGCACGCGCGCCGTCACCATTCAGATCCGCGCCAGCAATCTGCTGAACCTAGCGAACTACGCAGCGATCGACACGTATGTCAACTCGCCAACCTTCGGTCAGGTGTTCTCGGTCAGGCCGATGCGTTCCGTGCAGCTGAACCTACGATTCCGTTTCTAGCCATGACACGGCGCACCATTCGACTCGTCGGGCGGACGGTGGCGGTCACGACCGCCCTCGTGGTTGTCCTCCTCTTGCAGAATCGCGCAGGCGCGCAGCAGGATCAGCCGCAGGCGGTCTTCCGCGCGGGCACGTCGCTCGTTACCGTGGACGTGGTCGTCCGCGACGCTTCCGGCGCGGTCACGCGCGGGCTCACCGCGAACGACTTCACCGTCCTCGAAGATGGCCGGCGTCAACAGATTGAAACGTTCACGTTTCAAGAGATTTCCACCGCTCCGCCCCCGGGGTCAGAGCACGTGGACGTGCTCTCCGACGTGGCCGCACGCCTCCGACAGGATCTTCAGCGGGCTGCCGGTGCGTCAAGGGCCACACCCGCGCAGCCGATGCCGTCGGGCACATTCGCCGGCCGCCGCCTGCTGGTGCTCCTCTTCGACGTCAGCTCGATGGAACCGGAAGACGTGCAGCGCGCAGTCGATTCCGCGGAGACGTACGTGAAGGAGGCGATGGCCGCCTCCGATCTCGTTGCGATCGCCACAATCGGATCAACACTCACGCTCCTGACCGACTTCACGAGCGACAGGGAGGTTGTCCAGGCGGCACTCGATCGCCTCGGCTACACGGAAGGCACAGCGACGCCGCCGCCAATCGCCACCACGGTCGCCACCGACGAAGCGAATGCGTTGAGCGACACAACGTCCGCAGACGAGACCGGCTTCGACAGCTTCAACAACGACGTGCGGCTTCGCGCACTGAAGACGCTCGCGGACACACTCGCGCCAATCGAGCAGAAAAAGGCCGTTCTCTATTTCAGCGCCGGGATGTCGCGCAGCGGCGAGGATAACCAAGTCGAGCTGCGCAGCGCGATCAACTCGGCCGTACGCGGCAACGTCGCGATCTATCCGGTGGATACGCGGGGACTTCAGGCGATTGTGCCTGGCGGCGACGCACGTCAGGCGAGTGGGCGGGGCGTGGCGCTCTTCTCGGGGCAGGGTGTGGCGCGCCAGTTCAGCGAGCACACGCAGTCTCAAGACACGCTCACGACGCTGGCGGCCGACACCGGCGGTCGTGCGTTCACCGATTCGAACGATTTCGGCGACGCGTTTGCCCGCGCCGCGCGCGACCTTTCCGCGTACTACCTGATCGGCTACAGCAGCACGAATACGGTCAAGGATGGTCGTTTCCGGCGGATTGAGGTGCGCCTTGCGCGCAAGGGCCTCCGCGTCGAGGCGCGTTCGGGTTACTACGCCGAGCGCGACTTCGCGCGGACGAACTCTCGCGATCGGGAGTCTCAGCTCGAGGACCAACTCGCCTCCGCCGTCTCGTCAACGGACCTGCCAGTGCTCGTCGGCACGGGCTGGTTCCGCCAGGCCGCGGATCGGTTCTACGTCCCGATCGCCCTCGCGATTCCGGGATCCGCCGTGCCGGTGGCGAGCGGCGCAACGAAGGTCACGCTCGACGTGCGCGGCTTAGTGCGAGACGAGCAGGGCCGGACTGTGGGCCGCATCAAGGACACGCTGGAGATTCCAGCGGCGTCGGCGCCAACGCTGGCCGGCAAACAGGTGCTCTATCAGTCGGGCGTGACGCTGCCCTCTGGACGGTTCTCGGTCAAAGTCGTCGTACGCGAGAACACGAACGGCACGATCGGATCATTCGAGGCGCCGACTCTCGTACCGCAGCTTCGCGACTCGACCCTCAAGATCAGCTCCGTCGTCCTGAGCTCGCAGGTTCAGCCGGCTGGAAAGGCCGGCAGCCAGAGTCCGCTCGTCCGCGACGGCGTTCAATTACTGCCAAACCTGACGCGTGTGGTGAATCGCGGGCAGAAGGTCTATTTCTACTACGAGGTCTACGATCCCGCCGTCACTGATACTGCCCCGCAGCTACGGACGAGCCTCGCCTTCTACCGTGGCGCCGTGAAAGTGTTCGAGACGCCGATGGTCGAGCGGGTGACCATCGACGAGCCGTCGCGTCGCGCGGTGGTTTTCCAGTTCGAGGTACCGGCAAGTGCCTTCACCGCGGGCACGTACACCTGCCAGATCAACATCATCGACACGATTGCCGGCAAAGTGGCCTTCCCGAGAACGACTCTGCTCGTGCGGGACACCCCGTAGCTCAAGCTCATTTCAGTTGCACGTATGCGGAGGCACGGAAGCGCGGAGAGGGCGCATCGCGGCTACGTCAAAGCGCGGCCGTTTGGTACGCGACCTTTCACTGCGTTCGCCCGGGCACTATAGGTGATACGGCCAGTGGCGTCCGCCGGCAGGAGCGCACGCATCCGCGCTTTGAGAAGCGCGATATCCTCGGGCGCCATCGCCGTGAGTTGTGGACCAACGCTCGGCCCCCCGAGGATGGTCGTCCAGTAGTCGTCGAAATCGGCGAACGTCCGTTGCACGGTGATCTCCCGGGTTTCGACGGCCTCCAGATCTGCGCCAGTCCACAAGTCCCGCATGGCGTCTATTCGAGAGGCGTCACGGCTTGGCGGCACCGGAACTGCAACGCCCAGCGCACGCATTTCAGCTTGCAACGTCTCGTAGGGAAATCCACCGCCACACATGTCCCACGCGTAGGCTGTGACGATGCCGCCTGGACAGACCACTCGCGCCATTTCGGCAACACCCTTGGCCGGGTCGGGAACGAAGAAAATCACCAGGGGCATGACGGCCACGTCGAACGTGTCGTCGGGAAAAGGCTGCGCCATTGCATCGCCCTGACGAAACTGCGCCACACGCGACGCGGGTCGCGTGCGAGCAAAGGCGAGCTGCCCCTCAGAAGGATCTATCCCATGTACTGAGACTGGCGCACACCGATCGACGAGCATTTCGGTAAAGGCGCCATTGCCGCAGCCAACATCGAGCCATCGCAGACCTGATTTTGGAGCAAGCCAGTCGAGGAAGGTTTCACCTGCAAGCTGGCTCCACTTCCCCATGTATCGTTCGTAGGCAGCCCCGTCGTCGAAGCGGATTGGTTGGTCAGGCACTAGGGTGCGTGAGATTGGCGCGCGAAGCGGCTCGGTAGAGAGAGGCACGTCATCGGCGGCCAGATCACGATGTGCCTCCTTGCCTGGGAGGATAACGTGGAACGCTCAGGAGTTCACGGCGTTCCTGCGCGGGCGTGGCGCACGACGCGCGCAAATGTGGTCGAATTCGCGCGCCAGTCTCGCGCACGCCGGGGGACACGCGTTCGGGGAGGGCGATTTCGCGTGCCTGTCTCTCCGCGCAATTGATTGACCGGCCAGATAGTCGGGGACTAGACTCCACCCGAACCTACTGCCGACGGAGACGTCACATGATGAAAGCTCTTTTGAAGATCGGGGCCATGCTCGCCCTGCTGGCCGGTGTCGCGTTCCTGTTCTCCCCTACTCACATTGGAGCGCAGGGGCAGACGGCGCCCCGTTACAAATTCGACCCCGACTGGCCCAAGCCGCTGCCGAACAAGTGGAAGATGGGCGGCGTCACCGGCTTGGCCGTTGACAAGGACGACAACGTCTGGGTGCTCAACCGCCCGAACGACCTGACTGACATTGAGCTCCATGCAGAGCTCACTCCGGCCATCGCCGATTGCTGCGTACGGCCGCCGTCGATGATCCACATCGACAAGAACGGCAATGTCATCGGATCGTTCGACGCACCGCAGGGCCACGGTATGGATGTGGACAGTAAGGGGTTCGTCTACATCGGACAGGACACGGTCCGCAAATACGATCCGTCCGGCAAGCTTGTCGGCGAAGTGGCTCGGGTACCCGAGACGCAGGGCGGCGGCGGTGGTGGCGGGCGAGGCGCGGCCGCTCGCGTTCCGGGCCGCGGTGGCCCCGGCCCCGTTTCAGGGTTCATCGCGCAACCTGGCGGGCGCGGCGCCCCGAGCCCCGAAGTGGCGGCGAAGGCAGCCGCCGCGCGCGACGCGTATCGCGCCAAGTATCCGCCGTCCACGCCGATGATCGTAGGAGGCCTCGAGGAGATCCGGATCGTCGAAGCCGACAACGAGATGTACGTCGCTGACAACTACCTCGCCGGACGCGTGTTGGTGTTCGACCTGACCACGTTGGCATTCAAACGGGGATGGGGCGCGTATGGCAAACCGCTGGCGCAGATCAGCATCAATGATGCGGACCATGCCTACACGCCGAATGGCCCCATGCCCAAGGACTTCGCAGGGCACCTCACGCTCAACGTCTCAAACGACGGCCTCGTCTACGCCGCCGATCGCAACGCGAACCGCATCCACGTCACGACGAAAGAGGGCAAGTTCCTGAAGGAATTCATCCTTGCGCCGCACACCGGCGTTGGTGGCGCAACTGGCGGCGTGGCGTTCTCGACAGACAAGCAGCAGCGGTTCCTCTACATCTCCGACTTGACGAACAACCATATCTACTTCCTCAACCGCGAGGACGGCAAAGAAGTGGGCCGTATGGGCAGTATGGGCGACAGCGGCGGCCAGTTCTACGGACTGCACATGATCGCCGTCGATTCGAAGGGCAACATCTACACGGGTGAGGTCTTCGCAGGTGAGCGCGTTCAGCGGTTTGTTCCCGCGGATAGTCCGCGAGGCAAGCTGCTCGAGCAACTGTCGCGCGTGCAGCCATAAACTGGTCCTTCGTTTCTTGGCCTGGGTGCTTGGTCCGTTCGTCGTCCTTGATGCGCCGTCACCGGCGTGGACCAGTACCCAGGGCAGCGCGTTCAGCCTGCACGAGACGGGATCCGCCAGAGGAAAATCCGATGCTCGTCGACACGGCGAACGTCGGTCGGTTTCCAACCACCCATATCCCACACGTACGACACGACCCGTGAACCTGCCGGCAACTCCGAGCGCAGCTTCTCACGTAGCTTCAGGTTCGGGCCCGGGTGCAGGAAGAGAGTCACGACGGTGGCCGACCGGACGTCCGCCGCATACATGTTGCCGAGCCTGAACTCTACCCTGTCGTCGACACCTGCTTCACGAGCTTTCAGTTGGGCCTGTGTCACCAGGGCAGGATCGATCTCAATCCCCACGCCTCGCGCACCAAACTCATGTGCCGCGGTGATCGGGATGCGCCCGTCCCCGGACCCGAGATCGTAGACAAGGTCCTGCGGGCCTACGTCAGCCAGCTCCAGCAGTGCACGCACGACGGGCATGGGTGTCGGCTCGTAGCGAACGTCCTGTCCGGGAATCGCCTCACAGCCGAACGACGCGAGCAATCCCACGATGAGCGGTAGGATGATCTGTCGCATCGTCTTGTGTGCTTGTTGGTCCACCCTCGACGTCACCTCACGACGCGGGCTCGTCACCCGCCGCACGCGTTCCTCCAGGGCCATGCACGACTAGAACACCGCGATCGGGTTCACCGGGCTGCCGGTGCCGCCAGGTACGCGAAGCGGCGCGATGACGAGCATGAATTCCCACCGCTTCAGGCGCGCCGCCGTCTCGGCCAGCGCTTCGGTGTCGAAGTTGTCGATGATCGTCATGCCGAGCCCGGTGATGAACAGAGTATGCAAGGGACCGGCAAGGCCCTCGACGAGCGGCGGCGTGGTCTGAACCTCCACTGAAACGTCGCCCCCGGCAATCGCAACGTCACGCGCCTTGATCCAAGGACCCACTGACACGTGAAAGCCTGCGGCGTTGTTCAGCGCCCGCTCGGCGCCCAGCGTGGCGCGCCTCGCCCAGCGTCCGGTGCGGAGCACGAGAGCGTCACCAGGGCCCACCTTCACGCCGGTCTTCTTTTCCCATGCCTCGATGTCCTCCCGATAGATCGGTGCACCTGGCTCTAGATACGGCAGGCCCTTCAAACGGGGGATGTCGATCAGGATGCCGCGGGTGACGATGCCGTTCTTGACGTGCTCGATGCCCGGCACGCAGCCCGTCTCCGCTCTTCCGCCAGGCGCGACGCCGTTGTACTGCAGGCCCTTGTGCAGGTAGTGGCACAACGCGTCGATGTGCGTCGTGAAGCCACCGTGATAGTTGAACGTCAGCGTGTCGGACCTCAGGCTTGGCGCCATCACGCGCCGCAGGGGGCTCGGGTTGTCCGCCGCCTCTTCGGTGCTCAGGTCGTGGCCGATGGATACGGATAGCCCTTCCCTCACAAGCGCCGCCGCCTGCTTTCGCTTCGCGGCGGTGATGAGGTTGGCCGTTCCAAGCCGATCGTCCTTCCCCCAACGGCCCCAGTTGTTGTTCGCCTGGAACAGCGCGTCGAACTCGGACGCCGTCATCGTCGGTGTGCCGGGAACGATGTTGCTCGGCGCCTGTGCCGCGACGTTGAGAAACCCGCCGGCCAACGTCAGCGTCGCGGCTGCGGCCAGGCCGGCGGCCAGGAAACCGCGTCGTCTAGTCATCACGGGGCCTCTTTGACGCAGCATCGGGCTCTCCCTTCGTGAACCTGGTGGAATTCGGGATTATAGTCACTCTCAAGAACATCAACTTGCGCGCAATCGCAGTCAGAACACTTGAAATCGACTAGAATTTGGCGCGGTCGATTCACGCGTTCGAGGGAGGGGTGGGACATGCGACGAACGGGAACTCTGGCGGTCTTGGTCGTAGCCATCGTCGCCATTACTGGTGCCGACAGGGGCTCGATCGCTGCTTCTCAAGGCACCCCCGCACCGCCAGCCCAAGGGCAGGGCAAGCTGATTGTCTACGGCGACATCGCGCTGTTCCAGCCTCCAGGTCATCCTGAAAACTGCATCCTCAGAAACCGATTCAAGCGAGGAGACCCGGTCGGCTTTCGAATGTTCGTGGCGGACCCGGCCACCAGCGCTCGCGAGGAATCCGCGACGCTCGTCGTTCACGTGACCGTGAGTGGTATGAACGTGGACATCCCCATGCGCTACCGCGCCACGGCCGCGCAGCCCGAGCGCCAGTTCTGGGTTGCCAAGTGGGTCGTACCTCAAAACGCGCCCGTCGGTATCGTGCGCTTCACCGTGACCGCCACCGACAAGTACGGGCGCAAGGGAGAGTTCAAGCCGTTCGAGGTCCAGGCGTCCCAAATCACAATCGTCGAGTAGCCGAGTCGCCGTCACGGCGCCCACTCAGGGATCCAGGAAACGGCCTAACCGCGAGGGAGAAGTCACATGCGCATTCAGCCTGGCGTGCTTTCACTGTCCCTATTGGTCACGGCTTCTCTCACCGCCAATCCGTCGGCGGCGCAAATTCAAGCGACGAGAGACGTCAAAGTGATCTCGAGCGCCGGCGCGCGCGCCATGGCTGACGCCTGTATCGCGTGGGCCGAGCAGAACAAGCAAATCGTGGCGATGGCAATTCTGGATTGGGGCGGCAATGTCATCGAGTCGCACGCCATGGAAGGTGCAGCGGCGAACGCCATCGATACGGCACTGCTCAAGGCGAAGTCTGCGCTGCGCTGGCGGCGCCCCACATCGGAGACCAACAAGATCGTCCGAAGTGGAGAGAATTTGGCTCCGACTTTCATGGAGGACTTCCCTCAACCTGGCGCGCTTCCGATCGTGCTCAATGGGCAGGTCATAGGCGCGATGGGCGTCTCGGGAGCGGACGGCGAGAAGTGCGCTCAGGCGGCTATGGACGTGGTTTTCAAGAAGCAAGCCACCTCCTCGGCGCGGTGAAGCGTCAGCGCCTGAGCCTCACCTCTCAGTCCCTGGGCGCCAATTACATCGCGCGGCGATCGACGAGCACTTGAGACGGCTCGTCGCGGGAAATCGCTCGAACCAACTCAGCGACCTCTCGTGGCTGGGCACATAGGGCGACATCTGCCTGGGAGACGATACCGGTACACCTCCCGAGCTCGTCAACAACAGGCACCCGTCTGATCTTGTGTTTCTCCATGACTGAGACGACCTCGTCCAGCGGGTCATCGGCGGCCACGGTGATCGCGGGTTGAGTCATGCACGCCTTCGCCGTCCAGCCGACGGGATTCTTGCCCTGAGCAATGATGCGGCACACGATGTCACGATCAGTGATCACGCCAATCGGCCGATTCGACGGACCGATGACGGGAATTTCCCCGCAATCGTTTTCGAGCATGAGGCGTGCGACTTCATCCACCGTGGTGTCCGGCGCGCACGATACGGGATTAGGGGTCATTACATGTCGAGCAGGCTTGAAGTTCGGCATCGCATCTCCTCATTCGATGGGCGCATTTGGTTATCGCACGGCGGTGCACGGGCCGAGGACCTTCACATCGTCAACGTCAATCTTGCGTGACACAATGTCGAACTCTCCTTCGCCTCGGTGGGTTCCAAGCCACGCGGTGGGTACTCGGGCTTTCTCTGTCTTGCCGCCGAGTTCGAGCTCGATGTCGGTGAACTCACCGTCGCGCTTGATCTCGAGCTCGCCCTTCTTGAAGTCGCCAAGATCACCTTTGACTTCCACCATTTGTCCGACGTGCTTGGACAAGTCCTCCTTGTTATCCAGCCAATAGAAGACACGGTCCGTGGCCGCACCGGGTTGTCCCGCGCGAATGGACAGCGCGTTGCTCAGCATGATGTCGCCGCGTGTCCAGACCAGCATCTGTTGCGCGTCTGCCGAGCCTGGCACAGCACGGCCGACGCAACCTCGGATCGTGATGTCATCGTCGTGCACGACGACGACGGGCTGCTGTGCGGCGGCGAGCGCAGTGGTAGCGAGGGCCACAACAACCGTGCTCATCAATTTGAGTGATGTACTCCTCATACCGAATCCTCCGTGTTGTTTGCTGAAGCAAAATGCGACCCATCCCCACGTCGAGCTCGTCTGTGCTTCAGATGTTCCAAGCGCGTGCATATCAACAGGTGGTCCAGAGCTTGCTCCGAGAGACTGCTGTTGAGTGATCGGAGGAGGTAACGATGAGCAAGACAGTAGCTCTGCTGAGTGCGGGATTGCTGGTGGCTTCGGTTGCGTGCGGCCGGAACGAACCCAACTATGAGGACGCGGCGAATAAGGCGCTCGACCAGGCAAAGCTGGATGCCGTGGATGCTGACTACGACACCAAGGATCGCGTAGTGCACGTCACGGGCACCGTTCAGTCGGAAGTCGATCGTCAGCGCGCGGGCGACGTCGTGCAACAGGCGGTTGCTGACCGCGCGCAAGTGGCGAACGAAGTGACCGTGGCCGGTGGTCACGAATTGACTGCGGACGATTTCGACGGCGGTATCGAGACACGGTTGAGGAATATGGTGGAGCTCGATCCGGCGTGGAATGAACTCAACATCGAGTTCGACGCGAACAACGGAATCGTCACCATTACTGGCCGTGTCCCCACAGCGTCTGAGAAGGAGCGCGTCGGTCAAATGACAGCCAAGGAGTCCGGCGTACGCGACGTGGTGAATTCACTCGAGGTAGGTGCGGCGAAGTCCAAGTAGCCGATTACGGGTTCGTGGCTCTGCCGGACGCATCAAAAGCGTCCGGTAGAGCTCGACCTGCGCCGCCGTGGTTGACCGAACGGCAACTTCTACACGTCGTTTCGTCCTGAGTTACCGGCGATCTTTGATGAGGTAACCGCGAATGCCCGGGCTCGCAACGACCTCATCCACTCTCAGTCCCGTGGCGCCAGGAATTGCCCGTAGATGAACACTGCCGTCCCGACGAGCAGTGGGATGAGGCCAACTTGATAAGGAGGCCCGTGCACCGCACTGAGGAACATCATCAGACCCACGCCTGCCGCGCAGACGATGAGACCGCCCTGAGATCGTGCAGCGTTGGCAGGGCCCGCTGGTCAACCTCGCCTACCGTTTCTGCCGTGACCGGGGGCGAGCCGAGGAGATGGCTCAGGAGGCCTTCATCCGGGTATTCCGCGGGCTCGCGAAATGGCGACGTGATGCGGCGTTCTCGACCTGGTTGTTTGCGCTGGCCACGAATCTGTATCGATCCGAAATCCACCGGATTCCAGCGCGGCTCGTGCCGCTCGAGGAAATCGACGAACCGACCGACCCGCAGAACGCCAGGAATGAGATGGAAGACGAGTCGCGCCGGCGCGTGATCCGGCGTGCGCTCAACTCACTGCCGCCCAAGTATCGAGACTCGCTCGTGTTGTTCTACTTTCACGGCATGGACGTGGCAACGGCCGCGCGAAGCCTGAGCCTGCCGGAAGGCACGCTGAAAGCCAGACTCTCTCGTGGGCGGGATATGCTTCGGAAAAAGCTGCCGCGCATGCTCGGCGCGCGTGAACCTGGAGACCCTCATGGAACCCGATGACATCGATCGATGGCTAGCGGAAGACGAAACGCTTGTCCCTTCGTCTGGTTTCGCCGCTGGAGTCATGGAGGCCGTGCGCCGCGAGGCGATGGACCCGCAGGCGATTCCGTTCCCATGGAAGCGGGCAGTTCCGGGCATGGTTGCGACCGCCCTGGCGTTGATCTCAACATTGGTGAGCGGGTTCGTCGCATTCAACGCGCCGCCGGCTCAGACCGTGTCTGAGAGAGTGAACGGATCGTTCCAGCGGGTCATGGTAGAGACAGCCACGAGCCCCGAGATCGCATCTGTCGTTCTTGCGACACTTCTCACTTGGGTTCTCGTCGCTTCGTCGATGCGGTTGACGCGCGGACGTTCGTGACCGAGCTTGAGAGAGGCGGCCCTCAGCTGGATTTCTGTTTACAAACCTGGCGTCTCGTGCCCTAGTAAGAGGTTGTCAACCCTTACAAGGAGCACTTCATGAAGTTTGTTCGACCCGTCGCGATCGCCTTCGCGATTCTCGTCACGTCGGCAGCAGCCAGTCAGGCGCAAACTGGGCCAGCGGCCGCAACCGATGTCTACCACGTCATGTTCGTGAAGGCGCTCGCCGGCCAAGCGGCTGCGGTGGCAACGGAGCTTCAGCAGCAGGATCCCAAGGACCCGCTGGCCAGTCACTTTCTGCTGTTGCGACACCAGGAAGGCGACGACTGGGACTACTGCCTCATTCAGCATCTAGGTCCGCGGGCAACGGTCGTTATCACACCTACGCCGCCCAATGCTCCTCCAACGCGAGCGTGGCACAACGACACGTTTGTGTCAGGACCCTCATGGGCAGAGTTTTCCAAGCTGATGACAGGATCGGCGACCTCGATCTATATCGTCGGAGTGCACCGCGCGGCGCCGGGGCGTCGAACCCAACTGCTCGAGATTTTGAACCGACCGGATCCGTCTGCCAAGGTCCCGATCAGCCACACGACGCTCACGCACCTGGAGGGCGCAGATTGGCAGTTCTTGAGTCTCGATCGCTACAACTCGTGGCTGGACTTCGGAACCGACCGTGCCGCGAGCGCATCCGGTGGGCAGCAAGGTTGGCTCGAGGTGCGTCAGAACTCGGCGTATCACTCGGATACGCTCGCTGACCGCGTCGCTCCGAAATAACGACGCCTCATCCGGTCATCACTGAGTCAACTTCCAATTCCCAACCTCTGACGTTTGTCCAACTCCCAAGTGTTCGCTAGCGGGCCTTGGGAGTTGGGGGTTGGTCGAGCGACAGCCGTTGGGAGTTGAGTCACGCTCACTCGACTGGCTCAATCCTCAAGACCGTCCCATCGGCAACGGTCCCTCCATTGGCCCGCTCCGTGACGACGTAGATGTAACCGTCGGGACTCTGCTGCACATCCCTGATGCGCACGCGCAACGGGATGAGCAGCCCTTCGCGGCGCTCGGCCTGGTTCGGCTGGTTGAAGGCGACTCGAATCAGCTGCTGGGTTGTGAGCGCGCCGACGAACAGATTGTTCTTCCAGCGCGGAAACCTGTCGCCTGTGTAGAACATGATGCTCGACGGGCTGATCGAGGGCACCCAGAACATCCGCGCGTTGTCCATGCCGGGCCGCGCAAATGGCTGGTCGGACGGCAGCGAACCCGTGTAGTTGCGTCCCATCGAGACCAGCGGCCAGCCGTAGTTGTGTCCTGGTGTCAGGATATTGACCTCGTCGCCACCCATCGGGCCGATCTCGGCCTGCCACAACTGACCCGTCTCGGGATGAATCGCCAGGCCGTACCCGTTACGATGGCCGTAGGTGAACACTTCCGGCTTGGCTCCGGCTCGGCCTACGAATGGATTGTCCGGAGGCACGCTGCCATCGTCGCGCAGCCGCAGCGTCTTGCCGACGTGATTGTCGAGCGCTTGAGACTTCATCCGAAGGCTGTTGTCATCGGACCCGTTGCAGCAAATCCGATCGCGGTCGCCGACGGTCACGTAGAGTGACCCGTCGGGGCCGAAAAAGACGCGGCCTGCGAGGTTGCCGCCCGTTTCCCAGGCATCCGCGACGAAGATTTCCTGAACATCGCCGAGCGTGTCGCCCCTCAAGTACCCGCGCGCCACGGCGAGCGTCGTTCCACGCTCGCCCTGCTTGGGGTACGAGACGTAGACCATTCGGTTCTGCGCAAAGTTGGGATGGACGGCCACGAAGTGAAGGCGATCGTTCCCCTGACCGGCCGGTGTTGCCGGTGTTGCCGGTGTTGGTGAGGTCCAGATCGGCTTCGGGGCGAGCACGCCGTTACGGACGATCCGAAGCCCGCCGTTCCTCTCCGTAACGAGGAGCGTGCTGGCATCGACGAAGGCGAGGCTCCAAGGGTGGAAGAGGCCGTCGGCGACAGTCACCACGCGAATCTTGCCACCCTGCACGTCGAGCACCTGGGGGCCTGTGTCGCGCGGGGGAGCCTGCTGGGCCTGCTGCGAAAAGCTTGGGCCGGTTGAAACCGTTATCAGGGCCGCAACAGCCCACGCAGTAAAGGAACGCGGTGACGTCATGGTGTGCGCCTCGGAGGATAGAGAGTATCGAGCGCGCGAATGCTATCACGGGCCACGAAGGGGAGCGAACAGAGAGAACGGAGGGGACGGAGGAAACGGTTTCACACGGAGCAACAGAGGAACGGAGTTTCATTTGGAAGAGATTCTGAAAGAGATCCTCCGTTTCTCCGTTCCTCCGTGTGTGACCGTAACCTCCGTCACCTCCGTTACCTCCTCCCACCTACTCGTACGAAACGCCTCCACCGGATCGATCCGCGCAGCACGCATCGCAGGAGCGGCAGCGCGATCGCCGCGGTGAGCGCCAGCACGATCGTCACGGCTGCGAACGTCACCGGATCCAGCGGCTGCACGCCGAACAGCACGTGCGAGGTAGACGAGCACGAGCAAGCGCCGCCAGCGATCAGCCCGATGACGGCGCCGGCGCGATCACGCGAACGGCGCTCCCGAGCGACGAGGCGGAGCACGTCGCCGGTCGTGGCGCCGAGTGCCCTCCGCACCCCGAACTCGCGCACGCGCTGCTGGACGGAGTACGCGAGGATGCCGAACACGCCGACCATCGCCAGCAGGAGCGCCAGCCCGGCGAACGTCATCACCATCACGGCCCGGAACCGATGGCGCGCGGTGGCTTCCCACGCGACGTCCTCGAGCGTCATCACGCCCCTGACGCTCACCAGCTGCTCCTTGTCGACGCGACCGATCGCCGCGCGGACCGGACGGCGCAAGCGCTTCAGCGCGTCCGACGTCGGGCCGGACGACCAGGTAGATGTCGTCCACGAGGTTCTGCGCCATCGGGACGTAGATCTGAACGAGGTCCTCGGTTTCGTCGGGCCGGCCCTTCACCTGACGGGCGACGCCGACGATCTCCCGCACGACCGGCGGCGCTTGCCGCGAGTCGCCGTCGGCCGGAGGGCGCTATGCGCAGGCCGATCGGCGATCGACCCTGCAGGTGGCCGCGAACGAACGCTTCGTTCACGATGCAGACCGGGACGCTGTCGCGCGTATCGCGGTCGGTGAAGCCGCGGCCGGCCACGACCGGAAGATCGAGCGTCTGGAAGTACGCGGGGCTCACGATCTGGTAGTCGGCCGTCGGACGTTTGCTCTCGTCCACTGGCGGGTCGCCGACGATCTCGAAGAAGAACGGGCCGGCGTCGGACGGACCCAGCGGCAACGTGCTCGTCCACGCCACGCTGCGTACGCCGGGGACGGCCATGACCTCCTGCTCGACGGCGTCGAAGAACTGCATGCAGCGACTGCTGGTGTCGGATATCTGCGAGCCCAGCGGGTCGACCATCATCGTCAGCACGCCCTCGGCACGATAGCCGCGATCGACGTTCTCCACCGCCATGAGGGTGCGCAGCAGCAGTCCGGCGCCGAAGAGCAGCAGCACCGCGGTCGCGACCTCGCCGACGACGAGCACGCCGCGGATTCGTCCACCGCGCCCGGTCGCGGTCCGGCTGTCGGAGGCGATCACCTGCGCCGACGAGGAAGTCTGGTGGCCTGCCACGCCGGAGCGAGGCCAAACAGCAGCCCGACGAGAAGCGCCGCCGCGGCGCAGAACGCGACCACGCGCATGTCGAAGGAGAGCGTCACGGCCGCGGGCAGCAGCCCCTGCGGAATCACCGATGGCGCGACGTTCAGAATCGCCGCGCCGACGCCCACTCCCAGTACGCCGCCAATCGTCGAGAGCACGAGGCTTTCGGTCAGGAGCTGGCGGATGACGCGTCGCCGGCCGGCGCCGAGCGCCGACCGGACCGCCAGCTCGCGCGTGCGGACCGTCGCGCGCGCCAGCAGCAGATTGGCGACGTTGGCGCAGCAGATGAGCAGCACGAAGCCGACGACGCCGAGGAACAGCATCGACGTCAGGCGGAGCTCGCTGCCGATCAGGCGCATCGTGCATCGGCTCGAGCGTGACGCCGCGCCCCTTGTTCGTCGCCGGGAACTCTCGCGCCAGCCCGTCGGCGACGGCCGTCATGTCGGCGCTCGCGCGCCTCGAGCGTGACGCCGGGCTTCATGCGTCCGATCGCTCGCAGGAAGTGCGGACTCCCGCAGTGCGTGGACGCCAGGTCAGATCGGCGATCAGCGCCCAGATGCTCGCTCGGACCCAGCAACTGAGCACTCTTTCGGAACGACGCCGACCACCGTGAACGGCATCCCATCGAGCCGGATGTCGCGGCCCGATCACCGCTGGGATCGCCGTCGAAACGCGTTCGCCAGAACCCTTCGCTCAGCACGACGACGTTCGGGCTGCGGCGTGTCGTCAGACGGAAGAAACGTCCGACCGGCAATCGGCTTGACGCCGAGCACGTCGAAGAACCCGGCGGTGACCCACTGGCGAGAGACGGTTTCGGCAGTGCCGTCCGCGCCGGCTCATGACCATGCCGCCGACGCCGGGAATGAACCCGGCGATCAGTTCTCGAACGTGCGGTTCCGGTCGTTCCAATCGAGAAGATTGAGCGGCGCGACCTGCGCCGCGCAGCAACGTGTCGGTTCGTTCCCGGAGATCATCACGAGGCGCTCCGGCTCGCGGAACGGAAGCGGACGGAGCAAGGTCGCGTCGACGAGCGCGAACATGGCGCTGTTGGCGCCGATGCCGAGCGCCAGCGTCATCGCCGCGACGAACGTGAAGCCGGGCGAGCGTCTCGAGCTGCCGCATCGCGAACGTCACGTCGTCGCGGAGTTCCTCGAGCCATCTGCGTCATGCGCATCTCGCGATCTCTCTTTCTCCCAAGGTGAACGCAGCGTTCGTTTGAGCTCGGGCGACATCGCCCAGCCGCGCTGGCCGCCATGTCTCGCGCGGCCTTCGGATCCATGCCGCGCTCGACGAGCTCGCGCGTGCGCATCTCGAGGTGAAAGGCGAGCTCTTCGTCGACCTCCTGATCGAGCGGCACCCGCCAGAGCCACGACCGGAGTGAACGTTTCATCGGTCCCTGCACCAGTAGGTAACGGAGGATGCGGAGGGAACGGGTTCACACGGAGCAACGGAGGAACGGAGGCTCATTTGGAAGAGACCCTGAAAGAGATCCTCCGTTTCTCCGTTCCTCCGTGTGATGCCGTTCTCTCCGTCACCTCCGTTACCTCCTCCGCCTACTCGTTCGAAACGCCACAACCGGATCGACGCGCGCCGCGCGCCAGCGCTGGAGCGGCGGTACGCCACTGCCGCGGTCGACGCGCCCGGTACCCGGTGTCGGCGCCGACGAGCACGAGCATCGTGCGCAGCAGTAGGCCAGCACCGCACAGCAACAGCACGGCCGCGGCCACTTCCCCTGTGACGAGCAGGTTCCGCAGCCGGCCACTGCTCCCGGTGGCCGATCGACCTCCCGACTCCATGGCCCGAGCGAGCGATCCGCCCGTGGCCTGCCAGGCCGGCACCAAGCCAAACAACACACCCACGGCGAAGGCCGTCACTGCGCCGAACAACGCGACGCGGCCGTTAAACGCAAGTATGACGACCGGCGGAAGGAGCCCGGGAGGGATCAGTGCCGGCGCGGCCTCAAGAATCGCGGCGCCAAGGGCAATGCCGATCGCGCCGCCGATGGCTGCGAGCACGAGGCTCTCAGTCAGGAGTTGCGCCACGATGCGCGCCCTGCCAGCGCCCAGCGCCGATCGCACGGCCAGCTCGCGGACGCGGGAACTGGCGCGAGAAAGCAGCAGATTGGCGACGTTGGCGCAGCACAGAAGCAGCACAGAACCGACGACGCCCAGGAGGAACAGAGCGGTGAGCTGCAGGTCACGGCCCATGAGCCCGTCGCGAAGGGGCTCGACCATGACGCCCCGACCCTTGTTGCTGTCGGGATAGTCCCCCGCGAGCCGGGCCGCGATGACGGCCAGATCCGCTTGCGCGGCCTCCAGCGTAGCGCCGGGCCTGAGCCGGCCGACGACTTCGAGGAAGCGCGCGCCGCGCGGGACGGCTGCCGCATCGAACTGCGGCAGCAGCGTCCAGATCGTGGCTGGCCGCGTGAACTGCACGGCATCGGGGACGACGCCGACGACCGTGAACGGCTCGCCATTCAGACGGACATCGCGGCCAACAATCCGCGCGTCGCCGCCAAAACGTCTACGCCACACCCCCTCGCCGAGCACGACGACCGTCGGTCTCACTCCCTCGTCCACCGATCGAAACGTCCGTCCGGCGAGCGGTGTGACGCCTAGGACGTCAAAGAACGCCGCGGTCACTGTCTGTCGTTCAGCGCTCTCCACCGTGCCATCGGGAGCAGTCAGCAGGGGGCCGCCGCCTGCTCCGAGGCCAACCGCGGCCATCGAGTCGAACGTACGATTCTGCTCGCTCAGGTCGTGTAGGTCGAGGGGCGATACCGGCGCCCGTGGCCCCTCCGCCGTCGTTTCCCACACCGAGACGAGGCGATCTGACGCCGGGTAGGGAAGGGGGCGGAGGAGTGTCGCGTCGGCGAGTGCGAACATCGCGCTATTGGCGCCGATGCCAAGCGCGAGTGTGAGCGTCGCTACCAGCGTGAAGCCGGGCGACGCCTTCAACTGCCGCAGTGCGAACTTCACGTCGTCTCTGAATTCTTCGATCGAGCGCATCAGGCGCATTTCACGATCTCTCTTTCTCGCAATCTGGACGAGCGTGCGCTTGACACGCGTGACGTCACCAAGCCGGCTGGCCGCCATTTCTCGGGCAGCCTTTGGATCCATCCCACGCTCGACAAGCTCGCGCGTGCGCATCTCGAGGTGAAAGCCGAGCTCTTCATCGACTTCTACGTCGAGCGGCACGCGCCACAACCAGGAACGGAGGGAGCGCTTCATGGCTCCCCGAACCAGTAGGCAACGGAGGAGGCGGAGGGAACGGTTTTACACGGAGAAACGGAGGAACGGAGTTTCTTTTGGAAAGGATCGTGAAAGAGATCCTCCGTTTCTCCGTTCCTCCGTGTGATGCCGTTCGCTCCGCCATCTCCGTTACCTTCTGAGAGGTCACTGCGCCAGCAGGATCTTGGAGACGCCTGCCGCAAACTGCCGCCAATGTAGATGGTCATGTACACCACCACAATGACGACGGCGAGTGCGATGGCGTCGCCAAAGCCCTTCAAGAACACGACGCCCAGAACGAGCAGCAAGATGATGGTCACCGTGATCGGTTGGTTCAGCCACAACGGCGCCAGCGGATTGCGAATCAGATGCGCGGCGCCATCCGCCGCCGACAGCGTGACGGTGATCACGAATCCTGTGGCCGCAAATCCCAGCAGACACAGAACGACCGCCTTGCCCTTCCACCTGGGAAGCAGCTGTCCAGGATCAGGATGCTGCCCTGGCCGTACGGGCTGAGATCTGCGACGCGGCTGTACATCGGAAACGCGCCAAACAGAGTCAGCGTAACGAGAATGAACGTGGCGATTGGCGAGAGTGTGCCGGCAGCAAGGAACGCGATGCTCGGCTGGTAGGCCAGCGTCGAGAAATAGTCGACGCCGGTGAGGCACATCACCTTCCACCACACGGCGGTGTGCGCACCAGGGTTCGGTCCGCTCGGTCCGAGGTGCTGCTCATAGAACCAGCCCGCGAACCGGCGCCTGAATGAAGGGGTCTCTAACAGGACGACCTGCGTGGTCAGTCCAACTGCAACCGGGACTCTCTCCAAAGTGTGTCGTGGGATCTCATCCCGTTGCAGCCCTGCCGCGTGCGTCGGCGCCCGAATCGAACGTCAGCGCGCCGACTCATCCCATCAGCCCGAACACGGCACGCACGCCGGCAGACTCCGGAAACACGCGTTCGATCTGTGCCGGCATCAGATCGAACGTACCAGCCAGGGCCGCTTTCAGTACAGCGCGAGTGTCGACGGTCGGCTTCAGGTCACGCCCTTCATAGAGCGCGTTGTCGGAAAGTCCGGGCCAATCGGCGATGACTGCGGCGCGAGCCAGGCGCGCGCCGATGACCAACCCCGCGCCCGCCGTACCATGATCGGTTCCTCGCGTGCCGTTCGGACGCGCCGTGCGTCCGAACTCAGTCATCACGACGACTGTGGTGGTTCCCCAGGCAGGGCCCATGTCCTCACGGAATGCGATGAGCCCTTCAGCGAGTTGCCCGAGAAGGCGGTCCAGCGCGCCGCCAACCATGCCCTGGTTGGCATGCGTGTCCCACCCGCTGAACTCCATAGCAGCGATATTCGGCCCTGTATCCTGCCGCAGGATGCGAGCCGCGGCTTTCATGAGTGGCGTAATCCCTCCACGCCGCGCGCGACCGCCCGCCATGGGCTCCTCGCCGACGAGATCCTGCTGTTGCAGGGCGGCCTCGAAACGGTTGTGGAGCGCCGGATCGGCGCGATACAGCACGGCGAGGCGCTCGAGGAACGCGTCATCAACCGTCCCAAGCTGCGTGGGCGACCACGTTTCGACGTCATAGCGACCGGTCAGCGAGAGCGGCATACCAGCCGCAATCGCAATCCCCGCACGTCTCCCCGACATCACCTGCAGCAGGCGGTTCAACCATCCGTCCGACGATCCAACGGGACGGTCGAGACCGGTCTCAAGCACGGCCTGCCCATCGAAGTGGCTGCGCGTGCGATGAGGAATCGCCATCGCATGCACAACGGCGAGCTCCTTGCTATCCCACAATGGGCGCAGCGGCGCGAGGCCCGGCGCCAAGCCGAACGTGTCGTCGAGCGGCGAGAGATCGGATTCCTCGAACGCGAACGATCCGCGCAGCGAGCGGTACTGAGGGTCACCATACGGTACGACTGCGGCAAGACCGTCGAGGGCCCCGCGCAGCAGCACGAACACGAAGCGGCCGCCCTCTTTGACTTGAGCGAAGCTGACGACCGGAAAGCCGAACGTGGCAATCCCGCCGTAGCACATGTTCCTGACGAACGCGCGGCGGTTCATCGTCACCTCCACTGGAATGCCGGGCCGGCAATGGCAAGCGCCACGCGCTCGCTGGCCGGAATCGAATTGTCTGCGAGCAGGGTGTGCAACGGATTCCCTGCGGGTACGTCGACCACCTCGAGAAGGGCTCGTGGTTCGAGGGCACTCAGAGCCGGGATTTGGGCAATCGTCCGCGAGAGCTCTCCACGGTTCAACAGCGAGTCCGGGTCCGCCCATTCCTGCATGGAGTCGCCAAAGCCCTTTGGTGAAGGCGGCGACCAGAACGGGTGACGAAGCTGGCGCAAGACGACCGGCGCGTTGGGGCTGACCTGGTTTGCACCAACGGCTCTCAGCACTGCGACGAACCAATCCTGCGGTGTCCGGAACTTTCGCACTTCTTCGCGCCATGCCTCCGGTTCGTCGACAAGAGCACGCGCGACGACTTTCAGAATCTCCCTCGCTGGAGCGAAAGGCACGAGATACGCGCTCGACCGCTGCAGCCGGCGGCGCGTCGCCCGCGAAGTGCGCAACGAGCTTCGTCGCCACAAACTGCGCGGTGGACGAATGGCGACACAGCGCTCGGATCGCTCGCTCGCCCTCGGCGACACCGGCCTCGTTGTAGCGTTCGTTCATCACCGTCTTGTTTCCGGGCTCGTGCAGCAGGTCCCGGAAGGCGAACGCGATCGGGCTCCCGGCAACCGACGGCGAAGCGAGAGCCCTGCCCCGCCCGCCACGTTGTCTCCCTTGGCGAGGTTGGAGGCCTCGCTGGGGGTTGCGCGCTCCGGAGCCGCCGGGGCCGCCAAGCCCGTCGATCGTCCAACCCGTCAAGATCCGCGCGAGCTCCTGTACGTCCTGCTGGGTATAGCCGCCATTGACGCCGAGCGTATGCAGTTCCATCAGCTCGCGTGCGTAGTTCTCGTTCAATCCGCGCCGTGATCCGTTGTTCCGCTGACCGAGCCGGGCGCCTGGCGAAGCGGGGCCGATGGATTGGAAGTTGTCCAAGTACGCGAGCATCGCGGGATGCTTCGCCGAAGCAAGCACCATGTCCTCGAATCGTCCCAGCACGTGCGGCCGGATGACGTCGCGCTCGTAGGTACCTGCAAGGGGCGCGACGAGGATCTTGGATGCAGTCGACACACAGAGATGGTTTGACCAGAAGGCCACGAGGCGCTCAACAAAGGGACGATCGCTCGTCACGCGAGCAGTCAGCGTGTGGCGGACCTCGCCGGCACCGAGCTCAACGAGGTGGCGTCGGGCCGCCTGACGCTCCTGCTGGCTGCCCTGCCCCAGCATCCGTAGCCCGCGGACCGCATCGCCGATGGCGCCGGGCGAGGCTCCTTCTGGCGCACTCAGCGTCGGGGCGCCGCCATCGAGCTGTGCCCGCAGCCAACCACGGGCATCCGTAATCCGCTGGCGCTCGCCCCTACGAGCGCCGAGCCCGAACCGATTGAGCGCGCGAAGGGTTGTATCCATCGTTCCTCATTCACGTAGTAGTGCGGGGGCTTGAGCCCCCGCATAGCTGGGCTCAAGCCCCCGCCTTACCTGAGACGTCTGAATTCCTGCTCGGGTTGCCGAGGACCTCCAAGCCCTTCATATGGAAGAGATTTTCTCCGTGTCTCCGTTCCTCCGTGTGTGCCCGTGCCTCCGTCACCTCCGCCACCTCTTCCGAGGAGCGCGACGAACTGAGGCACTGCGTCGTGATATTCTCCGCGGGAAACCGCCCTCATCCCCGACGTTCCGCGACCTTTCACGTTCTCAGGGTCGCCCTAAGCCCTGCCGAAGGGCGAGAGGAGTTACTGCCATGGAGCAGCCGATACAGAAAGTGCCTGCCGAGGCTATCGAAGCCTACAACCTCTATATTCACGGTCACATCGACCGCCGTTCGTTCATGAGCCGTGTGAACAAGGTGGCTGTCTCGACTGTCGCGGCCGCGGCCATCGTCGACCAGCTGATGCCAAACTATGCAGCGGCGCAGCAGGTCGCACCAACGGACGCGCGACTGAAGACGGAATATGCCACGGTGCCGTCACCGAACGGCAACGGAAGCATCAAGGGCTACCTCGTTCGGCCCGCCGCCGCCGGGAACAACAAGTTGCCCAGCATTCTTGTCGTGCACGAGAATCGCGGCCTGAACCCTCACATCGAAGACGTCGCCCGTCGCTTTGCGCTCGAGAACTTCATGGCCTTCGCGCCCGACGGCCTGACCTCGGTCGGCGGCTACCCCGGTGACGATGAGAAGGGCGGAGCGCTGTTCGGCAAGGTCGATCGCGCGAAGATGGGCGAAGACCTGTACACCGCGGCCGTGTGGTTGAAGTCGCGCCCCGACAGCACGGGCAAGCTCGGCGTGACGGGCTTCTGCTTCGGCGGCGGCATCGCGAACTCGCTGGCAGTGCGCATGGGCGCCGATCTCGCGGCTGCGGTTCCGTTTTATGGCGGCGCCCCGGCGGTTGAAGACGTCCCGAAAATCAAGGCGGCCGTTCTGGTGCATCACGGCAGCGAGGACAAGCGGCTCGTTGACGGGTGGCCCGCCTACGATGCGGCGATGAAAGCGGCTGGCGTAATGCACGAAGGTCACATCTATCCCGGCGCCGTTCACGGCTTCAACAACGACGCCACACCGATGCGCTACAACAAGGCCGCAGCCGACGAGGCGTGGAAGCGCACGATCGCCTGGTTCAACAAGTACGTTCGATCGTCGACGTAGAACCTGGTGCTTGGTGCTTAGTGCCTAGTGCTTGGTCCGTGCTTGGTGCTTGGTCCGTCCTTGGTGCTTGGTCCTTCGTCCGGAGGACCAAGTGCTGAGGACCAGGGACCGGACTAGAGGACCAAGGACGGACCAAGCACAAAGAACCAAGCACTAAGCACTAACCAGCACTAAGCACCAACCGGTATGTGCTTCACCAAGAAATCCACTACTCGCTCGAAGGGGTCGAAGCCGAACGCGGCGGCGACGGATGGCCGAAGGTTCGAGTTGGCGTTGATGTCGTAGAAGACTCGCCGGCCGTCGTACGTCTCCAGGTACTCGATGCCGCCGACATCGAGTCGCGCCGCTTGGACGATGCGCTTCGCGGTCGTCACTGCGTCTCGTGGCACGTCGGGAAACGGAAAGAACTCCACGGGCACCGGCTCCACCACCTCGTCCACTGGCATCTCGCAGACGCCGGCGCCTTCATCGGGATTGCACACCGGTGACGGGCACAGGTTGAAGCGCCCGTGTGTCTTGACGCGCATCGCATAGAGGAGCTCACCACCGAGAAACTCGAGCCGAACGATGCCCTGTTCGGGATCGTGCGGCAGGTATTCCTGCAGCAGGAACAAATTGTCGGGCAACCACACCGACGGATCGCGGCGGAAGATCTCCTCGACTTGCCTCAGCGACTCGACCACCTGGATGCGCGCGCCGCTTCCGCCCTGATCGGGCTTCAGCAGCGCCGGCCATTGCACCTCGTCAGCATATGCACGCAACGCGGAAACGTCGTTGAACGTAATGGAGCGCGGGCAGTCGATACCGAGCGTCTGCAACAAGGTCGCCTGCGCGCTCTTGCTCAACTCCAGCGCGAACACGTCGGCTCCGTTCAGCACACGGGCTCCAAGCAGCTCGAGCGAACGCATGTACGCGAGGGCGAGCGGAACCGCGCGAGTGTTGCCGCGCAGATACGCGCTGGGGCTGGCTTGATTGAAGTAAAGCGGATGCAGGGCTGGTTTGCCATGTAGGGCCGGTCCCTCCCGGCTTCGCCCTTCGGGCTCCGACGCGGCCGAGCCGAAGCTCGCCAGAGGCGAGCGGAGGCTGGTTGGACCGGCCGCCACATTGCTGAACGCCGCGCGCGTGACATCGAACGGCACGAATGAGATGCCCCGACGGTGCAGAGCGGCAAAAAGCGGCTTCTGCCATTCGGGATGCTCGTGAAGAACGACCAGATCAGGTGAGGGTGCAGACACGTCTTGCGAGCCGCTGGTGTCTCTACTTCTTCAACTCGTCGTACGCGATCTGCACGTTTCCCTTTGCGTTCACGAACGTCGGGTTGATGCTGACCACGTAGCCCTTGTACTTCGGCGCGACCTTGAACTCGGCGGCGGCCTGGTCAACGGTCTTCCCCGCCTTCATCGAGCCCTCGGCGAACGCGACGAAGTCCTTCGTAAAGTCCGCGTACTCCCTCAGGTCGTTCCACGTCCCCACAGGAATGTGACCGTTGATGATCGTGTCGACGTTCTTGACGGTGGCAACAACCTTCGCCAACGTCTTCGGCTGCTCGACGACGCTTCCGCCGTTACCGGTGTCCACGTAGGGCAGGCTCTTCCACGCAAAGACATCCCCCACGTGCATCGTCCGCAGCGCCGGAAACACAACGAAGGTGTCGCCGTTCGTATGGGCGCGGCCGAAGTAGTAAAGGTCAATCTGATCCTTGCCAGAGCCAAGAGTCAGCTTGTCTTTGTACGTGCGCTTCGGCAGGAACTGAGCCTTGGCGCCTTTGAACTCGTCCATCTTCGCCATGTTCGACTTCGTGTTCTCGTGGACAACGCTCTCGACGCTGGCGCCGAAGAATTCATTGCTGCCGGTGTGATCGCCGTGGGTGTGCGTGTTGATGATTCTGGTGACCGGCTTGTTGGTGACCGTCTTGATCCGTTCGAGAATCGTTGGGCCCCAGCCCGCCAGCTTCGTGTCAACGAGCGTGACACCCCCGTCGGTGATGAACACCGCCGTGTTGCCGCCACTGAAGGCTGACGTGTCCTCGGCGTTTGATCCGGTGATGACGAAAAGGTTGTCCTTTACCTTTTCGATTTTGGTTGCTTGGATCGCCTTGGCCGACGGCCCTTGCTGCGCCTGGCTCGACACGACCAGCGACAACACGCCAACACCAATCAACGTCCCGAGCACGAGCCCTCGTCTCATGTTCACGCCCCCTCCAGCTAGCCTATCATCGCGACCGGTTTCGCCATAGAATCTCCCGACATGCGCACCGCGCTTTCGCTCGCGGTCCTGTGCCTGGCAGTCTCCACAACAGTTTCTGCTCAAGCCGTCGCCGCGCCCCAGTCCCCCGTCTCCGCGACGCAGACCGCGTCAACCGCCAGAGTGCCGGTCCCCGAACCAACCGAACAGGCTCTGGCCTACCATCGCAGCGGCAACGTACTGTGGGTCATCACGAACATCTGGGGTCTGCTCATCCCGGCGCTGTTTCTCTTCACCGGCTTCTCCGCGCGTATTCGCTCATGGGCACGAGCCATCGGGAAGAAGTGGTTCTTCGTCATCGGCGTCTATGTCGTGATTTTTAGCGTCATATCGTTCGTCATCGATCTTCCGCTTTCGTACTACCAGGGTTTCGTACGCCAGCATGCGTACGGACTCTCGAACCAGACATTCGGCAAGTGGGCCGGCGACGAAGCCAAAGGTCTGATGGTCGGCGTCGTGATGAGCGTGCTTTTCTTATGGGTGCCGTATCTCTTGCTCAAGAAGAGCCCGCGACGATGGTGGCTCTACACAGGCCTTCTGGCGATTCCATTCATCGTGCTCGTGGCCCTGGTTCAACCGATCTGGATCGATCCGCTCTTCAACAAGTTCGGACCGATGAAGAACCAGGCGCTCGAGGCCAACATCCTGCGGCTCGCCGAACGGGCTGGTATCGAGGGGAGCCGCGTCTTTGAGGTGGCCAAGAGCGAAGACACGAAGGCGCTCAACGCCTACGTCAACGGTTTCGGCGGCACGAAACGGATCGTCTTATGGGACACGATTCTTGCGAAGCTTGACGAGCCTGAGCTGCTGGTGGTGATGGGCCACGAGATGGGGCATTACGTGCTCGGGCACGTGTGGAAACTGATCCTGTTCTCCTCCGCGTTGATCATGGCCGTGCTGTACGCGATCCATCTGGTCGTCGGCTGGCTCATTAACCGGTACGGCCGCCGGTTCGGTTTCAGGGAGCTTGCCGATGTCGCTTCGCTGCCGCTCATCCTGCTGCTATTCGGTGCGTCATCGCTTATCGTCGCGCCTGTAGCACTCGCGGTGCAGCGTTCCTTCGAACACGAAGCCGACCGTTTTGGGTTGGAAATCACGCGCGACAATCACGCGGCGGCCACAGCCTTCGTCAAACTGCAGCAAGAGAATCTGGGAGTGCCGCGGCCGGGCAGGCTTTACGTCTGGTGGCGCGCCAGCCATCCGCCGCTCGGAGAGCGGATCGACTTCAGCAACGACTATCGTCCGTGGGAAACAAACGCGCCGCTCGTGTACGCGGGCCTGTTCAAGGATCCGAAGACTCCGTAGAGCGGGGGGCTTCTATCCGAGAAGAAATCTGTCAACCTCCAACTCCCAACTTCTGACGCTTGTCCAACTTCCAATCGTTTGCTCGTTCTCTTGGGAGTTGGGAGTTGGTCGAACGACAGTTGTTGGGAGTCGCCCATCGGCTATTGCGGCCGCTTGAAGAGCCCCACGTAAACCGCCTTACCCAGGATGTGGCCGTTCATGGCGGCTACCACCGCGGCCCGGGTGTCCTGTTCGTTCGTGCCGTGTGGAACGTCGAGCGTCGTGTCGAGCGCATAGAGCTCCAACGTATAGTGATGCCTCGGCCCTGCCGCCCGCGCGCCCGGCCCGCGATACACCTGCCCCGAAGCGCTCACCTGACGGCTGCCATCCGGAAGCTGGGGCCCTTGCGGCATACCTTCCGCCAGGCCGGTCGCCGTTCCTGGAATCCCCCACACCAGCCAGTGCACCTGCGTGTTCGTCGTCTTGTTGATCGACACGTCCGGATCATGGAAGTGCAGGACGAAGCTGCGAGTACCAGCCGGCACGTTGGTCCACGCGAGGGCGGGTGAAACCGGATTCGGCACCGCCTGCGTGTACTTCACCGGAATGTCATCGCCATCGGGCCACGCAACCGTCGTGAGTGTGAATGCCGGACCCGCCGGCGGCTGCGCAGCTGGTTGTGCCTGCTGCGCCGGCAGTGGGATGCTCAGCACGAGCGCGAAGAGAACGATGAAAAGCGGACCGATGGATCGCATGTGCCTTGTCTCCTCAGCAATCAAGGGGGGACGTCCCGGGCGCACCGGAACCCGACGTTGACGTTGACACTCGTTGGCGCGTTCGGAGTCCTGTTCGAGAGGCGCAGGTTGCTTGGGTCGTCGCCATACGAGCCACCGCGAACCAATCGGGTTCTCCCATTCACCGGTCCCGTCGGGTCGGCGACGGCATCAGACACGTACATTCCACCCGAGTCGGACGTCCACTCCCACACATTTCCAGCCATGTCGTACAACCCGTAGCTGTTGGGCGTGAACGAACCCACGGGCCACGCGGCATCTCCCTCGAACGCTGCGCCGTTGACGGCATGAGCCTCGTCAACCGGAGCCTGGTCGCCCCACGGATAGAGCACACCGTCCCGGCCTCCGCGAGCGGCATATTCCCACTCCGCCTCGCTCGGCAACCGGCCACCCACTGTCTTGCAATAGGCCTGGGCGTCATCCCACGTGATGATGACGACGGGATGGTTTGGTGTCGTGCTCCACGCTGGCTGAGCGTCCACGCGACGCCCGGCTGCCCGATACATCCCCACCGTCACCTCGGTCGTCATCATGTCGAACGGCCGGCTGAAGGTCACGGCGTGTCTAGGGTGTTCGTCGACACCGCACCGAGGGTCGCCGGGCACGCATCCCATCTGGAACATGCCAGCCGGTATCCGCGCCCACGAGATCGAAGGCGCAGCGGAGGGGACTTGCGAGTGAACGGTCGCAACGGCAAAGAAGGTGGCGGCCGCGAGCCACGCGGCCCTGGGCGCTACTTGCACATGAAGCCTTCTCTAACCTCGAGGCGTTCAGCGTCTGTGTTGAACATGTGAATTAGCTCTTTGCGAGCGGTCGCGGGCTCACGCTATCTACTTGAACAGCGACAGATCGATCGATGTTGCTAAGGCCGCGTATCCGGCATCGCTGCCGTGGAGATGGTCACCGCTGTGCATCGAGGCGGTGATCTGCGTCGGCTTTGCGGGATCGCGAAGGACGGCGTCGAAGTCGAGCACGGCGTCAAACGCATGGCCGGTCCGAATCCAGGCATTGACGGCCTGCCGTACCGCCTCGCCCTCCTCAGAGTAGTAGGCTGCTCCCCCGTAGGGCGCAATGGTCGCGCCGTATACCTTCAGCCCTTTCGCGTGCGCGCGGTCGATCATCTGCCGGTAGCCCGCGATCATCGCCGCCGCGGTGGCCTTGTCCCCTGTGGCCATACTCTTGAACAACTCGGCCAGCGGACCCTCGAATCGGCCGTACGAGATGCCGATGTCGTTAATACCCTCGAAGAGAATCACGTAGGCCGCTCCGGGAACGGCGAGAACGTCGCGGTCGAACCGTGCGAGCGCGCTCTGTCCCGCGCCGTCATTCAGCACACGGTTTCCACTGATCCCAAGATTGACGACGCCCCAGGCAATGTTGCGGTCGCGGGCAGCAAGACGCTCGGCGAGGAGATCGGGCCAGCGCTTGTTGGCGTTGGGGGTCGATCCCACGCCATCCGAGATGGAATCGCCGAGGACGACGACAGTCTTGGCTCGCACCGGTGTCTCGACTTCAACGCCAGACAGAAAAGCTCTGGCGTCAATGGTGCGACCAGGCGTGAATGCCTTGCCGGTGAAGTCTCCGACCTCCGAGACAAAGGCAGTCTGCATGCCCGTCGCGTGACAGGTGCATGGCCCCGTATCCTCAGGCAGATAGATGCTGATGGAAAGGCTCGAGAGCGCCTTGGTGGCCAGCTCGATCGGGTCGCTCAACAGCGGCGCGCCGGCAGGGACCGATACTGAGGTCTTGCCGGCGAACGTAACGGAGCGGTCGGTTGATGGCTGCACCGCGCCATCAGCCGACGCGAGGGCCACGCGCGCGGCGCCGATCAGGAGAGGCTTTGTTCCGTACTCATTCGTGAGGCGAAGGCGGAGCCTTGTGCCGCCGGCACTGACCCGCACCACCTGGCGAATCGTTTGCTTCGCGAAGCTTGGCGTTCCGGGGAACGGGCCCACGGCTGGAGCAGGCGGAAGGGGCGCGGCACCCCACGTCGCGATCCAGCTCGCTGTCTGTCCTCCTGCAACCGTGCCGAGCAGCAGGACGCACACAATCGCCAGGCGTGATTTCATGCGCTCCTCCAGAGTCCCAACGAGGCCGATTCTCTCAGACTCGACTCGGATGGCGCAACCGGCCTCATCGTCAACGGTACGACGCGGCCTGGATGCCATAGAGCTCGGCGTACTGTCCGTTCTTCGCCATCAGCGCCGCGTGCGTACCCACCTCCGCGACACGAGCGCCGTCGAGCACGACGATCAGATCGGCCATGCGTACGGTGGAAAACCGATGCGACACGAGCACCGTCACACGCCCTTCGTCATCAGGGTCGATCACACCCTCTGCGGCGCCGTTCTTGTCACGGCGATGTGCAGCGGCCGCATACCGCTCGAACAAGGCGTGTTCTGTTTCGGCATCGAGTGCCGCGGTTGGCTCGTCGAGCACAAGCAACAGCGGACGGTCGCGCATGAATCCTCGTGCCAGCGCAAGCTTCTGCCACTGACCGAAAGAGACCTCAACGCCCTCAGGCCACGTCGGCCCGAGCTGTGTTTCCAACCCCGCCGTCAGCCGAACGATCACGTCGTCGGCGCCGGCGCGCCCGACCGCTGTCGTCACGGCCGGCTTGTCATCCAATCTCGGAATGTCGCCGACACCCACCGTGTGTCGCGCCCGGAACTCGAAGCGAAAGAAGTCCTGGAACGCTCCCGCGAGACGCGAGCGCCACTCGTCTGCTGGCATGCGCGCAAGGGGGGTGTCGTCTACCAGAATGGAACCAGACAAGGGCTCGTACATCTTGGCGAGCAGCTTGACGAGCGTGGTCTTCCCTGCGCCGTTCTCACCGACGATGGCGACGACGGTGCCGGCTGGCAGTTCAAGATTCACATCATCGAGCACCAGCCGATCGGTGCCGGGATATGCGAACGAGACGTGCTCGAATCGGATGCCGCGAGTCAACCGGTTAGGCACGGGCAAGTCGCCCGCCGCAGCCAGTGATGTCGCGTAATCCTCGAGCCACGCGAGGCGCCGGGATCCGTCCATCCAGAAACCCCGCAGGAATCCGATCTCGCCGACGGTGGCACCGATGTACGCGGAGAGGCGCGACCCCGCGGCGAGCACTAGCAGCACGTCGCCAGGCGGCGAAGCGAGGCCCGACGAGACGTACGCAATTGCGCCCACATAAGCGCCGCCGAACACCGCCCACGCCAGGGTGTGCCATACGGCGGAGCCCCACCGGGCCGACGACACCGGCGCGTATCCCCGTTCCCACGCCCTCCTGCGGTCGCGTACGAGTTGACTGCCAATTCCGGTAATCCGCACCTCTTTGCCAGGCGGGGCGGTCGTCGCAGTCGTGAACAGATGCCGGGCAAGGCGATTGGCCTGGGCGCCGCGTTCCTGCGCAGCGCGCTCAACCGCGGGACGCCACGTCGAGGTGAAGACTGTTGGAAGAGCAAACAGCGTGAGGAGCAAGAGCGCAGGGTGAATAGAAGCGAGCAGGGCCACCGTGATGCCGAGGCGCAGGATCCACCCACAGGTCGAAAACACCGACATGTACATGTGATCGAGCACGAATACTTGATCTCGCAGCATGGCGAGCCGGTCGAGATAGTCGGGTCGCTCTTGATGCGCAATGGTTGCGACCGATGCTTGAAGCCGCGCGACGTGTGATTCGAGTGCGATCGTCACTCGGTCGCGGAATCGTCGTTGCACGCGCGTGCTGATCGTGCGCAGGAACCACGTGGCGGCAGCGGACACGCCGAGTGCAATCGCCGCGGTCGCGACGAGTCGCCTGTCGCCCCCGAGCACGCCCTCGCCGAGCAGCTTGAACCAGAGCGCGAGCAGTGCGTCGGGCAACGCCGCGAGCAGCGACAACACGAAAGCCACGAGCATGAGGCGCGGCTCGTGGCGATAGCCAAGTTTGCAGAGCCGCCACATCGAGGACAGCGCAGGCGGCAGTTCGTCACTGACCGTGGGCACGGGCCGGCTTTCAGACAAGGACGTCATAGCCCTTCCCTTCTTCGTCCTCCAAGCCACCGAAGCGCTGGGCCTGAAGGTCGAACATGGTCCGGTAACGGCCGCCCTGCGCCATCAGTTCCTCGTGGGTACCGAGCTCGATGACGCGGCCCTGTTCCAGCACACAGATGCGGTCGGCGTGGCGCACAGTCGAAAAGCGATGCGAGATGAGAATGGTCGTGCAGTGCCGTGTTGCGGCGAGGATCCGGTCGAAAATCTCGGCCTCGCCCCTGACGTCGAGTTGCGCTGTGGGCTCGTCCAGGAGTACGACGCCCGCGCCGAGTTGCACCGCGCATAGAGCGCGCGCCAACGCGACACGCTGCCACTGCCCGCCGGAGAGATCGGTGCCGTCCGTGTAACCACGCGCCAGCACGGTATCGAGGGTGGAAAGGTTAGTCGCGCCGGCCGACTCGAGCGCGGAGCGAATCATCGCATCTGGTGCGCCCGCCGGAGCCACGTTGTCGCGGAGCGGCAGCTCGAAGCGAATGAAGTCCTGGAATACCGCCGCCAGGCGAGACCGCCAAGAGGCGAGGTCGAAGGTACGCAGGTCGACGCCGTCGATCTCAATCGCGCCAGTTTGAGCGTCGTACAGCCTGCACAGAAGCTTTGCCAACGTGGTTTTGCCGGCGCCGTTCTGCCCGACGATCGCGAGAGACGATCCAGCCGGGATCGTGAGGTCGAAGCCGTCGAGCACGGGCGCGCCGCCCGGGTACGCGAACGTGAGATTGCGAAAACGAATCTCGCGGGCCGGTACGCCGGCTGCAATGCGATCGCCCGATGGCAATGCACCTGCCGGCCCCATCGACGGTTCGAGGCGCAGCACCGCGGCCACGGGCGCCGACGACCCGTCGAGAGCCCAGTTGAGTCCGCCGAACGCGATCATCGAGGTCCCCACCGCACACTGCGCAAAGACGACGACCCCACCGAGACTGAGTAGGCCGTTCGTGGCGTCGCTCGCGAGCGACCAGAACACGATGACGTTGGCGCTGATTACGAGCAGCATGCTCCACGCCACGGGTCGCTCGCGCAACCTCGTAGCCTGGTACTGCAGCTCGTGCAGCCGAGTCCGGCTGGCAACGAACCGATCGATCGTCCAGCCCACCAGGCCAAACATCCGTAATTCCTTGCTTGCGGGTGGGTCGACGGCGAGACGGTACGCATAATCGGCGTCGCGCTGCGCGCCGCGCACCTCCTGAGTATTGCGGTCGCGCCACACGGCGCTCTCGCGAAGCAGCCAATGTGTCGCGAGCCATGCACCTCCGAGCACGATCGGCGCCCACCACGCGTACGCCGCGAGCACAATCGCAGACGTGAGGCCGCCGATCAGCTCGACGAGGCCGCCCGCGATGAAGTCCATGGACACCGAGAGTGGCGGACCGGTCATGCCGAGGTCGAAATCGCGAGCGACTGTCAGATCGTTCGTCAGCGCGGGGTCTTCGAGGTGACCCATGCCCGGCGGGCGTATGCACGCCTCGGTCAGCCGATCGTAGAGCCATGCGGCGGTGCGGTCGCCGAGGTTGGCACCCAACGCCTGATGGACTGGAGTGAGCACCTGTAGCAGGACGAACACGACGCCCACAAGCGACAGGGCGCCAGCCAGGCTTTCGCCGCGCTGCACGGCACCCACGAGCGCGCCCATCGCCACGGCAAACACCGCCGGCAGCACTCCGCGCAGCACCAGGACGACCCACCACCCGACGGCGAGTGTGAGGTCGGCCTTTGGCAGCACCGCGAAGAACTTCCATTCGTTCCGCTCACGGAGTCGCAACAGCACGGTGAATCTCTCGTGAGCATTCTCACTCAGCCGGCGCGGCAATGATTGTAAGAATTTGACCTGCCGTCGATTTGGAGGATCGCTGCGGTTCGAACTGCCGCGGGGGCTAAAGCCCTCGCGCTACATACGTCAATCCGACAACAGCGAACATTCGTAGCGCGGAGGCTTTAGCCTCCGCGTTATGGCGTTACAGCGTGCTCAACATTTCCCGCTGGCGGCCCAACCGTTGATCGCGTTCCTTGGCAAAGCGCTGGATCGCAGAAAGAATGGACGAAGCGTCCAAGTGCGCTTCCGCGATGACGTCTGGCTCCAGCCCACCGGTCAGCCACTGATTGTCCCAGTCCGAAGTGAGCGAATACTCGTCGGTCAGCGGCCCTACGTCGCGGACAGGCCATACGCGGCGCGTGCCGGTGCTGACCACCATGAGGTCGTAGTACGCGTCAGGCGGCAGAACTGATCTGCGATACGCCTCGGGCTGGCGATCGAACAACTCCTCGCTGATGGCCGCAATGACGCGCACGTTGATCCCGGCTGCGTCCAGCTTTGGCAGCACGCTCACGAGATTGACGGTGGAGCTCGAACCCTGTGTGATCACGTAGCCATGGCGCGGGCCCGGCGCAAAATCACGAATCAGATAGAGGCCCTTTGCTGCCGCACGCACGTCGGTATCGGCAAACGTCGCGCGGTCGGCGACCGGGAAGTCAGGTCGAGCGACCTCGAGGGTGATGATCCCGACCTTCGGATCACGCGCTGCAATTTCGGCGGCGCCGAAGTAACCAGGCGCCACGTCGTTGTAGTCCCAGAAGCTCAGGTGAATTGTCTGGCCGCGCGGGAATAGCTTCCACACCTGTGGGGCGAAAATCCCAAAGTGAGTGCGCCCGTCCGCAGCCGTCTCCGGGCCCGAATGACCCACCAGGATGTGCAGCACGCCCATGCGGAACTTGCTGTCCTGGTTTTGTTGGCTCCACACACGCGCCGGTGTGTACATCAAGGGCGTGAACGCTCCGTACGTGCCGCTGATGGCCCACACGCCGGCGAACGCGTCGGGATCGAGTGATGCGTTTTGACTCACGAGGCCAATGGCCGTCGAGGCGTTTCCGGCTTCCTGAATCGCGGCCTTGATGCGGGTGCCGAGCGGATTGGTCTCCGGATCGTAGTGGCCCCACAAACTACCGTGCTCCAGATTGATCGACTCCGAAAGATCGGCCGCGATCGTCAAGAAACGATTACCGGTGACGTAGTTCATCCATTTGACGATCTCGGAAATACAGCGGCGCGTGCCCGCGATCTCGCCGGCCTTCCGGAACAACGTGACCGGCACGTCTTTGGTCGCACCCGAGACCGGGTTTGCCGCTGTCACCTTTTGTGGTTCCAGGGGGAGGTTCGCAACCCGAAGACGCTCGTCCAAGAACGGATCCTGGTTCACCGGGATCCGCAGTGGCAGGTCGTCCCGGAGCGAATCGCCAATCTCGACGAGGCGATCGGCGAGCCAATCACCAAGGCCGTCGCGGTCGAGCACCGACATCGCCACGTCGATGTTGGTCTTAAACTGAATGAGCCGCTCACGCGAGTCTTTGACGGCTCCTTGACGAATGCCTTCGAACTGCACTCCATACCGCTGCTCGAATGTCTTCGCGAGCGCCTGGAAGTACTCCGAATTCATCTTCATCGCGTATGGATGGCTCGGATATCCGACGACCTGGTCGCCGAATTCCGGGATCTTCCCGTCAACGGCGGTGGGCCAATATCCCTTCGTGGTCTTGCCAATCATCACCATCGGCCGGCGGTCTTTCGGATCCCAGTGTTCCAATGTCTTCAGCGCCGCCACGACCTGTTCGTAGTCATTCCCATCGTCAACGACGAACACATTCCATCCGTATGACGTCCATTGATCGATCAGCCGGTAGCCCTCGTACTTGCGGTTGACGACACCGCCAAGCAGCGAGTCGTCGATGCCGGCATTGTTGTCCGAGATCATCACGCGCAGGCGCTTGCCGACCTGCAACGCAACCGCCTGCGTCTTGAGCTCCTGGGCGTGTCCTTCGGTCATGGCGAACTCGCCTTCAAAGGCGATCACCTTGGGAACCGCCATCGGCGCGCCGACCGCATCCCAGAACGCTGCCTTCCCGGCGGCCGTGGCGATGCCGATGCCGGATGGACCTCCGTTGACGTCGTTGGTGACGTCGGTGCTTTCCGCGTGACCGGCGAGCGCCTTGATGCCGCGCGCCTTGGCCTGGGCAAACAGCGGATGATCGGCGAGGCCGTGCTCTTGCAGCAGCGTCTTCATGGCGCCCGCGCCGCGCCGGAACCCCAACGCATCGATTGGCAGCATCGCAACCGCTGGATCCACGTAGTAACGCCTGTCGCCGGTGGCGACGTACTGACGGGCCATTGCCTGGCCCATGATCATCCACAGCGCGTAACAGGTCGGGATGCAGTGCCCGCCCGCGAGCATGAACTTGTCACTGTATGGGTGTTTGGGACGACGGTAGTCGAAGCGAAGGCCGCCCAGTGCCGGTCCAGCCAGATGCGTCGCGACGTTGTACGGTGTGTAGGCCAGCGGCCCACCGAAATGACCGGTCTGGGAATAGTTTCCCAGCAACACCAGCGTCATGCAAGTGAGGAACCCCACATCTTCCAGACGCTCGCGGTCATAGGGTGTCGTAAGCCGATCAACGGGGGACAAAGTCTGCGCGGCAGTAGCCAACTCAAAACCTCCAAGCCCGACAATGGGAACGTAGGATTCTCTCACGGGCTTCGAGATCTTGCGCCGCGGCTGTCCGCCGGAGACAACCGTGGGAGAAAATCTACACATGAAATCAGCGCCGTCCCCAGCACCCACGGCCCCCTCCCTGCTGAAGCGTCTGCTGTTCCGAAGTGGTGTGATCCCGCAGCTCCGTCACGAGTGGCGAGACGACCAGCGGAAAGCAGACGAGAAGCTCGAAGAGCGCGTGACCGCGAGAATCGAATCGCTCAATCTCGCGGAGCGTTTGGAGGTGCTGGAGCGCGAGGCCCAGAGGCTCCGGGCCACGCTCGCGTCGAACGCGCAGCATCGTGAGCGGCGATATGGCCGTGACACATTCGACGAGGAGCGAGTCTCTGCGCACGTGTCCCACGCCATTGCGTCCACACCTGTTGACACCGACCCGACCGCCCATCTGCTGATCACCAACCTCATGCCGTCGGACACCTATGACGCGCTGCTCGATGCCATCCCTCCACGAGTCTTCTTCTCGCAGAAGGACACGACGAAACAGGACTTCAAGCTCGGACAGGTCGACTTTGCACCGGAGTGGACGATGACCGGGCTGGGCTTCATGGAGGATCGGCTCATTCCTCAGATGATCGTGCCGGCTTTGTTGCGCAAGTTCGATCCACACATCCGCGCGACGTATTCGACCACCTACGGCGCTGAGCTCGGACGCCGCGTGGCCGATCTGCCGCACGTGGCGAGCGCCGGGCGACTGATGTTGAGACGCCGGGGCTACCACCTGGATCCCCATCTCGATCCCAGACGCGTCGTCGTGACCTGCTTGATCTATTTCGCGCGCCCGGGCGATAGCGAGGCCTTCGGCACGATGTTCTATCGCATTAGTGGCAATCCGGTGATCGACCAGCGGAGCACGTTCTATCCCGAGAGTCAGGGATGCCGGTGCGACTTGGTGAAGACGGCGCCGTTCAGACCAAACACCGCGGTGGCATTTCTGAACGCCGGTGCCGCCCATGGCGCCGACATTCCAAGAACCGCTCCTGAGGACACGGCGCGATATGCGTATCAGTTCTACCTGAGCCCTGAACCTTCGGCTCTTGGGGCGTTACTCGGCGAAACCGGCGAGGACTAGACCATCCTCAGAACAACGTAGCGCGGGGGCTTCCGCCTTCGCATGAAGCTTCGGCGGACCGCCGGGGCGGTCCCGCTAAGCGGGCCGCCCAACTGGCACTGCTCCGTCGAGTCGCTTCGCGACCCGACCTGGCGGAGGCTGGTCAGCCCCCCGCGCGCCTCACTATGCCGAGCGCTCGTTCTGAAGAGCGTATCCGGCGCTCTCCTCGATCTGCAGGATCTCGGCGGCCATCTTCGCGGCAGCTCTGAGGAGCTCGAACTCCTCGAGGCGTGGCATGTAGTTCGGTTCGAAGGTCGCCTGAAGGACGGCCTGCGATTGGTCCGGCGTCGGTACCGTGAAGTAGATGGAATCGCTCCCATCATTCTTGACGACGGGAACGTCGCGGACACGGATCTCACGAGCCGTGACGAGCTGCTGGATTCCTTGCTCGAACACCGTGCGAAGCTCGGATGGCGCCGCGCCACGTCCTGCCTCGGCCTTCACCCGGGCCATTACGTCTGAGAGGACTGCGAGCGGGCCTTCCGTTGACTCTTGAGGCGCTGCGCCGGTCGAGAGGGTGTCGAGCTTCCTGTCGAAGGTTGCCGCCGCGCGATACTTCACACCGATGGAATCAACAGTCGCCACCTGGCTTCTGACGACGCGGGCCGAGACCGTTAGGTTCTTGTTGGGTCCAACCAGGGAAAACTCCGCCGCTGTGCCAGGTGTGAATCGGGCACCCGACTCGATGAGCATTCCCGTGCTCGAAATATTCAACAGACGAACATCGAGACCCCAAGGCAGCTTCACGCCTGTCAGCCACGGCAGGTCGTTGCGCATCCAACGATGCGCGCGCAGACGCTTGGGGCCGAGCCCACAGTGAGCTCGCAATTCTTCGTCGGTCATCTCCGAAGGGCGGCTCTGCGCGTCGGCCATCCGCAACAAGGCACGCTGGGCCTCGCCGGCACTCACGTCGCGCAGGAGACTTGGCCCATTTGACACTCCTGCCTTCACGGGCTCACAGGAGTCAATTCGCGGAACGAGGCACATCTGGTCGCGCATCTCCGCCACGCGAGACCCCTCGAGAGCTTCCTTGATTCGCGCGCCAAGGACGTCGTTATCGTAAGCGGGCCAAATCGAATTCCAGGCCGGCGCCTGCCGACGCTTGAAGAGAGAGAACAGGCCTCGGTTCTTCTTCCGCATGTTGGCCACTTCGTCGGGGTCGACGAGTGGAGGCACCGTCAGAACGGGTATGTACTGTCCACCTGGCAGATGTCTCAAATGCTCGGTCAGGTGGGCGTCGTCGGCTGGGGAAATGAGTGCCGACGTCAGAATCAAGTCGGGGCTCTCGTCGGCCATCGCGGCAATGGCGGCGTCCGTGGATTCGGCGAGCACCACTTCCGCGTCGACCCACTCGGAAACCAACCGCTTCAAGGTCTGCGCGCGCTCAGGATCGGGTTCGATGGCTACGATTCGTGACATTTTGTGCCCCTATTTTTCGCTACAGCCGTCAGTGGCAAAGGTCGGGCCGGCATCCAGACCCTGAAAATCGCGTTAAGTCGTTGGTTTTGCTCTATCCGACTAGTGAGAGGTGACCGAGAAACCCCAGGAAGGGACCAGAATTCTGGGCTCGCCTGTCTTCTGACCGCCAGTCGCGTTAGTGACTGGGGCGCGGATGCATACAACTGCACATGGGCAAATCAGAATCGCTTCTCGGTGAACTGCTCGTCGAACGCCGGCTCATCACGCCGGCCGAGCTCAAGGAAGCGCTCGACGTGCAGCTTGGATCCGAGAGCTACATCCCGCTCGGACAGGTCCTGATCGAGCGCGGCCTCATCACGCGGCGTCAGCTGCACTTGCTCCTCGAATGGGCCAACAAGCGGCCCAAGCTGGGGGAGGTGCTGATCAAAGCGGGCGCCATCGACTCGATTCAGCTCGAACGCGCCCTCGAAGAACAACAGAACCTGCATCTGCCGCTTGGCGAGACACTCGTCAAGCTGGGAATCCTCACTGAGGAAACGATGCGGCAGGCGCTGTGCCTGCAGATGAATGTTCCCTATCTCGACCTCGATCGGCTCCACATAGACGCTGCGCTGGCTCGAGTCGTCAATCGCAACTACGCGACTCGCCACGTGCTCGTGCCGGTGTCACGGGTGGGTCAAACACTGACGGTCGCCATGGACGACCCGTCCGACCTGGACGCTGCCGAGGAGCTCGCCAGGTCGACAGGCTGCGTGATCCAAGTCGTTACGTCCTCGCTGAGATCGATTCAAGAGGCCATCACTCGGCTCTACGATCCCCTGCCTGAGGCGGAGTCATTGGAGAGCGTCGTGCTGGTCGCACAGACCGAGCACGACCCCGCACTCGACAAGGAGTACAGCAGACAGAGCCGCAAGGCCGACGAGATGGTTCGCCAGATTCTCAATCTGGCTATCAGCCGGCAATGCAGCGACGTTCACATGGAGCCGCTGTCGCGCAACCGTCTTCATGTGCGATTTCGTATCGATGGTGTGCTGCGGGAACTCGAACTCGGACAATTGCAACAGGCGTGCAACGACAACGTCCTCGCCATCGTTTCTCGCGTCAAGATTCTCGGCAAGCTCGACATCTCCGAGCGCCGGCGCCCGCAAGACGGCAGCTTCCGCCTGCACGCGGATGCGCCCAACGGTGAAAGGCTCGAGTTCGATCTTCGAATCTCGGTCATGCCGAGTTATTACGGCGAGAGTGTCGTGATCCGAATCCTCGATCGCCGTCGGGCGCCTCGATCGATCGATCAGCTCGAGTTCCCTTCCGTGATGGCCGAGCGGCTCAAGAAGCTGCTGCAACGGCCGGCCGGCATCGTGCTGATCACCGGCCCCACCGGCTCTGGCAAGAGCACGACCCTCTACGCGGCGCTGATGACACTTTATCGTCCCCAAATTCGGGTCGTCACCGCCGAGGATCCAATCGAGTACGTGTACGAAGGGTTCAGCCAGTCCGAGGTCGACGAAAAGCTGGGCAACACCTTCGCGGCCTATCTCAGAGCGTTCCTCCGCCACGACCCTGAAGTCATGATGGTTGGCGAGATTCGCGACCAAGAAACCGCTGAGATGGCTCTTCGCGCCGCGATGACCGGCCACCTGCTGCTCAGCACGTTGCACACGAGCGACGCGGTGTCGGCGGTAGCGCGGTTGATGGATCTCAAGGTCGAGCCGACGCTGATCGGCGCGTCCCTCATTGGTGTCCTGGCTCAGCGACTGGTGCGAACGATCTGCCGCGATTGTCGCGAGCCGTACAAGCCGCCTGTCGAGCTGATGCGAGAGTTTTTCGACCAGCCGCCTGCATTCAAGTTCTTTCGTGGCCGCGGTTGCCAGCTGTGCGATTTTTCGGGCTACCGCGGGCGCCGTCTGGTGGCCGAGCTCTGGACCCCCAGCGAGAGCGACATCATCCTCATCAACAAGTCGGCGCCACGCACAGAGCTCGTGGACAGCGCAGCGACGTCGACGTTCTCAATGGCTGAGAGCGCCATGCAGATGCTCGAAAACGGCGCGACCAATCTCGAGGAGCTGATGAGAATGCTGCCCTACTCGACCATCTACCGCTTTCGGGATCTCGTCCTGCGCTGAACTGGAAGACCGTTACTGCTTTCGAGGCTTTCGAGGGGTGCGTGATGATGCCTTTCGAGGCTTCTTCGGAGGCGGCGATCCGGTACCGCCAGATGCGGCCGGCTCTGGCAGCACACTCGGGATCTTGGTTTTGAACTCGATCCCCGCCCGGTAGTGCAGGGGAGGCCCGGCCTGCAGACTGGACCACACCACTACCCCTTCCGCCTTGGCCGATCCACGATCTGCCCCCAACGCAATCCGCACGTGCTGATTGGGTCGCAGTGCTCCGGGCGATTCGATCTGAGCACCCGTCACCGACACATCGAGCAACGTCGCCGGCCGGCCGTCCACCGACAGTTTCTCTTGGCGGCTGCCGGGCACGCGCACGGCGCTGCGAACGGGGCGCGGCGGCAGCGGCCGTGACAAGCCCGTTAACCATTGCTGTGGATCGGCATCTCCCGGGCTCGTCGACAGCAGCGTGTCCACGCTGACGGCTGGCAGCAGACTAATCTCGAGGCCCCGCAGTGACCGCTCGCTGTGGAGGTGCTCCATTAGCAGCAGGCCAGGCTCGGTACTGACGAGCGACTGCTCGACGACCACGACTTCGGGCTGTGCCTGATCGATCAGTGCGAGTGCTCTCGCCAGATCGGTGTGCGAGACGGCGATCACATGACTCGCGTTGGAGGCGTGGGCGCTCCAGGCGCCGAGCAATGTCTCGGAACCTATCAGCAGCGTACGACGGGAAGGAGATCCTCTATCGGCGGCGCTCATGCAGTTCGTTCGATCCGGATGACAAATGCTCGCGCGAACGCGAAGAACATTTTGTCACGGATACACCGGCGATTGTGGCTGGCCGAGAGCTAGGAACCGGAGATGCGGATATTCGTCGGTTTGGATGGCGTCGGTGACGACGGGCGCCAGCCAAGCGTGACAACCTCGAAATCACTGGCGGTCAGCGACCGGAACGCCGGGTTGAGGATTCCATTGTCCCAGCGGGTGTCGAATACGCCACTGATGTACATGTCGGATCCGTTGTCCGCAACGATCAATCCGTATCGCTGCATTGCGCGGAATATCTTCTGAATCTCTGGCCGAAAGCCCGAGAGATCGCGCGACGCCTTTAACCGGAGGCGCGCACCCATCGGGAGAGCGCCAAGGGTATCGCCCGCGCGGTGCGACGCCGGATAGACGTACCCGTTCGTCCGACGAACGGTAACGCGCATCGCATGCTCGATTTCGCCGGGGCCGAACACTTCGTCGTACCGTACGAGCCCAGGCAAAATCGCAAGACCGGCGGCATCGGCCGACGTCCACGTGTCTGGACGGCGGTGATTGGTGCTCAGGTCGAAAAGGGCGCCGGATCCCGCATGCCAGCGATTGCCGTCGTAGTAGACGTTGAACAGCTCGTACAACTGTCGATTGTCTCGATCGACGATGATCAGATGGCGATCGCTGCTGCTGCGCCGATCGATGTTGCCGGGCTCGCCGCCTTCAATCCAGTGCGGCGAGGTTATCGCTTCGTCTGGTATCGGATAGAAAGGAGCGCTCTGTCCCGTCATGTGATCGACGCCGTCGCTTTCACCCGCGTAGTCGAACTCGACTGCTTGCTTCGGCTGTGTCCCGTCCACGACGACGATTGGGAATCCGTAGATCTCGGTGCTGCCAGGCGAGGCCTCGCCCCCGAAATCAGGGTGAAGCGTTCGTGTCGATCCGTTGTTGATGAACGAGATGAAACTGCTCGACGCCGGATCGATCGGTGCCGCCGAAATGTCGAGGTTCCACCAGTTACTGGGAGGAAACAACGGCAGGGGCCCTGGCAGCGGGCCATTGAGCGTGGCCGCCCCGACGCCGATCGAAAGGGCCAGTAGGGCAAGAACGAATAAGACGCGACGAGGCACACCCGAAAGCTGATGCATGCTTGAGTTGAACTGTGCAACCCGTATGCCGGCTCTGTTTTTAGGATTTTTGGGGAGGCGCCCGCCGGACGGGGAACACTTCTCGTGGTGCCAATACGAGAATGGCACACGGTGGGCGGCGTCGCGTCGTAGTAAGGACACCAATAGACGAGGTGGCAGATGATACATCGATCCTCGTCAACCGCTCTACACGGGCCTCAGGTTGAAGGCCGGTAGCCGCCGCATCGAGTTTCCAAAAACCGACAACCGAGAAGGCGTCTTCTCGGCCGCGAGCAGCTCGGCTGAGAGCAGTACGGCCGTTGCAGCCGGTGCGTCGATTCGAACGACATTCAACCGGTACAACAGGTCTTCACGGAACTCACCGCCCTGGACAACCGTTTTCAGCGGGGTCGTGTGGACGGAGACGACCTGCGTTTCGGTGCCGTCGCTCAGCCATTCGTACAGTTGCCGCTGCTGAGAAGAGGTAAGAGCTGCGATGTTCTCGAGCAGCAAGGTGCCCTTCTTGCCTCTAGGTAACTCGAGCGCACCAGGCAGCGTACATCGGTTGTGCGGGCCTTCGCACGACCTCAGCAGGTGACTGACGACCGGGCCAACGGCCTTCGGACCGCACTCAACGAGCACATTGGGCCGATGAGATCGTGCAAGCTGCCACTGAAGGAGCGTGGCGTCTGACAAGGAAGCGAAATCGAATGCGTGCATGTCGCCCATCGCTTACTCCTCGCGTTTGGCCGGTATGACTCGACGTGTGGATCAACGACCAAGCTCGTCCGAACGAACGATCTTCTCCGAACCTTGCGAGAATCCTGCCACGCAGTGACGAGGGTCGGAATCTAGGTCGATCCCTAGTCGCACACCGAATTGCACTTTTTGTGCGGCATTTCGATCGCCTGCGGCAGCATGACGCACACAAGGGATCGCAGAAGACGGACACCTCGAGGTGCGCCACCAACGGTTTGTAAATGTGACCAGCGGCAGGCGCGTTATTGCCTTAGCGCGCGGAGGGATCGATCAGGCCTTCCTGCACCGCGTAGCGCGTTAACTCTGCAACGCTTCTCGCGTTCAACTTCGTCATCAATCGGCCACGATGAAACTCAACTGTCTTGACAGAGAGGCGAAGCACTTCAGCGATTTCCTTGTTCTGCCTCCCCTCGGCGACAAGCTGAAGAATCTGACGCTGGCGGCCGGTCAGGAGTGCCGTAGATCGACCCGGCTTGCCGGTCGGCGTTCGGACGGCCTCGAGTACTTCGGGCCCGAACTCTGGCGAGACATACACCCGGCCCTTGCGGACGTGTTCAAGCGCGGTCAGAAGCTCCTCGGCCGCACCTGTTTTCAGTACGTAACCTCTGGCACCTGCGTCGAGCGCCCTTCGCAGGTAAATAGGGCTGGCGTGCATGGTGAGAAACACGATGATGGTGGAAGGCAGCTCGTCCTTGATCTGACGGGCCGCGTCGATCCCGTTCAGCACGGGCATGCTTACGTCGAGCACGACAATGTCTGGACGGAACTCGCGTGCGGCTTCGACAACTGCATGTCCATTCTGTGCCGTGCCAACGATCTCGTACCGGGCTGCCAGGAGTCCGCGGATACCGTTCAAAATCAGCGGATGGTCGTCACCGAGCAGCACGCGAGTTGAGTTCATAGCATCCCTCCAAGGGGGACTGACGCGATGACCGTAGTTCCTCTACCCTGCCGAGACGTCACGGAGAGTGCGCCGTCCACGAGACGCATCCGTTCCTGCATGCTGACCAGGCCCAACCCCACGGTCCGACCACGCTCCTCGGCCGCGAACCCCACGCCATCGTCCTCAACCATCAGTTCGAAGAACCGACCGGTCCGTCGAATAGTAACGGTTATGTTGGCCGCTCGCGCGTGCTTGGCTGCGTTGGCGACGCTCTCCTGCGCCACACGATACAGAGCCGAGGCCGTGACCACTGGTAGGCCACTGTCATCTACGGATCCGTCAAAACGAATGGACAAGCTGCGCGTGCGCCGGAAGTCGTCGCAGAACGCTTCAAGGGCTGCGCTCAAACCGAGATCCTCGATCATCGCCGGGTGCAACCCGTGCGACACGCGGCGCACGTCGCGTGATATCTGAACCACTCGCTCCTGAAGAGCCTGAAGACGGGCGCGTAAGTCATCGGTCAGCGCGGGAAGATCGCTCGAGAGCGTGCCAGCCTCAATCGACACGAGCGCCAACTGCTGGGTCACGTCGTCATGTAGTTCCCTGGCGAGCCTCCGTCGTTCGTCTTCTTGCGCCGTCAACAGGCTGGCACTGAGGGCGCGCAACGCCCTCTCACTGTCCTGTAATGCCCGCGTACGCTCGAGCACACGCTGTTCCAGCTCGTCATGTGCTCGTCGGAGCCCCTCCTCGGCCTGCTTGCGTTCGGTGATGTCCGTCAGTGCACCAACCATTCGGACCGGCCTGCCATCTTCCCTGCGCACCGCCTCGCCACGCGACAGCACCCAGCAATAGCTGCCGTCGCGGCGCCGGAGCCGCACCTCCACCGCGTAGCGTGCGCCCTCCTCCCAGTGCCGGCGCAACGCGTCTGTCACGGTGTTCTGGTCGTCCGGATGGATGCGCTCGAAAAAGGAGGACTCGGTGTTCGGCACCGTGTCGTCACGCAAGCCGACAATCTCCTTCCAGCGTCGTGAGTGGTAGTGCTCACCGGTGACGATGTTCCAATCCCAAATGCCATCGTTGACGCCGCGTTCGAAGAGCGCGTACCGTTGTTCGCTCGCTCGGAGGTTTTCTTCCGCCTGCTTGCGCTCTGTGATATCCGTCAGGGCACCCACCATCCGGACCGGCCTGCCTTCGGCGTCGCGGACGGCTTCCCCGCGCGACAGCACCCAGCAGTAGCTTCCGTCACGGCGTCGCAGCCGCACCTCCACCGCGTAGCGTGCGCCCTCCTCCCAATGCCGCCGCAATGCCTCGGTGACGGTATTCTTGTCATCCGGATGAATGCGATCAAAGAAGGAAGACTCGGTGTTCGGTACCGCGTCGTCACGTGAGCCGACAATTTCCTTCCAGCGTGGCGAGTGGTAGTGCTCGCCGGTGACGATGTTCCAATCCCAGATGCCGTCATTGACACCACGTTCAAACAGCGCGTACCGCTCCTCGCTGGCACGCAGCTGTTCTTCCGCTAATTCACGTTTAGTCACGTGTTCGGCCACTCATGTCACCAGGGGTGACGATCTTAGGCCACTTCCACGTTGATCGTCAGTTGAGCAGGCTTTGCAGAGCTTGGTCTGTTTCGACGATATCGAGAGGCGCGTGGGCCTGGAAGGCGCGTGAGGCTAAGCGACGGGCTGTGGAAAGATCCCCGCTGGCACGATGAATGGCTGCCGCGTGCGCGAGGATCCGTCGGTCGCTCGTTCCTGTGCGGAGCGCGCGGCGAGACGCATCGAGCGCTTCGCGCGTGCGGCCGACCTTGAAGAGCGTCCAGGCCAGAGCATCGGACGTGAAGATGTCCTGGCGCACTGTCGCCGCGCCCTCGGCCAGCAGCACTGCGCGGGGCAGGTCGCGGTCTCGCTCGGCAAGGAAAATCGCGAGGGGGGCCGGCTCGTACCGCAGCAGATACTCGGCAATCGTATAGTGCCGCTCCGCCTCATCCGCAAGACCGAGTGCCATGGCTAAATCCCCGACTTGGGTTGCCAACGTGGCAGTCCGATGCGCAGCGAGGCGCTCGCGGGCAAAGGCCAGCGCGCGTTCCAGGTTGCCCTCGGCGATCAGGTACTCGCACGAGCCCCTCCGCCGCCATCGGATACTGCGGAAACAGGAACTCCGCACGATCGAAGTGGCGCCTCGCGTCGGCGAGCGCCCCTGCCTCGAACGCCAGGTGCCCAAGCTGAGCCTCGTGCCACGCCTGAGACTCCTGATCCTGCGCACTCGTCGCTTCAAGCGACATCTTCATCAGCGCAAGTGCTGCGTCGCGATCCCCTTGCAGCTCGCGAGCGTAGCTGACGCGCGCATACGCCGCGGCACTCGGTCGGACCGTCATCATGCGATCGAAGGCCGCAAAAGCCTCGTCGTATTCTCCGAGCTCCAAGTGAGCGTCACCGATCACCCCGTCATTCCACGCATCGTCGGGACGAATGGTCTTGGCTTTAATCGCCTCCACGATCGCCTCGCCAAAGCGGTGCTCCGAGAGCAGCACCGTGGCGAGCATACGCCGCGCCCCGTAGTCGCTTGAGTCGTGGGCGAGCACTCGACGAAGCGCCCTCTCGGCAACCACCGCAAGGGCGGGATCATTGACAACACGCGACTGGCGCAGAAGCGCATCGGAGAGAGACACTGCGGCGCTCGCGTCAGCGGGATCCGCCTTCAGGCGCCTCGTCATGGTTTCAACTGTCCGCGTTAGATCCTCTCGGGATGTCGTGGCACCGCCAGGGCCAGCAAGAGGTGCGCCGACCGCGCCAGATGAGTCGCGTGGAACCCTCATCACCACTGTGAGAAGGAGCAGAACAACCGATCCGGCGATGACGAAGCCTCGGCTGCTCACCATTTGAAGGTGATTCCGACGCTCGCTCGAGCGAAGTCGAAACCGTTGAACTCAACGCCGAAGGGGTTGGTCGCTCCCTCGTCGTCGTTGGCGCGGAAGTACCGCACCTCGCCCTGAACCCCGGCGTGTTGACTGAAGAATCCGGTCACGCCTCCGCCGACGTTCCACGCGAACTTCGCGTCATCGACAACCGCCAGCCCCCCTGGCTCAGACAGATTCGGTCGAAGCATGCCGGCTCCCGCCGTGGCGTACGGCCGCATGCGCTGGCCCCAGGGAATCGCCACGCGGGCGTTGCCCATCAGGGTCATGAGGCTCGTGTCGGATATGAAGCCGCCAGAGTCGTCGAAGAAGCGCGGGTACTGCGCCAGGTCGGCATCGATACCGAGCCAGCCTTTCATCCACCCGCCGGTCACGCCGACGTTCCAGGGTTGCGTCTCCGCGTCGGCACCGGGAATGAGACTGACGTCAGCCGCTCCACTGAAGTGTGCGCCGAAATACGGGGTGACGTACCACTCAGCCTGCGCTGGCATGGGCACGAGCAGCACCGCGAGCATAGCTGCCGCATACATCGTCGTTCGCATGTTGTTGACTCCTTTTCGTTTACCCGCGGGGGCTCAAAAGCGTGAGAAGAAGTCGGTCAACTTCCAATTCCCAACGTCTGACGCTTGCCCAACTTCCAACCGTTCGCGAGCGTTTTCTTGGGAGTTGGGAGTTGGTCGAACGACAGCCATTGGGAGTTGACGATTTCGTCTGCAGGCTCTAGCCACCGCGCCACGTGGTTTCAGCGGTTCCCTGGATGCGGCAACCCGAGATAAGGAAATACCGAGAGATAAGGAACGTCGTTGCCGTCAACGCCGTCGCCGAGTTGAGCGTTGATGCCCGTATTGAACGTGGGTGTGAGCGGCGTGGCTCCAGCCATCACTCGAAGGGCGATGTCCACCACGTCATCACCCACGCGCCGCCCGTTCGGGAAACCCCCGGCGTCGCCGCCAAGAACGCCGAGCCTGCTGGGATTGGCGGTCGGCGGAATCGCCACATTCAAGCGCTGCATCTCTGACGGCGTGACATTCGGCGGCTGGTTCAAACCGGGAATGCCCTGCAGGAAAATCGTGACGAGATCCGCCCGCGGGGTAGGAGGCGTCCTCACACCAAAGAGAAGAGTGAGAAGCCGCGCGGGCTCAGGATCCTGAACGAACTGGAGAGCGGCCCCGTCGCCGGTCGGCTCCAGCGAATTGAAAGCGTCCTTCGTGCTGCGCGGAATCACCAGCTCGTTCACGAGCGGCTGGCCGAGCCGCGACACTTGCACGAAACGGTTCGAATGAACCTCCTGCCCACCGCCCCGGCTCGTCACCGAGGGACGGCTGGCGGTGGACCACACGCCGATGACCGCGTTGGCGGAAGTCGTCGCGCCCGGACGGCTGCCACCGCTGGTCAGGCTTGTGATCGGCACCTCTATCGCAATCGAGTGGACGTTGACCCCAGCGAGACCGTCAACGACAGCCGTGTCGGCGGGCGGGACGCCAAGGAGGTCGAAGACGCCGCCCACATCGACGTAGAACCCTTCGTCGCGCGGTCCAGCAAACACCTGAACGTTGCCTGAGAGTTGCCTCACGGCGCTGGCGGCCACTGATGCGTAGTCGGGGAACGACCGGGCACCAACGTTGATCGGCGCCACGGGCACGTTCTCAGCGATTACCTGACCGGGGCCGCGACGGCGCGGCCCCTCCACACGCGTCACGGTGTAGAACTGCCGCACATTGAGATCGGAATCGTCGAGCGAGGTGACTTGACCGGTGTTGTACAGAAACGTGTTCGGGTTTCTGGTGTCCGTACGAAACCGGAACTGGAACGTCACGTCCTCGACGGCGTCGGCGTCGTTGTCCACCATGATCTCGTAGAGGACGTTGTCGTCGAACTTGTAATAGTTCGGCCCGGCTTGGGGCGCCTCGAGAGGGATGAAGTTGCTGATGAGCGTGACGCGATCAGGATTTCGCGGGCTTACGAAGGAATAGACATCAGTGTTGTCCGCGTAAGGATCCTGACTGATCAGCGGAGCTTCACGATGGCTCGAAGCCTTGGCGCCAACGAGCCAGAGCGCCGCCCCGCACATGGCGGCCGCCCACACGAGACCCTTACCTGGAACACGCATATCACCCTCCGCGAAAGCATCCAACCGGCTACCTTCGACACTACGGGGCGAATGCGAAATCGGATGTTGCGTGCGGGCCTGCTACTCGGCGCGGGCGCGCTGGCCGACGAGGTAGATCTGGCCCGTTGGCAGGGGTACGCCGGCTTCCGGTTCTTCGCTGAGGGCCACGCCGGTGGGTTCGCGCACGTCCGCGGCCGTGCTGTACACCGCGCTCGCACGACCCGTCTGATCGGGCTGCAGAAGTCCCGCGCTCACGGGCGCGCCGTCGGTCAGCAGCCACACTTGGTAGGTTCGTCCAGGTCTGAGCGCCGGCAAGTTCGCGGCGGTGAGCGCCAAGCCTCGCGACCGGCTCCAATCCGCCCGGCCCACTGCGTTCGGTGAAGGGGCCTGACCGGCAAGCGCGATTCGCGCCGTGTCTGGCGCTGCGAGGACGTCAAGGTGCCTCTGCGTCGTATCCAGCGTGCGCTTCGTCGTTTCCACCTGAGCCAGGCGGTCGGCGGATTGAGCAAGAGCTAGATTCAGTTGCGACTCGAGGCTGGAAACCCGGGCGCGCAACGAAAAGGTGTAGCCGGCGAGCCCCACCGTCAAGACGAGCATGGCCGCAAGGCCTATCCAGCGCATGGCAGAACCGCCTTCATCCAACGAGGGACTCACGATTGGTGCGACAGAATCCACACGGCGCCCCACGGGCGGTGACCCCTGCCGAACGGCGGCGGCAGTCACGCGGGCCTTCAGATTCTCAGGCGGATCGTATTGAGGCACGGCTCGCGCCAATGCGCCCACGACAGGCTGCAGGTCTGCGACTTCCGCGGTGCACTCAGGACACGACGCAAGATGCGCCTCGAACGCTCGGAACTCCTCGGCGCTGAGCGCACCGAGGGCGTAGAGGGCCGCGCTCTCGCGCCACGTGTCGTGGTTGTTCGGCTCAGCGGTCATTGGCTGTTTCTTCGCCGTCGTTCAATGCGTCGCGAAGCCTCAAGAGCCCTTGCCGGATACGCGTTTTCACGGTGCCGAGCGGTTGCTCCAGCCGTTCGGCAATCTCACTCTGCGTCATGCCTTCGTAGTAAGCCAACTCGAGGGCGGTTCGTTGGAGAAACGGAAGCTGGTCGAGGGCCAGTCGCACCCGATTCGCCTGCTCCGCTCGAACCGCTTCGAACTCCGGTCCAGGGGCGGAATCGGCCGTCTCCAGCGCGACATCTACCTCGAAACCCTCAGGCCTCGCCTGTCGTGCGCGGAGCCGGTCGATGGCGCGGCTTCTCGTCTGCATCAGCAGCCAGCCAGTGACGCTCGCGCGGGCGGCGTCGTAGCGAGCGGACTGCCGCCACGCTTGAGAAAACACCTCCTGCACGATGTCCTCGGCGTCGGATTGGTTGCGAAGTATGCGCACGGCCAGAGAATAGACCGCCTTGGCATGCAGGTCGTACAGCTCGCGCAAGGCACCCTCGTCGCCTCGAGCGATGCGCTCCAAAAGGCGCCGGTCAGGTGCGGACTCTACCACCCGCAACCCCGCCCGTCCCACCGCCATCGCCAGCAACCACATATCTCTACGTGGGGTTGATTCAAAGGGATGGGGAGGCTGATGTCAAGGTTACTCAGGCCTGCTCACAAAACTCCCAACTCCCAACCTCTCCTTGTCCAACTCCCAATTCCCAACTTCACCTTGTCCAAGTCCCAACTGTTGGGAGTTGGAGGTTGGGGGTTGGGCGTTGACAGAGTTCCTTACTGTCCGAAAACGAGCCCAAGGTGAGCGCTGTAACGAACATGGGCCTCCCAGCCTGCGCGGACCTCGCCGGCCAGATATGCCTTTCGTGAAACCCACGCGCGCGCCCCTCCACCTGCGGTGAACGCGCCCTCGGTGCTGGTAAACGACAGCGGGCCGAACCGATCCCGGTGTTGAAACAGGCCACCCCCTGCCACGAGATAGGGAACGATGGCGCGACGAGGGAGGGGAGAAGGGGCGAGAAGGTCGAACGTGAGGTTCCCGGTCACGAGCAGGTCCCGGTCATCGCCTGGGCCAATCATGTAGACGATTTCTGGACCTACCGCGACGCGCGGCGACAGATACCACCTCGCCGAGCCGCCCACGAGTGTGTGAGAGATGAACGCGTCATCGAGAAACCCGGCATACCCGATTGAAAATTCGGCGGCGCCAGCAGGCACCACATTCGAGGTTGTCTGAGCGTGGGCCAGTGGCGCCGACAGAACGCTGTACGCGGCCCCCACTACGAGAATCACCCTTTTCAGCGTCATGGTTGTCACCTCAATCCTCACTGACCAATGTGAAAACCAGATGCCGACCGGCTCAGGATTGTGGCTCGGATTCGCGCCTCGGCACCTTCGGCTAAAAGATTTGGGTGCAGCTTGATTCCAGTTGTGGATAATAGGCCGCAACGTGCCCACCCCCCGGGCTCACGATCGCGTTGCAACACTTTGGGAGCTGGCCTGGAACGACGAGCGGCTGTCGTGCGTCGTCTGTCGTGGCACGGACGGCTTGCGGCTGCGTATCGAGTCCCCCACGACCGTCATCGTTTCTGAGCACTTCACGATGCAGCCTCGCGCCGTCGCGCGTGTGCGTGCGCTCCGCGACGCGTTGCGCCGCCGCGGCTGGGACAACGCCCCCCCTTCTCCCACGTCAAAGGCTGATTCTCACAGCAGCGACGAACTTCCAGCCCGGTAGTTTGGCTCGGTTCCCTCACAGCCGCGGAGCGACTCGGGGGCAAGCCCTCCGCGCTTCCGCGCCTCCGCGTTACGTGGAGCGTCGCGGACACCCGCGCAGGCTAAGCCTGCGCGCTACTGTGGCCCGTTGAGGTGACAACAGCGCCTAGACGCGCTGCAGTTTGAGGAAATTCGAAGGCCCTGGACCGAGATCAGGCGTCATGCTGACGAGGACGATCGCCGACCCCGGCGGGACAACACGACGCTCGACAAGCTGCGCACCGATGCGACTCGCAGCTGCATCCAAGTTGCCACTCAAGTCCGTGACAAGCGTCACTACGCCCCACGCCAATGCGAGTCGCCGGGACACAACCTCCTGATCAGTGGCGGCGACGATAGCGGTTCGCGGTCTCAACGCAGACAACAAGCCACCCGTCTTACCGCCTCTAGTCACGGCGACGATTGCAGCGGCGTGGCCTCGCTCGGCCATGGTGATTGCCGCTTCGCACATCGCGCGTCCGTGACCCGCGAGGACGTGCGCCTCTTCGAGTGGCACAGCGCTGTTCATCGGAATCCGCTCGGCATCGCGAAGAACGAGATCGAGCGTCTGAATCGCCTTGACCGGATACGAGCCTATCGCCGTCTCACCCGCAAGCATGATCGCATCCACGCCGTCGTCCACCGCGTTGGCGGCGTCGCTGACTTCGGCGCGGGTTGGCCGCGGTTCCTTCACCATCGATTCGAACACCTGGGTGGCCACGATCACTGGGACACCCAACGCCCGCGCCCGCCTCGTGATCTCTTTCTGAACTCGCGGCACGGTCTCGAGAGGCAACTCGAGACCCAGGTCGCCGCGAGCGACCATGACGGCGTCGCACGCGTGAAGAATCTCCTCGATCCTGGCGATCGCCTCTGGGCGCTCCAGCTTTGCAACGAGCGGGACGTCACCCCCACCCGCCCGGCGTAAAGCGGCACGCGCTTGACGTAAGTCCTCAGCACTCTGGACAAAGCTCATCGCGACAAAGTCAACGCCAGCCTTCACGCCGAATGTCAGATCTTCGACGTCCTTGGGCGTCAACCCCGACGCCGGCAGAGGAACCCCAGGCGCATTGATGCCTTTGTGCTCCCCGAGCATTCCTCCGTCGACGACTGTGGTGCGGATCTGCTTCCCGTCGGTCGCGACGACACGCAGTTGAATCCGTCCGTCGTCCAGGAGCAGCGGGTCGCCAGGTTTGACGAAAGCGACGAGCTGGTCGTATCTCGTCGAGACGCGCCCTGGTTCTCCAATGAAGTCACCCGCGGCGATGATCAACTCGTCGTCGGTATTCAATTGGAGGGGCTGATGATCGCGGAGCGCGCCGGTGCGAATCTTTGGGCCGCTCAGGTCCTGAAGAAGCGCGACGTTGCGGCCCAGTTCGGCCGCTGCTCGTCGGACGCGTGTGACGACCTCGCCATGGCCCTCGTGCGTCCCATGAGAGAAGTTCAGTCGGAAAACATCAACGCCGGCGCTAACCAGCTCACGAATAGCGGTGGCGCTGCTCGTGGCTGGACCAATTGTCGCGATGATCTTCGTGCGCCGCATTCGAGACGAGGGAGCCCCTCCGACGGTGTCCGGTCCTGCGAAAGTCCCAGAAGGTCATGCCGTTGCTGTCTTCAAACAGCGGCCAACCGACCTGATTCTCCCACAGGAACTCGAGCCGGAGGGCTCCAGTCCCAGAAAGCGCTGTTCGGTAGCGTCGCTACTTGACGTACCAATGCCCCGCGGCCGTGAACGCCATCCCATCAAGCGCGTACGAGTAGAGGGCGTAGGGGTTCCGCAACCAGTTGTAGCCCACATCGGCGCTCAAGCCGAAGCGCGGCACGTTCGACAACGTCATCTCGGCTCCAACAAACACCTGGCCCCCGATCCTGCTGTCGGACATCGACAGACCGATCGACGAGTCGGTCAGCGTCGACCGATACAGGTGCGCGCCGGCGCCGGCGTACGGACGCCACCAGACATAGTCGGACACGTGGTCCCGCAGCGCATACAGGACTCGCGGGCCAAACTGCGTTGAATTCATGCGCGTCACCGAGGCCGTGTCCGTCATCGAGTATCGCGACACGTCGAACTGAACTCCGAATCGTTGATGCGGCCAGACGCGTGCACTGATTCCAGCGCCGAGCGCCGCGCCGCCAACCTGGCCGCCGAGCCCAAGAACATGCGTCGGCACGGACACGAAGCTAGGCTGCGTCGGCGCCGTCTGCGGCCTCAGGCTGACTGGCTCGACCTGGGCCGCCAGACGCGTGGCTGACACAGGGACCGGTTCTGCCGCTGTCGGATTGGCTATTCGGCTCACTACCGGCAAGTTCTTCTGTGTAATCGCTCCGGCGATCTTTCGTATGTACCCAATACCGTCGGGGGCGGGCGGCCACGCGATTTTCACCCAGTCGCCGACGTCGCGCATGATCTCGAGCCTGGCGCCCGCGGTTGCATGGCCCACTACTGAACTGCCGATGCTCGGCGCCCTGTGAACCGGCGCGCTGGCCGTGGTTACTGTAAGTTCGAAGATCTGAGCCGAGAGCAACGAAGAACTCAGACAAAGCGCGACTGCGACGGCTGCAGCGTGACGAATCATTTTCAGTGCCTCCTGCACCACTATCTGGGTCGGCGCGTTTCAGTGCGCGGTCGTATTCGTGGCGTTCCCCGTTCAAGACTGCACGGCCGAACGAGCCATCAATGACGAATCCGTCATCGCGAAGACGACACCGGTAGCCGAACCGGCCCAGATGGGTGCGTCAAGACCGAGAGAGAGCAAATGGCGTGCTGCTTTCGGGGCCCAGGGCATAATGCGTCGATGTCTCCCACTTCTGCGCACGACGTGCGCCTCGGTTCCGACATCCTCCTCGCTTCTCCTCGCCTTCGCGGCGCTCGCGTGGGCATCGTGTGCAATCACGCGTCAGTCGATCGCGGCTTCCAGCACATCGTCGACAGGCTGGCGGCAGATGATGGTGTGACGCTGGCCGCGATCTTTGGTCCGCAGCACGGCTTCAGATCCGACGTGCAGGACAACATGATCGAGACCCCGCATCGCGACGATCCCGGCCGCCGCGTGCCGGTGTACTCGCTCTACAGCGAGACTCGCGAGCCCACCGCCGAGATGCTGCGCGGCCTGGACGTGCTCGTCATCGACCTGCAGGACATCGGCGCGCGCATTTACACCTACATTTACACGATGGCGAACTGCATGCGGGCGTGCGCCAGGCATGGCGTGCCGGTCGTCGTGTGCGATCGCCCGAATCCAATCAACGGCAAGGACGTCGAGGGGGGAACGCTCGAAACGCGCTATGAATCGTTCGTCGGCCAGTTCGCCATCCCCATGCGACACGGTATGACGATCGGTGAGCTTGCGCGCTTGTTCAACGAACAGTTCGGCATTGGGGCCTCTCTCGATGTCATATCGATGCAGGGCTGGCGCCGAGAGATGTACGCCGACCAGACCGGGCTGCCGTGGGTGATGCCCTCACCAAACATGCCCACACTCGACACGGCGATCGTCTACCCGGGTACAGTGCTGTTCGAAGGGACGACGCTGTCTGAAGGGCGAGGGACCACGAGACCGTTCGAGCTCGTGGGCGCTCCAGGCGTCGACGCGGAGACGTTTGCGCGCGAGATGAATGGCCTTGGGTTACCAGGTGTGTTCTTCAGGCCGGCGGTCTTCGAACCCACGTTTCAGAAGCATGCAAAGCAGACGTGCGGTGGCTGTCAGTCTCACGTGACCGACCGCGAGATCTTCAGACCCGTGCTGACGGGCGCCGCATTGATCGGTATGTTTCGTCGGGTCGATCCGAGTCGCGACATCTGGCGCCAGCCACCGTACCAGTACCGAGCAGGAGAAGCTCCCGATCGACATCCTGGCGGGATCGGACTCGCTCCGTAAACAGGTGGAATCGAACTTGACCGCGGCGGCAATTGCGGAGAGCTGGAAAAGCGACGAACAAGCGTTCCTCGCGCTACGGAGAGCGTATCTCCTCTACTAGGTAGCTGGGGCGCCGTCGCACCGTCGCACCATCGCACCATCGCACCATCGCACCGTCGCACCATCGCACCGTCGCACCGTCGCACCATCGCACCGTTCATGACCTTGTCTTCGCAATCGCCGGTGCGCGCAGGTCCTGTGCTATGGGCGGAACCAGGTGGTGTTCCGTCAGATGTGCCTTCAGGAGGTCGAATGCGGTCTCCGGGGTGTCGGCTCGCTGCACCAGATCGATGTCTCCCAGCCCGATGGCTCCCCATTCGGCCATCGGACCAAGGTTCAAAATCGGATCCCAGTAGTCGGTGCCGTACAGGATGATCTGAATTTGCTTGGCGAGCTTCTCGGTTTGCATGAGCGTGAGAATCTCGAACATCTCGTCGAGCGTGCCGAAGCCGCCCGGGAAAATCACCAGCGCCTTGGCCATGTACGCGAACCAGAACTTCCGCATGAAGAAATAGTGAAACTCGAAGTGCAAGCCCTCGGTGATGTAGCGGTTTGGACCCTGCTCCAACGGCAGGCGAATGTTGAGTCCGATGGTCTTGCCGCCGGCTTCGGTCGCACCACGGTTGGCGGCTTCCATGATTCCGGGGCCGCCGCCAGATGTGACCACGAAACGATTGTTCGGAGACTTAAGCGCGAGAGACCACTTCGTGAGCATCATCGCCAATGCCCGCGCGTCCTCGTAGTACCGCGACCACTCCACGGCCTTTCGCCCGCGTGCCAGGCGCTCCTCGAGCTCTTCCCCAGCGCGCGATCCAGAGCGACGCACCAGCCGTTCCAAGGCCTGTTCAGCATGCTCGCGACTGTGGACCCGAGCTGATCCAAAGAAGACGACCGTGTCATGAATGTTTTGCGCCTGGAACCGCCGGAGGGGCTCCAGGTACTCCGTCAGGATGCGAATTGGACGTGCTTCATCGCTTTCAAGGAACTCCGGATCGAGATAGGCAAGCGGCTGGGGGTGCATGATTTGATTATCGGCTCAAAGCTCAAGACTTAGAGGGCTCAAGGCTTAGGGCTTAGGGCTCAAGGCTTAGGGCTCAGGGCTTAGGGCTCAGGGCTCAAGGCTCAAGGCGATATGATCGTTCAACGATCCAATGACGATAGCCTTCTGGCTCGAATACGCGATTCAAGACGCTGAGCGGCGCGGGTTGACGGCGATGCGGCCTATTCTCGAAGCGCTTGCGCGGTCCACCCAGGCATTGCGCGCAGCTGACTGGAATACCAACGCCGGCCCGACGCTTGCCGATCTGCCAGCCCAGGATGGTCACTGAACCACACACAATCGCCAAACTGTCGCAGGCACTTGCAGCGCGCACGGTGACCTCCGAAGGCGTCGTCAGCGAGTGCCTCGCCTGCATTGCGGAACGCAATTCGTCGATCAATGCGTTTATCACAGTGCTCGTTGACGAGGCCCAGGCGCAGGCACGGGACGCGGACCGGGAGATCGCAGCGGGCCGCTATCGCGGTCCACTCCATGGCGTTCCGATCTCGCTCAAAGACCTGATCGACCTGCGAGGCACGCCAACGACCGCGGCGTCACGAGTGCGCCAGGGGCACTTGGCGTTGAGTGACGCGACGGTCGTCGCCCGCCTGCGGGAAGCGGGTGCGGTCTTCATCGGAAAGACCAACCTTCACGAGTTCGCGCTCGGCACGACCAACGAGGACTCTGCCTTCGGTCCCGTGCACCACCCACTCGACAGCTCACGGTCTCCTGGCGGGTCTTCAGGTGGATCAGCAGCGTCGATCCTGTCGGGAATGGCCTATGCCTCCATCGGCACCGATACGGGCGGATCGATTCGCATCCCGGCCGCCGCGTGTGGTTTGGTCGGCCTCAAGCCCGCGATCGGTGAAATTCCGACCGATGGCGTCGTGCCTTTGAGCCCGACGATGGATCACGTGGGGCCGCTTTGCCGATCGGTTGAAGACGCCGCAATTCTTTATGGGGTCCTCCGTGGCTCTGCAACGCCTCCCGGGATCATGTCGGTCGAGACTCGCGGTCTCAGGCTTGGCTTGCCGCGAAACTACTTCTTTGATCTACTCGATGATGAGGTTCGGGCAGCCTTCGAGCGAGCGTGTGAGCGGCTGACCGAGGCGGGGGTTGTGCTCGAGGACGTGACGATTCCGCATGCCCGCGACCTGTCGCCCATCTACATGCACATCACGCTTCCTGAGGCGGCCGTCTTCCATGCTCAGACGCTCGACAGCCGCCCTGGCGACTACACACCAAACGTGCGGGCGCGGCTGGAGATGGGTCGCTACGTATTGGCCGAGGACTATGTGCGAGCGCTGCACGGCCGAGACGTGCTGGTGCGCGAAGTCGACGCGGCGCTGTCCGGACTCGACGCGCTGGTCCTGCCATCCATGCCCATACCGGCCACGAAGCTCGGCGCGGCGACGGTGAGAGTCGGCGCCTCGGAAGAGCCCGTCCGCAACATGACTCTTCGACTGACGCAACTCTTCAACGTGACGGGCCACCCGGCGATCACGATTCCGTGCGGAACGACGCCGGAAGGTCTGCCGATCGGAGCGCAACTGGCAGGCGGGCTGCACAACACCGCCGGGCTGCTGCGTGTTGCCGCCTCACTCGAATCGCATCTCAGGTAGCCGTGCTCGCGTCCTTCTTCCACGCCTGGGAGCGTCGCCTTGCGTCCGTCACGAAGGACCGCGTCGTTCGGCCGTTCGAGTGGGGCGTCGACTGGCTGAGCCCAAACGGGCACGAAGACACGACGCCAGACACGCAGGTCGAGCGATGGGTGAACCAGGCCATGGGCGACTCGCACGCGTTCTTCACGCCCCCACCAACATCGGATTTTCATTTCGAGCCCGCGTCAGCGGAGGTGCAGCGCACGGGCGAGGCTGGCACGCTGAGGTTCCCCAGCGCGTTCACGTCGCCGCATCCGCAGAACAACACCGTGACCGCGCGCTGGTTTCCGTCGCGAGAGGCTACTCGTGCCGTGGTCGTCCTGTCGCAGTGGAACTCGGACGGCGAAGGGCATATCGGCCTATCGAAGGTTCTGGCACGCTTCGGTGTGTCAGCGTTGCGCATCAGCCTTCCCTACCACGACGTCCGCATGCCCCCGGAGCTCAGGCGCGCCGACTACATTGTCAGCGCTAACGTCGCCCGTACGGTTCAGGTGTGCCGGCAGGCGGTACTGGACGCGCGCCGGGCAATCGATTGGCTCGAATCGCAGGGCGTCGAACGCATTGGCATTCTCGGCACGAGCCTGGGGTCGTGCCTCTCGATGTTGACCACAGCACACGAGCCGCGAATTCGCGCGCAAGCTCTCAATCACGTGTCGCCATGGTTTGCCGATGTCGTGTGGAGGGGCCTTTCGACGCGCCACGTTCGTGATGGACTTGAAGGGCACATCGAGCTCGATCGCCTTCGAACGCTCTGGCGCCCGATCAGTCCGTTTTCGTATCTCGAGCAAGTCCGGCACACGAAGACGCTGCTCGTGTACGCCAGATACGACTTGACCTTCCCGGTGGACCTGTCGCGGATACTGGTCGATGAGTTTCGGCGTCGCGAGCTTCCGCACGAGGTCGTGGCACTGCCCTGCGGGCATTACAGCAGCGGCGCGGCACCATTCAAGTGGGTCGATGGATACGTGCTCACGCAGTTCCTGCGGAAGAATCTGTAATGGGGTCGGGGGTCATTCGTGGAGGGGCGAATGACCCCCGACCCCATTACAAATATTGCAGGAGCCCTGAAAGGGCGTTGTAGATCACCTCGGCGAGCTGCTGGACGAGCGGGGACAATTCGCCCGTGTCAACGGCGTTCGCCACAGTCACCGGGTCAGTCAGCAACAGCCAGATGGTCGCGCCCGCAATAACCGCTGCGACAACACCGATCAGCACGCCGATGCTGATCACGCGGTCAAACGTACGCTGCGCGATCGTCTGGCGCAAGTTCGGTGGCAGGCACGTGTCTCTAAAGCTGGGTTAGCGTACCACGTTGACCCTATCTTGGACGCGCGAACTCGCCAAGCGGTTCGCCTCGACAAGGGGCTGAAATGGCAGTCAGCGCAAACGCGCAGGCCTAAGCCTGCGCGCTAGAGGTCCAGGAGGATCGGCCAACACGACGGTTTAGAGCGGCGCCTTCCGCCCCTGCGGCCGCTTCATAACACCCGAAGTTCTCCCAAGCCCAGTCCACGCAGCGATTCACCAATCGTCGGATAGTCCCCGACGACGAGCGTGATGAGCTGAGAGGGGTCTAGGGTCCTGACGGGCCACGCGTGTGACGTCAGCGTCGCTGACGACGTTCACTTTCGCGACAAATTCGGCAAAGTACGTGTCGGCAAGCCCATAGAGCGCCAGCTGCGCGACGGAACGAGCCACCTGCTGCGCGGTTTCGAAACCCCTCGGATAGCCCCGTGTGAGCGATGCCTTCGCCAGCGACAGTTCGGCCCCCGAAACTGGCCGCGAGCCCCGAATCGCCTCGAGCTCGTTGAGCGAATCGCGGACTGCGTCGGCCGTAGCCACGGTGTGAACACTTGCCTGGAGCGAGAACGGACCCAATCCGCGCCGCCAGTCGAAGCCCGTGCGAGCGCCGTACCGTGTAGCCCTTCTCCTCGCGCAACTTGAGGTTGATGCGGCTAACGAACTGACCACCGAGCACTGCATTCATGACAAGCAGCGCAGGGTAGTCGGGAGTGTCGCGCCGCGCGGAAAGATGCCCCATCCGCAGCTCGGACTGTGCGGCGCCGTCTCGCGTCACGATCGCAATACCGCGAAACGGTTCGTCAGGCTCGATCTCCGCCGCAATTTGGTGACTGTCGGAGCGGCCTCGTGGTTCCTGGTCTTCCCAGCCGCCAAACGTCTCCGCGACCGTCTGGAGCAGTTCCTCGTGGTTCATTGCACCAACCACGATCATCGTGGCGCTCGAAGGCCGAAACGCCGAACGATGAAATGTCACCACGTCTTGACGCGAGAGCTTCGTCAACGAGCCTTCATGGCCGATCGACAGATGCCCATAAGGGTGCTGGGCGTACAGCAATTCGAGGAACGCTCGCTCAGCGACAGCGGGTGGCGAATCCTTGATCTGCCGCAGCCGGTCCAGCCTGAGCTTCCGGACACGATCGAAATCGCCGTCGAGCAAGCTGGGCTTCGTCACCATGTCACACAGCAGCGACGCGCCTCGTCGCGCAAACCGCGTTAACGTGACGAGGCTGAACAGCGTCGCATCCGGCCCAACTTCAACGTCGTATGAACCGCCGATTCGAGCAATGGCATCCGAAACGTCAATCGCGCTGAGGCCTGAGGTTCCTTCATCCACCATGTCGGCAACGATTGCCGCAAGGCCCTCTCGCCCAGTCGGATCCGCTCCCGAGCCGCCCTCCACGATCAACGCCAGAGTCAGGACCGGCATGCTGTGATGCTCGACGGTTCGCACTTCGAGCCCGTTGGCGAGCGTGTGGCGCGCGATCGCAGGAAAGCTGAAAGAGGGATCCGCGCCGACCTCAGGAAGCCGAGAGCGATCGACGCCCATCAGGACACGGATACCGGTTGGGAATTTGTCAGGGCGAGCGGGAGCTGACCGCGCGGCACCACGCTCAGGACCACTCGCTGGTCAGGCCTCAGGTAACGGGCTGCGGCCGCACGAACCCCGTCACGACTTGCCTGCCGGTAGCGATCCAGATCGGCGGCAAAGAACCCAGGATCGCCGCAGAGCACGTTATAGGCGTTGAGCTGATCCGACTTCCCGCCGAAGCCGCCAACAGTCTGCAGACGATACAGGAAGTGCGCCTCGGCCTGCG
>CAWBMG010000009.1:0-405555 GCA_963789815.1 uncultured Acidobacteriota bacterium | reverse complement strand
AACTGTCGCCCATGGGGATGATCTTCGTGCCCAGTATCGGCGGCATCAGCCACGCACCGCAGGAACGGACAACGTGGGAGCACTGCGCCCAAGGTGCGGATGTGCTACTCGGGACCGTGCTCGAAATTGATGCCGCATAGGGGGCGCGCGGCCCTTAGACAATCTGCGCGTCTCTCGCCGGTGTGGCCCCGCTGCGGTCCTCTCGGTATTCCTCACTAGATCACTACGAAGCACCTGACGGACCACGCTGGTGGGCCACTGTGGCGGTCGTCGCATCTGGAGTCCGGTCGCCCTCTCGTCGTACGCAATAACGTCGCGGCGAGTCGCTTCGAGACCACTGCTCCCCTCCAATCCACCCGTTTCGAAAACCTTACACGAACGACTCGCTGACGCAACACTCAGCGGTACTCCTATGGGTCCGGCTGATGTCGGTGGCAACGGCCGCGGCAGGACGCGTCTACCACTTCCAGGCTGTCAGCCAGTTCAAAGGATTAGAGCACCCAATGAAAACGGCGAACATCATCATCCTTGTCCTCACCGCCGCGCTCACCGCGGCTCTCGCACTCACGCAGGCGCACATCGTCCACGCGCAACTTCAGGGATTGACCGGTTCAACGCCGTACGTGCTCCCCGTCGATACGCAAACAGAAACGCTGTCGGTGCTCACGGTCGATAACACTGGAGCGGCTGCGGATGACGTCGTGCCGAAGATCGGCGGCGGATCCTACCGCATGACCGGCCTCCCGGACGGTATGGGCGTGGTCGACAACGGCGACGGTACATTTACCTTGCTGGTCAACCACGAACTGGCCACTGGCGCCGGTGCCGTTCGCGATCATGGAGAGAACGGTGCCTTCGTCTCCAGATGGATCATCAACAAGAACTCGCTCATCGTCACCTCCGGCGACGACCTGACGAAACGGATCTACGGATGGGATGTTGTGAAGCAGCGATCGGCCTCCACACCCCAGCCTTTCAGTTTCAATCGATATTGCTCAGCTGACCTGCCCGACAAATCCGCTTTCTACGACGCTGCCACCAACACTGGCACCGAGGCCCGAATTCTGCTGAACGGCGAGGAAGGCGGAACCACCGGTTGGGCTCGGGCCACGATCGTCACGCATGGGGACGCGGGCTACGGCTATGTGCTCGGCAAGTTCAATCTCTCGACCAACGGTTCGGGGCTCGTGGGAGTAGGCGCGTGGGAGAACCTGGTCGCGAGCCCCTTCCCGCAGCCGAAGACCATCGTCGTCGGGCTCAACGACGGCGGAACGGGCATCATGACCAACGCCGTGGCTGTGTATATCGGCACCAAGAAGCTTTCCGGCGAGAGCGAGGTCGACAAGGCGGGTCTGACGAACGGCGAGCTGCGGTTTGTAAACGTCGTCGGCAACCCGCTTGAAGTCGTCGACACCACGACGCGGGCGACCAGGATTGTCAACGGTACGCCCTTCACGCTCGATAGGACCTCGTCAACCACTTTCTCCCGGCCGGAAGATGGTGCGTGGAACCCGCTCAACCCCAACCAGTTCTACTTCGTGACAACCGACCAACTCGACCAGGTCAGTGATGATCTCGGTGCGCAGATTGGGCAAACACGCTTGTGGCGCCTGACCTTCAGCGACATCAGAATTCCAGAGCGGGGCGGCACGATCGATCTGCTCATCGACGGACGCACAGTCAATGGTGAGAAGGTCAACATGTTCGACAACCTGACCGTCAACAAGTCGACCGGACGTCTGATTCTTCAGGAAGATAACGGCGGCGCCGCGCACAACGGCAAGATCTGGGAATTCGACCCGGCCACGTTCACAGGCACGACGAACACGGGCGTGCTGACGATACTGGCGAAACACGATCCGGCGCGCTTCGGCGATCGCGTCCGTGGCGTCACCACTCCCGCAACGCTTCCGTTCACGAACGACGAGGAAAGCTCGGGTATCGTCGACATCACGAGCATCATGAGAGAGAGCAGACTCCACAGGGGGAATCCCAATGAGGCGTGGTACATCAGCTCGGACCAGGCCCACTACACGACCGGTATCACGCCCGAACAGGTGGAAGGTGGCCAGATCGTCGTGATCCATCAACTAGGGACTCGCTGATCTCGCAACCATCATGGACCGTTTCCGACACGGGTTCGCGCGGTTCGTCCGCCTGCGGCCTGCCGGCTGGAGTGTGGCCGTCACGGTCATCGCTCTGGTCTGGCTGGCGTTTCGGTGGAGCCTGGTTGCGGAACACGCGCCGAACAATGTCTATGCCGAGAAGGTCCTGGTGGCGAACCGGGCGGGCCTTGCAGAAGGGGTTTTGATCGACCCACACATGGTCAATCCCTGGGGAATCGGCCTTCGCCCACCTGGCGCCGGCGGCCACATCTGGATCAGCAACGCCGGCAACCTCAGTACGTCACTCTTCATCGGGGACACGCACGGTGTGCCGCTCCATCAGGACGGATTGAAGATCGTCTACCTGAAAGGCCCGCTGATCTCGTACGAAGATGGTCTGGCCAACGTCACCGGACAGGTGTACAACGCCGCGAGCGACGTCGAGGGGCAGCCGCTGGAGTTTCCTGTCGCCGGTCCCGCGAGCGATCTCTCGAGCGGGTCGCCCGTTCCGATCGGAACGATTTCAGGATCGGCGAAGTTCGTCTTCGTCACGACCGAAGGCACGATCAATGCTTGGCGGTCCAACACAGCGGCCAGCATGGACGCGGCGGTCCTGGTCAAGGACTACTCCGCGCGCGGACCCGATCAGATCCATAGCCTCAAGTACCGGCCCGCCTTCACCGGCGTGGCGATGTCGGCCAACCCGGGGGGCAACAATCGCCTCTACGTGACGGACTTTCAAAACAACACGATCCGGGTGCTCGACAACCGATGGGTCGACATCACGGCGAGCGTGCCGTTCGCCAGACCCCCAGGCCTGCGGCCTGACTTCAGCCCATACAACATTCAATGCCTGGCCGGGCGCCTCTATGTCGCGTTTGCCGCGGTCAACGTCGAGGCCGAGGAACCCGCGACTGACGTTCCGGGCCCGGGCGCCGGCCACGTGGTGGCCTACGATTTCGACGGGCATATCGTCCAGGAATTTTCCGACGCCGGCCGCCTGACCTCGCCGTGGGGCCTTGCCATCGCCCCTCGGGAGTTCGGCGCCTTCGGGGGCTCGTTGCTGGTCGGCAATTTCGGCGACGGCACCAATGGTGGCACCATCGCGGCCTTCGACCCGATCACGGGAACGTTTCAGGATTACCTGCGAAACGAGTCCGGCGAACCGATCAGCATCGACGGCCTGTGGGGCTTGGCGTTTGGCAATGGCGTTACGTTGGGCGATGCAGACTCGCTCTACTTCACGGCCGGCCCGAACAGGGAGCAGGACGGCATCTTCGGCCGGTTACGGTATTCAAGTCGCCAAGCTCGCTGATCGACCTTCTTGGTGCCGCCAGCCCCTCAAGCGGGTGTCCGTGTCGTCATCCGCGTACTCTGTCAGCCATCTTCTCAACCTGACCACGGATTCTTGGTAGGCACAGGCGAGCCTCAATCGAGGAAATCGCAATACTTCTCGACGTGCGCCGCAAGGTCGAGCGAGTGCTGTCTGACGAGCCGCTCGGCCAGCTCGGTGTCGCGGCGCTCCAGCGCCTGGATGATGCACATGTGATCGGCAATCGAGCGGGACGCGCGATCTTTCTGCGAGATCGTCATGCGGCGAATCGCCCGGACGTGGACGAAGAGGTTCTCGATCGTCTTGGACATGAGATGCGAACCGGAGAGGTTGATGATCGCCTGATGGAAGGCGATGTTCGCATCCGAGTACTCGTGCAGGTGCTCCGAGGGCGCAGAGCTGTGAAACTCGTCGAACATGTGGCGCAGCGCGCCAATGCTTTCATCTGACGCGTTGATCGTGGCGAGCCTCGCCGCCATGCTCTCCAGCGCCGCGCAGACTTCGATGATCTCGATGATCTCTTTCTTGGTTTTCCTGACGATGAAGATGCCGCGGCGCGGAACGGTGCGCAGGAAGCCTTCCTGCTCGAGCAGCGTCATCGCCTCGCGGATCGGCGTCCGGCTGACGCCGAGCGCACGGCTCAGCTGACGTTCGTCGAGACGAATTTCCTCTCGGCGGCCATAGATGTCCGCATCCGTAATTGCTCCTTTGAGCGCCAGGTACGCCTGGTCGACAATGCTGGCGTTCGTGTCGAGCGGCCGCAGGTCCAGTTGAGGCGCGTGCGTCATGTTGACTTTGCCTGGTATACCACATACGGTATGCCATTCCGCTCACTAAAAAGCCACTGCTCTTGGAGAACACCATGCTCGAGACCGCGACCTCCACTGCCGATGTCAAAGCCGCCGATCCCGAACCGAAGCTGACCGACGGCTGGCACCTCGTCATCGAGGCGCTCACGCTCAACGGCATCAAGACCATCTACGGCGTGCCTGGCATCCCGATCACGGACTTGGGCCGGCTGGCACAGGCCGCAGGCTTGCGCGTCATCTCCTTCCGCCATGAACAGAACGCCGGCAACGCCGCGGCCATCGCTGGCTTACCTGACGAAGAAGCCCGGCATCTGCCTCACGGTGTCGGCTCCCGGGTTCCTCAACGGTCTGAGTGCGCTGGCCAACGCCACGACCAATTGCTTTCCGATGATCCTGATCAGCGGCTCTTCCGAGCGCGAGATCGTCGACCTGCAGCAGGGCGACTACGAAGAGATGGACCAACTGGCGATTGCCAAGCCGCTCTGCAAGGCGGCGTTCCGCGTGCTACATGCCGCGGACATCGGCATCGGCGTGGCGCGCGCGATCCGCGCGGCGGTTTCCGGTCGTCCGGGCGGCGTCTATCTCGATCTGCCGGGCAAACTTTTCGCTCAGGTCATTGACGCAGAGGCCGGACAGAAATCGCTCGTCAAGGTCATCGACGCAGCGCCGGCGCAGATTCCCGCGCCGGACGCGATCGCGCGTGCGCTCGATGTGCTCAAGAGCGCAAAGCGCCCGCTGATTATTCTCGGCAAAGGAGCGGCCTACGCGCAGGCCGACGAGCAGGTCCGCGCGCTGGTCGAAAAAAGCGGCGTACCGTTCCTGCCGATGAGCATGGCCAAGGGACTCTTGCCCGACACGCACCCGCAATGCGCGGGCGCGGCGCGCTCGACGGTGCTGAAGGACTCCGACGCCGTCATGCTGATTGGCGCGCGCCTCAACTGGCTCTTGTCCCACGGCAAGGGAAAGACCTGGGGCGACGCACCGAAGAAATTCATCCAGATCGACATCGAGCCGAGGGAGATGGACTCGAACGTCGAGATCGCCGCGCCGGTGGTCGGCGACATCGGCTCCTGCGTCTCGGCGCTCCTCGACGGCATGGGCGGCCATTGGCCGGCGCCGCCGGCGGACTGGATTCACGCGGTCAAGAGCAAACGCGAGGAAAACATCGCCAAGATGGCGCCGCGGCTGACGAACAACAAGTCGCCCATGGACTTCCACGGCGCGCTCGGCGCGTTGCGCACCGTCATCAAAGAGCGGCCGGACGCGATTCTCGTCAACGAAGGCGCCAACACCCTCGATCTCGCGCGCGGTGTCATCGACATGTATCAACCGCGCAAACGCCTCGACGTCGGCACCTGGGGTGTCATGGGCATCGGCATGGGCTTCGCCATCGCCGCCGCCATCGAGACCGGCAAGCCCGTGCTCGCGCTCGAAGGCGATTCGGCATTCGGCTTCTCAGCCATCGAGGTCGAGACCATCTGCCGCTACAACCTCCCGGTCTGCGTCGTCATCTTCAACAACAACGGTATCTATCGCGGCACCGACGTCAATGCTGCGGGCTCGGACCCAGCGATCACCGTCTTCGTGAAGGGCTCGCGCTACGACAAGATGATCGAGGCGTTTGGAGGTGTCGGCGTGAATGCGGAAACGCCCGACGAGCTGAAGCGCGCCGTCGACGCGGCGATGGACTCTGGCAAACCGACCGTCATCAACGCGGTGATCGACCCGGCGGCCGGCACCGAGAGCGGCAGCATCGGCAAACTCAACCCGCAAAGCGCCGTTCGAAAAAAATAGCGCCAGAAACAACCTGAATCGATTTGGAGAGGGTCTCAGAGATGGGCAAGGCACTAGACGGCGTTCGCATTCTCGACTTCACTCACGTTCAATCAGGTCCGACGTGCACGCAGCTTCTCGCCTGGCTGGGAGCCGACGTCATCAAGATTGAACGCGCGGGCGAGGGGGACGTCACACGCGGCCAGTTGCGCGACATTCCGGGCGTGGACAGCCTGTACTTCACGATGCTCAACTCGAACAAGCGCTCGATCACGGTCGACGGCAAGAACCCGAAAGGGAAGGCCATCCTCGAAGCGCTCGTGAAGAAATGCGATGTGCTCGTGGAGAACTTCGCCCCTGGAGCGCTCGACCGCATGGGTTTCACATGGGAGCGCATCAGCGAGCTCAACCCGCGAATGATTGCCGCGTCGGTCAAGGGTTTCGGCCCCGGGCCGTACGAAGACTGCAAAGTCTACGAGAACATCGCGCAGTGTGCCGGTGGTGCGGCGTCTACGACGGGCTTCGATGACGGCCCGCCGCTCGTCACCGGTGCGCAGATCGGCGACAGCGGAACCGGATTGCATCTTGCGCTGGGCATCGTGGCGGCCTTGTACCAGCGCAACACCACGGGCCGCGGTCAGCGCGTGCTCGCCGCGATGCAGGATGGCGTGCTCAATCTGTGCCGCGTGAAGCTGCGCGATCAGCAGCGGCTCGCACGGACGCACGTCCTCGAGGAGTACCCGCAATACCCCAACGGCACGTTCGGCGATGCCGCCCCGCGGGCGGGGAACGCCTCCGGCGGCGGGCAGCCCGGATGGATTCTCAAGTGCAAGGGCTGGGAAACCGATCCCAACGCCTACATCTACTTCATCACGCAGGCGCCGGTCTGGGACGCCATCTGCAAAGTGATAGGCCACGAGGACTGGTTGACCGATCCGCGGTACGCGACGCCGAAGGCGCGGCTGCCGCATCTGTCCGAAATCTTCGACGGGATCGAGGAATGGACGAAGACGAAGACCAAGTTCGAGGCGATGGACATCCTCAACGGCCACGACATCCCGTGCGGACCGATTCTCTCGATGAAAGAAATCGCGGACGAACCGTCGCTGCGCAAGACCGGCACCGTCGTCGAGGTCGATCACCCGACGCGCGGCAAGTACCTCACGGTGGGCAATCCGATCAAGATGTCTGACAGTCCGTCCGACGTGAAGCGTTCGCCACTACTCGGCGAGCACACTGACGACATCCTGGCAGAACTCGGCTTCGGAGCGAATGAGATCGCAGCTCTGCGCGCCGAAAAAGTCATCTGAAACGGATCTAGACATGACCATGATCACCAACCCGACCGAAGAAGTCAGACGTGTGCTCGATGCGGTCAAAGCCGAAGGACGCACTGCGCTCACCGCACCGGAAGGCAAGCTCGTGTGCGAGGCGTACGGGATCACCGTTCCCAAGGAAGGCGTGGCGACCTCCGCCGCCGACGCCGCGAAGATCGCCGCGGGCATCGGCTTTCCGGTCGTGCTCAAGATCGTGTCGCCGGAAATCCTCCACAAGACCGAGGCGGGAGGCGTGCTGGTCGGCGTGAAGAGCGCCGACGAAGCCCAGAAGGGCTACGACACGATCATCGCCAACGCCAAGAAGTACAACGCGAAGGCCAACGTACTCGGCGTCCAAGTCCAGCAGATGCTCACCGGCGGTCAGGAAGTGATCATCGGCGCGGTCACCGATCCGGTGTTCGGCAAGCTGGTCGCCTTCGGTCTGGGCGGCGTCCTGGTCGAAGTGCTCAAGGACATCACCTTCCGTCTTTCGCCCGCGACGCACGACGACGCGTTGTCGATGCTCGACGGCATCGCTGCGGCGCAGATCCTCAAGGGCGTCCGCGGTGCGGATCCGGTCAATCGCGACGCGCTCGCGACGATGATCCAGAACGTCTCTCAGCTCGTCGCCGACCATCCGGAAATCGCGGAGATGGACCTGAACCCGGTCTTCGCCACCAAGGAGGGTGCAATCGCCGCCGACGTCCGGATCGTCGTCAATTTTTCGCCGGCGCCGGCGCGGTTCCGCCCGAAGCACGAGGACATCGTGCGCGACATGAACCGCATCATGAAGCCGAAGGCGGTCGCCGTCATCGGCGCCTCCTCGGAGGCAGGCAAGATCGGCAACTCGGTGATGAAGAACCTGATCAACGGCGGGTACAAAGGGCAGATCTATCCGATCAACCCGTCCGCCGACGAGATCATGGGCCTGAAAGCCTACAAGAGCGTCAAGGATGTTCCTGGCGACATCGATGTTGCCGTCTTCGCGATCCCGGCGAAGTTCGTGGCGTCAGCGGTGGCAGAGTGCGGCGAGAAGAAGATTCCCGGCGCCGTCCTCATTCCTTCGGGCTTTGCCGAAACCGGCAACGTCGAGGGGCAGAAGGAACTCGTCGCGGTCGCGCAGAAGTACGGCGTCCGGCTGATGGGCCCGAACATCTACGGCTTCTACTACACGTGGAGCAACCTCTGCGCGACCTTCTGCACGGCCTACGACGTCAAGGGCCACGCGGCGCTATCGTCGCAGTCGGGCGGCATCGGGATGGCGATCATCGGCTTCTCCCGCTCGGCGAAAATGGGCGTCTCGGCCATCGTCGGTCTGGGGAACAAGTCGGACATCGACGAGGACGATCTGCTGACGTTCTTCGAGCAGGACGACAACACGCACATCATCGTGCAGCACTGCGAGGACCTGAAGGACGGCCGCGCGTTTGCCGAAGTGGCCAAGCGCGTGTCGAAGAAAAAGCCGGTCGTCGTGCTCAAGGCCGGACGCACCTCCCTGGGGTCCAAGGCGGCCAGCTCGCATACCGGCGCGCTCGCCGGCAACGACAAGATCTACGACGATGTGCTGCGGCAATCGGGCGTGATTCGTGCGCGCTCGCTGCGCGAGATGCTCGAGTTCGCGCGCGCGCTGCCGATCCTGCCGACACCCAAAGGCGACAACATCGTCATCATCACCGGTGCTGGCGGCTCCGGCGTCCTGTTGTCTGATGCGGTCGTTGACAACGGCCTGTCGCTCATGACCTTTCCCCCGGATCTCGACGCGGCGTTCAAGAAGTTCATTCCGCCTTTTGGCGCGTCCGGCAACCCGGTCGACATCACAGGAGGCGAGCCGCCGAAGACCTACCAGAATACGGTCCGGCTCGGGCTCGAGGATCCGCGGATCCACTCGCTCATCCTCGGCTACTGGCACACGATCGTCACGCCGCCGATGGTGTTCGCCAAGCTCCTGGCCGAGATCGTCGAGGAAATGCGAGGGAAGGGCATCGACAAACCCGTGGTCGTCTCGCTGGCGGGCGATGTGGAGGTCGAGGAGGCGTCAGAGTATCTCTTCGATCACAAGATTCCGGCGTACCCCTACTCGACGGAGATCCCGGTGGACGTGCTCGGCGCCAAGTACAAGTGGGCGCGTGGTGCCGGATTGCTCTGACGCTAGCGAGGAGTGCCGAGACCATCCAGGTCAAGCAGTCGGGGCAACCGATGAGATCAATCGCACGTCCATTTCTCGTGTTCTTCCTGTGCAGCCTCGCCACGACAACGGCCGCGGCCGCCGACCTGCTGCTCGCCATCAACAAGGGCGATAACACGGTGGCGATTATCGATGCGGCGACGCTCAAGGTACTCGGCACGGCGCCCACCGGGCCAGACCCGCATGAAGTGGTCGCCTCTGCTGACGGCAAGCTGGCGTACATCACGAACTACTTCGCCGGCAATGGCGTCGCCAACAGCATTTCCGTGGTCGACCTCGTGGCCATGAAGGCGCTGGCTCCCATCGACCTCGGCCCGCTTGGTCGTCCTCACGGCATTACACTCGCCGGTGGAAAGGTCTACTTCACGGCAGAGGGTGCGAAGGTCGTCGCCCGCTACGATCCTGCCACGCGAAAAGTTGACTGGGTGATTGGCACGGGGCAGGACCGCACGCACATGGTCATCGTGTCGAGCGATGAGAAACGGCTCTTCACGACGAACGTCGCGTCCGCAACCGTCAGCATTCTCGAGCAGTTCACGGTGACGAGGCGCGGCGGCCCTCCCCCGGGCACTCCGCCGTCGGGAGCCGCGAGAGGGGCTGGCGGTCGAGGCGCAAACGGTGTCCCGCCGGCTGCAACCGACTGGCGTGTCACCGTCGTGCCGGTTGGCATGGGCGCAGAAGGATTTGATCTGTCTCCGAACGGCCGAGAGTTGTGGGTCGCTGGACGGTAGTCACGGCGGCGCGATCGACTTACGACGGCCAGTTGGTGTCGGAGCGCGCGCGAGAGCTTTGCGTCGATCGCATGTCAGCGCAGGAGCAGCTTCTGCACCCGCCAATTCGAAGTCTCGCCGACGTACAGCTCACGCTCCGTAGGGCACGCGAGCGCGTGCGCACCGGAGAACTGTCCCAGGTTGCGTCCCGAGCGACCGATCACCCCCAGCACGGTGCCGTCGAGGGCAACCTTGAAGATTCGTCCAGGGTATGTTGATTCCCCCACGAAGAGCACCTGCATGGGCCCGGGCGTCATGCAGAGCGAATTGGGTGCGCCGATCGCCTGCTTGAGACGTTCGCCGCTGGGTGTCGGACCGTTGACGGGGCGGGACGTGGGATCGGGTGGCACATCGATCGAAAACATGCGCTTGAAGTTGCCATCGGCGTCGAACACCTGGATGCGATGGTTCGTGCGATCGCCGACGTAGACGTTGTCTCGCAGGTCGATGGCAATCGAATGCGGGATGTCGAACTGGCCGGGGCCGGTGCCCTTCGATCCCCATGACTTCACCCAATCGCCGTTCTTGTCGTACTTGGCGACGCGCGAGTTGACATACCCGTCGGTGATGTATGTGTTGCCCTGCGAGTCCCAGGCCACGTCGGTCGGCTGACGGAAGTTGCCGTCCACCGGCGGCAGCGGCGGATCTGGATGCCCGAGCGGCTCGGCGCCGTCGGCCGCTTCCTGTTTCCGCCCGAACACCCACACGACGCGGCCCTGCGGGTTGAACCGGACGATCATGTTCGAGCCCTTGTCGATGGCCCAGATGTTGTCGTTTCGATCGACGCGCACGCTGTGCGCCTCCGACCAGGCATAGAGACCCTTGCCGATCTCGCGTACGAAATTGCCGTTCTGATCGAATTCGAAGAGCTGGGCCGCGGCGGCGCCAAACGCGGGGCCGTTCGCGCTGTTCGAGCGCGAGAAGACGAACACGTGGCCGCTCGAGTTCACCGCCACGCCCGGGACCTCGCCGAAGTTCATGCCCGCCGGAAGATTGGGGTAGTCCTTGACCGACGTGAAGGCGATCTCGGGCGCGCGCTGCTGCGCGAACGCTGACCCGGCGAGAAGCATTGCCACCGCAAACAGATGTCTCTTCACTGTTTCCTCCCTCCGGATGGGGCCACCGGCGTTATGCTGTGCGACACGCGTATGAGAACACGATTTCCGACGTGGCAGAATGCTTTGATCGGCCAGCGTCATCCGTTCTCCCGTTGCCTCGCGACCACGGTGCTGGTCGTTGCGATTGCCTATCCCAATTGCGCTGTGCGCGCGGCAGACGAGGCAGCAGACCTTGCCAGACTCGCCCTGGACGTCCAGCGTGCCGAGGATATCCGCGCCGTCAAGCACCTGCAGATCTCCTACGCGCACTATGCCCAGTTCGGCCTGTGGAGCGAGATGGCGTTGCTCTTCACCAGCGACGCAGAGGTCGTCTATGGTGCCGACCACCTCAAGGGCCGCGCTGCGATTCGCACGTATCTCCTCACGACATGGGGCAGCGGCCGCGAGGGGCTGCCCGCCGGTGGCCTGCACACCATGCTCGAAGACGTGCCGGTCCTGAATCTCTCGGCCGACGGCAAGACCGCCAAAGGCCGCTGGCGCGAATTCTCGATGATCGGACAACTGGGCGGCGCCGCGCGCTGGGAGCAGGGCATCAGCGAGAACGAGTACGTGAAGGAGGAGGGCGTCTGGAAGATCTCGCGCCTCGACTACTACCTGGAGACGGCCGGTCCCTATGAGACCGGGTGGGTCACCGGCGGTCGCGACGTCAAGCTCGTTCCGTTCCACTACACGTCGGCCGAGGCCGGCGTTCCCATCCCACCGATTCCGGACGGGATGACGATCCCGGCGACCGCGGGCACACCGTCAGACACTCTCGCCGCGCTCGACCGTCGCATTCAAGCGATGAACGACGAGGACAAGGTCGCCAATCTGCAGAACGCCTACGGCTACTACATCGACCGGAAGATGTGGGACGACGCAACCGATCTCTTCACCGGTGACGCCGTCCTCGAACTGGCCGACGTTGGCATCTATGAAGGCCTCGCGAGCATCCGACGATTCCACGAACGCTTTGGTCCTCAGGGTCTACGCTACGGTCAGCTCAATAATCGACTGATCTTCAACCTCCTCGTCTCTGTCTCGACGGCCGGGCGAGAGTCGCGGACGCGCGGTGTCGTGTTCAACATGCTCGGCGACTACACGCGCCGGCACCGCGTCGCTCGGGATCGACGTGATCGAGAATCGATTCACCAAGGGCGCCGACGGAATCTGGCGGATTCGCGAAATGCGCATCTTTCCGATCATGGCGACCGACTACTACCAGGGCTGGGCCAAGAGTCGTCTGGTGACTGCACCGGAGATCGGCACACACGCGCCCGACAGGCCCGCGCCCGCCGCAGACCGAGGCACCCTCACGGACGGCGTCGTTCCGGACTTCTTTCTCAACCATCCCGTTACGGGGAAGCCCGTGCAACTGCCCGCGGGCACGAAAGTCGCCGGTGTGCGTGCGCTGCTTCCCTCGCTCGCCGCCATCCGCGATGCGATGCATCCGCCGCGTGACATGCAGGCGGCGATCGCGGATGCGAGGCGCCGCCTCTCCCATTCGGTCGCATATATCGCCGTCGACAACATCAGCCACGCGCTGGCCAATGACATCGACGACCAACAGTGGCATGCGCTGGGCCAGCTCTTCACCAAGGACGGCTGGCGCGCCAAGGCGGCCGTCGCCTTCTGTGTCGGTCCAGATCACGCAGAGGAATGCGAGCGTAACTACGATGGCGTCGCGGCGTTGCCACGCCAGGCGGCCCAGGGCCACTGGCTGATTCAGCCGGTGATCGACGTGGCGCCGGACGGCACCTCCGCCAAGATGCGCCATCGTCTGCTCCACATCGACGCGGCACCGGAGTCGCGTGGGTTCTCCGACGGCATGTATTCCAACAACGCCGCGAAGCTGGAGAACGGCGTCTGGAAGCTCGATGTCATGGCCCCCGACCAGCCGTACTTCAGTTCCCCGAGCTTCAAGGACGGCTGGGCGCGCAAGGCGAGCGCTTCGGTGCCGAGGCCCGTGGTGAAGAACGCCGTTGAGCCGTTGAGGAATTTTCCCCCCGACATCCCGCGCAGCTCTATGCCGCTCCGCCATCATGGTTCGTTGCCCGGCGACACCATCGTGTGGCCGGACATCAAGCCGATGTGGTTTGCCTATCGCAATCCGGTGAGCGGGCGTGTGCCTCCGCTCTATTGTCCCGACCTCAAGACCTGCGAAAGAGACCTCGCCGCCGGCCGCTGAACGCGCGAACCGGCTTGATCTTGGACCGTCGCCTAAGCGGGTCGATGCGCCTTGAGGAAGGAATGAATCTGGCGCACCGCCAGAGGGATTCGCTCCTTGGGTTCCTTCCACGGGAAGATGCTCACTTCGCTCTTTGGCGCGAGCATCGCGCACTCCATGGCGACGGCTAATGGGTGCGCGGGGACGTCGTCCGGCAGGACCAGGATTGGGTTCTGGCAACTCCGCACGAAATCGCGTGTCACGGTGAAGAGGAAGTCGGGGTTGGTTTCGAACATCCTGGTCACGAATTGGTCGGTCGTCTGCATCGTGATCTCGGGCCGCTTCGCAATCAGCGCCGGACCCCAGCTTTTCCAAAATGTGCCTGGATATTTCGGGTCGCGCATCTCCGGACGCCAGCCCACGGGCTGCGCCATCACGGCTGCGGGAATGCGATTGGGTGCGCGCTTCAAGAGACTCCCGATGAAGGGGCCCCCGATGCAGAAACCCATCACCATGAACTTGTCGATCTTCAGATGATCCATCAGGCCGAGTTGGTCGTCGGCATAGGATTCCCACGGCCGGTCGACCTCGACGGGACCGGTGGACTGGCCGCTGGGGGCGTTGCGCAGGTCTGCGGTGATGCAGCGATACTGTCCCTTGAACTCTTCGATGGCATTGAAGGGCGAGTTGCCGGTGAAGAAGCCAATCGTCGAGTTCAATCCGCCGCCCGGAAGCAGTAACAGCGGGAAGCCGGAACCGGCCTCCTCATAGTAGATGCGAACAGGGCCCCGCTCATAGAACTTGCCAGTTCCTCCTTTGCCCGATTGCTGCGCAAATACACGTGGCACGGCGGCCGTTGCTGCTGCCGCAGCTCCCGCTGCCAGTACGGTTCGTCTAGTCAACCTCATAGTAGGCGTCCTCTTCGATAGTCGATCTCAATCGCTGGCAGGGCTCGAAGCCCCAGCGTGCCCACGCGGATGACATTCTTGCACACGGCGATCGCTCACGTAGATTTCAGGAAGCCGATCAGATGCTCGCTCACAATTCCTGGCTGTTCCTCCTGAGGCCAGTGGCCGGCGCGATCCACCAACTGCACTCCTCTGAATTTCGTATACCCGGTCTTTCCGGCTCCCTCAGCCCCTCCCGCGATCCGGTTGGCGCCCCAGTCCTGTTTGCCCGCAATGAACTGCGCGGGGACGTCGATGGTCCTCCCCGAGAATGTGAGTTGCTCGGCAATGTTTGCGGGAAACGCGGTACGGCGGTGCCGGTAATTGTGCAGGGCCCCGGTCCATCCCGAGGCGGCGTATTCCTGCCCGTAGACATCGCACTCCGCCTGAGTGAACCACTTGCAGTTCGCGATGTACTCCTTCGACGGCATGTACGCGACCATCGTGGCCGGCATGCCTCTATCCCGTCGCATCACGTAGTACTCCGGCATCCGCGCGTTCTCTGCGGCGGCCTCTCGCGCGGTCGGCATCGGCTGCAAGGGCGTCAAGTTCTGGTTGCCGGGAAACTCGCCACCCTTCATGTAATAGAAGGCGCGGAAAAAGTCGCTCATGCTTTGTGGCATGTGCTTCATGTCTTCATCGGCCTGTTTACTCGCCCAGTACTCCTGATAGTCGCGGCGCGGTGGATTGAGCTTCGCGAACTCCGCGTCGAGCTCCGCAGCGGTGTACGCAGGCTTTCGTTCCGTACCCGCGAACGGGAACGATGGCGGTGCGGCGCCCTGCCCCGAAACCGTCGTCAGCCGGAAAAACATGTCGGGACGAACGATGGCGGCATACGTGGCCATGAGCTGACCTTGATCGTGCCCGACGATGAGCTCCGCCTTCCGGTAACCGAGCGCATAGACGAGCGCAATCTGGTCGCGCACCATGTTGAGTGTCAGAAACGGCGTGGGATCCGCATCAAAGGATCTGTCCCAACCAACCGTGCGTCCATACCCGCGGCAGTCCGGTGCGATTACGTAGTAACCCGCGTCTGCGATCGCCGGCATCACCTTTCGCCAGCTGTAGGCCAGGTTCGGAAAGCCATGGAGCAGCAGTACGAGAGGCCGGCCCTGCGCCCCTGCCTCGAGCATGTTGACGGTGAGGCCATTGACGTTCGGCACGAGCCGCGGTTTGACGCCCGCGGGAAGCGTGTTGTTGCCGTACGGCGGCAGCTTCTCGAAGGGCGCCATTGTCGTGATCTGCGCCGGTGCAGCGGCGGACGCGATCGCCACGCCTCCGATCGCAGAAGCGCCCGCGAGAAACTCGCGTCTCGAGAGTCCGGGCGTCGCCGTGCCTTTCATGTTGCCTCCTTGCGTTTCTTCACGTCGCGAAGGTTATGCGTGTGCCGATCGATCGTGACAGCGACGAGCAGCGGCCGCTCGAGCCAGCGCATGCCGGCAGCAGTCTAGCTTGGAATTGTCGTGCGGGAGATCCGCGCTCGTGTCGGAGGGTTGATGGTTCGAGCCAGCCCGATGAACCAAAACCTTTCGGGGCTTGTTACTTGTCCCCTCACGGTTTTGGCTCTATATCTCTTGCCCTCGATCTCTTGCCCTCGCTCCGCTCGGGCGACCCGCCTTCGGCGGGTATCGTGTTCATGGCACACCTGGGTCCGGCATGTTCGTAAGAAACGCCCGGCATTTCTGGAGGGGCCGTACATTCGCGGTCGCAATGGTGCAACCCAGGAGTAATCCCGTCCGTACTCCCGTCCGGCCCGTATAATCGCGCAAACATTGGCTCTCACTCCCGGCACGCGTCTCGGTCCCTACGACATCACCGCGCCGATTGGCGAAGGCGGCATGGGCGGGACGACCGAGCTCATCGTCGGGGCGCAGCATCGCGACCTCGAACGCAGGCGTTGATGAAACCGACGGATCTCAATCTTCTGCCGATTGCGTTCGCCTTATACGACGAGTTAAACGTGAGCCGCGCCGCGCGCGCCCTCGGCATGAGCCAACCGGCGGTCAGCATGGCTCTGCGCCGCCTGCGCGACACGTTCAACGACCCGTTGTTCGTCCGCGTGCCAACGGGGATCGTGCCGACGCCGCGCGCGCATGCGCTCGTCCGCGCTGCCCGGCCGCTGCTCGACGAGTTGCATCACAGTCTCCGCGCGGAAGAGACGTTCGATCCCTCACGCACCGTCAGCACCTTCACCATCGCGTTGTCGGACGTGGGAGAGCTCGCGTTTCTGCTGCGGCTGCTGAAGGCCTTCCGCGCGCAGGCACCGATGTGCGTGATTCGGTCTGTCGCGGTCCCGCCGGCACAGCTCGCGCAGGAGCTCGAAAAAGGCGACATCGATCTCGCCGTGGGCTACTACCCGACCCTCAGCTCGAAGAACTTCCGTCAGCGCCGCGTCGAAACGCAGCGCTTCGCGTGTCTCATGAGGGCGGGCCATCCGCGTCGCGCGTCGCGACTGCTGGTCAAGGATTTTTCGGCGCTCGAGCACATCGTCGTTCGCGCCGAGGGGCGCAGTCAGGAGCTGATCGAGCGCTTCTTCCAGCGCCGCCGCATTCGCCGGAACATCGTGCTCGTGACGCCGCACTTCCTCAGCATTCCGTTTGTCGTCGGCGGCTCCGATCTCGTCGCCACCATTCCCGAAAAGCTCGCCGGCTACTTCGCATCGCAGTCAGCCGCCCTGAGGGTGGCAGCGCTGCCGTTCGCGGATGACGTATCGCTGGAGTTGAAGCTGCATTGGCACCGCCGATTCGACGATGAGCCGCGGAGCCGCTGGCTGCGCGAGCAGTTCATCCGCTCGTACGACGTCGATCCGTGAAGTTTTGGGCGGGAAATCGTGCCGCGCACCGGGGTCATTCGCCTATCGAATAGCGGATATCCCACTTGAACTGACCTAGTCAGTTATGCGACTTTTGCATCACCGTCTCATGAGTGCCAGACGGAGAGGGGTGTCGTGTCGCATCCGGCGGCCCTGAAGAGGAGGTAGCGTTCGATGTCGAATCCCCGCGCGGCCGTGCTGGGCATCGCGGTCCTCTTGCTCTCCTCCTCGGTCGTGTCCGTCGTGCGCCTCGAGGGCCAATCGGCGCCGGCCGCTCCGGCCGGCCCGCGGCCGGCAGCCGTGTCTGCGCGCGCGACCACGACGTCGCCGGCAACAGCGGAGCAGCAGAAGGCGCTGATCGAGACGCTACTGCGTCACGTGCCACAGCGCGCGCGTGAAGACCGCCAACCTGTCGCTTCAGGATCTGGATTACACGCACATCGGCGAGCACGCCGAGACTCTGGGAGAAAGTGGTCAGAAAGCTCCGAGCCGGCGTCATGCCGCCGCCCGATGTCCGCCGTCCATCACTAGCCGAATACGAGGGGCTGCGCGATTGGCTTGAAGCCGAGCTCGATCGCCAGGCCGCAAGCGTCAGTCCAGGCGCCGTCGTCCTGCACCGGTTGAACCGTACCGAGTACGCGCAACGCGATTCGCGATCTCCTCGACCTCGAGATCGACGTCACGACGCTGCTGCCGCCTGACGACATCGCTCGCGGGTTCGACAACATCGCCGGCTCGCTGACGATCTCGCCGACGCTGCTCGAGTCGTATTCGACGGCGGCGGCGCGCGTCGCGCGGATGGCGGTCGGCTACTGGAAGACGCCGATAGAAGCCACGTACCTGGCACCCGGTGACACCTCTCAGAACCATCACATCGAAGGGCTGCCGTTCGGTACGCGCGGCGGCATGATGCTCCGCCACGACTTCCCGGCGGACGGCGAATACAAGTTCGCGATTCAGAACTTCGGCATTGGCAGCTACATTCCGGGCGAGCAGCTCGAGCTGATCGTCGACGGCGAGCGCGCGCACCTGTTCAAGTACCAGGGCGTCGGGCTCAGCCAGGGGATGGCGGGCGACCAGGGCGACGGCATCCTGGAAGTCACCGTTCCCGTCAAGGCGGGCTCGCGCATCGTCGGCGCCACGTTCCTGGCGACGAACATCCGGCCCAGCCTCGACCTGATCAAGCAGTACGACCGGAAGTCGCTCGAGAACAACAGCATTCCGCAGCTGCAGTACTACCCGGCGATCGGCTTCCTGCGCGTCTCCGGCCCGTTCAACGCGCAGCGGCCGGAGGACTCGCGAAGCCGTCGCAAGGTGTTCGCCTGTCGGCCGGCGACTGGCCGCGCAGGAAGAGACCTGCGCGCGCCAGATCCTGACCGCGCTCGCGCGGCGTGCCTATCGGCGGCCGGCGACGGCGGGGGACGTGTCCACGCTGATGGAGTTCTACCAGCAGGGACGCGCAGGACGGCACCTTCGACGAAGGCATCGAGCTGGCGCTGCGCCGGCTGCTGGCCAGCCCGCAGTTCCTGGTGCGCGCAGAGAAGGAGCCGGCCGCCGTTGCCGGTGGGGCAGCCGTACCGCATCACCGATCTCGAGCTCGCCTCGCGGCTGTCGTTCTTCCTCTGGAGCAGCATTCCGGACGACGAGCTGATGACCGTCGCCGACGCAGGGACGCTTGAGCACGCCGCGCGTGCTCGAGCAGCAGGTGCGCCGGATGCTGAAGGACCCGAAGTCGGCCGCGCTGGTCACCAACTTCGGACAGCAGCTGCTCTACCTCCGCAACCTGCCGGCGACGTCGCCCGACGGCGTGTTCTATCCGGACTGGGACGACGAGCTGCGCAAGGCGTTCCAGCGCGAGACCGAGCTCTTCTTCGAGAGCATCATCCGCGAGGACCGCAGCGTCGTCGATCTGCTGACCGCCGACTACACGTTCGTCAACGAGCGGCTGGCGCGGCACTACGGCATCCCGAGCATCTACGGCTCGCACTTCCGGCGCGTGACGCTCGGCCCGTCGCTCGACTATCGGCGCGGGATTCTGGGCAAGGGGAGCTTCCTCTCGGTCACCTGGACGCAGAACTTCCGCACCTCGCCGGTCAAGCGCGGCGTCTGGGTGCTCGAGAACATCCTCGGCACGCCGCCGCCCGAGCCGCCGCCGAACGTGCCGGCGCTCGAGGACACCGCCGCCGGATCGAAGAAGGTGCTGACGCTGCGCGAGCAGATGACGATGCACCGCGCCAATCCCACCTGCGCCGGCTGCCACAAGATCATGGACCCGATCGGCTTCGCGCTCGACAACTTCGACGCCGACGGGAAGTGGCGCGCTGAAGCAGGGCGGCGAAGGCGGCACGCCGATCGACGCGGCGGTCGATCTCTACGACGGGCAGAAGGTGAACGGGCCGGTCGGCCTGCGGCAGGCGCTGCTGCGCTACTCGCCGCAGTTCGTGGCGATGATGGTCGAGAAGATGATGACCTACGGGCTCGGCCGGGGCGTGGAATACACCGACATGCCGACGATCCGCTCGATCGTCCGTGACGTGGCGAAGGACGACAACCGCTTCTCGGCGATCGTGCTCGGCGTCGTCGAAGAGCCCGCAGTTCCAGATGCGCGTCAAGGCGCACGAACGTGTGAACACCACCAATTAAGGAGCGACGATGTTTCTCACCAAGAAGCACATTCCCCGCCGGACGTTCCTGCACGGCATGGGCGTCACGCTGGCGCTGCCGCTGCTCGATTCGATGGTGCCCGCGTTCACGCCGCTGCGTCTGACCGCGGCGGCGCCGGTGCGGCGCTTCGTCGGCATCTGGCATCCGCACGGCGCGTCGCCAGGCTACTGGAGCCCGACGAAGGAAGGCCGGGACTTCGATTTCTCGTTCATCACCAAGCCGCTGGAGCCGTTCCGCAGTCACGTGACGCTCATCACCGGCCTCGACATGCCGGAGGCGATGGCCACCGACGACGAGCCGGGCGGCGATCACGCGCGCGGCGCGGTGCTGCTCTCGGGCGCGCGGCCGCGGCGCAACGCGGTCAGCCCGTACCTCGGCGTGACCATCGACCAGATGATCGCGCAGAAGTACGGCCAGGACTCGATCCTCTCGTCGATTCAGCTCGGCGTCGAGGACACCGGCAACTTCGGCAACTGCAACTGGGGCTACAGCTGCGCCTACACCAACTCGATCTCGTGGGCGTCGCCGACGCTGCCGCTGCCGACGCAGGTGAACCCGCGCGTGGTGTTCGAGCGCCTGTTCGGCGACGGCACCAGCCCGGAGGAGCGGCTGAAGGGGCGCAAGCAGAACGCCAGCATCCTCGACTCGGTGACGCGCGAGCTGGGCGCCTTCAAGCGCGATCTCGGCGACGGCGACCGTGCGCGCATCGACACCTACGTCGAGAACATCCGCGAGCTGGAGCGCCGCATCCGCATCGCGATGGAGAACTCCGTCAAGGAACCGGAGAGCGACGTGCCGTTCGGGCTGCCCGACAGCAAGCACGTCCACTTCCGGCTGATGTACGACCTGATGGCGCTGGCCTTCCAGGGCGACATCACGCGATCGGCCACCTTCATGCTCGGCCGCGACCTGACCGGCACCAGCTTCCCCGAGTCGGGGTCGAACGGCGGCTGGCACGGGACGTCACACCACGGCGACAAGCCGGAGAACGTGGCCGACTACGCGAAGATCAACCGCTACCACGTGCAGAACCTCGCCTACTTCTGCGACAAGCTGAAGAACACCCCCGACGGCGACGGCACGGTGCTCGACCACGTGCTGATCTACAAGGGCAGCAACATGGGCAACTCGCATCGGCATGCGCACGAGAAGGTGCCGGTGATCCTCGTCGGCGGCATCGACGGCACGTTCAAGGGCAACCGCCACATCGTGTTCCCCGACAACACGCAGCGGACCTCGAACATGCTGCTCAGCATCATGCACAAGTTCGGGATCGAGCAGGAGAAGATCGGCACCAGCACCGGCCGGCTGCCGCATCTCTTTGCCGCCGAACAGTCCGCGGAGTTGCCGTCGGTCGAGCCGCTGCCGAATCTGTAGGACGCTCATGAAGTGGATTGGTCGGAACAGTCGCGCTGTGGGTGGCCGCCGTGGCGGTCGCCTCGGTGCCAGTCGCGGCACAGATCGGCGGGCGGCCGACGCGGCCGCAGGTGATTCCGCCGCAGGGACCGGTCCGGCAGGTGATCTTCAAGAACTGCACGTCCTGCCACGGCATCGACGACTACGCGTTCAACGCGTTCGACCGCGCCGGCTGGAGCGCGTACATCGACGCGCAGCACAAGCCAGACCCAGAAGGTGTCGCTCGCGTCCGCCGATCGCGAGCTGCTGCTCGACTGGCTCGTCAGCAAGTTCGGCCCGGACCACACGGCCGTTTCCCCGCACCTATGTCGCCCAGGAGGTGACCACGTTCTTCAGCGACGCCGAGGCCGACGAGGTGCTGAAGCGCTCGTGCACGTCGTGCCACGCGATCGACCGCGTCAACGAGGCGCGCTTCAGTCCAGACCGCTGGCGTGTCGTCACCGTGGACATGCGCGAGCGTGGGGCCAAGCTGGCGGACGACGAGTTGGAACGGCTGGTCGAATGGCTGGGCCGAACCAAGGGACGAACCCGAACCAATGAGAGCCGCTGACCACGTCGCGCCTGTCGTGGCGCTCTCGATGGCGTCGCCGGCGTCACCGCGCAGACGAGCGAGACGATCTTCACGGCGACATCGGCCAACGTGGCCGAGCCCGGCGGCCCGGTGAAGATCCGCATTCAGCGATGGTCCACGCCGGAGGAGGCGACGCCGCTCGTCGCGGCGCTCAACCCGCCGCCGGCGCTCGACCCCTCGGGGCGGTGGTGCGGGCGATGCCGGGCGCGGCGGCCGGCGCGCGGCCGAGCCGGGCGTGGCGCCCGCGGCCGTGGCCGCGGCGGCCCAGCGCCGGCGCCGCTGAGCCCGACGGCCGCGCTGACGCAGGCCATCGGCCGGGCGCCGACCATCGGCTATCTGTGGACCGCCGACGTCACCGGCTACGCGATCAAGTACGCCTATCACGCACGCGCTGCCGGACGGCGGCGAGCGCGTGATCCTCGCAAGCGATCGCCGGCTCGGCACGCACACCGCGGCGTGGCAGCCGACGGTGACGGCGCCGCTGACCGATTACGAGTTCACGATCATCGAGATTCGGTTCGACGCGAAGGGCGTCGGCGAGGGCAAGACCTCGTTGACGACCAAAGTGGTGGTCGACAGCGAGGCGAAGACGGTGGCGCTCGAAGAACTACCAGACGGCCGCCGCCATCCTTCGCAATGTCAAGCGCTCGTAGGAGCTCAACCGATGTCGATGCGACGCGCGGTTGGATGCGGCTGTGATGGTGCTGATGGCCGCGAGCTAGCGCCTGGGCCGCCGGCAGCGACGTGGCCGACGCGGTGATGAAGCGCGACACGACCGACGTCCGCGCGCTGCTGCAGCAGAAGGCCAACGTCAACACGCCGCAGGTGGACGGCACGACGGCGCTGCACTGGGCCGTCCGTCTCGACGACGCCGAGATGGCGGACGTGCTGATTCGCGCCGGCGCCAACGTCTCGGCGGCCAACCGCGACGGCGTGCGGCCGCTGCAGCTGGCGGCGATGAACGGCAACGCCGCCATGCTCGACAAGCTGATGAAGGCGGGCGCCGATCCCAACGCGCCGCTGACGCCGTACGGCGACACCGCCCTGATGATGGCGGCGCGCACCGGGCAAGACCGACGCGCTCGACGGTGCTGCTCGAAGCCGGCGCCCGGGTCAACGACAAGGAGAAGTGGGGCGGCACCACGGCGCTGATGTGGGCCGTCTCGGAGCGCCATCCCGCCGCGGTCAAGCTGCTGATCGAGCACGGCGCCGACGTGAAGGCGCGCTCGAACTTCGTGCCCGCCGCCAACGGCCGCGGCTTCGAGGGCCGGACGCCGGTCGCCGACGACAACGGCCGCAAGGTCGAGGAGTTCGCCAGCGGCTGGCTGACGCCGCTGATGCTGGCGGCGCGCGAGGACGACCTCGAATCGGCCCGCCTGCTGCTCGCCGCCGGCGCCGACGTGAACGCGTCGGCCGGCGACGGCAAGAACGCGCTGAGCCTGGCGATCTTCAACGGCAACTACGACCTCGCGTCCGTACTGGTCGACGCCAAGGCCGACGTCAACAACATCGACACGCAGCGCTTCACGCCGCTCTTCTGGGCGGTCGATCGCCGCAACATGGAGACGGCGCCGAACTTCCCCTGGATGGTCACCCAGGATCCGCTGCCGCTGATCAAGAAGCTGCTCGACGCCGGTGCCAACCCGAACGCGCTGGTCAACAACACGCCGCGGGCGCGCATGCGCGCCGGCTCGCCCCGCATCGTCTTCGCCACCGCGCTGATGCGCGCGGCCTTCTCGGCCGATCTCGAGCTGACGAAGCTGCTGCTGTCGTATCGGCGCCGACCCGAAGGTCATCTCGAGCGACGGCGAAACGATGGTGGCGGCGGCCGCCGGCCTCGGGTTCATCCAGGGCTACAGCAAGGGCAAGTCGCGGAGGAGCGGCTCGAGGTCGTCAAGCTGTTCGTCGAACTGGGCGCCGACGTCAACCAGGCGGACGACTACGGCATCACGCCGCTGATGGTCGCCGGCAACATGGGCGACACGGCGATCATCCAGTACCTCGTCGACAAGGGCGCGAACCTCGGCCGCCTACGATCTCGGCAAGAAGAACGACGGCGCCTTCGGCGCCAGCGTCGAGCCGCTGATGCCGGTGGACTACGCGATCGGCGTCGGCACGTTCGTGCCCAACAACGCCGTCATCATCCACGAAGACGCCGTGAAGCTGATGTTCAAGCTGATGCAGGAGCGCGGCATCACGCACACGACGTCCGAGTGCACGCTGCGCGGGTTCACCTGCGCGCAGGTCAACGTCGATCCGAAGTTCGCGACGCCGGCCGAGATCGCGAAGATGCGGGCGCTGGCGATCGGCCATCAGGTCGAAGGCATCACCGGCGGCCTCGTCGCGAAGTAGATCGATCATTCGTCGGTCGAATAACGCCTATCCAACTGGACATTTCCGGTCGCCCCATGCGGCTGTCGCCGCCGTCAAGCGTGGGGAGGGTCGATGAACGCTGACAGAAACGTCTTCGTGGCGCTCGTTGTGATCATGCTCATACCGGCTCCGGCCTGGGCTCAGGCCTCCATCACCGGCGTCGTCAGGGACTCGTCAGGAGCGGTGCTGCCGGGCGTGACCGTCGAGGCGTCGAGCGCCGTGCTGATCGAAAAGGTCCGCACCGCGGTGACGGACGGTTCCGGCACCTACCGGATCGTCGACCTGCGGGCCGGCACCTATGCGGTCACCTTCAGCCTGCCCGGATTCAACACCGTCAAGCGTGACGGGATCGAGCTGACCGGAACCTTCACGGCGTCGATCAACGCGGACCTCAAGGTCGGGAGCCTGGCAGGAAACGATCACCGTCTCCGGCGAGACGCCCATCGTCGACACGCAGAGCGTCAGGCGGCAGACGACGATCGCGAACGACCTCATCGCGGCGATGCCGGCGGCGCGATCGACCGCCGGCGTCATGATGCTGATTCCCGCGACGCAGGTGCAGGCCAACCCGACCAACCTCGACATCCAGGTCACCCCCGGAGTGGTCTTCTTCGGCGGCGCCGGCGGACGCGCCACCGAGGGGCGCATTCAAGTGGACGGGTTGACGACCACCGCGGCCTTGAACGGCGGCGGCGCGTCGAGCTACGTGCCGGACATCGGCAACGCGCAGGAAATCACGCTGTCGTCGTCGGGCGGCATGGGCGAGATGCAGGCGGGCGGTCCCGTGATCAGCATCATGCCGAAGACGGGGGGCAACAGCGTCAAGGGCAGCCTCTATCTCGTCGAACGTCACGTCGGGATGGTCGGCGACAACTACACGCAGGAGCTGAAGGATCGCGGCCTGACGACGCCCGGCAAGCTGTACAAGCTGTGGGACTACAACGTCGGCGTCGGCGGCCCGATCAAGAAGGACCGGGTCTGGTTCTTCTTCCAGTTTCGCGACGAAGGCAGTCATCGCACCGTCCCCGGCATGTTCGCCAACACGAACATGGGCGATGCGACGAAGTGGACCTATGTCGCCGGACACGAGCCGGCCCGCGGTTCAGGCTGGCAGCTGGCGCAACGCCGCGCTGCGTCTGACGGTGCAGCCGACGGTGCGCAACAAGTTCAACGTCTTCTGGGACCATCAGATCCCCTGCCAGGGCGCGGGCTATCTGGGCACCGCGGAAGGATGCCGCCAGTCGGGTGACGGGCGAGATCATCTGCGGCGCGCCCCAATCCACCAACCCGTCGTGCACCGCGACGTCGGCGCCCGAGATCGGGCACGTTCCTGACCGGCTATGGCCAGCGGGTGCAGCAGGCGACATGGACCTCGCCCGTCAGCAACCGGCTGCTGCTCGAAGCGGGCTTCGGCACGTATCTCAGTCAGTGGGGCGGCACCGAGCAGCCCGGCGGCCCGCTGACCAGTCTCGTGCGGATGACCGAGCAGTGCACGGCGACCTGCGCCAACAACGGCAATATCCCGAACCTGACCTACCGCTCCGGGCTCTTCCGGAAGAGCTTTCAAGGGGTGTTGAGTTGGCGCGGCGCCGCCTCCTACGTGACCGGCCGGCAGAGCCTGAAGTTGGGCTATCAGGCCGAACATCAGATCTCCGACGGTTTCAGCTATACGAACACGGAGTTCCTGGACTTCCGTGTCAACAACGGCGTGCCGAACCAGCTGACCGAGAACATCAACGCCTTCAAGCAGAAGTCCCGCGTACGGTTCGACGCGTTCTACGCGCAGGAACAGTGGACGCTCGGCCGCGTGACGGTGCAGGGCGCGCTTCGGTTCGACTATGCCCGGAGCTATTTTCCCGAGCAGACGGTCGGCGCGCAGCGATTCCTGCCGACGGCCGTCACCTATCCGCGGAGCGACGGCGTCACCGGCTACAAAGACCTGATGCCGCGCGGGGGCGTGGCGTGGGACGTGTTCGGGACCGGGAAGACGTCGATCAAGATCAACGCCGGCAAGTACGTGCAGAACGCCAACAGCGGCCTGACCTACACCGCGTTGAACCCGTCGGGACGACTCACCACCACCGCGACGCGGACGTGGACCGACGCCAACGGCAATTTCGTGCCCGACTGCGATCTGCTGAACCCGCTGGCGCAGGACAGCCGCGGCTCCGGCGGCGACTTCTGCGCGCAGATCAGCGACCTGAGCTTCGGCAGGGACAGGTTCACGACCACGCTCGACCCCAAGCTCGTGAACGGGTGGTCCACCCGCCCGGGGGACTGGCAATACGGCGTGTCGGTCCAGCAGCAGGTGTTGCCGCGCGTCTCGATCGAGGTCGGCTACAACCGGCGCTGGCTCACCAACTTCACGGTGACCGACAATCTGTTCGCAGGCGACCGTCCGATCTTCGGACCTTCAGCGTCACGGCGCCGGTCGACTCCCGCCTGCCCGGCGAAGCGTCGGGCCGTGTGCATCTCGGGCCTGTACAACGTCAACCAGAACGTGGCGTCGCTGGTCGATCAGGTCCAGACGCTGGCCGGGGATTACGGAACCTACTCGCAGGACAGCCACGGCATCCTGTTCAACATCAGCGCGCGTCCCCGGAACGGTCTGGTCGTTCCAGGGCGGCGTGAACACGGGCGACACGCGCACCGACTATTGCGACATCCGGACGGCGCTGCCCGAGCAGAACGTGGCTCCGCTGTCGCCGACCAACCCATGGTGCAACACGACGACCGGCTGGGTGACTCGGTATACCGGCCTCGGGTCGTACACGGTTCCGAAGATCGGCGTGCTCGTTGTCGGGAACGTTCCGGAGCGATCAGGGCGGCGCGCTCGCGGCGAACTGGGTCGTGTCCAACGCGCTCGTCCAGCCGTCGCTCGGCCGGCCGCTGTCGAACAACGCCCCGAACGTGACCGTGAACCTGGTCGAACCGGGCACCTTGTACGGCGATCGCATCAACGAAATCGACCTGCGCATCGCGAAGATCCTGACGTTCGGCCGCACGCGGACCAACATCGGCTTCGATATCTACAACCTCATGAACCTGGCGCCCGCGCTGAGCTACAACCAGGCGTATCAGCCCGACGAGCACCACGTGGCTGACGCCGACCGGCGTGTTGCAGCCGCGGTTCCTGAAGTTCAGCGTGCTCGTGGACTTCTGAGTTCCGAGGGGGAGACACCATCCGTGGCGACATCCAAGCAGACCGTCAACCGCCGCGGGTTCCTGAAGGGGGCGGCCACGGCTGTAGTCGGCGCAGCCGCGGCCGGCGGCGATGCGCCGATTGCCGGTATCAACGCTGAGCAGCCCCGACTTCGGCAAGATCATCGCGCTGGCCGGCGGGACAGCGCCGCGGATCATGCAGCTGGCAGTGAAGTACCAGTTCTAGACCCGCGGAGGCTGAAGCCTCCGCTCTACGGCGTAGAGCGCACGCTTCAGCGTGCGCGTTTCAGGACCATTGCTCTGAGGAGGGTTCGATGCAAAAGGCGTTGCGCTTCCACCAACCCTCGGCGCTTGGCCTGGTATTCGTCATCACGCTGGCCGTACTGATCTTGGCCAGTGTCCTTTTTGTGATCGGTGCGACCGAGCTTCTCGGCGTCGGGCGCGAGGGAGTCGCAGATCCGCTCCCACTCCTGGACCGCCTCTTCTGATCAGTTGGTCGTTTCAATCTTCGCTTGAGGCGACCCGTCTAACGCTTTCCGTCGAGATCGAAATCCCTCCAGATCTGCTGAAGAATCTTGGGATCGATGACCCGCGTGTCTGCTTTCGCGGGCTCCTTCTCCGAATACAGCACAAGCGTCACCGTGCTACATCCTGGCCCCAGTGCTGCCGGATCGAACACGTACAAGCCTTCGTGGACCGCGTCCGTCTCGGAGACGCGCAGTTCAAGTTTGAAAGGATGAATCGGTGTCACCTCCGTGCGACCGCAGAAGGCCTGCAGCCGCTCGAAGCCTGACTTCAGCCGCTTGAGCGCTGGCAGGGCCATCCCCTGTGTGTATGCGGCGCCCCGCGCTACTTTCGCCCAGAAGCTTTCCGCCATCTTCGGCGTCACGCGGACGAACAGCACCGGCGGGATGTCCGCGACGTAGTGGGACCAGTTGCTAAAACTCTGATTCGGTTGAGACTGCGCCGCGTAGTTGAGCACCGGCGTGATGAAGGTGACGTCGAAGTCGGACGCCGCCATTGGGTAAGGCTGCAGGCTGCCTGCTCGACGCTTTACGGCGTCTTTGAACGCGGCGATGGGAGCAGGCTCCGCCGGCTCCACGGGAAGGTGCGTCGCACTTGGAGCGGGCGAATCCTTCACCTTCTTTGCCGCCGCCGCAACGAGCTCGCACGCACCGTCGATGCGAATGATGCGCGTCGCGCCGCGCCTCGGCTCATCGCGTGGGTCCGGGAGAGTGGTGATTCCCACGAGGTCGCCAGAGGCGATGAACACTGGTCCGCCCTCACCGCCGGTGGCGAGCGACAGGTCGGCCACGAAGTAGCGCGCGTCGTTGCGACTCACTGTTCCAGGAGTCCAGCCCTTCTGCTGACGAAGCGGTGCGGCAAGCGTGAAGATCTCCTGCCCGCGCGCGACGGTTGGTGTGCTGTTACGCGGGCATCCAAGCGGCACAGGTGTGATTGAAGCCATGACCGCGGGATCGATTCGGACCAGCGCGATGTCGCGCTGACGATCGGCTTCGACGACAGTCCCCGCTACTTTGATCGAGCCCGAGAGCTGCACTTCGACCGACGTGGCGTCGCCAACGACTCTCTGGTTCGTTGCAATGAGTCCGGTCGTGTCAACAAGGAATCCAGACGCGTGTGCAGTCGGAGTCCACAGTTGGACGACGCTGTCGAGCCACTGCCGCAGCAGGAGCGATGTGTCTGTTGCGAGCGGTGTGTCTGCACTTGTCGTTCCGGGCGGAATCGGATCCTCCACTGCGCTGGCGAGAGTCAGCTCGAGGCTCGAGTCGCGGCCGGCGACGATGTCCAGTGTCTGCCTCCAGTGATACGCCTTTCCCTGAAACACCAGAGGCTGGTCCGATTCGACGGTGTAGTTTCCGGGACGCAGCCTCACGTTGGCGGTGCCGTCGAGGCCCGTGAGGACTCGGCGCACCTCCATCGTCGGGGGATTGTCACTGATGATCAACGCGTGGCGCGCAAGCGGCGTAGTCTGTCCCGCCGTATCGGTCACGACGGCTCGTATGTGCAGCACAACGAGCGTCTGACCTGCGATCGCGACCGGGGCGGCAACGGCCAGAATCGCGAGGACAAGCGCGCGGCACATGTCCCCATCCTACCGGATTCCCGGCGTGCGGACCGGAATCTGGTTCTCGGGTTCACGCGTGCTTGGGTGCTTAGGTGCCGGTTCGCTGGTGCGTTCGTTCAGGGGTTCCAGAGTGGTTCACCGGTTCGAAGCGTTCGACCGCGCGTGTGCAGGCCTTCGACTCTTTGGCGTGCTATTGTCTGCCGCATGAAGGGCATAACTCTCCGTCTCGTCGTTGTGACGGCAGTTGCGACGTGTGCGTGGGCGGTCACCGCGAGCGCGGCGCAGGTTGCCACGACCACGTGTGACCGCGAATGCCTGCGCGGCAAGGTGACGCAGCTGCTGCATGCGCTGGTGAAGCACGACGTGAGCGGCCTGCCCGTCGCCAACACGCTGCGCGTGACCGAGGATGCCGTCGAGAAGCCGCTCGCCAAGGTCGGCCTGGTCGGCACCGTGACGCGCCTGCGCGGCTTTCGTCAGGACATCCTCGACGAGCGCGCCGGCGTGGCGGGCGTTCATGTCGTGGTGGAGGAGAGTGGGGCGCCAGTGCTGCTGGTGGTGCGGCTGAAGGTGGTCGCCGACAAGCTCACTGAAATCGAGATGGTGGCCACACGCGGCCGGGCGGAAGGGCTCATCTTCAACATCGATGGCCTGAGCGCACCCAGCGCGGTGATGAACTATGCGCCCCGTCCCGAACAGCTCGTCACCCGCGACGAGGCGATCACAGCGGCGCTGCACTACCCGCAAGGGCTCAATGCCGCGAAGACCTTTGCCGCCGTGAACGCACCGTTCGCGCCCAACGCGTATCGCTACGAGAACGGCCAAGTGATGGCCGGGCCGGACTGCAAGTTCGCGCCCGGCTGCCAGAACATCTCTACTCAGTCGCTCGCGATTTTCGAGCGCCTCGGTGACGTACAGACGCGCGTCATCGCCGTGGATGAGCGCATGGGCATCGTCTGGCTGCGCATGGCCTGGGGCGTGCGCGAGCGCGGCGGCGATCAGTTGACGGTGTGGGAGACGTTCAAGGTCTATGACCGCCAGATCCACGCTGTGGAAGCGTTCATGCGGATCCTGCCAGTGGAGAAGCGCAACGGCGGGTGGGAGTAACCCCCGCTGAATCAGGCGCGGAGGAGATCGGCGCGGATATCCTCGCGGCAGCGCAGCAGATCGCGCGCGGCTTCCTCCTGGTCGCTGGGAATGTGAATCGCGGTCAGTGCGCCGGCGCGGTAGAGGACGGCGAGTTGGCCCGCATCGCGACGGTCGGTCTTGACACGGTCACCTGGCCGACGTGGAATCAGGCTCGGCGCGATGACGTCGCACGGAATGTCTCGCGCGGTCAGCGCACGCTGTAATTCGAACCCGCAGGGACCGGCTTCGTAGCAGCAGTGGACCGGGCGCTCACGCCGCAGGCGCTCGACGAAGCGCAGAATCGATGGACTGTCAGACGTCAGCGTGTGCAGCGCCGGTGTCCGCTGGCCCGGCAGCCGCACCGCCGCAACCGCCGTGGCTGCGTGCTGATCAAACGCAACGATGGTAGTAGACTTCGTCACGACCGACCTCCTTGTATGCGGCTCTGCACTACGAGCCCTGAACCAGCACGTAGGGTAATCCGCGACCCTACAAGCCGGGGTCGGTCTTTCCATATGGTCTGAAGTAGCGAACCGGCGTCAAGCCGGTTCGCCAGATACTGCGCGCGGCCTGCGACCAGCGGGTCGCGCCGACCGGCGTCAAGCCGGTTCGCCAGATACTGCCCGCGGCCCGCGATCAGCGGGCTGCGTAAACGACCTACTTCGCTCGTCCCATGTAGCCCTCCGCGATCGTCGGAATCGCGACGACCCGGTTTCTGGCGCTCTTCGTCCCCCACGTGCCGTAGAAGACGATCGCGAAGAGCGTCTTCTTGTCCCGACCGCCGAAGGCCGTGCCGTGCAGCCCCCGCGGCCCCATGATGCTGCCCAGGAACTCGCCGCTCGGGGCGAAGACATCCACGGACGCCCCGGTGGCGACATAGACCCGCCCTTGCGCATCGACCGCCGAGCCGTCGCCACCCTGCCCGCCACGCAGTTTTCCGAAGTCCCGTTGGTTCGTCAGCGACCCGTCAGGCTTCACATCAAAAGCGACCAGCGTTCCGCCGTTTGTGACGTAGAGCGTTTTCTCGTCGGGGCTCAGGACAATGCCGTTGCCACGGACGCCTTCACCATACCGGGAGACGACGCCCTGTGGGTTGGCGTAGTACACGCCGCCTGCCAGCCCTGAGATGTAGACACCGCCGCGCGCGTCAGCCATGAGGTCGTTGACGCCGCCGCCGACGCACTCGAGCGGCTCGCCGTTGTAGGAGCTCGCCAGCATCTTCCGCTGCGGCTCCAACTGCTCGATGCCCATGCCCAATCCGCGCTCGGCCACGAACAGCGCGCCGTTCTTGCTTCGCGACAGGGCGCCAGCGGTGTTCGTGTTGCCGGTAGAGAACGGTGGCAAGGCCGGTTGCCGGATCCATCTTCATCACGTTGCTCGCGTCGTTGTTCGCGAACAGCAACGTGCCGTTGTCGCCGGCCAGGAGGCCGTCGGTGTTGTTGCCCTCCCACGACCACACGACCTTCCAGTTCTGGCCCGCGGCGATCACGCCGGGAATCGCGGTCGATGCGGTCAGGGGTGCCCACTCTGGTGGCGCCCCAGCATTCGCTGGGTCGGTGTTGGCGGCTGCCACCTGCTTGAGCCGTTCGGAGTCGAGAGGGGGTGGCGTCTTGCATTTGGCCAGGACGGCTGCGAGTCCGGGATTCTGCCACGCCTGCAGGCCGTTGCCGCGTGGATGGCTGGAAGACGGGCTCTGCGCGGCCACGGCGGCCGCGGTGCAGGCGAGGAGCACGGCGAGAGCGACTCGTGATTTCATGTCATCAGTCCATGTCCTGAGCGGGGCGCTCATTTCGGCGAGCTTACCTTTCTCAGAAGTCCTCCGGCAATGGTTCGACGGCGAAGCGTCGCCTGCAGAAACGTTCTCCTGAAGAATAACCCCGGCGGTTAGTCCCACCAACTGCGCGCCGTCTGTGCCACAACGCCGAGACGTGGATGCTCCTCGATCGCGAGGACGTCGTCTTACACTACGATGCATCCATGCCGCGCCTGCCTGCTGGCATCGCCGTCGTGCTTGCATTCGTTGTCGTCAGCGGCGTCGTGTCGCTTGCGCAACGGTTCGGTGTCTTCGAAGGTGCCGGCGCCGGCATTCGGGTGCCGCCGAGGGACTTCTACGACAGTGGATTCACTATCTGCAAGTGGATGTTCCGCAGCGATCGGTCGGAAGCGGGCGGAATCGGGTGGAGCACCGACTACCCGTTTGGTGAAATCAACCTTCTCACGCGACTCTCTGAATTGACCAAGGTTCACGTCAGCCGGGACCGCCGCGGCGATCTCAACTACTGGGTCGTGCAGCTCACCGACGACCAGTTGTTCGAGTGTCCGATGCTGGTTGGTACGGACGTCGGTACTGCCGCGCTCTCGAAGACTGAGGTACAGCGCCTGCGGCAGTACCTGCTGAAGGGTGGGTTCCTCTGGGTGGACGACTTCTGGGGCACACCCGCGTGGAATCAGTGGACCGATCAGATCACACGTGTGCTGCCGGAGTTCCCGATTGTCGACGTCGCGCCAGGCGATCCCATCCGACACGCACTGTTCAACATCACCCAGGTCAAGCAGGTGCCCAGCATCTTCTCGTGGGGCGGTCCCGGCAGCGACCCGCGGGAGCGAGGGAGCGACAGTCCCCATGCAGATTTCCGCGCCATCGCCGATGCCCATGGGCGCATCCTGGTGGCGATGACCCACAACACCGACATCGGCGACTCGATGGAGCGGGAGGGAGACGATCCGGCGTACTTCGCGGCGTTCTCACCTGACGGTTATGCGTTGGCGACGAACATCGTGCTGTATGCGTTGACCCATTGAACAGGTGCTCGGTAAGCGCGAGTCGGCGAAAGCGGACGTATGATACGCTGCGGGCGCGTTCCCTCAGGGTCAAAGGCAAGTCCGACGATGCATAGGACATTTGCAACCTGTCTCACGTCGGTCGCGCTGGTCGCAACGATGGTCGCATCGGTGCTGAAGGCGCAAGACGGCACCGCCCTCGTCACCATCTGGGATGGGGTATACACGACCGCACAGGCCGAGCGCGGCAAAGCCACATTCGACACCAGTTGCTCCCGCTGTCACAACTCGGACCTGAGCGGGTCAGAGCGTGGACCGACCCTGACCGGCGACAAGTTCATGTCGAACTGGATGGACGGCAGCCTCGAGCCGCTCTTCAACTTCATCCGGGATCAAATGCCGCAGGGCAGCGCCAACATCGTGAGCGACGACAGCAAGGTCGACATCGTTGGCTACATCCTGCAGCGCAACAGCGTCCCGCCGGGCGCGACGGAGTTGACCAAGGACGCGGCCGCGCTCGAGAGAGTGCAGATCCTTCAGAAAGGCGCGGCGCCGGTGCTGCCGAACTTCTCGTTCGTGCAGGTGGTCGGGTGCCTGGAGCCGGGGCCGCGTGATCGATGGGTGCTCACGCACTCGAGCACTCGGCCCGGTACGCGCGAGCCCGCCGTCTCTGCGACGGAATTAGAACGGGCGCGGAGTCGTCCGCTGGGCGAGGATACCTACACGCTCGTGAGCGCAGCGCCCTTTGCCCCTGCCACCCACCGGGGCCACAAGGTAGCCGCCAAGGGCCTGCTGTACCGGCAGCCGGGTGACTACAGACTGAACCTTACCGCGCTGGAGACACTAGCAGACGCTTGCGCGAATTGACGAATGACGAATTTGCGGATTTGCGAATCGTCGAATTGGATCGGGAAATTTCGTTGATTCGCGAATTCGTCAATTCGTAAATCCGAAATTCGTAAATTGGTCTACGGCCGCTGCGAGGAGGCGACGCTGTCGGCCGCCGGCGCTGGCACTGCGATGCCCCGAGCCTGCATCAGCCGGCGGAGCAGTTCCGCTGTGCTCTTGCGCACTGGCGGCGGCGCTCCTCCCCGCCCTCCACCACCAAGACCGAGCGCCACGTCGAGGGGGGTGCGCCCGCGGCGGTCTTGCGTATCGAGCCTGGCTCCCCGCTCAGCCAGATAGGTCACGATCGAGTCGGCTCCACGAGCGGCTGCACGGTGGATGGCCGTGTCCCCGCTCATGCTGAAGGCGTCGAGGTCGACACCCGCCTCCACGACCAGCTTGAGGGTTGCGAGCGAATCCTCCTCGGTCGCCGGCGTGCTCACCGACGCAGATCCAGGATAGACGCGCTGCCCGCCGCCAGTGGCAGCAATCATTGCCACCGTCGTCAGATCGGCCTGCGTCAGGTGCGGATTGGCGCCGCCCTCGAGCAGCAGCTTCATCAGTTTCGCGTCGCCGCTCCTGGCCGCCCGCACCAGGGCTGTCGTGCCCGCGCTGAGCAAGGGATCGCCCGTGTTCCGCGTGTGCCGCCCGATGATAGGGCGCTTGAGTTGTGAGTTCGGATCTGCCTTGTGGGCCAAAAGCGACTGGACCATCGCGACCGGATCGGTGGCGTCCTCGAGCAGGGGCAGGGGGCGTCCCCACACGGTCTGAATGGTGTGCATGTCGACGGCTGCGTACAACGCCGTCATACCGTTCTTGTCTGCCACATTCGGATCGGCGCCCTTGTCGAGCAGTGCGACAGCGGTGTCGAAGTGGCCGTTGATGATGGCCAATATCAGTGCCGTCGTGCCGTCGGGGTCGACCAGGTTGAGGTCGGCTTTGCTGTCGGCCAGCGCGCGCACGGCGTCGATGGCGCCGTCGCGTGCGGCATACATCAGCGGCGTCCAGTTCCCAACCGGCTGCACTGCGTAGATCATGCCCGCCGTCTTGAAGACGAAGTCAGGGAACTCGAGCCGTTTTGATCGAATGTTGACGTCCGCGCCCAATTCGACCAGCAGTCTCACGGCGTCTGCGTGGTTTTCGATGGCCGCGTACACCAGCGGGGTTTGCCCCTGCCACTGTTCGGCGGCATTCACGTTGGCGCCGTGGGACACGAGTGCCTTGATCGTTGCGACGTTTCCTGCCCGCGCGGCCGTCATGAGAACCGTTTCGCCTTCACCCACCGCAACGTTCGGGTCGGCGCCGGCTTTGAGCAGCGCTTCGGCCAACGCCGCATTGCCATTCGAGGCAGCGAGCGTCAGTGGCGTCACGCCGTAGCGATTGGCAACGTTGGGTTTGGCGCCCGCTGCGATCAGCAGCTGCGCCAGTTCCCTGGCGTTCGCGTGTGCGGCCCAGTGGAGCGCAGTCGTGCCATCGGGCAACGCGGCGTTGACGTCGACGCGCTGCTTGAGCAGCGTGCGCACGCTCTCGACGTTGCCCGTCTTGACGGCATCGATCAGAGGGAGGCTGTTCGAGGCGGCGCTCAAACTGGCGACCGCCAGGACAACGACGATAAGAATCGGGCCCGCGCGTCTCATGGCGCCTCGATCAGAGCGAGATCTCGCCCGTGCTCAGCGTTCCAAAACGTTCGAGTTCGCACCCGAAGGTGTTGGCCAGCGTCAACAGGCAGTTCGCAAAGGGCGTCTCCCGCCCGGTCTGAATGTGACGATTGCCCTTGAATCCGACGGCGCCCCCTCCCACCAGGAGCGTGGGGATGTTGAGCCGTGAATGAATGTTCGCCTCGCTCATCCCGCTGCCGAACAGGATGAGGGAGTGATCCAGGAGCGAGCCATCGCCGTCGGGCGTGGTGCTGAGCCGCTCGAGGAATTCGGCGAAGAGTGTCATGTGATAGGTGTTGATCTTCACCAGGTTCGGGATGCTCTCCGGCAGTTCCAGATGATGCGTGGTCGAGTGGTGCGGCTCGGAGATGCCCAGGTTGGTGTACGAGATCATGCTGGCGTCCTTCGCCATCATGAAGCTCAAGACACGCGAGATATCCGCCTGGTAGGCCAGCGCCGCCAGTTCGAACATCAGGCGTGCGTGTTCCTCCCACGACTCGGGAATGCCGAAGGGCGCGTCCACTTCCTTCAGCGAGTTCGCGCCCGCGCGCTCCGACAGCTGAATGCGGCGCTCCACCTCGCGGACGTGGTCCATGTACTCGCGCAGGCGGCCGAGGTCGCGGACGCCAAGCCCGCGCTCCAGATCCTTCACGTCGTCGGTCAGCGAATCCAGGATGCTCTTGTCGGTCTGCTTCCGCTGCTGCCGTTGCGCGGCGGTCCCGGGACGTCCGAACAGGCGCTCGAAAACGACACGCGGGTTGATCTCCATCGGCACCGGCGTCGTCGCCGAGGACCACGAGATCGTGTTCATGTACGCACAGCTGTACTGTGTGTCGCAGCCACCGATGTAGCCGGTGAAGTCCTCTGTGGCGAGCTCGAGTGACGGCAGCGGCGTTTCCTGTCCGATCTTGCGGGCGATGACCTGATCGACGGTGTCGCCGCTGTAGACATCTTCGGCGAACGTCTTCTTCGGGAGGGCGCCGCTCAGCCAAGCCGACACCGTCGTCGCGTGTCCGTCGAGCGGATCACACAGCTCCGAAACGATCGTCACGTGCTGACGGAACTTCTCGATCGGCTTGAGAATCGGAGTGAACTCGAAGTTCGATCCCACGGTGGCGGGGGTCCAGAAGCCAGGTCGCTCGCCGAGCGGCACAAACACGGCTCCGAACCGCTTCGGTGGGCTCGCGGCCGTTTTCACCGTTGCCGTCAGGGCCGGCACCATCGCCTCGAGAAGCGGGAGCGCCAGCGTGGCGCCTATCCCACGAAGAATCGTCCGCCGCGGTAAGGCCATCTTCGAGATGAACATCGGTCGCTCCTTAGGCTTCTGCTGCTTCTAGCCCTTGTCCGAATCCTAGCACGGGGTCCAGTCACCGGCGGCGGTTATTCGCCTTGTTTTTCGGCAATTTCCCCGCCCGCCGGTACCCTTTCAACCCGCCGTGTGCTTCAGCGTGCAGCCGCCACGCCGGCGGGCTGAGTCTCACGCCCGGGCAACGCCTTGTTGCGCATGGTAAACGGTGTGCTCCTGACGATCCCGAGGACGATGCTCGAGAACCGATAGTCGCTGGTGGCCGCTTCCCGGACGATGGTCCGGACGGAGGGCATGTCGTCGGCGGCCACCCCCCGGCCGAGCCCGTAGGTCATCAGTTTCTCGACCACGGTTCCGACGAAGAGCTCCGGCCGGGCCATCAGCGCGCGCCGAAGCGAGACCACACCGTCCACCTTCGTGCCGTCGAGCAGGACACCCGACGCGTCGATCGGTGCCCCAAGCGAACCGCCGTCGCGGGCGCGCCACCGTCCGACGGCATCGAAGTTCTCCATAGCGAGCCCGATCGGATCGAAGAGCCGATGGCAGTTCGCACAGACCGGATTTCTGCGGTGTGCTTCCATGCGCTCCCGCATGGTCATGACCCGACCCGACTCCTCATTTTCCGGCAGTGGCGGGACGTTGGCCGGCGGCGGCGGTGGCGGCGCGTTCAGGATGTTGTCCAAAATCCACTTGCCGCGGACGACCGGTGAGGTCCGCGTTGCGTGCGACGTCACGGTCAGGATCGCCCCCTTGCCGAGCAGTCCCTTGCGCGCCTCGTCGGTCAACGTCACGCGCCGGAAACGGCTGCCGTAAACGTCCGGGATGCCGTAGTGCCTGGCGAGCCGTTCGTTGACGAACGTGTAGTCAGCCGTCATCAGGTCCAGGACGTTGCGGTCTTCCCGCACGATGCTCTCGAAGAAGAGCTCCGCCTCGCGCCAGAATGCCTGACGCAGGTTGTCGTCGAAATCAGGGAAGACCATCGAATTCGGCTGATGATTCGAGAGGTTTCGCAGATACAGCCACTGGCCGGCGAAGTTGGCCACGAAGCGCTCCGACTTCGGGTCGGCCAGCATGCGGCGGACCTGCCGTTCGAGCACGGCCGGCTCGCGCAGCCGGCTCTCCGCGGCTACTTTGAGCAGTTCATCATCGGGGAAGCTGCTCCAGAGGAAGAATGAGAGACGCGACGCCAGCTCGAGATCGCTGAGGCGGTACGCGCGACCCGTGGCGAGCTGGTCAGGTTCGCGCTCGGCACGGAAGACGAACTTCGGACTGGCCAGCACGCGCTGTATCGCTACCTGAATGCCCCGGTCGAAGTCGCGCTGTTGGCGGCCCGTCCGGAAGAAACCCATCAACCGCTCGACATCGGCATCGGTCCCCTGTCCGCGGTAGGCGCGACGCACCAGGGTCCCGAGGATTTGCCTGGCGCATTTTTCGTCTGCGCCCTCCGCGCCCGGAGCCGGTCTGCACGTGAAGATTCTGCGTCGACTCGGCATGTCGCCAGGACCGGTCGGCTTGAACGGCCCTGCGATGGTGAACGTCGACAGGTGCGGAATCCCCAAGGGATCTCGCGTGTCATGCGAGCTGCGGACGGGCCGCGTAGCTCTCACGGGATCGATCGCGTCGCTCTTCTTGAGCCAAGCGGCGGTGATCTGATGTGGTCCGGGCGTCAGGGTCACGCGAGCCTTGGATCGCTCCTCGATTTCGTCGGCGATGAGTGTGTTGTTCTCCAGATTCGCGGCCCAGTCGTCCCGTCCGCCGAGCTTGGTGAGATGCACGCGCACGCCGTCTACTGCGTATTCCAATACGTGTTCGTACTCGAGACCCCGAAGCACGCCCAGGTTCGTGCGGAAGAACTTTGCCGACAGCTCGTATTCGCCTGCGACCTGGATCGTGGGCTCCGCGAGAATGCCGCCGATCGTGCCGAACGGCAGTCCCTCCAGTTGCTTGTCCTGCGATGCGTCCTGGGGAATGGTGTAGACCTCCGCCGCCGGGCTGACGTCGGGATCGCCCACCGCGAGCGAGCTCACCTTGCCCGCCGCGCTCACGTACTGCTCCATCAGCGTCGCGGACACACCGAGGACGTCCGCGACGTTGTCGAATCCGTACGCCGAGTCGTCGGTCGGCAGCAGCGTGCTGGGGTCCACTTCGAGGTCGAGCAGATCGCGGATGGCGTTTGCGTACTCGGTGCGGTTCAATCGATGGAGCGCCGGACGACCCGGGTTCGGGTTGGCCCTAGCGGCATCATCGAGTGCGCCCGACAGCGCCGCTACGAGCGCGCGCCGGGTCGCGGGGTCCGGCTGAGGAACGCCAGCGGGCGGCATCATGCCGACCTGCACTTTCCGGACGACCTTCTCCCACACGTCGGCATCGGCCGCAGGATGCTCGAAGTCTCGCGAGTCGAGCACAAGGCCGGCCGTCTTCAGGCGCTCGTTATGGCACGCGATGCAGTACTGGTTGGTGAACTCGCGGATCGTCCGGGCCTGCGACGCTGACGCGGCCATTGGGACCTCACCCTGGGGGGCCGCCCCGGCCGGCATACCGCTCCATGCTGCCAACAGGATCCAGATGAGAATGCCCGAAAGAATACCGACACACCCGCGCATTCCAGCCTCCTTGCCACTCGAACGTGTCGTCCGCCAGACTCGTTCCCCTCTGGACACAGAGTGTGCTGGCCTTCGGCGGGCACTGTCAAGGGAGGCGAGTGATAGAATCGCGCCCATTCTGAGCGGCCCGTTGGGCTACATCATGAGCGTGCCTCGACCGGCCTGCGCCCTTCTCCGCACCGCGACATGAGTGCGACACAAGACGGCAGCCCTCGGTGGCCATCGGGACGAGCATTGCGCACCACCGCGTGCTCGGCGCGCTCGGTGAAGATCGCAGGGCTCCGGATCGATCACAATCTGGGCGTCATCGCCGAGAATTTCGGGGTCAAGAAGTCGTAGCGGCGGAGCTCGTTTCCGCGGGAGCCCCCGATGGCTGAAACGATCGAGTGGCCACACGCGCGTCCGCGACGCCGGCGTGGTCCTCTGCTTCTCCTCGTCGCCTTGGCCGCCATCGTGTTCGGCGGCGGGGCGGCGGTGTCGTATTACGTCGAAGCGCTCTGGTTCGAATCCCTCGGGTACCTCGACGTCTTCTGGAAAACGCTGAATCTTCAGGCGGCCATCGTCACATTTTTCGCGGTCGTGACCTTCCTGGCGCTGTACGGCGCATTTCTGGCGTTCAAGCCGGCGCGTCTCGGGGAACTGGCCAGCACCCCGATTCTGATCAATGGTCAACCGCTGACGTTGCCGGTAGAGCCGGTACTGCGGCTCATCGCGCTGGGGCTGTCGCTCGTCAGTGCCGCGATTACCGGCGCCGGCATGATGGCCGAGTGGTCGACGCTCGCCCTCTATTGGTATGCGCCACCCGCAGCCTCTACGGTCGACCCCATTTTCGGCCGCTCGCTGACCTTCTATTTCTTCACGCTGCCGGCCTGGCAGCTTTTCACAGGTTGGCTGTTGACGATCGCCGTCCTGGCTTGCGGGATCGCTCTCGTCTTTATCGCGATCACCGGCGGCGGACGGATCCTCGTCGTTCGCGACTCGAGCCGCGCGGCCGGTGCCTGGCGCGGGCTGTCGATCAGTTTCTCAGTGGTGCTGCTGATGCTCGCCGCGCGCGTGTACCTCGGCCGGTTCGAGCGGTTATTCGCGGATCACACGATCTTTTCCGGCGTCGGCTATACAGATGCGCACGTCACGCTCACGGGCATGCTCGTGGTCGTTGGGGCACTCGTCGTCGGCGCGGCGATAGCGCTCGTGAACGCCGTGGGGACGCCGCGGGTACGCTGGCTCGTCGTGTCGATCGCGCCGGCATTCGTGTGCTACGTCGCGGTCAGTCTCGTGGGCGCGTACGTCAACAGCTTCATCGTGAGACCGAACCAGCTCGTGCGTGAGCAGCCCTACATCACGAACAACATCCAGTTGACGCGGCAGGCGTACGCACTCGACCGCGTCGCGCAGCATTCGTTTCCCGCCGAGAGTGGTGTCGAAGCGGTCGATGTCGCCAACAACCAGGAGACGCTGCAGAACATCCGGTTGTGGGACTGGCGTGCCTTGCAGGACACGCTCCGCCAGATCCAGGAGATCCGCACGTACTATGACTTCCCCGACATCGACATCGATCGGTACGAGATCGGTGGCTCGGTGCGGCAGATGATGCTCGCCTCGCGCGAGCTCAACATCGACCGCCTGCCCGAGAGCAGCCGGAACTGGATCAACGAGAAGCTGGTCTACACGCACGGGTACGGCGTGACCATGAACCCGGTGAACGGCTTCACGCCCGAAGGCCTGCCGGCGCTCATCCTGAAGGACATGCCGGTTCAAACGAGCGTGCCGTCCATCAACGTGACGCGGCCGGAAATCTATTTCGGCGAGCTGACCAACACCGACGTCTACGTGCGCACCCGTCAGCAGGAATTCAACTACCCGCAGGGCGAGACCAACAGCGTCACGTCGTACGAGGGCACCGGAGGCATCGTCCTCGGCGGGTTTCTGCGCCGCATCCTCATCGCGTTCGACCGAGGAGACCTGACCAGGCTCCCTTTCAGTGACGACATCACCGCAGACAGCCGCCTGCTGATGCGGCGCGCGGTCGGCGAGCGCGTGAGGACGCTCGCGCCCTTCCTCACCTTCGATCCCGACCCGTACGTCATCGTCGGAGACGACGGGCGGCTCTCGTTCATGCTCGATGCCTTCACGACATCCGCGACGTTTCCGTACGCGAAGCATTACCGCCTGGGTCGCGCGTCCATCAATTACATCCGCAACAGCGTGAAAGCGGTCGTCGACGCGTACGATGGCACGACGACGCTCTACGTGTTCGACAGTTCGGATCCGATCATCGCGGCGTACCGAGGTCTGTTCCCGAGCCTCTTCAAGGACGCCTCCGAGATGCCCCCATCGCTCAGGAAGCACGTCCGATACCCGGAGCTGATGCTGCAGATCCAGGCGATCGTCTACGGTCTGTACCATATGACCGATCCGGGAACGTTCTACAACCGCGAGGATCTCTGGAGCGTCGCCACCGAGGTCGGAATGGACGCCCGAAGTCAGCAGGAAACGCAGATCATGGAGCCCAACTTCGTGTTGATGACGCTCCCGGGGGAGAAGAAGGTTGAGTTCATCGAGATCCTGCCATTCACGCCGGCCAACCGGAACAACCTCATCGGCTGGATCGCGGGGCGAAGCGACGAGCCGAACTACGGCACGGCGGTCGTGTACAATTTTCCGAAAACGAGGCTCGTTGACGGACCGTTGCAGATCGAAGCACGCATCGATCAGAACCCGCAGCTTTCGGGACAGTTGACACTGTGGAACCAGCAGGGATCGCGCGTGCGCCGCGGCAGCCTCATTGTGATTCCCGTGGGCCGCGCGTTGCTCTACGCGGAGCCGATCTATCTCCAGGCCGAGCGCAGTCCGATGCCGGAGCTCCGCATCGTGGTGCTCGCTCTGCAGGATCGGCTGGCGTATGGCCCCACCTTTGAGGCCGCCATGGCCGGCCTGTTTGGAGGGGGCGCGTCCACCCTCGCGGCCGAGCCCCCGGGGAGCGCCCCGGTCGCCTCGGCGGCGTCGACCGGAGTGCCAGCGGCGACCGCCCAGGACGCCGCTGGAGGCAGTGATGTGTTGATTGCCGCAGCAGCACGAGATCTCGCAGACTACCAGCGGCTGACCGCCGAGGGGAAACTCGGGGAGGCCGGGCAGCGGCTCGACGCGCTGAAGGCGAAGCTGGAAGAACTGAACAGACGCCGCCGCTAGAGCAGATTCTTTCCTCCCATCCGGCATGGATGATGTCTCCGCGATCGCAATCCTTGGCGTCATAGTGGTTGCGGGGTCGTTGTGGCTACGTCGCAGAAGCGGCACGTCGCGGCAGGCGGAAACACAGTTGCGCCGTATTTGTTTTGGCGACGACGGCCAAGTGGAGCGGCTCATCAACGGAGAGATGACTCGCAGCCCTGGGATCTCCCGTGCTGAGGCGGCGAGTCGCGCGGTTCGGCGGTACGAGCGCGACAACCGCTGACGAAGGGGCAACGTCCGTCGGGCACTTCGGCTGAGTGCGGCGTCTTAAGGACGGTGTTCAAGTGCTCGGACGAAGCGGACAATTGCCAGGATCATCTCGTCTCCGGCGAGCAAGTCAGCGTCGTTGTGATCGGCCTGCGGAAGGACCAGGAACTTCTTGGCGGTGGGGGCCGCATCGTAGAGTCGCTGACTCTGGTTAAGGGGCACGATTCGATCCTGCCCGCCTGCGATCACGAGCAACGGTGACCGGAGCTCGCGAATACGATCGAGCGACTCGAACCTGTCTCGGAGCAGCAGCCGCACCGGCAGGAACGGATAGTGAAACTGTCCCACGTCTGCCATTGACGTGAAAGGCGATCGCAGGACGAGCGCGATCGGTGCATGCTCGACAGCTAGATCGACCGCTACTGCCGATCCGAGCGACTCGCCGAAATACACCAGCCGCGACGCGTCGACGTCTGGGCGACTGACCAGATACGCGCGGGCGGCGCGACTGTCTGCGGCGAGCCCGCTCTCGCTTGGAGCGCCTGGATTTCCGCCGTAGCCTCGATAGTCAACGAGGAGAACCTGCAGTCCGTGCTTGTGAAGCGCCGACGCCAACACACCACGGTTCGCTCGATTGCCTGCGTTCCCATTGAAGACGAGCACAGTGATGCGCGGCGACGTTTCAAAGGCCGGGAGAAACCAGCCGCCAAGCTCGAGCCCGTCAGTGGTCTCGAAGGTTACGGCCTCAGCCTCCGACAACCCGATTGCTCCGGGCGGCGGCACGTAATCGGTTGGGAAGTACATCAACCGGCGCTGCATCGTCCAGAAGAACGCGAGGACGGCGCCGATCACGGCAACGAACAGGGCCGCAGCGCTCGTCGCGCGATACATGATGGCGAATCGTGGCACAATCCCTCGCGATTCAAGAAGACAGGATCACATGCGAACAAAGTGGGTGAGCGTTGTAGTCGTCCTTCTCGTTGTGGTCGCTCTTCAGTGGGTGCCCGGGTTCGACCCGGTGTCGCCGACCACCATCCTTGCGCAGGCCGGGGCCGCTCCACAGCAGGGCGGACGGGGAGGTGGGCAAGGGGGCGGCGCGCCAAGCCTGGGTGGCGGCAACCAGATAGAGAACGAGGGGCCACCGCCAGGCGTACAGCCGCTGCCGATTGACTTGTTCACCTCGAAGAATTTCTACAAGGATCGGGCGCTATGGCTGGACAAGCGCTATTACCGGTGCAACAACTCGATCGTACTGTCGCAGTTCTGGGTCTCGCCGCGCCGGCTCGGCAACAATTTCCCCGCCACGGCAACGTGGGGTGACTGCGACAGGGATCTGGACCGGCAGAGCATCCTGAGTCCGTATCCGTACAAGACTGCGAGAGAGCATTACGACGCGTTGCTGGCCGACGCGAAAAAGAGGGGTGGCCCGACTGTCCATGCGAAGGCGACCGTCCCTGATTGGGACGGGTATTACCAGCGCGACAATACCCACCCGGGTGCGTGGTGGGTCTGGGGTGTCGAACAGCCCTCGACCTTGGTGTCCCTGCTCACGCCGCTGTATCAGCAGCGCGCCGTTCAACAGATGTACCACGAGGCGGTGAACAACGCTCCCCAGTGGAACGCCTCGTTCTGCTATCCGGAGGGATTCATCCGCTGGTGGGGAGGGCCATCCGGCGCGACCAATTTTCAGCTCACGATGACCACGTGGCAGGTCCAGTTCCTGTCGAGTTCTGCGGACAACTTCGTTCGCCAGGTGATGATCGGGGCGCCGAATCACGTGCAGAAAGTCCCGCAGTGGTATGGCGAGACCATCGGTTTCTGGGATGGAACGACGCTGATCAGCTGGACGGCGAACGTTCAGCCCTGGTCCTTGACGCACTCCATGTTTGAAATCAGCGACAAGATGGAGACGGTCGAAATCGTCAAGCCGACAAACGACGCTGCCGGTAACTTCACCGGCATCTCTCACGAGACGATCTTCTACGACCCCGATGTGTTTGTCGCGCCGGTGCGCGCCACGATGCTCATCCGTCGAGTAGCGACGCCTGCAGATCCCGAACGCCGGTTCTCCTTCGTGGAATGCATGAGCAACATCGTCAATTCCAATGGTCGCCCGGGGCAGCTGACAGCGGCAGACCCCCGCTTCGTTGACTACTATGGGCGGCCTTGGGCGAAGAACTGGGAGAAGCACTTCGAAGCCGGCTGGGACAAGCCCCAAGAGGAGCTGCCCAAGGAGATAACCGACATTTTTGCCAAATGACGGATCGAGCCGTCCACAAACGTGAACCGGGGCACGGCTCACGAAGTCGAATCGTATGTAACTGTATCCGTGCATAGATGGGCCCGTGAATTCCGGCTTTTGGCTCATATTTCTTCGCTCACCGCGTCTTTACGCTCGTCTCGGCTTCGCGCTAGGATGTCCAGGTGTTTCCTCTCGGCCGTGGCGTCTTGAGGTTCCTGGGGATGCGTTTCGTTCTCGCTATTACTGCGTGCGTGCTGCACGCGTCGCTCGCCTTCGCCCAGTACAACACCGGTGAGATTGGCGGGATTGTGCGGGACACTTCTGGTGGAGTCGTTCCCGGCGTCACCGTTACCGCTACGCATCCGGACAGCGGCGCGGTCGTCGAGCGGATCACCGACGCCGAAGGACGCTTTTTCCTTCCCGCGCTCCGAATCGGACGATGGGAGATCTCTGCCGCGCTGAGCGGCTTCGCGACGCAGAAGCAGACCCTCGTCCTAGAGGTCGGCCGCACCCTGGCTCTCGACTTCACCCTCGGCGTATCGGCCCTCAGCGAGGCCGTTTCCGTCGAGGCGACCGCTCCGCTGCTGCAGACAACCAACGCAGAGATCAGCGACGTCATCGAGAACCGGGAGGTCGTTCAGCTGCCGCTCAACGGCAGGAACTTCATCAATCTGGCACAGCTCAGCGATGGCGTCGTGATCCCGCCTGGTGGCACGCGCGGCGGCGCGCTCGGTCAGGCCGGTCAGCTCCCCAACGTCGGTGGGCAGCGCTCGGGCCACAACATCTACCTGGTGGACGGGGCGAAGGTCACCGACGAACTCTTCAACAACCTGGTGCTCAATCCTTCGGTTGACTCCATTGAAGAGTTCAAGATCCAGAAGTCGATGTATCCCGCGGAATTCGGCGGAAAGGCCTCGGCGCTCATCAACGTGGTGACGAGGGCCGGATCGAACGCGTTTCGCGGAAGCCTGTTCGAATTCCACCGCAACGAGGCGTTCGATTCGAAGAATTTCTTCCAGGCCGCCGCCCAGCCCCTTCCTCCGCTGCGGCAAGATCAGTTCGGCGGCGCGATTGGCGGGCCCATCGTCCCGAACCGCACGTTCTTCTTCGCGAGTTATGAAGGCACGGACCTTCGCCGTTCTCAGACAACTGTCTTCTCGGTCCCCACGGCCGCCGCGCGGAGCGGCAATTTCGCGGGCCTCGCGAACATCTGCGATCCGCTGACGATTCCGACGACTGGAGTCTGCCAGCCGTTTGCCAACAACCAGATTCCCGCGGGCCGCATCGACCCGATTGCCGCGGCGTTCCTCGGGAACGTCGCCACGCCGACTTCGAGCGCCAACTTTCAGAATCTTGCCGCCACGGAGGAGCTCACCAGGGACCTTCACCAATTCAGCGCGCGCATCGACCACAAGTTCGGTGTGTCCGATCAGCTGTTTGCGCGGTTCAGCACGTTCGACGCCGATGATCTTCAGCCGTTCGGCACGAGCGCGCTCCAGGAGTCCCTGGTGCCGGGTTTCGGGCGTGCGCTCACCACTCATACGCGTAATGCGGTGGCCAGCCATACTCGTGTCATTGACAGTTCGAAGCTGAACGAACTCCGCTTCAGCTGGATGAAGGTCACCGGTGGACAGGTGGGCCTCAACGAAGGAAATCCGTTTGCCAGCCAGGTGGGGCTGCTGGGCGTGTCTACCGACCCGCGCGACACGGGATTCCCTCAGATTTCCACGGGCGGCTTCTACAGCACGATGGGTGACCCCACGGTGAACTCGACACGGAACACGCAGCACTTCGAGTTGTTCGACAACTTCATGTGGTATCGAGGCGCGCACCGGCTCAAGTTCGGGGCTTACTACTACAATCTGCGGCTTCGGCCGGTACAGGCGGACAACGCGCGCGGTGCCTTCACCTATACGGGACAGTTCAGCGGCAACGCGTTCGCCGACTTTCTCCTGGGTTATCCCACAACCGCCGTGTCCGGGATCGGGCGGGGCGACGAGGATGGCCGGAGCAGTTGGCTCCATCTGTACGCGCAGGACGACTGGCAGGCCAGAAAGAACCTGACTTTCAACCTCGGTCTGCGCTACGAGTACAACCAGCACATGGTCGACGCCGACAACCGGCTGTCGTCTATCGATCTCGACACTGCGCGATTCGTGATCGCGAGCGACGAGAACAACACGATTCACTCCAGCGCGAACTCGCTGCTGCCGCTCATCCCGATCCCGTACGTGACGTCGAATCAGGCGGGCTGGGGCCGTGGGTTGCTGGATCCGAGCGTGGTCCGCCTGGCTCCGCGCCTAGGTTTCGCGCTGGCGCTCGATGATTCCCGCGCCGTCCTGCGCGGTGGATACGGCATCTTCCTCAACCAGTGGGCCTACAGCGTCCAGACGGCATTCGCCCGCAACCTGCCCTTCTTCTTCGTGAAGCAGGTGGACGTGCCAATTACGCAAACGGTGCCGACATTCCAGACGGGAAACATTCTGACGAGCGATGCGACCGGCACGATCGGCGGCAACATCATGGACTTCGCGTACAGCGTCGAGTACAGCCAGACCTGGAGCGGTGGTTTGCAGTACGAACTCACACCGGTGACGATGCTCGACGTGTTCTACATGGGCACATGGACGCTTGGCGCCGACAACGCCACGGTGCACAACATCCCGGAACCTGGCCCGGGCGCGATCCAGGCCCGTCGCCCGATTCCGCAACTGAGCCGCATCAACTCAATCAGATTCGACGGCAAGTCCATCTACCACGGCATCACGCTCAAGGCGGAGCGCCGCCTCGCGAACAGATTCGCGTACAACGTCAGCTATACCTGGTCTGATTCGAAGGACGACGCGTCGAGCCCCGGGCCGACTGAAGCCGAGACGAATTTTCCGCAGAACGTGCGGAACATCTTCGACGCGACGGGTGAATGGGCCCTCTCGAGCTTCAATCACACCCACCAGTTCATCGCCAGCGGCGTCTATCAGTTCCCGTTCTTCAGTGGCGCCGGGGGGGTCGCGGAAGCGGTGCTGGGCGGCTGGAGGGCGAATGCGATCTTCACCGCCTTATCCGGGTCGCCTTTCACCGTGAACCTGAGCATCGATCGCGCGAACGTCGGCGCGGGGCCCGCTCAGCGTCCGGATCAGGTCTGCGATCCGAACGACGGTCCCGGGACCGCTACGCAGTGGTTCAATACGTCCTGCTTCGCGCTGCAGGCGCCTTTCACGTTCGGGAACGCGCCCCGCAACAGCGTCATCGGTCCGGGTTTTGCCAACATGGACTTCGCCCTCGCGAAGACGTGGCGGCTCGCCGGGACATCGGAGCTGGAGTTCCGCTGGGAGATCTTCAATCTCTTCAATCGGGCGAATTTCAATTTGCCGAACCGAACCTTCGGCAACCCCAGCTTCGGCCGGATTTCCAGCGCCAAGAACCCGCGCGAGATGCAGTTCGGCGTCCGGCTCGCGTTCTAGCGCGCTCTGACCTGCGGCCCCGTTCGCGAAGACTTGTCCTCCGCAAGAAATTCAGGCCGCGACCAGGTGGTTTGAGCTCCACGGGCGCTCTCAGGCTTCGGACGACTCGCTCCGTCTTGTGCGCCGAAGCGACAAGCCGCAGCGACAGCTCAGATCGGCCCTCGAACCTGCCGCAGTCGGATCGCCCCAAGGAGGAACGCGGCAGTGAGCATCATCCCAACCCAGAATCCCGGGCTCATTAGATAGTGCCCGAGGGGGTGTGGAGTCAGCATGTCCATGGTCATCCCGCCGCCCGCATTGGTGGAGGATGCCGGCCCCCCAACGAGATGGTTCCGCACCATCCCCGCGAAATGCATGCTGTTGAACGCAATCCTCTCGAGGATCCCGATCGCCACCGGCGGTAAAACGGCCCAGAGAAGTGGCGCACGCGTCGCCCACGCCGACACCAGCAGCAGCCAGGCGTAGAACGGCGCCCACCAGACGCCGTGGAACGCCACGAGGTGGGCGAGATTGATCCGGGAGGTCTCGAAGAACGGCACGTTCGTCCACACGGGGGTGGCGCTGATACCGTTGGCGGCCAGCACGGCGCTGCTCGCCAGCAGCATCAGGCCCTGCGTCGCCATGGTCACGGCGAACGTCACGAGTGGGAGGACCAGGATCGGAATGCTTGCCTTGGCGAGCACGGTCGTCAGATCCGACACGGGCAGCGACTTCCAGAACAGGATGCTGCGATCCCGGCGCTCGCCATACAACGCGTCGAGACAATAGAACACGGCGACGAGCAGCTCGATGAGCATGAGCATGATCGCCGCGACTACGTACGGCTGCTGGACCACTTCGCGCAGCTCGGGCGCGCCGAGTGCCGACGCTGCCCGGATCCTGCCGGGCAGGCTGACGAGCGCGATGGAACGTCGCCGGTGCCGCCGTCGGCCTGTTTGCCGGCGCCACTGCCCTCTCGTCGGCGAAAGGGGGTTGGCTGCATCGGCGCAGCGGGAAGATCTTTGTGGCCGCCATACTGTCGATGTGCGGCACCGCCATCGTGCTGGCCATCTTCAGAACACAACCGTTGAATGTTGTGGCGGGTTTGCTGACGGCTTATCTCGCCGCGACGGCACTGACGACGGTTCGGCCGCCATCGGCTGCGATCAGCCGGCTGGATACTGGTCTAATGCTGGGAGCGTTTGCCGTCGGCATCGTCGCCATCGGGCTGGCCACCGGAAGCGAGCCACGCAGCAGGATTCCGTATTTCATGTTCGGCTTCCTCGGTGTGCTCGGTAGCATCGGCGACTTCAAGACCCTGCGAGCGGGCAGGCTGCTCAGGGCGCCCAAGATCGCGAGGCACTTATGGCGTATGTGCCTCGCTCTCTGGATTGCCACCGCCTCGTTCTTCCTTGGACCGCGCGCCCGTGTGGAAGCGGTACTGCCAGACGTCCTGGTGAGAACGCCGTTGCTCGCCATGCCAGTACTCGCCGTGCTCGCGGCGATGTTCTACTGGCTCTGGCGCACGAAGCGCAGGTCAAGATCGCAGTCCGCAGAGTGGGATGAAGCGTGGGCCGATCGCGTCACGAATCCATTTCGCGCAGGATCGCGGCAAACCGCGGATCCGAGTGCAGCGTGCGGTATTGCGGAAAGTGGCGCGCCCAGAGGATGAAGGATGGCTCGCGCTCATCCCACGCACGACGCGCGAACGCCATCGCCTCTTCATGTTGCCCTGCCGCCTCGGCCGTGAGCGCAAGGTGTGAAGGCGAGACATAACTTCGCGAGGCGCGGTCCATCAGTTCGCGATGCAGGGCGAGCGCCTCCGCCGGCTTCCCCCCCTGCCCGAAGACTCCAGCCAGGCCGGTGAGGGCGAGCGAGTGGCGCCCCGACATCTCTGCGGCAGCGTCGAGCGTGGAGACCGCCTCTTCGAATCGTCCAGCCATTCCGAGCGCGATGCCGAGCGCCCAGCGCGCCACGAACGACTCGGGGTCCAGTTGAATGGCCCGGCGGCACGTGTCGATCGCCTCGTCCAGCCGGCCGGCGGTGAACAGAGAGACCCCAAGGGTCATCGTGACGTACGCGGACAGCGGATCGCTGTCGAGCGCGCGGCGGGCTTCTGCGATGCCCTGCTCGAAGTCCCCGCGGGCCCAATTGAGATAGAAGTTCGCGTACCAGCAGCGGCCCATCGCGTAACTCGGACTGAGCTCCAACGCTCGCTCGAACTCCTGCTTCGCCATCGCGCGGTTGTTCTCGTACAGCAAGGTCGCACACGCCAATGCGGTGTGGCCCGCCGCGGATGTGGGATCGAGCTCGATCGACCGTTTCGCCGCCGCCATCGCCTGTGGTTTCGACTCAGAGCCTCGCGCGGCCCCGGAGTACGCCAGCACGGTCAACGCGTCGGCGACGCCGGCCCAGGCCAGCGAATAGCCGGGGTCGAGCTCGACTGCCGTCCGAAGCAGGTCGAGCCCGGTCGGGACGCTCGCTCCCCGCCGATCGACCAGCGCGCGGCCCTTCAAATAGAGCTGATACGCCTCGATATTCGTCGTGGCCTGTTCGACCAGCCGATCGTCTTTGCCACCGGCGAGGGTCACCCGCAATCGCTCGGCGATCGCCTTCGCGATCTCATCCTGCACGTCGAAGATGTCTTTCAGCTCACGGTCGTACCGCTCCGACCACAGTTGAAAGCCATTGGCCACGTCGCTCAGCTGCACGGTGATGCGCACGCGATCCCCGGCTCGCCGCACGCTGCCTTCGAGCACCGTCGTCACGTTCAGCTTCTCGCCGATGGTCCGAAGATCGTCGCCCTTGCCCTTGAAGGAGAACGCCGACGTGCGCGCGGCGACCCTCAGACCCTTGAGCGGCGTCAGAGCGTTGAGAATTTCTTCGGCGATGCCGTCGCAGAACCAGTCCTGATCCTTCGCGGCGCTCATGTCGGTGAAGGCCAGCACGGCGATCGACGCCGCGCGCTCGGCCGGCCGCGGGGTGCTGTCGGGCGCCGCTGGCCTGGCTGACGAGCCGGCTCCCGATTCCCACGCCCGTCGATATGCTTTCAACTCGGCGAGGATCTCGGCGGCGGTCTGGATGCGGTCGCGCGGTTCCTTCTCGAGACACCGATCGATGAGACGACACACGTCTCCGGGTAGGTCAGAGCGCCGTTCCCCAACTGGCTTGGGGTGATCTTTCAGAATGGACGACATGAGCGCCGCCGGCGAATCACCGCGAAACGGCCGCTCGCCCGTCGCCAGCTCGTACAGCATGATGCCGAGCGAGAAGAGGTCGGTGCGATGATCGAGCGGCTTGGCTTCGATCTGTTCGGGCGACATGTACGGCATCGTGCCGACGATGGTCCCGACCTTCGTCCCGAGGTGGGTGACGTCTTCCTCGAGGCGGACGACGTCCGCGTCAACCGCCCGCGCCAGTCCGAAGTCGAGGACCTTCACACGGCCGTCGTCAGTCACCATCACGTTCGCGGGTTTCAGATCGCGGTGGATGATGTGCTTCCGATGCGCCGCCGAAAGCGCGTCGGCCAGCGCAATCGCGATGTCGAAGAACCGCGCCAGCGAGAGTCCGCCACCAGGAATCACCTGGTCGAGCGTGCACCCCTCGATGAGCTCCATCGTCATGAACGGAACAGCATCGTGTTCCTCGATGGAGAAGATGGTGACGATGTGCGGGTGGTTGAGCGCGGCGACGGCCTGGGCTTCCCGTCTGAAGCGCGCCAGACGGTCGGCGTCTAGCGCGAAGGCATCGGGAAGAATCTTCAGCGCAACATCACGATTCAGTTTCGTGTCGCGCGCGCGGTAGACCTCACCCATGCCACCAGCGCCGAGCAACGACAGAACCTCGTAGCTGCCGAGTTGCCGTCCGATCAGAGACGGGGCCGCGTCTTCAGCCATCACACTGCGCCGGGTCCGCGTTTCTCCGTAAAGTGGATCTCAACCCCTTCGTTCGTTCCCCGATGAAGGCGCACCAAGGCGGCGGCGATATCGTCAGGATCGAAAGGGGTGCCACGTTCCACTCGACCGTGCACGGTCACAGTACCTACCCGCACCCCGGTCCCGGCAAGGTCCTCGGCTAATGTGAGGGCCCACATGCGCAACGCCGCCTTGCCAGCGCACAGACTCGACAGACCCGCGCACGTACGCAGCGCCGCGCCGCCGCCTGTGAACAGAAGCGAACCGGTTCCCGACGCGCGCATCGCTGGCGCCACGAGCGCTGTGAGTTGCGTCGCCGCGATAAAGTTGACTCTCATCGCGCGCTGGCTCTCCTGCGAAGTCGAGCTGGTCAGCCGAACCCTGCTGCACCGCGAACGCGTTGTAGACGAGCGACGAGGGATCGCCGCCGGCCCAGGTGCGAACGTGCTCAACCGCATTTACTGTGGCCGCAGAGTCCGCAAGATCGACGATGAAGGGCGCGGCGGTGATGCCCGCAGCGGTTAGTTCGGCATGCCGCTTCGCGAGCCTCGCGGAATCCCTGGCCAAGAGCGCGATTCCGAACCCCTCGGCTCCGAACGCGCGGGCGACCGAGGTTCCAATGCCCGGGCCAACACCCGCGACAATGACGACTGGCTTCATAGTATCCACCTGCGCGCGGGCGACATTGTCATCGACGAAGCGTAGCACCACCACAGACGCTCGGCAGCGCCCCAGGCCACTCCTGATCGAGTGGATGTCATAGCCGACTCCCGGGAGTACACCCGCCACACGCCTGGCAGACACGCTGACCGTCGAACCCGATCCGCTGCACCCGTCACTGGCGCAGTTTGTGCTCTACGCAGTGCTACCGACCGCGCACTCCTACGGATTCACTGAAGCAATCGTCGAATCGAACGTCGGATCACAGTATTTCGTGATCGAGACGAGGGGCGGTGGGTTCGATATCGCTCGCTGGAAGCCGTGCTGGTTATCGAAATTTCGAGCCGGTTGACCGGAGCTGCAAATGAGCATTCGACGTTCGAAGCCGGTCAAGGTCGTATCACGTCCGCGCCCTAACAGAAGAGCATGGACGTGGGTCGCCGTCGTGTCGATCTTCGCCGCCTCGGTCATCCTTGCCTTCACCACCAGAACCCGCTCGAATTCGTCTGCTTTCGAGGTGCTGGCGTCAGCCCGATTTCTTCCTACTGTCGAAAACAATACTCCGCCGCCCGGACCCGTTCCAGACGGCATGGTGTGGATTCCCGGCGGGGAATTTTCGATGGGGGCGCAGAACCCACTGGACATGCACGACGCTGTCGGGATGCAAGCCACGACAGATTCGCGACCCGTGCATCGCGTGATGGTCGACGCCTTCTGGATGGACGCGACCGAAGTCACGAACGAACAGTTCGCTCTCTTCGTGAAGGCGACGGGTTACGTCACCGTGGCCGAGCAGACGCCGCGCGCCGAAGATTTTCCCGGCGCACCGCCCGAGAGTCTGGTGCCCGGTTCGGTGGTTTTTGCGCCTCCCGACCATATCGTTCCGCTCACCGATCCTTATCGATGGTGGTCGGAGATCAGTGGGGCGAGTTGGCGCCATCCGCTCGGTCCGGAGAGCTCTATCGCGGGGAAAGAGCGTCTTCCGGTGGTGCATATCGCGTACGCGGACGCGCTCGCGTATGCGCAATGGGCCGGAAAGCGTCTGCCTACCGAAGCGGAATGGGAGTTTGCGGCGCGAGGGGGCATGACGGGGCAGCTCTTTCCCTGGGGCGACGAATTCAAGAAGGGCGGTCAGTGGATGACCAACACCCATCAAGGCCACTTTCCCGATCACGACACGGGTGCGGACATGTTCGCAGGCATCGCGCCAGTGGCGCAGTTTCCGCCGAATGGGTACGGGCTCTATGACGTGGGTGGGAACGTCTGGGAGTGGGTGAGCGACTGGTATCGCCCGGACTACTACGCCGAGCTGGCGGCGACCGCGAGCGTCGCTCGCAACCCGGGAGGTCCTGCAACCACATTCGATCCGAGCGAACCCGGCGTGAAAAAGCGCGTCCATCGCGGCGGGTCCTTTCTCTGCACCGATCAGTACCTGCTCACGCTACATGGTTGGCACCCGCGGCAAGGGGGATGTCGGCACTGGTACGAACCATCTTGGATTCCGCTGCGTGAAAGCGCCGTGACACGTCACGAGTGCGCTGCGAGAGATGCCGACACTGACGCATTCGATGAGGAGACCATGAGGACACCAACCATTCGCACTGTTCTTGGCATCGCGCTCGCAATCCTGGGCGTCGCCGGCTGCAGCGCGCCGGCGCCTGAACAGACCGCCAAGCCCGTTGCCGATGCGACGGCGCTCGATCGAACGGTCCTGCCCATCGCGGAACCGAGCTATCCGCACTCGACCGAGCTCGATGCGCGGAACGCCACGCCACCGCCACGATTCGAAGTCACTGCTCCCAAAGGAGCACCCAATGTCGTCATCGTGTTGATCGACGATGTCGGTTTCGGCGGACCCAGCACGTTCGGCGGTCCCATCCGTACACCAACCATGGACCAGCTCGCGCAGTCCGGCCTGCGTTTCAACAGCTTTCACACGACAGCGCTGTGCTCGCCGACTCGAAACGCGCTCAAGACCGGGCGGAACCACCACACTGTCAACACTGGCTCGATCATGGAGACCGCGACGGCCTTCCCTGGTAACACGGGGCGAAATCCGAACAGTGTGGCGCCCCTGGCGGAAATGCTGCGGCTCAACGGCTACAGCACCGGTGCCTTCGGCAAGTGGCACGAAACGGCCGCCTGGGAGACCAGCGTGTCGGGCCCGTTCGACCGGTGGCCCACGCACCAGGGATTCGACAAGTTCTACGGGTTCATCGGCGGTGAGACCGACCAGTGGTATCCGCTTGTGTACGACGGTTCCATCAAGGTCGATCCGCCGAAAACGAATAACTACCACTTCACAGTCGACATGACCAACCAGGCCATCAACTGGGTGAAGGCCCAGCAGTCGATGACGCCGGACAAGCCGTTCTTCGTCTACTACGCGACCGGGGCCGTTCATGCACCGCACCATGTGCCGAAGGAGTGGGCAGACAAGTACAAGGGCCAGTTCGACAAGGGCTGGGACCAGGTTCGGAATGACACGCTCGAGCGACAGAAGAAGCTGGGCGTGATCCCGGCAGACACGCGGTTGGCCGACAGGCCGAGCGATATCAAGGCCTGGGACTCGCTGCCGGCGGGAGACCGGCGTCTTTTCGCTCGTCAAGCCGAAGTGTTCGCGGGGTTCCTGGAGCAGACCGATTACGAGGTCGGGCGATTCAAGCAGGCGTTGGAGGACATTGGCGAGCTGGACAACACCCTGTTCATCTACATCGCCGGCGACAACGGCACCAGTGCCGAAGGGGGCTTCGTCGGGATGTACAACGAGATGACCTATTTCAACGGCGTGACCGAGAAGGTGGAGGACCTCATCCCGTTGATTGACAAGTGGGGTGGTCCGCAAACATTCCCGCACATGTCCGCCGGCTGGGCGGTTGCCTTCGATGCGCCCTTCATGTGGACCAAGCAGGTGGCATCCGACTTCGGCGGCACGCGCAACGGAGTGGTCATTCACTGGCCGCAGGGGATCAAGGAGAAGGGAGGCTTGCGCAGTCAGTTCTCGCACGTCATCGACATCGCGCCGACGATTCTCGAGGCGGCCGGTTTGCCACAACCGAAGAGCGTCAACGGCACAGTGCAGACGCCTATCGAGGGCACGAGCATGCTCTACGCATTCAATGATGCGAAGGCGGCGGAGCGTCATAAGACACAGTATTTCGAGATGTTCGGCAATCGCGGAATCTATAACGACGGCTGGCTTGCGCGAACCATCCACCGCGCGCCCTGGCAGACGGGTACCCAGCAGTCCTTGCAATCCGATGTCTGGGATCTGTACGACGTGAAGAACGATTTCAGCCTCACCAGGAACCTGGCCGCCGAGCAGCCTGCGAAACTGAAGGAGATGCAGGCCGTGTTCATGGCCGAAGCCGAGAAGCACCACGTGTTGCCCATCGACGATCGGACCATCGAGCGGACCAACCCTGCCCTGGCGGGCCGTCCGGATGTCCTGGGTAACCGCATGTCGCTCACGCTCTACGAGGGGATGCAGGGCATGTTGGAAAACACCTTCATGAACATCAAGAACCGCTCGAGCAAGATCACCGCCGACCTCGATATCCCGGTTGGTCGCGCCAACGGCGCAATCCTGTCGCAAGGGGGGCGCTTTGGCGGCTGGTCGCTGTACATGAAGGATGGCAAGCCCTCATACATCTACAACTTCCTCGGTCTGGCGCGTTACACCATTGCCGCGTCGCAAGCACTCCCGCCTGGACCCGCAACGGTCACCCTCGACTTCGCCTATGACGGCGGCGGAGTCGGCAAGGGGGGCAAGGCGACACTCTCCGTGAATGGAAAACCGGTCGCCGAAGGGCGTGTCGAGAAGACTCAGCCCAACATCTTCTCGGCTGACGAGACTGCTGATGTCGGCATCGACAATCAGACGCCGGTTGCCGAGGGAATAGGCATTGGTCCAGAGACTCGATTCACCGGCACGATCAACAAAATCACGCTTGAAGTGAGTCAGGTGAACTAGGAGTGGTATCAGTCACGTCAAGCTGCGTGGCTGTCGCGGTGCGGGCCATCGCCACGGGCGTCTGGGTGCTGGCAATCACGGGAGCGGCGCGTGCGCAGGATCTCGAGCCAAAGTCCTATTCGGCTAGTCCCGTAGGTGCGGCGTTCGTGGTTATCGGCCTTGCGCGGTCGTCCGGGTCGGTCCTCACAGACCCAACGCTGCCCTTGACCGACGTCGAGGCCAAACTCATCGCGGCGCCGCTTGCCGCGGGCTATACCTTCGGGCTGTTCGGCAAGCTTGCGCTGGCAACGGCGGCGGTGCCCTACACCTGGGGTGACGTGAGCGGCGTCGTGGGAGAGGAAGCGCGAGCCGTTTCACGCTCGGGTCTCGCCGATGCCCGAGCAAGGCTGTCAGTCAATCTCGTGGGCAACCCGGCGATGGGATTGCGAGACTTCGCGCGAGCTCCCAGGAAGACCATCGTAGGGACGAGCCTCACCGTCACGGCGCCAAGCGGCCAGTACACCGGCGCGAGACTGATCAACCTCGGTACGAATCGATGGGCGTTCAAACCAGAAGTCGGCGTGGCGATCCCGAAGGGCGCCTGGGACTTCGACGCTTATCTCGGCGCCTGGATGTTCACGAGCAACAGCGACTTCTATCCTGGGGGCCGGACACGGTTGCAGAACCGGGTGGTGGCGCTCCAAGGCCATGCGAGCTACACGTTCCGGCCGCGCCTGTGGGCGGCCGTCGATGCGACGTGGTACCAAGGGGGCAGCTCCACTATCGACAGCGGCGATCCGAGCGAATCGTTCAACAACTCGCGGCTGGGCGCGACAGTCTCATTTCCCATGGGACGGCAACAATCGTTGAAGTTTTCCTACAACTCAGGCATGGCGGTCCGCACCGGGACGAACTTCAGGACGCTCAGCGTGGTGTACCAGTTGCTACGATTCACCAAGCGCTAGCGTCGCTTATCGCGTCCCGCCTGACAATCTCGACGACTTGAAGGCGATAGAATCTTGCCCGTGCAGTGCGGTCTCGACGTCTTGCTGCTGGATGAGGCTCGGCTCCGCCGCTTGCGTGGCCGGCGCGTGGCTCTGCTCGGTCATCCAGCATCTATGACCAGCGTTGCGTTGGGATTCCGACATGCCCTGGACGTGCTCGTGGAAAAACTGGGGCGGAACCTCTCCGCGGCATTTGGACCGCAGCACGGGATGCGAGGAGACAAGCAGTACAACATGGACGAGTCCGCCAGCTACACGGACTCGAGTTCCGGGATTCCGGTGTTCAGCCTGTACGGCGAAGTTCGGCGCCCTACTCCGGAGATGCTGTCCACGTTCGACGTCCTGCTATTTGATCTGCAGGATGCAGGCTGGCGCGGCTACACCTGGGTCGCAACGCTGCTCTACATGCTCGAGGCCTGCGCGCAGACCGGCAAGGAAGTGTGGGTTCTCGATCGCCCGAACCCCGCCGGGCGCCCGATCGAAGGAGCGAAGCTCGTTCCCGGTCAGGAGAGCTTTGTCGGCGTCGTTCCCATTCCCCAGCGTCACGGCCTGACCCTTGGCGAGCTGGCGCGATACATGGTGGCGCACTTCGGTCTCGACGTGTCGATGGAGGTGGTGCCGATGCACGACTATCGCCCAGACGAAGGACCGGGGTTTGGCTGGCCGCCGGACATGATCTGGGTCAACCCCAGCCCGGCCATCGCCAGTCTCAACTGCGCGCGCTGCTACACCGGAACCGTCCTGCTCGAGGGCACGAACCTCTCCGAGGGGCGCGGAACTTCCACACCGTTGGAGGTCTTTGGGGCGCCCAAGTTGAAGGTCGAGGCGCTGCTCAGGCACATGATGGACACGGCGCCCGACTTCTGTCGCGGATGTTACCTGCGGCCCTGTTTCTTTCAGCCCTTCTTTGACAAACACATGGGAACGCTCTGTTCGGGCGTGCAGATCCATGTCGACGTTCGTGGACTCGATCCGCTCGCGTTCCGGCCCTACCGGTTCATCTCCGCCATGTTCAAGTCGATGCGTGTCGTCCAGCCTGAGTTCGAGCTGTGGCGCGATTTCCACTACGAGTACGAACCGGAGCACCGACGACCCATCGATGTCATCAACGGCGGGCCGGCGTTGCGCGAGTGGGTGGACGATCCGAAAGCCACTGTGAGCGATTGGGACGGTGCGCTTTGCCCCGACGAGCAGGCCTGGGCAACCGAGCGGGCGCCGTTCCTGCTCTACGGTGGAGCCGCCTTCGCCACGGGCTCCAGCACCCAAGGCCCGAAGAGGCCGACCTAAAAGGCGACTCCGGTATTTGGGAGCATCTCCGTTGAGATGGAGCCGTCCTTGAGTGACGGCCACACGCCCTCTTCGAACTGAATCGGTCAACTCCTTTCAATTACAGCGCTTACGGGTTGGCGCCGCTCGCAGTGCTTTGGGTACGGCACGTGCTTCTCGACAGAGTCCGCGTGCCTGCCTGGCGCGCCACGGCGATTCGTGGGCTTTCACTGATGGGTGGACTATGACAACGCGCATGACTGCCGCAGCACTGGTGTTGTTCGTGGCGTGCGCCACACCGGCGCGACCGCAAACCGCGCAGCCGAACACCACGCTCGACCAACTGCTCGCTCCGATTGCGCTCTATCCAGACCAACTCCTTGCGCAGATGCTGATGTGCGCGACCGATCCTGAGAAGGTCACCGAGCTCGACAAATGGCTGAAAGCCAATCAGAAGCTCAAAGGCACTCAGCTGCAGGACGCCGCTGTGAAGGCGGGGTTCGAACCGAGTTTCGTCGCCCTGGCCCTGTTTCCTCAGGTGGTTGCGAAGATGGCGGATCAGATCGCGTTGACGACGCTCCTCGGGCAGTCGTTCACGTCCGATCGAAGCGCCGTCTTTGACAGCATTCAGCGCCTGAGGCAGCAGGCGAGGAACGTGGGCACCCTGAAGAGTTCGCCGCAGCAGGAGGTCGAGACCAAGACAGACGTCGGCCGGCCAGGAAGTGATCGTGATTGAGCCGACCAATCCACAGATTGTGTACGTCCCGCAATACAACACGGAAGTCGTCTACACGCAGGCGCCCACCACGACGTCGATTGTGCAAGAGAACAACGATGCCGACGTGGCGGTCGCGGCTGGTCTCATCGGTTTTACCGCCGGCATCGCCATGGGTGCGGCGATGGACAACAACTACTACTACGGTCCGTACGGATGGCGTGGCGGCGCCTACATGTACAACGACGCCTGGGACGACTACTACGACCACCGCGAAGACGCCCGCGAAGACTGGCAGGATCACCGGGAGGATCTCGTCGAGGAGCGCGGCGATCGTGCGGAGAACCGATCGGAACAGCGAACGGATCGTCTTGAGTCGACGCAGGAGCAGCGGACCGACCGGCAACAGAACCGACAGGAAAACCGGCCAGAGTCGCAGGCGCAGAGGACTGAGCGAAGCACGCAGGCGCAAAGCGCCACGACGCAACGAGCGCGACGACGCAAGGCGCGACGGCGCAAACACAACGCACCAATCGCACCGGAAGCACGGAAGCTCGCGGTTATGGCGGCGGGGGTCAAAGTCCGGCGGTCAGTCAACGGAGCAGCGGCGGTTCGGACGCGTTCTCGGGATACTCGAGCGGGGCATCGCAACGTTCCTCCAGCGCTCGCGGGCAGCAAAGCCGCGGCAGCTCGCGCGGCGCTCCGCGGTGGCGGTGGGCGTCGTCGATGACCGGCGCTTCCGAAAGGCAGTCGTAATGAGCACCAAACATCGATCGGAGAACGACCTCAGATTCTTCAATCGGGGTCTTGCGCTGGCATGCGCCTGCGCGCTGATCGTGATTCCCACCTTTGCGAGCAGGGCTGCGGCTCAGGCTGCTCAGCAGCGCACGTTTGGTTCGCCTGAAGACGCGGTCAAGGCGCTCGTCGAAACCGTGAAGGCAGGAAACCTCGACCAGCTGCTGTCCATCTTCGGAGCGGATGGTCGGGAGTTGATTGCGTCGTCGGATCCCGCGACCGCTCGCGAGAATCGCGACGTGTTCACGGTCGCTGTTGGTGAGCAGTGGCGTCTGGCGGATGAGGGGCCCAATCGGAAGACGCTCGTCATCGGCAACGAGGACTGGCCGTTCCCGGTGCCGCTGGTCAAGGAGGCGAGCGGATGGCGCTTCGACACGGCCGCCGGGAAGGAGGAGGTGCTGGCGCGGCGAATCGGGCGCAACGAGCTGACGGTCATCGAGACCTCCCGCGCCTACGTCACCGCGCAACGACGCTACGCGCAACAGGGACACGACGGCAAGCCCGCGGGCGTGTACGCGACGAAATTCCTCAGCGATCCAGGCAAGGAGAACGGCCTGTACTGGCCGACGGCCAAAGGTCAGAAGCGGAGTCCGCTTGGTGATCTGGTGGCACAGGCAGCAGAAGAAGGGCGCCCAGTCGGCGGAGATCGTGCGCAGCCCTCGCCGTTTCATGGCTATTACTTCAAGATCCTGACCGCGCAGGGAGCCGCCGCGTCAGGCGGCGCCAAAAGCTACGTCGTCAAGGGCGACATGTCCGGCGGGTTTGCGCTGATCGCCTGGCCGGCACAGTACGACGCGACGGGAGTCATGACGTTCCTGGTCAACCAGGACGGCATCGTTCTCGAGAAGGACCTGGGCCCGGGGACCGACGCCGCGGCCAGAAAGATCACCTCGTACAACCCGGATGCATCCTGGCATCCGGCCCAGTAAGCGCCGGCGTGGTTCATCGGGGTCCTGGTGCGGCTGGTGTAATTGAGCGTAAGCCCTCCCCATCATCAAACGCATGACCAACGATCTCTTCCAATCCACCAAGCGTGTGCTCGAGCCCAACGAGCGCATCGCCGAGGTGCTCTTCGGACTGATCATGGTCCTCACGTTCACCGGCTCACTCAGCGTCGCCGAGGCGGACCAGGCTGAAGTCCGCACCATGCTCATCGGCGCGCTCGGGTGCAATCTGGCCTGGGGCATCATCGATGCCGTGTTCTATCTGATGGGCAGCCTGTCCGAGAAGGGCACAGGGCTCCTGACGTTCCGGGCCGTGCGCAATGCCACCGATCCGAACCAAGCACACCGCCTGATCGCGGACGCGTTGCCGTCGGTGATCGCGTCTGTCCTGCAGCCGGCAGAACTGGAAACGATGCACCAGCGGTTGAAACAACTGCCGGAACCGCCCGCGCGCGCGCGGCTGCACAAGGACGATTGGCTGGGTGCGCTGGGCGTGTTCTTACTGGTGTTCGTTTCCACGTTTCCGGTGGCGATACCGTTCATTTTCATGCACGACGCCGGGCCGGCCCTGCGGCTCTCCAATGCCATCGCCATCGTGCTGCTGTTCATATTGGGCTATGCGTTTGGACGTGTCGCCTCGCGTAACCCGTGGGTGACTGGGGATTTCCATGGTGGTTCTCGGGACGATCCTCGTGGGCATGACCATGGCGCTGGGAGGATGAGGACTTGCGAGTACTTGCCTCTCTGGCGATTGCGGTTGTCTTCGCGAATGCCAACGCGCTGGCCCAAACGACCACGAACCCGCCCACCTCCACGGCGACGAACACACCGCCCGCCCCGGCCGAAGAGTCGGACGACAAGACATGGTCCTTCTCTGCCTCGGCCTACACCTACATCGTGCCCGACAGCCGCGAATTACGTGCAGCCCACCTTCACTGCGGATCGCGGCTGGCTACACCTCGAAGCACGCTACAACTACGAGGCGCTCGACACCGGCTCGGCGTGGGTCGGCTACAACTTCAGCGGCGGCGAAAAACTGGAGTGGGAATTCACGCCGATGCTCGGCGGCGTGTTTGGCGACACCACCGGCATTGCGCCGGGCTACAAAGGCTCGCTGAGTTGGTGGAAGCTCGAATTCTACAGCGAGGGCGAGTCATGTCTTCGACACAGGCGATTCCTCCGACAGCTTCTTCTACAACTGGTCGGAGCTGTCGCTGGCACCGGTGGACTGGTTCCGGTTCGGACTCGTGACTCAGCGGACGCGCGCGTACGAGTCTGACCGCGAGATTCAACGAGGAGTGCTCGTTGGCTTCAGCTTACAAGAAGGTGGACTTGAGCACCTATTTGTTCAATCCGGACGATGACGAACCGACGTTCGTCATTGCAGTGGGACTCGATTTTTGAAATTGATCCAAGCAAACTCGACACTGATCAAGCCAGCCACCCAGCCAACCCGCCGCTCCGCTATGCTATAAATCGGCATTTCCAGACCCAAAGAGAGCGAGAGAGACGGAATGATCAACGTGATCGATATCGAGAGCCGGACTCGGATACCGGTTGCGGAAGGGCAGGTCAGGAAGATCCTTGGCCCATCCGCCGAGCGAACCAGAGTTGAGGTCGCGATGGAGGACGTCGATCCAGGCAAGACATGTCGCCTTGCTCTCAGCGACCGCACTCAGGTTGCTTACATTCTGGACGGGAAGGACGCGAGAGTTACCCACGCGAGCGCGGGAAAAACTTCCGAATACACGGCGCAGCGACGCGCGGGTGTCTATCTCGAACCTGGCGAAGAAGCTACCATCACGGCCGCTTCTGACACACCGTTGGTTCTTCTGCTCGTCACCGTACCAAAGCATACCGGCAAGGCCACGGGCAGCGACTCGCCGGCTGGCTACTTCTTCGAAGAGGCACAGCTCAGATCGCTGATCGACGAGAAGCGCTTCCGGGAACGTACCTTCTGGGTCAACAAGGAAACCGGCCTGTCCGGCTCCTGGGATCTGCAGCTTGGCCGCATGGCCTATGCGCCTCACGCGCATTCTCCCAGGCACGTTCACCGCGCCTCGGCGACCAGTCCGATCACACCGGAGCATTTCTACCTGATCGAGAAGGGCACCGGCGAAGTGAAGCACGATACGGGCAGTCTTCCGGTAGGACCCGGCAGCCTGGTACTCATCCCCGCTGGCGAATGGCATCAGCTGATCGCGTCCGAGACCGGCTTCGATTACATCGAATTCCAGGCGCCCTTCGACTTCGTCACCACGATGGATCACGATCCGCTGGGCAAGAACTGGTACATCAAGGGGACCGATGACGGAACAGGGAAGCCCAAACTGTGGGTCCAGAGCTGACCGTCATGAGCAGTCCCGGGTACTGAAACGACGCCAAAAGGACAACGCGTCGCGAACGTCCCTCCCGTCATGTCGCAAACAGTGGGTGACCGACTCGGCCCGTACGAAATCATCGCCCCGATCGGCGCGGGCGGCATGGGCGAAGTGTATCGGGCGAAGGACACCAGACTCGGCCGGGATGTGGCTCTCAAGATCCTGCCGCCGCACCTTGCGGTCGATCGGGACCGCCTGGCGCGTTTTCATCGCGAGGCGCGGGCGGTTGCCGCGTTGAACCACCCCAACGTGGTGACACTTCATTCAGTGGAGGAGAGCGACGGCGTCCACTTCCTGACGATGGAGCTCGTTGATGGGCAGTCGTTGGAGACGGTGATTCCTGCCACTGGCTTGGCGGTTGAGCGGGCGCTGGAGGTGGCCGCGGCGGTGGCCGACGCGATTGCGGCGGCGCATGAAAAAGGCCTCGTTCATCGCGACCTCAAGCCGGCCAACGTCATGATCACGCGCGACGGTCGAGTGAAGGTGCTCGACTTCGGGCTTGCCAAGGAGATGCAAGACCTTGCGCCGAACGAGGAGACCGTCCTGTCGTTCGACCAGACGCAGGAGGGCGTGGTGATGGGCACGCCGGCGTACATGTCGCCCGAGCAGATATCGGGAGGCACCGTAGACCATCGAACGGACATCTTTTCGATTGGCCTCATTCTCTACGAGATGGCCACAGGACTCCGGCCGTTTCAAGGCCGAACGCACGCAGAGCTGGCGGCGTCGATCTTGCGGGATTCGCCGCCGGCTTTGCCAGGCACGGACGTTCCACCGGCAATCGCGACGCTCATCGAACGATGCCTGGCGAAGCGCGCGAGCGAGCGCATTCAGACCGCGCACAGCCTTGCGAGCGAACTGCGCACCATCAACCGCCCTGCAAAGACAGCCGTGAGGTCAGCGGCGACGCCGTCCTTGGCGGTGCTGCCATTCGCCAATTTGAGCGCGGATAAGGAGCAGGAGTACTTCAGCGACGGGCTCGCTGAGGAAATCATCACGCTACTCGCACAGGTACCCGGATTGAAGGTGATTGCGCGAACGTCATCATTCGCGTTCCGCGGCAAGGCGGAGGACGTTCGCAAGATTGCCGAAGCGCTCGATGTTACGCACGTGCTGGATGGGCAGTGTGCGCCGTGCGGGACCGCGTATTCGAGTGACGGCGCAACTGATTGCGGCCGTGGACGGCGGGCACGTGTGGAGCGAGCGCTACGATCGCGAATTGAGCGATATCTTCGCCGTGCAGGACGAGATCTCGGCGGCAATCACCGGCGCGCTGCGAGTCAAGCTGTCCGGCCAGGCGACTCCGCCGCAGCGGTACATGCCGAAGCTCCCGGCGTACGACGCGTTTCTCATGGCGAAGCATCATCTGGCGAAAGTGACGCCGGAGTCGTGGGAACTGGCGAAACAGTGCTACGAATCGGCGGTCGAGCTCGATCCGCAATTTGCCTTGGCACACGTGGGGCTGGGATTCTACTGGGCAGTCCAGACGAACTTTGGCCGATGCCCGCCACATGATGCGGTGCCCGCGGCGCGTGCCGCGATTCAGCGCGCACTGCGGATCGACCCAACGCTTCCAGACGCGCATGCGCTGTCGGGTCACCTTGCCGCCACCTACGATCTGGATTGGGACGCGGCCGACCGTCACTACGCTTTTCCGATGGCGCAACAGGTTGGCCACCCCATCACGCGCCCGATGTATGGCGGGCTTCGAGTTTCTGCGCGGCAATATCGACCGGGCGATCGCGCTCGCCGAGCGCGCGATTGAAGAAGATCCGCTCGAGGTGTGGCCGCACATGAACCTCCATGCCTATCTGCAGGCGGCGGGGCGGGACAGGGACGCATATGCCCAGACGAAACGATCCCTCGAGCTGGATCCGAATCTCGTAGTGGCTCAGGTGTCCATCGCCCACTTCCACGCAGATTGGGGTCAGATCCCGGAGGCGGTCGCCGCAGCACGGCACGCTCGTGCCATTGGTCCGTGGTATCTCGACGCAACTGCCACCCTGGCGGCGTTGCTGCGTGTAAGCGGGGAAGACGACGAAGCGCGCGCTCTCTACCAGTTGGTGGGTTCTGGCAAGGACTTCGGTGATTCCCGCGCTCAGGCCGTCTATTACCTGCTATGCGGAGATGTGAACCCCGGCGCTGACTGGACGGAAAAAGCGATCGCTGAACGCGACGGCTCGATGATGTACTACCTGCGATTTGTGGTGTCGAGGGCGCTGAGGGCGAGTGATCGGTGGCCGAAGATTGCCCGAATGGTGAACCTGAGGTTGAGCGCCTCGTGACTCTCGTCCTAGGGAGGAACGGAGACTGCGGAGAAAACGGATCTACACGGAGAAGCAGAGAAACGGAGGTAAAACGGAGACCATTTGGCTCTCCGTTTCTCCGTTGCTCCGTGTGGATCCGTTCCCTCCGTCTTCTCCGTTCCTTCGGCCAGCGCACCCTCGTGGCGTAGAATCCTGGCATGCCTGCCTCGATCGATCGTCGCCGCTTCCTCGTCGCGTTGCCCGCATTGGCGATGTCGCCGCGGATTCTCGCTCAGGTCCCGGCGCGCGCGCCGTTCCGCGTCAACGGGCTCAGTCAGATCACGCTGACGGTCTCCGACGTCAAGCGGTCGCTCGAGTTCTACCAGGGACTGTTCGGAATGCCGGTGCAGACGCGGCAGGGTTCGACCGTGCTGCTTCGGATTGGCAACGGACCGAGATTCCTCGCCCTTCGGCAGGCGGCAGCGGGTGAACGTCCGAGCATCAGCGCGCTCGGACTCGGCGTACAGGACTTCTCCGTCGATCGTGCGATGCAGACGCTCGCCGCTCATGGCATTACCGCCGCGCCCTCCACCGCAGAGAAGCCGGGACCGAGGCAGGCGCTCGTTCGCACACGCCGGCAGAACGAAGGCGGGTCGCCAGATGGCACCCGTGATCTGTTCGTCGCCGATCCGAGCGGTGTGGTCTTCCAGCTGCACGACGTCAGCTATTGCGGCGGAAGCGGCGCGCTGGGCAACGTCTGCCCGGTCGCACAGCCGTCGCCCAAGCCTGGACTCATCGCGCTGAAAGACACGAGTCACTTCACGATTGCCGCGAGCGACCCTGGCACGGTACCGATGTACCTCGACCTGTTTGGTTTCGCGCCGATGGTCTATCAGGCCGCGACACCCGCATGGCAGGTCGGCAACGGCGTCCACTTTCTGATGTTCATCGGTGGTGGCGGTCCGACGCGCGCGGGCGGCGCCGGCACTCCACCCGCCGCGGGTCGCGAGGGTGCTGGCGCAGCTGCGCCAGCGGGGCGCGGCGCAGCGGAGGGCGGACGCGGTGCCGCGGCCGGCGGACCTGCGCGAGCGGCCGGGATCGATCACGCGTGCGTGGCCATGGACAACTTCGATCCGGCGGCCGTCACAAAGCTGCTCGTCGGCTACGGCCTCAAGCAGCAGGATGGGCAGGGGCGCTCGCCGCTTGTGACCTACATTTCGCTGCGCCTGCCGAATCGCGGCGGCGCCGAGGGAGGAACTCCGGAGCTGTATCTCACAGACCCGGACGGTCTCGCCATCCAGCTCCAGGACGTAAGGTACTGCGGCGGTGGCGGATTCCTTGGCGAGGCCTGCCCGCCACTGCCTCCCGCGTGACCTGCCAGTGCCGCGGGGAATGAAACATCGTCTTGGGATCGTGTGCCTGATGTTCTTCGCAGGCGCAGCCGTCGGATCCGCCCAAGACTGGCCCCAGTTCCGTGGCCGATACGGCGGTGTCGCCTCGGATGATTCTTCGCTGCCCGATACCTGGAGCGAGACGCAGAACGTCGCGTGGAAGATTGACATTCCCGGGCGAGGCTGGAGCTCACCTGTTGTCTGGGGTGACCATGTCTTCGTCACCACGGCCATCAACGTCCGGCAACCGAAGCAGCCTCTCCTGTCCCCGGAGGCCTATCGTGGCGCGACCACCGGCGGGACCATGAGCCGGCGGGACCTGGTCAAAGATACCGACGAATTCCGATGGGTGCTCTACGACGTGGACGCCGCGACTGGTCGTGTGCGATGGGAGCGCGTTATTCACACGGCGGTTCCGACCCGACCCGTCCACATGAAGAACTCGTACGCCTCCGAGACGCCCGTGACTGACGGTGAGCGCGTCTACGTCTACCTTGGGTATGTCGGCCTTTTTGCTTTCGACATGAAGGGCACGCCGGTGTGGGCGAAACCGATGGACGCCAAGAACACCGGCAATGACGGGTACTTCTACGGCGGCGGCGCCTCACCGGCGCTCCACGACGGACGGATCTACGTCGTGAACGACAACGAGGAAGAATCATTCATAGCCGCGTTCGATACGAGAACGGGTGCAGAACTCTGGCGAGTCGCCCGCGACGAGCGCTCGAACTGGTCAACGCCATATGTGTGGCAGCACGATCTGCGGACCGAGATCGTCACCGTCGGTTCGCGCAAGGCAAGATCGTACGGCGTCGACGGCAGACTCCTGTGGGAGCTTTCGGTCGGCACGACGCTGCATACACCAACGCCGTTTGCGCGATCCGGGATTCTGTACGTGAGCTCGGGATACTTCAGCGATCCGCGGCGGCCAGTGTTCGCAATCCGGCCCGGCGCGTCGGGCGACATTTCTTTGAAAGCCGGCGAGACGGCCAACACCTCCATCGTTTGGTCACAGCCGACGACGTCGGCCACATATCCGTCCGCACTCGTTGTCGGCGAGCAGTTCTATACGCTGCTCGATCGGGGGTTTCTCACCTCTCACGACGCCAAGACGGGCAAGGAGATCTACGGACGACAGCGCATCGCGGTGGACGCCGGCGCCTTCTCAGCGTCTCCGTGGTCGTACAACGGCAAGATCTTCGCCTTGAGCGAAGACGGCGATACGTTCGTAATTCAGGCAGGACCGGCATACAGGCTGGTGGGAAGAAACAGCCTTAACGAGATGACGCTCGCGTCTCCGGCAATCGTTCACGGCAGCTTGTTCATTCGCACGGCAACGAGACTCTATCGAATCAGCAAGACGACTTCCTGATGTGGCGCCGCTCAGCTGGCTGCGAACGCGTCGCGCGTGATCTCGTAGACGGCCGACTCCCCGCGCTGCGGGTCCGGCTGTAATCCCAGGTAAGACGCGCCGATCTTCTCGAGCGCCCGTTGCGATCGGCGGTTGAGCGGGCCGACGCGGAAGATGACGCGTCGCACGAACCGGAACGCGTGGGCGAGCATCAACCGTTTCATCTCGCGGTTGTAAACCCCACCCCAATGCGATCGCGCGAGAAACGTCCACCCGATCTCGATCTCGCTTTTGGCTTCGTCGTATCCGGCGAAGCGCGACGATCCGATGACGCGCCCGTCATTTCGGTCGAGTACGACGAACGCGCCTCCTGACTCCATCGCGCCGCGAAAGAACTTGCGGAAGACCGGCTCCGTGCAGCGATCCGGTTCGGGATGCTGCTCCCAGATCAGCGGGTCAGACGCCACCGCGTACAGCGTGGCGAACTCCTCTTCACGCAGGGGCCGCAATTCGAGGATGTCGCCGGTCAGCACAGGCTGGAGGTCGAAGGGCACATCATCACTGTAAAACAACCCCGGCTGGCCACGTCATGTGCTCGTCTTGATATCCTGCTGAACGCCGATTCCGGGCTGTCGCAGGCCCGGCTCAGATCTTGGTGTATAAGGCATCATGCGTGTGTTCTTCTCAACCGCACTGTGCGGCGCTTTCGCCGCGCTGTTCGTAGCCTCGGGCCTCGCACAGGATTCTCGTAGAGCGGAGGCTTCAGCCTCCGCGGGCCACGCGAAGCAGGGGAGCGAGCATGACTTCTCCGTCGCGAAACTGACCGCACTCCCGACCACCAGCTGGCCCACGAACGGCGGCAACCTTTACAACCAACGCTACTCGCCACTGAAAGCGATCGACCGCACCAACGTTGCGCAGCTCAAAGGTGTGTGGCGTGCACGTCTTCGCGGCTCTGGCACCGCGCCGCAGTACTCGGGCTTCGCAGCGCCGCTCGTATACGAGGGCGTCGCGTACCTCAGCACGGGAGCCAACGACGTGTTCGCGCTGTTGATCGACAGCGGCGAGGTGCTCTGGCAGTACGCGGCGAACCTCGATCCCAACATCACCTCCGTCTGCTGCGGCTGGAATAACAAAGGCGTCGCGATCAGCGAAGACAAGGTCTTCATCGGTCAACTCGACGGCAAGCTCCTGGCGCTCGACCGTGCGAGCGGCAAAGTCGTGTGGTCGATTCAGGCCGAGCGTTGGCAGGATAACTTCTCAATCACCGCGGCGCCGCTCTACGTCGAGGGCCTGTCGCGCCAAAGCGCGGAGCGCGAAGGCGGAATGGTCATCATCGGGTTTGCCGGGGGCGATCGCGGCACGCGCAGCCGCCTCAAGGCGTACGATGCGAAGGATGGCCATTTAATCTGGACCTTCTATACGATTCCGGGTCCTGGCGAGCCCGGTCACGAGACATGGCCGAAGGACAACGAGGCGTGGAAGTACGGCGGTGCAGCGATCTGGCAGACACCGGCGGTCGATCTCGAGCTCGGTCTCCTCTATTTTTCGACAGGCAATGCCGCTCCTGATTACAACGGTGCCTTTCGCGCCGGCGACAACCTGTACGCGGCATCGATGCTGGCGATCGAGCTCGCAACCGGAAAGTATCGCTGGCACTTTCAGCAGGTGCATCACGACATCTGGGACTACGACGCGGTCAACCCCGTCGTTCTCATGGATGTGAACCTGGGCGGCCCTTCGACGGGGCTCAGGGCAGGCCGCACGCGTAAGGCGATCGTCGAGGTCGGAAAGACCGGTTTCGCCTACATTCTCGATCGGGAAACCGGTAAGCCGCTCATTGGCATCGATGAGAAGCCGGTGCCGCAGGAGCCGCGGCAGGCGACAGCGAAGACGCAGCCGTTCCCGCGCGGTGACGCTATCGTGCCGCAGTTCATCGAGATTGCGCCGGAGGGACACGCGCTCGTCAACGACGGCCGCATCTTCACGCCGTTCGCCGGCACGGATCCGACGCTCGTGGCGCCGGGAATCTGGGGCGGCGCCAGTTGGCCGCCAAGTTCCTACGATCCTGTGCAACAGCGATTGTTCGTCTGTGCCTCATCAGTGGTCAACGGCTTCACGGGCGGAGGCGAGTCAAAGTTCGTGGCTCCTACGAATGGCGTCGCATATCTTGGCGGCGCGACGACGTTCACCCGCGTCGCGCGGACGGGCATCATCGCAGCGCTTGATGTGACGACGAACAGGCTGGCGTGGCGATATCAGTGGCCCGAGCAGTGTTATAGCGGCACGCTCGCGACGGGCGGCGGCGTGCTCTTCGTCGGTCGCAGCGACGGGCGCCTCACGGCCCTCGACTCGGCCACCGGCAAACAGCTCTGGGAGTTCCAGACCGGGGCCGGCATGCACGCGCCGGTGAGCACGTTCGAGCACAAGGGCAAACAGTACGTGCTCGCGTTCTCGGCGGGCAGCGCGCTGCTCGGTTCCGCGCGCGGCGATAGCGTCTGGCTGTTCAGTCTCGACGGGGCGTTGCCGCCTGCCGAACCCGGCAGGCCGGTGTCACGACAGACGGCGGTTCCGGCGGCGCCGGCCGAGACGCAACGGTGGCAGCGGCAACAACTGCGGCGCCTCGCGTCGCGGCTGCGAACCTCGTCGATGGAAAGCGCCTCTATACACAGGCGTGCGTCGTCTGCCATGGCGACGACGGCAAGGGTGGACATGGTGGTGGCGCGCCGCTCGTCGGCGTCACGGATCTATCGGCCGCGATTCGAACGGTGACCGCTGGCCGCAACAACATGCCGCCGTTCAGTACCACGTTCACGCCTGAGCAGATTCGCGATGTGAGCGCTTACGTGGTCGAGGCTTTGGCGGGCCGCGCAGCGGATGGCTCTATTCCGCCAATTCAGTTCCGCTGATTACCAGTTGGTCCGTCAGCATCGCACCCGGAGTGCACCCGAACGTCTGCTTGAACGCTGCGATGTATGCGCTGACGCTCGAGTAGCCCGATTCAAGCGCCGCATCCGTCACTGACCCGCCCTCGACCAGCACGCGCACCGATTCGAGCAGCCTCGCCTTCTGCCGCCACAGTCCGAATCGCATCCCCGTTTCGGCGCGGAACAGGCGTTCGAGCGTCCGCGCGCTCAGTCCACAGCGCCGCCCCAAGGCCTCCGCAGTGGCCTCATCAGCCGGGTTCTTCAAGACGCACTCCGCGGCCGCCAGCGCACGGACGTCCGAAGGCAGCGGTAGCAGTAGCGGCTCAATGTGTGCGGTCGCAAGCTCGTCCATCAAGACGCTCATCAAGCGAGCCTCGACCGTCACACGCGAATCGAGCGCCGCCATCTCCGCGACACGCAAAATCAACTCGCGCAGCAGCGGACTGACCGAGATCACGCGGCACGTGTTCGCGTCGAACACCGGCGCGGGTGCGTTGACAGGGAAGTACAGCGACCGCATCGCCACCTCGCCCCACATGCGGATGGAATGCGGAATACCCGCCGGAATCAACACAGCGCGGCCTGGGGGAATCATCCACGACGTGCGATCGCCCGTGACCGTCATCGCGCCGCTCGACGCAAACAGCAGCTGATGCGCCGAGTGCGTGTGCGGATGCATTACGTACCCGCTGCTGTAGGTGGTGCTCAACGCCCGAGCCACCAGGAACGGCTCCTGCTCCGCGGTGATCCGGCGCCTCGGCACACCCGCACTTTGACGGTCTGGCGACATTCATTGTCAATCTAGCGCAAGACGCGGCCGGCCGCGCGTCGTACAGTCGGCCCATGTCCAACAACGTTGCCTTCTTTGCCATCAACGCGGACGATGTGCCGCGTGCCCGCAAATTCTACGAGACAGTCTTCGGTTGGGGCTTCGAGCCGTGGGGTCCGCCAAACTTCTACCTGATCGAGACAAACGAGGGGGCCACCGCCATCAGCGGCGCGTTACAGGAGCGCCGCGAGCTCGTGCCCGGACAAAAGATGGTCGGTTACGAATGCACGATTACGGTCGCCGACATCGACCAGGCGATTCGCGCCATCGAGGCGAACGGCGGCCGCATCGCGGCAGGGAAGTTCCACATCCCTACGGTGGGTACCATCGCGTACTTCTTCGATACCGAGGGCAACGTGGCGGGCCTCCGTCAACCCGAAAAGAACGCATGACCGGGACGGTCGTGCAAGTCAACGTGTCGCGGGGCGGTATTCCGAAGCACGCGATCCCGTCGGCCACCTTCACTGAGATCGGGATCGCCGGCGACGCGTGGCGCTATCCGTTCCACGGCGGGCGGCGCAAGGCGATTCTCCTGGTCACTATCGAAGGGATCGATGATCTCGTCTCGCAAGGTTTCCCGTTGTTCCCCGGCGCGCTGGGCGAGAACCTGACGACTCGTGGCCTCGTCCGCCGCGATCTACGCATCGGGCAACGCCTTCGGGTCGGCCAAGCCGAGATCGAGCTGACTCACATACGCATACCCTGCTCGACGCTCGACGTGTACGGCCCGGGCATCCAGGCCGCGGTTTATGATGCGCAGGTGCAAGCTGGCGATCCCGAATCGCAGCGATGGGGCCTGAGCGGCTTCTACGGGTCAGTGGTTCAACCGGGCATTGTCCGCGCTGGCGATACGATCGCGTGATCAGGGCTCGACAGTCTCATGAAGCGAAGCACCTCCGTGGCAGCGAATTCCCCGGCCAGGCAATTGAACGCATTCATCGGCAGGTTCGATCCGGTGATCCGAAGGATCGTGCGCGAGGCCCGTGCCAAGCTTCGCCGGCGGCTGCCCACCGCAATCGAGCTGGTGTACGACAATTACAACGCGCTCGCGATCGGCTTCGCCTCGTCGGAGCGGATGTCGGACACGATCGTCTCACTCGCCGTTTACGCCCGCGGCGTCAATCTCTATTTCATGTACGGTGCGACGCTCGCGGATCCGCACCAGCTTCTGCTCGGCGGCGGCAACCAGGGGCGGTTCGTCCGACTCGAGTCGGCCGCGACGCTCGACCGGCAGGAAATTGATGATCTGCTTGCCTCAGCGATCGAGGAGGGCGACACGCCGCTGCCGCGGAGTGGCCACAGACACATTGTCATCAAGTCGGTGTCACCGAAGCAGCGCCTGCGCCGCCGACCGTAACGACGCTTCTTGATTGCGAGAGTCTGGGCGCGGTGCCTGTGGCGGTATGATGTGCGGACTGTGAACGAGACGGCTTGGAGACTCAGAATCATAGGACTAACTGCGGTCCTCGTGGCCATGTCGCCGACACTGGTCGCGCAATGGCCGTCGTACCCGACCCCGGGCGTGCCGCGGACGGCGGATGGCAAGCCGATTCTGGACGCTCCAACGCCACGAGCCCCCGAAGGCAAGGTCGACTTCTCCGGCATCTGGATGCGCGCTGGTGGCGGCGGACGCGGCCGAGGTGGGGCGCCGCCGGCGCCAACGACGACGCCCGACGGGATCCCTCTCTCGACATTTGGAGAAGTCGCCGGCCGCGGCTACCCACTGCCGCTGCAGCCGTGGGCTGCCGAGTTGAAGAAGAAGCGGATGGCGGACAACAACAAGGACAATCCAGACGTCTGGTGTCTTCCGATTGGCTTGATGCAGTACCACAATCACGGGCAACCGCGGCAGATCGTCCAGACCAAGAATCTGATCCTGATCACGTACGAGTCGAACTACGGATTGCGCTACATCTACATGGACGGACGGCCGGCGCCAACGAACGACCCGACGCCGTGGTGGTTCGGTTACTCGCGCGGCTGGTTCGACGGCGACACGCTGGTGGTCGAGACGACGAACTTCCGCGGGGACGAGAGGGCAGGCTGGCTGGATGTCAACGGAAGCCCGTACAGCGATGCTCTCAAGATGACCGAGCGCTTCCGTCGTCCCAACTTCGGCACGCTGGAGATTGACGTGACCATCGACGATGCGAAGGCGTATACGAAGCCGTTCACCGTGCGTGTGAACCAGCGCATCATGGTGGACGAGGAGATGATCGAGTTCATCTGCAACGAGAACGAGCGGTCCACGCTGCACATCGCGAAGTAGAGGCAGGTCGTTTCGCCCCGTTCAACATCGGGGAACGGTGCCTTAGCTTGATGGAGTCGCAACCGTAAACACCCAAATCAGATACGCGCCGACAGCGATGAGCGGGGCAAGCGCGATCCAGCGTTTTCGGCGAGAGCGCCGTAACTGATTCCCCTGCTGATTCGTTTGCTCCTTCTGAAGCAGCTTCGGCGCGGATTGAATACTCGACAGATCCGATGGGAGGGGTGCCGGTTCCACAAGGCGCTCCCGAGTGCGGCTCACGTCCGGGCTCTGTTCATCGCCCGCACGCGCGGGCGACGAGTCTGCAAGGAGCGCCCCAGCGAACACAATCGCGACGGGCCAGCACTTCGCCAATGTCCCTTTCTTCATTTGGTCGTCCTCTTCACGGACTTCACCCCCCTAGCCACGTCACCCGTCTTATCGAGCCAAGGCTGAGAGACCTGGTTGCCGCTTTTTCACGGAACGTCTATCTGAGTGGGCAACGGAGATTGCGGAGAAAACGGGATTCACACGGAGAAGCAGAGGAACGGGGATAAGACCGAGACAATTAGAAGCTGTCTCATAAATACGGAAGCCGCCTGAAACATCGGTATGATCGCCGTCGTACTCGACGGCATGGACATGACCGACGCCCAGTGGGCCGTGCTCGAACCGGCGTTCCGTTCTCGCCGTCGCCCGGACGGGCGCGGCCGGCCGTGGACCGATCCGCGCGCTGCACCTGCGCGGTGAGACGGTGAAGCGGGTCAGCCTTATCGGGCGCAATTCTGGCGGCCCGTAGTGCCGAAGTCAGTGAGTCAGAAGAGACCTTCCATGGATTTGCATATCAAGAAGGTGTGGTTGCCTGGAGCAGCATCCTGTCTGTTGTTTTTCGGATTCTATTTCGTGCTCATCTGGTTGCCTTTTGACAAGAACAGATTCCAGTTCATGGCCATCCCATATCTGGTGCTGCCATTCGTCGGCGCCCTCGCCGCATATTGGTCCCGCCGAATGAAGGGTTCAGTCCTCGAGCGCATCTTGTCCGCACTGTTCCCTGTATTTGCGTTTGTCGCGCTATTTGCGGTGAGAATTGTGTATGGATTGTTCTTCGAGGGCGAACCTTATACTCTGCCGCATTTCCTGGCCGGCTTTTCCGTGACCCTCGTATTCATTGTTGTAGGTGGCCTATTGCTGGTACCTGGCGCATGGCCGTTCTGCCGCCCGCACCTCAGAGAACAGTTGCCCTGACAACCGGGCTGCGACCGCGGCGGTCTTCCTATCGCCGTGCACGTGGCCAGCGCTTCACCGTATGAGCCACACCTCGTCCCCGCCACCCTCGACGCGCGCTTTCTCCCCGACCTCCCGTGGTGCCTGATCGGCGACCACGGCTATGACAGCGATGGACTCGACGACCTGCTGATGACGCAGTACGGCATCGAGATGATCGCGGCGAATCGTCGGGGCCGCGCGAAGACGCAGGACGGCCGGCCGTTGCGACGCGCGAAGCGCCGGTGGAAAATCGAACGGCTCTTTGCCTGGCTCCACAACTGCCGCCGCGTGGTCACCCGCTGGGAGCGACACGTCGGGAACTACCTGGGCATGGTGCAGCTCGCCTGTGCCCGGATCTTGCTCCGGGCATTTATGAGATAGCTTCTAGGCTCTCCGTTGATCTCCGTTTCTCCGTTCCTCCGTGTGGATCCGTTTCCTCCGTCTTCTCCGTTCCCTCGGATGGTTCATCTGCAGACCCGCCTCTGCGGGCTACTTTCTGTCCGCCACTCTTCTGGCGATCAGGTCGCCTTCCACGAGGACGACGACGAAGTGGGTGACGCGCCCATTTGCGTCCTTGACGAACCGGAGTCGATTGCCGTCCGCCCAGACGAACTCCGTCTCGGACAGGGGTGTCAGCGGTGCGCCCTGGAGGAACAACTCACCGTCTGTCATCGTGACCGGCCAGAGCGAGGGCACGGTGGGATTCTCCGGCCACCTGAAGTCGTACGACCCGGCATACTTCGCGAGGATGTCGGGCGCGACCTTGACCGGTGTGATGGCCTTGCGTTCCTCGGTCACCGTACCGATCATGCGCGGGCGGTCGCGCTCGTTCTCGGCGCACACGTATTCCAGCAGGTCCGTGTCGGGGACCAGTGTCGCCTTCACTAGCACTGTCAGCGGCCGGCTGTAGATGTCCGGGTCGCGAAACGTCTCTTGAATCTCGATGTGTCCGAAGTCAAGGCGCCGATACCGCTCTGTCACCCGCAGGGCCTCACTATGCGGATGGCCGGCGAGGTCCAGCCAGGTTTGTTCCTTGTATCCAATGGATTCGACCACGAGCGTGTCGCCTTCCCAGTGGCCCACCGAGTAACCCATGAAACTCGGACTGGGGTCCTTGGGTAGCGGACGCCCGTCCAGGAAGATCTGTCGAAACGACATGTCTTCCGAGAGAACGACAATGAGGGTGGGTGTTTGAACGATCTTCTTCGACAGCGCGACGAAATGGTTGAAGCGCGGGCCCTCCGGGAGACAGCGCACTCCCTGGTCATCCAGCCCGAAGTTCTCGGCACGTTCCTTGATTATCTCTGCCACCCACGGTTTGATTTCATCCGGCTTGAGGCCGCCGGGGATGTAGAACAGCGACGGACCAGCGTCCGTGGCCCACACACCGGAGAGATCCGGCTTGCCGTTCGAGCTTCGCGGCGCCGGGGCAGAGAGGTTTGGCGCGCCGCTGGCGGTGCGCGGAATGCCTGGAGTCGGGTATTTCAGCCATTGTGCGTGAAGAGGTGACCCGAGACCGAACGTGACGAGAACGAGCACCGCGCGTAAGACGGCTTTCATCTTTGCTTTCTCCTCCTGGCAATCGCTGACGCCACGCCGAGGCAATGATAGCAATGCTGCCGAGTAGCCGGGTCTCACGATCCGTCTCTACGTGTGAGCGCGTCGCGGAGCTTGTCGGCGAGCGAACCGAACCCGTCAGCAGGTGCAGCGTCCGAGCGGCCGGTGTACTCGCGCACTTCATCGGCCTCGCGCATCTGCTCAACCGCCATAACGCTGAGACGAATGCGTCGCGCGGTCGCATCCACGTCGAGCACGACGACCTGCACTTGGTCCCCGACGCGAAACGCTTTCTTGACGTCGCCGCCACGGGCTACGCCGCTCTCGCTCAACGGGATGAGGCCTTCGACACCAGGCTCGAGCTCCACGAATGGTCCGAACTCCGCGACCCGGACCACGCGGCCCGTGCGCAGCTGGCCGGCCTTATAGGTGTCGCCGGCTCTCGACCACGGATCGGCGGCGAGCTGCTTCAGCCCGAGCGAAATCTTCTGTTTGTCAGCGTCCACGCGCAGGACCTTGACGGTGATCTCGTCGCCGGATTTTACGATCTGCGACGTGTCCGACACGCGCGCCCACGCCATCTCCGACACGTGCAACAATCCCTGCACACCGCCACCCAGATCGACAAACGCGCCGAACTCGCGAACCGACGCAACACGCCCGGTCATCACCGCTCCCTCGACGATCGACTTCCGAACGTCAGCGGCGCTCGCCTGCTGCTCCTCTTCGAGCAGCGTACGGCGAGAGACCACCATGTTCCTGCCGCCCTCCTTGTACTCAATGATGCGGAATTTGTAGACGCGGCCTTCGTGTTGCGCTGGCTCGGTGTTGCGGACGATGTCTATCTGAGAGACCGGGCAGAAGGCGCGCTGGCGGGCGATGCGCACTTCATATCCGCCCTTCACTGCCCGTTCGACCTTGCCTTCGACCGGGAGGCCGGCTTGGAACGCGTCTTCCAGCTGTCGCGCTGTGGCGGCGCCGAGCGCCAGTTTGCGGGAGAGCGTCAGTCCTCCGGCCGTCGAGACGACCATCGCCTGTATGCGGTCGCCGACCTTGACCTCGAGATTGCCCTCGTCGTCTTTCAGTTCACCGATGTCGATCGTGGCCTCGCTTTTTCCGCCGACGCCGACCAGCGCGACCTCCGCGCCGATGGCGACGATCGTGCCGTCGATGATCTGTCCCTTCGCGACGCGCCTCGCACGCTCGGAGGCCTCGAACATCGTCGCGAAATCTTCTTCTTCCGGCTCGCCCACGAGAGTCTCCTTCCCTTGATCCCTAGTGTCCTTCAGGGATCTTCGTAGGGTCCGCCTTTAGGCGGACCCTGTCAGTCCAGCCTGGAGCCGGACACTACGTCCAAACCATAAAAACTATACTGACACGGGCCGTACCGAATGACGGGATTGGAAGATCGACGAGCGCTCGAGGTGCTGGACGCCCGGCTCAGGACGCTGCTGCCGGAGGAGTATCGCGACTCCTACGAAGATGTACAGCCCATCTCAATGGGGTCGGCCGGGCTGAAGTACGACGCCGACGGCGAGGTGGCGTGGGATCAGATGTGGGGGAGCTTCTGCGACCTCGCTATGGCAGGAGGCCCTCCGCACAAGGGCATGCTCCTCGAACCCGGCATGGAAGCCGAGATTGACGCACAATTCGACCGCTACGACGAAGTCGGCGAAGAGATCTGCCGCGGCATCAGCATGGTGACCGGCCTGCGGGCGTACGTGGCTCCGACTCCGGGTTGGGTCTGCGTGACGTGCCACGGCGACGGAATGGCAGACTGGTTGGTCCGCGCGATTGTCATGGAGAATGTCGCCGCACGCCGTCGAGGCGCGATTCTCGAACTACCGGCAGCGCCGCATTTCCGACTCGAGAAGGAAATCAAGAACGTGGTCACGGTCGTCGCCAAGACGTGCCACTACTGGCTGGGCCACATGCCTCGCGACCGGCAGCAGGCCGCGGCGGAGCTCTTCGCGACGATGGCTGAGGAATCGCCGCTAATAGAACCCGACCATTCGAGTCCCGAGGGGCAAACCAACGCGCGCGAACTCACCGCGAGCGTGGCTGCACGGATTCACCGGGACACGGGTCTTCGGCGGTCGGATCATCGGTACGCGTGGTGGCTCGGCCTCGAGTGTCCAAGTGTGCGCGCAGCGGTGTGGATGACGCGCGGGCTCGTCGCGAGCAACGTCTTGTCGCGACGAGAAGAGACGGTCCTCTTCGTGCCGGTCAATGCCGTGACCGATCCCCATGGCGCCATCGTCTCGAGCGCTGTCGTCCACATTTACCGGTGCGCGTCCGCAAAAGGACTGTGCTGAACTGGCGCGCCGCGACGGCACTGTTTGGCTGTGGCGCGACAGGGAATCGGGCCGAGCCTCGTTGGCTCGACTGACCGATATAATGATCGAGCCACGTCGGCGAGCAACGGTGAGGAGAGGCCTCAGATGAGAGCAAAGTGGTTCACGGCACTGTTCACCTTCGGCGTCCTGGCCGCGCTCACGGCCTCGATCCCTTTGGATTCTCTAACGAAGGCCGTCTTTGCGCAGGGCAACCCAGCGGCCGCGCAGGGTGGACGCGGCGCAGTTCCTCCGGGCGCGCCTGGGGTAGGACGTGGACGTGGACGCGGCCCCGCACCTGTGATCCTGGGCCCTCCGGCCGGCGTCCAGCCTTTGCCCATCGATCTGTTCTCGTCGAAGAACTTCTACAAGGATCGGGCGAACTGGCTCGATAAACGCTATTACCGCTGCAACATTCCGCGCCAGCTGTATGGAATGTGGGACCAGCAGCGCATCGGCCCGAAGCCGCCCGAGTCGGCGTCATGGGGCGACTGCAATGACGATTGGCCGCGGGAGCGCATCCTGAGCCCCTACCCGTACAAGACGGCGAAGGAGCATTACGAGGCGTTGCTGGCGCAGGCAAAAAAGAAGGGCGGACCTACCGTCTATACGAAGGCGACCGTCCCCGACTGGGATGGGTACTATCAGCGCGACACACAGGCGGACCATGGTTCTGAGTGGACGTGGGGTGTGACACAGGCGCCAACAGTCCTGTCTTTGCTCACCCCGGAGTATCAGAAGCGCATGGTCCAGATGATGTACCACGAGGCCGTGACGAATGCCCCACAGTGGAACGCGTCCTTTTGTTACCCCGAAGGATTCATCCGGTGGTGGGCGCAACCGTCGAACGCGGGCAACTTCCAGCTCACGATGACCACATGGCAAGTGCAATTCCTATCCGGGATCGCAGACAACTTCCTGCGCCAGGTGTTAATCGGCAAACAGCACGTGCAGCAGGTCCCACAGTGGTATGGAGAGACCATCGGGTTCTGGGACGGAACCACGCTGGTTACCTGGACAGCAAATATTCAGGCCTGGAGCTTGACGCACGCCATGTTCGACACGAGCGACAAGATGGAGACCGTCGAAACCTTCAAGCCCGCGCTCGACGCCGGCGGCAAGTTCATCGGCCTCGATCACGAGACCATCTTCTACGACCCGGAGGCATTCGTCGCTCCAGTCCGCGCGTCATATCGCTTCGTTCGAGTCGCCACAACCGCAGATCCCGAACGCCGGTACACGTTCATCGAGTGCCTGAGCAACATCTTCAACACCGACGGCCGGCCAAAACAGGTGACCGGGTCCGACCCTCGCTTCGTGGATTACTATGGTCGCCCGTGGGCCAAAAACTGGGAGAAGAACTTCGAGGCCAATTGGGACAAACCGCAGGAAGAGCTTCCCTCGGCGATCACGGACATCTTCAAATAGCGGTACGGCTTGATATTCACGGTCCGGATGAAGCCGGACACACCGTTTTCGGAGGAGACATGGCTACTCGTAGAGTCAAAGCGTCGGCGGTTGCGGCGTCCCTGGCCTTGTTGGTGATGTTCTTTGAGATCCCGGTTTCGACCCACCATTCGTTCGCGATGTACGACCAGACGAAGGTTGTGACGCTGACCGGGGTCGTCAGGCAATTCGTTCCTCAGGCCAACCACGCCGAGATCCATTTCCTGCTTCTCGCGCCGGACCACAAGTCGCTCGCGAAGGGCGCCGATGGGAAGAACGTTGAGTGGGGCATCGAGATGGCGGGGACCGCCCAGCTCGCACGGCAGGGAATCACCGGGACAACCTTCGGGCCTGGCACGTTGTTCAGCGCCCACTTGAACCCGCTTCGGGACGGTTCGAACTTTGGCGCGCGCGTGGGCGCGCTCGCCAAGTGCCCCATGGACTCGGCCACCAACAAACCGAAGTTCCCCGAGCCCGGCATGCACTGCGATTCCGTCGCGGGCCACACATTGACTGGTGGAACTACTTTCTAGGTCAAAGGTCAAGGGTCAAAGGTTAAAGGGTAGGTGTCAGGGCAGGTTCTCGTGGCGCCACGGAGACCGAACATGATCCGATGGCTTTTCTGCACTGCCTTCTTGCTCGGCTTCGCCGCGGCGGCATACGCCCATCACGGCTTCGGCACCTTCGAATTGAGCAAGACCGTGAGCTTTGCCGGTGCCAAGCTCACCCGCATCGAGCTCATCAATCCACACTCGTGGCTGTACTTCGAGACGACCGACGAGAAAGGCAAAGTCCAGAAGTACCGATGCGAGATGCGCTCGGCCCACGTCCTCAGGCGTTCAGGCTGGACGTCCGACCTCTTCCCGACGAATTCAAAGGTGAACATTACCGCTTCGCCCGACCGCGCCGATCCGAACTCTTGCTATCTACAGACGATTGAGTTCGAAAACGGCAGCAGGATGGACCGCTACGGGCAATACGTCAAAGCGCCGGATGGAAAAGTGAGAGAGGTGGTGGGTGCCATCCGCGCGGGGGAGAAGAACCGGCCCCCACGGCGTCCGAGCGGCGAGCCGAACTTGGCGGGCGACTGGGCGCCAGAACAGGTGGTTATGGCGGATCCGCGCGGTACCGGCGGCGGGCTGATTCCGCTCAGCCAGGTCGAACAGGCTCGGCAGCGTGGCGCGCAGGCCGGCACTGCGCCGCGCGGTGGTGGCCAGGGACGCGGTCGTGGTGCGGGCCCGCAGCTCTACGGCGGCACAGAGCTGACAGAACGGGGTCAGCAGGAGGCGGACAAGTTCACGCAGCAGGACAATCCTCGCTTCCGCTGCGAGACGACAAGCGTTGTGTTCGACTGGACGTTCGACGGTCCAGTGAACCGCATTACGCAGAACCGCGACGCCATCATCCTGGAATACGGTCAGCTCGGGCTCCGGCGAACCATTCACATGAACATCAAGGAACACCCGAAGAACAACCGGCCCTCGCGCGCCGGGCATTCGATCGGGCGCTGGGACGGCGACACGCTGGTCGTCGACACCGTCGGGTTCCTGCCAGGCGTGCTGAACGCCCCGGTGCGCCACAGCGATCAACTCCATGTCGTCGAGCGCTTCACCCTCGACCCGACCACGATGCAGTTGCAACGCGCATACGAAGCGGAAGACGCGGTCTATCTGAAAGGCAAGTACACCGGGCGCGACGTCATCCAGCCGGCGGACGCGCCGTACGCGCCAGACAAGTGCAAGGAACAGCAGTTCATCAACTATTCGAAGCAGACCCAGCGCTGACCGGACACTTCGCACCGGCGAGTCATCGAAGGAGGGTATCCAGATGTCGATGAAATGGCGACCTGCGGCCACGCTCTGGTTCGGCATTTCGATCGTGATAGCGACTGCTCTTCAAACCCATGTTCGAGGCCAGAGCGGATCGAATCCCTATCGCCCGGTCGATGGACTGCAAGCCGGGCAGGGTCCGGGCCGGATGGGAGGGCCGTGGGCGAAGTTACCGGCGGGGAGGACGATGGGTTCCCCTGGTGGCATCGAGATCGACGTGGATGGCGCCCACCTCTGGGCCATCATCAGATGCGGTAATGACGGAACGCCGCTCGGAAGCCAGACCTACTGCGACACGTCGGACCTGAACCCGATCCTCAGGTTCGATCCACAAGGCAACGTGGTGGCGCAGTTCGGCAGCCGCATGTTCTCGTGGCCCCACGGACTCCACGTCGATCGGGACGGGAATCTCTGGATCACAGAAGCCGGGAACGGGCAGCAAACGCCTGGTGCACCCAAGCCCACCAAGCCCATCGGACACCAGGTTTTCAAATTCTCTCCCCAGGGGAAGATGCTGATGACGTTGGGTGAGGCAGGAGTTCCGGGGAGCGATTCCTCTCACTTCAATGCGCCGAGCGACGTCATCACCAACGCCATCGGCGACATCTTCGTCGTCGACGGCCACAACTCGAACGGCAACAACCGGATCGTCAAGCTGTCGAAGGACGGCAAGTTCATCAAGGCATTCGGCAGCACCGGGCACGGACCGGGTCAGCTCTTTGGGCCGCACGCGATCGCGATGGATGCGAGCGGCCGGTTGTTCATCGCCGACCGCGGCAACCAGCGCATCGTGATCTTCGATCAGGACGGGAAATACTTGACGAGATGGACGCAGTTCGGCATGCCCAGCGATATCGCGATCGACGGCAACGGCAGGATCTACGTCGCCGACTCGGAGTCGGACTTGAACGAGAACGCGGGCTGGGAGAAGGGCATCAGAATCGGAGACGTGAAGACCGGCTGGGTCGAGCATTTCATTCTCGACACCGGCGACAATCCACCCATCACCGCCGGTGGCAGCGGAGCGGAGGCGATCACGGTCGATCGGCAGGGGAGTATCTTCGCGGGGGAGCCTCGTCCGCAGCGGCTGCTGAAATACGTAAAGGTTCGATAACGCGGACGGGAGGGTGACATGTCCACCACTGCTCAACCTCGATTGACCCTGGTCGCCGTTGCGGCGGTCGTCGCGTTTTCGCAGGCCGTCGATGCCCAGCGCGACAGCTATCGACTCGTTGAAAGTTTCTTCAAGCTGCCGAACGGCAGAACGATCGGATCCACCGTCGGGATCACCATCGACCGAGATGGAGCCAGCGTGTGGGTATTCGAGAGGTGCGGCGCACAAACGTGCGTCGGGTCGCCCGTCGCGCCGGTTCTGCAGTTCGACGCGTCGGGGGCGCTGGTGAAGAGCTTTGGCGCAGGGATGTTCATCCGCCCGCACGGCATTCATATCGATCGGGAAGGCAGTGTGTGGGTGACCGACGGAGAAGGACCCGACGGGAAAGATCCGCGAAGAAATGGAAAGGGTCACCAGGTGTTGAAGTTCAGTGCCGAGGGCAAGGTGCTGATGACGCTTGGCAGGGCAGGCGTGAGCGGCGAGGGTTCAGACACGTTCAATCAGCCGTCCGCCGTCCTGGTGGCCCCAAACGGCGACATCTTCGTGGGGGATGGCCATGGCGGGAGCTCGAACGCCCGAGTGGTCAAGTTCTCCAAGGATGGAAAGTTCATCAAGGCATGGGGAAGAAACGGTTCCGGCCCAGGCGACTTCGACACACCTCACGCCCTGGCAATGGATTCACGCGGCAGGTTGTTCGTTGGCGACAGGGGGAACAACCGCATCCAGATCTTCGATCAGAACGGCACATTTCTCGAGGAGTGGAGACAGTTCGGCAGGCCGAGCGGGGTGTTCATCGACAAGAATGACAACCTCTACGTGGCCGACCATCAGTCGGATCAGAAGACGAACCCTGGGTTTCGGAAAGGAATCACGATCGGCAGCGCCAAAGACGGCAGGGTCAAGACGTTTGTCCCCGATCCCGACGATGAGAGTGGATCGCAGGAAGGCATCGCCGCAGACGCACATGGCACCGTGTACGGATCGCTGACCTCCGGGATGGCGCTCAGGAAGTACGTCAAGCGCGAACGATGACGCTCGCGCGCTATTTGCACACGAAGCTCTTTGCGTCGTCCGTGCTTCCGCTCCCCGTGTACGTTGCCACTTGGGGGTAGGGACAGAGCGGCCGCGTGCGCACCACTTTCCCGTGCTCGACGCGCGACGCGATCACTTCGTTCGGCGCCTCGCCGCTCTCGACCCAGCGTCGCATGGCACCAAGCATGTCGAAGGTGTCGGTGCCCGGTCCGCCGTTGCATTCAATCATGCCCGGCACCATGTAAAGACGGACCGCGCGCCCCGTGTTCTCGATGCCGATTCTGGCTTCAACACTGTTGTAGTAGTCCAGGACGGCGCCAGCCGGCACGAGGGCGTTGTTCCAGCCACCCGACAAAATTAGCTTCCCGCCGCGCCGCACGTATTCCGAGATGTCGGGGTTCGATGCGTTGACGCGCGCGAGGTCCGACTGGTCGGCCATCGCCACGTGGCGGTCGAAATCGACACCGGTCGTCCGATAGTCCCAGGTCGGATCCCCGAGAATCACTCGCAGCGCGCCTGTCGCGATCCCGATGGGGCTCGGCGCCTCGCTGAAGAAGCTCCAGTCAAGCTCGCTGCCGCGATAGAGCGGCGACCAGATTCGCTCGTTCGTCCGAGGATTGGTCGGTCCGGCGTAAATCTTTCGAACCGCTTCGACCTGGGGCGTCGTCAGGCAATTCGGCCCGTCACCGCCCGAATCCGCTCGGGACGGGCACTCGATTTCTTTCGGGTCGAACGCACAGCGCGTCGGATTCTCGAGCAGTCCGTCCTTCACTCCGTCGAGCATGTCGCACTTGGCCAGAACGGCCCCGTGAAGGACGGAGAGCTTCGCCGCCGGTAGAATGGCGACACCATTCGAGTGCGTCGCCTGCCACAGCCACAGCTGCCCGAAGATCTGGCGCGTCAGATGCGCGGCGTGGCCGCCGACGACGATGCCGTTGTAGTCGGCTGGGTACTTCTGGACTTCGTGCAACGCTGCGGCCGAGCCGCCGCCGCACTCCAGCATGTACGAATATCGGGGAGCGGTGCCGTAGTAGGTGGTGGCGAGCGCTTTGCCGACGACTGTCGTCTCGTGGATGGCGCGGCCGGCGAAGTCGGTCACCCGTTCCCGATCCAGCATCCAGCCGGTATCGCCACCCTGATGGCCCGTGTCGGTGCTAGCGACGGCGAAGCCGTCGCTCACGCCAACGCCCATCGCGTTGTAGTTGATGATCCCGCCGAGCCCGTTGGGGCTCGTACCACGGAAGTTACCGTTCCACCCGGCGACCGGCATCCACACTTCCATGCGAACGTCAGAAGAGGGCGACGGCTTGAGCGTCGCCGCAACGCGGCAGAAAGCGGGAAGCGTACTGAAGGGCGGGATGCCGCGGCCGCCGTTGTATCCAAGGCCCAGACCGGCGGTGTTGGCCGTCACCCTACCGGGCACGTCCGGAACGGGACCGATAGTCCCCGCCAGCGCAGAAGAGCCGCCTCCGTCACGTGGCGCGTTCACGGGCACCGCGAACGCGCCCGCGCTCACCACTTGCGCCAAGGTGATGGCGGCGTTCGGCAGAGACAGCGAGGTTAGACGTTCGCACGCAGCCGGAGTCTGCTGCGCATTCTGCGCAGCGGCGACCCCCGGCACGAATACGGCCGTCAGGACTATCAGCCAACGCATAGGGACTCGTTTCGTCGTTACGCTGGGGGACGCCGGACTAGCTCCGCTACTTTATCGAGCGCGATCGCTGCATCCGTTCGTACGACTTCTCGTTCTCGAGGCAGAACTCGTCGACCAGTTCCGTATCGAGCTCGATGTCCTGCTTCAGATTGACCGTAAACGGCCGCGTGTAGACCTTCGGATCGTCGATGGTGATCTCAAGTTCGAGGGTTCCGTAGTTCGGCCGGCGCATCCGTTCGGTCATCTTCGCCGCGTCGCTCATCGGACTACCGCCGGTGTCGATCCACAGGTTGTCGCGGAAGCCCGCCGTTTGGACCACCAGCGTGTCGCCCTCCCACTGAGCGGTGGAGTAGCCGTTCCAGCCGGGCGTTGGATCGACGGGCTGGGGTCGTCCATCGATAAAGATCTGCCGGTACATGGCGTTCACTTCGTAGAGCAACACGAGTAGCTTTGGCGAGTGCAACGCCTTGGTGAGGTGCGGCAGCGTCCATGCCCGCGGCGGGTTGTCGGGCAGGCACCGCACGTGCGGATCGTCGCGACTGTCATCCGCCTTGCGCTCCTGCGCGAGCTTGGCCGCCCACGGCTGATACGGCAGGCCGCCGGGCAACTCCCGCCCGAGGTTGCCGCCGAGCGGCGACCCGCCGATCTCGCTGCCGCACTGGATGAACTGACCGGCGCCAGTAACACACCGATTGGGATTCGCAGCGTGCCAGATGCCTGAGAAGTCCGGCTTCCCGTCGGGCAGTCGCGGCGTGGGCGCCGTCCGATCGGGGCTCCCGTCCGCCTTTCGCGGGACGTCCGCCGTCGGATAGCGCAACCACTGGGCGAAACCAAGCGCCGGCACGCCTATCACGACGATGATGACGAATATGAGTACGGTGACACGGGTAAGTATCGGTCGCACGACGTTGCACACACCGGGCATAGACCCTCCATTGCGCTCAGTTGGACGTCCGGGAGCGTTGTTCACAGCCAACGACACACCGATGCACTGAGGCACTCCTTCCGCCGCTACTGCTGCTTCTTGTCCGCGTCACGAGCAGCCTTCAGCATGTTTCGCATGCCCTCGTTGCCCTCATGACAGGCGTACTCGAACACTTGAGAATGTGGATCACGGGTGAGCAGCATGCCGAAGCTCCAGGGCCGCGTCCAGGTGTGCGAGTCCTCGAACCGGATCGACCACTCGATGGTGTTCGATCCAGTCGGTCTGAACCGCTCCGTCGTCTTGAGCGACGACGAGGCGCCACCAAATGTCCCGGCCTCGAGATAGTTGGTCGTGACGACCACGAGCGTGTCACCTTCCCAGTGGCCGCGAGCATCGCCCACGTAGCTCTGTATCGCCCTGTTGACGTGCGGGCGGCTGTCGAGGGGGATCACACGTGTCTCGTGCACCATCTCGTAACGGATGGCGACGAAGCCAGGCGACTGCGTGATGTCGTAGGAGTTGCCGTAAATCGCCGGCATCATCGAACCGGGCACTCCGCGCGTGATGCACCGGACGTACGCAGTGAACTCCTCGGGGCCACGGAACGGCCCGGCGTAGTAGCCGTCACCACCGCCACGCGCGGCACGCAGGGCGGCCGCGCGATCCTTGGCTTCCTGCGTGGTCGGCGGCACCTGGTAGTCCGGCCCATCCAACACCATCCACGGGCGGCTGTTCTTTGGGTTGTAGTTCTCGTACCAATGCGTCGGGCCGGCACCGGTGTTGTTGTCCTCGGTTGCCCCTATGATCTCCGCCGTCTTCTCGATGCGCGCCGCGCGCTCTTTCGCCAGACGCGCCATCTCCGCCGGAGTCACATCCTCCGGCCGCTTGCCTGCAAATTCGGCGGGCCGTGCCATTGGCGTCCCGCTTTCGTTGCTGTTCGTATACGGGCCCTGGAGATCAGGATCGCCCCACGGAGTGCGCGGCGCGGAGTATGAAGAGGCGTGCGGGGGTGGTGACACCGGAGCCTGGGCGTGCAACAGACCGGCTGTGAGCAGGACGCCGACCGAGGCGAAGACAACGTGGGTTTTCACACAGCGATCGTAGCAAATCACGCGGCGCTCGAACGTATCAACAGTTCCCGAATCGTAATCCCAAAAGGCTCAGGGCTCAGGGCTTAGGGCTTAGGGCTTCAGGGCTTAGGGCTCAAAGGGGCTCAGGGCAGTTGTGTTGGCGCTGCTGTGGCGCGAAGCCCTGTGGAGGTCAGGCCGACACGGGTCGCCTGACCGCGCGAGAAGACTCTGGGCTCCAGACAGCTCACGGAGCTGGCGGCCAGCGGCCCGCACTCGTCCTCGCAGAGCGGTCCGGCCACCGGAACCGGGATTCGCGACGCAGCAGCGCCAACACAACTGGCGTTGGGAGCGCCGGCTCAGAATGCGCCCTGCGGTGCGTTGGCTTGCGGCCGGTCAGCGAGCTGGCGGCGCCTTGCACGACCAGTTGCTGGCAGCCTTCAGATCGCCGCTCCCTTTGTATTCCGCGAATTGCGGATACGGGCACAGCGGACGGGTCATGCCCTGCGCACCGGTGCCGAGCATCGTGTCTGGCGCGACGCCCTTCTCCACCCATTTCTCGAGCGTGCCGATCGAGTCGAACGTGTTCACGCCTGGGCCGCCACCACAATGCCCCATGCCGGGCGCCATGAACAGGCGCATCCAATCGCTCTGGTTCTTGCCCATCTTGTTGAGCACCGAGTCGTAGTACCAAATGGAGGTCTCCGGAGTGATGCCGGTGTCGGACCAGCCGTGGGTGATCAGGAGCTTGCCGCCGCTTGATTTGAATTTGCTCAAATCGGGATTCACGGCATCCACGTAGCCGATCTTCTCGTCCAGAAACTTCATGTCGCGATCGAGGTCGAAGCTGTGCCAGTCAACGTCCGGGTCGTTGTAGGCAATACGAACGAGGTCGTACACGCCTCCGGGAGCCTGGTTGGTCGATCGCTGCGCCGGGATCGGATTGCCAAGCGCCTGGCCGGAGAAGATGAGCTCACCCTTCGAGTTCTTCACGCCGCCGTAAAAGGTCTCGACGGTCTTCATCTGCGCGTCGGTGAGACACGAGTCGCCAGACGCTCCCGCTTGACACTTCAGTGAGGAGAAGTCGACCTTGCACGAGCGAGGGTTGTTCAGGAACCCTTCCTTGAGCGTGTCGCATTTGTTCGTCCCGAGATTGTTGACGAGCGCGGCCTGTTCGGTCGTGATGGCGGCTTCCGGGTGGCGCGACAGATTGATGCTCCGCTCGATTCCGGCGGTCCACATGTGAATGTGACGGCTGGCGAGCGAGCCCGCGATGATGCCGTCGTAGTCGTCCGGGTATCTCTGCGCTTCCATCAGCGCCATCCGTCCGCCGGTCGAGCAGCCTTTGAAGTAGGAATACTGGGCGCTGCGGTCGTAGAAGGCCTTGACGATCTCCTTGGACTTGAGGGTCATCTCGTGGGTCGCGCGGTACCCGAAATCGATCATCTTTTCCGGGTGACCGATCGCCCACGCTCCGCCCTGCTCTTGATGACCGGTGTCGGTGCCGGCAGTCGCATAGCCAAGCCGCAGCGCCTGCGGCATTTCGTTAGCGAGACCTTGAATCGATCCGGCGAAGCCGCCGTTGCCCACGCCCATGAACTTCCCGTTCCACTTGTCCGCCGGCGGGAGCCAGAGCTCCATGTTGATCAGGGAATCAGACGTGGGCTTGAGCACGATCTGTACGCGGCAGTGCGCCGGAATCATGGCTGGCGCTTGTGGTGGAGTGGCGGGCGCGTTATTCGCCGCAGCGTTGGCGCGACCTCCTCGCGCGGGCGCCGGACCTTCGGGCACCATCGTCGCGCTGGTGATTGTGGTGTGATCCAACTTCACCGTCGCGAGAGCCTCGCATGTCGTCGTGGGCGCTGCGGCGCCGAGAACCATGAAGGCAATGCTGGCGATCATGTCCCAATCCTCCGGGGCTTAGGGCTTAGGGCTTAGGGCTCAGGGCCTGAGCCCTGAGCCGTGAGCCCTCTGCTGCTACGCGAGAGCCTTGCCGTACAGCGCGAGCAAACGGCTCCATGCCTTCTCTGCGTCAGGCTGGTTGTAGACCGTCGAATCCGGCGGGCACCAGCCATGCGCGCCCGAATACACTTCGACTTCCGCGGCCTGACCCGACTTTGCGAAGGTCTCCTTCAGCACATTCTTCTCATTGGGTGCCCGCATGTCGTCGTTGGCCGCGATCGCGACGAGCAGCGACGCCTTGGTCTTCGACGCCTGCAGGTGCGGGCTGTTCGGCTCCATGGTCACCAGGCCGCCGCCATGGAACGAGGCCACCGCGCCGACGCGATCGGGCACGGCCGCCGCGGTGCGGAACGACATCGGGCCACCCATGCAGTAGCCCTGGGTGCCGACCTTGCGGTTCTTCGCGACGGACGGCTGCTGATCGAGCCACGCGATGAACGCCTTCGCATCAGTCATGTGCGTGGTCTCGCTGAGCTGCTTGGCGAGTGGCAGCAGCTCCGGGATTGGGGTCGCCGCGCCCTTCGACGCGGTCGGCGCCTTTTGCTGCCGATAGAACGGGTTCACCACGAGCACCGAGTAGCCCGTCTCGGCGAGCCGCTTGCCCATCTGGCGGAATGCCGGCCGCAGCCCGAAGATGTCAGGCCACACGAGCACGGCGGGCGCCGTGCCGCTCGCGACGTGCACGAAGTAGGCGTCGCACGTGCCGTCCGGAGTCTTAATCGTCACGTCCATTTCGGTCACCGCGACGGCGCCGACGACCTTGGGCAGCATCATGGCCACGCCCGCGCCCAGAAGGACGCCGAACTGCCGCCGTGTCACCAGTCCGCCCGCTTCGTACTCAAGCCGATCTTCTTCAAAATGATCCTGATCGCACATATTTGCTCCTCGTCGACGCTTGATCGTGCGGGAGCCCAGGGGCCCCCGTCGCGCATGTTGTGCGCGGTGGGGTGGAGACCCACACGCGTGCCGTGACACTCTATAACGATTTGCTTTCTTGGGGAGTAGATCTCAAGTTGTCCCTGAAGGAAACCGCTGACGATGAGCAGAAGCTGAAAACGCTGGGGCAGAAGGCCGTCGCACGACTTTAGCGCGGCACGGCCTTCGCGAAGAGCTCGACCGTGGACAGGTTGGCTGATCCCGCGATCCCGTGTCCGCCCCCGGGCGCAAGCGTCGCGAGACCGATTTCATCGACCCTGCTGAGGTCCGGATTCGGCACTTCCGATGTCACCACGACCTTGACCGGATCGAGCGTGAACCATCGCATGCCCCCGAACGCGATTTCGACCTGCAGGAACTCACCGTCCGTCGTGATGCCCCTATTGCCGGCCACGTAAGTCCCGTTCGCAAGTCTGACGACAGGGTAGAGCGTGTGGATGCTGTTGGTCCGCACGATCCATCGGAGCCGCGCAAGACCAGTCAGGTCAATGTAGTTCCGCTTGTCCCTCAGCGTCACCGCGACGGGCGACGTGGCGAGCCCGGTCCACAGATCGATGCGGCCCTCGTGTTCCGCCGCGCGGACGACAGACGAGCCCGGTCCGTATGCTTTGGCCTCGAGCCGCTCGTTTGCGACCACCGCCGGCGTGAACCGCATGTTCTCGTCGGTGGGCGCGCCCTGGTGCGGCGGAAGCTTCCACTCCTCCTTGAAGAGGAGAGCTGGCCGGGTGGCCGCAGCGGGTGGCGTCTGTCCGCGGCCGGCCGGACTCTGGGCTGAAAGAACCGGAGCTGGAAAGGTGACCGCGACGAAGAAAAGCGGAAGAAGCCAAAGCAGACGTTTCATAGGGTCATCCTATCCGAAGAGACAGTGGGTACAATGCCCGCCTTGTTTCCGAAACCGCTTACGCGAATCTCGCTGGCTGGCACGATCGTCTGTGGACTGGTGAGTGTGCCGGCTGCGGCGCAGTCGGGTGCGGTGTGCGATCGCGGCTGTCTCGAAGGCTTCGTGGAGCAATACGTCGACGCGCTCGTTGCCCATCAGCCGTCACTGCTGCCGCTGGCACCCACGGTCAAGTTCACCGAGAACGGACAGCGGCTCGAGCTTGGCGATGCTCTCTGGAACACCGTTACCGGCAGGGGCATCTACAAGCTGCACATCGCGGATGTCGAGGGCGGACAGATTGCGCTCATGGGGACCATTCGCGAGGCCGACACGGCAACCGTCTTCGTGCTGCGCCTCAAAGTCGTGGAGCGGAAGATCTCCGAGATCGAAACACTGGTCATTCGAAACAAGGAGGCTGCCGAGAGCCTCGACCGGATCAGGTCGCCACGGCGCGTGCTGCTCGACGCCGTCCCGGTGTCCGAGCGCATGTCTCGTGACGAGCTCGTGAGAACGGCGAACATGTATTTTTCAGGGCTCGAGCTGAACGACGGGAAGGGTACCTATCCGTTCACCGACGCATGCGCCCGACTCGAGAACGGCTCGGTCACAGCGGGCGATCCGTCGTCCATCGTCGGCGCTCCGGCGCCGGCCCCCAACCGCACCCGAATGAGTTGTCGCCAGCAGTTCGAATCTGGAATGTTCCATTACGTCACCCGCATTCGCGACAGGCGCTTCACGGTGGTCGATCGTGAGCGCGGCATCGCCTTCGCGTTCGTGTTCTTCGACAACGCCTCTGGGGACGCCCGCAATGTCACGCTCAGCGATGGCCGCAGGGTGGTGTCGGGTCCAAGCATTCCCTGGACCTGGCAGATCGCAGAGCTCTTCAAGATCGAACGTGGACTCATCGGGCCGGTCGAATCGGTGCTTCATCCGGTGCCCTACGGAACGGTCTCGGGCTGGAGCTCGTGGGAAGACGCGATGTCGAGCCGGCCCCGCTGGTAGCACCGGCATCGTTGCACTTGCCGATGACCAGGGGGATCCTTGGCAGCGGTCAAGGACGGAAGGCCACGAGATAGTCGCCCGTGCCCCAGGCGCCTCCTCCCCCGACCGCTACCGCGACGTACTCAGCGCCCGACGCCAGGCGGTAGCTCGTGGGCGTCGCCTTGGCGCTCGCGGGCAGTTCACCTTGCCACAACTCACGCCCAGTTTCGATGTCGTACGCGTGGAGACGGCGATCGAGCGCCGCGCCGATGAATACGACGCCACTGGCGGTTGCGATCGCGCCGCCGAGGTTCACAGAGCCCCAGTCAGGTCGTGTCTGTTTTGCGACGTCAGGGCTGAGCACTGACGTCATCGATCCCAGCGGCACGTCCCACTTCTTGTGACCGGTCTTGAGGTCAATCGCCACCAACGCGCCAAAGGGCGGGGGCGTACATGGAAGACGCGACGGCGCCAGGAGCAGGCGTCGTCGCATGACGTAAGGCGTCCCTCGCATCATGTTGTATTCGAAGTCGTCGCCAAGCCGCGTCTGCTCCTCGGCGCGTGCGCGCTGGAGGTCGAAGCCCTCGCGCGGGATGAGTTGCACCATCTCAGCGATCCGGTTCACCGCGATGACGACGATCTGCCGGACCGGATCGATCGCCACACGGCCCCAGTTCACGCCGCCGATTCTGGCTGGCATCAACAACGTGCCGTGAGTGCTGGGCGGTGTGAAGATGCCCTCGTTCCGCAGCGGCGCGATGGCGGCGCGGCAGGCGTCGCGATCAGCTTGTGTCATGCCCCATACCTGATCGACCGTGAAACGGTGCGGGGAGAGCGGCGGTGTGAGAGCCGTGAACGGCTGCGTGCGGGCGGCCTGCTCCTCCGGGACGTCGCTCACTGGGACAGGACGCTCTTCGACTGGAAAGACAGGTCGGCCTGTCTCTCGCTCGAGCACGAACAGCATCCCCGTCTTCGTGGCCTGGACGACTGCCGGCACCGCCACTCCGTCGCGCGTGACCGTCACGAGCGCCGGTGGAGAGGCGTTGTCGTAGTCCCACAGATCGTGATGAACCGACTGGAACGCCCAGACGAGCCGTCCTGTCGTCGCGCGCAGGGCGACGATCGAATTAGCGTATCGGTTGTCGCCGAGTCGCAACGCTCCGTAATAGTCGGGCGCCGCACTCCCCGTCGGGACGAACACAAGGTCGCGTTCGGCGTCGGCCACAAGGCTGGACCACGCGTTGGCGCCTCCACCTTTGTGAGCGAGAGCGCCGCGCCATTCCGGGTACGCGGGATCGCTCGGGTCCTGCGGGATCGGGTCCCAGGTCCATCGCAGCTGACCCGTGCGTGCGTCGTATCCGCGAACCTCACCGCTTGCGGGGTCAGGCCTCGAATTGTCGCCGATCGAGGATCCCGTGATGACGACTCCGTTGACCGCCACAGGTGGCGACGTGACGGAATAGGCCTGCGGCTCGAACGGTGGGATGCGCAGGCCGGCCTTGAGGTCGACCATGCCGTTGACGCCAAAGTCTCGGCATGGCTGGCCGTTCCGAGCGTCGAGGGCTATGAGCTGCGACTGCGCCGTGGCCGCAAAGATCCGTCGCCGGCACGGCGCGTCCGCCGGCGCGGCGTCGTCAAGCCACGTAGACACGCCACGGCTTGCAAAGTCGCTGTATGGGATATTTCGGGCGATCTGTGGATCGAAGACCCAGCGTTCCTGTCCCGTCGCCGGATCGAGCGCGATGACCCGCCCGAGCGGCGTCCCAACGTACATGGTGCCATCGACGACGATGGGAGTCGCCTCGAATGCTGCGGCTCTGGTCGTGGCGAAGCGAGGGTCGGTTTCTCCGGTGCGGTATGTCCACGCGACCTCGAGCCGGCTCACATTCTCACGGGTAATCTCTGGAGCCGCCTGCTGCGCGTGGCTGGGCGACAGTCCAACGACCAGCATCAGTGTCGCTCTGAAGAGTGTCCGCATCGTTCAGGCCCAAGGACGCATGGATGTTCCCGATTGTTCCCCAAACGGCGTCTCCTTGGCGATGGGTTGCCGGCGTCGAAGGCCTTAGGTATTGGGGGTAGATCCCGGCACGTAATGACGCCTAAACTGGACTAGCCGTCCGGCCGGCCCAAACCAACCTCCGCTCTTCGAGCTTCGGCGGTCCGCCGTAGCCTTGGCGAAGGCGGAAGGACCGGCCCTACGAGCGCGGAAGGATCGTCGTGAATCGAGGCGGTCAGACACGTAGGCAGATATTGAAGGGCGTGATCGCAGGCGCTGCGGGTGTGGTTCTGGGCGCGCCGGCTCGCCGTCTTGCTGCAGCACCGGCGCCCTTCGACACGGCTCAGGGCGCCCCGAGCTTTCGTCGAGGGGCGCAAACGGCGTCCGAGGGCGCGGGCACTCTGCGTCTGAGCGAAGATCTGTTCGTCCTGCGACTCCCCGGAGAAGGCAACGTCGTCGCGCACACCGGCGCTGGGGGCGTCTTGCTCGTGGATGGCGGATCCGCCGCCGCCTCCGATGTGCTGATGAAAACAGTCGCCGCCCTGCCAGGCGGCGGTCCGGTGCACACGATCTTCAACACGCATTGGCATCCAGAGCAGACCGGATCAAACGAGCTGCTAGGTAAGGTCGGCAAGACGATCATCGCGCACGAGAACACGCGGCTATGGCTGGCGACCGACGTGACCTGGTCGTGGAACGGGAAGCGCTTCAAGCGTTTACCCAAGATTGCGCAGCCGAACAAGACCTTCTACACCACCGGCACGCTCGAGTCGCCCAAGGAACGCCGTGAAGGCGTTCCGGTAGACAGCGTGCGCTACGGGTACATCCCCGATGCAGCGCACACCGACGGCGATATGTACGTGTACTTCGCGCAGCAGAACGTGCTCGCGGTCGGCGATGCGGTCTCGGGCCAGGGCTGGCCTGTCGTCGACTGGGCCACCGGTGGATGGATCGGCGGTATCGTCGGCGGCCTCCAGCGTCTGCAGACGCTGGCGAACGAAGAAACGCGTATTGTTCCAGGACGTGGACCGGTGCTCGGCCTGGCCGACCTCAAGGCGCAGTACGCGATGTACGGCACGATCTACGATCGTCTGACGCAACTGCTGAACAAGGGGCGCGGGCCGAGCGAGGCGGTGGCAGCGCAGCCGACGAAAGAGTTTGATGCGCAGATGGGCAATCCCGACGAGTTCGTGCGTCGCGCGTTTGAGAGCCTTTGGGCATACTTGTCTCCAGACGCATGACTAACAGTCGAACCCATCCCATCGTCGTGATTGTGCTGGCCGGCGTACTGTTCGTTGGCTCGTTGAGCGTCGTGTTTACGGCCTCCCAACAGCCGGCGGCTGCCCCTCAGACATCTGGACCTCAGGGACGGTTGGCCACGATGGAGCAGTACTGCGTCACCTGTCATAACGATCGTACCAAGATGGCGGGCGTCAGCTTTCAGGGGATCACGCCGGAGAGCATCGGTCAACATGCCGACGTGTTCGAGAAGGCCGTGCGCAAGATGCGAGGCCGCGTCATGCCGCCGCCGGGCGCTCGACAGCCGGGAACAGCAGCCATCGACTCACTGGTCTCCTATCTTGAAGATTCACTTGACGGTGCGGCTACCAAGGCGCATGTGCCGGACAAGGTCGTACTGCACCGGCTCAATCGCAAGGAATACGCAAACGCGGTTCGGGATCTCCTGGCCGTCGAGATTGATGCGAGCGAGCTTCTGCCGGCAGACGATATTGCCGAAGGCTTCGACAACATCGCGACGGCATTGCAGGTGTCGCCCTCCTTCATCGAGCAATATGTCATCGCCGCGCGCGCTGTGGCCGTCAAGGCAGTCGGCAGGTCAGATGCGAGACCAGGAGGGTGGACCTTCCGCGCGGGGCCCGGCACGCAGCTTACGCACGTCCCAGGCCTTCCGCTCGGCACGCGGGGAGGCATTCTCGCCAAAGTCGATCTCCCATCGGACGGCGAATACGTCATCGATGTCGCCGACATGGTCACCCACATCTGGGGCAATGGCATGGAGTTCGAGAACCCGCTGGTGGTGACTCTCGACAACAAGCTCGTCTACGAAACGGTGGTCGGCGGCGAAGAAGACATGAAGCTCTACGATCAGGTGCAGAATGGCGCGCTCGATCGGGTCAACGCTCGCCTGAAGAAGATCCGATTCTTCGCGACCGCCGGACCACACAGAATTGGTGTGGCATTCAAACGTCGGACGTTCGCCGAGTCAGACGATCAGTTGCAGATGTTCGCGCCCGGCGGCGGCCAGGATCGTTTGTATCGCGTGAGCTCCTTCCAGCTCCAGGGACCGTTTGGCGCGAAGGCGCTCAGTCCTACGCCGAGTCGCGAGCGCATCTTCACCTGCCACCCGGCCTCCGCTCCCGCTTCGCGGGAGCTACGGCGCGGCGAGCCCCCGCGTCAGCAAGGGGCAGATGCTCAGGAACGCTGCGCCAAACAGATCATCACGTCTCTCGCCAGACGCGCATACCGGCGTCCTGTGTCCGGCGACGACGTGAATGAGCTGTTGCAGTACTACCACGACGGCGTGAAAGACGGCGGTTTCGAGGGAGGCATCCGCACCGCCGTCACCGGTTTGCTGGCGAGTCCGTTCTTTCTGTACCGTGGCGAGGCCGTCCCCACGGGTTTGCGCCCCGGCGAAACCTACGCCATCAACGATCTCGAGCTCGCGTCGAAGCTGTCGTTCTTCCTCTGGAACACGATCCCCGATGACGAGCTGCTGCAGCTCGGGATCAGTGGCAAACTCAAGGAGCCCTCCGTGCTCGACCGGCAGGTGCGGCGCATGCTGGCCGACTCGCGTTCCGTGACGCTGGCGAGCAACTTCGTCCATCAATGGCTCGACATGAAGCGCCTGGACGATATCGTGCCCGACTCGGCGGTGTTCCCATATGCGTCCGGCCGGTCCGATCCGCGCGAGGATTTCCGATCCGAGCTGACGCTGTTCGCCGATAGCATCTTCAGAGAAGACCGCAGTGTGGTCGATCTGCTGAGAGCGAGGCATACGTTTCTCAACGAGCGCGTCGCGCTGCATTACGGGATCACCGACGTGAAAGGCGATCGCTTCCGACGCGTCGAGCTCGAGCAATCGGTGCGCTGGGGGCTGCTCGGTAAAGGTGCCGTGCTGATGGCAGCCGCCTACCCGAACCGCACGTCACCGGTCTTGCGGGGCGCCTTCATCCTCAAACACATTGAAGGCGTGCCGCCGGCAACGCCGCCGCCGAACGTCCCGACGCTGGACGAGAAAGACATCGGGACGACGAAGGCGCTCACGGTCCGCGAGATGATCGCCAAGCATCGGTCGAACCCGACGTGTGCGTCCTGTCACGCGGTCATGGATCCGCTGGGGTTGGCACTCGAGAACTTCGATGCGACTGGAATGTGGAGAGATCGCGATCGGTATGCCGGCTCGGAGATCGATGCCTCTGGTGAGCTGCCCGATGGCACGCCAATCAAAGGTCCCGACGATCTGCGCGCGGCGCTCTTGCGTCGCCCTGAACAGTTTGCGCAGACGTTCACTGAGGGGCTGCTAACGTATGCCACGGGGCGTAAACTAGAACACTACGACATGCCCACCGTGCGCCGGATTGTGCGCGGTGCGGCCGGTGTCGATTACAGGTTTTCGGCGCTGGTTCAGGCCATCGTGCGGAGCGATCAGTTCAGGACGCGCCGCGTGCCTCAATCGGCGCCCCCCGCGGATCGCAGTTCGACTGCGGGCGCCGAGTAGACGGTGGGTGGTAGGCAGTAGGCAGTAGTAGAGCGCGGGCTTCCCGCGCGGACGCAGGAATCATCGGAACAACGGAGATTCGTGATGCACGTATTCAAGAAACACGTCTCACGGCGCACGGTGTTGAAGGGCGTTGGGGCCAGCATCGCGCTGCCGCTGCTGGATGCGATGAATCCCGCCGCCACCGCGTGGGCCCAGACGGCGGCCGGCTCGGCCCCGAAGCGGTTCGCATTCATCGGGTTTCCCCACGGCGCAATCATGGACCGATGGTCGCCGCCACAGACCGGCACCAGCTACGAGATGTCGCCGATCCTCGAGCCACTGACGCCGCTCCGTCAGCACTTGACCATCGTCTCGGGGTTGCGGAACAAGCCGGGTGAAACGCCCGAGCCCCACGGCTACATCGAGTCCACGTGGCTCAGCTGCGTCAAGCCCTGGGACCACGGCGTCGCCGGTCCAGAGGCCGGCGTCACCGCCGACCAGTTGGCAGCACGCCATATCGGTCAGGACACGCGACTGCCTTCGCTGGAGTTGACGACGTCGCAAGTCGGCGCGCGATTGGCCTGGCGCACGCCGACACAACCACTGCCGCAGGAGGGAAACCCGCGTGCCGTGTTTCAGAAGCTGTTCGGCCAAGGCGATACCGACACAGAACGTGCGGCGATTCTCCACGAAACCGGTAGCATCCTCGACCGAGTCAGAGCACAGGCCGCGAGACTACAGGCCAGCCTCGGCGTTCGCGATCGCGTCGTCGTGGGCGACTACCTGGACTCGGTCCGCGAGATCGAGCGGCGGGTACAGATGGCGTCGCAACAGGACACTTCCCGATTGGACATTCCGGATGCGCCAGTCGGCACGCCGAACGACATCACCGAGCACTTCAAACTGATGTTCGACCTCATGGCCCTCGCGTTCCAGGCCGACATCACCCGCGTCATCACGTTCTCGATGGATCGCGAAGCGAGCATGCGCACGTATACGAACCTCGGCATCGCCGAGGCCTTCCATCCGCTCTCGCATCACGGGAACAATACGGACAAGCAGAGCAAGCTGGTGCAGATTCAGCGGTACCACACGGAAGTGTTCGCGAAGTTCGTCGAGCGGCTGTCGAAAGCGCAGGAGGCTGGGGGCACCGTGCTGGATCACTCGACGATTCTGTACGGCAGCAACATGAGCAATAGCGACAAGCACAACAACGATCCGCTGCCGGCGGCGATACTTGGCCATGCGCACGGACGGATCAAAGGCGGTCAGCACCTGAAGTATCCACAGGACTCGCGCTTTGCCGATCTGCTCGTGACGTTGTTCGATCGCAACAACATCCCCGTGGAGAAGCTCGGCGACAGTGGCGGGATTCTTTCTGAGGTGTAGTGAGTTGACGCTTTCCGGGTCCTGTCGCCGACTCGTCCTGGGATCGTGGATCTTCGCGATCGTCGCGGTTCTTGCTTCGCTCTCCGTCGCGACAGCCGCTGAGCCAACTCTGCTCCACGCTGCCGAGCGTGGCGATCGTGCGGCCGCGTTGCGCTTGCTGGCCAAGGGCGCCAACCCGAACACGCCCGGACCAGATGGGACCACGGCGGTCATGTGGGCCGCGTCGAACGACGATCTCGAGTTGGTTCGCGCGCTCCTCAAAGCCGGCGCGGACGTCAAACTGAAAAACCAGTTCGGCACGTCTGCGTTGACCGAGGCGGCCATCGTCGGCTCGGCGCCGGTCATCGATGCGCTGCTCAAGGCGGGCGCCGATCCGAATGCCAGAAATCCGGAAGGTGAAACACCGTTGATGGAGGTTGCCCGCAGTGGCAACGTCGAAGCTGCCAGGCTGCTGCTGGAGGCGCGCGCCGACATCAACGCCAAGGAGAACTGGGGCGGGCAATCGGCTCTGATGTGGGCCGCGGCGCAAAGTCAGGCCGAGATGGTCAAGTTCCTGGCCTCCAGGGGTGCTGACCTCAATGCGCGTGGCGTCATCCGGCAGTGGGAACGGAAGGTCATCACGGAACCGCGCCCCAAAGACTTGAACAAGGGTGGGTTCACTCCCTTGCTCTATGCCGCTCGCGAGGGCTGCGTTGCCTGTGCCAGGCACTTGATCGCGGCCGGGGCCGATCCAGATCTCGAAGACCCGGAACGCATCACGCCACTCAACATGGCGTTGCTCAACCTCCACTTCGAGTTCGCCGCGTACATGATCAAAGCCGGCGCCGATGTTGACAAGTGGGACCTCTTCGGCCGGTCGCCGCTGTACATGGCCGCCGATGTCAGTACGTTGCCCGTCAAAGGAAACGGCGCCATGGCCGTGCTCCCGAGTGAAGATTCCGTGACCGCGCTCGACGTTGCCCGGCTGCTGCTCGAGGCCGGTGCCAATCCGAATCTTCAGCTCAGGCGCCGCCCGCCGTATCGCGACGTACCGCAGGATCGCGGCGGCGACACAATCCTGGCTCAGGGAGCGACTCCCTTGCTGCGCGCGGCGCGGGCCGGCGATGCCCCGTTCGTTGACCTGCTGTTGAAACACAAGGCGCTCGTCGATCTGCCGAGCAAGGAAGGCGTCACACCCCTGATGGCTGCGGCGGGTGTGGAATTCGGGACGCGCGTCACGCGCGGTCGGAATCGCACCAATGAAGGCGTGCTCGCGACCATGCGATTGCTGCTCGATGGCGGTGCCGACATCAATGCCAGGATGGTGACCGATTCACCCCGCAACGCCGATTACAGCGCTGCGGCAACCGCCGCGGCCCGTGCCGGCCGTGGTGGACGCGCCAGTCAGGTGCCGAGCGCGTCGGCCGTGCCGCACCAGACGGCTCTACATGGCGCGGCAGAGAGGGGCTTCACGCCCTTCGTGAAATTCCTCGTCGAGAACGGCGCGGACTTGCAGGCGAAGGATGCCAACGGCAGAACGGCGCTCGATCTTGCGAAGGGTGTCGGAGTATCGGGCGTTCGCACCGCAGCCGCGGAGCCGTTCCCGGAGACCGTGGCCCTGATCGAATCGCTGATAGCGGCAAAGTAACCGCTCGCTGGACCTCATCGTTGCTTGGGCTGCCCTACTTTAGGGTCAGGTATTTTGTGAGCGCGTCCAGGTCAGTATCTGCCAGTTCCGTCTTGCGGAAGAAGGGCATGATCGAGACGCCCCTGCGAACGGCAAACCTGACTGCCTGAGGTGTGAGATCTTTGCGCTCTTCGAGCAGCGCTGGCAGCGCGCCTTTGTACTTCGCGGCAAGGGCAGTGGTGCCGGGCTGGCCGGGTCCCGCGCCATGACATGTGGCGCACCAATACTGGAACGTGTCCTTACCCTTTTGAGTCGTCGCATCGTTTTGTGCCAGTGCCGGTGATGCTGCCAGGAGACCTACGAGCACGAACACGGACCGGAGGGCGATGGTCATGCGCGGGATCTCCTCTGGGCCTTGGGCCAGATTCCGGATCGTCCAGCAGCGACGATGCCATTGGGATCAACGGCGTCCTTGATCGTCTCGTGCAGGCGCAGAAGCGCGCTGTTATTGTACGAGTAGGCGGCCATCACATCGTCCTGGAAGGCGGGAGCGGTGCGATACTCCCCCCATCCATGTTCGGCGGCGACCTTTACCAGCTGACGGAAATGATCGCGCGTCCTCTTGTTCTGTTCCACGTTCGTGCGAGAGATCGGGAAGGCCATGATGAAGATGAACGCTCTGTGCATCCATGTCGCCGGCATCGTGAACGGCGACACCATCGACGGGATCCCGAGCTTGGCGAACGCGTCCATGAACACGCGTTGAGCTTCCAGCACGGCCTCGCCAGTCTTGGGAATGATTGGCGAGAACCACAGATGGCCGTCGGACGGCGACGGGTTCAGCTCCGTGCGCGCGCCGATGGAGAAGATCGCCATGTTCGGCATGCCGAGGGCCACCTTGTGCGCACGGTCCGCCTGTTCCTGCGTCAGCGGGAACCGGAGCAGCTCGCCGTCCTGATATGTCGAGCCCGGTACCACGGAGGTGAACCGGTCTTTTGCGTGTTCCAGGTGCGCCGCGATCACCTTGGGTGAGCCGTAGAACTGCATCCGGCAGCTCCACGCCCCGCGATTCCGTGCCTGCGCATAGTTGTCGAAGTCTTGGACCGACGGGCCGCCCGGCTTCTTCAGTAGCTCGGCGAGCTCCGGCGGGGAGGGCCGAAACCTCCGAGCGGACTCCCGTACTCGGGCATACCGATCAGGCCCTGATGCTCCAGCTCGTTGATGATGTCGATGAGGGGAACGATATCGTTGCGCTTCGGTACCGTGACGACACTGTTCTGATACGCCTCCGGCGCGGGAAGCAGATGGAATCCCATCTTCGTGACGATGCCGAGATTCCCTTGGGCGAAGAGTCCGTCGACCGTCGGGCCGAAGCCGTATCGATACTCGGCCCATGTCTTCGAACCTGGCAGCGCGCCCATGCCGGTTCTCACGATGTCTCCACTCGGCAGCACCACTTCCATTCCGCAGTGTGCGTGGAAGTGATCGCGGTAGGCACCAAACGTATATCCGACACCGTGATCGAGCGCGTTGCCAATTGGGCTTCCCCAACCGGGATCCGGACAGTCGATCCACACCTTCAGATTCCGGTCCTGAATATGCCGGTACAGATCGAAGTAGGCGACACCGGGCTCCACGATCGCGAAGTGCCGTTTGTCGTCGACCTCGATGACGCGGTTCATCCGCTTGAGATCGATGACGACGCTTCCGGAGAGATTCGGTGCAGAGCCGCCGTATCCGAGGTTCTTGCCCGTTGAGATCGGGTAGATCGGAATCTTGAACCGGTTCGCGGTCCTCACGACCTGGGAGACCTGCTCCGTCGTGTCGGGTGCTACAGCTGCAGAGACCAGCCGCTCCTCCGGCTCACCCCACACAGGCGAGTAAGCATCCCGGTAGAGCGCGATGTCCTCGTCGCTCGTGAACACCCAGGGTTTCCCGACCGCCTGCTCGAACTGTTGCAGCGCCGTCGTCCAATCTCGATTACTGATTCCAGGCGGAATTGCCATCTCAGACTCCCAAGAATCTCGGCGCGATCACCCACGACACGAGAACGTCGCCAGGTAGCGCCGGCCCCTGTGGACCGGCCAGGTCTTCACGGAACACGACTCGCATGCCGTGGTCCCACGCCAGACGCTCGAGACAGAAGATCGGACCGTGGGCCGTCAAGCCAGCGATCGCGACCTTGCTCTCTTTCCATCGAATTGAAAGGTCGTTGAACCAGAAGTCGGTAATGTCGCCGTTGATGCGAACGACAGCGGTACCCAGATGCTCGGCCTGACGTCCGAACGCGACGCTCTCTGCGAATCTCACATCCGACACCACCTTGTAGATGGGGCGGACGCTGCTCATCACCGCCTGCGCCCGCGATAGCGCTGCGACTGATCCGGAGTACGGCATTGCGAAAGGGAGCATCGACACTGCAAGTCCCGTTTGAAGGAACTCTCGACGGTTGGGGCTCATGGTGGCGTTGATCGTCCCTGTGCGCAGAGTCGGCGTCCAATACCTTTTTGGCCCGTCACGGTTGCTGCCGCGGCATAGGTTGCCGGGAAAAGCCCGGAAAAGCCCGCACAGAGTCCCTTGCGCATACGCGGCCGGGACCATCCACACGCACACCAGAGCCAGCCACACCAAGACTGTGCAAGGACGCAACGAATTGAGCAACACGCCGCTCGGCCGGATCAACAAAGGAGATGGGAAGCTATTTCAGGCGCGTGGCGCGCTTCGGCTGGACCCAACGGGGCGTAAGTCTTCACGCGCCCCCAAGGCATGTCCAATACCTTCTCGGCACCGGAGATTGCCGCCGCGGCATACTGGGTGATCGGAGATTGTGAGGAGCGCCGTGGCGCGTGCGCGCGGTGTCGCTGCGCTAGGGAAGCGCGAGATTCGCCCTGGTGCTGAGACGATAATCCGTCTTGCTGATTGCGGAGAAGTGGAACTTGCCCGCCTTCAGGTCGGTGACCTCTGGCTCCAGAAGGGTCACCCTGCCTGAGATCGTACGCGACGTCGTGATGGATGCTTGGTCCTGATCGGCCTGGCCGTTGGCGTTCCCGCGAGCGTGGCTTGCGCGCGCTTCGTCCAGAGCCAGGTCTTCGAGTTGAGGGCCGCTGATCCTCAAACGCTGGCAATCGTCATCGCGATTATGTTCGCGGTGGCCGCTCTCGCGGGCTACCTTCCCGCACGACGCGCAGCGCAGATCGACCCAGTGAGGGCGATTCGAATCGAATGATGCATCGCTTGACGGCCGGACTTGATTTCTGATCCCCGATCCCTGATCCCCGCTCTCTTATCGTTGCTCGGGCGGGCTCAGGCGCATTCTCTGGAGGCCTTTTTCGTCGATGTACTCGCGATTGTCTTCGCAGATGTATTCAAGCAGCGTGTAGTCAGGCATCCGGCGGTAAGCAAACGTAAACGTCCATGGCGCCTCGAGCGTCATTGGATCCTCGATGGTGATCTCGTCCCAGAGAACATCCTTCTCCACGAGCCGGAGGCGCTCTGTAATCCGCATCTGACCGGAGTGCGGCACGTTCTGATACGTGACGTTCTCTTTGATGCCGAGGGTGTCGACGACGAGCGTGTCGCCGTTCCAGCGGCCGACGGAATGACCGTAGAACGTCGGGTCCACCTCGTCTATCGCTTTCTGCGGCCGGTCGAGCAGAATTCGACGCACCTGCGTGAATGACTCCTGGATGATCGTGACCTGGCCCCTGCTCTGGAGAATCTCCATTGGAAATGGGCCCTGCATCATTCCAGGCATGCCGTCCGGAAGACAGTTGACCCAGTTGATGCCTATCGGCTGTCCTTTTGCGGTTGCCTCTCGCGCCGCTTGCTGGCGCGCTTGCCATTCCTTCAAGAATTGCGGCTTGAGGCGCGGCGCTGGCACCGGCGGCGGCGTCCGCGGATCGGTGCCCTGCCCCCTTCCCAGCGTGCCCGGTCCAACCCGTTCCCAGGCGCCCGTGATGTCTGGCGCACTCGAGGCTCCGCGACCTGGTGTCTGAGCGGAGGCGGCGCCCGAGTCCCGAGTTCCGAGCCCAGAGCCCCCAGCGATGAGACCGCTCGTACACGCCAGCACGATCGCTGCGACGACCGCCTTCATTTCAACTCCTTTTCCGGTGTGCGTTTGAATGTGTTGACCGCAGGAACGGGCGAACTGAGCATCCGCCCGTCCGACAGCGTGACCTCGAGCAGTAACCCGCCAGGCTCGCCGCTCAGAAGGGGAGCGACCATCGCCTTCACTGTCTCCCCCGCCTTGATCGATCTAGAGTTCCAGCCGGCGCGCGTCAGCATGTTGATGCTCGTCAACTCGATCGTGTAGTGCTTCGTCGTGCCATCCGCTGCGCGGAAATCCACTTCCAGGAACCCGTGCGGGTTGGTCCATTGAAATTTGGTCACCGTGCCGGTGACCGTGACCGTCTGGTTGTGATCGAACACGGCGAACGAATGGTGGGCGGCGACCCCGCCGACAGAGACAAGAACGAACACCGCCAGGGTGACGATCTGGTGTATCGGACTACGACGATTCATGTCGAGCCCCTTTGAAAAAGAGAAGTGCCCGCCGAGCTTCCATCGCATTCGCACTTAGCGATTCACCAAGGCCAGCAATTCCCGTCCATACTGACTGCGTGCTTCTCCATAGATCGGCGCGACGGCCTTCGCGAACGCCTGGTGTTCGTCGGGTGTGAGCTCGATGATCTCGCCCCCCTCTTTCCGAATGGCCGCAATCGCGTCCGTCTCCTCTTGCTCATGTGCATCGCGCTGCGTTGGGATCGCATCGTGAACGGCCTCGCGGAGGGCGTCCTGGAGCCCGCGCGGCCAGGAGTCGAACGACGGGCGATGCACGAAGATCGGCCGTGACAGGTAGAAGTGATTCGTCGCCGAATGAAAGCGATGGTACTTGTGGACGCCGTAGGTTACCGTGTTCGCGAATGGATTTTCCTGCGCGTCGAGGCTTCCAGCCTTGACGGCTTCAATGGCTTCGGACAAGTCCATGGCTCTCGGGATGGCGCCGAGGAGCTCGAAGGTCCTCGCCTGGATCTTGCTGGGCAACACGCGGATCTTCATGCCTTTCATGTCCGCGGGCGTGCGTATCGGGCGCAGGCGATTCGGACACGTGCCGAAAGCCGTTCTCGAAGTAGCCGAGCGATGCGGTAGTTCATCGCCGCTTCGATCCTGGCGGTCAGAACCGAGCCGAGCCGGCCGTCCATGGCGGCGCGTGCCGGTCGCTCGAATCAGGGAAGAGGAAGGGCAGGTCGGCCACGCCGAGCTCGGGCACGCGCTCGGTGAGGTAACTGCTCGATTGATATCCCAGCGTCAGCACGCCGGATTCAACCAGCCAGAGGATGTCTTCGCCGCGATACCCGAGGTCGAGGATGTTGTAGACGTACTTGACCTCGACTTCGCCGCCGAAGCGTGCCTCGAGTCGATCGCCAATCGTCTTGAGGGCCAGGCTGAACCCGGTTGACGGCGGCCCGTAGCCGCCCATGAGAATCCGGATCCGCCGTTTCGAAGCGCCTTCCGGCGCGCGCTCCTGCGCAGTGGCCGGCGCCAGTTGTCCGCTGAGCGCTGCCGCTCCAATCACGGCGGAGGCTTCAAGGAAACGTCGCCTCAACATGCGTGCAGAGTACTCCTCCTGGCGTCAAGATTGAAGCGACGTCTGAGGACCGCAGGCCCCGCCTGGAGCCGCCTGCCTGCGTGATATCCTTCCGCCCGAAGCCATAGAAATACACCCTTGATCGCGGAGGTCCATGATGGCGTGTTCGCGTCTTACCCGATCGCTGGCGGCCCTCTTCGGTATCCTCTTCCTGGCGGCACCGGTGGCGGGCCAGGGAGTACCGCGCCTCGACTCCTACGACGGGGTCGCCGTACGGATTCTGCAGAGCAACAACGCGGGAAACATCCACCACATCATTGATCCGGCCACACAACGGGTGACGGGGATCATCAGGGGCTGTCCGCACGCGCACAACCTAACCACCCACCCGGATGGTCTCTATTACTACTGTGCGAACGAGCAGGAGCATACGGTCGACGTCTTCGACACGAAGACGCTCCAGCAAGTCATGCAAATCTCGCTGTCGGCGCGGCCCAATAAGATCGTGGTGAACAAGAAGCACCGCAAGATCTACGCGGCGATTTCCACCCGATCGACCAAGGTGGTCGGTCCCGGTTTCCCGCAGGTCAGCGGCGGCGCGGCCGTCGTCGATGTGATCGACATCGCGACGCACAAGGTAATCCGGAGCATCCCCGTCCACGCACCTGTCCACAACACCTATGTCACGCCGGATGACAACTTCGTGGTGGCCGGCCTCAACGAGGATCCCGAACCAGGTGAGCCGACGATCCAGGTGATCGACCCGGTGACCGACAGAGTGGTGTGGGGGATGGAGCTCACGGGTCATGAACAGTACGGCCGCCGCACTCACGAGGTTCGCCCGATGGCGTTCGAGGCGAACCCCGATGGTTCGGTGAAGCGCATGTTCGCGCAGGCGACCGGCATCAATGCCGTGTTCGTCATCGATTGGAACAAGCGTCAGGTCGTGGATCTGCTCTGGCCCCCGAAGCTGCCCCTGTGGAAACAGAACGCCGACGGCGTCCAGGCGGGTGACATGCATGGGCTCGAGGTGCTGCCCGATCGGTCGGCGCTCTGGGCATCGAGCCGGCTCGACAGCCGAATCTACGGCTGGACGTTGCCGGATCTCAAATACATCGGCGACGTGGAAGTTGGTCCGACCGCAAACTGGATCACGTCCACTCCCGACAGCAAATTCATGTACGTCGCGATATCCGGGTCCGACCACACGCTCGCCGTGGACCTGAAGACGCGCCAGATCGTCGCCAAAATCAAGACCGGCGCGCGGCCCGCTCGGATCAGCACCGCGATCCTGCCGCTCAATCGCGTCAATCCCACCGGAACCAATGTGACACGGCAAGGCGGGGAGTAGGGAGCCATGAGCACAGGAATGCGCGTCATCCGGGCTCTCGGCGGATGGACGGCGTGCACGATGACTGGCGCCGTTGTGTCCCTCATCGTTGTGGGCCTGACTGCGTCAACCTGGGCGGAGTCTGGCCCTCCGCCAGCCGCGCGCCAGAGTGCGGCGGCCGCCTTCCCGAGTCCCTCCGACGTGGACTTCTTCCGGAAGAACATCGAGCCACTGTTCACGCGAGATCGCGGCGGCACGATGCCAGGCTACGCGGCGTGCGTGATGTGCCACACCTGGCAGACGAGCCTGCGGTTCCGCCTGGAAACGCCAGCGACCGACGCCGGCTGGACACCCGAGCAGTCTCGTCGTAACTTCGAGACGCTTACGAAGGTGGTGAACACCGCGTCTCCGGCGAACAGCTGGCTGCTCCTGAAGCCACTCGAGCCCAAGGCAGGCGGTCTCGGTCATACGGGTGGGACGTTCTGGAAGTCCCGTGAGGATCCCGAGTACCACATGGTGTTGAAGTGGATTCAGGGTCTGCCGGCGGACCGCTACGTCCCGCCGCGCGCGGTTCCCATCGACTTCCAGTTCTTTCGCTCATGCGTGCAGAAGGTGTTCCAGAATGCTCGCGAAGGGCACATCAGGTGCAGCAACTGCCACGGCGGCGGCCAGATCGGATTTGCGCCCGTCCCAGCCGAGGGTCGTGCCGAATGGAACGAACAGGAGGCCCGGCAGGCGTTCCAGGTGATCACACGACTGATTGTTGCGGGGAACCCTGTGGAGAGTCGTTTCCTGTTGAAGCCCCTTCACCCCGATGGCGGAGGATCCTACGCCCACAACGGAGTACGCCGCTGGCAGAGCCGCGACGATCCCGAATGGCAGATGCTCGCCTCCTGGGTCCGCGGCGAGAAGAAGGGTACGAGCTGTTCGTAAGGTCGGCGTTCGTCCGGGTGTGTCTCGGAGGATGAGCGCGATCGTGCGGATCACCGCCGTCAGTGTGTGTGCTGCGCTTCTCGCGATCGTCGTCGTTGCCTGCCAACGGAAGGCGCCGTCCGCGACAGCTGCCTCGGACGACAGTCAAGCCGTTCCTCGATCGCTCGAGATGGGCGGCAAGAAGTCCGTGACAACGTTCTTCGTGAGCAGCCGGGGAAAGGGCAAGGGCGGCAATCTTGGCGGGCTTGCGGGCGCCGACGCGCACTGTCAGGCGCTCGCCAACGCCGAAGGTTCGGGAGATCACACCTGGCGCGCCTACCTCGAGTACATCGGCCCTGGGCGGCGAGCCGGCCGTGAACGCACGCGATCGGATCGGGAGAGGGCCGTGGTACAACGCCGAAGGTTTGCTGATCGCCTCGAACGTCGAAGACCTCCACAACGACGGTAACAAGATCAGCAAGGAAACCGCCGTCACCGAAAGGCTCGATCAGATCAGCGGCGTTGACGACGCGACTAACGAGCACGACATCCTCACAGGCTCTCGGGCCGACGGCAGGGCTTTTCCTCCCGGGGAGGATGCCACCTGCACGAACTGGACATCCGGCGCTGCCGGGCGCGCACAGGTTGGACATCACGACCGGCGCGGTCGTGATCCCGGCGTCAATTCATGGAACTCCGTTCATCCGACCCGTGGGTGCGGCCAGGGGGACTTGCAGGCCACTGGCGGGGCCGGGTTGATCTACTGTTTCGCCATCGACTGATCGGAAGCGTGACTCCATGTCACGCTCCAGTTGTCGAGAAGACGTCGAGCTTGTACCCGGCCTTCATGAACAGATAGCCGCGCGATTCATCGGCCATCGCGCGAAACCTGTCCATGTTCACGCCAGCCATCCGGCCTCGGAATTTCCGTATCCGGCCGCCAATGATCACCGTGTCGATGTTTCGGATGTCCGCTGCTGACACCACGGTCCCGATTGCATGATTGGAGGGATAGACGTTGATGTCATCGGTTCGGATCATGACGATGTCCGCCTCTTTGCCGGGCGTCAGCGTCCCGCACTTGTCGAGCAGTCCAGCGCAGGCGGCGCCGCCGGCGGTGGCGCATTCGAGCACTTGGCGCACGCTGATGAGCGCGGGTGCCTTCGCGTCGCCGTTCACCTTGCGATATGTGGCCATCGCACGTTGAACGTTGAAAGCCACGCGCATCTCGGTGAACATGTCGGTGCCGTACGACACCTCGTTGTCGATGCTGAAGCCGGGCCGCATGCCGTGGTCGAGCGCTTTCTGGAATGCGAAGACACCTTCCCCCAGCCCGTACTGGGCGTCAGACCTGGGGCAGACGTTCACCGTCGCCCCGGCGTCCTTGACACGCTGCCATACCTGGTCGGGCCATCCCTGGCAGTGGTTGAAGGTGTTGTCGGAGCGGAGCAGCTTCTCGTTCCAGAATTCCTCGAACTCTGGCCCGGCTGCGTTCGACTCGGTCGTGATTCTGATACCGAGCCGCCGTGCCAGCGCCCAGTTCTCACGGTCCATCCCGGAGAACATCCGCAACGTGACGAGCTGGTCGTTTGACGTGAAGAATCGCTTCTGTAACCGCTCGAGGTCCTGCGGCCACTGCCGGTCCCACTCGCCGGTCTGCGGCGCGCCCGAGGCGTGGACGCCGCGAATGCCCGAATCGATGAGCGCCTGAACCGCCGCGTCGGAGTGCGCGGCCGACCGCGAGTTGTGCGAATTGTCGATCACGCACGTGATGCCGGCGTCGATGCAACCGAGCGCGGTGATCAGGTTGCCGACGTAGATGTCGTGCGGGCGATAGTAGCGCGCGAATCCATTGTGCGTGGTCGCCATGTAGTCGCCGATGGCACCGTCGGGGATGATGCGGCGCAGCTGACCTTCCCATGAATGGCGATGCGCGTCGACGAATCCGGGCATGATGATCGTGTTCGTCGCGTCGATCACCTGCGCTTGGGGCGGAGCCTTGGCCTGGCCTGACACGCTGACGATCTTCTTGCCGTCGATGAGCACGTCCCCCTTCGCGAAGTCGCCAACCTTCGGGTCCATGCTGACGATGGTGCCGCCTCTCAGGAGGATCGGTTGACGTGTGGCGGGGGCGTCGCGCCAGACGCGTTCCAACGTCCCGGCATCCTCGGCGACCGCCGGGCGCTGAGCGGCATGTGCTTCACCCAGAACGAATGGCGCCGCCGCCACGGCAGCAGCCGCCTTCAGCGCGTCGCGCCGCGACACCCCATCGTTTTGGGCGCTATCGCGTTTGTCTCGCTTCATGATTCGACCTCCTGCGTTTACGGTCGCCGTTGGTGGGGTGTATCTTAGGCTCCTTCCGGCGCCCACCGCCATGCAGTGAAGTCGGCTACGATCGTCGACGGCCACTTGCGTGAATTCACGTCTGTTGCAGCTTCGGTCCTACCCATTCGAGAAACTACGCACACTGCTCGCCGGCCTTACCCCGGCCGGGACGCCGATACGTCTGTCGATCGGCGAACCGCAGCATGCGACGCCCGATCTCATCGGGCGTGCACTCTCGGGACATCTGGACGGACTCTCTGTCTATCCGGCAACCGCGGGTCTGGATCGTCTGCGGGAAACAATTGCCGCCTGGTTCGAGCGACGCTACGGGCTGAAGAGGCTGGACCCGCGCACGGAGGTGCTGCCTGTGAACGGCACCCGCGAGGCGCTGTTTGCGTTTTGTCAGGCCGTGATCGATTCCTCACGCTCGAGCCCCGCGGTTGTCTGTCCGAATCCCTTCTATCAGATCTACGAAGGCGCGGCCGTGCTGGCCGGTGCCGAGCCGCTCTTTCTCAATCAGACGGAGGCCAATGGCTTCGCGCTGGATCTGGATTCTCTCAACGCGGAACAGTGGGGGCGCACGCAATTGGTGTATGTGTGTTCACCCGCGAACCCGTCGGGCAGGGTGTTGACACTCGACGAGTGGCGTGCACTTTTCGACTACTCGGATCGCCATGGCTTCGTGATCGCGTCCGATGAATGCTATTCGGAAATCTACGACGACCGAGCGCCCCTCGGCGCGCTCGAGGCCGCCCAGCAGCTGGGCCGCGACGGCTTCCCCAACCTGGTTGTCTTCAACAGCCTGTCCAAGCGGTCGAATGCTCCCGGGCTTCGGGCCGGTGCCGTCGCCGGACATGCGAAGCTGCTCGAGCAGTTTCTGCTGTATCGCACCTATCATGGATGCTCCATGAGCCCTGTCGTGCAGCACGCCAGCATGGCGGCATGGAACGACGAGTCGCACGTTGTCGAGAATCGGCGGCAGTATCGGCAGAAGTTCGAGTCCCTCGTCCCCCTGCTGCAGCCGGTGATGCATGCGCCAAGGCCGGACGCCGGCTTCTATCTTTGGGCGCGGGTGCCGGACGGCGATGACGAGGCGTTCGCGAGAGGTTTGTTCGCGGCGACGCATGTGACTGTGCTTCCGGGACAATATCTCGCGCGGGACGCCCACGGCACGAACCCGGGACGCGGCTACGTTCGCATGGCGCTCGTGCCCGGACTGTCCGACTGCCTCGAGGCGGCGCGGCGTATCCTTGCGTTTTGTCAACTCCCAACGCCCAACTCCCAATTCCCAAACGGACGGAATGTTTGGTAGTTGGATTTTGGGAGTTGGGAGTTCAGAAGTGCTTCTGTGTCGCGTAGGTTGATATGCCCACTCATGTTTTGGAATCACTGATCGATGCGGCGTTCGAACGCCGAATGGACATCACACCGGGCCAGGTGCCTGGGGACCTGTCGGAGGCTCTGTCCGAGATTCTCAGCGGTTTGAATCACGGCCGCCTTCGCGTGGCCGAGAAGATCGATGGCGCCTGGGTGACCCATCAATGGCTGAAGAAAGCCGTATTGTTGTACTTCCGAGCGCACGACAACCACGTGATTGACGGTGGCCCAACGGCATATTTCGACAAGGTGCCGATGCGCTTTACCGGCTACTCCGAGGCGGACTTCAGGCAGGGAGGGTTTCGCGTCGTGCCGCCGGCGGTCGCGCGCACGGGCACGTTCATCGGGAGGAACGTCATCTTGATGCCGTCGTATGTGAACATCGGCGCCTACGTCGATGAGGGCACCATGGTGGACACCTGGGCGACTGTCGGCTCGTGCGCGCAGATCGGCAAGAACGTGCACCTGTCCGGCGGTGTGGGAATCGGCGGCGTGCTCGAGCCGCTCCAAGCCAACCCGACGATCATCGAAGATCACTGTTTCATCGGCGCCCGATCGGAAATCGTCGAAGGGGTCATCGTCGAGGCGCACTCGGTGATCTCGATGGGTGTGTTCATCGGCCAGAGCACGAGGATTTACGACCGGGCGACCGGCGAGGTTTTGTACGGCAGGGTGCCGTCGGGATCCGTCGTCGTACCCGGAAGCCTCCCGTCGCCCGACGGTACGTACTCTCTGTCGTGTGCCGTCATCGTGAAGCGTGTGGACGCGCAGACCCGGGCCAAGACGTCCATCAACGAGCTACTGCGGACGTGACCGAGATTCAGCTCGACACGCTGCAACTCGCCAGGCAGCTCATCGCGTGCCGTTCGATCACGCCCGCCGATGATGGCTGTTTGAGTCTTCTGTCTGCGCGCTTGTCGTCGGCGGGCTTCCGCTCCGAACGGCTCGACCGTGGATCGGTCGTCAACCTGTGGGCGCGCCATGGGTCCTCCGGCCCCGTCGTCTGCCTCGCGGGGCACGTCGATGTCGTCCCTCCGGGTCCCGTTGGAGAGTGGAGCAGCGATCCTTTCACACCAACGGAGCGCGACGGCTTTCTGTATGGCCGGGGCGCGGCTGACATGAAGGCGTCGGTCGCCGCCATGGTCACTGCGGCCGAGCGGGTCGCCCGTGCGGAAGACGGCCGCGGTTCTGTCGCAATCCTCCTGACCTCTGACGAGGAGGGCGATGCCGTGGATGGCACGGCGGCGGTCGTTTCGACGCTTCGAGCGCGGGGCGAGACGATCGACGCCTGCATCATCGGTGAGCCGACTTCGACGGACCGCTTCGGCGACACGATCAAGAACGGCCGCCGCGGATCGTTGAACGGGCGGCTGCGAGTGCAGGGCCAGCAATGCCACATCGCGTACCCCGAGCGAGGCCGCAATCCGATTCACGACGCGGCGCGAGCGTTGGACTCGCTCATCTCTACCAATTGGGACCAGGGGAACGAGTACTTTCAGCCCACGAGCTTCCAGATTTCCAACATCCATGCCGGAACTGGGGCCAGCAACGTGATTCCTGGCACGCTGGAGGTGTGGTTCAACTTCCGTTTTTCGCCCGAGTCATCCGCGGAGGCGCTGCAGGCGCGCGTGCGCGACACCCTCGACGCACACCGTCTCCCGTACGATCTCGAGTGGATGTTGATCGGAGAGCCGTTTCTCACGCCGCGAGGCGCGCTCGTGGACGCGCTCACTGCGTCCGTGCAAGCGGTTGCGGGTGTCCGGCCGGCGCTCTCCACGAGCGGAGGGACATCTGACGGCCGCTTCCTGTCGAAACTGGCGCGCGAGGTCGCCGAGTTCGGACCGCTCAACGATTCAATCCACAAGATCGACGAGCGTGTCCGGGTCGCCGACCTGGAGCCCCTGTCGGTGATCTACGAGCGGACCGTCATGGCCATCTGGAACCGGGGTCCGGCGAACCAGGTGCGGCAACGCTGAGGCGGTCCGCCCAGGCTTCACGCGAAGGCAGTAGCCGGACAGGACGTGCAGACCCCACGGTCAGCCCCGGCGCACGTGAACTCTCAGCTACAATCAGCAGATGGCAGCATCGCCGATTCTGCGCGGATGGGCTCATGACTAATCACACTCGCGTCCGGTTCGTGCTTCTCGTCTCGACGATTGTCGCAGCGTTGGGGATTGCCACCGCGCAACAGTCGGCGATCCCGCCGGCGGTGCGGGCCGCCACGCTCGATCAGATCGTGCCGGTGGATCCGCTGATCACCGTCGGCACATTGCCCAACGGGTTCCGTTACTACATTCGCGAGAACCGGCTGCCGCAGGCCCGAGCCGAGCTTCGCCTCGCGGTCAACGCCGGGTCCGTGCTCGAGGACGAAGACCAGCGTGGCATGGCGCACTTCGTCGAGCACATGGCTTTCAATGGCACGCAGCACTTTCCGGGTAATGCCGTTGGCACATTCATGCAGTCGCTCGGGGTGCGCTTCGGCGCCCACGTCAACGCCCACACTGGCTTCGACGAAACGGTCTACGAGCTGCAGATCCCGACCGACAGCCCTGCGGTGATCGACCGCTCGCTGCTCATCCTCGAAGACTTCGCACGCACCGTCTCGTTCGATCCCGTCGAGATCGACAAGGAACGCGGCGTCATTCTCGAGGAGTGGCGGCTCGGGCTGGGCGCCGACGAGCGGATCCAGAGCGCGCAATTCCCTCTCCTGCTCAAGGGGTCGCGCTACGCGGACCGCCTGCCGATCGGCAAGCCCGAGATCATTCGCAACGTCAATCACGACCGGCTGAAGCAGTTCTACACGGATTGGTACCGTCCGGACCTCATGGCGGTGATCGTCGTCGGCGATTTCAACAAGACCACGATCGAGGCACAGATCAAGTCACACTTCGGGTCGATCCCGGCCGCGACCTCTCCCCGGCCGCGACCCTCGTTCACCGTGCCGAATCAACCGGGGACCGCCTATTCGGTGCTCACCGACCCGGAAACCACGAATACTCGCATCAGCGCGACGAGCACCATGCCAGGCCGAGAGCAGATGAGCATCCGCTCTTACCGTCAGCACATGGTGGAGCAGCTCTTCGGGGCGATGTTGTCGACGCGGCTGGTCGAGATCACGCAGGCGCCGAATGCACCGTTTCTGCGGGCGCAAACCGATCGCGATCTCTTCGTGCGGACGATTGAAGTGACGAGCCTTGATGCGCTGGTGGCGAAGGGCAGCATCGAACGCGGCCTGGGCGCACTCGTGACCGAGTTGGCGCGCGTGGCGCGCTTTGGATTCACCGCGTCCGAGTTGAGTCGAATGAAGCTCAATCTCCAACGGGGACTCGAGCGCGCGGTGGTGGAGAAGGACAAGAGCCCGTCTGGTCCGCTGGCCGACGAGTTCATTCGGAACTTCATCCAAGAAGAGCCAATTCCAGGCATCGTCTACGAGTACGGATTGAACCAGCGCTTCCTGCCGGAAATCACGCTCGCCGAAGTCAATGCCGTCGCCAAAGACTGGATGCCCGATCGCAATCGCGTCGTCACCATCTCGGCGCCCGAAAGCGACAAGGCGTCGCTGCCGAACGAGGTCAAGCTGGCCGGCCTGATCAGCACGACGAACGTTGAGGGGCTGACAGCGTATGTCGATACGACAAGCAACAGGCCGCTCCTCGCTCGTCTCCCCACCGCAGGAGCCGTGGCCAGCACCGCAAGCACCGAAGCCTTGGGCATTACCGAATGGAAGCTGTCCAACGGTGTTCGCGTCGTGCTGAAGCCGACGACGTTCAAGCAGGACGAGATCCTCTTCCGTGCAGTCAGCCTCGGTGGCACGTCGCTCGCGAGCGACGAGGATTTCATTTCGGCGGAAACCGCGGATGCCGTCATGTCGCAGAGCGGTCTCGGTGGCTTCAGCCGGATCGACCTGGAGAAGGTTCTTGCGGGCACCACTGCGTCCGTGCGAGCCGACATCAATGCTACCGAGGAAGGGCTCGCCGGCGGTGCCGCCCGCAAGGACCTCGAGACGATGTTCCAGTTGATCTTCCTCACGTTCACAGCGCCGCGGGCCGATCCCGTGGCGTTCCGCGTGCTGACCGATCAATTGAAGGTGACGCTGGCCAATCGGCAGGCGCCGGACGAACTATTCAACCAGGCGCTCGACGCGGCCTTGAGCCAGAACCACCTGCGCGCGCAGCCGCTGACGCCAGTCAGTGTGGAGCGGATGAACCTCGCCAAGTCGCTGGCGTTCTACCAGGACCGCTTCGCCGATGCGAGCGACTTCATCTTCGTCTTCGCTGGCAGCTTCGACCTCCCGACCATGAAGCCGCTGGTCGAAAAATACCTGGGCAGCCTGCCGTCGCTGCACCGGAACGAGGTGGTAAAGGATGTGGGCATCCGTCCACCGCCGGGCGTGGTCGAAAAGCAGGTGAGGAGCGGCATTGCCCCTCGCAGCCAGGTCAGCATCGTCTTTACCGGGCCGTTCCAGAACGACGAGCAGCATCGGGTGATCGCGAGCGCCATGGCCGATACGCTTGCCGGCAACCTGCAGCGCACGCTGCGCGAGGACCTGGGCGGAACCTACGGTGTCAGCGTGGTGCCCCGGTTTGCGAAGCATCCGACCGGCGAGTACCGCCTGACGATCACGTTTGCCTGCGACCCGGCTCGCACAGAGAGCCTGGTGAGGACCGCGTTTCAGGTGATCGACACCTACAAGAGGAACGGACCTGGGCAGGGACAGGTCGCCGACACACGCGCGGCACTGACACGGGATCTCGAGGCGAACCTCGGAAGCAACGGTTATCTCCTGAGTCGGATCCTGTTCAAATACGAATTTGGTGAGGACGTGAGAGAGGTCTTCAACATGCGGCCGTTCTACGATCAGGTCACCGTCGCGGCGTTGCGCGATGCAGCGGCGGAGTACCTGAACACGAAACGGTATGTGGAGGTCACGCTGATCCCGGAGAGCCGCTAGCGCGTTTTTGCACTTTGGTATAGCACGCGCGTCCTTGGTTTCTTCGTTCGTGGTGCGGAGGGACTGGCTGCGTTGCGCCTAGGGCCGCATGGCGCGATCGTGCAAGGAGGTCAGCGCCTGCCAGCCTGCCGCGACCCCACCTTCCATCCAGTCCGGGGACGATTCGGGCGCGGTGGCAGCTGAGCCGATGATGACCCGGTTGTCGATCTTGGCGAGTTGAGCACGGCGCGCCGTCGGTGCTCCAGACGCGTAGCCGCCCTGGCTGTACTTCACCCTGCGCCACCACACCGCGTACGCGCTCTCGAACTCCTGGCGGATCTGCGGATGCACCTTGCTCGCATGCATCAGGACGTGCTCGACCCGTTCTTTGATCGGTCGATCGCGCAGGTCGGCCACGGGCGCGTTGACATAGAGCCCAAGCAAGACGCCGTTGTTCGAGAAGTAGTCGTTGGACGGATACGAGAACTCGCCCAAGGGGAGATTGGAGTACAGATGTCCGCCGAAGATCTGATCGTCCTGCTCCCAGAAGCGGCGCTTCATTGCCAAACCCATCTTCGCGCTATCGCTGTAGGTCGTGGCCTTGACCGCCGCCATCAGCTCGGCAGACAGGTTGATGTCCACGCCCGACAGCACCGACAGCGGCATGCAGACAACGACGAAGTCTGCCCTCAATTCCCGAGTCCTACCGTTCTTGGTTTCGGTGTAAACGACCCTGACGCCGGCGTCCGACTGGTGGACTGACTGGACTTCGGCATTGAAGGTGATGCGTTCGGCGCCGATCGCGCGCTCGAAGCCCTTCGGAAACCGGTCCATCCCGCCGACCGGTTGAAACATCGGCGCCGCCGTGGTCCCGGTCGTCGCAGGCACCGATCGTAAACGCCGGCCGAAGCCGGATCGCAACAGCGCTGCGAAGTCATACGGGTTGCCAGGGCCCCGAATGGCGAATGCCTTGTACCGCCGGTCACTGGTATCGAGGTAACCCTGCGCAACCAAATGGCTCAAGAATCGCTGCTTGTCTTCGGCGGTCACCGGGAGATCGATTTGCCCCTGGTCGATCGCCTTCACGAGCAGCTCGTTCGTGTAGCCGATCATGTCGGCTTTGACCTCACGCAGCCGCACGCGAGTATTGGCGAGGGGACCGACGTCCTGCCCTTCATAGTAGAAGTAGGCGTTTTCGGCTTCGTTCATGAAGATCTCGACCGACACGCCCAGCTCCCGGCAGTAATTCAATACACCCGTATGCGTATATGGAATGCGCCACGCACCGACATTGACGTACAAGCCGGCGTCGAACGTGCAGACCTGGCGTTCCCCGCCGATCTCGGTGTGCTCAGTGCCACGACGCACGGTCCACGCCAAACCGCCAACGTGGTCCCTGGCCTCGAGCACGTGGAAGTCGTACCCGAGCTTACCGAGCTCATACGCCACGACGAGCCCCGAGATACCGGCGCCCAACACGAGCACTCTGGTCCGAGACGGCCGGCCCGAAAGCATGGGCCGCTGGCCGGCCTGGCCCGCCATCAGCTCCCACGAGGTCATGGCACTCATGACGAGCGACGTGCCGCCGACAAGCCCGAGTTCCTCCAGGAAGCGGCGTCGGGTGAGGGCGGCCGGCGTGTCGCGAACAGTCGTCAGCATGTGGTTCCCGAATCAGACAGCACGCCGAATATCGCGGCTGAATCCTGCCGTGCGCCGCCGCGCTGCTGAAGCCTGTCGAGCACATCAGCCGCCGCTGCGCTCGCCGGCAGCTCGAGACCGAACGACCGGGCCAGATCCAACACGATATGAATGTCTTTGTGGTGCAGTCGCGACTCGACCTTGCCCCCAAAATCGCGCGCAATCATCTTTGGCGCCTGCAGATCGAGCATGCGGCTGGCTGCGAACCCGCCCATCAACGCTTCTTTCACTGCCCACGGATCGACGCCTGCTCGTTCGGCCAGGAGCATGGCCTCGGCGGCGCCGAGTTGATTCACGATCGTGCAGATCTGATTGCATGCCTTCGCCACTTGGCCGGCACCACTTGGGCCGATGTGAACGATGCTCTTCGCGTAGCTCGAGAGCAGTGGGTGCGCCCGGTCGAGGGCGGCCTTCGAGCCTCCGACCATGATCGCGAGCGTGCCTGCCTCCGCGGCGAGGCTGCCTCCCGACACCGGCGCGTCTAGCATCTCGACACCTCGAGCCAGGAGCTCACCCGCAATCCGCCTAGCGCCGCCAGGATCGATCGTGCTGTGATCGATGACGAGAGAATCCGGCCGTACGCCTCGACCGACCCCATGCTCGCCAAGGATCACGTCTTCCACGGCCTTCGTGTCGGTGACCATCGTGATGATGACGTCGCTTGCCGCAGCGACATGCGCCGCGGATTCACCCGCCGCCGCGCCGGCGGTCACGAGTGGTGTCATGGCCTCGAGTCGCCGTGCCCAGACCGTGACCGCGTGGCCGCGGTTCAGCAGGTTCCGGGCCATCGGCGTTCCCATCGTCCCGAGGCCGATGAATCCGATTGTGGTCGCCATCGGAGGATTTCTCCTGCGCGCGGAATCTCCCCGCTCGTAAAGCGTCGCTAGGGCGCGAACGCGAGGAGGACGTTTCCGGGCACTCCGCCGTTCCGGGGATATCCCGAACTGATGAAGACCATTCCGTTGACGACCACAGCGCCTGGGCCGTCGATCGATCCGCCTTGAGCTTTCAAGCCGTTCACGGTCTCGAAGTCACGCATCGTGGGGAAATCCCAGAGCGTACGACCGTCCTCGGTCGAGTAGGCGCGGAGGTGACCGTCATTGGCCGCCGCGAACACGACACCCGGGATACTGGTGACCGCCGCTGGCTGCGACGGACTACATCCCGACGGAGCGCCGGGTGGACACGGCACGGGCGGCGCGAACCACTGACGGGTACCGTCTGCGATGCGGAGCGCGGTCACACCGCCGCCGGCCTGCGGATCCAGCGCGTAGCGCCGGGGATCGAGCGGATTGTTCTGCCGTGTTCGACCGACGTCGGATACAGCCGCGTACACGTTCCGGCCGTCGGACGACATGCCCCACTGGACGCCACCATTCGTGCTGCCCTTGCCGACGCGAGCCTCCCAGAGCAGTCGGCCTTGGTTTTCCGGATCGAAGGCGTACACGATCCCGGACTTCTGGCCGGCAATGAGCACCTCACGTCCATCGGGCATCGCGGTCAGGATCGCCGGCGAGCCGAAATCGAAATCTGGACCTTTCTCCGCCGGGCAATTCGCACCGCCAGTTCCACACGCGGAGTTGTAGGCGTCGCCCTTGGTCACCTGCTGCGACCACACGACCTGCCCGGATCTGAGGTCCAGCGCCACGACGGCGTCGCTCAGCGGCGTCGCGGGCGACGAGTAGTTGTCGCCGGTCGTCACATACAGACGGCCGCGCTTTGCGTCGAGCGTTGGTGTCGCCCAGATACCGATACCAGACGGGCCCAGACGCAACGTCCCACGATCGGTCTTGCCGTTCTCCTTCGGCACATCAACCATGAAGGTCTTCCACACCGGCGTGCCGTCGCTGACCCGCAGCGCGACGACGCTGCCTCTGAACGTGCAACAGGCGTAGTCGGGGTCGCTCGCTCGCGTTTCCTCCCATGAGGCCACCGGGATGTATACGACACCCTCGTGTGCCATCGCCGCGGCCGTCAGACGCGTCGAATCATGCGCCTCAATCTGGACCTTCCAGAGGAGCTTCCCCGTTTCGGCTTCGACGGCGTAGAACCAGCCCGTCATGTCGCCGAAGAGCAGCGCGTGCTTCCCGTTGAGCGGCACGGCGAGCAGGCCAGCGCGCACCGGACCGTTCGCCTGGAACACCCATTTGAGGCATCCCGAGTCGGCGCGCATCGCGTGCACCACGCCGCCTGCACTGCCGACGAAGACGTGACCATCCAGCACTGTGGGCTGCGCGAACGCCGACGCATCGCCCTCGAAGCCGAACGCCCACTTCAGCTTCAGACTCTTGATTTGATCAATGCTGAGCGCAGCCGCCGCTTGCGGCTGAAACCGCGCGTTGTCTGTGCTCGGGCTCCACCCGTTCCACCCTCCGGCCAGAGGGCTCGACAGGCGGATCGTGCGGTCAGTGCAGAATGCGCCGGCCGGCGGTCCGGCCACGTCCGCGGCTGTTCCCAGGTAGGACGCCACGGCCAGCCGCTCGTCGCGATGCATCGTGAAGGCGATGGCCATCATGGCGCCGGAATCAAGGGCGCGGACGATCCGCGTCGCCGGCATTTTCTGGAGCGACGCCTTCGGCGGAATGCGCGGGTTGAGCTGGTCGTGGCAACTCGCGCAGCGCTTCGTGTAGACGGCCTCGCCCGAGGTCGTCTGCGCGTTCGCGAGGCCCAACCCGAGGCCCCACGACACCACAAGCATCGAAGTCGCTTCCAAAAGATGTCGTCGACGGTTCATGAGAGTGGAGACTAGCACGGTCACCAGAGATGAATATCGTCTTGTCGCGGCGCCTCGAAGATCGAGATGTGCCGGCGCGTCCTTCAGCGTGGCGAGGGCGCACGCGTTGCTGTGCGCTTGTCAGAGACGATCCGGCCCGCTTTGATCGTGGTGACGACCCTCAAGAGGTCGGTGACATTCTCGAGCGGATTGCCGTCGATGAGCACCATGTCTGCCAGCTTGCCTGCTTCGAGCGTCCCGATCTGCTCCTGCTTGAGCGTCGATCGTGCCGCGCCCTGGCCAAGGATCTTGCTGATGTCGAGGGACGAAAACACGACGCTGAGCGCCCGCAGTTCGTCGGCGAGCGACTGCTTCGGCGGCCAGCTCGTATCGGTGCCGTAGCCGTAGGAGATCCCGGCTTCCCAGAGCAACCGGGCGTTGACAGGCCCCTGACCGGCGCTTGAAATGGTGTCCCAGGGAAACGGCATCGCGTCGCGGAAAAGCGGAGTGTTGTCGGCAGCAAAGTGCGGGATGAAAACCGCCAGCGTCGAGGTCATGGGAATGCCCGCGCCCGTGATCGTCTTGACGGCGGCAGCGTCTTCTTCGAGACGTCCGATGTGCGGTGTGTGCACGAGCACCGCGGGCCGTGCGTCGACGGCGGCGAGCGTGTCAACGACTGATACCGCATGAGTAATCGTAGGAATATTGCGCTTCTTTCCTTCGCTCACAATCAGCTTGAGCGTGTCGGTTTCCGGTCCCCCAGGCGTCACCGTGATCACGGTCTTGATGTAGTCGTACTTCTTGCCGGCAATCGCCTCCACCGCTTTGACCGTGTCTGCGGGAGCAATGGCACCGGCGGCTGCCGTTGGCCGTCGGGGAGGCCGTGAGGTATCGAAGCGCGCGGGATCGCCGCGACCGCCTCCGGCACCGCCGGCCCGCGCCAGCGGAATGATGCTGCCGAGGAACAGGCGTGGTCCCTTCACCGCACCCGAATCGATACGCTGACGCAGCTCGAGCGCCTGATCGGGACAGATCGCGCAGAGGACGGTGGTAAAGCCCGCATCGAGGAACTCCTGCATCTGTGCGGCCGCCCGTTGCGCAAGCCATTCTGCGGCGTCGCCCTGAGCGATATGTCGATGCGCGTCGATGAAGCCTGGCATCAGTGTTCGCCCCTGTGCATCGATCCGCTGCGCGCCCGGAGTCGCCGGCGCGGCGCCCGCGGAGACAGACGCGATCATGCCGCCTCGCACAACGACAGATCCGCGATCGATCGCGCCACCTTTTCCGTCGAGAATGCGGGCATTGGTGATCACGAGATCCTGGGCCGCGGTCTCGCGTGGTGCGGCGAGCGCGGCCAGGAGCGTCAGACACGTCACAGCGAACACGGCTTTGATGCGCATAGGCACATTCACCAGGTCAAAGGGCCGACGGGCCCAACGGAGTCGGTGAGAGTTATTGCACCGGCGGCCCGAGCGTCGTCCGCTGCACAATCTCGATGCGAGTACCCCACGGATCGGTGATGTAGGTGATGGTGTTGCCGCTGGCACTCTTGCGAACCGGTTCGTCGAGCTTGATGCCTTCGGCCTCGAGCTTCTTCACGAAGGCTGCGTGGTCCTTCACGTCGAAGCCGATGTGGTCGAGCACGCGCCCTCGAGTGGGTGCCTGCTTCGTGTCGGCCGTGGCGAATCGGAGCTGGACTCCCGGGAGGTCCACGATCGGCGCATTGTTGCGGGTGCCAGCTTTCCCGCCGAAGGTCTTCGCATACCAAGCCTGAGCTTTGGGAACTTCGGCTGCTGTCACGGACAAGTGGATGTGCTCATTGCGGATCGGCATCGACTGCGTCTTGTCTTCCAGAATTTCCATGCGCACGCCGTCCGGCGTCACGACGTAAGCTTGGTCCAGCCGGTTCCCTCCCGCTGGGAGCACGCCCCCCGGGAGCACCGTCACGCCCGCAGCTTTCCACTGAGCGACCCGCTGTTGGACGTTGTCGACGATGAAGCCGACATGGTTCACAACCGAGCCTTGGGTCTCGCCATCGCCTTTCTCGGTGCCGAGATTCAAATTGATATAGAGCCCCGGGAACATGATCAGCGGGTTTCCGCCGGGCATGTACAACTTGCCGCCCATCGCAAGAAAGAGTTTCTTGTTCGCTTCCACATCCTTCGAGACGATGTGCCAGTGACCCATGGTCAATCCGAGCTGGTTGAACGGGGCCGGTTGCGCAGCCGCGGTGCCCGCGGTCAGAGTCGAGGCGACCAATAGAGTTGCGAACAGATTCTTGTTCATGGATGTCTCCCGTTGAGCGGGTTTCCAGTTACCTGACGAGGCGTGAACGCCAGGCCGTCGTTTCAAACCGTCACCGCAGTTTGTCGCCTACAAGCTCTGTGGATTATATGGGCGGGAAGGGCCAAACAGGGCGGCCGTCTACCGAGACTGCGGCCACCCGCTCGGAATCGAGCAGCATTCTGTAACTCCGAGCGGGCGAGAGCTGATCCTCTGGGAGCAGTTCGCGAACCCGCATGAACTCTAGGCGTCCCTCCGCCGATCCGACGAACTGCATCCCGCCAAACCCAACTCGAGCGTGACCGATGGTGTCATCGGCGAAAACGATCTGATCCGTCGGTAGCGATATCCTGAGGCCGTTCGGGAAGAGCACGAACGTGCCCGGTGGACCGTTTCCGATAATTCGAAGCGTCGAGATCCGGTTGGCCTCACGCAAGATCGACGACGGCGTCGTGAAGTCGATGAAGAGAGGAATGTCGTCCACGAGGCGCTTGTCTACCCGCGTGCCTAGTAGCGCGGTACGGACGCATCGACGAGCAATGACCAGGCGTCGATGCCGCCCTGCAGGTTGTAGAGATTCCGAAATCCCTCGCGCCGGAAGTACTCAGCGGCGTGCTGGCTGCGTATGCCGTGGTGGCACTGGAACACGATTGGCGTGTCCCGATCACCGAGGAGCAGCGCATCGTGATAGGCCTGGTCGAGCAAGCGAGAGCCATCGATCGTGGCTATCACGCGCTCCTCCTCGGTGCGGACGTCGACCAGCTCGATTGCGGTGCCGCTCATGAGCAGCGCCTTCAGATCCGGCGCAGACAACTGACGAATCGGAGGAGGCTCGTGCATCGCACTGTTACTTCGGCGCTCTACCAGGAAAGTGTGCGTCGTCCTTTTCGTTTTCGAGGCAGTAATGCTCGAGCAGATCAGTGTCCGGAAGGAGCTCTTCGACGACGCTGAAGGTGATGGGCTTGGTGAAGGTCTGCGGATCTGTGATGGTGATGGTGAGCTCCAGATGGCCGTAGTCGCGGCGGCGGAAGCGTTCCTCGACGCGCATGTCCGTGCTGTGGCCCGTGCCGCGCGCGTCCAACCACCCCAAATCGTTGAAGCCGGCCGTCTCGATCACCAACGTGTCACCTTCCCATCGGCCGACCGAATATCCCTGCCACGTCGGTGACGGATCGGTGGGCAGCTTACGTCCGTCGGTGAAGATCTGCCGAAAGGTGGTCTCGACCTCGTACAGCATCACGATGACGCCGGGCGAGTGAATGATTTTGAACGGTTCCGGCAACAGATCACCGTGGGGAACGCCATCGGGGAGACAGTTCAGGAACGGGTTGAAGACTCCAGGCTGACCATGCTTGCGGAGTAGCTCGGCGCCTGCCGGCGTGAGCGGTCGCTCATCGGGTTTGAAATCGGACAAAATGTCCCTGAAATATTTCGAATTGGGCGATTCTCCCAATCCGAACAGACCGCCCGGAGCGCGTGGCTCGGCCTGCACTTGCCATATTCCAGAAAGGTCGGGTTTGCCGTTCAACATGGGAACCGGCGCGGTCATGTTGATCTTGCCGTCGGGTGTTCGCGGAGCCCCGGCGATCGGTTGGTTCAACCATTGCGCGCTTACGGATAGGCCAGCTCCAAGACACACGATGACGGTCCAGATGGCACACCGAAAAAGACCACACATGGACTCATTAAACCACACGGCCTCGCGAGCATCCCGTTCTGGATTCTTCGGCAACGCCCTCGAGTCGATCTTGCTCGTCGCGGTCGGTCTCTCGATCGCCAGTCTGAGCCGGAAATCACACCAAACATGTGAGGGGCGATCAGCTCGAGAGGATCTTCTTGCTCGGTAGAGCGACCCCGAAGGTCAGGCTTTCATGCTCGGGCGGGTCAGACGCGCCCTACCATCGCACGCGAAGCGACATCGACACGAAACGATGCCCCTCTTCTGCGCTCACGGGGAAAATCACACGGCCGGCTGCGGCTGCATCGGCAACGAACTGTGCGGGCAGCACCGGTGGCACGCTGTCAAAGAAGTGATTGAAGGTGAAGACGAAATCCACGCTTTCGAGCCCGGTCTCTTCAGGACGAATGCTCCAGGTCATCTCGGAGAGCACATCCCTCCGGTAGTCCAGTCGGCGTTGGCCATTTGGTAGGGTCACATGCTGCGGGCCGTTCAGCGGAAGCTTCAAGTACGGGTACACGCGTATCAACACCTCGCGGGACGGGCGAAACCGAATGGTCGGCCTAATGTTCAAGCGGTACCGATGGGTGCCCTCGAGGGTGATCTTGGTCTTTACGGGCGTCTGAGAGGTGTTCTGGGTATCGGTTGCCGGCGATGACGACACAACGTCTATGGCCGCGTGCTCGATCTCGGCGAACACACTTGCGGCCAGCCCGATGAACAGCCGGGTCTGCCGATCGCGCACCATGTGCTCGAGATTGTCGAGCGCGCCATCGAAGCGCGCCTGATCGAGAACGCCCGTGGCCCGCAGCCGCGCCTGTGCCGGAGCGGGAAGCGTGCCAGCCACCGCCCGAACGCCTTGGAGGTTCCGTTGAAGATTGGCAAACTGTCGGTCGGTCTCACGCCAGTCGCCGATGCGCCCGAAGTCGAAGCCAAGTCTGGCGCCGAACCCTATTTCGTAGCGCTGCTGAATGCTGAGAAAGTTGTCGCTGAACCGCTCCGCGAAGGCGAAGTATTCCAGTTGTCTCGTGGTGTGATAGTCGTAGCTGATCTTCAGACTCGTCACGTCTTCCTGGATCTGACCGTTGGCCAACTGAAGGCTGAGGAACGAATCGACGGTGATCTCGGATGGAAATATGCCTCGAGTCAAGCCGATGCCGGTGTTCAGCTTGAAGAGCGATCGGGGCCCGGACTCATCCCCCGTCATGCCGAATGTGATGTTGCCTTTGACGGCCCGCTGACGATCCTCTTCTGCTCGGAGAAAGGCCAGGCTCTCCCACAGTGTTCCATCGGTGCCGGGAGCGTCCTTGAGGGCTCCCTCCTGCAACGGCAGTAACTGCCGCTCGAGGTTGGCAACCGCCTGTGCGAGCGCCGGTGCCGGCGCCATCGTTATCACTGCGAGGGCGCATGCCGTCGTGACTGTGCGCAGTCGCACCTCAGTCTTCCCGTCGCGGCGGGTTCACGCGCTCTCTGATACCTCGCAGAGCATCGTCCAGATCCTTGGTGACGCTACCGCGGATGTCGCTGCGGATTTTGGCGGCCAGGTCGCGAACGCCCCCTTCGATGGGAGGAGCGGTCAATGCGGGGCGTGCAACGGAGAAAATGCCGGAGGCCTCGAGAGGTCCGAGAACCCACGTCGTGTTCACGGCCATCGCTCGCCGGAACGTGTCGATCGACAGACGGCAGTAGCCCTGGTCTCCCCAATCGGTGCCCCAACTGTTGCGGACATGGAAGATGTTCTGGTCTGTGTCGTAGCCCACGAGCAGCATCGCGTGCATGCCGTGCAGCGTCAGGACAGGGCCGAGTTCGCTTTCCGACGGGGTCGGAACCACACCACTCGAGCCTGCCTCTTCGAAACATCTCATGGGCAGGCTGATGGAAAAAACGACCGGCTGTTGGCGTGCGAGCGCCCCCTTGATGTGCTCGATGTCGCCAATGCGCGCGTACTCGATCTCAGTGTTCGCCGTGGCTGAATCGTATGCGGCCTGGTCAGGCATTGTGTTCACGCGCGCAGGGTCGTACGGCCACGCGCTTTCCGGCGGGGCGCCGTGTGCAAGGAATGCCGCCATCCCGTGCGCGATTCTCGCCCCACAGTCTTCGCTCTCCGAACCGCTCATCTTGCGTGCGTTGAAGTAGACGAATAGTCGGCTCAGGTCTTCCTGACGGCCTTGCTTCCAGCGCTTGAACTCGACCGCGCCGACAATAGCGTTGGCGGTGCAGCTACCGACCTGACCCTGGTCTTCGATCGGCGAACAGCCGGGCCGCAGATCCACTCGCGGCGGAAGGGATGAGACGTTTGGAACCGCCGTGAAGTCCTTGGGTGACGGCGTCTCGGCCAGGCAGCCATCGAGCCTTCGCCCATGGCTCGCGCCAGGTGAGTTGGCGGTGGTGTACACCGATTGCCCGCACGACGGACACACTCTGGCTCTTGCAGGTAAGCCTTTCCGACACTTGTAACACAGCATCCTCGACTCCGTTGGTCAGCGATCGGCACCCTTGACGTTAGTGGTCGATGTGGAAGCGCATAGTGCCGAAGACCGCGTCGGTCGTTCGTGGGTCTTGCCCGGGGCCCGATGCGCCGATGGGACTCTGGTACACGATGCCCCTCTGATTCGACATCATGATGTTCCCGCCAGCCGGCGACACCACGCCCTGCATGTCAACGTGCCCGTAGTTGACGCCGTTGACTCTGACGTTGTCGGCGGCTCCCTCGAAGTTCGGGCCGTCGCGCTCAACCAGGTACACGTTCCCCGCATCGTCACGCCATCGCTCCGTGCGGTCCTGTTCTCTTTCGGGACAACCGTCATTGCTGCGAGGACCGGGCTGTTTTGGGCACGAGTCAGCCGTGTCGATGACGCCGTCGCGATCTGAATCCGCTTGCTGGCGCCTGGGGAGACAGCCGTTGTTGGTATTGGGGGCAGCCTCTGTTGGGCACGCGTCAGCGGTGTCGATAATGCCGTCGCCATCCGAGTCCGCTGGCGGTGGAGGAGTCAGGGGACAGCCGCCGTTGGTGGCGGGACCGGTCACTGTTGGGCACGCGTCAGCAGCGTCGATCGTGCCGTCTCCGTCCGAGTCTCGCGGCGGGTCTTGAATCATGTTGCCGATGATCCCGACAACGATGAATGCGGCGATGCCGTAGACCCACATCCTGGCTTTGGGTGACAGGTTCGCCCAGACGCCTCTCCGTACCGGCGGGGGCTCCGGGGCTGGCGGCGGTGGCGGCGGCTCTGGTGGTTGTGGTGGCGGTTGTGGCGGTGGCTGAGGTGGAGGCTGTGGCGGCGGTTGCGGTGGCGGCTGCGGCGGATCGGGAGTGAAGGGACGCTTGAATGGATCGTCTGTCGGCGGTGGTGGTGGTGGTGGTGGCGGCTCTGGCTTCGGACTCGGGCTCATTGCGGCGTCGAGAGCCTTTTCAAACTCGGCGGCGGAGGGATACCGGCTTCGCGGACGAACCGAGAGTCCTTTCTCGATGAGATCGTCGATCGCCTTGGGGACCTCTGGACGGCTCTTGCTGACCGGCTCCCACCGCGCCTGCGGCGAAGCCTCCATCAGCAACTCGTAGAACATCACCGAGAGCGAGTAGATGTCTGCCGGCGGTCCGACGGCTTCCGCCGAGATCATCTGTTCGGGCGCCATATACAGTCGCGTGCCCATCGGGCCGCTGCCCTCGGAGGCAGAACGCGGGGCGTTGACGGCCTTCGCGATCCCGAAGTCGAGGATCTTCAGGTCGAAGTCGCTTTCGTCTGGCTTGCCGACGAGCAGCACGTTCTCGGGTTTCAGGTCGCGATGGACGATGCCCATACGGTGGGCCTCGGCGATGCCGGCGAGCATCGACTTGATGAGGCCTGCCGCCGTGGCAAGGGGCACGTCCGTACCGCTCGCCTTTTGAGTGGTCATCCACGATCGAAGCGTTCCGCCACGCACGTGCTCCATCGTGAAATACGGCTGCCCGTTGTACTGCGAGACGTCGAATACCGCGACGATCTTCGGATGCCGGATCTGCCGAGCCGTCAGGCCTTCGGCCATCAGGCGCTTCACCGCGTCCTCGCCATCGACCAGGTCGGGGTGAATGAGCTTCAGGACCAGCTCTTGGCCGGTGTGGGTGTCCTTCGCCAGGTAGACCACACCCATCCCGCCCGAGGCAATGTTGCGAACAACCTCGTAGCGTTCCGCGAAGAGGGAGCCCGCCTCGAGCGTGGCGGTCACGCGTTGCCGCATTGGTGCAATCGTGTCCAGGCCGCTGAACGTGGCATTCGCCCGCGCCCGATTGGGCTCTTGAGCGCTGGCAGGTGACGGCGAGACCTTGGTATTGCAGTTGGGACAAAACACGGCATCAGCGGGCAACGGCTCTCGGCAATTTGCGCAGGTCATGGTGGACATGTGGGGGTCCTACGTCACGGCCGGGGTGCGGCTGACATCGATTCGGTCGACGACCCGGATTGTGTTCGTGAAGCCTACGCGGAGCGTGAGCTTGTCGCCTCGGCCAGGGATGGGGATGATGCGGTCACCGGGCACGATAGGGAAGACCTGACCGGACGTCAGATCTGCTGCGTTCACCTGCATCCCGCCAGTGGCCGTCGCGTGCACGCAGAGGCGGTCGTTGACGACCACGAACTCGAAGTGATGACGCGAGATGGCCATCGTGGCCGGCTCGTCCACTTTTTTCGTTTTGGCCTCATACGCACGCAAGCAGACGTCGTTCGGGTAGGCCTTGGCGGAGGGATCCGGCGTTCGCGAGTTGCGCCCAAAAAGCATCCGCCCCCGTGGCACAAGTGCTGCGCTCGCGGGCGGCGTCTCGTCCGCGCTGAACCCCGAGAATGCGAACTCCACGTGGCGAAGAACACGCAACCCTAAGTTTCGATAGCCCCGGATACCCTGTTCCAACTCGTAACGCTCAGCACGTTCGAGAGGGAGGATCTTCTGGTTCTCGAGCGCCGCGGCGGCCATCTCAGCGGCCCGATCGGCTCGTATGTTGGCAATGACGTTGTGGCCTGCGGCCGTCCCCTCTGATGCTCCGCTGACGGTGACACTCACGCTCTGCGGGCCGGCATCGGATGTCGCGACCTTGATCGAAACGGCCGCGGCGAACGTGTACTCCTCTTCAATGCTCTTGTACCGCGTGGCGAGTACGAGAATGACGTTCAACGTGTACGTACCGCCGTCGACCATCGGTGGCGTGTCGAGCGAAATGGGACGCGGCTTTGTGAAAGCATCTAGCTGGTCCCAGGGAAGTGTGATCTGCTCTTCCGCCATGCCGTCGCGCTTCGCGATCCGCTTGAGCCATAACGTCCGTCCGGACGTGCTCGTGTTGCGTAGGAGGAGCGGCACCGACATCCGCTCGCCCGCCTTGGCGGTGATCACCGCGCCCGAGTCGATCATGAGGACCGGCGCGACGCATGATGGACACGGCTGGGTCGGAGTGACCAGGCTCGCGCACTCGGCGAATGCCACGCACCGCATCAGGACGTGCCCACACGTTCCGCAGTACCCGACGTCGCTCGCTACGCTGGCGGCGAACGGGACACAGCACTCTTTGTAGGGTTGCCAGTTCATCCGCTTACTGCCTCATCTGCCGTCCGCAGTACCGGCAGTGACGGTCAGTGACCGGAATGTTGCGGTGGCAGCCTGGGCACTCGGCGGTCGTCGCGGGGGCGTCACCTTTTGTTGGCGCCGCCGCCTTGCCGCCGCCGATAGCGGCGGCAACACCCTGGGCCACGCCGGTGGCGCCTTGAATGCCCTGGTCAAAAAAGTGCTTCGCCTGGGCCTCAGACGCGATGCGGCCATCGACGGCCTGTTGAATCATCTCCCGCATGAGCGCCATCCGATCGGTGCCCTCGGCGGCTTTCGCTTTGGCCTGTTCCACGAGGACGTTGGCGACTGCGGCCGAGAGGCCGGCGTTGATCGCGAGGATCTGCTCTGGTGAGCCACTGGTGAGAATTCTGATCTTTTCGAGCTCGGCCTGGCTTGCCTGCTGGGCGGCTTCCATGCGACGACGATGGTCGGCGTCGCCGCCCCTGATGGTGTTGTCAAGGCGTGTCCCCTCGGCGCCGAGCTCGAGGTCTTGCAGACCTTTCATCGTCGAGAGGCGATCACCCTGGGCTAGTCGGGCAATCTCGAGGTTCTGCAGCTCCTCCAGCTTCTTCAGGGCGAGGCGCTGTTTGGTATCCGAGTCTTCGGTCGAACGCTCGACGAGTCGGATGTCGGCGTTGATGCGGGTGACTTCGAGCGTGTGGAACCGCTCCCGCTTGGCGATATCGAGCTCGGCGTCCCGCCGTTCACCGCCGACCTTCGTAACGTCCACGTCGTGACGCCGGTCCTTGAGCTCGATCTCACGTGCGACGTCTCGTCGTTCGCCGCCAACCTTGTCGAGATCGACTTCGTGTTTCCGGTCCTTGAGCTCGATCTCACGCGCAACGTCCCGTCGTTGTCCGCCAACCTTGTCGAGATCGATGTCGTGAAGGCGGTCTTTGAGCTGGATGTCGTGCTCCGCTGCGCGCTTCAAGCCACCCGTTCGCACCATCTCGATGGCGTGCTGCTCGGCCTCGAGTTGTGCCTTGAGCCCGTCGAGTCGCTGCGTGCGGTTGAGATGCAGCTCATGCTCCAGCACCTTCATTTGCTGGATTCGGATGCCGGTCTCGCGCGCGTCGACGAAGTTGAGCTCGTTGGACAGGATCAAGCGACGAAGGTCATCCTCGGTCGTCACCTTCGCTTTCTCGATCGTGAGATCGGCCTCGAGTCGCATGACCGTCGTTTCGGTTTCGCGCTCGACGGTGCGTGTGAGCGTCTTGAACTCGCGCTCGAGCGCCTCCTGCTCGCGTTCCTGCTGGCGCTTGAGGATCGCGGCTTTTTCCTCGTCGTTGAAACCCCAAGCGACCGAGACAGACCTGGCAATCAGGCCAACATCGCTGGCAACGCGCTCGACCTCCCTCATGGTGTCGGCCTGGACCTTGTCCTGCAGGCCGTTGTTGCCCCGCAACTCCATGGCGTCAACTCGTCGCACGGTGGCATTCAGCACGCGCTCGCCGATGTTGGGCTTGAGCCGCTCGAGCACGCTGTCCTTCGTGAGCTTGCCGTGCGCTTTCACGAGACCGAGCACGTTGGCCGGCTTCTCGGGGTTCACTTGCAAGTCAACGGTGAACTCGCAGGTGATGGGCACGTTGTCCTTCGTGAGCGACGTAGCCGACGTGCTGAGCTGAAACGGCTTCAAGTCCGCGATGAGCAAGCGAATGGCGTGTTTGCCGCCGATGGCGTCCTTGATCGTGCGCCACACCCCGCCGATGGCGAAGTGCGCACCGGCCGACGCTTCGGCAATCGCACCATCCTTGATGAGCATTGCGAGCGTGTCGGGGCCAATAGCGATGCGCTGTTCCAGCACGCCTTTGAACCGATCGAGCTCCACGTATTCGGCGAGCAGGTTGTCGTCACTCAGGGTGATGTGGTTGGGGGCCATGAAGAGTCTCCGTTATTCTCCGCCGGACTTTTGCATTTTCCTGACGACGATGTAGACGTTCGAGGCGATGACCGCGAGGCACAAGACGGCGCCCATCTGGTGCTGGCTGATGATGGTCTTGAGCTTTTCCCAGTTGCCCAGATCCCGCACGGCCTCGTCCGTGACGCCGACTCGTTGCATCGTCGTCACCGCGGTGAAGACGACGCCGATGAGAGCCGTTGCCGAGGCGGCAATTCGTGACCACGTGCCCGCGGCGGAGACAGGGTTCGCGGGACGCGCTGGAGCTTCGCGTTTGGCCAGTTGCTCGTCATACCGCTCCCCCCGGGCAATGGCAGCCTCTCGCTTCGCTTTGTCGACCTTGAGAAAGTCAGGCTCGATCTTCTTGGATCCTCCCGATTCGGCATGCGTCAGGTTGTAGGCACGCCGATTCATGGCTCCGAGGACACTCGTGACGAGCCAGGCGACGCCAAAGATCACGAGTCCCCAAGTCACGATGTCGAGAATCTGGTTGATGTTTTCTGGTGGAAACGGAACCGGAGGGAGGGCGGTCGGCTTCATGCGGGGGATCCTCGGTGATTCGTCCAGACCATGGTTGAAAGCATCGCCAGATTCTATGCTGGCTCGACCGTCAGACCCCGCGGGTGTTGGGCCGCCGGGGGGCCCGCGTGGCGGATGGCGGTCACTGTTGATTTGCCTCAGGGGGTCGCCGAGAATACCACGCACCACCGAACCGCCGACGACATGGCCGACAACCCGACGACTGCATCCCTTGCCGCAAAGCTGCGTGCCGAAATTCGAGCGCAAATAGAAGCCGGTCTCGCCACTCCGCGTCCGCCGGTCAATCCGGGGCCGCAGGCGCCAGCGCGCAGAACAGCGGTGAGGGTGCGCCAGGCAGCCTCGATTAGAACAATCCCGATGACAGCCGGGCGTCCTGAGCTGGCACTTCCTGAAGGGACGTCACTGCCGGCACTCCTCCCGTCTTCCTTGAAAGCAGGGGTCACCGTTTCCTATTTCGGAACGAACTCGATGTTCGGAGGTGCGGGAGGAATTGGAACCGGATATGTCAACGCGAATGTCAATATCGCGCGAGAGGGGCTCGTCTGCATCGACGTTCGCCGGTTCCTGATCGCCAATTCGATTTTTTCGCAGGCCGTGTCGAGTGGTTCCGGAGCTGTCGTTGGAGATGAGGTGAGCGCAGGAATCTTCTGGGTTCACCCTTCACTCCTGCAACTGGTGTCGGGAGAACAGGCCCCGGCGCAAGCGGAGAGAGTGCAAGTCGAGCGTGGCGCATTCGACGCGGACGGGTCCACGTTCAACTCCGTCCAGATCTCCCAGGAAACGTGGCAAGGTTCCAGCACGACCGTCTACGATCTCGATTCTGGTTTCCTGCTCCGGCAAGACGCCACGCTCAACGGAGGTGTCACTCACGAGGAGCTGACCTATCGCTCGAGACGTGAGCTCCAGATTCCGTGGGCTCATCACGCCGCGCCCGCCTGGGTCGATGAGATACCAGGCCTCACGTTCGAGGGCGGCAACGTGATCGATCTGTCGGGGACGGTGCTGCGACAGGCTGTGACCATCTTCGCCGACTTCGAAACGCTCTCAGTCGGCAGCTTCTTTGCCAACGTCAGGAGCGTCACCAGTTCGGGCTTCGGATATCCAGAGGAACGAAACGCCTGGGAGCTCGTGTGTGCGGCGGCAATGCTCTATCCGCTGTGGATCGCTCCGGCTGCGCTGAAAGAGCTACGGCCGGATCAGCTCATCGATGAGGACCCGAGCACCGGCTTCAAGATGACCTTCACTGGCATCGACGGCGACTACGCCACGATCTTCGAGGAGGGCCCGCTCGAGAGCACGACCTACTTCTTCGACATGAATGATGGCATGTTCATGGGCTTCAAAGGTCAACGCCCGTTTGCCGGCGGGGGTCGGGTGCAAACGGAGACCTGGCTGAAGGACTAGGCGCAGCCCTGGCGCCGCCACCGACCTACCGACTGGAGTCCCGATGGCACCCTCGAATGATGTTCGCGTTACGACACCCGACAAAGTTGACATGCGCCGCTTTCTCTGGCCGATTGAAAATCTCGGCGAGGTCTTAGCATCGGCCGCGAGCGCAGCGGCAACGGCCCTCGAATATCACTGTGGCCGGATGGGCGAGGAACCGACCAATCTCAGCACGATGTTCATCTACTACAATGCGCGCCTTTCATCGGGGAAGGAAAACTCGAACATTGGCATCACTATGCCGGCGGCAATGAAAGCCATCTCGACGTACGGCGCATGCCTGAACTCCTCCTGGCCGGTGGATGTCGCGAAGGTGGCGACGAAGCCATCGGCGCAAGCCTACGAAGAAGCTAAAAAGTTCTCGGTCGTTCAAGGCAAGAACCCTCTGGACGTCATTGAGGCACTTGCCCTTCAATACCCCGTGCCTTTCGTGTGCACCCTTCCTCTTCGATGCCTACGTGAGGCCGGGTGGGCGAGTGGCGTCATGCCGGCACCAACCGCAGAGGAACTTAAAAAGCCGACCGAGTGGGTGAACCACGCGATGGTCGTCGTCGGTTATGACAAGATCGCGAAGACATTCCTCGTCCGGAACTGCTGGGGAGATCAATGGGGTGACAGGGGCCACTGCACAATCTCGTTCGACATGATGAAAGTCATCACGCCGGACGACTCGCCGCGCATGTGGTTCATCACGAAGAAGGAAGTGCCGAAACCCGACAGCGAGACATCGAGGACAGGGTTCCGTCCCGCAGAGCGGCCTGCGCCCATGGCTGCGGCGGCTGCTCAACCGGAACGGTTGGCCGACCTGGCCGCCAAGATGCGGGAGGAGATCCGTGGCGATCTGCACCGCGACTTGGCCGACGCATCGAAGCGGATCAAAGACATGATGGGGCGAGGTCAAGGCGCACTACCCCCGAATGTTGACGCTCTCGACGTCTGCCCGAGTTGCTCGGGACGGCGAGTCTGCTGGGGCTGTGGCGGAAAGGGCTGCAGTAGCTGCGGCAATGGCCTTGTCCCAAATGCGGCGGACGAGGCGTGGTGTAGGGAGAGAACGCAATGGCGAATGGCTTCAGGCGCGGCGACCAACCACCGAGGGTGCCGGCGCAAACACAGTTCACGGGACGATACCTGGTGCTCGGCCGGCAGGCCAACGACACAGGGTTGCCAAGAATGCTTCGTGACAAAGCCGGCCTCACGGTGGCCTCCTCCTCGGACTTTCCTCGAGGCACTGTGGACATGGGGAGGTTCGGCGGGGCCGACGGCATCTACTTGGAACGACTCGGCGTTGCTGTCACGGCGTCTGCGCCGAGTCAGCTCGCGCCGATGATGAGTCCGACCGGTGCCGGCGAGCTTTTGGCCGTGGAGCGCGAGCGCGTTGTCTACCTCTTTCAGGTGCCACGCCGCGACACCCCACCAATGGAGATTCCTACCGTTCTCAGCCCCCTCGGTCCCAGGGGCATCGACAACTTCGTGTGCTCGCTCGCGGCACCGTCACTCATGCGCATTTTCGAGGAGATCGACGAGACGGCGCGAACGTGGGGCTTGGCGAGCATCGGGGCCATCGAGTCGTCGAAGACCGGTAGGGGTGTTCGCGTGGCCGTGCTCGATACGGGACTCGACCTCAATCACCCGGACTTCTCAGGACGCTCAGTCGTCAGTCAGTCCTTCGTCGACGGGGAAACAGCGCAAGATGGCAACGACCACGGCACGCACTGCATTGGGACCGCGCTCGGGCCCGCGCAACCACCCTCGCTTCCACGGTACGGTATCGCCTCAGGGGCTGAAATCTACGTCGGGAAGGTCATGGGCAATAATGGCCGTGGTGCCGACGGGAACATCCTGGCCGGCATCAACTGGGCGATCACGAACCGATGCCGCGTCATCTCGATGTCGCTCGGCTGGCGCGCTCAGCGGGGGGAACCGCATTCTGAGGTGTACGAAACCGTGGCCCAACGCGCGCTAGCGCAAAACACGATCATCATCGCGGCGGCCGGCAACGAAAGCGAGCGAGACAAGGACGTCATCAACCCCGTCGGTCACCCTGCCAGTTGCCCTTCCATCATGGCGGTGGGAGCCGTCGATTCCGCCATGCGAATCGCGCCCTTCTCGACACGTGGGATGGAACCTAACGGTGGCGGCGTGGACCTCGTCGCTCCTGGAGTGAAGGTCTATTCCGCCGCACCGATGCCTGCCGCCCACCAGAAGATGAGCGGGACGAGCATGGCGTGCCCACACGTCGCCGGCATCGCCGCCCTCTACGTCGAAGCCAACCCGAACGCCACGGCCCGAGAGATCTGGCAACTCATGCTGAACAATGCCAAACGTCTCGAGCTCGACCCCGCTGACATGGGTGCAGGGCTCGTCCAGGCGCCGCGGTAGCTGCGTCGCATGAGCATCAGGAACTACACCATCACGGTCGATGACGACACAGGAGTCTCGATTCGCGAGCTCGCGGAACGACTTCGAGAGGCGGGCTTCGACGTGTCGCAGCAACTCGATGCGATCGGCGTGATTCTCGGACGCGCCGAAGACGCCGACGTCGCCCGCATTCGGGGCATTCGAGGTGTGGCTGCCGTCGAAGAGGAGCGGACGGTCGAACTCCGGTCGCCTGACGATGAGCCGAAGTAGGCCTGCCGCGTCACGCGCCTGGATGTTGCCCGTACCGTTGTCCCCGTTCCCGACCACCATGCCTAATCCCGCGCTGAATGCCGACAAGATCGACGAGACCATCGTCAGGCTGCAGAAGCGCATAGACGAGCGTTTCCCCGGTCGAGGGCTATCGAAGCTCTGCGCACAACTCCATTCCATCGCGCGCGAAGACCGCGAACGCCTTGCCTGGGTGGCGCGGCCAAACCTGTGGCTCCGCGGTGGTGTGGCCATCGCCATTGCCGTAGGCATCGTCGGGCTGGCAATGTTTGCCAATAGCCTGCGACAGATGACGGTGACCGTGGAGGCGTTCAATGCCATTCAGGGAATAGAAGCCGCCGTCAATACCGTCGCGCTCGCGGGAGCCGCGAGCTGGTTCTTGATCAACCTTGAAGCAGTGTGGCGGCGACGTGCGGTACTGAGAGACCTTCACGAACTGCGCTCGATCGCCCACGTCGTTGACATGCACCAGCTGACGAAGGACCCCACGACGATCGGCAGGGGCTACATCTCGACAGCCTCGTCTCAGGCCCATAACATGACTGAGTTCGAGCTGGTTCGATATCTCGACTACTGCAGCGAGATGCTCTCGATCACCAGTAAGCTCGCGGCGCTCTATATGCAGAACGTGCGAGATCCCGTGATCATCGAGGCAGTCAACGAGATCGAAGCGCTGACGATTGGTCTGTCGCGCAAGATCTGGCAAAAGATCACGATCCTTCGCCAGCCAGTCCCGGCGCCGGCGAGCGAAGTCTGAAGAGCAGGTGCGCGAAATCCCGCCGGGTCGCGTCTCCGTTAGAGACTCCGCAGGAATTTCAGGAGCCTGGTTCTTTCCCTCTCGCGCAGGCGCTGAAACCTCTCGGCTTCGCGGGCAGCGCTGTTCTTGTGTCGTTGAATAGCGTCCTCCAGGCTACGCGCGCCGCCATCGTGGAGCAGAGGCTCGCCATTGGCTAGCCGCGTCCCCATACCCCAGAGAGCCGCCGTGCGAATCCTTCCTCTGGCCTCCGGCGGCATCCCTTCGCGCAGGATGGTTGGCCCAGTCCCGATGTCATGCAAAAGGAAGTCGCCGTATGGGTGAAATTTCTTGTTCCCCAGAGCCTTCGGCACGCGAAAGGTTCTGCCGTTAACCCATGTACCCGCGCTCGCCGTGACAAGCTCCGGCACGTGGCAGGCGGCGCAGCCAGCGGACTTGAATACCTTGAATCCTTCCTCGACCTCTTTGCGTTCTTTCTGATCAACGGGCAGTAGCCGGGGCGGAGCCGACAACGCGCGCATGAAGTTCGCAAACAACTCCACATCCTCGCCGAATTGTCCTCCGGCGTCTTCGGGGTCAGCGACACCGTCGTCCACCGGATCTCCGAGCAGCGTATTGTCGTTGAGTGCCAGACGGGATGTGATGCCCATTTCGTCTCTGTAGGCGTTCGCGGCGAAAGAGAGCAGGCTCGCATGCTGCGCGGCCCAACCGAACCTCCCGACCGCCGTCTTGCCCGGTGCCTCCAAAATGGGGACTTCCCGGATGAGTCCCCGAATTCGTCCGTCGCTGTCGCCGGCCTGGTCCCGCGCGAGCCGCCGCAGCACGTCGTCGGCGAGGCATTCCACGAATCCCGCGCCGAACAGTGATGGGGTAATAAATCGGTCGCGAATATTCTGGCTGTTCGATAGAGCCTTCACTTCCGGAGTTGCGTTACCCACTGCCCGGGTCGTTATCAGCGTCCCGCCAGGCGCGGGAATGAATTCGCTGTTTCCGGCGAGATAGCCTGCGCGGATCTCCGTTATCGGACCACTTCCTCCGGGCAGACCCTTGGCACGTGCCGCGACATGGCAGCCGGCGCAGGAGGTTTCGTTGAAATGGATGCCAAGCCCGGCTGCGGGGGGCCGAACCTCGTCGAACGCTGACCGCGCTTGAAGGAATTGTTTCTGGGAGAGCAGATTATTCTGGGACTCGAAACTCTGCGGAGCCTCCTGTGCCCATCCATTGGCGGCCACGGTCGTAAGAACGATCGCGTGGACTGCAAACAGCCTGAAACGGCTACCGACCATTCCTTCCCCCAATCCAGAGGACAGCCGACACGGGGCGGGTGTGGCCGCCGGCTGACTTACGTCAGTATGGCTCGAGCGATCGAGTGCCAGGTGTCCGTCTGGCCGACAATCTCACGCAGCCACTGCCCCCCGACGATGAGCACCCCGCCCCATAGGTACGCCGGGTTCACTCGCCGCCTCGTGACGACGTCGTAAAGGACGCCCGCCACGATGAGCAGGTCCATGAGCACGTAGACTTGAAAGAGAGACGGGCCTCCCGGCCAGCGCGCCAACGGGGCGTCCAGAAGGCTGATGGTAGCGAGGAGCATCAGCCGCTTGTGCGTTTCTGTCTGACGCCGAAGGGAGACCGCGGCTGCCACCAGTGCCAGGAACACAACCATTGAGAAAAGCGGGACCGTCAGGAACGCCAGCGCGGCATCCTCCTGCCCTGCGGCGACGTCACGCTGACCTGACAGGATGCCCGCGCTCGTGCCAACGACCACCATGAGCGCGGCCAGCCCCGCCCCGATCCACCCCAGCTTGCGATGAACATCCGTTCGCCGCGCCGCGACGAGCGTCGCCTGCGCGAGGAAGAATGCGATCCAGGTGCTGAAGATCAGCCCGTGAACGTGGAGGTAGAACGGCAGCGGCGAGGGGACGAAGCGAGGTCGTAGATAGTATGTCGGCGCGAAGCCGACGAGGACCGCAATCGCCGCCGCGACCGCCATGCCCGTATAGAACGCACGATCGAACCGGCGTGTCGCGCGGGCGGAGATCGGAGCGCCCCAGTGGTGAGCCGGGCACGACGCTTGTTGGTGTGGATAAGTCCATCAGCCTCGGCAGAGAACCTGATAGGCAAGAACGCGAACCTCAGTGTACAGGGGATGACCGCGAAACACGTTGGCAAAGCGCACACGTATACTGACCGCCGTGAGATACATCTCTGCGGTGGCCGTACTCCTATTCGCGACGGCGCCGATTCCGCGGGACCTGCGAGCCGAGGTCCAGAACGCCGACCTCCAGCAGGTCGTGGACCAGTTCTATCCGCGCGATCGCCTGAAGCCGGCCGACGCCTCCGAACAGCACTCGTGCTACCAGGTCCTCGCCACCACCCCGATGAACGAACCTGCGGTGCTCATTGCGGCATACACGGACCGGTCGAACGGGGCCGTGCGCGTGTTGCGGCGAAACGGTGCTGGCGCGTTCGAGGTCGTGTTCGACAACCCCGCCACCTGGCTGCTCCCAGGCACGCAGTGCGGAATCCGAATGCACGACGTGGACTTCGACGGACAGGCGGAAGCAATCATCAACTTCTTCGGCGTGCGGGCGTCTGCCGGATGGGTGCTCAAGTGGAACGGTTCCGCTCTCGCGAACCTGACGCCGACACAGTCGGAGAGCGGCCGCGAGTCGTCGAGACTGCTGAGCCCGGCCGTCTACGACCTTGCACACAGCGGCTCCCTGCGGGTGATTGCCGCCGGGGGCATCGACCGGTTCGCACCAGGTCAGCGGCTCATCTATCCGGCGTTGGTGTACCGGCTGAGTCCATCCGGGTTTGAAGTGGAGAAGTCGATTCTCGCGGTCATGGGGTTCCGCGCCGATGTCGATCCGGTTGGAAACGTGAGGCCGTTTAGGCTCGTGCGAGACTCGTCCGCCCCGTATACCCTTCGGGTCATCAACGGCGACCGCGTCGGCAAGCACCGCGTGACCGGTGCGTCCATTCGCGTCAACGACATCGAGATCCTCGCATCCGATCAGGTCAACGCTGGAACGGAGTTCACGACCACGGTTTTGCCCGAACTGCTCACCGAGAACCACCTGACGGCCACGCTGACCGGCCCGCCCGATGCAGCGATCATCGTACTCATCGAAGACAGCACCCGCCGATAGCGCCGACGTCAGGACCTGACGTGTCAGTCCAGCGTCGATCCGGGCTGGGTTTGTCCGCTTCGAGCGCGTTCCGATCGGGATTCTCTGACACCGGGACTACAATGTCTCCGTACTCTGGATCAGAATGGCGCATCAGGCGTTCATCAGTTATGGACACCAGGACAAACTGGTGGCAGATGCGGCGTGCGCGCGGCTCGAGGCCCGGGGGGTCCGGTGTTGGATCGCCCCTCGCGATGTTCTCCCGGGTCAGTCCTACGGCGAGGCCATCAGCAATGCGATCCGCCAGTGCCGGGTGCTGGTCCTCGTTTTCTCCAATCACGCCAATCTGTCGGAGCACGTCTCGAAGGAGGTGGAGCGCGCTGTTAGCAACGGCGTTCCTGTCGTGCCGCTTCGTATCGAGGATGTCATGCCGACCGGAGCACTCGATTACTTCATCGGCTCCGTCCATTGGCTCGACGCGCTCACGCCGCCCCTCGATGGTCATCTGGCGCGACTCGCCGACGCGGTCGAGCGGCTGTTAGGAACGACTCCCGCCCGCCCTCCTCTCCCGATCCCCTCACAGCCACAGTCGCCTCCCCCTGGCCGAACGGCGGTTGGGTTGTATGCCGGCGCGGCCGCGATGCTGGTGGTTTTGCTCGGCGGCGGCTTCTGGTTCTTGCGGGGATCAGGCGCATCAAATGGAAGTGGGGGAACGACTGTTCCCGAAGCCAGCGTTTCACCCTCGCCGCAGGTGGTTGGCGGCGGCAACGCGGTGCCAACGCCAGAGGACGCCGTTCCACCGCGTCAGAACGTCCGACCAGCAACCGACGCGTCGCGGACCGGCATCGTGGGGTGCTGGGTCTGGTTCAACAGCGGCAAATTGCGGATGGAGTCCGATGGGAGGATTTCGGGCACCCCCTTTAGCGCACGTTGGCGGGCCGACGGAGGCAACCGCTATTCCCTGCACTGGCCGATGATCGTCGAATCCGTCGTGCTGGGCCCGGACGGAAGATCCGCGACCGGCAGCAACAATTTCGGGTTGCCCTCGAGCGGGCAGCGCGTGTCGTTCGGATCGCGCGGAACGCAAGATCTGGCCGGCGTGTGGCAGTGGAACGGGGGGCTGGCGACGTTTGGCGACGATGGTTCGATCGTGCTCGGCCCCTTGAAAGGTCGCTGGTCAGGAAGCGGAGGCTCGGCGTTTACGGTCTCCTGGCCGAACGACCCTCCAGTGGATCAGCTCACGATGTCCGCCGACGGCGGACGCTTGGCAGGACAAAATCAGTTCGGCGTCAAAGTCAGCGGCAACCGTGTGGCGTGCGAGAGCTAGAGAGCTACTCAGAGCTACCCGAACCACTGGGCTTCCATAATCAAGCGCATCCATTCGGGCAGATCCCGCCCGGCACCTGCGAGGTTTCCACGAGCTTTGGCTCGTCCGTGTCCATGGTCTGTCTTTCCTGCTGGTGAAGTTTCAGCTACTCGACGACTACTACCAATCTGCCGACTGACCGATGTACAGAGACGAGAGTGGTTGGCGACGGGCCTGGGAGAAAGCTCAGCCGGTTGCCGGCCCTACCTGGGCCATTGGAGCAGGCGTTTATGGACTCAATACAAAGAAGATTTTCAGAGGCCAGCCGTTCCCGCCCGTTCGAGTTCGATGATCCGGCCTCGTCGCTTCAGTCGTTCGCCGAATTGGCGTTTGCGGTCTCTCACCAGTTCGCGCAGGTTGTGCGCGACCGCTTCTTGGAGATGACCAAGCTTCACGGACGCCGCATCGATGTGTCCCCGATGAGCGAAAGCTGGCTCAAACAGTTCGAAGGCAATCGTGGAAGGAACACTCTCTAAGGGCCGTATCGCCGACGCACGAAACTGAGGATTCCGACTCCGCGCATACCGTCGGGCGGTATGCTCTGCGGATGACTCACCGACGTCCTCCAGTAGCAATCGTCCTCGCTACTCTTGTTCTGGTCGTGTGTGCTCTCGCAGCGACGCCCGGAACGCCGCAAGCTCAAGTGCCGGCTGGCCAGGCAGCGACGTCTGGTCTGCGATTCCATCACGTACACCTGAACTCGGTGAACCCGACCGCCGCCGCCCAGTACTATCCCAAGGCATTCCCCACCTCCGTGACGACGACGTTCAACGGCTTCGATGCCGTCAAGACTGTCAACGGTCCTTACGTGCTCTTCACGAAGGTCAACACCCCTCCGCCGACCGGGCCCCAGAGCGCCATCTGGCATTTCGGCTGGAACACGCCCGATTCGCGTGCCTATCTACAGCGGTTCCACGCACTGAAACTCGACATCGTGCCGATGTACGCAGATCCGGAAAACACGGTCGTCGAGATCTCGAGCGATGTCTTGGGGACTTTCCCGACGACGGCCCGCCTCGTGGAGCTGCGGGGACAGGGCGCGCAACCCTCGCGCGTGGGCGGATTCCAGTACTTGCGCGGGCCCGACGGTGCGCTGATAGAGAACGCCGGCAACTACCCGCCGACTGAGTACTTCAATCACGTGCACCTGTTCCATGAGGATCCGCCGTGCGCGCAGCTGTGGTACACGACCCGGCTCGGCATCAGCGCCAGCGGACCCGGCCGGGGAGCGCCGATCACTGCCGACAACTGCAGGCGTCCATATGAAGACGTGACCTGGCCGGCTTTCGACAAGATCGGCATGGTGCGCAATCCGGCCGGCACAGTACCAGTGAGCGACATGGTGTCGATTCTCATTCGCCCGCGCCACGGTCCCTACGTCAGCTCCCGAGGGCAAGTCGTCGATCACTTCGCTCTGAGTGTCCCTGACTTGGATGCAGTCATTGCCCGGCTGAAGAGCGAGGGGGTAAGAGTGACCGAAGAGATTCACCCATGGGGCACCATGCGCGCGGCGATGATCCAGGGACCGGATCTTGTGGCGATCGAACTGGTTGAGCTGAAGCCGTAGCGTTGGTGAACGCGGGAGGCGCTCGCGCCCCTCCACGCGTGGATGTGATAATCGAGCTGTAAGGGGAAGACTCTTCGGACGCCGCGGGAGATGAGTACGTGAAGAAGCACTCGCGCCTGGTGACTGCATCGTGGCTCGCGGGCCTCGTAATGTTCGTTGCGATGGCAAGCGGGACACATGAAGCCGCCCGACAGACCGTGCAAGGTACTGCGCCGCAGCCGGTACAGGGCGCTCGCGCAGGCGCGCGTGGTCCCGCCCCAACCGACACTCTGGGAACCGGCCCTTGGGATCTGCCCGCTGGCCGCGGCCGTATCCACGTGTCGGTTCTCACCAAGGGGCTCGACCATCCATGGGGCATCGCGTTCCTCCCGGATGGCGGCATGCTCGTTACCGAGCGTCCCGGCCGCCTGCGTGTCATTCGCAACGGCGCGCTCGACCCGACTCCGATCGGTCCGTTACCCTCGATGCTGGCGACCGGGCTCGGCGGCCTTCTCGACGTAGCACTCCACCCGGCGTTTGCGCAGAATCGTCTGATCTACCTCACCTACTCGAAGCCCGGCGAAGGCGAGGGGAATGCGACGACCGCCGTGCTTCGCGCGCGGTGGGACGGCGGCTCCACGTTGAGCGAGGCGAAAGACATCCTCGTGGCCGACGCTTACCACGGGGGCCCAGGCACCGACCAGCGCGCAGGTCCCGCCTTCGGAAGCTACGGCTCGCGCCTCGCTTTCGATAGAAACGGTCTGCTGTACGTCACGCTCGGCGATCGCAATTACGGACCGAAGGCTCAGGACCCGGCGTCGCACATTGGAAAAATCTTGAGAGTTCGCGACGACGGCACGGTGCCACCAGACAATCCATTCATCGGAAAGGCCGGCTACAAGCCGGAGATTTACACCCTTGGCCACCGCAACCCACTCGGGCTGGCGTTCAATCCGACCACCAACGAGCTGTGGTCGACTGAAGAGGGTCCGCAGGGCGGCGACGAGCTGAATCTGATTCAGGCGGGAAAGAACTACGGCTGGCCGCGCGTATCGCTCGGCCGCAATTACGACGGCACCAGAGTGGGAGAAGGCTTCACCGCTCCCGGCTTCGAGGAGCCCGTCGTCTTTTGGGTGCCGGCCATCGCCATCTCAGGTTTGTCGTTCTACGATGGCGACAAGTTCACGGCCTGGAAAGGGAACGCCTTCGTCGGCGGGATGCGCAACAACACCGGGCAGCATATCCAGCGCGTGCAGTTCAACGCGAAGGGTGAGCCGACGGGCCGCGAGATCCTGCTCGGTGAACTGAAGCAGCGGATCCGCGAAGTGAAGCCGGGGCCCGATGCTTTCATTTATGCGCTGACGGATGAGACTTTCGGGGCGGTCCTCAAAATCGAGCCTGGGACGTAGACCTGAAAGACTAGGACCCTTCCGGATGTTAATTCTTCGAGCGGCGAAACACACATTGCTATGCGGCCTTGGCGCCGCGTTGTTCGCGGCCACTACGAGCGGTCAGGCGGGAGCGCCGAGCGAAGCCAATCACTTCATCGAAACACCCAAGGGCTGGGTGCACCCGAAAACGGCCTGGGGCGATCCCGACATCACGGGGATGTGGCCGATCTCGTTTGTTGGCAGCGTGCCGCTCGAGCGATGTGCAAGCGCGGGGGGCCGTGGCCGTGCCGGCGCTTCTCCCTGCGACCCGGACAAGGCGTTCCTGACCGACGCCGAATACAAGGCGCGCGTGGACGCCGCGAGCAAACAAGTCGACCGGCACGCGCAGGCCATCGCCGCGGGCAACTTCGGCGAGGCGCTGCAGGCCGGCATCGTCGATCCGACGTTCCCTCAGCGGCAGACCGCGCTCATCGTTGATCCCCCCAACGGGCGCCTGCCGGAGATGACTGCGGAGGGCAAGCGCCTTTCGGCGCTCATGAAGAGCAGCTGGGGGCTGCCCGGCGAGAAACAGGTCTGGGATTCGCATCTCGACTTCGATTCGTGGGACCGCTGCATCACGCGCGGCATGCCTTCCTCCATGATGCCGTATCGCTACAACAACGGCGTGCGGATCATGCAGGCGCCCGGCTACGTTGTCCTCGACCTCGAAATGATTCACGAATCGCGCATCATTCCCGTGGACGGCCGGCCCAGGCTCTCGTCCGAATTCAAGCAGTGGATGGGTGAATCGCGCGGCCGCTGGGAAGGCAATACGCTCGTCATCGAGACGGCCAATTTCAAGTCGGGTGCTTCGGCCACCAACATAGGCGTAGCCGGCTCACCGCCGGGTAACCGCTTTCCCACCAGCGAGCAGATGAAGATCACCGAGCGTCTGACGCGTTTGAACGATCAATTCCTGCTCTACGAAATCAAGACCGAAGATCCCGTCGTGCTCACGCGGCCGTGGACTGTCCGCTACCCGTTGAAGCTCGATCCGACGTACGACTGGTGGGAATACGGCTGTCACGAGGGCAATCGTACGATCGGCGACTACATCAACACCTCTCGTGTGGAGCGCGCTGCCCAACAGCAGAGCCGCTAGAGTCAGATGACGCACATGAAAACGAGCGTTGCACTCGCCCTCACTGCCGCGGGCGTTGTGGCATCGCTGGTCACAATGCCGGCGTCGATCTCCGATCCCGTCACCATTGCTACTGGAAGAATTTCAGGCGTGACGCTGCCGTCCGGAGTGCGCGTCTTCAAGGGCATTCCGTTCGCGGCGTCGCCGGTCGGCGACCTTCGCTGGAAGCAGCCGCAGCCGGCAGCCAAGTGGGACGGCGTGCGCAAGGCCGACCAGTTCAGCAACGTGTGCGTCCAGCCGTCGCAACTGAACCGCGTGCCCAACAACGTGACGGTCGATCTGCCGGACTCACCGAAGACGAGTGAGGACTGCCTCTACCTGAACGTCTGGACGTCGGCCAATCGCCCCGGCGATCGTCTACCGGTCATGGTCTGGATCTTCGGCGGGGCCTTCACAGAAGGCGGCGGCTCGAGCAAGCACAACGACGGTGAAAATCTCGCCAAGAAGGGCGTCGTGCTGGTGACCTTCAACTACCGGCTCGGGCCGTTCGGGTTCTTCTCGCATCCCGAGCTGACGAAGGAGTCGGGCAGAAACGCGTCGGGCAATCAGGCACTCGCCGACAGTGTTGCTACCCTGCAGTGGGTCAAGGCCAATATCGCGGCCTTTGGCGGCGATCCCGCGAACGTGACGATCTTCGGCGAGTCGGCTGGCGCAGCCATGGTTGGCGGCCTTGTGGGATCGCCGGTTGCAAAGGGACTGTTTCAGCGTGCGATCAGCGAGAGCGGGGCGTGGATGGGGCTCGGCATGGGTCCGATGATGTCGCGTGTACAGGCCGAGCAAGTGACAGCCGCCGGTGCGAGCCGTGGTGGTCGCGGCCGCGGCGATTTGGCGCAGCCCGCCACGCCACCGCCTCCTCCTCCGCCACTCCCGTCGCTTGCAGAGCTGCGAGCCCGATCGACTGAGGAGGTCGTGAAGACCCTGCGGGGAGCGGGGATGATCGTCGACGGTTGGATCATCCCCGAGGATCAATCGATCACGTTTGCAAACGGCAAGCAGAACGCTGTGGACGTCATCGCCGGATCAAACAAGGACGAGCACTCGATATTCGGGGGCAACGTGGCCTTCCGCGACACGATGGCGTGGGCGATGCGCCTCTTTGCCGAGCGCCAGACTGCGGCCGGTAAACGCGCCTACTGGTACTACTTCACGCACGAGCCGCCAGTGGAGCCCGGAGGTAAGGATCTGAAAGCGACGCATGCCGCGGAAATCGTGTACGCCTTCAACAATCTGTGGGCGCCGCGCGTCATCCCGGACGTCAGCTCGCCCAGGCTGGCGATGGCGTCGGAGAGAGACCGGGCGATGGCCGACATGATGTCGTCGTACTGGGTGAACTTCGCGAAGACCGGCGACCCCAACGCCAAGGGCCTGCCAAGCTGGCCGCGCTTCAAGGACCGGAATGCGCCGCCGCACATCCTCGGTGACATCAAGGAGTATCCGAGCGTGGAGACGCTCAACGCGTACGACGCGCCGTACTCTGAGATTCTCGAGACGTTGAGATCGGCGCAGAAATAGCGGCGATTAAGGAAGGTCCGTGACCGTCGGAAGCGGACGGTCGCGTTTGAGAAAATGCAGGACGTTGTCGTTGAATGCGCCGGGCTGTTCCCAGGCGATCGAGTGCCCGGCATCCGGGACCGTCGCCCAACTGGCATTCTTGACGTGGCGTCCCCACGCTTTCATCAGTGCAGGCGGCGCGATGAGATCAGCATCGCCTGCCATCACGAGCGTGCGCACGTTGATTATCTGGAGCTTTGCGAAGGTGTTGGGCGATCGGAGGGGTTGTGTCGGCGCGCCTGCTTGCTGTGCGCGTTCGTGGATATCGAGCCAGCGCTTCGTACCTTCAGGGTTGCTTCCTCGGTACGAGGCTCCGACCTCACGATAGTGAGCCGGCAACGTTCGAATTCCTGGAATCTCGATGCGTGCGGTGAACTCCTGCATCACCGACTCGCTCACCGAGCCGGTGCTTGCCGCGACGATCAAACTTCGCAGGCGGTCTTGATGCCATCCGGCATAGTCGAGTGCCACAAAGCCGCCGCCCGCAACCCCGACGAGATGAAACCTGTCGAGCGATAAATAGCCGGCTAACGCATGCAAGTCCTCGCTCGCGTTGCCAGGTTGTGGTCCTGTCGTCGGGTTGGGGATGCTTTTCCCCCAGCCGCGCCGGTCAAACGCGATTACACGGTAGCCGGCTTTGGAAAACGCGGAGATCTGAGGTTCCCAGCTCTCGCTGGTGCCGGTAATGGCATGCATGAGCACAATCGGTTCGCCGCTGCCTCCGCTGTCGCTGTACCACAGCCGAACGCCAGGAAGATCTGCAAACCTTTGACTCGACTCGGGTTTCGATTGTGCCAGCGCACGTTCGCCTTGCGCATCAAGTGTCTCGAATCCGAGTCCCGAGACGAACACCGTCAAACCCACGACGACGCGCGCGACGTCGTGTCCCGCCCGCCTCAGGCACACCGAGATCATTGAAGCCAGCCTAGCCGGGATTGAGGTGCGACGCTGGCTACCGGCCGGCCGCGGCCTCGCGGTCGCGCAGGCGGCCGAAGCTCAAGGCATTGGGTAGCGCGTAGTTCCCCTCGTGGCACGAATACTCGAACATCTGATAGGTGTCGTCGCGGTTGAGCGGCAGCGCCACGGTCCACGGCTTCGTGTAGGTCTTCGGATCGGTAATCGTGACGACGTAGTTGATGGTGTTTTCGTCGATGCGAGTGAACCGTTCGACGACATGCATGGCGTCGGTCTGAGGGATGCCGCGAATGCGGCCGGTCGCCGCGCTCGTCGCAACGGAGCCCTTGTTGTTGTAATTGGTCGATTCGACCACGAGCGTTGCGCCCTCCCACCGGCCGCGAGGCTCGCCGTTCCACATCCGAATGTTCTCGCCGAGAGGCGGGCGTCCGTCGATGGGGATGATGCGCGTCTCGTGGATCATCTCGAAGGCGATCACGACATAGCCGGGAATCTGGATGATCTGGTACGCGTTGTTGTACCCGGCGGGGAACATGCCGGCCGGATGACCCCGCGTGATGCAGCGCACCCACGGCGTCTCGTGCTCGGGCGCGTCGGGGATGTGTGCCAGGTCGTAGTCGCGTTTGTCCTCCGCCCACTTCATCACCGGTACTCGGCCATCAGGCGGGTCAACCACCATCGAGGGTCGCCTCTGGCTCACCTGGTGACTGTGGTCGGCGAACTCACTCGCGGGTCCTACGCCGGCCGCATCTCCCGATGCCGCAGCAGGCCGGGCGGCGGGAGTCTCAAACGGTGTGCTATCGAAGTTGAGCCAGATGCCCTGCAGATCAGGCTGTCCGTCCGGCGTTCGCCCCGGAGCCCAGGACGCCGCGGAGGCAGCGGTCGCACGCGCGGCAGGCTGTCGAGCGGATGGCGTCTGCGCCGCCGCGTTGGAAAAGGCGAGTGACGCCAAGGCAAGAACAACGGCGGCGACAGTTGCCAAACGGCGGCGCTGAGCGTTCATAGAAGGCCTCCTGGATCTGTGATTCTACGCTCTTTCGCGTCAGAGAGCCGCCCTTGGCCGCGAGTCTCCTGGAGTGGGCCTCGTGTACGCGCAGAGTCAGTGGTCAGACTGGAATCAGGATATTCTGGCGCGATGAAACTTGCTCTCGCGCTGGCGTGCACGCTGCTCGTGACTGGTGTCGCGGCGCAGCAGTTTACAGAGTCGCCCGGCCGCACCACACCACGCGCCTGGGAACCGGCCGCCGCGGCCGCCTATCTGGACGCTCGCATGGACGCGTGGTTCGCCAACGGCACAAAGCTCAAGACCGGTGACTCGACGACTGCGTGCGTGTCCTGTCATGCCGGGCTCGCATACGCACTTGCGCGGCCCGTGCTTCGGCGTGAGATGCGTGTCGGCGTTCCCGCGCCCCAGGAAGCCAGGCTGCTCGACGAAACGATCCGGCGCGTCGAGACGTACAACACCCATCAGGTCCTCTACGACTTCAACGAGCGCAGACAGATCGAGTCGCGTGGAACCGAGGCCGTGTTGAATGCGCTGATTCTTGCGAGCGCAGACGCGGCGCGGAGTCTCTCGCAGCCGAGCGCGCCGACGCAGAAGGCGTTGGCTCGGCTCTGGGAAACACAGCGTCCCGACGGTCGATGGGACTGGCTCGAGTTCGGGCTCGAACCGTGGGAAACCGTGGAGGCCGCCTATCACGGTGCCACGTTCGCGGCGTTCGCCGCAGGCATGACGCCCGGACAGCCGACCGGACCGGCCGCCACTGCCGGTGTGGAGCGCCTTCGTGGCTACCTCTCGACAAACTACCCTGCGCAGCATCTCTACAACCGGACGTGGGCGCTCCTTGCTTCAACGCGCCTGAAGGCCGTGCTCACCGACGCCCAGCGTGACGGGCTCATTGCCGAGCTGCTACGCGCCCAGCGCGATGATGGGGGATGGTCGCTCGAGGGGATGGGACCGTGGAAGTGGAGCAAGACCGCACCGCCCGTGAAGTCGCCCGGCGATCTCGACGCGTCGCTGCTGACGCGATCAGACGGCTATGCCACCGGTCTCGTCGTATACACACTCAGACGCGCCGGCCTCGCCGCGGATCATGCTGCGGTCCGCAGGGGTATCCGGTGGCTTGAGACGAACCAGCGCGCGATCCCCGTTGGGGACGTTCCCGGCCGTGCCTGGCAGGCGCATTCGCTGAACTACGACCGCGAGCACGGGGGAGACAAGGGCGAGCCCTGGCGGCGGTTGTTCATGTCCGATACTGCGACCGCCTTTGCCATCCTGGCGCTCGCCGACGTCCCATAGGGGGTGATCATGACAATTCTCAGGATTGCGGTCATCGTCATGGTGACCCTGACGATCGGCATGTCCACACTGACGGGACAGGTCGGTGGACAATTCCAGGGTGGTGGGCGAGGCCGGGCGGGCGGGCCTCCCGAACCACCGTCGAATCTTCCCGCTGCGCCGACGGCAGTTACGCTGCCCACGCTGTCGGCAGAGATCACGGGCCCAGGTCCGATCTTCGATTCGGCACCGTCGCTCGCGCCGGGGAAGGGGCTGGCCGCCTTCCGGTATGAGGCCCGTGAGTATTTCGTTTCGGGCACCGCCAACGGCGAGCCCTACACCACGCGTCTCGTCGTCCGGAAGCCGGTTGACAGCTTGAAGTTCAGCGGGCTGGTACTGGCCGAGGCGATGCACGGGAGCGGCGCCGCCCACATATTCGAGTTCACCTCGATCTATACGATGTCATCCGGCCACGCGGCAGTCGAGATTCTCACGACGCCGCCCGCGCAGTTCACGGCGCTCAACGAGGCACGCTATCGCACCCTCAAGCTCACTGCCTCGCAGACGAACGAGATCCTCGCGCAGGTCGGAGCGCTCGTTCGTGGCGGAACCCTCTTCGGCGGCCCGGTGCGTAACATGGTGCTGGCCGGCACGTCGATGACCGCTGGCGTTCTCATCAACTACCTGCCGGCGCATATGGTTTACCGCACGCCGCTCATGCAGCGGATCTACGACGGGTTTCTGCCGATGTCGAACGGTGCCATGATCCGCGACGTCGATGTCCCGATGATTCACGTGCCGACGATGCATGAAGTCAGCGGAAACATCACGAATCGACAGGACGGCGACGAGCCTGGGAAGCAATACCGGCTGTACGAGTTCTCGGGCATGGGACACATCGACACGCGAGACAGTGTCCGGCTCCGTCCGAACCCCTGCGTTCAGCCGCTCAGCACGTTCCCGGTGCAGGCGTTCATGTCCGTCGCGCTCGACCACCTGCTCAGATGGGTCGACGCTGGCACAGTACCGCCGCGAGCGGACCGTATCCTGCTGGATCGCGATCAGCACAACGACGGCTCGAACATGGCTCTCGACCAGAACGGTAACCCGAGGGGCGGCATCCGGACCACTTACGTTGACGTGCCGACGGTGACGTACACGATTCGACCGGCGGCCGTCACACCGGTGATTCCCAATGCTGCCGACTACATCGCCAAGGGCGGACAGAGCGCAGCCAACTTGATGTGCGGTCTCAGCACGGCGCAACTCGCGTTTTCGCCAGACAAGCTGAAGACCCTTTACAAGAATAAGAGGAGTTACGTGAAGGCCGTCGAGACGCGACTGACCGCGCTCGAAAAGGGAGGCTGGTCGCTCCCGGTGTATCGCGAGATGATTCTGTCGGATGCGACGAAGGTAGATTTCTGACTCGCAGTTCTGGAGGACCGATGCGTCGATTGGCTGCAGCGCTCGTGATTGGTCTGATGTTCGTCGTAGGCATCACCGTGCGTCAATCGGTGGAATCGGTGGCTGCCCAGTCGCGACGACCCGCCGGCACCACGCATACGGGAAAGGCCTTCCGGTTCAACAAGGTCAAGGAAGGCATCTATCACGCGGTCGGAACGGGCGCACTCGCCGTTGTCGGCAACTCCGCGATCATTGTCAACGACACCGACGCGATCGTGGTTGACGACCACGTATCGCCGGCAGCCGCGTGGGTGCTCCTCGACGAGCTGAAGGAGATCACGAAGAAGCCGGTCACCGCCGTCATCAATACCCATTTCCACTTCGACCACGCGCACGGCAATCAGATCTTCGAGCCGGGTGTCCAGATCATCGGCCACGAGTTCACGCGCCGAATGCTCCTCAGTAACTCGGTAGGGATGCCGCTCTATCAGAATTACGTCACGGGATTGCCGACGCAGATTGACGGGCTCCGGAAACGGATCGCTTCTGAATCTGATCCGGCCGCCAAAGCCAAGTTGCAGACCCAGCTTCAAGTGACCGAGAACAACCTGGCCTCGCAGAAGGAATTGAAGCCAACACCGCCGAACGTGACGCTCACGACCCAGATGTCGCTCTATCGTGGTGACCGCGAGATCCAGATTCGGTTCCTCGGCCGGGGGCACACCGGTGGAGACGTCGTGGTGTTCCTCCCCAAAGAGAAGGTCGTCATGACGGGCGACTTCCTCACGTCGGGCCTGTCGAACATGAGCGACTCGTACCCGAGCGAGTGGGTCGCCTCGCTCGACGCGTTGAAGAAGCTCGACTTCGACACGGTGCTGCCTGGACACGGGGAGGCGTTCACCGACAAGGCCAAGATCGACTATTTTCAGGCGTACTTACGCGACGTCTGGAGCGAGGTCAGCCGGTTGAAGAAGGAAGGCGTGTCGGCTGAGGAGGCCGCGAAGCGCGTCGATCTCACCAAGCACAAGGACCATCTCCCGATTCAAGCCCCCGGCATCCCGCCGATCGCCGCGACGAGGATCTACGAGTTGCTCGACGCGACTGCGCGTTGACGCGCGGCCCACTGCGCAAACGCTCTGCGATGTTCGCGGGGTTACCGGAGCGGACGGAGCACACGGAAGCACACGGAGCAACGAAGAAACGGAGTATCTGTTCGTCAGGCAGGGCCTCCGTGCCTCCGTTCCTCTGTGTAAGACCGTGGCCTCCGCCCGCTCCGTTAACTCAGTCGTAAAACCCGTTAGCCGCGCGCTATCCGTTTGCCGCCGAGCACGGTTGCGCTCGGGAAGAACCGCTGGCGACCCGCGATCGTGCCCTTGTAGTTGTCGAGAAACTCGAAGTTTCCTTCCCGCAGCTCGAGCACTGCCACGTCGGCAGGCGCGCCCACATTGAGCGTGCCACGATCGTTGAACAGCGGAAAGGTGCGCGCGGGAATCGCGGTGGCCCGCGCGATCGCCTCACTGACGGTCATGCCGTAACCAAGCAGCTTCGACATGCAGTTTGGCATGTCGATCACCCCTGTCGTGCGGCTGTTCGTGTTCCAGTCGGTCGAAAACGTATCGGGCCAGAAGCCCGCCTTCATGATCGCGCTGATGGTGTCCCATCTCATGTGTCCGGTTTGCCCGTTGCCGATGTCGAACCAGACACCGCGACGCCTTGCCGCCAACACTTCGGGCAGGATGTGGCCGCTGTCGTCGACGATGCTGTTGGGCGGCGGCGCAAACATATGCGTGACGATGTCACCGCGCTTCAGGAGCGGGACAAGCTTGGAGAACGGCGAGATCGTTTGTCCCATGTGGATCATGACGGGCAGACCAAACGACGTTGCCACTTCCTGAGAGCGCCGGAGCACCTCGTAGTCGTTCGCGCCGGCGACGTCTCGCGAAAGCCGCGCTTTTATGCCGACGACGAATTCGCGGTTCTTCGCGATCGCGTCGCGCAGCGCGGCTACGTCGGCGCGGGCGAGATCCATCGTGTCGCCATCGGGCAGGATGCCGGCGCGTCCGATGTTGATGAGAACCCGGCCTTGTTGCGGCGACGATCGCGCCACGGCAATCGGATCCGCGATGTGATCGGCGCCCTGCGATCCCGCATCGATCCAACCCGTTACCCCGTCCTGCAGCACTAGCGCGGGCCCCTCGGCCGAGCGTGCTGCATGAGTGTGGATGTCGATCAAGCCTGGGACGACCAGTTTGCCGCGCGCGTCGATGATATCGGCTGCCTCGCCAGCGATGTTGGTTTCGACGGCAGCGATTCGCCCCCCTGAAATCGCCACGTCACCTGTTGCATCGAGCCGCACTGACGGGTCGATAACGCGCCCGCCCCTGATAATCAAGTCGTATCTGGCCGCTTGCGCCGCAAACGCTCTGGGAGCAGTGGCAAACGTCGCCGCGCCTGCAGCGGCTGCCGAGAGAAACTGGCGCCGGTTCAACATCGTGGGCCTCCAAATCTACTGGTGGGGGAGATGTTCGGCGGCCTGAGTCTGTGTGTCAACGGATTATCCAGGCGTCCTGTCCAGCGTGTCTCGGGGTAATGGGCCGGTTGAGGAATTCGGTTCGCCGAGGAAGCCGAGGGCGCCGACATTCGGGCATCACTAGGGGTGGGCCCGCGCTACGCGCGGTATGGATCGAGAGGAATCGAGATCGCAAGCATCGCCACGAACCTACGAGGATGCTTGTGATCTCGACTCCTCTCGATCCATATGGCCGGCCGAAGGCCGGCGGCCCACCCTTGCGCTCTCTCCGTTCGTCCTCCGTTCCTCCGTTTCTCCGTGTGGATCCGTTCCCTCCGCACCTCTGCGTTCCCTGCGTGAGATCCTCGCGTGTCGTCCAATATGGCTCGTTGCGTTAGCTGGTTGAACTGACCCACGACCTGTTTCAGGGCCATCTTTGCCGCCAACGCGACGTGGTGTATCTTGCCTCGCACATGCCATGAGAGGTTCCCTGAATTCGCTCACCCTCGCCCTTGTCATGGCCACGGTCTCTGCCGGCGCGTCCCAGGCGCCTCGCGGGAGGTTTCATCTCGAGGAGGCCACGATTGCGCACATTCAGGATTCCATCCGGGGCGGACACATCACCTCGACCCGCCTGGTCGAGCTGTACCTCCAGCGAGTCAAGGCGTACAACGGCACGTGCGTGAACCAGCCGCAGGGCATTCTCGGCCCCATCACCACCATCCCCCACGCGGGTCAGGTCAATGCGCTCTCCACGTTGAACCTCCGGCCCGCTGCCCGTCAGGCGTGGGGCTTCGACGATCGTAAAGCTCGAAGCCTCACCAACCCGACCGACGACGCACGGGACATGCCGGACGCGCTCGAGGTGGCGGCGGCGCAGAGATCGCCAGTTCAAGCAAACCGGACGACTGGTCGGTCCGCTTCACGGCGTCGTCATGGCTATCAAGGATCAGTACGACACCTTCGACATGCGCACCACCTCGGGCGCCGACGTCCAATACGCCAACGACCGACCGCCGGACGATGCCACGTTCGTGAGGCGGTTGCGGGAGGCGGGAGCGATCATCCTGGCCAAGGCCAACATGGCCGAGTACGCCACCGATGGGGCGCGAAGCTCGTTTGGTGGGACGTTCTGCAACCCCTACGACACTGAGCGGGCGCCCGGGATGTCGAGCGCCGGATCTGCGTCGTCGGTGGCGGCCAACCTGGTCACCTGCGCGATAGCGGAAGAGACAGTCGTGTCGATTCGCTGGCCCGCGTCAGTCAACAACCTTGTGGGACTCGCACCAACGCAGGAGCTGGTGAGCCGCGACGGCATGATGGGGGCTGGGCTCAACACACGCACGGGCCCGATCTGCCGCACCGTCCAGGACGCGGCGAAGGTGCTCGACGTGATTGCGGGGTACGACCCGAAGGACGAGATGACCGTATTGGCTGTCGGCCGTACTCCGTCGCAGCCGTATTCGAGTGTCGCCGCGAGCAGACGACTCGACGGGGTGCGCATTGGGGTCATACGCGAGTACATGAGCAAGGCGCTATTTGCCAAGGCTGATGAGGAGAGCATCGAGATCATCGAGCGTTCACTCAGCGATCTGCGCGCTCTCGGGGCGACCATTGTCGACCCCGGCCCCAACGGCGCGCTGCTCGAACGTTGCGTCGCTCGCTACGGACCGCAGCTGTACAACGCGGCCTTTGCGGCGCAGCGTCCGAATCTGTTCCCGCCGGCGCCCGCCGGTCAGCCCGGGACCGACCAGATCGCGACACTACTTGCCCTGGACTTCGACCCGACGCGCGTACCGCCCGATTTTTCGTTCCGCAACCTCGGCAACTTCCCGGCGCAGGGCGAGGCGAAGTTCATGACCAACAAGTACCTGCGCGAGCGCGGCGACACGAACATCAAGACCAACGCCGATCTGATCGATAAGGCGACCTTCTATCAGGATCCAAATTTCCCGGACCGCAAGCAGCAGCGCGAGAACATCGAGCGCCAACAAGTGCTCGACACCGCCGTTCGCCTGCAGCATCGGTTTGCGCTTCAGACGATCGTGCTGCAGTGCATGCAGGAGCAGCGGCTCGATGCGATGGTGTCTCCGACGGCCTCGATCCCAGCGCCAATTCTCAACGGACCGCGCGAGCCGAACGCGAACGGCCGTCCGGCGATCGGCTGGTCGCTGCTCGGCCAGCAAGGCTTTCCGGTGATCACGGTTCCTGCTGGCTTCACGAAGGAAGTATGGGACCGCGCGCGCGATGGTGCGGGCACTCGACTGGTCGGGCCGATTGAGGCACGGTTGCCAGTAGGCGTGGACTTCATCGGTCGGCCTTTCGGCGAGCCCACCCTCTTTCGAATCGCGTCCGCCTATGAAACGGCCACCAAACACCGTTCGCCGCCTCGCGAGTTCGGACCCCTTCGGGGTGAGCCATGACGGCAAGGACACGTTCGGCGCGCGGACCACTCAAGGTCATGCGCGTCAGTCCACACTTTCGCGACTACGTCCTCGACCAGCTCGCCGACCTCCGGGGCTTGCGCGCGCAAGCGATGTTCGGCGGCGTCGGGCTCTACGCCGAGGACGTCTTCTTCGGTCTCGTGGCGGCCGACATGCTCTATTTCAAAGTTGACGACTCGACTCGGTCGTACTATGAAGCGGCGGGTTCGAAGCCGTTCAAACCGTACGCGGACCAGCCAACGACGATGTCGTACTACGAGGTGCCAATTGGGGTGGTCGAATCGACGTCCACATTGCTGCAGTGGGCGCGGCAGGCCGTGAACGTGGCGCACTCATCGAAGAAGAAGAAACCCGCCACGCGCGTCCGACCCAAGCTATAGCTCATCGTGCAAGACGTGACAGCGTACGATCACGTTCCGGTCTACAATTCGGCCTGACCTCCGGGTGCTGCATCGGCGAGTCTGCAAGTAATCGGGGGTGCCGGAAGCGAAAAATCATAACGAAAGTGGAGGCATCGATGGCGAAGAAGACATCGAAGAAGAAGAAGGTCAAGGTGGCGGACCTGCGTCCCGCACGCGGGGGCGCAGAAAACGTCAAGGGCGGCCGCGCCTACAAGATCAAGTAGCCCGCCATGCGCAGGCGGCCACCCGCCGGGGGCCGGTCTGTAGAGAATCGAATACAGTGACGAGGCTCACTGCCCGGTTGCCGGATCTTTATCAGCCGTGGATCGAAGCCCTGCTTGGAGCGCCGATCCCGCTCGAATCCGGCGCCACGTGTGACCGCTGTGCGATGCTGCCCGACGCGGCGGCGAGCGGCCCTTCCGCTGCCGGGCTTGCGCATGATAGCGGGCGATTCTTCGACCCGCGCGTCAAGTGCTGCACCTACATCCCTACGCTCCCGAATTTTCTCGTCGGTCGAATCCTGCTCGACGGTGATCCAGCGCTGGCGCCTGGCCGCGCGTCGGTCGAGGCACGCATCGACGCCGGTGTGGGCGCGACGCCGGCCGGCCTCGAGCAGCCGCAACCGTTTGGCGTGCTGTACGAGCGGGGCGGCATCGAGACCTTTGGGCACAGCACAGCGATGCGATGTCCGCACTACCACACGGAAACGGGCTCATGCGGCATCTGGCGTCATCGCAATTCAGTCTGCTCGACGTGGTTTTGCAAGTACGTCCGCGGCGGGGTCGGCCAGGCCTTCTGGACGGCGCTCCTGTATCTGCTTCGCGCCGTCGAGCGATCGCTTCTCACGCACTGCGTGCTCGAGCTCGACCCTGGCCCCGAGGCGGTCCGTTACGTCGTTTCCCTAGCAACCCCCGAGCCGCGACTGCTCAAGGCGTCCGACGTGGACGGCGCCGCGGACGCCGCGCACCAACGGAAGATCTGGGGTACGTACGCGGGGCGTGAGCGTGAATTCTTTCGCGCGTCGGCACAACTGGTCGCCTCCTTGGGCTGGGCCGACGTGGTCCGGCTGGGCGGCACGGAGGTCGCGCTCGCCGCAGCGCTGGTTCAACAGGCTTATGACGCGTTGAAGTCTGAAGCCGTGCCGGCGCGACTGCGGACCCAGCCGGTCAACATCCAAGTGGCCGACGGCGCGCATGTCGTAGTGTCGGCATACCGGCCGTACGATCCGCTCGTCGTGCCGAAGCAGCTCGTCGACGTCCTGCACTTCTTCGACGGGAGGCCGACGCGCGAGGCACTGGCGGCGACAGCCAAGTCGGGCGTCAGCATCGAGCGTCGCGCGGTTCGGCGTCTCGTCGATTTTGGGGTGCTTGCCGACGCCGACGGCGGCCCCGGTCCCTCGTAAGGCGCGTTTTTTGGACGCGCCAACCCCTCGAGATCCCAGCTAGGGCGTGTGCTTTTGGACGCGCCAACCTTGGAGATTCGGCCTCCGGCCGACGCCCCAGAACTGCAATATCTCTTGCCGCCATATCAGTGTGGGGTGTAGGATCCGCCTCATCGCGCCAGGTCGCGAAATCGATGCCCGGAGGTCTGCTCAGACGAGGCATCGCTGTCGCGTCCTGGCGCTCCTGCTCAAACGGGACTACTTAGAGGTCGGGCCAAGATGCGCACCCAACGGAATTCCGGATGGCTGCTGATTTTGTTGCTGTCGCTCATCATCCTCCTGCCTGACGGTCGAGGACGGGCGGCCGCCGGGAACCTGGTTGTCGACGCAGCCAAGGAAGGCGACATCCTCGCTGTTCGCGCGCTGATTGCTAAGCGCGCGAATGTGAACGAGCCCGCCCGGGATGGGTCGACCCCTTTGCTGTGGGCCGTCTACCACTCCAATCTCGAGATGACACGGGCCCTCATCGCCGCGGGCGCCGCCATCAACGTGCAGAACAGATACGGCATTTCGCCGCTTCTTCAAGCCAGTCGAACGGCTGATACGCCAATCATTCAGGCGCTGCTCGATGCGGGCGCCGATCTCGCGCGGGCCAACAACGATGGCGAGACGCCGCTAATGGCCGCCTCGCGTGCGGGGCGAATCGACGCTGTGCGACTGCTGCTTGCCCGTGGGGCGAACGCGAATGCTGCGGATCTGTATCAGCAGCAGACGGCGCTCATGTGGGCGGCGGCGCAAGGTCACGCCGACGTGGTCAGCACTCTGATCCGGGCAGGCGCGAATCCCAATGTCAAAGCCCGTGTCACGACGTTGAGCAAGCGCGAGCACGAGGACCATCCGAGCGGCGGTTTCACCGCACTGATGTTTGCGGCGCGGAACGGGCACGAGAATGCCGTGCGAGCGCTCGTGGAGGGCGGGGCAGATCTGAACCTGACCAACGGGGACGAGACGAACAAGTTGAACGGTGCGACGGCCATGATCATCGCTATCGTCAACGATCGACTCGACCTGGCGAAGACCATGCTCGAGCTGGGCGCCAACCCGAACGACGGCTCGCTGTATCACGCGGTTGACATGCATGATGCCACGACCGACATGCGTGCCCGCGACGGTTCACTGCTGCGATGGGATCATCCCAACAAGCTGAATGCCCTCGACCTGATCAAGCTGCTGCTCGACCGCGGTGCGGATCCGAACAGGGCGTTTGTCGGCCAACTCCACTCCACGTCGATGTGCTGCGGCGATTTTGCGAACGGTTCGCCGTTCTATCGAGCGGCCATCGCGTCCGACGTCGAGGTGCTGAAGTTGATGATCGCGAAAGGGGCCAATGTCGAATGGGCCCCGGGCGAGGTCAAGCTTCAGGGGTCAGAGAACGGATCCGGCCAGGGAGCAGGCGGTCGCGGTGCGAACGCCAACATGTACAAGCAACCGATCTTTGTGGCGATGGTCGGTGGACGTGGCGCGGGGCTCGCGGCTGGCCCTGGATTCAACCGCCTTGGCCCGCCTCCGTTTCGCGAAGCATCGAATCGAACGCCACTCGATGCGGTCAAGGCACTGCTGGCGGCCGGGGCGGATCCGAATGCGTGGGCTGACGGTGGGACCGCGCTGCACAAGGCCGCCCAGGACCGCGTTGACCTCGACATCATTCGGGCGCTCGTTGCAGGTGGGGCAAGGCTGAACGATCTCAATGCTGAGGGGCTCACGCCATTAGAGATTGCAGAAAAAGTAGAGCCAACAGGCGGACGCGGCGGCGCCGCTGGCGGTGACCCGGATGCTCCTAAGGACACGCGACCCTCTCGGCAGGCAGTGGCCGCTGTACTCCGCGAGTTGATGGGGCTTCCCCCGGCAACCGTTGCGCCGGCCGATTCGACCGACAAGGCGGCGCAGGAGAAACCAGATAGCCAGCGGGTCGAGCAGTGAAGAGGCTCCTCGTCATTGCGGCCCTCGTCTGGGTTGGCGCGGCGGCGTCGGAGCGCTGGACCGTCGGATCACTGAACCCGGTGGGGGTTACCAGGCTTCTCGCTCAGTCGCCTGCGGCGCCTGCGCAGTCGGCCCCGACGGTACCCGCCCCAAGCGACGCCGCCAAACACCGTGCCTGGGTGAACAAGTATTGCGTCGGCTGTCACAACAGTCGCACAGCGTCGCCCGCCGCCGAGCCGGTGAACCTCGAGTCGGCGAGTCTCGACGACGTCTCGGCTCACGCGGCGACGTGGGAGCGTGTGCTGCGCAAGCTGAGCGTGCGCGCGATGCCGCCGCAGGGCATGCCACATCCCACCGAGGTCGAGTACACGGCGTTCACGAGCTGGCTGGCCGGTTCGCTTGACCGCGCGTCGGCCCTTCGGAACAATCCGGGCCGATACGTGTCGCATCGCTTGAATCGCACCGAATACGGCAATGCGATTCGCGATCTCCTTTCGCTCGATGTGAACGTGACGGAGTTGCTGCCGAGCGACGGCGGAGACTTTGGCTTCGACAACATCGCGGCCTCGTTGAGGACGTCCCCACTTCTGCTCGAGCGGTATCTCACCGCCGCGCAACGCATCAGCGCTCTTGCTGTGGGCAACCCGGGGGTGCGGCCGGGGACATCCGACTATTCCATCAGTCTCGAAGTGACGCAGAGCGGCTACATCGAGGGGTTGCCGCTCGGCACGCACGGCGGCACTCTTGTGCGACACGTATTTCCGGCCGACGGGGAATACACGCTCTCCGGCCGGCTCAACCGGACGGTGCTGAACGGCTACGCCGGCGTCGAGGGTCAGGAAAGGCCCAACGAGTTCCTGATCGTGATTGATGGCGAGGAGGTCTTCTCGGCGAAGGTCGGTGGTCCAGAGGACCACGAAGCAAGCTCCAAAGACGCCACGCTGATGATCTCGAAGCTCGAGGAGCGATTGAAGGGGCGCGTATTCGTCACGGCGGGAGCCCACGAAGTGGGCTTCACGTGGAGAGACAGACCCTTCGAGGAGCAGAGCGTGTGGCAGCCCTCCTTGCGCGACAGTCAGGAAGTGCACATGGCCGGCGGCCAGCCGCGGCTGAGGACCGTGAGCATCACCGGTCCATTTAACGTCAAGGGGGTCAGCAACACGCCAAGCCGCGAGCGCATCTTCGTGTGTCGCCCCGCGTCCGCCGGCGAGGATCCGGGGTGCGCCGAGAAGATCCTCACAAACCTGGCGCGCCGCGCCTACCGGCGGCCTGTTACCGCGACGGACGTCGAGGCGCCGATCAAGTTCTATGCACAGGCGCGCGAAAACGGCGGTGATTTCGACGCCGGAATCCGCGCTGGCGTTGCCCGAATTCTGGCGAGCCCGTGGTTCTTGTACCGCGTGGAAAGCGATCCTGTCGCCATTCGAGCGGGTGCTGCACATCGGGTCAGCGACATCGATCTGGCTTCGCGCCTTTCGTTCTTCCTCTGGAGCAGCATTCCAGACGACGAACTGCTGCGAGTGGCAGCGGCGGGCCGACTCCGCCTGCCGGGCGTGCTCGAGGCCCAGGTGCGTCGCATGATCGCCGACGAACGTGCAGATGCCCTGATGACCAATTTCACCGGGCAGTGGCTTCAGTTGCGCAACCTGGAGGCGCGCGTCACGCCGGACCTGCTGCTGTTCCCGAATTTCGACGACAACATCCGGAAGGCGTTTCGCCGCGAAACCGAGTTGTTCTTCGCCCATGTCGTGCGCGAGAACCGTAGCGCGTTGGAGCTGCTGAGCGCCGATTACACGTTCGTGAATGAACGGCTTGCCCGGCACTACGGCATCCCCGGTGTGTATGGCTCGCGCTTCCGCCAAGTGAAGATCACCGATCCGAACCGGCGCGGACTGCTGGGCCACGGGAGTCTCTTGGCACTGACCTCGGTGGCGACTCGAACCTCGCCCGTGCTGCGGGGCAAGTTCATCCTGACCACGTTCCTGAACACGCCCCCGCCGGCGCCGCCCCCTGCAGTTCCGACGCTCGAGGAAAGCAACAAGGCGGTGACGACGCCCAAGACCGTGCGACAGCAGATGGAGCTACACAGGGCCAATCCGACGTGCGCGTCCTGCCATCGCATCATCGATCCAGTGGGCTTTGCCCTCGAGAACTTCAATGCAGTGGGGCAGTGGCGCGACGCTACTTCCGATGGCGCGGCAATTGACGCTGCCGGCGTGCTCGCGGACGGCTCCAAGGTGGATGGGCCCGCCGCACTGCGCGAGGTCATCCTGAGCCGGCCTGATGCGTTCGTCGGCATCCTCACCGAGCGGATGCTGACCTACGCGCTGGGGCGCCGCGTCGAGCCGTCCGATATGTCTGTTGTGCGGAGCATCGTCAGGAAGACGGCGCAGAACGACTATCGATTGGCGTCGATCATCCTGGGTATCGTCGACAGCGCACCGTTCCAGATGCGAACCAAACTGGAGCCGGGCGAAACTGTCACCACAGTCGCACAATCAAGGCCCGTAGCCTCCGGCTCTAGCCGGACCCTCTCCGTGGAGCAGCCATGATCATTACGAAGAAGCATCTGTCCCGACGCACGTTCCTGCGCGGTTCCTTCGGCGCTGTGGTCGCGCTGCCACTGCTGGATGCGATGGTGCCAGCACTTACGGCCCAGTCGCGCACGGCGGCGAACTCGCCGTTCCGGTTCGGCGCCATGTATTTCCCCAACGGTGTGTTTCCCGACACGTGGCACCCTGAAGCCACGGGACGCGACTTCGCGTTCAAGCCGGTCATGCTTCCCCTCGAGCCGTTCCGCGATCAGTTGGTCACGGTCAGCAACCTGAAGGCACCCTGGGGAGCCTCGGTGCACGTCGGAGCGAGTTCGGCGTTCCTGAATGGCGTCGGGCCCGTCGGCTCGAGAGATGACTCGGGCGACGCCTTCGGCAAGATCCAGTCGAAGAAGACAGTCGATCAGTTCATTGCCGACCAGGTTGCCGGCGACGCGCCGCTACGCTCGATCGAGGTGGGAACCGAGGACATGGGCACGGCGGCGGGAGCCTGCGATGGGTTCCCTTGCACCTTCTTCAATGCGCTCTCCTGGCGCGACGACGTGAGCCCGCTGCCCGTGGGCATCAACCCGCGGGTGACCTTCGAGCGTATGTTCGGCGAGACGGGCTCAGCAGAGCAGCGGGCCGCGAGCCTGAAGGAGAAGCAGAGCCTGCTCGACTCGGTCACGCAGGAAACGGCAAAGCTGAAGCAGAAACTCGGCGCGCCCGACCGCGCCATTTTCGAGGAGTATCTCAGCAACATTCGGCAGGTGGAGCAGCAGCTCGACAGAATGGAAAGCCGACTGGGCACCTTGACGGGTACGCCCGACGCGCCTGTTGGTTTGCCCGAAGCGTTCGACGATCACATGACCGTCACCTACGACCTCATGCACCTGGCCTTCCAGGGTGACATCAGCCGAGTATTCACGTTCCTCCTCGGCCACGAAGCCAGCAGCCGCAGCTACGCGCACATCGGCATACCCGAAGCGCATCACAGCGTCTCGCATCATGGCAACGAGCCGGAGAAGCTCGCGAAGTACGCCAAGATCGGCACTTACCACATCGTGAAGTTCGGCGAGTTCCTCGACAAGTTGAAGTCCACTCGCGATGGTGACGGAACGCTGCTCGATCACTCGCTGCTCTATTGGGGCAGTGGCATGAGCAACGGGAACCAGCACGATCGGAACAACCCGCCGGCTGTCCTGGTTGGTGGTGCACAAGGTCGACTGCAGGGGAATCGTCACGTCGTTGCGAAGAAGGACGAGCCGACCGCGAACCTGCTGCTTGCCATGGGCCACCTTGCAGGCGCCGAGATCGAACGTCTCGGTCCGAGCACGGGGCGGCTGGACTTGTGATCCTGAATCGATAAGCGAATGAACGATGATCGGATGATTGATTGGCACGATTCTCCATTCAATCATTCGGTCATCGTTCATCCGGTCATCGATGATCTCATCGACGCACTGGCTCCGTTGCCCCGTTCCTCCGTGTGAATCCGTTCCCTCCGCCTACTCCGTTCCCTCCCTCTGTTCCCGGCTAGGCTGGACTTGTGATCCTGAATCGATAAGCGAATGAACGATGATCGGATGATTGATTGGCACGATTCTCCATTCAATCATTCGGTCATCGTTCATCCGGTCATCGATGATCTCATCGACGCACTGGCTCCGTTGCCCCGTTCCTCCGTGTGAATCCGTTCCCTCCGCCTACTCCGTTCCCTCTCTCTGTTCCCGGCTTTTGCGCAAGTAGTGCGGGCTGAAGGTCAGACCGTAGGAGGTCTTTTGAGCCACGGCGGCTTTGTGATTGAAGAACTCCTTCTGTGACTCGTCGATCGCTTTCAGTTCCTCACCAGTACAGTCGCGCATCGTGACCTCCTCGCGGGGCACGAAAAAGACCTGCCCGATCGGAAGACTGTGGGCGACGGTGATGCCCTCCCCGGGCTGCATGACGTAGCGGAACTCGGTATCGTGCGCGTACCAATCGGTTTCGACCCGCACAACCAGCATCGGCGCCATCGGTCGCTCGATCATGTTGAAGATCGGCGTGTACACCGTGTCCCAGCCAGCGGGCGTCAAGAAGTTTGTGGCGCCGCGAAGGGCGATGGCGCCTGGCGGTGTGCCCATGTTTTCGGGAACGAGAAACACGCGCGCCACTGCCAACGCGTTCTCTCGCGACAGCATCGGGACGCCCATGAACGTCACGTCTTCCTTCACCATGCCCACGCCGCCGAGAGACAGGCTCATCGTCACCGAGAAGATCGGATTGGGCTTCCCGGTCTGCGATTGCAGGTAGTAGACGAACTTGTACTTCCCGTCCCCCTCGTACTCGATATAGATCTGCTCCTTCGGTTCGAGCGGCGGATAGACCATGAATCCCAGAGAGCTCCCCGCCTCGAGGACCGGGCAGTGACGGGCGTGTTGCGGCAGGAGCGGCCGCGTGCCTTCGCGTCGCGGTTTCAGGCCGACCCCGGGGCGTCTGGGATTCGGGAACAGGCGTACTTCCATGGCGGTATGTTACGCGGAAAGGTAGGCTCGCTTGGGAGCATGAGTCCTTGGTTTCTTCGTTCTTGCTGGCAGCTACACCGAAAACTGCTCTCGACTCGCTGAAGGCGCCAAGTCAGTTGCAGGTGGCGGCCACGGACTTGACTGTATTGACGTTCAGCCCGTCGACACCGCCGTCGCCGAGCAGCAGTCCCGTGACGGACATGCGATGGCCGACGAAGTTGTTCAGCGACGTCAAGACGAACTTGAGCTGATACTCCCTCTGGCCCAGAGGTACATCCGCATCGGTGGCGCTCGCTCCGGAAGCCCGCACCGGAACCGTGCCCTTCACGAGACGCCAGCTTCCGTCGGTGCCCCGTGGTGCGAGGCACCCGACGACCCGTGCCAGCGTGGAGGCGGGTAGCTCACCGGGCCCCCCCTTGCTGATGATACGCACGCCGACGCTCGAGTTCGGCGTCAACTCCTGCGCTCCGGTTGGCAGTCCGTTCGTCCCCAGGATGTGCGCGACGATGTCCACGTAGGTGTTTGTCGGCAGCGTTCCAGCGAGCGACCCATCCTCAGAGAAAGGCATGTTCTTGCTGACGTAGGCTAGTAATTCGCCGACTGTCGTTTCGCGCCAGTCGGTCCAGAATTGGTTTCCGCTCAGCGGCTTGCCTTCTCCGCCCTGAAGGCTGCCCCCGTGACAGCCGGCGCAGTTGGCCGCGAAAGCAATGCGGCCCCGGTTTGCCTGGTCGGTGGTGAAGACGCCGTCCCAGACGTTTCGTCCGGCGCCCCCAGGAGCCTGGCCAGCGCGGAGCGCGGAAACCGAAACGACCAGATACACAGCAAGCGCAGCCAATAACATGGCGTGCAGGGATGAGCGGTTCGAGGGGGTGAGTCGTCGCATCTCTCAAAATGATAAACGGCTCGTGCAGAGGTGTCGAGTCGCTTCGCGCCGGCGATGCTCGGGCTCACGCGTCGGGGATCGCGATATCATCGCGAGTCATACCCGCAGGAAGTATCCCGACGCGGGTGCCCTCGTGTTCCGAGTGCACCCGCGTGCTGGAGTTACTCAGCGGACGTGAACGCGCCAGCCTCTTTGAGGACTTCGTTGGCAGTCTTGAATGCGTCCAGCCCGGCGGGGATTCCACAATAGATGGTCGCGTGCAGGAGGACTTCCTTGATCTCATCGACGGTCACGCCGTTGGCGAGCGCGCCGCGTACGTGCAGCTTGATCTCCGGTGAGCGATTGAGCGCCGTCAGCATCGCAAGATTGAGGAGGCTGCGGGTCTTCCGGTCGAGCCCTGGACGCGTCCACGCGTATCCCCAGCACCACTCGGTTGTCATGCGCTGAAAGGCCATCATGAAACCGTTCGCCGATCTCATGGACTTGTCGACGTATTCGGCTCCCAGTACTTCGCGGCGCAGGGATAGCCCGCGCTCAAAAAGCTCCTCGATCGTTTCGTCTTTGTTGTCGCTCATGGTTCCCCCTGTTGCGGTTCGCACGCGTGACCGGCCATATGATAGCCAGCAGAATTTCGTTCGCCCGGAGCATATTCCGTGCTACCCGTTCGACGCTAGCGGACTGACGTGGACCTCCAACTGAACGGCAAGGTCGCGATCGTGACAGGTGCGAGCCGAGGAATAGGTCGCGCCATTGCGCAGACTCTTGCGGGCGAAGGCATGCGACTCGCGCTTGTCGCCCGTTCGTCCGATCAGCTTCGCGAGCTCGCGGCGACTCTCTCGCCGAGCACGCTGGTGCAGGCAGTTGATCTGCGTGACGCGGATGCCCCCGCCTCCGTCGTCGCCGCTACGCTCGCGCACTTCGGACAACTCGACGTCCTCGTCAACAACGCCGGCGCCACCAAACGCGGCGACTTTCATTCCCTGTCGGATGCAGATTGGGATGACGGGTTCAGGCTGAAATTCTTCGGGGCAATGCGTTGCTGCCGAGCCGCGTGGCCGCACCTGCGAGCCACGAGGGGAAGCATCGTCAACATTGTTGGAATCGGCGGCCGGACGGGAACCGCGGATTTCGCCATTGGTGGAGCGGTGAATGCCGCACTACTCAATCTCACGAAGGCGCTGGCGGATCAGGGCGTCCGAGACGACGTGCGAGTCAATGCCATCAACCCTGGCCTAGTCGCAACCGACCGCCTCCAGGCACGACTGCGAAGCTTCGCATCGGAGAACCAGCTGGCTCCCTCCGACGCCGAGTCACAGCTCGCACGCGGGCTCGGCATCGCGAGATTCGGCCAGCCAGTCGAGATCGCTCGTCTGGTCGCGTTTCTCGCGTCGTCACAGGCGGCGTATTGTCAAGGTACCATCGTCGATGCAGACGGCGGGCAGACGCGAACCTTGTAGTCCGAGCGTCTTCCGTTACACTCTGCACACATGACCGTCCCCAACCTCGCCGTGAAGAGGCCCCCGACCGCCACTTGGAGATGGGCCGTTCTGGTCGCGATCAGCGTCGCGATGTTCGGGAACTACTACGCCTACGATTCCATCGGCCCGGTCGCTGACTCGCTCCAGCGGCTGCTGGGTTTCAGCGATACACAGATCGGGACGCTGAACGCCATCTACAGCTTTCCGAACATCATCATGGTGCTCATCGGGGGTGTCATCGTCGATCGGTTCGGGACGAAGCTGTCGACGTTGATTTTCGCCGTCATCTGCACGCTGGGCGCGATGCTGACAGCGGCATCGCCGCTCTTTCCGGTCATGGCCGCTGGACGCCTCCTCTTCGGTCTTGGGGCCGAGTCGATGATCGTGGCCATCACCGTGGCGATCGGTCAGTGGTTCGTCGGCCGCCAGCTCGGTTTCGCGTTCGGGGTCAATCTCAGCATCGCGCGCGCGGGCTCATATAGTGCCGATCTCTCGACGACGTGGTTCAAGCCACTCTACGAGCGCGGCTGGCAGCCACCGCTCGTCTTGGCCGCCGTTGTCTCGGCCATCGGCGTGATCGCGTGCATCGTCTACTACGCACTGGAGCACAAGGCTGCGCGGCGGTTCGATCTGGTGCAGCCATCCACCGATCGGTTTGTCTGGAGCGATTTGTGGCGCTTCGATCGCTCCTACTGGTACATCGTCGGCCTGTGCGTCACGTTCTACTCGGTCATCTTTCCCTTCCGCAGTACCTTCGCGATCAAATACTTTCAGCACGCGCACGGGCTGTCGTTGCAGGAGGCTGGCGCGCTGAACGGCTACGTGTTTCTCGCTGCGATCTTCGCTACACCGGTCTTCGGTTTGATGGTGGACCGGCTGGGTCACCGTGCCGCGTTCATGGCCTTGGGGTCATTGCTCCTTGCCGCCACGTTCCCGATTCTCGGCTATACGCATGTGAACCTTTGGGTGTCGACGGTGCTCATCGGTGTGGCGTTTTCGCTCGTTCCCGCAGTCATCTGGCCAGCAGTCCCTTACCTCGTGGAGCCCAGTCGTTTGGGCACTGGTTACGGGCTGATGACGATGGTGCAGAACATCGGGATGATGATCGCCAACCTTGCTGCCGGGGCGTTGAATGATGCGAGCGGTGCTGGGCCAGAAAACCCTACCGGCTACCAGCCGATGTTGTGGATGTTCCTCCTGTTGAGCCTGTTTGGGTTCCTCTTCGCCTTCGCCTTGCGTGTGCGCGAAACAGGCCCCAACGGTCACGGGCTTGAATCCATACGCGCTGGCGCGTCTGCATGAACCCGCCGGCCTTCCCGGGCCGGCCTTATACTGACGCACGATCTCGAGACGAGGCTTCGAGGGAGGCGGAATGCGTGTGGCAAGACACTCAATAACGGCGGGCTTGGTGCTCGCGCTGGTCCTCTGGAGTTCGCCGGCGTCCTCGCAGGCCATCTTGTCGGGGAACTGGAACTCGCTCAGAACGTTCGAGGACGAGCAGGATCGGGGCCCCGGACCGGACCTGGGCGACTACCTCGGGCTGCCCATCAACAGCGCCGCGCGCCTGTTCGCCGACAGCTGGGACGCCTCGCGTCTGACGTTGCAGGAGCACCAGTGCCGCGTCCACGTGGCGCCCTACATCTACCACGGTCCACTGAACCTTCGGATTTGGGAGGAGAAGGACCCGGAGACCCAGCAGGTCGTTGCCATCAAGAACTACATCAGCACCTACGAGCAGACCCGCACGATCTGGATGGACGGGCGCCCCCATCCCTCCGCCTTTGCGCCGCATACGTTCATGGGCTTTTCGACCGGCAAGTGGGACGGGCAGGTACTGACTGTCATTACCACGCACCTGAAGCAAGGGTGGCTACGGCGAAACGGTGTGCCCGAGAGCGACCAGACCACGCTCTTCGAGCGCTTCACCAGGCACGGCAAGTATCTGTCGCACATGGTCATCATCACGGATCCGGTCTATCTGGCCGAGCCGATGATCCGCACGTCCGACTTCGTCGTCGCTGAACAGGACGGCAGCAATTGGTTGTGGCCGTGTGAGTACGTCGAAGAGATATCGGGCCGACCCAAAGGCGACGTGCCGCACCATCTGCCGGGCCAGAATCCTTTCCTTCAGGAGTTCGTCAAGCGCACTGGCGCCCCGGCTCCGGCGGTGCGCGGCGGCGCCGACACGATCTATCCCGAGTACCAAACGAAGCTGAAAGGATCGGCCGCCACCGCGAGTCCGGCCGACGCCCCTCGAGTGAGTCAGGCCCGCAATCCCGATACGGGGGAGCTGCAGGTGCTCCCCGTGCAAGGGAACGTGTTCGTGATGGCTGGTGCCGGCGGCAACGTGGTCCTGCAGGTTGGGCAGTCGGGATCGCTCCTCGTGGACTCGAAATCCGGACGCATGACCGATCGGATTCTGGAGGAGGCGAAGAAGCTCTCGGTCGTCAACAAACCGATCCGCTACGTGCTCAACACGAGCGCCGACTCAGATCACCTGGGCGGAAACGAGAACCTTGCCAAGGCGCTCGGTTCGGCGGCTGGCTGGACGATCATCAACACGCCAGGAGCCACGCAGACAGCCGTCCAGATCATCGCGCACGACGCTGTCCTGGCCCGAACGAGCGAGCTTCCAACCACCGCGTGGCCGACTGAAACATTCGTCGGGCTCGAAAAGGAGATCTACTTCAACGGCGAGGCCGTGTTCATGTATCACATTCCGGCCGCGCATACCGACGGCGACAGCATCGTCTACTTCCGCAAGTCCGACGTGGTGGCCACGGGCGACATCTTCCGGACTGACGGCTATCCGGTGATTGACCTGGCGCGCGGCGGCGGTGTTCAGGGCGTGATCGACGGGTTGAACCGCGTGCTCGACCTTGCCGTGCCCGCGCACCACGAGGAGGGCGGCACGTTCGTGGTCCCAGGCCACGGCCGTATCAGCGACGAGTTCGACGTCCTCGAGTATCGCGACATGGTCACGATCATTCGTGATCGCATTCAAGCGATGGTCGCGAAAGGGATGGCCCTCGAACAGGTGAAGGCCGCCCGCCCCACGTTGGACTACGACTCGCGCTACGGTGCGAGCAGCGGACCTTGGACTACCGACATGTTCGTGGAAGCGGTGTTCAAGAGTGTGCGACGGCCGGTCGGCTCGGCGACACGCTGAAATAAACACGTAGCGCGGGTCTTGCTTTGTAGACCCGCCTGTCATGGCGGGGCCAATGGGCAGGACCCGGCCTACGCACGAGGAGTGTTAACGCATGCGAACGAGATTGCTGATTTCAGTGGTGGCTTTGACGATGGTGACGGCGGCGGTCGTCGATGCAGCGGCGCAAGGCGCTCAGGGCGGCCGCGGTGCTGGCGGTCGCGCCGGCGGCCGTGGAGGGTTCAACCTGCCGCCTCTGTTGATGCAAACCGATGCCTTCCCAGACGGCGGCATCGTGCCGCAGAAATTTGCGGGGCGCGGGGGCGTCCAGCCGGGTTTCAAGTTCTCCGGCGCGCCGGAAGGGACCGTCAGCTACGCGATTATCTTCCATGACCTCGACGTCTCGATTGGTGGAAACACCGGCGACGTGTTGCACTGGATCGTCTGGAATATTCCGGCGGCCGGCGGCGGAATCCCAGAAGGCAGCGTCCCAGCCGGCGCCATTCAGGGTGCAAACATCGCGGGCCAAAACGCCTACTTCGGACCAGGCGCCCCAGCCGGTCCGAGATATCACCACTACGTCTTCGAGCTTTACGCGCTTAACGCGACGCTGGATCTTCCCGCCACCGCCGGGCGCGATGACCTGCTCAAGGCGATGACAGGCAAGATCACAGCGAAGGCTGCGTACGTGGGTCGTTATCGCAACGAAGCGCCGTAGACCCGCGAAAGCAGTGCCGTTTCACTTCATGTGGCAGTAGTCCTTTGTTCTTCGGGCCTAAGTTCTTGGTGCGTCCTTCGTCCTTCGTGCCTGGTCCCGTGCCACGGTGTCCGGAAAACGACGGACGGAGGCTCAAGGACCGAGGACGGACGAAGCACCAAGAACAAAGAACGAAGGACAAAAATGGTCACTGGCCAAGGTTCAGCCGGCAGATCCAGCAGCGACTGCGAAGCAAGGCGACGCGACCCGCGCGGCTCGAGCAGGCGCTAGTTGCCCTGCGGTTGCGACACTTGCGCCGTGGCCGCCCACGGTCAGGCCGCCCACGGTCAGCTTGACAGCGCGTCACTCCCGGGCCGACACTCGTGCAGACGTCGTTCCAACTGCTCCCAGGTATTGCTCCCTTCCTTCGGAGTGTGACCATGTCAGCTGTTTCACGAAGAGTTGTCGTTGCTCTGTGTGTCATCCAGTTCGCGGGGATTCTCGCGGTACCGCGGGCGCAGGAAAAGCCGGCCGATGGCGCCAGCGCGAAAACGTGGCTGGGAAAACAGCACGAATTCGAAGAGTACCTGAAGGTCGCCGAGGTCGTCCGGATGCAAGACACCGCCGTCGGCGTCACCAAGCCGCGGCATGCGTACCTGGCGCCCGGTGGACCGATCGCGGAGATGGCATGGAAGGCCCTGCCGGCCAGCGGCTTCAAAGGGGGATACCGCGAGAGTTACAAGACAGAGATCGCCGGTTACGAGATAGACAAGCTGCTGGAGCTGAACATGGTGCCGCCGAAGGTCGAGCGGCGCGTGAACGGCACGATTGGCGTCGCTGTCATGTGGGTGGTGAACACCAAGAGTTTCAAGGATCTGGGAGGGGTACCTTCCGTGCCCCCGCGGTATCGGGACATGTGGAACCGGCAGCTGATCCGGGCGAAGATGTTCCACGATTTCATCGGTGACGAAGATCCGAACCTTGGAAACTGGCTCGTCGATCCAGTATGGAACTTAATTTTGATCGACCATTCTCGTGCGTTCGGGACTCACAAGAACATGGTGCACGAGCTGACGCGCATCGACCGCGACTTGTGGAACCGCATGAAGGCGCTCTCCGAGGAACAGGTGAACACGGCGCTTGGGTCCTGGCTCGACGCGAAACAGATCACTGCGATCTTCGAGCGCCGCGACGTGATGCAGCGAAAGATCGACAGCCTCGTAAAGAAGAACAACGGCGAAGCCGAGGTGTTCGTCCAGTGATGAGGTGACGCGGGGCTGACGTGATGACCCTCGCGAGCCCGCCTTCTGCGTTGTGCTAGCTGCTGAGCCGCATGAAGTAGAGATTTGTCGGATCCATTCGCAGATATCGTCCGACGAGTGTGTAGCCATGGCGAGCGAAGTAGTCGAGGATCTGCTGCCGTACTTCCCGGTGGCCCTCGATGCACACGAGCGCAGGACGGAAACGGTCGATGTCGAAGCCAGCGAGTGCCTTTGGCTCGGACAGCTCGATGTCCATCGACATGAAATCGAGCCGAGAGATGCCTGCCGTTCCAAGCACTGCGTCGAGCGTCGTCGTCGGAACAATCTGCGCGACCCCTCGCGCTCCCTGGTCCTCTGTGAACTCGCGGCTGACAGAGGCGACCAGCTTGTTCGTCTCGGGGACGAAGAGTCGCGCCGTGGAGTCCGCCACGTCGGACGCAAAAAGCGCGAAGAACTGGGTTCGAGGACGATGTTCTCGATACCCCGTCGCGAATTCTGGGAGCGCATCAATCGCAACGCCTGACCAGCCGAGCTGGGTCTCGAGGTAGTAGGTGTTGCTCTCGTTTCTGTAGTCGTTGGCGCCTACATCCAGAAAGATGCCGTTGCGCCGGTCTTGAAAGTAGTCGCGAATCAGCCACTCCTCGGTGTTTCGCGAAGAGCGTCCCTGTGAGCCGTACTTCTCGAGAATGGGCTCTGTCTCTTTCAGTCCGTCGCTTCCGAAAAACTCGGTTTCCCGAAATAGGGACGAGTGCTTCTTTGCCGCCGCCCAGCCCACGGCCACTAGGGCGACCGCGATGAGCAAGGTGACCGCAGAATACTTGGGTTTATTCACGACGTGGCCTCGACAAGGAGGTGAACGACAACGTGCCTGGATCAACCCGGGTATCGGCAGGAATCCTTCCGGGCCACATCGCCGGGAGGGGCCGGCGAAATCCACTCGATGCCTGGGTCAGTCACTTCGAGCAGCGGATGCTGAAGCGACCGGAGCGGGAGACGCGAGCGTCAGCGCCATCGTCGCCCAGCTCGTGGCGGCGGCTGAGATCCACTGATCGACGCCATAAGGGAAGCCATTGTCGAAATATGGCTGCAGTCCCGCTGCCCGGGTTCTGACGTACCAGGAGCCGTCTTTCATTTGCGTCGTGAGGAGGAACCGGACACCGCGCTGGTATGCGGGATCTGAGACGGGCAATCCCGCTGTGTGGAGGGCGAACAGGGCCTTTCCAGTCGCATAGGCAGCGCTATCCATCGACGTGAGATCGGACCAGCCGCCGTCGGAGTGCTGCGCGGCAAGCATCTCGCGCACGGCTTTCTGAGTCGCGTCCTTATTGGTGCCTGCCCATGCCAAGCCCAAGAGACGCCAACTTTGATCGTCGTGAGTTCTCGGTTGAGACCTGGCAAGCCACTCGCCCGCTAGACGAACAGCTTCTTTGTATGCAGCCTTGTCGACGTTTGGAGCGTACAGCTGAAGCCCGCGCATCGAAAGCACCGTTGCGGCGATGTCGCCATCTGCACATAGGGGTGGTCGCCCATCGGTGCCGAACGCCCAACGGCCGTCCGGCATCTGGCGCGCACGCACGAACATGGCGACGGCATCCGTATTGAGGTCCGCCTTGTGTCGTTCGGCATCCAGGCCTATCAGAATGTAACTGGCAATCTGTGGATCGCCCTGTACTGCACCGAAAAATGATCCCTGATGCAGGAGATCCCGCTTTTGCGCCAGATACGCAACGTTCGCTTTCGACTGTTGCGCCGCGATCGCTTCATCGAGAGCAAACCCGCGCTTCCGGGCGAGTGCTGTTGTAATCGCCGCCAGGCTGTTGTTATGACAAGATACGCAGCCGGCCTTCGGGATGAAGTTCGCGTCGGTTCGCTGCAGTAGGGGAAGGCTACGTTGAATCGCAGTTTGGATCGTAGTGGCACGCTCTGGCGTCACGACACGAGCCGATGACGCCGTGCTGGCGGCTCCCGATTTGATGAGCAACTCGACGATCGGCGTGTTGCCGCGGAGCCTCGCGAGATCAAGGGCGGTTTGGCCGGAATCGCCAGATTCTTTGTGTTGACTCTTGGCGTTCACATCCGCCCCCCGCTCGATCAGCAGCTTCATGACGTCCAGCGGGAGAAAGTCTGAGATCGCTGCATACATCAACGGCGTGCGTCCGCGGCCATCGACAGCGTTCACGTCCGCTCCATGACTCAGCGCCAAGCGGACCAGACTCACATTGCCGAGGTATGCGAGAATACCCAACGCGCCCGTGTACGCTCCCTTGTCCAGATTTTCCGCGGCAAGAAGCTCCACACATCTCGAGCAACTCGACCGGGCGGCAAGCCCTAGCGCCGCGCCGCCGAAGGTTTTCGTCGCAACGCCGCGGGCCAGAAGCAGTTCCATGGTCGCCGCGTCGCCGGCGATGGCCGCGTCGAAGAGTGGCGACGTGACCGTGGTCAGATTCGGATCGGCGCCACGATCGAGCAAGAGCTTGACGACCGGTGCGCCTCCGGGACGGCCAGCCGCAACAATCAGCGCCGTCCGAAGGTCCGCCGATACCGCGTTCACGTCCGCGCCGTGAGCCAGTAGGGCAGTTGTCTTCGCCAGATCGGTCGCCGCCCACATGAGTGCGGTAGCCTTCGCGTCGTTCGCAAGGTTGGGGTTGGCGCCTTTCTTCAGCAGCTGTTCCAACATCGGCGCGTCCGTGTACAAGACGGCGTACATGAACGGTGTCGAGCCTTCTGGTCCCCGTGCGTTGAGCAGGTTGGGGTCTTCCGCCACGAATTTCATGAACAAGGCGCGATCGGTTTTGCGCAGCGCCTCGACCATTGCAATCGCCTTGGGACTGAGCGGCAGGGCGTCGGCTTCGTTGGCGAGGGCGTCCGGCCATTCGGCGCCCTGCTCGATCCACGTCTTGATGACACTGATCTGATCAGGAGCAAGGGCTCCTGTAGGCGGCATTTGGCGTCCGAATTCGTTCCCGATCAGTCGATGATAGAGGAGGCTATTGTCGATGCCGCCCGGCACGATCCGGCGCGCGCCGGCCTTGAACACCGAGCTCTTGCGGTCGAGGCGCAGACCACTCATTTGCTGCGTCGGCCCATGGCAGCCGACGCAGTTCTGTTGAAGAATGGGCTGGACATCGCGGCCGAAATCGAGCTTGCCAGAACCCTGGGCATATAGACCATCGCCCGATGCACACGACCATATGATCGCGATCGCGACCGCGACGAAATGCCTGAGCATGGAAGCCTCCTGGTTCTCTTGCCGATCGAGCCGTGATGAATCTCGGCCTTACTCCTTGATTGTCTAGGTTCGAGCTTGCGCGGCGCGCAGCTCGGCAACGACAGCCGACATATCAAGGTATTCCTGGAAGCCGACGACCTTTCCAGCCCTGATGGTGAACGCGTGTGCCCATGCCTCCTCCAGGACCTTGCCGGTGGCCTTGACCTTGGCAGTGTCCTCGCCGAGCACCATCACAATGTCACCCTGGGCGATGAACGTCTTCGGCTCAAACCGCTGAATGTCGAATACCTCGTTCAATGCCCGGAAAAAGTCTCGCACTTGTTGGAGTCCCTGACGCCTTCCGGCGGTCGGAAGATCGGACGGCCCTGGCGTAGTCCACTCGATGCCCTCGTCGAACAAGCTAAGGAGTGTGTCTATGTCACCCCGACCGAATGCCTCGTAACCGCGTCGAACAATCTCAACGTTCTTCTGCTCGTCCATGACGGATCCTCCTCTGCGTCGGCACACATTCTAATTGCTGGGGCGCGCAGACGAGCCCGTGTCCACCCACCCGGATTCAGGGCGCCCATCCTCTGGCACATGGATGACCGGCATCGCCTTTGACCGAACTCTTTTTGTTGCCGGCGCTGGTCGCTTGGCGGCCTTCACCGGATTCTTCTTGACGCTCTCAGCGGCTTTTGCCTGTTTTTTTTGGGCGGCCTTCTTCGCGTTCTTTTGGGCGGCCTTCTCGGCCTTCTTGGCGCTCTTCGCCGATTTTTCTGGATTCTTCTTGGCGCTCTTCGCGGCTTTCTCTAGAGCCTTCCTGCCCTTTGCCGCGAGTTTCTTGAAAGTTTTGGCTGCCTTCTCGGCCTCGTCTCTGGCTCCGCGAAGAACCGTCTTTGCGAGCTTTGCTTGCTTCCTCGCTTCCTTGAAGGAGGCTTTTGCTTGCCCTGCGCGCTTCTTGGCAGCAGCAGCCGACTCTTTGGCTTCGGTGAAGAGCCGTTCAGTCGCTGCAACCTTGTCTTTCGCCTTCTTGATGCCCGACTCGATTTCACTTGAGTTCATCGTGCCGCTCCCTTCATTGAGTTGCCGAGCCCCGTAGCATAACGCTCTTTTTCTCTACGCTGGTTTACAAATTGCCTCGGTTCGAGCGTGTGCGCTTCGTAGCTCGGCAGCAACTGAGGAGCGTAGATGTCGTGGGCCGCTTTGCGTTGGGGTCAGCGTTTACGCCTTGCTCGGCGGGACTTCGGTCGGCCCTCGGCCTCTCGAGCGATCATCGCCGAAGTGCACTGACGAACCGGATGGCGGTTCCACTTGCCTGGTGTAGCGTCGATCCACTACATTCGCGCCTGGTATCGCGCTCAAGAGGAGAGGTTGATGACGCTCGTTCGACGCGTCCTGGGAATTGCAGCGGTCGTCATACTGGTGCTGGTGATCTTCGGCGGCGGCTGGTTGGCAGGCAGGCTCGGCATCGGGTCGGTTGTCAATCCGGCGTCGTTGACGGATCTGGAGCGTCAGTTTACCGAACGCATGCGCGACGTGACGATGATCGGATCGTTCACGGTTGCCGGCCGGGAGGACCGCACGCCGCGTGCGGATCGCTATGACATTGCGAGCGTGGAGAAGGTTGGGGAGAACCTGTGGCGGTTCAATGCCAGCATGCAATGCTGTGGCGTGAGCGGTGCCATCCCCGTTGTCGTGCCGATGCAGTTCAACGGCGACACCCCGATGATCATGATGACCGATACCAGCCTGCCTGGGTTGGGCACCTTCACAGTGCGCCTGTTCTTTTACGGCGATCGCTATTCCGGCACGTGGCAGCACGGCGCCGTCGGCGGTCACATGTCGGGGCGTATTGAGAAGAGCACGCCAAAACCCCAGTAGTACAGCGTTCGTGTGAGCTAAATCACTCGTGTCACTCAGTTGGATCAGCCGCAACGAACTGATGGCGGACGGCGAGCGATGGCGGCGGTAGGGCCAGCCGTTCTGCGTGCGGTCGTCTGGGCCGCGCTCGTGCTGGGGTGCGCTCTGCCGCTGCTCACAACCATGTGGGACAAGTTGGATCCCACCGGCCGAGTAGGTGCGGCGCTTGGCGTTGTCATCTGGGCCGCGGCCATGCCGTTCCTCGAGACGCGCCTCCGTTTGCGAAACCCCTCGCACATCCAGCGTCTCCTCATGGTCAGCGCTGGCGTGTTCTTCGCGCTCGAGTTGATCGGAATGCTCGCGTTCCAGAAATGGTTTCTGTTCGTGCTGTTTACGCCGTCCGTCCTCGTCAGCGCCCAGCTTCCGTTCTTTCGCGGAGCGTCTTCGGACTTCGGCCCCTCACTCGCGCTTACGCTGATATGTGGTGGGCAGGCGCTGGCGATAGTGCTGAGCCTCAGATGGATGATCACCTTTGTGATGCATCGATATCTGTACCCGCCCCTCGGTGGCGGAAAGCTCATATAACATATCAGTGCCGCGCGACGCTCTTGAACGCAATCAGTTCACGCAACTCGATCGATACTCGTGACACATCGGTCTCCGGCCCCATTCTCACCTCGATGAAGGGGACCAAGTAGTGGAGGAAGCCATGAAGCGCACTCTCGTACTAGGCGTGTTGGTGGGTATTGGCACGTTGTCTCTCACGGTTGCAGCCCAGCGTGGGGCTCCACCGCAAGACCAGGGGCCGAAAATCGTTGAGGTCGACAAGATCAAGGACAACCTGTACGTGTTGAAAGGAGGAGGAGGCAACACTGCTGTGTTCGTGACGGCCAATGGTGTTGTGCTGGTTGATACGAAGAATCCAGGTTGGGGCCAGCCGCTGCTCGAGAAGGTAAAAACGCTCACCACAAAGCCGATCACGATGGTGATCAACACCCACACGCACCCTGACCACGTGAGCGGGCAACTCGAATTTCCGGGGACCATCGAATACGTCTCTCACGAGAACACCAAGACAAACATGGAGAAGCTGGCCGACTTCAAGAAGCCTGAAAATGCAAAGGCGCTGCCGAAGCGCACTTTCAAAGACAAGCTGTCGCTCCTTTCGGGCAACGACAAGATCGACCTGCAGTATTTCGGGCCGGCTCACACGAACGGCGACGCCTGGGTAGTCTTTCCGGCATTGCGGGTCGTGCACGCCGGAGACGCGTTCGCCGGCAAGAATGTCCCGCTGGTGGACATGGGCAACGGCGGCAGCGGCGTCAAGTACCCCGATACGCTCATGAACGCGTTCAATGGCATCAAGAACGTAGACACCATCATCACCGGTCATGCCAACATGACGATGGCGTTCGCCGACTTGAAACAGTATGCGGACTTCAACAAGGATTTCCTCACGTGGGTACGGGGAGAGATGAAGGCAGGGAAGACGCCCGCACAAGCTGCCGCCGAATACAAGGTTCCCGATAAGTATCCAGGCTTCACCGCGAACCTTCCCCCGTTCTTCGGCGGGATGGAAGGGTATATCAAAGGGATGTACTCCGAGCTCGGGGCGAAGTAGCAGGCTCGTTGACTCGAGATCCGGAACCAAGACCTGACGTCGGCGGCCTGTGGCTATTTGCGTGGCTGTTGACCGCCGTCGCCTGCGACCTTTTTCCCTTCAGCTTTCAGGCAGCGACCCACAGTGCCGGTCTCGCGCTCGCCAGCTGGAGTCGGGATGCAGACGCAGGGGACTTCGTCCTCAACATCCTGATGTTCGTGCCGTTGGGGGTGCTACTGCACCGCCGATGGCGACATCAGCCGGTCGGGTGGACGCCGATCGTCATTGCCGGTATCGCTGGCCTGCTGATCTCGTTCAGCCTCGAATCCTTACAGGCGTTTCTACCGGGCCGCGACACGAACCTCACAGATCTGGTCGCGAACACAGCCGGAGCGCTTGCGGGTGCCGGGGCGTACCGGCGGTGGGGCGCAATCGAGGGGTTGATATCGGGGCCCTGGATTGCCCGGTTGCGCGGGCGCGCGTCTATAACGCGGATGGTTGGTCTGATGCTCGGATTCACGGTCTTGTCGCTCGTGACCTCGGGTGCATTGCAGCTGCGATCGCGATTGACTGGATGGAGTCCGGATTATCCACTGCTCGTTGGCAACGAGCGCACTGGGAATCGGCCTTGGAGGGGCCGCGTGTTTGCATTCGAGCTGACCGATGCGGCGACACGTTTCGAGGCTGTTCGCGAGTTTTCACGCGGCGTTGCCGTCGCGATCCCGGGCCGTCGGGTTGCCGCGTTCGATTTCAGCGGCAGCCCACCGTACGTCGATGGAGCAGGGGAGTTGCCTTCACTCGAATGGACGGAACAGCCCAGCCCAGGACACGATGCCGGCGGCATCCGGCTACCGGGAAGGCCCTGGCTGCACACGACAACTCCCGCGTCGGAGATCGCCTACAGGCTCGGCAAGAGCAACGCCTTCACTATCCATCTCGCCTGTGCGACCGATGACATCCATCAAAGCGGACCAGCCCGAATCGTCTCCAACTCCCTCGACGCATACTTCCGCAATTTCACGGTTGCTCAGGTCAACGGCAACATGGTGTTTCGCCTTCGAACGCCGCACAACGGCTTGAATGGAGCCCGTCCCGAGGTGATAATCCGGGGCGTCTTCGCAACCGATCGTCGTCGGGAGATTCTCGTGACGTACGACGGCGGCACATTGCTGGCAGCGGTCGCCAACTCTGGCCGCGTGCAACGGACCGATTTGACTCCCGGATCGAGCCTGGCCCTCGCGATCACGGGCGGTGAAGTGTCTGCCCGCGAACTTCGAGCTGCGAATCTGTTGTACTTGACCGTTCTGTTCCTCGTGCCGGGCTTGGTGGTGGGCCTTTCGGGACCGACGCACCGCAGCCGATGGATGGCTGGACTCATCTGGGCGCCGGCGTTCAGCGTGTTGCTCGAGGGAACTCTTGTGCTGGCGAGCGGGCGGGCGTACGACTGGGGTCGCGTTGCTGAGAACGCGTTCGCGGGAGCCGCAATCCTGATCCTCGCGATGCTCTGCTCCAGTGACAGGCGCAGATTGCATGTCGCAAGTGACAAGTAGGGTGCCGCTATAATCTGAGCCATTCTCATTCAGCTCGCTGTTCCAGTCGCAAGGAGCATTCATGCGTACGCACATGCCGTTCGTCTTTGTCGTCGCAGGGGCGTTTTTGGCGGCAGGCGCGATTCACGCGCAGATCAGCGACCCTATTCCAGCGCCGATCGCGAAACGAGGACTGAGCGTCGAGATTCGCGACGTCGCGCGCCTCCCAGACTCGCGCGGCCAGATTCCAGCCGCTGATGACACAGCGCCCGCCGCCTGGGCGCGGGTGAGCTACGTTCGCGACCTCCCCGACGGGCGGCGATTCGCAAACGATTCCCGCGGGGGCCTCTATCTGCTCGATCGCAACAACCGGCCATCGTTCTATGCGAACGTCACGAGTGTTTTTCCGTTTGCCTTCTACCAAAGCCTGGAGAGCGGCTTCATCGGCTTCGAGTTTCATCCCGAGTTTGCGAAGAACGGGTTGTTCTACACAGTGCACGGCGAGAAAGGATTGGGCAACCCCGCAACGCCGAACTTCATCCCGCCTGGATTCACGCGGGCCGACGTGACCTTCCACAGCGTCATCACCGAATGGCACGCTACCAACCCTGCGGCAAATGTGTTCGAGGGCTCACGGCGTGAACTGCTTCGCGTCGGCCACGTCGTCCAGTTCTTCCGCCACCCGTTCGGCCACGTCGAGTTCAACCCAACGTCGAAGCCGGGCGACGCCGACTACGGATTGCTCTATACGAGCGGCAGCGATCTGGGCTTCAGCAATGGCGGCGGGCCGAACGAGAGCAAGCCAGCCCAGACGCAACGGCTCGACACCCTGGTCGGCGCGATCCTGCGGGTCGACCCGCGCAGCCCCTCGGTGTCGCGCGGCATGAAGGGCGTGGGCGACTATACGATTCCTGCGATCAACAAATTCGCCGCCGACGGCGATCCCAAGACGCTGGGTGAAATCTACGCCTACGGTTTCCGCAACGCGCATCGACTGTCGTGGGATCTCACCGACAAGACGATGTACGCGTCCGACATTGGCATGAGCAACATCGAAGAGATCAACATCGTCCGCGAGGGACTCAACTACGGCTGGATGCGGCGCGAGGGAACCTTCGACAACGGCGTCACCGTCTCCGGCGGTAAGCTCGACGACGTGCGACCGCTGCCGGCAGAGATCTTGGATGGCCGGACGAAAGATGGGTTCACGTACCCGGTCGTGATGTACGACCACGGCGAGGGCATAGCCGTGACGGCGGGATTCGCGTATCACGGACGTGTTCCCACACTTCGCGGCAAGTTCGTGTTTGGCGACATCAATCGTGGGCGTCTCTTCGCGGCCGACCTCGCTGCGATGAAGGCAGCCGACGATGGGATTCCGCAGACCGTGGCGCCGATCGAGGAGATCCAGCTTTATGTGCGCGAAGGCGGTAGCCGCAAGGACGTGACGTTGAAGGATCTCGTCGAAAAAGCACAAGGCGCGGCCGTCATGCGCGTGGATCTGCACATCAGCCGTAGCCGCGACGGTGAGCTCTTCATCACGTCGAGGCAGGACGGCATCATCCGGATGCTCGTGCCCGACTCCAGCAGTACCGGCTGGACCTCGTTGAGCTGGACTGCTTCTCTACCTACCCGCTGAGCCTCGGACCTACTTCCGCTGGGTGTCCAAGAAGTCGAAGATTTGCGAAGCGTAGGTTAGATACGCCTCGAGGTGCGTTCCGCCAGGCACGGTTGCGTAGACGGTGTTGACGCCGGCCGCTTTCGCCGCGTCCGCCATTTTCTTCGACGCCTCGATTGGGTTCACGTTGTCCTGGTCACCATGAATGACCATCAGCCCCATCTTCCCTTTGATGCGATCGAAGGGATACGTGTCGTACACGATAGGCCCTGAGCTGATGACTAATGCCGTGAAGCGCTCGGGGTACTTGGCCCCAAGGTAGAGCGCACCGGACCCCGAGGGGTTCTGGCCGTGGAGATACACGCGTGAGGTATCGACGCCGTACTCCTTCGTCACGAGATCGATGACATAGAGGACATCCTGCTCGGCGCGTTCGTTTTCAAGAGGCGTCCACCCGGCCGCCGGGGCCGGAGCATTCGGGCGCGCGATTTGATACGGACTGCCGTAGTACGGCTGACGCAACGGCCGGTATCCCATGGGAGTGACGACCAGATACCCGCGCTGTTCGCCGTTCTTCACCAGATCGTTCTCGCTGCGATATGAGTTGTCGACGCTCTGGCCGGCTCGCAGCGTGACGAGCAACGGGAGCCTCGTACCTGGCTTCCAGCGCGAGGGCACGAACAGGCGATACGGGATAGACTCGCCCGTGCCCGGGAACTCGTACACTCGGGTACTGCTCTCCCGTGTGCTGATACAGCGGCGCCCGAGGATTGGGCTGTGGCGGCGGGGGAGGGGTCCCTCCGGCCCCTTGCGTCGGTGCTTGTCCATGCGCGGGTGAGCCGAGCAGCACCGCGAGAACGAGAAGCGAGAATGTGAGTCTCATCCCGCAGACTCTATCGCATCTGGCAGTAGACCATGGACTTCAAGCACGTCGCGACCGCCATAGGAATTGCCTTGGCGCTGGTGGTGACATGGACGGCCAAGGAAAACACGGTCCTTGGCCAGGCAGCGACCGCCCAGGTGCCCATCTTTGAATACGACCCCACATTTCCGAAGCCGTTGCCAGAAACCTGGGCCATCGGCCCGATTGGGGGACTGGCCGTTGACCGTCAAGATCACCTCTACGTGGCCCAGCGCCCGGGAGGTCTGCTGACCAATGAGCGTTTCTCAGGCGCCGACGATACACCGCCCAAGGCCGACTGCTGTATTCCTGGTCCACCGGTGCTCGAATTCGACCTTACCGGAAAGTTGGTAAATTCGTGGGGCGGTCCGGGCCAGGGTTACGACTGGCCGCAGTCCGAGCATGGCATCTTCGTCGATCACAAGGACGTCGTCTGGCTCGCCGGGAACGGCGGCAAAGACAATCAGCTTCTGAAGTTCAACCGGCAGGGCAAGTTTCTACAGCAGTTTGGCAAGCCGGGGATGAGCAAAGGCAGCGCCGACACGACCAACATGAGAGGGCCTGCCAACCTCGTGGTGGATCCCGTAGCCAACGAGGTCTACGTCGCCGATGGTTACGGCAACCGTCGCGTCATCGTCCTCGACGCCGACACGTTTGCGTTCAAGCGGATGTGGGGCGCCTATGGCAACCGCCCAGACGATGCGGATCTCGGTCCGTTCAATCCGGATGCTCCTCCGGCGCAGCAGTTTCGACTGCCGCACAACATCTCAATCTCTCGTGATGGCTTCGTCTACGTGGCCGATCGTCCGAACAACCGCATTCAAGTCTTCAGAAAGGACGGCACCTACGTCAAGGAAGCGTTCGTCTCCAGACGCACGTTGCTGCAGGGCGCCGCGTCCGGCTTTGCGTTGTCGCCTGATCCGCAGCAGCGATTCCTCTACATGATCGACGGCGCCAACCACCATGTGTGGATCCTGAATCGCGAGACCCTTGAAGTGATCGGCCGCTTCGGGCAACAGGGCCTCTTTGGCGGTTCGCTCAACGTGCCGCACGCGATTGCAGTGGACAGCCGTGGCAACATCTACGTGGGCGAGAACTTCGACGCAAGGCGCTTCCAGCGCTTCCTGTACAAGGGACTCGGCCGCGCACGATGATCAAGCCGGGACGCCGTCGTTCATTGCACCGGTCGATGCCCTCCGTGATATGCGGCTTTCTGATCGCGACCTCCGCTGTCGCCGCCCAACCGCCGACTCTCAAGGATGTTCTCGCGAGACTCGATGACTACCTTGCGAAGTACGAACGGACGCTTGTGGCGGTCGTCGCCGAAGAGAAGTATGAACAGACCCTGAGCACAGCCGCGGAGCTGAGAGGCGCACCCTCGGCGACCGAGCATCGCGTACTGACCGCGGACTTTGCGCTGGCCAGGCTGCCGGACGACACGGCTTGGATGGGGTTCCGCGATACGTTCAGCGTGGATGGCAAGCCGGTCCGCGATCGCGAAGCCCGGCTCGAGAAGCTACTGGCCGCTGGGTCGCGCAGCGCATTTGCGCGAGCCCAAGCCATCAGTCGCGAGAATTCCCGCTACAACATTGGCGAGGACGTCGTGATACGCACGATCAACGTTCCCACGATGGCGCTCGGCCTGATCCGGAATCGATCGAGATTTTCGTTCCGCAAGAATGGCGAGGAGACGATTGATGGTCGGCGAACCTGGATGGTCGCCTACAAGGAGCGGGATCGGCCGACGATCATTCGGACGCCAGGCGGTCGCGACCAACCTGCCAGCGGGTTCGCGTGGGTCGTGGCCGAGACCGGCGAAGTATTGAAGACAAGCCTGATGGCCACCGACGATCGGGCGAACACGTCTGCGGTCATCATCGTCGAATATCGCGCAGACACGAAGCTCGGGATGCTCGTGCCCGTGCACATGACCGAATCCTATCGAAAGCCGTATTCAGTGATATCGGCCGAGGCGACGTACAGCAACTTCCGTCAGTTCCAAACCAGCGGGCGCATTGTTACGGATCGACAACCATAAATCGCCCCAGACAACATGTGGTCGGCGATCACTTGTCTGGTCCGGACTGATCAAGCCTGCGGGCGGCGAGTCTTGACGATCGCACCCATGATTCCGAGCCCGATGCCCGTGGCCACTCCGATGCCGATCCATCTGTCGCCCAGACCGAGGAGATGGGCGCCGTACCCCAAGGCGCAGATCACCACGATCACGCCCAGCATATAGACGAGGAAGTTAGTCATATGTCGTCGCAGTCCTTCCTCGTGTTTTCACGATGGTCTACTCCGTGGCCTTGCGCGACGAGTAACGTCCAAGCGCGGTGGGGAAAGATCGCACTCCGGCGGGCGTAGTCACCTGGTTCTCTTGCAACACCGTCTTGGCGGTGACGCCTTCGCCGTACACATCGCGCATGTCATCCTTGTCCGGCTTGATGACCACGCCCTTGAGCTCGAGCCCGGCAAACAGACCCTTGCTGCGGGAGTAGGAGAGGATCTTCGCATTGAACTTGAGATCGGTCGATGCACCGGCCTGCCGACCAACCGGTCCGGCGGCCACTGATGCGTCGCCGCCCAGCGTGAACTCGTCCGACAGCAGGCTATTCAGTCCCTCGGTGTTCATGAACAGCATGACGAAGTCGGTTGACTGCGCGCCAATCTGAAATCCGAAACTGGCGCCGCCCAGATTGAAAAACGCTGGAGCGCTCCAGCCGAGTGCCGTGCGGCAGCTGGCCACGCCACGGCCGCCGCGTCCGCCTACAATGAACCCGGCCTTGAGCACCGACGGGAAAACCGCCACACATTCGGCGTTCTCCAACAAGTCCTTGGGAATTCCCTTGTCGGGCGTGTCCATGATTTCGCCAAAGACTCGCGCCGCCTTCTCCGACTGGCTGATGCCATCGTCGAGATTCTTCTGGGCCTGCGACTGCGCGACCGTGCTGACCGCGAGCGCCAGAAAGAAGACTGTAACCGTCGTGATAGTCGATCTACTGTTCATGTTGTCTTTCTTCAACTTGTATCCCTACCGGATTGGTTTCAATGTATTCGCACGCCGGCGATCCTCGCCGTCGTCCTAGATCGTGCGGACGCGCACCGTCAACGGCGCGGTGAGCGCCGTCGTGACATGGGCACCCGTTCCAAGGCGCACTTCCTTTCCCTTCGTGGCGAGCACGACACCGGTCCCGGCGCCCCCACCGACAGCCGCACCTTGCGCGGCGCCCTTCTTCCCGCCCACGATCCCCCCTATGACTGCACCGGCGCCAGCGCCGATGCCGATCTTCGTGGCGTCCTCGCTCTTAGTGGCTTGAGCCACATGCGACACCGGCGCGGCCTGCACGTCGTACCGTGTATCCCCCACGTGTAGTGACGTAAAACGGAACGCGATCTTCGCTCGTCCCTTCACTCGGCCGGAATCATCGGCTTCGGTCACGACGCCGGACAGGCGTGCACCGGCAGGCACGATCTCGCGGCCGTCAATCGCGATCGAACGCGTCAACTCAGCCGTCACCACATCCTCCACCGCACTGGTGTCGGACCCGACTGCGCTCGTCAAGGACAGCGGCAATGACGTGCCCGCTGGAATCGTCACTTCGCGGTAGAGAGGACGAGCTGGGCCTGTGGCGTCAGCGAGTCCCGGGCGTGCACTTGTATTTTTTTCAATGGAGGTGTTCTCGGAATTCAGTGACGTATCCGTGCCATCCGACGTTGAAGTCCCGCATGCAAACGACGCAAGCGCGGCGCCGAGCGTCAATAGCAGTGCTTGCTTCATGTTCAAGCTCCTCCGAGCGTTCACGGTTGCAACAAGCTGGCCACGACCGCTAATACGGAAATGTGATCCAGCGCCCGTCGAAGCTCGACTCGAGACTAGTCGAGCGAAGACACGCCGTCTGTGTCATTAGGGACAGCTGAGTAGCTGGGTAGCTGGGTAGCTAGGGCGAGGTGGGGATACCGTCAGTCGTGAAGGACGACGCTCAGGAGCGAGCTGTTGATCTTCAAGCTGCCGTTGTATTCGATGAACCCCAGCTTGCGAAACTTGTTCATGAACAGGTTGACGCGCGAGCGGGTCGTGCCGACCATCTCCGCGAGAAGCTCCTGCGACAGTTTCGGAAGCACACGCTGCGGGGTGGCCGGTTCGCCGTACCGCGCGAGCAGGAGCAGCGTGCGTGCGAGTCGCTTTTCGCTCGAGTTGAACAGCTGATCGATCAGATCCTCTTCGATTCGAATGTTCCTCGTCAGCATATGGGCAAGAAATCGATCGGAGAACGTGGCCTGCTCGTGGAGCTGACGCGTCATCTCGGCTTTTTCGATGATCAGCAGGGTCGATGGGAGAATGGCCGTCGCCGTTGCCATCCTGCGCGACTGACCGGCCAGGCATCCCTCGCCGACAAAATGCCCGGACTCGAGCACTGCCACGACGGCCTCCTTTCCAGTCCGCGACACCACCGACAGCCGCACGGCGCCCTTCTCGATGTACATGACGCTTTGTGCGGGATCGCCCTGAGAAAAAACGATCGCGGGCGGCTTGTGCTCGATTCGCTGCGTTCTCACGCCCGCCCATTTGAATGCGCGGCCACCCTTTGACGGCACCGTCCGTTTTGTCTTGCTCATCGCGTCATTGTGGAACCAGCAACCGTATTTTTCAACACGGGATTCATCAACATGTGTTGAATCTGACGAGCGCGTGCTAGCGCGTGCGCGCGCCCTCAGGTCGTTCCGGGCGCGTCGGACGCTCGGGTGGTTCCGGACGTTGCGGAACTTCAGGCCGAGCCGGACGCTCCGGCCGATCGACTACAGGATCGGGTCGCGTTGACGCGGGACGCTCGACTGTCTCCGTGCGGCTGTCACGGAACAGTTGGTCCGGACGATCCCCGCGGGCAATGGCGTCTCGCAGGGCTCGCAGGGTCGCACGACCGGCTCTGTAGTCGCTTTCCCGTCTCTTGACCTCGCGCCCGAGATCGACCATCTCGTAGGAGTGGAATCCCTGCCGTACCGACTCCGCAATGACCGCGCTGCCCTCAGCGACGGGAAGCTTGGCTTCCTTGATCAACGAGAGCCCCTTCGCCGCGCTGGCCACTGATTCGCGCGGCCACTGGGTACCTGACCGGAGTGGCGCCGCTCCCTCCGCCGGTTTCCCGAGCGACTGCACTTGCCGACCGAGCTCGCGAACTTCGTCCGGGGTCAACCCGCTTCCGAACGACTCTGCCAGCAGCGTCACCGATGCGTCCCGCCCCGGACCTCCGGACGCCGGCTCTATTTCGCGCAGGAGTCGATCGGCCGCCTCGAGGTGTGCAGCCATCTGCTGAATCACCACTTCGATCCGCTTTGGATCCGCACCCTTGGCCAGCCCTTCGCGAATCTTGTTCATCAGCGGGGCAGTCGGCAACCCCCTCGATGCGGCGTCGTCGGTCTGCCGAATGAGCGCGTCGACGTCCTCCGCTCGTCCGCCCCGATCCGTACGGGAGGTGTACGAGCGCCTCGCGCTCGGAGGCCGACACTGCCTGTGCCGCGCACTCGCGCGGCGCCGCGACAGCGGTCATCCCGAGCACTAGCAGCACCGTCAAAGGCGACAAGATCTGCTTCACGAGCCCCCCATCAACCCAGCCACCTAGCTACCTAGCTACCTAGCTACCGTACAACCACAACCCCGTTTTTCGAACCGAATCCATCGTCCACGTAGTCCCCAGCGATTGGAGGACTGATCCATTGAGTCCCATCCACCACGTACATGAAGAGATGCTCGCCCGGCGGCAACGCCACGACGATCGTCCAGGCCCCCGGAGATTTCGCGCGCGTCAGCGGATGCAACGACGTCGACCACTGGTTGAAGCTGCCAGCCAGCGCCACACTGTGTGCCTCGGGGTGAATCAGTACGAATCGAACGCCTGACGGTGTCACCACAGGCATTGCGGGCGCCATCGTTGTGGCGCACGACGCGCTCGCGACCGCCGCGAGAATCGCGATTACGAACGACCTCGACGGCGATTGGCGCATGGCGACAGGAGACTAGTCGACGCAAGGCCACCATGCAACGTCTCACAGCGGTGACTCCATCGGCGGCCTTACGTCGAGTACCGCGTTGCGCGATCCGAACCCATCGTCGCTGTGCTCGACGGCGAACGGATCGGCGACCCACTCCTGACCGTCGACGACGAACATGTATTTGTAGCGTCCAGGCTCGAGTGGAATCGTCACCGTCCACGCGCCACTCGCGATCTGCTCGAGCGGAGTTCGCGCCGGGTTCCACTCGTTGAAGTCACCCGCCGCCTGCACCGTTCTGGCGCCTGGCCGCAGGACGACGAGTCGAACCAGCACGGGCATCGACGGTCTTTCTGCAACCGAGGTGACGGGCACGTCGGCGCCACGGTCCGTGGGCGCTTGCTGCCCCGTCAGACCTCCAGCAACGATCCATCCGACGACGAATAGCGCCACACACGCAACCGCAACGGCGCTCGCCACATTCCACTGGAGCGAACGAGGCGCCCACAGGGCGTTCGACAGTCGGTGCCAGGTCGGTCGTGCCGGCTTGGTACGTTCCATCACCCGGACTACGAACCCGTCTGGCATTGTCGGACGTGGTAGCCGGCCAACCTCCAACACGAGCTTCTCGAGATCCATCACACCCTGCCTCAGCGCCGCGTCTCGTCCGAGCCGCACGACGAATCGCACGCGCTCTTCGGCAGACAGCTCCTGATCGACGAATCGCTGCACAAGCCGCTCCGCGTCGATCATGTCGGGTGTCTTCTCTCTCATCGGTGTGCTCCGTTCAGGTGAGCCAGCGATTGACACAGGAGCGATCGAGCCTTGTAAACACGCATCTTCAGGGTATCGCGATGCACGCTCAGGATCTCGCTCATCTCCTCGTATCCGAGACCTTCAACGTGCCGGAGCACGAATGACTCGCGATAAAGAGGCGGCAGCGCCTGGATGCCTTTGTCGAGCTCCCACGCCAACTCGACCTGTTCCAACTCCCAGTGCGGCGTCTCCTCGTCGGCGACCTCCCACGCGGGGGCGCCTTCGTCGGTGGCGTCGAGTGACACGGTTCCCGGACGCCTTGCCCTCAGCGAGTCCGTGCACTTGTTCACGGCAATCCGATACAACCAGGTCGAGAATTTCGACTCGAACTGGAAGCCGGGCAGGGCCTTGTACGCCGCGACGAACGTCTCCTGCGCCACGTCTTCCGCGTCGGCGGTTTCTCCGAGCATCCTCGTCGTCACACTGAGAATGGACGACGCGTGACGGGAGATGAGTACGCCAAACGCCTCCCGGTCACCGCGTTGTGACGCTCGAACGAGCGCCGCGTCATCGGGCCCCACGTTAGAACCGCCGGCTCGCCCCGAATGTGACCCCGTGATCCGGAGCACCGTCGGACAGGCCGAACTGTCCCGTGACCTGCACTCGCCAGCCGGCCGCGCCCTTCAGGCTCACAGCCGCCAGGACGTCTCGAGCATTGGCAAGACCTGGCACGATCGAGCGGGACTCCTCAAAGAAGGCACTCAGATTGAGAGCTCCTTTGCCCAGGTCCTGGCCGATTCCAACGGCGTACCACCAGTTGTTGTTGAACTCGACGCCTTCAGGCTTTCCGATGACGGTGTAGCCACCGTCCACCATCGCCATTGCGCCTCCCGCGATCGTTCGGCTGACTTCTATGGCAACGCCCTCATCGGGCCGGCCGGTGCCAAGACCGCGCTCCGCGCTGGCGGTTGGCGCCTTGACGTGACCGCGGACTGCAATCGTTGGCATCCATCCTCGCTCGTCGACAACGTAATATCGGCCTCGCACGACGATGTCGCCCGTGCCGCATGTGGTGACCGGGCTGGTGAGCGTCGTGGTGCCTGGCCTGAGACTGACGTCGCCGGTCGTGCGCCCCGCTTCGGAGGCGTCGCCAGTGCGGCCGCCCGTCTCCACGCCCCCTGTTCGTCCGGTCGGGGGGTCGCTCGTCGTCCCGCTGGTGCTGCTGCGATCGGTTCGGACCGGCGACCCGCTCACCACCGTGACACTTCCGTTACCTCTTATGCAGGTGAAGGGGAACACCAGCGTGACGTCGCCACTCTCGAAGAGACGACGCGCCGTGATGGGCGTATGCAGTACTTCGGTGCGCGTGTCGGTTCCGTACTTGCCGCTCGAGAAGCTCGGGGCGGTACCCACCTGCCAACGGTCGTCTTGGGCGTGCGCCGCGGCTGGCATGACGATCAGCATCAGTGTTGCCAGCACGCATGGAGTCGTCTTCGACATAACCCTCCTTCGCGCGCATTGCGTAATTGGCGCGCCGAAGCACGAAGCGCCAAGGTGGGCCCGCGCACCGAAGCGCGAAGCGCGAAGGTGAGACGGGGCCTCACGGCCCCGCCCGTTCGAAACCAATCGCATCGACGTCAGCCCCGCACCGCGCGCTCAGGCCTCTCGGGCCGATCCGGTCGTTCGGGACGCTCGGGTCTCTCCGGCCGGTGTGGCCTTTCCGGTCGATCCGGTCGCTCCGCTCGCTCGCGTCGTTCGGGGCGCTCTCTCTCGGGGCGGTCCGGCCGAGCCAGTCTGTCGTCGCGTCGGTGACGCCGATCGTCGCGCCGGTCCCGGCGGTGGTCACGCCGCTCATCGCGATCGCGTCCGACGCTCTCGTTCTCCTGTGTCACCCCCGTTGGCACCGCCTGCGCGATGACGGGTTTCATGTCGATCACCGTGATCAACCCGGCGGCGAGCAGTGCCGGTATGACTCGTAGTTGCCTCATCACTCCTCCTTTTCGGTTCACGAAGTCCGACCCGGCACGCTCAGGGGAAGCCGAATGCAACGATGCGCAGGCCCTTCGGAGAACTGTCTGCGCCTGACACCGGGGCCGAGCGTGTTCTTCACCTGGTTAGACGGACCAGCGCCCGCGGCGTAAACGCCGATCGATGGCTGGTAGATTGGCAAACAATCGAGCACCGGATCGGAGCAGATCGGGGCAGACGTGGGAATAGGTGACTAACTTCGCTGGTCAGAGTTCGCGTGTTTCTCTCGTGCTAATCTCCCCGCATGGTCCTGCGACGCCTTCGACAAAGGCTCACTTCTACGGCGATGGTTGGACTGTTTGTGACGAACGTTGCCTCCCAGCTGGCGAGCGACGCTCGTCCCAATCTTTGAGCAGTGGGTGGCACCGCTGAGGGATCTTGGCCTGGATGTGGTGACGACCCGTCCCTGGTGCCCGGGTGATTGCCGTCGCGACGATGTTGTACAAGACCGGGATGCGCGAAGAGCTCTTACCGAGACAAATTCCCAACTGACGCGTGCGTGAATGACGGTTGATCCCATCAGGATCCCTATTGGTCCCGAGCTGGACCTTCATGCCTTTGATCCCAAAGACATCCCGTCTGTCGTCGAGGAGTACGTCAACGAGGCGCGCGCTGCAGGTTTCCGCGAGGTTCGCCTCGTGCACGGGCGGGGCCGCGGCGTGCAGCGGGGCATTGTGCAGGCCGCCCTCGAACGTCATCAGCTTGTCGTCGAGTTCTGGGACGATCCCGCATCCCACCTTGGCGCGACCCTCGCCAGTCTGCTGCCGCCTCCTGTGCCAGAACCCTAATGCCCCGTCTACTTTTGGGCGCGACTTGCCCGGCTACTTCGAGTAGCGGCTCCATCCGCGAGAGGTGACGAGGTCGCCGACGCGCGCCCGGACTTCGTCCCTGATCTTTCGAACTTCCGCGACGTCGCGCTGTGCAGGATCCGCGAAGGGCCAATCGAGTATCGCCAGGCCCGGGACGTAAGGGCATTCGTCGCCGCAGCCCATCGTGACGAGCAACGTCGCGTCCCTCACGAGATCGTCCGTGAGGAGCTGTGGCTGAACGTCCGCCAAATCGATTCCAACCTCGCGCATCGCCGTCACCACGACGGGATGCACCTGTTCGGCAGGTGTCGTACCCGCTGATGTCGCGTGCACGGTTGTGCGATCGGCCAGCAGATTGAAGAACGCCGCAGCCATTTGCGAGCGGCCGGCGTTGTGCACGCAGGCGAATACGACCTTATTCATCGTCTCCGGGGTCAGATCTTGAATCTTGCACGAGACTCTTGGGTCCGGTGTCATGAAACAGATTCTGTTGCTGCTCGTGCAAGATTCAAGATCTGACCCCGTCTCGACCGTCGTCAGGAACAGCAGTCTGAAGTGCAACACCCTGCTGGCTTCTGCGCCCGGATGAAGGCGCTGGCGAACTTGCCTTCAACCTCAGGCGCGAGCCGTTCCACATCGACGCCGCTTTCAAGCAGGAAGGCCTTGGCATCGCGTACGTCGTAGGTGCGCCACGGCTCGACCTCGACACCAATGAAGCCGGCGCGTTGCAGCTTGGCTGTGTAGTCGCGTTCTTCGAGCGCGCCGGCGATGCAGCCGACCCATAGTTCCATGCTCCGGCGAATCTCCGCAGGCACGTCTCCGCGAACCACGACATCGGAGACAGCCAGCCGTCCGCCCGGCTTCAGCACCCGGAATGCTTCGCGGAGCACCGCATCCTTGTCGCTCGACAGGTTGATAACGCAGTTGGAGATGACGACATCAACTGACTCGCTCGGAAGCGGAATCGCTTCGATCGTTCCCTTCAGAAACTCGACGTTCGTGGCTCCGGCCTTGCGCTGGTTCTCACGCGCCAGCTCGAGCATCTCGTCGGTCATATCAAGCCCGTAGACCTTGCCTGTGGGCCCAACCCTCTTCGCGGACAGGAGCACGTCGATCCCGCCGCCCGATCCCAGATCGAGAATCGTCTCGCCGGGTTCGAGGCTCGCGAGCGCAGTGGGATTGCCGCAGCCGAGCGACACGGCGACGGCCTCAGCCGGGAGGTCGTGCGTCTCGGTGTCCGAATAGAGGTTCGACGAGATCGGATCGCCGCACCCGTTGGGCGTGGTCCCGCAGCAGCCGGTCGCTCCCACCGACTTTGCGATGGCGCCGTATTTCTCGCGAACACTTTCGGTGATGTTGGATGTGGACATGGATGGCCTCTCCCAAATATACGTTCTCGCGTATATCGAACAGTAGTGCTCGTGTGTTATATTTGTCAAGGCGCATATATGAGTAGCCTCACCAATCTCGGCGACCAGTTCTACGCCCTGGGAGATGTCACACGACTTCGGATTCTGGGGCTGCTCCTGGCTGGCGAGGTGTGCGTGTGCCACATCCACGAAAGTCTGAAGCTATCGCAACCGAAGGTCTCGCGGCACCTCGCGTACCTGAGGCGCTCAGGTCTTGTGGACACGCGGCGCGAGGGTCTGTGGGTGTACTACCGTCTTGCGGATACTGCCGATCCGATCCTGAGCACGATTCGCCAAGCCGTTACGCACGTGCTGGGACATGTGGACACGGTGCAACGTGATGCGAAGAGACTCGAGAAGGCTACGGGCTGCTGCTTTCCGGCAACCCAGGGCAAGCCAACGCTAGCGTGTTGTTCCCCTAAGGCTGCTCGTCCATCCTGATCCGCTTCAGAGCCTCGAGCGACGCCCGCTCGGCTCCCTCGGCCTTGCCGAGCGCCCGAGTGCTCGTGCGATGCTGCGCCTCGGCTCGAAGCCGCCAACTCTCATTTGATTCCTGCTGGGCTCGTCTCGTTTCTCGAACCGGCACGCTGGTGGTGCGTAATCCTTCGGCGCGTAGTCGCCAGCTCTCCTGGCGTAGTCGCAGGTACTCGTCAGCCGAGACCACCAGCGGGACGTGCTCATGTGGGACTTTCTCGATCGCCCGCAGGTGCACCTGCGCAGCCTCCAACTCGGGCACGATGGTGCGTCCGATCAATTGTGCGAGCGCCTCGGCCGTGATGCGGCCGCTTTCGAACAGGTTCGCTGCCTTCTGATAGGCAGTCGACGTACGCTCTTCGACCGCAACAACACGCGCCATCTCTGCCTTCACGTCGGCGATGCCACGAACAGGGAGGGCGAGCGACACGGCCATCACGATCATCCCGACCCACGCCGTGACGATTCTCCGTGCCGGCGGCTTATTGTCGCCGACGCCAACGACCAGAACGAATCCGCAGACGAGGCCAACGCCAAGACCGGCGATGACGACCCCGCCATCAAGGTCCACCGTCGCGAGTGTTCCAAAGGCGAACCCCGCGATGGCTGGGACGAGCATCTTCAGCGTCGTGAACGGGATGATCACCCTGGTGCGCCGGAGTTTGCCCCAGAATCTCGATTGCGATCAGCAGGCCGAGCAGGCCGAGGACACCTCCTGACCCTCCGACGCTGACGGCGGCTGGATGCGCGCGGAGGCTGATGAGGCTTGCGAGAGTCCCGGCCGTCAGATACACCGTGGTGAACGCCACCGGTCCAAGAAGACGTTCCAGGATGAAACCTATCTGAACGAGGCCTGCGAGTGTCGCGAGCAAATGAAGTACGCCGGTGTGAACGAAGAGGGAGGTCACGAGACGCCACCACTCGCCGTTGGTCGTGCGGGGCCCGATACTGCCGCCCCAGCCGATGAGTGTGTCCGGGCTTCCAGCGGGTCCCGGAGCCCTGAGCATGAGCAGGAAGACTGCCACGTTCAACGCGATGAGTGCCGGCGTGACGAGTGCCCATGGAGTCTGACTGCGGAGAGTCTCCCGGAAGGGCTTGCTCTGCTGTCGGAACCCGATCGCGGCGTCCATGAGCTGCCGCACGACGACCAACATGCGGCGAAAGGCTCGAGCGCGTTCCTCGGCGGTCGTCAGGCGAAAACCGACCCCGGTCAGCACGATTAGCACGAAAAGAATCGTGAGCACCTGGATGGTCTGGTCAAGATACGTGCCTCGACAGTAGCGAACATTCCAGGCCGGATTCTCGATGCGACCTAACTTAGACAGCGCGAACGATTTCAAACCTCGGCACGGACCGACGAACTTGAATAAGTTCGCTGCGTGCCGCTACTGATGAGCATGAATCTTGCTGTCCCGCCGGCCAGGTCGCTGAGTCGGCAATATTTGCCGGTAGATCTGATGATCTGCTGGCGCGCGTACGTATCTTCTACAAGCGTTACACGCCGCCCTTTGGAGTCAGTGTATGCAGCGGACAGACCGCACCTTGTCGCACCTCGGTTCCGACACCGCCCTGGCCACCTCCCAGCCCGAGCTTTCCGAGCTCCTTCGCGTCCTCCAGGCAGTGCGTGATGGAGACTTCTCCGTCCGCCTTCCAGGCGACTGGACAGGTCTCGAGGGGAAAATCGCTGACACCTTCAACCAGATCGTTGCGTCCAACGCCAGAATCGCGGGCGAGCTCGAACGAGTTGGCACCGTCGTGGGAAAGCAGGGCAAAACTCGCCAGCGCGTGAAATTCGGGCAGTCCAGTGGTGCGTGGGGCGAGATGGAAACATCGGTCAATACGCTCATCGACGACCTGCTGTGGCCGACCACTGAGGTGACGCGCGCTCTGGCTGCGGTAGCCAAGGGCGACCTGCTGCAGACGGTGCGGCTTGATGTCGACGGTCGTCCGCTCGAGGGCGAGTTCCTCCGCTCGGCCACCATCGTCAATACGATGATTCAGCAGCTTGGTGTGTTCACGTCAGAAGTGACACGCGTGGCGCGCGAGGTGGGCACTGACGGCAAGCTCGGCGGTCAGGCCGAGGTCCGGGATGTCAGCGGAGTTTGGAAAGAGCTGACCGACAGCGTCAACTCGATGGCCAGCAACCTCACCGGCCAGGTTCGCAATATCTCCGAAGTCACGATCGCCGTCGCAAGCGGTGACCTGTCGCGCAAGATCACGGTCGACGTGCGCGGGGAGATTCTGCAGTTGAAAGAAGCCATCAACACGATGGTCGATCAGCTGCGGTCGTTCGCGTCGGAAGTCACCCGCGTGGCGCAGGAGGTCGGCACCGAAGGCCGACTCGGTGGTCAGGCGGTTGTGCCAGGAGTAGCCGGCACGTGGAAGGACCTGACGGACTCAGTTAACGCCATGGCGCGCAACCTGACCGATCAGGTGCGCAATATCGCGGAAGTGACGACCGCGGTCGCGCGCGGTGACCTGTCTCGCAAGATCACGGTCGACGTTCGCGGCGAGATCCTCGAGCTGAAGAACACCATCAACACGATGGTGGACCAGCTCAACGCGTTTGCCTCGGAAGTGACCCGCGTCGCCAGGGAGGTGGGCACCGACGGAAAACTTGGCGGACAGGCCCAAGTACCGGGTGTCGCAGGCACATGGAAGGATCTGACCGACAACGTGAACTTCATGGCGAGCAACCTCACTGCGCAGGTGCGGAACATTGCCGAGGTTTCCACCGCGATCGCCAGCGGCGACCTCTCCAAGAAGATCACCGTGAACGTCAGCGGCGAGATCCTGTTGCTGAAGGAAACCATCAACACGATGGTGGACCAGCTCAACGCGTTTGCCGGCGAGGTAACGCGCGTGGCCCGCGAGGTGGGCACGGAAGGGCGGCTGGGCGGCCAGGCGAAAGTGCTTGGCGTCGCGGGCACGTGGAAGGACCTCACCGACAGCGTCAACTCGATGGCGAACAACCTGACCGCGCAGGTCCGGAACATCGCGGAGGTGGCGACGGCGATCGCCGGAGGTGACCTCTCGAAGAAGATCACGGTGGATGTGAGCGGCGAAATTCTGCAGCTCAAACAAACACTCAACACGATGGTCGATCAGCTCAACGCGTTCGCCGGTGAGGTCACACGCGTGGCGCGTGAGGTGGGCACGGAAGGCAAGCTGGGCGGGCAAGCGGAAGTGCCGGGCGTGGCCGGCACGTGGAAAGACCTGACGGACAACGTGAATCTGCTCGCGGCCAACTTGACGACGCAGGTCCGGAACATCGCGGAGGTGACCACGGCCGTGGCGCGCGGCGACCTGTCGCGCAAGATCACGGTCGATGTGAAGGGCGAGATCCTCGAGCTGAAGAACACCATCAACACGATGGTGGACCAGCTGAACGCGTTTGCCGGCGAGGTAACGCGCGTGGCCCGCGAGGTGGGCACGGAAGGGCGGTTGGGCGGCCAGGCGAAAGTGCTTGGCGTCGCGGGCACGTGGAAGGACCTCACCGACAGCGTCAACTCGATGGCGAACAACCTGACCGCGCAGGTCCGGAACATCGCGGAGGTGGCGACGGCGATCGCCGGAGGGGACCTCTCGAAGAAGATCACGGTGGATGTGAGCGGCGAAATTCTGCAGCTCAAACAAACACTCAACACGATGGTCGATCAGCTCAACGCGTTCGCCGGTGAGGTCACACGCGTGGCGCGTGAGGTGGGCACGGAAGGCAAGCTGGGCGGGCAAGCGGAAGTGCCGGGCGTGGCCGGCACGTGGAAAGACCTGACGGACAACGTGAATCTGCTCGCGGCCAACTTGACGACGCAGGTCCGGAACATCGCGGAGGTGACCACGGCCGTGGCGCGTGGCGACCTGTCGCGCAAGATCACGGTCGATGTGAAGGGCGAGATCCTCGAGCTGAAGAACACCATCAACACGATGGTGGACCAGCTCAACGCGTTTGCCGGCGAGGTGACACGCGTGGCCCGCGAGGTCGGCACGGAAGGCAAGCTCGGCGGACAGGCGCAGGTCTCAGGTGTCGCCGGGACCTGGAAAGACCTCACCGACAACGTCAACTTCATGGCGAGCAATCTCACGGCGCAGGTGCGCAACATCGCCGAAGTGGCGACCGCTATCGCCGGGGGCGACCTCTCGAAGAAGATCACGGTCGACGTGCGTGGCGAAATCCTGCAGCTGAAGGAAACGCTGAACACGATGGTCGAGCAGCTCCGCTCGTTTGCCGCCGAGGTCACACGCGTGGCGCGCGAGGTCGGCACTGACGGCCGCCTCGGCGGTCAGGCCGTCGTCCCCGGCGTGGGCGGCACGTGGAAGGACCTGACGGACAACGTGAATCTGCTCGCGGCCAACTTGACGACGCAGGTCCGGAACATTGCGGAGGTGACCACGGCCGTGGCGCGCGGCGACCTGTCGCGCAAGATCACGGTTGACGTGAAGGGCGAGGTCCTCGAACTGAAGAACACCATTAACACGATGGTGGACCAGCTCAACGCGTTCGCAGCCGAGGTGACACGTGTCGCTCGTGAAGTGGGCACCGACGGCAGCCTCGGCGGCCAGGCCCAGGTCCCCGGCGTCGCGGGGACGTGGAAGGACCTCACTGACAACGTCAATGTCATGGCAGCCAACCTCACCGAACAGGTGCGCGGCATTGTCAAAGTGGTGACTGCCGTCGCCAATGGCGAGCTCGAGCAGAACCTGACGGTGAAGTCCAAAGGCGAGGTCGCGGCGCTCGCCGACACGATCAACAACATGACGCGCACGCTCGCGACCTTCGCCGATCAGGTCACTTCCGTCGCTAGGGAGGTTGGTGTGGAAGGCCGTCTCGGTGGTCAGGCGAACGTCCCTGGTGCGGCCGGCACCTGGAAGGACCTGACGGGAAATGTGAACCTGCTGGCCGCGAATCTGACGAACCAGGTGCGCGCGATTGCCGAAGTCGCCACGGCCGTGACGAAAGGCGACCTGACTCGCTCCATTCAGGTGGATGCACGCGGGGAAGTCGCGGAGCTGAAAGACAACATCAACACGATGATCGACAATCTGCGGTTGACCACTGACCGCAATACGGAGCAGGACTGGCTGAAAACGAATCTGGCTCGATTCACAGGAATGCTCCAGGGGCAGCGCGATCTGGCCACCGTTGGACGGACATTGCTGACGGAGCTGGTGCCGCTCGTCAACGCCCATCAGGGCGTCATCTACCAGATGAGCGCCGAGGAGAGACCACATCTGGTCATGCTGGCCAGCTACGCCGACGTTTACGATCATCCGTATCCACAAGAGCTCCGACTGGGTGAAGGTTTCATCGGGCAGTGTGCGCGGAGCATGCGCCGCATTCTCGTGTCGGATGTGCCTGCTGACACCACTCCCGTGGGGTCCGTCTTCTTCCACGCGCTGCCCAAGAACCTGGTTGTGTTTCCAGTGGTCTTCGAAGGACAGATCATGGCCGTACTCGGGATCGCGTCTTTGAACGAGTTCTCGCCGACGCATCTCGCGTTTCTCGAACAGTTGACGGCCAGTATCGGTATCGTACTCAACAGTATCGAGGCGACGATGCAGACGGAAGGGCTGCTGAAGCAATCGCAGCAGCTTGCCGGTGAGCTGCAGACCCAGCAGAAGGAATTGCAGCAGACCAACGATCAGCTCGCGCAAAAGGCGCAGCAGCTCGCCGAGCAGAACGCAGAGGTCGAACGCAAGAACCAGGAAATCGAGCAGGCTCGGCGTGCGCTGGAAGACAAGGCGGCGGAGCTGGCGCTGACGTCCAAGTACAAGTCGGAATTCCTTGCCAACATGTCGCACGAGCTCAGAACACCGCTCAACAGCATCTTGATCCTCGGTCAACAACTCTCCGACAACCCCGATCGCAACCTGACCGGCAAGCAGGTCGAGTTCGCGCGCACGATTCACGGTGCCGGCACTGACCTCCTCAACCTCATCACCGACATTCTCGACTTGTCGAAGATCGAGTCGGGCACCGTGACAGTCGACGCCGAGGAGGTCTACTTCACGAGCTTGCTCGACATGGTTGGGCGAACGTTCAGGCACGAGGCCGAGAGTCGTGGTCTCTCGTTCGACATCCAGGTGGACCCGCGGCTCGGCCGTGGCATCGTCACGGACTCCAAACGCTTGCAACAGGTGCTCAAGAACCTGTTGTCGAATGCCTTCAAGTTCACCTCACACGGTGGCGTGCGGCTGAACGTGTCGGAAGTCGCGGGGGGCTGGACGTCCAGTCACCCAGTGCTCAGCCAGGCCGGCAATGTCGTGTCGTTCGAAGTATCCGACACTGGCATTGGAATCCCCGCCGAGAAGCAGCGGATTATCTTCGAGGCGTTCCAGCAGGCCGACGCCAGTACGAGCCGGAAGTACGGCGGCACCGGACTTGGTCTGGCTATCAGTCGCGAGCTGTCGAATTTGCTCGGAGGCGAAATTCACCTGCGCAGCACGCCGAGTGTTGGCAGTACGTTCACGCTTTACTTGCCGCTCATGTATGCCGGACCGTCTGTCGCGGGTCGCACTGGTGATGGCAGCGGCCACATGAGACAACTGACGACCTCGGCATTGGCGACGCTCTCGGCCATCCGGCAGCCTGAACGAGCCTTGGAGGTCGTGCTGGACGATCGCGAGGATCTACAGGCTGACGATTCTATGTTGCTGATTGTGGAAGATGACCCGCGTTACGCCCGAATTCTCGTAGAAGTGGCGCACGAGAACGGGTTGAAAGCGCTGGTGGCCTCGCGTGGCGCTGATGCACTGAGCCTCGCCCGGCAGTTCCGTCCAACCGCCGTGTCGCTCGACGTATTCCTCCCCGACATGCTCGGGTGGACGGTCCTCAGCCACTTGAAACAGGATCCTGAGACGCGTCATATTCCCGTCCAGATCGTGACGCTCGATGAGGATCGGCGACACGGCTTGGCGCGGGGAGCCTTCTCGTTCATCAGCAAGCCAACGACGTCGGAAGGACTAGGGGAGGCGGTCTCACGCATCAAGGCGTACGCGATGCCGCGACGGAAGAGATTGCTTGTCGTCGAGGACAACGCTGCCGAGCAATTGAGCATCAAGGAGCTGCTCGGTCATGACGACGTGGACATCGTGACGGCTGATACCGGGGAAGCTGCCATGGCTGCCATGGCGGAACAGCCGTGCGACTGCGTGGTGCTCGATCTGCGGCTGCCCGACATGTCGGGGTTCGACGTACTGGAACGCATCAGCCAGAACAAAGAATTGTCGGACCTTCCGGTTGTTGTGTTCACGGGCCGTGAGTTGTCCGCCGAAGAAGATGCCAAGCTGCACACGCTCGCTCGCAGCGTTGTTGTCAAGGGAGTCGAGTCTCCTGAGCGCCTGCTCGACGAGACATCCCTCTTCCTGCATCGAGTCCTTTCCGATTTGCCGACGGAAAAGCAACGGATGCTCGAGCAGTTACACCGCTCGGACGACGATCTCATCGGCAAGGCTGTTCTCGTCGTGGACGACGACGTGCGGAACATCTTTGCGCTGAGCAGTGTGCTTGAACGGCGGGGAATGAAGGTCCTCACGGCCAGCACTGGCAGCGAAGCGACCCGGTTGTTGGAAGTGACTCCAGGCGTCGCGATCGTGCTGATGGACATCATGATGCCTGAAATGGATGGCTATGAGACGATGCAGGCGATTAGACAGAATCCCACGTTCCGGCGCCTTCCGATCATCGCGCTGACCGCCAAGGCGATGAAAGGGGATCGTGAGAAGTGCTTCGAGGCCGGTGCCTCCGATTACCTCGCCAAGCCGGTCAATACGGAACAGCTGTTGTCTGCGCTTCGCATGTGGCTGCATCGATAGGAAGGTCCATGACGACTCCGATACAGACTGACACGGTCAATATCCTCCTGGTAGATGACCAGCCATCGAAGCTCCTCACGTACCAAGCGATTCTCGGCGAGCTCGGTGAGAATCTCATTACTGCCAGCTCTGCAAATGAGGCGCTCGACTGTCTGCTGAAGAACGAGATCGCGGTCGTGCTCGTGGACGTGTGCATGCCGGAGTTCGATGGGTACGACCTGGCGGCGATGATTCGACAACACCCGCGTTTTCAGAAAACCTCTCTGATTTTCGTGTCTGCGATCTTGATGACCGATCTCGATCGGCTCCGTGGCTACGAGTGCGGCGCAGTCGACTACGTGCCAGTTCCAGTGGTTCCGGCGATTCTTCGCGCGAAAGTGAGTGTCTTCGCAGAACTGTACCGGAAGACGCGCGCGCTCGAGCACCTCAACCGCGAGCTCGAACAGCGAGTCGCCGACCGCACAGCCGCGCTCGAGGCAACGACCGAGGCCCTCAAGGAGGCTGACCGGCGAAAGGACGAATTCCTCGCGATGCTTGCGCACGAGCTGCGCAATCCCCTGGCACCCATCCGTACGGCCGTGCAGATTTTGCGCCGGAACGAGCTCGGCGAATCAGACCGTACACGCGCGCGCGACGTGATCGAGCGGCAGGTGGAACATCTCGTGTCCCTGATCGACGATCTGCTCGATGTGTCGCGCATCACCCGCGGCATGATCACCCTTGAACGCGAACCTCTCTCGATTGGCGCCATCGTCGCTCGCGCGGTTGAAACCGCGCGGCCGGCGATCGATGCTCGTCAGCACGAGCTCGTGTTGGATGTGCCGGATGAAGCGATCGTTGTCGAAGGCGACGAGACGCGCTTGGTCCAGATTGTCGGGAACATTCTGCACAATGCCGCAAAGTTCACCGATGTTGGCGGTTGTGTGTGGCTTTCAGTCACGCGTGAAGGTTCCATGGTCCTGATCAGGGTCAAAGACTCGGGTATTGGAATCCCGCACGAGAGCGTGCCCCGCATCTTCGACCTGTTCGCGCAGGTCCACGGCAAGGCCCGCACGTCGCCGGGCGGACTGGGAATCGGGCTCGCGCTGGTTCGGCGCCTCACGGAAATGCATGGCGGAACCGTCACGGCGGCCAGCGCCGGTCTCGGGCACGGCACCGAAGTCTCGGTCCGCTTGCCCATGTCGGCAAGCCCGGCCATGCTCGTGGCGACACAGCCTGAATCCGACGTGATCCCATCTGTGGGCCCTCGCCGCATACTCGTGGCTGACGACAACCGTGACGCCGCTGAGTCGTTGGAAGTGCAGCTTCAGCTGGCCGGACACGACGTCCGCATCGCGCACGATGGCCTGGAAGCGCTCGAGGTTGCGACGACGTTCCGACCAGAGGTCGTTCTGCTTGACCTCGGGATGCCGCAAATGGACGGGTACGAAACCGCACGAGAGATGCGTTGCCGGCCTTGGGGGAAGCACGCAACCCTCGTTGCCCTCACAGGGTGGGGGCAGCCACAGGATAGGCAGCGCACCTCCGAGGCGGGCTTCGATGTGCATTTGGTCAAGCCGGTCACGGACCTCGAGCTCTTCCGCGCACTGGCCGTCGCCAGCACACGGGCGATAGGGTAAGGCCGCCTACCTTTCTCTCGACGATTTCCGACTCGGAACCTTCGCCCCCTTCTTCCGTGCCTCACTCAGGCCGATTGCGATCGCCTGGTTCCGGCTCGTCACCTTTTGCCCCGACCCGCTTCGAAGCGTCCCCTTCTTCTTCCGACGCATCGCTGATTCGACGCTCTTCGACGCCGACGCTCCGTACTTTGCCATCCGCACCTCCGGCGCAGTGAAGTGCAAAGCGCGTGCTGACCGGATGCGGCCAGTACAGCGCACCCTGGTCACCCTCTGACGGCATCCTCATTGCTGAACAAACACGGTCGGAGCTCGAGCAAGCGTTCGACGACTGCCGCCGAACGCAGTTCGGTGGCTGGCCATGGCCTGTTGATGCTCCCGTGCACGGTCGCGACGAGGGGCGCTTCGCGCGACACGCCGACGGCCGTGTCGAGCGCCCCGAAAGCTAAGGGTCTCCCCATCCAAGTCTCTCGGTCCTCCGTAGAGAAGGAGAGAACGCGCGCCAGACGCGCCTGATGGAAAGGACCAAAAGAGATGACACTTCGAACATTTTGCGGAACCGCGTTGGCCGTCGTGGCGATGACGGTAGCGACAGGGGCGGCCAAGAATCCGACGGTTGGCGGCAAAGAGATGTTCCCGAGCAAGAACATCATCGAGAACGCCGTGAACTCAGCCGATCACACGACACTCGTCGCGGCCGTAAAGGCCGCGGGCCTGGCAGAGACACTTCAGGGAGCCGGGCCGTTCACGGTCTTCGCACCCACCAACGCTGCCTTTGCGAAGCTCCCTTCCGGTACCGTCGACATGCTCCTCAAGCCAGAGAATAAGGGGACCTTGACCAAGGTACTCACCTATCACGTAGTGCCTGGAAAGTGGTCGAGCGCTGACCTAAGGAAGCAGATCAAAAGCGGCAACGGTTCCGCCACGTTGAAGACGGCGAGTGGCGGCATGCTCTGGGCGATGCTGCACGGCAACGACATCGTGCTCAAGGACGAAAAGGGCAGGATGGCGATGATTACCCAGGCCAACGTCTTCCAGTCGAACGGTGTAATTCACGTGATCGACACGGTTGCGATGCCCAACTGAGCCTGCAGAGCAAGCGGAGAACGCAGAGAATGCGTGGACTCGTCCTCTGCGTTCTCTGTCCTCTCAGCGCCCAGCCGCCCCGGGAATCTGCTAGTCTGTCCTCCTTCGGACTTTCGGAGGACCGCGGACATGTCCGCTCGATTTGGCAACATTCAGTTAAGGCTCTTTGTGGCGCTCGGTCTTGGCCTTTTGGCTCTGGCCACGATTCCATTCGCCGCCAGCCAGCAGCCGGAAGGCGAGCCGTTCTCTACAGCCATTCGCAAGCTCAAAGAAGGGCTCTACGTCATCCCTGGCTACGACGGCGCCGCGACCGGCGGCAACGTTGCCGTCCGCGTGACGAGCGAGGGCGCGCTCATCGTCGACGACAAATTTCCGCCGCCCTCGGCCGAGATCGTGCCCAAGGTCCGCTCCGTGACGTCACAACCGATTAGGTACGTCCTGAGCACTCACAGTCATGGCGACCATACCGGCGGTCATCCGGAATTCATTGCGTTTGCCGAGATCATTGCTCACCGCAACGCGCGTACGAACATGGTCAGAAACAAGCAGGCGGCACCACCGCGCGTCGTGTTCACCGACGAGGCATCCGTCTTCCTCGGCGGTGTCGAGGTTCGCGCGATTCACATGGGGCGAGGGCACACGAACGGAGACGCGGTCATCTACTTTCCAGATCTGCGAACCGTACATACCGGCGACCTCGTCGTGTGGGGGAAGCGGACTGACGGCACCGTGCTGACGCCGTTCGTTGACCGCGCGAACGGCGGCAGCCTCGCCGAATGGGTCGGGACGCTGGACAAGCTCCTTCAGTTGGATTTCGACGCGGCGATTCCCGGCCATGGCCCCGTGCTGACAAAAGACGAGATCCGATCGTACCGACAGAAGCTTGTGACGCTGCGTCAGCGCATGATGGACCTCGGTCGATCGGCCATCAAGAAAGAGGAGCTCGGAAGCAAGCTGAAGACCGACGATCTCGGTTGGCCGTTCCCACAGGCCAGGCTCGACGAGCTCTACGACGAGTTCTTCGCGCGATCGAAATAAGGGCTACAACTCCCAACTCCCAACAACTACGTGTCCAACTCCCAAGAATTCCGGACCTTTGGGAGTTGGGAATTTGGGAGTTGGAGGTTGTCACAGAAGCAGCTCGTCACTCACCTAGAAACTGGCTGACACCCTGCAAACCCTCGACGTGATCGCAGATGGCCTTCACCGCCATCAGCATGGGCACGGCCAGGAGCATGCCTGGAACGCCCCACGCCCAACTCCAGAAGGCGATCGCCAGGAAGATGGCCACGTGGTTCAACGATGCCGTACGGCTCAGCAAGTGCGGGGTGAGGAACATGCCCTCGAACGTCGTGATGGCAAGCGCCGCGCCAGCCACGAGTGCGGCCATCTCGAGCGTACCGAACTGCAGAAAACCCACCCCGGTCAGAACGACCGTCACGACCAGCGGGCCGAAGTACGGAACGATGTTCATGACGCCGGCGAATAGTCCCCATACGGCCGGCTCTTCCACCCCGAGCCACCACAGCACCAGCCCGGTTGCCAATGCCACAGCGGCCGATGTGAGGGCCTGAACCCAGATGAAGCTTTCGATCTGCTTCGCGATGTCGTTGAGGATGTGAATCGTGACGCGCTTTCTGCCGAGTGTGTCCATCCGATTGATGAGCTTGCGTTTGAAGGAATCGTCTTCATTGAGCAGAAAGATGGTGAGAAACAACACCGTGACGCCTTGGCCGAGGATGCCGAGGGCGCCCAGCCCACCTGCCCACAGCCAGGTGGATACACGCAAGGGCTGTTGCACTTCGACGCGCGTCACCCCTGGCGTCGCGGGGTTGGATTGGCCGGCTTCTGCGGCCGCCGAGTCCAGCGCCTTGGCGGCAGCCTGCACCTTCGCCAATGTCGAATCGCTTCTTACAGTGCGCTGGCTGCGGAACGCGGACCGCAGCTGCGCCGCTCCGGCGGGAATCTTGGTCACCACCGATTCAATCTGCGGCCACAACAACGTGCCACTGGTGCCCAGCAGACCAACCAGTCCCAACACCACGGTGGCCGACGCAAGCGCCCGCGGCACCCTCCATCTCTCAATTCGGTCAACGATGGGATCGAGTGCGTAAAAAAGCAGCAGGGAGAGAATTACTGGAAGCAGGACCGGCGCGGCGAACTGCAAGATCACCACGACGGCGCACACTGCGAGCACCCGCAGCGACAGATCGACGCCCCACAGATGCGACGCCGGCGGATCTGCCCGCAGTGTTGCGCCTTCGTGTGCCGAGGTGGAGCGGACGTAGGTCTTCGGCGACTGAACGGGACACATCGACTTGGTTTCCTGGCTAGCTCTCGCCAGAGCAAGCGACATGCCGGCGAACTCATTGCCCCAGCGGCTGGGCGGCACGGTCTTGGCATCAGAGGATCGGCGACCGCAGAAGAGTCGAAAGGGGGCCCGTGTGGCCAAAGCGACGACCGGACGGAAAGAGCTCATCAGGCTTCTGAACGAAGACTTGGCACGCGAGTACCAGGCGATCATCGCCTATGTCGTGTACTCGCAGACGCTGAAGGGCGCGGCCTATATGGCCATCGCCCAGGAACTAGAGAAACATGCGGCTCAAGAATTGAGTCACGCCATCACTATCGCCAAGCACATTGACTATCTCGGCGGGACGCCCACGGTGACGCCCTTGCCCGTGAAGGTGACCGACAAGGCCGTTGAAATGCTACGGGCCGACCTCGAGAACGAGAATCAGACCATTCGCCAGTATCGCCAACGCCTCAAGCAGAGCGAAGCTTTGGAGGAGTTTGGCATCGCAGAGGATCTACGGGAAATCCTGCGACAAGAACAAGAGCATCAAACAGACCTTGCGACGGCGCTTGGCGAAGACGTGCCTGACGTGTCCAACAATCGCCGGTAACGACTCCCACGCCTTCGCCCGCGTCCAGGCGCCCTGCACGGGCGCCTGGAACGCCGTATTTCCAATCCGAGTCTGTCGCGCCAGAACGCGCGCTTTAACCACGGGCTGCTCGCTCTTCCCTGTAGTAGCGCGCGCTGTCGCGCGACCTTCGTCGCACACTTCCGCCTTCCGAGACCTGGAACGCCCGTTGCTCTACATGGCGACGTAAGAGGAGACATCACGATGAAGTACGGCATTGCATGGCTTCTCGGCGTGCCTTTTGGGCTGGTCGTTCTGTGGTTCGCGGCAAATCAAGTTGGCTGCGGCTAGCAGGAGACGAAATCGTTGAGGAACTCGGTTCTTGAAGAGGTGGAACAGATGAAGAATCTACTGGTTCGCGCGGTAATAGTGGCGTCGATGTTTCTGGGGCTATCGGCGGCAGCCTTTGCTCAAGAGAGACCGGCGGCTGACGTGAAAGACGAAATCGAGCAGTCAGAGAAAGCGGCTGAAGCCTTTCGCGAGATCATGGCTGCGCCCGACAAGGGTATTCCCCAGTCGGTGATCGACGGGGCCGAATGCGTGGCGGTGTTCCCGAAGGTCATCAAGGTCGCGTTTGGAATCGGCGGGCGCGGCGGACGTGGCGTGGCGAGCTGTCGCACGTCGACGGGTTGGAGCGCGCCGGCGTATTTCAACCTTGGAGGCGGAAGTTTTGGCTTTCAGATTGGCGCTGAAGCCACCGACCTCGTGATGCTGTTCATGAACCAGAAGGGCCTCAACAGCCTGATAAGCAGCAAGCTCGAACTCGGCGCGGACGCTTCAGTTGCGGCCGGACCGGTGGGACGGGAGGCTGCCGCGGCGACCGACGTCAAGCTGAACGCCGAGATTCTTTCCTACTCGCGCAGCAAAGGGCTCTTTGCCGGCGTGGCACTCAAGGGCGCCGTCATCCAGCCGGCAGGGGACGACATGCGTGATGTATATGGAGCGGGCGTAACGGCCAAAGAGGTGCTCCGAGACCCAAAACTCGCCACGCCTGCCGTTCAAGCGTTTCCCAAGGCGTTGGCCAACTATTCCTCACGAAGAGCGAGCTGAAGACAACAACTCCCAACTCCCAACTCCCAACATCTCCTTGTCCAACTCCCAAGGACTCCCCGAGGCGCTCAGCCTTCTTGGGAGTTGGGAGTTGGGAATTGAGGAGTTGGGAGTTGCTGCTCCTACTTCTTACAATCCCCGAGCCGCTTCCCCGAATAGTTCATCGTCATCTCGCCGACCGCCATGGTCATTTTCGCCACGCCGGTGTAGGTGTCGCCCACGAACAGGATTTCACCGTTGCCGGTCATCTCCATGGGAGCGGTGCATGCGACCTTCCACGTGACCTTGTTGCCCTCTGTCTTCTGGTCCGTTACCTTGCAGGACGTCTTGGCATCCGGCCCGGTCGGAAGGGCAGTGTTCGGGTCCTTGATATCGGCTACCGTGAGGCACTTCGTGGATTTCATCGCCGGCATCTTCATCGGCATGTTCGCCATCTGTACTTCCACCGTCGTTTCCCACTCTCCCTCGCGCATGGGGCCTTGAGCGACAACGGACGAGACCGCAACGACGCACACCAATAGGACGACGATTCGCAACGGTTTCATTCCTACTCCTAGTGTGACCCGGACAACGGACGACGCCCCGGGACGCACTCGCCATGCTATGAGGAGAAGCGCGGCAGCGTCAACCTGGCTCCGCGCCGCCGTGCGATGATACCGGGCCGGAGGAGATGGACGATGGCAGTCGACAGAATTCTCTTGAAGGGCGGCTGCGTGCTGACCCTCGACCCCGACATCGGCAACTATCGCCAAGGCGATGTCCTCATCGAGGGCACGAAGATCGCGTCAGTCGGTCCCCGTCTGAAAGTCGCGGATGCGGAAGTCATCGACGCCTCTAACATGATTGTGATGCCGGGGTTCATCGACACGCATCGGCACATCTGGGAGGGCATCCTGAAAAACATCGCGCCCGACGCGCTTCTGGATGAGTACTTCAGAGACATCCTGGGCGTGCTAGCGCCCGTGTATCGGCCCCAGGATGCTTATGCCGGCAATCTCGTGAGCGCGCTGGGGGCCATCGACGCCGGCGTGACCACGCTGCTCGACTGGTCGCACATACAGAACACCCCCGAGCATACGGATGCTGCCATCAGCGCGTTGCAGGAGTCTGGCTTACGGTCGGTGTTTGCGTACGGCACGCCGAATCTCGACATGACAGCCTGGTGGCACGACAGCAGCTTGAAGCACCCCCACGACGTCAAGCGAGTGGCAAAGCAGTACTTTTCGGCGAACGACCAGCTCCTCACGCTGGCCCTTGCCCCTCGCGGTCCTGAGTTCACCACGTTCGACGTCTCGAAGCACGATTGGGAGCTGGCCCGCGAAGTGGGTGTTCGCATCAGCGTGCACGTCGGAGTTGGCGTGGCCGGCAAGTTCGGAAAGCTCGGTGCGATGGGTCGGGCGGGCCTGCTCGGACCCGACACGACGTACATCCACTGCTGCACTCTCAGTGATGAGGAGCTTCAGATGATCGCGGATACCGGTGGTACGGTGTCGATCGCCGCGCCCGTCGAGATGCAAATGGGTCACGGGATGCCGCCGGTGCAACGCTGTCTCGACCGTGGCCTTCGGCCGAGCCTCAGCGTCGACGTGGAAACCACCGTGTCTGGTGACCTTTTTGCGCAGATGCGGTCCGTGCTGACGCTCCAGCGCGGTCAGGTCAATGAGCTGCGATTGCAAGGCAAAGAGAATCTGCCTGCGATGCTCACGAGCCGCGACGTAATGGAGTTTGCCACGATCGAGGGCGCGCGAGCCAATGGGCTGGACCACAAGGTCGGCACCCTGACGCCGGGCAAGGAAGCCGACGTCATCATGCTCAGGACTGATCGCATCAACGTGCTCCCCATCAACGATCCGATCGGTGTCGTGGTGCGCGGGATGGACTCCTCGAACGTGGATTCCGTGTTCATTGCGGGCAAAGCCAGAAAGCGGCGCGGACAATTGCTGGACATCGATCTCAGCCGTGTGAACAGGCTGGCGTACGAATCGCGCGACTACGTGGTGACGAAATCAGGGTTCACGCTTCCTGCCATTTGAGGGGGCCGGACCTGAGCGTACCGCTCTCTACTTTCGCGAGAAGGCTTTCCCTACATCCAGCCCGAACGAAGGTTTGTCGACGGTTCCCGTGACCTTGATCGGTAGAACGCTTCCACCGCCGCGTTTTCGAAAAAGCGGATCGACGGCCTTCAGGAGCAGCGACTTGAAGCCGGTCGTCGTCTTCGACAGCGGGGCGTCGAGCATGAGAGTGCCGGCGAAATCCAGTTCCTCGCTCTTCAGTCGATAGGAGCCCGCCAAGTCCACAACGGCGCCGCTGACACGGAACTGAAGCCGCGGCAAACGCAAGAGGCCTTCCCGCAACGTCATTGCGCCGCCGAACGCGGACATCACGTTTTGCAGTTCTTCATTCTCAGGTTCACCGAGGCCTCGGCGGCTCAGATTGTCTATTTTGTCCTGGACCGTGTCGCTCGTGAACTGGCCACGCTGAATGTTGAATTTGCCCGTCAGCTGCAATCGCTGCGGCACATCGTCTTCGCCAGGGGGAAGGAGGAAGCCCGTGTCGAGACCGATCGCGCCACGCATCGGCGGCTGTGCCGCCTTGACCGCAAGCTTCAAGAAGTCTTCGAACCGACCTTTGTCCACCTTTACCTGGAGAGACACCGTGCGGCCCTTTACCCCGGGTTCTGAAGTCACAGAACCCTTCGCGAGGATGTGTGACTTGCCCAGCATAGCGTCAACCTCCTCGAGATACGTGTCTCCACTTGTGCCGTCGACGACGGCTCGAAAGCGGGTGTCGAGGTTCAGCGGCTGACCCGCGAGCTTGAGCTGGAAGTCTGGCGTGGAGGTGACGCCACGAACCTGGATGCGTTCGAGCACGCCTTCGAACTTGCCGGTCGATCTGAGAGTTCCTCCGATGCCTTTGATGGTCGCGAGGTCAGCATCGGCGAATGTGTATCCCCCTGAGACGGGTGTCGATCGCGGGCTGTAGGTGTTCCACGGGCCAAACTGTCCGGTGCTGTCGATGAAGCCCCGTGGTTTCGGGTTGGTCAAACGGGCTCTGTACTGCGACGGACGGTTGAAGCTGAAGTCGTTCATCGCAACTTCTTGGAGCTCGAACCGCAACGGGAGCTTTCTGGGATCTTTGGGAAGGATCAACAGCAGACCATTGCGCACGACGACCTCGTCAATCGTGATGTCGTGCTGTGCGAGCTCACTCGACACACCTGGACGGTCGGAGCCGCGCTCGAGGCGCAACTCGAAGCCGTCCACATCCACGCGCGACGCTCGGCGGCGGAACAGATCGAGCGGCCAGCCCGCCACGCTAAAACGCTCGAGGCGGACGAACGGGCCGTCATGTGTATTCTCGAGTCGCGTGAGCGTCAACTCGCGTCCCTCGATCGCCACTCGCGGCACAATCGATATCGAGATCTCGCCGATCTCGACCTGTGCGTCGAACCGGGCTGCGAGAAACTCGATGATCTCGGTTCTGACGCGGTTGGACGCCCACGCGCTCGTCAGAAACGCGTAGAACAGCCCAGCCGCCACGGCGCCGGCCAAGAGGACTCCGAGCACGACTGCGCTGAACGATGGTCTGGACATTCTCAGGGATGCTCCAACCCTGCACCTTCATGTCGCGTGCCAGCTCTGCGCCACCTGGGTTCTTGGGCGTCGAGTTCGAGAATATGCCATAGTTGCCGTTTGAACGCCGCCGCCGTGTTCAACCCGATCGCACCCCGGCCCGGGCGCCTGCGCGACGCGCTTGCGCTTCTCCTCTTGGTCGTGTCGTCGGCGGTTCTAGTTGCATGGCGCTGGGACGATCCCTTTGTTCGGGAGCTCGTACCCTGGTTTGCCTCCATGAAGGCCAACACGGCCTTCGGCCTCCTTCTCGCAAGCCTCGGGCTGCTGTGCCTGGGTTTACAGCCGGTCCCCCGGATCGCACGGATCCTGGCGGCGATCTTCGGGTCGGCGGTGGCCATCATAGGCGGGCTCACCCTCGTTGAATACGTCACACCCTTTCAACTCGGGATTGACCAGCTGCTGGCCCAAGACGTTGTGACCACGACCGCCGGTCGCATGGGCATCAACACCGCCGCCTGCCTCGCGTTCCTGGGCACGGCCCTCTGCCTGGGTGCCAGGGAAGACGACCAGCGCGCGGGACTCATCCAGGGCCTCGCGCTTTCGGCAACCCTCATCACACTGACGGCGCTCCTTGGATACCTCTACGGCGTTGCCGGCTTGTACCGTGTGCTGTCTTCACCAGAGATGACGCCTGGGACCGCGGGCCTTCTGCTGGTGTTTGCGGTTGCGGTCCTGTGTCTGAATCCTTCCCGTGGGGTTATCGGCAGTCTCATGAGCGACGGGCCGGGTGGGCAGCTGATTCGACGGTTGCTCCCGCTCAGTGCGGCCGCTATCACTGGCAGTGGCGCCGTGATCATCCTGGCCCGGTCGGGCGGATGGTTGGCATCGGAGTTCGACATTGCCGCGTTCGTGATGCTCGCCGTGGCGACGCTCGTGGCGCTGATTTTCTGGACGGCTGGCGTCTTGGATCGTATCGCGACAGCCAAGGCGCTCGCCGAGGCGGCGCTGCTCGACGGCGAACGAAGGTACCGACGGCTTGCCGACGCGATGCCGCCGATTGTGTTCATGGCCGGGCCAGACGGACGCGTCAACTACGCGAACAGTCGTTGGTTCGAGTACACGGGTATGGAACCGGGTATGCCGATGAAGCATATCGGTCGCCGCTTCATTCACCCTGAAGACCTGCGAAAGACAGTGAGCACGTGGAAGCGGTGCATCGAGAGTGGCACCCCTTATGAAATGGACTATCGCCTGAAGGATCGCTCAGGTCAGTATCGGTGGCATCTCGTACGGGCAGTGCCCGACAGAGACGACTCAGGTGCGATCGTGACCTGGATCGGCACAGCCACGGACATCGATGCTCAGAAGCATGCCGACAAGCGGAAGGATGAGTTCCTCGCCATGCTCGCGCACGAGCTCAGGAACCCGCTCGCCCCAATCATTTCCGGCGTCCAGGTCATGCAGCGTTTAGGGACGAACGACCCTGACGTGCGCGCCGCGTATGCAGCGATTGAGCGCCAAGCCTATCATCTCACCAGAATCGTCGACGACCTCCTTGATGTGTCGCGAGCAGCGCACGGAAAGGTGACGCTGCGAAAAGCGCCGGTGCAAGCCAGCGAGGTGGTCGCCCGCGCCCTCGAGTCCACGCGCGGACTCTTCGACGAGCGGCGTCACCACCTCGAGGTGCTCCTGCCAGAGCAGCCGATCTGGATCGACGGTGACGAAGTACGCCTGACGCAAATTGTGGCCAACCTCTTGAACAACGCAGCGAAGTTCACTCCAGAAGGAGGACGCATCGCTCTGAAGGTCAAGGAGGACGCGGGTTCGGTCGAGATTGTTGTGTCCGATTCAGGCATCGGTATCACGAGGGACATGCTTCGTCACATCTTCGAGCCGTTCGCCCAGGCAGATCACGCCGTTGACCGTGTAACGACGGGTCTCGGCATCGGCCTGAACTTGGTCAAGACTCTGGCGAGCCTTCATGGCGGCAGCGTGACGGCCGAAAGCGATGGACTTGGACGCGGTAGCTCTTTCACCGTCAGGCTACCGACGATCGTCCATGCTGTGACGCCCGCCGCGCCGGAGCCGCAGGCCGAGGCAGCCGCGAAGGCCCGTGTCCTTCTCGTCGACGACAACGCGGACGCATCGCTCACCCTGGCCATGTTGCTTCGACTCGAAGGGCATGAAGTGGCCGTTGCCCACGACGGCCCAGGAGCCTTGCGCCTGGCCCCGCAGTTTCGTCCGGATGTCGTCTTGCTCGACATCGGCCTCCCGGGGATGGACGGCTACGAAATTGGACGCCGGCTCCGATCGGAGCCGTCAACCGCTGATGTGGTCATGATCGCGGTGACTGGCTACAGCCACGCCGAGGCGAGAACACGATCCAAGGAAGTGGGCTTCGACCAGCATGTGGTGAAGCCGGTGGACCCGGGTGCACTCATCAAGTCTCTAGCGGGTCTTGCCGCCCGCCGGTCCGCGTGAACACGCCGCCGCCAATCACCGTTCTTCCCAGATCGGAAAACCTTACGTGCCGGCGTGTAACGGTCGGAGTTCGACCCAGCGTTTCCCATCATTCTCGGCCGTAGTCTCAACCGTTCCGGCAGTGCCGTCCTTGGCACGCGCAATGCTCTAGAGACCTGTGTGCGTTGCTAACAAAAGGAGACTTTATGCTGTGGACCATCTTTATGGTCTTGTTGGTGTTGTGGGTGCTGGGCGTGGTGAGTTCCTATACCCTCGGAGGGTTCATTCACCTTCTGCTGCTCCTCGCCGTGGCAGTCGTGCTCATCCGTGTGATCCAAGGCCGTAGCCCGGTCACGTAGATGTCCATGCGCAACACCACGTTGACCCGTATAGTGCTTCTGGCCGTGGCCGGTGCCGCGGCCAGAGCGCTCGTCACTTGGCTTCTCTCAGGCCCGTCGAAGGAGTCAAACCGGCGCGTCGATGAGGCGTTGGACGACTCGTTCCCGGCGAGCGATCCGCCCTCGTGGACCCCAACATCGGGCGCTGCGGTGAGCCGACCTTGATTATGGACGACGACTTGCCGAACGCACGAGTTCGCTCATCCCTCGGCGCAATCCAGATTTCAGCGCGTGCACCTCGTTCAACCCGGTGTTCACGACTGAATCCACTCGATCGTTGACGGCATCGACGGTCGCCATCGCGCGACGGGTGCGCTGCTCGATGCCGTCAACGAACCTATTGGCTCGGTGAACGGTCGATTGCACCTCGGTCATCAGATGCTGCGCCTGGTTCGCTAACTGGCGCACCTCTCCCACCATCGGGCCTAGTCGCTGCGATTCGAAGGCCGCCACCTGTGAGACGCGTGCTACGACGCGTTTCACCCAGATGCCAGCGGCGACGAGCGTAACCATCTGCACGATGGCCAACCCGACGAGGATGCCGAGAAAGAGATTTGTCGCTTCGAGTTGGGGAATGTTCATTTGTTAGAACAACGACCCCGAGAGAGGCTCTCGAGAAGTCGAATGTACCTTCATTGGAAATCGACGTTGGTCAAGCTCGTCCACTTCGACTATGAGATCCACGTGGTCGCATCTCGCATCGCGAGCAACGTCGAATAGATGATCTGCAAGGGGAGCAACGCACGTGCCATGTAGTCGCCGACAGATAAGAAGATGGGCGCTTGTACGGGGGATGCCGTCAGTCTTGCCGCCCCGCGGTTGTAGGAACTGCAACCCGGCTGATGAATTGCCTCGAGTGTTCGTGACTCAGGCAGTGAATGCGCTGGCACGACCAGTGCTCCGTTTGGCGTCAGCTCTCCCAGCAAGGCCGTCCACCTCAAACGTGGCGGCTCGTTCAATGGTCACGATGTGACGGAGGAAACAGGGTCATGAACACAGACATTCTTGCGGGCCAGTGGAAGCAGCTCAAGGGTACCGCAAAGGCGAAGTGGGCGAAGCTGACTGACGACGACCTGATGCAGGCCGAAGGCGATTACGAGAAGCTTATCGGGTCGATTCAGCAGCGCTACGGGTACGCGCGCGAGCGCGCCGAGGAAGAGGTGAACGAATGGCTGGAGTCACCACCGCGTAGCGAAGCGAATTGGCAGAAAGCACGCTGACGCCATCGTGAGGGGTGAAGCGCGGGCGGTGCATCGTGCATCGGTCGCGCTTCACTTCGTTAGGGCCAGCCGGCGGCGTCTTCAAGGCCGGCGATCAGGACGGCAAGGAGCTGCCGATAGTTCACCGGCTTGTCGAGGTAGGCCCTAAAGCCCACTTGTGCTCCTCGCAACCTGTCCTGCGCATCTACACATGCCGTAACCGCAATCAGAAGGGCCGAGCTTGTTGCGGGGTCGCTCTGAAGAACAGCAGCTACGTCGAAACCGTTAAGCACGCCAGACAGGTCGATGTCGCAGATGACGGCCTGGGCGTGGCGTAGTCGCGCCAGCCTCAGACCTTCGATCGCATCCTCAGCCACGCCGACCGAGAAGCCATCGAATTCCAACAGAAGTCTGAGGCCCTCGGCCGTGTTGTGGTCGTCTTCAATGATGAGCACCTCGTACGCGGGGGCCTCAATATGTTCTTTCAAGGCCTCATGCGTCGCGGCGTCCATAGTGGGTCTCCCACCTATGAGGGTTGCAACAAACGTGCTAGATCCCCCAAATCCTTCAATCGCTTGCTGTCGTGGTTCGCGCTCGATAAGATCACCGTTCCGCTCCCCTAAACTGGAGCGAGCCTTACAACTCTCGAGATATAGATGAGTCCGCCCCAGATCAGTCACGTCGGAGTAAGTGCCGAGCGCAATCAGGTCGCGCGTTGGGCGAGCACCTTCTCCGCCTTGCTTCACGTAGGGTTCGTGCTCCTCGGTTCAGACGGGGAGGTCGACGATGCGACCTCGACAGCATGCGAGCTGTTTGGTGCCTCCGCCCCCGACGACCTGAAGGCACGCTGGACTGTGATTCAGGAAAAGCTCGCTCCCTCTCTCCGCGAGAACACCGATACCCCGCAGATCGTTGACATCGCATTCGAGCTGGACGGCCAGAGTCGACGCGTTCAGTGCGAAGTGCATCCGCTGACCGAAGATGACTGCGTCGGTCATTTGCTGCTCGTCCAGTCATCCGAGCGTGTTGCCGCCGTCGAGCGCGCCTTGCAGCTCGCGAGTCGATATCAGACGTTGGCCTCCCTCCACTTGACGACCGCGCACGATTTCAAAGGCTCCCTCAATGCAGTCACGCTCAACGTAGAGTTGCTCGGTCGTACCCTCGAGCCGGGCGCGGCCCGTGAGAACGACCGCGAGGTTCAACGGCACTGCCTCCAAGCGATTCGGCAGGAGCTCGGTATATTGGCGCTGTCGGTCGGAAGCGTGCTCGATGAGAGTCGGCTCGACCAGACGCAGCCGTCACGATGTCACCTTGCTCCAGTTCTCGAGTCCGTCCTCATGCTGCTTCGAGCCAAGGCCGAGCGTCAGCGCGTCACGATGCGTCTCGGCGTGTCTGACCCGACGATCGAAGTCATGGGCGTGGCCAGCGAGATGCGGCAGGCCGTTCTGAATCTCGCAAACAACTCGCTCGAAGCCATGCCCCAAGGTGGCGAGCTGACGATCGAGTTGAAGGCCGACGGCCCAATGGCGGTGCTGATGGTGTCCGACACTGGCCCTGGAGTTTCAGGCGACCTGCGGCACAAGATATGGGACCTGTATTTCTCGACAAAGACACAGGGGCATGGAATCGGCTTACACGTGGTCCGGAGCGTGGCCCGCGCACATGGTGGCACCGTGACGCTCGACCGAACGGAATCCGGCGCTCGATTCACAATCCGGCTCCCGCTGGCCCGGTAGACTCATGCCGCATGCACTGATCGTCGACGATCATTCCGAGACGTTGTCTTCCCTGGCCGAACTGGTGGAGCGCGAGGGCTTTACAACCTCGCGCGCGCGCTCGCTCCAGGACGCGAGACAACAGCTGCAAGCGCAGCCTCCTGAGGTCATCCTGCTGGACCTCCATCTGCCTGACGGCGAAGGAATGACCCTGCTCGACGAATTGGATCCCGCCTCGTCACCGGCCGTCGTGTTGATTACCGGGCAGGCAAGCGTGGATACCGCCGTCGAGGCCCTTCGGCGCGGTCTGTCTGACTATCTGACCAAGCCCGTGGACTTCGGGCGCCTACGCACGATCCTGGGTGACATCGCGCAGACTCGCGGTCTCAAGCAGGAGATCGGCGCGCTGCGATCGGGATTGTCTACCCGCGGGTCCTTCGGTTTGCTCGTGGGCACGTCGGCGCGGATGCAGCAGATCTACGAGCAGATCGCCCGAGTGGCCCCGACGAATGCGACCGTTCTCGTTGCCGGAGATAGCGGCACGGGCAAGGAGCTCGTTGCGCGGACGCTGCACGGCTTGAGCCGGCGGAGGCACGGTCCGTTCGTTGCGCTCAATTGTGGCGCGATGTCTCCGACGCTCATCGAGAGCGAGCTCTTCGGTCACGAGCGGGGCAGTTTCACAGGTGCCGACCGACGACATAGAGGTGTGTTCGAGCAGGCGATGCGGGGCACGCTGTTCTTGGACGAAGTCACCGAAATGCCGATGGAGCTACAAGTCAAGCTCCTGCGAGTCCTGGAGACCGGTGCTTTCACACGCACCGGCGGCGAGGCGCCGCTCACGGTCGACGTGCGGTTCATCGCCGCGACCAATCGCAATCCGGACGAGGCGGTCAGGCAAGGCCGGCTTCGCGAGGACTTGTTCTATCGTCTCAAAGTGTTTCAATTGACCCTGCCTCGCCTGCGTGATCGGATCGAAGACGTCGAGCTGCTCGCCGAGCGCTTCCTCAGACAGATCGCCGAGAGCGAGGGCGCCGACAAGCGATTGTCGCCTGAGGCGGCGAAGATGCTCCGCGAATATTCGTGGCCGGGCAACGTGCGGGAGCTCAAGAACGCCGTGTACAGCGCCTACATCATGGCGTCCACGGATCTCACCCCTGATTGCTTTCCTCCAGAAGTGAGGAGCCCGGACGTGGCGGCGCCACCCATCGATCACAGCCTGCCCGTTCATGTGGGCATGACGCTCGCCGATGTCGAGCAGCGCCTTATAGTTGCCACGCTTTCGCATTTCGATGGCAGCAAGACGAAGGCTGCCGAGATCCTCGGTATCAGCCTCAAGACTCTCTACAATCGGCTCCAGGAATACCGGAAGCAGGAGCCAGTCTAGGAAGAAGTTGGGTCTCTTGGGAGTTAGCCGATGAGCAGCCTTGGCACGCTCCGTGCTCCGTGTCGGAGCGGTGCGCTTCAGCGCGCGCCTTTTCAGGAGCACTCTATGAGCCACGAGAACTCAAACGATTCTATGTCAGCGGTCGGTACCTTTCTTACGTTTGCATGCGGCGCGGTCGCCGGGGCTGCCGCGGCGCTGATATTTGCCCCCTCCACGGGTCGCGAAACGCGAGCCTTGCTGGCACAGCGAAGCCGTCGGGTCGCCGACAAGGGGCGCGAATTGGTGGACGAGCACGGCCCTCGTGTGACCGAGGCGATCGAGCGGGGGCGTGACAAGGCGTTGGCGTTCAGTGAGCGGATCACCCAAGCCGTCGAGCACGGGAAGGCCGGATACCGCGACGCACTACGCCAGGGTCAGGGGCTTGCGAGCGATGTGGCGAGAAGTGCGGAAGAGACTGCGCGCGCCGTTCGTAGCGCTGCCGATTCTGCAAATTGACGCAGGGATTTGGCTTGTAACTTTCGACGCTAGTTGTAAGAAACGCCAGTCAGTACACATCGCTTAGAGCCGGAGCTCAAGCGTGGAGCGATTTGCCAGTGGCACGTGGGTTGCCCTGTCGGAGGGGGTCTACCCATGCCCGGTTCGTCTGTCTCCTCCAAGAGAGTGCCTCAACCGCCCCTGGCTGGCGAGCTTCTTGACCTCGCGCGTCTTCGCGAGTTCGCCGCAGCGCTCGCGCAGCGGCTGAGCCTCACGCGAGCCCGTGCGTCTTGGAGCACGCGGTCAGACCATCTCCACCGTATCGACCGGCAGCTCGGCATCCTTTCCGACGTCTATCAAGAGGTTGCCGACGACGTGCACCGCGGAGAAACGGTGTCGCCGTCCGCGGAATGGCTCCTCGATAACTACCATCTGATCTCGGCTGAGGCTCACAGTATCCGACGGGATCTTCCGCCGGGCTACTACCGTCGCCTTCCCAGAGTTCTCGATCCCCCGGATTCCACGCGCATCGAGGTGCTCGCGGCCGAAATTATCCGCCACAGCGACGGACGATTGGATGCCGAGCGGCTTGGAGGCTTTCTGCTCGCGTTCCAGTCAGTATCGCCGTTGACAATCGGCGAGCTGTGGGCGTGGTCGAGTGCTCTCAAGCTCACGCTCGTTGGTCACATCACCGGGCTCGCTGCGCGCGTACGAGGTGTTCGAGACGCATTTGCCCTGGCTGACGCGTATCTGACGGCACTCGACGTGCCGGCGCGGCGGCGCGCGCAGGCGATCTCGGGTCAGCCGAGCCTGGCGTTCATCGTCCGGCTGCTGCAGCGGGTGCGTGAATATGGCTCTCGCGCTGCGGTCGTGCGCCAGGAGGTCGATTCGTGGCTGGCCTCGAAGGGCATGACCTCGGAGGACGCGATTCGAATCGAAGGTCAGCGCGAGGCCGCAGACCAGGTCTCGATGGCCAACGCCGTGACAAGTCTCAGGCTCTGCGCCTCACTCGATTGGAGCCGCTTCTTCGAGACTGTCAGTCAGGTCGAGCAGGTGCTCCAGCGCGATCCTCCAGGCGTGTACGGCCAGATGGACTTCCTGACGCGGGACCAGTATCGACGCGCAGTTGAAGAGATGGCGGGCTTCTCGGGCGAAGAGCAAGTGCGCGTGGCGCTCCTGTGTGTCGAACGCACTCGCCAGGCGTTTTCGCTCGGCATGGATCCGCGGGCCGAGCACATCGGTTACTACCTCGTGGGCCCAGGCCGGCAAGAGTTCGAAGCGCCGCTGCCGTCTCCGTGGAAGCGCTTGAGGCGCTGCCAGCGTTTTCTGCGGCGCCACGCGACGCCGCTGTATCTCGGCACCATCGCGGCATTGACCGCGCTCATTGTGGCAGGGGCGCTGTTCTACGCCGACACTACGGAGGCATCGAACCGTCTTCTCTTCGTCGTCCTCTGTTTGACGCTGATTCCGGCAAGCGAGGTGGCGACGACGGTCGTCCAACACGCGCTCGCGCGATTGCTGACGCCTCGCCGGCTGCCTCGACTCGATCCCGACGGCACAATTCCGCCCCACGGACGCACGATGGTGATCGTGCCGACGCTGTTCGCCAATGTGTCGGCCGTGGAGGAGCTGCTCGCACACCTCGAGGTGCAGGCGCTGGGGAACGTGGATGAACGCATTCACTTCGCCGTCCTCAGCGATTTCGTGGACGCGGACACGGAGCACATGCCCGGTGACGAAGAGATTCTTCGGGCCGCGCACGATGGCATCAACGAGCTCAACCGCCGGCATTCGAACGGGCGAGACGATCGATTCCTTCTGTTTCATCGCGTTCGATTGTGGAACGCGAGTGAGGGGCGGTGGATTGGCTGGGAGCGCAAGCGCGGCAAGATCGAGGAATTTGCACGTCTGCTGCGCGGCGCCTCCGACACGAGCTTTGTTGAGTGCGTGGGCGATCTCTCGATCCTGCCCGATGTCACCTACTGCATCACGCTCGACAGCGACACGCGACTCCCTAGGGACGCCGCCAAGGCCCTTATCGGGATCGCAATGCACCCGCTCAATCAGCCTCGAATCGACGCACGCTCCCGTCTCGTCACCCAAGGCTACGGCATTATTCAACCACGTGTGAGCGTGACGATGGCGAGCGCGGCGGGGTCTGTGTTCGCGCGGGTCTACGCAGGCCATACCGGCGTAGACCCGTACACGACGGCCGTGTCTGACGTGTATCAGGACGTGTTCGGAGAAGGCATCTTCGCGGGGAAGGGTCTGTTCCACGTCGACGCATTTCACACAACGCTCGAGGGCCGCGTACCCGAGAACGCGTTGCTCTCTCACGATCTCTTCGAAGGGCTGCACGCTCGCGCAGCGCTCGCGACAGACGTCGAGGTCGTGGACGACTATCCGGCAACGGTGCTCGCGCACGCCCGACGGCAGCGTCGGTGGGTTCGCGGGGACTGGCAAGTGCTGTTGTGGCTGTTTCCATTCGTCCCCACCCGGCGCGGTCTCGAGCGAAACCCGCTGTCGATGATCAGCCGATGGAAGATTCTGGACAATCTCCGTCGGAGTCTTGTTCCGCCCGCGCTGCTGGCGCTCCTCCTGGGCGGATGGACGCTGCTTCCAGGTTCCCCAGTCGTGTGGACGGTGGGGGCCCTGGCTGTGATCGGTGCTCCACTCCTGACGCTCGGTCCTCGGCTCCTGGAGCTACCCTGGACGCGGCCGTTCGGAGTCTCGGTGCGGCGACTGTGGGATGACGCACGCACCACGGCCGCGCAGGCGACCCTATCCCTTGTCCTGCTCGCGTATCACGCGTGGGACATGGTCCATGCAATCGTGCTGACGCTCGTGCGGCTTCTCATCACCCAGCGACGACTGCTCGAGTGGGAAACCGCGGCGAGCATCGCCGCTCGCGCCACGGGGCTCATCGGCCGCGGCGGCCTGCGGACATTCGAGGTCGAGATGGCCTCGAGTTCGCTCATCGCCATCGGTCTCCTCGTGGCCATCAGGCACTCGTCGCTGGACGTCTGGCTGTGCGCGACGCCGTTTTCAGCCGCGTGGCTGTCTGCCCCCGCCATCGGGTACTGGCTCAGCCGCCCCGTGTCCGCCGCACATTGGCAATTCGAGGACGAAGACCGTCAGCAGTTGCGTGGGTGGGCTCGGCGCACCTGGCGGTATTTCGAGGTGCACGTCGGTCCCAAGGATCACTGGTTGCCGCCCGACAACTTTCAGGAGTGGCCGGATCCACGCGTGGCCCATCGCACATCGCCGACCAACGTCGGGATGGGGCTCCTCGCAACACTCGCTGCGCACGATCTCGGCTACGTCACGACTGGCGAGCTCGTCCAGCGGGTCGAGGGAGCTCTCGACACAGTCGAGGCGCTTGAAAGCCATGAGGGCCACCTGTTCAATTGGTACGACACGGAGTCGTTGGCGCCGCTCATGCCACGCTACGTGTCTACGGTTGACAGCGGTAACCTCGCGGCGGCGCTGTTGACCCTGGCGTCCGGCCTCGACGATCTCGCTACCGATCCGCAGACGACCGCCCAACTCGTCGATGGCCTTCGCGATACGGCCCAACGTCTTGCTGCCGCAACGAAACCGCAGTCGTCCGTGCGAGGTAGCGCGTCTGGACCTGAGGACCTCAAGGCGTGGCGAGCCATTGCTCAATCAGTGCTCGAGAGCGTGCCGGAGGCAGACACGGCGGAGTTGCCTCTCGATGCACTCGTCAGCTGGAAGGACGCGCTCGAAAGTTCGCTCTCGGTATCATCGGTGGACTCGATCTCCACCTCGCCCTCGCAGCACGATGGCCACGAAGCCATCGAGTGGGCGAACGCGCTCCTTCAGAGAATCTCAGCCTGCATGTGCGGGTGTGCTGACGACAACGTCGTTCCGTCATCGGCCGCCACCACGGCGCTCGCCGGGCGATGCCGGTCGATTGCCGACGGCATGCGATTCGGGTTCTTGTACGATCGCAGCCGGCATCTGTTCGCGATTGGCTATCGAATGGCGGATGCGGATGGGCCAGGCCGACTGGATACGTCGTTCTACGACCTGCTCGCCTCCGAGGCGCGCCTCGCGAGTTTTCTCGCCATCGCCAACGGCGACGTGCCCCAGCGACACTGGTTTCATCTCGGCAGGCCAGCGGTCAGCGTCGACGGGGTGCCCACGCTCCTTTCGTGGAGCGCCTCGATGTTCGAGTACCTCATGCCGACGCTCGTGATGCGCGTGTTCCCCAACACGCTTCTCGATGCCACGTGCAGTCGCGCGGTTCGACGCCAGATGCAATACGGCCGTCGTCGCGGTGTGCCGTGGGGCATCTCTGAGTCAGCGTTCAACGTGCGGGATCGGCACGAGACCTATCAATACAAGGCATTCGGCGTTCCTGGCCTCGGGCTCAAACGAGGGCTGGCCGACGAGCTGGTGGTGGCACCCTACGCGACGGCGTTGGCGATCCCCTTCGAGCCGGCGGCGGCGGTTCGCAATCTCAATCGGTTGGCGAGCGTGGGCGCTCTCGGACACTTCGGTTTCTACGACGCCGTCGACTACACCCCTCGCAAGAAGGCGGATGAGGAGGCGGCCCCTGCCTTGGAGACCACGGCCGTCGTCCGGACGTTCATGGCTCATCATCAGGGCATGTTTCTCGTTGCGCTTACCAATGCGCTTCGAGCGGACGTCATGGTGCGCCGGTTTCATTCTGATTCCCGCGTCCAGGCAACGGAGCTCCTGCTCCAGGAGCGAGTCCCGCGCCAGGCGGCCGCCGAGCCGCCGCGGCCTGCGGAGGAAACGCACGTCGCCTCCTCGCCTCAGTCGTCTTCTCTGCGGCGATTTAGGACACCGCATACCTACTACCCTCACACACAGTTCGTCTCGAACGGTTCGTACGTCGCGGCCGTGACCAACGCTGGGGGTGGCTTCAGCCGGTGGCGCGACTTGGCCGTGACTCGCTGGCGAGAAGATCACACGTCCGATGGTGTTGGCCAGGCGTTCTACCTTCGTGACGTGCGTTCCGGCGAGCTGTGGTCGGCGACCTATCAGCCGACCTGTCAGGAGCCGGACGAATACCTCGTGACCTTTGCGTCAGATAGGGCGGTGTTTCGGCGAACCGACCACCAGATTGAGACGCAGCTCGAGATCACTGTCTCGCCCGAAGACGACGCCGAGGTCCGGCGGCTCTCGCTGACGAACCCCACTGACAGAACGCGGGAGATCGAGGTCACCAGCTATGTCGAGGTGGCGCTGGGCCGGCAGGAAGACGATGTCGCGCATCCGGCGTTCAGCAAACTGTTTGTCGAGACCGAGTACCTGGCTGATACCGCCGCACTGCTGTGCGGAAGACGGCCAAGAAGCCCTGAAGAGCCTGGCCCCTGGATGTTCCACGTGCTCAGCGTGGAAGGGAGAGTTCAGGGGTCCACAGAATGGGAGACGAGCCGAGGGCGGTTCATCGGGAGAGGGCGTTCGCTTGCCAATCCGGTGTCGCTCGATGGGCGGCCACTGAGCGGCTTCGTCGGCTCGGTCCTCGATCCCATTGTCAGCCTGCGGCAGCGGCTCAGGCTGGCGCCTGGCGGATTCGTCCGCCTCTCTTTCGCGACCGGCGTCGCGCACGACCGCGCCGCCGCGAGTCTACTGGCGCAGAAGTATCACGATCGCGGAGCCGCGTCGCGCGTGTTTGCGATGGCCCGCACGCACAGCCAGATGCGCCTTCGCCATCTCGGTGTGACCAGTGACGTCGCACGACAGTACGATCGGCTCGCGTCTCGGGTGTTCTCTCTGGACGACTCCCTCCGCGCCGATACCGACACCATTCGCCAGAATGTCATGGGAGTGTCGAGTCTCTGGGCGCATGGCATCTCAGGAGACCTTCCGATCGTTCTGGTGCGTGCGGCCGGGGGCGAGGATCTGCGGCTCGTTCGGCAGATCCTGCAGGCGCAGGAATTCTGGCGGCTGCAGGCGCTTCGCGCCGACGTCGTGCTCGTCAACGAGCACCCGACGGGCTACCTCGACGAGATGCAAGAGCAACTGGCCACGCTCATCGAGCGCGGCCCCTGGGCCGCGTGGAAAGACCGGCCAGGTGGCGTCTACCTATTGAGAGGCGACGGCCTGGCCGCCTCCGACCGACGAGCGCTCGAATCCGCCGCAAAAGCCGTACTGATTGGCAGTCGTGGCGACCTGGTTCATCAGCTCGATCGGCCCTCGCCGGTCCCAATGCCGGCGGCCGTCTGGCGTCATAACGCCCCCGATGAACGGGGTCGCGCTGAGCCTCGCGTCGACGTACCGCTGTTGATGGGAAACAGCGTAGGGGGGTTCAGCCTCGACGGACGCGAGTACGTCATGGTGCTCGGCGGTGACAAGGAAACCCCGGCCCCGTGGTCGAACATCCTCGCGAATCCCGACTTCGGCACGCTCGTAACAGCGTCAGGCTCGTCGTTCACGTGGTTTCAGAACAGCCGCGAGAATCGATTGACCCCGTTCGCCCACGATGCCGTTTCCGATCCGACGAGCGAGACCATCCTATTCCGCGATGACGACAGCGACGACGTGTGGGGTGCCACGCCAGGGCCGTTGCCGCGTGTGAGCGGAACCTCATGGATCGTCCGGCACGGGATTGGGTTCACGCGCTTCGAGAGGATCGGGACAGATCTTCGCCAGACGTTGGAGGTATTTGTCTCACCGACGGATCCGGTGAAGGCGTCAGTGCTCACGTTGACGAACGATTCGCTGCGCGTTCGTCACGTGAGCGTATTCAGCTATACCGAATGGCTTCTCGGCCCTCCACGAACCGGCCATCAACGCCACGTCGTCACCAGCCTCGACGATGAGACCGGCGCCATTCTGGCGGGTAATCGCTTTCGCGACGCCGCCTGGAGCGAGCGGTTAGCTTTTGCCTGGAGCAGCACGCCACCACGATCATTTTGCGGGGATCGGCGCGACTTCCTTGGACGACACGGCACCCTTCAGCGCCCGCGGGCGCTCTCGGAGCCAAGACTGTCGAACCAGGTCGGGGCCGGTCTGGACCCGTGCGCGGCTCTCCACGTCGAAGTGGTCCTCCAACCGGGCGAGACCCGAGAGGTCGTGTTTCTCCTTGGCGAAGGGACATCGGTGGACGATGTCCGCACGTTGATCGATCGGCACGGCAGTCCTGAACACTCTCGTCGCACACGCGTCGCCGTCAGCGATTCCTGGGACCATATCGTGAACGCCGTTCAAGTACCGGACGCCGGATGATTCCTTCGATCTCATCATCAATGGGTGGCTGCAGTATCAGAATGTCAGCGCGCGACTCTGGGCCAGGACCGGCTTTTATCAGCCCGGTGGAGCGTTTGGGTTTCGGGATCAGCTTCAAGACGTCATGGCCTTGGTCTACAGCCGGCCTGACTTGTACCGGCAGCAAGTGCTCCTGGCCGCGAGTCGCCAGTTCGTCGAGGGCGACGTGCAGCACTGGTGGCACCCGCCTGGTGGGCAGGGCGTTCGCTCCAAGTGCTCCGACGACCTGCTGTGGCTTCCACACGTGGCTCTGCACTATGTGACATCCACAGGCGACACCGGCATCTTCGATGAGGTCATCACATTTCTCGACGCGCCACTGTTGGCAGGTGGCGAAACGGAATCGTATACCTTGCCTCAGATCTCCGATGACAAAGCGTCGCTCTTCGAGCACTGCGTTCGAGCGATCAATCGTGGCATCAACCTTGGCGCGCACGGGCTGCCGCTTATCGGCAGCGGCGATTGGAACGATGGCATGAACCGCGTCGGGCGCGAAGGGCGTGGCGAGAGTGTGTGGCTCGGTTGGTTTCTATTTCATGTACTGAGCGAGTTTGTTCCGGTGGCCGAGTCACGAGGTGAGCGAGCACTGGCCGCTCGATACCGTGTGGAGGCACAGCGCCTCAAAGGCGCCCTCGAATTGTCGTGGGACGGCGAGTGGTACCGACGGGCGTACTTTGACGATGGCACACCGCTCGGGTCTGCGAATACCGACGAGTGCCAGATCGACTCGATTGCACAGTCCTGGGCCGTTCTCTCGGGCGCGGCGCCCGTGCGTCGTGCCGAACGCGCGATGGACGCGGTCCGGAGCCGGTTGATTCGGCGAGACGCTCAGGTGCTCCTGCTGCTGGCGCCGCCGTTCGATCGCGGCGCGAGGAACCCGGGCTACATCAAGGCCTATCCTCCGGGCATCCGCGAGAATGGCGGCCAGTATACCCACGCTGCGCTGTGGACGGTGATGGCGCTCGCTAAGCTCGGCTACGGCGACGAAGCGGTCGAGCTATTTCATATGCTGAACCCGATCAACCACACTCGCGACGGGGCGGCGGTCGAGCGTTATGCAGTCGAGCCGTATGTCGTCGCCGCCGACGTTTACGCCCATCATCAGCATGCGGGACGGGGTGGGTGGACCTGGTACACGGCCTCGGGCGGCGTGATGTACCGGGCCGCGATCGAGAGCATCCTGGGTCTTCGAAGGCGGGGCAGGGTCTTCATGGTCGATCCCTGCATACCCGCAGTGTGGCCGGACTTTCGCCTCGAATGGCGCCACGGTACGAGCCGCTACCGCGTGCACGTCGATAACGCCGCTCGGTGCAGTTCGGGCGTGTCGAGCGCCGAGCTCGACGGTAACCTGGTTGAGCACACGGCCATTCCTCTCGTTGACGATGGACGCGTGCATGACGTCCGTATCGTGATGGGATTGGCCCCCGCCCGTTCCCACTAGTCTGCGAATCATCGCAGGCGGCAGGTTTCAAGACTCAGCCGTTGGTAATGGTTACAGGTGCGTCCGGAAAGAGCTTCCTTGCCGGCGATGGTAGGAAACGTTGTCTGCCGGACAACTGTCTGACTAGAAGTTGCGAAGACGGCCTGACAGTTGCAGGTCGTCATGTCCATTCAGAGGAGGAAAGGTGACATGACGACCAGAGAGCGCACGTTGCGACTGCGACAGATACTCGAATCGTACCGCGGCCGATTGCTCAGCGAGATCGCCGAGAGACTGCGCCACGCCCGCGACGAAGCGCAAGCCTTGCATGCGAGCGATATTCTTGACAGGGTGGAGCGAGTTCAAGAAGAGGATATCGAATACGCGTTGCTCGGGATGAAGACGGAGACGATCCAGCGTATCGACGAAGCGCTTAGACGTCTCGATGAAGATGAGTACGGTCTCTGCTCCGAATGCGCGCAGGAAATCAGCGATCGACGACTCGAGGCGCTCCCGTTTGCGATTCGTTGCCGCGAATGCGAGGAGTCGGCCGAAACGAGCCCGCGCTGGCAATCCCCACGGCGCCCGGTGCTGTTTGACGAGGCCAACGTCTGATCGCGCTCACGACAATTCCCAACTCCCAAGAGAGCCCAACTCCCAAATCAGCGGTCTGGCGTTGGAAGTTGGACATCTTGGGCGTTGGAAGTTGGACAAGAGTGGGTTGGGAGTTCGACTAGCCTCAGACGGTCCAAAAGCGCATCCCTGTGTACTCGGGATACTCGAGGCACGGTGGCGAGGGCTCACCGTGCGGGGGGTTCGTGCAGTCCGAGCGGTTTCGTCGGCGGGCCGGAGATGACTTCGCCGTTCATGGAGAAGCGGCCACCATGACAAGGGCAATCCCAAGTCTTATCGTAGGCGTTCCAGTTGACCGTGCAACCCAGATGCGTGCAGGTTGGTGATAGGGCATGGTAGGCGCCCTGCTCATCTCGGTACACCGCGGCCTTCTTGCCCTCGAACGTCACGAGACGTCCCTCGCCAATCGGTAAGTCTTTGGGGCAGAGCGCCGGCGGCACCGCCAGGCGCCCTTCGAGCCACCTCGCCGCGACATCCAGATTCTCCAAGAGAACGGATCGTGCCGAAGCGATCGGCCTTAGCCGTGTGGGGGAAAACACGCTCGCCCACGGTTTCGGGCGTCCGGCGATTTCGCCGGCAATTGCGATCGAAGCCGCCGCACCACCAACAAGACCGACGCCCGAAAAACCTGTCGCGATTGAGACCGACGTCGCCAGCGCCGATCGCCCGAAATACGGCACACCATCGGCTGGTTCATACACCGTGTCGGACCACCTCGCGACCGAGGCGCCGAGAGTGAACCGTTGCCGCGCCCACGCTTCAAGCCGGCGGTAATGCACCTCTGGATCCGACCCATCGCCAGCCTTGTGATCCTCGCCCCCTACGATGAGCACGGCACCTTGGTCCGTAAGCGCCGGACGAATGTAGTGGTATGGCGTCTCGGAATCCCAGAACATCGCGGCGTCGTGGAAATTGCGACAGCCAAACGTGGTCACGTAGGACTGATACGGGGCCACGAGAGCCTGAACCGCATTGAAGCTGATCGGTGTGTGGGTTGCGAGAACCACGTGGTCGGCGAGTACGCATTCGCCGTCCTGGGTAACCAGCCGAACTGCCGCCCCTTCTTGCTCGTGGTACTCGGTCACCCGGGAGCCCTCGAACAATTGACCGCCTTCTGCGACATAAGCCTCGGTCACTCCCTCGAGGAATCGCACGGGGTTGAACATCCCTTGCCGAGCAAACCTCACACCACCTGAAGCGCTGCACCACGCTGGCAAGTCCACTGTGAAAGCTGCATCGATGCCGAGCCGCATCGCTGCGTCGGCCTCCTGTTCGAGTTGCTCGACGTCTTCTGCGCGTTCGCTGTACCGGTAGGCAGGTGCCCACCCGAAGTCGCAGTGAATGTCCTGTCGCGACAGCCGCTCCACGAGGGCGAAGCCAGCGCTGTAAGCCCGCACGAAATCGATGGCGCCCTTTTCCCCCAGCACTTGTGTCAACCGAACGTAGCCGATGTCGGGCACCTCTGTCAGATGAGCTGACGATGCCCCCGTGACGCCTGCTCCCACCTGAGTTGCCTCGAGCACGGCAACTTCGAAGCCCTGACGCCGCAGGAGAATCGCTGTCAGAAGCCCTGTGATACCGGCGCCCACGATCGCGACGTCAACGATCAGGGTCTTTCGCAGAGGGGCAAACGCCCGTCTCGTGATCCCAAGTTGCCACAACGTGCCGTCGAAGATCTGTACCGCCATGCCGTTTCTCCTCGCGCGAACTGATGACGTGCGTGTTCCTGAAGGCCTAGACCGCGGATGTCGCAGCCATGAGTACTCGACTCTCCCAGGTGCATGAGGCATGCCCTCGGTCTGCGCTCGAGTCGGCCTCAGTGTGAACGAGTCGGCATGAGACACCGAGAGGGGCGTCCTCAAGTGGGCCTTTGATGGATTGGTAAGGATTGCCGAGCGCGGTAATTCTGACCTCGCATCAGCACGTCTGGCTCGGCCAACCTACGCAATTGACGAGCATGCCGTAGCTGCGTGGATGCGGCTGCGACCTGCCGCCACTGGCACACCGGTTGCTCCAGCACGGGTAGCTCCTCTCTTTCCGATCACGCGGAGGAACCAATTTCCATGAAGAGAAACACAACAGTATTTGTGGTCGGGGCCCTTACCGCCATCCTCGCGCTCGGGGCCTCAGTGCGTGCCGCGGATCCGCCAGACAGTTGGCTGACTGTCAAAACGAAGATCGCACTGATGACGACCGAGGGCGTCGACACGTCAGACCTCAACGTTGACACGGTCAGCGGCGTCGTCACGCTCCACGGAAAGGTTGCCTCTGAGCCCGCGAAAACGAAAGCCGAGATGGTCGCCAAAGGCATCGACGGCGTCAAGAGCGTCAAGAACGTGCTGCAGGTTGTGCCCAAGACGCAGCGTGACACCGTCGAGGTGAAGGACGAGGCGATCAAGGATCGTCTGGAAACGACCTTCAAGTTGGATGCGACGCTCAAACAAAGCGGTATCAAAGTGTCCTCGGTCAATCAGGGCGTCGTGCTGCTGTCGGGCGACGCGCGAACCAACGGACAACACCTCAGGGCGATCGAGGAGGCCTACAGGGTCCCGGGCGTCCGCCGTGTCTCAAGCGAAGTAAAGGTCGATCCCAAGGCGACGACGTAGCGCTCTCGATCGCAAAAGAGCGATCGACGGTGGTCTTGTTGAAAGGATGACTCAAATGGCGAAAGCGGCTCGGCACAATGGAACCCAACAGCCTGGTCTCTATGACAAAGGACCGCGACGAGCGCGCCCGCGCGCCGTGCCGCGACGTCCGGTCGAACAGCCAGGGTTGTGTGCGGCGTGCCGTGCCGGCGAGGCGAGGTACGGCTTCCGCGTAGACGGCGACGACCCGCTCACCGAGCGCCCTCGAACGTTATGTTTCGAGTGTTTCCGGATGGCTATCGATCGTCGCCAGCGAGCCGTAACTCGTCTCGTTCAGGATCAGAACGAGCAACGATTGATGCCGCTTGAAGCACGGCTCGAGGCGCTTTCACTGCGTCGCCGACGAGCGCAGATCGCAGCGCGGAAGGCGCTGGAGACAGTTGAATCTCCGACGCGCTGAGACGCGCAGGCGCGATGTCAATCACCCGCAACTCCTAAGGAGGGCCCCGTGAAACTTCTTGCAGCCCTGTTGATCGTGCTCGGTGTCGTAGCTTTCGCTTATGGCGGCTTCTCATACAAGACCGAAGACAAAGTAATTGATGCCGGTCCTATTGAAGTCACGAGGGAGAAGACGAACCGTGTCCCGTTACCACCGGTCGTAGGCGGCCTCGCCGTTGCCGCAGGAATTGGCATGTTGCTTGTCGGTGGGCGGAAACACTGACTCGCGGACTGCCGAATGTGACGTGGGTTGGGCGCATGTTCTGCAAACCCGTGATCGTCTTCGGCGGGCCACTCTTTCTGTTGTCGATGGTCGTGTCGGCGCAGGCTCATGGCATCGACGCCCCAGCCTCGTCTGTGACCACAGGACCTGCGGTCGATTGTCGTGCAGAGAAGACTGAGGCGGAGCGCGTTCGGTCCGAGGCGCCGGTCGCAACCCGCGAAGACGGTCGACAGGTCCTCGCGCGCGAGCGTTTCATCACTGGTGACGTGCACGGTGCGCTCGACATCTGGAACGATGTCGGGCAGCCGCGCGTTCAGTGCATCAACGTCGATGGACTCGTGCGGACGCGGCGGTCCGTCGTTATCGACCATCTCGATATGACGTCAGGCGAACTGTTGACTTCAGAAAAACTCGAACGCATGGAGAGGCGGTTGGACGAGCTGCCGATTACGTCGCGTTCAAGAGTCCGGTACGACCCGATGTCTAGTGGCTCCGCCACGGTCACAGCGATCGTTGCCGAACGTAACGTCGTCCCCCGCGGTCTCAACGCATTGGGCGCCGTCGGCGCTCGCGCGATCTTTCTCCAAGAGATTCGAGTCGATGTGGCCGGGCCGACCGGTCGGGGAGAGGTGTGGAGCCCCGCATATCGTGTCTCGCGCAACCGACCACGTGTCATGTTACGACTCCAGGCCCCAGCGCCCGGCAAGCTGCCAGGCATCTTGCGCCTTCAGACTTTTCTGGAGCGCCAGACCTATCAATATGAGACGCTCGGGGACGGGGTCTTCAGCGAGCGAAGACAACGTGTCGGTGCCGCTTTGTCCGACTGGGTAACGAGCTGGCTGCGATGGGAGGGTGGAGCGGCGTTCGATCGTATCGCGGAGGTTCCCTACGTTGCAGTGGAGGGCAGCGTAAACGCACGCGCGCTCGGTGATCGTCTTGCCGTGATCCTGACCGCGGGGAGATGGGCCGCAACCGATCGTGGCGCCCCGTTCTCGAATGGCGAGCTTGTCGCGACCGTGCGTTCGACAGCGAGGCAGGATGTGCCGGTGTTCACGACGCTCATCGGTGTCGCAAGCGCCACCGACTCCGCCTCCCTAGCGATCTGGCCAGGTGCCAGTTCTGGTGAGGGACGAGGCGCCTTTCTTCGCGCCCACCCCTTGCGACGCTCGAGCGTCATCACCGGCGACGTGTTTGGTAGGCAACTCGTCTTCACGACGTCGGAATACGAGCATCCAATCTCGACCCGAGTGGGCAGGGTAGGCATTGCCGGATTCATTGACGCCGCCCGCGCATCGCGCCGGCTCGATCCGGGCACATCCACGTTCCATGTCGACGTGGGTGGCGGAGTGCGATACAACGCCTCAAGTGCCGGCAAGGTAAGGCTCGACGTCGGCTACGGTGTTCGTGACGGCCGCGTGCGTATATCTGCAGGATACGTCTTACCCTGGGGAATGCGATGACGCGACAGACGCATGCACTCCACGGCATGAGGTCGGTCGGCTTCGCAAGTCGAGTGATGGTCCTTGCGATCATCTGTGGGGCCGCCTCGATGGTAGTCGTACCGGCGCTCACGGCGACGGCTGTGGCGACTCTACAGGCCGCGCAGGATACCCAGACGTTGAGAGAGTTCGAGAAGCGCGTCGATGAATACCTCGCCCTTCGAAAGAAGATCGAAGATAGCCTTCCGCGGTTTCCGACCAAAGCCACGCCCCAGCAGATTGACGTGGCCCAGCAGCAATTGAGTCGAGGCATCGCGAAAGCACGGGCCGGCGCCAAGGTTGGGGACGTATTCGGGCCTGAGGCCCAAAGCTACTTGCGACGAGTCCTCGAACGGGCGTTCGGCAGTGCTGATGCGAAGCAATTGCGGGCATCGATTCTCGACGAGAACCCCGTTGCTGCATCTGTCCGAGTGAACGGCCCGTACCCGGACTCAGTTCCGCTGTCCACGATGCCTCCCAAAGTACTCGAGGCGCTTCCAAAGCTACCCGAGGAGCTCGAGTTCCGGTTCGTAGGAGAGCGGCTCATTCTCTTCGATAACCATGCGCACCTCATCGTCGACTATATAGACCGCGCCTTGCCACGAGCGTAGAGCCATGCCTCCTTCGACATTTCGCCTCGCCCTACTACTTCTACTGTTCGGCACAATAACCGCCTACGAAACCGGCCGCAGCCTTTCCGCGACACCGGCCGTTGTCCAGGCGCCGGCCCCCCAATCGGCGCCGACCGCGCTCCCCAATCGGCAGGGGGCCCTGAAATTTGCCGTGCTAGGAGACTTCGGAACTGGGGAACGCGCGCAGTATCAGTTGGCCGAGCAAATGGCGAGGCTTCACGAGCGGTTCCCGTTCGAAATGGTCATCCTCGTCGGAGACAACCTCTACGGTGGAGAACGGGCCAAAGATTTTCAGCGCAAGTTCGAGATTCCGTATAAGCCCTTGCTCGATGGGGGCGTCAAGTTCTACGCCTCACTCGGGAATCACGATGCCAGGAACCAGCGCTTCTACAAGCTGTTCAACATGGACGGGAAGCTGTATTACACCTTCAAGGCCCCGAAGCAAAGCGTTCGCTTCTTTGCCTTGGAGACGACCTATGCCGATCCCGAGCAGATTGCCTGGGTCGAGAAGGAGCTCAAAGGCGCGAATGACGAGTGGAAGATCCCCTTTTTCCATCACCCACTCTATTCGTCCGGCGAACGGCATGGCTCCGACACGAGGCTTCGCACAAGCCTAGAACCGCTCTTCGTGCAGAACAATGTGACGGTCGTGTTCAGTGGACACGATCATTTCTACGAGAGGCTCAAGCCGCAAAAGGGCATCGCCTATTTCGTCGTGGGCTCTGGAGGTCAGTTGCGCAGCGGTAACATCGACCCGTCGACGGGTCTGACTGCCAGCGGATTCGACAAGGACCTAACGTTTCTCGCAGCGGAGATCTTCGAGGACGAGCTGGTCTTCAACACTATTTCCCGTTCCGGACAAGTCGTGGACTCTGGCACCCTCAAACGGCGGCAGCCTCCGCAGTAAAGGCCTTTTCGTCCTCCGCATCATTTTTGGACCCTTTGGCCAGAGCCCAGTCGGCCTCGAACACAGCATGCATCTTTCGCGCGACCCGCGAATCGTTGACGATGACGCCGATTTCCCGGCGCTCATCGAGTTCGGGTTTCCTGAGGCTCTGACTGCCGACAAAGGCTCTGGCGCCGTCGCAAATGACTGCTCGCACATGCAGCCGCATGTCAGACAGCTTACGCGTCGCCACACCCGGTATGTTCTTCTCGATTTTCCCGATGATACGGATCTCGACGCCGGCGTCCACGCGTTCGCGAATCAGGCGAAGGATCAGCTTGTCGGTAATGCGCTCGTCGTAGATCAGCAATTGCTTCCGGGCCTTGCCGATGAACGCTGACAGACGTTCGCGGGAAGTCTCGGGGCTGACCACGAACCGGTCGTGGCTCGGTTTATAGGGTTGTCGAGTCGAGTCGGCCTCAAAGAGCGAGGCTGCCTCTTGAAACAATTTCTTGTCGTGGGTGATCAGTCCGAAACTTCGGCTGCGCTCGATGTCCTGTCGGGTGTAGTTGAACCCGAGCACGTATAGCGCGTCGTCAATCAGCGTCATTTTGCCGTGATAGCGTGGCAGGTCGTCTGCGGTCCGTGTCACCGTTACGCCAGCCTCGAGCAGGCGCGGCTCGAGCTTCCGAAGGAGCTTCTCGCCTCCCCCATTGGTGTGTGCGATGAGCACGCGAACCACGACACCCCGCGCGACTGCCGCCGCGAGTGCCTTTTCAAGCTCTACACGATCGAATCGAAAAATGACGAGATCGATGGATTTCTTCGCGCGTCGTACGGCCTTCATGATCGGCATCACGCCGTCGTCTGGTTGAACGATGAGCTTCACAGGGCCTCCTGAACTCGGTCATGATTTCTTATCTTTCTTTTCTTCCCACTCGACGGCGATCTTGCCTGCTGGTTCGAGTTTCAGGATCGCATTGGTGACGCGGTCGGTTTCCACTTCAAAGGGCACCTTCACGTCGTAGGAGAGTTCCTCTTTCGACTGGGTGCGAAGAGACCACTCTGCATTGAACCGTTTCAGCACCTGTTCGAAGCGCGGCCGAAGCTCCGCGACGTCTTGTATGCCCGTAGCCTGCAGCGCGAAGTGGTGGAAGTTTCTCGGCTCGAAAGATTCGATAAGGGCCAGTGCCGCCAGTAGGAACACCGTCGCGAAAACGGCCAGGCCATAGAGACCGACGCCAGTCGCGAGTCCCACAGACAAGCCGCACAGCATCACACCAGCATCTTTAGGGTCGTCGATCTTCGAGCGGTACCGAATGAGGCTCGCCGCGCCGACGATACCAAAGGCGCGGGCGAGGCTGGCGCCGACCACTAGCATGATCAGGGCGCCGACCACCGTCAGGATGATCTGCGTCTGCACCACGGCAGGCGTTCGAGTTGGCGTGCCTCGCCGTTTCAATCGAAAAGCCAGCAAGGCTCCCAGAGCACCGGCGAGCGGAAGGCGGACAATTCCCTCGGAGATCATCTCCTTCCAGTCGCCCGGGGGCATGGACTGGGACTGTTCGAGCGGAGACCGCTGCGCCTCGGCCTGCTGCGCAGCAGCCAATCGCGCGGGCGCCGCGCCCGCGAGCAACAAGCCCATCGACAACCCGAGGGCAACGGTCAGAGCTCGCTTGGTCAGCATAGGTGTTCGAAGCACGCCTAACCCTCGACCGCCAGTCCCTCGGCGATCTTCTGCTTCAGCCGGCGGATATACCTTTGGCTGGTAGCCTCGGCATACCCGCCTGCGCGGAAGGCGTCGACCCACTGCCTATTCGTCAGCTTCGACAGACGGCCGCAAATCCAGCGAAGGTCTGCCACGGTAATGTCTTCGAACAGGGGCCCATGCAACCCGCGGTATTCGAACTTGACGATACCGTGGTCCACAGCTTTGACGAACGGCGTCTCATCGAATACCTCGATGTCGTCGCGGGGCGCATCGGTGACGCCCGTTCGACCGAACGTGTGGCCGAGATCGCGTACCACGTACCAGCGTCGCGCTCCTTCGACCGGCCGGGCGAGTGTGTAGAGCATGTTGTTGGCAGCTTTGAGGTCCGAGTTACCCAGCATCACCTGTAGCACCAGAAGTCCGGCGAGGGGCTTCGTGCCGACGAAGGGGTTGTCTGAGAATGCCCACGGGCCTGACTCCGTCAAGCCGTGAAACTCTGGCTGCCGTTCGCGAAAGCGGGCGACGGGCTGCGGATTGGGACCTCGGGCACCAGCCGCCGACCACTGCTCCAGCACGTAGGCTGGCGGCTGGTGATAGCCGACCGCCCAGAGAATGCGTGAGGCAACGACTTCCGTTCTGGCCTCCGGATAGAGCTTCGCGCTCCACTCTTTCCCTTCCGGGTCCTTCACGGTGTAGCCGCTGCTGAATCCACGCTTCTTTGCCTCAATGACTGTGTATGTCAACAATGGCTTCGGCGCGAGCTGCGGCCCTCCGACGCCGTAGAACAGGTCGCGACCTGGTTCAGGCTCGATCCACAGTTCCGCGAGCTCGGCCGCCGATGGTGCTCGTGAAAGCAGCACGACAGCGAGAACCCCCATCGCGACGATGAGCCTTCCTGGAAACTCGTGACGGGTCGCACGTATGTCGAGCACGTCTTGATCGTCTCCTCAGCCACCGCCTTTGCGCTGGCAGCTCGGGTCTATTCGTCGCCTCTGGCCTTGCGGATGTTTTCTTCCATGTTCAGAAGCTTTTGGGTCTCTGCAGCGGGCCGATTCGCTCCGCCCACGCGTCCATATTGAGCGCGCGTCTTCGCGGGGCCGCGAGTCTTGTGATCCGATGCACGTTCACGGCTTACGATGTACGACCCGGGACCGGGCTCTGTCGGCGGATCGTCTGCCGGTGCGTCCGACGGTGTCGGCGGCGGCTCCTGCACCGGGATCGGCTGAGGCTCATCAGGAGGCGTTTCGAGTGCCTCATCCGCTCGAGGCGATTCGATCCGCCCGGGCGACTTGCGTTTCATAGTCTCCTGTTGAGCAAGTCTGATGCCCGCGCCAGCTCGACGAGCCTGAGCTACTCCAACCCGGAGGCGCGATTACGCAGCCTTTGGCGGTTCTGGAGCCCAATGGCCTGGCAGGAATTACTCGCCTTCTCTGTAGAAGGTGCAGAGCAATCAGAAGGCAGGCCGTTGAGGTGGAGACCGGCACCCGTGTGACCAATCGGCTGCACGAGGATCGGGATCCATCTCGGGCGCCGTCGTTGCTGGCACATGAGCAGCACTGTCGATCGAGGGGGCTCCTGGTTTGAGCCGGAAGCCACAAAACATGAAAGGACTTGATTGAAAAGAGATCACAGCCTACGCTGCCTCTCACGTGAGCGACGCCGGAACCAAGCCCGAACGAGTCAGCCTTTCGCGTGATTTCAGCGAGTTTCTGATCGAGCTGTCGATTGCCCTCCACAAGCACGCGATGTATCCAAGCGGGCATCCCTCCCTCGAGCCCGCTGCGGCGGGTGTGGTGCGTCGGGCCGAGCGTCTGCTCCAGGGTCGCGAGACGATCGCGTTCGGCGTCGCCCGCCGGCAGCTAATTATCGAGGGTGTCGCAACCGACCCTAATCAACCTGTTCTCCGCCGCCTTGCCGAGGGGCTGCATCGACATCATCTCGGCGCGATCAGCCTGACGCGCGGTGTCGAAGCCGCCGAGATCAGCTTGGCCCTGCGTGCCCTTTCGACTGAAGTCGAGCGCGAGGGCCCTTTGGGGCTGGCGTCCTCCGGACGGATGCTTGACTGGACTCACGTTCGACTGCACCCACTCACATTCGACCGGCTGGAGCTCGTTGGGGACGCCCCGTTAGCTACCGGTGGATCGGGTGGGCCCGGCGGTTGGAAGGGAGCGGAGCTGTGGATCGGCCTGGCAAGGGCCGCCATGGCCAACGACGCCGCCGGCCAACCTGCAGAGACGGTGTCCACCGAGCCCTCCGTCGTCGCGAAGGCGATCGATGAACACCACGGTGCTGCGGCATACGACCAGGTTGTCGTCGGCTACCTGTTGCAAATCGCCAGCGAGCTCAAGACCGCAACGGGCGCCGAAGCGGCCGCGCTGCGGCGGCGGACTGGTCGATTGATCTCGGCCTTGAGGCCCGAAACGCTACGCCGACTGATTGAGATGGGTGGCGACGTGGCGCAGCGGCGCTCGTTCGTGCTGAACGCGACGAGCGGAATGGCAGTGGACGCCGTGATCGAGATCCTCAAGGCCGCAGCCGACGCGAGCGGTCAAACGATTTCGCACGGACTCATCAGAATGCTCTCGAAGCTGGCTGCGCACGCCGAGCTCGGGCACGAGGAGGCTCGATCGTTCGCGGACGGCGCGTTGCGAGACCAGGTCAGCAGTCTGCTGTCTGGCTGGAACCTTGTGGATCCGAATCCCGACGCGTACGGCCGAGTGCTACAGCACCTGGCGACGGCAGCGCCGGCAGGACAGCGTCTTGATGGGGGACGTGATCAAGGCGACCAGTCAGACCCTCTCCGCGTGGTCCAAATGAGCCTCGAAGTCGCGGCCGTCGGTCCGCTCGTCGATCGCGCTGTCGATCGAGCCATCGACGGAGGCGCGGTCGGCTCGCTGTTGAAGCTTCTGGAATCAGCTCCTGCCGCGAGCGGCGTCACCAAGGACAACCTCCGGAGCAGGCTGCTTCTGCCTTCCACGATACGGCGACTCCTCGCGCGCGATCCGGTTGACCTCGATTCGCTCGATCACCTGTTTCCATTGCTCTCCATCGAGAGCTACGAAGTGCTTCTCAGCACGCTCGTGACGTCTACGAACCGTGCGACCCGCCGCAAGCTGCTCGACCGTCTTCCGCGCACGAACCTCGACGTTGGCCCGCTCATCGTCGCGCGTCTGGCGGACGAACGGTGGTTCGTGCAGCGCAATATGCTCTTGCTACTCGAACGGTTGGGCCGTGTCCCGTCCGGGTTCTCGGTCACGCCTTGGACGCGTCATCACGACGCGCGGGTGCGATACGAAGCCATTCACCTCCAACTCAAGTTGCCGGCCGAGCGGGACCTCGCTCTTCTGACGGCGCTCGACGACCACGACTTACGAATCATGCGGCTGGGTCTGATTGCGCTTCAGGACGAGTGCCCGCCGGCGATGGCCGGACTCGTTGTCCGCGTGGCGCTCAATCCACGGATTGTCGAGGAACTTCGCGTCCTCGCAGCTGGTGCCCTGGGGCGCTCGGGAGAGCGCGTCTCGTTGGACGCCCTTCTACACTTGGTTGACGGCGGCAGGACCCTGCTCGGAAAACCCAAACTCGCTCCTCGGACGCCCGTCCTTCTCGCCGCCGTGCGAGCCTTGGCGAGTAATTGGGCTTCAGAACCACGTGCTTCCGGCATGCTCGCGCTGGCGATCGGATCGTCTGATCCTGAGGTTCGTCAGGCTGCGCGCCAGACTCGACCATGAGCGATCCTGCCGGCTTTCTCAATGCCTTCGCGCACGCGCTTGCCGTGATGACCCTCTACCCAGAGGGGCATCCCTCCCGGGAACGCGCGATCGACGTAGCGCATGAAACGCTCGACGGCCTGTGGGTCGGAGGCGCGCATCCATCCTTTACGTTCCTCGAAGACGAAGTCGTCTTCGGCCGCGATCGGTTGCGCGAGTTGAAGGAATGGGACTGGGGTCGCCGGCTGATGGCCGCCGGTGTCCAACGACTCGAGTTTGAGCGCCAGGTCAGCCGGGATGAGTTCGAGAGCTTCCTACAGGAGATACTGGCGCGCCTCACTCTGTCGGCGATTACCACAAGCGAGAACCGACAAATGGCACCCCTCGGCATTCGCTTCGGCGCCGTCGGGTTGCAGGGTCAGGCTGAGGCCGAAGCGGCTGCCGGTGCCCCTGCCCTCGCGACCCTGAATCTCACGCTCGGCGAAGAAGCAGAGACGCTGCGATGGGTGCAGCAGGAGGTCCGATCGCATGGCGCGGTACCGCTTACCGAGGCCGAGGCCGTCGTCCGTTCATTGTCGGTGGCCATGCATAGCGATCGACGAATGGTGCTGCCGTTGCTGCAGTTGAAGGAATTCGATCAATACACGACCACGCACTCGCTGAACGTTGCAGTGCTTGCGATGGGCCTGGCCGAGCATCTTGGGTGCGGTCCACGCGAGGTTCGTGCCTTCGGCGTGGCCGGGCTGCTTCACGACATCGGCAAGATCCGGATCCCCTTGGAGGTCCTCACCAAGCCAGGGAAGCTGAGCGACGAGGAGCGGCGCGTCATGAATCAACATCCCATTGATGGCGCGCGGATCATCATGACGAGCGACGAGGAATTAGACCTCGCGGCCGTTGTGGCATATGAGCACCACATCATGCTTGATGGCGGAGGCTATCCGGCGATGCACTACGGCCGCGCCTGCGCGCTGGCCAGCCGACTCGTTCACGTGTGCGACGTCTTCGATGCGCTTCGGACCAAACGTCCGTACCGCGATGCGTGGGCTTCGGAAAAGGTCACGAGCTACCTCGAAGAGCGCTCTGGCACGGAGTTCGATCCCGATCTCGTGACCGCGTTCATCCGGATGCTACGCCAGGGCGAGGCGCAAGTGCGGGTGCTCAACGAGGAAGTCTGACGCAACGTAATCAGGCCAGCTTGATGACGACCATGCTGATGTCGTCGCTTGGCGCCGTGAACGCCAGCAGGTCGGCTTTGATGGCCTCGAATATCTCGCGCGCCCCCAGGTGCTTCACTTCCCGCAGCTTCTGTTCGAGCTGGTCAGGGAAGTAGGCGTCGTCTTGCTTTCTGTGATCGACAAGACCGTCGGTGTGCAGCAGAAGGATATCGCCCGCGCCCATCAACCGCCATTCGTTCATTTCGTAGTGTTCTTTGAAGCCCAAGATGCTCGTCGTCGTCTTGCGGTCGATCACGTTCCACGACGGCATCATGCCAACCGGGGGAAACGACACCGAGAGGTGTGCGCCCACCTCCATGAACCGATCGTTTTGCTTCGAAAACACGGCCGGGAACGGCATCCCCGCCGAGAGAAACCTGAAGCGAGCATCCTCGGAAATCTCACCGTAGACCAATGAAATGAACTTGTGCGCACCCGACGACTGGTAGAAGCGCGTGTTCAGATTCTCGAACAATCGCTTCGTGATCTGGCCGAATCGATCCAACTCGTAGATCGCGCCGAGCAGAAAGGCCTGGTGGAGCATGGCCGCGAGCAGGGCATCCGTCATGCGATGTCCCGCCACGTCGATCACGGCGATCCCGGCCATCCGCTGGCAGCGTTCGAGGTTCGCGAGCACCTCCGACCTGCCTTCCTCACGCGCTCGCGTCATCCGCGCTTGCAGGTCGAATCGCTGCTTGAAATCGATGTAGATGATGTGGTCGCCACCCGCCGATCCGCTCAGCGCGAGCGTGCCGCCGAACACGTCGATTCCCGAGAGCTTCGGTATCTCTCCGGGTTGTGGCAGAAGGTACTTCGCGATGTCGCGAAAGTTCTCCAGTTCGCTTGTGAGCCGCCGCAACTCTGCGGCATCCGGATTCTGCATCGGCGCAAGAACGTGAAAGGCACGAGCGCGGCCGTGGCCGCTACGCTAGTGCGACGCGGTGTGGTGCTGAGGAAAGTCCTCGCCGCCGACGACGTGGACGAATGGAACTCGTGGCCCGCGTGGCTCGGCCACCGTATAGAGCCGAACGGGCTCCTCTCGCGTCTCGGTCGGTAACGTGCCGATTGTCGCTCCGTGAGGAATCAAGGCCTGCAGTTGTCGCACGTCCAAGCTGCGGCCGGTTACGGCAGCGGCGACAGCGTAGTACACCAGCGCAGCGACGGCGCACACATTCCAGAACGGGGCACCGGATGCAACGGCGACGACGCCGCTGAACGCGACGACTACACTCATCTCGAGAGCTGCGCAGAGCGCGCGCCTGGCCACCAGACGCATACCAGTGTCGGGGTCGCCGGCAAGTGTCAATCGCAAGGGCTCGGCAGCCTCGAGTCCGGCACGAACTTCACCACCGTCTTCCGGGAAGATCTGCCCGAACTCCAACACGAGCGGTTCAGGAGGCAGGCCTATCGCACAGGCATAGTCGCGGATGTAAGCACGCCGGAAGAGGCCACGCGGCCATTGCGAGACGTCGCCACTTTCGAGCCCCTCGAGTAGCGAGCGTTTGATCTTTGTCGAGTCGGCAATTGATGCCAGCGTGACACCGTGACGTTCACGCTGAGCCCTCAGTCGGGATCCGAAATTATGCTGGCCGACCAAAAGCCCTCCCTGGTACGGGCTCGAAGCCACTTAGGGCCGATCGCACCCTCATGGGAGTCAGAGGTGTACGAGTCAACCGATTTTTTCGTCGTGAAACCACATCGCGACCGCTATAGCAGGGGGGAGCAAAACGCCAACAAGTAGCGTCATGCGACGGTCACACCACAAGATAAGCCGTTAGTGCTCGAGACGCAAGAGTGTTTTTGATGTCGAGCGATATTTTTTTCGTCGAGCGGTTCCTACATTTCGCGAAGTGCGACCGGAAGCACGATGGAGAAGCTGATGCCGCTCTCCGTCGATGTCGCGATCGCGTCTCCGCCGTGAGCCTCCGCGATTCGCCGAGCCGCCTGCATCAGCAGCAAGCCGCTCGAGGTCGCGGTAGCGATCGGCCAAGGGGTGTCGAACGTCGCGGCAATCCACGACTCCGGCACGGTGAGCGATTCCTGAGAAACCGTCATTGCGATTCGACCGTCAGGACGAGCCGAGGTCGTGAGCACGACTGGACCTCGAAGGTCGCCGACGAGGACCACGGTTGTCATCATCAGACCAGCAACAGCGCCGGAGAGCAGCTCTTCGTCACCGCGCACCATCGCGTCCCGTGTTCCTTCCACATTGAGGCGCACGTCAGCGCCTCGAAGATGGCGTTCGGCGGCTGTGATCTGCATCGCGCGGTCAACGATGACCTTCACGGGCACTCGAGTCCTGGCAATGGCTACATCTCCGCGCAGAACACGGCCCGCGAGGAGCAGCTGGAGGGCGCGTGCCGCTTCTGCCCTAACCAGGTCTGCGGCTACGGTTTGGGTGAGTTGTGAACCTCCCGAAAGCAAGTTTGCAGACGACGCGAGTGCCGACAGGGACTGTGCGAGCGCTTCGGCCGCGGCATCCACGGTAGCGGGAACGGCGCTCAACGAGATCGCGGTTCCAACGACACCCGATGCGCTGACTGACGGCAGGTTTGTCGCCTCTGCCAGCGCGATCGCCTGGTCCTCGTCCACCCGCTGAACCAGACAGGGGACTTCGCGAAGTCCAGCGGCAATGGCCGCGGCTAGTCGCTTGCGTCCCGCGATCAGTCGATAGCGGCCGCCACGCGTTTGGACCAGGAGAGGCTGGAGGACCCCGTGCTGCTTGATCGACTCGACGAAGTCCACAGCCGGGTGCGGTTCGTCTCCACGAACCTCGATGGATCGGGCATCCACGAGCTTGACAGCTGAGTTAAGAGGCGTCGACTCGAGCTCTTCGACGTAATGAGAATCCGCACGCATACGAAACGTCGGTGGAAGCCCTTCGCGGATGGGAACCGGCAGCCCTTCGGCGCCTTGACGAAGATTTTCGCTACGTTGTTCGATGTCAGACATGATGGATGAGCTTCTCGGCTGGAGGGCGTCGTGGGATTCTCTTGGAGGTAATTAGCGTCAAGCGACGAACTTTCCATATCTTGCGCGAATTAGAGGACCAGTGCCAGTACCGTCTGAAATAAAACCATGGATCTCGGCCTGGCTGTTCCGGCAAATGACCAATGTCCGGTTCGGCTGAACATTCCGCGAGCCCGTTCTCAAGGCTTTTGCACATTGAGACGTGGAGACCTAGAGACGTGTGTACGATTGCTAAGACCTGTTTGGGATTTGCGATAGCTCTCACCTTAGTACCATCGCAGTCGGATGGGGCCGACCTCCTCCCCTCAACCGTCGCAGCCTTCCAGCGCTACGTCTCATTGGCCGAGCCGCGAATGGAGGCTGGCGGTTTTCTCTGGCTTGATTCATTACCGGTCTCGCAGCGCGAGTCAAAGCTCGCGGAGGTCAGGCGAGGGACGCTCGTCATTGAGCGGCTCAGGGTACGCGAAGGCGGGCGAGAGGTTGATGTACCGGACGGCTTGATTCACCACTGGGTCGGCACGGTCTTCGTGCTTGGTGGGTCCGTGAACGGGGCTGTGTCGCTCCTGCAGGACTACGACCGCCACGCCAGCATCTATGCTCCGGCAGTCGCCCGTTCTCGTATCCTGAAACGGGATGGAGATGAGTTCCAGGTCTTCCTTCGCTTCACCATGAAGAAGGTCATCACGGTCGTGATGAACACCGAGCACGACGCGCGGTTCACGCGAGAGAGCGACGGGCGAGCTCGTAGTCGCATCTCCAGCACCCGCATTGCCGAAGTTATCAATCCGGACGAGCCCGGTGAGCACGAAGAGCCCGTCGGGAGTGGCGGCGGATACTTGTGGCGTCTCAATACGTATTGGAGATTTCTCGAGCGAGACGGCGGCGTGTACATCGAGTGCGAGTCGATCTCGCTGACGCGTGGAATTCCCTTCGGTCTCGGCTGGATAGTCGGGCCGTTCGTCACGAGCATCCCTCGCGAGTCTTTGGCGTTCACGCTCGAGACCACGCGGCGTACGTTGCTCGATAGGATTGTCGGGGCTAGGTAGGCTAGGTAGCTGGGTGGCTGGGTTGTGTGGGAGTTGGGATTGACTGAGTTCACCAAAGATAGAATGCCGCCGATTGCGACGGACAAGATGACAGCGGCCCAAAGGCTAGCGGCTCAGGAGATCGTCTCGGGCCGGCGGGGCGAATTGGGAGGCCCGTTTGTTCCCGCGCTTCGCAGCCCCGAGTTCAGTCGTCGTCTTCAGCGGCTGGGGGAGTATCTGCGGTTCGATCACTCGCTCGAGCCGCGGCTGCGTGAGATGGTCATCCTGCTTACCGCCAGAGCGTGGACGCAGCAGTATGAATGGTTCGTTCACGCGCCTATCGCGCTCGATGCGGGTCTCAGCCCGGCGATCATCGACGCGATCGCACTCGGCGAGCAACCCGATGGGATGGCGCCCCACGAAGCCCTCATCTACGACTTCTTCGTCGAGCTGCAGCGCGACAAAGCCGTCAGCGACATCACGTACGCGCGCGCAGTCGCGGCATTCGGTGAGCAGGGCGTGGTCGATCTGGTGGGGGCGGTGGGCTACTACACGACGCTCGCGATGCTGATGAATGTCGCACGCACACCGTTACCCCAGGGAGCGATGCCTGCCCTGATTCCCTTGTGACTTGGCGGGTCCAAAAAAGCAGGACCCGCCCTACGCCCCACTCGCCGCAGCCTCACCCCGCCCGAAAAGGTAAAGAATTCGTAAAAACTCCGATTTTTGCGCAGTCAAGGTAACACCCGTGTGTCCGCCGTGTAACGTTTGGCGTATTGTCTAACAACATGGTCGATAGCAGAGAGGCGCGCGCATTCGCTTCGGAGATCAAGTTCGTGGTGGACCCTGACCTTGGTGAGCGCGTTCGCGAGTGGGCTCGCACCCACCTCCAGGCCGACCCCTACGGCACTGGGCCCCATGGTGATGAGTACCGGACCGCGAGTCTCTACTTTGACACGGCGGATTTCGATGTCTTCCACCGGCGAGGCTCGTTTGGCAGGGCAAAGTACCGCATTCGCCGCTATACCGACAGCGACTTCGTATTCCTTGAACGTAAGTTGAGGAAACCCGGCATCGTGGTCAAGCGACGAACCAAGACGCCCCTCGACGTTCTGGTGAACCTGAAGCAACCCGAGCCTGATGGTGACTGGCCAGGCCACTGGTTTCACCGGCGCCTATTGGCTCGGGGCCTCGGTCCGGCCTGCCAGCTCTCCTATCACCGCATGGCGCGCGGAACGCTGGTGAATGGCGCATCCGCCCGACTCACCCTGGACGACTCAGTGAGCGTCGCACCCATAGAGGAGGCGCACTTCAACGGAGACGCTGGCACCGCGATCCTCGACGGGCAACTGATCCTGGAAATGAAGTTCCGCGGGTATTTGCCGGCAGTCTTCAAGCGTCTTATTGAGGAGTTCAAACTCGCTCCCCAGACCGCATCGAAATATCGGTTCGGGATGACGGCGCTCGGGCACGTGCGCGCCGTCGACGAGTCGTCGGCCGCGACTGGCAGCGACGTCCATGCCTGATTTCCTGCGGCCGTTCGAAGGACATCCCACCTCGATGTTCGAGGTGTTGCTGCGACTCTTTTCGGCGCTCGTGCTGGGGGCAGTGGTTGCCTTCATCTATCGTCGCTCACGGCGTGAACCGCCGTCATCATTTACGACAACGCTGGTGCTGCTGTCGGTTTTGATCGCGATGGTGACTCAGGTCATTGGCGACAACGTTGCTCGCGCGTTCAGCCTGGTCGGCGCGCTGTCCATCGTCCGTTTTCGCACCGTGGTTCGTGACACTCAGGACACGGCATACGTGATTTTTGCCGTCGCGGTTGGAATGGCCGTCGGCGCCAGCAACGTGTGGGTGGCGCTCTCCGGGATCGTGATCGTCGCTATCGCGGCATTCGCGATGAGGAAGCAGTCGATTCCACAGGAAGAGGAAGGGGCACAGTTTCCCTTCACGCTTCAGGTGCGCGTCGGCATCGGACACGATGTGAACGCGTTGCTTGGACCGACACTTGACACGTACCTTGGAGCGCGGCGTCTCGTGACGATCTCTACCGCACGCCAGGGAATCGCGACCGAGGTGTTGTACCAGACAGCGTTGCGCAGAGAAGAGTCGGCTCATGAGCTCGTGACGGCCTTGAATCGGCTTGAGGGTGTTCAAGGCGTCACGTTGCAGCGAAGTGGTTCCGAAGAGCAGCAAAGGAACGAGCGATGACCGAACACGTTGCATCAAGTGAAGCGCAAACCGGCGGCGCCAACCACGCGCCGCGCACGGGTTGGCCTCTGACGTGTGCCATGGCCGGGATTCTTGGGCTCGTCGTCTTTCAGTACTCACCAGCTGCCCAACGCCCGGCCGGATCTCCCGGACCGCCCGGCGGATTCCCGCCAGATTTTGCGGCCATGCTTCAGGAACGGCCGCTCGTTCGCCAGTTCGACAAGACCGGCGATCGCCGGCTCGATGGCGCCGAGCGCAAGGCCGCGCGGGAGTGGTTGGCGAGCCAACCCCCAGCGGGTCTCGCGGGCCTACTGGGACGATTCGGGCCTCCTCCGCCCGGAGGGATGGCAGCGTTGCTCGGTGGTCGCGGTTTCGCGCCCTCGTCCACGGGCCGGCGGCTTTCGCCCGCAGACGTGCGCTCGTACGGAACTGAGTCGCTCTACGACACAGGCACGCTTCGAACCTTGTTCATGCAGTTCGAGAGCCCCGACTGGGAGAAGGAACTTGCCGATTTCTACAACACCGATGTCGATGTCCCGGCCATTGTCACCGTCGATGGCAAGACGTACCCAGACGTCGGCGTTCACTTTCGCGGCATGTCCTCCTTCATGTTTGCTTCGGAGGGCTCCAAGCGATCGCTGAACCTCGCATTCGACTTCGTCAACGACGATCAGCGTCTGTTGGGATATCGGACGCTCAACCTTCTCAATGGGAACGGCGACCCGACGTTGGTTCGCGGTCTCTTGTACTCGGAAATCGCTCGGCATTACGTACCGACCCCAAAGATGAACTACCTTCGCGCGGTTATCAACGGCGAGAACTGGGGCGTCTATGTGAACGCGCAACAGTTCAATGCCGATTTCGTGAACGACTGGTTCTCCACACGACGCGGAGCCCGATGGAGGGTCCCAGGCAGCCCCTTTGGGCAGGGCGGCATGGCGTACCTGGGCGAAAACGCCGCCCCGTACAAGAGCATCTACGAGATCAGGACGCGAGACGACGAGAAGTCGTGGACGAGATCTCATTCGAATGTTTCGGGTCCTCAACGAGACGCCCCCGGACAAGCTCGAAGCTGCGCTTGCCCCGATGCTGGACGTCGATGGGACTCTGAAGTTTCTGGCGCTGGAAGTGGCGTTGGTCAACAGTGACGGTTACTGGGTGCGCGCGAGCGACTACAGCATCTATCAAGACGAGAAGGGACGCTTTCACCTCATTCCTCACGACGTGAACGAAGCTCTCGCCGATGAGGGTGGTGGGCCAGGACGTGGACGGGGCGGACCCCCTCCAGGATTTCCGCCGCCGGGCTTCCAGCCCCCTCCCGGGTTCCCGCGCGCCGGCGGGCCGCCAGGATTTCCCGGCGGAGGACCGCCGCCGGGCTTCCCCCCGGCTTCCAATTTCCGCCCATGTTCGGGCAGGCCGGGGTGGATCTGGACCCCCTCGTTGGACTCGACGATGCGAGCAAGCCACTGCGATCGAAACTGCTCGCAGTGCCGGCGCTGCGCACGCGATACCTCGGCTACGTGCGCGAGATCGCCCAGCAGTGGCTCGACTGGCGTACGCTCGAACCGCTCGTCCGGCAGTATCATTCCCTCATCGCGGAACACGTCAAGGCTGATACCCGCAAGCTCTACACCTTCGAAGAGTTTCAGGCCGGCGTGAGTGGCAACGAAGAGAGCGTGAAGAGTTTTGTGGACCGCCGGCGAGCCTTCCTGTTGAAGGCACAACGATAGAGGGCGCTCGAATGACCAAGGGGACCGCTTGGAGGCTCGCAAGCATATTGGCGGTGTTGGCTTCCGCGCAGTACCCAGCGGGGGCGCAGGGTTTCTTCGGGTTCGGCTCAGCCGAGCAACAAGTAGTCAAGCAGTTTGACAAGGACGCCGATGGGCGGCTCGACGCCGCCGAACGGAAACTGGCTCGTGAATGGTTGACGAGCTCGACGGGCGGCCGAGGATTCGGACGACGGCGGTTCGGAGGCTTTGGCGGCCGTGGAGCCGCACCTGCATCGGAGGGCCGGAAGTTGTCCCCGGCCCAGGTCAAGTCGTTTACTACACCGCTCTACGACGCCGGCACGCTCCGCACGATCTTCCTCCGCTTTGACAGCAGCGACTGGGAGGACGAGCTCGCCGCCTTCTACAACACGGATGTGGAGGTTCCGGCAACCGCAACGGTTGACGGGCAAACTTATCGCGAGGTCGGCGTGCACTTCCGTGGCATGTCCTCCTACAGGATGGTGGCCGAGGGCGCGAAGAAGTCACTCAATCTCTCGTTCGACTTCGTTCACGATGCGCAGCGCCTCAGGGGGTATCGCACCCTGAATCTGCTGAACGGCAACGGCGATCCGACACTCGTCCGGACGCTGATCTACTCCGAGATCGCCCGGCACTACGTGCCAATGCCCAAGACCAACTACGCGCGCGTCGTCGTCAACGACGAGAGCTGGGGTGTCTACATAAACGCCCAGCAGTTCAATTCCGATTTCACGCGCGAATGGTTTTCCTCCTCAAAAGGCCCCCGGTGGAAGGTGCCCGGCAGCCCGAGAGGGCAAGGCGGTATGGAGTACCTCGGAGAAAACCTCGCTTCGTACCGACGGTTGTACGAAATCCATACCAAGGACGACCCGAAGGCCTGGGGCGACCTCATCCGGATGTTCCGCGTGCTCAACGAAACGCCGGCCGAGAAGCTCGAAGCAGCGCTGTCGCCGCTGCTCGACATCGACGGAACGCTCAAGTTCCTGGCCTTGGAGGTCGCCCTCGTCAACAGCGATGGCTACTGGACGCGAGCCAGCGATTACAACATCTACGAGGACCCCCAGGGCCGTTTCCACGTCATTCCCCACGACGTCAACGAGGGGCTGTCGGAAGAGACCGGTTTCGGTTTTGGAGGGGGCGGCGTGAACCTCGACCCGCTCGTTGCGGTGAACGATCCGACGAAGCCACTGCGCTCAAAGCTCCTGGCAGTGCCCGCACTTCGCACGCGGTACCTCGGGTACGTTCGGGACATCGCCGAGAAGTGGCTGGATTGGAAAACGCTCGAGCCACTCGTCCGGCAGTACCAGGCGCTTATCGCAGAAGACATGAAGATCGACACGCGAAAGATCTACAGCTTCGAAGCGTTCCAGTCTGGCGTCGCCAGCGGACCGGAGAGCTTGAAGAGCTTCGTCGATCGGCGTCGCGCGTACCTGCTGCAGGGCGCGCGCTGACCGTCGAGAGGGAACGGAGGGGACGGAGGAAACGGGATCACACGGAGGAAACGGGATCACACGGAGGAACGGAGACACGGAGGTAAAGATTCTCCGTTTATCTCCGTTCCTCCGTTGCTCCGTGTGATCCCGTTTCCTCCGTCGTCTCCGTTCCCTCCGTTTCCTCCGCCCCCTCCGCTCCCTTCGTTCTCGCGAATTTGACGCCACGTGTTGCGGGCGATAGCCTACTTCGGCCATGTCCCCAACCCAGCGTTCTTATCAGTCTGGCTTTGGCAACGAGTTCGCGTCCGAAGCGCTCGCCGGCGCATTGCCCCGTGATCAGAACACGCCACAGAAGCCGCCGTTCGGGTTGTACATCGAGGAACTGAACGGGACGGCCTTCACGGCGCCGCGCGGTGTGAGCCGGTCTACATGGACCTATCGCATCCGACCGTCCGCAATGCACAAGCCGTTCGCGTCGATCGGCAGCCGACTGATTCGAAGCGGTCCGTTCAACGAAGTGCCCCCAACGCCGAACCAGCTGCGCTGGAGGCCGATGCCGATTCCGTCTGACCCGACCGACTTCGTGAATGGCATAGTCACGCTCGGGGGCAACGGTGACCCTGCCGGCCAGACGGGCGCGGCCATCCACGTGTATGCGGCGAACACCTCGATGCGCGATCGGTTTTTCTACGACGCGGATGGCGAGCTGCTGATCGTTCCGCAGGTCGGCGCGCTTGGCATCCATTCCGAGCTCGGTGTGCTTGACGTGAAGCCGGGCGAGGTCTGCCTCATCCCACGAGGGATCAAGTTCCGTGTCGAGCTTCCTGACGGTTCGGCGCGCGGATACATCTGCGAGAACTACGGACAGAATCTTCGACTTCCCGATCTCGGACCAATTGGGACGTTTGGTCTTGCCAACGCGCGCGACTTTCTCGCACCGGTCGCGGCGTACGAAGATCGCGAGGGCGATTTCCGTGTGGTCGCCAAGTATGGCGGTGGGTTGTGGGAGGCCGTGATCGATCACTCCCCGCTCGACATCGTTGCCTGGCGCGGCAACTACGTGCCGTTCAAATACGACCTCTATCGGTTCCAGTGCATCAACACCGTGACGTTTGATCACCCGGATCCATCAATCTACTGCGTGCTGGCCTCGCCGACAGGCGTGCCGGGAACGTCGAACATGGAGCTCGGCTGCTTTCCACCTCGCTGGACCGTCGCTGAGCACACGTTTCGCCCACCTCCGTTTCATCGAAACGTCGCCAGCGAGTTCTTGGGATTGATCTCTGGGCAGTACATCGGCAAGTCGGACGGTTTTGGCCCCGGAAGCGCGAGCCTGCACAACTGCATGTCAGGTCATGGGCCGGATGCGGAGGCTATGAGCGGGGTCGAAACGCCCAGCTGAAACCGCAGTACCTCGACGACACCATGGTGTTTCTCTTCGAAACCCAGCTTCCGATCAGGCCGACCAGGTTCGCCCTTGAAACAGACCTGCTCGAGCGCGACTACTACATGCACTGGCAGGGGCTCAGGAAGAATTTCGATGGTAGTAGGCAGTCGGCAGTTTGGAGTTGGGAAAATTGGGCGTTGTGAAGGACCGATCATGAATACTCAGTTGGTTATCGCCGTTGGGGCCTGGCTATGTCTCGGTGGAGTCGCTACCGCACAGGGCACGCCCGAAACGGGACTATGCGATCGCGAATGCTTAATCGGTGTCGCCGAGCAGTACCTCGACGCGCTGGTCGCCAAAGATTCCAAGAAGGTCCCGGTGACCGTCAACGTCAAGTACACGGAGAACGGTCAGCGTCTCCGCCTTGGCGACGGCTTCTGGAACTCGGTTTCAGGGCGAGGCACGTACACACTTCCACGCCGCCGACACCGGGGCGGCGCAGGTGGTCACGTTTGCCACGATGCGTGAGGCCGGCACGCCGATGATCATTGCGGTTCGGCTCAAAGTCGAGAACCGCCGAATCAGCGAGATTGAGACGCTCGTCGGGCGCAGCGAGCAAGGGGCTAAGGGCTTCGAGGCGCTCGGACAACCCAACGCGTTGTTCTCGCAAATCATTCCGCCAGCCGAGCGCATGTCTCGAGCGGATCTGGTCCGAGTCGCGAACATGTACTTTTCCGGCATGCAACTCAACGACGGTAAGGGCCAGTATCCGTTCGCGCCCGACTGCAATCGCATCGAGAACGGCAATCTGACGACCAACAATCCTACCGGCGGGAGAGGTGCGCGAGCCGGGACGCCGCCGACGCGGCCGGATCCGAGCACGGCGACCAACTATTCCGCGATGTGGAGCTGCCGCGAGCAGTTTGAATCCGGCCTGCTGCACTTCGTCAGCCGCATTCGCGATCGGCGATACGTCGTCGTCGACGAGGAACGCGGCCTCGCTTTGGCTTTCGTCTTCTTTGACCACGACGCAGGCGCTTCGCGAACCTTCCAAACCCCGAACGGCCGAACAGTGACGGCCGGCCCGACCGTCCCGTGGACGTGGCACATCGCAGAGCTGTTTCGCATCGAAAAGGGCCTGATTCGGCAGGTCGAGGCCATTCTCGAGCGTGCGCCCTATGGCATGGTGTCGGGTTGGAGCAGCTGGGAAGACGGGATGACGGATAAGATCCAGTGGCAAGGTGCTCGGTAAGCGAGGAGGCGACATGCGCCAGTCTGTGAGATTCGTGCTCGCGGCGGTTACGGTGGGAGCGATCCTGCCCGTGACGGCTGATGCCCACTTCACTCTGATGGAACCGGCCTCGTGGCTGGTCGAGAACAAGCTGGGCGATCCGCAGAAGGCGGGGCCCTGTGGCGGCACATCGGCAGACGCCGGCATGCCAACCAACATCGTCGGTCAGGCACAAGGTGGGCAGAAGCTGCACCTGAAGCTCCAGGAGACGGTGTTTCACCCGGGGCACTACCGCGTGGCGTTGGCGATCAACTCACGCGCAGAGCTCCCGCCCGACCCGGAAACCACGACACGCGAGACCGAAAAGGGCCCCTGGTCTGTGTCAGCCGTGATCCAGAATCCCGTGCGGCCTCCGGTACTGGCCGATGGCTTGTTTGCGCATACAACACGTACGACCGAGCCTTTCGAGACGGATATCGAGCTGCCTAACATCGACTGTGAGAAGTGCACGTTGCAGATCATCCAGTTCATGGCTGAACATGGTCGCAATCGTGATGGCGACTTCTCTTACCACCACTGTGCCGACCTTCGTATCACTGCTGATCGGAGCAAGCCGCTCGATACGCGGTGGCCGGCGCGCCGGTAGGTCCATCAGGGATCCGAATGCGGCGACGGAAGACCTGACGAAGGCAGCAAGGGAAGTAGTCGTTCAGATTGTTCATGTGAGGAGTAGCGTCATGAAACGCGCAATTGTCTTGGGTGTCATCCTGTTGAGCGGTGTCATTGGTTCGGCCATTCTTGGCGCGCAGCAGGCTGCGGCCCCAGCCGGAGGACAAGGTCAGGGCCGCGGTGGCGCCGGCCGCGGGCCAGGCTTCCCCCCCGTCAGCGCTGCCGAGAAAGTGGCGAACAATCTCTACATGATCCCTGGCCAGGGCGGCAACACGGCCGCGTTCGTCACGGCAGACGGAGTCGTGTTGGTCGATACGAAGCTGGCCAACAACGGCCAGGCGATTCTCGACCAGGTGAAAGCGGTTACCGACAAACCGATCACCCACATCATCAATACGCACACGCACGGGGACCACACCGGCAGCAATCAGTTCTTTCCGGCAACGGTGGAGATCGTGACGCAGGAGAATACCAAGACCAACATGGAGAAGATGCCGGTCTTCCAGGAGGCTGCCAACAAGAATGGACTGCCGGACCGAACGTTCAAAGACAAGCTGACGCTCCTGAAAGGCAACGAGTCGATCGACCTGTACTACTTTGGCGCCGCGCATACGAGCGGCGATGCCTTTGTGGTGTTTCGCAACGCCCGCGTGATGCATGCTGGCGATGCGTTTGCCAACAAAGGGCAACCGCTCATCGACAGGATGAACGGCGGCAGTGGAGTGGCGTACCCCGAGACGCTCGCGAAGGCGGCGAGAACGGTCAAGAACGTCGACACCGTCATCCCCGGTCACAGCACGGTGATGAAGTGGCAGGACTTCGTGGATTTCGGAGAGTTCAACCGGTTGTTCCTGGCCCACGCGCGAGCCTCGCTCAAGGCCGGTAAGACCCCCGAGCAGGCGATGATGGATTTGAAACTCCCGGAGAAATTCAAGGACTACAACCTGACCGGCGGCCGCGGCGGCCCGGGCGGGAACTTCGGCGTCATCTTCGAGGAATTGAAGGCCGAAAAGTAACCGTTCGGACGTTCGATCCCCCGTTACTTCCCGTTCTCGCGCACGGAGAACGGGAAACACCTTCTGCCGACGCCATGTGACCAGAAGGCCACGTCAAACCCCTGCGGCAGCTCTGTGGAGTCGTGTTCGAACTCAGCGCACAGTTCGTACTTCTTTGCGTCGAGGGCGCGATAAGCGTACGGCTCCCCGCTCACGGGATCGCGAGAGGTTGGCCTCATTCCTGGTTCACTCGACAGCTCTTCGAGCGTCGACGGCAAGGCTCCGTGTCGGGCCCAATAGACGTCGGCCAGGGATGTAATCATGCGGAGATCCTGTACGCGTCTCTGATCGAGCTGTCGGGCTCGTGCTTCGGACGGTGGACCCAGCATCACGAGTCCGCGCACCACGGCGATGACGACCACCGCCGTCGCGAGTCCGGCGAGGACGAACCTGCCTGATACGAGGCTCATGACTTGCTTTCCCGTTCGTCGAGCCGAAGATCCCACAGGTAGTACCCGAAGGCGGTTCCAGCGATGATCCCGATCGTGAGCGTCTTCAAGACAAAGCGCGTCGTCAGTTCTCCACCGAGCAGATTGTAAACAAGACTGATGACATCGCCGATCAAGACGCACGCGGCCATGAACAGGGTCCAGTACGTCAGCCAACGCCGGACCTTCGACGAGCGCTTGTTGGGGTCACGCTGAATCGCACGGCTCGTCAGCCAGGAGGTGTAGATGAACACCGGAAACGCGACGATGAGCGACGAGACGGCCCAGCGGATCGTTCGACGCGAGTATTCGACGTTCTCGACAAACCCAGGCGAGGCCGGATCAGGAAGAGCCCGGTTGATGAACTCGAAGATGAGACTCCCCAGGTTGTAGGTGCTGACATACAAAGTACTGAACAGCACGAGGTACATGAAGGCTTCACGCGCCGACAAGTACGGCCGGGCCTTCGGGATGGGAATCGGGAAGTCGATCTCGGCGAAAGCGCTGAGCGCGCCTCTGGCCTGTTCAGACGTCCAGCCGGCCTTCAAAAGGACTTCCTCCATCTGCGCCCGAGGAATGCCACGCGATAAGCCTTCCTTCACGAAGCCGAGCAGGTCGTCGCTGACTGCCATTGTCGCGTCCTATAAGAGGGCCCGAGCCTCATCCCAGATCCGGCTGGCCAGTTCGCCAGCGGGAACCGGCTGGGCCATGGCCGCGGACTGACCCGCCCACAACTGCATCCGGTGGTAGTCTCCCGCGGCGGCGCCGGCCTCTTTCATCGACGCGGTGAGACCTCGTTGAACTGGATAGGGAGCGGGCATCGGCGCGCTTGATGCTGCGGCGGCTTTGACGTAATCAGTGGCGATCGCGCGGCCCAACCGTCCGGTCAGCGCGCGCGTCGGCGTCGTGCCCTCCGGTTCGAGATTGTCGAGCGCAGCGGCCCACGAGCGGTGAGTCTTGGCTTCCGGGCATCGCAGGAACGCGGTCCCGACTGTTGCCGCCGTCGCTCCGAGCGTCAACGCGGCCGCAACGCCGCGACCGTCGCCGATTCCGCCGGCGGCGATGATCGGGACGTCGAGGTGGTCGGCTAGACGCGGAAGCAACGCAAACAGCCCAATCGCCTGCCGTTCGGCTGCTGCCGGATCGAATGAGCCTCTGTGGCCGCCTGCTTCAAACCCCTGAGCGACGATAGCGTCCGCACCGGCTGCCTGCGCTTGGAGCGCCTCGGCCAACGTCGTTGCCGTTGCGAACCACGCGATGCCGGCTTGCTTCAGACGTGTCACGAACTCAGCCGGGAACACGCCCATGATTGACGAGACAGCTGTCGGCTGCGACGCAAGGAGCCCCTCACATTGCCCGTTGAAGTCGGGGGGTATGACATCCCCGGCCGACGTTGCCACATCTGGTCCCCACGCCGATAGGAACTGGCGCACGCGCGCCTCAGCCTCGGGATTTCTGAGCGGAGGAGGATCCGGGATCCAGAGATTCAGCTGGAGTGGACCGCTGCTTCCTGACCGGAACTCGGTCACCCAGTCCTTGATGCCGGCGGGCTTGGTCAGGAGCGCGCCCATGGCTCCCATTCCACCGGCATTGGCAACAGCGATCGACAGGCTGGCCGGGCACGCACCGGCCATCGGCGCAAGCAGGATCGGCATCGCGAGGCCGTACTTCGCGCAGAAAGCGTCGGCGCGATCCCTTGGCTTAGGGGCTTTGTTCCGTGCTTCGCGTCGAGTCATGGACAAGCCCCGATCGTACTGGAGTAAGGGCGTACAAAGTGGCAACGTGAATTGATCGATCAGCTTTGTTGTACGATATCGGGCCGTCCAACGCGTTTCATGAATTATTTCAGCGACTTACGAGCCTATCGACAACTCGTCGTATCGATCGTCCTGCTGTCGGCAACCGCGGCCCTTTCAGCATCCTCAGCCTCTGCTGGACAGGCGTCGTCAGAGGAATCCGCTGCCCCAATTGAGGCCGCCGCTTCGCCGTCGAGGATGGTTCCGCTCCACCCGGATGCGCCGCCAGAGCCGCTCTCGCCTGAGGTGATCTCGCGCGACACCGAAGGGCGCGCGACCGTCCGAGCCGTTCGACTCGCGCGACCGTTGCGAATCGACGGCGTTCTGGATGAGGAACTCTATTCTCAGGTCCGCTCCGTGTCGGATTTCGTTCAGGTGGAACCGCAGGCTGGGGCGCAAGCCACTGAAAAAACCGAGGCGTGGATCGCATTTGACAACGACTACGTGTACGTGTCGTTCAGGGCCTGGGATAGCCAGATGGACCGGCTTGTCGCCACCGAGATGCGGCGAGACAGCCCCAACAACTGGCAGGGAAACGACCTCGTCTCGTTCATCCTCGACACGTTCTACGACCGGCGGAACTCATTCACCTTCACGATGAACCCGTTGGGCGGCCGATCGGACGGGCAGATGGTCAACGATCGGCAATACAGCAGTGACTGGAATCCCGTGTGGGACACGAAGGCTGGCCGTTTCGAAGGTGGCTGGACGGTCGAGACCGCGGTTCCTTTCAAGTCGCTCCGCTATCGCCCCGGCTCGGAGCAAGTGTGGGGTTTCAACGCCATGCGGGTGAAACGCTCGACGAACGAGATCTCGACCTTGACGCCGGTGCCCCCAGCACGGGGGCAGTCGGGATTCCAGCAGGCTCAGTTCGCGGCATCGCTTGTCGGGATCGAGTCGCCACGCGGAGGGCGTAACATCGACCTCAAGCCGTACGCGATCTCGAGCGTCATCACGGACCGCAACGCCACGCCGCGGGTGTCGAACGATCCCCACGGTGAGGTGGGGCTCGACCTGAAATACGCAGTGACACAAGGCCTGGCAGCGGACGTGACGGTGAACACCGATTTCGCTCAAGTCGAAGCCGACGAGCAACAAGTGAACCTCACTCGGTTCAGCCTGTTCTTTCCCGAGAAGCGCGAGTTTTTCCTCGAGAACCAGGGGACGTTCTCCTTCGGCGGTGTCGCGGTCAACAGTGGCGGGGGAGGCAACTTCAACAGCGGGTTCAACAACAGCGGGAGCTCCGATGCGCCGATCATGTTTTACAGCCGCCGGATCGGCCTGAACGGCGACCGTGAGGTGCCGCTCGAGCTCGGCGGCCGCCTCACCGGGCGCGCGGGCAAATACAGCGTTGGCCTGCTCAACATTCAGGCGGGCGATGAGCCGGACACCGGAACGCCCACCACCAACTTCAGCGTCGTTCGTCTCAAACGCGACGTGCTACGGCGCAGCAGCGTAGGCCTGTTGTTCACGAACCGGTCGGTGGGAGCCAGCGGGACCGGCGCCAACCGGGCATACGGGCTCGATGGCACGTTCGCGTTCTACGAGAACTTCCAGATCAATACCTATTGGGCGCGGACCGACACGGACGGGCTCAGCAGCCGCGACAACACCAGCTATCGCGCGCAACTCGACTACCCGGGCGATCGGTACGCAGTACAGCTCGAGCGCCTGAAGATCGGTGACAACTTCAACCCTGAGATTGGCTTTCTGCGGCGGGACGACATGGTGCGCGACTACGCGCGTTTTCGCTTCAGTCCCCGGCCGCGGAACCAAAGCGCGATCCGCAAGTACGTCTACGACGGCTCGCTGGAGTACATCGAGAACGGCGCCGGACGCTTGGAATCGCGTGAACGCGCCGGAGAGTTTGCGCTCGAGTTTCAGAACGCAGATCGCCTAGGCGTCAACTACACCAACACGTTCGAGTTTCTGCCGGCTCCCTTCCCGATTGGCGGCGACGTCATCCTGCCGATCGGCGGTTACACCTTCGACACGCTGCGCCTGGGTTACAACTTGGGGCAGCAGCGCGCGATCTCGGCGAATCTGTCGGCCGAGTTCGGCACGTTCTACAACGGTCACAAGACAACGCTCAGTATCGCGCGTGGCCGGATCCCGATCACGAACCAACTTTCGGTGGAGCCGACTTACTCGCTGAATCGCGTAAACCTCCTTCAGGGTGATTTCACGACGCACCTCGCCGGTTCACGCGTCACGTTTTCGATGACGCCGCTCATGTTCGTGAGCGCCCTGCTGCAATACAACTCGGGGACGAACGCGGTGTCGACCAACGCACGCTTACGGTGGGAGTACCAGCCGGGCAGCGAGCTGTTCGTCGTCTACAACGAAGAGCGCGACACACTCGCCCGCAGCTTTCCGTCGCTCTCCAACCGCTCGTTCACCGTGAAGATCAATAGACTGTTTCGTTTCTAGATCGTTCGGATCGTTCGGATCGTTCGGATCGTTCGGATCGTTCGGATCGTTCGACGGTTCGGACCGTTCGCGTGTTCGCAGGTCGTTTGGTTCGCTCAGATCGTTCAAGAACGCAGAACGGCTCGAACGTCGAACGATCCCCGAACGCCCGAACGTCTCGAACGTCTCGAACGTCCGAACGACTCAAACCGTCCCAACCCGCGTGTGTGCAATACTCTTGACGCTCTGCCCGCCATCACGGTCGCTCTGCCCGCCCTACCGCATGCTGGTCTTTCCGCATGAGACGTTCGGCTGTTCGGGCCGCGTTCCTGCTCGCGTCTGCGGTGCTTCTGGCAATCCGAGTCGCCGAGGCCGGACAGGCGCCGGCTGAGGAACCGTTTGCATCAGCCGAAGCGTCCGCCGCGGCGAGAGCCTTGACGCTCGTCGCCGACGCACCGCCGGAGCCCGTAGCGCCGGAAACGATCACGCGCGACACGGAGGGGCGCGCGACGGTTCGCGCGGTCCGTCTCGCCCAGCCCATTCGCCTCGATGGTGTTCTCGATGAGGCTCACTACGAAGATGTTCTCCCAATGTCGGGATTCATTCAGACCGAGCCACAGCCTGGCGCGCCCGCGACCGAGCAGACCGACGTCTGGGTGTCGTTCGACGACAAGAACATCTACGTGTCGGCTCGCATGTGGGACAGCCAAATGGACCGTCTCGTTGCCACCGAGATGCGTCGCGACAGCAACACGATGTTTCAAGGCAACGATGTCGTGTCGTTCGTGTTTGATCCCTTCTACGATCGCCGAAACGCCATCCTCTTCAGCATCAACCCGATTGGAGGGCGGTCCGACACGCAGGTTACCAACGAGCGGCAGTTCAGTCAGGATTGGAACCCGGTGTGGGAGCTCAAGACTGGACGGTTCGATCGCGGTTGGACCGTCGAGGTCGCCATTCCGTTCAAGTCGTTGCGATATGGCGCCGGCAAGGCGCAGGTGTGGGGCTTCCAGGTCGCCCGGGTGAAGCGCTCGAAAAACGAGATGTCGCTCCTGACCAAGGTGCCGCCCGCTCGCGGAAACGCGGCAATGGTGCAGACCTCGTTTGCGGCCTCGCTCGTCGGGCTCGAGGCGCCGCCCGCGGGTCGCAACCTAGATCTCAAGCCGTATGCGACGTCGAGTCTGACGAGCAATCGCACCCTCACACCGGCCGTGTCGAACGACCCAGATGCCGCTGTTGGCGTCGACCTCAAGTATGCGGTCACGCAGGGGTTGACCGCCGACGTGACCGTGCACACGGACTTCGCGCAAGTGGAGGCCGACGAGCAGCAGGTCAACCTCACGCGCTTCAGCCTCTTCTTTCCCGAGAAGCGCGAGTTCTTCCTCGAGAATCAGGGGATGTTTTCCTTCGGTGGCGTGCAGCTCGCCAACAACTTCAACAATAACAACAACAACGACGCTCCCATTCTCTTTTACAGTCGACGCGTCGGACTCAACCAGATACAGGACGCGGCGGGGCGTGTTTCGGGGCGGGTCGTGCCGCTCGACGTGGGAGGGCGCCTTACGGGGCGCACTGGTCGCTACAGCATCGGCATCGTGAATACTCAGACGGGCGAGGAGTCCGAGCTCTTACCCTCGCCCGCACGGAGCACGAACTTCTCCGTTGTTCGTGTCAAACGGGACGTGTTTCGGAAGAGCAGTGTGGGTCTGATTGCCACCGGGCGGTCGGTGGCGCAGAACGGCGTAGGACGGAACCTCGTGTACGGCCTCGACGGCGCGTTTGCGTTCTTCGACAATCTCAGTATCAACACCTACTGGGCAAAGACTGAGACTCGAGGGCCTGAGCGGCGACGACATGAGCTATCGCGCCCAGCTCGACTACAACGGTGATCGGTACGGCCTTCAGCTCGAGCAGTTGGCGGTTGGCGACAATTTCAACCCGGAGGTCGGGTTCCTTCGCCGCGACGATATGCGACGGAGCTTCGCGCAAGCCAGGTTCAGTCCGCGTCCAAGCACCATGCCGTCGGTCCGGCGATTCCGGTACCAGGCCGGCCTCACTTACGTCGAGAACGGTGCGGGCATCCTCGAGTCACGAGAGAACGAAGGCGAATTCGCAGTGGAGTTCCAGAACGGCGATCAGTTCATCGCTGGCTACAGCGACCTGTACGAGTTCCTACCCTTGCCGTTCAGCATTGTGCCGTCGGTCACCATTCCAGTCGGGGGATACGATTTCGAGAACGGGCGCATCGGTTTCAATCTTGGCCGCCAGCGGCGACTCTCGGGCAACTACTTGATCGAGTTCGGGACCTTCTACAACGGACATCGCACCGCGGTCAGCGTTTCGCAAGCACGCCTCAGCGTGACCAACGCGCTCTCGGTCGAACCGACGTATTCGCTGAACAAGGTCGACCTCGTCCAGGGAGCCTTCACGACCCACTTGGCCGGATCGCGCGTGACCTACACGCTGACGCCGATGATGTTCGTGAGCGCGCTACTGCAGTACAACACCGGCACGAACACCGTGTCCACGAATGCCAGGCTCCGCTGGGAGTATCGGCCAGGCAGCGAGCTGTTCATCGTCTACAACGACGAGCGCAACACCCTCACGCGCAGCTTCCCGGAGCTGACCACGCGCGCGCTGATCGTAAAAGTGAATAAACTATTCAGATACTAGCTGGTAGCTGGTAGCCGGCAGCCTGTACGTCGCACTTCGAACCTGACACTTCCTAACTTGCAGATGGACAACCCGTGGCGTGTGTACAAATTCGGCGGCTCGAGTGTGGCCGATGCCGGCTGCATGGAGCGCGTGGCAAAAATCCTCGAAGCGGAGCCGGCCAAACGCTTGGCTGTCGTGCTGTCGGCCTGTCGCGGCGTCACCGACGCTTTGTTGGGTCTTGTCGCTTCTGCCGAGCAGCAGAATGAATCGGCCGCTGGCCTGGCCTCGATTCGCGAGCGGCACCTCGAAATCGGCCGCGCCCTCCTGAGCGCTGCCGACCTGAGCGAATATTCCGCCGAGCTCGACTCCGACTGCAGCGATGTCTCGCGCATTCTTCACGCCGCGCAGCTCACGCGTTCGGCCTCCAATACGGTTCGCGATCTCATCGCTGGGTTCGGCGAGATGTGGTCCACGCGTCTCTTCACCCGCTATTTACGCGTGCGCGGACGCCGGAGTGGCGTGCAATGGGTTGACGCGCGCGACATCGTGCAGGTGAAGTGGGGTTCGCTTGGTCCAACGGTGGAGTGGGACGTGTCCCGCGCGAATGCGGAGCGGCTCATGCCCGGCGACGCGAGCGCCACGCCCATCATCACGGGCTTCATTGCCCGCGACGCTCAGGGACTGCAGACGACGCTCGGGCGAAACGGCAGCGACTTTTCGGCGTCTATCTTCGGACGACTGCTCGATGCCGACGAGATTCAGATCTGGACCGATGTTGACGGCGTCCTCAGTGCCGATCCTCGGCGAGTGCCTGACGCGACGGTCATCGACTCGCTTTCGTACCACGAGGCGATGGAGCTGGCGTATTTCGGCGCCAAGGTGATCCACCCTCAGACGATGGCGCCGGCCGTGGAAAAGGGCATTCCGATCAGGATTCGAAACACATTCGCGCCGGACGGTGCGGGCACGCTCATTTGCGCGGCCCCGACCTCATCACATGCGGTGAAGGGGATTACCAGCATCGATCGCGTCGGGCTCGTGAATGTGGAGGGTGCCGGAATGATCGGTGTCCCTGGTACCGCGCAGCGCCTGTTCGGGGCCCTTCGGGAGGATGGGATCTCGGTGATCCTGATCTCGCAAGGGAGCTCGGAGCATTCGATCTGTTTTGCCGTGCCCGAAGCCGACTCGGACCGCACGGTGAGCACAGTGCGCCGCGCCTTCGACGCCGAACTCCGGCAGGCGCAGATCCAGGACGTCGACGTGGTCCGCGGCTGCAGCATTCTCTCGGTCGTCGGCGACGGCATGGCCGGCACGCCAGGCATTGCGGCCGGCGTGTTCGGCGCGCTCGCGGCAGCCGGCGTCAACGTGCGCGCGATCGCGCAAGGGGCGTCTGAACGCAACATCTCGGTCGTGATCGACGAGCGGCAGACCACGAGGGCCTTAGGGGCGGTGCACGCGCGCTTCTACCTCTCGCCGCATACCGTCTCAATCGGCCTCATTGGCCCCGGCGCGGTCGGGAGTGCGCTTCTGGATCAGATTGGTTCGCAGACCACACGCCTGCTGCGCGACTTTCACCTCGATCTTCGCGTGCGCGGCATCATGACCTCGAAGCGGATGTTGCTGTCCGATGCGTCGATTCCACTGGGAGGCTGGAAGGCCCTCCTCGACGCTGGAGAGCCGGTGAACTTGGACCGTTTCGAGCAGCATGTCAACGCCGACCATCTGCCGCACGCGGTGATCCTCGATTGCTCGGCCAGCGCTGACGTGGCCGAGTGGTATCCACGCTGGCTCGAAGCAGGCATCCACGTGGTCACGCCGAACAAGAAGGCGAATAGCGGCTCCCTGGAACTGTTTTCCCGCGTGAAGGAGGGGCGCCGGAGCGGCGGGTCACACTATTTGTACGAAGCGACGGTTGGCGCCGGTTTGCCGATCATGCAGACGCTTCGCGATCTGCGAGAGACCGGCGACGAGATCCGTCGGGTTGACGGCATCTTCTCGGGCACACTGGCGTACCTGTTCAACGTGTGGGATGGACGCCAGCCGTTCTCAGCCATTGTGCGCGAGGCAAAAGCGAGCGGCTACACCGAGCCTGACCCGCGCGACGATCTCTCGGGAACCGACGTGGCGCGCAAGCTCGTGATTCTCGCGCGAGAGATGGGCATGCCATTGGAGTTGGCCGCTGTCGAGCTGGAGAGCCTGATTCCCGCGTCGCTCAGCCGCTGCAGCGTCGACGAGTTCATGTCTCGTCTGCCCGAGCTCGATGCGCCGATGCTCGCGCGACTCGACGCGGCCAAGTCGAAAAACCGCGTGCTTCGCTACGTGGCGGCGCTCGATGCTGGGACGGGCCGAGCAACCGTTGGCGTGGTGGAGCTCGACCGATCGCATCCGTTCGCCAACATCAACCTCACCGATAACGTTGTCCGGTTCATCACCGGCCGGTACGACCAGAATCCCCTCGTCGTGCAAGGACCGGGCGCGGGGCCAGCTGTCACCGCCGGCGGTGTCTTCGCCGATCTCCTGCGAGTGTGTTCGTATCTGGGAGCGAAGATCTAGAGTCAGGGCTCACGGCTCACGGCTCACGGCTCAGGGCTCACGGCTCACGGCTCAGGGCGCTTATAAGCGACTGAAGTCCGGCCGAGAGTTCGGTGTAACCGGCGACCAGGGGCTCGGTCTCCGATCCCTTCAGCATTCCCAGGCGAGAAGCGAGCTCCAGCAGGTACCGCGTCTCAGCCGCCGAGCCCGCAGCGATGTTGAGGAAATTCAGATATTCCCGGGTCGTACGACGCGCAGATCCTTCCACGATGTTGCTGGCAGTCGACACAGCCGACTTCCTTATCTGCATTTGTAGTGAGAAACGCTCCGCAGATGGAAACTGGCGCGAGAGAGTGTAGACATCCGTCACAAGACGATCTGCCAGCGCAAACACGCGAAGACGACGATGGTCACGGCTCACACGAGGGACGCAGGCAACCCGCGTACCGACTTGAGCCCTGAGCCCTAAGCCCTGAGCCCCCCTAAGCCCTAAGCCGTGAGCCGTGAGCCGTGAGCCGTGAGCCGTGAGCCCTAAGCCCTAAACCCTGAACCCCAATCTGTCCTATGATGTCGCCCGCACAGCTATATCAGCTGTGCGTCAAGAGGAGGCATCAGTGTCACAACCTGGACTAGGTGTGGTGGCCTCGGTGATCGTCATGGCGATCTCCCTGGGCTTCATTTCGCTGTTCGATTTCGGCACGTTCGCTGGGTCGGTCGCGTTCTTCAACCTATGTCTCATCCCGATGCAGGTCGTGGCAGTCGTGATCTGGGGAGCGAACCCGGCTTTCGTGGCGAAGATGAGTCAGCCCGCGAAAGGCCTCGTGCTGCTGATTCTGAATGTCATTGTTGCTGCGGTGTTGTCACCGGTGTTGCTGCGACTGGTTGGTGAAGGCATCAGCCCCCCCGGACCGATTCCTTCTCACTTCGTGATTCTCGCGGTTCCGACGACGTTCTATCTGGCGATCATGTGGGGCGGGTGGCCGTTTACGAACATGATCAAGAACAAAGTGGCCGCCGGGCTCGCGGTGCTCGTTGCGTCCTACGTGATCACGTACATCGTGTTCCGCGTGTTCTTCAACTACGGCTTTCTGCAAGGTACGCCCGTCTATCTGGCATCCGCGCCGCAGGGCCTGCACAACGCCGTCATGGCACTGGTCTTCTACGTAACGGCACTCGCGGTGATGTTCCTCGTCCTGTGCTTCGACCTATGGCCGCTCACGACGTCGCCGGCCATCATGAAACAGCCGGTGCTCGGCATCGTCTTCACGATCGTCATCCTTGCGGGGGCCGCCATCATCATGCAGGTGTGCGTGGGGATGTTGGGAATCGACCCGATGGTCGTTTTGACGCGCGTGACAGCCCCCGTCATCTTCGGCACCATCATCGTCTTGAACATGCTTCAGAACTCGCTTTTTGGTCAGATGAAGCAGCCAGTCAAGGGCGTGATGAACGCGATCGCGTCAATCGTTATTGGCGTAGTGCTCGCGAACCTGTATGGGATGCTCGCACCGACGGTGACAGGTCAGCTCGCGTCGGGCCCCCCTGGATACAACTACGAGATCTGGCTCGCCAACGCACTCCTGAGCGTGACCTTTCCGTTCCTGATCTTCTTCGCGGCGTATCTGAGCTACTGGCCGCTGGGAAAAGGAAATTAGGTGGCTGGGTGGCTGGACCGCGCAGGCTCGAGCCTGCGCGCTACGTGGGAGTTGGCGCGCTTGGGCGTTGGGCACGCGTCAGACGTTGGAAGTTGGAATTTGACGGGTTTCTACTTCGCTTGTATGTGTATCCCGCACTCGAGCTTCTGGCCCTGCCAACGGCCTGAACGGGGATTGTCGGGATCAAAAGGAATGGCGGTGCAGGGCTCGCAGCCGATGCTCGTGTAGCCAAGCTCGTACAGCGGAAGCAGAGGGATCTCGTGGTCCTTCGCGTACTTCCACACGTCGCGCGCGGTCCAGCCAGCGATTGGCGCGACTCGTTGAACCTCTTTGCCCGTAGGCAACCTGAACGGCTCTACTTCCTTCAGATTCGCACGCGACGGTGACTGATCGCGGCGGAGCGCCGTGAACCACGTGTCGTATCCGTCGAGCGCCGAGAAGAGCGGGTCCACTTTGTGTCGCTTGCAGCATGCCTCGGTACTCTCGGCCTGCCACAAACCGATGCTCGGTTCTCCGGCGCGCAGGTTCACGAGCGTCAAGCCCCAACGCGCGGTCATCTCGTCGCGGTAGGCGAGCGTCTGCGGAAAGTGGTGAAAGGTGTCGAGGAAGAGCACGGGAATGTCGGGGCGCACCTCTCGAAGCATGTGCGTCAGCACGACGCACTCGGCCTGAAAGCTCGACGTGATGCACGGCGCGTGGGCGCTGGCGAGCGCGTGCACGATGACGTCGCCGGCCTCTGATCCCCGATCCCCGCTCCCCGATCCCAGCTCTATCGTCACGTCAGCATCTCCTCGAGTGCTTTGCGAACGAGATCGGCAGCTTCTTCTTCTGACGCGGCCGCGCGAGCGAGATGCGCCAGGCGCTCGGCGAAGGTCAGTGGGGCCGTGTGCGTCGCCGCGCCCTCGCGCACCGGGTCCGAGATCATGCCGGCGCCGCAGGTAAAGTGTGTCGCAGGGTCGATCACAATGAAACTGCCCGTCCCCCGGTTCTCTGAATAGCGATCGAAGACGATTGGTCGCGCCGTGGATACGACGACGGTGCCGATCTGGTTCAGCACCAGCGCGTGGTTCATTTCAGCGGTGACAGTGCGGGTGCCCTGCTTGAGCAAGTAAACCCGGCCGGGATCGAGCGGCCGTTCATCCATCCACACGATCTCGGCCTCGAACTTCTGCCCTACGGACGCCGGGTCCACGGTCAGCACGTCGCCACGACTGATATCGATCTCGTCGTCGAGCGTGAGCGTCACCGACATCGGCGCGAACGCCAACGGCACGTCGCCGTCGTACGTCACGATGCGGTTGACTCTCGCGGTTCGGCCCGATGGCCACGCCGTCACGCGCTCGCCCGGCTTGATCGTGCCGGAGACGATCTGACCCGCGTAGCCCCGAAACACGTCGTCGGGCCGCAGCACCATTTGAACCGGGAACCTGAAGGGCGCCGCCGGAAGGTCGCGATGGACGTGCACCGTCTCGAGGTACTCGAGCAGCGGTGGGCCGTTGAAGTACGGCGTGCGATCGCTTGTTGTGATGACGTTGTCGCCGTGCAGCGCGCTCATTGGGATCGCGTGCACCGATGCGCCAGTCAGCAGGTCGTCGAAGTCGTCCAGGATCTTGTCGAAGACCTCACGGTCGAAATCCATGAGGTCCATCTTGTTGACGGCGAGCACAAAGTCAGTGATGCCGAGCATCCGTGCGATTCGCGCGTGGCGACGTGACTGAACTCTGACCCCGTTGCGCGCGTCGACGAGCAGGATCGCGACGTCGGCGGTCGATGCCCCTGTGGCCATGTTCCGCGTGTACTGCTCGTGTCCGGGCGTGTCGGCAAGAATGAATTTGCGGCGAGCTGTCGCAAAGTATCGGTAGGCCACGTCGATTGTGATGCCTTGTTCACGCTCGGCACGCAGGCCGTCCGTGAAGAGCGAGAAATCGATTGGGCCGGCATTGCGGTTCTTCGAGGCTTTCTCAACCGAGTGAACCTGGTCCTCGTAGACCGATTGCGAGTCGTACAGCAGCCGTCCAATGAGGGTGCTCTTCCCGTCGTCGACGCTGCCGGCCGTGCAGATCCTAAGGAGACCTCCGCTCATGTTCGTAGGGCGGGTCTTTTCAGACCCGCCATCAAAAATACCCCTCGCGCTTTTTCAGCTCCATCGACCCGTCTTGATCGTGGTCGATGATGCGGAGCTGGCGCTCCGACTGCCGGGTCGCGATGAGCTCCTCGATGATCTTGGGGATCGAATCCGCCTCGGAGCGGATGGCGCCGGTGCATGGCGAGCAGCCGAGCGATCGCATCCGGCACTTCACCATCTGCGGCTTCTCGCCGGGCATCGTCACGACAAAGGGCTGTTCCTGAACGATGAGCGAGAGTCCGCGAACGATGACCTCGCGCTCCTTGGCGAAATAGAGCGGGACGATCGGGATCTTCTCGACGTGGATGTATTGCCAAACGTCGATCTCCGTCCAGTTCGAAAGCGGAAACACGCGGATGCTCTCGCCGGGTCGAATACGGGCGTTCAGCAGGTTCCAGAGCTCGGGGCGCTGGCGCTTCGGATCCCACTGCCCGTTCGAGTCGCGGATGGAGAAGACGCGCTCTTTGGCTCGGGAGCGCTCCTCGTCGCGGCGGGCCCCGCCGATGGCGGCGTCGAAGTTGCCGGCTTGGAGCGCGTCGAGCAGCGACTTGGTCTTGAGCAGGCCGCAGCATCGCTGCGTTCCCACCTTGAACGGCTGAGTGCCGTCGGCGATAGCCTCCTGGTTCGTGTGGACGATGAGGCGCGCGCCAACCGCTTCTGCCATATCGTCCCGGAACTGAATCATCTCTCGGAACTTGTACGTGGTGTCGACGTGCAGGAGAGGGAAGGGAATCGGGCCCGGGTAGAACGCCTTCTGCGCCAAGCGCAGCAGAACCGAGGAGTCCTTTCCGATGGAGTAGAGCATCACGGGACGTTCGAACTCGGCTACCACCTCACGCATGATGTGAATGCTCTCGGCTTCGAGGGCACGAAGGTGGTTGAGACGAAGCCCGGCGTCGGTCGACTCAGGAGAGAGCGTGGCTATTGACATCGTCCTCGTCAGGTTTCAGACATCGCAGGGCCGGTCCTTCTGGACGGGCCGACGGTTCAGACTCGTAGGGCCGGTCCTTCCGGACCGGCCGACGGTTTCAAAAAACAAAAAGCCCGGGGGCTTTGGTCCCCCGGGCTTCGATCTTGTGCGTCTTATTGGGTGTTTCTGGTTATTTACCCAAACAGCCGGACCGTTGCCGAGGGGACCATAAAGGTCCTGGTACAACTACACACGCACAGGCAGCAGGTTCGGCCGAACACGGTCCCATGATTGTATCCGGCCTGCGGCGGTCAACGCAAAGCCGCGTCGGTTCAGGCCGGTCCAAAAGGACCGGCCCTGCAGGCTAGTGTGGCTACGAGCCAGGTATCCAGATCCTGGATGCGCCGCCGGCCAGGGTGAGCATCAGCTCGTTGAGGCGCTTTACGAAACTGGCCGGGTCCTCGAGTTGACCGCCCTCGGCCAGCGTCGCCTGGTCGAACAAGATGTGGCTCCAGTCGGAGAAACGGCTCTCGTCCGCCTCATCCCTCAACCGCTGCACGATCGGATGGCGTGGGTTGATCTCCAGTACCGGCTTGGACTCCGGCACGTTCTGGCCCGCGGCCTTGAGCATCCGCTCCAGGTTAGTGCTCATGCCCTGCGCGTCGCTTACCAAGCACGCCGGCGAGTCGGTGAGTCGAAGGGTGATGCGGACGGCACTTGCTCGCTCGTTGAGCACACGATGAATGCGTTCGAGCAGAGCCTTGTGTTCGTCCGCCTGCGTTTCCGCCTCCTGCTTCGAGGCCTCGTCGCCCAGCTTGCTGAGGTCGAGCCCGCCTTTCGTGACCGACTGGAGCGGCTTGCCACCAAATTCGGTCAGCATCGAAACGACCCACTCGTCCACGCGGTCGTACATCAACAACACTTCGACGCCGAGCTTCCGGAAGATCTCCAAGTGCGGGCTGTTCTTGGCGGCTGAGAATCCATCCGCGGTGATGTAGTAGATCGCTTCCTGCCCCGCTTTCATTCGGCCGACGTACTGCGAAAGGGACACCGTCTGTCCTTCCGTGTCTTGGTGTGTCGAGGCGAACCGCAGTAGCTTCGCGATCCGATCACGGTTGGCCGTGTCCTCCGGCACGCCTTCCTTGAGCACGCGGCCAAATTCCTTCCAGAACGCGGCGAACTTGTCTACGTGGTTTTCCGCCAGGTCTTCGAGAAGGGTCAGCACCCGTTTGACTAATGCGGTGCGAATGGTCTGGACGTCGCGTGACTGCTGCAGGATCTCTCGGGACACGTTGAGCGGCAGGTCGTTCGAATCGATCACCCCTCGAACGAATCGCAGGTACGCCGGCAACAGTTGCTCAGCATCGTCCATGATGAAGACGCGCCGCACATACAACTTGACGCCGCGCCGATGGTCGCGGTCCCAGAGATCGAAGGGCGCCCGCTGAGGGATGAACAGGAGCTGCGTGTACTCCTGGCGGCCTTCCACCTTCGCATGGCTGTAGGCCAACGGCGGCTCGAAATCGTGGGCGACGTGCTTGTAAAACTCGTGGTACTGCTCCTCGGTGATCTCCGACTTCGGCCGCGCCCAGAGTGCCGAGGCCTGATTGATCTGGTCGTCTTCATCGGTCAGGACTTGTTCGCGGGCGGTCGAATCCCACTGCTCCTTCCTCATGAGGATGGGGATGGTGATGTGGTCGGAGTACTTGCGCAGAATCTCGCGCAGTTTGAAGCCCGAGAGCAGTTCGTCCTCCTCGGGGCGCAGGTGCAGCACGACGTCGGTGCCGCGGCTGTCTTTGCGCACCGTCTCGACCGTGTACTCGCCCTCGCCGGTGCTCTCCCACCGGACGCCGTGCTCCGGCGCAAGGCCGGCGCGCCGTGTGGAGAGCGTCACGCGATCGGCCACGATGAAGGCCGAGTAGAAGCCCACGCCGAACTGACCAATGAGGTGGGCGTCTTTTGCGCGGTCAGATGTGAGGCTCTGGAAGAACTCGCGCGTGCCCGACTTGGCAATCGTGCCGATCTGCTCGACGACCTCTTGCCGCGACATGCCGATGCCGTTGTCGGAGATGGTGATCGTTCGCGCGGATTTGTCGTAGCTGACGCGAATCTTCAGCTCCGGGTCGTTTTCGAAGAGCGCAGAGTCGGCCAATGCCTCGAATCGGAGCTTGTCGCCCGCGTCGGAGGCGTTCGACACCAGCTCCCGGAGGAAAATTTCCTTGTTGCCGTACAAGGAGTGGACCATCAGGTGAAGGAGTTGCGTCACCTCGGCCTGAAAGCCGAGGGTTTCTCGTGTCTGTGTTTCGCTCATAGTGCCCGCCATGTCCCTATTCTATTGCGCGCGTTGACCTGCGGGAGTGAGTCAGGTTGATTCCGGCTGCCGTCTTCCGTACAAATGAGGTTGGAGCAGACGATGAACACAAGATTCGCCCTCGCCCTGACAGTCGCGGCTCTCGCCGGAGGAGCGCAGCTTCTCGGGCATCATTCGTTCGCGGCGCAATACGACGCCACCAAGGCCATCCGCCTGACGGGGACGCTCGTGAAGATCGAATGGACGAATCCGCACACGTATTTCTACGTCGAGGTGAAAGACGAAAAGGGGCAGGTCGTGCGATGGGGCTGCGAGGGCGGAGCGCCCGGCGCGCTGTCTCGCCGCGGGTTCAAGCGCGGCGACCTGAAGCTCGGCGACACCATCACAGTCGATGGGTATCGCGCGAAGGACGGCTCGAACCTCGCCGACGCCAGGCGTATCACGCTCGCCGATGGGCGCATTGTCTCCGGCGCATCAGCGGGTGATGGAGGTCCCCAGTGACACCGCATCCTCTGTGCGCCGCTGCTCGCGGCGGCGGTCCTGGCGCTGTTGCCCGGATCTGTTTTTGGACAAGGGTTGACCGTGGACGACTTCAAATCCACGAGGCCAACGCCGCGCACGGCAAGCGGTAAGCCCGACTTGAGCGGGTACTGGAAGGGGACGCGTCAGACCACGCCTGGCGGGAATATCGGGAAGGACCTCCCGGGATGGAAGCTGCCGCTCACGCCTGCCGGAGAGGCGGCCCTCAAGCACAACCTGACCGCGACCATTGACCCTGAGGCGCTGTGCATCATCGGCGGCATTCCCCGGCACAACGCCAGCGGTCTTCCGTTCGAGGTGCTTCAGGGAGCCAACAAGATCGCGTTCATGTATTGGTACAGTTACTTCCGGCTGATCCCGATCGACCCCAACCGGAAGCATTCCGACGACCCTGATCCGTCCTTTTTTGGCGAAGAGCTCGGTCGTTGGGAGGGAGACACGCTCGTCATCGACTCGATCGGGTTCAAGGACGAGAAGGTGTGGATCGACGAGAACGCAAACCCTCACAGCGACGCCCTGCATGTCGTCGAGCGCTGGACCAGGCCTGATGCCGATCACATCCACGTCGAAACGCTGATCGAGGACCCCAAGTTCTACACGCGGCCGTTCACCTATTCGCGAACATGGGTGCTCGGCAAGCCAGACGAGGAGCTGCAGGAATACTCGTGCAGCGAGAACAATGCAAACCGAGACCACCTCGGGTTTGGACCTGGACCGATCAGGCCTGATGGCACTCGTGGATACATCGACCCTGCTCCACTCCCTCCGCCGATCCCAAGGGCGCCGAAGTAGAGGTAGGGCCGGTCCTTTCGGACCGGGCTGGCACGTCCAAAGGACGTGCCCTACGTCGCGAAGGTGTTTGTACGTAGGGCCGGTCCTTTTGGACCGGCCATCAGCCGTCGCTTGACAGGTGAGTCTATCCACGCGTACAACTGAAAGCTCGTGACGTTCTCTCACTCCCTCTGTTGTCAGTCCTGTTGCGCATGCGCCGCGTGTCGGTGCGTGTGTATTCAGCCGACGACAAGCAGGTGAGTGAGACAGTTCCTACCCAGTAAGTTCCGCGACTCCCTCTCCCAAGCTCAGTCGATCGGCTGACCCTGTTCTCGCAATCAGGCTTGGATTCGCCGTGCGCGCCGACAGTCGCGCGGCCTTGAAGGGCCGGTCCTGTGACCGGCCAGGGGAGTGTCGATGTCTCGGAGGTTTTTCACGATTGTCGCGACCATCGTTGTCGCGTTGCTGCCGATGACCGTTCTAGCCCAGGACGGGACGGGCGTCATTTCCGGCACTGTTCGCGACTCGTCGGGGGGTGCGATACCGGGGGCGACCGTCAAGGTCGTGGACGAAGACACCAACGCGAGCGTCGAAGCGGTGAGCGGTGACCAGGGCATCTATCGCGCCGAGCGGTTGGCGCCAGGCCGCTACCGTGTGGAAACGGCGCTCGACGGGTTCGAAACCGGGGTGAACCGGATCGTGCTCGAGCCTGGCCAAACGGCAGCGAGTGACGTGACCCTGAGCCCGGCTCGGTTCAGCCAGTCCGTTGTCGTCACGGCCCGGCGCATCGAGGAGGTCGCGCAGGAAGTGCCGATTCCGGTGTCGGTCGTAAGAGGCGACCTTGTTGCCGACGCTGGCGCCTTCAATGTGAATCGTCTGAAGGAAATGCTTCCGACCGTACAGTTCTATTCGACCAATCCCCGCAACTCGGCGATCAACATCCGCGGCCTTGGCGCGCCATTCGGGCTCACTAACGACGGAATCGAGCCCGGCGTCGGTCTCTACATCGATGGCGTCTTCTACGCTCGTCCCGCCTCGGCGACGCTCGACTTCCTCGACGTGGATCAGGTCGAGGTCCTGCGAGGACCTCAGGGCACGCTCTTCGGCAAGAACACGACCGCCGGTGCCATCAACGTCACGACCCGCAAGCCGAGCTTCACGCCTGGAACCGAAGTGGAGCTCAACTACGGCAACTTTGGATTCGTTCAGGCCAAGGCGTCGATCACGGGCCCTCTTCTGAAGAACGTCGCCGGACGGCTGTCTTTCTCCGGCACTCAGCGCGACGGTGTTCTTCTCAACACGCACACCGAAGACGACGTCAACGATCTCAACAATCTGGGTGTCAGGGGGCAGGTTCTGTTCGCGCGATCCGACAAGATCGCGATCACCGCGGGCGTGGATCACACCCGCCAGCGCCCCAAGGGCTACACGCAGGTGGTGGCGGGAGTGGCGCCCACGCTGCGCCCCGCGAACCGCCAGTACCCACAGATCGCTGCGGATCTCGGGTATACCGCTCCAAGCCTCAACGCCTTCGACCGGGTGACCGACGTTGACACGCCGATGCGGTCCTACCAGGAGCTCGGTGGCACGTCGCTGAACGTTGACTGGAAGCTGTGGAAGGGCCGGATGACCTCGACTACCGCCTGGCGGTACTGGGATTGGAAGCCCTCGAACGATCGTGACTTCATCGGGCTGCCGGTCACGTCTATCTCCGCCGCGCCGTCGTACCAGACGCAGTGGACGCAAGAGGTCCGCTATGCGGGTGACCTGGCTCCCCGCCTGAACATCGTCGGTGGAGGCTTCTTCTTCCACCAGGCGCTCGATTCGGATCCGTCCTTCACGCAGGAACAGGGCTCGGCCGCGGCGCGTTTTCTTCTGGCGCCGACCCCAGCCGCGGCAACCCCCGGCCTCCTCGATGGCTACGGCTTCAACCAATACCTCCGGTTCCGGAACGTCAGTGCCGCGGCATTCGGCCAGCTCGAATGGTCGGTTACCGATCGTCTGCGTCTGATGCCTGGTCTCCGCTTCAACTACGACAAGAAGGAGGTGGACTTCGATCAGCAGGTCTACGGTGGCCTGCAGACGACCGATCCTGCGCTCATCGCGCTGCAGTTGTCGGTGCTTGCGCCGCAGGCCTACGTCGCGGATGTCGATGACACCAACCTGTCGGGCCAGATGACGGCGGCCTATAAGGTCGCCAGGAGCGTCAACACCTACGCGACCTATGCGACCAGCTTCAAGTCGGTCGGCCTGAATCTGAACGGCGTGCCCACCGACGCAATCGGCCGGCCGGTCCTCTCTGCCGCCACCGTCAAACCCGAGGACGTGCATCACATCGAGGTCGGACTGAAGACCGAGCCGTTTCGCGGCGTCACGGCAAACCTCGCGGTGTATGACACGGAGATCAAGGATTTCCAGGCGCAGGTCGTCAACGCGGGCGTGGGCGTGCTTCGCGGCTATCTTGCGAACGCCGAGAAGGTGCGGGTGCGCGGCATCGAGCTCGACGCCAGCGCCAGCGTGAGCAACAGGCTCTCTTTCTACGCGGCGGCTGCCTTCACCGACGGCCAGTACGTGTCCTTTCCCGATGCGCCGCCCCCGTTCGAGGAAACCGGTGGGCCGCAGGTCAAGGACGTGTCCGGCTCCGACCTGCCTGGCATCTCCAAGACAGCAATCTCCTTCGGCGGCGAGTACATCAATCGAGCCAGTCTGCTCGGCCGAGGCGGCGAATTGTTCGGTGCGTTCGACACGAGCTGCCGTTCCTCGTTTTCTTCGAGCGCGAGCGCTTCGAAATATCTGGTGGTTGACGGCTATTCACTGCTGAACGTCCGGATCGGTTTCCGGGCGGCGGATGGCTGGACTCTCTCTGTATGGTCCCGCAATCTCTTGAACAAGGACTACAACGACCTGCTCTCGGCGCAGCCTGGCAACACCGGTCTCTACGTAGGGCAGCCCGGAGATCCCAGAACCGTCGGCGTGACCCTGCGGATGGTGTTCAGGACTCGGTAGCGTGTCCGGCCGGTCCAAAAGGACCGGCCCTACAGCGTGTTCCACGGTAGGGCACGTCCTTTTTGGACGTGCCGGTTACAACGTGTTCCACGTAGGGCACGTCCCTTTGGACGTGCCGGTAGGGCCGGTCCTTTTGGACCGGCCAGTCGCGCCGCCCAAATCAGATTCTGGTTGATTCGATCAGCTCCGCCACTGTCCATATATCGGAGCCGAGATGAGGGTACTCATCGGGGGACCGCACGAGTCCAGCGCGCACCGGATTCGCCACGATGTATCGCGCGACATGCTGGGCCTCTTCGTCGTGGCGCAGCACGCGTTCGTAGTAGCCCTTTTGCCAGAGAGGGTGACCGGAAGCCAGCGCGTAGGCGGCCCCAGACCGCTGCTTCGCCATCTTCACGAACCTGCGGAGGCTTGCCCCGCCAGTCAGGCCTTCGACGAGTAGGTGAGCGTGGTCAGGCATGAGACAGTACGCAAGAATCGAAAACGCCTCGGCAGCAGCCGTGCTTCGAAAACTCTGAATCGCAAGTGCAGCGATCCCGTCGTTCTGAAACGTCCTCTCGCGTTGACAGGTGCAAAAGGTTAGGAAATACCGCGCGGGGCCAACATACGAGAAGGCGTCGAGTCTTCGCGGACGCGACATGTTTGAGCAGATCTCGCAAGATCGCGTCCGTTCCGGCCGGTCCGAAAGGACCGGCCCTACGTACGCTCGCTCCGGCCGGTCAGAAATGACCGGCTCTGCGGCACCCTCGTAGGCCACGTCCTTTGGACGTGCCCGCGCCTGCAGACCTCTTCAAATATGATGCGACCAGGTGCTCTTGGACTGATGCCTCGCCGAATCAGACAGCAAACGGTGAACGGGGCTTTCGCCCTCCTGGTCGTGCTCGCCATGAGCATGGCAACATCGACGGCCTGCAGCACGCCACCGACGCCGCCTGCCGATGCTCCGAAGAAGTTCGTCGGATCAGCCGCCTGCGAGTCGTGTCATCGAGATATCTATGCACGGTGGAAGAGCACGCTGATGGCGAATGTGGTCCAGGACCCAGCGAAGCGTCCCGACGCGATCGTCGGCGACTTCTCGACGCCCAACCCGCTCGTCACGTTCCGCAAGGAGGACGTGGCGTTCACCTACGGCACAAAGTGGAAGCAGCGATACTTCACCAAGCGGGGTGACGACTATTTCGTGTTTCCGGCGCAGTGGGATGTCCGCGCCAAGACCTGGCGCCGCTACTACGTCGAGCCGGGCACCGATTGGTGGGCCGAGCACTACCCGGCCGATCAGATGCAGCGCCCCACCGGACCGCTCTGCGACGGCTGTCACTCCGTCAACTACGACATCAAGGCAAAGACGGTCACCGAATGGAACGTCGGGTGCGAGAAGTGCCACGGCGCCGGCAGCCTCCACGTCCAGTATCCGGTCGCCTCGACCATCGTCAATCCCTCGAAGCTGCAGGGAGAGCGGGCAGACGACGTCTGCATCCAGTGCCACTCGCAGGGCCAGCCTCGCACCAAGCCGCTCGAAGGCGTCTACTACGACTGGCCCGTCGGGTACCAGCCTGGTGATCGTCTCAACGACGTCTGGATGCTCGAGGAACATCACCTGGGTAAAGAGACGTTCACTCACTGGCCCGACGGCAACGCGCACAAGAACCGCATGCAGGGGAACGACTACGTGCAGAGCCAGATGTCGGTCAAGGGCGTGCGCTGCTACGCGTGTCACGATGTCCACGGCACACCGAACGAGGCGGTTCTTCGCCAGCCAGGTGACGCCGTCTGCCTGCAGTGCCACGGCCCGCAGCTTCAGCCGGGCCCGCAGGGCACAATCGAGTACCACACGCAACACAAGCCGGACAGCGAGGGCAGCAAGTGCGTCGCCTGTCACATGCCTGCGATCGCGCGGACCGTCGGCAACGTCAACGTGCGAAGTCACACGTTCAAGTTCATCTCGCCGGTCACGACGAAACGGATCGGTGTGCCGAACCCGTGCACCTCGTGTCATACCGATCGATCGACCTGAATGGGCCATCGAAGCGCTGAAGAAATGGCCCAGCGTCTCGCCGTGGCGCGTCGCCGAGTAGCGCCGGATGTCGCGGGGCAATCGACGGCGCGATGCGGTTCGGGTGGCGGATGGTCGGTCCTGCTACTCGTGCCCGTGCCTTCCGCGGCGCAGGACGAGCCCCGCTGCGTATTCCTGTGTGCGCCCGAGCTGAAGATCGAGCCGACCTGGACCATCGAGAATCTCGGCGCCGAGGCCGTGTCGAGGTCGATGGGCATCGTGGAGCGAGTCGCGGCGTGAATCCGTGTTCGAGCTGATCTTCGCGCTGGACGTGCCGACCACGATCCCGCGAGTGGGGCTCACGCTCGAGGCCATCTTCGTCCCGTTCGGCGGAACATCGGTTCATCCCTTCACCGGCGCAACGGCCACCCAGGCGGGACGCAACGAGTTCCGCGACAATGGTATCGAGATCGAAGCGGAGTTCAACTTCGATCTGTTCGGCACCGAACAGACCGGCGGCTGGGTCTCCTCCCACGTCGACGTCGTCGACCAGTTCAGCCCAGGCGAGACGCCGCGGGCCGGAAGCGTGTACACGCACAAGCTCGACTTCGAGTGGGACACGGCCTTCCATCTCTTCAGCCGGTTGCCGGCAGGGGCATTGGCTGCGCAACGTCGAGGCCGAGGTGTCGCTCGACTATCTGGCAAGCGGTCTCCCCAAGGCGGGCGACCTCGTCGGTGATGAGCGGTTCCTGGACGACGCCAGCCCGTGGTCGTTGTCGTTCGTCATGGTTATACCGCTCGCGCCGTTGGTACCGTGAGGGAGGGGTGTCATTGGTTCCGAGCTGGGCGCCGAACCTTCATCCGTTGATCATCCATTTCCCGATCGTCCTGTTGATCGTCGCGGCGATGGTTGATCTCGTGGACGCCATCTTCGAGCGTCCCGCGTGGCTCGGCACGGCCGCGACGAGCCTTTACGTTGCGGGAGCCGTGGCGGCCATTGTGGCTTTTCTGACCGGACAGCAAGCGGCGGCAACCGTGTTCATGCCCGGCATGGCGCATCCCATTGTGGGCGACCACTGGACGTGGGCGCTCGTGACGATGTCGTACTGCGTCGTGGTGGCTTTCGTCCGGGTGTTTGCGTGGCTCCGCGGCTTTCCTCGCGCGCGGAGCCAGCGCGTGTTGCTGCTGGTGGTTGGTCTGATTGGAGTTTTCTGCGTGCAACAAACCGCTCAGCGGGGCGCGCGGCTCGTCTACGAGCAGGGCGTCGGTGTAATCGCCGCGCCAGGCGCACCGTAGCGAGCTGTAGTGCTTCAGCTTGAAGCCGCCTGACTGAAGGCGGCCCAGAATCGTCGCCCACACGATTCACAGCGATAAGGTCGCTTCCTCGTCAGGAGGCGGACCCATCGTTCAAACCACCGCCTGTGCAGACGGCTCGCGTATGAGTATTTGCAGTATGGGCAAGCTGTCACGCCGTTGTCTTTCGCTACGTCTGTTTACAGGCCAAGGCGAATCTCTTCAATGCTTCAAGAGTAACGGCCGCCCATCATTAATAACCAAATATTTGACTCGCTTTTAATTTTACACGAATAATTAAGTGTGGTGCTCCAGTTTGATGCGCCTGAGTACTTCTGGGCCGAATGGCTGCCAAGGATGGTCGCGGCGTCTCGAGGGATTCTGACGTTTTCACTCGTTTTTGACGCGGTATGGCTGGCGGCGTTCTTGGTGGCCTTCGTTGCCGTCTGGTGGTGGCCTACCCGCGTCCCAAGGAGTCGTGTACAGGTCGTGCTCCTTTTCGCACTCGTGGCGATGATGGGGGAGTTGTTGTTCTTGGCAGCACCATCCGCGGACATGTTGCGGCTTTGGCGAGTGAATCTGATCGGATTCTGCGGCGTAGGTTTGATGATCGGCGGGTGTGTCGCCTCCTTGCTCCGCAAGAGTCCACGGGCTTGAGCCTCTACGCACGACCAGACAATACTCGCTGCCCGGGCCACAACAGATCAGGGTAATCTCATCGCACTTCCCACACGAATTCATGCCGCGAAACTCGACCACTTCCGGCACGCGTGCCGGCTCTGACCACGAGTAGCCGAGTAGAATAGGCCGACGAACTGAGAACCTGAGTTCTCAGAACATCGAACGACCAGGATTCAATGAAGTGGAGGCGGTATGCGATTGTGGTTTGGAATAGCGGTGCTCGTCGTAGGGCTCGGCGCGATGACCGCGGCCGACACGGTTCCGGCGACCGGCGGCAACATCGAGTTGACGCCCATGGCTCACGCCCACGTCCAGATTGAGTACGGCGGCAAGGTGATTCATATCGACCCGTCGAACAACACGAACTACGCGAACGCGAAGCCGGCCGACATCGTGTTGATCACGGACATCCACGGCGACCACATGGACCCGCCGAGCATCGACCGGGTGCGCAAGGCTACGACGATCTACGTGGCGCCCGCGGCGCTCGCCGACAAGTTCCCGGGCTCGACGACGATCATCGCCAACGGTGAAACGAAGATGGTCGATGGCATCAGCGTCCAAGCCGTCGCGGCTTACAACCTCACACGTGGCCCGGCTCCGGGTCAGCTCTATCACACGAAGGGCCGCGGGAATGCCTACCTGTTGACGCTTGGTGGCAAGCGGATTCTCTTCACGGGCGACACCGAGTGCACGCCCGAAATCAAGGCGCTCACCAATATCGATGTCGCCTTCATCGCGATGAACTTGCCGTTCACGATGCCCCCGCAGGAAGCCGCGGATTGCGCCAAGGCATTCAAGCCGAAGGCGGTCTACGCGTATCACTACCGCCAGCAGGGACTGGACCCGGCCGACAAGAACCAGACCGATTTTGTCGCCGCCATGAAGGGCGTCGTTGGCGTTGAGGTGAAGACCGCTAACTTTTATCCTGCGCCGCCCGCACCGGGGCGCGGTGGACGAGGCGGACGGGGAGCGGAGTAGATCGAACTCCCAACTCCCAACCAGACTGCTTGTCCAACTCCCAACCAGACGGCTGGTCCAACTCCCAACCTCTTGGGCGTTGGCCGTTGGGCGTTGGGAGTTGGGCGTTGGGAGTTGGCCGTTGACGGGTCTCTTAACTGTCCTGGGAATCCAGTTTGCCGGATTCGGAGGATTCAATCCCCCGGATTCACGGTGGTCGTCCAACGGTGGGATCGGCGAAATACAAGGCGTTCCGGCATTCTCGCCGTCGGCACGGGACATGCTCCTATTGTGCTAACCGCCGACGCCGCGCTCTGACAGGTCAGGTGGAAGCGGAAATTGCCTTCGGTAGGGGCGGGCTCTTCGGAGCCCGTCCCAAATTCATCAAGTTTCCCTGGCTCCCCTTCCCCTTCCCCTTCCCCTTCCCCTTCTCCCTTCTCCCTTCTCCCTTCTCCCTTCTCCTCTTCCCTTCTCCCTTACTAACAATTCAGCAACTCTTCAGTTGCACTCCTCATCGCTTGGCGTAGGATGCGTCGCGTGGAAGCGATCTTCATGGGCATCGAAACGAGCTCTTTCAGCACCTGGCTGCGGGAATCGTCGTCGCTCTGGGTGTTTCCCTTCATTCTCATCCTCCACACGTGGGGCTTGGCCTTTCTCGCCGGTTCCAACGTCGTGCTCGACGTCCGTGTGCTCGGGCTTGTCCCAGACATTCCGCTCCGCTCGCTCGAGCGCTACTTCCTCGTGATGTGGATCGGGTTCGGGGTCAACGCGGTTTCGGGTGTCTTGCTGCTGATCGCCTATCCGACGAAGGCGCTGACGAACCCGCTCTTCTACGTCAAGCTGATGCTCATTGCCGTCGCGTTCCTGACAGCGCACCGCATTCGGCGCCGTTTGAGCGCAGCCGCAAGCGATACGCGCCCCGCACCGTCGCGGCTCCGCATGCTCGCGGCGTTATCGCTTCTGTGCTGGGTGGCCGCTATTCCCGCAGGACGTTTGTTGGCCTATACCTGTACCCGTCTCACCTTCGATAGCCCATGCTGAACTACCTCTGGGATCCCATGTTGAACGACGCGACGCTGCGGGCCGTCGAAGCGTTCCTTCGACCGACCCCGATTGGCGAGTTGATGCGCACGTCGCGATGGGCCTGGCCGATTTGCGAATCGCTGCACTTCACCGGCATGTCCGTGCTCGTGGGCGTCATAGGTCTTTTCGACTTGCGCCTGCTCGGCTTCGCGCGTTCGGTGCCGATTCCTGCGCTCCATCGCCTGATCCCGCTTGGCGTCGCAGGCTTCGCGGTCAATGCGGTTACAGGGTTTTTCTTCCTTTCTGGAACGCCCGACCAGTACTTGTTCAACCTGGCGTTTCGCTGGAAGGTGATGTTCTTCTTGATCGCCGGTCTCAACGTGCTGGTGTTCTACACGGCCACGTTCAGGCGGCTGCTTGAGCTTGCGCCAAGCCAGGCTCCTCCTCTCGCTGCAAGACTCGCTGGCGGCGTGTCACTGTGCGCCTGGATCGGCGTCATGGCCGCCGGGCGCCTGCTGACGTTCTTCCGACCGTAAGGGGTCAGATCTTGAATCTTGCTCGCGGCTGGGCCGGTTGCGTTGGCTTATTGGGGGCTCTTGTGCCGTGACCCAACGTCCAACGTCTCGGGCCGCGTGCAAGATTCAAGATCTGACCCCTTCTCGCACCGGCGTATAATCGGCCGCGCGAGGGAGTTCATGATCAGGGATCCGGGATCGGGGATCGGGGGCCGGGGACCGCGGAGCCGGTCCTTTCGATCACGTCTGGTCTTTCTGCTCGCCTTTACCCTGCCTGCGGCTCTCGTCGTCGCTGCCGGGACAGACCTCTGGGTGGACGACCTCTCACCCATTCCCGCATCCGAGTGGAGCTACGACCGTGCCGCGCATCTCATCGAGCGCGCCGGCTTCGGCGCCACGCCTGAGGAGATCGAACGTCTCGCGAGGATGACACCACAACAGGCGGTCAACTCGCTCGTCGTCTATGACGGGATCGACGATCGCGGGTTGAAGTCCTTTGACGAGTCAGGCATTTGGGATCCAGGAATGGATCCATTTCCGCCAAGCCGGGCAGAGGCCGTGCGAATTGCCCGTGAACGCGGCGAGGGCCTCGGCGAAAAAGTGCTTCCGGAAGGTACCCAGCGCCGGCTCCAGCCGGTCGTCGACAAGTTCTTCTATAGCTTGACCGCGAACAATATCGAAACGCAGCGCCTCGGTCTCTGGTGGGCGAACCGCATGTTGACTACGAAGCGGCCCCTCGAGGAGAAGCTGACGCTCTTCTGGCACGGCCACTTCGCGACCGGTCAGAACAAGGTGCGCGACTACCGGATGATGCTCCGGCAGAACCAGATGTTCCGCGAGAACGCGTCGGGGAGCCTGCGCGAGCTCTTGATAGACGTGCTGAAAGATCCGGCGATGCTCGTCTATCTTGACAACGGCGAGAACGTCAAGACGCATCCGAACGAGAATTTCGGACGGGAGTTGCTCGAACTCTTCACGATGGGCGTGGGCAACTACACCGAGCGTGACGTTCGCGAGGCGGCTCGCGCGTTCACCGGTTGGACCAACAACGCACTGGACTTCAAGTTCGACACCGCCCAGCACGACTTCGGCGAGAAAGCGTTCCTCGGTCGAACCGCTGCCTTAAACGGTGAGGACGTCATCGACACCATCCTCCAGCAGCCCGTGACGGGGGAGTTCGTGGCGGCCAAGTTGTATCGGTATTTCGTCCGCGAGGACGTCTCCGGTTCAGTCAGGGTGGAGTTGGGGCGGACGTTCCGAGACAGCGGATATCGAATGAAGCCTTTGCTCGAGCGGATCTTTCTCTCGAAGGACTTCTATAGCCCGCCGTCGTACGCGACGCAGATCAAGAGCCCGGTACATCTGGTCGTCTCCAGCTACAGGAAGATGGGCCTCCGCGAGGTGCCGACGATACCCGACTTTGGCCGAATGACGGCCAGCCTCGGACAGGCGCTGTTCGATCCACCCAACGTGGCGGGCTGGGCCGGCGGCCGAACCTGGATCACCCCTTCGACGCTTCTGCAGCGCGGCAATCTTTTTCGCGACGTGCTCTTCCCCGACGTGAAGGGGTTCCGCCCCCCCGATCGGGCGATGTCGGCCACCGACGCGCGAGTGGGCGAGCGGCTGGCTCAGGGCATGAACATCACCGAAGCCACACGAGAAGGCGATGCCGAGTCGAACAAGATGGTCGATCGCGACGAGGACTACAACACGCGTTACGGCGGATACGCGGGTAATCTGCTCGCATTCAAGCGGACGAAGTTGATTCCGAGGCACCCTGCAGCCGTCGAGCTGACCGCGATGGTCAAAGCGGCACGTGCCGATACCGTGGACGCAGTGGTCGATCACTTCATTCATCGCTTCCTTCGAGTAACCCTCGCGGAGAAGGACCGAGCCGTCCTCGTGAGTTTCCTCCGCCAGAGTCTTGGGACCTCCAGCATTCGGCCGAGTGAGAAATTGGAGGCGGCACTCCGGGAATTGCTTTATCTAGTGATGAGTACGCCGGAATACCAGTTGGGATAGAGCGGGCTCAGGACTCAGGGCTCAGGACTCAGGACTCAGGACTCAGGGCTCAGGGCTCAGGGCTTAGGGCTTAGGGCTTAGGTTGAGGTGCATGATGGCGAGCAGACGATCGCGACACGCAGGCGTTGGTTGTTCGTGTTCCCGTCGTGACTTCCTCGCGCGAGGGCTGTACGGCATCGGCGTGGGTGCCGGGCTGCCGTTCATCTTGAACCAAACGTCGGCGGCGCTGGCGGCGCAGGCCCTCGAGGGAACGAGTCTCGAGAAGCACCCCAACCGGATTCTCGTCGTCGTCGAACTGTCGGGTGGCAACGACGGCTTGAACACGGTCGTCCCATACGGCGACCCAGCCTACTATCGGGCGAGACCAAAAATCGGAATCCCGGCGCGGGAAGTCCTCAAGGTGGCCGACGGCTTTGGATTCCATCCGTCGATGGTCGGCTTCGAGCGGCTTTACAAGGACGGTCTGCTGGCCGTAGTGCACGGCTGCGGCTACGACCACCCGAGCCTGTCGCATTTTTCGTCAATGGGCTTCTGGCACACGGGCGTCCCCAACGGTGGCGAGCCTCTCGGCTGGCTGGGCCGTTTGGCCGACGAAACCTATCCCGCAGCCACGCGCAACGTGATCGTGAATCTGGGCACCTCCCAATCGCTCGCTGTCCGCGGCCGCCAACATTCGCCGCTCGTCTTTGACGATCCCACGCGCTTTCGGCGAGAGGGCACCGACGTCGAGAAGCATGCGCTCGCCGAAATGAGCCGGGCACGAACCACCACAAACGGAGCGCTCCAGTTTCTCGCCTCGACCGCTCAGAATGCCACCGACAGTTCAGACTTCGTACGCGAGGCGTCAGCGACGTATCGGACGCCAGTCGACTATGGGACAGGTGGTGGCATCGGCGGCAACCTTCAACGCGTGGCGGCGCTGATTGCCGCAAAAATGCCGACACGTCTGTACTACGTCACCTATCAGGGCAACTCGTTCGACACTCACGTACAACAGGCGGACCTGCATAGTCGCTTGCTCATGTACACGGCCGATGCCGTGCGTGGATTCATGGAAGACATCAAGCGCATCGGACGCGCCGACGATGTGGCGGTCATGATCTTCACTGAGTTCGGCCGGCGGGTCGAAGAGAACGGAAGCCTCGGCACCGATCACGGCACCGCGACACCGATGTTCGTGGTGGGCAAGGGTCTCAAAGGGGGCCTATACGGCCAGCACCCGAGCCTCACAGATCTCGACGATGGCAACATGAAGAAGACGACAGACTTCAGACGCGTCTACGCCACGATGATCGACGAGTGGCTCGGTTACAAGGACACACAGCCTATCCTGAAGGGGCGATTCGAGCCCATGGGTCTATTTACCTGATGTCTTGACCCCTGGTCACGCGATCAGGTTCAATCTGCGGCGTGACCATAGCCACACAGGTTCAAGACCTTCCAACCGCCGCCGTCAGCAATCGTCGTCCTCTTCCATTTCTCGAGAGCGAAGACTGGCTCGCGGTCCTTCTCGGATTCCTGTGTCTTGCCCTGGTCCTGGCCGGCGTGCGACCCGACATGCCGGCGTTTGCGTGGGGCGGCCTGGCCGATCTCACGAAAGGCGTCCTCGCTCCGCAGAACCTCATGAGGACGCTCACGGTCGGCGTGGGGATTGGGGTGTTGGCCGGAGCGGGCGTCTTCCTGATGAACGGGCCACTCGCGCGCTTTGCGCTCGGCTTTCCGGTGGTCTATGCCGTGGCCTGGCTGTCTCAAGTCATGGCCGGCAACGCGATGGCGTCGGCCTTAGGATTCGAGTACGTGATCTTCGCGCTTGTGCTCGGGCTGGTAATGAGCAACGTGATAGGCATCCCAGCCTGGCTGAAAGAAGCCGCGCGCACCGAGTTCTACATCAAGACCGGTCTCGTGATTCTCGGCGCCAGCATGCTCTTCAGCGATCTCGCGCGGGGAGGCCTGCTGGGCATCGCCCAGGGTATTCTCGTGGTGATCCCTGTCTGGTTCGTCTGCTTCTGGCTGGCGCGGCGTCTCCGCGTGGACGACGAGTTGGGGACGATGCTGGCGACGGCGGTTTCGATCTGCGGCGTGTCGGCGGCGATTGCGGCGTGCGGCGCGATTCAGGGCGACCGCAAGAAACTCTCCTACGTGACCTCGCTCGTGCTCATCGTGGCAGCGCCGATGATCGTTGCGATGCCGCAAATCGTTAACGCCTTTGGCATTCCCGACGTCGTCGGTGGAGCGTGGCTCGGCGGCACGCTCGATACGAGCGCGTCGGTCGTCGCGGCCGGCGAAGTGATCAGCGAGCGCGCCCGAAACGCCGGCGTGGTCGTGAAGCTGTCTCAGAACGTGTTGATCGGCGTGGCAGCGTTCATCCTCACGATCTGGTGGGCGCTCAAGCACTCGGGTCAGACGAGTCGTCGCACGAGCGCCGCGGTCATCTGGGAGCGCTTTCCAAAGTTTGTCTTGGGATTTCTCCTGGCCTCGCTCGTCTTCTCGTTCTTGATCGGTGCATCCCAAGCGGCAGAAACCAAGGGCGTGCTGGCGGGACTGCGGACGATGTGGTTTGCGCTGGCGTTCGCGTCGATCGGCCTCGAGACCCGGTTCTCTGAACTCATCTCGACCGGAGGTGGGCGGCCAGCGCTCGCGTTCATCGGCGGGCAGGCGTTCAACGTGTTCTGGACCCTGCTTTTGGCGTATCTGCTGTTCGGAGGGTTCTTCTTCGCCGTGCCGGCATTCGCGTGAGCGCGGGTCTCGGGTTTCTCGGGTTCTCGGGTTCTTGGGTGCTCAGGTGCTTGGGTTCCGGTTCACGGGTTCACGGGTTCACGGGTTCACGGGTTCACGGGTTCATCCGGTTCACTGGTTCAACGATTCATGTGCGATCCAGCACCCAAGAACCAATGAACCAATGAACCAATGAACCGGAACCCAAGCACCCAAGCACCTGAGCACCTAAGAACCCAAGAACCCTGACACCCACCCTCGTGAAGGCTCCCTGGCTATAATCCACTCGACCCCCGAGGGCTTGAATGAGAACGTTGCTCAGTTTGGCTGGCCTCATAGCCGTGTTCGCCTCCGTCTCTCCACCGCTGCTGGCGCAGTGGCCGACCTATTCCACGCCCGGCGTTCCGAGGACGCCGGATGGCAAGGCGAATGTCTCTGCTCCCACCCCGAGGACTTCCGACGGCAAGCCCGATCTGACTGGAGTCTGGGAGAACACGTGGATGGTTCAGTTCCGCAAGCAGACACCTGCTCCCTCGCCAACGGTCGGCGGCCCTCCGGTCGCGACTTTTGCGAACATCGGCGCAGGGTTTCCCGAAGGGCTGCCGTTGCGACCGTGGGCCGCGGATCTGTTGAAGAGGCGCAAGGAGGAGAACAGTAAAGACAATCCCGACGCGCACTGTTTGCCGATGGGCCTGATGCAGTTTCACATTCATCCTCAGCCGCGGAAGATCGTTCAGACTCCCGGTCTCATCGTCATCCTGTACGAGGGGAACGCCGGTATTCGACAGATTTTCACGGACGGTCGAGCTCTACCCAACAACGACCCGCAGCCGTGGTGGTTCGGCTATTCCGTTGGAAAGTGGGACGGGGACACGCTCGTCGTCGAGACCACGGGTTTCCGGGACGACGGATGGCTCGACATCTGGGGTAGCCCGCTGACTGACGCCGGGAAGATCACAGAGCGCTATCGCCGGGTCAACTACGGAATCCTTGAAATCGATGTCACGATCGACGATCCGAAGGCGTACACGAAGCCATTTACGGTCAGAATCGACCAACGGATCATGGTCGACGGTGAGCTGATCGAGTTCATCTGCGCGGAGAACGAAAAGTCGGTTGTTCACATGGTCGGGAAGTAACGTGACCCGGGCACCACAGAACCAGGAGCGGCCTATGCGATGGATGCGTTCAGTGCTGACAGTCGCGATGCTGTCCCTCGCCATGGGAGGACATGTTGCGGCCCAGGATCTACCGACGAAGAACCCGCTCGAAGGGAATCCGGATGCGATTCGGTCGGGGATGGGGTTGTTCCGAGGGCGCTGCGCCGACTGCCACGGCATCGACGCGCGCGGTGTGCGCGGACCAGACATCACACAGATCTGGGCGTCGGGTCGCACTGACGACGGGCTGTTCAAGACGATCAAGGGTGGCGTGCCGGGTACGGAAATGCCTGCCCAGCCTCGTTTGTTCGACCATGAGACCTGGCAGATCCTCGCGTATCTGCGAACTCTGGCCGCTCCCGCGCCCACCGATCCACCACGCGGTAACGCCGAGAACGGTCACAAGATCTTTCAGGCGAAGTGCGCGAGTTGCCACCGAGTCAATAGCGTCGGTGGTCGTCTGGGTCCGGATCTGTCACGCGTTGGGGTCGCCAGGTCGCGCGAGACGATCGTCTTGAGGATTCGCGGGGGCATTGAAGGATTCGGCGCCGGCTTCGCACCGGTGACGCTGACGCCGGAGTCGGGTCCGCCGATCTTTGGCGTCAAGAAGAATGAAGACCTGTTTTCGGTTCAGATCATGGACGCGCGCGAGCGCATCCAGGGATACGAAAAGGGCAAGATGAAGGCCGTCGAGGACAACACGAGATCGGCCATGCCGGTCTTCGGTTTCAGTCAATTGAGCGACAGTGATCTCGACGATCTCGTTCGCTATCTGCAGACGCTGCGCGGATTCGATCCCGCGGTGCTTCCGTAGGAGGCCTATGCGTGCTACAAGTCTTCGTTTCCTCCGCCTGACTTTCGCGTTGTGCGTCGGGACCGCGGCAGTCGCGGCACAACAGGCACAACAAGCGCCTCCTCCGCTGGTCACTTTCGACGAAATCCGCCAGGGCCTGCCGCCAGACGGGTCGCGCTGGCTGACCTTCGGCGGCGACTTCACGAATCAGCGCCACAGCCCGCTCACACAGATCACTCCGGCCAACGTGAACCGTCTGGTCCATCAATGGACCTTCCAAACGGCCACGCTCGGGAATTTTCAGGCGACCTCGCTCCTGCGCGACAACGTGCTGTATGTGACAGGTCCCCAGAACGTGGCGTGGGCAATCGACGCACGCACGGGACGCCAGATCTGGCGTTATCGGCGCGAGCTCCCCGAGGGCTTGACCGCCTGCTGCGGGTTGGTCAACCGCGGCTTCGGCATGCTGGGCGACAAGCTCTATATGGTGACGCTCGATGCTCACCTGCTCGCGCTCGACATGAAGACCGGCGCCATCATCTGGGATGCGACGCTCCAGGAGTTCAAGAACGGCTATGCCGCGACGATCGCGCCGATCATCGCAAGGGACAAGGTGATCGTCGGCGCCGCCGGCGGCGAGTTCGGCATTCGCGGTTTTGTCGACGCGTACGACGCACAGACGGGCAAACGCGCGTGGCGCTTCTACACGATTCCAGCAACAGGGGAGCCGGGCAACAACACGTGGGCGGGCGACTCCTGGAAGATCGGTGGCGCGGGCGTATGGACGACGGGCGCTTACGATCCGGATCTGAATCTGCTCTTCTACGGGACCGGCAATCCGGGCCCGGACTATCACAGCGAGAGTCGCTTGGGCGACAACCTGTACAGCGATTCGCTGGTCGCGCTCGACGCCGCCACGGGGCAGCTTCGCTGGCATTATCAGTTCACGCCGCACGACACACACGACTGGGACTCGACCGAGGTGCCGGTCTTGGCCGACATCACGATCGGCGGGCAGCCACGCAAGGTGGTCATGTTCGCCAACCGCAACGGTTTCTACTACACGCTCGATCGCGTGACGGGCAAACTCATCGTGGCAAAGCCATTCGTGCAGACGACGTGGGCGAAGGAAATCGGGCCAGACGGTCGGCCAGTTGCGTTACCCGGACACACACCCGATGAGAAGGGCGAGGTGACATGTCCCGATATCACCGGCGGCACCAACTTCTGGCCGCCGACCTACGACCCGACCACGCGGACCTTCTTCGTCAACGCGCGTGAGGCGTGCATGACTTTCTACTCGTGGAAACCCGATTACAAGGTAGGTGAACGGTTCACCGGTGGGGCCGGTCAGCGTGTCCAGAGCCCAACGATGCCCGTCTACGGCGCGCTCCGCGCGATCGATCCGGCGACGGGTGACCGAAAGTGGGAGTTCAAGTACTTGAGCTTGTCGACCGCGGGGTTGTTGACGACGGCGTCTGGGCTGATCTTCAGCGGCGACGGCGACGGTAACCTGCTCGCGCTTGATTCGCGCAGCGGAAAGCTGCTCTGGCGGTATCAGCTGGGAGCCACCATGCACGGGACGTCCCCGATTACGTACATCGTGGACGGTCGACAGTACGTGCTCGTGCCGGCAGGCACGACGCTGACTGCGTGGGCCTTGCCTCAGCCGTAGAGCGCGTCCGCGAGGCCGGTCCAAAAGGACCGGCCCTACGAGCTGTAGCAGTAGGGCCCGTCCTTTCGGTCCCGCAGTAGGGCCGGTCCTTTTGGACCGGCCTTCGACCACCTCCGGCCTTATGTCATCTCCGAGGCATGCGTGAAGCTGCGTATCGCAAGCTCTTCCGAATCGAAGATCTCGAACACGCGATCGAGCTTCGTGATTCGCAGCAGGTATTTGGCCTTTTCTGTGACGTGCAGCAGCTTCATCGTGCCACCGCATCGATGGAGCGTCAGATACTTGGCCGCAATCATCCCGATTCCAGCGCTGTCTACGCGCATGACATCCCGCAGATCAAGAATGATATTGACGCGACCTCGCCGCGCCAATCCGTCAATGTAATCGCGGAGCAGAGTGTCCCCTTCCTCGAGGACCAAGTGGCCCGCGAGCGAGAGGACCGTGACATCGGCGACGCTGCGTTCGGCGATCTGCAGGATCGTTGCCACAAGACACCCGCGTGTCAGCGCAAATACTTGATGAACATCACTTCATTCCGCGCCTCGTTGTAGATCAACTCGTCTACAAGCGAACGTGTCATTACCAGCCCCAGACCTCCCGGACGAAGCCCTTGCTCTTCACGCACACCGACATGCTGGAGTGGGTCGTCGCCGGGGTTGCAGATCGCCGCATGGCGCAAGCCTTCGACGTCGAAGCCTTTACCGGGATCGCTGATGCGATAGAGCAGCATGCGGTTGGCACGCACGCAGGAGATTCGAACCTTGCGGGTGGGATCCAGTTTGCCGCCCCATTCGACGGCGTTGTTGAGCAGCTCCCGGAAGGCTTGGGCGACCGATTCGCGCACGTCCTCCGGCAGGTCGGTATCGAGCTGCATCACCAGAGAGTGAATGCGGTCAGCCACGGCGAGCGTGCACGGCGCCACGATTTCCAGCCACTCCGGCTTGGCTGAAACGACCTCGATTGGCAAGGCGGCAGCTGATGACGCCGCAATTGCGTCATCGACGACCTCGAAGATCGCGTTGGGGGGGAATGGCTTCCGTAAATAGCGGAACGCTTGACGCCGAATCGCCTCGAGCAGCGTTTCGGACGTGTCGTCTGCCGTCATCATGACGACGGTGGGTGGACTGGGGGCAGCGCGGGCCTGTGCGAGGACGTCGAGTCCGCTCATGCTTGGGAGCCCGACGTCGAGCAGAACGATATCGAATGCGGCGCGTTTCAGTGCGAGGAGTGCTTCGGGCCCATCCCCGGCTTGTTCGACGACATGCCCCGCGCTCGTCAGCAGCCCAGACAAAGCATGACGCAGCGCGCGGTCGTCGTCGACGATCAGAATGTGCCGGGTCGTGACAGTGTTCGCGGCCATCGCATGCCCTCAGTGAGAAGACGGAGTCGATGGACAACTACAGCCTCGGGGCGCCCAGCCTGTTGAAATGAGAACGGCTCGAGCGAATGCGAATCGAGCGGCAAAGGCTGAACGGCTACTGTAGTGTAATGCTGCCCCAGTCAGACGCGTGAGGTGAATTCATGGACGGGCGGCGCCAGCCCCAAAGCACGGCACAAGGTGGCCTCGAGAATCCGCACCAGCTGGTCCTGTACGAGACCGCCCGCGCGCTGGCAGAATCGGCCACGCTCGTGGAGGCGGTACCGCGCATGCTGAGCGCCGTCTGCGAGGCGCTGGGCTGGCAGTACGGCGCCTACTGGGAGGTGGACCGCTCGCGGAATGTCCTGCAGTGTGTGGGCACGTGGCAGCCGCCAACTCTACCCTTCGAGGATTTCGCGGCCGTATCTCGACGCTCCGTGTTCTCGCCTGGAGTTGGGTTGCCTGGCCGCGTGTGGGCCTCCCGTCAATCCGCGTGGATTCAAGACGTGACGCAGGACTCGAATTTCCCGCGTGCGCCACAGGCCGCGCTAGCCGGGCTTCACGCAGCGTTCGGCCTGCCGATTCTGCAGGGCTCGGACGTGCTTGGCGTGATGGAGTTCTTCAGCCCAGACATCCGCGAGCCAACGCCGGACCTGCTGGCGATGATGACGGCGATGGGCAGTCAGGTGGGCTTGTACGTCGAGCGGAAGTGGGCCGCCGACGAGCTCGACCGGTTTTTCACCCTTTCGTCCGACCTCTTCTGCGTCGCAACCTTCGACGGCTATTTCATTAAGCTCAACCCGGCGTGGCGGCGCGTGCTCGGGTTTTCCGACGAAGAGCTTCGCGCCGCGCCGTTCATGGATTTCGTCCACCCAGACGATCACGCCGCAACCACCACCGCGCTCTCAGCGTTGACAACCGGCAAGCAGGTCGTGGACTTCGAAAACCGGTATCGCTCACGCGACGGGTCGTACAAGTGGCTGCAGTGGCACGCGACGCCATTCCAGAACCAGGGACTGGTTTATGCTGCCGCACGCGATGTGACCGACCGCAAGACGGCCGAAGACGCGTTACGAGGATATGCACGTGAGATGGAGCGGGCCACGCGCGAGGGGGAGCAGAATGCCGCACGGCTGGCGCAGCTCGTGAAAGAGCTCGACGTTGCTCGCCAACGCGCGGAACAGGCCACCGTGGCGAAGGGCGAGTTCCTGGCGAACATGAGTCACGAGATACGTACGCCCATGAACGCGATCATCGGCATGACGGATCTCGCTCTTCACACGAAGCTTACCCCTCAACAACGAGACTACCTTCGCACAGCGAGAGAGTCCGGGAGCGCGTTGTTGACGATCATCAACGACGTGCTCGATGTCTCGAAGATCGAGGCCGGCCGCTTGACCCTCGATCGCGCGCCATTTCGCTTCCGCGACGCGGTTGAAGACGGGGTCAAGCTGTTGGCGCCTCGGGCCGTAGAGAAGGGACTCGAGCTTGCCTGCCGTATTGCCCCCGACGTACCAGACGCCCTCGTCGGCGACTCCGGACGCCTTCGACAGGTGATCCTCAACCTCGTGGGAAACGCGATCAAGTTCACCGAGGCCGGCGAGGTCGTCGTGGACGTCGCGCTGGACGGAACGACCGCCGAGAGCGTGACCTTGCGCTTCAGTGTGTCGGACACGGGCATCGGCATTGCGCCGGACAAACAATGGGAGGTGTTCGGTGCATTCGTGCAGGCCGACGCATCAACTACCCGGCGTTACGGCGGCACTGGCCTGGGCTTGACGATTTCCTCCCAACTCGTGGAACTGATGGGGGGCCGCATCTGGATCGACAGCGACGTCGGCAAGGGAAGCCGTTTTCATTTCGTCGCGCAGTTCGAGTTGGATCGAGAGGCCGACCAGTCCATTTCCCCCTCGGCGGATGATCTCCGCGATCTCCGGGCCCTCATCGTCGACGACAACGCCACCAATCGGCTAATCCTGTCGGAGATCCTCGCCAGTTGGCAGATGCGCGCGGCCTCTGTCGAAAACGCCGCCTCAGCGCTGGCGGCCTTGCACGAGGGCCTCGAGCACGGCCAGCCATTTCACCTGGTGTTGACCGATGCCATGATGCCGGAGGTCGACGGGTTCATGCTGGCAGAGGAGATCAAGCGCGACAGCAGGCTGGCTTCGACGAAAGTGATTCTCCTGACATCCGGAGGCTTCGTCCGGTCACGAGGGCGTACACGCCCGAACTCCTTCGCGGCGAAGTTGACGAAACCGGTGAAGCAGTCCGATTTGCTCGACGCGATCGTGACGGCCTTTGCGCCTCCGGCAAAGTCCCAGCGGTCACGAGCCCGGAGGACTCGTCTGGCCAGCCCACCGGCTGTGCGCTCACTCCGTGTCCTGGTGGCCGAGGACAACCTCACGAATCGGAAGCTCGTTGTTGCTTTGCTCAAGCAGCGCGGCCATCGCGTGGTCACGGTGGGGAACGGGCGCCAAGCGGTGGACAAGGCGGCCGAGCGGGCCTTCGATGTGATTCTGATGGACGTGCAGATGCCTGAGATGGGCGGGCTCGAGGCGACTGCGGCGATCCGAGCGCGCGAAACAGAAGCCGGCGAACACACGCCGATCGTTGCTCTCACGGCTCACGCGATGGCAGGCGACCGTGAACAGTGTCTTGCCGCTGGAATGGACGCGTACGTGTCGAAGCCGCTCAGGCCTGAAGAGCTGTTCTCGACTATCGATGCACTTTGCGCCACACACGGGGCAGCTCGTACCGCCCCTGCGTCGGCGATCCGCACGCCCGAATCGGAGCGTGCCGTGGACGCCGCTGCACTGCTCGCCGGTGTTCGCGGAAACTCTGCGCTGCTCGATCAAGTCGTCGGAGTGTTTCTGGCCGACGCGCCAAACCTCCTCGCTCGAATGAGAGACGCTGCACGCGCTCGCGATGCCGGTGAACTGGCCGCGGCCGCGCACGCGGTCAAGGGCGCCGTCGGACTGTTCTCTCAGGGGGAAGCCTACCAGGGTGTTCGACGCCTGGAGCTCATGGCGCGTGACGGCAGACTGGCTGATGTCGACGCGATCTGCGCGGAAGTCGAGGGTACAGTCGCGAGTTTGATGGCGGAACTGCGGGAGATGCGGAAGACGCTCTCCGTGTGAGAGTGTGCCTTTCGACCGCAGGGCGCGAGCTAATTGTGAAACGCGCTTTCAGAACACATCGAGATCGTGAGCTTCGACGACGCGCCCGGAGTAGAACCGGCGCATTTCGGCCAGCGCTTCTTCCTCGCTGCCGGACGCACCGCAGTTGGTCCCTACCTGATCGCAGCCAGGGTTCGCGCGATGGTAAAGCACGAGCAGACCAGGCTTGCTGACACTCGCAATCTTGGCCAGCTCCTCCGTCGACGTGTGATAAGCGCGACGATACGCTTGCCACGCAGGCGTCACCTTTTCTGTTGAGCCCATCGTGTAGACCTCGAAGATGAGCAGGTCGCACTCGTGACAGGCCTCCACGAGTGACGGGCTGGGCCTGGCGTCGCCGGAGATCACGATCGACCTGTCCGCCGTCACGATGCGGTATCCGAATGCCTTCCACTTCCCGTGGAGTACGGGAATCGCGCTCACGGTGATGTTATTGTCCTTGTACACTTCGCCCGATTGGATCTCGTGGACGTTCACCTGATAGCCCTTTGGCGTAGCTGGTTGCAGGTCGTTCACGCGCAAATCGATATCCTGCGCCCAGGCGGCGTGAATCCCCTCCGTCATGGCGCGAGTCCCTTCGGGCCCGTACAGATCGAGCGGAGCTTCACGTCCCATCACCCACGGTGTGAGGATCAGGTCGGGAAGTCCCATCGTGTGGTCGGAGTGCAGGTGGGTCAGGAACGCTGTCTTCAGATTCACCGAGTTGAGCGCCACGATGCCTCGGCGAGCGGCTTGCGCGGCGCGTCGGACGACACCCGCGCCCGCATCGAACATGTAGGCGGAGCCGCCTACGACCACGGCCGTACTCGGCCAGACCGATCAGGGTCGGGAAGTGGCGTGCCCGTGCCGAGAAACACGACCTGCGTGCCACTCGGCTTCGCCGTGGCAGCCGCAGAGCCCTGTGGGGTAATGGGTGCTCCGGCCGCCTCACCAGACTCTCGCGGCTCGGGAGTCGAGGTGCACGCCAGGGTGACCGCGAGAACACCGATGAGCGCCGAGCGGAGCAACACACAGGTCCCCGCTCCGCCCGACGTCAATGCACTAATCGACAATCGACTGCGCTACCAGTTCTTCGAAGCCTCGGATGACCTCCTGGTTCGACGTCTGCACCATCAGCACGCCGACCAGCTTCTCCTGAGGGTCCACGAAGAAATGTGTGCCCTGGGCTCCTGACCAGCCGTAGGTACCATCCGAGAGCATCGTGCCGCGTTTTGCATGGTCGCTGACGACGCGCACGCTCAGCCCGTAGCCTTCGCCGGGCGGACGTCCGGGAAGCGTGTCAAGGACGTGCAGCGCGCTCATCATCTCGACGGCTTTCCGGCCCAACACTCGCGTGCCGTTGAGTTCGCCGCCATTGGCCAGCATTAAGCCCAGCGGGATGTAGTCTTCGGCTGTGCTGTACAGGCCGCCCGAGCCTCGGAAGTACACGTTTCTCGACATCGTGTCGTTGGGCATCTTCGACTTCGTCAGACCGTTTGCCGTACGAGCGTACACGCTCGCCACGCGCGGCCACTGCGCCTCGGATGGCCAAAAGCCGATGTCCTTCATGCCCAGTGGATCGAAAATACGCTTCCGGAAGAATTGGTCGAGTGGCGTTTCCGAGGCGATCTCGATGATGCGTCCCAACGTCTCGAACCCGGCCCCCGGGCTATACGCCCAGCGGGAGCCGGGCTGGAACTCGAGCACCGTGCCACCCAGGCGCGGGATGTAGTCGGCCAGCTTCTCGCCTTCCTTGCGTGCGACTTTGTCGATACTGCTGATCCCCATCGGCCCGCTGCCGAGTCCCGAGACGTGTGTCAACAGGTCCTTCACGGTGATCTCGCGCTGCGCCGGTACCGTGTAGAACTGCGGGGCGGCGCCAGGTCCACCCGCTCCGCCGCGTCCGTCAGCGGGCTGAGCGACGCCAACCTTCATGTTGCGAAACTCGGGAATATAGCGCGAGACCGGATCGTTCAGCCGCAGCTTGCCTTCTTCGATCAACATCATGACGGCCACGCCGATGACCGGCTTCGTCATGGAGGCGATGCGGAACATGCTCGCCGCAGTCATGGGCTGTTTGGATTCCAGATCCATGACGCCCTGCGCCGACACATGAGCGACCTTGCCCTTGCGCCCCACGACCGTGACGGCGCCCGCCAAATCGCCAGCGGCGATGTGCTGCTGGATCATTTGCGTGATGCGTTGGAGGCGTTCGGACGACAGACCGACCTCTTCGGGCTTCGCCCTGGTCGAGGCCGCACCAAGCGGTAGCGCAAGCATCCCGATAGCAACAAGAATCGCTGAAGCGGCCTTGAACATTGAATGTCTCCTTGACGAAGTCCAAATGGAAAGGCCCATGACGTCTGCGTCGGCAGGATCCGGATGACTACTGTTTCGCCGGAGGAATCAGCGAAGGCATGAACCGCTCGTAGCTGGCCTCTTCAGGCGTGCAGCCCCACTCGAGTATCTTCCCGCCGGGAAGACGCTGGTATGTGAAAGTGACTGTCATCGACTGTGCGTAAAACACGGGATCAGAGTGGACGACGACGACCTGCATCGTGTCGCCGTTTGGAACGAAGCGCTCCACCGTGCGCATCTGGTTCGACTGAGGCAGCCCCGGTGTCCCCAGCGTGTCGTGCACTCCTGCCTGCTGATCGCCGTTCTCAATGACTAGGGTCTCGCCCTCATAGTGCCCCACCGAGCGACCCAAATGGGGATATGCGGCCACCGCGTACGGGGCGTCTTTCACCGCAAGTCCCTTTTGGAGGGGGACGCGCCGCTTGACATCCATGAACTCGTAGTTGATTTCGACATGATCGGCCTGTTGGCGAACCTCGATCGGCGGCGATGGCGTGTGCATGACGCGAGTGAAACTAGCCGGGATACATCGCATGGCCGGGTCGTTGGTCAGGGAATCGTATTTGGCGCGTGCGGCTTCGCCAGCCGGCGTCAACTTCAGGTTTTCGGTCGTGGCGCTTCGCGCGAGGATCCAGACGCCGTCCAGTTCCGATCGCTTGCCCTCGGCAGCACGCGCGCGCGTCGAACCGAGAATCAGCAACGCGACCACCGCGGCGTGCTGCCAACTCAGTTTCCCGGATCCTGTCCACTTCATGGCTCAGTCTCCACAGGTGATGGGCGTAGAATTTGCGACACTCTGTCGAAACGCGGCAAAGCCACAATCTCGAAGGACTTTTCCGCCAGGGAGAACGGCCCTGTTGAAGTATCCGACATTCGGAAGGCGCCGGCTCGGGCTCAAGGTGATCGTCACCTCATCGCCGACGTGGAGCAGATCGTAGGGCACGCTGCGGCGGACCAGAGCGTTCTTATCCGACCATTCGATGAACCATTCCACGACGCCACCTTCAGGGTTGGCAACTTCGAGAGTGATCTGGGAGTGCGGGTTTCGAATGTCGACTTCCTTGATCTTGCCGGTGATCGCTGTGGTTTTGGTCTGGTCAAAGTTGACGACGACCGAGTGGTGCGCGAGCATCAGCTCACTACTCAAGCACACGCACCCAAAACCGAGCAGCGCGGCTACAAAAGGCCTATACATTTTGATCCCTCCGAGCGCTGGGCGAAGATGCGGCGGGTCATCGTGGGCGTGCCTCACAACGTTCGGTGCGAGTGTGGCAGGACGCTAGCACTAATTGATACTGCTGTCCAGGTTGCATGCCCTATGTGGACAGGCTCGTGAAGTCCAAATTCTCCGTGACCCTGGTCCCGTCCTTGCGAAACGTGTCGGCCAACAGACGTATCCGCCTCTTGGCTTCAGCGAGATCGTGGTTGTCGAGATTGATGTTCAGCAGATCGATGTACCACGGCAGCTTGACTGAGTCCATGACGTAGGCTTCAACGATTTCACGGGCGATCGGCAATGTCGTTCGCTTCGAGACGTCATGGACATCCCTGTTGCTGGCCTTGAGGAGCTTGTCGTACTCCTCGACCAGGAGCCGCGACCACAGTTCCGTCGTGAAGCGGTCCCCGGCCTTCACGCCGATCTCGTCGTCTGCCGTCAACGATGCGCTCTTGTGCAGCCACTCCCAGAGGATACTGAGGCGGATCTCGCCGGTAGCCATATCCTCCATCAGGTACAACACGTCGTCGTTGCCGAAGAAGTCCGCGGGCTTGAGTGCCGCGGCCTGGAGTCCCTGTCCGAAGGCGTTGCCGTACTGCAGCGCGACGCTCAGAAGATCACGAGCGCCTCGAACGGTCCGGGGAGCCGGCTCGAGAAGGATCAAACCGTCTGCGTCAGCGGGCCCGTAGGAGAGCCGTGGAAACGCACGGCCGAGTTGGTTGGCCTGTCCGACCTTTTCCCACACCGGTCTGACGATGTGAACCATCTTCCAATGGGCGACCCATTTGCCGCTGGCCCCTTCGCGCTGCTCACGCTCGGCTCCGCCGATCGCCCTCTTCATCCCGCTCGCCACACCGGTCTCCGAGCCGACCGGGATGTTGGGCTCCATCCCGCCCTGCCAAAGTGCACAGTGCCCGAGCTGGTCTGGCGTGTTGACCGCGCGCCGCACACGATCCTCGTAGTTTCGCATGTAGCCGTAGGTCATCGTGATGGCATCGATGTTCGGGTTGACGAACTCTTGATCCCACGCGATCGCGTCAGAGACGCTGTTGATGTAGTCCCAACGGCCCGTATTGAAGCCGACGAAGTGCTTTCCGAGGGCAGCGCGGATTTCCATCAGCTGGAAGCAGGCCTCGATTTGCTCCACGAGGACGTAGACCTTGATGGTGCCGTCGGGAAGACCGAGGTGACCCTCGAGGGCAGTGAGAATATCGCTCCACAACGCCGCTTCTTCAGCCGTTTGGATCTTCGGCAGATACAGGGCAAGCGAGGCGCCGGATCGTCGTAACGCCTGGTGGTTGTTCACGATGTAGAGCGTCGTGTCGACGACGGACGCGGAGAAGCCGCTACGGTCTGCATGGCGCACGTGTCTGTCGTCGAGGTGCAGTCCGCGCGCGCGGAAGATCTTTGTCGTGAAATCGAGCTGCGCCGTCCAGTCGTCGATGATCTGGCGTTTCAGGAAACCGAGCGCCCACTGGTTCATCTCCGCTGCGACTTGCGCGGCAACGCGTATGAAGATCGGGTCGCGATGGATGGCAAGCTTGAGGTTGCGCTGGTTGTCGAGCGACATCGTCGACACCTGACCGAGCGCGTCCTCGCCGTCGAACATCCAGCCGTCCGCGCCCGACAGGAGTGCGTACGCGATGTTGCGAATGCTCGTCTCTATCGGCGTGCTCGGCCTGGCGGCCGGGCCCGTCCCCTGAATCCACTGTCGCTGCAGGTCTGCGGGAATCTCGCTGCCGATGAAGTTACCGGTGCGAGCGTCTTGAACTCTGATCTGCGTCCTGGGAATCAACGCCTGCGGATCGAGAAAGGCGATCCGCTGCTTCGTTCGTGCGCGTTCCGTCCGGCGTGTCATGCGAGCCGCCATTACGTCTTTCCGGTCGGCGTCGATCGGGGCCAGCGCTATTAACGCCGCGACGGCCTCTTGCGTGAAGACGTCTTGATAGGCCGTTTCCAGGCCGGCTCGAATCTCTATCGCTCGCGATCCCATAATCTAGTGCTGCAAAGGGTGCTCAGGTTCTCGGGTGCTCGGGTGCTCAGGTTCCGGTTCTCGGGTTCTCAGGTGCTCGGGTCCCGGTTCTCGGGTTCGGTGTTCTTGGGAGGTTGGCACCGACGAACCTATGAACCCATGAACCCATGAACCAGAACCTAAGCACCTGAGCACCTGAGAACCCACGAACCATTCAAAAAGTACTGTATACGCGCATGAATCTTGTCACAGGCCGATCGAAAATCGCCACGAAGTACGGCATTGTCGCCGCAAGTCAGCCGTTGGCCGCGCGCGCAGGTGTCCAGGCGCTCGAACGTGGCGGCAACGCTGTGGACGCCGCCATCGCCGCCAACGCCGTCATGGGTCTCGTCGAGCCCCACATGAACGGAATCGGCGGCGATCTCTTCGCCATCGTCTACGAAGCGGCGAACGGTCAGCTCCATGGCCTCAATTCCGGCGGATGGGCTCCAGAGCGCTTGACGCCGGCGCTGCTCGAGTCCCGCGGCATGAGCGACATGCCGGCAAGCGGCATTCATACCGTCACCGTGCCCGGCGCCGTCGCCGGTTGGGATGCCTTGCGCACGAGGTTTGGCAAGCTGCCGTTTAATGAGCTGCTCGCTCCGGCGATCTTCTACGCCGAGGACGGCTTTCCTGTATCGGATGTGATTGCCGACGCGTGGAACGCGTTGAGCGACAAACTCGCCGGCGAGGCGAACGCGTCAGCCACGTACCTTCCGAATGGGCGCGCTCCGCGCGCGGGTGAAGTATTCAGGAATCCCTTGCTCGCTCAATCGCTGCGGCTCATCGCGCGTGATGGGTCGCGCGCGTATTACGGCGGTCCTATTGGTGACTCGATTCTCGAGACGTCGCGGCAGCGGGGCGGTACGATGACGGCCGGTGACCTCAGCGAGTTCCTGCCCGAATGGGTGGATCCCATCTTCACGACGTACCGAGGCTGGACGGTTTACGAGCTGCCCCCGAACACACAGGGAATCGCCGCGCTGCTCATGCTCGACCTGATGGAGCAGTTCCCGCTGGGCGAGTACGGGTTTCAGAGCGCTCAAGCCTTGCACGTGATGATCGAAGCGAAGAAGCTCGCCTATGCCGACATGCTGCGGTACGTCGGCGATCCGCGGTTCGGGGCGACGGGTACGACGGCGATGTTGAGTAAGGCACGCGCCGCGACGCGGGCCCGGCTGATTCATCCGACACAGGCAGCCAGCGCCGTCGAGCCCTCAGTGCTGGACGGCCTGACCAACTCGACCGGCGGCGACACAATCTACCTCTCCGCGATCGACAAGGACGGCAACATCGCGTCGTTGATTCAAAGCATCTATGAGCCGTTCGGCAGCGGCATCGTTCCGAGCGGGGCAGGCTTCGCGCTTCACAATCGCGGAGCGCTCTTCACGCTCGAGGAAGGGCATCCCAACGTGCTCGCGCCGCGTAAGCGTCCCCTTCACACGATCATTCCCGGGTTCATGCAGAAGGGCGACGTCAGGATCGGGTTTGGCATCATGGGTGGGTTCAATCAAGCCCAGGCCCACGCCCAGTTTGTCGCTCACGTTGCCGACTACGGCTTGGACATTCAACAAGCGCTCGAAGCGGGACGCTTTAGCAAGGTCTCGTTCGAGGGCAGTGATGTATTCGTGGAAGAGCTCGTGGCCCCGTCGGTCAGGCTGCAGCTCGCGGCGATGGGGCACGACGTCATCTCCGTGCCCCCGCGAACCGGAACGTTCGGCTACGGACAAGCTGTGATGAGCGATGGGTCGGGTGTGCACTTCGGTGCGTCGGAGCCGCGGCACGACGGCGCGGCGATTCCTGAGGCGCCGCTGGTGTTCTGACGGCAAGCCGGACCTCACGGCTCGTGCACCGCGAACTGCCGATGGCAGACCGGACTTGTCGGGCGTTTGGATGAGGCAAGAGGATCCCGAGCCGAACGGCCCACCACCCGGCCGGCCTCCGCTGGTGAGGGGCGGCAACGCCGGCGCGGGATTCAAAGGCGGGTTGCCGTTCCAACCTTGGGCGGCGGAACTCCAGAGAAAACGCGCCGCGGAGGATGGCTTGAACGACCCGGATGGGCTATGCCTCCCTCAAGGTCCGCTTCAATACCACATCGATCCGCAGCCGTTAAAGGTCGTACAGACGCCGGAACAGATTCTGATCATCTACGAGTCGAACTACGGCCTTCGCACGATCTACACCGACGGCCGAACTCTCCCTCCCCAGGGGGAGCCGCAGCCGTATTGGCACGGGTACTCCGTCGGACGATGGGAAGATGACAGGCTCGTGGTCGAGTCGAATAATTTCCACGGCGATGGTTGGCTCGACCACAGAGGCAGCCCATATACAGAGGCGATGAAGGTGACCGAGCGGTTCCGGCGTGTGAATTACGGACAGCTAGACATTGAACTCACAGTCGACGATCCGAAGGCCTATACCAGGCCCTTTACGGTCAGAATCGACCAGCGGATTGTGGCCGATGGCTCGCAGCCGATCGAATTCATCTGTCATGAGAACCAGATGTTTCTGAAGCTCACCGGCCGAGCACCACGCTAGAGCCGATGGTGAACAGAACGGTTCTCAGGTGCTCAGGTGCTTGGGTGCTTGGGTTCCCGTTCTCAGGTGCTTCGGGTTCAGCCGCCAATGAACCCAAGAACCGGTGAACCCAAGAACCCGAACCTGAGCACCTGAGCACGGGAGCACCTGAGAACCAGGTTCTTCGGTTCACCGGTTCGCCGTTACTGCCGCGTGCATCGCCGCCGCGTTGGCCTTCGCCGTCTCCCTTGATGCGCGAAGTCCGATCGCCATGCCCGCCGCGACGAGCGCCATCACTGCGCTTCCGTAGAACCCCATCGCCCAGCTGCCAGACTGTTCGTACAGCAGCGCGCCAACCCAACCACCGATGATCGCGGCCACGCCTTTGGCGGTGTACAACACGCTGTAGTTTGACGTCGCGTGCCTCGTGCCGAAGTAGTCGCCCGATGTGGCCGGGAAGAGCGAATAGATCTCACCCCACGTGAAATATACGAGCACAAGCGTGAACGCAAACCAGGCGCCAGAGATCTGCCCAACCGCGACGACCAGGAACAAGCACACGGCCTGCAAGAGAAACGCGATGACCATGGTTGTTTCCCTGCCGAGGCGATCCGATGCCCAGCCCCAGAAGATCCGACTGCCACCATTGGCCAAGGGACTGAGGGTTGCGGCCAGCGTCAGAGCAGCGGTGGTGAGGCCCCACGACTGAGCCATCTTTCCGGCGTTGGCCGTGACCAGGAGTCCGCCAGTCGCCATCAAGATGAACATCAGGTACATCACATAGAACTGTGGAGTGCGCAGCATCTCGGCTGTCGTGAACTGTCTCCGCCCCAGTTGCGATGCACCAACGGCGGCCGCTGCTTGCGCCGCGGCAGGCTGAGCCGGCGGATGTCTCAGGAACTGCGCAACGATCATGATCACGATTCCCTGCAGCACGCCCGTGGCGATGAACGTCGACTGATATCCACTCGAGGCGATCATCGAGGAGATAAACGGGATGAACAGTGCCGTGCCGCCGCCGAAGCCCGCCGCCATGATCCCCGACGCCAGGCCGCGGCGTTCCTTGAACCACTTCAGCGCCGAGCCGATAGACCCGCTGTAGACGAATGCCGCGCCGATGCCCGCGATGCAGTACATCGTGTACAGCATTGGCAGCGTGGTGGCGTAGCCCAACCCCGCCCAACCCAGGCCGCACAACAGTCCCGCGACGCTGATGAACCCGCGCGGGCCGAACCGATCGATGAGCCAGCCGTCCAGCGGCTGCACCCAGGTCTGAAACAAGATGAAGAGCGCGAACGCCCCCTGAATATCCGACAGCTTCCACTTCGTCGCTTCTTGGAGCGGCTGGACGAAGAGTGTCCAGGCATACTGCAGGTTCGCGATCATGATCATCGCGACGAGCGACGCACACAGCTGGAACCAGCGATTGTTCAGACTCACGCCACCACCTCCTTCACCCGCCGCACGATCAAGATCTGACCCCGGGCACAGCAACCGAGGGCCCTACAATTTCCCTCACCTCGCCGGAATCGTCAACCTGACGAAGAATTCAGGAAGTCTTCAGGTGCTGGGCACCCATGCTCGGGCTAGAGTCCCCGAGCGTTTCATTCTTCATAAGAGGTGTCCGACCTATGCACACTGTCAGAGTTACGCTGGCTGCGGCGATCAGCCTGCTCCTCGTCTGCGCGTCCGCGTTGGCGCAAACCGCATCTCTCACCGGACGCGTGGTCGATCCGCAAGGCGCTTTGGTGACCGGCGCGGACGTGCTCTTGAGCGCGGGGCAATCGACCAGGTCCACGCGATCCGCCGCGGATGGGACCTTCGCATTCACGTCAGTCCCGGCAGGCACGTATGAGTTGCTCGTGCTTGCGCCCGGGTTCAGCACCGCGACCCAGTCAGTCACCGTTGGCACGGCGCCAGTTCCATTGACTGTTGCCTTGGAGTTGGCCGGGATTACCGAGGACGTCACCGTGCAAGGCGCAATGACCGGGACGGTGACAACCGGCAAGACGAACCTTCCACTTCGTGACGTTCCCATGACGGTGCACACCGTGCCAGAGCACCTAATTCGTGAGCAGGCCGTCAACGATCTCGTTGGCGCGTTGCAGAATGTGACCGGCGTCAACCCGTTCACGCAATACGGCATCTACGAAGGCTACACATTCCGCGGCTTTCTCGACCTGTTCCCGCCGACGGCTGCTCAGTTGGTCGACGGCGTTCGGAATGAAAGCACCAACCGCATCAACACGCAGTTGACGAACATCGAACGGATCGAGGTGTTGAAGGGACCGGCCTCGGCGCTTTACGGCGGCGGAGCACTCGGCGCGACGGTCAACCTGATTCGCAAGAAACCGTCTCCCCAGCCTGGGTACGACTTCACAGCGGCCGCGGGCAGCTGGAAACTGGGGCGCGGTACTTTCGGCGCCACCGGCCGGCTGTCCTCGGATGCAGTGCTCTATCGTCTCGACGTCGGGGCGGAGAGCAAGGAGGGCTACCGCCACAACGATACGACGCGCACGAGCTTCACGCCGTCGCTTGCGTGGCGCATCGGGCAGAACGATCAGGTCAACGTGTACTACACGTTCAACCGCGATCGCTTTTCGGGCGACGCTGGCATCCCTCTCCTCAACACCGACTTCGGCAGCGCGTTACCGGAAAGCGTCTTCCCCGACGTGCCGCGCGACCGGAACTACCGGACCCCCCAGGACCAGGCAACGTCGTACGACAACAACTTCCAGATCACGTACGCGCGCCAGTTCAACAACTCGATCGGTTTCCGCAACACACTGAGCTACAGACACCTCAACGACGAGTACTTCATCATGGAGTACCTGTTCGTCGAGCAGGGGAGCGACGTGTACCGCGAGTTCCTGCAGTTCAAGCATCACCGGCGGCCGTTAACGAATATCGCCGAATTCACGGCGCACGTGACCCGCGGCCTCGAGCAGAACATCGTCGCGGGTTGGGAAGGACAGCGGTACAAGAATCATTCCGATACCATTGCCGGTGGCGGCGTTGCCGAAGCGGAGTACATCGACCTGTTCAACCCCGTCGAAACGCAGGAGGAAATCGACCCGCCGATCGCACGAATCCGCTCGTTCAACGACAAGAACAACGCGTTCTTCTTCCAGGACCTGTTCACCCTCGGTCCGAAAGTCAAAGCGCTGGCTGGCGGGCGGTTCGACATCTACCGGCACCATCGCTTCGACACGCTCATCAACAACGGTGTGCAGACACCTGGCGCGGAGCGCAGGCGTGAGACCGAGGCGTTCACCGGCAGACTGGGGCTCGTGTATCAGCCAGCCCCGCGAGTCGACCTGTACGCGTCGTATGCGTCGTCGTTTCTTCCGCTCCAGGACGCCCAACCAGACGGCACGACACTCGATCCGATAACAGGCCAACAAGTCGAGTTTGGCCAGCGCTTTCACATGGCCGGTGGCCGCGTCGATCTCAATACGGCCGTTTACTACCAGGTGCGGAAGAACATCCCGTTCTCACGTCCCGGAGGTTTTTTCGATCAGGCGAGCGAGGTATCGTCGAAAGGCTTCGAAGCCGACCTTTTGACGACTCCCGTGTCGAATTGGAGGATTAACGGAGGCTATGCGTTCACACACGCTGAAAACGGCGACTATTTCGTGAACGCTACGACCAATCTCGCGGGACTCACCCCCGTCTTCGCTCCCCGCCACACGTTCAACGTCTGGACGGCGTACGACTGGCCGAGCGGGCTGGGCCTCAGTGTGGGTGTGCGTGCGCTCAGCAGCCAGTTCGGGGAACGCCTCAACGTCTTCAAGATCGACGGCTACGGACTGCTGAACGCAGCGGTTCGGTATTCTCGCCGCTCGATCGAGTACGCGGTCAACATCAACAACCTGACCGACACGAAGTATTTCGCCTCGTCGCTCTACGACACGCAGATGTATCCAGGCGAGCCGATCAACGTTCTCGGTACGATCCGGGTGCGGCTGCGCTGACAGGAAGGCTCAGGGCTCAGGGCTCAGGGCTCATGGCCTAGGGCTTAGGGCTCAAGGCTCAAGGGGTTCCTAAGCCCCGAGCCCTGAGCCTTGAGTCTACGGTTGCAACAACACCTTGCCCGTCGTCCGGCGTGCCTCGAGGTCCTGATGCGCCTTGGCCGCGTCGGCGAGTGGAAACACCTTCTCAATCCGCAGCTTCAACTCACCCGCAGCGATCCACGTAAAGAGGTCGCTCGTTCGCATCAGCAGTTCTTCTCTCGTGGCGATGTGCTGGATCAATCCTGGCCGCGTGAGAAAAAGAGATCCCTTGGCGCCGAGGACCGCGGGATCGAACGGTGCGACGGGGCCGCTCGAGAAGCCAAAGAGCGCCAGAAGCCCGCGTGCCCGAAGACAGTTCAAACTCTTGTCGAACGTATCTCGACCAACGGAGTCGTAGACGACGTCGACACCCCGACCGTCCGTCAGGCGTTTCGTCTCGGCCTCGAAGTCCTGCGACGTGTAGAGGATGACCTCGTGGGCTCCGGCCTCGCGGGCCAGTTGGGCTTTGGCCTCGGTGCCGGCCGTGGCGATGACTCGTGCGCCGCGCTTTCGTGCAAGCTGTGTGATGAGCAACCCAACGCCGCCGGCGGCAGCGTGTACGAGGGCCGTGTCGCCGGGCTTGAGCGGGAAGGTGCTGTGTGTGAGGTAGTGCGCGGTCGTGCCTTGGAGCATGGTCGCCGCCCCATCCTGAAAGGTAATCCCGGCGGGCAGCGGGACGAGCCTCGAGACGGGCACGACCTGATACTCGGCATACGTCCCAAGCACCATCGTGTAGGCCACACGGTCTCCGACCTTCAGGTCGGCCACGTCGGGGCCGACGGCGCTCACGATCCCGGCCGCCTCCATCCCAACCGTAAACGGCAGAGACGGCGCTTTCTGTCGTCCCGCGCGAAAATTGATGTCGATGAAGTTCAGACCCGACGCCTTGATCTCGACGAGGGCTTGACCGGCGGCGGGCGTCGGTACATCGACGTTGTCGTACCGCAGCATCTCGGCTCCCCCGTACTCGTGTATGCGAACCGCTTTCACATGGACCTCTTTTCTCGTGTTTCGTTTGTGGGGTTTCGTCTTTCGTTTCTCATCGCGTCAGTTTACGAGGTTGTTCCAACGGTCCGAACCTGTTCATCCTGGCACGCTTCCTGATACGCCTCGGAGCGGAGGATCGGACATGTCCAACGAGAACTTTGTCACGAGGCGCGAGTTCACGCTCGAGTGGGCGCTTGCGATACTTGCCGGCGCCACCATTACCATTACGGGATGCGGGGGAAGCGATTCTCCGACTGGACCGTCGCTGCAGCCAGGAGACAAGTCCGGCAGCGTCAGCGCCAACCACGGCCATTCGGCTGTCATCACGGCCGCGCAGATCACCGCCGCGAACAGCATTTCGTTGAACATCCGCGGAACCGCCGACCACACTCATACAGTGGCCCTGACGCAGGCCGAGGTGACGCAGATCGGTGCCAGTCAACGAGTGGCCAAGCAGTCAACCAACGACCAGGCGCACGACCACACCGTCACGTTTAACTGATTTAGCTGGGCCGTTCCAGCGGGGAAGTTTTTGGCGCCAACCGAACCGGTCGGCCAAGAATGTGTCCGTACCACATGTCGCCCGACGTCATCTCATTTCTTGTCCTGGAACACTTTGTTCTTCGTGGGAGCCCCATCGCGAAATTCATGGGAGAGGTTGTAGAAGCCCGCGGCCGTGAGCGTCACAGTCACCTCCTGATCGCCAGTGTTCTCCCAGAACCATCCGTGAATACCCGGGAATGGAGCCGTGAGGGTGCCTGAGGCCTCGCGTCTCCCTTCACCCTTTTCGTAGCTCTGCGCGTACCCGCGCGGCGCTCCGTCCGGCTCCGCGTGTAGCTCGTAGCTCACTGGAGCCGTGGCCTTCCAGGAGTAGAGCAGGGCTTCGCCCTTGTCGAGGCGATACTTGTATTCCATGCCCTGACGGGGCCCAACCTTGAAGTCCACCGTCTCGTCCTGGAAGGCCTTCTCCTGCGAGACGATGATGGGAGCTTGGCTTGTTCCCGTCGCTGCCGCGGCGCTCAGTGCTTCGACTTGCTGCCCCGTGACGCCAAGCTCCACGAGTCCCACCTTCGCGCCCGTTCCAAGCGGATCAACGCCGTATTCCGCCGGCAGGACGAACATCACGAGGATCAACCCCGCCGAGAGCAACGCGGCCCCGGCCGCGAGGGCGATCCGCTGTCTGGCTTCAATCGTTTGATTGGGTCCTGTTGTCATGGTCATCACACAGAGAGGAAGTATCCAGATAGCTGATAGCCCACCAGGAGAAAGCCACACGCCATCACGACGGCGTTGGTCACGAACGCATGGCGCAGAAAGTCATTCCGCGTGCGCCAATAGCTCAACGCAATGAGGATGGCCGTCAATGCGAGTCCCTGCCCGATCTCCACGCCGACGTTGAAGCTCACGATGTTCGCCACGAGACCGTTCTGCGACAGCGCAAACTCCTGAAGCTTCGTGGCGAGGCCAAATCCGTGGAACAGGCCGAAGACAAGCACCGCCAATCGCGTGTTGGGCTGAAAGCCGAGGAAGCGCTTGAACCCGTCCATGTTCTCAAACGCCTTGTACACAACTGAAAAACCGATGACCGCATCGATGATGTATGGGTCCGCGCGTAGGCCACCAAGCACTCCGACGAGCAGCGTTACGCTGTGCCCGATGGTGAAGAGGCTGACGTACTGAACAACGTCCTTCAGCCGGTAAAGAAAGAAAATGACGCCGACCAGGAAGAGTAGATGGTCGTAGCCGGTCACCATGTGTTTCGCGCCCAGATACATGAGCGGACCGATCGCCTGTCCCTGCAGGCCTTGCAGGAACACCGCATCCTTGCCCGACACCCCATGCGCGCTAACAGCCCCGCCCAACCCTGCGATCAGAAGCACCGCGAGGCCAGCCGTCAGTAGTGAATTGTTTCTGATACCCATCAGTCCACTCCGTCCCGTTTCGCGCCAGAACTGGGACCCCTCAATTCCGCTGGTACCGTTGATGGCAGTTGTCACACGAGGTGTTGATGATCGAACCAGCTTCCAAGATGCCGTCGGCGTTCTTGGCCTCGGCGGCCTTGAGGGCCATCATGCTGGCGTCCGAAAGCGCCTTCGACATCTTCACCCAATCTCCCTGGTCCACGGCGCGATCGCCTATCACGAGCAGATTGCCCGACTCGACGAGAGCGGCAGCGCTGTCTCCCAGGGCGGCCCACTCTGCATCGTTTTGGGGCCTTCGCTCTTCGATGCCGGCGGCCGACACAATCGTCCCGACCGACTCGAACACGGCCTTTGCCCCAGGCGCGACGATGCCGTTCATGATCTGTTTCACGCTCGCCACCGGCGTCATGGCCGGGGCTTCAGCCGGAGCGGCCTGCTGCGTGGTACGCGCTCCGGCCACGACGAACCCGATGCCCGACACAAAGAGCGCGACGCTGACGAGGAAGAACCAATGAATGATTCGCATGTGAGAATGTCTCTCAGTCGATTCTAGAGCCGGTTTCGTCCTGGATCGCCGTTCTGGCCAGGTCGCTTCGCACACCGGGACCTGACGCGTACACTACACGGTCTGCGCCGGAGGCTGCGCAGAGCGGCCCAGCCCAGGGGGTGAAATCATGGTTCAACCTGATATCCGCTGGTCTTCGCCGTCGGATCCACCCTCGCCTATGCCAACAATGATGTTTCTGCTAAGACAGAATTTGACGCGCATTTCTGGCGTGGCCTGAGCGTCTCGTCTCTCTTCATGGTGGCGGTGTTTCTTCCAATCTGTATTCAGAATTTCTGGCTGTATCCGAATTGGCTTCGAGATTTGTCTCATTCTTTGAGCTCGTTGCATGAGAGCCAAAACGCCCGTACCGCAAATACATCGTTGGGACGACGACCATGTTCAAGAGCGTTGACGTCATCAGTCCGCAAAGGATCACGATCGCCATCGGCGTTTGAATTTCGCTACCTGCTTTCCCGCCCCCAAGAGCGAGCGGAATCAACGCCAGGCCGGCGGCCATAGCGGTCATGAGGATCGGGATGAGCCGCTCGCGCGCCCCGCGTTCGACGGCTTCACGGAAATCGGTGACACCCTCCTCTTCGATCAAGTGATGAATATGCGAGACGAGCATGATGCCGTTGCGCGTCGCAATGCCGAAGAGCGTGATGAAGCCAATCATCGACGCGACGCTCAGGACGCCCCCCGCGAAAAATACGCCTACGACACCCCCGATGAGGGCTAGCGGCAGGTTGAGCATGATGAGCAGGGCATCTCGCGGACGGCCAAAAGCCAGCACGAGGAGCATGAACAGACCCGCGATCACCCCGATGCCCAGGATCATCAGCCGCCGTGACGCGCTCTGCTCGCTTTCGAACTGCCCACCATACTCCACACGGTATCCAACCGGCATGGGCACCGCCCGCGCAACCGCCGATCGAATGTCCTCGACGACGCTGCCGAGATCGCGACCGGCGACGTTGCTCGAGATGACAATCCGGCGCTGCACATTTTCCCGCAAGATCATGTTGGGACCTTCTTCCCGTCGCACGTCCGCGAGCAGTCGAACGGGCACCGGACCGCCGCTAGGTGTGTCGATCGGCAGATCTCCCAAACGGTCGAAATCCGCCTGCGAGGCCGGGTCAAATTTCACAACGAGGTCGAATGCCGTGGCGCGGTCGAAAATCCGCCCCACCGTCGTCCCGGCAAAGCTCGTTTCTACGGCCTCGGCCACCTCATCGGCGCGCAGCCCGTACCGGGCGATGGCCTGGCGATTCAACACGAACCGCACGAACGGCACATTCATCTGCTGCTCGAGCGACACATCCACGGCGCCAGAGACGGCCGCCACGACGTCGCGCACGTGTTCACCCAGACGGCGGAGCGTGAGCAGATCGTCGCCGAACACTTTCACGGCAATATTGGCGCGCGTGCCCGACAGCATGTGGTCGATGCGGTGCGAGATCGGCTGACCGATCGTCACATTCGTCCCAGGCAGCGTCGAAAAGCCACGTCGAAGGTCCGCGAGCAGTTCGGCCCGCGGGCGGCCAGTCTCGCGTAGGCCCACGTCGATTTCGGCGGCTTCGACACCCTGCACATGTTCGTCATACTCTGCCCGGCCGGTTCGCCGCGCCGTTGCCACCACCTCGGGCTGCGCCAGCAGGATCCGTTCGACACGCCGTCCAATCTCATCAGATTTGGGCAGAGACGTCCCAGGCAATGTATTCGCCTGAACAGTCAGCGAACCTTCGTGAAACTCCGGAAGAAAGGCCGAGCCCATTCGAGAGATGGCCGCACCGGCAACAATGAGCAACAGCGCAGATGTCGCCATGACGAGCGAGGGACGATCGAGCGCTTTCGGCAGATCCTTGGCAAAGCGCGCCTTGAGCGTGCGGGCCAGCCAGCCGTCATGCCCAGTCAGAATCGATCGCGCATTGGGTAGAAATGCAAAGCTGAGCGCGGGCGTGACGACGATCGCGACGCCTAACGACGCCAACAGCGCCACGATGTAGGCGAACGCCAGCGGCGTCAGCAATCGACCTTCGACCCCCGACAGACCAAAAATCGGCAGAAAGACCAGGACGATGATGACGGTAGCAAAGACGATTGACGTGCGGATTTCGAGAGTCGCATCGCGGACGATTACTGCAGTTGAGCGCTGCTCGGCGGGCGGTCTGGTCGCATTCTCCCGCAAGCGCCGGACCACGTTTTCAACGTCGATGATGGCATCGTCCACGAGGGCTCCGATCGCGATGGCCATGCCCCCGAGTGTCATCGTATTGATGGTCGCGCCGGATGCGCGCAAAGCGAGCACGGCGGCCGCCAACGACAACGGCATCGCGGTGAGGGTGATCGCGGCAGCCCGCATGTTGGCAAGAAAGAGCACCACAATCACGACGACCAGCAGACCGCCATCGCGAAGGGCATTGATGACGTTGTCGACCGCGACCTCGATGAAGTCTGACTGCCTGAAGATGCGGCGGTCGATCGTCATGCCGGGCGGCAGTTCTTGCTGGAGGGCGTCCAGTTGTTCATCGAGTCGCGCCGTCAGCTCGATCGTGTTCGCACCAGGCTGCTTCTGCACTCCAACGATGACTGCCGGCTTGCCGCTCCGCGAGCCTTCACCACGTTTGAGGGCCGCGCCCTCGCGCACGTCCGCGATGTCGCGCACCAACACCGACCGATCGCCGCGAAGGGCGATGACGCTGTCCCCAATTTCCTCTGGCGTGCGCGCCCGGCCGATGGTCTGCAGCACGTATTCCTGCGGTCCCTCCATGTAGATGCCGGCGGAGGTGTTCTGGCTGGCCCCGCGCACGGCGTCTAAGAGCTCGGTGACCGAGATACTGTTGGCTCGGAGTTGGTCCGGGTGCGCAATGACCTGAAACTGTCGCTCGGCTCCACCGATGGGCGTCACCTGCGACACGCCGGCAACGGCGAGGAGACGGCGCCGCACGAGCGTATCGGCAACCGTTCGGAGCGCGAGCGGATCGTCCTCGTCCGACGAGATCGCGAAGAAGAGAATCTCGCCCATGATCGACGAGATGGGCGCCAGGATCGGCCGCTCGACCTGCGGCGGGAGAGTCCCGGTTACGAGCGCCAGCTTTTCCGCGACGATCTGGCGTGCGCCAAAGATATCGGAGCCCCAGTCGAATTCGACCCACACGACGGCGATGCCGACCGCCGTTGCCGACCGCACGCGTCGAACGCCCGATGCGCCGTTGATGGCGGCTTCGATTGGAAACGTCACGAGCGTCTCCAACTCGTCGGGGGCCATGCCGTGGCCTTCCGTCAGGATCGTCACCGTGGGCGCCGTCAGGTCCGGGAACACGTCGACCGGCATGTCTCGCGCGGTCCATACACCTGCGGCCGCGAGCAGGACCGACATCGCGAGCACCATCCAGTGATGCTCGATTGACCATTGAATCAGTCGCTTCATCCCACACCCCAGTTGCTCGTGGGGCCGGTCCTTCCGGACCGGCCCGGCGCGTCCAAAGGACGCGCCCTACGAGTTCATCAATGGACATGTCCTTCGGCCGGCAGCCCTTTCGCGGCCGACGCCAATTGCACTTCGTAGGCGCCGCGCGTGACGACGCGCTCGCCTGGCTTCACGCCTGACTTGACGCCCACACGGTCCCCTTCATGCGCGCCGATTTCGATGAAACGGCGTGCGAAGCTCTCGCCTGAGGTATGCACGAACACGTACGGCCGCCCTGCTTCCATCAGCACCGCGGCACTCGGCACGACTGTCATCGATTGGACTGTGCCGGTGAACAAAACAGCTGTGCCAGTTTGGCCAACGAGCAGCTTTCCATCGGAGTTCGACACGTCGAATTGCACCTGGAGTGCGCGCGTCTTTGCATCGATAACGCCCGCATCGTGCATGTGCTCGGGTTCGAGCGCGATCGGTTCGGCACGCCCAGGAATCTCGAGCTCGATCTTGACTACTGTGCGCGACAGGAATGCGTCAGCAGCGGGGACCTGGGCCTGAAGTTCCACGCGATCGGTGCGCACGATACGGAAGAGCGGCGTGTCCTCGTCGTAGGAAGCGCCAAGCGCCGCGTAGACTTCGGTCAGGCGGCCCGCAATCGGTGCCCGGAGTACGAACGCATTCCCCGCCGCGACGCCGCCTCCCGAGCGCAACGTCTCGTCGCGTTGTTCGAGACGCGCCTCCGCGGCGTGTAGTCGTGCCTCAGAGACGTTTACGGCGCGGCGGGCGTCCTCGACTCGCCTAGCAGGGACAGCGCGTTCAGCGAGTAGACGTTCGGCGCGCGCCAGTTCTGCGTGGGCGCCTTCTGCGGTTGCCCGCGCTTCGGCGAGATCGGCCACGATGGTGGCGCGATCCTCGCCACCCTCAGCGAGTCGCGGCTCCAGTCGTCCAAGTGCCTGGCCCGCGCCGACCCGTGACCCCACGGGAAGCAGCGAATCGGCGGCAAACCTGCCGTGAGCGGGAGCGGTGACGATGGCTTCCCCTCCCGTGAGAGGCTCGATCGCGGCGGGGACTCGCAAGGTTGTGCGCAGCTCCGACTCGCCAACGAGCGCGGTGGCGAAGTCGTTGGTCCATTGCTGCTCCTTCAAATATGAGACTGTCGCCGCGTTATTCGCCGGCTGCGTCTCGGCCCCAGCGAGTGCCGCAGCCAAATCCGGGAACACGCTGACAGTCCCCAGGTCATGACGATCCGATAGGCCCGGTGCGTCAAGAATGAGAGCCCACCGATACTGCCCGGCCGCGGGTAGCGCACCCTGAACCCGAAATACCCCGGGTCTCGATGGCGCCGGGGGGCCCGAGATGCTTGTTAACGTTCCCCCTGATGACGGCATGAACTCGAGGCGAGGACGACCAGCATCCAAGGCCTTGAAATCCCCGAGGCGGGTGAGGTGCACGGCGAAGAGCGCTGCTCCCCCCGCCACGAGTGGCGGGTACTCCATGAACAGCTCAGTCTTCTCTGTCCAGTGCGTCACGTCCAGTGTGGTCAGCTCGGCTTTGTTGCCCTGCACCGCGTCGCCCTGCCTGGCGCAACCGGTCAGGCACGCAACCACGACGAGTGCGGCGCACGTCGATGAACTCTTGACGGTCATAGCGGGCTCTCCCAGCCGGTGGCGAACTCCAGTTCAATCTCAGCCTGTCGCACGACGAGGTCGAGCGTGGCCTGACGCACGCGGGCCGAAGCCCCGATGCGATACGCGTCCAGTAATTCGAGAATGCCGCGTTCTCCTGCGTCGTAGCTGACCTGGGCGATGCGCTCGATCTGCGCGGCGCCTCCGACCGCCCGCGCGCGATAGCGCTCGGCCGCCTCGCGTCGTTGAGTCACCGCAGCATGAAGAGCGGCAACCTGGCCGCGTAGGACGATGCGAAAGGACATCGCATGCGCGTCGGCCTGAGCCACGCTCGCGACGGCGAGCGCACGCTCTGGGCCCGCTCGGTCGAAGAGCGGGATCGTCGCGTGGACGGCGATGACTGGCCCCACGTCCCCGCCACCGATGGTGACAACGCTCCCCAACACGCCCCCACTGGCTGTTGAGGATTTGGTCCCCACGAAGATTTCGGGCTCTGGCACAAGCCTGCGATGCGCCGCGCGTTCGGATAATCTGGCGGCTTCAATGTCCTTTCGAAAGGCCACGAGCTCGCCGCGACTCGCTTCCGCCTGCTCCATGAGGGCGTCTACCGACGGCACCCCTGCGGACGGTGTCGAGCGAGCAACCGCGACGATCCGAGACGGGTCGGTTACGCCTTCGAGAAAGGCCCCGAGCAGTGCCTGCGCCTTGACGCGTTCGGTTGTCGCAATGACCAGGTCAGCTTCGACATCGAGCACCTCGCGCTCGGCGCGGAGCCGATCGAATCCAGCCGTATCGCCCTCGGCCTCGCGTTTGGCGAGTACTTCGGCGAACCCTCGGAGGCGGTCGCGCGACGCGCTCAATTCACGCTCTCGAATCTGCGCGGCCTCGAGCTCTGCGAACGCGAGCCGCAAATCGGCCCTGAGCCGCCGCGTCTCATCGTCGATTCGGCTGGAGCTGGCCTCGACCCTCATCGACGCAGCCTGCACGTCCAAGTCTCGTCGGCCGGTGATCGGAAGGACCTGCGACACCGTAAACAGGTGTTCGGTGACTCCAGCGACTGACTGACGATCCCAGTTCACGCGTGGATTGGGCCAACGGCCGGCCGACAAAACATCGACGCGGGCTACGTCAACCGGTGCGCGGAGCGCCCGCACACGGGGACTGCCGGCCGAGAGCCGCGACACGGCATCGGACTCGGTCAACCTCAACTCAGATGGAAGCGATTGGGCGCTCACGCCGTACGGTGCAAGAAGGACCGCCAGCATGGCGCTCACGAAAAGCGCACGCATATAACCTCGATTGGCTGAAAGAAGACAAACGACGGGCGAGCCCGTCAGAACACGTCAGATGACGCGTGCGGGAGGGGGGCGGGGCGCAAGGGGAGTGATAATCGGCGGGTCATGGCCATGACTGACCCGTGGCATCGGACGGGGAGCGGGCGTCCACTGAGCAAGAATCAGGAACGGCGCCGCTGGAAGCACCGGTGCGATCTGTACGCCCGGCGATACCGCAACGAACACCTGCATCGCCACCGCTCGATCGGCATCGTCTTCGTGATCGATAACCGTTCCGTTGTGCGGTCGCGCGGGCGGTTCGTCGTGTTCGAACAGGTGGGCGTGGATCTCGTGGCCGTGATGGTGGGACGTATTGTGATCGTCGAGGTGTGCGTGCACGAACAGCGCAGAAAACGCCCCGAGCGGTAGCAGAGCCGCCGTCGCACCCGCGATCACCTTGCGAAGCACTGCACCCATTGTTTGCGTGCCTCGAGCGCGAGTCAAGGTAAGAAACCTGAAGATTACTTCAGGAATGGCGCTCACGAACTTGCCCGGCGCAATCGGAGTGCGTTGCCAATGACCGACACGGAACTGAACGTCATGGCAGCGCTCGCAATCACGGGGCTGAGCAAGATGCCAAACACGGGGTAAAGGACTCCAGCGGCCACGGGAACGCCGAGTGCGTTGTAGATGAACGCAAAAAACAGATTCTGGCGGATGTTGCGCATGGTTGCGCGGCTCAAGCGCCGTGCGCGGACAATGCCCCTCAGGTCGCCCTTGACCAGCGTTACGCCGGCGCTCTCCATCGCGATGTCAGTTCCGGTGCCCATGGCGATCCCAACGTCAGCCTGCGCGAGGGCGGGCGCGTCGTTGATGCCGTCGCCAGCCATGGCAACCCGCTCGCCCTTGTGCTGCAACGCCCGCACGATCTCCGCCTTCCGCTCCGGCAGCACATCGGCTTCGACATGGTCGATGCCGATGGAGCGTGCCACCGCGTCCGCTGTCGTCTTGTTGTCACCCGTGAGCATGACCACGCGCATACCTTCCGCGTGGAGAGAACGGATGGCCTCCAGAGTGCTGGCCTTGATCGGATCGGCGACGCCCACGAGCCCGGCGACGTTGCCATCGATAGCAACGAACATGACCGTCTCGCCTTTGAGTCGGAGTCGGTCGGCCAGGCCCCGCACAGGTCCTGATTCGATCGAAAGGGCCTCCAGATGCTTCACGTTACCAATCGCGACGCGTTTCCCATCGACGGTCCCGATGACGCCTTTGCCCGTGACCGATTGAAAACCAGTGACCTCCGCAAGCTCGATCTGTCTCTCGCGTGCTCCGCCGACGATTGCCGCAGCGAGTGGATGCTCGCTGACCTTCTCGAGACTCGCGGCGATCCGTAGCAGCTCGCGCTCGTCCACGCTACCCGTCGGCGCGACGGTCGTGAGCGTGGGCCTGCCCTCGGTCAGCGTTCCAGTCTTATCGACGACGATCGTCGTGATTCGCTCGAAGACCTCGAGTGCTTCGGCATTCCGCACGAGCACGCCCAATTCCGCACCACGGCCAGTGCCCACCATGATGGACATGGGCGTCGCCAAGCCCAGCGCACACGGGCACGCAATGATCAGCACCGCGACGGCGTTGACGAGCGCATGGGCGAACCTCGGCTCCGGTCCGTAGAGTGCCCACACGAAGAACGTGGTGACCGCGACGGCGATGACGAGCGGAACAAACCATCCAGACACCGTGTCCGCGAGGCGCTGAATCGGTGCCCGCGAGCGTTGTGCCTCGCTGACCAGCCGTACGATCTGCGCCAGCAACGTGTCGCTGCCAACGCGCTGCGCTTTCATGACAAACGTGCCAGTGCCGTTTACCGTGCCACCGGTCACCGTGCTCGCCAACACCTTTTCAACCGGAATCGGCTCACCGGTCACCATCGACTCGTCTACGCTTGTCGTGCCGTCCAGGACGACACCATCAACTGGAATGCGCTCGCCGGGGCGGACCCTGAGCCGGTCGCTCACGTGGACGTGTTCGAGCGGGATGTCGCGCTCTGTTCCATCGCTTTCGACACGCCTCGCCGTTTTCGGTGCGAGACCGAGCAGGTTTCTGATCGCGGCGCTCGTCCCCGCGCGTGCGCGGAGCTCGAGAACCTGACCGAGCAGCACGAGGACGACGATGACCGCCGCCGGCTCGAAATACACCCCAACCTGACCGGCCATGCGGAACGAAGCGGGAAAGAAATTCGGCGCAAGCGTCGCGACGACGCTAAAGGCGTACGCGGCGCCCACGCCCAGGCCGATGAGCGTGAACATGTTCAGATGGCGCGTCACGACCGAGGCCCAACCGCGTTGGAAAAACGGCCATCCGCCCCAGAGCACGACGGGCGTTGCCAGCGCAAGCTCCACCCAGTTCAGTGCTCGATGCGTCAGGAGCCGCTGTATTGGCTGTCCTGGGAGAAAGTCGGAGGCCATGAAGGCAAGGATCGGCGCGGTGAGGATCAACGACACGCGGAACCGGCGTGTCATGTCGTTGAGCTCTTCGTTCGGGTGATCGTCGAGCGTGACAGCGACGGGCTCGAGCGCCATGCCGCAGATCGGGCACGAGCCGGGTCCCTTCTGCCTCACCTCCGGGTGCATTGGGCACGTGTACTCGGCGTCGGACCTCGCGGGAACAGGCTCAACGGCCGGCCGAGGCTCGACGAACCGAGACGGTTCCTCGCTGAACCGCTTCATGCAGCCCTTGCCACAGAAGTAGTACGTGCGTCCTTCGTGCGTGACCTGTCCCGCCGCCTTATCTGTCGAGACAGTCATCCCGCAGACCGGGTCGACGACCTTGGTTGGCGCCACTGAGCGTTGGACGGTAGACATAGTGAGTTCCCTGAGGCCGGCCAGGCCCGGAGGAACGCTGCTCAACGCGCCGGAGCCGCCGCCAGCTGGACCGTCTTAGCCGTCATGGTCTTGTCGCCTTCCGCTTCAACGACCACGCGTTCGCCAACCTTCAGCGCCTTGGCGTCGACCTTGGCCTTGCCTTGCCGATACACGGTCTTCGCGTCCAGCGCGATGGCTACTGTCTTGCCGTCTGTCGTTTTCACCTCCACTTGCGTGTCGGTGACCGTGGAGACGGTGCCCATCACTTTGTGTGTGTGGCCTTCGTGGGCATGGACAACCGCAGGAATCGTCAAGGCGACAACGAGTACGAGCCCAACGACGACCTTCCTATTCATGACTATTCTCCTCTGCATGTTCGCGACTTCGTGACGGCGGCCGCGCGGGAGTGACTTCGCCACCTTGGAGAAATCGCTCCTCTTCGATCTGTTGTCGGACTTCGGCGGGTGGTTTCGGGTTGAGCGCCTCCATTTCCTCCATATCCTCCGGCGTCAGCTTCGGAAGTCGGCGGATGAAATGCACGAGATGCCAGCTCGATCGTTCTCCCGCCGCTGTTCCGTTTCCCCAGCCCGGCATCCCTGTGAATCGAACGCCGTTTTCGATAATCCAGAACAGCTCTCCGTCGGAGAGATTCTGCGTCCGCGCCTGACGCATGTCTGGCGCTTTGGGGAACAGATTGCGCCCCATTTCGGTATTGCCGCTGCCGTCGTTGGCGTGGCAGCTGGCGCAGTGATCCGCAAAGTGTCCGCGGCCATCGGCCAGGGCTTCTTTTGATTCGGCAATCGGATTCATCCGACCACGGGCCTGTCGCGCGACGGCCATGCCTCGAACCGTGCGGGCCACAAATTCCTCGGCCCTGCCTGGCTGTGCTCGCGCGCTCAGGCCTACGCTCACGACGTACGAGACGACGATCAGGCCGGCAACCACAGTGAGGCCGACCAGTAACGCTGCCGCGTTCAGAATTGCCTTCATCGATGTTACTCGGTCGGATCTCGACACATCTGGCTAGCGGCCGTGGGTGGCAAAGACACGCGTGGATCCGTCTTTGCCAAACGCGATCACGTCGAACGGCTGGGCCTTGACGCCAGGGACTTCCATCCCCGGTGAACCGATTGGCATGCCGGGAACCCCAAGCCCAGCGATTGCGGGCCGTTCCTTGAGAAGCCGCTGCACGTCGGCGGCGGGTACGTGTCCCTCGAGCACATAGCCGGAGACGAGCGCCGTGTGGCACGACCGCACTTGGCGAGGGATCCCGTGGCTCGCTTTGAGCTCATCGATCGCCTCGGTATCGGTTGTGCGCACCACGAACCCGTGGCCGCGCAGATGCTCCACCCACTGGCTGCAGCATCCACACGCGGGGTCCTTGTGCACCTCGACCGTCGCCTGCTTCGATTGCGCGATTCCTATTCCGATCGAGCCGAGCAGCAGGAGAGCTGCCACCATCGCCACACCACGCCTCATACAACCTCCGCGTTGAGAAGAATTCGTCCCCACAGCATTATCCGATCCCAGGCACGATCAATGGCATCGCGATCAAATGCCCGAGAGTCAAGGCCCGGGGACTCGCACGTTGACCCTGATGAACTCGATCGCGAGCCTGCTGAAGGCAGACCGGCTGACGAAGCTTCACCTAGTGGAGGCGGAAGTCCAGTATGACGGTGACGAGGACGTCCACTGGCACGCCGTTCAAACGCCCGGGGCCGAATCTCCACTGTTCAACCGCGAGCACGGCCTCTCGGTCGAGACCTTTCGGGTCAAGCGATCGGATGACGCGAATGTCACGCGGCGTCCCATCGCGCTGAACGATCAGCTCCATCAGCACGGAGCCCTGGATCTTCAAGCGTAGTGCCTCTCCGGTGTAGGTGGGCCTCACTTGCTGCAGTAGCGTTGGCGGACTGATCCCGTTGCCTGGACGGTACACACCCCCCCCGGTCCCACCTCCGAACCCAGGGCCAACGCCCGGCCCGAGGCCTGAACCGATGCCGGTTCCAACGCCCTCGCCGACGCCGCCTCCAGACCCAGGACCTTGTGATGTGCCCAGCGTCGGCAGACCATCAAGCGCTCCCACTTGGAACGTCAACGAGGCCGCGAGCGGCTTCGCATCGAGCAGCAGGGCCTGCGGCGCCGGGCGTTCATCGCGTGGTTGTGTCGTCGGCACGATCGGTTTGGCGACCGGGAGTGTGAGGGAATCGCGCCCAGGAGCCTGTGCGCGCGGGATCGGCCCCCGTTGGCGGTTGCCGCCACCGCCACCTCCCCCGCCCCCCGGGTGCACTGGCTGAATCAGGAATACGAGCCTGGGTGTCTCCGCGTGGGACCGCGTCGCTTGGTTGGCGAGGTCCCGACTACGCGCACTTGAAGCTGCCGCCAAAGCCACAAGAGCAGTCAAGACCGTCGCGTTGAGCAGGAGCGATACCGCGCTACGTACTACGGACGCCCCGATACCGTCGTGTGGTGGCAGTCGTGGAGACGGCCGCGCCAGGAACTCCTCACTGGCCTCGATGCTCGACGACGAGCTGGAGTCCAAAGTCACGGGAGGCATTCCGACGGGGAGCGTCACCGGGAACAGGATTGGACCCATGATGCGGGTCTCAGTTCTCTGCATTTCCGAACCCTCATGCCGATCTGTCCCGCAACAGGGATGCCAATCTCGCTCGATACGCGAACCGGGCGGTGTCTGGCGGGTCGCCCTTCGCGCGTCCCCTTAGCGGGGGACGCCGGCAAGGTCTTTGTGCATCGCAGCAGCAGCCGTCGCCTCCTTCGCCTCCTCGCGCCCGAGCCTGTACGAGCCGATCGCAATGCGCCGCGGCCTGGGCGATGCGTGTTCCCCGATAGGCGTGCGCCATCGCGGCGTGGTCATTGGCGTCGGCGGTGTAGCGTCGGGCCGCCGTCTCGAAGTACTCCTGGAGTCTCCCATGCTCAGCGGGCGTGCTCGCCCTGATCGCCAGAACGCGGAGCTCTTGTTCGGTTGGCGTGCTCGCGCCTGCGCCGCCTTCGAATCGCCCGGCGCCGGGTGGCACCATCGATGTCTTGCCCGCGGCCAGCTCTTGGTGATGGGCCGCGAGTGCCTTGAGAGTCGACCCCGATGAACCAACCTTTCTGGTTGTGACGCGAATCGACAGGGCTACGCGTGGCTGCGGCGGCGGGTGCTACACGTCACGCCACACAGCAAAGTGGTGTTCGGGACTCCGGCTAGAACCATCACGATCAACAGAGCAGTCGTGCGGACCATCGGTCTGCCCTTCCTAGGGCAAGCGCGATGCCACACCTGATCGGAGGAAACCTCGGTAAAACGGCCGACCAACTCCTGGTCCCCAGAGATGGCCGCGAGATTTTTCGCGCAAGGTGAAAAGATCTCGACAGTGGCATTCGATCAGTGGCCCGTCGATGGCGGGTGAGGCCAGCGCTGGCTGCTCGGCACGGGCTCACGTTCAGCGCGAATCCGTGAAATGTGCAGCTTTCCGGCCAGCTGCCGATTCCAGGAACGCCATCATGCCGACGGGCCTTGCCATCGTACTTCTCCGCGGATCGCTCGTCGCGGCCCGATTGGCGGCGTCATGACGCCTGTCGCCTTGCAGCCCAGCGCGTGCGGACACACGGATCTCGAACGCGCGGCTCGCCTGGCCGACGCCCAGCGGAACGTGCTCGAGATCCTCGCACGGGGTGGGGCATTCCAAGCGGTCCTCGACGCCCTGACGGAGGCCCTCGAGGGGCTGGTTCAGGGCCGGATGTGCGCCCTCGTGCTGGTCGACCCGCAGCAAAAGATCCTTATGGGCGGATCCGGCGGAAGCCTGCCGGCCGACTACCTCAAAACGCTGAGCGGGCTTGCCGTTGGACCGGACGGCAGCGCGACCGGCGTTGCCGCCTTCTCGAACCGTCGACTCGACGCCATGGAGTTGCAGACCGACACCCGGTTCGCTGCCGAAAGGGCCATGGCGGTGCACTTTGGCTTCGAGTCGTGCTGTTGTGTGCCTGCGCATGACTCCGAGGGACAAGCCGTCGGTGTCGTGGCGGTGTACGACCGGAAGCCGCAACCCCTACCCAAGTGGGAACAGCACGTCGTGGACGTCTTCGCGCGCCTGGCGGGGATCGCCATCGAGCGCATGAGCATCGAGCAGAGACGCAATGCGCACGCCGAGACGGTGAAGCTGGCGGAGAAGGCCGCCACGTTCGGCATCTGGGAGATGGACCTCGTTACAGGCATGGTCAAAGGATCCGAAGCGTGGGCGGCCCTCGAGCGTGTTGCCGACGCGAGCGTCGGCGTGCACGTCGATGTCGTGCGGCAGGTCGTCCACCCCGACGACCGGCATCTGCTCGGCGAAGGGGTGAACCGCACGTTCGCGACGGGCGAGCCCTACCTGGTGGATTTTCGTATCCAGCCCGAAGCAGGCGTCATTCGCTGGCGGCGCAGCACTGCGCAGGTGAAATTCGTCGATGGCAAGCCGCGTCGCCTCATCGGCGCCTCGCTCGACATCACGAACGAAAAGGAGATGGTCACTGCGGCCGAAGCGGCCAGCCGCGCCAAGAGCGAGTTCCTGGCCAGCATGAGCCATGAGATTCGTACGCCGATGAACGCGATCATCGGCATGACGAGCCTCCTGCTCGACAAAGAGCTGGACGCGGAGGCGGCGGAGTTCGTCGAGACGATCCGCTCCGCATCGGACTCGCTTCTCACCATCATCAACGACATCCTCGATTTCTCGAAGATCGAGTCCGGCAAACTCGAACTCGAGAACCAGCCGGTGAACCTCGTCGCGTGCGCCGAAGGCGCCGTGGACCTCCTCAGCACGCGGGCCCGCGAGAAGGGCCTGGAGCTCGCGATCGAACTGGACGCGTCCCTCCCGCGGTGGATCGTCGGCGACGTCACACGGGTGAGGCAGGTGCTCGTGAATCTGCTGGGAAACGCCATCAAGTTCACCTCGAAGGGCGACGTCGTGCTGACCGTTGCACCGCTTCAGAACGCCGAGGGCGAACCCTTCATTCACTTCGCGGTGCGCGATACAGGAAACGGGATCCCCGCTGACCGGCTGCACCGGCTGTTCCGGTCGTTCAGCCAGGTGGACGCGAGCACCACGCGGAAGCATGGAGGCACCGGTCTCGGCCTCGCGATCAGCAAGCGCCTGGCGGAGTTGATGGGCGGACAGATCTGGGTGGAGAGCGAAGTCGATAAGGGCTCGACCTTTCAGTTCACGATTCCCCTGCGACCTGCGCCGCCACAGGAGGAGCCGCCCGCCATCGACGCGCACTGGCCGGGCACACGAATCTTGATCGTGGACGACAACGCGACGAACCGCCGCATTCTGGCGGCTCAGGTCGCCAGATGGCAGATCGAAGCGGTGGTGGCTGCTACGCCGCAGGAAGCCATAGAACTTCTTCGGGGCCAGCACTTTGATCTAGGGCTCTTCGACTACGAGATGCCTGAGATGAACGGCGTCGAGCTGGCACGGCACGCCGCGTCGCTGGGCCTGCTGGCAGGCACGCGCCTGGTCCTCTCCAGCTCGACGGGCATCCCGCAGCAGGAGATGCTCGCTGGTGGCACGAATCCCTTCGAGACCTTCCTGACCAAGCCCACCAAGTTGATGCAACTGCGGGACACGATCGGCGCGCTGCTTGGTGGGAAGGCGGCGGCTCCGAATCGGCGTAGCGAGGCCGGTATCGACACGACGCTGGCCCAGACGCGCCCGTTGCGCATCCTGATCGCCGAGGACAACCCCGTCAATCAGAGAGTCGCCGTCCGACTACTGGAGCGCATGGGATATCGCCCGGACCTAGCGTCAAACGGTGTGGAGGCGCTCGATGCGGTGCATCGACAGCCCTATGACGTCGTGCTCATGGACGTCCAGATGCCGGAGATGGACGGACTCGAGGCGTCGCGGCGAATCGCGGCCGAGCTCGCGGCGGATCACCGCCCACGGCTCATTGCGTTGACGGCCAATGCCCTCAAAGGCGACCGTCAGAGGTGCATTGACGCAGGTATGGACGACTACTTGGCGAAACCGCTCGATCTCGTCGAGCTGCGCGAGGCGCTCTTGCGGTGCGGATGAGCCGCCAGTCAACGACCTCCGCCGCCGTCCCAGTCCTTCTCGACGCCGTGACCTCGCGCTAGATCACCGTGGGTCGGCGTCACAAACCCAAGAAGACAGCCGTTCGAGCCGTCCCTGAGTTTGTGACATCGTACTTTCACCGTATCGCCCGGTTTGACGTCCTCGCGCTTGACCCCGACGTTTTGGATGGCCAGACGCCCCGCGGCTTCGAGTGCCCAGATCGTCGATTCTCTTTTTGCGTCCTTGACGTCGAGGTAGATCCAGGAATGCGGGACGAGCCAGTGGACTTCCGTGACGGTTCCTTCCATCGTCGTCCACTTCGACAGGTCCTCGTAATTGCCGTGGGAATGGTGCGCGGATGCCGTCACGACGGAGACAACCGCGCAGATGGCCACAAGACTGACGAATCTAAAGAACATGGCCCCTCCTGACGGAATTCACGGCCGGTCCAGAAGGACCGGCCCTACAGAACCGGCCGGTCCAGAAGGACCGGCCCTACGGAACCGGCCGGTCCAGAGGAACCGACCCTACAGACTGGCCTGGTGTTCTCATCGCGCGCCGAGCGTCATCGCGTACGGGGTGGTGGCGCGGCCGGGAATTTCCATTCCTCTGAATATCCTGTTGTGTAGAACGTGCGATAGCGGATCGGCTTCCCCTCCTCACTGAGAAATTCCAGGGATTGCTGAAACAGCCCCGGGGCGGGAGCACCCTTCGGCACCGTGGCCTCCAGGATATAGAGCCTCGTGCCGTGACGGTGGATCGCGGCGAAAGTACGGGAGCCGTCGGGATTGAGGAGTTGCAACTGATGCCCTTCAACCTGATCCACGTTGGACCGCGCATAGTGCGTCACCTTGGCGTTCCGCTGCATGAATTTCCACGACGCGTAGACGATCGACCCTTGCACATCAGCCCGCCAGTCGTTTTGACAGGCGTCGCCCTCTCCGCCTTTCTTCCGACACTGCTCGGCTCGCGCGGTGTGAATGGCTTCGGCGTTCGTGTACTCGACCACGGTGACAGAGTAGCGGCTCGAGGCATTCTCTACGCTGTAGACGCGGCCCGGTAAGGTGATCCCATATTCGGTGGGGTAGGTGATGTCCTGTACTTTCGGTTCGCTCGGGAAATTGACACCGAAGGCATCTGGCCGACTGGCGTATTGGATCCACTCTTGCGCGACGGATGGCCCCGAGATCGCCAGGAGCAACGCCGCGGTCACGACTGAAATTCGGCGCATGGCTAAACCTCACCAATCAACAACAAATCACCAATCAAAATCAAAGAGGACTAATGATACGCCTTGCCGAACCCCGCCGAATCATCATCCCACCGACAACCATCAGTGAGAGAGCGATCAGGTGTGCCACGGTCAATGGTCCGAAGACGCGCAGGTTGACCCTGATGAACTCAATCAAGAACCTGATGGACCCGGCCAGAACGCAGTAACGACCCAGCACAACGGCATCCGCAACGCCCTGGCGCCGCCACCGAATCAGCGCCCACGCAACGGCGGCGAGTGCGATGGCCTCATAGAGCTGCGTCGGGTGAACCGGTACGGAGGTAGGCGGTCGCCCTTCAGGAAACGCGACCGCCCAAGGCAGATCGCTCGGACGCCCGTAGTCGTCGCCAACCATGAAGCACCCGATCCGTCCAATCGCGTGACCCACAGCGAGCGCGGGTGTTGCCGCTGACAACGCGCGGACGATAGGGACACGACGGCGCCAGAGCATCCAAAGACCTGTCCCGACGCCTCCTATGAGACCGCCGAACCAGCTCAGGCCTCCACGACTGAAGAGCAAGTCGGCAACGGCTCCGTCGCCCGAGAATTCCAGAGTCCACAGCAACTTGGCGCCAAGCAGTCCGCCGATCACCCCGGCTATGGCGGCATCCACGGCGTCATCGGGCAGCCGGCTCCGTGCCAGCTCTCGGCTGAACAGCCAGATACCGACGAGAGCGCCCACCCCGACGAGCACGCCGAAGCTGGTGATTTCGAAGCTACCGATTCGGAAGAGTACTGGATACATCGGGGCCTCTAAGCAGTTATCAGTTGGCCTGCGAACGCGCCCTCGCGAGCTGCACCTTACGACAGCGCCAGCTCCGAGCGGTCTGATGTCGAAATAGCTGACGCGAGGACAGGGACTGGCTATTTGGCGACGACGCTGAGCCTGCGGGTTCCCAGTTCCTCGGAGCCACGCGACACGGTGACGGCCACATTCCAGGTGCCACCCATCGCGAGTTGACTGTTGCCGCGATAGCGACCATTCGCCTCGTGCACAAATGTCGTCGAGGTGCGCATCGCAGGCATGTTCATGGACGGCATCGCGGGCATCGAGAAAACGGCTGTGACCACGGCATCGGTCACTGGCGAGCCGTCGCGCTGCTTGACCGTGACTTCGATCGCGTTGTCGCCTGCCGTCAGCGGGTCGGCCTCGCCGCGAAATTCGATGGCCACGTTTCCGGTGGTCGTGCCGGGAGACTCGTTTCCGGGAGCCGACTGCGCGGCCTGGGTTGAGTCGGCAGGAGCGGGCGCTTCAGCACTGCGCGTGCAGCCCGCCGTGATGATGCAGAGGGCCATCAGCACGGCGGGTCTACAACCGCCTTTGCGCGGAGCGCGCTTCGGCGCGTCTCGCCGGGGCGGCCCCGCGAAGCGGGCCGCCCAACCAGCGCTGGCTTGTCGGGTCGCTTCGCGACCCGACCTTGGCGGAGGCGGAGCAAGACCCGCCCTACGAGAATCCAGGCAGGTCTATAAGGCAAGACCTGCCCTACGAGGAGTCCGATTGACACGGATCGCGTTGTCACAGTTCCTCTCCAGCCATCCGTGCGGGGGCGTAGCGAGCTTCAAAGCGTTTCGGCCAGCGCCGCCGGATGTCCTCGCCGATAGCGAACAAACACGGAATCAGGAACAGCACATAGATCGTGGACGTGATCATGCCACCGAACGTCGGCGTCGCAATTGGCTTGGTGATGTCCATCCCCGCTCCCGTGGAGAACATGATCGGCAACAGACCAAAGACAGTCGTCGCGACGGTCATCAGCTTTGGTCGCAACCGTGCAGCGGAGCCCTCGATGACCGCGTCCATGTACGACTGTTCGGCGGTCCTGTTTGCGAGCGCTTCACGAATGAACTCGATCATGATGATGCCGGTCTGAATCGCCACCGCGAAGAGCGACACATACCCGATGATCACCGCGGTCGTCATCGTAAACCCCTGCTGCCACTGCAAAAAGATGCCGCCGACGAGCGCGAATGGCGCAGACAGCATGATGAGCCAGCTGTCCGCGAGCGATCGGAACGCCATCAACAGCAGCCCGAACATGATGACGAGCGTGATGGGGACCACCACTCGAAGCTTGGACCGGGCGTCTTCGGCATATTGGTAGAGTCCCGTCCATTCCGTGGAGTACCCGGGCGGCAACTCGAGGTTGGCGGCCAGGCGCGCCCGCGCCAGTTCGACAAACTCCGGGCCTGTGACGGTTCCGGAGAGGTACACGTAAATGTAGCCTGCCAGCTCGCCGTTATCGTTGCGAATCATTTCCGGAGCTTCGCGCACCGCCACGTCAGCGATCTCGCCGAGTGGCACCGATCGCCCGTCTTCGGTGATGACGGGCGTGTTCCGCACCTTCTCGAGCGTGTCTATGTATTCCGGCGAATACTGGATGGCTAGCGGCACGACAGTCTTGTCGGCCTGCCTGATCCCGATCACGTTGTCGCCGCCAATGGCGAACCGCACCGTGGCAAGCGCCTCGTCTACGGTCACGCCCTGCTGCGCCATGCGTTCGAGCTGGAGCTGCGCGTCCACGAAGTAACCCTGCGAGATGCGCTCCGCGATCACCGACTGAGCGCCCGGAAGCTCTCGCAGCAACCCTTCGATCTTCTGCGCGACCTCTTGGACGACGGCCAGCTCCTTGCCCTTGACTTTGATCCCCACCGGCGTCTGGATCCCAGTGTCCTGCATCATGACGCGGGTGCTGATCGGCTGGGTCCAGCTGTTGACATACCCGACGATCTGCATGGCCTGATTCATCTCGGCTATGAGCTTGTCCTTGGTCATGCCCGGGCGCCACTGAGACCGAGGTTTCAACGTTACCGTCGTCTCGATCATCTCGACGGGCGCCGGGTCAGTGGCCGTGTCCGCACGACCGAGCTTGCCGAACACTCTCTCGACCTCAGGGAACGCCTTCAACTTCTTGTCCATCTGCTGGACGATCCACCCCGCCTCTCTGGAAGGCAAACCCGGCAACGTGGTCGGCATGTAGAGAATCGAGCCCTCCTCCATTTCCGGCATGTAGTCCTTCTGAAAGCCCAGCATGACGCCAGCCGCCACGATCAGGAGAATCACGCTGAGGCCCACAAAGCCATAGCGATAGCGAATCGTTTTCGTCAAGGCGGCGCGATACGCCTGCGCGAATGCACTCTCTCGCGGGTTCGATGGCTCGGCTGTATCGCGCTTGAACACCCACACGATGACCACCGGCAGCAGGAATAGAGTCAGGAGCGTCGAGAACGCCATTGCGAACGTCTTGCTGTACGCCAGCGGATTGAAAAGGCGCCCCTCGCGCTCGCCTAAGAAGAAGATCGGCAGGAACGAGGTCACGATGATCAACATCGAGAACAGCAACGGTCTCGTCATCGTCGCGGTCGCTCGAACGATCGTCTCCATCTTCTGGGCCGCGCTGAGGTGGCCGCCCTTGGAGAGCTGAGCGCTGCAGTTCTCGACGATGACAATCGTGGCGTCGGCCATTTCTCCGATCGCAATCGCCAGGCCCGCCAGGGAGAAGAGATTGATCGTCTGGTTGAACGCGGCGAGCGGCAAAGCCGTGAACAGGGTACCGAGCAGGAGCACGCACACGGGCGCCACCGCCGCTCTGACGTTCTTCAGGGCTACGGCAATGACGAGGATGACGACGATCAGCTCGTAAACGATGGCCTGGAAGAAGTTCGTGAGCGTGTCCCAGATGAGCGACGATCGATTGTAGGTGGGGACAATCTCGATGCCCGCTGGGAGCGACGCCTTGAGGGCAGCGAGTTTTTCTTCCAGCGCTGCGGTGACGGCCAGGACGTTCCGGCCTTGCTCCATGACGGCGATGCCGCCGACCACTTCGCCCGTGCCGTCGAGATCGGCAATGCCGCGGCGGAGGTCGTATCCGATCTGCAGATAGCCGACATCCTTGAGTTGTACCGTTTGGCCGCTCTTGTCGCGCCCGAGTACCAGGAACTCGATCTTGTCCAGGCTCTCGCTGTTGATGCTGCCGCGGAGCTGGTATTCCCGGTTGGTCACCTCGATGGTGCGCCCCCCTGTCTCTTGAAACGCGCCCTGAACGGAGGCGAGCACCTGCTTGAGCGAGATCCCCCGTTCGCTGAGCAGCGGGGGAAACAGCTTCACCTGATACTGCTTTTCGAGCCCACCAACCGACGCGACCTCGGCGATTCCGGCCGCCGATTGCAGCGCGGGCTTGATTTGAGCCTCGTTCAAAAGGCGGAGCTCACGCAGGTCTCGGGTTCCCTGTCGATCGAGCAGGGCGTACTGGAGAATCCAGCCCATACTGCTGGCATTGGGACCAACCGAAACGTTCGCATCAACTGGCAGCTGCGTTCGGATCGCATTCAATCGATCCGTCACGAATTGCCGGACCGTCGCTCGACGGTCGGGATCCTGCAAGATGACGTAAACGAATGAGTACCCCATGTGCGAGGTACCGCGGATCGACCGAATGTCGGGAGATCCCTGCAGCGCTCGAATCACCGGCTCGGTAACTTCGGTTTCAATCGCCAGCGGACTTCGCGGCCACTTCGCGTAGACGATGATCTGTGGATCGGAGATGTCGGGGATGGCGTCCAGGGCCGCGGTGCGGAGGGCATACGCGCTGACAACAACCAGCGCGGCGATCAAGCCCCACACAATCCACCGGAAACGGATGACGAGCTGAATGATGGTGGTGATCATTCGGGGCGGCTTGCTAGAATCCCTTCAATTTGTAATCGGCGTCGATAAAGAAGCTACCGAACGTGACCACCTGTTCGCCCGCCGTGAGTCCTTCCAGAACCTGTGTATAGAGTTCACCCTGCACGCCCAACTGAACCTTCTTGGGCCGGTACTGCCCCTGCTGTCGTTGCACGTAGACGCGGTGTTCCCCGGCTGTCTCCATGATGGCTTCGTTCGGCACGGAAAGAAAATCACCGTGTTCGGTCACGATTTCCAGCACGTACCTCGTGCTGCCCTGTGGGGTCGGTCCCGAGAGGGTGACTCCCACACCGACTCGAGCACCTTGAGGGGCCACGCGGGTCACCTTCGCCTGAAACATCGACGACCGCGCCTCTGGGGAGAACGCGCGTACCCGCTGGCCGACTTTGACCAGCCGCCCCTCAGCGGTAGAAACCGACGCCGAGACCGTTCCCCCGGGGTGGTCGATGACGCCAGCCGTCCGTACCCAGGTTTGGATGGGCCGAATCGCCACCTGGGTCAGCGTCAGCGTGAGCTCGGTGGCTTGAGATTCCGTGACCGGCGTGGACTGGCCCGGCCCGAGGCGGGTGTGGTCACGGACGCTCTGGCCGAGGGCGCCGGACGACGCAATGAGGAGTATGGTGGTCGCCGCGATCAGACTGGCGGGAGGGACGCGCATACCGGTTGTAATTGTAGGGCGGGTCTTGCTTATGGACCCGCCCGGCACACGGGCCGGCCAAAGCCGGCCCCCGCGACAACCATTGGGGCTCAGTGACAGTAGTTGTCCTTGCTGTCCATGATGTGCGTGCCCCATGGGTAGAGGCCCACGTTCTTGACCCGCTCCACAGCATTCGTCTTGCCGTCAATGATGATGATCTCGTGGTTCGTGGACTCCGCCAGGTACATCTTCTGGTCGGCCGTGTCTGTTGTCGCGGTTTCGAGATGGATGTTCGTTCCCAGCTTGATCCGCCCTGCGGGTTTCAGGCTGCTCATGTCGTACACGTAGACGAAGCCGCTCGAGGAGCTGATGACGAAGGCCTTCCCTGCGGCGTAGTTGACTCCTGTCATGTCGGGCCCGGCTTCAAGCGTGGCGGCCACGCTGTTTGTCTTCAGGTCGATGATGGAGATGGTCTCATCACCGTTGTTCGGCGTAATGGCGTACTTCCCGTCGTGGTTCATGTAGATGCGCCAGGGGTCCTTACCGACCCTGATCACCTTGACGACTTTGTCTTCGCGGGGGTCGATTACGCCGACAACACCGAGGTCGCCATCGGCGGCGTACAGGAATCGCCCGTCAGTTGACGGAGCGGCGATGTTGATGCCGTGAATCTCGCCGAGATACCTCGCCGGGTCCAGCTTCGCCACGCCGGGCACGTCCGCAATCGGGATCTTCTTCAACAATTCGTGACGCCGCACGTCCACCACGCCCACCCAATGCGCGCCGTAGTTGCCGACATACGCCTTCGACCCATCGGGCAAGAAGGTCACGTTGAGCGGCTCAACGAATCCAGGAATCGTCTTGACCTTGCTGAGCGACTGCATGTCGATCACCGAGATCGAGTCGCCGTCGGGGTTGCCCTGGCAGTACCAGCGACTGTCGGGCGAGAAGGCCAGATGTTCAGGCGCGATGTCGACAGGAATGACCTTCACGAGCTGCAACGTACGCGTGTCGATGATGTACGCCTTGTTCGCACGCGTGCCACCCGTCACGACGTACCGTCCGTCTGGCGACATCATCACCATGTGCGGATTGACGTTGTTGCCGAGAAACACGCTGCCCACCATCTTGTGACTCTTGATATCCATGAACGCGATGTCGTTCGAATCGCGGTTCACGATCATGACTACCGACGTGGGGTCGGAAATCTTGACGCCCTGAGCTTCGAGGCCCGTGGCAACCGCGGCGAGGCCCGCGGCGATGAGCGCACCGCCGACGATGAGTCGTTGTCGTGGGTTTAACATGAGTCCTGCTCCTAACGGATCCTCGCGGCGCTCGAGGCCCCGCGCAACAGTCAAGAAAGCCTAGAAAGCCGCTTGCAGCCGAATACCTGGCAGCAAATATCCAAATTTGTCGTCAACGCCTGGCGTGTCGAGCACGTGCGTGAGGTGGAACGACAACCGAAGCCTCTCGGTGAGGTGCAGGTTGTAGTAGCCCTCAATCAGCTTCTCGCCTTCGCCAGAGGCCAGATCCATCTGTGCGTATCCGACGCCCCACATATCCTGAGGGTTGAAAATGAAGCCCTGCTGAAACCCGACGCCGGCGCTGTAGAAGTGGTCGCGCTCGCCGAAATCGACCTCCTGCGTGCCGTAGCGGGCGAAGACTCCGACCGCTTGGCTCAGCTTTTGGTCGAAGCTGAAGCCGGCACCTTTCCGGATGTCGGACGTGGTGTTGTCGGTCCGGAACCAGACGCGGTAGTTACCCTCGGGCAGCGCGAACGGTGTGAACGTGTAGCCGACCTCGCTCAGCGTGTACATCGAGTCGGAGAGGTTGGTTGCATCGGTGTTGCTCTGTTGGAATCCGAACTTCAACCGGAGGCCGGTTTTCGCGTCGAACTCCGCTGCCACGCCGGTGCCGTTGCTGGCGAGGCCAAGCATCTGGTTGTTCACGAGTGCGTCGCTAATGAACTGCGTGCTTTCGTCGTTCGCAATCGCGTTGGCGTCAAAGTAGTTCGTCAGGTCTAGCCGGCCTGCCGTGAGGGCCAGCCGGTTGCCGAACAGTTCTGTCCGAAGCCACGCTTCGCGCAGGTTCAACTCGTTCTGCGCCACTAGGCGGGCGGTGTAGCCATTTAGGAGCGTGAGCGTTGGAATTTCCGCATCCGGCGGTGAGCCGCTCAGGCCGACGATGTCAGCGAAGAAGAGCGTGTTCTGTGCCAACCCGGCTGTAAAGAACAGGTCTGCCGACGCCAGGGCGTAAGCGCCGTTGTTCGGAAGCGTGCCGCCAGGTCCTTCTGTACTGCCGGCGAATTGCGTTCCCATCGCCGCGTCCACGCCTACTCGCACCTTGTTCTCGTCCGCGTCGGCGAGTGCCTCTTCGATCTTTTCGCTGATCGTCTGTCGGCGATACACGCGTTCGCGACGATACGTGACGGTTGGCTTGGCGCCCGGTACGGGGTCGTCGTGTTCGTTGCCGTTTGCATCCACGAAGACATCCACGCGCCTGACACGTGTCTCGGGTTCGGACAAGACTGCGCTCGATTCCAAGTCACTGATGCGCTGTTCGAGCGTTGCGATCTTTTGAAGCAGATCTTGACGCTCGACGACAGCCGCTTCGTTGGCCGAGGCCTCGTTGAGGGCGATGTCGAGCGAGAACGACCGATCCATCGTCACTTCAACGGCGCGTTGCCTGAACTCTGTCAATCCCTCGGACGAAATCGTGACGTCGTACTTGCCCACGGGCAGCGCCCCAAATGAGTACGCACCTTGTGCGTCGGTCGTTGAAGTGAACTTCCCACCGTTCTCAACATTGACGGCCACCACCGTCGCGTCGGCAACCGGGGCCCCGCTGGCGTTCCTCACGCGGCCGGCAATGGCTCCTCGCATGTCCTTCATGTTCATTTGGGCCGGCGCCGCCGGCGTTTGTGCCGCGGCCATCCCGCCCCCAGACACAAGCGCCACGATGGCCACCACTCCTCGGCCGAACCACACGCTACAGCCACTTGACGACCGACACGTCATCGCGCCTTCCCTCCATGGTGTAAGAGAAACCTGGACCACACGATCGGTCCGATCTTAGGGGGAAGGCGAGCCCCGGTACCTGAAGACTTCCTGAACCTTTTGTCAGAGACCCGCAAGGATTTTCGGGCGCCGGTTGGCGCCTCACGGCTAGTTCACGGCGGGGTAGAAGGCAATCACGGCGTCGGCAGGCACGCCCCGAATGACGGTTCCGGCCGGCAGCCGCAGCGCCCGGCGGAAGAGGAACGGATGCGTGTACCGGGCGTCGTACTCGTGCAGCCAAACGAGAGGCTCGATGGCCCCGCCTGGCAACGCCGCCACAATCTTGATCGACCCGCCGGCGGGCACTTTTTCCGGCAGCAATCCATCGAGCATGAACGGGCGATCGAGCGTCAGCGGCCCCGTAGCTTTGAGGGGGTTGGCAGGTACTTCTGGCGGGGGCTGCTTCTCGAAGCTCGGTTCTTTCGGGAGCACATTGCGATTGTTCCCGCGCGAGATCCCGCCATCCACCCACTTGGTGACGAGCTCAATCTGCTCCTGCGTCAGGCTCTGATCGTTCCTGAAATTGCCAAAACCTTTCACCGCGCCCCAGGGCGGCATGCGCCGTGCCAGCACGGCATCCTTCATCTCGTTCGCCCTGGGCTGCGCATCGAGGTAAGTCATCAGCGAGAACGCAGTTCCTCCAGGCCGATGACACGACGCGCACTTGTCGTACACCAGGCGGGAGATTTCCCGGTTCCACGTGATGGGGGTCGATCCCACTCCGTGCGCACTCATGGCGACGCTGAGTCCACAGAGCACGCCTGCGATCAGGAGCACACGATTCATTCACCTCTCACACTACACCTTCTTTGACATCGGAGAGGGCCCGCGCTACAAAGGATCCGTGCGCGTGCAGGCAGCGGTACTGGTCGTGATTGTGTGCGGTCTTTCCGCAACGGTCAGATCCGATCAGTCCGTTCGCATGGACACTCCAGCCGTCCAACGCCAGATCCAGGCTCAGCCGTCAACGCCACCCGATCCGTCACTGGGGGTCGTGTACATCTGCCCCATGGATCCCGACGTCCGGTCACACAACGCCGGAGTCTGCAAGCGCTGCGGCATGACGCTTCTTGCCGGCGTGCCCGATCCAGTTGAGTTCCACCTCGACATGCAGGTCATACCCTCGTCGCCGGCGCCACTCAAGCAGGCCGTGCTGCAATTCTTCGTCCACGATCCGTGGAAAGACCGTCCCGTCACTAGTTTCAACGTCGTACACGAGAAGTTCTTCCACGCGTTCATCGTCAGCGAGGATCTGCAGTTCTTCGAGCACGGCCATCCAACAATGGTCGCGGACGGAGTTTTCCAGTACCCGCTGATGTTTCCCAAAGCGGGCATGTATCGGGTGCTTGGCGACTACTATCCCGCAGGGGCGACACCGCAGCTCACGAGCGAGACGGTGTTCGTGCCGGGTACGCCGCCGACTCCAGTCCATCTTGACCGCGACTACTCGGACAAGTCCGCCGAGAACGTCCGCGTGTCGTTGTCGACGATTCCTGATCAGGCGATCGCGGGCTTGCGTACGCAGATGCGATTCGTGGTCGATTCATCTCACGGGCTTCAGAAATACCTCGGCGCCTGGGCGCACATGCTGGCGGCGAGTAGCGATCTCATCGACATGATGCACGAGCATCCGTATATCGCCGATGGCGGCCGGCAGGTCGAGTTTGAGATCGTCTTCCCGCGGCCCGGCGCCTATCGCGTGTGGGTGCAATTCCAAAGCGACGGTGTCGTGAACACCGTCCACTTCGACGTTCCGGTGGCTCCACCGCTTGACTCGCCCTGAGGTAGGGTTCTCGAGATTCGTCAGACGGGGTGCCGCTCTCAGGAAGGCTCGGGAGCCTCCTGCATGGCGAGCGCCTCAGCCCGTTTGACTCGAGGCAATTGAATCGTGAAGAAGCGATAGAGCAGCCAGGTGTCGAGCAGGCCGACCGCGACGAGCACAAGATAGGCCGCGTTACTTTCGACCAAGGCAAGATCCTTCAAGAGTGTGGACAGGCCAAACCCAACGATCCACGCATCGAAGCTCATACACACACGGCGAAACGTCTCGGGGCGAATGCGCTGAATGACGTAGGCGCCAATGGGAACCCCGACGACGATGCTCGGAAGAATGTAGGGAATGAGCGCCATGCTCTCGCTCGTGAACAGCCCAGCATAGGCGTAGGCCACGGCCGTAAACGTGGATTCGGCGAGTCGAATAAATCCGAGTGCGGCGCGAAAGTCCTTCTTCGTCAGCCCCTGGTTGCTCAGCATCACCGCCAACGGCGGGCCCGAGATCGTCGTGACCGAGTAAAGCACGCCGACGCCTCCTCCGAATGCCAAGCCGACGGAACGCTCCGATCGAATCGGTCGGCGGTACCCGGCCGCCTGGAGAAAGATCAGCGGAAGCAGCACGACGAACGTGATGAACCTGAGCCAACTCGGGTTGACCTTGAATACGAGCGCCGTGCCAAGGAGCACTCCGGGCAGAAGGCCGATGACCATGGGCAAAACGCGCTTCCAGACGTTCGGCAACGATTCGCGATTGACCCACAGAACGTAGGCGTTGAGGGCGACCTCAATCGGCACGAGTGCCGGGTTGAGCACACGGTTGGTCAGGAACAGCAGGGCAATCGGAACCGTGATCGACGAGAACCCGTACCCGAGCGCGCCGTTGACGACCGCGGCTCCAAGCGTGATGGCAACGAGTACGACTTGCGGCGAATCCATTGTGATGGTCCACTAGCTCCCGGGAATCACCGCTGCAGGTACAATCGCCCGGCGCGCCCCTGTCGGCACAAGATCGCGATTATATAGGGCTTAGGGCTTAGGGCTTAGGGCTCAAGGCTTAGGGCTCAAGGCTTAGGGCTCAAGGCTTAGGGCTCAACTCAGGCTCAAGGCTCAGGGCTCAAGGCAGAGCGAAAGCAAAGTGAGGACACCAATGAGTACTCGTCGCACGATGGCGGTCGCGGCCATGGTTCTGGTTGCCGGGTGCTCGCGGCAAGAGTCGCCGCCGCCGGCCCCAGTCCCTGCTGCGACCGAACAGCCTCCAGCACCTGTGGCGGGACGGTTGTTCGTCACCAACGAAACTGGCGGGAACATCAGTGTCGTTGACGTCGCAACAGAGAAAGTGGTGGCCACGATCCCGGTCGGCAAACGCCCTCGCGGCATCCGCCTCAGTCGCGACGGTTCAACCGTTTTCGTCGCTCTGAGTGGATCTCCCATCGCGCCGCCTGGCGTCGACGAAAGCAAGCTCCCCCCGCCCGACAAGAAAGCCGACGGCATCGGCATCGTCAGCGTGAGCGATCTGAAATTACTTCGAGTGCTCCCAGGTGGATCCGATCCCGAGCAGATGGCGATCACGCCGGATGCCCAGCGGTTGTTCATCGCCAACGAGGACGTCGGCCAAGCCATCGCGATCGAGATCGACGACGGCAAGGTGCTTGCGACATTCAAAGTCGGCGGCGAGCCCGAGGGCGTCGAGCTCAGGCCCGATGGTCTCGTGGTGTATGTCACGTCCGAAGAAGACGGGCAGGTGGCGGTGATCGACGTGCCGTCGCTCAAGCTTCTGAAGACGTTCGAGGTTGGGCCGCGTCCGCGCTCGACCGCGTTCCTGCCTGACGGCTCCCGCGCGTATGTCACGTCGGAGAACAGCGGATCGATCGCGGTCATCGACGCGCAGAAGCACGTGGTGCTCGACACGATCAAGCTGACGGGGGAGCTGACGCGTCCCATGGGCGCGGTCACGTCTCCAGATGGCAAGCTATTGTTCGTCAGCACCGGGCGGGGCAAGAACGTGGTCGTCATCGACACCATGACGAATCGCCCTGTGGCGTCGATCGAGGTCGGCGATCGGCCCTGGGGAATTGCGGTGTCGCGCGACGGCAGCACTCTCTTCACCGCCAATGGTCCGTCAAACGATGTCTCCATCGTGGACATCGCGAGCCGGACGGTGAAGGCGCGCGTGAAAGTCGGTGAGCGGCCGTGGGGAGTGGTGTTTGTTCCCTAGCAGGCTCAAGGCTCAAGGCTTAAGCCGGCTTAAGCCCTGAGTCCTAAGCCTTGAGCCAGAGATAGGGTGTAGCGTTTGGCCCGGATTCTCAAGCTGAGCGACGCCGTCGCCGACCTCGTGCACGACGGCGACGTCGTGGCGCTCGAAGGCTTCACCCATCTCATTCCCTTCGCGGCCGGGCACGAGATCATTCGGCAGGGGCGGCGGAATCTGACGGCCGTCCGCATGACGCCCGACGTCATCTACGATCAGCTGATCGGAGCGGGCTGCGTTTCCCGGCTCGTGTTCTCGTGGGGCGGAAACCCTGGTGTGGGCTCGCTGCATCGCTTCCGCGACGCAGTGGAGAACCAGTGGCCCGGTCCGCTGGCGCTCGACGAACACACGCACGCCGGGATGGCCGCTGCGTATGCCGCCGGTGCTTCAGGTCTTCCTTTCGGTCTCCTGCGCGGGTATCGCGGCAGCGACCTGGCGAAGCACAACTCGAACATCAAGTTCATTGACTGCCCGTTTACGGGTGAGCTGCTCGCGGCGGTGCCTGCCGTGCGGCCCGACGTGGCGATCATTCACGCGCAAAAGGCGGACCGGCACGGGAATGTGCTCATGTGGGGGCTCGTCGGCGTGCAGAAGGAGGCCGTGCTCGCTGCGAAGCGATCGCTCGTGACCGTTGAAGAGATCGTGGAACGGCTCGACGCTCCGCCAAACGCCGTCGTGCTGCCAGCGTGGGTTGTGAGCGCGGTGTGTGAGGCCAGAGGTGGAGCGTTCCCGTCCTACGCTGCCGGCTACTACGCACGGAGCAACACGTTCTACAAGGACTGGGATGGGGTGTCACGCGACCGCGACACGTTTCAGGCTTGGATCCGTCGTTACGTCATCGAGGCGGCCACTCGTGTCTGAGCCGTACACTGCCGATGAGATGATGACCGTCGCCGCGGCGCGCATGGTCCGCAATGGCGCGACGCTGTTTGTCGGCATCGGGTTGCCGAGCGCAGCAGCGAACCTGGCGCTTCGCACGCACGCGCCCGATGTGGTGTTGATCTACGAGTCGGGGGCTATCGGCGCGAAACCGACTTTTCTCCCGCTCTCGATCGGAGACGGCGAATTGGCCGACACCGCCGATGCCGTGGTCTCTGTGCCCGAGATGTTCGCGTACTGGCTCCAGGGCGGACGCATTGACCTCGGGTTCCTCGGTGCCGCCCAAATCGACAAGTACGCCAATATCAACAGCACTGTCATCGGCGTGTACGACAAGCCGAAGGTACGGCTGCCCGGCGCCGGTGGCGCCCCTGAGATCGCCGCATTGTGCAAGGAAGTCATTATTACGATGCGCCAGAGCGCACGGGCGTTCGTCGAGCGATTGGATTTCGTCACCTCTCCCGGGCACCTCGATGGGGGAGAGAGCCGCGAGAAGCTCCGGTTCCCCGGCAAGGGGCCTGTGGCCGTCATTACCGATCTCGGGGTGTTGAGGCCGGACCCAGAAACGAAGGAATTGACGCTTACCAGCGTTCACCCCGGCGTGGCGGCGGAAAGAGTGGCGGCAGAAACGGGCTGGGCTCTCAAGATGTCGCCGACGCTCTCCGCCTCGGCGCCACCGAGCGCCCAAGAACTGACGGCGCTTCGGAAGCTGCAGAGTGCTCGATGACCTTTCATGACGCAATCTTCAGAAACTCTTCAGGAGTGCAGCCTTGCTTGCGGCGGTGCCGTGCAGGTAAACTTCGGGCGCTTTTTCACAAAGGTGGCATACATGCGAGTAACCAGCGTACTTCTTGCCTTGGTCTTCGTTAGCGCGTGCAGTTCAGCTCCGGCCCCGGCGCCCGCTCCAGCCGCCTCGACCGCTGAAGTCAAGGGAAGTTTGAATCAGGTGATGCGCGGCATCCTGTTCCCGAACTCGAACATCATCTTCGACTCACAGGACACAGATCCCGGTGCTCCTCCGGACCCAAAGGATCCAGCGGCGGCAGCACATCCCTATGCCAGTACCTACGGTGGGTGGGAGGCCGTTGAGAACGCGTCCATCGCTCTCGGAGAAGCGGCGAATCTGGTGGCGCTGCCGGGCCGCTCCTGCGCGAACGGCAAGCCCGTTCCTTTGACCGACCCGACGTTCCAGAAGGGACTTGCCGGGCTCCGGGAAGTCGCGATGGTGTCCTACAAAGCCGCGCAGTCGAAGAGTCAGGACGCGATGCTCGACGTCTCCGACAAGCTCACGCAGGCGTGTGCGACGTGTCATGACGTCTACCGCGACGTCGTCGTCGACGGAAAGCCTGCAGGTATCGAGGCCCGATGCAATCCCAAGCCCGCGCCGTAGGCGCGAGCCGTTCTCGGATTGCTGACTCTGCGGGCCGCCACAAATGAACCTGCTCGACGCGTTCATGTGGATGGAGGTCAACCTGCCGGGTGGCCCCTATCTCCGCGAATCAACGTACGGCTTTTCGGTGCTGTTGACGCTGCACGTGATCTTCATGTGCCTGTTCCTCGGCTTGATCGTCATGATGGACCTGCGCCTCGTGGGGATCGCCAACCTCCGCACCCGTGCGTCGGAGATTCAGCGCCGCCTGTTTCCGTGGCAGATTCTGGGTTTTGTGCTCATCTCGATCACCGGCGCGATGTTGTTCTGGGCCCAGCCATTACGTTACTTCGGCAAAACGTTCTTCTGGATCAAGATGGGCATCATGGTCCTGGCCGGGATGAACGCTGGCGTGATTCATCTGCTCACCCACAACAAGCCCGAAACTGCCTGGGATAGCACCGCGGCAAAGTTCGCCGGCGCGGCGTCGCTCGTCCTTTGGGGGGCCGTCTTGGCGTTCGGGCGACTGACGGCCTACGACTGGATGACCACTGAATACATTGTCGAGTAACGTGTACCTTCCGGCTTGAGCCGGAAGCCACCGTGTAGTTAGCTCAAGAGGAGTCGAGCCCAGTGCTGTTGCCGTTCTTCAAGTGGATGGAAGGCCTTGCGGTGTACGGGCCATCGATTTACCTAGGGCCTGCAATCAACATCGTGCATTTGATGGCGATGGTGGTGTTTCTTGGCGCCACGCTGATCGTCGACCTGCGACTGCTTGGCACAGGGTTGACGCATCAACCAACGGCGACGGTGGCGCGCGACGCGCAGCCGTGGCTGGTTGGTGCCCTCGTCGTTCTGGTGCTCACCGGTGTGCCCGCGCTGATGGCGACGGCCACATTGCAGTACGGCAACTCGATGTTCTGGCTGAAGATGTACCTCCTCGCGCTCGGCATCGTGTACACCTTTACGGTTCGCCGCAGGGTGGCATTCGCGGGCGAAGGGCGGGTTGGGCCAGTTACGTCGAAGCTCGTCGGGCTTGCCTCGATCGTTATTTGGCTGACGGTAGCCGCCCTCGCGCGATTGATTATGATGATCCCGGCCAATACTTTCGATTTTCTGGTTGGCTAGAGTAGAGTTTCTATTGCGGGGGTAGGAGACCGAAGCCCATGCGCGGCGTTTGGATACTCGTCATAAGCGGATTCATATTGGCGTTGGTGGTTGCGAGCCCCAGCGCACAGGACAAGGGCCCTAACCCAAAAGCTGCGGCCGTCAAGAATCCGGTGCCGTCAACACCGGCTTCGATCACGAAGGGGCAGCAGATCTATGGGAAGAACTGTCGTCATTGTCACGGCTTGCGAGGCCGCGGCGACGGTTCGCTCGCCCCGAAGAATCCCAGCCCGGCCAACCTGACCGACGGCGAATGGGATCACGGGTCGAGCGACGGTGAGATCTATTTCATCATCGCCAACGGTGCGGGTCCGGACTCTGAGATGAAGGGGGCTCGGAGCCAGTTGACGCCCACCGACATGTGGAACCTCGTCAACTTCATCCGCAGCATCGGTCCGAAAACCGCCGCCCGCTGACCGAGGGGTTGCGACTCTGCGCGGCTGCCCTTTCGTCGCTCGTATATTCGCGGTGTCCCTGCTGGTCTTCGCCAGCGGTGTCGGCTGCCGGCTCTTCGACAACACTCCAGCCCCGGCGACAGGCCCGCTGCTCCCAGGGCAGAGCAGTGGCGTCTATTCGACCGCCCATCCCTCGATGGCCGATGCCGTCAATGACTTTTTCGGGAGACGGCCAGACCCCGTCCAGCCGATCGAGTTCCCCCACAATATCCACGTCGGGAAGCAGATTGCCTGCACCGAGTATTGCCACGAATCGGTGACGATCGGGTCCGGTCGCTGGCCTGCCGAGCGTCCGGACGTGCATGATCTGCCACAACTCAATCGCCCGCGACCGACCGCGGATCAAGCTGATCACCGAGATGCGGACCAAAGGCGATCGACCTCGCCTGGCAGCGCGTGTTCGGCTATGCCGCGCAAGCGCACGTTAAGTTCAATCACGCGCCGCACATCCGCGCGAACGTCGAGTGCGCGACGTGCCACGGCAACATTGCGGGACAAACCGTCGCCCAGCGCAACGTCGATCTGAACATGGGCTTCTGCGTCAACTGTCACAACGAGAAGAAGGCGCCGGTCGAGTGCGTCACATGCCACTACTGATGAGACTAGGCGCCGTCAGTGCTTCGTGCTTGGTGCTTTGTGCTTGGTCGTGCTGGTCCTCGGTCCGTGCTTAGTCCTTGGTCCGCCTCAAACGATAAGAACCAAGCACTAAGGACCAAGGACGGACCAAGCACTAGGCACCAGGCACCAGGCACTGACTCAGTCAGTTGACCCCCATGGACCGCCGATCCTTCATCAAGCTCACCGCAGTGTCGGGCACGACCGCAGCGCTTGCAAGCTGCGGCAACCCGGAGAATCAGCTCATTCGCTTCGTGCCGGACGAAGACATCGTTCCCGGTATCGCCCTCTGGAAGCCGAGCGTGTGCCCGCTGTGCGCGTCGGGATGCGGGTTGACCGTTCGCGTCATGGACGCCGATGCCGAGGTCACGCGGAACGGGCAGGCTGGGACGGTCCGGATCTACGCGGCGAAAAAGCTTGAAGGCGGTCCGACGCACCCGATCAATCACGGTGCGCTGTGCGCGCGGGGCCAGTCCGCGATCCAAGTCACATATCACCCGGATCGCATTACCCAGCCGCTCAAGCGCGCTGGCGACCGTGGCGCCGGCCGCTACGAGGCGATCTCCTGGGACGCTGCGCTGATGGAGATTGTGTCGCGACTCGATGGCCTCGAAGGCGCTGGAAATCAACGGGCCCTGGCCGCGCTCACGCACTCCGGCTCCGGTCATCGGGCAGTGTTGATGCAGCAGTTTCTCGCTCGCTTTGGCGCAGCAGGACCGCTGAAGTACGAGCTCTTCGGCGATGACGTCCTGCGGCATGCCAACGGACTCAGCTTCGGACGCGAGCAGCTTCCGACCTTCGACTTTCCCAATGCCCGATACGTCATCAGTTTCGGTGCGGACTTCCTGGGGACGTGGAACTCGCCCGTGTCGCAGAGCGTGGGTTACGGTTTGATGCGGCAGGGCCGGCCAGGTATTCGTGGAGCCTTCGTACAGGTCGAATCGCGCATGTCACAGACGGGCGCGAATGCAGACGAGTGGGTGCCCGCGCGGCCCGGTACTGAGGGCGTGCTTGCACTCGGGCTCGCGCACGTCATCATGAGCGCGAAGCTGAGACCCGCGAGCGCCGGCGGGCGAGCGGGAGCGCTCATCGAGGGGTGGAGCACGGGCCTGAGCGATTACGCACCGGAGCAGGTGGAGAAGCAAACCGGGGTCACGGCCGCGCGGGTCGAGCGCCTCGCGCGCGAGTTTGCTGAGCGCAGTCCCGCCGCCGCCATCATCGGCGGCTCCCCGTTGGCGCAGACGAATGGTCTTTTCAGCGCCCTTGCCGTCAACGCACTCAACGCGCTTGTTGGCAGCGTTGGGCAGCCCGGCGGGTTGTTCTTCACGCCCCAGTTCGACGTGCGGATCGCGTCGAAGTCAGGCGTGGCGGCCGCCAGTAGGCGCGATTCCCTCGAGAAAGTTGCCGCCGACATTCTGGCTGGCGGTCCATCGGTTCCGCAGGTGCTCCTGCTCGACAACGTGAATCCTGTGTTCACGACGCCGAAGGCGTGGAAGGTAAAGGAAGCGCTCGAGAAGACTCCCTATATCGTCAGCTTTGGCAGCTTCCTCGACGAGACCAGCGTCCTGGCGGACCTGATTCTTCCGGATCACTCGTTTCTCGAGTCGTGGGCCGAAGCGGTCCCTGAATCGGGCGCCTTGGTGGCCGTTGCCAGCGTGGGTGCGCCCGTGATGCGCCCCTTGCACGACACCCGCGCGACAACCGACGTGCTGCTCGACATCGGTCGACGGCTGCGGCGTCCACTCATGCTGCCGTGGGAAACCTTCGAAGAAATGCTCGGCGCGACATTCGCTGCGCTTCCTGCGCCGGCCGAGGGCACCGACGCGTGGACCGACGCTCAGGAAAAAGGCGTCTGGTCCGGAGCGCTCCCTGCTGCGTTGACGTCGTCTCTGGCCCCCTCCGCAAACGGGGCTACAGGCGCCTCGCGTGCCGTGTCGTTCGCCGAGCCGCAGTTCGACGGCGACCCGCAACAGTATCCGTTTCATTTTCTGCCCTATGCATCGAGCGTGTTCCTCGACGGCTCGCTCGCGCACCTTCCCTGGCTGCAGGAGATGCCAGATCCACTCACATCGGCGATGTGGAGTAGCTGGGTCGAGATCAATCCGGCCACGGCCGAGCGCCTCGGCATTGCTCAGGGCGACGTGGTCGAGATTGCCTCGGCTCATGGCGTGCTGCGCTCGGCTGCCATGATGTCGCCCGGGATTGCGCCAGATCTCATTGCCATGCCGGCCGGCCAGGGGCACCAAACGTTCACGAGATACGCGAGCGGCAGAGGCGAGAACCCGGTAGACCTGCTCGCGCCGCTCACGGAAGCCGCGACCGGTGCACCGGCCTGGGCCGCCACGCGCGTCAAGATCTCACGCGTCGGGGATCCGGATGGAAGGCTCGTGCTGTTCGCTGGAGGAATGCGCGAACAGGAAGAACAACAGCGATGACGACGACGATAGGTCAAAGGGCAAAGGGCAAAGGGCAAACGTGAGGGCAGAGGTGCTAGGTCAAGGGTGTAGGTCAAACGCGCGAGGTGGTAAGAGCCATCTCGACGCGACACGTCCGGCTTTTCCTTTTGACCTTCGCCCTTGCTCCTAATCCTACACATTCGCCCTCACCTTTGACGTTTGCCCTTTGACCCTTGACCTACAAGGAGCTTCCTAATGCCACGATGGGGAATGGTTGCCGACTTGGACCGATGCACGGGATGCGGTTCGTGCGTGACGGCTTGTCACGCTGAGAACAACATCTCGACGGTCGGCGCCGAGCAAGCCGCGCGCGGCCGCGCGAAGCACTGGATTCGCGTCGAGCGTTACTGGGAAGGCGATTTCCCTGACGTTCGTCTCAAGTTCCGCCCTGTGATGTGCCAACAGTGCGATAACGCGCCGTGCGAGCCTGTGTGTCCGACGTACGCCAGTCACCACACCGCCGATGGCCTCAACGCTCAGGTCTACAACCGCTGCATCGGCACCCGCTACTGCGCCAATGCGTGCCCCTACAACGTCCGGTTCTTCGACTTCTTCAACCCATCGTGGGACATGCCGCTTCACCTGCAGCTCAACCCCGATGTGTCGCTGCGCGAAGTCGGCGTGATGGAGAAGTGCACCTTCTGCGTCCAGCGAATCAAAGCGACGACGATTCAGGCAAAAGCCGAAGAGCGGCAGGTGAAAGACGGCGAGATTCAGCCTGCGTGTGCTCAGGCGTGCCCGGCGAAAGCTCTAGTCTTTGGCGATTTGGACGACCCTGAAAGCGAAGTATCACGGCTCTCAAGATCGCCGCGAGGCGCGAAGCTTCTCGAGGATCTCGGCACGCTGCCGAAGGTCACGTATCTCAGCCGGCAGTAATGAAACCGGGTTTAGTTTTCGATCGCCGCACAGCGAAAACTAAACCCGGTTTCACTAAGGCGATATGAATAGCCCCACTCACGAGCAGATGAACAGCGACCTGTTGCGGCCGCTGATGCACACTTCCTGGCGGTTCTACGTCCTCGTGGCCCTCTTCGGCGGCATGGTCGCGACGGCGCTCGTCGCATGGCTGTCGCAGGCGTATTTCGGGTTCGGGGTGACAGGTATTCGATGGCCCGTGTACTGGGGCTTCTATGTCACGAGCTTCGTGTTTTGGATTGGCATCAGCCACGCCGGGACGCTCATCTCGGCGATTCTCCGTCTGGTAAATGCCGGCTGGCGTCGTCCCGTGACACGGTGTGCAGAGGTCATCACGGTCTTCGCGCTGATGATTGGCGCTCTCTTTCCGATCATCCACCTCGGGCGTCCGTGGCTCGCATTCTGGCTGATACCTTATCCGAGCGAGCGACTCATCTGGCCGAACTTCCGGTCGCCGCTCGTGTGGGACTTTTTCGCCATCAACACCTATCTCACCGGCAGCGTGCTCTTCCTCCTGTTGCCGATGATTCCCGACTTCGCCGTCGTTCGCGACAAGTCAACAGGGCTGAGACGTCGCATCTACGGCATCCTCGCCCTTGGCTGGCGAGGGACACCGAAGCAGTGGCACCGACTCGAGACGGCGATGCAGATCATGGCCGTCGTGATCCTGCCCGTCGCCGTGTCCGTGCACACGATCGTGTCATTCGATTTCTCGATGGCGCCGGTGCCGATGTGGCAGACGACCATCTTCGGACCGTATTTCGTGGCGGGCGCCATCTTCAGCGGTATTGCGGGTCTCGTCATCGCCATGGCCATCCTGCGCCGCTTCCTGCACCTCCAGGACTACTTGCAACCTCTCCACTTCCAGAATCTTGGCAAGTTGCTCCTTGTGATGGCTCTCCTCTGGGGATATTTCGTTTTCAACGAGCGGCTCGTCACCTACTACGGCAACGAGCCCTCGGAGATGGCAGTCTTCTGGCGGACACAGCGCGAGTCGTTTGCACCGCTGTATTGGACGATGGTGGTGTGCAACTTCGTGTTGCCGCTGATCCTGATGGGGATCCGGCGGTTCCGCACGATCGGCGGATGCGTGATCGCATCGCTCGGCGTCATCGTCGGGATGTGGCTCGAGCGATTCCTCATCATCGTTCCCGCGCTCGGACACAAATACCTGCCCTACAGCTATGGCATTTATCGCCCGCAGCCAGTTGAGATGATCGTCGCCGGGGCGACGTTCGCCGCGATTGCGCTGCTCTATGTCCTGTTTGCGAAGGTCGTTCCAATTATTTCGATCTGGGAGCTCAAGGCGGGGGGCGGGTCCGACCAGCCTCCGCTCGCCTCTGGCGAGCTTCGGCTCGGCCACGCAGAAGCCCAAAGGGCGAAGGCGGGAAAGACGGGTCCTACGAGCGATCACGACGCCGCACAAACTGGTAGGGCCGGTCCTTTTGGACCGGCCGAGAACCCCACGAGGGTGCACCCGTGAAGGCCGTCTACGGTTTGTACCCGGACGGGCAGTCGGCGCAGCAAGCCGTCAACCGCTTGCGAGCTGCGGGGCTCGCCGATCGCCAAATCACCGTGCTGTCATCGCAGCCCATGGAAGACTATGAGTTCGGCCACATGGACCAAGCCACGTGGATGTGGTGGATTGCGTCCGGTGGTGCTCTCGTGGGGATGGCGAGTGCTTTCGGCCTTTCCTGGCTCACCGAAACGTCGTGGCCGATCGTCGTCGGAGGGCTTCCGATCTTTGCCTGGTGGCCCAACCTCATCATCATCTTCGAGTTGACGATGCTCGGCGCCATCGTCGCCACAGTGAGCACGCTGGTTGTGACCGCAAGTCTGGGGCGCGGATCGAAGAGGCTCTACGATCCAGCGGTGTCGGACGGGAAGATTCTGGTCGGGGTCGAGAACCCGCTGGAAACGTCTGTCGGCGAGCTGGAGACCGCGCTGAGCGCGCCGCCGGGGGCTATGGTTAAGAGTATCTAGTCAACTCCCAACTCCCAACTCCCAACTCCCAACTCCCAACCTGCCCACTGCCTACTTCTTCAATGCTCGAGGCGCTCGGCGCTACGGTTGATGAGATAGCCCACCACTCCCACCACGGCGACGGCGAGGAGGACCAAGAGACCGACAATCAACGCCAATTCCATTTAGCACCTTGGAGACGGCAGAGGAAGCGGAGCGCTGAGCTCTGCGTGAGATCCGTCTCCGCATTCTCTGCATCTTCTGCGCACGTCAGAAAGCATTCCCGATGAAGGGCAACATGCGGCCGAAATACATCACGCCGATCCACAACCCAATCGAAGACGCAGCCAGAACTTTGACCCGCAGGGGCGCGTTGTCCCCTGAGCCGACACTCCATGGCCCATCGAACGCCGTCATGTAGAGGAGGTTTGCCCCGGCCAGGATCAGCAAACCCATCTTCCAGAAGAACGCGACGTTCTCCAGATACTGACCTGGCGTTCCGATCACGAACAACATTCCCGTGATCAGGTTGAGGAACAATCCCAGAACGGCCCACGGCAGAAGCCTGTGAAGCGAAGCAAACGACGCGTTCTTCATCATGCCCAGCAGCCGCAGGTTGACGATCAGGACCACGCCGAAGAGCAGGCCAAGCCCGATGAAATGCAACGTCTCGCTCGCTGGCCACAGCCAGATGCGGTCCGTGACCAAGAGCCCAACTGAGGTTGCCGAAAGCCACGAAGATTCGGAAGCGGCTGCGTCTTCAGGGGCGGTCGCGTCTTGAGCGACCATGATTTCTGGATGTCGAATCTCACCGCCGATGTTGGCGGTTCGAGCCATGGCCGTGATCGTGAAGATCGACAGGAGCAGCAGCGCAAACGCATTCACCATCGATGGACGCGCGACGCGACGAAGCTGCCACAGCCCGAGCCACGCCGTGAACCCGTTGAGCATCATGAAGATCGACGCCCAAAGTGCGGCGTCATGATGCCGCGCGATCGCCGCCGCCGACACCTCGGGCATCTTCTCGATGGCCATCTTGGCGCCCATCCCGCTGAGATATGCGGGAAGCGTCAACAATGCGATGACGCAGAAGATTTCCAAGCTGACTCGTCTCATCCCCTCGTCCTTGCGAACGAGCGAGAGCACGAGAAGGGCAATCGCGACGACTGTGCCGACGGTCGGGACGTGATTCAGTAATAAGTGCAGATGCGGCAGATTCATGGGGTTCCTGTGGGGAGTCCGCGATGCTCAAGACGGACCGATATACGCCATCAATCGGCCGGCTGTGGTAGCCGCGATCCAGAGAAGCAGCGAGGTGATTGCCAACATCCTGGCGTTGCCCGAGAGTGGCTTCGCGTCGACGAGAGGATCGAGAAGCACGCGCTTCTTGAGCAGCTGCATATTCGTGAGGGCGAGCGCGATGAACAGCATCTTGATATAGAACACCGGGCTCACCAGCTTTGTGCTGGCGCTGGCGAGCAGCAGCGTCGTGCCAGACACCGCCGTGATTGCGAAAGCCGTCCACATGACAGGGAAGATCCGCGTGAGCGACCCGAGCGGCAACTTCGGGGCAAAGCCGAGCACACGAAGATCGATGCCTGCGTTGAGTCCCGCCACCGTTGCCAGGCCGAGGGTGTGAAGAAAGAGGATCGTTGGATAGCCCAACAAAGAACCGCTTTGGCTGACCCAGGAGAAGACGGCACTCTGTTCGATCTGTCGGAGGAATTCCATGCTCGTTTCGTTTGCCTCGCGAGAGAGTCTTGCACAGTCGACCTGCTGCGCCAAGCCGGGCGCGTGTTGGACTTCGCTTCTCCGCCGCATTAATATCTGACGCATCAGTTTGAACGCCAGAAGTTGAGGGTTTCATGCATCGAAATACTCTGACCATCGCCGTGCTCGTGCTCGGTGCGTCGGCGCTCGTCGTCCAGCCCGCGAGCGCGCAAGTGGACCTGGCGGGAATCTGGGCGCCGCTCTTCCACGAGGATCAAGTCGAGCGGATTCCAGGTCCAGACGTCGGCGACTACTCGGGGCTGCCGATTACCGATGCGGCGCGGGCGCGCGCCGACGCGTGGGACGCTTCCTTGCTGACGCTTCCCGAGCACCAGTGCAAGCCGCACCCATCGACGTATGGTTTCCGAGGCGTCGGCAACCTGCGCATTTCACCCACGTACAACGACGCGACGCAGCAGCTCGTCAAGCTCTTCACCCACATCCAGTGGCAGGAGCAGGAGCGCGAGATCTGGATGGACGGCCGACCGCACCCGCCTGAGTACGCGCCCCATACGTGGCAGGGATTTTCCACGGGCCGGTGGGAAGGCAGCGTGCTGGTCGTGCAGACGACGCACCTCAAAGCCGGGTGGATACGACGCAACGGTCTCATGCTGAGCGATGAGGCCAAGATGACCGAGCGGTTCATTCGGCACGGCAACTACCTGACGCACGTGTACGAAATTGAAGACCCCTACTATCTGTCCGAGCCGCTCATCAAGACGAACGGGTTCCAGTTGACCAACCAGGTCACCATGGCGCCGTATCCCTGCGATTCGGTTGTCGAGGTCCCGCGCGCGAAAGGCGAAGTGCCTCACCATCTTCCTGGCACCAATCCCTTCGTCGAGGAGTACGCCAAGAAGCACAACCTGCCTGTCGCCGCCACACGCGGCGGTGCGGAGACGGCACTGCCTGAGTACATGAAGCGGAGCGCGACCACGCCTCCGGCATCCAAGCCCGGACTGGAGTAGGAGCGCCCAATGATGAAGCTAACAAGGTCGCCTCGCGCGGCGCTCGTCGGCGCCGCGGTGGCGGTCGCAGCGTATCTGAGCGTGGGCGGTGCCGCGCGGCAGAACGTCGTCAGCGCTGCGCAGTCCGCGCAAGCCGCGCAGGGGAGGCCCGGCGGCGCCGGCGCCGCCGGGACAAGGTCGGCAAGGCGGTCCAGCCGGACAAGCCCCGGCCCCGGGCCGTCAAGGCGGCGCCCCGAACATGGACAACGTCGAGGTGCACTCGCTGCACGTCCAAGGTAACGTGTGGATGCTCAACGGTGGCTTTGTCAACGCTGCCGTGCAAATTGGTGACGAGGGTGTGCTCGTCGTGGACACGATGGTCGAGCCGCTCGCCGACAAGATGATCGCCGAGATTAGGAAGCTCGCGGGCGACAAGCCGATCCGCTACGTGATCAACACGCACCTGCACGCCGATCACACGGGCGGCAACGCCAAAGTCGCCGGCGCGGGTGAATCGATCGTGGGTGGCAACTTCGCCGCCCAGGTCGGTGCGGCGGCTGCAAACTCCGCGCAGATCCTGGCGCACGAGAACGTTCAGCTTCGCATGAGCCAGCCGCAGGGCAACCAGCCTGCCGCGCCGTTTGCCTCCTGGCCGACCGACACGTTCTTCACTGACGAAAAAGAGGTCTACTTCAACAACGAAGCGGTGCAGATGTTCTTCCAGCCGAAGGCCCACACCGACGGCGACCTGATCGTCTTCTTTCGCAAGTCGGATGTGGTCGTGGCGGGTGACGTGTTCGTGACGACGACCTTTCCGATCATCAGCCTCCAGCAGGGCGGCAGCCTCAATGGTATCGTTGACTCTCTCAACAAGATCATCGACATAACCGTACCGCGTGAGAAACAGGAAGGCGGCACGTACGTCATTCCCGGTCACGGCCGGCTGACGGATGAGGCCGACGTCGTTGACTACCGCGATATGGTGACGATCATCCGCGACCGGTTTCAGGACGCGGTCAAGAAGGGCATGACGCTCGAGCAAGTGAAGGCGGCGCGGCTCGTGCGCGACTACGAGGGTCGCTACGGCGCAACGCAGGGTTTCTGGACGACCGACGCGTTTGTCGAAGCCGCATACAAGAGCCTCAGTGACAAGTCGCAAGTCACAAGTCGCAAGTGACAAGTTAACGCTCATATCGTAGGGCCGGTCCTTTCGGACCGGCCTGGCGCGTCCAAGAAGGACGCGCCCTACATGGGATCTCGTGGAGGACTTGGCAATGAAGTACGGAATCCTGGCGGTTGCCATCATGGGCTCGATCATGGCTGTATCGGCTCAAGGCCCGCCGCAGGCGCCACAGGGGCCCCCCGCTTCACCGTGGGCGGCGGCGCCGATCGATCTGACCGGCTATTGGGTCTCTGTCGTGAATGAAGACTGGCGCTGGCGAATGGTGACGCCGCCCAAGGGCGACTACGCGAGCGTGCCTCTCAACGACGCCGGACGAAAAGTGGCGGACACCTGGGACACGTCGAAAGACGGCATGTGCGAGGCCTACGGCGCAGGAGGGCTCATGCGCATTCCCACCCGGGTGCACATCACGTGGGAGAACGAGAATACGTTGAAGATCGATACGGATGCGGGCCAGCAGACGCGCCGCTTCTTCTTCGATCCCGCGCGCCGGCAGGCCAGCGGCCCGGCGACTCTGCAAGGACATTCTGTCGCGGAGTGGGAGCGTCCTGGTGGCGGCGGGCGCGGGGGCGGTGGTGCGGCTCCGGCCGGCGGCAATCTGAAAGTGCAGACGAGCAACCTTCGAGCGGGCTGGCTGAGGAAGAACGGCGTTCCGTACAGCGAGAACGCCACGTTGCTTGAGTACTACGATCGTTTTGCGGCGCCAAACGGCGACCAGTGGCTCGTCGTGACGACGATCGTGTCCGACGCGAGGTACCTCGCTCAGGATTTCGTCACCAGCACGCACTTCAAGCGCGAGGCAGACGGCGCGAAGTGGGCGCCCGCGCCGTGTAAGGGGACCTAGGCGGGCTGAGGGCTCAAGGCTTAGGGCGGCCCGACTGCTCGCGTCACGGGTGTGCCGGCCGGCGTCTCCAGGCTCCGCACACCGGAAAACCTCCCTTCGACTCGGGTACTCTTCCGCAGACGTGTCGACTAGGAGCTAACTCACACGTAGCCTGTCAGGCGCAATCGGACCGCCAGTGGTGCTCCGAACGCCCGGGAGCACATGGGGGAAGTCGACGCGGAAGACTCGCTCCGTTCGGTTTTCAGCTTCGGCGAAGCGGTGTGCTGCGCAAGTCGACGCCGGCCGGCACGCCCGCGCCGCGAGCGTCGCGTGGTAGGCGGGGTCGGCGGATACCTCGTGAGGGTCGTGCCCTAGGCTACCCGAGAGGGTCTGATATCCGAAGATTCCAGGACTGCCCACGCTAGCGCTTCTTCGCCCCTTTCGATCGCACTTTGGCGGGCGGAACAACTACGAGCCGGTTCCCGCGACGAACCACGACACCTGGCTGTTGCGTCTGTCTGGCCACGGCCGCATTCCGCAGGCCCACGCAGTGATCATAGAACTTCATCGTATTGGCATATTTCAGCTCGGTGCCCCATGGCACCCCGTGCACCGTGAGCAGCGTGGCACACTTGGCCCGATGGTGCTCGCCATCGGCACAGGGCGTCAGGTTCGGCACCACAAATAGCTTGGGCCAATTGAGAGCTTTCAACGATCGCGAGTCATTCGTGTCTCTGAGCGGCACATCCCAGTCAACCAACACGTGCTCAAGGTCTCCTCGAGTCTGGTCCACAAGACTTTGCACGAACAGGCTGGCAAAGGGCGTAGCGTTGATTCCTATCCAATCCGCGCGGTTATACCAAGCGGCGGCATCGGTGACTGCTGCGCCCATGACCGTGTTCGTGTCGTCATCAACGTGAAACTTTCCCACTGACACTGAGCCTCTAAACAGGATGCCATTAATAAGCGAATCGACTTCAAACCTTCGTAGCAGGAGGCAAAAATGCTGGACGTCGTCAAACGTGGGTATTTCCTCCGTGCCGTAAACGATGAGCACGGTGTCGTTGAAAGTGAAAGTGGTTACTTGATTCTGCTGGATGGTCCCACGAAGTGCCTTCATCTCCGCGTTTGTAGCGAGGAGGTCGAGGACTATTTGCCGCGATTTCAAGAACTGTGCAATCTGTTGGTCGGAGTAATTGGCCGCACCAAGGGCGTCCAGAATCGCGATGAGACCTTGCTTCTGTTTCATTGAGCTTATCGAGCGTTCGGATAAGGTCAGACTTCGATATTCTCGAAAGAGAGTCTTTGCAGACTTCTCGCGCACCGTGACGATTCAGCGGCTGTCTGCGCGGGTCAGCGTACCCCGATACGTCGTCGTCTGACCTGGGGACACCATGACTTCAATGATGAGCGGCCGGTAGTCGGGCGCGGCGATCCCGATCAGGTGTGGTCCGGCGGTGAGGTCCAGATGATGGTAGTAGCCGCGGAATTCGTCCACGCTTCCCGCGTATACGCCGTCGACGTAGACCTGCGCGCGCCAGGGCTGAACGTCCAGTTGCAACCCACCAAGGGGCAAGCCCTCGGGGAAGGGAACGGCTGATGTCGCCGAGGCTTGCGTCGCCATGCTCCAGCTGCCGAAGGGGACGAAATCGAAGAATGCCCATCCGAGACCGAGAAACGGAAAGGGCAACACTTGTCTCACATCAGGAGGCGGAGGCACGAACTTCAGCCTCGAAGTGAGGCTCCGGTCGGGATCTGTCGAGCTGCCTGGGGAAGGCACCTGTCTGACCTGCCGCCCGGTGGAAGCAGGTTGTCCGGGGCCCTGTCCATTCCGTGCTTGGGCCAACGAAAAGGCAGACCCGCCGAGTACCCATAGAACCGCGGCCGCCAGAGCCAAGCGTCTCATCAGACCTAATGTAACGCCAAATGGTAGGCAGCGATGTGTTACGCTCGGCCCGTCTCGCCAGACGGTTGGGGGACGGAGGGAGAGACCAGGAGACGCCAATGAAATGGACTCTGGCGGCATTGGTTCTCATCGTGTTCACGGTGTCAGCGCAAGAGCAGGCGCCGGCCGAACGGTACTATCAAGCCATCCGCAACGACGATCTCGTCACGCTGCGCGCGCTGGTCGGCGCGCACGGCGCGAACGTGAAGGACTCGCTCGGTCAGACGCCGCTGATGATGGCAGCGGCTTTCGGCAGTATCGAAGCGGTGCGCGTGCTGATTGCCAGTGGAGCCGACGTCAATGCGGCCAGTGGGTCAGGCGTGACCGCGTTGCACTGGTCCGTCCGAGACGTGGAGACGGCACGTCTGCTGCTTGCGGCCGGCGCCGACGTGAACGCGCGTTCGAGTATCGGCAGGACGCCGCTGGTCGTCGCCGCGTCAACCAGCGGAACTGCCGAAATGGTCGGTTTGCTGCTCGACAAGGGCGCCGACGTGAACATCGCTGACGCTATCGGTGTCACACCGCTCGTCGCCGCGGCCGGTGTGGATGACACGGCCGTCGCAAAGCTTCTGCTGGCGAGGGGCGCGGCCGTGAACGCAAAGGCCAACATCGGCGGCGCGGCGACGGCGCTTCTGGGCGCGGCGTATAACGGCAACGTCGAGCTCACGCGTGTGCTGCTGGCGCACGGGGCCGACGTAAACGCGGTGTCTGCGGATCGCAACGGGACCGCGAAGAACGGTCCAATACAATTCGGCTACGTCACGCCCTTACACATGGCCACTTCCAGCGGCAGCATCGACGTTGTGAAGCTGTTGCTCGACGGCGGGGCAAAGTTTGATCTCGCAGATGTGCGCGGGATGACCCCCCTCATGTGGTCGGTATCCACGGACCGGCCCCAGCCGCGTGTGGTCCGCATGTTGCTCGACAAGGGCGCGGATCGGGACGCAAAATCACATGTCGGCGAGACCACAGAAGATTGGGCGCGCAAGTTCAATAACCCGGCAGTGCTCGCCGAATTGAAGTTGCGCAGCGTCGATGTTGCGTCTCCGTCTGAGCCGGCTCTGGGCGACAAGCCGGCCTCACCGCGCGAAGCCGTTGAACGGAGCATGCCTCTGCTTCGCAGCGCCTCGGCAAAGGTGTTGACTGCCGGCGGGTGCGTCGCCTGTCACGCGCAACCGGTGACCGTGATGGCGTCGGAGCTGGCCGGCGCTCGTGTCTGGCGCGTCGAGCGCGCGAGCGCCGAATCAGCTCAAGTGCTCGCAACAATCACGGCCGCTGCCCAGCCATTGCTGCAGGCCCGCGAAGGCGGGGGTTTGCCGGACACGCAGGTGTACAACGCCGTCATGATGGCTGCGCAGAAGACGGCGCCAAGCTTTGCGACCGACGCGCTGGTTCACTATCTGGCTGCCAAGCAGCGTCGCGAGGGCAATTGGCACGGCGTCGGCGCCACGCGGGCGCCGATACAGGACGGCGATTTCAGCCGGACGGCCATGAGCATCCGCACGCTCGCGGTATACGGAGCACCAGCTCGCAAAGAGGAGTTCGCTCAGCGGATCGAACGCGCGGCGGCATGGCTGGCCAGTCAGGACCCTCTTACCACCGAAGACCGCGTGATGCAGTTGCTGGGACTGAAGTGGGCCAATGCCAATCTGGGGGCGAGGGAGAGGCGCACCCGTGAGCTGATAGCCGCACAACGACCGGACGGAGGCTGGGCGCAGACCCCGCATCTGACCAGCGATGCCTACGCGACGGGTCAGGCGCTTTACACTCTGCGCGAGATGGGCGTCCCGTCCGCCGACCCCAAACTTCAGCGCGGTGCCGCATTTCTGCTCAGTACTCAGCACGCTGACGGTTCTTGGTACGTGAAGAGCCGGGCAATGAAGATTCAGCCGTATTTCGAGAGCGGCTTTCCATATGGTCACGATCAGTGGATTTCGCAAACAGGGACGGCCTGGGCTGTGATGGCCCTGAGCCAAGTGGCGCCCGAGCAGCCCGTCACGGCCGCTGCCGCGGTGAGGTAGGTGTCTATGCGAGTTGTCTCTGTCCTTGCGTCGATCTTGTGTGCCGCAGTGGTCTCGGTATCGGCACACCACTCCTTCGCCGCCGAATACGACGGCGAGAAACAGGTGACGGTCTCGGGCACCGTCGTCAAGATCGACTGGACGAATCCTCACATCCACTTTTTCGTCGACGTGAAAGATGACAAAGGCAACGTCACACAGTGGAAGTTCGAGGGTTATCCGCCGAACATGCTCGTCCGCCAAGGATGGAAACGGGATGCGACAATGAAGCCGGGCGACATGGTCACGGTGTTCGGCTGGCGCTCGCGCCTCGACCCGAACGCCGCCCATTCGCGATCGGTCACATTCGCGGATGGGCGCAAGATGTCATCGGGGCCACCGGCGGGCACGGGTGGTGGACAGTAGATCAAAGGGCAAAGGGCAAAGGGCAAAGGTAGGGCCGGTCCTTTTGGACCGGCCGGGCGGCGGCAGAAGTGGGTAGCGAAGAAGGTAAGAGGGCCGATCCTTTCGGACCGGCCGGGCAGTGGTAGGAGGAGCGACGTGAAAACGCGCGTCATTTGGTTGATTGCAACGATCGCAGTCCTGGCCATCGTCTTCGCGCCGTTGCAGGCGCAAAGAGGCGCTGCGTCTCCGGCCGGATCGAAGCCGATTCCGCGTGCCGCCGACGGAAAACCTGATCTTTCCGGCATCTGGATCGCGGGCGGGATCGCCCTTCTGTTTGGCGAAGAGGAGGCCGCCGCCATACGTAAGGCTGACATCGCGGCCGGCCGGCCTGCTCCGCCTCCCCCAGAACCTCCTCCGTACAAGCCTGAGGCCGAGGCCAAGCGGCAGGAGTACATCGCCCGTCGCGGCATTGACGATCCGATGGCGCGCTGTCTCCTTTCCGGTGTGCCGCGTATCACCGTCAGACCGCTGCCGTTCGAGATCGTGCAACTGCCGGGACGCGTCATCATCCTCTACGAAGTCCATCACGGCTTCCGGATCATCCCAACCGACGGCCGGCCGCATCCCGAGGACATGGAACCGACCTACCTGGGAGATTCGGTGGGGCATTGGGAGGGCGATACGCTGGTTGTCGACGTGGTCAGCTTCAACACGAATACCTGGCTCGCCGGAGTGGGCACGTTTCACAGCGAAAAGCTGCGCGTCACGGAGAGGTACCGCCGCGACACGCACGACACCGTCATCTACGACGTCACGATGGAAGATCCTGAGGTGTTCACGAAGCCGTGGAAGCAGCAGGCAACGTTCAGGTTGCGTCCGGGCGAACGGATCCGCGAGTACGAGTGCATCGAGAACAACGAAGATCTCTTGCGTTTCGAGAAAGTGCTACAGAGCGACCCGCTCTTTCGAAAGCCTCAGTAGGGTAGTTCCGGCCAGGCACTGACAGCTTTTGTCATACCAAGCTCAATTGAGGCGGGCCTTGCCCTGCCCGCGTTTCACGCTCATAATCGGCCGAAAACACCCGGCCTCTTCTCATTCAGCGGAGTAACTGATGACCGCCAAGACTGACCACATATTCGACCTTTATCAAAGCTATGCCGACGGCCGCGTGGACCGTCGCGAATTCATGCGACGCGCTGCCGCGCTCGGAATCGCCGGCGCCGCCGCGTCCTCGCTCAGTGCTCTTGCCTCCAGCCCCGCTGAGGCCGCGAGTCTTGCGGCGCAGACTGCGGCCGCCACCGCTTCGTCGAAGATTCCGCTCGATCTCGCCGAGTGGAGCTACATGTGGGTCAACGTCAAGCGCGCCGAAACTGCTCGCGGTGCCTTCGTCGGTGGCCAGCAGATGTACGTCGAGTACATGATTCCCGCCCAGGTGCGGCATCCTGTTCCTGTTGTTCTGGTCCACGGCGGTGGTGGGCAAGGCACCGACTGGATGGGCACGCCTGACGGTCGTCCTGGCTGGTTCCAGTACCTCGTGCAAGAAGGCTTCAAGGTTTACGTCGTCGATCGCCCCGGACACGGTCGATCACCGATACATCCGGATCTGCACGGCGGCTTTCCACCCAACGCGGCAGTGCTGGAATTCATCGCTGGGCGGTTCACGCCGCCGAGCGCGAATCCCAACAACGTGCCGAACGAGTTTCAGAAGAACCACATGCAGTGGCCGGGGCCAGGCAACGTCGGCTCTCCCGATCTCGACCAGCTCGTGGCCGGCCAGGGTGGTAGCTACGTCGTGCAGCCCGCGCCCGGTGGCGCGCCGGGTGCCGGTGGTCGTGGGGCCGCCGGACGCCAAGCTGGTCCCGGTGGACCGGGAGGCGGGGCACCGGGCGGTCGCGGCGCGGCTCAGTCAGGACCACCAACGCCAGCGAACCAACAGCCTGCCGGCCAGCTGAACCTGCAGCACATGGCCTGGCGACAGGCCGGCGCCGACCTCCTCGACAAGATCGGCCCAGCGGTCATCATGACGCATTCGGCCGGTGGTCCCTTTGGGCTGCTCGTCGCCGAGGCCCGGCCGAACCTGGTGAAAGGAACGGTCATCATCGAAGGGGCCGGCTCGGGCTTTGCCGGAGGCAATCGATGGGGAATGTCGAGCATTCCCGTCACCTACGATCCTCCCGTCAGCGATCCCGCGGAAATCAAGACAGCCTGGGTGGCGAGCCCCGAACAGGGAGTCAATGGCTACTTCCTGCAGACCGAGCCCGCACGTAAGCTTTTGAATCTGAGGAACACGAAGGTGGTGTTCGTCACTGCTGATTCTTCGTTCGCGTCTCCAGGGAATCCGGGCGGCGTCGCATTCCTCAAACAGGCAGGCGTGCAGGCGGAGGAGCTGCGGCTCGGGCGCCTCGGCATCATGGGCAACGGCCACATGATGATGTGCGAGAAGAACAATCGCGCCGTGCTGCAGCCGATCATCGACTGGATGCAGAAGAACATCACCGGCACCAACAACCAGACGCCGGCTCCGCGTCGTCTCGCCAACGACTCGCTCGCGCTCAAGCTGGCTGATACCGGCATCTTCTGGGTCGGCACGAAGAACAAGAAGACGATGCCGTACGGGACCATCCATGTGGGCCAGATGTTCGTGCAGTACTTCGAGCCTGCACAGAGCGCCCATCCGCTGCCCGTCGTGCTCGTGCACGGCGGCGGTGGCCAGATGGTCCATTACATGGGCCTCGGCGGGGCCTCCGGTTGGGCGCACCATTTCGTCCAGGCCGGCTACAAGGTGTACCTCGTGGATCGGCCCGGGCACGGACGCTCTCCGTATCATCCCGATGCGCTGGGCGAGATCGGTCCCCTGGTCACCTACGACCTATTGACGCGCGACACGGTCACCTCTGCTCGTATGCCGAACAAGCAGTGGCCCGGGACGACGGGTGACGTCGGTGATCCGCTGGTAGACCAGCTCATGTCAGCCGCCAACTCGACGACGCGTGACAACCAGTTGGCGCAGACACTGTGGCGACAGTCTGGAGCCGAGCTGATCGACAGGATTGGGCCCTCGATCATCGTCACGCATTCGGCCGGCGGACCATTCGGTTGGCTGGTAGCGAACGAACGACCGAATCTCGTAAAGGCGGTCGTCTCCTTTGAAGGGGCCACGGCGCCACTCGTGGGTCAGGGTGGTGCAGCCGGCACGCCGCTGCCCAACCTGAAGAACATGCCGATCATGTATCTCCTGTCGGAGCGCGGAGGAAGAGCAGGCAAGCCGATTCTTGACGCCCTGACGCAGTCGGGCGCCAAAGCGGAACTCATCGATCTGAAGGAACGCGGCATTCTCGGCAACAGCCACTTTGCGATGTTCGAGAACAACCGCCGGCAGGTCTTCGATGTGATCCGCGGCTGGATCGAGCAGCGTGTTCCGGCGAGCACGTCAACCGCACGGGCCTGAAGTAACTCCCAACTCCCAACTACTACTTGTCCAACTCCCAAGACTTGGAAGTTGGGCGAGCGTCAGTTGGGAGTTGGTCAAGCGTCAGTAGTTGGGAGTTGGGAGTTGATCCCGTCAGTTCATTGTGTTGTGCACCACCTTGCCGTCCACGACGGTGAGCACCGATCGAAGTCGCTTGATGGCCTCGTCCGGAACACGGGCGGTGTCGAAGTAGTCGTCGCTCAGGACGACCATGTCGGCGAGCTTTCCTGTCTCGATCGAGCCCAGCTTGTCCTCTTCCCTCAGGAACCAGCCATTTTCAGCTGTGTACAGCCGCAGCGCCTCGAGACGCGTCAATAACTGCCCAGCGTTGATGAGCGTGCCGTCCGAGCTCTTGCCTGTGACCATGTACGAGATGACGAGCCACGGGTTGAGCGTTGAAATCTGAGCGGAGTCGGATCCTGCGCCGACTTTGATACCGCTGTCGACGATCGTGCGCAGTGGCGGCCCCCCACGTCCCCCAGCGAGGAACTGGAATGGATGCACGGCGATGGCGGCGCCGATGGCTTTCAAGCGATTGATGCTGGCCTGATCGATGGTTCCCACGTGGGCGATCGACCAGCGCAACGGGGCTATCGGGGTCGTCTTGTTGACAGTCTCGAAAGTGCTGATCGTGAGCTCGTTCTCGGCGGGCGACAGGCTGTGCTGCTGAAAGGCCCAGCCCTGTTTGGCGATGGCGTCGAGCGCCGCGGTGTAGTTGGTCGGCGGCGCCTGACCGAAGAGCGGCCACGCCGAAGCGAACTCGCCGATGCCCGAGACCTTCACCATGTCGTCGCCGAAGCCTGGGAACGCATTGCGCAGCTTCTGTGACAGCACCGGCACGTCCGGCCGGGTGTCCATCGTCAAGAAGAAGACGCGCGTGCGTGTCGTGAGCTTGCCCTCTCGCCGCAGCGCCAGCAGTGCGTCGTACATCCGGTACTGGTCAGCGCTGGCAAGCGTGTCGGCCTCGAACGAGCCTTCGAGATTGGGCGTTCCCGGCAGATTGAATGCGCCCATGTCGGTATTCGTCGTAACGCCCACGCTCGCTGAGTAGGCCATCGCGTCCTGCGTGCCGCGCTTCTTGTCGTCGAGGGTCTGCACGGCGCGCAGCGCATTGAGCGCTGCCATCGACGGCGCGTTCGCGCCGATCGCCCCGGTGTCGCTGACCGCGACGCCTTTGCTCGTGAGGAACGCTCGTCCACGCGTATTGGTGGCGGCGGGGCCGGTAAACGCCTGGAAGACCAGCACGGGATGATCGGGTGCCGCCGCGTCGAGCTCGGCCAGTGTCGGCAAACGCTTCTCGGCGAACTGCGCCGGGTTCCAGCCGCCCATCGACGTGATGAACGCGCCGGCCGGCACCGTCTTGGTGCGCGCCTTGATGACCGCCTGCACCTCGGCGATCGAGGCGGTACCTTCGAGCGGCGTATGGTAGCCGGGCCGGATGCCGAGCAGAACGATGTGGTTGTGGTTGTCGATGAGGCCCGGCACAGCGGTTCGACCGCGCAAGTTGATCTCGCGTGTGCACGAGCTCAGTCGTTGATTGCCTACCCGGCCAACGGCGGTGAAGCGACCGTCTTGGATCGTCACCTCCGAAACCGTCGAACCTTGCCGATCCATTGTGACGATGCGTCCGTTCGTCAGTTTCAGATCGCGCGCCCCTGCGCACGGATCCTGCCGGACGGCGGGCGCCTGGCCGACTACGACAATGCTGGCGATGATCACCGCCGCGCAGATCACTACGGCGAGTTGCTTGAATTGGAAGGACATTGTGGAGGGATTGTAAACGCAGGAACGTCGGCCGGGTCCAAGAAAGAGGACCCGGCCGCCAATCGAACGGAGAACCGGGCTAGCAGCTAGGTCTGTGCCGGTGCCGGTGCCGGTTCCGTTGCCGGCAAAATCTTCTCCTTGTTCTTCTGAACGAAGGTGTCGAAATTCTGCAGCGAGGGGTTCAGTGACCGCGCCGTGTCGGCGCTGCGTGCCGCGTGAACTTGCTTCTCGAAGTCGCGGTAGACCTGGAACATGTTGCCCATCTCGTCCGCGCCTGGGAAGCCGTAGCCGCGATACTCGTCGGCTTCGGCGGCATGGTAGTGGATCGGACCGATGCCGAGGCCCTTCGACAGCTTCTGGCCCATCTCTTCGATGGTCAGGCTCTCACCGAGAATGCCCACGGTCTTGCCGATGTACTGCTGACCGGCCTTGAAGATGCCGTACGCCGTCTTGCCGATGTCCTCGGCGGCGATGCCGGCCATCTTGCTGGTACCCATCGGGAACGTCCAGCTGTACTGCCCGTTCTCGCCCTTCTTTGGTGCCAGGCCGAACATGTACAGGTTGTCCCAGTAGAACGACGTCACCAGGAACGTGGTCGGCAGGCCCGCGAAGTATGCATCGGCCTCGGCCTTGGCGTCGAAGTGCGGCACGCGATACTTTTCCTGAAGCATCGGCATGCGTTTGTCGTCGGCCGCCATCAGCTTGCGCGTGTCTTCGAGCGTCGACCAGATCACATGCTTGACGCCGGCCGCCTTGGCCGCGTCGGCGATGTTCTTGGCCTGCTGCTTCTCTTTCTCTCCGGAGAAGTGTTCCCAGAAGTTGGTGACGCCGTACACCGCCATACGCGCCGGCGAAGGCTTTCTTCAGGCTCTCGACGTCGTCGATGTTGGCCTGAACCACTTCGGCCCCTTTGGCCGCGAGTGCCTTGGCGTTGTCCTTGCTCGGATCGCGCGTGATCGCGCGCACGCCAAAGCCACCCGAGGGATCGGCAAGAATCGCGCGGGCGAGACCTCCGCCCTGCGTTCCCGTTGCGCCTACTACTGCAATAATTTTCTTGTCTGCCATTTCATGCCTCTGTCATTCACAAAAAAGGACGGCCACCAGGCCGTCAACGACTACTTCTGGCCCGTAATCTCGCCCCGCACGATCGCGGCGCCGTCGGCCAGGGCCTTCAGCTTCATCCTCGCCACCATGCGCGCGAGCGGCTTCATACCGCAATCGGTGCTGGGGTATACGCGATCGGGGGACACGTACTTCGTCACCTGCCTGATCCGGTCGGCGACGATTTTCGGCGTTTCGATCATGTTCGTGCGGATATCGAGGACGCCGACCTGCAGGTCTTTGTCCTTCGGCAGGTTCTTCATGAACTCGATGCCGGCCATATCGCGGTTGGCATAATCGAGCACGAACTGATCGATCCCTGGTGTGTCGAAGAAGTGCGGCAGGACCGTCTGGTACCCTTCGGGGAAACTGGAGCTCAAAATGTCGTTGCCCCATGCGTTGCCGAAGCAGAAGTGCCAGCCGATCTTGGCCTTCACCCCGTCGCAGCACTGAGCGACCACGTCCTTGATCCAGGTGTAGTCGTTCTTGTCGCCCGAAAAGAGCGGCAGCCATGCGCCGAGGTCCTCGAACTGCAAGTACTTCGCACCGGCCGAGACCAGGTCCTTCATCTCGGCGTTGAAGATCGGGGCCAGCGCGTAGCTGAGCTCCTTGGGGGTCTTGTAGTGCTGCGTGTAGTGCTTGAAGTGCACGTGCCACGCCAGGTTCGCCGGGCCCGCACCCACAGACACCTTGACCGGCGCGTGCGCGTGCTTGCTCGACATCTTGTAGAGGTCCGCAAGACGAATGGGTCCGCGGCTGACGGGGCCGCTGTTGATGACGCCACCCCAATCATCAAGGATCTCCTTGCCCTGGCTCGGGTCGGCGTCCATCAACGAGGGGTGCACCTCCCTCGCCTGCTCGAAGCCTCGAATCCGCTCGTACATGTACCAGCAGAACGAGCCAATCACACCGACGTAGTCGTCGTACCACATGTTGCCGTCAGTGACGATGTCGAGGCCCGCTTCTTCCTGATCGCGAATGACCGTCGCCACGGCGTCTTGGTACGCTTCCTCATGCTGAACTTCTTTGAACGCGACTCGAACATCGCGGCCGAGCAACTGGTGCTTGAACCAGTGCGGCCTCGGATAAGACCCGACCATCGTGGTCGGCAGAATTCTGTCTACGATCTTCGTTGCCATGTGGTCCTCTGCTGTTTGGCGTGTCGATGTCTCGCGTCACCCGGGTACGGCCGACGCGCGAATCTGAATGGGCCCGTCTGGTGGCCCGCTGACCTGACTCGCAGCCGCCAATTATTGCACTAGACCGGCTCGCATGGGGTCAGATCTTGAATTTTGCACGGCGAGACGGTGACGCAAAATTCAAGATCTGACCCCATGCTCACCACTGCCGATCGCCGGCTGTCGACTGCGGACTGCTGGTCCTCAGGACGACGAGCACAGATGGGCAGATATATCACACACGGTGTCGCGGGATGTACAATGCCGCGGCCCAACCGGGAGTCCCCGGACGCACACAGACATGCACTATTTCGGTAGATTCGACGAGACTGCGCTCAGCGCGCACCCGATCTTCGCCGGGCGAGGCGAAGGATACACACAGACCGACCTGGTCAACCGCTCGAGCGGCTCGGTCCATACGGGCTTGAGCGTGTGCGAGTTGAAGCCAGGCGGACTGTTGTACCCACACGTACACGCGTTTGAAGAGGGCTTCTACGTTCTGAGCGGGGAAGCGGTCGTCGTGATTGGCGGTGCCAGCTACCTCCTCGGTCCCGGGGATTTCGCCGCCGTCAAGGTAGGCACACCTCACGCATGGCGTGCCGTAGGCGCCGCCCCCGTGCGATGGCTCCAGATGGCCGCACCTCAGCCGAAGCCGCCGGGTGCCGAGCGCGACACCTTCTTTCTGAAGGACCACGCGGTTCCCCTGTCGGCGCCGCGTCTCGACCTCAGCAACCTCAAGGGCAACCTGCTCGGTCACTTCGACGTCAGCCAGATCCCGCCAGTCGGCGAAAGGCAGAACGTTGTTCGCGGGCTCGAGGGTGTGTTTCTGAAGTGGCTTATTGACGAAAACTTCGGGGCCATCCATCACCGGATGGTGTTCATCGAGTACCAGCCTGGCGTGAGCATCGCCCTCCACGATCACACTTTCGAGGAGGCGTACTTCATCCTCAGCGGCGAGGTCGAAGGCGTGCTCGATGGCAAGAAATACCTGGCCAAGCCTGGCGATGTCTTGTGGACCGGCGTCGGCTGTGTGCACACATTTGTAAACGTGAGCAAGGAACCTGTTCGGTGGCTGGAGACCTTTGCGCCACAACCACCGAAAGAGAACGTCTTTCGTTTCATGGCGGAGTTGGAAGCGCGAGCCAAAGAGTTGGAGGGATAGCGATCATGACCGCTCAGACCGCGGGCCGGACACGGCCGTTTACCGGCGCCGAGTATCTCGAAAGCATTCGGGACGACCGGGAGATTTGGATCTACGGGGAACGCGTCAAGGATGTGACGGCGCACCCTGCGTTTAGGAATACGACCCGCATGATCGCCCGCCTGTACGACGCGCTCCACGACCCCGCTCGCAAAGCCGTGCTCACGACAGACACCGAGACCGGGAACGGCGGTTTCACGCACAAGTTCTACAAGCCGACGAAAAATGCCGAAGAACTGGTCGCCGCTCGCGACGCCATCGCTGAGTGGGCACGAATCAGCTACGGCTGGATCGGCCGGAGTCCCGACTACAAGGCCGCGTTTCTGGCGACACTGGGCGCCAACTCGGCGTTCTATGCGCCCTATGACGAGAACGCCCGTCGCTGGTACAAGAGGGTCACCGACGAGGTCTCCTTCGTGAATCACGCGATCGTGAACCCGCCCGTGGATCGCGACAAACCACTCGACGAGGTCAAGGACGTGTACATGCACGTCGTCGACGAAAAGGACGGTGGCCTTATCGTCAGCGGCGCGAAAGTCGTGGCAACGACGTCGAGCTTGACGCACTTCAACTTCATTGCGAACAACGGCGCGCTGCCGATCAAGACGAAGGAGTTCGCGTTCGTGTGCATGGTGCCAACCGGCGCCAAGGGCGTGAAGCTCTTCTGTCGGCCGTCGTACGAAATGATGTCGGCCGTGATGGGCACGCCGTTCGACTATCCGCTGTCGAGCCGGATGGACGAAAACGACTCCATCCTTGTGTTCGACAAAGTGTTCGTGCCCTACGAGGACGTGTTCGCCTATGGCGACATCGACAAGGTCAACAATTTCTTCCCTCGTTCCGGGTTCCTGCCACGCTTCATGTTCCAGGGCTGCACGCGGTTGGCGGTGAAGATGGACTTCCTGGCCGGCCTTCTGCTCAAGGCGGTCGAAGCTACCGGGGCCAAGGATTTCCGCGGCGTTCAGGCCAACGTCGGCGAGGTGCTGGCCTGGAGGAACCTGTTTTGGGGTCTCACGGACGCGATGGCTCGCACGACGATCCCGTGGACGCCGGGGTATGTGCTCCCAAATCTCGAGTACGGGCTGGCCTATCGCGTGATGGCCAGCATCGCGTATCCGAAGATCAAGGAGATCATCGAAAACACGCTCGCGAGCGCGTTGATCTATCTGCCGTCGAGCGCACTCGATTTCAAGGTGCCCGAGCTTCGTCCGTACATCGACCAGTTCGTACGAGGGTCCAACGGCTACTCGGCTGAGCAGCGTGTCAAGCTGATGAAGCTGATGTGGGACGCGATCGGCAGCGAGTTCGGCGGGCGGCACGAGCTGTATGAGCGCAACTACTTCGGTAACCACGAGAGTATTCGCTTCGAAACCTTGCTTGTATCGGATGTCACCGGAGCCACGGCCCGTTACAAGGGATTCGCTGAGAAATGCATGGCGGAATACAACCTCGATGGCTGGACGGCGCCGGACCTCGTCAAATCCGACGATGTGAGCTATATCCTGAAGAGGTTTGCCGCGACGACGTAGGCGGGCGACAGGCTCATGGCCGGTCCTTTCGGAAGGCTCGAGGCCTGGCTCAGGCCGAAAGAGCCTGAGCCCTAAGCCCTCGCCATCATCAAGTGTCCATCGACTCGCGAACGCTGAGGCAGACCGTCGGCCAATTCGTGACCGGCGTGACGATCATTGCAACGGAGGTCCAGGGTGAGATCCATGCGATGACGGCGAACTCGTTTACCTCGCTCTCGCTGGACCCGCCGCTGGTGCTTTTCTGCGTGGGGAAGAACACCAAAGCGGGTCAGCTCATTCATGAGGCCACCGGCTTTTCCGTCAACATCCTCCAGCAGAATCAGCGGGATCTGTCGACGTACTTTGCGGGCGGCTGGAAAGAGGACACGCCCCCGCCCTTTTCGTTTACGACCTGGCATAGCACGCCTCGGCTCGACGGAAGCGCCGCGGCACTCGGCTGCAGCATGCACGCGATCCACGAGGGCGGCGACCACTGGATTGTCGTCGGCAAGGTGATCGACGTGCATCGTGGCGACGAAGACGTGCAGCCACTCGTATTCTTCAGTGGGCGTTACGCCAGTATCAGTTAGGGATCGGGGATCGGGGATCGGGGATCAGGGATCGGGGATCAGGCTCGCGAGGAATAGCGATGTCGAATTCGAGGCGGGATTTTCTGGCGACAGCGGGCATGGGTGCTGTCGCATCTGGCTTGATGCCCTCGGCAGCGGCGGCGGAATGGACCGCTGCTGAAAAGGCGAACGTGAAGCTCGTCAACGAGTTTTGTGCGTCGTGGTCAACGCGCAACTTGCAGCAAATCCTGCCGCGGCTTTCAGATGACTCCGTCTACCGCATGAGCGAAACCACACCGCCCGTCCTTGGCCATGCGGGTGTGACCGAGCGCCTCGGGTCGTGGATGACGTCGTCTGATCGTATCGAGTTTCAGGTGCTCGAGACGTTCGCGGCGGGCCCGATCGTCATGAATCGCCGCATCGACCGGTTCATCTCGACAACGCGGCCGCTGACCTGGGAGGGCATCGGTGTCTTCTTCGTCAAGGACGGCAAGATCAAGGAATGGTCCGACTACACAATTCGCGTGGAGCGGTAGCAAACGAAACCGGGTTTAGTTTCTTGCCCCGAGCTCGAAGAAACTAAACCCGGTTGCGTTTTGACGTGGATTGAGGGAAATTCGACATGCGGAGGATCGTCCTGGCGTTCATCGCGCTGGCTGCGGCCACTGTCTCAGGACAAAGCATCAGTCCTGAATTGAAGGTCGTGACTGCGGCCGCCGAGGCCTTGGGCGGCAAGGACAGGATCCTCGCAGTCAAGACCCTCACCATCCACGGCTACGGTCAGCTCGCCTACCAGAACGGCGGCGGCAACATCACCGGCTCCCCAGACGCACCGCAGAAGTGGCTCAACATCAATGGGTCGATCCGGACCATCGACCTCGAGCACGGGCGGATGCGCCTGCGCCAGAAGCAGTTTCAGGACTTCGTCTTCGCCTACGAGCGCAACATGCGAGGCGTACAGGTCGATCAGGGGCTCGATGGCGACATCGCCTTCAACGTGAACGCCGAAGGCCGTGCCGCGCGCGCCAGCGACGCGATCGCGCGTGCGCGACGCATCGAGATGCTCAACAACCCGATCGCCATCGTTCGCCTCGCGCTCGATCCGGCGACCAAGCGAACCAACCTCCGCAAGTCGGGTGGCGTGCAGGCGATCGATCTGACGATGGCGCAGGGCGGCACGGTGACGCTGGCACTCGACATAGAGACGAACCTGCCAACATGGATGAGTTGGATCGGTCCAGATCCCAACCTGGGCGACGTGACATACCGGACGTACTTCAGCGGTTATCAGGATGAGGGGGGCGTGAGAGTGCCGGCCGGCTACAGCACGGTGATGGACTTCCGCAACGTCGTCCAGCAGAAGCTGTACGTGGACCGGACCATCGTGGACGGCCGAATCGATGATCTGTCTGCGCCCCCGAACGTGCGAGCGGCAGCGGCTCCCGTCCCCGCCCCGCCCACGATTGAGGTCGTGCCGGTCGCCAAGGGGATCTGGTACCTGAAGGGCCAAGGCAATTCAACAGCCTACGAGTTCTCAGACCACATCACTCTCTTCGAGGCCTACGGCAGCGAAGCCAACGCCAAGGCCATCATCGAAAAGGCACGAACGCTGGTGCCGGGCAAGCCCGTCACCGAGGTGATCATCTCGCACCATCACTTCGATCACAGCGGCGGGTTGCGTGCGGCCGTGGCCGAGGGGCTCACGATCATCACGCATCGCGGCAACACGAGAATCTTTCAGGAAATGGCGGCGCGTCCGGCGAAGGTGTTTCCGGACGCGCTCGGCCGAAACCCAAAGCTGATCAAGATCCGGCCCGTGGACGAGAAGCTCGTGCTGAAGGATGCGGTGATGGAGGTCCATGTGCTGCGTACGATCAACAACAGCCACATGGCCAACGGGGTGTTGGCCTGGGTGCCGCGCGACCGGCTCGTTTCGCAGGGCGATTTGGTTGACCAGGGATGGGATATCAGCTTCTGGGGCAACAGTTATCCTGATAGCGTCAAGTTCTGGGGCCTCAAGGTAGACAAAGACCTTGCTGTGCACGGCGACATCAACACATACGAACGGGCGCTGGAGTTGATGCGGAAACAGGCCGCCAACGCGAAGGCGTTCTGCGCGAAGGTGGAAGCGGTCGACATGCCCATGCAAGGATGCCCGGCTACGAACACCTCGTTCTAGGAGTGACGATGAAAGTTGCCGGATTCCTCCTGACGTGCTTGTTGGCGGCTTCCAGTGCGCTGGCGCAGGTCACAGCGCTCGAGCATGCCACGCTGATCGACGGCACCGGCGCAGGGCCGCGCGCCGACGTGACGGTCCTCGTCGAGAACGGTCGCATTCGTGATCTCGGTGCCTCCGCTTCATTGAAGCCTCCTGCAGGCGCGCAGGTCGTCGACGCCACTGGAAAATTCATCGTGCCGGGCATCATCAATGCTCATGGTCACGTCGGGGAGAACCGCGAGCCGCAGCTGCGGCAGTACGCCTTGTACGGCGTCACGACCACGACGAGCATGGCGATCGACCCCGACGACATTGCCGAGTTCAAGGATCGACAAAAGCGCGGGGACCTGCGAGGCGCGCGCATTCTCACGGTGAAGTTTCGCTTCTCGACGCTGCCTCCCGGCCTCGAAGTCAGAACGCCGGAGGCCGCTCGCGCCAAGGTTGATGAGAACGTGGCCAAGGGCGCGGATTTCATCAAGGTCTGGGTGGACGCACAGGAGGGAAAGGTTCCGAAGCTGACGCCGGAGTTCTGCGCCGCCGTCTTCGAGCAGGCCCGCAAACACGGCAAGACCACGATGGCGCACATCGTCGAGTATGAGGATGCGAAGAGGATGGTGGACCTCGGTGTGAACATCCTCGTGCACGATGTCCGCGACCGCGCCCTGGACGCGGACTTTGTCGCCACGTTGAAGCGCAAGAACGTGTCCGTCGTGCCGACGCTGTCGCGCGAGCAGTTCCTGTTTGCGTATGGCCAGTCGCCCGCGTGGCTCAGGGATCCGTTCTTCCTCAAGGGACTTCGAGGAGAACAGGCGGCGGGGTTGCCCGCGAAGGTCGAGCAGCAGGCCAAAGACGGGAATCTGGCGAGGCTCACGCAGGCCTTCGCGATGGACAAATCCAATCTCAAGCGGCTCGTCGACGGCGGCGTCCGTGTGGCGCTCGGCACCGACAGCGGTGGCGATCCACAGCGGTACTTCATTCAAGGCTTCGCCGAGCATCATCAAATGGAGCTAATGGTGGAGGCGGGGCTGACCCCGATGCAGGTGATCCAGTCGTTCTCGCGGGGAGCATCGGAAGCCTTGCGGATCGACAAAGACTTCGGGACACTGGCCGCGGGCAAGGCGGCCGACCTACTCGTGCTGGACAGAAACCCGTTGCAAGACATCAGGAACATGCGGTCGATCAACGCGGTGTATCTTGGCGGCAAGAAATTCGAGTAACCGAACATGACACGACATTTACTCCTTCTTCCGGTACTGCTCGGTGCGCTTCTTCCTTCAGGCAGTCAGGCGCAGTCCCGCTTGAAATACGAGCTGGACGCGTCTTGGCCCAAGCCGCTGCCGGAAAAATGGATCACAGGGCAACTGGGCGGCGTGTGCACCGACGCACACGATCACATCGCGGTCGTGAACAGGCGTGACATCACGGAGGAGGAGACGGAGACAGGCGTGCAGGCGCCGCCAATTCTCATCTTCGATCGCGCGGGAGCGCTCGTCACCTCGTTCGGCGACCCGAACGCCGTGCCACGGTCCATTCATGGTTGTGCGTTCGACCGTGAGAACAACGTGTGGGTGGCTGGCAACGGCGACGGCATCATCCAGAAGTACAGCCACGACGGCAAGCTGCTGATGCAGATTGGCACGCGCGGCACGTTCGATACCTCAGATGGGAAAGCGACGGGCACGTTCAAGAACGCGAGCCATGAGCAGTTCTTCAACCCGTCGAGCATTGCGATCGATCCGGGCAATGGCGATATTTACGTCGCCGACGGCTACGGCAACAAACGCGTGGCCGTCTTCGATCGTGGCGGCCGCTTCTTGAGGCAGTGGGGCGGAAAGGCGACCGCCGCTGAAACGCAAGCGGGCGCGCCAGGGGTCTTCTCGAACGTGGTGCACTGCATCGCCATGAGCAACGCCGGTCTCGTGTACGTGTGCGACCGTCAGGGCGACCGGGTGCAGGTCTTCGAGAAGAGCGGCAAGTTTGTACGCAATATCTGGATTCGAACCGGCACGCCCACCTTGCCAGATGAGCGTGGAACGGCCTGGTGGGTCGCGTTTTCACCGGATCCGGCTCAGCGATTCATGTACCTGATGAACGGCCGCAACGAAACGGTGCACATCCTGGACCACGAGAGTGGCAAGATTCTCGAGACGTTCGGGCGTCCTGGACACCAGGCCGGAAGCTTCACGCACGGACACACGATCGCAGTAGACTCTGCCAACAACATCTACGTCGCGGAAACGAACTGGGGCCGCCGAGTGCAGCGGTTCAGACCGGCCGCGAATTGAGCGGGAGGCGATATATGCGCAAGTTCGTTGCTGTCGTCATTCTTGGTTTCGCGGCCCTTGTCACGACCGGTGTGCTTCGAGCGGCCGAGCCTCCGGGGTGGGCGTATGCGATCGTGACGCCTCCGCCAGCTCCCGCTGGGGGTGCGCCGGCGACTCCGCCTGCGGCGCCTGATCCCAAGCCCAGGACGCTGGCCGGCAGTACCCTGAGCTTCCCGTTAGCGCAGATTCGCGACGCGTTCGGTCCCGCGGACTGGTTCCCCGGGGACCATCCCGTGATGCCCGAAGTGGTGGCGAAAGGTAAGAGGCCAGACGTCCGCGCCTGCAGTCTCTGCCACTATCCGAATGGCAAAGGCCGTCCCGAGAACGCCGGCGTCTCCGGACTACCCGTCGCCTACTTCATCCAGCAGATGCACGATTTCAGAAACGACGTGCGAAAGAGCGGGGAGCCACGGAAGGCGAACACAAACATCATGATCGCCATTGCGAAGGGCATGACCGAAGACGAGATCAAGGCGGCGGCCGAGTATTTCGGTTCGATCAAGTGGACGCCGTGGATCAGAGTGGTCGAGAGCGCCACCGTGCCGAAGACCCGGATTCAGGGAGGCATGTACCTCCGCCTGGAAGGGAATGAAACCGAGCCGTTGGGCATGCGCATCATCGAAACGCCGGAGAACGTGGAGCACACCGAGGAGCTTCGGGACCCGCGTTCCGGGTTCATTGCGTATGCGCCGATGGGCAGCATCAAGAAAGGCGAGGCGCTCGTCACCACGGGCGGCAATGGCAAGACGGTTCAGTGCGCCTTCTGCCACGGCGCCGACCTGAAGGGTCTTGGCCCGGTGCCTGGTCTCGCGGGCCGCTCACCGAGCTACTTGGTTCGCCAGATGTATGACATGCAGGTGGGCGCACGACACGGCGTGTGGACCGACCTCATGAAGCCGGTCGTCACCAAGTTGGGTGACGAAGACTTCGTGTCGATCGCCGCGTACCTAGCGTCGAGAATGCCGTAGCGGGCAGAGGGGTCAGATCTTGAATCTTGCCTTCGGACGGCAAGAATCGAGATCTGACCCCGAAGGCAAGATTCAGAATCTGACCCCGAAAGGGAGAGCAATGCGCAACGTGATCGCCGTTGTCCTCGGACTCGCTTTGCTCAGTCCAGTTGCCGCATCGGCGCAGGAGCCGCCTCCTGCGCCGCCGGCTGACTGGGGGCCGATGAGCATCAACCTCGAGGACGTGCCATATCCCCATCCGGTCTCCTATTTCACGTTCAACCTCGAAGGCGAGGACGTCCGGATGGCGTACATGGATGTACCGCCAGTCGGAACACCGAACGGGAAGAGTGTCGTGCTACTCCACGGCATGAACTTCTTCGGCGAGGCGTGGGCGTCGACGATCGAGATCCTCCGCAAGGAGGGCTACCGGGTGGTTGTCCCGGACCAAATCGGGTACGGCCGATCGTCGAAGGCGATCCTGCATTACTCAATCAGCACCCATGCCGCGAACACGAAGCGACTCATCGATCATCTGGGCATCAAGACGACAGACATGGTCACCCACTCGATGGGCGGCATGGTCGCCAGCAGGTTCGCTTCCTCGTATCCTGACGCGGTCGGGAATCTCGCGATGATCAATCAGATTGGGCTGACGGATGCACGCAGCGGACGTCCGTGGCGCGACACCTCAGAGGTGTACAAGGCCTCGCTCGCGCGCGACTACGGGGAGATCGTGAAGGGCATGCGCGCGTACTACGTGAAGTGGAAGCCTGAATACATGAAATACGTGAAGATTCACTACGGGTGGACCAAGAGCGGCGACTGGCCGCGCATGGCAATGGTTCGCGCGCTGCAACAGCAAGCGATCTTCGCTGACCCGGTTGTGGACGATTGGCCGCGGATCAAGGCGCGAACGCTCGTAATCGGTGGCGAGAAGGACGGCGCCGACTATCCCGGTCAAGCGCGCCGCGTGGCCGACACAGTGCAGAACGGTCAGCTCTACATCATCCCCAGCGTCGGGCATAACCCTCAGTTCGAGGCGCCCGAACAGCTCTATCCACCCCTGATCAGATTCCTCAAGGGTGAGGACGTCGGGACACGCAGGACCACGACGTCGGCTGGTCGCTGAAATCCAAAGTGGTGCAGTGAGGCGGAAGACATCCTGGTGATGAATTCAGGCGAAGAGCTGCTTGATCGCCGCGAGTTCGTGAAACGTTCGACGGCGCTCGGCATTGCAGGCGCGGCGGCATCTACAGTCGGTACGCTGGCCTTCGATCTGACTGAATCTGCCGCGCAGGCGCCACAGGCAGCCACGGGGCAAGCGCCAGTCGACCTCGCGGAGTGGAGCTTCTTCTGGCTCGGCGTGCGCCGCGCCACGCTGGCACGCGGTACGGTCGTGAACGGCGAGCAGATGTACGTGGAGTACTGGGTTCCCACGCAGGTGCGTCACCCGTACTCGATGGTGATCGTACACGGCGGCGGCGGACAGGGACTCGACTGGCTCGGGCGGCCCGACGGTGGGCCTGGCTGGGTCACCTATCTCTTGCAGGAAGGCTACAAGGTCTATCTGGTCGATCGACCCGGCCATGGTCGCTCTCCGTTTCACCCCGAACTGCACGGCCCATTTCCGCAACGCGCGACCACGTACGCAAACCTCGAGCGACAGTTCACGGCGCCTGAGAAAGCCGCGATGCCGTACGGTCCCGTCGCAAAGCTCCATACACAGTGGCCTGGGACCGGTGTGTTGGGCGACCCCACTGTCGACCAAGTGATCGCGGGGCAGGGTGGCTCCTTCCTGAACGATCTTGGCGCGACGCACGCGCTCTGGGCACCGCTCGCCGGGGAGTTGCTCGACAGGATCGGGCCCTCGATCGTGATGGCCCACTCGGCGGGCGGACCATCGTGCTGGATTTACGCGAACGCCCGGCCCAACCTGGTCAAGGGCATCATCGGCGTCGAGCCTGCTGGACCACCCTTTGGCAACCTTCGCTGGGGTCTGACGGCCAGTCCGATGGAGTACGACCCGCCCGTATCGGACCCGTCGGAGCTGAAGACGGTCGAGGTGAAGCCAGCCGAGGCGAATCGCGATGCGTACCAGCTTCTCGCGCAGCCGCGTAAGCTCAAACACCTACAGAACATCCCTGTTGCGATCGTCACATCGCCGGCGTCGTACCACTGGCCGTACGATTTGGGCACGGTCGAGTTCTTGAAGCAGTGCGGTTGCTCGGTGGAGCACATCGAGCTCGAGAAGCGTGGGATCACCGGCAACGCCCATTTCATGATGATGGAGCGCAACAACAAGGAAGTGCTACAGCCCATCCTTCAGTTCCTGCAGAGGAACGTCACCGACAAGGCCGGTCGCGATGCGATTTCGGCGGCTGCCGCCGTCCCGCGCCGAGGCGATGACGCTACCACGATGAACCTGTCCGATCACGGCTTCTTCTGGACTGGGGTCGAACGGAAGAAGATGCCCTATGGCGTTGTGCCGAGTGGGCAGATGTACGTGCAGTACCTCATTCCTGCGAAGGTCCGTCAGCAGACTCCGGTGGTGCTCGTGCACGGTGGCGGCGGTCAGATGTTGACGTTCATGGGGATCGGTGGCGGCGTCGCCGGCTGGGCGCATTACTTCGTGCAGGCCGGCTACAAGGTGTACCTCGTCGACCGTCCGGGTCACGGCCGCGCCGTGTATCACCCGGATGCACTCGGTCCCATCGCGCCGGTGCCGACGTACGATGCAGCAGGGCGGGACTTTCGCAGGAGCGCACGCGGTCCCAACCGGAAGTGGATGGGGACGGGCGAGGTGGGCGACCCAGGCCTCGATCAGTTCATGGCCGCCGTGAACGCGCCGCCGCAAGACTACGTCATGCAGATGGGGCTCTGGGCCAAGGCTGGCGCCGAGCTGGTGGACAGGATCGGACCCGCCACGATCCTGACGTACTCGGCTGGCGGCCCGTTCGGGTGGCTGGTGGCAGAGGAGCGCCCTCGGCTCGTGAAAGCTGTCGTGTGTTTCGAGGGTGGTGGTGCGCCGGTCACGTCTGCACCAGTGCCCGGGCTCACCGAGGCGCGACCACTCAAGAACGTCACCGGTATCCCGATGGTGTACCTCACGGCCGAGAACTCAGGCAACACAGAAGGGCCGGCGATTGTAGAGGCCCTCAACAAGTCCGGCGCGCGCGCCGAGCACCTCAAGCTCAAGGACCGCGGCATCCTCGGCAACGGCCACTTCGCTTGCCTCGACACGAACCGGAAAGCCGTGTTCGGGGTGATTCGCGAGTGGATTGAATCGAAGGTTCCCGCCAGCGCCTGACGTTCCCGCATTCTCAGGACTTTCAGCGCCGATTCAGGCCGACATCAGGACTCTCGGCCCACTCGGGCTTCTCGCCCCACTTGTAACCGTTTACAAAACGCGATATAGTCCGCTGCCGATGCTGGACGATGCATCGTTCCGCGCCGTAGTCTCGCGACTGGAGAACCATCATGAAAGTTCTTACGCTCGCATGTGCCGCAGTTGTCCTATTGAGTGTCCTAGGGATCACGCCAATCTCCGCCCATCACTCCTTCGCCATGTTCGACATGGAAAGGGACGTCACCTATAAGGGCGTCGTTATCCATTACATGTGGGTCAACCCTCATACCCACATCACCGTCGACATAAAGTCCGGTCCCGGCGTTGACCCGGCGACAGTCGGAACATGGGACGTCGAGGGAGGCTCGACCAACATCATGGGCCGTCAGGGCTGGACGCGCGCGACGTTGAAGGCTGGCGATCCCATCACGCTCGTCGGTCACCCGATGAAGGACGGCTCGAAGGGCATCTCGCTCTTCTACGCCATCATGGCGGACGGCAAGCGGCTCTATCACGACATCGCCCGCCCGAAGGGCGAGTCCGGTCAGTAGCCAGGGAGGACCAGATGTACTCACGACGTGATTTCGGGAAGGTCGCGCTCGCCGGATTGTCGCTGTCGGTCGTGTCGGCATTGCCCGCGTGGGCGCGCCGGATCGAGTCCACCGTGCGGGGCGTGAAGATCGGCTTGATCACCGGCTCGCTCAACCCCCTGCCCGAGGTGCCCGGCAAGGAGCCGATCGACGTCATCATCGAGCAGTGCCTGCAACTCGGCGCCGCCAATGTCGAGTTGGTGACGGTATTTCCGCAAGGTGCGCCGCAGGTCGTCAACGGCGGCCGGTTCGGTCAGGCGCCGGCGGAAGTGACGCCGGAGTATACGAAGACGCGACAAGCGCTGCGTGAGTGGCGGATTGGGCTGCCGCTGGAGCGGTTTCGTGATGTACGGCGAAAGTTCGACGCCGCGGGTCTGAACCTGTTTTCCTACGTGCAGACCATCGACGACCATATGACCGACTCGGAGATCGATGCGGTCTTCAAGCAAATGCTGGCGTTGAAGGTCCCGATGTTCACGACCAACCAGACGCGGGTCGGCATGGGTCCGCGCATCGCGCCCTTTTCCGAGAAGTACGGTATCAAGGCCGCGTGGCATCCGCACGCGCAGGTTCAGGACCCGAACGAGGTGGCCACCCCTGAGAGCCTGGAGAAGCTGCTGGCGATGTCGAAGTCGTTCGTCGTGAACCTCGACATCGGCCATTACACCGCCGGCAACAACGACGCCGTTGCGTTTCTGAAGAAACACCACGATCGCATCACCCACCTGCACGTGAAGGATCGAAAGCGAAACGACGGCCCGAACGTCCAGCTCGGCACCGGCGACACGCCGATCAAGGAGTGCGCGTCGCTCATCCAGCAGAATCGCTGGCCGATCATGTTGATCCTCGAACGTGAGTACCGCGATGCGCCGGGCACGGCCGTTGAGCAGACGAAATGGCAGCTCGACTACGTCACGGGTCTAATCGAATCGACTACCTAGCGTGATGACGTGGCTGGTGCGCGCGGTCTGTCTCCTGGTGCTGGGCGCCCACGTGTGGGCCGCCCAGCCAGCCTCGCGGCCTCAGCACGTGACGGTGACCTCGCGTGTCTCCGACTCGCGTGTCGCTCTTGGCCAGCGTTTCTCGGTGCTGCTCGACCTGGTGCCAAGCCCGGGCATCCACGTCTATGCGCCCGATGTGACTAGGTATAGGCCGATCCGCCTCAATGTGCGGCCGCAGGCAGGACTGATCGCGCGAGATGTGAAATACCCCTCGTCGGAGGACTACTACTACGCGCCGTTGAAGGAACACGTGCCCGTGTACCAAAAGCCCTTCCAGATCGTGCAGGAGCTGGCGTTCGATCAATCTCCGCCGGGGCGAGTCGGGCTGAAGGGCGTGTCGGTCGTGACGATCGAGGGATCGCTCAGCTACCAGGCGTGCGACGACCGCATTTGTTATCCGCCAAAAACTCTGCCGCTGACGTGGACGCTGCACGTGAAGGCGGCGACTCAATAACTCCTTTCGAGGGCCCGACATGAGATCAATGCTCGCGTTGCTGGTGGCGGTGACCGCTTCTGGAGTGTCGGCACAGCAACCCCCGCCCGCGGCGCCAGCTTCGCCACCGACCGAGACGTACCAGCAGCAGATGGCACGCGAGCAGCGGGAGCATCCCACATTGGCGCTCGGCGCGCAGGCCCCGGACTTTGCGTTGAAGGGCGTGGACGGGAAAACCCACACGCTCGCGGAGTACAAGGACAGCCCGATTCTCGCGGTCATGTTCATCTCAAACCATTGCCCTGCGTCGCAGCTCTATGAGGAGCGGATGAAGCAGATCGTCGCGGACTATTCCGCCAAAGGCGTGAAAGTGATTGCCATCGCGCCGAACGGGCCGCAGGCCGTCGCCCCACGCGAGCTGAATTACAGCGATCTCGACGACACCTTCGAGAGCATGGTCATTCGAGCGGAGCACCGGCAGTTCCCGTTCCCGTATCTCTACGACGGTGAGACGCAAGCCGTCGCACACCAATTCGGGCCGAAGGTGACGCCGCACATGTTTATCTTCGACAGGGAGCGGAAGTTACGGTTTGAGGGGCGCATCGACGACAACATGCGGGGCAACAACGTCAAATCACAGGACACGCGTAATGCGCTGGACGCACTGATCGCTGGTCGTGCTGTCGCGGTGAATCACACAGCTGTGTTCGGTTGCAGTACGAAATGGAATACCGCCGTCGCTGGTAAGCAGCGTGAGCTGAAGGAGTGGCAGGCGAAGCCAGTCACGTTGGAGCTCGCTTCGGCAGAGGATCTGAAGAAACTGCGCACCAATCCCACTGGCAAGATGCTGATGGTGAACTTCTGGGCCACGTGGTGCGGCCCCTGCCAGACCGAGTACCCGGAACTACTCACCAGCTACCTGTGGTACCGCAGCCGTGACCTCGAGTTCGTCTCGGTCTCGCTCAACGCCCCCGACGAGCGCCCGGCCGTGATGAGATTCCTCGAGGAGCACCACTCGGCGGTGCGCAACCTCATCATCAACTCAGAGGATGTCTACGCGATGCAGGCGGCCTTCGACGCGAAGTGGGAGTCGGGCGTGCCTTTTACCATCGTGATCGACCCGAACGGCAAGGAGATCTATCGCGTCGAAGGCGAGGCAAGCATCCTCGAGCTGCGCCGCGCGATTCTCGCCAACCTGCCGGATGCAGGCATGTTCGCGGGTAACACCGAATACTGGAGAAAATGATGATGCGCGCACCGATGCTCCTGGGCGCGGCCGCCCTATGCCTGGTTCTCGCGTCGCCGGCCAGCAGTAGTGCGCAGCGGGCACCTCTTCCGGATCTCTCCGACGGCTGGGTCCGCATCGACACCGAGGGTTCCGGTAACTTTGGCGGACTGACCGCGAAGTTCGCACCCGCCGTCCTGACGCCAGCGGCCGCAGCGCAGGTCAAGGCGACGCCTCCGGCTCCGCCGCGGCTCGACTACGCGCGGGATCCATCGAAGCCCAAGGGCGAGGGCGAAGCCTACATCGTCACCGACGGTCGTTGCGGCGGAGGCGGCGTGCCACTGGAGCCGAACTCCTCCGCCTTCTTCATGACGCAGACGAAGGACAAAGTGCTCATCACGCGCGAAGGAGCCGGCGCCCGGCATCTCTATCTCGATGGCCGTGCGCATCCCGATCCCGCGGTGTGGAGTCCGAATGCACAAGGCCATTCCGTGGGGCGCTACGAGAACGGTGATCTTGTGGTCGATACCGTCGGCTTGACTCCTGGCAATGTCACAGCTGGCGGCCGTCGGACGCCGGAGACACACTTCGGCGAACGGTTCCACCTGTCGCCGGACGGCAAGCGCCTCACCATCACCTACACTTGGACCGATCCGAAGATCTACCTGAAGCCGCACTCGTATGCATTGGTGTTCGAGCGACTGCCACAGGGCAGTTATGCGATCGAGGACTGGTGCGACCCTTCGAACCCCGCGACGGGCCAGTCCATCGTCGTGCCGAAGCAGTTGAACTAAGGACCCTAAGGACATGGATATCATGACCAAGTGCGTCCTGGCCCTATATATGGCGGCGCTCGCTGGCACTGTCGTGTCGGCGCAGGGCCGCGACATCACTGGGACCTGGGAGCTCTCGTTTGACGGCACAAGGATCCCCGTGGCCGCCCTGATGCCGAGCGTGACGAAAGCAGTCCTGGACGATCTCGCGAAGAAGGACGCCCGCTCTGTTCGCTGGTGTCTGCCACTTGGCATGCCGTTCACGATGAATCCAACGCGGCCGATCGACATTCGCGAGGGGACGCGTCACATCACGATATTCGCCGAGTCGCCCGTGGCGCCCGCACGCTATCTCTACCTGAATCGGTCCACGCACATCAGCAAAGAGGAGTTCGAGCCGACCACGAGCGGCGACTCGATCGCGCGATGGGACGGCGACACGCTGGTCGTCGAGACGGTCGGTTTCTCCGCCACCAAGGGCATGCTCAGGATTCCCGGCGGCGGCTTCCGCACCGAGGACACCAAGCTGACGGAGCGCTATCGTCTACTCAAGAACGGCTCCGTATTGTCTGTCTCGTTCACGTGGGAGGATCCCAAGGTGTTCCGCACACCGCATACGTACGAATATCGGTACCAACGCCTTCCGGCGACCTACGAGCCCCGCGCGGCGCTGGCGTGCGATGCATTCGACGCGGAGCGCATCGGATTTCTCGAGAAACCATAACGCTCATTGTCGCGTCCGGCCTCGGCCGGACCGTCCAAGGAGTGTCATGCTGACACGACGCGACTTCGGAAAGGCCATTCTGGCGCTACCGTTGGCCTCGGCGGCGTGGGCACAAGCGCAGCGTCGCGTACCGCGCTTCGCCTCGCGCTTTGGCGGCGTCCGCGTCGGCGCGCAGACCTATTGCTATCGATCGCTGCGCGACACGAGTCAGCCGTGGTCGGCCCAGCGCGTCGATCGGCTGATGGATAAGGTCGTCGACGCGATGGTCCAGAACCAGATCGATCTGGCGGAGTTCTGGGTCGCGCTCATTGAGCCCCCGGGCGGCCCCGGCCGCGGCCCCACGGACCCGGTGATGCGCGAGGCGCTGCGGCAGTGGCGCCGGTCGCGACCCCTCGAGGTCTTCGAGCGCGCGCGCCGCAAGTTCGCCGACGCCGGGATCGAGTTCTCCTCGTGCATGTACAACTTCGCCGACGACCTCACTGACGACGAAGTGGAGTTCCCCTTCGACGTGGCCAAGACGCTCGGAACGAACGTCATCTCCGCCAACTGTACGCAGGCGTCGATCAAGCGCGCCGCCGGAGCCGCCGACCGCCATAAGTTCTACGTCGCCGCGCACTCGGAGAACGCGCCGTTTGACCGAAACCCCGACGGCATGGCGTACGAGAAGAACCTGGTCGTGGCGCTCGGACACTCGCCGTACATCAAGGTGACGCTCGACACCGGCCATTTCACCGCCTTTGGCGGCGACGCGGTGAAGTTCGTTCGCGACCATCACGACCGGATCGCCAACCTCCATTTGAAGGATCGCGTGCGGCGCGCGGAGGATCGCAATGATCAGAACACCCCCGAGTGGGGAAAGGGCGACGCGCCCATCGTCCAGGTGCTCGATCTGATGAGGAAGGAGCGGTATACGTTCCCCGCCTCCATCGAGTACGAGTACGCGGGCACGGGCACGCCAGTCGAGGAAGTGCAGAAGTGTCTGAACTATGCGAAGCGCGCGCTGACGGGCACTTGATGACCCTGCGGCAACGCTAATTGCCGGTTCCTAGATAGGGCAGCATCCGTCCGCAGGTACAGCACGGCGAACCACGAGAAGAGGGACACCACGCCGACGATCTTGAACGAAGTTGGGGTGTCCTCATCGGGTCCGAGTTCCAGCACGCGAGTGCCGAGCGTTGTCTCGAACAACATCGCGTTAACGCCCGCGACTATGATGAAGAAGACCTTCACCCACCAGATAGCGCTGAGCGCGTACATCCCGGGTGCCATCACGAAGAAGCAGACGCCGGTGATGAGATTGATGACGAACCCGGTAATGGCCCACGGCATGAAGGCCTTCACGGCGCTTACCGGCACGTGCCTGACAGCGCCGAGCAGCCGCAGATCGAAGAATCCGGCCCCCCCGATGACCAGCGCCAGCCCGACGAAGTGTAGCGTTTCAAAGATCGGCCACAGCCAGGTGACGTTGCGCATTGTCACGGAAATGCGCGACGCTTCTAGCCAGGTTACAAGGTCGCCCATGTCAGGTTCCTTGGTCCACGTTCGGGTTCAGGACACATACGCCATCAGGCGCCCCGCGGTGATCGCCACGCCCCAGCAGACGAGCGACACCGCCGCCATCGTACGCACCGACGCTTCTGGCGGCTCGCCTGAACCGTCGAAGGCACGTCGCTTGATCCTGAGCGCTAGTACGACCGCGACGGCGATGAAGGCCAGCTTCACGTAGAAGATCCATTGCACGGCGTGAGCGGCGGCCTGCACGATGAAGAGCACGATCCCGCTCACGAGATTGATCAGGAACCCGATCCAGACGTAGCGATAGAGTCCACGAATCGTGCGCAGAGGCACGCCAGCGCCCACCCCAAGCAGGCGTAAATCGATGACGACCGCCGCCCCAACCAGAATGGCGAGACCGACAGTGTGTAGCGTGAGGATCGTTGGATAGGACCAGATCGAGTCCGACCCCAACACCCACATCGAGAACGCGCTGTCCTGTAAGCGCCTGAGGGATTCCACGGCACGCGCATCATAGGTGGGACTCTGCTATATTGCAACCGATTACATGACTGTTTTGAGGATCGGGCCAGCAGACTGCTGCTCTCGAAGATCAGGCGATAGATGGGACGTCCTTCAGCCGTTAGGAATCGAAGTCATAGAGGTATGAAGTCGTCATGGGATTGATACACGCTCGAACGGTCTTTGCACTCGCGTTGGCCTGCAGCGTCCTCGCGACGACTCACGTCATCAGCCAAGCGCCGTCTCCGCCGCTGACGCCCGGTATTGTGCCTCGGCCTGTGCTCGATCCCGCGGCGGTCGAGCGCGGCGCTCCGATCTATCGCACTGCCTGCGCGTTCTGCCACGGGATCGACGCGCGAGGCGGGCAGGGGCCTGACCTCGCGCGTTCGCTCGCCGTCCTGAATGACGAGGGCGGACGTGAGCTGGGCGAGTTCCTGAAGGTCGGCAGGCAGGGGAACGGCATGCCTGCGTTTCCAAACCTCAGCGCGCAGGAAGCGTCGGACCTCGCTTCGTTTCTCAAATCGCGCTTTGCTGAGTCCCGCGCCCGTCCCGCGATGGACCCTGCCGGCATCGTCGTTGGCAACGCCGCTGCGGGAGAAGCGTACTTCAACGGTGCCGGTGGCTGTGGCAGTTGCCATTCGCCGGCGGGCAATCTCAAGGGGATCGGAAGTCGCTACAACCCGATGGTTCTTCAGGGGCGCATGGTGAATCCGCGTGTCGTCGGTGGCGGTCGTGGTGGGCCAGCGCCGACCTTGCCAAGCCCCAAGGTAAGGGTGACGCTGCCAAATGGTCCAATTGTCTCCGGAGAGTTGATCGCGGTCAGCGACTTCTTCGTGACGCTGGTCGACGCGGCCGGCAACCGGCGCACGTTCCCACGGGACAACGAAGTGCCAAAGGTCGAGATTGCCGATCCTCTGCAGGCGCATCTCGACATGATGGAGAAGTACACCGACAGAAATTTGTGGGATCTCACTGCGTACCTGGTGACGCTCAAATGAAGGCCCGACTGCTGCTCGTGTCGACTGTCGTCTCCGGTGCCGCGGCGGTCATCTCCGGGCAAGCGCGGCTCGATCAGGCGTTGCTGACGAGGCCGCCCGTCGACGCGTGGCCCACGCACCACGGCGACTACTCCGGCCGCCACTACAGCACGCTAACGCAGATCAACCAGGGGAATGTGAAGAACCTCACCCTGGCATGGACCTATCGCGCGAACACGGCGCGGCAGGGCGCGATCGAAGGAGGCGTCGTTCGGCAGCCGTTGCCGTTCGTGTTAGGGGCCGGTGCGCAGGCAGGGGGAATGCTGAAAGCGACCCCGCTGTACGTGAACGGCGTCATTTACATGTCCGCACCGGATCACGTGTGGGCGATCGATGCGCGTACGGGCCGGCAGATCTGGCACTTCTTCTGGCGGACGCAGGGAGGTGAGCACATCGGCAACCGCGGTGTAGGAATGTACGGCACCTGGTTGTATTTCGGGACACCCGACGGCTATCTCGTGTCGCTTGACGCGGCCACGGGTAAGGAGCGCTGGCACAAACAGATCGCCGACGTGCGCAGTGAGTATTTCGCGACGGCCGCCCCGGTGGTGATCAAGAATCAGTTGCTCGTCGGCTTGAGCGGGGACGCACTCGACGTCCCCGGTTGGATCGAGGCGCGTGAACCGGAGTCCGGCGACGTGCTTTGGAAGTGGTACACCACACCGCGGCCTGGCGAACCAGGCGCCGAGACCTGGCCAGACGCGTACTCGATGGAGCACGGCGGCGGGATGACGTGGACCCCAGTCACGTACGATCCGCAGCTGAACCTGATCTACGTGCCAACCGGCAACCCCAATCCGGTTTACGCAGGCGAGCGCCGCAAGGGTTCGAATTTGTACACGGCGTCGATCGTGGCGCTGAACGCCGACACCGGCAAGATGGCGTGGTACTTTCAGTCCTCGCCGCACGATACGTGGGACTTCGACGCAACGCAGGTCCCCGTGTTGATCGACACGACCATCAACGAGCAGCCGCGCAAGCTGCTTGCGCAGGCCAGTCGCAACGGCATGTATTTTCTGCTCGACCGGATCACCGGCAAGAACGTCGTGTCAACGAAGCTACTCGAGTCCACAAATTGGGACCTCGGGTTCGACGAACGAGGACAACCCATACCGAACCCAGCGAAGGAGCGCCAGTATGGCGGCGCGCTAGTGTCGCCGAGTAACGGCGGCGCTCAGAACTGGGCGCCCCCTGCCTACATGCCCGAGACCGGACTGCTCTACATGAATGTGATGAAGGGCTTCGATATCCACTACCGCTTCGACGTGCCTGAACCGGTGTTCGGAAGCGCGGGGCACCAGGCGCAGGCGGTCGGTGGTGTGAATATGTCGCTGCGCGCGATCGACATCAGGACGGGCAAGGCGAAGTGGATCCACAACTACGCCGGCAGCGAATGGAACCCGCCAAGGCCGCATCAGGTGGGAGCGCTGCTGGCGACGGCAGGACAACTGGTGTTCTCCGGGGCACCGGGCGGCTTCATGGTCGCATACAACCCACAAACGGGCCGGCAACTATGGCATGCGACGCTCCCCGCGCTCGTGTCGAACACGCCAATCACCTACGTGATGGACGGCCGTCAGTACCCTGGTCTTCGCCGCGGACGACGCACTGTACGCATATGCGCTTCCTCAGTAGCTACGTTTCGCGACCGCTCCCTCGAGGAGGAGCTGTGCTGCCGCGCACCATCAACGTGTGCGGTAAGGTGATCGAGACGGGCGCAATCGCCGCGCCATTGAGAATCTCGATCAGGAGTCGCACGGTGCCTTCTCCCAACTCGCGCATCGGCTGCGCGATCGTTGTGAGCGGCGGATCGGTATATCGAGCGAAGCGGATATCGTCGAAGCCGATGACAGAGAGATCGGCGGGGATGCGCTTGCCAATGCGCTTGGCCGCATCGATGACGCCGATCGCCATCTCGTCATTGAAGCAGTAAATGGCCGAAGGCGCCTCCTTCGGCAACAGGAGTCGCTCGGCGGCGGCCGCACCCGACGCGATTGAAAAGTCCCCCTGCACGACGACCAGATCGCCCTCAGCGTTTTCAGCCTTCGCGCGTGCCTTGACGCCGCGAAGCCGATCGCGGCTGAGGGGACTGACCAATGGTCCCGTAATGACGGCGATGCGGTGATGCCCTAACCGGTATAGATGATCCATTGCCTCGCCGGCGGCCTTCGCGTTGTCGATATGCACGCTCGGGACACCGAGCCGAGGGCTGAACTCGCAACCGTTGACGATGGGGGCGGTCGTGTTCGGAGCCGTCGCCTTCAGGAGGCTCGCGATCTCCTTCGGCAGTCGGTGGCCCAAGAAGATCAGGCCGTCGGCTTCCTTCCGCTTCAGCATGAGCGCGTAGCCTTCCTCACGCTTGGCGTTGTTTTGCGTGTCGCCCACCAGCACCGCATAGTCCTGCCGTTGTGCTGCGTCCTCGATCCCCTGAAGAATCTGCGAGAAGAATGGATTTGACAGATCGGGTACGGTCACAAGAAGTTTGCGTGAACGTAGCGTTCGGAGGTTCTTGGCCGCGAAATTGGGAGCGTAACCCAGCCGCTCGACTGCCCGCATGACTTTCTTTCGCGTCTCTGGAGCGACGACGTCCGGGCGGCTGAGAACGCGGGAGACGGTGGCCGTGGAGACGCCGGCACGCTTCGCAACTTCGTAGATGTTGGACATGAAGGGGCAGCTTGTGCCGCCCATTGTATCGAAGGCGTACGTTTGCCGGGCGCCCCGGCCTTGACCCCTTGCCCTCTAGACGGACTTCGGGTAGTATCTGCAACCGTTTACATTCGGCGAGAAAACCGTTACAAAACACAGACGCGCTCTCGTCGGCTAGCTCCCGAATTCGTCCACCAAGACTTCAAGGAGAGAGCAGCATGGGTTGTGCTCGATGGTTGGTCGGCGTCCTCGCGTTCTCCCTGGTCCTGCACGCGGCCGCGTCCGCTCAGATCGCCTCCGCCGACATCGTGGGCCGCGTCACTGACTCGAGCGGCGCCGTCCTGCCCGGTGCGGCCGTCACGATCGAGAACATCGCCACGCGCGACGTGCGCAACACCGTCACAAGCGACACCGGTGACTACGTCTTCAACCTGCTTCCGATCGGGACCTACACGATCCGGATCGAGCTGCAGGGCTTCCAAACCCAGGTCGCGCGCATGACGGTAGCCAGCGGCGACCGCGCGCGTGTGGACGCCAAGTTGCAGCTCGGTGCAATCTGCGAGACAGTGGAGGTCAGCGGCGAGTCGCCGCTTTTGCAGACAGACTCGTCGACCGTCGGCGCGCTGTTCACGGAAAAGGCCGTGCAGGATCTGCCGGTACCCGGTCGCAACATCGTCCGCCTCGTTCAGATGATTCCCGGCGCGAATGAAGGACAGGTCAGCTCGCTGGCGAACGGCACGCGGCCCGACGACCGGCGCCAGACCTCGAGCGTCTCGATTAACGGCACCGCCGACACCCAGAACAATCAGCTGGTCGACGGCCTGGACAACAACGAGCGTGCAATCGGCACGGTCGGCGTCAAGCCGTCGATCGATGCGATCGCGGAAGTGAAGGTCCAGACCAACCTCTATTCCGCCGAGACCGGGCGGACGCTCGGCGGCGTCATCAACATCCTCACGAAGTCGGGCAGCAACGAGTTTCACGGCACTGCCTACGACTACGCGCGCAACGACCGATTTCGACTCACGCAGCTTCTTCGCGACCACCAAGCCGAAGCTCATCGCAGAATCAGTTCGGTGGCAGCATTGGCGGGCCGATCCGCACCGACAGGACGTTCTTCTTCGTCGACTACGAAGGGCTACCGCTCGACGCAGGGCGTCGCCAATCTCATTACGGTGCCGACCGCGCGGATGCGCGGCGGTGACTTCTCCGAACTGTCAGCGGAATCTTCGATCCGACCGCCTGCCGGAACGCCGTTTGCCGGCAACGTCATTCCCAGCGAACCGGCTCGACCCGATCGCGCTCCGTCTCATCCAGCTCTATCCGCTGCCGAACGGACCGGGGCTGGCGAACAACTACTCGAGCGTGACGGATCGCACGCAGGATCTCGATACGACCGATTTTCGTATCGATCACCGTTTCAACGGCAACAACACGCTGTTTGCCCGTTACTCCTATCAACCGGGTCAACACCTTCACGCCGGGCGCGTGTCCGCATCGTCGACGGCATCGATCCGAACTGCATCGTCGGCGGCATCGCGGCGGGTGGCGCATTCCCGGGTCCGAACCACACGACGGCGCACAACGTCGTCGCGAGCTACGTGCGGGTGTTCAACCCGTCGCTGATCGGCGAATTCAAGGGTGGTTTCAATCACCGAAGATTGCCTCGCTGCCGGCCAACTACGAGAAGAACCTCGGAACGCAGTTCGGCATTCCCAACACGAACTTCGACGACTCGACGTCCGGATTTCCGCTGATGAACACGGTGGGGTACGCCCTGCTTGGTGACGCGCAGGCGGTGCCCCTCATCACGCAGGACAAGTCGTATCAGTTCGCCGGATCGGTCACCAAGACCACCGGCGCGCACAACATCAAGCTGGGCGGCGGGGCGATTCTGCGCGAGTTCTCCGTCAACCAGAGCATCTCGCCCGTCGGCGTGTACACGTTCGACACGCTGGCGACCAACAACGGGGCCGGTGCGCGGCGGCAACACGATTGCCTCCTTCCTACTCGGCTATCCCTCGCAGGTCGTGCGGGCGCACAACCCGTTCGATCCGAAGTACCACACGAACGAGCCGTCGCTCTACGCCCAGGACGACTGGCGCGCCACCTCGTGGCTGACGGTGAATCTTGGGTTCGCTACGACGTGTTCACGCCGTTCACCGAGGAAGACAATCACCTGTCGAACTTCGACCCAGCCGCGACCAGGCAGATGCTCGTGGCGGGAGCAAGCGGGGTCTCGAAAACCGCAGGAGTGAAAACCGATTTCACCGATATCGCGCCGCGCTTCGGGCTGGCGTGGACGCTTCCCGGCGCAGATGGTCGCTACGTGGAGGGTGGGGGCTTTCGTATTTCCCCGGCAACGTGGCGTCACCCTCGTATCTCAAGAACCCGCCCTTCACCGCGAACTACGGACCGATCGTGAGCACGGCGGCGTCCAACAGCACGCCGAACGTTCGGCTGGCCGACGGACTTGCCGCCGCTGGCCAACAACACGCTGGACGAATCTGTCAGGCGCGCTGATTGCCACGGCGCTCGACTTCAAGGCGAACCGGATCCAACAGTTCAACCTGATGGTCGAGAAGGAACTTGGCCGGCAACGTCGTGTCGGCTGGGTTACGTGGGTTCACGCGGTGACCGGATCGCGACCAACCCCAATATCAACCTCGCGCCGGCGGCGCCGGGTGCCGTTCAGCCGCGTCGCCCGTTCGCCACCGTCGTATCCGAACGTCAGCAACATTGCGGTATTCCTCAATCAGGGCGAGTCGCACTACGACGCGATGCAGTTCGTCTTTCAGCGGCGGTACAGCGCTGGGCGTGTCCTTCAATACGCACTACACGCTGGCACATGCGACGACCCTCGCGCCGACGGCGTGGGACTGGCACGATCCTCGAATGGTCTGACGCCGCGAATGACATTCGCCATCGGTGGGTGGGCACGGCCAACTACGAACTTCCGTGGGGGCGTGACTCACGGGCGTCGCGTGCTGGGCTTCCTCGCAGGCTGGCAGGTCAACTGTCGGCGTTCTGGCAAGCCGGTCTGCCCTTCACGGTCACCAACGCGCGCCGCGCGGATGAACACCGGCGGCGCCGACCGTCCAAACATGGTTGGCGATCCCGAACTGCCATCGGATCAGCGAACGCTGCGAACGCTGGTTCAACACGTCGCGTTTCGAAGCGCAACCGCAATTTGTGGCAGGCAACACTCCGGGCACGGTGCTGCACGGGCCATCGAGTCGCCAGCCTGGTATGCCTCGGTCTTCAAGAACCTCGCGGCTGCAAGGTGCACGACCCGCTCCAGCTGCGCGCGGAGATCTACAACCTGACCAACACGCCAAACTTCGTCAATCCCGAATGCGCAGCTCGGCAACCCGGCGTTCGGGTCGATTTCGAGCACCGGTAATTCGACGCCGCGACAAATGCAGTTCGCTGCGAAGTACATCTTCTAGGGTACGAGCCCGGCCGCAGCGGCCTCCGCTGCGGCCGGGCTCGTGTGCGTCGGCTCTCGCCCGTCGGAAATGCGATAGCATCGCAACCGATTACATCGCGCGCGATTGCCGGCGGCAACGCACCAGATGGGGACGTATGAAACGGATCGGAATGGGCCTCGTCGGCCCAGGCTTCGTCGGAATGCACCACATCGACGCCGTCCGGCGTCTGGGTTTCGTCGACGTCGTCGCGATCGCCGACGTCGACGAGGCGCTCGCCGAGACGTAAGGCCGACGCGCTTGGCGTTGCGAAGGCCTATGGAGCTTCGCGGCGCTTGCGGCCGACCCCGACGTCGCACGTCATGCACAACACGACGCCCAACTTCCTCCATGGCGCGGTTATTCGGGCGGTGCTCGCGCATGGCAAGCACATCGTCTCGGAGAAGCCGCTGGCGTCGTCAGCGTCAGTGAGGCCCAGCGCTGTGGAACGCGGCGCGCGAGGCCGGTGTCGTCCACGCGGTCACGTTCAACTATCGCGGTAACCCGCTCGTGCAGCAGGCGCGCGCGATGGTGGCGGCAGGGCGAGATCGGCGCGGTGCACTACGTGCACGGCGGCTATCTGCAGGACTGGCTGCTGAAGCCGACGGATTTCTCGTGGCGGCTCGAGCCTGAAAAGGGTGGTGCGAGCTCCGCGGTTGCCGACATCGGGTCGCACTGGTGCGACCTCGTCGCAACATGTGACGGCGCGTCGCATCGTGAGGCTGTGCTAGCAGACCTCTGCCACGGTGGTTCCAACGCGCTATAAGCCCCGCGAAGAGCGTGAAGCGTTTGCGGCAGACATCGATCCACGGGGTGAGCCGATTACGATGCGCAGCGAAGATCTCGCGACTATCCTCTTTCGCTTCCAGGGCGGCGCGAAAGGCGTCCGCTTCTGTCGGTCAGGTCTGCGCTGGGCACAAGAATGATTTGTGGTTCGAAGTCAGCGGCGCCGACGCCTCGATTCGGTGGCGACAGGAGCACCAGAACGAGTTGTGGATCGGCCGCCGCGACGCTCCCACTATGGTCATGGCGAAGGATCCCGCGTTGCTGGCACCCGGCGGCGCGTCCGTATGCGCATCTGCCCGGCGGACACCAGGAAGGCTGGCCGGACGCGTTCTTCAACGTGCTGCGCAATGTGTACGATCGCAGTAGCTGCACGCGAGCCGCAAGCGCCGCTGACCGCCGGGCTTGCGACGTTCGAAGATGGCTATCGAGTGGCATGCCTTATCGATGCCGTGCTCGAGAGCCATCGCCGCGGTGGCGTCTGGACCGCGGTCCGCGCCGCCGAGCTGGCTGGGAGCCTCCGATGAAGCTTGGTGTCTTCACGCCGGTGTTCGGCCGCTTTTCGACTCAAGAAATGCTGGCTAAGGTTCGGTCTCTCGGACACGTCGGGGCGATCGAACTCGGTACCGGCGGCTGGCCTGGACGCGACCATCTCGATGACCTCGACGACCTGATCCACGGGCAGTGCCGCGCCACGACATATCGCCAGATGGTGGCGGAGGCAGGGCTCACCATCAGCGCACTGTCCTGCCACGGCAACCCGCTGCATCCGGATAGTCACATTGCGCGCGCGGACGACGAGCTCTTCCGCAAGACCGTGCAGCTCGCCTCGAAGATGGACGTGCCGGTCGTCGTCACTTTCGCCGGATGCCCGGGCGATTCCGATGGAGCGGCGCACCCAAACTGGATCACCACGCCCTGGCCTCCCGAATTCGCCGACGTCCTCGAGTGGCAGTGGGAGAAACGAGCCATCCCCTACTGGACCGAGGCTGCCCGCTTCGCGGCGAATCACGGCGTGCGGATCGCGCTCGAGGCGCACCCGGGCTTTCTTGTCTACAACGTCGACACCATGTTGAAGCTGCGCGAGGCCACGGCGCTGAACGTCGGCGTCAACTTTGATCCCAGTCATCTCTTCTGGCAGGGTGTGGACATCCCAACGGCGATCCGCGCCCTCCGCGACTGCTTGTTCCACGTCCACGCCAAGGACCTCGCTTTCGATCGCCAGAACACCGCGGTCAATGGCGTCATTGACACCAAGAGCTATCGCCGCATGGCCGAGCGCTCCTGGCTCTTTCGCAGCGTCGGCTGGGGCCACGACGAGCTGGAATGGAAGCGTATCGTCAGCGCGCTACGACTGGCCGGGTATGACTATGTGGTGAGCATCGAGCACGAGGACGCGCTCGCTTCGGCCGACGAAGGGTTGCGCGCGGCCGTGGATTTTCTGAGCCGGATGGTGCTGGCCGACCCGCCGGCCGAACCGTGGTGGACCTAGATGTCCGCAGCGATGTCCTCGACGACTCGTCTAAAGCTGTCGGTGTTGATGTTCCTGCAGTACTTCGTCTGGGGTGCGTGGTCGGTGACAATGGGCACTTGGCTCGGCGAGACATTGCGCTTCAGTGGGCAGCAAATCGGGCTGGCGTACGGGACGACTGCGCTGGCGGCTATGATCTCGCCGTTTTTCGTCGGGATGATCGCGGACCGGTATTTCTCGACTGAAAAGCTCCTTGCGGCGCTGCATATCGTTGGCGCAGCCGTGCTGCTCTGGGCGTCGGCGCAGACCAGCTTTGGCATGTTCTACGCGGTGCTGTTCGTTTACGCGCTCTGCTACATGCCGACGCTGGCCCTCAGCAATTCGATCTCCTTCCGCCAGATGCAAGACCCGACGAAAGAGTTCCCACCGATCCGCGTGCTCGGGACGATCGGCTGGATCGTTGCCGGGCTGCTCATCGGCACACTGGGGTTCGAGGCGACGGCCCTCCCGATGCGTCTGGCCGCAGGCGGATCGCTCCTGCTCGGCACGTTTTGCTTAGCGCTTCCACACACACCGCCGCAGAAGATCGCCGCACACGTGACAATGCGCGATGTGCTCGGTCTTGACGCGCTCAAGCTGCTCACGGATCGGTCGTTTGCGGTGTTCGTGCTCGGCTCGTTCCTCATTTGCATCCCGCTGCAGTTCTATTACACGTTCGCCAATCCGTTCCTGAACGAGCTGAACGTGAGCAACGCGGCCGGCAAGATGACGCTCGGTCAAATGTCGGAGATCGGCTTCATGCTGATCATGCCGTGGTTCTTCCGGCGTCTCGGCGTCAAGTACATGCTGCTGGTTGGCATGGCGGCCTGGACCGCACGGTACATTCTCTTCGCCAGCGGTAACAATGGACCGCTCGTGTGGATGCTGTATGCCGGGATTCTCCTGCACGGCGTCTGCTACGACTTCTTCTTCGTCACCGGACAGATCTACGTCGACCAGCGCGCCCCCCCGGACCTGCGTGCCGCGGCCCAGGGGCTCATCGCCTTCGTCACGCTGGGCGTCGGGATGTTCATTGGCTCGCTCATCTCGGGCCGCGTGGTGGACGCATACGTGGTGGCCGGCGAGCCACCGCTGCATGCCTGGGATCGCATCTGGCTCGTCCCTGCGGCCGGTGCGGCAGGCGTGCTCATCCTGTTCGCACTGTTTTTCCGGACGACGCGCGTGGGCGCTCGCGTTGTTGCGGCGACAACCGCGGCGACTGCGCTCTTGGTGATCGCATCCGCGTCTGTGCTGATCGGGCAGGGTCAGCAGGGCGGCGGGTTCGTCGCCTACCCCCAGCGTGCGCCCGGGGACCCGGCGGCGATCGAACGAGGGAAGAGGATGTACGGTGTCAACTGCACGTTCTGCCACGGACCCGACGCGCGTGGCGGTGACGGTGGCGGCCCGAACCTCCTGCGCTCCGCGCTCGTGCTCGACGATCAGAAGGGCGAGTTAATCGCGCCTGTCGTCCGCAACGGACGCGGCGCCATGCCGAAGTTCGATCTGACTGATGCGCAGGTGGCCGACATCGCCGCCTTTCTCCACAGCTTCTCAGTCAGCAGCCGAAGCGGGCCGTCGGCGATCAATATCCTCGTCGGCGATGCAAAAAAGGGCGAGGCCTACGTTGCTGCGACATGCGCTCGTTGCCATACAACGGACGCACTGCGTACGTTTGCGGCCAAGATCAACGATCCAAAGACGCTGCAACAGATGTGGATGATGCCTGGCTTAGCAGGAGGACGCGGCGGCGGCCCCGCGCCGATTCCCGCGCCACCGATCACCGTCACCGTCACGCTGCCCTCGGGCGAAAAGGCGACCGGGTTACTCGACCGCATGGACGACTTCATTGTCAGCCTCACGGAGCCAGACGGACGCCACCGAACGTTCACCACAGCCGGTACCGCGACGAAAGTTGACGTGCAGGATCCCCTGACCGCACACAAAGACTTGCTAAGCACATATACCGATGCCGATATCCACAACGTCACCGCCTACATCGCTTCGCTGAGAGCACGTTCGTGAGGAGAGCGCTCGTTCCTGCCCTCATCTGTGCCGCCACGATCGTTGTCGCGGCACAGGGCCTTACTCGCGATCTGTTGTACAAGCCGCTTGGCCAGTCGTGGCCGACGTATTCCGGCGATTACTCAGGAAAGCGATACAGCTCGTTGACGCAAATCAACCAGACGAACGTCAAAAGCCTCACGCTTGCGTGGACGAGACGACTGGCCAACGGTGCCGCCCCAGGCGGCCCGCCCGCGCCCGGAGCGCCGCCGGTCATTGTCGGCGGAGAAGGCGAGATCTCATTCGCTGGCGCGACCTCGGTAAAGGGAGCGATCCTGGCCGTCGACGGCGTGCTGTACGTGACGACGCCGGACAATACGTGGGCCGTGGATGCCCACGATGGCCACGAGCTCTGGCACTATTTCTGGAAGACGAAGGGTGGCACCCACATCGGTAACCGCGGCGTGGGGATGTGGGGTAACTATCTCTACTTCGTCACGCCCGACAATTATCTGATTTCTCTCGAAGCGAAGACCGGCAAGGAGCGTTGGCACAAGGAGCTCGCGAGCTTCCAGCAGCAGTATTTCCACACGATGGCGCCGATCGTCATCGACAACCACGTGCTTGTGGGATCAAGTAACGACCTGGACATGCCAGGCTTCCTGCAGGCCTTCGAACCGGAGCGTGGCGAGCTCGCAGTGGAAGTGGTATGGGACGCCGCAGAAGCCGGGCGATCCGGGACTCGATACGTGGAAGAGCCTCGACGCCGCGATTCACGGCGGCGGGCACCCGTGGGTACCCGGTTCGTTTGATCCGGAGACCCGCCTGTACATCATGGGAACCGGCAACCCGACGCCGGCCTACACCTCGGCGCCGCGCGGTGAGGGCGACAATCTCTACACGTGCTCCCTCGTCGCGGTGAATGTCGATACTGGCAAGATGGCGTGGCACTACCAAACGTCTCCGCACGACACGCACGACTGGGACTCGGCGCAGACGCCGGTGCTCGTGGACGGACTGTTCAATGGCCGCATGCGTAAGATGGCATTGACCGCGGCTCGCAACGGCTATTTCTTCGTCGTCGATCGCGCGACCGGCGAGCATCTTCTGACGAGCAAGTTCTCCGCCTCGGCAAACTGGGCGAAGCCGGAGTTGAACGCGAAGGGGCAGCCTGTCCGGATTCCCGAGAAGGACTATCATCTCGCGGGCGCGCTCGTGTCGAACGCCAACCAGGGCGCTGCGAACTGGCCGCCGCCGTCGTACAGCCCGAAGACCGGCCTCTTCTACGTGCCCACCGCCGAGACGTACGCAATGTACTACTGACCGAGCCCGATCCGCGCGGAGCGCTTGGGCTCGGTGGCAAAGAGGAGCGCAGCGTCGGCACGCGTGGAAGTTATCTGACGGCGATCGACTACAAGACCGGCAAAATTGCTTGGCAGCACAAATTCCGCACACTCGCGAACACTGGGCTGACGACCGGTTTGCTGAGCACCGCCGGCGACCTGCTGTTTGCCGGCGACGTGTCTGGCAATTTTATCGCTTTCGATCCGGCCAAGGGCAACGTTCTGTGGCACGCACAACTCGGGCAGAACACGAGCAACGCGGCGGAAACCTACATGGTCGACGGTAAGCAGTACGTCCTCGTTGCTGCAAGCGACACGCTGTACGCGTTTTCGTTGTATTAGGCAACGTCCGTCGTGCTCCGAGGGCCGGCGCGAAGGGCGCGTCGGTGCGCGACCGACATCGCAACAGACCCACTATTCGTGGCAAGCTCTGGGTTTCGTACCACAGGCAAATCTGATGACGCGTGTGAAGGAGTATTCGATGTTGGTAAAAATACTTGGCTCGCTGGCAATCCTTTCCGCGCTTGCCGGGCTTGCGCACGCTCAAGTCCCGGCTGCCAAACCTGATTCGCCCGAAGTGCAAACGCTGATTAAGCAGGCAAAAGACACTGGCGGAGCCTTGTGGGCCGATGAAGTGCACTTTTTCTGTGAGGCGCCACGCGCGAACAGCCCCGACGATCCCGTCATCGCTCCGACGAAGATCTTCGACAACGTACACGTAATCGGCAACGCGGGAACCGCAGTCTATGTGATTCAGACCTCGGCCGGCCTCCTCATGATCGACTCGCTTGGCGCCAACCAAACCGACACTCAACTGATGCCGGGATTTCAGAAACTCGGGCTCGATCCCGCCCAGGTGAAAATCATCATCATGGGGCACGGCCACGCCGACCACTTTGGCGGGTCACCTTACATGCAGGAGCATTTCGGTTCGAAGGTCCATATTTCGGCGGCCGACTGGAGCTTGATGGAGAATCCCGCGCCGCCGCGCGGCGGTAGAGCGGCGGCGCCTGTCGTATTACCGAAGCATGATCAAGTGATCACGGAAGGTCAGCCGATCGTCTTAGGCGACTTGAAGGTGATGCCAGTGGCGATTCCTGGGCACACGCCTGGCGCGATGGGATTCATCTTTCCCGTGAAAGACAACGGCAGAACGCATATGGCGGCCCTGTACGGCGGAACGATCCTGACGCCAGGGATAATTTCCGACGAAGGCCTCCAGACGTACTTGAGATCGGTCGCGCACTTCAAAGAGGAAACACGAAAGGCCAAGGTCGATGTCGAAATTCAGAATCACCCTTTGATGGATCCGATTCAACCTAAGTTGGATCGATTGCTGGCGCGCAAGAAGGGTGAATCGAATCCGTTCGTCGTCGGAGAAGCGAACTACCAGAAGTTCTTGGACGTGATGGCGCTATGCACGCAGGTCAATATCGCTCGCCGCAAGTGAATAGTATGAAGGAGCGCAGAATTCATCGCGCGGTTTTGCTGACGATCACCATGTTCGCAGGCGTGATCCATTCGGGTCCGGTACATGGCCAGCAACCCGTCAGCCGCGAAGGCGGCAATCCTGCGGG
>CAWBMG010000008.1:0-5298 GCA_963789815.1 uncultured Acidobacteriota bacterium | reverse complement strand
GGTTAGCGAGCGTTTGCCGTGGCGGCGTGGCACCCGCACGCTGGTGCGCCGGTCACGGTCGACAGCCCGGAAAAACAACGCGTCGGCATCATCGGTCAGTACCATGGCGCGGCCGACCAGGGTTGGTCGTCCGCGGAGGTTGCCGCCGCCGTTGTTTTTGAACTGACGTTGTCGGGCTGTGACCTATCGACCGGCACCCCAGCGCGCGGATGCCACGCCGCAGTTGCGCCGCCGCTGTTCAAGTATCGCTGCGTCATGCTCTTCATGCGCTGATGCGGTATTCTACGAACCCAGCAGACATCCCTTGCCATCAATGAAAGCCTCGTTCTTGAGTGGTGTCGCGAGAGACTTGCAATACGCCTTGCGCGCACTGAGGAATTCTCCTGGGTTTACGGTCGTGTCGGTGCTCACGCTTGCGATCTGTATTGGCGCTACGACTGCCGTGTTTACCAACATCCGTTCAGTCTTGCTCAACACCCCTGCCTATCCAGAACCAGACGCTCTGGTGTTGCTCGGCGAGACGCGACCTGACACGCCTGGTTATAGCGGGGCGATCTCTCAGCCGAACTATCTCGACTGGGTGAACCTGAACACGGTCTTCGAGCGAATGGCAGCGGTTACCGGCGGATCAGTCACGCTGAGCGACGGCACACGTGAACCCATTTACGTTCAGGGCCGAAACGTTTCGGCGTCGTACTTCGATGTGCTCGGGATACGCGCCGCGCTGGGTCGAACGTTCAGGCCGGAGGAGGACCATCCCGCAAACAACCGCGTCGTCGTGTTGAGTCACCGGTTGTGGGCGTCACACTTTGGGTCCGATCCGTCAGCAATTGGTCGGCAGGTCAGTCTCGACGGTGAACCATATGTCGTCATTGGCGTGATGCCTTCGGGGACCGGCGTTGATCTTCTCGATCCCGAGCTATGGACGCCACGCGACTTGGGGCGCGAAGCCGGCGACTCATCGCGCGGCAGGCGAGATCTCAACAAGGCTGTGGCACGGCTGAAAGAGGGCGCCACCCTTGAACAGGCGCGCTCACAGATGAACGAGATCGGCCGCCGCCTAGCTGAGAGATATCCCGAATCCAATCGAGGTTGGGGTGTAAGCGTTCGATCCTGGCCGCGTGCGGTCGACCAGACCTTTGAGCAGTCTCTCTATCTCTTGTTTGCCGCCGCCGTCGCCCTGTTCATGATTGGCTGCGTCAACCTGGCGAATTTGGCCCTCGTTCGTGGAGTAGCGAGATCGCGTGAGCTGGCCATTCGTCTTGCGCTCGGCGCCCGTCGCGGAGAACTGGTTCGTCAGCTTTTTGTCGAAAGCCTCATGATTGCGACCGCCGGATGCCTGACCGGACTGCTACTCGGGTACTTCTTCGTGTCGGCGATTACGGCTGTCCTGCCGTTCACCGGTGTCTTCAAAGTGGTTCCTTCCGAAACGATCATTGCGGTAGACGGAAGCGCGTGGTTGTTTGGCTGCTTGATTTGCGGGATCGGCTCGCTGGCGTTTGGATTGGTGCCAGCCCTGAGATCCACACAGTCACTCGTCGCTGGTTCGATCCGCGAACGCGGTGCCAGCACCGGGCTGGATTCGACGAGATATCGTCGCAATCTTGTCGTTGCCCAGGTGGCGCTTGCCTTTGGGCTCCTGATGATTTCCGGCCTGCTCATCCGGAGCTTTGCGTCTCTGCAAGACCACCTGATTGCTGGCGTTGATTCCCCAACGAACGTCTTGACGGCCGGTATCCCAATTCCGTCACAGCGATTTCACGACCCACAAGGACTCAATGCCTACGTTGCGCGGATTCGCGAGCAAGTGTCGTTGATCCCTGGAGTCCAGGACGTCGCGGTTTCTGAAGGCGTGCCCCCCGAGGGCACTCCCTTTCTGCGATCCTTTCAGATCCCCAATCAGCCGACCCGGGAACGCGCCAGAAGGCCGGCGTGCGGGTTCAATACAGTTACGCCTTCATACTTCCGAGCGATCGGCCTTCAGATACTCATGGGTCGATCGCTCACAGAAGCTGATCGGAGAGAGACTCCCCCTGTTGTCGTGATCAACGAGACTTTTGCCCGCACATATTTTGCCGAGACCAATCCGGTTGGCCAGCGGCTCATAATGAGTGGCCGATCCATCGGGACCGGCTCTCCTCAGGAGGACGAATCCTGGGAGGTCGTGGGCGTTGTCGAGAACGAGGGTCTCTCCCCATGGACTCGAGCGCCACAGGCTTTGATATATGCCTCCCGTGAGCAGGTCATCTCGGATCTGGTGATGCTCGTCGTTCGCGCTCGCGTGAATCCAATTTCGCTTCAGGACTCGATTCATAAGACGATTTCGTCACTGGAACCTGAGCAGGCTGTCGCCAACGTTCGGTTGCTCGATGACCAGAAAACAGACTACGTGGCATCTGATCGCCTGCGATCACTCGTGTGTTCACTATTCGCAGCGATTGCGATGGCGCTGGCGGCGCTCGGACTCTACGGGGTACTGGCGTATACAGTTGTTCAGCGTCAGCATGAGCTCGCGATTCGATCGGCAATTGGAGCAAGCCCCGCGAACGTGATGACGATTGTCATGCAAGAGGGTATGCAGATGACGTCATACGGTCTCGCGCTCGGGATCGGAGGAACATTCCTCGTGGCCCGGGTGATGACAAGCGTACTTTTTGGCATCCAGCCTTTCGATGTGGTGACCCTCGTCGCAGTCACGATCCTCGTCTGTGGAACAGCTCTGGTGGCCTGCCTCATTCCTGCTCGTCGTGCCGCGCGGATTCATCCGCTCGCCGCGCTACGGAACGAATAAAAGGATGATGAACGGGTCCTCATTCCAGAGCCCGGTTGGACTGTGCGGCGCCTGCGTGCTGGGTGTCGGTCGATAGGTCACAGCCCGAGGGCGTCAGTCCAAAAACAACGGCGGCGGCGACCACCGCGGACGACCAACCCTGGTCGGCCGCGCCATGGCACAGACCGATGATGCCGCCGCGTTGTTTTTCCGGGCTGTCGACCGTGACCGACACCCAGTACGCGGGTGCCGCGCAGTCCAGGAAAGGGCGATGAGACGGGAGACTTGATGCACGTCTGGACATCGGTCGCAGTAGAATGCGCCACTGATGATCTGGAGGCTTGCCATGACGCGCCTGTTGACGATTGGTGTGCTCGCGCTGATGCCCGTGCAGGTGTTCGCCCAGGGGGCCGCGCCGCCGACCCCGGCCGATATCAAGCCGGGCAGCATCACCTGCGAGGACGTGCCGTATCCGTATCCGGTGTCGTATCTGCCGATGACGCTGTACGGGCAGGACATCCGGATGGCCTACATGGACGTCCCCGCGCAGGGCCAGCCGAACGGCAAGACGGTCGTGCTCTTCCACGGGATGAATTTCGCCGGCTTCTACTGGGGCGGGCCGATCGACGCGTTGCGGAAAGAAGGCTTTCGCGTGGTCGTGCCCGATCAGATCGGTTTCGGCCGGTCGTCCAAGCCGATCATTCCTTACAACTTCCACGACATGGCGCGGAACACGTCCCTGCTCCTGCAGCACCTCAAGATCGACAAGGTGTTCATCGTCGGTCACTCGATGGGCGGCATGCTGGCGGCGCGATTCGCGACGCAGTATCCCGACCTGGCCGAACGCGTCGTCATCTACAACCCGATTGGCCTCCTCGATGGGCGCTACGAGCGCCCGTGGGGCAGCATCGACGAAGCGTACAAGCGGAATCTGAGCACCACCTACCAGCAGATTTACGCGGGCATCTTCCGCTACTTCTCGCACAACCCGGCGGCGTGGAAGCCGGAGTTCGACAAGTATCCGCGCATCCGTTACGCCTGGACGCTGAGCGCCGACTGGCCGCGCTACGCCATGGTGCAGGCGTTGCTCGGGCAGATGACGTATCTCGACCCCGTGATCAACGACTGGGCGCACATCAAGGCGCCAACGCTCGTGTTCGGAGGGGCCGAGGACAGCCTCGCCGGACCGGCGAGCGTCTTTCAGGAGCGGATGAAGTTCATCGCAGACACGATTCCCAACGGCAAGGGCAAGCTGCATCTGATCCCGGGACTGGGACACGTCCCACACTTCGAGGCGCCGGAGAAAACATATCCGCCGCTCATCGCATTTCTCAAGGAAGGGTTGACGGCGAAATGAATCTCACGAATGCAACGGCGCTCATCACCGGCGGCTCGAGCGGCATCGGGCTCGCCATTGCACAAACGCTGGCCGAGGCGGGAGCGCGCGTCGCGATTACGGGCCGCGACGAAGGCCGGTTGAAAGAGGCGGCGAAGACCGTTTCGGCGCACGCGATCAAGGCCGACGTCGGGAGCGAGGAAGACGTCAAGCGCACCTACCGCGAGTTCTTCGACAAGTTCGGCCACCTCGACATCCTGGTCAACAGCGCCGGCTTCGGCGTGCGCCGGCAGCTCGTCGACATGGATGTGGCGAAGTTCGAGGCCATCTTTCGGACCAATGTGACGGGCACCATGCTGATGTCGCGCGAAGCGGCGAAGCACTTCATCGAGCGCAAGCGCGGCAACATCGTCAATCTCGCGTCGACGGCCGCGCTCCGTGGCGCGGCCAACGGCACGGCCTACTACGGCAGCAAGTTCGCGGTCCGCGGCATGACCGAATGCTGGCGCGCGGAGCTGCGGCAGCACAACGTCCGCGTGTTTCTCGTCAATCCGAGCGAGGTGCTGACCAACTTTGCCGCCAGCGCCGGCTTCAGTCAGGACGACAACAACCCGACGAAGCTGATGTCGGAAGACATCGCGCATGCGGTGAAGGCGGCGCTCGAAATGAACGACCGCGGGTTTACCGTCGAATTCACCGTCTTTGCCACCAATCCCAAAGACTAGTGGCAGGGCACTAGCGTCGTTGAGCATTCACGAAGCACACATGCGCGAGGTGTTCTCGGTGGCGCGGCGGGCGCGCGCCCACGGGAATCGTCCGTTCGGCGCGCTGCTGGTCGCCGGGAACGGGGCGATCCTCGCGGCGGCGGAAAACAGCCAGCTGACCGACGGCCAGATTCTGGCGCACGCGGAGATGAACCTGCTGCACCGGGCGGTCCGGGAGTTCGGCGCCGACGTGCTCGAGCAGGCCACCTTGTACACGAGCGCTGAGCCGTGCGCGATGTGCGCCGGCGCGATCTTCTGGAGTGGTATCGGCAGGCTGGTGTACGGACTCAGCGGCAATCGACTGCACGAGCTCTCGGGCTTTACGCCGCAGATGCTCGTGGCGAGCGCGCGCGATGTGCTGTCGGGCGCAGGCCGGCAGGTCGAAATCGTTGGCCCGTTGTTCGAAGCCGAAGCCGCGTCGCTGTTCG
>CAWBMG010000007.1:32500-1631743 GCA_963789815.1 uncultured Acidobacteriota bacterium | reverse complement strand
CCGGCGTCAAGACATCCCGCGAGGGCTCGCCGATCCGGCGACTCGGGCCGCCCTTGCGCATCTGGAATGAAACCGTGAACTACTTCTGGGGCGCTCGAGCCTTCAGTTCCCGGTCCAGTCGAGCACAGTGTGGATGCGCGGGTTCGGTGGAGCGGTCGCGGCCGTCTGCGCCGCGGACTACACCATCACCAGCTCACGCCCGTTTCGGCAGAATGTCGTATTCCCTGTAGTTCACCACGGGCAAGAACCCTTGAATCGGCAGCGCTTTCTCGCTCGTGAACGCGGGGACCGGCTGTGTGGTGATGGCCACCGCGTTCAGCTTCGGAGTGGCGCCCGCGGTCACGTTGAGCCGTAAAGCAATTCGCGACCGCCCGGCGCCCAGATCGGCCACGCACCCCCGCTCTGCGAGAATCTCGTACTTCACACCCGTCGCCGGATAGGGCTGGATGAGATAGCAAACCGCGTCGCGGGACTGCTGGCATCCGGTCCCGCGTTGCTCGCATACGCGATCCACTTGCCGTCTGGCGAGACACCGAGCCGAACTGTTGGAGTTCGGCAGATCGAAAGAGCTCGGGTTTCCGCTCACTGGCATCGACGCGCAGTGTCCACAACGCCCAGGCTGAAGCCCCCCGTCCGCGCACACTGCCGAACGATAAGACCTTGCCGTCGGGTGAAACGACTCGGGTAGTGGGCGATCCGTCTTCGCATCGTCAGCCGTTCCAGCAAGCCGCTCCCGTCAGCGAGTTGCCATAGATTCCGGGCGCCTTTCTCCCGGTCGGAGCCGTAGACAACGCGCGTCCCGTCGGGTGCCCAAATCGTCCGCGAGCTCTTGCCTCCTCGGTCCGGCGACGGATCGCGGATGTGCCTGAAGATCGTAGACCCACACGACGCTCGACCAGTCGGTGTGATGGTTCCGACCGCGATGCTGCGGCGTTGGGGGATACGCGCGGGTTGCGGTAGTTGGCCTTCGGTACATCCAGCAGTCGCACGCCGCGATTCCGGTCCGCAATGCCGAGCGTCTTTTCCGGCGTCGTGGCGGCGGCCAACCCTTTCAGATACACCAGGTCTCCCCGATCCGACAGGCCGTCGCTCGCACTGGCCGTCTTCGCCGCTGGGGCGGTCGCGCGCTGGACACCGTTGACGATCGCGACGGGCCCACCCACGGCTTCGAGAGATCGGGATCGAACGCGATCGCGTACAGGACGTTACCAACCGCGTAGACGAGATGCCCGGTTGCGACATACACGGCGTCGCTTCCGCCGCGGATCAACACCTTGGGCTCAGAGCCTGGCTCCTGCGCGATCACTTCGGCTTGATCCCAGCGTGTGCCCCCGGCGACGCGGGTCAGCGTGTAGAGAATCGTCTTTCCGTCGGGCAAGAGGGACGGGCCGTATATGACTTCGCCATCCTTGGACGCAATCACCAGCTCGGGTGAACCGCCGTTGGCCGACACGCGCTTGATGCCCTCGGACTGCCCGAAGAGAATCTGGCCATCGCGTCCCCACCGTGCTCCGAATGGGTTGGTGGCAGGGCCAATCGTCACGGGCGCTCCACCACTGATCGCAATCTTCTGGAGCCCCGACGCATCGTTCGACCAGAACGCCAGCCATTCGCCGTCTGGAGAAAAGAACGGGCTCGTCAACCCCGGCTCGGTTCCCGGGATGAGACGCGACGTGAGCGTGTCCATGGAGCGCAGAAACATGCCGCGCGGCGTGTTGTAGGCGAAGTGGCGTCCGTCCGGCGAGAACGCCAGCACCGGCCGCCCAGTCGCGCGGAACGCGGGGTTCGCGGCGTCCTGGGGCACCTCGAACTCGAAGCGCACGAGTGGTCGGGGCTCGGGAGCAGGATTGGGCTTCAGCAACCAGGCGCCCGCTCCGGCAACGATCGCTGCGGCCGCCGCGTACGGCAGCACAGCCTTCACACCAGCTCTCGGCGTCGAGGCCACACTCGCGGCCTGGGCGAGACCTTCGTTCGGGTTGGCGAGGATTCGTTCGAGCTCCACGCGCAGGTCGCCAACCGCCTGCCAGCGTCGCTTCGGGTTCTTCTCGAGACACCGTTGAAGCGTCTCTCTGAGGCGTGGCGCAATCGTCGGCGGCAGCTCGGCGAACTCGGGCTCGCGCACGAGCACCGACGCCAGTATGTCGGACACCAGATCACCGCGAAACGTCGGGCGTGCGGTCAGCATCTCGAACAGCACGCAGCCGAATGCCCAGATGTCCGCGCGGTGATCGACCGCCTGTCCGCGCGCCTGCTCGGGAGCCATATACGCCGCGGTCCCGAGGACGACGCCCTGTGCGGTTGCGGTCATGCTCAGCGTCGGCGAGTTGCCGACGTCGCCAGTCTCCGCGTGGAAGGCCTTCGCGAGGCCGAAGTCGAGCACCTTCACCCTGCCATCAGCGGTCACCTTGATGTTGGCGGGCTTCAGATCGCGATGCACGATGCCCTTCTCGTGCGCGGCCTCAATCCCCTCGGCGATCTGGAGAGCCAGCCGCAGCGCTTCAGGCATCGACAACGGGCCGCGCTTCAACAGATCCGCGACCGTCTCGCCGTCGACGAGCTCGAGGACCAGGAACCTCGTCCCCGCTGATGCCTCGAGGCCGTAGATGGCTGCGATGTGGGGATGATTCAGAGACGCGAGGACTTTGGCTTCCCGCTCGAAGCGTGACAACCGATCGACGTCCTCCGAGAATTCCGGGGGCAGCGTCTTGATCGCCACATCGCGTCCAAGCCGCGTGTCCGATGCCCGCCACACCTCTCCCATCCCACCCTTGCCGAGCAGGACGCTGACTTCATAGTTTCCGAGGGTCGCACCGCGTGAGAGAGACAAGGTCACGCGAGACGATAACCCAGAATTGGACGAGTTGGAACAGCGCGCCAGGCGGGGTTGGGACATCCCGCCGGGCGCGATGCGCTCAGGGAGCCAGGTAAGGGTGTGACCTTCCTACTTTGCTGCGGCGAACGAATACTTCGGTGTAGTGACGCCGTGGTCGTACACCGTCGTGGGACAGCTGGCGGCGCTGCGGGAACGCGCCGGCGACCGGAAGCGCGCGGACGCGCTCCTGGAAACGCTTGGCACAGGTGAGGCGTACGGAGCGTCGACCGGACTCGCCATCTTTCACGCGATGCGCGGTGACGCTGAGCAGTCCGCGGAGTGGGCCGCTCGAGGGATCGCCCAGCGATTCCAGCCGCTCGTCTACACGCTCGCGCCGCTGCTGAGATCACAACGTCAGTGGCCTGCGCTGGCGCGACTGATGAATCTACCGGTCTGAGGTTGGGGCGTGCGTCGTTATCGTTTCGGCTTGATCTGGCCGGCAAACGATTGCGCGACGATCTTGCCGTCTCGCACCACATGCGTGTCGGTCGCCATCTCGTACACGTTGTCGGCTGTTTCGGCGGACCACAGGGAGTACGCAACGTCGCCGTCGATCGACTGCAGCTGCATCGAGAACGTGGTACCGGGTTGTCCGAATTCCTTGATCAGGCCTCGGTAGAATTCCCGAATCGGATCGTGGCCCTTCAGCGGTCCGTTCGGCGTAAACAAGACCGCGTCTGCCGAATAGTCCGAGACGATGCCTTCGAGATCTCCCTCGAAGAAGCACTTCACGTGCCGTCGCAGAACTTCCTCGGTCGTTGATGCCATGGTCGCTCTGCCTGATCACTGACATCGTATGCAGTTGCGCGAGTCGGCGATAGGGTCCTTTTTCGACAGAGTCGGAGCGCCGATTGGCCCACTTCGGCCGGAAATCTTTGAAAAGCTGGAATGCGGAAGGCAGTGCCTGGACTGCTCGCTTCAGGACCTGCGTTACGCAATCCCCGGGCTGAGTACAGTCCGGCCTTTACAGTCGCTGGGATAGCCGGCATCGGCCTGAGAGACATCGGGCTCTCGGTTCCCGAGCTCGGGCGACAATGTCCTACGGCTTGAGTTCAGGCCTTCGCGACGCCTTTACCCATTGAGAGGCCCTCATCCCGACGCTAAATGCTTTCGCATTCGGCGTCAGCGTGTCTTAGCGAACCTGGCTTCCGCGGAGGCATTTTCAGAAACCGGCAAGACGTCTGAAAAGTCGCAGCGGAGGGTACAGTCTTTCGGTACGACTCCAATCCTGCCGTCACGGCTTTCAACGATTTCACCGAGAGACAGCATCGCGAGCCAGCCACCCTCCAGTGATTCATTAGGATCTTGGTGGGACGCCAAATTCGCGTTTTGTTTAGGAAAGTGGCTCCTCGGGCTGGGCTCGAACCAGCAACCCTCCGGTTAACAGCCGGATGCTCTGCCATTGAGCTACCGAGGAACACGGGCGTGCGCGACGGCGAGCGCCGTCGCCAACGGTGGAACCTTGCGATCCTAGCAGATTCGAGCGAGTCGGCCGGTCCGAAAGGACCGGCCCTACTACTCGACTAGTCCAAAAGGACTGGCCCTTTCTACTTCGGGGCGTCGAGCTTGATCAGAAGCAGCGGCTCCGTCTTGCCCTCGAGCTCCTTGGTCCCAGCGGGATACTTGCCGGCGCTCAGGATGTGAGCAATGACGTCCGCGGTCTGCACCGGCGTGAGCGTGCCAGGAGCGGTTGCAGGCATGGACGTTTGTATCTTCTCGAACAAGTCGGAGATTGGCTTGTCCTTCCAATTCGCCAGAAAGTCTTGCCCGGCGAGCGGCGGCATCGGTCCGGACCCCTCCAGGTTGTCACCATGGCACGCGGAGCAATTCTCTTTGTAGACCGCTTCACCGCGCTTGGCCTGCTCCGCGGTGAACACGCCCTCGGACGCAGCCGTGGGCGACTGCGCCACGACGACCGCGTGTGCCAGCGACACCACGAACAACCCACCCACCATCAGCATCACTACCGTCGTGTTCCTCATGGCAGCCATTTTACAAGTAGAGAAGTAGAGAAGTGAAAAGTGGAAAAAGTAAGTGGAAAAGTGTAGAGGCCCGGGTTCACGATTTCTTCGAGCGTCGACCGACCCGGCCCTTCTCGCCGCCGGTCCAGCCAAGCTGCACCGTCGTCCCGACAAGCCCCAACAGAATCCAGGCATACGGCACCCACCGCTGTCCCGGCGCCGGGTCAAGAGGATACGCCACCCACACGTTTCCGGTGGCCGCGGCGGCCACGGCGACCGGGTTCCCGATGAGGGCCATCGCGCCTACGATGAGCGTCCATGCGCCGCCAAAACCGGTCCCCACGATGATGAAATAGCGCTGCAGGTACATCGATCCGACAGCGCCCGCGATGGCGCACAGCACAACCACGAGCACTTTGGGTTCGCGGTCGCTGAAGGAGAACGCGAAGTTGGCGAGCACCGCGCCGAGCCCCGCCCCGACTAGTGCAACGCCGACGAAGTAGGCCGCGATCAGCAGGCCCGCGCCCACGAGCCCGCCGACAACTGCGGCGATGAGCATCGGACCGGTGTCGCTCACGCCGAACACCGAGCTGGCCGCCAGCGCGCCGAGGATGAAGCCAAAGATAGCAAGGACGATGCGAAACAGACGGTAGCCAAAAAAACAGGCGACGATTCCGCCAAGGAGCAGCACGATCGCAGCGGGCAGTTGATAGGAGGCCGGAAGCATCCTACAAGTCCCTTCTATTCTCCATCGCCCTCGTCATCGTCACCTCGTCGGCGTATTCGAGATCGGAGCCGACTGGAATGCCCATCGCAATTCGCGTCACCCGCACGCCAAGGGGTTTGAGCAACCGCGCCAGATACAGTGCCGTGGCCTCGCCCTCGACGGTCGGGTTCGTGGCCAGGATCACTTCATCCACCGATCCCGCACCCACGCGCGTCAGCAACCCCTGGATCTTCAGATCGTCTGGACCGACACCGTGCAAGGGCGACAATGCTCCCATCAGCACGTGATACACGCCACGGAACTCGCGCGTCTTCTCGACGACACTGACGTTCTGAGGCTCCTCGACCACGCAGATGATACGTTGGTCACGCGAGGCGCCCACGCAGAACGGGCACGGGTCGTTGTCGGTGATGTTGTTGCACACCGAGCAGTAAGTGACTCGCTCCTTGACGTCGCGGATCGCCTCACAGAGCCGCTCCGCGTCCTCACGCGTATTGCGCAGAACGTGAAACGCAAGACGCTGAGCGCTCTTCGCGCCAATGCCAGGCAGCTTCTGCAGCTGCTCCACGAGTCGAGTCAAAGACTCTGGGAGAGACATCCGTCAACTCCCAATAGAAGGGGTCGAGCCAACTCCCAACTTCCAAATCGAAGCGCAGTTGGAGGTGGGGGTACTTGGGAGTTGGGGGTTGGTCATGTTCGACGTTGGGGGTTCCCGTCTCAGAACAGGCCTGGGATTTTGAGGCCGCCCATGAGGCCAGACATCGACTGCCCCAGTTGCTCGTCGACCTTGCGGTTCGCGTCGTTGACGGCGGCAACAATCAGATCTTGCAACATCTCCACATCGTCTTTGGAGACGATCTCGGGATCGAGCGTGATTGACTGAAGCTGTTTGGTGCCGTTGACCACAACAGTGACCATGCCTCCGCCCGCACTGGCATCGACGCGCAACTCGGCCATCTGTTTCTGCAGGCGCTCCTGCATTTCCTTGGCCTGCTGCATCATGTTCTGGATGTTCATTGGCTCATCACATTTCTTCGACATCCCGAATTTCGGCTGGGAAGACGTCGAGCACGGCCTGAACGGCAGACGAAGAGAGGGCTTCGGCCTTGAGGTCGCGCTTGGCTGCCTCGGCCGCCCTGACGGCGGGTTCAGACGCCGGCGTTTCTGGCACAGACACGGGAGCTTGTATCGCGACAACTGAGATCTTCCGGCCCACGATGCGTTCGGCGGCCGCCTCGAGCCATACACGCGTCTGCTCCTGCTCGAACTGCTCGCGCAACGCGCGATGCGCCGGGAGGAAGGTAAACGTCACCCGGTCGTCGGTCACTTCAATCATTTGCGCCTGCGCGACCACCGTGTTGTAGAAGAAGGCCTTTCCAGCGCGAATTTCCGCCAGCAACGCGTCCTTCAGCACGGAACCCGGGGGGGACTGTGCGAGAGTGCGAGGGTGCGACGGTGCGACGGTGCGGACGACGGTGCTCGGGTTCGAGGGTGCGACCGCACGAGGAGACAGCGGTGCGACGGTGCGAGGGTTGGACGGTGCGACGGTGCGAGGGTGCGACGGTGCGACGGTGCGTCCCGAACCGCTGCCGCCCATCTGCTCTAGCAAGTCCGATAGAGGCACGAGTTTTCGCAGGTGCATCCAGCGCAGCAGCGCCATCTCGAAGTGATAGCGCGGATGCGAGGCGACGCGGATGTCTTGCTCGGCCTTCGCCAACAGATCGAATGCTCGCATCAGGTCTTCCCGTGAGAAGCGGGTCGCCAGCTGCGTGAGTCGGCCAAGCTCGCCGTCGGCCAACTCGCCGTCGCCGGCACGCGGCGGGTCTACCGACACGATCATCACGTCGCGAACCACGCGCGAAAGCTCGCGGCAGACGAGTTTCAGGTCATGACCGGCCTCGACGGCGCGATCGGCGAGCGCGAAGGCGCGGGGCCCATCTTCGTCGACAACAGCGTCGATCAGATCGAAGAGCAAATCCCGCCCTACCAGCCCGAGCACGGTCGACACGTCGTCAACGCCAATCGTCTGACCTGCAAACGCGAGCACCTGGTCGAGCGCGCTCTGCGCATCGCGCATGCTGCCCTCGGCCGCGCGCGCGATGAGCGCCAGCGCCGCGTCGGACACCTCGATCTGTTCGGCGATGGCAATCTTGCGCAGCTGATCCACGATCGCCCGTGCCGCTATCGTGCGGAATTCGAAGACCTGCGATCGCGACAGAATCGTGTCGGGGATCTTGTGCAGCTCCGTGGTCGCCATCATGAAGATGACGTGTGCGGGGGGCTCTTCGATGGACTTTAGAAGCGCGTTGAAGGACGCCGACGAAAGCTGGTGCACCTCGTCGATGATGAACACCTTGTAGCGATTGCGCGCCGGCGTGAACGCAAGCCCTGAGATGACGACTTCCCGGATGTTGTCGATGCCGGTGTGGCTGGCCGCATCGATCTCGAGCACGTCCATGTCGCGCCCCTGCGCGATCTCGACGCACGCGTCGCACTCCCCGCACGGATCGGCAGTGGGACCTTTGACGCAGTTCACGGCGCGCGCCAGGATACGTGCCGTCGTCGTCTTACCGCATCCGCGCGGCCCCGCAAACACGAAAGCCTGAGCGATACGACCGCTGGTGATCGCGTTGCGCAGCGTGCGCGTCACCGCCTGCTGTCCGACCACGTCGTCGAATCGCTGCGGGCGCCATTTGCGGGCGAGAACTTGATACGACATGCGATTTAGGACAACTCCCAACTTCCAACATCCCAACTTCCAAGACGCTGAGTTATTGGGCGTTTCGGGCTTGGGAGTTGGGAGTTCAACGAAGCTGATGTGCCGGACCGCGACCCGGAGCACCTGCGGCACACCTCAGGGTCTACTTAGCGCTGCTGCCTTCCGGCCCTGACGCGGTTCGCAGGCTGAAGTTGCTCAGGGTCCCGGGCCGCGGTGCGACACACCAGCGACCGACCTCAACGAGTCGGCCAAAAACACAGTCTATCGCAGATCATTTCGTAATGAACAAGAAGCAGGCCTCGCGTCATCGTGCTGTACACTCGGCCTCCCAGCATAGCTGGCGGAAAACCACTACGAACGGCGCCGTTGACGAGCGATCGCAAAGAAAACAATGGCTGACGTGTCAGACCTGATTGTCGTCGGCGCCGGTCCTGGCGGATCGAATGCTGCGGCGGCGGCGTTGGATGCCGGGTTGACCGTAGCCCAAATCGACCGCTACGCCTTTCCTCGAGTAAAGCCCTGCGCGGGCGGCTTGACGGTCAAAGCGTGCCAGTCGTTGCTCATCGATACACAGCCTCTTACGCAACGAGCCTTTACGTCGATCGAGTTCAACGTGTTCGGCAAGCGCGTGACCAGGTTCACTCACAAAAGGCCGGTCTTGACCACAGTCGTCCGGCCCGAGTTCGACAATCTCCTCGTCACGCGGAACTCACGATCAAAAGACTTCACGTTCTACGATCAAGAGCGTGTGTTGCACGTGGAATGGGATCGCGAATTCATCGTCCACACCGACCGACGAAAACTGCGGGCGCATCAGTTAGTTGGCGCCGACGGCGCGTACGGGGTCGTCAACAAGGCATTCCGAATAGGCTTGCCAAAGGGGTTCGCGACGGCCATCGAAGTCAACATTGAGAGCGACATTCACCGCCTACCCTGTTTTGATTTTGGAGTGCTGCCCAGGGGCTACGGCTGGGTTTTTCCGAAGGACGGGCACTGTTCCGTTGGCCTATACACATTGGCCCGAGGCGTAAAAAATCTGCGCTTGCGGTTGCAGTCATATCTGCGCGAAAAAGGTCTCTGGAACGGCGAATCTGCGCTTCGCACCGAGGCGTTTCAATTCCCTTACGGAGGATACCGGCTGGCCTGCCCAGAGGTTCCCGTTTACATCGTCGGCGATGCTGGCGGCTTTGGCGACGCTATTACCGGCGAAGGTATCTACCATGCGCTGGAAAGCGGCCGACTGGCGGGCCAGACGGCCTCCGAAGTTGCCGCTGGAAGCCTTTCGCATCGCCGTTACTACCAGCGGCTCTGGAAAACAGTGTTGCCCGACACCTTTCTCACGTACCAGCTCTCTAGAGGTTTTTACAGGGATCCCAGCCTTTCGCTCGGACTCTTCCAGGATCTCTTCATGTGGCGTCCTTTCGTGCAGGGGTATACCGAAGGCAGCACCTTTGCGGAGTGCCTTCTCAAAGGCAGTTGGCTTCTCGCGAAGTCTTTCGCTAACGCCCAATGCCAAAGCGCGAGAACAGCCCACTGACAACGTCCTTCACCTTGAACTGTCCAATCAGCACGTCCAACTGAGCCAGGCCGGTAAACGCCGAAAAGCGGCGGAACAGATCGGCCGCCTCGACGGCATGGCGGACGCCAAGGATCTCGAGGACGTGAGGCCGGCCTACCCGGTAGAGATCGGCGTCCAGTTTCTTCCATGGCTCGAACATCGCCGGCTCCTGAAGCGGCCAGAGCGCGGCGCGCGCCGCACTCGAGCTCTCGCGATCGAGAATGGCGTTTACCGCGCGCCGGCCGGCCTCACAGGCGGCCTCCATCGAGGCGAGATCGGTGTAAGTTCGCACGTAGTCGGCGGCGAAACAGAGGTTCGGGACTGTGCTCGCAGCTTCGGGTCGCAGCGCCCACGAGCCGGGAGGGTGGATCAGCAACGGCGAATGGTTTCGCGGCGGCCCTCCCGCCGAGTAGTCCATGTCCGCATCGAGATGCCATGAGTGCAGGAGCTCGTCGGTCAGCGTCTGCTGGTCGGGACGGCTGCCGTTGAGCGCCGCCTTGAGCTGCCACCACACTTCGGCCTGAATCTCTTCCTTGCTGCAGTCCCGCGCCTTCTTGCGGATGAACCCGCCGGGCTTGTTCCATTCCGAAATGTCCACCGAGATCAGTCCGCCAACCTCGCCATCGCCGTAATGCTTCCGGAATAGGCCCACCGTTTCACGCCAGAACTGCGGTTGCGAGATCGCCGTCAACGCCCACGGTGAGTCGGGGAAAAACAGATGTCCGCGCACCAGCGGCACATCCTCCCGAAGGAAGAACTGGATTCCCACCATCCATGAAATAAGCGCATCGGCATCCGTTGCGCGAAGCACGCTGCACTGCGGGTCGAGTGCGGCGAGCTCCTGCGACATCAGGAGCTGCGCGGCTTCGAGCGGTACTGCGAGAACGTAATGATCGCCCTTAGCCACCGCGCCGCCGGCGAATCGGGCGCCGCCGATGCGGTCGCCGGCGACGTCCAGCGCCACGCAGGTCTCGCTCGGATGAAACTGCACGCCAAGGTTCTTCAGGTGGGACGTCCAGGGGGCAATCCACATCTCACTGGTCGGCCCACCCATGGTGCGATCGCAGGCTTCGCCGTCGGTGGTGAAATCCACAACGAGTTGGATCGAGATAACGCCGTTTGTTCTTGCGCTGCCGCGCTTGGCGTCCATCGCCACAAGCATGCGGGGCACTTCACTGAACTGCTTCCGGAACGTCGGCGAGAAGCCGTCGCCGCCAATGAATTCCCACCAGGAGAGGCGTTCGTACTCTCCCAGTCTCCGCTCGTCGGACGACGATAGAAACTGAAGGAACTTGAGTCCGAAGAGCCCGGCGTCCGCACTGTCGAAGCCGAGCTCCTGATAGTAGAGCTGCATCGCCTCGAGCACGTCATTCGGCCGCGTGAGGCTGCGGCGACGAAAGGGAAAGCACGGCTGTCCATTGATTGACGCCACTGCGGCTTCCGTACACGGGCGGAGATGGCCCGCGACGTTGCCCCCGGGCGCGCCGGCCACCGGGGTACGCTCCATGAGATCGATCACGTGGCGGTAAAAGCGCGGGTAGAAGCGGAATCCGTGCTCGCCGGGTAAGTCCAGACGTCCGCCCCCGCCGGTGCCGGCGACAGGTTGCGAACGAGCCTTGCCGCCCCAGGAGGAGCGCGTCTCGTAAATGTGAACCTCAAACCCGCGTTCGGCGAGCTCATGGGCGACAGTCAGGCCACCGATCCCCCCGCCGATGACGATCACTTTGGCCATGATTTTCCCGCTCTGCCAAACCACAGGTCTGCGACGAGCGCCACGACAAGAATCCCGCTCGCAAGACCGAAAGCCGCAGGGATCCAGACGCTGACCCGATCGGATCCCAACGTCAGCGCGCTGGACAGCATGGCGAACCCCGCCGTGAACCCTAAAGCGAGCCGGCGGCTTGCGCTACGCATGGTTTCCTCGAGGGAGGCTCCGCGAAAGTTGACGTCGAGCTTTTGGCCAGGCCGAGTCCCGACCAGCCGTTCAACCGCCTCAAAGACTCGATTCGCGCGAACCTTCCACTTCTGCGATTCATAGAAGAGCGTCTTGGCGTCGGTCTGCCTGATCATCTTCTGGACCAGCGATCGAGTGAGAAAGCGGCCTCCGACCTCGAAGGGATCGATGTCCGGCGCCAATTGCGAAGCTACCAGTTGCATCTGCGCCAGAGCCTTCGTCGTGAGGGCGAGCGAAGCCGACAAAGGCACGCCGTGCTGGAACGACAGATCGATCATCGTCTGCAGAAGCGGTCCAAGCTGAATGTCCTTCATCGACGCGCCGTGATACTTCTCGATGACCTTGGCGATGTCGTGCTTGAATGCATCGACGTTCAGGTCCGACCGGCCGGCACCTCCCGACAGCATGATGATGACTTCAGCCAGAAAGTTGGCATCGTTCTGCCACAACGCCATCAGCAGCAGGACCATCAACTCGCGAGTCTGGGCGTCAACCTCACCCACCATGCCGAGGTCGAGAAAATACAGACGTTCCTCGGCGGGCTGCCACATCAGATTGCCGGGATGCGGATCGGCGTGGAAGAAACCGTCAATCAGAATCTGTTTGTAGAACGACTCGAGAAACTGGCGCGCAGTCTCCTTCCGAAGATGGCCCGCTGGAATTTCGTCGGCCGGTACGCCGCCGACGTCCTGCATGACGAGCAGCCGCGACGTGGAGCAGTCGCCGTAGATCCGCGGAACCGCCAGACGAGAAAAGCCCTTCAGAATGTCGCGCAGCCGTTCGGCGTTCTTGGCCTCCAGCCGGAAGTCGAGCTCCTGGTGCAGTGATGAGGAAAGGTGCTCGAATACGGCCGGCACATCGATCAACTGTTTCACTTTCGGCCGGTCGCCGACGGTTTCAGCGAAGACCTTCAGAAGCGAGAGGTCCTGCTCGATGAGGTCTTTCGCGTCGGGGCGCTGAACCTTCACAACGACCTTTTCCCCCGTCGCGAGCGAGGCGCGGTGAACCTGCGCAATCGTACCGGCGGCGAGCGGCAGGGGCTCGATCGCGTCGAACACGTCCTCCCACGGCACGGCGAGGTCCTGCTCCATCACGCGAACAACCTGTTCTTCAGTGAGGGGAGGGACGTGATCCAGCAATTGCGCCAGTTCTTCGATGAATTCAGGCGGAAGCAGGTCGGGCCGAGTGGAAAGAATCTGGCCGATCTTCGAGAACGTGGGACCGAGCTCCTCGAGCGCGGCGCGTAACCGTTTCGCTTGGCGGCGGCGTCCGCTGGCGCCGTCCTCGTCAGGACGCCCAAAGAGTTCGCGGAGCCCGTGCTTGAGAAACACGGCGGCAATCTTGCCGCCGCGCGCCATCCGGTCTGGCTGGGATTCCACGTCGGGTTGGGATCCCGAGAACGTCGAAGACGAACGGGGGGAGTTTCCGCCTGCCGTGAAGGTGTTGACGATGATGACTGTGCAGCGGGCGTTGTGGCTAATCCGGTTCGGGACGTTGCCGAGGAGGAACTGCCTTCGGCCCGCCATGCCGGCATTCCCGACAACCAGAACGTCGATGGCAAGCTCCTCAGCTACGCGGACGATCGCCAGCGCGGGATCCTCATCGATCACAACACGAGCGCGGCCTCGATCGCCGGCGATGGATCGTGCGTGCCGGGCGAGTTCGTCGGTCATGGACGCGGTCTGAATCCGTTCGGCCGCGCCGCGTTCCGCGTCCACATGATTGGGAACAATCACCTGGACGAGGTGTAACTCCGCGCCGAAACGATCGGCGAACCCCACCGCCCACCGGACCGCCCGCTCGGCAGTCTCCGACCGGTCGGTGCCCACCATCACGCGGCGGGGACTCGTGACTTCCCCGGTCAATTCCACAACTCCCGATGCACCAAGTGGTCACGAATCATATGCCGAAGCTCCGTGCGGGTGGCTTCACCAGTGGCGGGAGTTGCCTATTGCCCAGTAAGAAGTCGGGCCGCCAGAGACTCGTACAGGTCCACTGCATGTCGCAGCTCGTCGAGCGAGACGTGTTCCTCGTCGGTGTGAGCCACGTGGATCGATCCTGGGCCAAGCAGGAGTGGCGTTCCCCATCGGGTCAGCAGCGGGACGTCCGTCGTATACGGAAAGATCCCGGTCTCGAACCCCGGCACGGTGTGCATGCGAACGGCGGGAATGTCGAGCACGTGCTCGATCGACACGAGGCTTTCGACCACTTCGAGTGCCTTGCGAACGGGTGCCGTGTCACCCACCGTTCGAAACAACAACTCGGCAGATGCGTGGGGCGATACGACGTTGGGTGCGACGCCGCCGTCAATCAGGCCAACCGTGTAGTGAGTCCGCCCGAGAAGCGGATCCTCAGGAAGCGTCACGCCACGAACGACCATCAACGCATCGAGCAGCTTGTCGATGGCGGATTCACCAAGCTCGGGAAAAGAGGAGTGGGCGGCGCGGCCGTGTGCGCGAAGCTTGAGACGCAGCATTCCACGCGTGGCGGCGCCAAGACGATTGTCGGTGGGCTCGCCATTGAGCAGGAAACGCACGCCGGCGGGCGCCAGTTCGTTCGCCACGCGCGCGCCGTCACTCCCCCGCTCCTCACCGACGAGAAACAGCAGGGCTACACGCCGCTCACCAGAGGCACGCAGACGCTCGGCCGCGGCGATCTGCGCGGCGAGGATCCCTTTGGCGTCGCACGCGCCGCGACCAAACAGCACGCCGCCATCCTGCCGGCTCGCGAAGAACGGAGGGACGCAGTCGACGTGAGTTGAGAAGACGAGCTGCGGGGATACGTCAAGCCACGCAAAGACGTTGAACCGGCCATTCGCGACGGGCTGTTCGGTCACGTGATAGCCGCGCTCACTCAGATAGCGAGCGAGCCATTGCCCCGCCGGACCCTCACTGCCCGTGGTCGAGTCGATGTCTACAATCGACCGTGCGACGGCGACGAGATCTACTGGGTCCAGAATATTCCGGGTTAGACGCGTGCAGCCGCGCCAAGCATTCGAAGCTGCTGGAGCACGCTCATGATCTTGTCGCGCGCGAACGGACTCGGCGGCACCATCGGCAAGCGGTAGCTCTCTTCGAGAAGGCCCATTGCCGCCATCGCGGCTTTGCACGGGATCGGATTCGTCTCGACGAAGTTCACCAGGATGAGGGGCAGCAGCCAGTGGTGCAGCTTGCGAGCGCCCGCGAAGTCGCCCTTCTCACACAGCTCGACGATCTGCACCATTTCCGCCGGCGCCTCATTCGAAGCAACCGACACCACGCCTCGCCCCCCAATCCCCATGACTGCAACCGTCAAGGAATCGTCGCCGCTGAGCAGGAGGAAGTCCTCCGGCGTATTCGCGATGATCTCCGTCATCTGGACCACGTTCGCTGATGCTTCCTTGATCGCAACGATGTTTGGAATCTCGGAGAGGCGGACCGCGGTGCGGACGTCGATGTTGACGCTGGCGCGACCGGGCACGTTGTACAACATGATCGGCAACGGTGTGCTCTCGGCGATGGCCTTGAAGTGCTGAAACAGACCTTCCTGCGTGGGCCTGTTGTAGTACGGCGTCACCGACAGCAGACCGTCGGCTCCGACTCGCTCCACTTCGTGCGCGAACTCGATGACCTCGCGCGTGTCGTAGCCACCGGCCCCCGCCAGCACCGGAACGCGCCCAGCCGCCTCCTCCACGACCAGCTCGATCACGCGCAGCTTCTCGCGCGCGCTCAGCGTCGGAGCCTCGCCTGTCGTGCCGCAGGGCGAGAGGAAATGGATGCCGGCGTCGATCTGCCGCCGCGCGAGGCGCTTGACCGCGGCCTCATCGAGCGAGCCGTCTGCGCTGAACGGCGTGACGAGAGCAGTTCCAACACCGGTGAATGGATTACGCATACTTAGTCCTCACAACAAGGCTTATGGCTCAGGGCTTATGGCTTAAGGCTCAGGACTTGAGCCCAGCCTGAGCCCTAAGTCCTAAGCCCTAAGCCCTGAGCCCTGAGCCCTGAGCCCTGAGCCCTGAGCCTTCTAAGCGTTTCGCAACACGTCCGCCATCGAGTACCAGCCCTGGCGCCCCTGGATCCAGCGGGCCGCCAAGAGCGCCCCACCCGCGAAGCCGCGGCGGTCCCGGGCCGCGTGCGTCAGCTCGATCGTATCCGACGCCCCGTCGAATCCAACGGTGTGCGTACCGGGAATCGTTCCCGCCCGCGTGGACGACATGTCGATCGGGCGATCGTAGCCGGCGCCCGTCATCGTGTCGCGCAACAGCAGCGCCGTTCCCGACGGCGCGTCTCGCTTTGCCGCATGGTGCAGCTCGTGGATCCAGGCGCCGAACTGCGGTTGCTGCCGCATCAAACGGGCGGCCTCGGACACGACGAGCTGAAAGACGTTCACGCCGATCGAGAAATTCGCCGAGGCCACGACACCAATGCCAGCCTTCTCTGATTCCGCCTTGAGCCGCGCCACATGCGACGACCAACCGGTGGTCCCAATCACGACTGGAATCCGTCGAGCGACGTACTCTGGAAAGTTCCTGACGAGCGCCTCCGCCGTCGTAAAGTCGATCGCCACATCCGCCGGCGCCCACTCGTCGCGGCCCTCGTCAACCCGCCCGACGATCTCGACTCCCTGCTCGCCGGCCAACTCCTCGACGAGCCGGCCCATCTTCCCGTATCCGACAATCAGGAGCCTCAGCGCTCGACTGTGCTCGGGCTGACCCTGAGTGTGTCGAAGGGTCATGCGAAGAACTCTTGGTGAAGCCGCTGCATCGCGTGGGGCAAGTCGGCCTGCCGCATGATGACGGTAATGTTACGCCGTGACGCGGCCTGCGAGATCATCCGGAGCGGGACTTCTTCGAGTACGCCGATCACGCGCGCCGCAATCTCGGGCTCGCTTCTCAGACGGTCGCCGACGGCACAGACGAGCGCCATGTCCGGCTCCACGGCCACCTCACCAAATGCTCGGAGCGCCTCGACGATCGCGTTCAAGTTCCGGCGATCGTCAACCGTGACCGAGACGCTCACCTCGGACGTGGTCACCACGTCGACGGCCGTCTTGAACTGCTCGAACACCTCGAACACCTGACGCAGGAAGCCGTACGCCATGAGCATGCGGCTCGACGTGATGTCAACGACTGTCACGTCGCGTTTGCAGGCAAACGCCGTCACGGGGGTCGCGCCCGACGTCCCGGTCGCGGTAATGACCGTCCCCGTCCCTTCGGGCTTGCGCGAGTTCAGGATGCGAACCGGAATGTCATGTTCAACCGCGGGCAGGATGGTACTGGGGTGCAGTACCTTGGCGCCGAAGTAGGCGAGCTCGGCGGCTTCCGCAAATGCCAACGTCGGAACGAGCCGCGGGTTCGCAACGACGCGCGGGTCTGCGGTCAGCATGCCGTCCACGTCGGTCCAGATTTGAATCTCGTTCGCGCCGATGCCGGCGCCCACGAGCGCGCCCGAATAGTCGGACCCGCCACGGCCCAGGGTGGTCGTGTGGCCGTCCGTCGTCGCCCCAACGAAGCCGCCAAGCACCGGCACGCGACCGGCGTCCACAAGGGAGAGAACGGACGACTGCAGCGCGGCATTCGTCTCCTGTGTGAGGGGCACGGCGCGTGTGTATTCATCGTTGGTGACAATCGCTCGGCGCGCATCCACCCATTCGCCGGGGAGTCCGGCATGCCGCATCGCGGCGGCCACCACGCGAGAGCTCAGCAACTCTCCTGCGGCCGCCACCACGTCGAGCGTCCTCGGCGATGTCTCACCCGTCGTCGCGATCGTTTTCACGACGGCGTGCATCTGGTCGAACTCTTCCTTGATGTGCCCGGTGAGCGCGGGCAGCTCCGAACGAGCCGCAAGCGCGTCAGCCGCGTCGAGGTGTCGCTCGTGGAGCCGCGCGAGGCCCGCGAGGGCGTCGGAGAGGCGCGATGCCCCGGCGTCGGCGGCAACCTTCAAAAGGGCGTCGGTTACACCGCTCATTGCCGACACGACGACCGCCGGGCCGCGTCCGTCTCGCGACCGGGCCGTGCGGACAATCTCTATGAGGCGTCGAATAGCTTCTGGGTCGGCGACCGACGTGCCGCCGAACTTCTGAACAACCATGCGCGATGAGGTGAGTGAATCTCTCTTTATAGCATTCATTTGGCCGTGCGATCGAGGGCCACGTCGGAACGCGGTTCTCGTCGCGAGTGTTCAGCACCCAAGCATCTGATTGGCAGGAGGGGTATCCTGAACCTGCGGCGCAGCGCCCAACGACAAGGAGGCAGTCGAGTGTTGGCAATCGTCTCGAGAACTGGCGTGGCCGTGGCCGCCACAGCAGCCGTCCTGTCGTCGATGTGCGCGACGAATAGTCGCGCGGCAACGGACGGGGTCGCCGCCAGTGTGGAAATCCAGCCGGCCGCGGTCGAGGCGCACATGCGCTTCCTCGCGAGCGACTTGATGGAAGGTCGAGAAGCCGGAACACGCGGGTATGACCTCGCCGCCAACTACGTCGCCACGCAGTTTCAATTGCTTGGCCTGCGCCCCGCCGCCAAAGATGGCTCGTATTTCCAGAGCGTGCCTCTCCAGGCTCATTGGCTCGTCAAAGATCGGGCGCGCCTGATCGTTCGGCCGGCTGGAGGCGGACGCGCCGTGCCGCTCTCGCTGGGCCAGCAGTTCATCGTCTCTTCGTCAGCGTCACGAGCTACGAGCGGAATCACGGCGCCTGCCGTGTTCGTCGGCTACGGCATCGAAGCCCCGGCGTTCACACACAACGACTATGACGGTCTGAACGTATCGGGGAAGGTCGTGGTTGCGCTCTCCGGCTTTCCTTCGTCGTTTCCGAGCGAAGAAGGCGCTCACTACGGTTCCGCTCTTCAGAAGCGAATCGCCGCGGAACAACACGGCGCAGTCGGCCTCGTGCTGCTCTACACCGAGCGCTTCGAGAAAGTGTTCCCGTGGACCCGCGCAATCGAAAGCCTGGACCAGATGTCGATGGCCTGGGTGGGCCCAGACGGTATGCCATCCGTCGCAGCGCCAGGCATTCAGGTCAGTGCGATGATGAGCCCGAAAGATGGCGCCATTCTCTTTGACGGAGCACCACGGTCCTATGCTGACGTGCGCGCGGAAGCCGCGAAAGGCGCGCCGAAGGGCTTCCCACTCGCTGTATCGATCGAGCTAGCGCAGGCCTCGCGCCACGAGCGACGCTCGAGCGCGAACGTCGCGGCCATTCTGCAGGGGTCAGACCCCGTGCTCCGCGACGAGTATGTGGTGATCACCGGACATCTGGACCACGAGGGGATCGGTCAGCCGATTGGCGGCGACGCCATCTACAACGGTGCAATGGACAACGCGGCTGGTATTGCCGGTATGCTGGAGGCCGCCCGTGCACTGACGAGCGAGCCAACGCCGCCGCGGCGGTCGATCATGTTTCTCGCGGTAACTGCAGAAGAAAAAGGGCTGCTGGGCTCCGCCTACTTCGCCCGAAATCCAACGGTTCCTCTCCGCAGCATCGTCGCGAACGTGAATCTCGACATGCCGGTCCTGCTCTACGACTTCACCGACGTGATTGCGTTCGGGGCCCAGCATTCGTCGCTCAAGGGCGTTCTGGAATCCGCACTGGCCCAGATGGGCCTGACGCTGACACCCGACCCCATGCCCGAGCAAGCCATCTTCACTCGCTCAGATCACTACCGCTTCGTTGAGCAGGGCGTGCCGTCGATCATGCTCTCGACCGGATGGAATACGGCCAAGGGCGCTGGCGAAGGGGGCAAGTTTCTGACCGGGTTTCTGGAGACGCAATATCATCGGCCGTCAGACGATTTGAAATTGCCAATCAACTACGAAGCCGGGGCCAGGTTCGCCAAAGCGAACTATCTGATCCTGAAGGCGATCGCCGACGCAGACGCTCGGCCGACGTGGAACACGGGCGATTTTTTCGGCAAACTGTTCGCGTCGGGGCGCTGAAGCCCGACTCCCAACTCCCAAAGAGAGCCCAACTCCCAATAACCGGATTTAAGATCAACGGATACATGCAGACAATCAACTTCACTCGCGGTGTGCCCGCGAACGAATCCTTCCCAACAGACGACTTGATTGCAGCTTCAGCGGAAATCCTCAAGACAAAGGGGACGGCCATGCTTCAATACGGCCCCTCGTCTGGCTTTCAGCCGCTGCGTGAATGGCTGGCGGAATGGCAGCACGTGACGGTCGATCGCGTCTTGACGGCCAATGGCTCGCTGCAGTTGATCGAGTTCCTCTGCCTGCAGATGCTTGAACCCGGTGACGTCGTCTTTACCGAGTCGCCAACCTACGACCGGACACTAAGCCTTCTCCGACGGCATGGTGCGACTGTCGTGGGTGTGCCGATGGAGGCTGACGGCCCAAGAATCGACATGCTCGAGCGGGCACTCGAGAGGCACGTGCCCAAGTTCTTCTATACGATTCCTGACTTCCAGAATCCGGCGGGCGCCACGTGTTCGGGTGCCAAGCGGCGGCGAATCGCCGACCTGGCAGTCAAACACGGCTTCCTTGTCGTCGAAGACGCACCGTATCGTCTTCTTCGCTATCGCGGCACCGAGGAGCCCACGCTCTACGAGCTGGCGCCCGAGCGCACGCTTCATATGAGCTCGTTTACGAAGCTGATTGCTCCGGGTGTCCGCACCGGGTTCATGATTGGCGAGCCCGGCTTGATTGGAAAGCTCGCGAAAGTGGCTGAGGACACCTATATCTCTCCCGGCTACGTGGCACAGGGCATTACGTACGAATGGTGCCGCCGAGGGTTGCTGCCACCGCAGATCGAGCGTCTGAAGAAGCTATACGCGCCACGTCTCGACGCCTGCCTGGCCGGTCTGAGCAATTACATGCCGAATGCCGAGCCCACTCGTCCGGATGGCGGGTTCTTCGTGTCGATGACCCTTCCCGAAGGAGTCAGCACCACGGCTCTCCGGACCGAGGCGGCCACACAAGGCCTCAACCTCGCCGACGGCCTCGCCTTCTTCCCACAGGGAGGCGGCGAGCGTTTTCTCCGTTTACCGTTCTGCGCATTGTCGCCGGTCGAAATCGACGACGGCGTCAAGCGTCTTGGCGAGGCCGTGCGGGCGGTCCTATCGCGAGGCGCTCAGGCGTAGCCGCCGAGAATGACTGCGCCAAGGATCGCCGCAAGCGACAACAACATGAGCAGCGACATCTCGAACCAAAATCGCCACGATGATGGAGGACCTAACCGGAGGTCGGGTTTGTTGCTTGATGATCCTATGGGCATGAGTTCCTCGCGTGCTTGCAATCTGCAACTTACGGCTTGTCGATGACATGAACGCTACAGTCGATCGGCATCAACGCTACAGCGCTCCGGTAAAGCTCAGCGCTCCACTGCGTATCGAAGATGCAAAACGTCTATAGTGCAACGGCTTGCAGTTACGTGCAAGATCCAGACCAGCAAGGTACAAAGTTGTGTGAATGCCCGGACTTGGAGAGATGCCGATTGAAGGCGTCAGGGTTCTTCGGCGAGCCCTTCAGGGCTTCATGTAGGTGAAACCGTCCCCCGCGCCTGTAGTGCTTTGATGCTCAGGTCGCTGCCGTCGAGGAAGATATTACGCACGGCCGGTAGCGGGCGAATGACATAACGTTGCTTCTAGGCCGCCGGTTCAATGCGGAGCACGGCTCCGTCTTTCTCGTCCGTCAACAGATACAACAGTCCGTCGGGGCCCTGCTTGACGTCACGAATGCGCTGTCGCAGCTCGCGGAGCAGCGCCTCGCGGCGCAACTCCTCCATCTTCTCGTTGAACAGGATGCGCTCGAGGTGGCCCGTGCCGGGAATCTCGCCCGTGCGAAGAGAGCCGACGAAAACGTCACCCTTCCACTTCGGGAATCGGTCGCCCGTGTAGAACGCCATGCCTGAGACCGCGATAGCCGGGGTCCAGTACACGATGGGCGCCTCGAATCCGTCGTGCGTGAGCTTCGACTGCCACGCTCCGGTATACGTTCGCCCGAGGCTTACCAGAGGCCATCCGTAGTTGGCGCCGGGCTTGAGGATATTGATTTCATCGCCGCCGTTCGGGCCATTTTCGTTGAGCCACATCTCCCCGGTTCGGGGATTCAACGCCAGGCCGAGCGAACTCCTGTGGCCGAGTGTGTAAACCTCCGGCCTGTAGCCAGCCTTCCCAACAAACGGGTTATCGCTCGGCACGCTGCCATCGTCTTTGAAGCGCAACACTTTGCCGCCCAGGGTCTTCGGGTCTTGGGGGTCAGCGCCAGTCGTCGTCATGAAGAGTGTACCGTCGCGACCGAAGGCGATGCGCGAGGTCCCGGCCTCGTCCGCCACAAAGATGTCGCGAACCTCGGTCAGCGCGTGACCATCGAAGCGCCCCCGCGCGATAGCGACCGTCCGTCGTTTTTCATCGAGGGGCTTCGTATACGAGAGATACACGAGCCCGTTTTCCGCAAACTTCGGATGGAGTACGACGTCCATGTAGCCGTGAACTGCACCGGGCAGACCGGACTCGCCGGCAAAGTATCCGGGGGGCGCTCCGGCAACCGGCTGCGGATCGAGAACGCCGTTGCGGATGATCCGCAAACGCGCCACACGCTCGGTTACGAGCATGCTGCCGTCGGGAAGAAACGCAGCGCTGAAGGGATAGGAGAGACCCTTCGCAAAGACGCTGACGCGAATCTTCTGACCCTCGGCAGTATCGAACTCCATGGGCTTGTCCGGCAGAGGACGCTTCGCGAGCCCACTTGGTGCGACGGGAATGCCATTCTGAAATGGCACCGTCTGCTGGCCGGATCCAACCTGGATCCCGACTGTCGCGACAAGCAACACGGCGAGCGGCGCGACGAGCCAGACGAGCTGAGCGGGCTGCGGTGATCGGGAAATCTTCACGGCTGGACCTCCAGGGTCAGTATAGGCTCAACTCGCAACTCGCAACTCCCAACCACTGACGGCTGCCCAACTCCCAAACATTCTCGGGAATGGACAAGTATCCTTGGGAGTTGGACAAGTAGTAGTTGGGAGTTGGGAGTTGAGCTATTGCGTCGGGCCTGTATCGAAAGACGATCCCGCGAACACCTGTCGTCCGTCAGCGAGCGTGACCGTCCTGGCATTTGCGATCGCTGGCTCGTTCAGCTTCTTTGAACGAAAGCCGGATATCGTGACGACATGGCCGGCCTTCAGGGAGTTCCTGTTCCAGCCGCGGCGCATGAGCCCATTGGGAGGACCTAGCTCGAAGTCCCAGTTGACGATCTTCCCGTTCTCGTCCTTCACGTCGATGTAGATGCGTGCGTGCGGATTCGTCCACTCCAGCTTCGTGACGGTCCCGGTGAGTGTGATGGGTTTGTTGCGATCGTACTCGGCGTCGAAGGAATGGTGGGCAAGCACGCGGCCTGCCAGGGTCAAAAAGGCGACGGTCGCAAGCACGATGACGGACCTGACATTCATATGAGTGCTCCGCATCGGGATACTACGCCGGTTCGCCACTGCCGGTCCACAGCCTGGCGCCCACCTTGAACCGGCCCTTCGCTGAAGCGATAATCAGCGCCCGATCTCACCCGATCACATTGAGAGACTGACATGAAAGCGCTGCTTTGCACTTCCGGTCTAATTGCCTTCGTCTCGATCGCATCGCCAACGATCTTCGCTCAGTGGCCGTTGCACCCGACCCCAGGTGTGCCCAAGCTCGCGAGTGGAGAGCCGAACCTGAACGCCCCGGCGCCGCGAACCGCCGACGGCAAGCCGGACCTATCGGGCGTGTGGCGAGGCGTTGGCGGCATCGGTCGGCAGGGCGGACCTCCTGAGCCACCGTCACCAGTACCCGTTGCTGGATTTCGTGACGTCGCGGCCAATCTCAAAGGCGGTCTGCCACTCACACCTCTCGGCGAGGCGCTTCTGAAGAAACGCATGGCCGGCAACAGCGAAGACAATCCGGAGGCGCACTGCCTGCCGATGGGCGTCGTGCAGTTTCACACCCAGGGGGCGCCGCGGAAGTTCATCCAAACCCCGGGCCTGCTCGTCATCCTGTACGAGGCCAGCTCCGGCATCCGGCAAATCTTCACCGACAACCGGAAGCCGCCGGACTCCGATGCCCAACCGTGGTGGTACGGCTACTCGCTGGGAAAATGGGATGGCGACACGCTCGTGGTCGAGACGACCAACTTCAGGGACGATGGATGGCTCGACATCATTGGAAACCCGATGACCGAGGCCGCGAAGCTCACCGAGCGGATTCGCCGAGTGAACTTTGGACGGATGGAGATCGACATCACCGTTGACGACCCGAAGGCCTACACTCGGCCGTGGACGGTCAGGGTGAACCAGCAGATCATTCTCGACGAAGACCTCATCGAATTCATCTGCCTGGAGAATCAAAGATTCACAGTCCAGTAGCGCGCAGGCTTCAGCCTGCGCGTGTTCAACTCCCAACGGCTGTCGCTCGACCAACGCCCAACGCCCAAGAAACTCCGGCTTGGGAGTTGGACAAGCGTGAGAAGTTGGGAGTTGGGAGTTAACCAAAGATGCCTCATCGGATGCTGGTCCGAAGCGCGGACAGATCAGCATCACGTTCGGGGAGCCGCATTTTCACGAGTTGGAACCAGATTGGCGAATGGCTGAAGCGTATTGACGGTGTGCCGCAAGCACCCCGAGGCAGTCTTTTTTGAACACGCTTCCCGTCGAGCTGCACATCCGTCGCGTGCTTTCGCAGTTGGTCCGTCGCTACAATGAATTTCGGCTGGAAATCTGCGGCGTGGAATTCGAGAAAATGTGACGAATCGACGCTCTTGTGAATCACAGGGTGATCCACTTCCTTGGGGACAATGTCTGCCGTTCCTGCTTGTGCTTGCGCTCGTCCCGGTGCTTGCCGTTGCCCAGTCGACCACAACGCTCCAGGGCCAGGTACTCGATACATCCGGTGCGGTCGTCCAGGGCGCCACGATCACCGTGCACAACGAGTCATCCGGTTTCAAGCGGACCGTGCGCTCGGGTCGGGACGGCGCCTACCTGATTGCGGCCCTGCCCGTAGGCACGTACCGGGTGGAGGCGCAGGCCTCTGGCTTCCGGACGGAGGTCAATGCTGACTTGATCCTCGAGGTCGGGCAAACGCGGGTTCAGGACTTCCGGCTGGAGCCCGGTGGTCTGGCGGAAACAGTGGTCGTGGCGGCGGGCGCCCCGCTGATCAACCGCGCGACCATCTCAGTCGGTCACGTGGTGACCGACCAGACAGTCCAGGACATCCCGCTCAACGGGCGGCAGTTCATGGAGCTGGGCATCCTCGTGCCGGGGTCGGTCACGCCGCCGCAGAGCGGTTTCTCCTCTCAACCCGTGCGCGGTCTGGGAAGGTTGACGTTCAACACCGCCGGCAACCGCGAGGAAACCGTCAATTTCATGATCAACGGCATCACGCTGAACAATCTGACGTTCGGCACGATCGCCTTCCAGCCCTCGATCGGCACCGTGCAAGAGTTCAAGGTCGAGAACTCGACCTTCAGCGCCGAATACGGTTTTACCTCCGGCGCAATCGTGAACATCGCGACGCGCTCGGGCACCAATACGTTCCGTGGGGAGCTGTTCGAGTTCCTGCGCAACGACGCCTTGGATGCACGCAACTTCTTCACCTTCACCTCGCCGGATCCGCCCCCCTTCAAGCGCCACCAGTTCGGCGGCAGCCTCGGCGGGCCGCTGATCAGAAACAGGACGTTTTTCTTCGTCAGTTATCAAGGCCTGCGACAGCGACAGGGCCTCGACGTCAACAGCCTCGTCCTGAGCGAGGCGGAACGTGCCTCTGTCACCGACGCCGCGATCGCGAAGCTGGTCGCAGTCGTGCCACGTGCAAACTTCATCGATGAGGCGGGCACGTCTCGGTTCGTCGGATACGCCGATGCCCCGGTGGAGAACGATCAGTGGACGCTCGACGTCAGCCATAATCTCGGATCGCGCGACCGGCTCCATGGTTATTACGCGATGCAGACCGACTTCGCCGACGAGCCCACCCGGTTCGGCAACACCATTCCCGGTTTCGGCAGCGCCCGCGGCGGACGACGGCAGATCTTCACGCTGAACGAAACGCGCACGTTCGGATCGGGCCTTGTGAACCAGGCGCGTGTGGGCATCAACCGCCTGTTCGGCTACAACACGCCCAGCCGAAGACTCAATCCAGCCGATTTCGGCATCAACAACGGCATCAACCAGGCGATTGGACTGCCGCAGCTCAACATCGCTGGCGGCGCGTTGAACTTCGGCGGGCCAGCCAACTTCCCGCTCGAGCGCACCGACACGACGGCGGTCGTATCCGACACGCTGAGCCACCTGCGTGCTAGCCACTCGCTCAAGATCGGCGGCGAGTTTCGGCAGTTCTTCAACAACAACTTCGCGGTCGGCACAGGTCTGTTCAACTTCCCCGATGTCGCCGCGTTCCTGGCCGGCACGGCGAACGCGTTCAGCGTGACGCTCGGGCGCGGCACGAGCCGTATCCGCCAGGGCGCCTTGGGGCTGTTCGTGCAAGACAACATCGCGTGGCGGCGGAACCTCACCCTCGAGCTTGGTCTGCGTTACGACTGGAACATGACGCCGACGGAGCGCGGACGATCGCTTTATCGTCTTCGATGCGCAGACTGCTTCGCTGCTGCGGGTCGGTGTACACACCGACGAGATCTACCATCAGAACAACAAGAACTTTCAACCGCGGGTCGGCTTCGTGTGGGACCCGTTTGGAGACGCCACCACAGTGGTGCGCGGCGCGTACGCGCTCCTCGTCGACCAGCCGATGACCACCGTGGTGAGGGGCACGGCCGCGAACCCGCCGTTCGCGACGCCACTCAGCTTCTCCGGGCCAATCAGATTGGACGAGGCGATCGACTCTGGCGCGCGACGCCGCACTCGCGCCCCAGACGACCGACCATGGATTCAACAACGCCTCGCTGCAGTCATGGAACCTGAACATACAGCGCGAGCTGACCGCCACTCTCGCGGCGATGGCCGGCTACTTCGGATCCACAGGCAGGCATCTGATACTCTCGCGCAACATCAACCAGCCGGTCGATGGTAAACGGCCGTTCGCCGCGCTCTCGGAGTCGAGTCCAATCCTGCCAGGCAGCCCGCTCGGCAACATCACGCAGGTCGAGAGCACGGGCCAATCGAGCTACCACGCGCTGTGGCTGTCGGCGAACAAACGGCTGTCGCGGGGCCTCCAGTTCAGCGCGTCGTACACCTGGTCGAAGTCACTGGACTACAATTCGCTGAGCACGCAAGGCGTGGTTCTGCAGGACAGCTACAACGTGCGCGGCGACCGCGGGTTGTCCGACTACGACGCGCCTCATCGTTTCGTGTGGAGCGGGATGTACGAGTTGCCGTTCACAGGGCATCAGCTGGTCGAGGGCTGGCAGCTCGCGGCGATCGTGCAGGCACAGAGCGGAAACCCGGTCAACATCGTGACGAGCAACAGTACGCTCAACGGCGTCCCCAACACGGTGCGACCGGACGTGGCAGGCCCCGTCCGTATCATCGGCGAGGTCGACCGCTGGTTCGACACGTCGGTGTTCACGGCAGTCCCCAACTTCGGCAACTTGGGACGCAACGTGATCATCGGACCAGGCTTTCACACTGTCGACTTGTCGCTCAGCAAGCGCACGCGCATCGGCGCAAAGCTGGACGTAGAGTTACGGGCGGAGATCTTCGATCTCTTCAACCACCCGAACTTCGGTCAGCCAGGGAACGTGGTCGGCAGCGTCAATTTCGGCAAGATCACAAGCACACGATTCCCAACCGGTGATTCCGGCTCGTCAAGGCAGGTGCAGCTCGCGCTCAAGGTGAGTTTTTGAAGACCGGTGCTGCTGATCTCGCGCATTCCTCGAAGGGTCGCCTGGTTCTCGGGATTCTGATGACGTGCGCCGGCTATTATCTTGGGGGCGTCATCGGCATCAGGCTCATCTTTCCCTCGTCCAATATCGCGATTCTGTGGCCCCCCAACGCCATTCTACTGGCGGCGCTGCTTCTCTCGCCGGTCCGGACGTGGTGGATCTACCTCCTCGCCGTCTTCCCTACGCATCTGCACCTGGTCAGCATTTTCCAGCCGGGCGTCCCCGTGCCGACGATGCTGAGTCAGGCTTTCGGCAATGCGGTCCAGGCGGCGGCTGGCGCGGCCGCGGTGCGCTTTGTCAGCGAACCGCCGCAGCGGCTGGACAGCCTTCGGAGCATGACCGCGTTCATTGTGCTCGCGGCCATCGCTGCCCCGGGACTCGCCGCGGTCGTCGCCACATACCTGTTCATCCTGACTGGCTGGGCGGCTGATTTCTGGTCCACGTGGCGTCTCCGGTTTCTTGCGAATCCGTTCGCCGTCCTCTCCATCACTCCGTTGATCCTCCAGGCAGATGCGGACTGGTTCCGGGCGATCCGCGAAGCACCCCTGCGACGCTGTCTGGAATTCGGTCTGCTGCAGATCGGGCTTCTCCTCGTCTCCATCGCCGTGTTCGGCCAGGAGGGCAGTTCCCCGACGCTGCTCTATGCGCCGCTGCCACTGCTGCTATGGGCCGCTGTTCGTTTCGGATTGAGCGGCTTGTGTACGTCTCTCCTCGCGGTGGCCTTCCTCTCACTCTCGAATGCGATCGCCGGGCGAGGGCCCTTCGTCATCCAGTCGCCGGTCGAGAACTCACGCTCATTGCAAATCTTTCTGATGACCGTGTCGGTCCCGATGATGCTGCTGTCGGTGGTCCTCGAGGAACGGCGTCGAATCGCGGATGCATTGCGCTCCAGCTATCACGACGTGCGACAGTTGGCCGGCCAGCTCATCTCCGCGCAGGAAGGCGAACGGGCGCGGATCGCGCGCGACCTCCACGACGACATCGGCCAGCGGGTCGCTTCGTTCGGCATCGCCTTGAGCCAGACGAAACGGCAGATTCCTGATGCCTCGAGTCCGGCTGGAAAGATGCTGGCGGATCTGCAGCAGCAAGCCATGCAGCTGTCCATGGACCTTCGCCACCTCTCGCACGACCTCCACCCGAGCGCTTTCGAACATCTCGGCCTGGTACAGGCGCTGCGAGAACGATGCAAAGAGTTCAGCGAGGAGAGCGGCGTGGCAGTGCGGTTCGACGTGTCTGACACGTGGCGGGACGTGTCAGACGCGGTCGGTCTGTGCCTCTACCGCGTCGCGCAGGAAGCCTTGCGCAACGTGGGGGCGCACGCTCAGGCTCGGCAGGTCACTGTCTCGCTCGATCAGCGGAACGGCCATCTCCAGTTGGAGGTCGCCGATGATGGCCGCGGGTTCGACCCGACAGTGACGTCGCATCGATTGGGTCTGGGTCTGGTCAGCCTGCGCGAACGCGTGCGCATCTTGGGCGGCGTGCTCGACGTGACCGCCGCGCGAGACAGCGGCACGCGCATTGTGGTCACCCTTCCGTCAGGAGAGACGCATTTGCGCTGAACCCAGGACAGGCGGGCCACGCCGGCAGAATGGTTTACAGTCCTCCGTAATCGGGTGCTCAGTAAAGGGGGTCGTATGCGACCACGAGTGCTCCTCGCTGACGATCACGCCATGATGGCTGACCATCTTGCTCGGCTCATCGGCGAGGTGGCCGATCTGGTCGCACAAGTCACCGACGGCCAACGCCTCGTCGAGGAGACCCGTCGCCTGCGTCCCGACATCGTCGTCTCCGACATCTCGATGCCCGGCATGAGCGGCATCGATGCCATGCGGCTACTCAAGGCCGAGCACTCTTCGGCGCGGTTCATCTTCATGACCGTCTATATAGACCCGTCGCTCGCAGCTGAGGCAATGCGGGCTGGCGCCGCCGGCTATGTGGTCAAGCTCAGCGCCGGCGAGGAGCTTCACGATGCGATCAGAGAGGTGATGGGCGGTCGAACGTACCTGACCTCGCTCATCACAGGCGACGTGCTCAAGCTGATGGCGTCGACGACGTACGGCGAGCGCGAGCTCACGGCTCGACAGCGCGACGTCTTGCGGCTGCTGGCTCAAGGGAAGCAGATGAAAGAAATCGCCGCCGAGCTCGACATCTCCATCGGCACCGCTGAGGATCACAAGGCCCACCTGATGCAGTTGCTGCACCTGGAACACACTGCCGATCTCATTCGCTTCGCCATCAAGCAGCACATCGTGCCCGATTGAGTCGCGGTCGCTGAGAACCGGGACTCACCAGTCTTCAACCCGGTGCAAGTAGTTAAAAAGGACACGGAGCGCAGCAGATTGATGAGTTCTGAACGGATGGCCCATCTCTTCTCTCGGACTCTGTTGATCGAGTCCGCGGGGGCTAAAGCCCCCGCGCTACATGGGTCTCAATCCGACGTGGCTGAAGTAGCGCGCAGGCTTCAGCCTGCGCGGCGTTGCCGAAGCGGGGGCTGAAGCCCCCCGCTACGGTGTCGTGGCTGGTCCGCGGGCTGAAGCCCCCGCGCTACGGTGTCGTGGCTAGTCTGCGGGCGCTAAAGCGCCCGCTCTACGATGGTGTGTTCATTCGTGTCGAAGCGCAACCAAAGGATCGAGACGGGTGGCGCGCCGTGCCGGCCACACGCAGGCGGCAACAGCCACGACCGTCAGCAGCGTGACGATTGAGATCAGCGTGACTGGGTCTCGCGAGCTCGTCTGCACGAGCAGGCTCTGAAGGAGGCGGCCCACGCCAAACGCCGCCACGAGCCCGATCGCCAACCCGATTCCGAGCTGAACGAAGGCGCGCCGAAGGAACAGCCACACGACCTGACCGGGCTGCGCGCCAAGCACCATGCGCACGCCAATGTCCCGCGTGTGCTGGGTCACCGAGTAGGCAGTCACCGCATAAAGACCGACTGCCGCCAGCACGAGCGCGATGACCGCAAAGACGGCAAACATCGTGCTGAACACCCTCCATAGCCAACGCTGCTGGGCCAGGATTTCCTCCATCGTCCTGGGGTTGACGAGCGCCTGGTCGGGATCGACTTTCAGAATCGCTTCACGCAGAATCTTCGTCGTCTGAGCCGGGTCCTTGCGCGTGCGAGCGATCAGCGTCGCCGACCGCGCCATCGTCAGGTTCTGAGCGTGCGGGATGTAAGCGACCGCATCGGGTTCGCGCTCCTGGTTGTTGTTCCGCTGACGAACGTTGGGTGCAACTCCCACGATCGTGAACCAGTTGACTGGGTCGGCTCCTGGTGTTTCCGGGGTGAGGCGAATGACGCGGCCGATTGGGTCCTGACCCGAAAAGTGCAGCGATGCCAGGCGCTGGTTGATGATCGCGCTTTGCCGGCCGGCTTCCCCGTCCGCGTTCGTGAATGCTCGGCCCTGGACGAGGCGTACGCCGATCGCATCGAAGTATCGCGATCCAACGCTCAGCATCGTCACGAGCGGAGGCCGCTCACCTGGAGCCGCTGTTTTTCCGTCAATTTCCAACTGTCGTTGAGCTCCTCCTCCAAACGGGACGTTAGTTGCCGTGGACGCGGCTTCGATGTCGCTCACCGTCGCGAAATGCTCATCCAGGCGCTGCAGGAACCTGGTGCGATCGTCCCAGGTGGGGTATTTGCGGGCCGACAGAATCATGTTCATGCTCAGCAAGCGTGACGTGCTGATGCCGATGTCCATCCGGTACATCGTGAAGAAGCTGCGCATCATGAAGCCGGCGCCGGCGAGCAGCACGAGCGTCAAGGCCACCTGGACGACGATGAGTCCGGCGGTCCAGCGGCGTGCACGGATGCCGCTCGATCCAGAGCGGCCGCCTTCCTTGAGCATCTCGTGAACGTTCGTGCGCGACACGTGAAGCGCCGGGGCCAGTCCGAAGATGACTCCGGTTGCGAGGCACACTGACAAGAAGAAGCCGAACGTGCGCCAGTCCATCTCGAAGACCATCCAGTAGGGCTTGCCCACACCTTGGGTCTCCGCGTCGAACCAACGGATGCCACCGATCGACAGAAGCAGGCCGAAGATACCGGCCACGAACGCGAGCAGAATGCTTTCGATGAGAAGCTGGCGCACGATGTGCCAACGGCTTGCGCCGACGGCGACACGAATGCTCACCTCGCTGGATCGCCGGGCGGCGCGTGAGAGCAGCAAGTTGGCGACGTTGGAACACGCAATCAGCAACACGAACCCCACCGCGCCCATGAGCGACCAGAACAGCAGAGTGATTTGTGGGCCGAGGATGCGTTCGATGAACGGGTCGGCATACGGGCCGAGGTCCTTGTTCGTGGTCGGATATTCCTGCGCGAGCTTCGTGCCTATCCCCTTCAACTCCGCTCGTGCTTGCTCGACGGTGACACCGTTTGCCAACCTGCCGATCGCGAAGTAGCCTCTGGCCTGCCTCGGCTGCTGTGTGATGGCTGCCGGCAACGACCCTGTGGGCATCCAGACGTCGGCTTCGAACGGGAACCGCATGCCTTCGGGCATGACCCCAATGATGGTTGCCGGCTGGGCGTTGAGACGGATTGCGCGTCCCAGTACCGACGGGTCGCTGCCATAGCGCTGCTGCCAGACGCCATTGCTGATGAGAACCACCGCCGCCGAGCCGGGCTTGTCGTCTTCGGGGGCAAAGTCTCGCCCGAGTGCGGGCGAGACGCCGAGCATCCTGAAGAAGTTTCCCGAGACGTAGCTGCCGGGAAATTGTTCGGGCACGCGTCCTTCATCGCCCACGTTGAACGCGCCGCTGAACACGAACGACATCGACGAGAACGTGCGGGCCGCCGCCTGCCAGTCTTCGAAGTCGCGCATCGAGATGCCCAGGTTGCGTGCTTGGTTATCCCGCGTCCCCACCCACATGATCTGTTCCGGATTCGAGAAGGGCAGGCTGCGGAGCAGGACCGCGTTGACCAGCGTGAAGACCGCGTTATTGGCCCCGATTCCCAGGGCCAGGACGACGGCGCCCATCACCGTAAACCACCGGTCCTTGAGCAGCAGCCGAACCGCGTAGCGAACGTCCTGGAGCAGACTCATCGCGACTCCTTTGCGAACTTCCTAACTGATAACGGGGTTAGACGACAAAAGTTACGGAAAGGTCCCTTACTTCTGGCGATTCAAGTAATTCGTGAATTGCTGGTTCTCCAGACAGATGAACTCCATCAACTCGGTGTCGAGCAGGAGACGCTGGTTCACCCGAACAGTCCACGGCTTGGTGTAAGCCTTCGGGTCGTCGATCGTGACGTCGACTTCGAGGGTTCCGAAGCTCGGCCGCCGAAAGCGCTCCGTCACCTTCGCGGCGTCTGTCATCGGATTGCCGATGATGTCTAGCCATTGGTCGTCCTTGAAACCACTCGATTGGACGACGAGCGTGTCCCCTTCCCACCGGCCAGTCGAGTATCCGTACCACCACGGCTGCGGGTCGTTGGTGGGCAACGGTCGCCCGTCCGTGAAGATGTACCGGAGGCCGTAATTGGCCTCGTAGGCAATGACGATCAAGCCCGGTGTTTGGACCATCTTTCTGGGCATGCCGTGGTTGTGAAACTGGATGATGCCCATCGGCAGGCAGTGCGCGTCAGGATTGTCTTTGCTGTTCTCGGAGTTCCGCCTTTTCTGGAGCTCCGTCGCCCACGGTTGGAGTGGCAGACCTCCCGGAAAATTCGCCGCGACGTTACGGAACGTCGTGACGGGAGGTCCCGGCGAGAAAACCGGGGGCGGACCGGGGAACGTGCCTCCGCCGGCGGGCCCCAACTGGCCGTCACCGCGGATCCAGTTTCCGGACAGATCCGGCTTGCGGTCGGTGGTTCTCGGCGCCGGCCCGGTCAGATTCGGTTTGCCGTCTGCTGTTTTCGGAACGCCCGTAGCCGGGTAAGGCGGCCATTGCGCCGAAACCGCTGACGATGCGGACACGATCGTCACAATGATTCCAACAGCCTTGAGCAACCCGTTCATGTGTGGCCCTCGATCTGGGGCAAGGTATACCATGCGCCAATGCGGAAGCTGACGCTCGTCGTGCTGGCCCTCTTCACCGTCGCCACAACGCCGTTTGCACAATCGCCAGGGCAACCGGACTGGAAGGCTGTCGAAGAGGAAACCATCCGTCATTTCCAGGCGCTTATCCGCATGGACACGAGCGACCCGCCGGGCAACGAAAAGCCGGCGGCAGACTACGTCAAGGACGTCCTGGAGAAGGCCGGTATTCCAGTACAAACCTTTGCTGTCGAACCGCATCGCCCGAACGTCGTCGCGCGTTTGAAGGGCACCGGGCGCAGACGCCCGCTGCTCATCATGGGGCACACGGACACGGTGAACGTTGACCCGACGAAATGGACCCATCCGCCCTTCGGCGCGGTTCGTGACGGCGGTTACGTCTACGGGCGCGGCACGGTTGACGACAAAGACAACCTGGTAGCCAGTCTGATGGTGATGCTGCTGCTGAAGCGGAATGCCGTGCCGCTCGACCGCGACGTAATCTTTCTCGCTGAAGCCGGGGAGGAAGGCTCCACCCGCTTCGGCATCGACTTCATGGTCAAACAGCACTTCGGCGAGATCGACGCCGAGTACTGCTACGCCGAGGGCGGGAACGTGCGGCGCGAGGGCGGCCAGGTCCGTTTCGCGTCGATCCAGACGCTCGAAAAGATACCGCGCGACATCGAGCTGACCGCGCGCGGACCGGCGGGCCATGGCTCCATTCCGCTCACGACCAATGCAGTGGTGCACTTGTCGCAAGCTGTCGCGAAGGTGGCTGCGTGGCGGCCGGCCATCAACCTCAACGACACGACAGCCGCCTACTTCAAACGCCTGGCGGCGATCTCGCCGCCCCAGGTGGCGCAGCGGTACCGCGACATCCTCAGCCTGGACTTGAAAGTGTCGAAGCCGGCCGATGACTACATGGTCGAGAACGAACCTGCCCACGCCTCGATGTTGAGAACGTCGGCATCGCCGAACATCATTCAGGCGGGTTACCGCGTGAATGTCATCCCCTCGGAGGCGAAGGCGACACTCGACGTGCGTCTGATGCCAGACGACGACCCCGCGCGCGTGTTGGCCCAGGTCCGGGCGGTCGTTGCGGATCCAACCGTAGACGTGGCATGGGGCACCCGCGCGACGCGGCCCGCCGGAATCTCGAGGCTCGACACCGAGGCCTTCAAAGTGCTCGAGGCCGCCGTGACGACACACTACGCGACGACGACGCTGCCGACGATGAGCACGGGCGCGACCGACATGGCGTTCTTACGAGCGAAGGGGGTGCAGTGCTACGGCATCGGGCCCGCCACCGACATCGAGGATGGCCCCAAAGGCTTTGGCGCCCACAGCGATCAAGAGCGGATACTCGAGAGCGAGCTGCACCGCTTCGTCAGGTTCAACTGGGAGGCCGTGACCAACCTGGCGCGGCCCTGATCCCCGATCCCCGATCCCTGATCCCTGATCCCTGATCCCTGATCCCCATCCTATGCCCCGAATCACCAGTCATCTATATTTCTGGGTCCTGCTCGCGATCGTCGCGGGAGGGCTTCTTGGCTACGCCGACCCAGCCACCGGGGTGAAGCTCAAGCCCCTCGGCGACGGATTCATCGCGCTCGTCAAGATGCTCATCAGCCCGGTGATCTTCTGCACCGTCGTCCTGGGCATCGCTGGTGCGGGCGACATGAAAAAGGTTGGGCGCGTTGGTGGGAAGGCGCTGATCTACTTCGAGGTCGTGTCCACGTTTGCGCTCGTGATCGGCCTCATCGTAGGCAATCTCCTCCGTCCCGGGGCCGGCTTCAACGCCGACCCGGCAACGCTAGATGCAAACGCCGTGGCAAGTTACGCGAAAGTAGCGGCGAGCGAGAACGCCACCGATTTCATCCTGCGCGTGATCCCGAGGACGTTTTTCGACGCGTTCACCGGATCGGGTGATCTGCTCCAAGTTCTGTTCGTGGCCATCCTCTTTGGCTACGCGCTGACCCGCATGGGCGCGAAGGGACAGCCGGTACACCAGTTCATCGAGACGAGCTCTCATGTGTTCTTCGCGATGATGAATACGCTGATGAAGCTCGCACCGATCGGCGCGGGGGGCGCGATGGCGTTCACGCTCGGCCGGTACGGCGTGGCTGCGCTGAAGCCACTTGCAGCGCTGATGGGCGGCTTCTATCTCACGTGCTCGCTGTTTGTCCTGATCGTGCTCGGGACGATTGCTCGCCTGACAGGTTTCAACATCCTGCGCTTCATTCTGTACATCAAGGCTGAATTGCTGACCGTGCTCGGCACGTCTTCGTCGGAATCGGCGCTCGTACCCCTGATGCAGAAACTGGAGAAGCTGGGATGCTCGAAATCGGTCGTGGGTCTCGTGGTACCGGCCGGCTACTCGTTCAATCTCGACGGCACCAACATCTACCTCACGATGGCGTCGCTGTTTGTCGCGCAAGCGCTCAATATCGATCTGACGTTGAGGCAGCAGCTCACCGTCCTTGCGGTCGCGATGCTGACGTCGAAAGGCGCGTCGGGTGTGACCGGGGCTGGATTCATCACGCTCGCGGCCACATTGGCCGTCGTTCCGTCCATCCCGGTCGCCGGCCTCGCGCTCATCCTCGGCGTGGACCGCTTCATGTCGGAAGCACGGTCGATAACCAACTTCATCGGTAACGGCGTTGCAGCCGTCGTGGTGTCCCGCTGGGAGAACGAACTGGACCGGGCCAAGCTCACTGAAGAGCTGTCGGGAAAAGCACCGGCGCCGGCGCATTCCGCTGCCGCAGTCTCCTAGGACGAAGGACTCCCACCGCAGTGAAACTGCTCAGCCGGGTGTGCCGTTGCGATCCGCGCCAAGTACGTCTTCGGCGGTTGCGACGTCGGCCGGGTCGGCGTTCGTCACGTTCTTGGTGATCTCGACCGCCTTCTTGAAACGGTTCTGATCGTCCTTCTGCTGCGCGTTCACGTTCTTGTCGTCGGCCTTCTTTGGTGGAACCGGCTCGTCGCGAAGCGGAGTGTTCGGACGATCGAGCACGCCCTCCACTGCGCCCTTCTTGAGATCTGGATCATTGAGATCGTTCACTCCCGGGGCTCGGGATTCGGGACTCGGGGCTCGCGGTTCAGAGGTTCGATGGGGCTGTGCCATAAGCGGGACGTTTGCAGGCGCGGTGCCAGAACCAACCGCGCGCATTCTTCGTGGAATCAGGCATTTACAGCCATCCCGCTCTGTCGACGTGGACAATTCTTCAATTGGGGTTGAAGGAACGGGACTCGAGTCCCGAGTCCCGAGTCCCGAGTCCCGAGCAAGTATTGTTTATGCCCACATACTGTGTTATATACAGTGTGCATTACACATTAGATGCCTGAGACCCCCACACCAACGCGCGCCGAACTCTTCGAAAACCTCCGCATCGAGCTTCGGAGCGGCTGCCTGATCGTCGCCTCGCTCGCGCACCTGCGGGTCGAACACTACGGCTACACCCTCCGTAAGGCGTTGGCAGAGATCGGGATGGACATCGAAGAGAACACGCTCTACCCGCTCCTGCGCCGTCTCGAAAGCCAAGGCCTGCTCCTGAGCGAATGGCGTGAAGAGAACAAGCGCAGGAAACGCTTCTACCGTCTCTCACCGCTTGGCGAACAGATCCTCGCCGACCTGCTCGACGAGTGGGACGGCATCAACCTGGCGCTCAACCGGATTCTGAAGAAAGTGGCGTGACGCGATGACACTCCTCGATCATTACCTCCGGGCGGTCAGGATGTACCTGCCCAAGGGACGGCAGCAGGACGACATCATCTCGGAGCTGGCCGAGCACCTCGACTCGAAGATGGAGGAACGCACCGATGCGCTCGGGCGCCCACTCACCGAGGTCGAGCAGGAGGACGTGCTCATGGAGCACGGCAATCCCATGATCGTCGCAGGCCGCTACGGCGCGACCAACCTGGGCTTCTCGTTCGGCCGGCAACTGATCGGGCCCGAGCTGTTTCCTCTGTACATCCGGATTCTGCTCATGGTCTTCGGGCTCATCATCGTCGTCATTCCCATCATTGCGCCGTTCATCGAGACGCCGATGCCATTACCGAGCCGGCTCTTCATCCCGATGGCGATCCAGTTCGTGATCATCACGTTCTGTTTCATCTGTATCGATGCGTTCCAGCGGAGATCCCGGCGAGACATTTCACGACACGAAGCCGGGCGAACCTGGCGGTTCCCGCCGGCCTACCTGCAGCGGATACCTCGATATCAGTCCGCGGTCGGCCTCGCCGTGATCGCCGCAACCGCGCTGTGGTGGGCAGCCATCCCCTACGCCCCAAGGCTGATCCTTGGCCCCGCCGCTACGACGCTGGAGCTCGCCCCGTCTTGGCACGTGTTCTACTGGCCGATCCTTCTGCTGCTTCTCGCGGGTGTCGCCCAGCGAGTGATCAATCTCCTGTACCCGGAGCTGAACTGGCTTCAACCGGTCACACGCCTCGCCACCAACGGCCTGGGCGTGGCGATGGTGTACCCGTTCCTCAGGAGCTACCCGTATGTCGTAGTGGCGGGTGCCGTCGCGAATGTGGACGCCGCGAGTCGCATGGCGCGGGGCGTCAATGAATTCCTCTGGTGGAACGTGCTCGCGAGCTTCGGCCTCTACTGGCTGATCAACGCCGGCATCAATGCCTGGTTGTGCCTCCAGCACGCGCGCTACGTCGCCCGCCGCCGGCGCGAGCAGACCTCATGACACCGGCCGCTGTCTCGGCCATCAGACTGGACGCCCCGAGGCAGACGAGCGATCGCCTTCACGCGCTGGACGCCGTTCGCGGGTTCGCGCTCCTGGCTGGCGTCGTGCTCCACGCCACGATGTCTTTCCTCCCGGGCTTTGGCGCAACTGGGTGGCCGATCGTCGACAGTTCGTCGAGCGTCGCACTGGGCGTGACCTTCTACGTCATCCACATGTTTCGAATGACGACGTTCTTCCTGATCGCCGGCTTCTTCGGCCACATGATGCTTCATCGTCACGGCGTGCGGGCGTTCGTGCGCAATCGGGCCACGCGCATCCTGGTGCCCTTCGCCGTCGGCTGGATCGTCCTCTTCCCGCTCGTGGCCACCGCCATGGTGCAGGCCGGACTCACGCGACCGGCCGGCGGACCGCCGCCTCAAACGGCACTCCTCAGCTTTCCTCTGGCGCATCTCTGGTTCCTATATGTGTTAACGCTGATGTACGCAGCAACGCTGGCGGTCCGCGAAGGCATCGTCGAGCGCGTCGATCGCAACGGCGCGCTGCGCGGGGGTCTCGATCGAGCCGTGCGGCTCCTGGTGACCTGGCCCGTGGGGCTCATCGTGCTGGCGGCGCCGGTGTGGGTTGCGCTCATCACGACACCGGAATGGAAGCCATGGTTCGGCATCCCCACGCCGGACCAGTCGCTCATCCCGAACATGCCCGCGATGGTCGCCTTTGGAACGGCGTTCGTATTCGGTTGGCTGTTGCACCGGCAACCCGACTTACTGCGAACCTGCGAGCGACGATGGGCACTGCATCTCATTCTCGCGGCTGCGCTGACCGCAGCCTGCCTCTCGATGCAGGGGCTCGCGCCGGCGTTTGGCAGCGCGCCAACTGACCGAAGGCTGCTCACTTACGCGGCCTTGTACACGGTCGCGGTTTGGAGCTGGACCTTCGCGCTCATCGGCACGGCGCTCCGCTTCTTCTCTGGTGCGAGCGAGGCCAGGCGCTATGTCGCGGACGCCTCGTATTGGATCTATCTCGTCCACCTCCCGCTCGTGTTCTTCCTGCAGGTTGCCGTCATGCGTCTCCCTTGGCCATGGAGCGTGAAGTTTCCGGTGATCCTCGGCTCCGCCTTCGTGCTTCTCTTCGCCAGCTACCACCTGGTCGTCCGGTTCACGTTCATCGGCGAGGTGCTGAACGGCCGCCGCTATCGGCGTGCTCGAGCAGATGCGGCGACAGCGGTGAGGGCGCACGCATCGACGATGGCGGGGACGGCTTCGGTCGATCCCGGCGGCGCTCCCGCCAGCGGCGGAATGGCGGTGCTTTCGGGTGTGCGCAAGAAGTTTGGAAAGATCGTCGCCCTGGATGGGCTTTCGCTGGAAGTGCGGCGGGGCGAGCTGCTTGCCGTCCTGGGCCCGAACGGCGCCGGTAAGTCCACGGCCATTTCTTTGCTGATGGGCCTGCTGGAGCCGGACGAGGGATCCGCGCGTCTCTTCGACCAGTCGCCGGCGCTGCTCGAGCCGCGCTACCAGATAGGCGTGATGATGCAGGAGGTCAGCCTGGCGCCCGAGTTGCGCGTCCGCGAGCTCATCGCGCTGACGGGAAGCTACTATCCGTCGCCGATGACGCCGGCCGAGGCCATGGCGCTCACACACACGGCCTCCTTGGCCGAGCGTCCGTACGGCAAGCTCTCACCGGGACAGAAACGCCAAGTGCAGTTCGCGCTGGCGGTTTGCGGCCGCCCGGCGTTGCTCTTTCTCGACGAGCCGACTGTCGGGCTCGACGTTCAGGCGCGCGAGCTGCTTTGGGGCACCTTGCGTACGCTAATCGCTGACGGCGCGTCCATCGTCCTGACCACTCACTACCTCGAAGAAGCGGAGGCCCTCGCCGACCGCGTGGCGGTGCTCGCGAAGGGACGACTCATCGCATCGGGCAGCGTGGACGATATGCGCGCGCTGGTCGAGCGGAAGCGCATCCGCTGCGTGACCACGCTCTCCGTGGACGAGGTCCGCACATGGACCGGAGTGACGACCGCGCAGCTCGAGTCCTCCGGCCGTCTGCAGATCGTGGCGACCGACGCGGACAGCATCGTCCGGCGTCTGTTCGCCACGGATGCGCAGTGCCGCGATCTCGAGGTGCAGCGCGCCGGGCTCGCCGAAGCGTTTGCCGAGCTCACACAGGAGGCTGCGTAATGGAAAGCGTGATGCCCATCGGCCGCGTCGTGGGCGCCTACTTCGCCGAGGCGAAGTTCGAAACACTGCGCATGCTTCGTGCGCCGGCATTCGCGATTCCGTTTCTCCTCATTCCGCTTGCGCTGTATTTGTTCTTCGGCGTGCTGATGGCGGGAGCCGGCAGCGAAACGAACCCCACGCGGAATCCGAACGCGATGTACTACATCTTCACCGGATTCACGGTGGTGGGAGTGATGGGACCCGGCCTCTTCGGCTTTGGCATCTCGATCGCGCTCGAACGCGAACAAGGCCTGCTGCGGCTCAAGCGTGCGCTGCCCATGCCGCCGATGGCATACCTGCTCGCGAAGATGTGTATGGCAATGCTCTTCAGCGCGCTCGTCTCCACCGCCATTGCCGTGGCTGCACTCCTCACCAGCCCGATGAGTCTGACGCCGACCCAGTGGCTCAGCGTGATCCTCATTGGAGTGATCGGCACCCTGCCGTTCTGCGCGGTCGGCCTCTTCGTCGGCGCGCGAGTCGGCGGGCGGGCGGCGCCGGCGTTCGTGAACCTCGTGTATCTACCGATGATTTACCTCTCGGGCCTCTTCTTCCCGCTGCCCGAGAGCATTCGCGTCATCGCGCTCTTCTCGCCGGCCTTTCACCTCAATCAGTTGGCGCTCACCGTCGCAGGAATCCCCAGCGTGCTGGGAGCCTCTGGACCTGCGATGCACGTCGCGGCGCTATTAGGGGTCACCGTGCTCTTCACGGGGCTCACGATTCAGCGGCTATCGCGACAAGGCTAGCGCGTTTCACAATCGCGTAACTCCCAACGACTGTCGCTCGACCAACTCCCAAGTCCCAAGACACTCTGGCAAACGCTTGGGAGTTGGACAAAGCGTCAGAGGTTGGGAGTTGGAAGTTGATCCGTGATGGAATAGTAGTGAGCATGGTTCGCAAGCCCGGCCGCCGCTCGATGCTGTTCCTTTTGCTGGCGGTCCTCGCCGTCTCGAGCGGCTACGCCTACGCGCAGTTCGGGCAGGGCGGCTTTGGGTTCGGTGGCCTACGTGGCGAGCAGGGGGATCCACCGGAGTTGCCGGTCGAGCCGTGGCCGGATTCCAACTTCACGGCTTGCCATCTTCTCTATACCAGTGTCCGGCGCGAAGCGAACGGCGCTGGCTGGCGCACCGACTATCCGTGGGGCGAGCGTCACCTGCTGCTGCGGCTGTCCGAACTTACTAAGACGCGCGTCAGTTTGGAGTCGAAGAATGTTCCGCACTCGTGGCTCGTCCGGCTCACCGACGATGCACTTTTTCGGTGTTCGTACTTGATGGCGTCCGATGTGGGGACGATCGGGCTTACGCCGGAAGAGGCGGGGCGCCTTCGGCTATATCTCGAGAAGGGCGGCTTTTTGTGGGTGGACGACTTCTGGGGTGATGCTGCCTGGGCGCAATGGTCGCGTGAGTTCGCGAAAGCGATGCCTACCGAGGAATATCCAATCGAGGACGTGCCACTGAGCGATCCGATCTTCCGCTCGATGATCGAAGCGAAAAGGATCCCCCAGGTGCCGAGCATCCGGTTCTGGCGCGCCACCGACGGGCAGACCTCGGAACGCGGAGCGGAGTCGGCCGAGACACATTTCCGCGCCATTCGGGACAAACACGGGCGCATCATCGCAGTGATGACCCACAACACGGACATGTCGGATTCATTCGAACGCGAAGGCGAGGATCCTCGGTTCTTCTACCAGTTCTCGCCGGACGGCTACGCCGTGGGCATCGACGTCCTCCTATACGCCTTGACTCACTGACGCCGACGACCGCGCTGACGCCACGATGGCGTTTTTACCGATCCTCAGCAAGACTCCGTACGTCTCAATTACAAACTGAGCAATGGAACTTTGCCTTGGACACGGAAATCGCCCCGCCTCGAACCGCAACTGGCGAAGTGGACTTGTGCTTGCACGAGAGCAAGCCGACGGCAGAGATCCAGGTCATCAGTTGAGCCGAGGAGGCCACATGAGACGAAGTGGGATCGCTACATTGTGTGCAGGAATGTTCTCAGTAGCTGTCGGGCTTGGTATTGCAAACGCGCAGAGTTCGCCGGCCAAACCCGACGTGCGGCTGGCTCCCGCGTCACCGACGAATGGTGACGCCGGCCTCCAACAGAAGGCAGCTCAGCCCCTCGATGAACACCAGTTCGTCCCGCAAGCGGCAATGGCGAACATGGCCGAGATTCAGCTTGGGCACCTCGCGCTAAAGAAGGCGCAGAGTCCCGAGGTCAAGAAGTTCGCGCAGATGATGATCGATGACCACGTGAAAGCCCAGAATGAGTTGGCAGACGCCGCTTACGGTGCCGGCATTCAGTGGCCGAAACAGCTGGACGACAAGCATCAACAGATCCAGCAGCGTTTGTCCGCTCTTAGTGACCAGCAGTTCGATCGCGAATACATGAAAACGATGGTCGATGGACATCGTGACGTCGAGAAGATGCTCGCTGCACGTGTGGGCAACGGAGGCGCTGTGCAAACGCGTCCCTCGAGCGTTGCGACATCCGATGGCTCCCCACTGGTTGCACGGGTGAATGAATGGACGGCCAAGACGCTGACGAGTGTCCGCGATCACCTCAAGCAAGCCGAGCAGATTTACGGGGGCCTCCGAAAGGCGGTCTAGATCGAGGCGAGTGGAGGATGGGTCTGACCGCAGCTCGCGGTCAGACCCGGCTCGTCAGTTCGTCCGGTTCCCGGAAGCGTTCCGATTTCGACCAGCCCGATCTTGTTCACGCCGCTGTTTGCGGTGACGATGTTGCCCTGAGCCGTAGACTCGAAGTGGCGCAGCACCCCACCGCCTGACGGAATCGCGAACGTCTGAAACTTTTCTGTCTGCGGGTCGAATCGCACCATCGTGTTCGGCCGCACGCCGGACTCGCTGTACCAGATCACATTACCAATCTGCGTAATCGCGTAGGGCTCGGAGTCCTTGCCACCCGGTGAGGCCCATTCCTTGACCTGACCGGTCTTCGGATCGAAGCGCCCCAGCATGCCGCGCGGGAAGTCGGTGTACCAGATCACGTCGTCTGATGTGATGGTCAGGCGGCGCGGGCGCGCGTCCGCGTTCGGCAGCGGATACTCCTTAATCTCCATCGTCTTCGGATCGACGCTGCCGATGCGGTTGCCGCGAAAATCTACGTACCACGGCACGCCCTGCGAGTTGAGGCGGATGCCGTACGGGTAGGTGTTGTCGCTTGGCGTCTTCTTGATCACCATGTCGCCGCTGTCGATGTTGATCCGGCCGACGTGCCCCGACTGCAGCGTGAAGAACATGTTGCCGCTGCGCTTATCCATGATCGGCGTATGTGGGCCGCGCGCGCCCGGCTCTTTGATCGGATACTCGTCGACTTTCCCTGTACGTGGGTCGAGCTTGCCGATCACGCCTTTCTGAATGCCCGTGTACCAGATGTTTCCCCGGGCATCTTCCGCCAGCCCATGTGGTTGAGTATTGGCGGGAAGATCGAACTCGCGGATCTGCCCCGTTCGCGGATCGAGACGTCCGAGCTTGCTGGCAAATTGGCCGGTCCACCAGATAGACCCGTCGGCTGCGGCGTGCGAGTCGTGGGGCCGCGAGCCAAGTGTTGGAGCGCTCCACTCCTTGATCGAGACGGTCGCTGGACCCGAGAGGAGCACTGCGCCCGGGGCGTCTTTGATCGGGTAGTGCGTCGCGAGGTACGACGATATGGGCTCGAGGTCGGCCGCTGGCAGCTTCACCATGGTGGCGATACGGTCCTGCCACCCATCCTTGGTGTAGCCCCACGAGTTGGTAATCATGTTGACACCGTGGCAGCGGGTGCACGTGGCCTGCACCTGCTCACGGCCAGCGCCTTCCGTCAGCTGGACGGGTGGCGGTCCACCCTGCCGTCCGCCCGGCGCGGCACCGCCCTGCCGGCCCGCGGGCGGCTGCTGTCCGAGTGTAGCGGAGGAGAACGCCGAGGCAAGAAACGCCACCAGCGCCAAACAGAAAAACGCTCGCTCTCTCATACTTCCTCCAAGTCGAGTCCGGTATCGCAAGTATCTGTGGATATTATCCGTCGATATTAGAGCCTTGATGCTCCCTCGGTTACCAGCGATGTCTCCCACTGATGTGCGCTTGCCTGACCGCTTGGATGTTGGTCCCTTGGGTCAACAATTCTCAGTCCGGCACGTAGGCGATCATCATGCTCCGTAGAGCACCGTACGTGAAGGCTGACGGGTCGCCGAACTCGGCCGCGTATTCCTTGAGTGGGTTTCGTTGCACCGCATCTTCCGGACCGAGACCCATGTTCAGGTAGCCAATCATCGTGGCGAAGAGCTTCTGATACATGTCGCGGTGGCGCGCGATGTCGCTCCCCGTCATCACGCGGCCATCGGCAGGCACGACGCGGGTGTCGGGTTTGACAAGGGCTGCCAGGCGTTCGAGCGCGCGGACGCGGCCGCCCAGCCATGCGCCGTTCCGGTAGTCGAGCAACGGCCATCCCTCCGCGGACACGACTCCCCCGACGACCAGGAGGTTCATCTTCGGAAGATGAACGAACAGATCGGCGTCGGTGTGGGCCGCGGGCATGTAGCCATAGTCGATCTGCTGGCCGGCGAACTCCATCGAGCCGTCACCGCGCGTGGTCTTACCCGGTCGCGCCGCTTGCGGCAAAGGGAGCCGGCGGCCTTTGAACGTTACCGAGTAGACCGCGTTGCTCAGGAATATCTTCGTTTTTTCGTGAGCGAAGATGACACCGCCGCCGCGACCAACAGCTTCGTTGGCGCCCGTCTGCTCAGGGTGCCAGTGCGTGTTGATGAGCGTGTCAATGCGGCTGGCGCCAGTCGCGTTCTTCACCGCCGCTAGCAGCGCATCAGCATTGACGGCAAGGCCGCCATCGATCATCAGTGCGCTGCGTGCGCCGGCCAACGCTGGACCGGGGATCGCGATCACGTTGCAACCGGCACCCTGCAGCAGTGTCACGCCGCCGAGATCGGTGGTTGTGATACGCGCTTGCGCGGTCGCGAAAGACGCAGGGAGCAACGCACTCCCGATTGCAGCTGCGCCGATAGTCAAGAGGCGTCTTCGCGACGTGAAGCGCGAGTCAACTCCCAACTCCCAATTCCCAACTCCCAAAGTGGTGAGCACGTTGGAGGTTGGGAGTTGGAGGTTGGGAGTTGATTTGTTCTTCAGCACACAGCTAGTCGGTCGAGGGCTTGTAAATCGGCTCATGAACCTGCGACTCACCCAGCGGCCAAATGTCGGCCCAGACGCCCTGGGGTGGGCCCAACACCGGCCACACCGGACTTCGGTCCTTCAGCGTGGTCGCGCCCAACTCGCGGAGCAGCGCCGCCTCCTCCTTGAACAACGGAGTCTGCAGTGCCATGAACGGCATGAAGCCTCGGGACTGCGTATAGTCCAGCGCGGTGAGGCCGTCCTGATCCGTGGCGTTCATGTCGATGCCAAAGGAGGCGAGCAGCTTGATGACCTCTTTGTAGCGCTTGCGGACCGCGTAGTGGAGCGCCGTGCCGCCGCGGATTTCCTCCGGGTGGTTGATCAGGGCGACGACATTGACGTCCGCACCGGCGTGCTGCAGGACGCGAATCAGCTCGAGCGCTTGCGGCTCTGACGAGCGACCCGCGACCACCGCGTGGATCGGCGTCTGGCGGTCCGCCGTGGCGACGGTGGCATCGGCGCCTTTCTCGAGCAGGATCGTGACGACCTCGACATCGCCGTTGCCGGCCGCGCGAATCAGTGGGGTGGCGCCACGCGTATTGGTCTCTCCCCGAATGTTCGCCGGCTTGAAGAAGAGCTGCATGTTCGGATCGGCGCCGCGCTCGAGCAGGAGCTTCACGACCGCCAGTCCCGTGGTTGCGTTCAGGGGATCGATTGATGCGCGACCGCCGTCGATCCGGTTGCGCAGGTCGACCGCCGTGAACAGCGGGCCTTCGCCATACATGTCCCACTGATTGACGTCGGCGCCGGCCATGATCAGTTGCCTGGCCAGGTCCCAGTTGGCATTCATGATCGCCAGGAGCAGCGGCGAGACGCCGACCGGATCGGGCGAGTCGATCTCCACGCCGTGCTTGAGCAACACCTCCACGCACGCCCCGCAGTTTTCACGCGCGGCATAGAGCAGCGGCGTGAATCCACCGCTGTCGAGGTTCTTGGGACGCCCTTCGGCCGTCACATGACGCTGATAGTCGCGATCGATCGATCGTGCATTGACATCGGCACCGTTGGAGATCAGCAGCGCCATCATCTGGGGATGTCGCCGCGCTGAGGCCCACATGAGCGCCGTCTGTCCACCCCAGGTTTCTCGCACATCAACGGTTGCGCCATGGTCCAGCAACAGCTGTGCGGCGTGCACGTTGCCGGTTCGCGCAACCGCCAATAACGCCGTCTGTCCGTCGCGATTGGGCGAGTCGGGGTCCGCGCCGACTTCGAGCAGCACCTTCAGCATCTCGGTGTTGCCGACGTCGGCGGCGAGGCTCATCGGCGTGGCGCCGTAGTTGTTGGCGAGCGACACGTTGGCGCCGGCGCGCAGGAGGCGCTTGACCTCGGCGAGGTCGCCCGCGTAGACCGCCCACTGCAGCGGCGTGCTGCCATCCGCCTGTCGGCGGTTGACATCCGTTTTCGACGAGGACGGCCGGTCCACAGGACCGGCCCTACGGGTCTGTGCCTGCGTCGCGACCGGCAGCAGCGCCGCGACGACGACCATGCTTCGAGCCAGGCCCTTCATGGTTCACACGTCCGAGAACGTGCCGGTCGTGTCGGCAAACGTCTGGATCTCGTCGGCCGGCACGCCGGCGCGGTCCAGCATCGTGACCAGGATGTTCGCGTGCGGCGTGTCTTGCGGGTAGTGCAGGTGCTGGCCACCCTTGACGCCGCCGCCACGGCCGATCAATGCCTGCGGCAGCGGATCGTTGTTGTGGGCGTCGCTGTTGGCCATGTTGCTGCCGAACAGAATGATCGCATGATCGAGCACGGACCCGTCGCCCTCGCGCATGTCCTTGAGGCGCTGAACGAATTTTGCGAACACGGCGGTGTGGTAGTGCTGGATCTTTCGCAGGTTGGCGATGCGGTCCGGGAATCCACCCCAGTGCGACGTCGGGTGGAACGCCTCATGGACGTCCAGGTTCGGGTACGTCCGCATGCTCGCTTCCTCGACCATCTTCAGCGTGGCCACTTTGGTGCGATTGGTCTGCCAGGCCAGGGCGAGCATTTCGAACTGCACACCGAGCAGCTCACCGAAATCCTCCGGGGGACCGAGCGGCGCACCGGGCAGATCGCCCATCGAATTGGCGTTCTGCTCGATCCGTTGCACGCGACGCTCGATCTCACGCACCGAATCCAAGTACTCGCTCACCCGCGTCCGGTCACCCGCATCGAGCGTGCGGGTCAGGCTGGCCGTCGATTCCCGGACGTAGTCGAGCAGGCTGTCGGTCGTCCTGAGGATGGCACGGCGGTCTTCGGTCGTCTCGCCCTGGCCAAACATGCCGAGGAACACCTTCCGCGGATTGTTCTCCATCGGCAGCGGCTGATCCGGCGTGCGGAACGAGATCATGCCCCCCGGCTCCGCGCAGAGTTCGAGCGAGGGCAGCGACGTCTCTGTGCCGAGATGCCGGGCGGCGATCTGGTCGGCCGTCACCCCCACCCCTGTCTTGGCACTGCGCCGCCGCGGGTTGATACAGTTCAGCCACGTCTCTTCGATGATGCCGTGTGGGCTGGCGCTCTCCCCACCCTTGTTGCGCAGACCGCTGACCACGGTCACATGCTCGCGCATCGGTTCGAGCGGCTTGAGGATGAACGGGAACTCGAAATCGCGGCCGATGCGGGTCGGCGTCCATTCGTCCTGGAGCGCGCCATGGGGAAAGTAGATGAAGCCCAGCCGCGGACTCGTGGCGGCGACGGTCTGCGCCAGCGCCGTGCCTGCCGGGATCATCGCGTCCAGCAACGGGAGCGCGAGCGTCGCACCGGCGCCCTTGAGGACCGCGCGCCGTGACACATGCTTCTTGGACAGGAACATCACTTGAGTCCTCGCTCAGGCGGGTCCGACAGGACCCGCCCTACAGTAGCGGTCTGGGTTGACGCGGGCGTCGCCGGCACCTGGTCGCCGCCCCCCGCCGTCGCGGCCGACAGTCCAGGGCCGCTCTGGCGAGGCCGCGCCGTCGCTCGCGCTGACGCAGGCGCGAGCGGAGACGGGTCGACGTCCCTCTTGCGGAACGCCTCGCTCGAGATGACGCCGAGGACGATCGACGTGACACGGTAGTTGTCCGCCGCCGCCTGACGGACGATGCGGCGAACCGTGGGCATGTCGCGATAGTCGAGACTGCGACCCAGGGCGTAGGTCAACAGGTTTTCCGTGAAGGCCTGCACGAACTGATGATCGGGCCGTGCGACCAGCGCCCGTCGCAGATCGTCCGGCCCCGTGATCGTCGTCCCATCCGGCAGCTGACCGGCCGCGTCGATCGGCGTCAGGGTATCGGGGTCGCTGGTTCGGAACTGCCCCACCGCGTTGAAGTGCTCCAGCGCGAGCCCCAGGGGATCCATCACCCCGTGACAGGCGAAACAGTTCGGCTTCTCCCGGTGCTGCTCGAGCCTCGCGCGCAGGGTGCGTGCCGGCTGACCCCGTTTGTTCTCCGGCAGTGTCGGGACCTCGAGCGGCGGGTCGGAGGGCGGCGTCCCGAGCAGTCGATCGAGGATCCAGGCGCCACGCAGCACAGGCGACGTGCGATTCGGATACGCGGTCAACATCAGGATCGCGCCCTTGCCGAGAAGGCCATGGCGCGCCCGGTCGGCGAGCGTCACGCGACGGAAGTGGCTGCCCTTGACCGTCTCGATGCCGTAGTGCATCGCCAGGCGTTCATTCAGGAAGGTGTAGTCGGCCGTCAGCAGATCGAGCACACTGCGATCGCTGCGTAACACGCTGTCGAGGAACAGCCGCAGTTCCTCCTTGAACATCCCGCGGGGATCGAGCAGCCCGCTCGCGTGAGGAAACTGCCCGCGGTCCGGGGTGATCTCGTCCAGTTTGGCCAGGTGGAGCCACTGGAACGCGAAATCGTCGCTGAGGGATGTCGCCCGCGGGTCGGCCAGCATCCGGCGCACCTGGGCGGCCAGCACGGCGGGTGTGCCGAGACGCGATGCTGCCGCCAGCGTCAGGAGCTCGTCATCGGGCAGACTGCTCCACAGGAAGAAGGACAGACGCGACGCCAGCTCCAGATCGCTCAGCGTGCGCGTCGCGCCGACGCCGACGCCCGATTCCGCGCGATACAGGAAATGCGGGCTCGCCAGGATCGCGCTCAGCGCATCGCGCACACCGCCTTCGAAGCCGGCCGTCGCAGATCCCGACGTGTAAAACGCCATCAAGGGCGTGAGATCCTCGGCGGTCACGGGACGCCGGAACGCGCGCCGTGCGAGCTGCTCGACGATTCGGCGCGCGCATCCGCCTTCGCTCGCCTCGCCCGCAGACGAGCTTCGGCGAGACCTCGCCGTAGCCGTGGCGGAGGCGGGGGGTGTCTCGTCGTCCCTCGACTGCGCTCGTCCTTCGACAGGCTCGGGACGACCCTGAGCCACGTCGAAGGGTCGGGACGACCCTGCGCGTGTCGAAGGGTCGCCTGACCCTTTGGGCTGACACACGAAAATCTTCGCGCGGCTGGCCGACGCGCTCATACCGGTCACCGCGAGCGGTCCGCGGATCTGCATGGCATGCGCGGCCTGGATGCGCTCCTGACCGCCCTCCAGCGCGACCGTCCGCGTCCGCTCATCACTCTCGGCGAAGCTGCGCTGCAGAAAGGTGATCGCCAGTCTGTGCTGCCCGGCGGGGGCTCGGAACCGGATCTTCCGCAGCCGCCCGTTGATCTCCTCGACCGCCGGATCCAGGCGCTGATCGATCGCCTTGTGGTCGGCGTCGCCGCCGATGGTGGTGCGATAGAACTCGGTCCCGTCGAGCAGGGCGATCACCGTGTTCTCGAATTCCATCCGCGGCACTTCGCGCGCCAGTGCCATGTCGCCGATCGTGAGCTCGTACTCGCCGTCCGCCGGAAAGGTGTGTTCGACGATGAAGCCGCCCCGCGTGCCGAACGGCATCCCGTCGATGTGATGCTGCTGCCGGCCCGTGCCAGGCGCGCCGGCCGGCGGCAGGGAGATCACCATGTTGGCGACGTCGCCATAGGTGGTCGTCTCGGCCAGCGCCTTGGGGTTGCCGATCGCCTCGCGCGCGACCGCGCGGGCCGCGGAGATGTACTGGTCGACGAAATTCGGCGACACCTGCAGGGCCGCGGCGTCGTTATCGAAGTGGCCCCGGACGTTGTCCTCCGGCAGCCAGGTGGTCGCGTCGATGTGCAGCCCGAGCAAGTCGCGGATCGCGTACGCATACTCCCGGCGATTGAGCCGGCGCAGTGGCACACGGCCGGGGCGGGCGACCGTCGCCTCGGCGTCGATCGTGTGCTCCAGCCACGCGACGAATGCGGCCGCGGACTCACGATCCGGACGCCGGACCCCGGCCGGCGGCATCAAGCCGCCGCGCAGCTTGCGGATCACTTTCTCGGCCATCTCGGCGTGCTCGCCGACCGCGTCGAGGTTGAGCGCCGACAGCGCCAGGCCGCCCGCTTTGACCCGGTCGCTGTGGCAGCCCAGACAGTACTGATCGAGGAGCGCACGCTGTGGGGACACCGGCGTCGCAGAATCTGCCGGAATGGCGAGGGGCGTTTCTTGCCCAGCCCGAGGATTGGCGGGCGCTGGCACCGGAGACCCAGATTGGGCCCGTCCTTCCCACACGTGGCCACCGGCCGCCGCGAGGTAGAGCAACACGGCCGCCGCCGCGACTCCAGTTCTGATTCGTCGTCTCATCAGCCCACTCAGGGTATCGAGGGAAGTCTAGCCAGCGACCAGTGTGGGGCGCAAGCCGGGAATGGAGGTTTGCAGATTCGGCGCCTTGCTCTATCTTGTTGACTGGCCTATGAAACAGATGGTGATGCTCGTGGCTGCATTGGCCTTTGCGCGGGTCGCAGCCGGTCAGAACGCGGACGACTATCGCGGCGGCTGGAGAACGGACAGCAACGAGGCCCACACCTACGAGTTCTCGATTCGCGGTGCGACAGTCAGGGGCATCTACTGCACCTATTGCGCCGACGCGACGACGCTGGCGTTCGTCGATGGGACGCTCGGACCGGACGGGATCAGGTTCGAAGTCACCCATGTGAAGGCGGACGGCAGCACGGCCTACAAGGACAAGGCGATCGCGAAGTTCAGTCAGGGCCGTCTCACCGTAACGGGGACGAGCGGCGCGCGTGGCGGCCGGAACTTCGAGCGCGTCCTGATCAAGGATCCGCGCGGACCGGATCCGATCCCGGCGATGGTGTCCGTACTCCCCAAGGGTCCTCCGATCCCAGCAGACACCCGTCGTCGGAACCCCGATGGCGCAGACGGTCTGCCCTACATTCAGCCGGGTCCCTGGAGGTCGAAGCTGACAGAGAAAGATGTCGTCGGCGTGTGGCTGGGATTCGGCGTCGGGGCGCCGAAGCAGTTCTTCATCATCAAGAAGGTCGGCGACAAGCTTCGAGGCATGGTGTGCGGCACGTGCGACAACCCGTACACGATGGCGGCGCTCGACGACTTCCGCATTGACGGCGACACGCTGAAGTTCAACATCCTCCATGAAGACTGGGGTGACGGCGAGCTCCCGACGTTCGACAAGCACGTGACCGCGCGGGTGGGTTGGAACGAGATGCGATGCACGACGGCCGCGGACCACCAGCCGCCACCGCCCCCGCGCCCGCAGCCGGCCGGCTTCGTCCCGGGATTCTCCCTGCAGGGGCCGATTCCGATCGAGGCGACATCGGGCAACGTCTGGCCCGAATGGCCCCCGAGGAACACATCGTCGCCCCGCTAGGTCAATCGCAGCGAACGGACCGTGGAGGCAGCCATGCGACTTGTGCGATACGGCGGCGCGATGAGCCTCGACGGATACATCGCGGGACCGAACGCCGAGCGCGTCGTTACCGAGCTGCGCACGAAACCAGGCAAGGACATTGCCCTTTTCGGCGGCGGCGAGCTGTTCCGGAGCCTTCTTGCGGCGGGACTAGTGGATCGTGTCGAGGTAGCACTGATTCCCGTACTGCTTGGCGGTGGTATTCCACTGCTGGCGTCGCCTGCCGGACGCGCGGTGCTCAAGCTGCGAAAGCAGCGCCTCTACGAAAAGACTGGCACCGTCGGACTCGAGTACGACATCGTCCGGACCTAGAAGACGTGGAGCGAACGGAGCGCGCGGAGGGCACGGTTTCACACGGAGGAACGAAGGCACGGAGGGACTGTTTGTGACGAAACAGATACTCCGTTTCTCCGTTACTCCGTGTGGTTCCGTGTCCTCCGCCCGGCACGTCCAAAAGGACGTGCCCTACGGCTCCTTGACTCTTCTGTCGCGAAAACTTCAGTAGCTGCGGATTCTGCTATGGCACAGACGTATCGAGCGGGCGTGTCAATCGAGGACTATTGCCGCCCGTGCAAGACCGACCGCATTCACACTGTGATCGTCGTAGACGGAGCGGGTAGCCCCGTCCGCGTGACGTGTGACTTCTGTCGCAGCGAACACAACTACCGCGGCGGGCCGAGGATGGCGACGTCGGGCGCGCCGCAGGCCGCTGCACCTTCCCCACGCGCGCGCCGCGCCGCGGCCGAGCCGTTTCCCATCGTGAGCGACCGAGAGAGGATTGCGCCTGCCATGACTGCCACGTCCGACGATCTCGAATTGCTGCTGCGGCGCATCATCCGCGAGGAAGCCGGCATCACGCCGGCTGTGCCCGCCGAGAAATGGCGCGGCGGCACGCTCGTGCTGCGCCCCGGCGCGGAAGGGCAACAGACGAAGAGCTGGCCGATCGAGACCTTCTTCCACAAGATCGTGATGGTGCGGAATCGTCTGCGCACACTCGAGCAGCAGGTGAACGCCTCCGACCTCTCCGACGATGTGAAGGTGAAGCTGCAAAGCTACGTGAGCGGCTGCTACGGATCGCTCACGAGCTTCAACGTGCTGTTTGCGGACGAAGCGGATCAGTTCAAGGGGAGCGGCGGGGCATCCCTGCCTCTTCCCGACCTCGACGTCGTCTCGTGAACGCCTCGGAGTCCCGGGGGCGATTCCTTCGCGGGGCGATGGTCGTCGCCGTATCAGCGGCGTACTTCTGCTACGTGTTCCAGGTTTTCGATCACGCCTTTTGGGTCTCCGGGCTCAGCGCGTGGCTCGATCCGTACTTCCTCAATTACCTGCTCGAGCACTGGTATTACAGCGTCCGCAACCTCTGGGATCCGGCCTCGCCACCGATGTACTTTCCCACACAGGGATCAATCGGGTACTCATGCGGTCTGATCCTCTACGCTCCTTTTTACCTGATTGTTCGTCCGTTCCTTCATCCATTTCCGGCGTACAGCATTGCCCTCTTGCTCGTGGTCGAGACGGGTGCGTTATGTCTCTACGCGATCCTGAGAAAATTCGTCACGTTGTCACTCGTCGAGTCGCTCTTGCTGACGGTGTTCTTCTTCTCCTCCGCCAACGTACTCAACGCGTGGCACACCAACATCTGGTCGCAAACTCTCTCGATCTTTCTGGTGCCGCCCATCCTCCTGTTAACGTTGACATCAGCACGCATGCCACGTGGCAGCGCCAGCCTGGCGCTTGCCGCGCTGTCCGGCCTGCTCTCAGTGCTGCTCTTCGTCCAGGACTTCTATACCGGATGGCTGGGGGCGCTTGTGCTGATCCTGCTTCTGACCGGCTTCGTTCTCGTCACTAACAAGCGGGTACTTGTCGAACGTCTCGCGCGCGCCTGGCGTACAGATCGCGGACGCATTCTGGCGTTCGTCAGCGGCGGTGTGCTCGGCGCGCTCGTCTTCCTCCGGTTCTACCTCGGTGCCTACCAGGAACATAGAGGATTTCCGCAGGAACAACTCACAGCGGCTCTGATCCCGCAGGACTTCGCTCGCCTGGGGTACGAGCCGTTCGCGGCAGTCCGCGATTTCGTGGTCTATTACAGCGCTCGAACGTTCAAGCTGGTCTTTCTGCTTGGCATGCTCGTCTGGGTGCCGTGGTTCAGAGTTCCAATGCGAATCCGCTTTTGCGCGCTCTGGTTTCTACTCATCTCAACGATCGTCGTGCTCAGTGCGATCAGATTCGAGGAGTTTCCGGGCGGGAGGAACTACTCCGTTTGGAAGTGGCTATTTCTGCCGCTGCCTGGATCAACAGCAATACGGGATCCGAAACGGATCATCTATGCCTACGAGCTGGCGGCCGTGCTCGTGACCGGCCTGTTTCTGGCGCAGTTGCCGCGACGGTCGGTGCTTCGAGTGTCGGCCGGGATCGTTGTGTTGGCGCTTCTCGTGACGGAGCCGAACCGCGAAGTGTTTTCCTACGAGCGCTCCGCCAACGAGTTCACACGGTGGGTGGACGCGCCGATCGACATTGACGCGTCATGTCGGAGCTTCTTTGTCAAAGCCGCGTCTGATGCGTACACGTCACGGTTCTTCCACATCTGGGGCTTATACGGAATCGATGCGATGTTCATTGCGCTGCATCACGGTGTGCCAACGCTCAACGGGTACTCCGCCTGGACGCCGACTGATTGGCCCCTGATGAATCCTCTCGATCCTGCCTATACAGTCGGAGCGCGTGGATGGATCGCACGGCACGATCTTCGGGGTGTTTGCGAACTGGATATAGAGGCGCGCACTATGACGCCGTTCGACTAGCGCGTTCGCCTGGCGCTCTGCCGCGGTGGCCGATTAGTGGATCGGTTCGGCCTTCTCCGTCTCCCTCTCCTGTTTGCGCGCACCGGCGAGAATGTTTCGCAGCGAGTAGTTCCCCTCGTGGCAGGCGTACTCGAAGAGCGGTTCACGGATTCGCATCAGCGGCATCATCGCGCTCCACGGCCGGGTGTACGTCATCGGATCGGTGACGGTGAATTCGTATTTGATCGTCTCGGCGTCGACTTGCGTGAAGCGTTCCACCAGCCTCGTGTTCGCGGTGGAGCCTTGCAGGCTCGTCTCGCGCCGGAAGTTGATCGTCTCGACCACGAGCGTGTCGCCTTCCCACCGGCCGCGGGAGTCTCCCGACCACTGGCGAAGCGTGGTGTGCGGGCGCCCATCGGTGGGGATGACGCGGGCGTTGTGCACCATCTCGTTGACGATCACGACAACCCCCGGCGACTGCACGATTTGCACGTTGTTGTTGTACGCGCCTGGCGTCATCGGTGGGCCGGAGTTGAACCCTTGGAGGCACCGGTCGGCGAGGGGCCGGTCTGCATACGAGTCGCCAAGACCGGAGTCCGATCGCTGCCGCATTTCTGCGACCCTGCGTCGCGCCGCATCCGTGAACGGGATTCTTCCGTCCAGAGGATCGACGATAAGCGACGTGCGCTTGTCCCGGGTCAGCTTGTTGCCGCGCTCGTACCAGAACTCGTTGTACGACAGCACGCCGCCCTGGGCACGCGGCAAATAGCCGGCGCTTGGCTGGCCCTTTTCGGGATCGAACAGATCCCGGTTGAGCCGCGTGTTCTCCGCCGCTTCGAACGCGGCGGCCTCTTCGTCGGTGAGCGTGTCTTTGCCCTGGAGCGCATCCGGCCGCTGGAGGGGCGTGACAGTGCTGAACGAATAGATGCCTGCGAGGTCTGGCTTTCCATCTGGAGTTCGAGCTGGAGTCGATCCTCGACCTTGGGCCGACGCATGAAGCAGCGCCAGCGTAACCGTCGCCAGCAACGCGAACCCCCTGACCAGCGAGTGACTGCGCATCGTATCTCCTTCACGTCGGCGGGCGCCGATCGGGTGCACGGTAGCTCAGCTTGTCGGGACAGTGCAAGGAAAGTGAGGCGCTCTACTGCCCCCCGCGGCCGCCTCGTCCACCGCCCCCGCCGGCCGCCGGCGCGATGCCATTTGCGCGCAAGTACACGACGACGATGCCGTACGACTCGAGGCCGTGCGAGAGCATCGCCGAGGCCACCCCGCCACGCGCGGTTTCCCCCTCTCCCTGTTTGACCAGCTGCAGCGCGCTCTGGTCGGTCAGCGCCGAAAACGCATCGTCGCAGAACGCGAACGCGTTCGCGAGCGCCTTAACCAATTCTGCCTTGCTCGTTTTCTTCTCATTGCTCTGGGGAGGGCTCGGGTTCGACACTCCTTTGATGATGGCGCAGTTGGTGAACTGATTGTCGGCCTGGTGGCCAATCCACTGTCCATACGTACGGAGTTCGGGGTCGGAACCCGGTTTGAAGCTGTAGTTGGCCTCGGGCATCTTCTCGGCCGCCTGCGCCATGTTCCCCTTGAGAGTAGCGTAGGCGGTTTGCATGCTGGCCGCGAGGCCCTGTTTCTGCCCCGCCGTCGGCGCCTGAGCAGCAGCGAACCCCGCGAACAGCATCAGCCCCGCCACGAGACAAGTCACTCGCTTCATGGGTCGTCTCCTTTCACCAATGCTGGCCCCTTAGAGGCTCGCACACAAAGCTAGCAGCATTATCGATGTTGCTCGTGCCTTTGTGTTTGCGCCACTTGCGAGCACGAGCACAGAGGACGCGTGCGCTCTTACCATCCTTCGTGATCCGAGTCGCGGTCGGCCGTTCGAGTGTTCCCGCTCTCGAGTCACTGCTGGAGCGCGGCAACCGCGTCGAATGCGCTAGCGGAAGGTCGAGTCTATATCACGATCTGCTTTAGAGGGCACACAAATAGGCGATCATGGTGCACGCTGCGAAACGCGTCACGTGCTCTTGGGAGATCAGCTGGTGGTTGCATAAGAGTTCCACATGGCACGTATCGTCTCGAACGTCTCTCCCCGGTCACGCTCGATCTTCATGTGCGCGGCTCTCCTAAGCCTGCCCCTTGCAGCGGCATGCGGAGCCGGTCAGGCTACTGCCTGTGAAGGTCTCGTGTACAAAGAGTTCGGCCTCACGCGCGAGGAATACCTCCCCTGCGCGGGGGAAATGATGGCGACGCTAGACCGGTTGGAAATGCAGATCGAGAACATGCTCTCGGGCGACGAGAACGCGCGCGCTGAAGCGGGAGCCACCGTGCAAGAGCTCCGCAGGCTGCTACAGAAGGCCGGAGGGCGGGACATGCTGGAGCGGTGGGACGACCGCGCCTTGACGAGCCTGAATGTCGACATCTGGAATGCCTACAACCACCATCAAGCGTGCATGATGGTCGCGGGCCAGCTGTTCGGCAAAGCGCCTCTCGGCGACGAGCAATATCGCGAAGCCGCGAGGGCGGAGTGCGGGGCCTATCGACAGTCGTACCAAGATGCGAGCAGTCAGTATCGCCGCCTGCAGTAGGCGTGGAGCGGCTGTCGCGGGACTGGTCTGCGCCAGGCCCACGGCCGTGTCGCGGCCAACGACGAGTTCATGAGATAGTCGCCATCACCGACAAGACCCACTAGCGGTCACCGCAAGGAAGGATGTTATGGCCACGATCGAGCTGAAGGTCAACGGTCGTTTCCACACTCTGGATCTGGATCCGGCGACCCCCCTGTTGTATGTACTCAGCGACGACCTCGAGCAGCACGGGCCTAAGTTCGGCTGCGGCCTGGGTCAGTGCGGAGCCTGCACCGTCATCTCGGACGGCAAGGCGATTCGCTCGTGCATCACGCCGGTCGGAACGATCGGTGGCGCTGATATCACGACGCTGGATGGTCTCGGCACTCCAGAGAATCCGCACCCTCTCCAAAGGGCATTGATCGACGAGCAGGCGGCGCAGTGTGGCTTCTGCTTGAGCGGCGTCATCATGACCGCCAAGGCGTATCTGGATCAGAATCCGAAGGCAACCGAACCCCAAATCAGGCAAGCGCTGTCCAGCGTGTTATGCCGGTGCTTCACCCACACGCGGATGCTTCGCGCGATCAACAAGTACGCGCAGTCAGGGAGGACGGCATGAAGGGTTTGACGAAGGACGCGGCTGCCGCACTCGAGCGCGCGGGTTTCTCGCGCCGGACGTTCCTCGCGGGTTCCGGTGCGCTTGTTGTCGGGTTCACGATCTCGGAGCTCGCCGGGCCGCTTGGCGTGGCGCCGACGGTGACATCCGCGCAGGCACCGCCGGATCGTCGCACGCTGCTTGATTCCTGGATCGCGATTGCCGCCGACGGCACCGTCATCGCCTACACCGGAAAGTGCGAGCTCGGCCAGGGACTCTACACGGCCCAGATGCAGCTCGTCGCCGAAGAGCTCAGCGTGCCGCTCGCCCGCGTCAGGCTCATTCCGTGCGATACGGCCCTGACACCCGATCAAGGGACGACGTCTGGCGCGCAGTCGCATCCAACCAACTTCAGGAACGCCAACCTCGCGCTCGCGGGAGCAACCGCGCGCGAGGCGCTCCTTCGGCTTGCCGCCACGCGTCTCGGTGTATCCGCCGAGCAACTGACGATCGCGGGCGGCGTGATCACGAGCAGGACCGATGCGTCGCGCCGTGTCACGTACGGCGAGCTGATTGGTGGGAAGCGATTCGACATCCCGCTCAACACGAACGCGAAGCGGAAAGCACATAGCGAGTGGACCGTGCTCGGCAAGCCGGTGCCCCGCGTGGATTTGCCCAGCGTCATCACCGCACGGGTCGAGTACGTGCACAACGTGCGCGTGCCCGCCATGCTGCACGGCCGGGTCGTCCGGCCTCCGACCGTCCGCGCGACCCTCGTCGGCGTCGATGAAGCTTCGGTGAGGAGCATGCCCGGATTCGTCAAGGTGGTCGTCAAGAAGAACTTCGTCGGGGTCGTCGCGGAAAAGCAATGGCAGGCGATCCAGATTGCGAACACGCTGAAAGCGGAGTGGGCTCCCGGCCCAGGGCTGCCGGATCAGCGCCGCTACTACGAGTTCCTCCGAACCCAACCGACCCAGGACACGATCTGGGTCGATTCCGGCGACGTTGATGCAAAGCTGGCGAGTGCGGCCACTGTGCTGCGATCGACCTACCTCCATCCCTACCAGATGCACGCATCGATCGGAAGTTCGTGTGCCGTGGCTGACGTGCAGGCCGACAAAGTAAGCGTGTGGGCTGCGACCCAGAACGTGTACGGGCTTCGAAACAATCTCGCGACGGTCCTTGGCATCAAGCCGGACATCATCCACGTCGTCTTCACGAGGGGATCCGGCTGTTACGGGTTGAATGGTGTCGACGCCGTCTCTTTTGATGCGGCGCTGATGTCACAGGCCGTAGGGAAGCCAGTTCGAGTACAGCTCACGCGCAAGGACGAGATGGCGTGGGAAAACTACGGTGTTCCCTTCGTCATTGACCAACGCGTCGGCCTCGACGCCAACGGCACGATCGTCGCCTGGGACTATGAGAGCTGGACCGCCACGCGCGGCGGGCGCATCGGCAACGGCAATCCGGGGAACATTGTCACCGGCGTGCTCGTCGGCTTTCAGCCTCCGGTGTTTGCCCCACGAGCGGCGACGCCCGCGGCCGCGCCTTTCAATGATTCGAACCATGCTCCTTCGTATGTCATGGGGTGCGTCGGTGGCACGTGCGAGGGAAAAGGGACCGTCGCCAGTGAGCGCGCTATCGCGAAGCGCACGGAATCGGAATTTTTCACCGGTCCGCTACGCGCGCCGAACCAGCTTCAGAACACGTTTGCGCACGAATCGTTCATGGACGAAGTCGCGGCGCGAGTGAAAGCGGATCCTGTTGCGTACCGCCTGCGTCACCTGCGCGACCCGCGATTGATTGACGTCGTCAATGCGGCGGCGAAAGCCGCTCGGTGGGAAGCGCGGCCGTCGCCGGCGCCCGGCAACCGCCGGAGCGGCATCGCTCGTGGGCGGGGGTTCGCCAGCGTCGGCATGGAAGCGGGTATCTACACGAATGGGTGGGTGGCGATGGCCGTGGACGTCGAGGTCAACCATGAAAGCGGCGCCGTGGCGGTGAAACGCCTGTTCATTGCGAGCGACTGCGGCCCGATCTCCAATCCGGACGGCCTCAGGAACCAGCTCGAAGGCGCCGCGCTGCAGGGCATGAGCCGTGCGCTCTCCGAAGAAGTGACGTGGGACGCTCAGAAAATCACGTCCGTCGACTGGCGCTCGTATCCAATTCTGTCGCTCGGCACCGAGATGCCGGTGATCGAGACCGTGCTCATCGACCGGCCCGGCGAGAATGCGACCGGAGCCGGCGAGTACGCGTCGGCCCCGATTGCAGCAGCGCTCGGGAACGCGATCTTCGACGCCACGGGTGTGCGCCTTCGCCAGGTGCCGTTCACGCCTGCGCGCGTGAAACAGGCGCTGGCCGCGCGGGCGACTTGAAGGGGGCTATCTAAGTTCGCCTCTGAAACGCGGGGCGAGTGGAGGGACGGACACTCAATCAACAACAATATCAGGTGAGGTCCGCTCTCGACGATGCGCTACGAGGGGTGCGGCGACGCTGAAGTGCGGATAAGTCGGATCGATAGCCTCGGCCACACATTGACCAAGACCGAAGTGGATACCACCCCGCCTGATGTGGCGGTTCTTCACGCGCCACCGTCTCGCGCGGCAGGCCGCCTGAAGGGGGCCCCCCTACTTTCGTCGGGGGCCGCCCTCGCTGCCTTCGGCGTAGTGGATGGTCAGCGTCGCCGCGCCGCTCGCCGCCGTCGAGAACTCCAGCGCTGAACCCGACCACGAGAATCGCGTGGGCGACAGCGGAATCAATTCCTCTCTCCCCTTGCCGCCATAGTCGAGGAACAGCGTGGGGCCGGCCAGCGTGACGGCGGCCACCGTCTTGTTGTTCACGTCGTTTTCGTCCACCAGGTCGTACATTCCGACATAGCGCGACAACGTGGTCACCGGGACCTCGACGGGTTGCACCGCGGTGCTGCTCGCGATGCGCTCCCGGCTCCGGTTGTTGTCGCACACGAGTTCGAGCATCTCGGTGTCGGCCTGCAGCTTGATCGGCATTGCGAACGTGATCGGCTTCGGGTACGCCTTGGGATCGACGATCGTCACCTTGACGTCGATGTTGCCGAAGTTCCGGCGGGTGTACCGTTCGGTGATCCGCATCGCCTCGGTGTGCGGGTGGCCCTCCCAATCGAGCCATGTGCGATCGTTGTAGCCGTTGCTCTCGATCACCAGGACGTCGCCGTCCCACTGCCCGACCGAATAGCCCATCCACGTCGGATTCGGATCCAGTTCGAGCATCCGGCCGTCCATGAAGACGTCCCGGTGCATGCCGTCGTCGAACTGGATCGTGACGAAGGTGGGCGTCTGGACGATGCGGAAGAACCTGAAGCGGGTGGTCAGGTACGCCGGACCCAGCGGCTGGCACAGCGTCTCCATGCTGTCCTTCCCGACGTCGAGCCGGCGCTTGCGGTAGAGCGCGTCGGCCCAGGGCGCCACGTCGCCAGGCTGCACGTCCGGAAGGAGGTTGTTGTACAGACGATCGCCGCCGTCGTTGCGCCACAGCCCGGAGAAGTCCGGTTTCCCGTCGGCGGTTCGTTGCGCCGGCGCCTCGAGATTCGGTTTGCCATCCGGCAGTCGAGGAATGCCCGGCGTCGGATACTTGAGCCACTGCGCGTCCGCAGCCGTGGCGCAGAGCACGACGAGGAGCGACGCGCGAAGAGCCATCCGCATGATGTGGGAATCTTAGCGTCGCTCGGACGGTATCGCATCCTGAACCTGCCTCGACTCCTCGAACGGCCCACCGTGGTGCAGGCGGCGGGGAACAAGCCGAAACAGATTCAGTGGAGACCTCGTCGCCGTGACTTATGAGCCGCCTCGAACGTTCGGGACTGACCCCGTCGAGATGACTGTGGCGACGGACACGCTGTCCGAGGGGCGAGGGAAGCCCCGCGGCGCCCGGCCAGGTCGCTTAACGGGCACTCGGGCAACCTCGACCCGCTCTGATGCTTCCTCTCCGCGTGCTTCCGGACCTGATCGACTCCATTCATAGTGCTGAGCCCCACTACGGGCCTGCGTCGAACGTGCCGTAATCCCTATCTGGGTGCGAGAAGTCGCGCCAATGCTGAAGGTTACGACCTGGCCCAAGTGCGTTCCTGTATCAGGTGTTTTCGGGACGAAAGCGCACGCACCATCAGCATCCGGGCGGAGCGGTGACGGTCGATCTTCTCGGCCCGTGGCGCGCAGCCACTGACCAGGATGCAGTCGGCTGGTTTCATCATGCGATCATCGCACCGACCAAGAGCAGTCTCGCACCGATCGCGATGCAGTCTCGCACTGACAAGAAATGCGGAATCCCACCGACAATCGATACGGCATTGCACCGACAAACAAGTTGGAACGCTCGACCGGCACTGACGGCCTATTTCTTTTCAGCCGCAGCCCTTTCGGCCGCACGCGCCCCGCTCAGCATGTTGCTCATGGCGTAGTGATTGCCTTCATGGCACGCGTATTCGAGCAGGCCATATTCAAAGTCCTGCTTGAGCGGATACGCGACAGTCCAGGGCCTGGTCCAGGTCTTCGGATCGTCGACCGTCACTTCGTACAACAACGTTTCGGGATCGGTGCGTGTAAAGCGTTCAACCACGTGAAGCGCGTCGCTCAGCGGAATGTCGCTGCCGTTGCGCCGGGCGCCAAACTTGCCGTTGAAGTTGGTGGTTTCGACAACCAGGGTGTTGCCCTCCCAGCGGCCACGGGAATCGCCCATGTATCCCCGGATCGCAGAGGAGACGTGCGCTCGGCCGTCGATGGGAATGATCCGCGTCTCGTGGATCATCTCGTGGCGAATGACGACAAACCCAGGCGCTTGCACGATCTGATTACCGTTGCTATAGCCGGACGGAAACATCGACGCGAGCAGACCACGCGAGACGCATCGGTCGTAGGGGCCGAAATCTTGTGCGCCGTTCCAGGGACCACTGCTGAAGCTGTTTCGCCAGGAGCTGTGCTCCAGCGCGACAGTGGGGCCGGTTGTCCCATTGTTTGCGGCCCTCAGCTGCCCCCATGGTGTGTACGGCGGGAGCCGCCCATTCGACGGATCCACGATCAACGACGTCTGCCGCGATGCCTTGCGCAACGCTCCCTCGCCCCAGTGCGCGGGAGGGCCTGTGCCATCGTCGGCGTCGGCCCCGCTCTCCGTGGTACTTCTCACTCGCTCCGCCTCGTCTGCGAATTGCTTTTGGCGTGCGGCGAACTCTTCGTCCGTGAGGAGCCTCCGCTCACCAAACTGCGTGGGCCGTTCAAACGGCGTCCCAACGAGACTCGCCGTCGGCCAGCTCCCTTGCAGGTCGGGATCCCCCCACGTAGTCTTCGGTGGACTCCACGCGTCCGCCGCAACCGTCGTTCTGGCACTCGAGGGAGCCTGCGCGGCGATTTGAACCACCGTCAGCACAGTCATCAGGACCGCCGCACCAATCGACGCAGCAAATCGTGAGTTCATACGAACGTCTCTTTCAGATAGCCGCGCGCCGAAATCCGAAACGTCATTCTAGCAGTCTACTGGGCAACGCTCGTGCTGCGGCCGGCTTCGTGGCGCGCAGGCTTGAGCCTGCGCGGGTACCCGCGACGCGGGGGCTCAAGCCCCCGCGCTACGGTGTTTCATCTACTCAAGCCCCCGAGCTACGGGATCGACGGGCAATTCCCGAAGTTTCATCGTGAGAGCCTGAGGCGTCCCTTGTCGTCAATCTGAGCGACTCCAGCAGCGACAGCCCGTTCAAGCACCGCGCTCCACTCCGATTTGTACCGACCGCGCTCCGACTCAGGTAGCCGAAGAATCGCCGAGTCTCTAGCGCGCAGGTACTGACTGATTCGATTGGTCAGCTCCCCTGGGTCCATCTGAGGCGGGGCGGGCGGTCCAGCACGCAAGAGGCAAACAAGCCCATCGTGGTGCCCGCTGAACACGGTCTCGAGTCCGATGGCAGCAAGCGACCTGGACAAAACCGCTCCGTCGAACGCTTGAAGGTGGAAGGGATTGAGGGTGTTGATCATGGACTTCCCCTCCTTCAAAAACTCCGCATCTTCCCCCTCGTTGTACAGATACACGTGTCCGCCCGGTCTCAGGCGACTCCGAAGGCATCGGAACAGATCCCCAGGCCTCACTGCGTGGGTGAAAACGTGGTTCGCCACGATGAGATCGAATGTCCCCTCGAACGGGACCTCAAACTCATCGAGGTTCAACAGATGTGGCGACTTGATCCCATAAAGTTCCTCTATCAGGAACTGCTGAGACTCGAACAGTGGCAGCGCGTACACGTCCGCGCCATGGAGCCGCTGAAGGCCTGCCAGGATCGAGCCAAGCCTGGGCCGCAGCTCCAGCACGCGCGCACCTTTCAAATCAAGCAAGGAGCCGAGCAACTCCACGTGTGCGCTGTTGGCCAAGCGGTCACGCTGCGCCCCAGACAGATAGGACGTGACCGGCAGCCCGAGATGCTCGGACACGAACACCCCCCTTGCAGCCCTGGAACGAAGCGCGTTCCGGTCCTTGTCGGTTAGCGGCAGAGGGTTCAGCACGGCGTGCGGGGTCGTGCGAGGACGCTGCGACCGACCGAGGTTGTCGTCAAACCGCAGCATGAGATCCGTCAGCGTTGGCCCGCACGGTCGGTGTGTCGCATAGACCAGCCCACACGCATGACACATGGAGTAGTCGTATCGCTTGACAGCTTCGTCGGTGTCGGTGTCCAAAAGGATCAGGCGGTTGTACTCGCACACCGGTGTTCGATTGACGTGGGCACACATGGGGCACTGTCGGACATCGAGCATCGTGACCGATGCACCGGAGGGGGTCCCTGCGGGCGGAGGGTGGTCGTCCTTCGCCGACACTGGCATGACGGGACCGCGGACCGCTTCCGATCCCGCGGATACAGCGGACGCCAGGCCGCGCACCGCGATACGAAGTGCGGCATGCTGTTCGTCGAGGCTTCGAATCGGCCGTTCGAGTTCATCGATGCGCTTGCGCAACGCATCGAGCCGGTCGTCCAATCGGCCTAGCCGTTTTGCTTGGACCGCGTCGAGGTGCCTGACCTCTTCGGAAACCGCTTTGCTGATGTGCGCGGTCGCTCGCTCGAACGCGACCTTCATCTCCTCCTGCGACGCCTGACCGCGTAGGGCGTTAACGGCCGTGCGCAATCTTCTTTTCAACGTGCTCAACACCTGCGTCATTGGGACTGTTATCTCGACGTCGATCGAACTGGTTGTCCGACAACGAAGGCCGGGTTCGCACCCGCTCGTGGACGGAACTTCTGCGGCCGGCCATTGTTGACCTCGGCGAGGTACAGGTTGCCCTGCTGGTCCACGCTCATCCCGTGGACGTTCCACATCGCGCCCGGCCACTCGCCCTGACTGCCCCACGAGTACAGGTACTGCCCTTTGAGGTCGTACTTCACGATCTTCGACGTCGTGTTGTCGGCGATCCACAGGTGCTTGTCGGCCGACATGAATAACACCTGCGGCGTGGACGGAACGCCGGTGCTGAACTGATCGAGGTACTTGCCGTTTTCGTCGAAGGCCTGGATGCGATGCGAGGAGCGGTCGGTCACGTAGACGCGGCGCGTGTCCGGATCGACAACGACGCCGTGCACTGCGTCGAAGGTGGACGGCCGTGTGTCGTTGCCCGGCGTGCCCTTCTCACCCCATGCCATCAGGTACTTTCCGTCCTTATCGAACTTGACGACGCGAGTGTTGGCGTAGCCGTCCGCGACGTACAGCGTGCTATCAGGGAGCCACGCGAGAAACGTAGGACGGTTGAAGTGCGACGCGTCGGTGCCTGGCACGCCGCGAACGCCGAGCGTCTGCACGAGCTGCTTACCATCGTTGGTGAATTTGTAGACAGCGTGCTGGCGATCGTCCACAACCCAGACATGCTTTTGCGGGTCGTATGGGTTGATCGCCACGGAGTGCGGACGCCGCATGATGTCGTCCCACTGGGTCCACTGCTCGGTGATGGTGCCGTTGGCATCGACGACAAGCAGGGTGTGTTCCCACCTCGCGTCCACGCCCATCTTTCCCTTCCAACCGTTCCAGCCGTCGCTGCCGGAATTGCCAGGGCTGCTTACCGGGCCGACCGACGCGTTGCGGAATGGCGTCTGCGACACGGGAAACGAGAGACTCGGTCCGACGGACGGGTAAGGAACTTCGTCCGGACGTGCGAGCTTTGGCAGCTCGCCACGCATCAGGATGAAGACGCGGTTAGAACTCTCCGCGAAGATGCCCTGGACAGCGCCCCACGTCCACTTCTCGTGACCGGGGAGCTGCGACAACGGCTTCGGCCAGTCGGCGGCGACGTCATAAGGGCCGGTGTGGTCCTGGCCACCGCGCTGACCGGCGACGGCGGCGAACCCCGCAGCCGGCGAAGCCTGCCCCTGCGCGGGCGCAGGGCCCGGAGCGAGGATGAGTCCTGCAACGAGACCCAACACGCCGGTGATGATCGCTGACCCAACTCGATGGCTCGACATGAAGGTTCCTCCGGGTAAAGAGGAACCCATTCTCCCTCATCCTTGGACTCGCGCCTGGATATGGACGACGGCGAACTCTGAGCCAGCGCCTCGAGGTTTGACCACTACGATGCGATGGTGGTCTTCAGTACCAACGACGAGCTGGACGTCGCGTGAAAAGAAGCCTTCCTTGCACCTCGGCTGCTTCGCGCCCGACCGACCTCGGAAGTCGATGTTGCCCCGGCACTCGAGAACGCTTCCGTAGGTTTTCATCTCACCTTTGTAGTAGTCGATGATCGCTTGCGGGGGAGCGTCATCCTCGAACTTCGAGGCCGCCACCTTGACGCCGAAGAGCGCGGTGTCGATGTTGACGTTCGCGCCCGGGGGATCTTTGTCATCACGTAACGGTCGCGCGCCGGGATGGACCGCCAGGCCCGTCGTCGGCGCGTTCTCGTCGGTATGGACGGACACGGTGCCAAGGGGTGTGCGAATGTCGACGTCGGCTTTCCGAGTGCCCTCGTCCTTGTGGACGTTGACCGAGCAAGCGGCGAGAAACGGCATGGCAGCCAGGAAAGCTAGAGCCGGTAAACGTCTCGTGGCGTGTGTGTTCATCGCGCAGGTCCCTCCGTTCGAGCGGGTGACTGCTGGGTATTACGGCTTCAACGAGCCGACTGTTCCGAGAGCGTCGAAGGCAGTACTATCTGACAGCTTCAATGACAGCGCGCGGACGGGTCATGCGGGCAGTCGTGGCGGCAATGATGGTGCTGGCCGCATCGGGGAATGCCTTCGCCCAGGAATGGACCGAGTTCCTGAGCAGGGACGATCGGTTCACAGCCAATTTTCCTGGCTCTCCACAGGTGACCGAAACTACTTACAAGTCGCAATTCGGCGCCGTTCTACCGGCGCGCGTATACAGCGCCACCCTCGGCGCGAGTCGCTTCTCCTTGACGGTGGTCGACTACCGCCAGATCGAGACGATTCTCACAGAGAAAGCCAAATCATGTCCCGCGGGCGCCGAGACTTGCCTCGGGGGGGCGAATCCCGGAAGTTCCACCGGTGCGGGATATTGGAAGGCCGACGTCGCAGGCGCGATCATCTACGCGACATGGCAATTCATGCAGCGGGACACTAAGGTGACGGAACTGGTCTGGACGAACATCGACCAGATTGAAGGGCACATGCTGCAGCTGACCAACCCCGACAAGTCTCGGACGTTCGTGTCAGTCCTCATGCACGAGAGCAAGCTCTACATCGGTGAGGCCACGGTGCCGGCCGGCTATCCGGAGCCGGGCTTGTTTCAGCAATCTCTTGGATTCATCGACGAGAAGGGCACCTCGATTCGCTATCAGTCGCTGTACCACAACGGCTTTCCAACGCCGCCGCGCGCACGATAGGGCTCAGGGCTTAGGGCTCAGGGCTCAAGGCTTAGGGCTTAAGGCTTAGGCCGCAAAGCTTAAGCCCTGCCTAAGCCCTGAGCCCTAAGCCCTAAGCCCTAAGCCCTGAGCCCTGAGCCCTGAGCCACTACTGTCGCAGCGCCGCTCCCCTGCCGGCTGCCGGGGGAGTTGCCTGCGGCGGCGCCGGAGGAGCGGGAGGACCGCCGCAGCCTTGCGTGCAGGGCGGAGGAAGCACGTACTTGTCCCTCAGCTTCTTCCGGAACTCCGGATACATCGTTTCGGGTCCGCCCAGGACGGCCTCGAGCGGGATGTTGTGCTTCTCGGTCACTTCGTTGATGAACGGATTCTTCCCTGGCAAGTAGTGCGGAACGACGCCCGGGTTTTCGTGCAGATACGGCAACTCTTCAATGGGCTCGCACGCGGTCAGCGGGAAAAGATTCGCGTTCTGATCCAACTTGAAGGACTCGGTGAGCACGTAGGGCTCGGCCAGATAGACCGGGTCTTCGAGAATGCCGGTGACCGTCAGGATATCGCCGTGCCTGTTGAAGCGGTACGTGAGCGTCGCCCGATCGCTGCTCATGCCACGATGACGCTTCATGTCGCCAAGCTTGAACTGGGTCGTCACGGCGGTGAGCGCCTCCCCTTCCCACGAGCCGGTCGTAAAACCGCCGTGGGTGTGGGGCGCGTACTGAGACGGCTTCGGCCGCCCGTCCATCCAGATCATCGTCACGTCACGGTCGATCCACCCGGCGATTTTCCAGGCGACCAGCTTCTGCGTGATCGGGTCGGGCTCGCTCGTTATCTGTAGGCCGAACGGGCCGGTAAACGCATAGAACGGCGTGTACATCTGGCACTGTCGTTCGGTCTGCGAAAGCGAGGCGATGTTGTAGCTCAGGGCCTTGGCGCGTCCATCCTCGCTCAAGGGCATGCCCAGGAGATCGACCGGCTCCCGGGAGTAGCTGTTATCCGTCTGGCCTCGCCTTGTCCACCATCCCGAGATATCGACTTGGGCAAACAGGGGAACCGCCGACAGTACGACGGCGAGGATCAATGCCGCGAACGCGACAGAGCTCAGCTTGTTCTGCGTCATGAGATGTTCTTTCCCCTACTGGCTACCGGCTACCACCTACCACCTAGACGAGCACGGAGTGGGATCCCACTTGGCGCCATTGGGTTCTTTCTTGAACGGAAGCGCGACAAGGCGCGGCTCACGCAGGTACTGCGGATCCTCTATGTGTGTCGTGATCGTGAGCCATTCCTCTCCGTTTGGGCGCTTGTAGGAATCCCAGTACTCGGTCAGGACGGCGTTCGCGCTGTAGGGAACGCCGTTCTTCCGCAAATATCCCGGCCGCAAATTTGTCGTCACGACCTTGAGCGATCCACTTCTTGGAATCGGTGGTGCATCGCCTGCGGCTCGCGGTGAGGGCCGAACGAGCAGAGAGGCGAACCCGCCAGTTGGTCGCGACATCTGCCACTGCGCCGCTGACACGCCCTGCCAGGTTCGCGCCGCTCCCCGTGCGGTCTGCGTGTCGCCAAAGCGGAAGAGGCGCGTCTGCATGCCGGCATCGGTATCGACTTTGAGCGCGCCGTCGTCCTGCCAGGTGATATGCAGACGACCGGGAACACTCATCAGCGCCGGAGCGCCATACGACTTGCACTGTTCACCTGACGCTTCGTCTTTGGACGGATCCCACGCGTCGGCGACCTTCTTGGCCTCGATGTTCATCGGGATACCCAGATAGTCGCCCTTGGCAGGCGTGACCATGCGCCAGCGCCAGTCCTGCGTGACGATCGACACCCAGTAGCCCGTCAGATCGATCGGTGCGGCAGCCCTCGGCGAAGCGGCAGGAGTCTGGGCGTTCCCGCGCTGGGCCTCGAGCTGCGCCCAACCGGGCCCATCCGGAAAGGTGGGCCCTACGAGTACGAGACCGATGAGCGCCCAGGCGACCGCCAACAAGACGCGCCTCATCACTTCTTCCCCTTCTTCGCGGCGAGCTCGTTGTAAACCACCTCGACGAACATGTCCGTCGTCCATGGGCCGGAGTCGGCTCCATACTGGCTCCGGTATCCCAACGTAGGGTTTGCCACCTTGACTTGGCCGAGCGTCTTCCCCTGATCGATGAGGTCCTGAACCCTGTCGCGCACGATCGTGATCGCGTCGCGGTACTCCAGCAGATCCAGCTTGTCGTACACGTGGCCATGCCCTGGTACGAGGAAAGTACGATCGGAGTACCACTGCAGCGGAAGATTATGGATGCTCAGATCCATCAGGCGGTTCAGCGCATCGATCTCCCCTTGAACGCTGCCGCCTCTTTTCACGTCGATGACAGGAAACCGAGTCGTGTCGATGAGATCGCCTGTCGCGATGACGTCACCGCGCCGGAAGAAGACGATGGTGTCGCCATCGGTATGCGCGGCGGGTTGATGAATGACCTGAATGCCCTCGCCGTTAAGGTACATCGAGTACGACCTGAAGGCGAAGGTCTTCGTGGGCCACAGCTCGAAGGGGGCCGGTGACTGCTGACCTGTCGGAGCCGACATCCGCGTCAGCACATTTTCATGCGCGAGCACGCTTGCGCCGCCGGCGTTGGTCACCAGTTCGTCGCTCAGCCCGGCACCGGCCGCGATGGCACCCGCCAGGATGGTGAGCCCGGCCTTCGACAGCTTCTCGTTTCCGCCGACGTGGTCGGCGTCCATACTCGTGTTGATGATGTAGCGAATGGGCAGCGTTGTGATTCGCCTGATCGCGGCCAGGACCTTGTCCGACATGTCAGTGGACCCAGAGTCGACCAGGATGACGCCCTCGGGTCCGGTCTGCATGACGATGTTGCCGCCAGCGCCTGCGATCACGTAGAAGTTCGGCCGGATCTGCAGGACCTCGGGATCGCCGCCGGCCGCTTGCTGGGCGACCGCTCGCGGCGCCCAGCCCGCCAGCACCAGGACCACAACCACGGCCATTGACCAGACCGTCGCCGGCACGCCGCGGTGCCCGACCATTCGTCTCATCGTCTATCCCCGCTGCGGTCTACGGTCCCGCGCCTCGTGGTCGCCCTTCATGCGTTCGTAGCGCGCAGGCTTCAGCCTGCGCGTTTGCGACGCGAGGGCTGAAGCCCCCGCGCTACGGTGTCGTGAAACAGCGCAGCAATTCTCTAAGATTGGAGCGCAATTCTGTTCACGAGGTGTGATCAAAGTCAATCGCACGTCGGATCGTCTTTCCGATTTCCAGAATGGTGATCGGCGACGCATTGCGTCGCAGGGGAGTATCATCATCGCTTCAACGCGGCTAGTACATCGCGATACCCAGGGAGAGGAGTCACGTCCATGGCAGACCCACACGATCCAGAGGACCAGGCGTCCGATGACATCTCACGACGCGACTTCGTGAGGATATCGATTGCGGCTGGGATCGCCGTTGGCGCAGGCACAAACGCGGCCGACGCGCAGTCGCAGGTGGTTGAGACGAACGTCGAGATCAAGACGCCGGACGGCACATGCGATGCCGCGTTCATCCACCCAGCCACAGGGACGCACCCGGGTGTCCTCGTCTGGCCTGACGCGTTCGGCCTGCGGCCGTCAATGCGTAACATCGCCAAGCGCCTGGCCGCCGATGGCTACTCGGTGCTGGTACCGAACCCGTTCTATCGCACGGCCAAGGCACCGGTCTTCGAGGACGCATCGAAGTTCGACTTCGGCAACCCGACGGACCGCGCCAAGCTGGGGCCGCTAATGGGACCGCTCAACGAAGCCGGTGCTGCCGAGCGCGACGCCGTCGCCTTCATCGCGTTCCTCGATGCGCAGCGACAGGTGGATCGCAACAAGAAGGTCGGCACGCAGGGCTACTGCATGGGCGGCCCGCTCATCGTCAGGACGGCGGCCGCTGTGCCAAACCGCGTGGGCGCTGCCGCATCCTTCCACGGCGGCAACCTGGTGACGACTCAGCCCACGAGCCCGCACCTGCTGGCGCCGAAGATCAAGGCCCGCATGTACTTTGGCGTCGCGGCCAATGACGACATGCAGCAGCCGACGGCGAAGGACACGCTGAAGCAGGCGTTTGCCGACGCGAAGGTGCCGGCCGAGATCGAGGTGTACACGACGGCGCAACACGGCTGGTGTGTGCCCGACATGCCGTTACAGCCCAACGGGATGCCGATCTACAACAAGGAAGCCGCTGAGCGTGCATGGGGCAAGCTCGTGGCGCTCTACAAGGCCGGGCTCGCCTAGGGGCGCAGACCCGCCCAAACCGGCGGTGCTCTGACTCGCCAGGGAGGAGACATGACACCTCGTAGCACGACGTTGGTAGTGGCCGTTCTCTTTGTGTCCCTCGCGGTCGGCTTCGTTCAGCAGGCACATGCGCAGTCCCGCCTCGTGCCGACGGCATCGGAGGTTGTCGTGCCCCCGCCCAAGCAGTTTTTGTCTGCCGAAGAGCACTATAAGTTTCTGCTCGACAGGGCCAAGGGCGGCACGAAGCACTCGGTCACCTCACTGCCGGATTGGTCTGGTATCTGGCAGTCCGGCATCGCCACGATGAGCATGAATCATCCCGTGAATGCTCCTCTCTCGCAGGCGTACCGCGCGCGCTACGAGCAGAAGCAGAAAGAGGAACGAGAGCTTGGCGAGGTGTATTACGACCGGCTCACCCACTGTGAGCCGTCCGCATATCCTCGGTGGCTCGTCGAGCCGTACCACAAGGAGTTCGCGCTCAGCCCGAATCAGGCGTGGCTCCATCAGGAGTTCATGAACGAGACGCGGCGCGTCTACACCGATGGACGGCCTCACGACACACCCGAAGGCAACACGTGGCTTGGCGACTCCATCGGCTTCTGGGATGGCGACAAGCTCGTGATCTGGACGATGGGCGTGAAAGCGGCGGATTATCTGCGCGGGTATCCCGACAACAGCGCGGCACTCGAAGGCGTCGAGGTGTGGCAGCGCGTCAAAGGAACAAACGGCCGACCTGATCGCATCGTGGTGCAGGCGACCATGTACGACCGCGTCGGCTTGACGGCGCCGTGGAATGTCGCGATGTCGTACGTCAAGGCGAACTACGAGCACCGGTTTCGCTACTGGGATTGCGCGCTCACGAGCAACGACGTTCGCGACAGCAACGGCCGGACGACCTCAGTCCTTCCGGGCGAAGCCGGCTACAAGAAGCCCCAGACCGAAGTGACGCGACCCGTGGACGCGGTCGCGCCCCGCTAACGCGCTCACCGGGAGCCCACGTCATGCATAGACCCTTCAGCCTAACGGTCCTCGTTCTCACTGCGGCATTGACTGTCTCCACATCTGTTTTCGCGCATCACTCCTTCAACATGTTCGATGTCACGCCCGAAGCGGAAATCGTTCTCGATGGCGTCGTCAAGGAGTGGAACCTCGCGAACCCGCACTCCTGGCTGACGATCACGGTCACGAACCCCGATGGCACGCAAACCGACTGGTCGTTCGAGGCGGCTGCCGCTGCCGCGCTCGTCCCCTTGAAGATCACCGTTAACACTTACAAGGTCGGCGAGAAAGTGAAAGTGGCAGGTGGTCCGCTCAAAGACGGCCGCAAGGGTGCCATCCTGAAGTTCGTGCAGCACGCCGACGGCACGTATACGCTTCCGAACGACGCGGGCAGTATCGGGCCGCAGGCACTCGAGCGTTGGAAGGCGAAGATCGCCAAAGGACTCCCTAAATAGGGATCTCTGGTCAGCGGGCGAGGGGCGGAAGCAGCGCTGAGGCCCCTTCGGCCAACGGCGTCTGATCGAGCACCGCCATCATCGATGAAATCTGGTACAGGCCCATCGTACCTGTGAGTTCCACCAGACCCTTGTCGCCGCCCAGCACGGCCTGCGCCGCCTTGAACGTCTGGTCGCTCACCTTCTTTGTGGTGAGGAATTCGTTCGCGAAGTCGTAGACCGCTGCGAGATCGGTCGCCATGGTCGTCGGGCGCGTACCAAGACGGATTGCTTCGACGACATCAGCTGGAACACCAACGTTGACCGCGTATCGGTGGTGTGCGTTCCAGACGTACTCAGACGTCCAATGCCGAGCAACCAGCAGAATGCCGAGCTCGCTGTACTTTGGCGAGACGCTCGAGAAACCGTCACGTCCGGAAAAGCGCGCGAAGGCCATTGCGCGTTGTGTCAGGTCGCCGAGCGCCGGGCTTACGAGCATCACAGCTAACGGGCCGCTGATGTCGGCGCGTGGTCCACTCAGAATGCCTCGCACGTAGTTCTTCTGCTCGGGCGTCAAGGCCTCGTAGGAGGTTGGCCGCTGGATTCGGCCACCCCGCAGACGCGAGATGGCGCGCTGCATCTGATCGAGCGTCGGCGGCGCGTCGCCGTCGCGCGCGTTTCCAGCGCGGCGGGGCGTCGAGCTTTGCGATTGGCCGCTCGCCGGGACCTGCGCATGTCCCTGAGCAACTACGAGGCAGAAAAGGCCCATCACGCCCGCACATACAAATTTGAGTGGCATGTGCGAATCCTACCCTACTAGGCGGGAATGGCTTCAGTCAGATGGGCCGCGGCTTGACGGGCGAGCGACTCGAGCCGCCGGCGCGCAGTCGCTCTATGACTCATGACGTACGCGCGGTGATTCCGCTCGATGTCTGAGAGTTGGTACAGGTAGTTGACGGTAAACCCGGCAGAACGATGGAGGCCGGCCTCGGAGCAATCACCCAACCAGTTGAGCCGTTCGAGCCGCGCGCCGTTGCCAAGATGGAAGCGCGCCACGGGATCGGCAGGCTCCTCGCCGCGCTTGGCCCGCAGCAGGTAAAAGGCACAGAGCGGAACGAGCTCTCTTTCCAGCCTCGCGGATCGCGCCACGTCGGCAGCCCAGTTCAACGCGTCCAGTTCGGAGACGAGGTGACCTACGCCGTTGCGCGGTCGAGCGCGATCCTGCTCTAAGGAATTCAGCCACCTTCGAAACCCGGGCACTGGCGACAGCGTTGCAAACGTCGTGAGTCGAGGGAACTCCTCTGTCAGCGAGTCGATGACACGCCTGATGAGCGCGTTGCCGAACGGCACTCCACGAAGGCCCTCGTGGCAGCTCGAGATCGAGTAGAAGAGCGCGCAATCGCTCGACGACGGATTGAGAACCGGCGAGTCGGGATCGAGCAGCGGCTGCACGCACGCGCTCAGTCCCGACGTCAGCGCGAGCTCGGTGAAGACGACGGGCTCGTCGGGCAACGCCGGGTGGAAGAGCGCAAAGCAGCGGCGGTCGGCTTGCAACCGGCGTTGGAGGTCGCGCCAATCGCGCATGTGGTGCACCGCCTCGTACTTCATCAGGTTCTCGAGGACAGTGGCTGGCGTACGCCTGTTGATTCTGCGGAGCTCGAGGAAACCGCCGTTGAACCAGCACGAGAGAAGCGACGCGAGGCTGGCCTCGACAGCGGCCCACGCGGGGGTCTCGCTCACGCCGCGCAAGAGCCGAGCTCGCATTTCGATGAGCGCGGCGGTTCCGCCGTGGGCAAGATTCAAGCGCCGAAACAGTTCCTGGCACGGCGATTCGACAGCCTGCTGCAGCTGAATGAGCGTGGCGTGGGATGGGCGCGCGCGATACGCGGCTTCACAACGCTCGAGCACCTCCGTGTCTGGAGTACTGCGCCGGGCAAGGAAGTCAAAAAACGTGGCAAGGCCGTCGTCGCTCAAGGCCTGGTACGCCTCGAGGGCTTCGTTGGCAAGACTGGCCCCCGAGACGTTTCCGCGCTCGGCAAGCAGGGCCTGGCAACGGTCAATCGCCCGTCGGGCGCTCGCGCGCCCCGAGTCGGTGACACCACTCGATCGGATGTAGGGCCGCGGCTTCATCCAAGGCGGCTGGGGAGCAACCCGCGTACCAGGAAATTGGCTTCGTTGGCGCGAAGTACGAATCACAAATCTGGGGCGGCGGAGACAAGAGTCTGGCCTGGTCGCGCCGAGAGCAAGTGCACGGCATACGAAACGAACCTGGGTCAGCGACTGTGAGAACTGGCAGCAGTCTGAAGCCCGCGACGGGCCGTGGCCGGCAAGTTCGCAATTTGGCGCGAATTCCACGACGGGCCGTGGCCGGCGAGTTTCACAATTTGGCGCGAGTTACGATCGCAACTCTCTGTCGATGTTGAGTCTTCCCGGCAGGCAGGTCGAGGGCCGGGCCCTTCCGGGCCCAGCCCAATCGGTGGTTAGAAGTTGAACGTCGCGTGGAACCGCGCGAGACGCGGCGCCGCGATAGCGGTCGGCGTCAGCCACGCGGCGCCGTTGGTCCGCTGCTCGTACGTCTGCTGATACCCAGTCGTAAAGTTCGCGTTGAACAGGTTGTACAAGTCGATGCCAACGTCCAGCCGCCTGTCCGCGAAGCGAAGGATCTTCGCGAAGCGCATGTCGACGATGTTGAAGCGGCGCAGTGTGTAGAGCTCTCCCGGATTGAGCACGTTCAAGCTGGTCGTTCCGGTCGGGAGCGCGTTCGCGGGAAGCCGCCCGAGCGACGCCACGATGACGCTGTTCGGCACGACGTAGTTGGCAGCCAGCGACGTGCCGCTGGTGGCAACGCCGCCACCTGGAATCGTGGCGAGCGACCGCATGCTCGTGCTGACGAGCACGTCGATCTTCGGGATCGAGTACGACGCGAGGCCCCTGAACGATGTCGTCCATTTCTCGGAGACATCGCACGAATCGACGCGCTGATTGACGTTCGCCACCAGCAACAGCTCCGGAAGCGCACTGGTGACCGCACAGTTATCGCGCACGGCGTGCCCAGTGCTGGTGCCGCCCTGCAGGGTGAGGCCGTTGGTCAAGCGTGCCGTCGCTGTGAAGTCCACACCGTGCCAGTACGCGGTGCGCGCGTCGCCATAGTCGGTCTCGCTCGTCATGAAGCTTTGCGCGCCCCGCGCGGCCGCCGCCGGCGTGATCGCGACGTACGGCGCATTGCTGCCGCCGTCCGGTAAGTTGTCGTGCTGCGGAATGACAATATTAAAGGTCTCGTAATCCGCAGCAGTGGTCAGCGTGTTGTCGGTCACGAAGAAGTTCCCCCACCAGCGGCGGTTGTAGCCCGCCTCGACAGAGAGCCGCGGCACGAGCTCGTGCTGCACCGACGCGCCGATCTGCCAGTCGTAGGGTCGCACGCCCCAGCCGCCGAGAATCTCCGGATTGATGACGGTGGTATTCGGATTGGCGTTCCCGAAATTCAGGCCGACGCCGCCAACCGCCGCGCAGAGATCGCCGCCCGTCGCGAGGTTGTTCTGCGCCGCTGAGTTCAGCAGATCGCAATCGACAACATAGTTAGCGTTGCCGTCAGTCCAGCCGCGCGCTGCAGCAGCCGGTCCCGAACCGATACGCGTGATAATGCGCGCTGCCGGATTGTTGGAGCTGTAGATGACATCGGCCGTCGCTGCTTCGACATACTTGCCGAAGTTCACTTTCAAAGCCGTTTTGCCGTTGCCAAAGATGTCGTAGGCCATCCCCACACGCGGGGTGATGTCGTTGTAGCCGCGAACGCTGACAGTCCGATCGAACGAAATCGGCCGTGGGTTGAATTTGGAAGTGCCGGTCGTGCCGTTGCCCTCAGCCGGCGCCCAGCTCCAAGCGCGGTCGTACCGAACGCCGCCCTGTAGCGTCATGCGCCCGACGGTCCACTGATCCTGTGCGAATAGGCCGAACGTCTGAGTACGGTCGTGTTGATCCCAGCGCGGCGAGAGGAAATACGAGACGTTGGTCGGCACGCCGTTGTTGAACGTATAGCGGAGCTGCGTATGGTTCGGCACGCGGCCGTTGTGCACTTCCTGGAACTGGCCCATGTAGCCGACCTTCACGTTGTGCGCGCCGGTGACATACGACATCGCGGCGCGCCACGAGGAATTTGTCGCAACGTTGTCGTTGAAGCCGAAGTCGAGCGGATCGAAGACGCCGCGATAGGAGAATTGCGGCCGGCCGTAGATACCGGTGATCTCCGTCACCGGGATCAGGTCCATCAACGCGTCGGGTGCCGCCATGCCGAATCGCGCGTAGCCATACTTGAATCGCGAGTAGCCCGCTTCGATCAGCGTGCGGCTGCTGATCGGAGATGAATACGTGGCCTGCGTCGTGTTGTACGGGAAGTTGTGGTATCCGGGAAATGTTTCCGGGGACACGGTATCGGCGCCGAACGTACGGCCGCTCGCCACCCAACCGTCACCCGCCTGTCGGCAGCCATCTCCGCCTGGCTTCAGTGACGAGCCGCCACACCGCCGCTGGTAATCGTGCGAGAAGGTCACACGGTTCCGCGCAGTGATCTGAGCAGTGAGGCGCCCGGCGACGATCTTCCGCGACTCCGCCACGCGCGACTCGACCGAGCTATCGGCCGCGTAGTCCCAGTGCGAGGCGTCGCCGAGAAAGCGGTTCGCGACGATCCCGTCCACAACCGAGGCGTTGGCCCAGCCGCGTACGTTGCCAAAAAACCAGAGGCGATCGCGCAGGATAGGGCCACCAAGGCTGGCGCTCGTGTCCCAGTTCGTACGGAGGGTCGGCGGCTGCGTGATCCCAACGGCGCGCAGCTCATCGTCCACGTTGTTCGACGTCGCCCAGTCGCCAGACGTGCTGTAGAACGCGGAACCGCGGAACATGTTTCCGCCCGACTTCGGAACGATGTTGATGCTCGGCCCGCCGGTCTCAGCTTCACCGAGGCCGCCGGAAATCAGCACCTGCACCTCTTCTGCGTTGGCGCTGTCGTACGTCACGTCCGACACACCGCCACCGCCGAAAGGCGCAGCCACTGTCAGACCGTTGGTCATGACCCGCCCTTCGCCACTCGCGCCGCCATGCGCGCTGAAGAACGTCATCGAAGGTGTCGTCGGTGCGGTCGTCGCACTCGCCCCCGCGACGCCGCCGGTGTTCAGCGCCGGGACCGCCGCCAGCGCCGAGCCGTAACCGCGGGTGGCAGGCAGCGAGTTGATCGTCTCGTTGCTCAGCACGACTTCACGCCGCACCGACTGGGTATCGACGATGGGCGTCTCTCCCGTGACGGTGATCGTTTCCTGCAGGGCGCCAACGCGCAGCTCGACGTTCACGGCGGTGACGCCGGAGCCCGACACCGCCACGCCATCGCGTTTCACCGTGGTGAAGCCCTGAAGTGAGAAGGTCAGGACATAGCTGCCTGGCAGCAGATCGGTCATACGGTACTGTCCCGTGCCGTCGCTGACGACGGTTCGGGTCTTCTCAATGAGTACAGGACTGGAGGCCTCGACGGTCACGCCGGGAAGAACGGCGGCGGACGGGTCTCGGACGACTCCTGCGATCGTTGCCTGGGCGAACACGATACTGGGCAGCAGTAGGATTGCGGCAACTGCTGCCGCCGCTTTCACGACTCGGTGCATTACCAACCTCCATACCCGCAATGACGAGGCTCTATCCTGTACGAATTTCGCAGGCTATCACACCTTTCATGCTGAACTTTTCGCCAGGCGAAGGCTCTCGTTGCACGCCCGGAAACACCTCAACTGGCTGGGGCTGAGGTGGTTATCAGGCGTTCACGGCCTCTGCCAGCGATGCGGACCCGACGAGGGTAACGAGTTGCGCGGCCAGGATGGCCGCGAAGGCAAGGACGTCGCTGCGGTGCTCATCACCGCATCTCAGCTCAATTGCAAGCACGCCCGCGCATCCACCGTGCGACAGCAGGGGAACGGCCACCGCGCCCGTCATCTGGTGGCCGCCGTCAACGATGCACGGACGGCTGGACTGAAACGCTGTCGCGATTGCGTTATCCGCATCGGGACGCACTCTGGGCAGCCGCGACAACGCCTCATCCTCATATCCGTAGGCGAGGGATGGCGTGAGTTCTGAGGCGCGAGAATCCCACGTCCAGACGATCAGGCCGACCGCATCAAGCGCCACGGCGGTGTCTTCGAGAATTGGCGCGACCTCTCGCCGGTGCATGACACGTCCGAGTCTGGTGCACAGCTCGGCGGCGGCCGGCAAGCTGAGGCCGGGACGTCGCTCGTCTGCTTGAACGGAGGGTGAGGGGCTTAGCTCTGCTTGAACGACGAGGTCAGCACGATGTGTGGCCTTCGTCGGGGCTTCGAAGGGCAACTCGGCAAAGACGTCGGAGCGTATTTCGCTCGAACTACGCTGTTGCCGGGAGGGAACAACAGCCTTCGCCGAGTTGACAAGACGGCGGAATCCGGCAGGCCATTGCGGATCCTCGAGCTCCGTCGCGCTCTCCGGTTGTGTGACGACCGGATCGGGATGGACCTCCAGGAATTCGCGGACAAGCACCTCAGGATTCAGGCCGACCGCGCTCGCATAGGCACGAACGTAGGCACGACGGAAGATTCCCTCTGGCCAGTTGGACACATCGTCACGTTCGAGCCCCTCCAGCATTGCAAGCTTGATCTTCGTGTTCTCCGAGATCTTGCTGAGGGCAATTTGTTTTTCTTCACGTTGCGCTCGAAGGCGAGCGCCAAAACTTGGATCCATTGCACACCTCGCGGGCCACGACTACGGGCCTGCGGCAATCTTGTTGAGCTAAGAACTTCCAGAACGCGTCTTTGTCTGGCCTGTTGGATGGCACCGCGCTGACTCGAGCGAGCGAGACAGCCCCTCGCGATGATGGCCGTGAAGTGCGTCCGAGGGTAACAACTTCTGAGGCGCGCTTCAAGCAAGTTCGCCGCGATCGTTTCAGGTCCTTGAAGCTCATCTGGTATTGCTGGGCTCGCGATCACCCCAATCTACGTAAGGAAGCCACGGACAAACGTGGCCATGGACGACGACTTCCGTTACGTGCGCGGCAGCTTGCAGCGGCTTTGATCCGCCATTCGCTCGATCCAGACGCGCAACCCGCCCGCGGTTCTAGGGTACTCCTCTTGCTGTTCTGCAGACCTAATTACCATCGCCTGGTCGTCTCCCCGACTGACCAGGTACCCGGAGGGTTGCGGTATGCGCATCGCCTGGTGCTTTCTCTGTCTGTTGCTCTTCTCGGCGAACGCGTCTGGGCAGAATCTCCTCTGGGAAGTCGTGGAAGACTTCAGCGGCGGCACCGACTTGGCGCGAGCGATCACGCTCAGCAGCAGAAGCGCCGTATTTGTTGGCAACGCCAGCAACCCCGAAGACGACGTGAATGACTTCGTCATCCAATCGCTCCGCCGAACGGACGGGTCGACACGATGGACCGACAGCGTTGATGCAGCGCCGAGCCAATTGCTTCCGCTGCAGATTGCCAGCTCACGAGGCCGAGTCTTCGCTTCCGGCTACGTGACGGGTGATATTCCAGGAAGCACCGACATCGTCGTCCGCGGCTATGACGCGCTGACCGGCGCGCTCCTGTGGAATAGCGTCTGGGACACTGGACGCGACGACCTGCCACAGTCCATCGCCGCCGGCCCGGCAGCAGTCGTCGTCGTGGGATACGGGGGGAATACACCGGGCCATGCGCTCAACTTCATCGTCCGTGCCTACGACCCAATAGGTGGCGCTGTGCTCTGGGAGGATCGCGTTGAGCGGACCGACCTGGACGCCGCCGCGTGGAGCGTTGCGATCACGTGGAATCGTGTATTTGTGGCCGGCAATTCACTGATTGGGGGCGCGCGCGATTTGTTGGTCCGCGCCTATAACCCATTCTCTGGCGCGTTGGTGTGGGAAAGCACACGACCGTCCACGAGTCCCAACGCAATCAAGGCTGTGGCCGGCCGCCTCTTTCTGGCTGGTTCGTCGTTCAACAACAACTACGTCGGAGCGTTCAGTGCCAGGACCGGCGACCTCCTGTGGGAGGACGATTCGATGCAGCCTGGCTTCTTTAGAGACATCGCCGTGGAAGGCAACCGAGTCGTGGCCGCTGGCTCGTCAGGCTCCTCGCTTCTTGTGCGCTCCTACGACGCAGAAAGCGGAATCCTGGAATGGCAGGATCAACCGGTCCTCCCGTTTGGTTTCAGAGACTTCGCCACCTCGGTCGCTTTGAACGACAGGGCTGTATACATTGCCGGCAGCAGCAGCCAAGACTTCGTGTATTCCGAGATCCTGGTTCGGGGCTACGACGCCTCGACAGGCGAATTGTTGTGGGACGATCGCTCGCATCGCTCCAGCAGTTCATCGACGACTGCCGTTGATGTCGCGCTCGGGAAGAATCGTCTGTTCGTCGCCGGTTATGCGTTAGGCGGAGGAACGGACTTCGTCATTCGGGCATATGGCATTCGAAATGACGCGATGCCTGTCTTTCAAAGCTCGAGACGATTGTTCCCGCAAACGCATGGCAAGGAACTCGCCGAGTGGCGACGGCCTCGCCGATTCTCTAATTCTTGACGTACTTCGTTACGCCCCTCAGTTGTGCTTCCGCCGTGTAGACATTGCCAGCGGCGTCGATAGCGATGCCCTCCCCCATGGCTCCATCGGAAGAATTCGGTGTCATGTGAGGCGGAATGAACATCGTCACCTTCCCGTCTTTGAGACTCCCGATCCGGATTCCCTTCTGCCAGCCCGGGTGAACCCGTTCGTTGGACTCGGAGTCGGCCGTGTAAATGACGTCGTTCCCGTCGATGGCCAGGCCGCTGGTCCGGCCGAAGTCGTCGTATTCCCTGACAAACTTCCCTTCCTTCGTCAGCACCTGGATGCGATGGTTGTGGCGGTCGGCGACGATCAACCGCCCTTGGGAATCGAACTCGAGCGCGTGCGGCGTCCGGAACTCTCCCGGCCCTGTTCCTGTCTTGCCGATACTTCGGAGAAACTTCCCGTTCCTGTCGAACACCGAGACGCGCCCGACCAAGTTGGGAGCGGTCACGTCGGTGTGGCTCTCTGCGACATAGACGTCGCCATTCCTCGGGTCCGTCACGACGTCGGTCGGGTCAGTTAAGGCTTCGGGAGGATTTCCCCTCACGCCTGGTTTCCCCAGTGTCATCAGGACCTTGCCTTCGGGACTGAATTTGACGGCCACGCTTCCCTTATTGTCTTCTCCGGGAAACTTCTTGAGCTCGTCCGGGCTGGCGGCTCGTGCGTCGGATACCCACACATTTCCATCTCGATCGACATGGATGCCGTGCGGCCACACGAACATCCCACCGCCAAAGCTCCTGATCTCTTTTCCTGACTCATCGAAGTGGTGGACTGGGTTCGCTTTGCTGCCGAGGCAACCCGGAGCCGTTCCTGGAGAGCATCGGTCAGTCGCCCACACAGTCTTGCCATCCCGGTCGATGGCGACGCCGTTGGAGCCGCCCCACGGCCTGGCCTCTGAAGTCAGCGATGCCCAATCCCGGACGACGCGATATGGATTGGCGCCGGTGTTGACGGGCTGAACCTTGTCGGTCTGAACGGTTCCTCCCTGTTGTTGCGTCTGAACGCTGATTCCCTGCAGCGCAACCCAGACGACGATGAACGAGGTGTAGAGCGCGGGCTTCAGCCTGCGCGTCGAGGTGTAGAGCGCAGGCTTCAGCCTGCGCGTCGCTGTGAACCAGATGGTCACGTTGCCCTCATTTCCAGCTCTGAATGGCCTTGTAGTGCAGCGAATCCGGGGTGAGCTCGGCAAGCTCGATGCGGCCCATGTAGGGATCGGTGATGTTGGCAAGGATCGCTTTCGTATCACTGGTGTTCGTCTCGCTGACAGTCACGCCGCTCTTCTTGAACCTCGCCACTGCCTCTGCGGCGTTGTCGACGTGGAGGCCGTAATGCGTGAAGCCGGCGGGCCGCTGTGCGTTCGCCGGGTTCAGCTCGAGAAACGTGTTCTTGCTGATCTGCATATAGACGAGCCTCGGCTGTCCCTTGTCGTCGTTGACACGGAACGCTTCGCGGTAGCCCATCTTCTGCGTGTAGTACGTCACCGCCTCCGCGATATTCGGCACGTTGATGCCGACGTGATTCATCATCACGACACCGGGGTTGGCGTTCTGCGCCGTCGCCACTTGCACTGCCAACCCCGCCAGAAGTCCGGCTACGAACAACATTGCTCCACGCATACACGCCTCCTCCAGTAGGGCCGGTCCTTTTGGACCGGCCAGTGCAGGGCGGTCCTTTTGGACCGGCCACCCCTCAACGCGTATAAGAGATTACTCGTTCGCCAATCGAAACTGCATTGGGGAGTACGGACCAGCTAATCAAGATCGGAGGCGCAACGTGCAAGTCACGAGATCGTTAGGAATTGTCCTGTGCTCTTTAGTCATCGCGCTGACCGCTGCCGACGCACAGACGCGGCCCGCCACACGCCAAGGTGCGTTTCAAGCCCCGCGCCAAATCTTTGCCCAGCTTTTTCCCGCCGACCCTCTTGGCAGACTGCGCCCGGCGCCGCCGACATCAACGCTTGGACGACAGCGCCCAGCGAATCGCGCCTGTGACGGCTGCGACGAGCGACTGGGCATGACGCATTTCGTGCTGGATTCTCCCCGCCTGACCGACTCATGGTTGGCCCAGCACACATACCAAGCCAACGGTGGTTCCTTTGGCGACAACATGGCCATTGCGGACTTCTGGTACGACGCCGTGCACCGGCGAGTCTTCTCGCGGTCACTTGTGCTTCACGAGGTAGATGATCCTGCGGATCTGCGTCTCGGCCGCGCGCCAGGCGCGTACCCGAATGAGGTGGATACGCAGGCCTCGGTGACGGAAGGAACCACGGTCGGTCACGTCGGCTTCGTCTCGTGGGGTCGCAACGGGTTTGGCGCCTACTTCGCCGCCATCCAGGGCGCCGTGCGCCAGGGCGGTACCGGCTATCTGGACTTGTCCACCGCCTCGGGCGAGACCGGGCGAACGCGCACGGGCTCGAACTACGCCGGCGAAGATCTGATCAAGCACGTTCGACTGCATCCCTCCGGACAACTCGAGGTCGGTTTCGAGACCAGTCCGGACGCGCGGCCCGATCCGCTGTTGCTGGTGCGAGGGGACCAGGAAGTTGAGGGAGGCCTCACCGTCAAGGGACCTGCAAAGGTGGGCGCCTTGTCAGCTGCTGAGCTGACCATCACGGCCGCAGGGGGGAACGTCCCGCACGCTTGCGAGCTCCGCACAATCAATGCGAAGGGCAGAACGGCGACGGCGGCGTGTAGCGTAAGTCAGATAGCCGTCGCTGGCGGCGGAAAGTGCGGGGCAGGTGAAATGCAAGGCTCGCGTCCGCTGCAAGTGGGCGAGTCGCCAGACGCGTGGGAGCTCACGTGTAGCAAGAGCGCCGAACATGCGGTCCACGTCGTATGCTGCTCGAAATAGCGAAGTCTGGCCCGCGGGCACGGTCGAGATATACGTTACGTGCGGAGGGAAGACCCAGTGTCTCGCGACACCTCGCGCACGAGCTCCCCCACTTCCGAAAGTGGCTCGGCCCATGCGAGATCCGCTTGCGCAATAATCCCTGCGCAACAACCACGCTCATCCACGACAAGAACCCTACGGATCTGATGCTTCTCCATCGTCGTCACGACCTGCTCAACGGGGTCACCCTCTTGGACGGTGACAACCGGCTGTGTCATGCACTCCTCGGCCGTGTGCGCCATGGGATTCTTGCCATCGGCCACCACGCGGCAAACGATATCTCGATCGGTGACGACGCCGATGGGCCGATCCTTTACGTCAACAATGGGAATCTCGCCACAGTTGTTCTGGACCATCATCTTAGCGACCTGATCCAGGGTGGTGTTCAGCGTGCAACACGCTGGATTCGGCGTCATGACATCTCGCGCATACTTGCTCATCTCTGACTCCCCTCAGTCCTATAGGTCCGCCTCGGCAGGATACGAACGCTAGCGGCCAATGCGGAGGTTGTTGACGACGCGCTTGACACCGTTGGTCTCGCGAGCCAGCGAGTCGGCACGATCGGCCTCTGCTTTCGTGGCCACCAATCCATTCAAGGTTACGATGCCGTCCGTCGTGTCGACGTCGATCTTGAGCCCTGACACCGCGGTGTCTGCCAGGAGCTTGGTCTTCACGGCGGACGTGACCGCGGCGTCAACCACCACCGCGCCGGTGCGATTCGTTACGTCGGCGGCCTTGGCTTCGACGTTTCGGCCAAGCTCCTTCGTCGTGTCGGCGGCCTTGGCTTCGACGTCTCGGCCGAACTCCTTCGCGGTGTCCGTGGCGTCACGCGCTACTTCTCGAGCCTCGCGTCCGGCTGCTTCTCTCAGATCGCCGGTGGTCGTAGCTGCCTCTGGATCGACTCTGAGGCGGTCCACAACGTCCTGCACGCCATCGGTCTGGCGCGCAAGCGTCAGCGCGTGCTCTTTGGCCGCTGACGTTTCGACTGCACCGCTCAGCGTCACCACACGGTCCGTGGTATCAACGTCGATTTGATAGGCCTCGACGGCGTCGGCGGCGGCGAGTTTCGATTTCACAGCGGTCGTGATGCCTGGATCCGACTGTGCGCAGCCAACAGTCAGCAGCATCCCGGCCGTCAATACGACGAATGGCGCCAATCTCTTCAACATTGGTCATCCCTCCTGAAGAAAGGCAGTGCGCGCCTCGTTCAGAAGCAAGCATTCGACGTGCCGCACTCAGAACGGTTGTGCTGATTGGCTGTCCCATCGGCAGTGAGGTTGTCGTACTGTCGGGATCCGGGCGCTGAGCCAACCGCCTCATCCGAAGGCGGGTATGTTCTTACACGCGCACATGTCTTTCAGAGGAAAACTTACAAGGAAGCTCTAGCGTCCGGGCGAGTGCCTTCTCTACTGGCGTAGCACCTGGTGGACGAACGTGATCGCGATCGACCCTTCGCCGACGGCTGACGCAACCCGCTTCACGTTGCCGCTGCGCGCATCGCCAACCGCAAAAACTCCGGGTCGGCTCGTTTCGAGGAGATGTGGCGGGCGTGTCAACGGCCAGGCGGCCGTCGCCAGATCGTCGGCTGACAAATCAGACCCTGTTTTGATGAATCCGTTGCTGTCGAGAGCAACACATCCGTTGAGCCACCGAGTATTCGGCGCGGCGCCGGTCATGATGAACACGTGCCGGATGTCGTTGGACTCTACCTTCCCGCTCCGATGATCGCGGTAGCTGACACGCTCTAGGTGTCCGCCTCCGTCGAGGGCGACGACTTCGGTGCGGGTCCGCAGGACGATGGCGGGATTGTCCTCGATGCGGCGAATGAGATAACGCGACATCGAGTCGGCCAGCCCATCGGCGCGAACCATCACATGCACCCGCTTGGCTGTCTGTGCGAGAAACACGGCGGCCTGGCCGGCGGAATTGCCGCCACCGATCACGACCACTTCCTCCCCGACACAGAGCTGCGCTTCCATCGGCGTCGCACCGTAGTACACGCCTGCGCCCTCGAAGCGGGAAAGGTTCTCGAGTGTCGGCCGGCGGTACTCGGCGCCGGTCGCAATGATCACCGCTCTCGCGGGGATGCGTCCGCCGTCCTCGGTCCGCACAGCGTACGGCCCGCGGTCGCAGACAATCTCCGCCGCACCCTTTGCAATCATCACCTGCGCACCAAACTTCTGAGCCTGCGAGTACGCGCGTCCCGCCAAGTCCTGCCCCGAAATGCCCGTGGGGAACCCGAGGTAATTTTCAATCCTGGAGCTCGCGCCAGCCTGTCCTCCGGGCGCGTTCGATTCGAGCACCAGGACGTCGAGTCCCTCCGAAGCGCCGTACACCGCCGCTGCCAGCCCCGCGGGACCCGCCCCGACGATGACCACGTCGCGCACGTGCGTCTGTTCGATCGCGTCGTTGAAGCCGAGGCACTCGGCGATCCGCTGGTTGTTCGGATTCCGTAGAACGGCATCGCCGCGGCAGATGAGCACGGGCACATCGCCCGGCGTGATGTGAAACCGATCGAGCAGTTCCTGCGCTTCATTGTCGCGGTCGAGGTCGATGTACGCGTACGGATGGCCGTTGCGCGTCAAGAACTCCTTCACGCGCAACGTGCCGGCGCAATGCGCCGACCCAATCAGCACGACGTCTCCAAGTCCACGCGCGATCAATTCGACGCGGCGCAGGATGAAGGCCCTCATCAGGATCTCGCTCAGTTCGGCGTCGGTCTGCACCAGGGAAAGCACCTGTTCGCGATCGAGTTCGATCACCTCGCCGGGTTCGCTCATGTGCATTCGCGATAACGACCGGCGACCTGAGATCATCGTGCCCTCGCCCGAAAACTGACCGGCCCGATGGATGACGATGAGCGTGTCGGATGTGCCGGATGGGCGAAGGACCTGGAGCTCGCCGCTGACGACGACGAAGAACGGCACCGCGCGGTCTCCAACCTCGACCAGCACGTCACCGCGGGCGATCGAACGGCGGCGGCCGTGTGCCGCAACCCGCGCGATCTGCGCGGCCGTCAGCGTGGGAAACAGGTGCTCAGCCGCAGAGAGAGCGGTGGGCTCCAACGGGTGGGACGCTTCGGTTGGTTTCACATTCCACTCCCTGACGAAACGCCGCAAATCCACGGCGTTCCAGATGGATCACCGAGGCCGAACGGATGGTCGGCCAATCCGTCGCCGACCACTGCGCTGGGCGCTTTTGGGCACGATGCCGAAGCGCGGGTCGTTTCGCGCGACGCGCTTCGCGACTGCTTCCATGGTGGCTTCAAAGTCGTCGTGAGTCGAATCGACAAAGAGCCACTTTCGTAGAACCTCGTGCGGCATCAACGCCGGGAACTGGGCTTGAATAGACGCGTGATTCGCGTGGTCCGTACAGACCAACACCCCATGCCATTTCCAGCGGCCGGATTTGGTTGGCTCAACGAGCATCAGCATCTGACGCCCGAAGAGGTACACGGCGAGCCCACCGAACATCCGCTTGGTGAAGAAGGTCCGGTGTTGAACAAAACGCTCGAGAATCCACTCGTGCTCGAATGTTTTCATCTCTTCGCGTCACGGCGGCGAGCCGCGAGCCGCTCGTTCGGTGTGCGTGACCATTGTCCGAGAGCTACATTCCCGTCCGGCGCATTTCATTGACAAATACATCCAGAAGTCGTTGAATGCCCGCATATCCGTCGAGGCAGGCCCCTCTGTCGTCTGGAACGCACTCGGCACCTGAAGGAGGACCACCATGCGTGGACTGTCGAAGGCCGTCTTGATTTTAACGGCGGCTGTCCTGCTGCCGTCTCTTGCGTTTGCACAAGGGACCCTTACAGGCACCGTCAGGGACCAGTCGGGCGGCGTGCTGCCGGGCGTGACCGTCGAGGCGTCCAGCCCCGTCCTCATCGAAAAGGTGCGCACGGCCGTCGCTGACGGCTCGGGGCAGTACCGCATTACGGGTCTGAATCCCGGCACGTACTCGCTGACGTTCACGCTGTCCGGCTTCAACATCGTCAAGCGAGAGGGCATCGAGCTCAGCGGCACCGCGACGCTGACGATTCCGGTCGAGATGCGTGTGGGCGCCCTCGAGGAGACGGTCACAGTCACTGGTGAGACACCGGTGGTCGACGTCCAGAGCACGCAGCGCGAGACTGTGCTCAGCGCCGACGTCGTCGCGGCCATTCCGGGGAACCGCTCCGTTGGCACCTTGCTGAACGCCGTCCCCGGCCTGACGGTCAACGAGGGTGCGCTCGCCGCATCGCCGACGATGACCTTCTTCGCGGCGCGCGGCGGCCCGATCAACGAAGGGCGGATGACGATCAACGGCATGCTGATCGCGGCGCCGTTCAACGGCGGCGGCGTGTCCACGTACATCCTGGATTCGGTCAACGTCGACGAGGTCTCGGTGGCGGTTGCCGGGGGCCTCGGCGAGATGGACATCGGCGGTCCGGTGATGAACCTGGTGCCGCGCTCCGGCGGGAACACGTTCCGCGGCCAGGCGTTCTTCAACAACGCAGGTGAATGGTCGAAGGGCGAGAACCTGAACGACGAGCTACGTGCCGTCGGCCTCAGCGAGACGCCCGGCATCATCAGCTCCTACGACGGGAGCGTCTCATATGGCGGCCCGATCAAACGCGACCGACTCTGGTTCTTTGGCAGCTATCGCAACCTCAATACGACATCGCCGGTCCAAGGCGTCGTCGCGAATAAGAACGCCTTCGACGCTTCACGCTGGGACTGGGTCGCAGATCCGACCGTCACGGCACGCCAGGTGCAGGGACGCACGTCGTACGTTGGACGCCTCACGGCCCAGGTTTCCGACAGACATCGCGTCTCGTTCAACCAGGAGTACCAGCGCCGCTGCGAGGGATCGCCCTTGAAAATTGACGGCGAGGGCTGCAACAACCGCGAAGCCGGCTGGATCGCGGCAGGCACGGCAACCGTGTCGCCAGAGGCGAACCCGAACTACTTCGGAAACACCCCGTATCACGTGACGCAGGCGATCTGGACCGCGCCGATGACGAACAGGCTGCTGCTCGAGGCCGGCTTCACCCGATTCATGTTCCGCGGCGGCACGACGGGCAGGGTCCCGCCGGACGGGATTTTCGATCTGATCTCGGTAACCGAGCAATCGACGGCGATCAATCCGGCGACGGGCCTGCAATATGCTCCGCGGGCGAACTTCGTCTATCGAGGGGTTCCCCAGACTAACCCCAACTATGCCAACCCGAACAGCTGGCGCGCCTCGGCGTCGTACGTCACCGGGTCGCACGCGCTGAAAGTCGGCTACCAGGGCGCCTATATCCGCGTCAATTGGTGGTTCAACGTCTCCGAGTCGCAGCTGAACTACCGGTTCAACCAGGGCGTGCCGAATCAGTTCACGTTCCGCTTGCCCGAGTGGCACCAGGCGGACCGCACGTCAACGTCGGCGATGTACATCCAGGACACCTGGACGCGCGGCAGATTGACGTTGCAGGGCGCGCTTCGCTACGACCGCGCGTGGAGCTTCAGCCCGGCGGAACACAACGGAACGACGCTGACATCGAGGTTCAACGCCGCGCCGATTACCTTCGAGCGCACGCCCGGCGTCGACTCGTTCAACGACATCACGCCGCGAATCGGCGTGGCTTATGACCTATTCGGCAACGGCAGGACTGCAGTGAAGTTCAATCTCGGCCACTATCTCGACTCGGCGACGAACGACAGCGAGTACACGAGTAACAGTCCGGCCACACGGATCGTTCGCATGGCATCCCGCAACTGGCAGGACACAAACAACAACAAGGTCGTCGACTGCGACATCCTGAACTTTACCGCGAACGGCGAGTGCCCAGCATTGACCGGCGACGGGGTGAACTTCGGCGCGGCATCGGGCAACATCACGCAGGTGAACCAGGCGACGCTCCGAGGCTGGGGTGTCCGTCAAAGCGACTGGCAGTGGGGGATCACCCTACAGCAGCAGGTGATCCCGCGCGTGTCGGCGGAAGTCGCCTACAACCGCCGATGGTTCAAAGGCAACAAGCTTACTGACGATCGGCTTCGCGGGCCGGGGGACTACGAGCAGTTTACGATCGTGGCGCCGCAGGATCCGCGGCTGCCTGGCGGCGGTGGCTATCCGATCGCGTTGTCCATGGTGACGGCCGCGGCTGCCGCGCGCGGGACACAGAACTACGTCACGTTCGAAACGGACTTCGGCCCGGAGCGCACCCAGTACTGGCAGGGCATTGATCTCACGCTGAACGCGCGTCTCAGCCAGGGCCTGACGTTGCAGGTCGGGACGCAGACCGGCCGGTCGATCGAGGACACCTGCGCGATCTCACTGGTGAGCGACGTGGCGGTGGTCCCGGTAGCTGGAGCCTCGATCCCGGCGATGGGTCAAACCTTGACCAACCTGGCTACGATCAAGGACCTTCGCAACTGCCGCGACGCCGATCCGTTCCAGACAACCGTTCGAGGGCTGGCGTCGTACACCGTTCCAAAAATCGATGTGCTCGTCAGTGCTGTCGTGCGCTCGCAGCCGCCGCTCGAGCGCGTCGCCACCTGGCCGGTGCCGAACTCGGTGATCCAGGGCATCATCGGACGGCTGCCACCAGGAGGTGTCGCTGCTGGCAACACGAACATCGAGATCCTGGACAACGACCATCGGCTGTTCCCCGACAATCGGCGGACGCAGATCGATATGCGGTTCGCGAAGATCCTCCGATTCGGCCAGAGGCGCGTGGATGTGGGCCTGGATCTCGGCAACCTGCTGAACACGAATTACGCGACGACGTACGAGAACATCTATCAGTACAGTGCGGGCAATACGGCGGGGGGCGGCACGTGGAACAACCCGACGGCCATCTACACTCCTCGGTTCGTTCGTTGGAACCTGACGTTCGAGTTCTAAGAGGTCTCGCGGGATTCGGGATTTGGGTTTTGGGTTCAATCCCAGAGCCCAGTTCCCAGATCCCGTGAATGTCACTCCGGCCCTTCGGTGGAAACTGCCGTAGAGCGATTCGCGCCAGCATCGCGCAGGTGATGCGCCCCTGGCGGAGAGAAGTCGTCTCTCGCGAAGTCAGCGAATTGAAAAACTGGTTTGGCGGACAGGTGGGATTCGTGCCAAGCGCGATTAGCGTAGCGAGTCGCGCGACGCCTGGAAACCGCTCGACCCGCCGACGACTGAGCCGAAGGCGATGGAGTTGGCGGAGAGAGTGGGATTCGAACCCACGGTAGAGTTTCCCCTACACACGCTTTCCAAGCGTGCTCCTTCAACCACTCGGACATCTCTCCGTTCGAGTGGAATCAACAGTTTACCGGAAGGCGGCGATCCGCTGCAAAACCAAACTGTGACGTGACTGTGACGTGAGGTCGTCGCTGACCTCCACGATCGCCGGGATCTCCGTCTGGTTTGCGCCGTCCCCATTGCCATCGCCATTATGCGCTGTCGAGCGCCGGGCGGCATCCAGGGCATCGAGCGCCTGTCGTTTCGCGTCGATTCGGATGTGCGAGTAGTGCTCCAGCATCCGGCGCGACAGATGACCGCTGATGGACTCGAGCACGTGGTCCGCCACGCCCATCTCGGCCAGCTCGGTGATCACCGTGTGTCGGAGGTCGTGGAACCGGAGCCCTGGCAGGCCCGCTGCGTCGCGCAGCGCTCGCCAGGCCGTGTCCCACTTCAGCATCGGGTTGGTGGCGTCGTAGCGGCCCCACTGGCACGCTGGCCAGAGGTAGTGCTCGGGCTCGGTGTGTCCGAGGAGATCCGCGCGCTCGAACATTCGCGCCGCCGCTTCGATGGCCGATGCGTTGAGCGGGATGACGCGGTGGCTCGTCTCGTTCTTGCTCCGTCGAACGTGCACGAGCCGCTTGACGAGATCCACATCGCAGCGGCGAAGGTGCTTCACCTCGACCGGCCGCATCGACGTGTTGGCGGCGACGACGGCGGCGCAAAACACGTGCTCCCACTCTGCGTTCGACGCGGCAGCGTCGAAGAGACGCTTCCGCTCCTCTGGCGTCAGTGCGCGACCGACCGGACGCTGGCGCTCAGGCAAGTTCTTCACGTGATCCGCGAGCGCTCGCCAACGACCGCAGGACTTGAGCACCCGCGACAACACGCCGACGTCCATGTTGATTGTGCGGTTCGCGATGCCGGCCTCGTGCCGCGTGCGCTGGAACTCGGCGATCGCCGTCGCGGTGATCGCCGAGAGCGGCACGTCGCCGAAGTGCTTCTTGACGAGGCTCAGCCGTTCTTCTTCGAGTTCGATCGTCCGAGGTGAGCACCGGATCCGCTTGGCAGCCAGATACGCGTCGGTCGCATCCGAGAGCCGCTTCGGCCCTTGTTCGTCGGCAGACAGCCGGCCGTGTCCAGCTTCTTCGACGAGCTCGCGTTCTCGGCGCGTCGCCGTTCGCAGATTCGTCGTGCCGAGACGCTTCCGGTATCGACGGCCGGCGACGGTGAAGTCTGTCCAGTACTGACGACCGCGTTTCCAGAGACTCATAGCGGCAACTCCGCGAGATCCGAATCATCATCTGACGAGGAAATCGGCCTCGTGTCAACTGCGCTCGCCCGAACGAAGTCTGCCACGTCGGCTGGCAGGTACCGCACAGACCGTCCGAGCCGCAGGAAACGCGGCCCCTTCCCTCTGTGCCTCCACGCGCGCAGCGTGGCGACTGACAGTCCCAGCAGCTCGGCGACTTCGCGTTCGGTGAGTGCGCGCGTCGCGTCTGATCGCGTTCCGTTGTCGCCCGCGGGTTCATGACGCCGCTCCGTTCTGCGTGTCGCCGATGCGCCGGCGATCTTGAACGTCCGGCGCGTGTCGTTCCAGCCAGGCATCGATCCATGCTGGCCGAATTCGAATGGCGCGTCTTCCGCTGACGCGCGCGCTTCGCAGCTCCCCCTGCTCGCACGCCGTGTAGATCGTGTCGCGGCTCACACTCGCGTACTCCGCAGCCTCGGACACATTCAACCAGGGCTTCATGGTGCACCTCGCTCGACGCGTATCCGCGTCCTCGCAACTGTTGCCGAACGTCCATGTGAGTGGCGCGCTCTGGCGCGCTGGCCTATGGCCGGCGCGCCGGGAACAGTGGCGCGAGATGCGGGCTGATGTTGCCGGCATCGAAGACCGGGACGCTGAGCGTCGCGGTCGTCGCACGACACGTGGTCGTGCGTGCCGAAGCGAGTGGGTCACGCTGGCCGCGCTGTTCTCTCGAATGGCCAGGCGATACAGCCACGCCTCGGTGGTGCACCGCAGCCGCATGCCCTGAGGGCGATGCGGTATGCGGTTGCGAGTCTCTGATCTCGAAATGGCACTGTGTGCGATCTCGATTCAGAACCGTGCTGAAGTCAGGAAGTGGGCTGTCGGTCGTGGCTCTGAGAGCGGTGACCTTCAGCGCTCCGCGCCGGATGATCCTCTCGCGGAGGGTGTGCAGTAAGCACGGACGATGAGAAAAGATTACCGCCACTTCGGCGCGCGGTCAACGGTCAAGATCGGTCCAGCTAAGCGTCATCAGACTGCCGACCATCACGTAATGGCCAAGACGTGATCTGCGCGCAGGCACCGTCAAGGCCCGAAGGCCGCGCGCATGCGCGGGCGGAGCGAAGCGACGAGCCTTGCACGGTGCCGAGCACAGATCCAGCATCGAGGGCGTGATGGTCGGCGCATCCGACGAGGTGCAGCTCGTTGCTCTGATGCGTGCCCAAAAGCGTGCAACGATCGTGACTACCGCGGACGCCGGATCAGTCGCGTCATCGCGCGCGGAACGAGTGCGACTTTGTGACCAGGATTTCCCGCACGAACGGGACCAGATCGTCCGGAAGATCTGCGTCCCGTTCCGCGCGCACATGTGAACCTGATTCGCAGCGATTCCGGACCGACCACAGACGCTCAGACGACCGACACAGGACACCGACAGCCATGGCGTGAGCGACCCCTCCGGACACGCGCGGGGCCATTTCCAACGCGCGCACCGGGGTCGCTCACGCCATGGTTTCCTGCTCTGATCGCGGGACCGGTGCCTGCTCAGTGGGCGGCAAAGAACGCCGCCCATCGTGCTGGTGTCGCGCGCTCACGGTGAAACTTGCGGCCAGAGAATCGGTTATGGGCGGTGCTGGCGGGGGTCCGTCGCTAGCATCGTTGATGCCTGGGGAATCTGCTCGGACGGGGTCGGGGGACAACCTCGATTTCCGAGGTCGTCCCCCAGGTCGTCCTCTGCTGTTGATATCAGGCGACGTCAACCAAGGGAGAGAGATGGAGGTACTGTCGCGAGAGATCGACGCACTCAACCTGTCCGAGCTCGCGGTCAATGGCGTCGGCCACGATGGTCGAGTCGGCCATCCAAAGGGTGTTCCGGGGCTCGTCCAACCACTGTTGGTACAGCGCTCGAAACAGCGGCGTGCGATAGGAACTGGAGACTTTGAGGTAGCGTGCGTCGGCGGACGCGGCGCCCGGTTCGGCGAGCCGCTTCCGCTCAGGGAACAGCCACTCCAACGTCTCAACCACCGACGGATGCAACGGTGTCGCGAGCTGCTCCCGAGCGGCGTGCAGGTAAGCCAGTCTTGCCTTCACAAGCTTACGCGGAAGAAGCAGCCGGACCGTCCATCGGAACAACACGCGCAGCAGCGGCACGTGCCGCAGCAGGAACAGCCGGAAGTCCATCGGCGACGGACGGGTCACGAGGTAGACGAAGACGTGGGTGTCTGCGTGCGGCTGCATCCCGATCGGTAGCTTGTCCGGGAAGTAGCGCACCGTCTTCTCTGGGCCATCGCCGAACAGCAAGTGTGGGTAGTCCCGGTGTTCCAAACGATTCCCGAGGTGACGGATGAAGTGTCGGCGCTTGTCCATTGAGGGGCCGAGCCAGGTGAACTCGCGATCGTCGAGCACGGCATCGAGGAGCATCACGCGTTCGATCATGCGTCCCTGTGCGGTGGGCTTCCGGAAGCGGTTGTCGGGCTCGCCGATGGCCGCCCAGAGCGGCTTGTAGTGGAGGTGAAACATCCGCCCGCGATGGAGCTTTCCGGTGGTAATCGGCGTCGCGAATCGCCGGTCGACGAGCCTCTTGATGAAGTCCGTGCTCTTCTGGCCGTGGACGATGCCGGCGAAGGCGCAGTACTGGCGCTCAACGAAGACACCCGAGTGCAGCAGGACGTTGAGCAGGAACCGCGCCTGGCGCTCGGTGAAGCCGAATGCGGCGACGGCTTCCGTGCGTTCCGCGTTCGACAATTCGATGGTCCACCGATCCGGCGCGGGCGGCAACGTCATCGGATCAACTCCTCGATAATCCGCGGGTGCGCCGTCCGCCGTCCGCCGCCGCCGCGCCCGCCGACCGAGCATCCGATCGAGAGATAGCAGGTGAATCCTGACTTGGCGGTGCTGCCGGCATGGGCGCCGCGATAGTGGCCGGTCACGACCTCGAGATCCTCATGCCGCGAACGGCCGTCACGGTCTTCGTACTCGATGCGGGCATCCGGGAATCGGACGTGCCCATGGTCGTACGGCAGCTCGTGCTCCCGCGCCCACCGTGCAATCTCTTCGGGTTCACGGTCCGGCCGGCCGTCGCATTCCTTCTTGCCGCGATTGCGCTCGTGCAGGAACCGCTGATAATCGCGTTTTAGTTCGTAATCGAGGACGACGCGCCGAACCCGGCCGCCCTGGCCGCGGAGACGCTCCTCGGCGCGCTGGTAGGCGCGATAGACGTTGGTGTCATGCGTCAGCTCGCGAGGCTTTCTGATGCCGGCGTGGAAGGTCTGGCGGGGCTCGTAGGTGCGGTCGTGACGCTCGTAGCGGTTGGCCTCGAGCAGGTCACGTCCGCGGTCCGTCAGCGTGACGGCGCGATCGTCCGAGCTGAGCGGCGACGTGCGAATCAGCCCTTCGTTCTCGAGATGCTTGAGGGTTCGGCGTGAGCTCTGTGAGTCGTCGCGAATGTCGTGAAGGTCGCTCTCGGCGATCACTCGAAACGCGCCAATCGTCGCCAGCGCGCGGCTCTCCGCGCCGTCGATCTCGTAGACGCGGTCGCGGTCGCCCGCTGGCCGGCGCTCCCGTCCGCGCGGCAGGTCGAGATCCCTGGTGAAGATGTCTCGCGGATCGCGTTCGTCATTGCGGTCGCGCTCACTCGTGCCGCCGCGGCTGCCGAAATTGCGGTCCCATGAGTCTGCTCGGTCGCCGACGTCGCGCGGGTCGTATCTGTCCATTCGGCTGCGTCCAGGACATGTTCGGCAACCGCGCTGATTCGATATGCTTGGTCGCGCTGTCGCCCCAAAAATTGTCTTTTCGCAGTATGAGCGACGCCGCTCATATCGACAATCGACCGTCTGGTGCGTTAGGGCGCAGTCAGGTAGTGGGTGTTGTTGTTGCGGAATCTGGCAGCCTAGGAGGCGTGACGATCCCAGAGCACTACGCGCGACATCGTTGAACGCCGGGGAGATCCAGTGCATCGCCTCAAGAACGCGCGTGAGAATGGCCCCTCGGCTGGAATGACAGTCGCCACGTGACGCACCATGGTCCGGCAGCAGCGACCAGTCGCGCCGCCCGTTTTCCTAGCCGCTCAGACTCGCGTCGACAAGCATGCGTCGCGCGGATCGGCAGCTGCAAATCCTAGATTACCGGAAGGGACCGAGCTGAACCCGACGCTGGCGTGGTTCGTTACAACTGATTGGGGACCGAAGTAGAGACGGACCGGATGCTTGGTTGGAACTACGGATTTCGTCACGGTGCCCTCGACGGCATCGGCGGATCTTTCAATCGCGCAGCGGTCGTCCTCTACGGCGTTTCGTTCCACACATACAAGAAAGTGCCATCGCTCGCGGTCGCGACAGTGCGTCCGCCTTTCCGGGTCGCGCGATTCAACGCTGACCGCACGTTCTCCTTGCCGGCTGTCAATTGTGCCAATGGCACCTTGAGCGCGACGCCCTCCTGTATCTGATCGAGATCCGAGAGGATCTTGGTCACAATCGCTTTGTGCTTTCCATTGCGACCTTGCGGAACATCCGCCTGGGCCATGCCCTTGAAGTTCATCGGCACCGTCTTGTTCCGACCGCTCATCGCCCATACTCCTTTCGGGCAAGCACAAACGTTAAACTAACGTGACGTAATCGTATGCTCATAATGACGAGAGCCGTTAGTATACACCCGACCCGCTAAACAGAGCGCCCCCCCCCTTCTCTCACGAGGCGCTTGGACGACGTCGCGTACAGGTCCCGCAAATCGAACACAGTGGCCAACGCTAAAGAGGCGGATCGGTTTCCCTAAAGAGGTGACCCGCATGACGTGCGCTCAGGTACTGTTCATCGATGAGAAAAACGAACGGTGCCACGCGAAAGTCGCGAACGCATTTCGAGCAGGTTCCCATCGATGTCGTGAAGAGGGTTGCCGAGGGAGACGTTTCCAGAGCAGAAAACGCAGCAACGCTGATTCGTGAGCCGGCGCCTGGAAAGAGTCGGCCCCCGACCGTGCCCGCACGTTCGCTCCCCAGAAAGCGACGTTGAGCCCTCGGTACCGTCAGCCTCCAGAGAAGAGGCACAAACCGTCCGAGCGAACAGCGTTTCTTGAGCAGCAGGGATGAGGCTTCAATGCTCCACGAATTCATCACAACCTATCGGGACGCGATCATCACGAGGACGAGGGAGAAACTGACCGATCGGCCTTGGCCGCTTGTGTCAACGAGTGAGCTCGAGCACGGAGTACCGCTGTTCCTGAGTCAGCTCTCCGAGACTCTGCGGTGGGAGACGACGCCAACGCCGTTTTCCCAGAACGCCATCGGTGCGTCAGCGGTGAAGCACGGGCGTGAGTTGCGGGCACTCGGGTTCAACATTTCTCAGGTCGTCCACGATTACGGCGATATCTGTCAAGCCATCACCGAGGTCGCCGTCGAGCAGCACGTTCCGATCACGACCGAAGAATTTCACACGCTGAATCGCTGCCTCGACACCGCGATCGCGGAAGCCGTGACGGAACACGCGCGCATCACCAGCGAATCGAGATCAAGTGAAGAAATCGAGCGATCCGGACAACTGGCTCACGAAATTCGCGACATCCTCAACACCGCGCTCCTCGCGTTCCACACGTTGAAACTGGGAACCGTTGCCGTGAACGGCAGTACGGGAACCGTACTCGGCCGCAGCCTCATGAGCCTGCGCGACCTTGTCGACAACACCCTGTCCGACGTGCGGATGGCCGCCAACATCCAACGGAGCGAGCGGGTGCCGGTCGCCGCTTTCCTGAGCGAAATCGCCGTGGTCGCCAACCTGCACGCCGAGTCCCGTGCCCTGCAGTTCGCCCTCGAGCAGGTGAACCCTCAGCTCGCCGTGAACGCCGACCCGCAGCTCCTCGCGTCCGCCGTGATGAACCTGTTGAACAATGCGTTCAAGTACACGCGCGCCGGCGGGCGCGTGGTGCTCCGGGCACTGTGCGACGACGGGCGCGTGAGGATCGAAATTGAGGACGAGTGCGGCGGCATTCCCGACAGCACTGACGACCCGTTCAAGACGTTCGCCGACCGGCGCAGGAACGACCGGACCGGTCTCGGCCTCGGCCTCTCGATCGCCCGAAAGGCAGTCAGAATGCACGGTGGGGAAATCCATTTTCGCAACCTGCCTGGTAAGGGCTGCGTTTTTGTCATCGAGATGCCCTTGGCTGTAGAAGGCACGCCCGTTCTGGACGCCGCCGTATGATTGCTCGCGTGTGCAGCTTGTCGGCCGCCTGGCTGACGCCGCGTGCAACTTCCCACTGCCATACATGAAATGAGCGGGCCCACCGGGCCTAGGGATCGCACTCGGGTCGTCCCGCCTACCCCATCAAATATCGCAGCAATGCGCCGCTCGCGCTTGTGCCGCCGCGTCGCTGCTTCCAGATCGGGAAGCAAGCCATGCGCTTGTCCTCTGTCGCTAACTGTTACCTCCTGTGGTAACATCTTACATCGGTGGGCAAGCACCGGCGTGGCGGGTACGTCTTCATCACGTGGAAAGGCGATCACCCGCCGCGGCATGTGCACGTTTATCGTGACGGCAAGCTGATCGTGAAGTGGGATTTGGACAACCAGAAACCGATGAAGGGCGCGGCGACGCGGCGCATTCTGGAGCTGATCCGCGAGCTCGAAGCTGAGGGCCTGCTGTGAAAATCCGCTCTGTCATGCACAACAATCGGAAGAAGGTGTTCGAGGTCGGCACGTCGACGAAGACGCTCGTCTTCCCGTTCTCGAAGGCGGCGCCAGAACCCACGACCGAGGACCCGGTCACGGAGCTCTCCGTTGACGCAGAGGCTGGCCGGGAGGCGTTTACCTACGTCCTCCACTCCGGCCGCACCGGCACGGTGCACGTCGAGCATGTGCTCGAGTACAACCAGGATCCGACCTACCTCCGCGATCTCCTGTTGTACCGACTCACGCTCGAAGCACAGAAGCGAGTCGCGGACAGTCCGCTCTCGAAGCGCGAGATCGTGCGCCGGCTCGGGACGTCTGCGGCGCAGTTGTATCGTCTGCTCGATCAGACGAACTACCGCAAGTCTGTCGATCAGCTGCTCGCCCTGCTGCAGGTGCTCAACTGTGACGTGGACCTGGTCGTTCGAACGAAGACCGCCTGACGCGACACGCCTGAACGCGTGCTCTTTCAGGACCGCGTCGACTGTGACGTAACTGTGACGTGACCGTGTCGATTCCGCGAGATCTATTGAGGTTTACGGCGATCGACGGCGTGGACGCGATCGGTGCTAAGTGGCTGGCTTCGCAACGGTAATCGAAATCTGCAGCACGCCATCGCAGACCGTCAGAGCAATTTCCAAGCGTGCTCCTTCAACCACTCGGACATCTCTCCGTCTTTACAATCAACGACTCACGGCTACGTAGTGCCCGGGAAGACGCGAAATTGTGTAAGAACTCCTAATGTCGTGGACCACTTACGCCGTTTCCAGTATAGCCGCCGCCAGTTATGGGCGACATCTGTCTAGCGATCAAGCGTTTCAACGACTTCACGGAGCTCTCTGCTTGGCTCCCGTTGGCTCTCGAAAGGCGTTTTTGGCGCGTCGCAGTGACAGACACGGGAAGGCGCACGCATTCTCAAGATCAAAGAATCTTCGCGTCCGCCGTCCCTTCGTGTCCACCATGGTCGACATCGTATTCCGCTTTCGGAAGATGTCCACCAAACCGGATCAAGCCCCCACTGTCCCGAACAACCAGCCCACGCCGGCGGTAAGGCCCATCGCCAAGGCTCCCCAGAAGGCCACCCGCGCCGAAGCCCTGAGCACGCGTGCGCCGCCCGTCCGCGCCGATATCCCGAACAACCAGCCCACGCCGGCGGTAAGGCCCATCGCCATGGCTCCCCAGAAGGCCACCCGCGCCGAAGCCCTGAACACGCGTGCCCCGCCCGTCCGCGCCGATACTGCGCCGAGCGCCGTGAGACACAGTAGCGACGTGGCCGCCACAAGTAGGACCACATATGGCGGTGGCGCACCGAGCGCCGTGACGAGAGGCAATGCGGCGCCCGCCGCGAACGTCGCGGCCGATGTCAGGGCGGCCTGTACGGGGCGCGCGCCCACGGCTTCGGACAGGCCGAGCTCATCCCGTGAATGCGCCGATAGCGCGTCATGAGCCATCAGTTGGTCGGCGACTTGAGTGGCGAGCTCTGGTGTCAGCCCTCGCCCCACGTAGATCGCCGCGAGTTCCCTCTTCTCGAATTCAGGCTGAGTGGCCAACTCCTCCCGCTCACGTGCCACGTCGGCCCGCTCGGTGTCGAGCTGCGAGCTGACCGACACGAACTCGCCTGCGGCCATCGACATGGCACCCGCCACCATGCCGGCAACGCCCGCAACGAGAATTTCGTTCCGGCCGGCACTCGCTGCCGCTACGCCAACGATCAAACTCGCGGTAGATACGATGCCGTCGTTCGCCCCGAGGACGGCGGCCCGCAGCCAGCCGATTCGCTCGGTGCGGTGCCGCTCTCTATGAACACTTCGAGTCATCGGTGCTCCCTCTGATCCGTCTTGTCACGAAGTAGTCGAAGGCCAGACTCCGTGCCGCTGAATCGACAGCACTTGCTGGTGCGCATGATCGACCTGCAGTGTCGTGTGCGCGATCTTGAAGCGCTCGTTCAGCATCCGCTCGAGCGCGCGGCGGACCGCATGACAGTCTTCTCCCGGCGCGACGAGCACATGCGCCGTCAAGATGGGATGGCCCGGTGCAAGTTCCCACAGGTGCAGATCGTGCACCTCTTTCACGTGCTCGCCATGCGCCATCGCCACACCGACCTCGGCAGGTGGCATCCCTTCCGGCGCGCCTTCGAGGAGTACGCGGATGGCTTTGCGCTGGAGATCGAACCCTGATCGGAGCATCAGAACCGCCACGAGGAGCGATGCAATCGCGTCCGCTCGGTCGAACCCGGTGACAAGGATCACGATGCCAGCGATGAGCGTTCCTATGAAGGCATACAAGTCGGTCAGGATGTGCTGAAAGCTGCCCTCGATGTTCAGGCTGTGACGATTGGCCTTCGCCATGACCCATGCCGCGGCGAGGTTCACGACCACGCCGGCAGCCGCCACAATCGTCACCGCTAGCCCGGCGACGTCGGGTGGTGTGATCAAGCGTGAAATCGCCTCGTAGATCACGATCAGTCCGAGCACGAGGAGCACAGCGCCATTGGCTTGGCCGCTCAGCACCTCAGCCCGCCGCCTGCCGTACGTCAGAGCTTCGCCGCCCGGGCGCCGAACAAATCGCAGGACAACGAGTGACAGGGCAAGCGCACCTGCGTCCGTGAGCATATGGGCAGCGTCGGACAGGAGCGCGAGCGAGTGCGCCACTATTCCAACCACAACCTCGAAGGCCATGAACCCGACAATCAGCAGCAGCGCGATTGTCAGATACCGACCGTCCGCGTCCGCGCCCACGCTGTGGGTGTGACCGCCGACCGCGTGCTTGTGATCAGCATGATCGTGACCATCCTCGCCCATTAGATCCACCTCCTCCGCAGCAGCCACATCTTGACTAACTGCGTCAGAAGCACGTAACAGAGGAGCGTGAGCGCCAGCAGCGGCCAGTAGAACGTTGGCAGCGCCGTGAAACCCAGATAGTGTCCCAGGGGCGTGAACGGAATCGCGATGCCGGTCACCATGATCACGACGGACATACCGATCAGCGGCCAGGACGAGCGGCTTTGCAGGAACGGAATCTTGTTGGTGCGGATGATGTGGATGATGAGTGTCTGCGTGAGCAGGCTCTCCACGAACCAGCCCGTTTGAAACAGACTCGCGCTACGCGCCGCAGCCTCCGGCGTCGAGATGTTCCAGCAGTTGAAGACATAGAGCATCATGAAGTACGTCGTGTAGTCGAAGATCGATGAACACGGGCCGATGAAGACGATGAAACGGGTCAGTTGCTTGATATCCCAGGGGCGTGGCTTCTCAACCTGCTCGGCGTCGACGTCGTCGGTGGGAATGGCGGTCTGGCTCACATCGTAGAGCAGGTTGTTGGCCAGGATCTGGATGGGGGCCATCGGCAGGTAGGGGACGAACACACTCGCCCCCAGGACGCTGAACATGTTGCCGAAGTTGCTGCTCGCGCCCATGCGCACGTACTTGAGGATGTTGGCGAAGACCTTCCGTCCTTCGACGACGCCCGCCTCCAGGACCAGCAAGGATTTTTCAAGCAGGATCATGTCCGCCGATGCTTTCGCGACATCCACGGCGGTATCGACGCTGATCCCGACGTCCGCCGCGTGCAAGGCGGGGGCGTCGTTGATGCCGTCGCCCATGAAGCCCACCGTGTGCGTGCGGGATTGCAGGGCCTTGATGATGCGCTGCTTGTGGGCGGGAGAGACGCGAGCAAACAGCGTGGCGGCCTCCGACGCGTCCGCAAGCTGGGCGTCGGACATCTTCTCGACCTCCGTGCCGAGCAGCACGAACTCGGTGGACAGCCCGACCTCCTTGCAGATCTTGCGGGCAACCAGGTCGTTGTCGCCCGTGATGACCTTGACGGCAACGCCATGGCCTTGCAGGGCCTTGATCGCGGCCGCGGCTGTCTCCTTCGGCGGATCCAGGAAGGCCGCATAGCCGTTCAGGATCAGGTCGCACTCGTCGGCCTTGGAGTAGGGCGTCGCGTCGCCCGCGACGATACCGCGCGGCTCAATGTCTCTACTGGCGATCGCGAGCACACGGAAGCCATCGGCCGAGAGCTGTTCGTACTCCTTCTTGAGTCCGTCGATGTGGGCGTGATCCATCGGGTAGAGCGTGCCGTCGAGCTCGAAGTTCGCGCAGCACGGGAAGATGGCCTCCGGGGCTCCCTTGCTGATGATTCGGTCCTTGGCTTCGGGCGTACGGACCACGACTGACATGATGCGGCGCTGGAAGTCGAAGGGGATCTCGTCGACCTTTGCACATTCGGGGATCTTCGCGTGACTGTGGGTCTCGGTATGCGCGAGCACCGCGCGGTCCAGGACGTTCCTCAAGCCAGTCTGGAAGTGACTATTCATGTACGCCAGCGCGAGGACGCCCTGGTCTTCCTTCAGCGCCACGTCGCAGTGCCGCTCCAAGATGACGTGATCCATCGTCAACGTGCCGGTCTTGTCGGTGCAGAGCACGTCCATCGCGCCCAGGTTCTGAATGGCGTTGATCCGCTTGACGATCACCTTCTTGCGGCTCATCGCCAGTGCGCCTTTTGAAAGGCACACCGTCACGATCATCGGCAACATCTCTGGAGTCAGGCCCACGGCCACCGCGACGGCGAAGAAAAAGGCTTCGACCCAGTTGCCCTTGGAAAGGCCATTGATGACGAAGACCAGGGGCACCATGGTGAGAATGAATCGCAGCATCAGCCAGGTGAACTGAGCGATGCCCTTGTCGAACGCCGTCTGTGTCGGCACCTCCGACAGCGAATGGGCCACGCCGGCTAGAAATGTCTCTTTCCCGGTGGCGATGACAACCGCCGTCGCCGAACCGCTTTCGACGCTCGTGCCCAGGAATGCGATGGTCGTCAGATCGATGGGCGCAGTCGTTGCCGCATTCCTTTCAACCTCGAACTTCTCAACCGGGAAGCTCTCGCCCGTGAGCGCGCTTTGCGTGACGAACAGATCCTTCGCCGCGACCATGCGGATGTCGGCGGGGATCATGTCCCCTGCCGCCAGTTCGACGATGTCACCCGGGACCAGCTGCGAAACGGCGATCTCCTGGGGCTTGCCATCGCGGATCACGGTGGCGGTGACCGAGATCATGGCCTTGAGCTTGGCCGCCGCGCTGTCGGCCTTGGCTTCCTGGATGAGTTTCAGGCCCACACCCAGAGCGATCATGAGCGACATCATGATGCCAGCCCGAGGGTCACCGGTGGCGAATGAGATGCTCGCCAGGATCGCCAGCAGGATCACCAGCGGATTGAGAACCGCGTGCCAGAACAGCCTGCCGAGGCTCGTTCGCTGGTCCCTCGCCAAGACGTTCGGCCCGTACTGAACCGATCGGGCGCGTGCGTCGTCATTGGTCAACCCTTCGGGACGGGTCGAGAATCGCGCAAGGACGGACGCGATCTCCATCGTCGCCGCTTCAACCAGGGTTTGCGATATCGGGGTGTGCGGCCTATCGTCCCGGATGGCGGCAAGGAGCTTCTTGGGAAGAACACCAGAGTGGACATTGAACATGCAGACCTCGTCTTCTCACCGCCGCTTCAGAGCGGGACTAGGCTCTCAGCGGACAAGAGCAGACGTTGCTGGGCCGATCATCACACCTCGCTCAGCGAATACGGTAACGACTTCGCGGATACGGCCGACGCCATACCACGCGGGATCGGTGGGCGAGATTCTCGCTTCCGAACATTGGCACCAGAGCCAGCGCACCGAGGGTAAATGACGCTCCCATCACTATCGTCTCGCCGACCAGAAGGAGACTGGGGACGAGCCGCTTCGATCCTCGTTTACGCATTCACCGACATGCTGCGGTCTTCGTTAACGCCCGTTGGCCACATCGTCATCCTGGCGACGCTCGCCCTCTGCGTGTTCGCCACACCCGTGTCCGGCCAGGACCGCCGGTGGGTTGTGTTCGGTACCGCGGGGGTTGCCAGCATCGGCCACGCCGATTCCGAGCAGGGAAAGGCGCCGGTTGTCGGCGGCGCCGTTGCGTTTCAGATGGTGCCGTGGCTCCTTCTGGAAGGGGAAGTGCACAGCGCGCGAGTGCGGCACGTGTTCGGGCGCGAGCATCATGACTTCAGCGAACTGACCCTCACCGGAAGCCTCCTGTTTCGCACGTCCCCGGAACGGAGGGCCCACTTCGTCGGCGGCGCGGGATTGGCGTTACAACGAGCCCGCATCGAGTTCGATGTGCCGACAGCTGGGCACGTCGACCGAACCGAGACGCTGGTCCTGACGCACGGCCGGGCTGGTGTCGAGTGGAATGTGTCCGGGCGACTCCTGATTCGCAGCGAAGCCGTGTTGTGGCTCGGAGTAGGACTCGATTGGGTTCTGGGCGGCCGGGTGGGTGTCGGTTATCGTTTCTGATTCTGTCGGCACTTGCGGCGCTTGACTCGACCGACGGGTTGTGGAGGTGGTGTAGCCGCCTGCGCCGATGATGCCCACGCGCGTCACGTCTGGCATGGGTGATCTCTAGGGTGACAGCGAGGGGCGACGGTACAACATGTAAGAAAAGCGTCCGTGTAACCACGCTTCGCCAGCCTGGTCGTCATGCCGGATGTCGATGGATTCATCGCGGACGTGTGCGTAGTCGCCCCCGAGACGAGCGACCTCCTGCGCCAAGCGGATCTGTGTGTTGGCCATCAGCTCCAGGTAACAGCGATCCCAGAGTTCGTCCCTGTGACTGATGGTCCCCGGCACACGGCCGCTGGTGTGGCGGCGACGCGAAGGCGGCTATGCCCAATTCCTGATGCCCGATTTCTTTGGCCAGCAGTTGTCGAACTACGTTTGCAGACTTCGTTGGGAGACGGAGAGGCGCGACAGCGTGAATCGTCGTGCCGCGCCCCCGCTGCGAGTGGATGGAAAGCTGCCCGCCCATGACCTTCAACCGCTCCTTCATGCTGGTCAAGCCGAGCCCGGGCCCTCTCATCGCCTCGTGAGGGTCAAAGCCGGCGCCCGAGTCCTTGACGGTCAGGTTGATGGTGTTGATGTGACCGTTCAGAGAGACGTGGGCGTGTCGCGACCCGCATGCTTGACGACATTCTGCAGGGCTTCTTGCAAGACGCGGTAGAGACACAGGGAGATTTCCGGTGGCAGCGCTTTCGGGATGTTCTCGAAGTGAACGTCAATCGTGACACCATGCCGATTGGACAACTCTTCGCAGAACCCAGCCGCCGCCCCTTCCAGCCCCAGGAGTTCCAGCTTCGCGGGGTGAAGGTCGTGCGACAGCGCCTGAATATCGGACACAAGATCCGCAATCTCCTGGCTGACTTCCCCGATCTCCTGCTCGAGATCGGCCGCTGAAGCCGGAGGGCTTTGCTTCAGGTAACCGAGACGCACGCTCACCAACGCCAGCCGTTGGTTGATGTCATCGTGAAGCTCGCGGGCGATTCGGGTCCTTTCTTCCTCGTGCGCTTCGATCAATTTCTGACTCACCGTGGAAAGCGCCTCTTCGGCCAGCTTCCGCTCGGTGATGTCGACGGCCGTGCCAATGTAACCAGCAAACGACCCGTCCACGTTGTATCGCGGCACACCCGCTGTCACCACCCAGCGATATTCGCCGTCGTGGCGGCGGAGCCGATGCTCCATCTGAAAAGGCTCACGCTGCTCGAAGGCCTTCTCGTACACCTCGCGGCATCGCTCCGCTTCGTCCGGGTGGAGGACCTCTGCCCGTCGCTGTCCCAACACCGCATCCAATGGCCGTCCGGTGTAATCGAGCCAGGTCTGATTGAGATACGTGATCTGTTTCTCGGCGCCCGACATCCAGATCATGACCGGAGCGGTATTCGCGATGAGGCGGAAGCGTTCTTCGCTTTCGCGCAGGGCCTCTTCGGCGAGGGTGCGCTCGATCAGATCCGCGGCCTGCCGGGCGAGCACGTCGAAGAATCTGAAATCCTCTTCGGTCGGGTGTATGCGGCGTCCGCCAGTGCGTCGAGAGCATGCCGAGAGGCCGGCCCGATCGCGATCGCAGCGGCGTCGATTGCACGGCGCGGATTCCAGAGCGACGATATTCCTGCTGATCCTGCGTGCCGGCCATGAATTCGCACGCCTCGATATCGGCCACGACAACGCGCTCGTTGTCACGGAGCGCCTTGCTGCAGGTGCTCCCCGCTCCAACCGCCACCCGTTGCCAGAACGCCGCAGAGTCAGGGTGGAAATTCCTCCACGCGAGGAGCCTCAGTGACGTGTGGTCTGCGGCGAGCATCTGGACGCTGGCCGCATCGGACGCCATCAACTCCATTGCCGCGCCGAGAATCTGCGCATACAAGGATTCTGGCGTCGACTCTGAAATCAGGCGTGTGCTGATCGACTGGAGCGTTTTGGCGCCCGCCACTTCGCGTGCCAGCCGTTGCTCGCTTTGCCGCAGCGCGGCCTCAGCCTGCTTGGCCTTCGTGATGTCGCGGGCAATCTTGGAGCATCCGATAATCCTGCCCGCGGGGTCTCGCAACGGCGAGATCGTCAGTGAGACATCGATGCGCTCGCCTGCTTTGGTGACCCGGACAGTTTCATAATGTGTCGACTCGCTCACCGGCTCGAAGGCGCCTCAGAATGTCGTGCTCCTCGTCGTACAAGTCCGGAGGGATGATCATCGTGATCGGCTGTCCGATGGCCTCGTGCTCCGTATATCCGAACATCCGCTCGGCAGCGGCGTTCCACGCTGAAATCACACCGTCGAGAGTCTTGGCGATGATCGCGTCATCTGAGGACTCCACGATCGCCGCATACCGCAATCGGATCTCCTCCGCTCGCGTGAGGTCGGTGATGTCCGCGGCCACGGCGAGCACGCCTGGTTCATCCTCTGTCACACGCACCTCACGTTCGCAGCGGCTAGCTGGCAGAAACAGCGGTGTGCTCCGCGCAGATGCGCGTGAGCGCCTGATCGTCTTTCGTGTACGGCACCGGATACGCGCACAGAATGTCGACGTCATGCGCCAGTTCGCCGCAGAATTGTTCGAGCTGAACCGCCTCCGCCGTTCTGCCTGCGGCCCACAAGCGTCCCGCACGTTCCCCGCAAAACGCGACGCGGGGATGTGCCTTTCCCGGCTTTGGCGGCGGCCGCACGCACACCGTTGATCGCCTCGAGAAATCGGACGGGGTCAGGTGCGACGTCAGCATCAAATGAAAGGCAGGTGCCGCGCTCGATGGCGCCGTCAATGTCCACACCCTGCGTGCGCAACTCCTGCAGAAGACGTGTTCGGTGAGACTCCGTCACCAAGACGATCGCGGCATCGGCGGCGTTCAGGGCGGCAGCAATAAAGCGAGTAAAGCCATCGACAACAGCTGCGTCATCCGAACAGAAGAGAATCTCGTGACGACGTGGAGCGGGAGCATCGGCCGGTTCGGTAAACGCGACACTGCGACTCACGAATCGTTGGCCCGCGAGTACGGCGTCGATCGCGGGCAGCAGGTCAGTCGCGGCAGATATCTTCTGAATGTAACCATGGGCGCCCAAACTGAGCGCCTTTCGTACGATATCCGACGAGGACTCCTGGCTCAGGAAGAGAAGTCGTGCGTGGGGGGCGAGCCTGCGGATCTGTTTAGCGACCTCGAATCCATGCATCTTCGGCAAGTTGATATCGAGCAGAATCAAATCCGGCTGCAGCTCTTCGGCCTTCTGAACGGCCTCCAACCCATCCGCCGCCTCGATGGTCTGGAACTCCGCCCGTCGTTGAAGCGCCGTACAAATGAGATGGCGGAACGGCGCATGGTCCTCGACGACGAGAATCCTCAGCGGCATATGGAAGAGTCCTCGTTGCCTACCAATCCATGACTTCGTCAATGGTGGACGATGCGGAACGCGGACACGGTACTCATATCGGCGTCAAGCATCACAGTCGCGCCGCCCGCGAAAAGCGCGCGCAGCGGGGATGAGGATGAATCTTGTGGCAGTCCGAACCGCGATGAATGACCCACAGCGGGCAAGGTGGATGGAGCCGAGCTGGCGTGGTGTCTCGCAAGCAAGTTCTCCTGCGTGGGGCGCTAGCCTAGCACATCTTGACGGAATGAATTCAAAAGTGCGGCGTATAGACTGCAGCGTTTCCCGAGTCGCTCTGAGATCTCCCGCGGGCCACGACACGTGCCCCAACCCTAGCGCACCGGCGACGTCGGGATGGTGGCGCTCCGCAGCCACAACGCGCGGGTACGCCGTGTGCTCCGCAGGACACCGTCCGACAAGGAGTCCTGATTTCTGCGGGTATCGGTGCGGATCCAAGGAAGCAGGTCGCCGTGGCCACGGTATGCCGTGGAACTGCGGGGCGGACGTCTGCCGCTCTGGACGGACAGCGTCAGACCGCCCGCGGCATTGAACGCTAAGTGACTGCGATAGGTGTTCAAATTGGCGCTTCGACTCTATGCGCCGATGAAGGAAGTCGCCGACGGCATAACGCGGGCGGCGATCCGAAGACGGATCTATTCCTGCTCCAGCCTTTCGTGAACTTCAACCTGCCACGCGGCTACGCGCTGTCGACCGCACCGACGATCACCGCGAACTGGGACGCACCGAGCGGACAGGAATGGACGGTGCCGCTCGGATTCGGCATCTCGAAGACGACCGTGTTCAACGGCCGGCCCACGCAGCTCGCGGTGCAGTACTACTACAACGTCAAGCGGCCGGACGGCAGCGGCGGACAGACTCTGCGGCTGGTCTACTCGCTCCTATTCCCGAGCGCGAAGCCGTAGTTAATCGTCGAAGTACAGGCCGTCGTCCGCGTTCGCCGATGTCGACAGCTATCGTGTAAGGCGATGTGCGGGTCCTTGGCCGGCCACGGAGATGGGTCCTGTGCTGGTCTCATTGAGGTCAGGCACGCGATGTGCTCTCCAATACACGCCTACGTGCGGACGTCTGTTTTTTCCAACATTGTCGCAGCCGGAAGTGCCTCGTTCGGCGATCGGTCGCGACATTGCGTGACCCACAACGGCAGGCCTCTGGCTGGGCTCCATGGTCGGAGACTTGCCTGCCGTGGGTTTCCACGATGCACGAGCTCCCACCCGTCGGAACGTGATCGGATGCGCGCAGGTGTGACCAGGCGTACAGGAGGACTCAAATGGCAAAGACCGGCAAGCCAAACATTCTCTTCATCATGGCTGACGACATTGGGTGGTTCAATCTCAGCCGTTACAACCACGGCCTCATGGGCTATCGCACGCCGAACATGGATCGCATCGCCCGCGAGGGCGCGATGTTCACCGACTTCTACGGCCAGCAAAGCTGTACCGCTGGCCGTGCGGCGTTTCTCACGGGCCAGCAGCCGATCCGTACGGGCCTCACCAAGGTCGGAATGCCTGGGGCCACCCTTGGCCTCAAAGCGGAGGACCCGACGATCGCGCAGGTCGTCAAAGCCCAGGGGTACGCGACAGGCCAATTCGGTAAGAACCACCTCGGCGATCGCAACGAGCACCTGCCGACGGTGCATGGCTTCGATGAGTTCTTCGGCAACCTGTACCACCTGAATGCCGAGGAAGAACCGGAGTATGTCGATTACCCGAAGGATCCTGGTTTCAGGAAGAAGTTCGGGCCGCGCGGCGTCCTGAAATGCAAGGCGAGTGACAAGGACGATCCGACTGTTGATCCGGTTTTTGGCAAGGTCGGTAAGCAGACCATCGAAAACACTGGCCCGCTGACCAAGAAGCGGATGGAGACGGTGGACGAGGAGTTCCTGGCTGCCGCCGTCGACTTCATGGAGCGCAAGACGAAAGAGAACGTGCCGTGGCTCTGTTACTTCAACCCCACGCGCATGCACGTGTTCACCCATCTGAAGCCGTCGTCGGTGGGCAAGACCGGGCACGGCCTCTACCCGGACGGGATGGTCGAGCTCGATGGCTACGTCGGTGATCTGCTGAAGAAGGTCGACGATCTCGGCGTGGCCGACAACACGATCGTCGTCTTCACCACGGACAACGGCGCGGAAGAATGCATCTGGCCGGACGGCGGCGCGACGCCGTTCCGCGGCGAAAAGGACACGAACTGGGAGGGCGGCTGGCGCGTCCCCTGCGTGATGCGGTGGCCTGGCGTCATCAAGCCCGGCGAGGTGATCAACGAGATCGGGTCCCTCACGGACTTCTTGCCGACCTTCGCGGCCGCAGCCGGGGATCCGGACATCGTCGCCAAGCTCAAGAAGGGGCACGATGTCGGCGGCACGAACTTCAAGGTGCATCTCGATGGCTACAACCTGCTGCCGTTCCTGTCCGGCAAGGAGCCATGCCCGCGCGAGGGCTTCATCTACTGGAGCGACGATGGCGATCTGATGGCGTTGCGCGTGCAACAGTACAAGATCGTGTTCGCTGAGCAGCTCGCGAAGGGACTTCAGGTCTGGCGCGAGCCGCTGAAGCAGATGCGCATCCCCAAGATGTTCGATCTGCGCTCGGATCCGTTCGAAGCAGGTGAGGACAGCATCAGGTACAACGACTGGTTCGTCGAGCATGTCCCGTTCCAGTACGCCGCGCAGGCGGTCGTGCACCAGTGGCTCGAGAGCTTCAAAGAGTTCCCACCGCGACAAAAGGCGGCGAGCTTCACGGTCGATCAGATCGTCGAGAAACTGATGCCGCGGTCGTAAGAAAGCGTCAGAGCTCCGGGGTTCGAACTCGCTCGTCGAACCCCGGAACATGGCGCGACGATCGCGAACGAGACTTCGGTCTGTCGCTCACCACATGCCACGACATGCCGTGGCGCCGCCGCAGGAGGCCAGAAATGGCTCGTCCGTTCAAAGCCCGTGACTAGACGCGGACCTCAGTCGAGTTCGCGAAGGCACATGGCTGGACTGTGGTCAGTATGAAACAGGACTGGAAGGCGGTCTTCGCGTGTAGTCGCGCGCTGCGGTGCGGGAGTGTCGTTGTCCTCGCGCTGTTCCTGGCATCCAGCTGCGGCAGGACGTCAACGCCGACCAACACGCTTCCGACGACGGCTCCGCCGGCCATCAATTTCAATTTCGACCACTGGTGGGCGATCGCGTTCTCCCTGTCATCTGGGCTTCCGCTGCATCCTGCGACCCGCGGCTCACCGGTGACCACGACGATGGACGACACCCTGGTTCGTATCTGGGAGCACCTCATTGGACGCCTCAGCGGTCCGCTTACGTTTCGCCTGCTGCTGCAACCGACCATGTCAACACTGTTCGCTGTCCGCGATGGAGTGCGAGACGCTCGGTCCGGGCGCTCGCCGTTTCTCGGGACAATCCTCGGCAGCCGCGCCAACCGTCGACGCCCGGTGCGCGAGGGCCTCATGGCGACTGGGAAGCTGGCAGGGTTCGCTATCCTGCTCGACTTCGCCTACCAATTGATCGTGTTTCACCGCATATACCCGGTCGAGGCGATCGACGTGGCGTTCCTTCTCGCCATCCTGCCCTACTTTGTGCTCCGCGGCCCCGTCAATCGGATCGCCAGTCGGTCGGTTCGCCCGGAGAAGCGTGCAGCAGACCAGAGATGATCGCAGCGAGAGGAGCATCGATGGCCGCGTCACCCGAGCAGGACTTGTCCACGTCAACGAAGCTGGCTATAGAACGGACGCGTCTGGCGCACGAGCGCACTTTGATGGCGTGGGTCCGCACCGCCACGTCGCTGATCTCCTTCGGATTTACTGTTTACAAGTTCTTTCAGTACATGCAGGAGTCGCAGGGTGCGCGCACGACCGGGGCAATTGGGCCACGAGAGTTCGGCGGCCTGATGATTGGGATCGGTATAACGGCACTCATCCTCGCCACAATCGGTCACCAGCGCAGCATGCGCGAGCTACGTGCCGACCACGGAGCGCTCAACCCCTACTCGCTTTCCACGGTCGTTGCGGGCCTGATCGGGCTCCTCGGCGTCCTTCTGCTCTTTGCGGTCGTGTTCCGAATGTAGCCGCCGAGATAGGCAAAATCAGTACACGCCACCTGTCGCGAGAATCCGCTTCAGCTGTTCGGTCCAGTTGGCGACAAGGGGCAGCATGAGAAATGGTGCAGAATCCGATCGGACTGCTGGCGCCGTTATCGTGTCTTCAATTCCTGAAAGCCAGCCCAGAACCGCTCGCCATTCGCTTTTTGGACCCAATATTGAGTGATCTGATTGGAAGGTGAACACCGCGCGCCAACGACAATGCCTTCGCCGGCCTCGCCGCGCACCTTCGCGTTCACCTTCAGCGCGAAACAGTCCTGCGGGCTAGACGAGGTGGGACTACCAGGCAGCAGCAGAGACGTGAGCAAGAAAATGCCTTTGTCCGTAAGCTCGTACACCGGCTCGATGACCGTAGACGCAAACGGCCCGATTCCGTGAATCTGTAAAATCGTTTCCGTCTTCGACCAGGCAAAGTGCGCCATGTTCTTGGGCGCGATTCCAAACGTCCCTGTATCCATTGGTTCCAGGGCGGCTCGGTTGAACCGACGGCCCATACCGAGCGACCAACTCCCTTTCACGACCGTAATGTTTTCGTCTATCGGATGAGTGTGGGGAAGAGTGATATATCCCGCATCCTGATGAATCCGAAACACGAACGGCTCTCCGGATTTTGTGAAATCGCCCGACACCTTCTCGACCCATTGCCCCGGCTGAAATTTCCTCAGCGAGTAAACGCTGTGTTGCCCGGATTGATCCTGTGCCTTCGCGTTGTCGCAGCTGACGGACAACGCTAGGAGAATTACGATTGAGACAGTTCTTGATGAAAACAGGGAGCACCTCGGCGTTTGAATGTCTTTGCAAGAGATATCAGTACCGATCAACGCTGCACTCTATACCTCGCACCGTCGAGCATCGGCGGATTACGACGTCGCCGGTAACTCGAACGATATCTTGTGTCAGAACGTTGTCAAGTCGCCTTGGGCGGTGCGGCTGCTTGAGCCTGGCGTGAGTCTTTTCCGCTCGGCCCAGTACCGCCGCATGCGCTCAGAAACCGCCTTCCGCTCCGCAGCCGACATCTTGCATGTTCGCTTGCTAGTGTTGACGATCACTGTTCTTGTCTGCCTTCCGTCTGTCACGAACGGAGCTCAGAATCAGACGGCGACGGTGCGTGTTCAGGTGCACGCCTCCGAAAAGCCCGTAGAGGACGCAGAGGTGGTCGTTGCTGGCACAACCCACCGGACCGATGCGGCTGGTACAACAACCATCATCACCGTCCCCGGCGCAATCGAAATTACCGTGCTGAAATCGGGCTTCGCTCCCATGACGGCATCAGTGCAAGTGGCGGCCGGCGCCACTCAAGACGTGGTGGTGACCCTGCAGGCTCAACCTACCATCGAGGAGACCGTCACAGTCGTCGCGTCCACTCGCACCGACAAGAGGCTCGAGGATCAGCCGATGCGGGTCGAAGTCCTGGCTCGCGAAGAGATCGAGGAAAAGATGCTCATGACGCCCGGAGACATCGTCATGATGCTGAACGAAATGGGCGGGATGCGGGTGCAGGCGACCTCGCCGTCGCTTGGGGCCGCGAGTGTCCGCATTCAGGGCATGCGAGGCAGGTATACCCGTGTGCTCTCCGACGGATTGCCACTGTTTGGTGAGGTTGGAGGGCTCGGGCTGCTGCAGATTCCGCCGATGGACCTCGGGCAAGTCGAGGTCATCAAAGGCGTGGCGTCGGCATTGTATGGCGCCGGCGCGATGGGCGGCGTCGTCAATCTTCTGTCTCGGCGTCCAGGTCGCGAGCCTGAGCAGGAGTTCCTGCTGAATCGGTCGACACGCGGTGCTACGGATGCGGTCACCTTTCTTTCCGGCGCGCTGTCTCGCGGCTGGAGTGCCTCGCTACTGGGTGGCGGACACTGGCAGGACACGAACGACGTCAATGATGATGCGTGGGCGGATCTGCCCGGGTATAAGCGAGCTGTCCTGCGCCCTCGGGTATTCTGGGACGGCGGCAACGGTCGGACATTCTTTGCAACGACCGGGTTCACGTACGAGGACCGCGACGGCGGCACTCCCGAGGGTCAGGTGCTTGCGGCCACTGGCCAGCCGTACGTTGAAGCGCTGGAGACCCAGCGGTACGACGCCGGTGCCCTCGGGCAGTTCCTGTTCAACGGCCGGTACGTAGTGACTGCACGTGCAGCAGTCGCACGCCAGAGCCACGACCACCAGTTTGGTGAAGTCATCGAGCGCGACCGGCACGACACGATCTTCGGCGAGGTGGCCGTGCGTGGGACCGCAGGTCGCCAGACCTGGGTCGGGGGGCTTGCCATCGAACGCGACGCGTACGCCGCGCGGGATGTGCCTCGATTCGATTACGCCTTCACCGTACCGGGCGCATTCGCGCAGTACCGACGTCACTGCGTCACCAAATCTATCGCTCTCTGCAAGTGCTCGATTGGACGTTCACAGCGAGTACGGCACCTTCTTCAGTCCTCGCGTGTCGGCGCTCGCGCGCGCGGGTCGCTGGACGAGCAGGCTCTCGGTCGGGACCGGCTTCTTCGGGCCCACGCCGATCACCGAAGAGACCGAGGCCGCGGGACTCACGCGTCTCGAAGTCCTCCAACCTGTCGAGGCCGAGCGTGGGTTGAGCGCGTCGTTTGACGTAACCCGCACCGACGGACCGCTGTCATACACGGCCACACTGTTCGCCTCTCGCATCAATGACCCGTTGCATGTGGAGCGATCACCATCGTACGTCCTCAGTACTCTGCCGGAGCCAACGACGAACGTGGGGCTCGAGCTCTTGGGGACACTGCGGAGAGAACCATTCTCGGTAACCGCGACATACACCTATGTGCACGCGCGGGAGACCGTCGACGCCGCTGAACAAGACGTACCGCTGACACCGCGTCACAGCGCGGGAATCGTCGGGATGTGGGAGGCGGAGGACGTCGGGCGGGTCGGAATCGAGTGGTACTACACCGGACGCCAGAGCCTTGAAGAGAATCCGTACCGAGCCGTCAGCGAGCCGTACATGATTCTCGGTCTCCTGGCGGAAAAGCAGTTCGGGCGGGTCCGACTGTTTGTAAACGGGGAGAACTTAACGGGGGTGAGGCAGACGCGCTGGGACCCGCTGCTTCGAACCACTCGGGCGGCGGACGGTCGATGGACGGTCGATGCATGGGCGCCGCTAGAAGGCCGCAATGTCAACGGAGGCCTGCGGATTCGATTTTGAGCGGCGAGGCAGCGATCCTTCGCTCGGCACCGCAGCACCGGTCGCCTTGCGCTCGTGAACTGACGTTGGAACCATCCACCGTGAGCGGCTTACCACGCGTGGTGACCGCCCTCGAGTCGCCTGCAAGGTCGAGCGGCGCAAACGCGTGTGAATACGCGGAATCGCCGGTCGGTTGACGTTTTTCCAATCCCGCAGAGCTGGCCGCGGCCTTGCCTTTCGAGCAGGCTCGGACGGCCCGTTCGGCAACTCGCTGACATCGTCAGCAACGTAGCCCATGAGTCGTGCCGTCGCGGACCCGATCTCGTCAAGAGCCACCAATGCTCTCGAAAGTCATCCTCGCCTGGATTCTGATGTCCCTGAGCGTGGCCATTCACGCGAGCGGGATTTCATCGGCTTTGGGCTGGCTTCGTCGTCATTCTGCTCCAGACCCGCGGTTCTGGCCCTGGACGTGGGTGTTCATCTGCGTTGCAGGATGGATGGTCCTGTTTCACCTCCTCGAAATCACCGTCTGGGCTTTGTTTTTCGTATGGAAAGACGCGATGCCGGACTTGTCATCGGCCTTGTATTTCAGCGCCGTGACGTACACCACGACCGGGTACGGAGATCTCGTTCTGCCCACGGAGTGGCGGCTGGTAGGTGCTGTTGAAGCACTGACCGGAATCCTGATGTGCGGCTGGTCCACTGGCTTCTTCTTCGCCGTTGTGAGCCCGATGCTGCAGAAACGACCAGGCGCAACCGGACCCGATGCCGCCGAATAGAAACCCACATACGCATGAACCCAGTAATCAAAGAAATCCGTCACAACCCGATGCTCTGGCTTCTGGTCTTCGTGCCCGGGGTGCTCACAGCCGCGAAGCTCGAACCCGACGCGCACACGCTGCTGTTCCTGTTGTCCGTGCTGGCCATCGTGCCATTGGCCGGGTTGCTGAGTCACGCCACTGAATCCGTGTCCGCCAAGACGGGTGATGCGGTCGGTGGGTTGCTCAATGCCACGCTGGGGAACCTGACAGAGTTGGTCATCGCGGTCACTGCCTTGCGCGCCGGTCAATACATGCTGGTCAAGGCATCCATTGCTGGCGCCATCGTCACTAATGCCTTGTTCATGTTGGGGGCGGCGTTTCTGCTGGGTGGACTCAAGTATCACGTGCAGGAATTCAATCGCGCTGGCGCGCGCTTGCAGGCGGGCTTGCTCTTCCTGGCCACGATTGCACTACTGATTCCATCGGCAGTTTCAGAAGCCGACTCCACGGCCAGTACGGTCTTCACCAACAAGTTGAGCGCGGGACTGGCGGTGTTGCTCATCGTGTCCTACGCCCTGGGATTGGTGTACTCGCTCAAGACGCATCGCGAGCTGTTTGCCAGCGCGACATCCGAGGAGAACCACGAAGAAACCTCATGGCCGATTGGTCTGGCCCTGGTGACCCTGGCTGGCGTCACGGTGCTGGTAGCCCTCGTCAGCGAGATCTTCGTCGAATCGGTACAGAAGGCCGCGGAGGCGTTCGGAATGACTCCCGCGTTCGTCGGCTTCATCATCGTCGCACTGGTGGGCGGCGCGGCTGAGATGGCTTCGGCGTTTTCCGGCGCACGCAAAAACCGGCTCGACCTGAGCGTGGGCATCGCGCTCGGCAGCGCATCGCAAATCGCGTTGTTCGTGGCCCCCGTATTGGTGCTGCTGAGTTACGTGATTGGCCCATCGCCGATGAGCCTGCAGTTTTGGCCGGGGGCCGTAGTGATGATGCTGATCGCCGCCCTCACGGCATCGCTCGTGACCAACGGCGGGCGCTCGACGTGGTTCGTTGGAGTGCTCGCCTTGATGGTTTACGTGATTTTTGCCATGACCCTCTACCTGTTGCCACCCAAGGCGCAATAACTCAGACTTCAAGGCACGGAGGCGTGAAGGTGTCTCAAGAGTTCGACGTTGTGTGTCTCGGTGGTGGAGTCGCCGGAGAAGCGATTGCAGTGGGCCTTCAGGACAGTGGGCTCACGCTCGCGATTGTCGAGCGAGAACTCGTTGGCGGTGAGTGCCCGGTACTGGGGCTGCGTGCCGTCGAAGACGTTGCTCCGCTCGGGCGAAACGTTGAGCGAGGCGGATCGCGCCCGTCTCCTCGCTGCCTCCCGCGTGGAATGGGCTGTTGACTTTCCCAAGGTCTCGAAGCGCGTGCTTTGGATGGCGCGCGACCTCGACGACAGCCGGCCAGCCGCCGCTATGGAAGCGACGGGGGCCACGCTCTTTCGAGGGGAAGGCAGACTGACGGACCCGCGCACAGTGGAGATCGGAGGCGCGCAGCTCGTCGCGCGGCGTGCCGTAGTGATCGCGAACGGCAGTACCGCGGTGATTCCCGCCATCCCTGGTCTGGACACGATCGAGAACTGGACCAATCGCCAGGCAGCGGTTCCGCGGGAGCTGCCAGCCTCCTTGGCGATCCTCGGCGGGGGTGCCATAGGCGTCGAGTTGGGCCAAGCCTTCGCACGCCTCGGCTCCAGGGTGGCCGTGATCGAGGCGGGGCCGACATTCCTGGGCCACGAGGAGCCGGAGGCCGGAGCCGCGCTCCGGACGCACCTGGAGGCGGATGGCATCACGCTCATCGTCGGCGACCCATGTGTCGCTGTCGAAAAGGAGTCCGTGGCACAAACGCGAGAAGACTCAGCGGTCGTCCTCCACTTGAAGTCTGGAGCTGTCGTCCGGGCCCACCGGCTGTTGGTGGCCACCGGCCGGCGCCCCAACGCGGAGGCCTGGCGCGCAGCCGGGATCGCACAGTCGGAGCGCGGCTGGTTGAAAGTGGACCCGGCCACGCTCGAAGCGCGGCCCGGCATCTTCGGAGCAGGTGACGTCACGGGGCTCGGTGGATTCACACACCTCGCCCACTATCACGGGCAGGTGGTCGCGCGCCGATTGCGGGGCATCGATGCGAGGGCCGATCACACAGCGGTGCCTCGAGTGACGTTCACCGACCCGGAAGTCGCGTCGGTCGGACTGTCGGAGGCGGCCGCACGCCAGCGAGGCATTGATGTCGTTGTGGCGAGCAAGGACCCAGGGGAGACCGCGCGAAGCTCCATCCATGACTTTCACAGGGGCGCGCTCAAGCTGGTGGGCGACCGCGAGCGTGGAGTACTGATCGGTGCGACCCTCGTCACTCCTCGGGCCGGTGAGATCGTTGGCGAGCTCGTGCTCGCGATCAAGCTGGGCACTCCCCTGAAGACGCTCGCCGATGTCATTCACCCTTTTCCAGCTTTCAACCGCGTGCTTGGGGAAAGCCTCGGCGAGCTCGCCGCGAAGGTGACGAGCTAGAGCCTCGCGAAGCGCTCCGTCTCCTCGATCAGAGCGCTGCGGATCCCAGGCTCGGTCATGGAGTGGCCGGCGTTCGGCACGATCACGAGCTTCGCCTCGGGCCAGGCGCGATGGAGGTCCCAGGCCGAACGGATCGGACAGACGACGTCGTATCTTCCTTGAACGATGACGCCGGGAATCTTGCGGATCTTCCGGACGTCACCGAGGAGTTGATCGTCGCGCTTCATGAAGCCTCGGTTCACGAAGTAGTGAGCCTCGATGCGCGCGAAGGCGTCGGCGAACCTTCCACCGCCGAACTTCTTCACGAGCGCCGAGTCGAAGAAGAGCTTGCTCGTGCTCCCCTCCCACGTCGACCAGGCGCGCGCAGCCTTCTGGCGCACGCGGCGGTCGGGGCTGGTGAGGCGCTTGTAGTAGGCCTTCATCATGTCGCCCCGCTCGCGCGAGGGGATCGGCGCGAGGTAGTGCTCCCACGCATCGGGAAAGATCTCGCTCGCCCCCTCCTGGTAGAACCAGAGGAGCTCGCTCCGACGCAGCAGGAAGATGCCGCGCAGCACGAGCGCCTTGCAGCGATCCGGGTGTGCCTCGGCATAGGCCAGTGAAAGGGTGCTGCCCCAGCTCCCGCCGAACACGACCCATCGGTCGATGCCGAGGTGCTCGCGCAGCTTCTCGATGTCCGCCACCAGATTCCAGGTCGTGTTCTCCCGGAGCTCCGAGAACGGTCTGCTCTTGCCGCAGCCGCGCTGGTCGTGCAGCACGATGCGCCACTTCTTTGGGTTGAAGTACCGATGGTAGAAGGGCTCGATGCCGCCGCCAGGGCCGCCGTGCAGGAAGACGAGCGGCTTGCCGCGCGGGTTGCCGCACTCCTCGAAGTGGATCGTGTGCAGCTTCGAGACCTTTAGATACTCCGAGCGGTATGGCTTCGTCTCGCGAAAGAGATCGCGAAGGCCCTTCGTCTTCGGTTTCATGCCGCAAAGCTACCACTCTGGCGCGAAATCTGAGCCATTCCCTGACGGCCCGCGGGAATCTCGATCACAACCGACCGTATCTGCCCCCTCGATCCACTCGAACGCCAGCGTGTCAATGGACAAGGACTGTCAGCCGACCTTGGCCCGGCAATTGCGATTGCCCTCGGATTCAGACGTTGGAGGACAGTGATGATATTGCGACTTGTGACGGCGTTTGCGATTGTGGCCGGTCTGGTGGCGCCTGCGATGGCGCAGACCGCTGAGACGACCAACATGGAGATCCTCCGCCAGAAGATCAAGGCCGACAAGAAGCTGGTGGTTGCCGAGGACCTGAAGCTCACCGACGCAGAAGGAACCGCGTTCTGGCCAGTGTACGACGTGTACCAGAAAGAGCTACAGGCGATCAACCAGCGCCTGACCGCGACGATCCGGGTGTACGCGGACGCGTACAACAAGGGGCCGGTCCCTAACGAGACGGCGAAGAAGCTCCTCGACGAGTCTCTTGCGATCGATGAGGCCGAGGCGAGGTTAAAGAGCACGTCGGCGCCCAAGATCCTGGCCGCACTCCCCGCGACGAAGGCGGCACGCTACATCCAGATCGAAAACAAGATTCGAGCGGTCGTGCGCTACGAGCTGGCCGCGGGTATTCCGCTCGTCGAGTAGCGGCCAGCCACCCACGGCTTCGTTCCTCGTTCTCGGGGGCTGCCGCTCGGCGCCCCCTGGTCGCGCCTGGTCGTCCGCGCGGCCGACGAAGACCCCTTATGACGATTGGCAAACGTTTTGTCTCGCTGCTGGCCGTGCCGCTCGTGGCGCTGGTGGGTCTTGGCGTCTTTACCCGGTGGCAGCTGACGACAATCGAGACCCGGAGCCGGTTCTTGGCTGACTTGCAGATCCCCAGCCTCGCCGCGCTCGGAAACATCTCGCGAACGTTTGCCGAGCTGCGAGTGCACGTCAGGAACCATGTGCTCGCCACGAGCGAGGCCGAGCGCGTGAACCTTCGCTCGACGTTCGAGCGAGACGAAGCCGAGTTGGACCGGCTGCTTGATCAGTACGAGCGCAGCCTGATCTCCGACGACCGGGATCGCCGCCTGCTGGACGACTATCGCAGTCGGCACCGGGACTGGCTGGACCGGGTGAAGGAGATCATGGCGCTGTCGTCTGCGGGACGCCGTGAAGAAGCCAGCGAGGTGCTGCGAAGTGCGGCGATGCTGGACCGGGGCGAGCGGCTGAGCAGCGCTTCCGTCGAATGGATTCGGCTCAACGAGGATCTCGCGCGCTCCGCGAGCCGAACTGTCGTCGACTCCATCACCGCCGCGCGATGGCGGAGCCTAGTCGCGAACTTCGCGGCCATCCTGCTTGACAGGCCTGTTGGGGTTTCTCACTTTTCAGCGGATCGTGAAGCCGATTCGGGCCCTCGACGCATCCGTCAGAGCGATTGCCGCGGGGGAATACGGCAACGAGGTCCCATTCACGCGTGCGACCGACGAAACCGGCGGGCTGGCGCGCTCTGTCGACGTCCTCAAACAGGGCGCGGCAGCGATGGACGAACAGCGCTGGGTGAAGGCGAACGTGTCGCGCCTGACCGGAGCCCTGCAGGTCGCCACCTCGCTGCCGGAGTTCGGTCAGCGCCTCCTGTCGGACCTCGTGCCGATGCTCGGCGGCGGCGCTGCCGGATTCTACGTGCTCGACGAGAAACACTCCGAGTTGCATCACGTCGCGACGTACGGCGTGGCGGATGTGTCCGACATCCCGTCGGTCATCCGGCTCGGCGCGGGTCTCGTGGGGCAATGCGCTCAGGAAAGGCGAACGCTTGCGCTGGCGAATCTCCCGCCTGACTACCTGCGCATTTCCTCCGGTCTCGGCCAGGCGGCGCCCGTGCAGACGACGACCATGCCGGCGATCTCCGGCGATACGCTGATCGGCGTCCTCGAAGTGGCATCCTTCAGGCCGCTCACTGCGAGGGAGCAGACCCTGCTCGACGAATTGCTGCCCGTCGTCGCCATGAGCCTGGAGGTCCTGCAGCGCAACCTCCGGACCGAGGAACTGCTCGGGCAGACCCGGGAACAGGCGCGTCAACTCGAAACCCAGGCCTCTGAGCTCGTGGGTGCCAAGCGCAAGGCAGAAGAAGCCACCGAGATGAAGTCAATGTTCCTCGCGAACATGAGCCACGAAATCCGCACGCCGATGAACGCCATCATCGGCCTGTCGCACCTGGCGCTCAGGACATCGCTCTCCTCGAAGCAGCGCGACTACGTGACCAAGGTCCACAACGCGGGCACGTCGCTGCTGGCCGTGATCAACGACATCCTCGACTTTTCGAAGATCGAGGCCGGCCGGCTCGATATCGAGACCACGGACTTCAGACTGGACGAGGTCATCAGCTCAGTCACGACGCTGACGGCGCAGAAGGCCCACGACAAGGGCCTCGAGTTCCTAGCGCACGTCGCGCCAGGGGTCCCGGAACATCTGCTCGGCGATCCGCTGCGTCTGGGGCAGATCCTGACCAACCTCGTCAACAACGCCGTGAAGTTCACCGAGCGCGGCGAGATTCGGCTCGACATCGAGCTGGTCGAGCGGACCGGCGAGAAGGTGCAGCTCAAGTGCTCCGTGCGCGATACCGGGATCGGCATGACGCCCGAGCAATCGGCGAAGCTGTTTCAGCCGTTCACGCAGGCCGACATGTCCACGACGCGAAAGCATGGCGGCACCGGTCTTGGCCTGACCATCAGCCGCCGCCTGGTCGACCTGATGGGAGGCCGCATCTGGCTCGAAAGCGAGCCCGGCACCGGGACGACGTTCTACTTCACGGTGTGGGTCGGCGTGGGATCGGCGACGGGTACAGGACGGATCGTTCCAGAGAAGCTGGCCCGGCTCCGCGTCCTCGTCGTCGACGACAACGCCGCCGCGCGCGAGATCCTGCAGAGAGCCGCTCAGCACCCTCGTCAGTCGTGTCGATGCCGTCGCGTCAGGGAAGGACGCGATCGCGACGATCCAGGAGCACGACGCCACCGACCCCTACGACATCGTCTTCATCGACTGGCGGATGCCCGGCATGGACGGCCTCCAGGCCAGCCGGCACATCAAGAGCGACGAGACGCTCACGCATCGACCCGCGATCGTGCTGGTCACGGCATTCGGGCGCGAAGAGGTGCGGGAGGAAGCCGAGCGATTGCAACTCGACGGTTTCCTGCTGAAACCGGTGACGAAGTCCATGATCGTCGATACGCTCGTGAACGTTTTTGCCGACGACGGCGAGGATCTGCGCGCCGCGGCCGACGGCGAGCAGGCCTCGCGCCTGCGCGGCGCGCGAATCCTGCTGACCGAGGACAACGAGATCAATCAGCAGATCGCCGTCGAGCTGCTGGAGGGAGCCGGCGCGACCGTCACGGTCGCCAACAACGGCCGCGAAGCGGTCGAGATGCTGTCGGGTCCCGGGCACCCTCCATTCGACGTCGTGCTGATGGATCTCCAGATGCCGGAGATGGACGGTTATCAGGCGACTGCGAAGCTGCGCTCCGATTCGCGCCTGGCGGCGCTTCCGATCATCGCGATGACGGCGCACGCCACGGTGGAGGAGCGCCAGCGATGTCTCGCCGCGGGAATGAACGATCACGTCGCCAAACCGATCGATCCGGCGGCGCTGTTCGAGGCTGTCGGCCGCTTCTACAAGCCCGCTGAGGGCGCACCTGCGCCCGATCAGCCTTCCAGTCCGGCGCCGCAGGAGGCCCTGCCGTCGATTGCCGGCCTCGACACGAACGATGGCTTGTCTCGGGTCGGAGGAAACCGGAAGCTCTACGTGAAGATCCTTCGCCAGTTTGCCGAGCAACAGGGCCCCGCGCTCGATCAGGTCGCCGACGCCCTCGCGAAAGGGGACCACGCGCTTGCGGAGCGCCTGGCCCACACGCTCAAGGGCGTCGCCGGCAACATTGGCGCGACCGGCGTTCAGTCGGCCGCGGCCGCACTGGAACGCGTGATTCGCGACCGGTCGAACGCCGACGAGGTCGAGCGAGTGAGACAACGTGTCGGGGTTGTGCTCGAACCGCTGGCGACGGGAATCCGGGCAGCGCTCGGTACGGCTGGGTCCGACGCGTCAGCGCCCGTTCAACCCGCGGCGCCGACGAGTCCGGCTCGGTCTCGTGAGGCGGCGGCGCAGCTCGCCGCGCTGTTGTCGGACTCGGATCCAGCGGCGGGCGAGTTCATCGATGCCAATCGCGATGCGCTCAGTCCGCTGTTCGACGCCGCGGGCTGGTCGGAGTTCGACACGCTCGTCCAGGGCTACGCCTTTGCCGATGCCCAGGCGCGATTGGAGCACGCCCTCGAAACCTCTGCTGGGAGCCGCTGACGTGAAGGATCTTTCCGAGAGCCGCATTCTCATCGTCGATGACGTGAAGACGAATATCGACATCCTGGTCGAGGCTCTGCGCGACGAGTACAAGCTGAGCGTCGCGCTCGATGGTGCGGCCGCCCTCCGCAGCGTCGAGAAGAACCCGCCGGATCTCGTGCTCCTCGATATCGTGATGCCGGGCCTCGACGGCTACGAGGTCTGCCGCCAGCTTCGCGCGCAGGAGTCGACGCGCGAGCTGCCGATCATGTTCTTGAGCGCCCTCGAGGACGTCAAGGACAAGACCCGCGGGTTCGAGGTCGGCGGAAACGACTACCTGACGAAGCCGTTCGAGGTGCTCGAGGTCAAGGCTCGCGTCCGGTCGCTGCTCAAGGCCAAGGCGTATGCCGACGCCGTTCGCGAGGCGATGGCCCGCGACCTGCGAATCGCCCGCGAAATCCAGATGGGCATCCTGCCCGCCGATCTCGCCGCGGCGACGAGGGGCACCGGTCTGGACGTGCACGCGATCATCGAGCCGGCACGCGAGGTTGGCGGCGACCTCTATGAGGTCCTGCGCGTCTCGGACGACCGCATCGTCGTGGCGTTGGGAGACGTGTCGGGGAAGGGGATTCCGGCCGCGCTCTTCATGGCCGTCGCCATAACCGTCCTGCGTACGCTCGCGCGGCAGATCGTCGAGCCCGACGAGATTCTGCGTCGCCTCAACGATGAGCTCGTCGAGCGGAACCCGCGCGGCATGTTCGTCACGATGCAGTGCCTCATTTTCGATCTGGCGCAGGGCCGCGTGTCGTTCGCGGGCGCCGGACACCACCAGCTCGCGATCGTCTCGCCCGGCCGGCCGCCCCGGCTCGCCTGTCCTTCGTCTGGACTGCCGGCCGGGCTGATGGCGTCGAATCCAATCGAGCGCGAGACCCTCCCGCTCGAGCCGGGCGACACCTTTGTGCTGTTCTCCGACGGCGTGTCCGAGGCGATGAACGACGTCGATGATTTCTACGGTGAAGAACGACTGTTGACGGCGCTGTCGGCGACCGCAGGCGGATCGGCCGCGGACACCGTCACGCGGGTGCTGGAAGACGTTCGCGCATTCGCCGCCGGCGCGAAGCAATCGGATGACATCACCGTCCTGGCAGCGCGCTATGCGCCCGCGAAAGGCTGACGTGCGAGGAGGACAGAGTTTCCTCGACGCCCACCTCGACGCCTCCTCGACGCCTCGCCCGCGGCCAGTTCACTTCTTCTTCGGCTTGAACGCCTCTTCGACCTGCTTGTCGATGCTCTTGAAGTTCTTCCCCAAGAACTCCTCTTCTTCCTTGGTCAGGATCCGAAACGGCACGCGCACGAGGCTCTTCTCGAACTTCACGTTGAGCCAATGCTGGCCATATGCGATGCCGCCAGGGATTTTGAAATAGAGACGGCCGAGACAGGCGCGATCGTCGCTGAGATCCACGACGTCGTACGGTAGCGCCCGAGCTCCCAGTTCGGGGAAAAAGAGGATGGCGCACGCCCGGTGGGCGCTCGTCGGAAAGTAGTTGATGGAATCGCGCTGGACCTTCGCCCGTTGCTCAATCGGTTTGATGTCCCCCGCCCGCTGCTCGACGGCAGACGGCAGAGGAATCGTCTTGCCGTCAGGCGTCTCGAGCGACAGCGCCTCGCGGGTCAACCTGTAGTCCGGAACCTTGTCGAGCACCGTGATGCCGACCTCCAGGAGCATCCATTCCTCGCCGACCGAACGGTTGGAGGCCTGGTATCCGAGGATCACGTAGCCTTCGTTGTTGTACGCGGCCCGGACGAATTTGCCTTCTATTGTGAGGTTCTCCGGTACCCCGGGTTGGGGTATCTGCACGGGCAGCGCCTGAGTCTGGGCATCGCCCTTCGTCTGAAGGGGCCATAGAGACATCAGCCCGACGAAGGCCACCGATAGTGCACGCCTGCTCTTCATACCTCCTCCTTCCAAGTTGTGGGTGGCCGCCGCTGCGGGCGGGGGGCTTTATCACCGACATCGCGCGCCGATTGCGACGAACAAGTTCGGGCGGTTCATAGCGTGGGAAGCCAGGCCCGCCATCAGAACAGCAAGGAGTAGGCCAGCAGTCCGTTGGATTTGCCGGCAATTATTGCTACTCCGACGTCGTCCGGGTGCGAACATCCCTGGCGGCCCGCAACAGGTGGTGAGCGTCCTCACCACCGGCGGTGAGCGGGACGTCAGCCGCGGAGCACGGGTATAAGATGAGCCCGAGTGACACCCTGATGGTCGGCGAGACACTCTCCCACTATCGCGTCGTCGCCGAGATCGGCGCCGGCGGTATGGGTGTGGTCTACAAGGCGGAGGACCTCCGACTTGGCCGCCTCGTGGCGCTCAAGTTCCTCCCACCGCAGCTCGTTCGCGACCCAGACGCGAAGCGACGTTTCTTTCAAGAAGCGCGCACGGCCTCGGCGCTCGATCACGCCAACGTCTGCACCATTCACGACATCGAGGAAACGGCCGACGGCAGGGTGTTTATCTCGATGGCCTATTGCGACGGCGAGACGCTCAAGAAGCGCCTCGAGCGTGGACCGCTGGCGGCGAACGAGGCGGTTCGCATCGCCTTGCAAGTCGCGCGAGGGCTTGCCCGCGCGCATCAGGCCGGCATCGTCCATCGCGATGTGAAGCCGGGAAACATCATGGTGACGGCCGAGGGCGAGGTGAAGCTGCTCGACTTCGGGATCGCGAAGATCGCGAGTGCCGGCGATCTGACGCGGACCGGCACTGCCTTGGGCACCATCCTCGGCACCCTCGCCTACATGGCGCCGGAACATATTCGTGGCGGCGAGGCTGACGAGCGGAGCGACGTGTGGGCGCTCGGCGTTGTGCTCTACGAAATGCTCGCCGGGTCTCGGCCGTTCTCGGGTGCGAACGACTACGAGCTCTTGCAAGCAATCGTCGATCGGCCGCAGACGCCGCTCACGAAAGTGGCGGGCGTGACCGACGACATCGCGCGGGTGGTCGATCGAACGCTCGACAAGGCGCGTGAACGCCGGTACGCGAACGCCGGGGAACTGGTTCACGCGCTCGAGGCGTGCGTGCAGACATCGGGCACGGAGAGCTCGACCCGCGTCATGCTCTGGCGCCGGCCCTGGGCGATCGGCGCCCTGGTGGGAGCCGTGGTCGTAGTCGCGGCGGGCGTCGCGCTGTGGGTGTGGCAATCGAGCGGCACGCGCTGGGCGCGCGACGTGGCGCTGCCTGAGATCCTCCGGCTCGCTGACCTCGACCGCAACGGTGAAGCATTTATCCTGGCGACGCAGGCGGAGACTCGCATTGCGGGCGATCCGGTGTTGAACAGCGTGTGGCCCCGCATTTCTAGTCAGGGCTCGATTACCACGACGCCCGCTGGCGCCGACGTGTCGCTGCGGCTCATCGGAGGCGACACCACGTGGCATCCGGTCGGTCGGACTCCGCTCGTCAACACTCGGCTGCCGCGAGGAGTGTTCTGGTGGCGCTTCGAAAAGGCCGGATATGAGCCGATCGAGGTCGTGCGCGCGACGGGTACGGTGGTGCTGCCGGGTTTCCAGCGAGCGATGGCGCTGCCCACCGCGGGGAGTCATCCTCCCAACATGGTCGCTGTTTCGATTCCGCCGGGAGGTATGCGACTCACGCTGACGGGCTTCGACAACAACAAGGGCATTCCCGCGCCCGACTATTTCATCGACCGGCACGAAGTCACGAACGCGGAGTTCAAGGAGTTTGTCGACGCGGGCGGCTACGAGAAACGGGAGTACTGGACGGAGCCCTTCGTGCGCGAGGGTCAGACGCTCGACTGGGCCGCGGCAATGGCCCTCTTCCGCGACGGCACAGGACGCCCGGGACCGGCGACCTGGCAGGGCGGCACCTACCCGGCCGGCCAGGAGGACTGGCCGGTGGCGGCGGTGAGCTGGTACGAAGCCGCGGCGTACGCCGCCTTCCGCGGGAAGCACTTGCCGACGATTTATCACTGGACGTATGCGGCGAAGCCGGAGCTTGGCAATGCGATCACGCGCTCGAGTCACTTCGGCGGCGGGGGTACGGTGCGGGTGGGCACCGCGCCCGGTCTCGGGGCCCTACGGGACCGTCGACATGGCCGGCAACGTCAAGGAGTGGGTCTGGAACGAGCAGGCCGGCACCGGCAAGCGTTACATCCTTGGCGGCGCGTGGAACGATCCGGACTACCAATTTCTCTACTCTGATTCCCGGTCGCCCTTCGATCGCTCCGACACGAACGGGTTTCGCTGCGTGGCCTACGTCGACGGCCCGGCGCCACCGGCCTCCCTCGCCGCGCCCATCGCGCTGCCAGCCGATGACTACGCCGACCGACAGCCGGTGGCCGACGCCGTGTATCGAATCTACGCGGACCAGTACAGCTACGACCGCACGCCATTCGACGTGCGGGTCGAGTCGACCGACGACGCCTCACCGCTTTGGCGACATGAGGTCGTCAGCATGGCCACCGTGTACGGTGGCGAGCGCATGCCCGTCCACCTCTATCTTCCGAAGAATGTGAAGCCGCCCTACGAGGCGGTGTTGTTCTTCCCGGGTGCCCTCGCGATCGGCGCGGAGAACAGCGCGAATCTGCAGTTGAACACTTTTGGAATCGACTTCATCGTCTTGAGCGGCCGTGCCCTGGTGTATCCGGTCTACAAGTACACCTACGGGCGAAGCGACCCACGGACCACCTCGTCATGGCCCGAGCCGACGCGAGCCTACACGACCTGGGTGCAGCAGCTCGTCGGTGATGCCAGACGGTCGCTCGACTATCTCGAAACGAGGCCCGACATCGACGCCGCGCGGCTGGCCTACTACGGTTTGTCGTGGGGCGCGCAGCTCGGGCCAATCATCATCGCGCTCGACCCGCGCCTCAAGGCGGGTGTCCTGCTCATGGGCGGTCTCAAAAGCGGCGAGTCGGCGCCCGAAGTCGATTCGTTCAACTTTGCGCCCCGCGTGCGAACTCCCGATCCTCATGCTGAACGGCGACCAGGACCACATCTTTCCGCTTCAGACGTCGCAGCGGCCGCTGTTCCAGGGATTGGGCACGCCGAGCGCGGACAAGAAGCACGTGCTCTATCCCGGCGGGCACGAGATCTTTGCGACCGAGCGCAGCCAGATCGTCCAGGAAGTCGTTGGATGGCTCGACCGCTACGTCGGCCGAGTGCAGTAGCGCGCCCACCCCTAGGCAAACCCCTCCGTGACAAGCTACTTGATGACCTTGATCGTCAGATAGTTCACGATCGGCGACACTTCCTTGAACCAGTGGGGAATTCCCGCTGGGATGACCATCACGTCTCCCTTTTGCAACCGTCTCGACTCACCGCCCTGCACGTCGGTGCCGCGAAGCTGCCCGGGGCCGGTCTGACGGCCGCCGACCATCGTGCCGCCGGTCACGACTGTCGCCTCGCCTTCGACGACGTAGAAGATGTCGGTTTCCTTTTCGTGCACCTCGACTTGCCCAGGTCCCATGCGGTGGTTGCCCGAGACCGTCAGATTGGCGCCACTTGCCAGTGCTCCACCTTTCGCAAGCGCCTCGGCCACCTTGTCGTGCCCGACGAACGTCACGGCGGGAGACTGCGCCGTTGCTTGAAATGCCGCTGCCGCGACGAACGCCGTTGCCAATAGAAGCTTCATGATTGTGCAACCTTTCTTTCGAGCATTAGTTAGGGACCTGTCGGCCCTCTCAATTGCGAGGCCTCACCCGGTTGCGCGCGCCTTGATCGCCTCGACGAATCTTCTCAGGACGGGTGAGATGTCGCCTTTCTGCAGGCGCACCTCGATCAATGTGTGGCGCTGCTCGCTCCACGCGGTCGCCAGCGCAGCGCGGAGCTCGTTGCCCGTGCGTACCTCGAAGCCTCGGCCACCCCAGAGCTCGGTAAGCTTCGCATAAGGCCACGGCGCGGTGTCGTTGTACTTCGCGTGCGGGAAAAACGCCTGCAGCATCTCCCAACTGGTGTTGTTGAGCAGCACCACGATGGGATTGCACTTGTACGCGGGAGCATGCGCAATCTCGGGTCCGGTCATCTGGAAAGCCCCGTCGCCAACCAGCACGAGCGGACGCCTCCCACTAGACACCTGCACGCCCAACGCCGCCGGAATCGCAAACCCCATCGTTGCGTAGTACGCGGGTGCCACGCACTCGTTCGAGCGGATGTCAACGGCAGCGAAGAGGCAATCGCCCGTGTCGGAGACGAGCGGCAGTTCCGGATGCTCCTCCACGAACTCATTGATCAGGTCAATCACCCGCAGCGTCGTGATCGGCTCATCGTCTTTCTGGGCTGAGAGGGGAGCGGTAGAAGACGCTGCAGGGACGGCGCGCGAGACATGTGAGCGGAGCGGCAGAGCGGGCGACTCCGTGAGCCGCGTGATGATCATCTCGAGCGGCGTGTTCTGGTAGCGATGGTGTCCGATGAACACGTCACGCGCGGTACAAATGAGCAGATTCTTCTCGCTCAACTGATGAGCCGAGATGCCGAGGGTCGTCTCGCTGACGAGCTCGCCTAGCAGCAGCACGCAGTCGGAGGACTCGACGATCTCGCGCAACCCGACGGGCGATGCCAGGCCGAGATACGTCCCGACAAACTGTGGATGCCGCGTCGGGAACACGCCGCGACCAAGGAACGACGAGGCCACTGGCACGCCAAGCATTTCCGCCAGGCGTACCACGGACTCTCGTAGCTGAAATCTGTGGACTTCGACGCCGACGATGAGGACCGGGCGCGTGGCGCCCCGAAGGCGGGTGACGATCTCGTCCGCTGCTTCGTCCACCGCTCCTCGGTCGGTCTTGAGCTCGAGATGCGCTTCATCGAGCGGCACCAGGATCTCGGCGGCGACCATATCGCGCGGGATTTCGAGATACACCGGACGTTTCACCTTGAGCGCGACGTCCAGCGCTCGACCGATATGCGCCGCCGCGGTCTTCGGATCGTCGAGGATGGCGCCGTATTCGGTGACCTCCTGGTACACCTTGAACTGCGACTCGAACGACTTCACCTCGTGATGCACATGAACGCCAGCGCGACGCTCGGCGCGACCGGGCCCGCCGGACACGACGACCAGCGGTGATTCCTCGGCGTACGCGCAGGCGACCGGGTTGACCATGTTGAGGCCGCCGGCCCCATACGTAATCAGGCACACGCCGAGCCCCCCGGTGATTCGCGCGCTTCCGTCCGCCGCAAATCCAACCCCCGGCTCGTGACTGAGCCGCACCAGCTTGAACCGGCCATCTTGCTCGAGCGCTTCATAGATGTTCAGCGCGAAGTCGCCAGGAATGCCAAAGATCTCGCGCACACCGTGACGCCAGAGCTCGTCGAACAGGAAGGTATAGAGCTTCATGGAGACGGGGATTATGACAGAGCCCGCGCAGAGCAAGCAGAGAACGCGGAGACGGATCTCACGCGGAGCGCGCAGAGGGGTGGAGACGCGCGGAGAAGATTCCCTTAGTCTCTGTCCTCTGCAGTCTCTGCGTGAGATCTGTCTCCGCGACCATTGATTCGCCGCGGTCAGCGAAGCGCATCGTCGATATAATCCGAGTCATGGCCCAGTGGCTCGTGAAGGAAGAACCGGAGCACTACAACTACGCCCAGCTCGAGAAAGACAAGAAGACCGTGTGGGCCGGTGTGAAGAACCCTCTCGCGCAGAAGCACCTGCGCTCGATTCGCAAGGGCGACCGCATCTTCTACTACCACACGGGCAAGGAGAAGGCGATTGTCGCGACTGCGAAAGCGGCCAGCGACGCGTACCCCGACCCCAAGGACAAGAGCGGGAAGCTCTTCGTCGTCGATATCGTCCCCGAGAAGAGGCTCGCCCGACCGGTGACGCTGGCCGAGGTCAAGGCTGACGCGGCCTTCGCGTCATTCCCGCTCGTGCGCATGTCACGCCTGTCTGTCATGCCGGTCGGCGACGCTGAATGGACACGTCTCGAGTCTTTGTCCTCGCGCTGATCGGGGCGCTCGGGGCCGCGACGATCACCGCGCAGGAACCTGCACGCGCCACGATCCTCGTCTCACGTCAACTCGCCGAAGCCGAACAACTCACCGTCGGCAGCGTGGTTCGGCTTTCGCCAGATGCAGACGGCACGGATGCGCGCGAGTTCCGCGTCGCCGGCATCTACGAGCCCACACCGGATCCGGCACGCCTCGGGAGCGTTCCGCGTGAGGTTCGCCTGCACCTGCCGGACCTGCTCGAGCTCACACGCGCGCCCGGTGTTCCAGCCGGCACGGAGCACGTTGAAGCCGTCAACGTGGCGCTGACGGACACGGCCGATGCCCGAAGCTTTGCGCGAGACGTAAACGCCCGCCTCCCAGGCGTTCTGGCGCGGCCGACCAGCGAAGCGGCGGGCGCCCGGCGCCGTTCCGCGTGCTTGAACGATTTCACCTGGCCATCGCGGTAGTGACGATCGTGGCCGCAACGGTGTTTCTGCTGGCTCTGACGATCATGCTCGTGGACGAGCGACGCGAGACGGTTGGTGTGCTTCGTCTCATCGGGCTGCCAGTCCACCGTATCCTCGTTCAGGTGACGCTCGAGGGACTGCTGGTCGCAGGCGTCGGCGCGGCGATCGGCTTGTTCCTGTCGCTGCTGTCCGAGGGACTGATCAACCGATTCTTCCAGTGGCGCTACGACACGGCGCTGCTCTTCGTGCGAATCACGCCGGAGGTCGCGGCGAAGTGCGTGGCGATCGCCGTTCCGCTTGGCGCAGCGGCGACCGTCGTCGCCTCGTGGGCATTGCTGCGCCGAAACGCGCTGCGGCTGGCACGGCGATGAACGCGCTGGGATTCGCGTGGCGAAGTCTTGTGAGACAGCCGGCGCGCGCCGCGCTCGGCATCCTGGGCGTCGCCGCCGTCGGCGCCCTGCTCTTCGACATGTTGCTGCTGTCGGATGGCCTGGTCGTGTCGATGCGAGACCTTCTGGACCGAACCGGTTTCGACATCCGCGTCACAGTGACCGGCGACCTGCCCCGCGGAAGCGCACGCATCCAAAATGCCTCTGACGCAGCGGTCGCGATTGCGGACCTGCCAAGCGTTCGATCGGCGCTCGCTATCAGATTCACGGACGCGTCAATCGAGCGCCCCGGAAGCACACCGTTGGCCAGCGCCTTTCAAGGCATCGGAGGCAGACCACCAATGCCATGGACGGTCCTTCGCGGGCGCGACATTCACGACCCACAGGATGTCGTCATCAACGAGGCGATGGCCGCTACGTTGGGGATTGCTCCGGGCAGCGTGCTCACGCTGCGCGCCGATTGTCGCGTGGGGTCCGAGGCCCTGCCACCCGCGCGTTTTCTCGTGGCGGGAATCGCCGAGTTCCCGTTCGCCACGAACGAGAACACGGTGGCCGGAGCCATGGCATCGCTCGACGCGGCATGCGGCGGCAACTCGAAAGACGAGGCGGAAGTGATCCTCGTGATGTCGGGCGGCGATGCGGACGCCGCCGCGGCGGCGGTCGAGAGAGTGCGGCCCGACCTCAGAGCGCTGACCAACGAAGAGATGCTCGGCAGGTTTCAGGAAACAGGGTTCACCTACTTCCGGCAGATCTCCAGCGTGCTGACCACGGTGACCTTGTCGTTCGCGCTGCTCCTCATCACTGTTCTGCTGACGGTCTCGGTCAATCAGCGCCTCGGCGAAATCGCCGCGCTTCGCGCGCTCGGATTCTCTCGCCGGCGTGTCGTCGCCGACGTGCTCTGCGAATCCGCGCTGATTGTGGGCATCGGGGGCACTCTCTCGATTCCGCTCGGCACCCTCCTCGCCGCGCTGCTCGACCGAATACTCAAGGACATGCCTGGCATCCCGGCTCAAATGCACTTCTTCGTCTTCGAGCCCAACACGCTCCTCGTGCATGTTGCGCTCCTGGCCATCACGGCAATCGCTGCAGCCGCCTATCCGATGCGAATTGTGTCGCAGTTGCCGATAGCGGCCACCCTGCGAGACGAGGCGGCGTCATGAATCTGAACATGGAGCACGTTGCGGAATTGGCATTCGTAGGCCGGGTCCTGCTCTTTGGACCCGGCTGGCCAGGCGGGTCTACAAAGCAAGACCCGCCCCACATCCAATTTCTCAACGTGCTCATAGCAACCCGAACGACAGAGTCGTGTCACTGTGATCATTGACGCCCAGCATGTGACCCGCGTGTTCGCGATGGCCGCCGGCCCGGTCACGGCCGTGGACGATGTGTCGTTGCACGTCGCGCCTGGCGATCACATGGCGGTTCGCGGACCGTCGGGATGCGGGAAGTCGACGCTGCTTCACATGCTGGGCTGCGTTGACACACCATCGACCGGCACACTGCTCTTCGACGGCCAGGATGTGGCCGGGCTGTCCGACCGATTGCGCAGCCGGTTACGGCTACGGCACATCGGCTTCGTATTTCAGCGATTCTTCCTGCTGCCAATGCTCAGCGCCGCCGAAAACGTGGAGCTGCCGCAGGCGGAAGCCGGCGTTCCCGCCGCCGAACGACATCAGCGCACCCGGGAGCTGCTCGAATACGTGGGCCTGGCGCCGCGAGCCGATCATCGACCCTCTCAACTCTCCGGAGGCGAGATGCAGCGCGTCGCCATCGCGCGTGCCCTCTCGAACCGGCCGAGGCTGCTGCTCGCCGACGAACCAACCGGCGAGCTCGATCAATCGACCGGGCAACAGATCGCCGCCTTGCTCGACCGCGTCAACGCCGACGGCACCGCACTCGTGATCGTGACGCACGATCCGGCGCTTGCCGATCGCGCGCGCCGTGTGCTGACCATGCGCGATGGACGGATTGAAAGCGAACAGCGGCAATGATCGGCAAGCTCGCATTTCGGTCGCTCACGGCACATCCGATTCGCAGCGTGGTGCTCGCAACGGGGTTTGGCGCGGGCGTGGCCGTAATGGCCATCCTGCTGGGCGTCGCCGAGGTCGTCTTGCAGCAGGCGCAAGCGCCCGCGCTCGTCGGCGGCGGCGACGTGCTCATCCGGTTGAATCCTCAGGTGCCCGCACCGCTCCTGACTGCGGGCACGCTGCAGTCGGATGCGCTTCGGGGACGCGTACGGGTTGCAGCTCCCTTTCACACCACGAACCTCTACTTGCTCCACGGACGTGGTCGCACGCGCGTGGACGCCCGAGGCGGCATCCCCAGCCTCGAACGCGCGCTCGGCGATCCAGAAACGGCGACGGTCGAAGCCTGGGTCGACACCGATGCCGACAAAGCGTGGACCCACTCCACACCCGAAGATTCCCTGCGACAGGTGGACCGCTTCCATGACGTTCCCGATGCACCGGTGTGGGCCGACTCGTGGGCCGAGTGGCTCTACTTCAACGGCCGGGCAAACGGCGCACGCTTCTATCTGACGTTTCTGGTCGGCCCCCGCGTCGCAAAGAGCCAACGCGCCAACGAGCGCAGCGCGGGCGTACGGCTTCAACTCGAACGCAACGGACACATGGAGACGTACGCCGCGGCCGCGCGAATGACCGACGAGGAGGCCCTGCGCGCCCCAGACCTCACGATTGGCGATAATTCCGTGCGTCTCGATGGGCTGCGGTACCGCATCCATCTCGACATCGCCGATGCCAGGGGCAAACGTGTGACCGGCGACATCACGCTCGACGCAGCGCCAGGCCGGCTGGTACCGCCGATCGAGATCCTCGGCGCCCGCGGCTGGCGAACAGGCTACGTCGTCCCGGTCATGTCGGGAGCGCTCGACGGTTCGTTACGCGTCGCTGGCGACACCGTGTCACTCAGCGGAGGCTCCGGATACCACGATCACAACTGGGGTTTCTGGCAGGGCGTGTCGTGGCAATGGGGTCAGGTGCAGCAGGGGGACCTTTCGCTGCTCTATGGCCGCGTCTTTCCTCCGCCGGAAGCCGCCGACCCTGAACGCATGCCCGGTTTTGTCGGCGTGCTCGGGCCCGATGGTCCACTCGGCTACGCCACGAACGTTCGCATTGCCGAAACTAACGATACAAGCGGCCAACCGCGGACGATCGACGTGCGGGCCGAAGGCACCTCACTCGATGTGACCCTGCGCTTCGACGTTGCCTCGGCGGTCAAAACCCGCATGGTCCAAGGCCCGCTTGGCAATGGCGTGGACTTCTTGCAACTGCAGGGACACTACACCGTCAAAGGCCGAGCGGGGGGCCGCCCTCTCGACTTCGCCGCCCAAGGAGCGGCAGAGACGTTTCGGGGGAATTAGCTCGAAGGTTCTAGGGTTCTAGGGTTCTAGAGTTCTAGGGTTCTAGCACCATCGCACCTTCGCACCGTCGCACTATCGCACCATCGCACCCTTCCAATACTTTGCGTGCCGCGATTTGCGCGCGGCGACGACGCAGCGAGAGGGTGCGGAGCCGTTCCTCGAGCGGCAACTGCACTTGTTGCGCGTTCCAGCCGGTCGCGAGCCGAGCCGCCACCAGCTGGCGACGGCCGATCTCGACGCGGAAGCATTCGAAACACAACGTCCGAGGCCGCTCGGCGAGGGGGTTTTCCTCACCGTCGATGCGGAAACCGTAACGCGCCTCGCCAGCCCGGCACCCGGCACACAATCGCGGCTGCAACACGGGCCGCCGAGGCACGTCGAGTGGGCGCGCTCCCCGTCTCGCCGTGTCGTAGAGAGCTAGCTGCTGTCCGCCATCCAGATGCCGCGCCGCTTCTGCCATTTGAGCCATCCTTGGAAGTCACAAGTCGCAAGTTGCAAGTGGGCAAGCAAGGGGGAAGTGCTTGCCTGTTGAGACTGTATCGAAGGCGTGTGACAGACTAGGTCACGAATGGAAGTTCGAAGTGTGAAGTTTGAAGTTCGAAGTAAATTGGAAGTAACGAAGTGATCGTTGGCGGTCTGAAGTTGGGAATTTCGCCGCTGCAGTTGGCGGTTGGGCGTTGACGTGAGTTTTGCCGCGGAAGTTGATGCGCTGTTTGGCCTGCCGCTTGATGAGTTCACGGCGGCACGGAATACGCTCGCGACGCAATTGAAGAAGGCCGGAAGCGAAGCGGACGCAGAATACGTCAGGAAGCTCGCGAAGCCCCCGGTGTCGGCCTGGACGGTCAACCAGCTGTATTGGCGTCAACGCGAGGCGTTCGATCGACTGCTGGTTGCTGGCGAGCGCTTCCGGAAAGCGCAAGCTGCACAACTGGCGGGGCAATCCACGAACATCCGGGAGCCGCTTGCGGCTCACCGAGACGCGCTGGCAAACCTCTCGCGCCACGCGGCCACGACGCTGCGCGAGGCCGGTCACCTGCCAACACCCGACATGATGCGGCGAGTAACGATGACCCTCGAAGCGCTATCGACGTTCGGATCGCCAGAGGACGCGCCGCCGGCAGGGCGTCTAACGGCGGATATCGACCCGCCCGGCTTCGAAACGCTGGCCGCGCTCGTGCCGCGTGCTGGAAAGATCGTACGCGCGGGCAGCCCCTCGAACCGCCTGCTGACATTCCAACGGGAAAAGCCCAAAGAGCAACCTCAGAAGATCGACAAAGAAGAGCGGCGACGCCAGCAGGAAGCGGAGCGAAAAACGCTTCGGATCGCCGCGAAAGCCGCGATCCAGGAAGCCGAGCGGGCACTGCGCGACGCGCGCAAAGCCGCCGAGCAGGCCCAGCTCACGCTCAAGCAGTCCGCAGCACACACCAAAGCAACGGAGAAGGAAAAAGCGGAGGCGGAGGCCATTTTCGAAAAGGCCTCGGCGAGCGCGGAGGCCGCTCGACAGGAGGCACGGCGCATTGCGGCCGAGGCCGAAAGCGCCGCGCAGGCGGTTGAAGATGCGGAACGCGCGCTCGCGAAGGCCGGCCGTGATCTCGAGCAGCTTGACTAGAGTGACGGGACCGCCTCAGTCGGCGACGGGACCGACGCCCATTTCCCCGGACCATCGCGCGGCTCCGCTCACGTCGAGCCCGAACTGATCCAGCATGCGGCCAACGGTTTGATCGACAATCTCGTCGAGTGATCGGGGATGGGTGTAGAAGGCGGGCATCGGCGGCAAGATAACCGTGCCCATTCGCGAGAGCTTCAGCATGTTCTCCAGGTGAATGTCGCTGAGCGGCGACTCTCGGACGGCGAGCACCAGCCTGCGGCGCTCCTTCAGTACCACGTCTGCAGCCCGGTGAATCAGGTTGTCGCCGAAACCGTGGGCGATCGCCGCCAGCGTCTTGGCGCTGCACGGTGCGACGACCATGCCGTCGGTCTGAAACGATCCGCTCGAAATTGCCGCCCCCATGTCCGCTGCCGCGTACGCCATCGTTGCAAGCGCTTCGACCTGCTCTCGCGAATAGCTGGTCTCGTGGAGGAGCGTGCGCGCACCCCAGCGGCTGATTACCAGGTGCGTTTCAACGCCCGCCTCGCGCAGGCGCTCGAGCAGGCGGACGCCATAGATCGATCCCGTAGCGCCCGTGATGCCTACAACAATTCTCACGATCTAAACTCCCAACTCGCGACCATCCAACCTCCCAAGACACCCGGCGACCCAGCTACCAGCCACCCACCGGCAAGTAACAGGCTATCATCGACGCCGTGTTGAAACGCCAGCGTACTGGGTCGGTGATCTGCACGTCGTGCGGCGTGCTCGTGGGTGTCAACGACGAGAAATGCTACAACTGCGGCCGCCGCAATCCTGGGCTCTGGGGGTTCGCTCCGGCACTTCGCTCGCTCGGCGGCGATCTGGGCTTCGTGCCATTCGTCATCGGGATGTGTTTCTTCCTGTTCGTGCTCAGCCTCGTCTTCTCTCGCGGCCAGGTCGGCATGGGCGGCCTCATGTCTTTCCTCTCGCCGTCGGGCGCAGCGCTTTTCCTGTTCGGCGCAAGCGGCGCGATTCCGGTCTTCGGGGCGGGCCGCTGGTGGACGGTGCTGAGCGCCGCCTGGCTGCACGGGGGCGTCCTCCACATCCTGTTCAACATGATGGCGCTGCGCCAGTTGGCGCCGCCAGTCGCCGAGCTCTACGGGCCAGGACGGATGGTCATCATCTACACAATCGCGGCGATTGTGGGCTTCTCATTGAGCTCGTTCGCCGGAGCCTACCTGCCGGGCTTTTTCTTCCTCCGCGGAGGGCTGACGACGGTTGGCGCCTCCGCGCCGATCTTCGGCATGCTCGGCGCGCTCGTCTACTACGGCCGGCGCAGCGGCAGCCGTCACATCGGCAGCCAAGCCCTGAGCTACGCGCTGATGATGGGCCTGTTCGGCTTCGTGATGCCGGGCATCGACAATTACGCGCATGCCGGTGGTTTCGCGGGCGGCTATCTGGCGGCGATGCAACTCGACCCACTGAAGCCGGAGCGAGTCGATCACCTCGTGATCGCGGTCGGATGCCTCGCGCTCTCGGTGCTTTCGGTTGTCGTCTCGGTGCTGCACGGGATGCAGTTCCTTGGATAGATCAGACGTGATCCCCGATCCCCGATCCCCGATCCCTGATCCCAGCTCGCAACCCTCACCCTTCCGGCCCATCCTCGCGGTGACCGGCGGCGTTCTGCTGTTCATGGTTGTCTCCGAGTTGCTCGAGACAACGCTCGTGAGCGCGATGGCTGATGTGCCACCGGCCGACTTGACGGCGTACTTCGCGGTGCGCAATCGTCCGGCAATACTTGGGGCAAAGGTCGTCTACAACGCGCTCGCGGCGATCCTCGGGGGCTACTTGACGGCCAAAATCGTGGACAGAAACGAGCTCCGATTCGCCGGTGTAGCCGCCGCAGTTCAAACAGCGGCCTTCGCGTGGGGATTCATGGGAGAGTACGCTTCTTTCACGCCGGTGTGGATGCGGTGGGTGCTGGTGTTGACGACCCCGCCCGCGATGCTGCTCGGCGCCCACATTAGAGGAAAGGCTAGAACGGCTGGTGCGACGGGGTGAGGGTGCAACGGTACGAGGGTGCGACGGTGCGACGGTGCGACAGTGCGAGGGTGCGAGGGTGCGAGGGTGCGAGGGTGCGAGGGTGCGAGGGTGCGAGGGTGCGAGGGTGCGAGGGTGCGAGGGTGCGACGGTGCGAGGGTGCGACAGTGCGAGGGTGCGACAGTGCGAGGGTGCGACAGTGCGAGGGTGCGACAGTGCGAGGGTGCGACAGTGCGAGGGTGCGACAGTGCGAGGGTGCGACAGTGCGAGGGTGCGACGGTACGAGGGTGCGACGGTGCGAGGGTGCGACGGTGCGAGGGTGCGACGGTGCGAGGGTGCGACGGTGCGAGGGTGCGAGAGTGCGTGCGCTGGTGGAACGATTCGATGGTACGACAGTGCGCTTTCAACGGTGCACCGTCGCACCTACCGTCGTACCATCGCACCCGTGCACCGTCGGACGCACCGTCGCACCGTCGCACCGTGCACCGTCGGACGCACCGTCGCACCCTCGCACCGTCGCACCGTCGCACCGTGACAGTTCTTGAGGAGTTTTTGTGAGAATCGCGTATCAAGGTGAACCAGGCGCCTACAGCGAAGCGGCTGCACTCCACTACGGCGGCGCGCACGCGGAAACATTGCCGTGCAAGAGCTTCGACGACGTATTCGAGGCGGTGGTCAAGAAGAAGGCCACGCACGGCGTCGTCCCGCTCGAGAATTCGATCGGCGGCACGATCCATCGCAACTACGATCTGCTGCTCGAGCACGAGCTGGCGATCACCGGCGAGGTAGAGCTGGACGTGGTGCACTGCCTCCAGGCACTTCCCGGTACCAAGCTCGCCGAGGTGAAGACCGTCTATTCGCATCCTCAGGCGTTGGCGCAGTGCGAGCGGTACTTGAAGGATCTGGGTGTGACGGTCGAGGCCGTGTACGACACGGCCGGCGGCGCGAAGCTCGTTGCCGAGCAGAAGCTGGCTGGTGCGGCCGCACTGGCATCGCGTCGGGCGGCCGAAGTGTTCGGGCTCGAGGTGCTGCAAGAGGCGGTGCAGGACTACGAATTCAACATCACGCGGTTCGCCATCATCGGTGGCTTCCCGCCGCCCGAGGCCGACAAGACGACCATCGTATTCGCGCTGCCGAGCACGCCCGGCGCGCTGTTCAAGGCTTTGAGCGTGTTCGCGTTGCGCGACATCAACCTGACGAAGCTCGAAAGCCGCCCGGTGCGCGGCCGGCCGTGGGAGTACCTCTTCTACGTCGAGGTGGATGCGAGACGCGACGATTTGTCCTGCGCGCGCGCGCTGACGCACTTGGCCGAGTTTGCCCGCTGGATGCGGGTGCTCGGCACTTACAAGGGCGATCGCCGCACGGCGGCTACATGAGGCGGGGCTCAGGGCTCAGGGCTCAGGGCTCAGGGCTCAAGGCTTAGGGCTTAAGGCGCAGGGCGCAGGGCTCAGGGCTTAGGGCCCTGCCCGTTCGACTCTCGAGACGGTGATGGCCCCACCCGTTTGCCGGCCTGTGAGCTGAACGGTATAGCCAGCATTCTCCGCAAGCGCCGGCTCGCTCTGATTCGCAATCGCGTACACCTTGCTGTTTTCCGACACGAACACGAACTGTGCGCCGCCCCTGACGCACTTCAGCGTGCAATCGTGCTCGGTCGTCAGGGCGCTGTGCTCGTCCCATTCGTGATGAATGCCGCAGATACTGTCGCTCACGGTGCCGCGCCAGGTTTCGTCGGCCGCGCAGGCAGACGTCATCACGACAAGGAGAAGCAGACACGCCTTAGACACTGGGCATTCCACTGGGGCCAAAAAGAGCCTATGCTTCGCGTCAAGGCGGCGTCAACCGCAAGGAGGTTGTTGTGCGACGGTTCTACATATTTCTGATCGCGCTCGTGCCCGCGCTCGTCCAGGCTCAACAACCAGTCGACAACCGGAATGTTCCGCTCATTCCGTTCGACTCGGTGACGAACTTTTTCAAGATCACCCCCGACACGAATTTCGGAGAGGTGCTCGGCATCGCCGTCAATTCCAAAGGCCAGATCGTCGTCTTGAATCACCCTGGGTCGGCCACAACAGGCCCGCTCTACGGCAATGCGACGACGCAGTTGCTTGAATTCGATCGCACGGGCAAGTTCGTCCGCGAAATCGGCAAGGGCGTATACGGCCTTGGATACGCGCACTCGGTGCGATTCGATAGGTACGACAACCTGTGGGTGGTCGACAAAGGCACCAACGCCGCGATCAAATTCAATCCCGCCGGATACGTCACGATGAACCTGGGGAGAAGGCCGGAAGGGTATGAAGGCGAATACGAACGGCCCACGCCAGAGAAAGCCGTCCCGACCGACTCGACCTTCAACGGGCCGACCGATATCGCGTGGGACCAGGACGACAACATCTTCATCGGCGACGGCTACGTCAATTCAAGAATCGCCAAGTTCGACAAGAACGGGAACTGGGTCAAATCCTTTGGCTCGTACGGCACCGGCGGAGAGCACGCGAACGAAAACCCGGGCCGGATCAGGAACCCGCACAGTCTCGCGATCGACCGGCAAGGAACTCTGTACGTCGGCGACCGAGGCAACCGCCGCATTCAAGTGTTCGACCGCGATGGAAATTTTCTGCGCTTCATGTTCATGAACGCCCCGTACGACAAGAAGCGCCAGCCCGTGCTGGGCAACTTGACGCCGAATCGGCCCGACGAAACGGCGCCCTGGGCGCTCTGCATGACGAACACCACGCCGCAGTATCTCTATACCGCCGACTCCGAGCCTGGCCGGATCTACAAGATGGCGTTGGACGGCAGCATCCTCGGCATGCTGGGCGAGTCGGGGCGCGGCGACAAGCAATTCAACTGGATACACGCCATGGCGTGCCCGTCTGAAAACGAGCTCCTTGTCGCCGACATGAACAACTGGAGAGTCCAGAAGCTGACGCTGCACCCGGCGGGCGCGAAGCCCGCGGCGACGTCGAGTCGCTGACAGTCGACACATCAGGGACGCCTAAAGGCGGCCCCCACGACAGTCCGGCAGTGGGCTCCTTCAAGGGGAGCCCACTACTGACCACTTCAAAAGGCCACCAGATAGGTCATCTTGGCGACGACGGCGCGGTCCAGCAGAGCGCCGGATCGCTCATCGTGGCGCTCGTTGTAGACGAGGAAGAAGTCGCTCAGCGGGCGATGGATGATGTTCAGCCGGATGTTCGAGCTCCATTGCCGAGAGTCGGTGTTGTACTGCATGAGCGCGTTCAGAAACATCTTCGTGTTGAAGTTGTAGTTGACGCGGCCGGCCACGAGGGTCGAGACGAACTCTCCTGTGGTCAGTGCGATGTCGTTGACTTGCACGCTCAACGCCGCATTGAAGTTCTCATTCAGGCGGACCGATGGCCCAAAACCATAGCCGCGCCGGTATCCATCGTAGAACTCACCGATCGAGTAGCGGAGGTTGAACGACACTCGCGCTGCCGCGTTCGTGTTCCAGAGCATGAAGTACTCGTTGAATTCGTAGCGCCCAGGGTTCACGCCTACCCCGCGCGACGTGTTGACGGTAAACGGCGCCCGAACGACTTCCACGTTGGGATTGATGCCGGCCTCCATGAATGAGCCGTCTTGAAAATTGAGCGGGAAGTGGATGTCCTGATACCGCGACTCGAGACCGCCTCCGTTCTGTCGAGAGAAAGAGTCGAGCGTCCAATGCGGCCGGCTCTCACGTACCCACTTCGACAGCAATCGAGGCCTGAACGCCCGGCTCATGTACGTGGAGATACTGTTCACGCCCTGCCGCGGCACGAAGCCCATCTCGTCGTTGAAGCGATCGCCGATGGTGTCCAAACGCCCGCGGAACTGCCAGGTCCGATCCTGATAGCTGGCGCTCGCGCGCGTGGCGTAGTCGCCCCCGGAACCTGGCTCGACCTCTTGCGGAGAGAACGTCTTGACGGCGTAGCCGTTCAGGTTCAGGAATCCGAACCGGAAATTGGCGTCGACGCCGGCCACACGGTTGTAGAGCGAGCCCGTCTGCTCTTTGTCGAGGAACACCGCTCCGATGTCCGAGTTGGCCAGCACGTCGCGCCTCAGCCGCAGCGCGGTGAAGTTCGCCGCAGGCTCGGCGCCGAGCTCGCGTTGCTGAATATTCATCACACCCAGGGAGTAGGCGCCCTGGCGGCCCGTGAGACGGGTGCCGGCCAGAATCGGAATGGCATCGCCGCTGTCGGAGAGACCGATGCGCCGGCTGAAGAACAAGCGCATGTCTTGCGCGCCGTTCTGTCGTCCCGCATTGACGCCACCACCCCCTTGGGTGCCCCCGCCGCCGAACTGGAAGATGCCGGAATTCTCGAGGAAGAAGTCGCGCTTCTCGGGGAAGAACAGGCTGAAGCGAGACAGGTTGATCTGCTGCTCGTCGGCTTCGACCTGTGAGAAATCGGTGTTGACCGTGAAGTCCCAAGTGAGTCCGCTGGAAACCCCGTACTTCACATCGAGACCGGCATCGAAGTCCCCGATGGTCGGACGGCCAGCGATCGTGTTGGAGCTGCCGAGCGCGTAAGGCTTGACGCGAAGGTCCTTGCCCGGTCGCAGCCCGCGCGTCCCTTCCAGCGTCCCGGCCAATGAGACTCGGTCGATGTCGTAAATGCGGGGCACCGGCGCCCAATAGCTGTCCTCGTTGAGGCGCCGGATCTTGCGCTGAAAGTTGATTCCCCACACCGGCATGTCGGCGGCGCGGAACCGCAGCGTCCGGAACGGAATTCGTATTTCGGCGTACCAGCCGGTCTCGGTGATCCGAGTCGCCACATCCCAGATGCCGTCCCAGTTCGGGTTGTTCTCGCGTCCCTCATTGGCCATCTGCGCATCCCATTTCGCACCGGCCGGACTGGTCGCAAACTGGTATCCGTTCCGCTCATCCCGGAACGTGTCGAGAATTACGCGAAAGCCGTCGCTCGTGTCGATATTGAAGTCTTTCTTGAGGTCGGTGACGGTGATCCGCCCAGGCTCATCATCTTTCGCGAACACGCCGAAGTAGAGCGCGTCATCGTCGTAGAGCACACGCACGTCGGTGTCGTACGTGGCCGGGGCGCCCTCGCGGGGATCGTTTTGAATGAAATTTCGCGCGACAGGGGCGTCGGACCAGGCGGGCTCATCGAGCACGCCATCGAGCCTGATTTCGCCTGCGAGTCGTGCCACCTGCAGCAGGCGATCCTGGCGCGCGGTCGAATAATCGATCCGCGTGGCGGCACTCTCGCCTGATCGACCCGCTTCGGGCTGCTGCGCGACGGCCGATTGGCCCAACGCGGCGCAGATCAACGCCGTGAACACGATAGCCCTGGGTCTTGGCAATAGTGGGTCCCTGGCGACGCTGAGCCGCTGACAGACTTGCTTGGTGTGGGCCGGCTTCAGCGGGCGGCCCCACGTCTGTCACGGTCAGAAGCCTTTCTTGAGCTGCTCCTGTAGCTTATCGCGATACCCGCGGCTCAAGGTAAGGCGCGTCCCATTCTTCAGGACGATCACGTGCTCGCCGTTGAACCAGGGCTGGAGCTCCTTCACCCGCTCGGTGTTGACGATGCGCGAGCGGTGGATGCGAAGGAACCGGCGGTTGTCCAGCCGCGCCTCGATGCGGTTCATGGTTTCGCGGAACAGATGCGACTCCTGACCGAGGTGCAGACGGACGTAGTTGCCAGCCGCCTCGATCCAGTCGATGTCATCGCTACGGAGAAAGAACACGCGGCCGCCTGACTTGACGACCAGACGATCCAGGCGCGGCGGCTCCGGCTCGGTCTTGATGTCGTTGACGAGCGCAAGCAATCGACGCCCGAGGTCTCCGGCGCGCCGCCGCTCCAGCGCGGCGCGTGTGTGCTGCAACGTCTGTTGGAACCGGTCTCGCCCAAACGGCTTGAGCAGATAGTCGAGCGCGTGCACCTCGAATGCGCGCAACGCGTACTCGTCGTAGGCGGTCACGAAGATCACGATCGGCATCCTGTCGACGCCAACCGCCTGAATCACCTCGAAGCCGTTGTGTCCTGGCATCTGCACGTCGAGGAAGACCAGGTCTGGCAAATGGTGCTGAATGGCCGCGACCGCCTGCGTCCCGTCGCCGCACTCCCCTACGACCTCGATGTCTTCTTCCTGCTGCAGCAGCGACAGCACCCGATCTCTCGCCATCGGCTCATCGTCTACGACCAGGGCTCGAATCTTGTTCACGCAACACTCCTTGATTCCTCGACCTGTTCAGCGAACTCGGCGTCGACGGTGAGCACGGTCGAACCATCGAGCAATTCGGCATCGACGGCAAAGGGAATCGTCACGGTCACCGCGAGGCCGCCGCTCGAGGGGGTCTCGAACTCGAAGCTGTGACAGCCTTCGTACATGTGTTCGAGACGCGATCGTGTGTTGCTGAGCCCAAGGCCGGTGTTGAACGCACTCAGCTTATCCGGCGACACGCCATACCCGTCGTCTCGAACGACCAGGCACAGCCGATCATCGTCTCGCCAGACGACGATGTCGATCTGGCCGCCTCCAACCTTTGGGCCAATACCGTGTCGTAGCGCGTTTTCGACGAGCGGCTGCAGGACGAAGTTGGGGACAGCGGCATCGAGTGTCCCGGGCTCGACGTCGAGGTGAGTCTTGAGACGGTCGCCGAATCGAGTCCGTTCGATGTCGAGATACTTCTCCACGAAGTCGAGCTCGTCTTTGAGGGTGACGAGCTGCGTGCCAACGCGATCGAGCGTCAGCCTGAGAAGGTCGCTCAACCGAGCCAGCATCGTGTCGGCAGCCTCGATATCCCTGTGCATCAGCGCCGAAATCGTATGGAGGGTATTGAAGAGAAAGTGCGGGTGCAGCTGCCGCTGCAACGCTTGAAGGCGCGCCTCGGCGAGACGCATCTGGAGCTGAGCGGCCGTCAGCGCGCGTTCTTGTGACTCGCGATGAAAGTCCAAGGCATGGCTGAAGCCGATGACCGCCCAATAGGTCATCATTTCCCAGTCGAAGTACAGGAAGAACCGCTCGCGTACCACCAGCCACCAATCGACGTCTCGGTCGGCAAGCCACCGCATGATGAACACGCGGCCGGTGACGGAGAGCACGGCGTGCGCGAACGTGACCGCGAGCACGCCGAGTACGTGCATGATCACCGCTTGCTTCCAGACCTGCCGTCCGAAGCGGTACTTCCGCGCCATCCACAGCATGGCGGGGACCAAGGCCGCCCAGGCGTACCAGTAGGAGACGTTGAGCGCGAGAAGGATGTTGAACGGTTGTGCCCGCTCGCTGAAGAGCGAAACGTAGTTGTAGGCCTGGAGAGCCGAGAAGACCCCCAGGACCGTGGCGACACCGAGAAAGACCAACAGCATCCGGGGGCGTAGGTACTGGTCCATCACGGCACTATTGACGTTGGCTCGATGACACGTCAAGCCCACTCGTCACGGCCAGCCGTGCATTCGTCCCAATTACTCACCTTCCACCCCGAACTACCATAGCCACCGTGCCCATTACACGGATCGACGATCCGGGAGACGGCCGGGTCACAGACTACCGGAACATCCCGGATCCGGAGCTCGTCGAGCGGCAGGGGGTTTTCGTCGCTGAAGGCCGACTCGTTGTCAGACGCCTGCTCGAGAGCAGCGGTTGGACGACACGTTCGGTGATGGTGACTGAGACCGCGCTCGCGTCAATACGAGACCTGTTGATCGAGCGGCAGCATCTCGCCGTGTACGTCGTGTCGCAGCCGGTGATGAGCACGGTGACCGGTTTCGACGTTCACCGTGGCTGCCTGGCCGTCGGCGAGCGCCGGCCCCCACGCCAATGGCAGCGAGTTGCGGCGCAGGCCCGGCTGGTCGTGGCGCTCGAGCGCATTGGCAACCCCGACAACGTAGGTTCGGTGTTCCGCTCGGCGAAGGCCTTCGGCGCGGACGGGGTGCTACTCGGGCCTTCGTGCGCAGATCCCCTTTATCGGAAGGCCATCCGCACATCGATGGGCGCTACGCTCGCCGTACCGTACGCGCGCGCCGAGCCGTGGCCGGGCGTCTTTCAGGCGCTGCGTGATGATGGGTGGATGGTGGTGGGGATGACCCCGTCACCGCGCGCGCCCGTACTGCGAAATTCGGTTCGCGACGTACGGACGCCGATCGTACTGGTGCTTGGACACGAAGGCGAAGGCCTGACTCCGGAGGCGTTGAACGCCTGCGATCGTCAGGCACGGATAGCTATGGCCGAGGATGTGGACTCGCTCAACGTCGCGACGGCGGCTGCAATCGCGTTGTACGAGCTTTCGCGTTGAACGTTCGGATCGTTCGAACCGTTCGACTCGTTCGGGACGTTCGAACGGGGATTCAACTGTTCGGACCGTTCGTGCCGTTCACGCGTTCGGCCCGTTCATGTACTCAAGAACCTGAGAACGATTCGAATGACCCGAACGACTGGAGCCAGCGAACGATCCGAACGGTTCGAACGCCCGAACGATCCGAACGACCAGCACACGTATACTCCGAGCCCATGGCACGCGCTCGGTGGGACGTGATCGGCGTCGGCGAAAACTCGCTCGACTATGTGTACCGGCTGCCCAAGTACCCCACACCCACGGGCGCTGGCGCGAAGATGGCGATCACCAGCCACAGTCTTCTGCCCGGCGGTCAGGTGACAACCACACTGTGCGCGTGCGCGGCTATGGGCCTTCGAGCCAAGTACGTTGGCGCCTTTGGAAGCGACGAGAACGGCGCGCGCATGCGCCAGACGCTCGTAACACGGGGCGTGGACGTCACTGACGCCGTGTCTCGCGAGGCGCCGAACCGATACGCGGTGATTCTCGTTGACGAGCGCGAAGGCGAGCGGATCGTGCTCTGGCAACGCGACCCAGCCCTCACCCTCCAGCCAGAAGACGTGCGTGCCGGCACGATTGCCAACGCACGTGTGGTGCACGTAGACGATGTAGACGAGGAGGTTGCTATCAGCGTCGCGAGGATGGCGCGGGACGCAGGTGCGCAGGTGACGAGCGACATCGACCGGTGCACCGCCCGAACGGAAGCGCTCGTGTCAGCCGTCACCGTCCCAATCTTCGCCGAGCACGTCCTCGAACCCCTGACCGGGGAATCAGACGTGGAGCGGGCGTTGCGCAAGCTGCGGCGCAGCCACGATGGCTGGCTGTGCGTGACACGTGGCTCTCGGGGCGCGCTACTGCTCGAACAGGATCGTCTGCATGAAGCCCCGGCCTTTCAGGTCGCGGCCGTGGACACGACAGGCGCGGGCGACGTCTTCCGCGGCGGCTTCATCGTGGCGATGCTTCGCGGCGATGCTCCGGCAGACGTCCTCCGATTTGCGAACGCGGCGGCAGCGGTAAGCTGCACCCGCCACGGGGCCATTGGAGGCGTGCCGACGCTAGAGGACGTGGAACGACTACTGGCCACCAAGGTCACGGAGCTTCTCTAGCCTGGAAGGTCCTTCGTTCTTTGGCCTTGGGTCTTGGTCCAGTCCTTTGTCCCGGGTGCGTCGGTCACAAGAGCGGACCAAGCACCCAGGACCACGGACGGACCAAGGACTAGGAACGGACGAAGCACCAAGCACCAAGCACCAAGGACCACTACTGCTTGAGGAGCAGAAACCCGAGCGGCGGAACGACGAGGTTCAGCGACTGCTTGAAGCCATGCGCTGGACGAGGCTCGGACACGACGACGCCGCCGTTACCGACGTCGCTTCCACCGTAAATCCGGCCGTCGCTGTTGAGGATCTCTCGATAAGGGCCGGCCTCGGGGACGCCGATGCGGTAGCCCAGCCTGGGCACGGGCGTGAAGTTGGTCACCATGACGGTGAAATCTTGCGGATCCCGCGCCCGGCGGATCATCGACACCACGCTGTTCTCGTGGTCGTTGCAGTCGATCCAGCTGAAGCCCGCGCCGTCGAAATCCACCTCGTGGAGCGATCGCTCGCGCTGATAGGTGTGGTTCAGGTCCCGCACCCAACGCCGCAGGCCATCGTGCATCCGATCCGTGAGCAGGTGCCAGTCGAGGCTCGTGTCGTGGTTCCACTCGCGCCACTGACCGAACTCGCACCCCATGAACATGAGCTTCTTGCCCGGATGGCCGAAGAGATACCCGTACAGGCACCGAAGCGTGGCGTGTTTCTGCCACAAGTCACCGGGCATCTTGTCGAGCATCGATCGCTTGCCGTAGACCACCTCATCGTGCGAGAGCGGCAGCACGAAGTTCTCCGTGAACGCGTACAGCATCGAGAACGTGATCTGCACGTGGTGCCATCGACGATGAACCGGATCTTGCGCGACATATTCGAGGATGTCGTGCATCCATCCCATGTTCCACTTGTAGGTGAAGCCCAAACCACCGACGTGTGTGGGACGGCTCACGGCCGGCCACGACGTGGACTCTTCGGCCACGGTAATCGTGCCCGGCACGCGGCCATGGGTCAGGATGTTGAGCTGCTCGACAAAGGCGACGGCTTCGAGGTTCTCGCGTCCGCCGAATTGGTTGGGAATCCACTCCCCTTCCTTACGGGAGTAGTCGAGATAGAGCATCGACGCCACGGCATCGACCCGGAGCCCGTCGATGTGGAATTCTTCCAACCAGTACAACGCGTTGCTCAGCAGAAACGTCTGCACTTCGCGACGGCCGTAGTTGAAAATGAGCGTGCCCCACTCGCGGTGCTCGCCCTTGCGCGGGTCCTCGTGTTCGTAGAGGGCGGTGCCGTCGAACTCGGCCAACGCGTGGCCATCCTTTGGAAAGTGACCAGGCACCCAATCCAGAATGACCGCGATGCCGTTGCGATGACACTCGTCGATTAAGTACCGGAAGTCGTCCGGCGTGCCGAAGCGGGCGGTCGGCGCAAAGAAGCCGATCACCTGATAGCCCCATGAGCCCGAGAACGGATGCTCCATGACGGGCATCAGCTCGATGTGGGTGTAGCCCATGTCGCGCACGTACGGCACGAGCGTGTCCGCCAACTCTCGATACGTGAGGTACCGGTCGTCCTCGGACGGCACTCGGCGCCACGAGCCCAGGTGCACCTCGTACACCGACATGGGCTTCTCGTGCCAACCCCCGAAAGACGGACGGTCGCGCATCCACTCGTCGTCGGCCCACTGATGACGTGTGCCAGTCCAGACGATCGACGCGGTTTTTGGAGGCACCTCGAAACGGCGAGCCCATGGGTCGGCCTTCTCGAGCAGATGCCCCTCAGTCGTGCGAACCTCGTACTTGTAGCGAGTCCCATCTTCCAGATCGGGAATGAAGATCTCCCAGATGCCGGATGGCACGAGCTTCCGCATCGGATGAACGCGGCCATCCCAGCCGTTGAAGTCTCCGATCACGCTGACGCGCTGTGCGTTTGGCGCCCACACGGCGAAGTGCACGCCGGTAAACGAGCCGAGCGCGATGCGCCTGGAACCAAGCTGTTCCCAGGCGCGATAGTGCGTGCCCTCGCCGAGCAGGTGCAGGTCGTAGTCTGAAAGGACTTGACCGAACCGATACGGATCCACGACGTCACGCGATGTGCCCGCCTGATGGACGCGTAAGTGATAGGACAGGTCTAAGGGAGACCGGCTGGATGAGGCCACGGTCGCCTCGAACAACCCCTCAGGCGACCGGCGTTCCATAGGCAGGGTGGAGTCGGGCGTCACGAGCTCCACGAGGGAGGCGGCCGGCTGCATGGTTCGCACGACGACCGACGCCTCGCCTCCAGAGGCGACCACGTGAGGACCGAGCACCGCGAACGGATCGTCGCTCGTTCCCGCGGCCACGGCCTCGATTGCGCGCGACCCCTCCGAGCGAACAGCTCCGCCCACGTCGGCATTGTACCGCCCCCTCGACCCATTCAGCCCTTTGATGGTTGGCACCTTGGATTTTCGAATTTTCGAACTTTCGAATTTTCGAACCTTAGAACATTCGAACCCTCTCCAAGCTCATGGTCGTGGCAATGGTATAAAAGGTGTGGAGGGATCACACAAGTGTCGGTCTACGCAGAATTCGTCACAAACGAGGGCAGTTTCACGGTGCGGCTCTTCGATGAAGAAGTCCCCAAGACGGTGGAAAACTTCGTCGGGCTCGCCGAAGGTACCAAGGAGTGGTCTGACCCTCGCACGCACAAGAAGGTCACTCAGCCGTACTACGACGGCATCGTCTTCCATAGGGTGATCGCTGGCTTCATGATTCAAGGCGGCGACCCACTCGGGCAGGGTATCGGCGGACCTGGCTACGAGTTCGCGGACGAGTTTCATCCGCGGCTCCGTCATGACAAGGCCGGCATCCTCTCGATGGCAAATCGAGGCCCGAATACCAACGGCGGTCAGTTCTTCATTACGCTTGGACCGACGCCCCATCTCGACAATCGTCACTCGGTCTTTGGAGAGGTGGTGACGGGCATGGACATCGTTCGCCGAATCGGAAGCACACCGACCGGCAAACAGGATCGGCCCGTCAAGGACATCGTTATCCAGACGGTCAAGATAGAGAGAAAAGACTAGCAAGTTCGAAGTTCGAAGGTCGAAGTTTGAAGTAAGTTGGGAGTCGGAGGTTGGGAGTTGGGAGTTGAGTGAGCTCCCTACGCTATCTTCTTGCTCATGGCCGATCACTCTGAGCTGATGCCGCTCGTCTACGACGAGTTGCGCCGTCTCGCCGCGAGCTATGTGAGCCGCGAGCGGCCGGGGTATACGTTGCAGGCCACGGCGCTCGTCAACGAAGCCTTCGTACGGCTGGCGGGCGAGCGCGCACGCCAATTCCAGAATCGCACCCACTTCCTCGCGATCGCCGCGCTCTCGATGCGACAGATCCTCGTGCAGCGCGCGCGTGCCCGCCGTGCGGCCAAGCGTGGAGGCGCGCCTCAGCAGGTCACGCTGAACGACGTGCTGACGCCGTCCGATGTGATGGCCGGTTTCGATGGGCCCCACAGCGGCCAGCCCCCTGACATCGACGTGCTGGCGCTCGATGAGGCCCTGGCTCGGCTGGCAACCTTCGACGCCGAACAGGCCCGCATCGTGGAGTTGCGGTACTTCGGAGGACTCACGGTTGAGGAAACTGCGGAGGCCACCGGTGTCTCACCGGCCACGGTGAAGCGTCAGTGGGCCATGGCCAGGGCCTGGCTCAAACGCGCACTCGACAGCGGAACACCGTGACACGCGACGGGTGGGAGCGGCTCAAGACCGTCTTCCAAGACGCGCTCGACCAACCAACCGAGTCGCGACACGAGTGGATCCTCCGCGCTTGCGGCGGCGACGCGGAGCTCCTGCGCGAGGCCGAAGCTCTGCTCGAGGCGCACGGTCCTGCGGGCGACTTCCTTGAACGGCCGGCGGTACTCGATCCGACTGACGTCCTCAACCTTGTTGAATCCCCGGAACCATCGGAACCCCACGAACGCCACGAGCCTGATGCCCCCCCAGCCCCCCTCTGGCAACCGGGCACGCGTCTGGGAGCTTACGAAGTGGTCGAGGAGATTGGCCGGGGCGGGATGGGAGTCGTCTACCTGGCGGAGGACACGAAGCTTGGCAGGCTCATCGCGCTGAAGTCATTGCCGGCCGAGTTCGCTAACCGCACCGAGCTCCGCGAACGCCTGCGTCGTGAGGCACGAGCTGCGGCAAACATCACGCATCCATCGGTCGCCACGGTCTATGCGCTCGAAGAAGTCGATGGCCATCTCCTGATCGTCTCGGAGTACGTTCGCGGGTCAACGCTGCGGAGCCTCATCGAGCGCGGACCGATCGAACCGGTCCGCGCCCGCAGCATCGCCCGGGATATCGCTGGGGCACTGGATGCGGCACATCAGGTTGGTGTCGTCCATCGAGACCTGAAGCCTGAAAACGTGATCATCTCCACCGACGGCGGCGCCAAGGTGGTCGACTTCGGGATCGCGCACCTCGAGGGCACACCGATGACGCGACTGACGCGGGCGGGGGCGATGCTCGGCACACCAGCCTACATGGCGCCAGAGCAACTGCTCGGCGCATCAGGTGATGCGCGGACCGACATCTATGCCCTTGGCGTGCTGATGCTCGAGATGCTCTCGGGACGTCACCCGCTGACGAAATCGTCCACGTCAACACCGTCCGAGCGTCGGGAGGACGCGCTCGTCTCGATCGCGACCCGCTGCGCCCAGGCGGATCCATCTGCGCGATACGCGTCAGCTCGCGACGTGCTTCGCGATCTCGATCGTGGCGCGGCGATTGAGGCCGGCCGCAACCGCGCGCGTTGGTGGTGGGAATTCCACCAGGTGGCCGCAGCAATCGCATACGTGGTCATACTCGTGCCGGCATGGCGTGCGCGCGAGTCGATCGGCGGTCTCCCTGGGCGGATGGTCTTCATGTTCACGGCGGCGGCCGTGATCGTTACCGCCCTGCTCCGGCTGCACTTGTGGTTTACGTCGCGCCTGCATCCAAGCGAGCTCGATTGGGCGCGCGCACGAGAGCGACGATGGATCTATGCGGCGGACTGGTTACTGGTCGGGTCGCTCGTCGCAAGTGCTGTGCTCGTAGGCGAGCGATCGGCGCTCGACATCGTCCTGATCGCGACAGCAATCGGTACGGCGGTCGCGTTTCTCATGATCGAACCCGCGACCGCCCGGGGGGCATTTGGAGAACTGGCGAGTGCAAGTTCGAAGGTCGAAGTGCGAATGTCGAAGTAAGTTGGCAGGTCGCTTACAAACCGCTTACTGACTTACTTTGAACTTTGACCTTCAAACTTCAAACTTTCTGAAATCTTCCAGAGTCGCTCCTCGACCTCGGCACTCCTGAACTCGCACGGCACTTCCCTGCGATCGGCAAAGAACCTTCCGGACACACCCTCGACCTCCGAGCTGCTCGCCAACCACACGGCGGTGTCAGCGCCTTGCTCGACCGTGCGTCCCGTACGTTTGCTGTACGCCTCGCGCAGCTCGGGCGAGAGGTTGCGCGACAGGCCGGTTCCGGGAACAAAACCGGGGGCCATGGCGTTGGCCGTGACCCCACTCCCGTCGAGCCGGCGCGCCAGCGCCCAGGTCAATAGACGGTTGCACGCCTTGGACTGAGCATAGGCTTGCAGCTCGTCGTACCGGCGGCGTTCGAACTGCAGATCGTCGAGATCGAGATGGCTGGCGAACAACGACGCGACGTTGACGATGCGAGCAGGTGCACTGGCTTTGAGAAGATCCAGAAGCTCGAGAGAGAGCAACTGGTAGCCAAGGACATTGGTGGCGAAGGTAAGCTCCAGACCGTCCACGCTCTTCAGGCGCGTGCCGTTACCAACGCCAGCGTTGTTGACCAGCACGTCAAGGCGACTGAATCGCCGGCGATAGGCTTCCGCGAACTCGGCTATGGATCGCTGACTGGACGTGTCGATGGGCATCACCACGGGCGTCGACGCGCCGGGGCGGCGGCCTATCTCGTCCGCGACTTGCTGCGCTTTCGCGACGTCGCGGCAAGCGAGCACGAGTCCGGCGCCCTCGGCGCCAAGCTCCAAGGCAATTTGCCTCCCGATACCGGACGTGGCGCCGGTCACGATTACGTGTTTCATGCAAGTGAGAAGTTCGAAGGTTGAAGTTCGAAGTATGTGCCGAAGTACTTTGAACTTACTTCAAACTTCGAACTTCGCACTTCGAACTTGCTAGAAGTTCCATTGCAGCCCTACCGCTGGCCGTAACAGCCATCCGGAAGCCAGTCCATGCAGTCGCAACCCTGGCACAAGTTCAACGTGATCGGTCAACCCGATGCGTGCCTCGACACCCGCGAGCGGTCTGACGCCGTAGGTAACGGTCTGCGACGTCGTGGGAGGAAACACAATGGGTGGCCCGATGAGCCCCGGCGGGAGGTTCGGGAAGTTGATGTCGATCTCGCTCGTGTTGGTTTCGCGGTAAAAACCCATCCCAGCGAGATACACGAGCGACACTCGCTGCGATAGCTCTTGACGCGCCCACGCGCTCGTTGACAGGGTCGTGTATCGCTGGCTGGTCCGCACACGGTAGACCGGCTGGGGAAACAACTGAACGCTCGTCGTCACGCGGGGAAGCAGCGATTCCACCGACGAGGTCCACGACTGCTGCGCCAGCGGGATCGGTCCCGGCGTGAAGTCGGTGTCGACCTCCCCTGGACGCACGAACTCGAGATCGACGCCCCATCGGCTTCCGAGCGGTGTGCCCAGGCGCAGGGCAAACCCAAACGCCTCTCCCCCGCCAAACGACTGGCGCGCACCGCCCGATTCCGTGTGCCCAACTCGAACGACATCACCGACGAGCGACGCGCCAACGTACGCCGACTGAGCGGCAGAGGGTGCATTTGCAAGCGCGACCAGCGCCAGCGCGATGGCAACAGAAGGTGAATGACGCATGAGACTCTCGCGACTACTGCACACGAAGATTGGGAGGAGCCGCCGGCGTTCCTGCAGCTGCCGGCGCCGCAATCGTTCCGAAGTCCCAATGCTCGTCCGCCTTGCCGTCCAGTATTCGCCACATGTCGAACCAGGTGGTCGTGTACTTCTGCCCGGGCTTTCGCGGGTCGTCGAGCTCGCGGACGACCCCAACAACGACGAGATCGGCTTCGGCAGTCACTGACACGACTTTCGTCCTCCAGGCATTGCGGGCGGGGATCGGCGATTGCGGGCGGGCGCTGAACGCCTTCATCACCGCAGCGCGGCCCGACGGGATGGCCGGGTTGTGTTGGATGTATCGCTCCGTCAGGAATTGCGGCGCGTCACTCCAATGTCCGGCCTCGAGCAGGTCGCGCATGATGTGGAGCACCACCTGCTTGTTCGCGTTCAGCTTCGGGTCTGGTGAGGTGAAGAGCGATTCAGGATCAGGGTGACCGACGACCGGCGCCTGCGCCAGCGCGGGTGACGAGACCAAGGATGCGAGAGCGAGGATCAGCAGTGTGAGGCTTTTCATATCGGCATCTTTCGATAGTCCTCTGGATGCTGTCAACCCGAACAGTCGCGCGGCTCCTGGCTCGAAGCTTTTGTGCGAAAATTACGGCGATTCTCGAGGAAGCCCGCGCGCCCGGACACCACTGAAAGGACCCCATGAAGCGCACTCTTACATACGCCGCACTGGTTGCGGTGCCCCTTCTCGCCTGGTCGCTCGACAGCGCCGCGCAACAGGAACGGCCGTTCGTGCCAGTCACCGACGAAATGCTCTGGAAGCCGAATCCGGCGGACTGGCTGACGTGGCGCCGGACGCTCGACAGCTGGGGTTTCAGCCCGCTCAATCAGATCACTCGCAACAACGTCGCACAGATGAAGATGGTCTGGACGCGCGGCATGGGTCCTGGTGTGCAGGAAGCGACGCCTCTCATCTACAACGGCGTCATGTATCTGCCCAACCCGAGCGACATCATCCAGGCGATGGACGCGAAGACCGGCGACCTGCTCTGGGAATACAAAAGGAAGATTCCAGACGACCTGGCCAAGTTCATGCCGGTGTTCTCCATCAATCGCAATCTGGCGATCTACGGAGACAAGATCATCGACACGAGCGCCGACGACTACGTCTTCGCGCTGAACGCGAAGACCGGTGCGCTGGCGTGGGAGACGAAGATCCTCGACTACCAGAAGGGCGCGCAACAGACATCGGGACCCATCATCGCGAACGGCAAGATCATTTCCGGCCGCGGCTGTGAACCGGAAGGCGGGCCGGACGCGTGTGTCATCACCGCGCACGACGCGAACACCGGCAAAGAGCTGTGGCGCACGCGGACGATTCCAGGCCCAGGCGAGCCAGGCTATGAGTCGTGGGGTAAGGTGCCGATGGAAAAGCGCATCCACGTCGGGACGTGGATGGTGCCGAGTTACGACCCGCAACTGAACATGATCTACATCGGGACTTCGGTGTCGTCGCCCGCGCCGAAGTTCATGCTCGACGGCGCCGACAAGCAGTACCTCTACCACAACTCCACGCTCGCGCTGAACGCCGACACGGGCAAGATCGTGTGGTACTACCAGCACCTGGTGGACCACTGGGATCTGGACCACCCGTTCGAACGGCTGCTCGTGGACACGGCCGTCGCGCCCAATCCTCGCGAGGTCGCGTGGATCAACCCACGCATCAAGGCCGGAGAAAAGCGCAAGGTCATCACGGGGATTCCTGGCAAGACGGGAATCGTCTACACGCTGGACAGGCAGACCGGCGAATTTCTCTGGGCTCGACCGACGGTTCGTCAGAACGTGCTGAGCAAGATCGATGGCGCGACTGGGGGCGTCACGGTAAACCCGGAGGCGATCTTCTACGGCCGGAGCGCAGAAGAAGTTGATCTGTCCGGGTCTCAACGGCGGCAAGAACTGGCCCGCCGGCGCATACAGTCCGCAGACCAACACGATGTTCTACCCACTGCAGAATGCCTGCATGACGGCCACGTCGCTCGAGACCCAGGGCGCCTCCCTCTACGCGATCACGTCGGAGGCCGCCAACGCGGGCACCGACCGGGTTGGTGCCGTCTACGCAATCTCGGCCGAAACGGGCCAGACGACCTGGAAGCATGAACAGCGCGCCGGTATGCTCTCGCTGGTCGTCACCGGCGGTGGTCTGGTGTTTGGGGGCGACGTAAACGGCCGCTTCCATGCGTTCGACGAAAAGACCGGGAAGGTGCTGTGGGAGACCAATCTCGGGTCGCCGGTCAGCGGGTATCCCATCACGTTTTCCGTCGGCGGCAAGCAATACGTTGCCGTGAGCACCGGGCCCTCGCTTGCGGGCGGTGGCGTCTCGGCACTCACACCGGAGATCAAACCGTCGAACGTCAACCAGATGTTCGTGTTTGCACTGCCGTAGAGGGACTTAGGGCTCAAGGCTTACGGCTTAGGCCGGCTTAAGCCCTGAGCCCTGAGCCAGCCATAGAAGGGATCTCCATGACCCGCGCGTCCGTTGCTGTCACCTTCATTGCCCTGAGCCTGGCCGCCGGCCTCACGGCCGTCGCGCAGGAGAAGCGGCCAGCGGCACCGGAATCGCGGCGTCCCTTTGTCCCCGTCACCGACGAAATGCTCTGGAAACCGAACCCGGCGAACTGGCTGACATGGCGACGGACGCTCGACAGCTGGGGCTATAGCCCGCTCGACCAGATCGACCGCAACAACGTGGCGCGGATGCGGATGGTGTGGGCGCGCGGAATGGGACCCGGCACGGTGGAAGCGACGCCGCTCGTGTACAACGGCGTGATGTACACGCCCGGCCCAGGCGACGTCATCCAAGCCATCAACGCGAAGACCGGCGACCTTGTCTGGGAATACCGGCGCAAACTCCCAGAAGGCGTCAACGGCGGGACCAACCGGAACATCGCCATCTGGCGAAACACCCTCATCGACGACAGTGGATACGCGGGATCCGTCGAAGGTGTACGGGCTCGACTTCCCGACGATCATCGCGCCCGGCACGGACAAGGTGGGCGCTGTGTGGGCAATCTCGGTCGAGACCGGAAAGACGCTCTGGAAATACGAGCAGCGCGCAGGAGTCTTGTCGCTGGTGGCTACCGGCGGGGGTCTCGTGCTGGGCGGCGACGCGAACGGCCGCTTCAGAGCGTTTGACGAGCGAAGCGGAAAGGTGCTGTGGGAAACCAACCTCGGTGCCCCGGTCAGCGGTTATCCGGTCACATTCGCGGTAGACGGGAAACAATACGTGGCAGTGGCCACTGGTCCGTCCGGCGTTGCCACGTCAACGCTGCGCGTCACGCCGGAGCTGCACCCGAGCAACACGGGACAGGTCTACGTCTTTGCGTTACCCTAGGGTGCCGCTTAAGCCCTGAACCCTGAGCCCTGAGCCCTAAGCCCTAAGCCCTAAGCCATCTATAGAAGGGATCGTCATGAAGCGTTCTTCCGCCGTGTTCGTCCTCATCCTGCTGACATTGGCCGCCGGCCTCGCCGTCGCGGCACAGCAAGGTCGTCCTGCCGGCACACCTGCGGCGCAACGCCCATTCGTTCCGGTCACCGACGAAATGCTCTGGAAGCCGAATCCCGCTAACTGGCTGTCGTGGCGACGCACGCTCGACAGCCAAGCCTACAGCCCGCTCGATCAAATCGATCGGAACAACGTGTCGAAACTTCGCATGGTGTGGGCGCGCGGCATGGGCCCAGGCAACATGGAGGCGACGCCGCTCGTGTACGACGGCGTGATGTACGCACCAAGCCCAGGCGACTTCATCCAAGCCGTCGACGTGAAGACCGGCGACCTCTTGTGGGAATACCGCCGGAAGCTGCCCGAAGGTGTTCAAGGCGGCACCAATCGAACCATGGCCATATGGGGCACCACGCTGATCGACTACAGCTCCGACAATCAGATGTTTGCCATCGACGCACGCACAGGGAATCTCGCATGGGAAACACCGGTGTTCGATCCGAAACGGCGCGCGCACTCCAGTTCCGGACCGATCATCGCCAACGGCAAGGTGATCCAGGGCCGGCAATGCCAGCCCGATGCGGGCAACGATGCGTGCATCATCACGGCGCACGATGCCCAGACCGGCAAAGAGATCTGGCGCACTCGAACAATTCCTCTGCCGGGCGAGCCTGGCTATGAGACGTGGGGCAACGTGCCAATGGCCGAGCGCTGGCACGTCGGAACCTGGATGGTGCCGAGCTACGATCCTGAAACCAACATGATCTTCATCGGCACGTCGGTCACCATACCGGCGCCGAAGTTCACGCTGGCGGGCAACGACCTCACGTATCTCTACCACAACTCGACGCTCGCCCTGAATGCGGATACGGGCAAGATCGTCTGGCACTACCAGCACATCGTCGATCACTGGGACCTCGACCACCCATTCGAACGGCTCCTCGTCGAGACCGCCGTGTCCCCCGACCCGCGTGAAGTCCAGTGGATCAACCCCAGGCTGAAGCCGGGCGAACGGCGGAAGGTCATCACGGGCATTCCCGGCAAGACCGGTGTCGTCTACACACTCGATCGAACCACGGGCGAATTCCTCTGGGCACGATCGACGGTCATGCAGAACGTCATCAAGGGCATCGACGGCGCCACGGGAAAAGTCACAGTCAATCCTGATGCGCTCTTCTCGAAGATCAACGAGACGAAGCTGATTTGTCCCGGGTCCAACGGCGGGAAGAACTGGCCAGCCGGCGCGTACAGCCCGCGAACCAATGCGATGTACATGCCGATGCAAAACATGTGCATGAACGCGACGACGACGACCGATACGCGGGATCCGTCGAAGGTCTACGGGCTCAACATGCCCGGAGTGATTGCCCCCGGCACCGACAAGGTGGGCTCAGTATGGGCGATCTCGGTCGAGACGGGGAGGACGCTGTGGAAGTACGAGCAGCGCGCCGGTATGTTCTCTCTCGTGGTGACGGCTGGAGGACTTGTGCTCGGTGGAGATGCCAACGGCCGATTCAGAGCTTTCGACGAAAAGACCGGCAAGGTGTTGTGGGAAACCAACCTTGGCGCACCGGTCAGTGGTTACCCTGTGACGTTCTCTGCGGAGGGGAAGCAGTATGTCGCGGTCGCGACCGGGCCCTCGCTCGTGGCGAATTCGGTGTTGAGAATGACGCCGGAGCTCAAACCGAGCACGACCGGCCAGATGTACGTGTTTGCGTTGCCTTAACCACGAAGCGCACCAAGATCACAATGGGCACGAAGGATCCACACGCGGGGGATCAAGCCCCCGCTCTACGGTGTCGTCATCCGGGACGTCCGTAGAGCGCAGTAGTGCAGTGTCGCCGGACAAGTCCCCTGTAGAGCGCAGGCTTCAGCCTGCGCGTTCATGCGCGTGCTACCGCGCCTGCGGTGCGGTTTGGGGCCGAGGCAGGATCTCGGCGAAGTAGTTGGTGATGCCGTCCGGGTCCGCCAACCAGATTGTCCGCAGGCCCGTACCGAACGGTCCGAGCGGCTGGTCGATCTGAACGTGCCGCGCCTTCGCCAGCGCATCGATCAACGCAACATCCTTGACGACGTACTGGATTCCAGCACTTCGTGTGTTTACCGGGAGACCTTTACCGTACGTCCACACGTTGATAGTCGTCGTCCCGTGGCGGAACGGATACCTCGTCACCCCGAGCAGCGCGTCTTCAACCGGTTTCAACTCTTCGAGCCCCACAAACGATCTGTAGAACGCGCGGCTCGTGTCGAGATCTGACACCGTCAGTCCAACCTCGACGCGGTTGAAGGTCGCCGCGGGGGCACCAGGCACGACAACCAGCTCGACCCATTGGTTTTCTGGATCGAGGACCATCGCCACCTTCTTGCCTGGGCGCACTTCCTTGAACTCGGGCGCAGGGTAGCCGTTCTCCTTGAACCGGGCGGTCAGGGCCGCTTCATCCTGGAAGAAGAAAGTCAAGACCCGCAGCCCGATCACCTCACGCACGGCGCCCGACTTGTAATGGCTGGCCGCCGCCGTGGCCTGCAGCTTGATCTCAGAGGTGCCGACTTGGAATCGAATCATCTGCCCGCCGCCCGGCATGTTGATCGGGTTCATGGGCCGCAACGCGAGCACCTTGCCATAGAAGTCGCTCATCTTCGTGCGGTCGACGGCAAAGCGCCGAAATACGTTCATGGAGGGCTGAACGAAGAGCGGCGCGGTCGACTCCACGGTGACCTGCGCCGCAATGTCTGCGCAGACCCCGACAACCAACATGCACGAAAGCGTCGCCGCACAAACTGTCTTCATCGCCGCCCCTCTTCGCACCGCCGCACGTCTCGCACCCTCGCACCGATGCTCTGTTGCAGTGGTTCGGGGCGAGTCTATCACCGCCTACTTCTCCGATGGCTCGAAGTTGAGCGCCACGCCGTTGATGCAGTACCGGAGCCCCGTGGGCGGTGGTCCGTCTGGAAACACGTGCCCCAGGTGCCCGCCGCAGCGGCTGCAATGAACCTCTGTGCGGACCATCCCGTAAGCGCGATCGACGTGTGTCGCGATCGAGCCATCCAGGGGTGCGAAAAAGCTGGGCCACCCCGTTCCACTCTCGAACTTCCGATCAGCCACAAATAGCCGCTGATTACAGCCGGCGCATGAGAAGGCGCCAGCGCGATGCTCAGATAGAAGGGCGCACGAACCGGGTGCCTCGGTCCCGTGTCCTCGCAGCACCGCATACTGCTGTGGCGTGAGAGTCTTCCGCCACTCCTCGTCCGACTTCTCGACCGCGAATCGCTCATTCGTCATATACGTGTCCGCCCCGATCTTTGAACCCCACGTCAGGCTGCGTCAAGGCCTCCGTGAATTTTTTCGCCGCCTCTCGTGGACCGCGCTCGCCGTATCGAGGCCGGCCAGCGCGTATACTGCGGTGAATGCCCCCGCGCTCAGCCGTCTTCGTGGTCGTACTCCTTCTCGCCGGCGCGCCGTTGACAGTTCAGTTGTGCGAGTTGCGTTGTGGGGCCGTTCCGTCGAGCACGCCTCACACCAGCCAAGGCTCCGCACACGGGTGCCACCACAGCGCTTCCGCACAAGCAACGCTGCAAGACAACGGCGCGCACGTTTGTGGACATGGCGAGACCCTGCAAGCAGCAAACGGGATGCCCGAGACGCCGTTATGGGCGACTCTTGCCATCCTTCCTGCGCCAGCGGCTCTACTTCGTGACGACGCCGCAATGCGGCAAACCATCGTCCACAACGACGCGAGCCCCCCGCACATACCGATCGTTACACGGCAGCTTCGAATCTGAATCGCGCGTCACTTCGGGGGATGTCCCGCCCCATTGCGTAACGCTTGCGAGTCCGGTTCGAGGGGTCTATGTGTACGATTCGTGTTCGCTTCCTCTTGATGTCTGTTGTTCTGTCGAGCATCAGCTCGCCGTCGTTCGCACAGACCGCCACGGGCCATGATCACAATCAGATGCCTCCTGCGGGGGAACATGCGGGGCATGAGGGAATGGCGTCGACGAGCTTTGCAACACGCGAAGCCTCAGGTACCGCGTGGCTGCCGGATCTCACGCCAATGTACGGCGCGCATCGTCGTGTTGCCGGATGGGACGTCATGGTACACGGCCGCGGCTTCGTCCAGTATCTGCAGGAGTTTGCGCCCGTGCATCGCGGCAGCCATCAAGCAGGCAGCCTCAACTGGATCATGGGCATGGCGCGGCGGCCACTCGGCGGCGGGCGTGTGGGCCTTCGCGTGATGCTGAGCCTCGAACCTTGGACGATTCCGGGTTGCGGCTATCCGAACCTGCTCGCGACCGGCGAGCTGTGTGACGGAGACAACATTCACGACCTTCAGCACCCTCACGATCTGTTCATGGAAGTGGCGGCAGAGTATGAACGGCCGCTCGCGCGCTCGTTGACGTGGCAAATCTATGGGGGACCCGCCGGCGAACCCGCTCTCGGACCTGCCGCGTTTCCCCACCGCCAGTCTGCGATGTCGAACCCACTGGCGCCAATCACTCATCACTGGTTGGACTCGACGCACATCACGTACGGCGTCGTCACGACGGGCCTGCAGGGGCGACGCTGGAAAGCGGAGGCCTCGGCGTTCAACGGGCGTGAGCCTGACGAGAACCGCGCCAACTTCGACCTCGGCGCCCTCGATTCCTACTCGGGCCGCATCTCATTCCTGCCGACGGCGACGCTCGCGCTGCAGGTATCGGCCGGGCACCTCGAAGCGGCAGAGAAGGCGTTCGCCAGTGCACCGCCCCTCGATGTCGAACGCATCACCGCATCGGCGACCCATCATCGCCGCCTGGGCGAGCGAGCTCTGATCGCGACGACTGTGGCATGGGGGACGAACCTGGAGGCGGGCAGACGTACGCATGCCGGCCTCGCCGAGGCGAGCGTGAGCGTGACAGATTTACAGACCGTCTTCGGACGCGTTGAAGTCAACGGAAAGCCTGCCCACGACTTGCACATCCACGAATCGACGGGCGTGTTCACCGTGGGGAAGACTCAGGTGGGCTATACGCGCTATCTTGCGCCACGCTACGGACTTCAGGTGGGCTTCGGCGCGAGTGTTTCGGCAGCGTTGGTCCCCGCCGATCTACGACCGCGATACGGAGGCGTGGGCCTTGGGCTGGGTGTGTTCGCGACCGTACGCCCAGTTGCGCACTGACAGGGCTCAAGGCTTAGGGCTCAAGGCTTAGGGCTCAAGGCTCAGGGCTCAGGGCTCAGTGCTCAGGGCTCAGGGCTCAAGGCTCAGGGCTCAGGGCTCAAGGCTCAAGGGGGATTGGACATGGGTAAAGGACGGCTCGAGGCGTTCAGTGATGGCGTCATCGCCATCATCATCACAATCATGGTTCTGGAGCTCGATATCCCGCACGGCGAGAGCCTGTCTGCGCTCAATCCTCTGTTGCCCGTGTTCCTGAGCTACGTGTTGAGCTTCGTGCACGTCGGCATCTACTGGAACAACCATCACCACATGCTCCATGCCGTCAAACACGTCAACGGGGCCACTCTCTGGGGCAACCTCCATTTGCTCTTCTGGCTGTCGCTCGTCCCCTTCGTGACCGGATGGATGGGAGAGAATCGCTTCTCCGCTGTACCAGTCGCTATGTACGGAACCGTGTTGGCGATGTCGGGCGTCGCCTATTACATCCTGTCGCAGACGCTCATCAGGCACCACGGGGGGGACTCGGCACTTGCGCGAGCGGTGGGTAAGGATCGCAAGGGCTTGGTATCAGTGGTGCTCTACCTCGTGGCGATTCCACTCGCTTTCGTCAACCCGTGGATCGCGATTAGCGTGTACGTGACGGTCGCCGTCACGTGGCTCGTTCCCGACCGTCGAATCGAACGCGTGCTCACATCCTGAGATGACGCGGAGGCTAAAGCCTTCGCGCTACGGGGTGGGCGCGACTAAGCCTCCGCGCTACGGGGTGGGCGCAGCTATTAGCTACCAGCCACCGGCTAGCGACTGCGCGAGTACTCCGCGTCACTCACCTTCTCCATCCAGTTCGTGGTCCCGAAGGTCAGCGCCACTTGGGTCAAGGGCACGTTTGGCGGCGCACCGTGCCAGTGCACGATGCCGGGAGCCGTCCGGACGCTCTCACCGGGTCCGAACTCTTTGACGGCAAGACCGCGTTCCTGCATGCGAGCGCGGCCCTCCTCGATGAGGATGACTTGCCCGCCTGTATGACTATGCCAATTAGTTCGAGCTCCCGGGTCAAAGTGGTTCCTCGACGTTCGGATGTCGGCCGCGGGTTGCGGCGTCACCTTACCGGTGAAGTTTGCCGGGTTGAACGGCTGAGGCTGTGGCTGCGCACCCTGGGGCGCCCCGTTAAGCCACGCACCGCACACGCCCAGCACGAGAACTGCCGATAGCACGAGTGTCCGCCGCATGTCGGCTCCTTTACTGTGAAACGCTCGAAATGGACTAGACCCGTTCGAGTTGGCCGCCTCAAGCGTTGTGCAGAGAGAACTGGCTTTCGGAGCAGGATGTTAGCGCTCTTTCTTCGAGACTGGTAGCGCGAGGCGAGCCACCGCGTCGCCGACTGGAGGAATTCACGCCATGGCACTCTATGCGTTCGACGGAACCGGCAACGAAGACCGAGACGGTGACGACCGCGACAGTAACGTTCTGCATTTCTTCAACGCATACGACGACCAAGCAAAGAACGACGAGCACAACAACCCGCGCATCACGCTCGGACGGATCGACGACGAAGGGCACAGTCTCACGTAGTCCCGGACTTCCATGAACCCTCGCGACGCGTCCACGAACATTGTCCTGCTGTCGGACGGCACTGGTAACAGCTCCGCCAAGCTGATGAAGACGAACGTATGGCGGATGTACGAGGCTCTCGACTTGTCGAGCGGCGATCAGATCGCCATGTACGACAACGGCGTTGGAACGTCGTCCTTCAGGATCTTTGCTGTGCTGGGCGGGGGCTTGGGGTGGGGACTCAAACGCAACGTTCGCGATCTCTACATGTTTGCCTGCCGGAACTACAGACCCGAGGGCGAAGGGCGCGACGCTGACCGCATCTATGCGTTCGGCTTCAGCCGGGGTGCGTTCACGATTCGAGTGCTCATCGGACTCATCGAGGACCAGGGCCTCATCACAGGCGTGCGCGGAGCCGAACTGGAACGTCAGGCGAAGTGGGCCTATCGGGCGTACCGGCGCAAGTTCAACGCAACGAAGGGACTCGTTACGCCCTTGCGGCGACTGCGAGACCTGGCGCTCCGAGCGCTCGAGCGCATGCAAGGCGTGCCCGCGTACGACCAGACGAAAAACCAGCCTGCACGAGTGGCGTTCATGGGGCTCTGGGACACGGTTGATGCGTATGGGCTCCCCATCGACGAAATGACCCGAGGCTGGGACCAATGGGTCTGGCCTTTGTCGATGCTCGAGCGCACGCGTCCGAAGATCGTGGAGAAAGTCTGTCATGCGATGGCGCTCGATGATGAGCGCCAGACATTTCATCCGGTGCTGATGGACGAATCACAGGAACCGACGGCGTCGCACACGTCCGACGAGGCCTTGTCGCAGGTGTGGTTCGCAGGCATGCATTCGAACGTCGGCGGAGGATACCCGGACGATTCGCTCGCCTACGTTCCACTGCGCTGGATGGCGGATGCGGCGGCACGCAGGGGCCTGCGTCTCCACAAGCACGCGACGGAAGAATGGGCGTCGCGTGCCGATCCGCATGGACCGATCTACGACTCTCGCAGTGGTCTCGGCAGCTACTATCGCTACGAGCCACGAAGCATCAAGAAGTTGACCGCGGACCGCTTCGCCGACATCAGCATCGATCGGCCGAAAATCCACGAGAGCGTGTTCAAGCGAATCGCCGCCGGCCGTAAGGACTACGCACCGATCGTCCTGCCGGAGCGTTACGCGATCGTGACCGAAGGTGGAACGCTGCTCGAGAAGACCACCAACCCGTACGAGCATCCCACACAGTCTCGCTCCCGTTGCGCGGATCAGGAACGCGTCTGGAACCTCGTGTGGCTTCGGCGGATCGTGTACTTTTCAACCGTCGGGCTGTCATTCCTGTTGATCGTTCCGCCGTTCATCTTCGGCACCGACGGCGGCGGCATGCTGGATCAGGAGTCGAGAGCGATCTCGGGCGTGATTGAGCTGCTGGGCCAGTTTCTGCCCGCGACATTGCAAACATGGACGACGTACTACCAGCGGTATCCATTTCAGTTGGTCATTGGTGCGGGCATCCTGGCAGCTCTCCTGTTGGTGAGCAGCAGGCTGCAACGCTCGATCGGCGACAACATGCGCCTCCTCTGGGACTCCACCCTGGCTCAAGGGCCCCGGACGGTGACGCCGAGCGCGGGCCCGAGCGACGTCATCTATCGAATCCGCTCTCATCCCTTGTACCGAGGGACCTCCGAGATCGTATCGCAGCACATTTTCCCATTTGTGTTCGGCTTCGGGGCGCTGCTTGCCGCGGTAATGATTGTTGTCGGAACGGCAAACAGGGCCGCGTTTGCCATCGCGAGCGCGAGCGGGACCGCGTGTCCAGACGTGGCGGAGCGACCAGCCGAAAGGCGAGACACGTGGGTCGTTGCTGCATTCCCGAGCGCGGAGTTGTGCTATTCGACTGGCATCCCGATCGAGCGTGGCAGAACCTACAGCGTCCGAGTCGATCTGCCGGCCGGCGGTTGGTTCGACAAGAATGAGCCAGTGACCACGGCGGCCGGATATGCCAGCGGCAATCGCGCTCTCGTCTTCATTCCGGCGCTACCCTTTCGCCGGGTTCTGACCGCGCAGTGGTTTGTCCCTATGGCGCGCATCGGGTCGAAAGGCGCCGAATACCACACGCTCAGCGAGGTGACGACTGAGTTCACCCCACGACGGTCTGGCCAGTTGTTTCTCTTCGTCAACGATGCGATCGGACTCTGGCCGTACTGGCGCTACTTCTACGAGAACAATCGAGGTGCCGCGACAGTGACCGTCACGAGGCTGGGGCGGAATCCAGGATAGGTATCAGCGATCCATTCCTGTAATCTTGCGGACAACTGAGACCGATATTCTGGTGCGCAATAGTGTCACAGCGACCGATAACGTGTCGGCGAGACCCTTGCACGAAAGGCGCGGTCACCCTCGCCTTACGGGAGGTTACTAATGTTCAAGCTCACATGGTTTCGAACGGTCGGGCTTATCGGCGTCGGCATGATCGGCATCGCGGCCGTCGTCTCGGGGCAGGACCAGGGGAGGGGATCGACTATGGATCAGCTGCTGGCCGAGGTACAAGGCCTGCGATCCGAGTTTTCCCACGCCACCGGCGCCAGCATTCGAGCCCAGCTACTCGTGGCGCGGCTCCAGCTGCAGGAGCAGCGTATTGCGAACATCGCGCGACAGATCTCCGAGATTCAAACTGCCCTGTCGTCGATGGAGCAAGAACAGGCGGGGGCCGTCGCGAATTTGAGAGCCATGCAAGACGGCCGGAATCGGCTCAGCCCGGAGCAGCAGGACGCTCTCGAACGGCAGATCGAACAGGTTAGCGCCGGACTCGAGCAAAACGAGAAGCGTCGGCAGGAGCTGCGCGCCCAGGGAACCGAGCTCGAGAACGTACTCACCGATGAGCAGGCCCGCTGGACCGAGTTCAACGGAAGACTGGACGAGCTGGAACTGTCGCTACCCCGCTAACGGGCGAAAGCCGGCGGAACGTTCTTGTTCGTCCGGAACAGATTCGTGGGATCCCATTTTGCTTTGATCTCGGCTAGCCGGCCGTAATGCGCTCCATAGGCAGCTCGGATTCGGTCCTCCCCTTCCTCTTCGGTTAGGAAGTTGACGTATACGCCGCCCGTCGAGAAGCGGCGAAGGTCTCGCCACGTCGCTCGCGCCCACTCGATGTTCGCCGCATCGTCTTCAGGCTTATCCCAGGCAGCTGCAATGTTCACGATGGATCTCGCATCTCGATTGCCCGCGGAAGAATGTGCGGCGGGAAGTCGGTTGAGCGGACCGTCGAGTGGAAACATCAGAATGGCCGAATGTGGCGAGAGAATACGACCAGCATGCTCGGTCGCGGACTTCAGAAAGTCCGGTTCATGGCCTGGCAGGTACTCGGACTTCCAGTAGTAGCGCCGGCCCTTGGGTTGCGTCGCATCGAGCAGGTTCTGCTGCGATACGTACGTCCGCCGCTGAACGATGTCGCCAACCGGTGAGCCGAGCTTCTTGATCGGCGCGATGAGCCTTTCCCCTTCTTCGACCCGACCCGAGTGGCAGATGAAGAGCGCGACAATGTTCTTGCCGTGAATAGCCGGCGAGAGCCATGGCGCCGGGGGTGCCTTACGAAGGCCGGCCACAATTGCGAGCTCGGGCGGGGCCTCCGACGGTCAACGTGCGGAACAGGTCAAGGACTCGCGGCGCGTCCTCGGCCGGCCATGCGATCGCTCCGCCAAGGATCTCGGGACCGACAGAGTTCAACGCAAACTCAAAGCTCGTGACCACTCCGAAATTTCCGCCGCCGCCTCTGAGGGCCCAGAACAGATCGGCGTTCTCGGCCTCGCTGGCACGAACGAGCTCTCCATCCGCGGTGACGACGTCCATCGACCGAACGGTGTCGCACGTCCAGCCAAAACGCCGCGTCAAGTAACCAAACCCACCGCCGAGCGTCAAGCCGGCCACGCCCGTGTTGGACACAAACCCCAGCGTAGCCGCCAGGCCGTGTAGCTGCGTCTCACGGTCCACATCGCCGAGCAGGCAACCTGCCTGCGCGCGAGCGGTCTTTGCGGCGGCATCGACCCACACGCCTCTAGCGCGCGACATGTCGAGCATGATCCCGCCATCGCAAACCCCGAGCCCAGCGATGTTGTGACCGCCACCCTTGATGGACAGAGCAATGCGATGATCTCGCGCGAATCTCACGGCGGCCACGACGTCTGGCGTGCCGAGACATCGCACGATGAGCGCCGGGTGGCGGTCGATCATCCCGTTCCAGACGCTGCGCGACTCATCGTAAGCGGGCTCACCGGGGACCAAGAGGTCACCTCGGAGACGCGTTTTGAGCTCATCGATCAGCTTCTGCTCGAGCTCGACCTCGGCGCCGTCGGCAGTTCGGAGGGTCACGGGAACGTCCTTTCTACGGGCCTTCGAGGCCTGAACAAAGGGGCATTCTACCGCTCGGAGCGACTGTTCCGGTCAAGCGCTCCCAACGTTCTATAAAATGAGCCTCCCGTGGACATAGGCTCTCAACGATGACTTCCCACGACCTGATTGGCCGGCGGCTCGGCGGCTACACCGTTCTCTCGCTCCTCGGGGTCGGGGGGATGGGCGTCGTGTATCGGGCGCGAGACGAAAAGTTGGGACGAGAGGTCGCCATCAAGGTGCTGCCGGCGGGGTTGTTGGCAGACCCGGATCGGCGGGCACGGTTCGACCGGGAGGCGCGCCTGCTCGCGGCACTGAATCACCCCCACATCGGGGCGATCTACGGGGTAGAGGAAGGTGACGGCGTGAGTGCGCTCGTGCTGGAGCTCGTCGAAGGGCCCACGCTGGCGGAGCGTCTTGAGAAAGGGGCGGTTGGAATTGAGGAGGCGCTGTCGATCGCCTGGCAAATCGCCGAGGCGCTCGACGTCGCGCACGATCGCGGAATCGTACATCGGGATCTGAAGCCTGCAAACGTCAAGCTCACCGGGCGCGGACAAGCGAAGCTCCTGGATTTTGGCGTCGCGACACAGACGCAGCCGCTGAGCGCCAACTCGATGACAGCGCCCGGCGTGACCAATACGGGCCAGATCGTCGGCACGGTTGGATACATGTCCCCAGAGCAGGTGCGCGGCGTGCCGGTCGATCGGCGGTCCGACCAGTTCTCGCTCGGGATCATCCTGTTCGAAATGCTCACGGGCCGAACCCCGTTCGCGCGCGATGGCGTGGCAGAGACGCTGGCAGCCATTCTGCGGGATAAGCCGCCGACAGTCAGCGAGCTCAACCCATCGGTGCCGCCGCCGCTTCAATGGCTCGTCGATCGATGTCTGGCAAAGGACCCGAACGATCGCTACGCGTCCACGAGCGATCTCGCAAAGGACCTGTCCACGCTGCGCAGCCGGCTGCTCGAGCCAGCGGCCGGGGCGGTCTACAAATCGCGCGCGGCGCTTCCCAAACCCCGCACGCCGCTCGTCGGCCGCGAGACCGAACTCACCGCCGTGCGGTCGCTACTCTTGCGCGACGACGTGCGGCTCGTCACCCTGACCGGCGTGGGCGGAACCGGTAAGACCAGGCTTGCCCTTCAGCTCGCCGCCGAGCTCGGACCCTCCTTTGGCGGCGGTGTGTACTTCGTTCCCTTGGCTGCAATCGCCGATCCGGGGCTCGTCTCGTCGAGCATCATGCGGGCCGTAGGCGGTCGCGACATCGCACATCGCGATCCCACTGAGGTCGTCAAGGAGTCGCTCGCTGCCGCGCGCGAACCGGTCCTGCTGCTGCTCGACAACTTCGAGCGGGTGCTCGACGCGGCGCCGCTCCTGACGGATCTGCTCGAGAGCTGTGAGCAGCTCAAAGTGCTCGTCACGAGCCAGGCCGTCCTGCGCGTGTACGGCGAGCACGACTTCGCCGTACCACCGCTGGCGTTGCCACCTCGCACGACCAGGCGGTCTGTCGCCGAGCTGTCGGCCTACCCATCCGTCGCGCTCTTCGTGCAGCGAGCCACCGCGGTCAAACCGGATTTCAAGCTCACGCCCGAGACTGCAACGGTCGTTGTCGAGATCTGCGGAAAACTCGACGGCCTTCCGCTAGCCATCGAGTTGGCCGCCGCGCGCGTTCGGACCTTGACGCCGGCGGCGATTCTGCAGCGCCTCCAGAGCCGGTTCGATCTGCTCACCGGAGGGGCGCGAGACATGCCTGCGCGCCAGCAAACGCTGCGCGCCACGGTCGAGTGGAGCTTCGGACTGCTGACCGAGGACGAACAGAAACTGTTCCGCCGTCTGGCCGTGTTCGTGGGCGGCTGCACGCTCGAGGCCGCCGAAGCCGTTTGCAACGCGGCGGACGACCTCGAGACAAGTGTGCTCGACGCGATCGAGTCACTGGCCGGCAAGAGTCTGATTCAACAAATCGAACCGCCGCGCGGCGAAACACGGTTCACGATGCTCGAGACAATCCGCGACTACGCAATAGAGCGCTTCGCATCGAGCCCAGACGAGGCGCTGGCGCGCCGGGCCCATGCCGCATATTGCCTGGTGCTGGCTGAGGAAGGCAACGATCTCACGTCGGAACAGAATGCCGGTTGGTTGGAACGCTGCGATCTCGAACAGGAAAACCTCCGGGCCGCGCTCGACTGCCTGACCGCAACGAAAAACGCCAATTGGGGCCTTCGACTGGCGGTCGCGCTGTTCAACTTCTGGCGCGAGCGCGAACTATACGCCGAGGGCCGAGAGCGTTACGACGCCGTACTGGCCCTGCAGGCAAAGGAGACCGATCAGCAGGTCCGGGCCGTGGCCCTCGAGAACGCCGGCCATCTCGCGAACGAGCAAGGGGACAATCACGTGGCGAACGCCTGGTACGAAGGCGCGCTCGCCATCAACAAGGCCTTGGGCAATCGTGCCGGCATCCTCACGAGCATCAACTCTCTCGCCGCCAACAAGACGTTTCAGGGCGACCACCAGGCGGCCATCTCGCTGTTCGAAGAGTGTGGCGCGTTGTCACGGGAGGCGGGAGACGAGCCGTCGCTCGCGCAATCGCTGTCGAACATGGCTCACGCCGTGAAGGAGAGCGGCGACCCCGTGCGCGCCAAGGCGCTCTGCGAACAGGCGCTGTCGATTCTCGCCAGGTATCCGGATCTCCTCAGTCTCACCGCGTGGCTGCAGAGTCGCCTGGGCGATCTGGAGTGCGAGCTGGGAAACGCCGCGGCCGCGAGCCAATGGTACGAGCGGTCGCTCACGTCGTTCGAGCGAACAGGGGATCTGAGCTGGCCTTTCCCGGACGAGAATCGATTTTGCCGCCCTCATGTGCAACGAAGGCCAGCCGCAGCGGGCGCGCGCGCTGCTCGAGAGCGCACTGACGTCGTTCCGGGACATAGGCAACAAGCGCGGTCTCACGCGCGCGCTCGACGGGTTCGCTGCGTTCGCGGCGCGTCACGGGCAGCCGGAGCGCGCCTTGCGCCTGGCCGGTGCCGCCGATGCCATCCGTCACACGATCGGCGCTGTGGTCTACGGGACGGAGCGGGCCACGTTTGGACGCGAGCTCGACGAAGCCAGAAAGGCGCTGGGGGATGCGGCGCTCGCGGCCGAGATGGACGGTTGGGCGATGACGATGGAGGCTGCGATCGACTTCGCGCTGCAGGAGGAGCAGGCGTGACGCGAGAAGTTATGACAAGGCTTGGCTCTGGTCGACCCGACTAGATCCGCGGTACTCGCTCGCGCTACTGGTAGTTGACCGGATCGATGAGACGCTTGACGGCGGATATGCGATTGGCCGGAAAGCCGCCTCGCTTGGCGTGCTCGCGGACCGACGCCTCGTCCGGCGCCAGATAAACGCAGTAGAGCTTGTTATCGGTCACATAGCTGTGGAGCCACCGGATCTGCGGCCCCATCCCATCGAGCACGCCGATGGATTTGACCGCGATCGCCTGGATCTCAGCTTCTGACATCTGGTGGATGCCCGGAACCTCGCGCTCGATGACGTACTGCGGCATATCGGATCGGATCCTAGCATACGCGCCGGCCCCGCCAAATGCTGGCGAGGCGCAAGCCCAGCCACACCTGCCGTGCCCTACCGCGCCAGCGGATCGGGTCGAATCTGGAACTTGACCACCTTGCCCTTGGTCCCCTTCCCGCCTTCGATGTGCCAGACGAAGTGTGTGCCGTAGTTGGCGTAGAGCGCGCGGCCCTTCCAGCCGGCGTTCGCATCGTCGATGCGTCCGTCGAGCCCACGCGAATAAAAGCCGAGCGGATACGGCACGCGCAACGTCACCCAGCGTCGTGTTTGCGGATCGAGCGCGAGAAGCGAGTCGGAGTTCGAGCCGGTCGCAATGGGCTTGTTCTCACCGAGGCCGAGGATGTTGTGCTGGTCTACCCAGTTGTAATAGTGGAAGTCGGCAGGGATGTTCGTGCCCTTCAACTTCGGACCGGTCGTCTGATACAGCGTCCACCCTTCGACGCACTCGCTGCCGTCGGCCTTTCGCGGACCAGTGATCGCCTTGCACTTCCGGCGGTCGAAGCTCGCAAGATGGCTACTCGCGGCAAGCGCGGTCCAGACGACGCCGTTCTTGTCGATGTCCACACCGCGCGGATCAAAGCCAGGCTCGGGTACCTTGTAGATCTCCGTCATGCACGATGACGGTGGATTGCTCCCGCGATCCAAGCGAACGAGATAGCCAGGGAACCGCTCCGAGACGCCCCACACAGAATTGTCCACGGGGCTCGGGATCACGGAGTACAGACTGAAGCTCACGAGCGTATCGAGCTTGGCATCCGGTCCACCCCCAGTGCCGCGCGCGCCTGCGGCCGCCGCGCGTCCGCCGGCCGCTCCAGTGGCGGTATCACCCTGATACAAAAGCGAGTCGCCGCGCCCCGTGATCTGGTTCCATGGCGGGCTCGTGATTCGCCCGTCGCCGTTGGTGTCAACCACCTGACCGCACCAGCCCACGGCCTTTTGCTCATCCTTGGTTTGGTCGAAGACCTTCGTGTCGATCCATCCGAAGATCGGTCCCGTGAGCTCGTTGAAGTACACCGTCTCGTCGGCGTCGTTGTCGAACTGCAGATGGTGCGTCGCGTAGCACGTATCGATCAGCACGAACTGCTTGGTCTTCGGATCGTAGAACGATGCCTGACGCCCGCTCTGTCTCAGCGGGAACCACGCGGCAAACTTGTTGGCGGGGTCGTAGCACCACGCCGCGTTCGCGTTGGGGCGGATCTTCGACGTCATCCACACCCGGCCTTTGCTGTCCATCATCGGGTTGTGAGGATCGGCTGGGTTGTACGGCGGGTTTGCCCAGAGGTGCTCGTCGCCCCACCAGAGCGACGGGCGATTCGGCTTCGGAAAACGAGACGGCACTTCTGCGCGCGGCGCGCGCGTCGGGATCTCGACTTCCTCACCTCTGTGGGTCTTGGGATCGAGCATGACGAGCGAGCCGTGTCCCGCTGACACGGCGTAGATCGGACCTCCAGCGTTGACCGTTGGGTGATTCTTGTCGGTCGAGATCTCGTCGTGCATGAAGGAGTGATCGTCCCCGACGTCCCACAGTGTCAACACGAGGTTCCGCTCCACGCCCGTTGGCCGCGGCGGCGCGGGCGGCACTTCACCCTTTGCCACACGCTCGGTCCAGTCCGAGAACGTTTTCAGAGAGCCCTTCTGACCCTGGTTCGTGAGCACTCCGTACATCCCGTTGCCGCGGACACCGGTGCCGAGCCGCCACTCCCACGCTTCCGCATGAGTCTTGAGCTCGGGCTTCGCCTTGAAGATGTGATCGACGCTTCTCGTGAGCCGGTTGCCAAGTTGATGACAAAAATTGCAGTCGGACTTGAGCGAGTTGATCCAATGGTTTTGCGACAGCATGTTCGGCCCCAGGCCATTGCCGTCCTGGCCAGTGCCGGGAAAATTGGTCGTTGCCGGGGGCTCGAGCAACGAGAGCCAGTAGTTACCCGGATACACCCTGGCAGCCTCCTGAGGCGTCTTGGCCGCGTCAACTTTCAAGGTCAAGGGCGTGGTGGTGGGCTTCATCTGCTGCGGCATGGAATCGACGATGCCGTAGCCGCGGACCCAGACGCTGTAATTGGCGTTCGGCAGTTCGGGCATCATGAACCTGCCGCGATCGTCGGTGACGACGATCTTGATGAAGTTCGTGGGCAGGTCCTTGGTCTCTGCGATCACCCACACGCCGGCTTCAGGCCCTTGGGCACCCTGGACCACCCCGGTGAGGTAGCCGGCGCCGACCGCATTTGGCGCGGCTTGCTGCCCCTGCACGCGGACCGTGGCCACCATGAACGCGGCGGTCAATGCCGCAACCGCGACGCCGACGACACAGCTTCGAATCTTCACGCAGGCATCTCCTGAGGAAATTGGACAGGCCATTCTACAACCGCTCGCTTGAAAGGTCCTTTAGCCGACGACGACAACAGGACAAGGACGGTGCGGGGTCAGACCTTGAACCGCGGAAACAGCCGCTCTGCATTGCCTCGGAGCATCATCTGCTCGAAGGTCCGTGGGAGCTTCAGTCCGGGAAGCTCGTTCACGGTGGACTCGACCGGTTCAGGCGAGTAATCGGTCCCGAACAAGATCTGAGACTCGGGCATGAAGGCGCGCATCGCAGCCATCGGCCACGGGAAGCTCGCGTGTGCGATGTCGTAGTACCACTTCCGCAGCTCCGCGTACAACCCATTCGGCAGGTACTTCTCCGCCCCTTGCGGTATGCGATCTTTCATGCGTCCCGCGAGCATCGGCACCGTCCCACCTGAGTGCACGGTGATGAAGCGGATATTCGTGTAGCGCGACATCACGCCGTTGACGACGATGCTCGCCACGCCGCGGGTTACGTCGAAATCGTACTCCACCATGGAGGCGGCCGGACCGTACTTCAGGTCCCGGCAGCAGGGCGGCGCGAGAGGGTGCATGTAGACAATCGCGTTGCGACGATTTAGCACTTGCCACATCGGCTCGAAGTACGGGTCGCCTGGCCAACGCCCCTTGTTGTCGTTGCTGTAGATCCCGATCGCGTCAGCCTTCAATGTGTCGTACGCATACTCGATCTCGGCGAGAGCGCCGTCGAGATCCGGCATCGGGATGCCGCCCATCAATCCAAACTTCATGGGGTGCTGCTGCATCAGCTTGGCACCGTACTCGTTGCCTCGGCGTACGGCGGCGCGGCCCTTCTCAGTGCCGTCGTAGAGAAGGTCGCCATTCTGTGTCATCGACAGGATGGCAACGCCAATCCCGAACTTCTCCATTTGCTCGAGCGATAGCTGCGGGCTCCATGGACGCGTGCCGGCGCTCATGCCCGGCGGCTGAAAGTGGTGGTGCACATCGATGGCGCCACCCGTCACCTTCAACCGATTAACCCGCTCCTGCCCGAACAGTGCGCTGGACGGCACGAGGGACGATGCGGTCGCGGCGGCGAGCGTCCTGAGAAACGAACGGCGGTCGCTCATGAAGTCCTCCTGCAGATGCACGTCCTTACAGTGACAGAGTGAATTTCTGAATGCGCTTTCCGTCTTCGACCTCACCGGTGTACAGATTCCCTTTGGAGTCGACGACGACGGCGTCGATCCAGTGGAGCTGACCGGCATAGCGCCCGTTGCCGCCGAAGGACCCCACCTGTTTTCCATCCTTGCGATTGAGAATCCAGACCATGTTGTTTGTGCCATCAGCAACGAAGATATAGCGCTGCTCCGGATCATGCGAGAACGCAAGATTGTAGACCGTGCCGCACGGTGGGTCCGTTGTGCTCCAAATACCGCCACAGCCGGGACCACGCGCTCGCGTCGATGGGCTGACAACGAAGCTCGTGACGAACTTCCCCTGCGTGGTGAAGACCTGGATACGGTTGCTGCCGCGTTCACACACGTACACCAGCTTGTCCTTGGACACGTGGACGCAGTGGATTGCCGGAGCGAAGTCGGTCTGATCCGGCGGCGGACCGGAGACGTCATAGGGAGGCGTGGGATCGTTGTCGATCTCACTCAAGGGCTTGCCCTTGCCTCCCCAGCCGCGCTTGAACGCACCGGTGGCCATGTCGTAGACGAGGATGCGTTTGTTGAGGAACCCGTCCGCGATGTAAATCTCGCGCGCGTCCTCGTCGAAATCGAAGGCAGCGATACCGGGGGGGAACGTATCGGTCTGCTGGTTGTTCTGCTTGACCGTAGCGGGATCGACCTTCGGGCCGCGGTGTCCGAAGTCCCAGAGGAGCTTTCCATCCCCGCTGAACTTGATGATGCTGTCGCCCGCCCGTTGGCCTGAGATCCAGACGTTGCCCTCCCGGTCCACGGCGAGCGTTTGCAGACGCTCGGGCCAGCCGGGCACATAACCTGGCCCTCCCCACGCTCTCAACACGTTGCCGGCGGTGTCGAACTCGATCACTTCGGGTCCGAGCACACAGCATTCCGTGCGCGGTGGCGATGCTCCCGCGCCGACCTCATCTGGTCGCGCGTCGGACCTGCGATTCAACACCCAGACGTGGTCGTTTCGGTCGATGTAGATATCGACAATCTGCTGCATGCTCCACTTGTTGGGGAGCCGTTTCGGCCAGAACGGATCGACCTTGTACAGCGGCGGGTTCTGCGCCCGTAGCTCAACACTCGCCGTGAGCATCAGAGAACAACTGAGGGCAATCGCGTGCGCGAACACCCTTGCCTGGGTCTGCATCGCTTTCCTCAAATTCGGCGTCAAGTGTATCAACCACGAAGGCTACGAAGATCACGAACTCTTTCACTCTTGCGGCTATTTTCTTCGTGAACTTCGAGACCTTCGTGGGAACGCTTCGTGGTTCAAGATGGGCCGCTCGTTGACACCCCGGAAAACGGGGTGGGACAATGCCGGGCGTCAGGAGGTTTCCCCATGATGACAGGCGTTGCGCGTCGGTGGATTCTCGCGACGGCGGCCACGATGGCACTCGTCGGATCGGCGCCGGTAATTGCTCACCATGGAGCAGCGGCAACCTTCGACGTCAACAAGACGATCACAGTCAAAGGAACCATGACCGAGTTCCTGTTCGTCAATCCGCACGCCCAGCTGTATTTCGATGTCAAGAACAACAAGGGCGATATCGAGAAGTGGCAGGGCGCCTTGACCGCCCCAACCAAACTGTCGAGGGCGGGCTGGACGAAGCGGACGCTACAGCCCGGCGACCTGGTGACGATGACCGGCAATCCTGCGAAGAGCGGCGCCCACAGCATCTGGATCAGGACGTTGGTCGGGCCGAAGGGTGAACCGCTGCAGTTGTTCGAAGACTGAGCACGCCATGAAACACTCTCTGCGTCGACACGTGATCCTGACGGCGCTTCTCTCTGTCGCTTTGCTCGACGGAGTCGCGGTCAAGGGGCAGACACCTCCCTCAGCGCCAGTGCGCGACCTCACTGGTGTTTGGATGATCCGCAATCCCCCCGCCATCAGTTCGTTTACCGGCGCTACGTTCACGAAAGAGGAGCCCCAGCTCACGCCGTGGGCGCTGGCGAAATACAAAGAGGCCAAGTCGTCCAATAGCGGAGAGTTCAACCTCGAGACGACCAACGATCCGGTGCTCACCAAGTGCAGCCCTCCGGGCGTGCCTCGCGTCTACTTTCACCCGTATCCGTTCGAGTTCGTCCACACACCGAAGTACACGCTCGTGCTCTACGAGTACGACCACATGGTGCGGCGGATTTACACCGACGGCCGCCCTCTTCCCAGTGACCCGGATCTCACGTGGATGGGATCCTCGGTGGGCCGCTGGGAAAACAACACGACCTTCGTCGTCGAAACCGTCGGGTTCAATGACAAGACGTGGCTCGACCGGCTGGGCCACCCGCACACGACGGAGTTGAAGGTCACGGAGCGCTTTCGGCGCATCGACCGGGGTCACATGCAGGTCGACTTCACCATGCAGGATCCGAAGGCTCTCGTGAAGCCATGGACGTCGACGTTCTATCTCGAGTTGCGACCGAAGTGGGAAATCGGTGAGATTTCGTGTTCGGGTGACTACTTGGAGTTCAACAAGTTCGAGAAGTAGTCAGCCACGAAGAACACCAAGTCCTTCAGCCACGCCCCTCGACGATGCTCGGGGCGCCCTGAGCGAGAGTCGAAGGGCGAAGAACACGGCGATCACGAAGCCGTTTCGGCCACGGAGATTACAGAGTTCCTTTAGTCACAAAGGACACCACGATTGCGAAGCCTCCATGGCCACGAAGGACGCGAAGGTTCTTGATGCACGCCGAAATCACAGAGATGGAAATTTGAAACGCGACAGCGGACGAGAAACTACGCGGCGCCTGTTTCTCCAATCGGCCGGCGCCGCCTTGATCGTAATCGGTGGGCCGAGCAACAACGCGCGCTCGGTATTCGCGGCGGCCTTCGACCCTCATGAAAAGAGCATCGACGAGATCCAGGCTGCGCTGGCCGCCGGCCAGACGAGTTCCGCACAGCTCGTTCGCTTCTATCTCGAACGCATCGCCGCGTACGATCAGGCTGGCCCCCGCCTGAATGCCGTTCTGCATGTAAACCCTCGCGCCGTCGCGGATGCACGCGCGCTCGACACGGAGCGAGCCAAGCGCGGACCGCGCGGACCGCTGCATGGCATCCCCGTGTTGGTCAAAGACAACTATGAGACTAAGGACATGCCGACCACCGGAGGGTCGCTGGCCTTGTTGGGAAACGTTACTCGTGAGGACGCCTTCCAGGTTCGCAAGCTCCGTGAAGCGGGCGCGATCATCCTCGGCAAGGTGAACCTGCACGAGCTCGCGCTCGGCCTGACAACCGTCAGTTCGTTCGGTGGTCAGACACTGAATCCGTACGATCCAACGCGGGCCCCCGGTGGCTCAAGCGGCGGCTCTGGAGTCGCAGCGGCTGCCAACTTCGCCACTTTCACCATGGGAACAGACACGAGCGGATCGATCCGCATTCCCAGCTCTCACAATGCCATCGTCGGCCTGCGGCCGTCGGCGGGTCTGTCGAGCCGAGCAGGCATCATCCCGTTTGGCCACACCCAAGACACGGGCGGGCCCATGGCTCGCACCGTTGCGGACGTCGCCATCGTCCTGGACGCCACGGTTGGCTACGACCCCGCCGATCCGGTCACCGCTGCCAGCACGGGGAGGATTCCGACGAGCTACCGGGTGTCGTTGAGGCGGGAGTCACTGAAAGGAGCGCGGATAGGCGTGCTCAACGAGTTCTTCGGCACTGCACTCGAGGACCAGGACGTCGGCTCCATCACTCGCCGCGCCGTTGACGAGATGGGAATGCAGGGAGCAATCGCGGTCGACGTGACGATTCCGAATCTCGCCGCACAACTGGCCGCCTCGAATCTCCTTTCGCAAGAACTCAAGTTCTACCTGGGCGACTACCTGAAGAATTCGCCAGGATCATTCGTCAAGTCAGTCGAAGAACTGCTCGCCTCGGGCCTCCACGCGTTTTCACTGCAAGGAATTCTTGACGTTGCAAACGCACAGCCCGATGAGTACCTGAGCAGCGACGAGTACAAGAACAGGATCGCCGCGCGAGGGGTGCTGGGCCAGGCGATCCTGACTGTGATGAACGACAACCGCCTTGACGCGATCGTCTACCCCACGGCTCGCCGGATCGCGCCGCAGGTGGGGGCCAATCAGATCGGCAGCAACGCTGGACTCTCAGCGCAGACGGGATTCCCGGCGATCACTGTTCCGGCCGGTTTCACGCCGAATGGATTTCCAGTCGGCGTCGAGATGCTAGGCCGGCCATTCGCTGAACCGACGCTCTTGGGACTGGCCTTTGCCTACGAGCAGGCGACCAAGTGGCGTCGCTCGCCCTCGACTACTCCCCCACTCGGCGAGACAAGACCACGATTGGAGGCAGTCGATCCCTCCTCCGACACGGGCTCCGGAAGCCGTCGCATGGTCGTCACGGCGACTGGCGCTCAGTCGGTCCCGCCGTCGGACGTCCCCTTCAGCGTGACCGCCCGCTTCAGTTTCAACGACCAGACGCGCCAGCTTGGCTACGAGGTCATGCTCTCCGGCGCCTCGAGAAATCAGATAGGCGGCACATACCTGCACCGGCGAGCTAGTCGGCCCAACGGAGGCGTTGCCTACATCCTGGCAAAGGCTTCCGCGTCGAAGATCTCCGGCAAGGTCACACTGCTCGAAGCAGAAGCCGCCGACCTGAAGGCAGGCAAATTCTATGTATCCGCAATCAGCAAGAAGAACCCGCGCGCGAGCGCACGCGCGAACATTCTCTTCAGCTGATTGCCTTCGTGTCCTTGACGTTCTATCTCGAGTTGCGACCGAAGTGGGAGATCGGTGAGATTTCGTGTTCGGGTGACTACTTGGAGTTCAACAAGTTCGAGAAGTAGTCAGCCACGAAGAACACCAAGATTCTTTGGCCACAGAGATCACGGAGCTCGCCGCAGCTCCTCCGCCCAGTTCTGCACGAACTGCAAACGCGTGGGTCTGGTATCGGGATCGACCTCGATCATCACGAAATGTTCGCCGTCGGGGAACACGTCGTAGTTGTGATCTTGCGTCGTATCGAATGGCCCCGCGAAAAGGGGCGCCGCCGTGCCCGGACTGAAGACCGAGCCTTTGACGTCGAACGGAACGCTCATGAGCGTCGCGCCGTTCATGTAGAACATTTCGCGGCCGTTCGGAGACCAGACCGGAGAGTCGCCCCCACCTGTCGAAATGGCCCACTTGCCACTGTTCACGTTTGGAAACGGCCGCACGTAGACCTCCGAGCGACCGGATTCATCTGACGAGTAGGCGATCCACCGATCGTCGGGCGACAATCGCTCGCCAAGCTCGCTCGCCGCGGTCGCAATCAGAGGCTCGCTTTTGCCTGGCGTCGACATGATCCGAATGTCGTTGCTCCCTCCCCGTTCCGTTTTGTGGAGCACGAGGACTCGACTATCCCGGGTCCACCCACCGGGATAGGTGCCCTGTTCGCTGCCCAGGAGGAGCTCAGCCGGTCCACTCGCGTCCGCTGGCCTCCAGTTGACGTCTCCGCCGGTGGAGTACGCGACGCGACGGCCGTCCGGCGTCCACGCCGCCGCAAGGCTGTGACCCTCGGTCGAAATGAGAATGCGAGTCTGGCGCACGATGTCGTAGACCCAGACCTCCGACGGCCGCGGATCAATTGTCACGGCAATCTGACGTCCATCAGGAGACACCTTCGGAAAGCGGAACCCGCGTCGGTCGCTCGATAGAGGAGTTCGCCGACCATTTCTGTCAACGCGGACCAACGTATGCGCCAGCCCCCCGGGCGCGAAGACAAGCGCTCCATTGTGCGAGACCGCGTAGTACAGCCCTCCACTGTCGGCGCCACGAAAAATGCCGTCGAGAACCGAGACCGAAGTACCCATGACCGTCAGTCGTGTGGCGTCGAAGGGCACCGATTGCAGTTCGCCCTCCTGAACATGGTCTGCGTGAAACACCACGTGCCCTGAGCGGAGATACCTCGGTTCCTCGCCCCGCCCCAGCACCTGCCATTGCCCCGTGTCGAGCGACAAGACAACAATCGATTGCTGCCCAGCAGCCGGTATGCCGTCAACGCTCGCCAGAAGCGCTCGCCCGTTGGGTAAGAACCAGGGCCACGAGACATTCCGTGCATCCATCGAAGGATCCTGGCTCTTCACCAGTTCGGGAGACCCGCCCTCGGCGGAAACGCGCATCAGCCCCGATTCACCTGGATCGAAAATAATCGTCCCGTCAGGAGACCACGTGCCGCCGCGGCCTCGAGCCGACCCCGCGGTGCCAGCCGGCGTATCGCAGATCGGAACCGGTGCGCCACCATCGAGCGAAAGGCGTTTGAGCTTCCCTCCAGCGAAGAACGCCACCGAGCGAGCATCGGGCGAAAAGAACGGATAGAGTGCGCCGTCTGTCCCTTCGAGGACCTTCGCATCGAAGGCATCGAGGCGCCGTAAGTAGAGTTGTCTGCGGCCCTCACTCTCTGCGACGTACACCAGACTCCGACCGTCTGGCGACAACGCCATGGGAACGCCGCCTCTAAAGAGCTCCTGATTTCCAGGGAGAGCCACTGTGGTTCGGGTAACTGGACTGACGACTTCCTGCGGCGTGGAAAGCAGCCACAGCGCCGCAGCCGTGGCCGCCGTGGCAATCCCTGACGCGACCAACAGTGGCCAAGCCCTGCGCCGCATCGCTCCTGCATTGGCGGATTCGAATCGCGTGACCGAAGCAGGCGCGTCTTCCAGTTCGAGCCTCGCGTCTCCGATGTCCCGCAAGCGTTGTCTTACGTCCTTTGTCAAACACCGGTGAAGTAACCGGCGAATACTCGGAGATGTTTCGGCTGGGAGGCGAGCCCACAATGGCTCCTCGTGAAGAACCGCAGCAATGGCGTCCGCCGTCGTCTGCCCCGGAAACGCCGGAACGCCAGTCAACACTTCGAACAGCACGCATCCGAAGGACCAGATGTCGGTCCGTTTGTCGACTGCCTGGCCTCGAGCCTGTTCGGGGCTCATGTAGCGTGACGTTCCGAGAATGAGCCCGCGTTCGGTACCGTCGAATGTCTCGGTCGGTAGGAAGGATGCGGAAGGATCTGCGTCCTTGGCGCCGGTCGCCTTTGCGATCCCGAAGTCCAGCACCTTCACTGTGCCGTCGGTTCGCAGCTTGATGTTGGCCGGCTTGAGGTCTCGATGAATCACACCTTTTTCGTGCGCAGCTTCGACCGCGTCAACGATCTGCTTGGCAATTCTGATCACCTCGGTAGCGGGCATCGGGCCGCGTGCGATTCGGTCGGCGAGCGTCGGACCCTCGATCAGCTCGAGCACGATGGCTCGAACGTCCCCTTCTTGTTCGAGCCCGTAGATGTGACCGATGTTCGGGTGATTGAGCGAAGCAAGAGTCTTGGCCTCGCGCTGGAAGCGCACGACACGTTCAGGATCGGAGGCGAACGCGTCAGGGAGGATTTTTATGGCGACATCGCGATCGAGCTTGGTGTCGCGAGCGCGGTAGACCTCACCCATGCCGCCCGCGCCGAGCGATGCGATAATCTCGTACGGGCCGAGGCGTGCGCCAGCGGACAGACGCATGGGGCGAGGGTGATTCTAATGCCCTTCGTGGCGAGAACTACGTCTGAATCACCACCACCGACGCCACGGTCGTTCGATCGGCAGCGGCTTGATAGGCCTCGCGCGTACGATCGAGCGGGAAGATTCCCGTCGCAAGTGATTTCGCATCGAAGAGCCCTGCCTCGATGAGCTTCACGTAGCGTGGCAAATCGCGTTTGACGTGCGTGCCTGCAATATTGCCGGGATGGTGGTTCTTGGCGGCGTTGGCCCACTGATTCGCGGGGAACGTCACCACGCTGCCAGCGGGATGACCGATGCTGGTCGTCACGACATGGCCGGTCGGCGAACACAATTGCCACGCTTGCTGCAGCGAAAGAATGCCCGTCGGGTCCGGGCCGACCTCTGCTTTCGGTGGAAACAGATCCCCACCGACCGCCTCGATCACGAAGTCGGGTCCACCCTGCCCGCCGCCGGCAAGCCGCCGATCGGTCGGACCCGTGCACAGGCCCTGAATCTTCCGCACCAGGTTGGCGCCCTCGACGTTCGGATCGAGCGCGACGGTCGCACCCAGCTTGAGGGCAAGCTCGCGGCGGTATCTGATCGGCTCGACGGCGACGATCCGCGCCGCGCCTCTGATGCGCGCACCTTGCACGGCACTGAGTCCAAGGGGACCACAGCCCAAGACTACGACGTCTGATCCCGCTTCGACGGGAGCGATGTTCATGGTCGCGGCCAGACCGACCATGCCCACGTCGTGGAGCATCGCGAGCTCAACGGATGACACCTTCGTAAATACCGGGACGCAGGCGTCTTCCCACGCGACCATCAACTCGGCGCACCCGCCTCTGAACCCGGCAACCTTCGTCCCATCGCGCATCTCGGCGATCGGCGCATTCGGATCGCCGCCGCCGTTCCCCATGAGACAACGGTCAGAACGGCCGTGCAGACAGTGGTAGCACGCACCACACTGCGTGCCACCTGCGACGATGACACGGTCTCCGACCTGGACACGACTCACTGAGCGTCCAACCTCAACGACGATGCCGACGCCGCCATGCCCAGGAATAACGGCTTGCGTAACCGCGTTCGTCCCGAGGGCCGGCGCCGTAGTGGTGTAGCAGATCTGTGCGGCCTCGGTGCGGACGACGACTTGCCGCGATGCCACGGGAAGGAGCTTGAGGGTCTGCACCGACGCACCGGTGCCGAATCTGACAAAAGCGCGAAACGTTTGACCGAGTCCGCTCGGTGTCTGCGCCGAAGAGGACCCGGTTTGTGCTGCGGGCACGCCACCAGCGCCAAGAGTGGCTGCGCCGCCCCCCACCGCCGCGGCGGCTGCTTTCTTCAACGCGCTTCGACGGGAGATCCGAGGGAGCGATGATGGCTGCTGGGGCATATCGTCCTTTCTACGGGGATCATTCTAGCGCTCGCACTGCCTCTGCGTTCTCGGGTCCAGGCGGCGAGTCGTCGCGCCGTTACGGTCCCGGAAAGCACCTCGAACCGGCCTCGCTTCGAGGTGAAACCACGTCGTCACTGGCTCGTGCTAACAACACCGATCGGGCACTGGAAAACAAAGGTACCCACCCATCCTCCCGAAGGCCCGGAACGACCGGCAACTCTGACGGCAGCCAGATGTAGTCGGGGTGGGCAAAGGCGAGGAACTCACTTCGAGTGGACGGCACGTAGTAAAAGTTCAGATGGCGTCGGAGCACGTCTTGCGAGTACACGGTCTCGCGCCTTCCGTCGATCGACACCGCGAGGGACGGGGCGAGATGCCAAATCGCATACTGGCCCCAATCGAACCACACCACGAGGCGTCCTTGAAGACGTCGCTCCAACGCAAGCGCGGCGACGTCCGGCTCGGGATGATCCGCCGCGTCCATACGGACGCACCCGATGTTCCGCGCCGATGTCACAGCTCCCCCAACGATCAGCACGCCAGCGACGACCACTGCAGCCGCTGTTGCGAATCTGGATGGCTGACGGCCTGGCGAGTCAGACGAGCCACGCCAGTTTCGCACCGTTATCACGAGCTCGGATCCGAGGAGCATCACGATCGACATCGCGAAAAACGCCATCAACCGGCTCACGAAAAATGCGCCGGCCCCCAGCGCAACGACGACCAGCACGCTGCGCAACCCGGACTCTGACGCCTTCAAGGCACGGCTCATGGCGGCAAGCGCCGCGAGTGCCAGTGCAGACCAGAGGAGAACGAAGGCAGTGCCAAGTCGAAACACCGGCTGCCAATCGGTGATGTCTGCACGACCGAACCCGACGGTGTCGCGGAGGAACGACCACATATGCCATCCATAGGGATTCACGAGCGTCGCTGCGAGAGCCAGCGCACCTCCAGCGAGCAGCATCGTTTTCTCCGCTCGAGGCACTGGCCTGAACATCGTCAGGGTCGTCCAAAGCGCCAACGTGCCGCCGCCAACGAGCCAGCCTCCGTGCAGATTGACCCACACGGCGAAGAGGATGGGGATTGCCAACACTTGGCGGCGGAAAGACGCACCACCAGGTGCGAGAAGCGCGAGCAACCAGGAAAACGCCAGCAGCGAGAACAGCTGCGGTCGCATGTGAATCGCCTGAGGGACCGTGCCGAGCGCGGCAAGGCCTAGAAGGAGGTCTCGACTCGTCCCTTCTGTCCGGCGCCGGCTGAGGGTGAGCCAGATGCCAGCGAGCATGCCCATCACAAGGCAAGATTTCAGGGCCACCAGGCCAGGGCCGCCGGCAAGGGCGTAGGCGAGGTACATCACACTCTCGGCCAGCCATTCGTGATTGATCCACGCCTGGTCGGTCGTGAACGAATAGGGGTCGGTCGCCGGAACTCGGCCGTCCGAAACGATATCGCGCCCGAAGAGGACATGGCCCCAGAGGTCGGGGTCGGCACGGGTGTACGTGAGGAGGGCAAAAAGAACGAAGATCAGGCCAATTCTCACGACCGTATGTGGCTGAGGTCTCATGAAGTTGGTCGGGGAACTAGCAACTGGCGGACTCCCGTTATACCTTATTGGCCTTATTGCCCTTATCGGCGACTCAGCCACCGACACCATCAGAGAGAGCAGCCATGCATCCACGCTACGTGATCCGTCTTGTTGTGTTGACAGCGCTTGTAGGTTTGTCCTGGACTTCCGTACACGCTCAGGGAACGCAGACGGCAAAGCCGTTCGAGCCCACGGTGGGCCAGCCCGGCAAAGACGTCGTCTGGGTGCCGACGCCGCAGTCGCTCGTCGAGAAGATGCTCGACCTGGCCAAGGTCACGCCTCAGGACTTCCTGATGGACCTCGGGTCCGGTGATGGCCGCACGGTCATCACAGCGGCCAAGCGCGGCTTGCGCGCGCAAGGAATTGAATACAACCCCGACATGGTCGATCTCGCGAAGAAGAATGCACTGGCTGCCGGCGTGAGCGACAAGGCGATGTTCACCAAGGCCGACCTCTTCGAGACCGACTTTTCGAAGGCACAGGTCGTCACCATGTTCCTGTTGCCGTCCATCAACATGCGGCTGCGTCCCACCATCCTCAACATGAGGCCTGGCACGCGCGTGGTGTCGAACACGTTCACGATGGAAGACTGGACTCCCGACGAGAGTTCCACGGTCAGCGGAGATTGCGTGAGCTGGTGCACGGCGCATCTGTGGATCGTGCCCGCCAAGGTCGACGGCACTTGGCAGTTGCCACAGGGACCGCTCACGCTGAAGCAACAGTTTCAGATGGTCTCTGGAACGCTGGGCTCTGGAGAAATCTCGGGCGGCCGACTGCGCGGTAACGAGATCAGCTTCAGCGTCGGCAACGCCAAATACACAGGCCGCGTGGACGGTAACAGCATCAAGGGAACAATCACGGGCGGCAGCGGCGGCGCTTGGTCGGCGACGCGCAAGTAGCGAGGTGAATGTGATGGCTCGCTGGCTTGCTCTCCTGCTCAGTGCTGTCCTGGTGCAACCGGGCCTCGGCGCGCAAACACGCGCCGACGCGTCGGCCGACTCGACGTTCTACGCCGTCTCATACGTCGAGGCTGCGGCCTCCTCTGCCGGCACGGCGGGCGCGGCGCTCAAGCAGTATCGTGACGCGAGCCGAAAACACGATGGCTACATGGGCGTCGAGCTCTTCGAGCAAACGGGCCGGCCTGGTCATTTCGCAGTTGTCGAGACGTGGCGCGATCAGAAGGCGTTCGACGCCCATGTCGCAGCGATGCAGAGGCCGCTTCGCGACGTGCTCCAGCCGATCCGGGTCAGCGACTACGATCAGCGTCCTTACAAAACCCTGACCGTCGGTTCGCCAGCGGCCACGCCGAATCGCCAGGCGGTCTACGTCATCGCGCACGTCGATGTGACTCCCAATCCCCAGGTTCCGGTCATGCTGAAGCAAGTGGCGGAAGCCAGCCGGCGGGAGGACGGAAACGCCAGGTTCGACGTGCTCCAGCACACGATGCGAGCCAATCACTTCACCGTCATTGAAGCGTGGCAGAGCCAGAAAGCGCTCGATGCGCACGTGGCAGCCACGCACACGAAGCAGTATCGCGACGAGCTGCAACCGTTCACCGGAAGCCCCCTCGACGAGCGAACGTACAAATCTGTTGAATAAAGTCGACGAAGCTGACGGGCCTGACAGGATGGCGCATACTGTGTAGGAGTGGTGCGCTCCAAACTGACCGCGGCTCTGCTGATTGTCCTCACCTTTCTGGGGACGAGCAGCTCGTGGCACACCAGTGGAGACGATCCCGACTGCCTGCCGCAGTTGCTGGCACACGACCATAGCGCTCACCACGAATGGTTGAGGACTCCATCTTCAACTGCGGCCCCCACACACTGCGCGATCTGCCACTGGCTTCAATCCTTCCGGTCCGATACCCTCCGACCGGCGGGCGTTCAGTTCTCCGACCCGGCATTCAGTCGCGGGGCGATCGCGGCCGTCGGCGACGCCCACGCAGTCGATCTCCTCGACATTCCTCCCCGCGGGCCTCCCGCGTAACGTCCTCAACGACAGTTGTAGGGCGGGTCTCGCCTCTAGACCCGCCTGATCAGCCGGGTCCGACCGGCCTCCGCTAAAGCTACGGCGGTCCGCCGAAGCAGAGGCGAAGGCGGAAGAACAGGACCCGGCCCACGTCGGTCTGGGTGGCGGACTCGTGTCCCGTCACGCAGGAGGAATCATGCAAGGCTCACGATTTGTGTTGGCGTGCCTGGCCGCCGCAACGGTGCTGACCATGCCGGCGGCTGCCTCGGCACAAACACCCGAGGCGCTGCGTCAGGAGATCGATCAGCTGCGAAAAGACTTCGAGGTGGTGCAGAAGCAATACGGCGAACGGTTGAGCGCGCTCGAAGCCAAGCTCGGGACCGCGCAGCCATCGGCACCAGCACCACAGGCCTCGCCGGTGACACCAGCAGCACCACCGCTGACGGCGGAAGTGCCGCCAGGGGCTGGTGGCGCAGGCGGCCCGAGCGGGTCGCTGCCGGTCTACGGCGGTGCGGCCGCGGGATCGAAAATCTTCAATCCTGACATCGCCGTCATTGGAGACTTTCTCGGCGCTGCCGGACACAACACCGTCAACCCCACACCGGCACTGGAGATGCACGAGTCGGAAGCGTCGTTCCAAGCCGTGGTCGACCCATACGCGCGCGCCGACTTCTTCATCGCGTTCGGCCAGGAGGGCGTCGATCTCGAAGAGGGCTTCATCACATTCCCCACCGTTCCTGGCGGCCTTCTGGTCAAGGTCGGAAAGTTGCGCGCCGCATTCGGTAAGGTCAACACGCTCCACAATCACGTGTTGACGTGGACAGATCGACCGCTCGTCACGAACAACCTGGTCGGTGGCGAAGAGGGGATCGGTGACGGGGGCATTTCGGTCGCGCGGCTGATTTCGAACCCGTGGATCTTTCTCGAAGCAACGGGCGAGGTGTACCGCGGCAACTCGGCCGACGTCTTCACGTCGAGCTCGCGCGGCAGATCTGAGCTACGTCGGTCACCTCCGGGCCTATCAGGACATCACCGAGAACACGAACATCGACGTCGGCGCCTCGTACGCACGTGGACACAACAGCTCCGGTGTGGTGGACGACATCGACGTCGGTCGTTTCGTGACTGGTCTGTGGGGTGTCGACGCCACCCTGCGTTGGAGGCCGCTGCAGCGATCCATCTATCGCTCGTTCGTGGGACGCTCCGAGCTGATCTGGAGCGACCGCGAACAACCGGACGGGCGGCAGCGCGCCTTGGGCTACTACGTCTCAGGTGACTATCAATTCGCCCGGCGCTGGCGCGCGGGTGCACGATACGACCGTTCCGATCACGCCGACGACGCCTCACTGCACGACAATGGACATTCGTTGCTGGTGACGTACTGGCCGAGCGAGTTCAGCCAAATCCGCGGGCAGTATCGTCGCACTCGGTACGCATCGGGCCCGACGGCCAATGAGCTGCTGTTTCAATTCCAGTTCTCGATCGGGGCGCACGGGGCGCACCCCTTTTGAAGTTTGAAGGTCAAGGTCAAAGGTCAAAAGTCAAAGTAGCGCGGGGGCTTCAGTATAAATTCAGACGTAGCGCGGGGGCTTCAGCCCCCGCGCTACGAGCGAAGGTCACAGTCATGAAGAACACAGCATTCATTCTCGCGCTGGCCGCGAGCGCCTGTCTCACCGCGAGTTCACCGGCGCTGGCGCAAGGCAAAGTCAACGTGATGACCACGACGGAAGATCTCGCGTCGATTGCGCGCGAGGTCGGCGGAGATCGCATCTCGGTCGAGGCACTGGCCAGGGGCTATCAGGACCCGCACTTCGTCGAGGCGAAGCCGAGCTTCATCCTCAAGCTCCAGCGAGCCGACCTGCTGATAATCGTGGGCCGCGAGCTGGAGATCGGATGGCTGCCGCCTCTCATCCAGCAAAGCCGTAACGCGAAGATTCAGGTCGGGGCCAACGGCTACCTCGACCCGTCGGCGCAGGCGAGGATCCTCGACATCCCGCAGGGGCAGATCACGCGCGCCATGGGCGACGTGCATCCTCAAGGCAATCCCCATTACTGGCTCGATCCAGAGAACGGCAAGATCATCGCCCGCGAGATCTTCGACAAGCTCGCACAACTTCGCCCGAACGATCGCGGGGAGTTCGAGCGCCGCCTCAACGACTTCACGATGCGCGTGACAGAGGCCGAAAAGCGATGGACGGCCATGATGGCGCCATACAAAGGTGCGAAGGTCGTGACCTACCACCGGTCGTTCCCGAACTTCGCCGAGCGATTCGGCCTCGACATCGTCGGCTACGTCGAGCCGCGGCCCGGCATTCCGCCGTCGCCGCAGCACACACTCGATCTGATCAACGAGATGAAGCGACAGAGCGTCCGACTCGTGCTCGTCGAGCCGTACTTCGATTCGAAGACGCCGAACTCCATCGGCCGAGCCACGGGCGCCGAAGTGCTTGTCTTGCCGCCATCAGTGGGCGGCGTGAAAGAAACGACCGATTACTTTGCGCTCTTCGACTACGACGTTAGTCTCTTGGTCACTGCATTGAAGAAGGCCAGCGCCACACCACGATAGGACACAATGGACTCATCGATGCTTGCGTTTCTGGCGGCACCCTTTGTCGCCAGCCTGATCCTGACGGGCATTCATGCCTATCTCGGCGTCCACGTCGTGGAGCGCGGCGTCATCTTCGTCGATCTCTCGCTGGCCCAAATTGCGGCGCTCGGGGCGGCCATCGCGATCCTGATTCCGGGGACCGATGGCGATCCGCACGGACCGGCCGTGTACTGGATCAGCCTGGCTTTCACATTCATCGGCGCGCTCGTGTTCTCGACCATTCGAGGCCATCGCGCACGCATTCCGCAGGAAGCCATCATCGGGATTTGCTACGCGGTGGCATCGGCCGGGGCGATTCTGGCGATGAGCAAGGCGACCTCCGAAAGCGAGCACCTCAAGGACATGCTCGTCGGCAACATTCTCGCCGTGTCGTGGCCGGAGGTCGGGGAGACGGCCGCGCTCTATGGCGCGATTGGAATCTTCCACTATGTGTTCCGGAAGACGTTCCTTGCCATCTCGTTGGATCACCAGGCCACGGCCGCCAGGGGCGTCTCAGTCCGCTTTTGGGATTTTCTGTTCTATGCCTCGTTCGGCTTCGTCGTGACCTCGTCGGTCGCAATTGCCGGAGTGCTGCTGGTGTTCTGCTACCTGATCGTGCCATCGGTCGCTGCAATGTTGTATGCCGAGACGATCGGCAAACGTTTGGCCATTGGCTGGACGATGGGGACTGTGGTCTCGGCGCTGGGCGTGTATCTGTCGCTCGTCCTCGACTTGCCGACCGGTGCGACGATCGTCTGCACGTTTGGCGTCGTGTTGGCCTTGATGGCGCTCGTCCGGCCTCTCATCCGGCGGCCGCAGACCGCTTAGTATTCTGGAGGACCCATGAAAACCGGCCAACTCTTGATCACGGTTGTCATGGGCTGTTTCCTGACAACCGCCCATACGGCGTCTCAGCAAGAACAGTTGAGCGAGACCTTTCGCGGAAGCCAGCGGAACAACATCGAGTATCAGAAAGTCGCGCCCATCAAGATCTTCGACAATCTCTACTACGTCGGACCCGGCTTCGTATCGGTCTGGCTGATTCCGACCACGGACGGCATCATCCTGATTGATTCCGCGCAGGAACCGTACGTCGATCACGTCATCGACAGCATCCGCAAGGTGGGGTTCGATCCAAGGAACGTCAAGTATCTCCTGCTCAGCCATGGGCATCTCGATCATTTTGGTGGTGCGGCGAGAATCCAGTCGATGTCGGGCGCTCGCGTCGCGGCGCTCGAGGAGGACTGGCAGCTCATCGAGGCGGCCGCGAACGCGCCAGGGAGAGGTAACGCGGCACCTCCCCTTGCACCGAAGCGCGACCTCGTGCTCAAGGAAGGCGACACGCTGACGCTTGGCAAGACGTCCCTGACGATCTCCAAGATGCCGGGCCATACGCCCGGCTCACTGTCGGCCGAGTTCAACGTCTTCGATGGCGGACGCTCCTATAAGGCCTTCCTGCTAGGAGGACCTGGGCCCCGCGGCGGCGTCGAAGGTGCCGAACAGTTTCTGGCGAGCGCGAATCGGCTCGACCGAATCGAAGGCGTTCAGGTTGCCGTGCCCGTGCACAGTTGGTTGAACGACTTCCCATATCCAGGCGGAGGCGTCTTCGAACGCGCGGTGAAGCTTGCGCAGAGAAAACCCGGCGAGCCGCACCCGTTCGTCGATCCGGCTTCTTGGCGAACGTGGGTCAGGGACGTTCAGGAGGGCGCGGGCAAGAAAGTGCAGGAGGAAAAACAAAAATAGTCACGGAGGCAATGTCTGTGATGAACAGCTACTCCGTTCTCTTCATCACTCCGTGTAATTCCGTGTGCTCCGTCCCCTCCGTTCACTCCACGGTCATGAAAACAGCGTTAGCGAAGATAGGGGAGCACCTGCCGCGGAACGCGCAACTGCGAATCGTCGACGAAGCACCAGGCCCACCGCTCGCCGGGCTCGAACGAAGCAATGACCGGGTGGGCCGTTTGCCGAAAATGCTTCGTGGCGTGACGATTCGGCGAGTTGTCGCAACAGCCGACGTGGCCACACGAAAGGCAGAGGCGAAGATGAACCCAGCCTGAGCCCATCTTCAAGCACTCCTCACAGCCTTGGGTTTGCGGAGGTGTTGGGACAATCGTGGTTACATGTTCACAAGGCATGTCGTTACTCGCTTACAAGTCGACACTAACCGAAACTGTGACGGATCGAACAACGATTTTGTGAGCATTGGCGGGCCTACACCCCTCGACGTTGCTCGCCCTTCGAGAGCCTCAGGGCGTCCTGAGCCTGTCGAAGGACGGGGTGCCCTGAGCGACTAGTCGAAGGGCAAGCAAGACCCGCCCAGCGCGCGTCACAAAACAAGACTGGCACGGCGCGATGATCGCGTGGACCGCCAGAAACCCGCAAGCGGCAAGATGATCGTCGACAACGCCATGTCGCAGGCACTCGCGACCGAGGCCGCCCGCGCGCGGACGGTGTCGGCCGCCAACCGCTGAATCGCGGCGGCACGCAGAGGAAGAGCGACTCCCGTAAGGAACGACAGCGTCACCACCACGAAAAGAAAAGTGGCTGGAAAGGCCACGCCGGCGCCGACGAGAACCACGCCGACGACAGCGAGCATCGCTTGACCCCGAATACCCACGGCGGAACATCGCGCGGCCAGCGCAGAACCCGCGGCTTCGGCCAACGTGATCAACGCGACCAAGATCGTCATGGATTCAGGGTCGCCGTGACCCGCGGTCTGAGCGAGAAATGATGCCGCTCCTGCCGCTGCACCGAGAAGCGCCGCCGGCAGGATGAGGAGCGCCAGGCTCCAAGAGATTGTCGCGTGGCCTTGCGAGGGGGACAAGCGGTCATCACTGACGGGCGCCGGCGGCTCGGCCATGGCGACGGCAATCGCGAGACCCGCGATACACAGACCTGTTTCGACTGCCCAGCCGACGTCGAAGCCCCACGTCTTGACGATGGCACCGCCGGCAATGACCAAACCGACTAAGGCAGCCGTCTGGATGGCGCGCGCTCTGGCCTCGATTCTTTGGAAGTCGTCTTCGCAACCGAGCGCCTGGCAGCTTCGATACAGGAGGGCCTGATCGGCACCGGACCTGAAGGCGTCTCCTAGTGCGACAAGCACACTCGCGGCAACCAAGGCGGCAGTGCCCTCACCGCGCCAGCACAGCACCATGCCCACTGTCTGGACAAAGGAGCCTGCGATCAAACTGGCTCGATGGCCGAAGCGATCGGCAAGCCAACCTGTCGGCACCTCGAAACCTACGAGGGCAAGGTCGCCCGCCGCCAGGATCGTAGCCACAAGGGGCGCCGGCATTCCCTTTTCCTGCACCCACCACAGCAGGTAAAGGCCATGCATCACGCCCTCGAGGCTCGCGAGCTCGTAGGCCAGGTAGAGCGTGAGGTTTCGTCGGTAGCGAGATCAATTAGGAGGCATTGACATCAGCGTAGCAGCGGAACGCCGTTCGGGCAAATTCGCGCTCCGCGTCCTCTGTGTTGATCCGTCTCGGCGCTCTCCGCTTGCTCAGCGCGCCTACTCAGAATCTGAACAGGCGATTGATCTTCACGATGAGCGCGCGGTTGACGACGTCTGGAAAACTGGCCGCCAGCGTGTCGCGTTGTTCGTTGTACACGACAAACAGCTCGCTCCCCGGTCGATACTCCCATCGCAGTCGAACATTCGTCGACACCGCATTGACGGCGGTGTTGTACTGCAGCAACGCGCTGGCAAACATCGTGGGCGACATCGTGTAGGTGACGCGCGTGCCGACTAGATGCGTGCGCGACGATCCTTGTGGGAGATCGACCCAGTTGCCAACATACGTGGGCTCGATCGAGAGCTGCGAGCTCGGCGTGAGTCTCCCCTGGCTCAGTGTCAGCGTCGTCTTGTGTCCTCCGTAGAAGGTGCCCTTCTCGAACGAGACATTGCCGGACATCCGTCGCTGCCGGCCAAAATTGAACGCGACTTGCCCGCTCGAGTAGTCGTACCCACCGATCGGAACGACGAGACCCACGATGCGCAGCGGCTGCGGGATGTACTCATACGTGCCGCCGTAGCCGATGACGAAGCGGTCGCTGTTTGCAAACTCGATGGCAAAGTCATTGCCCCAATCGCGGGTTTCAACCTGGCCTTGTCCGTTCTCGATATAGGTTCCGACGATCGTCCAGGAGTATCGGCGCACGATCCTGCTCGACTTCGGGCGGGGGCTGAACCGGAACTGACCGAATGACTTCCGCATGTCGTCGCGGCGCACGAACCCGACGTCGGGAATGAAGTTGTCACCAACCACGAGCTGTTCGAGCACCACGCCGTATCGATCTCCAGCGTAGTCGAGCTGGGCCCTGTAGCTCGTGTCGCTGCCGCGTCCTGAGCCAGCGGCGCGCCCTGACCCTTCGACGGGCTCAGGGTCGTCCCGAGCCGTGTCGAGGGATGAGCGTGCCGAAGGGTCGCCCGACACGCCTTCAGTATGCGTACGTGCCCAGTAAGTGGTGATGGAAAGGTTGTCGAAAAAGGCAAACGTTCCATCGAGACCATAGGCCTGGTTGGAGCCCGTGCGAAGCTCCGTCTCAGATCGCCCGGTAAAGATCATGCCCAGACTGCTGCGCCTCAGGATGTCGCGCTTCACCCTGACCGCGGAAAAGTTCGTGCGAGTCGATGACGCCTCGTCGTTTGATGCAATGTCCAGGAGGCCGACGCTATAGCGGCCAACCCGACCGGTGACGCGGCCCCCGACTTCGATGGGCACCGCCCGACCCTGATCGAAGCCGATGCGGCGGCTATGGAACAGAATCGGCGTGTCGCTGGTTGCGTTGCTGGCGCCTCCAAAGCCGAAGAGCCCTTGGTTTTCGAGAAAGAACTCGCGCTTCTCGGGAAAGAAGAGGCTGAATCTCGTGAGGTTGATCTGCTGCTCGTCGGCCTCAACCTGGGCAAAATCGGTGTTGTAGGTGAAGTCGGCCGTCAGGTTCTGCGTGAGGCCGTACTTGACATCGACACCGACGTCATTCGAAAGATCGTTTGAGATTCTGGGTGTGGCCGCTTCATCGCTTTTGAGCCCCGAAACGGCGTACGGTTTGATCTCCAGATTCTTTGATCCTTGTGGTACCTCGAGCCCCACCATCGTGGCGGCAAGTGATGCATGAAACAACGCCTGTTGGCCCATTGACCGCGGAGCTCGCGTCAAGAATGAAGTCTCGTTCTTCCCGCGATTGAAGCGGCGCGCATTGAAGCCCCAGATCTGCGCGCGGCCGGGCCGATACTTCAGCGACTTGAACGGAATGACCGTCTCGACCGTCCAACCGCCGGAGAACCGCCCCACTTTGAGATCCCAGATGGGATTCCAGTCGCCCCTGGCGTTACGTTCGTCGGTAATTTGTCCATCCCACCTGCCGCCAATCGGATTGATACAGAGCTCGATTCCGTTGCGCCGGTCGTAGAACGTGTCGAGCAGAAAGGCGATGTGGTCGTTTTGGAAGATGTTGCCGTTATCGCGACGCATCTCGTTGGCGACGAGCGCATCCGGACGACTCTCCCAGAGACGAAACGTCACATACAAAGCATCATCGTCGAAGAAGATCCACGCTTCGGTCTTCTCCGTTGCAGGCGGACCCTCGACCGGATCCTGCTGAATGAAGTCGCTGATCGCGGCAACACTGGAGTAGACGGCCTCGTCCAGCCGTCCGTCCAGCCGCAGCGGCGTCGTCAGGCGTACAGCTCGAATGGTGGCCCTGCCATCTTCATCGCGAGCAATCACCGCTGGCGCAAGCGGCGCGGCGGGACCATCGAAAGCGAATGGCGCATCGAGGGGCGCAACCGTCGCCGAAGCGCCAGCGATCTCTGTGGGAGCGGCCTGACCGGCTTGGGCGACCCTTACGCTAAGAATGATGGCGACTACAAACCAGGGATAAGGCCGAATCACGGAATGCTGTAGTTTACTTCGGCTCCGCAAACGCTCGAACTCCATGTGCGATGGATCCCGTCCAAATACGAACGTACTGTCTGTTTTGCGTGCCTGAGCAATGTCGAAGGTAGGCGGACCGCACTGAGAGATAATCCGGTCGTGGCTCTGACCACGGGTTCACGCCTCGGCCCGTACGAAGTGACCGGTCCGCTCGGCCGCGGCGGGATGGGTGAGGTTTACCGCGCGCGCGACACCAAACTCGGTCGCGATGTCGCGTTGAAAGTCTTGCCCGAGCCATTCGCTACTGATCCCGATCGCCTGGCCCGCTTCCAACGCGAAGCGAGGGTGCTCGCTTCACTCAGTCATCCAAACATCGGGGCGATCCACGGCCTCGAAGAATCGGACGGCGTTCGTGCGCTGGTGCTCGAACTGGTGGAGGGCCCGACACTGGCGGATCGCATCACACAGGGCCCGATTCCTCTCGAAGAGGTGTTGTCTATCGCTCGGCAGATTTGCGTGGCACTGGAAGCGGCGCACGAACTGGGAATCATTCACCGAGACCTGAAGCCGGCCAATATCAAGATGCGTCACGATGGCATGGTGAAGGTGCTGGACTTCGGGTTGGCAAAGGTGCAGGCGGGCGACGAACCGGACGCCGATCTGTCGCAATCTCCGACGTTGACCGCTGATGACACGCGCCGGGGGGTGATCCTCGGCACGGCGGCCTACATGAGCCCGGAACAAGCGCGCGGCCAACCGCTCGACAAGCGCACCGACGTCTGGGCTTTCGGTTGCGTGTTGTTCGAAATGCTGACGTGTCGTGTCGCGTTTCGTGGCGACACCGTGTCGGACACAGTCGTGGCTATCTTGACGCTCGAGCCGGACTGGCATGCGCTACCTGCAGAGACACCAACCGGCATTCGTGAGCTCCTCAGCCGATGTCTCGAGAAAGATCTGAAACGCCGGCTGAGAGACATCGGTGATGCGCCGTTCTTGTTCGAGAAACCGCGCGTCGGCCCTGCGTCCGTCGTGCCTCAGATCTCGTCACCGCCCGCTGGCGGCGGCAGTCGACGGCGTGCGCGAATGTTGGCCTCGGCTCTGACATTGCTCGCCGTTCTCGGAGCAGGACTGTACGTGTTCTCCGGACGTCAACAGGAAGCGGCCATCGATTCGATCGCAGTTCTGCCCTTCGGCAACGTCAGCGGCGATCCTGACGCGGAGTATCTCAGCGACGGCATTACAGACAGTGTGATGAACAGTCTTTCCCAGCTTCGCGATCTGCGTGTGACCGCGCGGAGCATGGTGTTCCGCTACAAGGGTAAGCAGTTCGATCCACTCCAGCTAGGGCGTGATCTCCAAGTACGAGCCGTCCTCACTGGCAGAGTCAGCCAGCGCGGAGATACGCTGATCGTGGCTACGGAACTGATGGACGTGTCGAATGGCTCGCAGGTCTGGGGTGAGCAATACAACCGACCAATGAAGGACGTGTTGGTTCTCCAAGACGAGATTACGCGAGAGATCTCCGAGAAGCTACGACTGAGGCTCACACGGGAGGAGGAAGATCGACTCTTCCGCCGTCACACAGAAAACGCGGAAGCGTATCAGCTCTATCTCAAGGGGCGCTACTACTTCGATACCCGGAGCGCAGCCGGTGTGAAGCAGAGCACGGAGTACTTCCAGCAGGCCATCAGAACCGATCCCAACTACGCGCTGGCCTACGCAGGCCTGGCCAATTCCTACATTCCAAGCGACACGGCTTTGCCCCCGAGGAGCCTGGTGCCGCTCGCAAAAGCCGCAGCCGCGAAGGCGCTCGAAACGGATCCGAGACTGGCCGAAGCTCACATCGCCCAGGGGCGAGTGCTCCAGCATGGAGATTGGGATTGGCCAGCCGCCGAACGGGAGTTCAAGGGCGCGATTGAGCTGAACCCCAAGAATCCCGAAGCCCACCACATGTATTCGCACTATTTGATGCCGCTTGGGCGCGCGCAGGAAGCCCTCAGTGAAGCCAAACGAGCCATGGATCTCGATCCGTCCGACGTCCTCATCAACATGCACCTGGGATGGGCATATCTCTTTGCGCGGCAGTACGACGAGGCTGTGAGCCAGCTGAAGAAGGCCATCGGCATGGACCCAAGCCTTGCGATCGCTTACGAAATGCAGGGACGCGCATATTTACAGAGCGAGAAGTATGAAGAGGCCATCGAAGCGTTCCAGAAGGGGATCGCACTCCAGGGAGGGACGGGCGAGAATCCGGCGGCCGGGCTGAGCCGGGCCTACGCCCTTTCCGGTAGGACCGACGATGCACGGAAAGGCCTGACGACTCTAAAGGAGCTCTACAAACGGGGCCAGGCATCGGCCTACGCCGTTGCCACGAGCTACATCGCGTTGGGCGACAAAGAGCAGGCGCTTCAGTGGCTCGACACGGCGTATCAAGAGCGCGGCGGCAGTCTGTTGCTCATGAAGGTGGATCCTGCCTTCGACAGCCTTCAGGCCGATGCCAGGTTCTTGAAACTGGCGCGGCGAATTGGACTGACGCCCTGAGCGTGGTGCATCTCGAGCCGCATGGCCGCGCCACACCTGCACCGCTAACTGGCCACTCGATGCGCTCTGGCGAGCGCCAACAGGCGATAGAGTCCATGGACGAATTTTCCGTAAGGGAGCGTCAGGAAGAGTGCGAGCACCGACCCGAGGTGCACGATAAGGAGCGCGCCCATCACACGCTGGTGGCGCAGCAGTAGCAACGCAAGTCCCGTGAGGCTGGTGAGAAACAACAGCGCGAGGAATGAAGCGTCGAGCCCGTGTTGGGCAGGGTCGCCGAGTGCGGGGTCTCGCTTGCGGCGTACCACGGCCAGTCCAACCGGGCCCACAAGAAGGCCGACGCCGCCGGCTGTGCCAAGTAGAACTGGGAGGCTCGTGTAGCCATAGGGTGCATGCGCTCCGAGCACGCTGTGATACACGGCTGCGACGGACGTCGACGCGAAACACAACATGAAGCCGTAGAAGGTGCAGTGATGGAACCAGCGGCGCCACGGCGTGCGGGTCTCGAGCTCCGACGCGCAATCAACACCGCCTCCGTGTAGGTGCCGCAGCGTGAGGGCATCACGAAGGGCGGCGACGGTTGTGGCTTCCGGCTTTAGCCGGACCGTTGGACCAATGTCCCGCCAGAATCGAGCGCCCCCGGTTCCCAAAGCAACCAGCACGAAGAGTGAGACGCCAGCAAAGAGCGTGACCATCACTCCGTGCGGGACGACGGCGTAGAAATCAGCCGCGGCACCCGGTGACGAGAGAGCCGCCGGGTTCATCGCCACGGTTGACACCAACATCGTTGTGATGAGGGCGGCAGCCAGACCCAATCCCGTCGCGAGGTTATTGTGTCGGAATGAGTTACCGAGTGAACGCGGCCAACAATATTCCTCGTATGACCGGCCGCGGATCTCGGCAAGCGTTCTCGGCACGTTGATACCGAACTCGTGAGGCGGCGCGTATTGGCAGGAATACAGGCACTCGCCGCAGTTGTGACACAGGTTGGCGAGATACGTAAGGTCGGCTTGCGCGAAGGTCAGACGTTGTTCCATCGCCGGGAATACGGGGCAAAACTGCTCGCAGTACCGGCAGGCGTTGCACACCGTCATGACGTGCTCGCCCTGACGAAGGAGATCAACGGGCAGCATGCCGAGCCGCTTCCTCTCCGGCGATTCGACCGAACACGGTGCCTATCGTCATCCCAAGGCCCGCAAGGTATCCGCTGCGAAGAACGTTGCCGGCCATGATTTCTCCGGCCGCGTGAATGTTCGACGCGTGTCCCTGCGTCATCAACACACGGGCGCGGTCGTCCACTTTCAGGGCTAGATATGTGAATGTGATTCCAGGGCGCAGCGGGTATGCCCAAAATGGTGGCGTGTCGAGGCGCTGTGCCCAGTGTGTCTTGTCTGGCGCGAGCCCCGCGGTACGACAATCGTCGAGCGTCGTGCGGTTCAGTGTTCCTGGCCGTACAGCCTGGTTGAACGCATCGACCGTAGCGACGAGAGCGGCGACTGGTAGCTTCAATAGACCGGCCAATTCGGAGATCGAGCTCGCGACAATTGGTGGAAACACCGAAGGCATGAACTGACCAATGCTCTTCGAGTCGATGATTGAAAAGGCCATCTGGTCTGGCTGCCGGGCGATCAACTTTCCCCAGATGGCGTAACGCTTCGGCCAGACGTCTTCGCCCTCATCGTAAAAGCGCTCGCCGCGCGTATTGACGACAATCCCGAACGGCAGACAGTCGAGTCGCGTGACGATGCCGCCGTCGAACTGTGGAGCCCGAGCGTCAACGGCAATCGCATGACACTCGCGCGCGTCACCCACTGTTTGGGCACCAGCCTCGATCATCATCTTGAGAATCGTGCCCCTGTTGTATGGCGTGCCGCGGACGATGAAGTTGTTTGCGGCCTCGCCCCACAGCTCGCGGAGCCACTCGAGATTTGCCTCGAATCCCCCCGAAGCAATGACCGCAGCCTTTGCACGAACAGTGTCAGTGCGGCCGGCGGTCCGAACGACGGCGGACTCGAAGCGGCCATCGACGATCTGCACCTGCACGACTTCAGCGTCATACAAGACATCAATGCCGAGTCGTGCCGCGGCGGCATAGTAGGTGTTCATCAACGCCTTGCCGCCGCCGAGAAAGAACAGGTTGGTGCGGGCCAACTGTAAAGTGCCGTGAAGTGAGGCCTGGAAGCGAACGCCGAACTGGCCCATCCAGGCCGGGCATCCAGCGGAGCGTTCGATCGCAAGGCGCGCGAGCGTTTCGTCGGTTTCGCCGCCGTTGACGCGCAGAAGATCCGACATGAACTCGTCTGCGAGGTATCTCTCGGTCAGAAACAGTCCAGGGGTGTCGTGGGCGCAGCGGAAGTTGCGCGTGTGGCGGCTGTTGCCGCCTCGGTAGTGTCGCGGCGCACTCTCCAGTACGACCACACTAGCGCCGGCTTGTCGCGCGGTCAGCGCGGCGCACAAGGCCGCGTTGCCGGCGCCGAGAACGGCGACGTCATAAACGAAACCGGGTTTAGTTTTTTCCATGAGAATCAACGAACAACTAAACCCGGTTTCGTTATCCGCTTCAGAAGCATTGGCGCCAGCAGCACGGCGGCGGCAAGCAACAGCAACGCCGCCGAGATGGGACGCGTGACGAACACCGTGAGATCGCCCTCGCTGATGGCCATCGCTCGACGAAACTGCTGTTCAGACAGCGGGCCAAGCACGAGGCCCAACACGGCCGGCACCAGCGGGACATCGTACAACCGCATCGCGCACCCAACCACGCCGACGGCATACAGCAGCGCGAGATCGAGCATCGACCGGTTCAGACTGTACGCACCAAGCGAGGCGAGGACCAGGATTCCCGCGAACAGCAGCGGCCGCGGCACGAGCATGACTCGCGCCCACACGCCGACAAGCGGCAGGTTGAGGACGAGTAACATCACGTTGCCGATATAGAGACTCGCGATGAGCGTCCACACGAGGTCGGGGCGAGACGAGAACAGCAGCGGCCCAGGCTGCAGGCCGTACTGCTGAAAGGCGGCCAGAAGCACGGCCGCCGTCGCGGACGAAGGGAGGCCCAGCGTGAGCAGCGGAACGAGGACACCGGCTGCGGCAGCGTTGTTGGCAGCCTCGGGCCCGGCAACGCCTTCGATGGCACCGTGCCCGAAGCGCTCGGGTTCTGCGCTGAGGCGCTTCTCGGTTGCGTACGAGACAAACGTCGGTATGACCGACCCTCCGCACGGCAGAACACCCAACGGGAACCCGATCGCGGTCCCTCGCAGCCAGGCCTTCCACGATCGTTTCCATTCGTCACGGTTCATGCCGGTGAAATCGTGGAGCGCGATCGCCTGCACCTCGTCTCGCCCGTACCTCCACGCTTGATAGAGCGTCTCCCCGACGGCGAACAGACCAATCACGAGGATTACCACGTCTATGCCGTCGAGCAATTGGGGGATGCCGAACGAGAAACGCGCTTCGCCGGTGAGTTGATCGATCCCTACGAGGCCAAGCGCAAGGCCCAGGAAGAGGCTGAAGAGCCCTCGCAGCACCGAAGTCCCGAGCAGCATGGAGACGGTCGTGAACGCGACGATGGTCAGCGCGAAGTATTCGGCTGGCCCGAAACGAAGAGCCGCCGCCGCGAGTGGGGGCGCGAAGAACGTCAGCGCCACGGTGGCGAGCGTGCCCGCGACAAACGAACCGATCGCCGCCGTGGTCAGCGCCGCAGCACCTCGGCCTTGCTGCGCCATCACATAGCCATCGATGGCCGTCGCGATCGAGCCGGTCTCTCCTGGCGTATTGAGCAGAATGCTGGTCGTAGACCCACCGTACATCGCGCCGTAGTAGATCCCGCCGAACATAATGAACGCGCTCGTCGGGTCAAGGCTGAAGGTCACCGGAAGCAGCACCGCGACGGTCAACGCCGGGCCAATGCCCGGGAGCACGCCAATGGCTGTGCCGAGCGTCGTCCCGGCAAGCGCCCACCCTAGATGCGACAGCGTGAGAGCGCCGGCAAATCCGTCACGAAGCGCCTGGAGCGTCTCAAGCACACACGCCTCTCACAACCACAGGCCACAGAGGCACGGAGACACAGAGGATCTTGAATTCTTTGATCCCAAGGTTCTCTGTGCCTCTGTGTCTCTGTGGCCCGTGATCAAATCCACCCTGCAAGCAACCCGGCCGGTAATTGAAGTTGAAGCACTCGCGCAAAGAGAAGGTACGCCCCGAGCGAGACACCAATCGCGAACGCGCCGTCGCGGATTGGATGGCGATCGTCGAAGGCTCGAGCGGTGAACCAGAAGAGTGCCGCTGACGCAATGACAAAGCCGGCCCGTTCCGCCATGACGAGATTGATGGCGATGCCGGCGGCGATGAACCAAATCGGACCGCGACGGCCCGTGGAGCGCTGCTCAGCCGACGGTAGCGTATCGATGGTTGAGATCCGGCCCCTGAAGGGCCGGCCGACGAAAACCGACGCTAGACCACACACGACCAGACCTGCGAGCACAAGCAGCGGATATGGACCCGCGGAACTGAACGCGCCCGTGTCGCTGTCGCCGGTTTCCAGTTGTCTGAGGATCGTACGCACTCTCGCCTCTTCCGCGTCAACGAAGCGTGTGAACTCTTCACCCGCGAGAAAGCGATCCAGCCACCGGTATCGGCCGAGCGCCTCGTGCCACGCCGGCGAATGCACCATGGCCTCGATCGTCGCCAACAAACGCTGGCGATCGACCGGGCTGATTCCGGGCGGGGCCACAACCGAACGCCAGTTCTCGAACTCCACGTTCACGCCTTGCTCGCGAAGCGTCGGCACGTCGAGGCCCGGGAGCCGTTCAGCGCTCGAGATGCCGAGTGCCCGAACGGCGCCCGCCTCAATCTGCGGCTCGAGCTCCGCCAGACCATTCACGCCGACCGACACCTGGCCTCCAACGATGGCAGAGAGGGATTCGCCGCCGCCGGAAAAGGCAATGTAGTTGAGGCGTTTTGGTGGTACGTCCACAGCGGCCGCGACAAGGCCGGCAAGAATCTGATCGCTGCCGCCGGCCGATCCTCCTCCCCAGGAGATCGACTCCGGCCGCGCCTTCAGTGCAGCGATGACGTCGCCGAGCGTCTGGAAGGGTGACGCCGAAGGAACCACGATCACCTCGTACTCGCCGGTCAGGCGAGCGATCGGGGTCACGTCGTCCAACGTGACCGGCGACCGGTGCATGACGATGCCCCCGAGCATGATCAGCCCCGAGACCATCAGCGCGTCGCCGTTCCCACGCTCGGCACCGATGAAACGCGCCAAGCCGATCGTGCCGGCCGCGCCTGGAATATTCTCGACAGGGACCGTGCGGGCGATTCCGGTCTGTTGAAGCACTTGCTGCATCACGCGAGCCGTCTGGTCCCAGCCACCGCCAGGAGCGGCAGGCGCGACGATTCGCAGTTGAGGCAACGGCCGTTGCGCGATCACGGGCGTAACGAATGCCGCACATAGCAGCGCGGCCAGCATTGGCACAATCGCACCGTCGCACCGTCGGACGCACCATCGCACCGTCGCACCGTCGCACCGTCGCACCGTCGGACGCACCGTCGCACCCTCGCACCGTCGCACCATCAGACCCCCGATCGCCCCCCTCGCACGAAGAGCGCGAATCCCATCGCTGCGAGCACGATCTTCCATGCGGCAATCCCCGCGATGGAGACGTCTGCGGCCACCACGGCAAGTGCGGCCGCCACGATGACTCCGACGAGGGCATTCTTCATGCGTCTGCCGTGGCAACTGTACACTGGAGCCACGCCAGCCCTTCACGAGGGCCGCTTTGCCCAGGCCCATCGCCCGGGCCATAATCCGCGATATCACCGCTTCGTTCGACGGGCCATGAACGAAACGAAGGGCACTTTTATGAGAACGTTGTTATCCCTGTGGCTGAGCGTCTCTGTGGCGAGTCTCAGCGCCGTTACCCTCGTCGCGCATCATTCGTTTTCCGCCGAATTCGACGACCAGAAACCGCTGAAGCTCACGGGAACCCTCACGAAGGTCGAATGGACGAACCCTCACATCTGGTACTACCTCGACGTGAAGAACCCGGACGGCACGGTGACGAAATGGGCGTTCTCGGGTGGCGCGCCTGGTCAGTTGATGCGTCGCGGCATCAGAAAGGACCAGCTCGTGGTTGGTTCGATCGTGAATGTCGAAGGGTTTCGGGCCAAGGACGGTTCGCACAACGGATTCGGGAGCAAGGTGACGTACGAAGACGGTCGAAACGTATTCACCGCGCTGCAACAGGATCGGCAAGGCCCAACCGGGGCGCGATAGACCGCGATGCGAGTCTTGGGCTGAACATCGTCGGAAGACGCGCGGGAGATTTGATGATGAGACTGCTCTTTTCACGATTGGCACTGATCGCGCTCGTGGTCGCGTGTCCGTGCGCCCTGCTCGGTGTCTACGCACAGAACGCGGCGCCGACGAGCCCCGCCGGCATTCCGCGAGCGGCCGACGGGAAGCCGGACTTCAGCGGCACGTACCAGTGGCCGACGTATCTTCCAGGAGACGACCGAGGGCGGTCTTCGGCGACCATCTTCGACCGTAAGAGGTTTGCCCCGTTCAAGCCAGGTGGCGAACCGTTCTACGAGCCGCGTACGGGCGACCCGCGCCACGACGAGCCTCGCGATTTCTGCCTGCCCGTCGGCTTTCCCGCCGGCATGCTCTCCGGAAACGCGATGCAGTTCTTCCAGACGAAGGACTACTTAGTAATGGTCCATGAGTTTCAGCGGACAACTCGGATCATTCCGCTCGACGGACGTCCCCACCGTCAGGGTCTAGAGCCGATGTACTACGGCGATCCCGTCGGTAAGTGGGAGGGCGACACGCTGGTCATCGACACGATCAATTTCAAGCGATGGGCGCTCGACGACCACCACTATACGAATCCGAAGGAGTTCCGTATGCACAGCGACGCTCTGCATACGACGGAGCGACTCCGATGGAAGAGCAAGGACGCGATCTCCTACGCGCTCACGATCGACGATCCCAAAATTTTCGCGACCCCGTGGTCGCAGGAATTCGAGATCCTGGCGAAGCCGGAGTGGGACAAGGACGGGCTCTTCGAATACGTGTGCGAGGAGAACAACCGGTGCCCGGGAGGCAAGTGCGTCGAGAAGTAGAGTAGATCAGTACTGCATGGCATCCCCCGTCGGTCTCCTGCCTGCGGCAGGCCAGGGCTCTCGCTATTCGTTTCCTGCCTCGCTTAAGGAGCTACATCCCATTCCCGTTCGTACGAGTGACCCGGCCAGGCTACGCGAGACGAGACCCGTGTGCGAATTCGCGTTGGACGCCCTCGCACGAGCTGGTGCGGAACGATGTGGAATTGTCGTTGCCCCCACCAAGACTGCGATCGCGCGTGCGCTCGGAAACGAGTCGCGCCACGGCCTCGCGCTCACGTACATTGTACAGCCGTCGCCGCTCGGAGTACCGAACGCCGTCGTCGCCGCGGCATCGTGGGTCGGCGAACGAGACGTGCTGCTGGCGTTACCAGACACAGTCCATTTTCCTGACGATGCACTCCACGAGGTGCATGTCCAACGGCTCCGAGACCGCGCCGACGTGATGCTCGGAGTGTTTCCCGTGTCCGCACCAGCGGACCTGGGCCCCGTGGACTTTCTCGCCGACGGCACGGTGCTACGTGTCTACGACAAGCCACACACCTGCCCGGTGAGAAATTCATGGGGACTGGCGAGCTGGTCGGCTCGCTTCACCGCCTTCTGCGTGTCGTGGGATGCTCGCGAAGCGCGAAGGAGCACCGAGGAGCGATTCATCGGCGAGACCTTCGAGGCCGCCCGTCAGGCAGGTCTTCGGGTCCACGCGCGCTTCTTCCCCGGGGGCGGATTCGGCGATGTCGGCACGCCCGCTGGCCTGACCGAGTCGATGGACCTTCTCCGTCGGCGGGACTGGCTTGCGGCCGACGGCGGCTGAAACGCGATGGGGCGGACGTTCACATTCGTGTCGCCGGTCGCGTCGGCATGGGGCGAAACGGTTCTCGGAATCCGCGCGGCCCGGGAACTGCTCGACCGCGGGCACCGGGTCGTGTTCGCGGTGCCGCGCTCCATCTGCCACTTGCTCGACGGCACGGGTGTCGAAACAGTCGCCCTTCATGAGCGCAGGCCTGATCTCCGCCATGTCGTTCCGGCGATCGTCTCGCGAACGAAGAGCACGGCGCTCGTGCTGGTGGACGAGTCGAGCTGGGCGTGGAGACTTGCGGATCTTCGAAGCAGTCCTGCGTTCTTGAATCGCCTTGACGTGCCGGTCGCGGCGCTGGACGTCTGGAATGTCCACGAGCCGGGATTCGAGTGGGACCGCCTCGACCTGTCGCTGCCGAAGCCAGCGTCGATCGCGGTGGCCACGCGGCTTCGTCCCGTGCCGTTCCTCCGACCGACAGGCATCAAGGGTGCCTACAATGCGCTGCCGCAACTTGCGCCGACCTCACGCACGCTTCGGCGCCGCGCGCGTTCCGAGCTTGGCCTCGGGCGAAACGAACGACTGATCCTGCTGACGTCCGCGAAGTGGCAGTCGGTCAACGCGCGCACTGGGCGGACCAGACGCCTTGCCGACCTGCTGCCCTGGCTCGTAGCGGCGCTGCTCGGGCGCGCGGGCGGCGGCATACGGGTGATGCACATCGGCCCTGAGCGTAACGAACCGTTGTCGACCTCGCTCACCACGCGGTATTGCTGGAGTCCACAGCTCCCGCCCCGCGCTTTCGAGCGCGTTCTTCGAGGAGCCGACCTCGTGCTGAGCTTCAACGCATCGAGCACGGCAACGATGTCGGCGGTCGCGCTCGGCGTGCCCGTCTTGACTGGAGTGAACTCCCACACCGTTGCCACACTCGCACAGGCACGGAACATCCTCGGAGCAGACCGTTCACACTTTTTTGAACAATGGATCCGACGAGCGACGCCGATTCCACCTTTTGCCATTTGGCCGATCGGCTTTTTCAAAGTCATGGCACGCGCGCTCGCCCGCAATCCGTATCGCGGTCTGCTGCACCTGACGGAGGTCCTCGACGAGGGCCAGTTCGTTGCCGACATTCGGTCGCTCTTGTATGATTCGCGAGTACGGCGCGCCGCTCGGGAAGATCAAGCGTCTTACTGTGCGAAGATCGCGCGGTTGGCGCGCGCGGGCGACATGATCGCCGGCGTCTGCGCCTGAGAGCGTCAGGCCCATTGTCTCGACATCCAGGACAAGGAACCCAACGATGGCGAAAAAGGTTGCCGCATCTTCCAAGTCCGCGAAGGGCAAGAAGGCGGCTAGTGCAGGCTCACGCGAACAGAAGCTCCTTAAGGATCTCGAGACTCGTGCCGTCAATATCAAGGGCGGCGCGAGAAAGAGGGCCTACTGATAGCACGTCGTGCGGATCGGGCTCCTCGGTGCGTGGTCTATCGATAACACCGGGGATGTGGTCCTCGCCTGGGCCGCCCGGGAGGCGATCGCTCAACGGCTACCCCACGCGAAGCTAACGCTCTTCGCCCCGCGGCTGGCAGGCCGTTTCTGGGCACACGATTTCAAGGGACGAGGGACGGGGCCCATGCGCGCCGTTGAGCCTTCGGCCACGCCGGACTGGGCTCGAAACCTCGATGCCGTCGTGGTGGGCGGCGGAGGGCTCGTCAGCTTCGATCAGCGATTCCGCCCCTTCCAGCTCACCAACCCTTCACGCTGGCCAGCGCGCGTACGGGCCGCCTGGAATGCCGTCGGATCGCAGAACACCGAGTGGCACTCGGCGACAGTGGCCCAGCGAAAGCGACTCGCCGCATGCTGCGAAAGGCTTGCGTACGTTAGTGTGCGCAGCCGGACAACCGCGACGCTTCTTGCTCGCTGCGGTTACACCGGTTCAATCGCCGTAGTCCCCGACGCCGCTATTGGTGTGACACCTCCCAGCGACGATCAGACTGAAGCGATCCTGCGCGAAGCGGGCGCCGAGGCGGGCGAGCCGCTGGTAGGCATTTCAGTCGGAAACGCTATCGGGCAGGCTGGGACCAGCGTCTTCTACGATCGCCTCGCGGAAGGCGTCGCTGCCCTGGGTATGCGCGCGATCGTCTTTCCGTTCGGCAACATCTATGGCGACGCGGAGGTGCAGCAAGCCATGGCCTCGCGCCTTCGCGGGTGCCTAGTGCTCCGCGAACCAATTCGACCGTTCGACCGCTGGCGTCTCATCGGGCGAATGCGTACCTACGTCGGCTGCAGGCTCCACGCGATACTGGCTGCCTACGCCCAGAACGTGCCGTTTCTGGCAGTCGACGAGTACTTCTCCGACGAGATCGCCTCGAGCAAGATACGCGAGTTCTGCGTGGACAACGACCTCGAAGCCCACTGGACGTGCCCTTTCCTACCAACCGACCCGGCAGCGAAGCTCTCCCGGATCTGGGTGAGGCGCCCATCCTTCGCGGCTGCAGTCAAGGCCCACCGCCGACACCTCGATGCGCACTACGACGCGCTCGTCTCGGCGCTTCTCCGCAGGGGCGGGTCGTGAGCCGGGTCCTGTGCGGCGGGCCAGGCCGGTCGGAAAGGACCGGACCTCCTCGAGATATCCCAGCTTGAACTGATCCGTCAGTTGAAGAAGAATGACGGCGCCTTTGGTTCGAGCGTGGAGCCCCTGATGCCGATCGACTACGCGATAGGCGTCGGGACGTTCGTACCGAACAACGCGGTCATCATCCACGAGGACGCCGTCGCACTGATGGCCCGGTTGATGAAAGAGAAGGGCATCACACACCCTACGTCAGAGTGCACGTTGAGAGGCTTCACGTGCGCGCAGGCCAACGTCGATCCCAAAGTCGCAACGCCAGCCGAGATCGCCAAGATCCGAGCGATACAAACCGGACACCAGGTGGATGGCATCACCGGAGGCCTGGACGTGAAGGAGCAGAAATAGGAGACAGGTCGTCGCTCGAATACTTGGACGCAATCCGGACCAGAAGCGCCTCGACGGTCTTGGCGTCGACGGGCTTCGTGAGATGCAAGTCGAACCCGGCTTCCCGCGAGCGCTTCTTGTCCTCATCGCTACCCCACCCAGTCAACGACACAAGAACGATGGGTTTGCGATCCTGGAGTTTTTCCTCGGCGCGAACACGACGCGCGATCTCGTAGCCGTCGAGCTCCGGCAGCCCGATGTCGAGGAACGCCAGATGAGGCTCGAACGCAGCGAGCTTCTGGAGAGCGTCAGGGCCGGTAAAGGCGAGCTCGGTGTCGTGACCGTGCATTCCAACGAGTATCGAAAGCATGTGTGCACCGTCGAGGTTGTCATCAACCACGAGCACTCGCATTCGTTGATGCGTGGGCTCGTTGACGATCGTGGGCAGAAGATCTGCTCGCGTGACGACACCAGTCTGTATCCGAGCGAGGGGGATTCGCACAATGAACGTGCTTCCGGTTCCCATACCCAAGCTCTCGGCCCTGACGCTGCCGCCATGCATCTCGCTGAGCCGGCGAACGAGAGTCAACCCGATCCCGAGCCCGCCCTGGGCACGATTCAGATTTCTCCCGACCTGCGAAAACATCTCGAACACTTCAGGGAGCATGTCGGTGGGAATGCCGACACCGTTATCGCGAACGCTGACTTGGATGTAGTCCTGCTCCCGTATCGCCGTCACCTCGAGTCGGCCGCCATCAGGCGTGTACTTGGCCGCATTGTTCAGAAGATTACTGAACACCTGTGCAAGTCGAGTGGGATCGGCCTCGATGAGCAAGGGTTCCTGGGGGACGCGAATGGCAAGCTCGTGACGGCCAGCCTCTACGAGCGGTAAGCTCGTTTCGACGGCGAGGGCGATCACGGTTTTTAGATCGATGAGCTCTTTCTTGAGGTCGATCTTTCCTCGGCTCACACGGGACATGTCCAAAAGGTCATCGATCAGCCGAACCATCTGGGACAGCTGCCGGTCCATCATTTCGCGGACGCGTTCTGCGACCTCCTTTGCGGGCGACATCCTGAGGACCTGCAGGCCCGTGCGAATGGGCGCCAGCGGATTCCTCAGCTCATGCGCGAGGATCGCGAGAAACTCGTCCTTGGACTGGCTCTCTTTCTGCACTTTCGCCAGCGTGCTCATGTCGGTGACGATGAGCGTGCGATGCTCCGTGTCCTCCACGGTCGTATGACTCACCGAGACGTGGGCATCGATCGGATGGTCAGTGTTCGTTCGGAGACGAATCCGCAGCGCGCCTGCCCCGTAGACGATCAGCGTTTTCAGGGATGCCTGATCTGCCTCCTCGACGAACCGATCGATCGACGAGCCGATCACGTGCTCGAGTGGCTCGCCCACGAGATCCGCAAAGCTTCGGTTGGAGTAGATGATGTCGCCCTTCATGCTCAGGGTGACAGCACCTTCCTGCATCTGTTCGACCAATGTTCGATAGGGCGCATCGGCGCTACGAAGCGTGTAGACACGCTCGCCAGCACCATCCACGATCAGTAACGCATCCACCTCGCCGTGACGGATCGCCCGTAAGGTTTCCTCGGCCTCGGCCAGACGCGAGCGCAGCTCGACCAGTTCGGCAGGCTCGATGTGGTTGGAGGCCTGTTTGTCCATTAGGTGCTACGCGCGTCTGAGATCGAGGCCCACGAGCACTCGCTCCGTGCTGGATAGATCGCCGATCACGCGGCGCAGCGGGAGTGGGAGTTTCTTGATCAGCGTGGGGGCCGCGACAATCTGCTCCCCCTTCGCGAGCGTCGGCTGCTGATAGATGTCTATCACCTCGAGGTCGTACCGTCCTTGCAGATGCTCTTCGCAGATCGTGCGTACGTTCTCCACGGCACGCGTCGATCTTGCGGTCATGCCGGTCACATATAGACGGAGCACGTAGCGCTCGTCGGTGGGCCGCTGTTCAGCGTCTTCCAGGCGATCCGCAATGGATTTGGACGTTCGCTTGGTCATGCAGGCCCCTTCTGACGCGGACGAAGGTCCAGTCCTACCGGTACTCGCTCGGCGTTCGAGAGATCCCCGATGATCTTCTTGATGGGAGCTGGCAGCCTGCGGACCAGGGTCGGAAGCGCGAGGATCTGATCGCCGCGACCGAGCTGCGGATCCTCGAGCAGATCGATGACTTCGATGTTGTAACGCCCGGCAAGGTGCTCGTCGCAGATCGTCCGCAAGTTCGCAAACGCTCGGACCGCTTTCGGTGTCTGTCCAGCGACATAGAGCCGGAGATCGAAGAGCTCGTCGGTCATGTCATTGCCCCCCGCGGGCCGCGCTGTGAGCAGGTAAGATGTCTATTCCCCCGCTCGTGATTCGGAACTCCCGCATTTCGTCGGAATGCGCCATTCCTCGCGACTTCAGTACGTTCATCCACCGATGCCGTCTGCGCTCGAATAACTCGAGCGTCGTAAGGATCCAGGTGTCCATCAGTGAGGAAATCATCGTCTCAGTCGTTTCGACATCGACTCCGGCTGATGTCAAGCTTGTGAAGAGTGCAGTCACGTTCTGCATCTTCAGAAAATCGATCATTCGGGTCAGCATCGCACGCACGTCGATTTGCGTGCCGACCGTCAACAAGTTCGTCATTGGATCAATGACTACGACGTCTGGACGAAATCGCTCAACGGCCCGGTGCATCATGACCAAATGAGTTTCCAACCCAAAACGCGACGGGCGATCCGCATGAAACTGCAACTGCCCTCCGTCTACCCATGGCTTGAGGTCGATGCCGGACGAACGCATGTTGCGGAGCATTTGCTGGGGTGATTCCTCGAAGAGGAAATAGAGGCATCGTTCCCCCCGTTTGCACGCCGCATTCGCAAAGTGCGCCGCCAGCGTCGTCTTGCCCGTTCCGGCTGTCCCCGAGACAAGAACCGTGCTGCCGCGAAAGTACCCTCCGCCTCCAAGCATCTCGTCGAGCCGCTCCAAGCCACTGGAGACGCGCTCGGAGGATGCCCCGTGCTGCAAGGTCATCGACGTCACAGGGAGCACGCTGACGCCGTCCTCATCGATGAGGAACGGATACTCGTTGGTTCCGTGGTGAGACCCGCGGTACTTGACGACCCGAAGGCGGCGCGTGGAAATCTGATCGTGGACGCGATGATCGAGCTGGATGACGGCGTCGGTGACATATTCCTCGAGGCCGTGGCGCGTTAGGGTCATCTCCCCCTTTTCGCCTGTGATTACGACCGTAAGGTTTCGCTCACGAAGCCATCGGAACAGTCGGCGGAGCTCGGACCGAAGGATCGTTTCGTTCTGAAGCCCGCCGAACAGCGATTCGATGGTGTCGAGCAACACACGTTTCGCCCCCACGGTGCGAACGGCGTGGTCAAGGCGTACGAACAAGCCCTCGAGATCGTACTCTCCCGTTTCCTCGATCTCGCTGCGGTCGATGTGGACGTAGTCGACCACGAGCCGACTTTCTGCGATAAGAGCCTCAAGGTCGAACCCGAGAGAGGCGACATCCTGTGCAAGCTCCTCCGCGTTCTCTTCGAAACTCATTAACACGCCCGGCTCCTCGAAATGCAAAGCGCCGTTCACCAAGAAGGTGATGCCCAGCAAGGTTTTCCCAGATCCCGGACCACCGCATATGAGGGTTGGCCTGCCGGCCGGCAACCCCCCGTGCGTGATCTCATCCAGTCCGGGAATGCCCGTCGGCGTCTTTCTGAGCGCGGGCTTTGCCGAAGCTGAATTGTCCATCTCGTCGATCATAGAGTGACTTCCACTTCGAATCGCCCGACCGACTCCCGGTGACCGTTCAGGCCAGAACACGCACGGCCGCTGGCTCGATGTCGATCGACGCCGACGAAGAACCGCGACGGATTGTGTCGTCCACGTGCAACTGATCCCACCCATCGATCTCGACTCGTCGCGCCCGCCGTGTGGGCAGGCACAGTCGTGGGTCGTTTCCTTCGTACCTCTGTCGCAAATATTCCGCTAGCGCCTCCCGATGTTCGTCAGCCGCCGTTACGACTGAGAAGTATCCATCTGAAGAATCCACCTCGGGTGAAAACACGAGGTTTGGCCCAATCGAACGAATGTTGAGCACTTCGACGATCAGTAGCTCCTCAGCATCAAGCCGCGTGCCATCCAGTGTCAGGGTGCAGCGTTGGGGCTTCGCTCCGGCAAGTAGGTCTTGATATTGTCGGACGGCTCGCGAAATCCGCGAACGCGAGTCTTCTTGTTTCTCGTGACGCTGACCGCTCATCGCAGCAATGCCGGTCGCAATCAAACCACCACCGACGCCCTCGAGGAATCGGCACTCGCCCCAATGGCCGTGGGCAACACCGAGGTCAAGAGGGCGGCTGTATTGGAGGTCCCATCTTTCTATCAACCGCAAGATGGAGCCCTCGATGCCAAGGCTTTCAGCGACGTTGTTCGCGGTGCCGAGTGGAAGAATGGCAAGCGGAACCCCGCGGCCAGCTACCGCTATCGCGGCCCTTCGAACGGTGGCATCACCGCCCGCGGCGACGAGAACCTCGGGGGACTCGCTCAGCATTCGTTCCAGGTCGGCGTCGCTCTGCACCACATGAAGGAGCTCGTGACCCGCGCTCTCGAGCGACTGGCGAACCTGCTCCTGGGATAGGCCGTCACCGGCGTCGACGCTGTGCAAGAGCAAGACTCTCATGTGATCCAACCGACCCCATCAGATTCAGGAACCGGGCCATCGGGTTTGGCGGCCGGTTTGCACAGATTCGAATGTGCGCATATTGGTCTCCAACGACGACGGCGTGTACAGCCCGGGGATCGCGGCACTCGCAGAGGTGGCGGCGGAATTCGGCAACGTTCGGGTCGTGGCGCCTGATGTCGAGCGCTCGTCCATGGGCCATGCCATCACGGCTTCCAGGCCATTGTCGTATCGCACCACGAGCATCAAGAACATCACAGCGTTCCGCGTAAATGGCACGCCGGCCGACTGCGTCGCGCTTGGTGTCTATCACTGGGAGAAGATCGATCTGGTCTTGTCTGGACTCAACGTCGGGTTAAACCTCGGCAATTCCATCTGGCACTCCGGAACATTGGCGGCCGCCAAACAGGCGTCGCTTTTGGGTTTACGGGGTGTGGCGATGAGCGCACCGGCGAGCGTCGAACCAAACTTTGAACCGCTCAAGCCGTGGATTCGCCAGGTTCTCGACGTGGTGATTCATGAGGCGACCCTTCCGCTCATCAATGTGAATTTTCCTCGCAGCCCTCGCGGCATGGTCTGGACTCGAGTTTCGGTGCGTCGCTACGATGGCCGCGTCATACCGACCAATGATCCGCTTGGACGCGAGTTGTTTTGGTTTGGGGTGACTCCAATCGAAGGGGCCGAAAAAGGGACCGACCGATGGGCGGTGGAACAGCGCTGGATTTCCCTGACTCCCTTGAGATTGGATCTGACGGACGAGGCGCTGCTCTCGGAAGTCCAGGCCCAATGGCCATTGGACGAAAGGAAGGCCAACGATCTGTCGTCCGGGGTCTCGTCTCCCGAGGCGGCACAATCGATCCGTGAGGATGAAGCCCCAGCCTCGGCTGTGGGTACGGTTGCGACCGAGTTGACTGTGGGGCGAGCTCTGGATTAGATCCGAGCCGACCGCCGTTCAGCTTTGTAGAATTTTCCGGTCCCGCTGGCAAACGGCTGGCCGACAGCGCCAGGAAGGAGGACGCCGACAGCGCCAGGAAGGAGGACAGAGTCTCCTGTTCGTCTCCTGTTCCTCCATTCTCAGCTCAGCCAAAGCGTTTGTCGTCGGCTGACGGACCATAGAGCGCCGGCACGGTCGCGCCCATCAAACGCAGATAGACCGTCATCTGGCCACGATGGTGCGCCCAGTGGTTGATTGTGTCGCGAATCATCTCGTGCCGGGGTGTTTCGGCAACGACCTGACCCCCGGCAAGAAGGCGCCACGTCGTCTTGAGGTGCTCTTCGTTGGTGCCCCTCAGCGCGGCACGGGCATCGCCGGCTGATTTGTCCAGCGCCAGCACGTACTCGGCGCTCGTGTTCATTTGTGCAGGCGGGTGTTGCGGACCGCCTTTCGGCGCGATATCGAGCTCATCCTGTTTGACGATCATCGCGATCCACGTCGGGATCGTGGCGACCATGTTCGAGAGATAGCCGAAGCTCATCGACTTCTCGTGCGGTTTCCAGTCGTGCCGGCCCGCTGGGACTTGCTCGAGCGCGTGGAGGCTCCTAATCACTTCACGGTCGAGTTCTCCCAGGAAGAGCTCTACTACATCCATCTTCTGACCTCCATATGGAACTCGGCACTTCGTTACCAATGTCGCGAAATCCAGGTGGCTCCGATTCCTGCAAACTCTACGCCTCCGGCCCCGGTAGAGCGAACGACGAGTCAGGACGTAACGGCAACGCCCTCTCTTCCGTCCGACTAAGATACGTACTCCGCGAGTTCGGATTTCAGGCAGAGGCGTTCGATCCAAGGAGACGCACATGGGGACGGACGGATACGATGCGATCGTGGTTGGTGCCCGATGCGCGGGCTCACCGACGGCGATGCTGCTTGCGCGCAAGGGACACAAGGTTCTCCTGTTGGACAGAGACACCTTCCCGAGCGACACGCTATCGACGCACATGGTCCACGCACCGGGGATCGCGGCGCTGCAGCGCTGGGGATTGCGCGACCGCCTGGCCGCGACAGGGTGCCCGGCGATCCAACGGTACAAGTTCGACTTCGGGCCGTTCACCATTGCCGGCCGGCCACGGTCGATCGAAGGCGTTGATGTCGGCTACGGCCCGCGCCGAACCATCCTCGACAAGCTGCTGGTCGATGCCGCGGCCGACGCGGGAGCCGAGGTCCGCGAAGACTTCACGGTCGAAGAGATTCTGGTCGAGGACGGTCGGGTGATCGGCATCCGCGGCCATGCGCAGGGTGGCCAGTCCATCACAGAACGCGCCCGTGTCATCATCGGTGCGGATGGGCGGTACTCGCTCGTCGCCAAGACCGTTCGGCCGGAGCAATACAACGAAAAGCCACCGCTCCAGTGTGGGTACTACACGTATTGGAGCAACCTTCCGGCAGAGGGGTTCGAGATCTTCATCCGTCCCCACCGTGGGTGGGGCGTCATTCCCACGCATGACAACCTGACGTTGGTGGTCATCGGTTGGCCGCACGCGGAGTTCGAGACCAACAAGAAGGACGTCGAGGGGTCGTACCTCAAGTCCCTCGAGCTCGCGCCCGAGTTCGCCGATCGGGTGCGCCGCGCCAGACGCGAAGCTCCGTTCCGCGGCGCCGGGGTTCCAAGCTTCTTCCGCAAGCCGTTTGGTCCCGGTTGGGCGCTCGTCGGCGACGCGGGCTACAACAAGGATCCGGTCACCGCGTGGGGAATCAGCGACGCGTTCCGGGACGCCGAGCTATGCGCCACGGCCCTTCACGACTCGTTCCTCGGGACGCGCCCGTTCGACGAGGCGATGTCTGAATACCAGAAAGAGCGCGATGAAGACTCATTGCCGATGTTCGAGCTGACATGCGCCTTTGCCACGTTGGAGCCTCCGCCGCCGGAGATGCAACAGGTACTCGGGGCCACGGCCGCCACTCAGGACGCGCAGGATCAATTCGCGAGCATGATGGCGGGCACGCTTCCAGTGCCGGCGTTTTTCGCGCCGGAGAACATCGGCCGGATCATGTCCGCCGCGCACGCGACGAGCTAGGTTAGAGAGCTAGCGCAGAGGAAGCAGAGCACGCAGAGACGGATCTCACGCAGAGAACGCGGGGCGGCAGAGATCGTTGGTCTCTGCGTTTCTCTAATCGCTCGGCGTCCTCTGCGTGAGATCTGTCTCTGCGTGCTCTCTGTCAATCGTAATAGGCCGGCGATTTCTTCAGCTTGGCGTTGGCCACGAAGTCGTGCTCGATCCACAACGACGTCTTGGTCCGTTGCACGTACTCCTCGATCATCACGCGCGATGCCGCTGACTGCTGAACGCTGAATTCCGTGTCCGGCGGCGGCCGGCGAAGCGTGCGTTCCTGCGGGTAGTGATAGAGGTCTCCGGCCAGCATGATTCGTCCCGTCGAAGCCAGGTTCAAGACGAGCACCTGATGCCCAGGTGAGTGTCCGGGGGCCGACTTGATGATGACCTTACCGTCGCCGAAGACGTCGTATTCGTCCTTGTCGAGACTAATCGTCTTGCTGTTCTTCAGCTTGGTGTAGAAGGACGGATTCACGCGGGTGTTGTTCTCCTCGAACATGAATGCCCTCTCAGCAGGCCTTGCGAGCCACGTGGACGAGGCGAACTCGTCGGCGTTGGCGTTGTGATCAGTGTGCGCGTGAGAGAACGCGAAGTACGTCATGTCCTCAGGACGATAGCCAATCTCGGCCAGCTGACTTTTCAGCGTGCGCGTCACGACGCCCGCCGCCGCGACCGTCGGGTTCCCTTGAAGGCCTTGAGCGCGAGCCTCGACGGTGCTGTCGGGCCAGATGCCGAGATCCCATATCAACGTGCCTGTGGGATGCGCCGCGAGATAACAGGGTACGACGAAGCGTGTCTCGCCTACCTCCTCTGGAGTCACCTTGTACCGCTCTGTCCCAGCTCTGTTGACGTTGATCAGGCCACAGTCGAACACATACAAGCGGACACTCTTCGGAGCCTGGGCCCCCGCCCGCGTCGCCGTTTGCGCGGCAGGGCGCCGCGTCGATCCAGGGAAGAGCGCAAGCAGCAAGAAGACCAGTGTCGCCGCCCCCCGCAGGGGTGTCCGGTGATTCTTCATCGTCTCAGGAGACATGGACTCCGTATTCTGTCACGGCAAGCCGTGCGCCGACATCATCAGGAGGAACGTCTTTCGAGCATGGCGCGAGCGGTGGGCGGTGTGTAGGCAGGCTACCTCCAAGCATCACGGCAATCCGGCAACGGCATCGTACGGGAGCAACGTACTGAGCCGCCGCCCAACCCATTCCTGGATGACAACCTGCGCGTGCTCGGACTCGACAACCTGTGGATCGACGTCGTATTGCCAGAGATACACAGCCTTGCTGAAGTGCTCGGACAAAAACGGAATCATTGCCGAGCAGAAAGAGTCGCGAAAGATGACGACCCGAGGCAGACGGCTATCGGCTTGCTCGGTGACCAGGCGCGCGTCCTCGTGATGCGGATCCGGACGGGCAGGTTCCACGACCCGTGCCGACCGAGGGACCTTCGGCACGATCGAGAGGTCAACTTCCTTCATGTGATTGGTGAGACCGAGCATGCCGGACAGATCCCGCCCAGGCGTCGTGATCGTGCTCGGCGTGAATGCCTCGCGCGTCGCGGGCGCGCCCGCGACGGGACCGAGGGCGCGAATGATCTGCTGATACGCCGCAAATGCGCCGAGGTCGTTCCAGTGCGTGTCGGTCACGTGGTAAATCCGTTCACGTTGCTTCGCCTCGAGCAGTACCGGACGAAGGTCCAACACGTGCACGTCGGAGTGATCATGCAGGTAGCGTACCAGCTCATCGATGCGTGACGTCTGCCCGACTCGACGCATCGTGGCCGGCAGGTGCTCTGGATACACCACGTGCTTGTCTGGCGCGATCACGAAGAGGTACGTGATCCCCCGTTGTCGAAGCCACTCCTGTGTATGCTCCAGCGTCGTACGCCATACCTCGAGATCTTCGTGGCTGAACGGCGCTGCCGACGCGTAGTCCTCGATGCTGCCGTCTCCGGCGTAGAACAGCCATCCATCTCTGCCTAGGATGACGTCGGGCGACGGAGACGATCGAAGCGTTTCGAGTCGAGCCGTCGCCTGCCACCTGACGAGTCGTTGCCGGAACGCGAAGTGGTCATTGAAGAACGCCGAGGCCGCGCCCGGCAGCGACCGCAGTGTCGTCCAATCCGATCGGAATGCAGGACGCTGCGCCAACTCGCGATTTTCGCCAACGGCCGTCTCATGATCGAGTCCTGCAAGGGTGGCAACGCCAGGTGCCACGATCGCGGCCACGAACCCCGCCACCAACAGCACGCTCCACGCCGGATGCAGTCGCAAGGGCATGTCAGAAGCGTGCATAAATGAACGGCATGTAGGTGCGCGCCGCGATCAACATGATGCTCACGAAGAACACCGTCGTCAGCGCGATGCTCACGAGTGCCGAAGGAATGGCCTCGATCGTCAGGGTTCCCTCACCCGTGGGCGTCGCCATGCGCGCGGCAAGCACCTGCCAGATCGGTCCCGAACCGACGATGGCAGCGGCGAGCGCAGCCACGAGCTCCGGCGTCAAGTACCAGGCCACGCCGAACGTCGTTGGGGCGCCCGGGCTCGCGCCGGCCATCGCGCGCAACATACCCAACGCCGCTCCGAGCGAGTCAGCCCGGAAGAAGACCCAACCTGCCATCACGACCGTGATCGCGTACAGGTGTCTGATTGCTGTCGGACACGCGGCGACGCCCGCGGCAAGCCCCCGCCGCTCGAGCACGAGGAACAAGCCGTGATACGCACCCCACACCACGAAGGTCCAGTTCGCTCCATGCCACAGGCCACAGAGTAGAAACACCGTCGCGAGGTTCATATACACCCGGCGTGCTGTGGCGCGATTCCCGCCGAGCGGGACGTAGACGTAGTCGCGAAACCACGATGAGAGGGAGATGTGCCAACGCCGCCAGAATTCCTGGATCGACCGGGCGACATAGGGATAGTTGAAATTCTCTGGGAAGCGGAAGCCAAACATGCGGGCCAGTCCTATGGCCATGTCGGAGTAGCCTGAGAAGTCGAAGTAGATCTGAAGCGTGTAGCATCCAACCGCCAGCCACGCGTGCGCGGCTGTGAGTTCAGCCGCCGGCATCGAGAAAATGCGATCGACCGGTGCCGCGAGGATGTTGGCAAGCAGCACTTTCTTGCCGAGCCCAATTACGAAACGTCGCACCCCATACGCGAAGTCTGCCGTCGTCACCGACCGCACAGCGAGATCTGCGGCGACGTTTCGGTATCGAATGATGGGTCCCGCAATGAGCTGTGGAAAGAACAGCAAGAAGACAGACGCTTGGACTGGGCTTCTCTGCGGTGGGACCTCGAGCCGGTAGACATCCACGACGTACGAAATGGCGTGAAACGTGAAAAAGGAAATACCGACGGGCAGAACAATGGCCGGCATCGGCAACGTGGTCAACGACGCGGCTTCCAGGAGCGCATTAAGGTTGGTGGTCACGAACCCCGCGTACTTGAAGGTTGCCAGCAGCAGCAGGTTGAGGACGACCGTCGCCCCCAGCACCAGCCTGGCAGAAGGCGTGCCTCTCAACCGATCGATCCACAGCGGCGCGGCGTAGTTGAGGCCGACCGACGCCAGCAGGAACCAGGTGAATGCACCGCCAGCGCTCGCGTAGAACACGACGCTGGCGACAAGCAACAGCCAATTCCGATACCTCGGCCATGGCAAGGCGTAGAGCGCGAGCAGGACGGGTAGAAAGACGAAGAGAAACGTCGGGTCGGTAAAGAGCACCGGCTGACGCTACCACGTCCGGAACGCTCCGATTAGAGCGCCCGGAGGGTCGTAACGGGATCCACGCGCGTTGCCGCAACACCAGGCTTCTGAGCCCGTTTTCCGCCCGTTGTCACATTCCCTTGTGACGGGCAAGACGCGTCCGGTTTGGACCGTGCCGCGAGCCCGAGGAGGACACCATGACAGGCTCGTTCCTGGCGGCGCCACGGTGGCCGCTGGTGCTCGCGGTCGCGTTCACCGCGGCACTCGCCATCCCCGAGGTTACGGCCGCAGCCACGCTTCAGCCGAACACTGTGAAGGCCTGGGACAGGTACGTGGCCGCTACTGAAGCCCGCATCACACGCGAGCTATCAGCACCGCGCGGATTTCTCGTATCGGATTTTTCGTCCGAAGCCGCCAGCGCCCGCGAGCGTGTTCTGCGAGGCGAGGTCCTGATCGAAAAGACGAGCTCAACACGCAATGCGGGAGCCACCATCGACGTGCCCGACGGGCTGATTTCTCACTGGCGGGGCAGCGTCTTCCTGCCTGGTGTCACGCTGGACGCCCTGCTGCAGCGCCTTCAACACCCGAATGAGCGTGGCCCACACCAGCAGGACGTCTTGGCGTTACGTGTCCTCGCCCGCCAGCCGAATCATCTGAGGCTGTCAATCAGGATGACCCGCAGCAAGATCGTCACGGTGACTTACGACACCGAGCACGTTCTCGACTACCGGCGTCACAGTTCCACGCGGGCGTCGAGCCGCAGCGTCGCGACGAAGATCGCCGAGCTTGACGGCGTTGGCACCTCAGCCGAGCGAGAGAAGCCGCAAGGCGAAGACAGAGGTTTCGTGTGGCGCCTCAACTCCTACTGGCGCTATGAGCAGGTCGCAGGTGGAGTCATCGTCGAGCTCGAATCGCTGACCCTGAGCCGCAGCGTGCCGCTGGGGTTGGCCGTCGTCGTCGAGCCGATCATCGACCGCGTCGCCCGTGAATCCATCAGTCGCACGCTCGACAACGTTCGGCAGACGTACGCACCTGCCGCCGCAGGAGGGCAGAGAGCCGCGTGAGCGACCGCATGCGCTGGGTACGCTTCAACGTCGTCGGCGTGCTGGGGTTTGCGCTCCAGACGTTAACGCTATCGCTGCTCGTCCGGTGGGCAGGGCTGTCAACAGGGCTGGCGGTTACCGTCGCGGTGCTGGTGGCTGTGTCGCACAACTTCCTCTGGCACGAGCACTTCACCTGGCCCAACTTGCCGCGTGAAGACCGGCTCAAACGCTGGGTCTCGTTTCACGTGTCAACGGGGCTCATCTCGGTGTTGAGCAACGTCATCGTAACGGCGGCCGTGATGGCAGCGACGGGGCTCTCGGTCGTCGCGGCCAACGTGGTGGCGGTCGCGACCATGTCGCTGTTGAATTTCTGGGTCAGTGACCGTGTGGTATTTCGTCACTGACGATTGAGAGACGAAGGGATGGTCAAGAACGGGACGGGTGTGGCGCTTTGGGAGTGGATTACATTTGCGTACTTCATGTATCTGACTGTCGTGGCGTTCGCCGGACGTCGCTTCGTACGAGCCAGGAGACCTGCCCTCCTGGCCATGAGCGGTTGCGCTCTGATCGCCGCAGTGGGCTCGTATTGGCCTCAACCCGTTGCGCATGCCCTCGTGCCAATTCCAATCCTGCTGGCCGGCTACTGGTTGTCGGGGTTCTTTTTCGTGCAACCGATGCATCGCGCCGAGCGGTGGTTGCTCCACGTCGATACATGGCTGCTCGGCCGCAGCGCCCTCGTGGGTCGGCCTCGGTTTGTGGATGAGTATCTCGAGCTCGCTTACGCTCTCGTGTATGCGGTTGTGCCAGCTGGTGCTCTCACGCTCGCCCTCGGTGGAGATGCAGCCGCCGTTTCTCGTTTTTGGGCTATCGTGCTGCTCGCCGAGTTCGTCAGCTACGGGATGCTCCCCTGGCTACAGACGCGCCCGCCACGCGCCCTCGAGTGCGAGGTGGGGGCAGGAGCGGGTCGGTCGGTGATGAGACGGCTGAACCTGATCGTGCTCAACCGAGGAAGCATCCAGGTCAACACCATTCCGAGTGGTCACGCGGCTGGCGCAGTGGCCGTAGCGCTCGCCGTCGGCGCCTCGATGCCGATAGTAGGAGCTGCGTTTCTCATTCTTGCGGCAAGCATCGTCACGGCGACGGTCGTGTGCCGATATCACTACTTCGTGGACTCGGTGTTGGGGGTCCTTGTCGCGTTGGGAGCGTGGTACTTGCTGCGTTAGTCAAAGCAGTGCGGAAAGAGAACTAGTCGGTCATCCGCAATACTCGCGTCCGGCTTCGGGTTCCCTCGAAATCGGAATATGCAAAGTACTCCTCGCCTAAGAACGCCACCTGGCTGCGCGCGTACGTCGGCAACGCTTTCCGAAATACTTCGACGCCATCGCCGGTCCTCAGGGCCACGACGGTGTCTTTGATCGAGCCGATGTTCAGGGACGTCGTCGTGCTCGCCGCTACATACCGCCCGTGCGCATCCATTGCGGCCGACGTGATCGACCGCCCTTTCGGCGCCTCGTACTGGCCGTCGCCTTCGCGTGTGTACCAACCCAAGCGATACCGCGCGTTCTCCACATAGGCATCCCAGGCGGCCCATTGCCCATCCAAATACCGGAAGGTGTCGCTCTGAGACGCGATCGTACCAGGCGTGAGCGGGCCCCACGCGACCATTCCATCCAAGCGGATCTTCGCAAACGAGGAAAGGTCCCGGTTGACGGTAACTTCCCGCCTCTCCATGTCCAGTTCAACCGGTACCAGGGTTGTGCGTTGCATCAAGGTGTGCGAGAACACGATCGGCGGGCCGCCCTCTATGGGCTCAATCCGAAGCGACGCTTCGCGCTCGGGCGATCGCATCAACCACGCCACCCAGCCGCCATCTTCGGCCACGAGCGGCACACCATCGGTCTGGCCCTGGGGAACCTGTAGGAGCCTTGGTTCCTTCGATCCACGCGTGAGCAACCAGTATTGCTGTCCCGCAACGCCGCGCTCCATCGTCACGAAGATCACACTGCCATCGGGTAACGCGTGGTGCAAGCCAGGCGCAATCGGCAGCTCTGGAATGGCAACGGGTTCTACCGTGCATCCGGGAACGTGGAGGATGCCGTATTGCCTGCCATCGTCCTGCCGTACCCACGCCTCGCCGCGCCGCTCCAACCCGCGCGAAATGCCCTGGCGCACCGGATCGAGCGAAAAGCCCGCGACTGCGCACTCCTCTCTCCACGAGGAACTGTCAGGCGTTGTATCTGGCTCAATCAGAAAATACGAAGGAATCGCGTTCAGGTAAGCGAAGTTCAACGCCATCGTGCCAGGAATCAGCAGCAGCACGGTGACACCCACTGCCGCAGCTCTGCCCCAGGGAACCACACACCAGACGCTGGCGAACAGGATGCCCTGGAAGATTAGCGCGGATGCGACGTCAACCGCCTTCCATATCACTTCGCGGTCTCGAAACAACTCTTGGCCAAGCGCGAGGCCAAACAGGTCAATCCAATGCGCCGTAACAATTGGGACGAGATAGATGCTGAACGACAGCGTCAGCGTGGTAATCAGCCGCGTCCTCGTGCGCACGCTTGCAGTGTAGCCGTGGGGCTCCTCTCGTCAGAAACCAATTGCTCAGATCCTCGATCGCCCTTGCGTCGAATTCGTGGAAGAGTCGGGAATTTTCTCCACGTCACATCCTTCCGGGTCCTCGAGAAGACCAGCTTGGTTGCCTCGTTGATCCAGATCGCCATCGCGCGGATGATCGTGGTCAACTGATGGCAGTGATTGCCAGACCTCCATGCGATGAAGCGGCCATCCTGACCGGCGCTGTCGAGCGCACGGATGCCGGCCGAGGCCGTTGGGTACTGGCGGCCACCATTCTCGGATCCAGCTTGGCGTTCATCGATAGCACAGTCGTAAACGTCGCTCTGCCCGCCTTGCAATCTGCTCTCGACGCGACGTTGGCAGACGTGCAGTGGGTTGTCGAAGCTTACGCGCTCACGCTGGCTGCTCTGCTCCTGACCGGCGGAGCGTTGGGCGATCTTCGAGGCCGCCGCAAGGTCTTTGCAAGCGGCGTTGCGATTTTTGCTGCCGCTTCTGCATGGTGTGGCTTGTCCCACACGATTCGTGAGCTCATCGCGGCTCGCGCCCTACAAGGTGTCGGCGCCGCGCTGCTGGTCCCAGGAAGCCTCTCGCTCATCAGCACGTCCTTTCCAGCGGCACAGCGCGGTCGCGCAATTGGCACATGGTCTGGGTTTACAGCGATCACGGCCGCGCTCGGTCCTGTGGTTGGCGGATGGCTGGTCCAGCACTGGTCTTGGCGTTGGGTCTTCTTCATCAATCTGCCGCTCGCCGTGATCGTGATCGGGATCACGTTCTGGCGCGTGCCAGAGACCCAAGGAAATCACATTACTGACCGACTCGACTGGCCGGGTGTTGTGCTCACAACCGCCGGTCTCGGCTCCGTTGTTTTCGGGCTGATTGAATCCGTTCCGCTCGTGACGGTCGTCGGAGTCCTCTTGCTGAGCGGATTTATCGCCCTTGAAGCCAATTCTAGGGCTCCGATGCTTCCGCTGGCCCTGTTCCGATCGCGCAGCTTCGGAGGGGCCAACCTGCTCACCTTTTTTCTATACGCCGCGCTGAGCGGCGTGCTCTTTTTCTTTCCTTTGAATCTGATCCAGGTGCAGGGTTACTCGGCAACCGAAGCCGGAGCAGCGCTTCTACCCTTCATCGTGTTGATGTTCGTGTTGTCGCGCTGGTCGGGTGGACTGCTCCAGCGCTACGGGGCGAAGCGGCCCCTGATCATCGGACCGCTCGTCGCAGCCGCCGGCTTTGCGCTGTTTGCCAGACCCGGGATCGGTGGCTCGTACTGGAGCACTTTCCTTCCGGCCGTGATCGTACTGGGCCTCGGGATGGCGATCAGCGTCGCCCCGCTGACGACTACCGTGATGAATTCTGTCGGACAGAATCACGCGGGCGTTGCATCAGGAATCAACAACGCAGTGTCGCGTGTCGCGGGTTTGGTCGCGATCGCGGCACTGGGAGTTGTGCTGTACGCGGCCTTTAATCGAGCACTTGATCGAGAATTGAATGCCCTCAATTTGCCGGCAGTGAGTCGGGCAGAGATCGAGACGCAGCGCCAAAATCTGGGTGCCGCTGAAACGACCGACAGTAGGGGTCGTCAGGCAATCCAGCGATCGTTCGTTACGGGCTATCGTTACGTGGTGTGGGTGGCTGTGGCGCTGGCGATCGCGAGCTCCGTCAGCGCCGCGACGTTGATTAGCGATCGTGACAACCAGCCTGAGGCTACGTAAGCAGCGCCGGCCGCGCCCTCCAGTCCAGCGCGCGCTGCCGCTCCTGCGCGACGTGATTCGTCCACCTGTTCGTGTGCTATTCGTCGGCATCAATCCCGGCGTCCGCTCAGCGCTGACGCGGCCACCACTTCGCCGGCTTCTCGAACCGCTTCTGGCGGCTTCTGTACGAGTCCGGACTCGTGCCTGAGCCAATCGGCCATCAAGACGACGTGCGGCTGCCGGAGTGGGGCTACGGCATCACGAACATCGTGCCGAGGCCGACACCGGGCATCGACACGTTGCTGCCCGTCGAGTACGCGGCGGGGCGAGCCCGGCTCCTCCGGAAGGTCCGGCGCCATCGGCCGGCGATCGTCGCACTCGTAGGCGTCACGGTGTTCCGCGCCTGTTTTCCGGCGCATAAGGGCGCGGTGCGGCTTGGTGTCCAGCCAGAGCAGATAGGCGGGTCGCAGGTGTTCGTGCTCCCGAACCCCAGCGGTCGGAACGCGAATTTTACGTATGCCGAGATGCTCGCTGCCTTCGCCTCGCTCCGCTCCCGGACCAAGCAGATGTCCTAGTCGAGATTCGGGAGCCCGACGTGAGACCCAGCGGTGTCGGCGAGCCGGGCTACTACGTGTACATCGTTTGACGATTGTTCAGCGCCATCCAACCGCGCGCGACCCGGTAGATGAACCAGCACGCCACGAACCCGAGGGGCAGCCAGGCGATCAGCAAGCCGATGCCGAGCGTGAAGATGACGAAGAATGCGCACATCGATACCCAGAGAAGTCCGAACCAGAACGTCCGGATCTGCCAGCGGAAGTGCGACTCGAGCCATGTCCCCCGTGACTCGCTGCGTTTCACGTAGTTCAGGATGACCGCGATGATCGAAGGCCAGCCCGTCAGAAAGGTTCCGACGATCGTGGCGGCGCCCACGATCCCCATCACCAGGCTGAACGCGTGCAGCCCGTAAATGAGGTTCGTCCACACCACGAGTGACTCAGTGTGCGGAAGCGTCGGCACTGTGGCTTGCGGATCGGAAGTAGGTCCATTCATATCGCGTCATCCAAAAACGAAATCAAAAATCTCGAGGAACGCCCGTCTTACTCTTCTGAACTTGGTTGCGCAGGAAGTCTATGAGCAACGCGCTCACTTTGTCCGGCTGCTCCTGCTGCACCCAGTGCCCGGCGCCGTCCACCAGATGGAAACCCACCATCCGCGTGCAGGCGCTGGTCCGCATTCTATCGACGGCGCCTGGCGTCTGATAAACGCCCCAGTCACTTCGACCTCCGATGAACATCGATGGGACATCGATGGAACGTCCCGAGAACGTCCGCATCTCCGCGAGGCTCTCGGGATCTGAGCCACGCCGCACACGATAGCCCTGAAGAGCGCCGGTGAACTCGGTCCTGGCGTACTCGGTCGCATATACACCGACCTCTGGGTCGGTGAGCCACTTGCAAGAAGCGATTTCGGAGGCCGACGGCATCATGGGTGCCACAGTTTCCGCCATGCCCTTGTCCCGCTCCATCACGTAGTACGTGGGAATCTTGGCCATCTCCTCGGCGACCCGAGCTTTCAACGGATGTGGTGTGTTCCCTTTCCAATCGGCGCTCTTGTAGTGGTAATACGCGCGAAAGAACGCGTGGAGTCCCTGCGGGGCATGGAGCATGTTGTCGTTGGCCCCGCGTGTGCGCTGATAGTTTTGGTAGTACTTCCGCGGAGGACTCAGCTTTGCAAGTTCCGCATCGAGGTCGTCATCGGTGAATGCCGGACGCGGCGGGGCGGCACCGTTCGCGGTGTCGAAAGGCTGTGACGGCGGACCTTCGAAGGGCGAGCTCAGGATCGTCACCGAACGGAACACGTCGGGCCGGACAAGCGCGGACCAGGCTGCGACGGGGGCTCCCGCGTCATGTCCGACGACCATCGCCACAGAACGGTGGCCGAGCGCGTAGACCAGCCCCATGGCGTCCCTCACCATGTTGAGCATGCGGAAGGGATCGGGATCGGCGTAATAGGACCCGTCCCAGCCGGTGGTACGCCCATAGCCCCGCTGATCAGGGGCGATCACGTGATACCCGGAGGATGCCAATGGCAGCATGACCTTGCGCCAGCTATAGGCGAGCTCGGGAAAACCATGCAGCAACAGCACGGCCGGCCGGCCAGACGTCTCGTAGCCGGCCTCCAACATGTGCACGGTCAGTCCGTTCACATTGGCGACGGTTCGAGAACGGATGCCAGACGGGATCGTGGAATTGCCATACGGCGGAAGGTCCGCGATGTCACGGCGGACGCCGACTTGCGGCGAGCCTGACGTGAACGCCAAACCGGCCATGGCCGCCGCAGAAGTCGTCACGAGAAAGCCGCGGCGCGAAGTCACTTCTGCCCCGTCCCCACTGGAGCCGGCGTAGCGGCTTTCTCAGCGGCGCGGGCGCCGCTGAGAATATTGAACATCGCGTAATTCCCCTCGTGACACCCATACTCGAAGAGTGGGCCCGGGATCTTCTTCATGAGCACGGCGGCCGTCCACGGTCTCGTCCACGTCGCTCGATCGTCCACTGTGAATTCGTAGAGAAGGGTATCGGTGTTGAGTCGCGTAAAGCGCTCGACGAGGTGCGTGCTCGCCGTTGACCCTCTCAGGCTCGTTTCGCGACGAAAGTTTGTCGTGTCGACAACGAGCGTGTCGCCGTCCCAGCGACCTCGCGAGTCGCCCTTCCACTGACGCAGACCTTGTGGAAGATGCGGACGTCCGTCGAGCGGAACCACGCGCGCGTCGTGGACCATCTCGTTGAGAATGACGACGTCTGTGCCCGTTTGAACGAGCTGGACGTTGTTGTTGTAGGCACCGGGGATCATTGGCGGGCCGGCGTTGAAACCCACGAGACAACGATCCGCGAGGGGACGGTCCGTGTACGAATCGGCGCGCGGGCGTCCTTGTTGATCGCTGTTGTCTGAAGCTGTCCGAAGATCGGCTGCTAGCTTGCCCTCCGCTGTCATCGGAGGAAGACGTCCATCGGGCGGATCGACAATCAGAGACGTACGCTTCGACGTCGTCACCGTGTTTCCGCGCTCGTACCAGAATTCGTTGTAAGGAACGACGCCCCCGGGCGGATAGTTGACGCCGCCTTTGGCCGGATCGATGAGGTCGCGATTCTGGCGCCGATTCTCTTCCTTCTCGAACGCCACAGCCTCTTCGTCGGAGAAGACCTGCTTGTCGCCGAGTGCGGAGGGTCGCTCGAGTGGGGTCAGCGTGCCGAAGTCCCAGACGCCCTGCAGATCGGGCTGGCCATCCGTTGTGCGGGGTGGACTCCACTTCGGAGTTGGCGTTGTGGCCGACCTGCCGGCCGATGACGCCGTCTGCTGCGCCATTGCCGCCACTGAAATGAGGGAGACGATCACCAACAGGATCGCCCACCGGCAGATCACATCGGGACCCTGGCGCGTCATACCGAACCTCCCGTGCCTCTTAGCCCCAGGCGGTTCAGTATACGGCCTCCTCCGGTGATCGTTGCGATCCCGCTCGTCTTGATTTCGGGATCCCTGCCGCGAAATTTCTCGTCGCATAAGGACGTTTTGCTTGACAGCGCAACAACGAGTCCTTACGCTTGCGCCTTCACGCTTAACTCAGGAACACAGTCGGCAGCCCGACGGCCGGTGCGGCGTGAGCACTGTCCCGGGACGCCCCAGGAGACTCATGCGCATTTTCTGGACGACGGTCGCAATTCTCGGTGTATTGGCCGGTGGGACGGCCTCCAGCCTGGCACAAACCAACGACAGCACGAGTCGCCCTCTACTACAGACGCGAGCGATTCCACTTGCTGAACTCGCGATACACGCTCCACGGTTGTGGGCATCGGATTCGGGCGCACGCGAGGACGAGTTGAAGCAGTGGGTGCACGACTTCTCGGAATGGAAGAACTGGGCTGCTCGTTGGGGAAACCGAAGGGAGCCAAGTCTGTTCAGCGGATGGCGTGAACGCCGGCCGCGCCCCAATCCGCCGGCCTGGCTTTTCGAACGGTGCAGCGACTTTGAGCAAACCGGTCCACTTGTCGTGGGTTGCACCCTGCTCGCTGAGTGGGGAACGGACTACGCCACAGCACAGGCTGCGACCGCCCGTGTGGCCGGCAGCCTAAGCCAAGAGGATGACCACAGGCTGACCTGGTGGGAGCACGTTCACATGGACATGCTCTGGCCCGCCATGCAGGCTGGCGCGAGTCTCTACGGCGTGCTCGGGATGCACGTCACAACCGCCGTTCGCGGACGTCTTCAGGTCTTCGTCGCACCGGGTGTGATGATGCTGAACGTGCCGACGCGTTCCGGTGCGCGTGCGTGGAAGGCGGCCGCAAACTACGGCATCGCCTATAGCCTTTTCGATTTCAGATTTCCTGGGAATCGGCAGGCACAGCTACACGTGAACCTCGCGAAAGCATGGCTTCTTGATGCCGGCCCCGACGTGACGACGAAGAGCACCGACTTCGTCGGCTTCTCGATGACATTCAGGAAAACACGCTAAGACTCTCTTGGCCTTAGCGTCGGTTCTCTATCGTTCGAGATGCTCCGAGTCGCGCTCGTTGTCGATGCAGAAGTACTCGTGAATCTCACCGCCCGGCGAGCCATCGTAGTTGGTCGACTGCCAGTTGATGTGCCAGCCACCCGACCAGGGACGCGTATACGCACCCTTGTCGTCGACGGTGAACTCGTACCGAATCCGGTTCATGTCGAGGCGTGTATAGCGCTCGACGAGATGCAGAAAGCGCGTGTGTGGAAGCCCGTTCCTAAAGGCCCAGAACTTTTCGTTGAACCCGACCGTGTCCACCACGAGCGTGTCGCCTTCCCAGCGACCGATCGGGTCGCCGAAGTAGCTTGGGACCAGGTCGTCCTCGGATGGGTGCTTTCGTCCCGGCTCCATCGCAATCCGTTTCCAGCTGCGATTCTCGCCGTCGATCATGAGGATCCGGTTGAGCTCGGGCTGCTGAACGAACTCGGTGCCGTTCGGGACTGTCAGGAAGCGAATACCACCAGCCGGCTGACACCGCGCGTGGGGGTCGTCTAGCCCGTTTCGGACGTTGCGGTACTCGAACAGGGCCTTTGCCCAGGGCCGAAAAGGCACATCTTCGACGAGCAGATTCGTGGGCAACGCGTTCCCCGTTCTGCCAATGAGCTGCCCGTTGAACGAATTCCAAAATCCCTTTTGACCCGGCACGGCGCCGAGGTTGATCTGCCCGTTGGGCAGGCGCGGTGGTCCGGCCGGTGGGGCCGGTGTCGTCCTCCCCCGCCCACCACCGGCGGGGTTCTGAGCCGGCGAGGAGCTCGGCAGCGACACCACCAGCGCGACGGCGACGGCGAGGACCACGACACAGGACCGAGGGTCAAGTCGCATCGAGGGTCCTACGGATTGACGCCTTCGCTCGAGCCAGCGCCCAGCTTCTTCCCGGTCGCGGCCATGACCACCGAGCGCGCGTTGGCAAGCGGTTTCCCGTTCTTCGCCTTGGTTCCGGTGACGATCACGATGTCGCCGATCTTCATCGTGTTTCGCGTCCAGCCGTTCCGCTGAATCACCGCCGGCGCGCCCATTTCGAGGGCCCAGTTCGTGACCTTGCCCGTGTCCTCGTCGCGCACGTCGATATAGAAGAACACATGCGGATTCTGCCACTCGATCTTCGTGACGGCACCTTTCAAGTTGGCCGGCTCGCTGCCATACTCGGCCGCGAACGAGTGGTGAGCGGCCAGCGGCGTCGTCATCGCCACCGCGATGCCCATCGCGAGCATTGTTCGAACGCGCATCTTCAACCTCCCGCTACCGGGAATAGTCCCGATCCCTCGTCAGCTTGAAATTCCCCTTCGCCGTGCCAGCGCTCCAAGTGCCGGTTAACGTCCGCCGATCAGACCCGATCTTGTCGAGCGTGCCTTCCGCTACATACCGTGTCGCCGTGCCCGACTTGTCCTTCAGCTCGACTTCGAATCTGACCATCCAGTCAGTGGGCTTCGGTATCGTCAACTTGAGATTTTGCAACGAGGCATGGTCGTACCCGGGATTAGCGATGCCGGCGACGTCTGCGCCGTCCGGCGTATAGTCCACCACGACCGTCAGGTCCCGGCGCGGGGCGCCATCGAAACCCCAGTCGCCGTGCCACGAGCCCACGAGCGGATGGCCTTCCTGGGCAAACGTCACCGAGGTCAGCGTCAACGACGCCAAGACTGACGCGATACACCACGCTCGCCGCATCGAATCACCGCTCTCCGCCCGAGTCCGGGTACTGTCACGCGCCCTGCCGTTCATCCGCGCACAGGATGTTCTTCACGCCGTAGTTGCCTTCGTGGCAAGCATACCCGAAGGGCTATCCCAAACGCTTTGTGTATTAGGCGTGAGCGAATCGGCCAAACCGGGCGCGGAATGCGTCTTCATCAAGCCCGGCGGCCCCGGCGAGCGTGGCGACCCACGACGCATCCGTGAAGTCGCGAGGGCCGAGCCGCACCATGTACTCCCGTGCCACCTGATAGCTCTCGGTCGTCACGTCCACGGCCCGCCGCCGGCCCTTGCCGCTCGGGTCGAGGACGTCCGCAAACGGGATCGGCATGAACTCGCCTCCCTGGATGGTGACGAGCGCGCCTGATCCGCCCTTGAGCAGGTAAACCACCGCGGCGTAGCCGAGATCGCGTGCGTACTCGGCGTCGAACGGGATTGGCGGCGCGCACCGCAGCTCGTACCCAATCGTCTTGTCCACGATCGTGACCTTGATCCCCCGCTGCTCGAGCCGCAGCTGGACCTCGTTCTTCACCTTCCGGCCAAGATCGATTTCCGTGACCCGGATGTTGCCCTGCGCGTCGCGGTCCACGTCCTGCAGCTCCGCGACCTCGCGCGGACTGAAGCGCTCGACAAGGGCTTCGGCCAGCAGGGCGACGCCGTACGACTTGCCCATCGCCCGCCGCTTGATGATGCTCCCCTCGACGATGTCGGCGATGTCGGAAAGCGAGATCACGTCTTCGGAGAATTCCTCGGGGATGATGGTACAGGTCGTGCTCGCGGCTTTGCCGATGCCCAGCGTCAAGTGACCGGTGGGACGGCCCATCGTCACGCCCAAGTACCAGCGGCCGGTTGTTTTCGCATCCTCCATCAGGCTCTTCACGATACCGACGCCGGCATGACGGGCGGTTTCGTAGCCGAGCGTAGCGAGCGGCAACGGAAGCCAGAGGTCGTTGTCGATGCTCTTGGGCACCTGAACCACCTTCACGGAGCCGCGGCGCTCGATGGCGACGGCGCTCCGCACGATGTCGTCGCCACCAACGCAGATGAGCGCGTCGATCTTGAGTTTGGCGAGCGCGGCGACGGTATTCTCCAGACTCTCAGCGTCACGGGTCACGTCCCGACGCGAGGTCCCGAGTAGCACGCCGCCATCGAGGTGGATGCGCGAGACCTCGTCGATGGTCAGCTCGTGCTGTTCGTCGGTGTACCGCTGCGCGAGCCAGTCGAAGCCGTCGTGGAAACCGATCGGCACGCATCCGACTTTGATGGCTTCGATGGCGACCGCGCTGATGACGCCGTTCGTACCAGGCGCGGGACCGCCGCCGATGATGATGCCGATGCGCTTGATGGGCATTACTTGTGGTTGGTTTCCTTTACACTACCGGCTACTGCCTACCGGCTACCGGCTACCGGCTAACTGAACCCAGGTACTCGAAGCGCTGGCGAAAGGCACCTGTCGTCAGATGGGCCGCGTCGGCGAGCCGGTCCACCCATGCGGCGTGTGCGAAATCCTCGGCTTCGAGTCGAATCATGTAGGCGCGGGCGACGCTGAACCCCTCGCTGTTGATGTCCACGAGGCGCACCTTCGTCTTGCCGGTCTCTGGCTCCCTGAGGTCGTCGAAGGGAATCGGCACGTGACGCCCGCCTTGGATGCTGACCATGGCCCCGCTGCCGCCACCGAGCAGAAACCGCACGGCGCTGTAGCCGAGGTCGCGGCAGTACTCGGCATCGAAGGGAATCGGGTCCGCACATCGCAGTTCGTAGCCAACGTTCTTTTCCGTGATCGTCACGCGGAGGCCGCGCTCGCTGAATCGGCCCTGCACCTCGGCCTTGACCTTTCTCGCGAGATCGACCTCGGCGAACCGCACGTGTCCGTGCTCGTCACGCTCGACGTCCTCCAACTCGGCGAGCTCGGCCGGATCGAGCTTGTCGATAAGGCCTTCGGCGAGCACCGCGACGCCGAAGTGGCGCCCCATCGCCCGTCGCTTGATGATCGCGCCCTCGACGATGTCGCAGATAGTCGCAAAAGGTACGTACTGCGAGGCATGCTCTTCGGCGACGATCGTGACCGTGGCTCCGGCTGCCTTGCCGATGCCGAGCGCGAGGTGGCCCGCCTTGCGCCCCATCGCGACGACGACGTACCAGCGGCGCGTGGACCTGGCGTCGTCCATCAGGTTTCGCACGAGTTCAACGCCAACGTGCCGGGCCGTCTGGAAGCCGAAGGTGGGCACGTGGGGTGGCAAGGGCAGGTCGTTGTCGATCGTCTTGGGCACGTGCACGCTGCGGATGGCACCCGGCGAGTGCTCGCTGACGTACCGCGACGAGAGCGCCGTATCGTCGCCGCCGATCGTCACGAGGTGTGTGATGTGCGCTTGACCCAGCGTTTCGATCACGGCCCGCATCGACTCGGAAGACGTGGTCGGATTCTCGCGCGAGGTCCCGAGCATCGACCCGCCCAGCAAGTGCACACGCGACACATCGTCGATCGCGAGCGGCCGCAGCCCGGACTGATCCCGACGGACGAGGTGCTTGAACCCGTCGCGGATGCCGATGACGTCGAAGCCCTCGTTGAGGGCAAGGATCGTTGCGGCCGAGATGACGGCGTTGATGCCTGGGGCCGGTCCGCCGCCGACCAGGATGCCAAGGCGCTTCGGCGAGCCCATATGTCTGGATTCTCACGGGCCGCGCGCAGGCGGCTACGGCGCCGGCTCGATCCGAAGAAGCGCGCCGTTGCGATCGTCGGTCAGGACATACAGCAACTCATCGGGCCCCTGGCGGACGTCCCGGATGCGCTGTCTCAGTTCGCCGAGCAGCGACTCGCGACGAAGTTCCTCCATCTTCTCGTTGAAGAGGATGCGCTCGAGGTGACCCGTGCCGGGAATCTCACCGGTCCGGAGACCGCCGACGAACACGTCGCCCTTCCACTTCGGTAGCTTGTTGCCGGTATAGAAAGCCATGCCCGAGATGGCGATCGATGGCACCCAGAACACGAGCGGTTGCTCGAAGGTGTCGTGGGTCAGGCGAGGTGACTGCCACGGGCCGGCGTACGTGCGGCCGTAGCTCACGATGGGCCATCCGTAGTTGCGACCCGGCAGGATGACGTTGATCTCGTCACCTCCGTTCGGCCCGTTCTCATTCTCCCAGACGTCCCCGGTTCCCGGGCGAATCGCAAGGCCAATGGAGTTGCGATGTCCGAGTGAGTACACCTCCGGCTTGTGACCCACGCGCCCCACAAACGGGTTGTCAGGCGGCGTCGTGCCATCGTCTCGAAGTCGTAGCACCTTACCTGCATGGCTGTTGGGGTCTTGCGCGCCAGTGCCGCCGCCACCGCCCACAGTCATGAAGAGCGAACCATCGCGCGCAAAGGCGAGACGCGAAGCGCCGCCGCTGCCGTCGCTGGCTACGAAGATGTTCCGCACGTCGGTCAGCGCAGTGCCATTCCACTGCCCACGCGCGAGCGCGATCGTCGTCGTCTTTTCGTCCACTGGCTTCGTGTAGGTGAGGTAGACGAAGCGGTTCTGGGCAAACTGTGGATGGAGCGCGATGTCCATCAGCCCCGACAAGCCAGCCGCGCGGACCTCGGGCACACCGGCGACCGGCGCCTGGTCGAGCACGCCGTTTCTGATGATTCGAAGTCGGCCGCCTCTCTCGGTGACGAGCATGCCACCGTCCGGGAGAAAGGCCAGGCTCCACGGGTTGGCAAGGCCTCGTGCGACGGGCACTACGCGGATCCTCTGACCCTCGGCCGTGTCGAACTCAACGGGCGTATCCGGCAGTGCCTTTGCTGGAATCCCCGACGGCGCGACGGGCGTGGTTCCCCGGAACGGAACCGTCTGCTGAGCTGTGCCAACTGCGACCGACAGCAGGAGGACGAGGGATCCGGTGATCGAAGCAATTTTCATGGCATCAGCCCTCCTCGCGACGCAGTAAGTATAGGGCCGTGGAGCGTTCGCACGAGGACCGCCCCGCGCGGAGAGTAGTCCACGCTCAGACAGAGAGCTCGGTGAATTGTCCTGTGCTGTCGCCGATTCTCTCTGCTGGGACGCCCATCTTGTTGAGCAGCGTCAACTGCAGATTCGTCAACGGCGTGTCGTCGGGATAGACGAGGTGGCGGCCGCCCTTGATCGTTCCCGCGCCCCCGCCGAGCAGCAGGGTCGGCAACGGACCGTGGGTATGGCGATCGCTGTTGCTGATTCCCGATCCATAAAGAAGGATCACGTGATCGAGCAGCGACCCATCGCCGTCGGGCGTCGCGCGCAGCTTCTCCAGATACGACGCGAACAGCCTGACGTGATACGTCTGAATGATGGTGCACTTCGCCATCTTCACGCCGATCGTTCTGATGATGCGTCAGCGGATGATGGGGCTCCGGGATGCCAATCTGCGGGTACGGCCGCCCTGTCTGTTCGCGACCGTACATGAAAGTGATCACCCGCGTCAGATCGGACTGGTAGGCCAGCAACTGCAGGTCGTAGAGCAGCTGCAACGTGCGGCTCGAAACCCAGTCTGGAACACCTGCAGGCTGATCCACGTCGACGCCCCCGTTGGTGTTCTGTTCTTCGGCCTTCTGGATCCGTCGTTCCACGTCACGAAGTGACTCGAGATAGTCGTTCACCTTCGTGTTGTCGGCTGGACCGAGCTTCTGCTGAAGCTGCTTTACGCGGGCCGTCACCGAATCGAGAATGCTGCGGTCCTGGCGAAGACGAGACGCGCGCACGCGCGGATCCGTGCTGTCGCTCGAGCCGAACAGTCGCTCGAACACCACGCGCGGGTTGTTTTCCGCCATCAGGGGCAGAGTCGGCGTGAGCCACGAAAGCGTGCTGCTGTACGCGCAGCTGTAGCCCACATCACAGGATCCCACCAGGCTGTTGTCGTCCACAGTCAGCTGCAGCGACGACAGCTGCGTTTCGCGCTCGAAGGCCTTCGCCGCAATCTGGTCCATCGAGATGCTGTTTTCAACGACGCTGTCCGACTTCTTGACGTGCACGCCCGTCAGGTACGTCCCCGAGGCGCGAGAGTGATCTCCGCCGCCGTCGCCGAGCGCCTCCGCCTGATGGCTGGAGAGACCGGTGACGACGACCAGCTTGTCCCGGAACGGCTCCAGCGGCGCGAGAATGGGCGAGAGCTCGAACTGACGGCCAATACCCTTCGGGAGCCAGTTCTCGTAGATGACGCCGTTCGGATGGTAGACGACGCCCAGGCGACGTACTGCTTTCGCCGGCGTGTTTTGGACGGCTGTCAGCGCCGGCACCATGGCGTCCAGCAAAGGCAAGGCGACGGTCGTGCCGATCCCGCGAAGCACGGTGCGGCGCGAAATGGCTTTCTTGGTGATGATCATGACCGCGACCTCCTCATCTGAAACGGCGCGCTCTTCACAATAGCCAGAATCGTCGACGACCAGCGGTAGTCATCCGCGGCAGCCGCGCGCACGATCGAGCGGATCGCTGGAGCGTCGTAGTATTCCATCTCCCGGCCGACGGCATACGTGAGCAGCTTTCCCGTCACCGTTCTCACGAACTGCTCCTTCTGCGCCACCAGCGCTCGTCGAAGGGCCGCTGGCCCATCGACCTTCGTGCCGTCCAGCAGCACGCCGGTCGCGTTGATGGGCGTTTCCCCGTCCGTCGTACGCCATTGGCCGATGGCATCGAAGTTCTCGAGGCTGAAACCCAGCGGGTCCATGCGCGCATGGCAACTCGCGCACACCGGATTCGTGCGATGCATCTCCAGCATCTCGCGCACCGACGCGGGCTTGCTCCGCTTGTTCTCCTCCAGAGTTGGTGTTCACGTTGGGAGGTGGAGGCGGCACGGGCGCGGCGAGAATATTTTCGAGCAGCCACTTTCCGCGGATGGTCGGCGAGGTACGGGTAGTGTACGACGTCACCGCCAGAACGCTCGCCTTGCCCAGCAGGCCCCAGCGATTCTCATCGGTGAGCGTCACCCGCCGGAAGTGGCTTCCGTACACGCCGGGAATTCCGTAGTGACGGGCCAGTTGTTCGTTCAGGAACGTGTAGTTCGCCGTCAGCAGATCCACGATGCTGCGGTCCGCCTTCAGCTGATCGTCGAGGAACAGCTCCGTTTCCCTCACGAACGCGATCCGCAGGTTGTCGTCAAACCACGGAAATTTCGTGTTCGCATCCGGCGTGAGCAACCAGACATTGCGCGTCTGCAGCCACTGGTCGAAAAAGTTGTTCACCAGCGATTCGCGCGCACGCGGATCGGCGAGCATGCGGCGCACTTGTTGATCGAGGACTCCCGTATCCCGCAGTTTCCCGCGAATCGCCAGGTCGAGCAGTTCGTCGTCCGGAATGCTGCTCCACAGGAAGAACGACAAGCGTGAAGCCAGTTCGACGTCGGAGAGACGATAGACGGCGCCTCGGAGCGACCTTGTCGGGATCGGCCTCAATCCGAAACAGAAAATCGGGGCTGACGAGAACGCGCTCGAGCGCAGCGCGAATACCGGTATCGAAATCTCCGCCGGCCCGGGCGCTCTCATAGAAGCCGAGCAGCGTCTGAATGTCGTCGTTGGTCGCCGGCCGGCGATACGCACGTCGAGCCAGTGTCGACAGAATCTTCGTCGCGCATCCGTCTTCGTTCGCATCGATCTCTGGCGAACTACGCCGAGACCTCGCCGAAGCCTTGGCGGAGGCGGGGGCGGATTCTTCGGTCGCACTCGACGGACGGCATACGAAGATGCGGCGGCGGCTGGGCGAATCCTGCGGCACCTGGCCGTTGTACGGCCCTCCAATCAGCAGCGACGAGATGAAGAGCGGGAAGCTTGGAACGTCGGATTCACGGCTCCAAATCGGAATGCGATCCGGTCCCAGTCCCTCGGGCTTGACCCCGTCGGACTTGACGATGGTGGCGACCACCTGCCGGAGTCCGGCTTTCAGCGGGACACGTACCTGCAACGCGTCATCCGCGTCTTGAAGCGGATCCTTCGCAGTTGGACTGTCCGAAGCCGGTTCGGCTGTGGCAAGTTCTGCCGCCGCCCAGCGCAAACGTTCCGACTCGCGTGCCGTCCACACGAATCTCGATCTCGTTCGGTACGTTCAGACCGCGGATCACGTCTGCATAGGTCCTCGCCAGCCGAACCTTGAAGACATACTCGCCATCCACCGGGAAGTAGTGGCGCGACGGCGATCCCGCCGCGTGAGCCCAAGGGAAAATCTTCGCTCAGACGATCCGTCTGCCACAGCCATGTCTGTTCGTTCGAGTTGCCCTTGACGGCGGTGTAGCGCTCGAACGCCGGGCGGAGCGTCGGGTCGCCGATGGCGAGGCGAGCGATCCTCGCCGCCGCGGTCAGATACCGGTCCAGCAGTGCCGGCTCCATCGAGAGCGCATCGGCGTTGGTGTCGAAGCCGTGGGCCTGCGCGTCCGGCGGCAGCATCGACGTGGCATCGATCTCGAGCCCAAGCAGGTCGCGAACGGCGTTGGCGTATTCGGTGCGATTGAGCCGATGGAGGTCCGACGGGCGACCTGGATTCGGATGGGCCACAGCCGCGCGGTCCAATTCCGTCTCCAGCCACTCGGCCACGGCGTCGTAGGTGGCATTGTCCGGTCGCCGAATGCCGGAAGGCGGCATCGCCCGGCTTCGCAGCTTCACGACGACTTTTTCCCACGTCTCCGCCGAGTTGCACACCTGCTCGGCGTCAGCCTTGTCGAGCGAGAGGCCTGCGGTCTTCACTCGCTCGTTGTGACACGTGACGCAGTATCTCGTGACAAGATCACGCGCGGGATTTGTGGGCGGCGCGACACTCTGTGCTGACGACTGCGGGACTGCGGCCTGGAGTGCGCTCGCGCGAGCGGAACTCGACGCTTCGAAGCACATCGCCCCGATCCATGCGATGCAGACGCACGTCGTCAATATCCTCTGCACGTTACCGACACTTGTTCTGCGCCTGGCAGGGCTTGCCGAGCTTCGGATCCGCCCCGTGTTTGAGCAACAGATCGGCACCCTCTTTGTTGTAGAGGACACCACCGAGCCGGTCGCCGAACCCGGACGCCGCGAGCCACGGCGTGACGCCCGCCTTGCTCACGAGCGTTCACGTCCGCACCCTTGTCGATCAGCAGCGCGAGCAGCGTGTTCCATCCGCGATACGCGGCGCCGAACAGCGCGTTTTCACCGTAGGTCGTGGCTCCCTTTGCGTCCGCGCCCAGCTCGAACAGAAGTCTTACGGCCTCGAGCGCCTGCTCCTCTGTGATCGGACTCTCACCAATCCCTCGATTGAGACCCGAGGCCGCCATCACCGGCGTCGTCTTGGTGTCAGTGACCAGTGTCGGATCGGCCCCGGCGGCCAACAGAAGCCGCATCATCTCGACATCGGCGGCGGCACTGGCGAGCAGGAACGGCGTCGCGCCGACCGCGTCTTCGTAGCCGCCGACGAATCCAGGCGGCCGTCGTGTCATGCGTCCATTCGGATTTGCGCCGTGGGACAGAAGGGCCTTGACGAGCTGCAGCTTGGCCTGCCGATTCGGAATTCCGCTCATCGGATCGCTGAAACCGTAGACTGGGTTTGAGACACCGCCTTCCCAGGTGCCCGCGGCCCAATGCAGGGGCGTAAAGCCGGCATCACCGACATTGGGGTCCGCTCCCTGCTCCAGCAGAAAGAGCGCGAGCGGCACGTGTGCTCTCACCGTGGCCACAAGCAAAGGAGTGCTGCCAGCTGACAAGGTCGCCTGATAGGCCGCGCCTCTTGCCACGACTCCGCCACCCGCCCCTCCGCCCCGAGGACCTTCTCCTGCACCTCGCGCCGTCTCTGAGGTTTCCGGCTGCGACCGGATATTCACGTTCACGCCCGCGGCCAGCAACAGCCGGGCGCTCTCGAGGTCGCCCTCCCGCGCCGCGAAGTGCAGTGCGGTGAATCCTTTTTTCGTATGAGCCTGAAGGTCGGCCCCAGCCTCGATCAACGTTCCGAACCACGTTCGAGTGACGTTCCGCGGCGGCCCACATCAACGCCGTCTGGTTCTGCGATGGCTCCTTCGCATTCACGTCGGCGCCCCGAAGCAATCAACATCCGGACGGCGTCCGCGCTGCCGCTGCTCGCGCACGTCATGATCGGCGTCTCGCCGGTGGCGATCGGAGTATTTGGATTGGCGCCGGCCTTCAGGAGCAACTCGACGAGCGGCGCGCTGCCGTTGGTGCATGCCAGCGAGAGCGGGGTGATGCGAAAGTCGTTCGCCGCGTTCGCGTCGGCGCCGGCGCGGATCAGCAGATCGGCAGTTGCGACATCGTTCCAATGCGCAGCCCACAAGAGCGCCGTCGAGCCATCATCCGATCGGACATTCACGTCGGCATGCTGGTTCAGCAGCGAACGAATGGTCTGCTGGTCCTGGTTCCTGGCCGCCTCGACCAGTCGGAGATCGCCGTCTGCGGCTGCGGCCCCAGCGACCATCAGGAGCACGATCAGAAACGACGCAGCCAAGACGGTCTGTTTGTCTTCGTCGTGCATGCCGTTCCCTCTTGGACACACCTTCCGGCAGTCAGGTTGCCGGGTCACTTTATAGCATGAGGGACTCGGACAGGGGTTACAGTGGCGCAGGAGACGCCAGGGCTTGGAACTGCGTGATGGCGCTGTAGACTCCGAGGCCGATCCCTGAGGCGAGCTGGTTCAACTCGACGATATTGTGGGCTAGGAATATCAGTACGGAGTCGTCCGTTGGATCAGCGCGCCACCAGCCGCCGAAGCCCCCCGGCCAGCCCACCGCGCCCATACCGCCGCCGCACATCGTTGGCGCGGCCTTCTCCGGTTCGAGCACGACTGCGACCCCCATTCCGAACCCGTGCCCCGCGGCGAAGACTGGCATTCCCAACAGCCTGGACCTGGCGCGCTGGCTCTCGGTTAGGCGATTGGTCGTCATCAGCGTGAGAGTCTCGCGCCGCAACAGTTGGGCACCTTCCACGGCACCTCCGCCCAAGAACATCCGCGCGAAGGCAAGATAGTCGTCCAGCGTCGACCAGAGACCCTGCCCGCCTGAGACAAAGTCCATTTCGGTGGGCCGATGCGGCATGAACGAATTCTCCGGGCCGGTGAGTCGTGCACTCAGCCGACCCGCCTCGTCGAAACCGTATGTCACAGCCCGCCGGCCTTCCTTTTCACGGGGAACGGTGAAGCCCGTGTCACTCATGCCAAGCGGGCCGAAGATCCGGCGCTCGAGCACCTCGCCGAGTGGGGCGTCTTCGATGCGCGCGATGAGCAACCCGAGCAGGTCCGTCGAGTGGCCATAGTGGAATGCGGCGCCTGGTTGATCGATGAGCGGCAGGGCGGCGAGCCCGGCGATCCAGTCGCCGGGCGCCACATTGCTGTCGATATCGCCACCAAGCGCCTCCTCGTACGCCCTCGCGAGGGGACCTGGGTAGAAAGATCCGTAAGTCAGGCCCGACCTGTGCGTCAGCAGATCCTCGAAGGTGATCTGTCGTTCTGCGACGTCGGTCTCGTCGAGCGGACCAGAGGCCGAGCGCAGGACCCGCATCTCTGAAAACTCCGGCGCCCAGCGAGCGATTGGATCGTCCAGCGCGAACCGCCCCTCCTCGAACAGCATGAGCGCCGCGGTTGAGGTGATCGGTTTGGTCATCGAGGCGACGCGGAAGATAGTGTCGCGCTCGATCGGCAGCTCGGCCTCGATATCCCGCCAGCCAACGCACGCGGTTTGGCCCACCTCGCCATCGCGCCATATCAGCGTTGCGGCGCCAGCGAGTTGACCTGCGTCGACGATCGCTCCGATCGCGGCCGCGATCGCGCCTTCTCTATTCATGTCAGTCAATATCAAGCGCCCCTCTGACGACAGCATTGAATATGTTCATAGTATAAAATAATATGTGTATAAAATGTGCCATAAGGCATGACGTCTGATCCGACCACCGAGGGCTCCCGCCGCCGCCAGCCAAAGGGGGACAAACGAGCTCGCACGCGCGCCAAGCTCATTGAGGCGGCCCGTGAGCTGATCAGGGAAAAGGGCTACGAACGCACGACGCTGCGGGACGTTGCCCAGCGCGCAGGCATGACCAGCGGGGCGATTTACGGGAACTTCAAGAATCGGGATGAACTGTTCATCGCCCTGGCGGAGGTGTACTGGGCGCCCATCAAACCGAAATTCCGGCCGGACTCGAGCTTCGCCGAGAAGATGCGCGCCCTGGCGGAAGCGACCATCGCAGCGATCCCTGAGCGGCGCCTCGCGGCTGGAGGGCGCCTGACGGGGATCGCCTACGCGCTCTCCCACGAAGAGCTGCGCACCCGTGTGCGCGACATCACGGCCAAGAGTTACGACGCGGGCGCCGCGTGGCTACGAAGCGTCGCTGATGAAAGCGAGTTGGCGATGTCGCCGGACATCTTGGTTTGCGTGCTGCACGCAACGATGGAAGGGCTGCTGTTCCAGAGACTCCTGACGCCGGAACTGGTCCCAGACGAGGCGTTCTACGCTGCCTTCGCAGCCTTGGCGGTCCGACGGAAGAAGGAATAGCATCCCTTTTCGATCGTCGTCACGTTGCTGACCAAGCACTTCGAGCGCTTCCGTAATCTGAGCCCGCGTTTCGTGCGGACCGAACAGGGTTGCCACGATCTCATATTGTCCCGCTGGCAACGAAGTCCACGTCACAAAGTGGTTGATTGCGGCCTCGGCCCCGTCGAGCTCAAAATCGCTGCTTCGGTAGAAGTCCGGTGAATCCAGCGTCACACGAAGGAGCCGATTGTCAGAATGCGGCTGGACTCGAATGACACTTCGCACGTACCCGGGGGCGAACGTGTGTTTCCCCGAGAGCCGAATCTGAAGTATGGGTTCAATGGCAGTTGGCTTCGTTGAAGGGTTGGCTTGAAGACGCCCACTCGACTGATCAGTCCCACGCTTGACTTGAGACGCGTGCGTGCCAGAGGCAACGATCGGTACCAGCAGACACAAGATCAAGCAGCCGACTATTATTTGCATGCGTGGCACTACGACCTCCATCGACACCGCAGGAAGAAGACGTCAGCGCCATGTGCTCTCAAAGCCGATGCCGTTAGCCATGACGTCAAGGTGAGCACTTCCTCACCTGAAAATAGCCGTCCAGGTGCTCGATGCACGACCGACACTGCAATTGCCCGCCAGCAGGCGTGGTGCTCACGGCATGCCGCGAGCTCGGCGGAGCGCTTGTCCGGATCAAATCAATGGGCGACTGGTCTTTCGTGATTGAGAGACAAGAGGAGGTCGTGGAAGACCAACTGGTAATAGAGGAGGGGAGCGGCCCCCGTCAAACCGTACCCTGCCCACCACGGACAAGACTGCGGCGCTTCCCCCAGCGCGCGGGACCGCTCCCCCTCTGCACGCCCACGTCCCCAGCCAGTTTTGTAGCTGGCGGCCGGCTCGACGTTGGCGACAGAGACTGTGTAATGCCTTAGAAGTTGTAACCGACTTGAAACCCGACCGTCGGAGTTGCGTACACCTTGGTCCGCACTTCCATGAACAGGCCGCTGCGAGACTCGACGCCGAGGAAAATGTTGAGGCCGACATCGAAATCGAAGTCGCCAAAGTCGAAGCGGCCTACTTCATCGTCGACTGCCGAGAATCCCTGATGAGAGAAGTTGAACGAGGGCCCTCCACCGACGAGGTACCGCCAACGGCCGCGCTCCGACCCAACGGGCATTCGATACGCACCCTCAAGGTTGATTCCGATGAGCGTGGTAAGTTCGCCAAAGCCGAACTCGAGGCTCGGGCGCGCCACGAAATTGTCCTCGAAGAACGGGCCGATTTGCGTCTGAACGCCAAGCATCAGCAACTCAGCGTCGAGCGTCGGGCCGCCGCGGATCCCGAGCCGGTATTTGCGTACCTGTCGTTGGATACTCTTTTCCATCTGGAGCACGGATGCCGGAACGGGCTCGTCGGTCGGCGCAGGCGGAGCCGGCGCGGCGGTGGGCACGTTGGTGACGCGTACGACATCCGCCGTTGGGACGTCGCCGTTGATCGCCGGCGGCGCGAATGCGATTCGCACGTCGGACCCCACTGGAATCGCAGTCGGCCGCGTCGTCCTCGCATCGAGCGCGAACAATTGATACCGCTCGTCAACCATACTCCACACCACGAGCGTGCCGCGCGTCGAGGAAACAACTTTCCCCTCGATTGTCTCGGTCGACGCTGGCGTTTGTTGACGCTGGGCTGTTTGGGCAGCGGCCGGCGTTGTCGTTGGCCCGACGCAGATACAACCAATGAGCAGGGTCGATGAGAATCGCAGCATGATTACCTCGGCGATCGTTCAACCACAAACCATGCCGACCGCCGATGCGCTTCGCTCCCGGCACATTTGTTCAGCAGATTCAACTTGACGACCAGTTGCCGAGCGAAAACACGCCCTTTTACAGGAGCACACTCGCGACATCTCGCGGCACGCGCCACGGAAGAAACCACGATACGCACCGACAGTGAAGCGGCGAGTACCGTCCACTGGATCGCCTGGCCCACGAGCACACGCGGCCAGGCCGCGATAAGCGCGACGTGAACGCAGGCCAGCGAGGTGAATCTCGCTCACTGCGGCGAGATTCTTTGCGGGCCCGCATCGCCGGATTCGGCACGCGGGATGCACGACGACATGATGGAGGTCGTCTCATGCTGGGTATCGTCGCGTTGATGCTCTTCGGCCTGTTGATCGGTGCGGTTGCCAAGTTCCTCATGCCGGGACGGGATCCCGGTGGATTACTCATCACAATGCTCCTCGGCATTGCGGGTGCCGTCGTCGGAGGCCTGATCGGACGCGTGGGTGGCTGGTATCAGCCCGGAGAACCAGCGGGCTTCGTCATGGCAACGCTGGGAGCGGTGCTGCTGTTGTTTGCGTACCGGAAAACCAGGACAGCCTGATCGCATCTGCTCCCAGTGCGGTAGCCAAAAAAGAATCCTTGAGCCATGGCGGACGATACGCGGAGGCTCGCGGCACTATCGGCGCCGGTCGGATGCGGCGACTTCGAGTTGCCTTTGTCGTCCACCGTCCGTGTTGATATCGCTGCCCGCTCGCATCGAGGCCGGTGTTTGTCGTGCAACGAGGACCACTATCTCGTTGTGCGGCTGGGACGTCGCCAGGACACGCTGGCGACGTCCCTTTCCTCCGCTGACATTCCGCGCCGGTTCAACGAATACGGGTACGCGATGCTCGTCGCCGACGGATTCGGCACTGGTGGTTCAGGCTCCGTGGCGAGCCGCGTGGCGCTCAGCGCCGTGGCCCATCTCGCCTTGCACTACGGAAGGTGGAACCTCCGAATCGAACCGACGGTCGCTGACGAGGTTCTCCAACGCACAAAATGGCTCTTCGAGCAAGCCAGCGAAGCCGTCGCGGCTGGGGGCCGAACCGGACTGCCCGCCCTGGCCAACATGGCGACGACTCTGACGGCTGCGTACAGCGCTGGTGACGACCTCTTCGTCGCACACGTCGGTCACTCTCGCGCCTATCTCTTCAGAGAAGGCCACCTCACTCAGTTGACACGGGATCACACAACCGCGCGGTACCAGGCGGATACGGGCAGGCCTGTCGCAGTGGACCGACGTGGTCAGGACCTGCGCCACATCCTCACCGACGTGATCGGCACCGACGGAGAGCCTCCCCTGGTCGCCGTCGAACACTTCCGCCTGACCCACGGCGACTGTGTGTTGCTCTGTACCAATGGTCTCACCGATATGGTCGACGACAGTCGCGTGGCCGAGGTGCTCGCTGCCCGACGCCGGTCGAGTGAGCAGTGCCGTACGCTTGTAAAGCTCGCAAATGAGATGGGCGGCGAGGACAACGTCACAGTGGTGCTCGCTCAGTACGAAGTGCCGCGCGACGAGAATCACGACCGGACGGGGCAGTCACGACTGGCCGCGGCCACGGAGTGAATCGTCTCGACCCCACGTGAGACGAGCCAGCGAAATAGAGGCCCAACTCATGTGAAATCGCGACATCAGCGGCTGGCACCGATCCTTGCAATGGCTCTACGTCGAGCGGGAGATCCCCGAATAGTCAACCGGATCCCGACGGAGGAGCACTCACATGAGATCTGTAGCAGCGGCGCTGATGGTGGCAGCGATGACCCTGAGCCACCAACCGGTGTGGGCCCAGGACGACGGGCCTGTGGAGACGCGTCCCGCTATTCCCACTTTCTGGGGTGACACGGGACTCTGGTTCGTGCCGACGGCAGAAACGCCACGGCCCGGCGGTATGTCGTTCAGCGTGTACCGTTCCGAATTCGACTTCAACCAAGGCTTCAGCAACGTGTCCTTCTGGCCGGTCACGGCGTCGGTCGGCGTGGGCGACCGCGTGGAAGCATTCGGCGCATTCCGTGTGATCACGAGAATCGATCGCGACACTGAACCTCTCTTCTACAACAACCCTCCGGCCGCCGACGGCGGTCTCTTGAACGAGTACCCGTTCGTTCACGAAACCTGGACAGGCAACGACGTTGGCGACCTGTTCGCAGGGGCAAAAGTGAATCTGACCTCGCAGCACCGAAACCAGGCACTCGCTTTCGCGTTACGCGGCACCATCAAGATCCCCACGGCGGATGAAACCACGGGGGCGGGGACCGGCGAGTTCGACTACTTCACCGACGTGATCCTGAGCCGGGAGATCAGCCAACGGATAGAACTGACCGGATATGGCGGCTTCGCGTTTCGCGGAGACCCCGAACAGATCAGCCTCTCCGACAGTTTCCGGTGGGGTGTGGGCGCAGGGTTTGGCTCACGCGGCAACTTTCGCTTCACGACGGAGTTGTTCGGAGAGATCCCGCAAGACGACAACGTGACAGTTGTTAACAACCTCGTGAGCTCTGCGGGGCCACTGACAGCCACGGGGTCAGTAATCAACACCTCTGACGGTTCCAATCCGCCGATCGCGACTCCGCTCGGAAGAGTACTGAACACCAGCCTCGGGATGACGTGGCAGGGCGCCGGCGCTTCGCTCGGTATCGGGTTGGCCTACCGGTTCGACCTCGATAACAGAAGTGACATACAGCCCCTGGCGGAAGACAGAGGCGGCGATGCCCTCAGCTTGCAGTTTCGCGTGGGATTCCACAGCGGCGTGAAGATCTATCGCCCGCCCGTGGCACTCGCGGTTGCGCCCGCGCCGCCCCCGCCGCCGCCACCAGTCCCGCCAGCACCCGCACCGGCCCCCGCGCCAGTGATCAACCGCCCGCCCACGCTTTCCGCCCTGTGCGATCCCTGCCAGGTCGAGGTCGGAAAAACCATCGCTCTTCGGGCCACCGGTCAGGATCCTGACGGAGATCGCCTGCAGTATCGGTGGTCAACGCCGGCAGGCACGATTGGCGATCCGCTGTCGGCAGCGACGAACTGGACCGCCGAAACCTCGCCTGGAACACAGGTCCTCACGGTCACGGTTGACGACGGACGCGGTGGTACCGCGACCGGAAGGGTCAACGTCCAAGTGGTGGGAGCCGTCGCTCCACAGACCGCGGTTGCGTTCGACGAAATCCTGTTCGACTTCGATCGGGACACGCTTCGACCCGACGCGCTCGCGGTGCTGCAGAACGTGTTGGCAGCGCTGCGCGCCAATCCCCAGATGAACCTCGAGATTGACGGTCATGCGAGCGCCGAGGGCACGACGGAGTACAACATGAACCTTGGCGAACGACGTGCCCATGCGGTTCAGGCGTACCTTGTGAGCCAGGGTATAGACCAGTCACGAGTCTCGACCAGGACGTATGGCGAGGAGCGGCCACGCGTTGACAACACCTCCGAGGCGAATCGTGCGTTGAACCGCCGTGCGGCATTCGTGATAGTACGGGGTCAATAGTCGGACCCGTCCATATTGGCAATTGTCTTCGTCTGCTGACGCGACTTGGACGGCGCTCCGCGCCTCCAGGTCGCGTCGTCGTCCAGGGTGAATGGCCACGAGCGGTCGTGGCCATCACCACTTTACGCCGACGAGATCGATCACTTCTCTAACAGGTTCGCACTCGCCACCGCCGATTCAGGTATGAGCGTTGCACTCATCAACGTCGTGGTCACGGCCTCCCTATCGTTTCGGGTGCAACCGCAGAACCAGGTAGAAGTGTTGAGCGTCGTCAACACCATTGCCGAGCGGATGCGCAGAGCACCAGGCTGCTGCCGCAATCGCCTCCTTAGCGATGTGGACGACCCAAACGCGTTCACACTCGTGTCCGAATGGCCAGACCTGGAGACCGCCGAGGCGTTCCTCGACTCGCGCGACTTCAAGGTGTTCCGTGGCATCCGGATCCTGCTGCGAAGCGAGCCTGTCGTCGTCCTCGATCACGTGAGCAGTCGTGTGACGAGGATGTTCAACGAGGAGTAACCGCCACTCCCCTTCGTGGCCGGGCGTGCTCCCACGACTCACGAGCGACCTTCAGCTAACAGCAATTCCTGGGATCGAGAGGGGCTCGGCGCCTGGTGGGGCACGCACAATTGCGGGGCGGAGCCCAGAACGCGGACAGCCTCGCCTCGGGACGATTTGTTAGACGATATGTTGCCTGAGCGCGAATTGAATCAGCTCCGCCGTCGTCTTGATGTGGAGCTGCTCCATGATGCGATATTTGTGAAAGGCGGCAGTCCGAGGCGTAATGTCGAGAATCGTGGCCACTTCCTTCAGCGACTTCCCTTCGGCGAGCAACTGGATCACCTCGCGCTGACGTGGGGTCAGACTTTCGGCGCCGCTCGCCCCGCGAGGCTCCAGCATGGAGTCGACCAGTCCCGCCATCATGAGCGGCGTCACGTACGAGTGACCCTTCATGGCTTCACGCACGGCTGTCATTAACTCGCTCCCGGCGGAGCTCTTGAGCAAGTAGCCCGACGCGCCGCCACGAAAAGCTTCTGCGGCTAAATCTGGATCGTCATTCATCGTGAGAAAGACAATGCGAATCTGCCGATTGGCGTGCTTCAGCTGCCGCGCCGCCTCGAGACCGTTCAGAAGTGGCATCGCCACGTCGAGTAGAACGAGATCCGGTTTGAGTTTGGCCGCCATCTCGACGAGCTCTCGTCCATTCGACGCCGTCCCGAGGACGTCACACTCGTCGTCAAGGAAGGTCTTCAACGCCTCGAGCAGCATGATGTGGTCGTCCGCAAGGAGCACGCGAGGCTTTGCCATAAGTTGGACTAATACGCATACCACGAGTCACTGCCGGCCGGCCGGATTTTACGTTGCCTTTGCACGCAAATCCGGTTCCACGGTGACCGGACTAATTCTACGAGGAACTGTAAAGACTGACAGTTCTAATTCGGGCCCGGGCCGCCGATGATCTGCGCTCGGCCGCGACCTCCCCCCAAGGTTTGCCACGAAGGGACGCGACTGCCACTCCCAGGGCTGTCTGAGAGTTGGTGACTGCAGGAGCAGATATGAGATACCAGTTTCCTACCGCCTATTCCACATCATCGCCGCTACCCATCCATGAGAGAGAGGCTCCGGCAGGCAAGATCCCGATGCTCTCCGAGGACGACCGCAACCGCATCGTGGGCAACAGCGACGCGCTGCGCTACGTGATGTTCAAAGTCGAGCAGGTTGCCGCAACGACGGCCACGGTACTCCTATGCGGAGAGACGGGCACGGGCAAGGAGCTCCTTGCTCGGGCCATTCACCGCTTGAGCCCGCGGCGGAACCGCCCCATGGTTGTCGTCAACTGTGCGGCGTTGCCGGCAACCCTGATAGAGAGCGAACTCTTTGGTCGCGAACGAGGCGCCTTCACTGGCGCTCACGCCTCGCAGGCCGGACGCTTCGAGACGGCCGACCGGGGAACGCTCTTGCTAGACGAAGTCGGTGAGCTGCCGCTCGAGCTGCAGCCAAAGCTGCTGCGCGTCCTGCAGGAAGGGCAAGTGGAACGGCTGGGAAGCCCCCGTTCCATTGGCATCGACGTCCGCGTGATCGCCGCCACGAATCGGGACCTTGCCGAAGAAGTTCGACAAGGGCGGTTCCGGCAGGATCTCTACTACCGACTCAACGTCTTTCCCATCACGGTTCCGCCATTGCGACACCGCCGTGGAGACATTCCGGCGCTCGTCCGGCACGTGCTCGACCGCCTCACGAAGAGCCTGTCAAAGACGATCGATGACATTCCGGCCCAAGTAATGGGGATCCTGGAAAGCTACGACTGGCCCGGCAACATCCGCGAGCTCGAGAATGTGCTGCAGCGCGCCATCATCTTGTCGCCTGGGCGCACGTTGGCGCTCGGGGAGGCCTGGATGCCATCGACAGCCGCTGCAGACATCCAGGGTGCCACTCTCGTTGACGTGGAGCGCCGCCACATCAGGAACGTGCTGGACACGTCGCGATGGCGCATCGAGGGCATGGGCGGCGCGGCGCAGGTCCTCGGCTTGAAGCCCAGCACACTCCGGAGCCGGATGTTGAAGCTGGGGATCGCGCGGCCACAGTGACCGCGTGCTACAGGCGCGGCTCGGTCCACGGTGACGATCACGGTCAGCCGTGGCGAGCCGACGCCACCTGCACTCGCCATTGCGAAAATTCACTGCTCCCGCCCCACATCCCGACGGTCGCGATGCCGAAACGAGTGGCGCGCCCCTTGCCTCGCCGTGCCCCATGACGATTGAAGAAGCCTTGAAGCGACCCGCGCTCGCCTTCACGTGTACTACGAGTCCGCGACAACCCGTGCTCAGCTGGGCGCTGACTCGCGCCCACACGACCATCTGCGGCCTTCGGGGCCACGACGACGTGCTGCGTGCGGACCGTGACCACATGTTCCTCGAGTGCCTGTTGTGCGGCCATCGTAGCCCAGGCTGGCAGGTCCAGAGAGGCTGAAGCCAGGCGATCAGCGAGCGTCTGTCCGACGAGACGCCATCACGATGGCTATCAGCTCGATTCTTCCGCTAGTGCCCGTGAGTCGTCACGACCATCGCGCTCTGTCGTGAGCGACGAGCGCGCCACCCCTCCCTTCTTTCCTTTTCTTTTCATGTCGTGAAAATGGATCTTCATGCTATGGTTGCAAGTTGATCACACTGTCGAAGTACCTGCTCAGTCCGTCCCCGTTGACGAGTGACTCAGAGGAATTCCCCCAGTGATTGAATGTTCGATGCTCTTCCCGCCTGCTCCCTGCCATGTCGTCCACTTCTACAAGGATCCCAATGAGCTGAGCCACATCGTCAGTCGGTTTCTGGCGGATGGCCTCGCGATCGGTCAGCCCGCCGTGGTTGTGGCGAGAGCGCAACTGTGCCGGCGCATCGAGGTGTCTCTAGAATCGCTGGGAATAGATGTCCGTTTATCAAAGGCGGACGGACGGCTGGTCGTGCTCATCGCCGACACGATCCTCCCCGAGTTGTTGATTGGTGGGCGACCCGATCCCGTGTTGTTCCGGCGCGCGGTGGACTCGTTATGCAAACAAATGCACGAGATGCGCGTGGTGGACTCGGACTGGCACCGTATGCATCAGATGCGTGCGGACGGCGTTGTTCGCGTCTATGGCGAGATGGTGGACGTACTGTGGCAGGCGGGCGAGCGCGTCGCGGCATTGGAACTGGAGGAGCTCTGGAACACGCTTCCCTCTTCATACCGCTTCTTGGTTCTGTGTAGCTATTCGACCGACGGCAGACACGAGCATTCAACCACAGACGACCTCTGCACCTTCCACTCCCACGTCATGTCCGGATCCGGCGAACTGGCGGCGATGACATGAGACAAAGGCCAGCGAACGCCATCTCCTATTACCACAAGCGCCTTTCCGTTTGATGCCCTCCCCTGCTGCTCCTTGCCACGCGGTCCACTTCTACCGCGATCCGACCAACTTGAGCCACATCGTCAGCCGATTTCTGGCGGAGGGCTTGGCGATCGGCCAGCCGGTGATCGTTGTCGCGAGGCCGCAACTGTGCCGAAGCATAGAGACAAATCTCGAAGGCCTGGCAATAGACGTCGGGGCATCGAAGGCCGATGGACGACTCCTTCTGCTCGTCGCCGACACAGTCCTCGACGAGTTTCTCGTCGGTGGCCGACCCGATCCCCTTCGGTTCCGACGCGCAATCGACTCGGTGTTCGATCAAGTGCACCAGACGGGCGCGAGCAGCGACGTTCGTATCTACGGCGAGATGGTGGACCTCCTCTGGCAGGAGGGCCAGCGCGTCGCCGCTCTCGAACTCGAAGAGCTCTGGAATTCGCTCGTGTGGTCGTACCGCCTGCTCCTGCTGTGCGGCTATTCGACGGAGGGTCGATACGAGCCTTCAAGCGCTGACGACATACGCGCGTTCCACTCCCACGACATGTCCAACACAGGCGAACTGGTGGCCATCACATCGAACCGTCCGCATCGGCGACGACAAAGCGCAGACCTTCGCGCGTGACCGTCGTTTAGCAGGACCAGCCCACCGACGTCACGAGCGTCAGGTCGTTGCTCTGTGCCTCCGCCGACCGTGGAGGACACGATTGAAAGCATCCGTGGTTCATTCCACCCACACATTCCCAACCACGACATATCGTGACTCGGTTGCCAGGAACGCGGGTCACGAGTGGCCTCAGGCTTCGAATCGCACAACCTGACGCTGTTCTCTGGGATCGGTACCTGCTCGCACCACCACCTGGAGTCACGCCGTCGCGGCCTCGCGTCACGCCGAACAGACGCCTGCTCGAATCGCCCGTCCTTGTCCTCATCGGCGTTTTCACATTCGGCTCGGTCGCCTTCAGGCTCGTATGACGGCGATCGACGCCCTGATCAGGAGTGTTCACGATGACGTGTTCAGTGACTGATGACGGCACCGGAACTGCTCTGCCGTCGGCCGCCCCACACACCGAGATGGTCTGGGTCCCGGGGCGAACCTTCCTGATGGGCTCAGATCGTCACTACCCAGAGGAAGCGCCGGCTCACAGAGTGACGGTTGACGGGTTCTGGATGGACAGCACGCCGGTGACCAACGCGGCGTTCCGTAAGTTTGTGGCCCAGACCGGTCACGTCACGCTGGCGGAGATCGCGCCAGACCCCGCGCAGTATCCCGGAGCGAAGCCCGAGTTCCTCCACCCGGGCTCCCTGGTTTTCGTGAAACCGAAGGGGCCTGTCGACATGCGGGATTTCCGGAACTGGTGGAGGCTCATGCTCGGCGCAGACTGGCGGCACCCCCGCGGACCGAACTCGTCGATTCAGGGTCGCGACAATCATCCCGTTGTGCACGTGGCCTATGCAGATGCGGAAGCATATGCCCAATGGGCAGGCATGTCTCTCCCGACCGAGGCCGAATGGGAAATGGCCGCACGAGGCGGCCTCGAAGGAGCCGAGTACGCGTGGGGCGCGGAGCTCACACCGGACGGAAAGCCCATGGCGAATTTCTGGCAAGGAGAATTCCCCTGGCACAACCTCAAGACAGACGGGTATGAGGGCACGTCGCCGGTCGGGGCGTTTCCGCCGAATGGTTACGGCCTGGTCGACATGACGGGTAACGTCTGGGAGTGGACGGCCGACTGGTACACACCGAAGCATCCGGGCGAGGCGCCGAAGGCGTGCTGCATTCCTCTGAATCCGCGTGGCGGCACAGAGCGCGAAAGCCTGGACGCGAGACAGCCAGAGATCCCTATCCCTCGCAAGGTCATCAAAGGCGGATCGCATTTGTGCGCCCCGAACTACTGCATGCGCTACAGGCCGGCCGCACGTTTCCCAGAGCCGGTGGACACCTCAACCTGCCATCTCGGCTTCCGCTGCATCGCCCGTTCAACGACGCCAGCACGCTGAAGTCTACGTACATGGAGGAACTCTTCAGAACTTTCACCGAGAGCATCGCCTTGTCCGTCGAGGCCGCGGCCTCGGTTTTCATTGCGATCGGCGCGGCCGAAGCCGCTTACCGCCTCGCGTTCAGAATCGGGCGGGCATCGCAAGCCTCGGCTTTAGGAAAGAAGCAGATCTGGGTCCGCTTTGCGGCCTGGCTTCTCCTGGCCCTGGAGTTCGAACTCGCAGCCGACGTCCTACGGACGGCGATCGCCCCTTCGTGGGATGACATCGGTCAACTGGCGTCTATCGCGGTCATCCGCACGTTTCTCAACTACTTCCTCGAGAAGGACATTGACAAATACGAAGAGGATCCGTCGGTAGTACGGCGCACGCCCTTCCGTACCGAGCCATGAGAGTTGCAGGAACGTGTTCTGCGCGACCGTGATTCTTCACGCAGCCGCCAGGACTCGCGCGGCGTGACGTCGCCAGGTCACATATACCAGACCAATAAGCGTAGCAACTACGAAGTAGAGGAGGATCGCCGCACCGAGGTACGGCTCGTCAGGAAAGTTTGCCTTGGCAATGGCCAGAGCGATCGCCGGGTGTCGGGTGGCCGTTGACAGTGCCAGCACGACCTGATGATCCGCGCGTGGGGCACCCAACCAGTGTCCGACGGCAAGGGCCGCTACGACGAACGCTGCCATCGCTGGGAGCGTGCCATTGCCGACGAGGTTGAGTGCCGAGGGTAGCGCCGCGACGAGAATCGCCAGAATGCCCACGCTCAGCAGCGACGGCGGCCACGAGGGCGATGGGCTTTGCGATCTGCTTGGCGATCGCCGGCAGGATCGCGCGACACACCATCCCCGCCGTCAGTGGCAACACTGTCGTCGTCAGCATCACCCGGGCGATGGCGCGCGGAGCCATCGAGAAGGGGTGTCCGAACACTTCGCCCAAGATCCGGGCGCCGACCGGCACGATGACAATCGACAGCACGCCAAATATCGCCATGAGGCCGAGCCCGTAGGAAGCCTGGCCACCGGCCTTGTCTTCCTTCTTTAGGAGGAGCGGCGGCACCGGCGAGATCGCCAGGGCCATTAGCGCGATCTCGACTGCCGGCATCAGGTTGAACGCTCTCGCCATCGCCACCGCCAAGACGGGCATGAACAGGAACATGGCCGCCAGTGAGCGGCCGAGGAGCGAAGGACGCCGCAGCAGGTGCAGCACATCGTCCAACGTCGCCTGCAGCCCGAACCCAAACACCGTGAGCAGAATGCTCGTCTGCAGGGCGAGCATGAGGAGCTGTTGTATGGTCATGGTCTCGCGTCCCCCTCACTCTCACCGCTCGACGACGTTCGAGGCGTGCCAGGCGAGGTAGGCCCGAAACTGCGGGTAGTGGAACCGAGCGGTCTCGATGCTGGCCTGGTAAAACGTCCGACGATCGAAGAACTCGCCGGATACACCGAGTCCCAGACGACTGCCCACGGGCACCAGAACGTCGGTCCGAACCCGTTGAAGCAGGTGATTTGCTTGAACGCCATCGAGCACGTAGAGGTGGTGTACCTCGTACATCGCAGTTACGACGAGTCGGTTGTCGCGCCGCAGTCCTGCCGACGCTCCGAAGTTGGAGCCAGGTCCGTAGTCGTACCTGCGTGCTCGGTCCTCGTCGCGTCCCGGTTGCGGCGGTGCCGCTTGGCTTCGGGTTCTCGAATCGACCGCGCCGAGCAACGTCGCACCGCCCCAGGCGTCGGCCCAGAGCCTCGTGCGCCTGGCGGGCTTCCCGACCAGCGCCAGCCTCACGGCGATCGCCTGTGCACCGAATTCGTATGCATCGTTCTGATAGAAGTCGAAGTCCTGGACGACGTTCAGCATGATGCGTCCGTTACCCATCGGTTGCCCGATCAGGCGCCCGCGCACGCGTGCTTCGCTGAATACGCCGCCGCCGCCGATCGAGAGGCGCACGGCGTATGCATCGTACGGAGTTCGACTTCGGCCATGTGTCGAGTCGCCGTAGAGCAAATCGAACTCTAGGAAGGGTTGGCCCTTCGCCTCGAGCACACCCGTGTTTGAGCCGCGCCAGAGAACTCCGCTCGATACGGTGCCGCTGTGGGTTGGCGATACGGTTTCCAGCGGATCTGCGATTCGCGACGCGTCACCGGCAAGAAGTCGCTTTGCGCCCGTGATGGGATCGATGGCGGCCGCGGCGAGCTCGCGCCAGACCTGGCGGCCCCCCTCCGCCTGCGTGTCTCGAATGAGCCATGCCGTCCTGTGGAACGTCTCACCGAGCGCAATCCCGCCCAAGGTTGTGTTGATGAAATCGTTGAGCGATGGGCGATTCGTTTCACCGAAGTATTCCCACGTTCCACTGCCGAAGGCCGCGACGGCAGCCGACTCCCAGAAGGTGAGACCGTTCGAGCGTCCGATGCTGAAGTAGTTGCTGCCCTGGAACGGATGGCCGATTTGATTGACCAGGAAGTCGTCGAGATCCCACTCCCAGCCGTGCTTGAGATTCGCCCACCAGCTTGCCGGCGTGACGCGCGCGCTGGCCTGGCCCCGAACTAGGTTGCCGAGGCCATACAGGCCGTTGATGGTTGTCGTCTCGAGGAGGGCACGCCGGAGTGGGAATGACGGGCACTCGTCACACGCGCGTCCAGTCTCTGTCTCCTCCGAGACGGGCGGAGTTGTTGCATCGCCGACACCATCGGTTTTTCGCTCGGTTTTTCGCTCACGATCACGACCCGCCTCCGCCGCGGGCACTGTGGCGGCCTTCTCTTCTGCAGGTGACCTCGCCTCACCGACCGTCGATCCACCGAGTACGCCGAGACTGAGAATCAAGAGACCGAGGACCATGCGTCACGCCACAGCCGACGCGATCTCTGTAATCGCCCGCTCCTCTTCCTCGCTGACGACGACGCCACCCATACCCAGGAAGCCGCCTTCCTTCGACGCTTCCGCCACTTTTCGGCTCAAGGCCACCAGCGTGTCGCCGAAGGATCTGAAGTCGACCGGGCTCTTGGCCCTGACCGCGGCGGCCGCGGCCTGTACAGGCTCTCAACGTCGCGCTTCGCGGTGAATTGCCGTCGAGAGCTCCCGTCGGGATCTCGAGCCCACTTTCGATGCCGCCGAATGCGACGTCGACGAGCGAGGTCGGCATTGCGGCCTTCACGAGCGAGCGCATACCCTCTGCCGCGGCGGACACCTCGCGGGTTGTCGAGCCGACGCCCGACGGCGCAGCGGTGATCACGTAGAGGGTGACGGCCACGGGAGAGAGACGAATTGCGTTCCACTCGCCGTCAGTGAAGGTTGACCTGAGCCTTTCGGCTTTGTCACCAAGCTGAAAGGCTTCCGTGAGGACGGCCCGAACATCGGGCGTAGCGTCCGCCATGGCCGCTGTGTGCTGCTGCTGGAGCGTTTGTGCGATGTCCACGGAATTGAGCTTCTGCTCTCTGGCCGTTGCGCCGATCAGGCCGAGCATCGCTGGAGCGGCCGCCGACAGGAGAGGCGTGACGTCGAAACCGAGGCGTCCGCCCACGGCCTTGCTGATTGTGCTGATGCCAGGCCCCATTACGCTCGTGAGCAAGCCTGCCGGCGCGCTCTTTTCCTGGCCTGCGATCGCGTCCTGAAAGCGTGCGCCGTTGCCCTGAGGCAGCAGGCGCATGATCGAGTCCATGCCAGCGACCGATGCGGTCTTCCTCGCTAGACTGCCAAGGATCAGTGGCCCGACGATCTCGAGTCCCTTCTGCGCCCGAGGCAGGCCGATACCGGCGGCGCGTCCGAGGTCGCCAACGAAGTCAGGTGTCATTAATCGCGAAAAGGAAGTAAGCAGAGACGTCATTGCGTCCTCCTGTCTGTGTTTTCGATCCGCCCACGCAGCTGAGTACTCACGCCACGATGAGCCGCGCCCATCCACGAGCTTGCGTGGGGTCCCGACGCGAATGCGGAGTAGGGCGCTCAGAATCGCTGGCGTACCGGCTCCCCAAGACACAGTCAGGCACCCGGCGTGCCATGCGCGTGGACGGGACGCAAACGGAGTGGAGAGCTTCAGCTGGGCGGACGCTCAGCTCTGAGGGTTCTGGGTTGCCGTAGTCGCCGGGGGCGGGGTCCTAGTTTTCCGCGGTCTGGGTCGTCGGCGAGGGATCCTGACGGTTCACTCGGAGTCCGTTGGCGCGCATGGGAATCGTCGCGCGAATCGCCGTCCCTCTGGACGGCGCTGTCTGCACTAGCAAATTCCCCCCAACCAGACGCAACCGCTCGCGCATGCTGATCAGTCCAAGGCCCGCGTCACTTGTCCAGGTAGCGCTCCCCAAGTCAAACCCTGCGCCCGCATCGGAGATACGCAAGTCCAGATAGTCTCCGGAACCTGAGAGGTCGAGTGTCGCTTCGGTCACGCCGCTGTGCTTCACCACGTTCGTGAGGGCCTCTTGAGCAACACGGAAGAGACTCAGACAGACCTCCTGAGCGATGTCGTCTGGTACATCGTGGTGCGCAAAGCGCACGCTCAGCTGGGCCTGCTCGCCGAACTCCCTGCAGACGGCCCTCAAGGCGGTCACGAGCCCCAAGGCATCCAGCGTTGAGGGGTGCAACCGGTGAGACATGCTCTGAATGTCGGCAGTCATCTCCGCGAGTGTCCGCAGAACGGCGCGCAGTTGTCGATGCGCCTCCAGGGACAGCCCATCTGTGGACCCCGCGAACCGTTCGATATTGAGCTGTATGAGCGTCATCCGCTGACCGAGGTCGTCATGCAGGTCTCGCGCAAAACGCGCGCGTGCCTGTTCCTGTGCGCCGATGAGGCGCCCGCTCAGCTCCTGGAGGCGCCCCTCCGCCACCTTTCGGTCCGTAATGTCCAGGCATGACCCGATGTAGCCGCAGAAGTTGCCTCCCGGGTCGAACCTTGGCACACCGTGGTCAACGACCCAGCGATACTCGCCGTCGCGACGGCAGAGGCGGTACTCCATCTCGAACGTAACGCGCGCTTCAAAGGCGCCAACATAGGTTCCTAGGTACCGCTCCAGATCATCCGGATGCACTCCAGACTGCCATCCGTTGCCCACCTCCTCTTCGTGGGTTCGGCCTCTGAAATCCAACCAGCCCTTGTTGAAGTAGATGCATAACTTGTCGGTACCCGACATCCAGATCATGACGGGCGCCGTGCCGGCCACCAGCCGAAAGCGCTCTTCACTTTCGCGCAGCGCCTGTTCGGCGAGCCTGACTTCAGTGATGTCCTGAAACGCGCCGACGGCGCCGCGTATTTTGCCGTAATCATCCCAAAGGGGGACCGCATTGCCGAACAGGTGACGCTTCGTGCCGTCCGGTCGCTCGAGGGTAAGCGCCTCCCCCGTGACGGTGTTCGCGGACGCAGCCGCCTGCTGCATGGGTAGCCTCTCAAGCGGAATATCGGCCCCGTCCCGCGTCAGCCGGAATGGCTGCGTGACGTGGAGCGACAGATTCGTGCCGACGGAAACCTGGTACAAGTCGCAGGCGGCTGGGTTGCCGATGATCTCCCGACAAGCACGATCCTTCGCCTTAAGGATAGCGACCGGCGCAGCGTCCAGGACAACCCGGAGCTCCTCCAAGTCGGTCTCTCGCTGCACAGTGACGACCGCCAGCAAGAGCATCGGAATGCCGATCACGAGGAGAAACAGTTGGAGAGACAAAACATCCTGGTCGGGCGAGCCGCCGCCCAAGAAACCCCACGTGCCATTGACCACGCTGAACATGGACGCAGCGGCCACTAATCCAATGGCGTTGGCCGCGCCGAACGGACGCAGGCGCACAGCAGCCCAGGTCAGGAAAGGGACCGGGGTGTAAACCAGGAGGGGGACCGTGGCGCCAAGCCGGCTGACGAACGCATAGTACAAGACCACGAACAACCCGAGCGAGATCAGAACGAGCTCGCTCATGCGTTCGTTGACACGTTTGTACGCCCTCGTGCACCAATATATCAACGCCGGTGTGACAACGACTTGAGCGACCGCGTCGCCCATGAACCATCGGTACACAGCGGGCCAGAACGGATCGCCAAGCATCTGTCGCGCAGGGGCGACCACCAGGGCCGAGATCAGGGGAACCGACAACGCGGCAATACCCAGAAAGGCCGTCAGCTCACGCAGACTGCCGAGACGGACAGGGGGGCCGAGAACGCGCTGTAGCCACCAGGCAGCACCCAACCCTTTCAGCAGGTCGATGCTGACGGCCGTGAGCACAAACCAGATTGGGGTTCCCGGCACCGCTCCGGCGACCAGCCGGATAAGGCCAGCTGTGCCGAGCAGCACCCACCACCCTTCTCTCCGCGTCAGCAGGAGTGCCGACAAGAGGACCGAGTCCGGAAACCAGAAGGGGGAAGGGACGGCGAGCGACCCATAGAGACGCTCGCCAATGAGCACGGAAAGCGAGTAGCCGAACGCAAACAGCGACAGACGGGCCGCGCTCAGACCAAGGCGGGAGGAGCCAGGGCCAGAGTTCCCACGCATGAGGCCAACCTTATACGCAACCGCCGACCCATGCGCAACCTGAACCATTGTGACGGGCTCACACCCGTCGCAGTCCGGGGTCGAATCGCGCGTTCACGCGGGCTGGCACCTCACCTCGGGGGATTGAAGACGACATATGTCGTCGAGGAGGCTCCGCTCTGCGGCTGGTACCAGGTGCTGCCGGCTTATCGCGCTCTCGGAGGCGAAATCCGAAGCGACACTCTTCGATTGGCCGCGCGCCCGGTCTCAGTGACATTGTCCGCAATGGGGCTCGTGCTGCCGTACCCGCGCGCATCGAGGCTGTTGCTGACGCGCTCGGTCCTGAGCGCGTCCCTGACGGCGATCGCGCGGGTTGTCGACAGGCGCATGTTTGCGGCTTCGTCGCCAACGTTGTCAGTGTGTCCTTCGATCATGACCGTAGCGCTCGGATACGACTTGAGAATCGCGGCAACATTGCTCAATTGCTCGCGCGACTCCGGGGTCAGGGACGGAGAACCTGTTTCGAAGCCGATTCGATCGAAGGCGAACACACCGGTGACGGCACTGGGTGATGTCAGATAACTGATCAGCCGGTCTTCGAGGCTGCCTGGGAACACCTGAAGATCAATGTTGCCGGGCAGGGTGCGCTTCACCGCCGCCACGGCAGACTGTGCCCCGCCCAGAGCACTGCCGACGGAGCGGTCGGCCAGAGTGCCAATGCTCTGCCCGCGGTCACGAACCGAGAACCACAGCAGACCGGCAAGGGCCAGGCCAGCCAGAACCAGCGGGAGTGCCCAGCGAGTGCCCGTCTGATCGCGCTCAGCGCCCCCTTGCAGCGCCGTTACCGCGGCCATACTGTCGCTCCCGGGCAGCGCCCCGCTGAGACCCGCTGGCAGTGCGGAGGCGAGCGACTGGCGCTCGTCCCGCAGTTTTCGACCGAGCCCGGTCGCGTCCAGACTGTCGCGGGTCATCAGCCGCCCAAGGTACCCGAGCACAAGGGGGGCGGTTACGGTCAGAAGGGACGTGGCAGACGCGCGACGAACGCCTGAATAGCCGGCAATGCTATCGGTCACCGACGAGAGGCGGCTGCCAAACAGTCCAGATAGCAACGACGACCCGGCGGTGGACCAGTTGCCTGGCGAGTTTGCCCCGTATTCGGTGCCGAGCGACACAGGAACATTGGCGGCACCCGTCGCGAGCTTGGCCATCTGCGTCATGAACCCCGCATCGTTGCTCCGATCGGCGATCGAGGACAGGAACGTGGGCAGCAGCGCTGCCAACCCCTTGGCGACCGCCGCATCCGACTCACCCGTCTGTGCGCTCACGCTGGAGACGAGAGCAGGCGTGACGACTCCCCTCAGCCCTTCGAGTATCGATGTCATGGTTGACTCCTCTGGATGTCCCTGGAGCTGAAAAGTGCAAGTTGACGGCGCATAGACACCGCTACCAATCGCGGCAGCCACGAAAGGCCGTGTTCCGACGATGGGCGCTCAGTGGTCGACCGCGCCGAAACCCTCGTAATCGTTCGCCGTTCGAGCCGCGACGTCCCAACACTTTCAACGCTCGTGCCGTGCGCCGGCCGGCAAGGCCCTGGAGGCGTGGTCCACACCCGGACCCGGCCGCGCCAGAACGCGGCGGTCACCCGCTTCGCACGCGGCGCCCCAGCTCCGGCCTGCGTCGTGCTTCAACGAGTGTCACCTGACGTTCGTCCGGGGTCGGCAGTGCGATGCCTTCCCTCTGCATCGCGGTGACGATGGCGACGCGAGCGGCCGAGGCTGTGTTCATGAAATCGGTCCGCCTGGAATCGGTCCAGAACCGTGCCTCGAGATGCAGATGCTCCGGGGTCAAATCGTGTAGTCGCATCGACGCCGCGGGTGTGGCCGACACGCCAGGGACGCAAGTAACCGTGTGGAGGATGACGGACATCGCGCGCTCGACGTCTTGGTTGTAGTCCAGGTAGACGAACACCGAGCAACGCCGCAGAGGCGACGCCGTATTGTTGGTCACCCGCGACATGAACACGTCGCCGTTTGGCACGAGGACGAGCCTGCCGTCATAGGTCCGGATGTGCGTGGCGCGGACTTCGATGCGCTCGACCGTCCCTTCGGTTTCGCCAACGACGATCTGATCGTCGATCTCGAAGGTGCGTGTCACGAGGATCAGCAGGCCGCTGACGAGGTTCGAGAGAATGTCCTTCAGTGCAAAGCCCACCGCTACGCCGCCGAGGCCCAGACCCGTGATCAGTGCCCCCGCGTCTACGCCCACTATTTGGAGCGCCACGAGGATGCCGACGGCCCATATTGTGTAATAGGACACCTGCCGGATCAGGTTGCGTTGCGTCGGATTCTCGACGTATCCGGCACTCCACCTGGCGAGCCGGCGGGCGAGCGTTGCCAATGCCCAGGACACGAGGAGCACAGCGACGGCTGCCACGATCGCTGGTAGCAGCCCGCCCGCTTCTTTCAGTAGCTGTTCGGCAGAGGCCCGCACCATGCTCACCACCGGGTTGCTCAACTGCCTGCAAGCGATGTGGCGCGGCGGCCGCTAACGGCGCACCGCGCCACGGCCCTGCGTCTACTCGAGAGCGAAGGCCGCTAACGCTTCCTTCTCGAGGTTGACGTTCTGCTGCTTGCCCACGGTGACCTCGACGGCGAGAATCGCACCGCCGGTGAATGCACCCGGCGCTTTGTACTCCTGGCTGACGTTGTCGCCACTGTCGTGCCCGATACACAGGCCGTCGCCCGATAAGGTGAACTTACCAGGCTGGGTTTTCATCGGTCCTTCCGCGACGACCTGACCGTTGACGTGGAGCTTGGTCTTGCCGATTGACTCGCCGGACTTGCCGGCGCTCTCTCTGGTGAACTCCATGCCAAGCGTGTACTTGCCAGGATTGAGCTCGGGTGAGACGAACTGCTGTTCGGGCTTGATCCCCAGGTAGTTGTTAACGTAGTACAGCCTCTTGTTCTTGATGAACAACGTGTGACCGCCGAAGCGCGACCCGTGAGCGAAGATCACTCCCGAGCAATTCGGATCCTTGATCTCGACGTTTGCCAGAATCTTGAAGGACCGCCTCCGCGTGTTCATCGCAACACCCTCGTGCCGTTGAACGTTTGGGTCATACGGCTTCTCCCTACTGGTCGCTAAGCGAGTCTCGGCAAGGCGGCGCCCTATTTCGCGCCAACACCTGCGAACCGCAATAGTCTTGCCTCACATTGGAGACTTCGTTGACCGTTGGTTGAGCTCTGTAAGTGGCACGAATTACTGAAGATCGGCGTGGGGACTCGAAGCGCCGCGATCGCGGAGCCGACGAGCTCGGCCGCGTCAGGACACGGGCCCGCGAGATCTCGCGGGCCGACGCCGGACGAGTGACTCATCCGGCGGGCAGATCAATGCATACACGCGTGCCCGCTTCTTTGTCGCTCTCGATGGAAATGAGACCGTTGAGACGATGGACGATCGTCGCCACAATCTCGAGACCCGAGCGGCTGCCGCTGTCTTTGGTCGTGAAGAACGACTCTAAGACTCTGCTCTGCATCTCAGGCGGCATGCCGGGTCCTGTATCGCGCACGATCAGGCGCACATAGCGACGCGATCGCGAATCATGCACGCGGTCCTCAATTGACCAGTGCTCGAAAGGCGCCACCTCAATCGTCAGAACGCCGCCGCTCGGCATCGTGTCACGCGCATTCAATAGGAGATTGAGGAACACTCGTTCGAGCTCAACTGGGTGCGCAACGACGGGGGCCGGCTTGTCTGCCGGCATGATGACCAGCCTCACTGAGCGCCCGATGAGCCGTCCGAACATCGGCGTCATCTCAGTCACAAACGGGTTGACGTCAATCACGGACCGCGGAAGCGGACGTAAATCATCGACGGCGAGCAACCTCCCCAATTCTAGATAGGCCTCATCGAGCGCCCGATCCAGCTCAGTCAGCTCAGGAGCGAGAACACTGTGGATTGGCACTCGCCTCCGCATTGAATCCACACATTCCCCGACGACAGCCAGAAAGCTCCGAATGTTCTGGACAGCCCGCGCTGTCGTTAATGCATCCGAGTGGAGCGGCGGCTCGGCGTTGTCACCTGAATCCATCTGCAACGATCGGCTCCATGGACGTTGCGCCCGCTGAAATGGAGCGCTGTGCCGCATGGCGCAACTCGCAGGCGGAATCTTAGAAGCAGCGAGCCCGGTCAGATATTGATCTGAATCAATACCAGCGAGGGTTAGAGGGCAGCCCGGAGCGCGTCGAAGCGCTTCCGGTCGACCACGCGAACGGTGTGGCGATCGTCGAACCTAACGAGACCCTCACGCACGAGCGCGCTACTCGCGCGGCTCACGGCCTCGAGAGACAGTCCAAGGTAATGGGCTATATCGGATCGGCTCATGGGTATGGAGATAGTGGAACGTCCAACCTGAGGAGCGTGTCTCTCGAGCATACTGAAAAACATCGCCAGGCGGCCGGTCGCGTCACGGCGGCCCACAGCCAGGGTCTGTCGTTGAGACTCGCGTAGCGCGTGCGTCACCTTGCACAGGAACTGGAACTGCAGCTCGGCATCGTGACGGAGCATCGCGACGAGCCCCTCGATGGGGATCCGGTACAGCGCCACGCGCGTGATCGTTTGGGTGGTGTTGACGTACCGACCCTTCTCCGCCAGGCCGAACACGTCGTCCCGCAACAAGAACGCCGCGATTTGTCGCTTGCCGCTGGGCATGTCGCGGAACGACTTCACCGCGCCGTCGCCAATGATGAAGACCCACAGCGCCGGCGTGTCTTCGCGGTAAACAATGGTCCGGGCCGCCAATCGCACGCGCGTCGAGAGGGCCGCAAGGTGCTCGCGCTGGCGATCGGTCAACAATCGCGTTGCGACGACACCTCCCGCGCTCATGAACGGGAGGGCCCGAAGTGAAGGCCCGGGATCGCGTGATGCTTCGCTACTCTGTGAACGCTTGGCCAAGACATTGCTCCCGATGTCGCACCGGTTGAGTCAGGATCCACGGTTCATGCCAACGACAGGGCCGCCCTACGGACGAGGACACGCAAACTCCCAGCGTTTTCCAGCGCATTGATCGCCTGATGGCGATCAAGCCCCCTTCGAAAACGTTGCGCCAATCCGCCAGTTGCGTTGCGACTGGCCTCGTTCGTGCAGCGCTCGTCGCGCTGAAATCGACAACATGATCCGCCGAGGCTGTTCGTCACGGCCGAACCGTATCCTTCAGATGTACCAGGCGCGCAATGCCGTGGAGATCGCGAGGGCTCGTGGGGCCGACAAGTACGCGCCGGAAGTCTTCCCAAAGGCGAGGGCGGATTGTCGCTTGCCGAGAATGCTACGTGATTCGCGCGGGGTGCGGAGGCGCGAGTAAGAGGGATCCAGTATGTCCACCAAAAACGACTACAGCACTGAGAGTTGGAAAGTCATCTCGGCAGCCCCTGTCCTCTCGGGCTTGTTTGTCAGTCTGGCCGATGCGAGCGGTCCGATTGGGCTTGCCAAAGAAGCGATGGCTGTCGGCAGAGCGATCACGGGTTCGGTCTCCGGAAACGCGCCCGAGATTGTGAAGTCGCTGGCGGAGACCCTGAAGAGCGACGGCGGACGACCTCAGTTGCCGGATGTGCCGAAGGGTGACCGCGCGCAGATGCAGGCGGCCATCGTCGACGCGATCAAGACAGCTGTCACAGCTGTCGAGACGAAATCCCCGGCCGAGGTTGCGGCGTTCAAGGCATGGCTGGTGTCGGTGGCGGCAAAAGTGGCCCACGCCTCCAGGGAAGGAGGCTTCCTCGGCTTCGGCGGAACCCTCGTCAGCGAGGAAGAACAGGAAGCGCTCAGCCATTTGGCACGAACACTGGGCGTGAGCGCGCCGGCATTCACCGGATAGGCGAGCGTATCTGGCAATGCTGATCAGCGGATTGACCACGCAAGTCGACCTGTCCGTATCGGAGCCACAGGACTCGGTGGAGCGCTCGGGCTGGCTCGGTCCGCTCGGCTTCTTGCCATGGGCTGCCGCCGTGCTACTGGCGATCGTTGGATGGGTACTGCTGCAGGGTCCCGCGTGGACGATCGACCCGCAACTCACACTGGCCAATCAGAATGGAAGGGTGACGCATTCAGTCCATTCTGAGCGGGTGCGCTGATCGACGGACTCACGCGACGCGGTTCTCCGCCTCGTCCCCGATTCGTTCAATGTGATCTCGGGGGCCAAGTGGTGTCGGAATCGTGAGCCCGGCAGGCACCAACCCGCGCCGCTCGGAGCCATCACCCAGGCGGTCAAACGCCTCTTTGATCGCCAAGCGCAGCTCCGCCGCGGCAACCTCGTGACGGCCAGGCCTGACGCGAGTCGACGTGCGCACAGTCATCGTTGACGCGCCGAAGGCGACGATCCCGTCGATCTCCGTCTGGGCGACAACGTCGGCACTCTCGGCGTGTAAGCGCGCACCGGCTTCCCGCAGCACCGCGAAGACCGCACGCAAGTCGGCTTGGTAGACGACGTCCACCGAGACGACGGCCAAGCTGTAATCCTTGGAATAGTTGACAACCTCCTTCACATCGCCGTTGCGGACAATGTGCAGACGGCCGTCAGGGTCGCGGATTCTGGTGGTGCGGAACTCTATCCCCTCTACGACACCCCGCGCGCCGGCAGCCTCGATCGAATCTCCCACGAGATAGGTGTTCTCGAACAAAATGAAAAACCCGGACACCACGTCATTGATCAGCGCTTGCGCCCCGAAGCCGACGACGAGACCCAGAATTCCCGCCCCGGCGAGGAATGGCAGCGGGTTGAAACCAAGGGACGCCAAGATCAGCACGGCGGTCGCAAAATACACTGCGTATGTGAAAGTACTACGCACGAGCGGAGCAATGGTCTCCCGACGGCGGCGCGTCATCTCATCGAGACCATGCGGCGGAAGAGTTCGGCGGCCGATCTCTAGCCGTCCCAGCTCGATTACAACGCGGCTCAGAAAGAAGATACCTATCGCCTGAATCAGGCTCGGCCCCCACTGCGTGAACGTGCCGACGTCAAGCTGCAGAAGGGCCAGCGACGCGAGGGCGATCCACAACCCGTATTCGAGGCACGCGCGAAAGGTTGGCACGAGCGGACGCAGATGCTCGTAGTAACTCAGCCAGCCACGGTCCTGCGCGTATCGCTGGCTGAGCCCCTCAAGGGTATCCACAATCGTCACCGACGAGCGGACAACCAGAAGACCAACCGCAATGACCACGTAGGCACGAGTGATCCTCAACAAGCTGCCCACGACGACTTCTGGTGCAGAGAAGAGATAGCAGGCAAACACCGTCAACAGCATCCAGCCGGTGACCACGATTGAGCGGTTGACACCGCCGAGGAGGGCTGTGAGGCTGCGATCGTTGTCCCGCAGTTGATCCCAGCGGTTGAGCATCGCTTCCAGGCGGCTCAATGCGATGCGGAGAATGCGCAAAGCGGCAAGCAGGCCGAGCACTGCAGCTGCGAGCTTCGTCAGCGCGACTGCAGCCTCAATCCAGATCTGGACGCTGAGTGCGCCGAGAAGGGCGCGCGTGCGGTCGGTCACATCCTCGCCACGGAACACCAACCAGCCGTTGTAGCCGACTACGGCGAAGGTCATAGCCAGAGCGGCCATGATGAGAACGGAGCGCAGTCTGCGTCGGAATGCGCGACTAGAGTCTTCGGTCTCGCCTCGAAATGCCGACATCCGCCGAGTCAGCCAGGTTACCAAGGCATAGAGGGAGACGGTCAGCGCCGCCACAAGCCCGAGCTCGATTCCAACAGTGGCGAAAGTTGAGAGGAGATCCCACATGCCGGTGAATGACCGACCGGACACAGACGTCGTCACGCGGTGCAACCATTGCGGCTGGCGGGCCCACTACTCAGGACCCGCCAGCCCCTGTCTACTTCCTAGTAACGCGGACATCGATCCGCCGGTTGCGCTGGCGGCCTTCTTCGGTCTCGTTGGTCGCCACGGGGAACTGTTCGCCGAAGCCCTCGGCTGCAAGACGCGACTGGTCGATTCCGTGACTGATGACCGCTTGCCTCGTGTTCTGCGCCCTCGCATCCGACAGTCTCTGGTTCGACGCTGGATCGCCAACGTTGTCCGTGTAACCGCCGATCTTCAGGTTCACGTTGGGATAGCACCTGAGAATAGCGGCGACATTCTGCAGTTGCGCTTGCGAGGTCGGCTTGAGTGTCGCCGACGCACTCTCGAACTCCAGCCGGTCAAAGGTAAACCAGGAATCCTTGTCAACGGCGCGCCCACCATCGATGTACGCAATGAGTCCGGCCTCTACACCGTTTGGCGCCATGTCGAGTTCCTGACCACAACTCAAGGTGCGCTTCACCAGAGCAGGTGTCCTGAGTGCGGCTGGAACGGCCGGTGGCGTCAAGCCGGCAGTGCCGACCAGGGCACGTGGCGGCTCCGGCGTGCGCCACGCGTTGAAGGCCCACAGGGCCAGCGCCAACAGCAACAGAGGCGCGAGCCATTTGAGCCAACCCAATCCTCCTGGTTGCTCGTATGCACGAGCGGGCTCGGCGTATACGCGAGCCGGTTCGCTGTACGCGCGCGCGGGCTCGCTATATGCGCGAGCTGGCTCGTCCCAACCCGTCAGCCCGAGCGCGGTGGCGAGTCCTGCCGGAACGACGCCGCGTAGGAACCGCGCCTGTCCACCGAGCAGCTTGGCAATCGAAGACGAGTTGAAGCCACCGGCGCTGGCCTCGCGGCCCACTGCGCTGAGGACGAACGGCGCAGCCACACCGAGCAGCGACGCCGACGACCGCGTGCTGACTCCGGCGGCGTTCGAAATCCAATCCGTGAGCCCGTTTGCCCGCGGGCCGAAGAGCGAAGACACCACGGGCGCGCCCACCTTGAGCGCATCCGAGGCCCCCGACCCCGCTTTCAAAAGACTGCCCAGGCTGCCGAAGGCGTTCCTGTCGAACCCTCCTCCCTTCAGCAGCCCGAGCAGGTCCGCGGCACCCTGCGACGTCTGGGACTTTTGACTGAGCGCGGCCACGATGGCCGGGATCGCGAACCCGAGCGCCTTCTGCGTCTTGGCCGGACCCTCGCCCACGAATGACGCAATCTTTGCGATCGCGTCATCCGAGAACTCGTGCTGCAGCATGTTGATGAGATCCGCGCTCATACCTAGACCTCGCTTCTTTCCATCGGTCGCTGACGAATGTCGCGCACGCGTTCCAATCGGACGTTTCAGCGAGCGTTACGCACACTCTCCCACGCGAACTTCACGACGGCCTTGCTCTGATCCCATGTGCCGGGGTTCTTTTCGTCCCAGATGCGACGGGCGTCAGCCTCTACCGCCGTCCACGGGCTGCTCCTGAACGGCTCGCGAGTAGCCAGACCGTGTCCGAATCGAAAAGACGGCGCGAGACTCTCAAACGTCACGCCGCTGTTGGCCAAGTGCTTCGTGTAGAAGCTCTTGAACTCGTCGCGGTACGCGTCGTACGGACGGACGGCAGGGATTTCTTCGACTTGGACGTCCTGACGGCGCAATGTCTCCTTAATGGTTTCGATCTTGTCGGTCACGTCTTTTCCAATGGCGACCTCCTCCACTACGCGGGCAGTCTTCTTGACCTGAGCAATCTCGTCCATCTCGACCATTTCGAAGGAACGCGACTTGAAGATATCGGGGTCGATCTCGATGGCCCGATTGACTGGGCGGCGCTGCACGCGGATCGTTTCGTCCTTCAGCGTGACGTTTGCGGACACTTCGCGCTCCGTGACGACGTTGTAGATGCGCATGCGACCACGCTCGACCTGCGCCTTCCCGACGGCGAGATCTTCCTCGATGACCTCGAGCACGTTGTCGTTCTTCGCAGGATCCGTGAGAGCGACGTCCAGCGGTGGGGCCTTTGCTGTTGCCGGTGATTGCTTGGGTGGGACTGAGAGCGCGGCTGCGACCGTCGCAGACGCCTGCTTCGCCACGGACGCGGCCGCAGAGCTAGCTGCCGCGACCGGCTTGCTCGCCGGGCTTGCGGCAGTCGTTGGCGCTGCCTTTCGGGCCAACTGCGCGGCGCGCTTGCCAATGTTGACCATATTGAACGAGCCGAGGACCGACGCCGCCCGAACGACTGCGCTGTCGCCTACGTTGGCAGTCACGATGGTCCCGCCCTCGCGGACGCCTGCCAGGTAGATGTCGAGGTCAGGTTCTGGCACCCAGCTGTGCATCCTCTCGAGCTTCGGTACGTCGTCCCGGTCGTCGTTGGTGAGAATGTCCAAGTCGGCTCTGGCATAGCCATCTGCGACGAGCGCCGCGAATGCGCGCTGTGCTTCGTCCGTCCGTTCAAACAATCCAATGACAGTCTTCATAAAGTCACCCTCCCCGGTTGTCTGATCCCTGATCCCTGATCCCTGATCCCTGATCCCCGATCCCCGATCCCCGCTCTCAATCGACCCCCTTCGCTGCCGTCGGCGGCGGATCTGATTCGACCCGCTCTACCTCGACAACTTCACGACGCAACGTCACCGCCTGAGACGCAGTCGTCGTAGAACGACGACGCGACACCCGGACCTCTTCACGCAAGATGAGTCGCTTCTCGACCACAGTGACTTCTTCGAGTACCGGGACGATGAGCACACCGTCCTCTTCGCGTGGCTCCGGTGGTGCGCCCTCGACGAGCGCGTTGACTGTCACGCGCTCTACGATGAGGTCTTCGCGCACGACCGGTGCGTTTACCGTCTCCTCCCGCGTTTCGACCCGCTTGTGGAGACGCACAACCCCACGAGCGATGCGGCTGGTTTCAACCGTGAGCTCTTCAGCAACGACAGGGATGACCAGATCACCCTCAAGGCTGGCGAGGTCAGCGGCCTCGGAGACGTCAGGTGCAGGGTGTTGCACGGCGGCGAATTCCTCTCGAGCCTGAGGTGATTTGCTCTCCATGCCGTGCGGTAGTCCTTGTCAGTTTGAAACCGGTGCCAGCTCGCGTGAGGTCGCAGTGATTGGCGACAAACGTGCCAAACGCTGCCGCCTGCGCCACGCCCCAGGACGCGCTTCAAGTGATGCTTTTTTTGTGACCGCTGCGGGTGAGTCGCGCACGGCCCACGACTCTTCAGCCCGAACCGCGCGATTCCGTGGCGCCGCGGCGCCGCACGGACGTTACCGAGCAGCGGCGATTGGCGGGTGTGAATCCTGTTGGCGGGGGCGGGGATCGTGCAGCTCTGTGGTGCCGAGAATGATTCGAGCTTCGTCGGTCGCCTGTGTGATGGGAACACTCACATCAATCCGGGTGCCTGATTCGGGCATAGACGATACCGTCATCTGGCCACCGAGAAAGTTCACGCGCTCCCTCATGCTCAAGAGGCCCATGCCGGTGCCGATTGCTGCCGTGTCGAAACCGACGCCGGAATCGGTAATCTCGAGGTGCAGCGAGTCGGGCATCCCGCTCAGCCGGACCGCTGCGGCCTGCGCGCTGCTGTGCTTCACCACGTTCTGAAGCCCTTCCTGGACGATTCGGTAGAGACAGAGCGCGGAATCGGATGCGATTGTCGTCGGCACGCAATCGTGCGAAAACGAGATCTCTATGTCATTGCGGGCGGCAATGTCCCGGCAGAAATACTGGGTGGCCTTGACCAGTCCGAATACATGCAGCTGTGCGGGGTGGAGCTCGCGCGACAGATTGTGGACGTCCGTAGCGATCTGCGACGCGCGCAGCCGGACCCGTTCCAGAGTCCCGGGCGTCGCACCAAGAGAGATCTGATGGATGTCCATCGCCAGCGTGGCAGCTTTCTGACTGAGGTCATCGTGGAGGTCGCGCGCGATGCGCGCGCGCTCGGCCTCTTGCGCGCCGATAAGGCGTCCGGCCAGTTGACGAATCTGTTCGTAGCTCGTCCGAAGCACAGCCTCGTTGTTCCGGATCGCCGCCTCAGCCCGACGCCGGCTGGCCCGATGCGCCAGCAGGCCGCCTATGAGCAGGGTCTGCAGCGCCACAACAGTCATTGCGCCGATCACGTACCAGCGATAGGACTCCCACGTGGTCGGCGTCCTGAATCGTATGTTCGACCCCGCCGGGAGACGCGAGGGGTCGATGTCCCAGCGCTGCAGCTGACGCCAGTCGAACGCGGGCACGAGCGTCGCTTGTTCGATTGGAATGTCCTGAGGTCGCATGCCGTCGAGAATCTGACGCGCCATCTCTCCCATGCGAGTTCCGAGCTCTCGTGTGAGGTAGACCATGCCGCCGACGACTCCGGACCCGATATATGCGTTCGAGATACCGTAGACGGGCACGGGAGAGGCCTCGGCCACGAGGCGCGCGGCCTCCGACGGTATCAAGACATGCCCGGGAACATTTCGCGAATAGCGGACGTACAGAATGACACTGCGCGGGGGAACGGCCTTGACGGCGGCGATCATGCGCGGCAGAGACTCCTCGGTGATGAACGTGATCGCGACCCCCTGCGCAACCGCACCGAACTCGGTTTGCATGGAGTCCTGCAGGCTGATGTTCCGGGCGTGCGCGACGACGAACACACGTTCGGTCAACGGGTGCAGTTTCAACGCAAGCTCCAAGGTCTCGTTCAGCCCGCCGCCGACCCATACTCCCGTCAGTCCGGCACCCGCGTTGCGAAGCGTCGCATCCGCCGCTACGATTCCGCGGTAGACGATCGGCGCGTCGGGAAACAGCTCACCGCGAAAACGGAGCACGAACTGCAACGCGACGTCAGTGGCCGCGATCACCACGTCGATTCGCCGGCCCTGGTACTTGCGGTGAATGTAATCACGCAGCGCCAGCGACGCCTCTTCTTCGGGAAAGCTTTCCGACTCCAGGTATTCCGCGTAGTAGTCAATTCCTGCATCGGAGCCAGAGAGCACGGCGTCCCGAATGCCGGCATCCTCCACCGGATTGGTCGGAAAATCCTCGGTGCCCCAATGCACCGTGAGCACGGTTCGGGGCGGCAGCGACTGAGCCCAGACGTCCGAACATACGAGCGCCAGCGCGATGGCCGACAGCGCGCGGTGGATCAGACGTGAGCCAGTCTGCAGCGACATCTACATCTCAGAATGCCAGCTTCACACCCTGCTGGCATGCAACCTTCTAATCGGTCTGCGGGTGCTAAAGTCGCGCGAGCCAATCACGACCCCTTCTCAACCGCGATGGAAGGGGGAGCCGGCGCTGGGACGCCGAGCCACACCAAAAATCGTCGCGCGGTATCTCAGATACCATCGCCGCGACTGTGTGTCAAATTAGCACATGGTGCCCGTGATGATTGCGCGCGGGCAGCCACGACATGTCGTGAGCCCCTACCCCTGGATCGTGGGTCTCCGTTGTCATCAGCCACTGCCTGCAGCGTGTTGACGACAGAGGTTTAACGGAAAACTGCCTGCAGGCGTGCACAGCAATGGCACAGGGCCGGAAGCCGCTACCTGTAAAAAGGAGATCGCAGCATTCTTCTTTGTTCCCGTAACGTATCCAAATGAACTCGCATCAGCCCTGCGATCCGCTGACGATCCGTAGATACGCTCGCCAGGGGCCGACTTCGTCCGAGTACTGCCGGGCCAGCACTCGCGAGATCTGCACCACATGATCGAGATCGTGCGCCACCCATGTGGCCAGGAGCTGGCGTAACGTCACGAGGCCGAGCTCAGGGTGCCTGCCGCGACGGTCGAGGTGCGCGTCGGTCAAGTTCAGCGCGGCGAGATCGCGGAGGCTTTCCTGGCGCAGCTTCGCGAACTCGTCGAGCAGGCTGGCGAGCGTTCGTTCTTTCGACAACGCAAATTGCGCGAAGCGATCGAACGTGTCGAACGCCCGCGCCTCGCCGTGCTCCAGGATGATCTTGGCGCGCGGCACCCAGTCAGTTCGCTCGCCATGGATCAGGTGTCCCATGATATCGAACGGGCTCCACGTTTCGCCGCCTTCGTGCGCCACGATCCAGCCGTCCGGAAGGCCGCGCAGCAAAGCGTCGAGTGTCGCCGGCGTTCGCGCCAGGATCGCGACGGCTTCTTCCATCACGAACGAACGTCGGGTGCGATCGCTCTGTGCGGTCATGTTGGCTTCTGTCAGGAGTATCGGAGTCTGGTCAGCGCTTGAGCGTCGCCTGCCAATTGACGACCACGGTAAATGCGGGAGCACTTTGGCGACTAGGCACGGCGACAAGGAAGCGCTGACCGTCGGCGCTCACACTCCAATCTGCTTGGATGCCCGGCGCAGGAAAGAGCTCGGTGGGCTTGCCGGCCGACGCGCCGTCAACGGTGACGGCCATCACGGCTCCTCTGGATTGATAAAACAATTCCCGGCCGTCCTTCCTCCAGCGCGGCGAAATGCCGCCGCCGCTCGAGACGAGCACTTTCGAACCAGCAACCGGGACGCCAGTGGCTGGATCTCTTGTCAGCGGAGACAGGAACACTTCGTTCGCACCAGACTCGTTCGACACGTACGCCAGCCATCGGCCGTCCGGTGACGGCCGCCCGTCACTTTGATCGAAGTCCTGCTGAATGAACGGTATCGCTTTGGCGCCTGCGACAAGAGGCTGCAGCCAGAGGTCGATCCCTGTCTTGTTGCCTTCGAGGGGGAACACGAGGAACTGCCCGTCCGGAGTCGAGTCCATGGTGAGGCCTCCTGCCAACAGGGGGCCGTCACTCGTGCCCTGACGCCGCAACATTTCAGCCGGACGATTGCCGTCAACCGCCTTGCGGTTGAGACTGGCGCCGCGGGTACCCAAAGAAAGTACAGATCCTCTCCGTCCGCGGACCATGCCGGCATATCTCCTTCGGGATCGGTCGGGAAGCGCGTGCTGGTGTTGCGCACGACATCAACGAGCCACAACTCGCGGGACGAGCGGCCCAGGCTCAGACGCCACGTGGCGACGCGCGTCGCGTCGGGCGACAGCGTGGCGCCTCCCAATTCCGCCGGCTCGCCAACCAAGCCCTTCGTCGCGCCTCGGCGGTCGAGCCATGTGAGTTGAAATTGCGGGACGGCCTCTCGGTAAACCAGGGCATTGCCGGATGCGAAAAAGAATGCGCCATCCCGGAAAGAGCCGACACCCGTCGCCAGCGTCGCCGGCTCACCGATCGCGACCCTCCGTTCGGCATCGAAGCGCAGCGCCATCAGCGTGTCATCTCGGACAAACAACACGTGGCCCTCGCTTGCAGGACCGGGCACATAACCGCCGCCGAACGGGGTTTCGACCAATCGCTCCGTGCTTTGACGGTCTGCGGGCGTCTCGAGATCTCCGACATACAAACCGCTCTGTGAAGGATCGACCCGCGACACACGCAGGTACACGAAGTGACGGTTGTCGGGCAGAAAGACTGGAAACATATGGGCCGCATCCTTCAACGAAGGATTCAGGGCCGTCGCGGGTGTCGCGGGGCCGCCTCCGGCAGGGCATCGCACGAGACCGCCGCTGGAGTTGCCGACGAGGATCACATCCCTGTACTCCAGGCCCCGCCGACGCCGACGCCGGGCACCTCGCAGACCGCTCGAGGCAGACCACCAGTCCGGTCCATTCGTTTGATCCCTCTTAACGTAAAGAACGCGATCACGCGACCGTCCGGCGACCAGATAAGCGGCGGCATGAAATTGATGCTTTCCCGTTCCGTTTCCGAACCCTGAATTGGGGTCGTTTCCAGCGAGTCGAGGCTCCGTATCCACAACTTAAGAATCCCCTTGGCGTCGGAGCCGCCGAACACGAGATGACGGCCGTCTGGTGACAGGGAGAACGTGCCGGACTCGGTGAGGGTGACCGGGGCCGGAATTTGGAATCGCACCGTCGGGGCTGGCGGCGATGGAGCGATGCGCGGCCGCGTAAAGGCGAGAACGGCGAGCGTCCCGACCACGACCGCAGCGGCTATCGTCGCCGTCCATACCCTCCAGCGTGGGTACCTGTTCGGGGCAGCGAGGCCTGGGGCAACGTCGAGCGCCAGGTCCGCGTCACCGAGATCGCGCAGCCGCCGTTCGGGATCCTTTTCGAGACAGCGCTTCGTCAAACGAAGGACGCCTGGAGGCGTCGAGAGTGGAAGCGCGCTCCAGTCGGCTTCGCCTTGCAGGATGGCGGCGATGGTGTCCGAGATGGTGGCGCCGGCAAATGCGCGGCGCCCACTCAGCATTTCGTACAGCACACATCCGAAGGCCCAGATGTCCGTACGCTTGTCCAGGGGCTGGCCGCGCGCCTGCTCGGGGCTCATATATGGCGCGGTACCGAACACCACGCCCTCTTGCGTACCCGCCATCTGCATCCGGGTATGCGTGACGTCGCGATCCTGAACGTCGGGTGCCGCCGTCTTGGCGAGGCCAAAGTCCAACACCTTGACCACACCGGCCGGCGTCACCTTCACGTTCGCGGGTTTGAGGTCGCGATGGATGATGCCGCGTTGGTGGGCGGCATCAAGCGCCGCCGAGATCTGTCGCGCAATCTCCAGGGTTTCGGGTATCGGGATCGCACCGCGGCTCAATCGGTCGGCAAGCGTATCCCCCTCAATCAGCTCCAGCACGAGCGCTGACACACGCTGGCCGTCGGTCGTCGATCCGTCTTCGAATCCGTAGATGGCACCGATGTGGGGATGGTTCAAGGAGGCCAGGACGCGCGCCTCTCGCTCGAAACGGGCCATACGGTCTGGGTCGCCGGCAACGCCGTGCGGCAGGATCTTGATGGCCACGTCCCGCTCGAGCTTCGTATCGCGGGCACGATAGACCTCGCCCATCCCGCCGACACCCAGCAACGAGTGCACCTGGTACACGCCGATTCGGCGCCCAATCAACGATGGAGAACCAGGCATCTACTCTCGCGCGTGTCTTCCACAATCTCGAGCTCCATAAACTGGAGGCACCCAACAAACAGAAGTCTGCTCAACATGGGCGTCGGTATTATGCCTCGCTCGAGGGGTCAGCCCCCGCCGCCAAGCGGCGCAGAGAACTCGGCGCTATGCTGTTGCGGAATCGATTTCGTTGCTTCGAGCGACAAAGGGCAATATACAGGTGTCCGTCGCGGCGTAAAGAAGGCACGGAGGGGGTCATGAGGCTGACAACGCCGGTATGTGTAGGAACTTTGTGTGGCTTGATGTTGGGTGTCGTGCACGGTCAGTCCGCCTCCACGCCGGTGTCGCTTCCCGATTGGAGCGGCGCATGGGTGATGGAAGGACCAACCGTCTTCGATCCGGCCACGGTGCAGCCACGAAACGGCCGGGCCGGCGAGGCGGGCGTCAGAGAGTCTCCGCCATACAACGACGAGTGGGAAGCGCTGTACCGAAAGCATATCGAGCTCGTGAAGCAGGGCACACTTCCCGATCCGGTTAGCACGTGCGGCACGCCTCACGGCTTTCCGCGCCTGATGAATGTCCCCGACGTCTATGAATTCGCAGTGACCCCTGAAAAGGTCTTCGTCGTCTCCGAGACCGGGCCGAACGTCCTGCGTGTGTATACCGATGGCCGGAAACACCCGGCTGCCGAAGACCTCTGGCCGACCTATACCGGCGCGTCGGTCGGGCACTGGGAGGGCGACACGCTCGTCTTCACGACCATCAGCCTCAAGGGCTTCAGTGGGAAAGACGTGATCCTCGACCGAACGGGACTCGTGCTGAGCGAGGCGAGCCGCGTGACGACGCGGCTGCGAAAGGTTGATGCGATGACGCTCGAAGCGCAGATGGTCATCGAGGATCCCAAAGCGCTCAAGGCGCCCTGGCGCGTGACGAAGCGCTATCGCAAGCAACCTGCAGGAACTTGGGCGTGGGACTATGCGTGCGCCGAAAACAATCGCAATCCGATTACCACCGGGGGAAGAACACTGACGCTTGGCCCCGATGGAAAGCCGATTGACAAAGTCGTCGACTGACCCGGAGAGGTGTTCGCATGAGATCAATGTGGCTCTTGGCACTGCTATTCGCAACAGGCTTCCTGACTCCCACGCCGTTTGTGCTCGCTCATCATTCGGGTGCCATGTTCGACGCGGACAAGGTCCTCGAGCTGAAGGCCACGGTCAAGGAGATGCAGTGGTCGAACCCGCACATCTGGATTCAAGTCGTCGCCGACGACAAGGGCGTCATGAAGGAGTGGAGCCTCGAAGGCGGCAGTCCGAATACGCTCTCGCGCCGGGGATGGCGGAGCACGACGTTCAAGCCCGGTGACGTTGTGACGGTCAGATTCAACCCGATGAAGGACGGAACCGCGGCCGGGGGTTTCATCGGCGCCAAATTCTCGGACGGAACGACCATCGGTCGCTGGGACTGACGACCTCGAGCTGAGCGGGGATGAGTGGGGCCGTCTCATGCACAAGCACCTCGATCATCACCTGCGTCAATTTGGCGCGTAATGAACCGAGCGATGGTTTCAAGAAAAGGAGCGTCCTTGATGAAGGCCTCGATCTTCACCCGGATCCCGTCGGCACTTGCCGCAGTCTCGGTGCTCGCCCTCGTCGCGTTACCGGCGCAGGCGGACGTGCTGGAAAAAACGAGGAAGGTGGGCGGCGTCACGGTTCATTACAAGATCGTGCTACCGAGTGGCTACGACGCCGCGAAGGCCTATCCAGGAATCATCGCGCTCGGCGGCGGCCCGCAGACGATGAACACCGTTGATGGCATCTTGAGTCGCAATTTCCGAGCCGAAGCCGAGAAGCGCGGGTATATTGTCGTCGCGCCCGCGGCACCGGACGGTGAGCTGTTCTTCGAGAATGGCGCTCGGATTTTTCCGGAGTTCCTGAAGATCATCTTGGCCGACTACAAGATCCAGGATGCGAAGTTTCACATCGCGGGACCCTCGAACGGTGGAATCGCGGCGTTTCACGTAGCGGCTGCCAGTCCGCAGTACTTCGTCTCGGTCACCGCTTTCCCGGGTTACATGTGGCAGCCGACTCCCGCCAAGCTTCAAGCCATCTCGAATATGTGTGTGTTCATGTACGTCGGTGAAACCGATCAGTACATGTGGCACGACGAGATGAAGCGAGAAGCCGAGTTTCTTCGCTCGAAGGGCGCCGTCGCTCGCTACACAGTCGAAAAAGGCCAGCCGCACCGGTTGGAGACGCTCGCGGGCGCCAACGCTACCCGGCTGTTCGACGGATTCGAGGAAACGAAGAAAGGCTGCGCGCGCTGATGAAAGGAGCAGTGATCCTTCTCAGTATTTTGCCTTCGATCCTGCTTGTGTCGGCACAGGAGCGGACCCCCGCTGCCTCGCAGGCGCCCTCAGCCGCCCAGACTGCCAGTTCCGGAAGTTTGAGACAGCTTATTCCTGGTCACTATGTCTACTCCACGACCAACGCAGGCAGGATCTTCAGCAGCGGAATAATTGTCACGGACGAAGGCGCACTGGTTGTTGACGCCTTGGATTCAGAAGCAATCGCTCGCGCGGAGCGAGCGACGATTTCCAGCACCATCAAGCAACCCGTTCGCTACCTTGTTTCGTCTTCTTTCCACGATCCGTTCAGCAAGGGCAACATCGCCTACGGGGACGTGTTCAAGATCGGGCACGAGAACTACCGGGCCGGTCTTCTGGACCAGATGAAACGGGGTGGCGCGTCCGCGGAAGAACAGCGGGCAAGGCTGCCGACTGAGACCTTTCGCGACCGCGTGACCCTCCACGTGGGCGCCAAGGAAATTCAGATTCTCTATTTCGGCCCGGCTCACACGCGAGGAGACAGCATCGTCTTTGTCCCGCAAGACCGGATCGCGTATCTCAGCGAAGTGTTTTTTTCGGAGGAATTTCCAAACATGGCGCAGGGGTACGGGGTCTCCTGGCTGCGAGTGCTGGATGCAATTGAGGCGCTTGGAGCCGATATCTTCGTGCCGGGTCATGGTCTCATTCCAGAGGACCCGAGGGGAACGCGCGCGAGTCTACACCGGATGCGACAACTGCTCATTGACGCACGAGACGCTATCCAGGATCAGACTGCCAGAGGAGCGACCGAAGATCAGGCGGTAGCCGCGGTGAAACTCCAACAATACGAGAAGCTGCCGACGTACGCTGCACAGCGAGAAGTAACGGTGCGGCGGATGTACAAAGAACTGACTGGCAACTTGCCCTGAAGGGGTCAGCATCCCGTCAGGGATTCGACTCACACTACGCCTGGCACGTCCGAAAGGACGTGCCCTACAGGAGAAGATCAACGGTAGCGCAACACGCTCAGGATACTTGAGGAGTCGTCTGTCCAGAGCGGCGTTGAGGCCGAGACAACGGGAATCTTCCACCGAGCGTCGGCAGGGAGCGGACCGAGATCGGCAGCGTTCGCAGCCATCACGACCCAGTCAGACGACCTCTTCCCGCCGGACGAGGCCTCGTCCGCGACCAGCTCCTGTTGCTCGATCGCGATCAGGCCGTGAACTTGCGCAAGACGCGTGATCACCGAGCCAAGCGACAGATGTCGGTTCGATATGTGCAGCGCCAGCACTCCCCGTGGCGCAAGCCGTGACAGATACAGCGTGAAGGCCTCCCGCGTCAGCAGATGAAGGGGGACCGCGTCTGAACTGAACGCGTCGATCACAATGAGGCCATACTGATTCGGTCGCGCATCTGCCAACGAGACGCGTGCGTCACCAAGCACCACTCCGCATTGATCTCCACAATCACGCAAGTAGGTGAAGTACTCGGTCGTTCTCGCCATCCGCTCAACGGCGCGATCAAGTTCATAGAACGTCCAACGTTGTCCGGGCATCACATAGCTGGCGAGTGACCCAATGCCAAGCCCCACAACAGCGATGTCTGACGCCTGCGTGACATTCGGCAGTTGTGAGAACGCCTGCCCGAATGGACCCGTCCGATGGTAGTAGCTAAGGGGTTCATGCCGACGCGCCGGATCGATCGCTTGCATCCCATGCAGCGTCGTCCCATGGAAGAGCGAGCGATAGCTTCCACTGGCGTCGATGCTCACGCGATACACACCGAAGAACGTCCGTTCGATGTGGACCGTTCGTCCGCGAACGTCACTGCCCAACGAACCTGCTAGCAGCATCACGCCAAGACACAGTGCGAATCGGATCGGGCGGCGCGACTGACTGAAGGACACGAACGCCGGCGGGGCCAACACGGCGGCGATCACCTGTGGATCGTTGCCGAAGGAGCGCGCGATGGCGAGCAGTCCGGCCGTGAGCAAGCCGACTGCGAGCGGCGCGATCACATCGAGCGAACGGAGGCTCGGGCGTTCCGCCTCCGTTCCTGCACCCTTACGGAACAGACAAGCGAGCACGAGGATCAGGGGATACTCGACAACGCCTTTGAATAGAAGCGGCGCGGCCAGCGTATTGAACATCGCCCCAAGCATCCCGCCGAAAGCCAACCAGAAATAGAACTCTGTCAAAGACGAAGGCGGTGGTCGGTCGCGTGCGAGCTCGCTGTGGTGGAAGAGACTGACCAGCGCAAAAGCGGCCAGGTGAAGCGGAACGAGCAACCATAGCGCCATCTGGGCTTGGGCGATCATCAGCAAGGCGATTGGGATGACCAGCAGCGGCAGACCGCGGTCGGCGATCACGCTGGTGGCTTGAGATCGAGAACCAAATGCCAAGACGAGCGTGAGCAAATACAACGACAGCGGAACGATCCACAGGAGCGGCACCGCGGCGATGTCGGTCGAAAAGTAGCTGGTGACGGCGAGCATCATGCTGGACGGAATGAACGACAGGGCTATCCATCTCGCCCGTCGCAGCGCCGATACGGGGGCTGTCCTATCCGCACTCTCGGCCCCTTGATCAGCCATCGCTCGCCGCTTCTCTTCGACAGATGCACCATTCCGCCATACGACGACCGCACACATGGAGGTCGCCAAGACGAAGACCGCATACACGAGGCTCCAGATACGGCTCTGCTCACGTAGACGCAGCATCGGCTCGACGACGATGGGGTAGGCGATCAGCCCGAGCAGGCTCCCCATGTTGCTGGCAGCGAAGAGAAAATACGGGTCACGTGCGACCCGATAGTGAGTTGTTGAAAACCAGCTCTGGACGACAACTGTGGTCGTGGAAAGGACAAGGAACGGCAAACCGATCAACGCGAGAAGCTGAAGGAGCAGCCAGCCGATGGGCATTGCGTCAGGCGGTGGGGTGCCGACCTGCGTCGAAAAAGGCAGTACAAGGAGCGGCAACGTGAGAAGAACCGCATGGACGACTGCATAGCGCCGCGGCCCCAGCCACGTGCTGGCGACGTGTGCGTAGGCGTAGCCTGCGAGCAGCACGACTTGGAAGAACACCACGCACGTGTTCCAAACCATCGGTGCGCCACCAAGCGTTGGCAACACGGTTTTCGCGACGATGGGCTGCGCGACGAACAGGAGGAAAGCGCTGAGAAACATCGTCGCCGCGAACAAGAGCACGACCGCGATCGACCGTGCTGGTGTCTGAGGTGCGGCTGCGTTGAGGTCCACCAGGATCTCGCTCGTCAATCTTGTCTGGATCTCGCGGGCGGCAGGACCGTATTCAGTTTCTGATCGACCGGGGGACCCGGCTGGTGCACCTGGTCGTCGTCTGTCCATGGCACTCGGCACGGCTGCTTTCGCTCGTACAACCGTAAGTTAGCCGACATCCGCCGGACGTCCTGCGAAAGGCCGGCATTCTTGGCCGCGCCCATCACGTTGCGCTGGATCTGAACCGCCTCATCGAACCGGCCAAGTTCCGCGAGCGCCATCGCCATGGTCTCGCCCAGTAGGGTGCTCTTGTTGCCCGAGATGAGCTCTTCGACCAGCGCCAGAGCCCGCCGCCCGTCGCGAATCGAGTCGTCGGGAGACGCGGCCATCAAGCGGGCCGAGGCGTGCTTGAGATCCGACCGATCGGGGTGAAACCGAACGGCCTCCTCGAGCCAGTCCCTCGCCTCACGGTACCGGCGCTCGCGAACGAGGGCCATCGCGTAGCCGAATCGGGCGTCGGCGGCCCGCGGGTTGATTTTGAGCAACTCCGCATACTGGGCCATCGAGGCCGCCGTCTGGCCGTTGCGGCGCAGCGCGTCACCGAGCGCCTGCAGTGCCGCGGGATAGTTGGGGTTGAAATGCACTGCCGCACCGAGATGCTCGATGGCCTCCTGCTGCCTCCCCGCCGAGGCCATGAGCACACCCAGGCTGTAGTGGGCGTTGGCGGCCGTCGCGTCCGGCCCGTCTGACGGCGCCAACCGGACGGTTTCCTCGAACAGCTGGACTGCGCCGCGTACGTCCCCGCTTAGATAGAGCGTCGTTCCCAGCTTGTGACGCAGCGACCGTCCCAACATGGTGTTTCCTGGGGTGAGCGCCACGCCTTGTTTGAAGAAGTCGGCGGCCGCCTTAAAGTCGCGCTTGTCCAGGGCACGCACGCCGCGCAGTTCGAACGAGAGGCCGCTCTGAAGCGCCTGGTCGAGCTCCTGACGCAAGGGGTCAGGCACCAGGATTTCGGTGTTGCGCCACTGCCCCAGGTGCGCTTCGGCCTTTTGCGTATTGCCCAGGCCGCGGTAAGCCAGCGCGAGCGTCGAATGGATGCTTGCCGCTTTTGGATCGATGGTGAGCGCTTCCTCGAGCACGCTGACGGCTCGAGGAAAGTCGCGCCGCGCCAGCGCCGCCTGGCCGAGTCCGGCCAGCACGGCCACGGACCGCGGCTGGACGGCGCGGGCCCGCTCGAAGAGCGGCTCGGCCTGATCCGTCTGTCCCTGGTCCAGATAGAGACGGCCCAGCCAGATGAGCGTGGCGGCGTCATTGGGCCGCAGGTCGAGTGCACGGGTGAATGCCGCCAGCGCCTTGGCCGTTTCGCCCCGACTCTTGTAGAGATGGGCCAGGAAGTACGGCCAGCGGGGATCGTCCGGCGTCAGATCCTGGGCGTTCAGATAGGCGGGCTCGGCCGCGTCGTAGGTCCTGGCCCGCGTGCAGGAGCACCGCGACGGCGCCGAACGCTGAGCTCTTGTCAGCACTCGTCGCGTCGGGCCGCTTGAGTGCGTCGGTGATCGCGGCGTAGCGCTCGCGCAGCTGCGTCTGCACCGAGGCGTCGACTCTCGAGAGGTCCGGAAGCGTGACGTCGCGGAGCGGAGTCGGCCGCGGCGGTGCTGTCGAAGTTGACGGGCCTGGAGCGCCGCACGCCACGGCGACCACGAGCCCGAGCACCACACCGAGGGCTCGTCTCTCCATGCAAGGTCGAGCGTACAAGAAAACGGCGGGCCCCACCAAGTGGGGCCCGCCGTCTCTTTACTTGTAGGCCGGGGCCCGGATTCTGGCCCCCGGCGAAAGAAGTGGGCAGGTCCGAAAGGCAGGACCCGCCCTACGAGCCTAGAAGTCGACCGTCGCGTTGAAGCGTGCGTACCGCGGATTGAGGATGGCGTTCGGACGCAGCCACGTGGAGCCGTCGGTCCCGAAGTTCGGGTTGAAACCCGCTGTGGCGGTCTGGAAGACACCCATGTTGGCGTTGAACAGGTTGTAGAGGTCGAAGCCCACGTTGGCGCGGAAGCGGCCGAAGTGCAGGACCTTCGAGACGCGCATGTCCACGGCGTGGATGCGCTCAGGATAGACGTCGCCGAGACGCGCCATGTCCAGCGTCGCAGTCGGCGCGCCGCCCGCGAGGCCGTACCCCAGTTGGGCAACGACCCTCGCCGCCGGCTCGAAGTAGTAGGCGCTCATCGACAGGCCGTTCGAGGCCGGGTCGTTGGTGGCCGCAAGGTTGGGCTGCGACCGCATGAGGCCGCTGATCTGCACGTCGATCTTCGGCACGATGTAGTTCGCCAGCCCTCGCCACGCCCACAGCCACGGCTCCTCGACGCGGCACGCCGCCGCGTCCTTTTGGTAGAGCACCGAGCCCACCGGCTGTATGTATAGCTCCGGGAGCTTCCCGGCCAGCTCGCACAAATCGCGGACGCCGCCGCCGGTCGTGAACCCGCCCTGCACCGTCAGGCCGTTGTTCATCCGCGCGTTCACCGTCATCTCCAGGCCCTGCCAGTAGGCCGTCTGGCCGGCGTAGTCGTCGGCCAGCGTCAGGTAGTTGTCCACCCGGCCGAATGACGTCGGCTTCAGCAGCAGATAGTTCAGCGTCTGGCCGCTCGTGGGGAGATCTGGGTGCGTCGGCACCGTGAACCGGTACTGATCGAAGTCCGCCGGTCCGATGGCCCGGTTGTCGGTGACTGTGAAGTTCCCCCACGACCGGCGGCTGTAGCCGAACTCGACCGACATGCGCGGCAGCACCTGCTGCTGCACCGACGCACCGAACTGCCAGTCAAAGGGTCGCACACCCCAGCCACTCAGCAGGTCGGGGCTGACCACGGAGGCCGTACCTGCGCACGGATCCACTGTCCCGGAGCCCGAAGAAGAGGGAGTTGTCCAGGCCACCACACTCGCCGTTGGCCGCCGCGATGTTCAGGTCGCACTCGGGCACGAAGTTGCGGTTGGCGTCGGTCCACGCGCGGTTCGCCGTCTGCGCGAAGGTCGAGGCCGGGTTGGTCCCGATATACACGCCATCGTTGGCGGCATACTGCCAGTACTTCGACAGGTTCGTCTTGATGGCCGTCTTGCCGTTGCCGAACACGTCGTAGGCCAGGCCCATGCGCGGCGCTATGTCGTTGTAGCCGGTCACGCCGTCGGCGCGGTCCAGCGTCCGCTTCGGGCCGCCGAACCGGCTGTCGCCCCGCAGACCGTTCAACCCCTCCGGGAAGAAGCTCCACGCCTTCTCGTAGCGCAGCGCGCCCTGGAGCGTGAGCCGGTTGTGCGTCCACTGGTCCTGCACGTAGAAGGCGTCCCAGCGAGTGCGGTTGGCCTGCCGCCACGGCGTGATGCGCTGCGTGATCTGGTCGGGCACGCCGGCGTTGAAGCGGTACTGCAGCCCGTGCTGCGCGAAGTCGCCGAAGATGTCGGTGACTTCATAGGCCCCCTGATAGCCCGCCTTCACGCTGTGCGCGCCGGTCACGTAGGCGACCGACGCCCGCCACACGTTGTGCGTCTGGTGGTTGTTGTTCAGCCCGGCGTAGCCGTGGTAGACCATGTTGGGCACCGGCACGCCGCCTGCCAGGCTCCGCTCCTGCACGGGGATGAACGGCTCCTGGTCGAGCGCACCGGCGGGCGCGGTCGGGTTCCAGTCGCTCAAGAACTGCGAGGCGGCGGCTTCCAACAGGAGCTTGTTGGTCACCGGCGCGGTGTACGAGAACTGCATGACGTGGTCCTGGCCCTCCTGGCTCTGGGTAGACTCCGGCGACCACGTGCCGAACCCGTACACCCCCATCCAGTCGTCGCCGCGCACGCGGCACTGCTCAGCGTCCACGGAGTACGAGCTGCCGTTGCAGACAAACTGACGGTCGAAGGAGGCGCTGATCTTGTTCCGCTGCGAGAGCTGTGCCGTGACGCGCCCCGCGAGGTTTTTCCGGCTGCCGACCGTGCGCGACGTGATGCTGGGGTCAACGACGTAGGCCCAGTTCGTCGGGTTGCCCGCGTTCAGGTTCCCGAAACGTCCGGCGATGTCGGTGTATTCGCCGATGGTGCGAGCCGTAGCGTAGAACCACACCCGGTCCCGCTTGATGGGCCCGCCCATAGAGAAGCTCGTATCCCAGTTCCGGATGATCTTGGTGGGGCTGGGGATACCGAACGACCGCAGCTGGTCGTCGACATTGTTGGACTGCGACCATGCCCCGGCCAGGTTGCCGAAGTAGCTGCCGGCGAAGGTGTTGCCGCCGGTCTTGGGGATGATGTTGAACTGCGGCCCGCCACGGTCGGCCTCGCCGAGCCCGCCAGCCACGGTGAGCTGCACCTCCTGGGCGTTGCCGGTGTCGTATCCGAAACCCGCCACGCCGCCGCCGTTGAAGGCCGAGCCCACGTTCATGCCGTCGATCTGCACAGTGCCCTCGTTGCTGCGGCCACCGCGCGAGGTAAAGAAGATCATCCCCGGGTTGATGCCGCCCTGCGCGCCGTTGGCCTGAACGCCGCCAGTCACCGCCAGCAGGTTGCCGTAGCCGCGAGACGCTGGCAGAGCCGCCAGGACTTCGGCGCTGAGCACGCGCTGCGTTCGCGTGCTGCTCTGCACGTCCACGACCGGTGTTTCGCCCGAAACCGTGATGGTCTCTTGAATTCCGCCGACGCGCATCTCTGCGTTGAGGGTAACGGTCACGCCCGTCGTCACCTCAACACCGTCGCGCTTGACGACGTTGAAGCCAGGTAGCGTATAAGTGACCGAGTAGATGCCGGGAGCCAGGCTCTCCAGACGGGTACTGGCCCGCGCCGTCGCTGACGACCGAGCGCACCTTTTCAATCAGGGCTGGACTGGCCGCTTCGACCGTTACACCCGGTAGAACGGCACCCGACGGGTCGCGCACCACTCCCGTGAGGGACTGCGCGTGTGTCAGTGCAGGGAACAGCACGATGGCCGCAAGAAATGCAGCCTTCGCCAGATTGCGCATCGTCGTTTCTCCTTCGTTAGTGGATCTCGCTCGCCGTTCGTCACATGCGGGTACGAGCGCCGTGCACTATACCAGAGCGACAAACAGATAATGCAAAGCAATTAGCCGGCCGCTTTAGCAGGATTGTTCTGGCGTGTAGATTCAATCACTTACAGATTTGGCTCGGCCCTCAAATCCAAAGACTCGAATAAAACGATTTCGGATTCCTGGATTCGGAAGTGGAGGAACGAGAAAGAGAGGAGCCAGACACAAGACAGTCTGTAATTTCAGTAGCCAGCTGATCGATCAGGAGTGAACCCTCGCATTGACATCCTGTCGGACGAGGGGTATACCCTCAGTCGGCTGGCGAAACTAAATTTCGCACAGCGAACACCTTGGTGTTGGTCGTTTCCGGAGGCTCACAATGCTCAGATGTGTGAAGACGATCGTTTTCCTGACGTCGCTGGTCGTGATTCCTGTCGCCGCCTACGCTCAGGCGTCGATCGTGGGCAATGTCAAGGACGCATCGGGTGCCGTATTACCTGGTGTCACGATCGAAGCGTCGAGTCCGGCGCTCATCGAGAAGACGCGGTCAGTGACCTCGAACGGCACCGGCCAGTACGCGATTGAGGATCTGAGGCCGGGCACCTATACCGTGACGTTTTCGCTGGCAGGGTTCAGCACGGTCAAGCGCGAAGGTATCGAGCTCAGTGGCAGCTTCATCGCCAGCGTGAACGCCGATATGAGAGTCGGAGGCGTCGCGGAGACGATTACCGTGAGCGGCGAGGCGCCGATCGTCGATGTGACGAGCACGCGCAACCAGCAGGTGATCAGCGGACAGACGCTCACCGAGATTCCATCGTCCCGAAACTACTCCGCCTTCACGCATCTCGTTCCGGCCATCAACGTTCAGCAGAACGACTTCTCAGGGTCCAATCCCGCCCTCTACAGCGTGTTCCAGATTCATGGCGGGCGTCGCAACGAGGGGCAGGTTCTCGTTGACGGCATGAGCGGCGGCTACCAGGGGATGGGCGTGTCGGGCTACGTGCCCGAGGTCGGCAACGCGCAGGAAGTGGTGTTCAGCCTGAGCGGCGGGCTTGGCGAGTCCACAACAGGCGGCCCGCAGATGAACATCATCCCCAAGCAAGGCGGCAACAACTTCTCCGGCAGCTTCTTCATCAGTGGCACGGGTGACTCTTTTCAGGGCAGCAACCTCACGCCCGAGATCACTGCCAAGGGGCTCACCGCCGTGAACTCGATCGGGAAGCTGTGGGACATCAACCCGTCGTTCGGCGGTCCGATCGTCCGCGACAAGCTGTGGTTCTTCGGGACCTACCGCTACCAGGTCAGCCGGCAGAATGTCGCCAGCATGTGGGTCAACCGGAATGCCGGCGATCCGACGAAGTGGACCTATGACCCGGTCCTCACCGAGCAAGCGATCGCCGACGGCAACTGGAACAACGGCTCGGCGCGGATCACGTGGCAGGTGACGCCGCGCAACAAGTTCAGCTTCTGGACGAGCGTCCAGTACCACTGCCTGTACTGCGACGCGGGCGGCGACGGTACCGGGCTCGGCTTCGGGGGCCAGATCACCTCGCCCGAGGCGACGGCGACCAACGAAAACCACCCGAGCATGCTGACGCAATTGAGCTGGACGTCGCCGTACACCAATCGCGTGCTGCTCGAAGCCAACATGCAGTTTGGGCCCTACTTCTGGTGGGGCAGCCGTCAGAAGAATTCCTACGACACGACCATGATTCCTGTGCAGGAGACCGGGGGCCGCTATCCGAATATCAACTACCGTGCGCCGGTCGGTCTCGGCCAGGGGGCGTGGTCTAACCACATTGGATTGACGAACGTCTTCCAAGGGGCTGTCTCGTACATTACCGGGTCGCACTCGATGAAGGTCGGTTTCCGCTACCACCACAACATGTCGACCTTCCCCGCGAACTTCTATAACAACTCCCTGCTCAGGTACACCTTCACGGACGGCGTTCCCGCTCAAGTGAACGCGTACGCCGAGCACGCATCGGAGCAGGAACAGCAGCAGACCATGTACGCGTTCTATGCGCAGGATCGCTGGACGCTCAATCGTCTCTCGGTGCAAGGCGCGCTCCGCTTCGAGCATTTGGGCGACTACTTCCCCGAGCAGCGGATGGGTCCAAACCGCTTCCTGCCCACGGCTGTGATCTTCCCGGCCACGGATGGCCCGCTCAATCAGAAGGACCTGATGCCTCGGTTCGGCGCGTCATACGACGTGTTCGGGAACGGCAAGACGGCGCTCAAGTTCTTCATGGGGCGGTACGTGACGACGTTCAACACCGTCGACGAGTGGGCGAATTTCAGCCCAGCCGGGATCACGCTCTTCCAGAGCACGGACCAGAGAGGCTGGAACGACTTCACGTATCCAGCCGGTGATCCTCGCCGCGGTAACTACGTCCCCGATTGCAACTTCCTGGACACGGGGGCTAACGGCGAGTGCGGCCTCGGGAATCCATTCTTTGGGAAGCCGCTCCCTGCGAACTCGATTGACCCCGCATTTGTGGACGGATGGAACACCCGGGAGTACAGCTGGGATCTGACGGCTGGCATCACGCAGGAAATCGCGCCACGAGTCTCGCTCCAGGTCGACTACATCCGGCGGAGCTGGGGAAATCTGCCGGCCACCGTCAACGATGCGTGGACAGCTGCCGATTTCGACACGTTCGTGTTCAACGTGCCGCAGGATAGCCGATTGCCGGGCGGTGGCGGCTACGGGCTGACGTTCCGTGACGTGAAGCCGGACAAGGTTCAGCAGATCCGAAACCGGCTCACGTTCGCCAACGAGGTGGGAGGAGCCTACAACAAATTCAACGGCGTCGACGTGACCGTGAGCGCGCGTCTGCGCAACGTCACGCTCCAGGGCGGCACCAGCACGGGGAACATCGTCGAGGACTCGTGCGGCGTGGTCACGGAGAATCCCGAGTACTACATCTTCGGACCCTGGGGGGGCACGGGCGGGTTCCTCGACACGTTCCTCGGCGGCCTCGGGCAATGGCCGCAGCAGTTCTGCCATCGCGAATCGGGATGGACAACGAACGTGAAGGGGCTGGCGTCGTACACGATCCCGACGATCGACGTGCTGGTCAGCGGAACGTTGAAAAGCGTGGCGTACCCGGCAACGAATTCCCGTCCGTGCAAAGCCAGAGCCTCGGTGGCCAGGTGCTGGCGTTCAACATCCCCGGCGTCGTCAACACCACGTCACTGAACCGGCCGTTCAGCAGCGGAAATGTCATCGAGTTCCTGAACATCGTCGAGCCGGGCAAGCTGTATGGCGATCGTCTGAATTCGATTGATCTGCGATTCGGCAAGATCCTGAGGTTTGGCAACGCCAAGACGGCGATCAACTTCGACATCTACAACCTGTTCAACGCGAATACGACCGAAGTGTTCCAACGGTCCTACTCGCCGCCGTCCACGACACCGCGATCGACCTATCTCGATCCGTTGTCGATCATGTCGGCGCGGTTCTTCAAGATCAGCGCGCAGTTCGACTTCTAGCACCTCGAGCCCGCGCCCGGCTGGACAAGCCATCCGGGCGCGGGGGTTGAACTAGTCGGGCGCGAGACCGACCACGCGATCACCTTTCAGTCGCTCGATTTCAGTCGGCGCGTAGCCCAGTTCGGCGAGGATGTCGGCCGTGTCCTCTCCGAGGCGGGGCGACGCGCGCTCGTACGCGAGCGGCGTCTCCGACATCCGGATCGGCGTCCTCACGCTGGGCACGGTGCCACCACTCACGCGCGGCAAGTCGAGACGTAGTCCCCGATGCACGACCTGCGGATCGGCGAAGACCTCCGCCACCGAGTTGATGGGCCCGGCAGGCACGCCGACCGATTCCAGGGCGGCGAGCAGCGCTTCGCGCGTGAACGTCGCGGTGGCCACCGACATCAGCGCCGCGAGGCTCGCGCGGTTGGTCACGCGTGCCTCGTTGGTCGCGTAGCGGTGATCGTCGGCGAGATGAGGGAGCCGCAGGACGCCGACACACGCGCGGAATTGACGGTCGTTGCCCGCGCCGATGCTCACGCTGCCGTCCGCGACGGGGAAGAGCTGATACGGCACGATGTTCGGGTGCGCGTTGCCAAGCCGCCGCGGCGGATCGCCCGAGGCGAGATAGTTGAGCGCCTGGTTGGCGAGCACCGCTACCTGCGTGTCGAGCAGCGCCATGTCGATCCATTGCCCGACGCCAGCCGTGTCGCGGTGGGTCAGCGCCGCCTGGATCGCGATCACAGCGTACAGGCCGGTGAAGAGATCCGCGAACGCGACCCCCGTTTTCTGCGGCTCTCCCGACGGATCACCGGTCAGGTCCATGATGCCGCCCATCCCCTGGATCATGAAGTCGTACCCCGGACGGCTGGCGTACGGGCCGTCCTGGCCGAAGCCGGTGATCGAGCAGTAGACGAGCCGCGGATTGAGGCGATGAAGGCTCTCGTAGTCGAGGCCGAACTTCCGCAGGCCCCCGAGCTTGAAGTTCTCGATGAGCACATCGGCGTCGACCACGAGCTTCCGGACGATGGCCTGGCCTTCAGGCCGACTCAGATCGACGGCGATCGAGCGCTTGCCTCGATTGGTGGAATGGAAATACGCGGCGTCGCGAGTGCCATCGTGGTTGTCGATCGAGGGCGGACCCCACTGGCGCGTGTCGTCGCCGGTTAGGCTTTCGACCTTGACGAGCGACGCGCCGAGGTCAGCAAGCACCTGACCGGCCCACGGACCGGCCAGAACGCGCGCGAGTTCGACAACCTTCAGGCCGACGAGCGGCGGCAGTGCGGTCATGGTTCGGCGAGTAACTGTATCAACAGGGCGCTATCGATAGTGTTCGTCGGCCCACACGAACGGCGTCTGTTTGTTCGGGGTGATCGAATCGCCTGGAGGAACGGCCTGCAGGTCAGAAAAGCCGGAAAGCGTTCGATGAATCGCCGGATCGGCGCCCACGATTCGGCCTTTCTTGTCGATCAGCAAACGGGCGACCGGATGCTCGAGCAGGTACAGGTTGCCATCGGAGTTCATCGTTGCCACGCGTATCCCGAGAAACGCTCCGTCTTGCGACGACACGAGCGTTTTCTCCGCCTCGGCCGCATTCAGCATCGTCGACAAGGTGAGCACCTCCACTCCGCCCGACTTGACGACGAGCGGCGTCCGCGGCATCACGACCGGAATCTCAGGCGCGACGGGTTGGACGACCGGTACCCATTCAGGAGCCGGCTTGGAACCTCGCGCCCACAGCGCCGGCTCGACGCGAAGCACGGCCGCATCACGATTGCCGCTGTTCGAGAAGGCCACGGTCATGTATAGCTCTCCGCGATTGGTGCCGTAAGAGACCTCCGTCACGGTCACGTCGAGCTGCTGGTTGACGTAAAAGTAGCTGCGATAGAAGCTGAGCAATGACAGAGCGAGCGCGATGATGCTGGCGCTCTGAGTGAGGTCCATCCACTTGCGCCAGTCCAGTTGCCGTCGTCCGTCCTTCTGTTGGTCCATCCGCCCCCCTCGACCGTGACACTAAAGCCCTGAACCTAGCACACCACCAGAGGGTGGGAATTCCAAGCTCAAGATGAGCGACATTCTGCGCGCTCAGGTAGCCGAATTGATAAGATCCAGCCACTCTTGGAGGTGAGCATGAGAGGCGCGCTGACCGTAGCAATCGTTGTGTCGTCGGTCGCCGTTGCACTGCCGGCCAATGCCCAATGGCTTAACCATCCGACTCCGAATATCCCCCGCACATCCGACGGTAAACCGAATCTCTCGGCACCGGCCCCACGCGCCGCGGACGGCCATATTGATCTGTCAGGCCCTTGGACGGGGCGACCGGGCGTCATTGGCGTGCCCGACGACGCGCTCACGGCAGCGTCGAAGGCCCTCGTCCGCGAGCGAGAGGAGAGCTATTTCAGAGACCGGCCCGCGTTCAATTGTCAGCCCAGCGGGCCAGAGCCGATGCTCGGCTGGAGGCGCATCATCCAGACGCCTTCGCTCATCGCGATCGCCTACGAGAATCTTACGTACCACTTCATTTTCATGGACGGCCGCACGCTCGAACCCAATCCCGAACGCACGTGGATGGGGTATTCCGTCGGACGGTGGGAAGGCGACACGCTGGTCGTTGACAGCTTTGGGTTCAACGATCGCACGTGGTTGGACGGGCGCGGCCTGCCCCACACGGAGGCACTCCGGACCACGGAACGCTACGTGCGACGCAATTTCGGGCAGTTGCAGGTCGAACTCACAGTGTCCGATCCCGGCGCGTTCGCCAACCCGCGGACGATGACCTACACCTTGGAGTTCCAGGCGGACACTGAGATGATCGAAAGCGTCTGCGAGGAGCGGAGCCGATGGATCGGCCGCTTATCCGATGTTGAGCAGAGCGCGGTCACCGTTTCTCCCCAAACGTTGGCGAAGTACGTGGGCATATATAGCGGGCTGTGGGTCACACGGCCGCGGACCGTTCGGATTCAGCTCGAAGGCGGAACGTTGTACGTCAACGGATTGCTCGGCGAGAAGGTCCGCCTTATTCCTCATTCCGAGACCTCATTCAGCGGGACCGACGGCCTCTCGTTCGACTTCGATCCGGACGGAAATCCAGCCGCGTTCATGGTGGAACGACATGTGTCCGGCGATTGGAAGTACAAGCGGCTGCCGCAGAGGTGATGGGGGATTCGTGCCAAGTCACGATGCGCAGCGCACATCGTGCGATGCCTGAGGCCTACCCGAACCGCCACCGAGCGAGCAACAGCGAGTGAAGGTGGCGGAGAGGGTGTCAAGCGGCTTGGTCCAAACGGGTACGACCTGACGGCACGGTGAAGGGATGATTCTCGGCACGGCGGCGTACATGTCGCCGGAGCAGCGCGCGGCAAGGCCGTGGACAAACGGGCCGACATCTGGGCCTTTTGCTGCGTGCTGTTCGAGATGCTGACGGGCCAGCGCGCCTTCCATGCGGAGGATGTCTCGCTCACGTTGGCGAGAGTGCTCGATCTCTCCCGAACTACGTGTAAGACCTCTGAGCTCTAGTTGTTGTTGCCGGCGGCACAGTAGGTTGGTGGTGGGCCATTGGTCCGGGGCGCTTCCCGGAGGTTCTGCTGCTGCATCAGGCGGGTCCTGAAGTCCGGCCACGTGTCGAGGGGCTGGACCTGGTTGACGAATCGGGCCGGGACGGTCCGGAGCATCCCCTGGGCTCTGGCGGTGGCGTTGTCGTCCCAGGACGATTGGCCGCCGGCTCGGACGCCAGCGTAGATCGCCTGCCGTTCCGCGACGCCGACCGCCGATTCCTGCATGGCGATCAGCATGATGCGATCAGCTTGTTCACGCGTGCACCGCTGATCCCAGTAGAGAAAGTCGTGAATGATAGACGCTCGGCTGTAGAACCCGTGTGGAGAAGCGAGCGTCCACAGGCCACGGGGAATACTGGCGAAGTCGGTCACGAATCCCGCAGGCACCTCGATGACCAGATTGGTGGTGAGAATCTGATATCGGAATGGATTCGTGAGCAACCACGTCGTCTGGTCGGCGAACGGTGACACAGTCGGGGGGAACATCGGCTGCTGGGCCCGAGCTACTGTGGGCAGCATGAGCAGCAGACTGATCAGGGCAAGCACTAATCTCATGGATCCACCTCGTTGCAAGTATGCATAGTCCGCCTCGGTTTGTGTTTCCGAGGCCGGTCAGGGCACGACGTTCGACTTCAAGGGCGTGAGCCCGCACGCGATGAGGTAGTCGGACGTCTCGTCGAGAACCTGGCACCCTGTCGATCCGCTGCGTCAGGCTTGAAGCCAGACAACCTGGAAGGTCGCGTGCTGGTCGACGTTCAGCAGATCATCCCGCTTCCTTCGTGCACGATCGTGCTGAAGCCAGCGATCGTGAACTTGAAACTGCGTAGGCGCCAGGACGCAGCTCGACAATCTTGTACGCACCTAAGCCGTCGGTCACGGCCGTGCGACTCTTTTCCGATCAAGGCTGCACTGGAGGCCTCGACGACGATACGTCCCCCGAGTCTTGAAGATGACGGGCCCTGACCCGTTTACTGCAATGACGTCCGCAGCTCCAACTCCACGCTCGGCGCTTTGACCGAATACATTCTGATAGCGTAGGTGGCCCCCGACTTCACTGGAGTGGTCACGCTGATCCGCTGTCCCGGGCCAGTGTCCCAGTGATCTGGCCCCGGCTCGACGTACATGTCGATTGTGGAAACAAGGCTATCTTCCAAGGAGACCGACGTGACCGCCACCTCCAATCGCCCGTCGGACGGTGCGGTAATACTGTAGGAACGGCACCATCCCCAGGACACACACCGAGCATCGTCGGTCGTGAACCGAAAGCGGACGACCTCACCGATCTTGATCGATGAGGTTGCAGGATTGGGGAAGACTGGAGGTGAGGGCACAGGCACGATCGGAGGTGACGCCACGACGCTCGGCGCCGTAGGGTTCGGGAACGATCCCGACGACCTCGACGAGCCGTCGCAACCGAGTGTCATCAACGCTGCACCTAAGAAGGTCAAGAACTGTTTCACGGGGACCTCCCGCTCGCGAATCCGTGGTACGCAGACGCACTAATATGCGCTCGCCGCTCGACGAAGTCCTTGGAGACTTCCTGGAAAGTTCCTGGTTGCAAGGCGCAACGCCCCGATATCCTCGCTCGGCCTCACCGAAGGGCGGTCGTCAGCTCATAGTTCAACGGACTCGCGGCGCCGTCGAGAAAGCTGATGAATGAGGGGCGGAACGAGGGAAAACCCTGGTAGAGACACGTATTGAGCACGCGGACTGCCCTGCCCGAAATCGCATTTCACGCCACGTCAAGCAGTGCGTGAGGGTTCTTGTCGGCGATTAACAGCAGTGTTCGCGCAGCGCCTGATGGCGCACGACGACCCTGCTCCCATTCCTGAAGGGTTCGCACCGACACACCCAGTAGCTCCGCAAATCGCGGCTGCGAGAGCCCGGTCTTCTCCCGGATGCTCGCGACCGATGGCACGTTCACGATGCGACCATGCTCGCCGCGATTGAGACGCCGGATACCTTGCAGAATCTCTAGACCGATGTTGCGCTTAGCTTTGGCCATCGATCTCCCATTTGATTAACCGAACTTGGTCAAGAGTTTCGTCTCGAGGAAGGATCACCCTGCCAATATACGTCATTGACGTATCGCTGTCACAGAAGCCCCCGCCACTCACAAGTGGAATGCCACCGTCACCGTGTATGGTGAGTCGATCTGCTCCTGAGATACACGTCCACTGACCACATCCAGGTCTGACGACGACTCTCGATTCGAAATCCGGAGCGATTGATAATCTCTTCGATCCGCGCTGCCGGATGGATGTACGTTCGAAACGCCTTACCCCGTAGACGGCGCCCGGCGTTCTCGGCGGCCAAGACAGTCCTAACGTACCAGCGGTTCCTCGGGTAGGAGAGCGCGAGGCAGCGCTCGCTATGACCTAATGCGTCATCCAGCAGCGGCTCATAGTCCGGGTAGCAGCAGATCACGCGGTCGAGCGTTACGACAGTAGTCCGAGGAAGTTCACAGGCAAGACCGAGAAAGTCGCCATGGACGAACCGGGTTGTGTCCGCACGCCCGCGTCGAGCAGCCTCCTCGCGCGCCGCGGCCACATAGGCCGACGACGCATCCACGACAATCGCGCGCGACATTCCTCGTTCGAGCAACTCGAATGTCAGTGCGCCGATGCCGGCGCCAATGTCCAGGAGAACGCCTTCGAGTTGTCCTGCCTTCGCGAGGCCATCAACGAGCAACCGGGTCGTCGGCCCTGGCCCTTTTGCGCGATAGCCAGCGAGATCGTTCGCCGCGATCTGTTCGGTGAAGTGGTGCTCGGCAGCATCTCCAAAGTTGAGACAGCAAGACATGTCACGTCTCAATTCGGCGTAACGTGGTGCGTCTCGCTCATGCGAAGAGCGACGATCACGCCAGAGCCACACGTCAGGACGGCAACGACCCACATGGCATTTGCAAGTCCAACAAGGTCCGCCGTCACGCCCGCGAGCAGCGCGCCCACGGCATAGCCAAGATCGCGCCACAGGCGATAAACACCGACCGATGATGCGCGCCAAGAGGGATCTGCGACGTCGCCAATGGCGGCGAGAAGTGTTGGATAGACCATCGCGGTGCCGAAACCGAGAAGAATGGCGCCTACGGAAAAGCCGGTCGCCTCTGCCGAGCTCGCTACGACCGCGATGCCCCAGGCCTGCACCCACATTCCCCCGACGATGAGCCACTTTCGGCCGAGGTGGTCGGACGCAGCCCCTGTTCCCAACTGCGCGATGCCCCACGTGGCGGGATAGATCGCCGCCAGGGTTCCGATCTCCTGCAGATTCAAATGTGCGGCCGCGAAGAACAACGGGAACAGGCCCCACGCCATTCCGTCGTTGAGGTTGTTCACGAGTCCGGCTTGGCTGATGGTGGAGAGATTCCGATCTGCTATCGTCGTCCGCCAAAACACGTCGCGCGCCGAGAGTGCGTGGGTCGGTTGTACCTTTGAGACGCGACTCCAATGTCACATGCGAGGTCGTGTCCCGAACTGAGCCGGCGGACAACGCCAAGCCGACGACAACAAACGCGACGCCCGGATAAAACGGTTCCGGTCGAAGACCGTAGCGCACCGCGATCCAGCCGGTCGCCATCGCCGCTCCGGCGACGGCGACGTAGCCGGCGAACTCGTTCAATCCCATGGCAAGACCACGCCGTTCGGCCCCCACGAGATCGATCTTCATGATCACCGTGGTGGACCACGTGAAACCCTGACTGATACCGAGCAGCGCATTCCCGACGAGAATCCAGGCCCAGCTCTGAGCCCACATCAGGATGAACGGGACTGGAGTAGCGACGAGCCAGCCCGCCACGAGGATGTGCTTGCGTCCGACTCGGTCGGCGAATCGCCCGGCGAGATAGTTTGTGAGCGCTTTGGTGACGCCGAACACCGCGATGAATGACAGGATGGCGCTGCGAGCGGCCAGATGGAACTCCTGCTCAGCAATCGCCGGCAGAATGCTGCGCTCCATGCCGACCATTGCGCCCACAAAGGCGTTGACGATGACCAGCAGCGTGAATTGAGCAAGGTTCTCGCGAAGCCCAAGGCGAACGAGCGGGCGAACACGAGGCATTGCGGCCGTCGTCACCCGCTGGCCTTTACCTCGCGGTGGCCTCGATTGAAGGCGAGGATGCGCTCCATTTCGGCTGGCTTCGGCGGGACGGTCGCCAAGGCGTCGACAAACGCCGGTTCGTCCAACGACAACATCGGGTTCCACCGCCGCTCGAAGGCGATGGTGCTCATGGGCTTGCCGCTCAGACCGGTGCCGCAGACGGAGCCAGAGAAATGGCCCGGATAGATTTCCACATCATCAGGGAGGGTCAGCAGCTTCTGATGAATGCTGGTGTAGAGCTCCGCCGCGTGCTCACTCGCCCGCCCCGGCAAGTCGGGCCTGCCGACGGCACCGACGAATAGCGTATCGCCCGTCAAGACGAACCATGGGTCGAGTCCGCGCTTCAAATCCGTGACGAGCAGGCACACGCTCTCCGGTGAGTGTCCCGGGGTGTGCAGCACCTTCACGCGCGTATTGCCGAGCTCAATGGCCTCACCGTCCTTCAACGGCGTGAACGGCACCTTGAGATTGGCCGACTCGTGCAGGCAGTAGGCTGCGCTAGCTCGGCGCGCGAGCTCGGGTCCACCGGACCGATGGTCGGCGTGGATGTGCGTGTCGACAACGTGGGTAATGCGCATGCCTTTGACGCCGGCGAACGACACATAGGTGTCCACGTCATCTGTCCGGGCATCGACGACGGCACAGCGGCCGAGAGTTCCGCAGCCAAATAGGTATGCGGCGCAGCCGAGATCGAAGGAATAGAAGGGTCGGAAGATCATGACGGCCGCCTCACTACTCTCGGGAGCCCACCTAAACTGCGAGCGGGCGCGTGACGCCTCGCGAGCGGCGCCTCGCCTCCACGCGTAACTGGGAATCCGGCGGCCTGCCACTCCGGAAATCCGTCGACCATTCTTCGCGCCCGGCGTCTGCTCGCGCGAAGCATTTCAACCGCACGATCGGCGTACACACAGTACGGTCCGCGACAGTACGCAACGAACTCCTGATCTCTCGGGAGGTGGCGGAGACGCCGCTGGAGTTCTTCGACCGGGACCGAAATCGCACCAGCGATATGACCAGCCTCGTATTCGTTGGCCGGGCGTGCGTCCAGAATGATCACGTTGTTCGACCGGGCTCGTTTGAGCAGGTCCTGCATCCGCACAGGCTCGGGATCCGACCGATCACCGAAGTGCTCGTAGACGAGACGTTCGAGGTCTGCGAGCCTGCGCTTGGCGACCCTCTGGATTGCAGCGCACAGGTCGAAGACCTCGGGGTCGGCAAGCCGGTAATACACGAAGAGTCCCCGCTTGTGGGTTTCGACCAGGGCGGCTTGTCGAAGCGCCTGGAGGTGCTGAGAGGCGTTGGCGAGCGACAGCCCTGTCTCAGTCGCAAGGGAATCGACGCTCCGCTCCCCTTGTGCCAGCAGTTCCAAGAGCTCCAAACGGTGAGGACTGCCAAGCGCCTTGCCGATCCTGGCAAACTGTACATACAGACGGTCTTTGAAGGTTCGGTGAGATATAGCCATAATCAAGTAATCAATAGATTACTTGAACACTCGGGCTAAACGGAAAGTCACAGACGTGATTGGGACGAGGTCAGCGTCTATGTCACATGCAGGGGGGACTCCTCGCGAAGGAGCACACGAAGCGAGGATGTCAGGACAAATTCGCTCGCAGCCAGGCCTTCGCGATCGACCACTCACGCACAACGGTCGCGGCAGAGATACCGATGACTTCCGCGGCTTCCTCGATAGTAAGGCCGCCAAAGTAGCGCAGCTCGACGATCCGTTCCTGCTGTGGGTCAAACGCCGCGAGGCGTTCGAGCGCCTCGTTGAGAGCCAGCACGTCGACGCCGCCAGAACCGACTGTGGCCGCTTCATCCCCGACGAGCGTCACGCGCTCCCACCCCCCACCGCGCTTGTCGGCAAGCCGTCCCCTGGCGTGATCGACCAAAATTCGGCGCATCATCTGCGCCGCCACGCCGTAGAAGTGCGCGCGATTGCGCCACTGGACTTGCCGCTGGTCGATCAGCCGGACATACGCTTCGTGGACCAGCGCAGTCGGTTGCAACGAATGGCCAGCGGGCTCACGGTGCATGTAGCCTGCCGCCAAACGGCGCAAGTCTTCGTATACGAGCGGTATGAGGTTATCGAGTGCGTCGCGACGGCCGTCGCTCCACGCAATCAGGAGTTGCGTGATTCCTTCGCTCTCCTTGTTTTGATCAGCCATCTTCCGCCTGTGAGGTGATTTCCCCGTCTTCTTCGCGTTATGGAATGGAAGGACGTCAGGTGCGGCATTATCATCCGTCCGGTCATTGACGTCAGAATTCGGAGGAGAGACAACCCATGAAAAGAATCACCAGACGTGCGTTGCTTCTGACGATGAGCGTCGGCTTGCTCGCCGAATCGTGCAGGCGCACGCCACGCTCGTCGACGGTGACCCTAAAGATCGCCGGGATGGTTTGAGAGGGCTGCGTCACGGCAGTGCGGTCGGCACTGCTCGAGGTCATGGGCGTGACTCGCGCGCAGGTCATGCTCGAGGGAGGCGAAGCCATCGTGACGTACGATCCCGGCGCTGTCACCATTGACGCTTTGATTACGGCGGTGAACAACACGGTAGGGCCCTTCGGAGTGCTCCAATACAACGCAACAGTGAAGGAACCATCGGCCCCATGATTGTCAGCGCTCTGGTGCCGAGCCGCCCTCGCCGAACCAGTTGAGGAGTACGTGCAAGGTCGTCTGCGCCGCGGACGCGTCTGCCGGCCGCTGGATCATCACGAATCCACGGCGATTCGGCATGACGTCGTAGTTCGCCGTATCCATCGTGCCTCGAACGAAATCGCCTTCGAACAGCGCGCGAGGGCGAGTGGTGGCCCCCCCGCGGATGCCGATCTCGACGGCCATCATCCTGATGCCTTCGCGATAGAAAAGCTCCAGCCGATCGGGCGCCCACACAGGCTCCGCGCCGCCGTCAGTCGAGATGCGCTCTGCGCGACTGCCAGGTGCCGCGAGCCGCACGTAGACCTCGTTGCGCCCGCTATCGTTCGAGACGTACGCCAACCATCTTCCGTCTGAAGAAAAACGCGGCGAGCTTTCATCGCTGTTCGATCCGACTAGCGGGCGCGGGGCGCGGTTGGGCACCGACGTGAGCAGGATATCGCGTCCCGTGGTTGGACGACGCTCGACGTACGCCAATGTTCCATCAGGCGCCCACGCTCCCGGAATCTGCTGGTTCTGGCTTGGTACGAGCCGTTCTGTCGGCCCCGAGCGTGCAACGGGAACCAGGAATAGATTCGCCGGTCCGTTCTTGGCCGAGCTGAACACCGCTCCCCGGCCGTCGAGGGTCCAGATGGGCGAGGTTGCCGCGGCGTCGAACGTGAGTTGAGCCGACGTGCCCGCCATGATGTCGTACGTCCAGACGTCCTGCGACGTAGCTTCGTTGACGAAGAGCAGCGTGTCACCGTTTGGCGATACTCGAGGGAACGCGTAAGGGCCTGGCGGGGCCGCGATAGGCGTTACACCGCCATCGAGTGCGACCGACACCAATCGCCGCTGATTGGCGTCCGCTCCGCCCGCCACATACACCGCGCTGCCCGACCGCGACACGCTCAGCTGCGCGGCGCCGTCGGTTGACTGCAGGACGTTCTCCAAGACCGGCACCGCTGTGCCGGTGACTTTCAGGCTACGTGAGTCAAACGGCACGCTCATGATCCGGCCGTCGTGCGCGTAAAGGAGATGTCCGCTCGGGAGATATCGAGGACTCGTCCCACCTTGCACGAGAACCGACCGCTCACCCGTCTCGAGCGACTGCGCGACGATCTGTGCGTCGTTCCAGCTTCCGACCGTGCCCACGGTGTACAGAATCGTCTTGCCGTCGGGAAGCCAGTCAGGCCAACGGTGGCTGAACTCGCCGGTCGACTTGTCGAGTGTGGTGACACGCCGCGGCGTGCCTCCGGTCGCCGGCACCAGCGACAGGGGTGAACCTGTGGTCGCCGCAAACAGAATGGTGTCGTTCGCGCCCCAGCTTCCGCCGAGTCCCACCTGCGCCTCAGACAGCATAATCGGCGTGCCACCCGACACCGCCACTTTCTTGAGCTGTCCGTCCGCGAAGAACGCAACCCAGAGACCATCAGGCGAGAAGAAGGGAGCGACGGCGTTGCCCGTGCCAGCCAGAGGAACTGACTCGAGGGCGTTCAGCGCTCGTACGAACAACTGTGTTTGACCGCCGCGGCTCGCCACGTACGCGAGTCGGGAGCCATCAGGCGAAATCGAGACGCTCGGAAAATCAAGCCCGCCGAGCGGAGAGGCCGGAGGGAGCGAGACGGTGAAATGCACCTGGCCTCCGACGGGTGGAGCCGTGGATCGCAGAAGCTGCGCAGCGAGCGTCCCAAACACGATGCCGGTGCCAAGCGCGCCGAGAGCGACCAGACTCGACCGCCGGCTCCAACCGGCCGGAGCCGCCTGCATCGCCGGCACCGACGCGCTCGAGGGGGTGCCTGACTCCTCGAGATCGAGTCGCGCGTCGCCCATGTCACGCAGCCGTCGGCTGAGATCCTTCTGCAGGCATCTGCGTAGCAAGAGCGCCGTCGCCGGCGGAACCTGCGGCGGAATCGCGCTCCAGTCCACCTCGCGCCCCAGCACCGCCGCGATCGTGTCCGAGACCGTCTCACCGGAAAAGGCCGCGCGACCGGTCAGCATTTCGTAGAGCACGCATCCGAACGCCCAGACGTCGGCACGCTTGTCGACCGGCTTGCCGCGCGCTTGCTCGGGGCTCATGTACGGCGCCGTGCCGAGAATGATGCCCTCGTTCGTTCCGCTAAACGTGAGCGTCGGCGAGTGCGAGAGATCCCGCATCGTGACGTTGTCTCCCGTTACCGCTTTCGCCAGTCCGAAGTCCAGGACCTTCACAACGCCGTCCGGCGTGATCTTGATGTTCGCGGGCTTCAGGTCTCTGTGGACGATGCCCTTCTCGTGGGCCGCGTCGAGCGCGGCGGCGATCTGACGGGCGAAGCCGAGTGCCTCGCTGACTGGCAGCGGCTCGCGCTTGATGCGCTCGGCCAACGTCTCACCCTCGACCAGCTCGAGCACCAGACCGCGCATCCCATCAGCGTCTTCAACACCATAAATGGCGCCGATATGCGGATGATTCAGCGTGGCGAGCAGGCGCGCTTCACGCTCGAAGCGCGCCCGCCGATCCGCATCGCTGGTGAACGCGCGGGGCAGGATCTTGATGGCGACATCTCGCCCAAGCTTCGAATCGCGCGCCTGATAGACCTCACCCATGCCCCCCGCGCCGAGGAAGGCCTGAAGCTGGTACGCGCCGAAGCGCTGGCCAATCGACATCATGCCAGCTAGCCGCTCGTCCATGCGGGGCATGGCTGTCGCTGCGGGCGTGCTCAGGAATCCGTCGCCCGACGCCTGGATCAGGAGCAGTTCGACGTCCCGCCTGAGGCCTTCGTCGCCATCACAGGCGTGGTCGAGGAACCCTGGGCGCTGGTCGAGGTCACGTTCCCGCGCAGCGAGATAGATCGTCTTGATCCTCTGCCAGTGCTCGGGGGTCATCGGATCGGTCATGGCGAAGGTAGCCGAGCAATCGCTCGGCTGAACGAAAGCCTCTCGGCGGTCAAGTGAGAGGAGTATACGGGCAAAGAATCCCCCGTGATATCGTTGGCGCCGATGGGGGATAACGCCGGACCCAACGCTCGATCCTTCGTCGTCGCCGCCTGCCTTGCGCTTGTGGCGTGCGGCGAGAGTCCAGCCCCGGCAGACACCCCTGGAACGCTACGACAGACCGTCCCAAGTGCCGTGGCGCTCAAGATTGGCGATCCTGCACCCGACTTCACGCTGCCAGGCTCGGACGGCCGGGATTACACACTCTCCAGTTACCGCGGGCGGCAGGCCGTGGTGCTCGCATGGTTCACCAAGGCCTTTACCCCCCCATGAACCGCGGAGTGTGGGTCGCTCCGTGAGAGCGGCGACGACATCCGGGCGTTCGACGTTGCGTTTTTCGCCGTCAGTGTCGATCCGCCGAAAACCAACCTGGCGTTCGCGCAGTCACTTGGTGTGGACTACCCGCTCCTGAGCGATCCGTCTACGAACACGGCCAAGGCGTACGGAGTCGTCGACGCCGATCAGCCGTTCGCCTCACGCTGGACCTTCTACATCGGCGTCGACGGGCGGATAGCGTTCATCGACAAGCATGTCAGTCCCGTGACGCAAGGCACAGCCATTGTCGCGAAGCTCTCAGAGCTCGGTGTGCCTCGGCGCCAGCCTTGATCCCACCCGAACGTACATAGCTGATCGCCCGTACCACGCTATCGCCCAGACGTCTGAACGCGCTGCTCGCTGAGGTGATTCCGGCGCGGTCTACGCGTTACATGGTGAGGGGGAATACGCCATGGCCAAACGCGTCTCTTTGCTCTCGCTTTTGTTCGTTATCTGCCTGTTCATTCCTCAGATCGCCTCGGCACAGGGACTCACCGGAACGCTAGTTGGAACCGTGAAAGACGAGCAAGGCGGTGTGTTGCCTGGGGCCCTCGTGCGCGTCAGCTCCAGAGCGCTTATCGGCGGTCCCGCCACAGCGCCGACCAACGAGCGGGGACAACTGCGATTCCAGGCCCTGCCTCCCGGGCCTTACCTGCTCGAGATAGAGATGCAGGGATTTGCGCCCTACCGTGAAGAAAACGTCGAGCTGGGCGCCGGTGCGACCATCGACAGAAGCGTGGTCTTGAAGCTCCAGGGGCTCGCCGAAGCGGTCGTTGTCGAAGCCGGCTCGCGGATTGAGGCGAGAGGCAGCGGGTTCGAGACCAGGTTCGGCTCCGAATACATCAAAGCGATCCCGGGGCGGCGCTTCAGCCTGTTTGATTTCATCAAAGCGGCGCCCGGTGTGTCACCGACCTCGCCGTCGAGCGGTACCAGCAACAGCGTGTCGGCGTTTGGCTCCGGCGTCAACGAGAACGCATTTCTTCTCGACGGCACCAACTTCACCTGCCCGTGCAGCGGTGGCTCCGTTGCTGAACCGGGAATCGACGCCATTCAAGAGGTACAAGTCCAGTCGGTGGGAGCGTCCGCCGAGTACGGCAACATCCAGGGAGCCGTCTTCAACGTCATCACCAAGCAAGGGAGCAACCTCTTTCAGTACGACGCGTCGTACTACGGGCAAACCGCCGGGCTGACTAGCCAACCGGTGCGTCGTCCGATCCCGAATGGCAGCCAACCAGAGAGCGGATACGTACGTGCCAGATACCGCGATTTCACGACGAACCTTGGCGGCCCGATCGTGCCCGACCGTGTCTGGTTCTTCGTCGGGTACCAGTACTTGCGCGACTACGACAGTCAGCCCGGCACCGACCCGAAATTTCCGAGGACTTACGAGCAGAACAAGGTGCTCGGAAAGTTGACCTGGCAGATCACGCCGACCCTGCGTCTGATTTCAAGCCTTCACAATGAATTCTGGGTCAACCCCGAGCGGCCGACGCTCGTGACGCCATTCGAGACGACCCTGCGATTCAAGGCATCAGTGCCAACCTCCACCTTCGCCCACGTGACACATACCCCAACGAGCAACACACTTTGGGATGCTCGCGTAGGAAGGTTCGTCCAGTCCCAGGACAACGCGCCGAGCTCTGGCAACCGGACAACGCCGAGCCGATTCGACCGCGTGACGGGCGTCACGAGCGGCGGCCCACAGGGTTTTGGAGAAGGGACCCTCATACGCACGACGGCCAAAGCCACGATGACGCATTACCAGGCAGGGTTGCTCGGTGGCGACCACGAGTGGAAGCTCGGTGGGCAAGTCGAAAAGGGGGAGAATCGCGGGTTCAGCGTGATTCCCACCGGCACCAGGTTCGTCGACAACAACGGACAACCGTTTCAAGCCATCTCGCGCACCCCGACGACACCGGGAGGTCAGTTCATTACAGCCGGCGCCTTTCTGAGCGACGCGATGACGCTGGCAGACCGGGTGACGGTCAATGCCGGCGTGCGGTTCGACCACAGCCGCGCGATCAGTCAAGACATGCGTTCGCGCGATTTCGAAGGACGCGAGACCGGAACTATCGTCGAGGGCCTCGGTACGATCTATACGTGGAACGTGTGGTCGCCCCGCCTCGGCGTCACCACCAAGCTCACAACCGACGGCCGAACGATGCTGCGGGCGAGTTACGGCAGATTCCATCAGGGCGTGTTGACAGGCGAGCTGAGTGCGATTCATCCAGGTCAGACTCCGATCACGACGATGGCATTCGATCCGACAACTGGTGATTACACACGTCCTGTGTCGGTCGTGGATCCAAAGCTAAACCTGCAGCTCGATCCGGAGACCCGGTCACCACGCACGGACGAATACTCGGTTGGAATCGATCGCGAAATCGGGCGGAGACTCGCGGCGTCAATCGCCTACGTTCGCAAGAACGGCAGCGACTACATCGGCTGGACCGATGTGGGCGGGCGATATCGCGAGGAGACGCGGACGTTGGCGGATGGCCGTGCGGTGCCGGTGTTCGTACTAACCAACTCGACTGCCGATCGACGCTTCTTCCTGACGAACCCGGACGGTTACTCGCTCACGTACAACGGCGTGGTGATGGCCGTTGAAAAGCGACACGCAGAGGGATGGCAAGCGTTCGGCTCCTACACCTTCTCGAAAACCAACGGGCTGCAGCCATCGAGCGGAGCAACCGCCGCAGACGGGCAGGCCAGCAGTACCTTTGGCGGCGGAACGTTCGGGCGCGACCCGAATAGTCTGACGAATGCGCGTGGCCGCCTGCCGAACGACCGCCCGCACATGTTCCGCGCCGCGGCGTCGGCCGAGGTTCCGCGAACGGGGTTCGTTGTGGCGGCCAATCTGCAGCGCTTCAGCGGCAAGCCATGGGCTTCGACGGCGCAGATTTCCCTGCCCCAGGGCGATCAGCGTGTCCTGCTCGAGCCTCGTGGAACGCGCCGCCTCGCATCGCAAACGCTGTTGGATGTGCGCCTGTCGAGGACGATAGCTTTAAGAGGACTGGGACGCATAGAGCTATTGGTCGACGTGCTCAATGCGCTCAACCGAGCGACTGAAGAGGGTTTGGCCACCGACAACCTGTACAGCCCGAACTTCGCCCAGCCAACAGTCTTCGTCGATCCGCGGCGCGTGATGCTCAGCGCGAGGTTGAACTTGGGTAGGTGATCGAACTCTGCAAGGGCTCATTCGTGGCGTGGGGTGATCTCGGGCTGGTTTGCGCGTTACGAGATGAAGGGGATTTCGCGCAAGTGCTCGGGCGCACCCCAGTCACGGAGGTGCATGGAGGGACGGCGATGAAGCGTGGACTTTGGGGACTGGCAGCCGTCGCTCTCGTGTGGGTCGCGGGCGTCGTCAGCGTGGCGGGACAGGCGCGCGGTGTACCAGGGAACGTCGCGTTCAACAGCGCTCGAGACGGCAACAACGAGATCTACGTGATGACCTGGGACGGGCGGCAGCCTCTGCATATTACGACCGATCATGGCAGGTTCCTGGCCTACGAATCCACAGAATCCGGAGTTCGCGAAGTCTACGTGCGACCGTTTCCCGACACCCAGTCTGCCCGTTGGCAGATCTCGAGAGGAGGCGGAAACTCGGTCGTGTGGTCCCGTGATGGGAAGGAACTCTTCTATCTTGCTGAATCGGACGTGATGATGGCGTCGCGCACGACTTACGCCGAGGGAACATTCAACGTTGAGGCGCCGAGAAAGCTGTTCGATGCCTCGTTCGCCAGGGCTGGCGAGTACCTCACATTTGATGTCGCCGCCGACGGTCGTTTCCTGATGGCGAAGCCAGACATCGGCCCCGCCGCCAGCGTGTCGTCAACGCTCATCGTGAAGACGCGTGTGTTTGACGTCTTTAGATGACCTGGTCCACGAGCCTGAAGGGTGCACAATTTCCGTCACGCCGCGAAACCGTACTCGTGAATCACGCCGCCAAGTCGGACGGGTGTTGTAGTGGTCAACGAAGACGATAAGCACATGATCGAGATGGCGACCGTCCAGGATCAGTAGTCGCTGAAACCGCCAAAACGCTTGACTACGAATCAGGCTCGCCCAACGGGACGACTTGAATAGCCGCATCCCGAACCTCCTCGAGGAACCGATTCAGCGTCGACCCTTTCATGAGGATCTCCCAGCGCGTGCGCGCCGACTGACCGAAGATCACATGCGTGATCCCCTCCCGTTGCGCGAACGCGATGAGACCGTCTGACGGGCGATCCGCTTTCACGCGTACGACGGTCGCGCCGAGTTCTTCCGCGAATGCAATATTCCGCTGCAGCGCGTCGCGGTCCTGAGGCTTGATATGCCCGGGCGCCTCGCGTGGGGTCTCCACGTACACCGCGTACCAACGCGCCCCGAGGCGACCGGCGATCCGTGCTCCTGCGCGCAGCACTCTCGGCGCGTCGGCGCTGGAGCTCACACACACCATGACCCGCTCTGGGATGAGCGCGGGCTCCAATCCCTCACGCTGCCGGCGTGACGCGGCTCGATCGCCGATCTCGTCTGCGACGGCGCGGAGTGCCAGCTCGCGCAGCGTAGAAATGTTGCTCTCCCGAAAGAAATTCGCCAGCGCCTGTTCGACTTTCTCGGGCTTGTAGACCTTGCCCTGGCGCAGCCGGCTGTGCAGCTCCTCGACGGTGACGTCGACGTTCACGATCTCATCTGCCCGATCGAGAAACGTGTCGGGCACCGTCTCGCGGACACGCACGCCAGTCACGCGACTGACGGCGTCGTTCAGCGTCTCCAGGTGCTGAATATTGACAGCGGTCATCACACCGATACCGGCGTCCAGGAGGTCGAGCACATCCTGATACCGCTTGTCGTGGCGGCTGCCGGCGACATTCGTGTGGGCGAGTTCGTCAACGACACAGAGCGCGGGCTTGCGCGCGAGAATCGCGTCAACGTCCATTTCCTCGAGTACCACACCGCGATATTCGATCTTGCGTCGAGGCACGACCTCGAGATCAGCGATCCGGGCCTCAGTGTCGGCACGGCCGTGGCGTCTCGACGAATCCGATCACCACATCGACGCCTTCGCGGCGAAACGTGTGTGCGTCTTCGATCATCGAGTAGGTCTTGCCGACACCCGGAGCGGCGCCGATATAGATGCGGAGCCGCGCGCGCTGCTCGGTCTGCAGCTTCGCCAGCATCTGCTCGCCAGTGGGGCGCTCTCTCTCGGGCACAGCGTCATCGTAGCGCGCGGCACTGAGACGCTCGCACGTCTTTATGAACTCTTTATGCCTTTCTTTCGATCCCTTTAGCCGGTTGGCCGCTATCTTGAAGCGCGGGGCGCACATGAGGGCCCACAGCACGGGAACGGCACATTTCTCAACTGGTGTGGGGAATCGTTCTCGACCGCCGAGGAAAATCTCCCATCGGCGCGACCGGGGGCGACGGGACTGAGACGAGGGTGTCGCACTTCATCCTGCGCAGGACTCTCGTGGGAGACACCGTGGTCGGGCGAATGGGTTACGAGGGGTCGAGTCCCTACATTGATGCGCCGACGTGGCCATGGCTTGCGGCAGGAATCGTCCTCGGGGCGATCTTGTGTTGCTGCTCCTTGCCGCGTGGAGCTACGCAGGGTCGCTTGACCTTATGACTTCTTTATGAAGTCTTGAGGATCTTCTTACGGCACTTGGCCATAGCCTGAGGAGTGACGATGGGCGCCTCGTAGTGGAACGCGCCATCAACGGAGGAATGGAAATCATGTCGCGCATTGGCCCCGTTCGTTACCGACTGTCGTTCCTGAGTGGTGTGGCATTCCTCGCGCTCATCGCGGCTCCGGCGGCCGCCCAGTCGGCTGAGCCGCCTGCTGATCCGAACCCCGGCAACCTCACCATCACAGGAAGCTTCGATGCCGTGAGTACCTACATGTTCAGAGGCATCCGTCAGCACTCGACTGGTATCGCGTTGTGGCCGGTTGCCGACCTTGGACTGGCCGTCTACTCAGGGGACGGTGGGCTGAAGAGCGCGGGGATCAACTTCGGCACGTGGAACAGCTTGCACACGGGCGATACCGGCGTCGACGGACCGACCGGCAAGCTGTGGTATGAGTCGGACTTCTACGCCACGCTGGGTCTCGGGTTTGGCGGCGGCGTGAGCGTTGCCACCACCTACACCGCGTACACGAGTCCGAACAATGCGTTCACGACGGTCAAGGAGATCATGTTCAAGCTGGGCGTCGACGACAGCGCGTACCTGGGCAAGGCCGCGCTCAAGCCGTACGCAGCGATCGCCTTCGAGTTCGACACCGAGCAGGGCGTCGGGCAAGCGGACGGCGGGGCGAACGCGGGCCAGTATCTCGAAGTCGGCGTAGCCCCCGGTTACGCAGGCTCGAAGGCGTCGCTCGCTGTGCCGGTCAAGGTCGGAATCAGCCTCGCCGACTACTACGAGCTCAACACCGGCACGGCCTCGGCGCCGGTCTTTGTCGATAACAGATTCGGTTACGTCAGCGTTGCCGCCCTGGTTACGGTGCCGCTCGGTGGGACTACGAGCTTCGGCGCGTGGAACCTCCACGGGGGTGTGGAGTACCAGGCGTTGGGAGACACCACGGAGGCCCTCAATGGTGGTGACTCATCCCGCGTCATCGGGTCGATTGGAATCGGGTTCTCTTACTAGCGAGGTGTCCTGTGCTCGACCTTGTTTTCGTCGCGCTTTCCGTTCTCTTCTTCGTCGTGAGCATCGGCTACGTGGCCGCCTGCGATCGACTGATGAAGTGAGGTGACCCATGGGTCTCGATTACGCACTCGGTCTGCTCGTGAGCGTCGGGATGCTCGGCTACCTGATCCTCGCGATGCTGAAACCGGAGAAATTCTGACATGACTCTCAATGGCTGGCTGCAGATTCTCTTGTTCCTGCTCGCCGTCTTCGCGGTGACGCCGCTCCTCGGCGGCTACATGGCGCGGGTGTTCAACCGCCAGCGCACATGGCTCGACCCGGTGCTGCGCCCGTTCGAGCGGCTGGTATACCGGCTCACCGGTGTTGACGAGGCGCACGAGATGCGCTGGACGGAGTACGCCGTCGCGCTGCTCCTCTTCAGCGTCGTCTCGATGCTGGTGCTCTACGCGATGCAGCGCCTGCAGGCGGTGCTGCCATGGAATCCGCAGGGGTTCGCCGGCGTCGCGCCGCCGCTGGCGTTCAACACCGCCGCGTCGTTCACGACCAACACGAACTGGCAGGCGTACAGCGGCGAATCGACCATGAGCTATTTCACGCAAATGGCCGGCCTCGCGTACCACAATTTCGTGTCCGCGGCGGTCGGCATTTCGGTCGCCATCGCCTTCATCCGCGGGATTGCCCAGAAGGAGAAGGACACGCTCGGCAACTTCTGGGTAGACATGGTCCGCGCGTCGCTCTGGATCCTGCTGCCGATCTCCATCGTCGGCGCCCTGTTCCTCGTGTCGCAGGGCGTGGTGCAGAACCTCAAGCCGTACGACAAAGTGGCGGTGCTCGATCCGCAAACGGTGACCACGGCGGGTGCCGACGGCAAGACGTTGCAGACGACGATCGCCGAACAGACGATTGCCCAGGGGCCGACGGCATCGCAGGAGATCATCAAGCAGTTCGGGACCAACGGCGGCGGCTTCTTCAACGCGAACAGCTCGCACCCGTTCGAGAACCCGACGCCGCTCACCAACTTCCTGGCGATGTTCGGCATCTTCGCCATCTCGTCTGGCCTCACATACACACTCGGCAAGATGACCGGATCGCCGAAGCACGGCTGGGCGGTCTGGGCCGCGATGGCCTTCCTGTTCCTGGCCGGCGTCACCGTCGCCTACTGGGCGGAAGCGCGCGGCAACCCGATGCTGGCGACGGCCGGCGCCGATCAGAGCGTGACGGCCACGTCGCCAGGCGGCAACATGGAAGGGAAAGAGGTCCGATTCGGCATCGCCAACACGGCCCTCTTCGCGACCGTGACGACCGACGCGAGCTGCGGCGCGGTCAACGGCTGGCACGACTCGTTCACGGCGCTCGGCGGCCTGGTGCCGCTGGCGAACATGCAGCTCGGCGAGGTCGTCTTCGGCGGCGTCGGCGCCGGGATGTATGGAATTCTGGTCTACATCATCCTGTCGGTGTTCATCGCCGGCTTGATGGTTGGACGGACACCGGAGTATCTCGGCAAGAAGATTCAGGCGTTCGAGGTGCAGATGGCGATGTTGACGGTGCTGGTCTTCTCGCTGATGATTCTCACGTTCACGGCGATCTCCTCGGTCTCGCCGTCGTTCGGCACGTCGAGCATCTACAACCCCGGTCCGCACGGCCTGTCCGAGATGCTCTACGCGTACTCGTCGGCCGCGGCCAATAACGGGTCCGCCTTCGGCGGCATCAGCGTCAACACCAACTGGTACGACACGACGCTCGGCCTGACGATGCTGTTTGGGCGGTTCTTCATGATCATCCCGCCACTCGCGATCGCCGGAAGCTTGAGCCGCAAAAAGCAGATTCCCGCGTCCCTCGGCACGTTCCCGGTGACGACGCCGCTCTTCACGTCCCTCCTCGTGGGCGTGATTCTGATCGTTGGCGCGCTGACGTTCTTCCCCGCGCTCAGCCTCGGCCCGATCGTCGAGCACTTCATGATGAACGCAGGGCAGGTGTTCTAATGGCCACACAAGCGAAGTCCATCTGGGATCCCCAGATCGTGCAACGCGCGATCTGGGACTCGTTCCGCAAGCTGCATCCGCGCACGATGGCGCGGAACCCGGTGATGTTCGTCGTCGAGGTCGGCAGCGTGCTCACGACGCTGCAGCTGATCCGGCACATAGCGACTGGCCAGGGCGCGATCGGGTTCGAGCTGCAGATCACGTTCTGGCTCTGGCTCACCGTGCTCTTCGCGAACTTCGCCGAGGCGATGGCCGAGGGTCGAGGCAAGGCGCAGGCGGACACGCTTCGCCGCGCGAAGACCGAGACCGTCGCAAAGAAGGAGCGCCCGGACAGCACACATGAAGTCGTCCCGGCAGCTTCGCTCCGCAAGGGCGACATCGTGCGCGTGGCGGCTGGGGAGGTGATCCCTGCCGACGGTGACATCATCGAGGGGGTGGCGTCGGTCGACGAGAGCGCCATCACCGGGGAGTCTGCGCCTGTGATTCGCGAGTCGGGCGGTGACCGATCGTCGGTCACGGGCGGCACCAGGGTGCTGTCCGACTGGATTCGCGTTGAAGTCACGGTGAATCCGGGCGAGACGTTCCTCGACCGGATGATCGCGCTCGTCGAGGGAGCCGAGCGGCAGAAGACGCCGAACGAAATCGCGCTCAACATCCTCCTGGCGGGACTGACGATCGTGTTCCTGATCGCCGTGGTCACGCTGCAGCCGTTTGCCATCTATTCGGGTGCGCCGCAGTCGGTATTCGTGCTGGTGTCCCTGCTCGTGTGCCTGATCCCGACGACGATCGGGGGGCTGCTGTCGGCAATCGGCATCGCCGGTATGGACCGCCTGGTGCAGCACAACGTGCTGGCAATGTCGGGCCGCGCGGTCGAGGCCGCCGGAGACGTGCACACGCTCCTGCTCGACAAGACCGGGACGATCACGCTCGGCAACCGCCAGGCGACCGAGTTCATTCCGCTGCCCGGCATCAGCGAGTCGACGCTCGCCGATGCGGCGCAGATGGCGTCGCTGCCAGACGAGACGCCTGAGGGCCGATCGATCGTGGTGCTCGCGAAGGAGAAGTACCGGCCTCCGCGGACGGGAGCTGTCGCCGCAGCAGGCGCGGTTCGTACCGTTCACGGCTCAAACGCGGATGTCAGGAGTGGACCTGCACGCCGTATCCCGGCCAGCGCTGGTGGCGGCGGGCGCGGGCGGGGCGGCTGCAGCGGGTGACGTCCGTGAGATCCGCAAGGGGGCTGCAGACGCCATCGAGAAATGGGTCGTCTCCAAAGGCGGCACCGCGCCCGAGCAGCTGTCAGCCATCGTGCAGCGTGTCGCCCGCGCCGGCGGCACGCCGCTTGTCGTGGCCGAAGGCCGCCACGCGCTCGGCGTCATCCATCTGAAGGACATCGTCAAGGGCGGCATGCGCGAGCGCTTCGCGCACCTCCGCGCGATGGGGATCAAGACGGTGATGATCACGGGTGACAACCCGCTCACCGCCGCGGCGATCGCATCGGAAGCGGGCGTGGATGACTTCCTCGCTCAGGCGACGCCGGAAGACAAGATGGCCCTCATCAAGCGAGAGCAGGCCGACGGCAAGCTCGTTGCGATGACCGGCGACGGCACCAACGACGCTCCGGCGCTTGCGCAGGCCGACGTGGGCGTCGCGATGAACACCGGCACGCAGGCGGCGAAGGAAGCAGGCAACATGGTCGATCTCGACTCGAATCCGACGAAGCTGATCGAGGTCGTGGAGATCGGCAAGCAGCTGCTCATCACCCGCGGGGCGTTGACCACGTTCTCGATTGCCAACGACGTGGCCAAATACTTCGCGATCATTCCCGCGATGTTCCTCGTGGCGTTTCCGCTGCTGGGCGCCCTCAACATCATGGGGCTGCGCACGCCGGAATCGGCCATCCTGTCGGCGGTAATTTTCAACGCGCTGATCATCGTGGCGCTCGTGCCGCTGGCGCTCAGAGGCATCAAGTATCGGCCCGAGGGCGCCGCGGCGCTGCTCAGGCGGAATCTGCTGATCTACGGCATCGGCGGCATCATCATCCCGTTCATCGGGATCAAGGCCATCGACGTCGTGATCACCGCGTTAAGGCTTGCGTAATCGCAGGGCCGGTCGTTTCGCACAAACGTAGGGCGGGTCCTTTTGGACCTGCCGGAGAACGAAGATGAACATCACCAAGAACCTCATCGCCGCGGTCCTGATGACAATCGTCACCACGCTGATCCTGGGCGTGATCTATCCCCTGGCGATCACGGCGATCGCGCAGGTGGCGTTCCCGCGTCAAGCCAACGGTCAGCTGATCGAGCGAGACGGGAAGGTGGTCGGGTCGAGGATCATCGGGCAGGGCTTCTCCTCGCCGGGGTACTTCCGTTCGAGGCCGTCAGCCGCCGGCATGGGCTACGACGCGGCGAATTCGGCGGGCAGCAACCTCGGCCCCACGAACAAGAAGCTGATCGACGCCGTCACGGCCAACGTCGAGGTCGCGCGCAAGGAGAACCCCAACGCGCCGGTGCCGATCGACCTGGTGACGACGTCAGCGTCCGGGTTCGACCCGCACATCTCGCCGGCAGCCGCGGACTTTCAACTTCCGCGTGTGGCCAGGGAACGCGGTATCTCGGAAGCGGATGTGCGGCGTCTCGTCGAGGCGAACACCACGGGGCGGCAGCTGGGTTTCTTTGGTGAATCCGGCGTCAATGTCCTCGAGCTCAACCTCGCGCTCGATTTGCAGCATCCGATTAAGAAGTGAGCGGTGGGCTTGGAGTCCGGACGAGACCAGCACTATCGGTGATCCTCATCAGGGCTTACTGAACACGATTAGCCACCACACATCGTGGTCGGTCGGTCGGTCGATGAACCGATCGTCTCTGGTCACCATCCGGAAGCCGTACCGGGTGATGTCGCGTTCGGCCACCGTCGCCGCGACCTCGTGATGGTCGGTGGCGGCACCCGACTCATCGCCGACGCGGGGACCGCGATCGACGACTACCAGCCGGCCGCCAGAGCGCATCATCCCGAAGAGAGTCTTCAGAATCGGTTCCGGCGCGGTCAGCTCGTGATAGGTGTTGGCAATCAGCACCGCGTCGATCGGATCCGGCGGCAGCATCGGATTGTCCACCCGACTGGGGATGACGTGCAGGTTCCAGAGGCCATCGAGCGTCGCCCGGATCCAGAGAAAGGCCAGCGATTGCCGGCGGAGATCGACGGCGAGCACGCGGCCGTTCGGGGCCACGCGTGGCGCGATCTTCAACGCGAAGTAGCCTGCCCCTGAACCGAAGTCCACGACGCTGTCACCCGGAGCCAGCTCGAGGTGTCGAAGGATATCGTCCGGGCGCTGCCACGTGTCGCGTTCGCGCTCCACTGCCGTCAAAGTGTCGAGCGTTCGAACCGCCTGATCGACGACATATGCAGCTGGCCCGACAACGAAGAGCAGCACGACCGCGCCAACGATCCGTTTCATGACTGCTGGCCATTCTGTCATCGGACGCGGCGGTGTTCATCGCGCGGCAAACGTCATCCTGACAGTAGTGCCATGGTCGGAGAGTCCGGTGTTGCTGCGGATGTCGACCGTGCCACCATGCGCGGCGCATACGTCAGAGATCAGCAGGAGGGCGAGCCCTGCGCCGCGGACGTTGCCATGGTCCCTCCACTTCAGTGGCGCTCGATCATCTCTTGCCTCGCCATAAAGCGGCCATAAGGAGTGCATAAGAAAGTCGTGAGGGAGGGGCGGACCTACGTCTCAGAAAAGCGGTAGCCGACCCATGGCTCGGTCAGGATGTACCTGGGCACCGACGGGTTGGGCTCGATCTTCTTCCGCAGAGAGCCGACGAGCACGCGCAGGTGCTCGGGCTGGTCGAGCGCGTTCGGACCCCAGATGGCCTTGAGCAGCATGCGATGGGTGAGCACGCGACCCGCGTGCTGGGCGAGAAACGTCAACAGCTCGAATTCCTTCGGCGTCAGCCGGACCTCTTCGCCGTCTCTGAGGACGCGAAACCGCGTCCGGTCGATTACCAGACCACCACGAACCATAGGTTCTGACGCAGGCGCTGGATTGTCGGTTCGCCGCAGCGCCGCGCGGACGCGTGCCACGAGCTCTTCCGCGCCAAACGGCTTCGTCACGTAGTCGTCGGCCCCGGTATCGAGCGCACGCACTTTGTCGCTCTCCGCGCCGCGGGCCGAGAGCACCAGGATCGGGATGGTCTGGCTCTCGCGAATCACGCGGCACACTTCCACGCCGTCGATATCGGGCAGGCCAAGGTCCAGGACGACGAGATCGGGCTTCTCGCGATCGACAGCCTCGATAGCCGCGCGCCCGCTCATCGCCGTGTGCACCTCGTAGCCGCGGGACCGAAGCAACGGCGCCAGCGTGGCCAGGATGTTCGGCTCGTCATCGACTACGAGAATTCTCGGCGCCACGATCAGGTGCTCACCGTGACGGCTCGTGCCCGCGCCGGAATGACCATCGTGAACCGTGCGCCGGCACCTGGCACGTTCTCGCCCCACACCCGGCCTCCGGCGGCCGTCAAGAGGCCTCGAGTGATCGCGAGCCCCATTCCTGTGCCGGGGGTCAGTTGTCGGGCCGAGTGCCCGCGGTAGAAGCGCTCGAACAAGTGGTCCAACTCGCCTGGATCCAGGCCGGGACCGTGGTCCGTCACCGAGACGTGGAGTCCGTCCGGCTGGACGCGGGCGTCAACGGCGATCTCGCGATCCGGCGGGGAGTACTGCGCCGCGTTCTCGAGCAGATGCGACAACGCCACAGACGCGACACGAGGGTCGATTTCGATCTCCGTGTGCTCGTCGGCATCAAGGCGCAGTGGATGCCCACCGAGTGTATGGCGAACCTGCGCGGCAGCCGCGTCCACCACATCGGCGGGCGTGACCCACTGAGGTTCCAAATGGATAGCCGCCGAATCGATGCGGGCCATATCCAGGATGTCCTGGAACAACCGCGTCAGCCGGTCCAACTCCACGAGCGCCGCGCCAGCTTGCTCTTCACGCTCCTCTACCGGGCGATTTCCGCGCAGGTTCTCGACGGCGACCCGAATTGCCGTGAGCGGTGTCTTCAGATCGTGGCTGAGCGACGCGAGCAGTGTCGCCGCCAGGTCGGCCTTTTGCCGGATCAGTGCCGCGGTCTCGCGTTCCGCCAGGAACTGCGTGCGTTCGATGGCGATCGCCACCACCCCGGCGACGGCATCGAGGGCGCCGAGGTCGAGGGCAGGTGCCACTGCCGCCAGCAGACCCACGGCCTTCGTGCCGTGCCGCAGCGGCACGATGAGCACGCCCCCATCGTCCTCACCGACCCGAACATGGCCCCCGTACGCCCGTTGGCGCGCATCGAATTCGAGCGTGCCGCGCGCCTTGGCGAGCGCGGTGTTCAACACCGTTGAATCGACGTTGACCTCCTCGCTTCCGCCTTGATGGACGTGCCAGCCTTGATTCCCCGGCAGGCAGATAGCCACGCCCGTCAACTCGAAGCGTCGGGCCACGTGTCGGGCCAACGCGTCGATCGCGCCCCCCGTCTCGGTCGTCAGCAGCACATCCCGCGTCAGGTCGAACAGGCGCGTGACTTCGTTCCGCCGTGCGATGGCGTCGCGCGCACGCGCCTGGGCGGCGGCCGAGAGATTGCTCGCGATGACCGCGACGACGAGAAAGGCAAACAATGCGACCCAGTTCTGCGGATCGGCGATCGTGAAGGTGCCAATAGGAGGAAGGAAGAAGAAGTTCAGGGTCAGCATGGCCACGACGGCGATGACCGTCGCGATCCACAGTCGTCCGAGCGTGGCCGTGGCGAGCACGACGAGAAGGAGCCCCAGCGCCGCCGTCGTCGGGCTGACGTCCGGAAACAGCCTGAGCGCCATTGCCATGGCTGCGGTCGCCAGCAGGGCCCCAATGAGGACCGCGACGTCCCGAGCGCGAATGCCACGATACATGCCGTTCTCCGGCGCTATTGTGACATTCTGCAGAGACCGAAAGGCGCGCGTTGTCGACCTTCTTATGGACTCTTTATGGCTTTCTTACGGAGCCGGCACTACTCTTGAGGGAGGTCGTGAGCGTGGGGAAACGGTTAGGACTGACGGTTCGGTCGAGAGATTCGCTGCCTGCTCGCGCGATCGCACGCTGCTCGATCATCGTCTTTGTCGCAGTCGCGGCGGGTAGCTGCAGCAGCAGACTCGAAACGTCGCTTGAGCGACTCTCAGAGGCGCGCCGGCTGTCTGGAGACCTTGTCGTGCAGTTCGCCAAGGTCTCTGACTCAGGCAATCGAGCGGTGATGGCAGACACGGATGAAGCGTCTATCGCCTTTGCCAAGGAAGCCACGCAGACAACGCAGACGGTCCAGAAGGATATCGACGCGTTGGGACCGATTCTGATGGGCCTCGGCTATTCGAACGAAACCCGCATCCTCGAGGAGTTCGGCAGCCGATTCGCCGAGTATCGCGCGCTGGACCAAACCATCCTCGGGTTGGCGGTCCAGAACACCAACCTCAAGGCACAGCGGCTCTCCTTCGGTGCCGCTCAAGAGGCTGCAGACGCGTTCAGAGATGCGCTTGAGGCCGTCACGCGGTCAGCCCCGGCCAAGGCCCCGTGGCGAGTTGAGGCACTTGCTGCGACGGCGGTCGTGGCCGTCCGCGAGATTCAGGTGCTACAGGCGCCGCACATCGCGGAGCCCAACGACGCACAAATGACGCGCATGGAAGAGCGGATGGCCACGTCCGAGGCAGCCGCGCGGCGCGCGCTCGACACACTTCTCAGTGTCGTTCCACCCGAGTCACGGCCGCAGGTCACCGCAGCAACAGCGGCGCTGGACCGGTTCATGAGCATCAATGCTGAAATCATCGTTCTGTCACGTCGCAACAGCAATGTCCGCTCCTTGGCCCTGTCGCTCGGTCAGAAGCGGACCCTCACCGCCAAATGCGAAGAGACGCTCCATGCGCTCCAAGATGCCTTAGCGAAGCGCGGGTTTGGTGGCACACGATAGGGACAGTCGAGGCGATTCTTCTCGGCGCTTCGTGAGTCGTGAACAGGAGCCTGCACTGCCCTGCTGCTCTGTCGCCAACAGCCACGCCATCGCGTTACACTTCGGTCGATTGCAATGGTTGGTTTCTGGAACGCGTTGGGATACTTCTCTTTCCTTCTGTTCGCTGGGCCTGGAATTTCACAGTCACCCATGTGACCGGAATAGACCCTGATTGAGTGGCGGAGAGGGTGAGATTCGTTCCCGTCGTTCCCTCTCCCATCAACCATTTAGGCCTGATCCGAAGCCCTCAAATCACCAAACCCGTTCAAAACCTGAGTATCAGGTACAAAACAGGTACAGCACAACCATTCTCCGTTCCGGCAGGCACTCAGTCTCCTAAACCGCTGCGCTTCCGACGTATCTGCATGGAAGGATCTAGTAGTGCTGAAGGAGCGCGCTTGGAAAGCGAAGCGGGCGAAGCACATTGAACCACTCAGAAGCGCATTAGCGCGCACGCGATCAGCGGCTTCACCTTTCAAATCGATCACTTGGCGTGCGTCCGTAAACCTCGATGTTCTTCGACGCTTCGAGCCTGACGTATCACAGTGCTTTCACTCACTTAAGCTCACCGAACAGCGTCTGCCTGTACGCCGCGTGCTCGCGCGGCGTTCGACGGAACGCGCGGTGATGGTGCCCGGTCGGTCGTGATCGCCTTCCGGGCGACGATGCCGAGACGCTGCATCCTGGAGATAAGCGTCGTTCTGGACAGTCCCAGCCTCGCTGCCGCCCCATCCCAGCCGCCGAGCACCCCATTCGTTGCCTGCAAGGTTGCTACGATGTGGTCCCGCTCGACTTGCGCGAGCGTCCGAGCTGACGATGCGGGGCGGTGGACTCGGCCACCCGCGCTCGGCATCTGAAGCGTGCGGCCAGTCGTTGCGATCACCGCGCGTTCAATCACGTTCTGAAGCTCGCGCACGTTCCCCGGCCATTCATAGTGTCTGAGCGTGTCGACGAAGGTGTCGGGGATCTCTTCGATGCACTTGCCCTGACGCTCCGCGAACCGTCGGACGAAGTGTGCGACCAGGAGCGGAATGTCGTCGGTCCGCTCGCGTAGCGGCGGGACCCGGACGGGGAACACGTTCAATCGATAGAACAGATCGGCGCGAAAAGCGCGCTGTTGAACCATCTCCTCGAGATCCTGGTTGGTTGCGGCGATGACTCGCACGTCCACCGACGTCGGGCGGCCGCCGCTGCCTAGTCGTTCAACCTGCTGCTCCTGGAGCGCTCGGAGCAGTTTGGGTTGCAATTCCAGCGGCAGATCGCCAACTTCGTCCAGGAACAACGTGCCGCGGTCTGCGGCCTGAAACCGTCCGACCGTCTGTGACACCGCGCCCGTGAACGCGCCTCGCTCGTGGCCGAATAGTTCGCTTTCGAGCAGCCCCGAGGGAATCGCCGCGCAGTTGACCGCCACGAACCGCTGGTGCCTGCGCGGGCCAACGTCATGAATCGCTCGCGCAACCACTTCCTTGCCGGTCCCGGTTTCGCCGAGCAGCAGCACCGCGCTGTCCACGGGCGCGATCATGGCGATCGCCTCGGTGACTTCTCTGAAAGCCAGGCTGTCATTAATCAGTGGACCAGCCATGCCTGTTCCTCCAGCACGAATTGTCATGACTCGTTCGTCGCCCGAGCGACGTGTTCCAACAGCTCGCGAGCGTCCGTCGGACCGATTTCGATGGCACGCTCGAAGCGGGGTTCACCGGCCACCCGCATTTCGTTCCGATGACGGGCGAGCACCACGCGTTGGCCTATGAACCGTTCCAACCGGTCCGCTACATCTCGGTCGACCGCGACGGGCGCGCCACAACCAAGGCGCGAATCGACTTGCCGCACATTCCGCTTATCCACGACATGGCGTTCACGCAATCCTTCATCGTCGTTCCCGACTTCCCGGTGACGTTTCAGCCGGAGTTGTCCCACACGGACTTCCCGTGGATCTGGGACGAGCGCCGCGACTCCCGCATCGGCCTCCTACCGCGCAACGGCGACGTGTCGCGCATCCAGTGGTTCGAGGCGCCGCGCTGTTTTGCGTTTCACTTTGCCAACGCCTACGACGACGGCGATCTCACCATCATCGACCTGGCAAAGCATCCGCGGATGTTCTTCACGGATCAGAACGGCCCGAACGAAGGCGCGCCCATCCTCGTCCGGTGGACGCTCCATCGCCCGTCCGGGAGACTGACCGAGACGATTGTCGACGACCGCGGCGACGAGTTCATGCGGATCAATGGACGCTACAGTGGGCAAGCCTATCGCTACATCTACAGTGCGCACTGGGGCGCCGACGTGACCTTCGGCCCGGCGATGAAGCACGACATGCATCGCCAGACGACCGAGGTCCATGACTATGGTCCGGGCCGGCTGACGGCGGAGCCGGTCTTCGTGCGGAAACCAGAAGCCACCGCCGAAGACGAAGGCTGGGTCCTATCCTATGTGTACGACCCGGAACGCGACCTCAGCGACGTCGTCATCCTTGACGCGCAGGACTTCGCCGGAGAGCCGATCGCGACGATCCGTCTGCCTGTTCGCGTGCCGTTCGGCTTCCACGGGGGCTGGGCGCCAGACAAGATCACCGTCGTCGAGTAGCGCGGCATGAGATGGCGGCGCCATCCGAATCGAATGGTGCCGCCGCTTAGCAAACCGCCTCCTCGCCACACTGAACGTCTCACCGTAGCCTCGCATGGAGGCGAACGTTCTCCATTTCCAACGAACCAGAATGCGCGAGCCGGGTCCACACACAGACCCGGCCCGCATACCCCGCGCTTCTAGAACCGCACGTTGTAGAGCAGCCTGAAGTTCCGCCCCATCTCAGGAACCAGCTCTTTGATCAGTGACAGATGATTCCGATAGAGCTCGTTCGTCACGTTGTCGAGCCTTGCCGTAATGGTGCTCGTCGCGCCGCGAGACCCAAACGAGTAGGCGGCGAAGAGCTTCAGCAGACCGTATCCGTCCGTCGGCGTCTCCAGCTCGGAGATTCGTTCCTGTTTCGCAACGGCAGCCACTTCCCCGCCAGCCTGGAATGCGTTGAACTGGTAGCGAAGACCACCGCGGAACCGAAGCGGCGGGATGCGCGGCAGGGCCTCGTCTGAGCTTTTGACCGTTCCGCGGACGTAATCCAGCCCAAGTTCTGCCAGGAGGGTGGAGGCGATCTGAAAGTCCGAGTGCGCCTCGAAGCCTTGTAGCAAGCTATCGGCCGCCACATTTTCGATGATCGGGAATTCGTCCCCAAGCGCTCCCTCTTCAGCGATACCGCGGCCGGGAAACCGTGCATCGAATTCGTCCAGCCTGGCCTCGAATTCGGCTGGGCTCACAAAACGACGGAACACGAAGTTGCGGATATCGTTCCGGAAGTAGGTAATCTCACCCGATGCGCGTGGCGATCGCCACCTGAGTGACAGGTCGAAGCCGATGGCGTGCTCGGGACTGAGGTCGGGGTTGCCGATCTCGACCGCGAAGTTGCCCGGGTGCGGTCCGAAGTAAAACAGCTCCTCGAGTGCTGGGTTTCGCGCGGCCCGAGCAAGGCTCACGGCCAGTGTCAGCCTGTCGTCGGCTGCTGCTGGACGGAACAACACGCCTAGCGACCCCGATCCGCTCGTGAAGTCTCTCGTGGTCTCCCCGTTCGGCTCGTACTTCGAGTGATCGACACGTCCACCAAACTGAAACGTGAAATGAGGCCACGTGACCTCTTCGTATGCAAACGCAGCGAGCGCGCGCTGATCGACTGCCGGCGACAACGCTTCCGCGCCGCTGGCATCAAAGGCGCGATCCAAGATCCACGTTCCAATACTTCCCTTCAGTCGTCCTATCGCGCGATGCGAACCCATGACCTCGATTTCGCTCGTGTTGTTCTTGAACGCGGTCCCGATGTCCGCGCCTTCCAGCTCTTCGTGTTTGTACCGCCGTACCGCAAGAGTGGCGCGGACGGCATCAAAGGCGCCGGGGAGATTCTGGCCTCCCCCGCGAAGGGAGAATGAGTGGCGGCGAGGCGTGAGTTGAATCTGCCCTTCCTCGACCACAGGGATGCCGTACTTGGTGTCGTCGTATCCGTAGCTGCCGCCGAAATAGCCCTTCTGTCCCGTCCACGCCAGACCGATATTTCCAAAACCGCTCCGGGATTGCGAGTTATCGACGAGACCCTCTGGCGTGCTGACATCCCCGGAGCGCCGGCCGCCGCCACCGGCGTGCAACGCGAACGAACCGTTGCCGACGGTGACATCCCCGGCTCCGCCACCCTCATCGGCAGCCGTGCCGAGATCGACAGTCACGTTACCGGTTGCACCTGTGACCGGCTTGGTAGGAATGTCATTCGTGATCACATTCACGAGACCGCCGATCGCGTTGGCTCCATACAGCAGCGTCGCCGGACCACGGACGACTTCGATGCGCTGTGCCGCGGCCGGATTCACTGTGACCCCATGGTCGCCAGACTGGCTGGAGAGGTCACCCATCCGCTGGCCATCCTGGAGGATGAGCACGCGATCGCCATCGAGGCCGCGGATCACCGGACGCGAAGGGGCCGGGCCAAAGCTGCGCGCGGCAACTCCTGGCTGATTCTCGAGCGTCGCACCGAGCGACATACCGAGTTGCTTCGTCAGCTCTTGTCCTGCCAGGACCGACGTCGGCTGGAACGACTCAAACTGGCTTCGCGCGTCTGGACTGACCGACACCACCTCTTCGAAGTGCAGCTCTGGATCGATGGACACGTCTAGTGGCTTGAACGCCGTAGCCGTCACGGTGATCTCTGTGCGGCGGGACGAGTAGCCCTGAGACCTGACGGAAAGGTGGTACGTGCCGGCTGGCACGTTGCTGAACTGGAAGGAGCCGTCGGTGCCCGAGGAGGTTTGCTGTCGAAGCTCGTCCAACATCACGACCGCCCCGATAATGGGCTGCCCCGACAACGAATTGACCAATCGACCGGACACAGTTGTGCCGGTCTGCGCCGAAGGTTGAACGCCAAGAAGAACGATGACTGCCAGCGCGACAAACGCACCCGTACGTGTGAGTGACTTCATAGGACTCTCCGCTCAGAAAAGTTGCTGATGTGCGTAGAGTTCTGGCCGAACACCCTGTCAGTCGGACAGAGGACAGCCCAGAAGACGCCTACGCTAGAACAGCGAGTGCAGGAGAGACGGGCGGCGACCGGAGAGGGGGCTGCGCGGCCGGAAACACCCGCGCAACGGACACGACGGTGACTGAGGTGCGAACGTCACGGCGATCGACGGACGGTGCCTGAATCGTGGAATTCGTATTCGGACGGAACGTTCGCGTGAGGTGACAGAGAACGCAGTGCAGTGGGTGGGCATCGGCGACGGGCGCAGCGCGCTGAAACACATGTGCCGAAGCGTCGTGCGCCACGACCCGAACCGCACACTCGGAGTCGTGACAATCCGACGGGTGCGGCGCACTCGACAGCCCGCCCATCACCGACAGCGACAGCAGCGCCGTGGCGGCAAGCGATCGACCCCGCGCGCGGAACCACTGCAGCATCAGATGAGTAGCCTAACATGCAACAAGTCGTTCATTGTGGACAGTTTGTTGGGACAAGATCGCCGCGGCATTGATTCTACGGCTGCCTCCAGCACCCTGTACAACGGTCTCCTGATCCGTTGCGTTCCGTGCCGAGTTCGCGCTTTTGAGTTGCGCCACGACCGTAGCGCCGCAGTAGACCGAACACCGAGCAGATGGCAAGCCAGCCTTGGCGAAGCGAGATGTTCCAAAATCGAGAATCTGACGATCGCGGGCGCTCGCCAAATGGCCAACTCTTGTCACTTGGTTGGGCACTAGCGGCCGCTTGCCCAGGCCGATGGCGGGTGGTAGCGTCTCCCTGGGAGACGGCTCCGTGACACCTCCGGAACTCAACGATCTTCGCGTGGTCAATGCCATCCCGGCGCACATCTGGCGCGCCGCGCCAGACGGGGCCGTTCAATTCGTCAACCAGCAGTGGATGGACTACACCGGCCTGTCGCAAGAGGACAGCCAAGGCTGGGGATGGGTCTCGGTGATTCATTCTGATGATCTGCCGGGACTGCTTGAGGTGTGGCGGCGCATCCTCGCGGCGGGACAACCTGACGAGGCCGAAGCGCGCTTTCGAAGATTCGACGGTGAGTACCGGTGGTATTTGATCCGCATGCCTGGTCGTCCGACGACGTTTCACGAAATGGTTATCGCCGAGGTGACGCAGCTGGCCAGTCTCGCCATTGCGCACACGCGGAGTGCGGCGGCGCTGCGCCGGAGCGAAACGGAGTACCGCCAGATTCGCGTCCATGTTCGAAGAGATTGTAGGGCTATCAAGGGCGATCAAAACAGTGGTGCAAGAAGTCGCCCGGGTCGCACCCACAGATTCTACCGTGCTCATCACCGGTGAAACGGGAACGGGCAAGGAGCTTGTCGCTCGCGCGATTCACAAGCGTTCGGCGCGCTCGGCACGCCCTTTTGTGGCGGTGAATTGCGCAGCGATCCCTGCGCCGCTCATCGCCTCTGAATTGTTCGGTCATGAGCGAGGGGCATTTACTGGTGCTCTTCAGCGTAGACAGGGGAAATTCGAGCTGGCCGATGGGGGCACTATCTTTCTCGACGAAGTCGGCGAGCTGCCATCAGATACACAGGTGGCGCTTCTTCGCGTGCTGCACCTTAGGCCTGATTTGAATCGCTCAAACCGCCAGACGCCCTCGAAACCCGAGTATCAGGTACAAAACAGGTACAGCGAAAAAGGCCCTACGAAGCCTTGCGCGGTTCACGCAACATCGCTTGATGCAAGTCCCAATCAGCCTGCAACCGCATCCACAGTTGGGGCGATGTCTTCAGCAATCGCGAAAGCCTGAGCGCAGTGTCGGCGGTGATGCCGCGCTTGCCGAGGACGATCTCGTTCAGGCGGTTCAGCGAGATCTCTAGACGACGAGCAGCGTCAACCTGTCCGATACCCATCGGCTTCAGATACTCCTCCAAGAGGATCTCGCCCGGGGGGATCGCCGGACCGATCCATTTCGGATCCCTAGTGATAGTCTTCGACGCAGACCTCGTAGGCATTCCCGTTCTCCCACCGAAAAGTGACACGATACCGGTCGTTGATCCGGATGCTGTGACGGCCGGCCTGATCGCCCTTCAATCGTTCCAGCCGATTGCCAGCGGGTGTCGCCAAGTCTTCGAGCCCTGCGACGGTATCAAGCAGCTTCAGCTTCCGTTGGACGGCACGCCAGAGTTCACGCGGGATTCGTCGAGCGGTACGCGTGTTTCGCTCCCGGAAGAGATCAGCCGTCGCGTCGTCTCGAAACGACCGAATCAAGATTACACACTACACGACTAGTGTGTAATTCGTCAAGGGCGCCGATCTGGGTACGTTCCTGCCCCATGGCGTGACAGTCGCAGGCAGACGGCCCCGACGCTCGTTCCTCCACAGCCGGGCGGTGTATGTGCGTGTACTTCTAGACACGAACGTCCTGATTCACCGCGAGGCCGCTGTCGTCGTCCCCAGAGCATCGGACCGCTGTTCAATTGGCTGGACAAGCTGCATCACGAGAAGTGCGTGCATCCCCTGAGCACGGCAGCGATGCGAAGCTCGGCGACCCGAAGGTTCGTGCTGCGTTTGCTGCGAAGCTGACGTCCTATAGCGTTCTCAAGACCGTCGCACCGATCGTGCCCGACGTGCAGGCGATCCTCGACACCGACGTCACTGAGAATGCTGCCATTGACACCCGGCTGTTGAACGAGCTGATCGTCGGCCGAGTGGACTGCATCATCAGCGAGGACCGAGACGTCGAGCGCAGGGCGCGGCAGCTCAAGATCGCCGACCGAGCGTTCACAATCGAAGCATTCCTCGAGAAAGTGAATGCCGAGAATCCGACGCTCGCTGATTACAAGATCCTGACCGCAAGATTCTCTTCGGCGAGATCGACGTCAAGCAGTCCCTCAGCGCCCGCGCGACCAGGTTCTCGACCGGCTGCCGGGTGGCCCCGTTGACGATTCGGAACACGGCCTCGAGCGGATGGCCCGCCGTTTCTCCGTTCGTCCACCCATAGTCGATCCACCACGGGCGGGGGTGACTGTCGGTTCTCGCACGGTTCATCGACCCACGCCTTGTCACCGCCTGCGCTCGGACTGCCGAGGCGGAAATCTACTGCGTCCGAACTCCCGACACAACCGCGTGACGACCGGAAAACTCGTTGTGCCGTTCATCACCCACGGCGCCCCGCTCATGCACGGTATACAGAGTGACCGTCGCCCGGCTCAGCTTCAGAATTCCCGGGCCACCAACGAGAGAAATATTGTGGAAGTTGACGACGTCGAAGGGGCCGTTCAAGACCTCCCGGATCTGGGTCGTCTTGAAACCCGGTATCCCGAACTGCTGCGTGGCAATGGGGGAAAGTCTCTTGAACCGACTACGCACGCGATGGACAGTGACGCCATCGGGCACATTCTCGTCTTGAACCGGTTCATGCCCTCGCAATCGAAACGCGTCTTCGCAGTGCACGACTTCGACGTGATGGCCTGCGTCGACCAGCGCGCGAGACAACGCCCGGACGAATGTAGCGTCACCACCGAAATGGTACGGCGGGTAGTACGTGGTGACCATGCAGAAGCGCAGGGGGCGGTCACCTGCTGACGGCGCGCGCTGCGGTTGATCCTCCACACGTTGCGGATGCTCTGCCGACGTGTGGGAGATGATCATCCAGTCCTAGGATGCTATTCTCCCGCAAATTCAGGAAACGGCCATGAAGTCCCCGCCAAGCCACCCGGACGCAGCCGACTCCCGGCCGAGAAACTTCACGTCCATTTGCAAGCGATGGCCGGGTTGCGGCTTCTCATACCGCTGCCACCGCTTGGCGTGTGATCGACGCTTCTGACTGCCTGGGAGCCGGTTCATCCCGTGCCGCACCAAGATGCGGTGGACGGACGACACGGCCAGCGCCAGCTGATGAAACCGTTTCAGGTAGTCGGCAATCTTGCCAGGGCCGAAATGGTAGGTCTGGCGCAGGTACAGAATCTTGCTCTGGCGTGGCCCGGGGCGACCGCTGTGGCGTACTCGGCCGATCCGCGCGGCCCGTGGCCCCGTGCGCCTCATACCGTCGCTTCCACTTGGTAGAAGGCCAGCCGGGAAATCCCAAAACGCCGACACGTGCGCGCCACGTTGCGCGACCGCTCGCACGCTTGCTGGAGGACCTTGAATCGCCACGCCATCCTGCGGGCCTGCTCTGCCTTCGTCATCGCGTCTCCACTCTAGGGTTGTTGCCCAGAGAAGAGAACGGGATCTGTTACGGGTGTCCTGGGATTTCACACGGAGGTGGTTGGCGGAGAGGGTGGGATTCGTTCCCGGTGTTCACTCCCCCATCAACGATTTGGGCTTGATCTGAATCGCTCAAACCTCCAGAAGCGCTCAAGACCTGAGTATCAGGTACAAAACAGGTACAGTGGATTTCGCGGTTTGCGAGCCTCTCGTTCTCATTTCGTCGAGGCTATGCGAGGACGACCGCCCTTCCGTCCGTTGGCGCGAGCGGCCGCCGCTTTCTTCGCGCTTCGTTTGCGACCCAGAAGCGCGCCCAGGCCGACGAAGCCTACTTTCGGTTGATCGCCTCGCCCCTGGCTGACGCGCGCGATTCGCAGGCTCGTGCGTACCGGTCGTGCGGAGGCTGGGAGTGTCTTCGTGTTCCAACACCACCGGAAAATGATTCGTCATGAAGGGCCTCAATGCGGAGAATTCTTAATGCCGGCATCCTTCAGGATCCGACTCAAGAGGCCAGCGCCGACTTCCTTCTTCGTGTGCACAGCTATCGTGACGACTCGCTTCGTCGACGGATTCCAGAACTGGCGATGGCTTCCTTTTCCCTTTTCCCGTTCGGAGCTCGAATCCGTGGCCATTTAAGAGTCGAATGAGCTCCGCTGCTTCGGTACGGTAACAAGCAGAAGAACCAGCGGAGTGTGAGAAGCGGCCGTGATCGTGGCTTCCTCGCCAGGTTCGAGATAGACGCCAGCGCGTCGGTGCGCCGTGTGCTCGGCGGACAAGAACCCGTTTGCCGACGAATTCATGAAGTTCTTCGGCCTGCCGCGCGAGGCCGTGATGGGCTATCGCGAGACGCTGTATCCGGAGTACCGCAAGAAGATCAAGGACACCTACGTCCCACCGCCGCCCTGCGTCAACGCGTGCGGCGTCGGGGGCAACTTCGTCCGACGCTGACGTCAATTTCCAGGGCGGCTGGCTCGGCACGCGTCACTTGTTCAGGTGGACGCTGAACGCCGAGCGCTTCTCGGTGGGCTCCTTCTCGAGCCCGAGCTGCAGCAGCACCGGATTCGGGCGACCGAGAAACGCCAGCGGCGTCAGAACCGGATTGTTCAATGACGTGCGCACCACGTTGGCCCACCACATGCTGACCGCGATGGACTCGGTGAGGTTTTGCACGCCATGCCACACCCAGGGCGGGTTCCACAGGACGTCGCCGGGTTCAAGGACCGTCTCGTAACGATCGACGTACCGATAGAGCGGCGCGCTCACGTAGTCGGGGTCGCGGAAGTCGACCCGAGACTGCCAGTTCAGACCCCTGGAGAGCGCCGGGTACATGAACGGCGTGAACTTCGGCGCGATGAGCACCCAGCGCTTGCGTCCGTGGGCCTGCAGATACAGGTTCATCACCGGCGCGCAATGGAACGACGTCGAGGTCAGCGGCCCACCGACGTACATCTTCGCCAGGATGTTGCGCTGCCACGGCAGCCGCATCGACGTGCTGCCATAGTCGCGGACGAAGGTCCAGTCGATGTCGGATCGCATGTCGGTGTAAGTGTCGAGCAGTTCCATGAAGGATCCATACCAGCCGCTGCCGCTCCGCGCGGCGCTGAGCAGATCCTTCACCTTCATGCCACGCTCGGCAGCCTCGACGGCGTCCGCTCCCGGCGTGGCCTGCACCTTCCAATTGTGCCCGTCGAGGACGTCGATGTCGTGCTGGCCGCAGCGCTGGAGCAAGTACTCGAAGGTCCACTTCTTCACGGCGGGCCACTCGCTGGCAATGCCCTCGAGCACCACGGGCTTGCCGGTGAGGAAGTACTCGTGGCGGAACTGATCGGGAGCGAGGTTGCGTCGGCGCTCCACCTGCAGCTCACGGCCGTGTGGACGCCCTCGCATCTCGTCCACCATCTTCGCGTGCCAGGACTCGCGGCTCCCGGTACGCGCCAGACCGAGCTTGCGGCCGAGGAACCAGTCTGTGGCGAAGGTGGTATTGAAGGCATATCTGTGGATCCAGTCAACCCCGGCGGTCATGTCCAATGAACCATGGCTCCTTCTGTCGATTTCTGGGTGTCGAGTGGCGTTCTCAGACGGCTGGCAGGCGCAACACCCAACGATACGCCTGCACCATGTCGCGCTCGAACGCGTCCACGCAGCCCCACAGGTACAGCCGGAACGTGCGCCACGTCTCCGATCCGAATCGCCGCTCGATGTCGGCACGGCCGGCGTCCAGGTTTCGTGCCCACTGCAACGACGTGAGGCGGTAGTTCTCGCGGTCGTTGTGCACGCGCAGCACCTCGAACGGCGAAGCAGCCACCGCCTCGAGGTACTTGTGCAGGCAAAGCGTCGTCCCGTTACCGGGGAACAGGTGGCGCAGCAGGAATGCCGAGTAGTCGTGCCTGACGCGGGCGGCACTCGCGTCGAGGTAGACGAACCCGCCCGGTTTCAGCAGGCGCTCGGTACTTCTTCAGTGTGGCCACGTAGTCCGGGAGGTGCTCGGTCACGCCCAGGTTGACGATGCCGTCGTACGGCTCGGCCGACTCGTGCTCCATCAGGTGCTCGCTCAGCACACGGCATGGCAGCGCCTGGCTGTCGATGATGCCCTGGATGAACTGCTCGGACGCCTTCGAGATCGTGAGCGACGTAACGTGCAGGCCGCGCCGGCCGCCGTGCTCGGTAAATGCCCCCCAGCCGCCGCCCACGTCGAGCACCCGCGCGCCGGGGCGCAGGCCGAGCGCGTCGGCCGCCGCGTCGAGCTTCCGCGTCTGCGCGTCCTCCAGCGCCTCGTCGGGCGACTCGAAGAGAGCCTGGGAGTAGCAGCGGTGCCGCCGGTCGAGGAAGGCGAGGTAGAACCCGGCGTCCCGCTCGTAGTGATCGGCGATCCACTTCTTGTCGCTGCTCACTTGGCCGAACAGGCGCGGGCGGAGGAAGCGCCAGGTATTCGTGAACGGATGGCGGTCGGTGAACGCGTCGCGCAAGGCGAGCACCCTCTGTAGGGACCCTTCCACGTCGAGCGCGCCCTCGCGATAGGCCTCGGCGATGCGTGTCGCGTCCATGCTTGCAAGCGCCGTCAGACCTCGGCGCGAGTTGACCACGATCGTCGCGACGAGCGACCCGTGGCCGATGGCGCGCATATCGCTGTCGGCCAGGCGGAGGCCCACCGCAGAGACGTCTGAGGGCAGCCGAGAGGCCAGTGAGGATTCCACCCGGCTGGCCAGCCACTGGGTCATACGATCGTTCACTGGTACTGATCCTCTAGGAAGGACGGCGAGACGACCCGCGCGCCCCCACTCTTCGAGTTGGGACTTCGCGCTGGCGTAACCGCCATCGACGATCTTCGCCAGAGCCGCGAACTCCATGAGTCCGTACTGCTCGAGTGGGGGAACGAACAGGAGGTCCGCGTTCAACGATTCCTGGTTCTCCCGGCCGACGGCCGCGATCATCGAGCTGCGCAGCAGCACGCTCATGATGCCCGGATAACGGATGGGGCGGCGGGTCACCTTGTGGCGCAGGACCTGCCCGAGCGTCGGGATCTGGTCGAAGAAGAAGTCTTTGTCCTGCGGTACCGACACGCGGGAGGCGATGAGTGTTCCGCAGCCGTATTCCCGCGCGAGTCCCACCGGCAGCGTGTTGAACAGCGATCCGTCGCAGAGCAGGTGATTGCCCACTCTGGTCGGCACGATGACCGCGGGCAGTGAGGAACTCGCGGTCACAGCCTCGAGCAGAGATCCCGACCGGTGCACGAACATCGACGCGTCGGTGAGGTCGGACGACACGCAAAAGAACGGCAGCCACAGATCCTCGATGCAGATGTTGCCGTACATCATGTGACCGCAGTGCTGAGCGCGCTTGCCCCGCACGAGGGACATCAACGGCCAGGTGTACTCCGCGTGCGGTCGCATGTGGTTCCAGACCTCGTCGCCTGTCTCGACGATCCGGTCCGGGGACCAGCCCATGGCGTGCTGGGCCGACATGGCGGCGCCCATGCTGGTGCCGCCGATCATGTCGATGGGGATTCGGGCTTCCTGGAGCGCGCGCAGCACGCCGACGTGCGCGAAGCCCCGCGCACCGCCGGCCCCCAGCACGAGTCCTACGGCTCGGCCGGCGATGAAACGTGCCACCCGCCCGACCTCATCCGGCCGCGAGAGCCGCACGTGGAGGTGCCGGGCAATCGTCCGGGGCGCCAGCCAGGCCGCTGTCCGCGACGGCAGCACGTCGTCTTCGTGGAGCAGCACGAGCATGCGCTGCGCCGCACCGTATTCGCCCTCCTCGCGCGACACAAGGTGTTCGATGTCGGTGACGGCCGGATCGCCGGCCCCGCGGGCGAGCAGGATGACAGCGTCGGCCCGGCTAATGCTGCGTGCGACCCAGCCCGGATGCCGCGCGGACGTCTCGTACACCACGAAGCGCGCGGCGCGCTCCAGTTCGTCGAGCCACATCATCAGCCGTGGCGCGTCGGGGCCGTCCTCGGGGGAACCGGCAAGGCCCGGGCGATGCAGTCGCGCGTCGAGCTGTGCGGCGTCGAGGTGCACGACCTGCCCGAATGCCCAGAGCTCGGAGGAGAGCTGCCGGCAGAACTCGCCGGCCGCGACGCGATCGTCCAGGGGCACGATCGCGATGTTGGTCAGCGGCGCGCGCAGCCGTGCCCCTTGATTCGCGCGCTGCACGCGCTCGACCTGCACCTTGATGACGTGCCGCACGGCCTCGGGCCGCGCCGCCAACAGGCGCTCGACGCTTGGTCGCGCCAGACCGATCAGCAGACTGTCGCGGACCGCGCGCACGGTCGTGCTCCTCGGCTTGCCCGTAAAGAACGACATCTCGCCGACCGTCTCGCCGACGGCGATGTCGCCAACGACCAACGGCGGGCCGTCCTCGACCTCACGCATCGCCTGGAGACGGCCGGCTAGCAGAACGAACGCCCGATCGCCCTCGTCGCCCTGCCGCACCAGCACATTGCCGCGTTTCAGCTCGACCCAGTCCGACTCCCGCTCGAGATCCGCGATGGCATCGGCGTCAAGAGACCCGAACAACGCCGACGCGCCGGCCACGAGATCACGCCGGTGGAGCAACTCCAGGATGGCGGGTGCGATGCCATCGATCTGCAGGTCGGGGACCTCGGCTTCGAACGCGGCGACGGGCAGGCGGGCGAACTTCACCTCGGAGCGCGCACGCAACGCCTGCGGGAACACGGGGGGGGTACCCGAGCCAGCCACGAGTTGACGTGTGTGGACCTCGCCCGTCTCCGACGACTCGACGATGCCGCTGACAATCAGCAGGGCCTCGTCGGCGGGCCCGCCCGCATTGCAGAGCAGCGCGCCTGGCGACGCGGACAGGACCGTGACATGTCGGACGAGACGCCGCGCGGCGGCTAGTTTTGCGTGGGTCCTCTCCATCATCGCGCCGCGCATCTTACTGCCAGGACGGAGGCGGCCTCAAGACGGCCGCCCATCACGAACGGCAGGTATACTGCGTGACGGCTCCGGAGGGAGGCAGCGAATGGGCTCAGCCTTGGTGTTCTTCTTCCGATGTTGAGCAGAGCGCGGTCACCGTTCCTCCCCAAACGTTGGCGAAGTATGTGGGCGTATATAGCGGGCTGTGGGTCACACGGCCGCGGACCGTTCGGATTCAGCTCGAAGGCGAAACGCGAGGGGTTCGACGCCTCGAGACCACTCGCTCCGCCTCAACGAGCGCACCGAGTTTGGCGGAGAGGGTGGGATTCGTTCCCGGTGTTCACTCCCCCATCAACGATTTGGGCTTGATCTGAATCGCTCAAACCTCCAGAAGCGCTCAAGACCTGAGTATCAGGTACAAAACAGGTACAGTGGATTTCGCGGTTTGCGAGCCTCTCATTCTCATTTCGTCGAGGCTACGCGAGGACGACCGCCCTTCCGTCCGTTGGCGCGAGCGGCCGCCGCTTTCTTCGCGCTTCGTTTGCGACCCAGAAGCGCGCCCAGGCCGACGAAGCCTACTTTCGGTTGATCGCCTCGCCCCTGGCTGACGCGCGCGATTCGCAGGCTCGTGCGTACCGGTCGTGCGGAGGCTGGGAGTGTCTTCGTGTTCCAACACCACCGGAAAATGATTCGTCATGAAAGGCCTCAATGCGGAGAATTCTTGATGCCGGCATCCTTCAGGATCCGACTCAGGAGGCCAGCGCCGACTTCCTTCTTCGTGTGCAAGCTGCGCGTAGGCGAGGCCGAAGGTCTCGGACCAGTGGCGGATCGTTTCGTACGACACGGTGATGCCGCGTTCGGCGAGGAGGCCTTCGACGTCGCGGGCGGATCGGACACATTCGTCATTGCTCCGCGATGCAGTACAGATAGCGATTACCGCGCAGGTAGAGTTCGTTGTCCACCAGTGCCGGCGAGGCGTCGAACCCATCGTCCAGCGTATTGGTCGCCAGCACTTCGAAGCGCGACCCGTGGCGGATGACGAGCGTCGTCCCGTCGCGGCTGGTGATGTAGACCCGTCCTCGCGCTGCGACGGGTGAGGAGTAGACCTCCGGCAGTCCGCTGAGGCGCTGAAGCTGATAGTGCGGCCTGCCGCTCCCGGCGTCGAAGGCGGACAGGATTCCCGCGTTGCTCTTGAGGAGATACAGGACGCCGTCGTACAAGAGCGGCGACGGCACGTAGGGCGTATCGCGGTCGAGCGTCCACGCGATCGCCGTGGAGCCCGCGAGGTTGCCTTTGGCGTCGGCCAGACGAATCGCGTGGAGCTTGCTGCTCCGGAACCCGGCCGTGATAAAAACCATTCCATCCTCGGCGACTGGCGAGGGAATCGGGTTCATGTCGAGACCTTCGTGCTCCCACACGAGCCGGCCGGTCTCGAGGTCGTAGCTCCTCACCCGCTTGTCTCCCGTCGTGACCACCTGCGCGCGGCCGGCGTGTTCCACCACGAGCGGCGTGCCCCACGAGTCGACGTCCTGCCGCTCGGCGCGCCAGATCTCCTGGCCCGTGGAAGCGTTGAGCGCGACGATGAACGAGCCACCCTGATGGTCCCACACGACAACGAGGTGGTTGCCGTACAGAACGGGCGTGCTTCCGGACTCGCCAACCTCCGCAAACATGTTCTTGTCGCCGAAATGCTTCTGCCAGAGCAGTGTGCCGTCCATGTCGTAGGCGTACAAACCGCTCGATTCAAAGAACGCGAAGACGCGTTGGCCGTCGGTGATGGCCGAGCTCGACGCCCACGTGCCGTCTCTCATCGACGGCGCGCGTGGACGCTCTTCGCGGGCGGTCCGCTCCCACACCACGCGCCCGGTGCGTCGGTCGATCGCCAGGATCGTGAACCGGTGGACGTCCCGTGGTCGGACCTGGCCTCTGGGATCATGCGAGGGGACACCTGAGGCGCCCATCGGGATCGCGGTCAAGACAAACAGCCGATCGCCCCACACGACCGGTGACGACGAACCTCGTCCAGGGATTTCAGCCTTCCATCGAATGTGCTTCGTCTCGCTCCATTCAACAGGGGGATCGGCGCTTCTGGAGACACCGCTCGCATAGGGGCCGCGCCACTGGGGCCAGAATCGTTCCGACACCGGATCGGCGGCCAGCAACACGGAAGACAGCTGTGCTGCGCCCATGACGGCGGCTAGTCCCGCCGCACAGATTCTCGTCAGTGTCAATTGTTGGCTCCTTGACCCGCCTATCCTACTTCGCGCCGGCCCGCAGCTTGGACGCCGTCGCGCACTCGCTCATGACCGTGAAGTAGCGCTGGACGCCGTCGGTGCCGACGATGAAAAGATGGGTTTCGCCGACCTGACGCGGCGCGGCCTCACGAAATGCGCCACGTGCGTGATATACATTGCCTCTCGCCAGAGCCGTCCCATGGAGCAACGTGTGAGGTCCACTCTCTCGCCATTCACGTGCGTCGTGCCAGCGTTGGCGCTCGGGCTCGCCACGCTCATGTTAATCGCGCAGCCCGCTGCGGCGCAGAGCGACTTCGACATTGTTGGTTCTTGGGATCAACCCGCGCTCGGGACCGTGCTCGGTCCGGGCATCGCCGCAATCTTCGTGCAAGGTTACTTCTCCTTGTACTGAGCGGCGACGGCCTGCACTTCCGAGGCCGCGTTCATCATCTCCATCAGATCGGTTGTGGGCGGAATCTGCACGAACTGAAGCTTGTCGATCGCGACCCACGGTTTTGTGTAGGCTGTGGAATCGTCGAGCGTCACCGTCAGCTCCAGCCGCTTCTCGCTGATGCGACGCCAGCGCTCCTCGACGCGCAGGTCGTTGCTGTGTGGATTGCCGGCGTTGTCCAACCAGGTCCGTTCGTCCGTGCCATTCGAGTTGACGACGAACGTGTAGTCATCTTCCCAACGCCCAATCGAATAGCCATACCACCGGGGATCTGGATCGGTTGGGAGTTGTCGGCCATCGGTCCAGATGACCCGCCATCGCCGTTCCCACATGAAGAGCGCAACGACCGACTGCGGCGTTTGCAGGAACTGCACCTGTCGCAACTCGAATAGCAGCTGGCGCGGATAGCCACCGGGGTCCCCGAGTGTCGAGAGCGGATCATTGATCTGATCTGCGGCCACCTGCCTCACGCCATCACCCGACCGATGCGTAGTGCCCTTCTTCTGTCCCCATTCGGTGAGCGGCGCCGGATTCCTCGCTCCGCGCGCGCCGATCCCACCGCGCGCGGGGTCCCAGATGCCAGTCAGGTCACGGCGCGGAGCCGGACCATCAGGCTCGGCATTGAGAGGAAGCCCCCGTAGTCCTGGGTTGTTCCAGGTCTCCCACTTCAGCTGCGAGAGCGGAATCGGCGGAGGTCCGCCGCGTCCCGGGCCCGGACCAGCCGGCGCCTGCGCGCGGGTCAGCACCGCGACCGTCAGTGATGCGACGGTCGCACTCACGATGAGAACAAGCCTTCCGCGCATATTGACCTCGCCGCTACTGCTGCGGGAGCTTCTGTCCGTTCGCCAGCTCCACAGTCCTGATGCGTCCAACAGGCGCGCCGCTCTTGACTGGGGTGATGGTAACCGTCACCACGTCGCCTGGCTTGAACGACGTGCGGCGGTAGCCGCCCACGGTGATGTCGGTCGGATTGCCCGTTTCAAGGTTCCAGTTCCTGACGGTGCCTGTGTCGTCTTTCGCGTCGACCTTCAAGAAGCAGTGCGGATTGGCCCAGAGCCATTCCGTAACCGTTCCCTTCAACACGACTGTCTTCTCGTTATCGAAACTCGCTGCGCCGTGATGCGCAACCACCGACGCCGGAACCATGAAACAGCCCACAGCCGTCAGCAGTGTCGCGAGCACTCTCCTCTTCATGTCATACCTCCAACCGAGATGCCGGCCGGTTCTCTACTTCCAGCTTTCCGTTGCCTTGCGGAGCTTTCCTTCCGGAGGTTGCTCGCTCAGCTCGATCCGGCCATAAACCGGATCGGTGATATTCGCGAGAATCCCCCCCGTGAACGCGCTTGGGGCACCGGGCTCGCTGATGGTGAGCCCTCGCAGACGGAACGTCGCGACGGTGCCCTTGATGTCCTGCACCTCGAGGCCCCAATGGTTCAGTCCAACCAGGCTCGGATCCTTGGCCTGCTGCAGCTCGAGAAACGTGTCGCGGCTGATCTGGACGTACGCGGACTGCCCGTTCGGGTTACGCACCACTTCCTTGAATCCGAGCTTCTCTCCGTAGAATTTCACCGCTTCGGGAAGGTCTTTCACCGCAACGGCGACGTGGTTCAGCCTCACGGCTGGCTGATTCGGCGGTATTTGCGCGCCCGCGGTCTGCATCGCAACACCCACGAGAACGCCTGCCACGAACACAACAAGAATGCGCATCGACAGTCCCCTTTCAGCAGCACGCCAGGCTCGAACGAGAAAGACGCAAGAGCGACATTGACGCGCTATGGTGTCACCGATCAATACCTGAACTCCGGTATCCGACAACGGCTATCCGGGTTACGTCGAATATGACACGATCCGCCGGAATTGCCACCCATGCCGCTGTTGTTGAACTTCTGGTCATCGTACACGCCGTAGCTCTTGCTGGCGCTACGGATCATCGCCGCGTTGCTGTTCTTCCAGCATGGCGCCGAAAAGCTGTTCGGGTTCGCGGGAGCCAGGGCGATTACACCGGAAAATCTCCTGACGATGCGGGGCAGCGCGGGCCTGCTCGAGACAATGGGACCGGCTCTCCTGGTCCTCGGCCTGTTCACCCGCGTCACGGCGTTCATCCTCTGCGGCGAGATGGCCGTTGCCTACTTCATGAGCTGGGCTCCTCGTGGTTTCTGGCCCATCAACAACGGCGGCGAAGAGGCCGTTCTCTTCTGCTACCTGTTCCTCTGGCTGGTTACCATGGGGCCGGGGCCGTGGAGTATCGACGGCTGGATCCGGAAAACGCTCCGCGGTGGACCGGTAACATCGTGGACGAGATGGCTCACGTCTCTTGAACCTTCCGCGCGCTCAATTCTTCGGATAATCGTCGGCTTCATGATCGTGCAGCACGGGGCGCGCAAGGCGTTCGGCGTGCTTGCAGTCATGGTCGGCGGCCGCCGCAATGTGCCACCTTTGGCTATCGATGGCCTGCCAGCAATCACAGGCTATCTGGATCTCGTCACGGGAGTCCTTCTGATGCTGGGACTCTTCACCCGTCCCACGGCGCTCGTTGTCGCAATCGAGCTTCTTCTCGCTTACATCCTCGTCGCGGCACCGCGCGGTCCCTGGCCGATTCGAAACGGCGGAGGCGAAGCGTTGCTGGCCGCGGCCATCCTGATCTATCTGACCGCTTCAGGAGCCGGTGCGTGGAGCGCGGACCGAGCTCGCACTGACAAGACACAGGAGCACACTCCGACGAGCGCGGTCTGACGGTGCCTGCTTTGCTATCGAAGCTGGGCGGGGCACGGATTCCCAGAGAAGGCGGAGACCAGCAAGCGACGGGCAGAAGCGACAGGTCCTCCCCCTGCCTCCGCCGCCCACCGGCGCAGGCGCCAGGCCCCACCGCCTAGCACCTATCGCCTATCGCCTAGTTAGAAGTCGAACTGGGCGCCGATCTTGAAGAAGCGTGCCTGCAGCACTCCGTTCGCGGCGCGCCCGACACCCGGCAGCCATGCGCCGTAGGTCGCATTCTCAGAGATAACGGGGTTCGCGTTGAAGAGGTTGTAGAGGTCGAAGTTCACCAACGTGCGCGTGTTCGCCACTCTGAAGATCTTCGAGAGGCGGAAATCGAGTTGATTCAGTCGATCGCCGATGACCTCGCCGTTCGGAATGATCTGCACTGTTCGGAAGGGACCGATGGACCATGGGCGACCTAAATCCGACGCGAAGGCGTTGTAGTTTGCCTCGACAATCGGCCCGGGCAGGCTCTGGACCGTGGCGCTGACCTGCACATCGACTTTCGGAATGATGTAGGAGCCGAGTGCCTTGAGCTGCGTCTGCCAGGGGTCTTCGCGGCGGCACATTTCGAGCGGTCTTGCGGCGAAGAAGAACCCGCGCGTCGGCCCGAACCAGAGGAATTCGTGCAGGATTTCCGGATGCGTTGCGGCCAATTCGCAGTCGTCGCGAACACGGTACCCACCCGAGATTCCTCCTTGGAGCGTCACGCCGTTCGGCAGGCGAACGTTGCCCGTGATGTCGACGCCCTGCCATGTTTCCGTCTTGCTGCCGTCAGGCGCGAGGGAGTTGATATTCGAGAGCGGCCGATTGCTCTTGAGGTCGAAGACCGACAGCGTATAGCCGCCGCCACCGGGCAATCGGGGATCGAGCGGTGCAGTAATGTGTGCGAGATCGTAGTCGCTTCGACCGGCGGAGCGATCGTCCCACACTGGGAAGTTGCCGTACCACCGGCGGAAGTACGAGACGTCTACGCCGACCCGTGGCGCCAGCTCGTGTTGGACGCCCGCGGAGAACTCCCAGTTGTAGTTCCGCTTGCCCCAGCCTGTGAGCAAGTCCGGGTCATACTCGTTGGCCCCCTGAATCGTGTTGAAAAATGGATCGACGAGTGCGCCGCATTCACCGTTGGCCCCCACCGCAAAGATGTTGCAATCAGGGACGAAGTCGCCATCGGCATCCGTCCATGTTCGATTGGTTTCGTTCCGCAACCGATTGACGGGCGCCGGCCCCGACGTGATGGCGTTGTCGAACAGGCCCAGACTTCCCAATCCAATCAAATACTTGTTCAGTGTGACCTTCACGGCCGTGCGCCCATTGCCCAGCAGGTCGTACGTCGCGCCCAGCTTCGGTGTCAGGTCGTGCCATGAGAGATTCGAGATTTTCGGGAAGGTCGTGCCACCGAACGACTGCTCGGGAAAGCTGTTCTGGAAAAAGTCGTACCGGAGTCCTCCCGCCAGCGTCAATCGCCCCGTCGCCCACTTGTCTTGCACGAACAGACCGAGGTCGTTGTCGACCTCCACCTTTGCCGTCCGTGGGTGCGCTCGCAGTACGAGGGCAGTCGGCACGCCGTTCGTGAACTGGTACTGCACGCCCTGCACGGCGCCAATCCCTGGAATGATGCTCGTGGGCGAGTACGTGGTGTTGTCGTGATAGCCCCACGCGTTATTGAACCCAACCTTGAAGCTGTGAGAGCCCGTGATGTAGGACAGGGCCGCCCGGTAGTGCAGGTTCTTGTTCCACGAGTTGTTGAGCTCGCTGTTCAGTCGGTACATCGTGTTCTTGGCGACATCGATAACCGAGATCATGCGTGGATCGATGCTCGTGAGCCCGCCATCGTGTCCCGTCTGAATCCCCATGTCGCCCCATCGCTCGACGCGGTGAATGGCGCTGGCCTCGAGCAGCAGCTTGTTGCTGACCGGCGAGTTCCAATCGACCTGCATGAATCTCTGCAGCGGGAAACGCCGATCGTTGCCCGCCTCTGGCGACGTGAACGGGTCGGGAGCCGCTTCGGGCCCGACGTCGTCTGGGCAGAAACAAAGGTTCTCCTGTTCGTATGTGAATCCGACCTTGTTCTTGGGATTGGCCTGCCAGGTAAAGCGTCCCATGTAGACCTGGAAGCGGCGCGGCGCGATGATTCGCCGGTTTGGGTCGGGGTCGTACGTCCACTTCGTCGGGTCGTTTTCGTTCCTGTTGTAGAAGCCGGGCTCGTACAGATCCGCCATCTGATAGCGGCCGGAGAGATAGAACCACAGCTTGTCACGCCGGATGGGGCCGCCGAAGCCAGGATTGAAGTCGGCGTTCTTCTTGATGTTGCCGACCGATCCCAGGCCGCGCGCGATGAGATCGTTATCGAGATTCGTGCTCGCGAAACTCTCGGTGGCCAGCGCGCCGAAGATCGTGCCGCTGTAAGTGTTGCCGCCGTCCTTGGGAATGAAATTGATGCGCACGCCACCGGTGGCAAACGTCGCGTCAACGGCCGCCGTATCGATGGCAAATTCCTGCGTGCCCGTGGCATTGGGAACCGAGCCGCCGCCCCAGCCACCGCCGATCATCGTGCTCAGCGCGACGCCGTTGACCGCCATCCGCTGGTCATCGAGACGGCCGCCGTGTGCAACCAGTGAAAACGTCGAGGGCCCCAGCGAACCGCCGACGTCCTGGCTCGCGTTGCCGCCTGTCCCTAACGTGACGCCGGGAATCAACACCGCCACGGCAAATCCATTGCGCGACGTGGGAATCGCCGTCACGATTTCCGCATCCATGGACCTCTGGCGAGTAGTGGTCTGAAGATCCACCGTCGGCGACTCGCCGCTCACCGTGATGGTTTCCGCCAGATTGCCGACTCTCATGTCGGCATTGATTGTCGTGGTCGCTGTTCCGGTCAGCTCGACGCCTTCTCGCTTGACCACGGAAAACCCGGACAGGGTGAACGTGACCGTGTACGACCCGGGGCGCAAGTCGACGATCTGATATCGGCCGTTGCTGTCGGTCGACGCGCTTCGCACTTTCTCGATGAGCACGGGGCTGGCCGCTTCCACGGTGACGCCCGGCATGACGGCGCCCGAACTGTCTCGAACGACGCCGCTTAGAGTCGCCTGAGCGAAAGCGATCCCGGGAACGACACTTACCGCGAGCGACAGCAAGAATGCTTTCCAACCACGCATGCATGCCTCCTGTTGGCCTACCCCGCGAATCTACCTGTACGGTGCGCATTATGCGCTGAGGGACCGGCCGCCGCAATACCGGAATTCAGGTACGGGCCGAACTTCACTTCCGCAGCTGGATCGGGATTATGTATGGTGAATCGCCTTGCGGAGAGTGGGCTTGATCTCGAGCGCCTACACGAAGCGACCGTCGCGAACGGGCAGCTTCATCCAGACGGTGAAAGTCAGCACCTCGCCAGAACCTGGCAGCTCGTACTCCCCGAACGGCAGTTCCAGAATGTGATCGGGTGGCCGGCTCATACGACTGTCCCACCCTCCGATATCGGGAAACCGTGGGGGGCGCTGTCGGAGTGCCTTCGCCCTCCGGGGGCGATGTCTTTCTCCAGGTCGGCGGCGCTGATTGACCTTGCACTGGCTCGCCGCCCAGCTGACCCATCGTTGCCGAAGCGATCACGAACGAGGCGAGGCAAACGGCGTTCAGTCGCATCATTGCGAAAATCCCGCGGTGCCGCAGATTGCTGAATCAGCGGGTTGCGGGATTCGCCGCGGGAAGTGTGCAGCTAGAATTTGCCGCCTCGTCGGTGCTCCCTCGTCCCGAGTACCGGGGGATCTGCGGATACGGACACAATGGCCGCGTCCGTTGTACGACGCCGTTCACGACTCTCGACGCATCTATGCGATCTGGCGCCTTTCCCTGCTCGACCCAGTGTTCCAGCACTGGCAGCATGTCGAAGATATCTGTCCCCTCTCCGCCGCGACAGTGCGTCATGCCTGGCACCATATAGAGTCGATACGAGCGCTCGATTTGTGGGGCGCCAACCGCGTGCGCCACCTTCTTGTAGAAGTCCACGGAGTTGAGGGGTGAGATGAGCGGATCGCTCCAGCCGGCGTAGGCAATGATCTTTCCACCTCGATCGAAAAACGGCTTGAGATCGGGATTGTCGGCATTGATCACTCCGGCACGCGTCTGCGCCAGTGCCACATTCGCGGCGAAGTCGATCGGTCGCACGGCGGGAGACCACTTGGTGTCGCCGAACACCAAATGCTTGAACGTTTCGGTGGCGTAGTACGGCGAATTCGGACCGGCAAGGCTCCCCCAACCCAGCTCGCTTCCTGGAAGCAGTCCCGGAAACACCTCCTCATGCGTGCGGGCATTCCGCGCAGGCGAGTAGATTTTTCGAGCGGTCTCCACCTGCGGCGGCGTGAGACACGAGTCGCTGTCCCCTGCCTTGCATTCGAGCGCGCCGGGATCGAAACGGCAGGCTGTTGGATCTTCCAACACGCCATCCGTCACACCGTCGCGAGCGTCGCACGCGTCGTGCACAGCCTTGTGAATCGCCGGGTACTTGCTGGGTGGGATGTAGCTCCCCCCCGTATACGAACTGGATGCTCGCCCAGGATGCCAAGAAGGCGGGACAGGCGCCATCGGCTCCGTCGATCATGGACCTCGCACCACGACGGTAACCTCACCGGGCATCCGAGCTTTCAGGAAAGGATCATGCGCATGAAGAGGATGATGCTGACCACACTCGCTGCAACAGTGGTCGCGGCGTTCGGGTCAGTCGGCGTTGCGCTCGTTTCCGCCCATCACTCGCACGCCATGTTCGACGGCAGCAAGGAAACCGAGATCACGGGCGTGCTGACCGGCATACGCTTCGTCAATCCCCACGTCTATCTGAGAATCGAAGCCACGCATCGTGACGGCGCCCCGCTCGTTCCGAAACAGACGTGGGCAATCGAGATGTCGACGACAGCAAACATGACCCAGCGCGGCCTCACACCCGACGTGATGCCGGTCCGCGCCACGATCTCCGTCAAAGTGAATCCGCTGTTCACCGGCGGGCTCTCCGGCAACTACACCAGCGTCGTGGTCATCAATGGCGTCAAGAATACGTCGACAGGGTCCGAGTGGAAGCCGGCGACGGCGACTCGATAGCCGATATCGCGCCGGAGCCGGCGTTTCCACTCCCACCCACACTGAAGGCTGCACCCGGTCTTATTTACAATTCTTTAAACACAGCCGCGGTCTCCTCACCGATCCTGACGGATGCCGCGCCGGTGTACGCGATTCTGCAGCGGCGCCGCTGATAGGTTGCTATACGATGCGTGGGCGCCCGCGTCAAAAGGAGAAACCATGTGCTCGAGTAATTACAGCTCCGACGTACACATCTACGAGCGCCACCTCGATCACCTCGCGGTATCGCGGCGCGATCTGCTGAAAACAGGGGCCGCGGTGATCGGAGGTGGCGCGGCGGCACTGTTCGCGCAGGCACCGGCGAGCGCTCAGTCCACGAGCCCTCCGGTTGCAATCTTCTGGGGACAGGGCCAGGGCAGCGAGACTGCTGCGGCTGCCATCGAGGCCGAGCGGCAGGCGACGAGCCGGACCGCGGGCACGAAGTTCCGAGCGCTCGTGAGGCACGGGAACAGCCTGACGACCGAGACGCTCACGCTCAAGTCGATTCACCCGCTGCATGTCGTAATTCGGATGCAGGCGTCGCAGACGTGTTACTCGTCCACCGGCCAGCTGAATGTTTCGACGTCCCAGGCGAATGCCGTCGTCGCCGGACATGGTGGCGTCGGGATTGTCGAAGACGTGGGGCGGCTCGTGAAACGCGTGAAGGTCGGCGATCAGGTGATCCTCGCCACGACGCCGAACTGCGGCGTCTGCGGGAACTGTTTGAACGGCCGTGGCGACATCTGCGCCATGCGCCTGCCGGCCATTGTGTCCGCTACCATGTCGAACAACACACCGGTCTTCATGACTGCCCCGCCGATGGGCCCCGCCGGGTACTCGGAGTTCATCGTCTCTGACGAGGACTGGGTGGTGCCGGTGTTCACGAAGGTGCCGCCCGTCGAGATGTCGATTCTGTCTTGCGTCGGTGGCACTGGGCTTGGCCTCGCCATGTGTCGCTTTCCGATCGAAGCGGGCACCGACGTCGCGGTGTTCGGTCTTGGCCCGATCGGCATCGGCGCCGTGCAGGGTGCTCGCATTCAGGGAGCCAAGACGATTATCGGCATCGACCCCATCCGGTATAGACGCGAGCTGGCACTGAAGCTCGGTGCCACGCACGTGCTCGATCCGAACGCCGACAAAGGGAACGATCTCATCAACAAGATTCGCGATTTCACGCCCGACACCGTCCCAATCGGAAGACGATATACGGGCGAGCGCCCGGCGGGGCCCTTATATGTCCTCGAGGCGGTTGGCGGCACGCGAGTTCCGCTCGCACCAGGAGTAGAAGCGCCCCTCGACATGACCGGCGTGGACGCGTTGCAGCAGGCGTATGCTGCGGCGCGGAACGGCGGATACGTGCGGACGTGCAGCATCGGCCATCCACCCGGATCAATGGTGAGCTTCCCCGCCGGCCAGTGGGCCAACGGCGCCAAGACGCACGTCCCAGGCAACTACGCCGGGGTGCAGGCGCTGCGCGATCTTCCGAAATTCGTGCGGCTCATCGAACGCGGACAATTTGATGCGAAATCGATGGTCGGCCGGGTGTTCCGACCTGACAGGATGAAAGAGGCGGTGGAGGTCGCGGGAGATCGCTCTGCGATCACGTCGGTGATCGATTTCACTTAGGCGCCGCGTTCTCGTCCACAGGCCGCTCGTAGACAAAGACGATCGGTCGATTGCCGCTACCGCCACGTCCCGCGGCGTCTCCGCTCACTGTCGTCGTCACGCGCAGTTCCGTTGCTCTCGGCGACACCTCGGTACTGACGTCTGATCTTCGGCCCGTTGTCGATATCGATCTCGGCCGTGAGCGTCGCGCCGTTCCATCGAGACTTCCGTGACAGCTTGACCAAACCATTCTCCGCGCGCGCATCTTCCTTCTTGTCTTTCGTATCGAGTGTGACTCTGCTTCCATCGGCATCCGTGATCACAACCGATTCAACTCGCACAACAATCGTGATGCTACCGGAAGGCTCCATCATGCGGCGCACGTAACTCATGATGGCCTGCATCTGCTCCGGCGACGGCCCGCGAGCGTCTGGGCCGAAATCGCCAGGTGGCCCACCCAGGCCGCGACCAGGAGGCCCGCCAAATCCGCCGCGGCGACCACCGCCTCCCCGCCCACCGCGATCACCGCCGCCGTCAGTGCCGGCGGGAACGCCACCTGGCCCGGGCATCTGACTCTTCTCGCGATTCAACACCCAGACGCCGGCAATCTCGCCACGTGCGGCCGATGTCACTTCCTGCGCGACGATTGACGGGCCGAACATTCCGAGGAGCACCAGCCAGATTGACCAGAATCGCTTCGTCATGGCTGTGCTCTTGGCTGGGGCTTCGGCGCGGGCGCAGCGGGGATCGGCAACGTGGATACTCCGGTCGGATCGGGACTCGCCTCGACCTTTTGAACGTGATGAAGATTCACGCACGGCGCAGTATCTATCGACCAACGTGCGAGGAGTGTAAAGGTTTGTAAAACACCCCTGCCGTTGCTTGTGAAGATACCGGCTGTTGGGTATTGCCGCGGGAAAGGGTGCCCGCGTTAAATGGCAAGCTTCGGAGGCGTCAATGCGTCAGCGCGAGATCTTGACAGCAGTCACGGGGGCCGCCATTGTGTTCGGCTACTTGGCGTCGGGCCGGTTGACACCGGTCGAGGCTCAGACGAGCCGTGGAGGCGCTGCCGCCGTACCGAGCGCAATCGGTGTGCTCGATGTCACCGGGCCGTATGAGGTCGTACAGGGCTGGCCCAAAGACCTCAGCACCTTGCCGGGCAACGAGAAATGGACGTTCGGCGCCGGGCAAGGCGTGTTCGCCGAGAGCCCCGATCGCGTCTTCTACATCCAGCGCGGCCAGTTGCCCGTGCCGCCGCAGCAGACCGGGCGCGGCTTCCGTGGAACACCGCTGCCGCAGATTGGACCGAACCTCGCCTTCCCGGTCGCTGGACTCTGGCGAAATGCAACCGCTGCCAGTCCCCCGGGCGCGCTCGAGGTCAACGGCAAGTTCGGCGACGATTCCGACGTCGGCAAGAGCGGCGTCGACTTCCTTTGGGAAAACTGCATCGTCGTCATCAATCGCAATGGGGACGTCGTCGAGACCTGGAAACAGTGGGACAAGATGCTGCGGCGTCCGCACTCCGTCTACATCAGTCCATACGATCCCGAAAAGAGCGTCTACGTTGTGGACGACTATCGCCACGCGATCTTCAAATTCAGCAACGACGGCCCCGCGTGAGCGCGGCCAGTCGGTCCGTTCTGACGATCGCGTTGACGAGAGAAACCCGAATGCCCTTGCACCACGGACCAACTCGCGACGCCTCGTACGTCCAGGGTCAGGCGTGGATTAGATCGTTGGAAAGCGTCGCCGAAAACTTCCTGACGGAGAGGGTGGAAATCCCACCCACGTGCCGCCAACACGCACGCTGGCCCCTCGCACAGGTACAGTGAGCGCGACTGAGCCTTATAAGTTGTGTTGATTCAGTGAGTTGGAGTGGCGGAGAGGGTGGGATTCGTGCCAAGTCACGATGCGCAGCGCGCATCGTGCGATGCCTGAAAACCACCTGAAGCGCCACCGAGCGAGCGACAGCGAGTGAAGGTGGCGGAGAGGGTGGGATTCGCACCACTGCTGGTTATTGCAAACAAAGAACTTAACGGATTCTCGCTTCCTCACGATCCGCTTGATCCGCACAAAAGCCCTGGTAGAGACACGTATTGAGCACGCGGAACTGCGCCAACCCCTGAAGACGGCGTCCACCATCATCTCGTCCGAGTTTCGATCTGTTTGGGGTTCGAGTGCCGACGGCTCCAGCGCGCAGTTGGGCGGCGCTATTTGCGCCAGGCGATGAGCGCCAGCCCTAGAGAGGAGTTGAGAACCGAGAGCCCCTAACTCGACGCCACAACGCTACACCGACGTGAACAGCGTCCGCATTTGCAAGTCGGTCAAATCCAGGTGATAGAAGTCTCTGAAGAATGCGCGAACGTCGGCTTCGAACTCCGTATCGAAGCGGCGTCCCCGCGCGATGTACGCGAGCCATGCGACACCAGGCAGGCGATTAACGGACGGCGGCCTCGGCCCCCAGCTATACGGAAGTGCAGGCCACTGGTAGACGCGTCCGGCCCTCACCGCGTCAACGCTCTGCCACGCCGAATCCGACCGCAATCGCGCGGCAGAACCGCTTGTGACGATCACGTCCGGAGCGAACGTCTTGATCTCATCAATCGTGAATGGTCGCCGCGGAGCCGTCGCACGTGTTCCTGCGACGTTGATCCCACCGAGCCATAGCAGCTGCTCGCCACCGCTCTCGTCGGCGAGACACGGGACGAAGCCATCTGCCGAACACGCCACGTACACGCGCGTGGCAGCCCCGCCCTGCCCCAACGCCCCGCGGTACTTTCTTAGCAATCGCTCGGCAGCATCACCGAGGCGCCGCCCGCGCTCTGAGACACCCAGAGCCGCTCCGAGCCTGCGGTATGTGTCGGGGACCTTTGCAAGCGCGCCGTCGAGAATGATTCCTGGAACACCTGTCTGCGCTGAACAGCCTCGAGCGATTGGATGTAGTCAGGGCCTACGGTACCGTAATCGACGTACACGTCAGGCTTCAGCGCAATCAGCTCGGCGTCCGCCGCTGGATTGTCGACCTCTGGCAGCTGCCGGATCAACGTGGGATTGCGATAGGCGGGCGGGAAGAACTCCAGCGCCTCCCCGCTCGGCATACGATTGCGCCCAACGAGCAGCTCCGGCGCGAGCGTGTACAGCATCACCTCTGCTGGAGCGCCTGCCGCGAAGACTCGCGCAGTTCGAGCCGACAGCACGACCGCTCTGCCAGCATCGTCCACGAGGCGGCTCTGCATCGATGCGCTAGCCGCAAGCGCGACAACAACGATGACGACGGCGATGATGTTGCGAACCATGTCTCTACAGACCCACTCGCGTCTTGACGTAGAACGTTCGTCCTGGCTGCGGGAAGCCCCACGCCAGTTCGAAATTCTGGTCGCCCACGTTCTTGAGCCCGAACACGACATCGACGTTGCGAATAACAGAGTACTGCGCCGAGATATCGAACATCGAGTACGAAGCGTTGCGGACGAACGGGAAGGCCGGCAGCGGCGTGGTGTTCATGTCGCTCCAGCGATCGCCAGCCACATCGAGGCTGGGCGTAATCGTGAGCTGCTCAATGGGCTTCCACGCCGCATACAGGAACGCCTTGTGCGTTGGCACGCCAGTCGGGCGGAGATTCGGTTGCAGGCCGTCACGAATCTCGCGGCTCAGCGCGGTATAGTTTCCGCCAACGGTCAACCGCGTCGACACTGCTGCATCGAGGGCAACCTCGAAGCCGTAGAACCGGCCGTCGCCAACATTCTGCGTCTGCGTGGTCGTGTCTGGCAGCACCACCGTCTGGATCAGATCACGCACGTCACTGTAGAAGACCGTGCCTTCCAGCCGGAGCGCTGGGGCCAAACGGCCCTTCCATCCGAACTCCAGATTGGTCGCGCGCTCAGACCCCAGGTCCGGGTTCGGCGTGGCGAAGCCGAATCGCGTGCTGTACAGCTCGAAGATCAACGGGAAGCGGGCGCGGTCAGACACGCTCGCATGAACTTGTGCAGTCGTCGAGTACCGCCAGATGATGGCGGTCTGCCAGTTGAAGGCGTCGGCACCACCTTTCGGATACTCGAACAATCCACGCGCCGCCGTGAAGTCCTCCGCCTTCGTGATCTCGTACTGGTCGTAACTGATGCCACCGACGACGTCGACCGACGGGCTCACGTGGACGGTATCCTCGAGCGCGAGCGACCAGGTGTCCTGCGCTTGCTCCTGAACCGGCTCCGCCGACGAGAGCGTCGGGTGCGTGGGTCGGCTCGTCTGCTGCTCCTGATGCACGTCGGTGCGATAGAACGCGGCACCCTTGAGCGTGTTCGTGCGACCCATATCGGCCCCCGATTCGACACTCACACCGTACGCGTGATCGTCATAAGGACTGTGGAACCGCCCGTTCGCAGACTGCGTAGTGTAGGTCCCGTCATCGAACGCATCGAGACCGTTTGCGAACGTGTTGTAGTACAGGCGCGACTTCACGTAGCCGGTGCGGCCGATCTGCGTCTTCGAGAGGAACGCGGTGTTCTGGATGTCCCAATACGGCCAGCGCCAGTAGCTGTTCGGCGGCACCGGCGGATTGTTCAGGACGTTCAGCGGCGCTCCCTTCTCGCCCAGCTGCTTGACGACGTTCACCGTGTACTCGTCGGTGTCGTTCGGCGTCCATCCCGCCTTAATGTTGTAGCGCGAGTCCGACGTGTCCGAGCTCAGACGCTTGCCCGTAGGCTGTAGCGAGTTCGCCGTCGGCGTGTAGTTCCCCGAGAGCGACCAGTAGTCACGGTCGGAATAGTTGGCACTCGCGTGCGCGTAGAACCGCCGCTGTCGCGTACCCACCATCGCATAGCCGTTCCAGCCCTCGATATCGGAACGGCCACCGGTCCAGAGGCTGCCCTCGACCTCGAAGGGCTTCGTGGGCTGACGAGTCACGAGGTTAATAGCGCCACCCATGGCACCAGGGCCGGCGAGCACCGACGCGTAGCCTTTTTGTATTTGGACCTCCGCGATGTCGGCAGTCAGAAACCGCGCATAGTCGAGACGATTGTCGGCGGGCAGGTAGATCCGCACGCCGTCGACCATCAGCGGCACCTGCCAGCGGCCAAAGCCGCGGACGAAGATGTCGCTCTCGTTGCGGCGACCGTTGGAGTCGAAGGTACTGACGACGCCGGGAACGACGTTCACCGCCTGGTCCAGCGACTTGCGATCGAAGGTCCAGATCTGATTGCTGGTGAGAATCGCCCCCCCGACCGCCGGCTGGCCATCTGGCGTACCGATCACGACGATCTTTCCCATGTCGAACACGCGTTCCTGGTCAGTTGTGTCCGTCGGACTCGTCGACTCCGCGGGAGCTGGCGTTTGACTGGGTGTCTGCGCGAGCGCGCTTGAGGGAGTGACAACCCCTACCGCCAGGCAATAGGCGACGGCCACAATCGGCCTCAAGAATCTTCGTATCAAAGTTTCGACCATACTGAAAGCATGGCGTGCGCCTGTGTAGCTCGTCCAATGGACCGCAACGATGATCCCATCGACGCGCTCGATAAGCCTATTCGACCACGTCGTACGCGGTCGGCGCGTGCAGCAACAAGGTGTCTCCTGACTTGGGTTTATTACCGGTCCTCGAGAGTGAAACGTGGAGCCGCACGCCGCTCACGCTGGCTAGTACATCCCATTCCGAAACCAAGTCGACAACTGACTCCACGGTAGCCGCAAACTCGAGACCGCCATGACCAGGGCGCAGGGTTCGATTGGGTACCGCCACGCGCCGGTCGCCCAAATTGAGCACCGTGTAGCCGAGGGAACGAGCCACTGCGACACACCGAGGGTTCGCGGCTACGTCAAGCTTGGCTCCGGAAGCCATTACGTTTCCATCAACTATCACAACCAGATCGTCGCCGAGCCGAAGCGCCTCCTCTGGGTTATGCGTCACGAGCACGGTCGTGGCTCGCCGCTGTCCCAGCAAATCAGGCAGGTCGTCGAGCAGCCGACCGTAGGTAGCTCCATCGAGCCCTGCCATCGGCTCGTCCAGCAGCAGCACTGGCGCGGACACCGACATGGCCCGCGCAAGGCTCGCGCGACGGGCCTCGCCACCAGAGAGCCGGTCCGCACGGCGGTCGGCAAGCGCCTCGATCCCGAGCAACCGCAGCGCGTCGTGCGCTCGAGTGCGAGCGTCGACGCCCTTGCCACCATCGATTCGAATTGCGAGTTCGAGATTCTCGAGGATCGACCGGCGGAGGAACACATTCTCCTGAAATACGTACGCCAGCCGTCCGCGCCGACACGTTGGAGCCTCGCGTCCCACGAGCACGCGTCCAGTATCCGGCCGGTCGAGGCCAGCAATGATCCGCAGCAGCGTCGTCTTTCCGGCGCCGTTAGGACCAAGGACAGCGGTACGTGTGTTCGCTCGAATCAGGAGCGACGGAATCGAGAGTACGGTTCGCCCATGTCGTGTGAACCGCAGACCGTCAATCTGAATCTCCATCAGCGGCGGTCTCGTTGCTGAACGACGGTGAGCGTGACGTTGACAGCGAGCGAAAGCGCGAACAGCACCACCCCGAGGGAGAGCGCGCGCTCGACTTCGCCCCGGCTCGTCTCCGTCACGATCGCGGTCGTGAGCACACGCGTGCTTCGCTCCAGGTTGCCGCCCACGATCATTGATGCGCCCACCTCTGAAACAATCGCGCCGAACGCCGCCATGACGGCGGTCATGAGGCCAAGGCGCGCCTCAAGCGCCAGAAGCCATAGGCGGTGGAGCCTTCCGGTGCCGAGCACGCGCAGCAGATCGACCAGGCGAGGATTTAGTGACTGAAAGGACGCCGTCGTGAAGCCCAACACAATGGGCGTTGCGAGCAGAAGCTGCGCGATCACCATCGCGCGAGGGGTGTAAATCAGCTCGAAATCGCCAAGCGGCCCGCTGCGCACCAGCAGAAGCCAGACGATCAGCCCGACGACGACAGGCGGCATGCCCATGCCGGTGTTGACGAAACCGAGCAGCAGCGTGCGGCCCGGAAATCGCCGCCACGCCAACAGGTATCCGAGCGGTACGCCGATCGCGACCGACAGAAGCGTCGCGACGCCAGAAATCGCAAGCGTCCGGAAACTGATCGTCAGAGTGACAGGATCCACGAACGGCGTACGACGTTAGCGGCCCACGAGCGCATCCGGAAAGAACAACGACTCGCCGTACTGGTCACGCTTGAACTCACCAATGGCCCGTTGCACTGCCGGCGACACGAGGAACGCAATGAATTGCCTGGCCTCGGCCAACTTCGCCTTGGGATGCTTCGCGGGATTCACCGCATACACGTGATAGACGTTGCGAAGACTGGTATCTCCCTGGAACAGCAACGCGAGCGAAAGCCTGGCTCGCTGGGCGAGGTAGGTTCCGCGATCGGTCAGTGTATAGGCTCCTTTCTGGTCGGCAACACTCAGCGTCGCCCCCATGCCCTGTCCGGTCTCCTCCCGGCGAGCGAGGTTTCGTGGATTGATACCTGCCGTCGCCCACAACGCGAGTTCCTGCGTGTGCGTCCCCGACTCGTCTCCTCTCGAAATGAACGTGCCACGAGACGCGATCGCACGCATCGCGTCGGTGGCTGTGCGCTGTCGGCCGACGCCCGCCGGATCGACGCGCGGTCCAACGATAACGAAGTCGTTGTGCATCACGAGGCGTCCTTCAACCAGATCACCAGCCTCGACGTAGGTCCGCTCCGAGGCTGGCGCGTGAACGAGCACCGCATCTGCGTCCCCGGACGCCGCCATCCGGAGGGCCGCGCCTGTGCCGACCGCGATGACTTTGACATCGATACCCCGCTGCTGCTCAAACCGAGGCACGAGAACGTCCAGCAGACCGCTATCCTGTGTGCTGGTTGTAGTGGCCAGGATGATAGATGGCTTGTCTTGCGCGAGCCCGGTAGCAACCCACAGCACCGCCAGCGCGAGTGTTGCCAGAGCGACGCGCCTCAGGCAGAACATTCCGGTCCCATTGGGCGATCGTACCCCACGCACCAGGCGGTCCCTGCTCAATCCAGTCGACCGATGGAGCTATCGACAGGCTCGATTGGCGTTTGGCCGCCATCTGTGCTTCCGTACGCAGAACTCATGGATATTCGACAGCTCCAATACCTGGCGGCGCTCGCCCGCGAAAAGCACTTCACGCGAGCCGCCAAAGCTTGCAACGTAACGCAGTCGACGCTGTCAGGGCGAGTCCGCCAGCTCGAGCAAGAGCTTGGCGTGCCGATCGTGGAACGGGGCCAACGCTTCCACGGGCTGACGGCGGACGGTCACCGGGTCCTCACCTGGGCGAAGGCCATTCTCGACAACTGGGAATCGCTGCAGCAGGAGATCGCCGCGCGTCGCAACACGGCCGGCGCCTTGACCGGTCGCATGACCATTGGGGTCATACCATCAGGATTGCCGATGGCGGCCCTGCTGACCAAGGCCATCCAGGCACGGCATCCAGAGATCGAGTTGACTGTGTTATCGCACAGCTCCATGGAGATCCTGCGGCATCTCGAGGAGTTCTCGATTGACGTGGGACTGACTTACCTCGACAACGAGCCGATAGAAGGCATGCGCGCCGAAAGCGTCTACATGGAACGCTACTGCCTGCTCGTGAGAGCCGACCACCCGTTGGCAACCACACCGTCTGTCAGTTGGGCAGACGCCGGCAAGGAACCGCTCTGTCTTCTGACACCCGACAACCAGAATCGGCGCATTATCGACCGTGCCTTCCGTACAGCGGGTTGCACGCCCGTTCCTCGTCTCGAGACCAATTCCGTCATCAACCTGTGCGCGAACGTACATTTGATGGGCCTCGTCAGCGTCATTCCCGAGTATTTCCTCGAAGTGCTCGGACCGATTTCAGACGTACGTGCAATCCCACTAACGACGCCTCCTATCGAGCACAGCGTCGGTCTTGTTGCGGTCGACCGCGACCCGATTTCTCCACTGGTCCTGGCCGCGTTCGAGTGCGCCCACAACATCGAACCACCAGCCACTTCGCGCCATCGATGAGCCATCGGCAAGGCCGAGGCCGATAGCTTCGATCTGTTTCGTGTTCGTGTGCCGCATAAGGGATCCCTCTCAACCCGCCAGGACATCGTTGATCGAGCGTTCTATTTGGGCGGGCGCCATGTCGTAGCCGTGCGCGCGGCTATGGCTCGGCGCCAGCAGGTTGAGGAAATCGAGCGTGCCCGCAGGATGTCGATTCCCAATGTCAAGTTTTTCGCGGAGGCGAAGAAAGAGCGTCGCGACGACGTAAATTGCTTATTATCAGTTAGTTACGGAATGGCTGAGAGGGTGGGATTCGAACCGTTTCCAGTTGTTGAAAACAAAGAACTTAAGGGAATTTTGCTTCCTCACGATCCGCTGGAACCGCATGAAAGCCCTGGTAGAGACACGTATTGAGCACGCGGACTGCCCTCCCCGAAATCGAATTTTCACGCGACGTCGAGCAGCGCGTGAGGATTCTTGTCGGCGATCAGCAGCAGCGTTCGGGCAGCGCCTGATGGCGCACGACGACCCTGCTCCCCTTCCTGGAGCGTCGGCACCGACCCACCCAGTAGCTCCGCAAATCGTGGCTGCGAGAGCCCGGCCTTGTCCCGAATGCTCGCGACCGAGGGCACGCTGATGACGCGACCATGTTCGCCTCGCTTGAGCTGGCGAATGCCCTCGAGAATCTCCAGACCGATGTTGCGCTTAGCCTTGGCCATCGATCTCCTCCTTGATTTTATTCAATACGTGCGCAGGAATGTTCTCCGAGACGTTCTTCGCGTACACCGTCAACGTCCAGATCTGTCCCTGGAGGGACCGTAGGTAGTAGATCACGTGAATACCGCCGCGCTTTCCGCGCGCGGCTACACCTCATCGCAACTTTCGGACACCGCCAGAGCCAGAAATGATGGGGCCTGCCTCTGGATTCGTCGCGCCTGCGCGTGGCCGGAATCGCGCCTCTCGCGTCGGCTAGAACGCGAACCGGACGCCGAACTGCATCTCACGCGGGTTCTTGGCGCTGGAAATCCGACCGAAGCTGGGATTGCCGCCAAAGCTGGGATTGCCGAAGGTGCGGTTTGGCAGATTGAAGTTCGCACGATTGAACAGATTGAAGATCTCCCAGCGGAACTCGAGCTCCGATGCCCCGGCCAGCCGCCACGTCTTCGCGAGCACCAAGTCCATGTTGGCGAATCCCGGACCAATGACGCTGTTGCGCGGGGCGTTGCCGAACGTGAAAGGCGCCTGCAGCGCGAAGCAAGACGTATTGAACCACTGGGTGACGGTCCCTGGACCGTCGTTCGGATTACACACCTGATCCGGCCGCTGCGCAGGCCCCGCGCCGATGTTCGCACGATCGCCGCTCAGGTTCACGGTGAACGGCGAACCGGACAAGGCCGTGTAAATGGCGTTCGCCCTCCAGCCGCCCAACACCCCTTCAGTGATGCCGCCCGCGCCCCTGAAGAACGGGAGCTGATAAACGCCGCTCGCGATGAACTGGTGAGTGTGATTGAAGCTCGACAGGGCCCATTCACCTGTCTCGTCGAAGATGTTCCGTACGTTCTGCGGGAAGTTCGTCTCGGCCTCGGTCGGTCCGGGGCTCGACGCGTCATCCTTCGAATCAGACCAGGTGTAGCTGACGTTGTACGCGAAGTTGCTCGCGAGGCGCCGCTCCGCCTTGAGTGTGATGCCGTGATAGATCGACTTGCCGTCGAACCTGATCGAATTGATGCGGCTCAATTGCGGAATCGGCCGACGAGCCTGGATTGGGCCCTGACCAGGCTCCGGGATGTTGTGGACCGTAGCATTGTCGGCACCGAGCGTCCACGTGCCCATGTAGAACACGTCAAGCATCGTCACCGGCGTGAGCTCGTACTGCAGGCCACCGCTCCACGTCTGGCTGTATTCGACGCTGTACGCGAAGTCCATGATGTTGCCGCCGATCGTGCCGGTCGCGTTGCTCGTCAGAATGTCTCGCGTCTGAAATGTCGGCACCGTTTGCGTGTTTGGCACGTCCACCTGCTTCACGAAGAAGAAGGGCAGGTTTCGGGCGAACGCCGTCTGGACGCTGTACGCCCATTGATTGAGGAAAATACCGTATCCACCGCGCAGGACGGCGCGGGAATCATCGAGCGACAGCGCGAAACCAAGGCGCGGAGCAAGGCGGACTGCACTCGGGTCGAGCAACCCACGGCCCCAGCCCGCCTGATTCGACGTGACGTACGGGATCGGGATGAGCGGCAGCAGCGAGTTCGCGCTGGAATGAATCGTGTTGCTCTCGTCGCTCGCGATGACGAATCGCGCGGTGTCGAGATCGATGGATGACAGCCGGTTGTCGGCGTCGTACATATGCTGGTTGTACTCGTAGCGCAGGCCGAGGTTGAAAGTCAGGTTCCTCCTGGCCTGCCAGTCGTCCTGCGCGTACAGGTGGAGCCAACGACTCCGGCCGTCCTCGTCGCCCCGCCCGATCCCGGACACGGCGGTCGTGGGATACCCCAGGAGAAAGTCGGCGAACGCGTTGCCGCTGAACTGTCCCGTATAGGTGAAGGCACCGCGCGCGTTGTCCGCCTGTACCGGCCGAAGCCGCAGATTGTAGTAGTAGGCCCCGAACTTGAGGCGGTGCGCGCCTCGATACCACATGAAGTTGTCGAACAACTCGAAGTGCTGCGTGTTCCGCGTCGAGTTCACCGTGGGATCGCCCATAGTGCTGAAGAAGCCGCCGGTGGAAATCTGCGGGAATCCCGTGTCGCGCGGGTCGGTCGATACGCCCAGCAGCCCCACCTGGCTGGCAAATGGATTTCCCTCGTTCAGACCCACCTGGCCGCCCGTGACCTTCATCCAGCTGAAGCGGAGCTCGTTCAGCTTCCCACTGCCAAGGACACGAGTATGGCTGGCCACCGCGTTGCGCGTATGAGTCGTGAGTGTTCGGCCGAAACCCGGCACCAGGGACTCCTGGAGCGCGCTCGTGCCGAACGGCTGAAGGTCGTCGGCGTCGAACGTGCTGAAGCGCGCAAACAGCTGATCGGACCTACCGAACCTGTGGTCGATGCGCGCGCTGAACTGGTGAAGGTCCCTGGTGAGCTCCTCCGTAGCGGCAAGATTCTGAAAGTTGTCGCTCGACGTCGGCGTGGGGACGTTCCTGAGAAATGCCGCGGCGATCGGGTCGATGCGACCCGCGGGAATCTGGTTGTTGACAAACGGCTGGCAGACGCCGGTCGTCGAAATCGTCAGCGGATCGCAGATGTTTGCGAGGCCGGCGAAGTTGCCGCTCCGCGCGGTGGCCGAGGGAACAGAGAATACAGTCGTCTGAGACCGGCGAAGGTTCGTGCCTTCATAGCTCCCGAAGAAGAACGTGCGGTTCGGGACGATGGGCCCGCCGATAGCGCCGCCGAACTGATCCTGCCGCAGCGGAGGAAGCGGCTGGGTTGCGGCCTGGAAGAAATTCTTCGAATCGAACGCCTCGTTGCGGTGGAATTCGAACAGGCTTCCACGAAACGCGTTCGAACCGGCCCTCGTCACCACGTTGATAAGTGCCGAGGCCTTTCCGCCGAATTCCGCGGGGTACATCGACTTTTGAATCTTGAACTCTTCAATGGAGTCGATCGATGGATTGAGTACCAGGTTGTTGAAGAGTTCGTCAGTGACCTTCGCCCCATCCACGAGATAGATGTTGTGGCCCGACCGCTGTCCACCGACGTTCGGGAGCTGGCCTGCCTGCCCAAGCGCGCCGCCGCGCGTGCCACCAGGCGGTATGACGACGCCATCACTGAGCTGTGCCAGGTTGATGAAGTTCCTGCCGTTGAGCGGCAGCTGTACGACCTCTCGGTTCTCGATGACGTCGCTGATCTCCGCGGTGGTCGTCTGCAGCAGCGGAGCGGTCGCCTCGACGACGACGGCCTCACTGAGGGCCGACACACCGAGGGTGAAATCAAGAGCCAGCGTGCGGCCGACTTCCAGGACGAGCACCTGCTTCTGGGGCGCGAAGCCGCTCAAGGCGGCAGAGATCTCCCAGCGTCCGATTCGGAGGGCGGGAAGGAAAAAGCGCCCTTCGGCATCGGTCACCCGCTCGACGATGGCACCGCTGGCCGGATGAGTCGCCGTGATGGCCACGCCGGGAACGACTCCACCAGAAGTGTCCCGCACAATCCCGCCAATCTCACCGGTGTTGAATTGGGAGAAGGCAAGCGACGCATGCAGTACGCAGGCAATAAGGAGTGGAATCACTCGCATTGAAAGAGACCTCACGACGAAAAACTCGGATAGTGAAAACACACGAGCTACGACTGATGCCAAAATTGAGACGCTATCTCATTCTCGTCGAGCCGAGCCACGTCGTGGGTAGAGCTCACGGGCCGATCGACATCCCGGCGAGCGCGGTGAGATCGGCCGGTAACTCCGACGCGCCCGGCGCGTGTCCGCTCTGCTGCAAGTAGAAGGCGACGATGCTCGCGTACTCGTCGGCCGCCAAGCCGCCGGGGTTGTTCTGAGGCATCGTCGTCGAGATCACACGGTAGAGGTCACGGAGCGTGCCGTTTCCCCACTTCGACCTTAGGCTTCCGGCCTGGTCTTGGATCGAGTGGCACGCTCCGCACGCGCGCTTGAAGTGCTGTTCCCCGCGCGATGCCTGGGCGCTCGTGAACACGCCATTGAGCCTTGATCCCGCGGCGGCCGGAGCGGCCGCGGGGGCCGTCGCGGCGACGTTGCTCACGCCGACCGGCGCGGGAACACCAGATGACGACAGCAGCACCGGGTTTGGAGTCCGGCGACGCGAGAGCAGCGGGTCGCCGTCGCCTGCCGCCGCGAACACCCACACGACACCGGTCCCATCCGGCAGGTTGACGTTGGTCAGCGGGCCGAACGACGTCGTCGGTCCGGTGCGGCCTCCCGCCGTGATCGAGATGTACTGCGTGCCGGCGATCTCGTACGCAATCGGTGCCCCTGAGACGTCGCCGTTGAGTCGCGTCTGCCAGAGCAACGCCCCGGTATCGGAATGCAGCGCGAAGAACTCGCGGTCGGCCGTGCCGCCGAACACGATCCCGCCAGCCGTGGACAACGCCGAGGCCGTCATCGCCGCGCCAGTGGGCGAACGATACGTCCAGGCACGCTTGCCGGTGGCTGGATCGAACGCGACGAATTCGCCCACGTAGTCGTAGCCGGGTGCGCGCTTGGCGGTCAGCGTTACGCCGGTGTAAGCCCGTCCAAGTACGTACGGCACGGACACGACCTTCGAGTCCATGCAGCTGTTGTTGATGCCCAAGTAGTACAGACGAGTGAGCGGACTGTAGCTGGGCGCCTGCAGGTTCCTGGCGCCGTGTAGGTGCGGACAAACTTCGAAGACCTTGCCCGAGTCCACGTCGGCGGTCGTCGGCACAAGGGCCGGGTTGACGATTGGGCGTCCTTGTGCCGTCCAGCCGGTGACGACGTTGTCGTAGGCGGTCTTGAAGGCGTGCAGGAACTCGCCTGTTTCCCGGTCGAGCACGACGCCCCAGCCCATCTTGCCCGTCTGGATGAGCGCCTTGCGCGGGCGTCCGGCGATGACGAGGTCGACGAGCATGTTCTCGTAGCCGGCGCGGTCCCAGTCGTCGGCAGGATTGAGCTGGAAGTGCCATCGGATCTTTCCGGTCTGCGCATCGACTGCCAGAACGGTGTTTGTGTAGAGTGCGTCGCCGGGGCCCCGGATGGCCGTGGACCACGGAGCCGGCTGTCCGGTGGAGAAGTAGACCAGGCGGAAATCGGGATCGTAGCTCACCGTGTTCCATGGCGCCCCGCCGAGCGGCGGGACGTCGCGGCGGGTCCACGTCTCGTAGCCGGGGTCGCCGGGACCGGGAGCCGTGTTCACCGTCCACAACAACGCACCCGTCTCGGCATCGAAGGCGCGGAACCGACCAGGCGCGCCGTTGTCGCCGCCGGCGTGGCCGAGGAACACCTTGCCCTCGGCGATGAGCGGCGGGTGAGCATGGCCCTCGCCGGTGCGGTAGTCGCCCGTCTTCACCTCCCATCGCAGCTTGCCGGTGCGCGCGTCGAGCGCAACGAGATAGGAATCAGCTGTGCCCCAGTACAGCGTGTCGCGGTAGATCGACACGCCGCGCGTGCGCGCGTAGCCTTCCGAGATGGCGATGTCGGTAGGAAACCGGCGGTCGTGTACCCACACCACGTCGCCGGTGGCGGCGTCGAACGCCATCACCCGGCCGCTGCCTTCGGGCACGTACATCAGCCCGTTGGCGACGATGGGCGTGGCCAGCCAACGGCGACTGTCGCGCATCGAGTAGGACCACACCGGTCGAAGCCGCCGCACCGTCGTGCGATCGATCTGGCGGAGCGGGCTGAAGGCGGTGACGTCGTAGGTGCGGCGATACGACATCCAGTCGGCCGCAGCTGGCTTGAGCAGTCGCTCACTGGTGACGGCCTGCCACGACGACCCCGACTGCGCGAGCGCCGCAGTGCCGGCGATGACACCGAAGAGCAATACCCACGCCGCGGAAAATCGTGTGGCTACGTTCACTGACTCCCTCCACCTCTGGGCTCTCTCCCCGGTTGCTGCGCTGGTGCGCCGACGGCCGACGAGCAGAGCCACCACCAACCAGCGCATCATTGAGCATCTATCGCCCATGAACGTCGCCTCCCACGAGATGCCGTTCCAAAGGACTCACCCGCGTCGTGCTCACCGGCTCACGAGACGAACCGTCACGACCTGGGTCATCGTTGGCTCGGCCGGCACGAACAGCAACTCCGCGGCCTCATCCTCCGCCGGACCCAGATGCGATCGAAGGGGCGTCTCCGTCTGGAAGTAGCGCTTGTACGCGGCAATCCAGTCCGACGCGATCTCCCGCTGCGCCTGGGCCAGCGAAATCTGCTCGTCACAGACCATTTCCGGCAGGAGTCGCTCGAGTTCATCCTTGACGCGCGCATTCCAGACCGGTGAGTGATAGCGCTGCGGCCAGAGGTTGGCCTGATTCGTCGAGCCTCCCAGCTCAGGCGTGACAAGGGCATCGAGTTCATACGAGGCGGCAGGCACCCGCTTCCATCCGGTACGCGTGCAGGACCTGCTGTCGGACAGCCTCCGTGACGAGTCGCGACGGCCGCACGCCGTTACAGAGTTCCGCGGTCGTCAACTCCGACACCGCGCCCGGTGTGAGCGAGGGCTCCGGCAACGCGCCCGGCGGCATCCCCCCAACGGTCGGTTCGGTCATCGAACGCAGAGCGATGAGCGCGGCAGCGCAGACGGCGATCACGGCAACCGCAACCGTAGAGCCATGAGAGAGAGACAGACCAGCGAGGCCCTGGAACAGGCGTTGGAACCACGTCGGCTCGGACGCGGCCGCGTCGCGCAGGGCAGACGCCAAGCGCACACGACCGTAGTCCGGCGAATGCGGCGATACCGCGTACTCCGTTCGATAGAACGCTTCGACGTTCGCGATCGTCGTTCGGATCGTGTCGGTTCTCTCCCGACAGGCGCGGCACGTTTCGGCGTGTCGCGCGATGGCCGACTGCCGTCGGGGCGGCAACTCGCCGTCCAAGGACAGCAACAATTCGTGGTCGTTGACGTGTCGTCGCACGGTCCGAGTCCCCCTTCTGCGCCTACTTGTCGACAACAGCGGACAGCCGGCCAACCGCGCGGGTCAACGATTTCGCGACGGCGCCCAGCGACACGCCGAGTACATCCGCAATCTCCCGATAGCGCAGACCCTCGGCGCGGAGATACACGCACTGTCGATCGCGCTCCGGTAACGCCTGCAGCACCGCGCGCAAGCGCTGCTGATCCTCGTTGGCCACGCACGTCTCTTCGGGTCCCGCGGCAGGGTCTGGCACTCCTCCGGCCTCGGCTTCCCACGGGCCCTGCCAGCGTCCCCGCCGCCCCTCGGCCCGTCGATGCTTCAAGCGCCAGGCGATAGCCGACTTGCATGACCCATCCGCGCAGGTTCTCGCGGCTCCCACCCTTGCGAAGATGCTGGAACAGCGCCACGAACGTCTCCTGCACGATATCGTCGGCGACGTCCGACGTGATTCCGCACGAGCGCACGCAACGGCGCACCGCCGGTGCACAGGCGTCGAACAACCGCAGCACGTCGTCCCTGACGCTCGCTGGCGTCGCGACGAGCCCGTGCTCGGTGTCGAGTGAGATGTCGAGCGGAGCGGTACTCGATGGATAAAGCGACAAGGGCAACGTTGTCTCGTGTCGCCGGCATTCTAGGGCGCTCTGGCATCGGAAAGAGAGGCGCGCCCAAAAGAAAAATACCGTGAACAAAAGCGGGCCTGCGGGAATAACCACAGTAGGGGCACCGTGTCGGAGCCTCACTGACGTGGAGACATGCCCAGAACAATCCTGCTGATCATCGCCGCTATTGCCGTTTCCGCGTGTCGAGGTGCAGAGTCTCCAGCGCCCGCATCGACCACCGCTGCGCCGGCAGTCGCCACATCCCAGGCTCCAGCCGCTGGCGTCTACATCACCAACGAAACCTCGGGTGACCTGTCGGTCATCGATGCGGCGACGAACACCGTCGTGGCGACCGTGCCGCTCGGGAAGCGGCCGCGAGGCATCTCGGTGAGTCCGGACGGCCAGACCCTCTATGTCGCGTTGAGCGGGTCACCGGCAGCCCCGCCTGGCGTGGACGAGAAGACACTCCCACCTCCCGACCGCACGGCCGACGGCAGTCGGCGTCGTCGACATCCGCCAGCTGAAGCTCGTCAAGGTGCTGCCGAGCGGGACCGACCCCGAGGTCGTCGCGGTGAGTAACGACGGCACACGCGTCTTCGTGGCCAACGAGGATGCCGCCAAGGCGAGCGTCGTCGACATCGCCACGGGCGCAATCCTCGAAACCTTCTCAATCGGCGAAGAACCTGAGGGTGTCAACGTGCAACCCGGCGTCGATCGCGTGTGGGTCACATCCGAAGAGGACGGCGCCGTGTTCGTCATCGACCTTCCCACTCACAAGGTGCTGGCATCGATTCCAGTGGGGCCACGGCCCCGGTCGACGGCGTTCTTGCCGGACGGTTCGGTCGCCTACGTGCCGTCTGAAAACGGCGCGACGGTCACCGTGATCGATACCAAGGCGCTCAAAGCCACCAAGACGATTGCGCTTGGCGAGGGCATGCGGCCCATGGGCACGGCGATGTCCAGGGACGGCAAGGAGCTGTACGTCACGACCGGCCGCAGCAAGATGCTGCTGGTCATCGACACCGCCAGCAATACTGTTGTCGGTTCAGTCGAGGTCGGCACCCGGCCATGGGGTGTCGCCGTGTCGACGGACGGGAAGACCGCCTACACCGCGAACGGGCCATCGAACGAGGTCGCCGTCATCGATCTCGCCTCTCGACGCGTGATCACGACGATCCCTGTCGGCCGCGGGCCGTGGGGCGCCGCGTTCGTGTCGCGCTGAATGCTCAATTCTGTATACCGTCCAAGGAGACACTGTGTCCGATTCTGCATCCGGGGCCGTCGCGCCCTCGTCCACGTGGTCCGTCCTTCGTCGCTTCGGCTTGCACGTGGCCCTGGCTGCTGAGCGTTCCGCTGGCAGCGTCGGCGCAGAGCCAACAGCCGTCCGCCACCCAGGACCCGGACGCACCGATCACGTTCACGGAGACGATCGTGGTGACCACGCCGCTGCCCGGCGTCGAACTGCCCGCGCGACGCGTCCCGGCGCCGGTGCAGACCGCCACGGATCGTGACATCGACAGCAGCGGCGCACTCGACCTCTCCGATTTCCTGAACCGGCGCATGAACGGCGTGCACGTCAACGAGGTGCAGAACAACCCGTTCCAGCCGGACGTCAACTATCGCGGCTACACGGCGTCTCCGCTGCTCGGCACGCCGCAGGGTCTGTCGGTCTACATGGACGGCGTCCGTCTGAATCAGCCGTTCGGCGAGGTCGTGAGCTGGGATCTCATTCCGCGAATGGCGCTGGCGTCGACCACGCTGCTGCCGGGTTCGAACCCGGTGTTCGGCCTCAATACGCTCGGCGGCGCGCTGGCGCTGCAGACCAAGGACGGCCGGTCGCACGCCGGGACGACGGTGCAGGCCTCGTACGGCAGCGACGTGCGCCGGCTGCTGGAGGTCGAGCATGGCGGTCAGCTCGCCAGCCGAGCGCTTCCACTGGTATCTCGGCGGGCACGCGTGTTCGCCGAGGACGGCTGGCGGGACGACTCGCCCTCGGACGTGCGGCAGTTCTTCGGCAAGGTCGGATGGGAGCGGGACCGCGGCAGCCTGACGCGTCAGCCTCGGGCATGCGAACAACTCGCTGACCGGCAACGGCCTGCAGGACTTCCGGCTCGCTCGAGCGTGACTACGCCAGCATCTACACGAAGCCCGACACGACCGACAACCGTTCCACGCTGCTCAACGTCGCGGTCCGTCGCCAGCTCCGGCCCGGATTCTCGCTGACCGCGAACGCCTACTACCGCGACATCCGCACCGAGACGCTCAACGGCGACATCAACGAGGAGTCGCTCGATCAGTCGCTCTATCAGCCCGGCGCGGCCGAACGCGCCGCGCTCGCGGCGGCCGGCTACGGGACCATCCCCGCGAGCGGCCTCGACGCCAGCAACACGCCGTTTCCCTCCCTGCGCTGCATCGGCAACGCGCTGCTCAACGACGAGCCGTCCGAGAAGTGCAACGGCCTCATCAATCGCACCGAGACCGATCAGCAGAACGGCGGCGCCAGTGGCCAGGTCACGCACCGCCGGGCGATGCGCGGCAGCGAGAACGTCTTCGTCGTCGGCGGCGCGTTCGATCGCAGCACGGTCGGTTTCGTCCAGTCGACCGAGCTCGGCTACCTGAATCCGGACCGCAGCGTCACCGGCGTCGGCGCGTTCGGCGACGGCGGCGTGACCGGCGGCGACGCAGACGGCGAGCCCTACGACACGCGCGTCGACCTCGACGGAACCGTCACCACGGGCAGCTTCTTCGTGGCCGACACCCTGCCGCTCTCGGCGCGCGCCCACCTGTCGCTTGTCCGGACGCTACAACCGGACGATCGTGAAGAATCGCGACGCCATCACCCCGGGTGGCGAGCCTGGCTCGCTCGACGGCGACCATGTGTTCCAGCGGTTCAATCCGGCCGTCGGGCTGACGTTCGACGTGACGCCCGCCACGAACCTCTATGCGGGCTACAGCGAAGGCAGCCGCGCCGCGACGTCGATCGAGCTCGGCTGCGCCGATCCGGAGTCGCCGTGCAAGCTGCCCAATGCGATGGCGGGCGATCCGCCGCTCGATCAGGTGGTCACCAGAACCGTCGAGGTCGGGCTCCGCGGAACCCACAACGGATTCTCCTGGAGCGCGGGCTTCTTCCGCGCCATGAATCGCGACGACATCCTGTTCGTGATGTCGGACCAGACCGGCTTTGGCTACTTCCGCAACTTCGGCGAGACTCGTGCGTCAGGGCATCGAGCTCGACGCGAGAACCACCGTGGGACGCGTGACGTTCGGTGCCGGCTACACCTTCCTGCACGCGACGTTCGAGAGCGAGGAGACGGTGAACGGCGAGAGCAACGGCTCGAACGACGCGGCCGAAGACGGTGAGCCCGGTCTCGAGGGCACCATCGAGATCGAGCCCGGCGACCGTCTGCCGTTCATCCCGCGGCACATGTTCAAGGCGTTCGCCGACGTGCAGGTCACGACCCGGCTCGGCGTGGACGTGAACGTCATCGCCGCCGGCAGCTCGTTCGCGCGCGGCAACGAGAACAACCGTCACGAGCCGGACGGCACGTACTACCTGGGCGAAGGCACGGCCGACGGCTACGCCATCGTCAATCTGGGTGGCCGCGTCGCGCTGACCTCCCGGCTGCAGCTCATCGCGCAGGTCAACAACCTGTTCGATCGGGAGTACGCCACGGGCGCCCAGCTGGGACCGGCGGGCTTTACCGACGCCGGCACCTTCATCGCCCGGCCGCTGCCCGCCATCAACGGCGAGTTCCCCGTTCGCCAAACCACGTTCCTTGCCGTGGGCGCGCCACGACGCGCATGGGTCGGTGCGCGCCTGCGCTTCTAGGCGCGCGCAGGGACACGAGGCTCATGCGTCTGCCGCATCTCGCCCTGTCGAAACTCGCCGTTCGTCTACTCGGGGCTGGACTCACCATCGCCATATGTGCGATGGTGGCCGCGCTATGGCGACCGGCCGCGCCCGAGTCGCTGGGCCCGACTCCCGTGATTGGTGGGCTGCCGGTGCACTGCGGCGGGGTACCCACCGTCGTTTTGGCGATGCCGGACATCGCGTCAGCGGGCGCAGGCGTCATTGCGCTCAGTCCAGTGGTGTTCTCGCTCCCACCAAAGCTCCAGCTGTTTATCTACGCGCATGAATGCGCGCATCTCGTATTTGGACCCGACGAAGCCAACGCGGATTGCTCGGCCGTGCGGACGGGTCGCGACGAGCGATGGCTTCAGGCACGTGATCTCGCCGACCTCGCCACGTACTTCGACCGACGCCCTGTCGACCGGGCTCATGCGCCTGGTCGCGCACGGATCACACATTTGACGGAGTGCTATGCCGGGACCGCTGACGATGCCTCGGCAGCAGCAGCCAGCACCTCGTGACCAGCACCGATTCCTTCGACGCATCGGCGTGGATGCGTCGATTCGCGAGGGTTCGTGGCGAAAGCCCGGGCGAGCACGTTTCCCTCTGGCGAACAGAACGCCGTCGCTCGTGCACCACACCTCGGCGGAATTCCGCCTCGGCGGCGTCGCGGTAACGCCCGGGGGGATGAACGGGTCCGCCGCGTTCTCCGCGGTGGCGCGACGAAGTTGGGATACCGGCCCCGCTTTTCGCGCATGGGACTCACCCAGATGTCGAGATGTCGGTTGGAATCACCTGACCAGGCAGGAGTACCGCGATGATCCAGCGCTTTTGGCCCCTCGTCGGCGTGTTCAGCATCGTGGCCTTTGGCTGTGGTTCGCTGCGCCCGGCGACCGAAGAAGCGGCGAGGGGAGCCGCCGCGGTGGGTGGTACCCGCCTCGCTGCGGCCGACGCCGAGCCGGGGGAATGGATGTCGCACGGGCGTACCTACGGCGAACAACGGTTCAGTCCGCTCAGCCAGATCAGCGCCGAGACCGTCGGCAAACTCGGCCTGGCGTGGTTCGCCGATCTCGACACCGATCGCGGCCAGGAGGCCACGCCGCTGGTCGCCGATGGTGTCTTGTACGTCTCGACTTCATGGAGCAAGGTGAAGGCGTTCGACGCGGCAACCGGCAAGGCGCTCTGGTCCTACGATCCCGAGGTGCCAGGCGAGTGGGCTGCCAACGCGTGCTGCGATGTCGTCAATCGGGGCGTCGCGTTGTGGGAAGGCAAGGTCTACGTGGGCTCGCTCGACGGCCGTCTCATCGCCCTCGATGCGGCGACAGGCAAAGAGGTGTGGGACGTCAACACGATCGACCGTACGAAGCCCTACACCATCACGGGCGCGCCGCGCGTCGTGAAGGGCAAGGTACTGATCGGCAATGGCGGCGCGGAATTCGGCGTACGAGGGTACGTTTCCGCGTACGACGCCGGGACCGGCGAGCTGGTGTGGCGGTTCTATACGGTGCCGGGCGACCCTGCGAAAGGCTTCGAGAGCCCCATCCTCGAGAAGGCCGCCGCCACGTGGAGCGGAAAATGGTGGGCGCTCGGCGGCGGCGGCACTGTGTGGGACTCCATGGCGTACGACCCCGATCTGGATTTGTTGTACATCGGCGTCGGCAACGGCTCACCCTGGAATCACGGGATCCGCAGTGAGGGCAAAGGCGACAACCTGTTTCTCGCGTCCATCGTCGCCCTCGACCCAGACGACGGCTCGTACATCTGGCACTATCAGAGCTCGCCTGGCGAAACGTGGGACCACACGGCCACACAGCAGATCGTCGTGGCCGACTTAACGCTGGGCGGCGCGACACAACGCGTCGTGATGCAAGCGCCGAAGAACGGATTCTTCTACGTCCTCGCCGCGAAGACGGGGAAACTCGTCTCCGCCAAGCCCTTCACCGACATCAGTTGGGCCACCCATGTGGACATGGCGACCGGTCGGCCGGTCGAGCGGCCCGAAGCCCGTTTCTACCGCACGGGCAAACCGTTCGTGTCGAGGCAGAACCCCAATGGCGCCCACACCTGGCACCCCATGTCGTTCAGCCCCGAGACGGGCCTCGTCTACATTCCGATTCACATGCAGGAGTTCGTCTTCAACGATGACCCCGGCTTCAAGCCGTCGCCGTTGACGACGAATCTTGGCATCAGGAGGGGTGTGATTTCGACCGATTCGGTCGTGCGGGCGGCCGCGTCGAAGGCGGCGCTGGCAAGCGTCGGCGGCCGGCTTATCGCCTGGGACCCCGTCGCACAGCGGGAGGTCTGGCGGGCGGACCGCGAGGCCGCTGCAAACGGCGGCGTGCTGTCCACGGCCGGCGGCCTCGTGTTTCAGGGAATCGGCGCCGGACGATTTGTTGCCCTCGACGCCAAGAGTGGCGCGCCGCTCTGGTCGGCCGAGACGCAGACTGGCGTGCTGGCGGCTCCAATCTCCTACGCCATCGCCGGGGTGCAGTACGTGGCGGTGATGGTGGGGACCGGAGGTTCGTGGGCGATGGCCGGCGACGAGGCCAACGCGAAGGGCAACAACCTGCCCAGCATCGCTCGACTGCTCGTCTATTCGCTCGGTGGTGGGGCACAGCTCCCTCCGGCCCTTCCGCGTCCGGTCCGGCAGCTGGCCCCTCCGCCCGCGACCGCCACGGCGACGACGGTGGGGCGCGGGGAAGCCGCGTTCGCGACGTACTGCGCGCGGTGCCACGGCCGCGCGGATGCGGCGAATTTCGGTATTCTTCCGGATCTGCGCTACAGCGCGACACTCTCCTCGCGCGAGGCCTGGGCCAGGGTCGTCCTCGGTGGGCAGTTCGCAGCCAAGGGCATGGCGTCGTTCGCGGCAGTGGTCGACGCGGAGACGGCGGACGCCATCCGCGCCTACGTCATCGCGCAGGCGAACGCCGCGCGTCGGTCGGCGGTCGTGTCCGCGCGGTGAGATCGGTTGCGGGCGACCTGTCAGCTGGATCCGAGCCATCTGTCGCTCGGCAACGCGCTGCTCGAGCAGGTGTCGAATCCATTCTTCGGCCTTCCGGCCGGGCAGGGCTTTGCCGTGACCAGCCCCACCGTGCAGCGCCGTCAGCTGCTCCGCCCGTTTCCCCAGTTTGGCGACATCTTGATGCGTCAGAGCACATTGGGCTGCAGCCAGTATCACGCGGCGGTGTTCAAGGTGGAGAAGCGGGTCACTAACGGGTGGGGCGGCCGCATCAGCTATACCTACAGCCGTCGCTGGGACAACCAGTTCGGCGAGATGAACTTTCTGCAGTAGAACACACCGGAGGCGCTGAACGCCTACGACGTCGATGCCGATTACTCGCTCGGCATTGTCGACGTGCCGCACAAAGCTGGCGGTTGCGCCGGTCGTCCAGTTGCCATTTGGCGACGGGAAGAAATGGGCCCACAGCGGCGTGGCGAATGCGCTGCTCGGCGGTTGGAGCGCATCGGCGATCATCGGCCTTGAAAGCGGGTTCCTCATTCCCGTGGCTTCCCTAACGAACAATACCAACCTGTTCACGCGCATGCAGCGGCCCAACGCCGCAGGGATCGACCCGAACACCTCCGGTGATCGCGACGAGCGGATTCTCGGGCAATGGCTGACAGCTGGAGGGTACACGGTGCCGGCGGCATTTACCCTCGGCACGGCACCGCGCACTGATAACAACGTTCGCGGCCCACACCGCAACAACGTCGATCTGGCGATGGCGAAGACGCTGCGCATTCGTGGTGATGTTCGCGGGGAATTCCGTATGGAGGTCATCAATCTGACGAACACGGTGAAGGTGATCGGCCCGATCCACCAAGTAGGTAGCGCCGGCTTCGGTCAGATTCGTCAGCAGTCCGGCTTCATGAGGATCATCCAATTCATGTTCCGCACGACCTTCTAGCTATCGATTCCCGTTCGGCGACTTGCACGTCAGCGCGTGTCGGCTCAACGCCTCGGCAAGTCTGGGGCTACTCACGCGTTGTCTTCAGAGGCGTACGTCATGAGCACGTCCCATTTGGTGGTCATCAGCACGAAGGGTTCTCACAACATTCGAGAGTCTCCGCCCCCCGCATTGTCACGGTTCAGTGGCCCAGCCGGCTTTGCAGTTGGCCCATCAGGTGCGATCGGTAACGAGAACGCTGTAGTGTTTAGGAGCGGAGCACCGCCCTCTGACGTCGGTCGATATCTTCGGGGACGACCTAGTTGCGCGCGAGTCAGTTCGGCCAGATGTCAGGCGGAAACGTCACTTTGACCGAGCGGTGAGACAGACGCGGTCACGATCCCTAGCGAATTGAATGAAACTGGCGGTCGCAAACTCTTTGCTGGTGGAGAGAAATCGTTTCCCGAGAAAAAGAGCCCAAATCCGAATGAATCGGGCCATTTGGGGTTGGCGGAGAAGGTGGGAGTCAGCACACTCCGAAATCGGCGGGCTCGCCGCCGACACCGCGGCTGCGATATACTGACGTATATGGCACGCACCCCGGGAGGACTCTGACCATGCCGCGCACCGCCAAGGTCTTCATGACCAACCGCAGCCAGGCCGTGCGGTTGCCGAAGGAATACCAGTTCTCCACCGACGAGGTCTTCATCCGCAAGGAGGGCGAGGACGTGATCCTCTCGCCCCGACCACGCGACTGGCGCCCGTACCTGGAAGGTGCGCCTGTCGCATCCGACGCGTTCATGAACGACGTCGAGGACCTGCCAGTGCAGGAGCGCGAGCCCTGATGCCCCGCTACATGCTGGACACGGACACGTGCTCCTACATCATGAAGCGGTCGAGTCCGCCGGTGCTGCGCCGTCTGCAGGCAGTGCCGGTCACCAACGTCTGCATGTCGGTCATCACCAAGTCCGAGCTGCTCTACGGCGTGGAGGTGTCGCCACGCCGCACGCAGGATGGGGCAGCTCTCACCGCGTTCCTGCCCTACGTCGAGGTACTGGACTTCCCCGACGACGCCGCTCCTCACTACGCTGAGATCCGAGCTGACCTGAAGAAGCGCGGAGCCATGATCGGTGCCAATGACCTACTCATTGCCGCGCACGCGCGCTCCCTGGCGCTCACGCTCGTGACCAACAACACCGCGGAGTTCGGGCGCGTGAAGGGACTGGCAATCGAGAACTGGACCCTTCCAAGTCGTCGTCCTCGCTCCACTCAGGACAAGTAGCCGACCCAACAGCGGTGCGCCGCGTGCAGAAAGGCGAGTTCGTGTTCACGCTGAAGCGAGCTCAGTAGGCTGTGACCCAGCCATGGCTGTGGCCGATGCGAGACCCTTCACTTCATCGGACTGTCGTTGATCCCACCGTTGGCGGCCACCAGCGTGCCGTTCGCTGCACGCGGTCTGTTGGCCGGCAGCAACCGCGCTAGGGTGGGCGTAAAACCGGATGGACGCAGCCCTGTTTGATCGGAAATGATTCTGAGGAACGCCATGTCGATGCGCGTATCGGGTTTAGTGGTGCTCTGGGTGTCGATCGCTCTGACGGCGCTTGGCGCCCAAGAGAAACCGACGACGTTCTTGTCCGTGCCGGGGGGTGCTAACGCCACCGCCTGGATAGCAGCCGACGCCAGCCGCGTCGCTGTAACGTGGGGGGCCCACAAGGGAGCCGCCAGCGACGTCTATCTCGCGGTCAGCACAGACGCCGGCAGGACGTTCGGCGCGCCCACACGAGTGAACGATCGTGCGGGCACGGCCCGTCTCGGCGGTGAAATGGCTCCCCGTGTCGCATTCGTGCCGTTGAAGGGTGGGACGGCCGCCATTGAGGTGTTGTGGACGTCACGCGACGTGGGCACGACGCTGAGAATGGCGCGGTCGCTCGACGGCGGTCGTACGTTCGGCGCCTCCCGTGAGCTACAGGGGGAGAAAGCAACTGGCGATCGCGGTTGGGCCGCGTTCGCCAGCGATTCACGTGGTGGTGCACACGCGATTTGGCTCGACCATCGCCGCCTGGCGACCGAGGGCACGACCGCGGGAACGCATCACCACACGTCCACTGCGACCAGCAGCAGAGATGCGTCCAGCGGTTTCGCGATGGCCCAGAGCTCTGGTCTGTACTACTCGAACGGCTCGGGCGAACGGGAACTGGCGAAAGGCGTGTGCTATTGCTGCAAGACGGCGCTGTCTACCGCGCCCGACGGAACACTCTTCGCTGCGTGGCGGCACGTGTACACCGACAACACGCGCGACATTGCATTCACCGTGTCTCGCGATGGCGGCCGTACATTCGCGCCACCCGCTCGAGTCAGCGAAGACCATTGGCGGCTCGACGGCTGCCCGGACGATGGTCCCGCAATGGCCGTCGATGCAACGGGGATGGTGTATCTCGTGTGGCCGACCGTCGTGACGCAGCCCCAGGCGCACAAGGCGATGTTCTTTGCGAGCACACACGACGGCCGTGTGTTTACACCGCGCGTCCGCGTGTCGCCGATCGGACGAAACATCGCCCACCCGCAAATCGCGACATCGCCGGAAGGCGATCTCGTCGCGCTGTGGGATGAAATCGTGAGTGGACAGCGTCGCGTCTTCCTGAGCCGAAGAACAGCGGGTGGTACCTTCGCACTTCCAGAGGCGCTGACGGGAAACGCCACCGCCTCGTACCCAGTGTCGATCTTTGCAGACGGTGCGTTCGTCGTCGCGTGGACAGAGGGTGGCGGCGACAACTCGAAGATCGCGGTGCGGCGCGTGAGTGCGCGTTGATCGTGATGCCTCGCTCCGTGGGCAGGAGAGATAGGAGTAGAAACGAATGCCCCTCCCTCTCGGCAATCGGTTTGGCGCGATCTACATGATCGACGCGCTTTGGTCCGATGGTCTGGCGCTACGAAGGTGTGTCATGTTTGTCGCGCACGGCGTCATGGCTCGAGCTGATCTCAGCGGAACGCGCGGCTCTCGATCCGCACCGCGGCGACGAGCCTGTCCAGCTCTGCATGGGTGTTGTAGAGCGCCGGGGTGACGCGCACCGCACTGCCTTTCGCGATGCCTCGACGCGCGACGGTCAGGATACGGTGCTTCTCCACGAGCATTCTGGAGAACTGCTGTGCGACCGCATAGTCTCGCATCGCCGGCAGGCGAAAGCTCGTCACCGCCGCGTAGCGGGCGGGCTCGTCCGGCGTCAGGATCTCAAGCCCGGGCACGTCGCGCACGCGCTCGACCCAGTAGGTGCGGAGGGATTGCAGAAGCTGGTACTTCTTTCGCCCGCCGATCCGCTGGTGAAACGCAATGGCCTTCGGAACAGTGAGACACGCCGCGAAATTGACGGTGCCGACACTCGCGCGGCTTCGGGTGTCGCCGGCCGGGAACATCGTGCTGCCCATGCATGGCTCGATGTCGGGCAGTCGCTCGCCACGAATCCAGACGGCGCCGCTCCCGATCGGCGCGCAGAGCCACTTGTGCAGAGAGAAGCCCACGAAGTCCGCGCCGAGATCGGCCAGCGTGAAGTCCACGTGCCCGATCGTCTGCGCAGCGTCGACGATGGTGTCCACGCCACGGGCGCGGGCAATGGCCACGATCTCCCTGACCGGCAGGACGAGACCGGTGCGGTTCGACAAGTGCGTCACCAGCAGGAGCCTGAGCGTCGCCGGCGCCTTGCGCAGTTGTTCCTCGTAGGCCGCCAGCACGTTGGCGGTCGTCGCCGGCTCGGGGATTGCGAAGCCGATCGCCGTCACGCCCCGAGAGCGCTCGAGCGAGGCCATCGCCTGTTGCATCTCGTCATAGTCGAGATCCGCGTACATCACGACATCGCCGGGCTTCAGGCGCGCGAACTGCAGAATCAGGTTCTGAAGGGCTTCGGTGCCGTTTCGGGTGAGGGCGAACTCCTCCTTCGGACGGCCCATGAATCGCGCCACGTCGGCGCGAACATTGTCCATGGCCGCCGTGCGCTCCTGCCCGGCGATGGCGTCGCGGACGAACGTCACATTGCGTCGGTTCAGAAGACGTGTCTGCTCGAGGTACTCCTCGTAGACCTCGCGCGGCATCACGCCCCAATAGGCGTTCTCGAGGTTCGCGATCGACCGATCCACGTCCCACAGCGATGCCAGAGCATTCCCGTCCACGTCGCTCTGATTAGACGAGGCGCCGGTCAGCATGGCCATCGAGCTCGTCACGAATGAACGCCGATCCATCTCCTACCTCCCCGTCAGCAACGGCATCCGCCGAGTGTAATGGTCGCGCGAACCGCGCTGCAGGTCGACGACACGCCAGGGCGATCGCGGTCAGCGGAAACGCCGCGGCAACACGCGCGCCAGGTGGTCACGCCACGTGGCCAGTCGTGACCGCCATATCAGCGTCTTGGAGCTCGCAGGGACAATTCTGCGGACAGTGTCAGCCACACAACCCAACGGGCTCGGCTCAATCCAACGCGTCCAATTCGTCCTGAAGCCGCTCGTTCATTCCTGGGTCTTCCCTCACGTTGTCAGACTCGCTTGCGTTGGGAGGACCATCGCGAGAGGCAGCCCTCCGTACAACGTGGGCGACAATTCCGACACCGGCCAGCCCAAACACGAACGGGCCAAGCCAGACGATGAGCCCGATGCCGTTGAACTCGGGCACGGTCCGAATCGCTGCTCCGAATCGAGCGACGAGATCGGTTTCGATGACGTCAGACTTTTCACCAGCCTGCAATCGATGCAGAATCTCGGCACGAAGTTCCCGAGCACCCCCCGATCGACAGTCCGCGAGCAGCAGTCCCGGGCAATAAGGGCTCATGAGCTGGTGGGCCAGCGCCCCTGCTTGGTCTTCTGCGGACTGTGCGATCACGATAGGCGGCGGCCACATCACCGCGACCGCGACGAGGATCCACACGGCGAGCGCTGGTGTTGGGCTTACAAGCAACATGGACGCTCTCCAGTTGGTGATGCGTGACCCTTCTGACTCAATTCAGCAACTGGCGTAGCGCCGGGACGCGGCGCACCAGCGTCCAATCGAGAATGGCAACCGCGACAAGCGTCGCGCCGGCCAGCGGGAACAGCACGCTGAGTATCACGGCCGTCGCCCACGTCACCAGCGGCACGCGCGCCGGATCAGGCCGCGGTGGCGCAGCCAGCCGCCATCCTCGCGCCGGGCGACGCAACCACCACATCACGAGACCACTCAGGCTCAGCGCGATGACCGACAGACACACCACGCTCGTGCCGACGAGGTTCCACCATCCGAGCGAACCCATGTGAAGCGGGATTCCCGCGGCCACGGCTCTGGCCATCGGGCTGTATTCGTTCCAGCCTCCGCGGCCGACAACGTTGCCCGTGTGCTGATCCACATGCACCGTGAGTTCCTGTGTGGGATCCGTGATGTCCTTGTTCAGGCCGGTCTGTGCGATGGTCCAGATGCCATCCACGCCGCTTGGCACGCCGACAAAGAATCGCTGACCGATGCCTTCGCGCTGAGCCGCGGCGATCGCGGCATCGAGCGTGATGCCGCCGTGGCCCGCGTGCGGCGATGACGACGGCAGGGGGGTCTGCTCCAGATTCCACGGCACGACTTTGCTGGATCCGGCGTTCAGTGTGTCGTGTGTGTGCGCCGGCGATTCGCCGGGCGCCGCGGTCGTGGCGCGCAGCGTACTCCACGCCTGCACGAACTGCCCTCCCCAGACATCCGTCCACGCCAGACCCGAGATCAAGTAGAACGCCAGCACAGGCGCCAGGATCGCGCCCGTGGTCTTGTGCAGGTCGCGCCACGCGAGCCGTCGAGTGCCGCCGGTCATTCTGAACGATTGCCAGAACGGCGTCCCTTTGGGGAACCAGAGGTACACCCCGGAGACGAGCAGCAGGATGCCGAGACTGGCGGCGATCTCAATCAATCGATCGCCCCAGGCCCCCATCAGCAACGTTCCGTGGAGCAGATTCGCCACCACGCCGATGCGATGGCCATCGTCCACGATCCCACGTACTTGTCCCGTGGTCGCATCAACGAAGATGGTGTGCGGACGATCGTCGATCGTGACGGTCACCCGAGTCGCCTCCGCGCTGTCCCGTCCGGGCTGATAGCGCACGAACGTCGCGTTGGGAAATGCCGATCGCGCGGCGTCCAGTCTCGCCTGATGCGAGGTGGGCGTGCCGCCAGAGCGTGTTGGTCACCAGGGCGCCCAACTGCCAGCGTTCGATTGGCTCCTCTGCCAGCATGACGAGGCCGGTGACCGCCAGGAGCATCAGGAACGGCGCGACGTACAGACCCGCGTAGAAATGCCACCGCCACACCGTCGCGTAGAGCACCTTTCGTTCCTGAACATCGTTCTTCATGAGTGTCCGCCGATGGATGTCGTGCATGTGCTCCTATTGGGGCCGCGTTGAAGGACCAGCCGTCCACGCCCGAGGGTGCGCGATGGACGCCTCAGCCCCCGAGCCGAACCCTCGCCGCCTCGGCCGCGGCGCGCGCCTGGCCGTCCATCCCGGTGCGGCCGAGCCGCGCGGCGGCAACACGGTCCGCACCGGCTTGGGCCGGGGTGCCGTTCCTGAATGGCGGCTCTGGCGCATACTCGAGGGTGAGCTGAATGCGGCGGGCCGCTTCTTCGTCCTTGAGCAGCGCCGCGAGCGCGAGGCCGAAGTCGATGCCAGCCGTGACACCGCCACCCGTCATACGATTGCGATCGCGGACGACCCTCTTGTCGATGTGCCGAGCGCCCATCAGCGGCAGCAACTCGGCCACCGCCCAGTGAGACGTCGCGTCGTACCCTTTCAACAGACCAGCCGCAGCAAGCGCGAGGCTACCCGTACAGACACTCGTCACCCACGTGGCGCGGGCACCGCGGTCGGCCAGAAACGCACAGACCCCCGGGTCGTTCATGCAGTCGATCGTGCCCATGATGCCGCCGGGGACGAACAGCACATCCAGATCACGCGGGCACTCGTCGAATGTCTGCGTCGCCGACATCGGGACGCCGACATCGGTCGACACCGGTCGTTTGTCCTTCCACACAAGTTGAACGTTGCAGCGCAGGATATTGAACACGGTCATCGGTCCAATCAGATCGAGCGCCACCATGCGCGGATAGACGAGCATCGCCACCTTCGGTGCATCCGGCGGGATCGCCATCGGATCGGCGGCGGATGGCGCCTGCGCGGCGCCGAGGCGGCTCCCCGTGAACAGTGTGGCGCCGAGCGCGATCAGCGTGCGACGGTCGAGGGTCTCCATCAGTGTTCTCCTGTGTGCATGTGTTCGCGTCATCAGCCCGGCTGGCTAGAACGAATACCGCAGGCCGGTGTAGGCCGACACCGGCGCGCCCGGATTGAGCACTCGCGCGTCGGCGGCGGCCACATTGAGCACGCTGACGGTGGCGATGTAGTCCGTATCGAACACGTTGCGCACTTCTCCGAACACCTCCCAGCGTCGGCCGGAGAAGCCGGCGCGCAGCCCCATCAATCCGTAGCCATCCACGGTGTAGGAATTGGCGAAGTCCACATATCGCTTGCCGATGAAATCGAAGGTGGGGCCGGCATAGAAGCCACCGGCATGCCTGTACAGCACCTCGCCGCGTGCCGCGTATGGCGGCGCGGCGGGCAAGCGGTTCGTGCCGTAGACGGGATTGTCGTCGAAGTGGAACTGATTGAGCGTGACGCTGACCTGCGGCTCGATACGATGCGCGCCGCCAACGGTGACACTGCTGCCCACGAGCGCTTCGAGGCCGGCGTGAGTGGTCTTGTCGATGTTGGTCACCAAGCTGTTGCCCGGCGCGTTTGGATCGTCCAGGGAGAGAATTTCGTTGCTGATGCGCGCATAGTACGCGGCAATGTCCCACGTCCAACGCACGGCTTGCGACTGACTCGCCCTGGAGCGCCAGCCGATTTCGGCCACGGTGCCTGTCATGGGATCGAGCGTCGCGTTGCCGCCGCGGACCTGATCGATCAATTGGAACGTGGTCGGCGCTTCGAACAACCGGCTGACGTTGCCGTAGAACTCACCGGCCTCGTTCAGCGAGGCGATGACGCCCGCACGTGGATTGACGGTCGTGTAGCGAGCGTCGGGGTTCGTGACCGCGCCGGTTGTCGCGTTGGTCACGAGCACGTCGCGCGCTGCGCTGACCACTTGGGCGCCGAACACGGCCGTCCAGCGGTCGGAGGCGCGCCAGCGGTCCATGACGAACGCCTCCACGGTGTCGGCGTTGCTGTCGTAGGATTCGCTGAGGCCGTTGGGCCGTCCGTTGAGGTTGCGATAGTTGCCGCCGTTCACCGATCCCTTGCCGACGTTGAGCCCTGCGAGCAGGTCGTGCGCGCCCACGCGCCGGTCGTAGCGCACCATCGCGCCGAGATCACGATGGTCGGTGTCGATCAGCAGGCTGAACACTTCCGTCGGCGCATTCGGTCCCGGTCCGTCGAAGTCCACGAAAATCTGGTTCACGATGGGGTGAAACAGCGACTGCCCTTCGTACGAGAGACCGGCCGACAGCGATCCGTTCGTGCCCAAGGGACCACGTTGTCTTGCCGGCGACCCGTGCGGTCTTCACCACCTTCCCATAGTTGCCATTGAGCGCGGCCGCGCTCGCCTGATTGGGATCGGCGTTCGCCTCCTCGCGCGTGAGCGCGCCCGGCAGGCGCTGGTCGTTGTAGACGTAGGTGCCGAAGAGCTGCACCTGCGTCTTCGCCGATGGTTGCCAGCCGGCGTTCCCGTAGACGCCCCAGCGTTCCTGATTGCTGTGATCGCGATAGCCGTCCCACTGCCTGCCTTCGATCGTCAGCAGCCCGTCCATCTTCTCGCGCACACCGCCGACCGTGGCTCGGCCGTTCAGCGAACCGTAACTGCCGCCGTCGAGGAACACGGAGAGCGGCGCGCTGTTGCGCGCGGTGGGGGAGGTGAAATCGATGGCGCCGCCCAGTGTGCTGGCGCCGTAGGTGAGCGCGTTCGCGCCACGCGCCACGCTGACGTAGCGCGCGGTCAACGGGTCGATGACGCGATTGTGATTGTTGCCGTCGGCTGTCGTGACCGGCAATCCATCCTGGAGCAGCTTGACGCCGTTCTTGTCGTAGTCGGTGGCGTCGAGATTGGAGCCACGACTCGAAAAGAACAGTTCGTCGGAACCGTAGCTGCTTTGGGCGAACATGCCGGGCACGTAACGCAGCATGTCCGCGATCCCGCTGATGTGCCGGGAATACAGCTCGTTGCCGTCCACGACCGTGACACCGCCAGGCGTCAGGGCGCGCTGCGCTTCGACCTCCGCCTTCAACCGCTCCGCGGTCACGAGGACACTCTCCTCCAGCGCTTGCACGGCGAGCCGGAAATCGGCCACTGCCGAGCCCGAGGCTGTGACGTTCACTCGTCGTTCCATAGACTGGAAGCCTGGAGCCGTGACCCGAACGGTGTATTCGCCGGGCTGAAGACCTTCGACTCGATATCGGCCTTCGCTGTCGGTGACGACGGAACGAATCGCGACGAGGCCGCTCACGAGTTCGACCTTCGCGCCCGCGACGGAAGCGCCCGTCTGGTCCGAAACGAGTCCGCTGATGGCGGCCGTTTGCTGAGCAGCGCTCAGCGTGGATGCTCCGACCGTGAACAGGACAATCGCAAAAACAACGAGGCGATACGAAAACGATGACATGGAGCTTTCCCTCCTCCTGGACTGGTGACCTTCCGGCGGAAACAATCGACCCGCGAACCGTGAGCTCGTCAGACGAGCACGCGACTCAGTCGAGTGAATCGGCGCACACTCTGGTGCGACTGGTCGCACAAGAACGCACGTAGTCGGACACGGGCGGTGGCGTGGCGCACCACGTAGGGCCTGCGCCCACGTTAGCGAGACGATCTGGAATTTAGGTGCGAGGCGGCGGAGGGTCGGGAGGTGCGGTGCGGTTGGAAAACAGAGGGGTTTGGTACTCGATCGCACGCGATGGCGACACGTCAGCCACGGCCGTCGCCGTCATGACAGGCAGCGTCAGGGGCCCCAGCATCGACATCAGTGCGAAGCCGAGGTCACTCTGTGTGCTCTGCATGCGGCAGCGGGCCGAGTCGGCAGGCTTGTGATGCATGGGACACAACGCGTGATCAGCGCCGTGCGCACACGTACAAACGAGATCCGACGCCGCACTGCCAGTCGCGACCAGTAGAACGGTCGTGCCGGCGACGACGGACAGGTGCACAAACAACCACGCGCACGCGACCGGAACGATGAGGCGTCGAACCTTCGACACGAGTGCCGACCAGCTTAATGCCGGCGCTTAGGGTGGGTCAAGCGGCGGAATCGCGGGTGTCAAAGCGGAATGGCGGCGTCGCGGAATCGCGGCGAACGTTCACCCAATCCGGCGCGACAGGTTGGAGCGCGTTCGATTTGTGGCGGCGACCAACCGCGACGTGTCAGCCCCCATCTGCATAGAATGTTGGATCGACCCCGTCTGGTCGCCGGGGATTGCGACAGGCCGCCGCTCGCAGGTCTTCTATCCCAGCGACCATCACTGTCGTGGAAGGTGCAACAATGATTTGGGCCGCGCTGGTGACCCTGCTCCTGCCCCCACCAACCGAATCACCCGCCATTCAGGCTGACAACTCGGTGACATTGATGCTGAGTGCTCCGTCGGCCACCTCTGTGCGCGCGTGGGGCGACTGGCACCGCGCTGAGACAGGTGAGCCGATGCAGCGTCTCGACGACGGGACTTGGACTCTGACAACCCGGCCACTTTCGCCTGGGCCGCACCTCTACGCCTTCATCGTCGACGGCCTGCGCATGGCGGACCCGGCGAATCGGCGTGTGAAGAACGGCTACCCTGGACCCAGTAGCATCGTCGACATCCCAGACACTTCGCTCACCGGCTTGCCGCAGGGTGTCACGCATATCCACAGATTCCGTCAGCCCGAGACCGGACGGATTCGCACCGTCCATGTCTACACGCCTGCCGAGTTCACGGCGAAGTCGCGTCTGCCCGTGTTGTACCTGCTCCATGGCTCATCGGACTCCGATCGAGACTGGCTGGAGATGGGTCAGGCTGGAGAGTTGCTCGAAAGGGCGGTGCGCGCCGGCACCGCCGCGCCGATGCTGCTCGTGATGCCTGACGGGCACCCGCATGCGTCGTTGGACGTCTCGACCCGCGCCGAGAACCTTCGACTGCTACAGCTCGAACTCGTCCGTGTGATCGCGCCGTTGGTGGAACGCGACTACCATCCGGCACCAGGAATTGCGCGCCGGGCGATCCTTGGTGCGTCGATGGGCGGCGCGCAGGCGTTGCACCTCGTCGCACGTGCGCCGGAGCTGTTTGGAACCGTGGTGGCGCTGAGCACACCGCCGGACGTACCCGGCGGCGATACGCTGGCGGAAGCGTGGCGGCGGCGACCCGCGACCGCGCCGCGTGTGCGGGTTCACCTGCTGTGTGGATTCGAGGATTCGCTTCGAGATGAGGCGCGCCAAGCCCTTACCGTTCTCGAAGGTTTTGGGGTCCCGACCGAGTGGACCGATACGCCGGGCGGGCACGACTGGCCCGCGTGGCGTGACCACCTCGCGCGTGTCCTGCCGCGGCTCTTCCGCTGACCGTCGAGGGTTCAGACGATGGCGAAGCGTCTGAGTCGCCAGACGGACAACCCGCCAGCACAGCGACTGCAACGATCAGTTGCTTGTCCGTCCGCAGATGGGACCCTACCCACGCCATCGACAAATGCCAACAGACACCGCGCGCAGGCGGGGTCAAGGGCGGCGCAGCCGCCGAGCGCAGCTCGGGCACCCTTGACGCCGCCGAGCACGGTGGCAGCGTCCCGTGTCGAATGGCGTCGTGATCGAAGGGCTCGGACCTCGCTGACACGTTGAACCGGGAGCGACCCCGAGGTGCGAAGCGTCTGATGTGGGGTCGCTCCCGGTTCAACCTCGTTTCTCGGCCACCCCGACTGACCGCGTCGACACCGCGAGGCCCGCCGTCTCCACGGGGTTCCTTATGGGTCGGCGGGTGCCACGGGGGGTGACAGGCGGGTGACATCAGTCCAGGGGCGTCATGTCACCCTAGGCTCGGTGTTGACCGGTTCAAGCGATCCTCCCGCTGGGTCGTATCGCCGCCCCAACGCGTGCAGCCGCAGGACGCACGGCAGGGGCGCCGCGCGATCCACGTCGGCGCACTGAACGGCGCCGTCCCCTCCCTCGAGCCACCGCGCGTAGAGCACGTCGATGCTCCCGGAGAAGCACGACCGGAGACCAGCGAACTGATGAAGATCGGCGACCTTCAGTTGCGCGAATCGCTCGGCCTCGACCTCTCGGCGCAGCCGACAGTAGGTCAGAAATGTGGGCAGCGTGAAGACCGAGGGCGGCGCCTGCGCGAACACCCGATCGAACACGGGCTGGATCGCGCCGCGCCATGCCGTGGGCGCCACATAAGTCACGCCGGACGACACGACGGTGAGCAACTCGCGGTACTGGGTGAGGAACGTTTCGAAGCCCGACAGCGTGGACTCGGCGTCCACGTAGGCGAACCACAGGCGCGGATCATCGGGCTGACGATACCAGGGCATCTTGTCGACGAAGTAGCGCCTCGTCCAGGGTGCGTCCGCGTGCCGCGACGTGTACCGCCGGACGGGCCACACGTTCTGCGACACCCGCCAGTCGGTCAGCAACGCCGACTTGTCCTGCTCTGTGGCCCAGAACGTCGCTTCGGGTCGCGCCAGCACGAAGTCCAGGGTCATGAGCTTGCGGATGACTGCCTCCCACTCCACCGTCCGCCGGTTGCGGTTGTGTTCCTCGCCGAGCGCGGCGTAGAGCGGACGCGCACACACGTGGAAGACGTGCCCGTGTCGACCGTAGGGCAGGGCACGGACATCGCCGCGTGCCACGGCCTGGTGCAGGAAGCGGACCGTCGCAAGGCCGTGGGCGCGTCCGGTGAAGGCGACGTACTGACGCCGGAGGAAGTACCCACCGTGCCAGGCGACCAGTCCGAGGAACTGCGCCTGACGGGTCGTGTAGCCGAAGCGCTCGAGGACGTGACGGCTGCCGAGATCGGCCGTCATCGAAGCAGCCTTCCGATCGCGCGCGGGTCATGGGGCGTGCCGCCCCGGGTACCACTCGAACGTCCCCCGAACATCCGAAATCCGGCGCTCGCCTTCCCACCGATGTGCCCCCGGTGATAGTGCTCGGTCACGAGCTCGAGATCGACACTACGCACCGTGCCGTCTCGATCTTCGACCTCCAGCCGCACGTCCGGGAAGACGAAGCGGTCGCCCTGCAGGTGGAGTCCCTGTGCCTCGGCCACCACACGATGGGCGTCTTCGTCCGTGCTCTGTGTCGAGCGCGCGTGGTGTAACGCGCGGTACGCCGTCGCCTTCAGCTCGTCGTCGAGGACGACACGGTGCACGCGACTGCCCTCGCGCTCGAGCTCCTGCTCCATCTCGCGGACCATCCGGAACAGGCTTGCGTCGTGCCACATCTCCGCCGGCTTCACCCAGCCGGCGTAGTACGCCTGCCCGGCGTCGCGCTCAGGATCCCGATGATGATCGAGCACCGCCTTGCCCGCCTCCGTGACGCTGAGCACGTCCGCGACCGTGCCATCTCGGAGGCGCGTGACGGTGCGTTCCTCGATGAGTCCCTGACGCTCAAGTGAGCGCACATCGTCGCGGAATCGACCGGCGTCACCACTGTCATTCTTGAGATCGTCGGTAAACACGGCGCGGAAGCGCGCCGTACGCTCCAGGAGATCCACCTCCGACGCACGAAGGTGGTACACGCGTGCCTCGTCTCGTACAACCTCTCGGTCACGCCCGGACGGGAGCGTCAGTGCATGTTCGCGCTCGCCCTGATCGATCTCGTGCGTCCGCGGCCGGACCTGATCGGGCAACGATCGGATCCGCGAGTCGTGATCGCGACGCGCGACCTCAGCGCGATCGCGATCGGCTCCTGATGGTGACGGCGAGTCGTGTGATCGGACATCGTCATAGTCGTAGCGTCCCATGTGGCGACTGCCTCCTTGGCGCGCAGTCTACGCATCGAGGGCCGCTGGCGTCTGTGACCTAGCTCACAGTGTGAGCCAGGTAGCAGATCTCCGTGTGGGACTTGTGGTATGGCTGGGCGGAGGCTCGCCGAACGAGACGCGAGGCCACGAGAGACTTCATGGCGGGCATGCCGGTCCAAGAGACCACCTTCGAACGGCACTACTCGGTCGACGAGCTTGCGGAGCTTTGGGGGATGAGCGACGACTTCGTGCGGCGGCTGTTTCTCAACGAGCCTGGTGTCGTTGCGTTTTTCAAACAGCGACCAGGCAGGCGCACATATCGAATCTTACGAATTCCTGAATCCGTTGCCCAGCGAGTACATCGACAGATGCGGAGGGATGAAGGGTGATGAGCTACCGCCAGCTTTGCCGCACGAGCTTCTCTAACCGCACCTGCCGCTCTCTGACCCAGGGCGCGTAGTGCTTGGCGACGACTTGCGGCGTGTTCCCAAGAATCGTCGCGACGTCTTCGACCGATGCGCCAGCGAGGAGGAGTTCGACGGCGCATGTGTCGCGGAACCGGTGCGAGTGCCCATCGTCGATCTCGGCGAGTTCGAAAATTCGAGCGAGATAACGCGACCAGTTCGAGACAGCCGAGCGAATGTTCTTACCCGTCCAGAAGTATCGCTCCGAGCCATTCTCGATCTTCGCGAGAGACTTTACGACGTCAGGCGGCACAGGAACGGTGACAGGCTGACCTGTCTTCGCGGTTCGGATGAAGACTTTTCCGTCCGACACATGGCTCTTTGAAAGGCGAATCGTGTCGCCGATCCGCAGGCCCGTGTATCGCATCGTGAGAACGAAGGCCTTGATGCGATCTTGATTGCCGCCGTACTCGCCGCAGGCCTCGACGATCCGCTTCACCTCGTCGCGCGAGAAGGGCAGAGTCGGAGTGTGCGTCACCTTCGGCGGCTTCACCGATAGAGATGGGTTCTGCTTTGTCCACCCGGCCTGGTGGCAGAACCGGAAGAACGCGCGCAGCCGTTCGAGGTTCTTCGTGGCGTACAGCGGGCTGTCCGACCACGATTGACGGAATTGACGAAGGGAATCGACGGTCAGCTGCCGGAAGTTGCGCAGTCCTTTCTGCTCACACCAGGGCAGAAAGCGATCCTCGAGGAGATGCCGGTACTTGCGCATCGCCTCCCAGCCGAGACTCCGCGCCTCGCAGTCGGCGATGTACTTCGCCACGGCGTCGGCAACCGTCGGGTACCTCGGCTTTGACAACGCCGATTTCGCCGGACACCGTCCAGGCATTTATCAGTTCCGAAGCGGCGTCCCACGACGTCTGGTCGAGAGCTTTGCGGACCTTTTCGCCGCCGAGCGTGCCGTACATGTGGATCGGGCACTTACACCGACGGTAGCGGGTGGACGAGTGTGGGCAGTCCTTGAGGTGACGCCGAATCAGCCTGAGCGCCATGCCCAGAAGCTAGCACGAACAGCACGTATTGAGCACGTGGAAATATGTGATAACTATAAATGCTTTATTTACAGTAGTTTAGATGTGGCGGAGAGGGTGGGATTCGAACCCACGTGCCGGTTACCCGACAAGACGCTTTCGAGGCGCCCCCGTTACGACCACTTCGGTACCTCTCCGGTCGCGTGTCGCGAATGCGCGGCCCGCGCAGGTTGAAGCCTGCGCGCGACATGACGGACCGCGGCCCGTGCGCGTGACGCGTGCAGGTGTGCGCCTGCAAACATTGAATTATACCTGTCCCGACTCGACCTCTGCCAACGGAGCCCGCTTCTCGACACGGCGCTTCTCTCGAAAAAATTCCTGAACGATCGCACGACACTCGGCCTCGAGGATGCCGCCTGTCACATCGAACCGGTGATTGAGGCCTGGCTGGTCGAGGGCGCGAACGGCCGACACCAGCGCGCCGGTCTTCGGCTCCGCGGCTCCGTAGACGACTTCGCGCACACGCGCGTGCACGAGCGCGCCCACGCACATGAGGCACGGCTCGACCGTCACGTAGACGGTCGCACCGGTCAGACGATAGTTGCCAATCGCCGCGGCCGCTTCCCGCAACACGAGCACCTCGGCATGCGCCGTCGGGTCCACGGCACGAATCGGCTGATTGAACGCGCGCGCGACGATGCGATCGTCAATCACGATGACGGCACCAATCGGAACCTCTCCGGCCGACAGCGCGCGCCCGGCTTGCTCGATAGCGGCGTGCATGTAGGGCTCATGGCTCATGGCTCAGGGCTCAGGGCTGAAGGCTTAGGGCTCACGGCTTAGGGCGCAGGGAGTTCGAAAGCACCGTATCACAATGCTTCGATCACGTTTCGTGGCTTGAGCCCTAAGCCCTAAGCCCTAAGCCCTGAGCCCTGAGCCCTGAGCCCTGAGCCGTGAGCCCTGAGCCCTGAGCCCCCTGAGCCCTGAGCCATCTACGAATTCCTTCGTTGACATCTACGACGCTCTTCGTAGACGATAGACGTCATGATCAAGGATCGGAAGAAACCCACCGAGGCCGAGCTCGCGATCCTGAGGGTGCTCTGGTCGCGCGGGCCGAGCACGGTCCGTGAGGTCGCTGAGGTGATGGGCCGCGAGGGCGCGTACACCACCATCCTCAAACTCATGCAAATCATGACCGACAAGCGCCTCGTCAAGCGCGATGATGCAGCGCGGACGCACGTGTACGAGGCGGCCTACTCCGAGGACCAGACTCAAAAACAGATCGTCAGCGATCTGCTCGATCGCGTCTTCGACGGCTCCGCGGCAAAGCTCGTCCTGCAAGCCCTCGCCGCCGGAAAGGCCTCGCCCGCCGAGCTCGCTGAAATCCGGAAGCTTCTCGAGAAGCATCGAGGAGGTCGCAAATGAACGCCTTCGTTCACGTGGCTGGCTGGACCCTCGGTACATTTCGCCTGGCAGGGCGCGCTGATTGCGGTCTTTGCCGTCACCGCTCTTCAGGCTCTTCGAGCGGCGTCGCCGCAAGCACGGTACGTCGTTGCCTGTGCGTCGTTGGTTGCGATGCTGGCCGCGCCTGTGGTGACAGCGCGGGTGCTGTTTTCATCTTCTGCCGAGATCCCGGTCACAGGACAGTCGAGGACGGTGCCGAACCAGACGCCGACTTGGCTCGACATGGTCGCGCAGGACGACCACCAGACCGTGCGGCCTGATCGCATGCGAGTTGGGATCGACGCATTCCTTCCTGTCACCGTGGCGACGTGGGTTGCCGGCGTTGCGTTCTTGCTCCTTCGTCTTGCAGGAGGCTGGTGGCGCGTAGACCGTCAGCACCGTGCGTGCCTTCGCCTCACTCCTTCACGTTGGCACGTGGCTGGCGCGCGCATCGCGGAGCGGCTGCATCTGCACCGTAGCGTGCTCTTCGTCGATTCAGCGATGGTCGACACTCCCACAGTCATAGGCTGGCTGCGCCCGGTGATCCTTTTGCCCATCGCCGCCCTGTCGAACCTGACACCTGGACAGGTCGACGCAATCCTCGCACACGAGATCGCGCACATCCGACGCCACGACTACATCGTCAATCTGTTGCAAAGCGTAGCCGAGACGCTCCTCTTCTATCACCCAGCGGTGTGGTGGATATCGGCGCGCATACGGGCCGAACGAGAACATTGCTGCGACGAGGTGGCCGTTGCCGTGTGCGGCGACGCGGTGGGCTACGCGGCCGCGCTTGCCGAGCTCGAAACCTGGAGAACGGCATCCACGTCGGTGGCGCTTGCTGCAACCGGAGGATCGCTGCTCGAGCGTGTTCGCCGCCTCCTCCACGTGCGGACCGAAGACGAGTGGCCGTCCTCGAACGCCCTGGCGACGACCGCCGTGATTTTGCTGCTCGTGGTCGTGGCCGGCGGCTCTCGCTATCTACCAACGCTGCAGGCCAGCACCTTCGCGCCCCGTGCCCTCGTCCGGATCCCGAGTCCCGAGTCCCGAGTCCAGGCTCAAGCACAGACGCGGGCAGACTGGCGCCGCCACGAAACCGTCCACTTCGACATTCTCTACGCTCAAGGGACCAACGTCGATCTCGAGGGCATCGAGCGCGAAGCTGAAGCTGCCTATCAGCGAGTATGGTCGAACCTCGCGCACGAATCTGTCCTTCAGGCCGATGCTCGTGCTGTTCGCTTCTCGTCAGGAGCTGGAGCAGGGTGTCCGGACTCAAGACTTCCCGCAAGCGAGCGCACACATTCTTCTGTCACTCGACCTTCCCGCCAGTCGGATCGGTGGCCAGCTCGCACACGAAGTGTCGCATTCGTTTTTCTTCGACATCCTCCCTCGGCGCATCAGCGCGGCCCTCCCGGCCTGGGTATCGGAGGGACTTTCGGAATACCAGCGCGGAAGCTGGGATGCGAGCCAACAGGCGATACTCAACGACTTCGTTCGAACGAATACCGTACCGCGATTGAGCCGGCTGACCGCGTCGTCCTATTCCACGACCCCGCAGGTGAACAACGGACTCGGGCACGCCGCCTTCGATTTCATCGTGGACAGTTGGGGCACCGATGGCATCAGGCGGTTGCTCTTCGCGCTCAGGCAGAGTGCCGCGAGCGGACGCCTCGATGACCCGTTGAGGGCGGCTTTCGGATTGGCTGCAGACGACTTCGATCGCCGCTTCGAAGCGTATCTGACGGAGCGGTTCCGCACGCGCGTGATAGCCAACGCTCATGACGGCCCGTCGCGTCTCGAGTCTGGCGCGACGGGTTTCACACAGATCACCCGCGTTCGTCACATCATTGAGAACGTGCGGCTCGAGGCCGGTCAAGCCGCTCCGGCGGCAAGCGCCGCCGGCCACACGTTCGAGGTTGCTTCGATCAAGCGGAACACGTCAGGCGCGCAGAGCGGGATGATGCGGTTCCTCCCGGGCGGGCGCTTCTCCGCCACGAACATGTCGCTGCGCAGACTGATTCTTTCCGCGTACGACCTTCAGGGCTCACAACTCGCGGGAGGGCCGGGCTGGCTCGACTCGGACACCTTCGACATTGAAGCCAAGGCCGGCGATAGCCAGGCGTCTCCGACACAGGTGCCGTTAATGCTGCGCGCTCTGCTGGCAGAGCGATTCAAGCTGTTCTCGCACAACGAACGCAGGGAGCTTCCTGTGTATTCGCTGGTGGTCGTCCGAAGCGACAGGAAGCTCGGTTCCGAGTTGAAGCCTGCTGCCCCAGGCAACTGCCCCGTGCCGGGGCTGGTTCCGCCACCACCACCACCACCGCCTCCTCCTCCGACAGGAACTCCACACAGCGTCATCAACGTCCCCGCCTGCAACGCCTTGAAATTTGGACCGGGCGGCTTCGTGGCCAGAGGCGTCAACATGGATCGACTCGCGAGGAGCCTTTCGGGGTTGCAGGCTGTCACGAGCCTGGATCGCATGGTGGTCGATCGAACCGGGCTCACGGGCAACTTCGACTTCGATCTCGAGTGGACACCCCAATTCCGTACCGCTGGAGCTGAGACTACCGGAGCGATTGCTGCGCCGCAGGTCGACGGTGGGCCGTCTTCCGTCTTCACTGCGCTGCAGGAGCAATTGGGGCTCAAGCTCGAGGCCGAGCGGCAGCCTGTCGAAGTGGTCGTCATCGATCGTGTGGCGCCACCCACGGAGGATTAGCAATGCATTCGCGGCGCACGTCGAGCGGTGGTGCAGCGCCAACCAAATGGTTGCCCCCGGTGTCTAAACTGACTGACTCTGAACACCTGGCGACCCCTTTCAGAAAGGACCGGAGGCAATGAGAACACCCATGTTGGCGGCCGCGGGTATCGCGGCCTTTGCTGCAGCGACGGTTATGAACCAGGGCTCGAGTCTTCGAGCGCAAGCGCCCGCGCCAGCGGGCGGGTCGCCAACTTTTGAAGTTGCCTCGGTCAAGCAGAACAAGTCCGGCGATGGCTTCATCAGGTTCGGGATGATGCCGGGCGGCCGTTTCAACGCGATCAACGTGCCGGCGCGCGAGCTCATTCGCTTCGCGTACAACGTGCAGAACTTTCAGATTGAAGGCGGCCCGAGTTGGCTCAATTCCGAGCGCTTCGACATCGTCGCCAAAGCTGAAGGAGACGTTGGGCCCGTTGCCCCTGGCACGACCGGGCCCGTGCAGCTCATGATGCGAGCACTCCTCGCGGATCGATTCAAGCTCGTTGTGCGCACGGAAACCAAAGAGATGCCCGTCTACGCCATGGTCATTGCGCGGACGGACGGCAAGACAGGCAACAACCTTCGCCCGGCAACCGTCGATTGCGCTGCCATGATTGCGGCCCGCCGAGGCGCCCCACCTCCCGGTCCTCCCCCAGGTCCACCGCAACCGGGACAGCGGCCGCCGTGCGGGATGTTCATGGGTCCGGGCAGTATCGCCGCGGGCAGCGTCACCATGGCTCAACTCGCGCAGTCGCTTTCGCCCAGAGTGAATCGCGTCATCATCGATCGCACGGGACTGACCGGCCAGTACGAATTCAACTTGGACTTCACCCCAGATCAAATGCCGAATTTTCCTGGCGGTGGGACGCCTCCGCCCGGAGCACCGCCCCTGCCTCCGATCGATCCTAATGGCCCGTCGCTCTTCACTGCGATTCAGGAGCAACTCGGACTCAAGCTCGACTCGCAGCGAGGGCCGGTCGAGGTGCTCGTGATCAGTTCGGTTGAACATCCGACCGAAGACTGATGCTTGCAAGTTCGAGGTGTGAAGTCCGAAGTGGAAAAGTAAGTGCGAAGTGCGAAGTGTTCGCGTAGGGTCGTCGCAGCCTGCTTGGTCGCGGGCACGTTGGCAGTGTGGGCACATGCTGGTTTGGCGGCATCTGATCATTACGGCCAGGTGACCTTCACCGGCGTGCCAGTTCCCGGCGCAACGATCACGGCCACACAAGGCGACATCCGACTCGTTACCACCTCCGACCTCCAGGGTGTATATCGACTGGCGGAGATGGCCGATGGCGCGTGGACGATCCGTGTCGAGATGCTCGGCTTCGTCACGATCAATCGAGAGGTGACGCTCCCCTCCGACGGCCGACCGCTCGCGTGGGAACTCACGGTAGTTCCGTTCGCGGAGATCACCCGCGCACTTCCTCCACCGGCTTCTAGTCAGGGTGCTCCCGATCCCGCTCCGGCCGGGGAAGCGGGCCGCCCCGAAAGACCGGGCGCGCCGGCGCCGACACCGAGTGGAACCGTGGCGCGTTCAGGGCAACCCGACCGACAGACGTCGCCGAACGGGCAGCCAGGCTTTCAACGAGCCAACGTGAACCCGGCCGCTGCCAGAACCGCGGCGGGAGTGGATACACCTTTTTCGGATGACAGCCCAGCTGACTCGGGAATGGGCGCGACGGACGGTCTACTCATCAATGGCAGCGTGAACAATAGTGCTACGTCCCCGTTTGCACAGCCTCGGGCGTTTGGCACTGGTCGGCCCGGTCAGCGGTCGCTCTACACAGGAGGGGTCTCGGCGCTCACCAGCAACTCAGCGTTGGACGCACGTCCGTTCTCATTCACCAGCCAGCCAACACCAAAGCCGTCCTACTACGACATGCAGTTCATAGGGACGTTCGGGGGTCCGTTGAAAATTCCGCGCCTGTTGCGAAGAGGACCCAATCTGTTTCTCGGGTACCAGCGGACGACGGACCACAGCGCGACCACACGGTCGGAGATCATGCCGACGATGCTCGAACGCTCAGGTGATTTCTCCGAGTCGCGCGATCCATTTGGGCGTCCGATTCAAATCGTCGACCCCGTTTCCGGCCAGCCGTTTGCCGGCGAACGGATTCCGAGCGCACGCGTCAGCCCAGAAGCTGCCGCGCTCCTTGGCTACTATCCGCAGCCGAACGTCGAATCGACCGGCGGCTACAATTTTCAGACCCCAGTCGTGGTCGCCACACACCAGGACAGTGCGCAGGCGCGCCTGACGCAGGTCATCAGCGGTCGCGATCAACTTGCAGGCACCGCCTCGTATCAACGGACGATCACCGACGCGGCGAACGTCTTCAGCTTCATCGACTCGACACGAACGTCAGCCCTCGACACGTCAGTGAACTGGTCGCACCGGCTGAGGCCCTTGATGTTCCTCCGCGCGAGATACCAATTTACGCGCCTGTCGACAGACGTTACGCCCGAGTTCGCGAATCGCGTGAACGTGTCCGGTCTGGCTGGAATTTTCGGCAACAACCAGGAGCCTGTGAACTGGGGACCGCCCTCCCTCATCTTCTCGAGCGGCATCGCCGGACTGGCGACCGCCCAGTACGCGTCGAACACCAACCTGACGAACGGATGGTCGGGGGATATCTTCTGGAACCGTGGGCGCCATAGCCTAACGGTAGGGGGTGGCATACGGCTTCAGCGCTTCGACGTTCTGTCGCAACAGAACCCACGAGGCACCTTCGGCTTCGCAGGCGCCGCAACAGGTTCCGACTTCGCCGACTTCCTGCTCGGCATCCCCCAAACCAGCTCGATTGCCTTTGGCAACGCCGACAAGAACCTTCGAAACTCGAACTATGAGGCGTTCCTGAACGACGACTGGCGAGTGTCGGCAACGTTGACAGTGAACGTCGGCATTCGTTGGGAGTATGAGTCGCCGATCACCGAGGTGCAGGACCGCCTCGTGAACCTGGATGCCGCACCTGGCTTCACGGCGGTGAGTCCGGTCCTGGCGACGAGTCCAGTCGGCGCGCTGACAGGTCAGGCGTACTCCGACTCGCTCGTGTACCCGGACAAGCGCGGGTTTCTGCCGCGGCTCGGGGTCGCGTGGCGTCCTGTCCCTGGGTCATCGCTGGTCATTCGCGCAGGCTATGGGATCTATCGCAACACCGCCGCGTATCAGTCGATGGCGCTGCTCATGGCCCAGCAACCGCCGCTCTCGAAGACATCGAGCGTCGCGAACAGTCCATCCAGGCCGCTCACGCTCGCAAACGGCTTTGTGACATCCGCCTCGTCGGCGCTCAATACTTTCGGCGTCGATCCACACTTCCGGGTAAGCGACACACAGACGTGGCAAGTGTCGGCTCAACGCGATTTGCCGGCCTCGCTCACGATCATCGGGACGTATCTCGGCTCGAAGGGCCGTCACCTGATGCAGGAGTTTCTGCCCAACACCTATCCGGCAGGCGCCTCACACCCGTGCCCGGCATGTCCTGCGGGCTTCGTCTACCTCACGTCGAGTGGCAGATCCCTCCGTAACTCCGGTCAATTACAGGTGCGCCGGCGGCTGCGCAACGGGATCACGGCTACGGTCCAGTACACGCTGGCCAAGGCGACCGACGACGCCGCGGCGTTCAGTGGGGCGGGACTCGCCGGCGCTGTGATTGCGCAGAATTGGCTCGACCTCGATGCGGAGCATGGTCCTTCGAGCTTCGATCAACGGCATCTGATCAGCGCGCAATTTCAGTACACGACCGGTGCAGGAGTGACTGGGGGAACGCTGGTCGACGGCCTCAAAGGCCGGCTCTTCAAGGACTGGACGTTCGTCAGTCAGCTCACGGTAGGAAGCGGTCTGCCGTTGACGCCCGTGTACCTTAGCCCGGTAAGTGGGACGGGGGTCGCTGGAAGCATCCGCCCGAGACTCACCGGCCTGAACGTCGAAGAGCGGCGCGAAGGGTACTATCTCAATCCGGCGGCGTATGCTGCCCCGGCCTCTGGCCAGTGGGGCGACACTCAGCGAAACTCGATCACGGGTCCAGCGCAGTTCGGACTGAACGCAGCCGTGGGACGTACGTTCCGCTTTGGCGACCGTCTCAATCTGGATTGGCGGATCGATGCCACCAATGTGCTGAACCGTGTGACGTACTCGGGCGTCAACATGATTGTCGGCAGTCCACAGTTCGGGCTGCCGAATCTCGCGAATCAGATGCGGCGGCTGCAAAGCAGCCTTCGGCTGAGATTCTAGCCAATCCCCAACACCCAACACCCAACGCCCAAGAGTGTGGAGTCGGTGAGTTGGGAGTTTGCAGGTTGGGAGTTGGGAGTTGGGAGTTGTTAGAGTGACACGCCAATTCGTGGCCACGTCGATCATTCTGGCGATCTGCAGCACGGTCACGGCCCAGCAGCAGCGGCAGGAGCCTACGCCGGTCTTTCGCAGCAACACGCGGCTCATCGTCCAAACGGTCACCGTCAAGGACAAGACCGGCAACGTGATCGAGGGGCTCACCGCTCAAGATTTCATCGTCACAGAAGATGGCCAGGCGCAAACAATCGCATTCGTCGAGTTCCAGCGGTTGCAGGGTGGACAGGCGCCGGCACCGGTCGCGCCCCGACCCGCCACACAGGCCGGTCCTGACGTGCCATCCGCGACCCAGGGGGGATTCGCACCCGTCGCTGCAGGCGACGCAAGGTTCCGCGATCGCCGTCTGCTCATCCTGTATTTCGATCTCTCCGCGATGCCGCCGCTGGATCAGATGCGGGCGTTCCAGGCGGCGCTGAAGTACATCTCGGTTCAGATGCAGCCGGCCGACCTGCTCGCCATCCTGATATACGAAGGCGGCGCCGTGCGCGTGAAGCAGGACTTCACGGACGACCGTGGCCAGCTCGGTTTCGTCATCAACAGCCTGATCTACGGTGAAGACAAAGACGGTGACGGCGTGCGCGACGAACCGGATCAGTCGTCCGCCTTCGGCCAGGATGATGCCGAGTTCAACATCTTCAACACCGATCGTCAGCTCTCGGCGCTACAGACGGCCGTGACCATGCTTCGGCCGTTTCCCGAGCTGAAGTCGCTCATCTATTTCGGAAGCGGTCTCCGTTTGAACGGCACCGACAACACGGCGCAGCTACGCGCCACGACCAACGCGGCCGTCAGGGCAAACGTTTCAATCTTCCCGGTCGATGCGCGAGGGCTCGTCGCGTCGGCGCCGCTTGGCGATGCTACGGTGCGATCTCCTGGCGGCATCGGCATGTTCACGGGGCAGCTCGCGATGGCCGGCGCCTCGAATTTTCAGCGGTCGCAGGACACGCTGTACGCCCTGGCGAAAGACACCGGCGGCACGCCGATGTTCGACAACAACGACCTGTCGCTCGGCATCGTCCAGGCGGCCAACGCCGTCACGAGCTACTACATCATCGGCTTCTACAGCACACAGACGGCCGCGGACGGCCGCTTCCGCCGTGTGCGCATCACGCTCGCGGGAGGGCGCGAAGGCGAGCTCGCCTACCGGCAGGGCTACTACGCCGACAAGGAATTCGCGAAGCTGTCGGGAACGGAGCGCGAGCGTCAGCTGGAAGAGGCGCTGATGCTCGAGAATCCGATCACCGACATCACTATCGCGATGGAGGTGAACTACTTTCAGCTCAATAGGGCCGAGTATTTCGTGCCGGTAGCGGTCAAGATTCCTGGGAGCGAGCTCGCGCTCGCCCGCCGGCGGGGCGCGCAGCGAACGCTCATCGACTTCATCGGAGAGGTGAAAGACGACTACGGTGTCACGCACCAAAACGTTCGCGACAAACTCGACATCAAGCTCACCGATCAAACCGCGGCGGAACTGGCCAAGCGGCCGATCCAGTACGAAACCGGGTTCACGCTGCTACCCGGCAAGTACGTGATCAAGTTTCTCGCGCGTGACGCCGAGGCGGGGCGAATCGGGACATACCAGGCATCGTTCACGATTCCGAACCTGAACCGCGAAGAGAAGCGACTGCCAATCAGCTCGGTCGTTCTCAGCAGTCAGCGCGTGTCGCTCGGAGACGAGCTGCACAGCGTCAAGAGCGCTGCGACGCCCACGGCGAATCCGCTGGTGCATGAGGGGCAGAAGCTGATTCCAAGCGTCACGCGCGTCTTCAGCAGGAGCCGCGATCTCTTCGTGTATCTCCAGGCATATGAGCGAGGCGCCACGACCACACAGCCGCTCGTCGCCTTCGTCACGCTCTATCGTGGGGACGTCAAGGTGCTGGAAACGCAGCCGCTGGCCGTGACCGACGGTCTGGATGCGAGGTCAAAGGCCGTTCCGCTTCGGTTCACCATCCCGCTCGACAGCGTCGTGCCAGGCCGGTACGACTGTCAGGTAACGGTCCTCGAGCCCGGCGGTCAGAAGGCCGCCTTCTGGCGCGCTCCAGTCGTTCTGGTCCCCTAATCTAATGCCGCTTTCACTTCAACGGGCCACGGAGGCACAGAGACATAGAGGGTATGTGGCTTGGCTTCCTCCGTGTCTCTGAGTCTCTGTGGCTAGGTGAAAGGCGCCATAGCCGAAGTCCATTCTCACCCGAGGAAGAACGTGTAGGCCGGATTGTCGTATTCAGACGTGTAGGGATAGCCAAGCTCGTCGAGGAACGCTCGGAACGTCGGAAGGTCCTTCTCTTCAACCTCGAAGCCGGCAAGCACGCGCCCGAAGTCGGCGCCGTGGTTGCGGTAATGGAACAAGCTGATGTTCCAGCGACCGCCCATCTTTTCCAAGAACTGAGGCAATGCCCCCGGCCGCTCGGGGAACTCGAACCGGCAGAGCCGCTCATGCCGCACGTCGGGCGCGCGGCCTCCGACCATGTGTCGCACGTGCAGCTTCGCCATCTCGTTGTCGGTGAGGTCGGCAATTTCGTATCCCGCCTCCGTGAGCTGGGCGGTCAACGCCGAGACGTCCTGTCGTGACTCGGTCGCGATGCCGACAAAGATGTGCGCCTGCTCGCGCCCGCTCAGCCGATAGTTGAACTCGGTGACGACCCGGCGGCCGAGCGCGGAGCAAAACTCGCGAAAGGCGCCCGGTCGCTCAGGAATCGTCACGGCAAGCAGCGCTTCGCGGGCCTCGCCGATCTCAGCGCGCTCGGCCACAAACCGCAGCCGATCGAAGTTCATGTTCGCCCCGCTGAGCACCGCGGCCAGCGTGCGGTCGCGCGCGGGGTCGCGTTCGGCCCACGACTTCAAGCCGGCAACTGCCAGCGCGCCGGCCGGCTCCATGATCGTGCGTGTGTCGTCGAAGACATCTTTGATCGCCGCGCACACCTCGTCGTTGGTCACACGTACGATCTCGTGCACGGTCTGCTGCACGATCGGAAAGGTACGCTCGCCGACTTCCCGCACGGCCACGCCGTCGGCGAAGATGCCGACATGATCGAGACGGACGCGGGCGCCCGCCTTCAACGACTGGAACATGGCATCGGCCTCGAACGGCTCGACGCCAATCACGTGCACATCCGGCCTCAGCGCCTTGATATAGCCGGCGATGCCGGAAATCAGCCCCCCGCCCCCAACCGGGACGAACACCGCCGACAGCCGATCCTGGCTGTGGCGCAGAATCTCGGCTCCAATCGTCCCTTGTCCGGCAATGACGAGCGGGTCGTCGAATGGGTGGATGAACGTCATCCCCGAAGCGGCGACCAGAGTGTCGCAATGCGCCTTCGCTTCGGCGTAGCTGTCGCCGACAAGGACGACTTCGGCGCCCATCGATCTCACCGCATCGACCTTGATTTGCGGCGTCGTCTGCGGCATGACGATGACCGAGCGCAGCTTGAGCTCACGCGCCGAGAAGGCAACACCTTGAGCATGGTTCCCGGCGCTCGCCGCAATCACGCCGCGTGCGCGCTCTTTGTCTGTCAGATGCGCGATCTTGTTATAGGCGCCTCGGAGCTTGAAGCTGAAGACAGGCTGAAGGTCCTCGCGCTTGAGAAGCACCTCATGCCCAAGCCGCCGCGAGAGACGTGGCGCCGGATCGAGCGGAGTCTCCTTGGCCACGTCATAAACGCGGCTCGTCAGAATGTCGTGGAGAAGCTGAGTGAGGGCGGCGGTCACGATCACGGAGTGTCACTAATACTAAAGCAGGTTCAGTTCGCGAGAGAGACTTGGTCCTTGGTCCTTTGGACTTGGTTCGTGGTATTCCTTGGTCCCTTGGTCCGTCCTTGGTCCATTGGTCCACCCTGGTGACGCGCGCCCAAGAGGACCACGGACCCGGGACCAGGGACGAAGGACGGACCAAGGGGACCAAGAACCACGCACTAAGGACGAAGGTTATCGCTACGCCATGTCTTGCCCGATTAATGACAGTCTGGCGTTCGGCATCAGGTCCGCGGCAACGAGATCGATCATCAGACGGCAGGCCGTGAACCATGAATGTGGCCGCGCATGAGCCGTCACTTTGCCGGCCGCGATGGCAGCGCAGATCGATTCGGGATCGCGATCGGCGTCGACGAGTGAGTAGGTTGTCCCGAGCTGCACCAGGCGATGCACGTCCCCATTTCCCACGAGAGGCTTGCCATGTGCAACGGACCAGCGCACGGCGGCTTTGTTAAAGTTCAGCGAAGCGGTGAACATCCCGTTGTACTCAACGGCGTCGAACAGGTCGGCGTGACGATACATGAGGCTGCGCAGGCAGCTTGGCGCCGGGAAGAACGGATGGGGTGCGATGACGAGCCCGGGCTCGCGCCGCTTCAGGTCGGAAAGGTCTGCAAAGCTACGAACATTCTCCGGTCCACGCCGGAAATTCAGCAGCAACACATGTTTGCCCTCGATGGTGCGTTCGATGCCCGGAATGAGGACAATTCCACGCTCGGAGGCATAGGGCACGAATGGCCGGATGTCCAGCTGCGAATCGTGCAGGGTGACGGCGAGGGCGTCATAGCCGAGCGTGGCGGCCCTGTCGATCAATTGCAAAGTTGTGTAAGGGATGCGATCGAACTGGTCGTCTGCCGTATGCGTGTGCAATTCGACTTTGAGCACACTGCCAACGTATCAAGAACCTTGCCGGGCCAGCCCCCACTCGGCGGCCAGGAGCTCGTAGCAGCGGAGCCTCTCGGCACGACCGTAGATCATCGACGTCACCATGATCTCGTCGGCCCCGGTGTCCTCGGCAAGATGCCGGATGAAGCTGGCGACCTTGAGCGGCGTACCAATGAAATGGCGCGCGCGATTCATCTCAACGATCACGCGCTCCTGCGGCGAGTACCTATACTGACTCGCCTCTTCAGGACTCGGGAGCGGTGCGAACTCCCGCCGGCTCAATCGAACCCATCCGAGATCGGCCGTCCCCGCCAGAAACGCCGCCTCTTCATCCGTCGGTGCGCAAATAGCCGAGACGCCGAGGATGACGTTCGGCGCGGGAAACTGCCTCGACGGCCTGAAGCTGTCGCGATACGCACGAACAGCGGGCCCTGGAGGTGTCGGGCTGAAATGCCTTGCGAAACCGTAACCGAGGCCAAGCGATCCCGCGAACGCGGCAGTCTCGCCGCTGGAGCCGAGCACCCAGATGGGCGGCAGCGCCACGTCGTTCGGTACGACGCGCACGGTTCCGAAGGGATGCTCGAGTGGAAAGGTGCCCTCCGAGAGCGCGATCATCTCGCGCACCTGACTCGGAAACTGCGCGCCGTCAAACGGCCGTAGAGCACTGGACGTCGCCGGGTCTGTGCCTGGTGCGCGCCCGATGCCAAGGTCGATGCGTCCGGGATGCAGCGCCTCGAGCGTGTGAAACATCTCGGCCACGCGCAGCGGTGCGTGGTTCGGCATCATGATGCCCCCCGAGCCCACGCGAATCCGAGTCGTGGCAGAAGCAATGTGCTCGATCAGGATCTCGGGGGCCGAGCTGGCGACGCTGGCCATCCCGTGATGCTCGGCGAACCAGTAGCGTGAGTAGCCGAGACCCTCAACTGCGCGGGCCAGATCGACGGCTTCCCTGATCGCGTGGCTCGCCGTGAAGCCGGCGCGGACCGGCACGAGGTCGAGCACCGAGAGCGGGATCATCGGGCCGATTAGGCGAGCAACGAGCTTGCGGCGAGATAGCCGTAAAGGAGCAGCGCGGCGCCGAGCACCCCATTCACCACGAGACCGTTCCGCGCATCCTTCACGACGTGCGAGGAATTGTTCATCCAGAGCAGCGTCGCGATGACGAATGGAAAGAACAGGGAGCCGACCACGGTATAGATGAACACGAGCCACACCGGTCGCTGGATGACGAGTGCCGAGATCGCGGCCAGCGCAAGATACGCCGCCCAGGAACGGTAGGCCACACCCTGCTGGCCTGTCGGCTGCTGTCGCCGCCACACGTGAAACATGTCGTCGAAGAGAAACGGCACGCCGTGGTAGACGCCCAGCACCGAAGAGAACGCCGCGCCCCAAAAACCAATCAGAAACACCGTGCGCCCCGCTGGGCCGATCTCTCGACCGATGCGATCAGCCAGGAGCAGGCACAGCCGCGGCCCCTCGTTGAGGATCTCCCCGGTCCAGTCGATCTGTGTAGAGAGGAAAATCATCGAAAAGCAGAAGACGAACACCAGGCCGAACGACACCGTCAGATCCGACCGCGCGGAGGTCATGCGCGCACGACCAGCCCAGCCTGCCTCGCGCATCCAGTACCCATACGACAGGAGCGTCACGGTCCCGCCGACGCCGCCGATGAGAGACAAGATGTACGCGGTCGAGGACTCCGACCGCGCGCCGAAGCCCGACCAGTCTGCACCCGACCACAACACGATGAGCAGCGCCGACGCGACAATGGCGCCGAACTTCAATCCGACGAACCACTTGATGATCGAGAGGAACCTGTCATATCGGCCGAACCAGACCATCGTGAACGCGGCGACGGCATGCAGGAAGCCCCATGCCGCGAGCGGCACTCGGGGAAACACGGCCGCCGGTACGAGGGCACTCGCGGCCACGAGCGCACTCGAGACGAAATAGCTCCAGATGATGAAATAGGTGAAGAAGGCGAAGACGGCAGCCCGCGGCAGGACGTCGCGCCAGCCTTCGATGAGCGTGGTGCCTGTGGCGAGCTGCCAGCGGGCGGCGCCCTCGGTGATCGCGAACTTGAGGATGACGCCGGCGACGAGCGCCCAGACCAGCGTCAGCCCGTACTGAGCGCCGGCGATCGTCGATGAGACCATGTCGCCGACGCCGATACCGGTGGCCGCCAAAAGCAGCCCCGGGCCAATGTCAGAGAACTTCACAAGGGGGTGATTATCGTCGATCGGGGAGGAAGAAAACTCCCAAAGCCCAACTCCCAACTCCAAGAGTTCTTGGAGGTTGGGAATTGGGAGTTGGGAGTTGACGGATTTACTTGAACACGTAACGAAGTCCGCCCCAGAACTGGTAGTTGACGTCGGGGTCGCTCCCGCGATCGAAGAACTGGCGCCACTCGACACTGAACTGCAGGTCGTGCTTCTTGGCCTCGCTCCTCCAGAGGGGCACGCCCGCCGATCCGAGCCAGCCGAGCGTGAGACTATCGCCGTGCGTGAAGTCCCACAACGAAATGCCCGTGCCGATGTAGCCGCCCTTCGCGAACACGTAATCAACCTCGCCGTCCGCGAATCCGCTTGTACGGGAGCCTTCAGCCAGGTTGAACGCCAGACCGATCGCCGGGCTGAAGGTCCAGTGGTCCGACATCTTCAGGCCAATGCCGCCCTTCAGTCCGAAGAGCTGATTGCCAAACGCCGGGACCGTATTGTCAGGTCTCACGGTACCGAGTTCTGCGGGATCAGTGTCGTCGTACTGACGCTGCTGTTTACCAAAGTAACCCGCGATGAACGGCCGAATACGAGCATCGCGCGCTTCCTGCGCCAGACGCGCCTCTTCGGCCTTTCGCGCCTCTTCGGCCTTTCGGGCCTCCTCGGCCTTCCGAGCCTCTTCAGCCTTGCGCGCCTCTTCGGCCTTACGTGCTTCCTCGGCCTTCCGAGCCTCTTCGGCCTTTCGCGCCTCTTCGGCCTTTCGGGCGATCTCTGCCTGGCGAGCGGCTTCAGCCTTCCGTGCGTCCTCAGCGACACGCGCAGCCTCGGCGGCCCGTGCCGCTTCCGCGGCGGCAAGGCGCGCAGCCTCGCGGCTCGGTTCTCGCGTCAGCACCGCAAGGTTGCCACAGTCTTCTGGAACGATGAACGTGTAGGTGTTGATCTTGTCGTCAATGATGAACTGGAACGCTCTGAATGCAGCGCGGCCGTCCCACCGAAGATTTTGAATCACTTCAGGCCGCCCGCCTCTGCGTCGAGACATCCACTCAATCATCGTGCCCGGCGGCACCATCGTCGGTGTCACGGTTCCCTCGGTGAGATTCCTGAGCACTTCGGCCCGAAGACTGCCCAGCCCGACTTGGTCGAGCACCAGGCCCACGTCACGCTGGATGTTCGGACGGGTGAAGGTACGCTTCAGTGCGTCGACGTTGCGGACAGGGGCGGTGAAGCGGGTCGGCCCGCCCAGCACCCGCATCGAGCGAACGCCTCCGGCGGGGGGAGCCTGTGCAAACGCTGTCGCTGCGACGCACATCGACAGAAGAGCGACGAGACCTACGGAAACGGTACTCGTCTGCGAACGATGACTCATGGTGTCTTACCTCAGCCAAAAAAAGAACGAAAAGACTTGCGGTGACACCAGGATTGTAATCGACCAACGCTAAGGATTGATCCAGTAGGCCAGCTTCACGATAAGGGCGTTAGCTGCCGGTGTAGAGAAGACATCGTTGTAGTCTCGACCGAATCGGTAGTCTCCTCGCTGTGTGCGGCCCTCCCTCCCCTGCTGCCACACCACAAACATCGTTGACCCGGGCTTGAACTCCCAACGCAGGACGTTGGTCGTGCGGAACGACAGCACGTTGAAGTCGGCATTCTTGCCGTAGGCAAAGGACGCATACCGGTCGTCATGCCGGTCGGCTCGGCCGTTCACGAGCTCTTTGTACGCATCGTAGTGACCTGCCGACACGAACGGTTGCCCATAAATCTGCACCGAGAGGTTCGGTGTGAGCGTGTAGTTCAGGCGGACCGTGATCGAGGTCGTGGTCTGGTCTAGATGCCCAAAGACGTAGTGCTCGCCGTCGGCACGTCGAACATTCTCGACCCACTGAGCGTCCTCGATGTTTCGGCTGTACAACACGCCCAGCTCGGCCGAGAACGCCGATGCCGGGCGGAGGACGACTCGTGGCTCCAACGTGAAATTGACGCCATACCAGTCCGAGCCAAAGTTCGAGTTCCAGTTGAGACTGACAGGCAGCCGATCGTTCGTGTTGAAGTATTGCCACGAGCCCATATTGGGATTGCGGTAGCCGCCCGGCCCGCCTCGAGTCTTGCGATCGTCGAAGGTGCGCGCGTTGCCGTTCACGCCGAATCCCGTGCTCCACAGGTTCTGAAACGTCCAATGGGCGTTGACGTTTCCGCCGAGCGTCATGGTGTCGCCGCCAAAGTTGTGCGCCGACCATTGGTTGAAGTTGATGTTCACATTCCGAACGAACCTGCCAGGCGTGGGGAACCGGACCTGCAGCCAATTGTTCTGCCAGATCTCATCGGCACGTTGCAGGAAGCCGAGGTCGTTCAGCTCGAACCCAGGCGACTTGTAGAGCACGTTCGCGGTCATCCGCGTGCGATCCCCCGCAATCTTGGTGAAAGCGATCCTGCCGGCATTGCCATTCAGCGTCTCGGCCAGCGGATCGAGCTCGAGGTGCTCGGCATCCGGACGCTGAAAGCTATGGACGTTGTTGGTCTGTAGTGACGTGATGGCTCCCGGGCTTCCGGTGACACTGGTTCCAGCCCAATGCCCGCTGAGACTCCACCGCCCTCCCAGCCTCCAGTCGTAGTCGACGGCCCCGGCCACGGCGGCGTCGGGAAGAAACAGCAGGGAGTCCGCGGGCTTGCGATTCGTGGTCGTGAGCATGAACCCCAACGACGACCGGTCGGCGAACTCGCGTCGCACACGAGACACCGAGTACAGCGTCCCCGGCTCGACGATCTCGCTTCGACGGGCGTCGCCGAACGCCAGGCGGGCGCGTTCTTCCTGCGTGACGGCCGTCAACATGCCAACCGAGAAGCTGCCGACGCGGCCGGTAAGCTTGCCTGCGCCCAGAATGGTCGATTGCCCCGGACGCACCATGAACTCGCCGTCGGCCAGTGTGGGCGAGCCGCGTGGCGAACGGCCGATGCGACGCGAATAGAAGAGACTGCAGTTGTCGCCGCAGCCCATTTGATACGTGCCCGATCCCTCGATGAAGAATGGGCGCTTTTCGGCGAAGAAAGTCTCGAATGCGCTGAGGTTCACCTCGGCGGGGTCAGCCTCCACCTGTCCGAAATCCGGATTCACTGTCGCGGTAAGTGAGAGTGCGGGCGTCACCGCGTATTTGAGATCGACGCCAACCGAGGCACCCGGGTCCCACGTGTTCTGCAACGGGTTCTGCTGCTGGCCCGGGACGGTTTTTACTTCCGCTACGGTGTACGGCACGAGCTCGAGCCGACGAGCTCCTCCCGGCAACGCGACCCCCGTCAACTCGCCGAATGACGACACGTAGCCGCTCGCACCTCTCGACAGGAGCGGCCACGTCGATGTTTCGCTGAGTCGCGCGATCTCGCGAACGACGGCGAATCCGAGGCGACCGTCGCCGCTTCCTTTGAACCTGAGCTGTGAGTACGGTATGCGGAACTCAGCGTGCCACCCGCCTGCATCGCGTCCCACCACGACTTCCCACACCGCGTCCCAGCTGTCGTCGGAGTTGCTGTCGTCGAACCAATACGCGTCTCGCTTGACGCCGACGGGATTGACCGCAAACTCGTACGCCGTGCGCCGATCGTGGTACGAGTCGATGTAGACGTGAATCCAATCGGAAGCGGAACCGGCGTCGCGGCGAGTGAGGAAGCCGAGGATGCGCTCCGGCTCAGGATCGTCGGCGCGCACGGCCACATACAAAGCCGACTGGTCGTACAAGACTCGGGCTTCGGTACGGAAGCTGGGAGCGGCTCCTTCGTTCGGCTCGCGCTGGACGAACGCTGCCACGGGTTCTGCGGTGCGCCATCCAGAGTCGCTGAGGTCACCGTCAAGATGGATGGCGTTGGCGGTTTCGGGTTGGACGACAGCGGCGGTGATTTGATCGTCGGTGTGCGGAGCGGCCAACACCACGGCGGCAGTCAGGAACGCCGCCAACACGAGTCCCGCGAGGCGCCGGGCCGCCACGACAACTATAGACGGCCGACGCGGCACAAAAGTTGGGACTAGCGCCAACCCAACGGTCTGCCGTCACGATGCCACGGCAGATGACCGCCGGCGGTGTTCGACAGCGTGCGCGCGGGGTTGAAGAGCAGGCGCAGGCTCGCCCGCCAGACACGATTCGTCGTGTGCCGCTCGATCAGCTGCACGAAATAACGATCGAGTATGTCTTCGGCCACCATGAGACCGAACGCGCCAGCCGGCGTCACCGCGTAGTCGACCCAGCCCGTGGTCTCTGGACGCATCCCCACGTTCCCGATCGACGCTTCGCTGAGAGGACCAATTTCAAATTGAAGGCTGTAGCCGGCACTCCACGCAGTTGCATATGCGCGCTGGATCCAATAGCGGCGGTTCAAACCGATCTGATGTGCTGGTTCGCTGCCGTGATCGAGCCAGATATACCCAGCGGCCGCGCCGTGAATCGGATGGCCGATGTAGTTCACCCACCATGCGTCGCTATCCTCCCACTGATGGGGGACCCGTACGGACTGGGTGTACTCTCGCCAGAACGGACCGTTCTTCAGCTCACGGCGGGTCTTCTCTTGAAATGCAATGCGCGTCCCGTGTTCGATCAGCAAGAGCCTGAGCGAATCACTGAACGCTCCGAGCACGTCTGTGCGCTCGCCCGACAGGCCAGGCGTTATCGGTGGTCCCTTCGAAAGACTCAGGACGTCCCGACCTTCCGTCGCGGCGAACAGGCCCTCGAGGGGCCATAGAACATCGGTGGATGAATCCTGCGCCGCCACGGAACTGAGGCCGGCGACAGTTACGAAGCTGAACAACGCGAGAACGCCCGCCACTCGCCGCACGGGACGACAAGGCGGGCGCCACGTCGATCGCCCGGAAATCACCAGCGTGGTTCTGTGCGCCGGTTCGGTCCACGACCGCCACCGCCGCCGCCGCCGCGCCCACCGCCGCCACCGCCACCCGGCGGACGCGACTCCTGAGGCCGCGCCTCGTTGACCTTCATGGACCGGCCGCCAAAAGACTGGTCATGGAATCGCTCAATGGCTGCCTGCGCCTCCGCGTCAGAGCTCATCTCAACGAACGCAAAACCACGTCCCTGCCCCGTGAACTTGTCACGTGGCACATAGACCGAGGCTACTGCCCCGGCCTGCGCAAACAGTTGCTCCAGTTCTGCTTCCTGCACCTGGTACGACAGATTCCCGACATACAGCTTGCGGCCCACGTCACTGCTCCTTAATGCGCATCACTGCTGCGCGTTCCAACCGAACGACTACCCCGCGACCACGTCCAAGGCCCAACTCCGAATCCCCGATCCCGGCCCCCGGCCAAAAAGAGGAGCCATATTGTAATGTCTTGTTCACCGATTCAACGTGGCCCATACCAGATCGCCAAGTTGCTGCGGCGAGTACTGGTTTCCCTCGATATTGCCCACCAGTTTCCCGGTCCGGTCGATGACGGCTGCGTGCAGGGAGTGGTTCGTCAGCCCTTCCTCCGGAAAGAAATCCACGCCAAACATCGCGCACACACGCCGCACGTCGGGGACGCTCCCGGTCAGAAAATGCCAGTTCTTAGGGTCTGGTTTCCACTGCGATGCGTAGTTGGCAAGGACCTCTGCCGTATCGCGCTCGGGGTCGAACGTGACGGTAACAAGCACCAGGTCACGGCCGAGCTCGCGGACGAAACGCTTTTGCAGCACCCCGAAGTTGTTCGACATCCTCGGACAAAGCTGCGGCAGGGCACACCGCGTGTAGATGAAATTGAGCGCGACGACCTTGCCGGCGAAATCAGAGAGGGCCACGCGTGCTCCTACTTGATCGATCAGCGTGAAGTCGGGAACTTGCTGATCGACGACCAGAGGCGGCGTTGCCGCGCCGGTCACGCGTTTCAGTGACGCCAGCCGGCTAGCCGGCGACGAGTCCTGCTCAACGCTCTCGTAGCGCTGCATCCGGATGCGAGTGGCATACGCGGATGCGTCACCGACAACCAACGTGAACTCGACGATGGCACCCGGCTCGACGGACTGAAGCTCTTTCGCGTCACGCACCTCGAAGGGCATCGTCATCGAGTCCATCAACCCGACGATCCTGTCGTGAGACACGTAGAAGATGCGAGTCATCGAGTCCACTCTCAGCACCATGCCCGTGACCGAATACTCCTTGTCAGCGGTCCATCCGGGAGTGACGCTGAGAAGAGTGATCGCCAAGATCACCAAGAGCCTCAAGCGAAGCGTCAAGCCCGGCCCCACGTTAGCGACCATGACCGCAATTTCCGGAGCATTCCGCGTATCATAGCCCCTTGTCCGCCAGGAGAACTCACATGCGCAACCTCGGCTTGTACGGGGTTGCAACCGTGGTGTTCATGCTGTCTGTCGCTCGGAGTCACTGCACGCGAGGCGGCACAGGTCGATCTGTCGGAGAGCGGGCGCTTTAGGGCTCGCGGCTCGTAGGGCGGGCGTTTGCGGCCCGCCGACAATCGGAGGACCAATGGACGCGAAGGTTGGAGCCATCGTCTTGTTTCTCGCGGTCGCCGTTCCGGCACTCGCGCAACAGGCACCAAATGGCTCGGCAGTTTACGAAGCAAACTGTGCCTCGTGCCACGCGCAGACGACGGCCGGGACACAGGTGCCCGGGCGCGAAGCCCTGAGGCAACTCGCGCCGGAGGCGATTGTCACCGCGCTCACGTTCGGCCGCATGACTGTCCAGGGTGTGAGCCTGAACGACGCCGAGAAGCGTGCGGTCGCCGAGTTCCTGACGGGAAAGACCATCGGGCCACCCGCCCCGCCGGTCATGGTCAACAAGTGCAGCGCATCGCCTGCCGTGACCGACCCCTCGAGGAGTCCGAGCTGGAATGGCTGGGGCAACGGTGTGGCCAATACACGGTTTGCGAAGAATGGCGGACTGACGGCCGCGGACCTGCCGAAGCTGAAACTGAAATGGGCGTTCGGGTTCGCCGGGCTGGATTCGGCGCGGGGCCAACCGGCAATCGCTGGAGGCCGCTTGTTCGTCGCTAGCGAAAACGGTGAAGTGCACGCCCTCGATCCAAAGACGGGCTGCAGCCACTGGATCTATAAGGCGCAGAACGGCGTGCGGACGGCGCTATCAGTAGGTCCTTACAAGACGGCATCGGGCGCGAGCGCCTACGCGGTGTTCTTCGGCGACGGCCGAGCGAACGCCTATGCACTCGACGCGAACACCGGGAAGCAGATCTGGGTTCGCAAGGTTGACGAGCATCGGTTTGCGGCGATCACCGGGGCACCCACGTTTCACAACGGCCGTCTCTACGTGCCGGTTCAGGGGCTCAGCGAAGAAGGGCAAGGCGGCCGACCGCAGTACGCAGTGCTGCACGTTTCGCGGAAGCGTATCTGCGCTCGATGCGAATACGGGGGCTGTCATCTGGAAGCGGTACACGATTGAGGAAGCGAAGCCTCGCGGGAAGAACAAGGATGGCGTCCCACAATGGGGGCCGGCCGGCGGAGGCATCTGGTCCTCGCCAACTGTTGATCCCAAGCGCAACATGATCTACGTGGCCACCGGAAACAACTACGCTGAGCCGTCACAGCCGACGACGGATGCCGTGATCGCGCTGGACATGAACACGGGCACGGTCAAGTGGGTCAACCAGGCGACGCCCAACGACAACTGGACGCTAGGCTGTCCACCGGAGAATCCGGACAACCCGAATTGCCCGTCGAAGCTTGGTCCCGACTTCGACTTCTCCGCGTCGCCCACTCTGGCGACGGTCAACGGTCGAGACCTGCTCGTACTCCCGCAGAAGTCTGGCATGTCGTACGCCCTCGACCCAGACCGGGAGGGAGCAGTTGTGTGGCGATACCGAATCGGTCAGGGCAGCGGTTTAGGTGGCCAATGGGGTGGCGCGGCCGACGACCAGAACGCGTACTTCGGCGTCTCGGATCTGTTGACGCAGAACCCGGGAGGCATCCGTGCCGTGAAGCTCGCCACCGGCGAGCAAGTGTGGAGCATGCCACCGCAACCGCTCCTCTGCCCGGCGTCCCGAACGTGCCGCGCGTCGCAGGGGGCAGCAGTGACCGTCATTCCAGGTGCCGTGCTTTCGGGTTCTCTGGACGGAGGGATGCGCGCGTTCTCGACCAAGGACGGATCGGTCCTCTGGCAGTTCGACACCAACCGTGATTTCACAACGGTGAACGGCGTGAAAGCAAAGGGCGGCGGTCTCGAGGGCCCCGGAGCCATCGTCTCCGGCGGAATGCTGTACTTCAACTCGGGATACGGGGGGTTCGTCGGTAATCCGGGCAACGTGTTGCTGGCATTCGGAGTTGATTAGAAGGAAGCGGGGGCTGAAGCCCCCGCGCTACGGTTCATTGGCGTAGCGCGCAGGCTTCGGCCCGCGCGACGCCCATGGAGAGACACACATGAAGAGACAGATCGTTTTAGGCGCGCTCGTGATGGTCGGCGCGCTATCGGCAGCCGTGGCGGCGTTCCAGCAACCCCCGGCAGGCCGTGGCGGCCAGCCGGCGCCGATGGTCGTCGTCGTGGAGAAGCTCAAGGACAACTTCTACGTGCTGCGCGGCGGCGGCGGCAACACCGCCGCATTCATTACTGCGAACGGGGTGACGCTCGTTGACGCGAAACTGCCAGGCTGGGGCAAGCCGCTCATCGACAAGGTGAAAGAGCTGACGGATAAGCCCGTCACGACCATCATCAATACACACACGCACTTCGATCACGTGAGCGGAAACGTCGAGTTCCCACCGACGGTGGACGTCGTGACGCAGGAGAACACGGCAAAGCTGATGCGGGAGATGAACCCGGTGTACGGCATCCAGACGGGTCCGCAGCCGAACATCTTCAACGACAACGGCGGGCGCGGCCTGGCGAAGCGGACCTTCAAGGATCGCATGACGCTCGGCAGCGGCAACGAGCGCATCGAGCTGTATTACTTCGGTCGTGCGCACACGGGCGGCGACGCGTTCGTTCTGTTTCCGGCCCTTCGCATCCTCCACACTGGCGACGCCTTTCCGAACAAGGGTGTCCCAATCATGGATGTCAACAATGGCGGCAGCGCCGTTGCCTATGCAGATACGCTCTCGAAAGCCGCCGCACTCCCGAACATCGACATCGTCGTCACCGGCCACAGCCCCAACATGACGATGGCGGACCTGAAAGAGTATGCGGACTTCAATCGCGACTTCGTGCAGACCGTTCAGGCGGCCAAGAAGGCGGGGCGCACGATTGACGAAGTCGTCGGCACGTGGAAAATCCCAGAACGCTTCAAGGGCTACGCGCAGCCAATGCCGGAACGCCTGAAGCCGAACGTCGAAGTGGTTTGGATGGAAACGAAGTGATCATCGATGAACGATGATTGATGAGCGATGATTTTTGGGGGTATCGGGACGAGACTGCAGATCACATGATTCCATCGATACTCAGATCATCCGTTCAGAAATCATCGATGCTCATCCTCGCTGGGGTCTTAGAGCAGTTGTTCCTCGCGGTTCTCCTGAGCGGCGCAGCCGCGGCGCAGGTCGATCTGAGCGGCAACTATGCGCCGCTCTTTCACGAGGACCAACCTGACCGTATTCCCGGCCCCGATTACGGGGAGTGGGCCGGTTTGCCGATCACCGACAGCGCCCGGGCGATGGGAGAGGCGTGGGACGCTCGCCTGCTGACGCTCCCGGAGCACCAGTGCAAGATGCACGACGCGACCTACGGCGCCGCGGGCCCGGGTGTGCTGCGCTTCTCGCAAGAGGTCGATCCGGCATCGCAACGGGTGAGAGCAATCCGGATCGACATCACCAATCTCGACCAACGTCGCATCGTCTTCATGGACAATCGTCCTCACCCGCCCGAGTACGCCGCGCATACGTGGCAGGGGTTTTCGACGGGCCGGTGGGAAGGCGAGACGCTCGTCGTCCGCACGACGCACATCAAACAAGGACTGATTCGTCGGAATGGCATCATGCACAGCGACAACGCCACATTGACCGAGCGTTGGACGCGGCGCGGCGACTACATGACGCGGATCTCGATTCTCGAAGATCCCGTTTCGCTCACCGAACCGTACGTTAAATCGATCAGCTGGAGGTATGACAGCCGGCAGCGATTCGACCCCTACCCGTGCGTGGCGGTCGTGGAAATCCCGGGCCGCGACAAAGGGTTCGTGCCGCACTTCCTGTGGGGCGCGCATCCGTCGCTCGATCAATTCTCCAAGCGGTACGGCTTTCCCAAGGAAGCGGCCATGGGCGGCGCCGAGACGATGTATCCGGAATATGCCAAGAGGCTCGCGCAAGTAGGTCGGAAGGCGGAAGGCGGGAAGTAAGTTTGGAAGTGCGAATGGGCGTCGTTCACGTGTTGGCGGTTTGTGCAGCAGCGGCGTGTCTGTTCGCCACGCCAGCGACGGCGCGTGGCCAGGCGCCGGCGGCAGCGCCAGCACCTTCGGTCCGCCTGGAGTCCGCGCTTCACGAGGCGCGCAGCATGCCTCGCCTGCACAGTTTGCTTGTGAGCTGGCGGGGCACGACGATCGCCGAGCGGTACTACAACGGAGCGCGGGCAGATCGTCTCGCCAACATCAAGTCCGCCTCGAAGAGCGTGATCTCAGCGCTCGTCGGCATTGCCATCGACCGTCGTCTTTTGCCAAGTGTGAAGGCGCCTATCTCGACCTATTTCCCCAGCCTTCTTGACGGTGAGGACAACGCCTCAAAGCGGAACATCACGATTGAGGATCTGCTCACCATGCGCTCGGGCCTCGAGAGCACGAGCAACCGGAATTACGGTGCTTGGGTACGGAGCCCAAATTGGGTGCGGTTCGTTTTGACGCGTGACATGGTGATGCCTCCCGGCATGATGATGGACTACAGCACCGGTAATACCCACCTGCTCTCGGCGATTCTCACGAAGGCGACCGGCAAGAGCACGTGGCAGTTCGCTCAAGAAGCGCTTGCGAAGCCTCTCGGGTTCTCGCTCGCTAAATGGACCAGCGATCCGCAGGGTGTGTTCTTTGGCGGCAATGAGATGGTCATGACACCGCGTCAAATGCTCGCGTTCGGCCAGCTGTATCTGAATCGAGGCCGCGTGAACGGCCAACAGATCGTTCGGGCAACCTGGATCGATGATTCCTTCGTCCCGCGCGCAAGGTCGCAGCGTGGCGACATGGATGGTCGGCAGTACGGATATGGGTGGTGGATGCGCGAGCTCGCCGGCCATCAGGCGTACTACGCCTGGGGATTCGGCGGACAGTTCATCTTCGTCGTCCCCGACCTCGAGCTCGTGGTCGTGACGACTTCATCAACCGCACCAGGCGAGGAGCGCCGCAGCCATCGCCGCTCGGTCACCGACATCGTCGAGGACGCCATCATCACTCCGATCGCCGCGGCCATACCCGCTTCGTGAGCACGCAAGAACCAACCGAACGTTCTGAACGGCTCGAATCCAGCGAACGTCCCGAACGACTCGAACGACCCGAACGACCCGAACGCCCCGAACGCCCCGAACGCCCCCAACGCTTCGGTGTCCGTCACCGCGTCCTGCGGATGGCATTTTTTCTCTCGATGGTGACGTATCTCGATCGCATCTGCATCTCGACCGCGGCGCCGTTCATCATGGAGGACCTCGGGCTCACCCTCGTCCAGATGAGCCTCGTGTTCAGCGTGTTCACGCTGGCGTACTCGGTGTTCGAGATTCCGTCGGGATGGCTGGGAGACGTCGTCGGCCCGCGTCGTGTGCTGACACGCATCGTGTTGTGGTGGTCGGCCTTCACTATGATGACCGGACTCGCGCAAGGCTTCCGGTCCTTGGTCGTCATCCGGTTTCTCTTTGGCGTAGGAGAGGCCGGCGCGTTTCCAAATGTCGCTCGAAGCTTCACGCGCTGGTTTCCCGTGCGGGAGCGCGGCATGGCCAATGGCGTCGTGTTTTTTGGATCGCGACTCGGGGGTGCACTTGCCGGGCCTGCCGCGTTGCTCCTGATTCAGTGGTGGGGCTGGAGGAGCAGCTTCATTGCCTTCGGAGCGCTGGGCCTCGTGTGGGCCATCGCATGGCACCGGTTCTATCGTGATCGTCCCGCCGATCACCCTGACGTCGACGAAGCGGAACGCGCGTGGATCGAGCAGGACGGGCTCGAGCCGGAAACGACGAGTCGCACACCCTGGAAGAAGATGCTCGAAAGCCGGAACCTGTACGCGATCTGCGCGATGTACCTTCGCGTTCGGCTACGGCCTCTACTTCTATTTCACCTGGCTCCCAACCTACCTGATTCGGGAGCTGGGTTTTTCGCTGCTGGCTGGCGGACTGTTCTCCGCGCTGCCCTTCGTGCTCGCGGGGCTCGCCAACCTCACGGGGGGATGGTTCACCGACTACCTGGCGCAAACCAAAGGCCTCCGGCAGGCTCGTGTCACGTTGGGGTTTGTGTCGTTCTTGACGTGCGCGGCGCTGATGCTGGGCTCAACGATGGTGACGCCTCCAGTCGGCAAGGCGTTGCTGCTTGCCTTCGCACTGGCCTCGGCCGATTTCGCGCTCGGCGCGTGCTGGGCCGTGTGCCTCGACGTCGGGGCAGTTCACGCCGGCGTGGTCACGGGGTTCATGAATACCTTCGGCAACCTCGGAGGGCTCGTGGGTCCGATTGTCGTGGGCCTTATGGTCGAGCGGTTGCAGTCGTGGACGCTGCCGTTCTACGCAACAGCGGCGGTGTATGTCGCCGGCGCTGTCGCTTGGCTCTTCATCGATCCGCACAAGCGAATCGCATAGACGAGCGCTTTTCACTTCCACGTAACGCGGAGGCGCTGATCTATTGTCTAAGCGCGTACGCGTAGAGCGAGTTGCCGGCGGCGATAGCCACGTACTGTCGGCCATTGACCGCGTACGACATCGGCGCAGCCTGGACGATCCCAGCCACGGCGCCCTTCCACAGCAGCGCGCCCGTGCGGGCGTCGAGCGCATAGAAGAAGCCCTCGCGTCCGCCCGAGAACACGAGGTCCGACGCCGTGCTGAGCACTCCCGCGTCGGTGACGTCGCTCATCTTGAACTCCCACTTTCTCTGGCCCGTTCTCGGATCGAGCGCAAGCACGGCTCCATACCCGTCCTCCGGTAGACGACGGTTGATCTGGGTGCCGTTGATGCCGATGGCTGGCCCGATCGGGAAGGCACCAAGAAATGCCAGGCCCTCCACGTAATCAATGGGACGTTTGACGAACGTGGCTGACGTCTCCATCCACGCCGGTACATAAAAGAGTCCTGTCCGCGGACTGTACGACGGGGAGTACCAGTTCGTGGCTCCGGCGAAATGCGGCGAGATCAAGACACCCTCCGCCGAAGGGATGATCATGTTCTGCGGCCGTCCTTTCGAATCGAGCCCGTTCGTCCAGGTCGTCTTCGTGAACGGCTTGCCCGAGAGGAACTCGCCCGTGGAGCGGTCGAGCACGTACCAATAGCCGTTCCGGTTCGCCCACAGCATGACCTTCCGCATCCGACCTTGCCACTCGATGTCGGCGAGAACAGGCACCTGGGTCGAGTCGTAGTCGTAGAGATCATGTGGGGTGAACTGAAAGTGCCACTTCAGTGCCCCGGTATCGGGATCGAGCGCAACCACCGAGTTGCTGTACAGGTTGTCCCCGGCGCGATCGTCGCCATTGAAGTCGGGGCCGGGATTCCCCACGCCCCAGTACATGAGGTTCAGCTCGGGGTCGTACGAGCCGGTCACCCACACGCCACTTCCACCCCTCTTCCACGACTCCCCCGTCCACGTCTCACTGCCGCGCTCCCCCGGCGAAGGAATCGTGTTGAACCGCCACAGCTCCTTTCCGGTTTTGGCATCGAACGCCGCGATGAATCCTCGGATACCAAAGTCTCCGCCAGCCGGTCCGACGATGACCTTGTCTTTCACGATCAGCGGCGCCACGGTGATGGCATACCCGGCCTCGGGCCGGGCGCCGGCGACGGTCACGTTCCACGCTTCCCTGCCGCTTTTCGCATCGAGCGCGATGAGGTGGCCGTCGATGGTTCCCATGAACAGAGTCTCGCCAAGAATGGCCACGCCGCGATTCACGCGGCCGCAGCACGGCCGCGACTGCGGCGACGGCTTGTGCGAGTACGTCCAGAAGATGCGTCCGGTCGCGGCGTCCAGCGCCATCACATCGTTTGGCGCTTGAACGGTATACAGCACGCCATCGACGACGAGCGGTGTGGCCTCGAACTTCTCGAGCGACAACGCCTGGAACACCCATTTCAGTTCGAGGCTCCTGACGTTGGAAGGCGTGATCTCGGTAAGTGACGAATGCCGCTGGCTCTGGAGGTTACCGGAGTAGGTGAGCCAGTTCTGAGGTTCGGCCTGCGCGTTGAGAAGGCGGCTGAACGTGACCTGCGCATCGAGCGAGGCGGCTGCCAGGAGGACGAGCAGGAACACACGCCCAATCATCGCTGGCCTCTCAGGCTCGTGAGGTACGTCACCAGGTCGGCCAGCTCCGCAGCGCTCAACGAAGAGCGGGCGGAGGGCATCGGGGACGTTCTAAGAATCGTGAATTCGCGAACATCGGATGTGTCGAACGAGCGGAGCCGTTCGGCCGTGTCGAGGACCTGAATAGAGAAGGTGCTCTGGTTGAGGAGCCGGCCTTGGACGGTCGTGCCGCTTCGCGTCACAACCCGGACCGATCGGAAGTCGGTATGGATCTCGGCGCTCGGGTCCACGATGGAGCGCTCGAGCTCGAGTGGCCGGCGGATGGCGCCGACGTCGGCAAGAGACGGCGCGGTTCGAGAACCTGCTCCTCCGACGCCGTGGCACGTCGTGCACTGCCCTTTGCCATCGAAGATCGTCTTGCCGCGAGCGACGTCTCCTGCGGGTGCGTCAACCCGGCCTCCAGACCCCATTTCGCGCAAGTAGGCGACGATCATGCCAGCCTCGAGATCTGAGTACGTGTTCGGTGGCATCGCCGTGTCTGGTATGCCCCCGAGAATGATCTTGACGAGCTCCTCATCCGAGGTGGCGCGACGGAACTTTCCGCTGAGCAGGCTTACACCGCGCACGTTGTCACCGTTGGGGCCATGGCACGTGGCGCAATTGGCCTGATAGAACCGCGCGCCATTCTCGACCTCAGCACGGGTATACCCGTGCTGCGCCGACAACGCGACAATCGTGACCGATGCCGCAAGAAACGTGACAAGCCAAGACCGCATGTTCCCTCCCCGTCAGATCGAGCAGTAGAAACCGAGCGACGTCCGCGCGTCAATAGTTGGTAGAATCGCGCGACGTGAGCACACTCGTTGAGGCGCGCGTGCGGCCCGGAACCGTTGACCAGCCGGTCGACGGTCCGTGGTACCAATCGGTGACGCGCGACCAGTGGCGCGCGTTCTGGGCGGTCTTCCTCGGATGGATCGTCGATTCCTTCGACTTCAACATTCTCACGTTCATCCTGATCGACATTCAACGAAGCTTCACGGTGGACCGCGCGCTCGCGGGGGCGCTCGGCACGGTCACTCTCGCGATGCGTCTGGTTGGTGGCACGCTTGCCGGAACGGCCGCCGACAAGTGGGGACGCAAGCTCCCACTCATGCTGTCGGTGCTCTGGTTTTCGATCTTTGCGTGCCTGAGCGGGTTCTCCACATCGTACGCGATGCTGTTTGCGCTGCGGGCGCTGTTTGGCCTCGGAATGGGAGGTGAGTGGGCCGCCGGCATGCCGCTGGTGCTCGAACACTGGCCCACTCGGCTCCGAGGGATGGCATCAGGGTTGTTGCTCGGCGGATGGTATTGGGGTTATCTGCTCGCCGCGGCGACGTTCCAGTTTGTCTATCCGCTCTTTGCCGGCACACCGGACTTGGCCTGGCGTGCGATGTTCTGGATGGCTATCCTTCCAGCGCTTTTCACCTTGTGGATTCGGAGGCGCGTGCCCGAGAGCCCGGTTTGGCTCGAGCGTCAGGCGCGGCTGAAAGAGGCACAACGCAAAGGCGACCCCCTTCCGGCCGCCCGCATCTCACTTCCCCGCATCTTTCAGCGCGATCTGATCGGAACCACGATTCACACGACCGTCGTCATAGGGGCGTTCATGTGCATCTACTACTCGGTGAACTTCTGGTACCCGACGTTCCTGCGCGATGCCGGCCGATCGACACTCCCGTATCTGACCGCATTCAACGTCGGCGCGATCACCGGCACTGCATTCTGGGGACGTTTGTCCGAGGGCAGGCTTGGCCGGCGTGGTGCGGCGACGATCACGGTCGTGCTCGGCATCGCGTCTCTCCCCTTTTACTTGCACGCGACCGACTCGCTGACGCTCGGACTTGGCGCCCTGATGATGGGGTTCTTCGGCATGGGGATCTGGGGCATGGCGCCGGCCTACAGCAACGAACGATTTCCGACCGAGGTCCGCGGGGTGGGGCCCGGCTTTTGTTACCACGCCGCCGCGGCCATCGGGGCGATGATGCCGTACGTGCTCGGCCTGTTGCAGGACAGCGGGTTCGAGCTCGTCAACGCGATGAGTGTGGCGATGGTGCTGTCGGGGCTCGCAGCCATGACGATTTGGCTCGGCCCTGAGACACGAGGACGGGAGTTCACCGCATGACGGAGGACGTGCACGAGGTCTATGCCGTCCGATACGCGCACCACGACCGGAAGGCTCGCGACAATTACATCGACGGCGACCCGCACGACATCCTCCAGCCGCTTGCCTACTTCGTGTGGGTCGTCAAGGGGCCTCACGGCACGTTCCTCGTCGACACTGGCTTCGACAAGGCGGTGGGCGACCAACGCGGCCGAGTGATCGGGAGGCCCGTGGCCGAGGGGCTGCAGGCGGTCGGTCTCGACCCCAACTCGATCCAGGACATCATCGTCACCCACCTGCACTACGACCACTGCGGCAACTCCGATCTGTTTCCACGCGCCCGCTATCACCTGCAGGATCTCGAGATGGCCTACGCCACAGGGCGGCATATGTGCCACGCTCACCAGCGCGTCCCCTTCGAGCTAGACTACGTGACGGCAATGGTCCGCAAGATCTTTGCCGACCGCGTGGTATTTCACGATGGCAGCGAAGAGCTCGCGCCGGGATTGACCGTGCACCACATCGGCGGACACTCGAAGGGGCTGCAGGCGGTTCGGATCAAGACCGCGCGCGGACATATCGTGCTGGCGTCGGATGCCACACACCTCTACGCGCACATCGATGAAGGGCGAGTGTTTCCGGTCACGTACAATGTGGCCGAGACGCTCGAGGGATACCGGACGATCAAGAAGCTTGCGGATTCACCCGACCACATCATCCCGGGCCACGATCCGCTCGTCATCGAGCGATATCCGCCAGCCGCTCGCGGGCTCGAGGGCTGGGTGGTGGATCTGGGCAGTAGGCAGTAGGACCGCCGAAGCCTTGGCGGCGGCTGGTCCGGACCCGCCAGTCGAAGGTGCCGGTGAGGAGAAGGACGATGAAGCGACGAACGAGTCTCGTAGTCTTCGGGCTCGCGTTGGGCTACGCGCCACTGGTGGCCGCTCAGGAGTCGAGCGTCACCTTCTATCGTGACGTAGTCGGCATCCTGCAAGAGCGGTGTCAATCGTGTCATCGGGCTGGCGAGATTGGCCCCATGCCTCTCGGCACGTATGCCGAAGTCCGACCCTTTGCGAAGGCCATCAAGAACGCCGTCGTCACACGGAAGATGCCTCCGTGGTATGCCGAGCCGTCCATCGGCACGTTCCACAACGATCCGTCGTTGTCGCCGCGGGAGATTGACACCCTGGCGCAATGGGCCGATGCGGGGGCAACCGCCGGCGATCCCAAAGATGCGCCGCCGCCCCGCGTGTTCGTCGAGGGCTGGAACATCGGATCGCCCGACGTCGTCCTCGAGATGCCGCAGGCCTATAACGTCCCGGCCAGAGGCACGATTGAGTACACGTACGTGATCCTTCCTACGGGCTTCACCGAGGACACCTGGGTCACGGCAACGGAGTTGCGTCCAGGCAACCGCGCCGTCATGCATCACGCGACTGTGTTCATTCGGCCACGGGAATCTTCGTGGCTACGCCAGTATCCGGTCGGACAACCGTTCGTACCGACCGAACAGATTCGAACGGCAGCGACTCCGACACCCGCAGCGACCACGAACGCCGGCGCGGGAGCGCTCGATCAGCCGATCGCCGGCTACGTGCCCGGCAGGCCAGAGAGGCGGCTGCGGCCTGGTTACGGCGTACTGATTCCTGCCGGATCCGATCTGGTGTTCCAACTGCACTACACGTCGAATGGAAAGGCGGAAACGGATCGGTCCCGCGTCGGGTTCGTGCTGGCCAAAGATCGGCCGACGATGCAGGTGATTCGACTGGCGGCCGCCAACGACCGGTTCGTCATTCCTGCGGGGGCGGACAATTTCGCCGTCTCGGGTGCAATTGCCCTCGACGTCGACTCGGAGCTCATCGAGGCGTATCCGCACATGCACCTCAGGGGAAAGTCGATGGCACTTTCGGCCATCTTCCCGACGGGAGAGCGTGAGCAGCTCCTGAACGTCCCGCGCTACGACTTCAACTGGCAACTGACATACGAGATGGCCGAACCGAAGAAGTTGCCGAAGGGCACGATTCTCAGAGCCGACGGTGCGTTCAACAATTCGGCGAGCAACCGGTTCAACCCTGATCCGAAGAGCGAGGTCAGGTGGGGCGATCAGAGCTGGGAAGAGATGATGGTTGGATTCTTCCAGATCGCCGTTCCCGCCGGAACCGACCCGAGGTCCTTACTCAAGCGACGATAGCGTCTCGCCGGCGGGTCCTTTCGGACCCGCCGGTCCTACTCTGAAGCCTTCGGCTCAGGAATCACCCTTCGTGGCGTGTGCCCTCGCTTGTAAACCATGAAGGTGCGGTGGAATTCGATGACGACCGTTCCGTCCTGCTTGAAACCCGTCGTTTTCACGCGGACGATGCCGACATTGGGCCGTGACTTCGACTCCCGCTTCTCGAGCACTTCACTCCGCGAGTAGACGGTATCGCCTTCAAACAGCGGATTCGGGAGGCGGACCTCGTCCCACCCAAGATTCGCCATCACGTGCAGCGAGAGGTCGATTGTGGATTGACCGGTCACGAGCGCAAGCGTAAAGGTCGAGTCCACGAGCGGCTGCCCGAATTCCGTTTGCGCTGCGTAGGCGCGATCGAAGTGGATCGGGTTGACGTTCTGCGTCAGCAGGGTGAACCAACTGTTGTCAACAGGCAACACCGTGCGTCCCAGAGGATGGGGATAAATGTCACCCACCTCGAAGTCCTCGTAGACTCGGCCGGTCCAGCCCTCTTTCACTGCCATCGTGTGCTCCTCACCTGCCGTGCATACCATACACCGTCAAGCGATTGATACATGCGCGGTCGCCCTTCGACGGCTGAACCTGTGCGAACCACGGAGCGTGTCGATCACGATGCCGATTGCCACGATCACCAGCGCCAGAGAAATCGAGTAGTTGACAACGTCGACGATCGACAGTGGGCGACCGGCGATCGTGACGAGAGCCTTGAAACGCTCCCACTGTTCGGCCGAACCGGTCCACACCACCCACCGATGGTCTGGGAGCAGTAGGAGAACGATGAAGACCCAGCTCGCGTTGGCCCATACGATGCGCGTGAACCGGAGGAATCGAAGGTAGTGCGGACGGGTGAGTCTGACGAACTGATCCGCGAGCATCAACAACTGGAACGCGACCATGTAAGGAAACAGGCGGTCGACCAGAGGAGCCCAATCGAGCATCCTCGCTCCACTTCCCAGGATCAGAAGCGGAAACTTCAGGCTGAGGATCCACCAGGCGCTGAACACCACGCAGGCAACGAACTGCGGGATCGAGGTCACGCGAAATCGTGGCCCCGCATGGTCCAAGGCGTGTTGCACCAGGGCGCCGGTCTGCCCCATGGCCTCCACGGCGGCCCAACGACCGTCCATGGCGCGATGCAAGTCGCTCGGATTCCATTTTTCGAGAACTTTCGATTGCGTGAGCCACCTGTCGAAAAAAGCGGCCAGAACCGTGAACCAACCGAGAACGGCCAGCACGTGTCGAATCAGTGTCTCGCCAGCTACGCCGATCTCGGCTGGCTGCACGCCGCCGGCGAGCATCACAGCCGCTGAAATCACGTGGCCGCCAACCACGAGGGCCAACGTGACCTTGAGAGCAAGCCAGTAGTACGGAAACACAAGCGGACCGATAAGGTGGCGCTGCGGGCGATAGCGAGACGCTATCAGCATCGGGTGACCGTATTGTTGGAGCAGGCTCGCCTGCTCGGCGTCGCTCAGTGGCCGCCCCCCGAGCTCAGCTTCCTTGTCGGCAGCCTGGGACCGGATGTCGTCCAACAGCTCCCGAATAATGTCTTCGCGTTGTTCCTTGGGCAGGAACACGCGCACGGTCCTGGCGTAGTGATCGATGAGATCCATGTCAGTTCCTCTCACGCGGCGGAACGTGAGCCGCTGACGATGCGGTTCACGGATGCGTTGATTTGCTGCCACTCGGCTAGCAGTTCCTTGAGCACGCCTTTGCCCTGGGGCGACAGGCGGTAGAAGCGTTTGTTCCGTTTGTCCTCCTCGCGCCACTCGCTGACCAACAGTCCCTGGCTCTCGAGGCGGCGGAGCAACGGATAGAGCGTGCCTTCGTCGATGTCCATCCCCAGGTCGGTAAGGTCCTTCTTGAGGGTGTACCCGTAGTGCTCGACGCGAAGCTGGGCGAGGACGGCCATTACGAGACATCCGCGGCGGAGCTCGAGGCGAAGCGAGTCGAATTGGTCTGAACCCATATGAGCTGTGCGTCCTACAGTGTGCGACACACACTGTATGACACATAGTAAATGGTGTCAAGAGCTCAAGTCGTTCGGGGCGTTCGGAGGTTCGGATCGTTCGGATCGTTCGCGGATCGTTCGGGTCGTTCGGAGCGTTCAATGCGTTCGAGACGTTCGGGACGTTCGGGACGTTCGGGACGTTCGAGACACTCTCTTTCGATCGGTTTGGAACGCTGAACGATTCGAACGGTTCCGAACGTTCTTCGAACGACGAACGCCCCGAACGCCCGAACGCTCCGAACGACTCTTTTTTTCGCTACGCGTGCCGTCCGCGACGATCGAGAATCGTGCGAGCCATGCGTAGGCTGACCGCGTCGATCATCTTCCCTTCATGCGTAGCCGCGCCCTGACCGGCTGCGACCGCCGCCTCGAAGGCCTTCACAATCGCGTCGGCCTTTGCTGCCTCTTCGTCGGTCGGCGTAAACATTAGGTTCGCAGTGGCCACCTGCGCGGGATGAATGCACTGCTTGCCATCGAACCCCATGGCGCGTGCAATCCGGCATGAGCGTTCAAACCCTGCAGGATCCTTGTAGCCAGCATAGGGACCGTCCATGCACCGCAACGCATTCGCCCGAGCCGCCGCCACGATCGTGTGCATGACAGCGTGCCATCGGTGACCGGGGTAGATCTCGTCATGGGCGTCCGACTCGCCGATCGCGGCGAGGGGCATCTGCATGGAAGCAGCATAGTCGCCGGGCCCGAAGATCAGCGCCTCGAGTCTCGATGACGCGCCCGCGATTTCTTTCGCGTAGAGGAATCCCCGCGCCGTTTCGATTTGGCCCTCGATGCCGATCGGTCGCGTCAGGCCGACATGCGCCTCGATCTGAGAGAGCAGTACGTCCACAAAAGTCACGTCGCCTGGCGAGTCGACCTTCGGCACCATCACCAGATCGACGCGATCGCCAACGGCCTCGACAACATCGACGAGATCTCGGTACGCAAACGGCGTGTCGAGCCCGTTCATTCGCACCATCCGTACTCGCGACCCGAAGTCCACGTCGCGCAACGCCTTGATGACGTTGGCGCGGCCGGCCGCCTTCTCGGCCGGCACCACCGAGTCTTCGAGGTCGATGCACACAGCATCTGCAGCGCTGGTCGCCGCCTTCTCGATCATGGCGGGACGCGACGCGGGCACGAATAACATGCTGCGGTTGACGCGTGTGCTGAGGGCCATCGTTGGGGCGGCAGCATAACACGGCACTTTCGGTTGTAGAATTCGACTGCTGTGGCTGCCTCACACCGTTCCGCGCCTTCCGGCTTTAGCCGGAAGCCACGCACGTGGAAAACAGTGCTGTTCACGTGCGCGATGCTGGCGATCGCTGCGTCGCTCGCAGCGCAAGCCTCACGGACGCGAACACCGGATTTCTCCGGCATCTGGCAGGGCGGTGGCCCGATCGGCGACATTGCTCAAGGACTCGCACCCGGAGAAGCGATTCCCCTGCTGCCGTCAGCCAAGAAGATCATGGATGCACGACAGTCGAAAGACGATCCGCAAGCCAGTTGCCTCCCGAGCGGTGTGCCGCGAATCGCACCCTATCCTTGGCGGATCGTACAAACCCCCACACACATCTTCTTCTTGTTCGAGGCGAACATTCACAGCTACCGGCAAATCTTCATGGACGGCCGAAAACATCCGGTCGATCCGGACCCGACCTGGTACGGCCACTCGATTGGCCACTGGGAGGGACGCACGCTCGTCGTCGACACGGTTGGCTTCAACGACAGGTTCTGGTTCGACTTCAAAGGCCACCCGCACACCGAGCGCCTGCACATTGTCGAGCGCTACACGCAGAAAGATGCCGGTACGCTCATCAACGAAATCACGATCGATGATCCCGGTGCGTATGCGAGACCCTTCAAGGTGACGTTCACGGCGGAGCGGGCCCCCGCCGGCGACGAGCTCATGGAATACATCTGCAGCGAGAACAACCAGGACGTGGGGCACCTTCAGGGCCCAACAGGCCCTCCGGGCGATCCCGAGCGACCTCTGGGGACGCTCGGTCGATAAACTTCCAACTCCCAACTCTTGCTTGTCCAACCCCCAAGCTACCCAGCTACCCAGCTACCTTTGGGCGCTGGTCAAGCGTCAGTAGTTGGGAGTTGGGAGTTACTTCACCGACTTCTCCTCTTCACGCGCAATAGAGAGGAGATTCCGCATGGCGTAGTTGCCCTCGTGGCACGCGTACTCGAACGGGCGCTCGCTGACCTTCGTCAAGTTCATCGCAAACGTCCACTGCCGTGTCCACGTGGCCGGGTCGTCGAATGTCACCGACCATTCGACCGTGTTTGGAGCGACGGGCTTGAATCGCTCGATGAGACGCAGGTCCTGGCTGGAGCCGCGATAGCCGACCTTGTCGGTGAAATTGGTCGTCTCAACCACGAGCGTCTCGCCTTCGAAGTGCCCACGCCCGTCGCCCATGTACTCCCGAATGGCGGAGCCGACATGGGGGCGACCATCGAGCGGGATGACACGCAGCTCGTTGACCATTTCATACGCGATGGCCACGTAGCCCGGACCCTGCACGATCTCGTACGAATTGCCGTAAATGGCCGGCATCATCGAGCCTGGGACACCGCGAGAAATGCAGCGGTCGAACATGCTTCGGTCCTCGTAGGAGTCGGCTTCCCCGCGTCCTTTTCGGGCGGCCGCACGCGCGGACGCCCGCTGCTTCGCTTCGGCGGTGATCGGAGGAATCTTTCCGTCAGGAGGATCGACCACCATCCAAGCGCGGCTGTTCTTGGGTTTCAGATTCTCGAACCAGTGCAGTGGGCTTCTGAGCTCCCACCGTTGTCTGTCGGCTTCGGCGCGTTCTTCATTGCGCTGATCGTTCAAACGAGTCAACTCGGCTGGCGTGATGTCGGCAAGCGTTTTACCCGCCAGCGAATCGGGCCGCTCCATCGGGATCAAGCTTTCGTCGCTGTTGGTGAACGCGCCCTGTAAGTCAGGATCGCCCCACGGCGTACGCGGCGCCGCATACGGTCGGTCAGTCGTCACCTTGCCGGGCGCCTGCGCCTGTGCGGCCAGGAGTGTCGCACACAGCCCGACGAGGAGCCCCGATGACAGGAGAATCAATTTGCCCATGTGGTGTTCCTCGGTTCGTGGGGTCAGATCTTGATTCTTGCCGTCGCTCAGACATCTAGCGCAAGAATCAAGATCTGACCCCTTTGCCCACCGGAATGGATAGCGTGACAAGAGTGCTCGCATCCGTCAAATGCTCGGTCCGCGCGATCTCGCCAGCCAGCCGGTCGCGCTCTGCCGCGGAGAGAAACCCACCTGTGTTGTCGTCGAACTTGTCTCGCAGCTCCGATTCCCGCATCGGATTCTCGAGCGAGCCGCGGTTGTACTCCTCGACCTCCGAGAACGATCGGCCATCCTTGAGCGTGATGTGCACGGCGCCCTTGAACCGCCCGGGACCTGGAAACCCGGGATCGACGTGGTACCGCACTCGACGCGCCAAGGCGAGAATCTCAGGATTCAACCTCGTCTCATCGCTGTACGCGTTCTTGCCAAGCTCCCCACAATAGAGCGCCTCGGCCAGCGTGTATTGCAAGCAGACCCGGCAATGCGCCTGCGTCGCCGGCGCGCACTTCTCGGCAACCGGCTCGCACACAATCGACACATTGAACTCAGCGACTGGGCACTCGATCATGTTCACGTCGCCGGGCACGATCCCATGCCGCGCGCGCAAACGGAGCACCAGGTCAATGTAGGGGTGAAGGACATGGGCCGCCGGGAATGGCTTGAATGAAGAATTTCGACTCTCCCAATGCGTCCCCAAACCCTCCGCGAGGCGACTGAAATCCCTTGCCGCCGTATCTGGAAGGTGAGATGCGAAGAGTCCAAAGCGACCTTCGAATACCTTGGGCGGGCCGGTGATTCCTGCTTCGGCCAGCAGCGCCGCCGCGATTCCGCTTTGCGCCGCCCAGCCTGAGTGAAGAAACTTCGTCTGCGTCCCGTCCACCCAGCATTCGAGAAGGCCCGCCGAAAAACTGCCGCACGTGCCGGCGGCGTACGCCATGGTTTCAACGCCGAGCCCGAGAAGCTTCCCCACGCCGTACGCTATGCCAAATGGCGCGAACAAGCCGGTGGGATGGAAACCACGGCGATGAAACTGCCCTGGTGCGACGCTCCCGACACGACACGACACCTCGTTTGCGATGGCAATCGCCAGAATCAGGTCACGACCCGACAGGCGGCGAGTCTCGGAGAGCGCCAACGCCGAAGCGACGGCCGGACTGCTCATGTGGACGATCGACTCGTTGTGCGTGTCGTCGAACTCGAGCGCTTGCGGCAATGCACCGTTGGCAAAGGCAGCCGATGTCAGACCCACTCGGTCGCCCGTCGCAAAAATGCGGCACGGCCCCGGAGGAGACATCGTGACGGCCGCAGCCCGAATCGAGCGGCCGAATGACGTTTCGGCGCCGGCGAGCGCGAGACCGATGACGTCGAGGATCCGCAGTTTCGTCGCGGCGACCACATCGACGGGCAGGTCCTCGAAAGTGACCTGCGACACCCAGGTCGCAAGCTCGGTCGCGAGCGGAACACTCTCCGCCACCTTCGCGTTCTGCTTTGTCACGGGTGAGCCGGATTATCACACAGTGTCCGGATGGAGCCTGACGCGATGGACGAGCGTCACGCCATCTGGTTGTTCTAGAATAGATACGATTCAGATGTTGAAGCTCGTCGAAGAGTGCTGCGGGATCGGTGAGCTGATCTCGAAAGGCAAACGGCTCCGTCACGTCCGTTATGCGATCACCCGCTACCAGGGGATGCTTCCTTCCGGCTTGCCGATGCCGGGACTGCATCGAATCGAGGGTTCGTTGGACCTCGACGCCGCAACGACACCGGCCGATCTCATCGGCGCCCCACTCACGCTCAAGCTGGACGATGGCCGCGCCATCGGAATTACGTTAGCGGGAGCGGATGGGCGCATCCTCACAGAAGGCCACGGCCCGAGCCGTTGCCTGTGTTGTTGATCCAGACGGGCTTGAACCCTTCAGGCTAGGGCTTCGACAGATCTGCCTTTGAGGCTGCTTCGTTCTTGAGCGGCGCCACTTTATCCGGGTCCACTCGAATCATCAGATACGTAATGTGGTCGTCGATCTTCGTGAACCAATGACCGGTACCCGCCGGGATCACAATGACGTCGCCAACTTTGAGCTGATGGGTTGCGCCATTGCGAATCGACTTGGAATTGCTGCCAGGGCCGTTCAAGTTCCTGACGGCATTGTCGTCCGCTGGCCGCTGCTGCCTGCCCACCAGATCTGGACCGGTGACGAGCGTGGCCGCGCCGCTGATGACGTGATAGACCTCGCTCACCTGATCGTGCTCGGCGACGGCGCCAGGGGTCGTCAACTTGCCGCGATGCACCACGCCGATCGCAACGTTGGACTTGCCAACGTCAACAGCGCGAACTTGCTGGTCGATGATGCTTTTCGCTACGGCCCGCTTCACATACGCTTGAATCTCGTCGCTCGCGATGTAAGTGGCCGGACAATCTTTGCACGTCGGCTGGGGGTTTTGCGCCACCAGTGACGACGTCGCCACGATCAGCGCAATCGCGCCGAGAAGCAGTCTTGTCATGTTTTGTCTCCGCCGCTGTCTGGTGATCCCGGCCGGCCCTACAAACGCTGAAGGGTCCGCGCTACTTCTTTGCCTCGGCGGCGCGGGCGCCGCTCAGAATGTTGCTCATCCCGTAGTTCCCCTCGTGGCATGCGTACTCGAACATCTCGTAGTCGTTATCGAGTTTCATCGGATACGCCACCGTCCACGGCTTCGTCCACGTCTTGGGATCGTCCACGGTGATTCGATAGTCAAGCGTCGCTGCATCGACGCGCGTGAAGCGCTCGACCACGCGCAGGGCGTCGCTCATGGGCATGTTGTTGCCGTTGCCGCGCGCCCCGAACTTACCATTGAAGTTCGTTGTCTCGACTACCAGGGTGTTGCCCTCCCAGTGGCCGCGTGAGTCTCCCATGTACCCGCGATGGGCGTCGGCGACGTGCGGCCGGCCATCGAGAGAAATTACTCGGGCTTCGTGCACCATCTCGTTGCGAATGGCGACAAGGCCGGGAGCCTGGACGATCTCATTGCCGTTGTTGTAGGCGGACGGGAACATCGAGCCGAGCAGTCCTCGAGAGATGCAGCGATCGTATGGGCCGAGGTCAGACGGTTTGTTCCAGGGGCCGGTTCCGAAACTGTCGCGCCAGGAGTTCTCGGCGCGGTGTTTGCCCTCGGCGGTTAGGGCAGGAAATCGACCGTTCGGTGGGTCGACGATCAGTGAGGTCATCCTATTGGGAGTGCGCTGCCACCGTTCACCCCAATGCGCCGGACCGCCGCCCGTGTCGCCCTCTTCCGCAGGAGGAGCAACAGTAGCGCCACTGGCGATGGTTCGTTTCACGCGCGCCGCCTCGGCTTCGAACTGTTTCTGACGTGCGGCGAACTCTTGTTCGTTCAGCTGCGCGCGCTCGCCGAACTCGACAGGACGATCGAACGGCGTTCCCGCGATATTGGCGCTCGGCCAGATACCTTGAATATCCGGATCGCCCCACGGAGTCCGCGGATGCGCCCACGAGCTGGTGGCGACAGGCGTGGACGAGGCCGCGCGCGCGACCGGCGCCTGAGTGCCCGACTGTGTCGACGGGCGGGCGGGTGTCAGCACGACCAACGCACACACGCCAAGAAGGACCCAGTTTCGCATCTGATTGCTCCTCACCACGGATGTCCGCCTTCTATATACGCCGCAAGGGGGGATCAAACAAGTGGAGAAGTGGAGAAGTGGAAAAGTAGAAAAGTGGAAAAGTGGAAAAGTGAAGTGGAGACGTGGAAAAGTGGAGTAAGTAAGCGCAAAGTAACCTGTCGGTGGCGGTTCAGGGCGGCGGCCGGTAGCGCGGCAGCTTCAGCTGCCGCGATCCTAGACGTGGCGCGCGGAATCGAGTCATGAGCATACAGAAGCCGGCACTCGGGTTTGTCGGTCTCGGCAAGATGGGTTCCCCAATGGCAACTCGTCTGCTCGATGCCGGACATCCCCTGTGTGTATTCGACCCGAGCGTCGAAGCCGTCGAGAACATGAGCGCGCGTGGAGCAACGCGCGCCGCTTCCGCGACCGAGGTCGCCTCCGTCGCACGCATCGTATTCGTGTGTCTGCCGACGCCAGATGTGGTCAAGGCGGTCGCGCTCGGGGAGCGCGGCGTCGTTCACGGATCGGCGATTCGGACGCTGGTCGATCTCGGAACAACTGGCCCAGTCATGGAGAGAACCATCGGTCGCGGCCTGGAAGGACACGGCATCACGCTGGTCGACTCGCCAGTCACAGGCGGCATCGCCGGTGCCATCGCAGGCACGCTTGCCGTGATGGTGGCGTGTCCACAAGACACGCTCGCGGAAATCCAGCCGATTCTCGAGAACCTGGGCCGCGTGATTTACACGGGCAAGGTGCCAGGTCTCGCCCAGACAGCGAAGCTCGCAAACAATCTTCTGAGCGCGGCGGCGCTCGCGATATCCGCTGAAGCAATGGCCATGGGCATGAAGGCCGGCCTGGACCCTCAGACTCTGCTCGACATCATCAACTCTGGAAGCGGGCGCAACAGCGCCACCGAAGACAAGTTTCCGCTGGCCGTCCTGCCTGGAACGTTTGACTTCGGAATGGCGACGGAGTTGTTCTGCAAGGACGTGCGCCTGTGCGTGGACGAAGCGGAATCGCTTGGTGTGCCGATGATCGTCGGTTCGGCGGTCAGGCAGATGTTCGACGTGACCAAGGCGAGGTTCGGGCCTTCATCGGACTTCACCTCGATCGCCAAGGTCGTCGAGGAATGGGCTCATGTAGAAATACGAGAAGGTCAAAGGGCAAAGGTCAAAAGGCAAAGGTGAGGATACAGGTCTAGGTTACAGGTCTAGGTTACAGGTCTAGGTTACAGGTCTAGGTTACAGGTCTAGGTTACAGGTCTAGGTTACAGGTCTAAGTTCTAGGTCCAGGTTTAGGCGCACTGGAGTTCCCAGGATTTAGTGGATACCCCGTCACCGCGGCTTCTGGGCCGCTTCGAACTGCTCTGGGCTCACGCCGCCCAGATGACTGTGGCGGCGGGTTCGATTGTAGAAGCGATCGATGTAGTCGGCCACATCGTTCAACGCCAGCTCTCGGTTCTTGTAGATCTGCTTCTTGATCCGTTCCTTCTTCAGACTGCTGAAGAAGGACTCCGCGACGGCATTGTCCCAGCAGTTCCCCTTCCGGCTCATGCTCGGCTCCAGGTGATTGGAGCGGCAGAAGCGCCGCCACGCGTCGCTGCCGTACTGCGTCCCTTGATCCGAATGAATCACCGTGCCGCGAGGGCGTCGCCGGCGCACGGCCATCAGCACCGCGTCGAGCACGAGCTCGCGGTGAATGGTCGGTCCCGCCGACCAGCCGACGATCTTGCGCGAGAACAGATCCATGACGACGGCCAGGTAGAGCCAGCCCTGCCACGTCCGAATGTAGGTGATATCCGTGACCCACGCCTTGTTTCGCCGCGTCACCGTGAACTGCCGCTGCAGGAGGTTGGGGATCAGGACGGATGGCTTGCCGACCGACCAGCGCCGTGTTCGATAGCCGTGCAGGGCGCGCAAGTGATTCACGCGCATCAGCCGCGCGACGCGGTGCTTGCTACAGGTCTCGCCGGCCTCCCGCAGGTCCAGGAAGACGCGAGGGGCGCCGTAGATGCCCTGACTCGCCGTGAACGACGCACGGATCAGGCGAAGCAGCCGGGCATCCTCTTGGGCCCGGTTCGAGATCGGCTGCGTGAGCCACGCGTAGTACCCGCTCGGGGCCACGCCGAGCACGCGACACATCGCCTGCACGCTGTACTTGTCTCGATTGGCCTTGATGAACTCGTACGTCGAGCGGACTCGCCCCGCGCTCAGCTTCGTGGACATCGGCATCGCCCTCCGCGACTACCCGGATGCTAGCTACTGTCCACTAAATCCTGGGAACTCCACACGTCTATGTCGCCGCCCATTACCGATCTTGTTCCGACCCTCGTTTTGTTGTGATGACGATCTTCGCGAGGATGCGTGCCATCTGGCGGCCTTCGTCCAAGAGCCGGAGGCACTCAGTCTGCCCGCCCAGGCCGCGTGCCGCGCACGCGCGGAGCCATCTGACCGACTCGTTGGCGCTCCGGAGCGCGATTTCGTTGTAGCGGACAAACTCCCGGCGCGACGACCCTCCCAGCGCTTCTTCACGATTGCTTCCAATCGAGCCGGCGGCGTCGACGAGCTGCTCGATCAGTTTGTTCGTTTTGGGTTCACGCGGAATCGAGTCGACGAAAGCAATGACGTCGCAGAAGAACCGGAACGAACGTTCGTCAATCCCGCGTTCATCGTCACGCTTCACAAGACAGTGCGGGGCACAAGCCATGCCGACGGGATGCATCAGCAAAGGACGGCCAAGAACTCTCGCAGGCCGGCACGGCGTTAACAGACCCAACACGGCACGAGACGGCAACGTACTCAGTTCGTGCACTGTCGGTTGCCAAGCGCAGGGCCCGGCCTCGAGACCCACTTAGCCCTTACACCTAGACCATAGACCCTAGACCCTAGACCCTAGACCCTAGACCCTAGACCTAGACCTTTCCCCTTACCTTTGCCTTTTGACCTTTGACCCTTGACCCTTGACCTGACTATTTCTTGACGTACTTCTTCAACGCCCTCGGCCCCACCTCCGCCCCATACACATTTCCCTGTGCATCGACCGCGACGCCTTCTGCCGCACTGGTGCCGGTCGTTTTCTCCACAGGATCCGGAATGAAGTACAGAACCTTCCCATCTTTCGCGCTGCCGATCCGGATCCCGCGCTTCCACCCGTCGTGGGTGCGCGTAACGGACTCCGACTCGGAGTCGGCGGCATACAGCATGTCTTGGCGGTCGATGAAGATCCCGCTCGGTCGGCTGAACTGAGACCACGTGTCGAGCAGCTTCCCGTCCTGATCGAAGATCAAGACGCGGTTGTTCCCACGGTCGCCGACGAACAACCGGCCGCGCGAATCCATCGCCAGCGCGTGCGGCTGGTCCATTTCACCGGGACCGTTGCCTTTCTGCCCGAACGACTTGATGAACTTGCCGTCCTTCGTGAACTTCAGGACTCGCGCGTTGGCCCCCCCGTGCCCTTCGGATATGAAGATCTCCCCGTTTGGCGCAACGAGCACATCGTTGGGCTGATAGAAATAGTCGGGGGCCGGTGCTCCGCCCGGCTTGCCGAGGGTCATGAGCAGCTTGCCGTCTGGGCTGAACTTGTAAACCTGATGACCACGAGTGGCGCCGGGCAGCGGACCGAATCGGGACGCGGCCGCGTTTGGCTGTCCCGCCGCCGGTGCAGCGGCTCCTGTGCCGCGGGCAGGCTGCGGCGCATCGTCCTGGCCGTCTGTGACCCAGAGGTTGCCGTCGCGATCGACGTGAATGCCATGCGGGAAGATCAACAGGCCCTGGCCGAAGCTGGCGACGAGTTTCCCGGAAGCATCGAACTTGAGAATTGAAGGCAGACTGGACATCTGGCCCGTCGCGCGATCGAGACACGTGTTGGCTCCGCAGCGCTCGGCCACCCAGATGCTTCGCCCATCCTTGTCGACCTCGACCGCGCTCGTGGCTCCCCACGTACGGCCTTCTGGCATCTTGAAGAACTGCTCGACAGTTTGATAAGGGTTCGGCGCAGCGTTGGTCGGCGTGGCGCTGGCAGGCTCGACGGCCGTTTGCGCTTCGGCTCTCCAGGCAAATAGCGAGATCGTTGCCGCGGCGCCAAGCCCGAGTGCACCGGCTATTCGAGTGATTGACCACATCGCAGGCACTCCTTCTGAGAACCGTTGGTGTTGGGGGTCAGATCTTGATTCTTGCGTCCGTCACGGGATCTCGTTGGCTCTGAGTCAGTACATGGCGCGGACGCAAGAATCAAGATCTGACCCCAATTGCGAGGATTGTTCGAGTGGCCGGGATTATAGGCTGACCGGGCTCGTGTGTGTCTCTGCAATATCTGGTTGACCCGACCTGCGCCCAGTTGTATGGTTTCGGAGCGTTCGGCGGGGTTCGGTATTTTCATCGCGAATAACTGCGAAGGAGGCCGGAATGACCCGTGTCAAAGTGGTCTCGTTGGGGCTCGTCGTTTTGGCGGTCTTGGCGGCGCTGCCGTCTCTCGCCCGCGCACAAAGCGCCATCGTGGGTGTCGTCAAAGACTCATCCGGCGCGGTGCTTCCTGGTGTAACAGTCGAGGCCAGCAGCGAGGCGCTGATCGAGCGCGTGCGCTCGGTCGTCACCGACGGCCAGGGCCTGTATCGGATCATTGATTTACGCCCTGGAACCTACGCACTAACCTTCACATTGCCAGGGTTCAATTCCTTCAAACGCGAGGGACTAGAGCTACCGTCCGAGTTCACAGCCACCGTCAACGCCGACCTTCGCGTGGGGACGGTCGAAGAGACGGTCACCGTCACTGGGGAATCGCCCGTCGTCGACACGACAACAGCCGTCCATACGCAGGTCCTCAACCGCGAGGCCATTGATGCCCTGCCGACTGGGCGCAGTATCCAGGGCATGGCTCAGCTCATCGTCGGTGTCAACATGAACCTGCCTGACACGGGCGGCGCCCGTGCGATGCAACAGACCTACATGAGCACGCACGGCATGACGCTAGCCAACAACACGGTGCTGGTGGATGGGCTGATGGTCAACGGGCTGCAGCTCGACGGAGGCGTGCAGAGCTACTTCAACGATGCGATGAACCAAGAGCTGAGTTATCAGACGAGCGGTATCGGCGCCGATACGGCGGCTGGCGGCGTCCGTCTGAACATGATTCCGCGTGAAGGCGGCAATCGCTTCAGCGGCGACTTCAAGGCGTCGATGCGCCCCGGCGACTGGCAGTCGAACAATCTCACCGAGCGTCACATTGCGCGTGGCTTGTCGACCGGCAACGCGACCGATCGCATCATCGACCTCACCGGGGCCCAAGGTGGTCCACTCATGAGGGACAAGGTCTGGTTCTTCACCTCGGCTCGCTATTTTTCGGTGAACAACTTCATTCCGAACACCTTCTTGGACGATGGCAGCAAGGGGGTCGACGATCAGTTCATCAGAAGCGCGATGGCCCGCGTGACGTGGCAAATTACGCCGCGCAACAAGCTGTCGGCCTACTTCGACGAGATCGACAAGTACCGCGGCCACGACATGCAGAGCAACGAGGACCCTGAAACAGCCGCGTTGCGCTGGTTCTCGCCCGCCTATAACACCGGGTCCGTGAAATGGACGTCCACGGTCAGCAACCGAACGCTGCTCGAGACTGGCTACTCCCGTAACCTCGAGTACTACACGAACAGCTACCAGGAAGGAGTGGAGAAACCCCGGTTTACGTCGGAGTGGTTCGCGAACGCATCGCGTCTGGAGAACGACTTGGGTGGCCGCAAGACCGCAGCGACCTCACAGACCACACAGAGTCCCGAGCGCCACAATCTCCAAGCCTCTCTGTCGTACGTGACGGGTGCCCACAGCTTCAAGGCTGGGTTCCAGTACACGTGGGGTGACTTCTGGCACACGGTCGACGCGAACGGAGACCTCACGCAGCAGTACCGCAGCAACAGCACTGGTGTCCGTTTCTCGGTGCCTGACAGCGTCATCATTCGGAACACTCCTCTCTACTACGGGGAAAGGTTGAACCGCGACTTCGGCATCTATGCGCAGGATTCGTGGCGGCTGGACCGGTTGACGGTCAACGCGGGCATCCGGTGGGAGAACCTCAAGGCACAGGTACTCGCGAGCGACTCGGCTGCCGGCCGATTCGTGCCCTCGCGGAGCTTCACCGCAATCGACAACCTGCCGAACTGGAAGGATTGGGCTCCCCGGTTCGGTGTGGTTTACGACTTGTTTGGCAACGGCAAAACGGCGATCAAGTATTCGCTGAACCGCTACAACCAGATTCGTACGACCGGTATCGCGACCAACTACAATCCCTTCCTTTCTCAGACTTCCGCTTCGCTGCCGTGGCGTGACATCAACGGTAACGACGTCGCCGAGGGCGAGCGGACCTGCACGACGTTCCCGAGCGTTGGCTGCGAGATCGACTTCCGAGGACTGTCTTCGAACTTCGGAAACGTGGCTTTGAACGAATATGGCAACTATCCACGCACGTGGAATCTCGAGAGCGCGCTCGAGCTTCAGCACGAGCTACTACCCGGGTTCTCCGTGGCGGGCTCCTGGTTCATGGGGAACTTCCGAAACCTGACAACGACGATCAACCAGAGCTGGTCACTTGCCGACTACACGCCGTATACCTTCTACAACCCGCTCACGGGTGCGCCATTCGAGGTGTATGCCAGGAGCATCGAGGCTTCGGGGCGACCCACGCGCAACCTTGATACGTTCGACCCTGAACGCAGACAGAAGTACGAGGCGATCACCGGTGAGTTCCGGTGGCGCATGCCCTGGGGCGGACAGGTGTTTGGCGGGGGCGGCGTCGAGCGGGAGCGCATCAAGTCGTGCACGGCACCGGACGACCCGAACTACCTGTCGCCCACGCCGACTATTCCTCAAAACACCACCAACTACACGGGGAAGGCGTTCTGCGACGACTTCGCCATCGACATCCCGTTCAAGAAAGGGTTCAAGCTGGCCGGCACGATGCCAATCGGCTGGGGAGTCGACTTCAGCGTCGCCCTTCAGAGCAACGAGAGCCCGAACAGCACACGCGTGATGACCGTGACTCGCGGGACCACGCGGTACCCGGCCAATTGTCCCGGGGCGTGTCCGGCCGGCCAGATCATCATGCCAGCTAACGTGTTCGGTCAGACCTCGCTGACCTACTACCTCGAGCCCGCGCGCGGCACGTTCGTCGAGCGCATCACGCAGCTCGACTTCAAGGTGTCGCGGACGTTCCGGTTCGGGCGAATCAGCGTGCTTCCGGTGTTCGAGGTGTTCAATGTGAACAATTCGGACGCGATCATCAGCTACAACACAGTGAACGCGCTGGCCGCCGCTTATCTGGCACCCAACAGCATCATGCAGGGCCGGATGTACGGGCTCGGCGTCACGACACGATGGTAGGAGGCAGTAAACGAAACCGGGTTTAGTTTTCTGAGTCTTTCGGTGAAAACTAAACCCGGTTTCGTTTTTTAGACCCGCCCGGCCAGCCGGGTCCGAGCAGGATCCGGCCTGACGTACTACTGCCGACGCGCTCTTCTCGCCATCTCCAGATTTCGTTGGGCGTCAGTGAATCCGGGTCTGAGTCGGAGCGCCTGCTCGAAGTGATCGGCCGCCTCACTGAGCTTCCCCTGCGAACCGAGCGCGATGCCGAGGTTGTTGTGGGCCTCGGCGTAGTCAGGGTCCTGTCGAAGCAGATCGCGGAACACTGCGACCGCCTCGTCAACTCGTCGCGCTTCAAGGAGGAGAGTTCCGAGGTCGTACGCGACTTCGATAGCGGCTGGCTGAATCTCCACGGCTCGGCGGAGATGAGCGAGCGCTTCGTCAACCCGCCCCAGTGAAGCCAACACATTGCCGAGGTTCTGGCGCGCTTTGGCGGACTCGGGCTCCAGAATCACCGCCTTGCGCAGTTCAACCGCGGCCTCCTCGAGCTGGCCTTTTTCAGCGAGGGCCATCCCGAGGTTGTTGTACACGCCCGCCGAGCTCGGCAGAAATCGAGACGCAATACGAAGGTGAACGGCTGCCTCGTCCGCGCGGTTTTGCTCCATCAGCACGTTTGCCAGGTTGTAATGCGCGTCCGGGTAGTCGGGCATCCTCTCCAGTGCCTGCTGGTACGCGGCGACCGCCTCGTCTGGCAGCCCCTTCGCGCGAAGCGCCGTGCCCATGTTGTTGTACGCGGGCGCATAGTCCTGCCTGAATGTGGCCGAGCGGCGGTAGTGGGCAATCGCTTCGTCGAGCCGGCCTTCCTCCTGCAACGCCGCGGCTAGATTGTTTTCCGTCACAGCTTGCATCATCGCCGAGGAGAGGACCGGCCAGTTCGCAAACACCGCGACGGCGGCAGCGGTCGCCGCGATTAACGCGCGGCGCGAAGGCGAAGACGCGCGGACCAGCGTTGGCCCCGCAACGACCCCTGCCGCCGCAAAGAGCATCAGGAGCGGCACGAGGGGAAACCGATACCGCGCAAAGACATAGAAGACGACGACGCTGCCTGCGTAGGCGAAGAGCATCGCGTAAAAGAGCCAGAGGCGCCGGCGGTCAGACCACGTTGCGACGGCACCTATGAAGGCGAGCGGTACGAGCACACCGAAATGGCCGAACCATGCGCCGATGCGGAGTGGCGTCGACCACTCGGCATGCGTCTGCTGGCTTTCAGTGTCGAGCATCTCATCGGCATTCCAGAGAAGCAGCAGTTTTCGCCCAAGAAGGTCGGCCCACGCACCGGGCTGCGAGATGATGAACCCCAACGTGCGGTCCGTCCAGTAGCCCGAGACTTCGGACGGCATGAGCTTCCGTCCGAGCGCATGCTCTGCAAGCTCGGTTGCGTCCTGACGTTCGTACTCGGGCGCGCCGCGTCCGGGGCGTAGCGACATGTAGGTCCCATCGGCGTTTGGGTTGTTGCCGATGTAGAAGTTCGGCCCAAACTGCGAGGTCGTCACGTAGAACCCGCCGCCGACGGCGTAGTTTCGCGCGACGACCGGGGCGAGCACGAGCGCGAGACCAAGCACGAACGCTCCAGCCTCGACCATCCGTCCTCTCGTGGGTGGGTTCTCACGTTGTGGCTTGCCTCGCCGAAGCCGCGAAGCGGCGAAGGCGGGATCGGCCGAGAAGGGCACAATGCTCCCAAGGGGCCGGACCGCAATCCACCCCAGAATGACAATGACGAGAACGAGGGCGTTCTCGCGCGTCAAGCTGAGGCCGCCGATCGCGAGACCGAGCCACACCCACACGCGAAGAGGCGCCTGCACGTCCACGAGACGGCTCGAAATCCAGAGCACAACGGAGACGAAGAAGACATCGAGCACCGTCTTCTGAATCAGCGCGTCGAAGAAGACGGCTGGCGCATAGAGAGCAAGGCCGAGGCCGGCAATGAGACCGACGCGCTTCGAGAAGAGTCGGCTGGCTGCCAGGCCGACCACTGCGCAGGCAGCGGCGCCAACGATGGCCTGGAGGATGCGAACGAGAAACAGGTCCCGGCCGAACGCGGCGTAGATCAGCCCCAGAAAGTATGGATAGAGCGGCGCCTGATAAAAGACCTCGATGCCGAACCATTCGCCTGCGGCGATCCGCTGCGCCCACTCGTCGTAGCTACGGGCGTCACCCATCAGGACAGAGAACACCGGCGCTCCGCGCATCTGCCAGAGGTGAATCAATCGCACCGTGAGCGCCACGACAAAGACCAAGGCCGCCACGTTGGTAATTCCGCCGTATGCTAGCATCCAATTTTGGGCCGCTGAGCAGGCTCTCCGCTCCCTCCTCGGACCGGAGTAAGAAGTGTTTCGATATCTCTCGACCGCTCTCCTCGCGACCAGTCTGTTGGGCCCAGCCACGAGTGACATTCGTCTGCCGAGTCCAGACGGCGAGCTGGTCGATCCGTTTGCGAGCCCTGCAGGTGCCAAAGCGATCGTGCTGTTGTTCGTCAGCGTCGACTGCCCGATCTCGAACAGGTACGCTCCCGAGATTCAGCGACTGCACGATCGTTTTGCCTCCCAGGATGTAGTGTTCCGGCTCATCTACCCGAATCCCACTGAATCGGCCGACAGCATACGGCGCCACCTCAAAGAGTATGGGCAGCGTGCGCAGGCACTGAGCGATCCGAGGCACGAGCTCGTGAGTGCCGCGGACGTGAAGGTGACGCCAGAGGCCGCGGTCTATGACAGGACTGGGCGACTTGTCTATCGGGGACGAATCGACGACCGCTACGTGAACCCTGGGCTGCAGCGGCCCCAGCCGACTCGCCGCGATCTTCAGGACGCGCTGGTGGCCTTACTCGAAGGAAAGCCGGTCCTGCAGGCGACGACGCCGGCAGTCGGCTGTTTCATCGCCGACTTCGAGCGATGACCCTGAGAGCTTCGCACGCGGCGCTGCTCGTTGCCATAGCCGTTGTCCCGAGCGGCCTCGACAGCCAGACTGGCCCGACGTTCACAAGAGATATCGCACCGATCGTATTCGCACGCTGCGGCACGTGTCATCACCCCGGGGGGCCGGCCCCGTTCAGCCTCCTCACATACAACGAATCCAGGCAACGCGCCACGCTCGTCGCGGCGGTGACGAAGAGCCGCTTCATGCCACCTTGGAAAGCCTCGGCGGGCTCAGGCCCGTTCATCGACCAAGCGTCGCTGACCGCGGCCGAGATCGACCTCATTGGCCGCTGGGCCGCCAGCGGCGCCGTGGAGGGCGACGCTCGTGATCTTCCTGCCGTGCCGCGGTTTCCGGAGGGCTGGCAACTCGGCACGCCAGACTTGGTCGTCGCGCCTTCTCAGGCCTTCACGCTTCCGGCCGAGGGGACGGATGTCTTTCGCATCTTCGTCATTCCAGTGCCGACCGGCCGCGCGCGTTTCGTCCGAGGCCTGGAATTTCGCGCCGGCAATCCGAAGGTCGTACACCATGCGAACATCCGGATCGATCGCACGGAGGCGTCGCGTCGATTTGACGCCGACGATCCGGCGGCCGGCTACGAGGGGTTGATCGCGCATTCCGCAACATATCCAGACGGCCACTTCCTGGGCTGGACACCGGGGCAGGTGGCTCCGCTCCTGCCGAAGGGACTCGCCTGGCGCATCGAGCCCGGCACCGATCTCGTCGCCGAGGTGCACATGCAACCAAGCGGCAAAGAGGAGGTGGTTCGGCCGTCTATTGGTTTGTATTTCGGCAGCGAGCCGCCCGAGCGCACACCGGTCATGCTGAGACTCGGACGGCAGACCATCGATATCCCCCCTGGAGATCCGAGCTACACAATCACCGATTCGTTCGTCTTGCCAGTCGACGTCGAAGTGCAGGCAGTCCAGCCTCACGCCCACCATCGCGCGCGCGACGTACGCGGCGTCGCGACGCTTCCGGACGGCACGGCGAAAACGCTGATCGAAATTGGTGACTGGGACTTCCGGTGGCAGCACGTCTACCGATTGGTCACGCCATTGCGGCTCCCCAAGAACACGACGCTCTCGATGAAATACATCTTCGACAACTCTGCGTCTAACCCTCGCAACCCACAAGTCCCGCCACGGCGAGTCTTCTGGGGCCAGCGCTCAACCGACGAAATGGGCGATTTGTGGATTCAAGTGCTGACGAGGAATCAAGGCGATCGCATTGCTTTGCTGGACCGGTTTCGACCCAAGGTTCTCGCGGAGGACATCGTCGGCTACGAACGCGTCATCGCATCGAGTCCCGCGAGCGTCGCGTTGCACGACGACGTGGCGCAGTTGTATCTCGAGGTAGGCCGCGCCAGTGACGCGGTCGCGCATTTCGCAGTCTCCGCCAAGCTGGAGCCAGAATCGGCCGCCGCGCACTTCAACCTCGGGACAGCGCTGGCCGTGGCTGGACGTCTGGACGAGGCGATGGGTCAGCTTCGGCAGGCTCTTCAGATCAAACCGGACTACGCGCGGGCCCACAACAATCTTGGCGGGATTCTCCTGCAGCTGGGACGCACGACCGAAGCGCTCGAACATGCTCGCGAGGCGGTGACACTGGAGCCGGCGAACCTCGAGGCGCATAGTAACTTGGCAGCCGCGTACGCCGGCGGCGGCGACTTCGAGCGTGCCGCGTCTGTCATCGAGACGGCCCTGCGGCTGAATCCACCCGGTCCAGTCGCCTCCGTCCTTCGCTCGCGTCTCGACGCGTACCGCCGACGATCACAGTGACGAACCACGCGACACCAGCCAGCGCGACCGCCAGCATCAGCCATCGAATCAGCAGCGCGAAGAAGGCCGCATCGAAGACCGGCCACTGGTACTGATACAACACCAGACTCTGGCCGCGGTCGATCATCCAGTGCCAGCCCGTATGCGCAACGAGCGCCGACAGAATGATGGTGCCGGTCCGCTCGGCGACGCCGAAACGGAACAGCGCGCCGATCGCCGGGACGAACAGCACGAGGACGAGCAGCTGCCCAATCTCCACGCCGACGTTGAAGGAGAGCAGCGACGTCAGCAGGTGATTGCCCGCGAACTGCAGGGTTTCCCGAAGAGCGAACGAGAAACCAAATCCGTGGACGAGACCAAACGCGAATGTGATCATCCAACGGCGGCGCAGCTGGGGCGATACGATGTTCTCGACCGCCATGTAGACAATCGACGTCGCGATCAGCGTCTCGACGAGCGGCGGGAACCAGAGGGCGCCAGGGGCCATGTCGTACGAGGACGCGATAAGGGTGATCGAGTGCGCGATCGTGAATGACGTGACAATCGGTATCAGCGTACGAAGGCGTCGAAACGGGATGACCAGGCATAGCAAGAACAGCAAGTGGTCGACGCCGTCGAGGATGTGGAAGAACCCGTCCACCACGAAACGCCAGGCGGCTTGAAACCAGCGTGGATCGAGCCGGACCAGCCCGGGGTCGCCATGAAACTGAAACGCGCGTTCGACACCTCCTGGCGTTCGGAACCGGAGTACCGTTACCGAACGCAGACCAGCCGTCTCGAATCGCGTCTCGATCGACAGCCGAGACCGATCCGACTGAATCGGGTATTCGAGCAGCACGTCGAGCATGGCCTGCCCGGTGACGAGATCCGTGTCATTCGACAGGGGCGGGCCGAGCACATGCGCGAGCGCGAGGTCATAGGAATCGAACGACGAATCCGACGGCAGCGACACCAGTGCGGCGACCACCCGCGCGGCTCCGATCGACTTGTCCTCTTCGTAGAGATCGATTCGACCAGCGACCCATTTCAGCGCCGCCTCGCGAAGCACCGGCTCCACGCGAGCAAGGTCGAGCAGTAGCCCGTTGCTGGGCCACTCGAGGTCGCTCATCGCCCCGATGGGCGCGCGCACGACCAGCCGCAGGCGTTGGCCCTCGGGCTCGAGAAACGCTTGGATCCTGACATCGCTTGGGATGTCATGCGCGGCCAGCCTCATCGGTAGCAGCGCGATCGACGCGATGAGCAGGAAGACAGAAATCGGCTTCACGAGCAGTCTGTACCAGGGCCATCCTAATCCATGTATATTTGCGGTGCTCCAGGGAGGAGGCTGACGATGTCGACGCGTGTTCATCGTGGGGCGGGCTGCCTTGCGCTCCTGGTCTTGTCCGGCGGACTGACGGGAATCGAACAGGCGGTGACCGCGCAGGGAAGTGCGCCGCGTTATCGGGTTCAGGCCCTCTGGCCCCAGCCGTTCGACAATCACTCATGGGTGCTCGGCTCGGTCACCGGCGTAACGGTCGATGCCCAGAATCATGTCTGGATCGTCCACCGTGGGGCCGACTCGCTGGAGAACAACGAGAAGGGCATGATGACGAATCCGCCCTCCTCGAGTGTGTGCTGCATGGCCGCGCCGTTCGTCCTCGAGTTCGACCAGGCCGGGAAGCTCCTCTCGAGTTGGGGCGGACCGGGCGCGGGATACCAATGGCCTCAATCGCCTGGCGGCCTGGCCGTTGACGCCAAAGGGAACGTCTGGGTTACTGCTGCCGGCCTCGAGCCTCCACCGACCGCTCCAGCACGGGGACGCGGCGATGCCGTAGTCGGTGAGGCGCCGGCTCCTGGAGTCGGACGCGGCCGCGGAGCGGCGCCGACCGGCCCACCGGATGCGCACGTACTCAAGTTCTCGCGGGACGGGAAGTTCCTGCTGCAGATCGGCACGCCGGGGAAGATGGAGGGACCGGACAGCCAGACGACATTGAATCGTCCGTCCGCTGTCGCGTACGACGCCTCGGCCAACGAGGTGTTCGTTGCCGACACGGGCAACCGACGCATCGTCGTCTTCGATGCGGACAAGGGCACCTACAAACGCCACTGGTTTGCATACGGCGAAAAGACGGCCGGCGCTGCGCCCGGACCGTACGCGCCAAGCGACGCGCCCGCAGGATCGTTCCGCGACGTCACGTGCATTGAGCTTTCCAGAGACGGCAGCGTGTACGTCTGCGATCGCAGCAGCAACCGTATTCAGGTATTCCAAAAGGATGGGAAGTTCCTGCGCGAGGGGATCGTGTCGAAGAACACCCTGGGCGCGACTGTGACGGGCCAGTTCGGCGTGGTGTCCTCTCACGGGTCTGCGTGGGATCTCGCGTTCTCGAACGACGCGCAGCAGCGGTACGTCTTCGTGGCAAACGGGCACGACAAGAAAGTGCACATCCTGCAGCGCGATACTTTGACCTCGCTCGGAACATTCGGCAGCGGCGGCCGCTATCCCGGGCAGTTCCTCGCGGTCGGCAGCGTTGCAGTCGATGCGCAGGGCAGTGTCTATACGGGTGAGCAGCATCACGGCAAGCGCGTGCAGAAGTTCGTTCCGGGCAGATGAACCCGACATGGGGTCAGACCCCATTTCGCTTTTGTAATGGGGTCTGACCCCATTGGAGAGACGGTATGAGACGGAATCTGCTCATCGGCACCACGTTTCTTGCGGTTCTCGGAGCGCTGGCAATCGTTCAAAGCGTCGTGCAGAAGGCGGCCGCGGCTCAGGCGCAGAACGCCGTCATGGCGCCGAGATTCGAAGTCGATCCGACCTTCCCGAAACCACTGCCCAATGGCTGGTATCAGGGCCAGACGATCGGGCTGTGGGTGGATGCGCAAGATCACGTTTGGATCGTCCATCGCCCCGACGTCCTCGACGCCGCAGAAGGTGCATCGAGCCAGACGCCGCCTACCGGCGAGTGCTGCAGCGTGGCACCGCCCGTTTTGGAATTCGATCAGGCCGGGAACGTGCTGCGCCACTGGGGCGGCAGCGACGGCCCCGGATACCAGTGGCCCGACTCGAACCACGGCTTGAACGTCGACAACAAAGGCAACGTCTGGATCGGCGGCAACGGCGCGATGGACGGTCACGTGCTCAAGTTCACGCAAGATGGCAAGTTCGTGATGCAAGTGGGAAAGAAGGGGGTCACACGGGACAGTCTTGCGCAGGATCACTTCTTCCAGGTCGCGAAGACCTTCTTTTACGCGCCGTCCAACGAAGTGTTCGTCGCCGACGGGTACGGTAACAGGCGCGTCGCAGTCATCGACGCCGAATCGGGCAAGATGAAGCGGTTCTGGGGCGCGTACGGCAAACCGCCCGACGACAAGGCGGCGCTCGCACAGGGCCCTTACGATCCGACGGTGACCTACCAGCACTTCAGAGGCCCGGTGCACTGCGCCGACGTCTCGAACGACGGGTTGGTGTACGTCTGCGACCGCACGAGCAATCGCCTGCAGATCTTCAAGCCCGATGGGACCTTCGTGAAGGAGGTCTACATGGCGCGAGACTCACGCAGCGACGGCGCAGTCTGGGACACCGCCTTTTCGCGCGACCCGCAGCAGCGGTTCCTCTATGTAGCCGACGGCCGCAATCAGAAGCTGCGCATCTTCGACCGACAGTCAATGGAAGAGTTGACCAACTTCGGTAAGGGTGGTCACTATCCAGGCGAGTGGTACTCACTGCACAACATCGCGACGGACTCGAAGGGCAACTTGTATACGGTGGAGACCTATCAAGGGAGACGGCTCCAGCGCTTTGTTTACAAAGGACTCGCGCCGGTCACGAAAAAAGAACAGGGAGTGCCCTGGCCGCAGGGACGGTGAGGGCTCAAGGCTTAGGGCTCATGGCTTAGGGCTCATGGCTTAGGGCTCATGGCTTAGGGCTCAAGGCTCAAGGCTTAAGGCTTAGGGCTTAGGGCTTAGGGCTTAGGGCTTAGGGCTCAGAGGTTCTCATGACAAGACGACTTCGAAGGCGAACGGTTGGCTTCGCGACGGTGGTTCTCGTGGCGGGCGTCGTCATCGCACTGGGTGGCCAATCTGCGACACCGCCGAACGGCGAGTGGCGGAGCTATGGCAATGACGTCGCCAACACTCGCTATTCACCGCTCGATCAAATCAACCGCAGCAACTTCAACACACTCGAAGTGGCCTGGCGATTCAAGACCGATGCGCTCGGTCCTCGTCCGGAATTCAACTACGAGACGACGCCGCTGATGGCAGGCGGCGTGCTCTTTGCGACCGCCGGCACGCGCCGGGCGGTTGTGGCGCTGGATGCGGCGACGGGCGAAATGCTGTGGGTCCACCGCGAAGACGAGGGTAAGCGCGGTGAGGCTGCGCCGCGCCGGCTCTCCGGTCGCGGGCTAGCGTATTGGAGCGATGGGAAAGAGGCTCGAATCCTCTACGTGACGCCGGGGTACCGCTTGATCGCGCTCGACGCGAAGACAGGCATCCCCGTACCCAGCTTCGGCACGAACGGCGTCGTCGATTTGAAACTCAACAACGATCAGGTGATGGATCTGATCACTGGCGAGATCGGGCTGCACGCGGCGCCAGTCGTTGCCAAGAACGTGGTGATCGTTGGCGCCGCACACTTGCCCGGCGGCGTCCCCAAGAGCCGGCGAAACGAGAAAGGCTACGTCCGAGGCTTCGATGTGCGGACGGGCAAGCGTCTCTGGATCTTCCACACGATCCCATTGCCAGGGGAGGAAGGCGACAACACGTGGGAGAAAGATTCCTGGGCGCCCACCGGGAACGCCGGCGTGTGGGGACAGATCTCGGTCGATGAAGAGCTGAACACCGTCTATCTGCCCGTCGAGCTGCCAACGGGCGACTACTACGGCGGCCATCGTCCGGGCAACGGGCTGTTCGGTGAGACGCTGCTCGCCGTCGATCTGCAAACGGGCAAGCGCAAATGGCACTTCCAGCTGGTCCACCACGGCATCTGGGACTTCGACATCCCGTGCGCGCCGATTCTGGTGGACATCACGGTGAACGGCCGAGCGATCAAGGCCGTCGCTCAGCCGACGAAACAAGGATGGGTCTACGTGTTCGATCGCGTCACTGGACAACCCGTCTGGCCAATTGAGGAGCGGCCGGTCGCCAAAGGAGATGTGCCCGGTGAATGGTACGCACCAACGCAGCCGTTTGTAACCAAGCCACCAGCATTCGATCGTCAGGGCGTATCGCTCGACGACTTGATCGACTTCACCCCGGAGTTGAAGGCGGAAGCCGTCAAGTTGGTATCCCGGTACAAGATCGGTCCGCTCTTCACACCGCCTGTCGTCAGCAAATGGGAGGGCCCGCTCGCGACCCTCATGCTCCCCTCCGCCGGTGGAGGCGCAAACTGGCCGGGTGGTTCCGTCGACCTCGAGACGAAGATCATGTATGTGCATTCCGTCACGACGCCATCCGCACTCGGCTTGCTTCCTCCCGAGGGTGGGCGGTCCGACATGAATTTCGTGGCGGGTCAGGCTCGCGACCCGAACGCGCCTCGACCAGCAACCGGGGCGGCGGCTGCAGGCGAAGGTGGGACCGGCGGACCCAACGTTCAAGGCCTGCCGCTCATCAAGCCGCCGTACTCGCGCATCACGGCCATAGACCTGAACAAGGGTGAGATCGTGTGGCAGGTGCCCCACGGCGAGACACCCGACAACATCAAGAATCATCCGGCGCTAAAAGGACTGACCATTCCGCGGACTGGACGGCCGGGACGCACGGGCACGCTGGTGACCAAGACGCTGGTCGTTGCCGGGGAGGCCGGATTCTTTACGACGCCGACCGGCCAGCGCGGCGCCATGCTCCGCGCCTACGACAAAGCAACCGGGGCGGACGCAGGTGCGGTATACATGCCTGCGCCACAAACAGGATCGCCGATGACCTATATGCTGGGCGGCAAGCAGTATCTCGTGCTCGCCATCGCCGGCGGGACGTACAGCGCGGAGCTCGTTGCGTTCAGGCTGCCGCAAGAGAAGTAGACGAAGCACGGCTGTTAAACTCCCAATTCCCAACTACTGACGCTTGACCAACTCCCAATCAGTTGGGAGTTGGACAAGTGGAAGTTGGGAGTTGGGCGTTGACACCCATGTGGGGCCCGGAGTTCACAGATGAGACTGCTTCGATCGATTTGCTGCTGCATTGGGCTGGGGATGTGCTTTTTGGCGAACCCCTCGGCGCAAACCCAGAACGGCGAGTGGCGCAGCTACGGCGGCGACGCAGGCAGCACCAAATACGCACCGCTCGATCAAATCAACATCGCCAACGTCAAGAGCCTCAGGGTTGCCTGGCGCCGCCCGGCGGTCGATCCCCTGCTGAGCGGCAAAGATCCGAAGCTGCAGGTGCCGAACAATTTCCGTGCGACACCTCTGATGGTGGGCGGCGTTCTCTACAGCCCGAACGGCGTCGGCCTCGTGGAAGCGTTTCACCCCGGCACGGGCAAGACGATCTGGATCCAGGAACCGCCCGCCGGTCCGCAAGGGTTGCGCGGTGACAGTACGCGCGGCCTGGCCTACTGGCGCGGCGGGTCCGACGAGCGGATCTTCGTACAGCGAGATGACACGCTGATTGCGCTCAACGCCAAGTCAGGGCAGCCGTATTCCGATTTCGGCGTGCGTGGCGTCGTCAACCTGCGACTCGGTCCTGATGGCAAGACCAACTACTCATGGAGCGGCGCGCCGCGGGTCTGTCGAGACGTCGTGATTGTCGGAACCTCGATGAGCGACTCCCCACCGCGCAAGGAGGGAGTGCCGGGCGACGTGAGGGCATACGACGTCCGCACCGGGATGCTGCGATGGACCTTCCACGTGATGCCGAGGGACGGAGAGTTCGGCGTCGAGACCTGGAAAGACAACTCGTGGCAGTACACAGGTCACACGAACCTCTGGTCGCTCATCAGCGCCGACGAAGAGCTCGGCTACGCGTACCTGCCACTCACCAGCCCGACGAGCGACATGTACGGCGGGCACCGACCGGGGGACAACCTGTTCTCTGACAGTCTGGTCTGCGTAGAGTGCCAAACCGGCAAACGAGTGTGGCATTACCAGCTGGTTCATCACGATCTGTGGGACTACGACCTGCCTGCGGCTCCAATTCTTGCGGACATCACTGTCGATGGCAGGCGAATCAAATCGGTGGTGCAGCTGACCAAGCAGGCATTTGCTTTCGTGTTCGACCGCGTGACAGGCCAACCGGTCTGGCCAATTGAAGAACGGCCCGTACCGCAGTCGAAGACACCGGGAGAACAGACGTCCCCGACGCAGCCGTTTCCGAGCAAGCCGCCGCCCTTCGATCGGCAAGGCATCTCGATCGACGATCTGATCGACTTCACGCCCGAGCTCCGCGCCGCTGCCGTCGACATCGTGAAGCGATACGTCATCGGCCCGATGTTTACGCCGCCGTCGATCAAAGGAAGCGGGCCGAACGACACCAAAGGAACGATTCAGCTACCTGGATCGGTCGGAGGTGCCGACTGGCAAGGGGGCGCGTTCGACCCCGACACGGGCCTGCTCTACGTGGAGTCGATCACCGGTGCGTTTGTCGCCGACATCATCCCCGGAGATCCGAAACGGACGAATCTGACGTTCACGCGCGGCACGCGGGAGTATCCGCCGGCGCCATTGGGCCTGCCGCTGGTGAAGCCACCATATGGCCGGATCACCGCGATCGATCTCAACAAAGGCGAGATCGCATGGATGGTGCCCAACGGCGATGGGCCTCGGGACCACCCCCTGCTCAAACCACTCAACCTCCCCCCGCTGGGCAATCCGGGACGCAGCGCGCCACTCGCAACGAAAACACTGCTCTTTGTGGGAGAGGGCGACCCGATCATGGCTACGCCGGATCGAGTGCCCGCGGGCATGCCGATCTCGCTTGCACCAGGAGCCGGCGGTCGTAAGTTCCGAGCGTTCGACAAGCGCACTGGCCAAGTACTGTGGGAGACGGAGCTTGCGGCCGGCACGACCGGTGCGCCGATGACCTACATGTTCCAAGGCAAGCAGTACATCGTCGTCGCAATCGGATCGCGGGAGCGCACGGCCGAGTACGTGGCGCTGAGTCTGCCGTGATGAAGGCAACTCCCAACTCCCAACTACTAACGCCTGACCAACTCCCAATCGCGACGCTTGACCAACGCCCGATTAGCAGGGAGTTGGACAAACAAGAGTTGGGAGTTGGACAAGCAGAAGTTGGGAGTTGGGCGTTGACCGCTGTCTACTTCACCGTCACCCTGACGTGTGCGTTCGTCCAGCAACACTGAAAGCCGCCACCGCCGTCGCCCGTTGCGTCGTTGGCTTGCACGCGCAGGATGTAGTCCCCAGGCATCGTAAAGGTTGCAGTCGCTGTCGCTTGACGACTTTTCTCATCGATGGCCGGCGTGGCTTTGTCGAACGTCACCTCGCCGGGTCCGCGAAACAGACTCCACGAGACGGTGGCCAAAGCCGTCGGCCGGCGTGCCTCTGGGGCGCGGATCCCATCGTCGCTCACCCACACCGTGAGAGCGAGCGGACGCGAGACGGTCGCCGTGTAGGACGCGCTCATTCCCTTCGGCGGGCCCTGGTGTGCGGAGCCTTCGGCATCAAATTTCAGAGCAGGCGGAGTATTCCCGAGCGCGGTGTCCTTGAAGGGTTCCACGACCCACAAGGGATCGAGGTGGATCGGTATGACGGTGGTCTGCCCGTTAGCGACGAGCGTCCAGGTCAGCCTGCTTTTTCCAAAGTCCTTGGGGACGGTGATGACGAAGACACCCCATTGCCTGCGGGGCAGGAAATGCGTGGGTTGCCCCTGGTCGGGTCCACCAGGCTCGATCCGGTTGTTGGGGCCGACGGGGATATCGAGTATCTGCTTCTGGTTTCGATTGAAATAGCCGACCAGCAGGCTGTAGGTACCGTCGGGGTTCTGGTACCACCCCTCAAAGGCGCCCGTCACGCTCTGACCGGACTCCTTGAACGGCTCGAAAGGCAACTGCGCAGGCGCTTGCGCTGCGCCTACGACATTCCAACTCGCGACCGCAACCATGCACGTCAGGCACGCTGCGGCCAAACGATAGGCGCGCATCCGGGCAACGACTCCTAGGGCAGCACTGCCGACGCTGAACTGCTGACTGGTGCTTTTCTCTTCTCGAGCTCGGCCTGGTACTCCTCGTCGTTCATGTAAGTGATATTCACCCAGGCGTGGCCCATCTCGTCAACAGTGCGGTCGCCGAAACCGACCCACTGGTTCGGGTCGGGATTGTTCTTATTCGAGGCGGTGTTGTCGTACCACGATGTGATCTTCAAGATTGTGCCCTTCGGCAGAAGAGGTGCCACATCGTCGGCGTACACGTAGTTGTTGTGCCAGTTGAAATTGAAGTTGTTGACGTGACTCAACATCTGCGTCGCGCCGTTGGGGAGGATCGCCTCCATCGACATGGCCTTGCCACGCAGGTGCATGTGCGGCTGGAAGTTCTCTACTCGACCGGCTTGCTTCATCACGTGGAAGTTCTGGCTGACGAATGTCCCGTTCGGGGGAATGTCGATGTTCCGCGCGCCCCCTGCGACGCTGCTGAGTGATGCAAGTACCTGTCTGTACTTCGGCTCCTGCCCCTTGGGATAGAGGTAGATGCCGAGTTCGACCTGATCGGTAATCTCCTGGCCGACGGCGTGATAGTGAACCTCGAAGATGATCTTCGCCCCTGGCAACATCAGCTTTCCACTGTTCGGGCGCATCATCTCACCCTGCTTCCCGACCGCCCACTCCATGAAGAGACCTGCTCCCGTCCCGTCGGACGTGAGATTCTGGTCGGGGTCGTCCTGTTGCAGCCTCGCCAGCGCGTGGTGCGTGATCCGTCGGCCAGCCACGGTTACGGGACGTATCTCGATTGCGCGTACCCACCGCTCTTCTGTCAGGCCGGTTTCGACGACGGGCTTGTACCACTGATCGAGCGCCTGCGCCGGCATGGTGTAGCGCGGCGACTTGATGATCAGATCGGGTGGACCACCGAACTGCGCAGCAAAGCCCCACACGTCATCATTGGCGAATTGCTTTGGTGGAGGCATGTCCTTCATGTCGCCCTTCGGCGCACCTGCGTCTACCCACCGGGCAATCGTGTCTATCTCTTGGTCGCTCAGCGACCGGTCGTTCTTGAAGTGCTGGATCCCGACCGTCTTGTCGATGTGCCACGGCGGCATCTGTCGCCCGACCACTCGCGCTTTGATGGATCGCGCCCATGGACGAGTCTCTTCAAAGGTCATCAGCGACATCGGCGCGATGTAGCCTGGCCGGTGGCATGCCTGGCACTTCTCCTGAAGAATCGGCGCGACGTCCTTCGTGAATACTGGCGTCGTGGCTGTGCCTTCGGCGCCCGCCGGACGCGGAACCGTCAGGATGACGGCCATCGCCGCACCCATGCTGATGCGAAATCCCAGACTGCGCCAGTTTACGTTCGCCATGCACACTCCTCCGCTCTCGGATTGTGCGCTCTCCCCAAACGCGGCGTCAATATGGGAACTTGCGCAAATCCGGGCCAAAGGCTCAATTTGCCGCCTTTTTGCTGGCCGCAACGTGTATATTTCTTTCCGTTGCTCCGCAGTCGCGGGGGCCGGCTGAAGCCGGCCCCCACACATGAAGGAGCCGGCCTCCACAAGTCGGAAAAGCCGGGAGTGTGAATCATGTCGCGACCCATCCACAAAATCGCGCTCGCGTCGATCGCTCTGGCCGTGCTCTGGCTCTCGGTCGGGACAGCGGGTCAGTCAGCGTCGGCGCCCAGCGCCAAGAACGGTGAGTGGCCTCATTACACCGCCGATCTTCGCGGCACGAAATACTCGCCGCTCGACCAGATCGACGGCAGCAACTTCAACAAGCTCGAAATTGCCTGGCGATTCAAGACCGACAACCTCGGTACGCGTCCCGAATACAAGTTGGAGGGAACGCCGCTGATGGTAGGTGGCGTGCTGTACACCACCGCCGGAACACGCCGGTCCGTAATCGCGCTGGATGCGAGGAGCGGCGAGTTGCTGTGGACTCACCGCTACCCTGAAGGCACGCGCGGGGCAAACGCGCCACGCCAACTCTCCGGCCGCGGGCTGTCGTACTGGACCGACGGGAAGGGCGACAACCGCGTGTTGTACGTGACGCCGGGCTATCGCCTGATCGCGCTCAACGCAAAGACCGGCGACCAGATTCCCTCATTCGGTAAAGATGGTGTCGTCGACCTCAAGGTCGGTGTGGTCTATGGCAACGGTCAGCAGATCGATCTGGAAACCGGCGAGATCGGTCTGCACTCGACGCCGACCGTGGTTCGAGACACGATCATCGTGGGGTCGTCGATGAAGGAAGGGATGACGATCACGACCCACAACAACACCAAGGGGCTCGTGCGCGCCTTCGACGTACGGAGTGGCAAGCTTCAGTGGACCTTCAACACGATTCCGCGTCCGGGCGAGGTTGGTAACGACACTTGGCTGAACGGCTCCTGGGCGGTCAACGGCAACACGGGCGTGTGGACGCAGATCACAGTGGACGAAGAGCTGGGACTCGTCTATCTGCCGGTTGAATCACCTTCGTCGGACTACTACGGCGGAAAGCGGCCCGGGAACAACCTCTACGGCGAAAGTCTGGTATGCGTTGATTTGAAGACCGGGCAGAGGAAGTGGCATTTTCAGCTCGTGCACCATCCGATCTGGGATCACGACATCTCGTCAGCGCCGATCCTGTTGGACGTGATGATCGATGGCAGACTGCGCAAGGTGGTCGCGCAGCCCACCAAGCAGACCCTTCTCTTCGTTTTCGATCGCGTCACGGGTGAACCGATTTGGCCGATCGTCGAAACGCCAGTGCCACCAGGTGATGTACCGGGCGAGTGGTACTCGCCGACGCAGCCGATCCCCACAAAGCCGGTCGCCTACGGGCGGCCAGGCCTGAGGATTCCCGACGAGCTGATCGACTTCACGCCGGAGATGCGCGCGCAGGCAGTCGAGAACATGAAGCGCTACAAGTGGGGTGGCAACTTCCCGTACAGCGGAACGTTGTATAACCCCCCGATTGTAGGCAACGTAAACGGATTGCTTGGGGCGCTCAATCTCGGGAACGCGAGCGGCGGGACGAACTGGCCTGGCGCCGGTGCGGATCCGGAAACAGGCATCGTTTACGCGCAGGCAAGCATGTCTGCGTTCACGCCGGAATCAGTTGCGCCGCCGCCACCCGGATTTTCGGATATCCCCTACCAAGCAGGCGTCGTCGGACAGGCATTCCGACTGCGCGTGGCCGCCGGTACCGGGCACGTACGCCGACGTCAGAAGGCCGGTGGGCGAAGCCGCGCCGGAGGCGCCAACAGCAGGACGGGCAGGCGGTGCGCCCGCGCGAGTTTACAACGCCGTTGAAGGACTCTCGATGGTCAAGCCGCCTTACGGGGTACTGTCGGCAATCGATTTGACCCGCGGTGAGCTGAAGTGGCAAGTGCCGCATGGCGACACGCCGGACGCCGTGCGCAATCACCCGAAGCTCAAGGGGATGAATATCCCGAAGACAGGACAAGGCGTGAGCGTCGGTGTGCTGGTCACAAAGACGCTGGTTATCGCTGGCGACCCGCTGGTCACCACAACATCCGATCATCCACGCGGCGCGATGATACGCGCCTACGACAAACAGACCGGGAAAGAAGTCGGGGCGGTATGGATGCCCGCGCCCGTCAGCGGATCGCCGATGACGTACCGCGTCGGCGGCCGGCAGTACATCGTGATCGCCGTCAGCGGTGGCAACTACTCTGGCGAGTATCTCGCCTTCGCCCTTCCGGAGTCTGAAAGTGACACCGGCGGGACGCGGTAGGCAGGGCTCAGGGGCTCAGGGGCTCAGGGCTCAAGGCTCAGGGCTCAAGGCTCAATGTCCCGAGGTGATATGACGACGAGAATCGTGGTGCTGACCATCGTCTGTGTCGCCTCATGGACGTTGGGCTCCACCGTGGGTGCAGAAGCACGGCGACGAGCATCGGCCCAGGCGGTGGATTCAGCCGCCGCCTCCGTGTGGGACGGCGCCTACACTGAAGAGCAGGCTGCACGCGGCGATATGGTCTACCGTCAAGACTGCGCCAACTGTCATGGCGACGGGCTGGGGGGCGCCGATATGACGCCCGCGCTCGCCGGCGGCGTGTTCACGTCCAATTGGAACGATCTCACGGTGGGAGATCTGTTCGAACGCATCCGGACCACCATGCCTCTCGACCGGCCGGGCAAACTCACACGACAGCAGAATTCCGACGTCATCGCATTCCTGCTCAAGTCCAACGGTTGGCCGGCGGGCAAGACCGAACTGGCCCGCGAGGTCACGGTGCTCAAGCTGATCAAGATCGAAGCGACAAAGCCAGGCAGTCAGCAGTAGTCGACGCCTCGCGTTCTGGTGTCCAGTGATGTCTCGGGATCTGCGTCAAGAAGACGTCCTTCGCTTCCGAGATCCCCGGCGAGTACCCCAGCAGAAGCCATCCGTCTCGCCGAGGAACATGCGAGTCAGATCCACCTGCTCCTGACCGACGTGGTGATGCCGGGGATGAACGGCCCGGAGCTCGTCACACGGCTGCGGGCGCGCGCCCCTCATCTCAAGCGGCTGTTCGTATCTGGCTACTCAGCCCGCGCGCTGCCTCCACGAGGCGTACTGGAAGACGGCGTTCACTTTCTGCAGAAGCCGTTCTCGCTGAACGACCTCGCTTCGAAGGTGCGTGAGGTTCTCGAAGCGTAGGAGCGGGTCTTCAGACCCGCCCCTGAACCTCCACAAGAACCGCGTCAGTGAGAGTGAGTGTGGACGATGCCCTCGGTTGGCAGGGCCGGCTTGAACTCCTTGTGACAGCTCTCGCACGACTCCACGAGCTGACCATTCGCTACCACGAGCGCGTCAAAGTTCCTGTTCTGGGCGGCCGTCGAGGCGGCCTTCCCGGCATTCGACAATCGCTGCGCGTACACGCGCCAGCTGGGCGTATTCACCCACCCCGCATCGGCCGGTCCCGTGCCCCCAGCCGAGATGGCCGGGCCAGCGGCCGCTAGCTGGACGGCGTGCTCCTGGATCGTCTGCCAGTCCTCGATGGTCTTGGGAGCCCTTCCTTCTTGCTCGGCGTCCCACAGGTTGTGACTTGCATGGTCGACGAGCGCAACCATCACGGCGTTGATGCTCACTCCCGGCGTCACCGGGATCAGCGCCGGGGTCTCGACTGTAGCCGCCTGTGGCGCGGCCAACGGCTGCTCGCTGGGGCTGCATCCCCACATCATCAACGCTCCCAACCCGAGCGCGCCGAACCTCACGATGTTCGTCGTCATCTGGTGCTTCTCTCTGCGGGTTTCCGGATCACGTCTTGAGAATCGGACCGGATGCATACCTGCGCCCCAGGTCCAGCAACGGCAGTGCCACGACGAAGAGGGCATTTGATTGAGATTGAGGTCACGTGCAGAACGCTGAGTCGGTTGGATCGGTAATTTCCGGCACGCTCCACGGAGCATGCCGGAATCCGAGCTGGCCATTCTCCCTTCGCGAACAGAGGAACTGTCAGTGGGCGTGTTTGTGGACGATGCCTTCGGTTGGCAGGTCAGGCTTGAATTCCTTGTGGCAACCCTCACATGCCTCGACGAGCTGACCATTTGCCGTCACAAGCGCCTCGAAGTTCTTGCTCTGTGCTGCCACCGAGGCCGCCCTTCCGGCATCCGACAATCGCTGCGCGTGCGCTCTCCAGTTCGGCGAGTTTATCCATCCCGAGTCGGCCGGCCCCGTGCCCCCAGCAGAGATAGCTGGGCCAGCCGCCGCCAATTGAACGGCGTGCTCCTCGATCGTGTCCCAGTCGGCGTCGGTCTTGGGTTTCTTGCCTTCCTGTTCGACGACCCACAAGTTGTGACCGGCATGGTCGACGAGCGCCACCATGATGGCATTGATGCTGACACCGGGGATGACTGGCGTGAGCGCTGGCTTCTCGGCGATCGCAGCCTGTTGCGCCGGTGGCGCCTGTTGACCAGGGCTGCTACACCCCCATAACGACAAGGCCCCCAACACGAACACACCGAACCTGACGATGTTGCTCATCACCGTTCCTCCTCCTTGCCGGTCGCGGGATCACGACTCGAGAATCGGACCGGACCACACGCCTGCGGCCAGGCGTATCGCAATGGTGGTGCCAGCACGAATGATGGAATTGCCGACGACGTTGAAAGTGCGAGGGTGGGCGAACGGGGATTTTCCAGCGTGCCGCGGGAAATATCAGCGCTGTCGCCTACAAGCGTTTTTCACAGCAGTGTTGCGACGGAGTCGCGCGGAGGGCACGGTGTCACACGGAGGAACGAAGTCACGGAGGCAACGTCTATAACGAATTTCTACTCCGTTCCTTCGTTTCTCCGTGTGGTTCCGTGTGCTCCGTCGGCTCCGTTCACAACACGGTCGTGAACAAACGTTAGCTAACGGTGAGACGCTGAGAGCCACGTTCGCGCCTGACGGCCGACGATGTCCACAAGGTCGCCCATCGCCAGGTTGACATCGATGAGATGTAGACCCCAGTCGGTCAGCACTTGCCCGTTGACGGCGAGATCGCCTGAAATGTCGTCAGCGCGTGGGTCGGACGAATCGCCCTTCACGATAACTTCGAGATAGGTCGCGTGTTCGTTGGAGGCGCATCGCGCCGTCAGCAGACCGGGAACACTGACCCACGGAGTGTCGATGGACCTCTCCGGCGTTACCCATGGTCGAGGCGGCGCCGTGCCCGTGATCGTCCGTCCGTCCTTGGAGAGGTACGCGTGCAGTACGCCCGTACCTCCGCCGAGCGCAGCCGGGTTCGTGCAGGCCGCGACCATACCCTCCTCGCCGACCTTGCCGAACCTCGTATTCGCGGGCGGAGTTACGGTGGAACGAAACGACACATACGTGATGACGCACCCCGTCTGTGAGGCAGTTCGACAGAGCGGCACGTGCTGAAACGTTCCCCCGACATCTTTCCCGCGCGGCACGGCCAGCGTAGCGCCGAGTAGGATCGCCGAAACCATTCGGGACTGTACTGGCTTCCCGTCGATCTCCTGGCGAATGAGCTCAGCAAGAATGAATGCGCCCTGAGAATGGCCCACCAGCACGACGCCGCGGCCCCTATTGTCGTGTTCGAGATAGTAGTTCCACGCATCGCGTACATCGTCGTACTGCTGGCCGCGTGAAAGCCCGCCACCGCCCCCACCGCCGGCAATCATGCGACGAAGTCCCGCCAGGGTGACCTGTCGATACAGCGGCGCGTACGGACGACACTTCGACCCGAATCGCGCGAACTGTTGTTGGACAACGTTGAGCTCAGCGGGATCGGCGACCATGTCGCTTGTCGGCCCAGGATCGGTCGATACGGTCGGATACACGTAAAAGCAATCGATCGGTGCGTTTGAATCCGCCGCCCAGGTCTCTCGAGCCAACCTGCCGTCGGCCGAGACGACAGTCGTCGTGAGGTCGACGCGACAGGCATCGGATCGGCCCGGGCGGCACAGCCACGACGCGTCGGCGCTGTAATCGTTCGGCTGAACGACGGCGGCTGGCGCCTGCGCGGACGACGTTACCGTCAGGAACAAACCAGCCAGAACAATTGCTGTACACACGATCACGCGTCGGGCGGGTCTTGATGTGTAGACCCGCCTCGCGAGCCGGGTCCAAACTACAGGACCCGGCCTACGTGTGTCACTGTTCCCCACGCGTAGTCTCATCATCGCGTTGGCGGCACCCGGCTTTCGGACGGATCGGCGTTGTCTTTTGGCGCGCCCGTCCCGGACGACCCAAAAAACAGCTTGCGACCGTCCGGATAGGTGACGTTGCGGCCGTTGGCTCGCTTGAGCGTATAGTCCCGCGCCTGATACCCGTCGACGATGAGCTCGGTCCCTATCTGGAGCGACTCTCGTGTGACTCCGCGTCTCAGGAGCGAATTTGGACTCCCGCCTTCGATCATCCACACTTCCTTGGTGCCGTCTGGCTTCTTCACTTCGATGTGAATCCAGGTGTGAGGATTGACCCACTCGACCTTGACGATGGGACCCCTCAATAGGACCGGCCGGTTCGCATCGAACTCCCCGCCGAACGCGTGATGGCCGGCAAGGGGACTGGTGACCGCCAGCACGAATGCACTGGCGGCGACTGCAATAGCGAGCTTCATTCGCATTCGAATCACCTACTTCTCCTCGAAGGCCTAGAACCCTCCGGCTACCGGGCCGCGGCTGCGTCCGCTTCTCGGCGACGGGCGCCGCGGAGCACGTTCTCGAGTGCGTAGTTCGCCTCATGGCAGGCGTATTCATACAGGAGCTCGTCGGTGGCCGGCCAGGCGTACTCGCCAGTCCATGGCCGTGCCCAGGTCGCGGGATCCTCGATCGTGAACCGATAGAGCAGCGCTTTGTCATCGACGCGCGTGAACCGCTCGATCACGTGCAAGTCCTGACTTGATCCTCTGAAACGGGTCTTGTCGGTGAAATTGGTCGTATCCACAACCAGCGTGTCGCCTTCCCAATGACCAACCGAATCACCCATCCATTTGCGGACGCTCTTCGGGAGGTGCTGCGCGTTCATTCGCACAATGCGTGCGTCGTGGACCATCTCATTGAGGATCATGATCGCACTCGGCGTTTGTACGATCTTGTGAAGGTTGTTGTAGAAGTAATTTGGCAGGGCGGGCGGCCCGGACGTCGAGCCGAATCCCAAAAGGCAACGCTCGCCGAGTGGGCGTCGCTCCGGATCGTCGTAGGCGCCTGGCGCGGTTTCGAGCCCTGGGTCGTTGCTCTGCGTGGCGTCGGATGTGGGCCCCGCCAAGAGTGCTGCGACTCGCTGGCGGGCGGCCGGAGTCAAGGCTGGCACCCGGCCATCGGGCGGATCGACGATGAGCGACGTCCGTCGTTCACCGTTGACAATCGTGTACGACGAGCCAGGATCGAGCCAGAACGTGTTGTAGCCGCCCACATTGCCCGCGGCCCCCACTGAGCCGTCACCGCCCCTCGGCGGTGCTGGGCGATCGCCTTTGATGGGCAGCGCACCAGCTTCGACCCGCGCGGCGACACCCTTCTCGAGCTTGGCGGCTTCCTCGTCAGTCAGCACCGCCTTGGCTCCGGCCGGTCGCTCCACGGGCGTCAGCGTGGCGAGGTCGTAGGTACCCTGCAGGTCAGGGTGACCATCGGCCATTCGCGGGGGCGAATACGGCCCGGCGCCCTGGCCCGACAGGTGAGCCGGGGTCAGCGACACGACGGCGATCGCGATTCCCATCACGCTCGTCACGGCGAGATGTCGACACCACATACGCACCTCCGCAACTACCGGGGCAGCGGCGTCTTTCGCCACTGGCCGAAGATCAGCTCTTCCACGAACTCCACACACTTGAAATCCATGAGCTGCGCGTTTCTCTCCTGACGCCGGTACAGCGGCATGCTCATCTTCCACGGACGCGTGAAGACCTTCGAATCCTCGATCGTCGCTTCATAGGAGATGACGTCCGGTCCGGTCCGCGTGTAGCGTTCAACCACGTGCAGCGCCTCGCTGTGGAAGTTGCCCGAGCGATCGAACCAGGTTTGATCGTTCAAACCGGTCACGTCAACGACCAGCGTGTCACCGTCCCAGCGCCCAACCGACTGCCCCATCCACGAGTCGATGGGGGCCGGGCCGGGATCTTTGAGATAGATGTCGCGAACCGTGCCCGCGTACTCGTACGCAACGACGATCGCGCTGGCGCTTTGGAGGATTTGAAACGGATACGGCATATAGGTAGCGCGCGGCACGCCGGGCAGATAGCACTTGATTTCGGGATCGGCGGTCAGCCAATTCTCCTGGTTCTCCTTTTTCTTGGCCAAGGCCGCTGGCTGATAAGGAATTTCCTCGCCGTCCACAACGCCAAGACCAGGCGGTACAGCGCCCACGGCACCGAGCGCAAGTACGGCCGCCGCGGGTAGTGGACCATACGGGCCCGCCCTTAGCGCCATCGCCGGCCGAGCCATGTGCGTTTGAATGTCGTAGTTGGCTTCGTTGAGGACTTGCCAGATCCCATTGAGGTCCGGCTTGCCGTCGGCGGTTCGAGGCGCCCGATACGCCGGAGCTTGCCCGGCCACGGGCATGGCCACCGCGGCGAGGACCGCCCCCACTGTGGCGGCCACGACTGCCGTCGCCATGTTCTGTACTAAACTCCGCATCTTGCAAACTCCGTGACCGCTCGCTCGATCAAACCCGTCAAGCAAGCAGGCCGGTTAGCGCTGACATGTTCTTCACCTGCTCGAATCCATGAATCAGGCTCAAGACTTGCTCGGTGCGCTTCACCGGCCGGCCGGATTCGGGCGTCAGCGCGCGGAACTTGGCGTCGACATCGCTCCACTCGATGCCCCGTGGTCCGGAGCCACGTGGCGCGTCCACCGAGCTCGTAAACCTCGCACCTGACTTAGTCACGATGGTGACGGCGCCGCCCCAATTCCACTGATAGCGTGCCGGAGGCGGCGAGGGATCCACCTCGATCAGATCGATGAGTCGCCCGACCATCGGGCTGTGGATCTTCTCAGCCGTAGCATGGATCCACGAGAAATCTTTATCTGCCACTGCGGAGGCGATGAAATACGGCAGGCTGTGAATGGCCTCGACGAAGTCCTTGGGCCGCCCACCGGTGACCGCGCGGATCTGCGATCCGGACACGAGGATCCTGGCGACGTCCTCAGGCGCCGCATTGGATTGTCGCGCCGCGTTGACCGCCGCTTCGACCGATGGGTGAAATGCATGCGCGCCAGGCACGAGCTTGATCGCGAGGTGCGTGACGATGTCCCACTGCTCGCCAAGATCACGCGTCAAGCTTTCGCTGTCGCCCTTGCCGCCGCTGAAGACCTGCAAGAAGCCCCTCGGTGCTTCCAGCATGTCGTCGTTCGCCGTGTAGCCGCGGCCCGCAGCCAGCGCGGCGTTGATCGCGCCGAGCGCAGCATTGCCTGCGTGATATTCGCGCGCCAAACTGTTCGTCCCTATCGCCAAGCCACCCATCGTCGTGGCAATCAAACGAATGGCGTTCGCCATCTGCTCGTCGGTGAGCCCAAGGAGCTTGGCCGCAGCCACTGTCCCGCCAAAGGCGACGATGACGGAGGCATGAAAACCGGGCCCGTTGCCGGCGAGCGCCTCGCCAATGCGGCCGGCTGCCTCATAGCCCGTGACGATCGCACAGAGAAGATCCTGACCGGTCGCACGTGTCCGCTCGCCGACGGCAAGCCCGGTCGCCACGACCGTCGTGCCCGAGTGCGCCACGTTCCGCAGGTCGCTGTCGTCGGATGCGGCGGCGTCGCTCAGCATCGCATTGACGCGCGCTGCTTCGGTCACTGGCAACTTCGTACCGTCGAACCACACGGTGGCCTCGGGCTTTCCGCCCTGCTCCTTCGCGAGGTCGCGGATCGTGCGAGCCGAAGAAAAGCGGGAGCCTGCAGCAGCGCTGGCCACGGTGCTCGCGACGAGCATCTTGGCGTGGGTGATGGCCGGCTCCGGCAGGTCGCCGAATCGCGTCTGGTTGAGGAACCGCGCGAGCGCGAGTGCACTGTTCTGGCTCGTTCGCGCGTCCGCCAGCGCTTGTGAAGCGCGAGCGGCGACGCCCGACCGAGCGAACGTGCCGAGCACGCCGCCGGCAGCCACGACGCCGCGTAATAGGTCACGCCGAGTCAGGGTGTTCATTGTTCCCGCTGCAGCGTGATCCTACCTCACGGCAGCGTCGCCGTCGGGTCCGCATCCGTGTCGAGTGTCGGCCACCTGCACGAGCTCGTCAACCACCGTAGAGTTCGCGGCGTCACGTCGAATCGCTTCCCCCAGCGCGACGGCTGATTGACGAAAGTGTGGTTCGTGTATCAGCCGACCGAGCGCTGCCCTGATCCTGTCCGGGCCAGCGCCTACCTTCAACTGCAGGCCGGCCCCGCGGTGCACGACGCGCGCAGCAACGTCGTTCTGATCGCGACCCATCGGAATGCAGAGGAGCGGCACGCCACTCGCGAGTCCCCGTATCACTGAGCCGTGCCCGGCATGGGTAATCATCGCCGAGGAATGGGCCAGCACTTTGCTATGCGGGGCCGACACGAAGATGCGGGCGTTCAGAGGCGCTGAAAATTGCGCCGGCTCGAGCGCCGGGCCGAGCGTGACGACGGCGCGAACGTGCATCGAGCTGACGGCGTCGAGGATCCGTTGCACGAGCCCGCCTTGGTTCTGAAAAGTCGAGCTCAGGCCAACGAGCACGAGAGGGTCGGGATGCGCCTCTGGCCACGGGTTCACCCAGTCCGACACCCAGACCGGATCATCGAGGACCGGCCCCGCGTACCTGACATTGTGTGGCGGTGGACTCGCCACAAAATCGAAGGATGGGCTCGTGAGAATCAGGTCTCGATCCGCGCGATCCATCATCTCCCACAACGAACGAACGGGTGGCAGGCCGAGCACGGCACGATGCGCATTCATCGACGGCAGTCCGGTTTGAAACGAGCGGTTCGAAATCGCGGCAACGAGGCGATCGCGGAGGCGTCCGGCGACCCCGCGCGCCGGCATGAAGCCGGGGCCAAACGGGGGCACGCCAGGCGCGGGTCGAAGAAGAATGTGCGGTGCGATGATCGCTACTGGAATGCGTGCCTTCTCGGCAGCGAGCAGACCGCCGAAGGTAAAGTCCATCACGCCGAGCGCGTCCGGCCGGCGCCGTTCGATCTCTTCGAGCGTGTCCTGCGCCACGCCAAGCGCCGGTCCTACCAGCGACCGCTCCATGACAATGCGCACGAGTTGCAGCGGGTTGCGCGCTTCCCAGTCGCGCACGTAGTCGTCTTCGGGGCGCTTCGTGCGTCGCTTTGGCGCGCGTGTGTATGAGACAAACTCGGCGCCCGCCTGGGTGAACTCGTCTCTGTTGCAGGGATCACTCAACACGCGCACGCGGTGCCCGAGAGAGACGAGGCGCCGGACGATGGCAACGAGTGGTGGCACGTTGCCGCCGCCCTCCCACCATACGAAGAGAAAGTCCTTGCCGCTCATGTTGGATCTGTCAGCCAGTCAGCCAACCTATCAGTGTTCGGGTCATCGAAGCCGCCGGTCTCCCGAACACCACCTGGTCCGTTGCCGAATCGAGGAGGCCCTGGCGCGGCGGCCGTCGCACGATCCGATCGGCCCTACAATTGTGCTCTCGTAAGCGACCATGACGGACCATGCTCCCGAGGGGCACCGCAGTTCAACCCAGTCGCTGATCGGCCAACAGCTAGGCGCCTACCAGGTGCTGTCGCTGCTCGGGGTCGGCGGGATGGGCGAAGTGTATCGAGCCCGAGACATAAGACTCGAACGCGACGTCGCAATAAAGGTCTTGCCGCACTTCTTCGCTGACGATCCTGAACGGCTGCGCCGCTTCGAGCGCGAAGCGCGCCTGCTCGCCTCGCTCAACCATCCCCACATTGGCGCCATCTACGGCGTTGAAGACGTCGGCGGCGTACGCGCGCTGGTCCTTGAATTGGTCGACGGCGAAACGGTCGCCGATCGAGTCAGAGGTGGGCCGGTACCGCTCGGTGAGGCCTTGACGATTGCCTATCAACTTGCCGACGCTCTCGATGCGGCGCACGAGAAAGGCATCATCCACCGCGATCTCAAACCCGCAAACATCAAAATCACTCCGGACGGTGCTGTCAAGGTGCTCGATTTTGGGCTTGCCAAGATCGATGCGGCTGACGGCGCCGAATCGGATCTGTCGCAATCGCCGACCGTCAGCGTTCGCGGCACCCGCGAGGGGGTCATTCTGGGTACGGCCGCGTACATGAGCCCAGAACAAGCGCGCGGCCGGCCGCTCGACAAGCGGACCGACGTCTGGTCATTCGGATGCGTGCTGTACGAGATGTTGGCCGGACGTCCGGCGTTTGCGGGCGAGACAGTGTCAGACACGATCGCCGCGATTCTTGCGCGTGAACCTGAGTGGCGAGCGCTGCGAGAGACCACGCCAACTGGCGTCCGGCGCCTACTGCAGCGATGTCTAGAGAAGGATCGAAAACGCCGCCTGCGCGACATCGGCGATGCACGGATGGAGATCGAGGCGCTGACGAGCGAGACGCCTGGGACGTCCGATGCGACCATAACTCCTTCCTCAACGTCGCCAGTACGGCGCCTCAGCCTGGCCGTCGCCGTGCTCGGCGTGCTGCTGGTGGTGACTCTGGGCGCACTCCTCACGCTGCTGCTTCGCGAAGACGCGCTCCCGGACGCGGAATCAGTGCGTCGGTTTTCGATGGACCTGGGTACCGTCCGCCCCGTCATTTCGCCGAACGGGCGGCACATCGCCTATCGGTCGGACGGGCGGCTCTGGATCCGCGATGTCGGCAGCGAGACGCCTCGCGAGATCCCTGGCGGCAAGGCAGCCGGCGGCTACTACTCGGACGCAGGATATTACTTGACCTGGTCGCCAAACAGCCAAGACCTGGTGTTCACTGCCGAGAACGAGCTGAGGCGAGTGTCCGTTCTTCAAGGCAGCTCCGCGACAACGATTTGCGCGCTGCCCCCTGGACGATCGTCCGGACGTCCGGTTGCCGGCATAGCCTGGAGCAGCGATGGCGAGACGATTGTCTTCAGCCGGTACGGGGCTGGAATCTACGAGGTTCCAGCCCGCGCAGGATCGCCGAGATTGTTGTGGAAGGAGGCCCATGCCGACGATGTGATGCTGTTCGACACGCCTCAGGGACGAGCCGTCGTATTTGCCGTGTCGGTTGACGAAGGGCACAGTCTGGTCGTGCGAACCCCTGACGGTGAGAGGCGGGTAATTGCGACCATTGATACGAGCTGGCCCGAGCTGGTGTATTCGCCTTCCGGGCATATCCTGCATCGACGGAATCCGGTGGACAGCCCCTCGATTTGGGCGCTGCCGTTTTCCGCCAAGACACTCACAACCGAGGGGGAACCGTTTCTGGTCGAGCGGTCCGGCCAAGGGATGAGTCTCTCGTCGGACGGTACGCTCGCCTACCTGGACACAGGTCGAGTTCGGGGCCATCGACTGGCGTGGCGCGATCGCGCTGGAAGGATTCTCGAGCAATCCAGTCAAACGCATGAAAGCATCGAATCCCTCTCTCTCTCTCCGGACGGTAATCGCGCCTTGGTCATGGCTCAAACGGGAGTGAATCTGGAGTATTGGCTCTATGACGTGCGGCGATTCGTCAGGACGCGGTTCGAGCTCGGAAGCGAATCAGAAGGCGCGAGAGCCATGTTCGCGTTTTTCTCAAAATCGGGCGATGAGATTTACTACACACTACAGAAGACACCCAAGGAGACCGTCGTATTTGCGAGGCCGGCGGAGGGATTCGGTCAGGCGCATCCTGTCCCGGCGCCGGAAGGTTTCAAGGCAGCTGTGGATCGCTCTGCAGATGGACGCTATGTGGTCTACGCGTTCCTCCCAGGTGGGCTCGGCGGAAGTGGAGATGCCGACATCTGGTTGTGGAGAAATGACGGAGCCGGCGGGAACGGCGAGGCGATCAACTTCTCCCAGAACTCCGCGAATGAGGGCGGGGGTACGCTGTCTCCGAACGGCCGTTACGTGGCCTACACCTCGACGATCGGCGGGCCACTCGAGGTCTACGTCCGCCCGTTTCCGGAGGGACGGGGACGGTGGCAGATTTCCTTGAACGGCGGTGAGGCGCCCGCGTGGGGACCCGACGGCGAGGAGTTGTTCTTCAAGGAAGGCAATTTGTTGATGAGGGTGGCTGTCTCGACCAGTGGCCAGTTTTCGGCGGGCTCTCCTGAGACACTCTTCGAGCACCCGACGCTTCGCCTCAGGCCAGCGCCTCTTGCGCGTTACGCTGTCGGGCGCGATGGTCAGAGATTCTTGACGGTCGAGTCTGAGCGCGATCGTGTGCTACCCGTCGTTCGGTTCGTCCAGAACTGGCTTTCAGAATTCAGCCGTGCGGCACCACAGAACAAACAACCCCCAACTCCCAACTAATACTTGTCCAACTGACGCTATTCGCCCTTCGCGAACGCCTTCAACGACCAGGAAAGCACCGCGGCCAGGAGAAGAAAGCCGCTCATCGCCAGTAGACCCGCCGAGAACGATCCGGTCCGATCCGTCAGCCAACCCATTACCGTCGGGCCAACGAAGCCGCCGGTCGTCCCGATTGAGTTGATGAAGGCCAAGCCACCTGCCGCAGCCATGCCCGTGAGAAAGCGTGGCGGGATGGTCCAGAAGATCGCGCGCGCAGCGTTCACGCCGGTTACGGCTACCGCCATCCACACAACCGATAGCCAGAAGGTGTCGCGGAACAGGATCGCGCCGAGAAAACCAGAGGCCGAAACCGCGCACGCGAGGGCGAGATTCGTGACCTTGCTGCCGCCCCGATCGACGTGTCCGGCCCAGAGGATCATGCCGACGCTGGCAACTGCGTAACAGGCGCTCGTCACGAAACCGATGGCGACATCCGAGAGCTTGCCTGCTCTGAGGATCTGGGGCAGAAAGATCCCGATCCCATAGGAGCCGACCAGAAACCCGAACTGCACGCCGGCGAGGATCAAGACACGAACGTCACGAAGCGCGGCCGACAGCTTCCGGACCTCCTTTGGACGCCGCTCGCTCTCGAGCCGCGTGCGGACGATGCGCCGCTCCTCGTCGTTGAGCCAGGTGGCGTCCTCCGGACGATCCGCGAGCACCCGAAGAAGCACGATGCCGAGAATGACGACCGGCAACCCCTCTGCGATGAAGAGCCACTGCCAGCCGGCGAGACCGCCGATGCCGTTCATCTCCAGCAGGAGGCCGGACACAGGCCCTCCGACCACCGCCGAGATCGGGATCGCCACCATGAACCACGCGATGATGCGCGTGCGGTACTCGGAGGGAAACCAGGTCGCGAGGTAGAAGGCCACACCAGGAAAGAAGCCGGCCTCCGCCGCGCCGAGGAGCGCCCGAAGGAAATAGAAGCTGTTCGGTCCAACCGCCAGGCTCGTTGCAGCCGATGCGAGCCCCCAGCTGATCATGATTCGCGAGATCCAGATCCGCGCGCCGACCCGATACAGCACGATGTTGCTGGGCATCTCGAGGAGGCAATAGCCCAGGAAGAAGATTCCCGCGCCGACCCCGAACTGCGTGGCTGTAAGGCCGATCGCCTGGTTCATCGTCAACGCGGCGAAGCTGACGTTGGTCCGATCGAGATAGTTGAGGATGTAACTGGCGGTCAGCAGCGGCATCAAGCGCCACGCGATCTTCGCGAAGACGCGGCGCTCCTGGTCGGCGGTGACCGTTACGGGCTCAAGGCTCAAGGCTTAAGGCTCAGGGCTCAGGGCTCACGGCTCAGGGCTCAGGGCTCAGGTTCAAGGCTTAAGCCGGCTTGAGCCGTAAGCCTTAAGCCGTGAGCCCTTTATGCCCTGAGCCCCTCAAGAGTCGCGCGCGCGGCAACAGGAAGCGCCAACGCGACGAACTCGCTCATATCGTCGAGTTGATCGATTCGCCAGCACAGCTGGATCAGCGTCTCGACGTCTGCAGCCGGAAGCACGAGCACCGCCTGGTCGCGGAACTTGTCCTCCAGCTGTCGATCGCTCAACGGGCGCCGAAGGTTGCCGAGCGACTCTTCCACGAATTTCGCCAGCCGCTGACCGTTGGCGAGCTCGACCTCGATGTGCGCCTGATCCTCGGTGATCGAGGCGTCTGCAACCGCGGTCGTGTTCTCCCGAACGCGCTTGATGTGCGGCTCGTTGACTGCGGCGTCCGTGTACCCCTGGACACCGGCGCGCCCGCGAACCAGGCCCACGGCGGCGCCGTGATACACGGAGAACTTCCCTTGGAGGCCCCGAGTAATGTTCTGCTGGTTACAGAGGTCGAGAACCAGCGGCGCGACACGAAGTCTCACGGCAACGATGGCATCGGGATCGAGCTTGTGCTCGTCGTGAAGTTGAATGCTCCCGTCGATCGTCGGATGAATGACGATGCCGCACGGGAAGGGCTTGTACGTATTCTCGCGAAGGTCGAAGTCCACTCCGAGCCCGGTCGTAATCTTCGACAGGTCGAACCTCGCGGCCTGAACCGCCGCGAAACCACGTGGCCCTTCGATCCCGCGCTCACCCGCGATGAAACCCGCCTGCGCCAGCAGCGCGGCGCTGTAGCCGTTCTGCGCCGAGCGGCCCGGGTGAAACGACTTCCCCATCGAGCCAAACATCTCGCGCAGCCCGGCCGCCTGTGTCGCGGCGAGACCGATGGCCCAGACCATCTGCTGCACGTTGAGGCCGAGCAACTTGCCGATGCCGGCCGCCGCTCCGAACACGCCCGCCGTACCGGTCATGTGCCAGCCGACGTCGTAGTGCGCCGGAAACACGGTGTTGGCAACGCGCGAGCACGCTTCGAACCCCAGGATGAAGGCTTCCGTGAAGTCCCGGCCGCTCACACGGTTCGCGCTTGCGTAGGCAAACAGCGCCGAACCAACCGGCGAGCTGGTGTGACTGTAGTTCTTGGGCGTCGTGTCGTCGTAGTCGTCCACATGGGAGCTGATGCCGTTCATCAGCGATGCAAAAAGTGGATCGAGCCGCTCCGACCGTCCCAGGGCGGCAGCCGTCGGCTTGCCGAAGTACGGACTGAAGGCGCGAATCGCGGTGTCGACTGTGGCGTCGGCGCTGCCGCCGATGGCGCAGCCCACGTAATTGATCAGAGCCCGGCGCGCTTCATGACGAACGTCCTCGGGGATGTCCGCGATGCGTGCGTTGACGAGGTAGGTCGCGAGCGTTTTGGTTTCGGACATGATTGCGTTCGGTCAACTTCCAACTCCCAACCTCTGACGCTTGCCCAACCTCCAAGTTTCCGCCCCCGTTTCTTGGGAGTTGGGAGTTGGTCGAGCGGCAGTTGTTGGGAATTGAGGTGATTCTTTCACTGGCTCCAGAAGCCCGGCGCTACTTCTGCTGTTCTTCCGCCCGCGCCGCGCTGAGGATGTTCCGCAGACCGTAGTTGCCTTCGTGGCACTCGTACGCCGGCAGTGGAGTATGGTCGACGGTCAGCGGCAACGCAAACGTCCAAGGCTTGGTCCACGTGGACGGATCATCAACAGTGACCTGCCATTTGACCTGGTCCGGGCTGATGCGAGTAAACCGCTCGACCAGCTTCAGCGTCGCCGGATTCGCGTTGCGGTACACGCTTCGCTCCCTGAAGTTTCGAGTCTCCACCACCAACGTGTCGCCTTCCCAGTGCCCACGACTATCGCCCATGTCCTGGGGCACGTCGCTGCTGACGAAGGGACGACCGTCAAGCGGAATCACCCGCGCTTCATGGATCATCTCGTATCGAATCACCACATAACCCGGGCTCTGCACGATTTCGGACGCGTTGCCATAGATCGTTGGCATCGCGGACCCGAGCAGGCCACGCGTAATACAACGGTCGTACAGGCTGCGATCCGCGTACGAGTCAGCAGGGCCACGCGTACTCGTCTTCCTCGCCGCGGCCCGGGCTGCGTTGCGCTGCTGCGCTTCCATCGTCAACGGCGGAATCTTTCCATCCGAAGGATCGATCACGAGCCAGGCCTGGGTCCCTTTTTCGAGGAACAGGTTGTCTTGCCACCAGTTGCTTGGTGCGTGAATCGGGCCCTCGAAATTGTTGACCGTCCGCTCTTGAATCTGACGACGGAATTGGGCGAGCTCCTCGCCCTTCACGTCTTCCAGCCGCCGTCCGGCAAACTGCTCGGGCCGCTCGAATGGCGTCCCTTGCTCGGAGGTGTTGATGTAGTTGCCTTGGAGATCCGGATCCCCCCAGGGAGTTCGGGGAGCCGTCGATGATTTCGCAGCGGTAGCCGTCTGCGCAACGAGCGGGGTTACTGCGACCCACACGAGCCCGGCCGCGGTCAACACCGTTGCAGCGAACCCGAGACGTCGACTACTCATCGCAATTTTCCTGTCGGGGAAGCGAAACCGGGTTTAGTTTCCCGCGCCAATCCCGGGGGGAACCTAAACCGGGTTTCCACCGGAGCATTATCGGCGGGAGCCGGTTGCCTGAGCAAGGTTGTATGTTCCCATAGGTGCATCAGCTCAGACGTCGTGGGGCGACCCAGACCTGCAGGGACGCGCGGCGGATTGTGGGTCAATAGTCCACCACGTGCGCCAAACCTAGGAGACCACTCCGTGACAAAACTTCGCTGCGCGATTCTGGACGATTATCAGAACGTCGCGCTGACGATGGCCAACTGGAACGTCATCGCCGACCACGTGAACGTCACGTCGTTTCAACAGCGTTTTCACAGTGAAGACGAGCTGGTCGGCGCGATTGGTGACTGCGAGATCGTCGTCATCATGCGCGAGCGAACGCCGTTTCGCGGGCCGCTTTTCGTACGCCTCACTCGCTTGAGGCTGCTCGTCACTACCGGGATGAAGAACGCGGCCATCGACCTGGACTCAGCGGCCGCTCACGGCGTCGTTGTCTGCGGCACGGCGAGCCAGTCCGATCCACCGGCCGAGCTGACGTGGGCCCTCATCCTTGGTCTCGCTCGAAACGTCGTGCAGGAACACATGTCGTTTGTGACAGGAGGGCCGTGGCAAACCACGATCGGCGCGGACCTCAGCGGCCAGCGCCTCGGGCTCATCGGCTTTGGCAAGATTGGAGCGAAAGTCGCTCGGGTGGGCCTTGCCTTCGGAATGGATGTCGTCGCATGGAGCCAGAATCTGACGGCCGAGCAGACAGCCCCGGCCGGTGTGAGGCTGGCCTCATCGAAGGAAGAGCTGCTCGAAACAAGCGACGTCGTGTCGATTCACCTCGTACTCAGCAAGCGGACGCGCGGGCTGATCGGCGCCGATGACCTCCGACGCATGCGCCCCTCTGCCTATCTGATCAACACTTCACGGGCGCCGATCGTCGATCAGACGGCGCTCGTGGAAGCGTTGCGCAAGGGATGGATCGCTGGCGCCGGGCTCGATGTGTTCGATGCCGAGCCGCCTTCTGAAGACGATCCGGTTCGATCGGCGCCCAACCTGCTCGCGACGCCGCACCTCGGCTACGTGACACGCGCCAACTATGGCACCTACTTCAAAAACGCGGTCGAAGACATCAGTGCATTCCTCGCGGGATCGCCAATCAGGGTGCTGACGATATAGAGAGGCGTGTTGGACTTTAGACGCGGTTCATGCTCTGGCGTGACTGACCTGCGCAGCCTCTCGTCGTGTGCCCTGGGGAAGCAGCAGTGCCAGCATCGCCGAACCGAGCAGCGCGGCTGCGTATAGGAGGATCGGGGCCCGGTGTGAATCGAGTGTGGCCGCGTCTACCAGCAGGCGACCCAGGGCCGCAATGCCGGCCACGCCGCCGAGGTACCGCATCGTTGCCAGGATACCCGCGGCCATGCCCGAGTTGTCGCGCCGCGACGCGGCCATGGCGGCTGCTTGCGAGGGCGCCGCCGACAGGCCAACGCCAATTCCCATCATCACCAAGCCTGGCACGACATCCAGAGGCGTAAGCATCACCGATGGATCGTGCACCCACCACAGGCCGCCCAATGCGACCAACGAGCCCGAGAACACCTGCACCCGGGCGCCAATGATCTGACTCAATCGCCCGGCTACCACCGAGCTCACCACCATGGCCAGCGTCATCGCGAGCAATGCTCGCCCCATGCCCTTGGCGCCCTCGCCGCGTACCTGTCTGAAGAAAATTGGAAGCTGGAAAAGCAACGTGTACATGGCGAGATTCTGTAAGGCGATGATCGCGCCCGCTGCCGAGAAGGCGCGGCTCCTGAACAGCGCGAAGTCTACGACCGGTGCCTGCGCCCGGCGCTCCCACAGCGGGAACACCGCGAGAAGCGCGCCACCCGCCAAGGCGATCCAGCCCCGGTACGCGGAGCGAATCTGGACCGCGACGATCGCCAACGTCAAGCCCACGCCGAGCAACGCGCCGCCCCCCAAATCGAGTCGTGGGTGCGGGCCGGTGGGTGCCGTTTCGTCCAGGGCACGGCCAAACGCCATCACGAGAAAGAGCGCGAGGCCAATCACCGGCAGGTTGACGGCAAAAATCGCCCGCCATCCAAACATGTCCGTCAGCTCACCGCCAATCAGCGGGCCGATCGCCGCGGCGATGCCCATGCCCGCCCCGAAGAACCCGAAGGCACTTGCACGGCGATCCATCGGGACGTGATTGCGTACGATGGCCATCGCGGCCGGGACGATGGCGGCGCCGCCCGCGGCCATCAGGATGCGCGCGGCCACGAGCGCCGGCAGAGTGGCCAGCGCCAGACCAAGCGCGCCACCCACTGCGTAGATGCACAAGCCGGCGGTCAGCGCTCGTCGGTGCCCGATCAGATCCCCCATCTTGCCCCCGGGGCTCTGAAGCGCGATGCCCGCAATCAAGTAGCTGGCCACCAGCCATTGAGTGAGGTCGGCGTCAACCGTGTCCAAGTCATGCCCGATGGCCGGAAGCGCCACGGCGATCATCGTGCTCCCAAGCGGCGCCAGGGCCGCGGCGAGCATCATGCCGGCAATGAGCGGCCACGGGAGACTGAGCGTCGATTCGGCCTCGATGGCGACCACCTGGCTCACCGGTTGCGCGTCATCGCGCGGCACTGAAGAAGGTACAGACGGCCCTGTGAGAATGCCCACTCGATGTCGAGACCAGGGCCGAAGTGCTGCTCGCATCGCGACGCGAGCTCGTGGAGGCGGGCCAACTGCTCGTCATTCAGACAGGCGGCGTTGACCAAGCCTTCCTCGACGGGCTCCTCGCGAGTACCGCCCGCGGGATCGCTCCGCAGCGTGATGTCCTTCTCACCGATTCGGCATTGCAGGACACTGCCGTCGGCGCCGAGTCGATAATTGTCTGGCACGACTAGGCCCGCGACCACGACTTCGCCCAGGCCCCAGGCGGCCTCGATGACACGTTCATCTGCGCCGGAAGTAGGGTTGCGCGTAAACATGACACCAGCGCAGTCGGGCTCAATCATGCGCTGCACGACGACAGCCACGCGCGGCGTCTCGTCGAGCCCAAGCGTGCGGCGATACGCCCGAACCGACTCGGCGTATGCGGACTCGCGGATCCGGAGGACCGCGGGTGCCACCTGCTCGGGCGCGCGCACGTTGAGCAGTGTGAGATGCTGGCCGGCGAAGCTCGCCGAGTCGGAATCTTCGCCGATTGCAGACGATCGCACGGCGCAGGGTCCGCCGAGATCGATGAACGCCTGGCTTAGACGGCTCAGCGCATCGGCGTCTGCATCCGCGATGGCCTCAACGAGTGCGGTGCCCAGCGCGAAGCCCGGGGGCACGGGCAGACCCGCCTCAAGTGCACGCGCCAGTTTCGATGCCTTGCCCCCGAAGCTGGCTTCATCCTGCGCATCCACCAGCGACGCAGGTGTCACCCGAGCAGCTCCACGCGGCCCGTATCGCCGTTCACGCGCACGCGTGCGCCGTCGGGGATCTTGACTGTCGCCTCGCGCGTGCCGACGACGGCCGGGATCCCGTACTCACGAGCGACGATAGCGGTGTGCGAGAGCTGCCCGCCGCGGTCGGTGACGATGGCGCCAAGAAGCGGGAGCACGACGTTGAACGAGGGGCCGGTGACACGTGTCACGAGCACGTCGCCCTTCTGCAAGCGGTTGAAATCCTGCGGGCCCGCGACGAGCCGCGCGGTGCCTTCGTAGATTCCGGGATGCACGGCCAGGCCTTCAACTGTCTTGGCTTCGGCCTTTCGCTCGGAGACGTCATACATGTTGGTGATGATCGCGTTCGTCGCCCGGGCAATGGGTCGCGCGTTTCGTGGGAGCCAGTCCACCGGCGGCGGCGGCGATGGCTTCCCGCCCAGAAACGGAGGGGCGTCGGCGATCGTCTTCGTCTCGCGCCACGACTGGCGCCGCTGCAACTCGGCGACGTCAGGCTGACGCGCGCCCCGAAGTAAGCCGAGCAACTCGTCGTGGTTGGCGCTCGTCGCCAGGCCCGCATCCGAGAGGACGCCGTTGGCTTGCAGTCTGCGACCCACTTCAAGCATCGCCCGCCGCGCGAGGCCGAAGGCCCACAAGTCCTGGTACACGCCGCGCTCGTCACGAAGACGATGCATCACGCGCGCCTCTTCGAGACGCTCGTCGAACGTCGCACGATCGGCTTGGGGGATATTGGCGCGGACAGCGTCGCGACGTGCCTCGAACTCGGCCTGCCGCGTGTCGACCTTTGTCTGGCCGCTGAAGAGAGTACGCACGAGCATCTCCGGCAACTCGAGAGCGTAGCGTTCGATGACGTCGTAACCGAGCACCGCACGGTAGCCGACCAGGTCGAGGAAGCGCCGAACGGCGCTCCCCACTTCATCGGGTCTGCCGCGCAGATCGTCGAGCACTTGTTGCGGCGTCTGGCCGCGATACTGGTCGGCGTTGATCCCGCGTTGCGCAAGCGCGGCGGTCACGGCCGCGAACTCGTCCGCCGCGACACCGCGGGACACCGGGGCGGCGCCCTTGAGTAGGACGAGCAGTTCGCCCGAGGAAAGACCGGTGACCCGCTGGCCTTCGACGACGAAGTGGCCGACGGGCAGTGTCGCACCAATCGTGAATCGATGATGCCGGTACATCATCTCGGCGACGTTGTCACGAATCTCGACGAGGTGGGCCGCCAACTCTGCCTCGCCCAATGTCTCGACGGTCGTGTTCTGCAGCCTCGTGTTGCGTGCGATCGAGTCCGGCTTGTAGTGCTCGTCCCAGTCTTTGAGATCCTCCCTCCACAGTTTCTGGTCGAATGCGCGAGGGGCCGTCTTCACCCGGCGGCGAATCTCCGGGTGAAGGCGGGTCATGAGCATGAAGATCAACTTCGGCGGTGGACCCTTCGCATCTTCGGGCGCACCGACCGGACAGAACTGCGAGTAGCAGAAGTCGTTCACGGTGGCCATCTTGATGGCGTCGAGGAGCAGCCCGTAACGCTTGGCGCCTTCACTGAAGCCGCGGGCTACGCCGCTCGGGAACAGCTGACCAAGATAGCGGCTCACGGGCCGCACGAAATGCGCTTGCTCGAGCTCCCATGACCCGGGGCCAGGCGCCTTGAATTCAACGTCTGTCATGGACGTACCTCCACAGCAAACGCCGCCGTCAAGGCGCGTGCGCTTCCGCAGCGTCTCATTACTGGAGTGACTCTTACTTCAGATGCTTTGATACCAGCTTCGTCATCTCGAACATGTTGACCGTGGCTTTTCCAGCGAACACGGCTTTGAGCGCGGCGTCGGCCTTGATCATTCGCTTGTTCTTGGCGTCCTGCAGCTTGTTCTTCTTGATGTAGGCCCAGAGCTTCTTCGTGACCTCGGTTCTCGGAATCGGCTTGGAGCCGACGATTTCTGCCAGGGATGCGCTCGGCGTCACCGGTTTCATGAACGCGGCATTCGGTTTACGGGCGGTCTTCTTCTTCGCACTCTTAGCCATTTGTTCTCCTTTGAAGTAGCGGAATCATAGTGCCACGTTGCATGGTGTTCCCTCGGGTTCGACGAGCGGTGTGTTATTGGGATTTCTGACGATCGCGAGTCGGCACGACGGACCTTCGCCGTAGAAGCGAGCGAGATGGAACCGCGATGCCGGCACGTACGCTACGTCCCCTGCCTCGGCGATGAAAACGTCGTGGTTTTCGAACGCGTAGCGGATCGTCTGCTTCGGCACCTGGACGAGGGAACCCTTGGTTGCGACAAACGGCCCCTGCCCCTCAATCTCAACACGCATCTGTCCATCGACCACGACCCAGAATGCACGTGAGTCGGAGTGGAACCGTTTCGAAAGCGTCGGCCCTGGCGGCGCCGAGATGTACTCCGCCTGCAGATGCCCGTCGTCTACCAGAAGCTCCCGCCATTCCGGCTGATTGCGATGCCGAGCTTTGAGATCGGACAACTTCACGTGGGGGCGCTGCGGCGCAACCCATCCCGGCACTTGAGCAGGCTTCGGCGCCCAGACGGCGACTTGCTGGGCGCGCACGACGTCGCGTCCGCTCGTGACGAGGACGAGAAACGCGAGAAAACAAAACGCCCCTACCGCTGTCGTTCTCCTCATGCCGCACTCCACCTGAGCCTTGAGCCTTGAGCCCTGAGCCCTGAGCCCTGAGCCCTGAGCCCTGAGCCCTGAGCCCTGAGCCCTGAGCCCTGAGCCTGTCTCTCACGTCGCAATCGCCTTCCAGTTCTCCGCAAGGTGCTCGGCCGTGCGCCACGCCAGCGCCTGCGCCGTGAGCGTCGGGTTGTGCGCACCGCTCGTGCCCATGACCGACGCGCCGAGGATCCCCAGATTCGGTGCCTCGTGGGAGAAGCCCCAGCGGTCCACGACATTCGTGTCTCGGTTGTCGCCCATCCGTGTACCGCCATACGCGTGAGTCGAGGGACCCATCGTGCCGACCCCGCCTCGGTCCACGGCCGTGGCCCCAGCAGCCATGAACCACTCGACCATCTTGTCCTGGATGAAGGCAGACACTTTCTTGTCGTTGTCCTTGAACTCAGCTGTGATGCGACACACGGGGAACCCCAACGGATCCTTCACCGTGGGATCCAAATCGAGGTAGTTATCCTCATAGGGCAGCGTTGTCTTCTGGAGGTACGCCGTGTTCCACCGGTCAGCATTCTCCTTGATAAAGGCCTTCCACGCCGAACCCCATCGCGGGGCCTTGCCGAACGTCTCCATGCTGGCCGCGCCGATGGGGCGCCTGTCGGAAAAGACCCACAGGTTGCCGCCGCCGATGAAGTCGAGACTCGAATGGTCGAAGTTGTCGTCGGCCCAGTTGTCAACGGCCACGCCCTGCGCAGGCAGGCCGTACCAGTTGTTCAGGTCTCGCGGGAAGAGCGCGGTTACGGCCGCGCCGGTATTGTGACTGAAGTAGTGTCGGCCAACCTGACCATGATTATTCGAAAGCCCATTCGGATACGCGGCTGATTTCGACAGCAGCAGCACACGAACGTTCTCATAGACGTAGGAAGACAGCAACACGACATCGGCCGGCTGAAAGTACTCAATCCCACCCTTGACGTAGTTCACGCCGCTGACGCGGCCGTTCTTGTCGGCCTCGAGGGTGGTAACGACGGCCTGCGTAACAACCTCGAGACGGCCCGTTGCCTGCGCCTTTGGGATCGTCGTGACCGCCGTTGAACCCTTCGCCTTGACATGACACCCGCCCCGATTGCAATAGCCGTGGTACGCGCAGGCAACGCGGTTCTGGTAGGTCTGCGTGTTGATGGCGGCAGGTCCAGGGAAGGGATGCCAGCGAAGCTTTCTGGCCGCATCGGCCATCATCTCCGTGAAGCCGGTGCCCCTCAACGCCGGCATCGGATACTCGCGCTTCCGCGCCCCTTCGAAAATGTTGCCGCGCTCGTCGATCTGTCCGTTGAGATTCCCGGCCTTTCCCGAGACGCCGATCTCGTACTCCACGTGGTCGTAATAGCGCTCGAGCTCGTCGAGACCGAACGGCCAATCCTCCACCGTCGAACCGACCGGGACGCGCGAGGCGCCATAGCGCCGAGTCGTTTCGCTCCTGACCTTGAAGTCCCACGGATTGAGGCGCCAACTCTGCGCCCAGTAGTGCAGCGTGGTCCCGCCGACCGCGTTCATCATCGGATGGATCGGCAGTCGTGGCGAGTAGGGAGCGGAGGCGTTCGGACGATGAGTCGGCACCTCACGGTTCGCCTTCTGCACAGCCTGCGGCCACCCGCGGAAGTTGTTCCGCAACTCGTCGGGGGCGAAGTCATCTGGGTTGAGCCACGTCCCCGCCTCGAGTCCAATCACGTTCAGCCCGGCACGCGCCAGCGGGAGCGCCGCCACGCCGCCTACCGCGCCGAGGCCGACGATGACGACATCGGTCTTCTTCAGGTTAACGGCCATGGCGGATGCCGACGAGACTTGCTCTCGCCGGTCTCTTCTTCGAGAACATGGCGTGTTCGTACGCCGACCGATGGATCGGCATCAGGCTGGCATTGAGGCGCTGATCGCTTGCCGCAACGGCGAGCCGGATGCCCGGATACTTGACGAGATCCCACCCGACAAAACCTGCGTTCCCGCCGTAGTAGGGATCGCAGAAGGTGCCCTGGATCGTATGCGCGCGGACAAGATTGAAGAACGCGGCGGCGCTGGGCACGAAACCGGGGGCCTGGTTGTTCTCGAGGTCGCGAAGGAGCGCGTCCTGATCCTGCGTCGAGAGACGAGCGAACGGCGCGCCCTTCGAGGATTGCGCGTAGTTATCGAGGGCGCTCAGACCATCGCGGTATGCCTCCCGAGACGAGGCGAGTGCGCCCCCGAGCGCCCGATCGATGTAATGTGCTGCGCGGGCCTCGGCAGCGCCTGGTCCGTTCGCGTCGCTCGGAATGAGGCGCGACGCGACCGCCTCGAGCGCTTCCGCTTCTCTGGCGGTGAGCGTCTCGAGGGGCTCGCGCCTCGGCGGCACGACTTGGTTCTGCGCAAACGCCGCCACTGGAACCGCGGCTGCTACTGCGCCCGCGATTCCGGCGCGCCTCAATAGCTCACGTCGCGAGATGCCGAGACCTTCCTCGTCCGGCGTGCGAGACATCGCTCCCCTCCCTGCTCCGATCGCCGTCGAAACTCGATGGGCGACCCGAACTCGTGACTCATGATAGTCCGCTCGCCATCTGGTCGACATGGAATCGCCTCGCTAGCGCTGTTTTTCACGGCCGTGTAGTGAACGGAGCGGACGGAGCACACGGAACCACACGGAGCAACGAAGAGAACGGAGTAGCTGTTCGTCACAGACATTGCCTCCGTGACTTCGTTCCTCCGTGTGACACCGTGCCCTCCGCGCGCTCCGTTCGCTGCACCGCTGTAAAAAACGCTGTAGACGGGTCTGATGACGCGCACCAAGGACCACGTACCAAGAACGGACCACAGACCAAGCACGAACTAAGAACCAAGGCCGAAGAACCAAGCACCTTCGTCACCAGCGCACTGAAAACTGCTTTAGACTGCAGTCATGGTGAATCGCAGAGTTCTGCTCACAAGCGGTGCCGCAATGCTGGCGCAGGCCCTGATTTCCAACGCGCAAACAGCTACTGGCGGGCGCAAGGTTGTTTTCGAACACGACTTGCCGGATCTGAGCACCAAAGGGTGGACGGCCACTGCCGTCGAGGTGTCGTACGCGCCGGGCGAAAGCTCTGGGGCGCACCGGCATCCTGGCATCACGATCGCGTACGTGCTCGAAGGCGAGATCCGTTCGAAGGTGGACGATGGCCCCGAAACGACGTTCACTGCAGGCCAGATGTTTCTGGAGACACCCAACCAGCTCCACGCCGTGTCCCGGAACGCCAGTGCTACGAAGCCGGCCAAGCTTCTGGCTGTGCTGCTCGCGGAGAAGGGCAAGCAGTTGACGACACCGGCGTAACCCCCCGAACCGGTCGCCAACGCATCTGACCGATGACCAACGGATGGACGGGCGGGCAGTACAGCCTCTTCGAACCATCTTCGGTGTCTGTCTCGTCGTTCAGTTTCTCGGAGGGCTTGGCCGGGATTCGTTCTCGAGCGCGCTGGCGATCATCGGCATCGTCGCGGCACTCTTCCTCATCGCCGGACTACACGACCGTGGCGCGGCTTTGGTGGCGTGCTCCGTCATGACATGGCTGTGTCTGCGTAACGGGCTTCTTGCCAGCCTGTCGGTTGCGTTCGTCCTGTGGCTCTTGCTTGCCCACGCAGTGCTTCCCCGAGCGCCGTACGGGTCATGGTCGGCCCGGAGCCGTGTAGATCCAACGGGCTGGTATATGCCTGCGGCCATCGTCTCGGCGTCGCGGGTAGTGTTGCTCATTGGCGCCGGATGGGTAGCCATCAAGTGGCTACGCGAGGACCGCATCACCCTTCATTTGGGCGAACTCTTCCCTGGAATCGCCCTTTTGCTCTTCTTCACACTCGACCCGAAATGGGTGGCGCCTCGCTGGCGCGATCGGCGAGATCGGATCTTCTACGACGGAACCTGCGTTCTTTGCCACGGCTCGACACGGTTCGTGTTGTCGGAAGACCGTCTCGAAACGGCGTTTACGTTCGCTCCGTTGCAGGGTGACGCCGGTGCAGCCGCAGTCGCACTCGCCGAACGCGGAGACGTGCCCGACAGCATTGTGGTGAAGACGGAAACGGGACCCGTCCTGGCTCGATCGGATGCGGTGATCTACGTGCTCGAGCGGCTGGGCGGGGCGTGGCGCGTCATCGCCGTGGTCATGAAGTGCGTCCCGAAACGATTACGCGACGCCGTCTACGACCTCGTTGCGCGCGTGCGCTATCGCGTCTTCGGCCGGGCCGAGACGCTCTGCCCGATTCTGCCGGCCCATTTGCGGTCGCGCTTTCACGACTAGCGCTTTCTTAACTACCGTGTAGTGAACGGAGCGGACGGAGCACACGGAACCACACGGAGGAACGATGACAACGGAGTAGCTGTTCGTCACAGACATTGCCTCCGTGACTTCGTTCCTCCGTGTGATCCCGTGCCCTCCGCGCGCGCCGTTCGCTACACCGCTGCAAAAAACGCTGTGGTCATCCAACTCGCGTATGTCGGTGATGTCGGTCGCACCGTCCGCACCGTCCGCACCGTCGCACCGTCGCACCGTCCGCACCGTCGCACCGTCGCACCGTCGCACCGTCGCACCGTCCGCACCGTCGCACCGTCGCACCGTCCGCACCGTCGCACCGTCGCACCGTCGCACCGTCGCACCGTTACAGTCCTGCGAGCCCTTCCGTCAACTCGATCGACGTTCCCCACGGATCGGTCAACGACGCGCTGGCAATGTTTCCCCGCTTCGCATACGGGACATCGAGCGTCACGCCCGCGGACTGAAGCTTCTTGCAGAACGCCTCCAGGTTACGGACCTCGAACCCGACGTGGTCGAGCATCCGTCCTTTCGTCGGCACAGTCGGACGCGGGGCTGTGGAGAAATTCAGATTGATGCCGGGAAGGTCGGTCGCGTCGTACTGAGATCTCTTCCCTGGAATGCCGCCGAACATCCTGGCGTACCACGCCTTCGCACTCGGCGCTTGACCGTCGGGCACGTACAAATGCACATGGTGAAACGCGATCGGCAACGACAGCGGGCGATTGTGTCGCTGCGCGACTGCCGTGTCGGGCTCGCTCGCGTGTCCAGCGTCGAGTGTGAACGTCAGGTTCGTGGCCGCGTTTTCGAAAAGCTCGATGCGTTCCCCTTCCGGCGTCATGACCGACCCAACTCCGGGGAACTGTTGCAAACGCGCGACCTTCAGACCGGCCGCTTCAACGGTGCTGAAGGAAGGCACACGAAACGCCACATGATTGACGACCGACCCCTCGGTTCCGCCCGTTGACTCGCCCTGCGTCAAGAAAACGAGGACGTCTGGAAATTTCAAGACTTCGCTTGCTTGGGCCGCGGGTGTTGCGATCGAGCCGGCGGCAACCGGCTTTCCCCCGAGCGCGATCCAGAACTGTTTGTTTGCGGGCACATCGCGCACGTGATAGTGCAGGTGGCCCATCGCAACGCCGGTTGCATTCGGCGGCGAAAGCTGCGCCCAAGACACGGTTGCGTGGCATACGAGAGCGGCGACGAACACGACCCACCCCAGCCCTGTCAACACGTAGGCCGGGTCCTGTTCTGTGGACCCGGCGTGACAGGCGGGTCTGGAAAGCAAGACCCGCCCGACGAGAGTCGCAAGAGTGCCGATGCTCATTGTGCTGGCTCGATCCTCAGAATCACACCTGCGTCTTCGTCGGTCACCAGATACAACAACCCGTCTGGCCCCTGCCTCACATCGCGGATGCGCTGTCTGAGCTCAGTAAGGATCGGCTCGCGGTTGATCGGGCGCCCGGCGGCGTTGACGACGATCCGCTGGACGTGACCAGTGCCGCGCGACCGCCCCGCGAACATCGAGCCGACAAAGACGTTGCCCTTCCACTGAGGAAACCGGTCGCCGGTGTAGAACGCGAGACCCGAGATCGCAATCGACGGCACCCAATAGACGAACGGCGCTTCGAGGTCGGCGCGCCACGTCGAGTCGCTGACCTTGGTGCCGTCATAGTCGGTGCCGAAGGTGACGAGCGGCCACCCGTAGTTCTGTCCCGCCCGAATGATGTTGAGCTCGTCGCCGCCCAGCGGGCCGTGTTCGTTCTCCCAGATGGTGCCATCGGCCGGGTTCATCGCCAGCCCCTGCGGGCTGCGATGGCCGAGCGAGTAGATCTCAGGCAGGTATCCAGGCTTCCCCACGAACGGATTGTCCGGCGGCACGCTCCCGTCGTCTCGAAGCCGCAGGACCTTTCCGCCGTGATCACCAGGCTTCTGTGCCCGGTCCTGCTCTTGGCGCTCACCTACAGTGAGGTAGAGAAAGCCGTTTCGGTCAAAGGCGATGCGACCGCCGTAGTTCGTGTTCGACTTGCTCCAGGTATTTGCTACGAAGATCTCTTTGACATCCGACAGGCTCGTGCCGTCGAAGCGACCTCGGGCCAGCGCGGTCGTAGACAGATTGTTCTCGCCGCCCTTCGAGTAGCTGAGATACACCAGCCTGTTGCCGGCGAAGTTCGGATGGAGGGCAACTTCGAGCAGGCCACCGAGGACACGTGCGAACACCGGCGGCACACCGGCAATCGGTGCAGGATCGAGCGCCCCGTTGCGAACGATTCGCAAGCGACCCTCTCGCTCCGTGACGAGCATGTTCCCGTCTGGCAGGAAGGCGAGGCTCCATGGATGCGACAGACCCGTCACGACTGGAGCCACGCGGATTCGCAGCTCGGTCGTGAAGAACGTCTGCGGCAGCTGCATCAGCGGCGGCCCGGAACGCGGATTCTGGCCGTAGACAGTGGTCGTCAGCAACGCGACCGCAAGGCCGGAGATGACGACGGCGGATCGCGGCGTGATCACTTTTCTGGCAGCGCGAACGCGAGGAGTGTGTTTCCAGAAGGAATGAGCACCTGCTGCCGACCATCCAGCATGTACGTCATGCCGGTACCTCCCCAGATTGGGGATCCCGTCCTGTAATACCAGAGACGCTTGCCAGTGCGCGCGTCGAACGCATTGAAGTACCCCTCGTGATCCCCGGCGAACACGAGACCCGATGCGGTAGACATCACGCCGGCCAGCGACGCGTTCGGAAACTTGAACTCCCAGCGAAGCTCGCCGGTCTTCGGGTCGAGTGCGCGCAGCGCTCCATAGTCCGGCTCGGTCAGCTTCTTCATGCCGCCGCTCATGAACGAGCGGCCCGGCGCCCACTCCTGCTTCGACGGCGTGTAGAAGGCGCAGGTTTCTCTCGCCATCACGAAGAAGAGCTGCAGAGCGGGATCGAACGACGGCGGGTTGAACACCGTGCCGCCGCGGAGGTCCGGCACGCACTGCGTCGTTGCCTCGCTACCGCCCGGGGGCACCACGCCATCGTTCAGCACGATCGGACCGTTCGGCCCGATCTCTCTCGCCCATTGCGTTCCCGTGTAAGGCTTCCCGACGAGCAACTCCCCCGTCGCCCGGTCGAGCGTATAGAAGAAGCCGTTTCGATTCGCGACCATCACGACCTTGCGCTGCTGGCCGCGAATCGTCAGATCAGCGAGCACGGGCACATGCGTCGAATCCCAGTCGTGGAGGTCGTGCGGCGTGAACTGATAGTGCCACTTCAGCTTTCCGGTGTCGGCGTCGAGTGCCACGAGCGAAGCGGTGTAGAGGTTGTTTCCCTTGCGATCGGCTCCGTAGTAGTCGGGATTGGGGTTGCCCGTGCCCCAGTAGATCAGGTTCAGCACGGGGTCGTAAGTCCCGGTCACCCACGTCGCGCCGCCACCGCGAGGCAGAACCTCCTCGGACGACCACGTCTCACTACCCGGCTCGCCTGCGGCGGGAATGGTATAGAAGCGCCAGACACGCGCGCCCGTCTTGGCGTCGTACGCATCGATGAATCCCCGCGTCGGCAGGTCGCCGCCCGAGTTTCCCGTGATCACTTTGTCTTTCACGACGAGCGGAGCGGCAATGGCCGCGTGCCCGACTTTGAAATCCTCGATCACCGTGTCCCACACGATTTTGCCAGTGTTGCGGTCGAAGGCCAGCAGATGCGAGTCGAGCGTACCCATGAACAAGCGGTCGCCGAGCGCAGCAAACCCGCGATTTGAGACGTTCGCGGCGCCGTACGTCAAACCGGGCGGCAATTGACGACGGTAGCGCCAGAGCTGACGTCCGGTGCGCGCATCGACAGCCCAGGCGTAGTTGTTGTTGCCGGTGATGTAGAGCACGCCGTCCATCATCAGCGGCGTCGACTCGAACCCGCGACCAATCGCCATTCCCTCGGCTTGGAAGGTCCACTGCGAGGCAAGGCGGTTGACATTCTCAGTCGTGATCTGTTTCAGCGGGCTGTGCCGGCGTCCGGTGTAATCGCCCGAATACGTGAGCCAGCGCGATGGATTCTTGAGCCCCGCCAGGAGGTCCTCGAAGGTCACTTGCGGAAGCGACGGCGGAGGAGCTTTGGGCGCCTCTGGAACCATGGGCGCGCCCGTGTTCTGTTGGGCGCTCTCTTGGGCGGCAAGCGACACGCCTATCACCGCCGTGACTAACAGGGCCGATACGAACCGGACACTCGCCGTCATAGGACTCCTTACCATCCCTAGCTACCCAGCCACACAGCTACCGAGCCACCTAGCTACCGCTCCCGTGTCACCTTTATTTGCTTGAGCACTTCCGGATCGACGGAAAGCTCCGCTGCGCCAGCCTGGCTGCCATTGGACTTCAGCAGATACCCAACCAGATCCACGTAGGCTGCCAGGCTCAAGCTGCCAGGCGCGTCCTGAGGCATCGACGCCTTGATCGTCTGCACGATGTCGTCAACGGACGACCCGTTGAATCGATTGAGGAACTCCGGTCCCGCGAGCGCGGGGGCATCCGCTTGACCAAGAAGATCGACCTTGTGGCATTGCAGGCACGCCTGTTTGTAGGTTTGCTGGCCGCGTGTGGCTTGTTCCTCGGTGTAGACACCGTCCCACATCGTACGCGAGGCGCTCGCGGGCGTGTTCTGGAGCCCACGCATCGGCACAGCGATCAACGTGACGAACACGCCACAAATCAGGAGTCGAGATGTCACGGCGTCGTGGGTGGAAGGCCTGGCTGACTGGACTCGGGAACCAACAGACCACGGTCGCGCATCGCTTGTCGAAGCAGGGCCGCCGCTTCAGGATATCGCTTGAGGACGTTCGGAGTGTACTCGACGCCATCGGCAACCGTCACCGGCAGCCATCCCTTCGTATTTCGCACGTCCAACTTCGCGCCCTTGTTGATGAGCAACCGGATGACCGGGATCGCGCCACCCCGGTAGACCGCGCCGTGAAGCGCCGTTTCACCATCCATATCGACGTCGTTGACGCCTCCGCCCCCCACTTCGAGCGCGAGCGTGACAGCCGCAAGGGCTTCTTCATGCGTTCCGGGGTTCTCGCCGGGCGCCCAGATTCCGACCCCGGCTGCCACCATGAGCGCGGTTGTGCCGCGGTCGGTCGTAAGCGACGGATCCGCATGGCTCTCGAGCAGCGCGCGCATCATTGCGACATCGTCGTTTTTGGCGGCCATCACGAAGGCGGTCGCGCCGATGCGGTTCAGTTGATTGCGATTGCCGTCCCGCGGCTCTTTCTTCACCCGTGCGTTCACATTCGCGCCGCGCTGCACGAGCTTGCGAACGAGGTCGAGACTGTCGAGACCGCCCGTCGCGACGGGACCTGGCAGATTGAAACCCGCGTTGTGTCTCCGTGACCAAGCAATCTGGTGGAGTGCCGTCCACCCTTGCCCATCAGCGTTCGGGTCCGCGCCTTTGTCGAGAAGAAATGCAGCGAGCTCGTAGTGCGCGTTCATCACAGCCAGCACGATCGCACTCGTTCCATCGGGTAGCGCCTGGTTCACGTCTGCGCCGGCGTCGATGAGCGCGCGGGACGCCTCGATGTGACCACCACGAACCGCGAAGAGGTATGGGGTAAAGGCGCCGCCCCTCGAGCGCGCCTGAATGTCCGCACCGGCTTCGACGAGGACCCGGACGACGTCGGGGTTGTTCTCGGCTGCGGCCCACATCAGGGCATCCTGCCCTTTCGACAGCTCCGTGTCGTTCACCCGCGCGCCGCGAGCCAGAAGCGTCTTGACGGTCTCCACGCTGCCGGTCCGTGCAGCAGTCATCAATGCCGTCTCGCCATCGGGCATCATCGTGTTCGCGCTGGCACCGGCAGCCAGCAACCGCTCGGCAATCGCCGCGTTTCCGTTGACTGCGGCGAGGTAGAGCGGCGTGACGCTATAGCGGTTCGTAGCTTGCACCCTGGCGCCCTGACGAATCAGCAGGTCCACCATCCGCGCGTCGTTTCGATGGACCGCCCAGTGCAGCGCGGTGGTGCCGTCGGCCTCGGTGCCGTTGACCTCGACCTTCTTGGCGATGAGCGCCTGCACAGTCGCCGTGTCGCCTCGTTTCGCCGCGTCCACGAGCGACACCTGTGCGAACGCGCTGGTGGAGAGAATGGCGACCAGCGCGGAAACAATTCCCAACTCCCAAAAGGGCCAACCCCCAAGTTTGGGAGTTGCGGAGTTGGGAGTTGGGAGTTGTCTCATACCAGCGTCCACTTACACTCCAGAGAGAGGTTCGATCGGGATGCGTCCAGTGCTGTCGCCGAGCGTCTCCGTTCGAACGCCGACCTTGTCCAGCATGCTAAGCAGCAGGTTGGTCATCGGCGTCTCCGAGCGGTATACGAGATGGCGGCCGCCCTTGACCGTTCCACCTCCGCCGCCGACGAGTGCAAGTGGCAGGTCGTAGTGCGCGTGCAGGTTCGGATTGCTCAGGCCCGCGCCATACAGGAAGAGTGAGTGATCGAGCAACGTGCCGTCCCCTTCGGGCGTCGACTGCAGCTTCTCCAGGAACCAGCCGAATAGCTCCGTCTGGTACGTGTTCAGCCGGGCATATTTGGCGAGCTGTGTCGGATTGTCCTGATGATGCGAGAGCCCGTGATGGCCCTCGTTGATGCCGATCTCGGGATACGTGCGGAAGTTCAGCTCCCGGCCCAACATGAACGTCGTGACGCGTGTGATGTCGGCGCGGAACGCCAACCATTGCAGCTCGTACATCAACTTGACGTGCTCATCGAACCTGTCGGGAATGCCTGCCGGGCGATCCAACGTGGGCAGTTCCGACTCGGGGCCGCGTGTCTCCACGGTGTGGATTCGTCGCTCCACCTCGCGCACAGCGTCGAGATACTCGCCAACTGTCGCTCGGTCCGCAGGGCCAAGGCTTTTCTGCAAACGTGCGAGATCGTCCATGACGGAGTCGAGGATGCTGCGGTTCTCTTTTGCTTGAGCCAGGCGGTGAACCGACGTTCCTCCGTCGCCGAACAGCCGCTCGAAGACGATCCGCGGGTTGTTCTCGGTCGGAAGCGGCGCCGTGGGCGTCCGCCACGCGAGCGTGTTCAGATAGGCGCAGCTGTAGCTGTTCTCGCACTGCCCGGCCAGGAAGTTGAGGTCGATGCTCAGCTCGAGCGACGGAAGCGCGGTGCCCTTTCCAAGCTCGGCCGCCGCAATCTGGTCCGCCGAGATTCCGTTCTTCACGTCAGCGCCCTCAGTGCGCTTGCAGTGCACGCCCGTCAACCAGGAACTGGTTCCCCGCGTATGGTCGCCATTGGCGCCGTCGTCAAACGCATCGGCCTGATGCTGCGCCAGGCCGCTGACGACGAGCAGCCGGTCGCGGAACGGCGCGAGGGGGCTGAGAATCGGCGACAAGTCGAATGAGGATCCCTCGCCGGTGGGCGTCCAATAGTTGATCCCCGAGAAGTTTCTTGCGACGCCGTTCGGAAGATAGACGAACCCAAGCCGCCGAACAGGGTTCGCCACGCTCTGCGCCATCGCCGAAAGCGCGGGGACCATGGCGTCTAGCAGCGGCAGCGCGAGCGTCGCGCCCAGACCACGAAGGAACGTCCGCCGGGGAAGTGCCATTTGTGTCATGAACATAGAAGCTATTCCTTAACCACGCCTCAACCACGGCTATTCCAAATTGGCATCCTTCGTGCGCTTCGTGACCTTCGTGGTTAACGACTCCGGCGCTTTCCGCATGCGGAAGGGCGCACTCTGCACAACACCAAGAATCAGCGACGAAAACCGGTAGTCGTCGCGAGAGGCGTCTCGAAGAATTGCCCGCACTGCCGGAGCGTCGTAATACTCGAGCCCGCGCCCGAGTCCGTAGGTCAGCATCTTTTCGGTGAGCGTCGCCACGAACCGGTTTGACCGGAGCAGCCCCTCTCTGAGCCCGGTAGGACCGGTGAACGCCGTGCCGTCGGGGAATCTGCCAGACGCGTCTATCGGCGTCGAACCCTCGCCCAGAGTCCGCCACTTTCCAACCGCGTCGAAGTTTTCAAGCGACAGACCCAAGGGATCCATCATGGCGTGGCAACTGGCACACGTTGGATTCGCGCGGTGCTGCTCCATCCGCTGGCGCATCGAGAGTACGATTCCGGTCGCGCTCGTCGCCTTGAGCGGCGGAACATTTGGCACTGGCGGTGGCGGTGGCGTCCCCAGCAGGTTTTCGAGGATCCACTTGCCGCGAACCACTGGGGACGTTCTGTCTGGGTAGGACGTCACCGTGAGAATGCTTCCCTGGCCGAGCAGGCCGCCTCGAGCACTGTCTTTCCCCAACATCACCCGCCGGAAGTGACTGCCCTTTACATTCGGGATGCCGTAGTGGCGAGCGAGGCGCTCGTTGAGAAACGTGTAGTCTGCGCGGAGCAGGTCGAGCGCGCTTCGGTCTTCGCGGACGATGCTGTCGAAGAAGAGCTCTGTTTCCCGCTGAAAGGCCTGCCGCAGGCTGTCGTCGAAATCGGGAAACACACTCTGAACCGGCCCCGTGGCCGGGAGGTTCCGCAGAAAGAGCCACTGCCCCGCGAAGTTCGTCACGAACTGGTCCGCGCGAGCGTCGGCAATCATTCGACGAACCTGCTTGGCCAACACCGCCGGACTCCGAAGTTGCCGTTTCGCAGCCAGGTCGAGGAGCTCGTCGTCCGGGATGCTGCTCCAGAGAAAAAACGAGAGCCTCGACGCCAACTCGAGATCGCTTATCTCATAGGACGCGTTCGAGGCAAGGCCCGCCGGATCGCGCTCGACCCGGAACAGGAATTCAGGGCTGACGAGCAATCGTCTGAGGGCGCGTTCGATTCCGGCGTCGAAGCCTCCCTGACCCTGGCCTTCACGATAGAACGCAAGGAGTGGCTCGACGTCGGCGCTGGTTACAGGCCGCCGGTAGGCGCGGCGTGCCAACGTTGCCAGGATGCTTTTGGCACACGTCTCGTCCTCCGAGGGGTTCGCCTGCCGCAGCACCGAACGCGAGGGCGGGCGGCAGGTGAAGATGCGGCGGCGCGAGGCCGACCCTCCAGGTCCGCTGGGATCGTGCGGGCCACTGATCTCCACGCTCCGCAGGTAAGCCCCCAGCCTCGTTTCTGGAATGTTCACGCCCCCCGGATACGGTCGCAGAAACGGCAGACGCGTGGTCTCGTCGAGGGCCGACGTTCTGTTGATGAATGTCACCGCGATCTCGCGCTGCCCTGCCTTGACGGGAACTCGAAGGTTCCAGTTGTCATCGGCGTGATTGCGAGCTTCCCGCTCACGCGGTGAGAGCCGCAACCCCTGAGCGATCTGCGAGATCGCAGGCCGTTGCGCAGGCTCCTGCGAGGGCTGAGAATTCGGTTCCGATTCCGGCGGTGTGGCTTGCGGCCGCGATCGGGGAGCAGGCTGAGCGACGCCGGGCAGCGTGAACCCGCCGACCCGCTCGCCGTCAATGCTGATCTCGAGCTGCTGGGGATCTATATACAGGGGGAGGCTCTCGTTCAGGTCGCGGGTGAGCCTCACGCGGATTTCGTATTCCGCGTCCATTGGAAAGGCGTAGTGAATGGTCGTTCCCCCGCGGGTTCCGAACGGCATTCCCGGCAACTGAACGTCCTGAGGCAGATCGTCGTTCACGCGGAAGAAGTCGATGTTTGGCGTGACGACCGGCGTGCCGACGGCCAGGCGACTGACCTTCTGCGCGACGGAGAGATATCGCTCCATCAGCGTTGGCGACATCTTCAGCACGCCAGCGATGTTGTCGAACCCATAGCTCCCATCGTCTGAGGGCAGAAGCGCGGACACGTCGAGGTCCAGGTCGAGCAGGTCGCGGACCGCGTTGCGGTATTCGGTGCGATTCAAGCGGTGGAAGGGCTCGGTTCTGCCTGGATTCAGGTTCGCGGCAGATGCCTCATCGAGCTCCCTCTCGAGCCACGCGGCAAACCCGTCGTGGGCCGCTTTGTCTGGACGCGGCATCCCGGCCGGCGGCATCACCCCCGCGCGCATCTTCAGCACCACCCTTTCCCACACATCGGCGTTCGCGCCGATATTCGAGAAATCCAGGTTGTCGAGTGCTATGGGGACCGTGCCCCGTTCCTTGAGCCGCTGGGTATGGCAGGTGAGGCAGTACGTGGAGAAAAGCGCGCGTCCAGACTCGGCCGAGACGGTCCCTGCGGTCTGACCTTGGGACTCGGCGGAGAGAGCGTGGCCACCGCCGAACCACAGGGTCGCAAGCCAGACCGCGACCATCGCGCCGCCGGCAGCGATGCGTGCCCGTGCTGAGGTGACTCGGGTCATTCTGTCTTACGGATCTTAGGCGGTCGGCTGCGGTCAAGCAACGGGATCTAGGTGTCCAGATTGCGCGATATTTCCTGCGTATCTTTGCCCCCCTGCGTTCTCTGCGCGAGGTTGTCTCTGCGAACTCGGCTTGCTCAGCGCCCCTGGGGTAGGATCCCCCCGTGCCCACTCTCGACGTTTTCACGCATTTCATGCCCCCGCGGTACCTTCAGAAGTTTCTGGAACACGCGCCTGATCAAGGGATGTTCAGGCGCTCGATGAAGGTCAAGCCGCTCTGCGAGCTCGACGCCCGCTTTCGTCTGATGGACGAGTTCGGGGATTACCGGCAGGTCATTTCGCTCGGCTCGCCCCCAATTGAGACCTTCGCGGCACCGGATCTTGCCCCCGAGCTCGCGCGCGTCGCCAACGATGGGATGGCGGAGCTCGTGGATGCTCATCCAAGCCGTTTCGCCGGATTCCTTACCGCAGTGCCCATGAACAACCCCGACGCCGCGGTGCAAGAGATACAACGGGCCGCGGTCGATCTGCGCGCCTCGGGCGTTCAGATCTATTCGAACGCCGCGGGTCAACCGCTGGACCGGCCGGAGTTTGCGCCGGTGTTCGATCTGATCCACCGCGAGAACATTCCCATCTTCCTGCACCCGGCTCGCAGCGAGCGCTCCGCCGACTATCGAACGGAGGAGAAGTCGAAATTCGAGATCTGGTGGACGCTCGGCTGGCCGTATGAAACGAGCACGGCCATGGCTCGGCTGGTCTTCTCCGGAGCGTTCGATCGTTGGCCGAACCTCAAGGTGGTGACGCATCATCTCGGCGGCATCATTCCGTACCTCGCCGGCCGGGTCGGCCACGGTTGGGATCAACTCGGAACGCGCACGTCGGACGAGGACTATTTCGCGCTGCTGAAGTCGCTCAAGAAGCGACCGCTCGACTACTTCAAGATGTTCTATGCGGATACGGCCGAGTTCGGATCGTCTGCGGCCACTAAGTGCGGCATTGATTTTTTCGGGGCCGACCACGTGTTGTTCGCGTCCGATTGCCCCTTTGAGCCTCAACCGGGGATCTACATTCGGGAAACGCTTCAGGTGATGCGAGGCCTCGATCTGCCGCCAGCCGACTTCTCAAAAATCCATGAGGGGAACGCGAGGCGTCTCATGCCAAACCTGCGACCATGACATCCGCATCGAGTGTCCTCACACGTCTTCGGGGGCTGTGCCTGGCGTTGCCCGAGACGAGCGAAGCCTCTTCATGGGGCCACCCGAACTTTCGCGCCGGCAAGAAGACCTTCATTGCGTTCGAGCAGGTGAAGGGACGGCCATCGATCGCGTTCCGTCTTGAGGGCACCGACGTTGACCTGCTGCTTCGTCGCAAGGAGTTCTTCGTCACACCGTACGGCCGTGGGCAATGGGTGAGCGAGTGGGCCGACGGTCCATTGAACTGGCGCCAGGTGGCCCAACTCGTCGAACGAAGTTACCGGCTGGTCGCACTCAAGCGGATGACTGCGGTACTCGACACGAAGAAGGTGTAGGCGGGCCCGATCTGGCTCACCGCTTGCTCCCGTCGTCCTCCAAAGGACGATGGCATAATGGCCCTAGCAGGCGGAAAGGGAGGGAGCCTCGTGGAATTCCAGCCGATGTCTCCGGAGGAGATCGAGCGGACGGTGCAGTTTCTGCTCAGTCAGCAGGCGCAGTTCGCTGCAGATTCAGCGGCGAACCAGGCGCGATGGGATGCGAACCTCGAAAGACTATCTGCGAAGACGGACCGTTTGACAGAAGGGCTCATCGGGCTGACGAGCATCGTCGGCCAGCTCGCCTCGGCGCAGCAGCGCACTGACGAGCAACTGACAAATTTGGGCGAGCACATCAAGACGGTGGACTCCAATCTGAACATCCTGATTCAGGTGTTCGAGCGCCACCTGCGCGAGGATCACGGCCGCGCGCCTTCGTAGCCTCCATCACGTCCACACGTAGGTATTAAACGCGATTCGACTCTGGCCACAACCCACGAGATAGGTTCGGGCGCGGTCAGATTCCTCTCGCTGCGCGTGGCCAGGGACCGCGCCAGCTCCGCCGCCCGCGCTGCCGTGCTATGGTTTCAGGCGGCGACGCGACCGCGTCGGGCTGGAGTGACTATGAAGATGTTCGCGGCTCTCGCGTGTGCTGTGTCTTGCGGTGCGTTGATCCATGCGCAGAAGGCGTCGATGGATGTTGCCGCGTGCGAGCGGTTGGCCGCCTCGCTCGAGTTGCGGAATGCCAGGGTCACGCTCGCGCAACCTGTGACATCCGGCTCGTTCGTCCCTCCTGCGGCGTCTGGCGCGAACGCACCGCCCGCTGCGCAGACGGATCTGCCTGCGTTCTGCCGTGTGGCCCTGACGCTGACCCCCTCGTCTGACTCCGACATCAAATCCGAAGTCTGGCTGCCGCTGTCGGGATGGAACGGCAAGTTCCAACAGGTCGGCAACGGCGGCTGGGGTGGGTCGATTCAATACGCGGCGCTTGCAACGGCGTTGCGTCGCGGATATGCGGTGTCATCAACCGACACCGGGCACGTGGGCGACACGGCGCAGTTTGCCCTCGGCCATCCCGAAAAACTGATCGACTTCGGCTACCGCGCCGTTCACGAAACGGCCGTGCAGAGCAAGGCGACAATAGCCACCGCGTACGGCTCGGCTCCCCGTTTGTCGTATTTCGTCGGTTGTTCTGGCGGCGGGCGCCAGGCCTTCATGGAGGCGCAGCGCTTTCCGCAGGATTTCGACGGCATCATCGCAGGCGCACCGGGATACAACCGGACCGACCAGAGCTTCCAACTCGTCTCGGCGTCCGTGGCCACGCACCGCGATGCGGCAAGCTTCATCCCGCCGGCGAAGCTCGGTGTGCTGCACCAGGCCGCGCTCGAGGCGTGCGACGCGCGCGACGGATTGCGTGATGGACTGATCAGCGACCCAATGCGCTGTACGTTCGATCCCGCCGTAATCGCGTGCACAGGCGCCGATGCTCCACACTGTCTGACAGCTCCGCAGGTCCAGGCCGCAAAGAAGATCTACGCGCCCGTGGTCAATCCCAACACCGGCGAGGAAGTGTTTCCCGGCGTCGAGCCCGGAAGCGAGCCACGCTGGACCGTGAATGCAGGAGGTCCAAGGCCGCTGGGGATGTCCGACGATCTCTTCAAGTACGTGGTGTTCAAGGATGCAGATTGGGACTTCCGCACGCTCGATGTCGCCAAGCACTTGGATCTCGCGCGAAAGGCGGACGGCGGCACGCTGAACGCGCGATCGCCGAACATCAAGCCGTTCCTGGACCGAGGCGGGAAGCTCCTCGTCTATCACGGCTGGGGCGACACCAACGTCCCGCCGCGCTCGTCAACGAACTACCACAAACGGCTGGTCGAGGCGATCGGCGCTCCCGAGATCGACCGCTCGGTGCGGCTCTACATGGCGCCGGGCATGGGTCACTGCGGAGGCGGGGAGGGCCCGAATGTGTTCGACACGCTTACGGCCCTCGAGGAGTGGCGCGAAAACGGAAAGGCCCCGGCTGAGATTCTCGCGTCGAAGCTCACCGACGACAAGGTGGTTCGAACTCGACCGCTGTGCCCGTATCCGCAAGTCGCACAGTACAAGGGATCGGGGAGCATCGACGAGGCAAAGAACTTCGCCTGCCAAACCCCAACCCCGAGTGTCGCCTCGGTTGCCTCTGCCCAGGTCCCGGTCACTCAGGAGCCGCGGCATCGTGTCGTGTTCGAGAACGCACAGTTCCGTATCTTCGATGTGATCATTCCTCCAAAAGACTCCACGCTCGACCATTCACACGACTTCGATATCGCGACAGTGTCGATGACTGGTGGAGCTGACACGCGCATACAGTTGCCAGGTCAGCCCTGGAGTCAGGTTCGTCCTCGCCGGCCGCTTGGTAACGCCGGGGTCGCCGAATACACTGGCAAGCCCGATCGTCACCGCATTGAGAACGTTGGCGACAGTCCCTACCACCTCTTCGCCGTCGAGAACTTGCGGCGGAGCGGTTGGACAACCGCTGCTCCACTGTCGGCAATCGCCACCAGCCTGGCAATCGAGTCGAGAGCATTCAGAGCCTACGATGTGCGACTCGTGCGCGGGAGAACGCAGACCTCGCACCTGCACACGGTGCCCACGATCGCAGTCCTCATCAGCGGGAAAGTATTGGCAGAAGGGTCAGACCGCGACGCCAAGGCAAGCGCGCCGGCACCGGTCGGTCTGAAGCAGCTCGCCGAGCGAGGCGAGTGGGTGCTCATCCCACCGGGCGAATCCCACCACCTCGTCGGGTTGGGAACAGGCGACTCGTATGTCGTCGAGCTCGAAATACGCTGAGCGGGACCGTCTCGGCGTTTTTGCGGTCACGCAGCCACAGAGACGCAGAGACTCAGAGGAACCAAGCCAACACTCTCTGTGTCTCTGTGCCTCCGTGGCCCGTTAAAGTGAAAAAGCCATTAGTGGCGACGTTTTGCAACGATCGCGGGGTTCGTCAGGAGAAACACGGTCGGCAACCAGGCCGCGACGTGCATCACCATCAAGACGACCGCCGCTGGCCATGTCGCGCCAGGAGCCGATCCCGGCAGGAAGAAATCCGGGACGAACGATAGCAGCAACGCGACGAGCGCAATTCGGCGATATGTTCGAATCGCCGTTGGCGACATGCGCGCGACCATCACGAAAACCATTACGCCCATACTCACCAGCACCGTTGTGAAGATGATGGGCCCAGACCATGACAGCGGGGGAAACTCGGCAGAAAGCTCGAGCGTGGCGAACGCGACGACTCGTACGCAGAGCACGGCCACGACCGAAGCAAGGACGGTTAGCGGGCCGACCCACCAGAGTCGGCGGAGATCGATTTCTTGCGGCGATATCGTCATCACCATCAAAATGTCCCGCGGCCCGCGATCTCGTTCTTCACCACTAGTCCTCCCTTCATCACGAACCGCACGCGCTGCAGCTCGCTGACATTCGTCAGCGGGTTTCCGGTCACCGCAATCAGGTCGGCGAACTTCCCCTTCTCTACGCTTCCGATCTGATCGACCCAGTTGTAGTTCAGCATCGCCGCCGTGGGCAGAAAGGGCATCTGCAGCACTTCCACCGGCGTCATACCCCACTTTAGGAAGTACGCGAACTGGTCCGCCTGCTTGCCATGGGGAATCTCGGCCGAGGTCGCGCCGCTCCCGAAGACGAACGGCACCCCCGCCGCGCGCGCCTTCCTGAACGCCTGTTCCGCCATCTTCAACCGGCTATTCTTTCCGCCCGTCCGCCGTAGGTCGCCGGCCTCGAGCGCGACGAGATCGTCCACCGTCAGCTCGAACGGCAGCTTCTTCGCCACCAGCACCTTCAACGACGCATCGTCCAGATCGGTGAGATGGTTCGGCGCATCGACACCGGCTTTCAGGCAACTGAGCTGCCCCTCTCCGCCGTACGTGTGGCACGCGACCTTCAGCCCGAGCCGGTGCGCTTCATCCACGATGGCCATGACTTCTTCCTCGGTGAGCGAGGGGCTATTCACCAGCGTGCCGTCGGGCTTGAACACGCTCAACTCGTCGCCGACGAAGTCTTGTGTCGTGTAGATCTTGACCCAGTCGACGCCGTGCAGCTTGGCCTCGCGAACGGCCGCGCGTCCAAGCCACGGCGAGTTGGGATTCTTGCTCTCTGTAAAACGGTCCACGAAGCGTTCGAAGAACGACGGATACGGGCTGCTGGCGCGCTGATTGAGAGACTGCCCCACCACCTGCATGCGCGGCCCGAGCACGACGCCTCGGTTGATTGCGTTGCGGAGATCGACAGTGCCGAACCCGCCGCGCGAGTCCATGTCCAGCACGGTGGTGAAGCCGGCGTCGAGGTCCGCCTGCGCATTGGCAACAGCAACGATCGTTCGCGTCGCCTCCGACAACTCGTCCGGCGGGTAGACGTGGACGTGCGCATCGATCATGCCGGGAAGCACCGTCGCGCTGCTCAGATCGATGACGCGGGCATCGGAAGGAATCGGCACCGATGGACCCACGTCGGTGATGCGGTCGCCGCGCACGAGCACGATTTGATTCGTGAGCAGCGTGCCGGCACGGCTGTCGAAGAGACGGCCGGCCCGGATCGCGACCACCTGGGTCGAGGGCGCGAGGAATTTCGCGGGAGCGCTCGCGATACCACCCTGGCTTTGCACGACGCTCGAGAGCGCCACCGCCATGAGGACTCCCACCAACGCTACAGCGCACGACACTCGACGCATCTGGGCCTCCTTCTCGTCTAATCGTGGAAGCTTAACTGGACAGGATCGTCAGATCCACGTTGCCGCCTGACAGGATGACGCCGGCGCGCTTGCCGGTGAAATCGTATTTTCGATGCAGTACTGCGGCTGCCGCCGCAGCCCCGGAAGGTTCGACTAGCGTTTTCATACGTTCCAAGATGAACCGCATGGTCGCAATCAGCTCTTCGTCGCTGACGAGCAGAATGTCTTCGACAAGCTCCTTGACGATGGGAAAGGTCAGCTTGCCTGGGGATGGAGTCTGCAAACCATCCGCGATGGTCTTTGGCACTTCGATTTCGACGCGCTCGCCCTTACGCATGGACTGCCAAGTGTCGTTGCCTGCTTCGGGCTCGACGCCAAAGATACGTGTAGACGGGTGGAGATGCTTTGTCGCAATGGCGCAACCGGCCAGTAGTCCACAGCCGCTGCAGGGGATGAGCAGGAAGTCCAGTTCCTTCACTTCTTCGAACAACTCGAGTGCGGCCGTGCCCTGCCCAGCCACAATCAGTGGATCATCGAACGGCGGAACCAGAGTCATCCCGCGTTCCTGGCAGATTCGCGTGCCAGTGTCTTCGCGGCTTTCGGAGTAGCGATGGTAGAAGATGACTTCAGCGCCGTAGCCCCGCGTGGCATCGACCTTGATCCGCGGCGCGTCGTGAGGCATGACGATGACGGCCGGAACGCCGAACAACTTGGCTGCGAGGGCCGTCGCTTGCGCGTGATTGCCTGATGAGTACGCCAGAACACCTCGGCGGCGATCTGCCTCTTCAAGCGATGCGATCTTGTTGTATGCGCCGCGAAACTTGAACGCTCCGGCGCGCTGGAGATTCTCGGCCTTGAAGAACACGTCGCAACCAGCGATGTCGTTGAATTGCCGGGAGGTCAGCACAGGCGTGCGATGCGCGACGCCCTCGATTCGCCGGTGAGCCTGGAGAATGTCCTGGAAGGAAATCAAAGCGACCTGTGAGTCTCGCGCTAGCGGCTGGCCGCGTGCTGGGCGATCCACGAGAGCGCCTCGAGGAGGCGTCGATCGAACTCCTGCAGATTGTTGCTAAAGCCGTGGTCGGAGGCACTCACGACCCACAATCTCTTCGGCTCACGCGCCGCAGCGAAGATCTGCTGCACTTCGCTGAGCGGCACGAACTCGTCTTTGGTCGAGTGAATGGCCGCCAGGGGGACCGGAGCGACGCGGGCAACGAGTGTTCTCGTGCGGAACGCCGGCTCGTTCGGGACGCCATGAGTTACGTAAATCAGGGCGTCCTTCCACCGCCACCCCAGCTCGTTGACGTCGGGCAGGCCCAGACCAAGGACTCCGCCGATAGACGCCTTCGTTGTGGGATCGCTCGCTGCCATCACGGAGAGCCCGGCGCCTTCCGAAACTCCGATGAGAATCGGACGCCGAGTGCTGCCGCGCGCCGCGAAATCGGCTAGCAGCTTGAAGTCCGCTGGTTCGTCTTCCGGCCGCAGCGTCGTGCGCCCAGACGTAAAACTCTCTAGGTAGGCCTTCACGTCGAACCCAACCACAAAGTAGCCCTTGCCCGCCAGGACGTCGGCGACGTGGGGCGCAAGGTGGATCCAGCCGCCGTCGCCGCTCGAGACAATCACGGAGGGGCGTCCGCGAACACCATAGATGTGCAACGACTGCACGTGTCCGCGAATGGCGAGCGTTTCGGTCGACTGCGCGGCAGCGGGGGCCACGCACGCCCACGCGGCGAGTGCAAAGACCCAGATCCATCGCCCCATCGTTTCCTCGCTTCCCATTACTTCGCAGTCAGCCCGCATCACGCGTCCATGATAGGACCCTGGCGAGCACGGAACCCACTCGTGTCATCGTGGGTCCCGAACGCGACCGCCGTCAAGAAATGGTTGTTGGCGGCGATTCGGCGATAGAATCCCGGCACTATGAGGAGGTCCTCCATGCGCTCAACGCTCGGTGCTCTTGCGGTCGCAGCTGCCTTGATTGGCGGTGCCTTCGTCGCTCATGTGAACGGCTCGACCGGGCCCATCCCGCTCAACTGCGATCGAGCGTGTCTCGAAGGTCTCATCGACCAATACCTGGCCGCGGTCGTCGCGCACGACCCAAAGCGTCTGCCGCTCTCGGAAGACGTGATGTACACCGAGAACGATCAGGTGCTCAAAGTGGGCGATGGCTTCTGGAAGACCGCAGCTGGTGTCGGCAACTACAAGCACATCTTCGCGGACCCTGACTTCGGCCAGGTCGCGCTCATGGGGACAATGAAGGAAGCCGGGACGACGCTGCTGGTGAGCCTGCGGCTGCGCGTTGAACTGGGCCGCATCACCGAGATCGAGTCCGTGTACTTCCGCCCTGGCGGCGGCGGACCCAACAACATCGAGGCCGTGGACAAGGCCGGCAAGGCCGAGGACATGTGGTTCAAATCCATTCCGGCCGCTCAGCGGCTCTCGCGCCAGCAGATGATCTCTGTCGCCGACGGTTACTTCACCGGCCTGCAGAAGAACGACGGCAAAGGGATTCAGGGCACGGGCACGTATCCGTTCACCAACGACTGCCATCGGATCGAAAACGGATCGGCCACAACCAACGTCCCCCGACCACCCAACGAGGCGCCGGGAACGATCAACCTCTTCGCAATGGACTGCCTCTCGCAATTCAAGATGGGTCTGTATTACGTCGTGCAGAACATTCACCATCGCCGCTACCCCCTGATCGACGGCGAGCGCGGCGTGGTGTGGGCGCATGCCACGTTCGACCAAGGCACCGTGAACGAGGGCACGCTCTCGGACGGCACCAAACACAAGTACCCAGGCTTCAACCGTCCCGGCAGCATCCTCGTCACCGAGGCGTTCCTCATTGAAGGTGGAAAGATCCGCCGCGTAGAGATGATCGGGCCTGCAGCGACATATCACATGAACTCACCGTGGCCGGGGAGTCTCAGTGGAAACTAGATCGGTGCTTGGTCCTTCGTGCTTGGTGCTTGGTCCGTCCTTGGTCCTAAGTCCGTCGCTGGTCCGCGGTGCGGTGGCGCGGCACGCCGGGCTCGCACCAAGAACCAGGCACCAAGGGCCGGACCAACCACCAAGGACGGACCAAGCACCAAGCACAAAGCACCAAGTACCGTCTGTGGCGTCATGCCCTTGAAGACTGGCGACAAGCTCGGACCGTATGAAGTGATCGCCCCACTCGGCAAGGGCGGGATGGGCGAGGTGTATCGCGCGCTCGACACGCGCGTGCTCCGCGAGGTGGCCATCAAGACCTCCGCCGAGCGCTTCACCGAACGGTTCGAACGCGAAGCGCGCGCCATCGCTTCCCTGAACCACGCCAACGTCTGCACGCTCTATGACGTGGGCCCCGACTACCTGGTGATGGAGCTCGTCGAAGGGCCGACGCTTGCGGAGCGGATCGGAGCGGGCGCCATTCCGCTCGAGGAGTCACTCAAGCTGGCGGCGCAGATCGCTGACGCGCTCGCGGCCGCGCACCGCAAGGGCGTCGTCCATCGCGACCTTAAGCCCGCCAATATCAAGATCAGACCGGACGGCATGGTGAAGGTGCTGGACTTCGGGCTGGCCAAAGTGGGCGGACTGGCCATGGCTGCGTCAGACAATTCGCCCACGCTCTCGCTGCACGAGACGCAGGCCGGCGTCGTGCTGGGCACCGCCGCGTATATGAGCCCCGAGCAGGCCAAAGGGAAGCCCGTGGACAAGGGCGCCGACATCTGGGCCTTTGGCGTGGTGCTGTACGAGATGCTGACGGGCATGCAGCTGCACCATGGTGAGACCGTGTCGGAGACGCTGGCCGCGGTGCTGAAAGAGGCACCTGATCTCACGCGCGTCCGGCCTCGCGTACGGCGGCTGCTACGAAGCTGTCTGCAGAAGAACCCCGACGAGCGACTGCACGATATCGCGGACTGGAAGCTGCTGCTCGACGAGGACGTGGTTGAGGCGCCATCAAGAGTCAAGTCTCGCGCACCGTGGCTGTGGCCCTCGGCCGCGGCGGTGCTGCTGCTTGCAGCGATTGCGCTGGGCGTGATGCTGCTTCGCGAGCCGCCCCCTGTCGCCCAGGAAGTGCGCTCGCAGATTCCTCAGCCGGAGGGCCTCACGTTCAACGCAGGCACTCAAGCCGCGATCTCACCCGACGGCCGCTGGCTCGCCTTTCCGGCGCTCGGCCCCGACAACGTGAGCCGGATGTACGTCCGCTCAATCGACTCGCTCGAAGTACGGCCGCTGCCTGGCTCTGAAGGGATCATCGGCCTGTCGCCTCCGCCCTTCTGGTCCTACGACAGCCGCTTCGTCGTCTACGGCGCGCAGGGAAAGTTGAAGAAATCGGAGGTCACGGGAACTCCGGCCCAAACGGTTGCCGAGACAGGTATCCCGTTCGTGCAGGGCGGCACCTGGAGTCGCGACGGCGTGATCCTTTATGCGAGGAACGCCGGCAACCTGGAGCAGGTTTCATCGAACGGCGGAGCGCCAACCGCGGTGACGACGCTGGCGCCCGGAGAAACCGCCCACCGCTGGCCACAGTTTCTGCCCGATGGCCGGCGTTTCCTCTACCTGCGTGTGTCCGCCTCGGCGGAGAAGACCGGCATCTATCTGGGGTCGCTCGACGTGAAGCCGCAAGAGCAGAGCCTGCAGCCGTTGCTGCTGACCAACCGGCAGGCGTGGTGGGTGGCCTCCGAAACCACCGGGAAGAGTTACCTCCTGATGCAGCGGGAAGAGGCGCTGCTGGCGCAGCCGTTTGACACGAGCGCGGCGACACTCAGCGCCGCCCCGATTGCGGTCGCAAACGGCGTTGGCGCCTTCGCGGGGGCAACCTCTGGCCTCTGGTCCGTCGCCCGCAACGGGGCGCTCGTCTATCGCGCGGGCGGAACCGGCTTGCCCCAGTTGACATGGGTCGACGCTGCGGGCCGCAGCGTGAGTACGGTTGGGGAACAAGGCCTCTATGCCGGTACGGCGTTATCCCCTGACGGGCAGCGGATAGCCTTTGCTCTGGCGGACGCACAGGGCAATCGGGATATCTGGGTCAGGGATGTGGCGCGCGGCGCCAACACGAAGCTGACTTTCGATCCACGGCTGGCCAACTCCCCAGTGTGGTCTCCGGACGGCACGAAGATCGCTTTTGCGGCCAACCGGGGCGGCAGCATCGACCTTTACGAAAAGAACGCCGACGGCAGCGGTGAGGAGCGCCTGCTGCTGAAATCGGATCAGAACAAGACCCCCACCAGTTGGTCACGCGATGGCCGGTTCCTCCTGTTCTCCTCCGTCGGTCCAAAGACTCGGGATGACCTCTGGATCCTGCCGCTCGCCGGCGAGCGGAAACCGTTTGTGTTCTTGAGCACGGAAGTCCAGGAAGGTTTGGGCCAGTTCTCTCCTGATCAGCGTTGGATAACGTATGTCGCCAACGCAGTAGGAGGGATCCCCGACGTTTTCGTTCGCCCATTCTCATCAGACTCCCGATCGGAGGCCGGCGCCGCAGGGGCCCAGTGGATGATCTCGACAAGCGGCGGTATGGTGCCTCGATGGAGCGCCGACGGGAAGCGACTCTTTTACGTTACGCTGGCCGGAGACCTGGTCGCAGTGGACGTTCAGCCCGGAACAAGTTTCCAAAACGGCGCTCCACAGCGCCTCTTCGGCAACGCTCCGCTTTCATCGTGGGGCCTCAGCCCGGCCGGCGATCGGTTCCTCTTTGCGCGGACGAGCCTCAGCACTGGTCCGCCGCCGCCGTTTACGATGGTCCTGAACTGGATGGCGCGGCTCGAGCAGTAGCCAGGAAGTCTTGTCAGTCCCTCGTGCTTGGTTCTTGGTGCCTGGTCCGTCCGTTGTCCCTAGTGCTAGGTCCTGTACCCAGACAGTCTGATTCCCGCACTAGGGACAAGGGACCGAGGACGGACCAGGCACTAAGGACGGACGAAGCACAAAGCACTAAGTACCAAGCACCAAGTCGTACCAAGCACCAAGTCGTTCACCGTTCCTCGGTGAACAGATTGCGGAAGACGTAGTTCGCCACTCGACGCCCTTGAACAATGCCCTCGGTCTTGTCGAACGCCCAGTGGATGCCGAGATAGATTCGGCTCTGGCCATTCTCCTCCTCGGCTTCAGATAGCGACGCGAATCTCCGTCTCACGAGCGGACGGACGTTATCGGCGTTGTCTCGTGTCACGCCATTGAACTCATCCGAGACAAACGTGAAGGCGATCCGATCGGTGCCGTAGAAGCGACGAAGGATCTGGAAGAGCGCACCACCGAATCCCGCGTGTCCCGACGGGTACGCCGGGAACGGCGGCGTGAAGTTTGGCGGCGTGAGGCCTGGTCCGGCCAAATTGGTCGCTGGCGCACCAAGAGGTGAAAAGGTGAGATCGCCCATCGTTGTCGGATTGCCGTCTCCGTCTTCGGTGGGCCCGGTGCCCTCGTCGGCCTCGCGGATGCCGGTCACAGGGCGCCAGAATTGGTAGTGATACTTCGACTCCCATATCGCGACGCCCGCATCGGCCATCGCCACGTTCACCAGCGCCAGCAGCCGCGCAAGCTGTACCGTGTTCGTCCCCATCTTGTCAGCGATTCTCACTGCGATCTGGTTGTACAGGCGAGGAGGCGCACACAGGGTTGGCGTGCCGTCGTAGGCCCAGTAGATGCCGATCTCCGTCTGTTCCGGCGTTCGCTCAGTAGCGGTGATGACACCATCGCCCCCGAGGCGTTTGACTTCCTCGAACGCGGCCGCGTATTCGTCGCTGTCCATCGACGGAGGAGCGGGTGCCCGGAACTGGTCCGCTGAGCGCAGCACAAACGGGGTGACTTCACCCCAGTGTGCACCGAGGGCGACTGGGATCTCGCTGACAGGGTCTTGGCGCCACCATCCGGGCAGCTCACTTGGAATGAAAAACCCTTCATCGTCACCCATCTGGAGCTCGGCGTGCTGCGATCCATCTGCCTGGCGCAGCTCGAGGATCCGTGCTGCCGCGCGGCGACCGAGGTTGATGCCCTCCGTTTTCGAAGGTCCGCCCTTGATGCCGTCCAATCCCGCCACGAGCTCTTCGTCGAGGCTGTCAGCCTGAGATGGGAAGAGCGCGACCAGCGTGTCGTGCGCCGCCTGTGCAATCGCGGCATTCATCGACGTGTCTGGTTGTGCCGGGCGAAGACGAAGGTAGCTCTTGTGCCCACCTGCGATCGCGTTCACGGCCTCGAAGATCGCGATGTGCACGATGGCCATGGCCCGACTCGATCGCCCTGGCCCCGCCTGTTCTCCAAAGACTCGGCTCTCGCCCTCCGCTACCGGAGTGTGATCGAGGCCGCTCGCGTCGATCGCCACCTGGTTCCAGTGGCGGAGCGCGCCACGGGCACGTGAGGCTCGGCGAATTTCTTCGGTCGAGGCCTTCGAACGTAGTTCCGCCAACCTCGCCGATCGAGGAGTGGGGCCGTGGTAGCGAGGTCCCCATATCTCGCCAATGTCGTCGCGGAACCCCTGCGACCAGACAGAGACGCCCAGACTCAGTAACAAAAAAGCTAGCGCGGAACCGACCAACTTGCGATCTCTGCTGACGGGCATAGTGCTCCCTCTCAGTTGCGCATACACGTGGATGCGGACTGCTAAAGCGACTCTCTTTGGGGGGGTGGGAGCCTGAGCCGTGAGCGACTGTGCAACATTCACACCGCGTCGATCGAGCGTATTGAGAGGTATCTCAGCGGAGTGCGGGCCCACAGCCGTACCGAATCCAGGCACGACCGTGACAAATGTGCGTAGCGTTTGTCGGGCCTCACGCTCTTGCTGAGCTGATGGCCCGGTCGAACCTCTCAGTCGCCCGTCCACCCCGGCGCCGTTGGAACCTCCGGCTCGAGGTAGTGCATCGCCGCGTGAATCGTGCGGATCTGCCCGTTCTCGACAGTAAAGATTTCAGTCAAGAGATTCCGCGGCCATAGAGTTCCGTTCGCGCGTCGCGCACCGGGCGGTCGCGTGAAGACCGCCATTCCGACCACGACGCCCGCTTCCTCGTCCACGACCGGGAAGCGTCGATTGATGACCTCGGCGATCTGCGAAATGCCGGACACGTTGGCGCAGTCGCCAGCGTCAACAGGCGCGGCGCCCTGGCCGCGGCCTGGCCTGACCCCGGTCATCTTCACGCCGTTTTCGACACGCATGCAGTTGACCTGCGCCTTGATGGTGTCGCGCGACTTCAGCTGCAGCCCTTCGAAATAGCTGTTCGCGGCGTTGACGAGGTCGCCGCGCGATGTGCGGCGCGCGCCGGCGAGGGGCCGATCGGCAGGCGGCTCGGCGATGAGCCCCTCCGGGCTGTAGACGCCAGTTGCCTTGCGCCCGATGACGAGCTCACCTTCGGTGATCCGTCGATCGACAACCTTGATCCTCATGGTCGCCACACCGCCGTCGCCGCCCTCTTGGATCAACCCGAAGTAGGCAGCCATGCCGTTGACTGGATCGACATAGCGACGTTGCACGGCACCGAGTGCCGACGCCGTCTTCCAGATGCCCTCGCCCGCCCGCACATCGATGGCGTTCTCCGTATAGCGAAACGCGGCCGCCAGTGGAGCACCGCCCGGATCGTGTTTCAAGACCGCGGCCATGTACTGGTCGAGGATCTGTCGCAGGCACGCACGGTCGCAACTCTCCGCCGCCGCTGCTGGGTGTGCGAAGACACATGCCCAGATCAGGCACGCTGTCGCCGCTCGAAAACGTAAGCGCATGATGAGTCATGATAGCCGAGGTCAGTTTGGGTAGCTGGGTAGCTGGGTGGCTGGGTGGCTGGGTGGCTGGGTGGCTTGGGAGTTGGACAAGTAGTAGTTGGGAGTCGGGAGTTCGTGTGAAGGAGATCCCGCCTTGCTCGTCGGTGCGATGCTGCAATCTGGGTCGGTGTGATCTCACGTTTCTCTTTAGTGCAATTCCGCATCGCTTGATGGTCATTGCACCGACCCGCGTCAGATGCGTTGCACCGACAACGACTGCAGGATCGCACCAACCCGCGTCAGTTCAATCGCACCGGCCGGGGCCAGTTCAGCTCATTTCTCCTCGGAGCGCGCGCTTCCCAGCATCGAGGTCATGCTCAGGTAGTTCCCTTCGTGGCAGGCGAATTCGAAGAGGTAGTAACTCGGGTCTTGCTTCAGCGGAAAGCGTGCGGTCCACGACTGGGTCCACGTCCGGGGATCGTCAACGGTGGCTTCGTAGCGGATGGTGTTCGCGTCGATCCGCGTGAAGCGTTCTGTTAGACGCGCATCCCGAGTAAAGAGACGATTGGGGCCAGCGCCGCCACGCTCGTTGAAGTTGGTCGTCTCCACAACCAGCGTGTTGCCTTCCCACCGTCCCCGGGAATCTCCCAGGTAACTTTGGATCTTTGCTCCGACATGGGCGCGGCCGTCCACATGAACGAGGCGCGTCTCATTGATCATCTCGTTGCGAATCACGACCAAGCCGGGGGCTTGGATGATCTGGTTGCCGCTGGAGTTGCCGATGGGCACCATCGAGCCGAAAGCCCCGCGTGACAGACATCGAGCCGCAGGACTCGCGCTCTCCGGGCCGATGAGGGATCCGCGGGCTTCGTTGGGAAGCGCAGCGTTCCTTTTCGCACCGTCAGCCGTCATCGCTGGGAGCCTGCCGTTTGGCGGATCGACTATCAACGAAGTCTGGCGTTGCGGCTTGCCGTACTCCCTCCAGTGGGCCCTCGACTCTCCGAAGAACGCATCGTTCGCGTTTGGAATCCGGCGCTCCGCCGGGAGTTGTGCGAACTCTTCGTCGGTCAGTGTCGCTTTCTCTCCGAGGTTGGAGGGGCGCTCCAGCGGCACGCCCAGCATCTCCACGCCCGGCCAGTAGCCCTGCAAATCGGGGTCGCCCCACGGGGTTCGAGGGGCCGTCCAATGCTGGCCCTGAATCGGGAGGACGGTGACGACGAGGGTGATGACGACCAGTAGACTGCGCATCTTGCACCTCCCCCTTGCTGACGGTTTACCGCTGTGGACGGAGTATATCGACAACTTGACTTTGGTGGTTACACGACCGCGAGGGGCATCGTCGTGCGTGGCGGACCGCCCTTTGCCGGGCTCGACGCGCGCCGTGCAGCCCAAGGGCGCCGAGAGTATGCTTTGCCGCAGTGTCTGGCCGACCACGATCGATCTGACGAAGTAGCGCGGAAGGACGTCAACATGGCCCTTGCCACTGGCACTCGACTCGGCCCATACGAAGTCACCACCCTGCTCGGCGCAGGGGGTATGGGCGAGGTGTATCACGCGCGCGACACGCGTCTGAACCGCAGCGTGGCGATCAAAGTCTTGCCGCCGCAGGTCGCCTCCGATCCCGAGCTGCGCCAACGCCTCGAGCGCGAAGCGCGGACGATCGCGGCGCTCAACCATCCGAACATCTGCGTTCTTCACGACGTGGGCCATGACAACGGCGTCGACTTCCTCGTCATGGAACACCTTCAAGGCGAGACGCTCGCGGATCGTCTGAAGAAGGGCCAGCTGCCGACCGATCAAGCGCTTCGGTACGCAATCGAGATCGCAGACGCGCTGGACAAAGCTCATCGTCAGGGCATCATCCATCGCGACCTGAAGCCGGCCAACGTGATGGTCACGCCGACAGGAATCAAGCTTCTGGATTTCGGGCTCGCGAAGCTGCAGGCACAACCCGTCGCACCGGCCGGTCTGTCCCAGGCGCCGACGGGCAACGTCGATCTCACCGCGCAGGGGACCATCCTTGGCACGATTCAGTACATGTCGCCTGAGCAGATCGAGGGGCTCGAAGCAGACGGACGGAGCGACATCTTTGCTTTGGGCGTCGTGCTGTACGAGATGGTCACCGGAAGGAAAGCGTTCGAGGGAAAAAGCCAGGCCAGCCTGATGGCCTCGATTCTGGAACGCGATCCGCGACCCGTCTCGGAGATCCAGCCGCTCAGCCCTCCCGCACTCGAGCACGTAATCCAGGGCTGTCTTGCCAAGGCGCCAGACGATCGCTGGCAGACGGCGCACGACGTGATGAAGCAGCTGAAGTGGATCGCGGCTGGAGGTTCGCAGGTCTCAGGGGCCGCGACGGCGGCTCCGTCTCGCGGTCGCGCACGTGTGGGCTGGATCGCGGCCGCCAGTCTGGGCGTGGTGCTCGTGGCGGCGGCGCTCGCTGCGCTTCGTTATCTGCGCACTCCGGAGCTGACCGAGCAGACTCGGTTCTCGGTGACCACTCCACCGATGGCCAACCCCACCCAGCTCTCCGTCTCGCCTGATGGCCGGCACATCGCGTTTGTCGCGCAAACCTCACAAGACGACGTGCAGAGACTCTTTGTGCGGCCCTTGGATTCGGTTGAGGCGAGGTCGCTCTCCGGTACCGACGGTGCGGCAGCGGGAGCTCCGTTCTGGTCGCCCGACAGCCGCCATATTGGGTTCTTTGCTCAGGGCAAGCTGAAAAGAATCGATATCGCGGGCGGGTCGCCGCAAAACGTCGCCGACACGCCGCTGGGAACTGCCGGAGGAACGTGGAACGCCGATGGCGTGATCGTCTTCGGCACCGGTTTAGGACCACTGAAGCGTGTGTCGGCCTCCGGCGGCGAGCCAACTGATGTCACGCTGTTGGATAAGGCGAGCGGAGAGATCGCTCAGGCCTGGCCGTTCTTCCTGCCCGACGGGCGTCACTTCCTCTACATGGCTGGAGGCGTAGCGCCGGAAAGCCGATTCATTTTCGTCGGGTCGCTGGACTCAAAGGAGCGAGTGCAAGTGCTGCGGGCGTCATCCTCGCCTCTCTATGCGCCTCCCGGGTATCTGCTCTTCCATCGTGACGGCATATTGATGGCTCAACGCTTTGATGAGACGAACTTCACGTTGAGCGGCGAGCCGAGTCGAGTCGCGGACGGTCTCGCAACTATCCCCTCGACTGGTCGCGCGGCATTCAGCGCGTCGAGCACGGGCGTCCTGCTCTATCGCACCGGGGAGGCTTTCGTCGAAACGCAGATGACGTGGTACGACCGCACCGGCAAGTCGCTCGGCCATGTCGCGGTGCCACAGGGTCAGTACCGCGGCCTTTCGCTGTCGCCAGACAACCGGCGTCTTGCCGTCCATCGCCACGAGGAGCCAACGGGTGGTGACATCTGGGTGCTGGACCAGGAGCGTGGTACGTTTACACGCCTGACCTTCACCGCGCACAATCTCGCGCCAATGTGGTCGCGTGACGGGAACTTCATCGTTTTCGCCTCAGATCGCGACGCCGACGCGCTCAACATCTATCGGAAATCGTCGAGCGGGGCGGGCACTGACGAGCCCCTCTTGAAATCTCCCACCACCAAGTTTCCCGAAGATTGGGCGCCCGACGGGCAGTCGCTCCTCTACGGAGAAGCGCGCTCGGGAAGTGTAGACATCCTCAGGCTTCCGCTGAGCGCCGATCGAAAGCCGGAGCCGGTCGTGACCAGTCGGTTTCAGGATTACTTTTCGAAGTTCTCGCCCGACGGCCGGTGGATCGCCTATGCGTCCACTGAGTCAGGAAGACCGGAAGTGTATGTGCAACCGTATCCTCAGCAGACTGGGAAGTGGCAAATCTCGACGCAAGGCGGGAACTTTCCGCGATGGGCCAGCAGCGGCAAGGAACTGTTCTACCTGGCAGCGGACGGGACGGTGATGGCCGTCGATGTTCGTCCGGACGGCGCCGCGTTCTCAGCGGGAACACCACGCACACTGTTCAAAACGAACGCGCTCATTGCCAACCATCGCGGTTCGACGATCGACATCCCGTACGACGTCTCTGCCGATGGCCAGCGCTTTCTCGTGAACGAGCGACTGACGCCCGCAGGGCAGGGGGCGCCCATCACGGTGGTGCTCAACTGGACCGCCGCGTTGAAGAAGTAGCAGGCGGTCCTCACGCTTGCATCCCGTCCGAGGAGATTCGCGATGCGCATACGACTGGCGATCATGGCGGCAACCGTGCTGACAGCAATCACCCTTTCACCCGGACTGCCTCGGGCGCAGGAGGCGAGAGTCCACCTCAATCCCGTTGTCGCGAAACTGGCGGAAGGCAAGACTGTCTACGGCCTCATCACCGGCGATCTGTCGCTCGCCAACGCCCGCGAGACGGCGCGTGCGCCTGTGGACTTCGTCTACGCCGACATGGAGCACAACCCGCTCGACTTCCCTGGGCTCAGCACGTTTCTGATCGGCATGATCGACAAGGCCGCGATCATCAAAAAGGGAAACCTCCAGCCGAACGTGGCGCTCTTCGCGCGCTTCCCGCCGGAAGCCGACCAGTCGCAATGGGTGGTGAAACAGGCGCTGGATATCGGCTTGATGGGCGTGATCTTCAACGGCGTCGATACCCGGGATCAGGCACTCATCGCAGTAAAAACGATGCGCTATCCGCCGCTACGCGACTCGACACGAAAGGAGCCGGTCGGGATCCGCGGATACGGAACCGCTGGCGCGACATGGGCCTGGGGCCTCAGCGCAGCCGAGTACGAACGTCATGCGGACGTCTGGCCGCTCAATCCAGATGGCGACCTGCTGGCGGTCGTCATGATCGAATCGGTCGAGGGCCTGAAGAACCTCGATGCGATCGCGTCTGTTCCCGGCGTTGGTGCGCTGTTCCTCGGAGCCGGCTCCGATTTGTCGCGCTCGATCGGCGTAACGGCGAGCTCCCTGAGCTCGAAGCGGCGTTCCAGCAGATCCTGCGGGCGTGCAAGGCGCACAAGGTGGCCTGCGGAATCACCGCTGGTTCTGGCAATGACGTCGCCCGACGTGTGAAGGAGGGGTGGAACATCATTCGCTCGACCGTACCTGCCATTACGCAAGGGCGAGCGGCGCTCGGCGAGCGTTGATTGTCGACCGTTCTACCTTGCAACACCGGCAAGAATGACAAGACCCGACCATCTGTAGACGTCGGGATGAGCTTTCCGTAGAAAAGCAGGAGCATCGCGGACCACACGCCGTGGCACGTCTGTTGCCACGCTGTTCGTCGTGACCGTTCGTCTGCGGGTGAATACGAAGGAGCTCGAAGCGGAAATCCGTTCCCTGAAACTCCGCGTCGAGACAGTCGTTACTCGCGTTACTCGCCTCGTCGAAACTCATCGCTGGTTGCTGTATTCGGCCCTTGGCACGGCTATCTCTTGCGCAGCCGTGATTGCCTGGTTCCTCTACGGAGTCGTTTCGGGGATCCCGGACCCGACCGCCTTGCGAGCGATCGGCACGATGATGCCGCAAGCGACCGTCTTGTTCGACAACAGCGACAGCCCAGCTTTCGTGATCTTCAAGGAACAGCGGATTCGCGTGCCGCTCAAGCGGATCTCGCCGAAAGTCGTGCGAGCCCTCATTGCATTCGAGGATCAACGGTTCTACGACCATTCAGGCCTCGACTACGTCCGCTTGGCCGGAGCCGCGCTCAACAATCTGCAAGAAGGTCGCAGGGCGCAAGGCGGCAGCACAATCACACAGCAACTCGCCCGGCAGAGCTTTCTTTCGCCCGTCAAGAGCGTGCGGCGCAAGGTCTCCGAAGTCGTCATCGCGGCGTGGCTGGAAAAGCTCTACACCAAGGACGAGATCCTCGAGCACTACCTGAACAAGGTCTACTTCGGGGACGGCCTCTACGGCATCGAAGCTGCCTCGCTCGGCTACTTCGGCAAACATGCGGCCGACGTCGATGATGCCGAGGCGGCACTCCTGGTCGGGCTGCTGAAGTCCCCGTCAACCTATTCCCCGACCGTCAACGTAGACCTTGCGCTCAGCCGGCGCAACATCGTCCTCCGCGCCATGCGTGACGCGCGTGCCATCGATGGCGCGACGTACGAAGAAGCCGTCGGCTCGCCAGTTCAGCTGGCGGATGCGCTCCGGCGCAGAGAGGTGTATGGGCGATACTTCAAGGAGGAAGTCCGTCTCGCGCTGGTGCGCCTCTTCGGATCCGATCGTGTCAACCAGGGCGGGCTCAAGGTCTACACGACGATCGACCTGAGCATGCAGCAGGCGGCGGAAGCCGAGGTCGCGCGATCGCTCGTGGACATCGAGAAGCGACAGGCACGGAACCACACCAATGTCCCTGAACGGGGCGAGCCACTGCAGGCAGCCCTCGTCGCGCTGGATCCGCGCAGCGGCGAGATTCGGGCTATGGTCGGAGGCCGCGACTTCAACCAGAGTCACTTCAACCGTGCAACCGAAGCCCGTCGCCAACCTGGCTCTGCGTTCAAGCCCTTCGTCTACGCGGCGGCGCTCGAGGCGGGCTTTTCGCCGGCGATGCTCATCAGCAACCTTGACGACCCCACCATAACGCCTGAAGGCGCCTGGATACCCGAAGACGAGCATCTCCTGAGTCCGACGATGACGATGAGGACGGCACTGCGAACGTCAAGCAATCGGGCCGCGGTGCAGATGCTCAGCGACGTCGGCATCTCCGCGACCGTGCGCTACGCCGCGCAGCTCGGGATGGGACTGGTGCCAAGCGTGCCGTCGCTCGCGCTCGGATCCGGCGAGGTGACGCTCATGTCGATCACCTCCGCATACGGAGCATTTGCCAATCAGGGCGTCCTCCCGGAGGCGGTATTGATCCGTCGGGTCGAGACCGCGGAGGGTGAAGTGCTCTTCACAAGCTCACCGCCAACCCACCGCGTGCTCCGCGACACCACAGCGTTCCAGATGACGGCAATGCTCGCCGACGTCGTCAATTCTGGAACGGCATGGCCCGCGCGGCGTGTGGGATTTCTGCGGCCCGCCGCGGGTAAGACGGGAACGACGAACGACTACCGTGATGCCTGGTTCATCGGTTACACGCCCCGCCTCGTTGCCGGCGTGTGGGTCGGGTACGACCAACCACAGACGATCGTCGATAGTGGATACGCGGGGGAGATCGCCGTTCCTCTGTGGGGTCGCTTCATGATCGCGGCCACGCGCAAGGACAAGCCCGAATGGTTCCCCACACCGAGCGGCGTGACCTCGGCGACCATCTGCCGCCTCAGCGGCCAGCTGGCTACGGAATCGTGTCGTGACGTTCGGACAGTGGATGCCGAAGGCAAAGAGGTGCCAGGTTCGCCCGTCTATTCGGAGTACTTCGTTCGCGGCACCGAGCCAGTCGACTTCTGTCCTCTGCACGGCGGAGGGTTAATCGCGAGAGACGAAGACAGCGAGGTCAACGACCTCGGTCCCAAATCAGAGCCTGTAGTCAGCAAACGAGGTTTCTGGGGACGCATCTTCAGTGGCAGAGACAATGCCCGCGACCCTCGCCCTTGACCTCGCCCTTGCCCTGGCCCTTTGCCCTGGCCCTTTGCCCTGGCCCTTTGCCCTGGCCCTTTGCCCTGGCCCTTTGCCCTGACCTTTGCCCTTTGCCCTTTGACCTACGGAACGTATACTCCCCGATCGTTTCCTCCGTTCTCTTAAACACGCCTCAACAACTGGGGGGTCTATGAATAGATTGACGATTCCGGCCATCGCGGTCGCGGCGGCGATAGTGTCGGCCGCGTGCGGTCCTAAGGCAGGAACGCTCGAGGCCGCCGGGCAGGCGCTCGGCACAGCGCAGGTGAATTCGATCGAGTTTTCCGGCACGGGAAAGTGGTATCAGTTCGGGCAGGCGCCAAATCCAACTCTTCCGTGGCCGCAGTTCGATGTGAGCAGCTACACGGCGACGATCAACTACCAGACTCCGGCTGCACGCGTTCAGATGACGCGTTTGCAGACGATCGAACCGGGACGCGTCCGCCCGGCTCCCGTCGAGCAGAAACCTGACCAGTACGTCAGCGGCACGGCCGCCTGGAACATGGGGGGCCCGGCAGGTGCTCCACCCGCGGTACAGCCGCAGCCAGCGGCTGTCGAAGAACGCGTCATGGAGATTTGGACAACGCCCCAAGGTTTCCTCAAAGCGGCCGTGGCGAACAAGGCGACATCGACGCCATCCGGCGCTGGTTCAGAGGTGACGTTCACGGTTGGGAAGAACAAGTACGTGGGCACGATCAACGCGCAAAATCAGGTCGAGAAGGTCCAGACGTGGATCGACAACCCCGTGCTCGGCGATACACCCGTCGAGTTCACGTATTCCGACTACCGCGATTTCGGCGGCGTGATGTTCCCCGCGCACATCGTGCGCACCCAGGGCGGACATCCCGTGCTCGACCTGACCGTTTCAGCGGTGAAGTCGAACGCTCCGGCCGACATCTCGGCGCCGGCCGAAGCGAGCGCGGCCGTGCCTCCGGTCACGGTGGCCGTTGCGAAGCTTGCCGACGGTGTCTATTACCTGACGGGCGGGACCCACCATAGCCTCGTCGTCGATCAGAAAGATCACATCGTCGTGGTCGAGGGGCCGCAAAACGAGGCGCGTTCCGAGGCGGTGATTGCGAAGGCCAAGGAGCTCGTCCCGAACAAGCCGATTCGTTACCTAATCAACACGCACGTCCACTTCGACCATTCAGGCGGCATGCGAACCTACGTCGCAGAAGGAGCGACGATCGTGACGCATGAGATGAACAAGGCGTACTACGAGCAGGCGTGGGCAGCGCCGCATACGCTTAATCCTGATCGTCTAGCGCAGGCGCCGAAGCCAGCCATGTTCGAAACGTTCACCGACAAACATGTGTTGACCGATGGCGCCCGATCGATCGAGGTCTACCAGATCGCCGGCGGTGGACACAACGACGCGTTCGCGATGATCTACCTCCCGAAGGAAAAGGTCCTCGTTGAGGGGGACGCGTACACGCCTGCCGCGGCGAACGCACCGGCACCTGCCGTCGCGAATCCGTTCTCGGTCAACCTGAACGACAACATCCAGCGACTGAAGCTAGACGTGCGTCAAATCGCGGCGCTCCATGGCCCGCGCTTGACGACGATGGCCGACTTGCGTGCGGCAATTGGGCAGGCCGCAGCCGCGAGGGGAACGAACTAACGGTACGCAGAGGCAACGGAGGGGACGGAGAGCACGGCATCACACGGAGGAACGGAGAAACGGAGGATCTCTTTCAGGATCTTTTCCGAAGTTGAACCTCCGTTCCTCCGTTGCTCCGTGTGATGCCGTGGCCTCCGCCCCCTCCGTTACCTCCGGGTACGACCTTCGATCTATTTGTCAGCCGCGCGTGCCGCGCTGAGGATGTTGCGCATCGCGAGATTACCCTCGTGACACGCATACTCGTGAAGCTGCTGCGTCTGATCAACCCGTGTCAGCGGCATTGAAAACGTCCACGGCCGCGTCCATGTATCCGGATCGTCGAACGTGGCGCGCCACTCGAGCGTGTCATCGGACACCCGAGTGAATCGTTCGATCATCCGGACTTTCTCGGTCGCTCCCTGCGGTGCGCTCTCGGCCTTGAAGTTGGTGGTCTCCACGACGAGCGTGTCGCCTTCCCACCAACCGCGGGGATCTCCGAGGTACTGTCGCGCTGCTCCGGCTCGACGCGGTCGGCCGAGCGGAATGACGCGCGCTTCGTGAATCATCTCGTAGCGGATCACGACGGCGTCTGGTCCTTGAGTAATGTCGTAGCGGCTGCCGTAGCCAGCAGGCATCATCGAGGCTGGAATACCGCGCGTGATGCAACGATCGTAGAGGCCCATGTCGAGCCAGCTGTTGAATGGCCCGTTCGGATTGAAATTTGTGCTCACGCCGCCGACCCGGCGGGGCACGACGTCGGCTCTCCGTGGAATCCGGCCATCGCTCGGATCCGTCACCAGCCATGCACGCTTGTTCTGGCGATCGAAGCTATCGAAGATCAAGTGCGTCGGTGGCCGAAGACCGCCGGCGAATTCATCGCCGCTGACGCCGGCCACAAAGCGCTCATTGCGCTCCTTGATGATCTTCTTCAGTTCCTCGGGCGTGATGTCGGCAAGCGTTCGTCCCTGAAGCTCGGCTGGACGCTCCATCGGAGTTCCAGTCTCATCGTCATTCGAGTAGATTCCTTGAAGATCAGGGTGTCCCCACGGCGTTCGCGGCGGTGAATAGGCCGCTCGGACCAGCACTGCCGATCCGAGCGAAAGGGCGACCACGATTGCGACACTCTTCAGCATTGAGCCTTATGCCTTGAGCCCTGAGCCCTGAGCCCTGAGCCCTGAGCCCGAGCCCAGCCTGAGCCCTGAGCCCTGAGCCCTGAGCAGCCTACCAGTGTTTCGGTAGGAGGGCTAGCCGCGACGCCGTGCGGGGCGAGATGCCACGCGCAGCGGACTGCGGGGGCGACCCGGCTCACGGACGATCCGTGCGACCGACCGTGGCTGAACCGAGTCTGACATGACCGACTCGACCGAGCTCTCGAGCTCGGGATGCTGAGCGAGCATGCTCTCGATGCGGCGAACGGCTTGCTGCAGGACGGGGAGACGTCGCGCAACCATCGCCGCTTTGTCCGACCGGCTCGTCACGTCGGAACAACTCGCCGAGGCGACGATTCGACCGCTCCTCCCGAAGATCGGGAGGGCGACGGACGCGATGCCGTAGTCGAGCTCGTCCTGAATCGACGCAAATCCGTTCGCCCGAACGTCTCGCAGAATGTCTCGAAGCGCGACCGGGCTCGTTTCCGTGAACTCGGTCAGCTTCTGAAACGTCGCTCGTCTGAAATAGGCGTCGAGGGCCCAGTCAGGCTGGTACGCCAAGAGCACGCGTCCCATCGCCGTGGGGTACGCCGGGTACCGCGTGCCCACGCTCGCCGTGACGCGAAGAGCGCCAGTCGCCGACGCCCGGGCGAGATACACGATTTCAAGCTCATCGAGAATCGTGACCGACGCGCTTCCCCCCACCTCGCCAACCACCTCCTGGAGGAATGGTTGGAGCACTACCGTCGTGTTGATCGCGCCCAAGTAGCCCGCGCTGATGGCGAGGACCCTCGGTCGCAACAGAAACCGGCGTCCATCCCGCCCGACGTAGCCGAGTATCTCGAGGGTGTGAAGGGAACGACGGGCGGTGGCTGCGCTGAGCTCAGTCAGCGCCGCCACTTCGCTCAGGGTCAATTGCGCGTGCTCACGCGAAAACGTCTGCAGGACGCGGAGGCCTCGCTCGAGCGAGGTCACGAACTCGGCCGACGTGCGGCTCTGTTTTTTCGGCATGCGAAAGTGACCGGGATTATAGACGCGAGACGACAACAAATTGGTAACAAAGTGGAAGAATCACCGCAGGGCGATCGTCATTTTTTCGGATAACGACGAATATTTTCGAAATACGCACTGTGAATTCGCACAAAGACAGTCCAGGACCATCCTTGACACCAGTCACGCCAGGACGTATACGTGTTTCGCGCTCAGAAATCCTATTCGTCTGGCGAACCGGGGGCGCCCATGTTGCTGAGCCGTCAACACTGCGGGCTCGGAGGAAACGAAGAATGCGGAAGCTCATTACGTTGGTACTTCTCTCCATCGTCGCACTCACGATACCGTCTGCCGCATTCGCGCAGGCGAACGGCAGTATCGCCGGCACCGTCAAGGACACCTCCGGAGCCGTTCTGCCGGGTGTGACCGTGGAAGCTGCGAGCCCTGCCCTCATTGAGAAGGTGCGGACAGCCGCGTCGGACGGCTCAGGCCAGTACACCATCATCAACCTGCCTCCGGGGGTCTACACCGTGTCGTTCACGCTGCCGGGATTCAACACGGTCAAGCGTGAGGCGGTCGAGGTGTCGGTGAACTTTACCTCCACGATCAATGGAGAAATGCGCGTAGGCGCCGTCGAAGAGACCATTACGGTCACCGGCGAGAGCCCGATCGTTGACGTGCAGTCGGCCGCACAGACGCGGTCGGTGACCCAGGACATCATCAAGCAGCTACCCGGGGGCGGCTCGTGGATTCAGCTGGCAGCAAGCGTGCCCGCGATCCGAGCATCCGTCACGGATGTCGGGGGGGTGCTTGGAGATTCGGTCGGAGCCTCGGTCCAGGCGCACGGCAGCCTCTTAGGCGATGGCGTGTCGCTCTTCGACGGCCTTCGTATCGGCAATATGTACATCAGCTCGAACGTGACGAACATGGCCCTGTCGCCGCTCCTCTTCGACCAGGTTGACGTGCAGTTGTCGGGCCAGTCGGGTGAGACGGGCACGAACGGCGTGATCATGAACGCCATCCCGCGATCGGGTGGCAACACGTTCCACGGAGCGGCGCTGACGAGCGGTTCGGCCCCCAGCCTCCAGGGGAGCAACATCACCGACCGGTTGGAGGCCCGCGGCGTGTCGGGAGCATCGACCACGCTGAAGAAGCTGTTCGACATCAACGGTGCCGTCGGCGGACCCATCAAGCGGGACAAGCTCTGGTTCTATTTCACCTCGCGCTATTTCACGAACGAGTTCTACCTGGCGCAGCTCTACTACGCGCAGGACCCGACCGTGATTCGCCGCGCGGAGAATCGCGACGAACAAGCGTTCGGCGGGACCGACACCTACGACAACAACGGGCGCGTGACGTGGGGCATCAATGACAAGCAGAAGCTGACCGGCTGGTACGCGTACCAGGTCAAGACAGACCCTCACTGGACCATCGCCGCCGGAACCACTGCGCCCGAGGCCGTGCGCATCACAAGGTGGCACACGCAGCTGTCGACCTTCAAGTGGACGTACACGGCCACTAACCGTCTGCTCTTCGAGGCGGGTGTCGCACCGGGCGCGAGCCCCGACACGATCATCGCCGAGCCCGATCGCATCAACGGCATCTCTATCCAGGAGCAGGGAAGTCCCGTGGGCAGCACGCTCGGGATCAGGCCGCTGATTTATCGAGCGCCGCAGGGCTTCGACTTCGACGATCGGCTCCCGTCGCAGAGCTTCGCCGTGTCGTCGAGCTACGTCACCGGCAGCCACAGCGTGAAGATCGGGTTCGATATGCAGCGCGGGCACTTCTGGCGCGGTGACCACAACGAATCCACCGGCGGCATCTGGTACCGCACGCGTGAATACGTGCCGAACCTCGTCACGATTCAGGCACCGAACGCCGGGTGGCAGAACAACCTCAATCGCAACCTCGGCATCTACGCCCAGGACCGCTGGACGATGAATCGCCTGACCTTGAGCGGCGGCATCAGGCTCGACATGCAGAACGAGTCCACGGCCGAGTTCAGGTCGCAGCCGCATCCCTGGCTTCCCAACCGCAGCGACCTCTATCCCGAGGTCAAGAACGTCCCGAACTGGAAGGACATCAACCCGCGCATTTCCGTGGCGTACGACCTCTTCGGCACCGGCAAGACCGCGATCAAAGCGAGTGCGAGCCGAGGCGTGGAGCAGGACTCGATCCGCTACGCGGCCGCCAACAATCCGGCGGCCACGCTCGTGACTCAGGTCAGCCGCGTGTGGAACGATACGAACAGCAACTTCGTGCCCGACTGCGACCTCCGGAATTCCCAGCCGAACGGTGAATGTCTGGTGTGGCAGGATCTCGGCTTCGGCAGCTCACGGGTGAGCACTTTCTACGATCCGCGCATGCTCGACGGTTGGGGCGTGCGAGGGTGGAACTGGGAGTTCTCGGGCGGCGTGCAGCACGAGATCATCCCGCGGCTCTCAGCGAGCGTCGGGTACTTCCGGCGCGTCTACGGAAACTTCAACCTGCTCGACAACGAGGCGCTAAGCCGTTCGGACTTCACCGAGTTCAGCGTCGTCGCTCCGACCGACGCGCGTCTCGAGCTATCGGGACAGACAATCGGAGGGATCTTCGACCAGAACCGAGCCGTCGTGAACCGCAATGTCGTCAAGCCGGCATCCGACTTTGGCGAGGTGTTCTCGCACTGGAACGGCGTGGACTTCTCAATCGACACACGGCTCCAGAACGGCGTGTTGCTGCAGGGCGGTATCAGCACCGGCAAAACGATGAACGACTACTGCGACGTCATCGACGACGTGCCCGAGATACTTCAGTCGGGGGGTGCGGTCCCGACGGGCGTCATGCTGGTCGGAATCGGCGCCCCGGCGGCCACCGTCTGGACGCCAGCCGGGTTCTGTCACCAGGAGACGCCGTTCCTCACTCAGTACAAGGGGGTTGCTTCCTACACCTTGCCGTACGGCGTGCGCATCAGCGGAACCTTCGCCAGCATTCCTGGTCCTGTCGTCGCCGCCAATCAGATCTACACCGGCGTGCTGCCCTCCCTCGGCCGGCCGTTTTTCGCTGGCCAGTCCCAGGTAAATCTCGTGAACCCAGGGACGTCGTATGGGGACCGGTTGAACCAGGTTGACCTGCGGTTCTCGAAGCTGCTGAACACGGGCGGGGGACGGCTCGACCTCAACGTGGATGTGTACAACGCGTTCAATACGGACGCCATCCTGACGCAGCAGAACAACTACGGTGCGACCTGGACGTCGCCGTTGTCGGTGATTCAGCCGCGCTTCGTGAAGTTTTCTGTGAGGTGGGATTTCTAGAGACCCGGGCCGCGCCCCACGACCATTGCTCGGGGCGCCCTGAGGGAAGTCGAAGGGCGGAAGCGCTGAGGCGAGAGTGCATGATCTTCTCGTCTCAGCGTTTCCGTGTCTCCGCGGCTATCTAAGGTAAGAAACCCGATGCGATTCTTAAAGCTTTTGACAGTTGCTGTTGGCGTAGCGGTGCTCGTACCGGTCGCCGCCTCGGCGCAGACTGACTTCTCTGGCGAATGGGTCGTCGTTCGCTCGATGGACAACACGGAAAACCCGCGGGTTGGCGATTGGGTTGGCCTGCCGCTCAATGAAGACGGACGCGCGCGCGCCGAATCGTGGGATGCGTCGCTCTTGTCGTTGCCTGAGTACCAATGCCGGCCCCATGGTTGGGCGTACATCTATCGCGGTCCCACTCAACTTCGAATCTCAAAAGAAGTGGATCCGTTTTCACGCGAGCTCGTTGCCTATCAGCCCGAATGGCACCAGTCGACGAACATGCCGGTCTATCTGGACGGCCGCGATCGTCCACCAGAAGAGGCTCCGCACACGTGGGGAGGCTTCTCAACGGCCACGTGGGAAGGCGACATGCTCCGCATCGAGACGACGCATTTGAAAGAGGACTACATCCGTCGCAACGGAGCGATGATCAGCGACCAGGCGACGGTCACGAGCTTTTGGATTCGTCGTGGCGACTATTTGACATGGATCAACATCGTCAACGATCCGGTCTACTTGACGGAGCCCCTCGTGCGCTCTGCCGAGTATCGCTTGAGCGTCAACGGTCAAGTCCCCGCTCATCCGTGTACGTCGGTCTTCGAGGGGCTCGAAAAAGGCGACGTGAAGCATCACATGCCTGGAGAGAATCCGTTCTTGAAAGAGCTGCGCGCGAGGTATGGCCTTCGATCCGGTGCTCCCACGAGCGGTCCAGAGACGATGCGTCCCGAGTATCAGAAGACGCTCATCGAGAGCGAATGGTCCAAGGGAACACCGAGAGCCGAGCGTTGAGCGCATCTCGGACGTTGGCATTCGCCGCAGCGTTGCTGGCCGCCGTGATGGCAGCCGGAGGCCTCGAGGCCTCCGCGCAGCAAGGGGCCACTAGCGCGCAACAACCGTCCGCACCGCGCGGCGACATTCGTGTTCTTCCAATTCGCGGCAATGTGTATTTGCTGAGCGGCGGAGGCGCAAACGTGGTCGCTTCAGTTGGTAAGGACGGCGTCGTGCTCGTCGACTCGGGCTCGGCCGCCGCGGCCGACACGATGCTGGCTACCGTGCGCGAGCTCTCTCGGCGCGTGACGGCTGCACCCACCGTCGCGAAATCGTGCGTTGGCGTCGCGCAAGGCTGCGGGTGGTGGTCGAGCTCCGAGTTTCTGCCGACTGCGGCCGCCCCTCGCGCGCCTCGGCCGATCATCGGCATCATCAACACCAGCGACGATGTCGACCATATCGCCGGAAACGCGGTGATCGCGGCGGCGGGCCGTATGTTCGGCGTGCGCAATTTCGTCGGCAACTCGGTCCAGGGTGCATGGGTCGTCGCGCACGAAAACCTGACGCTACGTCCGGGTCGGGCTGCCGAATCGAACCTCGACGCGAGCGAATCGTACTCGGGCAACGAGAAGAAGCTGAACTTCATCAACGGCGAAGGCGTGGTAGTAACGCATTTGCCCGCAGCCCACACCGACGGAGACAGCGCCGTGTACTTCAGAGGTTCCGACGTGCTCGTCGCGGGCGACATTCTCAACATGACGAGCTATCCGGTCATCGATCTCGGGCGTGGAGGCACTATCAAAGGTGTCGTCGATGCGTTGAACTGGATGCTCGATGTCGCCGTCGTCGAACACATGATGGAGGGCGGCACGATGATCGTCCCAGGGCACGGACGTCTCATAGATTCGGCCGACCTGGCGTACTACAGGGACATGGCGACGATCATGCGCGATCGCGTTCGAGAAATGCGACGAAGGGGCATGACGCTCGAGCAGATCAAGGCCGCGCGTCTGTCGCGCGATTACGATGGACGATTTGGCAAGAACCCTGCGTGGACACCTTCCCAATTCATCGAGGCGATCTACAAGAGCCTCGATCCCAAGGCATAACCCAGGACCATGAGATCGCTCGTGCTAGCGGCCTTGTTGGCGTTGGCTTCATCTGCGCCTCATGCGCAGGGACCTCCGGGCGGGCGCGGCGCGCCAGCGCCGCCACCGGCAGGACAAGCAGGTGCGCCTTTCGACATCACCGGGTATTGGATGGCGCTTGTGACAGACGACTGGCGTTACCGAATGCTCACGCCGCCAAAGGGGAACGTCGACTTTCTGCCTGTAAACGCGGAAGCGCGGCGCGTGGCCGATCTCTGGGACCCCGCAAAGGACGAAGCCGGGGGCGAAGCGTGTCGAAGCTTCGGTGCAGCAGGCGTCATGCGTCTGCCCGGCCGTCTCCACATCACCTGGGAGAACGAGAACACGATGCGCGTCGAGACCGACGCGGGGACCCAGACGCGCCGATTCCAGTTCGGTATCGCGGCAGCGCCCGGCCCCTCCACCTGGCAAGGATCGTCGGTCGCGCGCTGGGTCTACCCCGTGCAGGGGCGTGGTCGCGGCCCTATCCCAACAGGGCAACTCGTCGTCACGACTACACAGATGCGGTCTGGGTATCTAAGAAAGAACGGCGTGCCCTACAGCGGGGACGCCGTGCTGACCGAGTATTTTGTGCGACTGGTGGACAACGCCGGGCAGGAGTACCTGGCTGTGACGACCATGGTGGACGACCCGAAGTATCTCGTTCAGCCGTACGTGAAGACCTACCAATTCAGGAAACAGGCTGACGCGACTGGCTGGAACCCCACTCCCTGCTCCACGAGGTAGCAAGCCGCCGCACCTAGCCCTTGACCTACACATAGCCCTTTGACCTCACCTTTGACCTTTGACCTTTGACCTAGATAATGACCTTTGACCTAGATAGAGTTGCAGGTCGCTTCTAAGGAGACTGACATCGCATGCTGAAAGCTACTGCGGGGATCATGCTGCCCACGACTGTTACCGGATCGCTACCCCGGCCGAGCTGGTATACGGAAAACCTGGGGACACGATCGTTTCTCGATGCGATGGTGATCTCCCGGTTCCGCGAACAGTATGTCGACGCGCTCTCGGTCTACCTGACGGAGCAGGAAGTGGCAGGACTCGACATCGTGACCGACGGCGACTGCCGCTTCGACCAGGACATCGGCGGTCAGAGCTGGACGAGCTACCCTCCGCATCACATGACCGGGTTCGACACGCTGCATCCAAAGCTGGCCAAGGCTGGCGCCGGCGGCATCGGCTTCCCACGCGGCCACATCCTCCACGACTACCTCGAAGCTCGCGTGATGCCCAAGATCATCGGGCCGGTTGGACGGGGAGAAATGCAGTATGCCGAGATCTTCAAGGCCGCACAGCGTCAGACGACCAAGCCGCTCAAGTTCGGAACGGTGACGCCTGAGCTCGTCGCGTTTGCCGTGCAGGATGAGCACTACAAGGACATCCCGTCGCGCATCATGGCCATCAGCGACGCGTTCAACGAGGAACTCCACGATCTCGCTGATGCCGGCTGCCCGGTGATCCAGATGGAGGAGCCGCAGATACACCTGCTCGCCGCGCGCGGCTATGTGGACAAGGTCATCAACCCCGAATTCATGCTCAAGGTGTTCAACAACACTGTGAGGGGCCTTCGCGCCAAGACGGAGGTCTGGTGCCACACGTGCTGGGGAAATCCCTCGCAGCAGCGCATGTTCGGGTCCGTGCAGTCCTACAAGCCGGCCCTCGAGATCCTCAATCAAGTGGACGCCGACGTGATCACCTTCGAGATGAAAAGCTCGAATGCCATGGACCTCGAGGCGGTCGGCAAGGCGATCACTGAAAAAAAGGTGACCATCGGCGTCATCGACCACCACACGCTCCAGGTAGAGTCGCCGGCGGAGGTCGCCGACCTCGTACGGCTGGCGCTCAAGCACATTCCCGCCGAACGTCTCGTGCTCTCGTCCGACTGCGGCATGGGTCGCGAAGGCATGAGCCGGCGCCATGCTTTCTACAAGATGGTGTCGCTCGTGCAGGGCACGAACATCGTTCGCAAAGAGCTCGGGTTGCCGCTCGCAGCGTCCCTCGGCGCGGATCCCAGGTTCTCACTTATCAGATCGTAAGAACGTGACTACTCCCAACTCCCAAGAGGGCCAACTTCCAAGGAGCCCAACCCGCGGGATTCCTTTGGATGTTGGGAGTTGGGCATTGGGAGTTAGCTAGGATCAGCAGAATGATTAACGCCGCCATCGTGGGCCTCGGCTGGTGGGGCCGAACGATCGTAGAGTCGGTTCAGAGTGGAAGCGACGTGATCCACTTCGTGGCGGGCGCCACGCGCACCGTGTCTCCCGAGGTGAAGGCCTTTGCGGACGCTCAGAAGCTCCGACTTGCCGAGAGCTTCGAGGCGCTACTCACAGATCCCGGTATCGACGCCATCGTGCTGGCCACTCCGCACTCGCAGCACTCGGCACAAGTGGTGGCGGCGGCGCAGGCGGGCAAGCACGTGTTCTGTGAGAAGCCCTTCGCGCTCACGAAAGAGGATGCAGACCGTGCTGCCGCCGCAGTCACACGCGCGGGCGTCACGCTCGGACTTGGATACAACCGCCGCTTCCATCCCGAGATGACTTCCCTCCGCCAGCGCATTCGAAGCGGCGACCTCGGCACCGTGCTGCACGTCGAGGCGACGATGACGTTTCCGAATGCATTGTTTTTGAAGCCCGAGCAGTGGCGCGCACACCGCGACGAGACGCCGTGCGGGGGCCTGACGCCCATGGGCGTGCATGCGATCGACGGCATGATTGACCTGTGCGGTCCGATCGACCAGGTGTACTGCCAGAGTTTCCGCCGCGTTGTGAGCGTGGACAGCGACGACACCACGTCGATGCTGTTTCGAATGAAGGAAGGCGCGTCCGGGTATCTAGGCACGATGACGGCCACCGGGCCTGGCTTCAGCTTTCAGGTCTTTGGGTCGAAAGGCTGGGTGCGCCTGGAAGGCATGACGCACGTCGCCGGCGCCTCCTCCGAAGAGCGTCGCACGCGGCTCTTTGGCCAGTGCAAGTTCCAGCCGGCAAAGGGTGACGCACAGGTGTGGCAGGCGGCGAGCCACGATGTCACTCGTGCCTGTTTAGAAGCGTTTGGTACTGCGGCGTCGGGCGGCGCGCGCTTCCCGATTCCGGTCGACGACATGGTGCACGGGGCAGCGGTCACCGAAGCGGTCGTGCGTTCAGCCGCATCCGGCAAGCCAGAAGGGGTCAGATCTTGAATCTTGCGTTCGGGCAGCAGGGTCACGATCTGACACCGAACGCAAGATTCAAGATCTGACCCCCTAGAGGAGATCTGCATGGACCTCGGCAACGGGCTCGGCCACCTGACGTACTCAACGCTCGGTACACCCGACCGACGATTGGGATCAGCTCTGGAAGAGCGTCACCACCTATCTGCCCGCGGTGAAGGCGCGCGTGACGCCAGGCGAGAAGTTCGGAGTCTGTTTGCGCACCTCGGCGCCCTCGGCTGCGCTCCTCTCGGCAGAGCCCGCCAAGCGCGCAACACTCAAGCAATTCTTCGCTGACCAGGACCTGTATCTCTACACCGCCAACGCATTCGTCTACGGCGTGTTCAAACGACAGGTGATCAAGGAGCAGGTCTACGAGCCGGACTGGCGGACGCCGGAGCGCCGCGAGTACACCAAGCAGGTAGCCGACCTGCTCGCCGATCTGGCGCCGGAGGGCGTCAACCCGTCGATCCAAACCGCGCCGCTCGGCTTCAAGCCGCGGGTCACCGGGGACGACGTGGTGGAGGCTTACACGGCCAACGTCATCGACGTCGTAGCGCACCTGGTCGAATTGGAGAAGAAGACGGGTAAGGTCGTGACACTGGGGCTCGAGCCGGAGCCGCGTTGTTATCTGGAAACCACAGACGAGACGATCGCCTACTTTACCAGCCGCCTCTTCTCGCCGCAGACGGCGGAGCGGCTGGCCAAGGCGACGGGCCTCCACGCGGCCGACGCCGCCGCGGCGATGCGGAAGCACACCGGCGTGGTGTTCGATATCGGCCATCAGTCGGTCGGCTACGAGGACATTCCGGAGTCATTGCACAAACTGGTCGCTGCCGGCGTCCCGATCGTCAAGCTGCAGGAAGCGGCGGCCGTCCACATGCCGAACGTGACCCAGCAGACCGTGGACGCGCTGCAGTCGTTCGCCAAGACGATCTATCTGTCGCAGACCTGTCAGATGAAGGACGGGAAGGCGACCTGGTTCCTCAATCTCGAGGATGCCTTCGAGGCGTTCCACAAGGACCCCGGGCCGCGCGAATGGCGCACGCACTTCCATGTGCCGGTGTTCCTCAATGACCTCGGCGGCGCCTTCGGCACGACCCGCTTCACGCTCGAGCAGGCGCTCGCCGTCCACAAAGAGACGCCGCTCTCCACGCATCTCGAGATCGAGACGTACACCTGGGACGTGCTGCCCTCTCACCTCAAGACCGGCGACATCGTCGAGTACGTGTGTCGCGAAATCGATTGGGTCAAGGGCCAACTGCTCTGAAAGTGGGGGTTCCATGAATGTTGGCTTTGTCGGCCTCGGCCGCATGGGCCAGGGGATGGCACGTCGCCTTCTCGATGCCGGGCACAACCTGATCGTCTACGACTCGGTGCCGGCGCAAACGGAACCCTTCGGAGCCGCGTTTGCACGCGTGGCCTCATCGCTCGAGGACGTGTGCGCAGGTCGAGACGTGGTCATCACGATGCTGGTCGAGGACTCGGTGGTGACCGAGGTCGCGTTGGGGCCAGGGGGCCTGCGCGATTGCCTCACGCCGGGAACGATTCACCTGGTGATGGGCACGCACGGCGTGGCCGCAGTGAGAGCGCTCGTGCAGGGTCACGCTGAGGCCGGTCAAACACTGGTGGCTGCCCCCGTGCTCGGCCGCCCGGACCTCGCAGCCGCGGGGCAACTGGGGATCGTCGCCGGCGGACCCGAAGACGCCGTGCGCCGGTGCCAGCCGCTCTTCGATGCGATCGGCCGGAAGACGTTCCTCGCAGGGCCGAAACCGGAATCGGCCACCGCGATCAAGCTCGCAAACAACGCGGTCCTGGGCTGCGCGATGGTGGCGATGGCCGAAGGATTCTCGCTCGTGCGAAAGTACGATGTGGTGCCGCAGGTGTTCTTCGAGGTGATGACCGAAGGGCTTTTCTCGGCACCGGCCTACAAGGTCTATGGGCAGAAGATGGTTGATGAAAGCTTCGACCAGGTGGGATCTCCGATTCATGTTGGGCTGAAAGACGCCAACCTCATCGCCGCGGCTGCGGACCTCGCGCGCGTGCCCATGCCGAGCCACAACGTGTATCGCGATCGATTGCTGGGCGCCGTCGCGCACGGCGATGGTGATCGCGATCAGGCCGTCCTCGCGCGAGAGCAAGCCCGCGCTGCCGGCCTCGAATAGCGCTCGCACGTTCCTAATCCAATCTCGTAGGGCGGGTCCTGTTCTTCAGACCCGCCGTGCCGCGATCAAACGTTGAGCTTGCGTTCCCATCGCCTTCCTCGGACGATCTCACCTCCAGATGCGAGCGCTATGCTCGAAGGAGGACCGGATGCGCCATGTTCTCGTCGTCGCGTTGCTGGCCCCAGTGATCTCGAGCGGACTAGGTGCGCAGAAGGCGCGCGATCTCTCTAAGCTTGACGCCTGCAAGATCCTCTCGCCTGCTGATGTCACGGCTGCAACGAAACGCAAAGTGATCAAATCGGTGGGCGGGCAGCTTCACTGCAGCTACATCGTCGAAGCCCCGCAGTCAGGGGCAGACACCTACGACTTTTATCTAAATGAGGCGTCCGTCACCGAAATGCTGCTTGGCCTGAAGAAAGGGTCCGAGAAAAGCACGCCGGTTCCTGGACTGTGGAGTGAGGCCTACGTGGGTCCAGCCGTTGGAAGCCCCAATGTGTTAAGCCTCATCGCCCTTCGCAAGAATGATGTGGCGATCGAAATTCAGGGCCCGAACAAGGAGGCGTTGATCGCGCTGGGCCAGATAGCCGTGGCGCAGCTCAAATAGGATCGCGGTGGATGCTGACTCTCAGCCGGCCGCCGCAGGCCGGCGTGGCCGCGGCGATTAAAGGGGGAAGGCCGGCCAATTGAGGCCTCGTACGTCCTGAACGCGTTGAGGTATCCTACGCACGCCTCGTTTCCCACCGGCCACACTTGGAGGAAGACATGACACGTCGGACGCTCGTTCATGTGCTCGCGGCGGCGGCCGCTGTCGTTTCGCTGGTGCCCCTCCAGGCAGGTTCGGTCATGGTCGCAAAGCCAGAAGAGGTTGGTCTCTCGACGGAGCGGCTGCGCCGCGTCACCGAATCGATTCGCCGTCACATCGACGCAGGTGACGTGGCTGGTGTGGTGACGCTCGCCGCCCGTCGCGGGCGGATCGCGCACTTCGAGGCGCAGGGCTCGATGAACCTCGAGTCCAAGACGCCGATGGCCAAGGACGCGATGTTCCGCCTCGCGTCGATGTCGAAGCCCATCGCCGGCGCCGCCGTCCTGGTGCTGATCGAAGAAGGCAAGATCCGGCTCAACGACCCCGTCTCGCGGTTCATCCCCGAGTTCAAGAGCATGAAGGTGGCGGTGCCACGGCAGGGCGCGCGCGGCGCAGCGCCAGCGGCGGCGGCCGCGACACCTGCGGTCGCCCCGGCGTACGACGTGGTGAGCGCAGCGCGGGAGATCACGATTCGCGACTTGATGACGCATACCTCCGGGCTCATCAGCGGCGGCCTTGGCGCAAGCGCAGCGCCGCGGCGAGAACCGAACGATACGCTCGCATCCTACATTCCAAAACTCGGCGCCGTGCCGCTCGACTTTCAGCCAGGAACGCTCTGGAGATACAGCGGCCAGGCTGGCTTCGACGTTTTGAGCCGCATCGTTGAAATCGTGTCGGGCCAGACGTTCGACGTGTTCTTGAAGCAGCGCCTCTTCGATCCGCTGGGGATGAAAGACACGACCTTCGTGCTGGCAGATTCTCAGCCTCGCGTCCCCGTCCTCTACCAGCGCGGGCCGAACGGTCTGCAGGCGACCCCACGGATCACGAACCGCACATATTTCTCAGGGGCTGGTGGACTCGTCAGCACAGCCGAGGACTACCTGCAGTTCGCACAGATGATGCTGAATCGCGGCGAGATGAATGGCCGCCGCTACCTGAGTCCTCGAACGATCGCGCTGATGACCACCAACCACACCGGTGACATGGTGAACGGCCAGTTCGGTCGCCCGGAAAAGGGGATGGGGTTCGGGCTGAGCGTGCAAGTCGTCCAGGATCCGGCAGCCGCTGACCTGCGCGTGTCGAAAGGCAGCTACGGTTGGGCCGGGGGGACGGGCGTGAGCTTCTGGATTGAGCCCGAAGAGGAAATGGTCTCGATTTTCATGATTCAAGGCTCGGGCGCTGGTACCCGACCCGATTTCGAGAACGCGCTCAGACAGGCGATTGTCGAGTAGTCGGTCAATACGACCGTAGGCGATAAAGGAGGCAGGATGCGCTGGCTGGTTGTGCTCGTCGTCCTGGTGTTGGGCGCCGTCACCGTTTCAGCCCACCATTCGTTTGGCGTTGCGTTCGACGCCAACAAATCAATTACGCTGACCGGCGTGATCACCGAGATTGAATGGAAGAACCCGCACACACACGTCTTCATCGACGTAAAGGACGAGAGCGGAAAAGTCGTGAACTGGAAGCTCGAAGGTTACCCGCCGAACGTGCTGTCGCGCACGGGGTGGACGCGCGATGTCACGATCAAGAAAGGGGACACGATCAAGATTTTCGGTTGGCTTGCTCGGGATGGCTCACCGTTCGCACACCTCCGCGAGGCAACGCTCGCAAACGGGCAACGCTTGTTCTTTGGTCCACCTGCTGGCACGGGCGAAGGCGCTGCAACGGTTCGCTGACGCGATCGGACACCCGTCACGTGAAAGGAAGATGTGCATGAGGACCGCCGCCGTTCTCATTCTGTGCGTTGCGACGACATCGCTTTCAGCCGGTCAGACGAGTGCCGTGCGCCCCACTCCCAAAGCCGCTGACGGAACGCCGGACCTGACGGGCGTCTATCAGGCGAGCACACGCAGAGGGGCATGGGACGCGGAAGCGCCAGGCGATCAGCCCGGCGTTGCCGCCCCGCGACGTCCTGGCGATGTGGCCGGCCCCGGACGTCCGGAACCGATCCCCTTTCGCCCCGAGGCACGAGCGCGCGCACAGGAGATTCTCAATCGACGCAGCATCGACGACCCGGCGGGGCACTGCCTGCCGCTGGCGTCTCCGCGCCTCACCGGCGTCGGGCTCTTTCCCGTGCAGTTCATGCAGAGCCCAACCCAGGTCGTCATCCTCTATGAGTACCTGTGGCTGTTTCGTGTGATCCCGACCGACGGCCGCGGGCACCCCAGCGACATGGAGCCCAGCTTCATGGGCGATTCGATTGGCCGATGGGAGGGCAACACGTTCGTCGTGGATGTCGTCGGCTTCAAGCCAGGATCCTGGCTGACGGGCGGCCTCGTCACGAGTGACGCTTTGCACCTCATTGAACGCTACACGCGCGTCGATCGCGATCAACTCGACTACGAAGTCACCATCGACGACCCGAACGTCCTGACAAAGCCGTTCACCCAGCGGTCAACGCTGATGCTGCGCGACGGCACACGGCTGCGCGAGTACTCGTGCGCAGAAAACAACATGGATCCGAAGGTGTACGAAAAGCTGCTCACGAACCCTACGCTCTTCCTCCGTTCACCAGAGAAACCGCAGTAGGAGTGAGTCGGGGGTCGGGGGTCGGGGGTCGGGGGTCGGGGATCGGGGATCGGATCCGGTATGCTGCTTGAAGGACCCGGAGACCCAGATTCATGAAGCTTCTCTTCGCCTACCTGAAGAACTATTGGCCACTTGTAGCCCTCGCGCTCATCCTGGCGGCCGTCAACCAGATTTTCTCGCTGCTCGACCCCTTGATATTCCGCTACGTCATCGACGAGTACGCCACGAAGTTCAAGGAATACACGACCAGCCAGTTCTTTCGTGGCGTGAGCGTGCTGCTGGCCGCGGCGGTGGGTGTCGCGTTCGTCTCGCGCGTGGCGAAGAATTTTCAGGACTACTTCATCAACGTGATCACGCAGCGGCTCGGCGCCCAGATCTACTCTGACGGCATCCGGCACTCGCTCGAGCTTCCGTACTCGATCTTCGAGGACCAGCGCAGCGGCGAAACGCTCGGCAAGCTGCAAAAGGTGCGAACCGACGTCGAGAAGCTCATCTCCGCCTCTATCAACATCTTGTTCACCTCGCTCGTCGGCATCATCTTCGTGATGATCTATGCCTTCAGCGTGCATTGGCTCATTGCGCCGGTCTATTTCCTGACCGTGCCGCTCCTCGGTGTCCTTAGCTCCGTCCTGAGCAGGAAAATCAAGACGATCCAGAAGGTTATCGTGGCCGAGACGACCGCACTTGCGGGCTCGACGACCGAGTCGCTGCGCAATATCGAGTTGGTGAAGAGCCTTGGCCTCGCTCAGCAGGAGATCGCCCGCCTCAATAGCACGACCGACAAGATTCTGCAGCTCGAGCTGAAGAAGGTGCGATACATTCGCAGCCTCAGCTTCGTTCAGGGCACGACAGTAAACTTTCTGCGCACGAGCATCATGTTCCTGATGCTGTACCTCATCTACGCGCAGGCGATCACCGTTGGACAGTTCTTCTCGCTCTTCATCTACTCGTTCTTCATCTTCGGACCGTTGCAGGAGCTGGGCAACATCATCAACATCTACAGGGAGGCCGAGGTCTCACTCAAGAACTTCCAGGACATCCTGGCTATCCCCAAGGAGCCGAGCCCGCTGAATCCTGCACCCCTCCCGGATCTGCGCCGCCTGGCCTTCGATCACGTCAGCTTCAAGCACCAGTCCGCATCCTCCCCCGCATTGACCGACATTTCCTTCGAGGTCGGCCGTGGCGACACGATCGCGTTCGTCGGACCGTCAGGCGCCGGCAAGACGACGCTCGTGAAGCTGTTGGTTGGCCTGTATCGCCCGCAGTCGGGCGACATCCTGTACAACGGTCACCCCGCAGCCACAATCGATCTGAACGAGCTCCGAGAGCGCATCGGTTTCGTGACGCAGGATACGCAGCTCTTCTCCGGCACGATTCGCGAGAACCTGCTCTTCGTGAACCCGGCGGCGACAGACGCCGAGTGTCTGGATGTGTTGCGCCTCGCTGCCTGCGACAACCTCCTGGCGAGAGCCGACCGCGGGCTCGATACGGTCATCGGGGAGGGCGGGGTGAAAGTGTCGGGGGGAGAGAAGCAGCGGTTGTCGATCGCGAGGGCACTCCTCCGGCATCCACATCTGCTCGTCTTCGATGAGGCGACCTCGTCGCTCGACTCGCTCACCGAAGAGGAGATCGGGGAGACCATCCGCGACGTGGCCGCACGTCAGGACGTCATCACGATCCTGATCGCGCATCGGCTCTCGACCATCATGCACGCCGACCGCATCTTCGTGCTCGAGCGCGGCCGGGTCGTTGAGTCCGGCTCTCACAGCACGCTCCTTGATCAGAAGGGCCTGTACTACGCGATGTGGCGGCAGCAGATCGGCGAGCGGCGGTCCGCACCGCCCTCCATGCCCGCGCCGCAACCCGCCCTCGCGCGAGGGTAACGCATTCGTAGGGCGGGTCTTGCTTCCGCCTCCGCCAAGGCTACGGCGAGACGCGCCGAAGCGCGCTTCGGGCGAAGGCGGTTGTAGACCCGCCGATCAGTCGTACGTAGGGCGGGTCTTGCTCTTCAGACCCGCCGACCAGACGTGTCGCCGCAGGCATGCCGGCCTGCGGCGATCGAACGATTATCCAGCAACGGGCGATCCTTCAGTACAGTGGATACGCGCAGGGTATATTCGAACCCATGCGCGTGACTCGATGGCCCACCGCGGCGATCACTCTCGCGGTGGGACTCGCCGCCGCGTGGATGCTGCTCTATCACGAGTGCGCGAGCGGCGGCGCCATGGCCGGCGCGTATCGAGAGTGCGCGTGCAGCGGGGTCGAACTGGTCACCCTCGACGCTACGCCCGCCGATGGACCTCGGCGGACCGTGTGTCTCGGCTGGGTTACAGAACGCCGCTGTTACGCGAGTCGAGGCGGACCTGCAATCCCCTGCGACGACACTGGCGGGTGATCGCCCGTTTCGAAGACCCGTTCGTTACGCCGTCACCTGCTCCAGCGTCGGATAGTCGGTATATCCCTTCTCTTCACCCGCATAGAGGTTCTCCACGAGCGGCGCGTTCAGCGGTGCCTGTCGTCGGAACCTCTCTGGCAGATCCGGGTTGGCAAGGAACACGAGACCGAAAGACACAAGGTCCGTCGCGTCCGACGCGATGGCCGCGTTCGCTGTGTCGAAACCGTAGCCGCCGTTCGCGATGACGGTCCCAGAAAACAGCCTGCGCAGGATCGGCGTCGCGCGAACCGTTCCCGCGGGCGCGACCCACGGCCCCCCGACGGCTTCGGCGATATGCAAATAGCCGATGCCCCGCCGACTCAACTCTCTCGCCAGATGAGAGAAGGTGTCGATCGGCGTGGAGTCGGACATCGACAGACCGGAAAAATATGGCGCGATCTTGTATCCCACGCGCTTCGGTCCCCACACCGAGACCACGGCGTCGGTCACCTCGAGCGGAAAGCGAGCGCGGTTGGCAATGCTCCCGCCGTACGCATCCGTTCGGTGATTCGCACCGTCCCTCAGAAACTGGTCGAGCAAGTATCCGTTGGCTCCGTGCAGCTCGACGCCGTCAAACCCCGCCGCCTTGGCGTTCTCGGCACCCTTGCGAAACTGATCGACAACGCCGGGCAGTTCCTGGAGATCGAGCGCCCGCGGCGTGTCCAGCGGAACTCTGCCTTTGCCAGTGAACGCCTCGCCGACTGGCTGAATGGCGGACGGGGCCACGGGAAGCTCGCCGCCGTGAAAGTCTCGATGCGACACCCGGCCGACGTGCCAGAGCTGCGCGAAGATTCTGCCGCCAGCGTCGTGCACCGCCTTGGTGACCGCTTTCCAACCTTCGACCTGCTCAGGGGAATGGATGCCCGGGGTGCGAATGTACCCAACGCCTTGCGGGCTGACTTGCGTGCCTTCGGTGACGAGAAGGCCCGCCGACGCGCGCTGGGCGTAGTAGGTCACGGCCAATGGATTCGGCACGGCGCCTGCCAACGCACGGCTCCGGGTCATCGGCGAGAGAACGATTCGATTGGCGAGCGTCAAGTCGCCCAACGTGTACGGAGAAAGTAAGGTCATGAAAATTACTATATAAATAATAGCTACTACTCGTCAAGAAGTTAATAGTGATGCAATATCGGCTGTGGTATTCTACGTATCCCAGGGTCCGCAGACCCGACCTAGCGATGAAGGACGCTTCCGTTCGCTCTCAGGCGCTCTGTGCGCGATTCCACCGCGCGAGCGAGCTCATCGGCCGGCGTTGGACCGGAGCGATCATCTTCGTGCTGCTCGGGTCGCGTTGCCGATTTGCGACTCTGCGCAACGCCATTCCCGACATCACGGACCGCATGCTCAGCGAGCGCCTGCACGAGCTCGAGCAGGAGGGCATCGTCGAGCGCACGGTCGTGCCCGAAACTCCCGTTCGTGTGGATTACGCGCTGACGAAAAAAGGGCGGGAGCTCGCCTCGGCCATTGATGCCATCGGCGACTGGGCGCGGAAGTGGGTCGAGCCGGAGGTGCCGGCAGAGGCCAAACCGGCGAAGGTCGCGCGCATCCGGCGGCGCGCCTGACGCCTGCGCGCTAGCGGATCGCGATCGGATTGCCGGGCGACCCGGTCGCACCTTTCAGACGCAGCGGCGCAAACGAGTACATGAACTCGTACGCCGAATCCCTCGCAAGATCTTCGGTGATCAGATTCTCATGCAGATAGATTCCGTTGCGCGCGATGAGCAGTTGGTGCACGGGTGCCGAAAGTGAGCTGTCGGGATTCGGCATGACCTCGACGCCCCACGTATCCGCGCCCACCACGACGACCTCTGCATCGGCGAGCAGCTGAGCGGCGCCAACGCCGATGCCTGGCGAGGTCGCCGTGAAGCGTGCATTGTCTTTCATCCAGAGGGATCCCCATCCCGTATGAATGAGCACCACGTCACCCGATCGAATCTCGATGCGCTGGCGCTGCAGAGCCCCCTTGAGGTCGGCGGCGGTAATCTCGTAGTTGGCCGGCAGTTGTGCGACGCCCTTGAATCCGGCCACGTCGATGAGGACGCCGCGTGTCACAATCGCGCCCACATTCTCGACCCCTAGCTTGGTCAGTCCTTCAGCCTGCGCGAACTCAGACCGGCGATTGCCGTTGTAGAAGAGGTCGCCGATGCCCAGATGGCCGAGGCCGTCGAACTGGGTGCCAATCTGACCCAACTCGCCGCTGATGATGTCGTCGTGGTACACCGCCTGGTTCTTGCCAGGCATGGGGAACGCTTGTGGAATACGGATGCTGTAGTGCCGCGTGCCGTACATCGGCATACCGGCTTCGTAGATGTGACCGAGCTGGTAGGTGATGCCTCGCTTGATCAGCTCCTTCGCCTCCAGCACTTTCGCCGGCGTGATCCGGTTGGCGGCCCCGCGTTGATCAGCCGCGCCCCAACGAGACGGGTACCACCGATCCGACTGACCGACCACCGATGCACCTGCGAGCACAACGACGGCAACTGTGCCGACAACAGCCCTGCGCGTCATCTCTGCCTCCGATCCCTGATCCCCGATCCCCGATCCCCGCTCTACGGCAACTTCCCCATCCCGTTCAACCGAACGCGATAGACCGAGGTGCGTGCCGTCAGGAACAGCGTCTTGCCGTCCTCTCCAAACGCGACGTTGGCAGGCACTTCCGGCGCTTCTATCCGGCCGAGCGCTTTACCTGACGGCGCGATGATCCACACTCCTGCCGGGCCGGTCCCGAAGAGATTGCCGGCCGCGTCCACCTTCAACCCATCCGGGATGCCTCGCGCTGGTTCAGCGGCCAAATCGTAGAACACGGTTCCGGACCCGAGAGTCCCGTCCGGCTTGACCTCGTACCGCATCCACACGCGTCTCGCGGTATCGCTGTTGGCCACATACAGAAACTTCTCGTCCGGCGAGAACGCAATGCCGTTTGGACGGGTCAGCTCGTTCGTCAACAGTTGGAGCTTGCCGTCCATCAGACGATAGACACCGCTGAAGGTCAGCTCTTTGGCAGGGTCCATGTCTTGTCCAGGCAGCCCGTACGGCGGATCGGTAAAGTAGATCGAACCGTCCGACTTCACGACGAGGTCGTTGGGGCTATTGAGTCGCTTGCCGTCGTACTTGTCGGCAAGTACCGAGAGCTGGCCATTGGGTTCGAGACGCGTCACGCGGCGGTTGCCGTGTTCGGCAATGACCAGTCGCCGTTGCCGGTCGATGGTCAGACCATTCGATCCGATGTGAAAGCCTGGCTTGAAGTCTTTGCCTTCGAAGATCGGCGTCCGAAACACCGAGTCCTGCCCACCTTGAAAACGGTGGATTGCGTTGCCAGGGATGTCGCTGAAGAGCAATCCGCCGTCGCGCCACACGGGACCCTCCGCGAAGCCCAGGCCGCTCACCACTTTTTCGATCGATGCCGTCTCTGACACGATCGCGTCGAGTGCCGGATCCATCTTCGCGACTCGGCCCGTGGACTGCGCGATCGGCGCGACAGTACCGGCGAGCCACAACAGCACCAAGATTCCAACGATTCGTACGCTCATCATTCTCTCCGCGTTTATCAAACCACGAAGATCACGAAAGGCACGAAGACCAATGCTACGAGCTCGTACCTTCACAGATCCTTCGTGTCCTTCGCCCTTCGACCCTTCGACGAGCTCAGGGTCGCCGTGAGCAAGGTCGAACGACGACTGTCGCTCAGGGCGCCCCGAGCATCGTCGAGGGGCGAGAACTTCGTGCCTCCGTGGTAGGAATTTAGGCCTTCTGATCGATCTGCGCGAACACCTCGCGGGCGCTCCGGATGGAGTCCACTCCAGCAGGCACGCCGCAATAGATGGCGACCTGCATGAAGACTTCGCGAATCTCTTCCCGGGTGACGCCGTTCTTCAACGCACCTGCAATGTGCACCTTGAGCTCATGAGGACGATTCAGGGCGCTGAGCATCGCCAGGTTGAGCATGCTGCGCGTTTTCTTGTTGAGCTGCTCGCGCCCCCAGACGGCGCCCCAACAATACTCGGTGACCAGCTCCTGCATGGGCATGCTGAAATCGTCCGCCGCCTTGAACGCGTTCTCGACGAACTCTGCGCCCAACACAGATTTGCGAATCTCTAGTCCCTTTTCGAATGTCTGCTTGTCCATGATCTCAGCGACGCTCCCCGTTTGATGTCATCCACGAATCTCGACGCCGGCCCATTCCTCGATCACCTTCGCGATCATCGTGAAGTCGGCTTCGGGACCATACTTCGCGTTGGTCACGGCCAGCATCTGGCGGACGGCCGCGCCGACGACCATCGGCACGCCGAGCGCCTCGGCCTCATCGACACACAGACGAACGTCCTTGTACGAGAGGCCGATCGCAAAGCCGAAATCAAACGTGCGCGGCAGAACCGTGCGCGGAATCTTGTCTTGCGTAGCGCTGTTGCGACCGCTGCCGGCATTGATGATGTCGAGCAACACCTTTGGATCCAAACCCGCCTTCACCCCCATCGCCATCGCTTCCGACGACACGACCATCGCGGCCGCTGCCAGGAGGTTATTTGCGAGCTTCGCGCTCTGTGCCAAGCCGGGCTTGTCGCCCACATAAAACGTCTTGCCGAACGTCTTGAGCAGCGGCTCCACTCGTGCGAATGTCTCCTTCGCGCACGACACCATCACCGCCAGCGTCCCTTTCGTCGCTCCAGCCACCCCGCCACTGACCGGTGAATCAACCCATGAAATCTTGCGGTCAGCGAGCGCACGGGCCACAGTGCCGGCCACCGTCGGACCGGTGGTCGACAGATCGATCAGAGTGTTGACCTTCGTGCCGTGAACGACGCCTCGCTCACCAAGCGAGGCCGCCTGGACGATGCCGGGCGTGGGCAGGCTCATGAAGACCACTTCGGTCGAGGAAGCCACGTCCTGGGGCGAGGTCGCCACCTTGGCCCCGCGGGCCACCAACGGCTTCATAGCCTCGGCATTCGTATCGAATATGCACAGCGAATGGCCCGCATCGAGAAGCCGTGACGACATCGGTCCCCCCATGCGGCCCACACCAACAAAACCCAATACCTCTCCGCTCATAGTCCCCCTGCTCGAGCTCGCCAGCCCATAGCTACCCAACTCCCTAGCTACTAGCCACCTCGCTACCTCTGAATAAACGGATTCGGCACGTCAGTTGCCGTGGAGATCCACACGCTCTTCGTCTGCATGTAGTCCTTGATCATCTCCTGGCCGCTTTCGCGCCCGAGCCCAGACTTTTTGTAGCCCCCGAACGGCGACACGTAGCTGACGGCCCGATACGTGTTGACCCACACTGTGCCAGCCTGGAGCTTTTCCGCCATCACGAGCGCGCGGCGGATGTTCTGCGTCCACACGCCGGCCGCCAAGCCGTACACCACGTCATTGGCGATCGCGATCGCTTCCTCTTCATCCTGGAAGGGAATGACTGACAGCACCGGACCGAAGACCTCTTCTTGCGCAATGCGCATGCTGTTGTTCACGCCCTCGAAAATCGTCGGCTCCACGAACCAGCCATTGCCGCACTCGGGACGCGACGCGCGAGCACCACCGAGCACGGGCCGTGCACCCTCGGACTTGGCGATCTCTATGTACCTGAGGATCTTCTCGAGCTGCGGCTTGTTGGTGACCGGACCGACCTGAGTGTCGAGGCTCATCGGGTCGCCCATCTTCGCCGCCTTCGCAAACGTCACCAGCGCGTCGAGGAACCTATCGTGAATGCTCGATTGAACCAGCAATCGAGAACCGGCAACGCACGTCTGTCCAGTGGCTGCGAATATTCCCGAGATCACGCCCTTCAACGCATTCTCGAAGTCCGCATCGTCAAACACGATGTTGGGCGACTTGCCGCCGAGCTCCATTGAGACACGCTTGAGACCCCTCGCGGCTGCCTCGTACACGCGCTGGCCTGTCGCGTCAGAACCCGTAAACGCAACCTTGGCAACAAGCGGATGCTCCACGAGCGGCATGCCCACATCCGCGCCGAATCCCGTCACAACGTTGACGACGCCAGGCGGGAAGCCGACATGCTCGACGAGCTTCATGAGCTCGAGCACCGATGCTGACGCGTACTCGGATGGCTTGATGACAACCGTGTTACCCGCTGCCAGCGCCGGCGCCAGCTTCCAAGCCGTCAGGAGCAACGGAGAGTTCCACGGGACAATAGCGGCGATCACACCAAGGGGTTCGTGACGGGTGTAGTTGAACGTGTCGGGCTTGTCTGCGGGAAGGACGGCGCCTTCGATCTTGTCGGCGAGCCCGCCGTAGTAGTGGTACCACTGCGCCATGTACGACGTGTGGGCACGCATCTCCGCCAGGAGCTTGCCGTTGTCGTGAACCTCGGTCTCCGCCAGCGCGTTCGATCGCTCGGAGACGAGATCGCCGAGCTTTCTAAGCAGAGCCCCGCGCTCGGTCGCGTTGAGCTTCGGCCACTCGCCAGTCGTAACGGCCTTGTGCGCCGCCCTCACCGCGCGGTCCACATCGTCGGCCGTCCCGCGCGGGATGAGGGCCCATGGGGTCGCGCGGTAGGGATCGTCGCTCTCGAAATGATCAGAGGCATCGATCCAACGGCCGTCGATGTACATCTGATACGTGGCCAGGGATGTTGTCGGCACGATAGGACTGTCTACTCTACGCTGAGAGAGGCGCCAACTGCGCCTTGACCAACTGCGCCTCGATGTCAGGATCGATCCTCGACGGCCTGGTGGACGATCCGTACCGTTGCAGGACCTCGCCTTGGGCGCTGACCAGGAACTTTGTGAAATTCCACATGATGCGCGTGATGCCAAAAATACCGGGACGCGCGGTCTTGAGGAGCGTGAAAAGCGGGTGGGCGGCCGTGCCATTGACGTCAATCTTCGCGAAGATCGGAAACGTCACGTCGTACTCAGTGAGGCAGAACTTGGCAATCTCCTCGGACGAGCCTGGCTCCTGGCCGCCGAACTGGTTACAGGGGAAACCCAGCACGCAGAAATCGCGGAGCTCGTATTTTCGATAGAGCGCTTCGAGTCCCGCGTATTGGGGCGTGTGGCCACACCGGCTTGCCACGTTCACAATAAGCAGGGTCTTGCCGCGATAGGCGCCCATAGACTGCCTGGAGCCGTCCATGGTCGTCACCGAGACGTCGTACAGGCTCACTAGCGGATTGTATCGGGAGCTGGCTTTACATGTGGGGGCCGGCTTCAGCCGGCCCTGGCCCGGTGATCTCACATGCTGAAGAGCACGGCGGCTTCGCCCCTGCTGGCGATGCGGTCCTCGAACAGCTTGACGATCACGTCGCGTCGAACGAGCACAGCCTGAATCTCGTCCTTGGACATGATATCGCCCATCGCCTCAGTCAACTTCTCCGACGTCAACGTGCGCATGCCGTCGAGGAACGAACGGTCGCACCGCGTCAGCTGATCCGGCTTCTGCAGGGTCTTCCCGAGTCGGAATGCACGTGTGTGATCGATCATCCAAAGCGTCCAGTCCTTGGTCCAGAGCATGTTGCCTTGGTTGCGATCGCGGTTCTGAATCAGCTCGTCCCAGACCCGCATTATGTGCAGTTGCTTTGAGGTGCGCTCAGGGTCCGGCCCTTGGGTGTTCTTCTGCTTTACCCTTCCGCCCTCATCGAACTGCACGTCGTCGATCCACCAGGTCAACGCGGCCGATTTGCCGTCGACCGATCGCTTCACGGACATCGGCACGTTGCGAAGGCCAAGCAGGCGAGCCAACCGGTAGCCGCCGATATTGAACCGATAGGTGTCCTTGAAGTTCACCTCGGTCGCCTTGCCGGACTGGAACACGTTCATCGCGATGTCCACGTTCTGGATCTGGGCGTCGTGCGTCGTGCGACCGTCAGTAAGCGTGGCGCGGATCGGGTCAGTGACACCCTTGCTCGTCTTCTTCCTGCTGCTGATGTTGGCTTTGAGGAGGAACGCCTCCATCTCCTCGGGCGAGAGACTCTGTGTTGCCGGGGCAAGCGTGGCTGACTGGCCACCTAGTACTCCGACGGAGCTCAGGGCGAATAGACCGACCACGAGGGCACGACGGACACGGTCCATGCAATCCTCCGATGCAGATGCTACTGTCTATCGCCTAAAACGTGGAAATCCTCGAAGTCGAACACAACTCCGTCGACGCGCCTACCGAAGTGGGGATAGCTTACGGGACGATAGGCGTGGTGCGATCGACTTTCTCGTGCTCGCCCACCATGAGCTCGTGAGCGTAGTTGGCTTCCTGACAGACGTATTCGAAAAGCTCGGTGCCGGCCTCCCAGACGAGATTCGTGGCGCCTTTCCACGGCGCCGTGTACGCGCCGGGGTCGTCCACCATCAACTCGTAACGTATCGTCGAGAAATCCGTCCGCGTGAAGCGCTCGAGGGTGTGAAGCCTCTCGGTATGAGGTAGTCCGGCCCGGTCCATCCAGAAGCTCTCGTTGAACCCGATCGTGTCGATCACGAGCGTGTCGCCCTCCCACCAGCCGACGGAGTGACCGTAGTAGCTCGGCTCGACGTGGTCAGGGTGGGTCCGCCCGTCCATGTAGACGGTTCTGTAGGTGTGGGGCCCACCGATGTCGAAGATGTAGACGCGCTGAAGCTCCGGCAAGTCGACGAACTCAACGCCATATGGGGTCAGAAACTGCCGTGCGACACCGGACGGCTTGCAGCGGGTGTGCGGCTCCAACCGGTTCTTGTTTCGGTCGGCGAGGAGACCCCGCGCCCAGGGCTGAAAGGGAGTGTCCTTCAGTGCAAGAGGATTGGGGATCACGGGCCCAGGCAGCCACACACCCTTCTCTTTGAGCGTCGCGCCACCAAGCAACACCTTGCCGTCAGGCGAACGGGGCACGGGACGCGGAGGTCCGGACTGCCGGCCTCGCCCTGCGCCGCCTTGACGCGCAGGAGCGTCCTGGCCCGGGCCGCCCTCCGGGTCCTCCGACTTGTACGCTGGGCGGGTTCTGCTGCTGGCCGAGCAACGAGTCGGCCAACAGGGGCGAGAGGAAAAGCGCAGCGGCTGCGAGCAGTGATACACCGTGTCGCATCAGGACTCCAGGACCCGCCCTACGCGTGAGTGCTCAGGGAACGATCGGGCTCGTGCGATCGGCCTTATCGTGTCCACCGACCATCAGCTCATGCGCGTAGTTGGCCTGCTGACAAACATATTCGAAGAGCTCGGTGCCCGCTTCCCACCGCAGGTTGAAGCCGCTGCTCCACGGCTTGGTGTACGCGCCAGGGTCGTCGATCGTGACTTCGTACTTGATCGTCGCGAAATCCGTACGCGTGAATCGCTCGAGGGTTCGAAGCTGGTCGGTGTGAGGCGAGCCTCGTCGGTCAAACCAGAAGCCTTCGTTGAACCCTACGGTATCGACGACCAACGTGTCCCCCTCCCACCAGCCGATGGAGTGTCCGTAGTGACTGGGCGTGACGTTGGCTGGATGGGTCCGGCCATCCATGTAGATCGTGCGATAGGTATGTGGCCCGCCGATGTCGAAGATGAAGACCCGCTGCGTCTCGGGGAGATCGACGAACTCGACGCCGTAGGGCGTCAGGAATTGCCGCGTCACACCCGATGGCTTGCAGCGCGTGTGCGGCTCGAGCTGATTGATGTCTCGATCGGCAAGGACTCCTCGCGCCCATGGCTGAAAGGGAACCTGCGCCACATTCTGGTCGTTCACCGGTGTCCCGGTCGGCAACCAGACTCCCTTTTCCTTCGCTGTTCGCCCACCCAGGAGCACCTTGCCATCAGCCGTACGCGGCACGGGTTGGGGCGGACCGGTTTGTCGTCCGCGGCCGGCACCACCCTGACGGGCAGGAGCGTCTTGCCCGGGGCCCCCTTCGGGCACACCGACTTGCACACTTGGGCGTCCTGGCTGCTGCTGGCCCAGCAGGGAGTCCACCAGCAGCGGCGAGAAGAACAGCGCTGCGGCTGCAATCACGAGTAGCCGATGTCGCATCGCGATCTCATTTCCGCGCAGGCCAAGGCCTGCGCTCCACTAGTTGGCGCTCGGTGCCTCGCCGCTCGAGTTCGCGTCGAGCGTCTCGCTGGGCCTCGCTCCGGTCTTCGTCAGCGTCACGGTTCTCGCGTTGAGCCGCTTGGCTCCATTCTTCGCCAGCGAGCCCGCCACTGTGACCTCCTCGCCGATCTTGAGCGTGTCACGCCGCCAACCCCGACGCTGCAAACCGTGCGGCGGTCCCATCTCGGCGCCCCAGTTCGTGACCTCGCCGGTGACCTTGTCCTTCACGTTCACGTAAAACCAGACGTGGGGATTCGTCCATTCGATTTTCGTGACGATTCCCGTGAGCGTGATCGGCTTGTTCGCGTCGAACTCCGCCGCAAATGAATGGTGGGCCACCACGGTTCCAGCGGCCAAGAGGATGCCGGTGACGATCAGGCCGCCGAGTGTGTACGCTTTCATCTCGTTCCTCCTTGACTAGCTCGAAGCTGGTGGTTGGTAGCTTGTGGCACGAACTCGCTCCCTACGCCCCTACTACCAGCTATCAACTACGGACTAAACATTACGGTCTATTGTCCTGACACAGGTGCCGCGGCATCTCTTGCCCCGCGACCCACCTGAGATTCCAACCGTTCGACCAGGGTCGCGTGTACGCGCCCGGATCCTCGACCGTCACCTCGTACTTCAGCGTGTCGAAGTCGGTGCGCGTGAAGCGCTCGACCAGATGCAGCTGATCGGTGTGAGGCAACCCGCCGTTCGTGAACCAGAAGTCTTCGTTGAAACCTCGGGTGTCGACGACGAACGTATCGCCCTCCCATTTTCCCACCGAACGGCCATAGTACAGCGGGTTATCGTCATCGCCACCAACCTGGCCGGCCTGAGTCCGCCCATCGGTGTAAATGATACGAAAGTTGTTATTTCCCCCGCCAATCAGCACAAAAATGCGCTGGTGCTCACGGTCCTCGACAAATTGCTCACCATAGGGCAGCTGAAGCTGTCGCGGTCCGCCGGGAGGCTTGCAGTTGATGTACGTGGGATCGTCCTGCAGAAAGCGCCTCTGGCGATTGATGTAGAGCGCGAGTGCCCATGGTTGCAACGGTGCCACGCGCGGCGCATCGGCAATGTTGCTGAGCAGCCCGTAGGCGTCCATTGGCACCTTCGCTCCGTTTTCCATGAGCACGGTCGCGCTCGGATGAGCCCAGTAGCCTTCAGCGCCGCCCGCCGACGGTCCCAGTCTCGGTTGGCGATCGGCCCACCGTGGCGTCGGTCGAGCCTGCAGCGGATCAACCGGCGGCAGCGGCACGACGTTCAAAACCCGCCGTCCAGTGGCCGTCATGACGAGCGAGTTGCCCCACACCTGACGGCTGCCGTTTCTGGCCGAGATGCCCTGAACCATCACGGCGTCTCCGGGCTGGAGGGTGTCGTGGCTCCATCCGCTCTGCTGCAGCTCAATCGGGCTCTCGATTTCGACCGCCCAGTTGAGTGTCTCGTTCGCGTTGCGAACGTTGATGAACACGTGGACGTGTGGGTTTCTCCAATCCACGAGCGTCACGACACCGTTGAGCGTGACTGGTTTCGCGCTGTCGAACTTTGCCGAGATGGCATGATGGGCCGTCCCCGGCGTCGTCGCCCACAGAATTCCCGCGAGAACCGACGCCAATAAACCCACCCCGCGAAATGTCATCGCGATTCCTCGTCTCATGTTCGACTACCGGCTGCTGACTGCTGACTACCCACTGCCTACTGCCTGCTAATCTTGAAGGCGCCCTTCCCCTGCTGACTTCTCCATGTTCCGATGATGGAGCGATTGGGGAATGAGAGACCCTCGATCTTGCCGTCGATGATGTAGGTGACTGTGGCGCCGGCTTTGTCCTTGGCATCGGCTTCCAAGTGCACCACCCACCCATCGGGATTGAGCGTGGCGTTCTTGATCGTCATGTTGTCGGTGCCAGGGTTGATGGTGCCCGTAATGGTCTTCCCGTCCCAGGTCAACACGACGAGCACGTCGTTACCATGAGTCTTGTTCGGCTCCCACGTGCCGAGCCAGGAACCCTTCAGGGGATGTCCTTCCTGCGCCACTGCAGGCCCAGCGATCAGACACGTGACTAGGAGAGCAAAAGCGACGGTCAACGCACGCATGTGTTATTCCCCTACGTTCATGAAAAGTGCTGCCTCTATTGTTTTTGCAATTCGAAATTTTCGAAGTGCACGTCGAGCACGTGATTCACCCGAACACCCACGATGCCGTCGGTCTTTGCGGTCGGGCCGGCTTTTGGCGTTGTGTGCACCACCGTACCGTTGACGACGTACGAGATGTTATTGCCCCCGACTCGCACCTCCAGGATGTTCGTCGAACGCCCGCTTGCATCAGGCTGCTTGACGGCCGCGTGTGCAGTGGTCGGTCGTACGTCTGGTACGCTCTCCCCGGTCCGCTGCTTCACGAGATACGTGCCATCCTGGGCGACGAGGAAATAAGTGTAGTTCTGCGCGGCGCCTTCGAGCTCGCTCCCCCCGAAGATCAGACCGTAGTAGTTCGTGTGATTGCTCGGCTTCATCAAGTTGAACGTGGCCTTCGCCGTGTAGCTACCCGTTGCTGCATTGGCGGGATTCCAGAACGTGCCGGCCGGTCCGCCGACCACGTGGAAGCCTTTTCCCATCGCCGCGAACGTCAGGTTCGGCGTGTTGTCCGGGTCCTGTGCGCTCCGGCTCTGGTCGGTGCGAACCTTCCAGCCGGCATTCTGCGCGTGGAGGGGAGCAAGAAAGGAGACTATGAGAGCGACGAGAAAGATGCGACTGGGCATGGAATCATCTCCAGTAGTACGGCCATCGTGCGAGGCGGAATATTAGGACGCATAAGCCTACATCGAATGCCCGCCGTTAGGACCAGTACAGCCCAATCGAGGACTACTGGGTCGCGGACGAAGCGGCCATCAACTTCTTCAGCAGAGCGGCCGTATCTTCATGAACGTCGATCCGCTGACCACCGCGACTGTTGCCGCCCGCTTTCCCTAGCGCAGAGTCCACAGGCGTCAAACCGCGGTTGTCCTTCACATCGAGCTTGGCGCCATTCGCGACGAGGAACTGGACGACGTCGTTCCAACCCCAGCGCGCGGCTTCATGGAGCGGCGTCAGGCCACGCGCGTCCTTGGAGTTGACGTCACCGCCGGCTTTCAGCAGCAGCTTCAAGGATTCGATCGAGCGCTGCTCGGTGTCCTCGGTTGTGTAGATGCCGCGCGTGTCGGCGTCAACCGACCCCAGTCCGGCCGCCGCCATGATCGGCGTGATCCCTCGAAGATTCGCCAGGCTCAGATTGGCGCCCTTCCCGAGCAGCACGCCAATCGCCGGAGCGTCGAGCGCCTTTGCCGCGCGGAGAAGTGGAGTGGCCCCGGTGGTGAGCATCCCGTCGAGGCCGCGGTCGTTGCCGATGTTCCGGAACGGCGGCGCGAGCTTGAGCTGCGCGTTCGGGTTGGCTCCCGCCTCGAGCAGCAGCTCGACAATCTGCAGACTCGTGGTCACATCGAGCGACGGACGATCGGGCCTGCCTCCGCGAGGGATTGTATTCAGGTCGACGGCCGCGTACAACGGCGTGCGTCCCCACAGGTCCCACTTGTTTGCATCCGCGCCCTTCTTGATCAAGTACGCGGCGAGGTCGTAGCGCGTGTTGATGACCGCCATCAGCAACGGGCTGATGCCTTCCGGATCCGCCAGGTTCAGGCTGGCTCCGGCTTCTGCAAGAATCCTGGCGCACTCAACGCACCCTTCACGCGCGGCGTAGAGCAGAGGGGTCAGGCCGCCTGCGGGCCGGTAGATCGCGCGTGGCTCGGCCGTCACCTGCCGCTGCCAGTTGTTGACGGTCGACCGGGCGTTCACGTCCGCACCGGCCGCAACCAGCTCTTTCACCATCGCCGGCTGACTCTGTGCGGCAGCCCACATCAGCGCCGTCTGCCCCCGCCATTGCTCCACCGCATTGACGTTGGCGCCGTGTCGCAACAGCACCTTGGCCGCGTCGGTAAAGCTCGTGCGGGCCACAACCATGAGCGCCGTCTGGCCGTCGGCATTTGGTGACTCGACATCCGCGCCGGCTTTGAGGAGCTTGTCCATCAGGGCGGCATTGCCGAGGATCGCCGCTTCCGACATGGGTGTGACGCCGTACTCGTTCTTGGCCTTCACGTTTGCGCCCGCCCGAATCAGGCGGTCGACGAGCTCGAGGTCGCTCTGGTGCACAGCCCAGTGAAGCGCTGTCGTGCCATCGGCTTCCGGGATGTTTACGTCGGTCCGCCGCTCGATCAAAGCGATCGCTGCGGCACGGTCGCCCGACTTGACCGCGTCCACGAGCGGCGAAGCCGAAACGAGGAGCATCACCAGGGTGAGGTTGAGCATAATCGAGGGTTCTAAGGTTCTAACGTCCTCACATCTCCGAAAACACGCTCGTGCTGTTGCCGACCTTATCCGTCGGAACACCCGCGCGGTCGAGCAGCGTCAGCAGCAGATTCGCCAGCGGCGTCCGGTCGTCGTATTTCAGATGCTGATTGCCCTTGAGCTTGCCGCACCCTCCTCCAACGACCAGGGTCGGCAGTGGGAACTCGTCGTGCGCGTTGCTGTTGCTCATGTTGCTGCCGTAGAGAAGGATGGAGTGGTCGAGCATCGAACCATCCCCATCAGGCATCGCCGCCAGCTTCGTCAAGAATTTCGCCAAGGCCTGGCTGTGATACGTCTGGATCTTGACCAGCCGTTCCTTCCTGGACTTGTCGTTCTGGTGATGTGAGAGCGGATGGAACGCATCGGACACGCCGATGTGGTTGTAGGTCACGTTGCTACCCTCACCCGCCATCATGAAGCTGAAGACGCGCGTCAGGTTGGCTTGATACGCGAGCGCAATCATGTCGAACATCAGGTTGAGGCGCTGGTCGAACGTCGGTACCGACGGGCACGTCAGGCAGATCGAGGCTCGTGAGGTCCTGCGCTTCCATCTTCTGGACGCGTCGCTCGATCTCGCGCACGCTTTCCAGATAGTCGCCGAGTCGTGCGCGATCGGGTGCGTCGAGGCTGCGCTGGAGATCGGCGGCTTCCCGTGACACGAGGTCGAGAATGCTCGAGTACTGCCTGGCGATCGTCTTCCGCTCCTGCGCCGTGTCGCCCTGGCCAAACAACCGCTCGAAGAGCTTGCGCGGATCGGCTTCCATGGGGAGCGGAGTGGTTGGCGTGCGGAACGATATTGTCCCGCCGTAGCTGCATCCGTAGTTCCGGTCGCAGGCGCCACTGCCCCCGCGCCCTTCGGTGGCTACTTCGAGCGACGGCAGCGGCGTGTCTTGACCGATATACGCCGCGGCAATCTGATCGACCGTCACGCCTCCGTGCGGGTCCTGCCCGACCTGCGGTGTCACACAGCTCAGCCACGTCCCCGGGTTGAGCGCGTGCACGGGAGGAGCGATGGCCGGCTTGTTCTCGAGTCCGCTCACGATGGTCAGTTGCTTCTGGAACGGCGCAAGCGGCTTGAGGATGGGCGTCAGCTCGAAGTTGGCACCGACGGCGGCCGGTGTCCAGTGCTCCATGATCGCGCCGTGTGGCAGATACATGAACCCCATGCGGGGCTTGGGCGACGCCGCCGTTTGGGCCAGCGCGGTCCACGCAGGGATCATCGCGTCGAGCAGAGGCAGGCCCACGGCCACGCCGGCGCCGCGAAGAAAGGTACGCCGTGAGAGATGTTTCTTGGTAATGAACATAGTCGCTGTCTCCGAAAATGTCCGAAATGAAACCGGGTTTCGTTTTCAGTGATTCGCAAAAACTAAACCCGGTTTCATTATTCCCCCGCCGTCTTCCTCATCTGAAACGGTGCGCTCCTCACGATGCCCATCACGATCGACGAAAAGCGATAGTTATCACGGGCTGCATCGCGCACGATCTGGCGAACGGCCGGCATGTCGTAGTACTCGACGCTTCGACCGAGCGCGTAGGTCATCAGCTTTTCGGTCATGGTCTGCACGAACTGCTCCGGGCGCCTCATCAACGCCTTTCGAAGATCGATCGGCCCACTCACGGCTGTGCCGTCGATGAGCTGACCTGACGCGTCGATCGCTGTCCCCGCGAACCGGTCCTGAGAGCGCCACTCGCCGATCGCGTCGAAGTTCTCGAGCGCAAAGCCAAGCGGATCCATGACGCCGTGGCAGGCGTTGCACGACGGCTTGGCGCGGTGCTGTTCCATGATCTCGCGCACGGTGTGGGCCTTCTCGCCTTCCTTGTTCTCTTTGAACCCCTCGACGTCGGGCGGCGGCGCCGCCGGCGGCGTCCCGAGGATGTTCTCGAGAACCCACGCGCCGCGAATGACCGGGGCGGTGCGATTGGCGTAAGACGTCGTCATGAGCACGCCGCCCTTGCCGAGCAGGCCCCACCGATTGGAATCGGTGAGTGTCACGCGACGGAAGCGATCTCCGCGAACGTTGGGAATCCCATAGTGCAGCGCCAGGCGCTCGTTCACGAACGTATGGTCGGCGGTCAGCAAGTCCAGCACATTTCGGTCTTCGCGCAGGATGCTGTCGACGAACAGCTCGATCTCACGACGGAACGCTTCACGCAGGCTGTCGTCGAAGTTGGGAAAAAGCACCGCGTCGGGATCGATGTCGTCGAGCCCCCGCACCTTCAGCCATTGGAACGCGAAGTTCGTGACAAGCGATTTCGATCTCGGGTCAGCAAGCAGCCGACGGACCTGCGTTTCGACAACCTTGGGATCGGCAAGTCTTCCCTTTTCGGCAACACCAAGCAGCTCATCGTCGGGCGACCGGCCCACGAGAAAGAACGAGAGACGTGACGCGAGATCGAGGTCGGTGATTCGATGGATTGCGCCCGGCGCAAGATTCGCCGGAGCGCGTTCGGCGCGGTACAGGAACTTCGGACTCGCCAGAATCGCAGGCAGCGCCTCCTGAATGCCAGCGTCGAAGTCGCCCATTGCCCGGGCGGTCTTGAAGAAGGCAACCGGGGCTGCGAGGTCCTGATCGGTCACCGGACGCCGGAATGCTCGTCGCGCAACTGTGGACAGGATCCGGGTCGCGCACGGAAGCTCCTCGATTGGGTTCGCTGGGCGACACACGAAGATCCGCTGGCGGCTGGGTGTGTCGCTGACGCCAGCGGTGGTGAACGGGCCCACGACCTCGAGGCTCGCCACCTTCGGGATTCGCTCCTCACCGAGGCCGGGCCGGAACGAGTGCAGCACTTCGTCGGATTCCGCGTAGGTCCGCGCCACGAACGTCACACCCAACTTGTGCGGCCCGGCTTTGACCGTTACCGGAATGTTCTGGAACCGGCCATTGATGGCGGCAACCGCCGAGGCTTGCTGCTGGTCGATCGCCTTGAGATCGTCTTCGCCACCGATGTGACCCTGGAAGACCTTGAGACCATCGATCGTTACGACGAGCGTATGCCCATACTCCATGCCCCGGACGTAACCCGCGGCGGCAAGGCCAGCGACGTTCAGCTTGTAGTCGCCGTCGGCCGGAAACAAATGCTCCACCAGCAGCCCACCGCGGGTGCCGAGGGGCAAGCCATCGACGCGAATAGTCTGGTCCGCCCCTCGAGCAGGACGGTAGGTCGCGCTTGCCGGCCGAGCTGACGGATTCCCGAGCACGCGGCCGCTCACAACACGCGCGGCCGAAATGTACTGATCGAGAAACGACGGCGACACGGTCAAGGCACTCGCGACGTTGTCGAAGCCATCCGCCTCGTCGTCTCGTGGAAGCAGCGCGCTCGCGTCGATGTGCAAGCCAAACAGGTCTTCAATCGCGTTGGCATATTCGGCGCGGTTGAGCCTGTGCAACGCAACGCGGCCCGGGTTCGGATGAACGGCTGCGGCTTGATCGAGCGAGCGCTCGAGCGAGCTCACAAACGCTTCAACCGCGGCCGGGTCGGGACGTTTGGTACCGGGAGGCGGCATCAAGCCGCCGCGCAACTTGCGGATGGCTTTCTCCAGCACCTCAGCGTGTTCGCCAGGCTTGGTCAGATCGATCGTGTCGAGCGCGAGCCCGCCGATCTTGGCACGCTGGTTGTGGCACCCCATGCAGTACGTCGTGATTAGTGACTTGTCAGGGGGCGAGGGGGAACGAGGCGAGGGGGAAGGGGGCAAGGGGGAAGGGGGCAAGGGGGACTGGGTCTGAGCAGCCCCCAGCGTGTCGGAGGCGGACGACAAGACGGCGAGTGCAAAGGCGGCACAAACGCAAACGGCAATGACCCTACGTATGTCGATTACTCTCTTCACGTCTGACCTGTACTTATGCCCTGTACCTATGCCCTGTACCTATGATCCTGTACGTCTACCTACACCCTCGACTTGACCTTTGACCCTTGCCATTTGCCCTTTGACCTTTGACCTACTACACGATTCCGCCAAGCTCGCGAACGTGAAGCCACATGCCTCTATATGTAGTTGACACGAAGAGGTCCGGATTTCCCCATTTCTCGTCGAAGTCTTTGGTCGCGCCGGCCGCGATCATATCGTCGGATCCCATGCCCTGCCGCATCATCTTTCCGAGGCGTTCGCGGAGAGTCGCGAGCATGTCGTGCTGGGCTTGAAGGTCGGCGCGCGTCTGCACTAGGCCGACTCCCGGCACCACGCGCGTGTCGGCGTTCGTGAGATCGATAAGCGTCTTCGTCGCGTTCACCAGACCACCGAGCCACCCGCCCGTCGTGTAGTCGCAGATGGGGTATTTCCCAACCGAAAGCACGTCACCCGCCATCAAGACATTTGGCCCAGGAAAGAACGCGTAGATATCGCCGTCGGTGTGCGCCTGTCCGAGGTGGCCATACTCGACCCTCTCGGTACCAAACGTCATCTTTCCCGACGTATAGAAGGTCTGCTTCGGCAGCGCGTACGCCGGCTTGCGGCTTATAGGTGCGGTTCTGCCACTCGACGAAGAGCTCCGCGGCGAGATACTGCTTCGTATTCTCGTGCGCGATGATTTGCGCGCCAGCCTTGCCGAGCGCTTCGTTCGAGCCGGTATGCTCGGGATGCCAGTCCGTATTGAACAGCGTCTGAACTCGTTTGCCGCCCGATTGCGCGGCCACCATCTTGAGGATCTCGGCGGAGCGTTCGGGAAGACCGCCGTTGACCATCAGGAGACCGTCGGGTCCGCTGACAACCAGGACGTTACCTCCCCCGCCAGCGATCAACACCAGGTTCTCGCTCAGCTGAGTCGCGGTCAGGGGAGCACCGTGCGCATCGCAGTCTCGGAGCGTGCTGAGCCTGCCGAACCGGCCGAACCGCCGTCGGATGTAGCTGGGCGAGCGCGGACGACGCGAGCGACAGACCACCGGCTGCACCAGCCAGAATCTGGAGAAAATCCCGGCGATTTGGCGCGGGAAACATGAGCAAAGTCTAACAGGTTCAGGGTCTGGCGGGCGCCGGCGCGGGCGGCACCGCCTGCTCGCCGAGCACCCGCCCGTCCGGCAGCGTCAGCGAGACGAAGAGTCCCCCGGGATCCCCGTTCTTGAACGGCCGGGCGACCACTTTGACCTTGTCGCCTGGCTTGACCGTGGTCGCCTTCCACCCGGCCCGAACCAGGAACGCCGGAGACGTCATCTCCATGTTCCAGAGGTCGACGCCACCCTTGTCGTTGGTGACCTCGAGCTCCATCCAAGCGTGAGGGTTGGCCCACTTGAACTGCTTGACCGTCCCCTCAACCGTTACGGTCTTCGTGCGATCGATACCAGCCGCGGAATGATGTGCGGAAGCCGAGCCCCCCAAAGACAGCGCAATCGCCAGTGACGCTCCAGCCAGTCTTCCCTTCATGCCCGCTCCCCTTTCGTGACGCCGACAATTCGCGAACGCGGGGCTAAAGCCCTCGCTCTACCTCGAACCCTTTCGAGGACTCACCGTAGAGCGGAGCTCGAGCCGCCGCGGACACTCATCGCACGTTGTCTTTCGACTGCGTGCTCGGCATGTGATCGTTCAAATCGGGGAGGCACGACACCTCGGCGATGTCGCGCTCGTCGACCCGGCGCCATCGCTTCGTCATCTTCCATTCCCCCTCCCAACTCTTCGGGTCGCTCATCGTGTATTCGATGGACAGCGTCCGACCTTCGTCGATCGGTCGAATCCGTTCGACGATGTGGAGCGCATCGGTGGCTGGAATCCCGGAATCGATCCAGTGATGGTCCGGAACGAAGTATGTCGTATCGATCACGAGCGCGTCGGCCTCCCAACGCCCGATCGATTCGCCGTTGAAGCTGGGCACCGCGATGTCCGGATCGGTGTGGGGACGCCCATCCAGGTAGACGACCCGCATGCTGTTCATGAACTCACTGATCATGTAGACCGCAGTTGGCAACTGGATCATGGCGATCGGCCACACGCGGGTCATGATGACCGGTAACCCCGCCGGCCAGCACTGACCGATGTCGTCGCGGTACACCTTGCCTTCGGCTTGTGCCTTTCGCGCTGCGTCGTAGTGCACCTGCGCTTCGGGCGTGAGCTTGAAGCCGGCAGGGGGTGCGAACCGGAATCCGTTGTCAGGACCGCCGGCGTGCAACCACGTTCCGGTCAGGTCGAAAGGCGGCTTGGGACGAGGCTTGGCCAGGTTCGCCGGCGCCAGCGCGCCGAGCGCACCAGGCGGCTGGAACTGCGCCTGGAGATCCGCCGCGATGACAAACACCGCCGCGACGAACGCGCCCGTTGCGATTCGAGGAATTCGTGATGTCCGCACTGCGTTCTCCGTGTTCTCTGTGACCCAGTCTCTGTGATCTCCGTGGCTCTCATCTGTCGTCATCGGCCCCGCAGCCTCAAACGAACAACCCCTTGCTCGTCCACATACTCGCGGTTGTTGTCACACACGAATTCGACCATTTCGTAGTTCGGCAGCCGCCGATAGGCCAGCGTGTACGTGATGGGCTTCTCGAGCACGACGGGATCCTCGATCGTGATCTGATCGTGCAGGAAGTCGGCGCCACGAGGCGGATTCGTTCGGTGATGCGCATCTGGTCGCTGTGCGGCAAGCGCTGATACTGCACCGCGGGCTTGATGCCGACGGTGTCGACGACCAGGTGTCTCCATCCCAGCGGCCGACGGATCGCCCGTAGTACCCGGGCGGCACGTCATCGATTCGCTCTTGCGGCTTGTCGAGGTAGACCCGGCGCACCTCGCTGAAGGCTTCCGTGATGATCGTCACCTGCTTCCGCGTCTGGATGATCTCCACTGGATAAGCGGCAACGGACATCATCGTCGGCACGCCGTAGGGCGCGCAGAGCGTACCGCTCGTGACAGCCGGGGTGCCACGCTTGGCGGCGTCCGCCTCGGCGGCACGGCGCGCTTCGTATGGCTTCGCGAACTCCGCCTTCAAGACGATCGGACTGGCGGGAGGCGGCGCAAACTGTGGATCCGCCCCACGACCTGCCCGGTAGGGTCCCCACACCCCGCTGAAATCCGGAAGGCTCGTCGCAGTCTGCGCGCCGGCCACGCCCGTGAGTGACGCAATGGACCACAGCGCGACGACTGCGGACCGCCCGATCATCGGTAGCATGATGTTCTCCCCACCGCTGTACGTAGTGTCCGCCTTTAGGCGGACCGTTTGTTCGTAGTGTCCCTTCAGGCGGACCTTTCGATCACTGCGCGGGCGTCGCAACCGGTCCCCTCCCGGGACCGTTGCCGAGCACGCGTCCGTCCGCCAAGGTGATCTGGGTGAGCAGGCCGGCCGGCTGCCCGCTCCTCAGTGGGCTCAGACGCACCGTCACTTTGTCGCCCTGCTTCACGTCCTTGAACTTCCAGCCACCCTGCATGAGGATGCTGGGGCTGCCCAACTCGACGGTCCAGTGCGCGACGGCGCCCGTGTCATCCGGAACGTCGATCTCAATGTAGACGTGCGGATTGGTCCATTCAAATGCCGTGACGGTGCCGCTGAGCGTCATCGACTTCGACAAGTCGAACATCGCGAACGAGTGATGAGCCAACACCGGGCCGGCTCCGATCAGCGCGCTCGCGACGAAGATGAACAGTGAGACTCGACGGCCGACTCTGGCGTGGGAAAGAGCCATCTCAGCCGAATTATAGGGCGGGCATGGAAACAGAAAATGGCGAGATTGCTAGTCCTTCCATCGTTATCCTTTTATTACTCAATCTGAGAACTTCCTTCGTGTCGCATCGCTGCGACTGACGAAGCTCCCTCGGCGACCTACCCAAGCAAAGTAACGCTCTGTGAATGAGTTCGGGTTCATTATCACAACCTCGATGCTCACCGCCGACGGCGAATTTGACCTGGACCCGATCTTGCTCACAGATTCGCACTTTTTCACTCGGGGACGTTTGCCAACGTCTCGTCTGATGGCGGGGGGACCCATCATGAAGCCACTGCGCGTCGTCATGCTCGTCCTGGCGTTGAGCCTCATGGTAGCGCCGGCCCGTGCGGCCGACATCGGTTTGCTCGGCGGCGACTACGATCCCCAGTCCATCTTTGATATCGGGTTCAACCCGCTGGAGCTGGATTGCGACCCCGAAGGTGCAGCGACGACGGGATTGCCTCCTGGCTTTTATTGTGCGTTGTATGAGATTTTTGCTGACGACCCGTACCCGGAGTTCGTCGTGGAAAGCATCGATTTTCGACTTCTTAAACCGGCTGGCGGGTACTTCAGCACGGAAGAGATCGGTGAGACTCTCTTTGCCAGTGAACTCAGCGATCTCGCCTCTCTGGGCGAGTCCCCCTTGTTTCCAGATGGCATCACGTTCAGGCTCTTCGATAGCTTTTCCATTCACTGTCCCGATTTCTGTTCCGCCGCCTTCTTTTCCAGCGACGATACTGTGGCAAGCGTGTCTATCAGAGGCGTGAACAATATCGCCAATGTTCCAGAGCCGGCGACGATGCTTCTACTGGTACCCGCCGCTGCGGCGCTCATGGCGCGCCGCAAATGGGGAAGGCGCGGAACATCCTCGCTAATTACGTCGGCTGGAACTTCGTCGCCAGTTGCTTGAATCCCGGCTCGTCGAGGAGCGGCCGTAGATCGGGATCGCTTTGGGCCGCGGCGAGGGGGTAGCCGGCCTTCAATGCCTCCTCGATCGCCGCTAGCGCCTCGGACGTTCGGCCGCCTAAGACCCCGATGATGGCTTCCGCATAGATCAAATTGACGTTCGCGCGATCGATCGCCCGCGCATCGGAGATCATCCGCCGGGCCCTGGACTGATCGCCCTTCTTTGCGTAGTACAACGCCACACTGCCTCTGGCCGCAGCGTTTCGAGGATTGACCTGGAGGTCCTTCAGCGCGAGCCCGATGGCCTTGTCGTACGCGCTCGCCGCTTTCGCGGCCTGTCCGCCCCATCGGTAGCCGTCGCCCAGATTGCCGACGAACATCGCTCCGTTCGGGCTCAGCTCGACGGCCTTCTCGAACATCGGGATCGCGTCGGTGTGCTTTCCGGCGTACGCGTATGCGATGCCTAGATTGGTGTACGTCTGAGCAGTGGGCTGCAGCTCGAGCGCCCTTTTGAAGGCAGCTGCGGATTCGTCGTAGCGCCCCATCTGCAGATAGGCGGCGCCCAAGTCGTTGTGGCCACTTACGTTCCGAGGCTCGAGCTCGATGAGCTTGGTGAGGGCCTTGGCCGCTTCACTGTAGGCACCGAGCTGCATATGCGCGGCCCCAAGCGCGCCGTAGCTGACCCAGTAGTACGGATTTACAGCCACCGCTTTCTCGTACGCTCGAATCGCCTCTTCACCCCGGCCGGTCGATAGGTACGCCCGTCCGAGTCGCCGCAACACGTCGTCGGAGCCTGGCGCCAGTTCCGACGCGACGGTCAGCTCCGCGATCGCCTCCGCGGTCCTCCCGGTGGCCTGATAGACACTGCCGAGCGCCAGGTGTACTTCGAGCAGCTTCTCGTCCAGCCGCTGCCCTTGTTGCGCCGACGACAGAGCCTTCTCAGCCCAGGACGACTCCTTTGTGGCTCGGTACATACGCAACGCGCTGTCGGAGATTCCCGCATACGCCCGGGCAAATCCCGCATCCCGCTTCAACGCCTCTTCGTAGAAACCGATGGCGGCCTGAACGTTCTTGAGATCTTGCTGGCTGCGCATCGCGTTACGCCCGCGCAGGTACAACTGATAGGCTTCGATGTTCTCGGTCGGATGCGACAGCGCGCGCGCCAGTTCCTCGCTCGTCGGTTCGAGATCCAGGGCCGCGATCAGCCGGCCGTAGATTTGATCTTCGATGGTCAGCAAATCGGCCGGAACCCCTGAAAAATCCTGGGCCCACACGCGCCTGCCTGCGTCCGTATCGTCAAGTGTGACCGTGACGCGCACGGCGTCCGCGGCCCCCTGCACCGTGCCCGAGATGAGGAGAGTAGCGCCGAGCTCGCGCGCGATCGCACCGAGCGATTCCTTGCTGGCGGCCCGCTCCACTGCTGCGGCCGATGCCACATTCAGGGCCGGCAATTGAAATAGCTGTGCAGACAGGGCTTCTTCGATGCCAGCCGCGATGTGCGCCAGGGCGGCTTGCTCGCCGATCACGCGAAACGGCAGCACGGCGATCCGCTTTTGGGCCGGAGCAGGAGCCGGGGCGGCCGTGCGGTTGCCGCTCAATGCAGGCACATATCGTCGGGTCAGCGGAACCGCCACCGCAAGACCAGCCAGAACGACCGCCACAACAACCATCTTCGAACGGCGGGTGGCGGGCAGCGGAAGCGTCACCGAAACGGTCCGCCGGGTCGAGGTCACGGGGTCGGCCCTTTTCGCTTCGAGATCGGCCAGAATCTGGCGCGCGCTCGAATAGCGAGCGTCGGGATCGCGCTCGAGACATCGCATGATGATGCGACAGAAGTATTCGGGCAGGCCGGGATTGAGGAGTCTGGGATCCCTTGGAGGCTCTTGCACCCGCTGATACATGAGCTCGATCGCTGATTGACGCGTGAACGGCGACTTACCTGTCGCCATCTCGAAGTAGATGAGGCCGAGTGCGTACAAGTCGCTGCGATGGTCGGCGGGTTTGCCCTGGATCTGTTCTGGCGAGATGTACTGCGGGGTGCCGACAATCTCTCCCGGACGAGTAATGCCGATCATCGTCACGGCTTCGAGCGATTTGGCGAGACCGAAGTCTGAGATGTACAGGTTGTCGGCAGCGTCGATCAGGATGTTTTGCGGCTTGAGATCGCGATGCACGACGTCCACTTCATGGGCAGCCAAGATCCCGGAAGCAAGTTGCGTGGCAAACGCGAGCACGCGTTCGAAGGGCAGTGGTCCCTGCTGGATAATCGTCGCAAGGTTCGCGCCTTCGACGAACTGCATCGTGATGTATTTCACGCCTCCGCTGTCGCCGAGGTCGTGAATGCGTGTCACGTTGCGATGCGTCACCTGCCGGGCCATGAGCAGCTCTTGTTTGAACCGCTGCTCGAAGTCTTGGGCCATGCCGGGGTTCCGACGATGTCTGGCCGAATCACCTTGAGGGCGACCGCCAGGCCCAACTCCTGATCCCACGCCTGATATACCGCGCCCATGCCGCCGGCGCCCAAGAGGCGGTCGATCCGATAGCGCGAACCAAATATGAAGCCCGCTGGCATCGTACCGAGTCCCACACCGACGAACATCGGGGCAGACGGTCCGGACGAGGCAGCGGTCACAGCGCTTGCAAACCCCGGAACCGGAAATTCGGATTGAGCCTGTGTCTGAGCGGACGGACTAACGAGGGGCGCGTGGCAGCTCACGCAGAACGACGAGTCGTCCGGCGTGTCGTAGTTGCAGTGCTGACAGCGCATCGGGATATCCCAGAACCTCGGGACGCAACTCTTCGCAGTTTCGCCATTATCCGCCAACCGAGGAGGTCTGCCAAAGTAGAGTCTCCGGCGGCAACGACCTGTTTCCGTTTCATCCTATTGCATTTCGGCACGGCCGCCAGCATCCCGTTTGCGCCGGTGGCAACTAAAGCACGTCGTTCAGGGCAGCATGCCGTCCAGCAGCACGATGTCGGCGTCGGTCTCCACCACAGCAGCGTAGATCGATCGCCCGTCGGGCGACCACGAGACCTGGCGTGCAATCAGAATCGGCCGTTGGCCAAAATCCGTAAGGGGCCGGGCCGGTCCACCGTCGGTAGGGATGACCCAGATGTTAGTGGTCCCCGCGTCTCTCAACGGCATGGCAATCAAGCGGTCATCGGGGGAAAGGACGAAGCCCTGCGGAACAAGCGGAATGCGAGATTGAGCGACATAGGCGAACGGTTGCGCCGGGCCATCTTCTGTTTGCGCCTTCAGGATCTCTCCTTGCCTGCTGACCTGAGGCGAAAAGAAGAGCGACCCGTCAGCGGCAAGGGCCATGTTCGCCGCCTCGCATCGAACTGGAGCCGCGGAGCCTCCGTCCGCCGGGATCTTCTCGACGCAGGTGTTTGCCTGTCCCGCCGCTGTGGACTTGAAGTAATAGAGCCACCGGCCATCGCGGGACCAGGACGCACCCGCGCCGTTTGGAACCAACTCGCGAAGCCCGCTCCCATCGGGGTTGATCAACCACTCGCCATTGGTAGAAGACCGATTCACCAAGATCACAATCCGATCGCCGGCCGGAGACCAAATGGGAATGCCGATCACCACGGTCGGATCTCGCTCGAAGGTGATCTGGCGTGTACCCGAACCATCGACCTTGGACACCCACACATTGACGTGCCCACCGCTATCGGACAAGTAGACGATCTCCGTACCGTCGGGGCTCGCCGACGGCGTCTGCACCTGGCCGGTCTGTCGTGTGATTCTTACGCCGTTCTTGACGTTGTCTGCCGGTAGTCCAGTGACCGGAAACCTCCAGATGTCGGACTGCATCCTCACGCGGCTGGCGAATAGCTTGCTGCGAGTGACAATGTCCGGCTGCACATAGGAAACATCCCCAAAAGTGAGCTGGCGCTCTGGCCCTCCGTTCCTGGCAACGGTTCTTAAATTGAAGATTGGCGGATACGCCATGGTGCTGCCGGCCGAGGAGGCGTAGACGAGCCCTGAACCGTCCGGCAGCCAGGCGATCCCCTGAATGTTGCCGGCACGAGCCACGGCCTGCGGTTCACCATCAGGGACATCCATCACATACGCCGTTCTGTTGAAGCCGATCTCGACGGCGCCAACGAACGCAACCGAACGGTCGTCCGGCGACCAGCGGGGACTGAAGTACTGGGCGAGCGCCGGGAGTGGCTTCACCAACGCGGATCCTGAACCATCCCGCTGAAAGATCGTCAACGCCGTTCCATTGTTCTGGGTCCGAAACGTCACGATGCGTCGGCCGTCGTGGCTGACGTCGCCCTCGCTGGCGGATGACCCGATACGGCGTGGTGGAGTGGTGCCCAGCGCCGAGACCTCGAAGAGCGTTCCCGGATCGCCTTCCTTGGCCGCCCCAGAGAAATAGATCAACGAACTGGAGTCGGGCGCCCAGCGAGGGTACTCGTGGTCGGCGTCGTCCCGTGTGACTTGCAGTGGGGCACCGCCGGCGAGCAAACGAACCCATACCTGACGTCGCCCATTTACGGGGGCAATGAAAGCGACCGCCTTCCCGTCTGGTGAGACGGCCGCGTGCTCTTCCATGCCGACAAAGTCGGTGATGCGTTGCAGTTGGACATTCGCCGATCCAGCAGCAGCTGGCTCAGTCAAAAGCGACCGGCCCACGGCTGCACCGACTCCGAAAGCCAGCAGCGCCACGCCAGCGACCCAGGCCCAAACACGTTGACGTGGCGTTTCCAATAGTGGATCGACCGGCACTCGACGCACGGCGTCCGACTTCGTGCGGCTCAGTCGCCGCAGATCAATGGCAAGGTCACGCGTGGTGTGGTAACGCTGCGAAGGATCCTTCTCGAGCGCCTTCTCCACTACGTTTTGCAGCACAGGCGGGACATCGTCGCTCAACGATGGTGGAGAGTCGTGAAGGATGCTCTGGATCAGCTCGCGATCCGTGGTTCCTGCGAAGGGCCTTCGCCCGGCGAGAAGCTCGTACAGCACAACGCCGAAGGAGAAAATGTCGCTACGCGCATCCAGCGGCTTTCCGGACACCTGTTCCGGGGACATGTAAGCAAGAGTGCCGAGCACGGTGCCCGGCTGCGTGTGCTCTGCAGCGACCGACCGAGTGATGTCAGGTTCCGAGGCGTCGACATCTGCGAGCTTGGCCAGCCCGAAGTCGGCGAGTTTGGCATAGCCATTCTTCGCAACCAGAATGTTCGCTGGCTTGATGTCGCGGTGCAGGACACCGGCCGCGTGGGCAGCGGCGAGGCCATCGGCAATCCCTGACACCAGGTCGACCACTTGTCGCCATGGGCGCGGCTCCTTGCACCATTCTTTCAACGTCCCACCGTCGACGAGCTCCGTGACGAGGCACTGGCGGTCCCCGTACTCGCCGATGTCATGTACGGTGACGATATGAGGATGGCTCAACGACGACGCCACCTGTGCTTCGCGTCGAAAGCGAGCGAGACGCTCGGCGTCTCCGACGAACGTCTCTGGCAGGGTCTTCAACGCGACATCACGTCCCAGCTTCGCGTCTCGAGCCCGATAAACCTCACCCATGCCACCGGCACCGAGCGTGCCGACGATCTGGTACGGGCCGAGTCGGGTCCCAGGTCGCAGGGACATAGTGGGCGATTATAGCCTCCTGAATTTCTCAACCCGATGCGAGAGATATACTCCGCACGTTCCCGCAGCTCATCAGAGGAGGGCAGAAAGATCATGCGCTCGAGTCTCTTAGCAGGCGCACTGCTCGCGGCCTTCGCCCTATCCAGTGGCGCACAACAACAACCAGCAAGGAGCGGTGCGGACTGGCCGATGTACCGCCACGACTTGGCCGGAACCGGGTATTCGCCACTCACGCAAGTCAACCTCACGAACGTCGCGAATCTAACCCAGGCCTGGACGTATCGCCTCCAGGGCGATGCGCCTGCGCCGACTGCCTCACCGGAAGGGGTGGCGCTGTCGCGGGCGGTGCGAATTCTCAGGCGACGCCTGATCGTCATCGACGGTGTGATGTATTTGCCGGCGGCGAACCGAGTGGTGGCCCTCGAAGCGGAGACGGGCAAAGAGATCTGGCAGCGTCCAGTCACTGGTGGAGCGCCCTCCCGGCGAGGCGTCGCGTACTGGCCCGGCGAAGGCAGCACTGCCCCACGCATTCTCTTCATGGCCGGGCGCCGATTGATCGCGCTGGACGCCGAGACCGGCGGCAGCGCCTCGGGCTTCGGCAAGGATGGAGAGGTCGATATCGGTGTGCCGTACAACTCGGTGCCGGGCATCTTCAGAAACGTAGTGGTGGTTGGCGCGAACACACCGCCTGGAACGATCGGCGGTATCGGCAATGCGCGCGCGTTCGACGCCCGCTCCGGCGCCAAGCTGTGGGAATTCAGTTCCGTGCCGCAGCCGGGTACCGTTGGAAACGACACATGGGAGGGCGACAGCTGGAAGGGCCGGCTCGGCGCCAACGCGTGGCCGTTCTATTTCACGCTCGATGAGCAGCGCGGCCTCCTCTATCTTCCGTTGGCCTCGCCTATCCCTGGCGGATTCGGCGGAGACCGCAAGGGCGCGAATCTCTTCGGCAACTCAGTTGTTGCGGTAAACGTTGAGACCGGGGCCTACAAATGGCATTTCCAAACGATCCATCACGACCTTTGGGATCACGACCCGCCGGCGCCACCCGGACTCTTTGACATCGTCCAGAACGGACGAACGGTGCCCGCGCTTGGAGTGACCACGAAGTCGGGCTACTTGTACATCCTGAATCGCGAAACGGGTCAGCCAGTTTTCGGCGTCCGCGAGCGTCCGATGCCAAAGAGCGACGTGCCCCGTGAATCGGCTTTTCCAACGCAGCCAATCCCCGTGAAACCGCCGGCGTTGGCACGCGTGGCGTACAGCCCCACCGATCTCGTGACGGCCGAGGACACAACTCCCGAGCACGCAAACGCATGTGCCGAGCTCGTCGCGAAGGTCGGCGGCGTCTACAACGCGGGGCCGTTCACACCGTGGCGATACCGCGCGGAAGGCGCGCCTTCTGCAACTACGCTCGGGTTCCCAGGAGGGCTGGGCGGCGCGAATTGGGGCGGCACCGCGTTCGATCTGAACTCCCGATTCATGTTCGTGGCCACGCAGGACGTGGGCGCCTTGGGATCGATGGAGAGGGCCAAAGAAGGGTCGCCTGTGCCCTACGAGAAGACCACGCCGGGCCGGGCCACATTCGACGTCAGAATCGGCGACGCCAATTGGCCCTGCCAGAAACCACCATGGGGCCGCTTGACGGCGATCAACACATCGACCGGAGAGTTCGCGTGGCAGGTTCCACTTGGTATCACCGACCAGCTTCCCGCCGGCAAGCAGAACACAGGGCGGCCGGTGCTCGCAGGTCCCATCGTGACTGCAAGCGGCCTCGTGTTCATTGCGTCAACAGACGACAACCGCTTCCGCGCGCTCGATGCGAAAAGCGGCAAGGAGTTGTGGGTGACGAAGCTCGAACGGAGAGGCAACGCCGACCCAATCACGTATCAGGGTAGGAACGGCAGGCAGTACGTGGCGGTGGTTGCGACGGATACGTTGATGGTCTACGCGCTGCCCTGAGGGGTCAGATCTTGAATCTTGCATGAGCGGCGAAATCAGCCTCTCCTGCACCTGATGCCGAGCGCTCGTGCAAGATTCAAGATCTGACCCCGGGAGCGAAACACTGATGGCTGAATTCAGCGGCAAGGTGGTCCTCGTGACCGGCGGTGGCACCGGTATCGGCCGGGCAACAGCGGAGGCGTTTGCACGGGAGGGTGCGAAGGTCGTCATCGGCAACCGAAATGCCGAGCGGGGTGCCGAGGTCGTCGCTTCGATACGCGACGGCGGAGGCGAGGCCAGTTTCCTGAGGACAGACGTCCGGCTGGCGGCCGAGGTCGAGGCGCTGGTGGCCCATGCCGTATTGACCTATGGCGCGCTCGACATCGCGTTCAACAACGCCGGCACCTTTGCGAACTTGTGCCCGATTGCCGAGGCTCCGGAGAGTTCCTACGACACGGTCATCGATACGAACGTCAAAGGGGTGTGGCTGTCGATGAAGTACGAGATCCGCCAGATGCTGGCGCAGGGCGGAGGCGTCATCGTCAACAACGCGTCCGTCGGCGGCTTCAGAGGCTCCAGGGCGGGGCTGGCCACCTACACGGCGTCGAAGCACGCGGTCGTCGGCCTGACCAGATGCGCGGCGCTCGAAAACGCGCGGCGCGGCATTCGCGTCAACGCGGTGAGCCCGGCGGTGATCGAGACCGACATGGCGAGTCAGTTCGCCGGCGCCCTCGACATCACGATGGAGCAGTTCGGAAACATGCACCCGATCGGGCGAGTGGGAAGGCCTGAAGAGATCGCGGCGGCGGTGCTGTTCCTGTGCTCGGACAAGGCTTCGTTCATGACCGGAACGAGCGTGATGGTCGATGGCGGCTTCACCGCGTAGATAACTCCCCGTAGAGCGCGTCCTTTTGGACGTGCCCAGGCCGGTCCGAAAGGACCGGCCCTACGAAATCGGCGTAGGATCGCGATATGCACGTCATATGGCGTCTGGCGATCAACGCGGCGGCGCTGTGGGTGGCCACGCGGGTTGTACCTGGCATCTCCTTTACTGGAGACTGGACTCTGCTGTTCGTTGTGGCTCTCGTCTTCGGAGTGCTGAACGTCCTGGTTCGACCGGTCCTAGTGATCCTGACGTTCCCCTTTCTCATCGTGACGCTTGGGTTCTTCCTGCTGATTCTCAATGCCCTCATGCTGTGGTTGACGAGCGCCGCATCGGAAACCTTGGGCCTCGGCTTTCACGTGGAGGGCTTCGCTGCGGCGTTCCTCGGTGCCCTGGTCGTGAGCATCGTCAGCTTCGCACTGTCGCTGTTCGTGGCCTCCGACGGAAATCACCGACACCACGCAGCAAGAAACCGATAGCGTCAGGTGACGGGGCTCTGGAATCCAAACATCAGGTAAACAAGCGAGGTCACAGGCTTTCCGCGAACGCGTGCCGCGCGGAACGTCCACTCCCGGGCGGCATCGATTGCGGGTTCATCGAACGGGGGCGCGGAGCGTACCACCTTCAGCCCCACAACCGCCCCGACGCCGTTGACTCGAACTTCTACGAGCACCACACCCGGATTGAGCGCCAACGGCGGAAACGGCGGCATGATCAACGACAAAGGAAAGGGCGCGTCTTCGGACGGTGAGGCGACGTCCCTGATTGGCATGCCCCGGGAGTTTCCGTAGAAACTCGGCGGGCGGAAAATGGCGGCCGCTGTCACCTTCGATACAACGCGCCGCATGGCCGGTTCGCCAGGTTTTCTTGTATTGGGGTCGACGGGCTCTTCGGCTGGAGCAAACTGCCACGTCTGCACGGCGCCGACGAGCATCTCCGTGAATGATCCGGTTACGCGAAGAGGCCTGACCGCAACCACTGAGCCTCGATTACTGACCGTCAACTCTGCGATGACTTCGCCGCCGCCAACGGCGACGCTCAAGACGGGCAGGGATGGCACGGCTCCTTGCTGAAACACTGCTGGCGAAAAGACTCTCGGCACGATTCGGCCCGACTGGGCAGCGACTTCCAGCGCGGCTAGAAAAGACGAAAGCAGGGCGATGCTGAATCTCACCTGATGAAACTATACGCGTCCGACGCCACGCTATACTCGACTCAACACATGAGGGATCCAATGGCGAAACGGCAAAGCATAGTAGGGCAAAGCATAGTAGACAGCGCGGCGGAGACGATCGGTAGCACGCTCGGGACGATCGTCGCGACGGTGGATGGCATCAAGACGGAGCATCCCCATCCGATCGACGAAGTCCGGGAGGCCGTGGCCAGCGGCGGAGAGCAGGTTGCGAAGGCCGCCCAGGCTCTGAAGGCGAAGGCAAAGGCGGTCGCGAAGAGGACGAAGAAGGCGGTCGTGAAGAAGGCGAAAACAGTAGTCCGGCGCGCGAAGGGTCGCACCAAGAAAGTCGTCGCGAAGGCCAAGCGAACGGCGCGTTCGGCAACGGCGCTCGCGAGAACGGCCAGGAAGAAAGCCAAGAAGGCTGGCGCGCGCAGCCGAAAGGCGGCTCTCCGCCGGCGCTAGTCGCGCCCCGCCAACCGGAGTATGATGCCCCGCCCCACGGCGGGAAACGGCACCTAGCGGCCGTTCAGAGAACCCATCGAATCATGAGGACATCATGCATCCGACTCTGGGCGCAGCAGGCATCACACAAACACGGATTGGTCTTGTTCCTCGCGTCCGCAGAATAGACCGCTGGCTCGCGGCGCGCGTCCAGCAAATCATGGAGCCGGCCGCCGTGCGATTGGAGCTCTGGGACGGCAGTTCGCCGTACGAAGCCTTCCGTCCTCCCATCGGCGATCTGATCGCACATGACAGGAGCACCCTCCTCGGCCTGATCGTCAATCCAGAGCTCTGGTTTGGCGAGGCGTACATGGCCGGGCGTCTCGAAGCTCGGGGACCGCTGGAGCCAATCGTCGAGGCATTGACGCGAATCTCGCCGCTCGAGCCGTCGTGGCGCTCGCGATTGGCCGCGGCGTTCACGCCTCCCACCAACCAGTTCAACGCGCGTCGAAACGTCCATCACCACTACGACCTGGGCAATGAGTTCTACCGACTGTGGCTCGACTCGGAGTTGGTCTACACATGCGCCTACTTCCCGAACCCAGGGGCGTCGCTCGATGAGGCGCAACGAGCCAAGCTCGATCTCATCTGCCGAAAGCTGCAGCTTCGGCCAGGAGAGACAGTCATCGAAGCGGGCTGCGGCTGGGGCGCGTTGGCGCTGCACATGGCCCGTCACTATGACGTGCGTGTCAAGGCGTTCAACGTCTCACGGGAGCAGCTCGAGTACGCCCGGGCACGGGCCGCACGAGAAGGCCTCGCCAGTAAGGTCGAGTTCATCGACGACGACTATAGGAACGTGAACGGCCGATTCGACGTGTTCGTCTCGGTCGGCATGCTGGAACACGTCGGTATTCACCAGTTCGATACGCTGGCGGCCGCGCTGCGACGCTCGGTACGGCGCGACGGGGGACGCGGCCTCCTGCACTTCATCGGGCGGGATGTCCCACGCCCGTTGAACGCCTGGATCCGACGACGGATCTTTCCGGGCGCGTACACGCCGACGCTCGATCAAGTGACGAAGGGCGTACTGCAGCCGGCAGAGATGTCGGTACTAGACGTCGAGAATCTTCGGTTGCACTACGCGCGGACGCTGGCGTCCTGGGCTGAGCGATTTGCAGCTGCAAAGGATCAGGTCCGCGCCACCTACGGAGAAGAATTCCGCCGCGCCTGGGAACTCTACCTGGCGGGATCCGAGGCGGCGTTCGCCACGGGATGGATGCAGCTCTTCCAGGTGGTGTTCGCGCCACGTGAATCCCGGCCTCCATATTGGACGCGCACGGACGCGTACGGCAACGATCGGCTACTCGTGTGATCACGTGCGACGCGCTGGTCGTCGGCGGAGGTCCCGGCGGATCGACGTGCGCACGTGTTCTGCGCAACGCGGGATGGGACGTCGTCGTTGCTGACCGCGCGATATTTCCGCGTGACAAGGTGTGCGCCGGTTGGCTCACGCCCGAAGTCTTCCCGCTCCTCGATCTCGATCCGGAGGAGTACCGCGCCAGCAACCTGACTCTGCAAGACATCAGCGCCTTTCGCACTGGTGTCATCGGACAGAGCCTCATCGAGACTCGATACCCGCGCGTGGTCAGCTATGCCATCCGCCGATGTGAGTTCGACGAGTTCCTGCTTCGTCGAGCGCGCGTGCGGGTACTGGAGGGGACCGGCGTCGCAACGCTTGCGGCGACGCGCGAACAGGTGGATCGTCAACGATGACATCGAAACCCCCATCGTCATCGGCGCGGGCGGACACTTCTGTCCGGTGGCCCGACACATGCGCGGTGGCGCGGATACGGCGCGGCCGGTCATCGCAAAGGAAGCCGAGTTCCGGCTGGAAGGACGCGCCGCGCGTGTCGCATCGGATGCTCCGGAACTCTTCTTCTGCCGGGACATGGAGGGCTATGCATGGTGCGTCCGCAAGGGCGACTATCTCAATGTCGGCATCGGCCGAAGGGACAAGGGCGACTTCGGAGAACACGTCAAGGACTTCATCGCATTCCTGGAACGCAGTCAGACGCTCACGCCGACATCAGACCTCAAGTGGCGGGGCCACGCGTATCTTGCGTCGGGCACCGGACCGCGTCCTCTCATCGGCTCCGGGCTGCTCCTGGTCGGGGATGCCGCTGGGCTCGCCTACCCGGAGAGCGGTGAGGGCATCCGACCCGCCATTGAGTCAGGGCGCCTTGCGGCCCAGACGTTGATTGCTGCTGCCGGGCGGTGTGGAGTAGACGACTTACGACCCTATGCGGACGCGCTCGGCCGAATGCACCCGCCCGCGCGTAGCAAACCAGCTCCCGTTCGCGCGGCGCTGGCCGCGATCGGACGTGTGCTTCTCGGCTCACCAGCCTTTACGCGACACCTGGTGCTCGATCGCTGGTTCCTCCGAGCTTAAAGCTGTTAGGCTTGGTCGGGGGTCGGGGATCGGGGGTCGGGGATCGGGGATCAGGGGTGAGTATGACCGTGCGAACTCTCAGCATCGCAGGGCTGCTTCTAGCCGGAGCGTTTCTATCACCTGCGGCAGCGCAATCGTCGCAGACGTCGCGGGGGAGTGAATCCGTGGCGAGCCGTCTGCAGCGCTTCGAGGACAAAGAAGAGATTCAGAATCTCCTGCTCGACTACGGCCGTCATCTCGACAGCCGCGATTTCGCGGCGTACTCCAGCCTCTTTGCCAAAGACGGGGAATGGGTTGGAGGCTTCGGATCGGTGGCAGGCCCGGCAAGCATCAAGGCGTTCATGGAAAAGAACATGGGCACGGCGCCGAATCTTGCCAAGAACTATCACCTGCTCTCGAACTTCGTGATCGACGTGCATGGCGATACCGCCACCGCATGGTCGCGGTGGGCCTTCGTCGTCCCGGGTGAGCGCGGGGCCGCCATTGCTCAAGCCGGCCGCTACGACGACACGCTCGTTCGCGAGAACGGCCACTGGAAATTCAAGAAGCGCGTGGCGTCCAACGACACGGCTCCTCCGCCCGCCACGACGGCGCGCTGACGAAAAAGGTCCGTCACAATGGGCACCAAGATCTGCCACAGGTCACGGAGGACACTGAGTTTCATATGACGTCTCTCAACAATAAGCATGCTCTATGGTCTCGGTGTTCTCCGCCCTTCGACGGTCGCTCAGGGCGCCCCGAGCTTCGTCGAGGGGCGTGGCTGATTGCCTTTGTGATCTTCGTGGCCACAGTCTCTGCCGGTCAGCAGACCCGCCGCGTGGACGATGCGTCGCTGAGAAACGCCGGACAATCGGGCGCTGAGTGGCTGACGCACGGCCTGTCGCAGGCTGAGACGCGGTTCAGCCCGCTCAAACAGATCGACGCCACAAACGTCAACCGACTCCGGATGGCGTGGTCGTTCGAAGTCGGGTCGGGCGGGGGCGGTCAGGAGGCGACCCCGCTCTTCTGGAACGGCACGATCTACTCCATCACCAACTGGAGCATCGTCTTCGCGGTGGATGCCCGGACGGGCAAAGAGAGGTGGCGCTGGGATCCACAGGTGAACCAGGTGGCCGTGCGTCCAGAGATCTGCTGCGGCGTCGTCAATCGCGGTTTGGCGATTTACAACGGGATGGTCTTTGCGCCGGTCGTCGATGGGCGGCTCCATGCGCTCGACGCGGAAACCGGTAAACCTGTCTGGGAAGCGCGCGTCGCATATCCGCAAGACCATCACACGATCACGGTGGCCCCCCGAATTGCGAAAGGCAAAGTGATCATCGGCGTGAGCGGCGGCGATCGTCCGTCGCGAGGATTCTTCGACGCCTACGACGCGGCAACTGGGCGACGCGCGTGGCGGTTCTACACCGTGCCAGGTGATCCGTCGAAGCCCTTCGAGAACGCGGCCATGAGGAAGGCGGCCGAAACGTGGGACGGAGAATGGTGGAAGCTGGGCGGTGGCGGCGCAGTCTGGGACGGAATGGCGTATGACCCGGACGCCGAACTGGTGTATGTCGGCACCGGCAACGCGGAGCCGTGGACGTACCACCTCCGATCATCCAAGGAGAAAGACAACCTGTACGTGTGCTCTATCCTCGCTGTCGACGTCAACACGGGCGAGCTGAAGTGGCACTACCAGGTCGTGCCCGGTGACAACTGGGACTTCGACAGCGTTCAGCATTTGATCCTGGCCGACCTCACGATTACCGGACGCTCGCGCAAGGTCATCATGCAGGCCAACAAGAATGGCTTTTACTACGTGATCGACCGGCTCACGGGTCAGTTCATTTCAGCGCAGCCGTTCTCGTACGTCACGTGGGCCAAGGGTATCGATCAGAAGACGGGGCGTCCCCTGGTGAATCCTGAGGCGTACTACGGCACCGAGCCTATCTTGATCTCGCCGGGGGGCGGAGGCGCGCACAACTGGTCGCCGATGGCGTTTAGTCCGATGACCGGACTTGCCTACATTCCGACCTCAACCAACAACAGCTTCGTCTACGCCGCCGAGGGCGTGTTCACGCCGCTGCCGGGACGAATGACGGGCACCGTCAGACCAGCACCGGCTCCCAAATTGCCTCCACCTCCCGCCATCGGTCCGGAGCCCATCGAAGGAAGAGGCCGGGGAGCGCTTGTGGCCTGGGATCCGGTGGCGCAAAAGATGCGCTGGCGCACACCTGGAGGCGGCGGGATCGGCGGAGGAACGTTGACAACGGCGGGCAATCTGGTCTTTCAGGTCATCAACGACGGACGCTTGGTCGCCTACAGCGCCGACAAGGGTGAGAAGCTCCTGGAGCTTCAGACTGGTCTGCGGAGCGGCATGGGACCACCCATCACGTATCAGCTCGACGGAAAACAGTACGTCGCACTGATGGGTGGTGTAGGCGAAGCGGCCGCCGGTGGGAACGCTGGCCCCGGCAATCAGTCGACACCGTTCTCGCCGAAGTTGTTGACGTTCATGCTCGACGGAGCCGCTGCCTCGTCCTCGTCCACACCGTAGAATCCCGCGCACGCTAAAGCGTGCGCTCTACTAGCAAGAGCAGGGCCGGCCTCACGGTTCTCAGGTGCTCGGGCCCATTCACTGCCCCGCTTGGGGCTTGAACAGACTCTTCAACGCACCGAAGTCGTAGCTGACGCCGATGTGTCCGCTCACGTACTTCTCCTTTGTCAAGCTGTTGGGATCGCTCGTCAGCGTGACCGACACCGGAATCGTCACAGAATCGCCCCACGGAATCCCCACCGAACCAACGACCCGCCACACTTCCTTCCGCTCGACGATTTGAGGGTCGTCGTCGACGGGAATCTCGATGTGGGCATTGAGTGAGAACTCGATGGCGCGTCCCTGGACGAGTACGTTCTTCACGGCAAGGTGATTGACCGCAACCGCGGCGGACCACGTTTTTAGCGCGACGAAGCTATTGGCGCCCACACTGACGTCATCAACGACTGAATACAGCGCGTTGAACGTCAGGTCCGTGTCCCCGAATCCTTTGTCACCCAGCACGGCCACGCTGTATTTGTTCCTGCCTGTTTCCGTCGTGAGGTGTTGCCCGGCTCCCTTCACCGACACCTGGCCCGAATTGCTCAAGCGCTCTCGAACAAGAGCGAGCGCCTGGCCCAGGCGATCGCTCAGGAGCATCGCGACCGTGCCGCGATCGCTTGATGGGACCCTGGAAATCAAATTCGCCGATACCTCGTTGAGCCCACCCATCGCGCCCAGCATCAACGCGTACCAGCGTGCGGCGCGCGGGTCGCGATCACCGTACACCCTCAGCTTGACATCCCAGGAAACCACGTCGAGGAGCGTGGAGGCAGAGGGCAGCCCGGTGAAGCCCGTGATGTCACTCTCGGGAAGCTTCGCGCCGAAGGTGAATGTTCCGCCAAGGCGCCGCAGCGCGTCGTGCTCGCGATAGAGAGCAGGGGCGCTCCGCGTTTCGGAGCCCAACCCGATGAGTGCCAGCGCATTCAGACTGACGCTGACGGCTGACTGATTGGAGGCAATGAGGTTCTTCGTATCGAGCGCGAGACCTACGAGGTCCGTCAGACCGCTCCGCTCTGCAGCCTTGGGCGCGGCTGGATTGGTGGAGGTGGCGTTGAGCGCCTTCGCGCCCTTCGCGCCCGCGCCGCTCTCGGCAAGTCGAGCGACCCATTCACGATCGGATGGTCTCGGAACTTGCGCCAGAAGGGATACATCGGGCTCGAAGTAGAACCGCAGCGAAGGATCCTGCACGAGGCGGGCAATGGCATCGGCGTACGCTCCGCGCACCTCATCTGGGTCGCCCTCGAGATGATCCGCGACCGCGACAGACGTGACCCTGCCACCTGTGGCGTCGACCATGCGGAGGCCGCGCTCTTGCGTCACTCGTCGCAGGATGGTGTTCCAGCTTTCGGTCAGCAGTGCGCTTTTCTGCTCGTCCGTCAGGCTCTGCTGCGCGCCTGCCAGACATGGGTTGCACAGCAGAATGACGGCCACGAGCACGGTCGGACCGCGCATCGGAACCCTAAGCGATCACCGCGAAGTTGACGCTGTGATCCTGATCCTTCTTCGCCTCGGATCGCGACTCGAGCACCATCGGTGGGCCATCGTTCACGGACACACCGATCGTGTGGTGCCAGCCTTTGTCGGCATGCGAGAACGACCAGGCGAGCACCTGGCCGCCTTCGACCAGGACCAAGGGCTCGGCACGGTCCACGAGTGACTTGATCAATGTGCGCCCTGCATACGACACCGTGTACGGAATCGACATCGGGCCCACGTCAACGATGACCACCGCCGTCCCGCCTGGAGGGACCTTGATGACCGGCATCGGGGGGGTCGTTGCCGGCGCCACGGTGATGGCAAAGTCCGCGACGGTCATGCTCGACGGGGCAGAACGCTTCTTTTTCTTCTTGGCCACGGAGAGTCCCCACGACGGGTTCAGATCTTGATCCTTGCGGGGGCAACACGAACAAACGCAAGAATCAAGATCTGACCCCCCGTTCGTCAGCGAGTAGACGGCGCCGACGGCGCCACGACCGGATTGGTGAGCGTTCCCACGCCCTCATACGTGCACACCATCCGGTCGCCGGCTTTGAGCAGCACCGGCGGCGTACGCGCCGACCCGACTCCCGGCGGAGTCCCGGTCGCAATGACGTCCCCGGGGCGCAGTGTGAGAAGGTTCGTCGCGTACGCCACCTGCTCGAAGATGTTGTGAATCATCTGCGAGGTGCTGCCTTCCTGTAGCAGCTCACCGTTGAGCGAGAACTTGATCGCCAAATTTCCAGCGTCCTTGATGAATTCTTTTGGCGTGATGAACGGCCCCATCGGCGCGAAGGTGTCGTGATTCTTTGTGACCAGCCAATCCGATCCATAACGTGTGTCGCCGCGCCCGCCTCGATCCGACATGTCGTTCTCGAGCGTGTACCCGAAGACATAGTCATTCGCGCGCTCGATGGGCACGCGGCTCGCCGTGCGGCCGATCACAAGCCCAAGCTCGCATTCCCACTCGATTCGCGTGCGCCCCGGCGGAAGCCGAACGGCCTCGCCCTCGGCCACGATTGCGGCCGGCGCCTTCATGAACATGAACGGGTTCCAGCGCGTATCATCTGGCTTGCGCTCCCAGATGCCAGGAGCGCTCTCCGTGCCTGGCAACGCGCCACCCGCCGTCGGCGCCGCCTGACCAGGCGATCCCTGGCGCACTCTTGCCATCTCGACGTCGTGCTCGCGGTAGTTCACCGCCACGTTCAACATGGTCGTCGGGTACAGGATGGGAGGAAGAATCTTCACGGAGGAGACGTCGTAGACGTACGCGGGGCGCTGCGGTTGCGAGAGATCCCCAACGACCCGAAGAATTTCGAGAATGCGGCCTCGCACGCCGTTGTCATAGCGAGCGATCAGATCCTTCATGTCGGTGGGAGCTGCGACCGTCGAGGCGGGATTGCGAATGGCAGCGTGCGCGGCCACGAAATCGATGACGATGGACTCGCGGAGCACGATTCCAACGAAGGGCCGGCCCTGACGTTCAAATGTGCCGAGCTTGAACGGCGTCGGCGTCTGCGCCTGTGCCAACGTCCCTGCCACTACGATTGCGGCCGCCACTCCAACGATCACACGTCTCATGAGCATGCTCCTCCTTGCGACTCGATATATCACGAACGGCGGTTCGTGGGTGCTCAGGTGCACGGGTTCTTGGGTTCCGGTTCTCCGGTTCTCCGGTTCTCCGGTTCTAAGGTTCTAGGGTTCTAAGGTTCGAGAGTTCGAAGGTTCGAGGGTTCTCCCCGGATGCTACCCCTGGTGAAATTCGGCGTCGATAATCTCGTCGGCGGGCGACATGGGCGAGTACCGCCGGCCCTGCGCGAGAGCTTCTCGGTGAAACGTCGCGGCCGAGGAGGGGCACAGCGCGATGAAGGCCTTGAGGGCGATGACGGCGATGCCGAGGTCATCGATCTGCCCGAGTAGCGGGAGCACGTCGGGAATGAAATCGAGGGGCGAGATGAGGTAGATCGATGCCAGCACCGGCAGCGCCTTGAGCACGATGGGCACGCGCGGCTCTCGCATGAGCCGCGCCGCGACCCGCACGTCGGCGACCAGCGTTCGAAAGAGCCCAGGACGAGCGAGCAAGGAAGTCACACGCACCACGCTCTCCAATCTCCCGCAAAAAGTCCGCCGACGTCAACCGACAATTCGGCGTTGACTCGAGAGGGAAAGAGCCGATGAGGTCACAAATGCCTTGATATCTGCTCGGCGCGTGTTTTCCGTGTCAGAATCGGCGCACCGACACAGACCTGATGACGCTTTCCGCGGGTACGAGGCTCGGCGTATACGAAGTCACCGGCGCCCTCGGCGCCGGCGGGATGGGAGAGGTGTACCGCGCGCGTGACACGCGCCTGAAGCGCGAGGTCGCCATCAAGGTGCTGCCGGAAGCCTTCTCGGAGGACCCGGATCGGCTGGCCCGCTTCCAGCGCGAAGCGGAACTGCTGGCCACGCTCAATCATCCGAACATCGCGGCGGTGTACGGCTTCGAAGAGACGCCGGGTGCGAGCGGGATCGTGCTCGAGCTCGTCGAGGGCCCGACACTGGCCGATCGGATTATCCACGGTGCGCTTCCCCTCGACGAAGCATTGCCAATCGCCCGACAGATTGCAGACGCGCTCCAGGCTGCGCACGAAAGAGCTGTGATCCATCGCGACTTGAAGCCCGCCAACATCAAGGTCACGCCAGAGGGCAAGGTGAAGGTCCTCGACTTCGGCTTGGCGAAGCTAGCCGAAACTGGGCCGCCCAAAGGCGGCCCCCACGTACTTGCCAAAGGCCGTCCCGACGTACTCGCAGACGTGGGGGCCGGCTTCAGCCGGCCCAACGACGCGTTGTCGCAGTCGCCGACGATGATGAGCCCCGCGATGATGACCAGCGTCGGCATGATTCTCGGGACAGCCGCGTATATGAGCCCCGAGCAAGCCCGCGGCAAACCGGTCGATCAGCGCGGCGACATCTGGGCGTTTGGGTGTGTGCTCTACGAGATGCTGACGGGCCGACAGGTATTCGCGACTGGCGAGACCGTCTCAGACGCCGTCGCGGCAATTCTTACGCGGGAACCGGATTGGACGGCGCTGCCCGTCGAGACCCCGTCGCATGTGCGCCGGTTGCTTCGCCGTTGCCTGGAGAAAGATCCCAATCGCCGCGTGCACCATATCGCGGACGCCCGCCTCGAGCTCGAAGAAGCAGTCACCGGCCCGTCCGAGACTGCGACGAATATCGTCCAATCGAGCCGCGTGCCGAATCTGTGGATGCGCGCCCTTCCCTGGACGGTCGCGGCGCTCGCGCTGATCGCTGCGGGCTGGGCGCTGCGAAGTCCATCCGACAACCGAACATCGGATACCGCTCCAGTCAGGCGCCTCGAGTTGAACCTTCCGGCGGGCATCGAGCTTTTCACGGCCTCGACACGGACCGTTGCCGTGTCTGCAGACGGCACGCGCCTCGCCTTTGTCGGCGCGCTCGGCGGCATTCGACAGGTCTACCTGCGCCCGCTCGACCAGTTCGATGCCACACCGCTCCGCGGCAGCGACGGTGCCACCGCGTGCTTCTTCTCACCGGATGGTCAGTCGATCGGACTGGTGACTTCGTCCGGCGTGTTGAAAACCATCTCGCTCACCGACGGCCGCGTGGCCACCTTCACGGGTGAGGCGAGCTTTCTGTACGGCGCCGTGTGGACCGTGGACGATCAGATCATCTTCGTTCGTGCCGGAGCCCTGTGGCAGGTTCCTCGAGCCGGCGGCACGCCGCAGTCGTTGACAACATTGGGCGGTGAGCACCACGACACGCTTCACGCCTGGCCCACCATGCTTCCAGACGGTAAGACGATGCTGTTTGGCGCGGCCTCCGGCGATCGGTGGCGTATCGATTCGCTGGTGCTCGCAACCGGTGAGCGCCGGACCGTCGTGGAACAGGGAACCCTTCCGCTCTACGCCGCCAGTGGACATCTGGTGTTCTTCCGGGACGGCGAGTTGCTCGCCGCGCCGTTCGACGCCGCCCGCGTCCAGGTGACCGGCCCCGCAGTTCAGGCCATCGACGGTCTTCCACGCAGCACCACGGGCGTCCCTGTCGTGGATATGTCGTCCTCCGGCACGGTGGTGTATGCGCCGACGAACGCCGTGAGTCGACTGGTGTGGGTGTCGCGCCAGGGTTCGGAACAGCCGTTGAACGAAACGCTCCGCAGCTATGCCGCTCCCCGTCTGGCCCCCGATGGCTCGCGGGTGGTCGTGCAGGCGGGCGATCTGTGGTTGCAGGATCTGGCCCGGACGACATTCACACGGCTGACACCCCGAGACGCTGTGACGAACGGATTCCCGGCGTGGACACCCGACGGCCGCCGCGTCATGTTCCGAACCCCGAGCGGGCTGAAGGTTCAGGACATCGACGGCGGCAGCGAGGCGCAGGTGATCGCGGGAACGTCGGAATTCGACTACCCGGGCTCGTTGACCGCCGATGGCGAGACGCTCGTCTTCTTGCGGAGCTCCCAGGAGACGTCCTTCGACATCTACATGCTCCCGCTTCGCGATCCGGCCAAGGTTCGGCCGGTGCTGAACACGAGCGCGTACGAGGGCGGAGTGCGACTGTCGCCCGATGGCCGGTGGCTTACCTACATCTCGAATGAGTCAGGGCGGAATGAGGTCTATCTGCGTCCGTTCCCCGGGCTTGAGCGGAAGTGGCAGATCTCGACTGAAGGCGGCACTCAGGCGATCTGGAATCCGAACGGCAAGGAAATCTTCTATCGCAACGGCGACAAGATGATGACCGTCGAGATGTCCACCACTCCCGACCTGGCTCTCTCGCCGCCGCGGCTCCTGTTCGAGCAGCGATACGCATTCGGCGCCGGCATCACGATCGCCAACTTCGATGTATCGCGCGACGGGCAGCGGTTCATCATGGTCAAGGACGAATCGAGCGCCGGTCGATTGAACGTCGTGCTGAACTGGTTTACTGATCTCAATCGATTGGCGCCCGCCTCCCCACGTTAGCCCAGACGCATCACCGCGGGTGCACCGCAGCGTGGGTGTCGAGGAACTTGGTGAGCTCGCGGTTCTCGGGAAAATCGTGCGCGAGATTTCGTGCCGTCACCACTGCTCCAGTGAGATTCTTTTCCCGCACCTGCATGTCCCACAGCGCAAAGCCGGCCTCGGCTTTCGCGAAGAAGTCCGCCTCGCTGATCGCCGCCTCACGAACGACCTGAAGCCCGCGCTTCTTGTCGCCGCCCCCAAGGAGCCAGCGCGTGCCTCGCGGCATCTTGGTGTCGACGATGTAGTCGATCCAGGCACGAGACACACGCGCACGCACATGGTTCGGGTTCTGTTTGAGCACTTGGTCGAGCGACTTCCTGGCCTCCCAATACTCGCGCCATCCAGTCTTGCGTCCGAGCGTCCCCAGTTGCAGCCAGACGTAGTTGAGGTCGAGCTTGCCCAACAGGAACAGCGCCTCCTCGTCGTTGGGGTTCTTCTGCAGCAGCTCACGAGCGATCACTTGCCCCTTGGCCGTTTCCGCCATGAAGGCAGACATGAGCGGCGGACAGACGTCGCAGAGCTTCAACGCTTTGGCCTTGTCGGGCGGGTCGCCGATCGCTCTCTTGATCTGAAACAGCAGTGTCGATGTGTGGAGCTCGCATGCAGCGAGCGCCTCAGGGCCTGACGAGCACTGTTTGAGCGTCAGCTCCGCTGCCGCTTCGTAGCGACCGTTGTAGAAGAGTCGTTGAGCAAGCTCGAGCGCTGCTGGTTCAACGTCGCCCACCGATGAACCCGATATGGACGATGGCGCGTCCTCCTGGAGATGCGCAACACCACCCATTAGAGCGACGGCAACGGCGACGCAGAAAATTATCTTCACATGGATTGCCAGCCGGACAAGGCGCGAATGCCTTGGATGAGCCACCCGCGGAACACGGATGCCCCAGGAAAGGTACTCAATTGTACGCGATCGGCGTGACCCTGCGTGCGGTTAGGTCAGCAGGGAATCAAGCCGGCCAGTGTCAGTCAGTTGCGAGCATCCAGCCGGCGGAATTTCTGCACCCGCTGCCCAGTGTTGACCTCGGTCGTGTAGACGTTTCCCTGTTGATCCACGGCAATGTTGTGCACAACGTGGAACTGACCGGCGTAGCGGCCTGGCCGCCCGATGCGAGCTAGCGTCGTGCTCGAGGCGCGCTCGACGACACGCATCTCGTTGTTCACGCCATCCACCATATAGATGAACCGCTGGTCTGCGTCGGGAGAAAACACGAGATCAGAAACTGAACCGTTCAGGCGTGTGTCTTTCTCGAAGAACGCCTCCGTCACGAAGGTTCCGTCCTTCCGGAAGATTTGGAAGCGGTCGTTGACGCGGTCGCACACGTAGACGAGGTTGTCCTTCGAAAACCGTACGCAGTGCACCGGACTTCCGAACTGCTGCGATGGAGGCTTCGCAGGATCGTAAGGCGGCATGGCCTCGTCGCTCGGCGGCTTGCCATACGCGCCCCAGTGCCGCTTGTACGCACCGGTCTGCGAGTCGAAAACGATGACGCGCCTGTTCCGGTAGCCGTCAGCGACGTACACTTCGCGCGCCGCCATGTCGATGTTGATGTCGGCCGGGCTGCCAAGATTGGCGGTGTCGTTGCTGCCCTTCGATTGCCCGCTCCGTCCGATCTGCAGGAGGAACTTTCCTTCAAGCGTGAACTTGAGGATCTGTGCGTCCTTGGCGCCATTGCCCGCCAGCCACACCGTGTCATCGTCGGCCACGAAGACGCCGTGTTCCGACTCGGGCCATTCGTATCCGGCGCCCGGGCCACCCCATGAACGCACCAAGCTACCGGACTGGTCGAAGACCAACACGGGCGGCGCCGCCTTGCAGCACTTGCTCCAGGGCGGGTTCTGTTGCGCTCCAAGCTCGCGGTCACTCAGAGACCGTGGTCGTTGGACGATCCATACGTGTCCACGTTTGTCGACGGTCACTCCCGACACCTGCCCGAGAATCCAATTGTTCGGCAACGGCTTCGGCCAGGACGGATCGACTTGGAACTGGGGAACGCCACGTGACTGCTGCCCCTCAGTAGCGACAACCCCGATGGCGACGCAGAATGCCACGAGCCCGATCGCTGCCCGCCACGAGCCTCTCAAGACAGATCGCACGCGCCCCTCCCCCGCTTCGCGGAGCGAAGCGGCCCACAATGCTGCGCCCGCATCAGGGGGAAGTCAAATAGGGCGGGCACCGTCAAAGGTCAAAGGGCAAAGGTCAAAGGGCAAAGGCGAGGTCGGAGGTGCTCTGTGGCCATCCCTCGTGTCCTTCGTGGCTCCCGCTCTTCGTGGCCGTCAGTTCGAGACTGATTCTCAGACTCGCTTTCAAACTCTCGGGTACAACTCGTGTTGCGCTAGGCTCCGTGAACTGTGTTCGCGGCCTCCGATGGTGGCAAACGAATCTTCGCGCGAGCTGGACCGCCGCTCTTGGCGGCGGCGCTCCTCTACGTGTGCGTGGCTGCGTCGGTGTCGGTGCATGCGGCGCAGGATGCGACGACACCTCCTACCTCGCTCGCACACGCGCTGCCCCCGGACGCAACTGGCGAGCAGATCTTTCTCCTGGCGTGCGCGACCTGTCACGCCACCGATGGCCGGGGATCTCCGGAAAGCGTCGTCGGATTCGAGTTGCCGATGGCTAACGGGCACGGTTTTCCCGACTTCAACGATTGCGCGACCAACACGGTCGAACCACTTGCGGACTGGGTCGCGGTCGCCCACCGTGGAGGCACGGTTCGCGGTCTCGACCGAAAGATGCCCGCGTTCGGAGACGCCTTGTCGGGGGACCAAATCGAACGGGCGGTCAAATATCTCTGGGCGTTCTGTACGGATCCTTCTTGGCCACGCGGCGACCTGAACCTGCCACGTGCGTTCTTCACAGAGAAGGCGTTTCCTGAAAACGAGACCGTCTGGACAACCGGAGTCACCGGGGCCGGCGCGAAAGCTGTCACCAATGAGCTCGTCTACGAGCATCGAATCGGATCGCGAGGGCAATACGAGGTCAAGCTTCCCTTCGGCGTGCAGCAGTCGGAGCCTGGCGGGGCGTGGAGCCGCGGCATCGGAGACGTCGAGCTCGCTGTACGGCGAACCTTCTACGCCAACTTCGACCGGGGCAGCATCTTTGCCGCCGGGGGCGCCGTGACGCTACCAACGGGCAAGGAGAACGAAGGGCTGGGCAACGGCTTCACAGTCTTCGAGCCGTTCGCGATGTGGGGCCAGATTCTCGGCACGAACGGGTTCCTGCAGCTCCACACCGGCTACGAGATACCGTCGGATCACAGCAGTGGACAAACCGAAGGATTTCTGCGGACAGCGCTCGGCTACACGCTGGCTGAGGACCAAGGGTTCGGGCGGGCATGGTCGCCGATGGCGGAAGTGATCGTCGCCAAGCCCGAGGACGGAGACGCGGAGTGGGACGTGGTGCCGCAGGTGCAGGTCTCGCTGAGCAAGCTGCAGCACATCCTCCTCAGCGTGGGCGTTCGCGTACCGCTCAACGAACGCCAGGACAGGAAGCCGCAGTTCCTCACGTATTTCCTCTGGGACTGGTTCGACGGCGGCCTCTTTCAGTTCTGGAAGTGAGCCACGAAGGGCACGGAACTACGAGGCCACGAAGATCACAAACACGAGAGCCACGAAGAGCACAAAGATCACGAAGTCTACGGGCCACTGAGGGCACGAAGCAAGAAGGGCCACGAAGACCACGAAGATTTGGAGTAGTCACAATCGATGCATCGAATCCTGCCGCTAGCGTGTGTCGCGTGGCTGCTCGCATGCTTCCTGGCCACGCCGCGGGCGGCGCAAGTGACGGCCGAGGGAGCCGAAGGCGGCACCAGTGGCCGTCGCGCGCACCAGGACCTCTCGCTGTTCTCGCACTCTGAGAACTGTGTGGCGTGCCACAACAACTTGGTCACACCGAGCGGCGAAGACGTGTCGATCGGGGCCACGTGGCGCTCGACCATGATGGCCAATTCCGCGCGGGACCCGTACTGGCAGGCGGGCGTGCGGCGCGAGACAATGGACCACCCTCGTCACTCGGCCGCGATTCAGGACGAATGCGCCGAATGCCACATGCCGATGGCGACGCAGATCGCCAGAGCCGCGGGCGGCAAAGGCGAGATGTTCGCGCATCTGCCGATCGACAACCGCAGCAGCTCGGAGCTGCACCGCTTGGCCGCCGACGGTATCTCCTGCACTGTCTGCCACCAGATCTCGAACGAACGCCTGGGAACGCGCGAGAGCTTCAACGGCGAGTTCGTCATCAAGCCGACTCCCTCCGACGGCGCGCGCGTGATCTACGGGGCCTACCGGGTCGATGCCGGACGCAAGACGATCATGCGCTCGTCGAGCGGTTTCGTACAAGCCGAGGCGCCACACATCAAGCAGTCTGAGCTCTGCGCGTCGTGCCACACGCTCATCACGCAGGCGTTTGGTCCTACCGGCGAGGTGATCGGCTCGCTGCCCGAGCAGATGAACTATCAGGAGTGGCAGCACAGCGACTTCAACAAAGAACAGCGGAGCTGTCAGTCGTGCCACATGCCAGCCGCAGCGGGGCCGGTGCGAATCGCCTCGGTGCTCGGCGACAACCGAGAGAGCATGGCCAGGCACCTGTTCGTCGGCGGCAATGCCTTTATGGTGCGGATGTTCAATCGCTATCGAAAAGAGCTCGGCGTGGCGGCGCTGCCGGCGGAGCTGGAAGCCACCGCGCGGGCCACGGTCCGTCAGCTTCAGGAAGACACGGCCACGATTGCCGTCTCGACGCCTCAACAGAGCGGGGGCAAGTTGAGTTTCGATGTGGACGTTCGCAATCTCACCGGGCACAAGTTCCCGACCGGTTATCCCGCGCGGCGGACGTGGCTGCACGTCACGGTAATTGACAGCCAGGGCACACCGGTGTTCGAGTCGGGGGCCATCGACGATACCGGAGCGATCCGAGGCAACGACAACGATGCCGATCCCCTCAAGTACGAACCTCACTACGAGCAGGTTACGCGACCCGACGAGGTGCAGATCTACGAACCGATCCTCGGCGATCCCAAGAACATCCCAACGACCGGCCTGCTGACCGCCACGCAGTATCTCAAGGACAATCGACTGCTTCCACGGGGATTCGACAAGGCCACCGCCGACAAGGAAATTGGCGTGTACGGCGGCGCCGGCCGCGATGCGGATTTCACGAGCGGGGGCGACCGCGTGCGCTACGTGGTTGACGTGATCGGTCCCGGGCCCTACAAGGTGGAGGTCGAACTACGGTACCAATCGATCGGCTATCGGTGGGCGCTCAACCTGGAGAAGTATGATGCCCCCGAACCGAAGCGCTTCGTGTCGTACTACAAGTCGATGGCAGCAGGCTCGTCGGTGGTAGTGGCGTCGGCCACGGCACAATAACAACTGCCAACTCCTAAGAAGAGCCCAACTCCCAAAAGGGAACCGACTCGCACGACTTACTTGGGAGTCGGAAGTTGGGAGTTGGGAGTTGATGTGAGGAACCCGTTTCTATGGCAGCACTGCATCCGCAAATCGTGCACTTCACCATCGTCCTCGTGATCATCGGCGTGGTGTTCAGGATCGTATCGCTGCTCGGCCGGCCCGCCTTTGCGGGACCCGCGGCTGCGACGCTCCTCCTTCTGGCCGCGGCCTCGTCTGTCGTGTCTGTGCGGTCGGGAACGGCGGCACATGCTCCCGTCGAACGGGCGCCCGGTGCACGCCCGCCGGTCATGGAGCACGAGGAATGGGGCGAGCGTACGCAAACCGTGCTGTTGATCCTCGGTGCGATCGAGCTACTTGGTCTGGCGCTTCGCCGCTCACCGAAGGTGAAAATCGTCAACGCGCTGGCGGCTGTGGTTGGGCTCGCGGGGATCTTCGCGGTGTATGAGACCAGCCAACATGGCGGCGAGCTGGTCTATGGATACGCGGGAGGCGTGGGCCTCCGGTCTGGGGATCCCAAAGACGTGGAGCGCCTGCTGCTCGCCGGCTACTACCACCAGGCGATGGCCGACCGTGCTGCAGGGCGCGCTGACCAGGCTGCCGATCTGATTGCCTCGGCGGCGAAGCGATTCCCGTCGGACCCAGAAGTGCGGATGCTCGAGGCCGAATCGATGCTCGTCGATCAGAAAAACCCGCAAGGCGCCATCGAGGTGCTGGCCGCGCTCGAGCTGCCGGCAGACAATCGTTTCATGCGCCTCCGGCACGCGACGCTGCAGGCAGACGCATTTGAGGCCACCGGGCAGAACGACAAGGCGGTCCAAGCCCTGCAGCCAGTGATCGACGCGTTTCCCAACCCACGCCTGCAGGAACGGGTCGATCGCCTCAAGAAGACGACACCGTAGCGCCGAAGGCGGGCCTTGGTTCTTGGTTCTCAGTGCTTGGTCCGTCCGTTGGAGTTGATCCGCGTGTGGTCCTAGGGTCCTGGCCCGAGCGGGTGACGCCTGGACCAGGTGTGATCTTGATCCGGCGGCCGTGACGCGCGCAGCAAAGCACCTTGGACCAAGGACGGACGAAGAACCAAGACCGCACCAAGAACTAAGTCCAAAGAACGAAGGACGCTCTTAGTAGTCGCTCAAACTGCCGCCGGGCACGCTGGCGCGCAGCGCGTTGAGCACGGCGGCCAGATCGATGATCTCCTGGAAGACCGCTCCCGACACGGGGGGAAGAAAGCCGCCGGCGGCGACGAGCATGCCCACGATGCTCAAGGCCATGCCGCCGACCGCGCTCTGGAGCGCAATCCGCCTCATGCGCCGCGCGATGTGAAACAGCTCGTCGACGCGTTTGAGCGAAGAGTCCATGACGACGGCACCGGCAGCCTCAGTCGTGATCTCGCTCTGATGGCCGAAGGCAATGCCAACGGTCGCCGTGACGAGAGCCGGCGCGTCATTGATGCCGTCGCCGATGAACAGCGTCGGCGCGCGCGCGGTCTCGGCGCGCGTGATGGCCACCTTCTGCTCCGGACTCTGCCCCGCATGCACCTCGGTAATGCCGACGCGGCCGGCGAGGTATCGCACTTCCTGCTCGCGATCGCCTGAGACCAGGAGAATCCGCTCCAGGTGGTGCCGGGGCGTGAGGTGGCTGATGAACGACCGGCTGTCCTCGCGTGCGGCGTCGTGGAATTGATAGGTCGCCCCGTAAGCGCCGCCGATCAAGACCATGCATTCCAGTCCGGAGGCGACCGGGGGGAGCAATCCGCCGCACCCAGACGCCTCCGCCTGCCGGCGCCCGATGATGCGCACGCGTTCTCCGTCGAAGGTACCTTCGAGGCCTTGCCCAGGACGCTCGGTGAGCTCGGCGGCGTCGAGCAAGGTGAGATGCTCGTCGCTCGCGGCCCGCAGGATAGGTTTCGCCAGCGGGTGCTTTGAGTACCGCTCGAGGCTGGCCGCGAGTTGAAGCACACGGGCGGCATCGGCACCGGAGGCGACGAAGCGATCCGTCAGAGTGGGCTGGCCATACGTGAGCGTGCCGGTTTTGTCGAGGATGATCGTACGGCAGCGATCGATACGCTCGAGCGCGGCAGGATCCCGAATGATGATGCTGCGCTTGGCCGCGAGCGAGATGGAGCCGATGATCGCAACCGGAATGGCAATGAGCAGCGGACACGGAGTTGCGACGACCAAAACCGCGAGGAAACGAACCGGCTCTCCACTCCACAGCCATGCTGCGCCCGCCAGCCCAAGCGCGATCGGCGTGTACCAGGATCCGAGCTCGTCGCCCAGACGCCGCAGTTGGGAGCGGTGTTGTTCGGAATCTCGCATGACGTTCATGATCCGCGCGTAACGCGAGTCTTTCGCAAGGCGGATGGCCCGCAGCGTCAGCGCGTTCTCGCCGTTGATGGCGCCGGAGAACACATCAGAGCCCGGCGCCTTTGGCATCATGAACGGCTCCCCCGTGAGGTACGACTCGTCCATCACCCCTCGTCCCTCGACAACGACCCCGTCCACCGGACAGATCTCGTGCGGAAAGACGACCACCGAATCACCAACGTGAATGGCGTCGAGGCTCACGTCATCCACGCGGCCGTCCAAGCGAACATGGGCCACAGACGGCATCCGGCTCGCCAGTGCCCTCAGCACGGACGAGGCGCGACTCACAGCGTACTTTTCCAGCGCCTGACCTCCCGCCAGCATCAGGACGACGAGTGATCCGGCGAGATACTCACCGAGCACCACCGCGGTGACGATCGAGATGCCTGCCAGGAGGTCGGAACCGAACTCACGTCGAAGCGCCTTGAGCCCCAATCCCACCACGAGCGGGCCGCCGCCGGCCGCGAGCACGACGTACAGGGGAAGAGTCTGTGTGGATAAGGAGACGCTGGTGCCCCAGCGCAGCCAAAGGTGCGCGGCGATGCCGGCCGACGCGATACCCGCAATGAACGGCGCGCCAGTAACAAGGAGCATCAGGTCGATACGGGAGATCCTCACCGTGGCCGCCGCGAGTATAGTGATGCCACTATGCTTCAGAGACTCCTTTGCCTCTTCGCTGTGCTGAGCGTCCCGTTACTCGCGCAGCAGAACCCGGACTGGACGAGGCCCTTCCCGCCGTTCAAGATGATCGGGAATGTGTACTGGGTCGGCACGTACGATCTCTCAACGTACCTGATTACCACGTCGCAGGGTCATCTCCTCATCAATACTGGTTTTCCCGAAACGGTACCGCAGATCAAAGCGGGGGTCGAACAGCTCGGCTTCAAGCTTTCCGATGTGAAGATCCTGTTGGCGACCCACGCCCATGGCGATCACGTGGCCGGTCTCGCCGAGCTCAAACGCCAGACCGGCGCTCGCATGGTGATGTCCGAAGCCGATGCGGCGCTGCTCGAAGACGGCGGCAAGAGTGATTTCCGTTTCGGCGACGATGCGCAGATGCGGTTCCAGCCGGTGAAGGTCGACCAGCGCCTGAAGAACGGAGATACGGTGAAGCTCGGGGACGTGGAGTTGACCGCGCACCACCATCCGGGACACACGAAAGGCGCTACGAGCTTCAGCCTCACGGTCCGTGAGAGCGGCAAGGATTATCGGGTGCTCATCGCCAATTTGCCGAGTATCAACCCCGGTGTGACGGTCAACGGGATGCCGAAGTATCCGACCATCGGCAAGGACTACGCGGGCACGTTTCGCGATCAGAAGGCCTTGAAGATCGATGTGTTTCTGGCCTCGCACGCGGCACAGTTTCGGATGCACGAGAAGTACAAGCCGGGCGACGCCTACAATCCGGAACGGTTCGTGGACCCGCAAGGATACCTGGCGTCTGTCGAACGCCTGGAGAAGGTTTACTTGGACCAGCTCGCCAAGGAGCGACAGGGCAAGTAGCAACTTGGGAGGGAGCCGATGGGAAAGTATTCAGGACTGGCCGTCCTGTTGACGCTGCTCTGCTGCGCCGGACTGATGGCGCAGACGCCCGTCGTCACCGGTAATCACGACACGCCGCTCAGGCCGGTGACCGGGGCCGGCAATGTCGGTATCAGCAACGCGGTGCTGCGCAATCAACAGGAGGTCCGGGCGCTGAGAGTGGTCGTCGGGCCGGGGGGCCGCGGATCGTGCACGCGCACAACGACGTGAAGTTCCACTTGTTCGTCCCGATCACAGGGACGATGCAACTCGACCTGGAGGGCGCGCCATCCGTCACGGTGGCGCCATGGCACCCGTATTACATGAACGCCGGCACCAGGCACGGCTTCCACAACGACGGGGCGTCGCCGGTGGAGATCATGGAGATCTTTGTCAGGTAGGTTGAGCTGCGGCGCCACCGCTCTCGTCGTTCGGTGCCAAGCGACTCGGAAACTCTGCACCTATCTTCTGAAATGCAGGCCCAACTGCTGAATCCTTCGAAAAGGAGCAGCAGTTGGAGTGGCACGGGCGGTGTCACTCGATGAGAACGAGGCCGCGCCAGACGCGGCGCAAACTGGTCAGTTCGTCAGCTCGATCACCAGGCGCACGAGAAGAGCGATGGGCGCGCCGATGACGATCATCACCACCGGAATAGCCAGCACGAGCGCGATCAGGAGACCGGCCTCTTTGACAGCGCCGAGCACCTTGCCTCCCTGTGCGTTCATGCGGCTGTCGCTTGGGGAACAGCGGCCCTCTTAGCGGCCAACTCGACGCAGTACTGGGCGTACGCCGCAACGGTCGCGAGACGCTGTGCAGTCCACATCTGGTGGCACACGGCGCATCGCCAGTCGGCGCCCGCGAGCAGCGCCGTCTCTGTCAAGGCCGGCGCGGCGGTGTGACACAAAGGACACTCGAACGAAGTGATCGGCAATGATGCGATTTGGGCGTTCATGGGCGAAGGGCTCCTATGTTGGTGGCTCGCGTCTTCTCGTCCGCGGCCTTGGCGTCGTCTTTTTGCTTCTTGAGGATCGCTGCCTCGCGCTCCGGCGCCTCGCGCGCGTCCATCACGACTGCCGCCGCCTGTGCGCTGCGCGCCTGTCCTTCCAAGGGGACCGACATCACAACAAGGCCAAAGCGGGAGTCGCGGCCCGACCGGCTCAAGGACACCGTGGTGTCGCCCTGCTGCCACTCCGCCAGCAACTCAAGGGCGTCGAGCGAGTCGTCCGAAATCTTTGGCACTCCACGTTGCCCGCTGGTCAGTAGTCGAGGACCGTAGATCGTGGTGAGCGCCGCGATCATGTCATCGCCGTTCAGGCCCGCCGTTCGAGTCTGGTCATACTCGACAGCGATCCGGTACAGCTGATCGTTGTAGAAGCTGAACACCATCTCCCGAACGGGATCGACATCGGGGATGGCTCGACGAGCGCTATAACGCGGGCTCCACGCAAGGTCCTGCAACAGGGCCGGCCGCGCGTGAATGGTCTTCAAGTCGGACGCACGGGATCCTGTGAAGCTCGTGACGGACGCCGCGGAGCTTCCCAGTCGAAACTCGCGATAGTTCGCGGCATCGTCGGCGGAAACAGGTGCGAGAGCGCACGTTGTCAAACAAAAACACATCCACCAGCGAGCGGAACGGGGAACCATGGAGCCCAACTTTCAGAAGGGCTTTAATGAGGGCTGACCGCTGGGACGCGTATGTGCGGGGAATCCAGTACCAGGAAAGCAGTTAGTTAGATAGAGTCTGCGCCCACGACGCGACGAAAGCCAGAACAATCACAGAAGTGTGCAATTCGAGACAGGTTCACAAAACGTGCTCCTAGTCTTCCTTCCACGGGTTGTTGGCAAACACGGCCAGCTCGGGCCACAGCGCCCGACGAGGCATGTTGAGCACCGCCATGATCGTCTCGCCGATGTCTGCGGCAAATAGTTTGTTGGGGTTGTTGCGGCCAACCCGGCCTCCGAAACCCGTCTGGACTTCGGACGGGCACACACAGGTGACCCTGATGCCGTGGGGCCGCAGCTCTGCTTGCCAGCATTGGGTAATCCCTCTCACCGCCCACTTGCTGGCGCTGTAGGGCGTGCTGGCCGCGGCGCCTTTCATGCCAGAGGTCGACGCAATGTTCACGATGTCGCCGTGCCCTTGCGACTTCATCAGCGGCACGACGCGATTGGTGATGTCCACGAGGCCGAAGACATTCGTGTCGAACATTCTCTTCATCGCGTCAGTGTCTAAAGATCCGATCTCCGCCCTGTAAGCGTATCCGGCGTTATTGATGAGCACGTCGATGCCGCCCAGATGCTCGAGGCACGCCTCGACTGTCCTGGCATTGTCATCTCCCACCGTCACGTCGGCGCGGAAGCCATGCGCCCCCGTTTTCCGTGCAACCTTCTCGATCAGCTCTTCGTTTCGCCCAGTGAACACAACCTGGTGGCCGGCCTTGCGCGCCAGTTCGACGATGGCCGCGCCGATCCCCTGGCTGCCGCCGGTGATCAGAAAACGGTTTTCAGGCATGGAATGATCTCGACCGTCACTGGCGTTCGTAAAAGGGCGGAGGCTCGATGCCGAGCGCACGCAGGTAGACGTACCCCTGTCCGCGGTGATGTATCTCGTTGTCGATGGCGTAGAGCAAGAGGTCGTGAACGACCCCCGGGTATTGGCCAAAGGCTGTCATCGTCTGCTGGAAGCGCTCGTGCGGAACTTGTGGCCATAGGGCGTTGATCTTGTCCGTGCTCTCGTCCCAAAGGCGCAGGATCTCGCCCTTGGGGCGCGCGTCGCGACCCATGGATTGATCCCACTGTCCCGTTACGATGCCTCGCAGCATCGGTTCGGCGATGCTCAGCATCTCCAACGCCATGGCCCCGAAAGAGCGCATTGAGCCGAGCGAGAAGCTGAAGAGCTGGTCCTCCGGGAAGGCGACGATCACGCGCCGGGTTAACCGGCGGTGGCCCTGCCAATGCTCCAGCAGCGCCGAAGTGGGCAGAACTAGACCTGAGGGCGCGGGTTCATTGGACATGGCCCACGATATCTGATCCGCACATCAAGGAAACAGGCCTAAAATAGGGGGACAAAGAACTCTTGACGCGGACCTACAGGTCCGCGTAGATCAAGCGTGTGAACATGAAACTAGTCGCAACAGCTGGCGCGGTGACCCTCTGGGTGGCCCTTATCGCCGGCCATCCTGGCCAGACCGCGCAGCCGAAGCGAGCCCCCAACCCGGTGCCCCGGGCACAGTCCAGTTCGCAGGCTCAGACGCCTCAGGCCAAGCCTCAGAGCGCTGTTCCGGACGTCACCAGCCAACGCGCGCTCGTGGACCAGTATTGCGTAACGTGCCACAACGCCAGGCTGAAGACGGCGAACCTGCTCCTGGACGAACTGGACCTCGCGCACCTGGGCGCCCATGCGGAAATCGGGGAGAAAGTCGTTCGGAAGCTGCGGGCAGGCATGATGCCGCCGACGGGAATGCGACGCCCCAATCCCGCCACGCTCGAATCGCTGATCGGCTGGATGGAGAGTGAGCTCGATCGCAGCGCGGTGACGCTTCTGCCTCCTCCGGGCCTCCACCGCCTCAACCGAACCGAATACGCGAATGCGATTCGCGATCTGCTCGCGCTCGAGGTGGACGCGACGAAGTTCCTCCCTCCCGATGATTCGACTCGTGGCTTCGACAACATCGCGGGCGCGCTGACGATGTCGCCAGCACTGATGGAGGCGTACTTGTCGGCGGCAGGAAAAATTAGCCGTCTGGCTATTGGCGATGTCTCGGCTCCGACGCAGGCCGTGTTCGACGTGCCCGCCGACACCGCGCAGAACTATCACATCGATGGGCTGCCGTTCGGAACGCGCGGCGGCATCCTGATCAAATACAACTTCCCGGCCGACGGCGAGTACACGTTCAAAGTGAAGGGAGTGACGGGTTACTTTCAAGCTGTCCTAGGTGCTATCAAGGGCGAGCAGCTCGAGGTGACCGTCGATGGCGAGCGAGTAAAGCTGTTCGACTGGGACAAGGAGATCGCGAACACGACCGGCAACGGCCGCGCAACTCCCCGCATCCCGGTCGCAGCGGGTCAGCACACGGTTGGCGTGACATTCCTCGCCACTAACGATGTACCGGGCACGGAGCTGAACAAGCCGTTTCAGCGAACCATGAACACCCCAGGGTCCATCCCGGGCTTCCTGTTCTATCCGCATGTCGGCCAAGTCTCGATTGAAGGTCCTTACGACGCGCGTGGAGCGAGCGACACGGCGAGTCGTCGCAAGATCTTCGTCTGTCGCCCCGGCGCGGCCAGAGACGAAGCCGGGTGCGCGCGGACGATCATTTCGACGCTCGTCAAGCATGCGTTCCGCCGCCCTGCGACACCGGCGGACCTCGAGTTGTTGATGGGCTTCTTTCAGTCCGGCCGGCAGGAGGATGGAACCTTCGATGATGGTATCGAAGCGGCGCTGCAGCGGGTTCTTGCCGATCCGGAATTCGTCTACCGGGGCGAACGGGAGCCCGCGGGACTGGCCGCCGGCAAGAGCTATCGAGTAAACGACCTCGCGCTGGCTTCTCGCCTGTCGTTTTTCCTGTGGAGCAGCATTCCGGATGACGAGCTGATCGATCTCGGCGCACAGGGCATGCTCAAGGATCCAGCCGTGCTGGAGAAGCAGGTGCGCCGGATGCTGGCGGACCCCAAGTCGGAGGCGCTCATCGCCAACTTCACAGGACAGTGGCTGAGTGTGCGCTCGCTGAAGACCAGTGAGCCGGTCGTGAATCTATTCCCTGATTTCGACGACAACCTGCGAAACGCATATCAGCGGGAAGCGGAGTTGTTCTTCGACAGTATCGTGCATGAAGATCGCAGCGTCCTCGATCTCCTGACCGCCGACTACACGTTCGTCAACGAGCGGCTTGCGAAGCACTATGGAATTCCGAACGTGTATGGCCCGCAGTTCCGCCGCGTGACGTTGCCAGCCGAGCTCGACATGCGCCGCGGCCTGCTCGGCAAAGGAGCGCTCCTGACGGTGACGTCTGCAGCGGCCCGTACCTCGCCGGTTACGAGGGGCAAGTGGTTCCTGCAGACATTCCTCGGCGTCAGCCCGCCCGATCCGCCACCGAACGTACCCGCACTCAAGGAGAAGGCGGCAGACACAACTGGAAACGCCAAGGCGCCGACGATGCGTCAGACGCTCGAGGCACACCGCGCCAATCCGTCCTGCGCGACATGCCACAAGATCTTCGAGCCGATGGGCATCGCGCTCGAAAACTTCGACGCAGTCGGTGCATGGCGCACCGAAGACGAAGGCGCGCCCATCGACGCAAGCGGCGTATTGGTTGACGGAACCATGGTGGACGGCGTCGCGAGCCTGCGCACCTCGCTGGTGCGATACTCGGATCAGTTCGTACGGGTCGTGGCAGAGAAGCTGCTCACCTACGCGTTGGGCCGCGGCGTCGAGTATGGTGACATGCCGATGGTGCGTTCGATCGTCCGCGACTCGGCATCCAGCAGGTACCGCTTCTCGTCGCTCGTCCTGGGTATCGTCAAGAGCCCCGCGTTCCAGATGAACACGAAAGTCGCAGAAGGAAACGGAGGTCCCGGAGGGAACGGGATCACACGGAGGAACGGGGTCACGGAGATAAAGAATGACTAGACTTCTCCGTTCCTCCGTTGCGCCGTGTGAATCCGTTACCTCCGTTACCTCCGTTACCGTGAGGACCCCAAACGATGTTTGTCACTAAGAAGCACATTCCCCGGCGGACGATCCTGCGAGGTGCGGGGGCAGCGCTCGCGCTCCCCCTTCTCGAAGCGATGGTGCCCGCCGCGACGGCGTTGGCACAGACGGCCGCCAGCCCGAAGCCTCGATTTGTCGGCTGCTTCGTGCCTCACGGCATGGCGCCGGGCTATTGGGTTCCCAGCACCGAGGGCCGACTCGACGCCGAGCTTCCCTTTAACTTCAAAGCGCTCGAGCCGTATCGAGATCAGACTGTGATTCTGAGCGGCCTGCATTCACGGTCGGCAGAGCCGCCGCCCGGGGTCACAGGCGCCGACCATTGGGTGGCGGCGGCGTTCCTGTGCGCGAACAAACCGAAGAAGACCGCCGGCGCGGACGTCTACGCGGGAACGACGATCGACCAACTGATCGCGCAGACGATCGGCCGGGACAACCTGATGCCGTCGATGCAGCTGGCCGTGGAGGACCCGGGGGCCAATTCGAGCAACTGCGGCGAAGGCTACAGCTGCACGTACACCAACACCATCTCGTGGTCCTCGCCGACCCAGCCGCTCCCGATGGAGCTGAACCCGCAGGTCGTATTCGAGCGGATGTTCGGCGACGGCAGCACCGTCGAGCAGCGGGCGGCGCGACGCAAGCGGGACCGCAGCATCCTGGACTCGCTGACGGGCAGTCTCGCTCGCCTTCGGAACGACTCCAGCGCCTCCGATCGCGCTCGACTCGATGACTACACACAGAACGTTCGCGAGATCGAGCGGCGGCTGCAAATCGCGATGAAGGCCTCGACCGTTGCGCCGGAAAACATGGCGGTGCCGGTGGGTGTGCCGCAGTCTTTCGACGAGCACATCAAGCTGCAATTCGATCTGCTCGCGCTGGCCTTCCAGGCCGATATCACCCGCGTCGGGACGCTGCTCTTTGCCCGCGACTTGACAGGCCGGACGTTCCCCGAGAGCGAGGCGCCCACGGCGGGGTTCCACGGCGTGTCGCATCACGGAGAAGACCCGAGGCGAATCGCGGAGCTCGCGAAGATCAACCAGTATCACGTCAAGATGCTGGCGCACCTGGTCATGAGACTGGCCAAGACCGAGGACGGCGACGGGACCTTGCTGGATCACTCGCTTGTGCTCTATGGCAGCAACATGGGGAACTCCAATCAGCACGTTCACTACGACGTGCCCCACGTGCTGGTCGGCGGATTGAACGGCAAGCTCAAAGGCGGGCGCCACCTGGCCTATCCGACCAAGACCGTGCCGACCGGCAATCTGCTTGTGAGCGTGCTCGACAAGTTCGACATTCACCAGGAAAGCATCGGCGACAGCACGGGAAGGTTGGAGGCGCTGTGAGAACGCCCGACGCCCAACTCACGACTCTCAAGGCTAACGCCACGAAGGTCACGAAGACGGTGATAGCCACGGAGAACACAAAGTGCACAGAGCTCAAGAGATTCCGTGACCTCAGTGATCTCCGTGTCCTCTGTGGCTTGATCCTCTTCGTGTCCTTTGTGGCTTCCGTGGTGGCTGCTGGCAAGAGCGACGTCGCGGACGCAGCGATGCGGGGCGACAGGGCGGCCGTGCGCGCGTTATTGGCGCAAAAGATCGACGTCAATGCACCTCAGGGTGATGGCGCGACGGCGCTTCACTGGGCGGCGTACCGCGGCGACAAGGAACTCGCAGACATCCTGATTCGCGCCGGCGCGAATGTGAAGGCCGCCAACCGCGAGGGCGCAACGCCGCTGTGGCTGGCGAGCGTGAACGGAGATGCCGCCATGATCGCGGCGCTCGTCACGGCCGGCGCTGATCCGAACGAGAAACTGCCACTGGGAAGAACTCCCCTCATGCTGGCGTCGCGCACCGGCAGTGTGGACGCGATGACGGTACTGATCGACCGCGGAGCCGACGTAAACGCGAGGGAGACGTTACGCGGCACGACGCCGCTGATGTGGGCCGCTGACGAAGCGCATCCGGCGGCGGTTCAGCTTCTGATTCAGCGGGGAGCAGATATCAAGGCGCAATCGAACCCCGCCCCGCGTGGACGAGGGCCAGCCCTTGGCAAAGCAAACGACCCGAGGAAGGCGGTGGCCGCGCAAGGGGCAGCGCTCGCCGCACGACAGGCGTCGCCGGATTTGGGCACGCTGAACGCGCTTGCCAATGGGCAGCCCGCCGGTCGCGGCCGAGGCGCCGGAGCGGCCGGCGGCACGACGCCGACCGGTGCGGCCGGTGACGATCAATTGGACGACGCGGCGGTCGCGGCAGGATTCGGGAGCCGCGGACGACCGGAGCCGAGTGACGGCGGCGCGTTGACGCCGCTCGTCTATGCGGCTCGGTCCAATGATGTCGACTCGGTAAAGATCCTGCTCGCAGCTGGAGCGGATGTTAATCAGGTCACGGGTTACGGCTGGAGTCCGCTGCTCGTTGCCACACAGAATCGGTACTACAAGCTCGGAGCGTTCCTGCTGGATCACGGCGCCGACCCGAACCTTGCGAACAAGGGTGGCTGGGTACCGCTGTATCTCGCAACCGACAACCGCAACATCGAGTCCGGGGATTATCCGGTTCGCAAGGGCGACATGGATCACCTGGACTTCATCAAGCTCCTTCTCGACAAGGGCGCCAACGTGAACGCCCGCGTGAAAGACAGTACCGAAACACGAACGGTGTTCACGAACCAGTGGCTCGACGAGAACGGCGCAACGGCCTTTCTCCGGGCATCGCAATCGGGCGATGTCACATTGATGAAACTGTTGCTGGCTCGTGGCGCCGATCCGAAGATCACCACGACGTTGGGGGTGACAGCGTTACACGTGGCCGCTGGAATCGGCTGGGTCGAGGGGATTACGTACGAATGGTCCGAAAAGGACACGCTCGACGCGGTGCGGTTGCTGCTCGATCTCGGCCAGGACCCGAACGCGCAGGCCAACACCGGCCGCGTGGCACTGCATGGTGCCGCTCACAAGGGCCGGCCGGGAGTCGTCCAGCTTCTCGTGGACCACGGAGCCAAGCTCGATGTCAGAGATTACGGGAACACCGACAACCGTGGCGGCAAACTCGCCGTGCACACATGGCAGCCGGTGGACTACGCCGATGGTCTGGTGAGAGTTGGCGTGCAATCGGCGATCGCGCACCCCGAGACCGGCCTTCTACTTCGAAAGCTGATGACAGCGGCCGGCCTCCCTGCGCCGCCGATGGGCCGGACGCTCGAATCCATTTGCATCACCGAGGCCTGCGACTAGCCGCCCCTTCTTAGCGCCCTATGACGCTACCGCCATCGCTGGGCCCAGACGAGAGAGACGCCGACCTGCTGATCCCAGGCAGGGCGTGTGTAGGCCTTGCGACCAACGAAGCTGCCACGCAAGGTGAACTCGGGCGATAGGCGGTACCCGACCGTGGTCTCAGTGGTGTGGAGACTCGGTCGCGAGCCAACGACCGTGCTCGTGCGAAGTGGCGGGGCAGACGCGCCCTCTTGTCGTGCGGCTACGAACCATCTTGGCGTGAGCGTCTGCGTGCCCTGCACGAACCACGTGTAGGCGGTGTCGGCCCCAACTGCTTTTTCGAGCCGATCGCGCACGACCTCGCCGCTGAACTTCGTGTACCCGAACGAGTATTCGCCTTCGAACGCCATCATTCTCAGACCGCGGCCCTCATTCTGCGGGACGGTCAACTCTTCGCCCGCCACGTAGTCGCCCCTCGCTAACGCCAGGCCTAGCCGCAGGCCCGCCGTCGGGGTGATCCCGGCCCCGACTACGACGACCGGAGTCATGTGAGGATTAATGTCGTTGTTGATGACGTACTGCCTGTTGGGAGCAGAGCCGACGAAGGCCACCCTCGCGTCCCAGCGCGTCGTGGACAACGTGAGCTGAGCGCCGGGAGGATAGGTGCCGGAAATGGGACCAACGCGAACCGAGCCCGGATCGAAGACAGGCATCGATGACACGTACGCGAGGTGCGTCATGATGGTCGGGTTGAGCCCCGGTCGAGAGTCCATCAGGCCCAAGCCGATCGGGGAGACGATGTAGCCAGCGTCGACGCGGACGGCAAGCGGGCCCTGACGCTCGTACTGCAGGGCCGCCTGATAGATTTGGTTGTTCCAGACCTCCGTACGCGGATCGTGCCGGATCCACGGCCGGAAGTACACAATCCATCCATCCGCGAGCCGCCCGACGGCAGTCACGTCGATGACGACATTCGGCCGATCGAAGGTGTTCTGCCCCACAAACGTGTCGATCGCCACTGCGCTGTCGACACTGACACGCGCGAGCGATTGCGCCTCCGAGGTTGCCGGCGCGGCGACGAGCATCAGCGAGCACAAGACCCAGGAGCTGACAGTGATTGTCCTGTGCCTGGAGCAACTCCCAACTACTGGCGCTTGACCAATTGCCAACTCCCAAGAACGTGTCATGGCCTAGCCCACTAACTCGAGCGCCCGCTCGCGTTCGCCACTCGCTGTCGTGACGCCGGGCAGAGCCGTTGCCAAAGCGCCGACGATCTCGGCGTGAAACATCGTCCCAGCGTGGCGCCAGAGCTCTCGCAGCGCATCGCCAGAAGGACGCGCACTGCGATACGCGCGTGCGCTCGTGATGGCGTCATAGGCGTCCGCCACATGAACAATGCGGGCGGCCAACGGAATATCCTCGTCGCGCAGGCCGTGCGGGTAGCCCTGGCCGTCTGGCCGCTCGTGGTGAAGCTCCACGATCGGTATGTGCTGCGCCAGGAACGGCACGGAGCGCAGGATCCTCGCTCCGAGCATCGGATGCTGCTTGATCTTGTCGTACTCGGCCGGAGTCAGCGCTCCCGGTTTTTGCAGCACCTCGTCAGGTATGCCGATCTTGCCGATGTCGTGCAGCAGTGCACCGAGGCGAAGAATTTCGAGTTCGGCCGCTGGCAGGTTCAGCGCGCGTCCGATCGCGACAGACAACACGCAGACGCGCTCGGAGTGGCCAGCCGTGTACGGATCGCGCGCATCGAGCGCCAGGGCCAGGGCACGAATGGCGCCGGTGCAGGCAGCCTCTTTCTCCGCTTCCGCTGCCGATACTGATGCCATTTGCGCGTTGAACGTTTCAGTCAACGTGTCGAGCTCGCGACTGGACCCCGTGAGCGGAAGCCGCGCATCGACATCGCGCGCGGCCGCCATCTTCTCGAGCGACGCTGACAACTCTCCGATGGGTTCGGTCAGGAGGCGAGCCAACCGAAAGCTGCCGGCCAACGCCAGTACCATGGCGCCGGCCGCAATGAGGGCAAGGCTGCGCATTGCGCTCTGTGTGGCCGCACGAGCCGACTCGTCGATCGAGCCGAGCGCGTAAAAGCTGGTGTCCCCAATCCGGACGAGTCGGCGGAACGCGTGGGACTCTCCGACAAGGTCGACCGTCCCGTCGATTGCGTCCGTCTTGGCGATCCACGCTTCGAAGGCTCGCGCGGGCTCGGGTGTGAGACTGCTCGCCAGAAGCAGGCCGTCACTGATGATGGTGATGCCTGCGCGCGAGATGGCCGCGAGCGATGACGCGTACTGGTCATCGAGAATCGTTGCAAGGTAGAGCGTGCCGATGGTCGTGTCGTTCGTGATCACCAGAGGTACGGAGACGACCCGAAACGTGCTGCTACCAGTGTGGACAACGCCATCGTAATTGCGCTCATCGCCTCCCGTGGAGATGACGCTCACGGTACGGCCGCGCAGCCAGCGATCGGCAAGGCGGCCGGCAGCCGCAAGCGTGGTCTGGCGTCCGTCCACGAGCACGATGGCGTCGGCCTCGAAGCGTGCGGCCAGCTTCTCGAGCTCGTGAGCGATTGTGCCGAAGAGTTGCGCGCGGGTGGTGTTGTTGCTGGTGTTGAGCTCTGCGATATAGGTGTCCAGCGCCGCCTTCAGGGTAGGGCTCTCGGCCAGGGTCTCCGCCTGCGCGCGAAGCTCACGCTGGCGGCGTGCCTCTAGCGCCGCGAACATGCGCTGGCTGGATTCGAGGTTCTCGGCCACGCCTTCTCGAACCCGATCGCGAACGCTCAATGTGACCACAAACACCACCATGAGCAAGAGCCCCATGGTGACGAGCGTGACAGCGACCGTGGTCTTCACCAGCAAGCGTGGCGGACGCCGCCTCGTGCGAGCGGGCGTCGTCATTGCGCGTCCTCGATAGGAAGCGAAAGCTCGATAGACGCCGTCCTGCCAGCCTCGACCTGGATCGTGGCTGTCCGCTCGCCAACGCGCTCGTGCCAGCCAACGATCGTGTAGTGACCCGCCGGTACCTCCGGCAGCGTGAATGAGCCATCCAGATCCGGTATCACGAAATACGGGTGGTCGAGCACGAGAATGGAGGCGCTCATATGCGAGTGGATCTGGCAGTACACCTTGACGAGCCCGGCTCGGTTGAACGTACGGCTCTTGCTCCTGCCTTGCGGATAGCGGCCCAGATTGAACTCGGCCGCGCTCGAGAGCGAGAACACGTTGTGAAAGAACGGATCGGAGTTGGGAAACTCGACGGTGGATCCACGCGTGACGGCGAGCACGCGCGGCGTGAACGTTTCGTTCTGTTGCCCGATGACGCCCCGCTCCTGTGGAAGAATGCCCCGGTACTCGACGTCCTTCAGAAAGACAACGACGTTCTTGATCTCAGGAGTCGTGCCCGCGTCGTGACGGTTGATGCTGCGGGGTTGGTACGCGTTCGACGGGAGGGGCGCGCCGCGCACACGGGAGGTGAGTTTGACGTGGCCGCTGATGCGTCCGGCATCCAGCCCTTGCACGACCTGCGACGCGGACAGGATAAGGGCAAGTACACCTGCCGCCGCCGCCAGCCGGGTCAGGACACTTCGCATCTTCCCGGATCTTTATCGGCGGGACCAGGGTCGTGAGGGGTGGCCCTTTCTTCATAGGATTGCACTGAAATTGATCCCCGATCCCCGATCCCCGATCCCCGATCCCCGATCCCCGATCCCGATCCCCGATCCCCGATCCCCGATCCCCGATCCCGATCCCCGATCCCCGATCCCCGATCATTGAACCTGCCGTCTCCTGGTTCGTAGATCACTGCGAGTCGCCGGAGCGGTGCCGCAGGTGGTGTCGCTCCGCTGTAACGTTTTTCCGGAACCAACGTTTTCACCTTCTGAAGGAATCACGTGCACGAAGCAAACCTGATCGGCGCCGCATCGTCAAAGAGCGTAGGGCTGAGCATGGCAAGGGAGGATTCGTGAACCGAACGCCGACGCTACTGTTCACGATCTTCGCGGTCGTGCTTGTGGTGGACTCGAGCGCTGGAGCCCAAACACGGACACGCCAGGAGCTGCCGGCCAGACACGCGTCGGTCCCACCCAAGCTTGACGGCATCCTGGACGATGAGCTGTGGTCCGCGGACCCGCTGACGCTGGATCGATGGATGTCGTACAACCCGCTGCGTGGAGAACCAGAGCAGCAGCGCACGAGCGTCTGGATCGGGTACGACGCCGACGCCATCTATTTCGCCTTTCGGTGCTTCGACGACGAGCCCGACAAGATTCGGGCGACGATTAGCCGCCGCGACAGCGTCTGGAACGACGACTGGGTGGGCATCAGCCTCGATTCGAGCCGCGCGGGGCAACTCGCGTATCACATGTTCATCAATCCGCGGGGGATTCAGATGGATGCGCTGCAGAGCACCACTGAAGACTCCGCCGTGGACTGGGTGTGGCAAAGCGCCGGACGAATCGACGATACCGGCTACTCCGTCGAGGTGCGCGTGCCGCTTCAGAGCCTCAGGTTTCGCGGCGGGGCCGACGTGCGCATGGGGGTGATGTTCTTCAGACGGAACAGCCGGCTCGGGATCTCCTGGTCATGGCCCGAGATGGCACCGGGGGAATGGGTGTTCGAAGCGCACACGCCGATCGCCTTTGGCGAACTCCACCAGCCCCTGCTTTTGGAAGTAATTCCCAGCGCAACGTTCTCGCGCAACCAGGCGCGTTCCGAGTCGCAGACGTGGCAGGATGCCAGATCGAAGGGCGACTTCGGCGCCAGCCTGAAGTACGGGATCACCTCCACGATGACGCTCGACGCGACGGTCAACCCCGACTTCAGTCAGGTCGAGAGCGACGCGTTCGAAATCGAGGTCAACAACCGCTTTCCGGTCTTCTTCAGTGAGAAACGGCCGTTCTTCATGGAAGGACTTGGCCTGTTCAACCTTGCAGGAACCGGCGGGGATGCCACGATGCGTACGGCGGTCCACACGCGTCGCATCGTAGAACCCGCGGCTGGCATCAAGCTGACCGGGACGGCTGGGCGGTATTCCTTTGCGGCACTCTCCGCACCTGACGAATCGCTGGATCCCGACGCTTACAAGGTGTTCACGATCGGCCGCGGTGTTCGGAACGTCGGCGAGGGTCAGTACGTGGGTGTGCTCATGACAGACACCGAGTATCGGAGCGACCACAACCGGGTGATGGCGGCCGATTTCTCACTCAAGCACGGGGACCGATTCCGCTGGAACGGCAACATTCTCCTGTCCGATTCGGCGACCGAAGACAGCGGCTCGACGCGCGGTGTCGGCGGCCAGTTGTCGTACTCGTACGATACGAGACGACTCACGGTCGGGGGTCAGGCGGAACATTACGATCGCGACTTTCGCATGGACACCGCGTTTCTTAACCGAGTCGGCGTAACCCGCGGCTGGCAGTATGTGCAGGTGAGTTTCTACCCAGACGAGAAGCGCCATGCGTGGCTCAAGCGCGTATCGCCGTTTCTGTGGGTCACATCGGCCGATGATCACATTCAAGGAGGATCAGAGCTCTGGGTCCTGCCTGGCATCCGGTTCAACACTACGCGCCAAGGCTATCTCCGACTCGACATGATGCGCGGTCACGAAACGTTCGCGCAGCGGCGCTTCGACGTTGGGCGTCTGTTTGCGGACGGCGGCGCGCAGATTACCAGGTGGCTGAACCTTGGCGGCACCTACAACGGGGGCCCGGCTGTTTTCTACGACCCGATCGAACCTTTCCAAGGCACGCGGCGCTCGTTCAGCGGTCGCATCGGCTTTCAGCCGAACTCGAAGTTGAACAACAATCTCTCGTACAGCTTCGTCCACTTCGAGCGACGCGCCACGGGCGAGAAGGTCTTCGACGTCCATGTGGTGAACTTGCGCAACACGTATCAGTTCACGTCGCGGTTCTTCTTCCGAGCCATCACGCAATTCGACAGCGATCGCCGGCGGGCACTTGGCGATCTCCTCGCCTCCTATGAGCTAATGCCTGGCACCGTGGTGCATGCGGGCTACGGCTCTCTCTGGGAGAGCGCCGATCGGGACCCCTATCGCGCGACGGCGCGTGCGTTCTTTTTCAAAGCGTCGTATCTGGCGCGGTTCTGACAGAGCGTTGTTTCACGGCGGTGGAGGGAACGGAGCCGGCGGAGGGCACGGTTTTACACGGAGGAACGGAGTCACGGAGGTAGTGTAGGTAACGAATAGCTACTCCGCTCTCCGTTGCTCCGTGTGGTGACCGTGTGCTCCGTCGGCTCTGTTCACGACGGCGGTGGAGGGAACGGAGCCGACGGAGGGCACGGTTTTACACGGAGGAGCGGAGTCACGGAGGTAATGTAGGTAACGAATAGCTACTCCGTTCTCCGTTCCGTGTGGTGACCGTGTGCTCCGTTGGCTCTGTTCACAACGGCGGTGGAGGGAACGGAGCCGGCGGAGGGCACGGTCTTACACGGAGGAACGGAGTCACGGAGGCACTGTACGCAACGAATTGCTACTCCGTTCCTCCGTTGCTCCGTGTGGTGACCGTGTGCTCCGTCGGCTTCGTTCACGACAGGGTGGAGCGAACGGAGTGCGCGGAGGGCACGGTCTTACACGGAGGAACGGAGTCACGGAGGCACTGTACGCAACGAATTGCCACTCCGTTCCTCCGTTGCTCCGTGTGGTGACCGTGTGCTCCGTCGGCTCCGTTCACTTGCGTTAGTCCCGCAGCCGAGCCAACACTTTCTTCACGTAATCACGCGTCTCTCCGTACAGCGCGGTGTGCCCTTGGGCGTAGCGTTGGGCAAATCCTGGGCCTGCGTTGTACGCCACCAGGGCAAGCTCCACGCCGCCGAATATCTGGAGTAATTGGGAGAAGTAGCGGACGCCCCCTTCGATGTTCTGCTCGGGCACGAACGGGTTGACGCCTAGCTCGCGCGCAGTCGCCGGCATGAGCTGCATCAGGCCGATCGCTCCAGCGTGCGATCGCGCGAGTGGATTAAAGGCGGATTCCGTCTGGATGATGGCTCGAACCATCGCCACCTCGATCCTGTAGACCTTTGCGTACTGTTCGATGAGGGCATCGAACGGGCTGAACGACACGCTTCGCTTCTCAGGCGGCTGGGTGGTTTGGACATCCGGAAGTGGGATCGGGCGCCTGTACTGAGCGTCGAGATATTTGGCTACCACATCGCGCCCCTGCCCGACGGCGATCATCTTCTGCGCCGTGTCGAGCGCCTGCCGACTGATCCGCCCGCTCACGACATCGGCCGTCTCTCGCGCCGAGTACCCGAGCGAGAGCAGTTGGTACGCAACGAGGTCGCGCGCGGCGACGCCCCTCGTCGCGAGCACGCGTGGCCCCTCATCGACGCTCGTTGCGGCTCGTGCAAGCTCGTCAAACGTAAAGGGACTCATGAGCGAATCGCCGATGACCGCTTCGGTCATCAGCGAGACATCGGTTACTGCGTCGACGCGCTCGCCCTCGGTCATTGCGGGTTCCGGTCTCGCGAGCATGTGGAACAGTCGACGGACGGCTGCGAGGTCGAACAGCCGAAGGTTGAGACGTTCGCTCGTGGCGGAGTGGATGGGAGCGGCCTCACCAACCGACATCGCCGGACCGGAGGCGCTCATAAGCGTCAGCAAAAAAATGGCCGATACTGCTCTCGGGGCCATGGCACCTTCGATAAGTGGCATTCGTAGGGCCGGTCCTTTCGGACCGGCCAGAACGATCGTTCACGCGCCCAGTGGGCAGGTCGGATCTGCAATCGGCATCGGCGCACAAATCTGCAGTCCAGAGCAGCCGCTCGAATCCAGATGGCAACGGAAGTGTCGAATTGTTGACCTTCGCAACCGGCGCATCTAGAGTGGCTCACATGCGAAAGATCCTGCTCTGTCTGCTCGTCATTCTCGGGAGTACCGCGAATGCGCAATGGCTCAACTACCCTGCTCCCGGGACGCCGAGAACTGCTGACGGTAAGGCAAACCTGTCAGCTCGAGCGCCTCGAGCGGCAGACGGCAGGCCGGACCTGTCCGGCGTCTGGCACGTCGAGGCCACACCTCTCGCGGAAATGAAGCGCCTCTTTGGCAACGACGTGGATACGGTCCAAGTGCCCGGCATGGAAATCGATACCGTCTCGAAGTACGGCATCAATATTCTTTCGGACTTCAAGCCCGAGGATGCGCCGATGCGGCCCGATGCAGCCGCGGTGCTCCGTCGGCGCCTGCAGGGGGACGTAACTGATGTTTTTCCCCCAACCCACTGCCTGCCTGCAGGCATCCCGTTTGCCACGCTGGTTTCCGAGGTCCACAAGATCGTGCAAACTCCAGGGTTGACGTTGATCATGCTCGAAGTCGACAACGCCGTCCGCCAGATTTACACCGATGGGCGCCCGCATCCCGTGACTCGGAATCCGTCGTGGCTGGGTTACTCCATTGGCAAATGGGAAAAAGACACGCTGGTGGTGGACACGGTGGGATTCAACGACAAGACCTGGCTAGACGCGATGGGTCACCCGCACAGCGAGGCCATGCGCATCGTTGAGCGCTACCGGCGCCGCGATTTCGGGCACCTCGACGTAGAAATGACGTTCGACGATCCCCTGATGTACACCAAGCCGTTCACGATCAAGGTGACACACCTGCTTCAACCAGATACGGACATCCTGGAGTACTTCTGTAACGAGAACGAGAGAGACCGCGTGCACATGGGGCTGAAATAGCGCCTCGACCGACACGGTCTACTTGGGATCTCTTCCCCTGATCTCTGTGAACATCCGACGCATCCAGGGGCTGTTTTCCTGGCAGATGTACTCTTGAATCTCGCCCTTTTCGTCCCACACGATATCGAATCCCACGGTCCAGGGCTCGGTGTACGCGGACGGATCTTCGATCGTCGCTTCATACCGAAGCGTATAGAGGTCCTTACGCGTGTATCGCTCCACGAGATGGAGTCGATCCGTGTGGGGATCACCGGCCATGTCGATCCAGCTTCCTTCGTTGAAGCCCACCACATCGACGACCAGTGTGTCGCCTTCCCAGTGCCCGACAGAATGACCGAGCCACGTCGGGTTGAGCGCATCATCGTCGGGATGCGGCCGACCGTCCAAATAGATCACCCGCCAGATGTGGGTGCCCCCCTCGTAGATCATTACGATGCGCTTCTGCTCGGGAAGCTGAATGATCTCCATCGGAAAGGGTGTCGTCATCAGCCGAGGCCCTGACGGTGGCATGCAAAAGCCCTGAGGGTCGAACTTCGATAGATCGGCCCGGCGCTGCATGGCGAGTGCTCTTGCCCACGGCTGGTAGGGAATCTCTTTCGGATGGAGCAGGACTTGTTTGTAATCCTGGAATTGAGCGAGATGCCAGTAGCCCTTGTTCGGCGTGGTCGGCCCTAGGTTCGGAGTGCCATCGGCCAGCCGCGGTGTCGGTGGATAGGGCTTGGCCGGCAGGACGGGCCGCGGATTGACTTGTCCCATGGCGGTCGTCACGAGGGGTGACACCGAGACCAGCATGAGCGCCCCGACGATTTGCGCCACGCGCTTGGCTGACAGGTTCATAGAGTCCGCACTTTCAAAACGCGTTGCTCCCCTTCTCGCTTGACCACCCTACTTGTTGCCACCTCCAGGAGTGGCAGCACCGGCCCCCGCACCTCCAGCTCCCGCGCCGCGACCTGCACCAGCGTATGGCGGGACCGGGTACAGACCCATTCCATGGTACGAGTTGGAGTAGATGGTCTGATAACGAATGCTATTCCCATTCTTGTCAACCCATCCCATCGACTGCTGAAACAAGCCCGGCTCCGGATAGTTCTCGGGCACGGTGCCCTCCAGAATGTAGAGCTTGTGTGCATGCATCCCGATCCACGCGAACGTACGGGATCGATCGAGATTGTTGCTCAACTGTAAGAGGTGTCCTTCAACCATGTCCTGCCATTCCCACGCGAGAAAATTCAGCTTGGCATCCCGTTGCAGGAGCTTGAACGTCGCATACACGATAGCGCCTCGCTCGTCGTGTTTCGCATATCCGTCGCCGAGCGCGCTGCCGCCGTTTGGACGGCAGTTCTGGTTCCCAGGCGGACATGTCTTGGCACGCTCGGTGCCCTGCTGCTCGATGCTGCTGTAGTCGACAACGGTGAGCGAATACCGCTCGGGCCCCTTTTCGGCGCTGTAGACGCGAGCTGGAAGCGTGTAGTTGAGCTGCGATGTCCAGGTGATCTCGGACACCTTTGGCTGGCCAGGGAAATTGACGCTGAATCCATCTTGTATGTTTGTGTAGAGGTCCCACTCCTGGGCGGCCGCGGGCGCAGCAATCAGCAGCAGGGCGAGGACCAGCCTAGTGCCGACCTTCCCAATGAGAAGGCCCTTGGCTGGTTGACAGCGTCTCTTGGCGCGCTCTGCGCGCCGTGGCGTCAAGCGCATAACGTTCCTCTGACCGGGCCAGGTCTAAAAGTCGCTGAGTTGCGGTGTGGCCCCGCCATCCCAGTTCTTGATCGAGCCATCGGGGGCTTTCAAGAATCCCAGCAAGCATCCGTTGGTCCCATCCCTGAGTGGATGGCACCTTGCCTTGATGCTATCGCCAGGCTTGATGGACTCGCGCGTCACCCCTATTTTCTCGAGTCCGGCGCGATTGGTGGCTTCCAAGGCCCACAGTTGCGGTGTGCCCTTAACATCTTTGACTTCGAGGTAGATCCAAGAATGCGGAGTGAGAAGGTGCACTTCTTTGACCACCCCCTGAATGTCCTGGAAGGTTTCCCCATACTGCCCGTGGGAATGATGGGCCGACGCCGACAAGGTGAAGCAGACTGCACAAACCACCAGGGTCACAGCGAACCGCATGGCGCCTCCTCGCAGAACATAAGATAGAGTCGTTTCCGGGGCGGGGGAATCCTCCCACATGGGCGAGTTGGGAACAAGCTGGACGATCGCCCGATGAGGCCTGTTCCACGATGCTGTCGTCGGGCGCCAGGTGTTTCTGTCGCTATAATCTCCGCCTGTTTCACCGTGCGACGATCATTCTTAGGGAGAGGGGACTATTCATGCCCTTGATGCCATTTGGCCGGGCGGCCATCCGCGGCGTAGCCGGCGTCTCAATATCTGCCTTCGCGCTCGCCGGATCGCTCTCATTGCTTGGACACGCCGCGCAGCAGCGAACGGTCGCCCAGGGGGTCTACTCGGCAGACCAGGCGAGACGCGGCCAGCAGATTTACCAGGCCCAATGTTCCAAGTGCCACGGCGATACGTTGGGCGGCGGTGTGGGCCCGATGCTGGCTGGCGATGCCTTCCTGTCCGCCTGGGCTGGTCGTCCCCTCGCCGATCTGGTTGACAAGATCCAGAACACGATGCCGCCCCTTCAGCCGTCCGGTGCGCTGACGCGGCTTCAAGCGACCGATCTGGCGTCGCACATTCTTCAAGTCGGCAAGTTCCCTGCCGGTCAGTCGGAGCTCACGGCGGCGGCGCTGTCGCAGATTGCATTTCCTGCTGCGCCGGCCTCGGCCTCTCGTACCGTTGGAGGTCCAACGCCTCTCACGCCATCTGCCAACCTTGCACAGCTCATGCGAGGCATCACGTTCAACAACGCGAACATTCTCTTCAACGTGCAGGTGAAGGATCCCGGCACGCAAAAGCCGGCGCAGCCCGTGCCGTTCGACTACGTGCTCTGGGGATCGACGATGTACTACGGATGGCAAGCCATCGATCAGGCGGCGCTGGCGCTCGTCGAGACGACGCCTCTCTTCATGCTGCCGGGACGCCGGTGTGAGAACGGCAGGCCTGTGCCAGTCGATCGGCCTGACTGGAAGCAGTACACGCAGGCGCTCGTCGACATCAGCCGAGAAGCGTTTCGCGCGTCGCAAACCAGGAAACAGGACGCAGTGATCGATGTCGTCGATCGACTCAATGACGCGTGCGCGAACTGCCACAAGGTGTATCGCGACGGCGCCACTGAAGGCGCGGGGCGTGGAACCGAGCGCTGCCAATAGTTCGCTTCGCTCAAGGTCCTTCGCTTCGCTCAAGGTCAAAGGGCAAAGGTCAAAGGTGAGGTTCAGGTTCACCTTTGACGCGTTTTCAGTACACGGCAAAGATCAACGTCGCGCTTGACTATCGGCCGACTCCGCTGCTCGCTGCTCGCTCGATGTACCGCTGCACATCCTCTTCGAGCAGAAGCCTCTCACGGTTGAGAGACGTCGCCACTTGCGTCACGGCGTTCACGTATGTCTCGTGGGTCGGGTAACGCTCTTCGATTGACGACCGCGGATCGCCAGCGACAAGTCGGTCTGCCCTGGTCCTGGGAAAGTCAATCCTCTGCCCCGCCATGTCGCAGCCTTCGTCGGCCCCAGGAGGAAATGCGCGCAGGGCCCAGCCTGTGTACGTCGCGAGCGGCACGGCCACGTCGGGCAAGCGGATGCCCGCTACGTCATGTCCATCGCTATCGGTCTTCGGAACGAGGATGCGATTCGGCGTTCCAAGAGACACGGGCGGTAAGACCGTCAGGATGCCCCGGCTGAAGAGGGGCCCGAAGTCCAAGAGCTCCCCCGTGTGAGCACGCCCGTTGTACTTGACGCCGGGGATTGACGGGAATCCGACTTGGGCTTGTGACGAAAGGACCAGCGCCCCGTCGGCCTGCCTCGGCACACGGCTCGCAGGCGGCTCCCTGCGCGAGGTCACCCATTCATCCATGGCCACCAACAACGCGCGCAAAGCCGGATTGGCGACCAGAGGGTTTCTCTCTTGTTGGCAGATCCCGACCCCAGTCGTCGCCACGCCGGGGCTATGCGGCAGGTTCGAGAGCAAGAAGTACCGAACGTTCGCAGGATCCGCGAGATCCCTCCCATCGCCGTCGGTGTGAAGAATCGATATCGCTTTGGACCAGTAGTCGTTCTCGGAATTGACCTCGAAGATCTTCGGGCACGTGCCAGTGTTCAGACACCTGCGAAGTCGCCCGTCGGTCTTTCTCATCGAACCCTGGCCCCTGGTCATGACCTGGTTCGTGAAGGGGAACTGGTACTCAGGATACGGGCGACCGATATGTTGCCGGTGAGTCCTCCCGGGCTGGGCAAACCGATAGTTGAGAAAAATGCTGCTCGCTCCTCCGACCCAGTTGAGCATGCTGTCGAATACCGAGCGACCGGTTCGTCCTTCTTCATCCTCGTTGAACCCCAGCCACAGGAAGTCGTGCATGGCGCGACAAGGCTGCGAAAAGCAGAACGAGTAGACGAACTCCACATCTCCGGCGAGCGGGTTGGGATTCCCCCGATCATCACGGCGCGAATAGCGCAGGAAGGCACCCACGTCACGTATGGCCGCTAAGCCCAGCCCAGCAACGATTGGGTCTCTCGCGGGATACGTGAACCAGTAGAGTGTTCCCCGCGCGAAGGGTGTCCCTGCAGGTAACAGTCTGATGGTCTGGGCGTCGACGTATTCCCAGTTGGACGAGGGAACAGACACGGGCGGATCCTCATAGCGCACACGCACCGTGAGGGTCGCCTGAGACTTGTCCAGTGTCGCCGCTGGATACGACAGCGGCCCTGTCAATGTCGTTGCGTTGTCGATCACGAACTCTTCGAGCGAGGGGCCGACGATCGGCGACCCGTCCGGATTCCTCGCGATCGGAACAGTCATGGTGAACCGACCGCCACCGGCCGGTACGGTCGGCTCCCAGCCACTCAAAACGATCGTGTAGCCCTGGCGCATGAGGAAGCCATTGCCAGCGTCGGCGGCCGTTGTCGGATCGTTTCCCCCGGTGACGGCGTCGTTGAACTGCCCGAGGGAAAAGCTGTTACCGCGGTTGTTGATCTCGAAAAACACGCGGCGGTTTCCCAGGAAACGATCGATCGGCCTGAGAATGTAGATGTCCGTCGAGTACTCGACCAGGCCTCTAGCGTTTCTCGGAGCGAGCAGGATGTCCGTGATGCCTGCGTTCCGCGGGTGGGTCGGATCGATCTCACCAAACGCTCGCCCGACGAGCTTTTCGTACGGCCCCACCCTGCCGAACGACGCTCCCTGAAAGGTCGGAGATTCGACGCGGGTGATCTCTATCCGTATGATTCGTGCATCCGCGACCACGGGCGTCACGGCAACGACCGCGATTGCGAGCGCGAGCAGGCGTAGACCGGTCCGGAGAATCGAAGCGGCCCCTCTCATCCTCATGATTGGCTCCTTCGTGATGGCTCGAACTGTCGAATCCCAGGGGCTCGGGTAGAATGGGCGCCCGAACCCTCAACACTTCTTTAAGGCGAAGAGTGGGGGCAAACCTTGTCATCGATATCCGCGCCGGCACGAAGGCCTACCGACGTTACGGAGTTGCTCGTCGCGTGGCGGGCAGGGAACGGTTCTGCCCTCGATCAGCTCGTTCCCCTCGTCGAGGCCGAGCTCCGGGCGCTTGCTCGCCGGTACTTACGGCGCGAACGCCAGGGGCATGTGCTTCAGACCACGGCGCTCGTGAACGAGGCGTTTGTTCGGCTGCTCAACTGGCGTGACGTCAACTGGCAGAACCGCGCTCACTTTCTCGCGATGGCCGCACGGCTGATGCGGCACATCCTGGTCGATATGGCCCGCCGGCGCGCGAAGGGCCCCGACCGCCGCAGTGTTCGGATCGTTGATATCGCGGAAGCCGATCGTGTCCCCTCCGACCGCTCTCGTGACCTCGTGGCGATAGACGACGCCCTCCGAGACTTGGCTGACCTCGACCCACGAAAAGCGCAGATCGTCGAGCTGAGATTTTTCGGAGGTCTCAACCTTGAAGAAGTCGCGGAGGTGGTCGGCGTGGCGCCGATCACGGTCAGCCGCGAGTGGGCGAAGGCGCGTGCCTGGCTGCATCGAGAGCTCGGGGGCAAGCGGCGCGATCAGACTTCGGCCGCTGAAGATGAGCGATGAGCGATCCGCGCTGGACCAGCGTTGACCGGCTGCTCGAAGCGGCGCTCGAACGGGCCCCAGAAGAGCGGGACGCATTCCTGCGCGAAGCATGTGGCGACGAGACGCTTCGCCGCGAAGTGGAATCCCTGCTCGCCCACGGCACAGGTGACTTTCTCGAGAGGCCAGCGATCGAGCTGGCGGGAACATTCCCGACCGAGGAGCGGACCGAATCATTAGTGGGCCGACAGCTCGGGGCGCATCGCATCGTCGGCCTGCTGGGCCGCGGCGGCATGGGCGAGGTCTATCGCGCCCTCGATACGCAACTTGGGCGCGAAGTAGCGATCAAGATCCTGCCGCGCATCTTCCAGACCGATCCGGAACGCCGTGCCCGCTTCGACCGGGAAGCGCGGGTGCTGGCGTCGTTGAACCATCCGCACATCGGCGGCATTCACGGCCTCGAGAACCTGGAAGGCACACCGGCGCTCATCCTGGAACTCGTCGAGGGCGACACGCTCGCCGAGCGCCTCGCTCGCGGACCGATACCGATCAACGAGGCCCTGCCCATCGCCAGGCAGATCGCCGAAGCGCTCGAGGCGGCGCACGACAAAGGCATCGTGCACCGCGACCTCAAGCCCGCCAACATCAAGATCACGTCGAAGGGCGTGGTCAAGGTGCTCGACTTCGGCCTCGCAAAGGCGGCTGGCAACGAGAGCTCGAGCCCCGACCTGTCGCATTCGCCGACGATCACGGGCACGGGCACTCACGCAGGCGTCATTCTCGGGACGGCAGCGTACATGAGCCCGGAACAGGCACGTGGTCAGATAGTCGACAAGCGCACGGACATCTGGGCGTTCGGGTGCGTGCTCTTCGAAATGCTCACCGGTCGCGTACTGTTCGCGCGCGAGACTGTCACGGACACACTCGCCGCAATCGTCGACCGTGATCCCTCGTGGGACGCTCTGCCCACTGAGACGCCACCGACGGTTCGGCATCTGATCGAACGTTGCCTGGAAAAGGATCCGAAGCGACGACTTCGTGACATCGGCGAGGCGCGGCTCGAAATCGAGGACATCCTTCGCGCACCGTCGGGTACTCGCGCTGCCGACGCACTGGCCAGTTCCCAACGGCGACCGCTATGGTCGATCGTCGCATCCCTCGTGACCCTCGTCCTGGTAATCGGAGCGCTGGCGTGGATTGCTCGAGGTGTGGTGCCGGGAGGGACACCGCGCGTATCTCGTACGACGATCGCTGCGTCGGGCGTAACTGCAGTCTCGCTGAGCTCTCGCAGCCTGGCTCTCACGCCCGACGGCACGCGCGTCGTCTACATCGGAAACGATGGTACGCAGATTTTTGCCCACCCGCTCGATGGACTCGACCAGACAACGATCTTCACGTCAGCCGTTCCTGTCAACTGGATCTGTGTGTCGCCGGATGGCCGATGGGTCGCATTCGTGGATGGTCTCCAGCTCAAGAGAGTGGCTCTTACCGGCGGACCGGCGGAAACCATCGCCGTCGGCTTGGCGCTCGCCGGCGCGACGTGGGCACCGGATGACACGATCATCTTTGGCGACAACCGCGACCTCGCAACGGGTCTGCAGCGTGTGTCGGCGAGCGGGGGAGAAGTGGCCGTTCTGACGCGGCCCGACAAGGCGCGCGGCGATCGCGATCATCTCTGGCCCGAGATGTTGCCCGGTGGACGTGCGGTGCTCTTCACGATTACGGCTACGACTGGTGGGACGGATGCCGCGCAGGTCGCTGTGCTCGATCTGGCGACTGGTAAGCAGACCGTGGTGGTGCGGGGAGGGAGTCACGCCCACTACGTGCCGAGCGGGCACCTCGTGTACGCGGCTGGTGGAGCGCTGCGCGCGGTTCCGTTCGATGTTGCCAGGCTGGAGACACGGGGCGCGCCGGTGACGATGCTACCGCGGCTCGTCACGAACATTCAGGGAGCGGCTAACTTCATCGTCGCTGCCAATGGGACCCTCGCGTACGTCGATGCGCCCGAGAACTCGACGACGGCCGACACGCTGGTCTGGGTGGATCGTCAGGGAAGGGAGGAGGCCCTGGGAGCGCCACCGCGAGCGTACTCGCAGCCGCGCGTGTCGCCAGACGGAACGCGCGTAGCTTTGGCGATCGCCGATCAGACGAACAGCATCTGGATATGGGATCTGCGACGTGCGGCGCTCAGCCGGTTGACGTTCGATCCTGCGTTCGGAGGTTTTCCGGTGTGGGCACCAGATGGGCGCCACTTGTTCTTCAATTCCATAGGCGGTGGAGTTTTCAGTATCTTCTCGCAATCTCTCGACGGCACCGGCGCAGCCGAAGCGCTCATCACCGGATCGTCGGCAGGGCTGCTGACAACCGGCGTGACCCCCGATGGGACACAACTGCTCTTCGACCAAGCCGGTCGCGACCTCATGGTGCTGCCGCTCGACGGCACGCGCACCATGCGGCCGCTGATCCAGACGCCGTTCATCGAGCGCAATGGCATCGTGTCACCGGACGGTCGCTGGCTAGCCTACGAAGCGGACACCTCCGGGCGACTGGAGGTCTACGTCCGGCCGTTTCCCGACGTTATGTCAGGACTGTGGCAGATCTCAACCGATGGCGCCCGGCGCCCACTGTGGGCGCCGGGCGGCCGGGAGTTGTTCTATGTGGCGCCCGACCGCGCGCTGATGGCCGTGCCTGTCGACAGTCGCGGCAGCACGTGGAGTCATGGCAGCGCCACAAAGGTCGTCGAAGGGGTGTACCAGACCGGAGGCAGCAACAGCATCCGGACGTATGACGTATCCCCAGATGGCAAGCGTTTCCTCGTTGTCAAGCGGCCCGCCGATCAGCCCTCGCCGAAGATCGTCGTCATCGAGAACTGGCTCGAGGAACTGAAAGCCGCGTTTCTGCCCCATGAATGAAGCCCGATGAGCGATCCACGCTGGACCACTGTCGACCGTCTCCTGGAGGCTGCGCTCGAGCGAGCCCCGAGTGACCGGCCGGCGTTTGTGCGCGAAGCATGTCGTGGCAACGAGGAACTTCGCCGCGAAGTGGAATCTCTGCTCGCCCATGGCACGGATGACTTTCTCGAAAGGCCAGCGATCGAGCTGGCGGGAGCATTCCCGACCGAGGAGCGGACCGAATCGTTGGTAGGCCGACAGCTCGGGGCGCACCGCATCGTCGGCCTCCTGGGCTGCGGCGGCATGGGCGAAGTGTATCGAGCCCACGACTCGCAACTCGGCCGCGATGTCGCCGTGAAGATCTTGCCGCGCGCCTTCCACACCGATCCCGAGCGCCGCGCCCGCTTCGACCGCGAAGCGCGGGTGCTGGCGGCGCTGAATCATCCGCACATCGGCGGCATTCACGGCCTCGAAGACCTGGACGGCACACCGGCGCTCATCCTCGAGCTCGTTGAGGGCGACACGCTCGCCGAGCGCCTCGCTCGCGGACCGATGCCAATCAACGAGGCCCTGCCCATCGCCCGGCAGATCGCCGAGGCACTCGAGGCGGCGCACGACAAAGGCGTCGTGCACCGCGACCTCAAGCCCGCCAACATCAAAATCACGCCACAGGGCGTCGTCAAGGTGCTCGACTTCGGGCTGGCAAAAGCCGCGGGGCTGGCTGAACACTCGCCGACACAGCTCACTTTCGCTGGCACGGAGAAGGGTGTGTTTCTCGGGACCGCGGCGTACATGAGCCCCGAGCAGGCGCGCGGGCAGGTCGTCGACAAACGAGGTGACATCTGGGCCTTCGGGTGCGTCCTCTACGAGATGCTCACCGGCCGCGCGCTGTTCGCGCGCGAGACCGTCACTGACACACTCGCCGCTCTTGTTGAGCGCGATCCGGATTGGCAGGCATTGCCGGCGGCGACACCCGCAAAGATTCGAGACCTGTTGCGGCGTTGTCTACAGAAGGATCCTCAGCGTCGGCTCCGCGACATTGGCGACGCTCGACTCGACCTCGACGATGCGATGCAGTCTCCGCGACCCAGTGCTGATCCCGCCGGAGCGACCGGAGGTCGTTCGATCTGGGCTTGGGTCGTCGCCGGCGCGATGCTGGCAAGCGTGGTCACTGCGGCAGTGCTGCTTCTTCTGCGTCCGCCGGCGGACCTCCCGAAATCGGACTTCGCTCTGACGATCGCGCCACCTGGGGCGAGTGGTATCGTCCCGGTCAGCTCTGCCCTCGCAACACCGAGGATTTCCCCCGATGGTTCCTTCCTTGCGTACTTCGACCGTTCGAGGACGCTGCAGTTGCGCCGGCTGAATTCGATTTCGCCGGAACCGCTTCGGGGGCTCATCGGCGTCGTCAATGCCTTCTGGTCTCCGGACTCGAAGTACCTGGTGTTTGCAGAAGGCGACGATCTGAAACAGATGCGGGTGCCTGACGGCGCGCCCGAGGTCATTGGCCGGGTTCCGGGAGGGTTTCCCACAGCGAGCATGAGCGCGAGCGGTGCCTTGTTGTACACGTGTTGCCAGACGAGGGACACCTTCAGCCTGCTTCTTACCCCGAAGGCGGGCGACGAGGCCAAAGAGATCCGCGTGCCGGGCCTGAAAGAAGGCTCGTATGTGAGCGGGTCGTTTCTGCCCGACAGTGATGACGTCCTCATTGGATTCGTGCCGCAGGGATCTGAGGAGAACGAGATCTATCTTGCGACGTTGCGCGACGGGAATCCGGCCGATCCCGTGCTGCTGATGAGAAACGCGGCAGGGGCCAGCTACACGCCTGCAGGAGGAGGACGTGTGCTTTTCGTCCGGAACGATACCTTGTATGCGCACGCCATGAATTGGACGGCCCGAAGATTGGAAGGTGACCCGGAGCTGGTGCAACGGGACGTCGCTTCGCGGGGTCTTGGTGCGGCGTTTTCGGTGTCTCGCTCCGGCATCGTAGCCTGGCGCCCTGGCCGCGCGGCGCTGGCGCAGGTGACGATCTTCGATCGTCAAGGAAACCCGATCGGCACCGCGGGCCCATCGAGCAACACCGGCGCGCTCAGACTGTCGCCCGATGAGCAGCGCGTGTTACTCGCCGAACGAAATGGCCGCGCGTGGCTGCTCGAACCCAATCAGCCCGGGCGCTACAGTCTTGGTCAAGGCGATCTCAGCATGCTGTGGTCACCCGACGGGGCCGGTTTCATTGTCCCCCGGAGCGGGCGGGTTGTCGCGCGTGCAGCCACCGGTTCGAGCGATGGCCGCGAACTGGCACAAGTGGCTGACGTCGCACGCCTGGAGGACGTGTCGGCGGATGGCAGGGTGGTTCTGTTCAGAAAGAGCACCACGCCGGACCTGTTTTCCGTGCGCCTGGAAGGCACGCTGGGGGATCGCGTCCCCAGAACGGTCCAGACAGGCAAGCTGGTCTCGAACGTCCACTTCTCTCCCGACGAGCGATGGATCGTCTATCAGGTAGACGGCCCCGAGAAGGAGGTCGGAGTCTACATTCAGCAGTTTCCCGGCCCGGCCCTGCCGAAGCAAATCACAAGCAGCGGTGAGAGCCCGGTGTGGGGAAAGGACGGCAAGGAAATCGTGTATCTGGATCAAGACCGCATCTGGTCGGTTCGCGTGGACACGTCAGGCGGGCAGTTCCGCGCCGGCGCTCCCGAGCGAATGTTCTCGGTTCGTTCCATGGAGGGTGGTAGACGCGTGCGTGGGATCACGCAGCTCGCCGTGTCGCGCGACGGCTCGCGCATTTACTACCAGCAACCCGTTGAGCAGCCGGACTCCGATCTGATTCACATCCGAATGGGGTGGGAGAACGAGGCGCCACGACGCAAGTGAGGGCTACTTCTACAGCATTCTTCACGGCGGTGTAGCGAACCGAGCGGGCGGAGCGGACGGAGGGCACGGTTTCACACGGAGCAACGGAGGCGCGGAGGCAACGTTTACTTGACCTTGACGTATTTCCTCAGTCTGTGCGGGCCGACGTCGGCCGCGTAGATGGTCCCTATGTCGTCCGCCACGATTCCTGACGCGCCTGAAATCCGGTTCACGTCAGCCTGGGCGAGGTCAGGGTCTGGGATGAACGCTCTCAGCGAGCCGTCTTTGGCGCTCCCGACGGTGATGCCCCTCGTGCCGCCCGGATTCACTTTCGAATTCGACTGCGAGTCGCTCACATACAGCGTGTCGTCTTTCGACACGAACACTGCGCTCGGGCGACCGAATTGTTTCCAGGCCGCGATGAAGTTGCCGTCCTGGTCGAAGATCTGAACGCGGCTGTTCTCGCGGTCCGCGACGAACACACGGCCCTGAGATCCGCCGATGGAGATGTCGTGGGGCTGGTCGAACTCGCCAGGCCCCGCGCCGTGGCGCCCCCAGGTCTTGATGAACCGGCCGTCTTTCGAAAATTTCACGACGCGGTCGTTCTTGCCATGTCCATCGGTCACGAAGACATCCCCGTTCGGAGCGACGGCGATTCCAGACGGCTGATCGAACGTATCGGGACCGACTCCGGACACACCAGCCTTGCCGAGCGTCATCAACACCTTGCCGGCCGGACTGAGCTTGAACACTTGGTGACCCCGCATCACACCGTTCGCGCCCTTGGCGGAGACTCCGAGCACGTTCTCACTTGCGTTCGCATCGCTTGCCCAGACGTTGCCCTCGCCATCGATCGTGAAACCGTGAGGAAACGCGAACATGCCTCCGCCAAAGCTGGCGAGAAGTCGGCCCGATGAATCGAACTTGAGAATGGGCGGCTCCGACCGACCGACGCATGTGGCGGCGCCGGCGGGCTCGGTGTTGAAACAGCGATGAAAAACCCAAATATTGCCCGTGGGATCGAGATCGGCCCGAATCAATTCTCCCCACCGCCCGCCATTCATGTTCGCGGGGAGGGTCGGCCAGGCCTCAACGAGCCGATACGGATTCGGCAGCCTGGCTTGAGGTTGGATCTGACGTGCGGCTTGTTGGCTGTGCACAGTTATCTGCCACGTACTGATCGCGGTAGACACAGCAGCCAGAATGATTCCCACCCGAACCACGTGCACCATGGTCGGCCTCCTCAGCAGGTTCACGAGGGATGACCGTCGCAACGGTTCGAAGAGCACGGTCCCTCCTCTCTCAGAAGTGGGGAGAAGGCTATCTCCAAGGGACATCGAACGCAAGGAACTGGCGCACGCTCTCAGCGCGTCCTTTTGCGTGAAAGGGTTATCATCCGGCTGACACAGTTGTCTCTCTTCAGGTGTCTTTTCATGGGGGTCGGGACATGCGCACGACAGTTATCGCCCTTGCCGCGGTTTTCAGCGTCGGAGTCCTATCGTCGACGGCGCCGCTTCAGAAGGGTGGCGAAGATGAGACCGGTCCCTACACGGTTGTGGACAAGTGGATACAGCCATTTGCACGACCGGGTTACATCCAGGGTTCGCAAGGCGGGGTGTTCGCCGAATCGCCCAACCGGATCTTCGTGCTCAATCGAGGCGAGCTGAAGCTGCCCGACAAGCTGCCCGAATCGTTCAATGGATCATGGGGGTCGCTCGGCCAGCAGGCCACGCAGGCGACGGCGGAACTCCGGAACTGCATCCTCGTCGTTGACGCGAGTGGAAAGGTCGTCGAATCGTGGACGCAGTGGGACAAGCTGTTCCAGGGGGGACGCGGCCCGCACCACGTCAAGATCAGTCCCTATGATCCCGAGCGCCACGTGTGGGTGGTGGATGACAACAGGCATCAGGTCTTCGAGTTCACCAACGACGGCAAAGAGCTCGTAAGGACGCTTGGCGAACCTGGCGTGCCTGGCAACGATGAGAAGCACTTCGCCAGGCCAACCGACATCGCGTGGCTGCCGGACGGGACCTTCTTCGTCAGCGACGGATATATCAACACGCGTGTCGTCAAGTTCGACAAGAACGGCAAGTTCCTCATGACGTGGGGAACCCCGGGGAGCGGCCCCGGCCAGTTCAACCTGCCGCACGCGATCGACATCGATCGGAACCGGCGGGTGTACGTCGCCGACCGGACAAACTCGCGCATTCAGGTGTTCGATGAAAACGGCAAGTTCCTCGATCAGTGGCCGAACATTCGGCGGCCCATCCACCTCCTCGTCACAGCCGACCAGCGTCTGTGGGTTGCCGATCTCGATACGAACAAGATCCTGCAATACGACCTGACCGGGAAACTGTTGTCCTCGTGGGGGACGTACGGCACGTTTCCCGGCGCGTTCTGGGGCATTCACCAGTTCTCTGTCGATTCGGAGGGCAATCTTTACGTGGCGGAAACGTTCGGCGGACGCACGCAGAAGTTTCGGCCTCGGCCGGGTGCGCCTCGGTCTCAGTTGATAGGGTCGCCGATGCCACTCGTGTCAAAAGGGACGCATTGAGGGCAAGTGGCGAGATTCGGGGAGAATTCACAGCCATGCACAAGTTCTTCATCGCTCTGACGCTCGCCCTCGCACCGATTGTGGTGACCGACGCGCAACAGGCTCCCGCGCAAGGCGGTGGGCGCGGCGGCGGCCAGCCGGTACAGCCGATCCAGATGGTGAAGCCGGGACTCTACGTCGTTCCGGGCGCAGGCTCCAACTCGATCGTACGCGTGACGAACGAAGGCGTGATCCTCGTCGATACGAAGCTCCCGGGCGAGGCCAACTACAACGGCCTCATGGAGCAGATCAAGAGCGTTACGACACAGCCTGTGAAAGTGGTCATCGTCACGCACCATCACGCCGACCACACGGGCAATAACGACCGCTTCATCGCCGCGGGCGCACAGGTCATAGGTCACGAGCAGCTCGCGAAGAACCTCGACACGTATCAGTTCAATCCGTTGCCCGCAAAGCCGACCGCGACGTACAGCGCCGACCGAACCGTTCGACTCGGAGGAGTCGAGGTGCGTGTCCTGCATCTCGGACGCGCGCACACGGGTGGAGACAGCGTTGTCTACTTCCCAGACGTGAAGGTGGTCGCCACGAGCGATGCGGTGACCGTCGGCGCGCAGGGTCCGCTCGTGGATTACGCCGGTGGGGGCAGTGCGCTCGAGTGGACACCCGTGCTCGATGCGATGCTGAAACTCGATTTTGACACGGCGATTCCTGGCGCCGGTCCCGTTCTGACGAAAGCGGATGTGCAGGGCTATCGAACGAAATTCAGCACGGTTATCGGCCGGGCTACCGACCTCGTGCGGAAGGGTGTTCCGAAAGACCAGTTGCTCATGCAGCTCAAGACCGATGACATCGGGTGGGCGCCGCGCGTTCCGCAGATCGATCCGTTCTACGACGAGCTCTCAAAGAATTCACGCTAGGATCGGGCACAGTGAAAGGGAATCCATGGTTCGTCTTGCCTTCATATTCCTTACAGCTTCTGTCAGTCTTGTCGTCCTCAGCTCGCCGGTGGCCGCTCAAAGTGCGTTGAATGGCGACTGGGTAGGGCTCTTTCACGAAGATCAACCCGAGCGTGGACCTGGGCCGGCGCTGGGTGACTACCTGGGCATCCCAATCAACGCAGCGGGCCGCCAGTACGCCGATAGCTGGGATGCCTCGCGGTTGACTTTGCCCGAACACCAATGCCGAGCGCATGTGTCCCCGTACATCTACAGGGGGCCCATCCGCGTGCGGATCACAGAGGAGTACGACCCGGGTACCCAGAACGTGATCGCGATCAAGCACTTCCTGAGCACGTACGCACAGGAGCGGACGATTTGGCTCGATGGCCGCCCCCATCCGCCCGATGAGGCGCCCCATACGTGGATGGGTTTCTCGACCGGCGAATGGCAGGGCAATGTCCTCAAAGTGCAGACGACGCACATCAAGCAGGGATGGCACCGACGAAACGGCATTCCGATGAGCGCGAACGCCAAAATGACAGAGTACTTCTACCGACACGGTGGCGTGCTCACGCAGCTCACCATCACCGAGGATCCGGTGTTCCTCGAGGAGCCGATCGTCAAGACCACGAATCTCCTGCTCGACGTCGATACACGGCCGAATCAATACCAGGCGTGGCTCTTCTGTCAGGCCGACGACGAAGTTCCTGGCCGTGATCCAGCGTACGTCCCGCACCACTTGCCAGGCAAGAATCCCTATCTCACCGAGTTCGCGACCCAGCACGGCCTGCCGGTCGAGCCTACTCGCGGCGGCGCTGCCACGATGTACCCGGAGTACCAGAGCAGGCTGAAGACGATGCCCCTGCCGTCGTCTTCGCGCCGGTGAGGGGCCGAGCCATGATCGAGAAAACGGTTTTCAGCTCGCGCGTGCTCCAATTCCTTGCCGTTGCTGTCGCGGTCGCGCTCGGAGCGTCTTCAGCAACGACGGCAGGGAGCGCGCAGGGCAGCCAGGTACGCAGCGCCCAAAACGGCACAGCGCCACGCAACGTTGAAACCGCGCTGCGGACGATGCTCGTGCAAGGCAACGTGCACGTCATCCTGGGCGCCGGGTCGAACATCCTCGTCCAGGTCGGCAACCTCGGACCGATTCTCGTGGACACAGGAACGGCGCAAAACGCCGACAACGTGCTCGCGACGCTCCGGCAGCTAACCGACAGGCCGGTTCGGAACATCATCAACACCCACTCGCATCTGGACCACGTCGGCGGCAACGAACGGATCGGCGCGTCCGGGGCGCCGATATCAGGGCGTGGCGTAGCCCAGGTCGGCGCCGGCACGGGCGCGCGGGCGGAGATCATCGCGCACGAGGAAACGCTGAATCGAATGAGCGCGCCGGCCGGCTCCCAGGCCGCGACGCCGGTGGCCGCGTGGCCCACCTCGACGTTTTCAGGGACGAGCAAGGAGTTCTTCTACAACGGCGAGGGTGTGCAAATCGTTCACTTCCCCTCCGCTCACACCGACGGCGACAGCATCGTCTTTTTTCGGCGCTCCGATGTCATCGCCGCCGGCGACGTGTATTCGACGGTCAGCTATCCAATCATCGACGCGCAGCGCGGCGGAAGCATCGCGGGCGTCCTCAATGGCCTCAATCAACTCCTGGCGCTCGTCATCTCCGGAGAGAAGACCGAGGGCGGCACGATGATCGTCCCTGGCCACGGCCGAATCTCGGATGAAGCGGACCTGGTCGAGTATCGGGACATGGTGACGATCATTCGAGATCGGGTGCAGGACATGGTGAATCGAGGGATGACGATCGCGCAGGTGCAGGCGGCACGCCCCACGATGGAATACGACGGCTTGTACGGGACGGCGCCCGGATGGTCCGCGGCTCAGTTCGTCGAGGCCGTATACCGGGGGCTCCGTCCGGCTCGCGGCTCACAGTAGAGTGTTGCTCGCGACCTCGGTGAGGACGCACGCGAGCAACGTGAGGGTTGAATCGTTCGAGACGTCACTATGTTCAATGAGAGAACCCTTGCGACCATAGCGGGCACGGTGGCCGTGCTGCTCTCTGCAACGTCTTCTGCCAGCGCGCAGGCCCAGCGGCAGACCGCGCCCGCGCCACCGGCCCAGTTGTCTGCACTTGCCCCGGCCAACCTGGCGAAGCCGCGTCCAAAGGCGCCGTTCGACTTGACCGGAACTTGGCAACACGACGGTCGGGCGAATACGTGGAGATTCGTCCCCGACACCTTCAAGCTCACCTCAGACGCACAGGTGCATTTCGAGCGTGGGCAGAAGGCGTTGAAGGACGGTGGTGTCTACCGAGACGATGTCGGGCAGTGCTGGCCCGCGGGTCTCCCGCTCATCATGACGCGCGTGTGGCCGATCGCGATGATTCAGCTGCCTACTGCCATCTATATGACGAGTGGATTCATGAACAGCCTTCGGGTCATCTATCTTGACGGCCGAGCGCACACCGAACCAGACATCGTCGTGCGCTCGTTCAACGGCGAATCGATTGGACGATGGGAGGGCGACACGCTCGTGGTGGACACAAAGTACTTCCCTGGTCACCACCACTGGATGGATCAGGGTGGCGCCTCCGTTCCAGCGAGCGAAGACCTCCACATCATCGAGCGTTTCCGCATGAGCGGCGATGGCCGATTCGACATCGAGTACGCGATGACCGACCCGAAGAACTGGGAAGGCGTATGGAAGATGACGAAGACGTTTCGGCGACTCGACGACACCGACATCACCGAAGTGGAGTGTCTTCCAGACTTGAACGAACGCCTTCCCGCGACCTCGTCGAAGAGCATCGTCAAGTAGTTTTGATGTGACCGTGGAGCCAGGGATGAAGAGCGCAGTCCTCCTGTGTATCGGACTGATTACGACGGTGATAGGCGTCTCGCTCGTCGCGCATCACTCGCCGGTCATGTTCGATCGCACGGTCAACAAGGTCCTGGTCGGGACCGTCGTCGAGTTCGCATGGACAAATCCCCACTCGTCGATCCAGCTCGACGTGCCGAACGAAAGCGGAGGCGTCGATCGGTGGGGGGTCGAGATGGGCAGCCCCAACTCGATGGTGAAAGTGGGCTGGAGATCGACGCTCGTCAAGACCGGCGACAAGGTGACTGTCGTCGTGAATCCGCTCAAGAGCGGAGAGCACGGTGGCATTTTCGTGTCGATCACGCTCGCCGATGGCCGAAAGCTCGGCGGAAGGGCGACCGACTAACGTTCCCGATTAGGCAACGGAGGACAGAACAACACGGAGTCACGGAGTAGCGGAGACTAAACGGAGATCGCTTCTGGGTTTTCCGCGTTTCTCCGTGGCTCCGTGGCTCCGTGTGAAACCGTTGCCTCCGTTCCCTCCGTTCGCTCTAGTTCCACGTCCACAGCGTCAGCGACGTCACGTCCTTCACAAAGACACGATTGCCGGAAATCGCTGGCGGCGCCCAGGTCTCGTTGGCTGACACTCTGTAGCGGCGCAGCGGTTCAAATGCCGTTTTGCTGTTGCGCGCGACGACCAGCTCACCGTCGTCCTCGAGACTGAACAGGACGTCACCCGCGCGCGCCAGAGACGCGTGCGCGGCTTGCCGCCCCTGCGACGTCCACAACGTCTTGCCCGTCTTCGCATCCATGGCGTAGTACTGGCCGGAGTTGCGTCCGGAAAGGCCGATGAGCATGTCACCAGACGCCACCGGCGTTGCAAATCGCACGGGCAGCTCGGCGTTCTCCCAGAGCTGCTCAGTCGTCCATTGTCCGCCGCGTCTCACGACCGCGAATGCGAACAGGGGACCTGTGCCCGCGACGATCACTGTCTGGCCAGCCACGATGGGCGTGATGGCGTTGGACACGAACTGATGGACGAGCGGACGTTCCCAGAGGAGTGCTCCGGTGGAGGCGTCAACGCCCACGATCTTTGTCTGAGTCGGTGTCACGATCTGCCGGGTGCCATCGAACACGGCGACCATCGGCGAGGCATAGCCTGGGCCGTCACCCGTCCAGGTCCAGCGCACGTCCCCGGTGTTGAGGTCGAACGCGGTCAACGCGCCCTTGTCGTTGCCACCGACGTGAAAGATCACATGGCCGCCATCGACGAGCGGCGAGAACGAGTGGGTGGTGTAAAGCATCTCCGGACCGGCGCCGGCTTTCTGCCAGACCTGCTTGCCGGTGGCGGCATCCCACGCGGTGACGGTCCCGGTCATCCCGATTGAATAGAGCCGTCCACTGGAGAAGATGGGCGTCGACTTCGGTCCTGGACCGTGCTGCTTGGTCGCGGAGTTCATGGAGAACGTCGCGCGATATCCGGCTTGCCAGACCACTTTGCCGCTGTCGGCGTCGAGCGCGGTCATCGTCTCGTTCTCGCCGAGCCGTGAGAATTGATACACGCGGTTGGCGACGACGAGCGGAGCGGCATAGCCGGTCCCGATCTCGGCTTTCCATTTCTGCGTCAACGTTTCGGGCCAGGCTTGCGGGGTCGTCACGCCGGCTAACACGCCGTCGCGTGCAGCACCACGCCACTGGGTCACGTCCGCAGAGGGGCGTTGGGCCACCACAAACGACGTGAATCCGACGAACACCAGCACACCCGTGAATACTCGTCGGCAGGTCCAGAGGACCCGCCCTACTTTTGCACGCATTGGCTCGCTCCCGTGTGAGTTCAAATGATGTCTCAAGTAGGGCCGGTCCTTTCGGACCGGCCTGGCGCGTCCAAGAGGACGCGCCCTACGGTGCCTACCTGGCGCGCAGCACGAAGACCTCGACCTCTTGTTGCAGCGCTCCGGCGATTCGGCCCGCTTCGTCCCCAGTTCCAAGAAAGAGATCGAGGCGTCGCGAACCCGTTATCGCGCTGCCCTGATCTTGTACGAACACCAGCCGTGCTGACACGCCACTCGAACCTGCGGTCGGATGAAGGAACAGCAACGACCCTGGAGCATAGACCTTGGGGTCGGCCGCGACCGATCGCCCAGCGGTCAAGCCGACCCCGAGGCTCCCGATTGCCTCGTCGTCAAGCCGCTTGAAGTAGATGTAGCGCTCGTTGGCACGCAGGACCCGGTCGCGCTCGGACGGATGAGCCCGTAGATAAGCCTTAAGGGCCGACATCGACACGTCTTCTCGGCGCAGCACGCCCTCACGCACCAGCAATGCGCCGATGCTGCTATACGGTCGCTCATTCGAACCCGCGTAGCCGACCGCCATCGGTCCGTCAGGAAGAGTGAGCAACGCAGAACCCTGAATCTGAACGAAGAAGACCTCCACGGGATCCGCGAGCCAGGCGACGACGGGTACCTTGCCATCGAGCGCGCCCTGATCGATTTCAGCACGGGAATGGTTGCGGAACGTCTGGTCCGGTAGCGCGAACAGCGGATGCCGGTACTCACCCTCACGCGAGCGCCTGGCCGGCACGAGCGGCCGATAGTAGCCTGTGAGCAGAGCATCGTTTCTGGCGCGCTCCATCGAGAACGCGGCGCAAACTCGCGTGGCATTTTCAGCCGTCGCCAGCCCTGCATCGAGCACGGCCTCTGTCGTTCGACGCGCCTCCGCGGTCGCGCGCACCGCTGCGGCAGCCAGGTTCCTGACCGCAGCATCTCGCACCGGCGTCCGCTCCTCGTCGCCGCCGAGGAGCCGGACACACTCTTCATCTGCAAGCGGCTGGGCGCTCGCCGGAGTCCCGATGGCAAGCAGCAAGAGAAGACAAGGCCACCGCGCGACGATCATCGAACAGGCAACAGGGCCTTGCGTTCAGGCGGGAGCTGCTGATCTGCGGCCGTCAGCATGATGCCGGCCATCACGTAATCACCGATTATCGCGGTGATTTCGACGGCACCCTGACGTCCAAAGAGCTCTACCGTCTTCGCCCACACCTCGGGGCGCACCTTGTGGTCACGAAGCAGCGCCCTGCCCAGGCGTATGACGGTCGCGTCCTTTTCCGACAAACCGGTGACATCCTTGTTGAACTTGACGACGTCGATGACCGACTGCTCCAACCCCGCGCGCAAGGCCGCTGGCTCGTGCCCCGACCACTCGTACTGCTGGTCGAACTCGCGAGCCGCGATGAGCGCAGAGAGCTCGAAGAACCGGCTGCCGACAACCGTCTTTCGTAGGTACTGATTCAGGGCGCTAATCGACTCGGCGGCGTTCGGGCTGTGCATCGAGACCTGCGCTGGGCCTGTGGGCGGCAATGAGCGACCGGCGCCGGCTATCGAATCCCAGATGCGCTTGCCCTCGTCGTTCAACTCACTTCGTTGAACCGGCGGCAGTCGCGACAGCGACTGCGGGTGGATGTCGGCAGGAAGACTGGACTGCCCGCCAAGAATCGTCGTGGCAAGAATGCTCACAAGCAGTGCCAACGAATGCATGCGCATCATCTCTCCTCTCGAATGGGACCCTTCGAATAATGGCTCGCTGTTTACGGCTCTCGCAGGCCGAACGTGAACAGCGAGCTGCCAGCCATGATGCTGACGAACTGTCGGCCGTTGACAGCGTAGGTGATCGGGCCGGCCGCCACGGAGGGGCCAAGATTCGTCTGCCACAGCAACTTCCCGTTGCGGGCATCAAGGGCAAAGAAAGACCCGTCGCGCGCCCCGCTAAAAAGGATGTCGGACGCCGTGGTCAATACGCCGGCCTCGGTCGAAGGCGCCGACAGCCTGTGCGTCCACTTCTTCTGACCGGTCCTCGGCTCGATCGCCTGGACGGAACTGTGGATGTCTTCGGTAGTTGAACCGTTACGCGGGAAGATCCCGGCAAAGCCCTGCCCCTCCCGGAATTCCGGCGGGGTGTCGCCCTTCACATATGTGGTTGATGTGTTCTCCCACGCCGGAACGTAGAACAAGCCGGTGCGAGGGCTGAACGACGGGCTATACCAATTCGTGCCCCCCTGATTGCCCGGATATACGAGCGTGCCCTGCTTCGTGGGAGCGATCCCGGGAACGAGAATGGGCCTGCCCTTGTCGTCAAAGCCGTCGGCCCAGTTCACCTTCACGAACGGCTGACCCTTCAGGAATTCACCCGTGATGCGGTCGAGCACGTAGAACATGCCGTTGCGATTGGCCCATAACATCACCTTGCGCGCACGGCCTTGCCAGTCCAGATCTGCGAGCACTGGGACCTGCGCCGAGTCCCAGTCGAATTCGTTGTGCGGCGAAAACTGATAGTGCCATTTGAGCGTTCCGGTGTCTGGATCGAGCGCAATCACGGAGCAGGAGTACAGGTTGTCGCCCATACGCCCGGCGCCGTCCCAATCGGGGCCGGGATTGCCCGTGCCCCAATAGGTGAGGTTCGCCTCGGGATCGTATGAGCCGGTCACCCAAACGGGGGCGCCGCCGTGCATCCACGAGTCGCCGGTCCACGTCTCATGGCCAGGCTCGCCGGGCCCCGGAACGGTGTTGAAGCGCCACACTTCTTTGCCGGTCTTCACATCCCACGCCGCAATGAATCCACGTACGCCGAACTCTCCGCCGGATGTCCCTGCAATGACTTTGTCCTTGATGACGAGCGGCGCGTGCGTAAACGCATAACCTTGCTTGGGATCTCCGGCTGGAGGCGTCTTCCAGAGCTCCCGGCCGGTCTTGGCGTCGATGGCAATGATCCGCGCATCGAAAGACGCTAGAAAAAGCGTGTCCCCGGCGATCGCCAGTCCACGAGACAGCCTTCCACAGCAGTTCTTTGCGGCCGGGTCCGGAACGTACGAGAACGCCCAGATCTGTTTTCCAGTCGCCGCATTCAATGCGATCACGTCGTTCGGGCTCTGGATTGTGTACATCGTCCCGTCCACGACCAGGGGGGTGACCTGATGCCTGTCCAGCGAGCGCGATTGAAAGACCCACTTCAGCTCGAGGTTGCGCGCGTTCCCGGGATGAATCGCGGTCAGCCGGCTGTGCCGCTGGCTTGCGAGCCCACCTGAGTAAGTGAGCCAGTTCTGCGGCTCTCGAGCCGCCTGCTGAATGCGCTCGAAAGAGACGTTCGGCGAAGGCACTTCTCGGGATGGAGGGGGCGCGAAGGGATCCTGGGCGAGGAGCGTCGCCGACAGGAGCAGGAATGCACTAACCCTCACGATCATGACGGCTACCTCTGGACTGGACTGCCGGTCATGTTAGTCGATCGACTTTGCGTCACAGAACCGCTATCGCCTCGATCTCAATCATCCAGTCGGGGTGCGCCAACGCGCTGATCTCCACCAACGTCGAAGCCGGTCCCTTCTTCCCGAGAAACTCCTCGCGCAGTGGGGCGAGGTCGGCACGGTAACGCATGTCGGTGACGTACGTCGTGATCTTGATGACGTTCGCCATCGTACCGCCCTGGGACTCGACGAGCGTCTTAATGGCTTCGAACGCCCCGCGTGCCTGCCCTTTGAAGTCGCCTCGGCATGCAACACCGCCGTCGGCGGTGTAGGCCACCTGCCCAGACAGAAAGAGGATCGTCTGAGCCTGAGTGACCCTCACGCCCTGGCTGTAGGTAGCCGGGTCGAAGAGGCCCGGCGCGCAGAATTTGTCGATAGTGATCATGTCGGCCCTTTGGTCCTTGGTTCTTGGTGCTTGGTCCTTGGTCCGTGGTCCTTGGTCTTTGGTCCCCCATGGACTGTCGAGCGGCTAGTCGTAGTACGCCGGCGCCTTCTTCAGCTTCGCGTAGGCCGTGAAGTCGTGTTCGATCCAGAGCGCTGCCTTCGTCGCCTGCAGGTACTCTTCGATTCGGCGTCGTGAGGCTGCCGACTGCTCCACGCTGAACTCGTTGTCCGGTGGCGCGCGACGGAGCGTGCGCTCCTGCGGATAGTGATACAAGTCGCCACTGAGCATCACTTGTCCAGCCGACGCGAGCTTCAGGATCAGCACCTGATGCCCGGGCGTGTGTCCGGGTGCTGCCTTGATGATGACGCGGCCGTCGCCAAAGACGTCGTGCTCATCCTTCTCGATCAAGGACACTCTGGGACTGCCCTTCAGCGCGGTGTAGAACGACGGATTCACGCGGGGATTGTTCTCGGCCCACATGAAGTCCCGCTCTGCTGGTCGCGTGAGCCACGTCGAAGCCGCGAACGCGTTGAGGTTGGCCGTGTGGTCGATGTGAGCGTGCGAGATGGCCACGTAGGTGACGTCGGCGGGGCTGTAACCGATCTGCGCGAGCTGACTCTTCAGCGTTCGCGTCACGAGCGCTGCTACAGTTGGATTGACGTCTGCCCTGGCGCCTTGCGGCTGCTTCTCGACGTCGGAATCCGGGATGACGCCGACATCCCACATGAGCGTGCCGCGCGGATGCACGACAAGGAAGCACGGTACGGGCATTCGAGTCTCGCCCACTTCGGCGGGCGTGACGTGATAGCGCTCGACGCCCGGAGCCGTGACGGTGAGCACGCCGCAATCGAAGACGTAGAGCCGGAGTGTCTTGGTCGCCGGCGGTTTTGATTGCAGTGAGGCGCGCGTCGGGATCGCGGCCTGCCCCACCACCAGCGCCGCAACCACGAGAATCAACCGCAATACTGGACGCATTTGCTGAAGTGGGACGGCGTCAGTGGTGCTGCTACTTGCCGACCAGGTGGACCCGGTCTCGTTCGTTCTCCGCGCAGACGGACTCGAGAAGGTCGGTGTCCGGGGTCAATGTCTGCGTGTAGCGAATCGAGAACGGCTTGGTGTACGCCCCGGGGTCGTCGAAGGTGACCTGCACGTCGACGTGCCCGTAGTCGCGGCGGCGCAGGCGCTCGGTGACGCGCATGGCTTCGGTGCGTGGGTGACCGAACGCATCCAGCCACGACAGATCGTTGAAGCCGACCGTGTCGACCACGAGCGTGTCCGATTCCCACTTGCCGACCGAATAGCCAAGCCACGACGGGTGCGGATCTACCGGGTGCTTGCGTCCATCCGTGTAGACGATGCGTTGCGGATTGGCCCCCTCATACATGATGGCGAGCGCACCGGGCGTCTGCATGAACCTGCGAGGGACCGGCAACAGATCGCCCATGGGGATGCCGGCCGGCAAACACTTTGAGGTCGGATTATCCTTTCCGAGAGTCTCGGCGCGTTGGAGCAATAGCTGGAGGGCCTGGGGCCGGATCGGTACCTCCTTTTGCGGGACATCCGAAAAGACGTTGATAAAGAACTTGGGAAAGAAGCGCGGGTCGTCACCAGGAACGGCCAGTGCTGCGAGATCCGGGAACAGGCGATCCATTTCTCCTGGTGGCGTTCCGTCGGTGGTCCAGATGCCCGAGAGATCCGGTTTGCCGTCCGCAGCTCGTGGAGTAGGGGCAGAAAGATTCGGCTTGCCATCCTTGGTTCGGGGAACTCCTGGAGCGGGATGGTTGATCCATTGGGCGTGAACGGTGGTAAGCGCGCCCGCAAGCAGGATGAACGCCGTCGTGGTTCGAAGAAGCAAGGTCCCCTCTCTCTCAAGAATCCGGAAGGCTATCGTTACACAGAACGCTAGACGCGCCCGCTCACCTGATGTGCCACTAATTCGGGCGGCCAGCGGGGGCCGGCGCGGGTGGACCGCCGCCGCCGCGAGCCGGGGCCGGCGGCAGCGTACCGCCTTCGGCCAGGATTTTCATATTCTCGAGGGCCGTTGTAAACGCCGTGACTCTTCTCGCCCTGTCCGCTTCGCGGGCGGCATTGTCGGCCAGCATCGAGTTGTCGAAGAACAACGTGTAGACGAGCTTCGAAGTGGTCGGAGTCACGGGCCTCGCCTCGAGCGTGCCGTGATAAAGGTTGTACGGCCGGTCGTTCCTCACTGTCTGGGTGTAGGTGTAGGAGAGTTCGGTCTTTCCGACGAGCACCTCGCCTGCGACGGATCGAACCGCTCCAAATTCACCGTCCTTGCCCGACGTGATCGTGCACGGGATCCGCAGCCACTCGCCGATGTCGCAGTACTTCCCGACCCGCTTCCACACGTCGGCGGCGGGGCGGTTGACGGCGATTTCCAGGGGTATGGAGATGTAAGTCGGCATGGCGACCGCGCTGCTGACGGGGGAAGACGACGGAGCCGGCGCTGCCGGAGCCTGCGCGCTGCCAGCGACAGCCAAACACGCGACGGCGAGCCCACACGCGGCTGCTGTCTTGCCGAATTCATTTCGCATACATTCCTCCAGAAGATTTCGCTCGTCGATCCCGCCTGGCGACTATTGGACGCGAACCAGTCTAATCGTTTGCAGAGCCCCCGGGGGAAATCGGTACAATGCGCCGGTGGGCGCTTCGAACCGTCGGGCTGCAATGTAGAGGTGTCCGTCAGGAGAGACCATCATGAACGCGCGGTTGATTGCCATCACCGTCGGGCTGCTCGCCGTCACCGGGCCACTCGTCCTGGCGCATCACTCGTTTACGGCTGAGTACGACGGCAACAAGCCTGTGAAAGTCACGGGCGTCGTCACAAAAGTCGAGTGGACCAACCCGCACATCTGGTTCTTCGTCGACGTGAAAGACGAGCAGGGTCGGGTCACGAACTGGGGATTCTCGGGCGGGCCTCCAGGCGTCCTCCAGCGCCGCGGCATTGGGCGGGACTCGCTCAAGACCGGAGACACGGTCGTTGTCGAAGGCTTCCGCGCGCGCGACGGATCAAACAACGCGTCAGGCGGTAAGGTCACGTTTGCCGATGGCCGTAGCGTGTTCACGGCCTCCAATGAGGATCGGGCTCCGCGGTAAGAGAGGCTGCCATGTCACTCACCAACACGAACGCTGCATTACGCGCACAACGTTGGGTCGCATCGATCGCCATGCTCCTGGTGCCTGTGATCGCGCTCTCGCTCGGCGCCAACCGCGCCGCCGACGCGCAGTCGCAACCTGCGTCGGGTCAAGTGCCCCGCCTCGCGGACGGCAAACCTGACTTCTCCGGCATGTGGGACAACCCGAAGGAACCCGGTGCGCGGGGCGCCGCTACCGTATTCAACCGAGCGAAAATGGCTCCGTTCGTCCCGGGCGGTGAAGCCCTCTTCTACGAGCCGCGCACGGGAGACCCGCGACATGATGAGCCGCGCGCGTTCTGCATGCCCTCGGGATTTCCGTCGGCGTTCCTCGGGCCGTATCCCGTCCAGTTCATTCAAACGCCGCAGCATCTGGTGATGGCCACCGAGTTCATGAACGTCACGCGAATCATCCCGCTCGACGGTCGGCCACACAAGACGGACATCGAGGCGACCTTCTATGGGGAGCCGGTCGGCCACTGGGAGGGCGACACGCTTGTCATCGAAGCCAGGAACTACAAGCGATGGTCCCTCGACGATTGGTACTACCAGAACCCGAAGGAATACCGGATGCACAGCGAGGCGCTCCGGACGGTCGAACGTCTTCGACGAACGGACGCCAACACCATCTCGTACCAGTTCACCGTAGACGACCCGAAGATCTTCACGAAGCCGTGGTCGGTCGACTGGGAAATGAAGCGACATCCCGAGTGGGACAAGACCGGAATCTACGAGATGGTGTGCAACGAAAACAATCGTTGCGAAGGCGGCAAGTGCCGCGAGTCCAAATAGTCAAAGCTACACTCCTATTTCGCAAGCCTCGTTCGTCGTTCGGACTTACAGAAGCTCCCGAAGACGCGCGTAACCCGCCCGGCTGATGGGCAGTTCGGTGCCGTCCGTCAGGACCGCCACGCGGCTGTCCGTGACGGAGAGCTCGATCTTCGCGAGACGCGAGACGTTCAACAGGTAGCGCCGATGAATGCGCACGAAACGGGCGGGATCGAGCAGCTGTTCGAGGCTCGATAGCGTCTGTTCCTTCAAATGGCTGCGGCCGCCCGCTTTGATTGAGACGTAGTCGTCCTGGGACTCGATATAGTCGATCTTGTCCACTGGGATGACGTGGACGTCGCTGCGGTCTCTCGTCAGAATCCGATCGAGAGGCGTGCGCCCCGCGTGGGCCGTCGAGACCACTTCTCGAAGCAGCGGCTTCTCCTGCAACTGGATGCGTGTCCGGGCACGGGCCAATGCGTCGGCGAGCCGCTCGGCCCCGAACGGCTTCAGCAGATAGTCAACCGCGTGCACCTCGAAGGCGCGAATCGCAAAGCTGTCGTACGCGGTGACGAAGATCACTGGAATTGCGGTGCCGATGAGATCGAGGACGTCGAATCCGTCCAGCTTCGGCATTTGCACATCGAGCAAAAGCAGGTCTGGCTTTCGCTCCATCACCGCCTTGACCGCCTCGAAGCCATTGGCGCATTCCGCGATAATTTCAACGTCCTCGTGCGCTGCGAGCAGCTCGCGAAGCACCCCTCGCGCGAGCGCTTCATCGTCCACGATGACGACGTGAATCCGTTCAGGCAAGGGATTCGACAGTCGACTCGGCGGCCGTTACCGCCGGCAGCCGAACCTCGACGCGATAGTGTCCGGACTGCTCGGCAGTCTGAACGGCATCATAGACGCCGAACTGAGCCGTCAGCCGCCTTCTGAGAAGCTCGAGTCCGAGGCCGACGCCCCGACTGCGTGGACGCTCCGAATCGCACGGATTGTCGAAGGTGATGGTAAGCGTCGATCCGGTTCGCGTTGCCGTCATGCGGATCGTACCCCCTTCGACGAGCTGTGAGACGCCATGCACGACAGCGTTCTCGACGAGCGGCTGCAGCAACAGCGGCGGCACAAGACAGGCCCCCGCCTCGGAATCAGTTTCCCGCGTGACCTGCAGGCGCGGTCCCAGGCGTATTTGCTCGATGGCGAGGAAACGCTCCGCAAGCGCGAATTCATCAGCGAGGGAAATACGGCTGCTCGATCCCAGTCGCAGCGTGTCCCGCAGGAAGTCGGCAAGAAGGAGGCACATCCGCCGCGCCGCCATGGGATTGGTGGTCGTCAGCGCGCTGATCGAGTGCAGGCTGTTGAAGATGAAGTGCGGGTCGATCTGCGCGCGAAGCGCCTTGAGCTCGGCCTCTCGTGTGAGGAGATTCAGCTCCAGAGCCCGCGTTTCAGCGACGCGGGAAGCCTCGAACGCAATGAGCAGGTAGTGAAACGCCGCTGCGAGCCAGAAGAGCAGCGCGCCGATGACGAAGAGGAGCGGCCGCTGGTCGGTGTACAACGCGTCAGCGTCAGCCCCACCAGCGAGATAGTCGATCGCTGTGGCCCATGCACCGGCCATCCCGACCCACATCACGCTGGCAACGACTGCGGCCATCACGAGCGCTACCCCTGCGGCCCATGACCTCGAGTGCTCGTCCAGCGGGAACACGCGGCAGACGTACCACGCGGAAAGGCTGATGAACGCGTAGATCAGGCTGATGGGAAGGAAGAAGACGGCAGCGACCGGCAGTGCCGTATCGCGGGAAAGCCCCAACGACAAAAGCACGGCGATCAGCAGCCAGGCCAGCAGATAGACGGCCAACCGCCGGCGATTGTCGAAAATTGGATGCATCTCGTCGAGCGTGTGCGCGTGTCTAACTCTTGATTGCTGCGCCCCCAAGCACAAGGAATCCGCGGATCACCAGGCGGGGCTGCGCAGCACCGCCTGGGATGACAGGCACCTCGGCGACGGGGAGCCGTTTGTCCTCGAGTGCACCTGCAATCGGCACGACGCGCGAGACGACCGCCCAGCCGGGTGGCACGACGATCTCGTGTCCGCCCATGAACGCGAACACGTCGATGACCGCTTCATCGCCGGGCGCTATTGTCGCTTGACGCAGGTCGAGCATACAGCCGCCCATGATAGCGGTCATGTGACTGCCGCGAAACGTCGCGTCGTTCACGCTGCGCTTGCATTCGCCCAAGACGGCAAACAGATTCGAGCCGTCGGCGGATGTCCCGCCAGAACCATGTCGAAGCGTCTGCATCACGAGGCTCAGGCCGAACAGCACCAACAAGAGCGGCCAGATGAGCTCCCAGAAGCCGACACGCACGACCCCGAGAGAATTCAGGAGCAGCCAGCCTCCGAGGACGATCCACGCGCTGCCCCAGAACCGTCCGGCCCCGTCTCGCCGCTGCACGAGAAGTGTGGCGCCGAGGATGACAAGCGCCAGCGGCCAGAATCGCAGCACGCGAGCTGCATCAACCAGTTGGAGCCTGTCGAGTGTCATCGCCAGGCCTACGGCCACGATGAAGCCGCCGATCGCGAGTTGCGGCGTTGCTCTGTTACGACTCATCTCAGCCACGGGACGCTCAGACGTGGACCCGAATTGATTGAAACGCATTGTCAGGACCTGACAACCACGGCGCCCATCATCACAACCCCCCGCAGCACGACACGGGGCGGGCCAGTCGTTCCGGTCGCGGGCGTGGCCGCATCAGTCGCACCAGTCCCCGTGCGTTGATCGTCGATACGAAACGAGCTGCGGAAGCGTCGGTCTCTCACAGCCCCCATGATCGGCACGGTTTCCAGCTCCACGTTCCACCCCTCTGGAACAATCACCTCGACCCTGCCCATCACGGCAAAGACATCGACGACGGCCTCGCCACCAGGAGGAATCATGGCGTCACGCAGGTCGAGACTGGCCGTTCCCATCACGCTCGTCATTTCAGCCGAGCGAAATCGCGTGGACGTGCTGGTGCGATAGCTCCGGCCCATCACGTTGAACTGACTGGTCGTCTCCGTGCTCGAATTCTCCTGCGCGTTGCCAGCTCGCTGATAGGTCTGCGAGAACACAATGCTGAGGATCACGGCGAACAGGATGAATCCTGGGCTCACGAACGGTCGCTGACGAATTTCATCGGACCGCCCTCGAACTGCCTGCGCCATCACGCTGGCGCCGAACAGGATCAGGAGTACCGGCCAGAAGCGCAGCACGTCCTGTGCGGGGACGATGCGCATACGGTCCAGTATCAGCACGATTCCCAGAAGAGAGATCCCGATGCCAATGACGAGATTCGGCGTAAACGAGGTATGACGGTCAGTTGTCATGTGCGTACTCTCTAGCCTCCGTGGTCATTAGACTGGTTCCCTCCGCCGAGCGATCGCGAAATTCGGCGAGCGGACCCAAAACCCCGGGGAATAGCGGATGGTGAGCGCGGCGTGCTTAGCTCGGGGTTTCCCAGGGAGGCCGGGACCTGATGGCGCTGGTGCTCGACGGCTCGCGCCGCGTGGACACACTCGTCCAGACGCCTTCCAATGAGCGAAACGGCATCGTTTCACCGGGAGAAGCTATGACGTCTCCTCCGACGAACTAGAACTCGCAACTACAGCGGCGCGTCTGGACGCTCGATCGTGCGCCACATGTGAGCGACTGGACTGTTGTCGTAGCCCAGGCCCTCCTTCGGCTGCTTGAAATTGCGACCGATGATGTCAACGAATGCATTCAGGCTCACTTGCGCGTTCTCATCGAAGGCGTAAAGGTCGTTCACCGTGACCAGGCGCGCCTCGCCGTACCACTTGTGCTTCCGCACCATCTGGTACGTGGCTTCGATGTACGGCTCCGGCTTGTAGTCGCGCCCGAAGACGCGGTGATAGAGATCGGGATACTCGTACCCGTTGGCAGGATCCGCGTAAAAACGCAGGGCCTGGTGATAGCGGATCGCAAACGCCGCCTTCTCCGAAATGTACGGTTCGAAGAGCTGAGCGCCCCACCAGCCGTGATCGGTCTTGATGATCTCCTGCACGACGTCGTGGAGGAGACACGCCATCACGACATCCTCGGACACGCCTGACCGCAGCGCCTTGGTCGCACTCTGCAGACAGTGGTTCGACGTGTTGTTGAATCGCATCGTGAAGAAGTCCACGAGCCTCGGCTGCGCTGGCATCCGCTCGAGCCTCTTGACGTTTCCCGTGCGCGCCACAAAGAGGTTCCCAACGCCACGGCGAGTCGGCCGCGTGTCGATCTGCGCCTCGAGCTCAGCGGCCGTCGGAAACTGAGTTGCTGCTGGCGCCGTCTGGGCGGCTACGGCTTCGTTCAGCCGTGCGCTCATGAACTCCTCGAGCGCGTCTGCCTGCGCTTCGTCGCTCATGAGGTTGACCGCCGCCGTGCCCCCCAGGCTCGCGATGAACGCTCTCCGGTCGATCTGCATGCGCCCTCCTCCGGTCTGGCGAGAGCCAGACGGGCGAATTCTACTCGCATCCGCGCATCGCGCGGACCTACCGTTGTTGCCGTCGGGACCTTCAGATAGAGTTCTTGGAGTATCGACTTCAGGACTTTCACTTGACCGGCTCGAACCTCGGCGTCACGGGCACAACAAAACGGAGATTGATGATGAACAGGACGTTCCTCGCGGCTGCAGCCTCAGTCGCCGTCGCCCTCGCCCTCGGCTCCACGTTTTATGTGGCCGCCCAACAGCCCGCAGCCCCACCAGCGCCCGGCCGGGGCGGCCCTCCAGGTGGTGGCCCTGAGAACGGGATGAACGTTCGTCCGCCAAACGGCGAGGGACAGAAGCCGGCGTTCGCCGGGCAGACGCGGGCGCCGGAACAGAAGCTCAACGTCGCCTTCAACGTCGTGACGGTCACCGAAGGACTCGTCAACCCGTGGGGCCTTACATTCCTGCCGGACGGCAAGATGCTCGTCACCGAGCGGCCGGGGCGCCTGCGCGTGCTGACTGCCGACGGCAAGCAGATGTCGGAGCCTGTGGCAGGGCTCCCCGCGGTGGACGGACGGGGTCAGGGTGGCTTGCTCGACGTCGCGCTCGATCCGGCATTCCAGAAGAATCAGCTGATCTACTGGAGCTACGCCGAACCCGGTCAGGGCGGGAATAACACGGCGGTTGCTCGCGGGCGATTCGTCGATGGTGCCGCGCCAAAAGTAGAGAACGTGCAGGTCATCTTCCACCAAGCGCCTTCGCTTGACTCGCCGCTTCACTTCGGCGGACGCCTCGTGTTCAGTCGCGAGGGGATGCTGTACATCACTCTCGGCGAACGCTCGATCACGGAAGGACGGATGCAGGCGCAGCGCCTCGACGGTCTCCTCGGCAAGATCGTGCGTCTCAACCCGGACGGCTCAGTGCCCAAGGACAATCCATTTGTCGGCAAGGAAGGCGTCAGGCCGGAAATCTGGTCGTACGGCCACCGCAACGTGCAGGCGGCGGCACTGCATCCGACCACGGGCGAGTTGTGGGAGGTCGAGCACGGTACCCGCGGCGGCGATGAGGTAAACGTGTCGCGCAAGGGCAAGGACTACGGATGGCCGACGATCGCGTACGGCATCGAGTATCAAGGCCCCCCTATCACGGGCGGCATCCAGCAGAAGGAAGGGATGGAACAGCCGCGGTATTACTGGGATCCCAATATCGCGCCGAGTGGCATGGTGTTCTACACAGGCAGGCTGTTCCCGGCATGGCAGAACAGTCTATTCATCGGGGGCATGGGCAGCACGAATCTGGTGCGGCTGACGCTGAAAGGAGAGCAGGTCGTGGGCGAAGAGCGTCTACTGCAGGACCTGCAGCCGCAACGCGAGCGCATTCGCGACGTGCGACAGGGCCCCGACGGCGCGCTCTATCTGCTGACCGACAGCGCCAAAGGTCGCATTCTCAAATTGGTACCAAAGGCATAGGATCCGCCCGTGCCTCGATCGTTTCTATTGGCCGTCCCTTGACACGCCCGTGACCTCGAACGGCGCCCTGCGCTGGCTGCGAGGTCCATCGGGCCCGAAAACGGTCACGACGACATCGTAGACTCCTGGCGGCAGCGATTTCCAGGCGAAGAAGTGGTTCTTGACCGCGAAGGCTCCCTCGAGCTGAATATCGCTGCTGCTGTAGTAGTTCAAGGAATCGACCGTCACGCGAAGGAACCGGTTGTCGGGATGGGGCGCGACTCGCACCAGGCTTCGCACCAGCTCTTTTGCAACCGCGTATCGGGACGTGAGCCTGAGCTCGAGCGCCGGCTCGGACGCTTGCGGGGCGGCGCTGCCGGGCCTCGGAGGCGCCCCGAGCCGCGAGTGGTAGGACGCGTCCGGGGGCGCTGACGCGACCTGTGCCAGAGCGGAGTGGCTCACCAGTAGGACCAAAGCGACTGCCAGGGTCGAAACCGTCCAAGGCGTCTTCATGGATCACCTCCCGCGTATGTCGTCTGATCTATTCAACGCATGAACGATGCAAACCGCACAGGCTCAATGACGCAAGACAGGTTGAGCCATGGATACCCGTTCAGGGGGACCAGGACACCGACTGTGATTTCGCTGAAAGGATGGGGAGGGGGAACTCGCGGGCTTGCTTGTCAGCGTCCGGACGCGCGCTTCATTTTCTGTCGGTACTCTGGATAGAGCGTCTCGGGAAACCCGAGCGCCGCCTCTCTTGGAACGCCCCGCTTCTTGGTCATCTCGTCGACGTACGGATTCTTCCCGGGCGGCCAATGCGGTACGCTCCCGGGTGTCGTCCCCTCGAAGGTCGTGATACACGCCAGCACCTGCGGGGCGATCTCCATCGGCGACGTCTGATAGCTCCTTCGTCCAGACCATCGGCTCGGCCAGGTACACTGCGTCCTCGATGATGGCCACCATCGTCATGATGTCGCCGTGGCGGGTAGTAGCGCAGCGTTCATCGTGGCCTGATCGCTCATCGGCGGGCCCGGTCTTTCGCAGATTCCCCGCCTTCATGTGCGTCGTCACGGTCACTAGCGTGTTGCCCTCCCAGCGCCCGGTCGTGAAGCCGCTGCGCGTGTGCTCGGCGTACTTGGAAGGATGCGGCCGACCGTCCATCCAGATCACCGTCGGCAGGCGATCGGACCAGCCGCCGATCGTGTACGAGATGACGGTGCCCTTGATCGGCTCGGTCTCGCCGCGAGATTTTCAATGCGGAATCGGCCGGTGGCAAGGTACGTCGGCGGCCACGCCTCACACTGGTGCTCCACCATCGCGAGCACCGAATCCTGATACGTCAACGCCTTCGCACGCCCTTCCTCGGTGAGCGGCAACCCCATGTAGTCCACCGGCAGCGAGTCGTTCGACACGTCTTCGGTCGCAAGCGCCGTCCACGACCCGGTGAACTCGAACTGCGCAAAGGCAGGACGCGCCGTCGCGACCGACAGCAGCACGACAACGAGCGCTGAGCAGACGCGTGCTACCACGTGGCGGTGCATGGCGTTGGACTCCATTTCGATCCGTCCCTCTCCTTCTTGAAGTGCGACGCTCACGACGAACGACCGCTGCAGATACTGCGGATCCTCGACGATGGTCGTGATGACCAGCAAGCGGCGCTCCATCGGGATACGGCGCGATCGTCGAAGTGCTCTGTGAGCGTCGCGTTCTCGCTGTACGGCACGCCGTTCAATCGCAGGTACCCGGCCCGCATGTTGGTGGTGACGACGGTCAACGATTTGGTCGCCGTGTCCCAGCGTGCGACCGAGCTGCCCTGCCATGTCCGCTCGCGCGCAGGCGTCGACGCGCCAAAGCGCAGTTCGCGCGTCTGCGTGCCGGCGTCCGCGTCGATGCGCAAGCGTGGCATCGTCCTGCCACGTGATGTGGAACCGTCCGGGCACGCGCATGATGTGCGGCGGCGCCAAACGCCTTGCACTCGTTGCCCGCGGCCTGGTCGGCCGCCGGATTCCAGCCGTCCGCCACCTTGCGCCCCTCAGGCGAGAGCGGCACGCGCGCGTAGTCGCCCTTCGGCGGCGTCATCATCCGGAAGCGCCAGTCCTCCGTGACAAACGACACCCAGTAGCCGGTGAGATCGACCGGCGCCGACTCGCGCGCGCTCCTGGAGGGCGCCGCTGCGCCGCCACGCTGCGCCGAAGAAGGCGTCGCTGCAGCGAGGAGCATCAGAGAGATGAGCACGGAGACGCCGGCCGGGCCCCGGGTCACGATTTCACCTGCCCCAGGCTGCGATAGATGGCCTCGATGAACTGGTTCGTCGTCCAAGGACCGGAACTCGACCCGTACCGGCCCGCGTACCCCTGTGCCGGCGAGCGCGGCCTTTACCTGTTCGAGCGTCATGCCAGCGGACTTCATGTCACGGACGCGGTCTCGAATGATCGTGATCATGTCGCGATAGAACACCACGTCGAACTGATCGCACACTCGCCCGTGCCCGGGGATCACCGAGGTGCCTGCCTCGCGCGTAATGATCGGGACCGACGGGATAGCCATCTGCACGAGGCGATTGAGCGCGTCGATCTCGCCTTGGATGGACCCGCCCTTCGCGACGTCGATCACAGGAAAGCGCGTGGTGTCGAGAATGTCACCGGCGACAATCACGTCCGATCGTCGGAAGAACACGATCGCGTCGCCGTCGCTGTGCGCCGCGGGTTGGTGAAGCACCTCGATACCTTCGCCGTTGAGGTACAGGTTCTTGTAGCCAAACTCAAACGTCTCGGTTGGCCAACTGGCGACGGAAAACGGAGACGACTGGCCCGTAGGCGCGCTCATCCGACCCAGCACCTGTTCCATTGCCAGGATCGACGCGGGTGCCGGCCCAGGGCCGTTGAAGTTCGCCGACCCGGGTAATCCGGTCACGCGCGTTCCAAGCAGCGTCACGCCCGCTTTCGAGATCGTCTCGTTGCCGCCAACGTGGTCGGCGTCTGCGTTGGTATTGATGACGTAGCGAATGGGCGCGGATGAAATCTTCCGAATTGCCGCGACGACGTCCCCGGCGTTCGAGGCCGCACCCGCGTCGACCACGATGACACCGTCTTCACCCACCTGTACGCCAACGTTGGCGCCGGCGCCGGCAATCAGGTAGAAGTTGGGCCGGATCTGCAGCACCTCGAGCTCGCTCCCTGCCTGCCGGGCAGAGACGATAGCGACCACTGCTGGGATCAGGATCGCGCCTACGAGTAGCCCCTTCATGGCGCCGGATGTTACCACCCAAACCGGGACGGAAACACGTCGGGAATCGAATACGATCACGTGCGGAACGCGCTCTGACGGCGACATGCATCGGCGTCGCGGAGCGTCGTATGCTGTGGGTACTCGGCGCCCAGGGGCCCCAATGGGAGACAGCAATGACGACGGTGAACGTGAAGCTCCTCGAGGTCGGCACGACTTGGACCAAGCCGTGCCGACAGGCGGTGGCCCATCTGAAAGATGTGTTCAAGCGGAACACCATCAAGGCGATCCGGAACTGACCGCGCTCTTACCACTGGATTTCGACGCGTCCTCCTTCACGCATCAATTGCCGCGCCAACTTGCCATTCGCCTCTGCGCATCCTGACCCATGACCGATGTTCTCGATCCTCGGTCGATGCTTGAAGCAGCCCAAGAGGCGGCCGGGGCTGGCGACTACCACTCTGCCGAGCGGCTGCTGCGTGAAGCCGCCGTCATCCAGGAAAACAGCCTCGGTTCCCTGCACCCAGACCTCGCGAGCACGCTCAACAATCTGGCGTCCGTGTGCGAGCGTACTGACAAGTTTGCCGAGGCCGAGCAAGGCTACCGGCGCGCCCATGCGATCGCCGTCGCATCGCTGGCACCGGGCCATCCTTTCGTCGCCACCAGCCTCAAGAACCTTTTGGATTTCTGCGTGGCGCGCGGAATTCCAGTCTGGACGCCGCCTGCCGCCCAGGCCGGTGTTGAGACGTCTTCGCCCAATCGCTCGGCCAAACCGCGGCCCGAGGTACCGAGCGGATCGGAGCTTCGACTCGAGCTCGCTCCAGTAACGAAAGAGATCGCGCCTCGCACGATCCCCGTTGCGGCGCTGGGCGCGGGCGTTGTTGTCGCTGTGTTGCTCACCTTGCTGTGGTGGTGGACCAGCGACTCGTCGAGGCCCTTCCAAGAGGCCGAGCGCCCATCTCTCCTCGGCAGCCAGTCGACACCCTCGTCCACGACACCGGCTCCGACGCGTGACCCGCAGCCCACGGTCACACTCGAGACGAGTCGTGGTGAGACGCCGGCACCTGTGGAACGTCCCGAGGGGCGAGGTACGACCACCGCGCCCGCGCAGGTAACCGTCCTCAACGCTCAATTGTGCCGCGCACTTGAAAAGCAAGGGTCGCCCGACTGGCAGTGCGCGTCAGTAAGCGGAGATCTCCAACCAGGGACATACCACTTCTACACGCGACTTCAGTCGAACGTGGATACGACCGTGGAGCATCGCTGGTACCGCGACGAACGTGTGCATCAGGTCATGCGGCTTCGCGTTGGCGCGAATCAGAGCAGCGGGTATCGGACATTCAGCAGCAATACTGTCAGTCCTGACCGTGCTGGCGACTGGAAAGTCGAGCTGCGGGCAGCCGATGGGACCCTGCTGCGAGAAGAGCATTTCGTGATCCACTGAAGTCTGGAGTTCTTTGCGTTACTTCAACCCAGCTGACCAGTTCTGCATGAGCGTAAGCGGCTGGTCGAGTGGACGCTCCGGTGCGGTGAGCATGAGAAGACGCCCGTCGATCATGGGAGCGAACATTCCATTGTGCGAGTCGCTCAGAGCGAACAGCCGCCGCACCGTCCTGACCTCGAGCACGTCGTTCTCAATGACCACTTCAGCGGCCATCAACTGCCGATCGGAGCTCGTATAGAAAACCTCCCGGCCATCAGGTCTCCAGCGAGCGTCGCCGCCCCCGCCGCCCGTGGACACCTGCCGCTTGCCGTTCGAGCCGGCCGTCGGCGGCGGAAACGGCATGACGTAGAGCTCGACACGCTGCGATTCATTCGAGATGTAGAGAATCCATCGGCCGTCCGGTGAGAATCGAGGACTGAGTTCGGTAAACGAGGTCTGCAACAACGGAGTTGGTTTCAGAGTCGTGCCCGGTCGCTCAGGCACCATCGGTAGAGCCCACAGATCGCGCCCTGTTTTCGACGCGAATCCGGCACTCTCGTACAAGAGCCATTTCCCATCTGGGGACCAACTCCTCGGGAACTTTTCGAAATCATCCGCGTACAGCAGCTCCTCAACGCCAATACCTGCGACGGCTTTGCGGTAGAGATCGAATCGTCCTTTCCGGTTCGAGCTGAACACGATGCTGCGTGCGTCAGGTGACCACACGGGAGCGACGTCCCGCGAGGCATCAAAGGTAAGTCGGGTTCGAAGCCCACCGACGATGTCATAGATCCAGATATCCTCGCCTTCCGGACCTTGTATGACAGAGGCCACCCGTTTCTGGTCGGGCGAGAGTTCAAATACATCTTGCCTTGTCGCGTCGCCTACCGAGGCCCCCTTCTGGCCGCCCCGATCGAACCACGTCAGAACCGCAAGGGTGGCCGGCGCCTCCCGATACGCGACCAGACCGCTCTCGGAGGCCGAGAAAACCCCCACTCTCCCGCTCCCGAGCACGCTTTGAACGCGCTCGGCGACCGGCACGCTTTCTCCCGTGGTGGCCAGGCGTTCGGTGTCGAAGGGTTGGGCCATCAACGTGTTGTCGCGGAGAAACAACAAATGACCGCGCGCGTAGATGGCGTTCGTACCATCGGCGATGGTGGCGCTTGGGGAACCCTCCAGCGATCCCACGCGAATCGGCAGGCTCTGGGTGTCGCTTCCACGCTGCTCCTGGAACAGGAAGTGCCGACCGTCTGGCAGAAACCAAGGGAAGCTCCCGGATTCAGCCGATACCGGGCTCGCAGCACCACCGGCCGAAGAGACGCGAAGAAGCGGCCCAGCGGTGAAGCTCGGCGCAAAAATGATGACGCCATCGCGGCTCCAGCTCCCGCCGCGCCCAGTGGGTGCGTCCGTTAGCGTCAGTGCGGGGCCGCCCGACGCATCGATCTTCTTGAGCTTGCCGTCCGCGAAGAATGCGATGAACTGGCCGTCGGGCGACCAGAATGGAAACGTCGCACCCTCGGTACCGGCCAGAGGCTGGGCCACCAACCCGTCCAGCGACCGAACCCACAACGGGGTCGCGCCGTCGGAGGTCCGCGCACCGAACACGAGACGACGTCCATCCGGCGACAACGCAGGAAGTCCCCTGCCGTCCGTGAAATCGAATGTCGCTTTTTCCGGAGCGAGGATGGTGGAATGGATAACCGGGGCTTCGGGTGGCACCTCGCGGAAATGAACCAGCGCCAACGCTGCTGTGCTGAGCACGGCCGCGCCCGCCGCGGCCCAGGCGACGTTCTCAAAGCGTCGCCGGGAAGCGACATCGATGGCCGGCGTCGCGTGGTCCAGCAGAAGGCGCATATCGCCAATCGCGTGCAATCGCTTCTTCGGGTCCTTCTGCAGGCAGGACCCCAACAGCCGGCGTACTTGAATGGGAACCTGGGTCAAATCGGGTTGTTCTTTGACCACGGCCGCGATGGTCTCAGTGACGTCCTCGCCACTGAAGAGGCGCCGGCCCGTGAGCATCTCGTAGAGAACGACCCCAAAGGCCCAGATGTCAGCCCGCTGGTCGGTGGGTTTGCCTCGGGCTTGCTCCGGTGCCATATACGCCGCTGTGCCAAGAATGACTCCCGCCTGCGTCAAGGCTGGCGTCGTGATCGTCGGCGATTTCGTTAGATCCGGCAGCGAGGAGGGAGGCCCGGGTACCGAGTCTTGGGTGAGCTTTGCCAAGCCGAAGTCCAGCACTTTCACCACGCCGTCGGGGCGCAGCTTGATGTTGGCGGGCTTCAGATCACGGTGGACGATAGCCTGGGTGTGCGCGACTTCGAGTGCATCGGCGATCTGCTCCGCGATCGGCCACACCTCGTCGATCGACATTGGCCCTTGGGCGATGCGATCGGCAAGCGTCGTCCCCTCGACGTGCTCCATCACGATCGCGTAGGTGCCGCCTGCGTCCTCGAAGCCGTGAATGATGGCGATGTTGGGGTGATTGAGTGAGGCAAGCATCCGGGCTTCGCGCCCCAGGCGCGCCAAGTGCTCGGAGTCGTGTGCGAATGCCTCGGGCAACAGCTTGATTGCAACGTCGCGTTGCAGCGCGGTGTCGCGCGCCCGGTACACTTCGCCCATCCCGCCCGCGCCGATGAGCGACTGAATTTCATATAGGCCGACGCGAGTGCCAACACTTAGTCGCATTCGTGGTACCAGCCCAGCGGATTGTAGTATCTCGGCGTCATTTCCTGAATCCATCAACAGGCGGTCGAGCGCGCTTTCGGTGTTGGAGGCCATGTGCTCGTCTATCAAGTGGGATCGCCACGAGTGTCCCGCCGCCAACGCGAAGAGCCAGCCGGATGCCCCGGAGCTGACACCAACCCAGATTGAAGAGAAAGTGGCGAAGGATCCTGCGGCGTGGGCCAGCAGAGCCGACGCGTTTCAGGCAACAGCAGTGAAGGCCATGGCCGCGGCGAAGGTGCACGACAAAGACGCGGTGCTCGCTGTGGGCTCAGAGATCGACAGTGCCTGCGAGAGCTGTCACTAAGTGTATTGGTATCCGGACGAGAAAATCCCGAATCTCCCGGCTACCACCCCCACCGGCACTTCGGCCTCGAAGGGATAGGAAAACCATAGGAGGCATCAGGCCGGGAGTCGCAACCGCGCCCTGAGGCCTCCGTCAGGCGACGCCTCGAAGTACGCGCATAGCCAGCTGCCGAAGGGTCCAAGCGGTTAAGCGTTCATGCTGGGTTCACCGGCGGGTGGATACTGTATCTGTCATGACAACGCCATTTACGTACGACTTCGGCTATAGCTGGCCGGTCGTCTGGGGACCGCTGATTCCGATATTGCTGTTTGGCGGGCTTGCCGGGGTGGGACTCTGGCTTGGATGGCGGCGCTGGCTGGTGGTCGCTTTCAGCCTTCCTGCCGCATGGGCCATGGTCAGCCTGGTGACCATCCACGCCTTCGGCATCAACATGCCGCAGCCGTTGCCGACAGAGCAGTTTCTCGCTTCGGGATCCGGCCGGGTCGTGGATGTGGGCGCCGGTTCGGGCCGGGCAGCGGTCGGCCTACTCCTGGCGAGGCCGCGCGTCCTCGTCACCGCCGTGGACATTTACAGCGGCTACTACGGAATCGACGACAACACGCCGGAGCGGTTCATGCGCAACGCGCGAATCGCGGGCGTGGCCCATCGTGCCGAAGCGCTGGTCGGCGACGCGCGGGAGTTGCCGCTCGGCACGGGCGAATATGACGGCGTCATCAGCTCATACGCGATCGATCACATCGGGCGCGATGGCATTCCGAAGGCGCTGTCCGAAGCGGGACGTGTCCTCAAGCCTGGAGGGGAGTTTCTCCTGATGATCGTCAACGTTGACTGGTGGGCGTTGCTCACGTCACCTCACGCCATGGCACACCACCCGGGCGCGAATCCGGTGCGGTGGCGGACGATGCTCGAGACGGCGGGCTTCGAGGTCGTGGAGCAGGGCACGAAGCCGATGACGATGTATTTTCTCAGCCGGAAGTCGCGTTCCTGAGACGTTCGACGGTCGAAGCCGCTCTCCTGACTGCTTGCTCGCCGATCGCGCGCTGCGGGCCGCCTTCCCCGGCGGCAGCGGCGGCCAGCGGGGCATTGCGGAGTACCTGATAACCACGACGGCACTACTAGCGATCACCGCGCTAGCGGCATATCTGCCGGCGCGCCGCGCTGCACGCATCGAGCCGACGAGAGCCCTTCGGTACGAGTAGAACGAACCGATTCCGTACGCTGCCCGCCACGTAGACTCCGATCGCGATTCGCCGGTCACCTATACGCTCACGCCGCAGCGGGCGCGCGAAGCACCTATAATCGCGCATCTCATGCCGCTTGCTTCCGGAGTCCGACTTGGGCCCTACGAGATTGAGTCTCCGCTCGGCGCCGGTGGTATGGGAGAAGTCTACAAGGCGCGTGACACGAGATTGAATCGTCCTGTCGCGATCAAGATCCTCCCGGCGGCGCTGGCTGGCGATTCTACCTTCCGCGACCGGTTCGAGCGCGAAGCGAAGACGATTGCTTCGTTGACGCACGCGCACATCTGCACTCTTCACGACGTTGGGAGCCACGACGGTATCGACTACCTCGTGATGGAATATCTCGAGGGAGAGACACTGGCGACGCGACTCGATCGCGGTGCGCTGGAACTCGCCGACGCATACCGCATCGCCATCGAGATCGCTGACGCGCTCGACAAGGCGCACGGTGCCAACATCGTCCATCGCGATTTGAAGCCCGGGAACGTGATGCTCACGAAGCAGGGCGCGAAGCTTCTCGACTTCGGGCTTGCGAAAACGTCGACGGCCGTTGGCGCAGGGGCTGGGCTGTCGATGTTGCCGACGACGCCGCCGGCGCTGACGGCGGAGGGAACGATTCTCGGCACGTTTCAGTACATGGCGCCCGAGCAACTCGAAGGCAAAGAAGCCGATGCGCGAACGGATATCTTCGCGTACGGTGCTGTGCTCTACGAGATGCTAACCGGACGGAAGGCATTCGGAGGGAAGAGTCACGCGAGTTTGATCTCGTCGATCATGTCGTCGCAGCCGCTTCCAGTGTCTGGGCTGCGGACGCTGTCGCCCGCCGCGCTCGATCAGCTGGTGGCGCGATGTCTTGCGAAGGATCCCGAAGATCGATGGCAGTCAGCGCGCGACGTGAAGGGGCAGCTCACGTGGATTGCTGAGTCGGTCCCGGCCTCCGCAGTGACGATCGCCTCGGCGAATCGATCGCGTGAACGAATCGCCTGGGCCATCGCTGGTGTTGCGCTCGTGGCGCTGCTTGGTCTCGTGGCGATGCTCGCGACACGGGGCGCACCTGCTGCACCGGTTCCGGCGAGTCAGTTCACGATTCTCCCGCCCGAGAAGATGAACTTCAGCCCTGACCCATGGGCGCAGGCGATTGCTCCAGATGGCCGGCAGCTTGTCTTCGCGGCCTCAGGTGTCGACGGAGCCTCGATGTTGTGGGTCCGCTCCTTTGACTCGCTTTCCGCGCGCCCGCTTACTTGGTACCGAGGATGGGACATCACCGTTCTGGTCACCGGATGGCCGATCGATCGGGTTCTTCGCGCGCGGTAAGCTGAAAAAGATCGACGTTGACGGTGGGCCGGCGCAGACGCTTGCGGACGCGACAGCTCCCATTCGGCGGAACGTGGAGCCGGGACGGCGTCATCATCTTCGCGTCGAACGTTGGCAGCCCGCTTCAGCGGCTGCCTGCTGGAGGCGGCGCCCCGATGCCGGTGACAGTCCTCGACCCATCACGCCGCGATGTGGTCCACGGTGCTCCGTTCTTCCTGCCGGACGGTCGACACTTTCTGTTTGCGGCAAGCTCGGGGCCGAACAGTGGCAGCACTCTCGTGGGTTCGCTGGACTCGATGGACGTGAAGACGGTATTTCGCGGAATTAATGGGGCAATCTATTCACCACCTGGCTATTTGTTGTTCCTGCGCGAATCGACGCTGATGGCGCAGCCCTTCGACGCGACCACGCTTGTCACCAGTGGCGAGGCCGTTCCCATCGCCGAACGAGTCGGCGGCACGTTCGGTGGAGGTTATGGAGTTTCCGAGACTGGCTCGTTGATCTACCGATCGGCCACTGGGGCGCAGACTCAACTCGTCTGGGTAGACCGGGCGGGCCGTTCAGTTGGTGTGGCTGCACCTCCCGGAGCCTACGATCAAGTGGCGCTGTCGCCTGACGACCAACGAGTGGCGTTCGCTCGCATTGGCCCGACCGGCTTCGACGTCTGGATCCTGGACCTCCAGCGGCGGATCACGTCACGCTTCACCTTCACACCTCCAATCAACAACGTGCCCCTATGGTCGCCGGACGGCCGTACCGTTGCGTTTGCCTCAACGCAGAATGGTGGACTCGATATCTATCAGCGACCCGCCAACGCCAGCGGACCTGACGAGCTCCTTCTCACGTTGAACGCGACTCCCATCGTGTTCCCCTCCGACTGGTCATCGGACGGAAAGTTTCTCGCCTACTACCGCACCGACGCCAAGACGGGCCTTGACGTGTGGGTGCTGCCACTTGCCGGTGACCGAAAGCCGATGCCGTTCCTGCGCTCCGACTTCAATGAAAGCCAGGCGCAGTTCTCGCCCGACGGCAGGTGGATCGCCTACGTATCGGACGAGTCTGGCGGACCGCAGATCTACGTGCAGTCGTTCCCGACGCTCGCTGGCAAGTGGCAGATCTCAACCGACGGTGGCACCCAGCCGAGATGGCGCCGCGACAGCAATGAGCTGTTCTACCTCGCACTCGATCGGAAGCTGATGGCCGTGACCGTGAAGACCGCCAGTACCCTCCAGGCCGAAACCCCACGAGCGCTGTTCCAGACGACGCTCAATCTCACGGACTTCCGACAGACGTACGCCGTTTCCGCCGACGGCCAACGCTATCTGCTCAACGTCCCTGTCGAATCCGCGTCGCCGCCGATGACGATCGTGCTCAACTGGCCGGTGCTGTTGAAGAAATAGGGGGCACCGCAAGCTCAAACCGCCCAGGTTGCATCATCCCAACCGCCGGCGATACGCTTCGTCTGGTACCATGGGCGCAACGCCGACCATCACGATCCATCTCCCGGGCCCGCTGCGTGCGTACTGTGCGGGCGCATCGCAACTCTCGATCTCGGCGTGCACGGTGCGCGCTGCACTCGAGGACCTCGAGCGGAGCCAGACCGCTTTGTATCGCAATGTCTGTGACGAAACAGGCACCGTGCGCCGGCACCTGAACGTGTTCGTGAACTCGGACAATGTGCGCGACCTCGACGGGGTCGACACGACGCTGACGCCAGGGGACGTGGTCACGTTTCTGCCGGCGGTCTCAGGAGGTTGACGTTGGCGGAGCGAGTCATTCTCACCATCGGCACCAAGAAAGGCGTGTTCGTCGCCGATGCCGCGAAGCCGCGGCGCAGCTTCGCGCTGCGCGGGCCCTTCGGTCCCGGCGTGCCCGTCTACTCGACGCTGATCGATACGCGCGGAACACCGCGACTGTATGCCTCGAGCTGCAATCCATTCTTCGGCATGAAAGTGTTGTGTTCGACGAACATGGGGAAGAGCTTCAAAGAGACGAAGTCCGCGCCGGCATTCGCCAAGGAGGACGGACGCGCCCTCGCCAACATCTGGTCACTCGAGGCCGGCGTCGGCAAGAAGGAACTGTGGTGCGGCGTGGAGCCGGCGTCCTTGTTCAGGAGCACTGACGGCGGCGATTCGTGGGAGATCGTGCCCGGCATCAGCAACCACGAACACGCGCGTAAGTGGCAGCCCGGCAACGGCGGGCTCTGCATGCACACGATCATTCGCGACGGGAATCGCGTGCACCTCGGCATCTCGACCGGCGGCCACTATCTGAGCGAGGACGGCGGCGGCACGTTCAGGGCGTCCAATCAAGGGGTCGGCGCCGGCTTCGCGCCCGATCCCTATCCCGAGTTCGGTCAGTGCGTCCACAAGATCGCGCGACACGACGACGCGCCCGGCCGGCTCTACATGCAGAACCACGGCGGATGGGCAGATTGGACTGGGCCTGGGGGGCCGCGGCCGAACATTGGCGTGCTGCGCAGCGACGACCACGGCCACTCGTGGCGATCGATTGCCAGTGGACTGCCGTCGGACTTCGGATTCCCCATCGTTGTCCATCCGCACGATGCCGACACGGTGTACGTCGTGCCCCTCGAGCCAGCGACGCGCTCCTGTCCCGGCGGCGCGCCCGCAGTGTGGCGCAGCGAAAATGGGGGCGACTCATGGAGCCGGCTTGCACGGGGGCTGCCGAAGAAGCAGAGCTACTTCACGATCCTTCGCGACGCGATGGACATCGACCGGCTCAAGGCGCCAGCGCTGTACATCGGCACCACGACCGGTCAGCTGTGGATCGGGAGGGAGGGCGGCGAGAAGTGGGACTGCCTGTTCGGTTCTCTGCCCCCGATTCACAACGTCAAAGTCGCGGTCGTGTGAGTTTTGGAGATGCCGGTAGTCGCAACCGCGCCCTGAGGCATCCGTCAGCCCTCGACCGCCGCGAGCCCGTCCGCCGTTCGCGCCTCGTCCGCTGGCAAGAGGCGTAAACTGCCTTCATGCGGCTCACGGCCGTTACCGCTCTACTTGGCTTCGCGCTGCTGTGCGCCCCTCGCGCGTGGGCACAATTTGGTCGAGGCGGAGATGCGAGTATCGGGGCGCACATGGCACGCGCCGACAGCTTCGATGGGCGCTTTCACTACTGCCGCGCAATGTATCGTTTGAATCCCAGCGGCGATGGCGGCAGTTGGCTGACCGACTATCCGCTCGCGGACATCGACCTCTCGATCCGGATTGCCGAGCTGACGAAGATTTCTGTCAGCTTCGATGATGCGAAGCAGCCCAGACACCTCATCGTCCGGTTGACGGATGACGAGCTGTTCCACTGCCCGTTCATCATCATGCAGGAAGTGGGCAGGCTGCTCTTCAGTAACGAGGACGCCGCACGTCTCAGGACCTATCTCTTGAAAGGCGGCTTTCTCTGGGTGGACGACTTCTGGGGATCGTACGCGTGGGACGTCTGGGCCAGCCAGATTCAGAAAGTGCTGCCTCCAAGCGAGTACTCGATTGTCGATCTGCCGATGGATCACCCCATCTTTCACACCATGTTTGACCTTCGAGAGGTGCCGCAGATTCCAGGCATAGGCACCTGGCTTGGGGGACGTCGGACATCGGAGCGCGGCGCCGACAGCGCCGTGGTGCACGCGCGGGGGATTTCGGATCACAACGGACGCGTGATGGTCTTCATGACACACAACACGGACGTGAGCGACTCCTGGGAACGCGAGGGCGAGGATCCTGGTACTTTGTGAAGTTCTCCGTGGATGGCTATCGGGTCGCCGTTAACGTCCTGCTCTACGCGATGACCCACTGACGAGCGAGGACGCCGATGAGCGAGCGGAGATTCGGCGGCACGTTGTCTCGACGGGAGCTGCTCGTACGCGCGGCGGCTGGAGCGGCGGCGATCGCCGCGGGTTCCGTCGACGTCGCGTCGCCCGCTTCAGCATGGGCCGCGCAGAGTGACCGTTCCGGCGATCTCGCGCTCGTGAACGGACGATTCGTGGACAGCCGAGGCGTGGTTGCATCCGCCCTGACTATCAAGAACGGTCGCATCGTCAACGTCGGACAAACAACCGCGCTCGCGCCTGATGCTCGCAGAGTCGACCTTGGAGGGCGGACAGTCGTTCCCGGCCTCTTCGATGCGCACGTGCACTACACACGAGCCGGGGTCAACCCCGGCTACGAAGCACGTCGCATCGAGCGGGCTTTCTCGATCGTCGAGCTTCAGGAAGCGATCGCGCGACGTGCTGAATCGGTGCCTCCGGGCGGGTTCATTACGTGCATGGGCGGGTGGAACCACACGCAGCTTGTCGAAGGACGACGGCCGACGAAGGCGGAGCTGGATGCGGCAGCCCCCAAACACGCTGTCTACATTTCTGGTACGGGCGGCGGGACCGGCGCGATCACGAACACCCTGGGCCGTGGGTTCTTCGTTGGCAAAGGTGTCGCGGTCGACGAAACGAGCGGCGTCGTGGCCTCGGCTCAGGCCGCCGTTGCCGCCCTTCAGGCGGTGCAAACGCCCGAGGACAAGCTACGCGGCACTGCAGACCTGAACGCGCACGCCAACAGTCTGGGGCTCACCGGAGTCATCAACGCCGGCAACCTCGCCGATCAGGAACTGGCGCTCACACTCTGGCGGCAGGATCGGCTCACGGTCCGCGTGCGGCCGCTGTTCCCCGCCGATTCACCGGAGGACGTCGAGGCGCGTGTGCTGAACAACTTCAGCCAGTCCGGCCGCGCAGTCGGCGACGATCTATTCAGGGTCGCTGGCTTCGGAGAGCGGATCGGTGGGACCGACACCATGTCTCCGCAGTTCGAGCCTTCGGCGCGCATGATCGCGAAACACGGCTGGCTGCTGCAGCAGCACTCGATCACCGTCGCTGAAAACGACTTCCATCTGAACGCGTTCCGTTCGATCGCGCGCGACTATCCGATCGACCGCCTTCGCTGGTCGATCATCCACCTCCAGAGCATCGATGCCGCGAGACTGAAAGCGCTGAAGGATCTCGGCGCGGGCGCCAGCGCGCAGACGTGGACGTATCTGTCAGCGGCAGGCGGCCCGCCATTTCGTCGGATCATCGACTCTGGAATTCCCGCCGGCGTGGGAACGGATTCAACGAACGTGTCGGCTCTCGACCCGTGGCTTTCGCTCTACTACATGACGACGGGAAGAAATCTGGCGGGCGTGTTGACGAACGACGGACAGCAGATTTCACGCCTGGAGGCACTTCGCTTGTACACACAGGGTGCTGCGTGGTTTTCCTTCGACGACCACCACCTCGGATCATTCGTGGAGGGTAAGTACGCCGACCTCGTGGTGCTCAGTCACGACTACCTGACCGTGCCCGAGCAGACGATTCGGAAGATCGAATCGGTCCTGACGCTCGTCGGCGGAAGAGTGGCGCACGCGGCCGCGCCTTTCTCCGGCAGGTTGTAGACGGAGGGAGCGGAGGGAGCGGAGAGAACGGTTTCACACGGAGGAACGGAGCCACGGAGGCAATCCAATGTGAAAAGGATGCTCCGTGTCTCCGTGCCTCCGTGTGATTCCGTGCCCTCCGTTCCCCTCCGTTGACTCCAGGGTTATGGAAACTGCGGTATCCTGCGCCGCATCGCCTTCGTTCTTGCGTTCCGAACCTCCTTGACAGAGAAGGTGTCGATGGAAGGTCAGACCGTCTCGCACTACCAGATTCTGGAGAAGCTCGGGGGCGGCGGCATGGGTATCGTGTACCGAGCCGTGGATACCCGGCTGAAGCGTACTGTCGCGCTCAAGTTTCTCCCTCCAGATCTCACCCGCGACGAAGACGCCCGGCAGCGATTCGTGCAGGAAGCTCAGGCCGCCTCGGCACTTGATCACCCCAACATCTGCGCAATCCACGAGATTGACACGACGTCCGACGGCCGCATGTTCCTGGTCCTTGCCTTCTATGAAGGAGAAACGCTCAAGAAGCGCATCGAGCGCGGCCCGTTGAATGCAGCCGAAGCACTTGATTTCGCGACGCAGGTCGCCCAGGGCCTCGTCAAGGCTCACGAATCCGGCATCGTGCACCGGGACATCAAACCGGCGAATCTGATGGTTACGAAAGACGGCACCGTCAAGATTCTCGATTTCGGAATCGCGAAGCTCTCTGGTGTGACCGGCTTGACGCAGACCGGCGTCTCGATGGGCACCGTGGCGTACATGGCGCCCGAGCAACTCAAGGGTGGAGCGGTTGATCACCGCGCTGATGTGTGGGCGCTGGGTGTCGTTCTGTACGAAATGGTGACTGGCGTGCGTCCTTTCCGCGGCGATCACGACTCGGCCGTGATCAACGCCATTCTCAATGACACGCCGAAGAGCGTTGCCGATCTTCGGCCCGATGTCCCGGCCGGTATCGGACCGATCGTCGCTCGTGCACTTCAGAAGGAGGCCGCCGGGCGCTATGCGACTGCCGCCGACCTTCGGGACGATCTGGCCCGGTGCCGGGCCGCGTTGACTGCCACGGTCAATACCGTCGCCAACGCCGACCTGTGGTACAGCCTTCGGAAGTCGCGTGTGGCAGGGGCGGCATTGCTCGTCGCGCTCGCCATCGCGATCGGCGCCGCGGTGACCTGGAGTCGAGGCGGGGAGGCGCGGCGCGTCCGCGCTGAGACGATTCCCGAGATCCGACGCCTGATCGAGCAGGATCGCTTACAAGACGCCTTCGACCTCGCCGAGCGAGCCGAGCGTGTCGTCCCGCAGGAAGCGGCGCTGGCCGATCTCTGGCCTCGGATGTCGGTGACCGTCTCGTTCGAGACGACACCACCGAACGCCGAAGTACTTGCAAGACCTTACGCGGCCGGCGATCGCGAGTGGACGCGTCTCGGCCGCGCTCCTTTGGCTGGCATCCGTCTTCCTCAGGGGCCCTCTCGCATTCAAGTCCGGGCTGAGGGCCACGACACACTCGACACGCTGGAGCTCTTCACCGGTCGAGATCCAGTGACGGTGCTGTATACCCTCCCGAAATCCGGAACTGTACCTACCGGCATGGTGTCTGTCCCTGGTGGTCCACTCGATGTAGGCTTCGTGGTCCTGAGCGCCACAGTCCTGCCGATCGTCGCGCCGGGGTACTCCATCGATCGCACTGAAGTATCGAACGAAGCCTTCAAGGCTTTTGTCGATCGGGGCGGTTACCGGTCGCAAGAGTATTGGAAGCAGCCTTTCGAGAAAGCTGGCCGCGTCGTGACCTGGGGAGAGGGAATCGACGCATTCAGCGATCAGACCGGCCGCCCCGGACCATCAACGTGGGCAGTCGGCACGTTCCCCGAGCAGCAGGGGCAGTATCCAGTCTCGGGCGTCAGCTGGTACGAAGCCGCCGCGTACTGTGAGTCCGTCGGCAAGAGCCTGCCGACCATCTACCACTGGGGCCATGCAGCATCCGTGTACTGGTCGCAGTTCATCGGCCCGCAGAGCAACTTTTCCAGCAAAGGCACCGTGCCGGTGGGCACCCCTCTCAGCCTGAGTCGCAGCGGCGCCCTTGACATGGCCGGCAACGTCAAGGAGTGGGCCTGGAACCGCTCCGGCGATGATCGCTATCTTCTCGGGGGCGCCTGGAGCGATCCCGATTACAAGTTCTACGAACCCGAGACACGATCGCCGTTCGATCGCGCGTCTTCGAACGGGTTCCGCTGTGTGCAGGTACTCGGGCACCGAGCCTGTACCGCAGGAGCTCGCCCGCGACATTCCCTTGCCGACGAGAGACTACGCTCGCGAGCGACCAGCGTCCGATCAACTCTTCGAGGCGTACAAGAGCCAGTACCTCTACGACAAGACCGACTTGAAAGCGGTCGTCGAATCGACCGATGACTCGCCGTCGAACTGGCGCCGGGAGCGAATCACCTTCAACGCCGCTTATGAGGGCGACCGCGTCATCGCACAGCTGTATCTTCCGACGTCGAGCTCTCCGCCGTACCAGACCGTGCTCGTGTTCCCTCTAGCTGCCGGCTTCAACAAGAGATCGAGCGATACGCTGTCGCCTTTAGAGGTGCCCGAGTATCTTCTTCTCAGTGGGCGCGCGGTGATGTTTCCCGTCTACAAGGGCACGTACGATCGCTACAAGGGGGAACTGACGACGGGGTACGCCAGAGACGATCGACTCTACAGAAACCTCGCCATTCAGTGGGTGCAAGATCTCATGAGGTCCATCGACTATCTCGAGACACGGCCGGACATCAACCTCGAAAAACTCGCCTTCCACGGCACCAGCTGGGGCGGGCCTCAGGGAGCCATCGTGCCGGCCGTCGAGCCGCGACTGGCGACTCAGATCCTGTTACTCGCCGGGCTGCCGCCACAGCGATCGCTGCCCGAGGTCGATCCGATCAACTTCGTGGGACGCGTACGGATTCCCACGTTGATCTTGGGAGGCCAGTACGACTTCGTGTTTCCTCTTCAGGCATCGCAACGACCGTTGTTCCTGCTGCTCGGCACACCGGCGGCGGACAAACGGCAGATCATCTTCGATGGCGTCGGACACGATTTGAGCGCGCTCAGCCGCAATGCCGTGATCCGCGAGACGCTCGCCTGGCTCGACAAATACCTGGGCCCGGTCAAGTAGGAGGGAGCAGAGGGAGCAGAGGGAGCGGAGGGAACGGTTTTACACGGAGGAACGGAGTCACGGAGAAATCTAGCAGGGTGCTGAAAGAGTAACTTTAAAGGGATCGACATGCTGATCTCGTCGTACTACGGATGCTCCCAATCGTTAGGAAGGGAGTCTGCCGATGCGAGGCGCCGATCCGCGCAACGACTCGATGTTCAGTTACGTGACGCCGGAGGCGCGCGTGCGTCCGGCCGCCGGAAAAGCTCTTGCGGGCCTTGTTGCTGCAAATGCTCTACAGCATCCGCAGCGAGCGGCTGCTCATGGAGGAATTGGACTACAGCGTGTTGTATCGCTGGTTCGTCGGGCTGAGTCTCGACGACCCGGTCTGGGACGCCACGACCTTCACGAAGAATCGCGATCGGTTGCTCGACGGCGATATTGCGGATCCCTTCTTTGCGGAGGTCCTCGCGGCCATCAAGGCTGAGGGATTGATCTCGGACGAGCACTTTACCGTCGACGCGACGCTGCTCGAGGCCTGGGCGAGTCACAAGAGCTTCAAACCGAAGGGCCGGGACCGCACCCCGCCCGACGATCCGAAGAATCCGACGGTGAATTTCCACGGCAGCCACGGAGCAACGACACCCACTGCTCGACGACCGACCCTGACGCGCGACTCTATAAGAAAGCCGCGGGGCGTGAAGCCAAGTTGGCCTATCTGGGGCATTTGCTCACCGAGAATCGACATGGCTTGATCGTGGACACGGCCGTCACCACCGCGACCGGCACGGGTGAACGTGACGCCGCGATCGCGATGCTGGGCGAGCTCCCGTTGACGAGCCGTCGCCTCACGGTCGGCGCGGACAAACTCTACGACACGCGCGCCTGGGTGGCCGCGGTGCGCACGATGCGCATCACGCCCCACGTGGCCCAGTACGACCGTCCCCGCGGCGGCAGTGCGATTGACGGGCGCACGACCCGACATCCGGGCTACACCGTCAGCCAACGCAAACGGAAGCTCGTGGAGCAAGCCTTCGGGTGGCTGAAAACCGTCGGCCTGTTTCGCAAACTTCGGCACTGTGGCGGCCGACTCGTCGATTGGATGTTTGCCTTCGGCGCCGCGGCGTACAACCTCGTGCGCTGGCGCAGCCTCGCAGCGCAATCGGCCTGACGACGACGCCGGCGGGTGGCTTCGGATCATTGCGATGAAACACATCACCATCAACGAAGAAGGAACTTAGGTGCTGAACTTCACTTTTTCAGCACCCTGCTAGGTTGTGATTAGATGCTCCGTTTCTCCGTGGCTCCGTGTGATTCCGTGCCCTCCGTCACCTCCGTTGACTCCAGGGTCATGGAAACTGCGGTATCCTGCGCCAGATCGCCCTCTAGTGGCGGAGGAATCCATGTCATTCGCTCGAACCCTATCGTGCTGTCTCATCGTCGCGTTCGCTTCCGTATTGGACGCGGGCGCCCAGCGCGGAGGCAACAACGCCGCGGTCTGGTTCGAAGGTGCGCGACTCATCATTGGCGATGGCAGCGCGACTGTCGAGAACTCCGCATTCCTCGTGGAGGGCGACACGCTCACGTGGGTCGGAAAGCAGGGGCAGCGTCAGCCGCCGCAGGGCGCCGTTCGCGTGGACCTGTCGGGCAAGACAGTGATGCCCTCGCTCATCGACGGCCATAACCACATCGGGCTCGTCAACGAAAAGGACGGCAGTAACAGCAAGGCAAACTACAGGCGCGAAAACCTCGTCGACCAGCTCGAGCGGTACGCGTACTACGGAACGGCCGCCACATTGAGCATGGGCCTCGAGGCCGATCAGGAGTTGGCGTATCAGCTGCGTGACGAGGTGATCCCGAATGCCGCGCGCTTCCTGACCGTGGGAAAGGGGATCGCAGGAACCCCGATCGGTGGTCCGCCCGGCGAGCCTCGTCTGGGGATTCCGTACGGCGCGCGAACGGAAAAGGAAGGCCGGGAGCACGTGAAGGAGCTGCGCGCGCGCGGCGTGCGTTTCGTGAAAATCTGGGTCGACGATCGCAATGGGGATGTCCCGAAGATCCAGCCCAACGTGTATCGGGCCATCATCGCCGAGGCGCACTCCAGCGGAATGGAGGTGCTTGCGCATCTCAGTCGAACCTCGGCGCTCGCCGACGCCAAGGACCTGTTACAAGCGGGCGTGGACGGATTCGTGCACCTTGTCCGCGACAGAGACGTTGACAACGAGTATCTGACGGCGGTGAAGGCACACCCGAAAGTGTGGTCGGGCCCGAATATTCCGGTTCCTTCGACGCGGGATACGGTCGCATCTTTGGCTGAGACCCTGCCCGCCAGCCAAATCGAGGGCATGCGCTCTCAGCTTGCGCAGCGAGACGCGAATGGCAATCCTCCCAACGAGCTCTTCGAACTTCACTGCCGGAACCTGCGCAAGATCCACGAGGCGGGAATGGTGATCGGCTTGGGGACGGATGGAACCGGCGACGGTTTCGGCGCTCACGAACAACTCGAAGCGTATACGCGATGCGGGATGACGACGATGGAGGCCCTCGTCGCCGGGACGGGAACCAACGCGAGGCTTCTCCATCTGGATCGGATGGGGACCGTTGCGGCGGGGAAAGAAGCCAACTTCAACGTGCTCGACGGGAACCCTCTGGACAACATCACTAACACGCGGCGCATTTCCAAGGTCTACTTGAGAGGCAAGGAGCTCGATCGGCAAGCCCTGAAGGCGAAGTTCTTGACCGCGAGCGGCCCGAAAAAGTGATGGGAAACTAGTATCAGGGCTATTCTAGTAATTGTTCAACACCAGAAAGGCGAGCAAGATGCGTGTCATTGGATTGACTACAGCACTGTGCGCACTGCTCCTCGCGCCGTCGGTTTTCGCGCAGGAGTGGACCGAGTACGTGAACAAAGAGGACCGCTTTTCGGTTCCGGCGCCCGGTGAGCCGACCAGAGAAACGATCACGTGGGACTCCGATTACGGCGCAAAGTTTCCGGGCCGCGTGTACCGCTGGGTTCAGGGGCCGAACCGCTATTCGATTACCGTTGTGGACTTTTCCGACGCCGAGCGCATACACGCCGCAATCAAGCATGAGGCGTACGTCGGCGGTGTCGGCTACTGGGTCATCGACATCGCGGCATCCATCGCTCACGCGGCGAGGCTGTATCGGCAGAAGCCGGGCGTGACTGTGACGTACGATGCGTTTCACTACGTCAACCTGATCACGGGGCACATGCTTCAGTTGACCAACCCCGACGCGTCGCGCTCGTATGTCGCGATCTATCTGCACGAGAATCGCCTCTACGTTCTGGATGCGACGGTCGCGAAAGGCCAGCCGCCTCCGCTCATCTTCCAGCAGTCGATTGCGATGCTCGGGGCAGAGGGCAACCCGGTCCGCTATCAAAGCCTCTACTACAATCGTTTTCCGGAACGCCAGCTCGGGGGGCGTGGCGGGCGCGGCGGTGGCGCCCAGAACGATGCTGGTCGAGGAGCCCCCGGCGATTTGGGCGCAGGCGTGGGTACAGGAGGCGGCGCTCAGCCTCAAGGCGGTCAGCCGCAGCGGCCGCAATGAGCGCAACCTGACGTATTCGTGATAGCCGGGTTCTTGGAGATCAATCCGCAGGTGATTTGAGGAGACGAAATCATGCGACGTACGCTGGGTCTGGCCGTCATGTGCGCGCTAGCGTTTGTGTTGCCCGCCGGGGCGCACCATTCCCACGGCAACTACACCGACACGACGATCGATATCGAAGGCGTTGTAACGGAAGTGCATCTCGTCGTGCCGCACTCATACGTCTACATAAACGTCAAGAAGGGTGCAGAGACGGAAACGTGGGTGCTCGAAGCTACGGGACGTGGTGGCCTGGAACGGATCGGCGTCACACGCACCTATCTCAAGGCAGGCGACGCGATCAAAGCGCGGTGCCACCCGCTGCGTGACGGGTCCGGGGGGTGTCTGCTCGGGTACCTAAAGGGCCCGGATGGCGTCGTGAAGGACTGGGACGGCGGCACCGGACCTGTGCCGAGCCTCTGACGCCTGAGCGGCGCGTCCTCCAGGGCCCTCGCCTTTCATCGTTGTGAGCAACTGGCAAGCACCATGATTGTGAGCGTTCAACTCCTCGCGATCGCCCTTGCCCTGCTCGCAAACCCTTTCCAGCACCCGGCGGAGGCTACGGCCTCCGCCCTACGAGAGCAGATCGCCCTACAGGTCGTGCCGCGTACGGCGACTGCGGACGCAACAACGCTTCCGGCGGAGATTCCGCTCTTTCCCTTGCCCGAAGTGGTGCTCTTCCCTCGGGTATCGCGGCCGCTCCTGATCTTCGAGCCGCGCTACCGCGAAATGGTTGCCGACGCGCTGAAGGGGAACCGCGTCATCGGTATGGTGTTGCTGCGTCCGGGATACGAGAAAGACTACGAAGGGCGGCCGCCGATTTACGGCATCGGCAGCGCCGGCGTGATCGAAGACTATGAGCAGATGGCCGACGGACGATACGCCATCCTCCTTCGAGGCCTGACGACCTTTCGTGTCGTGAGCGAGGATCAACGCAAGCCGTATCGGCTGGCGCGCGTCGAGGCAGTGCCTGAGCTGCTGACGGACGAAGAACTCGGTCCTCTCAGCACCTTGCGGGAGCGGCTCAGCAGGCTCCTCTACACCGTTCTTCCGCTCGGCGTCGATGGACCGGACCCGAGCCTCGGCGACGCCGCATTCGTCAACGTCATCGCGCAGAACCTGAGCATGCCCGAGGCTACCCGACAGGATCTGCTCGAGCGCAACAGCGTGATGTTGCGTGCCCGGATGCTCGTGGAACGGCTCGAGTCGAAGTGAGTCACTCTTGCCCCTTGAACTCCGGACGGTTTCAAGGGTACTGGTGCGACACTCTGGACAACCGATTGCGATCAGCCACACCCGAATCAAAGGAGATGTGACCACCGCGCAGACCGACCGCGGCGTACGCTCGCAGTCCGCGGTGATCCAGAGTCCCGCGGTCGCGCCGGTGATTCTCGACGGCATCTTCGCTCACACCGAGCGTCCGACGCAGAACTTTGAGATCGACGTGCCAATCCCGAACATCACGTGCCCGATGTGCGTCTTGCAGGTGATCGAATTCATGGCCGACCACCCGGGAATCGCGATCGACGGCGGTCACATGTACCATCATTGCGCGATGCTGAACATCAGTGCCGACTCGTCGAAGCCGCTCGACGCTCGTTGGCCATAGCAGCAGCCGCGCACGCGTGTCATGTAATCGGCGCCAGTTCGCCTCAGCCCCTCGAACCTGCGTCGACAATCAAGTTCGATCATCCGTCGAAGATGATCCTGGGACTGGGTCGCCATTCCTGCGATCAGGCGCGGGCGAAGACGGCTCCGAATCCCTGGACGCGCGGACTCACGCCCAGCAGCCGGACGCCGTTCATCAAGCCATGTGGCGTCGAGGACACGACGGGGACCTTGATTCGGTCCTCGAGCGGCACGATGAGATCGAGCGTTCTCAGAGCGCCACACGACATGACGAGCGCGTCCGCCTTCCGGGAATTGGCGTATGCCTCGGCGCCGAGGTTGAACAGGATTTCCTGCGTTGCCGCTCCCTCCGGAATGCGCTCGTAGCCTAGACCCTTGGTGAACGTCACCTCGAAGCCGTGCTCCTCCAGAAATGCTTTCAAGCGCCCGGTCACGATGTCGGTGTACGCGGTGGCCACGGCCACGCGCTTGGCGTTGACCGTCCGCAGGCCGTCCACGAGTCCGTTGCTTTGCGTCGTGGCCGGCAGGCCAGTGGCCTTGGTGACCCTTTGTATGATCTCTTCGTTGAACTTGGCACCCTTGTAGAAGGTGATAGACGAACCGAAGACAGAGATGACCTTCGCTCCCCGCCTAGCCAGCGCTTCGGCGACTGGCACGACGCGGGGAAGAGCCTCCTCATAGCCTTCGACCGTCATACCTCCAGGCAGGCCCACACCATCGCCAAGGAACTCGACCCCGGCAGGATAGAGACGCCTCGCGTCAGGCGGAATTGGATAGTCCTTGGGCGGAAAGATCAGCCCGAGCGCGGGTTCGTTCGCCAGTCCGAAGATGGGTGCCGAGAGTGCCGTGCAGGCTGTTGCGGCAGTGGCAGTCTTGACGAAGTCACGACGCGAAACTGACATGTACCCTCCCACCCTGAAGCTGCCTCGGATCTTCGGCGAACGCGCCGGCACGGCGCATCCATAGACGGTCTGGCGCGCCACAGTAGACCTCATCATAACTCGCCGCGTGAATCCAGACGACGCTGTTATCCGAGTCTATGCGCGCCCTCGTGTCGGTCGAATCCGACGCGAATCAGCTCGGTCTGCTGACTGCGCGCCCGAGGCGCGCGCTGTTACCGGATCGGTAGACTACGATCTGCAATTCTCGACAGTGAGCCGCCCATCTGCGGTTAGCATAGGGCCGCTGTCGCTTGGCGATGGCGCGGATCTCTGCGCCCTCCACGGACCACGCCAATACCGCCGGCTGTAGATTTCGAAATAGCGCAAGGAGGGTCGGGCGATGACGGCAGTCGCTGGTGACAGGGTCGGTCCCTACGAGATTCTGAGTCGCATTGGTCAGGGCGGGATGGGCGAAGTGTTCCGGGCCCGCGACTCGCGCCTGAACCGGGATGTGGCCATCAAGTTTTCCGCCGAGCGCTTCAGCGAGCGATTCGACCAGGAGGCGCGTGCCATCGCCGCGCTGAACCATCCCCTCATCTGCCATCTCTACGACGTCGGTCCCAACTACCTCGTGATGGAACTCGTCGAAGGCCCGACGTTGGCCGAGCACCTGATGAGCGGACCGCTGGTGCTCGATGAAGCGCTGAACATTGCCCGTCAGATTGCGGACGCGCTCGAAGCCGCACACGAGAAGGGCATCGTTCATCGCGATCTCAAACCTGGAAACATCAAGATTCGGCCCGATGGCACCGTCAAGGTGCTCGATTTCGGTCTGGCCAAAATGGGTGGGACACCGTCCGCAAGCGGCGATGAGTCTCCCACCTTTATCCAAGACGGCACCCAGGCGGGCGTGATACTCGGAACGGCTGCGTACATGGCGCCGGAGCAGGCCAAAGGCAAGCCCGTGGACCAGCGCGCCGACATCTACGCGTTCGGTGTCGTGCTGTATGAGATGGTCACCGGGGCGCGGCTGCACACCGGCGACAGCAGCACCGAGGTGCTCGCGTCGGTGATCAAGGAGGAGCCGAATTGGCTGAAGGTGCCCTCCCATCTCCAGCGTCTGCTGCGGCGGTGCCTTGAAAAGGATCCACAGAAGCGGCTGCGGCATATCGGCGACGTGATGGCGCTCGTAGACGATGTGCCGGCCGTCAGATCTGAACCCCAAGCCGTCAGGAAGGCGGGGCCTCAGTGGGCGTGGATAGCGGCCGGCGTCGGGGCTGTCGTCGTCATTGCGGGCGTCGTCGGGTGGGCGCCATGGCGAAGTCCAGCTGTCGCCCCCTCCATTCGATTCGAGATTCAACCAACTGCGGCGATGACCTTCATCAACGGTGGGTACCCGATGGTCTCGCCGGACGGCAAGTGGGTTGTCCTCCCCGCGATGGGGACAGACGGCGTCACGCGCATGTGGCTCCGCGCGCTCGATTCAGTCGAGGTGCGACCGCTCGTCGGCACCGAGAGCGGGAACGCGCTCCCGCCGCCGGTCTTCTGGTCGCCAGACAGCCGCTTCATCGCGTTTTCGTCAACGCCCGGAGCGTTCGCACCGGGACAGCTCAAGAAACTGGACATTTCTGGTGGACCTCCGCAGACGATCTGCGACGTCCCAGCGTCAGTCTCAGGTGGCACCTGGAGCAGGGACGGAGTGATTGTGTTCGCCGCCAATCGGGCGGGATCGGGGCTGCTGCGGGTGTCAGCGGCAGGTGGCGCGCCGACACCAATCACTTCCCTCGACACGTCGCGGGGGGAAACCAATCATCGCTCCCCTCAGTTTCTGCCGGATGGCCATCGCTTTCTTTTCCTTCGCGTCTCTTCCGATCCGCAGCGGCGAGGCATCTTCGTAGGATCGATTGACTCCGAGCCGGAGGAGCAAAACCCGGCCCGCATCATCGCAAGCGATCGACAAGCCTTCTATTCTTCGTCGCTCGTCGGCGGGCCTGGACGGCTGATGTTTCTCCGTGACACCACGCTGTTCGCGCAGGCGTTTGATCCGGGGCGGTTGGAACTGAGCGGCGAACCGGTCCCGGTGACCGACCAAGTCGGATCGTTCGCACCAGCTACCGCCGGGTTGTTCTCGGTCTCGGATACCGGCGTGCTCACGTTTCGCGTGGGACCCGGCGGCAATCAGCGCCAGATGACCTGGTTCGACTCAACCGGCAAGTCGCTCGGCCTCGTCGGAGACAAGGGTTCGTACCAGAATCCGGTGATCTCTCCCGATGGAGCACATGTGGCCGTAACGCAGTTCGACTCGCAGCGTGGCGACTCGAATGTCTGGGTGCTCGATCTCGCGCGTGGGACGAGCACTAAAGTGACTTTCAGCGCCGGAAGGAATGACTTCCCGGTGTGGTCGCCGGACGGCAAGAGTCTCGCGTTTGCGTCCAACCGCGACGGCCATCTCGACATCTATCAGAAAAACGCAGATGGTTCCGGCGAGGAGACCCTTCTGTTGAAATCGGACGAAGACAAGGAGCCTCGCAGCTGGTCCAAGGACGGCCGCTTTCTCGTGTACAGGGCGCAAGGCGCGACAACCCTGGGCGATGTGTGGGTATTGCCGCTCCAGGGCGAGCGAAAAGCATTTCGGATCCTGGCATCCGATCGGAACGAGGGACTACCCGAGCTCGCTCCAGACTCGCGGTGGCTGGCGTACGTGTCCGACGAAGCGGGCTCAGCGGACGTGTACGTCCGGCCATTCTCGCCGGACAAAGGTGCCGACGCCGCGTCCGGGGGCAAGTGGCTGATATCAAAGGGGGGCGGCATTAATCCTCTCTGGCGCGGCAACCAGATCTTCTACTACACGCAGTCTCTCCAGGTGATGGTCGTCGATGTCGAGGCTGAAGGGACGTTCAAGCCCGGTGTGCCGCGCGCGCTGTTTGCCATGCCGTTGCTCACGCGCGGTGACGTGTCGGCGGATGGCAAGCGTCTTCTCCTTGTCACCCCAGAAGGCTCCACCGCGCCCTCCCCCTTCATCGTCGTGAGCAACTGGCAAGCGGGTCTCAAGTAGCAAGCCCATGGCCGGCGCCCGCAAGGATTCACTCGCCGCATCACTCGCGATCGCCCTTGCCCTGCTCGCAAACCCTTCCCAGGACCAGGCGGAGGCTAAAGCCTTCGCCCTACGAGAGCAGGTCGCCCTGCAGGTGCCGCGTACGGCGACTGCGGACGCGACAACGCTTCCGCCGGAGATTCCGCTCTTTCCGCTGCCTGAAGTCGTGCTCTTTCCGGGCGTGTCACGTCCGCTCCTGATCTTCGAGCCGCGCTACCGCGACATGGTCGCCGACGCGCTGAAGGGGAACCGCGTCATCGGCATGGTGTTGCTGCGTCCGGGATACGAGAAAGACTACGAAGGGCGGCCGCCGATCTACGACATCGGGTGCGCCGGCGTGATCCAGGACTACGAACAGCTGCCCGACGGGCGATACGCCATCCTGCTTCGCGGCCTGACGACGTTCCGCGTCGTGAGCGAGGATCAGCGCAAGACGTATCGCCTTGCACGAGTCGAAGCGGTGCCGGAACTGCTGAAGGACGAGGAGCTTGGCTCCCTCAGCACGCTGCGGGAGCGGCTCGCGCAGCGGCTCTACACCGTGCTTCCGCTGGGTGCGGAACCGCCGGACCCCGGGCTCGCAGACGCCGAATTCGTCAACGTCATCGCGCAGAACCTGAGCATGCCCGAGGCTGCCCGACAGGATCTGCTCGAGCGCAACAGCGTGCTGTTGCGTGCCCGCATGCTCGTGGAACGGCTCGAGCAGAGGTGAGTCACCGGGCGCCTTGAGGCTCAATCGACCAGATCGACGAATCGCCACGTCTGAGTAGGCGCGAGGCCCGCGAGCTCGCGGCCAATCGCGCGGAACACCGGCGGGGACGCGACAACGTGCTGCGTGCCGGCGTGCATGTCGCGAAACAGACGCTGTATCGTGCCAGCGCGAAGGCCAGTCGTGCCTGCCGATGCGTACACGAACATTGCCACGTCGTGTGCCGCCCACGTGACGTGCGCGATCCCGAGGCGAATCAGTGTGTGCTGGCGTCGCGTGAGGTGTTCACCTCGCTCGAGGGTGCGCCACGCGTCGGTCCACGTCTCGTAGACGAAGGCACGTGCCGCTCGATAGACGCCTTCGGCCTTCGCGTAGTGCTCGAGAAAGCTTTCGCTCGTGGCCTGCGTCCCGGCACGTCCACCACGTGTCCTGACGCTGTCGGCGATCTCGTCGAGCATCCGTCTGCCGATACCGCAGGCCCACGCCGAGTGGCACATTGCGGCAAACCCGACGATACCGATCGTGTAAAGAGCGCCGCCACGCCGCGGTGTTTCGGTGACCGCGAAGTGGGTGTACGCGTCGGGGACGAACACCGAATCGATTCGATAGTCGATGCTCCCCGTGCCGCGGAGGCCCATCACGTCCCAGTTGTCGATGAGTTCTACCTGTTCGACGGGGAGCACGAAGATGCGCGGCTCGCCCGTACCTTCGATGACGCCGAGCGTGTGGATGTGTGTGCCGTGCTTGATGCCTGACGCGAAGCTCCAGGAGCCGCTGAGCAGAAACCCGCCTTCACGCGGCACGGCCACGCCCGGTTTCGTGCCTTGTCCTGCAATCACCGGCAGCCGTTCGCCGCCGAACAGCTGCCGCACGGCTGCCTCGTCAAGGTAGGCGGCGCCAGTGCCGATCGCGAGCGCCGAGGCCATCAACACCCATCCGGCTGATGGGTCGCCATACGCCACGTTCTCGATGACCTGAAGCGACCGCACGGGATCCAGCTCGGCGCCCCCAAGGGAGCGGGGAACCCACATGCCGTACAGCCCTTCGCGGTGGAGCGCGTCTACAACCGCTGTGGCCAATCGACCGTGCGTGTCTCCGTAATCGGCGTGCTCGTTCGCGAGCGTCCCAACCGCCGCTGCCCGCGCCGGCAGATCGATGTTCGTCTGAGTCATACGCCTCGAGAATCCCCGAAGTCCTGCCGGACGTCAGGTGTCAGCTTCCGTGAATAAGCTGCGTCAACGCCGGGACCAGACCGAGGAGGCGCGCGTACACGCACAGCTGGCCGCGATGGTACTCCTCGTGTGCGACGCCGTGGCTCATCCACGACAAGCGAGTGGCCGGCTCCCCATTGAACTGTGTGATCGGCTGAAGGATCAGAACTTCACCAGCTCTCCGGAACCTCGCCGCGCCATCATCGAGCGAGCGGCGCAGCAATCCGATCAAGGCGGCTTTGTCCTGCCGAGGGTCGAGCTGGCCTGCGTGTTCCGCCAGGAACGCGGGGTACGACTGCCGGGTGAAGTTGCCATCCGGACGCGTGAGCTCCCCCACCATGACCATGCTCGACTCGACAATGTGGCGCGCGAGCTCCGCCACCGTCCGCACGCCTGGCGCGGGCCTGAAGTCGAACGACTCGGCGGGGATGTTTTCGAGCTCGGCAATCACGCCGTCGCGGGCGAACCGCCAGCCGTCAAGGGCTTCCTCGAGGAGGGTCGTGGCCATGCTCGTCAGAGGGCTCATCCCCTCAGAGTCAACTGCACGAGCCGGTCGGCCCGGTCCTGCCGATCGAGGTTGCGACAGATGGCCACGATGTCATCGAACTGCCGTTCGGGAATCGGGATGCCGGGAACGACGCCTCGAATACGGCGTGCCTCTTCGTCGAAATCCCAGATGAACTCGCGGCCGGTCGCCTGCCTGGTGTAGCTTCGGCCGTCCCTGGTGAAGATCGTGATGCGCGGGGCGAAGAGCGGCATCTGGTGTGAGGGGATGATCCGCACGCGCGTCATGAGCTCGAGAACTTCAGGCGGATCGGGAGTTCCGGCCAGCATCGGAAAGCCGCGCTTCACGACGCCGTAAGCCGAGTAGAAGCGCGTGCTGCCGCGGCCGGGCTCGCCGATGTCTTCGCGCTGCGTCGGAAACGCGGGACTGGGGTACTGCGTTTCCAGCCAGTTCACCACGGCCTCGACGCGATCGACGTCCTGATATCTGATGTTGTGTTCCTCGCAGAGCCTCGCCGTGACGTCGACGTGCGCGATGTTGTACCCGGCGATGGAATAGATGCGATACAGCGTCTCGAGGATCATCCATTCCTGGCCCAGCCTGGCCGTCAGCGTGTCGAGCGTAGTTTTGGTGGCGCCGGTGAAGCTGTACGTGAGATGGCCTGTGTTGTTGCCGGCGTACGCCTCATAGAAGCCTGCCGGACCTTCGAGCACCGTTTCGCCGCCGCCAACTTTCCCCTGCTTCGCCAGCGTGACCGCGAGCATTGCATTGCGCACCGCGGCGCCCTCACGCAGCGCACGGCTTGCGAGATTGCTTCCGGCCAGGTTGGTGCACAGGGAGATCGAGGCGTGCACCTGGTCTTCGGTAAAACGCATAATCTTCGCGGCGGCAATCGCCGCGCCGAAAATGCTGAACACGGGCCCGGCGTGAAAGCCACGCGCCATGACCGTGGGAATCCATTCGGCCGCCATCCGTTCCATCACTTCGTAGCCGGCTGCCACTCCGGTGATGAAGTCCCGGCCCGACGCGCCTTCCGTTTCCGCAGCAATCAGGGCAGCAGGAATAATGGCCGTGCCCGGATGCGTGAGCATGCGGAACGTGTCCCATTTGCCGCCCGCCAGCATCATTTCCGAGTTGGCAAAGGCAGCGCCGCCTCTGGTGACCTTGCTCCCGTTCACCAGGATCGTGACGCCGCTTCGCACGCCAGCTTCCTCGTCGGTGACGAACGCGACAGCCTGCTGGCCCGCTGGCAACTGCGAACCGACAAGGGCTGAAGCCACGTTTTGGAGCGTCAGACCCTTCACGCGATCGACAACCGCGGCGGGAAGATCCTCGTAACGCAGGCCAACGACCCACTGCGCGAACTGGCGGCTGAGCGATTTGCCTGACGAGGTCAGTAAGGTCATCTGCGTCGCGGCGGCGGCGCGTGCGTTGAAGGGCAACCGTCCGAGGCCGGCTACGCCCCAAACCGCGAGGCTAGAACCGAGAAAGCGCCGCCGATCCACTGTCATGTTCCAGTCCTCCGCCGCGCTCTCGCGTTGAACGGAGCCGGCGGAGCACACGGTCACCACATGGAGCAACGGAGAGAACGGAGAAGCTACTCGTTACAAACATTGCCTCCGTGACTCCGTTCCTCCGTGTAAAACCGTGCCCTCCGCGCACTCCGTTCGCTCCACCGCTGTTGAGAAACCGCCGCCATTCTACGCTGGCCGCCGCGCCTGCGGCATCTCTTGACGCACATGTGGAGTGACGGCTTTCATCCGATACAATGCCGCTCCGGCAGGTTTAAGCTCAGGAAGCTGGCTCGATGCGCAAGAGCGCGCCGTCGTCTTCATCCGTCAGCAGATAGAGCAACCCGTCCGGGCCCTGGCGAACTTCCCGGATGCGCTGTCTGAGTTCGCCGAGCATCGACTCGCGCCGCAGCTCCTCTGTTCTTGCGTTGAACACGATGCGCTCCAGGTGCCCCGTTCCAGGTATTCCTCCTGTGCGCATGCTGCCGACGAAGACATTGCCCTTCCACGCAGGGAAGCGATCGCCAGTGTAGACCGCCATGCCAGCCACCGCGATCTGAGGCAGCCAGACGACGAGCGGCGATTCCATTCCCTCGCGCGTGGGATGCTCGGAGATGCGAGGGCCGGGATACTCGCGTCCGTAACTCACCATCGGCCATCCGTAATTGCGGCCCCGAAGAATGATGTTGATTTCGTCGCCGCCGTTCGGACCGTTTTCGTTGTTCCACAGCGCCCCCGTCTCGGGGTGGACGATGAGGCCGAGCGTATTGCGGTGCCCGAGGCTGAAGATCTCCGGCCGGTAACCGGCGCGGCTAACGAACGGATTGTCCGGTGGCACCGAGCCGTCGTCGCGGAGACGCAGAATCTTGCCCCGCAGACTTGCGGGGTCTTGCGCGATCTTGCCGATCTCCTGTCCGCCACCGGTGGACATGTACACCATGCCGTCCCGCCCGAAGACCACGCGGCCGTTGAGGCCTGAGTTACCGGAATACGCCTCGGGCACCAGAAGGTCGCGAACATCGACGAGTGCCGCGCCCTCGAGCCGGCCTCGTGCGAGCGCCGGTGTGCCTCTGCCGTTTTCAACCGGCTTGGTGTACGTGAGGTAGACCAGCCGGTTGTCAGCAAATTGCGGATGGAGCGCGACGTCCATCAGGCCACCGTTGCCGTCCGTCCGCACACGAGGCACGCCGGCGATGGGCGTCGGATCGAGCACGCCGCCGCGGATGAGACGAAGCCGGCCGGGCCTCTCCGTGACCAGCATTCCACCGTCCGGAAGGAAGGCAATACTCCACGGGTGCGAGAGACCCTTCGTGACGATGCTCACACGGATCTTGTGCTGTTCGGCGGTATCGAAGACGAACGGCCCTGCACCCAGGGGAGGTAGGGGTACGCCGATGTTGAGCTGTTGAGCCTTGCCGACCGCAAGCATGCTGCCGGCCAGCATGAGTGCTAATGCCACCCAGCGCCTGGAGGAATCGATCGTCATAAGAATTTCTCAGTCATCCTGCGCGATACGCTGTTCGTGCGACGTCGCTGTACGGAACAGGTGCGACCGTCGCCCGGATGTCGAGCTGCACGTGGCGCTCCACCGTCGGTTTCGACGAGCCTCCGCCTTCTTCGCCCCACACGAACGTAACCTGTGTGCCGGGTTCGCTGTGTTCGACATCGACGATCGCCAGCGTGAGCATCGCCCCCTCGTTGGCGCTGTACCCGCACCAGGTTGATACGCCGATCACCTTGCCGTCCTTGACGACCTTGTCGTACGGCAACGTGGCATACACGGCCGACGGGAAATCGAAGTACTTCGTTCTGGGACCAGGCTGGAATATCGTGCTGATGCCGCGCGTGACGTCCTCGGCGTTCAGCACGAGCGTGACCTTCTTGCGCCGCGGGCGCACGGCGATCTTCTCGAGAGCCTGGCGCCCGATGAAATCGTGATCGAACTTGACGGAATGACCGTACCCAAGGTCCCACGGCGTCAAGTAGTAGTCGCGGATGTCGTCGGAATAGAAGCTGCCGCCCAATGACGCAATGGCTTCATAGGTGTTCGCCGGCAGCCACTGCCGGTACGGTTTCATCTGGTCTCCCGCGTAGATCGCCGGAAGCGGCGACGGGATCCACCCGGATTCCAGCGTATTGCTCGAGTAGGTTCTGGCGCCGGACTGCCGGAGGCCGAATTCCTGACCGGCCTCGACGATCGCCGCCTTCACACGTTCGCCATCGTCCCAGGGTCCGAACAGCTCGAAGCCGGGCTGTCCGACCATCCCATGACGCAGGGCGCGGACACGTCGCCCGGCAATCTCAAACTCCGTCATGTTGAAGAACTTCACGTCGGGGACCGGCTTGCCTGTGACCTTCTCGACGACGCGGATCGCGTTCGGCCCCTGAACCTGGTAGCGGTACGCCTTCCGCACGATGGGCCCCGGCCTGGCGACGGTTCGCTCATCGCGCTCGACCCGCACGTCGTACTTGCCGGTCTCGCAGTGGTACTGCACCCAGTTGTGGACCGACGGACGTCCGACGAGATTGAACCGGTTCTCTTCGAGGTGAAAGAGGATGACGTCGCCAATCACGAAACCGTCATGATTGCAGGCGACGAACTGTTTGGCCTTGCTGGGTCCGAAGTTCTTGAAGCTGTTCACCCCAAGAGCGGAAAGCACGTTGAGCGCGTCGGGACCTTCAACGTACATGTCCGTCATGTGATAGGACTGATTGAACAAGATACACGTGTCCCGCCAGGCGCGCTGTTCGTCTCTCCAGTTCGAGAACTCGCTTGGGACCACCGGGTAGATATACGGTCCGGTCTGGGAATTGCGCAAGAGCGTTACGGGACTGCCGGAGGCGTCCAGGACGTCCTGGAGGCTCTTAGGGTTCATTCACTCTCCTTGTCATCATGGGGCTGCTGAAGCTCGATTCCCGGTCGGAGGCGACGGGACGATCGGATTCGAGCCTGAGGAAGAGGAGGACACCCGCGGCCACCAGTGACCCGAGCGCCATCGTGAACCCGACCGTCGGCAGCGAGTATCCGAACGTAAAGAGGAACCCGGCGATGATCGGCGCGAGCACCGAGCCGCCGCGTCCCACGCCGATCGCGAACCCGGTCCCGAAGGCACGGACGTGAGTAGGAAACGCCTGCGCGAAGATGGCGTATAACCCGACGATGCCGGCGTTGGTGCAGAAGCCGGCCAGCGCACAAATGAATGAGAGACGTTGCAAATCAGCGGGGCTGCGGCCGAACATTGTGACCATGACGGTGGACAGCAGAAGCAGTCCGATGGTCAGCGGTTTCACGTTGAAGCGCTGCGTCAGGATTCCGAATACGGCGCCGCCCGTGGCGCCGCCCACGTTAGTCCAAACCAACACACCCGCCGCCGTCGAGGGATGGAAGCCCAGGTCCACGACGATCTTCGGGATCCACTTCGCGATGAAGTAGAAGGTCGTGATGTGGAAGAAGTACGCCAACGTCAAGATGGTCGTAACGGCCACGAGTCCCGGCGCGAAGATGTGGGCGACCGATCGGGTCTGCGAGTTGGAAGGTATCGTAGGTAACGCCGCAGCCGCCGAGTGCCCCATCCGTCTCAGCGCCGCGTTGATTCGGTCCGCCGCACCGGTTGGTTGCTTCCGTGCGAGCCAGTGAACGGACTCGGGCACCAGGAAGAAGACAATCGGAATCAGAGTGGCCGTGACGGCGGAGCCGAAGTAAAAGACCGTCCGCCAGTCGTTGCCTTGCAGGAGCTGTGCGGCGACGAGGCCGCCCGCCACGGCACCGAGGGGATATCCGATCGACATAAGCGACACGCTCAAGTGGCGCCGGCGCGTATTGGAAAACTCTGCGGCGACGGCGTTGATCGCGGCCAGCATCCCGCCGATGCCAAAACCCGTCACGACTCGCCAGGCCGACAGATCGACGAGCCCGCTGACAGTCGTGACCATGAACATGCCGACGGCCATGACCATCAAACAGCCCAGAATCGTCGGGCGGCGTCCGATGCGATCGGCGACACCGCCGAGCGCGATGGAACCGATCGCCATGCCAATCAGTTCCATCGACAGGACAATGCCCAGAGCCGCGCGGTCGATGCCCCACTCCTGCGCAATGCCCGGCGAGGCAAAGCTGATCGACAACACGTCGAAGCCGTCGAGTGCGTTCAGGGCCACCGTGATCGCCACGACGAACACCTGCAGGCGACTCATGGGCGCGTTGGCGATCACGTCTCTTGGGTCTGTCGTCATAACGGCTGTGGCCTGCCCCCGGAGATGGGTAAACCTTCCTTCTGAGAAACCTCATTCCGAGGCTCAATCACTGTATGTAGACCGGGAACCGCAAGAGCATAACTGAGCTTCGGCTCAATCTGCAGGCTCAATACGGGCTTAGGGCGTAAGCCGGCTTATGGCTTATGGCTGCGACAGAATGTCGTCCGGCTTCTCGAATCGTGGTACTCAGGGGCGACGCCAGAGTCCCAAGGCCACGCACAGCCAAGCAGCGGTTAGGCAGCCGAAGCCGAAGAAGATCGGCACCAGGGACTCGGCGAGGCCGATCGCGGAGACACGAGAAAAGTCGGGCGACTGGCTCATCCCCATGCCCCGAAGGACGTTGAGCACACCAAGCGTCGAGCCGCTGACTGCCGCGAAGATCGTAGCGAGCGAAAGGGGGCGCATTAGAGCCAGGCGTTGCTCGCTGGGCCAGATGGCGTAGACAATGCCCATGCCCAGCGGCACAACCCCCATGAACATGCTCACCAAGGCGATGATCGAGGCGTTTGCGAGTACTCCCATCTTCGAGACCTCCAGGCAGGTGCCCGCCAATGGCTTCGCGCCCACAGGGGGTGCGCCGCGCATGTGTACAACGCAGGGCTGCCTCGGGCGTGACGCCGTCACGTTTTGTGTCGGTCCGCGTTAGTACTTGGATGGACCGCGCCCGCGAACTGGAACTTGTCACTCGCCTTCGCGCAGGCGATCCCGACGCGTTCGACGAAATACACGACACATTCAATGCGCGATTGTTCAACTTTCTCTCCAGGCTGTCGAACCGCCGCGATATCGCCGAGGACTTGCTGGAGGAAACATGGCTTCGACTCGTCAAGCATTCGCGGAGACTTCGACCGCAGACCGAGCTCGGCGCATGGCTGTTTACCGTCGCCCGCCACTTGCACGTGAGCTACTGTCGCTCGCGGCTGGTTGAGAATTCACACGTCAGCGATCTGATCGGCCTGTGGCCATACAGCTCGCGAGGACCATCCCCATTCGAGGCACTGGAGGCCAACGAGGCACAGCGACGCCTCGACACAGCGCTTGCCTCGCTACCGGTCACCTATCGAGAGGCGCTGCTCCTGACTGCCGTCGAAGGTCTTCGACCGTCGGAAGCTGCCAAGATCTGCGGCGTAACGGGAGAGGCGATGCGCCAGCGCCTGAGCCGTGCGCGCGCGCTCTTAGCCCACCGCCTGGCGTCTCGTCAGGTACCCGGCCTCTCGTCATTGAAGGAGGTCACATCATGATGTCCGGCGACTTTGACGAAGCGAGGCTCGAGCCTCTCGCGGGTTTGCCGATGCTCGCGTCTGACCCGAAACGCGCCGAACGCACGCGGCGACTGTGCCGCGCCCGGCTGGGGCAGCAGCGAAGTATGGACCGTGTCATTTCGCAGGTCGACATCGCGCGACGTGGCCTTGGGCCCGTGGTCGTCAGCGCCTTCTGCGTGTTCTACATCGTCTACGTCAGCGCATTGGTCGCAACGACACTTCGCCTTCAAGGCCTCCTCCGCTAGTCAACTCAAGTGCCTTGCGATGTGGGCTCGTGCCGGCTCACGTTGATCGCTTCTTCGCCGGCACCGGGACGCCCGGGATCTTCACATCGACCGAAAAGAGCGTGCTCCGAGTGGTGAAGTAGAGCGTCTTCCAGTCATCGCCGCCGAAGGCGACATTGGTGGTCGCGGGTTGCCCATGGACGATGCGCCCCAGTTTCTTGCCCTTCGAGTCCATGACGTAAAGGCCGCCGCCGCCACCGCTGTAGACGTTGCCGGCCGTGTCCACCTTGATGCCGTCGGGAACGCCCGGCTCTGGGCCCCCCAGGTCGGCGAACAGGCGGCTTGTGTCCTTGAAGACCGTGCCGTTTGGCTGCACGTCGTAGGCACGCACGTGGCGGCGCCGCGAGTCGGCGACGTAGAGAATGCTTTCATCGGGCGAGAACGCGAGGCCGTTGGGTCTGACCATGTCGTCGATGATGAGCGACATGGAGCCGAGGTCCGGCGAGACGCGGTAGACGCCAGAGATCGTCACGTCCCATTCCTCGGGAGCCGCATTGCCGCCCGGGTCGGTGAAATAGATCGAGCCGTCCGACTTCACGATCACGTCATTCGGCCGCAGCAGACGTTTGCCCTGGAAGCTGTTGGCAATAACCGTGATGCTGCCGTCGGGTTCGTACCGGGTTACGCGTCTGGTCAGATGTTCGGCGGAGACAAGGCGACCCTGTGAATCACGGGTGATGCCATTGGCTTCGTTGGTCTTCTCCATCGCGACACTCGCGCCCTGGCCTGGCGTGTATTTCATCCGCCTCGCGGTCTGAATGTCGTTGAAGAGCAGATAGCGGCCTTCCGCCCACCACAGTGGCCCTTCGGCGGGACCGACATCGCCGCCATAGCCGCTCGCGAGTTCGCGGATCGGCGAGCTCGTCGCGATGATACGGTCGAGTTCAGGCGCCATCGACTCGATCTTTCTCGCGGATTGAGCCCAGACCTCGCAAACGCCGCCAGTCACTGCCAGACCGCTGGCCGCTCCGGCTAATCGCAGCACGTCACGACGTGAAAGGAAACTAGAAGTGCGCATCAATCCCTCCTGTGATTTGCCGCTGACCGGGCGACAGGATACCGCATCACGACGGCACTTGTAGGGCCGGTCCTTTCGGACCGGCCGCGTGGTTTCGGCAATCTCGTAGGGCCGGTCCTTTCGGACCGGCCGCGTCTTTTCGGCAATTGACAGCCGGTGAAAGGAGCGTTCCAATACGAGCGCGCGCTGCCAGTCCCGAGCGCGAACTGGCAACTTGTTCGAAGCGAGAAGGAGAGAGACCATGGGTTCGCACCACCACTCCGATCGTCGGCAATTCCTGACAGAAAGCGCCGCCTTGGCGGGCCTGGCTGTGGGGGCGGTCCAGTCGGTAGGTGCCCAGGCACCTCAGCCCGAAGCACGTCTCAAGGACACCCTGGCCTACGGACAACCGTCTCGGTTCGACAGCACCGTACGCAAGACCCTTGGAGCCGGCAGTCCGATCACCGATACCGCGTTGACGACGCCGCTTCAGGATCTGGACGGGATCATCACACCATCCGGTCTGCACTTCTTGATGGACCACGTCAACGGCATTCCGGATATCGATCCGCGGCAGCATCGCCTGCTGATGCACGGCCTAGTCGATCGCGCTCTCACGTTCACCCTGGACGAACTGAAACGATTCCCCTCGGTCTCGAAGATCTATTTCCTCGAGTGCAACGCCAACAGCCGCCCGCTTCGTGGTCCGAACGGCGATTCAGTGCAGTTGGTGCACGGACGAACCAGCTGCAGCGAATGGACCGGGGTGTTGCTGTCGGTCCTGCTCAAAGAGTGCGGGATGAGGGACGATGCGCAGTGGGTGATCGCCGAAGGGAACGAGTCCAACAAGTACACCATGAGCATCCCGCTGGTGAAGTGCATGGACGACGTCCTCGTGGCGTACGCTCAGAATGGCGAGCCGGTGCGACCGCACAACGGCTATCCGCTCCGGCTCGTCGTCCCTGGGTGGGAAGCCATCCGATCCGTGAAGTGGCTGAGCCGCATCGCCGTCGTGGATCAGCCTGCCATGTCGTGGCACGAGGCCGGCAATAACGCCGACACGAGACCCGACGGCAAGGCGCTCGGCTTCAGGTTCGACCTTGGCCCGAAATCGGTGATCACTCGCCCGTCCGGGGGGCAACGCCTGCCCGGCCGCGGGTTCTGCGAGATCACGGGGCTGGCGTGGACCGGTGGAGGCGCCGTGCGGAAGGTGGATGTGTCGGTCGACGGCGGGCGGACCTACAAGGAAGCGCAGCTTCAGCAGCCCGTGCTTCAGTACGCGCACACTCGCTTTCGTTTCGCGTGGGAATGGAACGGCGAGGAGGCCGTGCTGCAGTCGCGCTGCACCGACGAGCGCGGCGAAGTGCAACCGACCATCGCCGAGGCGGCGAAGATTCTGGGCGTGACGCCGGATTATTTCATGCAGGCCGATCACTTCAACGGCATTCAGCCTTGGAAGATCAACCGCGATGGGAGCATTCAGAATGCGCTGTTCTAAGCTGCTGACAGCGACGATCGCTCTCTCTGCGTCAGTGAGCGCGCTGGCCCAGGGGCCGACCTATCGGCTGGGGACAACTCCGAGCGCAGAGGAAGTCAAGGCGCGGGACACCGCCGTCTCACCTCGAGGAAAGGAATTGCCGCCTGGGAGTGGAACTGTGAGAGCCGGTGCCACGGTGTACGCGCAGAAGTGCGTCGTGTGTCACGGGACAAACGGGGCGGGCACCACGCTGCATCGTGGACTCATACCGCTCGGGAATGCGAAGCCTGTGAAAATCGCAGGGAGCCTGGTCCCATATTCAACGACGGTCTGGGATTTCATCAACCGCGCCATGCCCTCGACGAAGCCCGGATCGCTCACGGCGGATGAAGTCTACGCGGTGACCGCCTACGTGCTCTACCTGAACGACATCATCAAGGAGACCGACGTCCTGGATGCGACGACTCTTCCCAAGGTCCGGATGCCGAACCGCGACAATTTTCTCCCTGTCGAGATCGACTGGAAACCCGGGCAGAGACGCCCGCTCGGACACTATCCGGGATCGCCGTGATTGCCGGCTCTCGGCCGCCATTCCACTGCTCGCCGGAGTTGCAATCGTATGTTCTCGAGCTTAGGAGGCTTCGCATGCGCTGTACGTATTCAGTGATCCAGTCGACCGTGGCCCTCACGCTCTTGTCGCTCGGTATCGCGAGTTGCGGCACTGGCAACGCACCGGCACCCGCAACGCAGACGCCGGCCGTACAGGAGACGAGGTGGAGTCATCAGGACTGGCCCACCGGCCACTATCGCGTGGTCGAGGGGTGGCCCAAGCCGTTGCCAGACACACGTCACTCGCACGACGGGTGGACGTGGGGATCGTTCGGCGGGGTCTATGCCGAGAATCCTGACCGCATCTGGATCGCGATGCGGGGCGAACTGCCCCTTCCCAAGGATGCCGCGCCTTGGACGCCGTACGCGGCGCTCAATCCATCACGCGGCAACGCGACAGGCAACGGCGACGGTATCGCGGCGACGTGCGAGCCCGTTCCCAAGCGAGGATGGGAGCGACGGTACGAACATTCGATCATCATCGTGGACGGGCAGGGCAACCTCGTCGGCGAATGGCCGCATCTCGACAAGCTGTTCAGCCAGCTTCCCTGCGGTCGAGGGCCGCACCAGATCAAGATAAGCCCCTACGATCCTGAAAAGCACGTCTGGATTATCGACGACCAACTCCACATGATCTACCGATTCACCTACGACGGGAAACTTGTTCACAGCAAGGGAGAGTTGGGGAAGCGAGGACGCGGGCCGAACACATTCGACCGGCCGACGGACATCGCCTGGCTGCCTGACGGGACGTACTTCATCACGGACGGCTACGGCGGGACGCGCGTCGTCAAGTACGACGCGAAGGACAACTTCGTCATGGACTGGGGACAGCCGCCGGCCGATCCCAAGAATCCCGGGCCCAACGAGTGGAACACGGTCCACAGCATTGCCATCAGCGCCGACAGGAAGCTGTTCATCGTCGATCGAGGGCACCAGCGGATGCAGGTCTTCGACGAAAACGGGAAGTTCCTCGACATGTGGCCCCTCAGGTCGCCACATTGGCCAGCCAGTCAGGGCACGCTGATGGTGAATCACTTCATCGACGACAAAGGGTTCATCTGGGTCGGTGACGCACCAACTGCCCGGATCCTGAAGTTCGATCAGAAGGGGAACTACTTGTACAGCTGGGGCGCTCCTGGCCCGCAAGCGGGACGTCTTGGCTGCTCCCACGGGATCACGACCGATCAACTCGGGAATTTGTATCTCGCTGACTGTTTCATGGGGCGCATACAGAAGTTCGAACCAATACCCGGCGCCGACCCCGACAAGATCGCCGGCCAGATCCTCAGGACGTGGGATACCTGGAAACGCAACTAGGTATGAATTAGGAATACTTCCGAAGGAGCGAGGGATGAGCATGAAGTCACTGATCCCGATCGCGACGATCATTCTTTTGACCGGGTCGATCGTAGTGGCTCAAAGTCGTCTCAGGCCCGGGCTGTACGAGATGGTGGACGACATAAGTCTTGACGGAAAGTCGACGCCGTCGTCGAAGGTTTCGGCGTGCATCACCGCGCAGGACTTGAAGGACATGACGAAGCTCCTGACGCGCGGGGCCGAAGAGCAGGAGTGCAAGATATCGGACCTCGTGAGCACCGGCGATCGGTTGACGTTCGTGATGACGTGCAACTCGGACGGCGTTCGCGTCGTCTCGCGCGGCGAGATGTCGTTTGGCACCGAGACCTATTCAATCGTGACAACGACGAAAGTCGAGGGCGAGGTCGTCACCTACAAGAGGAACGCGAAGCGGACTGGGGACTGCAAGTGACGGCGCCCGCTTCGCTTTTCTCGATAGTCAGTACGGGTTGAGCAGTCGACGCGGCCGTGCGCCAGGCGCGGCCGCATTGCGACAGACCAATCAACTTCACCTGCTCGTGGTACGGAGCCGAACCTGCACCGTTGTCAGCGCTCCGGCAGCATCCTTGTAACTGACGCTCACGAGGTCGCCACTGTGAACAAACGTCGTGAAGGGCGTGCTACCACCCGCGGCTTTGGTCGCCCGGCTGGCGCCCTTCGCGAGAACCTCGGTGTCGCCGTTGATCGCGAATGTAAACTCACGGCCGTCACCCGCGATCATCAGCCGAGTTGGGCCACGCCGAGAATTACCAGTCGCTTGAAACTCTTCATGTTTGCTCCCTCCTGTTCGGGCGATTTATACGAGTTGGCCGCGTGAATAGCCATTGGCGGCGCCTTTGCTGGGCCGGATGTGCGGATGAGCCCGCAAAACACAATGGCTCAACGAATTCCGTCGTCGGCTGAGGGAGTATCCTTGTCGGGTGAGTAGACGTCCTTTCCCTGGAGCTGCGGCGGCGGCGCTCGGCGTGATTCTCAGCGGGACTCCAGGATTCTCCCAATCGCAGGCGCCACAAGAGGGCCCGGGCGTCGAGGGGTCACCAGCCTGGTTTCTCCGAGGATCATTTCCCGACCCGGGTGGACGGACGATCGTCGAACCGGGTGGACATGTCACCGTGCCACCTCGCGGTGAACCCGACGGCGCGGGGCCGCAGGCGGCCAGAGCGGCGCTTGCCGGGCCGGCTGCGGCGACGACTCCTCCATGCAGTCACTCGCCCCTGTGCGGCAACCGGCTGGGCCGCGGACGCCAGACATTGCAGCGTGTCCAGTGGAAGCAGACGCTCGGCTACACGTTCACGTACCCATATGGGCTGCCCCCCGGCTTTGGCGGTGTCCCGGCGGTCGCCCTCGATTCCAAAGGAAACCTTTGGGTCCTTCAGCGCGCAGACGCCGGCAAACCGCAGCTCTTCAAATTCGATCCGAACTACAAGCTTGTCCTTCAGATAGGCCCGGACGTGATCGGCTACCAAGACAAGGCGCACGGCATGGCCGTTGACGCTCAAGACAATGTCTGGATCACCGCAGCAAACAGCGCCACCGTGATGAAACTCAGTCCCGACGGCAAGCTTCTCCTGACCATCGGTGAAAGGGGACGACGTGGGGATTGGAATGAAGCCAAAGAACAGAGGCTTCTATGGCAGCCGGTGATGGTGGCCTTCGGGCCGAACGGCGATGTGTATGTCGGCGAGGGCCATGCGAACGAGAGCCCCAATGACACTGGTTCAGACGACCCGGCCAACAATCTCGGTGCAGCGCGGATCATTCACCTCGACAAGAACGGCACATTCATCAATCAGTGGTACGGCAACGAAGTCGGACAGGGAAAATTCAGCTCGGCTCATGGGCTCGCTGTCGATCCCACGAACGGCGATGTCTGGATCGGCGACCGCGAGGAATATCGCATCGTCGTCTATTCGGGCGACGGCAAGTTCCTCAAGACGATCCAAATGAGAAACCTCGTGTGCGCTCTCTACTTTGACTCCCACGGCCGGCCGTGGATGGCGAGCGGGCAGGATGGCCAGTTCTTGAAGCTGGACCGGAGCGGCAAAGTGCTCGGTGCCATCGGTAACGGCATGGGCATAGGGACCGGGCAGTTCATTGAAGCCAGCTACTGGGTCATGGACAAGGACGACAACCTGTACGCCGGCGACACGAGCGTTGGCCGCATCACGAAGATGGTCGCGCCCAAGAAGTAACTCGACAGTTGGTTTCTCTCCATGTCCCTTGCTGGTGTCGGGTCTCGCGCGATCCCGTCTCCGGAGAAGGACGCGCACTGACGATTCCTGAGACATTTACAGCCTCAACACCTGGAACGGGTGTTGCGATGCATCGGCTCCATGCATTGCTCAATCACATCGCTCGTCGCTCTCGCTTTGGCCTCTACTCTTCTCGGCGCTGGGTGCTCGAGCGACGTCTCGAGTCCCACGAGCCCATCTGCCACCGGTGGCACCACGTCATTGACGGCCGACCAGACCGCTGGAACATGGACGCTCACATCGATTGAACCCACCGGCCAGACGGCACAAACCGTCCCTCCGGGCGCGTTCTACGAGCTCGCGATCGCCGAGGGTCGCGTCTCCACCAAGGCCGACTGCAACACCTGTGCGGGGAATCTCGTGGTCAGCGGTCAGACCGTGACCATCGGTCCACTGCTCGCCTGCACCCGCGCGGCGTGTCCGACCATGGCCTTCGAGAACACTTACGTCGGAATCCTCGCGGGCGACAGCGCCGCGCGAATCGACGGCAACTCGCTCACGCTCACCTCGTCTCGCGGCGTACTTCGCTTTCGCCGTTAGAAGTCGCCGACGTCATCGGCGTCCGACCGCAAGGTTCAAGTGAGTCACCACCTCATCCGCGCCGGATCTTTGACGCCTCGAAGTGGATCTGGATGCGGTACACGGGTTTCGAGCGGCATTTGATCTCGCCGGTGGCCAGGTCAACTCGCTCCGGGACCTCCTGAATGTGCTTATCGACGACTGCGTGATAACCGCGCTCGGAAAACAGATCGATCAACATCGGGATCGCCAGCGGTTCGTTGAAGACCGGGGCCTCCGAGTTCACGTGCGCGCGCCCCGACAGCGCGTGCCTGGTGATGATGGGCATGAACTTGCTGCTGACCAGATCCACGATCTCGCTCAGGAGCTCAGGATGCTCCAGTTCGTAGGTGTCGAGTCGCTTGACCAGCTCCTGCCGGCCATGAATCACGAGCTCCTCGGCGAGAGGCAGCATTCGCAGTCGCTGAAACGTGCGTGGGTCCAGCTCCAGCGAGCTCTGATACTTGAGCTCCTTGAGGATGTTGGCCTGTACTTCTGCGATGGGGCCCTCGGCGTTGACGAAGTGGTAGTGGTACAGCTGTCGCAGTGAGGTGAGCGCCTCCCACGTCTGTTCCTTGAAGACCTGGTATCGCCGCCTCACGAGCTCTTCGGACAAGTCGGTCGCACGCAACTCGATAGGCGTGCCGATGGCGGTCTCGGCGACCTTTCTGTTGTATTCAACGATCTCGCGCCCTCGACTGAGCTGGCGGGCGATGCTCGTGCTCTCGCTGACGAACAGCACCATTGCATGAATCGTCGGCCGTCGGAAATGGATCGCCAGCGGCGTCTCTGCAAACTGGTTGTGCAGCTCGTTGATCTGGTCCACGAGCAGCTTCAGACATTCGACCTGTACTGGCGTGCGCGGAAAGCCGTCCAGCACAACGCCGTCGCGATACGTCGGCTGCAGGAGCGTCCGGAGCAATACTGTCACCACTTCCTTGTCGCCGACCATGCCGCCCTGGGCCTTGAGCTTCTCCATCTCCGGGGTGGTCAGCAGGTCGCTGATCACAATCGGTGGGCACGTCAGGCCGCGAGCTTCGTTGATGAACTGCGTCTGCGTCCCTTTGCCCGCCCCTGGAGCCCCGCCCAGCAGGATGATCTCCTTGGGGAAACGGAGGTTCTCATGGCCTATCTCTTCGTCGAGGTCCGCCCAGATCGGCGTGAAGATGACACGGGCGTCCTTGACTTCGAGGTCGAGGATCTTGGATGCGGGGCGATCGGTGGGTGAGGACATGTGGCTCTAGTCGATTTGTGGCCGTTGCGAACCGGGCTTCGGCATTCAGTCGCCGTCATTGTAACGACTACGAGTGCCGACGCATGGTCAGAACCGCGTGAACCTCGTTGCGTGAGGCGGCGCGCTGCGTCTAGTCCAGCCAGCCAGCAGCGAGCTGCTTCTCGTGCGCGATGATCGCATTTCGCATGAACATCGCCACCGTCACCGGCCCGACGCCGCCCGGCACCGGCGTGACCCAGCTCGCGACTTCTTTCACGGCATCGGTATCGACGTCGCCGACGATCACCGTCTCGCCGTTCGGGCCGATGATTTGGTTGATGCCAATGTCGATGACGGCTGCGCCGGGCTTGACCATGTCGGCGCGTAGGAACTTCGGCTTGCCGACCGCGACGAGCACAGCATCCGCTCGGCGCGAGTGTGCGGCAACCGAGCGAGTCAGGTGGTGGCATACGGTAACCGTCGCGCCCTCCGCCATCAGCATGAACGCGGCGGGCTTCCCGACAATCTCCGAGTGGCCGACCATCACGACCTCCAACCCGTGCAGGTTGAGGCCGGTGGCCTTGATCAGTTCGACCGAAGCCGCCGCCGTACAAGGTGCCAGCGCCAGATCGTTGTAGACGATGTTTCCGATCGAGGCAGGGTTCATGCCCTCGACATCCTTGAGGGGATGGATCGCCGAGGCGAGCGAGCGTCCGTTGATATGGCCGGGCACGGGACGCTGCAGGATGACGCCGAGCACGTCAGGGTCGTCGTTCATGGCCACGATTCGCGTCTTGCACTCGTCCTGGCTGAGCGCGCTCGGCCAGGTCTGTTGCTCGAAGCGAAGGCCGACTTTCCTCGCAGCGTTCGCCTGGCCGCGCACGTACACCGCAACTTCCTTATGCTCGCCGATGCTGACCGAGACGAGACGTCCGATCGTGTGCGTCGCGGCCGCCTCACGCACGCGCGCCGTCACGTCCTCGAGAATGCGGTCGCGAACCGCCCTGCCATTCAGCAGCCGATGATCTGTCATGGACACAGTATCCCGCGGGTCCACGAGACGAGCATCATCGCCAGGAAGAGCGTCCCTCCTCAATTCGTCGGCACGAGCTGCCTCAGCTCCTCGAACCAGTTTTCGATTTCACGGGTCGCCGAGCACTACGGATTGGCTCCATCGCGCTCGGCGATTGGTTGCAGAAGGGATCTCTCGCTCGTTAGAAAAGCTCATCGATCGCTCCGGCCACATCGGTTGCCGAATGAACGTGGACCGATGCACACGACGGATCTTCTCCGGTCCGCTCGCGATCGAGCCACACACGCTTGATGCCGAGCGCCTGTGCTGGCGCGATGTCGTGGTACCAGCTGCACGCCACGTGCACCCAGTTGCACTTTCCGGCGCCGGTCAGACGCTCGAACGCGCGGAAATGCCACGGCGCCGGCTTGTAGCCGCGCACACGCTCCGCCGTGACGAACAGATCGAACGGCGTGCTGAACGCGCGATGCGTGATCTCGAAGAGATCGTCGTCACAGTTGGTGAGCACCCCGAGACGGAATCCCCTTCGGCGCAGCTCCGCCAGCATCGCCTCGACGTCGTCGAAGAGGCGCATCGACGCCCACGATTGCGGGAGCGCCCGGGCGTCTGACTCGGAGAGCCGCACGCCGCGTTGGGCGGCCGCGCGCACCAGTGCCGTTACGAGGACGTCTCTATACGAACGGTGCGGCTTCTCGTGCTCCACAACCCGTTCGCACGCGTGATACGCGCGCACGATATCCGAGACGCCGTCACCTGCAAACGGCGCCAGAGCGGCGGCAAACGCCGCCTGCCAGTCGACGAGCGTCCCGAAACAGTCAAAAGTCACCCAACGTGTTCGTGCAGCGGCTAACACGACAACCTCCTCATATGCACACAAAAGAAAAGGGCCATCACCCTGTCGGATGATGGCCCTCAAGATCTGGGACAGGTCGTGGTCTTACATCATCCGGATGAACCTGGTAGCGACCAACCGAGCGAGTCGTTCGCCATTGGAACGCGCACGTCGACCGTGCTGGCAATCAGCGCGGCGAACGAATGCGCTCGCTTGGCGTTTATGGTGGTCAGATACACAGGCGCTCCGAAAAATGTGCTGACTATGATAACGCAAGACTTGCGATTTCCGAACAGGAGAAAGTCACGGAGTTGGTTGGCGCACTGCGACACCGATTACAGACGGGTGAGCGTATTCAACGTTTGAGGCGAGGGGCCGTGCCAGAATGCCCCCGTGTCCGCGAAGTTTGAGTTATCGGTCCTGAGCGACGCCTTTGTCGTCTGCCGGTTGGAAGCTTCGGCGCCGGTGCCCTCGTGGGCGCTCGAAACTGCCGGCTTTGTGGCGGTGACAAGAACCGACGACGAACTTTCCATCATCTGTCGTGAGCGGCAGGCGCCCCAAGGAGTTGACACTGCGGTACGCTGGCGGGGGCTGAAGGTACACGGGCCATTTCCGTTTGAGACCATCGGCGTGTTGTCTACACTGTCCCAAGCTCTGGCCGCTGCGAAGGTGAGCCTTCTTGCGATTTCAACTCACGATACCGACTACCTGTTCGTGCGCTCGGTGGAACTCGCACATGCCGTCCGGGCGCTGCGGCACGACGGACATACGGTGCACATGCTCTAAGAGTCGGAGGTCGTGTCCGCCGAACATGCGATCCGTTAGCGTCTCCACGGTTGAAGGACCGTGTAACCGGGACTGCCGTGATGCTCGCGCGCGAGATGCTTACGAGCTTGCGCTTCGCGAGCCATCCCAGCGCATCCTGCACCGAACGCTTCGAGAGCCCTGTCGCTTCCGCGATGTCCTGGAGCGCGACTTGTGCGGTCCCCTGACCGTTCCCGTGCGTCTGCCGCCAGAGATTCAGGTACACAACGAACGCTGACGGCTGGCGATCGTGACCGACGAGGTCGGGCATCAGTGAGTCCAGGATGTACTCGTCGATGGGGATTGTGCTCACGCGAGGCATCCTCGATGTCGGCTATGGCAGCAGCTGCCATAGTAGTAAATGCGTGCCTTGCGCTCAACATCGGATCCGTCGATCATGCGCTTGAAAAACAGCTCCATCGAGTGGCTCGATGGTCTGATCCGCGGAGGAGGACATCATGCGGAGCATTCGCTGGGGACGCATTCTGATTGCGGCGATCGTGTCTGAAATTGGCGTCATCGCAGCGCTGTTTGCGGTGATTACCGGTTACACGCTCCTGACGCCAGCGATAACCGACGCCCAATACAACTCGCTCGGCGAAGAAGTCGGCTACTACGTGGCTCCCACGGCGGGCGCGATCATGACGATTCTTTCGGTTCTCTGGGCGACGCGCAGGCTGACGTCGGCTTTCATCCTGCACGGCACCCTTGTCGGAGTGGTCAGTGTGGTTCTGACTGTCGGCTTCATCTTCGGCGCGCGGCCAGATCATCGCGTGATGTACATCATTGCCTTCGGGCTCAGGGTGATCGGGGGGTATGTGGGCGGCGTGGTCGCCCAGTGGATGTTCAAAGCCAGAACCACCGCGTCGGCGCCCATTGGTCAGCCTGTCTAGGAGGAGCACGCGATGATCAAAGGCGTCAAGTTCGTGAGCATCCCGGTTCGCGATCAAGATCGCGCACTTGAGTTCTACACGAAGAAGCTCGGCATGCGTGTGATCACGGACAGTCCGTTCGACGACACGCAGCGATGGATCGAGCTCGGCATCCCGCGCGCTGACACGAAGGTCGTGCTCTTCACCGCGTCAGGCCAGGCGCAGATGATCGGCGGCATGATGAACATCACCTTCGTGGCCGACGATGTCGTGACAACGGCGTCGGAGCTCAAGGCCATGGGGGTCGAGTTCGTACAGGAACCTCAGAAGGCGGATTGGGGGACGGCCGCAGTCTTCAAGGATCCCGACGGAAACGTGTTTGCGTTGTCGACACCTTGAGAACCTAGACCTCGCTCTTGCCCTTTGACTCACCTTTGACCTTCGGTTCGGTTGGCGATGACTGCCCTACCTTCAGTGTCAGAACCCGATGGTCATACCGACGCGGACTGTGCGCGGGATGGTGGCGTGAAAGTGAATGTCGTCCATACCTTCTAGCGGCTCGCCCCGTAGACGCGATGTGAAGTAGTAGTCGATATCACTAGCAGCGGCGTTGAGCAGATTGAAGACCGATACCGTGGCGCGCAGGCTCTTCGCGACTTCGTATCCGGCTTCGAGGTTGAGGAGACTGGTCGCCTTCGAGCGCACCGAATTGTTCTCGGTGAGCGTACGGGGGCCGAAATAGCGCCATCGCAGGCTGCCGAACATTCGGCGAACGCCGTCAACGCTTGCGCCAGCCGACAAGACCGTCCCGACCGCTTCGGGCACGTATTGGCCGGCCAGGTCGAATTCGGCGAATCGTGCTCGAGACCACGACACATCTGCGTCGAACACGAGCCACTTGAGCGGGGTGTAGTAGTTCGCAACCTCCACACCATGCCGTTCGCTCGCCCCTCCGGGCTCGGTCGCCCCTACATCACCGTTATAGACCAGCTCCGAATCGAGCCGCAGCGTCCACCACGACACCGTGGTTTGCAAATGAGGAACGGCGACCGTGCGGACACCGATCTCGGCGCCCTTGGCGCGCACCAGGGGTGTGACCCGTTCCGCCGGATGCCCTTCGTTGTCTCGTGTGATGGTCGTTCCGAGCGCATTGTTGCTGTGGAACCCGGTCCCGGCATTGACGTAGAACTCGGTTCCTTTCCACGGCCCTAACGTCACCGCACCTTTCGGACTAACGATCCCGGCGGTCGCAGTGCCGCTGTTGATCGCGTCAAGTGCATCGACACGGTACCGCGACGCATCGGCACGGACTCCCAGCGTGGTCCGGAGCCACTGGCTCCAGGCGATCTCGTTCTGCCCAAACGTACCGCCGCTCGTCACGAGCGCGGCTGCCTCGCCGCGTGTGTGGAGACGCTCGCGAGATTCCGTGTGATAGAGCGCAACGTCCATGATGTTGTCGTTGCGAACCTGCACACCGAAGGTGTTCTGAACCGACATTCCTCTCCAGCGCGCGAGGCGCCGGTGAGCGATTCTCGCACCCGACACAAACCGGCGATCCACTTGCTCGAGCTGATCTCCGTGCACTGGGTCGTTCAGATAAAACGTGAAATTCGAGATCAGATCGAGGTCGTACCGTATGCCGTAGGCGGTAATTTTTGTCAGCGTCGTGTTGGTTCCGCGCTGCCATTCACCGGACGCACTGTATCGCGACGTCTTTCCGCCGTCCGTCGCATCGATCGTGCCGAAACGATCGATCAGCCCTTGGTCGACGGCACGCTGTGGAGATGCTTCCGTAGCTTTCCATTCCCCGTCGTATCCCATGAGGGTTAGGGCAAACCCGTTGACCGCGTCGCCTTGGCTATAGCGCAAAACTCCGTTGTACTTTCTGACGTCGTCCGGAACGGCCCATGGACCACCATTTGTCGACGTCTCGAAGGCCGCCAAGACGTGCCCCTTTCCGACTTTAGGAGAGGACGCAAACAGCGCACGCCCGAACCCATACATTCCTTTTTCGACGCGCACAATCGAGTGATCGAGACTGGTCGCGTAGTTGATGTTCGACGCCCCCGCGGTGGCGAAGTCCCCCTGGTCGGCAAAATACGGGCCCTTTGAGAATTGAACGCCCGCCACCAGTTCGGGAATGAGAAAGTTGATGTCGGCATAGCCTTGGCTGTGCGCGTGCGTCGGCATGTTGACCGGAGTGCCGGCCACGGTGATCGCGAAATCGCTGCCGTGATCGAGGTTGAACCCGCGGAGGAAATACTGGTTCGCTTTGCCTTCACCGCTGTGCTGCGTGATCATGAGGCCAGGTACCGTCTCGAGCACCTCCCCCTGACGCATCATCGGTCTGATCTCGAGCTGCCGCGCGGTGATCGCGCCCTGGCTGGCGGACACGGCGATGCCAACCAGATTCTCGGCAGGATTCTCCACGTCGGCCAAGTTGGCAAACGTCCGCTTCCCAATGACCGTTACCTCGGCGTTGAGCGAGAGATGCAAGACCGCATCGACCTGCGTCACGCCTGGATGCACGTTAACGTCAGGCCTCCTGAGCAAGCCGAAATTCGGCAAGGCGAACGAAAGCTCATAGCGTCCGGAAGCCACGTCGTCGAAGGCATAGTCGCCAGACTCGTTCGTGACCGTTTCTGCTGGGACCTGCTGGTCCGTGCGTAATTGGACTGTGACGCCCGGCAGGGCGCCTCCGGTTTCATCGCTTACACGGCCGCGTATCTCTCCTGAGCTTCGCTGCGCGAAGGCGTGCGTTGTGGCCACGAACGGCAGGAGCACGAGAAGCATGAACGTCCCTCGCCGAATCATTTAAATAGCCTCCTGCTTGTCTCCGAACGTCGCGCCAGCGCAATCGCGAACTGGCTCGACGACGAAGCACTGATGAGACGCACAGCAACGGGCGTGCCCGGCGCGGGCAGGATGTCAAGCCCGCAGCGACGCGAACCATCGGGCCGGAATCCCACGAGGCAAGCCCACGATTGGCCGTGTATTTCGCAGCATCGGCGTGCTTGTAGGCCGCCGGGACGCGCGCGAAGGTTCAGTGACTTATAGGCAGAAGTGGGGAATTGTCCGCATGCGCGCGGGGTTTTCCGCTGACCGATAGCGCGGTCGTACAGGCGAAGTACAGTAGCCCGGCTTGGGCGAGGAGATCGGGTGGGCGGGCTGGCACTTGCCACTCTTCGCTTTCAGCCCAGGACTGTCGAACCTCGGCCTCGTCGGACTCTCGAACGTGATGGGAGCTTTTCTGACCTTGGGCACGCTCCTGTTGATCCCGATAGTCGGGCGCCCGAACCGGTGGCTTCCTGGAGTTCGCGTTCGGCCGGAAGCCAATCAAAAGCGCAGTTGCTCGATCAGCCCATGGTGGGTGCGAAGCAGTCCGCACCGACCTGAAGATTCCCGCAGCCGTGACTCGAGCTGAGGAAAAGACTCGAAGACGAACGACGAACAACCGGTGGCACGATGCGTGCTCTCAGCGGCATGCGGGGATGCGGGACCAAATGCAGTCGACGAATCGCTTCGATTTGATCGTCATCGGCTCTGGCATGGGCGGCCTGACCGTCGCTAGCCTGATGGCGCAACTAAAGCACTGGCGCGTGCTCGTGTTGGAGCGCCACTTCAGGCTCGGCGGATTCACGCACAGCTTCACGCGCCCGGGTCACCGGGCTTGGGATGTGGGTCTGCACTACGTCGGCGGCATGCATCCGGGCGAGATGACACGCCAACTCTTCGATCTGGTCACCGAGGGAGGCGTTCAGTGGCAGCCTATGCGCTCCCCATTCGAGAAGTTCGTGTACCCGGACTTCACGTTCGAGGTACCCGACGATGAGGCGGAATATCGTCAGGCGCTGATCGCACGATACCCGGACGAACGGGCGGCCATCGACAGGTACTTCAAAGATCTCCGGGCCGCCGCGGGCTGGTTCGGTGCGCACATGTCCGCCCAGTTGGCTCCGGCGCCCATCGCAGAACTGGCCCGCTTTGCCACCCGTCGAACGGAGCCGCTCGCGTTATCGACGACTGCTGCGTACTTCGACGGCCATTTCCACAACCCAGAACTGAGGGCCTTGCTGGCCTCCCAATGGGGAGACTACGGACTGCCGCCATCCCAAAGTGCGTTCGCCATCCATGCGCTCGTCGCAGCGAGCTATCTGGGAGGCGCCTCGTATCCAATCGGTGGCGCAAGAACTATAGCCAAGAGTGTGGCCGATACCATCACCGCCAACGGTGGTCAGTGCTTGGTCAATCAACGAGTCACGGAGATCATCGTGTCGGAGGGCAAGGCCGTCGGCGTTAGGACCACGTCCGACGGACATCAACAGGGATCCGGCGCAGTCTTCGAAGCACCGATCGTCGTCTCTGATGCCGGCGCGTACACGACGTTCTGCCACCTCGTTCCGCCGAGCGTGACGATTCCTTTCAGGAGTGAGCTCGAACGCCTGTCAGTCGGTCATAGCTTTGTGACCGTGTACCTCGCCTTCAAAGACAGCCCGGCCACGCTCGGCTTCCACGGCGAGAACCACTGGATCTATGACGGCTACGACCACGACGCGATGTTCGAGCAGCGGCACGGCGTCTTAGACGGACACCCCCTCGCCTGTTACCTCTCGTGCCCGTCTCTGAAGGATCCCAAAGCCACGGCCCACACGGCAGAGATCATCGCGTTCCTTGACTACGCCTCGGTCGAAGCCTGGAAGAACGAGCCCTGGCGCAATCGCAGCGAGGACTATGAGGCGCTGAAGCATCGCGTCGCCGATGGACTCGTCGCGTTCGTGGATCGGCACTATCCAGGCTTTCGAGATCTCGTGGATTATTACGAAGTGTCCACGCCGCTGACTGTCGAACACTTCACCGGCCATCCGCGCGGATCGGTATACGGCGTGCCGGCAACTCCGGAGCGTTTTCGGCTGCCCTACCTCACGGTCGTCACGCCGGTAAAGAACCTCTATCTGACGGGCGCGGACGTAGCATCGCTCGGCATTGTGGGCGCGATGATGGGAGGCGTGGCCACGACCGCTCGCCTGCTGGGCGCCTTCGGTTTCTCCCGGATCATGGCAGAGACCAGGAAGCGCGCGCGCCATGCGGAAAGACCTGCCGTCTTCACGGATAACGCCGCGACGCGAGAGCTGACTGCATCGTAGCGGGAGCTCACTCAAAACGTCTGGCTAAGGCCGGACACTACCTCAAGCGACGTCAGGCTGATTCTTGGACTGACGTCGCGCTTTTCTCGCCTGCCGAAATCCCGACACGAGCCGCAGCTCTCGGAGCATTGCCCGCTTCTTCGCTTGATGACCCAACATCGCAGGAAGATTTTCGAAGCCGCGCTTGGTCTCGATTTTGAGGACGACGGCGGGCTGCCGATCGCCAAGTGGCGTCATAAGCTCCCGCAACGTGCGGACATCGTCGACCGTATTGACGAACGAGAGCGCAACCATGTCGGCATGGTTTGCGACGAACGCGAGATCCGCACGGTCCTTCTCGGTCATGGCGGCGAGGCGCAGTTCGCTCTCGGGCAGGTTGATGCCCTTATCGGCGGCGAGCTTTGCTCCTCGCACACGTGTGTTCGTGATTCGCACGTGGAGGCGATCCGGCTCCTTTCGCTCGACGAGGCCTCCAATCCGGCCATCGTCGATCCAGACGCGCTCACCGGCGCGGACGTCTTCGAATACCTGCGGCGACGTACATCCGATCGCGGCCGGATTGAGCACACGACCGACGCTGTCGCATTCGGCCGCCCGGCCGGGTGTCAGTTCTCGAGTCAGGATGAGCAGGTCGCCCGTAACTAACGGAATCGCGACGTCGACAGGAGATATCCCGCTGACGGACGCCTCAGCGCCGGTGGCGGCGCCGTCGCGTTCGGCCCGGACACGGGCGTCGCTGGTGAAATAACAGGTCCGCGTCGCCTCTACCCAATAGCCGTCGGCACCGACGGCCGCAACATCGACGACGCGTTAGGACCGCCGGGCATCGGTGAAGGTGAGGCGGTCGCCGACCACGAGCGTCCTCAGAAACGCCTCCGGGAGCTCGATGCTGGCATCGGCTTCGGTCGGCGGTCTGCGCGGCGCCTCTTGCGAAGAGAGCCATATGCGCGCCACGCCTCTAGTTACCACAGCAGTACAAACTGCGGGTAACGTCTGTAACGTGCGGACGCAGATCGAGGCACCCACACAGGATGCTCGCGGATGACATTTTCAGACTCGCCGCGAATTTCCTTCGTGCATTCCCAGAACGCCAACGGGTAAGATTCCCCCAGCGCACACCGCTTACGAGTCCTTCACAATCTCGTCACAATGACGTGAAATATTCCCCGTTGACGAACGTGGTGGAGATTCCGCATCCTTGGCGCTTGCCACTCGCCAGAAAAGCACGGTGATGTCTCCCAAAGCTAACCGACATCAATGACTCGGCGCCGCTTCTGGTCGCTGGCTGCAGCTCTAACCTTCGTTCTCGCGCTCGTGCTGGCCACAACTTCCGTGCAGACGGCGCCCGCCGCTCCGCAGGCAAAAACACAGACGGGCGCACAAAAGACTCCAGCGGCTGAGTATGTGGGCGCCGATACCTGCCTCGGTTGTCACGAGGACCTTAACAGGACGGTCGTCAACACCGTCCACGGCAAGGCCGCGCATCCGCTATCACCCGCCGCGGCGCAGGGATGCGAGACGTGTCACGGACCGGGGTCCCGTCATGTCGAGGATCCGTCGGACGACACGTCCATCAGGAAATTCACCCGAATGGCGCCGCGCGCCGCAAACGAAACCTGCCTGTCTTGCCACACGAAGTCGACTCACGCACTGTGGGAAGGCAGCGCGCACGATGCTCGCAACATGTCGTGCGTGTCGTGCCACAGCGTCCACCAACCCGAAACGCCGAAGGGGCAGCTCAAGGCATCGAGCGAGCTGACGCTGTGCGCCACCTGCCACCGTGTCCAGGCGATGAAGGTCAAGCGCGTCTCTCACATGCCGGTCGCGGAAGGAAAGATGCAGTGCACGTCGTGCCATAACCCGCACGGCTCGACCAATCAGCGCCTACTGCGGGTGGGCAATTGGATCAACGAGAGCTGTGTCTCGTGTCATACGGAGAAGCGAGGACCATTTCTCTTCGAGCACGCGGCCGGGCGCGAAAGCTGCGTGTCGTGCCACGATCCACACGGCTCGTCAAACGACCGGATGCTGGTCGCGAAGGCTCCGATGCTGTGCCAGAGGTGCCACATCGGCACGCGACATCCGTCCACGATTTACGACAACCTGGCAGTGCAGAACCAAAGCAACCGCATCATCGGACGTGGCTGCGTGAACTGCCATCAACAGATCCACGGGTCCAACCACCCTTCCGGCCAGTCGCTGACGAGGTAGAAGCCTGCGAATCGCACCGCTGCTCCTGCTTGCCTCCGCGCTCGTCGTGGCCCCCAACGTGACCCTGGCGCAGACGAGCGCTCAGGCTTCAACGCCCAAATCTCCGTCGGTCTCAGGAGTTGAGGCGCCACAGATTGGCGAAATCGAATTCGGCGTTCGCCTGTCCTCGATTGCTGGCGACCCGGGACGTTTCCAGCGTTACCGTGACCTGCGCTCAGGCCCGACCACTGACCGGCTGCGGTACACGCGCGACCAAGATAGCTGGCGCTTCAATGCCGAGTTCGATCACGTCGGCTACCTCGACCAACGCTACCTCGGAGAGTATGAAAGGTTTGGAAAGGTGAAAGCCTCGTTCGAGTGGAATCAGATTCCGCTTTTCTACGGAGACATCACGAGCAGCCCATTTCGTAAGGCAGCAGACGGCGTGTTTCGGCTGGACGACTCGATCCAGGCAGCGGTCCAGGATAGGACCGCAACGTTGGCCGGCTATTCGTCTGAGATCACGAGGTTTGACACGCGCTCGCGTCGTGACATCGCCGACATGCGTGTCACCTACAACGTGAAGCCGCACCTCGATCTGCGCTTCTCCCTCACGAGCACCGGCCGAACGGGCCAGCAGCCGTGGGGGGCGTCGTTCGGGTTCAGCAATGCGAACGAGGTGCCCGTGACGCTGCAGAACCGGACGAACGACCTCAACACGGCCGCCGAATGGTCAAACCGTCGTGGCATGGTTCGGTTGGCCTACGACGGCTCCTGGTTCAACAACGACGTAGGCACCCTTGTATGGGACAACCCGTTGCGGGCAACCGACCAGACACACGCCAATGCCTATTCGACCGGCGACGGCTCCTCTCAGGGACGCATGGCCTTATGGCCAAACAGCACCGCGCACACGGTCAGCGCGTCAGGATCCGTCGCGCTACCGGCTCGCAGCCGGGCCTTCGCGTACGTCTCGGTAGGAAGCTGGCTGCAGGATGCGCAGCTCCTTCCCCACACCATCAACACCGCCATCGCGCCTATTCCGCTCCCGCGCCAGACGGCGGAGGCCGAGGCGCGAATCACCTCAATGAACTACCGCGTGACGTCTCGTCCGACCCCGACGATTTGGCTCAGCGGCCAGTACCGGCTCCATGACTACGACAACCGAACACCGCATTTCGCCGTGGACCAGTATGTGCGGCTCGATGGCAATGTGGCGACGTCTGCGACTGGTGGGAGCGAACCGTTTGATTACACGCGGCACTTTGTCGACCTCGACGCGTCGTTCACACCATTTCGATTCGCGGCGTTTCGATTCGGCTACGGTCAGGAGAACGACGATCGGACATTCCGGCTGTTCGAGGAGACGACAGACAGGACGTTCCGCGCCTCGGTCGACAGCACCGGGATGGCGTGGGCCTCGGCCCGCTTGCAGTACGACCATTCCGTGCGTACTGGAGAAGGCCTCGACGAACAAGTGTTGAGCGACATCGGGGAGCAGATCTCGCTACGACAATTCGACATCTCCGACCGAACACGCGATCGTGTGACGGGCATTTTCCAGATCGTTCCAATCGAGACGCTCGGGTTCAATGCATCCGTTGCCATTGGGCAGGAGAGTCGTCCGGATGCCGCGTTTGGTCTGCAGGACAACGACTTGCTCGCGTTCACGTTTGGAGTGGACTTCACGCCCAACGATCGCGTTGGGGCGGCGGTGAGTTACGGTTTCGAGAACTACAGCACCCGGCAGCAATCTCGGCAGGCCAATCCCGGCGCCCAGTTCAATGACCCGACGCGGGACTGGTGGACCGACATGGACGAGAACGTCCATACGTTCACCGCAAACCTGGACCTAACCGAGGTGGTAAGCCGGACGGTTGTGAGCCTGGGCTATGACTTCGTCGGGTCCCGTGCGCGGTACGTCTACACCCTTAGGCCGGATACGACGCTGGTGACCCCTCAGCAGCTCCCGGCTGTGCGTAACGAGATACAGCGCGCGACGGTCGAGGTCCGCTACACGCTGACGCGGCAGCTCGCGCTCGGCCTCGGTTACTGGTTCGAGAAGTACAATGTCGAGGACTTTGCGTTCTCGCCGGGCACCTTGAACAGCCCGTTGATCCCGGCATTTGTGAATCTCATGAATCAGTGGCGCCCGTATGTTGCCCACACGGGTTTGTTGCGGCTGATCTACTCTTGGTGAGGCGTGTCATGGCTCGGTCACTCGTCGCGGCTCTCTTTTCAATCAGCGTGATGGCAACGGCCGTTGCCCAATCGGGGCGGTCGCAGATACGTCCGCTCGTTCCCGAGTCGTTGGTCGGCCGTGACTCGTTCAACCTGTACTGCGCGTCGTGCCATGGGGCGAGCGGCCGGGGAGATGGCCCCATCGCCTCGTCACTTCGCACCCGCCCGGCGGATCTCACGACGCTTACGCAGCGTAATGACGGGGTCTTTCCAAGGAAGAATGTTGCCGGATTTGTCGAAGGCTACGGCAGGCCGCTGGCAAGTCATGGCACGAGCGACATGCCGGTCTGGGGACGGATTTTCCGCGCGCTCGAAACCTCGGACGTGCGGGCGCTTGTTCGGCTCAACAATTTGGTCGCCTACGTGGAATCTCTACAGGCGGTTGGAGAGACTGGGGCGAAGCCATCTTCACCCGCGCCACCGAGCGGTGCCCAGCTGTTCGGCAGCTTTTGCGCAAACTGCCACGGCGCGGCCGGCCGAGGCGATGGCGCCATGAGCGGTCAGCTGCGACGCATGCCACCCGACCTCACGAAGTTCACCGCGCGCAATGGCGGGGTTTTCCCGGCCGAGAAGGTGCGCCGCATCATCGACGGTCGTGACGTGATGGCGCACGGCGATCGCAGCATGCCCGTGTGGGGCAATGTGTTCAGCCGGCAGCCGGGGGCCGATGACAACACGGTTGCAGCGCGCATTGAGTCACTCGTCGCCTTCCTCCAGTCAATACAGGAGCGCGCGGCCGAATAGAGTACGTTGCCGGGCCTTGGTTCGTCGCGGCGGCGGGGGTCGGGGCCCGAAATAGGACGTGCGCGGCCCGTTGACGGGAGATTTTCCGTCAGGCCGCGAACTGGTGGCTGCGGTGCACTGGCGGGACGCTCTCGATCGCAATGGACCGGACGCGCGAAGACATGATCCGGCGATGACCGAGCGACATTTCGATCCGAAGACCGACGACGATCCAGCCCAACTTCAACGCGCTGCCGCCGGCGGTCGCACCTGCAAGTCGCACAGGCGTGTCCTCGGGAAACATCGCGCCACCCTTGACGAGCACAAGATGTTGCGGACCGTCAAGAACGACAAATCGATAAAACGAGTTGGTGGTCTGCACGAGGAGGGTTGCACCCGCTTCGAGCGAGTCGATCGCAACGCCTTCCGGGCCACCGGATTGGAGAGTGAAACCCTCCATCGTTCGGTATCCAGGTACGAAGGTCCCGTGGTCCCCTCCGACCTCGTGCGGGATTTCGACGCGTTCTACGCCAAGATTAGACATCGTCAGCTCCCTTTCTGAAACATGCACAACGCAAGGTCTCTGCCAAGAGAAGCTGCCGACGATCGGCTTGATTTGTGGCCGAAACTACACGCGCGGCCGCGGCTTCCCCGGCCCTGTCGAGAATTTTTCCGCACTTGAGGGGAAGACTCCGCACGGACCTTAGCCAGGCGGTTGCCTAGAACGCGTTGCCGATGAACGGCAACATCCGGCCGAAGTAAAGCACGGCAAACCACGACGCAATCGAGACTGCTCCGGCAACCTTAAAACTGAACGGGGTGTCCTCTTCGGCCGCCATCGTCAACATCCTCGAACCCTGCGTCGTCTCGAAGAAGGCGATGTTGAGCATCGCGACGAGCAAGAAAAACACTTTCCCCCACCACGCCGGGTTGTTGATGTACTGATCCGGCGCGCCGACGAAGAAGAGGAGGCCGGTAATCAGGTTGATCACGATGCCGACCGCGGCCCAGACCCGCATCTCCATCGCGGCAGCGACCGGAATGCGCTTCAAGAATCCCATCAGCCGGAGATCGAAAACGCCGGCAGCCCCGATGAGCAACGCCAGGCCGACGAAGTGCAGCGTCTCGCAGATCGGCCAGAGCCACGGCTGTTGGACCATGGCATGGGACACCGCGGTGCTCTTGAGCCACATGACAACCGCTTCGCTCATCGCTGATCTCCCTAGACGTACGCCATGAAACGGCCAGTTGCAATAGCCGCAATCCAGAGGACCATCGACGTCACGGCTAACAGTTTCGCCGCAGTTCCAGCAGTGGCGGCTTCAACGCCGCGTCCGTACACGGTCCGTTTGATCAAAAAGATGTTGATGACGGCAAAAACGATAAGCGCCAGCTTCCACATGAAGATCGTCGTGGTGCCCTTCGTGGTCGCATCCGCAGCAAACAGCATGACTCCCGAGACGGCGTTGACCCAGAAACCGATCCACATGATGGGGAACGCCTTCGTCAAGGCCGCCAGCGGGATGCCCTTGGCGAATCCGAGCAATCGCAAGTCGAGTGCCCAGCTGGCGCCAACCAAGACCGCTAAACCGACGGTGTGAAGCGTGAGGACGGCGGGATACGCCCACACCGTGGATGACTCTCGTAACCACGTAGAGAAGGCACTGCCTTCGAGCGCCGCCAGTGCTTCCATCATGCGAAACCGTCCTCTCGAATCAGACGCCGTCTCCGATCTCGCCCGTGCGAGCTGTGCACCGCAGAATTCGACGCACGAGTTTGCAAGGGCGCGGCCATGCGCTGAGGTGAGCGAGCAGGACGAAATGGGGCTCTAACGGCCTTCGCACTCGTCGAGGATTCGAATCGCTGCGGCCTTTTTCCCACGACCGTGAACGATTCCGCACAAAACACCAAAAAAACTTGGCGCGAAACTCAGAGAGCCTCGGCTCGATTCTCGGGTAGTCTGCCGTCTGGCCATCGGTCATGCGCCGGGCACAGCTAATGCACCCGCATGCAACATGGAACTCGCGAAAGCGCCGACCGCTTCCGGGCGACAGGATCATTCCCGAACCGGCTCCCAGACGATGAGCGATCGGCCCTCAGGATTCCCGGAAGTCCAGGGGCACGTCAGCCGTGGCTTTGAGGCGGTGCGCGAGGCGTTCGTCGAGAACTTCGCTTGGAGGCGTGAACTGGGCGGCGCCTGCTGCGTCTATCACCACGGCGAGAAAGTGGTCGACCTGTGGGGCGGTGTGCGGAACAAGCTGACCGGCGAGTTGTGGGAGCAGGACACCATGGTTCTCGTCTACTCGGCCACAAAGGGTTTGGCTGCCATGACCCTCGCCCTCGCCCACTCACGAGGCTGGCTCGATTACGAAGAGCCAGTCGCCACGTACTGGCCCGAGTTCGCGCAGCAGGGCAAAGAGAAGATCACCGTGCGCCAACTCCTCGCGCACCAGGCGGGACTGTTCGCCTTCGACGAGCCCGTGGATCGGAGCGTAGTCGCCGACCTCGATCGCTTGGCGATCGTGCTGGCCCGGCAGAAACCTGCCTGGGAACCCGGAACGCGGCAGGCCTACCACGCCATCAGCCTCGGGTTCTACGAAGGCGAGCTGTTCCGCCGTGTGGACCCACGGCATCGCAGTCTCGGACAGTTCTTTCAGGACGAGATCGCCTCACCTCTCGGGCTGGACGTGTACATCCGCCTACCTGAGTCGATCCCGAACTCACGTTTGGCAACACTTGCGCAGCCCAAGCCGCTTGACATGCTGATGGGCTTCCCACTTCGATTGACGCTCGACTCGATGAATCGTCGTTCAAACATCTACCGTGCACTCATGACGAACCCGGGCCCCGCCTTGCCCCACGACGAGCACCGCGTGTACGCGCGAGACCTCGAAGTGCCATCTGGGGGTGCGGTCGGCGCGGCGCGAGCAATCGCACACCCGTACAGCGTGTTCGCGACGGGAGGACAGGAGCTTGGGTTGCTTCCCGAGACACTGCGCTTGTTGGCTGCCCCGGCAATTCCCCCCACCCGCGGGTTTCACGACGAATGCCTGAAAGGCGAGGTGCAGTTCTCCCTGGGCTTCATGAAGTCGAGCCCCGGCTGGTCGTTCGGCGGCCCGAGCTCGTTCGGGGCACCTGGCGCAGGGGGCTCTCTTGGCTTTGCGGATCCGACGGCGGGCATCGGATACGCCTATGTGACGAGCCAAATGGGGACGCGACTGACCGGGGACCCGAGAGACGTGGCGCTCAGAGACGCACTCTACTCCGTTATCCAGACCTCGTGATGCCAGTTGGGAAACGCGAATCGCCCCTTGTGGCGAGCGATTCCACGTTCATCCTTGGCAGGTGGCGCGTCGTCACAGGCCACTCAATCTACCGGCTGGAGTGCGTTAGCAGCTTTCCGCCAGGCAAATTGGCCCCTACTTCACTCGGCCCCCTTCACTCAATCGTGTGGCAGAGTTCGCAATCCTGCGAAATCACCTTGCCGTCGGTCGCTTTATGACCATCGTCGTGACATCGGAAGCAGCCCGGCGTGTCCACGTGGCCTTTGTGATTTGGGTAGGTTCCCCATTTCACGTTCATAGCGGGAAACACGTTGCGAGTCCAAACATCCTGCGTCGCCCGGACTGCACGCTCCACTGAGCGCGCATCTGCCCCATCCTGCGCTGCATAGAACTCGTTGAGACGCTTCGCAATCGCCTCGAGAGCGGTGCCGCGATCGCGATAATCGCCGGTCACCGCCGCCACCATTTCTCGTCGGACGAACGGCAATGCGCGCGAAATACGGCCCTGCGCGATCGCCGTATCGACCGCTCGTTCGGGCGTGTAAGAGAACGTGTGTGCCGGGCGGTTGTGACAGTCGGTGCAATCCATCCGACGTCGTACGCCTGAGGCGATCTGCTCCTTGGTCGCGCCCTCGGCCACGAACTCGCGGGCGACGCCTCCCTCTTCGCGAACGCGAACGTACGGGATCGTCTCCCGTTTCTCGTCAGCGGTGACGTACTCGATGTCCAGGCCCAGGTGCCTGTGGATACCTCGCCCAGTCGCAGTGCCAACTGTTAGCCGCAGCGTCGTCAGAGTCTCGCTATTGGTCTCATCGTTTGCGTATTCGCGGATGAGGCGACGCACCTCGCCTTCGAAGGCGCCACGCCAGTGACACTGTTCGCACGTGGAACGCGTGTCCCCGAGTGACCGCACCGGCGTCGGGACCGGCTGGGGAACTTGGTCGGTCATCACGTGATACAGCTGCCGCGTACCGGTGAGCTTTGACTCCACGAAGGAACCGACGCCAGGTCCGACATGACATCCGACGCACTCGACCTTGGCGTGCGGCCACACCTGACGTGCCACAAACTCGGGCTCCATCGTCGTGTGGCAGACCTGCCCGCAGAACTCCGAGGATTCCATGTAGTGCACGCCGCCGTAGGCCGCCATCGACACGATGACGACGTTGACTAACGTGAGAACAAACGCGCTCACGAGCACCGTCCGCTGACGGGGGCTCCGGAGATCGATCACAGGCCACTCGGCCATATCCGGACCCTGCTGACCTCGCCGGGAGCGCCACCACGCCCCGAACGGGATCAGGAGCAAGCCGACCAAGAAAATGGCCGGGATGGTGACGAAGACGAGCAGGCCAAGATAGGGATTCCCGACATAGCCGAGGACATCCAGAAGCACAAAAACAAGAAACACCACCGCCATCGCTGTAGCGATGGCCATGCCCAGTAGAGAAACGGGATTCCGAACGGCGGTCGGAACGTGGATCGGCGTGCGCACGTCAGCGACCCATCGTTACGGTTTCTTCAGGCTTAGTAGGTAGGTGACGAGCGCGTCGAGGTCGTCCTTGGCCAGACTTGGGTACCCTTTCATGACTGGCTTGCGCTCGGCCTTCGTTTTGGCGGTCATCTCCGGTGCGTTCACGATCCACTGCCGGACCTCGTCGGCCAATAGCTTCGAACCCACGCCGTCCAATGCGCCCCGCTTGTTCCCCACGCCCGCGACAGCATGGCAAACGTTGCACTTCTGGGCGGCGTAGACCTTCTGACCTTGTTCGATCGCGGCGGGCGTTTGCGCTCCGGCGACCGCCGCGAGGAGAACAAGACCGACCGTGAAGCACTGCGTGCGAAGCATCGGGGCCTCCAGGATTCGTCGAGGGAAAGACTTCAAACACTTTGCCGAAGTCGTCCAGTAGGATTCGCTGTTCATTTCCGCGTTCGTCGCCGCATCTTGATCGGTGGGGCATCAGGAGTCAAGGGACGCCCGGTGGGTCAGCGAAACATCCCGCATTGACGTGAGAAATTCCCCATGCGTAGCAACCCCGGCCGTATCAGGCGGAAGGGACGGAGCCGACCCTCGAAACCCCCTTCTGCCCACTGCTTACAGCCTACCGCGTACTGCCCACCTCTCTGAGCCGCAGTCCTCATGGCACTTCTCCGGAGATGGCCGCGCCATTGCACTAACGGTCCGTTGACGGGAGGACGCGATGGCTGAGCGAAACGAACGAGTCGTCTTGAACGAGCTGATCGTGACGTGCCGGGACGCCGCACGTGGGTTCCAGTGGGCCGCCGATCACGCTCGCGACCCGGAGCTACAGGCGCTTTTCCGGAAGATCGCTGCCGATCGCCATCAGTACGTGATGGACCTCCTCCCGCATGCACAGAGGCTCGGGGGTGCCCCTGAGGGAGACGGATCGCGTGCCGCGACGCTGCACCGTGCGTGGATGGCGGTGAAGGATCGCCTCGCTCCCGACCACGACCACGCAATTCTCGTGGAGGCGGAACGCGGCGAGCGCGCGGCGCTGGCCACGTACGACGATGCGATCAACGGGATGCTGCCACCGGGGACGCGTGACGTGATCGAAACGCAACAGGCGGGCGTGCACACGGCGTACGAGCGCCTGCAGGCTCTGTCGGCGTCCTCCCCCGGGAGGACGGCCATACCTGAGCCAAACGAACGAGTCGTCTTGCACGAATTGATTGTGACCTGCAGGGATGCCGCACGGGGGTTCGAGTGGGCCGCCGATCACGCTCGCGCCCCGGAGCTGCAGGAGCTTTTTCGGAAGATCGCGTCCAAGCGCCATGAGTACGTGATGGAGCTCCTCCCACATGCGGTGTGGCTTGGGGGTATCGCGCCCGAAGGAGACGGATCGAGGATCGCGGCGCTGCACCGCGCGTGGATGGCCGTGAAGGACCACCTCGCTGCCGACCATGATCACGCGATTCTCGTGGAGGCGGAACGCGGCGAGCGCGCGGCGCTGGCGACGTGCGCGGTCGCGCTCAACGGGGGGCTGTCACCGGAGGCGCGGCGCGTGGTCGAAGCGCAGAAGGCGGGCGTCCAAACGGCGTTCGAGAGCCTGCAGGCACTGACAACCGCCTAGCGCCGTCGGCGGTGTGCCCACAGGTCGCCGTCATTGCGACGTCGAGGTACGACGAGGTTCTTATGCCTAACTTCAGCACCACCGCTCCCCAGGCCCCGTGGAACTGCGGCTGGAGCCGGATTGGCGACCCGGGGTCTGGGGCCGCCAAGGAAGGGCAACCTCCAAGACTCTGGCTGTGCGTCCGCGCGGAAGGTCGCGTTCCAATCACGCAATCAGACTGCGAAACGTGCCCGCACTGGGAGAGTCTGGGGTTCGTGCGACTTATGCGAGACGTCGCCCGACGTAAGACCCGCCCCGTGACAAGGGACCCTTCCACATCGTCTCGACAAATCCCCCAAGGCAGCAATGGGCCGACGGTGATGCGAACAAGCGGATGCCGCCTTCGAACGCGTTCGGCACTTGGTACGGGCCATGCTGATATGGTCGTCGACCGTTCGCAGTGCCGCTCAACATAGGAGGGCGATCATGACGCGCAACATCACACGCATTCTCGTGCCGACTGACTTCAGCGAGGCGTCGGACGCGGCGCTGGTCTATGGGAAGACCCTCGCCGAGAATCTTGGCGCCTCGCTTCATCTTCTTCACGTCTTCGAAGATCCCTACATCGCTGCGACTTACGCTCCGGAAGTCTACGTCCCCCAACCGCAAGACCTTCGGGAGATAGCGTTGCTAGACGCCGAGACACGTCTGGCAGACCGTATGAATGCGGTCGAAATGAAGCGCTTTCAGGGGACGACCGAAATCGTGACCGGGTTGACGGCAAAGCAGATAGTCCAGTACGCGCAGGATCACGCCAACGATCTCATCGTGATGGGTACTCACGGACGCAGAGGCATCGCGCACCTGATGCTCGGCAGCGTCGCAGAGCACGTCGTCCGCACCGCGACTTGCCCCGTACTGACCGTGCGTTCTGCGGCCGTCTCAGATTCAACCCGCGTGCGCCGCGACGAGGTGGCCACGTCGCGGGTGGCGTGAACTTGAACGCAGACAGGAGGTGTGCCATGCGCACTCGTATCAGCCGCATCCTCGTCCCCATGGATTTCAGTCCGACATCGGACGAAGCTCTTGCGTATGCGCGCACTCTCGCGCAGCGCGTTGGCGCATCGCTCTTGTTAGTGCACGTGCTCGAGGATCCGTTGTTAGTCCATGGTCTTGTGCCGGAGGCGTATATAACGTCCGCGCCGGCCCTGAAGACTGCCTTACTGACAGAGGCGAGGGCGCAGCTCAGCGAACGAGCACACACCGGCGATGTCTGGGACGTCGTCTTTGGCCATGGCGTTTCGGCGATCGTCGATTACGCGACGAACCGCGACGTTGACTTGATCGTCATGGGCACACACGGCCGCACCGGCATGGCGCACTTGATCATTGGAAGCGTCGCCGAAGGGGTCGTGCGGACAGCATCGTGTCCGGTCCTGACGCTCAAGCAGACTGCCGTCACCGCTCACAAGCCGGAGACGGCAGTGGAAGTGGCCGCGCGCCAGCCGGTCAAGACAGCCAGCGCATGAGCAGGTCGGGCCTACGCCTTGAAACCGAACTTCTCAATGCGGTAGCGGACCTGGTCTCTGTTAATGCCGAGGAGTTGGGCGGCCTGGGTCTGATTGCCCCCGGCGCGTTCGAGGGCTTGAGTCAACAGTTGCCGTTCGACCTCTTCGAGGTTCACGCCCTCCGGGGGCAGGCGGAACTGTGTTGGCGTGACCGTTCGAGTCAGCGTCGAAAAGTCGCTAGGTTCGAGCCATTCACGATCGACGAGCAGCATGGCTCGTTCGATGGCGTTGCGCATCTCCCGGACGTTGCCCGGCCATTGATAGTGCTCTAGCAGGTCGGCAGCGGCCGGGGAGAGCCCTCGCACGCGTTTGCGGAACTCGCGGTTGAAGCGGTCGATGAAATAGTTCGCCAACATCACGGCATCGCCCCGTCGCTCACGCAGCGGAGGCAAAGGAATGGGCATCACTTGAAGGCGATAGAACAGATCCTCCCGGAACTTCCCGGCCTTGACCTCTTCCTCCAGATCGCGATTCGTGGCGGCCACCACTCGCACGTCCACGCGGACGTCGTTGAGGCCGCCCACCCGCTTGAATGTCTTCTCTTCGAGGAAACGAAGAAGCTTCGCCTGGAGCGCCGCCGTCATTTCCCCAATTTCGTCCAGGAAGACAGTGCCACCGTCCGCTGTCTCGAGCAAGCCCCGCTTCTGCTGCCGCGCATCGGTGAACGCACCGCGCTCGTGTCCGAACAACTCGCTCTCGAGCAACTGCTCAGGGAGCGCCGAACATGTGATGTTGACGAATGCCCGCGCCGCGCGGCCACTGTTGTAATGGATAGCCTTGGCGACCAGGTCCTTGCCGGTACCGGTCTCCCCTGTCAGCAGCACCGTCGAAGCCGGGCTCGCCGCCACCCGGGCCAGAAGCGCTTTGATGTTTTGCATCGCGGGCGACGCCCCGATCACCGCGTCGAACCCGTATTCCTGCCCCTGGCTGCTGCGAAGCGCGCGCACCTCCCGGCGAAGGCGGCTGGTTTCCAGCGCGCTGTCGACCAAGAGCACGACCTCATCGAGGTTGAACGGCTTGTTGACGTAGTGAAAGGCGCCGAGCTTCATCGCCTCGACGGCGTTCTCGATCGTCGAAAAGGCGGTCATGAGGATGACGAGCGTGTCGGGCGTCCGCTCCTTGATTCGCCGGAGCACGGAGATGCCGTCGCCGTCAGGCAGCTTGAAGTCCAGCAGTACCAGGTCGATGCCGTCTGCCGACTTGGCAATGGCCTCTTCGGCCGACCCGGCCTCCACGACGTCGTAGCCTTCCTGCACGAGCCGCTCTCGCAGCGACCAGCGCAGCAAGGATTCATCGTCAACGACCAAGAGAGTGGCTGCCGGCATCGGTCAAGTATACCGACGATCGGCCAGAGCCTCAGATGGTCGACGGCAGGCTGAGACTGCCTGTGTCGCTGTTCCGTAGGTTCCTGATGCGGCTAAAGGCGATGCAGCCACCCGCGCTGCGGCATGTCGAGCAGCTCGCGGACTTCAAGCGCGCGCTCGATCACGCCGCCATCGTAGCGACGACCGACGTGGCTGGCCGCATCACGTATGTCAATGACAAGTTCTGCGAGATCTCAGGCTACACGCGGGAGGAGCTGCTCGGACAAGACCACCGCATCATCAACTCGGGCTACCACTCGAAGGATTTCATGAGTGAGCTCTGGCGAACCATCGCCAACGGCAGGGTGTGGCACGGGGAGATTCGCAATCGGGCCAAGGACGGCCACTTCTACTGGGTAGACACCACCATCGTGCCGTTCCTGAACCAACGCGGCAAGCCGTACCAGTACATCGCGATACGCGCAGATATCACGGCACGCAAAGTCGCGGAAGAGAGATTGCTGCACCAGGCTGGGCTCGCACGCGTCGGAGAGATGGCGGCGGTCGTGGCTCACGAGGTCCGAAACCCCCTTGCCGGTATTAAGGGTGCAATGCAGATCCTGATATCGCGCCGCGCGTCCAATGACGGCGAGCTGCCGGTGATGCGCGACATGGTCGCTCGAATCGACGCCCTGAGCGAACTGATCAACGACCTGATGATGTTCGCGCGCCCGCGGCCGCCGCGGCTCGGTGCCGTTGAGCTCCGGGCCCTCGTCAACGACGCCATCGCGATCACTCGTCGAGACCCTCTGGGCCAATCGCTGGAGATCGTCGTCGAGGGCGATGATATCGGACTCACCGCAGACGACGAGATGATCAGGGCCGCGATCCTGCATCTGATGCTCAACGCGGCGCAGGCGCTGGGCGGGACAGGCCGCGTCACAATCCGAGTGCTGCGACGCGGCGAGACAGCGATCGTTGAAGTCCGCGACAATGGACCCGGAGTGTCCGCACAAATCCGGGAGCGCATTTGCGACCCGTTTTTTACGACTAAGGCCCGCGGAGGCGGGCTCGGGCTTCCAATCGCCCGCCGGAGCGCCGAACTGCACGGCGGGTCGCTGACCCTCGATTGGCCCGTCGAGGGCGGGACCTGCGTGACGATTGTGTTGCCCGTTCATCCGCCGGTGACGGTCCCGGAGTCTCCGGTGGAGACTGTTCCTTCGAGGAAACGGGTCTTAGACTAGCGCTTGGCGGTGTCTCAGGCCTACCACTGCATTCGAGTCGTCAACGCAGTCGCGTCCCGGTCACGCCAGTTGATGGACTGAGCCCCTCGAATGAGATAGCACGAGACTTCCGAACATGTGCGTGACACCGCGTGCAGCTGGAGACCAGGTTGGTGTACTCGCGCAACGCCGCCTCGATATCTCGATCGGCGGCGGCTACGCCTAAACCCTGAACCGACAGCATGAACAATGTGGCCTGCTTGAGATACTCCGTCTGTGCGGCGGACTGCCACGAGATGATTTCGGTGTTACTAATTCGGCTGAGCGCCTGCGAGGAGCGGGCGATCGCCGCGAAGTCAGCTGTCACGATCGCCTCTAGGAGGGGCCGCGTGTTCGCGAGCTTGCTCCGCATGGCTGTCTTGAGTGTTGGGTTCTGGGCCGACGGATGGCCGGATCCCACGACAAGCGTCACCAAGATCGCTGTCGCGCTGAGCCGCAGGGACATGTCACACCTCTCGTTCGGGGCCGTCGGGCTCTCACACTCCAACAACGGCGCCAGTATTTGCTTTCTCGTGCAGTGGCCTTGTCAGCCCAAACTTCTCGATTCGATAGCGCACCTGGTCCCTGTTGATGCCGAGCAACTGGCCGGCGTGCGTCTGGTTGCCAGCCGAGCGCTCCAAGGCCTGGACGAGAAGCTGGCGTTCCACCTCTTCGAGGCTCACGCCGTCAGCCGGAAGCTTGAACGTCGCGTTCGCGTCGCTGCGTGAGAGCGCGCCGAAGTCCTCTGGCTGGAGCCACTCATGATCGACGAGCAGCATGGCTCGCTCAATGGCGTTGCGAAGCTCTCGAACGTTACCCGGCCACCGGTACTGCTCGAGGACCGTCATCGCCGCTGGCGTGATACCGCGAACGTGCTTCTTGAACTCGCAGTTGTACCGATCGACGTACCACTGTGCCAGCAGGCGCACATCGCCGCGACGCTCACGCAGCGGCGGCAACAGGATCGGCATCACCTGAAGGCGATAGAAGAGGTCCTCTCGGAACTTCCCGGTCTTCACCTGGTCTTCGAGATTGCGATTGGTCGCCGCGACCACGCGGACATCGACACGAATGTCCGCCAGACCACCGACGCGCTTGAAGGTCTTGTCCTCGAGAAACCGCAGCAGCTTCGCCTGGAGCCCCGGCGTCATCTCGCCGATCTCATCCAAGAAAATAGTGCCGCCGTCAGCGGTTTCGAACAGTCCTCGTTTCTGTTGCCGGGCGTCGGTGAAAGCGCCCCGTTCGTGTCCGAAGAGCTCGCTTTCGAGCAACTGTTCCGGGAGCGCGGAGCACGTGATGTTCACGAACGGTTTTGCCGCGCGATCGCTGCTGTAGTGAATCGCCTTCGCCGCGAGATCTTTACCGGTCCCGGTCTCGCCCGTCAGCAACACCGTCGAGGCTGGACTTCCCGCCACGCGCGCCAGGAGCGTCTTGACGCCTACCATGGTCGGCGCCTCGCCAATGATGGCGTCGAAGCTGTACTCGCGACCTTGGCTACTCCGATAAGTGCGCACCTCACGCCGCAGCCGGCTGGTTTCGAGCGCTTTCTCCACGATCACCGCGACGTCGTCGAGATTGAACGGCTTGTTCACGTAGTGATAGGCGCCGTGTTTCATCGCGTCGACGGCATTTTCCACTGTCGAGAACGCGGTCATCAGAATGACCGGAGTATCCGGCGTCTGTGCCTTGATTCGGCGGAGCACCGTGAGACCGTCGCTATCCGGCAAGCGGTAGTCGAGCAGGATGAGATCGACGCCGCTTGTGGCTTGCTCGAGCCCCGCGGCGGCTGTTCCTGCCTCGAGCACCACGTAGCCCTCGTGCTCCAGACGCTCGCGAAGAGACCAGCGAACCAGTTTCTCGTCATCAACGATCAGCAGTGTCGGCTTCGCCATGTTTTGGACCCTATTGGGGAAAATTTCGCGGCGTTGGGAAACTTCCCCGCTATTTCGCACGCCCCAGTGCCGTTGGGACAGAATAAAGCAACATTCGCGCCTGTCGGATGGCGGCATGTGTTTCGCGACTTGCCCATAACGACGGCTCGCAGGAGGCGCAGGACCGCTCATGATCCCTCCACGCTCGATTCTTGCCGCGGTGGACTTCTCGGAACCATCGCGTGTCGCGCTGACCTTTGCCGCGCGCCTCGCGAAGCAGTGTCACGCCGTGCTGCACGTGCTGCACGCGGAAGACCCGCTGCTCCATGCCGCAGCGGAGGCGAGCGGTATCGATCTCACGGGCGAAACGCGAGAGGAGCTTGGCCGATTCATGCTGACCGCTTCGCCGACTGGCGACTGGAGCCCGATTCACCACGTGGTGGCGGGCCGCTCCACCGACGTGATCTGCGATATCTCGCAGCGCGAACAGGTGGACGTGATCGTGATGGGCATGCACGGCATGTCTGGCGCCGGGCGGGCACTCTTTGGATCAACGACTGAGGGGGTGCTGAGGTCTGCGCACGCCTCCGTGCTCGCAGTCCCTGGCTCCTGGACGCCGCCTTTCCCCGACACTCTCGATTTGACGGGGACCGGCCCAGTGGTCGCGGGCATTGAGTTTGAAGAGCCGGCGCTGGACGCCGGGGCCGCCGCCTGCCGGCTGGCCAACGCCCTCAACACCTCAGTCGAGCTCGTTCATGTTGTACCAGCGATGCCAGTGATCGACCGATGGCGTGCCCACGCGGAAGCCGCGACCACAAGCCGCGTGGAAACTGCACGGCGCGAGCTCACTGTAGCGATGCATGGGCTTGGCGCGGATGTTCCCATCCAGCTGAGAGTCGAGTCGGGCCGGCTCGCCGAGCGATTGGCCGAGTCGGTTCTGCCTTCGCCGGGCCGGCAACCGATTCTCGTACTTGGCCGTCGGGCGCGCCCCGACAGGGGCAACGCACCAGGGGCAACGGCCTACCGCGTGCTCACGCTGGTGCAGGTCCCGGTGCTGCTGTACCTCCCTCAGGGCTAGCGGGTGCGGCGCGAGTCCCTTCACGTCGAGCCGCGCGATGTCACGGGCATCGCAAGGCACTACATTCGCGATCTCGTCTATGGCGCTAACGATGGCCTCATCACGACGTTTGCCGTCGTGAGTGGAGTCGCGGGAGGCTCGCTGACACAGATCGCGGTATTGGTCATCGGCGCGGCCAATCTCGCTGCGGACGGCGTGTCCATGGGTGTCGGCAATCTGCTCGCCATCCGTGCGGACGAGCGCGCGCGCGAGGCCGACGGCTTGCCAGAACTCGAAAGTTACCCCTGGAAGCACGGGCTCGCCACGCTTCTGGCTTTCATTTGTGCTGGAGCCGTGCCGCTGTTGCCGTACCTGCTTCCGGTCGCAGCCGAGGGCCGTCTTGCCTGGTCGACTGGGCTGACCTTCGTGTGTCTTTTCGTGTTCGGCTGCCTTCGCGGCATCGCGACCCGCGATCGCTGGTGGCGAACCGGACTGGAGACACTTGCCCTCGGGGCGATCGTCGCGCTCGCCGCTTATGGCGCTGGACTGCTCGTGGCAAGGGTCGCCGCTAACAGGTAGGGCGGACACAGGATGTGCTTGATCTGAAACGTCAGATAGCCTTTACAACGTCTGGGGCAAATTCAGGGTGGAGCCCGAGAGGCGCGGCCTCGCCGTTTTCCGTTAAGTCGTACCGGCCGCGAATGGCACTCGCGACCTCCGGGACAGCGTCAAGGTCTTCACCCTGCCGGAATCGCTGCTCGTGCTCGTGCAGTTCGCCGGCGAGGGCATGATCGCCGAATACGTCTCGAATCCACCGTGAGAAGTCGCCGCGCTGGAGGTACCCTCCGACCGTGGCGGCAGGCGCACGCTCAATCTCCGCCACGAACTCCCTCAGCGTGCGCACGCGCCGAAACGGGGCGTGGCCCTCTGCGGAAAAGACAAAGGCGCGGTGCTCAGTCACGGGCACATCCACATACTTCTGGCGATGTCGAACGTGAGGCGTGAAGCGTTGGCCAATCGTGAACAACCGCACGACGCCGCCGGCTTCTTCGGTGATTGGCAGCGCAACCGCCTGTCCGAGCGGCAAGTGCCCGAGTAACGCGCGCCACTTCACTGCGTCAACGTGTTCGCACTTGGCGCAGCATCGACATAGTGCGTCGACCTCCGCCGGATTCGACTCACAGGTCACGATCATCACGTCCGTGGCAGCGAGGAGCTCCGGGGGCAGATGCGAGGCACAGTACGTCACGACCGTGTATCCGTTCAATTCGAGATCGAGGAGATGATTCGCATCGGCACCATGAAGAAAATAGTGCGCCTCGTCTACGACAATGCGATGTGGCAAGCCCGTGCGACGCCGCATGACGTTCAGCGCCGGCAGCACCGCCCGGATGTACTCAATCTTCTCGTCCTGCGGAAGGCGCGACAGGTCGACCACCACGCTTTGGTCCGGGTGCCGGAGTGCGCGCAGGAGCTGGCGCGGCGTGGGTGGCGGATCGTCGCCTCCAAGCACGCTGACGCCGGGAAGGGCCTCGAGCGACGCATAGTCGCCTTCCGGATCGATCACACAGACGCAGTACCCTTGCAGGATCAACTGCTCGCACAAGAGTCCGGCCACCCAAGACTTTCCCGATTTCGCGTCACCAGCCACCAGCACATTCCGACCCCTCACCGCGAGCGAGAACTCACGCCCATCCTCTGTGTGCCCGAGGCGTAGTCGGCGACGCGCCTTGGCCGGCTTCGGCAGCGATCTGGTCGCCGCCAGCGGAGACAAGTACTGCGCCACAGCGGCTGGACCAGTCCCCGTCACGATCGAATCCGCAGCGGCGCGCAGCGCAGGGCTTCCCCACTCGACGGCGGCTCCTATTTCAGAGAGCCGCAACAGCTCGTGGTCGTTTTCCGCGTCGCCGATGGCCAGCGTGTTTCGTGGTGAAAGCCGCAGCATGTCGAGCGCCGTCTGCAGCCCTGTCGCCTTACTGACGCCCTGCGGAAGGATCATGACCCGACCGCGATTGAAGGCGAGCACCAGCGGCAGCTCGAGCACCCTGATCGCGTCAAGGAGCCGCGGGCTGTCGTTCGCGTCTGCGTCCACCAGGCACTGCCCCGCATGGAACGGGATACCCCGTCGTTGAAGGTCTGACAGGAACACGCTGGGAACCAATGGCGCCAGGGCAGACGTGTGATCGCTATTCGGGAAATGCACGATCGCCCCGTTTTCGGCCACGACTCCGTCTACGAAGTGCAGATCACCCGCGGCCAGCCGGAGCTCCTCAAGAATTCGGCCGGTCACCAACAGGACGACAATACCGCTAGCCCGCACGACTGCAATCGCGTCGCGCACCGAGGCATCGATCCCGTTGCTCCCGGCGATCGTGCCGTCGTAATCAAGCGCCAGAACCGACAGTTTCATCGAGTGTCTCTCACCGTCGAGATGGGTGCAAGCGGAGCGCCAATCACACTCGGCGTCCAACGGAGGTTCGGACCGTAGCCGTCAGGACATTTTCCGCAGCGCCGTGAGATATCCCTCACGTCACGTGTGGGCGAGAGCAGGTCCGCTTTTCGAGTTCAGCAATTCGTGGCCTTGCCTCGCAAGCTTGCGTGGCACTGCTCTTGCGCACGAACTGGGCGGCTTTTGAGCCAAGACATTGCCAAGAGAAGGGTTGTGCGTCATGAGAACCATCTACGTCCGTGCACTCGCGATGGGTGCGTTTGTGGGCTTTACACTCGCGGCAGGCGCCGACTCCCGAACGGAGCCACCGGAGGTCCTGAACGCGCTGGAGGTGCAGCAGCTCGTCACCCGTGGGGAACCTGCCGGCCACGCGCGTCTCAGCGCGCACTTCTCCGCGCTGGCGAAGCAGTATGCCGCCGACGCCAAGCGGCATAAGGCAATGTCGCTGGCGTTCGGCGGCAATCCGAATCGTCAGGTGACGACAGGCGCGAGATCGCATTTCGCCCGCCTGGCCGAGCTGAACGCGCAATCAGCGACGATCCTCAGGGAGCTCGCGGCGCATCATGAGGCACTGGCGGCCGGCAGCCGATCCACCATACCCCGTGGTGCTGCCCGCTTCGAAGGGGGCGCCAGCGCGGCGGCACCGACCAAGCCAGAACTTAGAGCTCTCGCGGCCGAAGCGAATACGCCCGCCGATCATCGCGGGATCGAGGAGTATTTCCTGACTCTGGCGAGAAAGTACTCCGCAGCGGCCGACGAACACGTGGCGATGGCGCACGCGTACAGGGGAACACGCGTCGCCATGGCCGCCGCACACTGCGATCGACTGATTGCGCTGTCGCGTGACTCCGCCAAGCAAGCGAACGCGGTAGCCACTCTGCACAGACAGCTTGCGGTCATTGCCCAGTAGGATTTCCGTACCAAGGCATCCGGGGCCGGCGGTCCGTTGCCGGTCCCCGGAGACGTCCTCGCTCATCAAATTCTCGTCCTCAACGGGCTGCGAGCAGAGCGATCGCGTGCGGTCTCAAATGTCTTGAATGCCTGCCCGATTACTCCCGGAATCATGCTCGCGCCCACCACGATCGCCCACTCAAGTCCTGTGAGCGCCTCAACGTGCAGGAGCTCAGCGACCGGACCCACATGCACCGCCGCGAGCTGAAGACCGACAACGATGGCGACCGCCGCTAGCGCTGCGGGATTCGCAAAGGCTCGTTGCGGTCTCACCACCGGCCCCTCATCGCGCGCGTTGCCAAGATGGAACAACTGCGCGAACGCCAGCGCCATGAAGTTCATCGTCATGGCGCGGCGGGTCGGAATCTCAGCTATCTGGCCCCACACGATGACTGCGAACGTCGAGGCTGCGATGAGAACGGCATAAAGGGCAATGCGCCTCATGAAGGGCCACGAGACGATCGCGGCCGCTGGGTCGCGTGGCGGACGACGCATGACGCCGGGCTCGCCCGGCTCCAGCGCAAGGGCAAGCGCAGGCGCGGTATCGGTGACCAGATTCAGCCAGAGGACCTGAATCGGCTCGAGGGGTAGCGGCAGTCCGACAGCGCTCGAACCGAGCAGCACGAAGATCTCCGCGAGATTACAGCTGAAAAGATAGAAGACGAACTTCCGTATGTTGTCGAAGACAATCCGCCCCTCCTCGATCGCAACCCCAATCGTCTCGAATCGGTCATCCTCGAGCACCACCGCGGCAGTCTCACGTGCGACATCTGTCCCGCGGCCCCCCATCGTGACCCCAACGTCAGCCTTCTTCAGCGCCGCGGCGTCATTGACGCCGTCTCCAATCATCGCGACGACGTCACCCCGCTTCTGGTAAGCGGAAACGATCCGGAGTTTCGCCTCAGGGCTGGTTCGGCTGAACACGGCGACCTGCGCTAGGCGTGCCTGCAGCTCGTCGTCCGACATCGCGTCGACATGACGGCCATCGAGTGGCTCTGCGCCGGTGGCCAGCCCGAGGTCACGTGCAATCGCCTGCGCTGTTCCACCCTGGTCGCCCGTGATCATCACGGTCGCGATGCCCGCCTCTTGGAACGCGCGGATCGCTTCCTTCACGCCAGGCGCCGGTGGATCGTTCATCCCGACGAGGCCGACAAACGTCAGATCCTCGAGCGCGGATTCCTCGGGTCGGACAACGGTGCCGTGCGCCAGGGCGAGCACGCGCAGCCCGCGTTCCGCCATTCTGCGATTCACCTCGATCACGGCGTCGCGTGTAACATCGTCGAGCGGCACGACGTCGCGGTTGATCTGCCGACGCGAGCACAGTTCCAGAACCTTGCCGGGTGCTCCCTTGACGTACGCGATGAGGGAAGGGGCCGCCGCCACACGGTGGAACGTCGCCATCAGCTTGCGCTCGCTCGAGAACGGCACTTCCCCAACCTCCGGAAGGTCCCGCACGATGTCGGCGCGCTCGATGCTCGCCTTTCGGGCTGCCACAATGAGGGCAGCCTCCGTCGGATCCCCGCGGGGCGCCCACCCTGCTTCGGTGAGCACCGCATCCGCACGGTTGACCGTGGCGCCAATGCGAAGCGCCAGTGTGAGGCTAGCATCAACCTGACACGCAACGCCTCGGTCGTTCAAGAAGAACTCCCCGGTGGGGGCGTACCCGGTTCCGGTCACGCGGTAGTCCCGGTTGGCCACGTGCAGCTCCGTCACGGTCATGGCGCCTGCTGTCAGGGTGCCGGTCTTGTCGGTGCACAACACCGTGACTGCTCCAAGCGTTTCGACCGAGGGCAGGCGCCGCACGAGCGCCCGGCGGCGCGCCATGCGATGGACGCCAAGCGCGAGCGTGATCGTCGCCACTGCGGGAAGCCCTTCCGGCACGGCCGCGACCGCGAGCGCGATAGCGGCCTGCAGGACCACGGAGGCTGCGGCGTTGTGCATCCAGGCGAGCACGCCCGTCGCGGCACCCACAAGCAGGGCGACCCACACGAGTTGTCGCCCGAGCGCATCCAGCCTCCGCTCGAGTGGTGTCCTCTGCACCTCAGTGACACTGACGAGGCGGCCGATGTTGCCGAGCTCGGTGTTCGCGCCCGTTGCAACAACTACCGCGCGACCTGCCCCGGACGCCAGAGACGTGCCCGCATACACCACGTTCAGCCGCTCCGGCAACGACGCGCTCACGTCGACGACTGCGTCGGCGTGCTTCGACACCGGGACCGATTCGCCGGTGAGCGTCGCTTCGACGACCCTCAGCTCGGTGCCGGCGAGCAGACGTGCGTCGGCAGGCACTGACTGGCCAGCCTCGAGCAGCAGGATGTCTCCGGGCACGAGCTCGCGCGCATCGATGTCACGAGGGAGACCATCACGTAGGACGGTCGCACGACGCGCTTCGAGCCGCGTCAGCGCCTCTACCGCACGATTCGCCCGAATCTCCATCCCAAAGCCCAGCCCGACATTCAGCACGAGCACCGCGGCAATCGCGACCGTGTCTGCTACATCGCCCGTGAGCATCGCGATCGCGCATCCAGCACCGAGCAAGAGCACGACGACGCTCTGGAATTGCGTGAGAAGAACACGCCAAGCCGATGCCGCCGGCGCGCGAGGGATCGAATTGGGCCCAGCCGCAGCCAGCCTCGCCTGTGCGTCCGCCACGGTCAGGCCGTCAGCCGTCGTCCGAAGCGCGTTGAAGACGTCAGCACGTGACATGGCGTGCCACGCAGGTTGCTTGACTGTCTGATGAGATGCGGTAGTGTTCACGGATGGACTCGTGACAAGCCGGTACATGTTACGGGGCGCGGAGCCCGAACCCGCGCCCCTTCCGACTGCTTAGCACTGACTTCTGACCGATTGCCTGTCCACACGCAGACTGCCACTCTCTAGGCGGGCTTTGCAGCACCCTTCTTCTCCTCTTCCCCGTGAATCTCCACGTTGTAAGTCAGTGGCTCGACGGCACCAGCCGCACGAGGAATCGCGATCTCGAGCACGCCGTTCTTGAACGTGGCCTTCACCTCGGCGGCCTTCACCCCTTCTGGCAACGGAACCAGCCGGAAGAACCTCCCATATGCCCGCTCGCTCGTGTACCAGTTGTTCTTCTTCTCCTCTGTCTCATGCTTCCGCTCACCTTCGATCGTGAGGCCGTTCTCGATCACCTTCACCGAGATCTCTTCCTTCTTCAACCCCGGCACGTCGAGACGCACGGTGAGCCGGTTGTCACGCTCGAATACCTCCATTTCCGGCACCCATGGAAACTCGAACCCATGACGTACCCGCCAGAACGGCAGCCCGCTGCCCTCGTTGAAAAGCCGTTCGAAGTCCGGAAATACGCGCCGCACGAACGCGCCCGGCTCGAACAGGGTGAGTTCATTCTTGGCGTTCATTTGCGACCTCCCTTCCAACTAGCACTGCCAAGGTACCGCAGCAACCGCCGTACCTTTCGCTCACTTGCCCCTGCTTGAACGATCGCGCAGGTCACATCGCTCTCGTGGGGTTTTTCGCGCGTCGCCAGCGAAATTACTCGCGGCTGGCCATCCGGCTACCGGGTAGAGCCTTCAAGTCCTGCCTGGTTTCCGTTCGCCCTGACCTGGCGCGGCCCGTGCATTCCTATCGGAAACGCGGTGTACAACTATGCGTTCTATCTTTCGGCGCCTAAAGTGTTCACAACGACACTCGCGCTCGTCCGGTTGGCGAGCATCGGCGTGAACGCGTGACATTTTGTCGGGAGGTTGGTGGGTGCCAGGAATGGCCGGCCGCGTGCACGTCATCGGACAGATATCGAGTATCAACCAATGAATGCCTCCAAAAGTGCTCGCGGTGCTGTCGTAACAGCGGACAGCCCATCGGTCACGCTCATCGGATCCAACTCCTTGCGCCCGTTCTTTGAACCGAGGACGGTGGCGGTTGTCGGCGCTGGACGGCGTCGCGGCGGAATCGGTTCGGAAATCTTCCACAACCTCGCCGCGGGCGGCTTTCGCGGGCGAACTGTTCCAGTCAACCCAAAGGCTCAGGAGATCGAATCGATTCGCGCGTATCCAACGGTGAGGGACATACCGGGCGACGTCGATCTGGTGGTTATTGCCGTGCCCGCGGAGGCCGTCGAACCGCGCACTCGACGATTGCATCGCGAAGGGTGTCCCCGCGGTCATCGTCATCAGCGCCGGTTTTGGCGAAACAGGCGAGCAAGGGCGCGCGCAAGAGGCACGGCTCCGCGACAAGGCTCGGGCCGCGGGTGTTCGGATGATCGGCCCGAACTGCATGGGCCTCGTCAACACGGACCCAGCGATCCGACTCAACGCGTCATTCTCGCCGGTCTTCCCACCGGCCGGTCCCATCGCGTTCTCGAGCCAGAGCGGCGCGCTCGGCTTGGCCATTCTCGAGTACGCGCAACAGCTCAATATCGGCATTTCAAGCTTCGTCTCTGTCGGCAACAAAGCCGACGTGTCCGGCAACGATCTCCTCGAGTACCTGGGCCGACGATCCGAAAACCGGCGTCATCCTCTTGTACCTCGAGAGCTTCGGGAACCCGAAACGCTTCGGACAGATCGCACCGCGGGTGGCGCGGCGGAAACCGATCGTCGCCGTCAAAGCGGGACGATCCCGGTCCGGAGCAAGGGCTGCCTCCTCGCACACCGGCGCACTCGCCGCGAGTGACACCGTTGTCGATGCGCTCTTCCGTGACGCCGGCGTCATCCGCACCGAAACGCTCGAGGAGCTCTTCGACGTGGCGAGGCTGCTGGCGTACCAACCGCTTCCCGCCGGCCCGCGCGTGGCCATTCTGACCAACGCCGGCGGCCCAGGCATCCTCGCGGCCGATGCCTGCGAGGCCCTTGGCTTGACATTGCCTCCGCTGGCACCGGGCACGATGAGCGCGCTGCGCAGCTTCCTCCCGGCTGCCGCGAGTATCGGCAACCCAGTGGACATGCTCGCGACGGCGCCCGCCGGCGACTATCGGAGGGCGATCCCGTTGATCCTCGCGGACCCCGGCATCGACGGTCTGCTGACGATCTTCATTCCGCCACTCGTGACGAGCAGCACGGATGTGGCGCGTGCCATCGCGGACACCGCGCGTGCTTCGAAGAAGCCGGTGCTCGCCACGTTCTTCGGCGCGACGGGCGTGCCCGAGATTCTGGCTCCTGTGCCCTGCTATACGTTTCCCGAATCGGCGGCTCGAGCCATGGCGCACGCGGTCGCGTACTCCAGTGGCGCGATCGACCAGCCGGTGCCGACCCGCCTGTCTTCTCAGATCTCAATGTGGAGGCCGCGCGGGCCATCGTTGCTCAAGCGGTCGAGGCCGGCGGCGGTTGGCTGTCACCGCTCGATTGTGCCGCGCTGCTCGAGGCGGCGCGCATCCCGGCAGCACCCATCCGCATCGTCCTCGATCGCGACGACGCAGTGAGCGCGGCACGCCAACTCGGCTTTCCGGTCGTGTTGAAAGGATCGGGCCCCGAAATCGTGCACAAAACGGAGGCGCGCGCGATCTTCACGGACCTCACGGATGAACCCGCATTGCTGCGGGCGTTCCACGCGCTCGATAAACGGCCTGACATTACGCAGATCCTGGTCCAGCCCATGGTGAAGGGGGGCGTCGAGATGCTGATCGGCGCGACGCTCGATCAGACGTTTGGGCACGTCGTTGTCTGCGGGAGCGGCGGCACGCTGGTCGAGCTGCTGCACGACACCTCGTGCCGGTTGGCGCCGCTGACCGAACGCGCCGCACGCGACATGCTCGACGAGGTCCGTGGCATCGCGCTGCTGCGGGGGTTCCGAGGTGCGCCACCCCTCGACGAAGCTGCGTTACGTGAGCTGCTGTTGCGAGTCTCGGCTCTCCTCACGGTGTGCCCCGACATTCTCGAGCTCGATCTGAACCCGGTCATCGTCACACCCACCGGCGCCTCCGTCGTGGACGCGCGCGTTCGAGTCGGGCATTCCGATCCGCCATCGCGGCGACCACGTGGCCCGTGCTGACGAGGCCCATTCCTTCATTGAAAGGATTCCTATGACAACCACGTCGCTCACACACACTGACCTTGGTATTCGTGACAGCGTCCTTCAGCAACTTGCGTGGGACTCCCAAGTCGAGGCGAGCGCCATCGGCGTCACCGCCAAGGACGGGGTCGTCACGATGACAGGATTCATCGACTCGTATGCCGGCAAGCTTGCTGCGGAGCGCGTCGCGAAACGGGTTCGCGGCGTGCGCGCCGTCGCGAATGACATCCAGGTGCGACTTCGGCTCGAGCGCACTGATCCCGAGCTCGCCGCCGACGCGGCGCGCGCGCTCGATCTGCGCGCGACGCTCCCGGAGACGGTCCAGGCCGTCGTTCACAACGGCCACGTGACACTCACCGGGACGGTTCCGACATTGTTCCAGCGTGCCGTGGCCGAAAAAGCTCTGCGCCATATCAAAGGCATCAAGAACGTCGTGAACCGCGTCCAAGTGGGGCCCGTGTCCATCGTTCCGAATATCGAGCGGCAGGTCCTGCGCGCGCTGCAGATGACCGCGGATGTCGATGCACGAGGCATCGAGGTGACCGTTTCAGGACCGAGGGTCACACTCACGGGCCGGGTGAGGACGTGGCACGAGCGCGAATCGGCCGAGCGCGCCGCTATGCACGCGCCCGGGATCACCGAGGTCGACAACCAGCTTGCTGTTGAGTGGCTCGAGCACGAACCGGAAGATGAGATCTGCTGAGCGGACTGAGACTTTCCTGATGTCTGAGAAATTTCAAGCGCGGGGGCGCTCACGAGACAGCCGTGGCGAAGACATTGCCAATGATCGCGGCCACGATCAACGAGAGCGCCCATCCGGTGACGCAGACCGCGAGAGCGCGGGCAGTGCTCGTGTAGTCGAGCGCCTGGCGAACCGCGACGACCATGGCCAGGAGCATCCACAACGACGCAACAACATACAAGAGGGGGCCTAGAGAGGGAACAGCGCCGAACACTCGGAGCAGGCCTGGAGCTGCAGCGAATCCGGTGGTTCGGAGTAGCTCGCCTACATCCGCCTGTGTTTGAGGGCCTGGCAGTAATCGCGTGCCGATCACGTAAGTGAGCGTGGCCCAGGCAACCCAACCTACCATGGCACCGATTGCGCCAACGACCACATTCGCTGAGCCCATCTGGCGGATACCGAGCGCGCCAATCCCACCGGCCACGCTGGCCAACAGTACGACCGCGAGCGCCTGGAGGGTCGCGTGCCGATCCGCCTCCACGCCCTCATACGTGCGACGATCGAGCATGGTCGCTCCGAGCACGCGCTGTAGGAATGTCTGCACGATCGGCATGGGCTACCGCCAGGGCGGATTCGCGAGCTCTTCGAACTATACGGCCAGCCGCCGTCGGGCGGTATCAAGACGCGCTTCAAGCTCATCGTACACGAACGCGTGGCCTACATGTGTGGCTTGAGTGAGTGGCACGTCAATCTACTGAGCCGCATGTTCCAGCCTGGCGCGGCGGGGCCGGCTCTCGGCACGGGACACCTCCTCTGGTTAGGCGGAAGGTGTCTACTTTATCGAGGGAAGATCTACCCACGTGGTCACGCCGTGATTAGGCTCTGGATGCAGCGCGAACAACTCGCCTGTTCGAAGACCTTGTGGGTCGATTCAGTTCTCGCGTACGGTCAGCACCGGGCACGTCGCTTGGCGAACGACGTGTTGCGTCGTCGAACCGAAGAACATCCGATCGAGCGCTCCCCGGCCGTGCACGCCCATCACGATGAGGCCGGCTTGCTGTTCCGCTGCGAGCCGCAGGATCTCGCGGTACGGCCTTCCCGCGAGAAGTAGCTCGTCAACGGCAGCCAAGCGACGCACGTCGGGCGAAAGAGCTTGCGCCATGGACGTGCGTGCATCCTCGAAGCGGCCGGCGCGATAGGCATCGAAGTCCGGGAGCGGCACGTCCCCCGCTTCGTGCAGCACCTCGACGATGTGCGCGACGGTGAGACGGGCCTGTGCCAGCGCGGCCACCGACGCGGCATACTCCAGCGCTCGTGTCGCGGTCGTGGAGAAGTCCAGGGGGCAGATGACGCGACGAATGCTCGCTGGGCCCACTGGAACGGCGACGGCTGTTCGAGGTGGAACGATCAACACAGGTGACGATGCCGTTCGCAGAACCTTCTCGGCAACCGAACCGAGCACCCATCGATCGAACCCGGAGCGACCATGGGTCCCGATGACAATGAGATCGACGCCTAGGGCGGGCGCCCTGGCCACGATCGCGTTCGCGACGTTCACGTCCTCCTCGAGCAGGATCTCGATCGGCGCTCCTTGGGCTTTGTCTTTGGCGACGAAGTCGCCGATACCCTGCAGCAGATGCGCGCGTTCGGCGTCGGTGAGCACGATCGGCTGAAATGTCTGGGGCGCGATAAACGGGCCCACGGCAAACGTGGGCACATTGAGCCGGTGCACGTACATGACCACGATAGTGGCTCCGAACCAACGGGCCACTGCAATCGCGTGATCCAGGGCGTGACGCGAGTAGTCCGAAAAGTCGATCGGACAGAGGATGTGCTTGATCCGGACCATCACGAGATCTCCAGCGCATCTGGGTCGAATTCGAGTCGCTCGAGGGACGCTGCCTCGCCGCTCTCCGTCAAGTCGTATCGGCCGCGGATTTCCCGGCGACCTTGGGAACCAGCCGAGGTCGTCACCCTCACGGAACCGCCGCCGAAACGGGGGCGTGCCCTGCCGTTGACAAACGAACGCACGGGCGCTCCCGCATCATGTCTCACGCAGCCTCATTGACAACAGGCTGTTCTTGCAGCCACCTCGGTCATCGTCGCTTCGTCAGCAACAGTATGCCGGCGACCGACACCGCGTTTTCGAGCGCGAGCCGCACCACTTTGGTCGCGTCGATGATGCCTTGCTTCGACCAGAACACAATAGCGCCGCGCCGCCTCGTCCTCCTGCGCAGGCGGCAGAGAGACGGCTCGATGAGGCTTTCCGCTCGACCGAAGGGTATAAGATTTGCGTGTCGCTGACAGCGGGAGGTTTGATGACACGATTCGGTATCACGGCTGGCGCCGTGTTGCTTTGCTTTCTTGGATTTGCCAGACCAGCCAGCTCACAGCAGAGCCGCTGCGCGGATTGCCACTTCTCCAGGCCCGATGCCCCTGCGCTGGATCACCTGTCCGACTGGGATCGCTCGGCGCACAGCCGCAATAATGTCGGCTGCGATAAGTGCCACGGCGGTGACGCGTCAACATTCGAACCGTTCCTGGCGCATCGCAATGTCCTCAACAGCGCCAATCCTTCGAGCCCGGTGAACCGGCGGAACATTGTCGCAACCTGCGGCACCTGCCACTCCGGGCCCTTCGTCGCGTTCCAGAAGAGCCAGCATTTCGAGTTGGAGAAGAAGGGCGACACGAGGGTCCCCGTGTGCACGACCTGCCATGGCGAAGCCGGATATCGCCGACCGTCGGCCAAAGCGCTGGAGACGCAGTGCGCGCAGTGCCATGGCAAGGGCAAGATTGCCCCACGAGTGGAGCGAGCCGAGGCCGCGCGGACGCTCTACGAGGCCCTGCACGAAACACGCGACTTGATGAAGTCCGTCCGATCCTTGGTGGGTCGGGTCGGCGACAAGACACGGCGGGCTCAGCTGGACGCGGCCTATCAGCAGGCCAACGTCCCGCTCATCCAGGCTGTGCAGGCAGGACACCAGTTCGTGTACGACGAGCTCAAGGAGCGCCTTTCGGTCGCGCGGCAGCGTATGGAGGCCTTGCTCGGCCAGCTCGCGAATCCGAAGCCCTGAAAACCGACGGCTCAAATACCCAGTGCCTTGCGGGCGGTAATTTGCGCTCGACGTCGGCGCAGGTCCACACCTTCGAGCGTCTCAGCGAGCGGTAGCCGGCATCTGCCCGGCGTCGCGAATTCGGACTGAACCTACAGCGATAGCTGGACCTGGACAACTGATGAACGCAACTGGCGTGCCTTCCGCACATCGCCGGCAGTGACCAGCACTGGGTCTGGAGAGGTTCCTCGCCGCCGAACACCCCAATCGCCCGTGGAACCCGCTGGGGAAAATTCGTGGGACCAGCGGGACTATTTCGCTGCCAGTGAGGTGCCATGGCGCTTAGACGGTCGCCGATAAGAGCCACGCGCCGGAATGGAGCGGCACATGGATTGCGATAGCACACGTCGAATTCGTTAGAAGGAGCACGCCATGACCACTGCAAGCCTCACGGAAGCCGACCTGCGGATGAGAGACAACGTGATGCGGCAACTGGATTGGGACCCTCAGGTCGATGCCAGCGCGGTGGGGGTTGCGGCGAGGGACGGTACCGTCACGCTCACGGGTTACATCGACAGCTACACCGGCAAGCTGGCCGCGGAGCGGGCCGCAAAGCGCATTCGGGGCGTACGAGTCGTCGCCAACGACATCGAGGTGAGGCTCAGGCTCGAGCGAACCGACGCAGATATTGGAGGGGACGTGGCGCGTGCGTTAGCGTTGCACAGCGCGATCCCAGAGGGTGTGCAAGCTGTCGTCCATGGCGGCCACGTGACACTGACCGGCAAGGTCGGTTGGATGCATCAGAAACGCGAGGCCGAGCGGGCGGTGCGACACATCCGAGGCGTCCGTGAGGTCGTGAATCGCGTCGAGCTCGCACCTCGCGCGGTCGAGAAAGACGTTCGCCACCGCATCGTCGAAGCGCTGCACCGTAACGCCGACCTCGACGCGCATCACATCACGGTGAGTGTCTCGGGCGACATTGCCACGCTCACAGGCAGCGTCAGCACCTGGTCGCAACGTGACGCGGCGGAAGGGGCCGCAGCGCATGCGCCGGGGATCGCCTTCGTCGACAACCTTGTCTGCGTCGCACCGCGCTCGCTCGTCGAGGAGCACGAGATCGCCTGATGAGGTCGACAATGCAGGACCTACCTCACCGCTACTCCGTGACCGCGGCTGCCCGACCCGATGGCGACGTGGTCCTCGACGCGAATCGGCTCTCGCCGCTCTTCTCGGCGCCGCCCGCCGAGTTCGGCGGGCCCGGAGATCGGTGGTCCCCTGAGACGCTCTTGACGGCGGCCGTCGCCGACTGTTTCGTGCTCACATTCCGTGCGATCGCGCGGGTCACTCCCTTGCCATGGGTGGACATCACCTGTGAGACCAACGGCACGCTGGACCGCATGGGCCGCGTCACCCGGTTCACCGACATCTCCCTGCACGCGCATCTTCGTATTCCGGAAGGTACGAGCGAGGAACGTGCGCGCCAAGTGCTGGCTCGCGCCAAAGAGAAGTGCCTCGTGAGCAACTCTCTGATCGCGGCGGGGCACCTCGAAGCCGACGTCGAAGTCGTGCCAAAGCGCGAGGACGCTGACGCGGCGAAGAGCGAGACCACGCGGATCGGAGCCGCATGAGCGCGCTCGGGATCACGATCTTGCGCTAGGGATGACAACGAACGTTCGACGCGTGGTCATCAAGCACCAAGGGCGCAGCGTGGCCGAGTTCCCAGTGACCGTGGGTGTAGTGGGTGCGGTATTGGCGCCCGTTGTCGCGGCAATCGGGGGAATCGTGGCGGTGCTCAAGGATTGCACGATCGAGGTGGAGCGCGAACAGGCGCAGGAGTCGACCGGCGAACAGACGCGTGCGGCAAGCTGACGTTCGCTCTCGTAATCTCGGTCATCGGATGCACTGCAGCTTTGGAGTGCCGGACGGCATCAGTCAGTGCCGCCCCGACGGGGCGGCACCTTTCAAAGCGATCCGAACGTCCCCAGCGCCGCGAACGAGCCACACGCTCGGTTTTTCCTCGCTCGTTGTAAGGGCACGTTCTGCGAATCCCTACCTGTTCAGGCGGCCGAGACGTGTGGCACCGCATAGTGGTGAGCACAGATCGACCGAAGCGTCTCCACGACCTCGGCCTCCCGCACCTGCTTGCGGGGACCTGCCGCAAGCAGGATGTCGTTCATCGAGACAATCCCCTGCACTGTTCCACCGAAGCCTTCGACCGGCAAACGCCGCACCACGTGCTGCCTCATCGTCGCAAGCGCCGCTTGCACGTCGTCATCGGGACCGCAGGTCCACACCGGAGTCTGGACCACTTCGCCAACCGTGAGCTGCGAGGCCAACTTGTTGCGAGTGGCAAGCGCGATGAACATGTCGCGGTCGGTCACTACGCCTACCAGCTTCCCCTCGTCCACGACCGGCAGAATGCCGCAGTCGCCATCCAGCATCAACTCCGCTGTCGCGGCGAGGTTGGTGCTGGTGGAACAGACCCTCGGCCCCCTCGTCATGATGTCGGTGATCTTCATGATGGCCTCCTCATGCCGCGGTCGACTTGGCAGCCTTCGCAGGCTCTTTGATCTCCACTTTGCGAACCTTAGCTTCCGGTCGAGCCACCGGCACGCTCACTTCCAGCACGCCGTCCGCGAACGTCGCCTTGACCTCTTCGAGCTTCACGCCCTCTGGCAGCGGCACTGCCCGGTAGAAGCTGCCGTACGAGCGCTCGGAGCGATAGAAATTGTCCTTTTTCTCTTCGGATTCGCTCTTTCGTTCGCCCGAAATGGCGAGACGACCGTCGGTGACCTCCACCTTGACGTCCTCTTTCCTCAGTCCAGGAAGATCGACTTTCGTCACCAGCCGGTTGTCCCGCTCGAACACGTCGAGCTGGGGCGACCAGGTCGCCACGTCGGGCAACGCGATCGTCGGAAACGACGGCCAGCGGAACGATGGCCAGGACGATTCGTCGAACACCCGGTCAAGCTCGGACGTCATCTGGCGCATCAGCGCGAAAGGATCGCGAGCGATACGGGCTGGCGTGAGCGCGGCTTCTCTCTTCGGTGACATAAGCGCCTCCTGCGTGCGCGAACGCGCACAGCTGTGTCGCGGGCGTTTCATTCGCTGCGACATCGAACCATACGCAATCGTTGTGCCCCTTCAATCCGCCCCTCAATCCAATTGAGCGCGGCCTGATTCGCTGCACGGGCGGGGCTTCGATGACATCACGCGGTGCGGGTGCTCATCTGCGATGGGAAAAATGCGGTTCACTGCGAAGAATTCCGCAGCCGAGCGTTGCTCAACCCGCTCGTACACCTCCAATCTCGCTGGCCAGCGCTGGCACGTGATTGGCGAAGGATGACGTCTAGGAGGCTATATGACCACTGCAAACCTCACCGAGACTGACGTTCGAGTCAAGAACGCCGTGCTGCAGCAACTCGAGTGGGACCCGGAAGTGGACGCGAGCGCCGTTGGCGTCGCGGCCAAGGACAGGGTCGTCACTTTGACCGGCTACATCGATACGTATTCGGGCAAGCTCGCCGCAGAACGAGCAGCAAAGCGGGTGCGTGGAGTTCGCGCAGTCGCCAATGACGTCGACGTGCGGCCGAAACTCGACCGGACCGATGTCGACATCGCCCGGGATGCGGTGCACGCACTGGAGCTGCGCAGCACGATTCCCGACAACGTACAGGTTGTCGTCCACAACGGTTACATCACGCTCACGGGCAGAGGGAACTGGATGTTCCAGAAAGTGCACGCAGAAAAGGCCGTACACCACATCAGAGGCGTCAAAGGCGTCTTCAATCACATCGACATCGTGCCGATGGCCGCAGAGCTCGACGTGCGGCAACGCATCGTCGAGGCGCTCCGCCGCAACGCGGATGTAGATGCCGGTCGCGTCACGGTATGCGTGTCCGCAGACATTGCGACACTCACGGGCAACGTCACCACGTGGGTTCAGCGGGAGGCAGCCGAACACGCTGCGGCAAATGCCCCAGGCATTAGGCACGTCGACAACCGCATCGCGGTCGAGCCGCCCGACGGACCCGATGAATTGTGCTGAGGCGTCTTCCCAGACGTTCGACAACAGCGCCAAGCGATTATCCTGACCGTACTCGGTTCTTACTGGAGGTCAGCTCGATGATCGTCGAGGATCAAACCGCGGTCGTCGAATACTTGACGAATCCAGCCACTCACGGCGGCGCGGCCGTCGAGCGCATCGATACGCACAGCGCGATCGTCTTCTTGACCGGGTCGCGTGCGCTCAAGCTGAAGCGCGCGGTTCGATTCGACTACCTGGATTTTTCGACGGAAGCTCTTCGCCGCGCGGCTTGCGAGGCCGAGGTGCGCATCAACCGGCGCACGGCTCCTTCGGTCTATCGTGGTGTCGTGGCCGTTATGCGCCAGGCCGACGGTTCGTTCGCATTGAACGGTACCGGAGCACCCGTCGACTGGCTCGTCGACATGACCCGCTTCGATCAGGATGGACTGTTCGACCGGCTCGCGCTGAGGAGCGCCCTTGATATCTCGCTGATGCGTCCACTTGCGGATGCGATTGCCCGCTTCCACCTGGCTGCCGAGCCTCGTGGCAATCACGGCGGACGCGCGGGCATGAGATGGGTCATCGCAGGCAACGCAGAGGGGTTTGCCGAGCAAGGTGCGGGCGTGCTCGATCCAACGCTGTGCGCAGAGCTCACCGCGTCTGCTCGGCGGGCGCTCGAGCGTCTCGGAGATCGTCTGGATGCACGCCGCGACGACGGCTTCGTACGCCAGTGCCACGGGGACCTTCACTTACGAAACATCGTCCTGCTCGACGGCCGACCCACGCTCTTCGATGCCATTGAATTCAACGACGAGATCGCCTGCGTCGATGTTCTCTACGACCTAGCATTCTTGTTGATGGATCTTTGGCGGCGGCAGCTTCCTCGGCACGCCAACGCTGTGTTCAACGGATATCTCGCCGAGACCGGGGATCTCGGAGGATTACGCCTCCTCCCGCTGTTCCTTTCGTGTCGCGCTGCGGTCCGGGCTAAGACGAGTGCAACCGCGGCACGGGTGCAACCAGAGCCTGGCCGTTCACGTGAGCTGCAGGATCTTGCTCGCGAGTACCTTCTGATGGCGCGCGATCTGCTCTTTCCGGCTCCACCTCGCTTGATCGCGATTGGCGGCTTCTCCGGATCTGGAAAGTCAACGCTGGCGCTCGCTCTGGCACCATCGATCGGCGCCGTACCGGGCGCGCTTGTGCTGCGCAGCGATGAAGTCCGCAAGCGGCTGTGCGGCGTGCTGCCCCTTCAGCGGCTTGGTCCTGAAGCGTACTCAGAGGAGATGACCAGGCGCGTGTACCGCGCGCTTTCTGATGACGCCGCGGCCATTCTTCGGGCCGGTCATTCCGTCATCGTCGATGCTGTTTTTGTTCGGCCCTCTGATCGCGCCGCACTCGAAGACGTTGCGTTGGCCTCGTGTGTGCCGTTTATTGGAATCTGGCTGGACACACCGGCCGATCTACTAGTGGCGAGGATTCAATCACGAGGTCCTGACGCGTCGGACGCCGACGCCTCCGTTATCCGCCTCCAGCTTCAACAGGACGCAGGGATGATTCGATGGCATCGCCTCGACGCCTCTCCCGACAGCGAGCGCGTGCTGCAACACGCGCTGACGCTACTGACCACGGGAGCGTCCCCCTCTGCGGATCTCACGCTGCCTCAGTGACGATGGGCTGCGCTGTCTTTTTTGGTACCTCGGTCATCGTGGCTTTTGTCAGCAGAAGCACTGCCCCCACCACAAGGAACCAATCGATCGTGACGTCGAGAAGGAGCACGCCAATCAAGCCGTACAGCAACGAGGCGATCGAGAGGACGACGGACCACGGCCGCGAGTCCGGCGCTTTCACTATGAGCGTGATGCCGACGATGGCTGACAGCGTCGAACAGGGAACAAGGCCTAGCGGCGCTGCGTATAGATACGCAGTCCACGCGTCCGTCTCTAGGAAATGCGGGTACACCCAGCCAAACACGACCAGCACCACGCCGAACACCATCGACAGAGAAGGTCCCATCTGAACGCGATGGGTCGTCAGACGTAGACCAAGAACTGCAAGGACGAGCGACAGAGCTGCGAACACCAAGCCGTTGAACGGATTTCCGGACGACCACGCGAGGATGCTGACCGACGCCAGCGGGAGCGCGAGGAGCACACCCATAGCACGTCTCGAAGGGCGGTAGCCAACCAACAGGCCTACAAGCAGCGCTCCCAGCGCGACGTGCCAGGCAATCGCGACAGTTCTCCATGCATTAGAGATCCCGGTGAGGGCTTCGATGACCTCCGGCGACGATGGCATCCCGTCCCCAATCTATGCGGCCTCAGTCACGGTGCGGATTTGTGATCGAAGAGCCTCAGTCTTTGTGAATGCGAATCATGCGCACAAGCGACCGGTGCCGGCGCGAACAAATGTGCTCCCGTTCGTCGAGATCGCGCCACCTTCCACAAGACGCATCAGGAGGAGTTCGCACCGCACTGGATCGACATTGAACAACCGCGACGCCTGGGCCAGGGTGAGCGTAAGCCCAGGCATTTCGCCGAATTCGGCCCGAATGCGTGTATGAAGACGGTGTTCGTCGCTTCCAATCGTCAGGTCAGCAAACTGCGTCATGCTCCCCTCCCGTGAACTGGCTGCCACGGCGTTAGCAATAGACGTGCCCGCTGTAAGCTCGCCCTCGGGACCTGACGTTCCGCTACCGACAAGCGATGGATTGCTGTGAAGGCACAGGAAACTTTCCGCGCCGGCTGGGAAATTTCAAGAACGGCGCCTCACGCCACAACCGCCGCGAAGAGAGATCGTCGCTGCTCGCCTCAACGATCAAGGAGAGCGCCAACAGCACGGCCGAGTGCTCCTGCCTAAGGTCGGGGCGGATTGGCGAGCTCTTCGAATAAGGCGGCCAGCCGCTGCCTGGCAGTATCAAGGTGCGCTTCGAGATCGTCGTAAACAAAGGCGTGGCCAGCCTGCGTGGCTTGCGTCAGTGGAACGTCAATCTGCTGGGCGGCTCGTTCCAACCTGGCTCGGCGGGCCTGATCTTTGACGCGTCCGATCAATCCTCGCGCCTCCTTCAACAATGCCCGCCCCTCTCGCACGCCCTCGAGCATCTTCCGCCCCAAGGCCGGATGTTCGGGATGCCCGTCCGGCTGCCCGGCACGGTGACACATGGCGCACACACTTTCGAGCGCCTTTGGAGAGGGGCGGTTCTCACCCGCATATCCATGGCACGTGGTGCAGGTCGGAACGACGGGATTGCCACCCTGAAGCAGCGCGAAATGCCGACTCTTTTGAAAGGCCGCCAACGGACCCGCGTGACACGCACCGCAGGTTCTCGGCAGGTTGGCTCGGTGCACCGGGCTGGCCGGATTCATCCAATTCAGGATGCCGCGATGCGCGACCAGCGGCTCGAACGTTGTCGGGTCTCCGTCGTGACATCGCTCACAGGCAACGCCCGTTCTCCCGTGCGCGGACTGCTCCCAGTCGCTGAGATGAGTCGCAAATCTTGGGCTCAGGTTCGCAAAGTGACAGTCTGCACAACGGCTCTGCTGCGCAAACGACTCACTCACAGATGAGACCAGCGCGATTACGACGGCGAAGGTGGGAATCAGGAACCGCATGCAAACGCTCTTCACGCTGTAGGTGCACATCGTGTGCCGCCTCGCAGTCGAATCTGTGCGAGGTGCCAGGTGCCTGACTTCGAGTTTCGAGTTTAGGGCCCGCGGATCGTCAGCACCGGGCACGATGCTGCCTGGATAACTCGGTGTGTGTTCGACCCAAACACCATCAGATCCGCGGCACCACGCCCGTGCCCATCACAATCAAATCGCTCTTCTGCTCGGCGGCGAGCCGGAGGATTTCACGCGATGTTCGGCCTTCAGAGACGACGGTCTCCACCTCGCAGTACGTGCGGACGGAATCGGGAATGAGCTCATACAGGCGCTTCCGGGATGCCGCCTCCGCCGCCATACGGAACTCGGCGACGTCAAACGTCGCCGACGCTTCGTACAGACCTGCGGGTATCTCGACGACGTGAAGCGCGGTGAGATGCGCATCGGCCTCTTCGGCCAGCGACGTGGCGTACGTCAGCGCCGTGAGGGAGCTGCCTGAGAAGTCCACGGGGCAGAGAATCCGGCTGAAGTGCACGGCGCCGGACGGTGCCGCGTCGCCTGCACACGGCGGGACCACCATGACCGGACACGTCGCCTTGCGAAGAACTTTCTCCGTGATCGATCCGAGGAGCAACCGCTCGAACCCGGATCGGCCATGGCTACCAATCACGATCAGATCCGACTTCTGGATATCCGCCTGAGCGAGGGATCTCGCGGTGCACGTCGGGCGCCTCCAGGAGCACGGGTTCAAGCTGAACGCCCGTCGCCGACTCGCGTTCGACGAAATGCCGCAACTGCACAGGATGCGTTTGATCTCGATCATGTCAACTACTCGTAACGGAGCCGGCAGAAAACGTCAGGACCGAGGAACGCTCAATACGGGACACGTCGCCGAGCGGACTACGTGCTGAGTGTTCGAACCGAAGACCATTAAGTCGACGGCACCGCGGCCGCGCACGCCCATCACGATCAAGTCTGACTTTCGCTGCGCGGCTTGCCGCAGTATCTCCCGGCCCGCGCTGCCTTCGACAACGACACTCTCCACGGTGCAGTATGTTCGCGCCTGACCGGGAATGAGTTGGCGCAGGCGCTGCAGACACGTGGCTTCGGCGGCCGCCCGAACCTCGTCCACGTTGAAATCGGCCGCAATGTGATGCTCTCGCAGCTCCGGAGGGACCTCGATGGCATGAAGGACGGTGAGTTGCGCATCGGCTTCTTCAGCCAGGTCGATCGCATACGTCAACGCGCCTATCGAGCTGGCGGAAAAGTCCACGGGGCAGAGGATTCGGTGGAAGCGCACCGGTTCGTCAACCGCTCGGTCGGGGGCGCTCCGCGGCACCACCATCACCGGACACGGGGCCTTGCGCATGACCTTCTCCGTGACCGACCCAAGGATCAGGCGCTCGAACCCGGACCGGCCATGGCTACCAATCACAAGAAGATCCGACTTGAGCAGATCCGCCTGGCACAGAATCTCGCTCTGGATGTTGGCGCCATCGCGAACGGACAGATCAAGCACGACGTCGGGCGGTAGGTGCCCGACGAAATGTCGTATCGCCGTCATGAGACGTTCACGGTCGTCTGCCGTGAGCCCTTTGCGGTCGCCATCGGCCAACTCGACCGGCAGGAGGCTCACAGCAGGGAGATTGGCGAAGACATACAGGACCGTCAGCGGCGCCTCGTACCATCGGGCGACGGCAGCGGCGTGATCGAGGGCGCGCCGCGAGAACTCTGAGAAGTCAATCGGGCACAAGACACGTGTGATGTTGACCATTGCGTCCGTTAGAGGGCACGGCGCGTGCCAGCCCTGACAGCTCAGAAACGTCGTGATGGAGCCAGAAAGAGACTCACGTTGGCGGCGAACTGCGAATTAATTCACCGGGTGCGCGGCTTTTTGCCGGAGGGCGAATACGACCCAGACGATTACTCGATGGAGAGGTAGGCGTCTCGCACGAGTGGGTCGAGCTCAGCGATGTCGAATGGTTTGCCGATGACCCCGTAGGCACCGAGCCCGAGAGCGCCGGCCCGAACCTCCGGCGTTCCATAGGCCGTCATCATGACAACGGCGCTGCGAGGGGCAAGTCGTCGGATGTCTGCCAGCAGTGTCAGGTCGTTAGAATCCGGCAGCCGGAAGTCGAGCAGCACCACGTTGACCGGTTCAGCAACGGTTTGGAGGATCTCTCGCGCCGATGCGGCATCGGCCGCCTCGATGACGTCGTGGCCGGCGCTCGTCAAGGTCTCGGTGATAGACCAGCGAATCAGAGGCTCGTCCTCCACCACGAGCACCGTTAGGCCGGTCCTGTCGGACATTGTGGAAAGTCCCCCACTGCTTGCGAAAGATTTCGTCCGTCTGTGTATGTCGGCCGAAGTCATGGCTCAAATCGCCGCTAAAATCGCGGCCCCCTGGAGGGCCTTCCAAGAAACGATCCAACGGCTTTCAGTGAAGAGGCAACTGAACCGTAACGGTCGTCCCGCCAGAGGGTGGGCAGTGAATGCGAATAGTGCCGCCGTGCGCTTCGATGAGCCGTTTTGCGGTGGGTAGCCCGAGTCCAGTACCGCGGGATTTTGTCGTAAAGAAGGGCGTAAAGATCTTTTCGCGGATGTCTGCTGGGATACCCGGACCACGGTCCGTGAAGGCCACCGAACAGCCGCCGTCCGAAGCGGCCAATGACACGCGAATCTCTCCGCGACCGCCCATCGCGTGCGCGCCGTTGATCAGCAGGTTGAGAAAGACGATCTTCAGCAGCTCGGCGTCCGCCAGAATCACCGGAGCGGACCCTTCGAGCTGCACCTGAACGTCTTTGACGGCCGGATCCCCGCTGAACAATTCGACCGTGGTCGTTACGAGCGGACCGACAGCGACAGGGCTTGGACGTGGCTGCGGCGGGCGAGCAAACAGCAAGAGGTCCTGCATCAGCTGGCTCAACGTATCGACGCGAGCGATGATCTCCTTCGCGACTGCGGCATCCTTGCCCCCCGGTACGAAGCGCGACGCAATCACCTGGATCGCCCCACGCACGCCGGCGAGCGGATTCCGCACTTCGTGAGCAATCACTGCCGCCATCTCCCCGAGACGCGCCAGCGCCGCCCGTTCGCGCAGCTCCTCCTCCATCCGCACACGCGCGGTGAGGTCATGCAGGATTCCGGTGAACTTCTTCTCGCCGGCGAGCAGCATTTCGCCGACGGACAAGTGGAGGGGAAAAGTGGTGCCGTCGCGGCGACGCCCTTCGACTTCCCGGCCGATGCCGATGATCTTCCGCACACCCGTTTCGAGATGCCGGGCCAGGTAACCGTCGTGTTCTTCGTGATAAGGCGAAGGCATCAGGAGGTTTACGTTCTGCCCAACGACGTCATTCTCGGCGTATCCGAACAACCGTTCCGCCGCCGGGTTGAACGCTTCGATGCGGCCGCGGCTGTCGATGACAACGATGGCGTCCACAGCCGACTCGATGATCGCGCGCCAGCGCGCTTCGCTCGCGCGCAGGCGCTCTTCCAGTTGCACTCGAGCGCTCAGGTCGTGGAGGATGCCAGTGAACTTCCGCTCCCCGTCGAGCGACATTTCCCCGACGGACAGGTGAAGCGGAAACTGGGTGCCGTCACGGCGCAGGCCCGTGACTTCCCGGCCGATCCCGATAATGGTCGCGTTCCCCGTTGAGAGATACCTGGAGAGGTACGAGTCATGTTCCTCGCGGTACGGCGACGGCATCAGCATGGTCACGTTGCGACCAAGGACCTCGGCCTCGGCGTAGCCAAACAGTCGCTCGGCCGCCGGATTCATCTTTTCGACACGACCCCGCGCATCGATCACGATGATCCCGTCGACGGCCGACTCGACGACCGCAGCGAGGACGCGTGAAGCCTCCTCTTGCGGCTTGGACGTTGTCATGAGGCTCCCTCGTTGCCGGCATTGGCGTCTCTTGCACTGGTATTTCTAACACAAGTATCCGATAACGGCCGGTCGCTTCGGCACGACGCTTGCTCCTTCTGGGAAGGAACGTGTCGACATCCGCAACTGTTCATCCACTCCGGTGTGGCGTGGAGCATACTTAGGTGTTATGAATCACAACGTGGGCATTTGGATCGACCACAAAAGGGCAGTCATCGTGTCTGCGTCAGCGGGTGGCGTCACCACCAAGGCCGTGGAATCTGACGTCGGAGCGCACCCTCGTTATTCCGGTCAGCAGGATGGCGGAGGCGAGAAGAAGTACGAGGAACGCCATGGCCAGCATCTTGATCGGTACTACGATGCCGTTATCAGCCAGCTAGGACAACCGGAGGCCTTTCTGATCTTCGGCCCAGGTGAAGCCAAGCTGGAGCTGAAGGAGCGTCTCAGCCGATCTGCGTTTTCTGGGAGCACCGTCGATATCGAGACCACTGACAAGCTGACTGAACCGCAGATCGTCGCGAAGGTGAAAGAGCATTTCGGACTCGCCCGCTAAGCCTCAGATCGGCAGAGTCGTAGGCTACAGCTCACGACGTAGGGAAGCCACGCTGGCGTAGATGAGCGCTCAGGTGTAACCACCAGCTCAGGGTCGCACGTTATACGTCACCTCCTGGATGTCGAACTCCCCGTAAGTGAATTCCCCCTCCGGCAACATCCATCGCGCTTCGCCGTGCGACCCCAGGCGCACGGCGCCGAAGTCGCGATAGTCGCGTACGGGCGTGGAGAAGCGGAGGCGTGTAAAGCTCTTGCCGTCAGGCGACGACCGCGAACGGTCATCGGAGATGAAGTTGGCGAGCAGGCCGTCGTCGCCGAACAGCAGTGTGGCGGAAATCGTTTGTCGGCCGTCGGTGAACCGCGCTCGTACCGTTCGCGCGTCGACCGGCTCCCAGGCAATCGCTGGGTCGAGCAGCGTGGCAGGCGCCAGCAGACACATGTCATTGAAGAGGGTCACGGCCTCCGAGCGGTCCATCACGTCCCCGCGGGCGTCGACCATCGGAATCGCGCCGGCGATCTTCACTTGCATCGTGGCCTGTCCATCGATTCGTCGGTGGAACACCTCGACGGGCAGCGCGAACATGCGCGCGTGCATGAAAAAGAGCCGCGTGGGACGGTCGGCGAAGCTCTGCTGCTCGGCCTCGAACGGCATCCACCGCGCGTCGGGCCCACTGCGGATGCGCCCGCGGAAGCGGAGTCGGTAGTTCCGAACTCGGGGCCGGCCGACGACGCCTGTGGCGCGCAGATAGCGCTGCACCGGTTCGGGAAGCGGAGCGAGGTCGACCTCGGTCACCACGGGCGCCTCGAGCGGCCGCGCGAGGCCCGCCGCAACGTCTCGCTCAAACTGTGCACGGAAGCTCTGTGGCCCTTGGCTGAACCACGCGTGTGCCGCTGCCAGCAGTAAGACGACGTTCACGATCGTACCCGCCCTCGCATCGGACCACGCCGAGAGGATGACGGCCTGCGACATCACGAGCGCGACGGCGCCGCCGATCCAGAAGCTACGCGGCCACGCAACCATCATCACGGCGCTGGCAATGACAAGCAGCCCCGCCGCCAACCACGCGACACCCATCGCCTGCGAGATGGGCTGGGTCAGTTGAGGCAGCTCGGCGTAGCCAAACGCCTTCGCAAACCCCATCAGATGGATCAGGCCGTGCACCGCCAAGAGAACCGCAACGATCCAGCGCATGACGATCTGCTCTCGATTGCTCTTGCGGTTTACCGAGATGGAGGGAGCAGCGAGCCGAGGACGAGGAGCGCGCGACGTTCAGCTTCCGCTTTCAGGTTCCGGAGCATGACGCGTCTAATCAGGATGATGCCGGGCGAAAAGCGCGCCCAGTACCATCGAAACCTGCTTCGAGCCGCGGGATCCGTCGTCGCGACGCGGGTCTCCGTCCGGAAGATCGATTCCGCGGGTCCGGACGGGTCTGCACGTAACGTCCAGACGATCTTGACGTAGCCAGGCTCTCGAAATGCTTTGAAGTCCTCGGGCGGGAGACCGCGGAACACAACGTTCGCTCTCCATGGCTGTGTGACAGCACCGACAACGATCTCGCGTCCTGGCTTCTCGGCGAGGACTCCCCAGCCTAGCGACGTGACCTCTGCAAGCAGTCCCCTCCTCGGGTGCGACACCGGATCAGGCTCTGCGCCGAGCACCAACTCTCGAGTCCTGATCATTGTTCGAATGATCGCCGACTGTTGGAGATCTGTGTCTGCGGCCGCCGAGAGTGTGATCGCTGCCGGCGCCGCTACGCGCACGTGGTGTCGCTCGGCCACATCGTACTCGGGCATGAATTGGTCGAGTAGCGGGTCCAGTTCGTCGCGGCTGGCTACTGCAGCGTGCCCGTAGCGATACCAGGTAGTGGCCACGACCATCGCGTACGCGACGGTCGAGAGTGCGACTCCGCCGGCCATCCAACCCACCGCGCGCCTAGTGCGTCGAGTGGTGCTCATGCGGCTTCCGCTCGCGTTCCATCGCCGCCCGGTTCCCACGACTCCACCCGCGAGGCGATGCCGAGGAGCTGTCTGCGCTCCATGATGGCGTGTCCGAATCGGACAAAGGGCATGCCGATCCAGTGCGGAAGACCGTGGAAGGGATAGCCGCGGCCTCCCCGGGCACGAACGATCAGCCGGGTGCGCCCATCGGGACGTTCTTCGAGCACGAATGCCCACGTCATGATCGGCGTGGCGTTGGGCGCGGGCCTCCAGCCGAGGACGAGGTACCGGGCTGTGTCGAAGTCGAGGACGTGGAAGCCATCTGTCGCGCCGGGTACCGCAGGGAAGAGTGCGCCGACCGCAACGGTCTGAAGGTCGGGCACGATGCAATCGGCGCTTCGATGACGACCGTTGTCGATGAAGTCGTAACTGTACCATCCCGCCCGGGTGCCCGCCCCCATCTGAACCAGCCAGGGCCACACGACATGCGGCAGGCGCAGAATGGTGGTCGCATGGGTGAGCGATGCGATCGGTTCCGGAATCAACTCGTCGCCGGGAAGCGAACGCGTTCGCTCCTGGCGGCTGGCCTGGACTGACCTGTGAAACATCACGTTCTCCAACGGGTGCGAGCAGTCATGCATACGGAAGGCACACGGGATGCCAATTGCCAAACCCGATGCGAGCCGATTCGTGGGCCTGAAAGCCAGGGCGACGGCGGCGTACGTGCGTGCGTGATTGACCGACACACGGGGGCCGGAAATTCCGCAGTGTCACGCGACATTTTCCCTAACGCCCGACGGGGTTCGACGTTCTCGGCCCGATTCTCCTGTGATCTCCCCGTGGCTGGCGAGTGTCAGCCGGCACGACGGCTGCATTGTCTGGACTGCGAGGAGGTTCCGGCCTGGGTACTCATCTGATGGCGTCCGTATTCCTTTCTGTGGTTGTTCTGGCTGTTCTGTATTGGTTTCCGATTCGCCGTTGGTTCAGCCGTTGGGGCACGACGCCGGCCGATCTGACCCGCGTTATGTCGGGGGACGCCGCCGTTGTCGATCCGACGTATGCGGCAACGCTTGCGGTGACCGTCGATGCGAAGCCTGCAGACATCTGGCCGTGGCTCGTTCAAATGGGATATCAACGCGGCGGGCTGTACAGCTACGACTGGCTCGACCGGCTGTTCGGCTATCTCGATCGTCCGAGCGCGAATCGCATCCTCCCCGAGTGTCAGCAGCTGACCGTCGGCGACGAGATCCCTGTCGGACGCGGCGGGGGATTCCCGGTCACGGCGATCGAGCCCTATCGCGCGCTGGTGCTCGGCGGCAACGGCGACGGGGCTCAGTGGGTCTGGCAGTTTGGCCTATACCCGCTCGACGAGAAGCGGACGCGCCTCGTGTCGCGCAACAGCGTCCGTGTCTCATTCACCCTCGGCTCGTGGCTCTTCATGCGCGTGATCGAACCTGCGGCGTTTCTCATGACGCGGCGGATGCTGCTTGGTCTCAAACGTCGGGCAGAAGCGCTTTCTGTCGCCGATCAATCGAGGTACGCCGCATAGCAGCATGGTCTCCCGCCACTCCAACTATACCTATTGGCCCAATCCGATCGGGGGTCACAGCCCTGACTACGGGCAGCTCGTGCGATTCACGCCCTCGCCTGAGGCGACCAATGTGTCTCGCTCGGTTACATTGACCTGTGGCCACCGAGACAGTGGCTCTGCGGGAGGGCTCGCGCACTTTTTCTTTCTTTGAACATGAATTGCCCCACTGCGAATTCCGCGTGCGTCGTGTAGCGAGCACGCGATACTTCGCGTGAGGCAATCTGCGTGCCTGTCCCTTCAAACAGATCTGGCGGATCCCGCCGCAACGCTTCGAGCTCTGTGCGGAAGAATTCCCGTGCCGAGGGAAAGAATCAGTACGTGACCGCGCGCACAGCAGAGCTGGCGACTATCGGCCCGAGAGCGACGCAGCTAACAAGATAAGGGGGGGCGAGGCTGTCGGAATCCACGTCGGTCGACGCGTCCCGCTCCAATGCGTTACGTCACACGCGGTCGGGCGCGTGCCTCGCGGAGGCCCATCGCCACGAACAGGCCGTTGAGGATCGCCTGAGGTCGTGGTGGACAGCCGGGAATGTAGACATCGACCGGAAGCACGCGGTCGACACCGCCCACGACCGCGTAGGTGTCCTCACCAAAGATGCCGCCGCTGCAGCCACACGCGCCGACCGCCACGACGACGCGCGGATCCGGCGCTGCCTCGTAGGTCCTCTGCAGCGCGATCTCCATGTTGCGGGTGACGGGACCGGTGACGAGCAGCAGGTCCGCGTGCCGCGGGCTGGCTACGAAGTGAACGCCAAACCGCTCGAGATCGAACAGCGGATTGGTGGTCGCTGCGATTTCCAACTCACAGCCGTTGCAGCTGCCGGCATCGACTTGGCGTACGTGAAGCGAACGACCGAGTTGTCCGTGAATCCGTTCGCGCAGCCGAGCGGAGGATTCCTCGAGGCTCGGTCCGGCCTGGACCTCCGCCTGTCGGAACGTGCAGTGGCTTGTTGCTGCGTCGATATCGAAGAACGCGGCGTGCTCCAACTGTTCTCGGCTGTACGCGGCCACCTCCACGTCCCGTCCAGGCGAGATGGCCTGGTCGGGACATGCGGTCACGCATTCCCGGCATTGGATGCAAGCTGCATACGAAAGCGCGAGTGTCCGCTGGCCAGGCGTGTTCGATTCGGTATGGATTGCGCCGGTCGGACACGATCGCGCGCACTCCTCGCAGAGCGTGCATCGCGTGAAATCGATGACAGGAAACCCGAAGGGTGGCCGCACGTCGAACGGGTCGCCCTCTGTGATGATACCCATCTTGAGACTGTCGACAATGATCCTGAACATGTTCGGCCTCTTACCGGTCGTTCCCGGAATAGGAGAGATTGAAGCTCTTATTGATCACCGGGAAGTCGGGGATGATGTTGCCGGGCACCGCGTGGATCAGGCCGGGCCAGTTCAGGAAGCTGGGATCGGTGACTTTGACGCGAGCAAGTCGGCCACGCTCGTCGGTCGCCACCCAGTGCACGCACGGGCCGCGCCACGCCTCCACCCACCCGAGCGCCGATGCGCCGGCCGGGAGATCCTCCGGCAGGGTAGCCCGCAGCACCGTGTCGGGGAGCGCGTCCATCACCTGCCGCAGGATTGAGAACGACTGCTCGACCTCTCGGGCGCGGACCATGAGCCGCGCTCGAACGTCGCCGCCCTCTTCGACGGGGACCTCGAACCGCAGCCCTTCGTAGGCGTCGTGTGGGTGATCTCGTCGCAGATCGCCGTCGACACCGGATGCGCGCGCGGCCATGCCGACGATACCGAGGTCGCGCGCCGCCTGGTTGGTGAGCACGCCGGTGCTATCGACCCGATCGGTGAACGATCCGGAATCGATCAGCAAGGTGATCAAGTTGTCGAAGTCCTGTTCCAGCGCGCGAAGGTGGCTGCGCAGCGCTTTGCGTCCTTCGGGTGTCAGATCGTGTTTGACGCCGCCGAGCGTGATGGTGCCGCGCAGCAGTCGCGTGCCGAAGAGACGCTCGTACAGGCGGACAAGCCCCTCCCGCTGCGCCTGGGCGCGGCTCGCGGGGACGGTGAACGCCACGTCAGTCGCGAGTGCGCCGATATCGGCGATGTGGTTATAGAGGCGCTCCAACTCCAGTAAGACAACTCGTAACGCCTGTGCGCGCGCGGGCACCTCCACGCCGGTGAGGCGCTCGATCGCGTGGCTGTACGCGAGCGCATGGCCGACGGTCGTGTCTCCTGAAATCGACTCAGCCAGAAACAGCGTGTGCCGCCACGGGAGGCGTTCGAAGCGCTTCTCGATTCCCTTATGGACGTAAAAGAGCCTGAGCTGCAAATACAGGACGGGCTCCCCCGCCACGCCAAACCGGAAGTGACCGGGCTCGATGATCGCCGCGTGTACCGGCCCGACTGGCACTTGGAACACCCCCTCGCCCGTCACCGGCCGAAACGGGTGGAAGTCGCCCTCGACGCGGGACACTTGTGTGTCGTCAGGGAAGTCCTTGCGCAACGCCCACACGCCCTCGGGCCAGTCGTCATGCAGGGCCACGCGCTCTGGGTTTGGATGGCCGTCCGGTACGAGGCCGAAGAAATCCATGACCTCCCGCTCGAACCAGTTGGCGGCGGGATACCGGGCGGCGATCGACGGGAACGATAGCTCGCCCGGATCCACCGCCGCCGAGAAGCGGAGGAACGTCTTTAGCCGTGGCAGCGACCAGACGTGATGCACGACGAACCGTCCATGAGTGGCGCGCTCATCGGTCGCGAAGAGCGACAGGAGTCGCGCTCCCAGATTGGCGGTCACGGTGTCCGCGAACGCGGGAAGGTCCGCCGCGCGCACCTCGACCGTGACTTCGCTCGCACGTAATTCGCGGACCCTGTGCTCAGCGAGTCCTAAAGCGGTCGCCACCGCCGTTATCACCGACTTCATACGCCCCCCGAGACGACGGCTGCGGCAGCGTGGATCAGGGCGATCAACGGCGCCGGCAGGTAGAACGTCGAGACGATAGCCAGTAGGGCCGCCACGAGTGTGACACCCATGCCGAAGTCGAGCGTCTCCGCGTCCGCTGTGGTGCGCGTCGGGTGCTTGTGGACCCAGCACGAGCCGGCCAATCTGGTACGCGAACCCACAGAACAAGACGACGAGCGCCCCGAGGAACACCGACGTCGCGGTCACGTGCGGTCCCGAGAATCCCCCTCTCAGAATCATCATCTCGCTGAAGAACAGGCTGAAGGGCGGCGACCCAGTGACGAACATCGCGGCCAGCAGGAGGAGCGCGCTCGCCATCGGCGCCCGGCCTAGCGTGCCTGGACCAATCACCTCGAAGTCGGACGATCGGTGGAGTTGCGCGATCGTGCCGGCGGAAAAGAACGCCACCGGCTTCGCAAACGTGTGATAGGTCATGTGCAGCAGCGCCCCGAAGACCGCGGTTTCACCGCCGAGCCCCACGCCGACTGCCATGATTCCGACGTGCTCGATGCTGGAGTACGCCAGCAGTCGTTTGAGATCCCACTGAATGAGGATGAACGGCATGGCGACGAGGACTGACAGCAGCCCGAGCGTCAGCAGCAGGCCCCCCGAAAAATCAGGACCGAGTGCTGCCGTGGAGATCAGGTGCACTCGCAACAGGCAGTACAGCGCGGCGTTCAACATCCCGACGGCCATCATCACGCCTGCCGGCGACGGGGCTTCACGATACGCGTCCGGTTTCCACGTATGCATCGGAGCCAGGCCGGCCTTGGTGCCGTACCCGATCAGCAAGAACACGACGCCGAGCCGCAGCGTGAACGGGTGCAGCCGCGGGGCGAACTCCATGAAGCGCGTCCAATGGAGTGCGGACAGATCTTCGCCGAGGGCCCCTTGGGCGGACGCGAATAGCAACACCGTCCCCAGCAACGCGAAGCCGAGGCCGAGGCTTCCCAGCATGAGGAACTTCCACGCCGCTTCAAGCGAGGTGTCACGGTTGTGGAACGCGACGAGGAACACCGAGGCCAACGTGGTCAACTCGACGGCGATCCACAGGATGCCCAGATTGTTCGAGACAGCGACCAGCAGCATCGCGAACACGTACACGGGCGTGAGCACCGCGAACTCGAGCCGCATTCGCGGCGTGACCAGGCCGCGGGCGTCGTTTCGCCGCAGATAGCCGATGCCGTACGTCGCCGAGAGCAGGCCGATGAAGCCGCAGAGCACCAGCACGAGCGCCGACAGGCCGTCGACGCGCAGCGCGTCGTCGAACGCGGAGGGCACGGCGCCGCCGAGGAACTGAGACGCCGTGGCGAGGCAGAGGCCAAACGTCACCGCGAGACCGCCGACGATGATCGTTTCCTTCACCCTGCGGGAGCGCATTTACGGCGCCGAGGGCGGCGGTGACCAGCGGCGCGACCAGCATCCAGACCAGGAGTGTCACGTTTAGCCTTTCAGCTTCGACAGACGGCTGACATCCATGGATTCGAACCGATCGACGATGCGGCGGACCAGCACGCCGAGCACGAGGACCGCGAGAATGACGTCGAAGAAGATCCCCAGCTCCACGACGAGCGGCATGCCCGGAGGTGATGCCCAGCGCCACGAGGAAGATCGCGTTCTCCACTGTCAGCAACGCCAGAATCTGCGTGATCGCCTTCTTGCGGGTCACCATCAGAAAGAGGCCAATCATCAGGGTCGACAACCCGACGCCGAGGACATGATGTGTGACGCCCACCGTGCCCTCGGGAAACCCGGTGCTGACGCGGTATCCCACCACCGTCAGGCCGAGGCACGCGAGCAGCGAGGTCGGGACGTTGAGAAACGGTTCGATCTCTCGGTGGATGCCGATCCGATCGACGACTCGCATCAGAAACAAGGGGATCACGAATCCCTTCAGCACGGTCGTCATCGTGGCCATCACGAAGAGATGGGGACGAGCATCGCTGATCGCCATCACGACGGCCACGGTCGCCAGCAGGAGCGACTGCGCGCCAAACAACCGGATCGTGGTGAAGAGCGATTTCTGGCCGACCATCAGGTACGCGGTGACCAGCATGCCGGCGGCGCACAGGATCACGATGTTGGGCGTCATCGACACTTCCTCACAGAAATCGGATCGCCAGCGCCAGGAACCCCAGGCCCAGCGAGACGGCGACCAGCTCGGGCACGCGGAACAGCCGCAGCTTGGCGTTCGTGCTTTCGACCAGCGTGATCACCACGGCGAACACGAACACCTTTCCCGCCCACGCCGCTAGGGCGATCAACAGTGGGCCTGGCGCGATGGTCGTGGCGATGCCCAGCGGCATGAAGAGGTCGATCAGCAACGTGATGTACAGGAGCTCCTTGACCGCCGACGCCCACTCGACCAGCGCGAGATCCGGTCCGGCATACTCCAGCACCATCGCCTCGTGGATCATCGTCAGCTCGAGGTGTGTCGCCGGGTTGTCGACCGGTATGCGCCCGGTTTCGGCGATCAAGCACGACGAACAGGCCCGACAGGGCAAAGATGTCGCTCGGGCGGAAGACGACGCCGGGATCGAGCACGCTTCGTACGATCGCGCCGAGATCCAGGGATCCGGCCGCGAGCGCCGAAGTGAAGAGGCCCAACATCAGCGCCGGTTCCGCCAATGCCGCGATGGTCATCTCGCGGCTGCCGCCCATTCCGCCGAACGGGCTGCCGGTGTCGAGGGCGGCGGAAGCGAGGGCGAAGCGTCCGAGGGCGAGGATGCCGACCAACCCAAGGATGCCGCCCGCGCCCTCGAGGGGGGCCATCGCCACGAGCACCGGCACGAGCGTCGTCGCCGCGAGCGCGGCGGCGAAGTAGACGCGTGGCCCCGCGACATACACCCAAGAGGCCGTGTCCGATCGCACCGTCTCTTTCCGCAGGAGCTTGGCGAGATCGTAGTACCCCTGCAGGAGCGGTGGTCCCTGGCGCGTCTGCATCGCCGCCTTCATCTTCTTGATCGCGCCCCTGAGAAGCGGCGCGACGGCCAGCATCCCCGCGCCCTGCAGCAGCGCCAACACCAGGGCTCCGAGCGTGTCGCTTCGTCCAACGGCTACCTCCCTCCCAGCCAGATCAGCATCGCGGCGCCCAGGAGCAAGACATAGCCGAGATACGCGTGAAGGCTGCCGGCCTGCAGCACCTTCATCCGCTCGGCCACCCGCATCACGCCGCGTAACGAGCGGATCATAGAGGTGCCGCTCGAACGTCGGTTCGATTTCGACGCGGTAGCGGACCTCCTGCGGGAAATACGGGGACACTTCCGCGAGCGCTTCCAGTTCTCGTGTCGGCCGGTACACCTCGCGAAACACCATCAGCAAGCGGCTTCGAAAACGCCGTGGCGGTGTACTCGGTGCGCGGGTTCAGCGTCCCGCCGCAGCCCCAGGTCGGTGCGCGGCGGATTGCACGCCCCGCGCGAGTGAGCGCGATCAGCACGGCCGCCGCTCCGAGTCCACCAAGCACCGCCAGCCCCAGTGCGGCCGGTGTCACCTGTGCGAACGGTCCGGCGCCGACCGCCATACCAAGTGCGCCGTGCACCATTCCTGAAGACGAGGGCAGTCCGGGCAGCGAAGCCGTGACAGCGCCCAGCGCTGGTGAGGACGACACCAGGGAACAGGCCCAGCATGAGACAGAGCGCGGCCAGAAAGGCCAGCGGCAGCAACATCACCGCCGGCGACTCGCGGGCCTCCGCAGCAGCGCGGCTCCGTGGCAAGGCGAGAAAGCTGATGCCGAACGCCTTGACGAAGCACGCGGCCGCCAACGCGCTCGTGAGGGCCAATAGTGCGCCGGCCAGCGGGAAATTCACGCGCGTGAGACCGGGGACGGATTGAAACCCGAGCAGCAGCGCCTGGAACGTGAGCCACTCGCTGGCGAAGCCATTCAACGGGGGGACGCCCGAGATGGCCAGCGCACCGACCAGGAAGAAGAGACCGGTCCACGGCATCCGCTTCAGCAACCCTCCGAACTCTTCGATCTGCCGCGTGCCCGTGGCCATGACGACGCTCCCGGCGCCAAGGAACAGACAGCCCCTTGAACGTGGCGTGGTTCAGCACGTGGTAGAGACTGGCCGCGATCGCCACCACCGCCAGTTCCGTGCCGGCCGCTCGCCAGCATGGTCATCCCCGCACCGAGCCCGAGGAGGATGATCCCGGCGTTCTCGATCGTGCTGTAGGCCAGCAGTCGCTTCAGATCATTTTGCGCGAGCGCATACAGCACGCCGAGGATCGCGGAGAGCGTCCCGATGCCCATGCACGCCAGGCCCCAGGTCGTCGTCGGGCGTTCCGAGTCCAAACGCGCACACGCGGAAGAGACCGTAGACGCCCGCCTTGATCAGCACCGCCGACATCAACGCCGAAATGCTGCTCGGCGCGGCCGGGTGCGCCTCCGGCAGCCAGACGTGCAACGGAATCATCCCGGCCTTCACGCCGAAGCCGAGCAAGAAGAGCCAGAAGAGCGCGTCTCGCATCGGGCCCGAAGACCACGTTGCCTGCCAATACCGCCGAGAACGACAAGGAGCCGGACGCCGAGACGAGGGTGAAGAATCCCGCCACCAAGGCGCCCGTGCCCACGTGCGACATGATCAGATACAGGTAGGCGGCGCGCCGGCTCGCGCGGGATTCGTGCTCGGTCGCCACGAGTGCCGCCGTGGCCAGCGTCATGAGCTCCCAGGCGAACAGGAACCCGATCACGTTGTTCGACGACGAACACCACGTCAACCGCGGCGATCAGCACATTGAACGCGATGCCCACCGCGGCCGTGCGCGACGGCAGGCACCGCGTGGGCCAGGTATCCCACGCTGTAGATCGCGATAGGCACCGACACGAGGCCCAGAACCAAGAGAAACCACGCCGACAGTGGCGTGACGGCATAGTCGACGACGAGTCCCGACGCGGCGTGCGCGAACAGTACACCGCTGATCGGTTGACCCGAGGCGAGGACGCTCGCGGCGACCACGACCGTCAGGGCCGACGCCAATGCCGAGCCTCCAAAGGCGATCCAGCGACACCAGCGGGCGCGGCGCGCCAGGGCGAGCGTGGCCACGCTCGTGATCGCGTGAACGATGAGCGCAGCGGGAATCAACTCGTGGACGCCGAGCACGCTCACCTCAACTTCTCCACCAGACGAGGAGCACCAGACTCAAGACGAGGGCGATCACGTAGCCGAGATAGGCATGGAGACTGCCCGCCTGCAGGATCTTCAGACGATCGGCGATCCGCAGCACGGTCTCCGTGAGTGGCCCATACACGTAGCGCTCGAACGTCGGTTCGATCTCGACGTGATAGCGGACTTCGTGTGGAAAATACGGAGACACCCTCGCGAGCGCTTCCACTTCGCGCGTCGGCCGGTACACGGCGCGAAAGATCATCATCAGCGGCTTCGAGAACGCCGTCGCCGTGTATTCGGTGCGCGACGTCAGGACGCCGCCGCACCCCCACGTCGGCGCGCGGCGGATACCACTTCCGAGTCGCGTCGCCAGAACCAGCAATGCAGCGGTGCCGAGCGCGCCCACGAGCGCGAGTCCGAGCGCGCCGGGTGTCACCGCGGCGAAGGGCCCTGCAGTGGCGGCCATCCCGAGGAGGCCGCGGACCATCTCCGGCGGCGGCTGCAGCCCAGGCAGCGAGACCATCACGCCGCGCAGTGCCGCGAGCACGACACCGGGAAACACACCCAGCGCGAGACAGAGTCCAGCCAGAAAGGCCTGCGGCAGCAGCATCACGCGACGGAACCTCATGCGCTTCCGCCGCGGCCTGACTCCGCGGGAACGCGAGGAAGCTGATGCCGAACGCCTTGACGAAGCAGGCTGCCGCCAGCGCCGAGCTCAAAGCCAGGAGCGCGCCCGCCACGGGAAACAGAAAGTGGACGAGCGGCTCGGTCGAGGCCCGGAATCCATAGAGGAGCGCCTGGAACGCGAGCCACTCGCTGGCGAAGCCGTTCAAGGGCGGGAGGCCCGAAATGGCGAGCGCGCCGATCAGGAAGAAGGCCCCGGTCCACGGCAACCGGCGTAGCAAGCCTCCGAACTCCTCGATCTGTCGCGTGCCGGTCGCAACGACCATGCTGCCGGCGCCGAGGAACAGCAGTCCCTTGAACACCGCATGGTTCAGCACGTGATAGAGACCGGCGGCCACGCCGACCGCGGCGAGCGCCGGATGACCACCCGAGAGCGCCATCATCCCGGCACCCACACCGAGCAGGATGATGCCGATGTTTTCGATGCTGTGATAGGCGAGGAGGCGCTTGAGGTCGTGCTGCATCAGCGCATAGAGCACGCCGAGAACGGCCGACAGAGCGCCGACCAGAAGGACGAGGACGCCCCACGACAGTCTCGGCAGACCCAGACCAAAGGCGCCGAACCGAACGATGCCGTAGATCCCAGTCTTGATCAGGACGCCGGACATCAACGCCGAAATACTGCTGGGCGCGGCGGGATGCGCTTCCGGCAGCCAGATGTGCAATGGGATGATGCCCGCCTTCACGGCGAAGCCGAGAAAGAAAAGCACGAAGACGGCATCCCGCACGGGACCCGAGACGACGTCGCCGGTGAGGAGCATCGAGAACGAGACCGACCCCGCCGCGGACGCCAGGATGAAGAACGCCGCCATCAGCGCGCCCGTCGCCACGTGCGACATCACCAGATACAGGTACGCCGCCCGCCGAGTGGCGCGTACCTCGTGCTCCGTCGCCACCAGCGCGGCCGTGGCCAGTGTCATCAGCTCCCAGGCGAAGAGGAAGGCGATCACGTCGCTGGCGACGAAGACGAGCTCGACGGCGAAGAGCAGGACGTTGAAGGCGATGCCGAGAAACACGGACCGCTGATTGAGCGGCGCATGGCGCGCGTAGCCGATGCTGAAGAACGCGATCGGCACGGCGAGCACCGACAGCACCACGAGGAACCAGGCCGACAAGGCGTCGACCGAATAGCCCAGGGAGAATCCAGACGCGTCATGGACGAACAACAGACCGTGGATCGGTGACTCCGGTGCGCAGTACGGAGGCGGCGGTCACGCCCGTGATCGCAGAGGCGATGGCTGAACCACCGAACGCGATCTGGCGCACTAGCTCGCGCCGCCGCCGCACGACCAGGACGAGCCGCGATGATGCCGAAGCGGACGGCGACGGCGACGGGCACGCCGACGACGGGGTCGATCATCCGTTACGAATCATCCGCAATGGTTTGATATGCACAGAATGTAATATAAGCATATAAGTTGAGTCAGCGCAGGAGGATCCATGGCGTCGAGTTGCCCGGAAGAAGTAGCGGCGCTGCGCCAACTTGGCGAGTTAGTCACAGGACTGGGTCTGGCCCACGTCGTGTACCTGCTTGCTGAAGTTGCCGAGGAACAACGCGACGTCTCCTTGTCGGCCCGGGACATCGCGTCCGCGACGAAATGGGCCCACAATGGCAAGGTCCTGGGGCAGACAGCGACGAGCCTGCTCGAGTAGGCCGTCGGTCGTTAGGTCTTACGGCAGGTTCTTTCGCAGCCGCCGGTCCGACTTGGCCACCATCCAGGCCTCGGTGGCCTCCAGAAGATCCTCGGCCTGGTCGAGATCAGCGTCGTAGCGTGTCCGCTCGTCAATCATCCGTGGCGCGTACTGCTCCGCCCATGCCAGGAGTTTGCGTAAAGATTGCCGTAGCCTTTCCACCATCTCGTCGGCCGACACGTCTGCCACATGTACCTCCACCGACAGGCCAAGGGTATGCGCCGCCTGCTTGTCAATGTCCCGCGAAGAGAATCATCGCCCTCGTGAGTAGAATGGGAGAACATGACTGAAGTCGCCACCGAGGAACTTCAAGCGTTCAAAGCCGCGTTCTTCAGGGCGCTCGCTCACCCCGTTCGCATTCGAATTCTCGAGATCCTGATCAACGGCGAGAAAAACGTCCAAGAACTCCAAGCGGCCCTTGGCGTGGAGCAGCCGGTGGTCTCGCAACAGCTGGCGGTCTTGCGCAGCAACAACATCGTGGCCGGACGCAAGGAGGGCGTGAGCGTCCGATACGCTGTGCGCGATCCTCTCATCGCCGAACTCCTCAACACGGCGCGACGCATCTTCAACAACCACCTCGTCGGTACGCAAGGCATGCTTCGCCAGCTTCAGCGAGAGCATCGTCGTCGTTAGTCGCACATTGCATCGGAGGCGCTGGCGAGCATCGTCGCCTCACGCGCAAACCTGAACGCGTTGGGCGAAATCGATTAGGCGCGTGGTCCGGCCTCCTTCACATAGCGTCCAACATCCCCCTCGAATGCCTTGAAGTTCTCGATGAACATCTGGGCGAGCCGTTGCGCCTGCTCGTCGTACTGCGCGGCGTCGGGCCACGTGCTGCGCGGGTCTAAAACCGCGAGCGGCACCCCTGGGCACGTCAAGGGCACGTCGATGTTGAACACCCGGTCCCGCTGATACTTGACCGCGTCGAGCTGGCCGGTCAGCGCGGCGCTAATCATCGCGCGGGTATGTGCGATCTTCATCCGTCTGCCGACGCCGTACGGCCCGCCCGTCCAGCCGGTGTTCACCAACCAGACGCGCGCGGCGTGCCGGGCGATCTTCTCGCCGAGCATCTTCGCGTAGACGTTCGGATTGAGCGGCAGGAACGGCGCACCGAAACAGGTGCTGAAGGCGGCCTTGGGCTCGGTGACGCCCTTTTCTGTGCCAGCGACACGGGCGGTGTACCCGGACAGAAAGTGATACATCGCGGCGTCCGGCGTCAGCCGGGCGATCGGTGGCAGGACGCCGTACGCGTCGGCCGTCAGCATGATCACGTTCTTCGGATGACCGCCGCGACCGGAAAGCTCTGCGTTGTCGATGAAGCCGATGGGATAGGAGCCGCGCGTATTCTCGGTCAGCGACGCATCGTCCAGGTCGAGCGCCCGCGTTTGTAAGTCGATCACGACGTTTTCGAGGATCGTGCCGAAGCGTCTCGTGGTTTCATGGATCTGCGGCTCGGCCTCCGCCGCCAGCTTGATCACTTTCGCGTAACAGCCGCCCTCGAAGTTGAACACGCCGGAATCGCTCCACCCGTGCTCGTCGTCCCCGATCAGACGGCGCTGCGGGTCGCTCGACAGCGTCGTCTTCCCCGTGCCTGAGAGGCCGAAGAAGAGTGCAGTGTCACCGTCGATGCCGATGTTCGCGGAGCAGTGCATTGACATCACGCCGTGCAACGGAAGCGTGTAGTTCAGGACCGTGAAAATGGATTTCTTGATTTCACCGGCGTAATGGGTGCCGCCGATGAGAACCAGCCGTCGGCCGAAGTGCACCAGAATGAAAACGTCGGACCGTGTGCCGTGCTTGGCTGGATCAGCCTTGAAGTTCGGCGCGTCGACAACGGTGAATTTCGGTTGATGATCAGCGCATTTGGCCGGATCGTTCTCTGGTAGGAACATGTTCCGGGAGAACAGGTTGTGCCAGGCAAACTCGTTGACGACACGGATAGGCAGCGTGTAGTTCGGATCCGTGCCGGCCCACGCATCCAGCACGAACAGGTCCTTGTCCTGGAGATACGCCATCATGTCGCGGTGCAGGGCCTCGAAGCTGGCTTCCTCGATCGGCCGGTTCACGTTGCCCCAATGGACGTGGCGCTCGCTGGACGACTCGCGGACCACGAACTTGTCGTTGGGTGAGCGACCCGTGTGCTGGCCCGTGCGGCACACCAGTGGACCCTCGGCGGCCAGAATTCCCTCGCCGCGGCGAAGGGCCTCTTCGTAGAGCGCCGCCGGACACAGATTCCAGTGCACGCGTCCGGAGCCAACAATCCCAAGCGCCTCGAGACCGCTCGCCCGCTCAACCTGTACAGCCATACCTGATTGACCCTCCCTACGGCCGGCCATCTGCGTGCGCCACACTGACCGTCACAATCATGTATATTAAGATATTCGCATATCTAGCCGTCAAGGGGCCCTACTGGCGATCCGGAACTGTACAGCTCGAACTCGCCGTCCGACTCGACGAGGCGCAGCCGGAAGGCGCTTATCGCCAACTGAACCAGTTCCTGAGCCGCTCGGTCACGCTCGATCACAATGAACTCGATTCGGGACCGCTCCAAGAATGCAGGGCCCTGCTCGATGAGACGTGTCTGTTGCCCAGGCGTCAGCGATCTGCCCTCGCTCAGAAGGATGAGGGTGTCGAGGATTTCGTTGCTCCTCAGTTCCGTCAAGCGGCGCTTCGAGACGCGTGAGAGGTAGCCTCCTACAAGGCGTTTTTCGTGCGCGGTCTGGAAATACTGGGTGCGAGCGCTGAAGTTGCCGACGCTCGACGTGCCGTCGCGGACCCCAAAGGGCAGGTTGAGAACACGAACATCGCCCGGTGCCCGTGCAACCTGCTCATAAACCCGCGGCACCGCCGCCGAGTAGAGCGGGCGCGGGGATGGCAACAGCTCGAAGGCGAGCAGCACGCCCATCGTGACGAGCAGAAGCCGCCGCCGTCGTGGCGACCTGTGCCCCAACCACGTCAACGCGAGGGCGAACAGCACTGCAAGGGCGAGTGTCATCACGACCGCGAAGCGCCCCGGCGCGCGGGCCATGCCAATCAGGGGCACGTACCGGAGCACCGCCCACGGTCCCGGAATATAGGTATTCGTACCAGCAATGTGGATGAACGGTCCAAGGGCCAACAGGCCGAAGCAGACGGCGAGACCCGCCCACCATCGTGGCGGACGCCAGCCGAGTGTCCAGGCCGTGACGAGGAGCGCCAATCCGACCAGAGGGATGGAGACGACGTTCTCGAGGTACGCGTCCGGCCGCGGCGTGAGCCATTCGGTGAACAGCGCAGGAGCGAACGGGTGGTTCGGGTTTGGCACCAGGAACGCCAGCAGATCCGCGCCGCTCGGACTGCTGCGCCACAGGACGCTCCCGGCGTCGAAGCGGCCGTCGGCGATCCTGACGGCAAACGCATAGAGCAGCGGTGAGAGCAACACGGTTACGACGACGCCAGTTCGACAGATCGTGCGCGTGTAGCGCCACAGGTCGGCATGGCTTACGGGCTTGAGGAACGCCCGGAAGTACCACCCTGCGCGCAATACAACCAGCGTCGTGACCACGAGCATCGGCGTGTAGAGGCTGTGAACGCCCACGCGCCATCCGAAGAGCGCCAAGTCCCAGCCACCGGTTGCGATCATGGCGATGACAAGACCCACCAGGCTCAGGAGGAGTACGTCGACGGTCCACCTGATCGTGAGCGCCCGGTCTCGGGCCTGGGTGGGTTCGACCGATATCACGCGCGACGCAAGAAAGATGGCGCCGATCAGGAGGCAATAGACGGCGTAGTAGACGTCAGTACTTGCCGCCCACCAGACCGTGGCGCCAAGCAGGAGGGCGTCACGCCGGCGCTCCCTTTCCGCCGCTCGCGCGAGCAGGACCAGAAACACCGCGAGCGGCGCTGCCGCGACCAGGCTGAAGTGGCCCATCCCGCGCGTCAGGAGGAATGGGCTCCATGCGAAGAACAGTCCTGCCAGCCAAGACTCCGCCACGCGACCCGTTACGTGCTTGGCCAGCAGGAAAGTCGCAAACGCAGTGAGGACCCTCATCGCGAGGAAGATGAGGTTGAAGGTGGTGACGACACCGAGCGTACGAATGAACGGCAGCGCCAGAGCGTCCTGAAACGTCGTGTAGTTGTGCAGGCTCAGATTTGCGCGACTTCCGGTCAGCGAGAAGATTTCTTCAGTGAAGTAGGGCAGGCCGCCATGTTCCAGGAGCTCGTGCTGAAACACCCACTGGTTCCACACGTACACACCCGTGTCGCCTGCGGGCGCACCGGTCAAGTGCGTGCCCAGATGGAGGGGCAGCGGCCACGCGAACGCCACGGCGACTGCCACGTACGCCATCAGAACCCCGGCATGGACTCGCAGGGGGGTGCGAGGCCCGTTCTGAGACATTGGCCGGGCGGAGCCTACCCCCCGCAGCCCGACAGGTCAAGTGGTCGCCCGAGGTCTTGTCGCCCGAGATGGCCGTCGGTGCGGGGGAGCACCGCGAAGACCGCCGGGCCCGCCATCACGCCTGCACGCCCTCGGGGTTCAGATGCTGTTCGGTTCGAGCAGCCTGCTCAACAACAGGCTGTCTAGAAACATCTGCGAAAGATTTCGCAGCCATTGCGAAGGAATTCACAGGCAAGCCGCACTCGGGGCCGCCTAAAGCCGGACACTAGATACATCTAGACCGCACGGGGATCGAGAAAGACATGGCCGTCCACTTGCACTAGTTCCTTGTGGTCTGAGTTCAGCCGCCACGAAGGAGGCTGTCATGTTCGATCTGATTACTGGAGAAGCGAAACATACCCCGAGGCATCAGAGCGTGCCAATTCTGGTGTCGACCGCGGCCCACGTGGTGGTGCTCGGACTCGTGATCGCGGTGCCGGTGCTCCTAATGACGGAGCAAGTCCCAGAGATTCCGACAATGATGGCGTTTGTCGCCGCGCCGCCTGCACCGCCGCCTCCCCCGCCACCGCCAACACCCGCGTCGCCTGTCAAGAAGACGACGCCACCGCCCTCGACACCAACCCCAACGGCTGGCCAATTCGTTGCGCCGCTGGAACCGCCGTCACGTGTCGAGCCGGAGCTCTTCGATGATGAAGGTTTCGTCGGTGCGCCGGGCGGGGTAGAGGGAGGCGTCCCCGGCGGCATCGTCGGCGGTGTGGTTGGCGGTCTTCCAGAGGTGATTCCTCCGCCTCCACCCCCGCCATTGGTGCGTCGCGGGCCCGTCCGCCCGGGAGGTCAGATTCAAGTGCCCGCGCTCATTCGTCGGGTCGAGCCGTACTATCCGCCGCTCGCCGTTCAAGCGCATCTTGAAGGCGTAGTGATTCTCGAAGCTGTGATGGACGAAGAGGGTAAGGTCAGCGACGCGAAGGTGCTTCGATCCGCCGGAGTGCTTCTAGATCGTGAGGCATTAGCTGCGGTTCGGCAGTGGCGGTATTCGCCGCTCCTGCTCAACGGGATCCGCGTGCCGTTCGTTCTGACGGTAACCCTGTCGTTTCGCCTCGAAGATCGGAAGGAGTGAGCCATGGCCACAACTGCGGTCGCAACACTGCAAACCGCGTGGGACTGTCGATGGAGCCGGCCTGGATACCGGCTCACGGGCGTCCCTGAACATCACCAACCCGAAAGCCTGTGGGTCTGCGTGCGCACCGAAATGCGCGTGCCACTCAAGGAATCGGACTGCGAGGCCTGTCCGTTCTGGGAGGCCGAGGAAGAACGCCGCAACTAAGGACGAGCTCAATCAGGATCCCGAAGCACGCAGGTGGCGTCAGCTCCAGGCGAGTGCGGCCATGATCGCTACACCCATGGCAACCAGACTCAGCCCAACCACACGCCGGAAACCTACACCCCCAAGAACGAGCGCCACGACCAGCTTCAGCCCTGTGTTCGCGAGGATGCCTGTGGCCACGGCTTTCGCCGCGGTTGCCACCGGGATTCCCGAGGATGCCCCACGGGCCATCGAGATCGTCAGCGCATCTATGTCGGTCAAGCCAAGAACAGCGCCTGACGGGATGATACCAACCTCGCCCCAGAATCTCCGGGTCAGCTCGACAGCAAACAGCACGCCCTGAAACACGACGACCATCTGCAAGGCGGCCGCGATCTCCAATGGGTTGCCGGGCGCCCCGAAATCCTTTGGCTCATCGTGCATGTGCCGCAGGCCGGTCAGGAGAATCAGGGCACCGACGACGAAAGGCGGCACAAGATACGGCAATAACGCCCACACCAGACGTGGATTGAGCACCAAGGTTGCTACCGCCACACGAACAAACAACACCGTGCATGCGGCGACCACTCCATATCCCAGCGGACCGCCGGCGTGAGGTGCCGTGCGGCTTTCGCGAGCGAAGGTAAATGTGACGCTGGTCGACGACACGAGACCGCCAATCAAACCAGCCAGTGGGTAGCCGTGGCTCGCTCCAACCGCTCGCCGCGCTGTGAAGCCCGCGAAGCTGAGGCCGGAGAAAAACAGCACCAACATCCACAGATCTCTGGGACGGATACCACCCCACGGACCATATGGCCCTTCCGGCAAGAGCGGCAGCACGACGACGGCCATCACGGCAAATCTGGCCGCGGCGCGTAGCTCGTCATCGTCGAGCCTCGTCACAAAGGCATGGAGTCGCGACTTCTCGAGTAAGACCAGACCGGTGACGGCGACGACTCCGAGTGCCAGCGTGAAATAGCCCAGCCCCGCCAGCAGTCCGGCGCCCAGCACGACGATGGCGCCGACCTCGGTCGTGCCATCGATGTCGGTTCGGCTTGCGGCCATGTAGGCGGCGACGACCAGTGCACCTGCGGCGGCCAGCAACACAGTTGCTGGCGCGTGGAGCTGCTGCATCCACAACCAACCCGACACGCCGCCAATCGCGCCGAGGAGCGTAAACGTGCGGATACCGCCGAAGTGAGCGCCTGGGCCTGTTGCGTGGCCAGACCACTGGCGCTCGACGCCAATGGCCAGACCGCCGAGCGCGGCGACCATAATTCCGAGAGGAAGCGCGTCCATATCAGTTAGCCGATCCGTTGGGCAGTTGGATTCCTCCTCCTAAAGCACGTCTCGCCTCTCGGCAGCGGGCTGCGAACAAGGCCCCATGCAGGAGCAGATTTTCGCGGCGGCTATCGTGACCGATAGTTGGAACCGCAAGGATTCGCCGCAGGCGCCGGTGGCATGATACGTGGCCCTCTCACGGAAGAGGAGCACATACAGATGGCCACTGGCGCACGCACCTTCCGAAACGCGGTCTTCGTATCTCTGTTCGCGTCTGCCCTCTTCGCTGCCGGCGTTTACGGGCAAGGGGCTCGACGATGGCCGTTACGCCTCCCTCGGGACCGAGCGCCGGTGGCGCGGTTCAGGGTGAACGTGGGTCGATGATGGCCGAGCGTAAAAAGATGATGGCCGACCTGCAGACGTCGGAGAAGCAACTCGACGAGCTCGTCGCGAAGATGAACGCCAGCCGAGGCGCTGACAAGATCGACGAGATCGCCGCCGTCGTCAACGAGCTCGGCGGGACAGCACGTACTTGAACACGCCGTGGAGCCAGGCCTCGCCCTTCGCGTCGTCGTGACGACTGTCGATCGATTCGTCGAGCACATGCGCATAGTCGCCATCAAGGCGGGCGATCTCCTGGAGCAGTCGGCTTCGTGTGTTTGCCATGAGGCTCTGGTAACAGCGATCCCATAGCTCGTCGCGGTGGGCAATAGTCCCCGCCACACGGTCGCTGGTGGCATCGAGCGTGTGCTCGCCCACGATCTCCGCGTCGGCTGGAGGGAGCTCGCGGTGCCAGTAGATGATCTCGTCATTGCCAGTACGGCTCACAACGGTCGCAGAGTTCTTCATGCTGGCTTCAGTGGCAATGGTCATGCCGTCGGCATCGGGCCAGATACAGGACATCTCGGGACTGGGCATTCGCGGACTGCGGAATTACGCGACGCCACCGCGGAAAACTCCGCGGACCGCAGCTTCGCCGTTCCAACTTCGCCGGCTTTTGACAGGTCATTCGGGCCCGGACGCTGGCATGGATGGTGCTCCTTCGAATCACGATTCGGAGGTCCGTCATGCTCATCTCAATGCTGATCCAAGTCCCGATGCTAATGCTCTCCTTGGGAGTGCCAGCGCCGGGGGTCGATTGTCTTCTGGAGAAGACCGACTCCACGAGGAATGAAATCGCACTCGCGCAGTTCACGATGATGATCAATGGGTACGTGGGACTCCATCGTCAGCTCGAGGCGGGTCTGCCGCCTCGAACCATGAGCTCTGTTCCGGAGCAGACGCAAAGGACTGCCGAGGCGCTCGCAGCGGCGATTCAAGACGCTCGCGTGATGGCGCGACGGGGCAACGTTTTCACAACCGAGGTGGCCGGCCTTTTCCGGCGAAGGATTGCGACGGTTATACGAGACGTCGAATGTGACGTCGCGAGCCTCTTAGACGAGATCGAAGAGGCCGGGCGCCCCGTGGAACCCCCGGCAGCGGTAAACGGTGCATTGCCGTGGGGATCTGGCCACGTCCCTTGGCCATCGATTCTTTGGAGACTGCCATCGCTGCCCGAGGAGCTCGAATATCGGTTCGTCGGTCGCAACATCGTGCTCCTCGACGTGCACGCGAACCTGGTGGTAGACATCCTCGAGAATGCGGTGCCTTGGTACGCGCCAGAGTCTGGCGACACCTCTGGCTCCGGCTCGTGGTTCGAGGCGCCGCAAGGCGTACCCTGTGACGCCCACCCGGAACTCCCAACTTGCTGGAGCTGATGGCCCGGAGGAGGTCCGCACATGGCACCGCGCATCCCGGTTTCGCCGTCACCCGAGTTCGAAGCCATCGCCCGAGGCGCGCACTTTCGCGACCGCATCGCGATCCGCGTGAAGGCCTCGCCGGACACGATCTTCCGCGCCCTCGAGGAAGTGCCCTTGTCCGACAAGAAGCACGCCTGGGTGCTTGGCGAAATCCGGTATCTCCCGTTGCTGCCGCACGGCCGGGATCTCTCGCGTAGCGATTCGCAAGCATCCCGTCTGTCCACCCTCAAGAACAGCAGCACGCTCGTCCTTCGCGACGACGCGCCACGCGAGATCATCACCGCTTCGGCGGGCCGGTTGCATCGCCTTTTGGGTCAGACGCCTGTGTGGTTCGACAGCCGTGCCGATTTTGACGCGTTCAATGATCCAGAGCACCAGAAGCTTTTCATCTGCGTTCGGGTGGCTCCCACGGGACGGCCCGGGGAGCACTGGCTCGTCCTGGAGCACGCCACGCAGGCCCTCTCACCGGCTGCCGAGCGCAGGCTCAGGAGGTACTGGAGCGCGATCAGACCGATGGGTGCGTTCGTTGGCCGTGAACTGCTCCGGGCGGTGGCCGGCCAAGCAAAACGCGTCACCCTGCGGGATTCTTCCCACCACCGCCAAGAAATCCCCGCGCATCTTCTGTCTGCCTAGCACTTCGGCGCTTGGTACTGCGCCGCACCGTGGCATGGTGCTTGCCCCCTTCGTACGGGAAGAGGCGATTGACGTGATGACGCTGAAACGCATCCTCGTACCTCACGACTTCGGCGAGACGTCGGTGACCGCCATGAAATATGCGACTGCCCTCGCGAGGATGTTCGGTGCGGCACTCGACGTATTGCACGTGCGCGAGGGAGCCCGCTTCGACATACCGACGACGTTCCCGATCGGCGTCGAGGAAAGCATGCTGGAAGCCGCGCGCGAGCGTCTGGTGCAGACTGCGAGTCCACTAGATAAGACGGAGCTCACGGTGCGTTTTCAGTCACGCGCAGGAGCACCGTACAGCGAAATCGTCCATTGCGCGAAAGAGCGGAATGCCGACCTGATCGTCATGGGCACCCACGGCTGGGGCGTCGTCGCGTAGGCCGTGATGGGTAGCGTGGCCGAAAGGGTCGTCCGCACTGCGTCGTGCCCAGTCTTGACCGTCCGCACCCCGCTGCGTGAATTCGTCGTTTCGAACATCCTCGTGGCGACCGACTTCGGCGCAGCGTCGGAGACTGCGCTGGAGTATGGTCGAACGCTCGGCCGCACGTTCGGGGCGAGATTGCACCTTTTGCATGTGGCGGAGAACCACTTCATGCGGCCGATCATCGCCGATCCCCACGCGCGCGAAGTCGGTAAGCGGCGCCAACTCTACGATCGGCTGATTCAACACGATCGTCAGACGCCTCACGCGACGGCGGCCCTCGAGCTGTCAGACAACCCAGCGACGGCCATCGTCGACTACGCCAACAGCATGAGTATCGACCTCATCGTCATGGGCACGCACGGCCGCCAGTCAATAGACCGTCTGCTCATGGGCAGCGTCTCGGAGCACGTCGTCCGGACGGCGTCGTGTCCGGTTTTCACAGTACGGCATCCAGAGCGAGAGTTCGTTGTCGACGACGCTCCGGAAGCTGCGGACGTAAGCGTTTCAGTCCCCGGCGAGACCGGCGACAGATAAAGGGAGTCGTGCGCAATGACTATTCAACTCAGGCTCGGTCTGGTTCTGGCAGTGAGCGCCCTGTGGCTCGGTGCGTGCAATCGCGGTGAGCAACCGCAAACAACCCAACAATCCCCGCAGAACACGGCTCAGGCGCCAGCGATCAAGATGCCGACGAGCACAAACGCAGTGATGGTGTCCCTGATTGACCATGCGGCGCACGAGCTGTGGAATGTCGAGAAGACAGCGCCCAAGAGCGACGTGGGGTGGCGGGAAGTCGAGCACCACGCGCTGCAACTGCTGGCAGCCGATGCGTTACTCCGGGTGGGCGGCAACGGTCCCATGGACCAGGCGTGGGTGCGTGCGTCTGGGTGGGTTGAACAGACGCAGCGGCTCACTGACGCCGCGCAGGATGCGGTTGATGCGGCGCGGGGCAAGAACGTGGAACGCCTCGTCGTCGCGAATGGCCGGCTCGTGGACGCCTGCGAGGGTTGTCACAAGCAGTTCAAGCCTGACCTCCCGACAGAAGGGATTGTGCATCCCCACTGAAGTTCTGGTGACTGTAGACCGGCAAGAGTTTTGGCCCGTGAAACCCCCGCAGAGTCCGAGCCAATCGAGTCGTGCACGAGGGTGGCATAGCACAGCCGCTCTGCTGTGGGCGTTTTGTGTGTTGGGCGCGGCCGGCTCCGCCACGGCGCAGTCGCTTCAGTCGTCCGGCTGGGATGCCGACGTTCGACTGTCCGAGGCCGCCGACACCAATCCCGATCCGCGTGTTGTCGAGGTCTACCTCGAAGCGCGCGTTGCGGATGTCGAGATCGAGAAAGGTGTGCGCGTCCAGGCGTGGACGTACAACGGCGGCATTCCTGGTCCCCTGATCCGCGTCAGCGTCGGCGACCGGTTGATCGTGCATTTTGTCAACCGCCTGCCGCGGCCGACCACTGTGCACTGGCACGGCATGCGCGTCTCGATCGAGATGGACGGCGTGCCCGGCATTTCTCAGCCCGAAGTGAGGACGGGCGAATCGTTCACCTACGATTTCAAGGTGCCCGACGCTGGCTTGTACTGGTATCACCCGCACGTCATGTCGGCCGCACAGGTAGGCTTCGGCCTGTATGGCGCGTTGCTGGTGGAGGATCCTGCCGAGCACGTTGCCGTTGCGGACGAACTGGTGCTCGTCGTGAGCGACATCGGGATTGATGAGAAGGGTGTCTTGGATTCGCCCGACAGCGGCGGCTCGACCGGCATGGCGTTCGGGCGCGAGGGCAATCATCTGCTCGTGAACGGCCACAAGAACTCGAGGTTGACGGTCCGGTCGGGTGCACCGCAACGCTGGCGAATCGTCAATGCAGCCAAGAGCCGGTACTTTGATCTCGATTTGGGAGGCACGCTGTTCACAACCATCGGCGTGGACGGCGGATTACAAGAGTATTCTGTCGATAGCGACTCGCTGGTCTTGGCGCCAGGTGAGCGCGCCGACGTCATCGTGACGCCTCGAGCCGCGCCAGGCACTGAGCTCACGCTGCAGTCTCGCCTGTACAACCGTGGGTACGGCAGCGTCGAGGCACGCGTGCCGTTCGACGATCTGATGACGATCGCCGTCGCAGACTCGCCGGTGTACTCTGGGCCGGGTGTCGCTCCGATACGGCGGTCGATCGTTCCGCTCAGCACCGCTGGCGCACGAGAGGTGAAGTTGGACCTCACGATCGGGCAACTGAGGGACGGCTCGTTCGAATACGCCATAAACGGCCTCCCCTTCCCCGAGACCAAGCCCGTCGTCGCCAGCTCCGGCGAGACGCAAGTCTGGACCCTGACCAACAAGACCAAGTGGTCGCACCCGTTTCACCTCCATGGGTTTTTCTTCCAGGCGCTCGACGAGAAGGGCAACCCGGTCCACCCACTCGCGTGGAAGGACACCGTCGATGTGCCTTTCGAAAGGTCCGCACGCGTGGTCGTGCGTTTCGACGAGGGACACGAGGGGACCTGGATGTACCACTGTCACGTCCTCGATCATGCTGAAGGTGGATTGATGGGAACCGTCCACGTGGGCGATGGCACGGCGGCGGCGGTCCACACCGGCCACACCCTCTCTCTAAAACCATGACGATCAGACTCGGCGCGACGCTCCGACGCTCCGATTGCTGCAAACATCAGGTTCCGGTCGCTGGCGAGATCGGCGACAGAAAGAGGAGGCGCAGCTAACGCACGCCTTCCCACAGTGCGCGCTCCGCGGATCGAGGATCGTCAACGACCTCCGAGGTCGTATTGAAGCGCATGGTGGCCCTGTGGCTGAGATCGTACCTCGGCCAACCGCAGTCACCGTTGGCGGCAAACTCAACACAGGCGGCGTGCATGGTGTCAGCGAGCTGTTGCGGAGGGTTGGCTCCGAGAAGCGGCCCCACCATCGGCTGGAACCCCTTGTCGAGCGTGTCGAAAACGAAGGCAATCTCCAGCGCATGACACGCGCCGAAGAGCCCATTGAACGCCGGTGAGCGCCAGGCGAACTCGTACATGTAGGTGGCCGCGATGTTCTCCTGCACCCACTCGAGGGCGGCGACTTGGTCGAGCAAGCCGAGGTTGGCGTTTCATACCGCCAGGAATCCACACCATGACCGGTAGCCCGGCCGACCCGACGTCGGGAGACCAGATATTGAGGTTCAAGCAGTCCTCACCGGGAACGGCAGGATCTGGGGCGAGCGCCTGAATCTGCGGATCCAGTGGGCGTAACTGAGGTGCCTCATGACCAAAGGTGAAGGAGTCTCGCACGCCGCTCAAGGGCTCAACTGGCTGCAATGGTCGAACCCGATTGGCGCCAAACGGTGGTGCCGCATAGGGAACGCCCTTGAACGTGTTTACGCGATCGGCAACGGTGCCACGCACCTCACCATGGCGGGTTTTGATAACTGGATTCATATAAATGTCTCCTTAAGAGCGTTGGCGCGGAGTGGAGCCACATCTATCGCGTCCAGCTGTGCAGCGCGCGAATGTAATGCGCCCGCTCGAACGATGCCGGGTCACGCGTGGTTTGCAGGCTCGCTCGGCCGCGCATCTCGTCGAGAGAGGTCATCTTGTGCCAGTCGAGCCATTGTTCGAGGCCCCGCTGCAGCACTGCCACATACGCCGGGCCGTGCCGGAGCAACGCGGAGACCACCTGCACGGCATCGGCTCCAGCGAGAATCGCCTTGATACCGTCCTGTGGAGTCGCAACCCCACCGGTGACCGCCAGCGACGGTCGCACTCGACCGTGCAGGATGGCGATCCACCGCAGCCGAAGAAGCAATTCCGAGCTTGAAGAGAGCTCCGCTTGCGGCGACACCTTCATCGTTGTGACGTCGATGTCCGGCTGATAGAAACGATTGAAGAGTACGAGCGCGTCGGCGCCAGCCGCGTCCAGCTGTCGTGCGAGATGTGCAACCGCGGCAAAGAACGGCGATAGCTTCACGGCGATCGGAATCTTCAACAGGCGCTTCAACTCCTTGACGACTCCCACTATCCGCGACTCGATCGCGGTGCTGGGAACCTCCGGGTCTGTCACCACCTCATACAGGTTCAACTCGAGGGCGTCAGCGCCTGCCTGTTCGATTACCCGAGCAAACTTCAACCAGGATTCGGCCGTCCGGCCATTCAGCGAGCCTATGATCGGGATGCGTACAGCCTGCTTGACCCGAGAGATATGCTCAGCATAGGCGTCTGGACCGAGAGGGTACTCCTCGGTCGAAGGGAAATGCGCGAGCACGTCCGAGAAACCGCTGTCGTACGCATCAACATTCGCGACGCGCTCCTCGGTTGCCAACGTGATCTGCTCCTCGAACAACGAATGAAGCACAACTGCCGCGCAACCTGCATCCTCGAGGCGCTTGATTGTCTCGAGGCGATATCCGAAAGGCGACGCGCCGGCAATGAACGGGTGCGGCAGGCGTAGTCCGAGATACGAAGTGTCCGTTCTCATGGTCAGGCACCTCACGGTTGACAACGGTCTTTCGGCTCATCCTTGTCGCGATAAATCTCGTGGCACATGGCGCATGCCTCGGAGACCGTCCCGCTGACTTCGACCATCGCGTCAAGGTTCTTGGACTGCGCTGCTTTGTAGGCTGCCTGGCCGGCTTCCGCGAGCCCCACAGCGAACTTCCGAAAATCCTCGCGGTCCAGTGGGACCGGGCGGCCATTCTCGCATAGTCGGCCGGGAATCATGATGAGGTTGGCTGTTTCGGCGAGTGCCAACGCGCTGTTTTCGACCGCCTGCCAGCCTCCATACACGCTGGCGAAGCTCGCCGTTGCTCCCTTGCCGCCTTCAGCTGGCTTCTTCTGCGCACCCGGATCCTCGGTCTGAGTGTCGAAGATGACGTTCGAATTGGGAAACGGGATACCGCGCATCATCTGAGCAAGGCTTGAATAGGGTTGGAACGATCGCCCTTGTGCAGTGGGCGGGGTCGTGGGTGCAGAAGTCTGACTGCCGCATCCAACGAACAGAAACGATGTCGCCACCAACAAACATAGGCTCCTCATGCTCGCGTTCCTCCAGTCGAGTGTCAGTGCAATCGCTCAGCCACGTTCTGGCCGACAGAGATGCACCTGACACTAAGGAAACGTCGCAAGGCCTTCCTCAGGAACACAGATGAGACGCGGAATTTCTCGACGAGGCCGCGAAGAATTCCTCGCTTCGCGGCCATGTCATAGCGAAGATGGGCAGATAATCTCGGCCGAGCGCCTGCGGTGGGACAGGGAGAGTCTGGAACGGGGGAACTGACGACACGATCGCGTTTCGCGGCAGGGTTTGGCACGGCAGGCTACTCGCTGTTCGTGTTTGGACTGTCATGGCGAGAGAGGTGCCGATCCTGTCAGCGTCCCGGCACGAACGAATGGTCGGTCAGACCAGCGCGTGATACGGTCCCAATGACACGATTCTGATCAAGGAGTACGACACGACCGTTCCAGGTAAGGCCAATACAGGACATGCGTCGGCGCGTTGCTGGAATACTTGAAGACGTTATGAAGAGAGCGACCTCCGTGCCACGCCGGCGTGTCGAGCGCGAACGATGAAGACCGTTCTCGTCACGGGTGCGAGCGGTTTCCTTGGCTACCACGTCGCGAAGCGACTGAACGAGCAAGGAATCCGTCCACGCGTGCTGGAGCTGGCTGAAAGTAGACGCGATCCTCTGGAGAGGCTCGACGTGACCCGGTGCGAAGGGCACCTCGACGACACGCAAGCGGTGAGCGCTGCATGTGCCGGCGCCGACACGCTCTTTCACTTGGCTTTCCGGGTGAGTGTCGGAGGTGGGACGAGGCTCCTGGAGGAGATGCGACGGGTCAACGTTGTCGGCACGGAGCGTCTGCTCGACGTGGCGGCTTCGAAAGGCGTCGCGAAGGTTGTCGTGGCCAGCAGCGCGCTGGCTGTGGGAGTGAATCGCCGGCCGGAAGCTCTCGACGAAACCGCCAATTGGGCCGAACACGCCTTGGATCTCCCCTATGCAGTGATGCGCCGAGAGGCGGAGCAGAGATCGCTCGCCAAGGCCAAGCCAGGATTTACCGTTGTGGCGGTTTGCCCCGCTTTCACGCTTGGCCCCGACGACCCTGTCGGCGCGCCTGCGAACAAGTTGCTCGAGAGACTCATCGGGGGCAAGCTCCCTCTTACACTGCCGGTCGGCTTTGGATGTCTTGACGTCCGCGACTTTGCCATCGGGACGATATTGGGAGCCGAGCGCGGGCGCTCGGGCCAGCGCTATCTGCTCAGCGGCCACAACGTGACGACGAACCAGTTGCTCGAGCAGGCGGCCGCCATCGCCGGCGTTCGAGCCCCCCGATTCGAGCCGCCCCGCGCAATCCTGAGCACGGTTGTCGCCGCTGTCGAAATCTTCAGCAAGCTCCGAGGGAAACCAGCTCCAGTGACCCGAGACGTCCTCGACATCGTCGGACGCTACGCGTGGTACGACACGTCGCGAGCTCGCGCCGAGCTAGGGTGGGAGCCGCGACCGCTCAAGCAGACGCTCGAGGAGACCATTCGCTGGCTGCGGGACGGCACCGCAGCCGCCCAGCACGTTCGATGAGGACACTCGACTATTCCGATCTCAAGGCCACGATGGGATGGACACGCAAGGCGCTCGTCGCTTTTGCCCTTTGACTTTTGACCTTTGACCTTTGACCTTTGACCTTCGGTTAGCGCACCTCAACGAGGACTCGTGCCCGCTCGCGGCGAGCGGAACGCGAGACGCGGGGTGCCTGAGACCTCCTGGTTCGTAGGCTAATGCAGGTGCTTGGCCTCGTGGGTTCTTCGTGTGTGTAGCTCGGATGGACCCTTGCTGTTACCCGGTGTTTGGGAACAGATTGTTCACTGATTGTTCACAGGTCACCACGGCGGCTCTGTCCGGACGCGAACACGAACAGCTGCCTCGCGGCGTTCGGCAACAAGAACAAATGGAGGCTCGACGTCGACTGACGATTGAAGGACCGCATCGATCACGGCGAGCACAAAGCTTGCTGAAACGTGTCCCAGCCGCAAGTACGCGATCCCCACAAACGGGCTACCGGTTTGGATGGCTGCGCGCCCGAACGCGAGGTCATGCGTAACAACTATGCGTCCCTACGACACGGCGCGTTCAAGCACGTCTTTGTCTCGTCGACCGATGAGTTTCTCGTCTCCGGCTGTGCGGACGTCGCGGCCGCGATCCCGAAGACCGGCGACAACATCCGGAGCGATGTTCTCATCAGCGAGAAGGGGGAACTCGAACGGCCTCACGCCGTGATTCTCAACTCCCAGGTCTGCTCGCCCTTGAGCGCCTGAGCAGCGTATTGGAACGCCGCCGCGAGACCCTCAGGCGTGAGCTGCGGATACTGTCGAAGAACCTCCACCTGCGTCGCGCCGCTTGCCGCCAGCTCAAGGAGGAACTCCACACTCAGGCGCGTTCCGCGAACACAGGCCTTGCCACCGAGCACGTCGGGATCGGACACGATCAGACCTTCCTTCATAGCGCCATCCAGTCTACTGCGATCGCGTCACCTCACCATACGCTCTCAAGAGCACAACGCGCCGCTACGTGAATCCCGATGTCGCGATGGCCACGACGCCATGAGCCGCACAGAAGGCGGCACACCGTCACTGCATTCTCCGAGATAATCTTGAACCATGAACGCGAGCTGGCATCGACGACATGCCATGCCGACCCACCCCTCCCTTGAACAACGCGTGCGGTGGCATCTGGCGCACGCGAAGGCGTGCGGATGTCGCGAGATTCCGCGAACCATCGCCGCAGAGATCAAGCGCCGTGACAGCATTCCCAAGCGCCGTCGCTAAGCGCCTTCGGGCAGCGACGGGCGGAACCAGATTCGCCAGCCTCGCTCGTTCATTGAGCCGATGAACGATATGTCTGACCAGTGGGGGTGGTCATGCGGGTCGCCTTGATCGCCGTGGGACTCAGCGCGCTCGGTGGATTCGGCGGGCTGTCAGTCGCGGCCCTGCTGTGCCTGTTCCCAGACGCTGTCCGCCGCCGAGTGGTGCCGGGACTGGTGAGCTATGCCGTTGGTGCCCTGCTGGGCGTGGCACTGTTGGATCTCTTGCCGGAAGCAAGTGTGGTACTGGGAACGCGACGGGCGCTCGCCACAACGCTGGGCGGCATCGTGACATTTTTTGCCCTCGAGAAGTTGGCACTGTGGCGTCATGGGCCGGCGGGTGTGGCGGAGTACAGACCAACCGCGCAGCTGGTCCTGATCGGGGACTCCGCGCACAACTTCATGGATGGCGCGCTCATCGGCGCCGCGGCGCTGGTGTCTTTGCCGCTTGCAGTCTCCACGGCCATCGCGGTGCTGGCGCACGAGATCCCTCACGAACTCGGCGATTTCGCGATTCTGCTCAATGCCGGTTACTCGCGCACGCGCGCGCTGGTGTTGAACGGCCTTTCCGAAAGTGCTGGACTGGTGGGCGCGTTCGCGGCCGTGTTGTTCTTGGGTCAGCTCCCGATGTTGGCGCCACATTTTCTCGCCTTTGCGTCGGCAAGCTTCGTCTACGTCGCGATGGCCGATCTCATCCCGGAGATGCATCGCGGCTCCATCCACGTTTCGGCACCCTGGCAAGTCGCGCTGGTTGCCGGAGGCGTGCTCACGGTGGTCGTCCTCTGAGGCGAACAATCCCTCCACTGTCCGCTGGTGGCCCCAATGACATGCACGACTCCATTGGTGGCAGCGCCTACTGGCTTTCGTGGATGGTCGGCGCCGCGATTCTCGTTGCGGTCATTTATGCCGCCGTTCACCTCTCTGAAGGCCGGGCCTTCGTGGTGGTGGCCGAACGAGCCAAGCCGTGGTGGCTCGTACTGGCCGTGTGCCTACAGGGCGCCACGTACCTGGCGCAGGGCGAAATCTTTCGGCGCGTGCCGCGCGCCGCCGGCTATCACTTGCCATTGACGGCGGCCTACGAGCTCAGTCTCGCGAAGCTGTTCATCGATCAGGCGCTGCCGTCCGCGGGCATCGGCAGCACCATCGTGGTGGCCAGGGCACTGGAGCGGCGAGCCGTGCCACGTGCGGTCGTCGCCGCAAGCATGGTGATCAACATCGCGTCGTATCACGCAGCGTATGTGGTGTGCTTGGGCGTTGCGCTGGTGATCACCACGAGTCTTGGCGAGACACGCCTACCCGTGCTCCTGGTCTCGGTGCTCTTCCTCGCGTTCAGCATCGCGGTCACGGCTGGGCTCTTGTTCCTCTCCGGTCGCGACGTAGCGCGCCTCGCCGCCAAGCTGCAACGATTCTCGGCGCTGCGGAACGCCTTGGTATTCCTCAAAGACGCGGACCCGCATCTCACTCGCCATTCGCAACTTCTGGTCGAGGCGATAGTCTGGCAGGCGGTCATCTTTCTTCTCGATGCCGCCAGCATGTGGGTGCTCATCCAGTCGTTAGGTGCGACCGCTTTACCAGGAGCCGTCTTCGCCAGCTTCATGATTGCGAGCGTGTTTCGAACCGTCGGCATCGTCCCGGGCGGGCTCGGCACGTTCGAGGCGACCTCGGTGTGGACGTTGAACATGTTGGGCGTCTCCGTTCCGGTCGGCCTCGCGGCGACGCTCCTGTTCCGAGGGCTCAGCTTCTGGCTGCCCATGCTGCCGGGATGGTGGGTGTCACGTCGAATCACGGCGAGCACGGTCGCTGCCACGTTGCCAGAAGGCCCGCCTGAGGCCTACTGGAGTGCTGACGCCGACACGCTCGTGCAGGAACTGGGCTCCGCACAGGACGGCCTGTCTACTGCCGACGCTGCGGGGCGACTCCGTGCGTACGGACGGAACGAGGTGCGCGAGCACCGGAGCCTTACTCGCACGCGGGTGCTGGCGAATCAACTCCGGAACCCGCTGCTGCTGGTGTTGATCTTCGCCGCCGTGGCGTCCGCACTGACGGGCGAGTGGATCGATGCGGCCATCGTCATCGTGATCGTGCTCGCCACCGTCAGCATTGGATACACGCGCGAGTACCAGGCCGAGACCGCCGCCGCGGCGCTTCAGGCGCGCGTGCGCACACACGCCCGCGTTCTTCGCGATCGGCGCACGGTGGACGTGCCTTTAGAAGAAGTCGTACCGGGCGACGTCGTACTGCTGGCCGCGGGCAGCCTGGTGCCTGCAGACGGCGTGATTCTCGAGGCGGCAGACTTCTTCGTCAGCGAAGCGGTTCTGACCGGCGAGAGCTTTCCCGTTGAAAAGCGACCGGGGCCCGTCGGCCTCACCGCCGGCTTGCGCGACCGCTTGAATTGCGTCTTCCTCGGCACCAACGCGCGAAGCGGCACTGCGCGGTGCCTGATCGTGGCCACGGGCTTGCGGACGCAGTTTGGCGCGATCGCTCACCGTTTGACGCTCCGGCCGCCTGAAACGGAATTCGACCGGGGGCTCCGCCGCTTCGGCCACCTGTTGACGAGTGCCATGCTGATCATGGTCTTCCTCGTCTTCATCATTCATGTCGTCAACGGACGGCCGCCCATCGAGACACTGTTGTTCTCGGTCGCGCTCGCGGTGGGTCTGAGCCCCGAGCTGCTCCCCGCGATCTTGAGCGTCAACCTCGCCCGGGGCGCCCAGATGATGGCCCGCCATGGCGTGCTGGTGCGTCACCTGACGGCCATCGAGAACCTCGGGAGCATGGATGTCCTTTGCACCGACAAGACCGGGACCCTGACCGAGGGAGTGGTGGTGCTGGAAGGCGCCTACGATCCTCTGGGCGCGCCGTCGGCAGCGGTACAGACACAAGGTGCGTGGAATGCGGCGCTCGAAACCGGACTGCCCAGCCCGCTCGATGACGCGATCCTCAGCGCGGCAGCGCCCGATCTGTCAGCCGTTCGAAAGCTCGCGGAGATCCCGTTCGACTTCGTCCGCAAGCGCGTCAGTGTCGTCGTGGAGACGGCAGGCCGGACGTCCCTCATCACCAAGGGCGCGTTCCATCAGGTACTCGAGATCTGCATGCAATCCTCTGACGGCGCTGTGCTCGACGCGGCGGGCAAGGCGCGGCTCGAGGCGCGCTATGAGGCGTGGAGCGCCAAGGGGATCCGGGTGCTCGCCGTCGCGTCACGAGCGTTGGAGTCCCAGCCGCTGTACAGCAAAGAGGTGGAGCGGGATCTCACGTTTACCGGGTTCCTAACGTTTTTCGACCAGCCGAAGGCGGATGTGGCCGACGCCATTCGCAATTTGGCGACGCTGGGCGTGTCGATCAAGGTCATCACCGGGGATTGCAAGCCGGTCACCCAACACGTCGCCGCGCTTGTCGGCCTGCGCGCTGATCGCGTGCTCACGGGCGCCGACCTGCAACGACTGTCGGACGAAGCGCTGTGGCGAGTCGCCGAATCCATCGATCTGTTCGTGGAGGTGGATCCCAATCAGAAGGAACGGATCATCCTGGCGGTCAAGAAGATGGGACACGTCGTCGGCTTTCTCGGCGACGGCGTGAACGATGCGCCGGCGATGCACGCGGCCGACACCAGTCTCTCGGTTCAGCAGGCGGTTGATGTGGCCCGGGCGGCCGCAGATTTCGTCCTCCTCGAGCGAAGCCTGGATGTCATCCGCCGCGGCATCGAGGAAGGGCGCAAGACCTTCGCGAATACCTTGAAGTACGTGCTCACGACGATGAGCGCGAACCTGGGCAACATGATCAGCATGGCCGCCGCGTCGCTGTTCTTGCCGTTCCTTCCCCTCCTGGCTGGCCAGATCCTCCTGAACAACCTGTTATCGGACGTGCCGGCGATCGGCATCGCCGATGATGCCGTGGATCCAGAGTTGATCGCGCGGCCCCAGCGCTGGAACATGGGCTTCATCGGCCGCTTCATGCTGGCATTCGGCGCGGTGAGTTCGGTCTTCGATTTCCTGACCTTCGGCGCGCTGCTGCTAGTGTTCCACGCAGCACCGGACCTGTTCAGAACGGGATGGTTCGTCGAATCATTGCTCACCGAGCTCGTGATTGCGCTGGTCGTCCGGACACGGCGCCCCTTCTTTCGCAGTCGACCGGGCCGGGTCCTGCTCTGGTCGACCGTGGCGCTCGTCGCGCTGACCGTCGCCATTCCCTATCTCCCATTCAGCGGGGTGTTCGGATTCGTGCCGTTGCCGGGCATGCTGCTCATGACCGTGGCGGCAATCACGGCGCTGTATGTCGTCGCCACAGAGCTGACCAAGCAGCGGTTCTATCGGGGTGTGATCTGATGAGGGGCGCTCGAGGCACAGGCCCTAGCGGTATCGGAGGCGTCGAGGATACACGACTGTTTCGGAACACCGTCCAGCAATCGCGGCCCCATTTCTTCGCACGCTGTGAATTCCATCGTCTCCACGATGTCTCATGCGGCCGCGCTCCGATTACTGCGAGTAGCGTCGGTTCGTGCCGATGCTCGTTCCCTCAGCGTTTCGGCGCGCTGTTTCAGGCCCAGTAACATGCGCCGCGTCATGACAAATCCCGCGGGTTCAATCGCCCACGTCAACAGCCTCGCCCAGACGGTTCGTGCGTGCACGCAGCTACGTGACACGAGTCGTGTTCGTTGCTCGTCGACGGGGTAGAGACCAAACTGCCACACCCAATCGATGCCACCGCTGTTCCGCATATCCAACACGAGCGCGCGAGAGGGTTCAATAACCGCCACGGGCCACGCCGGGCCACGCCCAAGGGGAATTCTGTCACCCACAGTAAGGTGCTGAAACTCGGGGAGAATATGAGTGGCACTCGGACGATCCAGAAAACCAAACAGGCGATCGAGCCAGTCGTAGCTGTATAGCCCGCCGCGCTGATAACCCAGCTGCATGAGCCAGGGCCAAATATCTTCCGGCCGCGCATCGACGACGATGGCCATCGTGCCTGAATACATCGGATCGACGATGAGGCCATCGCCTGCCATGACGCGCGTCAGATCAGACGGCGTGGTGCCCCAACGGGCCATCCAACGCCGCAGTGGCAACCAATACAGCACCGCGACGCACTCGCGTGTCCACGAGTCGACACTGACTGAAGCACATGTCGTGACGGCAATGAGCCACGAGTTCGCCTTCGAAATGCGGAATGAGGCGACGTGCGCGAGCCAATGCCGGTGCTGGGGCGGAGATGACTTCGTGGTCGCCGATGAGCAGCAGCGTCGGTACGCGCATCACACGCAGGTCGTCGTCAGAGAACACCGTGGGCATGACACGTGCCGTCTCTGGCGGGACTCGAAAATGCTTCAGACCGAGGTACATCAACTCAAGCACAGGCCGCGCACTCGTCCCAGTGACTCCCAGCCACTTCATGAACGAGTTCACCGTGAACCGTATCGGGACGACGAACATCAGCATCCCGCGTAAGCTGAACTGCCTGACCATCGGCAGGAAGCCGCCGGGAGACAGCAGCACCAGCTTCCGAAGGCGCGCCGGTGCGGCCACTGCGTAATTGAGCGCCAACCACCCGCCGAACGACATGCCTACGAGGCAGACGCTATCGAGATGCAGGGCATCCAACGCCGCCGTCAACCAGGCTGCGTAGTCTGCGGCGTCTCGTATCGGCGCGGCGGGAATGCTCTTACTGGGCTGACCCATGACATCGATGGCATAAACCCGATAGTCCTTGCTGAAATCCGCGATGTTGGGCGCCCACATCGCCGATGTTGCCCAATATCCGTGCAGCAGCACCAAAGGTGGAGCATCCTTCGGACCGCTGACGACCACGTGCGTCATCCCAAACTGCGTTGGAATGTCCATCTCTTCATACGGAACAGGCCACAATTTCATCGCGGCGTCATAGGCCGCTAGAAACGCGGCTTCACCTTCGGGAGTTTTGAACGCAGAAGGGCGAGACATGGTACATCTCCGTTTCAATCAGGCCGCTCGCACGATCACGCCGCGACCGATGCCAGGACGGCGAATCAGAATGACGCTGACCGTCAAGAACCAGATCATGGGCGGGAAGTTCGCCACGATCGCGGGTCCCCAACCCCCGGCGTTATAGAAGCCGGTGTAGTCGACCGGACCGCCGTACATCGCCGGGACCGAGGCGGCGCACAGAACGGTGCCGGCGACGGCGATCCATCCGGTCCAGCGTGGCAACACGCCGCTATCAAATGTCGCCCATGCAGCCGATGCTAGGAACAACCCGGTGATCGCAAACGCAATCGACCCGTTGTAGATCAGCAACGTTCCGTCAATGAGCGCGCGCACCGCCGACGGATCAGCATGGCCGCTCAAGGTGTCGAGGACGGCGCCGCCCTCCAACCCATCTGCGACCACGGTGACCGCCACCCAACCCAGAGCCGCGCCGAATAGCAGTGTGCCGATCCACTCAGTTTCGGAACGTGCCTGACGAATCAAGTGCCGGAGTCCAGCGGCGAACACCAGCATGCTCACGTAGATGCCCTGGTCCATCAGGATGCGGGTGAAGGCGACGTTCTTGATATCAAACAGATGTCGAGCGAATCCAGAGCCGTCGTAGACAGAGGGAGGGCTTCCGACGAGCCATAACGGAAACTGACCGAAGGTCAGCGCAACGCAGGCGACGCCAAACCCACCTGTGACGCGCGCGATCTTTACGTCGTCCATCGCATCTCTCCCGACGATCGTGAGCGCCCTGCGCCGCCCCGCAGCAGTACGGTCGCCAGCACCACGATCCACAGCAGGAACGCGCTGATGTTGATACGCTCCCACAACCCTATCCACGGCGTCGGCAGATTGGCCTGGAGGCGGGGAGCCTCCCAGAAGGTCAACGCTCCGAACGCGACGAGGACGACAATGCTCGAGACGGAGTAGAGTCGGAACCCTTTTCCGAATGCCGCGGCTCCCACACCGATTGCGAGGAACATGAGGAGAACTGTCACGCCGCCCAGAGCTACGTGCGTCGTGTCGCTCAGCGTGCCTCCGCCAGCTGCCAGTACGTCACGCTGGTGCATCGAGGCAAACGGCCAGAGGAGGCCAAGAGAACCGTAGACCAACATCAAGCCCCCGACGATACGCAGGGCACGACTTCGATCCGCCGCCTTCCAGACGCCCCATCCGAACGCGGTCACAAGGACGGTGTACACCGCACCCAGCAGCATCCACAGCGGTCGCGTCGGAGCGCCGATGGCTGTCAGCTCGCTGGGAACTTGTGAAATGCGGCTGTAACCCTCGAATCGGATCGCTCCAATCATCGCGCCATAGAGCAGCGACGAGACAATGCCGCAGACGAGGAGTGCCTTGCACCATGCTTCTTCTCTTGTCCGGCATTTGGGTGACGCAGCCGCATTCCGGCGCTGGAGGCCGCCCCGCCTTTGCGCAGTCTTACCGGCGATGGGCGCGGCGCGATGCATGGCTCCGATCCCTTCGAGATGGGGCGCGGCGCAACGCGTCACGCATGGACACCAAGTCACGTCGGTAGCGCTCCGCGTCACCGTAGTCGAAGAACAGGTCGTAGCGGCTGTGCGGGACTGGGATGGTGCGAGCGTGTTTGATCGGACACCAGTACTGCTCGGTGCGGGCGGCCACCTCACGTACGTATGCGATCAGGCCGTTGGCGTAGCTGCAGAATGTGCAGTTCACCTTTTCGATCCCATTCAGATACGCCAGCTTGTGACGATCGACCGCAAAGTACCGGCGGCGCGGCACTCGAGCGATTCCGTAGATCGGGAAGCAGATCGACTGATACAGCGTTACCCAGAGATCGAGTATGACGAGAGGAAGAAGCAACGAGTAGATGACTGGAGCGGTCAGAAGGCTGAAGACGCTGCCTTCTAGGATGTATGCGGGAATGCTCTGGCGCAGTCGCCGATGTGCCTCTCGAAGCTCACGGTCGAACCACACTCGCCCGCGGTGAGCTCGATACTGCCATCGGCGCCGTCGGCCCTTGATCTCACGTTCCAGATCAGCCTCGGCGTCATGAACTCGATCGACGAAGCGTGCGACATACGGTGGCATCGAAGACCATTCCGCTGACACGCGGTGGGTACGCTTCGTCATCACCACGCAGCCACGACTCCCTTCGACTTTCGATGTGGTGCGCGGTGATTCAATGTCCGGCGCCTGGTTGTCACGGCTCCACGATCGAGACCACGACCGACAAGTTCGAGCAGGTCAGAGACGGTTACTATCCCGATAGCGTGGCCAGATCCGACCACGACGAGACAGCCGATCGAGCGGCCCCGCATCACAGTCGCCGCCTGACGAACGGTCATCGTCGGTTCGACTGTCACGGCGGGTGCGGTCATGAGATCACCAACCGTGCGGTTCTCTCGAACGGCGGCACCACGCCGCCCGCCGGCATCGCGCTCGGACAAGACGCCGACGACTCGGCTGGCGTTGGTGACGACCAAGTGGTGGATGCGGCTGAGACGCATTACATTCCAAGCGTTCTCCGCGGCTGTCGGCGCGATGGTCTTCACGCCCTCCGTCATCACCTCTTGCACGCGCATGACTGCCTCCTGTCCGAGCAAAGAATCGGGGCACATGTCCGCGCTCTCCATCGGACTTGCGTCTGCGGATTCGTGCGCACCCAGGCGCTTATCGCGCGCCTCGAGCTCTCGTCACGATCCCGATCCGTCAAGTCCGCATGGGAGCGGGCCTCGTACCCCTACACGTGGAGAAGCACAGAACGGACCATGACCGTGGTTAGGAGAATCACGATGCCGACGGTCACCTATACCGCTTGAGACAAGCTGTCGTCTGCGTAATCTTCCCGCCAGCTGCGGAATAGTTCGCAGCCAGGCGGCCGTCGGCTCGGCGCCGCAACCCGTTGCCGCCCCGTGCACCCGGGCACTCCGATTGCTCCATATGCCTGCATGCGACGGTTGCACCTGTTGGCCCTTTCCATCTGTTGCGCAACCATGGTCGGCTTGGTGGCCGTCCAGCCAGTCCCGGTCCGTGCGCAAGGGGAAGTTCTCGACGCGTCTGGGCACGTCCATTTCGCCCAACAACGTCCTGCGGCGGTTCATCTTCCCAGCATGTCAACGGCTGGGACTTCCTCGAGCGACGTGGTTGACGTTCCGGCGTACCTATTCGTCGTGGTCGCACGACAAAGGAGTACCCGGCAAGGTAGTCGCGCAGCTAATGGGTCACGCCAACGTCGACACCACGTTGAACGTGTACACGCAGGTGCTCGATGGGTCCATGCGCGATGCCGTCGAGAAGGTTGGCGGCGAATTGTTCACGATTGTTCACAGGCCTGACAAGGCCGGTGCGGTAACTGGTTGAAAACGTTGGCGCGCCCTGCAGGACTCGTCCCCATTCGCGCAGAGCGCAAGCGAGGCGCGATGTGGCTGAAGACTGCGGGGCGTTAGCCAACTCACGAAGTGAGTTGGCGCGCCCTGCAGGACTCGAACCTGCGACCTCCTGGTTCGTAGGCTAGTGCAGGTGCTTGGCCTCGTGGGTTCTTCGTGTGTGTAGCTCGGATGGACTCTTGCTGTTACCCGGTGTTCGGGAACAGATTGTTCACTGATTGTTCACAGGTCACTTAGCGCCCAACCAGGGGTCCGTGGACACTTGGCGATACAATTTCTCCTATGCTTGATTGGAGTCAGTGTCTGGCCGTCGAACGGAGCCCGGGGAGGGTCAGCGGCGCCTGGGTGTTCACAGGCACCCGAGTGCCGGTCAAGGCACTCTTCGAGAACCTGGAAGGCGGCGCGCGAATGGATGATTTCCTGGAATGGTTCCCCGGGGTCACCCGCGAACAGGTCGAGGCCGTTCTGCGACACGCGGAGCAGAGCCTGGTGACCGCCTGAGGCGCGAGCAGGCCTCGCCGAGAGGCATGAAGATTCTCTTTGACCAGGGAACGCCCGCGCCCCTGCGCCACACGTTGGCGGGCCACACCATTGCCACCGCCTATGAAATGGGTTGGGCCACGCTCGAAAACGGCGAGCTTCTCAGCGCAGCCGAAGCGTCTTTCGATGCTTTGATCACCACTGATCAAAACCTGCGGCACCAGCAGAACCTGACTGGCCGACGCCTCGCGATTCTAGTGTTGCCCACGGCAAGTTGGCCAGTGATTCAACTTCATCTGTCGAAGATCGCTGCTGCGGTACATGCGCTCCGCCCTGGCGATTTCATAGAACTGAGTATTTCGTAGCGCGTTCGTCACTGGGCTGTCACTGATTCCGTGACGATCCGCGCAGGTAGCCTGTGCTGTCCTTCGTCCCGGCAGGTTTCGTTCCTCACGCGTAGCAAGACGTAGCGGACCGCGCGTGGATCTGGAGTTCACGGGCGCAATGCCTCCACCGAAGGTCAGGGAGGATGTCCAGGTGAACGCTCAGACAGGGTGGTGCTCGCCTTCGAGGGCGCATCTGCGATCGATCCGGACGAGCTCCACACCATCGTGGATGAACAGAGGCTCGAGCGCCAGCTCTTCACCGATCCCTTCGTGGTCACCGCGCTTCTCGAGCGTTATTACCGCGAGCAGGACTACCTCTCTGCTGAGATCGACCAACTGCGCTACGAGTTCCAGGGTGGCACCGCGCGGGTGGCGATCGCAGTCCGAGAAGGTCCACGGTTCACTGTCCGGCATCTTCGACATCTCCAACCACAATTCACTGGGCGGGCGCGTGAGATAGGGCTCCGGTCCCGCTATGACAAGCAGCTCCACGAAGGGCGTATCTACATCAACCAGCCGGCGTTGACCTACCTTCCGAGGACCACCGCAAATATCTACCCAGGTGAAGAGGTGAATCCGCCGACTGAGCTCACGAATCCGTTCAACACAACCCGCAAAGGCGTGTCCATTCAGCGTTGCGAATCGCAAAGACGTCGTAGCCGTCGTCCACTTTGACACGAAATCGCCTCGCACACGGCCGACTCGTCACCGTCACCGCCGGCGAATGTCACCACCACCTCCGCCACCTTCGCTCGCATGCGCGGGATGCGACGCGGTTCAGGTTGGCCGCCGAAGCGCACATCGTGACGGAAGTCGAGTCGATAGCTTTCATCAGCTTGGCGGACACCACGCGTTTCGAACCTGCGACCTCCTGGTTCGTAGGGTGATTTCGCAGGGCTACCGCAGACAACCACAGACGATTTCCCCTGATTTTTCGGCCTGTTTTTGAACCGCGAGGCAACTGGTTGCCACCCCTCACTGTGACGGCGTGTCACACCTGTGTCACACCGCGGCCGTCGTCGTCGCCGATCGTCACATGAGCCATCAGCAGATGCGAATCGGTGAGCTACCGCCGCGGCAGGCCCCTGCAACCTTCGGGGGACGACGACACCTCAACACCTCGATGATTCGAGTACGGCCTTCAGAGCGGCCAGATCCTTACGATTTGCCCGCCGGATTGCCATTCCCATGACAGGCGCCAGCCACAAAGAGAATCCCTTGGGGGTCCCCCTGTTCCGCAGCGTCATGCGAGTCGCTCCGCCATCGGCGTCCTCCCATTCGTACGTGGTTTCCATCGGGAACGGACCGTCAGCGGTTCGCATCACGAACCGTTCATTCGGCACCCATTCCACCACTTCGTACGTGTAACCGAGACGACGACCGAGAAACTGAGCGACGAACGCAGCCTGAGAGCCGACGGCCAGCGGCCTGGGCGTTCTCCACTCGACCGCCTTGATGTTCTCATACCACGCTGGCGCGTGATCGGGATCTGCAGCAAACGCCGATACCACATCGCGAGGACGCGCAATGACGACCTGAGTGAGAACGTCAACGTTCATGGTTCGGGGGCGTCCCGTGGCAGCTGCAGGAGAGCCACGGCGGCGCGTGCGCGCGCCAGAGTGTGACTGTGCCTTCGACCCTTTCGCGAGGCTAGCGCTTCCTGTTCACGAGCCACCTGTTCACCGCTAGACAACCAGCGCCGCAGCGATGCCGGCGTCCGAAGAGCCGTTCGCGCGACGTACACGAATCCCTTCATCGGCCGGCCGGTGAAATCCATCGGTCGCACGTGAGATTCAGCCAGCGTCGATTCGTATGCGCCCTTGGGCACCCTCACCATCAAGTCAGTCCCGACGATGCCGCAACACATGCGACCGTTGCAGAGAAACGTCAGGCCGCCAAACATCTTTCGCTCGGTCACATCAGTGCGCCCCTCGAAATAGCTTCGGATGCGGGTCGCAAGGCCTTCGTCGTACGCCATATGCGTGCCGCCTACGCCACCATGAACGGGTTCTCGTCGGCGGTCGGACCGTACACCGACGGCACAGATTGATTGAGCAGACGCAGGTACACGAGTAACTGGCCGCGATGGTGATACCAGTGGTTCAGCATGATTGCTCGAACAAATGCGACCCGTGGCATCGCCATGATGTCTTTGCCACCGCTCTGCAGCCGCCACATGGCACCCATCTTCGCATCGTCGAATCCGCCGAGGGCCCGTTTCGCCTTGGCGACGCTCTCGGTCAGCGATGGCACGAGTTCCGCCGTGGTGGCAGCCTCCGGCTGAACGAAGCTGGGCGGCTCGGGAATTGTGTCCACCGCCGCAAGTTCGGCCACGCTCCCTGGTACCGTAGCCACGTGCAGCGCGAGCTGGCCAAGCGACATCGATTTCGGATGGGGCTTCCACGACAGGTGTGCCTGCGGTATCCGCTCGAGCACACGGCGCGTCGTTTCAGCTTCCTGTTCGAGCTCTGCGAGCAGTCCGTCGATCATCTTCATCGGATCCTCCTAGTTCGCATCGGCTTCGGCCGCCTTCCGGACGCGCGCGTGCAGCGCGGCCCATCCCGACGTGAGCCGCGGCCGATGATCTTCGGGGAACGGCCCCACCAGTGTGTGCGTGAACGTGATGAGTGTGCCCTCGGGTATTTCGCTCAACCGGTAAAGCAGGTTCGAGGTTGCCGCCGTCGACATGAACAGCGGGCCCCAGATCTCGAGCAGCGCGGGCCGCTTGATGCTCTGCACAAAACCCCACAGGTGCCCGTTATCGCCCCCGAGGTCGCGATACCAACGGCCACCGGGATACGGCTCCAGGATCATCGGCAGCGGAGCGCCATCCGGCGTTTCGTTGAGCCGGCCCATCTGCGCCACAAGCGACGCAAATGTCTGCTCCAGTGACGCGCGGACGGTGATTTCTTCGTTGATGGTGAACGTCTGGTTCTCGAGAGCGGGTGCTGTCGTGGTCATCGTTTTTCCTCCGCGTGTGCCTTGATGCGCCGGAGCTGCCCACGCCAGTGCCGGGCGAACATCCCGCACCAGTCGTGAATCGTGCGAAGCGTGTCTGCGTTCGTGCGATACAGGGTCCGCCGGCCGTCGCGCCTCACCGTCACCAGGTCCACGTTCAGCAGCACCTGCAGGTGCTTCGACACCGAGGGCTGCTCCATCTCCAGGGCATCGGCGATCTCGCCGACGGATCGCTCCTCGGCGGCAATGAACTCCAGGATGTGTCGACGGCGCGGCTCGGCCACGGCGTTGAATGGATCCGAGGTCGTCGACGCACGCGGCATGGGAGACTTATATATTCCGTTATGGGAATATGTCAACCCTCATCGCATTGCAGAGCCGATCAGACTGGCGACACCCAGCGCAATCACCAGCTGTGACACCGCCCGACCTCTTGTCCTTTCACTCGCCCGACCTGCCCACAGTAGACTTCCTTCACCCGTGGCACCCCACACCGTCCTCGACGCGGCCGCCATCCGGGAGGATTTCCCGATCCTCCGGCGCCGCGTTCGCGGGCAGACGCTCGTCTACCTGGACAACGCCGCGACCACGCAGAAACCTCAGTGCGTCATCGACCGGCTGGTGCGGTACTACAGCCATGAAAACGCCAACGTACACCGCGGCGTGCACCTGCTCAGCGCCGAGGCAACCGATGCTTGCGACGCGGCCAGGGAACGCGTGCGCCAGTTCCTCAACGCCGCCGACGCGCGGGAGATCGTCTGGGTGCGCGGCACGACGGAGGCGATCAACCTCGTAGCGGAGACCTGGGGACGCGCACACGTCGGTGCCGGCGACGAGATCATCGTCACCGAGATGGAACACCACTCGAACATCCTGCCGTGGCAGGCGCTCTGCGAGGAGAAGGGCGCCCATCTGCGCGTGGTTCCGGTCACCGACGCCGGCGAGCTCCGGCTCGACGTGTACGAGGAGCTTCTCGGACCGCGTACGCGCCTCGTGGCGGTCGCCCACGTGTCGAACGCGCTCGGCACGATCAATCCCGTCGAAGAGATCGTCCGTCTTGCGCGCGAGCGGGGCATTCCGGTGCTCCTCGACGGCGCGCAGGCCGTCGCCCACATGCCCGTGGACGTTGAGGCGATCGGGTGCGATTTCTACGCCTTCTCCGGGCACAAGGTCTTCGGCCCCACGGGCATCGGCGTGTTGTACGCCCGTGCGTCGCTGCTCGACGAGATGCGGCCCTATCAGCGGGGCGGCGGCACGATCCGCTCGGTCAGCTTCGAGCAGACCCTCTACGCCGACGCGCCCGGCAGGTTCGAGGCGGGCACGCCACACATCGCGGGCATCGTCGGCCTCGCGGCCGCGATCGAGTACCTGACCGATCTGGGTATCGCGCAGGTGGCCGCACACGAACAGGAACTGCTCGCCGACGCCACCGCGGCACTGTCCGACGTCCCGGGCTTGCGGCTGATCGGCACGGCCCCGCACAAAGCCGGGATTCTCTCGTTCGCGATCGACGACGTCCATCCGCACGACGTCGGGACGATTCTGGACCGGAGCGGTGTCGCCATCCGCGCCGGGCACCACTGCTGCCAGCCGCTCATGGCGCGTTTTGGCGTGCCCGCGACCGCGCGGGCGTCGCTCGCCTGCTACAACACGCGCGAAGACGTGCGCGCGCTCGCGGCAGCGCTGCGCACCGTCAGAACGGTGTTCGCGTGACGACCGAGCTGCACGATCTGTATCAGGACGTGATCCTCGACCACAACCGCAACCCGAGGAACTTCCGTGCGCTCGAAGGAGCGGCGAGCGGCGAGGCATTCAACCGCATGTGTGGGGACCGGGTGACCGCATACGTCCGCGTGGACGCCGGCGTAATCGCGGACGTCGGTTTCCAGGGAAGCGGCTGCGCGATCTCGCGGGCGTCGGCGTCGCTGATGACGGAAGCCGTGCGGGAGAAGACCGTGGCCGACGCAACCGCACTGATCGAACGACTGCAGCTGGCGCTGGTGTTGCCGCCGGGTAGCGGCGTCGATGACCTCGGTGAGCTGGCGCCGCTCGCCGGGGTCCGGCAGTTTCCGATCCGCATCAAGTGCGCGATGCTCGCCTGGGACGCGCTTCGGACGGCGCTTGCGGGTCAGCTCACGAGACGGTAGGCCCACTCCGACATGATCATGTAGTTGCCGCTGATCAGCAGGATGCCGAAGCCTGCCATCAGCACCGCGCTGGCGAGCCCCATCCACGGCACGGCGGTCTCGAGCTTCATCAGCACGGGCAGTGCCCGCGCCATCGCGATGGCCGCAATCACGAGCGGAATCCCCATGCCGAGCGAGAACAGGAAGAGCACCAGCGCGCCGTAGAACGCCGACTGAGCGAGGCCGACGTAGACGACCATGCCCACGACCAGCGCCGACCCGAAGCAGGTCATGCAGCCGGTGGCGAACGCGACGCCGGCCACCATCATCTCCATCCGCGTGGCCGGCTTCTTCGAGTTGGCCATGCCGGAGAGAATCGGCATCCGGCAGACGAGCGGAGCACGCACCTTGGCCGCGACGCGGAGCGCGAGCCCGATGACTACCACGCCCGCGGCGACACCGATGTAGCGCTGCCACGCCTCGAACTGCGCCGTGTCGCCGAACCGCTGCGCCGCGTAGCCGATCACGGCGCCCGTCGCGGTATAGACCAGCGTGAAGCCGAGGATGAAGAAGAACGCGGCGCGCAGCACCTGCTTCCGGCGGGCTGCCGGCGAAGAGCCGTCGTCCTGCATCGCCACGCCTGCCAGGGCCGGTATGAAGTACACCGTCAGCTGGAACAGGCACGGCCACATCGCGGCGACCATTCCGCCGAGCAGCGCGAGGATCAGCGCCCAGCTCTCGCCGAACCCGGCAGGCGCGACTCCGCTCGTCGAGAGGCCAGGCAGCATCAGGGGCAGGTGCCACGTCGCCTGCTGTCCCGACACCAGCCGCAGCGTCATGACCTGGTGTCCGCTCCCAAAACTCTCGTCGCGCGCGAAGCGGTACGACGTAATCCTGTGGTGCACCGAGTCGGTCACGACCTTAGCGTTCACCAGGGATATGGGAGTGCCGCTGACGAGCAGCTCCGGAGCCGGCGGGCGCTCCGGCAGGTTCGCCGTGTGTAGCTGCTCAGTGAGCAAGATGGCGACGTGCTCGGCGTCCTGCGGCGTGTAGGTCGCCTCCATGTGTACGCCCGATGCGCCCCCGTAATCGACGTCGCCGAGGTCCCTCGTCAGCGCAGCGCGGAGCGGGCCGGTTGCCGAGGAGAGCGGCGTGGCTTCACGCGCTGGATTCGCGAACACGGTCAGGCTGCCGACGTGCTCCGGGTGGAGATCGCACTGGACGACGAACGTGCCCGTCTCTGTGGCGGTGAAGAGCACCATGTCGATGTTGCTCGCGGCCGAGACGTAGCCATGGACCTCGCGTCCGGTCGGCGTGATGCCCGAGGGTGACGCCGTCCGCGCTCGAACCAGCTGCCGGCTGTGGTGGTCGTGGCCCGGCTCGGCGAGGCTGGCGTCCACGGCGCCGCCGCCGCGCTGGACCCACGCAATCTCGTCCGGCGTCAAGCCGACCACCCGGTAGTGATGTTCGCTGGTGGTCCGGTTGCGCAGCATCAGCTGCACAGGCTGCCCCGCAGGCACGAACACGGTGGGCGGCTCGATGCCGGCATTCGTCAGCGACACGTTTACGGTGAGGTACTGAGGCGATCCCTCCGCAGGCGAGGCGTGCGCGTCGTGCTGATGCTGCGCGACGAGCCCGGCGCCATACAGCGAGATGCCGAGCAGGGCGGTCACCGCCGCGGTTGTCCGGGACGTCGTCATGGCGCCTTGTTGAGCTCGGCGAGGTGCGCCACGATCGCGGCGATCTCGGCGTCGGTGAGCTTGAAGCGGCTCATCGCGACCACGCCCACGAGCGCGGCCCGCACCCGGTCTTCCGTTGCGCCGCGGATGTCCGGCGCGTTCATCTGCGCGCCGCCCCTCGCGTTCGCGCCATGGCACATCGCGCACCCGACGTCGCCGGCGGTCTTCTCGAACAGCGCCCGGCCTGACACCGGACCAGCGGCCGGAGCCGCAGCAACGGCGTCTCCACCGCGCTCGCGGCCTCCGCCCCTGCCGCCGCCCGCCGGGGCGCCTACCGCCGGCTGCGCCGCGGCGGCCCGCTGGCGCATCGTCGCGCGCACAGCCGCTTTCGGCCCGCCCATGTCGGCCAGCAGCTCGCCCTTCCAGTCGGGCGTGTAACGGGCGAAGCCGCCCGAGTGCGTGTCCCCGCCGTTCGGCGTGGGGATGTACTTCTTCACCTTGTGCGTGTTCAAGTCCAGCACGATGGTTTCCCACCCGTTCATGTTGCTGATCCAGAGCTCGTTGACGGTCGGATCGGGGTGGAGAATCCCGTGGTCGATGCTGGAGGCCGAACCGCCGAGGTAGATCGGCATGTTGTGCCGGAAGTTGCGCGGCGTCGTGAACGTGCGCGCGTCCACGATCCCGACCACGGAGCCGTTGTTGTGGCTCCCTTCGCCTTTGCCGATCGGATAGAGATAGTGCTCGTCCCAGTCGAGGACGAGGCCGTACGGACCGACGACGCCGGCGCTCGTGTCGTCTACGACCTCGTTGGTCGTGTTGTCGATCCGGTAGACGAAGCTGCTGTGCGCGTCGTTGACATAGGTGAACCGCCCGTCGGACGTGTGCGCCATCCCGATCGGGTTGTCGCCGACGAAGGGGATGATGCGGACGGCGCCGGTCTCCAGATTGAGCTTCGCGATGCCGCCCGTGTTGTGCAGCTCGCCCTGCCACGGCGGGTTGTGGATGCCGACGTAGATGAAGCGGCCGGTCGGGTCGACGGTCGGATAGGGATGGCCGATCCGGTAGCCGACGTCCTCGATCGAAATCGTCCTGACGACGCGATTGTCGTCGTTGGGGTCGAGGATGTAGAGTGGGCCGCCGCCGGCGTTGCGGCCGAACGCCACGAGCACCCGGTCGCGCCCCTGCCAATCCTTGAACGCCGTGTTGTGGTGGAACCAGTCGACGCGCGGACCTTCCAGGACTTTGTGCAGCTTGAGCGTCCTGGCGTTGATGATCAGCAGGACGCTCCGCACCTGTCGGGTGGCGGCGACGCGGTGCATCTGCCCGATGTAGAGCCACCGCCCGTCGGGCGAGATGCCGACGCCGTGAGGATTCTCCATGACCTCCTCGCCGAGGTCGAACAGCGCCGACGCGATGACGCGCTTCTCAGATGCATCGATGACCTGGACGCCAGACCTGAGCGGCGGCTTCTCGACACCCTCGCTGGTGAAGTAGACCAGCGGATGCGCGCGCACGTCCCAGGCGTCGGGCCCGCTCGAGTCGTAGCTCGCGAACAGCCGGATGCGGCCGCGGATCGACTCCTCGGTGTCCCAGCCTGACGGCTGCGGAGTCGCAGGCGGCGGCGCCAGCTGGCCCGCCTGCACCACCTGCGTTGGCGCCATCGACGCGAGCTGCTGCTGCAGCGCGGTATTGGCCGCGCGCAACGTGTCGGCATCGGATCGGGCTGCGCCCTGAGCGGAGCATCCGGCTGTCACGATACCGGCGACTCCCGTCAGGAGCGCGACCGCGATCCAGCTTATGTGTGCTGAGGGTGTCATATAACCTTCCTGTTCATGCGCGTCGATTCTAATGAATTCGAGCGTAGGATGCCGGGATGACTCGACACACGATGCGGCGCATCGTGACCGCGGCGGTGCTTCTGGCCGCCACCGGACCAGCGGCCGCGCAATCGACGCCGCCGCCACCGACCACGCAGTCGTCCACCACGTGGTCGGCTCGGAACTGGACGCGGCTGGAGCTGTGGAGCTTCTTCGAGCCCTCGATAGGTGGGGGCGACCACGTGTACGCATATCCGGCCAATCGGCTCCAGCTTGGAGTCCGCCGGGCGGCGCGACGGTACGAGCTTGCCGCCGCGATGCAGTACGTGCAGTTCGGCAATCTGCCCAGCAACGCGGTCGGCCCCGGGCCGCTCGGTCTTGGCGCCGTGTACTTCACGCACGCGGGCCGATCCGACAGCCGCCAGCTCTACCTGCGCTATCTGAACGCCCGGATCAACGAGCTGCTGCCGGGTGTTGCCATTCAAGTCGGCCGGATGCCGTACTCGTCTGGCGGCGAGGCCGCGTCTGGCGATCCGAAGATCCAGGCGGTGAAGCTGCAGCGCGTCGAAGCGCGGCTCGTCGGCGAGTTCGACTGGTCGTTGTATCAGCGAGGATTCGACGGCATCCGTGTGGACGTCACGCGGCCGGGATGGAGCGTGACCGCGGCCGGCCTGATGCCCACGCAGGGGGGATTCGAGGATGCGGCCGGTCTGATGATGCCTGACGTCCGGGTGCTTGCGGCGAACGTCTCGTTCCGCCCCGGTCGCGTCATTCCCCGGACCGAATGGCAGCTCTTCACGTTCCACTATGACGACGACCGCGACGTGACCGCCCGGCCCGACAACAGCGGACGCGCCGCGACGAGGGCGGACGTCGCGATTACGACGCTCGGAACGACGGTCGTGGCTGCGTCGGCGCCCCGCGACGGACGACAGTGGGACGGGTTGCTCTGGGTCGCCGCGCAGACCGGCTCCTGGTATCACGAGCCGCACCGGGCGCTCAGCGTGGCGATCGAGGGTGGCCATCAATGGGCGGACGCGCCGGGACGACCGTGGGTCCGCGGAGGGTATCTGCACGCGTCCGGCGACGGCGATCCCGCCGACGGCCGCCACGGCACGTTCTTTCAGATGCTGCCGACGGTGCGGCGGTACGCACAGACCGCCAGCTACAGCCAGATGAACCATACGGATCTGTTCGTGCAGGCGATCGCCAGGCCAACCGCCTCGCTGGGCTTGCGTCTCGACGTGCACCGGGTCGGCCTGGCTTCTGGCCAGGATCTCTGGTACTCCGGCAGCGGCGCGACGCAGTCGCGCGGACGCAGCTTCGGGTTCTCGACGCGTCCCTCGCACGGCGCGACTCACCTGGGCACGACGTTGGAGGCGTCGGCGGACTACGCAGTCTCGTCTCACTGGTCCCTCAACGTCTTCCTCGGCGCCATGCGCGGCGGAGACGTCGTCCGGCCCGCGTTCGAAGGCCGGACGCTGACGTTCGGCTACATCGAGAACGTGTTGCAGTTCTGACCGTGCGAGCGCGCCGCTCAGCGCGGCGCGGCCGGAGCGGCTCCTGGTACGTTCGGCGTCAGCGCGACCTTCCAGGTCAGCGGCAGCGAGACCGGGTTGTAGCAGATCTTGTCGTCGCAGGCCTGGTACTCCAGCGTCCCGGTGATGACCAGCTCGTTCTGGCCGCCGAGCGCCTTTCTCGCTTCCGCGGTCGCTTCAGGCACGACCTCCATCATCAGCGTGAACGGTTTCTGGTACACGGGCACACGCTCGTTCAACGGAACGAAGTGATACATCTCCGATGCCGGGTAGCGGATCGGCATCGTCCGCACATGCGGCGGCGCCGTGACATTCAACGTGACCACCCGGTAGTTGTTCGCACCGGGCGCGTAGACGTGCATATTCCGCTTCGGCGTAATGTCCACGATCAGCGAGAAACGCGTGCCGAGTGCGGCCGACGTATCGCTTGGATACGCGCGCAAATCGAGATGCTGAGTCGAGGCCTGCGTCGCCTGCACGGGCGCACCGCCGGCGCCGAGCCGCAGCATGATGTTGGAAACGGTGTTGCGCTCCCAGTAGTAGTCCTCGAAAAATCGCGACGTGACGCGGCCCTGGCGATCGAGCATGAAAGTGCCGGGGAACGCGATACCGCGGAACCGCTCGGCCGCCTGCGTCACGGTCACGTACCGCGCGAGATCCGCGAGCACGGCCGGATCCTTGCCGTTCGGACCGAGCGCCTCCTCGATGACGGTATTCAAGACGCCGTACCGCTTGATCGTCGCGGACCCCTGGTCCGAGAGCAGCGGATACGTAATGCGCTGCCGTTTGGCGAAATCAGCGAGGATCTCGCGCGAGTCGTAGCTGATGACCGCCAGTCCGAGACCGCGCTTCTGAATCTCTGCGACCTGTCCCTGCAGCTGCACGAGCTGCGTGCGGCAGAACGGTCACCAGTCGGCCGAGCGGACGAAGACGAGCATCGCGCCGCGCGGACCCATGATGGACTGAAGGTTCCTTGACCGGCCCGTCTGGTCGGGCAGGCTGAAGTCGGGCACCCGCTCGCCGACCTGGGGCCCCAGCTTTGACACATCGATCCGTTCGCGCGCCCGCTCCTGCGCCATCGGCTCGAGCATACCGAACAGGACGACGAGGCACCAGAAAGCGAAATGTCGCATCAGTGAGTTCCTCTCCACAGCGCCAGACAGTATGGCACCAGCGCCGTGATCATTTCTCCGGGCTGCGGGATCTTCGGCGAATCAGCGACCCGATGAGATAGTCCGCCGAGATCGGCCCCGGCCCGCGCGTCAGGAGGAAAACGAGGACCGAACCCCAGAGCAGGTGGTCCGTCCACGCATTCGGGTACACGAACAGCTGGATGACCGTAATCATCCCGAGCAGGGGCAGCGTCGCAAGGCGCGTGGCCAGCCCGAGGAAGAGAAAGATCGGGATCGTCAGTTCGTTGATCGTGGCCAGCCGCGCCGCCACCTCCGGCGCGAGAATCGGCACTTGGTACTCGTCGCGGAAGAGGAGCACCGTGAACTCGGGCGAGTTGTATTTCAGCAGGCCTGCACGGAAGAACACCGCGCCAACGCCGATGCGCATCGCCAGCTGGAGGATCGCCAGGGGAAACCGGGAGAGCCAGTCACGCGTCCGTTCGAGCCGGACGACGACCGGCTCCCGCATTGACATGACAGCCGCAGTACTCATGCTTCACCGTCCTTCTCGGGAGCGCGGGCCGCGGTGACAAGATCGTCAGCAATGAGCGACGTCAGCGCGCCGCCGGCGTCGAACGCGGAGTCGACCTCGCACGCGGCCATCGCGGCATCCGCGAGCGCCTGACCGCGCCACACGCCCTCGCGAAACACGAACGCGGCGCGCTCGAGCCGGGCGATCTGGAGCCCGCCGCGCGCACCGCGCAGCTCGAGCCAGACGTCTTCGTCATGCAGGACGAACCGCTCCGGCGCGCGGTCGCTCAGATGCACGCGCATCAGCGCATCGAGGTCCCACGCCGCGTGCACGTAGGCGACGTCGGGCTGGAGCGCGAATGACAGGTCGGCCAGCCGCGACGGCTCGATCGACCGCAGGTCGGCCAGCGTGAGCGCGGGTGCGGTGACGGCGAGCGACAGACGCGTGAGCGTCCATTCGAGCTCCGCGAAGGCGCGGAGATACGGCGGCCCCGACGCGGCCGAGCAGGCCGCCAGAAACGCAGGAAACTCCTCGCCATACTCGGCGAGGCACGGGCGCGAGGGCGGATGGGCGCCGACAAACGCCCTCGCGGCATCGGTCACGAGTGCCGATCCAGCGAGCCAGGACGTGGCCGGAAACCGCTCGATCAGCGCGGTAGCCAGGCTCGCGTGATAGTGCCGCCGATGGATGCCGAGGCGCGTCCGTCCGTCGCCTCCGCCGACGAGCAGCGGAGCGATAGCGCGATCGTCGCCCGCGACTACGGCCTGGCGCACGCGGTGCTGGAGCTCAGCGAGCGGCAGCACGATGGTTCTCCCGCGCCTGTGCGCGAACGGTATCGGCGCGCGCAGCTTCCCGCAGCAGCGTGGCGAGCGGCGGAATGTCGTTGTCCCACTCGATAATCGTCGGCACCGCGCCGAATCGCCGCAGGGCGTGCGAATACAGCTGCCAGACTGGCTCCGCAATCGGGGTGGCATGCGGGACGAACTCAGACACGGGTGGCTCCGACGACACGGAGGCGCTGCGCGCCGTCGTGCGCGCGCTGCCGCGGTCGCAGCGCGAGGCCATTGAGCTGCTCAAACTCCGTGAGCTCTCGCTGAAGGAGGCTGCGGCGGCGACGGGCATGACTGTTGGGGCGCTGAAAGTGGCCACGCACCGGGCGATGGCCGCCCTCAAGCGCGTGCTGGCCGCCAGGGAGACTCATGGACACTGACCGCTTGATTCACGCGCTGTCGAGTGAGTTGCGGCCGATAGTGCCGCTCGCGCCGCCCTTGCGACGGACGCTCGCATGGGCCGCAGGGGCTGCGGTCTATCTCGCGCTGATGGTAGTGGTGATGGCTCCGCGCGAGGATCTGCCGGCGCGGATGCGCGATCTCTGGTTCGTGTTCGAGCAGGCCATTGCGCTTGTCGCCGTGGTTTCGGCGGCCGTCGCAGCGTTCGCGACATCGTTGCCCGGCCGTAGCCGGACGCCCGTCTGGGTGGCTATCGGGACGGCGGCCGCTTGGCTCGGCCTTGTCGTGCTCAACGCCGCTCGCGACGCACAATCGGCGGTGGGCGCTGCGACTCTCTTCTACACCGACTGGGGATGTGTCGCCGCCGTCCTCACTGGAACATCTGTTCCGGGCGGCCTGATGCTCGTCATGCTGCGCCGCGGCGCCGCGATGTCACCCGCGCTCACCGCCGCGCTCGGCGGGCTTGCGGCGGCCGGTCTGGGGAATCTCGGCAGCTGTCTGTCTCATCCCGACGCATCGAACGTGATCGTGCTCGTCTGGCACGTGGGGACAGTCCTAGTGGTGGCAATGCTCGCCGGGGTTCTCGGACCGCGATTTCTGCATTGGCCCCGCACCGTCGCCGTCCACACCTGAAGGCTGACCCTGTGATCCCTACACCGCGAACTGTCGGCGGTTCGCGGCGCTGAGGGAGATCCCGTGACCCGGCACGTCGCGCGGCATCATCGTCCCGTCGCGCTGCAGCTCCGGCCACCCGTCGAACAGCGGTTCCAGCAGCGGAAAGTCTTCGAGCCACGTCACCGCTGGCGCCGCCGCGCCGAGGTGAACGAAGAGCCCGGGCAGAAAGTGCGGCGCCACGCCGACGTCGAACGCGTCGGCGAGCGCGGCGACTTCCATGATCGGCGTCAAGCCTCCCGCCATCGCGAGATCCGGCTGAATGACCGCGACGAGCCGCTCCGACAGAAACGCGTGGAACGCCTGCCGTCCCTGCAGATGCTCCCCCACGGCCATCGCCGCGCCGCCCGCCCGCGCCAGCGCCCGATATCCCTCGATCGCGCCGAAGGGCAGGGGTTCTTCCACGAAGAGCGCACCCACATCGCGAGCCGCGTCGAGAAGGCGTCGCGCCGACGCGAGGTCGCATTTCTCGTTCGCGTCGAACATCGTCGCGACGTGGTCGGGGAGGCTGCTGCGCACCGCACGCATGACCGACGTGTCCGCCTGGCCATCCCCCGACAGGCGCGCCTTCACCGCGGTCAATCCGCCGGCTGCGTGCGCGGCCGCCGTTGCCGCCGCTTCGTGCGGAGACTGCTTGGCGTGGAACCCGCCGCTGCCATATACGCGGACAGCGCGCGGCGCGCCGCCCATCGCGACACCCAGCGGTACTCCCCGGCGCCGCGCCTCGAGATCCCAGGCGGCGACGTCGATTGCGGAGAGCGCGAGGAAGTTCGGCCCGAGGCCGGTGCGATTGAAGCCGGTCGCGATGCGGCGCCACAGCGCTTGAGGCGGCAGACACGCGTGCCCGGCGACGTATCGATCGAGCTGCTGCCGGACTGCCGCGAGCACGACATCCCCGGCGCCGCCGATCACATAGCTGAACCCGAGTCCTTGTGTACCGGAGGAGTCGGTCATGTCGACGACGACGACGTCCACCGACGACACGTTCGAGCCACCGACCGGCCGATCGAGCCGGTAGCGCAGCAGAGAGGAGTCAGCACGTTCGATGCGCATGTCCGCGTGCTATCATGCCGCCGCCAAGAGGGAGCCGCAACCGTGCAATCGACCGTAGCGCGCGACAGCCTCGTCACGATCGTGCTCGCGTGTTCGCTTCTGTGGCCGGCCACAGCCTCCTCACAAACGCCTCCCGACCTTTCTGGCAACTGGATTCGCGGCGGGGGCTCCGTCGTCTTCTCGCCGTGGGAATTCACCGCCGATGGCGAGCGACGCTACAGAGCGTACGACTTCATGAAGGACGATCCGGGCTACGGGTGCGTTGCGTCCAGCTGGACGCGCGCCTGGATGAACCCCAACGTCCTGGTCCGGATCACCCAGGCCGCCGGTCACGTGCGGCTGCAGCACGAGTTCATGGACATCGACCGTCTCGTGCCGCTGGTCGATTCCGGGAGCGCGAATCCAAAACGTTCTACGCTGATTAAGGGAATGCCCTCGCTTGGGCGGTCCGCAGCGTGGTACGACGGCGACACACTGGTCATCGAAACCGTTGACATTGCCGGCGGCTGGCTGGCGACGATGGAGCAGTGGGCGGGGCTGCCGCAAAGCCGGCGGATGCATACGATGGAGCGGCTACGACGATCGGGAAATGCTCTGACGATCGAAGTGACGCACTTCGATCCGTCGTACTACCGCAAGCCGTTCGTGACCACGATTCCGTATCAGAGAACGAACTGGGAGTTGATGCACTACGGCTGCGCGCCTGAAGAGGCCGCCGTGGTTGCACCGAGGGGCCGATGAAGATCCACTTGCTGCTGTGGGCCGCGGCTGTTGTGCTCCTGCTCTCGTCAGCGGCGGCCGGCGCACACCACTCGGTGCCCGTGAACTTCGATCAGTCGCGCGAGGTCACGGTCGCCGGCACCCTGACCGAGATTAAGTGGGTGAACCCTCATTCACACTGGCGCGTCGACGTGACAGACCCAGACGGCACTGTCCGGGAATACCTCGTCGAGTTCGGGGCGAAGAACACGATGGTGCGCGCCGGCTTTCCGATGGACCGTTTCATGGTCGGCGATCGCGTCGAGGTGACCGGCAATCCCGGACGGCGCGATCGCGCAGTTCTGCTGCGCGAGGTTCTGCACAACGGCGAGCGGCTGAACCCGGAGATGCGGCCGCGCTCTCAGCGCAATTAACGCCAGCCGCGGCCGTTCCCATTACGACGCGGCGTGGAGCAGGAATTCGACCTTAACCGCCTCGTACGGAAAGATGACGCCCCCGCCGGGCGCGCGGTCGAGCACGCCCGCGTTGATGAGCGCCGTGACGTCGCTGTGCACGGCCTTCACGTCACGGTCCACACGTCGCGCGGCCTCCCGGATGGACACCGGTCCTGCCCCGCACAACGCCTTGAGGAGCTCCCAACGCTTGGCCGTGAGCACTTTCCAGAGCAGCTCCGGCGAGGCAAAACTAATGCGCGCCGATTTCTCTGCCTTACCGGTCTTCCACACACGGACGAAGTCCTTCATCGTCTCGGCGGGAGCCCGCGCACGTCAAGAGTGACGGTTTTCACGGTTCCACCTCTCAATATCGCGTTGGAAGTCAGCAACGAGCTTGTCCGGCGTCTCGAAGGAATACGCGCTTTCTTTTTCAACGAAGTGTCGGTGATCGCCTTTGCCGACTTCGTTGTCGTACCCGTCACGCTGCCGCTTCTTCAATGGAGTCGAGACGTCGATCGTATCACCGCGTTGTGGCGGACTAGACAAGCGCCATGGTCTTTGACGGCAGCCAAGCTGATCTCGAGCGTCGGACCATCGGCGCCGGCTAGGCCAATTCCCAAACGCGAAGTTGCTTACAGAGGCAGCCTAGCCCAGTTCAACGCGAGTGCCGCGTTCGAGTCGGTGCGCCTACCGGACGGCGGCGTCATGCAAGACGCTGCCCTCGCGCGGCGCTGCTCGATAAATGGTCAGCGACCGGGACGCACGTCGTGTGTCCGTAAACAGCGGCGCGCCTCGAAACGGCGAGACGACGCGGACATGAGTCTTGGGGCTCTCAAAGGCCTGACGGCGTGTCACACCTGTGTCACGCGGCCGATCAAAAAGTGGCGCGCCCTGCAGGACTCGTCCCCATTCGCGCAGAGCGCACGCGAGGCGCGATGGGGCTGAAGACTGCGGGGCGTGGCCAACTCACGGAGTGAGTTGGCGCGCCCTGCCCGCCTTCGTTCGTTGCATTGAGCCGAACTTCGGCGCGCTACGGGATGAGCCATCGCGCCGTAGCTCGCATATGAGCACGAGCGAGCGGAGGCGGATGGCGCGCCCTGCAGGACTCGAACCTGCGACCTCCTGGTTCGTAGCCAGACGCTCTATCCAACTGAGCTAAGGGCGCGGAGAGAGGACTCTCACGGGCACACCGCGACGGACGTCGGAGTGTGCACAAACCGCGACTATATCACGCTGGGATATTGGCCCGAAGACGGCCGGGGCGCAATAACGACCAACGCAAACGCAAAGAGATCGCGTCTCTTGCGCTTGCATTGGCCTTCCTGATGACGGGGCTGGATGTCCCTCTACTTGTGATCGGCCGGCGTGGCCGGACAGGTTCCTGACGCTCCACGAATGGACGAGGCTTCGAACTCGGGAAGGTTGATGTCGTCAGGTCCCAATCCCTTGTCCTTCGTGGGGCCTCCACCGGTCCTCGAAGTCACCGCATCTTCGCCACCTTCGGGATCGATCCGACCAGTCACTTCGACTCGCTTGCCAACCATCGCCTTCAGCTTCTCGTCGGCGATCTTCTCTACCTTGTACATCGTGCCCGTCGAAAGCTTGGCGCTTTCCGTGGCTGAACCCGGGGGCAGGGCGTCGGCGAGGACATAGTCCTCGAGCACTCCAGCACGCTCGGAAACATTTGGCGTCCTACCATGTATCTGATTCTCTCTGTACAGGCAGCCGACAAGCGTCATGGTTCCGTGTGCGCCCTGTGCCGCGGGTGCTGGAGCCGTCTGGTTCGGACGCGGCGCCGTCTGTGGCTGACCTGCGCCCGGCTGTGCCTGCGCTCCGACGAGTGTGCTCGCGCACAGAAGCGCGAGCATGCCAGTGATGAGTTCTCTCTTCATGTCAAATTCTCCGGGGGTCGTGTCTAGAAGAACTGTGCAACGGGCGGACCAGATCAGAAATGGTTGAATCGCTCGATCACGTCCCGCTCAGCTTCCTCGAATCACTCATCAGTTGTGTAGGAAGGTCCGCCCGACGTTTCCCCCCGATTGCAACAGGCGGAAACACGAACGGTCCCAGCGTGATCGACTCAATCTCTGATGCGAGCTACGATAATCGCCATGACCGACCTGCAGAGCCGTGAGATTCAGTTGAAACCCGGAATGATCGAATTCCTGAACGAGGTCGTCACAGCCTACAAGCTGCCCGACTCAGGCAAAGCGCTCAGGTGCCTGATCAATTACGCGCGTGAGAACCCAGACAAGCGCGACGAGATCTTTTCCGAAGTCCGTTGCGTCGATTGTTGAGTCCGCAGGTCCAAAAGGCAGGACCGCTCAACGCTGGCCTGATCGTCATGCGGCCGGGCACGCTGATCACGAGGGCACGCCTATAATCAGCAGAGTGAGCGCTGGTGAACACAAAGCGCAGGCGCCTCGCTCGGTCGTCTGCTTCGTCCTCACCGTGAGCGATACGAGAACGCCGGAGACCGACACGAGCGGCCGCGCGATTCGGGAGCTCCTCGACAGTGCTGGCCACCGTGTAGCCGGCTCCGCCATCGTCAAGGACAATCCAGACGATGTGGCGTCGCTGCTCCGCCGGCAGCTTGCCGACGAATCGGCACAGGTGATCATCGTCACGGGGGGCACGGGAATCACCTCTCGCGACAGCACGTACGAGGCGATCGACGGTTTGCTCGAGAAGCGTCTCGTCGGATTCGGCGAGCTGTTTCGCATGCTCAGTTTCGAGGATATCGGCGCCGCCGCGATGATGAGCCGCGCGACGGCAGGCACGGTGGGCCGAAAAGCGATCTTTGTCCTACCCGGATCCGAGAGCGCTGTGCGCCTCGCCATGACGCGACTGATCGTCCCGGAGCTCGGCCACGTCGTTCAGCAGCTCCAGAAGTAATGCGACCGTTCAAGAGCACGATTTCGCTGGACACCGCCAGGGCGATCATCCACGCCAACACACGGCCGATTGATCGCACAGAACGCGTACCGCTTTCCTTAGCCAACGGCCGCGTGCTCGCGGAGCACATCACCTCCGCTGCTGATGTTCCTCCGTTCTCGCGGGCAGCCATGGACGGCTACGCGCTCAGAGCCGGCGACACTTCCGGCGCCGGCCGTAGTCAACCCCGCGCGCTTCGATGCATCGAGCAGGTGTTCACTGGGCAAGTGCCTTCGCAGACCGTCAGCCCAGGCCAGTGCTCGGAGGTTGCGACCGGCGCACCGATGCCCGCCGGCGCCGACGCCGTGGTCATGGTGGAGGAGACCGACAAGGACCCGTCTGGCCTGGTGCTCGTGTTCGCCCAGGCCCAGCCAGGGCAGAATATCGGCCGGCAGGGAGCGGACATCCAGCGGGGCCAGCAGGTGCTTCAATCGGGCTCGCCGCTCAACGCGAGCCGCGTGGGTGCACTTGCGGCGTTGGGACTGACCGAAGTCGCTGTCTACGCGCGGCCGCTCGTTGCGATTCTTTCGACCGGAAACGAGATCATCGGGCCAGGCCAGCCACTCGCGCCTGGACAGATCTACGACATCAACAGCTTCACGCTCGCCTCGGTCGTGACCGACCACGGAGGCATTCCCGTCGCGCATCGAACCGCCGTCGACACGATCGAGGATCTGTCACGCGCCGTAGACCAATGTCTCGAACAGGACGTGCTCGTCTTTTCGGGGGGCAGCTCGGTCGGGGAGCGCGACTTGATCCTGGACGTGATCGCCTCCATGGGCGAGGTCCTGTTTCACGGCGTGGCGATGAAGCCAGGCAAGCCGACAGCGTTTGGGAGAATCGCCGACAAGTTGGTGTTTGGCATGCCAGGCTACCCGACATCGTGCCTCTCGAACGCCTATATCCTTCTCGCACCAACGCTCCGCCGCATCGCACGTCTGCCGGCGCAAGCGACGAAATCGGTCGCGCTGCCGCTTGGGGCACGAGTTGTCTCGGCCCCTGGCCGTCATCAGTTCTACACAGTGCGGATCGTCGACGGCATCGCCATCCCCGCCTTCAAGGCGTCTGGCGACATCACGAGCATGTCGCAGGCGGACGGGTACATAGAGATCGAAGCCGAAAAAGATGCCCTGGAAATGGGGACGATTGTCGAGGTGAGGCTCTTCTAGCCGCGGCTCGGCTATAATTCGTTAGATCCTCTCTGTAGCTTTTCCGTCATCTTCACGACAAGTTATCTGAATCATCGGAGGGGGAGCAGGAACGCACACATGTCAGCCACTGAGGTCGCCGTCCCAGAAGCCGGCACAGGCCAGCGCGCCAAACGGATCACCAACGATTTCGCCATTCAAGTCGCCACAGTCAACGGATCGGGAAGCCAGACCGCAAATCTCGTACTCCTGCGATCGATTTTCCAGATGGGCGTGCCGGTTGCCGGCAAGAACATGTTCCCATCCAACATCGCCGGGCTGCCTACCTGGTACACCATCCGAGCCAGCGCGAACGGTTACATCGGACGGAAGAAAGAGGTCGATCTTCTCGTCGCCATGAATCCGGAGACGGCGAAGGAAGACGTGCTCACGCTCGCGCCTGGCGCGGCCGTGGTCTACGACGAGCCTTTGAAGCTCAATGAGCTTCGCCAGGACCTCGTCTTCTACCCGGTCCCGTTCGACAAGCTGATGCAGCCCATCACGCACGACGCCAAGCTGCGTCGGCTCGTGCGAAACATGGTCTACGACGGCGTGCTCTCGCGCCTCCTGTCCATCGACACAGGCCAGATGGAAAAGGCGCTGCGCAAGCAGCTCGGAAAGAAGCAAAAGGCCATCGAGCTCAACATGTCGGCCCTCAAGGCCGGCTACGACTACACGGAAGCGAACCTGCCCAAGCAGGATCCGTTCGTCGTGGAGCCGATGGACAAGACGACCGGCATGATCCTGATCGAAGGGAACGCCGCCGCGGCGATTGGCTGCATGATGGCGGGCGTCACCTTCGTCGGCTGGTATCCGATTACGCCCTCGTCCTCCCTGTGCGAGTCGCTCATCGACTATTTGAAGAAGTACCGCCGCGATCCCGAGACCGGCAAAAGCACCTACGCAGTCATTCAGGCGGAAGATGAACTGGCTGCCCTCGGCATGGTGCTCGGCGCCGGCTGGGTTGGCGCGCGAGCCATGACCTCGTCTGCAGGCCCCGGCATCTCGTTGATGTCGGAATTCACCGGCCTCGGCTACTACGCGGAGATACCGGCGGTTATCTTCGACGTGCAGCGCTGCGGACCTTCAACAGGTCTTCCGACACGGACGGGGCAGCAGGACATCCTCTCGACCTCCATTTTGTCGCACGGCGACACCAAGCACCCGCTGCTCATCCCCGCATCGGTCAGCGAGTGCTATTCGATGGCGATGGACGCATTCGACCTCGCCGAGGAGCTGCAAACGCCCGTTTTCGTCATGTCAGATCTCGACCTGGGCATGAACACGTGGATGGCCAAGCCGTTCGACTACCCAACCAAGCCGCTCAATCGCGGCAAGCTGCTCGACGCCGAAACGCTCAAGCGCGTTGGACAGTTCGGGCGTTACCGCGACGTCGATGGCGACGGGATTCCGTACCGGACCGTCCCCGGCGATGGCATGCCTGCGTACTTCACACGGGGCTCCGGCCACAACGAGCTGGCACAGTACAGTGAGCGGGCCGAGGATTATTCCAAGAATCTCGACCGCCTTGCGCGTAAGTTCGAGACGGCGAGAACGCTCGTGCCAAAACCCGAAGTGGAGACGGTCGGCACGGGCGGAGTGGGCATCATCGCGTACGGGACGACGCACTGGGCGATCGTGGAATCGCGCGACCAGCTGCGGAACGAGACGCGCCTGGAGACGTCGTATCTGCGGCTCAAGGCCTATCCGTTCACGCCCGAAGTGGCCGCGTTTATCGACCAATGCGACAGGGTCTACGTGGTCGAGCAGAATCGCGACAGTCAAATGCTGTCCCTGCTCAAAATGGAATGCACGCCCGCGCAGATTGCCAAGCTTCGCGGCGTCCCGCACTACGCCGGGCTGCCACTCGACGGCCGCTCGGTCACGATAGAGATTCTGAAGCAGGAGCAGAAGTAACGACGGCACGTCCGAAAGGACGCGTCCTACGAGGGCGTTCGAGGAGACACAAGGGAAATGTCGACACCAGTACAGCCGCCGCCGGGAAAAAAGCTCAATCGCATCGGGCTCGAGCCGGTTGCGTATCGAGGCCTCAAGACCACCCTGTGCGCAGGGTGCGGCCACAATGCCATCACCGAACGCATCATCGACGCGTTCTTCGAGATGGGGATCGATCCGACTCAGGTCATCAAGCTTTCCGGCATCGGCTGCTCCAGCAAGAGCCCCGCGTACTTCCTGAACAGCGCACACGGCTTCAACTCGGTGCACGGACGCATGCCGTCGGTTGCCACCGGAGCGGTCGTCTCCAACCGTAAGATGATCGCGATTGGCGTCAGCGGCGACGGCGACACGGGCGCGATTGGCATCGGGCAGTTCGTACACCTGATGCGCCGCAACCTGCCGATGATTTACATCATCGAAGACAACGGCTGCTACGGCCTGACCAAGGGGCAGTTTTCGCCGACGGCCGACCTCGGTTCGACCCTCAAGACCGGCGTGGTGAACGATCTGCCGCCGATTGACACATGCACGCTCGCCATCGAGCTGGGCGCGTCGTTCGTGGCGCGGTCATTCTCAGGCGATCCCAAGCAGCTGAAGGCCATCCTCAAAGCGGCCCTCAGCCATCGCGGCACATGCATGATCGACGTGCTCTCGCCCTGCGTGACCTTCAACGATCACGACGGATCCACGAAAAGCTACTCGTATGCGAAGGATCACGAAGAGCCGCTCGCCGACGTCAGCTTCGTCCCCTATTTCGAAGACATCAACATCGACTACGACGCCGGCACGTCGACGACGGTGACGCTGCATAACGGGTCGAAGCTCGTGCTCTCGAAGATGGCGGAAGACTACAACCCGACAGACAAGCACCGCGCCCTGCGGCTGCTGCAGGAAACGGCCGCGCGCGAGGAGTTTGCCACCGGCATCCTCTACGTCGAGCCCGACAAGCAGGACTTCCTCGATCTCCTCGGCCTCGTCGATGAGCCACTGGCGAGCCTGGACGCGTCTCGCACGCGACCGACGAAGGCGGCGCTCGACGAGATTATGGAGAGCTTTCGATAGGTTAGGGCGCATGGGTTAGGGCTTCAAGCCGGCGTCAGCCCTAAGTCGCCGTCGCGCAGGCTGAAGCCTGCGCGCTACGGGTGCACGAGTAGAGCGGGGGCTTCAGCCCCCGCGTTGCCGCGCGTTACCCGTACGACTCGCGTGTAATCTGATCCTTCCGCACTCCCAACGAGCTCAGCGACGCGAGCACGCTCTCCATGAACCGGGGCTGAGGCTCAACGCCCTTCTCACGAGCCGCGACTTTGTCGAATGTCGATATCGCGGGACCGCAGACATAAAAGCGACACTCGGATAACCCCGGCACGGACTCCGCGATCAGGGCTTCACTCACACGGCCCGACCGAACGGTCGGACCGAGGGCTGCGGCGTTTGGCTCCCGCGTAAGCGTGTGAACAAGCTTGAGGCGATCCGGGTAGTTCACAGCCAGCTTGTTCATCTCGTCCCGGAAGATCACGTCGTCCCAACTCCTATTCGAATAGATGAAGGTGTGCCGGAGCTTCTGCTGCGTGATGAGCGAATGCTTCAAAATGGCGAAGCTCGGCACGCTCCCCGACCCGGCGCAGATGTGGACGATGTGATCGGTCTTCGACTCAATGTCGTCGGGCAGGACGTACGGTCCGGTGAACCCAGTGATAATGAGACGGGTGCCGCGAGGCGTCCTCTTGACGAGCAGCGGTGAAAGGAGCGGCGGATAGCGGGACACGCCGGACGCATATCGCTCCTCCTTGACCGTGATCGCCACGTAGTGCTCATGAGGAGCGGACGACATCGAGTACGCGCGGGGCGGCTCCTTCTTTTGCTTCAAATCCTCAAGAAACGACACAAAGCGCTCGAGGCCGTCGAACTGGTGCGGGTCGATCGTGAGGAAGTGCCCGGGCCGATAGTCGAGACGCTCGTTGCCGGTAAAAAGGATGAGCGTGACAGTGTCGTGGGTCTCTTGAACGACGTCGGCCACCATCGACTCCATTTCTCGGATCCGGCGTCGTTCAAGCGCTGGGGTCGATGTACTCAGATGTGTGATCTCCTTCTGGCTCGGCACGGCGTGAGGACGGTAGTATTACCTCAGCATGATCGCCAGAGGCAATTCTACTGACATGTTATACTCCGGCGTTTTGTTCTCGACTGGAGACGCTCCATGAGCGGCTATCCATCCGTCATCATCTATCTCGGTTTCATCATCGCCTTTGCCGTCGTTTCTCTGGCGGCCGCTCGCTTGTTGGGCCCACGACGCCCGTTTGCGGCCAAGTCCGCGACGTATGAATGCGGCTCGGTGCCCATCGGCGATGCGTGGGTGCAGTTTCCCGTCGGTTTCTATCTGGTTGCGCTCCTCTTCATCGTCTTCGACGCGCTCGCCGTGTTTCTGTTTCCGTGGGTGCTGGTGCTGCGCACGCTCGGCATGTACGGCATTTTGACGATGGGGTTGTTCCTAGCGATTCTGTCGATCGGCTGGGTATACGCCTATCGAGAGGGCATCCTCGAGTGGCAATAAAAGGACCCATTCCCCAGATTCCCGCTCCGGTCTGGAAAAACTTCAAAGATCTTCAGGAGTACGAGGAGCTCCGGCAGCGAAGGCCTGAGAACGACAAGCACTCGCAGGCGTTCGAGGCCCTGACGGAGGGCGTCCATAGCTTCCCCGGCGGCTTCGTCGTCACGACGGTGGCGGACGCCTTTTTCAACTGGGCCCGCAAGTCGTCTGTGTGGCCGGTCACGTTCGGCCTGGCCTGCTGTGCCATCGAGATGATGGCCACGTTTGCGTCGCGCTTCGACATCGAGCGCCTGGGCATGGTGCCGTGGGCCTCGCCGCGTCATTCTGACCTGATGATCGTATCCGGCACAGTGACCATCAAGATGGCGCCGATGCTCGAGCGTATTTACGCCCAGATGCCCGACCCAAAGTGGGCCGTGTCGATGGGTTCCTGCGCCAACTCCGGAGGCCCTTTCCGGCACGGTTATCACGTCGTCAAAGGTGTCGATCGGGTCATTCCGGTGGACGTGTACGTTCCCGGCTGTCCACCACCTCCCGAGTCGCTCTTGAACGGTCTACTGTTGCTGCAGGATCAAATCTCGCACTTCCGGCGCACCGGACAACGAGCGGCGCCGAACCCGAAGGAAGACTGACGCTGTGACGTACGACGAGGCTAGAACGCGCATCAGCGAACACTTCGGCAACGCGCAGCTGGCGGACGGCACACCGATCGTGGTGACGGTGCCCGTTGAGGAGTGGACAGCCTTCGCACGGTTCGCTAAGGACACGCTGCGATGCCGGGCGTTCGCATTCTCGACAGCAGTTGACTGGAAGGAGCAAGGGCTCGAGGTCGTCGCCAAGCTCGACAACCTCGACGACGGTGTCTCGGTGATCGCGAAGACGCGCCTGCCACCTGGCGTGTCGTCCTGCCCGTCGCTCACGCTTGTGTATCGGGGCGCGAACTGGATGGAACGCGAGTGCTACGACATGTTTGGCATTCGCTTCGAGGGACACCCGGATCTCCGGCGTATTCTGCTGGCCGATGACTGGGAAGGCCATCCCTTGCTCAAGTCTTACGCAGTGGATACCCCGCACCCGCCGTACCGATGATTCCTTCCCCGACGACCTCCCAGGTCGAGGTCGACTACGCGGGAGGCGAACGCCTCACCATGAACATGGGGCCGCAGCATCCCTCGGCCCATGGTGTGTTCCGCGCGGTCCTCACACTCGAGGGCGAAACGGTCGTCGGCGTCGACGCGGTCATCGGTTACCTGCACCGCTGCCACGAGAAGCTGGCCGAGACGCTGACCTACGCGCAGTATCCGTCGATTGCATCGAAAACCGATTACGTCGCCGCCATGACGAGCGAGTTCGCCTACGTCATGGCCGCCGAGACGATCGGGAAGATCGACGTACCCAAGCGCGCGCAGTATCTACGGGTCATCTGCGCCGAGTTGCAGCGTGTGGCATCGCACTTGCTCTGGCTCGGAACCTGGTGCATGGACATGGGTGGCGCACTCGGCGGCGGCGCCACGATCTTTCTGTACTGCATCCGTGAGCGCGAGATGGTGCTCGACCTGTTCGAGTCGTTGGTCGGCGCGCGCCTGCTCTATGGTTTCTACCAGGTCGGCGGTGTGCGATATGACGTCCCCGAGGGCTGGGCGACGCAGTGCCGTGAGACCATCGACTTCATCAACGCGCGCATCACCGAATACGAGCATATGCTCGAAGACAATCCCTTCTTCCTGGCGCGTGCACGCGGTGTGGGCGTCATCTCTAGTGAAGTGGCGCAGGACGTTGGCATCAGCGGTCCGCTGCTTCGGGGATCGGGCGTCGGGTACGACATCCGCCGCGCGGATGCCTACTCTTCATATCAGGACTTCCACTTCGCAGTCCCCGTCGAATCCGTCGGCGACTGCTTCGCGCGGTACCGAGTCCGGATGGCCGAGTTCCGCGAGTCGATCAAGATCGTGCGGCAAGCGCTTGACGGTCTGCCCGAGGGACCCATTTCGTCGCGCCCAGGATTGAAGTCGGTCGCACAAATCAGGATTCCGAAAGGCGAGACGTATGCCCGCGTCGAAGGTCCGCGCGGTGAGGTCGGCTGTTACTTGATTGCCGACGGCAGCGCCAAGCCATACCGCATGAAGTGGCGCGGGGCATCCTTTTCCAATCTAGCCGTTCTGCCGCACATCATCCCCGGCCACAAGGTCGCCGACGTCGTAGCGATCATGGGCTCGGTGGATCCCGTCTTCGGAGAGGTGGACCGATGAGGAACTCCCAACTTCCAAACAACCAACTCCCAAATTGGGAGTTGTGGAGTTGGGCGTTGGGAGTTGTGGTTCGATGATCCCCGCCTGGCTCGTGCCCTTCATCGCTCCGTTTGTCGTGCTCAACGTCGTCATCGGCCTCGTGACGTACGTGACGCTGCTCGAGCGCAAGTTCGCCGCCCGCATGCAGTCGCGCATAGGACCGTATCGCGTCGGGCCGCACGGCTTGCTCCAACCGATCGCCGATGCGATCAAGCTGATGGCAAAAGAGGATCTCGTGCCGGATGCGGCCGATCGGACGGTGTTCAACCTGGCACCGATCGTCTTCCTCGTGCCGTGCATGCTCATCTTCGCCACGATTCCGTTCGCGCCCGGGCTCGGCGTCGCGGATCTCAACATCGGCATCTTGTTTTTTCTCGCGGTTTCGTCGATGGAGATCGTCGGCTTGTTCATGGCGGGGTGGGGATCGAACAACAAGTACGCGCTGCTATCGGCCATGCGCGCGGTAAACCAGATCATCGCCTACGACCTGCCGTTCATCTTCTCTGCTCTTGTGCCGGTCCTGCTCACCGGGTCATTGCGCCTCTCCGACATTGCGGCGGCTCAACAAGGCCTCTGGTTCATCTTCTACCCCGTGATTGGCCAGCTCGCGTTCATCTTCTTCATCGTCTCGACGCTCGCGGCCGAGAATCGTGTGCCATTCGACATTCTCGAAGCCGAATCTGAGCTGGTCGCCGGCTTCAGGGTTGAATACTCGGGGATGAAGTTTGCGCTGATTCAGCTCGGCGAGTACGCACACGTGATCGGCGCCTCGTTTCTCGGCGCTCTCCTCTTCCTGGGCGCGTGGGCCGGGCCAGGGCCTGAATGGCTGGGACCGATCTGGTTCACGCTGAAAGCGATGTTCTTGTTTCTCCTCCTCACATGGGTGCGGTGGAGCTTCGTGCGAATTCGGGTGGATCAGATTCTCGCGTTGTCATGGAAGGCGCTTTTGCCTGCCACGCTCGTTCTACTCGTCGGCACGGCAATCGTCGTGGTCTGGAGAACCGGTGGCGGTGTCTGAGGTCAGACGGTCGGACACGAACGTCATCGTCATCGTGCGAGCGGTGCTCCGCGCGATGCGGATGACGTTCGTCAACTTCTTCCGCAAACCCGTCACGGTCCACTATCCGACGAAGACGCGCGCGTATCCAGACCGGTTCCGCGGCCTCCTGGCCCTGGTCTACGAGCCGGACACGGGCGAGGAGGCCTGCATCGGCTGCCGTTTGTGCGAGTTCGTGTGCCCGCCCGCCGTAATCAAGGTCGAGATGCTCAAGAGCGAAAAGAGGAACTACGCGAAGACCTTCACCCTCGAGCTCTATGCCTGCGAGTTCTGCGAGCTCTGCGTCCAGGTCTGCCCCACCGACGCGATTGTCATGATGAAATCGTTCGATCTGGCGACGAGCGACCGCCGCGAGATGCTGCTCGACAAGGATCGGCTGCATGCGATCGGGCAGCAACATCCGCGGTCGTGGGCGACGGGGAATCTGCTGCGTGACATGCAGGGGCCGCCGAAACAGGCGCGCGCCGTGGAACATGCCAAGAAAGAGGGCGAAGCGTGACGGGCGACGTCGTCGCCTTCTGGACCTTGTCGGTAGTGCTCGTCGGATCCGCGCTTGCCGTGGTGTTGTCGAAGAACCTCTTTCACGCCGTCCTCTGGCTGGCACTCGCGCTCACAGGAACCGCCGGGGTCTTCCTCCTCCTCGACGCTGAGTTCCTCGCCGCCGTCCAACTCCTCCTCTATGCGGGCGGCGTGGTCACGATCGTGGTCTTCGCGATTGTGGTCACAGAGCGCCTCGTTGGTGAACGCATTACACAGACGAGCAGGCGCATCACAGGTGGTGTGGTTGTGTCCGCTGCCCTTCTGTATCTCATCGTGGGCGCGATACGAGATCGTCCGCTGGCCACTGAGAAGCTGCCACCGGTGGACGACCTCACGAGAAGTGTGGGCGAAGCCGTGTTGACGCGGTTCGTGCTGCCGTTCGAGCTACTTGCGCTCCTGATGCTGGCGGCCCTGCTGGGCGCGATCTATTTCGCGCGGCCGGAGGACTAATGACGGGTGCTTGGTGCTTAGTGCTTGGTGCTTGGTCCGGACACCGCGAGTATCTTTCATGGGATTGAGTGCGTATTTGATACTCGCGGCAGTCTTGTTCTGCATTGGGATGTTCGGTGTGGTGACCCGCCGCAATGCCATCGGCATCCTCATCGGCATCGAGCTGATGATGAACGCCGTCAACATCAACCTCGTCGCCTTTGCGCGCTTCAACGGAGATACGACCGGGATCGTGTTCACAGTCTTCGCCATCTGCATCACCGTGGCGGAAGTCGCTCTTGGCCTTGCAATCGTGATCCTGCTCTTCCGCATTCGGCGAACGGTCATGGCTGATCAACTGGACCTGTTGAAGGGATGATGACCAACGCCGCCGGCCTGCCCGCGCTTGTCTCGCTGCTCCTTCCGGCAATCGCGTTCCTCGTCCTTGCCCTCGTCGTACCTCTTCGGCGGCTGGGCCGGCCCGCGGCCTATTTTTCAATCCTCTGTGCGGCAGGATCTCTCGCCGCGGCTGCCCTCGCGTGGCGGGCACATGCGGGCGGCGACGTGTCTCGCCTCCTGTGGGAGTGGCTGCCCACCCAGGGAAAATCCCTTGCGACGATCGGCGTGCTTGCGGATGCCGACTCCACCGTCATGCTCACGCTCGTCGCGCTGGTCGCCTTCCTCGTACAGGTGTACTCGCTGGGCTACTTGAGCGACGAGCCAGCGCCGGGGCTCGGGCGTTACTACACGTACCAGTCGCTTTTCGCGTTCTCGATGATGGGCCTGGTCCTCGCGCCGAACCTCGTTCAGCTCTTCATTTGCTGGGAGCTCGTCGGCCTCTGCTCGTACCTGCTCATCGGCTTCTGGTATCAGAAAGCCGAAGCGGCCAGGGCCGCAGTGAAGGCCTTCTGGACCACGAAGCTCGGCGATGTGGGGCTGCTCATCGGCATCGTGCTGTTGTGGCAGAAGTCGGGCACGTTCGATCTCACGGAATTGCGACTGCTCGTCGAGAGCGGCGCGCTTCCAGTGGCGGGACTTTCGCTGATCACCTTCTGCATCTATCTAGGGGCCATGGGCAAGTCGGCGCAGTTCCCTCTGCACGTCTGGCTGCCAGACGCGATGGAAGGCCCCACCCCCGTGTCGGCGTTGATTCATGCCGCAACGATGGTGACTGCGGGCGTGTATTTGTTGCACCGCACGGCGTGGCTCTTTGCGCTCACACCGGACGTGCTGCTCATCGTGGCGTGGATCGGCGCTTTCACGGCGCTCCTGGCGGCCGTGCTCGCCTGCGTGCAAGACGACATCAAGCGGGTGCTCGCGTATTCAACCGTTTCGCAACTCGGCTACATGATGACGGCTATCGGCGCAGGATTCGCGGCCGCAGGCTTCTTCCATCTGCTCACGCACGGCGTATTCAAAGCGCTGCTCTTCCTCGGCGCCGGAGCCGTGATTCACGGCGTCGGCAGCAACGACCTCTCCCGGATGGGCGGGCTTGCCCGCCGCATGCCGCACACGGCCATCGTCTTTGTCGTCGGGACATTGTCTCTGGCCGGCATTCCTCTGTTTGGCGGGTTTCTGTCCAAGGAAGAGATTCTTGGTGCCGTATGGGCCGGCGGACTCATCGGACCTTTCGTCGTGCTGATGCTCGTCGCGTTCCTCACAGCGTTTTACATGTTCCGCGTCGTGTTCATGGCGTTCTTTGGCGCACCAGTCACACAAGACCGACCTCATTCCGTAGTGTCCGGCTTGAGCCGGACCGTCGCGGGTCCGCCTCAAGGCGGACACTACGGCGAGCCTCACGACCCCCCCGCAACGATGCTGCTGCCGCTGTGGAGCCTGGCGTTGCTGTCGATGGCGGTGGGGATCTACTCAACACTCGTAGGGCCGATCCAGGCCTCTGGACCGGCCGACCTTGAGGCCGCGAGCCCCGGCTGGCTGACGCCTGCCGCGGTTGGTGTTGCGCTGGCGGGCATCGCGCTCGCGTGGCTCACCTATCAGCGAGGCGCGATCGACCCGACTCGGCTGGCTGGAATGTTTGGGCCGATTCGCCATGCCGCACTCGCGCGCTTCTGGGTCGATGACGCGTTCGAAGGAGCATTTCACATCGTACTGCTCGGCTTTTCTCGAATCGTGGGATGGCTGGATCGGTACCTGGTCGACGGAGTTCTCAACGTGGTCAGTGTGTGGACGGTCCAGGCTGGCGAGGAGTTGCGAAGGATTCAGACGGGACGCGCTCAGGACTACGTGTACGGCGTCGGGGTTGGACTACTCGTGCTGATCCTGTGGATCCGTTGGGCGCTCGCATGACCTCGTTTCCCGTGCTTTCCGTGATGACCTGGGCGCCATTTGTGAGCGCACTCGTGATCATGTTCTTCGCACGCACAAGACCACTGCTCGTCCGGTGGATCTCGGTTGCGGGCGCCAGCGTCTCACTGGTCGCGTCGTTGTGGGTCTACTGGGCGTACGACCGCGCGGCCGCCGGATTCCAATTCCAGGAAGAATTCACCATCGTCCCTTCGCTGGGCATCTCGTACTTTCTGGCCGTCGACGGCATGAGCGTGCTCATGGTGCTCCTGACGTCGATCATCATTTTTGCTGGCGTCTTTGCATCTTGGACGGTCAAGGAGCGGAGCCAGGAGTTCTACGCGCTGCTCCTCTTGTTGGTGACCGGGGTGTACGGCGTCTTCGTCTCGCTCGACCTCTTCGTGTTCTTTCTGTTCTACGAGATCGCCGTGCTGCCGATGTATTTGCTCATCGGTATCTGGGGCTCGTCTGGTCACGTGCGGCCGCAGGGCATCTTCGGGTGGGCCATGGGCTGGACCGGCGTCGGCACCAAGGAATACGCCGCGATGAAGTTGACCCTGTATCTGCTGTTTGGGTCCGCCTTCATCCTCGTGGGTATTCTCGCGCTCTACGTCGCTGGGGGATCGAGGTCGTTTTCATTCCTAGCGCTTCAGTCGATCGAATTCGATTCGACCGTCCAAACTTGGGTGTTTCTGGCCTTTTACGTCGGGTTCGGCATCCTCGCCGGCATCTGGCCCCTGCACACGTGGTCGCCCGACGGCCACGCATCTGCGCCAACAGCTGTGTCGATGCTGCATGCCGGCGTGCTGATGAAGCTCGGGGCGTACGGCGTTGTGCGATTGGGGATGGGCCTCCTACCGGACGCAACGGTCGAATGGGCCTGGCTGGTTGGGACCATCGCCTGCATCAACATCATCTACGGTGCCTTGAGCGCCATGGCACAGAACGATCTCAAGTACGTCATCGCGTACTCCTCCGTATCGCACATGGGCGTGGTCATGCTGGGCGCGGCCACCCTGACCACAACCGGACTCAACGGCTCGGTTTTTCAGATGTTCGCGCACGGGATCATGACCGGGCTGTTCTTCGCGCTCGTGGGGTTGGTCTACGAGAAGGCCCACTCACGCGAGATCTTCAAGATGGGTGGGTTCGGCGTGATGATGCCGGGCATCGCCACGGCATTCACGATCGGAGGGCTGTCGTCGCTGGGCCTGCCGGCGACGGCGGGCTTCGTCGCGGAGTTCCTGACGTTCCTCGGGGCCTGGGGCTCGGACCATCAATGGTGGCTGTTCCCGGGTGTCATCGGCGCATTTCTCACGTCGATCTACGTGCTGCGCGTGGCTCGACAGATCTTCTGGGGACCCAAGAGCACAGACCCACACTTTCAGCATTTGCCGGACGCGCGCGGAACGGAGTGGGCAGCCTTGGGGATCCTGGTGTTCGTGCTGGTGCTGTTCGGGGTGGCGCCTAGCCTGGCGATTCGGCCTGTCGATTCAGCGACCTTTCCGTTGATCGAACGTGTGAGAGGGGCTCAGTGACCCTCGACCTGGGCATGCCCCTCCTTCCGGAGCTGGCGCTGTTCGTGCTGGCCGTCCTGGTCTTGTTCGTCGGGCTCGTGGCGAAAGGCGATCCACATCGCCGCCTTGGATGGCTGACCTTCGTTGGCTTGCTCGGGATACTCGGGCTGACGTGCTTTGCGGAGGAGGGCCGGTCGATCTTCGGCGGCTCGTTCGTCCAGGATAGCCTCGCGATCTTCGCCAAGAGGCTGATGTTGTCAGCTGCGGCAATCAGTCTGCTCGGCTCGCTGACACTTGGTCACCGAAGCTTCAACCGCCGGTCGGCCGAGTATCACTTTGCGTTGCTGACATCGTTACTCGGGATATTCGTGCTCGTGTCGGCGCGGGAGCTCGTGCTGCTGTTCGTCGCATTCGAGCTGATGTCGATTCCGCTGTATCTGATGACGGGGTTCATGAAGCGCGATGCCGTCGCGCCCGAAGCCGCCCTCAAGTTTTTTCTCGTGGGCACGGTGTCGGCCGCGGTCATCCTTTACGGCATCTCGTTCGTGTATGGCATGAGCGGCAGCACCGAGATCAGCGCGATCGCGCGGGCAATGGGCGATGGCCATCCGCTGCTTTTTGTCGGCATGGCGCTGGTGCTGGCTGGGCTGGGGTTCAAGATTGCTGCCTTCCCATTTCACATGTGGGCCCCGGACACGTACGAAGCCGCGAGTACGCCGTTTGTCGCCTGGCTGTCGGTTGCGCCCAAGGCAGCAGGTTTCATCGTCATCATCCGTCTGTATGTCGAAGGCATGGCGAGCGCGGCTCCGGTCTGGATGCCGATTCTCGCGGCGCTGGCCGGCATGACGATCGTGACGGGCAACCTCATGGCCATCGCGCAGCAGAACATCAAGCGACTGCTCGCCTACTCTGGCATCGCGCACATCGGGTACATGCTCATAGGACTTGCGGCACTCTCGAGCGCAGGCGTTGCGACGGTGCTGTTCTATCTCGTCGCCTATCTGTTCGGGAACATGGGCGCATTCATGGTGGTGGAGGTCGTTGCTCGCTCGGAGAAGTCGGATGGTATCGACGCCTATCGAGGGCTGGCGCAGCGTTCGCCATTGCTTGCCCTTGCCATGCTGATCTTCTTGCTGTCGCTCGGCGGTATCCCCTTTGTCGCGGGCTTCTGGGCCAAGCTCTATATTTTCCTGGCGGCCATCGAGCGAGGCATGTACGGGCTCGTGTTTCTGGGCGCCGTGTTGACCGTCGTGGCGCTCTACTACTATCTGCTCGTGGCGCGACGGATGTACATCGACGCGCCAGACCGTGTCGAGCCAGTGCCGATTCCTGGGCTTCTTGCGACGGCGATCTGCGCGTGCGCGCTGGGCGTCGTGGGAATCGGCGTCTATCCCGGGCCATGGGTCGAGGTTGCGCAACGCGTCGCGGCCACGCTCTTCTCCTGACTCGAGACCCATCTCACCGCAGATCCTGTGCGCGTTGACCCTTCCTGACGTTGATACAAGCAGGAGGGAGCAACAATGACGAATCGGAAGTTCGCGGTGACAGTCGCAGCGATCGGCGTCCTCGGACTGCTGGCGGCCACATCCAGCGACGCCAGAATTTCCGGGACCAACTACCTGAGGTTCAGCAAGCCGGTAGCTCTACCTGGCGTGACGCTTGCCGCTGGCGAGTACACGTTCGAGGCCGCAGAGGGCAACCCGGATGTCGTTCGGGTCCGGCACCGCGCTACCGGAGACGCCCGCTTTCTGGGGTTTACGAGGTCCGTGGCAAGGCCCGCAGGAATGCCCGACGGTCGCCTGGTAACGTTCGGTGAAGCGAAAGCTGGGAGTCCGCCACCCGTCGCAGCGTGGTACGAATCAGGCTCGACTCAGGGACACCAGTTCATCTACGAGAACGCACGCTGAGCCAGAACCCACGCTCGCGTCCGGTGATTCTGGCCAGGTCGGGCGCCGAGGCGCGCGAGCGCCTCGGCATTTCCTGAAATCCACACGTTGCCGTCTCGATCGACGACGATCGCATGCTCGGCGGCGGCGCCCGGCCGTTCGATTCCGGCCGCCGGCCAGTCAGGATGATGGCCGGGGCCTCCCCATGCCTTCAGCAGATTGCCAGCGGTATCGAACTCCAGCACCGCTCGTGCCGCGACGCAGCAATCTGTGCGAGGCGGGGTTGACGCTGCCCCTGATTCATCGGGCGCGATGTCCCGAGGACGATGCAGCACCCAGATGTGGTCGTCTTTGTCCGTCACCATCGTCGGAACGCCCTGGATGATCCATTTGTTCGGCAACGGCTTCGGCCAGAACGGGTCGATCTTGTAGACGGGGACGGCCGCACCCTGGGCCCGGGATTGCGCGAGCACATGCACCGCAACGGCGAAAACCACGGAACTCACGAGGCCGAGCGCCACCGCCACGGCCCAGCGTGTCGACTTGACCGGCGTCGGCATCAGTTTTCCTCTCCGAAAACGCATGGGGACTCTGAGCAAAGGACGCGCGAGTCTAGTTTCGAGTGAATCCCTGTCAATCCACCGGCCCTTGAACAACCTCTCTGCCGCTGCCATAATCCGCGCTACGGGAGGGCGTATGTACACTGCGGTTGCGTGTTGGGCTTTGGTGCTGGTCGGGTTATTGGGTCAACAACCAGCTTCTCCTTCGGCAGCGTCTGCGCCTTTGAACTTCGAGTTTTTCAAAACCAACGTGCAGCCGATTTTTCTGGCGAAGCGTCCGGGCCATGCTCGATGTGTTGCCTGCCATGGGCAGGGCACGTCGCTGCGTCTGCAGCCACTCGCACCCGGGACCACGACGTGGACCGAAGAGGAGTCGCGAAAGAACTTCGATGCTGTCCAGCGCGTGGTTGCGCCCGGCAATCTGAAGAGCCGCCTTCTCGTGCATCCGCTCGAAGAACAAGCGGGGGGCGATTTCTATCACAGTGGTGGCAAGCACTTCAAAACGCAAACCGATCCGGAGTGGCAAACTCTGAGCGCATGGGTGCTCGGACGGACAGCGAAGTAGTCAGAGTCGGCGAATTCATCTGGATGGCGAGGAGTTGAAGGTGATGACGAAAACATACGCGTTCCGTCTGGGTCTCACGGTGTTGGCCGGTGTCGTCTTGTGCGCAATGACCGTGACCGCCCAGAACAAGGTTCGGATCATCCAAACCAACAGCGCCGGGGATAACGTTCACGTCATCGATCCGGCTACGAACAAGGTGGTCGGCGTAATCAACGGCATCGAGGTCAGCCATGGTGCGGGAGTCGCTCCCGACGGTAGCCGTATCTACGTCAGCAACGAGGCCGAAAGCACCCTCGATTTCGTCGATGCGAAGACGCTGAAGGTTTTCAAGCAGGTCAAGTTGAGCGGCCACCCCAACAACATGGCTGTGGGTCGTGATGGCACGCGCGTTTACGTTGGCATCATCCAGGCGCCGGGCGGCGTTGACGTAATCGACACGGTCTCGTTCAAGCGAGTCAAGACGGTCCCGACACAAGGCACCATCCACAATGCGTACGTGACCCCCGACGGTAAGTACGTTGTGGCCGGCTCCATTCAGGGAAAAACGATCAACGTCATCGATGCGAAGACCGAGGAGCCTGCATGGACCCTCGAGATGGACCTCGGTATTCGGCCGATGACGTTCTCGGCGAATCCTGACGGCTCTACGAAATGGATCTTCGCTCAGCTGACTGGCCTCAACGGATTCGCGGTCGTGGATTTTGCGACACGCAAGGAAATCAAGCGCGTTCAGAACCCCGACCTTCCCCCGGGCAAGGCAACGGTTCCGGAAGGATCCGATCCCTCTCACGGGATGGCGGTCACATCGGATGGCAAGACGCTCGTCGTGTGCAGCAGACTGAACAACTACCTCTACTCCTACTCACTGCCCGACTTGAAAGTGCTCGGGGGGGCCGAGTTGACTGGGAAAGGTGCCGGCTGGGTGACGCTCACGCCTGACGGCAAGACGGCGTACGTGGCCAACCCGGTGACCAACGACGTCTCAGTCGTCGACATCAAGGCCATGAAAGAGGTCGCGCGCATCCCAGTCGGGTTCGTGCCGAAGCGCAACACCACCGGGATCCTCCAGTAGGGAGTCCTCGGACGGTTCCCGAGATCGGGGGCCCCTTCAGGTGGGCCAGGGACCACACACGATGCGAGAAGAATGGAAGCCAGCGCGCGGCGTGCCGATCTCACGCCGCGTTCTCATCACGAGGTTAGGGGCCGCGGCGGGTCTTGTTGCGATCGCGCCGAGAATCGCGGCAGGGCAAGCGCCTGCACGACCAGCGGATCCTCCATCAACTCTTTCGAATCCGCCGCGGGACTTTGGTCCGGGTGCCTCGCCCGTCACCTATCCTGATCCCGACCTGATCACCGTCGACCCGTCGTTCAACGGGCTTCGTGTCGGCAACACCCCGATCGTGCGTCTCTGGACGGGCGCCCTCTGGTCCGAAGGACCAGCATGGAACAGCCAGGGCCGGTATCTCGTCTGGAGCGACATTCCAAATAACCGGCAGTTGCGATGGCTCGAAGACGACGGGCGCGTGACCGTGTTCCGGATGCCGTCGAACAACAGCAACGGGAACGCCTTCGACTTCCAGGGCCGGCAGCTTTCTTGCGAGCACTTGATGCGTCGCGTGGTCCGCTACGAGAACGACGGGGCTGTCACAGTCGTCGCCGACTCGTATAACGGAACTCGGCTGAACTCACCGAACGATGTCGTTCCCCATCCGGATGGAAGCTACTGGTTCACCGATCCGCCTTTCGGCGGCCAGCTCTATGAAGGAGCGCCTGACGCCTCGGGAGGCCCGAGCAATCAAGCCGGTCGGCTTCAATCGCGAGTCGGGCAACCCGCCGAGATCGGATCGCTCAAGCGTGAGCTGCCCACCAATGTGTACCGCGTCGACCCTGCTGGAAAGGTCGCGATCGTGATCGGCGCCGACCAGCTCCCTGGGCCTCCGAACGGACTCGCGTTCTCGCAGGATTACAAGAGGCTCTACGTCGTCAGTCAGGGCAATCTGCACGTCTGCGATGTCGGAGGCGACAACAAGGCAACCGGCCTCAAGCTGTTTGCGGACTTCACAGTCGATGGGATCAGGTGCGGAACCGACGGCATTCGCGTCGACGTCTACGGCAATGTGTGGTGCTCGAGCAATGCTGGCCGCAGCGTCGGCTACAGCGGCGTGACGGTGTGGAACGCGGACGGAAAGTTGATCGGTCGCATCCGCCTTCCGGAAGCGTGCGCGAATGTGGCGTTTGGCGGACCCAAGCGTAACCGGCTGTTCATGGCCGCGAGCCAGTCACTCTACGCGGTGTACGTGAACACACAGGGAGCGGCGCCGGGATAGTGGGCAGTGGGCAGTAGACAGGGCGCGTCGATGCAGTTCGAACGCGCCTTGCTGCCTACTACATACTGTCTACCGCCTACCCGACGGTCACAGCGCCCTGTTCACTTCCGCCCAATTCACCACACTCCACCAGGCGGTGATGTAGTCCGGGCGGCGGTTCTGATACTTCAAGTAGTACGCGTGCTCCCAAACGTCGAGGCCGAGGATCGCCTTCTTCCCTTCCATTAGCGGGTTGTCCTGATTTGGCGTGCTCGTGATCGACAGCTTTCCGCCGTCGTTGATCAGCCACACCCAACCGCTACCGAATCGCCCAACGCCCGCTTTTCCCCACTGCTCTTTGAACGCGTCGAAGCTCCCGAACGACGCGGTGATGGCCTCGGCGGCCTTGCCCGTCGGGGCGCCACCTGCGCCAGCTGCCATCCATTTCCAGAACATGCTGTGATTCCAGTGTCCGCCACCGTTGTTGCGCACCGCCGTACGAATGTCTTCGGGGATGCCGTTGATGCCACGGCACAGATCGTCAAGGCTCTTTGACTGCAGATCCGGATGCTTCTCCAGCGCGGCGTTCAGGTTGTTGACATACGCCTGATGGTGCTTCCCATGGTGAATCTGCATCGTCTGCGTGTCGACATGGGGTTCGAGCGCTGCGAAGTCGTACGGGAGCTTGGGCAGTTCATGAGCCATGAGTTCTCCTCCGAGGCGATTGTATTAAAGAAACCGGGTTTGATTTTGCGTCCCTCGAAAAATCCAACCCGGTTTCATTGATGAGTCTTATTGGATGGAAAGCATCCGGTCGAGGGCGACACGCGTCCAGTGCTTCTGCTCGTCCGGCACGACGATGCGGTTATGGACGCGCCCTTCGACCAGCTCTTCAAGAATCCACAGAAGATGGTTCGGCGACACGCGGAACATCGTCGAGCATAGGCAACCGAATTGATCGAGTGACAGCACGGTACGGTCTGGTGCGAGTTCGTGCGCCAGTCTGTTGACGAGGTGCACCTCCGTGCCGACCGCCCACACCGAGCCTATCGGGCTGCTCTTGACCGCCTTGATGATGTATTCCGTGCTGCCGCTGTCGTCTGCCGCCTGCACGACATCCCATGGCACCTCGGGGTGCACGATGACCTGGATGCCAGGATGCTGCCGCCGCAAGGCTCCAATTTGTGCCGCAGTGAAGCGCGTATGAACCGAGCAATGACCTTTCCAGAGAAGCATCCTGGCGTTCTTCACTTGCTCGGGATCAAGACCGCCGAAGATCTCGTGCGGATCCCACACGACCATGTCATCGAGTGGGATGCCCATCTTGAATGCGGTGTTCCGGCCAAGATGCTGATCCGGCAGAAACAGAACCTTCTGGCCACGCTCAAACGCCCACTTCAGCGTCGCCATCGCGTTCGATGAGGTGCAGACGGTGCCGCCGCGCTCGCCGACGAACGCCTTAATGGCCGCAGCGGAGTTGATGTACGTGACGGGCACGATGCCTGTGACGCCCATCTGCGTCAACTCTTCCCAGCAGTTCTCGAGCTGGTCCGGCTCAACCATGTCGGCCATGGAGCATCCGGCGGCCAGATCAGGAAGGATGACCTGCTGATGTGGTGCGCCGAGCACGTCGGCACTCTCGGCCATGAAGTGCACACCGCAGAAAACGATGTAGTCGGCCTCGGGGTGACTGGCAACCTGGCGGGCAAGACGGAACGAGTCTCCGGTGTGGTCCGCGAACCTGATCACCTCGTCGCGCTGATAGTGATGACCAAGCACCAACAATCGATCGCCGAGCGTGTGCTTGGCCGCCGCGATGCGGGCGGCCATCACGTCGTCGGACAGACCAAGGAATCGTTCGGGCAAGGCCTGACGCTCGGAGAGGTGTTGCTTCTCGAACTCAGTCAGCAGCGGAATGATTGAGCCCATCTTTGCCAGCCCTTGTGAAACTTTTCGCAAAGTAGAAAGACGAAAAAGCCCAAACCCATTCGACAGGCTATTGCCCCATGGAGTTTGGACCCGACTCGAATTATACCGCCCGGAACGGGCCTCGCGATAGGTGTTGGTCAGGGAGCCTAGAACTGCCCCGCTAGATGTCAGCCGCGGGGCCATCCAAACCCGGAATTTCAGTGGGTCAGAGGGCGGATACGGGCTCCGCTGGAACGTTCACGATGTTGTAGAGGGTGTCTCGCTCGAGCGGTTCCCGGCCGGCCGCTCGCACGAGCCGGCTGAGCTGAGCTGTGGTCATGCCCTCCGGCGTCGCCGAACCTGCCATGTGGTAAATCTTCTCCTCCTGAACCGTTCCGTCCAGGTCGTCCACGCCGAACCACAACGCCGTCTGCGCCAGCTCGATTCCGGTCGCAATCCAAAACGCCTTGATGTGGGGAATGTTGTCGAGCATCAACCTCGACACCGCGTGCACCATGAGCGTGTCGGTCCCGCTCGGCGCAGGCAACTTCCGCATCTGGTTGTTGTCGGGATGAAATGCCAACGGGATGAACGCCTGGAAGCCACCGGTTTCATCCTGCAGCGCTCGTGCGCGAAGCATATGGTCCACGCGCTCTGCCATCGTTTCGATGTGACCGTAGAGCATCGTCACATTCGACCTGAGACCGAGGCTGTGCGCGATGCGGTGGATCATCAGGTACCTGTCCGTTCCGCACTTGTCATGGCAGATCTTTCGCCGCACTCGCTCAGCAAAGATCTCCGCGCCGCCACCGGGCAACGAGTCGAGCCCGGCGTCCAACAACTCGCGCAGGACTTGTTCATCGCTCATCGCATACAAATCGGCAAAGAACGCGATCTCAACAGCCGTGAAGCATTTCAAGTGAATTGACGGCCGGATCTTCTTGAACCCTCGAAGCAAGTCCGTGTAGTAACAGAACGGAAGATCCGGGTTGAGTCCATTGACGATGTGCAGCTCGGTGAGGGGTTGATTCGATCGCTGACGTAGCTTGTCCCACGCTTGCTCGAGCGACATCGTGTACACCTCGGGCATGCCTGGCTGCAGTCGCGCGAACGAGCAGAACAGGCAGCTCGCCTGACACACATTGGTCGGCTCGAGACGTAGGTTGTAGTTGAAGTAGGTCCGTGCGCCATGCCGCTTCTCTCGCTCGCGGTTCGCGAGATGGCCGACGGCGAGCAGATCTGGACACTCGAACAGACGGACCCCGTCGTCGAACGTGAGTCGCTCGCCCGCGCAGAGCTTGTCGTCAATGTCGGAAAGGCCGGCGGACCGGAGGCGTGATTTCACCAAAGAACTCTCTGAAATTCTAGCGTGCTATACTCCGCTCAACAACCAAGGCGAAAGCCTTGATTGCAGCCGATTTCAGCGGATGAACAGGGAAGTGGGTGCGATTCCCACGCGGTCCCGCCACTGTAAGCGGAGAGATTCGGTCGAGTACGTCACTGTGCACTGGGCTTCGTAGGCACCTACGAGGCCGAGAAGAGACGCCCAAGCGGACGTTGGGTAAGGGCGGGCCTTCACAGCCCACTGCGCGGGAAGACAGACCGGTCGCTGAAGACTCCGCGAGCCAGGAGACCTCTCATCCGACATTCGTTTCCTTGTTCTGGCGCGAAGGACGCCGGGAGGAGATCATGTCTCTCATTGCGCGAAGCGTCTCGTTTGCCCACGGGCATAAGGCCGGAAGTGAAGACGCGTTCACACTCAGCGACATCAGCCTGAGCGTGCCGTCCGGATCGATCACGGGCCTGCTGGGCCCGAACGGTTGCGGAAAGACGACGTTGCTTCGCCTCCTTTCAGGCGTGCTCCGGCCGACAGCGGGCGATGTGGCCCTCAACTCATTTCTGGTGGCGGACATGCCACGGCGCCTCGCCGCACGGCATCTCGCCGTGGTCCCGCAGGAGACTCACCCAGCCTTCGACTACACCGTGATGGAGATGGTGCTCATGGGGCGGCATCCGCATCTGGGCCCGTTGCAGCTCGAGGGCCCTGCCGACATCGCCATCGCTCTCGAAGCCCTGACAGCAACGGACGCGGCGCAGCTCGCCCATCGCTCGTACATGTCGCTCAGTGGAGGCGAAAAGCAGCGCGTGGTGATCGCCAGCGCGCTCGCGCAGACGCCGGACGTCCTCCTGCTCGACGAACCGACGGCATCGCTCGACCTCGGCCACCAACTCGAGGTGGCGTCACTCCTGACGCGACTCAATCGAGAGCGCGACGTGACGATGGTGTTGGCGACGCACGATCTCAATCTCGCGGCATCGCTCTGCGACACGTTGGTCCTCATGCGCGACGGGCGCGTCCTGGCGCACGGCAAAACGGCCGACGTGCTGACGAGCCCTATGATTCGACAGCTCTACGACGTGGAGGCCGACGTCCAGTTTCATGTGGGCGCGGGACACCTGACCGTGGTCCCGGTCTCGCGGGTCCAGTGACTAGAACGAGCGTCACAACCGCAGGACAAGCCATGCCCCACCCGGGTCGTGCCGGACGCCGGCGTTCCATTCGAGCTCGTCTCACATTGACGCTGGTCGGGTTCGGCGCGCTCGCACTGGTGACGTGTGTGTTGGCACCGCTCGTCGGCAGCACCTCGATCAGCCTGACTCGAGCGTTCGACGGATCGATTCCGTTCGAAGACAACGTGGATGCCCAGATCTTTTTCGTTGCCCGCCTACCGCGTGTCGTCGCAGGCGCGGTCGTCGGCGCGGCTCTAGCATCAGCCGGCGTTGTCTTTCAGGCAATGCTTCGGAACCCCCTGGCGACACCTTTCACACTCGGCGTGTCCGCGGGCGCATCGCTTGGCGCCATGCTCGTCATCATCTTTGGCGGGTCGATCGCATTCGGTCCATGGTCGCCGGTGCCGATTGCAAGTCTCGTTGGCGCTGCCGCCGCTGCTGCCATCGTCTATTGGCTGGCAACGGCCCCTGGACGGGCCATGTCCACCGCGGTCTTGCTTCTGGCCGGCGTCACTTTGAACTCCTTCTTCTCCGCGCTCATTTTGTTCGCGCAATACCTCGCCGATTTCGCCCAGGTGTACCGTGCTGCACGATGGTTGATGGGCGACCTCGACGTCGGGAGCTTTCAACCGATCGTCGCGGCACTACCGCTCGTCGCCATAGCGTTCGTCATGTTTGCGTGGTTGCCCTCGTCACTCAACCTCTTGAGCGTGGGCGATGACGCCGCCTCCGCGCGCGGAGTAGACGTGGCGCGTACTCAGCGTTTGGCGTTCGTCAGCGCCGCGCTGGCCACGAGCGCCGCCGTATCACTTGCCGGACCGATAGGCTTCATCGGCATCGTCGTACCTCACCTGGTGCGGCTGCTTGTGGGCTCCGATCACCGAATCGTCCTCCCGGCGTCGGCGCTATTTGGCGCCGCGTTCCTCGTCATGTGCGATCTCGCGGCCAGAACGCTTATGGCTCCGGTCGAGATTCCCGTCGGCGTGGTCACAGCTATGCTGGGAGGGCCGTTTTTCCTATGGCTGCTCATTCGAAAAGGCTGATCGTCCTCGTCGCCCTTCTCGCGTTCTGGGGAGGCCTTCAGGTCTCCGCCGGACGCCAGCGACCGAACGCACACCGAATCGTCTCACTGGTCCCCGCGCTGACCGAGATCCTCTTCGCTGTCGGAGCCGGACCACAAGTGGTCGGCGTGAGCAGTTACGATCTGTTTCCCCCCCAGGTAAGACAGCTCCCGAAAGTCGGGGCGCTCATCGATCCCGACACGGAGCGCATCTTCGCGCTCCGTCCTGACCTCGTGATTGTCTACGGGTCGCAAACCGAGCAACAGGCGCAGTTCGATCGTGCTGGCATTCGTACCTACAGCTATCGCCATGGCGGCATCGCCACCATCCTGGATACGATTCGCGAGTTGGGTGGTGTCACTGGACACGGGAGCGAGTCAGAGCGGGTGGTTCGCGACCTCCAGACAAAGCTCGACGCCATCCGAGCCCGGGTTGCCAATCGCCAGCGGCCTCGCACGCTCCTCGTGCTCGACCGCCAGCCCAACACCCTGCGCGAGGTGTACGCGAGCGGTGGTTTCGGCTTCCTTCACGAAATGCTGGGAATCGCAGGCGGCATAAACGTCTTTGCTGACGTGCTCCAGGAATCGGTTCAACCCTCACATGAAACGCTCATCACGCGAGCACCAGATGTGATCCTGGAGATTCGTGCGACCGGACAAGTGGCGCGGCCAGACGCCGGCGAGACGCGCCGAGTCTGGTCCACGCTCCCTTCTCTTCCAGCTGTCCGCCGAGGCCGGATCCACCTTCTGACCGGTGACCATCTCGTGGTGCCAGGTCCTCGACTGGCGGAAGGGACCGAAGCACTCGCTCGGGCACTGCATCCAGAGGCGTTTTGAGAATCCTTCTGTCGTGGAGCTCGGGCAAGGACAGCGCGTGGGCGCTGCACGTGCTGAACCAGACGCACCCCGGCGCCGTGGGGGCGCTCATGACGACGATCAACGAGGCTGTGGACCGCGTGGCCATGCACGCTGTCAGGCGGGACGTGCTCGAGGCACAGGCACGGGCCGCGGGCTTGCCGCTGCGGACGGTTCCCATACCGCATCCGTGCCCCAACGACGTTTACGAAGAACGGATGCGCGCCGCTGTCGCGGGCGCCGTTGTGGACGGTTTCACTCACGCGGCCTTCGGTGACCTCTTTCTCGAGGACGTCCGGCGGTATCGCGAAGAGCGCCTCGCCGACAGCGGCCTGACACCGCTGTTTCCTCTCTGGCGGATACCGACCAGAAAGCTCGCCCACGACATGATCGGGCACGGACTCCGTGCTCGACTCTCATGCGTCGATACGCGGATACTCGACGCATCCTTCGCAGGCCGCGAATTCGACGAAGCGCTTCTCGCCGATCTGCCAACTCACATTGATCCCTGCGGCGAGAATGGCGAGTTTCACACGTGCATCTACGACGGTCCAATGCTGCGCGAGCCGATCGAAATCGAGACAGGCGAGATCGTCTCCCGCGACGGGTTCACGTGGCGCGATTTCATCCCGACACGAACGACGCCTCACGCATGAGCGCGGCGTCGTACCCACATCGCATCGTATGCCTCACCGAGGAGACCACCGAAACGCTGTACCTGCTCGGTCAGGGCGATCGAGTCGTAGGCGTGTCTGGGTATACGGTCCGCCCGCCCGAGGCTCGGAAGAAACCCAGAGTATCGGCCTTCATCCATGCGCGTTACGACCGGATCGCAGCGCTCGAACCAGATCTCATCCTGGGATTTTCCGATCTGCAAGCAGATATCGCGTCCGAGCTGATCAGGCGCGGTTACACGGTTGCTGTCTTCAATCAGCGAAGCGTCGAGGAGATTCTCCAGATGGTTCGTATGGTTGGAGCGCTCGTGGGTTGTGGCGATCGCGCAGAGACTCTCGCCTCGAACCTGGAGGCCGGACTGGACGCGGTCAAAACAGTCGCTTCTCAGTTTTCGTTTCGCCCGCGAGTCTTCTTCGAAGAGTGGGACGATCCGCTGATCTCAGGAATCCGGTGGGTGGAGGAGCTGGTTGAGATCGCCGGCGGCGAGACCATCTTTCCAGAACTGCGCGGCGCAAAGCTGGGGAAAGAGCGCATTGTCGATGCAGGAGAAGTGGCGCGGCGAAATCCAGATGTCATCATCGCGTCGTGGTGTGGAAAAGCCGTCCGCAGGGAGAGGATCGCACGGCGCGATGGATGGAGTGGAGTAACGGCCGTACGTGACGGCGACATCCATGAGATCAAGTCGGCGCTCATTCTTCAACCGGGGCCGGCTGCGCTGACCGACGGGCTTCAGCAGCTTCACGCCATCCTCGCTCGCGTCGTCTCGCAACGACGCTGAAGAGGCTCTAGGCGCTGAACTCGACCGTGATTGGGCTGGGAATCAGCCGTTTGTCCCACGCCTCGTCCATCAAACGCTGGACGGCCGCTCGGCCACGGTCGCCATAGTCGAGCGTCAGTTCGTTTACATACATCCCGACGAACCGATCGGCTTTGCCGCGGTCGAGACCACGCCCGAACTGCAGAGCGTAGTCGAGGGCTTCCTGACGGTGATTCAAGCCATAGGCGATGCTGTCGTGGAGCATCCGTGAGACTTTGGAGATCATCTCGAGGCCGAGGTCTCTGCGAATCACGTTTCCACCGAGGGGCAGGGGCAGCCCACCGGTGCGCTCGGCCCACCATTCCCCAAGATCGACGACCTTTTTCAAACCCTCGTCCTGGTAGGTCAACTGGCCCTCGTGGATGAGAAGGCCTGCTTCCACCTCACCGGCACGCACGGCCTCTTGAATCTGATCAAACGGCATGACGATGAACTTGGCCTCTGGGTCGTAGAGCTTCAAGGCGAGGAACGATGTCGTCAGCGTCCCGGGGACGGCAACCACCACACCCTTCGTCGACGTTGGACCGTCGGTTCGTGCCACCACAATAGGCCCGTACTTGTCACCCATGCTGGACCCATGGGGCAAGAGCAAGTACTTGTCGGTCAGATGCGTGTAGGCGTTGAAGGAAACTGCACTGACCTCGTACTTCCCCTCGAAGGCCGCGCGGTTCAGCGTTTCGATGTCGGCAAGTAGGTGTTCCACTTCCAAACCGTCGGTGGACACCTTTCCGCTCGCGAGGCCATAGAACATGAAGGCATCGTCTGAGTCAGGACTATGCGCGACCGTGATTTTCATGGCAGTCTGAGTGTAGTTGGGTTGCGGAGTAGCTGGGTTGCCTGAGTTGCTAAAGGTTGCTGGGGTAGCTGGGGGGGCTGCTACTTCTTGTCCTTCGCCTTGTCGCCCAGCCAGCGCATGATTGCGCTGAAGTCCATCACGGGCGATCGAAACTCTTGCGGCGTGATGACCTCGAGGATCTGACTATGAGTCGGGGCGCCGTAGGGCACGGGGCCTTTCTGCAGATTGTCCTGGCGGGTGAAGAGCTCGATGCGGGGCGCCTGCCCATACACGTCGACAAAGTACCTTGAGGCGCAGACCGTCTCTTTCCTCGCGAGTCGCGGACTGGCGGAGTCCTCGATGGATGCGCTCGAGGTCGACCGGCAACCGTCCGACGTCGACCTGCTGAGCCGCGGCGTCGGCCGGGTGCTGCGCGCGTGCAGCACCGGTCACTCCGAGCACGAGGCAAGCCGTCGCGACCGTTGTTCTGACGCGCATGTCACATGAGACGCCGAAACGCCCCTATTGGCCTTGGTTCTCTTGCCATTCTTCATACCAGGCCATCTGAATGGCCTCGAGCTTGGGCTCATTTGAGGTTTTCGGATCGTCGTCGAAATCCTCGAGTCCGAGGACTTTCTCGCGAAGATCGGTGAATCTCACCGTCAACGGATCGATCGCTGGAAACTGCTCGTATAGTGCAATGCCGATGGCCTCGGCATCTTGCCACTTCACGTCGCCACCTCCGCCTTGGGTTCCACGTCCCGCTGATCGGACTTTCCAAGCTGAATGGCGCCGCCTTCTTGAACGTAGTTTCGTGTGTACATCGGGAACTCGACAACGACGTCGCCCTTGATGACGGCCTGACAGCCGAGGCGCGAGGATGTCGTGAGGTCCCAGGCAGTGTCCAGCCGGTCGGCCTCGCTGTCTTCCATGTCGCTGAGATTCTGCATGCCCTTGCGAACGATGAGGTGACAGGTCGTGCACGCACAGCTCCCGCCACAGGCGTGCTCGAGTGGGACACCGACATTCATGGCTAGATCCAGGAACGACTCGGGCAGCCCGTGATGCTGGTACTCGAGCTTGCCTTGCTCGAACTCGACGGTGGTCTCTTTACCGTCTTTGATGAACGTTACCTTGGGCATCTCAGCTCCGCTGCTCGGCACACTTGCGTCTAAACATCTTCAATATTCCTGCCAGCCAACGCGGCTCGTACGCTGCGGTTCATTATGACTTCCGCAAGATGCTTCGTCGCGTGGTTGAGCTCATGCGTCTGATCGTGGACGAGGTCGCGATCGGTTCCAGCGATTGCCTGCTTCAATGCAGTGAGGGCCGCCTCGATGCGGCTCAGTTCGCCTGTCTGGAGCTCGCCGCCAACGAGCTCATCGAAATCTGGCCGACGCAGCGACTTCTCTGTTGCCTGGATCACCGTCTCTGCCTCGTTGCGCGCGTCGATCAACAGTCGAGCCTCGAAGTCCGCTTCTGCGTGCTCGAATGATTCGATGAGCATCCGCTCCACTTCCTCGTCGGTGAGGCCGTAGGACGGCTTGACTTCGATCGTCTGCTCGATCGCGGTCCTGAGCTCTCGAGCGCTGACGCTCAGAATACCGTTGGCGTCGATCTGAAATCGCACCTCGATGCGAGGGAGTCCAGCAGGCATCGGCGGAATGCCGCGGAGCTTGAAGCGCGCAAGCGACCGGCAGTCGCCGGCCAGCTCGCGCTCGCCTTGCAGCACGTGCACGTCCACAGCCGTCTGGTTGTCAACGCCGGTCGTGAACATCTCTCGTCCGCCAGCCGGGATCGTCGAGTTGCGCAAGATGATCTTCGACACGACACCACCCATCGTCTCGATGCCGAGCGAGAGGGGTGTTACGTCGAGCAGCAGCATCTCGCGACGGCCGCTGATCAGGATGTCAGCCTGAACCGCGGCGCCCAGAGCGACGACCTCGTCCGGGTTCAGGTCGCTGTGAGGTCTTCGGCCAAAAAGCTCTTCAACCAGACGACGAACGAGCGGGATGCGAGTTGATCCGCCGACGAGCACTGCCTCGTCGACGTCGGTCGGCGCAAGGCCTGCGTCCGACAGCGCTTGACGCACCGGCTCCAGTGTGCGGTCGATCAGCGGCCGTGAAAGCTGTTCGAGCTCGTCCCTTGTGACGCGGCGTCGATACCCAAGAGGGAGCCCTGGGGATGGGTCGACGCGAATTTCTGCTTCCTCGATGTCCGACAGATCCACTTTCGCTTGAATGACCGCTTTGCGGATGGCCTGGACGGTTTCCGCTGGAAGGTGGGCGGGGCCAGACAGCAGGACCCGCCCTACGGTCTGGTCTGGCTGGGCAGCGTACGCCGGGTCTTGCTCTTTAGATCCGGCAACTTCGGCGAGCACCATCTCAATCAGGAGGCGGTCGATGTCATCGCCGCCCAGGTGCGTGTCGCCGTTGGTGGCAAGGACCTGGAACACTCCGTCTTCGACTCTGAGAATCGAAATGTCGAACGTGCCACCGCCAAGGTCATAGACCGCGACGGTCCCTCTGTTGCGCTTGTCGAGACCGTATGCGAGCGAAGCGGCCGTCGGCTCATTGATGATCCGTAAGACTTCGAGACCGGCGAGTCGCCCGGCATCACGCGTGGCGGTGCGCTGAGCGTCGTTGAAGTACGCGGGAACCGTGATGACCGCCCGATCGACCTCGAAATCGAACTCGCCCTGCTCCCTGAAATGCTCCTCAGCTCGGTGCTTCAGCTCGCGCAGGACGAATGCTGATATCTCCGGCGGGGTGAATTCCCGGTCACCAACGCCAATGCGGACAACGCCTCCCGCCTCGCCGCCGACCCGGAACGGCAATAGGTTTAACTCGTCCCGCACGTCGTCGATCCCGCGCCCCATGAAGCGTTTCACTGAGTAGACGGTGCGCGACGAGAGCGTCAACAGCCGGCGTTGTGCCTCGCGGCCCACGAAAATCGTGCCGTCTTCGCCAACCGACACCACGGAGGGAAGCAGAGCGTCGCCTGACGCGTCACGGATCACGACCGGCGCGCCGTCCCTGACGTACGCCACGAGACTATTCGTCGTCCCGAGATCGATTCCTACGACTTTACCCATGGAGGCTCAGGGCTTAGGGCTTAGGGCTCAAGCCCTGGCTCGTTCCGGAGCCTTGGGCCGTGAGTCCTAAGCCGGCGACCTCTCGTTCGATAGTGGCCAACAAGTTGCTGATGTAGTTGCGCTCGAGCAACCGCTCACGAAGCAACTCGAGCGTTGCGCGGCGGTCCGACTGAGTGGCGCCGTCCTGCGCATCCCACTTAGCGCTCAGCTCGCGCAACTGGCGCTCATGCTCTTCACGCTTGAGGTCGATCGGGTTGCGCGCAACAGCCAGCCGTTCACCCAGCCGTGTGGCATCGGCGCCCGACTCGCGGAGCTCGCGAATCTCGTCGAGCTCCTCGTTCAATGCGAAGACCTCCTCGAGCAGCGAGGGCGGCACCTTCGCCGAGCCCTCCTCAGACGTGACCGCCCGGAGCCCTTCGATGGCCAGCAGGTGTTCGACACGCGAGACGGGGTTGCGAAGTGTCCGATAGGCATCGTTCAAATACGAGGACCGCTCGAGACTTGCCAGCCGCTCGGCCGGCGTGGCGTTGTAGAAGAAGTCAGGGTGGAACTTCCGGCTCAGATCACGAAAGCGTCGCTCGAGATCCTGCGGATCGAGCGAGAGCTTGCGGGGCAGGCCGAGAAAGGCGAAGAAGTCGCCGTGACGCCCGAGTGCGAGGATGCGGCTGCACTGAGGACAGAAATGCTCGTCCACAGGCGCGCCGGCGCCGCAGGTGCGACATTCCGCCGCAGGCTCAGAACGAAGGACGATCGGCTCGGGAGTCATTGATGCGCGCAGCAGGCCGTCGGCGCGTCACGCGCCGAAGGAACTGCCGCAACCGCACGCCTGTTTCGCATTCGGGTTGTTGAACACGAAACCCTGGGTCAGCAGTGCAGTGTCGTAGTCGAGTGTGGTTCCTTTGAGAAACAAGTAGCTCTTCTTGTCGACGAAGATCTTCGCGCCGTGGCTCTCGAAGACCTCGTCGCCAAACCTCGGCTCGCGTTCCCACGCAAACGTATAACTGAGGCCCGAGCAGCCGCCGCCCTTCACCCCGACACGAAGACCACCATCGTTGATGCCTTGCTTAGCCATCAGCGACTGGATCTTTCGCGCTGCGGTGTCAGTGATCTCAATCATGTCAATTCCCAACTCCCAAACCGCCAACTCCCAAGGGCGTTGGGTGTTGGCGGTTGGGTTCTTTGGGAGTTTCCCTATGCCGACGGCTGTGCCGTCTCAGGCGCGCCTTTGCCAGCCTTGTTCTCGTCCTGCTTCTTCTTGTAGTCGGTAATCGCGGCCTTGATCGCGTCCTCGGCCAAAACCGAGCAGTGAATCTTCACCGGCGGCAGCGACAACTCGGCCACGATGTCTGTGTTCTTGATCGCAAGGGCCTGGTCGACCGTCTTGCCCTTCAGCCATTCGGTGGCGAGGCTCGAGCTGGCGATCGCCGACCCGCAGCCAAACGTCTTGAACTTCGCGTCGTCGATGACACCCGTCTCAGGGTTCACCTTGACCTGGAGCTTCATCACGTCGCCGCACTCCGGCGCGCCCACGAGCCCCGTACCCACATTGACGTCGTCTTTCGGAAGAGAGCCGACGTTGCGGGGGTTCTCGTAGTGATCGATGACCTTGTTTGAGTAAGCCATAACTGCATCTCCTCGGGCTCAAGACTCCCTGAGCCGTAAGCCTTGAGCCGTGAGCCTAGTGCGTGACCCACTGCATCTTCGACAGATCCACACCTTCTTTGACCATTTCGTAGAGTGGCGACATCTCACGCAAACGCCGCACCACACTCGTCAGCTTCTCCACGACGTAGTCGACCTCGGCCTCAGTGGACCAGCGGCCCAGACCGAATCGAATCGACGAATGTGCAAGGTCGTCGCCTGCCCCGAGTGCCTTGAGCACGTAGGATGGCTCCAGGCTCGCCGACGTGCAGGCCGAGCCGGACGACACGGCAACATCGTTGATGCCCATCAGCAGCGATTCGCCTTCGACATACGCGAAGCTGATATTCAGGTTGTGCGGCAGCCGGTGCTCCATGGATCCGTTGATGTAGATCTCGTCGAGGCTCCGGTGCAGCGCGTCGTTCAGCTTGTCTCGCAGGGTGCGCAGGCGCTCGCTCTCGGTGGCCATTTCGGTCCTCGCCAGCTCGGCCGCCTTGCCGAGGCCCACGATGCCAGGAACGTTGAGCGTCCCCGACCGCATACCACGCTCGTGCCCGCCACCGCTAATCTGCTCCGCCAGCAGGACTCGAGGGTTGCGACGCCGCACATATAGGGCGCCGACGCCCTTCGGGCCATACAGTTTGTGGGCGCTGATCGAGGCCATGTCCACCTTCGCGTCATTGACGCTGAATGGGACCTTCCCTGCAGCCTGAACCGCATCTGTGTGAAAGAGGATGCCCTTTTCCTTCGCGATGGCGCCGATCTCTGCCACGGGTTGAAGGACGCCAATCTCGTTGTTGGCTGTCATGATCGTGATGAGGATCGTCTTGTCGGTGATCGCCACGCGCAGGTCGTCAAGGTTGATCCGGCCATCCTTTTGAACAGGCAGATACGTAACCCGCGCCCCTTGCTTCTCCAGCTTCTTGCACGTGTCGATCACGGCCTTGTGCTCCGTGACGCACGTGATGATGTGGTTGCCCTTCTCGCGGTACATCTCCGCCGCGCCCTTGATCGCGAGATTGTTCGACTCGGTCGCACCGCTCGTGAAGATGACTTCCTTCGCGGTGGCGCCAATAAGGTCCGCCACTTGCTTACGGGCAGTCTCGACGGCCTCCTCGGCTTCCCAGCCAAAAGCATGGTTGCGGCTGGCAGAGTTGCCGAACATCTCCGTGAAGTACGGCAGCATGGCCTGAACCACCCGTGGGTCGACGGGCGTCGTGGCGTGATAGTCCATGTAGATCGGAAGCTTCATGGTTGTTCCTGTCAAACAGTCGCCCGCCGCATCACTGCGACTGGCGCCGGAGCCGAGACGTCATGCTCGGCCGCCAATTCCGCTACGCTCACCGTGCCAAGCGTGGCAACGATGCGCTCTTTGATCTGCCAGAGCGGATCGCGAATGCTGCATTTGTTGTACTGCTCGCAGTCGCTGTTTTCCGTGGAGCACGCGGTCACCGTAAACGGGCCGTCGATGGCTTGAATCACGTCGGCGATGCTGATCGATGCCGAAGGTCGATGAAGGGTGTAGCCGCCTCGCGTCCCCTGCGTCGAAATCAACAGGCCGGTGCGCACGAGACGCTGAAGCACTTTGGCCATCAGCTCGATCGGGATGTCGTATTCCTCCGCGATCTCACGCGCACTCGTCGACGAGGTGCCGCCTCGCTGGCGCGCCAGGTGTTTCATCGCAATCAGTGCGTAGTCGGCCTTCTTCGATAACCTCAGCATGGCTCCCTAAATACGACCTCAATAGTCGTAGTTTACGCCCGTGCGCGAATACCGTCAACTTTGGTCGGGATTCGGGGATCGGGGATCGGGGACGGGCCAGGAAGGGCGGATGACCCCCGATCCCCGATCCCCGATCCCCGATCCCTAGTATTTGGGCTGCGACGGATCCACCTTGTCGATCCACTCGAGGATGCCCCCCCGCAGGTTCTTCACGTTCAAGAAACCAACCGACTTCAAGAAGTCCATCGCCTTCGCGCTTCGGCCGCCCATCTTGCACTGGGCAACGATCTCGCGGTCGCGTGGCAGCTCCTGATAACGCCGCGGCAGCTCGCCGAGCGGGATGAGCGTGGCCCCCTCGATCCGATTGATTTGGAACTCGTTCGGCTCGCGCACGTCCAGAATGAATGGCGTCTCGCCGGCATCCAGCTTCTTCTTCAGCTCGACTGCGGTGATCTCCCACTCATTCACGGTGGCTCCTGTGGTCTGTGTTTGCTGCGGCTCGGGCCGCATGCCGCAAAATTGTTCGTAATCAATCAGCTTGGTGACGGTTGGATTCGTCCCGCAGACCGGGCACTCCGGATCCTTACGAAGGCGCAGCTCACGAAAGCGCATCTTCAAGGCGTCGTAGATGAGGAAGCGACCGATGAGCGGTTCGCCGATGCCCAGCATCACTTTGATCGCTTCTGTCGCTTGAATGACGCCGATGATGCCAGGCAGCACCCCCAGCACACCGCCCTCCGCACAGCTCGGCACCAGACCAGGCGGCGGCGGCTCCGGATACAGGCAGCGATAGCACGGGCCATCTTTTGTTGCGAAGACCGACGCCTGTCCTTCAAACCTGAAGATGCTGCCGTATGCGTTGGGCTTGCCGCTGATCACGCACGCGTCGTTGACCAGGTACCGGGTCGGGAAGTTATCGGTGCCGTCGAGGATGACGTCGTACGGCGCAAACAATTCCAGCGCGTTCTCCGACGACAGAGACGTCTCGTAAGTGTCGATCTGAACATGCGGGTTCAGGGCATGAATGCGGTCTCTCGCAGACGCCAGCTTGGAGCGGCCGACATCAGGGGTTCCGTGCAGGAGCTGGCGCTGAAGATTGCTGAAATCGACGACGTCGAAGTCGACGATCCCCAGGCGGCCAATGCCTGCCGCTGCCAGATACATCGCCGCCGGCGAGCCAAGGCCTCCAGCACCGATGCACAGCACGCTCGACGCCTTCAACCTGCGCTGGCCGTCCATGCCAACCTCCGGCATGATCAGATGCCGGCTGTAGCGTGTGATCTCTTCTTGCGACAGCTCGGGCAGAGCCTGGGTCCTCGTCACTGTCTCGATGCCCGGAGGTGTCGCCGTCGTCGGCGCGCCGCCCGCCACCGAAGGCACGATGCTCAGCGTGTCGCCGGCTTTCACCGGCGTCTTCTCGCGCTGCAGATAGCGGATGTCTTCATCGTTCAGATAGACATTGACAAAGTTCCTCAGCCGCCCGTCGTCGGAGTACAGGTGCTTGCGGAGCCCGTCGTACCGCTTGGTCAGGTCCGCGAGCAGCTCGCCGACGGTCGCGCCACTGACCTCAACGGCTTCTTTCTTGTCGGTGAACGGCCGGAGCGGCGTCGGGATGTGAATCGTATTAGGCATGAGTCAGGTTTTCCTGGTCGAAGACGGATCGATCCTCGCGCAAACGCCACGACGTCATATCTTCAGGGGCGCCTTCGCGGACGGAGACGATGATGTACGAGAAGAACGGCCATGCGTGATCCAGATCATATTGCGACGGACGGGCCGGGTGATCGGGATGAGAGTGATAGAAGCCCAGGAGTTCCGCCCCTGTTTCAGTAGCTCGCTGCTCGGCCTGACGATAGTCTTGCGGCCTCACGAGGAAGCGCCGGCGGGGCCCCTCGTCGGTCGTGTTCGGCAGTGCAAATATCGCGCTGACAGTACCGTCGCGCCCATAGAGCGCTCCACAGCACTCGTTCGGGTAGGTCTCAGCGCCGTGCTGGCGAATGGCCTCCTGCACACCCGGCTCGAGGGTCAGGGCCATTAGCGCGATTCCTCCGCACCCTCATCCCACAGTCGCTCGGAGAGATACTTCTCGCCGCCGTCGCAAAAAATCACGACCATGACCGCGTCGGATGTCTTTCGCGCCACGCTGAGCGCTCCGGCCAGGTTCGCGCCACTCGATATGCCGACGAACAACCCATGTCGAGCCAGCTCGCGCGTCAACTCGAACGCTTCCTCGGTGGTGACGCTGAGATCCTCGTCAGCCAGCGCGGGATCGTAGATTCCCGGCACGATGGCCGTCCGCATGTGTTTCAACCCTTCGAGCCCGTGAAGGGGTGAATCCGGCTGGACAGAATAGAGCTTGATTGCCGGGTTGTATTCGCGCAGCCGGCGACCGGTCCCGGTGAAGGTGCCCGCCGTGCCCAATCCGGCAACGAAATGAGTGATACGGCCGGCAGTTTGCTCGATCAATTCCGGTCCCGTCGTGTCGTAGTGGGCGCGCCAGTTCCCAGGATTGTTGTACTGGTCGGGGTAGAAGAAGAGACTCGGATTCTCCGCGTACAACTCCTTCACGCGAAGGATGGCGCCGTCGGAACCCTGCATGGGGTCGGTGAAGACGACCTCGGCGCCAAACGCTTGGAGGATTCGTTTGCGCTCGGGTGTGACGTTTGCCGGAACGCAGAGGCGAACCCGGTACCCCCGTGCAGCGCAAATCATCGCGTAGGCTATGCCAGTGTTCCCGGAAGTGGCGTCGATCAGGATCTTGTCGCGCGTGAGCGCGCCCGATCGCTCGCCCTCGGCAATCATTCGGGCCGCCGCTCGGTCCTTGACTGAGCCGCCGGGGTTCTTCCACTCTGCTTTTGCGTAGAGCTCGACGTTCCTGAGCCCTTCCTCAAATCGGGACAGCCTGATGAGAGGCGTGTTTCCGACCAAGTCGACGATGGACGCGGCTGTTTGGAGGAGCCCTGGAGACACGACTGGCATATCCGACTGTTCCAGTCCGATATTATACTAGCTCCCCGGCTTTCCTTCTGCGTCTCGCGTCTCGATGGGCCCAAGGTTGAGCTTCTGGAGCTCCGGCTGAATCTTGGCGCGGTCTCCGACCGCGATGACCACCATCCGATCGGGCATCAGATACCTCTTGGCGACGTCGAGTGCTTGAGCACCTGTGACCGCATTCACCTGCGCCGCATATTTTGTGTAGTAGTCGAGGCCGAGGCCGTAGGTGAACACGTTCGAAAAGTTGTTGACGGCATTCGAGCTGGTTTCGAACGCACCGGGCAGCGAATTAGCCATCGCGTCCTTCGCTTTTTTCAATTCTTCGTCGTTCAGCGGCTTCTCGACCATGCCGCGTATCTCTTTGAAGATCTCGCTCACGGCAGGCGCTGTAACGTCGGTTCGCACGCCGGCCGCCACTTGGAACGGACCCGGGGCGCGTCTGAACGTAAATTGCGAGCTCGCTCCGTATGTATAGCCATGATCCTCTCGGAGGTTCATGTTGATGCGGCTCGAGAACAAGCCGCCGAGCGCCATATTCATCACTTGAATCGGCCGGAAATCTGGCGATGACCGTGCGGCGCCGATGCTGGCAACCCGGACTTGCGTCTGCGGGCTGCCCGGTTTGTCCACGATGATGACGCGTGCGGCGGTTGTCGTAGGCGTGGTGAGGGCGGGTGCCACCGGCGTGCCTCTCGACCACGCGCCAAAGGCTTTCTCGGCCATCGCGCGCAGCTCGTTCATCGAGACGTCGCCTGCAACAACCAGCGCGGAGTTATTGGGGACGAAGTTCTGTTTCCAAAAGGCCAGCATGTCCTCCCGAGAGATGCTCTTCACCGCTCCTTCAGTACCGATCTCGCTGAATCCGTACGGATGACGCGCTCCATAAAGTGCGGCCGCCGCAACTTGCGCCGCAACCTGAGGAGGATTGTCACGCTGTTGGACCAGCTGTGCGAGCCGGCTGGCGCGCTGCCGCTCGATTTCGTCGGCCGGGAACGACGGCCGCAGCGCGACGTCTGCCAGGATTTCGAGAGCGGCGGAAAAATTCTTTGACAACGCCCGCGTGCTGACGGTGGTTGCGTCCATGGAACTGTTCGTGGCTAACGTGGCACCGAGCTGTGCTACTTGATCGGCAATTTGCAGCGCATTCCGCGAAGCCGTACCCTCGTCGAGCATGGCGGAGACGAAGTTGGCAAGGCCAGGCTTATCGATCGGGTTCGCGTCGCTGCCGGTCCGCAACACCAGGTTCGCCGCGACGATAGGCATCCCACGACGCTCGTTGAGGAGCAAGGTGAGGCCATTGGGTAGCGTTGCCGAAAGCGGTGTCGGGAGTTCCGCAGTCTTCGTCGCGCCGGCCTTCGGTACGTCGTTGCGCCACGGCTCGTCAGCGTTGATCGACTCGCCGGCACCCGCAACCGTATCGGATTTCGACGCCGGAGGGGTCGCTACTTGCGGCGCTTCGGCTACCTTGCCTGGGATGGCGTGCAGGATCACCCGTGCGTTGGATGCCAGTTGCGTACGAGCAAAGTTTTGCACGAGCGCCGGCGTCACCGCGCGATATCTCTGGATATCTTTCTCGATGAAGTCCGGCGTGCCGAGATAGTGATTGTAGGAATTCAGTCGATCGGCGATACCACCGAATCCGCCAAGCCGTTCGAGACCGCCGATGATGTTTGTCTCGATTCCGTTGCGTGCCCGTTGGACCTCGAGCGCGTCTGGCGGAGCTGCTTGGAAAGCGGCTAGTTCCTCGAGGATGGCCTTCTCGAGCTCGTCGGCCGTATGGCCCGGGCGAGCCGTGGCCTCAATTTGGAACATCGAGCCGAGAATCAGCGAGGACCGTTGCGCCGAGACGGCTTGGGCAATCTGTTTCTCGTACACGAGCTTCTTGAACAGACGGCTGGACCGGCCACCGCCGAGGACTTGTGCGGTCACATCGCCTTCGGCGTCACCAGGCTTGAAGATCGGCGACGTAATCCAGGCAACATAGACACGGGGCAGCTCCACACGAGAAGTGACGACCTTTCGGCGCTCCGAAGTAATCGTCACCGGCTCGACCTTGATCGCCGGAACAGCGGGTCCTCGCTTCAGCGTGCCAAAGTACTTCTCGACAAACGCTTTGACTTGCGCTGGCTCGAAATCACCGACGATGGCCAAGCTTGCGTTATTCGGCGCGTAGTACTGCCGGAAGAACCGTTTCACATCGTCGAGCTTGGCGGCTTGGATGTCTTCGTGCGAGCCGATGACGCTGCCGTAGTAGGGATGTTTCTGCGGGAAAAGCGTCTGCACCAACCCCTCCTCCGCGAGACCGTAGGGCTGGTTCTCCACGCTCTGGCGCCGCTCGTTGCGCACGACGTCCTGCTGATTCGAGAGTGACGCCTGGTCAACCTTCTCGAGTAGGTAACCCATGCGATCCGACTCGAGCCACAACGCAAGCTCGAGTTGATTGGAGGGGACGGTTTCGAAGTAGTTCGTTCGGTCGTAGTCGGTGGTCCCGTTCAGATCGCTCGCACCGGCCGCCTCGAGCAGCTTGAAATGGGAGTCGGGCGGGACGTGCTTCGAGCTCTGAAACATCATGTGCTCGAAGAGGTGTGCGAACCCTGTTCTTCCCGGTTCCTCATTGGCTGGGCCCACGTGGTACCAGAGGTTCACAGCCACCATCGGCAGGCGTCGGTTCTGGCTGAGGATGACCTCGAGGCCGTTCGCCAGAGTGTATTTCTCGAACTGGATCCGAGGAATGTCACTCGAGGGAGCTTGAGCGCTGTTTTGAACCGATGAAAAGGCCAGGCTGACGCCGACGACGAGCGCAATGAACAGGAGGACGAAGGGCGTGCGTATGTGCATGGCAGCTACTCTCCACTCTTCTCGAGACTGGCCCACAGATACCAGCAAGCGACCGACCGATACGGGCGCCACGCCTCGCCGATCCGCGTCAGGCGTTCAGGTGTTGGCGCTTTTCGCAACCGATAAGCCTTTTGAACTGCTTTGACGATACCGAGGTCTCCCACCGGCAAAACGTCTGCACGGTGCAACCTGAACATGAGAAACATCTCCGCGGTCCAGCGACCGATCCCTTTCACTTGTGTGAGCGCGTCGATCACGGCATCGTCTGGCGCCGCATCGAGCTTGTGCAGCACAAGGGTTTCATTCTCGACCCTCGAAGCAAGATCGCGGATGTAGCCTAGCTTCTGACCGCTCAACCCAACACTACGTAATCGGTCGTCAGGAAGTGCATTCACACTAGACGGCGTCGGTTTGCCGGAAAAGAGAGCGTCGAATCGTCCGCAAATCGTCGCAGCCGCCTTCGAGGATAGCTGCTGCGAGATGATCGCGTGCACCAACGCCTTGAACGGATCGGTGTGCTGCACGTTGGCCAGACCGCAGGGCCCTCGAGCGCGCATCAGGTCACGGATTACTGGATCCCGTCGCGACAGCACGCGGCGGGCTTTTAAGTAGTCGATCGACATGTCGCGGAGAGAGCCTACTTTACCGCAGCCGTTGAGCGCGCGGAGCCTCGCCTTGAACTAGCCTACTTGAGCACGGCAGTCAGGGTAACGTTTGCCTTCACCTCTATTTGACCGGCGGAAATCGGTGCGGCGTCTGCCGCCGAAGCCTGTGCCATCTGCCGCAGCATCGGAACCGGCGGAGGAGCCACGAGGGCGCCTTGCTCTTCGATCTTGAGGATTCGGTCGACAGTCCGCCCGGCGCCCGAGGCAGCCGCATCCGCCTTCGCACGCGCAGCTGCAACGGCAAGACGAAGCGCCTCGCGCTCTAGTTTGGCTCGGTCCTTCACGTCGAATCGAAGATTGCTGACTTCGGTTGCGCCCGAGGTCACACCCATCTCCAACAACTCGCCAACACGTCCGATATCATCGACCCGAACCTCGATCGAGTTCCGAGCGACGTATCCACGCGAGACGCGGCGGTTATTGGCATAGTCCCATTCCTGTTGCAGGTCGTAGGCCATCGTCCGTATCGCGTCCGAGGGTACCTTGGCAGCGCGCAGCGTGTCCTGGACCGGCCGCATCGCCTCGGCGTTCTTGCGCTGGGCCTCACGCGGATTCGCGGCCCGCGATTCGGCGGTGAACGTAATCCAGGCTCGGTCGGGTGGGACCTGTATGACGCCTTCACCCGTCACAACGACGCTTTCAGAGCTCGGAACCGCGGCCGGTTGCTGGGCCGAAGCGAAGGCGGGAACGAGCAAGAGAGCCAGAACAATCAGATCGCGCACTTCTGGATTCCTTTCAGAGCACACATATTCTGACGCGAAACGTGCGGAAGCGGTTTCGGTGTCGGCGGGACGGGGCGCAGCCAGGGTAGCAGCGTGGCCGCGTGGCCTGGTGGAGTAGTCTAACGAGCGTGGAAACAGGAGAAGTCAGAAAACGGGTGCTTCGTGCCATCACCGAAGCTCGTGAGCGCGGACGTGGTCGCCGGGAGCTTACTGCCGAGGCGGAGCGGGCATATGGGGCCTTCTTGCAGAACGTGGCCACGCCGGTGACGCAACAGGTTGCGAGCGCGCTGAAGGCTGAGAACCGGTTCTTCACCGTCCACACCCCAAGCGGCGGGCTGCGGCTGGCGGCTGAGCGGGGGCAAGACGATTTCATCGAGTTCGAGTTGGACATGAGTGGTGAGCGCGCACAGGTCGTCGGCCGCGTCCGCTATACGCGCGGATCGCGCACGCTGGATGGGACCCTTCCGATCAAGCCGGGCGTGTCGCCGTCGGAACTGACTGATGGCGACGTGTTGGAGTTCCTGCTCCAGGCGCTCGAACCATGGTTAGAACGATAGAGCAACTCCCAATTCCCAACTTCCAACTCCCAAAATTGGGAATTGGAAACATGAGTTGCCGTTGGGAGTTGGGAGTTGACTACGGTCTCTTTGCAAAGTGAATGGCCATCAGCCCACCCAAGACGGGCACTACTCGCACGTCGATGAACCCGAGCGCTTCCATGAGGCTTGCAACGCCCTCTGCGCCAGCGTAGTTCCTGATCGATTCTGGAATGTAGCGGTAGGTGTCCGGATCGCGATGGAGTGCAAAACCGAGGGCCGCGCCCACGATCGTCAGGTATACCAGGTAGACCGACCGCACGAGCGCATTCCTCGGACGGTTGAAATCGAGCGATAGCAGTCGGCCGCCGGGCGCGAGTACCCGATGAATCTCACGCAGTGCCTGGTCGAGGTCGGGCACATTCCTCAAGCCGTATCCCGTGGTCACCACGTCGAATCGTCCGGCTTCGAATGGCAGCCCCAGCATGTCAGCGGTGACGAAAGAGGGAATGGGGCGGACCCCTCCGGCCCTTTCTTGAGCCAGCTCCACCATCCGATGAGTGACGTCCAACCCTACCGTTCGAAGGACGTGGGGGGCGGCCTCAAAGAGAATGTCGCCCGTGCCGCAGGCCAGGTCGAGAACGCGGTCGGAAGATCTCAGATCCGCCAGGCGGATCAGACGACGCTTCCATCGTCGATCCTGTCCGTACGACAGAAATCCCGTGATGAAGTCGTAGCGATCGGCAATCGTCGCAAACAGACGCCTGACGTAACGACGCTTTCCCTCTGGGGTCGCGATCGCCGAACGAAGTGTCACTGCGCTCGCAGCAGGAGGACGGGGATCTTGACCATGTGCCTCACCTTGCTCACCGTGGTGCCGCGAATGAGATCGTTCAAGAAGCGATGACCATGCGTCGACATGGCGAGCAGATCGGCGTGTCGCTCTTCAGCAAGGCGGATAAGCTCGGTCGCCGGATCGCCCATGGCGAGTTCCGTCGAAACGCGGAATTCGCCCAGGCTCGAGGCCAGCTGGTCCAGGTACGCTCGGTCGGCCTTGATCTCGTCGGATTCACGCAGCTTCAGCTGATCGAAGTAACGCGCCGCCCACCCGTCCGCGACATGGACGAGAAGAATCTCCGCGCCTGTGAGCTTCGCGAGTTCGCGCACGTGCGCGAGAATCGTCCTGTCAGCCGGAGAGTTCTCGACGGCGACCAGAATCCGGCGATACATGGTTATCCGAGGAAGGTCTGATACAAGAGCCAGACGTTCAGTGCCGCAATGATAACCGCCACGGTCCAGGCAAGCACTTGAATCCACCGTGGCGCGACCAGCGCACCCATCTTGTGCCGATTGCTCGTGAAGCTGACGAGCGGGAACACCGCGAACGGCAACTGTAAGCTCAGAATCACCTGGCTCAGAATCAGGAGCGCGCCAGTGCCCTGTTCGCCGTACAGGCTGACGACGATGATCGCCGGGATGATTGCGACCAGACGTGTGATGAGGCGGCGCAACCACGGACGGAGCCGGATGTTCACGAAGCCTTCCATGACGATCTGTCCTGCGAGCGTGCCGGTCAGTGTTGCGTTCTGACCCGAACAGAGGAGCGCGACGGCAAAGAGCACGCTCGCCGCGCTCGTTCCAAGCAGCGGCGACAGCAAGTTGTACGCGTCGCCGATGTCCGCCACAGACTCGTTCGCTGTTCCGTGAAATGCGGCCGCGGACACGATGAGGATCGCCGCGTTGATGAAGAGCGCCGACATGAGCGCAATCGACGAATCGAGGGACGCAAAGCGGATCGCTTCCGTTTTGCTGGCGTGCGTGTCGAGGTATTTGCGTGTCTGCACAATCGAGGAGTGCAGATAGAGATTGTGTGGCATCACCGTCGCCCCGAGGATGCCAAGGGCGATGTACATCATCGCGGGATCGGCAAGGATCTCGGCACGGGGCACGAAGCCCACCGCCACCGCACCCAGGTCAGGCTTCGCCAGCCAAATCTCAACTGCGAAACACGCCGCAATGCATACGATGAGCGCGACGACAAGCGCCTCCACGTACCGGAAGCCGCGATGCTGGAGGAACAAGACAATCAGGACGTCGAGCGCCGTGAGGCACACACCCCAGATGAGCGGCAGCCCGAAGAGTAGGTTGAGCGCAATCGCTGCGCCGATCACTTCGGCGAGATCGCACGCGGCAATGGCGATTTCACAAAGAATCCACAGAATCAGCGTTACTGGCCGGGAATAGCTATCGCGGCACGCTTGAGCGAGGTCGCGGCCACTCCCAATCCCAAGCCGCACGGCGAGTGCCTGCAGCAGGATCGCCATTAGGTTCGAGAGAAGAATCACGCTGAGCAGCGTGTAGCCGTAACGCGCTCCGCCGGCCAGGTCGGTAGCCCAATTTCCAGGGTCCATGTAACCGACCGCCACCAGGTACCCGGGCCCGGCAAACGCAAACAGCTTTCGCCAGAAGCCTGCGTCTAGGGGAACGACGATAGACCCGTGGACCTCCCGAAGACTCGGTGCGCCTGGCACACCGCGCCAACCCTTCTGGGGTTTTGTCGGGGCTGAGAGGTCAGATTCGAGAGCCATTCTGAGTTGGGGGGGGGTATTTTGAACAGTCAAAAAATATATTGTTTTTTATCAAAAGTCAAATTACACTCGCTCGAAATGCCTCCGTCGAGCACGGTCGAGAACTACCTGAAGGCCATTTATCTCGGAGTGGGAAGCCTGCTGCCCCCGCAGCGGCTGCTCCCGATGGGGCAGCTGGCGACTTCGCTCGGAGTCGTCCCAGGCACCGCAACGACGATGGTGAAGACCCTCGCGGAGTCGGGCTTGGTTGAATACGAACCCTACGCGGGCGTCGCACTGACGCCGTCGGGGCAGAAACTCGCGGCACTTGTTCTACGCCGCCACCGACTCATCGAACAGTTCCTCGTAAAAGTGATGGGCTACTCGTGGGATGAGGTTCACGACGAGGCCGAGCAGCTTGAGCACGTCGTCACCGACCGGCTCATCGACCGGATGGACGAGATGTTGGGTCGGCCCGAGGTTGACCCCCACGGTGACCCGATTCCGAACGCCGAGGGTTTGGTGAAGGCACAGGAGGCTCAAACACTCCTCACTTGCCCGCTCGAGACGAAGGTCACGGTCACGCGCGTCATCGACCAGGACAAAGAGTTTCTGCGCTTCATCGAGCAGCATCATCTCAAGCCAGGCCAATCAATCGAAGTCGAGGCGCGAAACGCAGCGGCCGACAGTGTCCGCCTGCGTGGCGAGGACAATCAACGGCTCACGATTGGGACGCGCGCCGCCTCTAAGCTACTCGTGCACGTCGCGAGTGTGCTGCTGTTGCTCCTTCTCGGCTCGCCGGTGCTGGCACAGAGCACACAACCGAGAGAGGCGCCACGCACCTCGTTGTCCGGCTACATGGACCTGCACTTCAACAAGCCGGAATTCGCGGACGGGACGGTTGACTTTCACCGTTTCGTGCTGCTCGTAACGCACTCGTTCACCGATCGCATCCGTTTCGTGGGCGAGCTTGAAGTCGAGCACGCGCTGGTCGAAGGACTCGAGGAGGCAGGTGAACTGGAGCTGGAGCAGGCCTACCTCGACTTCTTGCTAAAGCGCTCCTTCAACGTTCGCGCGGGAATGATGTTGATGCCCATTGGCATCATCAACGAAAGGCACGAGCCTCCGGTGTATTACGGCGTCGAACGTCCGTTCGTCGACACTGTGATCATCCCCACAACGTGGTTCGAGGTGGGAGCCGGAGTGCATGGCGAGGTCGGCCGCGGCTGGCGTTATCGCGCGTTTGTCACCGCTCCGCTCAATGCCGCCGAGTTCAGCGCGGAAGAAGGACTGCGGGAAGGGCAGCAGCAGGGGTCCGAGGCGAATATCGGACGCCCCGCGGTTACAGGTCGCGTCGAATACGTCGGTTACCGCGGCCTCACGCTCGGCGCAAGCGGCTGGACTGGCCGCTCCGGATTCGAGTTCCGCCCGCGGTTCGACGTCCCGGTGTCGCTTGCCGAGGCTGACGCTCGGTATTCGAGGGGGCGGTTCGAAGCCCGAGGTCAGTTTGCACAGAGTTGGATAGACAATGCCGGCCAACTGAACGACACACTGGCGCTACGGGTTGGCGTCAACCCCAACATCGCGCGAAGTCTGCGTGGCTTTTACGCGGAAGGGGGGTACCGGCTCATCTCCAGTGCGCGGTTCGGGGATGTGGGGACCTTCGTACGCTACGAGAACTTCGACACGCAGTTCAAGATGCCAGACGGCCACGTGCCACTTCCCGAGTTCGATCGCAATGCCTGGGTCGTTGGAGCCAATTACTGGCCTGATCCTGATATCGCCATCAAGGTCGACTACTCCGTCGTCGGCAATCGGAGCTCGGTGATCAAGGCGCCCAATTCGTTCAACCTCGGCCTTGGATGGTGGTTCTAATGCGATACGCACTCGGAGCGCTCCTCCTTGCGTCGGTGTCGGCGGTTGTCGTCATCGGGGCGCCTTCCCGCCCGGCGGCGGCAGCGCAGGAGGTTCAGGTTGTCGAGATCTCTGCCGAGCGTTTCAGTTTTACGCCCTCCGAGATTCGTGTGAAGGCTGGCACGCGACTGGAAATCCGACTTCGAAGCGAGGATACGGCCCACGGGTTCCACATTGTTGGTACCGACATCGATCTCGAGCTCCCGAAACGAGGCCGCGGCGAAGCGACGGTAAAGTTCCAGCCTCAGGCCGGCCGCTACACCTTCGAGTGTTCTCAGGTCTGCGGCGCTGGGCACTCGTTCATGCGCGGCGTCATCATCGCCTCCGACTAAGCGAAAGGCTCCTGTGCCCTCCCACGATTGCCATACGCGTCGCGCTCTTCGCATCTCGACGTCACTGCTGGCCGCGGCTCTGATCGTCTTCGTGAGCGGACTGCTATTCGCACAGCGCACGCCCACGCCCGGCGACCCGCTTCCCGGCGTGACGCCGGTCGAGTTTGAAGAGTTTCGACTGGGCTTGGATGACTTCCTGGAAGTCGAGACTGCCGAAGAAGGGCTAGGACCAGCATTCAACGGCACCAGCTGCGCCGTCTGTCACAACGTTCCGGCTGTGGGTGGAACCAGCGTGATTGCCGAGGTCCGCGCCGGGCGTCGCGGACCACGTGGTGAGTTCATCGCACTAGACGCCTCGGGGGAATCGCTCTTCCATTTGTTCTCGGTTCCAAGTCACTCGTGCCAGCCCACTATTCCTGCGGAAGCCACGATCGTGGTTCGCCGGGTCCCGATTCCCTTGTTTGGCGCAGGCATGGTTGAGGCGATCCCGGACGACACGCTGTTGGCCCTCGAGGATCCGCTCGATCGGAATCGCGATGGCGTCAGCGGCCGCGCGGCGATCGTGACCGATCGCGCGACGGGAGAGCGACGAGTGGGTCGGTTTGGATGGAAGGCGCAACACGCGACATTGCTCACGTTCGGCGCCGATGCCTATCGCAATGAAATGGGAATCACGAACGACATCTTTTCTCAAGAGGTTGCCGTCGGCATCGCACCGGATCGAATGCGCGTCTGCGATCCGATTCCCGAACCGGAGGACGTGAGAGACCCTCGCACCGGTCGACGCGGTATCGACAACTTTGCCAGCTTCATGAAATTCCTTGCGCCGCTCGGACGCGGGGCCCTTGACGAGGCCACCAGGACTGGTGAACAGGTGTTCGGGGCTCTGGGTTGCGCCATGTGCCACATCCCGTCGCTCGCAACCGGAGCGAGCGCGAACCCCCTGTTCAATCGCCGGTCGGTTCCGCTGTACTCGGACCTGCTGCTTCACGACGTAGGTACTGGCGATGGTATCCAGCAGGAAGCTGGCGGCCCGGAAGAGATGCGCACTCCGGCGCTGTGGGGTCTTCGACTGCGACGGCCGTTGTTACACGATGGCTCCGCCGCGACGATCGAAGACGCTATTCGTCGTCATGCAGGGGAAGCAGACCTGGCCAGACGAGGCTTCGACGAGTCTGGTGATGAAGCCAGAGTGGCGTTGATGGCCTTTCTCAAGTCGCTGTAGCGCCTGAGTCCGCAACGCGCGGCTCAATCTGTTGTGAATCGCCTGACGACTTCCGTGAGAGCCGCTGTGTCGGCGACCACGCACTCGTCGCCCGTGAAACGTTCGGCCTCCACGTGTCGGTACCCGAACCCGTACGAAACGAGACAACATCGGACCGAGGCACGCCGCGCGGTTTCGTGGTCGATTGCCGAATCGCCGACGAGCAGCGTGTGCTCGCCGGTGGCCCCCGCTACCTTCATCATGGCCAGGAGCGAAGTGGGGTCGGGTTTGCGCGGGTGCGGGCCGTCACCACCGACGACCTCGTCAAACAGTTCGCGCAACCCAAGTTCCGAAAGAATGCGCTCGGTCGGCCGCAGCGGCTTATTGGTCAGCACAGTCACACGTGCCCCTGCGCGTGCTGCCTGAATCGCTTCGCGGATGCCCGGATAGATGCGCGTGTGATTCAGGAGCCGCGAGTCGTAAATCTCGAGGAACCGCGGCAGCGCCTCGGGAACGTCGGGGACGCCCGCGGCAACCACGGCCCTCTTCACGAGCAAGGCCGCGCCCTCGCCAATCATCGTCCCAATCGCATCCTGGGTCAGCGGGGCTCCACCAAGCTCGCGAATCAGTTCGTTTGCTGATTCAGCCAGGTCGCGCTGGGAGTCGACGAGCGTCCCGTCGAGATCGAACGCGACTAATCGGTGTACGTGGCCCACGACGTCGGCGTCTCCCATACGGTGACGCGGACCACCGGAATCCCCTGCTCGCGCGAGACGTCGTAGACCAGGCGGGCGATGCGCTCCACAGTCGGGTTGCTATCGAGCTTGAAAATCGGCTCGCCGATTCCTTCCAGCAAGGCCACCAACGGATCGTCATGGCGGAGGATCATCTTGTGATCGAGCTCGCGATCGATCCATCCCTTGACGACGCGCTTGATATCACTGAAGTCCATCACCATGTTGCGCGGGTCGAGCGTATCAGTGCGAACCTCCACCTCGGCCACGGCGTTGTGCCCATGCGGGTGCTTGCACACGCCGTCATAGTCCATGAGACGGTGTCCGTAGCAGAAGTCGATGCGTTTGGTGACGGAGAACATAGCCAGTAATCTTATCGACGAAAACTCCCAACGCCCAACTTCCAACTCCCAATAGCATCCGGCTGTGGGACTGAGCCACTGGAAGTTGGGAGTTGGACATTGGGGGTTGCACGTTTGTCCGTCCGTTCACCCACAGCCGTTCTGCTCTCAGCGGGGCTAGACAGCGCAGTGCTGGCTGCTTCAGAAGCGCGAACTTCCGAGGTCCATCCAATCTACGTCAGCGCTGGACTCGCTTGGGAGCCTCAGGAGCTGGCCGCACTCGATCGTTTGCTGCTCACAGCGCCCTACTCAGAGCTTGCGCCACTGGCGCGCCTGGCGTTCACAGTCCGCGATCTGTATCCCGCGACGCACTGGGCACTGAGAGGTACGCCGCCTTCGTTTGACACACCAGACGAAGACGTCTACCTCACAGGTCGCAACATCGTGCTTCTGAGCAAAGCCGGCATCTACTGTGCGCAGCAGGGCATCCATCGAATCGCCCTCGGTCCGCTTGCCGGCAATCCGTTTCCTGACGCGACGAATGAGTTTTTCGCAGCGATGGCTCGGGCGCTGGCGCTCGGCCTTGCCCACGACCTGACGATCGACGCCCCCTTCGGTCAGATGGATAAGAGCGACGTCATTAAGCTGGGGATACAGTTGGAGGTTCCACTCGGGCTCACGCTTTCGTGTATGAACCCCCAACAAGGCCTGCATTGCGGAGAGTGCAGCAAATGCCGTGAACGCCGGGACGCGTTCCGCAAAGCCGGTTCCGTCGACCCCACCACGTACGCGTCGCAGCCAATTCGATAGTAGAGCCCGGGCCGCGAATGGTTCGTAGGTTCTCAGGTTCTCAGGTTCTCAGGTTCTCAGGTGCTCAGGTGCTCAAGGTGCTTGGGTTCTCAGCGAGTTCGGATGGTAATTGCTCCGTCGCCGCTGCGCACATGAATCGTGTGCCCACCCTTGCCTAAACGGCCACGTGCCACGTTGCGTTCGTCGTCATTGCGCGGCGCATCTTGACTGATCCCCTCGGCCGTCACCTGGCCGTCGCCTGACTGTGCATCGACTTCGGCGTCGAAGCCCGTCGGCAGGCGCACGGCGATCGCTCCGTCGCCCGTTGTCAGGCTCCACTCGTTCTTCATGGCGCTGCCTTCCGCGGCCTCCACCGTCACTGCCCCGTCGCCACTGTGTACGCGAACATCCTCGAGACGCCCGACGACCCGAATGCTCCCGTCCCCAGAATCGAGATCAACCTTACCGCGCACGCCGTCGACCTCAATGGATCCATCGCCGGTGTTGGCCCTGACCTCACCCTCCAGACGATCGGCTCGGATACTCCCGTCGCCCGTCTGCAGCGTGATCGTGCCCGCCAGCTCCCCAGCGGCGATCGAGCCGTCGCCAGTCCTGACAGCGAGCGTCACTTGTCTGGGCGCTGTAACGATGAAGCTCACGGAAGGGGACTGCCATACTCCGAACCGGAAGCTACTCCGGCGCCCGAACCGGGCGCTGTCGCGCTCCGGCGCTTCGATGACGATGCGGTTGCCGTCCTGTCTGGTTTCCACCGTAAGCGCCTTCGCGTCTTCGGCGCTGGCGGCCCGGCGCTCGATCCTCACCAGCACTTCGTTGCGGTCCCACGACCGGACCTCGACCGACCCGTCGAAGGTCCTGACCGACAGATCCACGGCGCCAGTGACCGGGAATCGTTTCTCTTCGTTGACGACCGACCCCTCGCCAGATACGTCGATACTGCAGGCGACGGAGGCCAGGACCACGATGCCGGTAACGATCGGGAGGGCGTAGCGTTTCATCATCACATCCTCACAGCCGCTTTAGACGTCGCGGCGCGCTCCGGAGTTCAGATGGGGCGCCGCGTATACCTCGTCCCCGCCAACAAAAGTGCGGACCACTCGAAAGCCCCGGTCCAGCACCACTACGTCGGCGAATGCTCCTACGGCGAGCACTCCGAACCCCGTAAGGCCGAGCTCCCGAGCAGGTGTCGTTGAGCACATCGTCGCCGCATCGGAGATTGAGGCACCGAAACTGGTGACGATGTTCCGAAACGCCCGATCCATCGTAAGTGTACTGCCGGCGAGCGTGCCGTCATCCAGAAAGGCGGCCTGCTCTCGCACGTAGATGGTCTGACCGCCTAGTCGGGCCGACGAGCCGACCGCACACCCCGAACCGGCAGTGCCATCGGTAATCGCCATCACTCCGCGGACGCTCTTTGCCGCGATCGCGACCCTCGACATTGCCGGGTGCACGTGATACCCGTCGCAGATCAGTTCGGCCGCGACGTCCTCGCGCGCGAGCACAGCACCCGCGAGGCCTGGCGCACGGTGCGCAATCGGAGTCATCCGGTTGAAGAGGTGCGTCGCATGTCGAGCGCCAGCCTCTATGGCGGCAATGGCCGTGTCGTAGTCAGCGCCCGAGTGACCGAGTGCGACACGATGCCCTGAAGCGGTGAGCGACCGCACGAGGTCGATTCCGCCCGGCAACTCCGGCGCAAGCGTTACGAGGCCCACGTCGGGACGCGACGCAGCGATGACATCGAGAATCTCGCGTCCCAGCCGGCCTTCTCCCGGAAGGCATAGACACGCCGACGGTTGCGCGCCGCGATACTCCGGATTGATGAAATTGCTCTCGAGATGCGCGGGCAAGACTCGGGCACCCGCTACCGGCACCGACACTCTGGCCTGCCGCACAGACCCCAGAAACGCCTTCAGCTGATCGGGAGGACAGGCCACGCTCGTCGGGCAGAACGCGGTGACACCATAACGCGGCAGTAGCTGAGCGATCCGAGAAACGGCATCACCCTCGTCGAGCGTGTCGTGGCCATCGATTCCGTGGACGTGCACATCCACGAAACCAGGCACGACATAGCAGCCATGGATGTCGATGATTTGGGCATCGTCCGGATCGACGCCGCTCCGCGGATCGATTGCGGCCACTCTCGCATCGTCGATGACAAGCGAACCGCCTCGGACCAGATGATCGGGGAGGACTAAGTCGCCGCCGACGAGCGCAATCATGGCGGCGGCGCGACGGCCACTCCCGGCCAGTCGACGTGCACATGTAGCTTGCGGCCTTCGAATGGCAAAGGCGCAGGATCATCAGCGCCGGCCTGAGCTCGAAAGACCTCGCGATCAAGTCGCTTGAGAAGCGCACCCAATCCCTTCTCTCCTGGCGCGGTGAGCACGAGGACGCCGCCGCTCTCGTCGGGGGGAAACTTGCGATCGTTGAGGTAGTCGCGATCGAGCGTGATCAACGTCCGGCGCAGTTGTCTGGCAAGTCGATAGTGCTCACCGTCGCGCGCCCGCCGTAGGTCGTCGTGTTCGATCACGTACAAGACGTCCCATTTCAGGGTATGACGCATCAGGCTCACGAGCCCGGCTGGGACGTTGGCGTCCACGTACAGGCGTGGCTGAATGGCGTGTCGCTCGACGTGAGGGCCCAACTCGGAGGAAAGAGTACCCATGACGGACTCTATCTCTTCACCTCTTTGGCCTCGCGACGCAGCACGGCCACCAGCTCGTCGCGCCGGTGGACCAGCCCCTTCAGAGGACGACGACCCAGGGGTGAGCCGACGGCATACTCGCAAAAGAGCGGAAACGCGATCGTCGAGTCGGCATACGCCACGACGGTGTCAGGGAGCACGCCCGGATTCACCTTGCCCCAGCTGACAGCCTCGGCTGGGGTTGCACCGGAAAGGCCTCCCCACACCACCTGATCGGTCGTGATCTGAATGAAATAGTCGTTGCCGCCCTTCGGGATGCCGTACACCTCCCACAGCGTCGGCTGTCCTTGCAAATAGAAGTTCTTGGGCGACCCGCCTCCCAGTATCACGCAACCATTCTTTCGTCCGGCCAGGATGAACGCACAGATCTCGTTGACGTCCTTGTTCGGATCGATCATAAGACGGCTGTTGTTCATCAACTCGTGGTAGGCGATGTTCATGCCGATCGAGCTATCACCAGGGGAGGACGTATAAATCGGAACGCCAGCCGCTGCCGCCGCCGCGACCACCGAGTACTCCTGGCATCCTGGGTGTCGCTGAATGAGGTCGAGACCGAGCGCGTAGTGGAGCTCCGCCGTGGAGACCGGGCCGTCCATCCCCCACCGAACCAGAAAGTCACGAACGTAGGCATCCGTTTCGAGCAGCACCGTAGCCGGAAACAGCACGTCGTAGATCCGAATCACACCTTCTTCGTACAACTCGACGTCGTTGACGAACGGCGAGCCGCGGTGGAGCGTGAAATTCAGGGCGTAGTGGAGGTCGTGATAGAGGTTTGCGCCCGTGCTGATGATGAAGTCCACCAGGCCCCGCTCCATCAATTCGACGACGCAGCCGCCGAGTCCGGCAGGTGTCAAAGCACCCGCAAGTGTCAGCGCAATCGTTGTGTCATTCTCGGGTAGGAGCATCTTGCCAGCGAAGATGCGACATGCCTCGCCCAACCGGGCGGCATTGAAGGCCTGAAATCCCTCGTCGATCAGGTGCCGAATATCGGCGCTCCCCCGGGGACGGTAGTAACGAATCGGTTTGCCTGTCAGGAAACTATGGCGGGGCTTTTCTGGGGCGCCCGGTGCGCGGTGAGGCATCGCGGCTAGCTTAGCACCGCTGCTTCACCCGCCACCTTGGCATCGCTGTCGCCGACGCAGGCTTCTGCCGATACGCAGAGGAACTCAGTACTTGTGCCGATGGACGAAATCGCCTTTTCTGCTCAACGTGCCTCCGTGTCGCGCGACGACGCCACCGACCCTGTCGAGGCGAGGTTCCGCAGCCTTGTGCAATCCCCGCTTCGCGCGGGGCTGTTGCGCTTCCTGAACGCGAGGAGCCAAGAATCTTTCGACGTCGAGTCGTTGATGGCGACGTTCGGCCGGCTGCGGCTCGATATCGACAACTGCCTGAAAGAGCTCGTCGAGGTTTCCGTCGTTCGTCGGATGTCTGGCGCACCGCAGCGCTATATCGCCGTGCGGCCGGAACGGGTACAGGTTGCACAGCTCCTCGATGCGTTCCTCGAGCGGCGCGCGGCAATCACCACCGAGGACCAATCTCCGTCCGTTCAGCGCTTCCGAGAAATGATCGGCCGTGATGAGAAGATGCTGATCGTCTTCGAGTGGATTCGTACTGCCGCCAAGTCCGACATTTCGGTGCTGATTCTGGGGCCCACGGGCTCGGGCAAGGAAGTCGTGGCCCGAATGATTCACGAGCTCAGCGCGCGCAGCCGTGAGAACTTCCAGGCGGTCAACTGTGCCGCGTTGCCAGACACCCTGTTCGAATCGGAGATCTTCGGGTATGAGAAGGGGGCCTTCACAGGTGCCAACGATCGCAAACCGGGGCGCCTGGAGTTGGCGGATGGCGGCACGCTGTTTCTGGACGAAATAGGCGACCTCTCGCTAGTGGCACAAGCGAAACTCCTCCGCGTGTTGGAGGACCGCCGTTTTGAACGACTGGGCGGGCAGAAATCTGTGCAGGTCGATTTTAGGCTGATCTCGGCGACAAACCGGCCCATCGATCAGTTCGTGCGTGACAGCCGATTCCGCGAAGACCTCTACTACCGCGTGAACGCGTTCGCGATCCGGCTGCCTTCTTTACGCGAACGTCCCGTTGATATTCCGGTGTTAGCCAACCGATTCATCGCCCGCTATTGCGCAGCCAACGGGCTGCCGCTCGATGGCAAGGGCTTTACCGACGAAGCCATCGCACGGCTGCAGACCTACACGTGGCCCGGCAACATCCGCGAGCTCGAGAGCACAGTTTCCCGTGCGGCTTTGTCTGCCCCGGGCCGTCTCATTCGTGAGACCGACATCGAGTTCCTGCACGCCCACGCACACACCCAGCCGCCTGCTGAGACCCGGGTGAAACCACCCACCCTTCGCGAGGCCGAACGGGCTCACATCCTCCGAGTGCTCGAAGCAGCCGAGTGGAACAAAAAGGAAGCAGCCCGGCTCCTCGAGATCAGTCGTGGCACTTTGTACCGCAAAATTGTCGAATACGAGCTTGAGCAGAGCACCCGGTTGTCTCGAACCGGCACACAGGAATAAAAACCCGCCAATTCCGCCCGTTTTCAAGGCGTACCACAGCGTGCCGGAATAGAACACCCACTCGAACGCGTCGTGGCCCTTTCGAATCAGCAATTTACGAACACTCAAAGAAGCGAGGGGTGTGCGAATTCTGCACACGGCCTATAACTTCGCTGAGGTTTCAGCGAATCAAGAAGGGAGCAAAAATAGCCACAAGTAGTTTGTTGTCAAGTACTTGCATTGATGTTGTTCCTACGGGTCACTGAAACGGCAAAGTCATTGCCCTACAGCGCAGCACGATGACCCTAGCATCCGTCTGCTTCGTCGCTCGCCGACCCGTGGCTATTGCCCTGGCCGCTGCCCTCATAATCGCTTGCGGGACGTCTCCAGCAAGCGCTCAGGCGCCTCTGGACGGGTCTTCAAAGCTCGACCCGGTACTCCGGCTTCGCGCCCGCCAGCTCTCGGGGCGGTCTCGGGTCATCGTGCAGTTCAAGGACGTCGCAGACGTCAGAGTCATCACGTCGGCTCGCGGCCAGGCGGGACGCTTCCTTCGAGACCACCGAGCCAACGTCGCGGAGCTCGACAACCTGTCGTTGTTGGCCGTGGCTGCGGACCCGCGCGTCGCGCGCGTGATGATCGACCGGCCCGCGTTTCCGACGATGGAACGGACCGGGGCGGCGATCGGCGCCACGTTCGCGCGTACGCGGTTCGACGTCACCGGCAAAGGCATCGGCGTCGCAGTCATCGATTCAGGCATCGCCGCTTCGCACCCCGACCTCTCTCGCTCACGAGGTTCGAGCAGCGTCGTTCATTTCAAAGACTTCACAAACGACCTGGACGCGCGGCTCTGGACGTCGAGCGTTCCGTACGACGACTACGGCCACGGGACACACGTCGCTGGCATCATCGCGGGCAGCGGCTATCTGTCAGACGGCGCCCGTGCCGGTGTGGCTCCTGGAGCCCGACTCATCGGGCTCAAGGTGATCGACGGCGATGGACATGGGTACATCAGCGATGTCATCGCCGCTCTCGATTATGCGGTTGCCAACAAAGACGCGTACCGCATTCGAGTCATCAATCTTTCAGTTGCCTCCGGTGTCTTCGAGTCATACAACGTCGACCCGCTGGCGCAGGCCGCCCGGCGCGCGGTTGACGCGGGCATCGTGGTCGTTGCGGCAGCCGGGAACCTGGGCCGCAACGAAGAGGGCGAAACGCAGTTTGGCGGGATTACCTCCCCCGGCAACGCGCCCTGGGTTCTTACGGTGGGCGCGTCCAGCCATCAGGGCACCGCGCGACGCACCGACGACACGATTGGTGACTTCAGTTCTCGCGGACCGACCTGGATCGACTTCTCCGCCAAGCCGGATCTTGTTGCGCCGGGCGTCGGCATCGAGTCGCTCGCGGATCCGCAGGGCAGCCTCTACTGGTCTTTGTCGGACTACCTGCTCGATGGCACCCGGTTGCTTCGATATCGGCCGTATCTGAGCCTGAGCGGCACGAGCATGGCGGCGCCGGTTGTGTCCGGCACAGTCGCGCTCATGCTCGAGGCAAATCCCGAGCTCACACCGAACGCGGTGAAAGCGCTCCTCCAGTACACCGCGCAGGTTCGACCGAACCAGCATCTGCTGGCCCAGGGCGCCGGCCTCCTCAACGCGCGAGGCGCGATAAGGCTGGCGCGCTTCTTCAACGATCCGGAAGGAAGCCTTGGCAAGAAGAGTGACGTGATCGAGGGCGAATCGGTCAAGTGGGCCAAGCACCTCATCTGGGGCAACTACCGCATCACTGGCGGCGTGCCACTCCCAGGCAGCAATGCGTGGACGCCCGGACTCACCTGGGGCGCGCTCAAGACACCGTCGGGACGCCCGGTGGTCTGGGGTGCGCGCGACGAGGACAACATCGTCTGGACCACGAATTACGACGACAACATCGTGTGGACGACGGGCGGCGATGACAACGTCATCTGGAGTTCGGCTGGATCCGACGACAACATCGTTTGGACGACCGACGGTGACGACAACATCGTGTGGACCACATCGAGCGACGACAACATCGTCTGGACGACGGCAACCGTGCAGAACGTCGTATGGGGCACCGACTGCGGCGGTCGTAACTGTCGTCGCGCTCCGTGGGGCGCGCGCATCAGGGGTCTCGTCCTGGGTACGGCTGATGCTGACGACAACATCGTCTGGACGACGAACGGCTACGACAACATCGTGTGGACCACGGACGGTGAGGACAACATCGTCTGGACCACTAGCGAAGACGACAACATCGTGTGGACGACGTCCGACGACGACAACATCGTCTGGACAACAGGAGTGGCTGACCAGGTCCTCTGGCCAGCGCCGAACGCATCCTCTAACCGCCGAGCAACTGAGAATTGAAGGGAGACACCATGAGAGCACGAGTCACGATCATTTGGCTGCCGTAGCGAAGCAGCAACGGCGGGCGTTAGCGCGGCTTGGGGCGTGGCTGAAAGCCCGTCCAACGGAAACCGGCCAGGGGGCGCAATGAAGCGCGCTACATGCCTGTGACGTGGAAACCGGCGTCGACCATGAGTACTTCGCCAGTGATGCCGCGGGCGGCGTCGCTCAAGAGAAACGCCGCCGCCTCGGCGACGTCCACCGTATCGACGTTCCGCCGAAGAGGGGCTCTCTCGGGATAAATGTGCAGGATGCTCGAGAAGCCCTTGATGCCGGCTGCCGCCAGTGTCTTGATGGGACCTGCTGAAACGGCATTCACCCGAATGCTCTTGGGGCCCACATCAGCAGCGAGATAGCGGACGGTTGCCTCGAGCGCGGCTTTGGCCACGCCCATCACGTTGTAGTTGGGAAACACGCGATCGCTCCCCAGGTAGGTGAGCGTGAGAATACTTCCCCCGCCACGCTTCTCCATCAAAGGAAGGGCCCCTCTCGTGAGAGCAATCAGAGAATAGGCGGAGATGTCGAGTGCGGTCTTGAAGCCCTCCCGTGTCGTTTGACTGAACGGTGCCTCCAGCTCCGCGCGGGGGGCAAACGCCGCGCCGTGGACGACGAAGTCGAGCCCCCCAAACTCCTGATCCACCTTTTCGAACACCGCATCGATGTCTGCGTCTGACGAGACATCGCAGGGCAGCACGAGCGGTGGCTCGGGAAGTCCTTGAGATAGTTCGTTGACGTGCTCTTCGAAACGGCCCTGATATGTGAGGGCGAGACGAGCGCCTCGACGCGCGGTGGCCTGAGCAATGGCCCACGCAATCGAACGCTTGTTCGCGACACCAATGACGAGTCCGTGCTTACCTGTGAAATCGGTCATCGACCTGAGACGAGAAGACGACTAGCGCCCTCGCTTGCGTCCCGGACCCGATCCTTGGCGCTGTCCACGCCCCTGGCCGGCTGGTCGACCGCCGCGTTGCCCAGAGGGTCCTGGTCGGTTGCCGTGACGCTGACCTTGAGAACCTCCAGGGCCCGAGCCCTGATGCGGCCCGCCGAACCGGGAAGACGACTGGCCAGGGTTGCCCTGGTTTTGTTTTGAAGGGCGAGGCCCGCGATGCCGATGGCCGTTGTTCTTGGGGTTGAACTCGCGGCCACGTCCGCCGGGCTGACGGATGGTGAAGTCTGGCTCTTTTCGCTCGGGAGCCTGTCCCTCTGGACGAGGCAAAGTGGCACGGATGAGCCGACGATGAACGGGGCCTTCGTCTTCGATGGAAGCATCAGACTCAGCGGGTTCAGGTTCGGCTATCTCCGAAACTTCGACGCTCTCGAATGGCTCGGTGGAAGGTTCTGATGCCTCGTCCGGGCTCGGAAACCCGTTTGCCAGAACGGGGCGCGGTGGCACGCTTTCCCCTTCGTTGAACAATGCGCCCACGGGCTTCGGACGACGCGGCGCCGGCGCCTTCGCCTGCTTATAGTCGTGATCCGCATTGCAGGTGGTGCAGCGGGTCTGCTTCACCTCGTCTTCGATCATCGCGACGACCGCATGATTCGTGATGCGGCGCTCCCGCGGACAGTAGTCGTCCAAAATGTCACCGAGCCGAAGCCGGCGTTGCTGCATGAACTCCCCCGGAGCGATTCCTTTCAGGTGGGATGGGGTGACCGGAGTGCGGGTCGGAACAGTCTAGCACGCAGGGGCCGCTCGAGTCAGGGGTGGGTCGGGACAGCCTTGGTCCACGCGCGGCACTCCTCGAGCGCGGCCCGAACGGCCTCTGGGTTGGTTGATTGCGGCGTCCGTCGAGCCTGCACCGATGCCAGTGCCGTGGCCGCGCGCGGAGCGTCCTCACCAAACATCTCGCTCGCCTCCCTCCATTCAGCCATTGTCAGATTGCTGAAATCACGACCCTCCGCGAGAAGCCGACGCACCATCGCGCCGACGACCTCATGAGCCCGCCGGAAAGGCATCCCGCGCGACGCCAGATAGTCGGCCACGTCGGTCGCCAGCAACAGTCCCGACGCCGCCCGCTCGGTCCGCGTCGCGTTGATCGAGAGCCGTGAAACGACCGCGTAAGCCGCGAGCAGCGAGGCGGCCACGGTGACCTCGGCATCAAACACTGCTTCTTTGTCCTCCTGCAGATCCTTGTTGTATCCGCTGGGCAAGCCCTTCATCGTTGCCAGCCATCCGGTGAGCCGACCGATGGCGCGTCCTGATTTGCCACGCACGAGCTCGAGCGGGTCAGGGTTCTTCTTCTGCGGCATCATGCTGCTGCCGGTGGCCGAAGAGTCGGAGAGGTCGAAGAAGCCGTGCTCTTCGCCCGTGAAGATGATCAGGTCCTCGGCCAGCCGGCTCAAGTGCACCATGGCCAACGATACGGCGTACAGAAAGGAAGCCACGAAGTCGCGGTCCGAAGACGCGTCAATACTGTTCCGCACGATGCGCGAAAAACCCAGTCGTCTCGCCAACAGCTGTGTGTCGACAGGATAGCTGGTGCCCGCGATGGCCCCGGAGCCCAGCGTCAACGCATCGGCCTCGTCTGCCGCCGTTGCCAGCCTCGTGAAGTCTCGTCTGAGAGCGGAGGCGTGGGAGAGAAAAAAGTGCGCCACGAGCACCGGCTGGGCGCGACGAAGGTGCGTGTAGGAGGGCATCAGCGCCGCTCCCGCGCGCTCGGCCTGGTCCACGCATGCGCCAACGAGGTCCTTCACGGCCCGCTGCAACAAGGGAATGCGGCGACGAAGATACAGCCGCAAGTCCAGAGACACCTGCTCGTTCCGCGACCGGCCCGTATGGAGACGGCGTCCAGCATCGCCGATTCGCTCGATGAGCTGACGTTCGACGAAGCTGTGTACGTCTTCGTCGGGTCCAGAGACAAACGAAGGATTGCGACGGCCCTCGTCGAGAATTGCCTGCAGCCCCGAGACGATGGCCGCCGCATCGTCGACGGTCAGCACCCCCCCGGCGCTAAGGGCTTCGGCCCACGCGATGCTCCCAGTCACATCGTCTTCGAAGAGAACCCGATCGAAGGAGAACGACACGCCGAAGTCGAACGCAGCCGGGTCGGGAACGGAGTCAAAGCGACCGGACCACAGCGTCACGAATGGCTCACCATTTCCTGACCGGACAGGGTGTTGGAGGAGACGCCCGTCCGCTTCCGTTCCATGACATGTGCGCGCCCTTTGAAGAGTCTGATGCAACTCACACCCGATACCCGCGACTGTGCTCTCGCATGAAATGCGTCGAGAGCCTCACGTAACGGCGTGAACCAGCGACCACTGTGCACGAGGTCCGCATACGCGGGACGCAGATCTCGTTGGATCGCACCAAGGTCGCCGGGCAGCGTCAACGCTCCGACGTCCTCATGGGCGGCATGCAGGACGTGAGCGGCCGGAGCTTCGCAGGTCGTGCGAGAAACCGTGGCGTCATGTCGAGGACCGGTCCATTCCATGCGGCCCACGCCGTGCTGTCCAGCAATGAGTCCAAGGCTCTCGATCAGCTCCGTCAGGGGCATCGGCACGCCGTTGATCGACACCGGCACTCCCTGCTCGAAGGCAATCTCCAGCAAGGCCGGCATCTCGGGTCCTGTGATCGCCGACCTGGTCATCGTGTAGAGGTCTTCCGGTTCCTCGCCAGTGTCCGGCAGGTCCGACTTGCGAACCGTGCGGCCCCATAGGTTCACATGGCCGCCCTCCTCAGCTGCGATACGCACCCCTCTGCCACGCGCGTATCGAATCGCTTCCGCAGACGTCATGGCCCCCTCGCGCACCGGTGTGACAACGCGAAGATCCGCGTCAAGAGCGCGGACGAGAGTGTCAAGGGCGGAGCCGCTTGATGCGTGCGCGACGGATCGTGCGTTCTCGATGCGGGCGATCTCGCACAGTGTCTTGGCGATCAGCGGCCGCGCCAGCGCCGCCGCCATCGGACGGCCATCTCGACACAGAGTACCCGCTTTGAGCGTCGGCAACATGAAGTCTCGAGCGAACTCGTCCCGCAGGTCGAGTACGTGGGCCCTGGCGGCCCCGGCCGCGAGTGCGCGTCCGCGAAGCTCTTCGAGCTCGCGGCCCTGGCCAAGGTCTAACGTCACCGTCACGATCTCCACGCGGTGGTTGCGCAACAACCAGGGAATCGCAACCGACGACTCCACATCGCCTGAATAGGCGAGCACGATGCGTTCTTTCACGTGGCTCATTCTCCCCGAGAAGTAGTCGCCGAGCTTCAGCTCTGCGGCCCGCTTACGAACTTGACAGCGCGTCGAGACGCTTCACCAGTGCTTTGGCACGTCTCACATCCGGTGTGACGACCAGGATCGTGTCGTCGCCAGCGAGCGTCCCGACGACTTCGGGCAATCGAGCGCCGTCGATGGCCACACCAAGGATCTGCGCCTGCCCTGGCCCCGTGCGGAGCAACACGAGCTGTTGCACGCGATCGACACGGGCCAAGTAATCCGCCAATGCTCGGTGCAGCATCGACGTCGCGGAAGGTCCGTTCGGCGATACGCGCCCCGCGGCCAGGTATGCGCCGTCGGCGCCTCCCTTGACCAGCCCCAGCTCTCGGATGTCTCGCGAGAGCGTCGCCTGCGTCACGTCGAACCCGACCGCGCGGATGGTGCGACGCAGCTGCTCCTGGCTTCGCACCGGCTCACGGCCGATCACGTCGAGAATCGCCGACTGGCGGCGGGCTTTCATATCGTCGGTCGCTGGTGCGGACAGCCGGTCACAGGTAGCTAACGGCCACCAGGATACACCGAGCCCTTGACTGATTATGCATCAAAATGTATAAATATTCTTCTTCCCCTGTTGGAAGGAACATGGCCTTAGCAACCCCTCTCGCGTCGGACCGTTCTGCGGCACCCCCAGCCGGTGCCAGAACTCGCGTCGGTATCGCCGGCGCAACGGGCTACGCCGGCCAGGAGCTCGTCCGGATTCTCGCGCGGCATCCCGCGGTCACGTTGACCACCGCGATGTCGTCCGGAGCCACCAGCGCGCCGAGGCCGCTACCGGCACTCGCACGGATCTGGGACGGCGCCGTCGTCCCGCTCGACGTGGATCGGCTGGTAGCCGAGGCCGATGTCGTGTTCCTCGCGCTGCCCGAAGCGGCGTCGGGCGAGCTGGCGCCGACGCTGCTCGAACGCGGTGTTCGCGTCATCGATCTGTCCGGCGCGTTTCGGATTCGGGCTCAAGCCGACCGCCAGCGGTGGTATCCGGCAACGGCTTCCCTTCCCTCTGGCACCGTGTACGGCCTGTCAGAGGGGCATCAGGATGAGATCCGAGTCGCGCGGCTCGTTTCGAACCCGGGGTGCTATCCAACGGCGGCGCTTCTCGCGCTCGAACCACTCTCGGCTGCCGGACTGATCGAGGGCCCAATCGTCGTCGACGCGAAGTCGGGCATCTCGGGTGCCGGAAAGGCGCCATCGGATCGAACGCATTTCTCCGAGAATCACGGCAGCGTCGCGGCGTACGCTGTGTTCTCGCACCGGCACACCGCAGAGATCGAGCAGGAGCTCGGCACGACGGTGACGTTCGTGCCGCACTTGGTTCCGCTGGATAGGGGCATCCTGGAGACGATCTATACGTCGCTTCGCCGCGGGACAACCGAATCGCAGGTCGCCAACGCCCTTCAGAGCGCCTATGCCGACGCGCCATTCGTGAGGCTCACCGGGTCGGCGCTGCCAGAGATCAAGCACGTCGCTCACACAAATTTTTGTGACATCGGCTGGAAGGTCGACGAAGAGCGCGGCCGGATCGTGCTCGTCTCGGTGATTGACAATTTGCTGAAGGGCGCCGCGGGGTCGGCCGTCCAAAACCTCAACATCCTGCTCGGCCTCGACGAGCGCACGGGCCTGCTGTGATGAGATGAAACCGGGTTTGGTTTCCGGTCGAAGACAGAGCACGAAAGCTAACCGGCGGCCTATCGTATTGAAGGTGGGAGGCGAGCTGCTCGAGCAGCCGCAGGACCTCGAACGCATCGCCCGTGGTATTGCGGCAGTTGCCACGCACGCGCCGCTGGTCGTTGTGCATGGAGGTGGGCGAGAAATCGACGCCGCACTCGCAGCGGCGGGCATCCAAAAGCGGCAAGTGGACGGCCTTCGCGTGACCGACGCGCAGACGCTCGATGTCGTGGTGGCGGTGCTCGCCGGCGCAATCAATACGCGTCTGGTGGTGGCGGTTCGGACGGCCGGAGGCAAGCCCGTCGGCCTCACGGGCGCCGACGCGGCGGTGGCGACGGTCAGGCGCGCGGCGCCAATAGTGGCGATGGATGGAGCAACGGTCGACCTCGGGCTAGTCGGCGCGCCGGTCGGGAATGGCGCGCCACAGTTGCTGATGGACCTCCTGGAGGGGGGCTACGTGCCGATCGTCGCGTGCATCGGCGCAACACGGGGAGGGCAACTCCTCAACGTGAACGCCGACACACTGGCGTCGCACCTGGCCGCCCGGCTGGGCGCGTCCCGGCTCGTCATTGCGGGCGGTACGTCTGGTGTGCTGGGCGAAGACGACAGGACCATCAGCCGGTTGACGACGACGGAGGCCGCGCGTCTGATTCGAGAGGGCACGGCCAACAAGGGCATGGTGGCGAAACTGCAGGCGTGCCGAGTCGCTCTGCAGCACGGCGTCGGTGACGTGGTGATCGCCAACGGACGAACCGTTCGGCTCGATACGCTGGTCAACCCGAAGGGGTCGCTGGCCAACTGTACACAGGTGGTGCGATGAAGGTAACGCTCGACGACATCCGCGCACGGGAATCACGGCACGTCCTCCAGACGTACCGCCGCCAGCCGGTGGCGTTTGTCAGGGGAAGTGGCCCACGCCTGTACGACGTCGAAGGTCGCGAGTACTCTGGACTTCGTCTCGGGCATTGGTGTGACGTCGCTTGGACACGCCCACCCGGGACTGGCGGCTGCGATCAGCGAGCAGGCGTCGACGCTGCTTCACACGTCGAATCTGTACTTTCACCCGTTCCAGGCCGACGCGGCGTGTCGGCTGTCGAAGCTGTCCGGACTGTCGCGTGCCTTCTTCTGCAACAGTGGCACAGAGGCCAATGAAGCCTGTCTAAAGTTCGCTCGTCGCTACTGGCATACCCTGGGTGACAAGAAACGCACGGGCTTTGTGGCGCTCGAGAATGCCTTTGCAGGTCGGACGATGGGCGCCTTGTCAGTCACACACGACGAGCACTATCGCGCGCCCTTCATGCCGCTTGTCGAACCGGTGACTTTTGTGGACACCGCCAGGCCCGAGGCCCTCGCCGCGGCCGTTACCAATCGAACGGCCGCGATCATCGCCGAACCCATTCAGGGCGAAGGCGGCGTGCGGCCGCTGTCGCCGGCGTTCGCCGAGGCAATCCAAACGGTATGCCGCGAGACGGGTACGCTACTGATCGCCGACGAAGTACAAACTGGCCTGGGACGAACCGGGTATCCGTTCCACTCGCAAGCGATCGGGTGGGAGCCCGACTTGATCTCGGTGGGCAAGGCGCTCGGCGGTGGCGTTCCGATCGGCGCGGCGCTGGTGTCGGAACGCGTGGCGCAAACCATCTCGCCCGGCGATCACGGCAGCACGTATGGTGGCAACCTGCTGGCGACTCGGGCGGCGGCGTTCTTCCTCGAACAACTCATGGAAAAGGGGTTGCTCGATCACGTCCGGGCAGTCGGCGCACAATTCGAGCGACAGCTTCGCGCCTTGGCGCTGAGGCACCCGCTGATTCTCGAGGCCCGCGGCGCCGGACTGATGCGTGGACTCGAACTGAGGATCGACGCAGCGCCGGTCATCGAGCAGGCGCGGGAACACGGCCTCTTGGTCAACCGCACAGACGAAAGGGTCGTCCGCCTGCTGCCCCCGCTCACGATCGAGGCAGCCGACATCGACCTCGCCGTGAACGTGCTCGACGAGGTGCTGGCAGCGGTCGAGGCAGAGGTGCACGCATGACCGGCGCGTCTACACCAGTGCGCGTCCTTCGCCCCAGTCGCTCGGCGACCGTCCGCGCGATGCCTACGCCACGGGCGTCGGCCACAAAGCTGCGCGGCGCCACGGCGGCCGACGCAGACTTCATCCATGCGCTTGTGTGCGAGCACCTCTCAGAAGGACACCTGCTCCCTCGGGATCTCGATGAGGTAAGGCTCCATGTGCATCGCTTCGTGGTGGCCGTTCAACGAGGTCAACTGGTTGGCTGTGCTGACCTCGCGCCCCTGAGCCGTGGTGTCGCAGAGGTACGATCACTCGTAGTCACGCCAGAGGCCCGCTCACGGGGATTGGGACGGCGGCTGGTGGATGAGCTCGTGCGCCGCGCCTTGATTGCCGGCTTCGAGAAGCTGTGTGCGTTCACCCACGCACCGTCGTATTTCGTGGAGGTGGGATTCTCCATCGTGCCACATACCTGGCTGCCAGGGAAAATCGAGACGGACTGTCGCGGCTGTGCTCAATTCCGTCGCTGCAGCCAATACGCAGTACTCTTACCCCTCGCTCGCACTCCTCACGCGTGCGTGCCTCTCTCCTCTCTGCATGGCTAACGGGTCAACGTCCGTGCGCGACTTTACGATCACGCCTGTCAGCGGCGGAGTCTCGGCGCCGGCCGGGTTCACGTCCTCCGCGCTGCACTGCGGGATCAAGGCGGCTGCGGCAGCGCTCGACCTGACCATCCTGGCATCTGACAACACCTCGTCTGCGGCCGCCCTCTTCACCACGAACCTGGCGCAAGCGGCGCCCATCCTCGTCTCGCGTCAGCATCTTGAACAGAGCGGCGGCAAGGCTCGGGCCGTGGTCGTCAACAGCGGCTGCGCAAACGCGTGTACCGGCACCGAAGGTCTCGCCAACGCCAAGCGGATGGCCGCGGAAGTAGCTGATGCGCTCGGCTGCCCTCCTGAACACGTGCTCGTCGCATCCACGGGCGTGATTGGTGTGGGTTTGAAGATGGACCGAGTCGTCTCCGGCATCCGGCGTGCCGCGGCGGCGCTCGAGCGAGGAAGAGGCGGCGACACGGCTCGCGCGATCATGACGACGGACCCGTTCCCGAAAGAGGCTGCCGTCACGGTCCAGACCGCCCGCGGCATGTTCACGGTCGGTGGAACCGCCAAGGGATCGGGAATGATCGAGCCGCACATGGCCACGATGCTAGGCTTCCTCACGACCGACGCACGAGCACCCCAGACCCTCTTGCGCCGCGCGCTGCAGGAATCTGCGCACGACACATTCAACGCGATCACGGTCGACGGCGAATGCTCGACCAACGACTGTCTCGTGGCCCTCGCATCGGGTGTCAGTGGTGTCGTGATCGATGAAGACAACTACGCGGCGCTTGTGGAAGGCCTTCGGACGGTTTCGCGTGAGCTGGCGATTGGTATCGTGCGCGGTGGTGAGGGCGCGACAAAACTGATTACGGTGACGGTGAACGATGCGGCGGCCGAAGACGATGCGCGCCGCGTGGCACGGACGATCGCGAATTCGCCGCTCGTGAAGACGGCTGTGCATGGCGCCGACCCGAACTGGGGACGGATCGTAGCGGCTGCGGGACGCTCGGGCGTCGCCTTCGACATCGGGCGCGTCACGGTTTGCGTGGGCGGGATTCTGCTCTTCGAGAATGGCCTGCCTCACGACGAGGCGGCGCCGCAAGCGGCCGACTACCTCAAAGGGAAGGACGTGCAGATCGACGTGAGCCTCGGCGCCGGGAGTCACGCCGCGACGATCTGGACGTGTGATCTCAGCGCCGAGTACGTCAGGATCAACGGTGAGTACAGGACCTAGGCCTAGCTGGTGGCTGGCAGTCGCGAGCTGGTAGCTACGAGGATACAGACGTGATGGACACCGTGCCGTCGCTCGTCGCCCCCGCGAAGAACTTTCTGTCGATCCTCGACCTCAGTCACGGGGAACTGGAGCGGCTGCTCGACCTGGCCGTACAAATGAAGGCCGATCGCGCACTGCGACGACAGGCGCCAACCGCTTCAGCCCTCGCCGGCGTGCACGTGGCACTGTTGTTTGAGAAACCCTCACTTCGGACGCGATCCACGTTCGAGATTGCTATTCGTGAGCTTGGCGGGGACACGCTCCATCTGCCCGCCACGCTTGCGGAAGGCGTCAGGGAACCGATCGAAGACGTAGCGCGCAACCTGGAGCGCTGGGTGCAGGCGCTCGTGCTTCGGACTTTCGGTCAGGAGAAAGCCCTCGCGATCGCAACGGCGACAAAGCACCTACGTGTCATCAACGCGCTGACCGACGAGGAGCATCCCTGTCAGGCGCTCGCTGATGTCATGACCATGCGGGAGCGCTGGGGCGATGCCCGGGGGCGCACAGTCGCCTACGTCGGCGACAGCAACAACGTTGCGACGTCACTCGTCCACGCGTCGTGCATGCTCGGCATCACCGTGAAGCTTGCGTCGCCGGCTGGATACGAGCTTCCCGACCGCGTCCTTGACGAGGCCCGGCGCGTCGCACGCCATGGTGCCGAGGTACGTCGCTACACGGACCCGTACGAGGCCGCTCGGGGCGCCGATGCAGTCTACACGGATGTCTGGACGTCCATGGGCGAAGAAAAGGAAGCCGCACGGCGCAGGATCGCGTTTGCACCGTATCAGGTCAACAGCTCGCTCATGACGGTCGCCGATTCTCACGCGCTCTTCATGCACTGCCTTCCCGCCCGTCGCGGCGAGGAAGTGACCGCCGAGGTCGTCGAGTCTCCTGCATCGGTCGTGTTCGATCAGGCGGAGAACCGACTGCATACTCAGAAGGCCCTTTTGAAGATCGTGCTGGGATGAAGCCCTGGCTGACTGGCTACGACTCAGACGTGCCAGCCTCGCTCGCGCCGTATCCAGACAAGACCCTACTCGATTACCTGGGCCAGCTGGCCCGTGACCATCCGTCGAAGACTGCGCTGCTGTTCAAAGGCGCGGCAATCTCGTACCGCCGACTCGAAGTCGAGAGCGACGCGTTCGCCGTCGCCCTAGCGAAACTTGGGGTTCGCAAAGGTGATCGCGTCGCACTGCTCCTGCCCAACTGCCCGCAGTTTCTCATCGCCGAGTTCGGTATTTGGAAGGCTGGCGGAGTGGTGGTTGCGCTTAACCCGACCTACACCGAAAGGGAACTCGAACACGCCTTCGACTCGACGCGCACCGAGACCGTCGTGACGCTGACGCTCTTCTACGAGCGCGTGAAGCAGGTACAGGACCGAACGGCGGTGCGTCGGGTGGTCGTGACCTCCATCAAGGATTACCTGCCCATAACGCTGCGTGTGCTCTTCACGCTCTTCAAGGAAAAGAAGGAAGGCCATCGCGTCTCGGTCCGGACAGATGACCTCTCGTTCCGTCCCCTTCTGCGCGAGCATCGAGGCGTGCCACGGCCTTCTGTGGATGTCGCTCCAGATGACCACGCCGTAATTCTCTCGAGCGGCGGCACCACTGGCACGCCCAAGGGCGTCGTAGGTTTGCACCGCCACTACGTCGCGGCGGGGCTGCAGTTGTATGAGTGGACGAAGTCAGCCAAGCGGCCGTGGGTTGACGTCATCATGCTTCCGCTGCCGCTTTTCCACGTCTATGCAAACGTTGGCGTCCAGCCTCTCGCGTTCGTGGGTCCGAACCCGTTGTCCCTCGTTCCAAACCCGCGAGACATCGGCGACCTGCTGCACACGATCAAACAAGTGAAACCATCGTTCTTCAATGGCGTGCCCACGCTCTACAACGCCATCCTCAACCACCCTGATGTTCGAGCTGGAAAGGTGAACCTTCACTCCATCAAGCTCTGTTTCTCTGGCTCGGCCGCCCTGATGGCCGAAACGAAACGTCGGTTCGAAGAGCAAACGGGGGCGCGGATTATCGAGGGATACTCGCTTACAGAGGCCATGATGGCCTGTTGCGTCAATCCGGTACAGGGCACGAACAAGATCGGCTCAATCGGCATTCCTCTGCCAGACGTCGAGGTGCGCATCGCGGACGCAGAGGACGGCGACCGTTTGCTCCCTGCGGGCGAGGTCGGCGAGTTGCTGATACGCGCGCCTCAGCTCATGTTGGAGTACTGGAACAATCCAGTCGAGACGTCTGAAGTGCTGCGCACACATGGGGAGGGCGGGTGCTGGCTTCACACGGGCGACCTCGCCTACAGGGACGAGGACGGCTACATCTTCATCGTCGACCGTAAGAAGGACCTCGTGAAGACGAGCGGTTTCCAGGTGTGGCCACGGGAGATTGAAGAAGTGATCTCTGCGTATCCTGCCGTGCTCGAAGTCGGCGTGGCGGGTGTTCCCGATCCGATCAAGGGCGAGGTCGCGAAGGCCTGGGTTGTGCTGAAGGCCGGGCATGAGGCGACTGAGGACCAGATTCGCGTCTACTGTCGCGCGCGGCTCGCGCCCTACAAGGTCCCCGCGAGAGTAGAGTTCCGCGCGGACCTCCCCAAAACGATGGTCGGGAAAGTGTTGAGACGTGTGCTAGCGGCGGAAGAGCGTAAGGGCTAGCGATCCCCAACGGCTTTGATCTCGATCTCTGCCGCGATGAGCGCCAGGCGCAGGGCACGCGCAAGCTCTGCAGCGCTAGGCGTGTCGCCGTGCACGCAAATCGTGTCCGCGTCGAGTGGCACGCGACTCCCGTCTATCGCGAGCACGGCTCGGTCACGCACCATCCCGGTGGCTCGCTCCGACACGGCCTTGGCATCTGTAATCACGGCTCCTGGAGTTCCTCGCGGCACGAGACTCCCATCAGGCCGATAGGCCCGATCGGCAAACACCTCCGAAGCTGCTCGAAGCCCCGCACGCTTCGCCGCCGCGACGAGCTCGGACCCTGATAGTCCGAAGAGGACAAGCGTTCTATCCACTGCGACGACAGCTCGAGCAATGGCATCGGCCATCGCGGGGTTCTGCGCCGCCATGTTATAGAGCGCCCCGTGTGCCTTGACGTGCCTGACTTGAACCCCTTGTGCCGCGGCGATCGCAGCCAGCGCCCCGATCTGGTACACCACAAAGTCCTCGACCTCGCGAGGAGAGGCGTGCAGCTCACGCCTGCCAAAGCCCGCCAGGTCCGGGAACCCCGGGTGTGCGCCGACAGCGACTCCGTATTCGCGCGCGAGCGCCACCGTCGCGCGCATGACGCCGGGGTCTCCGGCGTGGAAACCGCATGCTACGTTGGCGGACGAGATTGTGGGCATGAGCGCAGGATCGTGCCCAAATGCGTAAGCACCGAAGGATTCGCCGACGTCTGCGTTGAGATCAACCCTTGCGGCCGCCATGGCTAATCTGCCAACACCCCTGTAATTGTTGCCACATTGCTGAAACGCCCATGTGGGGCAAAGTGGCGGTTCTACTGCGAAATCGACGTGGCACAGCCGTTGCCCTTAGGGGGGTGCTGGTCTGTGGTTTACGGCAGGGCGCCGTAAATGCTGGGGGGAGCCAGGCCGGCATTTCAGGGTGGGGCCCTCGGGCCCCATCCTGTATTTTTAGGTCAGTTGTCAGACCCCCGCGCCCTCCGGATACTCCAACGCCAGCTTCAGCTCTCTGGCCAATGAATCCACGGTCGTGCCGGTGCGCTTCCACGCCCCCTCACTCTCGAACCGCAGGTCGCCAATCCGCCTGCCCCAGGGCGCGATGACACGCCCGATGGCGCGGAAGTCGCTCCGGTCCGCGTGCGCCTGGTCAAGGCGACGTACGACGTCTGGTGCCACGCGGACGAACGCACGCAATGCGGTCGCCGATTTGATGCTGTACTTACGACCACCCCACGCCGCCCCGAAGAGCACCGATATCTGTTTGAAGTAGTTCACGAAAAAGCGCTTCGAGTCGTCTCGGAAGTCGGCCGACTTGCGCGGTCCGCCGAACGAATCGCCGGCAAACAGCTTTTTGAGCTCCTGAGCCAGTGGCGCCTGAGCCACTCGGCCTCGTCCAACGCCGAGCAGCTTTATCTCTCCGTGCAGCGGCGAGTCCTCCCGATCGTTCAGCGCCCGCACCACGTCGTGCGCCGCCGCTAGAGCATCATCACGATAGAGCTGACGCCCAGAAAGGCTGACCAGATGGGACGCGTTCAACCGTGTGTGCTTGGCGTTAATAGTCACGAACATCTGGACGACATGGTCCTCGGGCAGCCGATCAAAGATGATCGCCGGCACCGTGAACCCCGCGCCAATGTTGTCGATGTCCGCGTGGAGCGCCAGCAATCGATGCTGGCCATCGATGGCCCGAAGGATTCCCTCGCGTTCGGGTACCTTGAGTCGCCCAACTGACGAGCCGGCCTCAGCTGGCTCGAAGGAGAGCTTCTCGTCGCAGGAAATGATGACGGCACCAGGGATCGATGGAAGGTCGCGCGCCTGACGACACTGCTCGTAGTACTGCACGAGTTCGTCAATTTTTCGCCTGATGATCTGGCGCTGGTAGGCCTTCTCGCTCGATGCGATCCGCCGCTCGAGGAGATCCCAGTTCACCTTCGAAGGTGCCTTCTTCTTTCCGCCACGCACGGGCGGCCCGGATTCGCCGTAGTTCAGCACCTCAAAGCGAACCAGCTTGTCGATGTCCTCTGCAGTCAGCGAGGCCTGATAAAATTGCACCCCGAACTGCTGCATCCGGATGGCAGCCACGTTAATCATGAGTCTCCCGAGTTAGCTTGATCCGCTTCCGATAGCCGGGCTTGCTCGACCGAACGGAAGTGGCGAATTGTAGCGGCCTGCCGCCCTTGATCTCAACCCGTTTTCTGGTCCTGTTTCACACGACAGGCGGGGCCATGACACGCGATTGCCTATCCTAAGCGCTAAGTTCACAGAGACTTAGAGGCGATCTGCATCGAAGCACCAGGCCCAATCAAGCGGGAGGGTTTTTGCCAAATTTTCGGCCGAGCACATCCGCCCAAGGCCAGAGCCAGGCAGGGTGCGTCGCGAAGAACGAGTTTTCTCGAAATCGGTTCTTCAGCCTCACCAGTGCAAACATCAGCAGACTGAACAGCGCGAAGGCAACGAGCGCCTGGTCGAACGTCAGACGGCGATGGATTGGTATGGTCAGGATCCCATAAACCATCTCCACGTGAATCCAGTAGACAAACAGGGATGCGGCGCCGAACTCCCTCAATGGCGAACGCCCGATCCACAGCGCATTCCAGGCGTAGGCCACAGGTAGCGTTGCCACCAGAATCCCGAGTCGTAAGAAAAAGAAAGTGGGCGAGCTCGTCCAGAAGCTGGTTTCTGTGTAGATCGGAGGCAGGAAGGACGCCGCATACGCGCCAAGCGCGACCAACGTCCCAATCACAGCTAACCACTGATTCGCGCGACGCTCGTCCTGCGGCGACTGGGCCGCATCCAACCAGAGTCCGACAGCGCCGCCTGCCAGCAGGAAGCCTCCCCAGGGAAACAGGGTGAACGTCGTATGTCCAGGATCAGGGCGGAAGTACCACTCAATCGGCCCCGGCACAGGGTCAAGAAGCGGTGTGGCACGGATGACCGGCGTCAGCATCGCGACCGCGATAGTCGCGAGAACCAGGAGCACAGCGCGTTGGGTGTTGTGCCGCCCGAGACCCCACAAGACCGCCGCGACCACCATCGAGACTCCCATGACATTGAGGATATCGACCTTCAAGAGGGCAGTGAGCCCGCCGCCGCTGATGAGCCACGACTGAAGCCGGAAGAGGAAGGCGAGCCCGAAGATCTGCCAGGCGCGTCGGCGGGCTCGTGCAGCGACTTCAGCTTGGTCGAGTCCACGCCGGAGACGCGACCCGGCTGCCAAGGCGAGCGCGATTCCGGCCAGGAACAAGAACACCGGCGCGCCGAAGCCCCCGAGCACCAAGGCCCACCCGTAGTCACTCCTGGTCCGGTCCGCAGCGCGGGTCCACGAGTCGAGCGTGTGCGCCTCGATCATGATGAGCACGGCGACGCCACGCAGCCAATCGAGGTATTCGCGTCGGGTCACGGGTGGACGTTGAACGCTGTCGTGAGGTCTATGTCTTGTCTCAACGAATGCCACACCGAGCAGTACTTGTCGTGCGAGAGTGCGATGGCACGCTCCACCGCTGGATGTGGCACCGCACCGTGAAGCGTGAACTGGAGGTGGAAGGAGGTGAACCGCCGAGGTGGGACGGGAGTGCGATGGCCCGTGATCGTGAGGCGAAACGCTGTCAACCTGTGGCGGCCTCGACGAATGATGTCCACTACGTCGATTGACATGCAGCCGGCCAGGCCAACCGCCAGCAATTGGACCGGAGACGGCCCAGCATTGCTGTCGCCGTCAACGACGAGCGAAACCCTGGCGCTCCTTGCGTCGAAGCGATGCTCTTCGGACCAAATGAGTTCAGCCGTAACCGGAGGCTTGGGGTCAGTCATTGTCGTCACTCGTCGCGGGATTATCCACCGCGCCCGAGCAACGTTGCCAGCCCCAACTCGCTCAGCGCGTGGCGGTCTGTTCTATCGGACGCGGGGCGGCCTTCTTGCCTCCAAAGAGAGACGAGACGAGGAGCCATCCCAGCGGCAGCAAGACGAGCCCGTACGACAGGTATTGGCCATACTGGCCGTCTGGTCCGTAGGGTTCCGTCGCCCAGTGCAACGGCTCGCTGTACGGGAAGATGTTTGCCTCGGTCAACTCATGAAAACCGTAGATGAACAGTTGAACGACGAACACCGCCAAGAACACGGCGGTGATCTGGAAGAAGAGTGAGAGGTTCACGCGGTGGCCGTACCGCGACCAGAGCCACGCCACACCAGCTGCGCAGAGCGTTCCCGCCATGGCACCCACAATGATGTCGATCGCCTGGGCTTGGAAGAACAGGGTCCCCATGAGCAACGCGGTTTCCATGCCTTCACGGGTGATCATCAAGAGGGTGAACAGGAAAACGCCCGCAGCCGCTTTCGCCCCAACCTTGAGCGCGGACGACTCGAGATGGCTCTCGATCTCCTTCTTCAAACGCTTCGCGTGACGCCACATGTGGACGATCAGCGTGGCGACGAGGACGGCGGCGACGAGCGCGAGCACACCCTCCCACAACGCCTGGTTGCTTGCTCGCTGAAACAGCGTGGCGGCGCCCACGCTCACGACGAGTGCCACGCCGATGCCCCAGTGGACGGCCGGTATCAATTGATGACGACCACTCTTTCGCAGGTACGCGAGGCTGATCGCGACAATAAGAAAAGCCTCGAGCCCTTCCCTCAGCGTGATGACAAAAGCTGGCAGCATGACGCTCCCCTAAGAATGAGACGCAGTCTCAGAGACTAATACGGGGGGCCTTGCTGCTGCAAGTAACCACCAACTCCCAACTCCCAACTCCCAAAAGCGCTTGGGAATTGGAGATTGGGAGTTGGGAGTTGACGAGGCCGAGCTGTATGTCAGCGAGGCTACTGCTGGATGGGGATAGTCCAGAAGTAGACCGTGCGGCCGTTCACGTTTCGCGTCTCGATCGGCTTTGCGGTGCCCATGTCGAAGGCGTGCGACACGATGCGGGTGCCGGGCTTGAGTTCCTTGTTGAGCTTCGGGAGGAGCTTCAAGTTGAGCGACGGCAGCAAGTACAGCGTGACGACTGTCGCCTCGCTGATGTCAGTGGTAAACAGGTCCTGGTTCAAGAATTTCACCCTGTCGCCCACTCCGGCTGTCTTGAGGTTCTCGGTGGCCTCGCGGATTCGCTGCGGATCGATGTCGATGCCGACGCCGCGTGCCCCATAGGTCTTGGCCGCAGTGATCGGAATTCGTCCATCGCCGGACCCAAGGTCGTAGATCACATCGTTCTTCGTGACTTTGGCGAGCTTTAGCATCTCGTCAACGACTTCCTGAGGTGTCGGGACGAAGATCACGTCTGGGGTTCGCAGGGGCGCCTGCGTCTGTTGCGCGGCGGTCGGTGCAACAACCGCAACAAGCACGGCAAGGGTCAGGACAAAGCTGCGGACTGCCATGTGCCTCCTTATGAGTTCGTGGAACGGCGATTATATAGGGTCCGAGTGGTTCGACATTCAAGAGTGTTCTGGAGGTCGAACCCGATATGCTCTTTCAATGGCCGTCATCGTCCAGAAATACGGCGGAACGAGCGTCGCCGACGTTCACAAGCTCAAGCACGTGGCTGAGCGCGTGATGCGCACCAAGCGTCTGAACCACGACGTGGTCGTCGTGGTGTCCGCGATGGGCCACACGACCGACGAGCTGCTCGAAATGGCCAAGCAGGTGTCCAGAAATCCGGACCGTCGCGAGCTCGACATGTTGTTGTCGGCTGGCGAGCGCATGTCGATGGCCCTGCTCTCCATGGCGATCCGCGAGCTCGGAGGTGACGCCATCAGCTTCACCGGGAGCCAGTCGGGCATTATCACCAATGATCGACACGTTGACGCACGCATCATCGAGGTCCGACCATTTCGCATCCAGGATGAGCTCGCCCGCGGCAAAGTGGTTGTCGTCGCGGGGTACCAAGGTGTGTCGTACAAGAAGGAAGTGACCACACTCGGCCGCGGCGGCAGCGACACGACGGCCGTCGCGCTAGCTGCGGCGCTCGATGCAGAGTACCTGCGAGATCTGTTCGGACGTTGATGGCGTCTACTCCGCCGACCCGCGCGTGGTACCCGACGCGCTGCGCATCGGAACGCTCGGTTACGAAGAAACCCAGGAGATGGCCGAAGCGGGTGCCAAAGTTCTAAACGCGCAGGCGGTGGAGTTCGCAAAGGAAAAGGGCATCGCAATTTATGCCCGCGCAACCGACGGACCCTTGCCTGGACCGGACCCGTCGATAGACGGAACTGTCGTGAGAAAGGGTCCCCCCCGAATGCCCGGCACCGTGGTGGGCGTCGTCAGCGAACGCGACACCATCGTGCTCGAGAGCGAGGCGCCCGTCGCCGACGTGCTGAACCTGCTGGACGAACACGGTGTTGCCGGCAAGCAGCTTCACCTCTTCGACAACAGAACGACCTTGGTGATTCCCCGCGACAACCTGCATCAGGAGGACAGGTTGCGCGACGCTCTGCAGACCCGGTTTGGCGCCCGTGCACGGCTTGTCGACGGCTTGGGAGCGGTGAGCGCCATCGGCGCCGGAATCAACGCCTCCTATGGCAACCTGCGCGTGGGCAGCGGCGTGCTGGGTGAAGTGGGGATCACACCGGCCGGTGTCGCGACCTCGTCCTTCCGAATAACGTGGATGGTGCCCAGAGACCGAATTGGCGACGCCGTCCGGTCGCTGCACGGTCAGTTCATGGGTGGACGTGGTTAGTGCTGCCTGAGGCTCGCCACTCGGCCCCGGAGTGCGCGGATCAGCTCCACAAGAAGATCCCCTCCGTGCCGGACGCGTTCGCGGGCCGCGTCGAGCGCCGTCGCGTGCCAGGCTCGCCGTGAGGCGCCGAGAGTCTGGCTGCTGAGACGCCGATCCTCCGCAGGGTCGAATCCGTCACGATACTGCGATGTCGTGGCGACGATCGACGCAATCTCCTCGATAGTCGGCTGCGAACGGCGATCGCCCTCGGGGAAAAGTCGGCAGAATTCATCAACCGTGTCATCGGGATCGAGGCCGACGATGGTGGCGTACGTTCGAATCCAGGCGCGCGCGTAAAGCCCACCGGGCCACGTCGAGAGATCGTTGTTTTCCAGGGATTCCAGCAACTCGCGTTTGACGCGGGTGTGGGAGGCGATTTCATCAAGCGATATGCGGTTCCGCTGCCGATACCGTCGCAAGCGCGTGACAAAGGTTTCCTGGGGGGTCATCGAGTCTCCAGCCGTCGGGGGAGCCAAAGCAAGTTCCGGGCCTCGATTTGCCTCGGAGTGGATCGCCCGCTTCCGGTTCTGTGACTAGAACTTACGAGGAATACGGATTGCGTGATCGGTCGAAAGGTTTCGAAACCGGCGCACCCGATCACAATAATCTGTAGCAGGAACTGACCGGAGATGTGCTCGCCGCGAGGGTCGGAGCTAGTCGAGCGACGGGCTCCTCCCGGCCAGATAGGTCTGAAGCTCGGAAGGCGAAAACTGCAACCCGGTGTAGAACGGTCCAAACTCCGCGAACTTGGCGCTTGCCTCGTCGAAGCGCATTTCGTAGATCAACTTCTTGAACACAACCGGATCCGGCGCGAACAGGTCGACACCCCACTCCCAGTCGTCGTATCCGATGGATCCGGAAATGACCTGCGTGACCTTGCCGGCATAGTGGCGACCAATCGTGCCGTGCTCGCGCATCATCGACGCCCGGCGGTCGAAAGACTCGGAGTACCAGTTCTGCGCTTCTCCACGGCGTTTGTTCATCGGGTAGAAGCAGACGTAACGCCACGTTGGCAGTTCCAGGAAGAGTCGGTTCATCACCCGCTGACGCTGACTTTCCATCTCGACATCAAAGGCGTGTTCGAATTCCTCACTCCCAGGTTTGTATTTCGCCCCGAGTTGCTCGTGAATCTTGGCCGTCATCTCGTACATGCCTAGCTCCACGATCGACACATACGACGAGGTCGCGTCGAGGTGCTCGTGCAGCGAGGTACGTGAGAACGCAAGCTGCGCTTGGGCAAGCGCCTCGAAACCGCGGCGGAAGCACACGAACATCAGGTCCGCCTTGTGTCCGAGTATCTGCACGAATGCCGTGGGACCCTCGCCAGGAACCACGAGCGCTTGACGGGCCTCCTCGGCCAACCGCTCCAGTTCTACGGAGCCGAGATCGCGTAGCCGATCCCACCTGACGCGGTACATCAGATGCAGCAGGCTCCAACCTTCGAGTGTCTCTGGGACGAGAGGATTGTGCATAGGAGATGCTAACTGCTAATTCCCAACTCCCAACTCGATCCATGGTTGGGGGTTGACCCTTTCTATGAGATCGATCCAGTCGCACCCACGTGCCCGGCCGTAGGAAGAGCCTGGGACTTCGGGCGCCTGAACTTCGCAGCGAGCCAATCGCGTGAATCTGCCAGGCTCTCATAGACCGTTGGGATGACGAGCAGCGTCAGCAGCGTGGACGTCAGCACGCCACCAATCACGGCAATGCCCATCGGCGCGCGGAAATCCCCGCCTTCGCCGCTGCCAAGTGCGACTGGAACCATCCCAGCGATCAGGGCAAACGTGGTCATGAGGATGGGTCGCAGGCGAACTCGACCGGCCAATATGAGGGCTTCGCGCCGTTCCATTCCCTTCTCTTCAGACCACTTCGCGAAGTCAATGAGCAGGATGGCGTTCTTGGCGACGATTCCCATCAGCAGCACCACGCCGATCATGCTCATGATGTCGAGCGTCTTGCCCGTGACGAGAAGGGCCAGCATCACGCCGATGAGCGACAGCGGCAGGGACAGCAGAATCGACAGCGGCTCGAGAAACGAGCCGAACTGCACCACCAACACGAAGTACATCAGCATCACGGCCACGCCGAGCGCGACGATCATCTGAGTGAAGATCTCCGTTTGATCCTCGGTCTCGCCGCCCTGACGAATCGTGTAGCCTGACGGAAGCGAGACGGTCTCAGGCAGGCGAGCCATAATCGCCCCTACGACCTCCGACAGCGGTCGTCCCTGCGTATTGGCCTGAATCGTGATCACCCGCTCTCGATCGAGATGGTCGATGCGGGCCGGTCCGATCGACGGCGTAATCCGTGCGACCTGGCCAAGGGGAATGCTCGTGCCCGCATTGCCTCCGGAAATGAGGAGCGGCAAGGCCTCGAGGTCGGCGATCGCGGTGCGCGATTCCGGTGCGAGGCGTACCGTCACATCACGTGTCTCCCCTGAAGGGTCGACCCAGTCGCCAACGTCGATCCCCGCAAAGGCTGGACGCAGCGCCAGGGCCACCTCCCCGATCGTCACTCCGAGCGACCCCGCCAGTCCTCGGTCAACTTGCACGTTCAGCTCAGGCTTTTGACCCTTTGTCGAAAGTCCTACGTCGACTGCGCCTGGCGTCTGCCGCACCGAGTCCGCAACGGCGTCAGCCAGCCGCGCCAACTCAGATGCGTCACGACCTTGAAGCTGCAGTTGGATCTGCTTTTCACCTTGATTGAATCCAGTGCTGATCGACGTGGTCACGCCGGCAAGGCGTGCCAGCTCACCACGAACCTCGGTGACAACCTGCGCCTGACTTCGGGACCTCTCGATTTTTGGCTTGAGCTTTACGAACACGAGACCTTCGTCCACGGCGTCACTTTGCCCGCCAACAGTGATGTATGTGTAGGCGACCTCCGGTCTTGTCCGAGCGATCCGCGCAGCTTCGACGGCCTTCAGTCGTGTGTAGGCCAAGTTGGATCCGGGCGGCGCATCGAGATCGATGGTGAACTGAGAGTCGTCCATTTCCGGGACAAGTGCTGCGCCTACGACGCCCATGGCGGGCAACGCCAACGCGCCCACGAACGTGAGGATCGCGAGCGTTATCATCGAATATCGATGGTCCAGCGCCCAGGCAATGACACCCTTGTAACTCTCGGCTTGCCGATCGAACCAATGGTTGAATCGACCGAGCAACCGCGAGATGAGTGATCGACGTTCAAGCGGCAGATGTGGATCTGGCCAGTAGGCGGAGAGCATCGGGTCGAGCGAGAACGACACGAAGAGCGACACCAGCACCGCACAGGCGAGCGTCAGCCCGAACGGTTTGAACCACTGCCCAGCAATACCAGACATGAAGGCAATCGGCACGAACACAACGACAATCGAGAGTGTCGTGGCCGTCACCGCCAAACCGATCTCGTTGGTGCCCTCGAACGCCGCCGTGTAGTGGTCCTTGCCCATCTCGACATGACGCACGATGTTCTCCCGCACGACGATGGCATCGTCGATCAGGATGCCGATTGCGAGCGAGAGGCCGAGGAGCGACATCGTATTCAGCGTGAAGCCGAAGGCCCATACCGCAACGAAGGACGCGAGGACCGAGACGGGCAGGGCAAGACCGGTAATGACGGTCGAGCGCCACGAGTTCAGGAAAAGAAAAACAACGAGGACGGTGAGCGCCGCTCCTTCGATGAGGGCCTCCTGCACACTGCTGACCGAGTTCGACACTTGCACGCCAGAGTCGCGTACGACGCGCAGGGACACGCCGGCCGGCAACGTGCGTTGCACCTTCGCGACCTCATCACGAATCTGCTGGGCAACGGCAGTCGGTACTGAATCCGCGTGACTTTCGAATGTCGATGCCTACCGCCTCATCGAAGTTATACAGCGCCGCGGATCGAGCCTCTTCTGTCGAATCGCGGACGTCGGCCACGTCGCCGAGTCTGACGATGCGCCCGCCCGCTTGATACACGACAAGCTGCTTGAAATCAGCAGGCGAGTCCAAACGGCCCTTCAGGCGAATCGTGCGCTCATCGAGCTCGCCTTCGAGTCGTCCCACCGGCGCAGCAAGATTCTGTGCCTGGAGCGCCTGCACCACTTGACCCACGCCGACGCCGGACCCCTGCAGCGCGCGGGGCCGCAACTCAACCACCAGTTCACGCTCAATGCCGCCGACGAGGTCCACCTGCGCCACACCGGAAATGCCACGCAGCTTCCGGGTGATGTCGGGATCGACCATGCGCGTGAGCTCGGCGCCCGTCAGGCCGGGCGAAGACAACGTGAGCGACACGATCGGCTGATCTGCGGGGTCGAAGCGCGTGAGAACCGGCTCTTCCATCTCGACCGGAAGCTCGTTGCGGATGCCCGAGATCTCGTCGCGAATCTCCTGCGTCGCCTCTTGTGGGTTCTTGTCGAAAACGAACTCGACGATGATGTTGCCGTAGCTGTCGAGAGAGCTCGACGTCATCTTGTCCACGCCGCTGATGCCGGATATCACTTCCTCGATCGGCTCGACCACCTCGCGCTCGACGGTGTCGGGCGATGCACCGGGGTACGGAATAGCGATTACGACGACAGGAGCGTTGATCTCGGGGTACTCGTCCGTGTCGAGCTGGGTCAGCGCCACGATGCCGAATACGACAAGGCCGACCATCGACACGATGGTCAGGACGGGGCGTTTGATGGCGGTGTCGGAAATGAACATTACTGTGAACCCCCGACCTGAACCGGTGTCCCCGGCGTGATCCCCTGCGCGGCGCCGCGCAGCAGCACGTCGCCGGCCTTGAGCCCTTCGACTACGAGCACACGCTCCGTCCGTGGGTCGCGCAAACCGAGGGATACATCGACTCGTTCGGTCTTCCCGTCGGCCACCCGCAGGACCCACGCCTTCTCGCCGCTCGTGTTGACCGAGTTCGTCGGAATGACGAGGCCCGTCGCGGAGTGGGCCACAACCCGCCCCTCGGCGAAGAGGCCGGCGACGAGCCGCCCGCCAACGTTGGGAATCGCCACGTACATCGGCACTTGACGTGTCGCCGGATCCGCCTGCGGAGCGATTCTCACGATCCGACCCTCGAAGTTCTGATCATAGCCGCGCACGGTGAACGTCACCTTGGCGCCCACCGTGAGCTGCGACAGGTCGTCTGACGGTACCGACGCCTCGAGTCGCATCGAGGACGGATCGATCACGGTGAAGAGCTCCGTGCCAGGGCTCACGACGTCACCCATGTTGACAGCGCGCTTCGCCACGGTTCCCTTGAGCGGCGAACGGATCACGGCATCGCCGAGTTGCTTCTCGGCCGCGACGAGTCTGGCCCGCGTGTCGGCGACCTGCGCCTCCGCAGTGCTGACGTTACTATGGGCGACATCCACGTCCCGGGTTGCGATCGCGCCGGCGGCCGCGAGCTGTTCAGTGCGCTCCGCCTCGCGCCGTACAACCGTCAAGTAGTTCTCGGCCGAGCGCACAGCCGAGGCCGCCGACTGACGTGTGTCGTCGAGCGTGAGAGCTTCAATGCGACCGAGCAGGGAGCCGTTCTGCACTGCCTGGCCTTCTTCGACGACCACCTGCTGCATCTTGCCGCCCAACTCGGCGCGGATCGTCGCCTCGCGCTCGGCCTTCAACTCGCCCGAGAGAATCGGGCCCACGACGATCGTGTCGGTTCTCACCGACACGACGTTCTCCGCACCAACGAGCACCGCCGTGGACGCAGCCGAGTCCGGCGTCTTCTCCGCTTCAGCACCGCAGCCGGCTGTGAGCAATGCAAGATTCAACATCCAAAATGCGAGCACGAACCTCGAGCGATTCGCACGTCGCTTCTTGCATGTTGGACTCCTTGTGTTCGTCATCGAGTCCCTACCTGTGTTTGTCCCGTTTGCGCGGCCACGGTTCGTAACTGCCCTCCACCACCGAGCGGCCGCGGGGCAGACGGCGTCGGTGTTGGTAGGGGCGCGCTGATCAGGGGCACGGCGCCGCCCGCTTCTCCAGCGCCGACCGGCAACCCCGGCAACAGCGCGACGCGCGCTCGGGCTACCTGAAGATCGCGGGCCGCTTGGACACGGTTCGCCTCCGCCTGCTGGAGCGCCAGGCGCGAGTCGGACAGCTCGAGCTGCGTTGACACCCCGTTGCGATATCGCACGTCTGCGATCTCATACGCTCGCGTGGCTTGCTGAATGGTTCCGGCGTTGGCGACCCATGTAGCCCGTGCAGCGACGAGCTCGGCCCAGGCCGACCGGGTGTCGAGCGCCGCGAGCTCGTCCATCTGCTGACGCTGGAACCGTGCCTGCTCGAGTTCCGCACGGGCGACCATCTCGTCACCTCGCTGACGGCCGCCCGTCAGAATCGGAAGGTTCACGCTCGCGCCAATCGACCAGTTCATCCGATTGAAGGTCGGAAAGAACCCGGAGGGATAGGCAATGCGGCTGAGGCTCGAGTTGAACGTGACGCTGGGCATCCGTTCAGCCTCAGCCAGCTGTAACGACGCCTCGCGCAACCTGACCGTCGTCGCGGCGTCGGCCACAACCGTGCGGGCCGGCAGCGGCAACTTCTCCTGCAGTGCCAGCGAGATCGGCTCGGCCGATTGCATGACGTTCTCCACACTGGCGACGCGCTCGGCAAACACGGGCGGCGGCGCGAGCGAGTCGTCGCCCAGCGCATCGGCCAGTCGGAGATCGTAGTTAGGTGGCAGGTCGAGGAACCGCTTCAGACGCTGCATGGCAATCTCTCGATAGACCCGCTGTCGGATAAGTAACGGGGTTTGGTTGTCACGATTGACTCTGGCCCGTAACACCTCAAACTCCGGCTGTGCTCCTGCATCGAAGCCGACCTGCGTCTGGCGCAAGGTCGCGCCGGCTTGTTCAAGCGTGGCTGCGGCGATTGCCACGAGGCGCTCGCTGAGCACGGCGTCGTAGTAAGCCTGGGTGACATCGAGTAGAAGCAGCGCCCGGGCCGTCGTCACCGACAAATCAGCGCTTTCACGGCCAACCTGAGCCAGCCTCTGCTGCGCGCCAATGCGTCCGCCCGAGTAGATGTTCTGCGAGAAGGAGAGCGTCGCACGCCACGTGTTGGCACGGCCAAACGGCAAGTCTTCGAGCCCACCGTCAGCGGTGGTGTCACCTGAGGTTCCGCCGCCGAATGTCAGATCGTCGAATACTCCCGCGAATTCAGACGCGAGGGCGCGATCGTAGCTGGCCGACGCGGACAGCTGCGGATACAGACCGCTGCGCGCGCGAACCTGATCACCATCGGCACGAACTTGGCCGACCTTCGCGATGGCAACGGCCTCGCTTCGGGCTTCTGCAAGGTCGAGCACTTGCTCAAGCGTCAGCGGTCCAGTCGGCACGGGGGACAGCGGAGTTTGAGCCGTGGCGCCGGGCGCGTAGATGCAACACACGACCAACAACGACTTGACAAATCGAAAGCGTAAACGAGCACACATCAGGTGATCTTTCCTTCGGGTGGAGGTGTCAGAACCTACGAACGACGCGCGGAGGCGTGCGAAGTGCGTCGGGACGATCTCTCGGACCCAGTTGATCGGCGGTCCTTTTCCACAGACGGGCCGCGACGGTACCAGCGTTGGCGCTTCAAGGGCGGCTGCGTTTGCAGCCACGTCACGTGGTCCGCGCAAAGCGCCACTGCGCGGGAGAGGTAATCAACAACTGTGGCGAGTTGCTGATCGTCGTACTCCTCGTGAAGCCGCGCCGTGGCGTTCGCAAGGGGTCGATACAGCGGTTCAATCTGCCGGCAGCCGGGCAAGGCGACCACTCGCACGCACCGTCGGTCCTCCGCATCGCGCAAACGGCGGACGAATCCAGCTTGTTCGAGGCGATCGATAACGGCTGTGGTCGCTCCCGTCGTCAGACCCGAGTGCCTCGCCAGGCCCCCGGCGGTCGTCGGGCCGGCCAGCTCCAAAAGGTCGAGACACTCCAAATCAGTGGAGTTCAACCCGACGAGGCCGGCAACGGCATCACTCATCAGCACCGACTGCGCACCCACTTTTCGGAGTGTTTCGTCGAGCTTCTTCAACAGCTCGGTTCTGGACGGGGTCGACTTGGCCACAATAATCTCAGACATCAAGTATCTTTTTCCTCAAGATACTTGTCAACTGAACCATTCGTCTGGACATCGACCGTGTTGAACGTTCTTTAGGTTCTACGTTCGTGTTCAGGGTTCGGTTCTCGACCCTGTTCGAGGGTACGACCTACTGTCGAGTGCTCACGACGCGTGAGTAGTAGATCCCGTTGAAGAGAAACTTGAACGTGCCGTGCGACTGAGCGCGGAAGTTGACCTCGGGCCCGAAGAGCAGCACACGACCGCGGCCAAGAGCAGAGTCGACCACGGCGACGCCGCCGTCCAGATAGCGCTGTCCCCATGCCCAGCCGCTTCGCAGCGGCGCGGCGCTTGCGAACCACGCTACGCGCCGGGTGCCCCGCCCCGCCGCATCGGCGTCGAGTCTGAACACGGGACTGTTGTCGAAGAACATGTCCACGCCGTCTTCGAAGCCAAAGCCAAGCGGCGCGGTGTTGTCAACGGCGACTCGCACCACTGATCCAGGGATGTAGTACTTCTCGCGTGTGAGCGGTGTGGACGATCCGTCGGCCCGCCCCTCGACGAGAGCGCTGCGAATCCCCAGGCCGAGTTGCTGGCCGATGACGGTCGCGCCTCCAACGGCGATGAGGGTGCCGCCTGTCTCCACGAATCGCTTCAACTGCGGCACGCTGCGCGTCCACGTCAAGGCCCCCGTGGTCGCCCGAAACTCGGCCGGCACTCGCTCGGGCGACGAGGCATCACCTTCACCTCGACGACCATCCTCAACGGGAACGGCCTCGTCAGTTAGCACGATGACGTCGAACCGGCTTCCAAGATTCCCCGCGTCGATCGCCTGCGCGTACACGACCTCGAACGGAAACTCGTAACGCTCGAGCAACCAGCGAGTCCAGCCACTCGGGCTCGAGCCGCCGTACCGATCCCACAAGCCGACGCGCACCGGCCTCAATCGAAGCGCCTCTCCCTGGGGCGGCGCACTCACACCGGTGAACGTCACGCCGAGGTCGACCGCGGCCTTTCGCAAAATCTGAGTGGCCCGGACGCTCGACGGCACATACATCACCCCAGTACCACCGGGCGCGCCGCCAACGGTTCGATTCGTCAGCCAAAACACCTCCCCACCGGCCTTCATCAGACGATTGACGACGATAAAGGCGTCGTTCTGATGATGACTGAACAAATATCCGGCGGCCGCATCTGCTCCAACCAGGCGCCCTGGTGGTGGAGCGGCGGTCATCACGATCTCGAATGGACCGTCAAAGGCATCGAGCACTCGGTCGAACTTTACGCCCATCTGGAATGCGAGCGTCCATCCCGCGCTGTCGTAGGGCGGCCTTGGAGCGCTGCCTGGGTAGGGAATGTCGTCCGGATGGTCTTGCGGCTCGAACATGTCGAGTACGTGCGGCCGAAACGCCTGCGCAGTCTTCACGACGTAGGAGCCGGCTGGATAGCTCTTGCCCTGAACCGTGAAACCCATCGTCGCTCGATGCACCACGACCCCGGCCTTGAGCAGCGCGTCCACGAACTTGGTCGCCGTAAGAAAGTCGGGCTGATCGAATGGCAGGATGTATCCACGTGCGTCGCGAAGACGCGGATCCCGCAATTGCTGTTCATAGACACGCGACGGCACTGCTCCGCGGGAGTTCGTTGCAGCCTTCACAGCCGCAATCCGTCGCGGCGAGACAGTCCATGAGTCCGAACTCCCCCGCTCGATCGAGTTCTTCCCCATGCGGTAGACGTTGAAAAGCAGCGTCGTCCGGTACCGCGACGCAGCATCGATCACGGCGAGGTTCGCGGTCACGGAGTAGTCGATTGACCGGCGGAAATGCCACGTCTGCGGGGCAATCGGGTAGGGCAGGTCGCCGCTCGGCAGCTGTCGATCTGGAACGAACGGAATTTCCGTTGGTGTTGGGTCGCCAATCGTTTCGGTCAGGAGTCCGATCTGGTTGTGGAAATAGGCAGTGGTCCGAAGCCCGCCGTTCCACCAGGTGGAATAAGTCGAGCCGCTCCTCATCGTGACGCCCGGTTTTCCTTCCGCGGCGAAGCGCGCGTGCATGGCGGCGCCGACCAGATCGACGCCGATTGGAACGAGCGGGTCGAACACGTAGTTGAACGGGTCGCGGAACGGTGGCGCGAACATCACGGTTCCCGCCGGGCCCGCCTGGTGATGGTTATAAACGATTTGTGGAAACCACTCGTTGTAGAGAACTCGGTTGATGTTCTTCGTTTCGGCCTGGCTCGACAGATAGAAGTCGCGATTGTTGTCGTGTCCGACGTACTTCTGGAAAGCCCGCGGAATGTCAGCCAGGCTACGGCGCAGCTTGTCCGGCTCGCGCATGTACCAATTGGCCACCAGTTCATGACCGTCGGGATTGGTGTGCGCGGCCAGGATGATCACGTCGCGCAAAAGCCGCAGCGTCTCGGGATCCGAGCGGCTCACGAGCTGGTATACGGTTTCGATGAGTTGCTGGGCGCCAAGCACTTCGTTGGCGTGAAGGCCGCCGTCGATCCAGACGACGGCCTTTCCCTCTTCGGCGAGCGCCCGCGCCTGATCGTCGGTAAGACCCTCCGCGCGGGCAAGCCGCCGCGAAATGTCCCGATATCGGTCGAGCCGCGCTAGATTCTCCGGCGCACTGATGATGGCCATCCACTGTGGTCGACCTTCTTCAGTCCGGCCAATATCGACGAGCGACATGCGAGCGGATTCGCGGTCCAGCTTCTTGAAGTACCCATCGAGCTGGGTGTAGGTGGCCAGGAAATAGTCGTCGCCAATGTTTGCGCCGAACTGCTGGAGCGGCGACGTGACGCTGTTGACGGCTTGCGACTGGGTCGTGACCTGCGTTACCGCCAGCACCAGCAGAAAGCACAAGACGACCCGCCAGCCAATTCGCCTCAGCCTGCCGAGCTCGAGACGCACTCCGCGCGGAAGCAGCTCTGTGTCGGGAGTTTCACGGTGGTGGGCCGGGCAGCTCATGAGCTGCCGCGATTCTAGCTGCTTTGCGTCACGTGCGACGGGTGCGGGTTCAGAACAGCTGGGCAACGACCAGCGCGGCTAACGCTAGGACACCGCAGACGAGCGCCACAACTAACATTTGCTGCATTTTGCCTCGGCGCTCGTCCGCCAATCTCAGATCGGCAATGTTCGCCCACAGCGCCTTGTCGAGGAGCGGGTCGGCGATCGGCGGCTCCTCCGAGGCGCCTCGCGCAGAAACAGTCGCCACCGGTGCGAGGAATCGGTATCCGCGCTTGGGTACGGTTTGGATATAGACCGAGTGCTCGGCCTGGTCGCTCAAGGCCTCGCGCACCTGCTTGATGGTGAAGTTCACGCCCTGCTCGAAGTCGACGAAGGTGTCGTCCTTCCAAAGCGCAGCCTGGATTTCTTCCCGAGTAACGAGCTTTCCCGTACGACTTGTGAGGAGACATAGCAACTTGAACGGCTGAGGCTGGAGTCGGACGAGTCGACCGCTCTTGAGCAGCTGCCCTGCTTCCAGATCCAGCTCGTACGCGCCGAAGCGGAGGAGTACCTGGAGGTTCCATATTCCCGCGCTCAACTCGTTGTAGCGACCACGGTTGGACGCTCATCCAATGACGAGACGTTGCAAAGGCGCCGCACATGGCGCCGGCGCCCGATCGATCGTATATCCGATCGCAGTACTCACACGTTCCCTTCTTGGAGGTGTCTCATGAATCGATGGACATTCCTGGCAGTCGCAGCGTTCGTATTCTTCGGCGTTGCCGTCGTCGTCGCTCAAGACGACGGGAAGGGGAAGAATCTAACGACCATCGGGCCGGTCAAGGCGATTTCGACTGGCTTCTTCACCGTCGATGCCCTCGGCCCCCTCGGCTACCCTTTGGTCAATACCGCCCGCGTATAGAGCACCTGGAAGCCGAAGCGCTCGAACGTTCGCTGCGAGGTGCTGCCCGGCTCGGTCGTGGCGATCGCGAGGTCCGCGCGGCCGAGCGCCAGGTTGATAGTGTGGGCAACGAGCGCGCCATGAACGCCCTGCCGACGGAACCGCGGCAGGGTGGCGGTACCAACGATCCCGAGCAATCCGGCGCTGATGTAACGAGCACCGGCACCGGCGGGCTCGCCATCAATCGTGACGATAAAGCGCATGATGTCTGGGTGGTCGAACTGGCGCATCACATTGGAAAGGGTCTGCGTGTCGCCCGAGGGAGGGAGTGTGCCGACGGGCAAGACCTCCGGTTCCGCAAACCCTTCGGATACCACACGAAGCCAGAGCGCTTCTGTCTCGTTGGACGTGGGAACGATGTCAAACCTCGCGGCTTCTGGCACGGGATTCCCGTCCAGCGTGCGGGCGAGCTGATTCTCGAAACCTTGAAGGACGAATCCGCGCTGATTGAGGCGCAGGGCTAGACCGGCTGAGGCAAGAGGACACAGCTCGATTTGCGACGGCACGCCACGGTCGTCATAAAAGTCCTCGATCGCGTCGAGGTCCGCATCGGTAACCTCGACTCCCAGGCCTAGACCAAGCACCTTATTCCAGGGCGACCCGAAAGCGCCGCACACCGCACGTCCACCGGCGATTTCGAGTGTTGCGGCGCCATTCGCTTCGCCCGCGCGCGCGGCACGAGCGCAGAAATCGATCTCACCACGGTCAACACGCCGCGCCAAGGCGAGCGTCGCCTGCAGCATACGCTCTACACTGTAGACGACCGGGGGCATCACCTACACCTACACCTACACCTAGACCTCACCTTTGCCTTTTGACCTTTGACCTTGAAAATAGCCACCTGGAACGTCAACGGCATCCGCGCGCGGCAGTCGCAGGTGGAGGAGTTCATCGACAGGGAACAGCCCGACATTCTGTGTCTCCAGGAGATCAAGGCGTCCCGCGATCAGTTGTCGCTCTGGCTTTCCGACATCGACGGCTACTGGTGCTACTGGCACGGCGACAAGGGCTACTCGGGTGTCGGTCTGCACGTCCGAAAATCGGCCTTCCCTGAGCCTCCAGCCTTTAATCACCCCGCTTTCGACTACGAGCACCGGATCGTGACCGTCCAGCTCCCCGCGCTGACGGTCGCGTCGATCTACGTGCCGAACGGGGGGAAGGACTTCCCAGCCAAAATGCGTTTCCTGGAAGCCATGGACGGTCTAGCGTCGGAATTCGACAAGTTGGGCTCGCCGCTGGTCCTGTGCGGCGACCTCAACGTTGCACGCACGGAGATGGACGTGCACCCCAAGGAGCGAAAGCCACGCGCGATTGGTCAGCTTCCCGAAGAACGCGCGCTCTTCGAACGGCTGTTGAGCCACGGGTTGGTGGACGTACACCGGAAGATGGAGCCCGACAACGCTGACCTCTTCACGTGGTGGGCGCCATGGAGAAACATGAAGCAACGAAACATTGGGTGGCGACTCGACTACGTCCTCGCCAGCCAGTCGCTTGCGGACAAGACCATGTCGTGCGTCGTGCAACGGGAGGTCGGCACGAGCGACCACGGTCCGGTCGTCGCGATCTTCGACGAATGACGGAAAGGCCCAACACGCCCTAGTGGTCTTGTTCAGCCAGGGACCAGGCGCGCGCCAAGTCCTCACCGATGGCCAGGTGATTCAACGCGAAATCCGCGCGGCGAAACGCCTCCCGCAAAAGCTCGACGTCGAGCGCTCGACCCGCGTCGCGGCACTGCCGGGCGGCTTCGACGCGCACGAGGGCGAGTGCCGCCTCGAGACCGCGGACGATCGTTGCGATCCCCCTGCCCTGGTACGCAGTCCACGAAGCGAAGGCCTTCGCGGCGAGATAGCGCTTAATCGGGGCGCTCATCGCCTTCCACGTGGGTTGTACGTGGCCATGGAACGCCGACTCCAGGCCTTCGGTGTCTGAGGCCGGCTTGAGATCGTCTGGAATCGCTGCCATCACCTGATCATGCAGTTGCAGGCTCCAGTCGAGTGTCAGCGGCGGAGCCGCGTCGGCGCCGTCGCTGGGCAGCGTTGCGATCGATTGCGAAAGCGTGTCACCGTTTGGCTTCCATCGCCGGAGCAATCGCACGTCCTTCGCCAGCGTCGCGAGCACCGACTCCGGACCAAAGCCGGTTGCGGCGCAGCGCGCCACCATGTGGCGCTCCCAGGCTCCATAGCCATCGAGGTCCATGAGCATCTTCGGTTGGAGCAGTGGCGGGACGTCGTCGGCCGTCACCACCATGCCTTCGTAGTCGGCATCCGGAAACGATACGGGCTCAGACACGATCTGTAACGGCACATCGTCGCGAAACAGCAGCGACGCCGCGGTGGGACAGAAATGCGAGAGAGTGATGAACGTGCCGCGACCGTCTCGGAGCGCCAGCCGCGGAAAGTGTCGGCATGTCGCTGGAAGGACCGGCTCGCCGAGGTCGCGGTGAACGATACAGAGCCGTGAACCGCGTTCGAAGAATACGCACTCGCCAGCCCCATTCCGCTCGAGCATCGCCGCAGCGCCCTCGGGCAGGCCCGATTCAACGATAAAGGGGTTCAGGTACCTGGGACGCGGGCGAAACCGTGAGCCGACCGTCGATCACCGCTTGGTTGAGCGAGCGATACACCGGCAGTTCGACCGGCACGTCCCAGTCAGCTGTGCAACATGCACCCGAATGGCGGCAGCGATAGTCGGCGTGAATGCTGAGCGCGAAGACGGGGGCGGACAATGTCCCAGGATAACTGGTTCAGCGTGTTAGGGGTTTGGGGGCGACGATGCCGGGACCTGGCATCTTGGTGCAAGAACACGCAAGACTCTCGACCCCAGGAACCCCTTGAACCCGCTGAACCTTCTGAACTTAGCGCCCCGTACAGAAGTATTACAGCCGTTTCTGGCGTTCCCCTGCTATCGTGCACGGGCTGTTTCACGAAACATCTTCTGGAGGACCTCTTTCGTCCATGGCTACCACGATGCCCCTTTACGGGCGCAAGCACCAGCAGGGCCTGAACTGGATCACGGTCATTGCCATGACCGCTTTCCACATCGGAGCCGTCGCGGCGTTTTTCTTCATCGACTACGGCGCGATGCTGGCCGCCCTTGTCTTGTATTTCATCGCAGGCAGCTTTGGGATTGGCATGGCGTACCACCGCCTGCTCACACATCGCGGGTACAGGACGTACAAATGGGTGGAGTACTTCCTGACGACCTGCGGCACGCTTGCTCTCGAGGGCGGTCCTATCTTCTGGGTGGCCACTCATCGCATCCACCATCAGAAATCCGATCGCGAAGGCGATCCCCACACGCCGCGCGAAGGCGGGTGGTGGGCGCACGCGGGCTGGATCATCATGGGCGAAGGCTTGCACCACGATGCGTCGGTGCTCGCGCGCTACGTTCCAGACCTCTCGCGCGACCGCTTTCATGTGGCGCTCTCCACGTGGCACTGGGTCTCCAACGTCGTCGTCGGCCTCGCGCTGCTGGCGTTCGGTGGCATTCCGTATGTCCTCTGGGGCATCTTCTTCCGTACAACATTCGGACTGCACTGCACGTGGTTGGTGAACTCGGCTACGCACATTTGGGGTTCACGCCGGTTCGCCACACGCGACGACTCGACGAACAATTGGTGGGTGGCGCTGCTCTCGTTTGGCGAAGGCTGGCACAACAACCATCATGCGCATCCAACCAGCGCGCGCCACGGCCTGGCTTGGTACGAGTTCGACTTCAATTGGATCGGCATCAGCACTCTCCGCGCGCTCGGCCTCGCCTGGGACATCAAGCAGGCCAGGCTCAAACAGCCCGTTCCGCATGAGGAGAACGAGGCGTCCCTGGTGCCGGATGAGGCCATCGCGTAGGGCAAAGATCAGCACCTAGATCTACAATCGACTGCGTGACCAGGCGTCAGAAGGCCATCGCCTTCTTCGTCGCGTTGTGTGTCCTGCTGGTGGCGGCGGCGGTGTCGCTGAACGTCGGCTGGGTCATGACCAACGCAGGGCGGGTCACGGTGCTCGTCCTGGGCGTCATTCTCTTCGCGCTCATCATCGCCGGACTCATCGTCTACACAGTGTTCCTGGTGATGGAGATCCGGCGCAACGAAGCACACGACAGCTTCATCAACGCGGTCACGCATGAGCTGAAGACGCCGATCGCTTCGATTCGGCTCTATCTTGAAACGCTCCAGTCACGAGAGGTCAGCGAAGCGCAGCGACGCGATTTCTACGGCATCATGCTGGCCGACGCCGACCGCCTGCACCATACCGTCGACCAAGTGCTCAAAGCGGGCGTCGCGCGCGAGAAACAGAAGGCAGCGGCCAGGGCGAAGGTAGACGTAGCGACGCTCACGCGCGAGTGCGTCGAGTTGGCTACCGTTCGGCACCATCTTCAGCCCGGGTCGATTGACTTGCAGACGCACGATGATCATCCGCTGATCGTGCGCGGCGACGCTGAGGAGCTTCGCACTGTGCTGGCGAACCTGCTCGACAACGCGGTCAAGTACTCGGGACAGCTGGTGCGCATCACGGTCGCGGTCGCCGCCCCCGCCCCGAACACAGTGTGGGTACGCGTGCAGGACAGCGGCGTCGGCATCCCGAAGAAACAACTCAAACGCATCTTCAATCGCTTCTATCGCGTGCAGGCACGGGGTCTCAAAGTCAAAGGCACGGGGCTCGGCCTCTACATCGTCCGATCGATCGCGCGCTCTCACGGCGGACGGATTTTTGCGGACAGCGAAGGCGAGGGCCGCGGCGCCACCTTCACGCTCGAACTTCCTCGTCTCCTGAGCTAGTGGCCAGTGGCTCGTAGCTGGTTGCAGTCATGAGTCGTTTCCTGGTCGTTGAGGACGAGCAGCACATTGCCGATGGCCTTCGGTTCAACCTCGAGGCAGAAGGCCACGAGGCGATGATTGCCGGCGATGGCGAGCGGGCACTCGAGCTGCTGCTCGAAGAGCGCCGCGAGTTCGACGTGGTGATCCTCGACGTCATGCTTCCGGGCAAAGACGGCTTTGAAACGGCGGCGGCGCTGCGTGCGGCAGGCCACTACGTCCCGATCCTGATGCTGACGGCGCGAGGACGACCCGAGGACGTCCTCAAAGGATTCGAGGCGGGCGCCGACGACTACCTGCCAAAACCGTTCGAGCTGACGATTCTCATTGCGAGGCTCAACGGCCTGCTTCGACGCCGCCGATGGAACGAGCAGGAGGCGCCGGGCAAGGAAGACGGTGATATCTACAAGTTCGCCGGGCGCACACTCGATTTTGGCGCTATGGAACTGCGCGCCAAAGGCAAGTCGTACAAGCTGACGCTGATGGAATGCGAGCTGTTTCGCTACCTGGTGAAGAATGCCGGGCGACCGGTGTCCAGAGGCGCCATCCTCGAGCAGGTCTGGGACCTCCACGAAGGCACCGATACTCGCGCGATCGACAACTTCATCGTCCGGCTGAGGAAGTACATCGAGGACCGTCCTTCATCGCCGAAGTTCCTGCTCACAGTCCGGGGCGTGGGCTACCGGTTCGTCCCGGGATCTTGAACGTCCTTGGGAGTTGGGAGTTGGACAAGCCGTGGTTGGGAGTTGACTGACCTACAATGGCCCAGCCATGTCTGCCAGCGACACGATCGAAGCCGAAGGCCACCTGATCGACTCGGGCCTGCTGTCAGGAATCTTCGACAAGATCATCGAGCTCAAGGGGGCCTACGAGGTCCTCTCCTTCAACATCGGCAAGACCAACGACGACCCCTCGCGCATCAAGATGCGCATCACGGTCGCGGACGCGCAGACGCTCGACGACCTCCTGCAGCAGCTCACCACGTTCGGGTGCCATCCGGTCCGTGAGCGGAACGCGGTCGTCAGGCCGGCCGAAAAGGACCGGTGCGTCCCGGACGACTTCTACTCGACAACGAACCACCGGACGCACGTCCGACTTGCAGGGCGCTGGGTGGACGTCGACCAGCAGCGAATGGATGCGGTGATTGTCGTCACGAATGACCGCGCGGAGTGCCGCAAACTGCGGGACGTGCGGAGTGGGGAATTGGTCATCTGCGGCCACGACGGCATCCGGGTCACACCGGAGTTCCGCGAACGCGACCGTCTGGGCTTCGCGTTCATGAGTAACGACGTATCCTCTGAGCGGCGAGTCGAGGGGAGCGTGGCACGCATCGCGGCGATGATGCGCGACGTGAGACAGTCGGGCGGACGCATCGCCGTGGTTGCCGGACCAGTCGTCGTCCATACCGGCGGCGCGGAACACTTCGCCGAGATCATCCGGCTGGGCTACGTGAACGTCGTCCTCGCCGGAAACGCCTTGGCCGTGCACGACATCGAGTTCGCCTTCTCCGGCACCTCGCTTGGCATCGATCTTCTCGCTGGAGCGCCCGTCGAGCAAGGACACCGCAACCACATGGCCGCGATCAATTCGATCAACCGTGCCGGTGGCATCCGAGCAGCAGTCGACGGCGGCGTGTTGACGTCGGGTGTGATGTATGAATGCGTCAAGCACGGAGTCGAGTTCGCACTCGCGGGGAGCATTCGAGACGATGGGCCGCTCCCCGAGACGATGATGGACTTGATTGAGGCACAGGAGCGCTACGCGACGGCCTTGTCGAACGTGCAGCTCGTGCTGATGCTCTCGTCAATGCTCCACAGCATCGGCGTCGGCAACATGCTCCCCTCCTGGGTTCGCGTGGTCTGCGTCGACATCAACCCGGCCGTCGTCACAAAGCTCAGCGACCGCGGGTCTGCTCAGACCGTCGGCGTCGTGACCGACGTCGGCCTGTTCCTGCATCGTCTGGCAGAAGCCCTGCGGGACTGAACCTCAAACCGGTAGTTTTGCTATCCTGGATCCACCATGGGAAAACGAATCCTCCTGTTTCTCGCCACGAACCTAGCGATAGTCCTCACGCTGTCCGTCGTGATGAGCCTGCTCGGCATCGGCAACTATGTCGGGGCGGAAGGCTTGAATATCGGTGCGCTCGCGGTCTTCTGTCTCTTCTGGGGCATGGGCGGGGCGTTCATCTCGCTGCAGATGTCGCGCTGGATCGCGAAGAAAGCAACGGGGATCCAGCTGGTCGACGGACGCACTGGCAGGCAAGAGCTCGACGTGGTGTACCAGGCCGTGCAACGACTGACACAGCAGGCGAACCTGCCCATGCCGGAAGTCGGCGTCTACGACTCGCCTGAGGTCAACGCGTTCGCGACGGGTCCGAGCAAGAGCCGAAGCCTTGTGGCCGTTTCGTCGGGACTGCTCCGATCGATGCGGCCCGATGAGGTCGAGGGAGTGCTCGCGCACGAGGTGGCGCACATCGCCAATGGCGACATGGTCACAATGACGCTGCTCCAGGGCGTCATCAACGCGTTCGTGATGTTCTTTGCACGGTTGGTCGCGTTCGGCGTACGGCAGTCAAGCGACTCACGCAACTCATACATGCTGAGTTGGGTTGTGATGATCGTGCTCGAGATCGGGCTGGGGATCCTTGGCTCGCTCATCACTGCGTGGTTTTCGCGGCAGCGTGAGTTCCGAGCCGATAGCGGCGGCGCGTCGCTGGCCGGTCGCGATCGGATGCTGGCCGCGCTTCGTCGCCTGGCGGCCAATCGCGAGCTGGTCGATCCCAGTCATCAGGCGCTAGCCACGATGAAGATCAACGGTACGGCCCGGAATTACATGGTGTTCTTTTCGACGCACCCGCCTATCGAACAACGGATTGCGGCGCTCGAAAACGCGCGCTAGCCACGAGGGTCACGAAGAATCGGGCCGCCATCCTTCGTGATCTTTGTGTTCTTCGTGGCCAATCCTTTGCGATCCTCGTGGCACGAGTCTCATGAGCTACAAGACAATTGTTTCCACCGACATTCTTGCGCACCACCTTCAGGCCGGCTGGTCGATAGTGGACGTCCGTTCCAACCTGACCAGCGAAGCCTGGGGACGGGAGCAATATCGCGAGGCTCACATTCCCGGGGCGGTGTTCGCGAGCCTCAACGAAGACCTCGCGAGCGAACGAACCGGCAAGAACGGGCGGCACCCGGTCCCCTCGGTTGAGTCGCTCGCGGCCACGTTCGGCCGGCTTGGCATCGAAAACGGCACACAAGTCGTCGTGTACGACCAGGACTCTGGCCTATACGCGAGCCGGTTGTGGTGGTCGCTCCGCTACTTGGGCCACGACAGCGTTGCGCTTCTCGATGGCGGCTGGGCGAAATGGACAGGAGAGGGTCGAGAGTGCCGGAGCGGGGACGAAACGCGGCGTACCGCGGTGTTCACACCCGCGCCCCGCCACGAGATGCGCGTCGGAATCGACGATGTCATCGCGAGGATGGGTGACGGCAAGACATTGCTCGTTGACGCGCGGGGACCGGACCGGTTCGAAGGACGGTCCGAGACCATCGACAAAGTTGCCGGGCACATTCCTGGGGCCGAGAATCACTTCTACAAATGGAATCTCGCGGACGACGGCACAATGCTGCCGCCCGAGAAATTGCGTGAGACCTACACAACGATCCTCGACGGGCGCGCGCCGCGTGAAATGGTGATGTATTGCGGCTCGGGCGTGAGCGCGTGTCACAACCTGCTTGCTATGGAACACGCCGGCCTGTCCGGTGCGCCGCTGTACCCCGGCTCATGGTCGGAATGGTCCAGCGAACCGGCGCGCCAGATCGAAACAGGGGCCGCGAGGAAGCGTTGACGACGAGCGTTCAGATTCAGGTGGAGCAATCCATCTGGTCGACTATCAAGGAAGCTGTCCGCGGTTCCCACCAGGACTACACCGAAGCGCCAATTGGCCGAGCCGTCGTCCTGTTGGCCGTGCCGATGGTGCTCGAGATGTTCATGGAGTCGGTGTTCCTGGTCGTCGACGTCTTCTTCGTCGGACGGCTGGGCGCGGATGCCGTGGCAACCGTCGGGATCACCGAGTCGCTAATGATCATGGTCTATGCCGTGGCCATGGGCCTGTCGATCGGCGCCGCCGCGGTCGTGGCTCGGCGGATCGGCGAGAAGGACGAGGACGGCGCGGCGCATGCCGCCGCGCAGGCGCTCATCTTCGGCGTCCTGATGGCGGTGCTGTTCGGCGCGATCGGCGTGCTGTTCGGGCCGGCACTGATCCGCGCCATGGGCGCGAGCGACGGCGTGCTCGCCATCGGCTCTGGCTTTGCCCGCGTGATGCTGGCCGGCAGTGGCCCGGTGCTACTGCTGTTCCTGATCAACGCCATATTCCGCGGCGCCGGCGATGCCGCGATTGCAATGCGCGTGCTCCGATTCGCCAACGCGATCAACATCGTCCTCGGCCCGATGCTGATCTTCGGCGTCGGGCCGTTCCCCGCGATGGGCGTCATCGGCGCGGCCATCGGCACGACGATCGGTCGCAGCTGCGGCGTGCTGTATCAGCTGTATCACCTGACCCGGCCGGGCAGCCGGATTCGGATCCGTGTGTCGCATCTCGCACTCGATCTGCCGGTGATGAAGAACATCCTGAACATCGCCGGCACGGCGATGTTCCAGAACTTCGTGGCGACGGCCTCGTGGGCCGGGCTGGTGCGCATCATCGCCGGCTTTGGCAGTGCCGCGGTGGCCGGTAACACGATCGGGATTCGCATCATCCTGTTCGCGCTCCTGCCGTCGTTTGGCGTCAGCAATGCGGCGGCGACGCTCGTCGGGCAGAACCTCGGCGCCGGGAAGTCAGGCCGGGCCGAGGCGGCCGCGTGGAAGGCTGGCCTTTACAACACACTGTGCCTTGGCACCGTCGGCGTGGTCTTTCTGCTCTTTGCGCCGTTCCTGATCGGTATCTTCACGAGCGACCCAGAGGTTGCTCCATACGGCATCCGCTGTCTCCGCATTGTCGCCGCTGGCTTCTTCTTCTACGGATACGGCATGGTGCTGACGCAGGCGTTCAACGGCGCGGGCGACACGCGTACCCCCACGTTCATCCATCTGTTCTGTCTGTGGATGCTCGAGATTCCTCTTGCGTGGGTGCTCGCCCGTCCGCTCGGCTTCGGACCGACCGGCGTGTTCATCTCCGTGAGCGTGGCGTTTTCGACGCTGGCACTCGTCAGCGGCTGGATTTTCTCGAAAGGGAGGTGGAAGACGAAGCTGGTTTAGAACGTTCGGTGGCCTTGCTTTCCACACCTACGGCTTGGGCGCTGTCTCACGTTCATCCGGCTATCGGTTCTACGATCACGGCGGTTCCGTACGCCAACACCTCGGTCACTCCCGACGCGACTTCGTTCGCGTCGTACCGCACGCCGATGAGCGCATTCGCCCCGAGCTCGGCGGCATGCTCCAGCATCAGCCGAAATGCATCCGCCCGAGCGTTCTCGCACAGTTCCGTGTAGAGCGTGATGTTGCCTCCGACCAGTGTCTGGAGCGCCGCCCCGATATTGCCGACAATGCTGCGCGAGCGCACGACGATACCGCGCACGACACCGAAGTTCTTGACCGTGCGATACTCCGGCAATTCGAAGGCGGTGGTGACAAGCTTTGGATTGATCGCTGGCACAGACGTGAAGGGGCGTTAGACGTGCTCTACAGCAGGCGTGACCGTGGCCGAGAACGCGTGCTGGTTTGGCGCCGCATACTGGCGATGGTGACGAATGCGCGAGTAGGGGATCGCGATGAGCGTCTCGTATCCCTCCTCAGGCTGCGGCTGCACGTGTACAGTCACGTCAGCGACGGCCGACTCGAGCTGTTGCACCAGATCAAGCGACACGAATCCAATCACGAGCACTTCGCCGCCGGCGAGCTTGTGGGTCTCATAGCTCCGATAACGTCGCTCGGCAAAGAGTGGCGCGCTCTCAATACCAGGCGAATACGTGAAGCCGTACACGCCGCCGGGCAGCGCATTCACACCAGAACCCTCTTCTTCATTCGAAACGATCCGGACGCCGTTCGTCCTCCGCAGATCCTCCTGTGCCACCGTGGCGGGTGTGTTCGCGTAGATGACTCGACTCATGGCGGAGGATTATAGTCTCAAGGCTCAAGGCTCAGGGCTCAGGGCTCACGCGCCCAGCCCAACCGGGCAGCTCACGCCCGTGCCGCCCAGGCCACAATATCCGGCCGGATTCTTCGCCAGATACTGCTGGTGATAGTCCTCGGCGTAAAAGAACGGGGGCGCCTCGCCAATCTCGGTCGTGATACGGCCGTATCCGGCTTCGGTCAGGCGGTCCTGGAATAGGCTCCGAGACGCCTCGGCTGCGTGCTTCTGTTCGGGTGAGTAACAGTAGATCGCGGATCGATACTGCGTTCCCACATCATTTCCCTGTCGCATGCCTTGGGTCGGATCGTGGCTCTCCCAAAATACCTTGAGCACCGCGTCGAACGACGTCACCTTGGGATCGAACACCACGAGCACAACCTCGGTGTGACCGGTCAGCCCCGAGCACACCTCCCTGTACGACGGGTTCGGCGTGTATCCACCCGCGTAGCCGACAGCCGTTGTGTAGACGCCGGGCGCTTCCCAGAATTTTCTTTCGGCGCCCCAGAAACATCCCAACCCGAACACGGCTTGCTCGAGGCCAGCTGGGAACGGAGGTGCCAAGCGGTTCCCGTTGACGTAGTGTGTGTCGGGGACGGCCATCGGCGTCTCGCGCCCGGGAAGTGCTTGGTCGGGACGCGGAAGACGAAGTGCAGTAGCGCTGCCAAAGAGAGCCATAGAATCAGTCTAATACCGTTATTTCGGATCGTTCGGGACGTTCGGATCGTTCGGGACGTTCGAAGCGTTCGGGTCGTTCGGCTCGAGCCGTTCGACGTTCGGAGTGTTCCAGGCGCTCGGGTCGTTCGGACGTCGAACGCAGAACGCTCGAACGAATCGAACGAGTCGACTCATGCGAACGACTCGAACGATCCAAACGACTCGAACGATCCGAACGACCGATGGCCGATACGCTTCGATTCGTCGCCGACCGAGGCGACGCACTGCTCAGGTTGGACCAGGTCCTCGTCAGACGGGTCGTCGACGTCTCGCGCATGTCGCGCAGCCTCGCGCAGCAGTGGATCGAGTCGGGTCTGATCGCCGTCGATGGGAAGATCGCGCGCCGGTCCTCGACAGGCGTACGCGAAGGCGCCAGGGTCGAGGTCATGCTGCCCGCGTCGACCGTTCGGCGGTTGCGGCCGGAGGGGCAGCCTGGCGACCTCGACGTGCTGTTCGAAGACGACTGTCTCATTGCGATCAACAAACTCCCTGGAATCGTCGTTCATCCTTCCTACAAGCAGGCATCGGGCACGCTGCTAAACGCCGTTCTGTGGCGACTCCGCGACCGGACCAATGTGCGACCGGGCATTCTCACCAGGTTGGACAAGGACACGTCTGGCCTCGTCTTGGTCGCGCTGACTGGCGAGGCTCAGGCAACGGTGCAGCGCGACGCCGCTGCAGGCCGCGTGAAGAAGGAGTACCTGGCCGTTGTTTGCGGTGTGCCCCGACCGCGCACCGGACGCATCGAGCTGCCGCTCGCTCGCGATCCACTCGATCGTCGGCGTGTCGTTGTCACACCCGGCGGCGCTGCCAGCGAGACCCGTTACGAGCTCGTGGCCTCGTCGCGTGGAACGTCGCTGATCAGATGCCACCTCGTCACGGGGCGGACGCATCAGATCCGCGTGCATCTGTCGGCCAACGGATGGCCCATCGTCGGCGACCGTCTCTACGGCGAGCCGCATCCTGAAATGACGCGCCAGGCACTCCATGCCTGGCGCATCGCACTGCCTCACCCCGTCACGCGTCAAGCGCTCAACATCGAAGCGCCCTTGAGCCAAGATATGGAAAAGCTGATTGCTCTCCAACTCAACGCAACGCGGAGGCCGGGAAGGGCCGAGGTTCTCTGAACCAAGCTCGCTCCAGACTGGTACCCACTTGAATTACGATCGTCATCGAATGCCTCTGACCCGGCGTGACTTCATTCGCAGCGCGGCCGCATCTGCAGCGGCATGGCCCCTCATCGTCAGGGCTCAGCCGGATCGTGCGAAGACGGGTCGAGTGTTTCGGCACGGTGTGGCGAGCGGCGATCCTCTCGTGGACCGAGTCATGCTGTGGACGCGCGTGACACCGCCGTCGGCGATTGCAGGCCCGCTGGAGGTGCGGTGGCAAATCGCGAACGACGAGGGCCTGACGCAGGTCGTGCACAAGGGAACGACGCAGGCCTCGCCAACGAGTGATTTCACGGTGAAGGTCGACGTGAACGACCTGCAGCCGGGCCGCCGGTATTTCTATGTGTTCGACGCCGGCGGCGAGCAATCGCCGGTGGGCCGAACACGGACATTGCCTGCCAACGGAGTCGAACGCATACGTCTGGCGTCGGTGTCGTGCTCCAACTATCCGGCCGGCTACTTCAACGTGTACCGATGTCTCGCGAACCGGACCGATCTCGACGCGGTGCTGCATTTGGGGGACTACATCTACGAGTTCGCCAACGGCGTATACGGCGACGGATCTGAATCCGGGCGCGTGCCGCTTCCTGCCACCGAAGCCGTCACGTTGCAAGACTACCGGCTTCGTTACGCCACGTATCGCAGCGACCCCGACTTGCAAGAGGCCCACCGTCTGCACCCGTTCATCGTTGTGTGGGACGACCATGAGATCGCCAACAACGCGTCGATTTCCGGTGCGGACAACCACGAACCCGCAGACGGCGATTGGTCAGTGCGTCTGGCCGCCGCCTATCGTGCATATGTCGAATGGCAACCGGTGCGGGCGCCCGAGTCCGGTTTTCGCCTCTTTCGCCGCTTTCAATTCGGACAGCTTGCCAACCTGCTGATGCTCGATACAAGGAGCTTCCGGAATCGGCAAGTGGCCCCGGGGGACCGCGTCGCCCTGGCTGACACAAAGCGAACGATGCTCGGCGCCGCTCAGGAATCGTGGTTCTTCGACCAGTTGCGAAGCTCGCAGCGGGCGCTCACGCCCTGGTGTCTGGTCGGCCAGCAGGTGCTCTTCTCGTCAATCACCCCGGCTGGCCTTCCGCCGATGAACACCGACGTCTGGGACGGCTACCCCGCAGCTCGTAATCGTGTGTTCGACCTCATCGAGAGCGAGAAGATCAGCAACCTCGTGGTCCTTGCCGGAGATCTTCACAGCTCCTGGGCGCTCGACGTCCCTCGATCGTGGAATGGATACAACCCCCGAACTGGGGCAGGATCGCTGGCCGTAGAGTTCGTCACGCCGGCCATCAGCTCGCCCCCTATGTTCGCGGACCGCGCGATGCGCGAGCGAATGCCTTTGGTGAAGGCGGCGGCGCCGCACTTGAAGTACCTCGAGGGCCAGAGCCGTGGCTACGTGCTGCTCGATGTCACGCGCGATCGCATGCAGGCCGACTGGTACTTCGTCCAGACCGTTACAGAGCGAACCGCGGTTGAGTCAAAGGCCGTGAGTTTCGTGTCTGAACGCGGCTCGTCGCGGCTCTCGCCCGCGTAGGCACGGCGAGTCAGGCAGGGCGGGTCTTGCTTCGTCCTAGACCCTCCAGAGCAGCGCAAGCTGTTGGAGAGCGTCTCTGGCCAACTGGATCCCCGCAGGGATCAACAGTGTCGCGCCCGCGATGACGATCGCATCGACGACCGAGCGCATTCGAGGCACATGAAGCCACCGGCGAACGAAGGTAATCAGCGGAATGGCCGCGAACGCCGGCGTCACCATCGCCAACCAACCGGCGACGGCACCCGGCCAACCACCGGCAAGGTACCCGACGGCGACGACGTAGGCGCCCATTGGACCGGGGGTTGACCGGCCGATGAGCACGGCATGGCTCAGCTCTTCGTCGGAAATCACACCGTACGTGACGACGAGGTCTTGTCGGATGAGCGGAAGCGAGCCCATTCCACTGAAGGACGTGACCGTGGCCTTGAGCAAGAGCACATACAGCAGTCCGATGCTCATGACGGCTTCGGGGCTCGACCGTCCGATCCCTGATCCCCGACCCCCGATCCCTGATCCCTACTTGGAGTGAACGCGCCCCACACGGCAACGCCGAGTAGCACGCGCACGGGCGTGAGCCCGAACAGGTGGAGAACGATCGCAAGTCCGACCCCCACGACCGCCCAGACGCGGCGCGGTCCCGTAATGTGCGGCCGAAGCAATTGCCATGCGCTTGCGAAGACGAGGACCGAGGCCGCCAGCGTAGCTGCCGCAAGCAACGCGCGAACAGTAGGCCACTGGTCGATCCGAACGAGGGCGGCGGCAAGCACCGAGACAATCGCCGATCCCGGAAGCGAGGCGGCCGCCAGTGCGACGCACGCCCCCGTCAATCGGTGCCACGTCCAGCCAAGATCCGCGCAATACGCCAGGAGGTTCGTTCCCGGAGTCAAACGTGACACGGCGATCAGCAGCGCATGCCCTTGCGTGTCGAGCCATCCCCGGCTCGTAAAGGAACGTCGCAAGAGCTCCATTGCCGGCATCCCGCCGCCAAACGTCCGATTGACGTCTCGCGCAACAAGCCACGCGATCTGACGAAGAGATGGCTCAGTCATCGAAATCGGCAGCGGGGGTTGACGAGATCCGGGCGCTTTTCCGCGAACCGCTGCAGCGGGGCCGTCGGGAGCCTGCCGTACGCGTCGGTTCCACTGAAGCTCCACGGCCACGCTCCAACGTAGCCAGCCTCCACGGCGAAATCGAGATACTGGTCCAGCGTGGTCGCTGGCGGCGACGCGCCATCAGGATGCTGTTGTGGTCCATTGCCCGGAAACTCACCGAGGATCACAGGGAGGCCGACGCCAAGCGTACTCGCCGGCTTCCCGAACAGATCGACCTCGCGATGGACGAATCGCATGTCTGGATAGGAATGCACCTGCAGCAGATCGAGCCCCAGCGACGAGTCGTCCCATGCCCAGAGGTTATGAAGCTTCGCGCTGCCGATCGTGACGAGCGCCGGCGAGGTGGCATGCACGACGTCGCTGAGCCGTGCGACGAGCTCGGCCACGATTTCGAACCGCAACGGACGGGAGACGCGGGGGCTGAGGTCTCGTTCCCACTCATCGACAATGAAGTCGGGCTCGTTCATGAACTCGAAAGCCAGGATGTGTGCAGCAAGATCCTGCCTCTCGCCAGCGATCCCGTATCGTGCCACGAGCGGCGCGATCACGCGCTCGAACAACAGGTCGCGACCTTCCGCCGACAGCAGAACATCCGAGCGACCGTGAGGCAATCGAGCATCGAGAACTCGACCGGCAATGGGATCGGACACGGCTTCGCGGATCCCTGTGAACATCCAACGGTGGTCGAGCAAGACGAGGTCAAGCCGGATGCCCGTGTCGCGTGCGATCTCGAGTGCTGTGTCCGCGTCCACGAAGAGATGCGGGTCAGTGCCGGCTGGAAAGCCGCGGTCATCATAGACGATGCCCGCACGGCCGTCGCAGAAGAGAAACCAACGGACGACCGTGAATCCGAGTCGCGCCATCTCGTCGAAGTCCCGCGCGACTGCCGCTCGCCGAGTGGATACCCCAAGATGAGACCCCCAGACGTTTGCGCCAAAGTCCATCCCGTAATAGACCGTGCTGCCGTCAGAGGACCAGGGATAGTTGCAGCCGTGAAGGAACAGGGGGTTCACCGGAACCAAAGCACCAGAGCACCTGCGAACCCGAGAACCTGGTTCTACCGTGCTTGCATCGTCTCCAAGTATTTGTCGACCAGCGCGCTCTCTGGTCCCTTGTAGGCGGCCGAGTAGCGCCGTAGCTTGGCGCGATCCTCGTTGGATAGCGTCTGTCCTGCACGCACGATCTCGTAGTGCGCGAGGACAGCGCCCAGGAGAAACTCCTGATCGGTGGGATGCCGCGCGAGGTAGGCATCGAGTACCGGCAGCGCATCCGCGTAGCGCGCGCTGAGGACATAGGCCATGGCCAACCTCCTCACAACATCGTCGTCGGTCGGCTGACGATCGAACGCGGGCTTCAGTATTTCCATCGCGGATTGGAGCTGACCATCCCGGAGTCGCGCATCGGCCACCATGAGGTAGACCGCGGTCGGCCTGGGTTCGGTGCCAAGTGCCATCTGCCAGACGCCGGCGGCGTCACGATCGCGTCCAGCGGCGGCGAACGACGCGCCGAGAAATAGTGCGGCCGGGAAGAACTCCCGACGCGGCCCCGCCGCGATGTTCAGCTGTGTCGCCGCCTGAGTGAGTTGACCTTTGGAGTAAAAATCGACCCCGCGCAGAAACGCAGCGGCGGTCTGATCCCCGGCTTCGAAGGCCTCGAGTGCCGCGGCGCCGTAGCGGCCGGCGCGGGCTTCGACCATTGCGCCTTTGAGCGTAGGCGACCGCTTGTCCACGAGGTCGAGCAGCGGCCCCATGAGATCGCGGGAAAGAACGGCGTTCTGGTCGAATTTCGGCAGCGTGCTCGCGAAGGATTTCGAAGCGGAGACGATCGCTGACGGTGAGACCGTGAGAGTCGTGGCCTCGCGATCGAGCACAAACGGTCGCGAGAGCACACCAACTGCCTTGCCGTCGTGCACAATCTGCGCCCGTGCCACGTAGCGTCCACGCGGAAGGGCTTGCACGGCGACGATTCCAGTCGCCACTCTCCAGGCAGGCTGGGCGCCCACATTGACCAGTGCCTGTTGTTTTATCAGAGCCGGAGAATCCGCATCATCGGCGATCTCAAAAGTCACAACCGCACGGTCAAATGTTGATGCCGAAGACGAGTACAACTCCAGATATGCGGCGACTCCGTCTGAAGCGATGTGCGGCTCGACGGCTGCCCGCAGGCTCTGACCCTTCTCGGGCACATTGCCCACTACAAGGTCGCCAATCGCCAGCGTTTCGCCGGCCATCTTCCACGCATTCACGTCGCGCACGATCGTACCGCGGCGGCCCTCGGAGTCCACCACGCCAAAGCGAAGCGAGTAGATTCCCGGATCGACGGCTACCGTTGATAAGAACTCCAGCACGTCGTTCGGGCTGGATCCGCCCGGAGCCAGCGTCTGTGTGTTGCCATAACTCGCGATGATCCGGTTCTCATCGTTGACCAAGAGATAGCCGACCGCGTATTGCCCCTTCTGCGCGCCCGGCTGGCCGATTTGCGCTGCAAGCATGAGCCGAACCTTGCTGCTCGACGGGTCCTGGTGGGCAAACGTGGTCACACGCAGGGGCACACCGGACACCGCGAACGGTGACGTGAGCGCGTCACGCAAGATTTCTCCGGGCGAACGCTTGGGCCCGGCGGTTGGCGAGAGCACGAACGCCTGTCGCGATCGGATGGTGACATCACGGCGACGCACCTCGACGTCGATGCGGTGCCTGTTGCCGATGCTGTCGCTCGGTCGTTGTTCCACGCCAAGGATGTAATACGCCGAGATCTCCGACGACAAACGATCGAAGATGGGCTCCCCGGTACCCGCGATGTGGAACAGCGCACCCAGGGACATCATCGCGAGCCCCTCGAGTCCTTGCAGCTGATAGCGCCGGTCCTGCGTTTCCGACGGAGGCTGCTCTCCGACCGTGATGTCGCCGCGCTTGAGATCGACCACCAGTACGTTGATCGACGTCCGGGCTGCGCCGGCTAATTGAACGAGGGAGCGCAGCTCGTTCTGGTCGTCAACGGCCAGTCCCTCTGAAAGAAGGATGAGCGACTTGGGGCCTTCGAACAGTGCGAGTTGCTGGAGGAGCAGCCGCAGTCCGAGCACTGACTGATCGACGTCCTCGCGGATGCGGCGCGTAATTTCGCTCGCATCGGTGATGATGTCGCGCTCGCACTGACTCCGCCTGGTCGGGTCCTGAGCCCGGCACTCCCGCTCCATGACCAGCGCCAGGACGATCTGGTCCCGACGGTTGGTGATCGCCAGCGCCTCGGTCACGCCGATGTTGTACTGGCCAGGAGGATTGCGCGGCGGCTGCCCGATCAGGCCCTCCATGGCGAGACGAAGCTTCAGCTTGTCGTTCGTGAAGCTGACTCGGGGGCCCGGTTCCGGAAACGTGATGAAGGCGACCTGATCGAGCGGGCTGAGACGATCGAGAAATCGCGAAGCGGCCGCCATGATCGGACGCAGGGAGCCGGGTCTGATGTTGACTTGATCGACGGCGATGACAATCTGCCGGCCGTTCGGCGGCGTGAGATTGCTCGTGTAGAACGTCTCGCTCTTGTCGGCCACCTCTTTCTTGGCGGCCTCGATATCCACCTTGACCAGCTCGGCCGACACCACACGCCGTGTTTCGCCGTCGATCTTGACTGAGAATTCAGGCGCCCGCAGGTCCTCGACCGGACGCCCCCGACCATCGACGACCGCCACGTCGACGGTGACCAGATCCACGCCAGTTCGAAACGTGGGACCTTGCGTTTGCTCGGGCGTCTGCGTCTGGGCGGCCAAGGCGGCCGCCCCCGCGACGACGCACATCACAACACCAAGCCGCATCGTCATCTGCGGATCCTACACGGATCTTGGGCGGCTTGAACCGTAGAACAAGAACCCAAGAACCCGCAGAACCCGAGCACCCGAACCCGAGCACCTGAGAACCCGCGAACCCGTGAACCTCACAGTGGTAAGGTTCCGTTCGCTGATGCCGATTCGTCTTCCCCGCTGGACGCCTGCCGTGGTTTTCGCGGCGCTGGCGTTCACCCACGCCCTCGCGCTTCCGACCTTCGAGGGAATGGACGAGCCGGCGCACCTCTCTTCAATCCTGCAGTTCGCAGCAGGCCACGGACGGCCCGTGCCAAGCCGCGCGCGGCTACACCAATCGGTGGAACGCGCGGTGGGGCTGGTGCCTGGGCCGTATCACCAGTGGGAGGATGGGCGGACGAAACTGGGCGGCGTCAGCTATTCCGGGTGGCGCGGCCTGACGGCTGAGGAGCGCGCTCAACGGAAGCGCGTCTTCGCCGCGCTCAGGACTGACCAGTGGTCGGACGGTCAGCTCGAGAACTGGCAAGCCCAACATCCTCCGCTGTACTACGCCGTCGTCGGTCAGATCGTCCATGCGACCGGCGCGTCGCGTTTGGTATCGGCCCATCGCGTGGCTCGTATGGCCAGCGCCGCGATCTTTGCGACCACGGGCATCGTGCTGACGGCGTTCATTACGGGTCCATGGGGTGCTTCGCCACTGGCCGCGCTCTTTGTCGCGCTGTTTCCTATGTGGTACGTCATGGGCGCCCGCATTTCGAACGACGCTCTGGCGATTCCGGCGTTGGGCCTTGCGCTGCTGATCGCGATTGACCAGATGCGGCGTCCAGTCTCGGAATGGCGACCTTTCGCCTGGATTCTGGCTGGCATGGCCGCCGCAGTCGGCATCGCAGCCAAGGCCTACGGTCTCGTGTTCCTTCCCGTTGCCGCCGTCGCGTCGACCGTCGCCTTTCTCCAAAGACCCGACGGCCCGGTGCCGTGGCACAGACGCCTGTGGCCAGTAGCCGCCATCGCGATCGCAGTCTCGGTGAACCTCTGGTGGCTTGCGGACAACGAAGCAAGAGGCGCAGGTATCACCGGACAAAACGAAAACGTGAGCCTGGCGGCGCGAGGGATTGTCGGCGTATCCGATCGCTTGCCCTACGCAACCGACCTCGTCTTCAACAAGCCAAGCCAACTGGCGAGTGCCGTAACCCGCGCCGCAGCCCAGTCACTGTACGTATCGAATTGGACGTTCGGCGCCGCACCGTGGTGGTTTTATCTCCTTCAGGTCGTCGCATGGGGTCTGCTCGTAACCCGTCATGCTGCGCCCATGCCGCCGCTTCGACGAACCGCGTTGCTCGTGGCGGGCATCGCGTTGGCAACGATGAGCATCGGCATGGCGAAGGCCGTCTTGGACTTCTACATTTTGTTCGGCGAAACCAGACTGGCGCAGGGCTGGTACGTTTGGGGCGTGGGGGCTGCGTTTTCCGCCGTGCTCGCTCTTGCCTTCGACGCATCGCCGCCGTGGAGACGGCGCACCGCGCTTCTGCTCCAGGTAGTGTGCCTCATCACCGCGCTCGTCACCGACACCATGTTCTGGAGCGGACGCTATGAACGCGACCCCATCTTGCGGACGCCCACAAGAGTTTCCGACTCCAAGCCCTGAGCCCTGAGCCCTGCGCCTTGAGCCTTGAGCCTTGAGCCTTGAGCCTTAAGCCATAAGCCTTGAGCCTTGAGCCTTGAGCCTTAAGTCGCTGATTCAATTGCGCTTATTGCACGGGCGGGTGCCGTGTCACACCCGTCTGCTATGATCAATTTCCTCGCCGCATATCGGCCGTCAGCTATGGACACCCCTCGGGAATCAGCGTTTGTTGAGCGTCGCCAGCCGATCGAGCTTCGCGCACAGCAGTCGCACGTCCGCCCGACGCTCCGCGAGGTACCGTCGCGTGACCCCGACCCCACGGATCTCAAGAACCCCGCGCTCTACATCAACCGGGAGCTGAGTTGGCTGGAGTTCAACGAGCGCGTGCTGACGCAGGCGCGTGAAGGCGCGCACCCGCTGCTCGAACGCATCAAGTTCCTCGGGATCACGGGCACGAACCTCGACGAGTTCTTCATGATCCGCGTCTCGACCACTTTGAAGAAGCTCCGGGAGGGGCTCGAGGATGTCGCGCCGGACGGCTACACCACGGAGCGGCAACTCGAGGCGATGCGGGTGCTCGCGCACCGAATGCTCAGCGAACAGGCTTCGGTGTGGACCAAGTTACGCAAGCTGCTCGGGGCCGAGCGAATCTCGTTTCTCGAGCCAGATCAGTGGACGGCTGAGATTCGCGAGCATCTGAGCGGATATTTTTCCCGCGAGATCTTCCCGGTGCTCACTCCCCTTGCGTTCGACCCGGGGCATCCGTTTCCATTCATCTCGAATCTGAGCAAGAACTTCGCGGTGGTCGTGCATCATGCGGGCCGAACGAAGTTTGCCCGCGTCAAGATTCCCGATGTGTTGCCGCGGTTCGTGTCGATTCCCGATTCGCGAAACCCGGGCGGTCTCACTTTTGCGTTCGTCGAGGACGTCATCCGCGCGAACGTTCACGAGCTGTTCCCTGGGACGCAGGTGCAGGGCGCGCACCTATTCCGCATCATCCGCGACACAGACCTCGAGATCGAGGAGGACGAGGCGGACGACCTGCTCGAAACAGTCAATCGCAGCCTCAAGCAACTCCGGCGCGGGGCTATCGCGCTGCTGCACGTCGAAGCTGACATGCCGGCCCGTGTGCTGAACATCCTCGTCGAGAACTTCGAGGTGACCGATGACGTCGTGGTGCCGACGAGCGATCGGCTTGGCTTCGGCGACTGGGTGCAGCTCACGCGCATCCACCGGCCAGACCTCAAGGATGCTCCGTTCTCACCGCGCAGCCTGTGGCGCGAGGATGAGGACCCGGAGGTCATTTTCGATCTGATTCGCTACCAGGATCTGCTGGTCCATCACCCCTTCGAATCGTTCGAGTCGGTTGAGACGTTCTTGCGAGCGGCCGTGAAAGACCCGCACGTGATCGCGATCAAGATGACGCTGTATCGAATCGGCGCGGACTCGCCCCTCGTCCCCATGCTCATCGAGGCGGCCGAGGCCGGCAAACAGGTTGCGGTGCTTGTGGAGCTCAAGGCGCGCTTCGACGAGCGCAACAACATTCTGTGGGCGAGGCAGCTTGAATCGCATGGCATCCATGTCGTCTACGGCTTCGCGGACCTCAAGACGCACGCGAAGCTGTGTCTCGTCATCCGGCAAGAAGCCGACGGCGTGAAGCGGTACGTGCATACGAGCACCGGCAACTACAACCCCCGTACCGCAAACATCTATACGGACCTTGGGATGTTCACGGCCGATCCTGAAATCGTGGCGGACGTCTCCGACGTGTTCAACTACCTGACCGGGTACTCGAGCCAGAAGGATTTCCGGAGGCTGTTCGTGGCGCCCGTGCAGCTGCGCCGAAGATTGACCGAGCTGTTTCAACGCGAGGCGGAGCACGCGCGTGCGGGCCGGCCAGCGCGGGCGATCGTCAAGATCAACGCGATCACCGACGATCAGATGATTCGAGTGCTCTACCACGCGTCACAGGCTGGCGTTGAGATGGACCTCATTGTGCGCGGCATCTGCAGCCTTCGCCCAGGCATCCCCGGAATCAGCGAGCACATCCGTGTCCGCTCCATCGTCGGACGCTTCCTCGAGCACTCCCGCATTTTCTGGTTCCAGAACGGCGGCCACGAGGAGATGTATATCGGCAGCGCCGACCTCATGGAGCGTAACCTCGACCGGCGCGTCGAGACGTTGACACCAGTGCGCGATCCAGAGCTTCTCAGGCACATGCGGGACGTCATTCTGAACGCCTACCTGCGCGACACTTCGAGCGCCATGGTGCTCGACTCGACGGGTCGATACGAACGTCCGGTCGCTGCACCAGGGGATTTCAACGCGCAACAATTCCTTCTCAAGCACTCCGCCGAGGAATCGAATCATCGAGAAGCGTAAATTTCAATCGTGTGATTCCCATCACAGATCTGGTAGTCGACGACGACGCCAGACCCGCCGGCAACGGTTCCCCGTCGTTCCGCGCAAACGCTTGAGCTAGAAACAGATAGTCCTCGAATTCGGGCAGTACCTCAGCGGCATCGGTCCTGCACAAGCGGGCAGGCTAGCCGCATGGATTCCCAGAAGAAACCAGCCGTCGCCACGAACCGGCTCGAGCCGGCCGCCGGCCGCGCGCATCGACAGAGCCGCACGCGCGCGCCACTCAGAGTCCTTCCGTCTCGCGAAGCGGACCGGACCGATCTGAAGAATCCGGCGCTCTATATCAATAGGGAGCTGAGCTGGCTCGAGTTCAATGAACGAGTGCTCGCCCAGGCAAGGGACAAGTCACATCCATTGCTCGAGCGCGTCAAGTTCCTGTCGATCAACGCCTCGAACCTTGACGAGTTCTTCATGATTCGCGTTTCGGCCGCGCTCAAGAAACTGCGCGCCGGAATCGATGATGTGGCGCCCGATGGTTACAACACCGAGCGGCAACTTGTCGCCATGCGTGTGCGAGCCAGGCGGATGCTCCAGGACCAAGCCGAGACGTGGACGGAGCTACGCGCGTTGCTGAGGTCGGAGGAAATCGCCTTTCTCGACCGAGACCAGTGGAGCGCCGAGATTCGCGCATACCTCGCGGAGTACTTTACTCGCGAGATCTGCCCGGTGCTCACGCCGTTGGCGTTCGACACCGGTCACACGTTCCCGTCGACTTCGAACCCCAGCAAGAATTTTGTGGTGATGGTGCAGCACGATGGCCGCGCCAAGTTCGCGCGCGTCAAGGTCCCCGACGTCCTGCCGCGATTCGTCCCGCTTCCCGAGTCGCTGGAGCCGACGCGGGGGCTCGTGTTCGCCTTTCTCGAGGACGTCATTCGCGACAATATCCATGAGCTGTTTCTCGGAACCGAGGTGAAGGGCGTCTATCTCTTTCGCATCGTCCGCGACGCGGACCTGGAGATCGAGCACGCTAACTCGGCGGACCTGCTTGAAACCGTTGACCGCAGCTTGAAGCAGCTCAGGCACGGAGCCGTCGCGCTCGTTCAGGTTGGCGAAGACATGCCGACGCGGGTCATCAGGATCCTGACCGACAACTTCGAAGTGACTGAGGAGGTCGTGATACGCACCCCGAACCGCGTCGGGTTCGCCGACTGGGGGCAACTCGGGCGTATCCATAGACCAGAGCTCAAGGACAAGCCGTGGACGCCGCCGAGCGTCTGGCGGCTCGACGAGGATCCGGACGTCATCTTCGACCAGATTCGGCATCAGGATGTGCTCGTCCACCATCCGTACGAGTCGTTCAACTCCGTCGAAACTTTTCTCGGCGCGGCCGTCAAAGACGCGCATGTCGTCGCGATCAAGATGACGCTGTATCGGATCGGCGTGGACTCGCCGCTCGTCGAACTGCTCATCGAGGCCGCCGATAGTGGCAAACAGGTCGTCGTGCTCGTCGAGCTCAAGGCGCGCCGAGACGAACTCAACAACATCCGGTGGGCTCGGCGCCTCGAGGCGCATGGCATTCACGTGGTGTATGGGTTTGCGAACGTGAAGACTCACGCCAAGCTGTGTCTCGTTGTCCGACAGGAGTCAGAGGGCATCCGGCGGTACGTCCATACGAGCAGTGGCAACTACAATCCGGAGACGGCGAAGGTCTATACGGATGTCGGCCTCTTCACGGCAGACCCAGAAGTCGGTGAGGACGTTTCAGCGGTCTTCAACCATCTCACCGGATACGCGCAGCAGAAGGAGTTCCGGCGTCTATTGGTGGCCCCTGATCAACTTCGCGCCAAACTGCGCGCACTCATTTTTCGCGAGATCGAGCACGCACGAGCCGGCCGGCCCGCCCGCATGATCATCAAGGTCAACGGCCTGACCGACGAGAAGATGATCCGGCTGCTCTATCGCGCGTCGCAAGCCGGCGCCTCGATCGATCTGCTGGTGCGCGGCACCTGCAGCCTACGTCCGAACGTACCGGGCATCAGCGAGAACATTCGCGTCCGGTCGATCGTCGGCCGCTTTCTGGAGCATTCGCGAATCTACTGGTTCCAGAACAACGGAGAGGAAGAAATGTACGTCGGCAGCGCCGACTTGATGGAGCGCAATCTCGGCCGCCGCGTCGAGACGCTCGCACCGGTGCGCGATTCACAGATGCTCGCCCACCTGCGCGACGTCGTCCTCGATGCGTACCTGCGAGACACGGCACGAGCGATGGTGCTCGATGCTGCAGGTCGGTATCACCGTCCCGATCAAGACACCGAGCGCTTCGACGCCCAGCAGTTCTTGTTGCGGCACTACACGAGGTAGCCTTCGCCTAGGGCAGGTCTTGCCTTGAAGACCCGCCTGCAGCCGGGTCCAAAAACAGGACCGGGCCTACGGACGCCCATTTCGCGCTCTACGCCAACATCCACCAACCGAGCAGGGCGGCTGCCACGATCCCCCCAACAACGGGGAAGGCAATCAACGACGCAGCCAACAGAATTGACAGGGTCACGACAAACGCCAGAGGCCCGATAGGCCACAGAAGCGCCAGCGCAACCCTCGCCAGCGGGCGCGCGTCGGTCACCACAAGGCCGACACCTGTGCCAATCGCATAAATCAGCAGCGCCAGATTCACGCGAACATGGTATCCCTCTTGGGATGCTCAACGACGTCCACTGTCATTTCTTCTCGAGCCAACTTCTGTCGACCTTGTCACAACAGCGTGGGAAGGGCAATTCGGTTCAGGATCTATGCAGCGAATTGCAGTGGGACGATCCGGGAACACCCGAGGCGCTCGCCGATCGGTGGGTTCGCGAGCTCGATGCTCATGGCGTGGGTCGGGCCGCGCTCATCGCCAGCGTCCCGGGCGACGAAGACTCGGTGGCCTCAGCCGTCGCGCGCCATCCCACACGAATCGCCGGATTCTTCATGGTCGATCCGACCGCGGCTGATGCAGAGTCGCGAGCTTGGCGCGGAGTAGCCAACCTGGCGCTTCGCGGTATCTGCCTCTTTCCGGCTATGAATCGCGTCGCCTTGGACGACGAGCGTACGCGGCGCGTTGTCGAAGTCGCAGCGGCGCATGCAGGCTCGGCTGTGTTCGTGCACTGCGGAGTGTTATCGATCGGCGTTCGGCAAAAGCTTCGACTCGTGAGTCGGTTCGACCTGCGCCTGGGCGATCCACTTGGCGTTGCTCGACTGGCGATGATGTTCCCGGAAGTGCCGTTCATCATTCCGCACTTCGGCGCGGGCCTGCTGCGAGAGGCGTTGATGGCGGTGGACGCGTGTTCGAACATTCACCTCGATACCTCCAGCTCCAATTCCTGGATCCGGTACTCGCCCGGCCTCACGCTGGAGGATGTATTCAGGACCACACTGTCGGTGGCGGGCCCGAAGCGGTTGCTGTTCGGCACCGACTCCTCATTCTTCCCTCGGGGGTGGCAGCGCCCTGTTTACGACGTCCAGCGGGACGTCGTGCGGCGGATCGGGGTCAGTGACGCGGACCAGGCACTGATCTTCGGTGGGAACTTTGAACGCCTGTTTCCTAGCCGCTCCATGAACGGCTAACGTCAAGTGGAAGAAGCGAAAAGGTGGAATACTTACTTTTTCCACTTTTCCACTTTTCCACTTGTGTGAGGCCCCATGAAAGCCGTCGTTGTCCGTGAGTTCGGCCCACCGGAAGTCATGAAGCTCGAGGAAGTGCCGGATCCATCTCCGGGGTCAACCCAGGTGCTGGTTCGCGTGCACGCCATCGGCGTGAACCCAGTGGACACCTACATTCGCTCGGGCACCTACGCACGCAAGCCGAGTCTTCCTTACATTCCTGGGACCGATCTCGCGGGAGTTGTCGCAGCAGTAGGCGCCGACGTGGGAAGCGTTCGCAAAGGTGATCGCGTGTACGCCTACGCTGGCAGCGCGTGCGCACAGTTCGCGGTGTGCGAAGAGTGGCAGGTCCATCCGCTGCCAGACCGAGCATCGTTCCAACAGGGTGCTGCGCTTGGCGTCCCGTACGGGACGGCGTGGCGCGCGCTGTTCATTCGCGCGCACGCACGTGCCGGCGATTCTGTGCTCGTGCACGGGGCGAGCGGAGGTGTAGGGGTCGCCGCAATTCAGATCGCCCGGGCGCACGGAATGCGCGTGGTCGGCACGGCTGGAACGGAGAAGGGTCTCGCTCTCGTCCGGGCACAAGGCGCACACCTCGCCCTCAACCACCACGACGCCGACTACATGGGGCAAATCATGCCTCTCACAGGCGGCCGTGGCGTTGACGTGGTTCTCGAGATGCTCGCCAACGTCAACCTGGACCGCGATTTCGAAGTGCTCGCCCCAGGTGGACGCGTGGTCGTGATTGGAAACCGCGGCCGTGTCGAAATCGACCCTCGAAAGATCATGGGGAAGGACGCCGCCGTTCTTGGCATGACGCTCTTCAACGTCACTCGCCCCGAGCTTCATCAGATACACGCCGGGCTAGTAGCCGGGCTCGACAATGGAACCCTCAACCCCGTGATCGGGAAAGAGCTGCCGCTGGCAGAGGCGGCGCAGGCGCACGTGGCAGTGATGGAATCTGGCGCGTTCGGGAAGATCGTATTGACTCCCTAGGAGACCGACAGTGAGAGTCGCGTCGGTCAGCAATCCTTGAAGAGATCAACTAACGAGGACGAGCCAGCTCCTCGTCGATCACCGCGGTGAAGGTTTCGTAGGGTTGTGCACCGGAGAGGCGCCGGCCGTTGATGAAGACGGTCGGAGTCGAGTTCACGCCGAGCTGTGAGCCCTGCGAGACACCGTCGCGGACGCGCTCCCCGTACTTCGACTCGTCCAAACACGCGCCAAACTTCGTGGCATCGAGCCCGAGGTCGGCGGCGTGCTTCTTCAAGTCGGCCGGTTGAAGCGCCTGCTGATTGGCGAACAACTGGTCGTGATACTCCCAGTACTTTCCCTGCTCGCCCGCGCAGTGTGCAGCCTCACCGGCCTTGAACGCTTGGGGGTGAATCTGAGTCAACGGAAAATCTTTCCAGACGATGCGGAGCTTGTCGCCGTAGGTCGTGCGCAGACGCTTCAGCGTTGGTTCCACTCGTTGGCAGAACGGACACTGGAAGTCGGAGAACTCGATGAGTGTCACCGGCGCTGACGTGCTCCCAAGGGACGGGTCCGTCGTCTCGACGCCGATTTCCGACCGCGGCGCCGCAAGTGCGACGCGCACGGCTGGCCCGGCCTTGCGCAGCTCCGCGATGAGCGCCTCCCGTGCCGACTGGCGCTGCTGGTCGCCGAGGAAGCGATTGATCGCCGGCGTCATGGCCTCGAGCGAACGCCCCTGCATTTGATTGAGATTCGATTGGTAAAAGCTGACGACGTCCGCGTCGGTAATGGGTTTGGCGCGCTTGGCGATCTCGGACTCGACGAACGCGTCAGGGCTGAGGCCTTTGCCTTTCGCTGCCGCGCCCACGAGCATGTCCGCCAGGATCTCGTCGAGCGCCGCGCGACGGCCGTCGTAAAGCATCTGGGCCGCTTCAGCGTGCTGTGCCGCGTTGGTCGCGCGCCACTTCTCATCCAACTCCGCGACTGTAACCGTGCGGTCGCCAACGCGAGCGGCGACATCGGTACCGGAGGGCGCCGCCGACTGCTGAGCAGGGGCGGAGGAGCACGATAGCAGCATCACGGCGGTGGTGAGAAAGAATGCCTTCTTCATAATCTGGATCATATCAATGGCGTCTTCATCGAGCGATCTCCTCGCTCGTGCTGACCTGAAACCGGCGAAACTTCGAATATGTGGCCACGCCGTGCACTTCCGTCGGGTCGCGCTGCCGCCTGTATCGTTCCTCCATCCGCACCGGCACCCACAGACCCGTGGCGGCGTCTTGCTCATACGTCACGGTGATGTGCGCGTCGACAGACGTGTCAACGGCGATGAGCTCGCTGCGGCGAATCGTGCCAGTTGACTCGTCCAGCCAGAAACGCCCATTTACCGGAAGGTCGCGGCCCCCGGTCGTCGAGACGAACGTCGGCCGGGTCGTTTCCTTGAACTCGAGGACGACGCCGATGTCGTCGCGCTTGCCGGACGTGAAGGTGAAGCGCGACTGGTGTTGAGGTGTGAGGAACTGGAGTGGCAGCGTTGGAACGTTGATGTTGCGGTCGATGTTGCCGATGTTGTATCTCGCGCCCTCCTTCATGATCGTACGGGCCTGCTCGAACGCGTTGCGGGAGCCGCCCAGGAAGAGCGCTGCCAGCCGCTCCTCGCGGTCACGAACCTTCTGGCCATCGCGTTCGAACACGTCTCGAAAGGGAAACCAGCCCTCGCCAGGAACCTGCACGAGCAGGAAGTCCGACACGAGCACTGTTTGCGTCGGACCAGCGTTGCCGCGCGCGACACGCCCTCCCGACGCGAGGTTTGGACGAATGGTCTGTTCGTAGCGCTCCTCGGCCACCATCGATCCGAAGCTGCGCTGGAACGAGTCGACGTAGACGACCGCTCGGGCCACGAGCGTGTCGGCATCAGACTGCGCGTGCACAGTCGCCAACGCGACCACGCATGCCGCCGACAACGCCCAACTCCCCAATCGAACCTGAGGCCAACTCCCAATTGGGAGTTGGGCCCTTTGGGATTTGGGGAGTTGGGAGTTGGGAATTGACAGAGTCACTTTGCAGAGAAACTACCGCCCCGACCAACGGACGCGGATGCCGCCGTTGACGAGACGGGGCGAGCCGGTGGTTGTCGGTAGTAGTTGCACAATGTACGCCTCATCGAACAGATTCTGCACCGCGAAGAACACTTCCAGATTGCGGCTCAGCGAGCGCAACGCGGTCATCTCCATCACAGCGTACGCAGGCAGACCAGGCTCGGTCTCCCCCGGCGCAACGCGCGCGTTTAGGTCGTCGTCGAACTGGCGTCCGAAGAACAGGCCACTCACCGCCACAGTGACGAAGCGGGCATTCGCGTACGCCACGCTTACCGACCCTCGATGCTTCGGCACCTGCGGGAGATACTTTCCAACCAGCGCTGGATTGGCGGCGTATTCCTCCACCTTTGCATGATTGAACATGTAGGCGCCGGCAACCCGCCAGTCTCGACCCAGGCGATACTCGACGTCGCTCTGCAGGCCCCAGATGCGGGTCTGCCCGAGGTTCTGTCTCTGCACCGTGTTGACCAAATCGGTCCTTGTAACGTTCGAAACGGCATTCTCCACGCGGTTGTCGAACCACGTCGTGCGCACTGAGAGATCGGGGAGCGGCGCCACCTTGATTCCCAGTTCGCCACCCAGCAGACGTTCCGGCCCGAGTTGATCGTTGGCCAGCGTGAGGAGCACGCCCACACGGAACAGCCGGTACAACTCGTTGAGCGTTGGCGCGCGGAAACCCTTCCCGAGGCTTCCCCACGCGGTCACCTTGTCGGTGACATGAAAGAGCGCAGCCCCTCGCGGGCTGAAAACAGTGTCCTCTTTGTCCGGAAACACTCGGCTCGCAGAGGTGGGTAAGCCGGTCGCTACCGTCGTCTCGAGGTTGCGCGCGCCGTAATTCCGCCAATGATCGACCCGACCGCTGACCGTCAACGAGAGCCGCGCGACGGGCCAGAACTGCCCCTGGGCATAGGCCCCTGTGCTTTGTTGGGTTCCACCGGCATCGCGGATCAAAACAGTGGTTGCACCGGTGACGGCGTCCAGACTTTGCTCTTCGCTCGCTCCTTCGACCCATCGCCAATCGCCGCCGCCTGTGAAAAGGTGCCGCGTCGAGATCGCTTTGCTCCACTGCGCCATCCCGCCAACGCCCTTGGACGGAACACGCTGAAGAAGCGTCATCCGGCCGATCGCGCGCGGCGTATTGGTCGGAGGTGGCCCGGCCGCGACAGCCAAGGCGTTGCTGTTAAAGGTCTCGAAGTCCGAGAACAAACGCGCCTGCAGGTCGCTCTGGTCGGGCAAGGTCAGGCGCACGCCGCCGCCCACCGATTTCCAGATCGTGTCGTTCTCTTCCGGTCTGATCGGGCCGACCGTCGTGACCTTTGCGTTGTCGCGCTCTTCGCGGAAGTAGCCGCCGCGAATGAACGCGTTGACGCGACGGTTCGGGCTGTAGTCGAGTTTCACCGCAAAATTGGAATAGTCGACAGCCGCTTTCGTATCAACTGGCCCGCGTTCGGTGGCTACGACTTGGGGAAAGCCGTCGGTCGCAAACGCGCTGCCCTCGATTGAGGCTCCAAAGTTGCCCCACACGTCGCTGGCGAAGAAGTCGGCCTTTGGACTTCTCTTGTTTCCGAACTGCGTCTGAAACTCGACCGTGCGTGGCTGGGGGCGTGCGGTCACGAAGTTGATAACCCCGCCCATCGCGTAGTTCCCGTACATGCTGGAGCTCGTGCCATCCACAAGCTCGATGCGCTCGATATTGCTGAGGGGTACCCGCGTCCAGTACACCCAGCCCCCGAAGGGATCGTTGAAGGGCACGCCGTCGATCAAGACCAGGGAGCGGCTCACGCCGCTCGGGCCAATACCACGAAGCGACACTCCTTGGGCCGTCGGATGGGCCGACAGACTGCTGGTCCGCCGGAACAGGCTAAAGGTCGGCACCAGTCGCAAGACATCGTCGACGACCGTCGCTGGCGATTGTTTGATGACCTCCTCGCCGATGACGGTGACGCTTGCGGGCACATCGCCGAGCCGTTGTTCGGTGCGCGTCGGTGTGACCGTGACCGACTCGAACACTGAGGCAGGCACGAGCACGACCTCGATTTCCGTAGTACCCGATACGGGCTGCGACTTCTCGGCGAATCCGCCTGCCCGCACGACGAGCGTGGCTGGTCCTGACACCGCGTCGAGCGAGAACCGGCCATCAGGCCCCGTGACCGTTTGCTGCTCGACGCCGGCCGAGCCGCGAACGACGACGGATGCGCCGGAGACGACCCCACCGGTCTCGTCTTTGACGACACCACTAATGGAGGTCTGGGCGGCCGAAGCCGCGGGAAGGGCTAGGCAGAGAAAGAGGACTATGGTGCGCATGTCGGGAGATATTAGCGCGTATCCGGGCCTGAGGGCGTGCGTGGACGCGGTCAATTCCTGGGTGGTTTACTCCCGGCACACCAGTTGCTAAGCTGGCTGTTATGCGCCCAATTGTGACCTCGGCGATGGTCGTTCTTGCTGCCCTGACCGCTCTGGCGCAGCAGGCGACGTTTCGTTCGAGCACGCGGATCGTGCCCGTACTGACCACCGTGACGGACGCCCAGGGGCGCCTCGTCCCCAATCTCGATCAAGACCAGTTCACAATACTGGACAACACCAAACCGCAGGACATCACTTTCTTCCTCAACGAAACGCAGCCGTTCACGGTGGTTGTCATTCTGGATTTCAGCGCCAGCATGACCGCGAATCTCGACCGGTTGAAGCAAGCCACTGAGCAGTTCGTCTTGCGCATGCTGCCGGCAGACAAGGGTCAAGTGGGTGCGTTCAGCGACAAGATCCAGTTCAGTGGGACCTTCACCAGCGATCGGGACGACTTGATCGGCTCACTCGGCGATTTGCAATTCGGCAACCCCACGCGCCTGTATGACGCCATCGACGAGAGCATCCAATTGCTCGACGGAGTTGAAGGTCGCAAGGTCGTGCTGGCATTCACGGATGGAGACGACACGGCCAGCCGGCGCGGCATGGGCGATGCGCTCGATCGAGCTCGAGAGAAGGACGTGATGATCTATGCGATCGGTCTCGAGTCGGAGTTCTTCAACGGCGCCCGCATGCAGCGCACCCGTCCGGATCGGGGGCTCAGGAAGCTCGCCGAGGAAACGGGCGGCGGGTACTTCGAACTGAAGAAAACCGACGAGCTGGCGCCGACGTTCACTCGCGTGGCTGCGGAGCTCCACAGCTTGTACACAATTGGCTTCACACCAGCAACGCTCGACGGTAAAGAACACAAACTCGACGTCCGCATGAAGCAACCGGGCATGAACGCCCGGGCGCGAAGGAGCTACATAGCGTCCGCCGATCGGCTCTCGGGCACGCCTTGATCTGGCTCAGGGCTCACGGCTCAGGGCTCAGGGCTCACGACTTACAGTGCACAATCCCCCGTTACCCGATTGGGCCTAGCTGATGGCTCTATCTGAGCAAGAGTTTCGTCTCGCGGCTGACGTGGCGCTCGAGCAGCTGCATCGCGCGTTGCTCCCATTGGCAGACGAGGAGGACTTCGAGGTCGAGCTGCAGAACGGCGTGCTTCAAGTCGTTTTCGAGGAACCGTCGCCCGCGAAGTTTGTTGTCAGCCCCAACGCTCCGGTGCGACAGATCTGGGTATCGGCGATGGCGCGCAGCTACAAACTCACGTGGTCGCCAGACGAGGCGACCTTTGCGCTCGACGGCGAACCGCTGGGCGCCCTCATTGCGCGACTCGCTCGACAACACATTGGGACGGGTGGGGCCAGGTAGGGCCTGGTGGGGCAAGTAGGGCGGGTCCTGCTCCCGCCTCCGCCAAGGCTGCGGCGAGGCTCGCCGAAGCGCTTCGCGCGAAGGCGGCTGTGGACCCGCCGGAACGGTCTCAGGCTTTTCGATAGGCTCGTCCAAAGCTGCGGCCAACAGAAGCGACAACCGATTGCGGGACGTACCGAACGAGCACCGCGATCGCACGGTTTACTCGCCCGTTGACGTAGATCGGCGTCCCTTTCTCGACAGCCTCGAACCCTTGACGCGCAACCGTGTGCGCGTCCATCCACAACCATCGCGGCAGCCGGTTGACCTTCTCGCGGGTTCCAGTGACGTCGTGGAACTCGCTGTGCGTGAAGCCGGGACATAACGCAGTGACGTGCACCCCGAATTGCTCGACCTCGTGAGAAAGCGCTTCGGAGAACCGCACGAGGAATGCCTTTGACGCTGCGTAAAGCGTATGTCCCGCCGGCGCCGGCACGAGGCCGGCCAGCGATGCGACGTTTATGATCCGGCCGTAGCGGCGCTCAATCATGCCGGGCAGCAGCCGATATGTGAGCTCGGCAATTGCGACCACCATCACCTGCAACGTTGCCTCGTGCCGCTCCCAGGAAGAGTCCAGGTACGCTCCCGGAACACCGTAACCGGCGTTGTTGACGAGCGCATCGATGGTGAGACCGCGCGCGGTAACCTCGGCGCATAGTCGCGCCGGCGCATCGCGGTCTGAGAGGTCGGCGACGATGACGTGGGCTCGCACGCCCTTCTGCTCCTCGAGCCGGGCCGCCAGCGCCCGCAGTCGGTCCTCACGACGGGCGGTCAGGACCACGTTGAACCCGTGCGAGGCGAACACCTCGGCGAACGCGGAACCAATACCCGAGGAAGCGCCAGTAATCAGAACGGTTCGTGGGTTCTCGGGTGCTTGGGTGCTTAGGTTCTGGTTCATAGGTTCATGGGTTCGGGGTTCAGGGTTCATGGGTTCAGTGGGTTCACGGGGGCTTAGGTTCGTGGAAGGTTCACCCACTCGGCGGTCATTGAACCATGAACCACCCCCTGCACCCACGAACCTGTGAACCCAGGAACCAGAACCTGAGCACCTATGCACCTGTGAACCCAAGAACCCACATAATGTTTGGCGTGATGACCCGCGTCCCAGTCGTCGGTCTCGCCCTTGTGTTGCTTGTGCTCATCGCGCACGCGCAGTCTCCGGCGCGCGGGACGCTCAGCGCACGATTCACCGTTGTCGAAGCCAGCATCGCTGACATGCGCGCCGCGATGGAGCAGCGCAAGACGACGTCGAAGGAGATCGTGCAGCAGTACCTGACGCGCCTGGCCTTGTATGAAGACCGGCTGAACGCGGCCATCTATGTAAACTGGCGCGCGCTCGACGAAGCCGACGCGCGAGATCGCGAGCGGCAAGCGGGACGCGTCAGGGGTCCCCTTCACGGCATTCCAATCGCTCTCAAGGACAACATTCACACGACCGACATGCCGACTACCGGCGGCGCGTTGGCGTTTGCCGGTCTGGTGCCGCCCTACGAGGCAACGTTGACCAGGAATCTACGGGAGGCAGGAGCGATCATCATCGCGAAGACCGTGATGACTGAACTGGCGAACTGGGTGGCGACTGGGATGCCAACCAACTACAGCTCGCTCGGCGGGTTCGGCTTCAACCCGTACGATCCGCGGCGCGACCCTCGCGAGGCCACGTTCGATGGACGCCCGGTGCTCGCCACAGGCGGCTCCAGTTCGGGTATCGGCACCGCCGCGAGCTTCTGGGCTGCGAACGTCGGCACCGAGACGTCCGGGTCGATCCTCAGCCCGTCGAACCAGAACATGCTTGTCGGCATCAAGCCAACGGTCGGACGAATCAGCCGCTACGGGGTGATTCCAATCACCGCCGATCAGGACACCCCGGGGCCCATGGCAAAGTCGGTCGAGGATGCCGCGATCATGCTGGGCTCGTTGGAAGGCGCCGCCCCGGATCCGCGCGACGCTGCGACACGGGCGTGCATGCCGCCGCCGAACCGCGACTACACGCGCTTCCTGCGGCGGCAGGGGCTCAAGGGCGCGCGCATTGGCATCCCGCGGGCGTTCTATTACGACGAGGCGCCAACACCTGGAGAACGGGGCCTGAGCGGAGGCCTCAGCGACGCGCAGAAGGCGGTCATGGCCGACGCAATTGCCGCGCTCAAGGTCGGAGGCGCCACGGTAGTCGACCCTGCCGACATCCCCTCTGTCACTACCACCGATCCTGCGCGAAGCCTGCTGCGCTGGCCCATCTGCAGCGGAACAAGCAACGCGAAAGGACGCGATGGCGATTGCTCGGTTGTCTTCAAGTACGGGATGAAGCGTGACTTCAACGCATGGCTCTCCTCGCTCGGCGCGGCGGCGCCGGTCAAGAGCCTCTCGGATCTTCGCGCATGGAATCGGGAACACGAACGGGCTGGAGCCTTAAAATACGGCCAGGCACAGCTCGACGTCTCGGACGAAATGGACGTGGAAGCAGACCATGCACGTTATGCGGCCGACCGGGAGAAGGACCTGCGGCTCACTGGTCGCGAGGGCATCGACGCCGCACTCCAGACGAATTCACTGGACGCGTTGCTCTTTCCTGCGGGGGGAGGCGCTGCGCTTGCGGCGAGGCCGGGGTACCCGACAGTGATCGTGCCCTTCGGCACGGTGCCAAATGCACCCGCCTCGATGCCGCCCGGCTTCGAGGCCAAGCCGGCGCCCTTTGGCGTCAGCTTCACTGGGCCCGCGTGCAGCGAGCCGCGGCTCATCGAGATCGCTTACGCGTTCGAGCAGGCAACCAGACGACGAGTCCCACCGGCATTGAACTGACGCAGGAATGCGAACCGGAGAACGGGTTCTCAGGTGCACAAGGTGCACGGGTTCCGGAACCGCGAACCCGTGAACCCATGAACCGGAACCCAAGCACCTGAGCACCTGAGCACCTGAGCACCCAATAGCCTGGCGTTCACGTTCACCTTCCTGGAAACGGCGCGATCCCTACGAGCAACACGAGCCGCTTGGATGTGTTGTTCGTGACTCCGTGGCTCACGCCCGCCGGGGCCCAGACGACCGTGCCTTCGCTCGCTGCGCGCGTCTCGTCGCCCACGGCGAAGTCACCGTGTCCCTCGATCACAAAGTAGAACTTGTCCTGATCGGCGTGGACGTGCAGGTGCTGCTCCTGTCCAGGATCGAGGCAGTTGAGACCCAGCATGAGTCGATCGCTGCGGAAGAGCGTGGACTTAAACTGCTTGTCGGGATTTGAGCCGACGTGATCGCGGTAGTGAGTGAAGTTCGACATCAGGCTCGCCCCTCACTCGGTCGTCGCTCCGCCGAAAGGATCACCCACAATACCGTTGCCGCGAAAACGGCTGGCATCAATTGCAGCGTCACAGATTGCGCGGCAAGCCAGCCGCCCAACACCGGCGGGATCAAACGCGTCACAAAGAGACCAAAAGTGACGAGCACCGCAAGAAAACCAAGATGGCGAAGCAACCGCATCCACGTCAAGCATGTCACGAGAAACAGGGCGAATCCTCCAGCGACCTGCCATCTCCCATCACCGAGAAGCCCGAGTCCTCCGAGAAGGACGGTGAACACGAGGGATCCGAGCAAATCCGCGATCCACAATCGAGGCGTGCACAGTCGCAACAGCACCACGAAAACGAGCAGAGCCATTCCGAGCGCAAGAGCGAGGTACCCAGCACCGAAGATCATGCCAAGGTTGTGCGCGACGCCATCAAGTGCCAACACGAGAAATGGGGGGTCTGCTCTTGTGAGCGGCGTGGAGAACGCGAGCCTCATTCCTGGAAGGGCGACCCGCTCGAAGAATGATCCCGCGACCAGACCGGCCAGAACATGAGAAGCCACCAGTGGGTTCCTCAGTTGCCCGTTCTGAAACCTCGTCCATGAAATCAGGGAGTCCGGCCAGTTGCGGCGAACGTACAGGCTCGATCGCGATGTAGAACAACCATAAGATTCCTGCACCGAACACAGCCACACACAGTGCGAAGAGCAGGAGGCCCATTTCCGCGACGCCCGCGACGTGCCCGGCAACCAACACCCACTTGACCATCAACAAACAAAATGCTGTTCCCGCCAACACGGCAGCGCCTCTCCGGTCGCTGCGACCGAGCCGCAGATTGCGGAGTGCCGTGAAGGAGGTAGCCACCAGACACGCGACCAACGCCAGGGCAACAGTCCCGATCAGCCGGCTCGTGGTATTCGAAACCGGTGCAAGACGCTCCCGGGTTGACGACACCAAGGTCTCCTCGAAAAACACCGGTCGTCCTCGCCACAGCGCCGCTTCCACGCGTATCTGCTCCGGCCGATCGTCGGCGTACGTCCCCGTCCAGGATTGGCGTTCGTCGAATGCCATTGGCGGGATCCCCTCGTCGGCTACAGGCGTGAAACGGGCAGGATCGAGTTCCGCAGCCGCGAACAAACTCGTCCAATCCGGCGGATCGAGTGGGATGTCCTCTGCGGTCCACGGCCGGATCTCCAACTCTGTCAGCCGTCCGGTGGGATCCAATTGCAGGCGAATCATTCCTGGTTCGGTATTGGGAGGCGCGGCGGGCCCGATGACGCCTGGGGTGAATAGTGTGGCGAAGGTCGGAACAGCAGCGATGGATGGGATTTCCTCTCGGTGCCGACGATACCAGAACGAGATGACTGCTGGCCGGTGGCTTGCGAGCACTTCATCGCGGCGCGCCCCGTAACGTTCCGCGTTGCGTGCAGCCTCGAGTGAGCAGCACGCGAATCCGTACGCGGTAGATCGATATTGCTCCGCGTACCCGAGTCGCTTCAAGATCTCTTGCGCGCGAAACGCAAGGCCATCAGGAGGGATCGGGAGCGGAGCGTGGCCATAGAGCGACGTTCGGTTCGTAAGAACCATCCCAATCAGGACAGCAATCACGATTACTGCAAAACACGCTACGGCCGTGCGGGGGCGAAAGCCCTCTTTGCCTTCCGATGCGGCAACCATTTCAGGGGACGGCGTTTCGCCGGCGGCCAGCGCCGCCGCGATTGGATCGGCACCTGGCAGCGCCATTGCCAGGTTGAGCGGAGACGAAGGACGTCGCCGCGGATCCTCCTCGAGACAACGCAGGATGATCCGCTCGATCGCAGGATCGAGGTCCTTGACGAGATCCGTCGGGCTCGACGCCGAGTCGCCGCGGCGCTTGCCGGTAAACATCTCGTAGAGCACCAGACCGAGCGAATAGATGTCGCTTCGAGTGGTGACCTCCTTGCCAGCCTTCTGCTCTGGCGACATGTACGCCGGAGTGCCGCTGCGTAGATCGCTCAGCTGAACCTCGCGCGCAAAAGCGGCAAGGCCGAAGTCGGTGATCCGCACCTGGCCCCGGCCATCGATCATGATGTTGGCTGGCTTGAGATCTCGGTGCAGCACACCGCGCTCGTGCGCTGCGGCAAGCCCGGCGCACAGCTTGCGCGTGAACTCGGTCGCTTTGTCGGTGGGCAAACGGCCAATCCGGCGCAGCAAAGAAGCGAGATTCTCGCCGTCGAGATACTCCATCGAGATGAAGTGCGTGCCCTCGGCGAATCCGATGTCGTAGACCCGACAGACGTTGGGATGCGAAACCTGTCGAGCCACGCGAACTTCGTTGCGGAAGCGCGCCAACGCTGCTTCGCCCAGTTCGCCCGCCGCGAGGAACTTGAGCGCGACCGCCTGGTTCAGGATCTGGTCGAAGGCGCGGTACACCTCCCCCATGCCTCCCTGCCCGAGCAGGCCCAGGATACGGTACCGGCCGGCCAGCACGGTACCCGCCGGGAAACGGCCTTCCTCAACCCCGCTCGACGAGGCAGTGGCAGAGACGGGCGCCTGCGTGAAGGTCGCGGCCTCGAGCGAGGCTGCGCAGGTCGGGCAGACGCGCCAGCCGTCCTCGACACTCCGGGCGCACTTCGGGCAAACGCTCATGCGGAGCTCACTTCTTCGGCGTCAGCCTCACGATGTTTGCGCCATGGAGAATGTAGACGGCGCCGTCGGGCCCCTGACGAACGAAGCGAACCCGCTGCTTCAGATCGACGAGCAACTTCTCCTCCGCCACGACCCGCTCACCGTTCAGCACGAGTCGCACCAGGTGCTGGCCTGCCATCGCACCGATGAAGAGATTCCCTTTCCAGTCGGGAAACAAATCGCCCGTGTAGAACATCATCCCTGACGGCGCGATCGACGGCACCCAGTAGTAGATCGGCTGCTCGATGCCGGGCGCGGCGGTGGCACCGGCTCCGACGTTCACGTTCTTCCGCCCGTCTAGCTGTCGCGCGTCGTACTGCTTCCCGTACGACACGTCGGGCCAGCCGTAGTCTTTTCCGGCGCGCACGATGTTGACCTCGTCGCCGCCCTGAGGGCCGTGATCGATCGTCCACAGCTCTCCAGTCTGCGGATTGAGTGCGGCGCCTTCAGGGTCCTTGAATCCGTGCGCGAAGGTGTCGGCCAACACCGTGGCGCGACCGAGCCACGGATTGTCCTTCGGGATCGATCCGTCACGGTTGATGCGGATGACACGCCCCGAGAAGTTGCGCCGAATATCGGGATTGTCGGCGAACGTCCGCTCGACCCCGTCGAGGTCCGAGTCATAGAAGCGAAACCGATCGGCGCCCGTCACGAGGAGCGTCCCGTCGCGCGCGATGACAATCGATCGCTCGACGCCCTCTGCGAGCACCTCGACATCCTCGAGCCTCCTGTTGTCTGCACTCAGGCGCGCCCGTGCCACTCGCTCCGCGCCAATCTGCATCGTCCGGCGTTCGGCTAGCGGCTTGGTCCACACGCGTTCGTAGAAGAACTCGATCGGCCACTGAGCCGGTGCCTCGCCCTTGGGCGGCGCGAAATAGGTGAAATACAGGATTCGGTTCTTGGCGAATTCCGTGTCGAGCACGACATCGTGCAAGCCCTGCGCGGCTACGGCTTTGACAGGCGGCACACCCTCGAGCTGCGCCGACACGACACCATCCGGCCTCACAATGCGCATCGTCCCCGGGTTCTGCGTGACGAGGAAGTTCCCATCGGGAAGAAACGCAAACGACCACGCGCCGGTCAAACCTCCGGCAATCGTCTCGACGTTCAACGCGGGCGACGGCTTCGCGGGCGGCGGCGCGTCAGTTTGGCCCGGGAAGGCAGGCTTCGGCTCGGGTGTCTGTGCGAACACGGACGGAAACATCAGCGCGGCGGCCAGCGCGAAGACGAATGCGAACCTCTTCATTTGTGTCCTCTGCAGAACGGTTCTCGGGTGCTCAGGTGCTCAGGTGCTCAGGTTCCGGTGCTCAGGTTCTCTCGGGCTCGGAACGCATTATCTGCGAACTGCCCGCCACGATGAGGTTTCAGGATCTCAAGCGCACCGAACCGCGGTTCTCAGGTGCTCGGGCGCTCGGGTGCTCAGGTGCTCGGGTTCCGGTTCACAGGTTCTCGGGTTCTGGTTTCTCGGGTTGCACACGGCACAGCAACTGCACGGCGTCACGACGTGGGCGCTCGATCATTCACTGAACTCGATGCATGGAAACTAGCGAACGAGCTCAAGCTCGGCGTCTATCGCGCTGATTCAGAGCTGACGACGTCCGACGCGACTTCGAGTTCCGGAACCAGATTCGAAACGCCGCCGCATCGGCCCCGAGAAACATCGCTGAGGGATTCGGGCGCTACCGGCCGACTGAGTTCAGTCAATATCTGCGCGTCGCGAACGGATCCCTCATGGAGACGTCCAACCACCTCCAAGATGGCGTCGATCGCGGCTACTTCTCGAAAGAGCAAATCGAGCCGCTCGAAATGCTTTCACGCCGCGCGTCCGCTGCGATCACGCGGCTGATGCGCTACCTTCAGACCGCACGACCTCCGAACCCCAAGAACCACCGGAGAACCCGCGAACCTGAGAACCTATGAACCTATGAACCCGAACCCAAGCACCTGAGCACCCGAGAACCCGAGAACCGCCATTCACTCTACGCGTCGCAGAATGAAGCACTTCAAATAGTGCGTCTCTGGCACACCGACCAGCACCGGATGATCTCTGCCCTGTGTCCGCTTCTCGACCACCGTCACCGGCACGTGACTGTCAACGGACGCTTCGTGCAACATCGCTGCGAACATCTCTTCGTTGACGTTGTAGGAACAGCTGCACGTGACGAGATATCCTCCCGGCGTCAACAGTCGCAGTGCGCGCAGGTTGATCTCCTTGTAGCCGGCAAGAGCGTTGGGGATAGAGGCCTTGTTCTTCGCGAACGCCGGCGGGTCGAGCACGATGGTGTCGTATCGCTCGCCGGCACGTTCAAGACGCCGCAGCTCGTCGAACACGTTTGCCTCATGCACGCGAACGTTCGACACACTGTTCCGTGTAGCATTCGCGCGGATGCGCGCGGCAGCCTCTGCCGAGATTTCGATCGCGTCGCACTCGGCGCACTGGCCGGCCAACCGCAGCGCGAAACCGCCGTGATAGCTGAACCCGTCGAGAAGCCGCCCTCGTGCGTACCTCGACGCAGCCTCCTTGTTCTCGCGCTGATCGAGGAACAAACCCGTCTTCTGACCCTTTCGGAGGTCCACGTCGTACTCGACCGGCCCCTCTCGCACGAAAACTGATTCCGGAATCGTGCCGTGCAGAACCGTCACGTGCTGGTCGAGGCCTTCAAGTGCACGGACCTTTGGATCGTTGCGCGCGAGGACGCCGACAGGCGCCAGTAGCTCGACAAGCATCCGCGTGACCTCGGCCACGATTCGATCCGTTCCCTGCGAGAGCGCTTGGAGCACCAAGTAGTCACCGTAGCGGTCGACGATGAGCGACGGGAGCAGGTCCGCTTCCCCGTGCACGAGGCGGTAGGCCGAGGCGTCGATCGTCAGCGACTCGCGAAAACGGATCGCGGACTCGATTCGGCGGCGCACGAGCGATAGATCTGCTGGCGCCTCGCCGAACGACAACATCCTGATCGGAATCTGCGATCGATCGCTGAAGAGCGCGTATCCAATCGTGCGACTCCGCGGTCCGACGACTTCGACGATGTCGCCGCCAGACGCGGCGACATCTACGACGTCTGCGCGGTAGATCCAGGGGTGTCCTCCCCGCACGCGCTGTTCGCCGCGCGAGGAAATGATGACGGTAGGTTTGGGCACGGGCCTTGATAGTACAATTTCGCGCTATGCCGGATGTCGTCGCACGATCTTTGATGGGGCGTTCACTCGCCGAGTCCGATCCCGAGATTGCTGAGGCGATTCGCAACGAGGCGCGGCGGCAGGCCGACGGGCTCGAGCTCATCGCGTCGGAAAACTTCGTCAGCGAGGCGATTCTCGAGGCCGCCGGTTCGGTGATGACGAACAAGTACGCCGAAGGGTACCCGGGCAAACGGTACTACGGCGGCTGCGAGTTCGTCGACGTTGCCGAGACGCTCGCGATCGAGCGTGCGAAGAAACTGTTCGGCGCCGAGCACGCCAACGTGCAACCGCATTCGGGCGCGCAGGCGAACATGACTGTGTACTTCACAGTGGTAAAGCCTGGCGACACAGTGCTTGGCCTCAACCTCGCGCACGGCGGCCATCTGACGCATGGCCACCCCCTGAACTTCTCGGGCAAGCTCTACACGATCGTCCCATACGGCGTCCGTCGAGACGACGAGCGGATCGACTACGAGGAACTGGAGCGGCTGGCGCACGAGCACAAGCCGAAGATGATCATCGTCGGCGCGAGCGCGTATCCGCGTGTGATCGACTTTGCTCGCATCGCGATCGTCGCCAAGGCGGTCGGCGCACCGATGGTCGTGGATATGGCGCACATTGCGGGGCTCGTCGCCGGAGGCGTCCATCCGAGCCCTGTCCCGCACGCCGAATTCGTCACGTCAACAACCCACAAGACGCTTCGGGGCCCCCGGTCGGGTCTCGTCCTTTGTCGCGAGCAGTTTGCGAAGGATCTCGACCGCGCGCTCTTTCCCGGCGTCCAGGGCGGACCCCTCATGCATGTGGTGGCAGCCAAGGCCGTCTGCTTCAAGGAAGCAATGGAACCCACATTCGCGGCATATCAGCGCCAGATTGTGGCCAACGCGCAACGCCTCGCCTCGGCAATCGGCGGCAATGGGTTCCGTCTCGTCAGCGGCGGCACCGACAATCACCTAATGCTGGTGGATGTATTTTCCAAGGGGATCACCGGCAAGGCGGCTGAGACGGCGCTCGGCAAAGCCGGGATCACCGTCAACAAGAACGCCATTCCTTTCGACCAGAACCCCCCGATGGTGGCGAGCGGCATCCGCATCGGAACTCCCGCGTTGACGACCCGTGGAATGCGTGAGCCCGAGATGGATCTTGTCGGAGACCTCATCGCTCGTGTCTTGGCCTCTCCCGACGACGAACGTGCGGTCGGCGTGGTGAAGGACGAGGTCAAGAAGCTCTGCGAACGATTTCCGCTGTATGCGAACCGACAGAACGGAACGGGAACCAGAACCGGAACAGGTTCGTAGGTTCTCGGGTGCTTGGGTGCTTGGGTTCCGGTTCTCAGGTTCGTCGGTTCTTTGGTGCTCAGGTTCAGGGGGTAGCGTGTGAGAACAGTGGAGAACACCGAACCACCACTGAACCCACGAACCTGTGAACCCAAGAACCGGAACCTAAGCACCCGAGCACCTGAGAACCTGAGAACCTTCGTTGCCCAAGTCTTCTCAGACCACGGTCCCTTGGCTGCCGCCGTTCCCGGCTACGAGGCACGCGACGGCCAACGACGCATGGCCGACGCTGTGGCAGCCGTGCTCGACACCAGTGGGACGCTGCTCGCCGAAGCGGGCACAGGAACAGGAAAGACACTTGCCTACCTCATTCCCGCCATTCTGAGCGGACAGCGAGTGCTTGTCTCCACTGGGACCAAGAACCTCCAGGAACAGATTTACTTCAAGGATCTTCCCGTGCTGCAGGATGCGCTCGGGGTTTCGTTCACGGCGACGTTGATGAAAGGGCGGTCGAACTACCTGTGCCTGCATCGATGGGAGAGCTATCGTGACGCCGTAGAGCACGACGTTCATACCAGGCTCATCGATACGGGCGATCGCGTCCTGCTTCCGATGCTGCAGGAGTGGGCGGGATCAACCAAGACCGGCGACCGAGCAGAGTTGCACGAGTTGCCCGAAGACCTTCCACTGTGGAAAGAGATCGCGGCGGAAGCGGAGACGTGCCTCGGCGCCGAGTGCCCGCGCTACGGCGACTGCTTCGTGACACTGATGCGCCAACGCGCAGCTGAATCCGACGTCGTCATCGTCAACCACCATCTGCTGTGTGCCGACGCAGCCGTGCGCCACGGTACATTCGGCGAAGTAATTCCCGGGTGCTCCACCCTCGTGGTTGACGAGGCTCACCAGCTCGAGGACGTGGCGACGCAGTACTTCGGGTTGTCGTTCAGCAACTACCGGGTGGATCACTTCGTGCGCGACGGTGAGCGGTTACTGTCGGCGGGGGGACTTGGGTCCCCGAATGCGGAGGAGATGTTCCGGGGATTGTCGCGCGTCGCTGAGCGCTCGCGACAGTTCTTCGCGGGTCTCGGCTTGGCTCGGACACAGAGTGCAGGCCCAACGAGTGCGGAAGCGCGTGTCCGTTACTCGTCCGACTCGATGGCGGCTCACATCGAGGACGGCATGATGCTGGTCGGCGCACTCGAGGGTCTGGAGGCAACGCTCGCACTCGCCCCGCGAGCAGCTGAGGTGGCCGGCGTCGAGGTGTCCGGAGAACCGAACGAAGCGGTTGCGGCACTGCAACGTCGCGCGGGCGAACTGCATCACGACCTGCGAGTTTTGATGCGGGGAGACGATCCCGATCTCGTCTACTACCTCGAAACACGGGGACGCGGCATCTTCCTCCGGGCGTCTCCGGTGGACGTCTCGCGCCTCGTGCGCGATGCCCTGTTCGACAGGTTCCGGACGCTCGTGCTGACGTCAGCCACACTGGCTGTGGACGAGTCGTTCGACTACGTGAAGGGCCGTCTCGGCATCGGGGACGCCGACGAGGTTCGCGTGCCGTCCGAGTTCGACTTCGCGACGCAGACGCTGTTGTACCTGCCACGCCGCATGCCGCCACCCAAGTCGCCTGCGTTTGCTGCTGCAGTCGCCCGGGAGACGATCGAGATCCTAACGCGCTCGCGGGGACGTGCCTTTGTGCTTTTCACGAGCTACGCGATGCTGCGAAGCGTTCAGCAATTGGTGGAGATGGCGTTGCCCTACCCGGTTCTGGTGCAGGGACACGCTCCACGTTCAGCTCTCATCGACCAGTTCCGCTCGACGCCGAACGCAGTGCTACTCGCGACGTCGAGCTTCTGGCAGGGCGTCGATGTCGTTGGTGAGGCGCTGAGCTGCGTCATCATCGACAAGCTTCCGTTTGCATCTCCGGGCGACCCGGTCACCTCCGCCAGAATCGAAGCGATCGCCTCGCGCGGGGGCGACGCTTTTTCCGAGTACCAAGTCCCCCTCGCCATCCTCGCCCTGCAGCAGGGGCTGGGGCGTCTGATACGGCATCGGGCGGATCGAGGGGTGCTGGCCGTGCTCGACCCCCGCCTGAAAAGCATGGGGTACGGGCGCCGTTTTCTCTCTTCCCTGCCTCCAGCGCCGGTTACGCACGAGCTCGAGGCGGTCACCAGTTTCTTCAAGTAAACTATTAAGGCAGGAAAACAGTAGTCGACGTTGCCCCCGGGCCGTATTGCTGCCCACCGCAAACTGCCCACTGCCACTGTCTAGACGGTTCTTTCTTTCGGAGGCTTTTGAGATGCGGACCCATCTGTTCCGCGGCGCATTGGCGCTTGCTGTTGTGCTGGCATTGACCACGTCTGCGCTCGCCCAGAGCGTCGTTCGAGGCAAGGTTACGGACGCCCAGGGCAAGCCGGTCGAGGGCGCGACGGTTCTCTTCGAAGCGGAAGGTGCCAACCGCAAGACGCAGACCAAGACCGACAAGACGGGCGAGTTCCTGCAAGTCGGTTTGCAGTCTGGATCGTACAAGGTCACGGCATCAAAGGATGGCGTGGGATCTCAGACAAAGACCTCGAACGTAAGGCAGGGTCCGAATCAGGCTCTCAACTTCGCGATCAGCGCGGCGAGCGCAATGTCGCCTGCCGACAAGGAAGCAGCTGTCGCGCTTCAGGCCGCTGCCGGCGCCGCGCTCGAAGCGATGAAGGCGGGGCGGCACGACGAGGCAATCGCGAAGTTCAATGAGGTGATTCTCAAGGTCCCCACATGCAGCGACTGCTACTACAACATTGGCGTCGCGTACGTGGCGAAACAGCAATACGCGGAGGCCGAAACTGCCTTCAAAAAAGTGATTGAGTTGAAGCCAGATTCGGGTGAAGCCTACACCGGGCTTGCCAACGTGTACAACACGCAAAAGAAGTTCGACCTCGCGGCAGACGCCAGCGCGAAGGCGTCGCAGTTTTCGGGTGGTGCTGCCGGCGCCGGGGGCGCTGAAGCAAGCTACAACCAGGGCGTGGTGTTGTTCAACGCCGGTAAGTTCGCTGACGCCAAGCCACAGTTCGAAGCGGCCGTCAAAGCCGACCCGAGCATGGCGATGGCGCACTACCAGCTCGGGATGGCGTCACTGAATCTCGGGATGATTCCTGATGCCATCGCCGCCCTCGAGGGCTATTTGAAGGTCGATCCGAACGGCCCGAAAGCAGCCGAGGTCAAGGCTGCGCTCCCGGCGCTTCAGGGGATGTTGAAAAAATAGAACCCCCAGGCCGCGCTGGCTGAAGCCCGCGCGCTACGGAAGTCCAGCACAGCGGTCTCACGTAGAGCGGCGGCTTCAGCCGCCGCGGTCAATCTCATGTCTATTGCTGACCGGCTTGCCGGAATCCGCGCTCGAATCGAGGCGGCGGCCCGGTCATCCGGTCGGGACGCCTCGTCCGTGCGTCTCATCGCAGTTTCCAAGACATTCCCAGTAGAGTCGATTCGAGAGGCCTTTGACGCGGGCCAGCTCGACTTTGGTGAGAACCGGGTCCAGGAAGCCCTACAGAAAATAGCCGGATCGGCCGACCTTTCAATCAGGTGGCATCTCCTTGGCCATCTGCAGACGAACAAGGCCCGAAAGGCTGGGCCGGCCTTTGCCACGATTCAGTCGATCGACAGCATCGAGCTGCTGTTGAAACTCGACGCCGCAGCGAACGAATCAGGGCGAACGCCGGATCTGCTGATTCAGGTGGATCTCGCGGGCGAAGCCAGCAAGTTCGGCGTCCCGCCGAGCGAAGTACCGCGGCTCTTGGAGGCCGCGGGCGCGTGTCGCGCTGCCAGGGTTGTTGGGCTGATGACACTGCCGCCTGTGCCGAACGTCCCCGAGGACGCGCGGCCGTGGTTTCGGCGCCTTCGCGATCTGCGCGACGATTGGCTGGCCACAGGCGTTCCCACCCTGATGCTCCGTGAACTCTCGATGGGCATGAGTGGGGACTTCGAGGTGGCCGTTCAGGAAGGCGCGACGATGGTGCGGGTTGGTACCGCAATCTTTGGAAGCAGATAGAGAAGCAGATAGAGTCGGGAGCCGACATGTTGAACGCTGACGATCTCGCGCAGGCCAATGACAGCCGACGCCTTCCCGTGCCCGAGCGCACCATGGGCGTCACGCCGCTCGACCTACGTCAGACCAGGTTCCAATCGTCACTGCGTGGCTACGATCGAAACGAAGTCAGAACGTTCATGCAGGAGGCCGCCGAAAGCTACGAACAGGCGCTTCGTGAGAACGAGCGACTTCGTCAGGAGATCACGCGGCTCGACTCGCTGTTGAAGCAGTACCGGCAGCTGGAACATACCTTGAACACTACGATGATGAGCGCTCAGAGAGTTGCCGAGGACATGCGCGCCAATGCCGTGGCCGAGTCGTCGCGGATGGTGCGCGAGGCCGAAGGACGCGCGGAGCTCATGATGCTCGGAGCGCAGACGCGGATCGAAGACGCGCAGCGAGAGATTGACGGGTTGAGGCTGAGACGGCGCGAAGCGGAAAACGACCTCGAATCGATGATCTCGGCCCTTCACAGCACGCTCGATTTCGTCCGAGAACAACACCGCGACGCCGCCGCGGCCCATAGGGCTCCCATCGAAGCGACGTGAATTGGGTCGCTAGGTGGCTAAGGGGGTTCCCCAGCTACCCAGCTACCCAGCTACCAATTGCGATTTGACGTACGGCGACTCCTGCACGCTTGGTGCCTTCCGCTTCGCTGCAACGAGCAGCCATTCTCGCATCGACGCCAGGATTACCACGCACACGACCACCATGAAGAACAGTGCCAGGGCCGCGTCGAGCCGGTCGTTGAAGATGAGTCGCGCGGCGTTTGGATCGGCCGACGCGGCGAGCGTTCGTGCATGCGACAGGAAGCCGAGCTTCGGGTCGGCTGAAAACACCTTCTGCCATCCGGCCGTGAGCGTCGCGGCAGCCAGCCACACGAGCGGCAGAATCGGCACCCACGAGTAGCGCATCTTGCCCATCTTCACGAGCACAGTTGTCGCCACGCACAACGCCACAGCAGCGAGCAACTGGTTCGCGATCCCGAACAGCGGCCACAGCGAATTGATGCCACCGAGGGGATCGACGACGCCCTGATACAAGAAATAGCCCCATCCGGCGACCACCAGAAGCGACGAGATCAAGATGCTCGGATACCAGGACACACGGCCGAGCGGCGCGTATACGTGGCCGAGCAGCTCCTGCAACATGAAGCGCCCCACTCGTGTGCCCGCATCGATGGTCGTGAGGATGAACACGGCCTCGAACATGATGGCAAAGTGGTACCAAAGGGCCAGCCCAGGGCCCGAGAAGACGCCTCCAAGGATCCCCGCCATGCCGACTGCGAGGCTCGGCGCACCACCCGTGCGCGAGAGGAGTGTGGCTTCGCCCATCTGAACCGCCAATGCGTCGAGCTGCTCCGGCGAGACCATGAATCCCCATTGCGCAATGGCCTGCGCCGCAGACGTGGTCGTGGACCCGAGCGTGCCTGCCCCAACGTTCATTGCGAAGTACACACCAGGGTCGAGCGTGGCCGCAGCGACCATCGCCATCACGCCCACGAGTGACTCGGTCAGCATGCTGCCGTAGCCGACCATTCGCGCGTCGACCTCGCACCTCAACATCTTCGGCGACGTGCCGCTCGATATGAGTGCATGGAACCCTGAAACGGCACCGCACGCGATGGTGATGAATGCAAACGGAAACAACTTACCCGCGAAGACCGGTCCGCTCCCGTCGATGAACTGCGTCACTGCCGGCATCTTGAGCGGCGGCATGACAAAGATGATGGCGATGCCGAGGAAGGCAATCGTGCCCACCTTCATGAACGCAGACAAGTAGTCTCTCGGGGCCAGCAGCAACCACACGGGTAGCACGGAAGCAACGAAGCCGTAGACCATCACCGCCCAGGTGAGGTTTGTGCCCGACCATGTGAACGCCGGCCCCAAGACCGGGTGTTGCGATACGGCCTGTCCACCCACGAGCGCGACGAGCAGCAGCACGATGCCCATGACCGTCGCTTCGGCGACCTTGCCGGGACGGATCGCGTTCATCCACCACCCCATGAACAACGCGATGGGGATGGTCATCGACAGCGTGAAAAGGCCCCATGGACTGTCGCGTAGCGCGTTGACGACGACCAGTGCGAGCACAGCCAGCAGGATGATCATGATCGCGAAGATCGCGACCATGGCGGCCAGGCCCGCAACGGGATTGACTTCTTCCTTTGCGATTTGGCCGAGCGACTTTCCATCTCGGCGCATCGAGGCGCAGAGGATGAGGAAGTCCTGAACAGCGCCGCCGAGCACGACGCCGGCAATCAGCCAGATCGTGCCGGGGAGAAAACCAAATTGCGCAGCCAGCGTCGGACCGACCAGTGGACCAGCACCAGAGATCGCCGAGAAGTGATGCCCGAACAGGATCCACTTGTTCGTCGGCACAAAGTCGCGGCCGTTGTTCATCCGCTCGGCCGGCGTCGCGCGCCGCGGATCAAGGCCGAACACCTTGTCTGCGATGAACCGCGAATAGAACCGGTAGGCCACCAGATACGAGCACACCGCCGCGACGATCAACCAGGCCGCGCTGATCGTTTCTCCTCGCGACACGGCAATGAATCCGAACGCGCCCGCGCCAAGCGCGCCAACGACCACCCACATGAGGCCAGACAGGACACGATTCATGTAGAAACTCCCAACTCCCAACTAGACCCCGGCCAACTCCCAACCTTGGAGCGACCGCGGGGGCTAAAACCCCCGCGTTACGAACGGCCGGGAAAACGGGCTACGAGACATCGTGCAGCGCGCTGACACTTGTAGCTCGCACGCTCCAGCGTGCGCGACTATCTGAACTCCAGGTACCCAATCTTGTTTCCGCCCGACTCAGCGAACCATAGTCTATTACCCAGTCGGGTCGGCGGTTGCCGGTCACTACCGGCCGTCAGTCCAGTGGCACCCGCATTGGGCGTCGAGAGCGGGAATTCGGTGATCGTGCCGTCGGGTGTCACTCGCCCGAGAAGGCCGCCTTTGGTGAACCAGACGTTTCGGTCTGGCCCGACCGCGATGTTGATGGGCGATCCAGTCTGACTCGGGATCGCAAACTCTGTGACTTTCCCGTCCCTTGTGATGCGACCGACGCGGTTGCCGTCAGGGCGCCGGCCGTCCATCTGACCGGCCAATTCCACAAACCACATGTTGCCGTCGGCGCCGGCGGTGATGTCGCCAGGGCCAGAGTTCGGTCGCGGCAGGTCGAACTCAGTGATGCGGCCCTGTGGCGTAATGCGGCCGATCTTGCTCGCGTTGAACTCGGAAAACCAGATGTTGCCATCCGGGCCCGCCGCGAGTGCCCGGGGGCCGCTATCGGGCGTTGGAATCTGGAACTCGGTTATCACGCCCTGGGGAGTAATTCGACCGATCTTCCCAGCCGCGAACTGACCGAACCAGATATTCCCGTCGGATCCGAGGGCGATTGCGCGGGGCATGCTGTTCGGAGTGGGGATGGCAAACTCGGTGATAACCCCTTCGGGTGTTATTCGACCCATCCGGTTGCCGGTGTGCTCCGAGAACCACATGTTGGAGTCGGACCCCAGCGCGATGATGCGGGGGGAACTGTTGGGATTCGGGAGGGGGAACTCCGTCAAACCGTTTCCGTCGGGATACATATGGCCGATCCGATTGCCCGCGCTTTCCGTAAACCACAGTGCGCCATCTTGGGCAAGGGCAATGGTCGTCGGACCGCTCCCTGGATTCGGCAAAGGAAACTCGGCCACCACACCGTCCGTCGTGAGCTTCCGCTCCACCGGGCCGAGCCATTTCCAGTTATCGGGAGCTGAGTTGGCCAAAGCGAGCATCCCTAGAATCCACAGCCACTTGGGCGTCATAATAGATACCTTGTGCGCTCTGCGCCTACCCTTCTAGCGTGCGCCGCCGGCGCCCTCACGGTATTTGCTGGAGCGGCGAGTAGTCTGCGCGCGGACCGGCCTCTTGCGCAACCTGGGCGACAGGCCGTTGCCCAGACTTCGAGCTCGGCTCCGCGAGTCAGCGCGCAACTTGTTACCCCACAAATTCCGGACCAGGCGCTCGTCCAGAAGTACTGCTTGACGTGTCACAACACCCGCCTCAAGACCGCCGGTCTTTCGCTGGACGGGATGAACCCGGCCGAAGCCGGTGCCCACGCCGACATCTGGGAGAAAGCAGTCCTCAAGCTGCGTGGCGGGATGATGCCGCCGCAGGGGATGCCGCGTCCGGACAATGCAACGCTCGAGGCGTTCACGTCGGCGCTCGAGAACACGCTCGATCGGAACGCCCTCCTGAACCCCGACACTGGCCATAAGCCCGTCCATCGACTCAACCGGACCGAGTACGGCAATGCGGTGCGAGATCTCCTGAATCTCGAAGTCGACGTTACCACCCTGTTGCCGGCCGACGATGAGAGCCACGGATTCGACAATATCGCTGGCGTCCTGCGCGTTTCACCATCGCTGCTCGAACAGTACCTCTCGGCCGCTCGCAAGATCAGCAGTCTCGCCATTGGCTCCGACAACGAGGTCATCCGGCTCGAGTACAGGATTCCGCCAGACGACTCGCAGGAAGAACACGTGGAGGGGCTCCCACTCGGCACGCGCGGCGGATTGTTGTTCCGGCACAACTTCCCACAGGACGCGGAGTACGAATTCAGCGTCGTTCTGCTCCGGAATATCGTCGGCTATATGAAAGGCCTGGAGTTCGGGCACGAGTTCGAGATCTCGATCGACGGTGAGCGGGTCTTCGCGGCGAAGGTTGGCGGGGACGATGACAACCGGGCGTCCGACGTGAACATGTCCGAAGCAGCGAACAAAATCGATCAGCGTCTCAAGACGCGCGTAAGGGTCAAGGCGGGTCCGCGGATGGTGGGGGTCACCTTTGTCCGCAGAAACTCCGCGGAATCAGACGAACCGCTGCAACCCCACGAACGCGACCACGACCTGCAGAACATGAACGGCATACCGCAGATCGACCACGTGAACGTCACGGGGCCGTACGACGGCTCGGGCCCAGGCGACACGCCCAGCCGTCAGAGAATCTTCACGTGCCGGCCGACGCAGAGTTTGCCGGAAGCAGCCTGCGCGCAAAGAGTGCTGACGAACCTGGCCCGGCGTGCCTACCGACGTCCCGTCACCGCCGACGACATGGCCCCGATTCTGGAAATGTATGAATCCGGCCGGAAGAAGGGGACGTTTGAAACCGGCATCGAGCAGGGCTTGCGGTTGATCTTGGCAAACCCGAAGTTCCTCTTTCGCACCGAACCGGTAGCGCCGGGCCAGGCGCAACCCGTCAGCGACCTCGAGTTGGCGTCGCGCCTGTCGTTTTTCCTGTGGAGCTCGATCCCCGATGACGAGCTGCTGAGCGTTGCGTTACAGGACAGGTTGAGTCAACCGGCGGTGCTCGAGAGACAGGTGCGCCGCATGCTCGCGGACCCCAAGTCGCGGGCGCTTGTCGACAACTTCGCCAGCCAATGGCTCATGCTGCGGAACCTGAAGAGCCACATTCCGACGCCGGGAGACTTCCCGAATTTCGACAACGAGCTCCGCCAGGCGTTCAGACAAGAAACGGAGCTCTTCTTCGAGAGCGTCATGCGTGACGACCGAAGCGTGCTCGATCTGCTGAACGCCGACTACACGTTCGTGAACGAGCGGCTCGCGCGACATTATCGAATCCCGAATGTGTACGGCAGCCATTTCCGCCGGGTGACGCTGACGAGCGAGGCGCGGCGTGGTCTCTTGGGTCAAGGCAGCATTCTCACGATCACGTCATACCCGAATCGAACATCGCCGGTGTTGCGGGGAAAGTGGATCCTGGAGAACATTCTCGACACTCCGCCCCCGGCGCCGCCGCCCAACGTCCCGGCCCTCAACGAGAACGAGCATGGCGTGGAACCGAAGTCGGTTCGCGAACGGCTCGAGCAGCATCGCGCGAGCCCCGCATGCGCGAGCTGTCACCGCGTGATGGATCCGTTGGGTTTTGCCCTGGAGAACTTCGACGGCATCGGCGAGTGGCGCGTGAAGGAGCCTGGGGGGCCTGTCGATCCCGCAGGGCAGCTCGCTGATGGGACACGAGTTGATGGACCGATCGCGCTTCGACGAGCGATGATGCGACAGCCCGAGATGTTCGTTCGTACAGTGGCGGACAAACTGATGACGTACGGTCTCGGCCGTGGTCTCGAGTACTCGGACAGGCCGCTCGTACGCACCGTCGCTCGCAACGCGGCCAAGCAGAACTACCGCTTCTCGTCGATTGTCCTTGGCATCGTCAAGAGCGACCAGTTCCAGATGAAGAAAGCGCAGTCTAGCGAGGCGGTGGTGGCTGCGCCCGGTGGGCGCCTTGGCCCATAGTCGTGGGGGCCGCTCTTAGGCGGCCCATTCGGAGATAGAAATGTTCATCACAAAGAAGCACCTGCCGCGACGAACGTTCATGCGAGGGATGGGCGTCACGCTGGCTCTTCCGCTGCTCGACTCCATGGTTCCGGCGAGCACGCTCCTCGGGCAGACCGCCGCAACGCTGTCGACGCGCCTTGGGTTCGTGTACGTGCCGCACGGCGCGATCATGGACAAGTGGACGCCTGCCACCGAGGGCGCGGGCTTCGAGTTCACACCCATTCTCAAACCCCTCGAGCCATTTCGCGGTCGGCTGAACGTCGTGACCGGGCTCGGCCACAAGGCCGCTGACACAACGGCGGTGCATTCCCTCAGTCCGACAACGTGGCTGAGCGGCGTGCGACCGAAAGCAACACAAGGCGTCGACGCGTATGCCGGTGTGACGGCGGACCAGATCGCCGCACAGGCGATCGGGCAAGATACACCTCTCCCATCGATGGAGCTGGCCACCGAAGATCACTCAGGCCTGATCGGTTCGTGCGATCGCGACTACGGCTGCATCTACATGAACACGCTGTCGTGGCGGACGCCGACGACGCCGATGCCGATGGAAATCAATCCACGCAAGGTGTTCGAGCGGATGTTCGGCTCGGGCGGAAGCGCGGCAGAGCGGCTCACACGCATTCAGGAGGACCGCAGCATCCTCGATGCGATCACCAAGGAGGCAGCGAGTCTACAGCTTCGGCTCGGGCCGTCAGACCGTCAGACGATGAGCCAGTACCTCGAGAACATTCGAGAAATCGAGCGACGAATCCAGCGCGCCGAGAAAAGTCAGGGCGACGAGGAGCTGCTGCTTCCGACCCGCCCCGCTGGTGTGCCGTTCGACTTCGAGGAGCATGTCACGCTGATGTACGACCTCATGGCGCTTGCCTACCAGGCGAACATCACGAAAGTCGTCACGTTCATGGTGTCGCGCGAGGTCAGCAACCGGACCTACACGCAGGTTGGCGTCACCGACGGCCACCATGCCATCTCGCACCATCAGAACCGCGCAGAGAAAATGGAAAAGAATGTCAGGATTCAGACCTTCAACACGAACCAGTTCCGGCACTTCCTCGAGAAATTGCAAGGTACGCCAGACGGCGACGGCACGCTGCTCGATCACTCGGTGATTCTCTACGGCAGCAACATGAGCAACAGCAACGCGCACGATCACTTCCCGCTGCCGAATCTCGTTGTGGGCGGAGCGGCTGGCAAGATGAAGGGCGGGCGCCACCTCCGCTATCCGGATCGCACGCCGATGACGAACCTGCTCGTCTCGATGCTCGACAAGGTAGGCGTGAGGCAGGAGTCGCTCGGCGACAGCTCGGGGACACTGGAGAATCTGTAGATCGGGGATCGGAGGATCGGGGATCGGGATCAGGGATCAGGATCAGGTGTGGGAGTCGCCTTGTGGGCGGCCCGGAACAGACTATGCACAGAAAGACCTTCAACCTGTTGTCGCTAGTCGCACTGCTGCCGCTTTCCGGCGCGTTTGCGGCCGAGAGCACGAGCGTCAGGGACACGCGGCTGGTGAACGCCGTGAAGTCTGGCAACAGCGCGGCGGCGATTGCGCTGTTACAGAAGCGCGCCGATCCCAACATCGCCGAACCAGACGGCACCGCGCCGATCCACTGGGCAATCCGCAATGACGACGTGGCGCTCGTGGACCGGCTGATTCGAGCAGGAGCGAATGCAACAGCCGCAAACCGGTACGGCGTGACGCCGATCTCGCTTGCCTGCGAAAGTGGCAGCGCAGCGATCGTCGAGCGCCTGTTGAAAGCCGGAGTCAGCGCGAACGCAACCGGGCCCCAGGGTGAAACGGCGCTGCACACGTGCGCCCGCGCGGGCAAGACGGACGCCGCGAAGGTGTTGATCTGTACACGGGGCGTCGATCGACGCTGGCGAGAGCTGGCGCGGTCAGACACCACTGATGTGGGCTGCTGCTCAGGGGCATCCAGCGATGATGCGGATACTCATTGAAGCCGGCGCCGACGTCAACGCGCGCTCGATGATTGTGAACTGGGAGCGCCAGCGCACCGCGGAGCCGCGGGAAAAGTGGTTGCCGCCGGGCGGACTGACACCGCTCATCTTTGCCGCGCGCCAAGGATGCGTTGATTGCGCCAAGGTACTCCTCTCAGCAGGCGCAGACGTCAACATCGTCGATCCGGAGAGCCACACCGCGCTCGTGATCGCGCTGATGAACGGACACTTCGACGTTGCCGAGGTTTTGATTGAAGGCGGCATCAACGTCAACATGCCCGACAACGTCGGCCGAACGCCGCTGTGGGCGGCCGTTGACGCGCACACGATTCCATCTTCGAACAGACCGGCGCCGAAGGAAACCGACGACACACTTTCCAGCCTGAACATCGTTCAGTTGCTGCTCCAGCGCGGCGCGAACGTTGACGCGGCGCTCAGGCAGCAAATCCCCTACCGCACCAAGCTCGATCGCGGGGGGGATGGCGTGCTCGGCGCCGGGACGACGCCGCTGCTGCGCGCGGCCAAGGCGGGCGACACTCCGGTTATTGCGCTGTTGCTCGAGAAGGGCGCAAACCCGAAAGCGGTGACTCGCAACGGCGTGAATGCGATCATGATGGCGGCCAATGTCGCCACGCGTGAAGAGGACATGACCGGACGTAACAAGACGCAGAAGGATGCGATCGAGTCGATCAACCTCCTCATCGCGGCCGGCACCGATGTCAATGGGGTGGACAGTCTCGGCCGAACAGCCGCCCACGGATCGGCGTTGTGGGGCCTGACGGACGTCGTTCTGTTTCTGCACCAGAACGGAGCGAAGCTGGACGTGAAGGACAAGCGCGGGTTCACCGCGCTCGACACCGCGTTGGGATTGGCAGGCGGATTCGGTTTCGACGGCCGGGCTGCGGTCGTGCAACAGAGCACAGCGCAGGCGATTGCTGACATCCTCGGCGTTCCGCTCCCCGCTGCAAGGGCCCCACGCCCGCCGGCGGTTGGAGACCGCAACGCGGCCGACCCGCAGGATGGCGACAGGAACTAGCTTCACGACAACGTAGCGAGGGGGCTTCAGCCCGCTCGTCTCGTCCCACCTGGCAAGTCAGCGCGCCATCCCGGCGCGACACACACCGCCACATTCAGTGCAAATTCAGGAGTCGAACAATGACTGATCTCGTTTCACGTCGTCGCGCGTTCGCCGCAGAAATCGAAGCCGCCGCGAAGTTGAGAACTCCCGCACTAGTTGAGGCGCTGGCGGTCGTCGCACGCGAGTATTTCCTTCCACCGGGGCCGTGGCTGATCCGAGGAGAAAGAGATGTGGCGGGGCCGCGCTCGACGCCGGATGCGGATCCGAGCCACGTCTATGACAACTGCTCGATCGCCATCGATGCGACCCGGCAACTCTACAACGGGGCGCCCGGCATCGTCTGCGCGTCGATCGACGCACTGAATTTGAGTCCAGGCAGTCGTGTACTGCACATCGGTGGCGGACTCGGCTATTACTCAGCGATGATGGCCCACGTTGTCGGTTCCTTAGGACGCGTGCTGGTCATCGAGGTGGACGAACAGCTGGCGTCATCCGCACGCGCGAATCTGGAATCGATACCCTGGGTCGAGACTCGGCACGGCGATGGGAAGGGACCACTCGGCGAGTCGTTCGACGCGATTCTCGTCAACGCAGGAGTCACGCACCCCCAGTTGACATGGCTCGATGCACTGACGCCAACTGGCCGGATGGTGCTCCCGCTTACGGCGACGTTTCCGGCAATGGGTCCCATCGGAAAGGGATTCATGACGCTCCTCACCAAGGCAAGTGACTCAGACTTTGCGGCACGACCTTTGACAATGACGGCCATCTACTCTGGCGTCGGTCTCCGTGATGACACCATGAACGACCTTCTCGGGAAGGCATTGATGCGCTCGCCGTTTCCCCAGTTCAGCCGATTGAGGCGAGATCGACACGAGACCGGCCCGGCGTGTTGGATGCACGCCGAAGGGTTCTGCATTCTACTTGCCTAGTGCTGCGGTCCAGTTGACCATCAGAGTTATCGCGGTCGAGGCGGTCTCCTCGACGAACGAGTTCACGATGAACCGCTGGCCGTCGGGCGCAACATCAAAGGGAAACGCATCGAGGCGCACCAGTGGGCGAGGATGCACCTTGAACAAGGGCCGCACCACACCAACCTTGAAGTCGGAACCCTGAGCGCTCACGGTCGCCGAGGTCAGTGCATTGCCGGGCGCCAGATAGAAGATCTCGTGCCCGTCTCGCCGCCATCTCGGCCAACTGCCTCCTGCCGGAGATACTCTCCAACGATTTCCTGGTCCTGGGAAGGGCGCCACGTAGATTTCGTACTGTCCTGATTCGCTCGAGCTATACGCGATCCACTGGCCATCAGGCGAAAACTGGCCCTGTGTTTCGACGAACGGAGTGTTCAGAAAGGGGAAAGGCTTGCGTTCCCCTCCGAGCGGCAACACAAATAGATCGCTCCTTCTCAGCGTTCCGCTGCCCGAGACGTAGAGCAGGAATCGGCCGTCCGGCGACAGGCTCTCGGGAAACTCACCGAGAGTCTCTTCGAGCAGGAGTTCCTCGTTTGCGGATCCACTCGACTGCTTTTGATACACGTCGAAACCGCCCTTTCGTCCTGACGCGAAGATCACGCGGCTGAGGTCGGGCGTCCAGACCGGCCCAATCTCGTCCGCGGCGTCGGATGTAAAGCGTGTGCGCAGGCCCCGGGCCACGTCGTAGATCCACAGGTCGCGCCCGCCGCGCGCCGCATCGAGGACGCTCACGACGGCCCGCCGTCCGTCCGCGGACAAAGTTACATCGGTGTAATCCGCCTGATCTCCCAGGAGCCCGCTCTGCTTGCCCTCGCGGTCGAACCAGGCCAACTGGGATCTGACCTCATCCAGGCCGGTTTGATAGACGAGAGCTCCGGAGTCTGCGACGGAGAATGCGCCCGCTGTTCCCGTGTCGCCGGCCCCTGGAACCTGCACCTGTTCTGCGAGAGGCGCTGCCTCGCCGTTCAGTTCCAGTCGCTCGACGTCAAACTGCTGCGCCATGAGTGTGCGGCCGCGCAGAAAGACGACATGGCCATCTGCGTACTTCGCGTTGGAGCCGCCTTGCAGGACCAGCTTGCTTGGCTCGGCGGAATCGAGCGAGCCGACGTAAACGGCTCGCGGGTCGATTGCTCCACCGGTCTTGCTTCCCAGCACGAAGTAGAGAAAGTGGCGCCCGTCAGGGAGGAAGAAGGGGAACCAGTGCTGGGCGTCTCCGCTTGCCGTATCGAGCTTTGTAGCGGGGATCGGTGTACCGCCAAGAGCCGAGATGCGGTGAAGCGGAGCGCCACCTGCCGGCGTGAACAGAATCACGTCTTCGCGATTCCACGCGCCGGTGGAGTTGAACAAGGCGTCGCACAGCGTCGTCGTCGGACCGCCGGATGCTTCGATCTTCTTCAACTTGCCTTGCGCCAGAAACGCCACAAAGCGCGAGTCAGGCGACCAGAATGGAAACGCCGCGCCATCAGTTCCGGCGAGCGGCTGGGCAACTGTCGCATTGAGCGAGCGAACCCAAAGCAGAGATCTCCCAGTACCGTCCATCGCCGTGAACGCGAGCCGTCGGCCGTCCGGTGACAGAGCAAACCGTCCTGCAGGGGAAGTTGAGAAGCCGACGTCCTCGGGAAGAAGAATCGAGGAACGATAGGTGCGCGCGTCGACGGCGGATGGTTCCGAAAGACGAACGCGGCCGAAAGCCGCGACCGTGACCAACGCGGCGAGGCATACGCCCGCGGCAACCCACGCAGCGCGTTCGCGCATCGTGATGCGCCAGGTGGGTACGGATTGACCCGCTGACGAATCCTGGCCAGACTGAGACGGCTCCAACAAGGCTTCGTCGACCTCAATCCGTGCGTCCGCGATATCGTGGAGCCGTCGATTGGAGTCCTTCTCGAGGCATCGGCGGAGCAGCCACCGAACCCGCGCCGGCGTCGACGTAGGCAGAGAGCGCCAGTCGGGCTCGAGTCCCAGAATAGCCGCAACGGTGTCTGAGACGGTCTCTCCAGCGAACGCCCGTTGGGCGGTGAGCATCTCGTACAGCACGCAGCCGAACGCCCAGATGTCAGTCCGTTTGTCCAGCGGCCTTCCCCGTGTCTGCTCCGGACTCATGTAGGCCGGCGTTCCGAGAACAACGCCCGCCTTCGTACCCGCCTGCGTCACCGTCTGCACATTGGCAAGGTCCGCCGACGGGTTGGACTCGACCTCCTTCGCGATGCCGAAGTCGAGAACCTTGACCTGGCCGGCGGCGGTCAGTGCGACATTGGCTGGCTTCACATCACGGTGGATGATCCCCTTCTCGTGCGCCGCCGCGAGCGCATCGGCAATTTGACGTGCAACGGTCAATGCTTCAGAGGGCGGCAACGGTCCAGCCCTCAACCGATCGGCGAGCGTGTCGCCGTGGACCAACTCCAGGATGAGCAATTGCGATCCGTTGACTTGTTCGAGCCCGTAGATGGCCGCGATGTGCGGATGATTCAGGGCGGCGAGAATGTGCGCCTCGCGCTCAAAGCGGGCCACCCTTTCTGAATCGGCAGCGAACAGGTCTGGCAGAGCCTTGATGGCGACGTCCCGTCCGAGGCGTAGATCGTGGGCTCGATACACTTCGCCCATGCCACCGGCGCCGATGGTGGCCAGGATTTCATACGAGCCCAGGCGATCGCCGATGGAAATGGCCATGACAGTTACGCGGAGGCTCATTGTACGATTGGGCCGGAAAAATCCAGGCCATCGAGGAGCGGGCACCAGTGGGAACACTGTCGCGAAGAAAATTCCTAGGCACGGCAGCCGGGACAGGCGTGGCCATCGCAGCCGGCGGCGCAGAGGCCGTTCTGTCTAGCCAAACCCCTCAGGCGACGAGCACCGGCGGCGCGGCGAGTCAGGAGCTGACGCTGGTCAACGGCAGAATTCACACGATGGACGGCCGGAACACCATCGCCAGAACCGTGTCGATACGGAACGGTCGCTTCGTGACGGTCGGCGACCGAACCCCGGCTCGCGTTCCTGGAGTGCGTGTCATCGATTTGAAGGGGCGTACGGTAGTGCCCGGGCTCGTCGAGGGCCATGTACACAGCGTGAGCCTGGCCAATCGTCCGGGCCATCACACGATTCTGGAAAACACGACGTCGATACGCGAGGTGCAAGAGGCGCTCGCGGCGAGACGACGAAACGTACCCGAAGGCCAGTGGATCACGTCGATGGGAGGCTGGCACCCTAACCAGTGGACCGAGCGACGCCAGCCAACGCGGCAGGAGCTCGACGCGGCCGTCCCCGATCGGCCAGGTACTGCTCTACGAGCGCTTCACTGGACCATGTGCGACAAACAGCCTCGGCAAGGCGTTCTTCGATGCCGCCGATGCCGCCGCTCCACTACATCCCGAGATCAAGCGGGTGAACGTCGCCGAGAATGGCTCGATTGCCGCAGCCGCCTTTGCCGGGGGCGGGCCGTCAGCAAGCGCGCTATATCATTTGCGCAGGCTCCAATCGTTCGACGACAGAAAGCGCAGCACCCTCGATGCGATGGCGTACTCGGCCAGCGTCGGCCTGACCGCACATCTCGATGAAGTGCTGTTCCCCACTCCAGGGCCCCTTCACCCAAGCCAGATCCTCTCAAACCTCGATCACTACCGCATGTACGACCCGTGGCTGGCGCTCCATCGTGAGGGAAAGACGATCATCCGGCTGCAGATGAACTTCCTGCACAACCAGGCCGACCCGGCGTTACCGGAGTTGAAGGAGCGGCTTAGAACGCAATTTCAGTTTTTCGGCGACGACATGCTGATGACGGGCTCGATCGGCGAGTGGGCCGCTCCCCTTGGCAGCGGCGCGGTGTGGCGCGAGGCGCAGCGGCTCGTGGCCCAGGCTGGGTGGCGCAACGAGAACAGCGTGCAGAATCTGGCGGCGCTGACCCAGGTGGTCGAGGCCTACGAGGCCGTCAACAAGGAGTTCGACATCACCCAACTCCGCTGGATGGTTCACCACGTACCGGAGGTGACGAGTGATCTGCTCACGCGCCTCCGTGCTCTTGGCTGCGGCGTGCAGATGGGGGCGTTTCGCTGGGTCACGTCAACCGACCCGAAGGTCGTCGTCGGTCCGCCGTTTCGCACGATCGTCGACCACGGCATCCAAGTTGGCATCCACGGCGATGGCGTGCACATCGCGCCGCTCAATCCATGGCAGCACATCTACTTCGCCACGACAGGCGTCAATTCGTTCGGCGACAGAGTCAACGGCGATCAGCAGATCACGCGTGAGGAGGGACTCCGTCTCTTCACGAGCAGCAACAGCTGGTTTCTGCGAATGGAAGACAAGATTGGTACGATCGCGCCTGGCAAGCTCGCCGATCTGGCAGTGCTCGACCGCGACTACTTCGCGGTACCCGACGCTCAGATCAGGCAGATCCGCTCGGTCCTCACAGTCGTGAACGGCAGGGTCGTCCACGATGCAGGAGTGATCTAGGAAGCGTATGGAACATCGAACCGACGGCAGACGGCAGTTTCTCGCAACGTTGGCGGCGATTGGCGCGAGCTCACTTTTCCCTGCTCGTCCGTACTTGGCGCAGGCCCCGACCGCCGCGCGCCGAATCGACATTCACCAACACTTTGTCTCGCCGAGCTTCCTGGCCACGCTGGGCGCCAAGAACGCTACCACTCCAGTCCCTGGCCTGGCGGCTTGGAAGGACTATTCACCGGCGCGGACGGTCGAGTCGTTGGACCGCGTTGGCATAGCGACGGCGATGCTTTCGATCACCGCGCCGGGCGTCTGGTTCGGCGACACACAGGAGGCACGGAAGCTGGCGCGCGAAATGAACGAGTACGCCACTGCGCGCATGGTGGGCGACCACAAAGGCCGCTTCGGGTTGTTCGCAGTGCTGCCGCTGCCGGACGTGCAAGGGAGCCTGCAGGAGATCGAGTACGCCTTCGACACGCTCAAGGCCGACGGCGTTGGAGTGTTGACGAGCTATGGCAGCACCTGGCTCGGGGATGCGGCCTTCACACCTGTGCTCGAAGAGCTCAACCGCCGGAAGTCGGTGGTCTACACGCATCCGACCGATTCGATGTGCTGTCAAAACATGATCCCACGCGTCGCCAATCAGATGCTGGAGTGGCCGACCGATACGACCCGTACGATCGTCAGCCTGATTGTCAGCGACGCTGCCACACGCTATCCGGATATTCGGTTCATCTTTTCCCACGCGGGCGGCACGATCACATCAGTGGCCGGCCGCCTGCTCGGGGCCGAAATGAGCGCGGACAATCTCGCGCGTACGGCTGCGCCGAATTCGCGGCTTCACCAGTTGCGCCGGTTCTACTACGACACCGCCGGATCGGCGAACCCCGTCAATATGCAAGCGCTCAAGACGCTCGTGCCTATCTCGCACATTCTCTTCGGCACCGACGCGCCGTTCTTCGATGGAGCACCGCAGGTTCAGGGACTGCAGCGCAGTGGTTTTACACCAGAGGATCTGAAGGGCGTCGAGCGGGAAAACGCGTTGGGCCTGGTCCCTCGGCTAGTTGGTAGCCGGTAGCGGAAATGCGGAGGAATCGATGGCGGACATGAAGGCGGTCAATCCCTGGCAGTGGCAGGATCTGTTCAATTTCTCCCAGGCGGTGGACGTGCGCGGCGCCCAGCGAGTGCTCTACTGCGCCGGACAGACGTCTGTTGATGGCAACGGGGTCGTGATCCATGCCGGCAACATGGTCGAGCAGCTTACTCAAGCCGTGAACAATCTCGAAACTGTGCTGGCACAGGCGGGACTGACGCTTGCCAACGTGGTGCGGCTGAACTACTACACGACGGACATCCCGGCATTTTTCGCTGCCTCGGCGGTCGTCGGCGTCAAGCTGCAGAACGTAGGGTGCAAGCCGGCCGGGACGTTGCTTGGCGTAACGAGCCTGTTTCATCCCGACGCCCTCATCGAGATCGAGGCCACGGCCGTCGCATAGGCGAGCCCGCGATGCCTCGCAGCCCCGGTACGCGAATCGGTCTTACAAAGCTATCGCGCCCGGGTGGCGAAAATAGCTTCACGGATCGCGTTACTGCTTCGGGCGACCAGACAGATCAGCGCGTGGCCGTCCCCGCACGATTGATGACCTCGAAGTCATACACATACGCCCCGCCGCGCGCGAGCACGAAGCGCCTCGGGGACTTCCACATGATGACAGGCCCACCGATAACGAGGAGAATATGAGGTCATGAAAGCCAAGTGGCATCTCCTGTACGCAGCATTCGTGATTCTCGGCGCCGTGCCGAGCGTCGTCTCTGCCCAGTGGCTGGAGTACCCCACGTCCGGCGTGCCGCGTACGCCGGACGGAAAGGCGGACATGTCCGCGCGCACGCCGCGCACCGCCGACGGGAAACCGGACTTGAGCGGCATGTGGGGCTGGGAAACCCGCGCGAACTGCGGCGCCCGCTGCAACGATTTTCAGCTCTCACGCGAGTTCATGAACATCGCGGCGACCCTGAAGGGAAGCCTGCCCTATCAGCCGGGCGTGGCGGAACTGGTCAAGAGACGAACGGCGGCGCAAGACGAAGATCCCAATGTCCATTGCATGCCGCGCGGCGCGCCGAGAATCTGGACCGACGACTACTACAAGCGGATCTTTCAGGTTCCTGACCGCGTGATCATTCTGACCGAGCGCAATATGCAATACCGGCAGATCTTCACGGACGGTCGGCCCCTGCTGCAGGATCCGAACCCGACCTGGAACGGCTACTCGACGGCCAGGTGGGAAGGGGACACGCTGGTCGTGCAAACGACAGGCTTCAAGGACGATTTGTGGCTCGATGCCAACGGGAACCCGCTCGGCAACACCGGGGCGCTGACTGAGAGAATCCGGCGCCCGAACTACGGAACGCTGGAAGTCGAGATGACGATTGACGATCCGAAATTCTACACTGCGCCCTGGACGGTGAAGCTCACGCAGCCGCTGGTGCTGGATAGCGAGCTCCTGGACTACTACTGTCTCGAGAACGAGAAAAGCTGGGCGCACATGGTGAAGAAGTGAGAGCGAAGCGTATGCTACACGGGCCACTCGACGCTCTGCCGAGGGCCGCTTGTTCATGCCAGGCGTCAGCCATCAGACCAATGTCGGAGTAGATGCCGAGTGGCGGATTCACGCCCCTGCACCACCACGTGTTCCACGACCACGAAGCAGCAGTCAGGATAGAATACCCGCCCGTATGAACCGTCTTCCGGGGGCGCGTTGGGAGTTGGGAATTGGAAGTTGGGAGTTGCTGAGCATGGAGGTCCCCATGGGCCGTCGATTCCGAGTGGCACTGGCCGCGTTGGTGATTGCTGTTCCCACACTGACGTGGGTTTCTGTGAGCGGCCAAGGCGCGACGACCGCGCGCAACGCCGGTCGCGCGTGGGCCATGCCGCGTACGGCTGACGGACAACCCGATCTCCAGGGATTCTGGACCAACGACACGTACACGCCACTCGAGCGTCCGGCCGGACTGGGGGAAAAAGAATTCTTCACTCGAGAGGAAGCCGTCGCGTTCCTGAAGAGCCGACTCGACCAACTCCAAGCGCAGTCGCGTGAGGAAGTTCACTACGATGACTCGATCTGGCAGGCCGAGAACTATGCGAAGGAGGCGCACATGCGGACGTCGCTCATCGTCGATCCGCGTGATGGGAGAATCCCGCCGCTCGTGCCGCAGGCCCAGAAGCGCGAGGCCGCTCGCCTCGAGGCGCGCAAGCGCATGGGGCCTTCCGACAGCGCGCAAAATCGTTCGCTCGCTGAACGCTGCATCTCCTGGGGGAACGTGGGGCCGCCGATGTTGCCGCCCACCTACAATGCAAACCTGCAGATCCTGCAGACGCGCGACTCCGTCGCCATTCGCCACGAGATGATGCACGACGTACGGATCATTCCTCTCGACGGCCGGCCGCACGCCGAACCGCACGTTCGCTATTTGGCAGGGGACGCTCGGGGTCACTGGGAAGGCGAGACGCTCGTCGTGGACACGACGAACTTCACAGACAAGACGAACTTCAGAGGGTCTCCTTCGAACACGCGGCAGGACATCTTCGCCAGCGACTCCCTCCACGTGGTCGAGCGCTTCACACGCGCGGACGCCAACACGGTCCGCTACGAGTTCACGGTCGAGGACCCGGCCACGTGGACGAGATCATGGTCCGGCGAGATGCCGTTGCGGCGCTTCGAGGGACCGATCTACGAGTACGCCTGCCACGAAGGGAACTACGGGTTGGCCAACATCCTTCGTGCGGAACGAGTTCAAGAAACGCTACCGCCCGAAAAGAGAACGCCCGTAACCTCGGGTCGGAGATAACGGTCACACGGCGGTCGTCGCCGCCGTGTCGCCCCTCGTGCCGGTCGTCCGGGCGATGGCGTACGCGAGCCATCCAATTGGCCCGAACAGAAACGTGAGCACCAGACACGGGACGACGAGCCATCGCGAAACTCCGCGAGCGATGGCGTCGCTGCTCTCCCACGCACCGATGACCAAGTCGAAGGCCAGGTAGTGCACCCAACCTGCGAGCAAGAGCCAAGGATTAGAAAAGAGATTCGCAACGCCCTGAAGCGAGCCAAACCCTCCACGCCCCTCGCCCCAGTGCAGCCCGAGCAGGACAAGATAGACGATCGATAAGAAGAGCGGGATGATCCTGCCAGCCGCCGCGGCAGCTCGAGCATTGCGCGGGACAACAACGAGCAGGATCCATCCCCCCAAGGCCACCAGGTTCGCAATCGAGAAGACGCCCTCAGCCGTCATCACGACACCAGCGCCTTCATCGAGGCGGCAGAAGAGACCATGCGGCCCGAGGCGAGGGCATACGCTAATCCCAGCACGGTCGCGGCGAACCAGGTGAACAAAGCAATCTGGATCGGCCCGGCCGGGGTAAGGACAGATTGTCCACTGAGCGCTTGACCCAGAAGGATGCCCACCAGTGCCCCGTAACTCACGGCAGCCACGAGAACCAAACGCGTGCGTCTCGCCACTGATACGAGACCTCCCAGGAGCAACGCGAACGCCGGGAGAATCTGCATCGCGTGCAGACCCAGGAAGTGCGGCACTCGCAGATCACCGTGCGCAAGGCTCCAACCTGTACCCGGAAGACCCGGAGTTCCGTCTGGCGCTCCGACCGTGTGCGCGCCGACCACAGTGATGCGCGCGGTTCGTGCCGAGTCCAGCTGGGCGTCTGTGGGCCGCGTCATCAACCCGCCGATGACCGCCCCGATCACGGCGATAAGGACACCAAGTCGAAGCGCCCACCCCAGAGCACGATCCGTAAAGCGCTGCCGAAAGAGCGCGATGGCGACCGACAGTGACGCTGCCCACTGGACGAGGATTGCGATTCCCATGGTCGCAAACACCGTGGCATTCAACGGCGTGGACACGTTGAAGTGGCTGGTCGTGCCGCGGGCGGCCTGCAGGGTGATGAGCCCAACCTCGAGGACGAAAACAGCCGCAGTCGTCCGGCCCACGATTCTCTTCAACCGCGGCCATTCTTGGAGGTAGGTGAAGATCCACGCGAGCGTGAACGAGTAGATCGCGGTAGAGATCCCGAATTTGGCAGGCTTGAGCCACGCAGGCGCGCCTCCAATCAGTCGAGCATCGATGGTCATACCCGTCGCCGACGCCACGAACACGCCCAGCATGGCAAACGCCACCGCAGTCAGCGCCCGATCCGTATCCCAGAGCCGTCCAAGCAACCGACGTCCTGCTGTCATAGGCACCTCCATATGTTGCCAATGTCAACATTAACCTACCACTCACATGTTGACGATGTCAACACTAAGGGGTAGTCTTTCCGGAAATGGCCGTCAGGCTGAGGCGAAAGCGCAAAGGAGCCTACCACCACGGCGACCTCGAACGGGCCCTGCTCGAGGCAGCGCTCCGAACGATCCGCGAGGAGGGTGTGCAGGCGCTCACATTGCGTCAGGTCGGGGCGCGCCTCGACGTGTCGCGGACGGCGCTCTACCGGCACTTTCATGACAAGGCAGCGCTCCTCGCCAGAGTAGCGTCAGAAGGGTTTCGGCTTCTGTGCGAGGCGCTCTCGAGCGCCCGCGCGAGTGCCTCGAAGCAACGCCTCGACACGCTCCAAGCGATGGCGAGGGCCTACGTGCATTTCGCGGTGGTCAACCAGTCGCATTATCAAACGATGTTCGGAGGGGTTCTCGAAGATTGGAATCGCTATCCGGATCTCATCGAGCACGCCAGCGCGGCGTTCAATCTGCTGCTCGACACCATTCGCGACGAGCAACAGCAAGGTCGCATCGTGAGCGGCGATCCAATCGAGCTTGCCGAAATCACGTGGTCGTTGAGCCACGGCATCGCCACTCTAGGCGTCGGACGTCAGCTCGAACGCACGCCAACGAGCGTCGAGGACCTCGCGGTGCTCGCCTGTCGCACACTCGAGACCGGCCTTCGACCGAAGTGACTCAGACGCTCTTCAAACCGTGCCGTCTCGCCCAAGCACCACGAGGGCCTTGGTAAGAGACGCACGCGACTCGGGAAACGTCAGGCAGTCCATCGCCTCATCGGGCGGCAGCCAGCAGGATCGCCGGCCTTCGCCCGATGCGCCGTTGCGCAAGACACTCATCAGAAAATACCGAATCACTTGATACTGGCCTCCGAAGGCGACCGTCACGTCCTCCAACAGCTCGACGATCGTCGCGTGAACGCCGGACTCCTCCTCGACCTCGCGTACGGCCGCCTCCTCTGGAGTCTCGCCCGGATCGATGTGCCCCTTTGGATACACCCAGTGGTCCGGCCTTCGCCGCGCGGTCACGAGGAGGAACTCCGGAGACCCGAGTCGCATGCGGTACACAATCCCACCCGCATGCGTCGGCTGCATCTCCGAGCTGACTGCGGTCTTCATCGCTGACAGGAGCGAACCATCCTACGTCGTGGCGCGACGGAGTCGAGCCAGGAGCTCGGCGAAATCGGACGGCAGCGGCGCCTCGAAGCTGAGTGGCCGGTCATCGACGGGATGTTTGAAGCCTAACCGATAGGCATGAAGGGCCTGACGTGAGAATCGAATGGGCCGGATCTCGTCTGGCCCGAACGTGTACCGTCGCTCGCCTACCAGCGTGTGGCCGCGCAGACGTGCCTGGATTCGGATCTGATTGCGTTTGCCAGTGCGCAGCCGGACCTCGATGAGCGAAGTCTCTTCGAAGGTTTCGAGCACACGGTAATCGCTGATTGCGTCCATTCCTTTCGGGTCGGTCGGATGCGTCTGCTTCTGAATGAGTGCCTTCTGATCCCACACCAGACGGTCCCGCCACGACCCGGCAGTCGGCTGTGGATGGCCGTACACGATAGCCCAGTACACGCGGTCCGGTTCGCGTCGCCTGAATTGGCCCTTCAGCTGATCCTGGGCCCGCGTGTGCTTCGCGAACACGACAAGTCCACTCGTGTCGCGATCGATCCTATGGACCACGAGCGGCCGTCGTTTACGGTGCGAACGAAGGTGTTCCTCGATCAGCTCGTAAGCCGATGGGGCGCTGGCCTTCCTCTCGAGCGGTACGGCGAGCAGCCCTGCCGGCTTGTTGAGGACAATCAGAGCATCGTCTTCGTAGAGGATGTGGAGCTCGGACGAGACGAAGGCCCCCGGACGCCGTGTCGCGCTGCCCGGCCGGTCCATCCAGACTCGGATGACGTCGCCCTGAGCCAGACGCAATGACGCGTCCCTCGAAGAGGCCTCGGAATCGTTGACGAACACTTTGCCGCGTTCGAGGGCGGCCACGACCCGCGCCCGAGATCCGATTCGCTCGGGCGCGGCGAGAAACTTGTCGAGCCTGGCGCCACGTTCATCGAACGTCACAACCCACTGAGGAAGCTTCGGCGTCGGCACAACGTGCCGTTGCTATTTGTAGATCGAGCCCAAGACGGCGCCGGCGTCAGCGTCTTCCAGAACCGGGGTTGTCTCGAGCGGCAGAAACTCCGACCACTCCGCCACCCACGCGTAGAGGGCCTTGGCGTCATCCGTGTCGACCACAGCGCAGCCCTTGCCACTCATCCCGTGCCACCGGCCGACGAGCTTGACACCCGCGGGAGGCATGCCGCCGGCCTTCAGGAAACGGGCAACCGCCGGTCGAAACGTCGCCGCTGGCAGAGACCATGAAACCAGAAACATCATGTGAGCAAGTCCTCCAGCCGGGGAGTATAGCTTGCAGCCGGTCGGTGAATCTGACCAATCTGAGCGTCAGAATCGACTGACGTCGCTGCTCGTGCCTCCCGCAGCCGGAATGTACGACTTCAACACGTAGTCCATCACCATCCGGTCCGCACTGTAGCGCCACCCCAGCGTTCGAATGGCGCGCTTGATGCGCGCGATCCATTCCCGCGGCAGGCCGTCTCGATCACGGTCGTAGTAGAGGGGCACCACCTCTTCGCGCAAGACGGAGCGCAGAGCCAGCGCGTCGCGCACGTCATGAACGGCCGTTGACGAGTGCGTCTCTCCGAGACCGATGGCAAACCCGTTCAGGCCGTCATACGCCTCTGCCCACCACCCGTCGAGCACGGAGAGATTCAGAGCCCCGTTCAAGACGACCTTCTGCCCGCTGGTGCCGCACGCTTCGAGGGGGCGCCGGGGAGTGTTCAGCCACACATCGACGCCCTGCACGAGGTGTCTGCCGACATTCACGTCGTAGTCTTCGATGAACACGAGCTTTCCGAGAAACTGTGGATCGCGCGTCATCTGTGCGACTTGCCGGAGGACCTCCTTGCCTGGGCCATCCTGCGGGTGGGACTTGCCTGCGAAGATCACCTGCACGGGCACCTGAGCGTGGGTCACGAGCGACGTCAGGGACTCCAGGTCCTGCAGCAACAGATTGGCTCGCTTATACGTGGCGAACCGCCGGGCGAACCCGATTGTCAACGCGTCGAGGCTTAGCGCCCGCCGAAGCTGGGCGATGGTGGTCGCCGACTCCCCTCGGCGCTCCGCCTGTGCCACGGCCCGCCGTCTGACGAAATCGATGAGGCGAGCCTTCAGAGCCTGGTGCGCCTCCCAGATCTCGCCATCGTCTACGGCGTCAATGCCTTCCCAGAATCCAGGCTCGTGGCTCCGGTCAACCCAGTCGGCGCCAAGGTGCCGCTCGTACACTTGCCGCATCTGCGGCGCGAGCCACGTTCCCACGTGCACCCCATTGGTGATGTGGCCGATGGGAATATGGTCATCGCGCAATCCCGGGTAGAGCGGAATCCACATCGCTCGCGACACCTGGCCGTGGAGCGACGAGACGGCGTTCGCCCGGCGGCAGGTCTTGAGCGCCAGCACCGTCATACAGAACTCTTCATTCGCGTCGTGGGGTTGAACGCGCCCGAGCGCCATGAAGGACTCGTACGGCATCCCCAGCGAGTCGCGCAACGGACCAAGGTGCTCCTCCACCAAATTTGGCGCGAATCGATCATGTCCAGCGGGCACCGGCGTATGCGTGGTAAACACGAGCTGTGCCGCCACACGCCGCATTGCCTCGCTGGCATCGATGCCTTCCATTTCCATGCGCAGGCGGACGAGCTCGAACACCGCGAACGCGCTATGTCCCTCATTCAGGTGCACGACACCTGGCGTGATATCGAGCGCGGCAAGCGCCCTCACGCCACCCACTCCGAGGAGCAGTTCCTGACGCACTCGTACTCGCCGGTCCCCACCGTAAAGCCGGGCTGTCAGCAGGCGGTCCTCAGGACTGTTTCCCTCGATGTTCGAATCGAGCAACAAAAGGGCGTTGCGCCCAACCGCAATCTTCCACACCCGCGCCACGATACGACCGGTGCGCGTTTCGATTTCGACGGTCACCGGCGCACCATTGCGCATCGCCGGCTGGATTGGCAGTAGACGACTGTCTACGTTCAAGTATTCCTCATGCTGCCATCCTTCGCCATCGAGGCGCTGGCGAAAATAGCCTTGGTCGTAATACAACCCGACGCCGACGAGCGGAATGCCGAGATCAGAGGCGCTCTTGAGATGGTCGCCCGCCAGAATGCCGAGACCACCCGAATAAATGGGAATCGACTCGTGCAGTCCGAACTCGGCCGAGAAGTAGGCGACTTGACGTGCCCCGAGCACGCTGGCGTGGCGCGCGCCCCACGTATGCTTTGACTGCAGATATTCCTGCATCCGGCGGTAGACGTGGTTGATGCGCCCGTGAAGGGCGAGATGCGAGGCTCGGGCCTCGAGCTGAGCGACCGGTATCTTCTGCAGAAGCGCGATCGGATTGTGGTCGCACTCCCGCCAGAGCAGCGGATCGAGATCGCGAAAGAGGCTGATGGTGTCGTCATCCCAGCTCCACCACAGGTTTCGCGCCAGCGCGGAAAGCCGCTGATGGATGGGCGCCAGGAAGTGTCCGAGCGCTCGCGCCTCGCTGACGATGGGCGCCAGCTGCGCGCCGGCCATCGCAAACATCCGAACATCATCGTCGCTGAACGTCCGCTCCGCAGTGGTCTGCACAACGAGCACGCCCTGCAGCACGCCACGGTCAACGACTGGGACGCCCAGGAACGTTCGGTACGGATCCTCGCCCGCTTCGTGAAAGTACTTGAAGCGCTGGTGTGTCGTTGCGTCGGGAACGAAGATTGGCTGCACCTTCTGGGCGACAAGCCCAACGAGGCCCTCGGTGATGCGCATGCGCACGCGTCCAACGCTTCCTTCGCGCAGCCCGATGGTTGCCGCCAGCACGAGCGTCGTACGATCAGGTTCCAGCAGATACACCGAGCAGACGTCGGTCAGGAATCGCTGCTGAATCAAGTTGACGACGTTGATCAGGGTTTCCGACGGATTGCCGCTTCCCGAAACCAGAAGTCCGATTTCTTCGAGCGTCCAGAGGAACGTGGAAGTCGTCTGCATGGCTGGCCGGCTGTGCAGCAAGAACGCTGCCTCGAATGGCTGAAGTATTCCTCAACGTTCGCGAAGATGCCAGCGACTGATACTGACACGCATGTATCAAGAAACGAACGTTGATACATCTATGTAGCATGCGCGAAGGATCGACCACGTGACCAAAAGAACGGCAACCCTTGGTACAAGAATCGGATGCGGTCCTCAGCCACGCGTCTGGCCGATGGCGCGCGGGTTGCTCCTGGCAAGAGCATGACGTTCGCGACAATGGTGGACCGCATACGCGGGGATTACTTGGAGATGCCGGGTCTCGAGTTGACGACGCCACAGGCCGTTCGGCTCTGGAATCTCGGTGCAGACGACTGTCGGTTCGTGATCGACGCGCTTGTCGACGCGGGGTTCCTGAAGTGGACGGCGAGGCGCACGATCGTCCGAACCGGGCGCGATCTGCCGATCGAAGGACGGCGCCGTCAACGGAAAGACATTTCAGTCCGAGTGGCAACGAAATACAACAGAACTGTCTGATGGCTGTGGCCGGGCGTCTCATCCCATTCGGATCCGCGGCGATGGCCGTCGCTCTCCCGTCGGGTCCGTCGGCACTGCCTGCAGCGCTGTCGGGAGAGCTTTTCTCCAAGTACGACCTGGGCAAGGCGTACGACGAGATGTTCGACGCCAACGGGCAACCGCGCCCGCACTGCCGGGCGCTGTTCCAGGAATTGCTTTCGGCGACTCCACAGGAACTACGCCGGTACCAGGTTGAGGCCGACAAGGCCTTTTTGGCCCAAGGCGTCACGTTTACCGTCTACGGTGACGAGCAGGGTACAGAGCGCATCTTCCCGTTTGACCTGCTGCCGAGGATGATCACGGCCCGCGAATGGGCCACTCTCGAGCGCGGCCTCAGTCAGCGCCTTACTGCGATCAACCTGTTCCTGAAGGACGTCTATCACGACGGCCGCATCCTGTCCGAAGGCATCGTCCCTCGGGACCTGGTCAGAAGCTGCCGTCACTACCGCCGTGAAATGCGCGGCGTCAACGTGCATCGCGACATCTATGTGTCGATCGCGGGCACTGATCTCGTTCGGCTGGAAGATGGACGGTACGTGGTTCTCGAAGACAACCTTCGCGTGCCGAGCGGCGTGTCGTACATGCTGGCGAACCGCGAGGTTACCAAGCGCGTTTTCCCCGAGTTGTTCAATCGCTACAACGTGAAGCCGATTTCCCACTACGGCCAGGCATTGCTGGCGACACTCCGTGCGCTGGCGCCGCCGAGCCGACCGGATCCGACGTTCGTCGTGCTCACGCCAGGTGTCGGGAACTCGGCGTACTTCGAGCACGCATTTCTCGCACGCGAGATGGGAGTGCCGCTCGTCGAGGGCCGCGACCTCCTCGTTCACGACAACATCGTGTACATGCGCACCACATCAGGCCTGCGCAGAGTGGATGTCATCTACCGTCGTGTGGACGACGACTTTTTGGATCCGCTCGCGTTTCGTACCGATTCACATCTTGGCGTGGCGGGACTGCTGAATGCCTATCGTGCGGGCAACGTGTCGCTGTCCAACGCGATCGGTACCGGAATTGCCGACGACAAGGCTCTGTACGCCTACATCCCAGCGATCATCCGCTTCTACATGTCGGAAGAACCGATTCTTCAGAACGTGGACACGTATCTGATGGGCAACCCGTCGGACCGCAAGTACGTGCTCGAGCGCCTCGACAGTCTTGTCGTCAAGTCCGTGGGCGAGTCAGGCGGATACGGGATGCTCATCGGGCCGCACAGCACGGCCAAGGAGAGAGACACGTTTCGCGAGCAGATTCTGGCTGAGCCGCGCAACTTCATCGCGCAGCCCACGCTCGCGTTTTCACGCGCCGCGTGCTTCGTGGAGGACCGTATCGAGCCGAGGCATGTGGATTTGCGGCCTTACGTCCTGTACGGCGACCGCGTCACAATCGTCCCCGGAGGACTCACACGTGTCGCACTCAGAAAAGGATCGCTTGTCGTGAACTCGTCGCAGGGCGGGGGCAGCAAGGATACGTGGGTGCTACTTGACTAGAGTTCGAACATGCTTCTTTCCCGCGTGGCCGATTCGCTCTACTGGATAAGCCGGTATCTCGAACGCGCCGAGCACACGGCGCGATTGACCGACGTCGCCGTCGATCTGGGCCTCGGCAGGGCGCCAACGACCGGCGGCGGGGCGATCGAGCGCCTGTACGGCAGTCTTGGACTTTCGGCCACGGACGCAGGCGACTCCGGCGCCTCGTTTGCCGACGTGGCGTTCTTCGACATGTCGAATCGCAGTTCAGTGATGTCCTGCCTGACCAGCGCCCGCGAGAACGCACGCCAGGTTCGCGAGGAGATCAGCTCCGACATGTGGAACCAGCTCAATGAGCTGTTCCTTGACCTGAAGAGTGTTCGGGAGGACGCAGAGCGGACCGGACGGACGCACTACCTCGCGCGCTCGGTCATCGATGGGATCCTGCTGTTCCAGGGCACGACCGACGCGACGATGGAGCACGGCGAGGGCTGGCAATACCTGCAGGTTGGCCGCTTCCTGGAGCGCGCCAGCTCCACGGCATCGCTGCTCGACACTTTCGTCGCGAGCGCCTCCGAGCCGTCAGAGTTGCCGCTGGACCAAGTTGAATGGGTCGCGTTGCTTCGATCGTGTTCCGCGCTCGAAGCCTACTGCCGCCACTACACCGCAGACGTTCGGCCGGAGCGTGTGGCTGAGTTCCTGCTCCTCAACGCCGACTTCCCGCGATCGGTGCGATTCGCAGCGGCCAGTGTTGAGGCGTCGTTGCTGGCGCTCGCGCGATGGGGCGGCCGTGGAGCCGGCGGACGCGTTGAGCGGCTGGCAGGACGGCTCCACGCATCGCTCGACTACGGTCAAGTGGACGAGATCCTGAGCGACGATCCACACGGATATCTTGCAGGCATCGGCCGTCAATGCAGCCAGATTCACTCGGTGCTCTACCAGACCTACACCAGCTATCCGATCGAGGCGGCGCTGCCAGCATGAACCACAGGCCACAGGGTCATCTCGGTGCTACGGCATCTGGGTGGCACGCAGGAGCACGAGCCGAATGAGGTACAACATTCGTCACGTGACGCGTTTCGCGTACGAATCGCCTATCAGCGAAAGCATCATGGAGACACGCATGCAGCCGCGCACCGAGGGGCCGCAGCGTTGTCTGCATTTCGCGCTGACGACTAACCCCGGAGCACGCGTGTTGATGTACCACGATCACGACGGGAACGCCGTGCATCATTTCAACATTCCCGGGCGCCACTCTCGCCTGACCGTCACGTCCGAAGCGCTCGTCGACTGTGACGGGCTGAAACCGCTTCCGTACCGGATGGGCCCTGGCGGCTGGACGCAGCTCGACCAGTTGGCCGGTTCCGGCGAATTCCTGGAGTACCTCACGCCAAGCGCGTTCGCTCGACCGAGTGCACCTCTCGACACGTTCATGCGTGAGATCCGTCTTGCCCGAGGGAACGATCCAATCGTCATGCTGCGGCGCCTCATGGCTGAGATGTACAAGCGCTTCGAGTACACACCGCACAGCACACGCGTCGACTCGCCCATCGACGAAACGCTGGACTCACGTCGTGGTGTCTGCCAAGACTTCGCGCACATCTTCATCGCCCTGGTCAGGCCGCTCGGCGTACCGGCACGCTACGTGAGCGGCTACTTGTTCCGTGACACGGCCAGTAACGATCGATCGAGTGAGGGAGCCACCCACGCATGGGTGGAAACGTGGCTGCCCGAGCTCGGTTGGGTAGGACTCGACCCGACCAACAATTTGCTCGCCGGAGACCGGCACATCCGTGTCGCTATTGGTCGCGACTATGCCGACGTGCCGCCGACCCGGGGCGTCTACAAGGGGTTGAGCGCGGTTCGTAGTGAGCTGAGCGTGGCGGTACGAATCGGGCCAGTCAGCTCGGCGATCTCCGGCGATCTCTTGCCGTTTACGCCTTGGATGTCACGCGATGCCAACGCTCCCGTCGTCGATGGGGGCGGGGTCGCATCTCAGCAACAACAGCAACAACAGCAGCAGGGCGCATCGGCCGATATTACCGATGAATGCCAGCGCCCCGGCTGAACCAGCCCACCGTCGATACTCCTGACCAGCGCGATCAGTCCGGCCTTTCACCGGCGATCCATCGATTGATGTGGAGTCCTGCGTGGGATGTCGCCACGCGCGGGATCGGACTCGTATGGACTGGCTTCCTGTTGTTCACGAACGTCAAGAATCTACTCACGTTCATCGAGGGGCCCCACGACGCACTGTCAACGTGGGTATTTGCAACCGCCGTCGCATCGAGACTGGCGTTTGTAACGTTTCTGCTGCTCTTACTGTTCTTCTTCATCGTCCGCCTCAGGCCGCTCGCAAAGGCTCCTGGAGTCGGGGCGCGGGTGGTAGCTATCTGCGGCACGTTCTTGCCGACCATGTTTGGACTGCTGCCGCGGTACGAGGAATCAGCGCTACTCAACATCGCGTCTTTCACGTGCATCGCGATTAGCAACATCTTGTCCGCGTACGGCTTCAGCTACTTGAGCCGGTCCGCCAGCATCATGGCCGAGGCGCGCCGCCTGGTCACAGCGGGCCCGTACCGCGTCGTTCGGCATCCGGTCTATCTGTTCGAGGAGCTCGCCGTCGTCGGAGTGACGCTGACGTTCCTGTGGCCGCCACGAGTGGCTGGCCTCGCCCTGCTGATCTTTGCTGCGCATGGCTGGTGCCAGTTGTTGCGCATGCGCAATGAGGAAAGCGTGCTGCAAGCCGCGTTTCCCGAGTACGAGGAGTACAAGAGACACACGGCCAGGATGGTACCGGGCCTCTACTGAAGGGCAACCCGAATCGAGCTCAGGGCGTGGTCGTCGTTCTAGCGGCGCCGGTGTTGAGCCGCCGCGCATCGACACTGAAGGAAAAGGTCACGGGATAGCGGTAGCCAGGGAAGAGCTGTATCTGCTCGATGTAGGTCGCATCCGCGACCGTCAACGTGCCGTCTCGGCGGATCGTGAGGCCGTCCGGCGTGATAGGCACGCCGTAGTCAACGGCACGCTGGAGAATCTGTTCCTTCAATTGCGGGACAGTGGCTTCGCCGCCGAACAAGACGGCCTGCTGCGCGGCGTCCTCGAACTGGTAGTAGCTCAGGGCCACCATACCGCCACGCACCACAGCGTTGAGCACTGCAGCGGCGATCAGAAGCTTGATGATGGTCCTCATTGTCGTGTCCGGTCCCTATGGGTACGTTCGGCCCACCGCCGACAGACCTTTAGCCGTACACGCGGCGATGCGGCCGTTGTCAGTGAATTTGATGAAAAAGCCTGCTCCAACGTACGTTGCCGAGTAGGCCAGACAGGCCGCCAGTTCCGGCCTCGCCAAAGGAAAAGTAGACGAAAAGCGCCTTTCCCTTTACGTAACTGCGTGGGAGAAAGCCCCAGTAGCGGCTGTCCTGCGAGTTGTCGCGATTGTCGCCCATCATGAAGTAGTGGTCGGCCGGCACCGTCACTGGGCCGTAGTTGCGCCGCACGTCGAAATCGGTCGCCGCAACATCGGACGGGACGCCTTCTTCCGGTGGAAACAGGAAATGGACGTACGGCTCCTCGAGCGGTTTGCCGTTGATGTACACCTTCTTGTTGCGAAGCTCGACCGTCTCTCCCGGTAACCCGATCACGCGCTTGATGAAGTCGCGCTCTGGCTCTTCGGGATACTTGAACACCACGATGTCGCTGCGGCGAATCGGGTCGATCGGCAGGAGCGTCTTTTCCGAGGACGACAGCGTCGGAGCGAACACGAACTTGTTGACGAGCAGGTGATCGCCAATCAACAGATTGTTCTCCATCGACCCGGTGGGGATCTTGAACGCCTGCACAATGAAGGTTCTCACGAAGAGCGCGAGGATGACGGCGACACAAATCGACTCGAAATATTCCCGCGCGGTGCTCTTGCGGGTACTCTGCAGGTGGACTCGTCGCCCGGGCTGGTACGTTGGCCATCACTCGGTCCCCATCTTCAATACCGCGAGAAACGCTTCTTGCGGAATCTCGACGCGGCCGACCCGCTTCATGCGCTTCTTCCCTTCCTTCTGCTTCTCGAGGAGCTTGCGCTTTCGAGAAATGTCTCCGCCGTAACACTTGGCGAGCACGTTCTTGCGCAGTGCCTTGACCGACTCTCGGGCGATGACACGATTGCCTATCGAGGCTTGGATCGCCACTTCGAACATCTGCCTCGGGATGAGCTCGCGCATTTTCGATGCCAGTGCGCGACCGCGTTCGTAGGCTGCATCCCGGTGGACGATGATCGACAGGGCATCAACCGGTTCGCCATTGACCAGGATGTCCAGCTTGACGAGCGGTGACTCCCAGTAGCCGGTCACGTGATAGTCCAGCGAGCCATACCCCCGCGACAGCGTCTTCAGCTTGTCATAAAAATCGAGCACGACCTCGTTGAACGGCAGCTCGTAGGTGATGAGCACGCGGTCCGACTTGAGGTATTCGAGCTTCTTCTGGATGCCACGCTTGTCCTGACAGAGCTGAAGAATCGCGCCCACATGCGCGGATGGTGTCAGCACGGTGGCCGTGATCACCGGCTCTTCGAGTTTGACGATGCGGCCGGCGTCTGGCAGCTTTGCTGGGCTGTCAATCTCCTGAACTTCACCGTCGGTCGTCGTCACACGGTACAACACACCCGGCGCCGTCGTCACCAGGTCCATGTTGTACTCGCGTTCGAGACGCTCCTGGACGATCTCCATGTGAAGCAGCCCAAGGAAGCCGCAGCGAAACCCGAAGCCCAGCGCAGCCGACGTCTCTGGTTCATAGAAAAACGATGCGTCGTTGAGCCGCAGCTTCTCGAGGGCGTCGCGAAGCTCTCCGGTACTGATGGCCCTCGACCGGGTACAAACCCGCGAAGACCATCGGCTTCAGTTCCTTGAATCCGGGAAAGGGTTCCTCGGTCGGTCGATTGGTCTCGGTGACGGTATCGCCGATCTTCGCGTCTGCCACTCGTTTGATGTTTGCAACGACAAACCCGACCTCGCCGACACCGAGCTCGTCCACCGGCGTGGCCTTAGGCGAAAAGACTCCGAGACCATCCACCTCAAAGTCTTGCGCCGTGGCCATCAGCCGAACTTTCATCTTCGGCCTCAACATGCCGTCGATCACGCGTACGACAATCACGACACCACGGTACGCGTCGTACCAGGAGTCAAAGATGAGTGCCTTGAGGGGCGCTTCCGCGTCGCCGAGCGGCGGGTGAAACCGTTCTACGATCGCCTCGAGAATTTCGAGAGTGCCTGTGCCTTCCTTCGCGCTGGCAAGCATCGCCGTGGACGCGTCGAGCCCGATGATGTCCTCGATTTGACGCTTGCACTCATCCGGCTGGGCGCTGGGCAGGTCGATCTTGTTGATGACCGGAATGATCTCGAGATTGTTCTCGACGGCGAGGTAAGCGTTGGCCAGTGTCTGCGCCTCCACGCCCTGTGAGGCATCGACGAGGAGCAGGGCGCCTTCGCACGCGGCGAGCGACCGCGTCACCTCGTAGCCGAAGTCGACGTGACCCGGCGTGTCGATGAGATTCAAGACATATTGCCCACCGTTCCTGGCCCTGTAGTTCAGGCGCACCGGGTGAGCCTTGATGGTGATCCCGCGCTCGCGCTCGAGGTCCATCGCGTCGAGGACCTGCGCTTCCATCTCCCGGGCCTGCAGCGCCCCGGTGAGCTCCAGAAAACGATCGGCGAGCGTCGACTTGCCATGGTCGATGTGCGCGATGACGGAGAAGTTCCGTATGTGTTGTTGATCCATCGAGATGCGAGACGGTGATTATGCCTTACAGCGGGAGCGTACTGGCAGGCCCGACACGCTTGATCAAGGCATCATCGCCTGTTGCAAGTCTCCAACCACGAAGTCTCGCGTGCGCCACGATCAGACGGTCGAACGGATCGCGAGTCCAGCCGAGCTCGGCCGCGGCGGCAAACCACGGCCCTGACGGCGGCTCGTCCAGGGCCCACCGTTCATCCGACACGATCGCGGCCAGCGATCCGCTCTGGCTGAACCGAAGCTTGCCTGCCTCAACCAGAAACTGAAGCTCCAAGACACTGACCGGCGAGATGTACACACGTGGCGACCGACTCAATGGGCGCGCTCGACGATGGCCTTGCTGCAACCAAATGAGCGCGTTGGTGTCGAGGAGAATCACGAGCGAGGGCGTCGTGAACGGAATCGCAGACCGCGAGGGCCGCTGGCCCACGTCCATGTCCCGCTTGCGACCTCCGGGTGGACGTAGTCGATCAATGCGCTCGTCTTGACTCGCGACGCGGCCGGTCGTTCGGCGTCGAGCCGGAACCGGACCCCGTTGCGTTCGATGAGGACCGTGTCGCCACGTTCGGCCTCGTCGAGGAGATTGCCGAAACGCGCCCTTGCTTCGGCAACTCTATAGGCTTTCATGATGTACATTGTACATCGAGACGTGCTGCCCTGCGCTGTCTTGGCAAGTGTCGCTAGCGCTGTTCGAGTGGGACGAATCGCTGCGGATATACAGGCCCTATGTAGTCAGCCCGCGGACGAATGAGCCGATTGTTCGCGTACTGCTCGAGGATGTGCGCGGTCCACCCGGAGATGCGGCTGACAGCGAAGATCGGCGTATAGAGGTCGATCGGGATTCCGAGCGTGTAGTACATGGAGGCGGAATAGAAGTCGACATTCGGATTGAGCTTCTTTTCCGCTTTGACCAGCGCCTCGATGCGCTGCGACATGTCGAACCACGCGGTGCCGCCAGCGCGCTTGCCAAGATCTCGTGACATCTGCCTCAAATGCGTGGCGCGAGGGTCCTCAGTCTTGTAGACGCGATGACCGAACCCGGAGATCTTCTCCTTGCGCGCGAGCTTGCCGCGGATGAACTCGTCGATGCGCTCGCCGCTAGCGGTCTCTCCCAGCTCGAGCAGCATCCTCATCACTTCAGCATTCGCGCCGCCGTGCAGCGGGCCCTTCAACGTCCCAATGGCCGCGACCACGGCCGAGTAGATGTCGGTCAGCGTCGCCGCAGCCACGCGGCCCGCAAACGTCGAGGCGTTGAGCTCGTGGTCGGCGTGCAGTGTGAGCGCCACATCGAACGCCCGGATCGCGGTGGAGTTGGGCCGCTCACCGGTAAGCATGTAGAGGAAGTTGGCGGCGTGACCCATCGCGGGATCCGGACCGATCGGCCCGCCCCCACCTTGAAGGCGGCCCCACGTGGCCACGATGGACGCCACCTGGGCCGTCAGGCGCACCGCTTTACGGTATTGTGCCTGGGCTGTCGCGTCGTTGGCTTCCGGATCGTAGTGGGCCGCGGCGGAGGTCAGCGTGCGAAGCGCGTCCATGCCGTCCACGGGCGGCAGGCTCCGCATGAGACGCACGATAGGCTCCGGCAGCGCGCGCGCGCTGGCAAGCTGTGATTGCAGATCGCCGAGCTCGGCGCGTGTGGGCAGACGCCTGTGCCACAACAAGTAACAGACTTCCTCGAACGTTGCCGACTTCGCCAGGTCGTGAATGTCGTATCCACAGTACGCCAACACGCCACGCTCGCCGTCCAAGTAGCAGATGGCTGACGAGGTCGCGACGATATCCTCGAGCCCGCCCTTGGTCTTCTCTGCTGTCGCCATATCACTCGATCTTACTGCGCCACGGTCGAATCATGCGCGGCGTCAGGATCGAGGGAAGAGTCGAGAGGTGAACGGCCTGGCCCCAAAGGGGGACCCAGCATGCCGCTATGCAGTTGCAACGTGTGTCGACGAGTCCCGACCCGGCATCGTAGTGAGGGGCGGGGCTTGTAGAGAGGGGCGGCTAAAAAAGCAAAGACTACAGCTCTTCTTCGGTCATGGGCTTCAGGACAACGTCACCGGCATACTGCTGGATGACGGAGAGGAGCCCGGTGTACAAGAACCCCATCTGGAAGAGCACGAGGAACGGAACGGTCCCGTAGATCCCGTTGGCGAGCGCATAGAAGACAGTGGCCGTGAAGTACAGGCCGAGCGCCAGCTCGATGAGCGGCTGAACGATGAAGCTCTGGCGGTACTTCTTCCCCACCCACTCGTCGGCCTGTACTTCGATCCGGTACTTTGGCGTGCGGGCGAATTCGCTCTCTTTGTTGAACAGCGCCTCGAACACTGCCCTCGTGTTGTTGACGGCGAGCCCGATGCCAATGGACATCAGGAACGGCAGGTACTTCAGCCGCGTCATCCAGTCCTTATGGAGCTCGCGCTGACAGACCATGTAGAAGTTGGCCACCGATGCTGTCGCCGCGAAGAAGAGCGGCACATCGATGAGGAGCATCTCGTACCAGCCCATGTTGTATCGGATGACCATCGCCGGCGCCATCAGCACCGACAGGACGCACATGAGTGGGTAGTTGAAGTTCGCGGTCAGGTGGAAGAAGGCTTCCGCCTTCACGCCCAGTGGCAGATTCGACTGCAGAATGAACGGCAGAAGCTTGCGGCATGTCTGAATGGACCCCTTGGCCCAGCGATGCTGCTGCGACTTGAAGGAGTTCATCTCGACTGGCACTTCCGCGGGCGCAACGAGGTCGGGCAGAAACACGAACTTCCAGCCGCGGAGCTGCGCGCGATAGCTGAGATCGAGGTCTTCGGTCAAAGTGTCGTGCTGCCAGCCACCCGCGTCCGCAATCGCCGCTCGTCGCCAAATACCGGCTGTGCCGTTGAAATTGAAGAACAAGCCTGCGCGATTTCGGCCACCATGTTCGAGCACGAAGTGACCATCCAGCAGAATGGACTGGATCTTTGTGAGCAGTGAGTAGTCCTGATTGATGTGCCCCCATCGCGCTTGCACCATCGCGATGCCCGGGTCGGCGAAGAACGGCACAGTCCGGCGCAGGAAGTCCTGGGTTGGGATGAAGTCGGCGTCGAAAATCGCGATGTAATCGCCCTTCGCCACGGCCATTCCGGCCTCGAGCGCACCTGCCTTGTACCCGGTCCGGTCGGTACGGTGGATGTATTTGATGTCGATCCCCTTGGCAACATTCCGGCGTACCGCCTGCTCAGCCACACTACTCGTCTCGTCCGTGGAATCGTCGAGAACCTGAATCTCGAGCAACTCTTTCGGGTAGTCGACTAGGCAGACGGCGTCAATCAAGCGATCGGCGACATACAGCTCGTTGTAGATCGGGAGCTGAATGGTCACGACCGGGAGCGCGTCGAGAGGACCAATCGGCACCGGGTGCTGATCCTTGTTCTTCATGTAGAGGTAGACCAGGTAGTACCGGTGCCACCCGTACACGGCAAGAATCACAAGCACGAAAAAATATGCGGCAAGTGCGAGCGTTTCAGTCAGGCTCATAGGGAGTGCGAGACGGCGAAGAGCACTGAGAGTGATTATATTGTTGCCGACAGCAGAGTTCAACGAAGGGCCAGGTGGACCGTATGCCTTTTCTGTTGTGACATTTGTACGTTCTTCCAATTTTGTAAGCTAGATCATGAACCGAACCGAGTTAGCGCGCCTGCTGCAGAACGTCCGCACGGGGGCGCTCGAACCGTCGATTGCGTCCGAGCAGATTCTGGACGCCATGCGCGCAGCTCCTTTCGAGGACCTTGGGTTCGCACGGGTCGATACGCATCGCCACCTGAGGCAGGGGTTTCCCGAAGTCATTATGGGCATCGGCAAAACGCCGTCCCAGATAGCGGCGATCGCGGAACGGATCGTCGCACGCAACCAGACCCTGTTGATCACGCGAGTCCAGGAGGACGCGTACAACGCGGTCAGGGCAGTCGTCCCCGACGTCAGGTACCACGCCGAGGCGCGAGCGATCACGCTCAGCCGTGGTGACGTTCTGCCAGGGCGAGGTACGGTGTTGATTGCGTGCGCCGGGACCTCCGACCTCCCCGTCGCCGAGGAAGCCGCCGTCACGGCCGAGCTCATGGGTAACAAGATCGACCGTCTCAACGACGTCGGCGTCGCCGGCATCCATCGCCTTCTTCACGAGCAGGACCGCTTGAGACAGGCACGCGTGGTGATTGTCGTCGCGGGAATGGAAGGCGCCCTCCCCAGCGTGGTCGCCGGCCTGATCGAGTCTCCAGTGATCGCCGTGCCGACGAGCGTTGGCTATGGTGCGAGCTTCGGCGGAGTCGCGGCGCTGCTCGGCATGCTCAACAGTTGCGCCAACGGCATCGCAGTCGTGAATATCGACAATGGGTTCGGTGCAGCGTGCATGGCGTCATCGATCAATCACTTGTGAACCTGGTACACTCCGTGGTTCGCGATTCCCTCCTTCAGAACCGTTAGCATGCACGCGGGCGCCCTCAAGACTCTCGAATTCGATCGAATTGTGACCATCGTGGCCGGACTCACGGTGACGCCGACCGGTCTGGTCCGCCTCAGTGAGCTCGCTCCGCAGACGGATGTCGGCAGCGTGCTTGCCGCGCTGCGAGCGACAACGGAAGGCACGCGATTCCTCTCGGACCAGCCAGGCTTTCCGCTCCGGGCGCCCTCGGACTTGGACGCCATTCTCGACTCGCTCGGCATCGAGGGGCGCGCGCTCGAGCCGCTGCGCCTCTACGGCCTTGCGGAATACCTCGAGTCCATCGAGTTGACGCGGAAGGCCATCACCACGCTCGGTGCGTCGTTTCCGATTCTGGCCAGGCTGGTGGAAACCATTGCTTCGTTCAAAGGAGAGATCGCGGACGTACGTCGCAAGATCGACCCGTCTGGAGAGGTAGCGGACCACGCCAGTCCAAAGCTTGCGAGCCTTCGTGAGCGGCTGCGCAAGCAGAGAGCCCGGCTGCGAACGACCCTCGAGTCATTCCTGCGCAGCAAGGACACCTCGAAGTACTTGCAAGACCAAGTGGTCACTGACCGCAACGGTCGCTATGTCCTCATCGTGCGCGCCGAACATCGCTCGGCGATTCCAGGCGTGGTCCACGGCGCGTCGGCAAGCGGTGCGAGCTTGTTTCTCGAGCCGCTCGGCACCGTCGAGATCAACAACGACATCGTGGCGCTCGAAGAAGAGGAGGCGGAGGAGGTCAGGCGGATCCTGCTGGAATTGACCGACGCATTTCGTCAACGGCCGGCAGATCTCGATCGAACGATAGAAGTCGCGACGGAGCTGGACGTCATTCAGGCGCGAGCGCGTTTCTCGCTGATGGTCGATGGCGTCGAGCCTCTGCTCTCCACCGACGGAGCCTTCGAGCTGCGCGGCGCGCGACATCCGCTACTCGTCATGGGGGTCATGGGGTCGGAAGTCATTACGAAATCCGAAAGGACTCCCGACCCCGTTCCGGTCGACATACTCTTGACGCCACCAGCCCGCGTGCTCGTCATCACAGGACCGAACACGGGCGGCAAGACGGTTGCCCTTAAAACCGCAGGCCTCTTCGCCGCGATGGCGCAGGCAGGACTTCATCTTCCTGTGGAGAAGGGCTCTCGGCTGCCGGTGTTTCAGACGCTCTTTGCGGACATCGGGGACGAGCAGTCCATCTCCGCAAGCCTCAGTACCTTTTCTGCGCACATCGCCAACCTCGTGTCGATGGACCGCAGCCTCGTTCTCCCTGCGCTCGTGCTGCTCGATGAGGTCGGCGCGGGCACCGATCCGGCTGAAGGCGGCGCGCTCGGCACGGCCGTCATCGACCACTTCCGCACTCGTGGTGCGCACCTCGTGGCAACGACGCACTACGACGTGCTGAAAACATACGCGTCTGCGACTGAGGGCGTCGTGAGCGCCGCGTTCGGATTCGAACCGACGACGTTCGCGCCAACATACCGCCTGATCTACGGGTCGCCTGGACGAAGCCTCGCGCTCGAAATTGCCGCCCGCCTCGGTATGCCTGCAACGGTTATTGCGGCCGCGCGAGGCAATCTCGGCGAACGCGAGACTCAGTTGGCCGCGCACCTCGCGCGCGTGGACCGAGAATTGGGTGCTCTTGAACAGGAACGTCGGCTCGTCGGTCACGAACGCGCCGGTCTGGCGGAGGCGGATCGGAAGCTGAAATCTCGTGAGACAGCGGTACGCGAGCGCGAACAGGCCCTAAAACGCCGGCTGGATGCCAAGATCGACGACCAGCTTCGCGCCGCGCGTCAGGAGATCGACGCCGTGGTTGAAGGCCTGAGGGCTCGGGCATCCGTACTGACCGAGAAGGGTGCGAGGCGTGCCGCGATTACCGTGAGCACTGGGGAGGCTGGCGCAGCGCGTGCCGAGGCCCGCATTGCCGTAGACGCGGCGGCCGCGCGTTTCAAGACTGAAGCTGGGACCGTTCCCCCCGTCGCCTCAGAGGAGCCGTTGGCTACTTCGACCGCGAGCCTCGTGCCAGGAGTTCGGGTCGCGGTGGGCACTCTTGGTCTCGAGGGAGTCGTGCTCGAGTTGCACGAGAAGCATGCGGAGGTGGACATCAGGGGCAAACGGCTCCGTGCATCGCTGAAAGAGCTGCGGCTCATCGGAGGCGCGGCCCCGCCGCCGAAAGTCAACGTGAACATCGACCTCCAGCCTCGCACCGGTACCCTTTCCGAGCTGAACGTCATCGGGTGCACAGTTGACGAGGCCATCACCCGCGTCGAGCGATTCCTGGACGAGTCAACCGTGACAGACCTACGCGAGTTGCGGCTGGTGCACGGGTACGGAACAGGTCAGCTTCGTCGTGCGATCGCCGGCTTTCTCAAACAACACCCGCTCGTTGCGAAGTTCGAGTCGGCGCCGCTCGAACAAGGCGGCGCCGGTGTGACAGTGGTTGAGTTGAAAGACTGAAGTGAGTCTTTACCCCCAGCAGTTCATCGACGACTTGAAGCATCACGCCGACATCGTTGTCGTGATCCAGGATTACGTATCACTGAAGAAGACAGGGGCAACATACAAAGGGCTTTGTCCGTTTCATGGCGAGAAGACCCCCTCGTTCCACGTCAACCGCGATAAGGGCTTCTTTCACTGCTTTGGCTGCGGTGTGGGCGGCGATGCATTCAAGTTTCTCGAGTTACACGAGAAGATCGGGTTCCAGGATGCAGTGAAGCAGTTGGCCCAACGCTTCGGGATGTCACTTCCTGAGCTCGAGCAAAGCGACGAGCAGCGCGCGAGCGCCCTCGAGCGTGAAACGCTCCTGAAGATTCACGAAGCGGCGGGCCTGTGGTTCCGAGAACAGCTCGCAACCGCGGGGGGAACAAGAATCAGGAACCAGATTGCCGCACGAGGTGTTACGACGGCGACGAGCGAAGCCCTCGGTCTGGGGTTTGCCCCGCCTGGCCGCGATGGTCTCACGCAGGCTCTGATCAAGCTCGGTTTCTCACAACCTCTCCTCTTACGCGCAGGGCTGATCGTTCAGCGGGACGACGGAACGGTGATCGACCGGTTCAGGAACCGGTTGATGATTCCGATTTGCCGGGATACCGGATCGGTCATCGCCTTTGGGGGCCGGGCAGTGGAGGCTGATCAGCAGCCCAAGTACGTCAACTCGCCAGAGACACCCATCTATTCGAAGAGCCGGACCCTTTACGGCCTCAATCTTTCGAAGTCAGCGATCCGTCAAAGCAAGTTTGCGGTGCTGGTCGAAGGCTATTTCGACTTCGCGCAGGTCTATCAGACAGGGGTGCAAGGGGTGGTGGCCTCATGCGGAACGGCACTAACGCCACAGCAGGCTCAACAGTTGAGAAGGTTTACCGGGAAGGTCGTATTGAGCTTCGACCCGGACGCTGCCGGCCAGGGAGCCACGGCAAAATCATGTGAAATGCTTGTGGCCGAAGGATTTGAGGTGAACGTCGCCATCCTGCCGGCTGGGGAGGACCCGGACACGTTCGTTCGAAATCAAGGACCTCAAGCCTACGGTGAACGTTTGAAGCACTCGCAGCCGTATTTAGAGTACCTGCTGGACCGAGTGGCCGCCGGCCACGACCTCAAGACCGACGATGGCCGGGTGAAGTTCCTGTCCGAAATGCTGCCAATTGCCGCCAGGATTCCAGACGCCGCGATGCGGGATCGCTTTGGCGACCGGTTGGCTTTCAAGGCCTCGTTTACGGACGAAGTCGTCCGGAACGAGCTACGAAAGGCCGCCGTTAACAGGCAAACGACCGTTACAAAGCGGGAACTGCCGAGCTTCGGCCAAGTGACAAAAGCCGAGAAAGGCCTGATTTGGTGGCTCGTCCACCAGCCAGGAGCTGCCCTGGAGGCAGTCGGCACCCTGGATGCAGGCGATTTTGAGGGACTGGCGTCGCGGTCTGTACTGGACCTCGCGCAAAAACTGAACGATGATAAGGGATTCTCACCTTCAGTTCTCCTCGAGCGTCTCAACGTGGTGGAGGCACAACTCGTCACGAGCATCGCCAGCGAAGGTGAAGCTCATGTGCACGACGCGGCGGAGTGTGCGCGCATCCTGAAGCGGCGGCGCTATGAACGTGAGCGCACAGCACTTCAGGGTGAGATCGACCGGCTGCAGCAGCGCGGCGAAGCCGACCCTCGCGGTGAACTCGAACAGCTTCTGGTGCGGAAGTACAGACCTGATTCAGCGGATTGAAAGCCTCATCTAGCAATATCCACGTACGGAGGAAGTGCCTTGTCGATCGAAGAAAAATACGACGAAGTTCGGCAACTCATTCAAGTCGGCAAGGAAAAGGGCTACCTGCTGTACGACGAAGTCAACGAAATGCTGCCCTCGGAAATCACCTCCTCTGAGGACCTCGACGACCTCTTCAACGCCTTTGGCAGCGCGGGGATCGAGGTCGTCGATTCCGACAAGGCGTATCGTGGCGACAAGGACTTCGACAGGGACGGGTCCGCCGACGAGCCAGAGCTGGATCTGACGCCGGGCGCGCTCGACAAGACGAACGACCCGGTTCGAATGTACCTCCGCGAGATGGGCACGGTGCCGCTCCTCACACGCGAGGGCGAGGTGGCCATCGCCAAGCGCATCGAACGCGGCAAGCTGGCCGTCATCAAATCGATCTCACGCACGCCGACGATTGCCAAGCGGATGCTGTTGACAGGCGATCAGCTGCGCGCCGGTGAGCGAACGATTCGCGAGCTCGTGATTTTTAGCGACGAAGAAATCACCGACGAAGTGATCCAGGAGCGCGCCGTGGAGGTTCTCGCACAGATCGAGGATGTCCGCAAGGCGCGTCTGAACTACTCGAAGCTCGGCGAAAAACTCGAGACAGTTCCGAAAAAAGACAAGCGCAAGTATCGACGCGCGCTTTGGAGGACGCGGCGGGCACTCATCGGTGTTTCTCGCGCCATTCGCGAGATCGAGTTCACCGAAACCGTGAAGCGACGACTGATCGACGAAGTGAAGGACGCTGTTGATGCGGTGTCGAAGGTACAGCGCGAGGCGGACGGCCTGGACCGGCTCCTGAATCCAAAGATCAAGGCGAAGGGTCCAAGACTGAAGGAAGAGGAGAAGAAATCGCTCCAGAAGAAGCTCAAGGACTTGAAGGTCAACGTCAAGCAGATGATCGACGATTTGGAGGAGACGCCGGAGCGCCTTCGCCGCACGATCGAAGTCATCCAGCGCGGCGAGGCCCAAGCGGAGCAGGCGAAAAAGGAGCTCGTCGAGGCCAACCTGCGGTTGGTGGTGTCGATCGCGAAAAAATACACGAACCGGGGGCTCCAGTTCCTCGATTTGATTCAGGAAGGCAACATCGGCCTCATGAAGGCCGTGGACAAGTTCGAGTACCGTCGCGGCTACAAGTTTTCGACGTATGCGACGTGGTGGATCCGTCAGGCGATTACACGCGCGATCGCAGACCAGGCGCGGACGATCCGCATTCCGGTTCACATGATCGAGACCATCAACAAACTGATTCGCACTTCCCGCGCGCTGGTGCAGGAACTTGGCCGCGAGCCGACGTCGGAAGAGATCGCCAAGCGCATGGACATCCCGGTTTCGAAGGTGCGCAAGGTGCTCAAGATCGCCCAAGAGCCCATCTCGCTTGAAACGCCAATTGGAGAAGAGGAAGACTCGCATCTTGGCGACTTCATCGAGGACCGCAACATCGTCTCGCCCGCGGACGCGGTCATTAACCTCAACCTCAAAGAGCAGACCGACGCGGTGCTCAAGACCCTGACGCCGCGTGAAGAAAAAGTCATCAAGATGCGGTTCGGAGTGGGTGACGGCAGCGAACACACGCTCGAAGAAGTCGGCCAGAATTTTGCCGTCACACGAGAGCGGATTAGACAGATCGAGGCCAAAGCGCTTCGGAAGCTGCGTCACCCATCCAGGTCGCGTAAGCTAAAGGCGTTCCTGGAGGGACGGACCTAGGAACACGACCCCTTGTTAACTCCCAACTCCCAAGAAATCCAACTCCCAACTTGGTGGTTGGAGGTTGGAGCGGTAGTAGTTGGGAGTTTTGATAAGGGCCCGTAGCTCAGCGGTTAGAGCGGCCGGCTCATAATCGGTTGGTCCCAGGTTCGAATCCTGGCGGGCCCACCAGAACGACGGTTCTCGGGTGCGCAGGTGCTCGGGTGCTTCGGTTCTGGTTCATCGAACCAATGAACCACCTGAGAACCCAGGCACCTATGAAACCCGCGAACCCGAACCGAAGCACCAATGCACCAGAGCACCAGAGAACCCCCGAGTCCCTCACGGTTCATGTCTCCAGACCTTGAACGCCTAGTCACACTCCAACAGCTCGAGTCAGCCATCGCAAACGCGAGGGCCAAGAATCGCTGCGCATCCTCAGCGATTGGCCGAGGCCGACGCGCGCCTGAGCGACGCCGAACGCGCCGTCGAGCGCGCGACCGAGCGATTGAAAGAGAACCAAGAGGTTCGCCGGTCACTCGAGAAAGATGCGTCCGTCTTCCAAGGACGCCTCTCCAAGTTCAAAGACCAGCTCGCCGAAGTCAAAACCAACCGCGAGTACACCGCAATGCAGCACGAGATCGAGACCGCCCGAAAGGACCTTGGGGCGGCCGAAGAAAAGGTGCTCGAGCGCATGGTGGAGGCCGATGATCTGAACGCTGAGGTAAAGAGGACGCAAGCCTCCTGCGCCGCCGAGCAGAAAGCCATCGACGCGGAGAAAACGCAACTCGCTGAGGAACTGTCCGCCGCAGACACCGCGCTGAAACAGGCTATCGATGCACGCGCCGCGCTCGTTCAAGTGCTGGAGCCCCGCTTGGCTTCGCTCTTCGAGCAGGTTGCGAGAGTGCGTAAAGGCACCGCCCTATGTACGGCCACGCGAGACGGCCTCTGCTCGGTCTGCCACGTCAGATTACGCCCGTCCGTCTTCCAACAGGTCCGCGCCAACGACACGATCATTCAGTGCGACAGCTGCCAGCGGATTCTCTACTACATTCCACCACCGCCACCGGTCGCTGCTCCCGTCGTACACACGTCGTGAATCAGCTTTCGCTCTTCGCGCTTGAAGGCGCAGGATCCGCCATTGCGAACATCGATGGCGGGTCGCGCGGCAATCCAGGCCCCGCAGGCTATGGCGTTCGGATCACCAGAGACGATGGAACCGTGGTCGATTTGAAGGAAGCGCTTGGGATCGCCACCAACAACATCGCTGAGTACCAACGGGTTGTTGGCAGCCCTCCGATGGGCGGTCGACCATCGTCTGCGCACGTTGCACGTGAGGTCCGATTCGGATCTGCTCGTGAAGCAGATGACCGGCGAATTTCGCGTGAAGCACCCTGGGCTCGTGCCCCTCCATCAGGAGGCGCGTGCGCTGGCGCGACAGGTCGGCCGGGTCAAGTTCGAGCACGTGCGCCGCGAGCTCAACAAAGACGCCGATCGTCTAGCCAACGAGGCCATGGACGAAGCGGCCGGAATCGAGCCCGACCGGGCGTAGTCCGCGTCGGCGGACCGTCATCCCCGGCTTCTCACAACGCCGGCCATTCTGCCTGCCTTTTCTTTTTCAGCACGATACGACGTCAGCACGTCCAGGTGCATGGCCGTGCACAGGCCGGCGATATGAATATTCTCTTGGGCGACCCCCGCGAGAATGAGCTGATCGCGATTTGCACCGGGGACGTCGAGCCACAACTTCCCTTCCTTTCCGCTGGGCACAGGCGGAAAGGCGCCGCGCCGGGGCGGCGGAGCGATGAACCATCGGTCGATGAGATATCGCGCATGCCCACCCGCCGCGAAAGCATCGACCAGCTCGCTGCCGACCTCGTAGCAGCAACTGCCAATGCTCGGGCCAATGGCGGCCACGAGGTCAGCCGGCCGCGCACCGAACTCGCGAGCGAGCGCTTCGACCGCGGCCGTCGCAGCTCCTGCCGCGGTTCCTCTCCAACCCGCATGAACAGCGGCCACTGCCCCGGTCGCGCGGTCGGCCAGAAGCAGCGGCACGCAATCGGCCGCGCGAACCGCGAGCGCCGTCTCGCCCGTATTCGAGACGAGCACATCCGCCTCAGGGCGCTGCGCCTGCCACGACGTTGCATGCCGAATGACGACGACTTCTCGACCGTGGACCTGGTTGAGCATGGCCACGTCTCTGGCGCCTACCGCCTGAGCAAGCGTTCGAAGGTCCGCCTCAGACGACAACGGCAGTTGTCGAGTCGTGAACAGGTGATCGGCAACCGCTTCGAGCGGGCGGCATCGGAGCCCGGCGCCCCAGGGCTCCTGGGTCCAACGGAAGGCCGCTGAGACAAGTGGGAGGGTCATGTAGGATTGATGAACGAATGATTGATCTGACGCCGTTCTCTCGGGCCCTATGCACATTATAGGAACTGGCATGGACGCGACCGAAATCGACAGGGTCGCGCAGACGATTGAGCGCTACGGCGATCGTTTTGTCCGCCGGGTCTTTACCGAGGGAGAGATCGCGTATTGCCGCGGCAAACGTGATTTCGCCTCGTCGTTCGCGGCGCGCTTCGCGGCGAAGGAAGCGACCATGAAAGCCCTTGGAACGGGCTATTCGCGCGGGGTTTTCTGGACGGGCATCGAAGTAGTGCGCCGGCATGGTCCTCCGCAACTGAGGTTCCACGGTGGCGCGGCGGTGCGCCTCGCCGAGATCGGCGCGACCGGGTCCCTTTTGACCCTTACACACTCGCGTGACCTTGCCATCGCGCACGTTCTCCTCCTTCGCGACTGAGCATTCTCCACCAAGTCCCGGCAACTCCAGTTGACACTCGGGACAGCACCCAGGCGGCGCGATTCTCGCGGCCGGGCTAACTGCCTCCGTCTCAGGTTGTTCCGCCCACACCTCCGAACGGCACCTGACGGCTCCTCTCTTGCCTTGCAGAGTTCGGTCAGCCAAACAGGAGAAGAGAAAGCCATGGTCGTAAGAATCGCTCCGAATGAGAAGGGCAATCCGCCCGGCAAGATCGCCGATGCTGAGCTGCATTTCACCGAGGGGGCTCTAGACGGGCTCAAGTTGATCGGCTTTGCTGTGTGGGAACGCCGCACCGGAAATGGGCGGAACGTCACGTTCCCCGCGCGTCAGTACTCGGTAAACGGCGAGCGCCGAAGCTTCGCGTTACTGCGCCCGGTGGCCGACGCCACCGCGCAGGATCGAATCCGTGAGCTCATCTTGCAGGCTCTTGCCGAGTACGAAGAGAGGGCGGCTGTCGCGACCTGAGTGGTCAGTGGACGCGATCGGGGGGGGTCGAGGGGAGCCCGGCCCCGCTGTCGGCAGGGTCGAAGAGGAACACGCGTGTCTCGTCGCCGAATTCGGCACGAGGCAGCCAGTCGAGCCGCGAGAGGCGCGATGCGGAAAACTTCGCGCGGAGGCTGGGAATCTCCCAGTCCTCGATGAGAACGACGGGGTACCGGTCCAGCGCGCGCAGAGCCGCGACAGCTACGTCGAAGTCGATGCTCAACAGATCCCAGCGCACGATGGGCATACCCGTGTAGTGACTCGCGCTTCCGCTTTCTTGCGAGGTAAGGACAACAGCGTTCGCCGGAAGTGCCGAGTCGAGGTATCGGCCCGCTGCGCGGTAACGCGACTCGTATCGTTGAAGACTGAAGGCGCTCTCGCGCGCAGCGTGCACGACATTGAAGGAACAGGCAAGAGTCAGCGCCAAGATCAGGGCGGTGCCACGAGCCGACTTCGGTAATCGCGCCGACGAGTCAACCGCCAGTCCGGCCACGAGGACGAAGGCCAATGGAAAGGCAGGTAGAAGAAATCGAAGATAGGACCAGTCGGGAAACACACCATACGGGAGGTAGACACAGGCGATGAGGCCAGCAACAAGCGCCGCCAGCCGAGCAGCCTTTCTGACGCCTTGTGAACACTCCGGCCGCACGAGAGTAATCGCGAGCAGCGCACACACGGCGAGCGCCAAAGACGCAGTCTCTCCGGTTGCGAGTCGCCATGAGTAGTCTCGGATATTTTCGACGATGTTCGAGAGTGCGAAGAACTCGCTGAGATCTCCGTACCCGGTGGCAAGAGGCGAGCCGTACAAGCGCCACTGCAGCAACGCTAGCGCGCCGAACGCAGGCGCAAGGCCCGCCGCGAAAAGCCACATACGTGACGGCTTGAATACTTCCCCGCGCGAGCGCGGCCACCCGCACGCGACAAGCGCCACCGCGGCCGCGATTGGAAGCAAGTTTGGACGAGTGAGGAAGGCAAAACCGGAAAAGACGCCCGCGGCAGGCGCCGCTCCTCGCCAGGACGAGAGGGCGCACAGGATCGCGAGCGTCCACCAGGCAGCAGCGGGAACGTCGCTCATGGGTTGCACGATCTGAAACAACACGATGGGGCTTGTGGCCATGAGCGCGGCAGCTACGAGGCCGGCGGTGCGCGAGTGCACCATCGCGCCGATGCGATAGGTGCACAGCACTGCTACTGCTCCGAGAAAAGGGGTCACTAGGAAGAGGCCTGCCTCACCTCCAATCAGGCGAGCAACAGCCATCGTCATCGGCAAGCCCAGCGGGTAGCCCGGCACGATTTCACCTGGCGTAAGACCAGGGCGATAGCCGAGTGGCGAGAACACCCACGAGGCCTCGGGCCAGCCGACCGCGCGGGCAAGCGGTTCGTCGCGTGCGAGGCGGCCCGACACCAGGAGCTCCGCGTGGCTGACGTATCCGGACGGATCCGCGCTCGACGCCGAGTAGGTGCCGAAGGCCATTCCTATCCCAGCAGCTGCCGCAGCAAGGACCACGGCACCCGCGGCAGCGTGCCGCTCGAGAAACGTCGTTACGGACGCGGCCGCGTCGTCAAAGTGCTTTCGGCCCTGAAACGCGGCGCCGACTGCTGCCACGATCGCAATGATGATCGGTCCGGTCAGGCGGTGAGCCGAAAGCTGAATCGGTCCGATGTGCAGAGTGAAGCCGCCGGTGACGACCACGATGGCACACACCACGAGGGCGAAAGTGCCAATCGCGACGAAAAGACGGCTACTGAAGGACGGGAAGGAGACGCGCATTCTCCCGCTGCCGCTTCGGCGGAAGCGTCCACTCTTCGCGCAGCGACTTCTCGAACTCCGATCGGAAGAAGGTGTCTTTCATGCCGCCATCGATGATGTCCCACGGCAACACGGAATCGGCCGACCGGTCGCGGAACACGAAGAAGTCGGCGTCCACGCCGGCCTCGGCGACTGCGGCACGCCAGTTGCCGCCATTCCTTTCTGCGACCTCGATGGCCGGCGCCACGCGCCGGTCGCCGAGCGAGAGAAGGGCCTGGTAGAACGAATGCCGCTCCGACTTGATGTTGAAGTAGACGTTGTCGATGTTAGCCATCAGGCTCCGGATGCGACGGATCTTGTGCTCGATCGAGGAGTCGTTCTCCATCGGCAGCCGCTGGTAGGCAGTGCCCGGCTTGGGCACGAGCGGGTTGACGCTGCCGACAATGCGCCCGATCCGTCCGCGCTCCCGGGCATGCTTCACCATGATGTCGCGAAGCTGCAGAGTGAGGTCGCGGATCGCGACAAGGTCCTCGTCGGTCTCGGTCGGGATGCCGATCATGAAATACAGCTTCAGGCTCTCCATCCCGCTCGCGAAGATCATCTCGGCGGCCGACAAGATCTCGTCGTTTGTGACGGTCTTGTTGACAACGCGCCGCATCCGGTCCGATCCGGTCTCAGGCGCAATCGTGATCGTTCGTTCACCGCTCGCGCGAAGGAGCCGCAAGATAGTCGGCGTGATGTCGTCCAGTCGCAACGAGGCAGGGCTGATGCCAAAGCCCATCTCGACCAGACTCTCCAGAATCTCCTCGATGTCAGGGTGATCGCAAAGCGCGATCGACACGAGACCGCATTTATCCGAGTAGGCGCGCGCCTGTGCGGCCAACTGGAGGATTCGGTCCTTCGGAAACGGGCGCACTGGCAAGTAGTTGTATCCGGCCCAGCAGAAGCGACACAAGTTCGCGCAGCCTCGCACGACTTCGATGAGGAACCGCGATCCAAACTCGGTGTCCGGCGTAAAGATCGAGGTCGCCGGTGGGTCCACAGCCTCTGTCGTCTTGAGTGCCGCCTTCTGGACCACACGTGGCGCACCGGTCCCGTCGCGCGGCGCAAATCGCTCGATCGTTCCGTCGGCGCGATAGTGCACGTCGTAGAACGAGGGCACGTAGTAGCCGCGCTCCGCGACAAGCCTCCTCAGCAGATCTTCGCGATCGGTGGCGCTCTTGAACGCGCGCACGAGCGGCGGAACCAGCGCTTCACCTTCTCCAGCCGCGATGACGTCGGCAAACAGCGCCAGTGGCTCCGGGTTCACGAAGGTCACAGCGCCGCCGATCATCACAAGCGGGTCAAGATGCGTCCGCGCCTCGGCGCGTGCCGGGATCCCCGCCAATCGAAGCAGCGTGAGCACGTTGGTATAGTCCCACTCGAAGGACACCGAGAACGCAACGATGTCGAAATCGCGAACAGGCGTTTGCGATTCGAGCGTCACCAGCGGTCCGCCAGATGCCAACTGCGCGGCGACCTCGGTCTTCGGCGGCAGGAATACACGCTCACACACGATGCCGTCTTCGGCGTTGAACAGCTTGTAGATCGTCTGGAAGCCGAGGTTCGACATGCCGACGAAGTACGTGTTGGGGAAGACCAGCGCCACGCGAAGTCTTCCCCCGTGCGGCTTGGAGACGTAGCCTACTTCTTTCGACAGGACTTCTCGCGCGCGCGCGCGCTGTTGCCAGTTCTTCATCGAGCTTCTGGTGACTGAGCCGGGAAACGGGCGAACGTTGGTGCGCGAGCTGCACTTGAGACGACGGCGCTCGCGCCTGCCGTGGGTGTACGTAGTGTACCACCGGGAGGAGGATTGCCCGGCGGCGCCTGATCAGGCCGAGATCGGGCCCGGCTCGTCCAGCCGGGCCGGCCCTTCGCCCTCCGCCGCGTCGCTAGCTTTGTCGCCGCAGGAACGCGGGCACATCGAGGGGCGACGCCAAGTCGAAGCTGTGCTCGCCTCCCGACCCTTCCTTTCCGGCGGCACTGGCAGCAGCCTGCGGGAGGGACGGGACGACTGATCCACGACGGCCAACGCTCAGGGCGGGCTGACCGACACGCGTCGCCTCCTGCGCGCTGGCGTTTGCAGCGGACTCTTGCTCCGCCGTCCTGGCTTGATGCGCCGTATAGCTGCTGAGATCGACGGGCGTTTGGACAACCGCAGCGGGCACGTTGCGACCCGCACCCTTCCTATCGAATCCGGTAGCGATGACAGTGATCTTCACCTTGCCGGTCAGTTCCGGGTCGACGACGGCCCCGAAGATGATGTTGGCATCCTCGTGCGCCGCTTCCTGGATCACGCACGACGCCTCGTTGACTTCCATCAGCGAAAGGTCTGGTCCTCCCGTGATGTTGATGATCACGCCGCGCGCGCCGTTTACCGAGCTGTCCTCGAGCAGCGGGCTGGCGATCGCTCGCTGCGCGGCCTGCATCGCGCGATTGTCGCCGTCCGCCATCCCAGTGCCCATCATCGCAACGCCCATCCCCGACATGATGGTCTTCACATCCGCGAAGTCGAGGTTGATCAGGCCAGGCACCAGAATCAGATCCGAGATCCCCTGAATCGCCTGGCGCAAGACGTCGTCAGCGAGACTGAATGCGTCGTTGAGAGAGGTCCGCCGATCGATGATCGACAAGAGCCGCTCGTTCGGGATCGTAATCACGGTGTCAACGCAATCGCGAAGCGCCTCGAGCCCCGCCTCGGCCTGCAGAGCGCGCTTGCGGCCCTCGAAGCGGAATGGCTTGGTGACCACCGCGATCGTAAGCGCGCCAAGCTCGCTCGCCAGGCTCGCTATCACGGGTGCTGCGCCGGTGCCCGTCCCACCACCGAGGCCCGTCGTGACAAAGATCATATCGGCGCCCGAGAGCGTCTGGATGATCGTGTCTGTGTCTTCGAGCGCCGCCTGTCGCCCGATGTTCGGGTCGGCCCCGGCGCCAAGCCCCTTCGTCAGCTTGTGCCCGATCTGGACCTTGACCCCGGCCTTGTTGTGGTCGAGCGCCTGAACGTCGGTGTTGGCGACGATGAACTCTACCCCGCCGAGACCGACCTCCACCATGCGGTTGACCGCATTGCTGCCGCCGCCGCCAACGCCAACGACCTTGATCTTCGCGCCACGGCGCGCGTCTGGAGCAAGCGTCAGCCGAAGTGGGTCAATGGATCGCCTTTCGTACATTCAGTCCTCCTTCAGAAAAACTCTCTAAAAATGCCCCGCAGCCGCCCGGCCACCCTGCTGAACGCGCCAGCGCCGGCCCGCGATGATTCCGGCGCCCTGTTCCGATGCGCGTAGAGCACAAGCCCGACCGGCGTCGCAAACACTGGACTATTCACGTGGTCCGCAAGCCCGCCCACGCCGACGGGACACCCACGGCGAATCGGGAGATCGAAAATCTGTTCCGCGATCTCTGGCAAACCCTCGAGAATCGCGCCGCCCCCGGTGAGCACGATTCCCGAATTGAGCGACTTCTCATAGCCCGCCCGTCGAATGTCGTCCCAGACGAGGTGAAAGATCTCCTCGGCTCGCGGCTGGAGAATCTCGGAGAGGATGCGTCGCGCCATCAGGCGGGGCTTACGCCCGCCGACGCTCGCGACCTCGATCGTCTCGTCTTCGTCCACCATCGACGAGAGAGCGCACCCGCTCTTGCGTTTCACCTTCTCCGCATCGGGAATCGGGGTTCTCAGGCCGACTGCGATGTCGTTGGTGAAGTGATCACCGCCGAGGGGCACCACTCCCGTGTGCCACAAGCTTCCCCGTTCGAAGATTGCCAGGTCGGCCGTGCCGCCTCCGATGTCGACAAGGGCGACACCCAGCTCTTTCTCGTCCTCGGTGAGCACCGCCTCGGCGGCTGACAGTTGCTCGATGACGGTGTCAATGACCTTCACGCCTGCACGATTGACGCACGCGACGATGTTCTGCGTGGACGAAGTGGCCCCCGTGACCACGTGCACGTTGACCTCGAGGCGCGCCCCGGTCATACCGACTGGCGCGCCGATGCCGTCCTGCTCGTCCACCACGAAGTCCTGGGGAAGTACGTGAAGAATCTCGCGCCCGGTTGGCAGCGCCACCGCCTTCGCCGCGTCGATGGAACGCCGGACGTCGTCGCGCGTGATCTCGCGGTTCTTGCCGGCCACAGCAATGACGCCTCGGCTGTTGAAGCCTTTGACATGCGGCCCCGACAAGGCCAAGTGGACCAGGTCAATCTCGACGCCGGCCATCAATTCCGCCTCCTCGAGCGCCTTCTTGATCGACTCGACGGCCGCCTCGAGGTTCACCACGACACCCCGCTTGATGCCACGAGACTCCGCCACGCCGATCCCGACGATATCGAGGCTCCCATCGTCGAGCGTCTCGCCGACGACGCAAGACACCGTCGAGGTGCCAACGTCCAGGCCCACGACGTATCTTTCTCTACGTGTCACTCTTCATCTCCACCCTGGCTCCTTCGACGCACGGCACCCGGCGCGCGCACTGCACCTGTCACTCGTCGTGAGACCGGCGCAGTCGTGCGGGGCCTCACGTACACGCGCTCATCGAACCTGAGGTCCACGTAGTCGATGTCTCGAACCCGTTCGCGCAGCGCCGGCGCCAAGTCGAGATACGACTGAAGTCGCTCGGTAAAACGGTCGTCTCCCATGCGGACGAGCGCGCTGTCTCCTTTCAGGATGACGGCCGCGTCGCGCGCATCGGTGACGTCGATCTGTGAGATCCGTCGCGCAAGGTCCGGACGTCGTCGAAGCTCCATGAGCAGGCGGCCGGCGAGCACGGCGCGGGTCTCGTCGATGAGCAGGGCTCCAGACCGCTGGCCAGAGGCGAGACCGTCGATAATGGGCAGGTCGAACTCGGCGTAGTTAGGCCCGAACTCGTCGATGATCGTGCCTTGATGGTCAACGAGGTACAGGTTGTCGCCGATGCGGCCGATGCCCATCGGCTCTCGCTCGGACACGATCACGGACACCGTGCCAGGAAACACTCTGCGGATGACGGCGTCGGCGACCCATGGCGAGCTGAGCAGCCGCTGCCGCCAGCCCTCGAGATTCGCCGTCAGCATGCTCGTGCCGCGAAGTCCCTCCAAGAGCGCCATGACCTCCCCTCGCGACATCCGTGTGTTCCCGGCGACGGAGATGCGGGTCACCATGAGCGCTTGAGCCGACAGCACAAGCCCAGCGGCGCGGTACATCCCGTATGACACCACTGTGAGGATCACGACAAGCCGCACGATCCTCGGCCATGGCATGCGCCACCATCGCCTGCGCGATGGAGACACGCGGGCGCGACGGAAGCGTTTGTCAGACGGTGCGGCAACCGGCATTACGCGGCTCGCTCCTCAAGCGCCTGAAGCAGACGTCGTGGGACTGTCCCGATCGAGCCCGCACCAAGTGTCAGCACGACATCGCCAGGCTTCACGATCGTCAGTAACTCGACCACGACATGGTCGAGTGCCTTGACGATTCGGACCGGCCGGCCAGAGCCGCGGCGAATCGCGTCCGCGAGGGCCTCGACCGTGACGCCGGGAATGGGCTCCTCGCTCGCCGCGTAGATGTCGGTGAGCACAATCTCGTCGGCATCCTTGAACGCAGGGCCGAACGCCTCCATCAAGCTCCGTGTGCGCGTATAGCGATGCGGCTGAAAAGCCACGACGAGCCGGCGGCCGAGCGTCGCCTTGGCCGCAGTCAGCACTGCAGCGATCTCGGTTGGATGGTGCCCGTAATCGTCCACGACCAGCACGCCGCAGGCTTCTCCGAGGCGCTCGAACCGGCGTTCGACGCCCTGGAATCCCCGCAGCGTGTCGGCCACGCGTTGAAACTCGACGCCTACACAATCGGCCACCGCCACGGCCGCGAGCGCGTTCTCCAGGTTGTGGCGGCCCGGCACCACGAGCTCCAGCACGCCAAGACGTTCGGTGCCGCTCGAACTTTGCCTGTGCACGCTGCATCGCCCACCAAAGGCCCCCAGCTCGACGTCGCGACCCGCGACCTGCGCGGTGGTGTCCAACCCGTAAGTCATCACGCGGCGCTTGACGGCCGGAATGACGGCCGTGAGATTCGGATCGTCGGCGCACGCCACCACGGTTCCATAGAATGGAACCTTGTTGGCGAAGGCGACGAAGGCCTGTTGCAGGTCATCGAACCCCCCATAGGTTTCCATGTGCTCGTGGTCGATGTTCGTGATCACGGCAATCGACGGCCAAAGCATCAGGAACGAACGGTCACTCTCATCCGCCTCCGCCACCATGTACTCGCTGAGTCCGAGGCGCGCGTTGCTGCCAAAGGCGCTCAACCGCCCGCCAATCACGACTGTGGGATCCAGTCCCGCGCCTTCGAGCGCCAACGCAATCATCGAGGTCGTCGTCGTCTTACCGTGCGAACCAGCCACAGCGATCGAGAAGCGGAGCCGCATCAGCTCGGCCAGCATCTCGGCGCGCGGAATCACTGGAATCCCGCGCCGCGCCGCTTCCACGAGCTCCGGATTCGCCGGCTTGACTGCAGAAGAGTAGACGACCACTTCCGCGTCGCCGACGTTGCTTGCCGCGTGACCCTCGTAGACGCAAACGCCGAAGAGCGTCTCGAGCCGAGCGGTTGCCTCCGATCGCTTCGCGTCAGACCCGCTCACCGCGTATCCGAGATTGGCCAGCAGTTCGGCGATCCCGCTCATGCCGATACCCCCAATCCCGACGAAGTGGATTCGCCGCGTTCTTCCAAGCACGGTTCTACGGCCGCCGCGCCATCGCGAGAGCGCGGTCCACGATGACCCTGGCCGCGTCCGGCCGAGCCATGCGCCGAACCGCCTCCGCAATCTGCCGCCGCGCGCCTTCGTCGGTCACCAGGTCCAGAATTTTCCGGGCCAACAGGTCGCCGGTCAGCTCACGCTGTTCCACCATGACCGCCGCGTGCTGCTTCACGAGCGCCAGCGCGTTCTTGCGCTGGTGGTCGTCGGTCGCCGTCGGCAGTGGAATGAGAATGGACGGCCGACCGGCGGCCATCAACTCCGCCAGTGTCGTGGCTCCGGACCGGCACACCACGAGGTCGGCCGAGCTCATCTCCCGATCCATCGCGAACAAGAACGGCTCGACCCGGGCCTCGAGGCCAGCGCGCCGGTACCCATCGCGAACCATTTCCACGTCGCGCTCCCCAGTCTGGTGGGTGATCGCCACTCGTGGTGTGGCGGCCGCCAACCGCGCCGCTGCCTCCACCATGGCCACGTTGATCGCGTGCGCGCCCTGAGAGCCGCCAAAAACTAGTACCCGCGCCGCCGCTGGCGGCGAATTGTCTGTGTCATAGGCCTCCGCCCGGCCGTCTCGGCTCTGAAAGAACTCTTGGCGTACAGGATTGCCCGTCACGAACGCCTTGCTCCCGAAGAATGCGACGCTGTCCTCGTAGGTGACGGCGGCGGCTTTGACGAAGGTGGCGAGCAGCCGGTTTGTAATTCCCGGGTTCGCGTTCTGCTCCATCAGCATCGTGGGAATGCCTCGAACCGCCGCCAGGGCCACGACTGGACCCGAACTGTACCCACCGACACCGATCACGATCGACGGGCGTCGCCGCCCAATCACTCGCCACGCATCGAGCGCGCTCAGCGGAAGCAGCGCGACGCCTCGGGCGATCGACTGCAGCGACTTGCCCTTGAGGCCGGCGCTGCGAATCAGCTCCAGGGGAAACCCCTCCCGCGGCACTACGCGTGCCTCCAACCCCGCCGACGTGCCGACGAATGCGACCTGAACGTCGGGCACGCGAGTCTGAAGCTCGCGTGCCACCGCAATTCCTGGGTAGAGGTGGCCACCCGTTCCGCCTCCCGCAATCAGCACGGACAAGCTCACCCACGTGCACCGACTCGCGTCACCATCCCACTCCTTACCGGTCGAGCGCCTCGTGCTGCGAGATGTTCAGCAGCACTCCCATTCCAAGTAGGCTCATCGTGAGCGACGATCCGCCGGCGCTCACGAGCGGCAGGGGAATGCCCTTTGTCGGCATCAACCCCAGCACGACGCTCATGTTGACCAGTGCCTGTGCGGCGATCATGGTGGTCAGGCCCAGCGCCACGAACGAGCCGAAGGTGTCCTCTGCTCGCATCGAGATACGGAGCCCTCTCCACGCGATGACGCAGAAGCAGATGAGGATGCCGCTCGCGCCGATGAGTCCCAGTTCCTCGCCGATGACGGCAAAGATGAAATCGGTGTGCGGCTCCGGAAGATAGAAGAGCTTCTGCACGCCCGCCATCAGGCCCCTCCCGAAGACGCCACCAGTCCCCACGGCGATGAGGGACTGAATGAGCTGAAAGCCGTCGCCGAGAGGATCCGCCCAGGGATCCAGGAAGGCCATGATTCGACGCCATCGGTATGGCGCGCTGACCATGACCAGATACAACGTCGGTAGGAGGACAGCCGCCGCTACGAGGAGATGGCGGTAGCTGAGGCCAGCCGCAAATATCATCGTGCCGACTATCAGCACGAGTGAAAGCGCCGTCCCGAAATCGGGCTGCAGGAGGATCAGCACCACCATGAGTCCGACGATGATGGCGATTGGCAGGAGCGAGTAGTTCACCTCGTCGATGCGGTGCATGCGGCGCTCGAGGATCAAGGCCGTGAACAGCACGCATGCGAGCTTGGCCAACTCGGACGGCTGAATGCCAAGGCCGCCTACGCCAAACCACCGGTGCGACCCATTGATCGGAGCGCTGAACATGACGCCAACCAGCATCACGCCCACGACACCGAGCAGGCTCCAAATGAAGGCATCGTTCTTGTAGGTCCGGTAGTCGATGCGCATGCCGATGACGAGCACTGCGAGCCCGAGAACGGTCCAAAGAGCCTGTCTTGTGAGAAACATGTTCGGCTGATCGAACCTCTCGAGCGCGACGAGAGCCGACGAGCTGTAGACCATGACGACGCTGGCGCATAGAAGGAGGAAGGTGGCCGTAAAGAGGACCTTGTCTGGTTTCAGCGTTCGAGCCATTGATTCCCTCAGGCGGCCCTAAAGTGCCGCACAACACGCGCCGACATACCTTTCGCACGTCCCTGCACGGATCGGCTAAGATCCCGATCCCCGCGAGAGCGGTCAGCAGTCATCAGCCGGCTCGTGGGATGAGACACCGACCTCGCAGACTGGGGTAGTCTGCGTTCCCAGCGGTAGGCTCTCATCCGCGCCAAGCCGACTGACGACTGCTCACTGCTCTCGCGTGTCCTTCGCCCTTCGCTGATGCTCAGGGCGTCCCGAGCATCGTCGACGGTTCGACTCTGCTCACCGTCGACCCTGAGCTTGCCGAACGGGTCGAGGGGCACGGCTAGGTCTTGATGTCTTCTGCTGCTGTCCTCATCTCCCGACCTTCTCTCTCAACGCCTCGACTTCCTCTTTGAACACCCGTCCACGCTCCGCGTAGTCCCGGAACCAATCGAAGCTCGAACACGCTGGGGCCAGCAGCACGACGCCTTCCGGCGCAGCCGCGTTGTATCCACGTTCGACCGCATCGCGCATCGACGTCGCGCGCTCAACCGGCAACAAGTCTCCGAGCGCCTCGTGAACGAGCGGAGCGGCCTCGCCAATCGCTATCACGGCGCGACCTCGCTGGGCGAGCGCGTCCCGCAGGTCCCGGAGGTTTCCGCCCTTGAACCGCCCGCCCACGATCGGCACGACGCCGGCCTCGAAGCTCTCAATCGACCTGCGAGCCGCTTCGACATTGGTCGCCTTGGAGTCGTTCACGAACGTCACACCGCGAACCCGTCCGACCGGTTCCATCACGTGCTCGAGGCCGCGGAACCCGCGAAGGGCCTCGAGCATCGCCGCTGGTTGCACACCGGCCACCGACGACACCGCCGTCGCCGCAACCACGTTGTGCAGCATGTGACGGCCCGTCAGCTCAACAGCGGCAACAGGCACCAACCGGTCGGCGCCAGTCGCCGTGCGACGTACGATCCAGTCGCCGTCCAGCACGAACCCTTGAGCGATGCGACCGGAGGGCGAAAACGGGATGCGCGTGGCGGCCACGCCCTCGCTGTGGCCCATGACAATTGCGTCGTCGGCATTGACCACTGCCCAGTCGTCGCTCTCCTGATGTGCGAAGATGCGCGCCTTCGCTGACGCGTACTCCTCGACATTCGGATGACGATCAAGGTGGTCGTCTGCAAAGTTCAGCCAGAGCGCAACCCACGGACGAAACGTGGTGGTGGTTTCAAGCTGAAAGCTGCTGGCTTCCACTACGTGAATCGTGTCGGCGGTCGACTCCTCGACCTGCGCGCTCAATGGAATACCAATGTTTCCTCCCACCAATACCCGCCGCCCGTCAGCGGTCAACATGCGCCCGACAAGCGTTGTCGTAGTCGACTTTCCCTTCGTCCCCGTGATGGCGATCATGCGCCCCTTGATCCAGCGCGAGGCGAGCTCGAGCTCGCCGATGATCTCCACACCACGTTGTCGAGCGCGGTCGAAGACCGGCTGCTCGAGCGGCACTCCGGGGCTCGCGACAACCAAATCCGCCGACGCGAGTGTCTCCGCCTGATGCCCGCCCAATTCGAGCGCAATGCCGACGACCCGCAGGCCCTCGGCCCCGTCGAAGGTGCTGCGCGTCTCGGTCAACGTCACACGCGCACCCCGGCGCGAGAGCAGCGTGGCCGCCGCAACACCACTGCGCGCCGCACCAACCACCACGACTCGCCGCCCGTCCACAGAGAAATCACGCGTCGCCACCCCATCACCGTAGCTTCAGAGTCGTCAGACTGAACAACGCGAAAATCACGGAGACGATGAAGAAGCGCGTGATGACTTTGGGCTCGCTCCACCCCAACAACTCGAAATGGTGGTGCAATGGAGCCATCTTGAACACGCGTCGTCCCGTGAGCTTGAACGATGCCACTTGGATAATCACGGACAGCCCTTCAACGACGAAGATGCCGCCGACGATCGGCAGGAGCAGTTCTTGTTTTATCAGGATTGCCACGGTGCCGAGCGCGCCGCCGAGCGCGAGCGATCCGACGTCGCCCATGAAGATGTCCGCGGGGTAGCAGTTGTACCAGAGGAATCCCAGGCTCGCGCCGACCAGGGCGCCGCAGAACACCGTCAGCTCACCGGCAGGGGGGAAACGCACGAGCAGCAGATAGTCGGCGAGGACGGCGTGACCGGTCACGTACGCGAGCGCCGTGAACGCGGCGGCCGCGACGGCGAATGTGCTGATGGCCAAACCGTCGAGGCCGTCCGTCATGTTGACGCCGTTGCTGGCAAATACCAGAACCAGCACCGCAAAGACGACGTAGAACCAGCCCAGATCGGGGATGAGGTTCTTGAAGAAGGGGAAGATCAGCCGAGTGTTGTAGAGCGGTGGATTATCCTGTGCAAGCATCAAGACCGCGAAACCCACACCAAGCGCCACCAAGACCTGGCCTGCCACCTTGTACCTGGGCATCAACCCGTGATGCGACCGGCGGGTGATCTTGAGATAGTCGTCCGCGAAACCCACGCCGCCGAAACCGACTGTCGCGAGCACCGCGATCCAGATGTAGGAGTTCGACAGGTCCGCCCATAGCAGCGTCGGCGCGACCGAGGCCGAGAGAATCAGCAACCCGCCCATCGTCGGCGTACCAGCCTTGGCGCGGTGCGATTGCGGGCCTTCCTGACGAATGATCTGTCCGATCTGAAACTCCCGCAGTTTCCGTATCAGCCATGGTCCAAAGAGCAGGCTGACGCCGAAGGCCGTGAGACTCGCCGCCGCGGTGCGAAACGTGATGTATCGCGTGACATTCAGCACGCCCAGGTAGGAGGCGGCGTTTGCGAGCGGCGGAAGCAGGTAGTACAGCATCAGGCGAACTCCGCCGCGATGCGATCCGCCACCACGTCCGTCCGCGTGCCTCGCGAGCCTTTCACGAGCACAAGATCGCCGGCGTGAACAGCTGCCACGACAGCTGGTGACGCCTCTTCGCTCTTTTCGAAATACGAGACCGCCGAAGCCGGCAGCCCGGCTGCGATCGCCGCGCCTGCCATCGCCCGCGCAGCAGGGCCACCTACCGTGAACAGGAGCCGAAGCCCGACCGCCGCGGCCGCGCGACCGCATTCCTCGTGGAGGCCCGTCGTATGGGTTCCAAGCTCGAGCATTTCACCGAGGACCGCGACCTTCCCGGTCGCGTGCTTGTCGTGTGCAACTACGTCCAGAGCACGCCGAAGCGCGGAGGGACTCGAGTTGTATGAGTCGTCGATCAATGTGACGTCGTTTCGAAGCCTCAACACGACGCCTCGACGGTCCGACGGGCGAAGGCGACCAGCTTCGGCGGCAATCGCCTCCAACGCGATGCCGCAATCGAGAGCCACCGCCGTCGCGGCCAGCAGGTTCGCGAGGTTGCCGCGACCCAACAGCGGCGTTTGAATGACTCGGCCGCCTGCAGGTGTCGTGACGAGCGCGCGCATTCCCTCCAGCCCGAGGTCCTCGACCTCCTCGGCACGAATCATCGAGCCGACCGATTCGCCGAAGGTCACGGTGCGACCTGGGAAGGTCCCGACACGGCTCATGATGCGCTTGTCATCCGCATTGCAGACCAGCACGCTGCGCGAGTCTGCGTGCTCGAGGATCTCAGCCTTCGCGTCGGCGATCGCATCGGGGGAGGCGAAGAAGCCGAGATGAGCGTCGCCCACGTTGGTCCACACGCGGACCTCCGGCTCAGCGATGTTCACGAGCGCGCTGATCTCACCGGCGTGGTTCATACCCAGTTCCATAACCGCCACATCAGGGCCACTGCGCAACTGCATCAACGACAGGGGCAGGCCGATGTGGTTGTTCAAATTCCCCTTGTTCTTCGCCACTCGGAAGCGCGCCGCCAAAAACGCGGCGATGGACTCCTTTGTCGTCGTCTTTCCCGCGCTCCCAGTAATCGCGATTACCTTGGTCCCTGCCGCCGTGCGCACGGCGTGCGCAAGTCTCTGCAGCGCCTTCAGCGTGTCGGCGACCTCGATGACGCCACCGTGGCGGGTCCACACGTCAGGACTCGCCATGCGCTTGGAGGCTCGGGCTTGCTCTTGAGGGCCGGCGATTCCCCTTTCGACGACTACCCCAGCAGCACCGCGCTCCAATGCTTCGTTCACAAACTCGTGGCCGTCGAATCGCGGGCCGCGGAGCGCGACAAAGAGATCGCCGGCGTTCAAGTTCCGGCTATCCGTCACCACGTCGCCGACCTCGCGGTCGGCGTTTCCTGCCCGCAACCGTCCCTCGACGGCATCAGCGACCCAACCCAGGGCCAGACGGACTGCGCTCACCCGACACCCGACGCCAGGCGTCGCGCCCCAAGCGCGTCACGCGCAACCACGACATCGTCAAACGGCAGTACGCGGTCGGCGATTTCCTGGTACTTCTCGTGTCCTTTCCCGGCGATCAAAACAACGTCCCCAGGCAACGCACGACTGATCGCCTGAACAATGGCTTCGCGCCGATCGACGATCGTGAGCACCTCAGCGTTGCTCTGCCGAATCTCCGACTCAGCGCCGCGCTTCACTTCCTCGATGATTCGAAGCGGATCCTCACCACGGGGGTTATCGGAGGTGATGACGACCATGTCGCTCAGTCTCGCTGCCACCATTCCCATGAGCGGTCGCTTCGTACGATCCCGGCCGCCGCCGGCGCCAAACACGGTGATCAGCCGCTGCGTGGCGATTGGCCGAGCCGTCTCGAGGAGGTTTCGAAGCGCATCGTCGGTGTGTGCGTAGTCAACGACAACCGTGATGTCGTCGTCTGCAGAGGACGCGAGCTCGAAACGGCCAGGCACGCCAGGCAACTGTTCGAGTCCTTGCTCGATGGCGGCGAGCGGCACGCCCAAGGCTGCGGTCGTTCCAGCCGCGGCAAGAATGTTGTAAACGTTGGGCTTGCCTACCAACTTCGATCGGACGCGCACCGTCCCTTGGGGCAGGCGGATGTCGAACGCCAGCCCGTCGAGAGAAAACGAGAGCGGACCAGGCGAGACGTCGGCAGCCTTGTGAATCCCGTACGTGACGGGCCGGCGCACCACATCGACGAGCACGACTCCACGAGGGTCGTCGACGTTGATGAGGGCGGGCGCGTCGTCGGGCAACATCTCGAAGAGCCGACGTTTCGCTAAAAAGTAGTCTTCCATGTCGGCGTGGAAATCGAGGTGGTCACGCGTCAGATTCGTGAACACTCCGGCGGCGAAACGAACCCCATCGACTCGGCGGAGCGCCAGAGCATGGGACGACACTTCCATCACGCAGGCACTGCACTGCGCCGCACGCATCTCGGCCATCATCCTCTGCATGTCCGGCGCCTCAGGAGTCGTCCGAGTTGCATCGACTGCGCGATCTCCGATGCGGTACGTAACGGTGCCCATGAGGCCGCTTCGAATGTCGGCCGCTTCGAAGATTGCGCTGACGAGATAGCCAGTCGTCGTCTTGCCGTTGGTGCCGGTAATGCCGACGACGCGCATGCTGCGACTCGGATGGCCGAAGAATTCGGCCGCAAGAAGCGCGAGGACATGGCGGGCATCACTGACGATCAGCCACGGAACGTTTGCGGCCGTTGTCGGAGGAACTTCTGCCACAACCGCCACGGCGCCTGCCGCAATCGCCTGTGGCGCGAACGTGGCTCCATCCGCTGTTAGACCCCTCAGCGCCACGAAGAGCATTCCCGGGGAGGTCCGGCGCGAATCGTGCGTCACGCCGGTGCATGTCACGTCGAGCCCAGCGACATCCGCGAACGGACGCCACCGGCTTGCCTCCGGCATCGCTCGTGCGAAGGCTTCCAAGAGCTGGCGGACGGTCATGGCTGCGAGTCACAAGTCATCTGTCTGGTGGCCGCCGATTCAGCCACAGCGATGCCGCAACGGCTGAGTCGATGGCTACGCCGGCCGCTGGGTGCTGCTCAACAACCAGCCCTGTGCCGTAGAGACGCGCCGTCAACCCGAGCTGGGCGAGCGCGCGCAGCGCGTCGCGCGCATCCATGCCCGTCAAATCGGGAATTACGGCTGCCGAGCCGCTCGACGAGCTCGGAAGCGAAATCAGCGTTGGAGACTGAACGGGACCGGATGTTGGCTGCTCGAGCGTTTCCTCTCGACGCACAATCAGCACCGGCGCCGGCGGGTTGAGCGACGGTGGGACGGCGTAGTGGCGTAACGCGGCTTCAGTGATGCGCTGAAATATGGGCGCGGCCACGACACCCCCGTAAGGTGAGACCCCAGCCGCATGCGGAGAATCGACGACGACGATGACGGTAACAACAGGCTTGCGCGAGGGCGCGAAGCCGACGAAAGACACGTTGTAGTCGGAATGCCCGCGGTAGCTGCCGTCAACGAGCTTCTTCGCCGTCCCGGTCTTGCCGGCGATAGTGAATCCGTCAATCTGCGCCCGCGTGCCTGTGCCGCGCGCGACGACGCTCTCCATGATCTCGGTCAGCTGTGCGGCCGTGCCCGTGCTGATGGCGCGATTCAGCACCTTGGGAGGCACGGGTGATCGGTGACCGTTCTTGACAACTGCGCGCACGGCCCGTGGCTGCATCAGTTCGCCGCCATTGGCGACTGCGCTCACCGCCGTGGCCATCTGAAGCGGCGTTACGCCGACCTGATATCCCATCGCCACCGACGCAAGTGCGCTGTCGGAAAGCTGCGATGAATCCCAGACGATCCCCGGGCTCTCGCCGCGGAAGTCCGGCGACAGCGCCTTCCCAAAGCCAAAGCGTCCGACGTACCCCCCAATCCTGTCGGCGCCCAGCTTGAGGGCCACCTTGATCGCGCCCACGTTGCTCGACCTCACGATGACGTTTTCGAACGACAGCACGCCGTAGTTGTGATCGTCGTTGATCACGCGAGAGCCGAACCGGATCAGGCCGGCACTCGCGTCGATCATGTCGGTTGGCTTGACGACCTTCTCCTCGAGCGCGGCACTGGCCGTGACGACCTTGAAGGTCGATCCGGGCTCATACAGGTCCTGGATTGCGCGGTTCCGCCGCGCCTGCTCTCGACCCTCGCGGTAGGTGTTCGGGTTGAACGTGGGATAACTCGCGAGCGCGAGGATCTCGCCGGTGAACGGGTCCATGACGATGGCGGAGCCGCTCGCCGCGCCGCTTCGTTCGACGCCGTCTGCCAACTCGCGTTCGGCAACGTGCTGGATGTACTCGTCGATTGTCAGCTCCAGCGCGGCGCCAGTCGTGGGCGGCCGCTCGATACGACTGAAGGCGTGACGACGGGCGTCGGTCTGAATCAGGACGGTACCGGCGCGCCCTTTGATCAACGGGTCATATGTGGCCTCGATGCCGCTGAGCCCGGTGTTGTCGATCCCGACGTAGCCGAGGAGATGCGCGGCCAGGTCCTTGTTGGGGTAGTAACGCCGGTTCTCCTTCATGAAGCCGACGCCTTCGAGTTGAAGCGCGCTCACACGGCGCGCCTGCTCGGGCGAGGCTTGGCGCCGCACGTAGACGAACGCGCGTCCGCGACGGATGCGGTCCGCAAGCGCGAGCCGCTCTTTTGGTGAGCAGTCCTCGAGCGCCCCGCAGAGTGCAGCGGCCGCTTTTGCCGGGTCGCCGATGTCGGTCGGAACGGCGTAGATGGTGTCAGCGTCGACGCTATACGCCAGCACGCGACCGTTCCGATCGAGAATCTCGCCGCGCTTGGCCGGAGCCTCGACTGTACGGTTCTGTTGTCGCTCGGCGCGCGCCGAGAGGTCTGAATACTTGACGACCTGGAGGTACAGGAGCCTGCATTCGATCGCGACCGACCAGAGGGCCAGTGCCGTCGCGGTGATGACCAGGCGACTCCTCAACGTCGTGCGCCAGGCGGTGGCGGGCTTTTCGACCACAGTGCTCCGCCTCTCCGCTACCGACGCGCGACGACCGAGCGCGGGGGCGCAGGTGTCTGAATCACGCGCTCGATGACCGCAGCATCTTCTCGTGCCGGGGCGATCATGCGCAGATTGCGGGTGGCCAAACGCTCGATCCGCTTCGGCGAGCGAAGTGTCTCGATCTCCAGCCGCAAGTGACGGTTGACCTCGTCCTCCGTAGCGCGATCCTTCTGCATCTGCTCAAGTCGATAGCCATATCGCAACAGCTCGAAGTGCTGCCACGCCGAGAACAGCAGAACGGCCACGAGAAACGCGCCGACGCCGACCGAACGCCACATCTCGAGGTGACGCTCGCGGTCGACCTCCCGCACGATTTGATTGTTGCGAACGTCTCTCCGAATCGCGTATTCGAACGTTTCGCCCGTCATGACGAGGCCCCAGCCTTCTTTTCCGCCGCGCGAAGCTTCGCGCTGCGGGCTCGTGGGTTTCGTTCGACCTCTGCTGCCGTCGGTACCAGCGGCCGCTTCGTGCGCACGGTCAACCCTGACTGTCCAGATGCCTGCAGCGATCGAAACGTGTGCTTCACGACGCGATCTTCCAAAGAGTGAAAGGTGATCACTGCAATGCGTCCTCCCGGCGCCAGTCGATCGACCGCCAGCGCCAGAAATTCACCCAAACCATCGAGCTCGCGATTGACCCAGACTCTGAGCGCCTGAAAGGTCCGCGTGGCCGGGTCGATTCTCGTGTACCCCTTCCGTGGAATCGCCCGCCGCACGATCTCCGCCAGCTGCCCGGTCGTCTCAATCGCTCTGGCCAGTCGCGCGCTCACAATCGCACGAGCGATGCGCCTGGCATAACGTTCCTCGCCGTACTCGTGGATCACGTCGGCGAGAGCCTTTTCGTCCACCTGCGCGAGCGCCTCGGCCGCCGTCTCGCCCTGCGACGAGTCCATCCGCATATCCAACGCCTCGTCGCGACGAAAGCTGAAGCCGCGACCCGGTGCATCGAGCTGCATCGACGACACACCAAGATCCGCGAGCACGCCGTCAACCGCCGTCAGTCCACGGGAGCCGAGGACGTCCGCGAGGCTTCGGTAGTCCCCGTGCACGACCTCGACACGGTCGCCAAACTGGCTCAGCGTCTCGCGCGCCTGGCTCACGGCAGCCGGGTCTCGATCAAACCCAATCAGTCGCGATGCGCCTGCCTCGAGTAACGCCCGCGCGTGCCCGCCGAGCCCAATAGTGCAATCAACGAACAGTCCGCCCCGCGATGGCGCGAGATGCTCGAGCACCTCTGTGACCATCACCGGTTCGTGCACGTGACGTGGCTCCGTCTAAATCCCGTGCTCGGACAACCGAAGCCCGTCTTCGTCCATCCATGGCTCGCGGTCGAGCTTGCGGGCGAACCGGTCTCCGTTCCACACTTCCAGATAGTCGATACGTCCGAAAACACGGACCTCGCCGACGATCGATGCGCTCTCTCGGAGGTGAGACGGGATCACGACGCGACCCTGGCCGTCCAACTCGCCTGGCTGACCGAAGTAGTTGACCCGGTCCAGAAACTTCAGCCGAGACGGGTGATTGCTGGGCATCTGGGAGAGCTTGTGCTCGATCCCCAGCCAGACCTGCATCGGGTAAATGCGCACGCACTCGCCCGTCAGGCTGGTGACAAAGACGTCGGGCCCGTGCTGGTCGGTAACAAGGCCGCGAAAAATCGTTGGCACTTTGAGCCGGCCCTTCTCGTCGATACGAGCCGGAGCGCTGCCTCTGAGACCCTTTTGCTCCACGTTGCTCCACAAAAATCCACTCGGATAGTAAAGTGGCAGAGATGTGATGTCAATCGCAAATGATTGAGGGGGTGAAGGTTACGTCTACGACTTTCGGCGTATCTTCGGTCAGTTCACCAACAAGAGTGTGACGAGCGCATCCGAGCCCAACCGCTAGTGGCTCGAATCGCCATGCTAGGCTGAGCGCTCATGCTTCGTGCGGCCCTCATCGGCTTCCCATCCAGCGGAAAAACGACTCTCTTTCAGCTCATGACAAGCGCCAAAGAAGCGCCGCGCGGAAAGGGTGATGTCAATATCGGTATCTCGCGGGTTCCCGACGCGCGGCTCGATCGCCTCACGGCGATGTACAACCCTCGCAAGCGCGTCCCCGCGACGATCGAGTTCACCGACATCATCGCACCAGCCAAAAGCGGCGCCCAGGCGCTCGTGGATGTGGCCGGATACAAGAACGCCGACGCGCTCGTCCATGTCGTGCGCGCGTTCGAAGACGATGCCGTGGCTCATCCATCCGGATCGGTAAACACAGCGCGTGATGCGCAAGCCATGGACGATGAGCTCCTCCTCGCTGACCTCGGCGTCGCCGAGCGGCGACTCGAACGCATCGAGAAGGATCTGAAGAAGGGACGATCGACGGAGCTCGAGCGGGAGCGCGATCTCGTTCAGCGATGCAGGACGTTGCTCGAGGAGGGCACGCCGCTCAGGACATTGCAACTCGCCGGTGACGATCTGAAGCGACTCCGCGGCTTTCAGTTCCTCTCGGCGAAGCCGCTGCTTCTCGTCATCAACCTTGGCGAAGCTGATCTAACTGAAGTCGGCGCGGACGTGCAGCGGGCGGCTGAGAAGACCGGCCTGACCGACTTTCTTGCGCACGCCGCCACGAAAGCCGTCGCGCTGTGCGCGAAGATCGAGCTGGAAATCGGACAGCTCGATGGAGGGGACGCGGTGGCGTTCCTCGCGGATCTTGGCTTGAGCGAATCAGGTCTCGATCGCGTCATCCGGACGACCTATGAGTTACTGGGTTACATGTCGTTCTTCACGGTCGGCGAAGACGAGTGCCGCGCGTGGTCCATCGCCCGTGGCACGGCCGCCCAGCTCGCGGCGGGTGAGATTCACAGCGACATTCAGCGCGGCTTCATTCGTGCCGAGGTGGTCGGCTATGACGCGCTGACCACGCGCGGTTCAATGGCTGCGTGCCGCGAGCACGGGGAAGTACGTCTCGAAGGCAAAGAGTACGTCGTCGACGACGGCGATATCATCAATTTCAGATTTGCGACGTGAGGGCGCTTCATCCCCGGCGGGTCCATGACACCCGACCCGCCCCACGGCCCGAGTTACCGGGCTCGCAGGCTTTGTGACCGTCAAGCGAATTGTCGTTGCCGACGCCCAGGTGCCGTTTGTCGAAGGCGGAGCCGAGCTCCATGTTCGCGCACTCATCGAACAGCTGCGTGGACGCGGCCACGAAGTGGAAAAAGTCGCGCTTCCGTTCCGCTCGGAGCCGAAATCTGAGCTGCTGGCACAGGCCGCGGCCTGGCGCCTGCTGGACCTATCGAGCAGCAACGGACAACCGATCGATCTGCTGATCGCGACGCGCTTTCCCAGTTACTTCGCCCGGCACCCACGGAAGGTGGCCTGGGTCATCCATCAGCATCGAGCCGCGTACGAATTGTGCGGAACGGAGTACAGCGACTTCGGCCACACGGATACCGATGTCGGACTGCGGCAACGCCTCATCGAACTGGATCGGCGCATGCTCGGCGAGTGCCGCCGAGTCTTCACCAACGCCAAGAACACCGCGCGCCGGCTCGCGAGGTTCAACGAAGTCGCAGCCGAGGCTCTCTATCACCCGCCGCTACTCGCCGACCGCCTTGCCCCTGGCGCATACGGGGACTACGTGCTCGTCGTCGGGCGGCTCGAGCGCGTCAAGCGGCCCGAGCTCGCCATTCGCGCTTTCTCGCACGTCAAATCTCCTCTTCGCTTGGTCATGGCAGGCGACGGCTCTCACCGCGCGGCGGTGGAACGAGCAGCAGCAGAGTCCGGCGTGGCGGACAGGGTCGTGTTCGCAGGAGCGGTAACCGGAAACGAGCTCATCGCCCTTTATTCCGAAGCGCTCGCGGTCATCTACGTACCATTCGATGAGGACTACGGCTACGTCACGCTCGAAGCCTTCCTCAGCGCCAAACCCGTGATCACCGCGCACGATTCGGGCGGAACGCTGGAGTTTGTCACCGATGGCCAAAACGGATTCGTGTGTCCGCCCGAGCCGGAAGCGATCGGTGACGCAGTGACGAAGCTCGCCGCGGATCGCACGCTCGCCGCCCGCCTCGGCGAAGCCGGGCTCGCGAGGGCGCGCACTGTGACATGGGACGGTGTCGTGGAGCAGCTCCTTGGCTGACCCGTCGCTCGTTTCGGTCGTTATTCCAGCGCTCGACGAGCAGGAGGGCATCGCGGCGGTCGTCCAGACCTTACGAGCGACCGCCCCCTGGCGAGAGGTGCTCGTCATCGACGATGGGTCGAGCGACGAGACATCGCAACGCGCCCAAGAGTCGGGCGCTCGGGTAATTCGACACCCTTACACCAAAGGCAACGGCGCAGCAGTGAAGACCGGCATTCGCAATGCCGTCGCGGACTTCATCCTGATCATCGATGCCGACGGACAGCACCAGCCCGCCGATGCCGTCCGCATCGTCAGGAGACTGGGTGAGTACGACTTGGTGGTGGGCGCTCGCAGCGCAGCCACGCAAGCCACCGCCGCGCGCCGCGGCGGCAACGCGATTCTCAATTGGACGGCCGGATATCTGACCGGTCGGCCGGTGCCGGACCTAACATCCGGATTCCGCGGTGCGCGTCGAGACTGCTTGCTCGAGTTCATCCACATGCTGCCCAACGGTTTCTCAACGCCAACGACGACGACATTGGCGTTCATCAAAGCCGGGTTCAACGTGGCGTTCGAGCCGATCGAGGCACGACCACGCGTAGGCCGCTCGAAGATTCGCTTCACGCGCGACGGCGCCAGATTCTTTCTGATTCTGCTGAAAGTGATCACCATCTTCAGCCCGCTCCGAGTATTCGTGCCGATCAGTGGGCTCGCGCTCGCAAGCGGCTTGGTGTACGGTGCGGCCAACGCGGCCATAGCCGGTCGAATCCCCAATGGCGCCGTGGTGTTGATCCTGTTCGCGGTAGTGGTGTTTCTCGTCGGCCTCGTCTCGGAGCAAATCTCGTCGCTTCGTTTCGAAGGACCGACGAGACGGTAGCATTCCCGCTCATGCGGCCGCTGGTCATCGTTCCAACCTACAACGAGCGCCCCAACCTCGCGGCCCTGGTGGCGGAGCTGCTGCGGATTCGTGGCCTCCGCGTCATGGTGGTCGATGACGGTTCGCCCGATGGGACAGGCGAAGAAGCGGACCGGTTAGCGGGCTCAACTGACGGCCGAGTCTCGGTGCTGCACCGGACGGGGCGCCGCGGGTTCGGACGTTCGTACATCGATGGCATGCAGGCCGGACTGCGAACCGACGCGACCCACATTTGCCAGATGGACGCAGACTTCTCCCACGCTCCAGCCGACCTTGCTCGGTTGCTCGATGCAAGCGACAAGGCTGACCTGGTGATCGGTTCTCGTTACGTCCCCGGCGGGAACGTGAGCAACTGGCCTCGCCGACGCATGTTGTTGAGCACGTTCGCCAATTGGTACGTGCGAGCCATCACCGGCTTGCGGGTCCGTGACTGTACGAGCGGCTTTCGGTGTTGGCGTCGCGAACTGCTCGCCACATTGCCTCTCGGTCGCATCCTCGCTGACGGGTATGCCTTTCAAGTCGAGATGGTCTGGGAGGCACGCGCTTGCGGCGGCACGATTCTCGAAGTGCCGATTACATTCGTGGAGCGCCGCGAGGGCGCGTCGAAGATGTCGGGCAGTGTCATCAGGGAGTCGGCAATGCTGCCTTGGCGTCTGGTCACACGACGCAGCCGAGGGCGTTAGGTGATAACGTCTCTCGCGCGCGACGATGCCCAGACCTTCGATCTCGGTGTTCTTCCCGTGCTACAACGACGAGAAGACCATCGCCCCTCTCGTGACTCAGGCCGATGAGCAGCTCCGGCAGCTGACAGACGACTACGAAATCCTGGTCGTCAACGACGGGTCTCGAGATGGCAGCGCGGTTGTCATTCGAGATCTCACCGCCAGCGTCGCTCGTCTCAGGGTCATCATGCACGACACGAACTTGGGGTACGGAGCTGCCCTTCGAAGCGGATTCCGGAACGCCACGAAGGATCTCGTCTTCTACACCGACGGTGACGGGCAATACGACGTCAGGGAACTGCCGCTGCTCCTGATGCTGCTGACCGATGACACCGACTTCGTCAACGGAATGAAAATGACGCGCCGTGACCCTCCCTACCGAGTGTTCGCGGGCAACCTGCATCGATTCGTCACCCGATGGACGTTCTGGCTTCCAATTACGGACGTCGACTGCGATTTTCGACTAATCCGGCGCTCCGTTCTGGACAAGATCCGGCTCACCAGCAACAGCGGCTCGATCTGCGTCGAGCTCGTCAAGCAGTCGCAGCGCGCGGGCGCCCGATTCCGAGAGGTGTCCGTCCACCACTATGCTCGACAGTGGGGCGAGTCGGAGTTCTTCACGCCTGGCCGCATTCTGCGCACCTACGCCGACCTCGCTCGCATGTGGCTCACCCTGATGGTGTTGGCGAAATTCCGCGCCTGATGCCTCTGATAGAATCCCTCGCGTGAGCCCGCCCGCTGACGTCCACGCGGAGGACTATCGCGCCTTCTACCGCGACCGCCGCGTGATGATTACCGGTGGCCTAGGCTTCATCGGCAGCAATCTCGCGCATCAGTTGGTCGGTCTCGGCGCGCGCGTGCTGATCATCGACTCGCTGATTTCGGAGTACGGCGGGAATCTGTTCAACATCAGCGGCATTGAAGACCGCGTGCGCGTCAATATCGCCGATGTGCGCCAGCAGAGCTCTATGAACTATCTCGTGCGCGATCACGATGTCATCTTCAATCTCGCGGGCCAGGTCAGTCACATCGACAGCATGCAGGATCCGTACACGGACCTCGAGATCAACTGCCGCAGCCAATTGTCGCTTCTCGAGGCGTGCCGTCGCTATAACCCGACGGTCAAGGTCGTGTTCGCCGGAACCCGCCAGGTGTACGGACGCCCCGCCAGTCTCCCAGTCACCGAGGCGCACCTCGTGCGACCCACCGACGTCAACGGAATCAACAAAGCGGCAGGCGAGAACTACCATCTCGTCTACAACAACGTCTTCGGCGTGCGGGCGTGCTCGCTGCGCCTGACGAACGTGTACGGGCCGCGTCAGCTCTTACGGCACAACCGCCAGGGATTCATCGCCTGGTTCATCAGGCAGGCGATCGAGGACCGCGAGATCCAGATCTACGGTGACGGCCATCAACTCCGTGATTTCGTGTTCGTAGACGACGCCGCTGACGCGTTTCTTCGCGCCGGGGCGACCGACGCGTCGAACGGCCAGGCGCTCAACGTCGGGGGTTCCGAGCCGATCTCGCATCGTGCCTTGGTCGAGCTCCTGACTATCGATTGCAGGCTCCGGCCGATACGGGTTCGTCGAATGGCCGCCGGAGAAGAAGGCTATCGACATCGGCGACTTCTACGCCGACTCATCGCTGATCGAACGCACCATGGGGTGGAGACCTGTGACGGTGTTGCGGGATGGATTGCGACAGACGATAGACTTCTACCGCGCTCACCTACCACATTACGTGACCACGAGCACGCCGGTCAGCGCACTGTGAGCCCTAGACTTCCGCCTCATCTTCCGTTCGTCGATCTCCGCTGCGACGCGGCCGACCCTGAGCTTCGAGCAGCGATCGACCGCGTGCTTGCCCGCGGGTGGTTCGTGCTCGGCCCGGAAGTCGAGGCGCTCGAAGCGGAGTTCGCGGCCGCCAGCGGCGTGCAATTCGCGGTGGGCGTGGCAAGCGGGACCGACGCCATCTCGCTCGCGCTTCGTGCGGCAGGGATTGGCCGTGGCGACGAGGTCATCGTTCCCGCCCTCACCGCCGCCTACACGGGCCTTGCCGTCGTCGCGGCAGGCGCGACCCCCATCATCGTCGATGTCGAGCCGGAGACGCTGACACTCGATCCTCGCGCGTGCGCGGCCGCGGTGACATCGCGGACGCGGGCGATTGTTCCGGTGCATCTGTACGGTCAGGCTGCGGACCTGCACGCCCTGAGAGCGGTCGCGGATCGACACGCGCTCGCCCTCGTCGAGGATTGCTGCCAAGCTCACCTGGCGACGCAGCAGGGCCTGCCGGTCGGCACGCAGGGCCTGGCGGGAGCGTTCAGCTTTTACCCCACGAAGAATCTGGCGGCCCTCGGTGATGGCGGCGCGATCGTCACAAACGATGCGGCGATGGCGGCGCGCGTGCGGCGCCTGCGAAATGGCGGCCAGTCCGATCGCTATCACCATGTTGAGCCTGGCGTGAACAGCCGTCTCGATGAGCTGCAGGCGGCGATTCTTCGAACGCGGCTCGTGCACTTGCCGAGCCTGACGGCCACGCGCCGGGCGCTGGCCGCGGAGTACCGTCGGCAATTGCCGGCGTTTGTCACCCCCATCCGCGAGCGTGACCCTGGTCACGTGTACCATCTGTTCCCAGTTCGGGCACCGGGGCGCGACGCGCTCCAGGCTCACTTGACCAGTGGGGGCGTGGAGACGCTCATCCACTACCCCCTGCCGCTCTCGAAACAGGGAGCGTTCAAGGCCTACCCGCCGACTGAGTGTCCGGTGGCGTCGAAAGCGGCGGACGAGTTGTTGTCGCTGCCGCTTCATCCACGGCTGACCGGAACGGACGTGGCGCGGATCGCAGACATCGTGACGACGTTCCAGAAAGGACGCGTGTTGGCGTGAAAGTTCTCATTACTGGGGGTGCGGGGTTTATCGGGTCCCATCTGGCCGAGCACCTGCTCCACCAGAATCACGAGGTGCTGGTGCTCGACGATCTGTCGACGGGATCGATCGACAACATCAGTCATCTCAAGGGCGTTCCTGGTTTCGCATACGTGATCGATTCGGTCATGAACGAATCCCTCGTTGCGGAGATGATCGACCACAGCGACGTGGTCTTTCATCTGGCCGCGGCAGTCGGTGTGAAGCTGATTGTCGAGCGGCCCGTGCACACGATCGAAACCAACGTGCATGGCACCGAAGTCGTCCTGAAGCATGCGAACAAGAAGAAGAAGCTCGTGTTCATCGCCTCGACCTCTGAGGTCTATGGCAAGAGCACGGACGTTCCGTTTCGCGAAGGCGCTGACCTCGTGCTCGGACCTAGCGCCAAGCACCGGTGGGCGTACGCATGCAGCAAGCTGATCGACGAGTTTCTGGCCCTCGCTTACTGGAAGGAAAAGAAGCTGCCGGTCGTCATCGTGCGACTGTTCAACACGGTCGGACCTCGGCAGACCGGTCAGTACGGAATGGTGCTCCCGACATTCGTCCGCCAGGCATTGAGCGGAGAACCACTCACAGTATTCGGGGACGGACTGCAGTCGCGCAGCTTCACGTACGTGGCAGACGTCGTGGACGCATTGGTGAAGCTCGCGCAGGAGCCTCGCGCGGTTGGCGAGGTGTTCAACATCGGCAATACCGGTGAGATCACGATTCGCGATCTTGCAGAACGCGTTCGGTCGATGACCGGCAGCTCGTCGCCTATTCAATACGTGCCGTATGACGAGGCATACGAAGCGGGGTTCGAGGACATGCCGCGACGAGTGCCCGACATCTCGAAGATCCGCGACTTCATCGGATACCGGCCAGGTCTTGCGCTCGACGACATCATCCGAAAAGTGATCGAGCACATGCGCAGCGCACACAGCGGCGCACTCAAGGGGAGTCGAAAGGTGCAGGAAGAGGAAGAAGTGGAAATGTAGGTTTCACGTTTCCATCTCGTCCACGTTTCAACTTCTCCACTTCTTCTCCGGGTCGTATACTGGCTAAGTTCGAGGGTTTTCACATGCGCATCTCAACCTGTTTCGTCGTGGCCTTGCTGTTTGGTTCGGCGCCGCTTGCAGCGCAGTCCGTGAAGCTCGAGTTCGAGGGCGGGAAGGTCAATCTCCAAGCGCAAAGCGCAACCGTCCGTCAGATCCTGAACGAATGGGGCCGTTTGGGCCGCACTCAGATTGTGAATGGCGACCGGGTCGCCGGCGCGCCTGTCACGCTGGAGCTCGTCGGAGTCTACGAACGAGAGGCGCTGGAGATTCTGCTCCGCGGCGTGAGCGGCTATCTCGTTAGCCCGCGGGCAAGTGCGTCTAGCGGCGCATCCGGATTTGACAGAATCCTGATCTTGCCGACGAGCAACGCGCCGCGGGTCACCCCCCCAGGGGGGCAGGCATTTGCACCACGCGCGGTCCCGGCGCCGATTCGACCGCCAGCAGTTCGGCCGCAAGACGATGACGCGGATGACGATGCCGCAGACGACACTCCGCCGGTGCCAATCAACAACGGGCGAGCCGGTCCGCTACCCAGCCCACGTCCGCCTGCGGCCGCTGTCCGTGAACGGCTCGGCCAGATTCTCGAGCTGGAGCCGGAAGGCGATCAGCAGGGAGCACAGCCGGCGTCTGCGCCTGGCAACCCGTTCACTGTTGCGCCGGGAGCGGTCAGGCCAGGAGTTATTGCCCCGGCCCCAGCCACACGACCCGCGCAGCCGCCAGCACAGCCTGAGAAGTAGCTTGGTGGCTGGGTAGATGGGTAGCTAGGGAGCGAGGTGAAACCCAGGTAAAGGACTCGAGGCCGTTACCCGTTACGCATACCAAGCAACCTAGCTACCCAGCTACCTAGCCCCCCAGATGTCAGATATCGATCGCTTCAGACCAGAGGACCGCCGCGGCGTTGACCTGCTGTATCGCCGAACGCATGGTGCCGACGCGGCGGATGCGAATCGGCTCCGCTGGGACTGGCAACATCGCCGCAATCCCTACAACCAAACGGGTATGCCTGGCATTTGGGTCGCGCGAGAAGGACCCACGATTGTCGGTCACTATCCGACGCTGCCTGTACGGATCTCGCTCAAGGGACTCGAAGTGGACGGCGCATGGGGCACTGACGCAATGGTCGCTCCGGAACGGGAGCAGCAGGGTCTCGGCGAGGCGCTCGTCCGTGCGTGGGATCGCAACAGCGGGGCAGTACTGGCGCTCGGGCTCAGCGCACAGTCGCGCGAGCTCCTCGACCGGTTGCGGTTCCCCGAATCGCACTCGGTTCCCTGCCTGGTCAAACCGCTGACGCGGCGCGCGGTGCGTTTGCCTCATTGGCCAATGCCTGTCAACCGGCTTGTGTCCGCGCTGATGTTCCCGATCGTGCAGATCGTGGCGCGCTCGAGGCCGCTGCGGGCCGAATGCGAACCGATTCGCCGTTTCGATTCGTCCTTTACGACGCTGTGGGAGCGCTTGGCGCCAAAGTTCGACCTTGCGGTTCGACGTGATGCACCTTATCTGAACTGGCGCTATTTTGAGCCTCCGCACGTCCGCTATTCGGCGGTCGCCTTGAAACGCCAGGGCGAGCTGCAGGGGTACGCCGTCTATCGCCACCGTCACGAACCGCTCGGCCGGGTCACCATGCTGGTGGACCTCCTCGCCGATCCCACCGATGTATCTGGACTCAAGACACTGCTCCGCTGGGTGGACCGAGCCGCGCGGGCTGAAGATGCGGATAAGGTACGGTGTCACGTCATGCACGGGGCGTTTCGCCGGGTACTGAGGCGCAACGGGTACTTCGGCGTGAAATCGAACCTTGAAGTCACCGTGAAGGTCAACGCCGTGCAGGTGCCACGACGCTTCTACGACGAGACCGATGGCTGGCATATTACGTACGGCGACTCCGATCAGGACTATTGATGCCCATGAGCCTCAGCGACAAGGTCAACGCCGAAATCACGGCGGCGATGAAAGCCAAAAACCAGGCGCGCCTGTCCGCGCTGCGAATGCTCAAGGCAGCGATCATGAACAAAGGGGTCGAGAAGTCGCGCGATCTCGAGGACGGCGAAGTCTTGCAGGTCGTCGCGTCGTTGGTGAAACAGCGCCGCGATTCGGTCGAGCAATTCTCGAAGGCCGGACGCACAGACCTGGTCGACAAGGAGTCGGCCGAGATCGCCGTGCTCGAGGAATACCTTCCGCCAGCGGCCAGCGCAGAAGAGATTGACGCCGCCGTGGCGGCAGCCATTGCAGAAACCGGCGCCTCCTCCCCCAAGGACATCGGCAAAGTCATGAAGGCCGTGATGCCACTGCTGACGGGTAAGTCCGCCGACGGTCGTGCAGTCAACGAAGCCGTTCGCCGCAAGCTTGGCGCCTGACATAACCCCTCCTCCGGGCTCGCACGCTCCGCGGCGTCGGCGGGCGCCGCCACCATGACGAGCCGCGATTCTTGGGCTCGTCCGCGACCAGGTGCTCGCAGCGCTCTTTGGCGCAGGAAGCGCTATGGACGCGTATAACGTTGCGTTCCGAGTGCCCAATCTGCTCCGCGATCTGTTCGCCGAAGGCGCGATGAGTGCGGCGTTCGTCCCGACGTTTACAAGCATCCTCACCGTCTCCGGCAAGGCGTCGGCGTGGCGTCTCGGCAACAACGTCATCAACGCGCTCATCCTCGTCACCGGTCTTGCTCGTGATCCTCGGCATCGTCTTCGCCGAGCCGCTCGTCTCGGTGTTCGCGGCAGACGACTACACGGCAACGTCCCTGGCCAGCTGGACCTCACCGTGCAGCTCGCGCGCATCATGCTGCCGTCGCTCACTTTCATCGCGCTGGCTGCCGCGCTGATGGGCATGCTCAACTCGCTGCACCATTTCTTCATCCCGGCGCTATCGCCGGCGATGTTCAACGTCGTCACGATCGTCTGCGCATTCGTCCTGGTGCCGGTGATGCCGCGCTCGGCTGCAGCCGATCGCGGCCATCGCGATCGGCACGCTTGCTGGGCGGCGTTGCCGCAACTGGCGCTCCAGTGGCCGACGCTGCGCCGAGAAGGCTTCGGATATCAGCCTGTGCTGGACGTGAAGGACGAGGGGCTGCGTCGCGTGCTCCCGCTGATGGGACCCGGCACAATCGGGCTGGCCGCTACGCAAGTCAACGTGCTCGTCAACACGGTGCTCGCGACCGGCGAAGGCACAGGTGCCGTGTCGTGGCTGAACTACGCGTTCCGGCTGATGTACCTGCCGATTGGTCTGTTCGGCGTGTCGATTGCGCACTGCCACGTTGCCAGCCGTGTCCCGCCACTCGACCGAACAGAACGACCCCGCGGTGCGCGACACCGTTCGCCGACGGACTGTCGTTGATGATGATGCTCAACGTGCCGGCCACGGTGGGGCTCGATGGTGCTGGCGACGCCGATCGTGCGTGTCATCTTCGAGCGCGGCGCTTCACGCCGGTACGACACTGCGTCGACGGCGGCCGCGCTCCAGTTCTACGCCGTCGGGCTGCTCGGGTACTCGGTCGTCCGCATCGCGTCACCGATCTTCTACGCGCTCGGCCAGAACCGCACACCGGTCATCGTCAGCATCGCGACGGTGCTTGTGAACGCGACCCTGAACATCGTGCTCGTGCGCGTGCTCGGCTATCCGGGGCTTGGCTCTCGGCACGTCGATCGCGGCGCTCTTCAACGCGATCACGCTGCTTCATCATGCTGCGCCGGCGACTCGATGGGCTCGCACGACGCACGCGTGCTCGCTCCCTGGTTCGCATCGCCGTCGCATCGGCCCTGATGGGCGCCGCCGCCATCGGCGCAGACGAAGTACTGGCTGCGGCTGTTCCAGGCAACCGGATTCGCCATCCTGGTCCTCCGCTTGGCGAAGCGCGATCGGCGTCGCGCTGGTCGTTCTGGCCGCAGCCGCGTGGGCCTTGCGTATTCGCGAGTTCCACGAGGGTGTGGCGCTTGTCGACCAGAAGGTTCCGCAGTCGTCCACGATGAGAGATCGCCCGTTCGGCCTTCACCCCACCGTCGTTGCTGCTGGCCAGCACGCACTTTCTGGTCGACGGTTTCAGCAACATCTACGCGCCACTGCTGCCGCTGCTCATTCCGCACCTGCACCTGTCGCTTGCGGCTGCGGGCACGATTCAGATGTGCTTCCTGATGGCGAACTCCGTCGCCGCAACTGGGCTTCGGCCACGTCGCGGATCGCTGGCGCCCTCGCGTGCTGCTCGCTGGCAGGCCCGATTCGTCGCGCTCAGCGTCCTGTCGCTTGATTGGACTGGCCACGACGCCCTGGATACTCGGCTGTGATCCTGGTCGTCGGCGGTCTCGGCGGCGCGGCCTTTCACCCGCCGGCCGCCGCGCTCGTGCATCGCCTGGGCAGGGGCGCGCACGGCGTTCGCGATGTCGTTCCACATCACCGGCGGGTCGCTGGGTTTCTCGCTCGGGCCGCTGGTCTTTGCGCCATTCGCCGAGCGGTACGGACTGAGTTCGACGCCGCTGCTTGATGATCCCGGCGCTGATGCTGCTCGCGCTGTGCCTTCGCAGATTTCCACCAATCGAGAGCCTGCAAGAACAGGCGGAGGGCATCGGCTTCCGGGCGCTACGGCCTTACGCGAAGCCGCTGACGCTGCTCTATCTCATCGTCGTTCTTCGAACGCTGGCGGCGTTGAGTTTCGCGACGTTCATGCCCGTGATGCTGACGCAGACGGGGAATGTCGGTCGGCCGAGGCCGGAACCGCTGTGGCGCTGTATCTCTTCGCAGACGGCGCATGGGCGGCTTCCTCGGCGGACCGCTCGCCGACCGCTTTGGTGCCGCGCCGCATGATCATGCTGTCGCTCGCTGTCGGCGGTTCCCTTTCTCGCGATCGCGCCGACCTTCGACGGGTGGACGTTCGTGGCGGTCGTCTCGGTCGGGGGCTTTCTGCTGCAGTCGACTCTGCCGGTCAACGTGACCTTTGGCCAGATGATCGCCCCGATCAGCGCCGCGACCGTGTCGTCGTCTGATGATGGGCTTCGCGTGGGGGACGGGTGGCGTGAGCGTGCCGTTTGTCGGGATGTTGGCGGATCGCATCGGGATCGAACGGACGCTGGAGACGATGGCCTTCATGCCGCTGCTCGCCGCGACCCTCGCGCTTCCTCTTCCTAATCGGGCGCATGTTACCCGTTGAGTCATGCATCACGATGTTGCTCGACTAGCCAGTAGTTGGAACAGACTGAGTCATGCGATGCCGCTACCCGTCGACGTCGGCACTTCGCATCTCCTTCGGCCCAGGACCTCTGACGCCGGCGATCAAGGCGCTCGTCATCGCTAACGTTGTGGCCTTCGTACTGGCGCTGCTCGCGCCCGCGATCACGCTGAGCCTCGGTCTGCGTTCCGCCAAAACGTCCTCGAGGGGCTGCGCCTGTGGCAGCCCTTCACCTACATGTTCCTGCACGGTGGGATCTTCCACATTCTCTTCAACATGCTTGCGCTGTGGATGTTCGGGGTCGAGTTGGAGCGAATGTGGGGAAGCCGGTTCTTCGCTCAAGTACTACTTCGTAGCGGGCCTCGGTGCGGCTGCGACGCAGATCCTGTTGTCGTTCTTTCCTGGAGACCTCGGCAACCAGTTCTACTACTCGCTGACAATCGGCGCGTCAGGGGCCGTTTACGGCGTCCTGCTCGCGTACGCGATGTACTTCCCGAACCGCCCGATCTACATGTATCTCGTGTTTCCGATTCCGGCCAAGTACTTCGTGATGATCATGGGCGCTATATCGCTTCTCTCCTCGATGAGCGGTGCAGGCGGTGGCATTGCCCACTACGACCCACCTCGGCGGACTGGTCGTGGGGTACCTGTATCTGAAAGGTCGGCGGTATTCGTCTCTCGTCGGAGATTCAGCTACCGGCTGACCAAGTGGCGGATCAATCGGATGCGGCGGCGGTTCGACGTGTACTCAGGCGGCCGCGCGAACGACATCAACCGACGAGTTCACTAGTTGGTGCCTGGTGCTGAGTGCTTGGTGCTTGGTCCGTCCTCAGTGCTTGGTCCGTGCTTAGTGCTTAGTCCCTGGCACTAGACACTGCCATCGTCACCAATCCAGTCCTCCCGAACGGGGCTGAAGACGTCGAGTTCGAAGGTGTCCTCGAGCGCCTCAGCCTGGTGAGGCATCCCGGCGGAATGTGCAGGACTTCCCCCTCGCGCACGGTGATCTCCTCGCCGCTCGACGTGCACGCTGAGAGCGCCCTGCAGAACGTAGGTCATCTGTTCGCTGTCATGCGAGTGCATCGGCACGAGCGCTCCGTGCTTCAGGTAGGTCTGGGCCAAGCATCTCGTGATCGCCGGAGACGATCTTCTGGGACATCGTCTCGGTCACCTTTTCGAGCGCGATCTCATCCCAGCGGTGTAGGCGAGCTGACATTTTGGTCAGAGGCAAGGAGGACGGGGGACAGGCGAACGAGACACGGGCAAGACGATAGTGACATAATTTCGCGCGTCATGAAGGGGTCGACCCTCTCCAACGGCGTGGAGGCCCGCGCCTCCGGAGCAAAGACGCGCAGCCGGGATCACGAAGGACTCAGTCGTGAAGCGCTGCTCGCCGCCTATCGCACGATGCTCCTGTCGCGTGCAGATCGACGACAAGGAGATTCAGCTCAAGAATCAGAGCCAGGCATTCTTCCAGATCAGCGGCGCGGGCCACGAAGCGATTCTCGTCGCGGCGGGCACGTCACCTGCGTCCAGGTCACGACTGGTTCTTTCCGTACTACCGCGATCGCGCGCTGTGCCTGACGATCGGCGTCACGCCGCTCGAGATGTTCCTAGCCTCGGTTGGAGCGAAAGACGACCCGGCGAATCGGGCGGACGTCAGATGCCGTCGCACTGGGGCCACAAGTCGGCTGAACATTCCGTCTCAAAGCAGCTGCGATCGGGACGCAGTGCCTCCACGCGATTGGTTGCGCTGAGGCCGGCACTCATCTACAGCGCGTTCCCCAGATCGAGCGCGGTGCAACGAAGCACCAGCCGGACGAGATCACCTACGTTTCGATTGGCGACGGCGCGACGAGCGAGGGCGAATTCTGGGAGTCGCTCAACACGGCGTGCACGCAAGAAGCTGCCGATTCTCTATCTCGTCGAAGACAACGGCTACGCGATCTCCGTGCCGGTGGAGGTGCAGACGCCCGGCGGAGACATCTCGCGTCTCGTCGAGTACGTTTCCGGGACTGCAGATCTTCCGCTGCGACGGCACCGACTATCTCGCCAGCTATCGAACCATGCGCGATGCGGTCTTGCACGTTCGTGAGCGCAAGGGTCCAGCCCTTGTGCACGCCACCGTGATTCGTCCGTACTCGCACTCGCTCTCCGACGACGAGAAGCTGTACAAGACGGCGACTCGAGCGCGAAGCCGAAGCGCGGCGCGATCCGCTGGTGCGTATGCGGCACTTCCTCAAGACGGAAGGCCTCGCGACCGAAGACGACCTCGCCGACCTCCTGGCATCGGTTGAGCGCGAAGTCGAGTCTGGCAGCCGACGAGGCGCTCACGGCGCCGAAGCCGGAGGCCGAGACATCAGCGCTGTTCGTCTTCTCGCCGGACGTCGATCCCACCTCACGAGCCTTCTCGACCGAGCCTCAGCCCACGGGCGGGCCCGAAACGATGGTGACGACCATCAACGCCACGCTGAAGGACGAGATGGCGCGAGATGCGCGCATCGTAATTTTCGGCCAGGACGTCGCGGACGCGAGTCGCGAGGAGGTGCTCGCTACCGTCACCGGCAAGGGCGGCGTCTTCAAGGTCACGCACGGGCTGCAGCGATTGTTCGGGAGCGACCGGGTCTTCAACGCACCGCTGGCCGAGGCCAACATCATCGGCCGCGGCGTCGGCATGGCGCTGCGGGGACTGAAACCAGTCGTCGAGATTCAGTTCTTCGACTACATCTGGCCCGGATTCATGCAGATCCGCGACGAGCTGTCGATGATGCGGTACCGTTCCGGTAACCACTGGTCGTGCCCCGTCGTGATTCGTGTGCCAATTGGCGGATACCTGCGCGGTGGCGGACCGTACCACAGCCAGTCTGGTGTTTCGATCTTCGCGCACACGCCGGGCATTCGGATCGTCGCTTCCGTCGAATGCGGAAGATGCCGCGGGACTCCTGCGGACCGCGATCCGCTGCGACGACCCCGTGCTCTTCTGCGAGCACAAGCACCTGTACCGGCAGACCTACAACAAGAGCCCCTATCCCGGCCCTGACTACATGATCCCCTTCGGCAAGGCGGCCGTTGTGAGAGACGGCGCCGACGTGACGGTGTTCACGTGGGGCGCGTTGGTTCAGCGGTCGCTGCTGGCCGCGCAGCAGGCCGAGCGCGACGGCATCAGCGTCGCCGTGATCGACCTGCGGTCGATCATTCCGTACGACTGGGAGACGATCGCGGCGTACACACAGAAGACGAACCGCGTCGTCATCGCACACGAAGACCAACTCACCTGCGGGTTCGGCGCCGAGATCGCCGCGCGGATTTCCGAAGAGCTGTTCGAGTATCTCGATGCACCGGTGAAGCGCGTCGCTGCGCTCGACTGTCCAGTCGCGTACGCACCGGTGCTCGAAGAAGTCATCCTGCCAGGATCAGCCGCCGTGCTGAAGGCGATTCGCACGCTCGCCAAGTACTGACTCATCGCCCGCCTGGCTTTGCGGCTAGTTGTGATCAAGCCAGCGTCGGCCAAGCAGCGACGGCACGGTCCTTCGTGACGCAAGCGTTCGACGGCTGACTCACTCAGTATTGCGATCCCGACGATGGTCCAAGACAGCCGCTCAGAGTACGCGCGACGGATGCACCGGGTTCTTGAACACATCGACCGGCACCTCGATCAGCCGCTCGAACTCGACTCGCTGGCGACGGTTGCGCATTTCTCACCGTTTCACTTTCATCGCCTGTTCTCGGCTTGGATGGGCGAGACGCTGGGTGAGTATCTGCGCCGACGACGACTGGAAATGGCGGCGCTGCGACTGGTGTCTCAGCCAGACGTGACTGTCTTGCACGTTGCCCTATCTGTCGGTTTCAGCTCCACTGAAGCGTTCGCGCGGGCGTTTAAGGCCCGGTTCGGGTCCACACCGACATCGTGGCGCTCGGAGGCGCGCGCGCGGCGCGCGGCTTCGTCTCCACCCTCCGCCATCGAGGGGATGACGGGCGCGCCGAAAAGCAATCCCGGTCAAGCGAATAGCAGTCCGAATCAGGCAGAAGGCATTGTCATTGGGAATCATGAGGTCTCGCGCAATCGAGCGCCGGAGGCTTCTATGAAAGTAAAGCTTATCGATCGACAACCCACGACCATTGCGTATCTACGGTACGTCGGTCCGTACGGACAGCCGGTCTCGGAGTTCTGGCAGCGGACGGTCTATCCGTGGATGGTGACGAACAACCTGCTGGGGCACCCCCGATTCGGCATCAGCCACGACGACCCGGACATCACAGCGCCAGACAAGTGCAGGTACGACGCCGGCGTCGAGGTACCACCGGGCTTCGTTGGAGCGGGCCCGCACCTCAACACGACCATCCCCGGCGGCAAGTACGCGGTCACTCGATACACGGGCACGGTCGGCGATATCGGCGGGGCGTGGGCAGCGCTGCTGCGTGATTGGCTGCCCTCGAGCGGCATGCAGCTCGACTCGCGCCCATTCTTCGAATACTACCCACTCGACTCGACCTATGATCCTCAGACGGGCGTATTCGACTGCGATCTGTCCGTTCCGGTCGCAGCGCTGTGACGTGACGTCGAGGCCTACCGACGCGTGAGCCGACGGCACATTCGTCGCCTCGGCTCACGCACTGGCCGATAGCTGTGCACTCGCAAGAATGAGGACCCCATGATGGCGCTGATCACAACGGATCCGGACACCTGGCCGAGTTTGCCGCTCGAGGCATGGGGCGAGACGTACGCCGCCTTGCACCTGTGGACGCAGATTGTCGGGAAGATTCGGCTCGCCCAGGGTCCCACGATGAATCATTCCTGGCACACGACGCTCTATGTGACCGCCCGAGGGCTCACCACTTCCCTCATCCCCTACGGAGCACGGACGTTTCAAGTCGATTTTGACTTTGTCAGCCATGAGCTGATCGTCATGTCGAGTGACGGCCGCATCGGTGGCGTGGCCCTCAAGCCCCAATCGGTCGCCGCCTTCTACGCGCACCTCATGGGCGAGATGGACCGGCTCGACCTCCATCTAAGAATCTCCAAGAAGCCCAACGAGGTTGCCAACCCCATTCGCTTCGACCAGGACGAATCGCCTCGACCGTACGATCGGGAGTACGCGAATCGGTTCTGGCGAATCCTCGTGCAGGCCGACAGGGTCTTCAAGGAGTTTCGCGCACGGTTCATTGGCAAGTGCAGCCCGGTGCACTATTTTTGGGGTGCCCCCGACTTGGCTGTGACGCGATTCTCTGGACGACTGGCACCGAAACACCCCGGCGGGATTCCGAACTTGCCGGACGCCGTGACTCGAGAGGCCTACTCGCACGAAGTCAGCAGTTGCGGTTTCTGGCCTGGCGGCGGGCCGATTCCTTACGCCGCGTTCTACTCGTATGCGTATCCGGAACCGGCCGCGTTCTCGGAGGCACTGGTCAAGCCTGACGCCGCCTACTACAGCAAAGATCTTCGAGAGTTCATCTTGCCCTACGATATCGTGCGGCAGTCGGACTCTCCAGATGCCGCGCTGCTCGACTTCCTACAGACGTCGTATGAAGCCGCGGCCAATCTGGCTCGATGGGATCGTGCCTCACTGGAACGCAGCAGCAATCTGACGAGTACGGTCTAACGCGGTTTGCAGCCACCGGAAGAACGATATGGCCTCAACCTTCGCCAAGCTCAACCTCAAGGATCAGGCTTCGATCGTCGTGCTCAACGCCCCAACAAGCTTTGAGCCTGAGCTCGCTGCGTTGCGCAGCGTGCGGGTCGTGCGCGACCTACAGGCTCCCACCGAGATCAGCTTTTCGCTTGCCTTCGTCACGACGCAAGAGGATCTCGACGCGCTCGCAAAGAGGCTCGTCAAGAAGGCCAAGGGCGACGCGATCGTGTGGTTTGCCTATCCAAAGGCAAGCTCGAAGAAATACAAATGCGAGTTGAACCGTGACACCGGGTGGGCCGTACTCGGCCAGGCGGGTTTTGAACCAGTCAGGATGGTGGCCATTGACGAGGACTGGTCTGCGGTGCGCTTCCGCCGGCAGGAGTTCATCAAGACATTGACCCGTCCCCGGGAGCACGCTCTCAGTGCCCAAGGGAAGGCGAGGCTCGCGAAGAAGTAGTCTCACGCGATCGCCGTCGGCGTGATGAAAGGAACCTATGAAGTCCCGTGAAATGCTGTTGTGCCTGCTTGCGGTCGTCCTGATAGGGCCTTGGTCTGCCGCACAGTCCCAGAGGGTGAAGTCGGACCAGGACATCCTCATCCAGCTCGAGAAAGATTGGGACGCTGCGTTTCAGCGAAAGGATGCCAGCTTCATCGCCAACATCCTGGCCGACGAATTCATCGCAACTTACGGGGATGGCACGCGAGGCGACAGAAGCAAGGAGCTGTCGCTTGCGACCGATTTCAATCAACAGGTCGATTCGTCAATGCTTGACGACTTCACCGTCAAGATCTTCGGCAACACCGCTGTCGTGTGGTTTACGCAGCACCTGGTCGGTCCGAGCCAGGGACGTCGACTGGAAGTAGCCTACAGGTACATCGATGTCTTCGTGATGCGCGCCGGACGCTGGCAGTGTGTGGCCAGTCAGAGCACGAAGGTCGCGGCCCCGGCCTGACCCAGGAACTCAGCAGCCCAGCTACCGCCAACCCGACCACCCAGCGTCGTGCGAATCGGTACTGGTTGCCTCGCTTTCGATTGTGCTCCTCGTCACACCACGCGCGGCTTTGCGCGTCGAAGTTCTCCGATCTGTTGGCGGCCTTCCCCCTCACATTGTCGGCACCTTCGATGAGCCGATCAATTTTCAGCAGGCGGCAGACGGTGTCTCCTTCGTCGTCGACCGCAGGGCGCACACCGTCCATGCGGTTACGGCCGACCGCTCCGCCACCCGGAAACTGGTGGAAATCGGGCAAGAAGACGGCCGCATCATTCAGCCGACCGGCTTCGACATCGCGCCAGACGGCCGGTTCGTCGTGGCCGACGTGCCTCGCGCCCAGCAGCGTGTGCAGACGTTTGACTCGGCAGGAAAGCGCGTCGGAGGTTTCTTCCTTCCGGGGCAGCCTGCGGCCAGAGTGATCTTTGGCAACTTGATGCTGAATGGCGCTGGGTCCATACAGCACACCGGCGAGAGGCTCCTCGTGAGTCACCCAGAAAGCGGCTCGCTCTTCGCTGAATACTCCCTGGCCGGCTACGCCGTTCGCGGCATCGGTGCGCTGCGCAGCACGGGTTTCGAGGACGATCGCGACCTGAATGTCGCCATGAACGTCGGCCTGCCACTCGAGGACCCCACGGGCGGCTACTACTACGTGTTCATCACAGGCCGGCCGATGTTTCGCAAGTACGACGCGCAGGGCGATTTGGTGTTTGAGCGTCACATCGAAGGCGTGGAGATGGATGACTTGATCAAGGCACAGCCGACGCAGTGGCCGAAACGGCGCGTACAGGACCGCGAGGTTCCATTTGTCACGCCCGTGATTCGCACCGCAGCCGTGAACGCGCGTGGCGAGCTCTGGGTCTCGCTGGCAGTGCCATATACCTATGTCTATGACGCCCAAGGCGACAAGGTCAGAACCGTCCAGTTCAGCGCCACGGGCATCGTCAGTCCAACAAGCCTCTTCTTCGCGAGAACTGGACGATTACTTGTTACACCGGGTTGCTACGAGTTCGACCCTGGACGCTAGCAACGGGCAACACACAGGCCTTTTGGCCACAGAGGACACAGAGATCACTAAGAATAGGAGACGTGAAGCTTCTTGGTGACCTCCGTGAGCTCCATAGCTGATCTCCTCCGTGAACTCCCTGGCGCCTTGTGCTGACAGCGTCCAGACTGACGCGGACGTTCGGGGCTCGCGTGGCCGTCGACGACGTGTCATTCGAGCTCGTGCCGGGGCAGATCTTTGCGCTGCTGGGTCCAAACGGCGCGGGAAAGACCACCACGCTCCGGATGCTGGCTGGTCTGATCACACCGACATCGGGCGCCGTTCTGCTGGATGGCGAGGCGGTCGTACGTGCCACGGCACCGGAGCTGCGCCGACGCATCGGACTGCTGACCGAGGCACCAGGATTGTGGGACCGTCTGTCCGTCCGGGCGAACCTCCTCGCGTACGCGCGGCTGCACGGTATCGCATCACCGGCGACCGCGGTTGATCGCTCGCTCGAGCTGTTCGGCATCCAGGATCGCGGCGCCGACCGAGCGGCGGAGCTGTCCAAAGGACTTCGGCAGCGGGTCGCGCTGGCGCGAACGCTGCTCCATGATCCCGACATCGTGCTGCTCGACGAGCCCACCTCGGGGCTCGACCCGGAAAGCGCGAGGGATGTGCGCACGCTGGTTCTCAATCTGCGTGACGCTCGCCACATCGTGCTGATCTCGACGCATAACCTCGACGAGGTCGAACGCGTCGCGGATCGCGTGGCCGTACTTCGCACTCGGCTCGTGGCCGTCGATACGCCGCTGGCCCTTCGGACACGACTGTTCGGCTCTCGCGTACGGATCGTGCTCGCGCATCAGGCAAGTCGCTACGCAGAGGTGTTGCGGGTCGCCGGTATTCAGGATGTTCGCGTAGATGGAGCGGCTCTGTCGGTCGCGAGTCACGACGGCCTCTCGACGCCCGCCCTCGTGAAACGCCTCGTTGAATCAGGGGCGGAGATCGAGACGGTTGCCCGCGAAGAAGCGCCGCTCGAGCAGGTGTATCTGCGGCTGCTGCAGCAGGACGGTGAACAAGCATGACACGCGTTCTTGCACTGCTCGAGAAGGAGCTGGCCGACCTCGGCCAGAACATCGGAGTCTTTGTCCCGGCACTGCTCACGGGAGTCCTGTCGATCGTCTTGCCCCTGTTCATCGCGATCGTCGTCCCGTACGTGTCTGGCGAACAGCTTTCTGATTCGAGCGATTTCGAAATTGCTCTGGAAATGTACCGCTCACAACCGAGCACGCGTGTCTTAGAGCCAGAGGCTGCGATTCAGGCGTGGCTCTTTCAGCAGTTTCTGATCCTTCTCGTCCTCGCTCCGGTGGCTGGCTCGATGTCGACAGCGGCTTACAGCGTCATCGGCGAAAAGCAGGCCCGAACGCTCGAGCCGCTATTAGCGACGCCGATCACGACCTTTGAGCTGCTGGCAGCCAAGGTGCTGGGGTCGCTCCTTCCTGCCTTGGCGCTTTCGGTTGGATGCTTCGCCGTTTACGTGCTGGCCATCGCACTCTTCGCCCGGTCGGGGGTCTTCATTTCACTCCTCGCACCGCAACCGCTCGCGATTGTGTTTCTGCTCGGACCGCTGGCGTCCCTTACGGCGCTGCAGCTCGCTGTCTGCATCTCATCGCGCGTCAACGATGCCCGCAGCGCCCAGCAGATCGGAGCACTGGTCGTTCTCCCGATCGCCGGGCTCCTGGTGGCCCAAATCACTGGAAGTATCACGTTGACGATGCGGACTGTTGTCTTGATCGCGATTTCACTCGTCGGCGTCAACGTGGTCCTTGTGCGCATCGGCATCGCGCTCTTCGATCGGGAGTCCATCCTGACACGCTGGAAATAGACCGACTCGAGAGGGCGGCGCCCCTCCCCCAGCACGCGGGGACTGTCCATCCGTGTAGAATCCAGGCACGAAGAGCGTCAACCATTCGAGTGCCGTGGCCCCGTCCGTGCTCTCCGAGTTTCACCGGCTGACCCGCGTCGCAGTCAAACACCCTCGCCACGCGTTCGTGGATGAGCGCACTATCGCGGCTCAATGGAAGGACCTCAACTTCACGGCACCTCCAGATCTGGCGCGCGCGATCGACGAGTTCGATCGTTTCACCGACATTCTGCGCTCCACCGGAGCCGTCGTCGAGCTGCCGCACGATGGGTCAACGACGCTCGATTCGATCTACGTTCGGGACGCATCGGTCGTGTGCGATCGCGGCATCATTCTTTGCAACATGGGCAAGCGATCGCGGTCGGCTGAGCCGGCATCGCAGGAACGGGCCTTTCAAGCCCTCGGCGCACCTGCCGTCGCGGGACGAATCGAGGACCCGGGCCGATTGGAAGGTGGAGACGTCGTTTGGCTCGATGCACGGACCATCGCTGTCGGACGGGGCTACAGGACCAATGGTGAGGGCATCAGACAGTTGCGCACGCTCCTCGCAGATTCGATCGACGAGCTGATTGAGGTGCCGCTGCCCCACTGGCGTGGCGCCGGAGATGTGTTGCACTTGATGTCGCTCATCAGCCCCATCGATCGCGATCTCGCAGTGGTTTTCTCGCCTCTGCTGCCCGTTCCTTTTCGCGAGCGTCTGGTCGAGCGTGGCGTCACGTTGGTCGAGGTTCCAGAAGTCGAGTTCGACACGATGGCCACCAACGTGTTGTCGCTGGCGCCACGGCGCGCGTTGATGCTTGCGGGCAACACGCGAACGCGAGCGGCACTCGAGCGTGCGGGTGCAGAGGTGATCGAGTACAACGGCCTGGAGATCAGCATCAAGGGCGCTGGTGGACCCACCTGTCTCACCCGACCTCTGGACCGGTCGGCTTGAACCGCGCCAGAGTTTGATCGGTGGTCGCACTCGCCGCGAGCTATCCTGTGTAAAGGCTGACGGGTAGTTATCGATGATCATCCGTTCCATTGCTGTGTTGGGCGCCGGCACGATGGGCTCCCAGATCGCGGCGCACTTCGCAAATGCTGGCGTCCCTGCGCTCCTGCTCGACGTCACCGCCGACGCCGCGCTGCAGGGTGTGAAACGCGCGCGCGCGCTGAAGCCTGACCCGTTCTTCACACCCGACACCTGGAAGTTGATAACGACCGCCGGCTTCGACGAAGGATTCGCCTGCCTGAAGGAAGCGGACTGGATCATCGAAGCCGTCGTCGAGCAGCTCGACATCAAACGCGGATTGCTTGAAAGGGTTGATTCGTCACGAAGGCCAGGGACGATCGTCAGCTCGAACACGTCGGGAATTCCGATCGCGGACCTTGCCGACGGACGCAGCGCCGACTTCAGACGCCACTGGCTCGGGACACACTTCTTCAACCCTCCGCGGCACCTGCGGCTACTCGAGATTATCCCAACGCCCGACACAGACCGTAGGGTCGTGGAATACGTCAGTTGGTTCGCGGACCACCGCCTCGGCAAGGGCGTCGTACTGGCGAAAGACTCGCCGAACTTCATCGGCAACCACCTTGCGCTCTACGGCGTGGCGCGCATACTCGCGAAGGTCGGCGCCGGCAAGTACACGATTGACGAAGTCGATGCGGTGACCGGCCCCATCCTGGGACGTCCCAAGAGCGCCACCTTCCGAACGCTCGATCTGGCTGGCATCGACATCCTCGGCCACGTCGTTCACAACCTTCACGAGCGTCTTTCGGACGAGTCCGCTCGACAAGCGTTCGTGCTGCCTGAATTCGTCGAACAGATGTTGGCGCGTGGGCTGACGGGGGAGAAAGCTGGCGAGGGCTTCTACAAGCGCGTCGCGGGCAGCGGCGGCCAGTCGGAGATCCTCACGATCGACCCCACCACGCTCGAGTATCGCCCGAAGCAGGCGGTTCGACTACCGTCGCTCGCGTCGGCTGAAGCGATTGCCGATCTCGGATCGCGCGTGAAGACGTTGATGGCGGGGAAGGATCGGGTCGGGGAGTTCTTACGTGAGACCCTCGCACCAACGCTTGTGTATACAGCCTCGGCCACACCGGAGATCGCATGGTCGCCTGACGATGTGGATCGCGTGATGCGGTGGGGTTTCGCGTGGGACCTCGGACCTTTTGAGCTCATGGACGCCATCGGCATACGAGAAGTCCTGGATGCGGCTCGGGTGACAAGCCCCGAGCTTCTGTTGAAAGGCGTTCCATCGCTCCTCGAGGAGCCTTTGGCAAAGGGCCGAAATCGACTGCGAGACAGCGAGGTGCTGCCGGCCGCGGCCGACCTGCAGATCTTGAGATCGGCCAAAGAACGCTCGGGAGTGGTGAAGAGAAACGCTGGCGCAAGCCTCGTTGACCTCGGCGATGGCGTGCTCTGCGTCGAGTTTCACTCCAAGATGAACGCCATCGGCGGCGACACGATCCAGATGCTTCAGGTAGGCGTCAGCGAGGCCTCTCGCAACTTCGACGCACTGGTCGTGGGGAACGACTGGCCTCACTTTTCAGCCGGCGCAAATCTGATGCTGGTGCTGCTCGAGGCGCAGGAGGAGAACTGGGAAGAGATCGACCTGATGGTGCGCGCCTTCCAACAGGCCACGATGGCTCTGAAGTATGCGGACGTACCCGTAATCGTTGCCCTCGCCGGATTGGCGCTCGGCGGCGGCTGCGAGATCGCGCTGCATGCCGACCGTGTGCAGGCTGCCGGTGAAACCTACATGGGCCTTGTCGAAGTGGGCGTTGGACTCATCCCGGCGGGTGGCGGCACCAAGGAGATGGTGGCAAGAGCAGCCGATGGCATGGGAAGTGGCTCCACTGACTTCATGCCGCCCATCCAACGGGCGTTCGAGACGATTGCCTTCGCGAAAACGTCCAGCAGCGGACCCGACGCCGAACGCCTTGGGTATCTGCGCGACATCGATGGGTTCACGATGAACCGCGAACGACTGATCGCCGATGCAAAAGCACGGGCCATCCAGCGCGTGCAAGAGGGATATCAACCTCCCGTCGTGCGCGCGGCGATACCGGTTGGGGGTGATTCGGTGCTCGCGACATTGAAGCTCGGCATCCATCTCGCGCTACGCGCCGGTCGAATCAGCGACCATGATGCCTTGATCGGACGCAAGCTCGCGACGATCATGGCAGGGGGAGCACTTCCGCACCCCACGACGGTCAGCGAGCATCATCTGCTCGACCTCGAGCGCGAGGCATTTCTGAGCCTCCTCGCCGAGCCCAAGACACAGGAGCGGATTCAGCACACACTCAAGACAGGGAAGCCGTTGAGGAACTGACAGTATTTCGGAATTTGCGAATTTGCGAATTTTGGGATCGTAAATTTGTAAATTCGTAAATTCATAAATTCGAAAATGCAATGACACTCATTGATGTGGGGGCGGGCACGCCGGTGGTGCTGGTTCCCGGAATTCAAGGCCGATGGGAGTGGATGAAGCCTACTGTCGATGCGCTTCAAGAGCGCTGCCGAGTAATCACGTTCTCTCTCGCGGACGAACCGACGTGCGCCGGCCGCTTTGACGAGGCAGCCGGCTTCTCGTCCTACGTCGAACAGATCGCCGAAGCACTCGACGCCGCAGGCCTGCGGCAGTCAGCCATCTGTGGCGTCTCGTACGGAGGGCTTGTTGCCGCAGCGTTCGTGGCTCGCTATCCAGAACGCGCCACCGCGCTGGCATTGGTTTCGGCGATGCCGCCATCTTGGAAGCCTGACGCCAGAGCCCGGTTCTTTCTGCGCGCGCCCTGGCTGCTAACTCCTCTGTTTTGTCTGGCGTCGTTGCGCTTGTACCCTGAGATCGCAGCAGCGGTTCCTGGATTCGCCCACGGGGTGCGTGCTGCCATTTCGCATGGACTCCGTGCGTTGAGGTACATCTTCTCGCCCGGACGGATGGCGCGACGAGTGCGCATGTTAGACGTCAGTGGGCAGCCGGCGGGCAGCCGGCTGAGTGCCGAGTTCGAGCGTGTCAACCTGCCCACCCTGGTGGTCACCGGAGAACCGTCGCTCGACCGGGTCGTGTCGGTGAACCTCACTCGCGAGTATCTGCGCATCTGGCCACACGCCAACGAGGTCACGATTGCGCGGACGGGCCACCTCGGTATCATCACAAGACCCCATGACTTTGCGCGAATCCTCGTGCCGTTCATCGAGGGATCATCCCAGCGCGTTGAGCACAGGAGGCGAGTTGTCTGAGTCGCCTGTGGGGGGAACGATTCGCGATATCCCGGGCCCGATGGGTCCCCTCGAGGCACTCCTCGACCAACCAGCCGGCCCGCCTCGAGCCGCCGTCGTGTTCGCGCACCCGCTCCCCGCGCAAGGTGGCACGATGCACACGAAGGTGGTCTTCCAGGGCGCCAAGGCTCTCGCTGGAATCGGATGCCTGGTGCTGCGGTTCAATTTCCGTGGCGTCGGCCGAAGCACCGGCTCCTGGGACAAAGGGCGCGGCGAGATGGACGACTATCGTGCCGCGCTTGACTTCATCGCGGCCCAGCACCCGAACCTGGAACTCTGGGCGGCGGGATTTTCATTCGGGTCCTACATTGCCATGACCTGCGGTGCAGACGACGACCGTGTGTGCGCGCTCGTCGGCATCGCACCGCCTGTGGACAGGTACGAGTACGCCTCCGTCAAGCTTTCGACCAAGCCGAAGTTCATTATTCATGGTGAGCGAGATGAGCTGATCTCATTGAGGTCGGTGCGCGAGTTCTACGCGCAGCTTCAAGAGCCGAAGGAGCTTGTCGAGGTCGATCGCGCGAATCATTTGTTCGACGGACAGACGAGCGAGGTAGGCGACGCGCTTCAGGAGCTGTTGATGGACTTCTCATGCAAGACGCAGTAATTGTTTCGGCGGTACGCACAGCCGTCGGCAAGGCGCCAAATGGAACGCTTCGAACCGTGCGTCCCGACGAGTTGGCCGCCACGGTCATCAGCGACGTCCTTCGTCGTGCCCCGGGAGCGCGCGCGACCGAAGTCGACGATGTGATTCTCGGATGTGCGATGCCAGAGGCCGAGCAAGGCCTCAACGTCGCACGTATCGCCAGTCTCCGCGCCGGCGTGCCGGTCGAGACCGCCGCCGTGACGATCAATCGCTTCTGCTCGTCGGGCCTTCAGGCGATCGCCTTTGCCGCGGAACGGATCATGTGCGGGTTCGCGGAGGCGATTGTCGCCGGCGGCACCGAGTCGATGAGCCTGGTGCCCATGGGAGGCAACAAGGTGTCTCCAAACCCCGCATTGGTCGAGACATACCCCGACGTCTACCTCACCACTGGACTCGTAGCGGAAAACCACGCTCGTGAGAACGCAATCACGCGCGACGAGCAGGACGGGTTCGCCCTTCGCAGCCATCAACGCGCGGTCGCCGCGATCGAGGCGGGACGATTCTCAGAGGAGATCGTGCCTGTGACCTTTCACGTGGCGAAAGTGGGGCTCTCCATACCGGAACTGGAGGAGGTGACGTTCGCCCATGATGAAGGTCCACGACGCGACACGTCGCTGGCCGCTCTCGCCAAGTTGAAACCAGCTTTTCACGTGGCGGGCACGGTCACAGCCGGAAACTCTTCACAGACGAGCGACGGCGCGGCCGCGGTCCTTGTCACCTCCTCCGACTTCGCCAAGGATCATGGTCTCCAGCCGCTTGCCCGTTTCGTCTCGTTCGCAACAGCGGGTGTGGAGCCTGAACGCTTCGGGATCGGCCCAGTTCCGGCGATCCGAAAAGCGCTCAAGCTCGCCAGCCTGATGCTGGACGACATCGACCTCGTGGAGCTGAACGAGGCGTTCGCGGCTCAGGTTCTTGCGTGTCTTCGTGAGCTGCCCATCGATCCTGAAAGGCTCAACGTCAACGGCGGCGCCATCGCCCTCGGGCATCCGCTCGGCTGCACGGGCGCGAAGCTCACGACCACGCTACTCTACGAAATGCGCCGGCGGCGGTCGCGATACGGACTCGTCACCATGTGCGTGGGCGGTGGAATGGGCGCCGCGGGAATCTTCGAACGCATGTAGGGCCGGTCCTGTGGACCTGCCGAGGAAATCTATGACCATCGCAAGTGGAACTCGACAAGGCGGCTCGTGGCTCCTGGAGGACACGGCGTGCTCAGACGTCTTCACCCCAGAGAAGCTCACCGACGAACATCGGCTCATGGCGCAGACGACCGATGAGTTCATCGAAGCCGAGGTCATGCCGAATCTCGCCCGCCTCGAGAACAAAGACTGGGTGCTCGCGCGGTCGCTGGTTCGTAAGTGCGGCGAGTTGGGCCTCCTGGGCCTCAGCGTGCCCGAAGAGTACGGGGGCCTCGATCTCGACAAAGTCTCGTCGCTCGTCGTAGTCGAGCGCATTCGCCCTGCGTCGTTTGCAACAACGTTCGGCGGCCAGGCGAACCTCTGCATCCTGCCACTGGTGCTCTTCGGCACGCCTGCCCAGAAGACGAAGTACCTGCCGGCACTCGTGTCCGGAGAGACGGTGGGAGCTTACGCACTGAGCGAGTCCGGTTCGGGCTCCGACGCTTTGGCAGCGAAGACGCGCGCCTCACAGCAGGCAGACGGCAGCTGGGTGCTCAACGGCGAGAAGATGTGGATCACCAACGGTGGCTTCGCCGACATCATCATCGTGTTTGCGAAGGTCGACGGAGAGCAGTTCACAGCCTTCATCGTCGAGCGCGCGTTTCCGGGAGTGAGCTCCGGGAAAGAAGAGCACAAGATGGGCCTGCACGGCTCATCGACAACGCCGATCCTTCTGCAGGACGCGAAGGTGCCGGCGGGCAACGTCCTCGGCGAGGTCGGAAGAGGTCACAAAGTCGCGCTGAACACGCTGAACTATGGCCGTTTCAGCCTGGGCGCGATGTGTACTGGTGGTAGTCGGTCAGCGATCGGAGAAGCCGCGAAGTACGCCGCGCAGCGCCACCAGTTCGGGCAACCGATCGCGGCGTTCGGGGCGATCAAGCACAAGCTGGGCGAAATGATCGCGCGCACCTATGCCGCGGAGAGCCTTGTATATCGCACGGCAGGGCTCATCGACGCCGCGCTCGCCGGTTCCAGCCGCAATGGCGCGGAGGTGGCACGCGCCTTCGAGCAGTACGCCGTGGAGGCCTCAATCACCAAAGTCGCCGGCTCCGAGACGCTCGACTTCGTGCTCGACGAGAACGTCCAGATTCATGGCGGCAACGGTTTCGTCAAAGACTACTTGGCCGAGGGCCACTTCCGCGATGCCAGGGTCAACCGTATCTTCGAGGGCACCAACGAGATCAATCGTCTACTCATTCCGGGAATGTTGATCCGCCGCGCGCTCAAGGGCGAACTCCCGCTCATCCCCGCGGCGCGAAGGCTGCAAGATGAGCTCCTGTCACCAACGGTAGCCAGTCTGACGATCGGCGAAGGCGCCGTGCTCGAGAACGAACTTCGTGCGGTCGTCTCGTTCAAGAAGGTTGCGTTGATGGTGCTCGGAACTGCGATGCAGACCTACGGAGACAAACTCGACGATGAACAGGAAGTCCTGAGCTACGCGGCAGAGATCATCATCGACGTCTACGCGGCCGAGAGCGCCGTCCTGCGCGCGACCGAAGCTGTGGCACGGCATCATGGCCTCTCGGAGCTCCACGAAGCAGCGGCGCGCGTATTCGTGACCGAAGCAGTACTTCGCGTCGATGCGTGCGCAAAGAGCGCGCTGGCCGCAATGGCCGAAGGCGACACGCTGCGAACGCTGTTGGCGGCTCTCCGACGCATCCTGAAGGCCAGTCCCGTGAATGCCGTCGCGCTCCGGCGCCGCCTGGCGGAAAGCGCGACCGCGCGAGGCGGGTATATGCTGTAAACCTGCACGTGGAAAAGTGGAGAAGTGGAAAAGTGGAAAGAGTAAGTGCAAAGTGGCTTTTACCACTGGTCCTGATTGCTGTCTCGTGTTCGTCTGGCCCAGGCGCGCCGGACGACTCGGCGCTTTTGAGGCAGATCGCGGATACCCGCGAGGCCAAAGAGCGCTTCATGCTGGAGGATTCGGAATCACCGATTCCGCAGGACAAGCGGAAGCTTCTGCTGCCCCTGAACTACTACCCTCCTGACCTGAGCTATCGAGTTCCGGCGGCGCTGCAGCTCGCGGACGAACGCCCGGTCTTCGAGATGCCGACGTCAACTGGCACGTTGCGCCGATTCCAGTTCGTCGGGTCGCTCGAGTTCATATTGGCAGGACAGTCCCACAAACTCGGCGCCTTCGTGCCGGAGGGCGAGCAGATCGTCAATCTCTTCGTGCCGTTCGCCGACATGACGACGGGCGCGGAAACCTACTCGGCCGGCCGCTACCTAGACATCCACCCGACGGCAACCGGCATTTACACGGTCGACTTCAACCAGGCGTACAACCCGTATTGCGCATACAACCAGACGTACGAGTGCCCCTACCCACCCGCCTCGAACCGTTTGAAGGTTCCGGTGCGCGCCGGCGAAAAATCGCCAGGCGCATGACCGCGCTCCAAGCCATCGTCTTCGACTTCGACGGCGTGATCGCCAACAGCGAGCCGCTCCATCTGACGGCCTTCCAGCAAGCCCTTCGAGAGAAAGACATCGACCTGACGCCGGTCGACTACTACTCGCGATATCTCGGCTACGACGATGTAGGGATGTTCGATGCGTTGGCGAAAGATAGGGGCTTGGCGCTCAGTGCGCTGGAAATCGCGGAGCTTGTCTCGCGCAAGGGAGAGAGGCTCCTGAGCATGCTGCAAGCCGGTTCGGTGCTGTTCCCCGGGGCCAAGGAGTTCATTCGCGAAGCGGCGGCCGCTGTGCCCATCGCCATCGCATCTGGCGCGCTGCGCCACGAGATCGACGAAATCGTCGAGGCGGCGGGCATCGCTGCCCTGTTTTCGACGATCGTGGCGGCGGGCGACACCTCAGAAGGCAAGCCTTCCCCCGCTCCGTACAGTCTGGCCTGCCAGCGGTTGCGCAGAACGACAGGGATTGACATTGATCCGCGTCGCTGCGTCGCGATCGAGGACTCCAAATGGGGGCTCGAATCGGCGCGGGGAGCCGGGTTACGCTGTGTAGGGGTCACGAATAGCTATCCGGCGGAGGCGCTTCACGGCGCCGAGCTCGTGGTTCCAGGGCTCAACGAGTTGACGCTGGCAAAGCTCGAGCAGCTTTGCAGTAGCCAGTAAGAAGTGATGCACAAGGATCTCGTCGAAGCTCTCACGGTGGCGTCGAACGCGCCGGGCACCGGCTTGGCTCAAGCCGCTCTGGTCATCGCGCGGATCGAGTATCCGCGACTCGACCCTGAGCCGTACCTTGCCAGGCTCGACGCAATGGGCGAGTCCGCTCGACAGGCCATCGAACGCCATCGCGATTCCACGGGCGACGGTTCAGTGATTTGCTGCGTCAAAGCCGTCAATGAGTACCTGTTCGACGAATTGCACTTCGTTGGCAATCGCGACAAGTACGAGGATCCGCGCAACAGCTGTCTGAATGAGGTTCTCGACCGGCGCACCGGAATCCCGATCACGATGTCGATCGTCTACTTGGAGGTGGCGCGACGCGCAGGTCTGCAGATTGACGGCATCAACTTTCCTGGGCATTTCCTGGTCCGGTGCCCCAAGGCAAATGGAAAGGTCCAAAGCGGGCTCATCATCGATCCATTTCATGGCGGCGCCGTGCTGTCGGAGCAGGATTGTCGCCTCCTGCTGCAACGGCATGTCGGGAGCGAGATGGCATTCAGCCGGTCGCTGCTGGCGCCTGCCGCGCGCCTGCAGGTTCTCGTACGGATGCTGTTGAACCTGAAGCGGATCTACGTTCACATGCGCTCGTTTCCGCAAGCCCGCGATGTCACCGAACTGCTGCTCGCAATCACGCCGTCGGCGCTGAGCGAGTTGCGCGACCGAGGCCTCCTTGCCTATCACCTGAATGACGTCAGCGGAGCGCTGCGGGACCTTCAGACCTATCTGAAGCTCACCAGCATGACCGAGATGGATAAGGAGGCGCGCGAAGAGCACGACCAGATTTGGGAGCATGTAAAAACACTTCGCCGCCGCGTCGCCGCACTGAACTAGACGCGAAGGCTACTGAGCCGTCCACAATCGAGAACACCGAGCCCCCCTCAAATCTGCACGAGATAGCCCAAAAACAACCTCGTTGGCTGTGGCATGTCCGATGCACTAAGGGGTTTCGCATCCCCAAGGTGCAGAACAACCAGGCCAGAGGAGGCCATCATGGGACGCTATTTTGTGTGGGCTCTTGGAGTGGGATTTGGACTTGCCCTTAGCGCAGCCCCAGCGGTCGCGCAAACCCACGTCGACATCGGCGTGTTCACACCCAATGTGGGGGCACATGTGGTGCTCGGGAGTCCGAGGGTTTATGTGCCGCCACCGAGAGTGGTCTATGCGCCTCGACCGAGGGTTGTCTACGTCCCAGCGCGGAGGGTCGTGTACGCTCCGGCGCCGCGAGTCTATGTCGTCGAGCGCGGCTATCGACACGATCACGGCCGACATCGCGGGTGGGAACGCTCCCGTGGCAGGGTCGTAAGCGTGCCCTACGGATACCGTGACTGGGACTGGGATCGCCGCCGCTAAGGCATTCCTGGCGTGTGACGCGGGGGCTGAAGCCCCCGCGCTACGGTGCTACAGCCCTCAAACCCCTTACAGGCCAGCGACTTCCTGATACAGATACGCTGACGCAATGATCCCATTGTGGAAATTGCCGAGGTCCAGCTTCTCGTCCGGAGCGTGAGCATTCTCATCCGGCAACCCAACACCGAAGAGCACGCTGGGGAGTCCGAGCTCCTCCTGAAACGTAGAGACGACCGGGATCGAGCCACCTTCGCGATTGAACACCGGCGCCTGCCCGAATCCCCTCTCGATGGCACGACCAGCCGCGCGAACATACTTGTTGTCGAACTCGGTCATCCAGGGTTTTCCGCCGTGCATGCGCGTCAGCGTGAGTTGGACGGTCTTTGGGCACACCTTCTTCAAGTAGGCTTCGAATAGCTCCGCGACCTTGTTCGGATTCTGATCGGGCACGAGCCGCATGCTGACCTTGGCCATCGCCGTCGCCGGAAGCACCGTCTTTGCCCCTTCTCCAGTGAAGCCCGACAACAAGCCATTGACCTCGAACGTCGGCCTTGCCCAGACGCGTTCCAAGGTTGAGTAACCGGTCTCACCGAAGAGCCTTGGAGCACCGAGCTCCTTTCGGTATTTGGTCTCGTTGAACGGCAGCTTCTTCCACTCCGCCCGCTCGCCATCACTGAGGGGTCGCACGTCGTCGTAGAAGCCCGGAATCCTGATACGACCGCTTCGGTCCTTCATCTGCGCGAGAACCTGCGCGAGCACGAACGCGGGATTAGCAACGGCGCCGCCAAACGATCCCGAGTGAAGGTCACTCTTGGTGCCTCGAAGATCGATCTGAAAGTAGGCAAGGCCGCGCAGACCGTAGCAAATCGACGGAATCCCGCGGTCGAACATCGGCGAGTCGGAGATGACGACGACGTCCGCCGCAAGGTCTTGCTTATGTGACCGGACGAAGTCGTCCAGGTGGACACTACCCACCTCCTCTTCGCCCTCGATGAAGAACTTCATGTTCAGCGGAAGTCCGCCCATCTTCTTGACGTGCGCTTCGACCGCCTTGATGTGCATGAAGACCTGACCCTTATCGTCGGCCGATCCGCGGGCATAGATCTCGCCGTCGCGCACGGTCGCCTCGAACGGCGGGCTGGTCCAGAGATTGACGGGGTCGACAGGCTGCACGTCGTAATGGCCGTAGAAAAGAATCGTCGGTTTGCCTGGCGCGTTCAGCCAGTCGCCGTACACGACCGGATTGCCCGGGGTGTCCATCAGCCTGACGTTCTGAAGACCTGCGCCCCGCAACGCGTCCCCCGTCCATTCGGCCGCCCGACGAACGTCGCCGGCATGCTGAGGCAGCGCGCTGATACTTGGGATGGCAAGATACTCCTTCAACTCTTCGACGTACCTATCTCGATTGATATTGATGAAGTCGACAACTTGATCCATGGGCACATGATAGTTGACCGCTTGACGGATTGACGAACCGTAAGATGATTTGAAACCATCCTTTAGGAGTTTGGTTCGTGCGCAGCTTTCCCTTTCAACAGGTGGACGTGTTCACGGAGGTGCCATTCAAAGGCAACCCCGTCGCTGTGGTTTTCGACGCCGACGGGCTGTCAACCGCAGAGATGCAGGCGATCGCGAACTGGACGAATCTCTCTGAAACCGTCTTCGTATGCCGGCCAGGGCACCCTGACGCCGACTACCTCCTCCGCCTCTTCACACCGCAGAGCGAGCTGCCGTTCGCTGGTCACCCCACGATCGGCACTGCGCACGCCGTTCTGCGTCATGGCCTCACAGGCAAGTCGCCCGGGCGCCTGATACAGGAATGCGGGAAGGGTCTGATTGCGATTCGGATTGAGGGCGATCAGTTCTTTCTTGCACTGCCCACGCCCACCTTTCGCATGCCGGACGCCACTGAGCTAGCCAGTGCCGCAAGCGCGTTGGGTGTGTCGGTTGGCAATGTCCGCGCCCATGCAATTGTGGACGTCGGTCCCGTCTGGCTCACCATGCAGTTGCGCGACGGCGAACAAGTGCTGTCGCTGAAGCCTGACCTGGCCCAGGTCGCGGCGCTCAAGACCATCGGCATCATCGGCATCACCGTTTTCGGAGTCCACGCGGTCAGCGTGTCGAGCGACGTCGAGGTTCGCTCCTTCGCCCCGAGTGAGGGCGTGCCAGAAGATCCTGTGTGCGGAAGCGGCAATGGGTGTGTGGCTGCGGTGATTCAGCGCCACGGCGTGCTGCCGCTCACACAATACACATCAAGCCAGGGCCGATGCCTCGGACGTGACGGACGCGTTCAAGTGCGCTTCGACGATAGCGAGACGATCTGGGTAGGCGGACATGCGATCACGTGTGTCGATGGAAAACTGAATATCTGACTCACAGTCAAGTGAGTCATCGGCTTCTCGCGGCCTGGTGTTCCGTCGTCGCTATAATCCTCCGAGGATGTCCGACGAACGCCTGACGCGCCAAATCGCGTTCTTGATCGAAGCAGACAAGCTCAAGACGATCCTCCGCCGCACCACACTCGTCGATTCCTCGCGCCAGGAAAACTCGGCCGAGCACTCATGGCATCTCCTGCTGGCGGCGATGGTCATGCGCGAGCATATGCCTGCTGAGGTCGATCTGCTTCGTAGCCTCGAGATGCTCGTTGTTCACGACCTGGTCGAGATTGACGCTGGAGATACGTTCGCCTATGACGCTGACGGCCAGGCGACGAGGCGGGAGCGTGAGATCGTCGCCGCGAATCGAATCTTTGGAGCGCTGCCGGCGGATCAAGCGTCTCACTTCCGTGCGCTCTGGGACGAGTTCGAGGCGCAGGACACTCCCGAGTCGCGTTTCGCCAACGCCCTGGACCGCTTGCAGGCGCTGTTGCAGAACGTTGGTTCAGGCGGCGGGAGCTGGCATGGTCACGCGTTGGAGCGCGCTCAGGTCATGCAGCGTATGGCCCCGGTCGAGTCCACGCTGCCGGACGTCTGGCCGTTCGTGCTCGAGACAATCGAGTCGTTCTGTAGCTCAGGGGTGCTCCGCGGCTGAGGACACGAGCCGCCAGTCGTCTCCGTCGCGACACGCTCGTCCCTCGCGCTCCAACTTGACGAGATGAGAGAGAAGACTCTCTCGAGCCATAGGTCGGAGCGACTCCTTCAGGTCTTTGTAGATCCGCCGCAGCATGGCATCCGGGCTCACGTCGCCTTTGCTCAACGCGTCAAGCACCTGCTCTTCGCGCGCGTGCCGGTGGGCAATGTAGTCTCGCAACACCTTCTCGGGGTCATCGATCACGGGACCGTGGGCAGGGACGAGGCGCGCGGGATTGAGCGTCAGAACGCGTTCGAGCGACACCAGGTACTCGGACAGGTCGCCTCCGAGCGTCGTTGGGATCCAGACGGTCGTACCCTTCACAGCAAGGTCACCGCAAAAAAGCGTCCGAGTGTCGGCATGCCAAAAGCACAGGTGGTCCGGCGCGTGCCCTGGCGTGTGCACGGCCACGAGGGATGTATCGCCTGCGTCGATCACATCACCATCGACGATCGCCTCCCACGACACCGGCCATTTGCTGTCCCTCTCGGGCCAAGGCATCTTTCGAAATCGAGCGCGCGGCATTCTTTGGGCGATCGCGGGCGCCCCGGACGCATGGTCAGTGTGAGCGTGTGTAACGAGAACCTGGGCGAGACGCAAGCCGCCGAGCGCGCGGTCGAGCGCCTCGATGTGCCGAGGATCGCCGGTGCCGGCATCGACAAGCGTGGGGACCCGCCCAGTAAGCAACCAGGTCCAGTTCCCCTCACCCGTTATCAGACCAGGGTTGAACGCATGAATCGCGATTGGGTTCAAAAGAAGACCTTCAGCCTTCCGTAGACGAAATCCCGGCGGGTCAGCCGGCCGATCGTGTCGAGCGACGAACCGGCAAACAGTCCCCCTGATCCTTCGAGCCAGACGTTGTCGTGCAGACTGACCGCAGCGATCACACGGACAAACATCGTCTCGTCGGTTGGATCGTATACGGTGAAGACGCGCAGCGTTCGCGTCTCCCGCGCGAAACTTCGATCAACCGCTCCCACGAGCATCAGGTCCGTTCTCTCGAGTTCGGAACGTGACTCACTGCCTGATGACACCCCTCCAGTCGCGGCGGGCTGCTGACTGTCGGCTGATTCCTCCGCGGCTCGATGTGATACGAGGACGTTGGCCGCCACTCGATAGTCGCCCGCGCGACGGTCGACTCCGATTCCACCCTGAAACGATTTGCCCGACACACCTCGGGCTGCCCGCGTCGATTGAAGCTCGTCGTCCACAAAAGCGGCTACCTCGCCGCGCACTCCCCATGGACCGCGAACCGTTTCGAAGTCGCCGCCAATCATCGTAAAGCGCGGAAACGTTTCGACTATCGTCAGATCGGGGTCGGGGATCGGGGATCGGGGGTCGGGGATCGGGGTTACTGTGACGATTGGGAACGACTTGAGACCGCGATACGCCGAGACGCCCCAGTCCACTCGCCCCGCGGTCGAGGTCACTCGCCCACCACCCTGCATGTTCTGCCAGCTCGCACTCGGTTCATAGCGAATGACTGTGGGCTGCCGGAGAGCGGCCGCCGCCTCCGTCACATCGACCCCCACGTTGGTCATGGCGGTCAACGTCAAGTTGAACGGCGAGGTCGGCTCATCGAGTTGGTCGAAACGGCCGGCGCGGAACGCTGGGACGACGACGAGTTCGAGGGTAGTTGAGGCGGGAAGGAAGATTCGCCCCCGGACGAGTCCGACCGAGAGACGCGCCTCACTCCGTCCCTCGAGCAGAAAACGGGCGAGATCGATCGGATTGACCACATCGGTCGGTTGAAACTCGTCGAGACGACCCCACACCAGCCTCGAAGCACCCGCGCGGATCTCGAAGCGCCGCGTAACGACTTCAGCGTACAGGTCGGCCGGCCTGACCACGACGTCTCGCGCCGTTCTCGCACCTAGCGCGCCACGGTTTGCGAACAGACCGTCAATGTACCCCGAGAGGTTCAGCTTCAGATGTTCGCCGACATCTCGCTTGTGCTCGGCGAACAGCCGGAGTCGAGCCTCTGTTACATGCTGGTTGCCTCCCTGTGCGCTGATATCCGGAAAGTCGTCGACCAGCAGCGATACGTGCCCGTTCACCTGGCCCGCTCCTGTCGCCGGGCAGGCGAGGAGCAGCAGTGCGAACACCCAATCTTGATAGTGGGCTCTAAGGCCGCGATTCGAGATCAGACCGACGCCGAAGCCAGCCCATTTCACGCCGCCGTACCGACACGAGCGAAGCGAGGTGCTCCAAACACTCGTGGCATCAACGTGATGACTGCCGGCACCACCAGCACCTCGGCAAGGAACGCCACAACCATCGTCAGGGCCAACAATCCGCCAAACCAGGCCGTGGGTTTGTAAGCCGAAAAGATCATGATCCCGTAGCTGAGGCTGTTGATGATGGCCGTCGTCAACGAGGCGCGGCCCTCGTGCATAGTCGCGGCCTCAATGGCCTCTTCAGTGCTCACGCCTGCGGCCGTCTCGCGTCTAAAGCGTCCAATGAAGTGGATCGTGTCATCGTCGACGATCCCCAGCGCGACGCTCGCGACCATGACTGTGGCCACGTTGAGCGAGATTCCGAGCCACCCCATCAAGCCGAGTACCGCGGCGACGGGCAGGGCATTGGCGATAATGGCCAACACGCCAAAGCGCGCCGACCGAAACACGAAAAAGATGACAGCGAACACGGTGATGAACGCGGTGGCAAAGCTGCTCAGTTGTGACACAACGAGATAGTGATCGAGCGTGCTGAAAATACGGCCGGACCCCGTTACTGTGGACGTGATGCCGCTCTCCGCGAAGACATCCGCCGCTTCCCTTTCCGCTTGGTTGATCTGTTCGAACACGAGATCGGAGCTCATCGAGGCTAGCTTCACGGAGATCTGCGCCCTCGAGTAATCGCTGGCGACAATTCGCTCGAGCTCCCGGCGTCCCTCGTCTGACAGCCCGAACACGAACAGCTCTTGCGCGATCGCTTCCGCGCTCGGCGGAACGACAGCAGCCGCGACGTCCCCTCCCGCCAGCTCGCGGTTCACACGCTTGACGTAATCTCCCAACGACACGACCTTGCGCACGAAAGGCAACCGCTCGAGCCGCTCGCGCAGCTCTTCCATGCGACGCAACGCATCCGGGGTCTTCATTGAATCAGGCTGCCCCTCGAGCAGGATGTTGAAGCTGTACACGCCCGAGAGCCGCTGGTCGATGACCGCCGCCGACTGGTGTAGTGGGTGGTTTTCAGCAAAGAAGTTGATGTGGTTCGTATCGACGCGCAACTGCGTAACGCCGAGGGCGGCGATGACCATCGCCGTGATGGTGGCGATCACGACAGGGCCGGCGTACCTCATCGAGAAACGTGCCACGCTTTGCATCGGCCTCAGCAGGTATCGCTCCTGCGGCGCAATTCTGGTCTCCGGCTTCAGCAGCATCAGCAGCGTGGGCACGAGGACGAGCGACATCACGAAATCGACCATGACGCCGACGCTGGCACCAATTCCGAACGAACGGACGGCGACCACGTTGCTCGTCGCGAGAGACGCGAGCCCGATCGCCGTCGTTCCGCTCGCGCCAAGCAGTGGAACGAAGAGGTGCTCGACGCTGGACTTGAATGCACGCTCCTTGTTGCCCGTGACGCGCAACTCATGGTTGAAGTGCTGCACGATGTGCACGTCGTCGGCAACCGCGAGAATGAGCGCGAGCGCCGGCAACATGGAGGCCAGAACGTTGTAGCTGAACCCCATGACCACGAACAGGCCCATCGTCCAGACGACGCTGATGAGGACAGCGACGACGAGGAGGAGTGTGATGCGCCACGATCGGAACATCAGGAAGATGGCGGTGACCGTGAGCACGAGAATCGGCAACGTCAGATTTCTCGTGTTGTCGAGCGTGACGCGGGTGTACGTCTCGCTGATCTCGAGACTGCCGTTGTAGTACGCCCGCATGCCAGCGGGCAGGCGCGAATCGATCAAGTGTTTTATCTCGTCGATGACACCAGCCCTCACGTCGTCGATTCGATCCTCGTCGAAGGTCACCACTATCGCCGTGACGCTTCCATCCGCGGACACGAGATCGCCGCGGAGCATCGGATCGCTCAGAACGCGGCGGCGGATGTCGGCCGCACTTTGTGCGTCCAAGCGATCGCCGAGCAGGGGCTGAACCTCGATGCCGCCCTCGTCATTCCCGGAACGGTCGACAGCCAGGCTACGAACCAGATTCGCGGTCGCCAGACTCTGCACCCGCTCCACGACCTGGACACGCTCGATGTCGCCGGTGACCGCTCGAATGAATTCGAGCGATTCCGGCGTGAAGAGCCGGTCGGACTCGAGGGCGACGAGCAAGAGGCGCTGCCCACCAAACTCCAGGCGAAATCGCTCGTATGTTTTGTAGACCGGGTCCTCTTTCGAGACCCACATGCTCAGGTCGTTGTCGATATCGGTGAAGTTCGTCTTCGGCACAAGCGCGAAGAAGCCCACGACAATGACCGCGCAGAGTGGAGCGCGAAAGCGGAAGATGAAGTCTGCAACGCGGGCGCTCATTTCGCACCCTGCTCGAGCTCGCGCCGACTGAAGTCATTCTCCGTCAGGGCGACGTTGTAGCGAATCGTCGTAGTCGTAAGCTCAGTTCTGGTCTTCTCGCGTTCGTTGACGACGGTCAGATCGAGCGCCGTCCAGATCCCGTCCACACGCTCGAGTCGCCGAACGTCGAAGACCTTCGTCCGTTCGTCGCGGCGGTTGAAGATGTCGGCATGGACGACGATGAAGCGATCCTTGAGGACGAGGCTTACCGATCGCGGGAACTCAGCATCGCGATCCTTCGCTCGCGACTCGAGGGCCCAGGCCGCATGTTTCGATCCATCCGGTGCCGTCCACTGAGCATTCTGATCGGCATACGCGTATGTGTAATCCGTGAGATCGCGGCCCCCGATGTCCTCGTAGCTCAAGTCGCTCCCGACGAAGCTCGCCTGCTTCTCTTCGCCGGCAATACGGCGGACGCGGCCCAGCGCGGGCAGGTACAGGAAGCGTTCGTCTTCACCGTTCGGGTGTTCCCAGACGAGGAAGGAGGTGCCTTTGATGTCGTTGGGGTAGGTGAAGCGAACGAGCGTCCGATCTCCTTTGCCGCTGATGCTCCGCAACGAACGCAGAATCATGGTTCGCTCTGGTACACGGCCCTGACGGTCGTAGAGCCGCATGCGCATCTCGCCGCGCGAGTCGCGGCCAATGTCGCGGTCTTGAATCTGGCGAGCGACCTCGTCAGGGGTGACAGATTGAGCGAGGGTGGTGCACAGGAGGGCCGTCAGACCGCAGAGCAGGGCTAGGAGCGCCCGGGCAAGTCTCACACATCGATTCTGTGAACTCTTTCACAATGTTGTCAAGTTACCCAGCCTTTCGGCCGAATCCGTCCATTGCTTGTGTAATGAGGCTCCGCGCGCAGGGCGCCCTGCTGCGACTAACGCGTGACGCGACGCATCACTTGAGACCTTGATACACGAGCTCCTCGAATTCTCTGAGGGTGCGGATCGCGCCGTCGTCATAGAACGGAAGGACCTGCATCATCTGGACACCGCCGATGTGTCGAACGGGATCGATCCAGAACTCGGTGTTGAAGATGCCGGCCCAGCTCATGCTGCCAGGACTGCGGAACTTTGCATATCGAGCGTCGTTCGACGCGACTTGGAAGCCGAGCCCGAACTTGTCATGGCCGGCGCCCAGGGGAAACGGTTTCGTCCGCAACGGATCCGCCGCGGGCTGCTGCTCGACAAAGATTGATCCGATGTGATTCTCGCCCATCATGAGCACGGCACGTTCGCTCAAGATCTTCGCCGACCCCAGATGCCCGCCGTTGAGCAACATTCGCATGAACAAGCCATAGTCGCGGACGGTCGAATAGAGACCGCCATCGCCTCGGGGTGCTGGCAACGACGGGATCGCCACCCGCGGCTGTTCCTTCAGCGTGCCACCCGCTCGGCTGTGCGTCCTCGCCACACGCGATTGCTTGTCCGACGACACCGCCCATGACGTGTCCACCATGCCGAGCGGTTTGAAGATCTTCTCTTGATACCACGCCTCGAGCGTAGCGCCCGTGATCTTTTCGACAATGAGCCCGAGCACTCTCGTGCTTGCGCTGTAGTTCCACTTCTCGCCGGGATCGCTCAAGAGAGGGAGCTCCCACTCGCTCTTCTGATTCCCCTGCTGAAGCCGCGCCACGATGGGGTTGCAGAACGCGTACCCGATGCCCGACGTATGCGTCAACAGGTGACGGATGGTCATCGCACGCTTCGCGGGACGTGTCTCGTAGGTACCGTCGGCGTCGTTAAATTTCGTAATGACCTTGAGATTGTCGAATCCGGACAGGTACTTCGAAACCGGATCGTCGAGCTGCAACTTACCGTCCTCGAGCAGCATCATGATGGCGACCGAGGTGACCGGTTTGGTCATGGAGGCGATGTTGAAAATCGCGTTCACAGGCATCGGTGAGTTGTGCTCGACATCCAGTTTGCCCGCCGCGCCTTCGTAGAGCACGCGATCGCGGTCGACGACAAGTGCGACCACACCAGGCGTGTCGCCGCGTGAGACCGCTGCAGCAAGTTGTCGCGACAGCGCTTGCGCGTCGAGTGACGCGCTCTTGGTCGATTGAGGCGCCGCAGTCGGAACACCGACGAGCGAAACAACCAACGCCAGAGACAACGCCACGCCGAGAACACATGATGGGAACTTCATGGTGCGAACGACCTCCATCCGGCAGCGGTTGTGGCCGGCGGCGAAGTGTACAGCGTTCCTCGAACAATCAGCAACGTGGTCTAAGACTCGCTGCGGCGTCTTCTGAGAGATCTCGACCCTTCGCGTCCATAGACCTGAAGCGCCAATGACAGCCCGACATAGTACGCGGGGAAGACAAGCGACATCCAGAACACGACGGGCGGGACAACCGGGTACTCCCATAGCATGAGCAGGACGAGCACCGCCCATATCAACCCCAGCGTGTTCGTCGCGAGCTGCCAGACCGGCGTGCGTGACGGGTAGATGTAGCGGATGGGGACGAACACCAGAACCGAGAGGGTCATGAGAATCGCGGCGTTGGCCTTCGAGGGCCACCCCGCAACAAGCAGGTACCACACCACGATGTTCCAGTAAGACGGAAACCCCGTAAAGAAGTGGTCCGGCGTTTTCGAGTCCGTGCGGCTGAACCCGTACGCACTCGAGAGCAACATGGCGCTCGCGACGGGCATTGCCCACGCGTCTGGCACTACCAGGCCTCGCCACACACAGAGCGCAGGCACGAAGACGTAGGTCAGGTAGTCGATCACGTCGTCGAGCTTCGTGCCGCTGAACCACGGAAGGCGCTCCGCCACGCGAAAGCGGCGAGCCAGAGTTCCGTCGGTCGCATCCACGACAACCTGTAGCCAGAGCCAGAAGAATGCGGTTCGGTAGTCGTATTCGATGATGGAGCGGACGGCAAGAAAGGCCATTACAACGCCGCTCGCTGTGTAGAGATGGACGAGCCAGGCGGCGATCAAGTCAACTCCCAACTCCCAACCACTGACGCCGGACCAACTCCCAAGAACCCCCAAGCGGGAGTTGGACACGTATTAGTTGAGAGTTGGAGGTTGTTCGGTGACACAGCCCCTACAGCCGTCTGATCGCGAGTGGAAAATCACGCCACACGGGGACACCGCAGAAGTGTGTGCCTTCCGTGCAACGCGGCGAAATGAGTCCGTTGCGAATCACGCACGGCGGGCCGATGTGCTTGCCAATCCGCGGATGCGCGGCGCGGACCTGTTCAACTTCGTCCATCGACGCCAGGTAGATCTCCTCTTGCGCGTTGAAACAGGTCCGCTGCGTCCACTTGTGAAGAAGGGACAGCAGCGATCCCGATTCAACAAACCTCAGGGTCTTTGCGTTGGGCAACACGTAGAGGGCGAACTCGAGTGGCACGCCCAGAGCGAGCAACCGGCTCTTCGCCGACCATGCCTCGCTCATTGCTTCGTCATAGACAGCCTGCGCGCGCGCGTTCGATGCGATGAGCCGCGGCGTGATGTAGTCGGGGCGCGTCGTGTCCGCAAACGTCATCAGCGGGCGAGAGGCGGGCACCATGCGATGCCGCTGGTCTTGTGAATCCGCTGTGTGGCTCAGGCGCTTCTCGAACACATAGGTGGCGTGGTGTAGCGACCGCATCAGCGGGGAATGGTGCGATACGTTCAAGACGTCGAGACGATACCGGTTTCTCGCGGGGTTCATCACCCGGTCGAGCGCCTCGCCATCCGACATCTCATCTGCGCTCAATCCGAACACGGAACGAACGGACTCGGCGACGATCTCCTCGGCGTCGGGCGAGGCGTCGCGCAGGCGGGACCACCGGCCGTTCAGCCGCGCATCGAACTCGGCCGCGTACTTGTCGCCGCCGCAGCGAGCTTTGGGAAACTCTGACTCCGGAACGTCAGTGGCGTCGAGCGTGCCGAGGCCTACTTTCTCGAAGAACAACGGGTCCCATTCCTTGACCAGCCGAACCATCTCCGAGATCACGACGCGACTCTCGAACGGCGCATCGCCTGTATTGACCATCCGCTGCAGCCGGTGGAGCACGATGCCCGACACCGTGTGCACCATCGACGTAAACGCGCCGATCGGAATGACGTAGCGTGCGGTCTCGATCGCACGCTTCTCGGCGTCTTTCTCGATCTGTCTCAACCGCTCTGGATTGGTGTTGGGCCTGACGTAGCGAAGCTCCTTCAGGATTGTCAGCGCATCGTCTTTGAGGAGCGCCGAGAGCTCGGCGTAGCGGTCCCACGCGCGCATGATCGCCGCCTCGTAGACGTGGAGCGCCTCCCCAAAGATCGGTGGAACAAACGCTCGCGGTTCCTTGAGCTTGACGTAGCGCTGGCTCGATTGCTCCGAGTTGTAGAACGGATACGAGTGAAGGAACGTCCAGACGAACTGTCGAGAAATGTTCTCGAGGCCAAATTCGAAGTTCGCGTGCTGATATACGGTGTGATGCCCCGCATCAAAGGTGAGCACGCCGATTGAGTTGCGCTGAGACTCAGTGACCTCGCTTGCCGCAATCACTCGGGGGGAGTAGCACGTACGCGCGGCGGCGATAGCGCCGTCAAAGGGCGTCATCGGCGCGCTGCGAAGTGTTACGTGTGGTGAACCTGTGGACAGCACGAGCGAAGAGATTACATCGAGCGAGCGCGCTTGGGAATTGGGAGTTGGACTTTGAAAATTGGGAGTTTGCCCTTAGTCATCATCCTTGGAGTGGTACCGAGAGTATTCGTCGAGAAACGTGAGCGACTGCAACGACGTCATGCGATCGAAAAACAGCACACCATCGAGATGATCGGTCTCGTGCTGCACCACACGCGCCGGAAACTTCTTGAGCGGTAACTCTATCCCACGCCCGTTTCGATCGAGTGCCTTGACCGTCACCTCCGTGTAGCGCGGGACCATGCCCCGAATGTCGGGAATGCTCAGGCATCCCTCCCAGCCCTCATCGGTCGCGGGGCTCATCGGCTCGATCTCCGGGTTGATGATGACTGTCGCAACACTGTCAGGCCCCGGATCATCATCGAGCAGGGCCACGAACAGCCTCAGGCTCTCGTGAATCTGCGGCGCCGCGAGCCCGACTCCGTGATATTCGTGCATCGTGTCGATCATGTCGTCGATGAGCTTCTGGATGAGGGGATCCCGAAGATCGGTCTTGTCGAGAGCACGCGCGCGCGCTCGAAGAACAGGGTGCCCCATCCGCGCGACTTTCAGAATGGACATGAAGGAAGATTATAGGCCTCGCCATGCACCCGCACGATGAGCGTCCGTATAGTTTTTGCCCGCTGTGCGGGGGCGATCTCGAACCGCGAAGTCTGAAGCCGACCGAACCAGACCGGCTGGTATGTATCCGCTGCGGGTTCATCTTCTACCAGGATCCGAAGGTGGCCGTGGGCACCATCATCCGGGACAACGACCACCGCCTCGTACTGGTCCGCCGCGCCATCGAGCCAGGCTACGGCAAATGGGTGTTTCCTGGAGGCTACGTCGACCGCGGGGAAGAGGTGCGGGCGGCGGCCGTCCGCGAGGCGCGCGAGGAGGCAGGACTCGAGGTGCAGTTGGACCATCTCATCAACGTCTACTCGTATGGGAGCTCGCCCGTCATCATTGTCTACGCCGCGACGTTCCTGGGCGGCTCGCTCGCGGTCGATGACGAGGGGCTGGAAGCGAGGTGGTTCACGCCGGATGCCATTCCCTGGGAGGAACTGGCGTTCCGGAGCACGCATGACGCGCTACATGAGTACTTGGAGACACGAAACCGGGTTTAGTCTTGGAGTTTTCGCCAAGAACTAAACCCGGTTTCGTTTCTAGGCGACGGTCACTTCCTTCGCCAGGTACACGTCCTGAATCGCGTTGAGCAGCGCGACCCCCTCTTTGACCGGACGCTGAAAAGCCTTTCGGCCCGAGATGAGACCCATTCCTCCAGCGCGCTTGTTGATCACGGCCGTCTTCACGGCCTCCTTCAGATCGCTCTCGCCAGCGGACGCGCCACCCGAGTTGATGAGCGGTGACCGGCCCATGTAGCAGTTGGCAAGCTGATAACGAGTCAGATCGATTGGATTGTCTGAGGAGAGTTGCGAGTAGACCAACTTGTGCGTCTTGCCGAAGTTGACGGCATTGTATCCACCGTTGGTCTCTGGCAACTTCTGCTTGATGATGTCGGCCTCGATGGTCACGCCGAGATGGTTGGCTTGCCCAGTAAGGTCCGCGGCCAAATGGTAGTCGGCGTCCTTGGTCTTGAACGCTGAGTTGCGCAGGTAACACCAGAGCACGGTGAACATCCCGAGCTCGTGCGCCCGCTGAAACATCTCGGTGACTTCCTGAATCTGCCTCTTGGACTCTTCTGACCCGAAATAGATCGTCGCGCCGACAGCCTGCGCGCCCATCTCGAACGACTGCTTGACACTGCCAAAACGGATCTGATCGTACGAGTTCGGATAGGAGATGAACTCGTTGTGATTCAATTTCACGATGAACGGAATCTTGTGGACGTACTTGCGCGCCACAGACCCGAGGACCCCCAACGTGGAGGCCACAGCGTTGCATCCGCCCTCGATGGCGAGCTTGACGATGTTCTCGGAATCGAAGTACGCGGGGTTCGGTGCAAACGATGCTCCCGCCGAATGCTCGATACCCTGGTCAACTGGGAGGATCGAGACGTAACCGGTCCCGGCCAGCCGTCCCGTGTTGAGCATCTGCTGCAGCGCGACCAGCACGCGCGGGGACCGGTCCGAGATCGAGAGAACTCGGTCGACGAAATCAGGACCCGGCAGGTGGAGGCTTTCCCGAGGGATCGTTTTGCACTGATGCTGTAACAACCCGGCATCGCCGCCGAGTGCAGCCTCGATCCGACTGAGACCAGAATCCGCTTGTGCCGTTGCGCTTCCTGAAGCCACGTTTTGCCCCCTCGGGAACTCGGAGGCCTAAGGACCTCCGGCTGCCATTGCGTCCGGTATCGTCAGCGTAGGTGCAGACCTTTAGGTCTCCACGACTTTCGATCCTACCACCGGGAATTCGAACTCTTCCACGACCGCCTCGCGGACGGCGCGAGCGACAAACTCGTCGATCGGCAGACACGCTTCGGCCGCCTCGATGTCGGCGAGACGCGCGCGAGTCTGGGGATTGCGCGGTGTGAACAGCGTGCAGCAGTCCTGGTCAGGAATGATCGAGATGGGATACGTGCCGAGCGTTTGGGCTTGAGAAGTGATCTCGTCCTTGTCCATACCGATCAGCGGGCGGAACACGGGCAACGTCACGACCTTCCCGATCACCGCAAGGTTCTCGAGGGTTTGAGAGGCAACCTGACCCACCACTTCACCCGTCACGAGCGCCTGCGCCTTCCGCGCCCTGGCAACGCTCTCGGCTATCCGCATCATCAGGCGACGGTAAACGACGACGCGCATCGGTCCCGGCACGGAGAGCACGACCTGCTGCTGGATCTCTCCGAACGGCAGGAGATACAGGCGCGATCGCTGTTGCCATCGGGTGAGCAGCGTCACCAGCTCACGTGCCTTTTCCTGAGAGGCACGCGACAAAATGGGATAGCTGTGAAAATGGACGAAGGTGACCGTGCACCCGCGCTTCATCATGCGATGCGCCGCAACCGGCGAGTCGATACCACCCGACAACAGGCACGCGACACGGCCAGCTGTGCCGACAGGCAAGCCTCCTGGCCCACGCTCCTTGCCGAAGAAGTAGAAGGCGTCGTTCGAGAGCAGCTCGACGTGGATGACGAGCTCGCCGTTCTCGAGATCGACTCGCCATCCCCGAGCCGCCTTGATCCGCCCGCCGATCTCGCGCTCGACTTGCGGCGACGTCATCGGAAAGCGCTTATCCGCGCGGCGCACCGAAACCCGAAAGCTGCTGCATTCGTGGTCTCGCAGATCCTCCAGGATCGCGGAGGAAATCACATCCAGATCGAGCGGGATTCGCCTGGCGCGCGAGAAATTGGCGATTCCAAATGTGCAGCGGATCCGTTCGGACACCTGCTCGGGGGCTGCTCTCGGACCGAGTACGACCTCGATACGGCCCATCAGCGCGCGGACGGCTTGCACGTCGAGGTCCGCCACCGCAGCGCGAAGGTTGCGCACGAGCCGCCCGATGAACCAGGGGCGGTTCTTCCCCTTGAGCGCGAGCTCCTGATAGTGGATGACGAATGAATTCACGGTCTGAGATACCGAAGGGCCTCGGCCGCGGCGCCGTGGCCACTGACAACTGCGCCCTCGATCGTAGCGGGCAGGCCCGTCTCGATCCAGTCGCCCGCAAGAAACAGGCCTGGGATCGCAGTGCGCGTCGCGGGACGCGTGGGTTGGCCGGGCGCCACCGAGAACGATGCGTGCTTCTCACGAACGACAACAGCCCGTCGAACTGTGGCCCCGCGAGCCGCCGGAAAGGCGTCCGTCAGCTCGGCAACGGCAAGGTCAATCAGTTCCTGGTTGGTGCGGCCAACGATTGCCTCGGCTCCGCTCGAAACAAGAGACAGGTGTGAGCTCGACTCGCCAAACAGCCGCCGCTTGTCGAACACCCACTGGCACGTTCGACCCGGCAACCCAACAAAGGCACTCGGGGTCAAGGATCGATCGAACCACAGATTGACGGTGACGAGAGGCGACGCGCCCGTTCGCTCCGCTGCATCAAGGACGTCCGCCAACGCCATCGGCTTCTCCAAAAAGAGCTCTGGAAGCGCGTGCCACGCCACGGCGCTGATCACGACGCGCGCTTCGATGTCTTCATCGCGCACACGCACATGAAACGTGTCGGCGTCTCTCGATTGAGTCGGCGTCAGCGGGCCCTCGGCAAGAATCCGAGCGGGAGCGCTCGTGCGCACCACGCCACCGCGGCCTTCGATGAACGCGTGAGACGGCCGGGCGTACAGCTCCCCAAGTGGCCTGAGCGGCAACCCGAGCCGCGCATCGTCCCGAGACCTGAACAGCCGGCTGAGGACAGCGGCAAATGACGACGCCGCCGCGACATCGATCGGTTGATTGAGCGCCGCCACCGCCAGCGGCTCCCACAGCAGCTCGATCAGACGAGGTGTCTGGCCCCGCTGGAAAAGCCATTGACGCACGGTAGTCCCCCGAACACCAGCACCATGATCACCGCCGGCAAGAATTGGCCACATGCGCAGCGCGGCAAACCTGTCCCGCCAGGTGATCGCGTCCCATCCCACCAGGCCGGCAACTAAATGAAATGGTGACGGTAGAACCGGGCACGCCAGCCGCGAGACGCGCCCGGTCCGGTCAACGATGTCTACTTGGAGACTTCGTTGCAAATACACATTCGACTCAGCGCCAAGCCGACGCAGGAACCTGAACGTTTCGTGATAGCAGCCAAAGATGACGTGCTGACCGTTGTCGACCTTCTCACCGGTTGCCGGGTCGGTGAACGCAGCAGCACGCCCACCTAGCGAAGGACGCGCTTCGAGCACCAGCACGCGTACACCCTCCTCGGCCAGCGCTGTTGCGGCACTGAGCCCAGCGAAACCGCCGCCGATCACGATTACTTCAGGGGTCATGGCTCGGGTCAGGGCTCAGGCTCAGGGTTCATGGCTCAGGGCTCATGGCTCAGGGTCAGAGCTCATGCCCGAGGCCAACGAAGAAGGGTCCGCAGCCAGATTCGTAGCGCGAGTACTGCACGATGAGGGCGCGGCACGCGGATCCGCTGACTGAACACGTCGTAGCCGGAGCGCTCGATCCGTCGAAGGATCGCAAAGTAGATGGCGCCCATAATCTCGGCTGCAACAAGACTCCGGGCATCCACGGAGGGAAGATGCTCAGCAGCCCGCCGGTAGTAGTCGTGCGCCCGCTCGCACTGGTAACGCAGCAACTCTTGCACCCGCGGCGTCACTTTGCCGGCACGCAGGTCTGCCTCGCTGACCTGGAATCGCGCAAGGTCTTCCATCGGCAGGTACACGCGGCCTCGGCGAAGATCTGCGGCGATGTCGCGGACGATGTTGGTGAGTTGTAACGCCATCCCAAGATTCACGGCGTATTCGCGAGTCATCGGGTCGCGGTATTCGAATATCTCCACACAGATCAAGCCAACAGACGAGGCTACCCGCCGGCAATATTCCGACAGCGCAGCAAACGTCGCGTATCGAGTGTGGGCAAGATCCATCTCGACCCCATCCACGAGCGCCTCGAACTGTTCCCGCGGAAGCTTGAAATCGCGAACGAATGGCGCGAGCGCCCGGCTCTGTGCCGTCTGCGGCACGCCCGCGTAGGCCGCGGCGAGCTCATCGCGCCACGACCGTAGGGACGACTCGGCGCGAGCGCGCGCTTCCGGGGTCAGCCCACCTTTCCACTCCTCCTCCGGCACCACCTCGTCCACGGCATCGTCCACCGCCCGACAAAAATCCCACACTGCGATGAGTGCTCGCCGCTTGTGGGGTGGCAGTACCAGAAACGAATAGTAAAAACTCGTGTCGCGGCTCATGGCTCGTGGAGGCCTGAATGTCTTTGGTTACCTACGCTGTCGTTGGAAGGCCCCCTTCCCGCGACGCCGAATCCCCACGCCGCCAAGCGCCATGCGAACCATGGCGCGTCCGTCATCACCAGGCGCGGACGATGGTTGAGAGAGTCGAACCGGACGGCTTCGAGCCGATCGAGGATGCGTGTGCCGCCGAGCCACGTGGCACGAAGCTCATAGCGCAGGCGGCCACGCACTACATCGCATAGCGGGCGCCCCGCCGCGAACAGGTCGCGCGTGCGGGACACCGCCGATGAGAGTGCCTGCTCCCACGCTGACGTCAAGTGTCCACGGGCGAGCTCCTGTTCATTCGCGCCGTGCGCCGCTAGCTCCTCCGCTGGCAGATAGATTCGCCCACGCGCGAGATCGATCCCCAGGTCTTGCCAGAAGTTCACGAGTTGGAGGGCCGTGCAGATCGCGTCGGACCAGCCGTCACACCGGTCATCGCGGTGGTCCGCAATCCGAAGCACGAGCCGCCCAACCGGGTTCGCCGATCGGCGGCAGTAGTCAAATAGATCCTGCCAGGTGGCGTATCGTGAGACTGTGATGTCCTGTCGGAATGCGCTGACGAGATCCTCAAAGAGCTCGAACGGAAGCGCTCTGGTGTGGATTGTCGCCCTCAGCGCGACAAAGATCTCGACGGCGTTCCGTGGTTCGCCGCGCTCCGGCGGTGGACCAGGAACGTCCGTTCGTACCGACGCGCGCAGACGCCTCAGCCATCCATCCAAGAGGCGATGACGCTCGTCGAGTGACCGATTCCCTTCATCGGCGAAATCATCTGCTGCGCGAGCGAACGCGTAGACAGCCGCAACGTGATGCCGCATCCGGCGCGGAAGGAGCGACGCTACGGGAAAATTCTCGTAGTGAGCCCGCGCGTCCTGCTCGCAGGACGCGTACGCGGCAGGAAGATCTACCACTCGGTCTCTGGGACACGCTCGCGATGGTTGACAACACGGGCCATGACGAACAGTAGATCCGACAGTCGATTGAGATAGACAACAACAACAGGCTCCACGGCATTGGCACCGAGTCCCACGACCCGACGCTCCGCTCGCCGGCACACGGTACGCGCTAGGTGAAGAAGGGATCCTGCAGCTGAACCGCCGGGCAGGATGAACCGCCGCAGGGGCGGCAACTCGAGCTCCATCTCGTCGATCATCCTCTCCAACCGCTGGACGTCGCCTTCCTCGACCGCAGCCTTCTCGACGCGCCCCGCAATGCGTGACGAGGGGTCCGCGAGCCGCGCGCCCACGGCGAACAATTCCCTCTGAATAGCCCTGAGCTTCAGGGCCAGATCCTCGTCCACACCGGCGGCATTGGCGGCTCCAATGCAGGCGTTCAGCTCGTCAACCTCGCCGTACGCCTCCACGCGCGGGTCCGCCTTCGAGACCCGCGAATTATCGAACAGCGACGTCTGACCCTCGTCGCCGGTCTTTGTATAGATCTTCACGCGTGAAATTATAGGGGCGGATGACCATGCTCAATGCCCAAGGCGCAAAGCCCAACTGAGCGATTGCCCGCACCGTCCGCGCGGCAGCGTTTTCGGCGCCGGCTGCTGGCATGGTACCGAGCCAATGGCCGCGATCTTCCCTGGCGACACACGAGCGACCCGTATCACATCCTCGTCTCGGAAGTGATGCTCCAACAGACACAGGTCGACCGAGTGTTGCCGAAGTATCACGAATGGCTGCAGAAGTATCCGTCGTTCGAGGCCCTCGCATCGGCCAGGGAGAAGGATGTCACTTCGACGTGGCGGCCCCTCGGGTACAACATCCGGCCGCGCAGGCTCCACGCGATCGCGCGCGAATCGGTGGCGCGGTACGGCGGTGATCTTCCGTCCGATCAGGAAACACTTCTGTCCTTCAAAGGAATCGGCGCGTATACGGCCGGCGCGATTCGCAGCTTCGCCTTTGGACAACGAGCCGCGATCCTCGACACCAACGTCGCGCGTGTGCTGTTCCGCGTCTTCATTGCAAAGGGAGACACCAAGGCGCATGCGATGCGGAAGCGTCTGTGGGCGCTCTCGGAAACCCTCGTGCCGCACAAGCACGTGTTCGACTTCAACCAGGGGTTGATGGATCTTGGCGCGACCGTCTGCGTGGCGCGAAAACCGAAGTGCCAAGCGTGCCCGATGACGGCGTTTTGCCGATCATTTCCAGCTCTGTCGCAAAGCGACGATCCGGCTCGAACGCTGTGACCATCGTCGTTGCGGCCGTGATCGAGGAAGACGGGCGATTCTTCGTGACACGACGGCAGAAGGGCGTCCACCTTGAAGGAATGTGGGAGTTCCCGGGCGGGAAGCTCGACCCTTCAGAAACACATGCCGAGGCACTCCGGCGTGAGATTGGCGAGGAGCTTGGCGCCGACGTGGACGTGGGAGAACTGGTGCTATCGACCACACACGACTACGGAGATCTTGCCGTTGCGCTGTTCTTCTACCGGTGCCGGCTTGTCGGTACGCCGCGGCCACTCCTCAAACAGGAGATGCGTTGGGTTGCGCGGGGTGAGCTTGGGTTGCTGCCTTTCCCTCCGGCCGATACCGAGCTCATTCGCTTGCTCGGGGTCAGATCTTGATTCTTGCGTGACACACGAAGACACACGCAAGAATCAAGATCTGACCCCGCGAGCACTGACGATCGCCGGGGCGCGGCCAGCATCGGTCTCCACGGCGACCGCGACGCCGGGCTCGACGAAGTCGCGGTGCAAGTAACCCATGGCAATCGTGCCGAAGCGGGGCGAGACGGCCGCGCTCGTCACAAACCCGATATCACGGTCCGACGCGAAGACGCGCGAGCCGAACGCCGGACGTGACCCGTCGATGCGCAGGCCAACGAGCCTTTTGACCACGCGGCCGTGCCCGCGGTGCATCACGCGGATGATGACTTCTTGCCCCACGTAGCAACCTTTGCTGAACGAGATGGCTCGATCTTCGATTCCGGCCTCGAGCGGGATCGTCTCCTGCGTCATATCGATGCCGAAGAGCGGGTAACCGGCCTCGACGCGCGCCGTTGCAATAGCCTCGTCGCCAACCTGCACGGCCCCGTGTGACTCGAGCGCAGCCACAAGCGCCGCCGCGCGCGACGGATCGATGTACACGCAATAGCCGGGCACCACGAGTTGGTTGATCCGCGCCACCACGACAGGCTCGGCGCCGAACTCGAGCTGGGTGTGTTGGTAGTCTATCCAGTCGGCCACCCCCTGGGACCCTTCAAGCACACGCTCGAGCACATCTGCCGCACGTGGGCCGTGCAGCCAGATGCTGGTCAACGACTGAGCGAACGAACCAATCTTCACGTCCTCGGTAAAGACAAATTGCTCGAGTCGCGCGAAGGTCGCATCGGCCAGGTCGGCCGGAACGTCGAGCAGAAGCATGCCTCCCGATTCCAGCACATGAAGGTCGGTCAACATCCGTCCCTGCGGTGATAACCAGGCCGAGTAGCAACCCGAACCTGGAGTGAGCGCCTGGATGTCGTTCGTCAGCAAGCCCTGGAGGTATGAGGCACGGTCTTTACCGGCCACGGCAAGCTGACGTCTTGGGGCAACGGCGCCGATGGCCGCCCCTTCGCAAATCACGCTGGAGGCTTGCTGGGCAGCTTCGTGGCTAGGTGGCTGGGCCGTGGGGTCGGTTGAGCTTTGTGACATGATCCGTGAGCCTTGAGCCCTAAGCCTTGAGCCTAGTTCTGGACGAACCTGATACGATCGCCGCAGATGGCCTCTCGGCATTGTACCTGGGCGTTGCTGCTGTTCCTGGCGGCGCCAGCCGCTGCTCAGCCCCCGGCCTCCACGGCTGGCTCGAACACGACTGGGTACACCGTCTTCTTCAGAGGAACCGCGATAGGCCGGGAGGATGTCACCGTCAGTACCGATGGAAACGGCATCACCGTTAGCAGTCAAGCACGCCTCTCGAGTCCAGCCAATGTCACGCTGGAGCGCGCTGAGGTCAGATACCTTCGAGACTGGACGCCGCAGTCGTTTGTCCTCGACGCGACGCTCAACGGCGGCGACCTCACGGCCCGAACGACGTTCAAAGACGGCGTTGCTGCGACTGAAGGCGGCCAGGCCAGCACACGGTTCACGCGCTCACATCCAGTGGCCGCTCAAACGCTTGTGCTGCTGCCGAATGCATTCTTCGGGGCCTTCGAGGCATTGACCCGGCGACTGACCGAGACGCCTGACGCGACCGCCTTCCGTGCTTACGTCGTCCCCCAAGCCGAGATCGACGTCCGTGTGAACACATCATTCGCGGAGCGCATGCAGGTCGGCACATCGACGTTCAACGTCCGCCGCTACGAGGTGGTTCTCGCGAACCCTAGCGGCGACCTCATCTTCAACCTCACCGCTGCCGAAGACGGCTCGCTCGTTCGGATCAACATACCGGCGCAGGCCTTCGACGTCGTGCGCGCTGACGTGGCTGCATCCACTTCGCGAACGCAGATCTTCTCGAACCCCGGAGACGAAGCCGTAACCATTCCCTCCGTTGGCTTCAACCTGGGCGCGACGCTGACGCGGCCTCGTGGGGTGGGTACGGTGGATGCGCCGAATGGGGCTGGCAGGGCGGGTGGGGCTGCCGCTGTCTCAGCGCGATTGCCCACGGTCGTCCTCTTGGCAGGAACGGGAGTGGGCGACCGCGACGGCGCTGGACTTGGTCTGCCAACGCTTGCCCAGCTTGCGGGCTCGCTGGCCGATGCGGGATTCCTCGCCGTCCGCTACGACAAACGTGGCTTCGGCCAGAGCGGCGGACGTGCGGAATCGGCCACGCTCTCGGACTCTGCCGAAGATGTGCGGGCGGTCGTGAAGTGGCTTGCCGCTCGAAAGGACGTCGATCCAAAGCGGATCGCCGTGATCGGCCACGGCGAGGGTGCGTGGGTGGGGCTGCTGGCGGCCTCTCTTGAAAAACGGATTGCCGCGGTCGTCTCGCTCGCCGGCGCCGCCTCAACCGGGTCGGAGTTGATTCTCGAGCAGCAGCAGCTCGCATTGGCGCTGTCGAACCTGTCACCGACCGATCGGGAAACAAGAGTGGCGCTGCAGAAACAGATTCACTCGGCTGTCTTGACTGGCAAAGGGTGGGAAGGGGTCCCTCGGGATCTTCGCCAGCAGGCGGATACACCTTGGTTCCAGAGTGTGCTGACATTCAATCCAGCGAAGTCCATCGAGGATGTTCGCCAGCCGATGCTGTTCGTCCACGGTGAGTTGGACAAGCAGGTGCCTGTGGCACACGCCGACCGGCTCGCTGACTTGGCTCGCAAGGAAAGTGACTCGAAGTCGGTCGAGGTCGTGATCGTTCGCGGCGTCAACCATCTGCTCGTGCAAGCCGAAACAGGCGAAGTGAGTGAATACGCAACGCTGAAGGACCGCAACATCAGCCCGGACGTCGCGTCCGCAATCAACACCTGGCTGACCAAGACGTTCCAGGCCATCAAGTAGCGACGCTCATGACCAAGACTCTGTTTTCTCTCGCGGGCGTGTGCGCAGTGGTGGGCCTGGCCGTCAGCGTTGCATCGCAGACGCCGACGGCGCCCAAAGCGACCCCACGCGCCGAGAAAGGCCTGACGACTGTCGATGGAATTAGGGTCGGTCAGCACACGCTCACGGAGCGCCCGACCGGATGCACGGTGGTTCTGGTCGAAGGCGAGGGCGCAGTCGGCGGCGTGTCACAACGCGGCGGCGCGCCCGGTACGCGCGAAACCGATCTGCTCAACCCGCTGAACATGGTCGACAAGGTCAACGCCATCACCCTCGCCGGCGGAAGCGCGTTCGGGCTCAGCGCCGTGGACGGTGTCATGCGGTATCTGGACGAGCGCAAGATCGGCTGGAACGTGGGAGCGGCTGGGGTCGTCCCGATCGTCCCGTCGGCGATCCTGATCGACCTCTGGTTCGGCGGCGACCCGAAGATTCGACCGACATCGGACTGCGGATACAAGGCGGCGGCAGCCGCGACGGCCGGACCAGTCGCAGAAGGCAACGTCGGCGCAGGCGCCGGCGCGACCGTCGGCAAGATGGGCGGCCAGGGTCGAGCGATGAAGGGCGGGATCGGCACGGCGGCCATTGCACTGCCGAACGGTCTCGTTGTGGGCGCCATCGTGGCCGTGAACGCGGTCGGTGACATCATCGATCCGCAAACCGGAAAGGTCGTTGCCGGTATGCGAACTGAAGATGGCAAGGGACTCGCGGATGTCCGAACGCTAATTCGCAACGGCACGCTAGCCCGAGGAGCTGCTCCGCGAGCCGGTGGAAACACGACGATCGCTGTCGTCGCCACGAACGCGAGAATGAGCAAGTCCGACATCAACCGCGTCGCCGTCATGGCCGACGACGGGCTGGCGAGAGCGATTAGCCCATCTCACACGGTAGGAGATGGCGACACCGTCTTCACGCTGGCCACGGGCCGTTGGACCGGTGAAGCCAACACCACCGTTGTCGGAGCGCTCGCCGCTGAAGTCGTTGCCGAGGCCATCGTCCGCGCGGTCGCCCAAGCCTCTGCGCTTGGCGGCCTTCCAGCCGCGCGCGATCTCGGCAGTCTGCCCGCCCGGTTCAAGTAGCTCACGTGTGAGCCTTCATCTCACACTGCTCATCGTCTACTCAGTAGGCATCGTGGCGTTCGGCCTGTGGACGTCACGGCTCGTGCGCAACAGCGGCGACTTCTTCGTCGCTGGTCGAAGTCTGGGCCCTGGGCTCATCTTCTCGTCAATGCTCGCCGCGAACATCGGCGCCGGAGCCACGGTCAACGTTGCCGGCCTTGCGTATCGAGACGGCTTGAGCGCGTGGTGGTGGAGCGGTTCGGCGGGCTTGGCCTCGTTCGCGTTGGCGTTCTGGGTAGGGCCACGTATCTGGGCGCTCGCGACCGAGCACGGGTTCTATACGACTGGCGATTTCCTGGAATTCCGCTACGGTTCCATGGTGCGCGGGATCATCGCCGTGCTGGTGACCTTCGGCTGCCTGTGGATCCTGGCGGCACAGCTCATCGCCGGCGCCGCCATCATCAACGTGCTCACAGGTGCGCCACGCTGGGTCGGATCTGTTATCGGTGGAGGGATCATGACGATCTACTTCGCAGCCGGTGGATTGCGTGGCACAGCCCTCGTGAACAGCGTTCAACTCGTCGTGATGCTCGTGGGTTTCGCCGTCGCGCTGCCCTTTGCGATCGGAAGCGCAGGGGGCTTCGCCGCCTTTACATCGCCACAGCTTCCGCCGGCCTTCACGGACCTCACGTATTCCGCGGGCCCCGGCTCCGGCTGGACGCTCCTCGCGCTCACGGGCCCGGCGTTTGTGATTTCGCCGGGACTCATCCAAAAGTCGTACGGTGCGTCGAGCGCGCGTGCCCTACGGACGGGTGTCGCGCTCAACGCGTTCGGCTTGATGCTCTTTGCCTTCGTGCCTGTGCTCCTCGGTATGGTTGGACGCGTTGCGCTGCCAAGCAACGTCAGTCCGGATCTTGTGCTCCCGACTGTGTTGACCACCTTGCTTCCGGCATGGATCGGCGCGCTCGCGCTTGCGGCGGTTTTCTCCACCGAGGTCGATACCTGCGACGCCATTCTTTTCATGATCTCGACGTCCGTCTCGAAGGATCTGTACAAACGGTATTTCAGGCCATCCGCGACCGACTCCGAACTGCTGCGGGTGGCGCGTGTGGCGGCTGTCGCGGGCGGGACACTCGGCGTGATCCTCTCGATTTACCTCAGCACGATCGTCGCCGCGATGACGGTGTTCTATTCCCTCCTCGGCGTGAGCTTGTTTGTCCCCGTGCTCGGAGGGCTGTACTCGCGTCGTGCAGGATCGGCCGAGGCTCTCGGCGCGATCGCGGCGGGCGTGGCGACATTGCTCGTGGTACGCTTCGGGGTTGCTGGCCGCTATCCGTGGCTTGACCCGACCGTGGCCGGGCTCATCGCCGCAGCCGTAGTCTTTCTTGCCATGTCAATGGTTCGTAGAGAGCGACAGAGATGAAGACCTACCGAATCGCAGTTCTTGCCGGCGACGGCATCGGGAAAGAAGTAATCCCGGCCGGTATTCAAGTCATCAACATCGCCGCCGATCAAGGCGGTTTTACGCTCGACTTCACTGAACTGCCGTGGGGTTGCGATTTCTATCTGTCGACGGGGCGGATGATGGACCCGGACGGCATCGCGCAGCTCTTGAGGTTCGACGCGATTTACATGGGCGCGATCGGAGACCCGCGCGTGGCCGACCACATCTCGGCGCGAGAGCTGATTCTGCCGCTGCGGCAGCGGCTCGGCCAGTACGTGAATCTGCGGCCAATGCGGCTGCTCCCGGGCATCAGCTCCCCACTTGCCAACCGCGGCGCGGCCGACATCGACATGATCTGCGTCCGTGAAAACTCCGAGGGTGAGGACCGCGGCATCGGCGGACGGCTTCATAACGGAACGCCGAATGAGCTTGCAGAGCAGACCGGCATATTCACACGCCACGGGATCGAGCGGATCGTACGGTACGCGTTCAAGCTCGCCACCTCGCGCCCGCGTAAGATGCTGGCGAGCGCCACGAAATCGAACGCGTTGCAGCACTCGATGGTGCTGTGGGACGAAGTGGTCGCAGACGTGGCGAAGGAGTTTCCGGGCGTCGACCTGAAGAAATACCACGTCGACGCGCTCTGCGCGCGGATGGTCACCCATCCACACACGCTCGACGTGATCGTCGCATCGAATCTCTTCGGCGACATTCTTACCGATATTGGCTCGGCGATTTCTGGCAGCCTTGGTGTGGCCCCAGGCGCCAATCTCAACCCCGATCGGACGACGCCGTCGATGTTCGAGCCGATTCACGGCTCTGCGCCCGACATCGCGGGTCAGGGCATCGCGAATCCCATCGCAGCAATCTGGGCCGGCGCGATGATGCTCGACCATCTTGGCGAGCACAGCTCGTACGAGCGAATCCTGGCCGCCATTGAGGCCGTGCTCTCGGATCAGCGCGTGAAGACGCCGGACCTCGGTGGCCAAGCCACCACGGTGGAGATGACGAAGGCCGTGACGACGGCAATGAGCGTGTCGGGCCGCCCGCAACCTGCATAGCCACGGAGAACGTGGATAGGAAAGCCTCCCGATTCTCGAGCGCGCGCCTGGACGGTGAACAGCTCTAGGAACCGGTGTTTCGAAACAAGTGAATCGGAATCGTCGCAGTTGACTGGGTCCGCGTCGGCGTCTCGTCGTCAGTGCCGGCGGTGGCTTCGAGGGGGTCTGGCCAGTCGAGATACCGCCGCTCGCGCTTGCGGATCGCTCGATAGCGAGTGAAAACGTCGCGAACGTCTTCGAGCCCCAACATCGACCGCCATGTGCTGCCGCGAAAGGTATGCGTCAGCATCTTCCCGGCATTTCGGCTCACCCAGCCCGGATCGTGTCTAAACGCCACAGACATGTGGCGCACCTTCATCCAGCGTTCGGCCTTCCACCTCGCAAATTCGATCTCCTCCGTATCGAGCTGCTCGCTGCGCGTCACGGCCGTAGTGCCGTCGTACTCCTCCACTCGGTTGCTCGCGATGAGTCCCCGTTCTCGAAATTCCTTTGTCATCGGTGTGCCGGGATACGGAGTTGGATGCTGTATGTACGGCCAGTCGACGTACTGCTTCGCGAAGCTCAGGTTCGCTTCGATCGACTCTCGCGTGTCGTCCGGGTTGCCGACAATTAGGCCTCCCACAACGAACATCCCGTGGCGGTGGAGGATCTCGACGGCTTGCGTGGACGCGTTGGCGGCCGCACCATTGCCGCGGACGCGGTTCTTGGCGTTTGCGTTGAGAAAGCGCAAGTCGGCTTCAACCACATTCTCGATTCCAAGGAACACGTACCGAAAGCCAGCCTTCTGCATGTGCGTCGCGAGGCGATCACCTCCCGCCACGACGGCGGACGTCATCCCCTGTACCAAGTAGTCCACGTCATTGAGCCCTGCATCGGCGATGGCGGTGCAGAGCGTTTCGAACCGATGCACGTCGAGTGTGACGTTATCGTCGACGATGAAGATAGCCCGGGCGCCGCGATCGCGTGCATCGCGAATATCCGCGAGCACGCGCGCGATCGCGAAACGATGGAAGTTCCGTCCTCGCATCTCGATGATCGAGCAAAAGCTGCAATCGAAAGTGCACCCGCGCGAGGTTTCGACGACGTCGATCTGGCGGCCCATGAAGGTGTAGCCCGAGAGCACTCGGGCATCGCGCCGGGGCAAACCGATCTCGTCTGACGCCAGGCCGGAGACCGGTCGATCGGCAGGGTTGCGGTGGAAACCGGCGTCAGTGCGAAACCACACGCCCGGAATGCCTTCCGCCGAGTCGCCGCGTGCGAGCGCACGAACGAGATCGCGGAACGTGATCTCGCCTTCGCCGCGAACGATGAAGTTCACGCCGATCTCCGGATTCATGTACGCCTCCGGAGCAAGGCTGGGGTCTGTACCCCCCGACCACGATACGCACGTCCGGTAAGAGCGAACGGACGAGCGAGATGATTCGGCGGGCGGTCCCCCGCTGAAACGTCATGACGGACAGGCCAACCAGATCGGGTCTTATCTGTCGGACCAACGCTTCGACCGTGGATTGGACGGCGGCCTGAGCTAAGACGAGGTCGGCCACTGCGACCGTGTGCTCCGCGTCGATGTTGCCCGCGAGCGATATGAGCGCTCCGTTCGGAATGCGTATGGCGATGGAGGGCGTGTGCTCGAACGAGTCGGGCATCGAGAGGAGCAGGATACGCATCAGCTCTCCGGGTAGTGAGACGTCACAAGCTTACCAAGGAGACCTCTGTGTCAGGCCGAGAAACCGACAAAGGGGGGCAGATGAGCTTCAGATCAGTAAACCCTGACTTGAGTACTCGCATTCGACGACGAGAAACAGGGCCAACCCGTGGAGGGATCGAGCCCGGACGGCTTCCGACCTCCTTCGACCAGAAGCCGCAGGCCTGCCGTTTCGGGGACTGGAATATCGGCGATCGTGTTGTAGTGTTCCTCGACGTGAGCCACGATGAGCTCCAACCCCCGACGGAATTCCCGTTCCTGTTCGAGATCGAAAACGACGAACGGCACCGACTGGGAGCGCATTCGTTCGAGAGCGTGTATCTGGTCGCGTGGTGAAGAAAAGAACCCGGGCCTGAACCACATCTGACCTCCCGCAAAGCCTCGATTCGCCATCACGTAAACATCTGGGGAGGCTCCGATCATCAAGAGCCGGTCGTCGGGAACCGAACAGCGCTGGAGATACTCGTAGAAGGGCATGAGCGCGGTGGAATAGCGGCTGGGAAGCTGATCGCGCTCCGGCGCAGTCTTTGGGAGTCGCTTCATCAAATCGTCGATTCGTTCTCGAATCGCGCCCGGGCGATTGATCACGCCAACGCGATTGAGCTCGCCCTGTACGTCCGCCATCGATACGACCCACCCCGCTGTCGTCGCGAACACAAATGTCGAGGCGACGAAGGCAACGTGACGCGTGGCGAGGCCGGTTGTGGTCGCGGTCAATCCGATCAGCCATGATCCCAATAGAGCCGCAGGCACGACTACGTCGGGAACTCGGGCCACCAAGGGAAGGCGAAGGAAGGCAAAGTTCATGGCAATTGCCATGACGGCCACCGCGGCGACAGCGGCCGATTCGCCCGTCCACCGCTCCTGAGATCGCCGTGCCCGCCCAAAGGCCAACATCACACTCACGACCGGCAGCGTGTGGAACAGATAGAACAGCCACACCGACGAGTTCGCCTTGGACAACAGTGGCTCTGCGACCGTCCGCGGGAACGCTCGGAGCACCGTTGCCTCGGCTTCGGCGCGCGAAAATTCGATCCCTGTGCGGAAGTACTCGGACAAACCTTCCGAGGACTGTACCGAACAGCGCCCACGGCAGGAGCAACACAACAGCGGTCACCGCAAGCGCAGCTACGCGGGAAGTTACGGAGCGAGCGCCCGCTCGCCAGCTTGCAAGCACAACGACCACTAGTGCGCCCGCGCCGATGTAGAGACCGTGATCGTGACGAAACAGGAAAGCCGAAGCCGTCAGAGCGCCGAGCAAGACAGCGCCGCGCGATGTGGGACGAGCGGCAAAGCGTATGAATGCCCAACCGGCGACTGCAAAGAGCAGGATCTTCGGGTAGCCGAAAGAGCGCGGATTGATGACGACCTCGAGCAGCGTGACTGCGAGCGCGATCACTATGGAGCCTGAGAGCCGTCGGGCAGCAAGAACCGTGAACGCGGCTCCGATTGCAAGTGCGAACGCCACGACGAGCAACTCAACGAGTAGCGCACGACCGAACAGAAATCGAGCGGTCGCCGAGACCGCGTACATCAACGGCCATCCGGGATCCACGAAGTCGTGGACGGGCCACTCGCCGAGGACCATCTGCTGAGCGCCTGCCAGGTAGATGTTGTGGTCGTTGTTGAACCCTGCGAATGTGAGGATGCGCCACGCCACCGTAGCCGTCGCCGCTGTACACACAGCAATTGCGACCGCCGCGGGCGAAAAGCGGACGGGTAGCGATACGTCAGCCTGGGGCCCCGGGGAGAGGCCGGCACCAGTCATGAGTTGACGGTGAGTATATGGCGGTTACCGGAGAAAACCCGGGCGGGGTGCGCGATTGACTCGCTTCTCAGGTGCAGGCTGATGGGTCTACTATTTCTGAGGTATGCAGAAAACACTTGCGGTGCTATTGGGCGTCGCGATGGTCGCGCTGACTGGAGGAATCGGTGGAGCCGAGCGCGAACAAACGACCGCACCTCCGGTCGTGAGTGAGGTCCCGACGTTCTCGCGCGATGTTGCGCCAATCCTCTACGAAAACTGTGTGGCGTGTCACCGGCCCGGCGAGATCGCCCCGATGTCGCTCCTGACGTATGCGGATGCGCGGCCATGGGCGAGCGCCATTGCGAGGCGAGTGAGCGACGGGGTGATGCCGCCGTGGCACGCCGACGCGCCCGAGGGTACCTTCGAGAACGAGCGGCGCCTTTCGAGATCGGCGAGGGACGTGATCGCGCGGTGGGTAGCCGATGGAGCGCAGGAAGGCGACCCGAAAGACCTGCCGGCCTTGCCATCCTTTACCGATGGCTGGCGCATCGGTAAACCGGATGCGATCCTCGAGATGCAGGAGGACTACGCCGTCCCAGCCAAAGGAACGATCGCGTACGAGTATTTCTATATCCCGACAAACTTCACGGAACCAAAGTGGCTTCAGGCGATCGAAGTACGTCCGGGCAACCGGTCGCTCGTGCATCACGTGCTGGTGTACTACCAGGCGCCACTCGATGGTCCGCGCGTTGCTCCGGTATTGAGGCTCGATCCCAACCAGAACCGCACGCCGCGGGCCGCGGCCGGTAGCCACCCGGCGCGTCGCGGAGAGCTCCCTAGCCGGCTTCTCGCGACGTACGCCCCCGGGACGGACCCGCAGGTTTTCCGCCCTGGCACGGCACTTCGCCTCGCACCCGGCGGCGTTATCGAGCTCCAGCTCCACTACACGACGAATGGCACGGCAGCAACCGACCGCACCAAGGTAGGCATGATCTTCGCGAGGGAACCGCCCGCGGAAGAGATTCGCGCCTCGCAGTTTCTCAACGCACAATTCACGATCCCGGCCGGGGCCTCCGACTACCGGGTCGATAGCGAAGTGAGCTTTGCGGAAGACGCAACGGTGTGGGGCCTCTTCCCGCACACGCACGTACGCGGCAAGCGATGGAGCTACACGCTCGCGCTACCCAATGGAACGATGATGCCGCTCCTCACGGTGCCGAAGTATGACTTCAACTGGCAGACGTACTACATGTTCAAAGAGCCGGTTCAAGTCCCGAAGGGAGCCCGTATTCTCTCCTCCGCCTGGTACGACAATTCAACGGCCAACCGTTCGAACCCGGATCCCAAGGCTGATGTGAAGTGGGGAGACCAGACGTGGGAAGAAATGCAGTACACGGGGATTCTCTATTCAACGAAGACAACTTCCAATGCCCAACGCCCGACGCCTAGCGGCGTGCCGTAGCAGGCCGCCGTTGGGCGCTGGCCTTCTTCGGAGTTACGAGTCTCTTCAAGGCGGAAATCCGACTGCCAGTTTGAGAGCCGCGTACTCCGGGTGAACCTCACCGCTGGCCGTGCGAATAGCCAGTGCCGGTTCCTCCCACGTGTGCGTTCGCATCTCGAGGGGAAGGTCTGATGCTCGCACCATTCCGAACAGGCTGATCAGCGGAGCATCAGCCTCTTTGAAAATGACAGGACGGCGCCGCACGACCACCAAGCCAGCCACATCGGCGGCGCGGTTGACACGCTCCCGCTGATCTTCCACAAACACACAGGCGAAGAAACCTCCCGGTGCGAGATGCCGGGCTGCCACTCTCGCATAGTCGGCGATGTCACCTCGAAACTCGAAACGACAGGCCACTTTCTGCGGATGGTCGCCTTCGATGCCGGTGCCAAGAGGAAAATATGGCGGGCTTCCCAGCACGAGGTCGAAGAGCTCGTCGTCACCGAGCGCCCGCGCATCTCTGAAGTCACCGCACCGAATTTCGTAGCGAGTATCGAGACCGTTGTAGACCACGGACTTGCGAGCGAGGCGAACACTCTCTTCCTGTGCCTCGATCGTCACAAAGCGCGCGCCGGGCAGGCGCCATGCGGCAATCATCCCCACGGAACCCACACCAGATCCAAGGTCGAGGACCGTGGCGGAAGAAGGTGCCCAGCTCGTGCCGTACCAGGCCGTCAGGAGATCGTCGGTCGAAAACCGATGGCCAGCCTTGAGCTGAAAGATACGGAAGTGACCGCTCAGAGCATCGAGCGTCTCATCGGGTGGCACATCCGGCGGCGAGAGTGCCCCCGGAGCGAGCGGTCCCGGCATCGCCCATCCCCTGAAATGAGTGGCTGATTGAGCCAGGCTCGAACCCATTTCGTTAAATTCTAGGCGCTTTTCACCTCTATTTATGTGACAGTTGAAATTTGACAGTTAACTGTCTATATTTTGTGCAATGGCTGCTGAGAACAGGTACTCGATTCAGGAACTGGCCGAACTCGGGGACGTCTCCCGACGCACGGTTCGCTACTACGTGCAGGAGGGACTGATCCCCGCGCCCACCGGAGTGGGCCGCGGCCGGCACTACGACCACACGCACCTGGATCGTTTGCTTGACGTCAAGGCGCGGCAGGCGGCGGGCCATTCGTTGGACGAGATTCGAGCGGAAGGAAAGAGAGCCTCTGGAGGTAGCGCCCTGATGGGCGCCATCGCACCACCTCCGAAGCAGTCGATGTGGCGTCGGGTCGTCGTGGCGCCAGGGGTCGAACTGCACCTCGCAAGTGGCGTGAGTCTGCCAAGCCCGGGGCGTTTCCAAGAGTTAACCGACTGGTGCCGGACGCACTTCGTACATCACGCTGAAGACGAGGACGATCATGCCAACTGAGACTGTGAGACAGAGGGAAGCAGGGTTAATGAGCGCCGACGCGGTGGTTCCGCTCGAAGGCGTTGCGGTCGAAGCGACAATAGCCGGCTTCTTCGCCAGGGTCACGATTACGCAGCGCTACCGCAATCAGGAATCGCGCCCGATCGAGGCCGTCTACGTCTTCCCGCTCGACGAAGGCGCAGCAGTATGCGGCTTCGAAGCGATCGTCGGAGGAGTTCACTATGTGGGCGAGGTGAAGTCGCGCGAGGCGGCCTTCGTCGCTTACGACGACGCGCTGACGCAGGGGCACGGGGCGTATCTGCTGGACGAGGAGCGCCCGGACGTGTTCACAGCAAGCGTCGGCAACGTTCCCCCTGGCGCTGAAGTCCTCCTGAAGTTGACCTATGTGTCGGAGCTTCCTCTCGAGGGCGATGCGGTTCGATTCACGCTGCCGACGACAGTTTCGCCGAGGTACGCGCCGGCTGGCGATCGCGCCGCGGTCGGCAGGCCCGATTCAGACGCGCTGAACCCGCCGCGCGGCTGGGCGGTTCCTTACGGGCTGACGCTCACGGCGACAGTCGAGTTGTCGGGGCCGAACCTTAGAGTCGAGTCGCCGTCGCACCCCATCTCTGTGGCGCTCGACAACAACTTAGCGACCGTGATGCTTGCGCAGGAAAACACCGCGCTCGATCGCGATCTGGTGCTTGTCATTGGCGCGGGCGAGACACAGACTCCACGCGTGTGGCTCGCCCGTGACGGCGATCGAGGTTACGCGGCGGCTGTCGCGTTTCGGCCGACCTTCACGACCACTCGCAATCCGTGTGACGTTGTTTTTCTGGTGGATCGATCCGGCTCTATGTTCGGAACGTCGATCGAACAAGTCCGGAATACGCTCCAACTGTGCCTCCGCTCGCTCGAACCAGGAAGCCACTTCGATATCGTTGGCTTTGGCTCGACGTTCCAGAGTCTGTTCGACCAGTGCCGACGGTACGAAGATGGCAGCCTTGCGGAGGCGGGCCGTCATGTTGGCGATCTGGACGCCGACCTTGGCGGGACCGAGATCCTCCCAGCGCTCGAGTTCATCCTGGGCCGCCCTCGTATATCCGAGAGGGCGCTGCAGGTCGTCGTGTTGACTGACGGTCAAGTAACGAACACCGACGCGGTTCTCGCGCTCGTCAACAAACACGCCGCCTCGATCCGAGTCTTCTCGTTCGGGATCGGACGCGGGGCCAGCCACCATCTTGTGCGCGGGCTGGCGAGAGTCGGAGGAGGCGCCGCAGAATTCATCTATCCCGGTGAGCGTATCGAAAGCAAAGTGATGCGGCAGTTCGAGCGGCTCCTGGCGCCGCCACTCACGGATGTTTCGGTCAACTGGGGCGATTCGGGTCTCGTCGCAGTGCGACCCACTCTGCCGCCAGTGTTTGCCGGCGAGCGACTGATTCTCTACGCGCAGGCGGATCGCGTCGGCCAGAGCTCGGTTACTCTTTCGGCTCGAAACGCAAGCGGTCCGCTCTCGTGGACACTCGATATCGATCCGGCGAACGCCCAAGAAAACACGACTGTAGCAACATTGGCCGCACGTGCCCGGATTCGAGTTCTCGAAGAAGGCGACGAGTGGCTTTCGATGCGCGGCTCGCGGCAGGACTCGCGGAAGGCCGAACGCGTCACTGCAGAGATCGTGCGTCTCGCGACGACTCACGGACTCGCCTCGCGTGAAACATCATTTGTTGCGATCGAACACCGAGAGCAAGCCGAGGCCGGCGAGGTCGTGCTGCGACGCGTCCCGATTGCGGTAACCAACGGTTGGGGCGAGTCCGACATTCGGCAGTCACCGACTACGACGGGTTTCAGTCTCAGTCCCATCCCTGCGCCATCGAGCGGGGTCATGCATCAGATGATTTGGTCGGCCCCCAGCGACGCCGCCGATTCGTCTCCTCGTCCCTCGAGCCTCACCAGCATGTCGCCTGGAAAATCTTCGATTGGATGGGCGAAAAAGTTGCTGCGCAATAGAGCGCGCGACACGAGCAGCCGCAAGACATCTGCGCGTGCAGCCGCGACATCGGGCCCAGTCGACCGGCTCGTGGCGCTGCAACGTGCGGATGGTTCGTGGTCTCTTAACGAGGCTTTTGCAGCGGCCATCGGCCGACCGCTCAGAGACCTCGAGCACGCGCTGGGCGATGCTGTCCAAAATGAGGAAACACGACAAGCGTGGGCCACGGCGATTGCCGTGACCTTTCTGGAGCAGAACGCAACCCATCGTCGCGATGAATGGTCGCTGTTGGCGGAAAAGGCGAAGCGATGGCTGGGGCGCGTGAACGCGCGTCCAGCAGGATCGGCGACATGGACAGAAGCCGCGGGCGACTTCCTTCAGGCGGGTCAGCGTCCGGCGAGCGTCTGAGCTTCGCGGAGCACACTGGTGTCGATGAACGCGGCAAGCTGTTGCCGCGTTCGCGGCGCTCTCTGCTGACTTTGTGCGATCCAGGCTTCCTCTTCGACGAGCACGTCCAACATCTCCGCGGGCAACGCGGCCGGAAACATATGGTGCTGCCAGGTCCCTCGGACCTTCGACTCCGTCTGCCCAATCGTCTTGGCAATGAGCGGAATGACGTCCTCTGGGTTCCGGCGCACCCTGTCGGTCGCCACGAGTAACGCGCGCACGAACGCCACGAGCTCCCGATGCCTCTTGGGATCCTTCAAAACGCCGGTCGTTGTGTACAGGCTGAAGAGCTCTCGATAGAGCTTCGAGTCTTGAAACACGATCCCATCACTGCCGAGCGCGTCCAAAGCGTTCTGGGCCTCCGGCTCCCACATTGAGATCGCATCGGCGTCGCGGCGAGCGACCGCAGCAGCCATGTCTGTCCTTTCGACGTCGACAAAGGTGACCTGAGACTCGCGAACGCCGGCGCTGGCCAACAACTTCACCAATGAATAGTGTGCGGATGTGTTGCGAACGGTTGTGATCTTCTTGCCGCGAAGATCCGCCAGGCTCTTGATGCCGGCCGACCGGCGCGCGATCACGCGGTAGTGCCCCTCGGCCACCGTGAGGAGCATCCTCACGTCTGGAAAAGTGGTCGAGGCCAGTAGCATCTGTGTCTCGGCATTGGTGGCCGCGTGCGCACTGTTGTTGGCCAGATTCCGCACGCCACCGTTGATGACCCTGAAGCCGGTTCCGTCAGGGCCTTGGTCCGCCACGTACACGGGTCCGCCCTCGATCGTCGTTGTATTGACGGCGACGGTGAACGGATCGTTTGGACCTAGGGAGGGGGACGGCGCCGCGCCCCCTCCCCGGTCCTGACCACCAAGCATCAGGGGCGCAAACGCCAAACCCGCGGCGATCACATACAGACGAAACCCCACTGATGTCATCTGGCTCTCGGGAATGTTACTGGACGTCCATTTCGACGCCGCCCACCATCGCGGCAAGGATGTTGTACAGCCAGGCCCCGATCAGGGCCGAGACGAACCCCAGGCAACCGTAAAGGAGCGGGAGCGCGATAATGGCTCCGACGCCAAAGAGCGCACCAAAGGCGGCGCTTCCGTCGTTGCCACCCAAGAGCCCACCCATTGTGGATGCCATGGAAAGAAGGGCGCCGACCACGAGTCCAATCACGAGGTAGAGCATCCCGGCGACCTTCGCGCAAGACACGGCCCCAACGCTTTTGATGACCATCGGTCTCTCCTTTTTGGCGAATCTGAGTACGTTGAGCGTGGGAGCGTAACACACGGCTGAGCTGTAGCGGTTAGCTCCGGCTACAGCTTCCGGCGGAGACCTTTGGCTTCTGGGTCAGGCCGGAAGCCACAGAAGTCGGCTGTTCTACTCGTATCGCAGCGCTTCGATGGGATCCATCCTTGAAGCGCGGAGGGCGGGCAGAAACGAGCTGACGAGGCCGACGACCACTAGAATCGCGGCGCAGATACCGACCAGCTCGAGCGAGAGGATCAGGTGGATATCGCCGCTGCCAGAGGAATCGTCCAGCAGCTCCGACAGAAAGGGACGCGGACTGAGCATCCACACGAGCGCGTAGGACATGAGCACCCCCACCGCACCACCGGCGAATGTCGTGGCGAGACCTTCGAAAAGAAACTGGAGCAGGATCGAGCGGCGACGCGCCCCCAGGGCTTTGCGAAGTCCGATTTCCCGCGTTCGTTCGGTAACCGAGACGAACATGATGTTCATTACGCCGACACCGCCGATCGCGAGCGTCAGCACGCCAATGAATGTGAGCACGAGCTTGAGGCCGAGCACGATTCCACCAGTGATCTTCTGCGCCGCCGCGGAACCGAACACGCGCACCGCTCGCTCGTCGGCGGAATTGAAACGCAGCCGCTTACCGAGCAGGCCTTTCACCTGCGAGGTCGCCTGTGCGTCGAGTGTCGGGTCCATCGCCTGGTACACCAGCATGCTCAGGTATTCGGTGTTCCATAGCTGGCCCGCCGTCGTGAAAGGAATGAAGACGCTCTCCTTGTCGGGCCGGCCGTAGTTCGACAGCTGAACCTTTTCGCGTTGGACGCCAACAACCCGGAACGCCATCCCCTTGATGCGGACCATCTCACCAACAGCCGGTACGCTGCCGAACAGCTTGAGCGCAACCTCGCTACCTAGAAACACCACGCGTCGCTGAAGGCGAACGTCTTCGGCGTCAATGAACCTGCCAGATGCTGCGGGCTGAGTGCGCATCACCCCATACGAAGGAGCAACACCGCGCGCGCGATAGACTGCCTGTTTGGTACCCCAGACCACCGGAACATCCTGCATGAACTCCGGGCTCCAAGCCTTGACGAATGGAAGCTGACCGACGGCCTCGGCGTCGGCCATGCGGAGACGGACGCGTTTGCCGGCGCGCTCGCCCCCAGACTGCATGCTGGTCTGCCCCGAAAACAGGACTGAAACACCGTCGCCGAAGGCCCCCTGAAAGCCACGGAGGAGTGCTTGGTTGAATCCCTCCCCGTACGCCAGCAACATCACGACCGATACGATGCCCCACGAAATCCCGAGCGTCGACAGACCGGCCCGAACGCGGTTCCGCATCAGTCCGACCGATGCCTCGCGAACGATCTCGAGCAAGAACCCGCCGCGCGCAAACGTCCCCCTCCCAAAAGGCCAATTCCCAAGAGACGAGTTCCCAAGAACCGGTTGGGAGTGGGGAGTTGCGTTGGGAGTTGACATCGGAACTACTCCGCTCTCAAAGCTTCAACCGGCGGGAGCTGCGCCGCCCGGCGCGCGGGATAGGTGGATGTTGCAACGCCGATGAGAACCAGGGAAGCGACGGCTGCGAGCCCAGCCTGCCAGGTCAGAATCATCCCTTGGAAGCGAGTCGGCATCGGCAGCATGTTCACCGCCGCGCACAGCGCCAGCGCCAGCGCGAATCCCACGGCACCGCTGAACATCGTCAAGATGAACCCCTCGAGGAAAAACTGACGCTGGACGTGCCCTGTGGTCGCGCCAAGCGCTTTTCTGACGCCAATTTCGCGCGTGCGTTCGCGAACGGCCACGAGCATGATGTTCATCACACCTAACCCGCCCAGCGAAAGTGTGACGATCCCGACGATGCTGAAGAAGTCCTTCATCGCTTTGACCATGCGGCTGAACATCAGTGTCTGAAGCGTCGTGTCCCACATGGCTATGGCGTTGCGATCCGTCGCATCGAACCGGTGCCGAGGCCCCAGAATGCGCCTCACCTCGCGCGCGAGCGGCCAGTCGATGTCAACAATCCGCCCGGTGCGACTGTCGAGCACGCCGGGCAGTCCGTCCACGACCCATTGATGCGGAGCGACGATGATGTCGGACACGACACCCGGCGGGGCGTCGGTGCGCGGGAAATCGCGCGCCATCGCCGAGAACGGCACGAACACCTTGTCGTTGTCGGGTCCGCTGTAGTTGCTGTCCTGGTCCTTCTTGCGGATCTTTCCGATGACGGTGTAGGGAATATTGTTGAGGAACACGGTCTGATTGATGCTCTCGCGCGTGCCGAAGAGCTGCGCAGTAGCATCCGCGCCGATGATCGCCACCCTTAGCGAGCCTTCCTCGTCAGTGAAGCGGAACGAGCGGCCGCGTTCGATATCGATCGTGCGAATGGCCTGGTACTGCGGCTCGATGCCGTGCACGCTCAGGGCCGCGGAATTGAAAGCGCTCTTGACGTTAACGCCCCCCCGTTGAAGTTCTGGGCTGACGACAGCAATCAGGGTTGATTCGCTCGCGAGTGCGCGGGCATCATCGAGCGTGAGCAGGATCTGGCGGCCCGCCCGCTCGCCGCCGGCCTGGAGCGAGGTCCTGCCTCCCCAGATGATCCCCACGTTGCGGCCGAGCTCCTCGAGTACGCTCTGGTTTCCGCGTTGGAACCCCTCTCCGGTTGCCGACAAGACGACGACCGAGATCACTCCCCACAGGATCCCGAACATCGTCAAGAAGCTGCGCAGCTTGTTGGCGCGCAGGTTCTGGAACACCTGAGAGAAGACTTCGCGCATTTCCTCAACTACTCAGTTACCCGGCCACCCAGCTACCTAACTGGGCAGCGCGACCTTGTCACCGACCTTGAGCCCACTCAATACCTGCATGCGGGTCCCATTGCCGACGCCCACTTTGATGGGCACTCGCCGGCGGCCGTCGCCGGCCGTAGGGTCAACGACGTTCACGAATGGATTCCGCTGCGCGTCGTAGATGACCGCGGCTTCCGGAATCAGAAGGGAGTCCGGATACTGCTCGAGGATGACCTCGGCGTTGGCCGTCATATTCGCCTTCAGCTCTTTGCTTGCGTTGTCGATCGACACTTCGATTTCGAATGTGGTGACGTTGTCTTTCTCCGCTCCGATCGGCGAGATCTGCGTGACGCGGCCGTCGAATACCCGGTCCGGGAACGTCTCGGTTGTAATTCGGGCGAGCTGACCCATGCGAACGCGCCCGATGTCGGCCTCATCTACCTTCCCTCGGACAAACACCCTGTCGATGTCGCCGAGGGTCATCACCAGGGTTGCGTTTGCGCCCAGGTTCAGAATCGAGGATACGGGGCTTCCGACTTCGACATCGCGCGTCAGCACGGTCGCACGGATTGGCGCCTTGATGGTCGCGTTTGCTAGCTCTTCTTCAGCCCGCTCGACCGCGGCGCTTGCCTGAGCGACGTTGGCAGTCGCCTCAATCACCCGAGCTCGCGCGATCACGAGCTGGCCCCCCGCGGCGCGCTGGCGATTCTGCGCCTGCTCGAGCGCGCTCGTAGCCTCATCCAAGCCCGACAGTGACACCAGCTTTTGCTCGAACAACTGCTCCGCTCGGGCGTGATTTCGACGCGCGAAGGCTACATCGGGCGCCTCGGCTTCAATCTCATTCTTCTTCAACTGCGCCGAGGCCCCCTCGCGCGCGGCCTCGGCGGCCTGCAGGTTGGCCCTGGCTTCGCGAAGGCGTGCGGTAAGATTTTCCTTGTCGAGCACGGCAAGCACGTGTCCGGGCTGGACGACTTGATCAACGTCGGCGAACAACTGCTCGATGATGCCGTTGGCTTTCGACTTGATCTCGACCTTCGTGATGGGCTCAATCTTCCCTGTCGCGACCACGGAGCGAACCATCGTGCCGCGCTCCACGGTCGCGATTTTGGACGGATCGATTGTGGACGACGCGCCGCTCAGCGTGGAAACGCCCCAGGCACCCGCGGCAATCAGGAGCACAGCGCCGACATATAGGCCGATTTTTCGAGATCTCTTCATGAAACCCTCGTGGACGGACCGCCCCTGCGGCCGACATGCACTGTTGACGAAGGACGACGTGAAAAAGTTGCTGCCAGACGTTTTGCCATGTGGACGTTGAGAACGGTTACCGAAGGACTCCCAGAAAGGACCTTTCGACTGTTACCCGGCTTGGTTCGAACCATCGGCCGGGCGACGGGTGCGGACTTTATCGTCGATGAGGCTCTGGTTTCACGCGTCCACTGCCGTCTGAGCGTCCTTCCGAGCGGGGAACTGGAAGTGCGGGACCTGGAAAGCACGAATGGCACCTACGTCAACGGCACGCGAATCGAGAAAACACGGCTCGCTTCCGGCGATCGATTGCAGGTGGGCCGGCTCGAGCTCATTGCGGTGCGGGACGCTGACGAAGGGACTGACGAAACCAGTCACTAGGAAAGGCGTTTTCGACGGCGCGGACGGCCGTCGCGGCTAGCGGTTGCTGGCCAAATACTCGAGAACGAACTGGTTTGTCGTCTTCTCCCGGCGGATTGTCGTATCTGGTCCATGGCCAGGGTGAACAATCGCCTCCTCGCCCAACGGGAACAACACTTCGGTGATCGATCGCATCAGCACGGTGTAGTCGCCACCGGGCAGGTCAGTGCGACCGATCGAATTGGCAAAGAGTGTGTCCCCCACGAACAAGTGGTCGCCGCGCTCTCCGTTCTTCCCAATCTGCAGACACACGCCCCCTGGGCAGTGGCCAGGTGTGTGGTGCACGTGAACCTCATAGTCCCCGAAACGGATCGGGGAATCATCGTAGAACTCGTCGATTGGAGGAGGCTGCCTGACCTTGAAGCCGAACATGGCTCCCTGCTCGACGGCGCTCTCGTAGAGGAACAGATCGTCCTTGTGAAGATACACGGGGACGCCGAACGCGTCTTTGGCCGCCGCGACACCAGTCACGTGGTCCACGTGCGCATGAGTGAGCAGTACGAATCTGACGTCCACGTCCAGGTCGCGGACTGCCCCAAGGAGCTCGTCGACCTCGTCTCCAGGGTCGATGAGGATGGCCTCGCGCGTTCGTTCGCATCCGACAACGAAGCCGTTCTTGTAGAAAGGTGCGACCGCCCGAACCTCGAGAATCATCAACTACAATCCTACCAACATGGTTGTGTGCGCCATCGAAGACCTGATCTTCTCCATCAAAATCTCCACGGCCGCGAAAAGCCTCGGCATCGACCTGTATTTCGAACGATCGGCCGATCAGATCCTCGGTACGATACGGGCGAAGACCCCGCGACTGGTGATCTTCGATCTGAACTGCGATCGACTCAGACCTCTCGAGGCGATTGCTGCGATGAAAGAAGACCCCGCGATGAAGTCGATCCCGACGCTTGGCTACGTCTCGCACGTGCAGACCGAGACGATCGCGGCGGCGCGACAAGCCGGAGTGGACCAGGTGCTTGCGCGATCGGCCTTTTCAGATCGGCTTGGCGAGATTCTTACCGGCAATTAGTTCGACGCGGCGAGCTTTCGAGCGGCCCCTGCTACGGTCGCAACACAAACCAGGCAATCGCGCAGATCACCAGGACCAGGGCTGCCATCAAGAGGACCCGGCCGACGCTGGTCGGTCTCGTCCCTGGTAGCTGCGCCTCATCACCCGCGCCGCCTTTGGCGTCGAGCATGGAGACGACGCCGCGCAGCGCGGACGCGAATGTGGCGGCGGCTTGGTACCGGGAATCCGGATTCGGCGCAAGTGCTTTCAGCACGACATCATCGAGCTCTTTCACGACGTGAGCATTCGCGGCGCTGGGGGCCGCCGCTCCGCGGTGCATCGGCCGGCGAGCCGTGAGCATCTCGAACAAGATGGCGCCAACCGAGTAGACATCGGCCCGGTCGTCAGGCGTCTCGCCGCGCGCCTCCTCCGGAGAGTCGTAGTCGCGCAGCTTGACCGCCTCACCCGCCTGGTCGAACCCGCCGTGAGCCGCCAGCTCGAATGCCGGGATTTTGGCGTGCCCTTTCGCGGTAATGACGATCGACTCTGGACTCAATCCGCCGTGCACGAAACCCGCCGCATGAGCATCGGCGACGGCATCAGCCACTTGAATCGCCGTCTCGATCGCGCGACGCACGTTGAGCGGCCGACCGGCCATCTCTGCGCGCAGCGACTGACCCTTCAGGAACTCGAACGCAACGTAGACCTGGCCGTCGTGCTCTCCGGCGTCGAACAACGTGATGACGTTCGGGTGCGACAGTGTGGTCCAGCTCTTGGCCCGCTGGACGAGAGCTGTCCGCGCGGCTGCACTGGGCGTGAAGTCGGGAGGCAAGAGACGAACGGCGACGGTGCGTCCGAGCCTTGTATCGCGCGCCCGATACAACTCGCCCGGGCCGGCTGGCTCGAGTCGCTCGAGCAAGTTGTAGTGCGCAACGACACCTATGGGGGCTGGAACAGTCGATGTCACGGGCGCTTGCTCTCAATGACGCTCTGGAGCAGCTCCTTGGCGTCGCCAATCTGCTCGAGCACGAGCGTGATGTCCATGGCCGGACGCCCCGGCGTGCGCGCACTTTGGCAGTAGATGCCGTGCTGCCCCACCATCGCCAACGCGTCGGTGAGCAAATCGAGCGCAACAGCAAGCCGGCCGCGTGCTTCGCCCATCATGGTCTCGTGAACCTCGAGCTGTTGCTTGTGCTTTTCGAATGCAGACACGGGTCAGCCTCTACGAGGTGGCATCGCCGGGCGAATCTCCACCCGGCTGGGGAGGCTGCGCGACGGGTGACTGACCAAGTCGACGACCGCCTGGGCGACGTCCTCCGGTTTCAGTGCCCAATCGGCCTTGTCGCGAGCGCCGCCGCCGAACGTGGTGTCGACTGATCCCGGAAGGATGTACGCGACTCGGATGCCTTCGTGCCGAACCTCCTGCATGAGCGCTTCGCTGAATGCGTTGACAGCGGCTTTGGATGCGCAATACGCAGCGCCGTTCGCGAACGGATTCTTTGCCGACAGGCTGCTGATGTTGATGATCCATCCGCCGCCACGCGCGCGGAGATGAGGCAGCGCCGCCTGGCTACTGTTGAAGACGCCAGACACGTTCGTCTCCATGATCTGATTCCACTCGTCCACCGACATGTCAGCAACGGTTCGGAAGATCCCCACGCCGGCGTTGTTGATCAGGATGTCCACGCCGCCCGCACGAGACGCGACCGTCAACAACGCAGCCGCCATGTCGCCGTGCTGACAAACGTCGGCACGCAGTGTGATGACCGCTGGACCCGACACGTTGTGTTCCAACTCGGCGGCTGCGGTAGCCAGTCGTTCGTCGTTTGTGCCGGTGATGGCCACGACGGCGCCGTCTCGACGGAGCGCGTGCGCGATCGCCAAGCCGATGCCACGCGACCCGCCAGTTACGACGGCAACCTTGCCGGAAAGTGGTGCCATGGCTGCTACTACAATACTTCACCAAGATCATGACGACCGTTGCCGTCATCGGGGCCGGAGACCTCGGGGGCGCTATTGCGCACGCCCTCTCATCTGGAGACGCGGTCGCCCGCGTCTTGCTCGTCGATGCTGCGGCAGGAGTTGCGGCAGGCAAGGCCCTCGATATTCAACAGTCCGGCGCGGTCGCCAGATTTCACACGCGCGTTGAAGGCACCGCCGATCTCAGCCGCGTCACTGGTTGCGCTGTGTGCGTCATCGCAGATCGGGCGCTTCAGCCAGCGTCGGAGTGGCAGGGCGATGAAGGCCTCTCGCTCCTGATGCGACTCTCGCCATTTGTTGGTGAGTCGCCGTTGGTCTTTGCGGGTGCATCTCAGGGGCTCTTACTCCTGGCCGCAGCGCGCGAAGCACGAATCCACCGAGGCCGCTTGATCGGATCGTCACCAGAGGCTCTGGCATCGGCCGTTCGATCGATTGTCGCGGTCGAAGCGCGTTGTTCGCCGGGCGAGGTGGCCCTCACGGTACTCGGAGCACCACCAGGGTTCGTAGTGCCGTGGAGCGAGGCGTCGGTGGGCGGCCATTCGCTCGAGCGCACACTGACACAGGTGCAACTCGCGCGAATCGAGGCCAGGGTCGCGCGACTCTGGCCGCCGGGCGCTTACACGCTCGGCCTCGCCGCCGCGCGGGTCGCTCAGGCGATCGTGCACTCGTCCCGACGCGCCTTCAGCGTGCTGACGGTGCTTGACGGGGAGTTCGGGGTTCGGAATCGAGTTGGCACATTGCCTGCTCTACTGTCGGCTTCGGGCATCGCGTACACGCAGGTTCCATCGCTGAATACGCGCGAGCGTGTGCAGGTCGAAACTGCCTTGGGCGCCTGATCTCGGATACGATCGCCAGATGCGCAAGTTGGTTTCCGCGGCGCTCCTGGCGCTTGCGGGCGTAGCGGCAGTACTGCCAACCGAGGTCCAGCCAGACACGCTGCTCGATCACATCAAGGTTCTTTCCTCTGACGAGATGAAGGGTCGCGCGAATGGCAGTGCGGAACTCGACCGGGCCGGGGAGTACATCGCTCGGCAGTTCAAGTCCACGGGCCTGAGGCCAGGCGGGGATCGAAGTGACTGGTTCCAGCCGTTTGACCTCGTTGCCGGTCTCATCGTCGGCCGCGACAATGCCTTGTCGATACAGTACCGCGGAACCAAGGTGCGCCTGCGCCTCGGAATGAGCTACTACCCGCTCGCCGCGCCGGCGAACGAAAACGCCTCGGTTGCCTCAACCCAGCTCGACGATGTCCCAGTCGTGTTCGCCGGCTACGGCCTCTCGATACCGGGATCGGATTACGACGACTACGCGAAAGTCGACGTGGCCGGCAAAGCGGTCCTCATCTTTAGCCACGAGCCTCAAGAACAAAACCCGAATAGCCGGTTGAACGGCTCGCGTCCGCTTCCGCAAACAACCTTACAGGCCAAGGCAGCGCTGGCCCGCGACAAGGGCGCACGGCTCTTGTTGGTCGTGTCCGATCCAACTCACCGGGTGGACCAGGCCGACTATGGACTGTTCGTCAAAGACCCGGACGCGGAGGACCACGGCATTCCTGTGTTGCGTATCGCACGGAGCGAGATCCAGCCGCTCATCGACGCGTGGGGTCTTGATGACCTGGCGAAAGCGATCGACGGTGATCTGGTCCAGCGGTCACGACCGCTCGCTGGCACAGTTGTGGACTACACCGAACACCTGTCCAAGAACAGGCGAACGGTCAAGAACGTGATCGGCATCCTCCAAGGCAGCGACCCCGAAAAGGCGAAAGAGGCCATCGTGATCGGCGCGCATTACGACCACGTCGGTCTTGGAGGGCACTTGTCGGTTTCGCCGGAGCGCGTCGGGGAAATCCACAACGGCGCCGACGACAACGCGTCGGGCACGGCTGCGATCATGGAGATTGCGCGCGCGGCTGCGCAGCAGCGGGCGCGCTTCCCTCGCTCCCTCGTGTTCGTGGCTTTCGCGGGAGAAGAACGCGGTCTGCTTGGTTCTGCGTACTACGCTTCTCACCCGGCCATTCCCATTGGCGACACAATCGCGATGCTGAACCTAGACATGGTGGGCCGCGCCAAGGGCGGCGTCGATGTGAGCGGCATGGAGGTGTCGCCTTCGATGGAGGCCGACCTGAAGGCCGCCACACAAGCGACACGGGAGCTGGAGATTCGACGGCAGGGTCCGGGTGCGGGGCGAAGCGACGACTCGTCGTTTCTAGCGAAAGGCATTCCCGCCATCAACTTCTTCACCGGCTTCCACGGCGACTATCATCGCCCGTCAGACGACTGGGAACGGATCGACGCACCGGGAACATCACTGGTCGCCACGCTCGCGCTCGAGCTCGCGGCGAGGCTTGCGTCGAGACGCGATCGCCCAGAGTTCGTACAGCCCTGAACCCGTCGAATGGTCCTCGTGGCGATCCTCGTCGTCACGGCGCTGATCCTGATTAACGCCGTTTACGTGGCAGCTGAATTCGCAGCTGTCAGCGTTCGGCGCAGCCGCGTTCGCCAGCTCGCCTCCGACGGCAACCCGCTCGCCAAGTGGCTGTTGCCGCTTCTCGAGTCTCCCGTCACGCTCGACCGATACATCGCCGCCTGCCAGATCGGCATCACCATCTCGAGCCTCGCGCTCGGCGCCTACGCACAGTTGACGTTTGCGGTATGGCTCGCGCCATGGCTCGCGAGCCTCGGTGGACTTCAGCAGGTTGCCGCAGAATCCGCCGCCGCCGTCATCGTGCTCTTGGTCCTCACCTCCGCTCAGGTCATCTTTGGGGAGCTTGTACCGAAGTCGCTCGCGCTCCAGTATCCGACGCCGTCGGCGCTCTATACCCTTCCCGCAATGCTGCTGTCGCTCTGGATCTACCGGCCCTTCATCACCTGGCTGAACGGCAATGGTCAGGTGCTGCTGCGCCTGCTGGGCACTCCGCAACAGGCGCATCGCCACATCCATTCGCCGGAGGAGATCGAGCTGCTCATCGCCGAAAGCCGAGACGGCGGCTTGCTGGAGCCCGACGAGCATCAGCGTCTCCGCAGAGCGCTACGCCTCAACCTTCGTCAGGCGAAGCAGTTGATGGTACCCCGCCGCAAGATGTCGGCGGTCGACATCGCGACGCCGCTCAAGGAGGTCGTCAGTGTCGTTGCGCTGAGCCCCTTTTCCAGACTACCGGTCTACCGAGATTCGATCGACTACGTCGTCGGCATTCTTCGAACGCAAGACCTCGTCCGCTGGTTTGTCGGGGACCGTACGGATACTTCGCTGGCCACGATGATTCGTCCCGTCACGAGTGTCCACGAGAGTGTCACGGCCGATCGAGTCCTTCGCCACCTCCGCGAGCGACGCTCACATCTGGCGCTCGTCGTGGATGAGTTCGGGGGCACCGCGGGGCTCATCACGCTGGAAGACGTGTTGTCCGAACTGCTGGGCGATGTGGGCGACGAGTTCAAGGCAGGCGATCCCGTCGCGGAAACCATGCCCGATGGTCGCTTTCGCATTCCCGGGGCCATGAGCGTCGAGGATGCCGCGGCCCTACTGCGTTCTGAATTCGAGACGGACGCCACGACGGTTGGCGGAATGGTGACGGCGGCCCTCGGCCACGTGCCCGTGTCAGGCGAGTTGGTGAGAGTGAACGACTACGAGTTCACCGTCGAACACGTCGCGGAGCGCGCGCTCGAATCCGTCATTGCGGTGCGAGTTGAGAGGGCCACCGACGCCGAGGAGCCGGAATGAACGAGATCATCTCCGCTGTCGGAGTTATTTCGGCGCTGATCCTCGCCAATGGTCTGTTCGTGGCAGCGGAGTTTGCCATCGTCGGCGCGTCGCGCACGAGCATCGATCACCAGGCCGCGCAGGGAGGCCGGTTGGCACAGCGTGTCGCGAGGATTCTTGGCGATCCGAGGCGACAGGACCGATACATCGCCACGACGCAGATCGGGATCACGATCGCGAGCGTCGGCCTTGGAATGTACGGCGAGCACGTGCTGGCTGGCTGGATCGGTCCATGGCTCGAGCCGTTTGGGCAGAACAGGTGGATCACTGTTCATGCGCTTGCGAGCGTCTTCGCGATTGGCCTCCTCACGTATTTCCACATTGTGATCGGCGAGATGGTGCCGAAAGCGTTGGCCCTGCAGCGAGCGCAGCGCACTGTGTTGTATGTGTCTCCCGCGATCGAAGCGCTCCAGTTTGCCATCTTACCGCTCGTCATCGGGCTGAATGCGGCAGGAAATGGGCTTCTGAAGCTGATCGGTGTGCGACGACAGCAAGTGGACACGGAGCGATACCACACCACGGAGGAGCTGCAGCTCATCGTCCAGGAGAGCCAGGAAGGGGGCCTCCTTCGCGGCGAGTCAGGAACGATCCTGAGGGAGCTCTTCGAGTTCGGCGATCGTACGGCGGCCCAGGTCATGGTGCCGCGCGTTCGCCTGGTGGGAATTCCGGTTGGCACGGAGGTCGATGAGCTGCGGCTGATCGTGCGAACACACACGCACACTCGATATCCCGTCTACACGGGGGATCTCGACAACATCACGGGCAGCGTTCACATCAAGGCGCTGCTGCGCCACTTCGTGGCAGGGCGACCAGTGACCGCCAACGACGCGCGACCGCTGCCCTACGTACCCGGCACGACGCCGCTTGACGAAGTGCTTTCCGCGATGCGGCGCTACCGGGCCCAAATGGCGGTCGTCATGGACGAGTACGGCGGCACGGCGGGCGTGGTGACGATCGGAGATCTCTTCGAAGAAGTGGTCGGTGAGATCGAGGAAAGCCGTGGTCGTGCACCGATCGGCAAGGATGCGACCGGCCGCGTGCTCGTGCAAGGCACTGTCCACCTCCGGGACGCCGGTGAGGCGTTGGGGATGTCGCTCGAGCATCCCAACGTCCTGTCCGTCAGCGGTCTCGTCCTGACCGTGCTCGGCCGGTCCCCGGTGATCGGCGACGTCGTGACATGGGGTGGCGTTCGAATCGAGGTGATAGCCGTGGCAGGTCGCGGCGTTGCGGAAGCCGTGATGACACCCGTCGGCCGTACGTGACGTGAAAAGCGAAAACTGAGCGTTGACTTATCGCGAGACCGGATACTTGGCGAGCTTTCGCTGAAGAGAGCGGCGGTGAATGCCCAGCGCGCGGGCGGCTTGCGACACGTTGCCGTCGAAGTCAGCGAGCACGCGTTGAATGTGCTCCCACTCCACACGCGCGAGGGAAGGCACCTCGGTGCCATCCGGTGTGCGGGACCCGTCGAAGGCCGCCAGAATCTGATCCGCGTCGGCTGGCTTGGTGAGGTAGCCGACTGCGCCAAGCTTGATCGACTCCACCGCGGTCGCGATGCTTCCGTATCCAGTGAGGACGACGATGATTGTCGCAGGATCGATCTGCTTCAGCTCGCGGAGCACGGCGAGCCCCGACTCGCCAGGGAGCTTGAGGTCGATGAGCGCAAGCTCCGGGCTCTCTTGGCGTGCCACCTCGACCGCGCTTGGATGATCCGACACGCCGACCGCCTCATAGCCGCGCTCCCGAAACGCGCGAACTGCCCGAGTGCGAAACGTCTCGTCATCGTCGACCACCAGTAGCGTTCGCCCCTCGCGATTGGCTGCGGCGAAACCGAGCGGGCTCATGCGGAAGCCCCCTGCGAGGCGACCGCAGGCAGCTCGAGAATTGCGGTTGTTCCCTCACCGCTCTCGAGCCGCAAACTGCCTCCCGCCTCTTCAGCGAACGTGCGCGCGAGAAATAGCCCGAGGCCCAGCCCCTTCCCAGGTTCTTTGGTCGTGTAGAAGGGCTCGCCGGCTCGCCTGAGACCCTCTGCGGTCAGCCCCTTGCCGTTGTCCTGCACTTCAATACGGACTGCACCATTGTGGCGATGCAATCGAAGCGTGACGGGCGATTCGGCTTCACTTGCATCGAAGGCGTTCTTCACGAGCGACGCCACCGCACGAACAACCCCGCCGGCAGGCACTGCGACCGATTGGCTGCCGGAATCAACCTCGATGCGAAGCCGGCCGCGCTGTTCAGCCGTCAGCCGCTGCCGGACATGTGTGGGTATTGAGCCCAAGTCGAGTGGATGAGCTGTGATGACGTCCTCGGTGGCCCGCCCGCTCATTTGGTCGAGGATGGACTGGCACCGACTGACCTCCGTCCGAATCAATCCCGCATCGTCTCTGAGTGCTGCCAAGAGCCCTATATCCTCGACGCGCTGTGCCACGCGTTCAAGTTCCTTCGCAGCCACGGCAATCGTTGCGAGCGGAGTGGACAACTCATGAGCAGCGCCGGCGGCCAGCGTGGTGAGCGATGCAAGGTGTTCGCTCCGGGCCGCACGCGTCCGGGCTTCGTCAACATCGCGCTGCCGCTCGGCCAATGCGGCCCGGGCGCGCGCGGCAAAGAACGCCACCAGTTCGGTCGTAACAGCTGCGGCGAGCCACATGGTGAAGAGGTGCGTCGGAAAGTCGTTCAAACGGTGATGCCCGAGCGGACCGTCCTGAAGATGGTCGTACACCAGCCAGGTGTACGAAACACCGGAAGCAACGGCCACGGCGATACCCCACCGACGCGAGAGCGTGAACCATCCAAGTGCCACATGCGCGCCGTAGATGACCGTGAAGGGGTTGAACGGGCCGCCGGTGATCTCGAGCAGACCTGTCAACAGAACAACGTCAACAAGTATCGACAACGCAGTGGCGACAGTTGGGATGGACCGATCGGCGGCCCGCATCGCGGCGACCCCCGTATGGCAGATCGCCGAGGCCAGAACGGCCAGGACGACGTGCCGCAACGGTAGGTCTGCTGCCGGAAAGAGCCACACGATCGCAACGACCGCCCATTCAGCGGTGCAGGTCACCCATCGCACCGCCTGCAGCCAGCGGCCGTCGACGGGGCCGGCATGAACCGGTGAGATTAGAGGAGAGGCGGATGCGACAACATGCCGCACCGTGCTGGTCGCTACAGCCATCTAGACTTGCCTTTCGGGCGGGGCTCTAAACCCCCAGCTTACGTTGTCCGGTCTGCAGGATCATGCGTCAGCAAGGGAGACGAGGACAAGACAGGGTGACCAAGCATTTGATCCGAGCGGCAGCGATGGCCCTGTTGACCCTGGCCTGCAGCTCGGCGAGCGTTGTCGCCCAGCAGAATGCCAGCGTTTCCGGTCGGGTCATCGATGAGACTGGCGGTGTCTTGCCTGGGGTTACCGTCCACATGCATGGAGGCACAGCCGAACTGACGGCTGTCACCGACGGCACCGGCGTTTATCGGTTCGACGCAGTGCCACCTGGACGCGTCGATCTCGAGTTCAAGCTGATCAACTTCACCGTCGTGCGCCGTGAGATCACGGTGAGGGCGAGCCAAGCGATCACGTCCGACGCAGTCATGCGCTTGTCGCTGAGCGCCGACGTGGTCGTGACGGGCAGGGTCACGTTCAGAAACGTAGCCGACATCGCGAACCCGGCGGAGAACCTCGTCGGCATCGCCTCTTCGGCGAGCCAAGGCGCAATTACAGCCACACAGCTTGAATCACGCCCGGTCATGCGGGCGGGCGAGGTGCTCGAGACCGTGCCTGGCATGATCGTCAGTCAGCACAGCGGTGAAGGGAAGGCCAACCAGTATTACCTTCGCGGATTCAACCTCGATCACGGGACCGACTTCGCAGCGACGGTGGCGGGCGTGCCGGTCAACACGCCCACAGGTGCGCATGCCCACGGTTACGCCGATGCCAACTCGGTGATTCCGGAGTTGATCAGCGGTGTCCAGTTCAAGAAGGGTCCGTACTTCGCCGATGAAGGGGACTTCTCCGCGGCGGGGGCGGCCAACATCAACTACGTGAACGTACTCGAGCGCCCCATCGTGTTCCTCAGCGGCGGGAGTGACAGTTGGGGACGTGTACTGGCGGCCGGATCACCGCGACTGAACAACGGCTTTCTGCTTGCCGCTGTCGAACTCACCCACAATGACGGCCCCTGGGTGCTCGGCGACGACTACCGTCGGGGCAACGGCGTCCTGCGCTACAGCCGCGGCGACGCACGTAATGGCTTCTCGGTGACGAGTATGGGGTACTGGGCCGACTGGAACTCAACCGACCAGGTGCCGGACCGCGCTATTGCATCGGGGCTGATCACACGTTTCGGCAACATCGACGCGACGGACAAGGGACATGCCGAGCGCCAGAGCATCGCGGTGGACGTGCAGCGCTCCAGCACGAACGCCTCGACGCGAGCGACTGGGTTTCTCCTCCACAACAAGCTCACGCTCTTCTCGAACTTCACATACTTGCTCGACGATCCAGACAATGGCGACCAGTTCGAGCAATCCGAGCGGCGTATGGTCGCAGGCGGAAGGGTGTCCTACCGGCGTCTGGGGCATTTCTTCGGGCGACATACCGAAAGCGCAATCGGTGTACAGGTTCGCCGCGACTGGATCGATCCCGTTGGGCTGTACCATACAGTGGGCCGGCAGCGGCTTTCGACTACGCGCGAAGATACAGTCGGTCAAACGATGCTCGGCGTGTACGCGCGGAGCGAGGTCGAGTGGTCGCACACGCTTCGGACCACGTTTGGGCTGCGAGCTGATCTGTATCAGTTCAACGTCACCTCGAGCACTCCGGAGAACTCTGGCGACGGATCGGACTCGCTGGCGAGTCCGAAGTTTGCTGCGGTCTTTGGACCGTGGGGTGGTACGGAGTTCTACGCGAACGCTGGCCTCGGGTACCACAGCAACGACGCGCGTGGCGCAACGATCCATGTCAATCCGTCGACTCGAGAAGCAGCCAAGCCCGTCACGCCGCTCGTTCGCGCATCGGGTGCCGAGTTCGGCATTCGCACCGTGCGAGTGCGCGGGCTTCAGTCGACGCTCTCGCTCTGGTATTTGGGCCTCGACTCAGAGCTTTTGTTCGTGGGGGATGCGGGAACAACCGAGGCTGGACGGCCGAGCCGTCGTATCGGAGTGGAGTGGACCAACTACGCCCGTCTACGGCCATGGCTCACCGCTGATGTTGATGTGTCGTTTTCGCGCGCGCGATTCAAGGACGACGATCCGGCTGGACGCTTCATTCCAGGCGCACTCGATCGCGTGATAGCGGGAGGTATCACGGTTGAACCGGCCAAGCGTGTCTTCGGCAGCGTACGCATTCGCCACTTCGGACCACGGTCGCTCATCGAAGACGGGAGCGTAAAGTCTGAAGCCACCACGCTGTGGAACGGCGAGGTGGGTTATCGGATCTCAAATAGGGCACGCCTCGTGCTCGAGGGCTTCAACCTCTTCGATGCCAAAGTGTCTGACATCGACTACTACTACGCCTCACGTCTGGACGGTGAATCGGATGAGGGCATCGAGGACATTCACACGCATCCGGCCATTCCTCGCAGCGCCCGGATAGCGTTGCAACTTTCGTTCTAGCGACATTACGGTTCAGTCGCTAGACCGGCCAGTAGCGTGCCGGCAGCCGGCACGCGCCCGAACACCTCCATGAAGTGCCTGACCAGCGCAGCCTCTACGTCGGCGATCGGGACGGGGCGGCCCGTGGCCTGCTCGAGTGATGTCACTGCGTGGTCCGTGATCCCGCAGGGGACAATGAGCTCGAAGTGTTCCAGACTCGTAGTGACATTGAACGCAAAGCCGTGGCTCGTGATCCAACGCGAGATCCTGACCCCGATCGCACCAATCTTCGCCGCGCCCCGCGTCTCGGCACCGATCCACGTTCCGGTCAGGCCCTTGATGCGGCCGGCCTTCAGTGAGTAATCCGCACAGACGCGGATCATCACTTCTTCCAAGTCGCGAACGTATCGGTGTACGTCGCGGCGATCTGGCGGCAATTCCAGGACTGGGTAGCCAACGACCTGCCCTGGTCCGTGATACGTCACGTCTCCCCCGCGCCCTGTCTCGTGGATTTCGATTCCAAGCTCGGCGAGCCGGGCCCCGTTGGCGATGATATTCGACCGCCCCCCGTCGCCTTTGACACCGAGCGTAATCACAGCGGGATGCTGCAAGAGGAGCAGGAGATCGGGGACGCGGCCCGCTCGACGCTCTTCAACAAGCTCACGCTGCATCGCGAGCGCATCCGCGTATCGCACTACGCCCAGTCGCCTGACTTCGAGCTCTCCCACTAGACCTGGTCGGCGTCGAAGTTCTCGATGTGATCCTTGACGTCGGACATGAACTGGTCTGCCACGATGCCGTCGATGAGCCGATGGTCGAAGCCCAGCGTCAGATATGCCATCGTCCGGATGCCGAGGGCGTCGTCAACAACGACCGGGCGCTTCTCGATGGCACCGATTCCGAGAATCGCGACCTGCGGCTGGTTGATGATCGGCAGACCGAACTGAGCGCCAAGCAGTCCCGGGTTGGTGATCGTAAACGTGCCGCCGTGCACTTCTTCGGGTTTGAGCTGTTTTGAACGTGCTCTGTCGGCCAGGTCTGCAATGGCGCGACTGAGCCCAAGCACGTTCTTCTCGTCGGCGTTCTTGATGACCGGCACGATCAGCCCGTCGTCGAGCGCGACGGCTATGCCGAGGTTGATGTCTTTCTTGTAGATGACTCTGTCGACGTCGAGCGAAGCGTTGACGATTGGATGGCGGCGGATAGCGTCGATGCAAGCCTTGGCTATGAAGACCATGTAAGTCAGCTTGGTGCCTTTGCGCTCGTACTCGGCCTTCTTCTTGTGACGGATGCTTTCCACCGTTGAAAAGTTCACGTGAAACACCGAGTGCACGTGCGCCGACGTACGCTGGCTGAGAACCATGTGCTCGGCGATCTTCCGCCGCATGACCGAAAGGGGTTTGATCTCGACTGATTCGCCTGGCTGGTAGGGGGGGATCCGCGCTAGGGACTCCCGAGGGGCGTGACCCCCCTCCTCGCCCGTGTCGAGATGAGCCAGGATGTCGTGCTTGGTCACTCGGCCGCCGAGACCCGATCCCGACAGCTGAGCGATGTCGACGTTGTGTTCACGCGCGATCCGGCGCACGAACGGCGAGGACTTCTGCCGTCGAAGTTCTTCCCTCGTCGGGAGAGCAGGTCGTTCCCCTCCGTCCGCTTTACGGCCCTTCTGGCCCTGCGGGGAGCTCGACGCCGTCAACTCGCGACCTCCGGACGCAACATCGGGGGCAAGGGGGATGGGAGTCGCCGGAGTCGGCGTTTCCGCCTCGACGACCGACTCGCCGACCGAACCGATCGTACCGACCACGCTGTCGACGGCGACTGTCTCGCCCTCCTTGACTTTGATCTCGAGCAGCACACCGGCCGCTGGAGAAGGAATCTCCGCGTCCACCTTGTCGGTCGAGATCTCGAAGAGGGGTTCGTCGCGATCAACCTGATCGCCGACCTTCTTGATCCAGCGGACGATCGTCCCTTCCGCGATCGATTCCCCCATCTGGGGCATCACGACAGGTGTTGGCATCGTGCTCTATGAACGTTTCAGGGATGAGAGAGACACGAAACCGTCGGTCGGCTGTTCCGACCGTGGAGTCTGGGAACTTCCACTGGACGGCTGGGCGGAACCTTGACTTGCTGGGTCACCCGCGGTTGTCGCGAGTTGCTGCAACCTCGCGCGCAACTCTCCGTGCTGATACCTCAACTCCCAGTGCATCTGGGAGAGTTGCTCGAGTCGCTGTGCGTTTCGACGTGCCTGCCGCCAGGCCACGAGCGCCGCAACCAACGACGCGCCCGACACAAGCCACAGGAGGGTCATCTAGCGCGATTCTGCTGTTAGGTTGGTACCTTATCGAAGGGAATTCAGCAGGTCAAGGAGCGAGCTATACTCGCGCCGGGGTATGTCAGAACGCCGAAAAACGCTCCTCATCGTGGACGACGATGAGGGCATGCGGGAAACGCTCACTGGGGCGATGCGCCGGGAGTATCGCGTGCTCAGGGCTGGTAGCGGAGAAACCGCCCTGCAGATGATGGAGAAAGAGGACATCGACCTGATGATCCTCGACGTCCGGCTGCCCGGCATCAGCGGCTTCGAGGTCCTCAAGATCACGAAGGAGAACTATCCATACATCGAAGTCATCGCCATCTCGCTCGTCCAGGAGCTGGACGCGGCGATCGAAGCCATGCGGCTTGGCGCCTATCACTACATCCCCAAGGATTTCGACATCGAAGGAGTGCAAACGCTGGTCGCCAACGCGAGCGAGCGTCAAGATCTCAACAGGCACGTCATGCGGCTCAGCGCCGAGGTGGCCGAGCAGCACGATCGAGAGTTCGTTGTCGGGCCGAGCCGGGGCACGCGAGAGATCCTGGAGTTGGTCCAGAAAGTCGCCAAGGTCTCGGCGACTGTACTGATTCTCGGCGAGAGCGGTACCGGCAAGGAACTGCTGGCGCGGCTCATCCACAGGGAGTCTGGCCAACCGAACGCGCCTTTCGTCGCTGTCAACTTGGCGGCTATTCCCAAGGAGCTCGTTGAGAGCGCCTTGTTCGGCCACGAAAAGGGTTCGTTCACAGGGGCAATCCGGCAGCAACTCGGCAAGTTCGAGTTGGCCGGCGGTGGCACATTGTTCCTCGACGAAATTGGCGACCTGCGGTACGAACTTCAGGCGAAGCTGCTACGGGCAATTCAAGAGGGCGAGATTGAGAGGATTGGGGGCAACCATCCGATCAAGACCGACTTTCGCCTGATCGCCGCCACGAACGTCGACCTCGACAAGGCCCTCAAGGAAGGACGCTTCCGAGAGGACCTGTACTTTCGCCTGAACATCATTCGGATTCGAATGCCGGCCCTACGGGAGCGAATCGAAGACCTCCCCGACCTGGCTCGCTTCTTCCTGCACCGGTACAACGTCAAGTTTCGGAAGCAGATCCGCGGGATCGCGGATTCGACCCTGGACATCCTGAGCGGCTACTGGTGGCCGGGTAATATCCGAGAGCTGGAAAACCTCATTGAACGCCTCGTCGCGATCTCCGACAAGGAATGGATCACGGACGAGGACCTCCCGTACGAGTTCCACGTCGGACAACTTGACGAACAGGCGCCGGCGAACGAGAACCGTTTGGAGCGAGCGGTGTCGACCTTCGAACGCAACTTCATCATTCGCGCGCTCGAGAAATCGGCCTGGAATGTGACGGCAACGGCACGCGCGCTGGGGATTCCTCTGAGCACGATGAAGTTCAAGATGGACCGCCTCGAGATTCGAGACATCGCACGGCGCATCCGCGGCAACTAGGAATCGGCACCTTCCGCTAATTCGATCGGCAAGGTTCTGTCTGAACAGGCCAAAGTACTGGCCGATCGGTGATCGGCCGAGTCTCTTAGCGATCTCGCTCCCCCTCATCGACCGAGCCAAAGATCGGCCAACCGATTGACCGCGCGACGTGGATTTGCGCGCATGCGACAAGCTTGCCGACGGGCCCACTTTCTGCACAGATTCTCCGCTGCCAACGGTTGAAGTTGTGCAATGCAACGCGCGGTACGAGCATTGCTCAGTAGTTCATCCGTCAGCGCAATTCGGTCCAGCACCTCGATTTCCTCAACAGATGCCATTTAGACCTCGGCAAGTTTCAGGGAGAGGTGCGCCTCGCGGAGGGTGATGTTCATGCTGCCATCGATGTTCAACGTCCATGTGCCGTTGGTGGATCGTAACGAGGTGTTCTTGATGAACACACTCTCGGACGCTCAGTTGTTGGTCACGCCGGACGTCGATGTTGTGTTGAGCCGCATCACTCGTGGCGACGTCGCATTCAGCCAGGAAGAGCTGGAAACCATCACCACACTCACCGAGAACGGTTTCCTCGTCCGGAGCCGGGAGGAGGAGCGGCGCTCGCTTGAGCAGTTTTTCGAGAATGTCCGCGAAGACACGGACCGGCTGTCGCTGACGGTGCTGACGACGTTGCAATGCAACTTCGCCTGCGACTACTGCATGCAAGGGGATCACGGCGATCACAACCTTTTTGCGCACAAGATGTCGCTCGACACGGCGCGAAGGATTGTGGAATGGGTGGAAGGTCGCCTTGATGCGGTTCGGCCCGAACGATTCGCGCTCACGTTCTTCGGCGGCGAGCCCCTCTTGAACATCCCCGTGATCAACATCATCTCGGAAGGGTGCCAGGCACTGTGCGCCGAACGTGGCGTGGAGCAAAGCATCAGCCTCATCACCAACGGCCTTCTGCTGACCCCGGAACTCGTCGATCGCCTCAAGCCATCGGGCCTGAAGCATGTGAAGGTAACCCTCGACGGCGATCGAGAGACGCACAACCGGATGAGGCCGCTCCGTGGCCGACAGGGCACTTTCGATCGCATTGTGGAGAACGTGCGTCAGATCGCGGACAAAGTGTCGGTGTCGATCGGTGGAAACTTCGACGAGTCGTCCGTGGACAGTTATCCGGCGCTGCTCGACTTTCTTCGAGAACAGGACTTCGCGGACAAGATCTCCAAAATCAACTTCAAGCCAATCATCAAGATCACTCCCGAACAGCCGAAGGGCTTGATTCCGCTCACCGTCGTGGGCGCGAGCGGGAAACCGCTGAACGGCGCCTGCATGACCGCGGCCGGGGCCGGGAAGTCGTCAGGGATGTGCGACTCGTGTCACTTCGCGGACGACAAGATGAACTTCCTTCGCGACGAGACTCGCAAGCACGGCTTTCCCACCGTCGACGGTGTGCACATGGGCCCGTGTGAAATCCATCGTAAGCACGCGCACACGGTTGGCATCGACGGGTCTCTCTATGCGTGCCCGGGGTTCGGGAGTGAGCCGACAGAAGCAATTGGGCACATCGATCAGGTGCGGCATCGTCTCGCTCCCGCCGTCGAGCGATTCGCACGTCTCAGTCCGTTAAAGGAGGAGTGCGGCGACTGCTCGTTCATCCCGGTGTGCGGGGGGGGATGCTCGGTCGCGGCGAATGCAGAAGCAGGGGACCTGTACACGCGCTCGTGTCATAAGAGCGCGATGGATCTGGCAGTGGTAAGTCTGGCGCAGCGAATCGCTGCAACAGTCGCGTGAACTCTCATCCGTCATTCAATCAGAAGGGGAGTAGAATCATGAAGATCAACGTGGTCAAGAAGGGCACGCCTCAGCGGAAACCGCAGAATTACTGCCCGTGGTACGTGGAAGACAACGGCAGCACGACCAAGTAACGCGACCACGGTCGCGAAGGCTAAGGCCTGTCTCTGATTCACTGGAGCGCCAACGTCGCCACCGAGCGGCGTTTGGCGCTCTTCTTCTTGTTGCCGCTTTTCTTCCCGCGTGCACACGGACCAGCCCTCCTGCGTCCCCGCAACAAAACGTCATCAGGATTGGCGCGACCGAGATGAGCTTCGGTGCTCCAGATGTTGGCGTCGGGCAATTCGCGGGAATGTTGCAGTACCAGGGGCTCACGCGCCCTGCTGCTGATGGGCGGGCTCTACCGGCCATCGCCGAGAGCTGGGAATGGGATCCCAGTGGTTTGCAACTCCGCATGCGGCTGCGTTCAGGAGTTGTCACTCATAGCGACAAGGCCGTTACGGGGCCACTGGTTGCTGAGGCGCTACTACGTGCGGTAAGGACACGGTCAAACCAAGCGCAATACTGGTCTCTGATCAGTATCAGTGCTGTCGATGCAGTGGCCGCGAACGAGATCGCGATTACCCTTAACCACGCCGCTGGCGCTCTTCCTGAGGACCTGGACGTGCCATTGATGTTCGGTGACCGAAAGGAAGGCACCGGCCCGTATCGTCTCGTCGAGAGCACGAGCGACCGAGTGGTACTGGAGAGTTTCAAGCAGTATCAGAGCGGACGACCAGGAATAGACCGAGTCGTGATTCAACCGTACAAAACGCTTCGCCTTGCGTGGACGAGCCTTCTGCGCGACGACGTTGACATGGTGACCAACGTTCCACCCGATGCGGTGGAGTTCATCGGCAACGATCGAATAGCCGTGACATCGTTTCCACGTGTCTACCAATACGTGATGGCCTTCAACTCCCAACGTTCGCCGCTCAGTTCGCGGGTCGTGCGTCGGGCACTGAATTTGGCGGTGGACCGCCAGCGGCTGTTGACGCGGGTCCTCGGCGGCCGTGGCCTTCCGGCAACGGGGCCGCTCTGGCCCCAGCACTGGGCCATCGACAAATCAGTGAGACCGTACGCCTTCGACCCACAACAGGCGGAAAAGCTCCTTGACGACAATGGCTTTCGGCGAGCGGTCGCGCGGAAAGCAGATGGCAGACAGGCTCGTTTCTCGTTCACATGCCTACTTCCGGCAAATTTCAGCATCGAGGAGCGGTTCGCGCTTGAAGTCCAGCAGGAGCTGTACAACATCGGGGTTGACGTGCAGTTCGAAGCCCTCCCCCTTCCTGACTACACCAAGCGGCTTCTCTCGGGTGACTTCGACGCCGCCCTTGTAGATCTGGTTGGCGGGCCTACGTTTGGGCGCCCGTATGGACTGTGGCACTCGGCGCGCGATTTCAAGGTATTCAATGTATTCGGGTATGAGAATGTACAGGCGGATCGGTTGTTCACAGTGCTGCGGGAAACAAGGGACGAGTCGACGGCGCGTGCCGCTGCCCGCCGCCTCCAGGAGGTGTTTCTCGACGACCCCCCAGCGCTCTTCCTGGCGTGGAACGAGCGCGCCCGCGCGGTGAGCCGCAACTTCCAGGTCGTGCAGGACCCGGGGCGCGACCCAGTCCTCACACTCTGGCGTTGGACGGCGCGGCCCGCCCCCGCAATCGCGTCAGCGCAGTGAAGAGCATCAGAACACGCTTCGCCCTCATGATGGCCGCAGCAGCGGTACTGCCGCTGCTGGCGTACGGCGCGGCTTCGCTCGCATCGCTGCAAAGCAGCGCCGAACAGACCGTCGTTGAGGGAAACCTGAATGTGGCCCGCCGCGCCGCCGAGCAAATCGAGCTCTACGTCACCAGCAGCGTCCGGATCTTCAACGCGGTGGCGGCTGATCTGGAGCAAACCGGACTCGAGCGATGGCAGCAAGATCGGATCCTGAAAAACTACGTCCTTGGCTTCCCGGAATTCGTGGAGCTCACGCTCATAGACGAAGGCGGTCACTCACTCGTTTCCAGTCGACTCAGCACGCCGAGCGCGACGCTACCTGGCTCGAACAGCACGGTGATCGCCGGCGCGTTGATGTCGTCGTTCACTATCGATGATGATCTACTCCCGACTGCCGTCTTGGCGAGCCGAACCGCCGGCACGACACAGGGGTGGCTGGTCGGCCGGTTGAACCTCGAAGAAATGTGGCGAATGGTCGATCGGATCCGTGTGGGAGAACAGGGCTACGCGCTCGTCGTGACACACGATGGGCAGCTGTTGGCTCACGGAGACCCCAACGCAAAGTCCCGCGTCGCTCGCGGCGACAACCTGTCCACTCATCCTCTGATCACACAGCTCGCAGTGGCAGGCTCTGGACCCACCGTCTCCGGAGAATACGACGATGTCCGAGGTCGCATCGTCGGGGTGGCTGCGCGGTTGCCGTCGATCGAGTGGACGGTCATCGTCGAGCAGGCCGAGGCGGAGGCCTTTGCAGTTCCCATCCGCACTCAGCGCCAACTCGCGGTTGCCATCGGGCTGGCACTCCTGGCGATGCTCGGGGCGGGCTACTACTGGAGCCGTGGTTTCATCGACCCTATCTTGCGGCTGACGCGCAGCACGCGTGCTCTGGCGGCAGGCCGGCTCGATGAGCGCGTCGTCGTCGAGTCCCGCGACGAGTTGGGGCAGCTGGGCGTGGCGTTCAACGACATGGCACACCGGCTTGTCGAACTTCAGGAAGACGTCAGAAAGAAGGAGCGACAGGCGACATTCGGGCGTGTCGTCATGGGCCTCGTTCATGACCTTTCGAGTCCGATCCAGAACATCGGCAACAGCTGCAAGCTTCTGATGAAGGTGTTCGACGACCTGCAATACAGAGAAAACTTTCAGCGAACCGTGGATCGCGAGTTGGAGCAGGTCAGGCTCGTATTCGACGATCTTCGTAACATTGCGCGGCCTACCCCGCTCGAACGGTCGCCTATTGACATGAACTCCGTCGTGAGCGAAGTGGTTGACCTGATGCAGACTACATCGGGGCCGAAAGGCGTAATGCTCGATGCAGACGTCGAACCAGGACCAATCTGGATCGAGGGCAATAGGTTCGGGCTCAACCGTGTCTTTCGGAATCTGGTGACCAACGCTCTGCAGGCGACGGCGCAGGGAGGACGCATCGTCATTCGCACCCGGCTAGTCGCCGGCCAAGCAGTGGTAGAGATCGCAGACACCGGCCGCGGCATCGAGCCAGACCGTCTCGAGACTGTTTTCGATGACTTCGTGACCACCAAGCGCCGAGGACTGGGGCTCGGGCTGGCGATCACAAAGAGAGTGGTCGAGCAGCTGGATGGAACGATCTCGGTGACAAGTCAGCTCGGCGTCGGGACGACCTTTACGCTGCGCTTCCCGCGGATGAAGAGCCCACCCGAACCCATCGCGCACAAAGTAGAAACCGCCTCAGTTGGTGGCTGACACCATCATGAGTTGCTCTTGCGAGGCGGCGTGTGAATCCAAGGCAAGCCGCACGGCCCGCAAGAGATCGCGCGCATCTACGGGCTTCTGAACGACGTCGACCTGCGTCGAGAGGACGCCGTCGCAGACGAGCGAATCGGCAGCATGCCCTGAGATATACAGCACCCCTGGCTCCGGCGCGATCGATCTGAGCAGAGTCGCCATCTCCGGACCCGTCATGTCGGGCATGATCACGTCAGTGAGGACGAGATCGATCTCCCCTCGATGGCGCGCCGCAAGCGACAGCGCCTCTTTCGGGCCAGTCGCCTCCAGAATGCGGTAGCCGTGTCGCTGCAAGACGGTGCGCGATAGGGCACGCACCGGCTCGTCATCCTCGACAAGGAGAACCGTTTCGTGCCCAACCGCCATCGATTCGGCCATCAAGGGCTCCTGCACGACCGGCAGTGCTTTGTTGGTCCTCGGAAGGAACACGGTGAAGGTGGTGCCCTGGAGTGGTGCGCTTTCGACGTCTATGCCACCGCCCAACTGCTTCACGATTCCGTAGACCGTCGCCAGGCCGAGACCGTTGCCTTTGCCGAAGGCCTTCGTGGTAAAAAACGGTTCAAAGAGCCGGGACTTGGTAACTTCGTCCATGCCGCAGCCGTTGTCGCGCAGCACGAGGCGCACGTAGCGCCCGGGCGAAACGGAGTGCTCCGAACCGACCACCTCAATGTTCGACACGTCGATCACGAGAGTGCCGCCCTGAGACATCGCGTCGCGAGCGTTGACCGCAAGGTTCACCAAGACCTGCTCGAGTTGAACGCGATCGGCTTCGATCGCACACGGAGTACCTGTCAGCCGCAAGTCGAGCCGGATATTGTCTCCGATCAGGCGCACGAGCATCTGCATGGTGTCGCTGACGACCGCATTCAGATCGAGCGGGGTCATGCGCAGGATCTGCTTGCGTCCAAATGCCAGGAGCTGTCGGGTAAGGCCGCTTCCCCGCTCGGCTGCCTTCCGAATCTCGACGAGATCGTCGTAACTGGAGTGATCCTTGTCTGTCCTGGACAGCAACATGTCGCCGTATCCCTGGATGACCATCAGGATATTGTTGAAGTCGTGGGCCACGCCTCCCGCCAGGCGACCGATGGCCTCCAGCTTCTGTGCCTGCCGAAGCTCGGCTTCCAGCCGCTTTCGCTCCTCTTCACCTCTCTTGCTTTCGGCGATCTGGGTGTGCAGCGCTAAATTTGCGGCTGAAAGTTCTTCTGTGCGCTCGTGAACCCGCCGTTCGAGGGTCAAAAGGGTGCGATCGAGATCGGCTTCGGCGAACTTCTTCGATTGACTGAGAGCGCTGATGAGGATTGCGACTGAGGCGAACAGTCCAGGCCGAAGTCGCTCCGTCAAAAGCGACACTAGATCAGCCTGGGCCTGGTCGACAGGGACGAGCAGGTAGTCGGTGGCGAGAATGGCCAAAAGCGTCGCGAGCAATCCAGGGCCGAGGCCGCCGAACCAGGCGCTCACTGTCACGGCCGCAAGGCATAGCAGCAGGACGTTGCCTTGAATAAGGGGTTGCGCGTGAACGGTCAGTACCAGAACCAGGGACACGGCACCGATCGCCACGCCGTATTTCCAGATCTGTGGTCCTTTCGAGAAGTAGCCGGTGACAGGCTGCACTGCGGGTCCTTATCGGTCTTTGTCACAGATTGAGGGCCCGATCGCAACACAAGCTAACAGAAAGCACTTTGTGCTAATTCAGTGCACTTGCATGACGTTTTGGGCCGTTCCAGAATCCGATGCCTAGCGGTAGCTGAACCGTTACAGTATTTGTGTCCTTCGACAGGCTTGATTGATAGGGGTCAATTCAACCAGTACACTAAGATTCGTGACGCACAGAGTTCACGGAATTGGGCCGCCGGGGCAGTCCGCTAGCGCTGTTGACGATGGATCCCGGGTGAGTTGATGCGAACCGCGGCGCTATACGTTGCAGGCATGGGCAGCCAAACGTCGTCAAACGTCCCAATGAACCAGCCTCAGGATTGGTTGAGTTTTATCGACGCGTGTCAGGTGGCCATCGGAAGGAACCAGCTTGAGAGCTCTCCAAGCTCACAAACGCTCGTTCCGACGCTACTCGAGGCGGCACGTGGGCTTCGTACACAGGCCGGACGAATCCTCGGTCGTGTCGTGATCTTCCGAATTGCCAGCAGACTCAACAAGACTGTTGGGCCAGGCGAACTTGTCGCGCCCTCGTACCTTCTGGAAGACAACCATCGTGGCTCTCCAGTTGAGATGTCGGGGGTTGCTCCCATCCGAGCCCTACCGGATGGAACGCACATTGACTCCCGCGTCAACGCGGTTCTCGACTACGTGGAAAAGGCGCATCTCCAGCCGGAGTGCAGGCTTGCCGACATTGCCAAGAGCCTGCGTATGTCGAGATCGCACCTCAGCCGACTCGTGCTGAAGGAAACGGGCGTGACATTCAAGGGTCATCTGCAGCTGTCGAGGATGAACACGGCGGCCAGATTGCTGCAGGAGACCAACCTGAGCATCAAGGAAATCGCCTCATCAACCGGCTACGAACACGTCCCGAGCTTCGACCGCCAGTTCCGACACTACTTCCAAGTCACACCGGGGAAATTTCGGCGCTTGACGACTGGCCCAACGTAGTCTCCAGCGTTGACGCTGGACCAAACCTAACTCAAGCGCAACGGCTAATAGAAAGCACATACGGCTAATCTATGACCTCTTCTGCCTGATCCGTTCCGGGACGAAAAGGAGGGGTGAAGAATCACGCAGGAGAGTGTCGACATGCAACCGGCGACAAGAAGCCCTGAAACGATCCTGCTCGTGGAGAACGAGCCGGCGCTTCGTGAACTGATGCGGAGGTTTCTGGAAGGATCAGGCTACACCGTCCTTGGAGCCAGAAACGGTGACGAGGCACTCGATGCGGCTTCTCATCACCCCACTCCCATCGACCTGCTGCTCACAGACGTCGTCATGCCAGGAATGAGTGGATTTGTGCTGGCGAACCGCCTCGTCGAGCTCAGAGCAGAAACGAAAGTGCTGTATTTTTCGGGGTATGCCGACGATTACGACGTCATTCGCGAAGGCCTCCACGATGCAGGCCGGCCGTTCCTGTTGAAACCCTTCACGCAAAAAGATCTGTTACAGAAGATCGTCGATGTGTTGAGCCCGTCGGCGGTACAGGCGCACGGACACAACTGAACTCACGTTCGCCGGTCCGCGTCTGAAACGGCTCCAAAGCGAAGAAACCAACCCGGCGCTAAGCCTGCGCCGGGTCGAAGGGGGGAAACGTCTCGGCGGTCACCGCCGACGACGCGAGCTACTTCTTCGGAAGGACAGCGTCCTTTAGCTGCTTGGCGATTCGGGCCTTGACGACCGTCTTCGCGGGAATCTTGATGGCCTCCCCCGTTGCCGGGTTCCGACCCATCCGGGCCTTTCGTTTCTGCACAACGAGCTTGACCATGCCGGGGAGCACGAACTCGCCCGACCGTTTCAGTTCCTTCTCCGACAACTCCGTCAACGCGTCGAAGAACTCGCGCGCCTGAGTTCGCTTCATCTCGAAGCGATCGGCGAAATGCGAGAACAGCTCCGACTTGCCCATTCTCCGGGCCTCTGCCATCACGTCCCCCCAGTGCTGGTGCGCGCCAACTCTCGGCCGCGGCGCGATTGCGCGCGCTCAAACTGCCGCGGAAAACCCTCAGTAAAAGCGTCGTAATGCTATCCCGCTGTCTGATTCGGTGTCAACGAATCGTACGAACGTAACCCAGCGAAATCGGGCCAAAGTGCTAGAATTTTTGCCTAATGTCAAGCACGGCCACGCTTGAGACGTTTCCGAATCCTCGTCCTGGACGGGAGTTCGAGATCGCGATCAACTGCCCCGAATTCACGTCGGTGTGCCCGATGAGCGGGCTTCCGGACTTCGGGGAGATTCGCATCACCTACGTGCCGGCAGATCTCTGTATTGAGCTGAAGTCGTTGAAGTTCTACATGATTGAGTTCCGCAACCGCGGTGTTTTTTACGAAGCCGTCACGAATCAGATCCTCGATGACCTCGTCGTCGCGTGCCGTCCACGTCGCATGACCGTAGTAGGCGACTTCACGGTGCGCGGCGGGATCAAGACCGTGGTCACCGCTTCCTTCAGCGGATCGTGACGAGCCGATTGCTGAATCTGCAATCCTGAACCCCGCTTCCACTCGCAGCAAATAGATCGTCGGCCGCACGAGGCTTCGGTTTTCTTCGAGGTTTCGCAACGGAACGCGGACTGCACGTTCTAGGTTCGTGGCCGGTCGACTCATTTTCCGACCAGGGGAAATCGTCCGTGTCCGCGGCGAACGGTGGATCGTCGTGCGTCATCTTGCCTACGAGACTGCCGCTCTTCTCGAGGTCGACGGATACGACGCAACCAATCGAACGCAGCGAACGCGATTCGTGTTGCCCTTCGAGGGGGTTGACCGTTTGCCGTCATCGCGTGCGCCCCGCGTGGTACGGCCGACTGAATGGCGTCGCGTCGCGCGCAGCGTTCTGGCACACGGCCTCTCGTCAAACGCGGTTCTTCGAACCGTCGCATCGGCCAATGCCAGCGTGTTGCCGTTCCAGCTCGAGCCAGCACTCGCAGTCGTGCTCGGTCTGGGTTCGCGTGTCCTCATCGCAGACGAGGTGGGACTGGGCAAGACCGTCCAAGCCGGACTGATTGCCGCAGAGATACTCGCCCGTACCGCCGATGCCCACGTGTTGGTCGTTGTGCCCGCCGGCCTCCGCGAGCAATGGCGTGCGGAGTTGAAGCAACGGCTTGGCATCGACTCAGTACCGATCGACGCTGTAATGCTCGCAGGCCCAGTCGCCGGTGCGGCGCCGGGCTCCAATCCGTGGCGTGCGGCTCCGGTCGTCATGGCATCCATCGACTACGTTAAGCGGCCTGAAGTTCTGCGGTCACTCGAAGGACTGATATGGGACGCAGTGGTCTTCGACGAAGCGCATGCATTGTCAGGACGCTCCGATCGCGCGGCTGCGGCGGGGGCGCTGGCGGAGCGCGCTCGCACTGTCGTCATGCTGTCGGCAACGCCCCATTCAGGAGACGACGTCGCGTTCGGTCGGCTGTGCGGCCTTGGGGATCTCGCGGCGGGCTTCCCCTTGGTGACCTTTCGCCGCACACACCAAGACGTCGGCATTTCCGCAAGGCGCCGTACGACATGGCTCCGCGTTCGCCGCAGCGCTGCGGAAGCCGACCTGCAGATCGCGCTGATGGACTATGCGCGTCGTGTCTGGCAACGGCCTGGCGCGAACGCATCCGGAGCTCAGCTGGCGATGACGGTGCTCGTGCGACGGGCTTGCAGTAGTGCAGCATCCCTCGCTCGCTCGGTCGAGCGACGCATCGCGATGCTCGAATCCGAGAACCAGGTATGGCTGTCGCCAGAGACCCAGACACTGCTCCCTTTCGGTGAGACATCGGACGACGACGAACCCGCCGCACTTCTCATGGCTGCGGGACTCGAGGATGTCGATGACGAGCGGCGGCGCCTGCGCGGAATCCTCCAACTCGCTCAGGACGCACGTATCGCCGAAAGCAAGCTCGGGCTGATATCGCGCCTGCTTCGCAGGATTCGGGAACCAATCATTGTCTTTACGGAGTATCGGGACACGCTCGCTCAGGTTGGCCACAGCCTGCGCGGCCTTTCGTTCGTCACCCTGCATGGGGGCCTCACGCCAACGGAACGAGCCGAGAGCGTTGGACGGTTCAACGAGGGTGACGTACGCGTGCTGATTGCGACCGATGCGGCCAGTGAAGGCTTGAATCTCCAGTCACGCTGTCGCGTTGTCGTGAATCTTGAGCTTCCGTGGACACCACTCCGGTTGGAACAACGCGTCGGGCGAGTCGATCGCCTCGGTCAACATCGCCGTGTCCACGCTCTGCACTTGATTGGGGATGGCACAAGTGAGGAGAACACTGTAGCCAGACTCATCGAGCGATTTGCACGAATAAAGGCGTCAGCAGCAGGTCCGCATCGGGCGGCATTCGACGAGCACGACGTGGCGCGTTCGGTGATAGGTCGGGAGCCACTTCCACTCTCTGACGCGACGTCCGACAGGGTGGTCACGCCACACGCAACAGTGCCCGACCTGCGCCAGCTCGCGAGAATCGAGGCCGAGCGAGCAACGACAGCGAGGCTACTTGGCGGTTCCGCGATCGGTCCACCCCCTCAGCTCCGCCCGGTGATGACGTTGCTCCGCCGAAGGGGACAAGTGCCGAGCTGCTACTGGGCGTTTCGACTTGTCCTGGAGGACGCAGACAGCACGGCGCAATCCGACATCGTGATCGGGGCGGAACACCGATGCGTTCGTCTTTTACAGCGGACCCCGGACAACGTTCGCCTCGTCGTGGCCAGTGGCATCTCCAATGCCAGAAAGGCCGCAGAGAGGGAGTTCGCAGATATCGTTGCAATTCTCCTTGCGCGTCTTCGCCCTTCCCTCGAGCTCGCGACGGGCCGCGAGTTGGCGATCATGCGCGCCATCCGCGACCACCACGCCCGGATCGCCGTACGTCTGCTTCAGCCAGGGCTGTTCGACCACCGGACCGAACGGGCGGCCACAGCGCAGTCATCGACGCTCAACGATGCGCTTATCGGCGGGGCAACTCGCCTTCGAGTCCTGGAACGCGGCGCAACCATGACGGTCGCTTCGTGCGATCTTCTCTTTGCGGTCATCGTCTCTTGACATTGTTTCGCGGTGTCCGCGGACGCCTGATCACGACCTCGTTCGCACGAGACGTGCTTCCGGACTTGCCAGGGGTCACGTCTGGGCCATCGTCGTTCCACCACGCGTTCGCGGTGTGGTCGGAACGATATGACCCCGTCATCGGGCCAGCGTCGAGCGTCAGAGCGATCGCGGACGTGGTTGTCGCGCCGCTCCTTGAGATTCTCGGGTACACGGTGGCGACACGAACTGACGGGGCCAGCAACTGCTGGATTCAGACGAGCGACGGGGTTGGCGTGGTCATCGTCGGTTGGAATGAGCTGCTCGGTCGCGTCTGGCGGTCGAGTGTTCTTCACGCCATTTCGGCTGACGCGCGCTGGTGCCTGTGTTGCAACGGCAGGGAACTCCGAATCGTCGACGGTCATCGGACATGGGCGCGCGAGTACCTGGAATTCGACCTGCTTCAGCTTCGGCGGGATAAAGACGCGCGCAACCTGCTCTGGGCTGTCGCGCGCGCTGACGCGATGAGTGGCCCCGAGTCAGTTCTTGATCGCGCAGTCGATCTTTCAGCAAGACACGGAGTCGAGGTGTGTCGCGCGCTCGGTGTCGGGGTGCTCGAAGGACTGCGCCTGCTGTTCGAGGCCTTGGCGACCTCCCCACGCGTCGTCCATCCACCTCGGCTGGTCTTCGAACACTCGCTCACCGTTCTCTATCGAGTTCTGTTCCTGTTGTTTGCAGAAGCCCGGCGCCTCGTGCCGGTCTGGCATCCGGTTTACCGCGATCGGTACAGTCTTGACGTCATCGTCGCCGAGCTGCTCGGGGGCCGCCCATGCCGCGGTCTGTGGCAGGCCATCAACGCAATCTCACGTCTCGCGCACGCGGGGTGTTCAGCTGGGGAGCTGCGTGTCACCGCTTTCAACGGGCGTCTCTTCGCGCCGTCGCACGCCGCGGTATTCGAGAGTACCAGGATTGACGATGTCGTGATGGGTCGAGCAGTGGTCTCGGTCAGCACCACCGTCGTCGGTCGGCGCAGCCCGGCCAGGATCATGTATCGCGACCTCGACGTCGAGGAGCTCGGCGCCGTTTACGAGCGCGTGCTTGAGTACGAGCCGCTCGTCGGACCGGGGGCGATACGTCTCGACAGGACAGGCGACGCGCGCAAGTCAACAGGGGCGTTCTACACACCCAAACCTGTCACGGCCCATCTGGTTCGGCGCACGCTAGAGCCCTTGGTCCGAGATCGACGGTCGGACGACATTCTGAACCTGCGCGTCCTGGATCCGGCGATGGGAAGCGGTGCCTTTCTCGTAGCGACCTGCCGCTATTTGGCATCAGCCGTCGAAGACGCCCTCATTCGCGAAGGCCGATGGCATGTTGGTGACGTCACGACGGCTGACCGCGCCGTGCTCAGACGAGACATCGCCTCACGTTGTCTGTTCGGCGTCGATCTGAATCCGATGGCCGTGCAGCTGGCTCGCCTCTCACTCTGGCTCGCAACGCTTGCCGCCGAGAAGCCCCTGTCGTTTCTCGATCATCACCTCGTATCCGGCGACAGCCTGATTGGCGCAACGCCCGACGATCTACGGCGCCAGCCAACACGGGGAGCCGGACCAGGAAGACGGCCTGAGGCCCTCCCGCTTTTCGGCGACGCGAGCCTCGCCACAACTCTGGAACAGGCGGTCCGGATCCGTTTGAAGCTCACACGTGAAGCCGATGCATCGGCAACGATCGTTCGGGCAAAGGAAGAGACGCTCACGGCGCTTCGCGCCGCTGGGACCCCGCTCAGCCGATGGATGCAGGCGCTGGACCTCTGGTGCGCGGGGTGGTTCTGGCCCGAAGGCTCCGCGCCGGATCGAGCGACATTCCACGCGCTTCGGGACCGTATCCTGACTGGGACCTCGGCCTTACCAGACCACATCGCCGATTCAATGGTGGCAAACGTTGACGAGGTTGCGCGGCGCCACCGGTTCCTCCACTGGACGCTGACGTTTCCTGAGGTGTTTGTGGATGAACGGGGAGATGCCTCGCCGAGCCATGGATTCGACGCCGTTGTCGGCAACCCGCCGTGGGACATGGTGCGAGGCGACAGCGGAGACGCCAAGGTCCGCGGCGACCGAAAGCGAGACGCGCGTCAGATTCTCGACTTCGTCCGGGGGGCGGGCATCTACACCGTCGAAAGCCGGGCTCACGTGAATCGATATCAGCTCTTCGTCGAACGGGCCCTTCAGCTCGTGAGACCCGGTGGGCGCGTCGGATTCGTCTTGCCCTCTGGAGCCATCAGCGACGCTGGCACGGCGCCACTCCGCCGTCATGTGTTCGACCGCGCCAGCGTTGACGCGATCACCGGACTCGACAATCGCGGTGGAATCTTCCCAATTCATCGAAGCCTGCGGTTCGTGCTGCTCTCGTGCACCGCTGGATCGCCGACTACGGCTATCGAGTGCCGATTCGGTCTCAGTCGTGCCGAGGATCTCGAGACGGACGTCCGCCGCAACCGAGCGCCCATGACGCTCACTAGAAAGTTTCTTGCCCGACTCTCAGGCGAGGATGATCTGGGCGTCCCAGAGCTTGTCGATGAGTTCGACCGACGGATCGTCGAAAAGATCAGCGCGAGCGTTCCGTGGCTTTCCACAGAACGAGGGTGGAACGCTCGATTTGGTAGAGAACTCAACGCGAGTGATGACCGCGGCGCATTCACACGTTTCACGGGCGATTCTCGACGCCGACCCGTGATCGAGGGCAAACAGATCGACGCCTTCCGGGTCCGGCTCGACGCATGCAGGTTCGAGATGACCGACAGCCCACACTCACGCCTGCGCGTCCCACGCCGCGCCAGACTCGCCTATCGAGACGTCGCGAGCGCCACCAATCGCCTGACGCTCATCGCAGCCGTGGTTCCACCGGAGGCAGTGACGACCCATACCTTGTTCTGTCTCAAGAACCCTTCACCGGCTGCGGAACAGCGCGTTCTCTGCGCCCTGCTGAACAGCTTTGTCGCCAACTACCTCATCCGTTTGCGCGTGCATACACACGTCACTGTGGCTCTCGTATCGCGGCTACCCACCCCTGTGGTGCGGCTGGGGCATCCACTCTTCCCTCGCCTGGCGTCACTCGCCGGTAGTCTGATGGCGTCCACCTCCTCCGTGGAGGAAATGCCCGAGTACGCGGAACTGCAGGCCATCGCCGCGCGCCTCTATGGGTTGACAGAGGATGAATTCGAACACGTTCTGTCCACATTTCCGTTAGTCGCTTCAAATGCGAAAACGAGCGCGCTCTCCCGTTTCCGAAACAACGATCCATAAACGAGGCGACAGCCGTAGAGACTGGCCACAGAGACACCGAGACACAGAGGATTTCGATGAATGACGGACTTCACATCGAAACGACTCGGCAGATCGTGGGGTGCGCCGTTGAAGTGCACCGGCACCTGGGACCAGGTTTGCTCGAATCTGTCTATGAGACGGCACTGTGTCTTGAATTAGCCGAGGTGGGCTTGTCCTTCCAACGACAGATTGGCGTTCCTCTTCACTACAAAGGGCAATTGGTCGGGGAACACAGGCCCCATCTCGTCGTCGATGACGCAGTAGTCGTTGAAGTCAAGAGCGTCGAGCATCTCGCGCCGATCCACATGGCGCAGATGCTCACTTGCCTGCGCGTTCGTGGCCTGAAGGTCGGTCTGATACTCAACTTCAACAGCGCGACGCTCAAGCAAGGGATTCGTAGAGTGGTGTTGTAATGGCAATTCGGCGGACGTATGCGTGACGTCCAAGTTGCTCGGTGTCTCTGTGTCTCTGTGGCGCAGTGACTACGAAAGAGCAAATCTGACGATCGCTTCCGCCAGGCCGGCGTCATTCTGGTGGCCGGTCACGTGCCATCCGCGATCTTTCAGGCCGGCCACGGCGTTACCCATGACGATCGGGGTTCCCGCGAACTCGAGCATCGCAGTGTCATTGAAGTTGTCTCCGACGGCCATGACTTCGGCAGGCGTCAAACCGAGTTGTTGCGCTCGCCATGCCAATGCGTTCCCTTTCGTCGCCGACGCGGCAGTCACATCAACCAAGGAAAAGTCACGGTGCCTGTATTCGGTGAGGGACACTGTGACGTCGACGAGCTCGCGTCGGAGCGATTCATACAGCGGACGCATCTCGTCGACGCCGCCGTTGAACATCACCTGAATCGGGTCCTCGATCAGTGCGTCCTCGAGCGGCACCGACTGCGCGATGAGTGCCTGGTTACGACCCCAGTAGCTTTTGCGCGCGGGATGCTCCCAATCCATCGTTTCGAAGATCACCTGTCGTTCTGTGTCGCGATCGAAGATGAGGGCCGCCGCTGCTCGAAAGGAACGGGTACCGTCGAGAACAGACTGGGCAACACGACGGTTCAACAAACGACGAGCGACTGTCGAGCCGTCCATCGTACGTTCGACCGCCCCGTTGCTGACAATCAGCGACAGAGTCGTCGGTAGCGGCTCCGCAAGCGGCCGCGCGGATGGATAGCTGCGGCCAGTCACCAAAGCAACGTGAATACCAGCGGCAACTGCATCGTGAATCGCCCGACAGTTGGCGTCTGGCATGTGTCCACTGCTATCGAGCAACGTGCCATCGACATCAACTCCGATGAGTTTGATCATCCCGTGCCTATTCTGCACCGCCTGCTGGAGTACCATTGAAAGAGCGATGAATCTGGAGCAGTTTGGGGCAGTCAACGCCGGCTATGTCTTGGAGCTGTACGAGCGTTACCGTCAGAACCCCGACTCTGTCGACCCGCAGACTAGAGAGGTGTTCGAGTCGTGGACACCTCCGGCGGAACCAGGCACCTCGAGGAGCGGTTCGGCAGTTTCAACTGACGTCCACGTGATCGTAGGCGCGGCCAACCTCGTTGAGTCGATCCGCCGTTACGGCCACCTGGCGGCACAAGTCGATCCGCTTGGCTCGACGCCCGCCGGCGATCCATCACTCTCACCTCGCGCACATGGCATCACTGACGACGACCTGAAGAGGCTTCCGGCCGCGCTCGTGGGCGGCCTCATAGCCGAGTCTTCACAAAACGCCTTCGAAGCCGTCGAAAAGCTTCGTCGTGTGTACTGTTCAACGACTGGCTTTGACTACGCACAGGTGTTCGTGCCTGAGGAGCGCGAGTGGCTTCGCAGCGCCGCCGAGTCAGGCCGCTTTCTGCCACCTATGGATTCGGAGAGTAGCGAGGCCCTGCTCGACCGCATTACCCAGGTCGACGTGTTCGAGCGTTTTCTGCACCGGACCTTTCCCGGTAAGACACGATTCTCGATTGAGGGCTTGGACATGCTCGTCCCGATTCTCGACGAGATCATGTGCGGGGCGTCTGACCAGGGCACGCGTCACACCATGATTGGCATGGCGCATCGCGGGCGACTGAATGTCCTCGCTCACGTGCTGCAGAAGCCCTACGCCCAGATCCTGGCGGAATTTCGGGACCCTGTGGCTGACCAGATGTTGCGAATTGATCTGGGCTGGATGGGCGACGTCAAGTATCACGCCGGCGGCCGCACGTCCACGCCTCGCGGACAGATGTACGTGACGATGGCGCCCAATCCCAGTCACCTTGAAGCCGTTGACCCTGTGGTTGTTGGCATGGCACGCGCGGCGGGCACGATCGCGGACACGGCTGGGCCACCGCATTTCGAAGGGGCGGTGACGCTTCCGCTCCTGATTCACGGCGACGCCGCGTTCCCGGGACAGGGCATCGTTTCCGAGACCCTGAACCTCTCTCGACTTGTCGGTTACGACACCGATGGCACGCTCCATATCATCGCCAACAATCAACTCGGGTTCACGGCCACACCGGGGGAGTCATACAGCACAAGCTACGCGAGCGGGCTTGCACGCGGATTCAAGATTCCGATCATCCACGTCAACGCCGATGACCCGACCGCGTGTATCGAGGCTGCGCGCATCGCGTGGGAATATCGAGCGCGCTTTCGGCGAGACTTCCTTATCGATCTCGTCGGATACAGGCGCCATGGCCACAACGAAGGTGACGAGCCGGCATTCACACAACCGGCCATGTACCGCAAGATCGCGTCCCATCCCACCGTGCGCGAGATATTTGCCGGGCTGTTGGTCAAACAGGGAACGATCACGAAGGAAGCCGCAGACGCGCTCATCAAGAAGTACTTCACGGAGCTCGAAAAGACTCTCGCCTCACTCAAGCCCGAGCAAGACTACGTGGCGCCGATGCCAGAGCCAGTGCCTCCTGGTGTTGCGGGCCGGACTCACACCGGCGTGTCTCTCTCGCGCTTGAGCGAGATCAACGAGTCCCTTCTGACTCGCCCTGATGGTTTCACCATTCACAAGAAGCTCGAGCGCGGGCGGGAACGACGGAGGGCGATGTTCTTGAACCCATCGGAGCGAACCGTGGACTGGGCTGCCGCCGAAGAGCTGGCGTTCGCGACGATCCTTGCCGATGGCGTCTCCATCCGGTTCACCGGCGAGGACGTCGAACGCGGCACCTTCGGCCATCGACACGCTGTGCTCCACGATGCGGACAATGGCGCACAGCTCGTTCCGCTTCAGAGTTTCCAGCAAGCGCGTGCTGCGTTCGAGATCCACAACAGCCCTCTGAGCGAGAACGCAACCATCGGCTTCGAGTTCGGCTACAACGTGCAGGAGCCAGGCCGCTTGGTCGTCTGGGAAGCTCAATACGGCGACTTCCTCAACGGCGCGCAAGTCATCCTCGACCAATTCGTCACGTCGGCTCGTGCAAAGTGGGGCTTGCGACCTTCACTCGTGTTCCTGCTCCCACACGGATACGAGGGTCAGGGGCCCGAGCATTCGAGCGCTCGGCCTGAACGGATCCTTGAGGCCGCGGCAGACATCAATCTTCGGCTGGTAAGCTGCACGACGGCCGCGCAGTATTTTCATCTTCTGCGGCGTCAGGCTATGCTGCTTCGCCGTGATCCATTGCCCTTGTTCGTTCTCACGCCCAAGAGCCTGCTACGGCATCCGGCCGTCGCGTCCACGCCGCGCGAGCTCGAAGAAGGTCGATTCCAGTCGGTCATCGATGATCATCCTGCGCGTGAACGGGCCCAAACGATCAAACGCCTCGTTTTGTGTAGCGGCAAGGTCTATGTGGACCTCGTCACCAGCGAGCGCCGCGCCGCCGCCGCCGAGATCGCGATCTGCCGCGTTGAGCAACTCTACCCGTTTCCGCATGTCGCGCTCCGAGAGCTGCTCGCCGGCTATCCGTCGGTGAGCGACGTGGTGTGGCTCCAGGAAGAGCCTGAGAACATGGGCCCGTGGGAGTTCATGCGCCCACTGCTCGAGGAACTCATCATCGACCGTTGCCCGCTGCGCTACCTCGGGCGAGCGCGAAGCTCGAGCCCTTCTGAAGGCTCATCTGCGTGGCATCAACTCAATCAGCGCCGGCTGATCGAGCAAGCGTTCGACCTGAAGAGCCACTCGACCGAACCTTCGATGGTCCTGTCGAAGGAGATCCGAAGCCTCACGGGGAGCCGGTAGGTCATGGCTGGTCGCCGCTAGCCCATAGAACGAGAATGTCAGACATCGTCGTCCCTGAGCTCGGTGAGTCGGTTGTTGAGGCGCGCGTTGCGCGCTGGCTGAAGAAAGAGGGGGACCGCCTCGAGGTCGGCGAGCCCGTCGTTCAACTGGAAACCGAGAAGGTCGACCTCGAGGTCAGCTCAGAACGCAGCGGGGTACTCTCCAGCATCAAGCGTCCTGAAGGGGCCGATGTCAAGATCGGGGAGTTGCTCGCCGTTGTGGAAGACGGCGCCACGACGTCCTCGGCCGCGCCTGCAGCGGCACCGACCGCCCCGACCCAAACCGTCCCAACTGAATCCACGATCGCACCGACTCGCGTCAGCCCCGTCGCACCGACACCCGTAGATCCCATCGCACCGACAGGCGTGAGTCCGGTTGCACCGACACCCGTTAGCCCCATCGCACCAACGGGCATCCGCTCGATTGCACCCGCAAGCGTGAGTCCCCACCGTAGCGAGCGCCGGGAGCGCATGAGCAAACGCCGTGAGACGATCGCACGTCGTCTCGTCGAGGCTCAGCACAACGCCGCGATGCTCACGACGTTCAATGAGATCGACATGACTGCGGTCATGGGATTGCGTGCAAGACACAAGGAACTATTCACGAAACGGTACGGCGTCGGTCTCGGCATCGTGTCGTTCTTCGTCAAGGCCGCCATCGCTGCGTTACGCGCGTTTCCACGGATCAACGCGGAAATCCAGGGAAACGAGATCGTTCTGAAGAACTACTACGACATTGGGATAGCCGTGGGCGCCGAAGGCGGCCTCGTTGTTCCGGTCCTTCGTGATGCGGATGCAATGTCGTTTGGGGCGATCGAAACGGCGATCCGCGACTTTGCCAGACGCGCAAACGACGCCACGTTGACGCTCGCGGATCTCGCCGGCGGGACCTTCACTATCACCAATGGCGGGGTGTTCGGCTCACTCTTGAGCACGCCGATTCTGAATCCTCCGCAGGTCGGCATCTTGGGCCTACACAAGATTCAAGACCGCGCGATACCAGTAGGGGGTCAGGTCGCGATTCGTCCGATGATGTACGTCGCACTGTCGTATGACCACAGAATCGTCGATGGCCGCGAGGCTGTGCAGTTTCTGGTAAGGATCAAGGACTTTGTCGAGGACCCCGGCCACTTGCTACTCGAAAGCTAGGTCGACGCTCATGTCTGAGAATCGTGTATCGGCGGCCAATCGCCTACAGGCGATGATAGCCGCTGTCTTACTGTTTGTCATATCCATCGGCCCCTCCTTCGCTCAAGCACCGGCGGCCGCGCCTGACCTGTCGGCGCCTCCAGACCTGGCGACGCCGCCGGCCGATGCCGTAAAGAGCGCCACGGGTTTGACGTCCAGGATTCTGAATCCAGGGTCAAGTACCGAGAAGCCGATCGCGACAGACATCGTAACGGTGGACTACACCGGCTGGGCCAGCGACGGACGAATGTTCGACAGTTCGATCACCCGAGGAATGCCGTCGACGTTTCCGCTCGGCCGTGTGATGGCAGGCTGGCGTGAATGTGTACAGCTCATGACGCTCGGCGAGAAGCGGCGCTGCTGGGTGCCGCAGGATCTCGCGTACCGCGGTACGGCGGGCCGTCCTACAGGCACCGTGGTGTTCGACATCGAGTTGATCGACCTCAGGTCATCGCCAACCATCCCCCCTCCTGATGTGAAGGGCCCTCCAGACGACGCCATGCGGACGGCCTCTGGACTCGCTTACAAGGTCCTGCGTCCGGGAAGAGGTGTTCGCAATCCCTCAGCGTTCCAGCAAGTCACTGTCCACTACACGGGGTGGACGACAGACGGAAAGATGTTCGACAGCTCTGTCGCCCGCGGCACACCAACGACCTTTCGCCTGGACGATGTGATCAGGGGATGGACCGAGGGTGTGCAGCTCATGATCGAGGGGGAGCGCACGCGTTTCTGGATCCCCGAGAACCTCGCCTACAAGGGCGAGGCAGGCTCACCGAAAGGAATGCTCGTCTTCGATATCGAGTTGATCCGGATCCAATAAGGGGTCGGATCTCACCCCTACTCCTCGGCCATGTACGGGTAGCGGTAGTCCCACGGTGGAGAAAACGTCTCCTTCACCGTTCGCGCGCTCACCCACCGAAGTAGGTTCATCTTCGACCCAGCCTTGTCGTTGGTCCCCGATGCTCGAGCGCCGCCGAAGGGCTGTTGGCCAACCACTGCTCCGGTCGGCTTGTCGTTGATGTAAAAGTTGCCGGCTGCGTTGCGCAGCACGCTGGCCGCCTGTCGAATCGCGGTTCTGTCGCGTGCGAACACCGCGCCGGTCAACGCATAGGGTGATGTTCGATCGATGATCTGCAGGATCTCAGGCCATTGCGCGTCCGGATAGGCGTATGCCGTCACGACCGGGCCGAAGATTTCCTCTCGGAGCAGGCGATAGTCTGGATTTGGGGCTTCAACCAGTGTTGGCTCGACGAAATAGCCTTGCTCGCCCCTTGCGCCACCACCGGAAACGACTGTCGCGTGGCTCCGCGCATCGTCCAGATAACTGGAGATCTTGGCGAACGATTTCTTGTCGATCACCGCGCCCATGAAAGTGCGGAAGTCGCACACGTCCCCCATCTTCATCTCGCGCATCATCGCGACCACGCGATCGCGGACGTCCGGCCACATCGATTGCGGCACGTAGACGCGGCTCGCCGCGGAGCATTTCTGCCCCTGATACTCGAACCCGCCGCGTGCGATAGCGACCGCGAGCTCCTGCGGGTCGGCGGACACGTGGGCTACGATGAAGTCTTTGCCGCCGGTCTCCCCCACCAACCTAGGGTAACTGCGGTACTTCTGGAGATTCTGCCCAACCTTCTTCCACATCGACTGAAAGACCGACGTGCTTCCAGTGAAATGAATGCCGGCGAGCTCTGGCGAGTCGAGCAAGACATCTGAGATCTGGACCGCGTCTCCGGGCACAAAGTTGATCACCCCGGGCGGCATCCCTGCGGCCTCGAACAATCGCAGGATGTAGTAACCACTGAGAATCGCGCTCGACGCCGGCTTCCACACGACTGTGTTACCCATGAGCGCAGGCGCCCCGGTGAGATTGCCGGCGATGGAGGTGAAATTGAACGGCGATACAGCGTAGATGAAGCCCTCGAGCGGTCGATACTCGACCATATTCCACATTGAGTGGCTGCTGATCGGCTGCTCCTCATAGAGTTGCTGCGCGAAATACGGGTTGAACCGCCAGAAATCCACCATCTCCGACGCGGCGTCGATCTCAGCCTGAAACGCGGTCTTCGACTGCCCGAGCATCGTGGCCGCGTTGATTGTCGAGCGCCACGTGGTTGTGAGGAGCTCGGCGGCGCGCAGAAACACGGCCGCGCGTTCGTGCCAGCCCCAGCTTCCCCACTCTCGCCGTGCCTCCGCGGCTGCCTGGATCGCCAGATGAATCTGTTCGGCGTCAGCGATGTGCCAATCGGCCAACACGTGCTGATGGTCGTGCGGCATAACGACGCGCCCAAGCGTCCCCGTCCGGATCTCTCGCCCGCCAATAACGAGCGGGATGTCGAGCCGTTCCGACGCCATCTTCGCGAGCCGGGCCTTGAGCTCGGCGCGTTCGGACGATCCGGGCAGGTAGGCGAGGTTTGCGTCGTTTACGGGAGACGGAACGCGAGGAATGCCTGCAAACGAGGCGTGGTGAGCCATGAGGGAATCTTACGCCAGGCTCGCTGTGAGCTACTGCGTGAGAGTTGGCTTCGGGGGAGTTGGGAGTTGATTAAGTACTGGCCGGCTCTATGTCGACCCGAATACTTCGCCACTTCTGCTGGCGGAAGCGCAAGAAGCTCAGGCTTGCCCGCGTGATGTGGCCAATGAGGATCGCACCCCAGATGTGAAACGGCTGTAGGCCATAGAACGCTTGAATCAAGGAACAGAGGCCGAGGGGCACGACTACCTGCGAAACGATCGAGATGTAGAGTGGACTCCTCGTATCTCCAGTGCCCTGCAACCCCCCCGTATAGCTGAGCGCCACCGTGATGAAGAGACCAGAGACGCTCAAGAAGGCGAGAAGCTGCTGCGAGATCGACAATACTCGTGGATCCGTCATGCCAAAAATGGCCAGCAGGTAGTTCGGGATCAGCAGGAACATGGCGCCGACCACCGCCGCGGCGCCAAGACCGATCCTCGACGCCACGCGAACCCCTTCGGCGGCGCGGTCGGCATTCCCTGCGCCGAGGTTCTGCCCCGCGATGGTTGCAGCCGCGCCCATCAAACCTACTGACGTCCAGGTAATGAGCGAAAACAGCTCCGTATAGCCGACAGCGTACGCGGCTTGCGCCTCCGCGCTTTGCTCGAGGGAGCCGATGAACCTGAGGAGCAACACACCACCAACGTTCATGGCGATGCCCTGCACACCTGTCGGGAGTCCGAAACGAAAGAGCGACCGGATGATGACGAGATCAGGACGCTTGTCCATTCCGCGTTCGAAGTGAATCACCGATCCTGGGCGAGTCAGTTGCCAAAGTCCATACACAGACACGAGTGTGCTGCTCGCGATCGTGCCCAGTGCGGCGCCGAGCGTGCCGAATCTGGGAATCAAAACCACATTGAACGCAATCGTCAGGACTGTCATCGCGACGCCGAGACGAAGTGGCGTCCGGGGATCGCCGGCGGCCCTGAACGCGCCGCTCAGCATGAAGAACATCATCATGCCGGAGATGCCCATGAACATGGCACGCAGAAACGGTAGTGCCTCCTGGCTGACGGCGGGAGCCGCGTTGACCAAGCGCAGCAGCGCGGGGGAAGCGAAGTACCCGACCGCGGCCAGCACTACGCCCAGCCCGACCGCCGTCAAGAACGCTTGATAGACGACGCGGTTGACCTTCTCGGGCTCGTTGGCGCCGGCAAACCGTGCGACGAGCACTGCCATGCCGGTGAAGAGCGAGCTGATGAAGACGATGACCACGAGGACGATCTGCCAGCTGACGCCGATGGCGGCGTTGGCGGTGTAGCCGACGAAGTGGCCCACCATGGCGTGATCGATGATGCCTTGTAGCCCCGCGATCACGTTCTGCAGCATCGTCGGCCACGCGAGACGCCAGACGGCTGCGCGGATCGGCCCTTCGACAATCGAACGGTCGAATTTGTTGGCCGTCTTCCCTGGGGTGGACACCAAAGGGAGTGTACTACGGCCCCAATCGTGCCACCGGCACGAGGCTCACGCAGAGTCCTGAAGGCGATCGCCGGAACAGTCTGGCGCGCCGAAAAACATGAGGAAACACGTCGCGCTCAAACGTCCAGCTCTTGCGCCTCATCTGCCCGCTCCATGATGAAGCGGAAGCGCGCGGAGGCGTCTTTCCCCATCAGTTCGTTGATCACGCGATCGGTCACGATCTGGTCGGCGATATCCACGCGCAGAAGCCGGCGCGTCCTTGGGTTCAGCGTCGTCTCCCAGAGAACTTTGGGCATCATCTCGCCGAGCCCCTTGAACCTGGTGATGTCTGGCGCCGCTCGTCCCTTTCCGTACAGCTTCAGAATGCGATCGCGGTGACTGTCGTCAAGCGCCCAGTAAGTGTCCTTCCCGAGATCGATACGGTAGAGCGGCGGCTGCGCAAGATAGACCTTGCCCGCCGAGATGAGCTGCGGCAGGTGGCGATACAGGAACGTCAACAGAAGCGTGGCGATGTGGTGGCCATCCGAGTCGGCGTCAGCCAGGATGATGATCTTTCCGTAGCGAAGATGCTTGATGTCGAATCCCTTACCAAGACCGCAGCCGAGCGCGGTGACCACGTCGGCAAGCTCTTTGTTCTCGAGCACCTTCGCGAGCGTCATGCCCTCGGTGTTCATCACCTTGCCGCGCAGCGGCAGAATCGCCTGCTTGGCGCGGTCCCGTCCCTGCTTCGCCGAGCCCCCGGCCGAATCGCCCTCGACCACGAACAACTCGCTGTTGTCGCGGTCGGCGCTCGAGCAGTCACTCAACTTGCCGGGCAGGTTCAACCTTCCAGTAGTGGCTGTCTTGCGCGTGACCTCGGCCTGCGCCGCGCGGCTGGCTTCGCGGGCCCGAGCAGCCAGAATGATTCGGCCGACGATGGCTTCCGCGATCGTGCGGTTGTGATTCAGCCAGTGCTCGAGCGCCGGGCGAACGACGCCATCGACCACCGACAACATCTCAGGGTTGTTCAGCCGATCCTTGGTTTGCCCCTGAAACTGCGGCTCCTGGATAAACAAGCTCAGCACGCCGGTGAGACCCTCGCGGATGTCTTCTGTTGCGAGCGTCACACCCTTGGGCGATAGATTATGCGTGTCGATGTAATTGCGAACCGCCTTCCCCAGGCCCGCGCGAAGCCCGTTTTCGTGAGTGCCGCCGGATCCGGTGGGAATTCCGTTGACGTAGCTGCGCACGTGCTCATCGGTGGCCTCCGTCCACTGAAGGACCAGATCCAGCCGTGGCCCACTGTCGCGTTCGAGAACAAACGGGGCATCGTGCACGGGTTTTTGGCCCCGGTCGACGACAATCTTTTTCAAGAAGTCCGATAGGCCCTCCCGGTGTTCAAAGACCTCCTTGGTCTTGTCTACCTCGTTCTCGAACGAGACTCGGACGCCCTTGTGGATGTAGCTGACGACCTCCAAGCGTTCGCGAATCAGCGCCGAATCGAACTCCACCTTCGGGAAGATCGTCGCGTCCGGGTGAAAGTAGACCGTCGTTCCTGTTCCTCGTGCCGCGCCGACCTTCTTGAGCGAGCCCACTGGCACGCCGCGCTTGAATGACATCTCCCACAGCGCGCCGTCGCGCTTGACGCTGGCGCGCAGCTCGGTGGAGAGCGCGTTCACGACGCTGGCACCGACGCCGTGAAGACCGCCGGCGGTTTTGTAGTTGCCTTGATCGAACTTGCCACCGGCGTGCAGCACGGTGAAGATCACCTCGAGCGCGCTCTTCTTCGACTTCGGGTGTTTGTCGACCGGAATGCCGCGCCCGTCATCAACGACAGTGATGGATCGTCCCGCGGCATGCAGCGTCACACCGATGTTCGACGCGAAGCCGTTCATCGCCTCGTCCACCGCGTTATCGAGGATCTCCCATACGAGATGGTGCAGGCCTGTCGTACCAACGCCCCCGATATACATGCCTGGGCGCTTCCGAACCGGATCGAGGCCTTCGAGAACGGTGATGTCTTTGGCTGTGTAAGTGGACATTCAAGAAGTAGGCAGGTGGCGATAGGCAGGTGTCGGGCGGGTCTTGCGGTTCAAACCCGCCTGCGCCGCCGGGTCCACAGAACAGGACCCGGCCTACGGGTTGCTCCCGGTCATGACACCGACTCCGGCGCATCCTCCGGAACGACGGTCTTTCTGCGTGCGCGCGGCTTCGCCGGCTGTGCGCTCTTGGAGCGTGGAGGCCGCGCGACCGCGCTCTTGCGCTTCCGAACGCTCTTCTTTCGAGCGGCCTCGGCGGGTACCGCGACGTCAGCAGCAGAGACTAATTCGGCCTGCTGGCCTGGACTTGTACTCTCGTCGGACTCGCTGATCCGTTCGGATGGGACCACCACGTCGAAGGTTTCATCCATGCTGATTGGAGCATCCGCCGCCTCAACGGGCTTCTGCACCATGTTCGCGCCAGGAAACACGCGCACGGCACCCTGCCGATCGCGCTCGATTCGCAACACGCCTTCCTTCCCCGCCGCCCGGAGCAGATCAACGACCGACGCGAAACCGTACTTGCGCTCGTCGAAATCTTGCACGGAGCTCCGCAGAAACTGTCTTGCCTGTCGCACGTACATCGGAAACCGTACGGCGGTCGACGCCTGGCTGAACGCCTGCTGGACCGCGCGGATACCGTCCTGCATCGTCATCGGTGACGCCGGCATGGTCTCTTCCTCTGCATCGGCGTCGGCGTCGGCATCGGCGTCCACTCGGGCTGCGACCGGCGTCGGCTCCACCTGCGGACGCGAAGGCTGCTCCACCACCGTCGGGCCCCCATCGATTGCCTCGACCAGCATGCTCCGGCCTGCGTGCCGGAGCGTCACCGCACCCGACTGCGCAACCTTCTCCATGAAGTCTCGGAAACTGCCCGCTCCGTACTCGCGCTCCGAGAACGTCGAATCGAGCTGCAGCAGCGTGCTCTTGAGCAGACCAAGTTGGGGCGTGACCTCGCGCTCGGAAAGCACCTTCAAGGCCCGGAGCACGAGAGGTAGGGCCTGGCTTATCGCGGCTGTCGCCGTCGGCTTCCCGCGTTCGATGCTTCGCCCGTGTTTGCCGACCAGATTCTCATACGCGATGAACTCGTGACAGTTCTGCTGCATGGTGACGCTGGTGAACTGTCTGCCGCCGACTACGATGACCTTTCGGTTGTACTGCTTGAGCTTCTCGACGAGCGAGATGAAGTCGCTGTCGCCGCCCACGATGACGAAGGCATTGATGTGCTCGTGGGTGAACGCCATCTCCAACGCGTCCAGCGCCATAGTGATGTCCGCCCCATTCTTGTCACCACCTGGAGTCAGGTTGCGCTGAACCATCCGGATGGCGTGCTGCGTGAGAAGCCGGCTGTAGTCGCCGGCGCGCTTCCAATCGCTATACGCGATCTTCGTGACGATCTCACCGCGCTCTTTGATGGCCTCGAGCACAAGGCCGATGTCGAACTGCCCGCCTATCGTGGATTTGACACCGATCTCGACGTTGTCGAAGTCGATGAAAACGGCGATTCGATGACGCGTGTCTGTTGTGGAATTCATTCACTCTCTGCGGGCGCTAAAGCCGAGCTATGGATCGATCGGGTGGTTGTTTGATTATATCGGGGACCCACGCGCGCGCGTGATTCATGATGCGGCTCCGACGTGGTATCTTGACCCGCGGAGAGTGAGTGTACATGGCAGCAGCAACGCGGGAAAACCAGTCAAAGATCCTCGCCAATCAAAGATCCATGGTCGCGAACCAGAAGACGATCATGGCCAACCAGAAGAAAATTCTCGCAAACCAAACGAAGATCCTGGCCAACCAGGGCAAGATTCTGGCGAAGTAGTGCTAGTCGCCCGTCAAGGGCGCGGGGTTCTCGGCATCGTTCGGGATAACGCGGGTGAATTGCCCCCGCTGTAGAAGCTCACGCCCCTTACCGCCGCGACCAGTGATTTCGTATTTCGCGGTGCTGATCGTCTGTTCGGCGCCTCGTGTGGTTTCGACGCGCATCAGATCGCGGTCCCCGCGTGAAGCCATAAAGCCGATCACACGGTCCTCCTTGGACGTGAGCTTGATCAGAATGACCCCCTTGCCTGGGCCGGAAAGATAGTTCACCTCATCGGCTCGGCACAGGAGCGCGCGCGCCTGATACGTCGCCGCGATCAGCGTCTCGTCACCAGTAATCTTTTCGACGCCAACAACCTCTGCACCATTCGCCGGCCGACCGAACCTTCTGCCGGCACGGGTGCTGGCTTCGACAAACGACGCCAGGCTGAAACGCAGCGCGTAGCCGTCGCTCGTGACTGCGACGGCGTGAACGGGAGGTGGTTCGTCTTCGACGGCTCTGCGTCCCTTGGACGCCGTGATCTCACCGGCGACACGTGGATCCAGGCTGAACGCGGCAACAACCCTCTCCCCGTCGCGAAACTTGAAAAGCTTCTGAATCGGCTCGCCGTATCCAGTGGACGCTGGCACGTCGATGATTCGCGCGGTATATGCAGTGCCAACGTTCGTAAAGAAGGCGACGGTCGCGCGTGTGCTCCCCGGCAGCACGGCCAGCACCGCGTCGCCTTCGCGCAGGCGCGTCGTGGTCAGGTCACGTACTTCCTTCTGCCGTTTCACCCATCCATCGCGCGACACGATCACGACATTGTCTTCATCGACGATGAAATCGTCTTCTGTGAAGGCGACCTCCTCCGCAGCCTCGATCACGGTGTGGCGTTTGTCACCCTTCGCGTACCTCTCCTGAATCTCGCCGATCTCGTCACGAACCAGCTTCCAGCGACCGTCCTCGTCCTTCAGGAGACCGGTGATCTGCCGCGCTCGCTTGCGCTTGTCGGCTAGCTCGTTCTGAATGACCAGGATCTCGAGACGCGCGAGTCGGTACAGCTTCAGCTCGAGAATCGCGTCGGTCTGTTCCGCGTCCAGGCCGAAACGTTTCATGATCTTCTCGGCCGAGTCGGCCTTGCCGTCCGACTTTCGAATGAGCCTGATGATCTCGTCGAGCGCATCGAAAACCTTCTCGAAGCCCTCCAGAACGTGTATTCGGCGCTTGAGCGCATCCAGTTCGTGCTCGAGCCGGTTGGTGACCACTTCGAGGCGGAAGTGGAGAAAGTGCGACAGGATTGCCCGCAGGTCCAGGCGCTCTGGCCTACCGACTTCCGGATTCTCGGTGGGGATCAAACAGGTCAGGTTGACGATGACGTTCGACTGAAGCGACGTGTTCTTGAAGAGATACGCCATGACCATTCGAGGATCGGCGTCTTTCTTCAACTCCAGTTCGATCCGCACGTCGTCGGTCGAGACGTCCTTGACGTCGACGAGCGGCGGCAGCTTTCGTGACAGCACGACGTCAGCGATCCGCTCAACAAGAGTGGCTTTGTTCACGGCGTATGGAATGCTCGTGACGTAGACCGTCTGGCTGCCGCGCGAGGCGGGCCCTTCCTCCCACGTCGAGCGCAGGCGGATCGTGCCTGACCCGGTCTTGTAGATCTCCTTCAGCTCCTCGGCTGAGTTCAGAATCTGGCCGCCGGTTGGAAAATCCGGTCCCTTGACGTACCGGCACAACTGGACGCTACTCAGGTCTGGGTTGTCGAGCAGCTTGACGAGCGCGCTGCACACCTCACCTAGGTTGTGAGGCGGAACATTGGTCGCCATGCCCACCGCGATGCCCGTCGTGCCGTTGACTAGGAGGTTCGGGATCCGCGCGGGCAACACGACGGGCTCCGTCTTCGTGCCGTCGTAGTTGGGGCGAAAGGGCACCGTTCGTTGATCAATCTCGCCCAGCATCTCGTCAGCGATCCGAGCGAGCCGGCATTCCGTGTAGCGCATCGCCGCCGCGGAGTCGCCATCGAGTGATCCGAAATTGCCCGACCCGTCGATCAGCGGATAGCGGAGCGAAAACGGCTGCGCCATCCTCACGAGCGTTTCGTACAGTGCGGCGTCGCCGTGCGGGTGGTAGCTGCCCATGACATCGCCCACCACCTTCGCGCACTTGCGATGTTTGACGTCTGCCGTCAGGTTCTGTTGCCACATCGTGTACAGAATGCGGCGTTGAACCGGCTTCAGCCCGTCGCGGACATCTGGTAAGGCGCGTGATGTGATGACAGACAGCGCGTAATTCAGATATCGGCTTTGGGCGGCCTCGTGCAGCGGCACTCCCTCGATGGAGCTCCCGCCCGGCGGTCGCGGCGGCGCCGGTGAATCTGGTGCGTCTGGAAGATCGAAGAGCGAAGGAGTCGACGTACTTGCCTTTCGTGCCATCGTCAGCGTGACATCTTATCCGGCTCAAGGCTCAGTAGTCAGGGCTCAGCGTGCAAAAATCTTCCCTGGATTCATGCGGTTCTCCGGATCGAGCGCTCGCTTGATCGCGTGCATCACCTCCACCGCCTCGCCATGCTCTTCCATCAGGTATCCAATCTTGCCGAGGCCAATGCCGTGCTCTCCAGTGCAGGTTCCACTCATGGCCAGCGCGCGGCGCACGAGACGAGCGTTGAGATCTTTGACCTCGGCGAGTTCGGCTGAGTCCTCGGGGTCGAGAATGAAGTTCAAGTGGAAGTTGCCGTCCCCGACGTGACCAACGAGCGGCGCGAAAGCGCGTGACGCCTGGAGGTCGCGCTTTGTTTCGAGGATGCAGTCGGCCAACTTCGAGATTGGCACGCAGACGTCGGTGACCCATGGCTTGCCGCCTGGGCGCATGGCGCGAGCCGCAGGCAGCGTATTGTGCCGAGCGTGCCACAGCTTTGCCCGATCGTCGGTCGTGGTGGACCATCGGAAATCGGAGCCGCCGTGTTCGGCCGCGATCTCTTGAACGGTCGTTGCGTGCTCGGCGACGGCGGTCGTGCTCGTTCCATGAAACTCGAAGAACAGTGTGGGCTTGACCGCATTGCACAGATGCGAGTAGCGGTTGACCGCGTCGATCTGCACTTCGTCGAGCAGCTCAATCCTCGCGACTGGAATCCCGAGCTGGATCGTCGTCATCGCTGTCTGCACAGCGCCTGCCATGGAGTCGAACGCGCAGACTGCTGCCGACACGGCCTCGGGCAAACCGTGAACGCGAACCGTCACCTCGGTAATTACGCCGAGCGTGCCTTCGGACCCAATGAATAGACGCGTCAGGTCGTATCCCGCCGAAGACTTGCGCGCGCGCCCACCTGTTCGAATGACTCTTCCGTCGGCAAGAACGACGGTCAAGCCCAGCACCGTCTCCCTCATCGTTCCATAGCGAACGGTTGTTGTGCCCGAGGCGCCAGTGGCAGCCATGCCCCCGATCGTCGCGTCAGCGCCGGGGTCAACCCAGAAGCAGACTCCGGTATTGGCGAGCGCTCGGTTCAATTGCCGATGGGTGACCCCCGCCTCCACCGTGACGTCCAGGTCGTCGACGCTGACCCGGAGCACACGGTTCATGCGGGACAGATCGATCGATACGCCGCCGGCGACCGCATTCACGTGTCCCTCGAGCGATGAACCCGCGCCGAATGGCACAATGGGGGCGTCAAATCGAGCGGCACATCGTACGACCGCGCTTACCTCGTCGGTCGTCAACGGAAACACGACGACATCCGGATCGCCTGCGGCATGCCACGATTCGCTGTGGCTGTGGTGCTCGATCTGTGTCGGGTTCGTCGTAGAACGTTCGCCAAGAAGCGCATGCAGGTTCGCTGCGAGGGCTGAACGCATATCTGCCGTGAGAACAGAAGGCATAACAATCGATTGTAGTATCCGTAGCGTCGATCCTGGTTCTCTGGACCCACCTCGCAAAGAGCTGCACATGACATCGCCATTCACACCGAAGACCCTCTCGTTTCTCCGGGCACTCAAGCGCAATAACGACCGCGAGTGGTTCCGGGCTCGCAAAGCCGCCTACGAGCGGCAGGTGCGCGAACCGCTCATCGAGTTGATCGGACGCATCGCACAGGACCTGCCCGCGTTCGCCCCAGACCTCATCGCAGACCCGAAAGTCTCGCTCTATCGCATCTATCGAGACACACGCTTCAGCGAGGACAAGACGCCGCTCAAGACGAACGCGGCAGTCGTCTTTCCACCCCGCGGCGTTCCTCGCCACGAAGGAGCGGGCCTGTACATGGAAATTGCTCCTGGATGGCTGTGGATCGGGGGCGGCTTGTACATGCCGCCCAGTCCTACGCTTCATGCGGTGCGTGAGTACATCGCGTCGACGCATCCACGCCTGCAGCGAATCGTAACGGCACGTGCGTTCACGAACGCTGTGGGAAAGCTCGAGGGGTTGCGACTCTCGAGAGTGCCGCGCGGTTACGCGAAGGAACATCCAGCCGCGCACTACCTGCAGTTCAAGCAGTTCCTTGCCTTCCGCGAGCTCAAGCCAGAGTTCGCGACGAGCCCGGCCTTTTATCCAGAACTGATCAAGACATTCCGCGCCATCGCTCCGCTGATCCGGTTCCTCAACACAGCCATCAAGGAAGGAGTCACGCAAACACCGCAGCTGCTGGACGATGAATCGCGGCGAGATCTGCGGCGAACCGTTGCGCGTCGTGAGGGACGAGCGCAGCGGCGGTAACCCTGATACCGGGCTGGCTAGAGAGCCGGAAACGCTCTCCAGCGGCTACCGCCCATCCGCGTTCGGCAAGGGCCCGTACCGTTGCGCCTTCGTCGCGAACCGGAATCCACACGTTGAATCCCGAGCGGGACGAAGCATCAATCCCTTGCGTGGCCAGCGCGCCGACGAGCGTGGATCGGCGCTGCGCGTAGATCTCCGCGGCCCGAGCCAAAAGGCGACCGCTCGCCGGGTCGGACCATAGTTCCAGCGTCAGTCGTTGAAGCAAGTGACTCACCCACCGGGCGCCCACGGCTTGCCGGCGTTGCACTCGACCGATTGTCAGCGGATCTCCGGCAACAACCGCCAGACGGAGATCCGGACCAAGGAATTTGGACGTTGTTCGGACAACTGCCCAATGTACGGTGGAGTCTCCGCACACCGACACGGCCGGTACGTGGGCGATTGGACTCGCTGCGTCATTTTCGACGACAAGGACGTCTGGAAACCTGTGCAGCACTCTCCTCAGGTCGGCGGCGCGCCTCGAGGTAAGGGCCGCTCCGGTCGGATTCTGCGCTCGCGGCGTTAGGACGAGCGCCCGCGCCCGTCGTCGAAGCGCCACCTGGAGAGCCTCTGGCATTGGACCTTCATCGTCCAGGGCGACGGGCTCCGGCGTATAACCCATCGCGCGGACCAGATCGATCAGCGCCGGTAACGTCGGATCCTCGAGCGCCAGATGGTCACCTTTCCGAAGGTGCTCACGCAGGATGCGTTCGATGCCGTCGAGCGCTCCCCCGACAATGACCAGCGCGTCGGAGGCGATGCCGTCGGCATCGAACTCTCCTCCCACGAACGCGAGCAGAGCCCTGAGCTGGAGCGGGTCGCCGTACATGTGCGGCCTCGTGCTCATGGCCCGCAGCGCCGGCCCGAGCGGCGGAAACAATGCCGGGTCGGGGTTGCCACTCGCGAGATCGACAGCTCCGTCGGGCACGTGTGACGCGACCGGCGCATGAACGGCGGAAATGGAAGCTCGCACGCGCGTGCCCCGTCTACCTTGCCCGGCGATGAGGCCGCGGGCCTGGACGACGCGATATGCGGCGGCTACGGTGGCGGGGCTGACCTTGAGACTCGCGGCGAGCGCACGAATCGTGGGGAGTAATTGATCAACGCCAAGTCGCCGGCCCTGAATTGCGTCTTCGATTGAGGCGGCGAGGGCCGTCGCGGTGGAACCAACTATGATCTTATTTTGTTTCGATACCAACTATGTTTTGTACTATAACATAATTCGTGCGCCCGGATCCCTGATCCCCGATCCCCACCCCCCCGCCGTGCACCACAATAAGGCGTGTCTCACGACCCGGCGACCGAATACGACTCACGCCTGCAGCAGCGCCGGGACACACATCAGGAACTCAGCCGCGCGGACGTCCGCCTGGCCGCGGCGCGTCTCGTGATTTTGGGTGGAACGACGCTCATGGGCATCCTGGTGTGGACCGGGTGGATCGCCGGCTGGTGGTTTCTGCTGCCGGCGATCGTGTTCGCCGCCCTGATGGTGCGCCACGATCGAGTCATTCGCGCTCGCGAGGCCGCCAGCCGGGCCATCTCTTTTTACGGACGCGGACTCGCGCGAGTCGAAGACCGGTGGCACGGCACTGGAGAACCAGGCGACCGATTTCGCGATGATCGACACCCCTATGCAAATGACCTCGACCTCTTCGGAGCTGGTTCGCTGTTCGAGTTGCTCACAATCGCCCGGACGCGTCCAGGCGAGGCGACGTTGGCCGAGTGGCTGAAGACGCCGGCGGTGCCCGGAGAGATTCGAGCCCGCCAGGATGCCATAAGGGAGCTGACCCCTGCACTTGACCTGCGCGAGAAGCTATCGCTGGCGGGAGCCGAGATCCGAGCCGGTGTCGACGGCGACAGGCTCGTGTCGTGGGCGGGAGGTCCTGTCGTGCTCTCTCCACCCTGGGTGCGGTTTGCGGCCCTTTTTATCACGGCGGGTACGGTTGCATCGGCCATCGTGGCGGCGCTCACAGACGACCCACGCGCGCTCATCACGATGCTTATCGTGCAAAGCCTGTTCTCCACCCCACGCTCCAAGCGCATCAGGAAGGTGCTTCACGCCGCGGACGGTCCAGCGCGTAATCTCGATGTGCTCTCGCACCTGCTGGAGCAACTCGAACGAGAGTCGTTTGCCAGCCCAAAGCTGGCGGCCTTGCGTCTCGAGATCGAAGGACAAGGCGTTCGAGCATCCGTTGCCATTCGCAGGCTCAGACGCCTGATCGAAATGCACGACTGGCAGCACAACATGATCTTCGCGCCCGTGGCGCTCGCTCTGATGTGGGGAACACACGTTGCGTGGGCGATCGAGGGCTGGCGCGCCGCTCATGGCCAGCATATTCTCCGTTGGCTTCGAGCTGTCGGCGAATTCGAGGCGCTCGCCTCGCTGTCAGCCTATCGCTTCGAGCACCCGGCAGACCCCTTCCCCGAGATTGTGGCGAACTCCGAGGGCCGCGGCGAGGCGCGGCAAGAGGCGTTGTACGACGGCCGCGGTCTCGGGCATCCTCTTCTTCCAGCGTCACGTATGGTGCGCAACGACGTGCGGCTCTCGGTGGACCAGCGGCTCCTCATTGTCAGCGGGTCGAACATGTCCGGGAAGAGCACGCTTCTCCGAACGACGGGCGTGAACGCTGTACTAGCGCTAGCGGGTGCTCCAGTTCGCGCGACATCACTTCGCCTGTCACCGCTCACCGTTGGCGCGACACTGAGAATTCAGGATTCTCTCCAGGAGGGGCGATCCCGTTTCTACGCTGAGGTCACGCGTATTCGCGAGCTGGCGGATCTGGCTGCTGGGCCCATACCGCTCCTGTTCCTGCTCGACGAACTGCTGCACGGAACCAACTCGCACGACCGATTGGTTGGGGCGTCCGGGATCCTTCGTAGCCTTCTCGAGCGGGGCGGCATTGGCTTGATCACAACGCACGATCTCGCATTGACCTCGATCGCCGATGCGTTGTCGCCTCACGCCAGCAATGTTCACTTCGATGACTGGTTCGAACAGGGCGAGCTGCGCTTCGACTACACCGTGAAACCGGGCCCGGTGACTCGCAGCAATGCGATCGCCCTGATGCGCGCGGTCGGCCTTGATATTCGCGACCCGGGAGCGGGGGCCATGGACTCGGGACTCAGGACTCGAGATCCGAATGACACGTAGCGCCACGCCGCCTGGCTTGAGCCAGGCCAGTACAATGTCTTGAATGACCTGGCTGCGGGTGGCCTGCGCCCTGCTCTGGCTGTTCGTGATCGGTTTCGCGTCGACGCCGTCCGCCAGGGCTCCGGGCGACGAGCTCCCGGATGGCCAGGGGAAACGGATCCTGCAGGCCTCGTGCACCACGTGCCACGACCTCAGCGAAGTCACCAAGCTGCGGGGCTACTACACGAAGGAGCAGTGGCGAGACGTCGTAGTGACAATGGTTGAGTACGGTGCGTCGTTGAAGGAGGGCGAGGCCGACATCCTCACGGACTACCTCACTACAACGCTCGGCCGCAAGTAACGGGCACGATAGCCTCCGGGGCTCTGTTAACGCATCGTGACGGTGATGTTCCGCTTTGGCGACCGGCCCACCTTGATTCGCGTGACCTCTTTCCGTGACGTCACGTCGATTGCGACCACAGAGTCGGTGTTCTCAGTGGCGATGTAGACACGCTTGCTGTCTGGCGTGAATGTGACCCAGTCAGGACGTCCCCCGAGGTCGATGACCTCCGGTAGAAGCCTCAAGTCTGGCAGCGAATAGACGTAGACGCGCGCATTTGGCCTGCTGGTAACCCAGAGCGTCTTGCCGTCCGGCGAGACACCGAGGCCGTGCGATGGCGACCCATTGAACGGGCCCTTGTCCACTTTCTCCGCCGGGATATCGTTCGGCAGGGTGACGCGACCAACTTCCTTGCGCTGGGCGAAGTCCACAATCGCGAAGCCGTGGAAGTCGGAGAGCTGCACGAAGAGCCGCTTCGTCGACCCGTCGGTGTTCGTTTCGAAGGCGATCGGGCGCACGCCCTCCTGGAAGAGCGTCCAGAGCGGCTCGTCCGTCTTCTGGTCGATCACCGTCATCAGCTTGCCAGCGATCGATCCGGCGACCACGTGCTTGCCGTCGGGTGTGACGTAGACGTTATGAATGCCGCCCCTTGTGGGAATGCTCTTTACTCGCTCGAGCGATGTCGTATCGATGACGTCGATCGCCCCAGGCGCCGAGACGATTCCCACGTATACGCGCGATCCGTCCTTGCTGATCGAAATGTTGTTCGGGCGACCGCTCAGCGGGATCATTTTCGTCGAATGCAGCGTCTTGCCGTCCACGACGTGCAGTGACTGCTCGGCCTCGCCGCTGAAGTAGAGGCGATGGCCGTCGGGAGACGCCGCCGCACCGTGGTTGATGGGTATGCCTGTGATCTCGCCGACGATGCTATTCGTCGCGGGATCGATTAGATGGATGTTGTTGCCGGCAGAATTCGTCTGAACGATCCGGACCTGAGCCGCCACCGGGATTGCGGCGATGGCGAGGATTACGGCCGTCCCCAGCACCCGTCGGCGACGTGTCATGGTTGCAGCAGTGGTCATAGTTGCTCCCAGCCTAGGTTCACTTCGCGGACCGTCTGAAGCTGTCGATGGACCAAATGCCTGGGCCGCGCGACGCGATGTACAGGAACGCAAAGGAGTAAAACGCTGCACGCTCGCCCATGTTTTCGATCGGCAGGGCTCCAAGTGGCTGATGAACGAGGAAATAGGCCACAGCCATCTCGCCGCTTGCGAGAAACGCCGCGAGCTTCGTCACCAATCCGAGCATGACTAGCAAGCCGCAGATGGTTTCAACTATCCCGGCCACGCCCGGCAAGCTCCCCATTGGAGCAGCCGGACCGCCAAACAGTCCAAACATCTTCTGCAAACCGTTGCAGAGAAACAAGAACCCGATCACGATACGGAACAGCGCATACGTCGTGGGTGCGTAGCGTTCTGGAATCATGGTCCTCCTCGGTAAGAGGCCCGGATTCTACCCGGCATCCGGGCCGAAAGTCGTTACAATTCCCCGCATGGCCTCCACCACCGTTCTTTTCAGCGTGCTCCTCATCATCCTGGGCGTGTGCAGCTACGTCCTCACGGGCGCCCGCAGCGCGACTGCGCTGATTCCGGCGATCTTTGGGGTGATTCTTGGCGTCCTGGGCCATCTCTCGCGAAGAGAGCACCTGCGAAAGCACGCGATGCACGCCGCAGCGGCGGTGGCACTCATCGGCATGGCGGGCGCGCTCGTCAGGCTGCTCAGTGCACCGCTTGGGTCGCGATCCTTTGCGGCTGAGTTTTCTCAAGGAGCGATGGCGTTCCTCACAGCCCTCTTCGTTGTGCTGTGCATCAGGTCATTCATCGCAGCACGTCGCGCTCGAACCTGAAGCCGAACGACAGGGAAGAACCAAGAGGCGCCAACGACTGCTCGCTAGAGTGGCGGTGTCGCTGTTTTCCGTCGCGGGTTGAAGAACGGGGTCTGCACTACCGTTGCTCCAACGTGGTGGCGTACACCCTCAATCGTGATCTCGAACTGCAGGCTCGTGCCCACTGCGGAATACTGAACGTCAAGCGTCGCAATCGCAATCAGACGCTTCAGGGACGGCGACCATGCTGTGGTGGTCGCACGCCCCACCTGTCGCCCGTCGCCCAATACGGGAACCGCGACGCGCGATGCTGCCGATGGCGCCAGAGGCGGCAGACCGGCTCTTTCGTGGAGCGATTCAACGTCGGCCCAGTCGACCTCGAGACCAACGATCATGCGTCTGGGTCCTCGCTCGCGCTCCGCCGCAAGAGCCGAACGACCAACGAATGGACCTTTGTCGAGCTGTACGAGACGACCCAAACCCATTTCGAGGGGCGTGTACTTCTGAGCGGGGATCAGTGCCTTCTTGCTCCCGCAAAAGTCCACGTCTATCAGCAACAGCCCCGCCTCGACACGTGCCACATCGAGCGCGAGCATGCCTACAGGCATGAGGTCGAACGACTGCCCAGCCCGCACCAGCGCATCCCAGACGACCAGCGCAGAGCCGGCCGGCACCCAAATCTCGTAACCAAGATCGCCCGTGTAGCCAGTACGGGAAATGTCAACCGGCACGCCGGCGATGCTGCCGGTGGTGGCGCGAAAGTACTTCAGCGCGTTGACATCGGCGTCCGCGCAGGCACGCAGCACGCTCGCCGAGGTCGGGCCCTGCAGCGCGAGCGCGGCGGTCTGCTCAGAAATGTCTTCGATCGAGACGTTCATCCCAGCGGCGTTCTGTTGAAACCAGCGCAAGCTCGGATCGGCCGCCGTCCATCGAAAACGTTGCTCACCGAGCCGGGTCACGGTGCCGTCGTCGATCACGGCGCCCTGTTCGTCGCACCACGGCGTGTAGAAGACCTGGCCGATAGCCATCCCGCCCACGTCGCGCGTGATGACTCTATTGACGAGCCGCTCGGCATCTGGGCCTGCTACGAGGTATTTGAACAGCGGTGAGATGTCGATGAGCGCCGCGGCGTTGCGGATCGCGTTGTATTCGTGCTCGTGGTGCGTTTCGTACGCGCTTACGGCGAAGTATCCAGACCATTCGCGGTAGTTGAGCGATTCGCACAGCGCGAACGTTCGTTCGTGAAAGGGCGTCCCGACTGGCACGAGCGGATTATAGAATCTCGCAGTGAAGTACGACGTCATCGTGATCGGCGGGGGCCATAACGGACTGACGGCCGCCGCCTACCTGGCACGCGCCGGCCGCCGCGTGCTCGTTCTAGAGCGCCGACACGTGCTCGGGGGTGCCGCCGTGACCGAGGAGGTTTTCAAGGGATTCCACTTCTCGGTCTGCTCATATGTCGTTTCACTGCTCAGGCCCGAGATCATTCGCGAGCTCGACCTGCCCCGACACGGCCTCGAGATCCTTCCGCTCGATGGCACGTTCACGCCGATGCCGAGCGGCGACTACCTCTGGCGAGTCAATGACCACGCGAAGACGCGGCGCGAGATTGCCCGGCATTCCCGCCTCGACGCGGAGGCCTACGATGAGTACGGCCGCGCGATGGTCGAGATGGGAAGGTTCGTCAAACCGATCCTCAGCATGCTGCCACCAGATCCAGCGTCTCTCGATCCACGCGGACTGAAGCAGCTGCTGGCCGTGTTGCAGCGGTTTCGGCGCCTGTCGCGTCAGGACCAATACAACCAAGTCCAATTGATGACGATGAGCGCCATCGACTTCCTCGATCAGTGGTTCGAGACCGACGTGTTGAAGGCCACGATGTCGGCGTCGGGCATCATTGGGACATTTCTGGGCGTGCGGTCGCCCGGCACGGCATACGTGCTGCTGCATCACTACATGGGGGAGATCGACGGCGCCTTCAGGTCGTGGGGACTCGCTCGCGGCGGCACTGGTGCAATCTCGGCTGCCATCGCCGGCGCAGCTCGCCAAGCTGGCGTCGAAGTTCGAACTCAGGCGAGAGTCGAGAAGATCCTGGTTCGCGAAAACAAGGCGGCAGGGGTGGTGCTCGAGAACGGTGACGAAATACTCGCCAACATCGTCGCGTCGAGCCTTGATCCGCGCCTGACGTTTCTTCGCCTGCTAGACCCCACGACTCTGCCGGACGACTTCGTTGATGGAATCCATCATTACAAGTTCCGTGGATCGTCCGCCAAGGTGAACCTCGCCCTCGACGGGCTGCCCGACTTCACGTGTTTGCCAGGCTCAGGGCCGCACCTGCGCGGCGCGATCTCCATCTCTCCCAGTGTCGACTACATGGAGCGCGCCTACGACGATGCGAAATACGGACGCATCTCTCGCAAGCCATACATCGACATTGTCATCCCCTCGCTCACGGATACGAGCCTTGCGCCGCCAGGAAAGCACGTGATGTCGTGCTTCGTGCAGTATGCGCCCTACCACCTGAGCAGCGGCACGTGGGACGAACTGCGCGAGACACTTGGCGATTTGGTCGTCGACACGCTTGCTGAGTACGCACCTAACATCCGCCAGATCGTCCGACATCGACAGGTGCTCACTCCGCTCGACCTCGAACGCGAATGGGGATTGTCGGAAGGGAACATTTTTCAGGGTGAGTTGACCCTCGAACAACTCTTCTTCTTGCGCCCAGTCCCCGGGTGGGCTCAGTACAGGACGCCGGTGTCGAATCTCTACATGTGCGGTTCGGCTACTCATCCCGGGGGCGGAATCATGGGCGCGCCGGGTCGCAATGCGGCGACGAAGATTCTGGCGGACTGGCGTTAGCCGTTCGGCGTTGCCAGCGGCAAGCAGTGAGATGCAGAAGGTAGTCATCATCGGGGCGGGTCACAACGGGCTCACGGCAGCCTTCTATCTCGCGAAGGCCGGACTCAAGCCGCTTGTGATCGAGCGTGGGCCCTACGTAGGCGGGGGCGCGGTGACCGGCGATGTGCACCCCGGCTTTCGGTGCCCAACGCTATCGCATGACGTCTTGCTTCACGCGCAAATCGCGGGCGACATGGATTTGAAGGCGCGAGGGATCGAGTATCTCTTTTCGAACACTGAAGTGTGTGCAGTCACCGAGGACGGTCCGCCCCTCGTGCTCGGTCGTGACATCGAAAAGAGCGCGAAGAGCGTTGGGCGGCGCAGCGCGAAGGATGCTGGCAGGTTCGTCGATTTTCGGGAAACCCTCGGTCGCACAGCGGCCGTGTTGGCGACGACGTTCAACGGCCCCCCGCCAGACATCGATCACCCAACAGGGGGCGACCTCTGGAGTCTGCTCAAAGCCGGACGCGCGTTCCGCGGGCTTGGCCAACGCGACGAGTACAGGCTGCTCCGGTGCTTGACGATGCCGGTGGCGGATCTCGTCCGCGAATGGTTCGAGACCGACCTGCTGCGAGCGACGATTGCGGCGCCTGGCGTGTCGGGAACGATGCTCGGACCACGGTCGGCCGGAAGCGCGCTTGTGTTGTTGATGCGCGAAGCCCACCGGACCCTCGCAGCAGCACCGTTGCGTATCCGAGGCGGACCAGGCGCAATGACACAGGCCATGGCGGCAGCCGCGACCGCGGCTGGTGCACAGATTCGAGTAGGCCAAGCCGTTGAACAGATTCTCGTTCGTGACGAGCAGGTCATTGGAGTCACCGTCGGGGGGCAGGACATCAAGGCGGGTGTTGTCGTGTCGGCAGTCGACCCGAAGACGACGTTCCTGAAGTTGATAGACCCGACCGAGCTGACACCCGACTTGACGATGAAGATGCGCCACTACCGGGCCTCCGGAACCGTGGCAAAGGTCAACCTTGCGCTGTCGGGTTTGCCAAAATTTCACGGGGTTGGCGATGGCGTGGAGTCCTTGGCGGGGCGCATCCACGTTGGCCCCGAACTCGACTACCTCGAACGAGCCTTCGATGACGCAAAGTACGGCCTGCCTTCAGCCGAACCGTGGCTCGACATCACGATACCTTCAATCCTGGATCCCGCGCTTGCACCGGCAGGTGCGCATGTTGCGTCGGTCTATGTGCACTACGCGCCTTACGCACTGCGCGGATCGGAGTGGAGCACATCAAAGGACTCCTTGTTGTCCAGCGTGCTGAGGGTGCTTGAGCGATTCGCGCCGGGAGTCAGGTCGTTGGTTGTCGCGGCACAGGTCATCACGCCTGCGGAGCTCGAGAGCCAATTCGGGTTCGCAGGTGGTCACATTTTTCACGGGGAGCTGGCGATCGACCAACTGTTCACGATGCGGCCGTTACTTGGCCACGCGCGGTACGAGAGCCCTGTTCGCGGACTGTATCTTTGTGGAGCCGGCACGCATCCTGGAGGCTTCATGACGGGGACTAGCGGCAGGCTCGCCGCGCGCCGAATCGTGAAGAGTCATTCGTAGGCCAGGGTCCTGGTATTTTTGAACCCAACTGGGAAGCGGGCCCTAGAAAGCAAGACCCGCCCCTACACCGGACAACCCGGCGCTCGTTTCGCGCGTCTATACTGGCGACGTGCGACCTTTGAGCCTCGCCCTCGTGCTCGCGTTCAGTGCGACTGTCGCGCCTACTCTGCTCCTCGCGCAGCGCGCGGGTGGACAGAGTGTGGGCGGCGGAGCTGTTCAAGGCGGCGCCAGTGCTGGAGGCGGAGGACAGGGGCAACAAGGGCGTAGCGGCCGCGGGTTCACGTTTCGCGGACGAGGCGACCTTCCCACCGGTACCGCATCTATTCGAGGGCGAGTGGTGGCTGCCGATACTGGAGCCCCGGTTCGACGCGCGCAGATTCGCGCGACGGCAGGCGGGGCACCACAGGCCCGACTCGCGTCCACCGACGCGGACGGCCGATTCGAGCTGAGGGACCTTCCGGCCGGGCAATGGATACTTTCGGCATCGAAGCCCGGATTCGTGACACAGCGGCTCGGACAACACCGCGCCCACGAGACCGTGGCTCCACTCGAGATCGTGGAGGCTCAGCGATTCGGCGCTGCCAACTTTTCCCTCCAGCGCGGTGGCGCCATCACCGGCCGTGTGCTGGACGACTTCGGCGATCCGCTTGCGAACGCACGAGTGCAAGTGCTCAGGAGCCAGGTAGTGGAGGGACGCCGCCGGCTTGTTTCGGTGGGCGTTGCGGACGAAAGCGACGACACCGGCGCGTTCAGACTTTACGGTCTCGCCCCCGGTGATTACTACGTCAGTGCGACGCTGCGCGCCAACCCGTTCGAGTCCTCAAACGATCAAACGAACTTCGCGCCGACATACTTCCCAGGCACGGGCAATGTCGTGGAGGCACAGCGGATTTCGCTTGGAGCTGGAGAGGAACAGAACAACGTCACGTTCGCATTGCAACCGGTGCGGACAGTGCGGGTCTCTGGTTCGGTTGTCACCTCGAGCGGATCAGCGCTCACCGGCGGAATTGTCGCCCTAGTTGGAGCCGCAGACACGAACGAGGCTCCGATAATGATGGGCGCAGCAGGACGCGTGTCGGCCGGCGGCTCGTTCACAATTGTCAACGTCGCACCCGGATCGTATGTCCTCAGCGTTCGGGCCGGGCCCGGAGGGCCCAACGCTGCGTCTCGCGGTGCGAACGCCGAACCCGAAGTCGCGTCCCTTCCAGTCGTTGTCGGCGCCGAGGACGTCGTGGGCCTTTCGGTCGCGACAACCCGCGGTGCATCAATCGAAGGGACGGTGGTCGCCGAGGGAACCTCGACGCCGCCGACGCTCGGCAATTTGCAAGTAACCGCACGCGCCACAAGTGGATCGCCTGGCACCGGGGCGGGACGAAACTCGCGCGTGGCGGCAAATGGGACATTCCGGCTCGCGTCACTAGTCGGTTCACACAGCCTGCGTGTGGACGGTCTGCCCCAACAATGGGCACTCAAGTCGATCGTGATCAACGGCACTGACGTCATCGATACGCCGCTTGATTTCCGCGGCACGGAACAGATCACCGGCGCACGCATCGTCTTGACCGATCGGATCACCGAAGTGAACGGCGTCGCGACACTGGGGGGCCAGCCGGCGAAGGACTACGACGTCCTCGTCTTCGCAGCCGAGCCGACGCGGTGGACCTTTCCGTCGCGCTACGTGCGCTCAGCATCGGCCAACCAGCAGGGCGGTTTCAGCGTGCGGGGACTGCCGCAGGACGCGCGTTACCTCGCGGTCGCCGTTGATTATCTGGAAGACGGCGAGTCCCAGGACCCCGAGTTCTTGGCTCTCATGAAGGAAAAGGCAACAACCTTCCCGCTGCGCGACGGCGAGACAAAGACCATCGACCTTCGGGTGGTGGAACGGTAGTCAACTCCCAACTCCCAAGAGAGCCAACTCACAAGCCACCCGCTACCAGCTACCAGCTACCAGCTAGAAGTAGTCACTCCTCCAATAGAAGACGTCCTCAGCTCGCGCCGGCATAGCCAGATCCGCAAGAGGGCGCACCATGAAGAGATCGGTGGCCTGGGTTCGATCGGTCAGCTCGACTTGTGGTGGGACCGCCATACCCCTCGGCCACCACGCGCGGATGAGCGCGGCCGACTGCGTTGGCTCGCGTGCAACCAGGACCTGCAACATCGCGCCGATCCGTGCCCCGGCTGGATCGCGGTCGCCAGCCTCCTCGAGCGTCCATCCGTGCTGATTTACCGCTAAGATCGCGTATGCCACGGCGGAGGCGCCTTCCTCCGCCACGAAGAATTCGGCCTGGCGCGTGCCGAGAGCGCTGAGCCCTGCGAACACGCGCTTCTTCGTCAGCGCGTACTGAATCATCGATCGGTCACGCCGCAGTGCGAAGCGTGCGCCTGCCGATCGAGTCTGATGGAGATCTGCGAGCGCCCGGAGGTCCCGTTCGTCACCTCCCCGCACAAGCATCGCCGGCGCCCCGGCCTTGCGAGTCACTCGAACGGTGACTTCGTCGAATGGCACGACCGTGAAACCGAGCCGCTGATAGAACGCAGCGCCGATCTCCGAAAACAGCGAGGCCATCAGCGCACCATCGCGGCGCTCCCGATCGAGCAAGCGCTCGATGAGCTGCCCGGCGTATCCATGGCCTCGATGATCCGGCGGCGTGAATACGGCGCCGAGTCCGCTCATCCAGCCGTCACGACCGTCAAGTCGGATGTCGTAACGATACCGTTTGGCGGTAGCAAGGATTCGCCCGCGGTCATCGAGAAGCGCGAAACGATGAAGGTGCTCTCGGCCCCAGAGCGTACGCATCTGGGCGGCATTCCACTGTCCATAGGCTCGGCGGGTCAGCCCTTCGTGCCAAATGGGATAAGTCAGGTCGAGGATCTGCTCGAGCAACGGTCCTTCGGCGACGACGAGACTCATTAGCATTCGATGTAAGAATATCCAATGGAAATTGACCTGAGATACCCGATCGGGCGTCTCTCGCTGGTGACGCCCGCCACAGATGCCACGCGCAGCGCTGCGATTGACGACATCGCAACACTCCCCCGAAAAATGCGCGCCGCCGTCGGCGGCCTCGACGATCGACAACTCGACACACCGTACAGGCCAGGTGGCTGGACCGTTCGGCAGGTCGTGCACCACGTCGCCGATAGCCACATGAATGGCCTCACCCGCATCAAGTTGGCGCTCACCGAGGACGTGCCCACGATCAAGCCGTACGACGAGAACGCGTGGTCCACGCTTGCGGACATGCGGCTCCCGGTCGCCGTGTCACTCGATCTCATCGATGGCATCCATGCACGGTGGGTCGCGATCTATCGTGTGATGGCCCCCGAACTCTGGTCGCGGTCTTTCGTCCACCCGGAGCACGGAAAATCGATGACGCTCGATTACCAATTGCAAGACTATTCGTGGCACTCTCGCCATCACCTCGCGCACATCACGGACCTGCGGAAGCGACAGGGGTGGTAAGATGGCGGCCTCGCAGCGGAAGGACTCTCAGTTGGCACACGAGAAGGTGGACATCGGCGACGCGCTCGGCATGATCGAGACCCGTGGTCTCGTCGGCATGATTGAAGCTGCCGACGCGATGCTGAAGACTGCCAACGTCGTACTCGTGAGCTGGCAGAAAGTCGATGCCGGGTTGGTCACCGCGATCATCCGAGGCGATGTGGGTTCCGTGAAGGCGGCCACCGACGCCGGAGCCGCGGCGGCCCGACGTGTCGGCGAGCTGGTCGGCGTTCACGTCATTGCGCGGCCGGCCGACGATCTCGAGAAGATTTTTCCAATCACATAGCGCTCTATTCCGCCACCGGGCGACGGCTTCGAGACGGCCTGTCCGATCGAGTTGTCGTCCGCCTTCTTCGCGTTCGCGCCGTCAACGGCCTCAGCGGCAGTTCTTCACCAACCATCAACAAAGGTTGCGTCGGTTCGTCGAGGTTGAAGAGTCCACCGTCTTTCGCGCGGGCGTAGATCTCGTCGCCGCTCAGGTAGAGCGTCAACGGGCCTCCCTCGCCAATCGCCTCGTACAAGCGAATTCCAAACACGTCACGCAGCGTCGTCAGTAGACGCCGGAGTTTTGGAATCGAGAAGCCTCGCTGGCGCAGATCCGAAAGCGCCTGGAGCTCCAGGACGTCAAGTGGTGTGTATCTGCGCTCGGTATAGCCGCCCGCCGCGGTTCTGTGAGTCGCGATAGCCGCTGAGACCACGCGACGCTCATCCCACCACTGAAGCTGCCGAGCGGACAAACCAGTCATCGCAGCCACTTCGCGCGAGCTATAGAACCGCTTCAGGCGCACGCCAACTCCAGTCCATCCGCACAACGTCTTCGGTGTGTGGAGAGCACGACCGAGGTCACAGCCCAAAGCGGCTCGGCCGCATGAGCTCGAGCTCCGGACGGGCGCAGCCGTCGAGCACGAGGTCCGCCGCGAGAGCGGCGGTCAACGGCGCCAGCAGAACGCCGCTTCGGTAGTGCCCGGTCGCATAGAACACGTTGCGCATTGTGGACGAAGCCCCGACAACCGGCAACTCATCAGGCGTCGCGGGCCGCAGACCTACACGGACCCCTCGAAATGCCGCGTTGACAAGGCCCGGCATGAGCTCCGTCGCAGAATCCAGAAGCCGTCGGACGCCAGCGAGAGTCGCGTCTTCATTGAACCCGACGTCTTCAACGGTAGCGCCCACCAGCACGGAACCGTCGCGCCACGGGACGAGGTAGCACTGCCCTCCCCAGACGACTCGCGAGGCTGGCCGACTGGCCATGCCGAGATGTACGAGCTGCCCGCGAATCGGCTTCACGGCGGGCGTCGTCGTCGAAGCCTGGAAGTGTCCGCCCACCGATCTCTCGGCAGACAATGAGGGAAAGAGCTGCGAAGACCAGCTACCCGCGGCGAGAACAACGGCGTCGCTTTCGATCGTCCCGCCTGAAGTCGTGAGCTTCACGGTTCTTTCATCAGCCGTGATCTCCTGAGCTCGTGCCGTCGAGAACGTCGTGCCTCGAATTGTCGATGCTCGGACCAGGGCGTCAAGAAGCGCGGTTGCATCGACGTAGCCCTGACACGGTATCTGAAGCGCCGACACAACGCCTTCCGGCAGCGACGGTTCTAGGTGTCGTGCCTCCTGCGCGTTAAGTAGTGAGTGGGGTTCGCGCAGGCGACTGAGGTCTCGATCGATTTCGGCGAGCTTTGGATCTTCTGACTCATTCAATGCGACCTGCAGCGTGCCGCAGCGCTCATAGTCAATCGAGCAGGACGACTCGGCGGCCACACGATCGACAAAGCCGTCATATAGCGCCAGGCTACTGAGGCCGAGTCTCAAAAGCGAGGGGATATGGCCCTCGGTGTAGGGAGCGAGGATGCCGGCCGACGCTTTCGTCGCGCCTTGCCCGACGCCGCGGGGATCGACGACGTGAACGCGCGCGCCGCGCGAAGCGAGCTCGTGGGAAATGGCGCAGCCAATGATGCCCGCGCCCACAACGGTTATGTTCACGGAGTGATTGTAGTCAGCAAGCGGTGCGCAGTAGGAAGTAGGCCATTGCGGCCCCGTCGTAATAGCGGGCAAGAGTTTGTTAAGAATGTAAAAGCTTATTGATCAGTGTGTTACAGCGATTTCGAGCGTGATAAACTCGGCCGCGTGAGGATTCCACGGCCGTCTGGCCTCACTCTGTTGACGTGTGCCCTGCTGGTGCTCCTGCCGGCACTCGCAGTACTTCAATATCGTTGGGTCGGCCAAGTGAGCCTTGCCGAGCGCGAACGAATGCAGCGGAACCTGCGAAACGCTGCTCTTCAGTTTCGAGAAGCCTTCGATTTCGAAATCGGACGCGCCTTCCTGAGCCTTCAAGTCGGCGCCGACACGGCACGCGACGGAGCGTCGGAGCAATATTCCTCCCGGTACGACTCATGGGTTGATACCGCCGAACACCCGCAGATCGTTTCAGAGATCTTTCTTGTGGATTCGGGGGGCACAGGTCTGCGGTTGCGACGGTGGAACGCGCCCAGGCACACCTTCGAGAATGCCCCTTGGCCAGCCTCGCTGGAAAAGGCGCGACTCGAGTTTGCGGGCGAGCTCGACCACTTCGACGCGCTACGACCGTTCGACCCAAGGCCTGCGTTCTTACAAGACGAGACTCTTCTGGTTGCGCCGATTCGTAACGCGGCGCTCGGGCCAGGACCCCGACCACAAACGGTTCCCGCAGAGTCGGTGTTCGGGTTCACGATCCTTCAGCTCGACATTGCGTACATCCAACATCATGTCTTGCCGGTGCTCGCTCAGCGCCACTTCACGCATACAGACGGCGACACCTATCGCGTGGCGGTGACCGCGACGGACAAATCTCGCCGGATAATCTACAGGTCCGATCCAGATGCGACTGTCGATCCTGCGTTCGCTGACGCAACGGAGTCACTCTTCGGACCTCGCGCCGGCCCCAATTTCCTCATGATGAGAGGGGACGGTCGTGGACGAGACGATCGTCGGCTCAGGGGAGGGCCTCCTGCTCCGCGGCCCGGTGCGGAAGCCGAAATGGGACGCCCCCCGCGCGACGACTTCGGGCGCTGGCGGTTGCTCGTGCAGCATCAGAGCGGTTCGCTCGAGGCTGCTGTGGGTCAAGTCCGACGTCGTAACCTTGCTATCAGCTTCGGTGTGCTGCTGCTCCTGACGCTCAGCGTCGCTCTGCTGACGGTCAGTTCCCGCCGCGCCCAACGGCTGGCCAAACAGCAGATGGAGTTCGTCGCAGGTGTGTCGCACGAGCTGCGAACCCCGGTCGCCGTCATCCGATCAGCGGCTGAGAATCTGTCCCACGGTGTGGTCGGGAGCGGGGATCGCGTGAAGAGATATGGCGAGGTCATCGAATCCGAAGCGCGTCGCTTGGGAGAGATGGTCGAGCGCGTACTCCAGTATGCAGGCATCGAGTCGGGCCTCGGACTCGGGGCGAGGATGCCACTGGCGCCTGCCCACATCATCGAGTCGGCGATCGAGACAGCGACCGCCTCGGCAGGGTTGCACGCAGTGAACGTGCATCGTGAGATCTCCCCGGATCTGCCTCCAGTCATCGGGGATGCCGCAGCGCTACGTTCGGCGATTCAGAATCTGGTGGCGAATGCGCTGAAATATGGCACCGATGGTTGGGTCGGTGTCCGCGCCGAGCAGACGCGTGGGCGGAGGCGGTCCGACGTGCGCATCACGGTAAGCGATCACGGCCCAGGGATTCCCACTTCCGAGCTTCCACATATCTTCGAGCCCTTCTATCGCGGCGCAGACGCAATCTCTCGGCAAATTCACGGCAATGGTCTTGGGCTTTCGCTCGTGTACCGGATTGTGGCTGCCCACGGTGGTCGCGTTAGCGTAGCTGCCGGCTCGAACGGCGGCAGCAACTTTACGATTACCTTGCCGGCGGCCACAGCAGACGCCCGTCCGCGCACGCTCTCGAGCGAAGCGAGCGCGACGGCGCGTTCCTGAATTCCGTGCCTGGCCGTCTTCTTCTGATCGAAGACGAACCCGGTCTGGTCATGACATTGACGGATCGGTTAACGGCTGAGGGGTATGAAGTCGAGAGCGCTACCGACGCAGCCGATGGGTTGAGACGAGCGATGGGCCAAGGCTTCGACATCATGCTCCTGGACGTGATGCTTCCGGGGGGAAATGGCTTCGACATCTGCAAGACAGTCCGTCAGCAAGGAATCCACACCCCCATTTTGATGCTGACCGCGCGCGGACAGGTCGTTGACCGGGTGGTCGGGCTCAAACTCGGCGCGGACGACTACCTCGTCAAACCATTCGAGATGGCCGAGCTCCTGGCTCGCATCGAGGCCTTGTTGCGACGAAGCGCGACGAGCGGCACAGGGGCCACTGTGGTCGCGGAGACGTTTCGGTTCGGCGATATCGCGATCGACTTCCGGCGCGCCGAAGTGACAAAGAGTGGACGGGCGCTCGAGCTTTCCGCCCGAGAGTTCAAGCTGCTCCGGTACTTCGTGGAACATCGGGGCGCCGCACTCTCGCGCGACGAGCTGCTCAATGAGGTCTGGGGGTATAACGCCATGCCTTCGACCCGGACCGTGGACGTCCACATCGCCTGGCTCCGCCAGAAGGTCGAAGACAATCCTCGGCACCCCCGGCACATTCTGACGGTTCACGGGTTGGGGTATAAGTTCGCTGGATAGAGGGGGCGGCGGTCCGGGCTCAGGCTTGACGTCTGAGTCCCGGAGTGGTGCTCGTGGGGGACAGATCCGAAAAAGAGAACGGAGTCCCGGGCGTTCACCCGAAGTTTTTGGCCTGATTTTGTTGTTCTAGCAGGCACAGCCCTTGCTCTTAGGGCCCGCGAGGAGCTTGAAATGGAGATTAGCAAAGGCGCAATCGGAATCGTCGCCGCCGCATGTGTGGCCGTGGGCGCCAGCGGGGCGTACCTGGCGTCACGAACTGGCGAGCCGAGACCAGTCGCAGCTGCCGAGTCGGTACCAAGCCCGGCGCTCGTGAGCCCCGATCCAACGGCTTCCCCAGTCGAGCAGTCCGAGGCGCTCGTACCCGAGACGCCGGCGCCTGTGCCAGCGGCGCCCACAGTAGTTTCTGCGAACCGTCCGGCACGGCCGGTTCCATCGACAACCCAGACGCGCCGGCAGGCGCCCACGACCAGCCCAGCCCGTTCGTCCGCTCCGAGCGAGAGCTCGAACAGCGGGGCCGTTTCGGAACGAGAAGACGCTGTAATCGCCCCGCCGGTGCTAGAACCCACGCGAATTTCGGAGACCGTGGCGCCAGAACCACCCCCGGCGCGATACGAAGAACTCACAGTACCGGCTCAATCAGTAATCGGACTGCAGATCGAGACGTCGGTAACGAGCGAGAGCGCCCGGGTCGAAGACGAGGTCGTCGCCCGCGTGACGCGTGATGTGCGCATTGGCGACCGCGTCGCGATTCCGGCCGGCTGCGCGTGCGCATGGAGAGGTGACGCTGGTCGAGCGCGGCGGACGGCTACGTGAGCGCGCACGCCTGGGCGTGCGGTTCACGTCGATCGTGCTCGCCGACGGCACACGACTGCCGATTCGAGACCGAGACGGTCTTTCGCGAAGGTGAAGCGCCAGGCGGTGAGAGCGCTGCCAAGATCGGCGGCGGTGCGATCGGCGGCGCGATTCATCGGCGGCATCCTGGGCGGCGCAAAGGGTGCGGCAATCGGTGGTACGGTGGGTGCGGGCGCAGGCTCAGCAGCCGTGCTGGCGGGCGGACGCAATGCGGCCACCCTGTCATCGGGCTCGCCGGTGACCGTGCGCCTCGAGGAACCGGTCTCGGTCACGGTCGAAAGATAAGTAATCGGCCTTCGCGGTTCAAGATCGGCCGCGGAGGCCACCATGTTTCAGACGCTTTGCCCTCACCACCTCGCTCCTCACGCTCTTAGCCCTGCCGCTTCTGCCCAAGTTCAGAAGAAAGAAGTGCAGGGCATCCGCAACTACTCTCGGGTTGACGCCACCGTCGGGTGCGGGGGCGCTGTTGACCCCGCGCGCCATGGTCGGGACTGAAGAAAGAAGGTTTCGTCTCGGTCATCAATCTGCGCCTGGCGAGTGAGCCCGGCGCCGACGTCGATGCTGGCCGTGCGGCCGCGCAGGCGGCCGGCCTCAAGTACATCCACTTACCGTTCAACGTCGCAGCCCGATACAAAGATCGTGGATAGCTTTCCTAGCCGCCGTTGCAGACAAAAGCAATCAGCCGGTGTTCATTCACTGTGGCTCCGCGAACCGAGTCGGCGGTAGTGTGGATGATCAAACGCGTCCTCCAGGACGGATGGGCGCTCGATACAGGCCCGCGTCGAAGGCAGAAGCGATCGGGCTGAACAACCCGCAGTTGACGGCATTCGCGACCGATTACATCGCGAAGCATCAGTAAGGGGGAAGGGGGAAGGGGGCAAGGGCGGCAAGGGGAAAGGCTGTCCAGGGACCACGTTCTTGCACAGCCCTTCCCACTCGCCCCCTGCCGCCTGACCCCTTCGTTTGTTTGATCTATACTTTCCGTTTCGTGCGTGCGGCGATTTCACCGACTTGATGGGCCGCGTTGCCGGCGATTTGCTGGCCCCTGGCACTCTCTATCTAAGTCGCGAACCCAGGCCCGCGACGCATTTGCGGGCCTTTTCTGTTTTTGAGGAGCAACATGTCGCGTTTCACGTTCACGTCCGAATCGGTGTCCGAAGGTCATCCCGACAAGGTCTGCGATTACATCTCCGACTCGATCCTCGACGCCTGCTTCGAGCAGGACCCCAAGAGCCGCGTGGCGTGCGAGACGCTGGTCAAGAGCGACACAGTGGTCCTCGCCGGCGAGATCACGACCAACGCCACAGTTCGACTACGAGAAGGTCGTCCGCCAGGCGGTCAAGGAAATCGGCTACACCGACACGACCGAGCCGTTCTGCGACACCACGCTGAAGATCGATCTCGCTGATCACCAAGCAGTCGAACGAGATCTCGCAGGGCGTCACCGAAGCCACGAGCCAGAGCGGCGACCAGGGCGCCGGCGACCAGGGCATCATGTTCGGCTACGCCACCGACGAATCGCACGAGATGATGCCGCTGCCGATTCTGCTCGCGCACAAGCTGATGAAGGCGATGGCGCAGAGATCGCAAGGCCGGCAAGTACACCTGGCTGCGGCCCGACAGCAAGTCGCAGGTCTCGCTCAACTACGACGGCAACGACCCGAGAGATGTCACGGCCGTGGTCATCTCGACCCAGCACACACCGCAGGCCGACCAGAAGAAGATCACTGAGTACGTCCGCGAAGAACTGGGCCCCAAGTCCTTGGGATCGTGGTGGAACAAGAACCTCACGCTGTTCGTGAACCCGACCGGCAGCTTCATCCACGGCGGACCGTCGGCCGACGCCGGCGTCACCGGCCGCAAGATCATCGTCGACAGCTACGGCGGCTGGGGCCGGCACGGCGGCGGCGCGTTCAGCGGTAAGGACCCGTCGAAGGTCGACCGCAGCAGCGCGTACTTCTGCCGCTACGTCGCCAAGCAGGTCGTGTCGTCCGGGATTCGCGAAGAAGGCCGAGATCCAGGTCGGCTACGCGATCGGCATGGCAAAGCCCGTGTCGGTGAAGGTCGACACGTTCGGCACCGGTGACGAGCGCGCGGCCGCCGAGTTCGTGATGAACAACTTCGACTTCCGCCCGCGCGCGATCATCGAGAAGCTGAATCTGCTTCGGCCGATCTACCGCCAGACCACCAACTACGGTCACTTCGGCCGCACGGGCCTGCCGTGGGAAGTGGTCGAGAAGACAGCGGCAGTCGCCAAGTAGTCACGCCACCTCGGTGGATCGATGAACTCGCCGGTGGGTTCGTCGATCCACTCTCAGAACGCCTCGTACCAGCGCCTCTTTCGATCGGTGACGTAGGACTGAACCGTGCGCACCTGCGCAACGATGGTCTGCGCGCTAGTGTCGGCGACTCCCACGCCGATCAGCGCGGCTCGTACATCATTCTGCAGCGTCTCTACTTGCTTTTCGCTGAGTTCTCGACTCGCGATGCTGAGCCAGAGCTGACGCGCCAACTCGAGGCCGCGTTCTTCGGCGAGAGGTGTTCTTGGCAGAGCCGACGCCACCTGCTTGGCCAACTCGGTGACTGACGGCTCCGAATCGGGGTGCTCATACAAGTCCAGAAAGACACGAAGGTCGTCGGAAAGATCCTGACTCGCCTCCGCATGGCCCGCGGCGATGTTGCCGAAGTCTTTGTTGATGTCCTCGAGTCGGTTTTTTGCTTCACTATCGGCAACCGGTAGCGGACCGTCGGCTTGACGGCAGCCACACAGGCAGAAAGAAACCACGAGGCACATCAAAGGGACCGCGCGCGATCTCATCGCTGCTCAGCGTGCCCGACTCACGCAATCCTGTCAACGCCAGACAAGCTCCAGGTTCTTTGGGGTTGCGCCTCAAACGGCCTTTCTGCTAACGTCTAAGCCTCATGGTTCTCCTCCACCACGCGCATCATCACCATCACGGCCACGCTGGCCGGCCGGTCGGACTGCGCACGCAGAGGAACTAGACACCATCTCAAGCACACTGCGATGTAGCGGCCCCGCCGGATTGTGGCGGGGTTTTTTTTGTACGGCAACGGGTCGGCTTGAGCCGGCCCCCACGGCGACATCATGAACTTCACAAAACTCGACGGACTCATCCCCGCGGTCGTGCAAGATCACGAAAGCGGCGACGTGTTGATGGTTGGCTTCATGAACGAGGAAGCCTGGAACATGACACGGCGTACCGGCTACGTGACGTTCTTCAGCCGGACCAGGAACACGCTTTGGACGAAAGGCGAAACCTCTGGGAACCGGCTGGCCGTCCGCGACATCCTCGTCGACTGCGACGATGACACCGTGCTCGTCAAAGCCGAGCGTCTCGGCGACGGCAACGTGTGTCATACGGGCGAGCGCACCTGCTTCTTTCAACGCGCGGAGGGCATCACGATCCCATGAAGCTCAAGCTCGGTCTCCCAAAAGGCTCGTTACAGGACGCGACGATTCAACTGTTCGCGCGCGCCGGCTTCAACATCTACGTCAACACGCGTTCGTACTTTCCGCAGATCGACGACGCCGAGATCGAATGCATGCTGATCCGCGCGCAAGAAATGACCCGATACGTGTGCGAAGGCGTGCTCGATGCCGGCTTGACGGGGCTCGACTGGGTGGCCGAGCATCGGTACGGACGCGACGCGCACAGGTGCGTCACAAGCCTTGCTGATCTCGTGTACTCGAAGCAGAGCTTTGGCAAGGTCCGTTGGGTGCTGGCAGCCCCCGAAGACTCTCGCTTCAAGTCATCGCAAGACTTGACGGGTGCTGTCATTGCCACTGAACTCGTTCAGGTCACGCGGCACTACTTCGACACACTCGGCGTGAAGGTCAAGCGCGTCGAGTTCTCGTGGGGCGCCACCGAAGTCAAGCCACCGGTGCTCGCCGATGCCATTGTCGAAGCCACCGAAACAGGCTCGACGCTGCGCGCGAATCGGCTGAAGATTCTCGACACGGTAATGGAGTCGAACACACAACTCATTGTCAACGACGCCGCATTGGCCGACGACTGGAAGCGAACCAAGATCGAGAACATCTCGCTACTCTTACGTGCGGCCATCGAAGCACAAGGCCGCGTCGGCCTCATGCTCAACGTACGAAGGGCCGATCTGGACAAGATTCTCGCGCTTCTTCCAGCCCTTCAACGCCCAACGATTTCTTCGCTGAGTGACGAGGAATGGGTTGCGGTCAACACCATCATCGAGGAGCGCACGGTACGTGACCTGATTCCTAAGGTGAAGGCGGCGGGCGGGCAAGGGATCGTCGAATACCCGCTCAACAAGATCGTCGTATAAAAGGCACGACGGTGCGAGGTGCGGTAGGTGCTGAGGATCGTTGAATCCGGAAATCGGCGAGCGGTACAGGCGCTCCTAGCGTCGGAACGCGTGCGCGACGCGGCCACGGAACGGCGTGTGGCGAAGATCGTGTCCGACGTCCGTCACGCTGGTGACGAGGCGCTCATCCGCTATGCACGCATATTGGATGGTCTGAGTGAACCAGTTGAAATTTCCCTGAACGAGATGCGTCGCGCCACGGCCTTGGTACCAGTGGCCGTCCGGGCCTCCATCCGTGTCGCCGCACAGAACATTCGAACTGTCGCCAAGAGGCAGGTGCCAAAGGGCTGGCGGATTCGCATCGCACCCGGCGTCACGGTGGAGCAACGCATCGTGCCGCTCGAGAGCGTCGGGTGTTACGTACCAGGCGGCCGCTACCCGCTTCCCTCATCACTGCTCATGACTGCGATCCCGGCGGCGGCCGCTGGAGTTCGGAACGTGATCGCGGTGTGCCCTCGTCCGGAACCAGTCGTACTCGCGGCCGCGCTCGAGGCGGGCGTGTCGAGAGTCTTCCGGGTGGGCGGGGCGCACGCCATTGCCGCGCTCGCCTATGGCACCGCGTCGGTACCGCGCGTCGACAAGATCGTAGGGCCGGGCAACCGCTATGTTGCTGCCGCCAAGGCACTCGTCGCTGCCGATTGCGGCATCGACTTCTACGCCGGTCCAACCGAGATCGTCATCGTTTCGGCACGCGGTTCGGCGACGTGGATTGCGGCAGACCTCATCGCCCAGGCCGAGCACGATCCTGACGCTCGCGCGGTGTTGATCACTCCGAATCGAGCGTTGGCATCGCGCGTCGCAACCGAAGTCGATAAGCAGCTCCCTCGGACCGGCCCCGCGCGGGCGGCCCTGCGCGCACACGGCGGCATTGTCGTCACGGCCTCCATCGCCGAAGCGATCGAGTTGGCAAACGCCGCGGCTCCTGAACATTTGGTCGTGGACGATGACGCAGTCGCACGGCGGGTGCGTAGCGCCGGCTCGCTCTTTGTTGGCGAGTGGTCGGCACAGGTGGCCGGCGACTACGCGATTGGCTCCAATCACGTGCTGCCAACCGCCGGTGCGGCCCGGGTACGTGGCGGCCTGTCGGCGGCCGACTTCGTGAAACAGATAACCGTCCAGCGGTTGACACGCGCCGGGCTCGCGCGCATCGGCCGCAGCGTGATCGACCTTGCAACCGCAGAGGGGCTGACGGCGCACGCCGAGTCCATTGCACTGCGGCTTCGCAACTCGGTGGGTCTGAAGCGCAAGACCAGCCCTACGAACCGAAGAGCCGGGGCTTCAGCCCCCGCGAGATGAAGATGCGTATTCAAGGCTATCCCGATCCCGGCGAGGGTCTCCGGCTTCACCTCAACGAAAACACTGGGGGTTGCTCGCCTCGCGTACTCGCCGCGATCGCGCGTCTGCGAACGACCGACGTCTCAGCATACCCGTCGTACACGGACCTCGTTCGAGACTGCGCCCGTCACTTTGGGGTCGATCCGGAATGGATCTTGTTGACCAACGGTCTTGACGAGGGAATTCTGATGACCGCCGTGGGGCACATCGCCCGGTACTCGGCAGCATGATGCGGAGACGATAATCCCACTTCCGGCCTTCGATCCGTATCCGAACGCGACGGCCGCCGTCGGCGCGACGGCGATTCGTGTTCCTCCAGGCCCCGCGTTCGCGTTCCCGACGGGCGAGGTCCTTCGGGCCATCACGCCGCGAACACGAATCATCTTTCTGAACACGCCCAACAATCCGACCGGGCAGCTCATCCCGATTCCCGATTTGATTCGCATCAGCGACCGTGCCCCGCACGCCGTCGTTCTCATCGACGAGGCCTACATCGAGTTCGGCGGCACAACGTTTCTGCCGGAACTGTCGCGGTATCCACACGTGCTCGTAGGACGCACGTTCTCGAAGGCGTACGGACTCGCCGGCATGCGCGTGGGCGTCCTGATCGGGCAACCGGCGGCTCTCGACCCCGTCCGGGCTGTGACCCTTCCCTTCAACATCAACTGCGTTGCCTTGGCTGCGACTCGTGCCGCACTTGAAGACCAGGAGTTCCTGCCCCGGTATGCCGCAGAAGTGCACGAGTCGCGTGAGCGGATCTACTCGGCATGCCGCCGTCTGGGCTTGGAGTATTGGAACAGCGCGGCCAACTTCGTGCTCGTGCGCGTGGGCGGCACTGTCCCGCTCTTCATTGAGGCGTTGGCGTCGCGGCAGATTCACGTGCGCGATCGCTCGAAGGACCCGACCACCCCAGGATGCATCCGAATCACCGCAGGTGTCCTTGAACACACCAAGGCCGCGATCGCGGCGCTCGAGTCAGTCGTCGCCGGGAGGCGCTCCGGATGAAAACAACCCCTCAACGAGTCTCGCGCTCTGGCCCTCGATCGGCAAGGTTCGATCGCCGCACCGCTGAAACAGACATCCGGGGAACACTGGTCATCGACGGGCAGGGCCGGTACGACGTCGGCACGGGCATTCGTTTCTTCGACCACATGCTGGAGCTCTTCACGCGGCATGGGGCGTTCGATCTGACGATGAGTGCGAAAGGCGACCTTGATGTCGACCAGCACCACACGGTCGAGGACGTCGGCATCGTGCTTGGCGAGGCTGTGCTGAAGGCCCTTGGTGACCGCAAAGGGATCAACCGTGCGGGGTATTTCGTGATGCCGATGGACGAGACGCTCGCAGTCGTGGCGATCGACCTCGGTGGGCGCCCCCACGCCGTGGTCGATCTGAAGGTCCGCGTGCGAATGGTAGGCGACCTCCAAAGCGAGCTCGTGCACGACTTTTTCGAGGGGTTCGCGACCGGCGCCAGGGCGAACGTGCACGCCAGGGTCCTGTACGGCCGTTCGAACCATCACCACGTTGAGGCGGTGTTCAAGGCGTTTGCGCGCGCCCTCCGCGTCGCCTGTGCTCGAGACGCGCGCCTTGCGAAGATGCTGCCCAGCACCAAAGGCCTCCTGTGATTGCGCTCGTCGACTACGGCGCGGGCAACCTCACATCAGTCCGGAAAGCCTTGACCACGCTCGGCGCCGACTTCCGGATTCCTGCATCGCCAAGCGAGTGCGTCGGAGTGTCCGCGCTCATAGTCCCTGGCGTGGGTCACTTCGCAGCGACAGCCCGACTGGACGAGCAGTGGCGCACGACCATCGCCGCCGAGGTGCACTCCGGTACTCCCCTGCTTGGTATCTGCGTGGGAATGCAGTGGCTGTTTGACGGCAGTGATGAGGCGCCGGGAGTTCCGGGCCTCGGTGTCCTCCCTGGGAGGATCAGCCGCCTGGAGGGCGACACGAACCTCAGATTCAAGGTGCCGCACGTTGGCTGGAACGCGCTCGACTTCAAGGGGCCCGCTCGTTTGCTCAGCGGCCTCGTGTCGGGATCACAGGTCTACTTCACGCATTCCTTCGCCGCCCCCGTCACGTCGGCCTGCGTCGCATCGACGACCCATGCGAACACGTTCGCGTCCGTCGTCGAGCGAGACAACATCTTCGGTGTGCAGTTTCATCCCGAGAAATCCAGCGATGCCGGTTTGCACATCCTGCGAAACTTTCTCGACATAGTCGGCCGGGCATGCTGACCAAGCGCATCATCGCCTGCCTCGACGTGCGAGACGGAGTCGTCGTCAAGGGCGTGCAGTTCCAGCAACTCACCCACGCGGGCGATCCCGGTGAGCTGGCACGACGGTACAACGTCGAAGGCATCGACGAAGTCGTCATTCTCGACATCACCGCGACGCTCGAGAAGCGACAGGCCTTGGCGCGCACGATCGGGGCGGTCGCGCGAGAGATCTTCTTGCCGCTGACGGTCGGTGGCGGAATCCGGTCCGAGGCGGACGCCGATGCCGCGGTCGAGGCGGGAGCGGACAAGGTGAGCCTGAACACGGCTGCCCTGCGAAGCCCCGAGCTCATCACCACGCTTGCGGGACGATACGGGAGCCAAGCAGTAATCGTGGCGATCGACGCCAAACGTCGCGACAATGGGTTCGCGGTCTACGTTCGAAGTGGGACCACCGACGCCGCGCGCGATGCCGTCGAATGGGCGAAGGAGGCCGAGGTCCGTGGGGCCGGCGAGATCCTCCTGACGTCCATGGACCGCGACGGCACGCGTGCGGGATTCGATTGTGAAATGACGGCCGCTGTGTCGGATGCGGTGGACATCCCCGTGATTGCGTCGGGTGGCGCCGGTACGTTCGACCACTTCACCGAGGTGTTCACCCGCGGGCGCGCGGACGCTGCCTTGGCGGCCTCGATTTTCCACTACGCCGAGTCGAGCGTCGCAGACCTGAAGCAACATCTCCGTGCTCGCGGCATCCCGGTTCGCCTCTGAACATCATGTCGCGGCTCCACTTCTCCACTTTTCCACTTCTCCACGTTGCCACTTCATGCTGATTCCGTCTATCGATCTGCAGAACGGCAGCGTCGTTCAGCTCGTGCAGGGCGAGACACTCGCGATTCAGGCGCCAGACGCCGAGCCCTGGATCGTCAAGTTCTCACGTTTTCCTCGCGTGCAGCTTATCGACCTCGATGCCGCAATGGGTCGCGGAGACAACGCGCAGATGGTGACTCGCATCTGTCGAAGACTTCCCTGCCGCGTTGGGGGCGGAATTCGCAGCGTCGAACGCGCTCAGGCGGTGCTCACGGCTGGCGCACATGCGGTGATTGCGAGCTCGGCTCTATTTCGCGATGGCGCCGTGGACCGAGACTTCGCCGGATCGCTTGCCGATGCCGTCGGCCCCGAGCGCGTCATCGCCGCAGTAGACAGCCGGGGCGGCCACGTCGTCATCCATGGCTGGAAAACGGTGCTGTCCATAACTGCTGTCGAGGCCGTGCGGATTCTCGCGCCCTACTGCTCGGAGTTTCTGTATACGCACGTCGACACTGAGGGACTAATGAAGGGCACCGACATCGATGCCATCCTCGTTGTTCGAAACGCCACGGATCGCCGAGTCACCGCCGCTGGCGGCATCACGACCTGGTCTGAAATCGATCGTCTCGACGCCGAAGGAGTGGATGCCGTTGTGGGAATGGCGATCTACACTGGGCACCTGCCGCTCGATCATCCGTGAAAGGCTATTAGAGCGATTCCATGGCTCGTCATCGCCCGATACTTGATTCACCCCTCAAGTGGATTGGAGCCATCACCGCCGTTCTGTCGCTCGTTCTCGGGCTGAATCAGGTCACCAAGGTCTTTTCGGAGGTACGGGACAGGCAGCGCCAGGTCGCCGAGCTCAGCGCGGTTGCCAGCGAGCAGCAGCGTGCCGGTGACTACCCCGCGGCATGGAGGAGCCTCGAGCAGGCCCTGAATGCTGCAGACCAAGGCGGGTATCTCGCGAAACTGACCGGTCAACTCGGCGCGGAGAGACAAGCATTGCGCGAAGCCCAGGAGAGCCTGGCAATGACATGGCTGGAGAACATCCGGGTTCCCGAGGGCAAAAAGCTCTCCGACGTCGTGGATCCGCTCGTTCCTGTCGTCACCCGCGGTGTGTTGACTGCCAATGGTGTCCGCAAGGGCGATCTGCTGGGCCATCTCGGCTGGGCCTACTTCTTGAAATCGCGAGACGGCGGCGGGGACGTCAACCCCGAACAGTACTATCAACAATCGTTGACCGCGGACCCTGGCAATCCCTATGCGCATGCGCATTGGGGTCACTGGATCTTGTGGAAACGCGGCAACGTCGCCGACGCGACAGCACACTTCTCGGCGGCTCTCGCTGCCAACCGCCAGCGTCCGTACGTGCGTCGAATCCAATTGGCGGCGCTGCGAGATTCGACATCGACGTCTACCGACGCAGCCTTTCTCCGCACCGTTCATGACATGGTCGAACACAACGAGACTGTAGACGCCAGAACGCGACACGACGTCTATTCCGCCTACTACTCGGCGTTCACTGCCGCAGACGGTTTCGAGCGGTTGATCGCTGCCCTTCCAGCGGTCAGCCACATCGCGCTGATCCGAGCGCTCCTTTTCGACACCGACTTCGACGAATCGAGCATTCCCCTTCGCGACGCGTGCATCGCCACGCTTCAGGAATTGGGCGGCTTCAGGAACGAGGCGCTCGCCACCTGGCGCACGGTGCGGAAGGCTCTTCCTGCGCATGCCGCCGGGCGGGTCGTCGACCGCGCCAATGCGGCTATCGCTCGTCTGTCACGGCCGGTTGCGTCCTGACGGCTGATTCTGTTACGTTAATCGGCGTAATCATTACGCCCACTGACGTAACCGCGTGCTGAACCCATTCGTCTACGGCGAGATCGTTCCAGACGAGTCGTTCCTCGACCGTGAGGTAGAGCTGGACCGTCTCGTCCGCGATCTTGCGGGCGGGCAGAAGGTCTTTCTCATCTCGCCGCGTCGCTATGGAAAATCGTCGCTCGTCCGCCAAGCGCTCTCTGCGCTGTCGCGCCGTGGCATCTTGACCGTCGACGTGACCGTCAGCAGCTACAGCTCGTACCTCGCGTTTCTCGAAGGCTACGCTCGCGCGCTCGCCACCGTCGAAACACGGTGGGAGCGCACGCGTGCCTGGCTGATTGGAGCCATCCGGTCCACGCAGGCTGAAGTCCGTTACGAGCCCAAAGACACCGGTCTAGGCCGGTTCTCGGTCGCGTTCCCGCTGGTGCGTACCGAACGTGACGTGAACAAGCTGGCCAATGAGATTTTTGCCCTACCTGGTCAGCTTGCGGCCGATCGGAAGCGCTCGGTTGTCGTCGCCCTCGACGAGTTTCAGGCGATCGAGGGATTCGACGGCGGCAGCGTCGAGCACGCGCTGCGGGCGGCGGCCCAGCATCAGCGACAGGTGGGGTACGTATTCGCCGGGTCGGAACCAAGCCTGATGGAAAAGATGATTGGTCCTCGCCGGCCGTTCTACAAGGCAGGACCGGTCATGCGACTCGAGAAGATTCCGGCCGACGTCTTCGCGGAATTCATCGAGCGCCGTTTTACGAAAAGCGGCATTCGCGCGGAACCTGGGCTTGGAGGGGCGATTGTGGATCTCGCCGGGAACCTTCCCTACGACGTTCAACGCCTGGCGCACGAGACATGGGACGATGTGCGAGGATCGAACGGCCGGCGCGCCGGTCTCGACAACCTGCATGCGACGCTCGCGCGGCTATTGGCCGAACAGGAGACGGTCTTCGAAGCCATCTGGCAGCGACTGACCCTCGCGCAGCGGGCCGTGCTTCGAGCCGTGGTGCTCCAGGGCGGACGCGAGCTACTGTCGGCCGACACGCGCGGGCGGTACCGGCTGGGCGGACCCTCGAGCATTCAGACCTCATTGGCCGCGCTCGTCAGACAGGACCTGCTCCTCAAGGAAGGGCCGCGGTATGTCGTTGTCGATTCGCTGCTCCGCGAGTGGGTGGCGCGGAAGACCTTCTGACGTGAACGACCGACTGGCTGCTGCCCACTGTCCACAGCCCTGTGAGATGAAGACATGCTCGCCCTGCTGTCTCGCCTAGGCCTCGGCACTCGCGAGTTGCGCGCGTGGGCGATGTACGACTGCGCGAACTCGGCGTTCTGGACAACGGTCATCGTGGCCGTGTTTCCGCCGTTTTTCAGTGACTACGCGGCAGCGGGCCTGGCGCCTCTCGACGCCACTTCCAGGTTCGCATGGGGTACCACGATCGCCGTAACCATTGTCGCGGTCATCGCTCCAATCCTCGGTGCCATTGCCGACCACCGTGCCGTCAAGAAGAAACTGCTCGCAGCGTGCATGCTCCTCGGCGTGTCCGCAACGCTCCTCATGGCGACGATTGGCCGTGGCGACTGGGTGTACGCCCTGATTCTCTTCATGACGGCGAACGTCGGCGTGGCGGCCAGCCTCGTCTTCTACGACTCCCTCCTGCCCCACATCGCGGCGCCCGAGGAATTGGATCGCGTGTCCACGGCGGGCTTCGCGATTGGCTTCGTCGGCGGCGGTGTACCTCTCCTGGTCAACCTTGCCTGGATCTTGAGCCCCGCGACCTTCGGGCTGGCCGACACCGTTTCTGCGATCAAGCTGTCCTTCCTGAGCGTCGGCGTCTGGTGGTTCCTGTTCTCGATTCCGCTCTTGCGGACTGTACCGGAGCCGACGGTCCGCCTCGTTAGACTCAAAGAGAAGGGCCTGCGCCAGATCACGTCGGCCACCGTGGCCGCATGGCACACCTTCAAGGACCTTCGCCGCAACCCAAATGCGTTGCTGATGCTGATCGCATTTCTGATCTACAACGACGGCATTCAGACAATCATTCGCATGTCATCGATCTATGGCGCCGAGGTCGGCATCGATCGAAATGCGCAGATTGCCGCGTTCGTCCTGGTGCAGTTCGTCGGTGTTCCGTGTTCGTTCCTATTCGGCGCCGTGGCAGGACGCATTGGGGCAAAGACGGCGCTCTACGTCGCACTCACCGTATACACGGGCATTAGTATCCTGGGATATTTCATGACGACCGAGTGGCAGTTCTTCGTGCTGGCCTTCTTGGTGGGAACCGTGCAAGGCGGGAGCCAAGCCCTGAGCCGGTCGCTGTTTGCGCGCATGATCCCAAAAGACAAGTCGTCGGAGTGTTTCGGGTTCTTCGCCGTGTTCGAAAAGTTCGCGGGTGTCGCGGGGCCGGTTGTCTTTGCTCTGTCCATCGCGTTGTTCCAGTCGAGCCGCGCGGCTGTACTGTCAGTCATTCTGTTTTTCGTGCTCGGTGGTCTGATATTGAGTCGCGTCGACGTCGCTGCTGGTGAGGCGCAGGCAGCCGCCGCCAATCAGTCGACGGGCTGAGCCGCCCAACACGCGTTCTAGTTGAGTCGGATCGGCCGAGTGGCCCGTGGCAAGATTGAGATATGTGGACCGCGTTCACGACCAGCGTATTGGCTCTCGCCCTGATCGCTCAAGTCGGCAGCTGCCAGGACCAACAGCCAACGCCGACGCCCACGCCGACACCGTCGCCTACGCCTGCACCGTCGCCCGGCCCAACCGGAGACGTGTTCACGACTCAAGACGGCGTTCGGTTTCGCGTGGAGGTCGTCGTCTCAAACCTCGAGATCCCCTGGTCGATGGCGTTCGCGTCGGACGGACGGCTCTTCATCACTGAACGCCCCGGCAGAGTGCGGATTCTGAATCTCTCGAACAGCACATCTGAACTGGCGCTGACGATAGGCGACGTGTTTGCGCAAGGCGAGGCTGGGCTCCTGGGACTTACCCTCGACCCGGACTTCGGGGTGAACCATCTCGTGTATCTCTACTATTCCGCCGTGTCGGGTGGTGGTGGGGTCAATCGCGTCGTTCGGTATCGCGAGGTCGCGAGTCGTCTGGCAGAGCGTGCCGTCCTGTTGGACAACATTCCAGCAAATACGATCCACGACGGAGGACGATTGAAATTCGGGCCCGATGGTTTGTTGTACGTGACTACCGGCGACGCGTCGTCGTCGTCGCTCTCGCAGGATCTGGCATCTCTCGCCGGCAAACTCCTCCGACTCAACCGCGACGGCACGACCCCTCGTTCGAACCCATTCAGCTCGCCGCTCTACTCATATGGGCATCGCAATCCTCAGGGCATCGATTGGCATCCCACAACGGGTGATCTGTGGGGCTCGGAGCACGGCAACTCGGGGAACGACGAGATCAACGTGTTGCGCCCCGGAGCGAATTTCGGCTGGCCCCGGATCGAAGGCTCGCAAACGATGTCGGGGATGGAGGCACCGGTGACCTTCTTCAATCCGGCCATCGCGCCGTCTGGAGCTGCTTTCTATCGCGGCCAGCGCTTCCCCCAGTTCGAGAACAATCTGTTTGTCGGCACGCTCCGCGGCACACACCTGCTGCGGCTACGCATCGATACACGCCGCATCGTGTCGGAAGAACGCCTCCTGGATCAGCGCTACGGGCGGATCCGCGATGTCACGACCGGGCCCGACGGCTATCTCTATTTCTGCACGAACAATCGCGACGGACGCGGTAACCCAACGTCCGCCGACGACCGCATTCTTCGCATCGTTCCAGCGTCCTAGGCAGTAGCTGTGTAGCCGGTAGCCGGTGAGCGGCTCGTATCACTTTCTTCCTACTTACTCGTATCGGTGGCTTTCGGTTTCTGCGCTCGTAAGTGCCCGCTAAGGGGATTCTTTCGGACGCACTGAGCGCATGAATCGTGCTTGCAAGTCCCTGATGCAAGAGAGCAACTCCTTCCGGGACCTAAAAGTGTGGCAGGCGTCGATGACGCTCGTCGAAGAGATCTACAACGTGACGAGGATGTTCCCCGCGCATGAACGGTTCGGACTCACAGCTCAGCTCAGGCGGGCCGCCGTTTCCGTCCCTTCGAACATAGGCGAGGGTAAGCGTCGGAAGCGACAGCGTGCGTTCGTACACCATCTCGACATCGCGCTCGGTTCACAGGGCGAGATCGAGGTGCAGTTGGAGATCGCCAAACGAGTGGGGTTTCTGGTCGAGCACGACTATAAGCGCCTCCAGGCGCATGTCGAGTCGATCGGTCGAATGTTGAACGGGCTCATCAGCTCGATGAATCCAGAGAACGCCTCAAGTAATCAGACTTGACCACCACGGTCGGTTAGCCAGGAAAAGACGGGTCTCAGCCGGGACTACCAGCTACCGACTACCGGCTACCAGTTACCACCAAGGTATGATGCCGTCGCGTATGAACAGAATCGTGGCATTCAGCGGGAACGCCAATCGGGGGCTGGCAACGGCGATCTGCAAGCGCCTCAAGATACGCCTCAGCCCGGCGAGCATCTCCACCTTCAGCAACAACTGCCTTGGCGTTCAGCTCGAAGCCAATTGCCGCGAAGCGGATGTCTTCATCATCCAACCCCTGGTGCCGCCCGTGCAGGAGCATTTGATGGAACTGCTGCTCATGCTGGACGCAGCGAGAGGTGCATCTGCCGCACGAATCACAGCCGTGATCCCGCACTACGCGTACGCCCGCTCAGACAAAAAGGATGCGCCGCGAATCTCGATTGCCGCGAGGCTCGTAGCAGACCTTCTCGCGACAGCCGGGGCAAACCGCGTCTTGACCATGACGCTACATTCGCCTCAGGTCCACGGGTTTTTCGGCATCCCTGTTGACCACATGAATGCCCTCAAGGTGCTGGCCAAGCACTTTCAGGGACGCAACCTCAAGAACACGATTGTCGTGTCGCCAGATCTGGGCAATGCGAAGGCCGCCAGCCACTTTGCCCGAATGCTGAAGCTGCCGGTGGCAGCAGGCAGCAAACAACGCCTGAGCGATGACCAAGTCGTCATCGATGCCATCGTCGGCGACGTCGACGGCAAGAACGTCATCGTCATCGACGACGAGATTGCCAATGGCGGCACCGTGGTCGAGGTGCTGCAGAAGCTCCGAGAACGTCACGTCAAGCGGATCATTGTCGCCTGCACGCACGGGCTCTTTACCGGAAAAGCCATCTCGCGGCTACAGGCGCAATCCGATATCGAGGAAATCGTCACCACCGACACCGTGCCTATCGCTCCCGCCAAGCGCCTGCCGAACATGAAAATCCTGTCCGTTGCCCCGCTCCTGGCGGAGGCGATTCGGCGTATCCACGTCGGCGAATCCGTCAGCGGCCTGTTCGACGTCGCGGATTGAGTTCGCAGGGCGCGCATCCTTCTGGACGCGCCGGACCGGTCCGACCAGCTTTCGCTCTTTGAGCTTCGGCGGTCCGCCGTAGCCTTGGCGAAGGCGGAAAGGACCGGCCCTACACAGAGGATCAGGCCAGCCGCTTACTGGACCGCAACGTCGCGAGCGTCAGCACCGCCACTCCCCACCCGAAGAGCGCCAACGCTTGCGGCCACAGGATATCCAGACCCACGCCTTTCAGGAAGATGCCGCGGAGGATGATCAAGAAATAGCGGAGTGGTACCAAGAACGTGACAGGCTGGACGATCTCGGGCATGTTCTCGATCGGAAACACGAAGCCAGACAAGAACACCATCGGAATCATGAAGAAGAACGAGGACGTCATCATGGCCTGTTGCTGCGTCTGTGAGACCGTCGACACGAACAGTCCCAGGCCCAACGTCGTCATCAGATACACGCCGCTCATCGCGAGAAGCAGCGGAAGGCTGCCGCGGAGGGGCACCTCGAACCACACGACCGCAACGGCGACGACCAGAAGCACGTCCACCATACCGATGAGCGCATACGGCAGCAGTTTCCCCAGAATGAGCTCCCATCGCGCGATCGGCGTCACGTTCAATTGCTCCAAGGTGCCAATTTCTCTTTCCCGCACGATCGCCATCGACGACAAGTTCGTCGTCACGACAAGCAGCAGCAACGCAATGATGCCGGGGATCATGAAGTCGCGGCTCTCGAGCTCGGGGTTGAACCAGATCCGCACCTGTGCCGACACGACTGGAGTTGTGGATCCTCGTCCGGTGGCCGCAGCTATTTCACGGGCATACGTGCTGACCAGATTCCCTGCGTAACCGAGCGCCACATTTGTCGAGTTCGCGTCGGTGCCGTCGGCGACGACTTGCACCGCCGACGGGTTGCCCTGACGAATGCGCTCGCCATAGTCGGCCGGGATCGCCAGCGCCATCCAGGCACGTCCACTATCCAGGTACGCGCCGGATTCGTTCATCGACGAGAGGGCATCCACGACGGCAAAGTTCTCCGACGCATCGAATCGGCTGATCAGATCTCGGCTGTCGGACGATCGATCTTCGTCGACTACGACCATGGGCACGTTGCGAACGTCCGTGGTCGCCGCGTAGCCGAGCATCGTGAGCTGTACGAGAGGAGCCATGATGAGAATCGAGAGCAGCCGTGGGTCGCGCCCCAGCTCGATGAACTCTTTTCTGATCAGGTGGACAAGTCGAGAAGTAGCCACGTCTCAGTTCCATTGCCGGCGAAGGCGGGCCGACGCCAATGCAAGAACGATCACGGCGAATATGGTCAGCGCGACAAACTCCTGCCACAGCACCGCTGGCCCCACACCCTTCAGAAGAACGCCCCGCAGGACAACGAGGAAATAGCGTGCCGGGACGATGTGCGTCACCAGTTGGAGAAAGGCCGGCATGCTCGCAATCGGAAAGATGAAGCCCGAGAGCATCAACGTCGGTAGAAACGACGTCAGCAGCGCCAGTTGAAACGCGACCTGCTGGGAGTCGGCAATCGTCGAGATCAACACACCAAACGCAAGGGCGCCAATGAGGAACAGCGATACTGCCCCGAGAAGGACGATCCACGAACCGCGCATCGGGAGATCGAAGAGAAACATCGATACCGCGACGACACCGATGGCAGAGACCAGGGAGATTGCGAAGTACGGCGCGGTCTTCCCCAACACATAGGGGAGGGTTCCAATCGGAGACATCCTGACCTGCTCCATCGTTCCCACCTCCTTCTCGCGCACCACAGAGAGCGCCGTGGATACGACGGCCGTGAGCATCGCGATGTACGCGATGAGCCCCGGCACCAGGAAGAGCGCGCTGCGGAGCTCCGGGTTGTACCAGACTCGAGGTTCGAGGGTCACGAGCGGTCCCATGGCCGACCCCACTCGTCCCTGCGTCTCGTACCCAGCCGATACCGACGCGACCAGGCCATTTACGTAGCCCATGACCGTGGTCGCTGTGTTGGCGTTGTCTCCGTTGATGATCACTTGGACACTCGTGGGGCGACCCGTCGCTGCGAACGCTCCGAAACGAGCCGGAATGACCATCACCGCACGGGCATCGTCATGATCGAGGATGTCTGTGATCTCGCGGTCGGCGACTATGTCGTGCGCCAGATCGAAATAGCCCGAGTTGATGAACGCTGAGATGAGCGCCCGGCTCTGAGCGCTGCGGTCATTGTCTTGGACCGCGAGCCGGATGTTTCTGATATCGAAGTTGAGCGCGTAGCCGTAGACCAGCAGGAAGAACGCGGGAACAAAGAGCAGGATGAGCAGCGTGCGCCGGTCACGGCGGATCTGCCTCAACTCCTTGAGGGCCACCGCGCGCATCTTGCCGAGGCTGTTCACGCGGCGCTCCGTTCGGCCACATCGAGGAAGACGTCTTCGAGAGATGGCTCCACGACACTGCAAGCCGTCACGTCGATCCCGGCTGTGACGAGTCGTTCGGCAATCGATCCCGGTGTCGTGTCCAGCGATCGGAGAACGGCATGGACCGCGGTGCCGAAAATGCTGGTCTTCTCGACGTCCGGCATCGCATCGAGCGCCCGCATGGCGTCCACCGGTCGCGTCGCACGGACCTCGACTATTGGCCGCGATGAGAAGATCGCTTTCAGCTCCTTGACCGTTCCGAACGCGGCGAGCCGGCCGGCTTGAATGATCGCGATGCGGTGACAGTGCTCGGCTTCGTCGAGATAGTGCGTGGTCACGAGGACCGCGACGCCCGTGCGCGCCAGTTCGTCAATCAACCTCCAGAACTGGCGACGCGAGAGGGGATCGACTCCGCCTGTTGGTTCGTCGAGAAACACGATTGGCGGCTCGTGGAGGATCGCGCATCCAAGAGCCAGACGTTGGCGCCAGCCGCCAGAGAGCGCGCCAGTGAGCATGTGCTCGCGCCCCCGAAGACCGGCCATCTCGAGTACGAACTCCCGGCGGGCTGCCAGGCGGTCCGGCGGCACGGAATAGACACCACCAAAGAACGCGATGTTCTGGGCGACCGTCAGCTTCTCGTAGAGCGAAAACCGCTGAGACATGTAGCCGATGCGCGGCTTTACGCGTTCGGGGTCCTGGCTGACGTCGATGCCTCCGACGATCGCCGTGCCGGACGTCGGGCGCAACAGCCCGCAGAGCATGCGGATTGTCGTGGACTTCCCGGCGCCATTGCTCCCGAGAAACCCGAAGATCTCACCAGCGCGAACGTCGAACGAGACGTCGTTGACCGCCACGAAATCGCCGAACCGGCGAGTCAGATGTTGAACTTCGATAGCGCTCATCGACCGATTGCCCGTTCGAGGCAGTGACTACGCACTGACGCTCTCTTTCTCAGCCAACTTCGAAATGAACACGTCTTCGAGCGTCGCCTGCACCGGCCGCACTGCCACGCCGGCAAGGGCCGTTGAGCGAAGGGCTTGCGTGAATGCGCCGATGTCCGCCTCCTCGGTTCCCGCGAGCGTGACGTGAAGACGCTCGCCGAACACGTACGCATCGGCGACACCGGGAAGGCTCTTGACGATCTGCGCTGCGCCGGGAACGCCCGCGGCGACGATTTCGACCATGCGACCGGCGATTAGCCGGCGCAGTCCGCTGGGCTCATCGGCCGCCAGGACCCGGCCTTCGTGCAACAAGGCCACGCGACCGCAGCGTTCAGCCTCGTCCAAATAGGGTGTCGACATCAGAATCGTGATCCCGCGGGCCAGAAACTCCGACAGGAGCTTCCAGAACTCACGCCGCGAGACAGGGTCGACGCCGGTTGTCGGCTCGTCCAGCACGATGAGCTCTGGCTGGTGCACCAAGGTGCAGGCGAGCGCCAGCTTCTGTTTCATTCCCCCCGATAACCGGTCGGCAAGGCGGCGTCGGAACGGCGTGAGCTGGGTCATGTCGAGGAGTTGGTCGCGCCGGCGCTGGTAATCGCGTACGCCATGAATCTCGGCGAAGAACTCGATGTTCTCGTCGATAGTGAGATCGCCGTAGAGGCTGAAGCGCTGCGAGAGGTACCCCACGCACTCGGTAATGTGACCGTGGTCCCGAGCAGGGTCGTGGCCGAGCACCCGAATCTCACCCGCGTCCGCGTGAAGGAGGCCGCACATCAGACGTATCGCGGTGGTCTTGCCGGCTCCGTCCGGACCAATCAACCCAAACATCTCGCCCCGCCGGACGTCGAAAGTAAGGCCGGACAGGGCTTCTGTGTTCCCATACTTCTTCACGACACCTGCGAATCGGATGGCTGAATCCGAAGGCTGAGGATGATTCGAGGGTTTGTCCGGCATCATTGCAGTGCGAGTTCGGCGTCCACAGGCATCCCCTGCTTGAGCACGCCTGCGCGGTTGTCGACGGTGACTTTGATTCGGTACACGAGCTTTGACCGCTCCTCCGCCGTCTGCACGTTGCGCGGTGTGAACTCGGCCCGCGACGATATGAACGTGACCTTTCCTTCTATCCCTTGCCCGCCAGCGTCGGTGCGGACGGTCGCGGCCTGTCCTAGCTTCACTCGAGGCACCATCGGCTCGGGCACGAAGACATTTGCCCACGCGTTGTCGAGATCCGTCACGACGATGAGCGGCGCGCGAGCCGCCGTCAGCTCGCCTTGGTCGGCAAGCTTCTGCGTCACGATGCCGGCAACGGGCGAGGCGACCTCGGCGTCGGTGAGACTCTTTTGCAGCACGGCAATCTGCGCATCAACGGACGCGACGCGCGCACGCGCGGCGTCGATCTCCTGTGGCCGCGCGCCCGATCGGAGCCGAGCGGTTGCTTCGCGTGCAGCGCGTACACGCTCCATCGCGCCACGCTGGCGCTCTCGCAACACATTCACACGCGCTTGCGCATCGTCACGTTCTTTCTGTGACCCGGCGTTCGCCTGCAGCAGCGACTCGAATCGTTGCAGGTCCAACTCGGCGGACCTGAGCTCGGCGTTGATGGTGGTGACTTCGGCCTCGGCAGCCTCCAACTGCGCCTCCGCCTGACGGACGTCCTCGGGACGGGAACCGGCCTGCAGCAACCGTAGCTGCGCCTCGGCGCCGGCACGCTCCGCACGAGCCAACTGGATCTGGAGCTCGGTATCGCGCGTGTCGAGCTTCGCGATAACATCGCCCTTCGCCACCCGGTCTCCCTCCGCCACGCGAAGTTCGATGATGCGGCCGGGCACCTCGGACGAAACTAGCACCTCCGTAGCCTCAACATGCCCAGAGGCCCGCAGTGTGTTGGACGGAGGTTGCTCCGCGCAGGCGGACATCAGCAAACCGACCGCACACGCCAGTGCGTGTCGTCCTATCGTTGTTGTCTTCATACGTCCTTCCGAAGCATGCGCCGTATCGAACGTTGCATGTGGCGGGCGAAGTCGTCGAGCTGGCGTGGGGCCCCAATCTCGGCTGCGGCTCTGCTGGTGGCGAGCACTCGTTGTCGTGCGAAGAAGATCAAAATGGGGGGCATGATCGTGAGGTGAGTCAGGAGTGGATCGACGTCGGCGAACGCACCTTCGTGCTGGCCTTGGAGGATGATGTCGCGTACGGCCACAAACACACCGTTCATCATTGCGAACGTCTCTGGATCGAGGCGCGGTGCTCCAGCCGCGAGCTCGCGGAGCATGATGGGGGGAAACCAAGGCCTGGCAGCCGCTTCCTCGATGATGGTGGTGATCCAGGCGTCGAGTTTCCGCTCGGCAGGATCGTCACGGTCGGCAATCGAGCGTGCGCGCGCCCCCACGGCTCGGAACATGTCGCGCAACACTTCGATGTATAACGCGCGTTTGCTGCCGAAATGGTAGTAGAGCATCGCCTTGTTCACGCGGGCAAGTGCGGCGATGCGATCGACCCCCGCGGCGTCGTAGCCGCGTTCGGAGAACTCCTCTGTGGCCGCGGCAAAGATGGCGGCGTGTGAATCTCGGGCGGAACGCCTCCTCCGGGGAATCGGCACTTTCATAACCAACTAGTTAGTTAAATCATGCCTCGTCACGGCCTGTCAACCGAGAGCGACCAGAGGACAGCTATGTCAGACTCGGCAATCGCCGCCACCTAGCGTTAAATAGAAAGCATGCGCATCGTCATCGCCGGCGGAAGCGGATTCCTTGGCTCCGCTCTCGTCCAGGCTCTGCGTGGTCGGTCCAATCACGTCACCGTCCTTACCCGATCGCCAAAAGGGCCCCACGACGTGCAGTGGTCGCCAGGGGGACACGACCGCCAATGGGCCAGCGCCGTGGACGACGCGGATGCGTTGATCAATCTTGCGGGTGAACCAATCGCCGACCGTCGTTGGACGTCCGCCCGTAAACAGGCCATTCTCGATAGCCGTGTCCGCGCAACTCGAGCACTCGTCGCAGCCATCAAAGGATCCCGCCGCGCACCAGCGGTGCTTATAAGCGGGTCGGCAGTCGGCGTATACGGGCCTCGCGGTGACGAGACCCTGACCGAGGACTCTCCGCCGGGCAGCGACTTCCTCGCGGGCGTGTGCAGAGCATGGGAGGCCGAGGCAATTGAGGCGTCGAGCGTGAGTCGCGTTGTGTTGCTGCGGACGGGTCTCGTACTGGTAGAGACGGCGGAGCGCTCCCGCAGCTCGCGCTGCCTTTCCAGCTCTTCGCGGGTGGCCGGATGGGATCAGGACGTCAATACATGCCGTGGATTCACAAAGACGATTGGGTGTCGCTCGTCGAGTGGGCGCTCGAGACAACGGCGGCATCGGGACCGCTCAACCTGACCGCCCCCGAACCGGTCACGAATGCCGATCTCGCGCGAGTCCTCGGCCGCGTGCTTCATCGTCCGGCAGTCGTGCCCGCTCCCGGATTCGCGCTACGGATCCTGTTGGGAGAGATGGCCGACGCCATGCTGCTCAGCGGTCAACGCGTGCTGCCGCGAAAAGCGCAGGCGATGGGTTTCCAGTTCGCCCATGCCGCGCTGGAGCCAGCGCTTCGAGCACTCTACGCGCGATAACCAGGGTCAGATAATTGCCGGGGCGTTCGCGCGGAAATCGCCTCCAAGAATTGCCGTGGAGGTCGCGCCGAGCCAGTTATCCAGCACTCTCGCATAGACGGAGCGGAAATCGGTCTCGTAGCGCACATCGCCGCCGTTGTTCTCGAGCGTCGGATTGTTGGGATTCGGGTCGAGCGACGGCGCGGTGCCATAGATGCCGCCCCGAACCATCCCGCCAAGCGCCATCATCACCGCACCCGCACCGTGGTCGGTCCCCTGGCTTCCGTTTTCGAAAACGCGGCGACCGAACTCCGAAAACTGGAGGACAAGCGTGTCGTTCGCCAGCCCCTGATTGCGGATGTCATTGTAGAATGCCGCCACTCCATCGCTGTAGGTTCCCATCAGGTTGCCGTACGCGCCACCACCGCCAACTCCCTCGCCTGCGTGGGTATCGAAGCCCCCGGTCTGCACCCAAAACACACGCGTGCCTACGCCTCTCACGATTGCGCCGGCTATCGTTTGAAGGGCGAGCGCGAAACCGTTGTTCGGATAGACCACCGTTCCGCGATAAGTGGAGACCGATCCAACGACATCGAGCGTGGCGAACGCCGCTTGCGCGCTGTGGTTAACGAAGGACAGAGTCGGTTGGTCATCCGGAAGATGCGATGCGATGCGCGTGGCTGCGGCGCGCTCGTACGCTGTGTCCGTCGCGCCATTAGGGCTGTTGAACCCATACGTTGCAGCGTTCGGAATGGCGGCCACGCTGACGTTTCCCTGAAGCGCGCGCGGCAGTTCCTGGGTCGTACTCCACCCCACAAGCGGATTGGTTGGAACCGTTTCGAGGTACCGCGCCAACCATCCCTCGTAGTTCGACAGTTCGGGACTCGCCGTGTCCCAAATGTCCTTGCCCATGAAGTGCGACCGGCTCGAGTTCAGGTACCCGGTTCGCTGGATGACGGCCAGACGACCCTCGTCGAAAACGCTCCGCAGACCGACAAGCCGCGGGTGCAAGCCGAGCGCTTTTCCACTCGAGTCCGCCCCGATCTGCAGGACTTGTCCAGCGGGGATGGCAATCGTTGGCCTCCGGCTGTAATAGAACGGGTCCTGATAAGGCACGACCGTGTTCAGCGCGTCGTTTCCACCACTCAGGTACACGACCACGAGATTGCGCGAGCGCACCCCTTGCGCCTGAGCCAGGTCGCTTAGAAATGCAGGCGCGGCGAAACTGATCGTGAACGCCGAAACGCCACCGCGAATGAACTCTCGACGAGAGACAGACATGATTTGCTCTCCGGTCTATTACTTCTACTTCAGACCAACTGATACTCCGCCGAACCCACAATCAGCCTCGCCAGCCCGTTACCCTTCGACTGCAACTGCGCATCGGAGCCGGTCCATGTGAGCCCCGCACGCACGAACCCTTGCAACTCCTCGAGGGGCGCCTGGGCGAATGGGGCAGGCGACAACCGGTCTAGGAAGTACTCAACCAGCTTCTCCGGTGAGTCACGCGACCCCGTGGCATCCCTCGCCAGGTTAAACCGCTGATTAAATGCGATTGTGGAGGCGAAGTTCATACGCGCGAGCATCGACCCTGTGGAGAACCAGCCTTTTCCGAGCTCCCAACCTGCCACGTCGGGCGGCTCGAAGAGGGTCTGTCCCATGGCGGTTAGCGGCGCGCGCACGTTGTCGATCGAGAAACCGGTCCAGCCGACTTCCTTGACCGCGCGCACGACGAATTCGACGGGCCACGCAAGCCGCGAATGCCAGTTAGTGGGACTTTGGAACCAGCGCGACTGGAGCGCGTACTGCACGACTGGCGCTATTTCGGTATCCCTGAGGCGGTAGATGCTCGCGGCCCCACGCACGAAGTCGGGATCAGGCTCGAGCGTTTCGCTGATGAAGAAGTTCCAGAATTTGCGGGCCAGCCGTTCCGCGGTCGCGGGGTGATGAGCAAGGGCGGTAATGAAATCGATCCCGTCCTGCATCCCCGCGCTCGCCGCCCGCGCCGGAATCGTCTTCGAGCCGTTGGAGTAAATCGGGAATGTGAAGATCTTCTCCGAAGTATCGTGGTTGTTCGGAATGTAGGCGAATTCGTAATAGGCGGCCGGGTTGTTCACATCGTTCCCAACTAAACGCAGGTTCCAACCGGTGAACACTCGTGCCGCGGCGTACACGTCTTGCTCGTTGTAGTTGCCGACACCGAGCGTGAAGAGCTCCATGATCTCCCGACCAAAGTTCTCCTGCGGCCTCTGGCGAGTATTGACCCGGCCATCCAGCCACACGACCATCGCGGGGTCCTTGGCGACCTCGATCAACAAATCTGTGAAGCTGCCAAGCCCACGCTCCCGAAACAATTCGATCTGACCCTGAGGCCCGGGCAATTGACCGGCCTTGAGGGCCATCATCTTCGTGCCCTGAATCGCACCGAACGTGCCGTTTAACTTGCTATACGCGGTCGCAAAATGGTTGTGCCAGAAGAGCGCCATCTTCTCTTGCAGCGGCCGCTTCGAATGGACCATGCGGAACAGCCATCGCTGTCGCGCGTCCTCGATACTCGTGTTCGGCTGGAACCCCCCCGCGCGGGCAGTCACGCTAACGTGGTCGGCTCGTCCGATCATTGAGTCAACATCGTCGGGCTGCTCTTGGTAGTTGATGACGTAGTCGATCCCCTGCGACATCGACATGCCGTCCAGCGCGCCGAGATCCAACGGGCTGGCGCCGAAACCGGCTCGACGCAGCAGATGCTCTAGGTGCAGTTGGGTTCGTGCCATCGCGCTTCAATCTCCAAGAAGACCCAGGCGTTTGTATGCACAACTGGGATTGCAATTCCGAGCCTACTCTAACGCTTTCGTCGTCGCTTAAGCGAGGAAACCGCGCCTGAACGCGTGGCGGAAGCCCCTGTGTGCAATCAACCAGCCGAGCGTCTGTGTTCCTTTGTTGAACACCTCAATCGTCCCCAACCTCTGCCGAACCCACACGCGCCCGGGGGGTAACACGGCTTGGACGGGCGCAAGTGGGCCGAAGGTTGCTCGGGCGCGGGATGTTCCGGCTCCGGCTGTATCCTATCCACTCTAATGAGCCCAAAACGAAAAGCAGCTGCCCGCCGCACGGCTACGACGCGCCGAACCTCACGGCCGAAAACGCGACCTGCCTCACGAGCCGCGAAGCCGGTTTCGCGCGGCGGGCCGCAACGGACGACGAGCGGCGTTGCGCCGGGGATGCAGGCGGTCAATACCTACCTGGCCGTCGCGAACGTTCGAGCGACCATGGAATTCCTCGAACGTGCGTTTGGGTTTTCATCCGGTGTCGTACTCTCGGACACGAGCGGTCAGCCCCACTACGCGGAGATGCGACACGGGGACTCGGTCGTGATGCTTATCAGAAGAGGCGATGGGGCCGCGCCGAGCGGCGGCGCGGCCGCCCTTTACACCTATGTGGATGATGTCGACGGCGCGGCCGCCCTCGCGCGCGAGGCAGGGGCTGGTGTGGGTGACGCCGAAGACATGCCGTGGGGCGACCGCGTGGCAGTGGTCATGGATCCAGACGGGTACCGCTGGGTACTGGCAACGTTCAAGAAGCTGGCGCCATTCACATAGGGGTCAGATCTTGATTCTTGCGCGGGCCCCCATCTGGCGCGCAAGAATCAAGATCTGACCCCTCCGTTACCGGCTAGCAACTCGCTATAGCACGCCTCGTACATCGGGACGATGCGCTCGGCGCAGAATTGCTCCCGGACCCGCCGGCAGGCAGCATCAGCTATCGAACGGTGCAACGAGCGATCGGTGAGCAGCGCCACCGCGCTTGCAGCCATCTCGTCGAGTGCATCGGGAGCGTGGAGGAATCCGCTCACGCCGTGCTCGATGACCTCGGGGATGCCACCGACTCGCGACGCTACGACGGGAACCTCGCATGCCATCGCCTCGAGCGCAGCAAGCCCGAAGCTCTCCTGGGCTGATGGCAACAGGAACACGTCACTGACCGACAGAAGCGGCAGCACTTCTTCTTGCGCACCCACGGCGTGAACGAACTTGGAAATACCAGTCTCACGCGAGAAGCGAAGTGCGGTGGCCAGCTCAGGACCATCTCCGACCAGAAGGAGCCGGGCCGGAACACGCTGACGGATACGTTCGAACACCGCCATGACGGCGTCGATGCGCTTGACAGGCCGGAAATTCGAGATATGTACCACGATCCGCGCATCCGGATCACCGTCGGTGAAACGCGCGCGTAGATCGGGAACGTTGCTGCGCCGGTGGATCGCGCAATCCAGAAAGTTCGGGATCACGAGGATGTCATGACTGACACCCAGCTCGGCATAGGTGGCGGCCCTAAGGCTTTGCGAAACAGCCGTCACGCGATCGGAGTGCTCGATCGAGTAGGCCACGATCTCCCTGTACGACGGATCGCTTCCAACGAGTGTGATGTCAGTTCCGTGCAGTGTCGTGACAACACCCGGCGCTCGTCCCGAATGAGTCGATGCAAGCACCTGCTTCGCCAGAAACGCGGCCGTGGCGTGCGGAACCGCGTAGTGGGCGTGCACCAGGTCCAACCTGAACTCCCGGGCGACCTCGACGACTTTGTTGGCGAGCGAGAGCAGGTACTGCGGCTCACGAAAGAGTGGGTACGTCGGCGTCAAGACCTGATGAAATGTCAGGCCCGCCTGAAACTCGCCGAGCCGGAACGGCGTTTCCGTGCTGATGAAGTGTACCTGGTGACCTCGATGCGCCAACGCCTTGCCGAGCTCAGTGGCCACGATGCCGCTGCCTCCAACGGAGGCATAGCAAATGATCCCGATATTCATGAATGGTCCCGGTCCCGAAGCAGGTGCGAACGGACGAGCGTTTGCCGGACGACGAAGCCTTCGGCAAACGCGACACCAGCTTGAGCGCCGAACTGGGCGTCGCGGCTCTCGATGAGTTGCTGAAATCTGGCCGACGTGAGCCGCGTAGCCACGGCATCTTCAGCCTTCGGCGCAAACTGGCTTGTATGCGTCCCGAGTGAACGGCGCTTTGTCTCGTAATGGTCGCTGACATCAACAACAAACGACGGGTTCGTGTGGTCGTTGATGAAGTAGTAACACGTCCAGTCGGGCTTCCACGCGTCGCCTTCCGCGGGAAATCGACGGAGACCTGCGCTGAACACGGCCTCGGTCAGCAGCTCACTCGCCTTTACGTGGTCGGGGTGCCGATCGTGCCAGTAGGGCACCGCCACGGCGCGGGGCCTGGCGTGTCGAACCACTCCAGCAATCACGTGCGCGTGCTCAGGGCTCGAGCCGATGGCCCGATCGGGAAGGCGCAGATTGACCCGCCAGCGCGCCCCGAGCACCCCGCGGGCGGCCTCCGCCTCAGCGAGCCGTTCCTCGACGGTGCCATTGCTGCCCATTTCGCCTGCGGTCAGGTCGCAGAGGCCCACGCGGTGACCGAGGGAAGCGTGCTTGGCGACAGTACCCCCCATGCCGATCTCGAGGTCGTCAGGATGCGGGCCGAACACGAGCAGGTCCACCTCGTCTATGGCGGACATCACCTGGTCCACCCGAAGAGCTCGTCGCCCTTCTCTGGCATGCCACGCGCCGCGCGCGTCAGAATTCGAGCGGCCAGAAAAGCGCCAGTCACCGAGTCGCCCGCACCGCCAAGCGCAAATAGATGCCGTGGATAGTTGCGATGTGGACCGATGTACATCAGGCGGTCCGCGGTCTCGCCGTAGGATGCGTCCCAGCCATATTCGGGCTGCAAGCCGGAGATCCCGGGATACATCGTGAGCACCTGGTACATCAGTTGCCCAGTGCGCTGGATTAGTACCGCCTCGCGACGTTTGCCCGCTGTCTCATCCTGATCGCCGCCGGTGACGAGCATGCGATCGTCCCGCGTCCAGCACAGGCGATACGAACGGCCGTCGCTGAGCATGACTCCTCGACTACCAACCTGCCTCCGAATAGCGGCCGGCACTGGTTCGCTGAGAACCACATACGTCTCACGCCGCTTGAAATGCCTTCGGAGCGGCCTGAATTCCTCGGTCGCGGTTCCCGTTGCCACGATCACCGTGTCGGCGCGAACGATTCCGCCATCGACGATGACCTCTACGTTCCTTCGACCGAAGCGAACCTTCTTTACCCGGGTCCGCTCGAACAACGTGGCGCCGCGGCGTACGGCCGCTGCGGCCACGCCAAGACAGGCGCGGTATGGATTCAGAACAAACCCGACATCCCCGCGCAACGCAGAAGACCCATCAAGCGCCACTTTGGCCTTCACCTGCCGTGGCGTCAGCCACGTGCCTTCGACTCCGGCGACGTTTCGGGCGTCGTACTCGCGGCGGAGAAGCTTCTCCTCATCTCGAAAGGCTACGAACAAACTGTCACGCGGCTCGAGACCGCATGGGATGGACAGACGTCGCAGCTGCGCGGCGCCATCAAGCGACGCCCGTCGCCAGGACTCGGCGATGCGTTTGGCCGCACGCAGACCGTGCCAACTGGAAATGTCTCGGAACGATGGCCCGGATTCGGTCAGGAGCAGCCCCGCACTTCGACCGCTGCTGCCCTGTCCAATTCGTTCGGCTTCTATCACCAGCGGCTTCAGCCCAGCGACCGCGCAGGCATGGGCCGTCACGCACCCGGTTAGGCCGCCGCCTATGATGACGATCCGTGCCGTATGCTCGCCGCGGAGCCGGGGATAGTCGGGACGCCGTGTTGCGGGATAGGTACCGATCCAGGGAGACAGGCCGTATCGTGTTTTCATGTAATTGAAAATTCAAGACGCAAAATGCAAACAATACAAGACATGGTCGGTCTGAGTTTGCATTTTGAATTCTGCGTTTTGCATTAACGTCATGGTCATTATGCGTCGACGGCTGGTGCGGGTGCTGCTCGTCGTCCTCGGGCTTGCGGTCGCCCTTGGAGCCGCCGGGGCGCTGTGGGCACGGGCCCAGGTTCGAGCGAGCCTCCCCCTGCTTGATGGCACTGTGCAACTCGAGGGGCTTGTGGCGCCGGTCGGCGTTACGCGCGACTCGTTGGGCATACCGACCATCAAAGGCACGTCTCGTGAAGACGTCGCACGCGCCACAGGGTTCCTGCACGCGCAGGATCGGTTCTTTCAAATGGACCTGGCGCGGCGCCGGGCGGCCGGCGAGCTGGCTGCCCTCGTCGGCAGCCGCGCGCTCCCGGTCGATCGCGAGAGTCGGCTTCACCGCTTTCGTGAGGAGGCGCGCAAGGCCGTCTCACTGCTGAGCTCCCGAGATGGGGCGATCCTCAATGCGTACACCGCCGGCGTGAACGGGGGCCTCACGGCTCTTCGAGTCGCGCCGTTCGAGTATCTCCTCCTGCGTCAGAACCCGGAACCCTGGCGTGCTGAAGACAGCCTGCTCGTGGTGCTCTCGATGTTCCTCACGCTGCAAGACGATGATGGCTCGTACGAATCGACGCTGTCGACGATGCATGACGTCTTGCCCCAGGACATGTTCGATTTTCTCGCCCCACGCGGAACTGAGGGGGACGCACCGGTCGTCGGAGGAGCCTTCGCTGTGCCGCCCGTGCCGGGGCCAGACGTGTACGACGCGCGCACCCGGCGCAGAGAAAAGCCACGAATTGATCTGAATCCCAGGAGAGAGGAGGCACGTCAACGCCCAACTTCCAACTCCCAACTCCCAAATCTCCTTGAAGCGTTCTTGGGAGTTGGAGACAGGAACCCACTTTGGGAATTGGGCGTTGATCGTGAAGCTGCCCTCGGAAGCAACAACTGGGCGATCGCCGGAAGACTGACCCCAGACGGCGGAGCGCTGGTCGCCAACGACATGCATCTGACCGTGCGCGTGCCGAACACTTGGTATCGCGCCGCTCTCGAGTGGCCCGACCCTGCGACGCCCACGCAACCTCACGTTGTGACTGGCGTTACGCTCCCGGGCGTTCCCGCCGTCATTGTTGGCAGCAACACGTATGTGGCCTGGGGGTTTACCAACACCTACGCCGATTGGGCCGATATCGTGCTTCTCGATGTCGATCCGGGTAACCCGAATCGGTACCGCACTCCAGACGGGTGGCGTGAATTTGAACGGCACGTCGAGACGATCGCTGTCGCCGGAGGAGACGCCCAACAAGAGAACGTCACGTGGACGATCTGGGGCCCAGTGCTGCAGCCCGACTATCGCGGCCGCGCCCGTGCCCTTCGGTGGGTCGCCCACTCTGCGGAGCGGTTGGCGTCAACTATCAGACCGCTCGAAGAGGCACGCACTCTCGAGGAAGCGTTCCACGCAGCGAACGGTGTGGGCGCACCTGGGCAGAACGTGGTGATGGCCGATCGCAGCGGCCGAATCGGCTGGACCATCTACGGGGCGATCCCGCGTCGCGTTGGGATCGATGGGGCGCTTCCTTCCTCGTGGTCTGATGGCTCACGCGGCTGGCAGGGTTGGTTGGAGCCGCGCGAGTATCCGCGTTTGCTCGAACCCGACAGCGGACGACTCTGGACCGCCAACGCACGTGTCGTCGATGGCGAGATGCTGGCAAAACTGGGCGACGGCAGTTACGAGATCGGGGCGCGCGCCAGCCGGATCCGAGATCGACTTGCGGAGCGAGATCGGTTCACGGCCGAGGACATGCTGAACATCCAACTGGACACGAGCGCGACGTTCCTCTCACGCTGGCGCGAGTTGATCCTTCGGACGCTATCGCCGCCTGCCGTCGCTGCAAGCGCCGGGCGAAGAAACTTTCGCGAGATTGTCGATCATGGCTGGACAGGTGACGCGTCGGCAAACTCTGCCGCGTATCGATTGACTCGTCTGTTCCGCGAACAGGTCAGCGAACGGGTGATCGCGTTCGTCCTGGCGGAGTGCTACGAGGCCGATCCGACGTTCGACTACAGGAACGTGCGGAAACGCGAGGGGCCGATCTGGAAACTGGTGACCGAGCAGCCGCCGCACTTGCTCGATCCACAGTACGCCTCGTGGGGTGACCTGATACGAGCTTCGATAGACGCCGTCATCCAGCAGACCGAGGATGGCGGGGGTAGCCTCTCAGAGCGGACATGGTCCGACGACAACGTCACTGCCTACCGGCACCCGCTCTCAGCCGGGCTGCCGCTGGTTGGTCGATGGCTCGACATGCCGGCGCGGGCTCTTCCCGGCGACTTGTATACACTTCGGATGCATTGGGGCGCCGCGGCCGCCTCCGAACGTATGGTTGTGTCTCCCGGGCACGAACAGAACGGCATCATGCACATGCCGACCGGGCAAAGCGGCAACCCGCTCTCTCCGTTCTATTCGAACTCGCATGAGGCGTGGGTCAAGGGCGAGGCAACGCCCTTTCTGCCTGGAGCCACTGAGCACGAGCTCACGCTGACACCGTAGCGTTCTGACGCCATAATAGCGGCCATTCGCCTGGAGAGCACATGAGCGCAGTAGCATCCTCGACGTACACCCGGCGAATGCCACCGTTCGTGCTCCGGTGCGTCATGGGCGCCTTCATGTACCTCATGGCCGCCCCGACGGTCTGGTGTCTTGAGCGCCTCGGGCTGACGGCGCGCCTCTTTGCGAGGATGACGGCTCGCCAGCATCAGCAGGTCATCGCAAAGAATCCGTTCAAGGGCTACGTCCCGACGTCACATGACGTGTTCATCGCCACCTTCGTGAAGAGTGGTACCAACTGGATGATGCAAATTGCCCATCAACTGGCCTTCCACGGCTACGGGCACTTCGAGCACATTCACGATGTCGTGTCCTGGCCCGACACGAAACTGATGGGTCCGATGCGCGGCTATGCGATCCCGCTCGAAGACGCATCGGTGTGGAGGGCGTCTCCGGAACAGAAGCGCGTCATCAAGACGCATTTCAGCTGGGACTTGCTGCCGTATTCGAAAGACGCTCGTTACATCATGGTGATTCGGGACCCGAAGGACGTCTTCGTCTCGAGCTACTTTTTCTTTCTCAAGAATGGGCCCTTCGGTCCTGTCGCGCCGTCGGTGGACACTTGGCTTCAGATGTTTCTCTCGACAAGTTTCTTCATCAACGGATCCTGGGCGGTGAACACGGCGGGGTACTGGGCCGAGCGTCACCGACCGAACGTCCTCATTTGCTCGTTCAAGGCGATGCGTCACGACCTCGCGGGAACCGTGCGTAAAGTCGCTGAGTTTCTGAACATCCAGGCGTCCGACGAAGTCATCGCGCGCGTGTGCGAGCAGTCGTCATTCGAGTACATGAAGCGAATCGACGACAAGTTTCGCGTCTGGAAGATGATCCCCTGGGGCAGTGTCGGACCCATGATCCGAAAGGGGACGCAGGGCGGATCGTCCGAGTTGCTCAGCCCAGCGCAGCAGCGGCAAGTAGATGAGTATTTCAAGGCCGAGTTAAAGCGGCTCGGCTCTGATTTTCCATACGACGAGTTTTGCGACGTCGCTTAGGGGTCGCTGGCGCCTGACAGAACTCAGGACACTTTGTCCAGATCCTCGTTCAGCTCGATATACGTGCCCCATGGATCGGTGATGAACGCGAGGCCGATGTTGAGCGCCGGAACCTTGCGGTAGGGCACGTCCAGCTTGATGCCCATCGCCTCCAGTTTCTTGCAGAAGGCCTCGAGATTCTTGATCTCGAACCCGATGTGATCCAGGCCACGGCCCCGCGTGCCGACGACTGGATCCGGCGACGGCGAAAAATTCAACGCGACGCCAGGGAGATCCGCTGCCAGGAAGTTCGGCGTGGCGCGTCCCTTGCCTCCAAACACCTTGATGTACCACGCCTGCATCTCGGCATTCTGCTGTCCGAAGAAGTGCACGTGGTGCAGCATGATCGGCAGGGTCTGTGCCTTGTTCTCGACGAGCTCGACTTTCACGTCATCAGGTCCCATCACGAACGCGATCGAGGTGTTGGTCGGAGTTACGGCGATGTCGTCGACGACCTTCTGGTTCGCTGCCACCTCGGCGCTGGTGATGATCTGGTACCCGGCGGCCTTGACCTTGTCGACGGTCTGACGAAGATTCGGCACTGAAAACCCGATATGGTTGACGGTGGTACCCTTGGTGCCGCCCTTGGGGGCTTCCTGGCGGAAGAAGATGAGTACGTTCGGGAACTGGACGATTTCCAGTTTGTTGGTGCCGATCGCGATCGCCTGGCCGCCAAGTGTGGTGACGAGGAATTTCTTCTGCGCGTCGACGTTGCTCGTAACGAGGTGATGATGCCCGTAGACAATTGGGCCGTCCTTCGCGGCGATGAGCTGGGCGGACGCAGGCGAAGCGGCGACCAGGGCGACGCCGATGACAACAAGTAGACTCAGTCGTCGTGTCATGCTCTTTCCTTCGAGCGGCTCAAGCCGCAACCACCAGCATTCGCTGGCTACCAGCCACTAGCTACCGGCTACCAACCACTGGCTACCGGCTACCAACTAGGAGACCTTATCCAGCCCTTCGGTCAGCTCAATGGACGTGCCCCACGGATCGGTGATGAACGCGATGGCAATGTTGAGAGCTGGAACCTTCCGATACGCCACGCTTAGCTTGATTCCCATCTCTTCCAGCCGCTTGCAGAACGTTTCGAGGTCTTTGACCTCGAAGCCGATATGATCCACGGCGCGGCCCGAAGTGCCCACGACAGGCGTCGGCGATGCTGAGAAGTTGAGTGCGACTCCCGGAAGATCGGCTGCGGGAAAGTTGGCCGTCTCACGTGCCTTCGCGCCGAACACCTTGATGTACCACGCGCGCATCTCGGTGTTCTGCTGACCGAAGAAGTGAATGTGGTGCAGCACGACTGGCATCGTCTGCTGCTTGTTCTCGAGCATCTCAACCTTCACGTCGTCTGGTCCGAGGGCGAAGGCGATCGATACGTTCGCGTTGACAGGCGCGATGTCGTCCACCACCTGCTGCGTGGCGGCGACCTCGGTGCGCGTGATCATCTTGTAACCATTCGCCTTCACCTTGTCGACCGCTTGACGAAGGTTCGGGAATGAGAAACCGATGTGGTCCGCCGTGGTTCCCTTGGATCCGCCCGTGGGCTTCTGCGCGCGGAAAAACATGAGGACGTTCGGGAATCTGACGACGTCCGCGTTGTTCGCGCCGAACTTGATGGCCGTCCCACCGAGCGTGTCCGCGAAGAACTTCTTCTGCGCCTCGATGTCCGAAGCGGCCAGATGATGATGACCGTAAACGATTGGACCGTCCTTCGCGGCTAGAAGCTGCGCCCGAGCCGGCGAGGCCGCAGCCAGAACACCGAGCACGACAACGGCGGAAATCAAACGTCGCATCTTGTCTCCTTCGCGGCCGGTCCAATTCGTGGCCGGTCCAAAAGGATCGGCCTTACGAGCTCAAATGGCGCATCTTCGGACGCGCCGGACACTATCCCTTCGCGAGGACGCTGCCGAATCCTTGGACACGGCCGTTCAGGCCCGCTAGTTTCACACCATTCCACAAAGCGTGGGGCGTGGATGACACGACCGGCACCTTGCAGCGCCAATCCTCTGTGGGAATTCTGACACGGGACGCGTTTCAACGAAACGACGGGCCACAGCGACACCAGAGGGAGTATCGATCAACAAGGTCTCTCTAGATTTCTGAGTCTCTGCGGCGCTTAGAGCCAGCCGGATCGCTTGAATCCAAAATAGAGCCCTAGACTCGCTACGGCCATCGTCACCAAAGAGACGAAATAGCCGTGCTCCCATTGCAGCTCGGGCATGTTGCGAAAGTTCATGCCGTAGATGCCGGCAATCATGGTTGGGACCGCTATCATCGCCGCCCACGCAGTGATCCGTTTCATGTGCTCGTTCTGCGCGACGGACATGAGCGACAGGTGCGCTTCGAGGGCCGTCGTCAGCAGTTCGCGTTGCGCGTCGATCGCTTCGTTCAGACGAACAATGTGGTCGTACACGTCGCGGAAGTACGGCCTCGTGTCATCGGGGACGTGCGGCAGTTCGAAGCGCATCAGCCGGTTACACACCTCGACGAGCGGTGACACGGCACGTCGGAGCGCCAACAAGTCACGCTTCAGGTGGTAAATGCGCGGCGTCGATTCGCTGCCAACCTTGTCTCCCAGGACGATCTCTTCGAGTTCTTCGACCTCCTCCTCAATGCTCTGCACGATGGGCAGGTACTGGTCGACGACGAAGTCCATGAGGGCGTACAAGACGTATCCCGGACCCTTTGCCAGCAAGTGAGGCGTGGTTTCGCAGCGCTGGCGGACGCCGATGTGCGACCTCAATGATCCGTGCCGCACCGTGATCACGTAGTTGGAGCCGAGGAAGATGTGCGTCTCGCCAAACTCGAGCCGGCGGGGCGCCTGCGCGAGGTGCGCGGTACGGAGCACCACGAAGAGCGAGCCCTCGTACTGTTCCAGCTTGGGCCGTTGGTGCGCGTTGTACGCGTCCTCGATGGCGAGGTCGTGCAGGCCGAACTGCTGCTGAACACGCCGCAGGAGCGCCTCGTCTGGCTCATAGAGACCTAGCCAGATAAACTCTCCCTCCCGCTGGAGCGTGACGCGAATGTCGTCGATGCCGACATCACTGACGCGGACGCCGCCCGCGTACGACGCGCAATCGATGACGGGGGCCGCGACGGGCAGATCCATGGCCTCGCGAGGCATGACGCCAGCTTACTCCCGCCCGCGCGAATGCAGTAATAGTGTGTAAGGTACCGTGCGAGGAACCGCGGCCGCACTCTCCTCGACGTCGCTCGGGGCGGCGGCGGGCGAGGCGGCCGCTTCGAGTCCTTACCGTTTCCCTCGCATATTGAACCCGGTGAGAAAGCTCACCCGCGTGCCGGCCTTTGAGGGAACGACCGCGATATTCATGGGCACGTTCATGACCCCAGCGCGAAGCGTCACACCGGCGGCAAAGGCCAGGGCGACACCGGCGGGCGTCACATTGGGGCCCACGCCGAACTCGGTTCCCTCTTTGGTGCGAAGGCCCACGAGCCAGCTCAAGCTAGGCAGTACCACACCCTGGTCCAGTCCCCCCAAGAGCACGACCCATTCGTTGACGGCCGCAACACCGCTGTCCTGGCTATAGAACTGTCTTTCGAACTGCCAGCCGAACTGTGTGATGGACGGACGCACGTCGATAGACCGCTCGTGAAGCTTCTCGACGACGCCGTCGCCGAGCGACGTGATGCCGAACCGGGGACCTGAGAGACTGACCGTCTTGGCCACGGGCGGCGGAGTAATTACCGTTTGTGCACCGACCGGGCCAGCAAGACTCATGAACGCAAGGGCAAACATTGCAGCGCGCATACACACCTCCATGGCCTCCATGGTGTGCGGGCACGTACTCAGATGTCCTGTCAGTTCGGCTGAAAAGTCCTGAATGCTGCTCAACGTCAAGCCTTCGCCATCGTTTCTCGGGAAATGCGAGTTGGTCCACCGATAGCTAGAAGTTGACGGGCACCTGGCTTGACTTTCTACCACAAGCCGCCACTAATATAAGTCATGCCTTATGCTGAAGTGCTCGTCGCTCTTGCCGACCCGACGCGCCGCGGCCTGTACGAGCAGCTCCGCCGAGGCCGGCAGACCGTCGGTGAGCTTGCCGACCAGACTCATGTCACGCAGCCGGCGGTCTCTCAGCACCTGCGCGTGCTAAGCGACGCTCGATTGGTGACACATGAGCGTGAAGGAACGCGTCACTACTATCGCGCGAGCCAAGAGGGGCTCGCAGAACTAAAACGCTACGTCGAGTCCCTGTGGGACGACGTGCTGGTTGCGTACGCGGACACTCGCCCACGTGCGCGCGCAGAGAGGAGAAAACCTCGATGACGTCAAAGACTATTCCGCCCGTCGAACGATCCGTCAGAGTCGAATGGGGTCCAGACGCCGCGTTCCGACGGTTCGCACTGGACTTCTCGACCTGGTGGCCGTGGCGAACGCATTCGGTTGGAGCGGAACGCGTGAAGCGGATCGTCCTCGAACCGCACGCTGGCGGACGCATCTTCGAGGAACATGTCGACGGACGCCGCTTTCAGTGGGGTCAGATCCTCGAATGGGATCCGCCGAAGCGCCTCAAGTTTACGTTTCACGCGGGAAGGGCGCCGGAAACGGCGCAGGAAGTCGAGGTGCGGTTCGTGCCTGACGGAACCGGAACGCGGGTCGAACTCGTCGCCACGAAGTGGGAGAACTGGGGGCCGGGCGCTCCGCGCGCCCGCCGCGGATACAACCTGGGCTGGCAATACGTGCTCAATCTCTGGGCCGGTCAACGCACGTCACGCATGCTCGTTGCCGACACGATCATGGTCGTCGCGAGAGCCGTTAGCTGGCTCCGCGGTGGCACCGCTGGCGAAATTGCGAGGGCCGGAGGAGAAATCTGATCTTCTGGATTCAGGCCGCGCGGGCGGCGAGACGCGAGAGCACCGGTGCCCAGATCGCGGGATCGGCGTTGATACACAGCAGCGGCTCAACGGGAATGAGCCAGGCGGTATTGCCAGGCGGTGCATCTGCAAGTGCCTGCGCAACAAGGCGGGCCGCGTCGGCGGGCGCGCCGGCAAGGACAAGCTGAGCCGCCCGCATGATTGTCGGGTCGACCGATACGGTCGCTGGGTCACCGTGCTCGGCGCGCGGCGCGGCCGCCTCCAGGGCATCGCTCGCATTGTGCGCACCACGATGCGCGATGGCCACGCGTGCCATGGGATGCATGGCCACGCGTTCAACAGTGCGACGAAAGGCGTCGCCGGCGTCGGAAAGCCGGCCTTGGCGCAGCCTCAGCGCCCCGATGGCATACCACGTATTCGCACAGCACTCGCGCGCGTACAAGTGACCGCTGGTTTCAAACGAGAGCTCCCGCTCGAAGGCCGCGATCGCCTGAGTCTCTTCGCCGCGGGCGAGGTGGATGAGCCCGAGCAGCCAATGAAGCCCGACCCCGCTGAACCGCGACTGCCCTGTCGTTGTCTGGTCATTCTGCGCAGCAACGCCAGCAACAAGCTCACGCTCGGCTTCGCCAAGCGCCTGCCGCGCCACGTGCACGGTGGACGCGAGCCAATGTGCAATCGAACAACCCGGCAGAAGCCCGAGGGTCCGACGGGCGGAGCGAAGCCGCTCCTCTCCCCAGGTCACCGACGAGAGGCGGAGATGATGACGCCAATTGTCGGGCTCGAGCGCGACGGCACGTCTCGACGCTGCCACTCCGTCCACATGCTGTCCTGTCCGGGCAAGCACGAAACCGAGCGTGGCCCACGCTTCGCCGTACTGGGAATCGAGTCGACATGCCTCACGTGCGTGCAGCTCGGCTTTGGCCAGCGCCGCCCTGTCTGGCGTGCGATCCGCGCGTGTCATCTCGAACTGCATCACGCATGCGTTTGCCAATCCGATATGCGCCCAGGCCTGATCGGGGACGCTGCTCACGACGCCCTCGAAGACGTCACGCGCACGCACGATCTGGTCGCGCTCGAGCGTTTCGAGCGCCGCGCGCCCTTCGATCCAGGCGCGATGCGGCGCCAGCAAGCTGTCGAGGGACTCGTCGGTCTGGCGCCGCGCGACACGCGTCACTTCACCGGCAAAGCGGTAGCCTCGTCTCGGCATCGTCTCGACGTAGGGGTGGCCCTGAGCGTCCTCACCGAGCAGCCGCCGGAGCGCGGAGATCACCTGCTCGAGACTGTTGTCCGTCACGGCCACGTCCACCCACGCCGCCGCAATCAACACGTCTTTTGATGCGATCGACCCGGCGTTTGCGACAAGGTGAAGGAGCACGCTCAGATGCCGGTCCGGGATCGTGAGGCGCTCACTGGCGCGCATCAAGCGGCGTGAGTCGGAATCGAGCTCGAACGGGCCGAACGCGAACACGGGCATTGCTAGTGCTTGGTGCTTGATGCGGGGTGCTGGGTGCGTTGCACTTTGCGAGAAGTCATGGATGGCTTTTCTTCCGTCAGATCAGCAACGCGTCGCGTGCGGCGATTACTCGATCTTGGGCTTCTGTCACGGATCGCGCCATGGCTGTGAGATGGCCCATCTTACGGCCTGGGCGCGGAGACGTCTTGCCGTATACGTGCAGCTTCACGCCTGGGACGCGGCATGCGGCGGCCCAGTCTGGTTCACCGTCACGCCAGAGATCGCCCAGGAGATTCGCCATCGCGGCCGGCCGAAGCAGCTCGGTCGAACCCAGCGGCAGTCCACAGATGGCGCGCACCTGCTGCTCGAACTGGCTCGTGACCGCGGCGTCGAAGGTCAGGTGCCCCGAGTTGTGCGGCCGAGGCGCCAGTTCGTTCACCGTCAGCTCTCCATCCGTACTGAGGAAGAACTCGACGCAGAGCACGCCGACGTAGCGAAGCTCCTCGAGAATCGCGCGTGTGATCTCGGTCGCCTGTTCGGCGATCGCCCGCGATACCAAAGCCGGCGCCGTCGTGAGATCCAGGATGTGATCGCGATGACGATTCTCGAACACGGGGTACTCGACAACCTCGCCGTCGAGGCCTCTTGCCGCAATCACCGAAAGCTCGGCCTGCAGATTGACGAGCTTTTCCACCACAGCTTCCTGATGGCCGATCGCTGTCCAGATGCGCTCGGCGTCGCCCACCGTCTGGGCCACGTGTTGACCTTTGCCGTCGTATCCGATCGCGCCAGTCTTGATCATCGCTGGCGTGCCGACGCGCGTGACTGCGTCGCACAGCTCGTCCAGCGTTGCGGCTCGGGCGAATGGAGCGGTCGGGAAGCCTCGGTCGGCAAGAAACGTCTTCTCGCGCGCACGCTGCTGCGTGACGTGGAGAGCCACGACCGACGGCCGAACAGGCGCCAGTGCTTCGATCGCATCGACCGCGTCGGTCGGCACGTTCTCGAACTCGAAGGTGACCACCGCCACCTGTCCAGCGAAGGCACGAAGCGCGTCGAGATCGTCGTAGGAGGCGGTCACCTCAAGGTCGGCCACTTGTCCGGCCGGAGTATCTTCCTCTGGAGAAAACGTATGAACGCGGTAGCCCATCCGACGGGCGGCGATCGTAAACATCCGTCCGAGCTGTCCGCCTCCCAGAACTCCAAGTGCGGCGCCCGGACGAATGACGTCGGTCACGGGAGGCGTGCCTGGCGGACCTTTTCTGTTTGCTCGTCGCGAAACGCCCGCAACTTCTGGCGAAGATCCGGTCGCGAGTTGGCCAGAATAGCGATGGCCAGGAGGCCCGCATTGGTGGCGCCGGCCTTACCGATGGCAAGCGTACCCACGGGCACGCCGCCCGGCATCTGAGCGATCGAGAGCAGTGAGTCGAGTCCCTGGAGCGCAGCGCTCTGAACAGGCACGCCGAGCACGGGCACGACGGTGTATGCCGCGACTACTCCCGCGAGGTGCGCCGCGCCGCCTGCGCCGGCGATGATCACTTCGAGACCTCGTGCCTCGGCGCCCGACGCGAACTCGGCCGCCAGCACCGGCGTGCGATGTGCCGACACGACCTGGCGCTCGTGGGGTACCTCGAAACGCTCCAGCACTTCCACAGTGTGCTTCATCGTCTCCCAGTCGGACGACGATCCCATAATGACCGCCACGAGAGGCTTAGGGGAATCGGGCATCTTCGGAACAATCCCTCTTCGGCTAAGGGCCGCGTTAACGACAAATTGGAGATGTTACTACCGCGGCGGCACGGCGGCGAGTGCGATGCATACACGAAGCAGGGCAAAACCCCGACTTCACGAATTGGTGGACAATTGAGCGATGCGGAGACACAGGTGAGCCGCCGCACTGGCCGTGGTCCGTCCCGACGGACCCATGAGAGACTTCGGGTTTTCGGAGGTACATGAGCGCAGCACAGATCATCTACACGCATACTGACGAAGCACCGGCTCTGGCCTCGTACTCGCTATTGCCCATCATCCGGGCCTTCACGCATGCCGCTGGCGTGGCGATCGAAACCAAGGACATCTCGCTGGCCGGGCGCATCCTGGCGAGCTTTCCGGAAAGCCTCACGGCAGAACGGCGCCAGTCGGACGACCTCGCTGAGCTCGGCGAGCTCGCCAAGACACCGGACGCCAACATCATCAAGCTGCCGAACATCAGTGCGTCAATCCCGCAGTTGCAAGCGGCGATCAGGGAGCTCCAGCAGCAGGGCTACGCGGTGCCAGACTATCCCGAAGATCCCCGAAACGACCGGGAGAAGGCGATTAGGACCACGTACGCCAAGGTCCTGGGAAGCGCCGTCAATCCCGTGTTGCGCGAAGGGAACTCCGATCGTCGCGTCGCCGCGTCTGTGAAGCAGTACGCACGGGCGCACCCGCACACGATGGGCGCGTGGAGCAAGGACTCGCAGTCGCATGTCGCGCACATGAACGGAGGAGACTTCTACGGAAGCGAGAAGTCGACTGTCATCGCGAAGGGCGGCCGTCTGAGAATCGAGCTGACGGACACGAACGGCACGACGACGGTTCTCAAGGAATGGGTTCCGGTCGCCGAAGGCGACATCATTGCCGCGTCGGTCATGAGCCGCCTGTCGCTTCGAGACTTCTTTGCGGCGGAGATTGCCGACGCCAAGGCCAGTGGTGTCTTGCTGTCGCTGCACCTCAAGGCCACGATGATGAAGGTGTCCGATCCGATCATGTTCGGTCACGCCGTCACCGTGTACTACAGGGACCTCTTCGCCAAGTATGCGGCCGTCTTCGACGAGCTCGGAGTGGATGCCGACAACGGCATCGGCGATGTCTATACGAAGATTCAGACGCTGCCTCACGACCAGCGAGTCGCCATCGAAGCGGATATCCAGGCTGTGTACGCGACGCGGCCCGCACTCGCGATGGTTGATTCGAGCAAAGGGATCACCAATCTCCACGTCCCGAGCGATGTGATCATCGACGCGTCCATGCCCGCCGCGATCAGGTCGTCCGGGCAGATGTGGGGCCCTGACGGCACGCTTCGCGACACGAAGGCGATGATTCCCGACCGGTCTTATGCCGGCATATATCAAGCAACGATTGACGACTGCAAACAGAACGGCGCCTTCGATGTCCGGACCATGGGCACCGTCGCCAACGTCGGCCTGATGGCCCAGAAGGCCGAAGAATACGGCTCGCACGACAAGACCTTCGAAATCGCGTCGAGCGGCACGGTGCGCGTGCTCGACGCGAATGGCCAGACGCTACTCGAGCACGCCGTCGAAGAAGGCGACATCTGGCGTCTGTGTCAGACAAAGGATCTCCCCATCAGGGACTGGGTAAGGCTCGCCGTCAATCGCGCGCGGGCCACCGGCCATGCCGCGATGTTCTGGCTCGATGAAGGCCGCGCCTACGACCGGAATGTGATCGAAAAGACCAAACGCTATCTGAAGGATCACGACACGTCCGGTCTCGACATCCGAATCATGTCCCCAACGGCGGCGGTACGGGCGACGCTCACACGCGTTCGCGGCGGCCTCGATACGATTTCGGTTACCGGAAACGTCCTGCGCGACTATCTCACGGACCTCTTCCCGATTCTCGAGCTCGGCACGAGCGCGAAGATGCTTTCGATTGTGCCCCTCATGGCCGGCGGCGGGCTCTACGAGACAGGTGCCGGCGGGTCGGCGCCGAAACACGTCCAGCAGTTCCTGCAGGAGAACTATCTTCGATGGGACTCGTTGGGAGAGTTTCTCGCGCTGGCCGTGTCGATTGAGGATCTCGGCAGCAAGGTCGGGAACGCCAAGGCGCTCGTGATGGCTCAGGCGCTCGATTTCGCCAACGGCAAGATCCTCGAACACGACAGGTCGCCGAAACGGACGGTCGGCGAGCTCGACAATCGCGGCAGTCATTTCTATCTCGCGATGTATTGGGCGCGCGCCTTGGCCGACCAGGCGAAGGACGGCGACCTGCAGGCGATGTTCAACAGCGTCGCTGACCAGCTCGAACGGAATGAGGCGAAGATCCTCGCGGAATTGAAGAGCGTACAGGGCAAGCCCGTTGACATCGGCGGGTACTACCGCCCGGCTCCGGAGTTGGTCGCCAAGGCTATGCGACCAAGTGCGACGCTCAACGCCGCCGTGGACTCGATGATGACTCTAGCCGGTAGTCGGTAGCTGGTAGCTCGTGGCTCGAAGCTGGTAGCAAAGGCTTTCAACCAACTGCCGGCTACGCGCTACCAGCTACAGGCGAGCCAGCTAGGCGTGCTGCGGGATCTTCAGGATCTGCCCTGGCTTGATCTTGTTGGGATCGGACAACTGGTCTCGATTGGCTTCGAAAATCTGCATGTAGTTGTTGGCGTTTCCCAGAAAGCGCTTGGCGATTGCACTGAGCGTGTCGCCCGACTCAACCGTGTAGGTCGTTGTCGGAGTGGCGACTGGGCTGGCTTGCTGGGGTGCCGCAGACGCATGAGTCCCCGGACGGACCTTGATGTCTGCCACAACCTCCTTCTGCCAGTCGGGGACCGTCTTGAGCGCGTTCCAAATCTGATTCTTCTCGTCTTCCGAGTTGACCGTTCCGCGGAAGTAGAGCTTGCCGTCCTTCTCGTCGGCGGAACCGTCCATCCGCAGTTGTTTGGCTGTCACCACCGCCTGGCTGTACTTGTCGCGAAGTCCCATATAGATCTCCAATTCTGAGCGAGTGCTCGTCGAGCGTCGTGCAAGCACAGTGCCTCACCAAGATGCCGAAAAACGGCGCGTTCTGCGCGGGAGACCTCCCACGCCGCTACTTCTCACGGCAATTCGTGCCTGTTGGTCTTGCCAGGTGTGCAGTCTTACTAAGTGCGGCAATCGCAAGCGCCACCTCTACTGGTATGGCATCACTGGTCGTCTTTTCACGGGCAGCCTCCGTCCCGGGATTCGCGCCGGAAATGATGGAGAATTGGTGGTCATCCTTCTCTGGAGGCCCCATGTACCGCCGAATCATCGTGCTCTTCGCCGCTCTCAGTGCGGTACCACTCGGGGCGCAGTCACCACCTCTCGAGGTTCCGTACCGCCAGTTTCGCCTCGCCAACGGGCTCAACGTCGTTCTGCACCAAGACAAGAGCGTTCCCGTCGTGGCTGTGAACGTCTGGTATCACGTGGGTTCCGCCAACGAACGCGCAGGGCGCACCGGTTTCGCCCACCTGTTCGAACACCTCATGTTCGAAGGGTCGAAGAACGTGAAAGAAGGCGAGTTCGACAATCTACTCGAGGCCGCTGGTGGCAACAACAATGGGTCCACCACCAACGATCGGACGAACTACGTGATCGATGTGCCAACGAATGCGCTCGAGCTGGCGCTGTATCTCGAGTCAGATCGCATGGCGTACTTGCTCGACACGATGTCGCCCGAGCGGGTCAACGGCCAGCGCGACGTAGTCAAGAACGAACGCCGCCAGAGCTACGAGAACCGGCCGTACGGCATGGCGTCGCTCGAGCTCGACAAGATGCTCTGGCCACCGAACCATCCCTACAGCTGGCCGACGATCGGCTACATGGAAGACCTCACGGCGGCGAGCCACGACGATGTGGTGCAGTTCTTCAAGAAGTACTACGCCCCCAACAACGCGAGCCTGGTCATCGCGGGTGACATCGACTTCGATCGGACGCGGGCCTTCGTCCAGAAGTGGTTCGGAGAGGTTCCCCGTGGCGCGGAGGTCGAGCCTGTGGCGCCACCCGCCGCGGTCCTCACCGAGGTCAAGCGACAAACCCTCACCGACCGGGTTCGATTGCCCCGCCTCTATCTGGCGTGGCTGACGCCGCGGCAATACGCACCTGGCGATGCGACGCTCGACGTCGTCTCATCAGTGCTGGCCGGCGGCAAGAACTCTCGACTCTACAAGCGCCTCGTGTACGACACGCAGATGGCGCAGGACGTATCGGCCTTCCAGCAGTCCGGAGCGCTCGGCAGCTCGTTCCTGATCACGGCGACGGCGCGACCAGGACACACGGTTGCAGAGATGCAGACGGCTATCGACGACGAGATCGACCGACTTCGCCGAGAGCCACCGGCGCCGCGCGAGGTCGAGCGCGCCGTCAATCAGATCGAAGCGTCGTTCTACCGCCAGATGGAACGCGTCGGAGGGTTTGGGGGCAAAGCCAACCAGCTGAACGTGTACTACTTCGCCGGAGGCGGACCGGACTTTTTCGCCGAAGACCTCGCACGCTACACGTCGCTCTCACCGAGCGACATTACCGCCGCCATTGTTCGCTGGCTGCCGGCGGTTCGACGTGTCGAGCTCGTGGTCGAGCCCGAGGTGAAGCGATGACTGCCACGGCACACACACAGACACATCAGCCACCGGGGGCGCCGAGATCCCTTATGACACGGAGAACACTGAGAACGATCTGGCAGGTCCTCCGTGGTCTTAGTGGCCTCCGTGGCTACGTTCTCTGTGTTCTCAGCGTCTTGATCCCGTTGTCCTTGATAGCGCAAGAACGCCCCGACCGTTCAAAGCCTCCGGCGCTAGGCCCTACGCCGCAACTGAACCTGCCGCCCATTCAGAAGCGAGCCCTCTCGAACGGCTTGTCGGTGTGGGTTGTCGAGGCCCACGAGGTGCCGCTGGTTCAGATCAACCTCGTGGTGCACGCCGGCAGCGGCGACGACCCGGCTGGTCTGTTCGGCGTTGCGAGCCTGACGGCAGCCATGCTCGATGAGGGCGCGGGCTCTCGCTCGGCTCTCCAGATTGCAGACACGATCGAGTTCCTCGGCGCGACACTCAGCACGACCAGCTCGTTCGACGCGTCAGCGGTGAGACTGAATGTTCCAGTCGCGCGGCTTCAAGACGCGTTGCCGGTCGTGGCAGATGTCGCCCTCCGGCCAACGTTCCCAGACGACGAGCTGAACCGCGTTCGACAGGAACGGCTCACGGCATTGCTTCAGGCCCGAGACGATGCCGCGTCGGTGGCCCCGCTGGCCTTCGCACGGGTAGTCTTTGGTCCAATGCACCGGTATGGAACCGGCGCCGCTGGAACTGCGGCGACGCTGAAGACCTTCACAGCCCAGCACCTACGGGCATTTCACGTGGCGATGTATCAGCCCTCGAATGCGAACCTCATCGTCGTGGGCGACATCACGACGGATCAGGTTGTGTCGCAACTCGAGAAGCATTTCGGGGCCTGGCGCAATTCGAGCCCGATCACTAAGACGCCGGTTCCACAGCCACGTCAGCACACCGAAGGCCAGATCGTCATCGTCGACATGCCCTCGGCGGAACAGTCGCAGATTCGAGTTGGTGGCGTGGGAGTTGCGCGTTCGACGCCGGACTATTTCCCGCTCCAGGTTCTGAACACGATCCTCGGCGGCTCGTTCACCTCTCGTCTGAACCAGAACCTTCGCGAGGAACATGGGTATTCCTATGGCGCAAGCTCCCGCTTCGACCTTCGGCTTTCGGCGGGGCCCTTCCAGGCCGGCGCCGGTGTGCAAACCGACAAGACGGCTGAGGCGCTGCGAGAGTTCTTCAACGAGCTGAACGGCATCACGAAACCCGTGGGAGCCGAGGAGATGGCGAAAGCCAAGAACTACATCGCGCTGAGTTTTCCGAGCGAGTTCGAAACAACCGGGGATCTGTCGTCGCAGCTCGAAGAGCTTGTCGTCTACAAGCTGCCCGAGGACTACTTTGGCCGCTACATCGCCAACATTCAGGCCGTGGGTGCTGATGCCGTCCTGAAGGGTGCCACCACGTACATTCAGCCGAAGACATTCGTGGTCGTGGTCGTAGGTGATCGCAAGGCGATCGAACCAGGAATTCGGGCGCTCAATCTCGCGCCCGTCCGAGTGATGACGGTCGACGAAGCCCTACCGTAGAGCGGGGGCTTCAGCCCCCACGTCGCCGAGAAGCGCACACTGAAGCGTGCGCTCTACGAGCGACATAACAATGCGTCGGAGACATTGCCGTGAGCGTGAGCGCTGATCTTCAGGAGTTACTGGACTATTCGGACCACGAGCGGCGCAAGTGGAAGGAGTGGATCGGCACTGATCCGAGGCGCCTGCAGATCGCCTTTCAGTCAGGCGAGCGATTTCCCACGATCGGCGTCGTGCTCGATCACGTGTTTCTTGTCGAACGCCGTCACCTGTCTCGGCTCGAAGGCGCGACGCCGCCCGAAACGACGGGCGTCGCCCCGGGTGACTGGCAGGCGCTCTTCGAATACGCGGAGCTCGTGCAGGCGGACCTTCGGAAGTACATCGCCGATATGGACGAGTCGCAAGGGCGCGAAACGTTGACCTTTGCTGTCTCGGGCGGGACGTTTACCATGACCCGTCAGAAGCTCCTGGTGCATATCCTGCTGCACGAGATCCGTCACCTGGCTCAGGTTGCGCTTGCCGGACGCACAGCAGGGCAGAATCCGCCTGGACAGCACGACTACTTCTACTACCCGGACGGGGATCATCGATAAACGATGATGGATGATCGATGATTGTTCATCGACCATCGACTACCAGCATCGATTCCCATCATCGTTCATCAATCATCGTTCATCGATTCGAACACCCCTGTGTCTTTATTCTTTCTGACACGGTCCCACAGGAAGTGCCGACCGTTCATGGCGATGTAAATCCCGTGCGGCAGCACTTGCGCGAACGACAGAGCGCTCCCGAGATTGAACAATCCGTCGGAACTGCCGAAGGCATACGGAATCATCGCGCCCGTCAACACAAGAGTCTTGCCGGCGACGCCGCGCGCGAGCGCAGCCGCGGTCTCTACCATAGTGTCGGTGCCGTGGGTGACGATAATCCGGTCCTCCTCGCAGTGCGCGCAGCTCCGAACGATGAGGTCGCGGTCTTCGCTGGTCATGTCGAGGCTGTCGATCATCATCAACGTGCGAATTGACACCTCGACGCGCGAACGACCAAGACGCAGCATCTCCGGCAGATGCGTGTCGCCAAACGCCAAACGACCGGTGATCTCGTCATAGGTCTTGTCGAATGTCCCACCGGTCACGAAGATGCGAATCACTGCAGCACTCCAGCATTCTTCGTGGCGGCGAATCATCGCCTCCGCAGGTTTCGCAGCAACCCGCCGAGCAGCCACGCCACCACGATCATCAAGACGACGATGAGAACTGCCTTTCCGAAGATCATGTCGCTCGCCTGGGTCCTGGAGCGAGGACACTGATCGCCAGTCCGACGACCACGACGACCACGGCGCCGATGACGTTGTGCCACAGGAACGCAACGTTGGTGAATGCCGCCGCCCACGCCACCGAGCCCATGCCGGTAATGAGACCAAAGAACGCGCCATTGGCGGTGGCACGCTTGAATCCGACTGCCAGGATAAACACGCCGAGAATGGACCCGTAGAAGAAGGAGCCGAACCGATTGACGACCTCGATCAGTGAGCCGAGCTCGGCCGCCCAGACCGCGATGGCACAGGCAAACAGCCCCCACAGTCCGGTCGCCAACTTGGACACCGCCAGGTAGTGTGCATCGGCAGCCACAGGCCGAAACCAGCGGCGATAGAAATCGATCACCGTTGCGGTGGAAAGCGAGTTCAGCTCTCCAGCAATCGTGTCGGTCGCGGCCATCAGAATCGCCACGATGAGAAGCCCGATGAGGCCGATGGGCAGCTGGGTGAGGATGAAAGTGGGGATGATGTAGTTGACGTCCGTGAACGCTCGGTCGCCGCTCGTTTCGCGGACGAGGCTCGTGGTCTTGGTCCTCACCGCCTGCACAACCGCCTCACGCTCCAGCAGCGCCGCGCGTGCCGCCGACAGGCCTCGGGGGTTTGCAGCGCGGCGCGCGGCGGCCAGGTCCGACGCGGCCGTTCGTCTGGCCTCATAGGCAGATGCGAACTCTGACTCCAGAGTGTCGTACGCTTGCGCCGCTGGACCGTTTCGCATCCGTTCGGCCGCCACCGAGCTGAACACGAGCGGAGGCTGGTGGAACACGTAAAACACAAAGACCAGCACACCCAGTAACAGTACGAGGACCTGCAGTGGGATCTTCCAGTACGCGCTCATCAGCAGCGAATGGCGAGCCTCATCCACGGATCGCGCGGTCAGATAACGCTGCACCTGACTCTGGTCGGTCCCGAAGTAGGAACAGAACAAGAAGACGGCGGCGATCGTTCCAGACCAAAAGGTGTATTGGTTCGTGATGTCGAACGAGAAGTCGAAGGTTTGAAGGCGTCCCAGAGCGCCGGCAATGCTCAGGCCATCGGCCATGCTCACCCCGTCGGGAAAACCCATGACGGCGGCAGCGATAATCGCGAACAGCCCAAAGACGATGAGCACCATGATCTTTACGTCGGTCCACGTCACCGCCTGCACACCGCCGAACATCGTGTAGACCACGGCGGGCATCGTGATCGCGAGAGACGTTGCCGTCAGGTTCCAGCCAAGGACCAGCGAAAGCACGACGGCTGGCGCCGACACCACGGCGCCAACGGACATGCCGCGCGATATCAGAAAGAGAAAACTGGTGATGCTGCGCGTCTTTGGATCGAACCGGGTCTCGAGGTACTCATAGGCGGTGTAGACGCCGGACTTGTAGAAAAAAGGGACGAGCGTCACCGACAACACGATCATCGCGAGCGGCAGGCCGAAGTAGAACTGGATGAACCGCATCCCGTCTGTGTAACCCTGGCCTGTGGTTCCGATCATCGTGATCGCGCTGAGCTGCGTGGCCATGACGGAAATGCCGGCGGCCCACCAAGGAATGCTGCGCTTGGCGAGGAAGTAGCCTTCGATTTCGTGGCTGTCCTTGGTTCGTTTCAGACCGTCGTAGACGATCCACGCGGTGAAGCCGATGAGAATGGCCCAGTCGACCGGGTGCATCGATCAGACGTGGCTCATGAGAAAGCGTGCTGAAGCCACCACAGGCCGGCCAACACAACCACCTGCAGGATGAGGACTTTGACGTAGCTGGCCCTCATAGCGCCCGGCTTCGCTGCTTGAGACGAGTGTCGGCACTCGAGAGCGCTTCCTGGACTCCCCCAAGCCACAGACGATCCACCTCCAGCGTCGCCTGGGCCGCGGACAAGGCCCGCTCGGTTTCCTCGGGCGCTGGCCCACCGAGCGTGCGGCGCACGTTCACGAAATGGCGGGGGCTCATGATGCGGGCAATCTCGACATCTGAGTAGTGGAGCGGCGCGCCGAGAAAGCCTTCTGACACTCTCGCCAGTGTCGCGCCGAGCGAGGCATCAGGTCGCACAAGGTGATCGGCCAGCAAGAGGCCGGCGATGGCGTGCGCTGTCTTGAAGGGGATCCCGTCCTCGCGCACGAGATGGTCGGCGAGTTCCGTCAATGTGGTCCCGCCCTCTCCAGCGCGCGCTTCGAGCCGCTCGACGTCGAACTCAGCACCCCGGAGGGCGGCCGCAACAAGCGTTACGGCGCGCCGCGCGTCTCGGAACATCGACGCCACGAGCGGCTGAAGGTCGTCCTCAGTGTCCACGGTATCGCCGAACGGCGTGTTGTGAACCATCGTCGCGATCGCCATCGCCTGACCAAGCGCCTTGCTGCCGATGGCGCGTGCGTGCTCGAGCGCCACCGGATTCCGCTTCTGCGGCATGATGCTGCTCGATTGGACGAATCCGTCCGACAGCCGTAGATAGCCAAACTCAGTCGTGCACCACAACAACAGGTCTTGGGCGAAGCGTCCGAGACCGACGAGCAGGACCGAGGTCGCCGCCGCGCTTTCGAGCACGTAGTCGACGGTTGCAATGCTTCCGTAGGTATTGCCCGTCGGCCCGTCAAATCCCAACAGATCGCTCGTCAGGCGACGATCGATGTTGAAGCCGGTGCCCGTGATCGCGCACGAGCCGAGCGGGCTTCGATTGGTGCAGTCGTAGGCTGCCCGCAGTCGATGGACGTCGCGCTCGAGCTGTTCGACGACAGCCAACAGGTAGTGCGCGATGGTCGTCGGCTGCGCTGGCTGCGTGTGGGTGTGTGCCGCAAACACCACGTCTTTGTAGCGCGATGCGAGCTCCAGCAAGCTCGCCCTTAGCTCCAGCGTCGCGTCCATGACGTCGACCACGAATTCCCGCTGTCGTATGCGGTACATCGTCATGTCCACGTCGTTGCGGCTGCGCGCCGTGTTGAGTCGGCCTGCAGCTTCCTCGCCGCATGTCTTCGCGAGTAGACGTTCGACGTAGAAAAAGAGATCCTCGCACGTACCGTCGTAGACAGCGCGCCGAAGGTCGTCGGTCGAGACTGAATCGAGTGCGTTGCGCAACGTATGCGCGTCGGCGCCGCTCAAGATTCGGCGATCGGCAAGCATGACGAGATGCGCGTACTGAATCGCCATCAGCGGCGAGAGGAACAGTGTCTTGGCGTCCTCGAAATTGTCGCTGAGAACCGCAGACACGTACGCGGGATCGAAACGCACTCAACGGAGTATAACCGTTCGGGTCGTTCGAGGCGTTCGGCGGGTTCGGTGCGTTCGCAGATCGTTCGGACCGTTCGGGCCGTTCGGGCCGTTCTCGTTCGCGGCTCATAACGATTCGAACGCCCAGAACGTCCGAACGTCCCGAACGACGCGCTTCAACGCGAACGATCCGAACGATTCGAACTCTCCGAACGACCCGAACGCTTCAGTTTCCGTTCACTGCGAAGGCCACGAGCGCGTGCTCGGTTCCAGTGCCCGTCGCCATCACGATGAACTGCCGGCCCGAACGAGTGCGGTACGTCATTGGGTTTGCAGTATTCGCGTACGGAATTTTCGACCGCCACACTTCCTTGCCGGTCTTCGTCTCGAAGGCATAGACATAGCCGTCGCCTCCGCCGATGAACACGAGACCGCTCTGTGTGACCATGGCGCCGCCTCGATTGTTCGGCGAACCGAGGCGATCGGGCAGCGTGACGCCTTTGAGTAGCGGATGATTCCGCAGTGATGGATCGCCTTCGCCGAGCGGGACCCTCCACGCAATTTCGCCCTTGTTGAGGTCGATCGCCGTCAGTACCGCGTAGGGCGGCGCCGTCAGCGGAAGGCCGTCCACTCTGACATCCTCACCGCCGCGCGCGAACCGGTTGGAATACGGGACGGCAACCAACGGATCGGAGCCATCGTTCTTGCCGATTCGATTCAGCCCCACACCGCGCGTCGCGCGGACAAAGAGATAGCCGGTTTCCGGATCGAACGCGGCGCCGCCCCAATTGCCTCCCCCACCCTGACCAGGCCGCTGCAGCGTCCCCCTCAGCGAGGGCGGGGTGAAGATCGGGCCAATCCGGAACTTCCGCATCTGTTCTTGCGCCTTGGCTTTGATCTCTGGGGTCAGATCGTTGGCGTCGTCGAGCGAAACGCCCTGGTCCACGAACGCGGGCGGCTTCGACGGAAATGGCTGTGTCGGATATGGCTTCTCACCCGGCACGTCGCTGTCGGTGGGCACCGGCCGCTCGACGATTGGCCAGACGGGCTCGCCGGTCACTCGGTCGAAGACGTACGTGAAACCCTGCTTGGTGATCTGCGCTACGGCGTCGATTCGTCGGCCATTCACGGTGATCGTCACGAGGTTGGGCGGAGCGGGGTTGTCGTAGTCCCAGAGACCGTGATGAACCATCTGAAAGTACCACTTCACCTTGCCTGTAGCCGCTTCGAGACACACGAGCGACTCGGCAAAGAGGTTGGCTCCGGGCCGCTCACCCCCGTAGTAGTCGCTGCTCGGCGTGGACGTCGGCAAGTAGATGAGCCCGCGCGCCTCGTCGAGCGTCATCGGTGCCCACACGTTGCCATGCCCGTTCTGCCGCCACGACTCGTTTTCCCACGTCTCGGCCCCCGCGTCTTTCGACGACTGCGGAATGACCGAGTACGTCCACGCGCGTTTTCCAGTTCGTGCGTTGAACGCCTGGACGTAACCGACGGGATCGGGAAGCTGCACGCGATCGGGCACCTGGCTCCCAACGATGACCAGGTCCCGATACACGACCGGTGGTGAGCTCTGCGTCGCATTCCGGATGTCCGAGATTCGCGCAAGGCCTTCGGTCAGCGACACGGCGCCGCTATTACCAAACGAAGAGACAGGTTTTCCGGTTTGTGCATCCAGCGAGAACAGTCGATGTCTGTTGTTCAAGAAGAGCCGCAGGCGCCCGCCGTCACGCCAGAAGGCGGTCCCGCGCAACTTCCATCCACTCCCGGACAAGAGCGGACCAAGCTCTTCGGCCTTGCCATCGAAGCGCCAACGCTCCTTGCCGGTCTCAGCATCGACCGCGGCGACGTTGTTGTACGGCGTTGTCACGTAAAGAACGCCGTCGATCATGAGGGGCGTGCTCTCAAAGAATCCTGGCGCCGGAGGCGTCTCCCAATGTTTCCATTGCCAGGCGACCTGCAGCCGCTGCACGTTTTGAGCGTTGATGTCAGTCAGCGTCGAGTGTTTCGTACCGCCAGGATCGCCGCCGTAGTGAAGCCATTCAACCTGGCGAGACGAAGGCTCCTGGGCAGCGACGATCGATCCCGCCACCAGGACGGCGAAAAGCCCGAACTGTCGCACACGGCGCATAGACCCTCCCTCGAGCATGACTTACTTGTGCAACCAGGAGTCCAATTCTGGGTCAGCGGCTGGCGCACTACGTCCGGCCAGCGGTCAACCAACCGGTGAGAGAACTTCGTTGCGATTCCGAAAGAGCCGGATTGACTTCGAGTCGCCACGACCGAGGTGGCTCACTGCCCAGCGTAAGGTCGAGCCGGAGCAATTGTTCGCGCCTGGCGACGAGTACCTGAGACGCGGTCCCCGGGCCTGTACTGCTCGAGGCGATTCTCCAGACGGTCGGCGCGAACGCGGAACTCGCCAATGGCTAGGATCTCGTCGTCTACGTTGAGCCCCGCAGCGAGCGCCGGCGTGTCGCGACGGACTTGCGAAACGATCAACCGTCCGGCATCGTTCCGGGTCGATATCCCGAGCCACGCCTTCCCCGGACCGGGCCCGCTCACTGGCCTGAACCGCAGACCCAGCGTGTCGAGCGCCTCGGCATAGTCCAATTCGGAAGTGCCGGCGACCGCCGTGTCCCAAAACGCCTTCAGGCTGATGCCAACTACTTGCTCGGCGACGGCTCGGAATTCGTCCGATGTGAAGCCGCGCGTCTCTGAGTACTTCAGATACGCAGTCTTCATGACATCGTCAAGGCTTCTCTTTCCGTCCGTCGCCCTTCTAATCTTGGCGTCCAGGAGCAATGCGACGACTGAGCCCTTTGTGTAGTAGCTGATGGACGTGTTTACGGAGTTTTCATCGGGACGGTAGTACTTGATCCACGCGTCGAACGAAGCCAGCTCCGCCGACTGGACCAACCGACCCGGCGTGGTCTGAAGTTCCTCGACCTTGTCCGAGAGCGACTCGAGATACTCCTCACGGGTGCTGAGGCCCGCACGGTGCAGAGCAAGGTCCGCGTAGTAGTCGGTCACGCCCTCCACAATCCACAGGTTGCGGGTGTGCACTTCGTTTTCGTAGTCGAAGGGGCCGAGCTCAACCGGACGAAGCCGCTTGACGTTCCACGCGTGGAAGAACTCGTGACTGGCGAGTTCCAGCCAGGCGAGATAGCTTCGGCGCGTACGCGTCGCCCACCGGCTTGTCATCAACACCGTCGAGTTCTTGTGTTCCAGGCCGCCACCTGACTCCGTGATCATGTTCAGGAAGACGTACTTCTGGTACGGCAGCGATCCCCACATGCGCCGGTGTTCGCGGACGATCGTCTCCAGATCCTTGGCCGCTCTCGCGCCGTCGAAGACACCCGCCTCGCCTTCGTTAACCAGGTAGTGAGTCTTGCCATCCACCATGAACTCGTGGACGGAGGGGTTGCCGATCACGATCGGCGAATCGGCAAGCGTGTCGAAGTCGGGTGCTCGGTAGCGATGGCGCCCTTCCGCCATCGCGGGCAATCCCGTCATCGAACGGTTCCATCCTGCGGCAGGAGTGATCTGAATCTCGTGAGGCCGCGTGACGCGATCGGAGAGCGTCATGAACGTGGGCGCACCGTTGAGGAGTGCGAAGCCTGCCTCAACCCAGTTTGTACGCACTGACATCTCACGGCCGTAGACGCGATATCGGACGGTGATGCTCGATGCGCCGCCGGTCGATACGCGCCACCGGTTCTTGTCGGACTTCTCCACCGTGAGTGCCCGGCCGTCGGGGCTCGTTGCTGTGACGCCTTCGACATTGCGAGAGAACTCGCGCACGAGGTACGAGCCTGGTGTCCAGACTGCCATCATCAGCTCGACCTGCGGGCGTCCCGATGTCGGCACGGCAGCCCCCACTTCCACATAGTGCGTTTGTGGCGCGGGAAAGCTGACCGTATAGCGAATGGGTTCGGCCGTTGTTTGAGCGGCGGCGGACGCTGTGTATGTCATGAGCAGGGTTGCGGCGAGTAGCGGGAGCGAGAGCTGTGAGCCCATGGACGCATTCTACGGCCGGTGGGGCCAGGTGGGACGTGTCGTGTGATTGGTGCGGGAAAGGGCGGGTGGAGCCCGCCCTCACCAGCATCTCTCCTCAGATCCCGGTGATCTGGACGTTTGCCCCGTCGGGGTCCTTCACATGGAAGCCGAACTCCAGGTTCTCCCGCGGTGTGAAGCCCATCGCCTTCAGGTCGCTGGTAACCGCGTCCTTGTTGAAGTTCTCCACGCCGATCGCAAAGTGATCCACCAAGCCCGGTGGGGGTTCGACGCGCAACGAGACCAACACTTTGCCTCCGATTCCGAGGCGGGCGATCTTATTGGCCTTGTCCTCGTTCACAACCGACAACCCGAACACGCGGTTGTAGAAATCAATCGAGCGTTGCATGTCGCTCACGAGCACCGAGGCGTGATTGATACTGCCCGCTCGCAGCGGGGCCGCGGACGCGGTCGTGCCAGCGGCGGCAACCATCGCCAACGCCTGAATCAGCTCCCGGCGCGTGAGCCGGCCGCGCTCGAACCGTGTCAACAGGCTGGAAATAACGTGTTCCACTGTGCCTCCTTCCATCCCCGAGAGATGCGCAGTGTATCGCCGATCTCAATGCCTCCCACTATCATTCCCCGGTGAGCCACCTCATCAAGGCCCGGCCCCCGCGGGATGCGGCTGCGCCGCGAATCGACACGGATCCAGCCATGGTCTCGTCCTATCTGAGCGACGCCGCTCATGTGTCCGGCGGGTTTGCCGCAGGCGTTGCGTTCCCGCGGGGCGAGGGCGAGGTCGCGTCACTCGTCGCCTCCGCCACACAAGTGCTGCCAATTGGAGCTCAGTCTTCCCTGACGGGAGGCGCGACACCGCGCGGAGACATTGTCCTCAGCACACGCGGTCTGTCGGCCGTCGCCACACCAAACAGCGGTCTGGTGCGTGTCGGGGCCGGCGTGGCACTATCGCAACTCCAGCGACATCTGGCGGCATCCGGGCTGTATTACCCACCGGTCCCGACATTTGACGGCGCATTCGTTGGCGGCACAGTCTCCACGAACGCCGCGGGCGCCGCAACGTTCAAGTACGGCTCCGCCCGTGCCTGGGTCGATGCGCTCACAGTTGTGCTTGCCAGCGGTGCGGTTCTCGACCTGCGTCGCGGCGAGACCACGGCATCGCCGGCGGGGATCTTCGAAATCGAACTGCCATCGGGCGAGGTCGCAACAGTTCCAGTGCCCACATACCAGATGCCCGCGGTCGCAAAGCTTTCTGCGGGCTACTACGCTTCGCCCGCTATGGACATCGTGGATCTGTTTGTCGGGTCCGAAGGCACGCTTGGCGTCATCGTCGACGTCACGTTGCGCGTCATTCCGAAACCGCGTCGCTGTCTGGCCCTCATCACGTGCAGCGGCGACGCCCAAGCCATCGACGTGACTGGCGTGCTGCGCCAATCAGCCCATGATGCGTGGCAGGGACGCGATGGACTGGACGTGGCCGCGGTCGAGTACATGGACGCACGCGCGCTTCGTGCGGTACCTGACGATGCCTTTGTCCGCGCGGCCGTGAAGAGACCGCTGAACGGATCCGTCATGCTGCTGGTGCAGGTCGAAGTCGCCGACGAGGACTCCGCGCTCGTGCGGCTTCATGCTCTGCTCGAACGATGTGGTGTGCACGACGATCCCTACGTGACGGCTCCGGACGACGACCGTGGGGTGCAACGGCTTCTCGATTTGCGCGAGGCCGTGCCGGCAGGCGTAAATGCGATTGTTGCGGCCGCAAAAGCCAGATCGCATCCAGACATCGAGAAGACTGCGGGCGATATGGTCGTGCCTTTCGAGCGTCTTGGCGAGTCCATCGCGCTATATCGACGGACGTTCGAGGGCCACGGGCTCGACTACGCCATCTGGGGGCACGCATCGGACGGAAATCTCCACCCGAACGTCGTTCCGGGCTCGCTCGGCGACGTCGAGAACGGACGCGAGGCCATCTTCGAGATCGCCCGCGGCGTGATCGGCATGGGCGGTGCTCCCCTCGCCGAGCACGGCGTGGGTCGAAGTTCGCTCAAGCAACGGCTGCTGCGAGAGCTTTACGGGGACGAAGGGATCGCCCAGATGCGTGCCGTCAAACAGGCGCTGGATCCAGGATGGAAGCTGTCGCCTGGAGTCTTGTTCAATCGATTCTAGCGGTCCTCACCGTGAAGTCGGGCCTATCCACGCGTCGCGGAATCGTTTTTGGGCGTCGGTCAGAGCCTTCCCGGTGTCTTCCACCGGCACCAATTCTTTGCGAGGGTCCTCGATGAGCCGGATCGTCGTCGACATGCGAGCGCCACGGCGTTCAAAGACGATTGGTAGTTGATCCCCTGGCTTGCGAGACGACTGTGCGCGCCCGAAGTCGGCCTCGTTAGATACCGCCATTCCGCCGACGGACACGAGCACGTCATCACGGTCGATGCCCGCCTCGTAAGCCGGTGACCCGAGGGGAACGGAAGCGGACACGCGAGCGCCGCCCGGCGCGTCTTGCAAGCGTAGGTTCCCGGCAAACGCCCGCCCACGCGCGACAGGCTGCAAGACAAAGCCGCCCAGCGCCAGCAGGCGTTCGTAGTCAACGACGTCGCGACCCTGGATGTACCGAGCAAAAAATTCCCGCGCGAATGCAGCGTCGCCTGACACAGACGCCAGCGTCGCTTGCAGGTCAGCGATCGTGTAGGGATTGTCGACATAGCCAGGAGCACGGCCCCCAGGCTTTCCATATGTTTGCCACAAAGCGCGCATGAAGTGATCGAGGGTCACGCGGCCGCCCGTGCGGTCCCGGAGCGAGAGGTCGAGCCCGAGCCCGAGCGCTTCGCCCCACGTGTAGTAAGAGATGAACGTGTTGTCGAAGTTCGTGCGGTCGACCGCGACAGCCGCGTCGACAAACGGCGCGTGCTGACTCATTTCCTCAGCCGACCGGATGCGCCGGCCGGGACTGTTAAGTACGGTATCGACGGCCCTGCCCACGTCCTGAGCGAACTCACGGATGTTGGTGAACTTGGCACGCTGAAGAATCAAAGGACCGTAGTAGCTGGTGAAGCCCTCCGCCAGCCAGAGCTCGCCTGAAATGTTGGTGTCTTCGAAATTGAAAGGTTCCAGCGACTTCGGCCTGATTCGCTCAACGTTCCACGAGTGGAAGAACTCGTGGGAAATCGTGTCCAACAAGTCCATGCGCCCGGCGCGCACCGACGAGGGGGAGGTCAGAATCGTGCTGTTCCGATGCTCCATGCCGTCGCCGTTCGCCCACGATCCGTAGTCGGCGATGAACGTGTAGGTGTTGCCCTCGAAGGGAGCGAACTCACCGTACACTTTCTGCGCTTCACGAACGATTGCCTCCACATCGCGCGCGAACGCGTCGAGGACACCCTCATCACCGCTGTGATGAACGGCGAGTCGGAACGTCGGGGTCCGTGGGCCATCCGGCACAGAGAACGTCCGAAGGGCGAAGTCGCTGAACTCGGATGGGCTGTCCATCAGATACTGCAAGTTCGGCGCTCTGTAGGTAAAGGCATCGGGACCCGGAAGCAGCTGCGTGGCAACGCGCCAGGTGACTCCGGCCGGCGGCTCGAAGCGTACCTGTACTGGACGCAACTCCAGCCCGCGCGCCCACATCAACGAGGCCGGCATGTTGATGTGAGCATGAGCGCTGTCGATGGCAAGGTAGGTGCCGTCGACACGATCGCCGAAGATGCGATAAGCCACGCGCACTGTCCCCGGATGAGCCGCGACATCCCATTGTTGGGGATTTGGCCTCGTGACAGTCAACGGCTGACCGGCTTGATCGGTTACATGCACGTCGAAGACGTTCTTGGCGAACTCATGCAGCGCGTAGCGGCCAGGCGACGAACGACTCATCCGCAATTGCAGCGGCCCTGGAGGTAGATCCGGAAATGTGACTTCCACGTCCATCAGCCGGTGCTCGCGCTGGGGAAACGAGAGCCGATAGCTGATTGGAGCCTGTGCGAAGACCTGGGCCGCGACACACCAGGCGACAAAGAGGGCGCATCCAACACGCAACGCTCGAGCCATGACGGGATGCTAACACCTTGAGAAGCTCGGGGCTGGGCTCGGGGCTCAGGGCTTGGGCTCAGGGCTCAGGGCTCAGGGCTCAGGGCTCAGCACTGAAGCTTATTGCCCGGGGGACGAGGCGACCGGCACTCCTATCGTTCCAACGCCCAGCGGCGAAGCACGCGCTGACACGTGCAGAACTTGCCGAGGTGACAGGCGGCGACGGTGATGGCTTCGAACGTGACCGCTTCGACAACAGGCGGGACCGTTGCATGACCCAATGTGATGTGCGGCGTGAATGCGGTGAAGCTCGCCTTGCGGCGATACTCTGCAACCCAGTGCACGTCACCCGGCCTCGCATCGCCGCCGACGAACGCGTTCGAATCGCCGTTTGGCACTTCCAACGATGCAAGGACCGTCATCAGGTCTTCGTGCAAAGCGCTCAACGCGTCGCTGGCATCAATGGCCATCCAGACTGAATTGCTGCCTCTGGCGCCACCCGTTACTCGCAGTTGCAGCCGCGGCCGGCGTTGGAGCACCGCGTCGAGACGGGCGAAGACAGCGTCGATCTCATCGAGCCTGACGAACTGCTGTGTCAGCGTGATGTGCGGCAACACATCTGGGCCAAGCCGAAGGCCTTGCGATGCCTCGGCAGGAAGCGCAGAGCTGAGCGAGACGGCACAGGACGCGACTGCCTGGGGCAACAGAATCGCGACATCCAGGGCAAGGAGTGTGGCCACGTGGTTCGCCGGACAGGAGACCAACTACAGGAGAAACGGCAACGGCCGTCCGCGCTCGTAACGATGAAGCGTCCGCAAGACGACGTCGGCCATCATGTCGAGGAAGAGTGGATCGTCGTTGACCGCCTCGGCACGGACCATTGGCAAGCCTACGTCCTGGCACGCCTCCGAGGCCTGACGATCGAGGTCGTACAGAACCTCGATGTGATCGCACAGGAAGCCGATCGGACAGACGACAGCCGCCGCGAGACCGTTAGCCCGGGCAGAACGCAGGTAGTCGCACACATCGGGCTCGAGCCAGGGATCCTCAGGCCTGCCGCTGCGGCTCTGATAGACGAGCGCCCAATCCGCGATTCCAGCCTCACGGGCCACAAGGCGCAACGACTCCTGGAGCTGTTCGCGATATCGAGAGCGCTCCGCCATCGGCGTGGGAATGCTGTGCGCCGTGCCTATCAGTCTGGCCGCCGAGCGCAATGCTTCCGGAAGGCGCTCTAGCGCCTCGAGAACGTGACCCGCCTGCGCGGCAATGAAGAGTGGATGGCTGAACCAGCTTTCGACAAACGTGACCTCCACGTCGCCGTCGTGCTCGCGCCGCAGCTCAACTCGCGCGGCTGAGACGTTTTCCTTGTACTGCTGGCAGCTCGAATAGGAATGCTGCGCGGCCGCAATGAATCCAACCGCTCGGCGCGCACCTGCCGCGTGCATCTGTCGCAACGTATCGGTGAGCAACGGATGCCAGTTCCGCATCCCCACATATACCGGCAACGGCTGCCCCGCGGCCATTAAGCGGACGCGCAGGCCTTCGGCTTGTCGTTTCGTGATCTCTGTGATGGGCGAGACTCCGCCAAACAACTCGTAGTGACGAACGACTTCCTCCACTCGTGCCGGGCTGACGCGCCGGTGACGCAGCACGTTGGCGAGAAAGGGGCGGATATCGTCGGAACCGTGAGGTCCGCCAAAGGAGACGATGAGGACGGAGTCGAACATGTTTGGTGTTCCATATTCAATCTGAGTGGAGAGGTATCGGCAACTCCGGTCGAGGTTCGCGATTCTCGGATGCTCAGGGTCCTCCGATCCCGCGGTATGTCGTGGCTTAGCAGGCCACCAGCGTCGTGCTCGTCAGCTGTGCACCCTGAGGATCCCGATTATGTTCGACCGCAACCCCGCACATGAGGGACGTCGGAGCCAGCGGATCCAGAGAAGCTCGATGAGCACAAGTGGGCCAAGCATTGGTGTCGTTGCTGAGCTGGAAAGGAGGTGAAGGCGCTCCACACGAAAGCCCGCGGTAGTGGCGAGATGGAGAATCTGGTCGGGGTCATTGAATCGATAGTGCGTTGCGAAGACGTCCTCGGGACGTCGCCCTTCCAGCAGATGGATCAGCCAGCGCTTGATAAATTCGGGCACCAGCCGCGCGAGGGTCAACGGCCAATGTCGGCGATTGGGCGTATGAAACAGAAAGTGTCCTCCAGGCCGAAGAACCCGATGAATCTCGCGCAGAACCAAGTCCGGCTGCTCGAGGTGCTCAACCACCATGTTCGCGCTCACGACGTCGAAGACTCCCGACTTGAAGGGCAAGGCTTCGCCACCCGATAGCACTTTGTCGCGGTAGGCGTGATGATCGCGAAGGCTCTGAAGATCTCGGTCGACGCCGACAGGCCAGCCCACCCGCTCGAGCAGACGGTCTTCCTCCCGTGGCATCCATTCCGGAAACGGTCGCCGGCCGCAGCCGAGGTCGAGCCAGACAGGTCGACCGACAAACAAGGCCGTCAAGACATCTGCGAAGACTAGCTGCGACGAGCAGAGCCCCGGGACGATTCGACGCTCCAACGACCAGTACCAACGGAACAACGCGTCACGCACGACAAGCATATTGCGCGCCGCGGCACATGGCGCCTCGAGCGTTGCTGGAGCATGTGAAGCAGACCGTGAAATATCGCGGGCCACCGGAACTCCGTGGGTTTCATAAGACGCGTCGCGAGCACCGTTTCCAAGGAGTGGGTTTCATATCGTGAGTTTGGTGCTCCCCGGCCTTGGTAAGAACCTGGCACGTTTGTCGCGTACTAGCCGCCATCAAGATCCCCGCCGTGCCTACCAGCCCTCTACTCTCGGCGCCGTCATTCACCAGCATCTCGGACGTTGCCTTAACGCTCGCCATCGTGGGGATCGAGCTTGCGCTCCTGGCGGCAGGGGCCGCTGTGTTTCAGGCGTTGGCGTCCTGGTCGATTCGGCGGACGGTGATACTCCGAGGTGATGCGGGAGACTTGATGCCTGTACTCCAAGCGAGAGTGCGGGCTCTGGTGCTTGCCGGCGCGCTAGCTAAGACCCTGGGAGTTGTCGGCTTCAATGGCTGGCTAGTGTTCAGCGGCGTCGGCGTGAAGGACTACACCTTCGCGCTCCTTGGCTCTGTCAATGCAGACATGTGGATCGGGCCCGCGATTGCGTTTGGGAAGCTAGCTGCTGTTGCGATCGGACTGTTCATCGTCGTTTGGATCTTCCACATCGCACGGCTCGCACGGCTGTTACAAAGCCGCACTAGCGGCCATCCGGCTAGCAATCAAGGAGGCGTTCGATCTCAAGAACCGGGTCACACGACAAATTGATGACACGCAACTGGGCGGTTCAGCCGACACTCTGCTTGCTCGAACCCAGTCAACCGACGCCAGTTCTGGCGATTCTCGCGTCGCGCGACGCTCGTCGTGGCATTTCGCTCCGCAAAAAACACCATATAAGATGGTGCCTCGATGAAACCAACTGTTTCACGCGGGAAGCGGGGACGCCCAAGAAAATTCACACGACCGAGCCAGGTCGTTGCGTTGACCTTGCCTGACGATGTGGTTGGTGGTCTCCGCCATGTGCATCCTGATCTCGCGTGGGCGATCGTCACGCTGTTTGAAAAGAGTCCGGCGGCACCGGAAGCTGCGCGACCTGATGCGGAACTGGTCACGATCGCGGAGCGCCGGTCCCTCATTGTCGTCAACCGCACGGCGTTCACACGCCTGCCCGGCGTGCACATCATTCCCCTGGATAACGATCGGGCATTTCTCGCGCTGGAGCCCGGGCGTGGCATGGCGGACCTGGAGCTCGCCGTGATTGATCGGTTAAGTGCATCGACCAAGCCGCGCGAACGAAAGGCCCTGACCGACCTTCAGGTGCAGCTCCGGAAATGGCGTCACAGCCGTGCGTTCCGCTTCCATACTCACGCCATCATCGTTGTCGAGCACGCGAGCAAACGCCGCGAAGGGCGCCACCGGCCTTCCAACAGCGTGCGGAAGAATAGCGCCCCGTCAGTGGCTTGAGACCGTGGCATCGCTCGTGAAGCGACGCGTGTGCACACTAATTCGCGACGGCTTAGGGAAATATTTCACATAAATTAACGCAATCGCAATTATCTAGATGGAAATCTGTGCCGTAGAGGTCGAGACTTCGATAATCTGTTGATCGTGCAACCCAGCGGGGAGCCTGACCGATTCACGTCCAGGTGGCTCAAACGAGCTCTGGAGTGGGAAGGGACTTGTGCGCACTAAGTCTTTTGAGAAGTCTTTCGCGAATTTAGTTTTGGCGGGGGGCGGCACACTCACTCTTTATGTGCTCTTTCATTTCTTGAGCATTCCTTTCCTGACCGGCGATCAATTCACCCGTCAAACGGCATGGGTTGCGCAGTGCTCTGGCTTAGTTTGCTTGGTAACGCTCCTCTTTGGATCACTGCGACTGCCATCCACTCAGAAGATTGCTGTTGCGGGCTTGTTCTTTTCACTCACCGCGTTGCTGTACGGTGCCGAGATCGTCGTCGCGACCTCAGGATATGGTCGGCTGCAAGGGCCGTTGTGGACGATCGACCGGGCGTCGAGTGGTACCAGGGCGCAAATCGCAACGCTCGCCCGCGGGTTCGGGGTCACGATTGATTCTCGAGATCAGACTGAAATAATCACTGACTTGCGCAAGCAGCATGTGGACGCCGTCCCGGCCGTGATGCTTGGACCGGTGTTGGATGCGCGACGCCCCTCGTCGAAAGAGTCCGCAAGTGACAACGAACTGATGCCTCTTGGCGGACTCGCGAATACGCTGACAGTCTTGTGTAATGAGTCCGGCCGCTATGTCAGCTATGAGAGCGATGAGCATGGCTTCCGCAACCCCAGGGGGATCTGGAGCTCAGGCCGCGCCGATCTGGCGGCCGTCGGTGAGTCCTTTGCGCAAGGGTACTGTGTGCCAGACGGCAAGAGTTTTGTCGATCTGCTGCGTGACGGGTACCCCGTCACTCTAAATCTGGGCATGTCCGGCCAAAGCTCGTTGCTGCAGCTGGCTGCGATCAAAGAGTACCTGGCGCCTCACGCACCGAAAACCGTGTTGTGGTTCTTCAGTGAAGGGATCGATCTCCCCGACTTGTACGACGAGGTGAAACACCCGCTCCTAATGCGCTACTTGGAGCCGACGTTCACGCAGCATCTGATCACTCGGCAGCCTGAAATTGAACAGCAACTGCGACGCTTTCTCGAAAGCGCGGAAGCCAGGAAGCGCGAAGAACGCATAGCCAGCGCGGGAAGTCATTTGTTCGAAAAATCGTTAGGGTTTGCCAAGCTGTGGAACCTGAGAGAGACGGTGGACGCGCTGTATGGAACCAACCCAGCCGACGAACATGGGCTGTCGATGGTGGCCTCGTCAGAACACAACCCTTTTAGTGACGCGCTTCAGCAAGCACAAACGATCACACACAACTGGGGAGGGACCCTCTACTTTGTCTATCTTCCCAGTTGGAAGCGTTACAACAACGGTGAGGAGACGTGTGAGCTCGAGCGGACCAAGGTCTTGACGCTGGTCAAGGCCCTCGGCATTCCCAGCATCGACGTTCACGAATCGTTCAACGCCCACAACGATCCCTTGTCATTGTTTCCGTTTCGGAAGTTTGGTCATTACAACGAGCAAGGGAATCAGGTCGTGGCCGACACAGTACGCAAGGCCCTGGCTAGCCGCGTGAGCCACGACAACTGATCGGCGGTCAAAACCGCGTCCACTGATCGCTCAAGGAGAACGACTCGGCCTTCACGAACAGCGCCGCACGATCCGACAGACGCGCGCCCTTCGTCAGCACGCGCATCCGGGCCAGCAGCGCAGGATGGTCCGCCTCTTCAAACAGACCGCGACGAAGCAGGTCGCACACCTGGCGCGAGCGATCGGTCCTCCCGCGCACGTCCGACTGCACGCTGTCTGCGATCGACGTGAGGAACGGCAAGGTCACGTACGCACGCAGTGCTCCCTGGTGAACCAGTTGGCGGATGAACAGGTCGAGGGGCATTCCGAGCGCCCAGTTCCCGCGGATCAGACGGGCATACTTTGCCACGGAACGCTTGTTGACAAACTTCGAACAGCAAGAGGCAAATCCGATCGACGCCAGGTCCACGAGCGCGTGGCGTCCCGACTTTGCGTGGTTGTCGATGTTCTCGACGAATACACAGAAGGTCTGGACCGAGAGCGGCACGAAGATGTCGGTGAAGAGCAGGTCCCAGCCTGAGAGCGCATCAGCTTGGCTGAGCACCTGCTCGAATTTCTGCCGGGCCCGTTTCGCAAGAACGGTATCGTCCTCGAGGATGTGCAGGTGCAGATCGAGACAGAGTGAGCGGTGCGTCCGCAGAAGAACTTCGTGGGTGAGCCAGACACCCAGACTGCCGGGATCGAGTTCGGTGGGGAATCGCGCCGCCACGGCGCGGCCATCCACGGCCTCGAAGCGCTCGTAGCGCGAGGCGACGCCGATCTCCTTCAGGTGGCGGACCAGCGCGGCCCGCCGCCTCGTGCTCCTCGCAAGATTGATGAAGACCCCGCGATACGCTCTGGCGTCGCTGCGGCGGGCCGACGATCGCTTCGCTGAACCGTGGGGCCGCACGTTCCGTTAGATCGTCCTGCCGCCCCTGACTCCGCCCTTCACGGCACTCGCCTTCGGATCGGCTCGGAGATCGCGGAGCCGCGCCGAGCCCTTCCGACCGCCGCCTTGCTTCACGTTCTTCTTCACGGAACTCTTCTGGTTTGCCGCCATACGATCAGTCTCCTTCCGCGAGGTGCTAGCCTACGTGACCGGACGAGGAAACGGGGTGCTGCGGGAAGAGCCGCGACTCTAGCATTGCCACCGTGCACGGTCAATCACCTGCGAAGTGGTAAGGGCCGTGGCGATGCGGCGCATGACCCCTCGCCAGCGCTCGGGCTCGTCTTGGCGGAACAGCCGCATGGTCGGATACCAAGGGCTGTCGTCGCGGTCGAGGAGCCACCGCCAGTCGGGCACCCATGGCAGCAGCAGCCATACCGGCCTTCCAAGCGCGCCCGCCAGGTGTGCGACGCCGGTGTCCACGGAGATCACGAGATCCAGGTTCTGGACGAGGGCGGCCGTGTCGGCAAAATCGCTCAGGTCAGTGCCGAGCCCGATCACGCGGTCTTCGGATGCAAAGTGTCGCCGGTCGCGTGCCGGAATCGCCTTCTGCAGCGACACCAAACCGATGCCTGGTGCATCCAGAACGGGCCGCCACTCAGCGAACCGAGTTGATCGCCGCCGATCCTGCGGGTGACTGGGACTACCCGCCGAGGCAATGCCCACGCGCAGCGTGCCCGCCGGAATCCTGGAGTCGAGGCGTGCCTTCCATCGAGCGCGCTTCTTCGACTCGACTGCCAGGTAGGGCACCTCGGCCGGTACGGTCTCGAGTGTCGTGCCCAACACAAAGGGGAGTCGTGACAACGGGCAAAAACAGTCGTGCGATCGCGCGTCCTCATAGCGGGTGACGATGCGCGTCACGCCTTTGGCGCGGGCAAACAGGCTGGCGAGCCCGGGCGGAGATGCCAGAACGACTTCGTTGCAGAGGCGGGCAACCATCGGAACGTAGCGAACGAACTGGATTGCATCGCCCGCACCCTGATCGGCAATGAGCAGTATTCGCCCGCCCGGTAGTGGCGTTCCGTCCCACAGCGGAATGTGGAATCGAGGGAGGCCGTTGAAGCGGCCCTTCAACCGCCAGTGGGTTTCGAACTCGCTCAGGCCGGCCCTGAAGTCCCCGCGCCGAAGCAGCAGACGGCCGAGCTCGAGGTGCATCAGCGACATACGCGGCGCCGCGCCAACCGCCTGCCGTTGACAGGCGAGAGCGTCGTTCAGCTTGCGGCCCCGCTCGAGTCGAAGCGCGCGCCGGTGCAGCGACAAGGCCCGCGCCTTTCGGGTTGATGACAAGACATGTCCAGCGCGATCGCCCGTCATCTCGGCTCTAGCTGTCCTTCCTGAGAGAAGGGTAACAGTTCATTCCGGAGACATGGGTGAGACTCTGCCCCTTTACGAGGAGGGGGCATGCCTTGGAAGGAGTGTCACGTCGTGGACGAGCGTCTCCGGTTTATTGCCCGTCAACTCGACGGCGAGAAGATGGCGGCCCTCCGCGCCGAGTTCGGGGTCTCCGGAAAGACATGGCTACAAGATCGACGACCGCTACAAAGACTGTGGGGTCGATGGCCTGACGGACCGCAGCCGGCGCCCGTAAGCACGCCAATCAGCACCCGATGGCAATCGAGCAGGTGATCGTCGCGCTCATGTGACCGGAATAGACCGTACTAAACTGGCGGTGAGGCAGGGATTCGAACCCTGGGTACAGGTTTAAGCCCGTACAACGGTTTAGCAAACCGCCGCCTTCAGCCTCTCGGCCACCTCACCGGCGAGAAAGCTAAGTATAAACGAGATCGCGACTTACGCGGCCACCGACTGTCCCCTCGGTTGTCCCTGAAATTGTCCCCGCCAGCATTGATCAAATGGCGCCGAGCGGCGTCGCTCCGCGCGCTCAGAGCGCTGATCCGAATGCAGCGGTTCTTTTCGCCGACAAGGATGCCGGCAACTGATTGGCGCACGCCGCTTTGCGCGCATGAGCCGGCGTCCACTTCTCTGGCCACTCGCGCGTTGACGACACGCGGTGCACGCAAGATCTAGCGCAGGATCGGGCCTTCGGCAGGCACCGGTTCTTCGAACCGCTGCCTAATAGCGCAAACCCAGGAGTTAGTTCATCGATCGACTCTGGCGAATCAGGACGACCCCGACGACAAGGAACCAGATCAACGGTGGGAAGTTGGCGATGATCGCGGGACCCCAGCCTCCCGGGTTGTAGAACCCCGATGCGTCTGCTGGGCCCGCGAACATCGCCGGAATGGATAGTGCGCACAGCACGGCACTGATCCAGGCGATCCATCCCGTCCAACGAGGGAGGACACCGCTGTCCAGCGTGGCCCAGCCCGCTGCGGCCATGAACAAGCCTGTAATCGCAAACGCGATTGACCCGTTGTAGATCAGCAGCGTCCCGAATACGAGCGGGAGCGCGGCCGAAACGTCGGACGTGCCCTGCAGCGTGGCCAGAACAGCGCCGCCCATCAGTCCGTCGGCAGCCAGCGTCACAGCCAACCAGACCGCGGCGGACACGAGCGCCAAAAGATCGAGCCAATCACTCTCAGGTCGCGCGCGTCGAACCAAGTGGCGAAAGCCGGCCGCGAAGATCATCATGCTGACGCAGATCCCTTGGTCCATCAGGATGCGAATGAACGCCGTTGTCCGGATGTCATACAGGTGCCGCGCCAACGCCTCGCTGTCGTAGAAGGGCGGGGCGCCGGCGATGACCCACAGAGGGAACTGAGCCCATGAAAGCAGAACGCAGGCCACACCGAACATGCCGGTGATGCGGGCGATCGACGAATCGGTCATGGCTGCGATCTCCGCGAGTCTAGCCCTGTTCGCCTGCAGGCGTTACGAGCGAATATACTGACCGCAGTCGAAAGCGAAGGGTGCAGCGGACTTCCGCTGCAGGCAACTGGATGGTCGGGCCGCCATCCTCGTGGTCGCGAGACCAGGAGGATTCGATTTGGGCAGGCCCGGTCTAGTGGACCGCTCGCACTCCGTGCGTGTGTCGTCCCGACGCTGCGACTGGTTCTCGCTGCGGCACAGCTAGAAGCCGGAGCGATGACTGGCGCGGATCCCCTCCGCGCGGTGCCCGCCTTCGATTCCATTCCACCAGCAGACTGATCGCTGGGACATCTCGCCCTCACGACACTCTTCTTCAGCTTGGCGGCCGATTCGTCGAACGCCCGGGCTGCGCGCCGGAGGCGAGATGCTCTTCAAGACCGCGATCGCTCTGCTCATCGTTTGGCTCCTCGGCATGTTCGGTGTCTACCGCGTTGGGGACCTCGCACATATCTTTCTGCTCGTTGGACTGATGCTCCTGTTGCTCGCCGTGCTCAAGGCGCGGGAGGCTGCGCTTGCGGCGTCCCGAATCCCGGAACAACGACTGATGGCTCACACTCGTTCCAAGCTCGCCAGCTTCGTCTTCGATAACTCGCTGTTGCTCCTCGCCGGGACCATCGCGGCGGTGACCTGGGCGAATCTCGACGTCGCCAGCTACGACCGCGTCGCACACTCGTTGCGTTTCTGGGTCAACGAGGTGGGGATGGTGTTCTTTTTCGCGCTCGCGGCCAAGGAAGTCTTCGAGGCGACCTTACCGGGCGGAGCGCTGGCATCGCCTCGTCACGCGCTGTCGCCGCTCAGCGCGGCGGTCGGTGGCATGGTCGCGCCCGCGGTGATCTACCTGGCGCTGTCCTCAACGGTCGGACCCGCGGAGTTGAGTCGCGGCTGGGCGATTCCCTGCGCAACCGACATCGCGTTCTCCGCGATGATCGCCCGCGTCATCTTCCGCCCTGGGCATCCGGCCATCCCATTCCTGTTGCTCCTCGCGATTGCTGATGATGCGCTGGGCTTGCTGATCCTGGCCGTGTTCTATCCATCGGGGCCACTGTCCGTTATCGCACTCGCGACGCTGATGACGGCGGCCGTGTTGGCGGCGCTCTGGCTGCGGCGCCGCCGCGTCCGCAGCTTCTGGCCCTACGTCATCGGTCCGGGTGCGCTGTCGTGGGCCGCGCTCCACTATGGCGGCTTTCATCCGGCCCTGGCGCTTGTGCCAATCGTTCCCTTCATGCCACACAGCGCGCGAGACCTTGGGCTGTTCGATCCGCGAGAAGCGGGCCAGATCGACACGCTCAATCAGTTCGAGCATTGGTGGGCGGTGCCGGTGCAGTTCATCCTGCTGCTCTTTGGCTTCGCGACGGCCGGCGTCCCGTTCGAACAGATTGGGCCGGGCACCTACTTCGTGCTGGCCGGACTGCTGTTCGGCAAGCCGATCGGCATCCTGCTGTTCGCGGGTGCGGCTCGGTTGGCCGGAGCGCGCCTACCGCAAGGACTGCGTGTCGCCGACTTGGTGGTCATTGGCATCACCGCCGCGATCGGTTTCACCGTCTCCCTGTTCTTCGCCACGGCCGCCTTCCCAGCGGGAGCGGCACTGGCCGAAACGAAGATGGGGGCGCTTCTCAGCTTCGGTGCCGCGCCCCTTGCGCTCGTTGCGTCGCGACTGTTGAGGGCGCGTGCAACCTGATCTCGTCGCGCCGATGGCATTCCGTGGCACCGCGCGTCACAGCTGTTAGAGTCTCAGCGACGTGGCCGTCATCGACGTTCATTCGTTCGGCTTCACATATCCAGGGGGCCCAACGCCCCGCAGTTCGCGGTGTGTCCTTCGCCGTCGAATCGCACGAGATCTTTGGATTTCTGGGCCCAAGCGGCGCAGGCAAGAGCACGACCCAGAATGTTCTCATCCGACTCCTCGACGGCTATCAGGGTGAGATCCGTGTGTTCGGCCGAGACCTCCGCACGTGGGATCGAAGCTACTACCGTCGGATTGGTGTCGCGTTCGAAGCTCCTAACCACTACTTGAAGCTCTCCGCCGTGGAGAACCTCCGCCTGTTCGCCGGCCTTCATGGCGGCCAGACGGAGACGCCGGAGTCTCTGCTACGCCGTGTGGGCCTGCACGAAGATGGCGACAAACGCGTCGCCGAGTTCTCGAAGGGCATGCGAGGCAGACTCACGCTTGCCCGAGCGCTGTTGCATCGCCCCGAACTACTGTTTCTCGACGAGCCGACCGCCGGCCTCGATCCGGTCACTGCGCGCCTGGTTCGACACGTCATTCGCGAAGTCCGCGAGGCTGGCGCGACGATCTTCCTCACGACACACGACATGGTCACCGCCGATGAACTCTGCGACCGAGTGGCATTTCTCGTCGACGGTACGATCACGGCCCTCGACAGTCCGCGCGCACTCCGGCTCGCGCGCGGCCGTCGAGTTGTTCGACTCGAGATGACTCAGCCAGGAACGCGCGACGCACGAGAGTTTCCGCTTGACGGTCTGGCCGACAACCGTGAGTTCCTTGCAGCGCTTCGGTCTGGCGACGTCGAGACCATGCACACGCAGGAAACGACGCTGGAAGACGTCTTCGTTCAAGTCACCGGAAGGACGCTCGTGTGACGGCACTCGTCGCCGCACTTCGCTGGGACGTCGTGCTGCAAGCGCGAAACGGCTTCTATTGGGCGAGCGTTTTTGTTGTTCTCATCGTCGGGGCTCTGCTGCTCGCCGTGCCTCAAGCGGCACGAGCGAACGACGCGGTCTGGGTACCCGCGATCCTCGCCGTCAACCTCCAGATCACCACATTCTTCTTCGTGGCTGGCCTGATGCTGCTCGAGCGCGATGAAGGCACCCTCACGGCGCTCTCCGTATCCCCGTTGACGCCGGCTGGCTACTTGGCCACGCGTACGGTCTCGCTGACCATTCTCGCAGCGGTCGAAACGATCGCGCTTGTCCTGATCGCGTTCCACCCGGGTCGATCGTGGTTGCTCCTCCTCACCGGAACGATGGCGCTCGGCGTGATCTATACGGGCCTGGGCGCCGCGATCGCGACGCGCTACGCGTCCATTAATGCCTTCCTGCTCCCAGCGTCTCTTGTGGTGACGTTGCTGCTTTTGCCGTTGCTCGCGCACGTTGGGTTCGCGCCACGCAGCCTCTTCGTCCTGCATCCAATCGAACCTCCCCTGACCTTGATCCGTGCGGCATACGCTCCTGCGAGCCTTGGAGAGATCATCCTTGGCTACGGAGGGTCTCTTGTGTGGAGTGTCGTCGCGTTCTTGTGGGGACGACGTTGCGTGAGCCGCCTGATGCGGGACACGCGGGCCAGCGGTGGACGATGAACGGATCCAGTTTCGGGGCGCTGGCCTATGCCGATACGCGGGTCGTCTGGAGAGATCCACTGCTCAAGTGGGTCCTTCTCCTTCCGATAGGACTTGCGCTCCTCCTCCGTGTCGTGATTCCCAAGGCTCAGGCGGCTCTTCTTGTGTCCGCCGGATTCGAAGCTGCACCGTACTACCCGCTCGTGATGGGTGGGTACCTCATGACCGCACCGGGCATCGTCGGAATGGTGGTCGGCTTTCTGTTGCTCGACGAGCAAGATGCCCGCACCCTGACGGCGCTGCGGGTGACGCCGCTGTCGATGCAGCGATATCTCGCGTACCGCGTGACGGTGCCCTTGCTGGTCGCAACGGCGTCGACGCTGGCCGGCTATCGGCTGATCGGAGTCGCGCCGCTGGCGCTCGGCCCGTTGGTCGCGATCTCGGTCGTAGGCGCCTTGTCAGCGCCGCTCCTTGCACTCGTGTTGGCGACCGCGGCACCCAACAAGGTCGCCGGATTCGCCATCGTCAAGGTGCTCAACGGTCTAAATCTGCTGCCAATCGCTGCGTTCTTTGTTCCGCGGCCGCTTCAGTACGTGGCGGGCATCATCCCGGCGTACTGGCCCATGCGCGCCTTCTGGTCAGCCGCCGAGGGCGAACATTACTTCGGTTACCTCGTGCTCGGCGCGATCAGCTGCGCCGTTGCAGTTGCACTGGCCGCACACGTATTCGACCGGAAGCTATTGCGGCGAGTGTAGATGCCTAGTTGCTCGAGCGCTTTGAGTCTTGGACGGGAGGGCACGGACGATCAGCGTAGGAGCAGAACACACAGCAGTCGCCTGCCTTCGGCTTCAGCGTCTCGGTACAGGCCGGACAGTCGTAGACGATGACACAGCGATCAGTCGGCATGACTTCGTGCGCATCGTGCCCGCAGTGTGGGCAGGTCAGGGTGGCGTTGACGTTAGCCATTGGACCTGCTCAACAACTTCTTCATGCATTTCCCGAGAGTCGGCTCGGCCGCTCAGGCGAACTACTCGATCTGGCGTCGACGGGATCTCTTCTTAGCATATTGACCGATCAGGTAGTCGACAGAGAACACTCCTGGGCCGCGCGTGAGCAGCAGCACGAGGATCGCGCCCCAGACCAGATGCTCGTTGTACGCGTTGGGGTACACGAACGTTTGGATCACGGCGATCATTCCGAGGAGCGGAAGCGTAGCGATGCGGGTCGCGAGACCCAGGAAGAGGAGAATCGGGATCGTCAACTCCTGCACCATGGCGATGCGTGCCGCGACAGCCGGATCCAGCAAGGGGACGCGATACTCCTCCTGAAACAGTCTGACGGTGAATTCCCACGACTGGTACTTCAGCAAGCCTGCCTTGAAGAACGTGGCTCCGACGCCAATGCGTCCGGCGAGTTGAATGATCGACAGCGGGAAGCGCGCGAGCCACACCCGCGTTCCATCGAACCATGCGATGCCAGACGGCTCAATCGCTGACGCGGCCGGTTGGTGGCTCACGAGTGAACTCCTGTTGGCTGTGCCGCCACCCGACAAGTGAACTCCTCGCCGGTGAGGCGCTTCATCTGCAGCTCTCCTCGAAGGCCTCGAATCTCCAGCCAGACCTCCTCCTGGCGGAGGGCGTACTCGTCGGGCGCCGTGTCAGTCAGGTAGAGGCCAATCAGCTCGTCGAGTGCCCAGTCCAAGTGGACGTACTGCACGTTCGCCGACTCCTCGGTGGCCAGTGCCAAACGTCCCAGATGCCATTCCAGTTCGGCGAACTGCGCCAGGTACGGCAACGACTCAGCAGCGGGATGCGCGCCGAGGTACCGAGGGAAACCGTCGCCGTACTCAGCGATACAGGGTCTCGACGGCGGCTGCTCGCGAACAAAGGAGGTCGCAGCGTGCGTCACCAGCTCGGAACCGACAAGCCACACGGTGGCAGGGAACCGTTCGACCAGCGCGCGGGTCAAGCTCGCCACGTAGTGGCGCTGATGAATCGCGAGTCGCTGTTCGGGATGAGCCCCTCCCAACAGTACGGGCGCCACGGCCGCGGCGTTACCGTTGACGACGGCATCGCGAATGCCAGCCTGGATGTCAGCCAGCGTGAGCATGGCGATCCCTCTCTCGCGGCCTCTCGGATGCGATCGGCCTTGGCGGCCTCTTCGATCAGAACCGCGAGCGCCGGCAGATCGTTGTCCCACTCGACGATCGTGGGCTGCTGGCCGAAGCGGCGTATGGCGTGCGCATAGAGCTCCCATGCGGGGTCGGCCACGGCGTGAGCGTGTGTATCGACCAGCAATGTCCCGCCTGGCGTCGCGTCATCGTCTTCGGGTGTAAATCCCCCCAAGTGGAGTTCTGCGACCGCCGCCGCCGGGAACTCGTCGATGTAGCGATACGCGTCGTATCCCATGTTGTGGCCGCTGAGATGCACGTTGCTGACGTCGCACAGCAGGCGACAGCCGGTCTCGTTCACCAACGCGTGCAGAAACTCGAGCTCGGTCATCGTCGACGTCGCCAGCGAGACGTACGACGAGGGATTCTCGATGACGTACGCGCGTCCCAGGACGTCCTGAACCTCTGCGAGATGCGCGACCACCACGCGAAGCGTCTCCGCTGTGTACGGCAACGGCAAGAGATCGTTCAGATACGCGCCGCCCACCGTCGACCATGCGAGGTGTCCAGACACGAGGACCGGATTCAGCCGATCGACCAACGCCCGAAGGCGCATCAGGTGCTCACGGTCAATGCCGTCGGCGCTCCCGATGGAGATGCCGACCGTGTGAACCGAGATCGGATAATCGCCTGCGAGATCCGTCAACAACTCGAGTCCGTGCGGATTCGCGAGAAAGTTCTCCGGGTGAATCTCGAGCCATCCGACGGGCGGGCGGGTGGCCACCACCTCCGCAATGTGCGGGAGCCGAAGACCGATACCGGTCCGTTCAGCCGTGTGTGATCGGGCGTCACTGGTGATGGCCACGTTCCCTCTCCTCGTTACTTCGGTTGAAGGCTGCCGCCGACGATGCGGTCGCAGTAGCCCGCCGGCACGTAGATCCATGCCTTGGGATCGCTATTGAGCTTCGAGGATCCCCCACACGAGTTGTTGCCAGTCGATGCGCAGTCGTTCTTGCCGGCCTTCGCGATGCCGTAGCACTTCTCCGTCTTGAACGCGGTGGGCGGCGGGACCGGCTTCTGCGCGGACAGCACGACGGGTGCGACGACGGCCGCGGCCAGAGCGGATGCGATCAGATAGCGAGTGTTCATGCGTACCTCCCCAATGAGTTGCGGCGTCGCCTATCGACGACCGGGCTGCCGACATCGGCGGCCAATGGTGTATTCGGAGAGGCCGGGCGAAAGGTTACGATGGCAGGTTGATGGATGAGTCCCCAGCGCCGGACGAGCATCTGAGTCGTCTCATGGCGCGTGCCCAGCAGGGCGACAGCAACGCCTACGTCACCCTCTTGCGAGCCATCACGCCGCGGGTCCGGCAGCTCGTGCGATCAAGGCGAGGGTTCCTCGGCGACAGTGATGTTGAGGACGTCGTGCAGGAGGTCTTGCTGTCGGTGCATGCCGTGCGAGCGACCTACGATCCGGCGCGCCCCCTGATGCCATGGCTTTCGGCCATCGTGCGGCATCGGCTGGCGGATGCGGGTCGGCGGCACGTTCGTCAGGGCGCGCACGAGATTGGTGTGGACGACCTCGACGTAACCTTCCAGACTGCCGGAGCGAATAGCCGTGAGGAGACGTTTGGCGATCCGGAGGCCTTGGCGCAGGCCATTCAGGCGTTGCCGCCGGGACAACGTCAGGCGGTGGAGTTGCTCAAGCTACGCGAACTCTCGCTGAAGGAGGCGTCGGCGCTGACGGGGATGAGCATTGGTGCATTGAAAATCGCGACGCACCGGGCGATCGCGTCGCTGCGACGCGCGCTCCGAGGGATTGACGAAGAATGAAGACCGACGAACTGATTGACCGGCTCGGTCGCGACGTGACCGTCGCGAGACCCTTGCCGGCGCCAGGGATCCGAACCGCCGTGTGGATGGTCTGGGCGGTGAGCTACCTCGTCGTGGTCGCCGTGATGATGTTCGCGGTCATGTCGTCGGCTGGAGTCACGCCCACCCCGCTCTATCTCGTACAGCAAGGTGCGGCGTTGGTCACTGGGATCCTGGCCGCACGTGCCGCGCTTGCGTCGGTGATCCCCGGCTCGAACGACCGCGTGTGGGTGCTGCCGGCAATCGGCGTGGCGACGTGGGCCGCGGCGCTGTTGTGGGCAGGCGTGCTTGATCTGCAGGCGTCTGGGACGTTGGGCATGACCAGTCAGAGCGACTGGCCCTGCGTCGCCTCAATGACGGTGGGCGGCCTCCTCGTCGGGGCTCCTCTCGCCTGGATGCTGCGGCGCGGTGCTCCGTTGACGCCCAACCTCACGGTGGGCCTCGCCGCGCTGGCCGCGTTGAGCGTCGCCAATATCGAAGCGTGCCTGACGCGCCCTCATGCGTTCGCCCTGACGGTCCTCCTGTGGCACGGAGGCACGGTCGCCGCGATCGCAACGCTGTGCGCCCTCATGGGTCATCGCTGGTTGCGCTGGCCTGACATGACGACGCGGTGAGGCGAAGCTCGCTGTTGGATGTGCGACGCCGAACGAAGGGAAAAAGGAAGGGTGTGTTCGTGAGTCCTATGCCAAACCGCATGTCCATCACTGTTGCCAGTGCAGTCGTCTGCGCGCTCGTCAGTCTGGCCGCTCAACTGACAGCACAACAGCCGGTGCTTCCTGACGTCCAGAAGCTCGGGCCACAGGTCGGATCGCGGGTGCCCGATTTCACGCTGCTCGATCAGAAAGGACAGTCGCGGACGCTGGCGTCGCTGATGGGACCCAAGGGTCTCATGCTGGTCTTCTACCGGTCGGCCGATTGGTGTCCGTACTGCAAGACCCAGCTGGCCGAGCTCCAGACACGAACGGCGGATCTTGCGAAGAATGGCATCGGGCTCGCGGCCGTCAGCTACGACGCCGTGCCCGTCCTCGCCGACTTTTCGAAGCGCCGCAGCATTGCGTTTCCGCTCTTGTCGGACCCGGGCTCGGCCACCATCAGGCGGTACGGGATTCTCAACACGACGGTTCCTGAAACGAATCAACAGAGCTACGGCATTCCGTTTCCCGGCACGTTCATGCTGAACACCCAAGGCGTGGTCACATCGCGTTTCTTCGAGCAGGCCTATCAGGAGCGGAGCACAGTCGGCAGCATCATGGCCAGATTGGGCAACAACGTCGAGGTGCAGGCGACCACGCTGTCGTCTCCACAGCTCGAGATGACGTCGTTTGCGACCGACAGCACCGTGGCCCCCGGGACGCAATTCTCTCTGGTCCTCGATCTGCGGCCGGCGCGAGGGATTCACGTGTACGCGTCAGGCGTGACCGGCTACAAGCCCATCGCTCTCTCGGTACAGCCACAACCGGGACTTGTCACCCGAGGCGCGCTGTATCCGCCAGCCGAGGACTATCATTTCAAGCCGCTGAACGAGCACGTGCAGGTCTATCAGCGGCCGTTTCGGATCGTGCAGGACGTGTTGGTCGACGCATCGCCTCAGGGCCAGCCGCACTGAAAGATGTGTCGTCGATGACGATCAAGGGCGTGCTCAGCTACCAGGCCTGCGACGACAAGCTGTGTTTCACGCCACAGTCGGTGCCCCTCACGTGGACGGTGACGCTCCGGCAGTTGGACCGCGAGCGCGCAAAGCCGTGACCAGCCGACGCGTGTTCATTCGCGCCGTGCTCGCAGGCGGCACGTACACGGTTGGAGTCGCTCGGGGCTTCGCCGACACTCAAGGAGACCGCCGCATGCCTCGCGTCATCGTCTGTGACGTCAACGAGACCTTGTTGGACCTCGGCGCACTGGAGCCGCACTTCAAACAGGCGTTCGGAGACGGTCGCGTTTTGCAAGATTGGTTTGCGAACGTCCTGCTCTACTCGGAAGTGGCCACGCTGGCGGGTCCGTACTCCGACTTCGCGAGTATCGGCGGGGCGTCGCTCGACATGGTGGCGAGCGCTCGCGGTATCACGCTGCAGTCAGCCGACCGCAGCCGCATTCTCCAGGGCATGCTGACGCTTCCGGCGCATCCGGACGTGCGGGACGGTCTTCAGCTCATGCGAGACGCAGGGCTGAGGCTCGTCACGCTGACGAACTCCGCGCCAGCGGCGGTCCAGCAGCAGCTCAGCAAACGCAGGCCTGACGCACGTTCTTCGAGCGCTCGTTCTCGGTTGACACTGTGCGTCGCTTCAAGCCAGCCGCCGAGGCGTACCAGTCGGTCGCAGACTCGCTTGGACTTCCTGTCGATCGACTTCGACTCGTGGCAGCGCATGCGTGGGACATCGTGGGCGCGCTCCGTGCCGGATGCGCCGCAGCCTTCGTCGCCCGACCGGGGAAGGTCCTCTATCCGCTCGGTCCGAAGCCGGACATCACTGGACCGGATTTCCGGAGCGTCGCGAAACAGATCGTCGCAGCCGAATCTCGCCAAGCCTGATCGCTGCTCGAGCGGCGACCTATCGAATCGCGCGGCGGTGGCCCGCGGCGGAAGCGCGCTTCTGGTTCGGGCGACGCTTCGTCGGTCCCGTCGCCTTCTCGTCGGCGGCCCGCTCACCGCGAGACAACCACGTCCGGAGCACGGCGGCTGTGCGGAAGCCAGGCGGCGAAACGTACGCGAATCCCCTGAGCGGCTTGCCCGTGAAGTCCATGGGCCGGACGTGTTGTCCGCGCATGACGGCATCGAATTCGTCGTCGGGGACTCGCACCATCAGATCGCGTCCAACGATGCCGCAGCACATCCGGCCGCGGTAGAGGAAGGTGAGGCCACCGAACATCTTGCGTTCGGTGATGTCCTTCTGGGCGCCGAACGCCTGGCGAATCCGATGCGCAAGCTGCTCGTCGTAAGCCATCGATCCTTAAACTAACGGTCAGCCATCTGTCTGCCGTGATGGCGCGTGTGGAGTTCCATGAAGCGCACGTAGTCCTCCACGGGCACGGCACCGAAGATGGTCGTTCGCATCTGCTCGCCGTGCGAGACGGTCTGCCGGCAGGCCTCGGCGAATTGTTGGTGCGCGGTCTCGAGGCGAGCGCGTCCCTCGGCAAGCGTCGCGTGTCCGCTCGCGGGATTCATCGCCTTGTTGGTCTTCGCCTTTGGGAACGCGGCCTTCCTGAGCACCCGCTTGAACAGCAGGCCCCGGACGATAGGGTGAACAACTCCGGGCAGCTTTGGAAACGATACCGTCGTCGGCATCGGCAACTGCCACGGTGCAGACCTCGACAAGTTCCAGCGGTTTGGCCTGACCCCGAAGCGGGCGACCAAGGTCGCGGCGCCCCTGATCGCGGAGTGCTACGCGAATTTCGAATGCCGTCTACGTGATACTCGCATGATTCGAACCTACGGGTTGTTCATCTGGGAGGTCGCCAAGGCTCATGTGGCCGTGTCGCCGAAGCTCCCCCAGACGATCCACTACCGCGGTGAAGGCGAGTTCATGATTTCGGGAGGCACGATCAGCCGCCGCCGCAAATTCCGGTCGGAGAACCTCTAAACCAGAGCACTTGCGGAAATCGTTCGTGCTCGAGCCAGTCCGGGCGCTCGTTTACGCCGAGCGATCAACTCTGGAAAACGCCCGCCGGTACGACAGTGGACTCGTTCCGACCACAATTCCAAAGTGCTCGCGCATCACGGCGGCGGACCCGAAGCCGGCCTCCGTCGCCACCTGCTCAACGGCCAGGTCCGTCGTTTCGAGCAGTTGCTGCGCGCGACGCACGCGCGCGTTCGCGAGCCATGCAGCCGGCGTCGCGCCCACCTGCTCGCGAAAACGCCGGCTGAGTGTTCTCGTGCTCATCGCCGCCCGCCGCGCAATGACTGGCAGCGGCAACTCGCGCGACAGGTTCTGTTCCATCCATGTCAGCAACGGCGTCATGGCGCCGGGCGCTTCGGATGGAGGCGCGTGTTCGATGAATTGCGCCTGCCCACCTGCGCGTTCGAGCGGCATCACCGATAGCCGCGCGACCGACGCCGCGATGTCGGCGCCCAGGTCACGACGAACCATGTGAATACACAGATCGAAACCGGCCGCGGCGCCCGCCGATGTCAGGACGCGGCCGTTGTCCACGTAGAGCACATTCGCGTCGAGATCGATGGACGGATGACGACGGGCAAGATCGGTGGCGGCAAGCCAGTGCGTGGTGGCGCGGAGGCCATCGAGGACGCCGGTTGCCGCCAGCACGAATGCGCCGGTGCAAATCGACGCCACGCGGGCGCCGCGCGCGGCCGCTCGATGTATGGCGCGTAGGACCGAAGCGGGTACGGGTCGATTGACGTCGTTGATGCCCGGCACAACGACGGTGTCGGCCTGGGCCAGTGATGAGAGCCGCCACGGAACGCGGAGCGCGACGTGCATCGATTCGACGTGTACCGACTCGCTGCAGACGCGGACCTCGTACGCCCTCCGCCCGTCCTTCCTCCTCGCCAAGCCGAACACTTCGCACGCTGTCGACAAGTCGCCGAGCACGACGCCGTCGAACGCGACGACCGCGACCACGTGCGGCCGTCTCTTGTTCGTCTGTCGTGGCGTGAATCCTGCGATCATTGTCTTTTTAGCCACTGGCCGATTCTGCCACACTTCGTAGGATTGCACCATGGAGGACATACTCGTGCACCCAGCACCGCTCGCTACGATCGACTACATCGGACCGGCTCTCGGCGCTCTTTTGTTCGTTGCCGTGATGTCGCTCGTCGTGGAACCAACCCGTCGCACACTCAACGCGATCATCCTTGCCGGCGCGAGCGGTGTGTACTTGAGCGGCGGATTCGGCCTGTGGGAATTGATCTACCCGGTCATCGGCACGGTGATCGGGTTTCGGGCGCTACAGTCGTACCGATGGATCGCCATCGGCTGGCTGATTCATGCCTGCTGGGACATCGTGCATCACGTGTGGGGCAATCCCATTTGGCCCTTCATGCCGACTTCCGCGTTCGGCTGCATGATCTTCGACAGCGTGATCGCCGTGTGGTTCCTCGCCGGCGCGCCGTCGTTCCTGAAGCGCCCGCACGCTGCGATGCGCGCCGCCCGTGCCTGAAGCACGGATACGCCTGAGCTCTCCGTGAATCAAGTGTCGTGACCCGGTCAGCGATCGATGACGGCCATGTTGCCCTCGTCATGCCGCTCGCCCGCGGCCGGCGTGAGGTGGTTCAGCCGTTCGATCTGCCCAGCGCTCAGCTCGATGCGGTCGGCGGCGGTGTTCTCCTCGACCCGGGCCGCCCGTTTCGTGCCGGGAATCGGAGCAATGTCGTCACCTCGCGCGAGCAGCCAGGCCAGAGCGATTTGCGCCGGTGTGGCTCCCGCTTCGGCGGCGACCGCCTGGACTTCGTCGACGATGCGGAGATTTCGCTGGAAGTTCTCGCCAGTGAAGCGCGGGTTGGTCTTGCGCCAATCGTCGTCCGAGAGCTGCTCGTCGAGCGTCTCTCACAAATGGTCCAGGTTGTGGCCTGCATCACGCATCTGTCCCGAACTCCTTCTCGGTGTCGTGTGGGAACACTACATACGCACCACCGCCGTGACCGGCGCGGATTTCAGCGTCGAATTTGTACTTCTTCATCGGACCACTACGACGGCCTGAATAGAGCCGTCATCCGCTCGTGCACTTCTTCGGGCGTGAGCTCTCCCGTCACCGTTCCCAATGACCAGACGTGGCCGAACGGATCCACCACCCACCCGAAGCGGTCACCGTAGAACCCGTCGCACACAGGCATCAGCGGCTTCGCGCCCGCGTCGAGCGCCCGCTGCACGGCACGGTCAGCATCCTCGACGTAGCACTCGAGAATGGTCGTCGTCCCGCCCAGCGACTCGGGAGCGGCGATGCCCGGCATCATCCCCTCCGCCGACGGCGGCTGCTCGTCGGTGATCATGATCATCGAGCGTCCGACCCGCAGATGCGCGTGAATGCCGCTCGAATGGGGCAACGACGACTGGAAGAGCACCGTGGCACCGAACGCGCGCGTGTAGAACTCGATCGCCTTCTGCCCACCGCGCACAAGCAGATGCGCCGTGACCTGGCCCTCGGGGCTGCGGGCGCCTTTGATAGCCATTACGTCCTCCTCTTGCCGCCCTGACGCGGCCGCGTGCTGATCCGCCAGGCGTGGCCGGCCGGATCGATGAACAAATGCCGGTAGAGACTCGACCACTGAAAGACCTCGCGCAGCGGCTGCGGGTTCAGCTTGTACAGTCGCTGACGGCCGACCTGCTCCGCCTCGACCAGACCGGCGTCCAGCAGGATGCGGAGGTGTTGCGAGACGGCGGGCTGCGTCATGTCGAACGGCCCAGCGAGATCGCTGACCGACAGCTCGGTGGAACGCAGGCGGTCCAGAATCGCTCGTCGTGTCGGATCGGCGACGGCGCGAAAGACGTCCACGGTCGGCTCGGCGGGCGCAGCTCCCATGAGCCGCAGAGTCTAATAAGCGATCGCTTATATGTCAAGCCTGACCCGCGCTGTGGCATCCAGCAGAAACCCGATCGCCCGCTCGGACGTCTCGTTTGAGGCGGGAGCCTGGCCCTGCGCGCCGCATGGGCAGCCCTCAACAGCGGTGCACTCGAAGTGGCTTCGTGCCCTCGCGGACGATGAGCCCCTTGGCCTCGAGATCGAGTTGTACCGTCTTGAACCACCACCCGGAGTGCGCGCCAGCCGGGAAAAGCAATTCCGGGAGGAAAGAGAGTGCGGCAGCGAGGGCGTTCTCGAGCGTCAGTCCTGGTGGCCGGGCCGGCAGGACCTTGAGGATGGCGCGCCGCATTGCTTCGTACTTGGGCGCGTCCACGCTGCGCTGGGAGCCGGGGTGATTGACGTTCTCGACGATGACGCACGGCGAAGGAACGCCTGCGATATGGCGCTTCGCCGGACGGGATACCGGCGGTTTCTGAGATGCCATGACCAGACCTCCATTAATGAGACGTGCTGCACGTCATCGGGCGCGCTTCAGCCAACTGCCACGGGACTGTTCCAATCGATGTGATAGTCGTACATCCACGCCAGAGACTTCTCTGTCACGAGGTGTCGAAACACAAGGGGCAACGCGAGGTCGCGCAAGACTCGACCTATGGGACCGGCGGCTTTACTGTTGCTGCTTCGCGCCCCTTGCGCGACGATCCGTTCCACACGATGCCGGCGCAGGTGTTCAAAGAGCGTAAAGGCCTCCTGAATGCTGGACTGATCTCTCAGACACTTGGCAAGGACAACACCATCCTCTAGCGCCATCGATGCGCCTTGTCCGGACGAGGGAGATGGTGCATGCGCCGCATCGCCGATGATGATGAGCGGCGCCTTGTACCACGCGGGCACTGAGGGCAGATCGTGAGTGTTGTCGGCGATGAGTTGAAGACTGCCAGCGCTAATCAGGTCCGTCGCCGGACCCCGATCGTCTGCGAAGAGCTCGATCAGCCGTTGCTTCCATTGTTCGGCCGTCGTCGACTCGCGTTCGGTTCGGTTCGACGGCTGGCGAGGAACGTTGGCAAACCATACGGTACCTCCGGTGGCATCCGGAACGTATCCGAAGAATGCCCGGGCACCGAAAATCATGTGCCAGGCCCCGGCTTCACCAACGGCAGTCCCAGGCGTATAACCCCCGAAGTTCAGCAGCCCCATGTAGCGAGGCGGTGGCGCGTCAGGATCAATGATCGTGCGCGTGACTGAATGCACCCCGTCGCATCCGACGAGCAGATCGCCGACCGCGTGCGATCCGTCCTCGAATTGGGCACGGACGCCAGAAGGCGTCACCTCGGCACCGACCAGCCGTTTGCTGAACTCGATAGGCACACCCCTCCGCGCCGCCTCCTCATGTAGCGCGCGATGAAGGTGAGCTCGCTTGAGGGTGTAGCTCAGGTCTCGTTCACCGCGGGTGGAGCCGATGGGCACCGTTCCCAACCGCTTGCCCGTTCCGCTGAACAGTGTGGTACGGGACGTGGGAAAACCTGCCTTCAGTACAGGATCGTGTGCGTCAATGGCCCGTAGCGCATCGAGACCGTTCGTCGCAACCGTCAGATACGACCCGGCGTCCGCCGCCGTCGGGCCGTGAGCGTCGTAGACCACGGCGTCGATGCCCACGCGCTTCAGAGCCATCGCGGTCACAGGGCCGCAGACGCCGGCGCCGCTGATCAATGCTTTCATTGCCATCCTCCAGTGCGGACACGCAGGCTATAATTAGATAGTGATATGATTCGAAAGTCAAACCATTTACAAACCGAGCTTCTCGTCGCCATCGGCCAGCGTGTTCAGGCCTTCCAGGATGCGACTGACGAAGTGGACGAGGCCGTGGCCCGGCGTCTGCGACTCAATCGGACGGACCTGCGCTGTCTCAGCGTGTTGTCACAGGCGGGCGCCGTGAGCGCCAGCGCCTTGGCGGATGCCGCTGGACTCTCGCGTGGCGCGATGACCACCGCGCTCGATCGTCTCGAGGCGGCCGGTTATGCACGGCGCGTGTGGGACCAGCGGGACCGCCGGACTGTTCGCGTCGAAATGACCGACGCAGCGAAACAGGAAATAGGGGTTTTGTACGGCCCGCTTGCGAAGGAGGGCGCCCAACTCCTTCAAAAGTACACGACCCAGGAGCTCGAGGCCGTTCTCAGGTACCTCGAAGAAGGCCGGCAACTCCAGCGCGCGCACGCGCAACGAATCCGCGGGCTCAGCGACACCACGACCGCAGCAACTCGCCCCGTGCATGGCCGACGAGCCACTCGTTCAACGAAGGTGCGCCGTCCGTGACAGTGATCAAGCGAAACCCAGCGGCGCGCCAAGGCAGATCGATGCCGCGCTCACGGCGGGCTACTTCTGGCGCTTCTGATTCCCGGAACTGCGTTTCGATCTTGACTTCCGCTCGCTGCCGAGGCAAATAGGTGCCACGGAGGGACCGACCGAATGGCAACTAAGGCGAAGGCGAAGACTGCGACCCGCAAGGTGAAGGACTTGCCTGCGAAGGGCAAGGCCGGCGCCGTGAAGGGCGGCCGTATCAACAGGGCTTGATTCGCCATTGCGGAGGACGCTTGCGAATGCCGCACGTCGCGCAATCGTCCTCCGCCGGGCGACTCGACCCCCCAAGCGTCTCGCTCCTCGCGGATCTCGCTCGCGGGATCGTCGCGCGCACCCGCGGGGCCCTTGTGGCAGAGTTCGGCTGGACGCATCTCGAAGTCTCGATCGTCCCGATTCCCGCTCAGGAACGGCTCGACGTGCAGGGCCAGGTGCTGCTGTCGCACACGGCTGCGCGATTGATCGCCGACATCAGCGGCGCACTACCGGCCCGATGGGCGGTGCGCGCGCGCCTTGACTTTCCCGCCGGACGCGGCTGGCGCGCGCTTCCGCCCGGCGTGACCACGCTGACGCGCCAAGCGCCCTCCGCGGCAACCCGCCCTGAACGCGCGACCGACCTGCTCCCGGCCGACGGGCCGGTGCACGTCGTCGCCGACCACGCAGGCGCCACGCTCGTGCGCGCGATCGATGGCACGCTCGGCTGGACGACCCGGAAACTCGGGCCGGTCGTCGCCGCGCCTCGTGCGGCGCTACTGCCGCGGCCCGACGTGCGCCGCTTCGCGCACGCGCTCCGTTCGTACGTCGGTGTTCCCTACCTGCTCGGCGGCGCCACGCGCCGCGGTATCGACTGCTCAGCGCTCGTCCAGCGCTGTCTGCGCGACTCGCGCCATGCGATCGTCCCGCGCCACTCGACAGACCAGTTGCGCGCGTTCGGCGGGGCGGCGCGTCTCCTCGGCGAGCCGGGAGACCTCGTGTTCGCCTGGTCGAAGGCCGCAAGTGGCCCTCACGTTGGCGTCGTGCTCCGAGGCGTGCGGCCGCGCCAGCGCACGATCATTCACGCGTCAACCACCTCCCGCCGCGTCGTCGAGGAGCCGCTCGACGTGTTCGTCCGCAAGGCCGACTTCGTGTCTCACGTCGAGCTCGCGCAGATTCTCGACGCCCCGCCGTGTGTCCCGCACCCGTAAGACTCGATCCGTGGATTCCCGGCGCGTACGAACGGATGCGCCGGAACGTGCGGGGCATCCTTACGATCGGCGTCACCGGCACCAAGGGTAAGACCTCCACCACGGAATTCGTCGCGCAGCTGCTTGAAGCGCAAGGACTGCGCACCGCGGTCTCGACCACCGAGTCGGCGCGCATCGGCACGCGCTACTACGAAGGGTTCTGGAGCGTGCCGGAGCTGCATCACTTCGTCGCCCTATCGAAGCGCGCCTCGGTCGACTGCCTGGTCATCGAACTGTGTTCATCGGCGCTGAGGTGGGAGCTACATACCGCGTTCTCGCTCGACGTCGCCATCCTTACCAACATCGGCACCGATCACATTCGCGATCACGGCAACCGGCGCAACTACATCGCCACGAAGCGGAAGATGTTCCGCGACCTGGCGGAAGCGCCCGGTCGGCCCAGACCGATCGCCGTCCTGAACGCGGACGACCGCTCCGCTCCGTCGTTTCGCAGAGGCCTGCGGCCCGAGGTGACACCAGTCTCGTACGGCGTCCTGCCGCAGCGTCGCGGTGCCGGCAACCGGCTGCGCCTGACGGCGCGCGACGTCGTCGAGCACGCGGGTGGCACGCACTTCGTTATCGATGGATTCACACACGGTCCGCTCGTCTGCAAAACGCGCTTGCACGGCACGTTCAACGTGTCAAACGTTCTGGCTGCCATCGCGTGCGCGGCGTCGCTCGGGCACGATCCGAGGGCCCTCGTGCGGCAGGCCGCCAGCCTCGTGCCGCCGCCGGGCCGCTTCGACGTCCTCTCTCATCCGTCGAGTTCGCAGCCGGGGGTGGTCGTCGACTACGCGCACACGCCCGAGAGCCTCGAGAGCGCACTTCGGGCGGCTCGATCGCTGACCGCTCAGGGACGCCTGCATGTGGTGTTCGGCTGTGGTGGAGACGCGTACAAGGCCAAACGGCCGATGATGGGCGCGATCGCGGCGCGCCTGGCCGACGACATAGTGATCACAAGCGACAACCCGCGGCATGAGAACCCCACGGCCATTGCTCGCAATGTGCTGGCCGGCGTGCCGCGACCGATCCGCGACGTGGCGAGCGTCGACCTTGACCGGCGTTCGGCCATCGAGGGCGCAATCCACGCGGCAGCCAACGGCGACCTCGTGCTGATCGCCGGCAAGGGGAACGAGCGGACGCAGGAGATCGAAGGCCGCATCATTCCGTTTTCGGATGCCCGTATCGCCAGGCGGGCGCTCGACGCGCGGCTGCGCCACGACGCCGACGATGCCCGCCCGCTCACTGCCGCGGCCGCGATCGTCCTCGACCAGAACGGTGCGCCACGGTTTGCGCAGCACGCCGAGATGCCACGAGCGCCCGCCAGCCTCGTCAAGCTGATGACGCTCTACCTCGCGTTCGAGGCGCTGGCGCGCGGCCGCGTCGCGCCTGACACGGCGGTCACGGTCAGCAGATACGCAGCCATGACTCCGCATCCGAGGCTGCCCTTGCGCGCGGGCGATCGTATTCGCTTTCGCACGCTGCTGCAGGCAGTCGCGCTCCGATCGTCGAATGCCGCAGCCACGGCAGTCGCGGAGGTAATCGCGGGCGATGAGGCCACCTTCGTCTCGCACATGAACGCGGCCGCGGCGACGCTCGGTCTCACCGCGACGCGTTTCGCCACCTCGCACGGTCTACCGCATCGCCACCAGATGACAACAGCGCTCGACATGGCCCGTCTGCTCCGCCACCTCAGCCGCGAACATTCCACTGCAGTCGCGCTGCTACGCGAGACCGAACTTCGCTTTCGCGGCGTGCGCTACGACCGAAGGATCCCCTTGCTCCGGCGCCGCAGCATTCTGGCGTTGAAGACCGGCTTCACGTGGGAAGCCGGATACAACCTTGCGCTTGCCTCACGCGAGCAGGGCGTAGAGTGCTACATAGTCGTGCTCGGCGCACCGTCGCGCGCTCGATCATTCGCCGACGGGCAGAAGCTGCTCGCAATCTCCGCGCCGTCAATCGGCGCATAGGCGAACGCGGCCGCTCCTGAAACCGCCGTCCCTATTTTGTCAGTGGCCGGCTTCTCAGTCGCCGCACATCTCCCACACGGATGGTGATGCCTTCTCGATCAAGATACTCGAGCAACGGAATCGAGTATTTGCGGGTCGTCCCAAACAGGTCGCGGAATGCGGCAGGCGTAAGATCCTTGTTTTTCACCAGATACTCGTGCGTGGCGGATTTCACCCTGGCGATGGCATCAGCCAGAAAGTACAAATCAGGATTCACGCGCACCAGCGCCTGCTGCCGCTCCATTACACCCAGCACGTCCATGACCTTCGACCGAGAACCTCCTACCTCGGCCTCGATCTGCTTGATATCAGGCGGCGCAAATGGGTCTGTGGACAGGAGCGCGAGGATACTCTGAGCTACACGCTGCTCACGATCGTCGAACTGAACTTGATGGCCTGGTAGCCGGAGCAAGTTCGCGTCCCGTACAAGACCCTTCGTCGGTTCGAACTGCTCCACAAACTGGCGGAACAGTCGTGCCCCAACGCGATAACGAAGCTTGACTCGTAACTCCTCCATGTCCATACCAGGGGCGAGGGGGTGAGCAGAGTGATACTCGGTCAACGCGCTAGTGACGCCCTCGCGCAGTTCGAGCAGCCGCCTTTTGGTCGTATAGAGTTTCTCCTCTTCGAACGGGAACGCTTCGAGAGCTGCGACTCGCCCAAGTTGCTCCTCGACCTCTTCGTCGCGCACATTGAGAAACTGACATAGGTTTCCGAACGACACCGCGAAGTCGTGGCTCTCACTGACATACGTGTCGATGACCTCGGCAACGTCGCCGCGGTGCAGCGCGCGAAGCTTTTGCTGAAGTTCAGCATCGGTGCGTTTGTGCTTCCTCGCCCAGGGATGAATGACCGCGCCACCTGCCAACGTGTGCTGCGCGGTCTCGTCACGGACAACGAACCGGTCGCCACGAAGAACATGAACGGGTTCCGAAAGCACAATCTGGCAGTAGGCCGCTTGCCTTGGCCCGATCCTTTCCTCCTCGCCGAGCACGATCAATTTTCCCATCCGCTCAGCGGTTCCGACATGCACGCGCACACGCTGATGACTCTTGACACCAGACCCGACGGAGGGACGCACCTCGAGATACGCGTCAAAGCGCGTTGAGGTCAGCGTCAGCCTTTCGTGACAGATCACGTCGCCGCGCTCGACAGCGTCACGCTCGTGGCCGCTCAGATTCAACGCGACGCGTTGGCCATGCGCGGCGCTCACCACTTGTTCGTCGTGAACTTGAACGCTCCGGACTCGGAAGCTGTCTCCTCTCGGAAGCGAGCGCAATCGATCCCCGACACGCACCTCGCCGCCCAGCGCGGTGCCGGTCACGACGAGCCCGTGCCCTTGTATTGCAAAGGCCCGGTCGACCGGCAGCCGGAAATAGCCCCGAGATCGACTGCGTTGATAATTTTGCAGCGTCTGGATGATGCGATCGCGCAGTTCCGAGAGACCCCGGCCAGTCACGAACGAGAACGGCAGAATCGGGGACTGCTGGAGCGAGGTGCCATCCGTCAGAATCTGGATCTCCTCTTCGACTGCGCGAAGTCTCGCCTCGTCCGCAAGATCTGCCTTCGTGATGACAAAGATGGCCTGCTCCAGCCCGAGGAGGTGAAGGATGTCCAGGTGCTCCTCAGTCTGGGGCATTACACCGTCATCAGCGGCGACCGTGAAGAGCACCAGGTCCATGGCATGGGCACCCGCCAACATGGTCCGGATAAAGCGCTCATGCCCTGGCACGTCGATGACTCCCGCCTTCGATCCGTCAGGTAAGTCGAAATGCGCGAAGCCGAGCTCGATCGAAATCCCGCGCTCCTTTTCCTCCTTGAGGCGATCGGTGTCCTCGCCCGTCAGCGCCTTGACGAGGCTTGTCTTCCCATGATCGATATGGCCGGCTGTGCCGATAATCAGGGGCATCGGCGATATGTGTCTTGCAGATGTCGAAGACTCGCCACCCCATGGTGGAATGAGATCGGCCGCGAGACGGACTGCGTCAACGGCCTCCTTCGCAATCAGTGCTCGGCCGAGACTGGCGTGCAAGCTCGCGCGGCAGATCCTGGTGCGGCATGACTTGTATGCTGCCACTAATCGATTCTTGGGCAAAGGGCACGAATGTAGTACGGTTCGTCTCCGCCCAATGACGCGCTCCCCCGCACGGAGCGGATCCGGGTTCACCTGAACGTCGCGCTGCCAGGCGCGGCGCGCCCATCGATCAGACATGGAGAAGGAAGGCGCCCGGTGGTGCCGCTGGTCTTCAAAACCAGTCTGGGGGCCGTAAGGTCCCCGGAGGGTTCGACTCCCTCCCTTCTCCGCCATGCGGGTCAATGCAGATCGAGCTCGACGCGAAAGCGCTCTAGCGCGCGTCGAGATCGTAGAGTGACGCGGCCAGCCGGGCTCGTACGGAGTCGCGAGACGTTGCCTCGAGATGCAGATCGATCAGGCGGGCGCCGTGAGCGGGCTGCCCTTCGGCACCAGCATGAAGACCAGCGCGCGCGTCGGACCGTCAGGCCTCGCAGAACCGGCTGTGGTGTGAACGGCGCCAGACGGCTCGAAGAACGTGCGGCCGACAGGCAGGACCTGCTCGGGCTCGTTGTTGATGGCAAAACGCATCTGCCCCTCCACGACGTAGCCGAGGACGGGCCCAGGATGACGGTGCCCGGGGCCCGAACTGCGCTGCCCTGGCGGGATGTTCAGTTCCACGAGCACCGCCTCGAACCCATCGAAAGGCCCCGTCAACGCGTGTCTCGCCAGTTCGGCGGCGGGCCGTGGCCCGGATGTTTCCACCCCACCGCGCAGAGTTTGCGCGGCGGGGGCCCCGGTTTGTGCGTCGATACTGATGGGCAGCAGCGAGGCTGCCGCGATTCCAAGGAATGTCCGACGGTTCTGCGTAGTCACGATTTCTCCTTTCAACGGGCAGTGAAGACCCTGGTCCCCTGGCGGAACTGCGACCAGGCGAACCAGAACTGCGGCACGAGAATCACCTTCATGGTTCTCTCCTTTCGTCGAGTGCGCGTCAGGGCGGGCCTGTCGGCGGGCTGCCTGTGGGGACCACCATGAATGCAACGGCGCGCACGGGCGCATCGGGGCCCGCAGAGCCGAACGTCGTGTGAATAGCGCCAGACGGTTCGAAGAACGTGCCGCCGGCCGGCACGATCTGGTCAGGCTCGTGGTTGATGGCGGACCGCATCTGCCCATCCACGACGTACCCGAGGATGAAGCCGGGATGACGATGCTCCCGGGCTGACACGCCGGGGGCGAAGTTCAGCTCCAGGAGTACCGCGTCGAACCCCTCGAGAGGACCCGTTAACGCGTATCTCGCCAGCTCGCCAGATGGCCGAGGCCCGGATGTTTCGGGCGTTGACATCGGTGCCGGCCGCGTCCAGGCGATCCAGAACGCGGCCAGCAACAGCCCGGCGAGCGCAAAAGGTACGGGCACGCGAATCGTACCGGTGACCAACCAGCGCAGCCGTGACCCGTGCGCGCGGCGGGGACGCAGATGCGGCGGCGCATCCGGCGCCGTCCATTCGCGCAACAGTCGATTCAGATCTCGGTCGTCCATACCATCCTCACGTGGTGGTTGGACCGCTATGCGGCCCGGAACGCGAATTTCGTACTCGTTGCGTTCGACCGCATAGCGGCCCTAGCCGCGCGACGCGCGGCAAGAGATACTGAAAACCAGCCGCGGGGCGCTGGGCGGATTTCAAAGGCAGAGCCCCTTGGCTGGTTGCCAGCTCCTTAGCGGCGCCAGCGTGCGGCGCAGGTTCTCGCGTGCGCGATGCAGCCGCGACTTGACCGTGCCTACGTCGGCGTCGACGGCTCGCGCGACCTCGGCGAGCGTCAGGCCTTCGTACTCAACGAGGATCACCACCTCGCGTTGGAGCGGCCGCAGCGCACGCACGGCCCGGCCGACAATGTCGCCGACCTCGCCGCGCTCGATGTCGACGGGTTCCGCGACACCCGCCTCGTCGTCGAGCGGCTCGAACCGATGTTCTGCTCGCCAGTGCTTGAGCGCGAGGTTCCGGGCGGTCCCGAGTAGGAAGGCGCGCAGCGCCCCGCGAGCCGGATCGAACCGGTCCGGATATCGCAGGAGCCCCACGAACACGTCCTGGGTGATGTCCTCCGCCGCGGCCGCCGAGCCAGACATGCGCCAGGCGAACCGGTAGACGGCATCCTTGTGCTGGTCGAAGGCGGTCTGGAACTCAGCGTCGGTCACGTGTCTCGTTGACTATTACCGGATGACCGCCGGGAGGATACGGCGCTGGCTCTACCCATCGCGAGCGCCGCGTCCGACCGCGGCAAGGACCACGCTGGCAATTCTTGGGAAGTCCTGACGTAGACGGAAGCGTGGAGGGCGACGGAAGCCGTCTCTAACTTCTCGACTTCAAGCCGCTCCGTCGTTTCGGCCGAGCCACACAACTTCAGTCGGTCGTGCTGGGTCGTAGAGCACGCTGCCGGCATCTCCGACCTTCCACTGTTGCGCCTCGTCTTCCGCCATGTCGATCGTCGTCACATGCGGGTGCCCCTGGAAGTCACGGTACTCGACATCCAGACGGTACTGCTGGACATCGTTGATTCTCAGATTCCGCATACGCAGACTGGTTACTGTTCCTTGCGTGCGGACACCGTCCTGCCGCAGCCGTTCCTCGAGCTTGGCGTTGCGAGCGGCGCGGACGAAAACCGCGCCTCCAATCAAGGCGAAGACCGACCCGATCAACGCAAACAACGTATTCAACAACCAAGGCCTGCGACCGGCGAGGTGGTTCGACGAAGGCTGCCCCGGCCGGTACAGGTACGTCCGCGGGCTCGCCCTCCTTCAGGCGATCCCATGCGGCATACGGCAGTTCGTCGCGGCCCTCGAGAATTGCTCCTTCCACGGTAAACCTGTAGGTCACTTCGTAGGTTGTCGTTCGCGACCGGATGCCGTCCGTACCGGTGCTGCTCGACTCCGTGCGCTCCTTGCGCAGGACCGTGCCCTGAGTCGGACGTGCCTCTTGCGCGAATCGCCAGTCGTCGTAGAACCGAAAGATGCCGGCGGCGAATAGGAGCACGCCGACCAAGAGGAAGATCCCTCCGAACCAGGAGCCGAACGACTTCCGATCGATCTGGACGGCCGGCATATGCGTTCACTCCTCGCGCTGTCGCTCGAGCACCGCGAGATGCCCACGAGCCGTAGCCTTTAGCAAATCGCCGCCTTCAGCCTCTCGAGCCACCTCGCCGCAAGAAGGCGGTAACGTCGGCGTGGCCGTTCTGCCTCAGCGAGTGAGATCATCTCTGCGGTGGTGCGGGCGCAAGTCGTATGACACTCCCCGTCTCTCTCCGGCACTTGACTCGCGACACGTGGCTGCTCTTTGGCACGCGATTCATCCGGCTGTTCGCATATGGCTCGCTGTCAGTGGTGCTGGTCTTTTACCTGGTGGGCGTGGGACTCAGCGAGCAGCAAGTTGGGCTGCTTCTGACGCTGACACTCGTCGGCGACACAATCGTCTCGCTTGCAATTGCAACCCGCGCGGATCGAATCGGGCGACGGTACATGCTGGTCGTCGGCGCCCTCCTCATGGCCGCGGCCGGGCTCGTTTTTGCGTCGACCAACAACTTCTGGCTCCTCATGATCGCAGGGACCCTTGGGGTAATCAGTCCGAGCGGCCAGGAAGTGGGACCGTTTTTATCAATCGAGCAAGCCGCGCTTTCCCAGGTGGTGACTGATCGAACCAGAACCGAAGTTTTTGCGTGGTACACATTGACCGGCTCGTTGGCGACGGCGCTTGGCGCCCTGACGGCAGGGGCTGCAACACGCGTCCTACAGGACGGGACCGTGGCGGGAGTCACCAGTTACCGGATGGTGGTCATTGTGTACGCCGGGCTGGGGGTGGTTCTGGCAGCCGTATTCTCCGGATTGTCGCGCGACGCCGAGACGACGCCGCGCCGCGAGAAGACGGCTCAGGCGACGGTCGCTGGTCTCTCGGGACTCGACCGCTCGCGCAATGTCGTGATGAAGCTATCGATCTTGTTCGCTCTCGATTCTTTCGGCGGCGGCTTCGTCATCCAGGCGTTCGCCGCGTATTGGTTCCACTTGCGGTTCGGGGTCGATCCAGCGGCGCTCGGTGCGGTTTTCTTCTGGGCCAATATCCTTGCGGGACTCTCGGCGCTGCTCGCCTCTCGGCTGGCGTCGCGCATCGGCCTGATCAAGACGATGGTCTTCACGCATCTGCCTTCGAACATCTTGCTGATTCTGGTTCCGTTGATGCCGTCGTTGCCGTGGGCAGTCGCGGTGCTTCTCGTCCGGTTCAGCATCAGCCAGATGGACGTTCCTGCGAGGCAGTCTTACGTCATGGCCGTTGTCAGCTCTGAGGAGCGCGCCGCGGCCGGAGGCATCACAGGAGTCGCACGAACAATCGGCGCCGCCATCAGTCCATTGTTCGTCGGTTTCATGTTTGCTCGACCCTCATTGATGAATGTTCCGTTCTTCCTTGCTGGGACGTTGAAAATCGCGTACGACCTGCTGCTCTACAAACAGTTCGTCAAGGCCCGACCGCCCGAGGACACTCAGGAATAGGGCCGCCGCATGAGACGCTGGCGAGAGTCGTCGCCCTTGAGTGACGCCTGTCACTCCTGGCGTTGTCGCTCGAGCACGGCGAGACGCCCACGTGCCTCGACCTTGAGCGATTCACGGTCCGGTCCGGCCTTCTGCACGAACGTTCGGTATTCCTTAACGGCTTCTTGCGGGCGGCCAGACAAATCGAACGCCCGGGCCTTGTTGAAGTACGCGAGCACGAATTCCGGCTCGATCTTCAGAACCTGGTCGTAGTCGGCGATGGCGCGTTCGTAGTCGCGTTGGTTTGCGTAGAGCAGACCGCGGTTCAGCAGTGGCGCCGGATCCGCAGGGTCGAACTCCACTGCCTTTGTGTAGTCGGCAAGGGCCCGCTCGACGTCGCCCTTCTGCTGATACCCGAGCGCGCGGTTGTAGTGCGCAGCTGCGTGGCGAGGATCGATCTCGATCACGTTCGTCAGATCGGCAATTGCCGCGTCCCACTGTCCAATCGCCGCACGGACGAGGCCCCGAAGCAGTAAGGAATCAACGTCTCTGGGCCTCAGCTCGAGGGCTTTCGTGTAGTCGGCTATCGCGGCCTGCGGGTCGTTCTTGTAGGTTTGCGCCGAGCCGCGATTGCGGTAGGCGTCCCAGAACGACGGCTGCAGCTCAATCGCGCGCGTGTAATCGGCGATTGCCGCGTCAAACTGTTTCAATTCGGCCCGGCTTGCCCCTCGGTTATAGATCGCCTCGGCGAACTGCGGGTCGAGCTTCACTGCCTCGTTGAGCGCCTCGACTGCGTTCGCGTACTGTCCCTGAATAATGTAGAGCGAGGCCTTGGTCGCGTACGCACGCGGGTACTGCGGGGAGAGTTTCAGCACTTCGTTCGCTTCGTCGTGGGCTTCTTTCCAACGACCTTCGTTGCCATGTTCGAAAGAACGGAAGATCCGCTGCACGGCTTCGCTGGTCACGCGACCGGTGTCGAGATCGCGCATGACTGCGACGCCGGACGCCAAGGCGCCGTGCCCCGGATCTCGCTTGGCCGCAGCCTCGAATACTGCCCGCGCCTCCGGGAATTTGCCTGCCGCGGCCAGCGCGGCGGCCCTGTCGTACTCGTCATCGGGCTTGAACGATGCGTCGGCCGCTGGCGATGCGGGTGACGCGGTCTGCGCTGGGGGAGGGGCCTGTCGCACGGGTTGGCCACCCACGGCCGCGCCGTTCGCAGCTGTGGCCGTCTCAGTTGTTTGCGAGCCACCACAGCCAGCCAGGAATGCGGCTGCGGTCAAGACGATGAGCGGGAGGCGTATCCCGAGCATATTCATTGGACGCTCCATCACGACGTAAGGACACGACCGTCTGCTTTCACCTTCTACCTGTCGCTAGAGTCCGTGGGCGTGGAGTTTCGGGGCGGATCTTAACTCGACTGGCAGGCGCACTCGCGCCATCCTCGGGCGCACATGGAATAATCCGACTCATGGTGCCAAGGGTCCGGTTTGCGCCTTCCCCTACTGGGTATCTGCACGTTGGGGGCGCCCGCACGGCCCTGTTCAATTGGCTCTACGCCCGTCGCCTGGGCGGCGCGTTCGTGCTGCGTATTGAGGACACCGACGTCGAACGCTCCTCGGCCGACATGGTGACCGGCATCCTCGACGGCCTTCGATGGCTCGGCCTGGATTGGGACGAAGGACCACAGATCGGCGGCCCCCACGCGCCATACTTTCAGTCCGAGCGGCTCGAGAGGTACCAATCGGCGTCAAACACGCTCGTCACAACTGGTCTCGCCTACTACTGCTATTGCACGCCCGAACGCCTGAAGGAGGAACGCGCCCGCGCCGAACAGCGCGGAGAAGCCTGGCAGTATGACCGCACGTGTCTTGGCCTGTCGCAGAGTCGCCTCGACGAGCTCGCAGCCGCCGGCGCTCCGCGCGCAGTTCGATTCAAGGTACCCGCGCGCGGTGCCGCGTTCGATGACTCAGTTCATGGCCGAATTGCGTTCGACGCCGCAAGCATCGAGGACTTCGTCGTGCTGCGCTCGGATGGACACCCGACCTATCACCTCTCGGTTGTCGTGGACGATGTGGATATGGAGATCACGCATGTGATCCGAGGGGACGACCACATTTCGAACACACCGAAGCACGTCCTGTTGTTCGAGGCGCTCGGCGTTTTAACACCGCACTTCGCGCATGTGCCGCTGATCCTCGGCGCCGACAAGAAGCGCCTCAGCAAGCGGCACGGCGCGACGTCGGTCACGGAATACCAGCGACAGGGCTATCTCCCTGAGGCAATGGTGAACTTCTTGGCGCTCCTCGGTTGGTCGCCCGGAGACGATCGCGAATTGATGTCGCGGAGTGAGCTTATCGACAGCTTCACGCTTGACGCGATCAGCGGGGGCAACGCCGTCTTCAACACCGAGAAGCTCGATTGGATGAACGGGCAGTACATCGCGCGGATGCCCATCGAGTCGTTGGCGGCAGCGGTGCGACCGTTCTTCGAGGACCGCGGTCTCGGCTCTCATCCGCTCGTCGACGAAACGCAGTCGTTCGACAAACTGCTCGAGCTGTTGCGTCCGCGGGCCAAGAAACTGACCGAATTTGTCGAGCACGCGCTACCGCTTCTCTCCGACGTCGTGAAGTACGAGCCGGCTGCGGTTGAGCAGCACCTGGCTGGTCCCGGCCTGTCCGGGCATCTCGCCGCGCTCGTCGACGCGTTCGACGCGTTGCCAGATTTCGACGAGGCAAGCGTGGAAGCCGCTATGCGCGGCACGGCGACCGCGCGCGGCATCAAGGCGGGAGCACTGATCCATGCCACACGAGTGGCCGTGACCGGGCGGACCAACAGCCCAGGGTTGTTCGATGTGCTGGTCTGGCTCGGGCGCGAGCGGACGCGGGGTCGTCTGACGCAGCTGCTCGACTTCCTCCACTCAGGCCGTCTGGCTTGAAACTCCGAACACCCGTTGACTACAATTGGGGGTTCCCGCGCGCCGAAGGATCGCGGCCTGATACTGGGAGGTCGTTCAACGGTAGGACACGTGGCTCTGGACCACGTTATTGGGGTTCGAATCCCTACCTCCCAGCCACAAGTTTTCCAACCCGTTTCGCTGCAACGGTAAGACCGCACTTCTCGGAATCGACCACCCCTAACTCCCAGCCACGCAAAATCACCTGTGTTTTCAATCACTTCCAGCACAGTGTAATTTCACTATCGAACTCTCCCCTCGTGGGATGACGCTACCGGGACGGACCCCACGTATTCGTGGCGTCGTCTCGCTCGTCGCCCGGGGTGCGTTGGACGAGTGGGAGCAGCCGCGAATCCTCGACCGCCGCGGTTCGGTGCGCGAGCGCGGCGACGATCGTCTCGTTCGTGGCAAACGCCAGGAACGTCTGCAGATCCTTCTGCCGGACGAGCATCACGATGTCCCAGCGTTCGTCCGTGGGACCGATTAGGAATCCCGCACCCGATCCCAGGAATGTCAGGTCGCCGCCGCTCGCGCGCAGAACTGGCAGAGTCTCGGCGATGTAGCGGTCGAATGCCGCCGCGCCGCTGACCAGCTCCGTCGGTGCGAGTTCGGGCGTCGCTGCATAGTCCGCGACCTCACGCAACCGAATCAGATTGAGCATCACAACCGGGCCCCGAGGGTACTCGCGCAAACAGCTCGCGAACCGCGTCCGGTCGCACATCCAGATACGTCTTCCTCATCGAATCCGCCACGTCATTCCCCTTCCGATCCACGTTCCGGCCATCACGTCGACGGCTGACTTGTTTATTCTTTCCGACCACAACAGATCATCTGTTTGCGGTGAACGCGGATTCGCGTCGATGGCGCGAAGGCGATCTCCGGTGCTAGGCCACAGCCCTAGCGCTACGGTGTTCAGCGTGAACCTGATCCTATCGATGATCTGCAACCCTCGGACGATCGCGAGATCTGTGATCTAGAGACGATGGCCCGCACGCTGCAAGCGGCTGTTCGGCGAGGACCCTGTCTCACACGCGGAGCTTCAAGGATGGCGTCAACAGAACCATCGAGACCGTCGCTTTCAGATCGGCCGCCTGAGGTCTGCGTTTTAGGCCGCGTTCTGAACGAACAAAGTTCGAAAATCGTCCCTGACACCCAGCTATGCGACTCGCCTTCGCAGCTTCGATCAGGTGACTGGCGAGGGCGCCTGGGAGCAGCCTGCAATCGAACCCGCACACGCAGACGATTTTCAAGATACGGGACCTGAGCGCATCGATCAGCCCGGCCGTGGCTGCGTCGTTCGACTGGAGGTGTTTCCCGGTCATCGCTGATATCAGCGGCGGAATCGGCGCGCAGTTAACCAGCATCCTCAACGCTCACCCGTCCTGCTGGGGCATTCTGTTCGATCAACCAGCGGTCGTCGCGGAGGCATCGGACGGTCGAATGGAGCGTGTCGGCGGAGACTTCTTCGAGGCTGTCGCGGCACAGGCGGACGCCTACATGATGCTTTGGGTTCTTCACGACTGGTCAGATGATGAGTCCGTTGGCCTTCTTACGGACGTGTAGATGGCTGCAAACTTTCCGCGCACATCAGGACTCCAATCTGACGTTGCGGGCCACGCGCATATGGCGCGCGGAGGTATTCACGATGCCGCCCGCCCTGGGTGCGCTCCGATTGGCATGACGTCGACGCGCGAGCAGCCGGCAACGCCCCGCCCAACCAGATGCGCGGCATGCTCCAGTCGTTGCTCGCCGATCGGTTCAAGCTCGCTCTCGGTCGTGGAACACGAAAGTTGCCGGTCTACGAGCTCATGTTGCCAACCGGGGTCTCAAGATCCGTCACTCAAGTGACCGGAGCTACAATGCCGGGCTACTGGTAAGAACTCAGGAGGTTCGCATGCGCGCTGCTCTCCGGGCCGTTGTGTTCATGGTCTCGTTCAGCATTCTTCTTCCTGTTGCCGCACGCGGGCAGGCGAATCCCGAATGGCACCGGGCCATCCCGGGCTTCAAAATCGCCGGCAACCTCTATTACGTCGGCACGGCGGACCTCGCCGTGTATCTCATCGCCACACCGCAGGGCAACATCCTGATCAACGGCGACTTCAAGCAGGACGTGCCAGCGATTCGAAAGAGCATAGAAGGCCTCGGCTTCAAGTACGCGGACACCAAGATCATCCTGATCAGCCACGCGCACGGCGATCACGACGAAGGCGTCGGCCTCATCAAGTCGGACACCGGCGCGAAGCTGATGGTCATGGATGCCGACGTCGCCCAGGTCGAGAGCACGGCCCAGGGACGGCCCGGCGCGAAAGTCGACCGCGTGCTGCACGACCGCGACACGGTCGAACTTGGCGGAGCTATGCTCACGGCACGTCTCACCCCGGGGCACACGCCCGGCTGCACGACATGGACGATGCAAGTGGCCGAGCGTGGCCGCAAGCTGGATGCCGCCATCGTCGGCAGCCCGAACGTGAACGCGGGCTACGTCCTCGTGAACAACAGGAACTACCCACAAATCGCCGGCGACTACGTGAAGACATTCGCCCTCCTCAAGACGCTGCCGGCCGATCTCTTCCTGGGAGCGCACGGAGCGTACTTCAATCTCAAGGACAAGCTGCCGAAGATGGGCGGCAGCACCAACCCGTTCATCGATCCCGCGGGATACAAAGCGTATGTTGAGGAGCGGGAACAGGCGTTCGAGAAGGAACTTACGAAACAGACGGCCGACGCGCGTACCGGCGATGCCGTCGGCTTCGACATCGCCTGGGATCACGTCGCGCTGAGCGTGCCGAATATCGCCGAAACGATCGCCTGGTACGAGAAGATGCTCGGCTTCAAGGGAACGGTGCGTAGCGGCCAGCCCGGCGCCCGCCAGCAGGTCGCGGATCTTCGGCGTGGCAACATCACCATCGAGCTGTTCCAGCTGCCGGACGCCGCCCCGTTGCCGGAGTCGAGGAAGAATCCGTCAGAAGATTTCCGCACGCACGGTGTGAAGCACTTCGGCTTCGAAGTGAAGAACCTGCCCGCCGTCCTCGCGGAGCTGAAAGCCAAAGGCGTGAAGATGGCGTTCGAGATGCGCGACAACCCGACCACAGCCTTTGCGTTCATCAGCGACAACGCCGGCAACGCGATAGAGCTGATCGAGCACAAGGCGCGGTAGGACGCTCGACCTCTCACCCTTTTGTCACGAGCGCTTCGAGCTGCCCCGACAGTTCTTACCTGGGAACAGCCCCTGCTCACTCGCGAACCGAGTCGTCCGTCTGAATTGCATCACGGACTGCTGTAGCCTACCTGAGGGGCAGGAGGTGCTGTGCCATGAGCTCATTTTCGCCAGCAGTAACAATGAGTGCTCGCGTCCCGATAACCAAGGGACAGGCTTCATGACGACCCGGATCAACCGTCGGGAGTTCTTGGCCGGCGTGGGCATGGTGGCCGCGGCAGGGCAGTCCGTTGTGACGCAGAACCGGCAGACCAGGCTCGTGCTACTCGGGACAGGAGGTGGGCCGCGACCCCGAACGGCGAATTCCGCTTCTGCGCAGGTGATCGTCAGCAATGGCGCCGCCTATGTGATCGATTGCGGCGACGGCGTGGCCCGGCAAATGGCCTTTGCGCGCGTGCCGCTGGCATCGCTGCGCCACGTGTTCATCACGCACCAACATTCCGATCTGACCGAGGGGACGCTTCCCGTCCAGCGCCTTGCAGTGCTTGAACGCCGCGCGCACATTGGTCGGGTCGAGGGTCAACCGATCGAACCGCGTGTACCAGTCGGGCAACGACAGGCGCGGGTGCTCGTCGTCTCGAATCCCTGTCCGAAATGTGTATACAAATTTCGGACAGTCGTCGTCACAGCGTCGCTGCGCACGCCTCGACGCAACTGATTCTGAATGGTTTGCGGCAAGCGGTGTTCATGCCGCCGTGATCAGCCCGTTGCGAATTCCGTCCCTAACACCCAGCCACTCAATCGGCGCTTTGCCGAGGGTCCCCGCGGGCAGCGCCTTCTGCGGGTGATCGGCCCGGATGCGGCCCGGCGTGGCCGTGCCAGACGTCCAGGCCGACATCGCCCCCGTCGGCCGCGAGATCTGACCGGCATGATGACGTTCATCGTCGGTACCGACGGCGTAGTTCGCCAGCAGGATCTGGGTCCGAAGACAGACGCTGTAGCCCGAGATCCACGATAATCGGCGTGCCCGCTTCGGCGGGCGGCTCCGCTGCTTGACGAGGCTGGACGACGTCCACTGAAGCGGCAACGGCACTCTCCTGACAGTATGCTGACGATGATTTCGCGTGTTGCATCATACAGGGCCACAATCTGCTGGCGTCGCTCACCGCGTGCCAGAACGCGCAGCTGCGTCTGGAACTGGAGCGCGGCCTCTCGCCCTCCGAGGCGCGGGCCCACAGCATAGCGATGCTGCAGGCGGTGGGTCTTGTGGATCGATCGACGACCGGCCGAACCAGTTGTCGAGAGTACGCGACCTGCACAGCCTGCCGGCAACGGAGTTTGTGGCGATGCTGAACCAGGTGACCGGCGTGTTCGTGCAACTGCTCGAGATCGACCGGACATGACGGCATGATCCCGCGCCAGCTTCTCCCGACGGTCCTGGTTCCTCTTGACGAGCGGCCGCGCATCGCGGCGGTCACGCGGCCGCAACCGCCAACGTCGTTCCGAGTGTTGCAGGTCCTGCAGCATCTGGCGGTGCTGCTCATCGCGCTGACCGGCTTGTGGATGCGCCGCCGTTTGACCGGCGCCGAAGCCGGGCGCCGGGTTCGCCGGACCCTGGAGGGGATGGGAACCGTCTGGATCAAAGCTGGACAAATCCTGTCGCTCCGGAGTGACCTCTTCCCCGCCGATTTCTGCCTCGAGCTGGGGCAGTTGCGGGACCGTGGGGTGGCGTTTCCATTCGACATGGCCCGCCGAATCGCGGAGGAGGAGCTCGGCGGCCCGCTCGAACACTACTTCGATCAGTTCGCCGAAACACCGTTTGCGGCGACCGGCGTCGCGCAGCTGCACCGGGCCCGTCTGCGAGTGGAGCAGGTCGACGTCGCCGTCAAGATCCAGCAGCCATTTGCAGTCCAGGTGTTCCACACCGACGTCCGCGTCACTCACCTGATCACCGGCGCGCTCGAGTGGCTGGCCATCGCGCCCCAACTGACATGGAGCGAGCTCGACCGGGAGCTGCAGGCGACGATGACGCGGGAGTTGAACTTTGCCTACGAGGCGTCATCGCTGCGGCGGCTGCGCCGCACGCTGCGCCGCCACGGCGTGTACGCGCCGACGGTGTTCCCCCGATATTCCGGCACCCGGGTCCTGGTGATGGAATACATCCAGGCCGCATTGATCTCGGACTTCATCGACCTGCGCCATCGCGACCCCGCGCGACTCGACCGGTGGCTCGAGGCGAACCACATCGAGCCTCGTCGAGTCGGCGAGCGCTTGTTTCACTCGGTGTTCCGACAGGTGCTCGAAGACAACCTGTTCCACGGCGACTTGCACCCCCACAACCTGATCCTCCTCCGCAATAGCCGCCTCGCCGTGATCGACTGTCGCAGCGCGGGATCGCTGGAAGTGGAGCACCTCACCAAACACGCGCTCTACCTCCGCTCGATTGCCGACCGGGAGTTCGCGACCGCGGCGGACGTGCACTTCCTGCTCTCGATGCGGCTGCCTCGGGTCGATCTAGCAACGGTGAAGGAGGAACTCATCCGGGTCTGGCGCATTTGGGATAGCCGCACCTACATTCGCGAATTGCCGTATGGCAGCAAGTCGCTCACCTCGATGTTCACCAGCGTCAATCGGGTGGTCACGCGGCATCGGTTCGCGGTGCAGTGGTCGATGACCCGGCTGGCCCGCACAACGGCGAACCTCGACCTCTCGCTGCAGCACCTCCACCCCACCATGAACGCCGGGAAGTGGCTGCGCCGCTACTTCGCGCGCGCCGCCGCGCGCACGCGCCGGGCCCGGGCGCGCAACACGCCGAATCGCGCGAACCGGGCGCTCGTGGCCGCCGCCCAGCTGCCGCGCATGGCCTCGGAGGCCGCCTTTTTCGAGCAGAGCGTCATCCGCCGGCAGGCGCGGGTACTTGAAGGGTCCACGACGAAGGCCGCTGAGCTGCTCGCCGCCATCTGTCGCTCGCTGGTCATGCTGCTGATACTGATCGAGGCGCTCCTGCTCGCCGCCTTCGCCGATCAACGCGGCGACGCGTGGCTCGCGCGATTCATAGGCCCGCAGCTGACCGGGGTGGTTCGAACGCTGCCAACGGCCGAGCCCTGGGTATGGCTGGCAGGGGCCGGCCTGGTATTGATCGCCCATCGGACCGTGCGCGCGCTCGGCCGGCGGTTCGCTCGAAAGCCGATTCGGGTGCCGGACGTTCAACCCACCATATGAAGACCGACGACGAGCCGATTCGAAGGCGCCGACCAGGCAGCGGCGCCCTGCTGAACGCGGCGCTCCTCCCCACCGCCCTCTTGCACAAGGACGAGCAGCCACCGATTCGTATCGAGGCGCTGGAGACCCCTTCGGCGCGCGGCCCCGTGGTCGCCGCTGCCCTCGTGGTGCTGCTCCTGCGGCTGGTGGTCCTTCGACTGCGAGGCCGGCTGGATGCGCGCGCGGTCGGCCGGCACGTCACCGCCTTCTGCCTCCGCATGGGCGTGTTGTGGATCAAAGTCGCCCAGTTTCTCTCGATGCGCATGGACCTCCTGCCGCTTGAGGTCGTCGAGGAACTGGCGACGCTGCAGGACCGCGCGAGCGGGTTTCCGTCCGCTGCCGCCGTCCAGGTCATCGAGGAAGAACTTGGGGCCAGTCTGGACCAACTCTTCACTGAGTTCGACCCTGTCCCGCTGGCCGCCGCCTCCATCGCACAGGTCCATCGCGCCAGGCTGAAGGACAGCGGCATCGCGGTCGTCATCAAAGTGCGCCGGCCGCACATCGAACAGACCTTCGCCAGTGACATGCGGGTGCTCGGCGCGATCGTCCGCGTGCTCAACGCGCTCTCGGTAAGACCGCAGGTCGGATGGGACGACATGTTGTGGGAAGCGGAAGCGGTGATCGAGGAGGAGCTCGACTACCGGAGCGAAGCGACCAACCAGCGCCGCCTGCGCCGCTCGCTTCGACGCCATGACGTGTATGTGCCCAAGGTGTTCTCCCGCTTCTGCAGGACCCGGGTGCTGGTGATGGAGTACGTCCCTGGCGTGCTGATGTCCGACTACATTCGTGTGGCCAGGACCGACCCGGCACGGCTCGAGGCCTGGCAGCAGACCAACAACGTGGAGCCGATCGTTGCGGGCAGGCGGCTGCTGACGTCGTATCTTCGACAGCTGCTGGAAGACAATCTGTTCCACTCGGATCTCCACCCAGGGAACCTGATGCTGCTGCGCGACAGCCGCCTGGCCTTTCTCGACTTCGGCAGTCTTGGCACGACCGAGCGCGAGTTCCTCCGCCGGTACGAGCTGTACCTCGAGGCCCTCGTCGAGGGCCGCCACGCGGCGGCGAGCGACGTGTTTCTACTCTTTTCGCGTTTCGAGTCGCCGATCGATGTCGCGAGCGCGAAACAGGAGCTGGTCGAGGCCATGCAGGGGTGGCACACACGCGCGAGCGCCTCGGCGCTGCCCTACGAGGAGCGCTCCACCAGCCGGTTGGCTGATCAGCTCGTGCGGATTCTCGACCGCCATGGCATCACCCTCAACTGGACGTTCTTGCGCATCGTCCGCGCCTGGACCACGATGGACGCGTCGCTGCGGACCCTGGCACCGCGGCAGGATCTGAGGCCGGTCATGGCTCGGTACTTTCGCCGCCGGGACCGACGTGCCGGTCACAGGGTCTTGCGGAGCCTGGCCACCACAATCGAAGCCACCTCGCCGCTCGAGGTCCCTCGACTGCTGTACGAATACGGCGTCTTTCGCGGCACCGTGGTCCGCCGCCTCGGGCAGGTGTTCGAGGGGTCGACAACCGTCGCGGCGCAACTGGTGGGCAACTGGTTCAAATGGCTGGCGCGAGCGGCCATGCTGCTGGGCCTCGCGCTGTTCGTGGTGTTCCTGGTGCAGTACGGCCCGGCCCGAGTGCAGCAGATCGAACCGGCTTCATTGAGTCGATGGGTCCGCGGCGTTCCGCGCATGGACCCACAGGTCTGGGTGCTGGTCTTCGCCGTGCTCGTCTACAGCTGGCGAACGTCCCGTCACCTGCGCCGCCGTTTCGCGGCCAACAGCACGGAAGGGGACCACGGCCAGCGATCGTCAGCGTGAGGGACTCGAATTGCCGTTCAATTGTGCGGTCCTGGGCGGTGGGGCAGCAGTGTCTTGAGACGCGGCAAGAACCGCCCGCTGCGCCTCATGTAACGGCGGTAGTCATCGCCGAAATGTTCGATCAACAGGGACTCTTCCTCGCGCAGGCGCGAAGCGACCATCAGGTTCTGACACAACCACCCGCCGCCGATCAGCCAGTTGGCCGAGAGCAGGAAGAAGATCCAGGTCCAAGCGAAGAACAGGGTGTACATCGGGTGGCGCAGGTACCGGTACGGCCCCTTGTCCACTAGCTGATGTCCCTCACGGATTGTGAGGTACACGGACCATTGTTGTCCCAATGTCTTCATGATCCAGACGTAGAACGCCATGCTCATGGCCCCCAGAATGAGGGCGCACCAGCGCAGCCACACAGGTATGGGAACCATCGCCCATTGGATCGACGCGGGAGCCAACAGATAAGCCGCACTGGCGGCCAGGGTTGGAAGGTTGACCAAGGTGACCAGGCGCTTGTGATGCGCCAGCCGGCGGTGGGCGGTGATCTGTACCCTCCAGGTCTTGATCAATCCGTAGTACGTCAAGAACCAGACGAACAGCGCCAGCAGGCTGGCGAAGGCGCCCCTGAACACGACGTCGCTGGTCACATCCGGCCGGAATCCATGCGCGCCCTCAAGATCTGAGCCAGCGTGTCGACATGCGGCGGGAAGTTCATGCTGATGTGATTGCCGCCCACCTGATGGATCTCGATTCCCCCCAGGGCGAGGTCGATCCAGGGCCGCTCGGGATGGGGTGGATCGACGCCGGCACGGCGCTCGAGCGCCCGGAAGTAGACGATCCGGCCGAGATAGGGTTGAGGCATGTAGTCGAACATGGCCTTCATGTTGGCCTCGAAGACCCGGACGATCCGCTGCAGCTCCGGACGCTCTCGCAGGGCGCTCGCCGGATCACTCGCAGCGGCGAGGAAGCGGCGCGGGTCGGTTCCGGACTCGGCCAGGACACCCATCAGGTATTCGGCGATGGCTTCATCCCCTTCGATCGGTGGCGGAAGCTGACTCGGACCCGGAGTATCGATCAAGACCAGACCCTCGGGCGTGTGACCTCTCGCGTGAAGCTGGTGCGCCATCTCGAACGCGACGGTCCCGCCGAACGAAGCTCCGCCGAGCCAGTACGGTCCGCTCGGGTGAACCGACAGGAGTCCCTCGACGTAATTGCGCGCCATGGCCTCCACCTGCCGATGTGGTTCTTCTCCGTCGAGCAATCCGCGGGACTGGAAGCAAGAGACCCGCGGGCCCTGGCCAAGACGCTCGGCCAGATCGCCGTAGAAGTAGGCAAGTCCGCCGACCGGATGGACCAGAAACAGGGCCTGCGATTCAACGCCGTGCGTGAGCCGAATCGGGAGGTGCAGCGAGGCCGCTAGGCTCGGCCGAGGCGATCGATCGGCGGAGGTCCCGGCGCGGCGCACGAAGTCCGTCACGGCCGCGATAGTCGAGTGCTCGAGCAGAAGGTCCGGCGCGAGCTCGAGCCCGAATCGCCGGCTGAGCCCGGCGACCAGTTCGACCGCGAGCAATGAATTGCCTCCGGCGTCGAAGAAATCTTCATCCACGCCCACTTCTCGCCCGAGCACACTCCGCCAGGTGCTTCCGACGGCCGAGGCGTAATCGTGATCGCGAGTCTCGGTCCCACCAGCTCGCGCGGGGACGGGCCTGGCGCGCCGCGTCGACCCTGTCCTGATGTCCGATGGTGATGACCGTTCGAACGACGGTCCATCAATCCAGTATCGCCGCCGGTCAAACGGATACGTCGGCAAGGGCACCCGGTGGCGGCGCTCACGGGCATGGAATCCGGCCCAATCGATGGCGGCTCCGTGGAGCCATAGCTGACCCACGGCTCGGAACAGACCGCCCAGGCTCTCGGTTTCTTCAGGACCAACCGATGCAATTGCGCAGTCCCTGGCCGAGAGCGCAGGTTGACGAGCGAGCAATCCTTGAATCATCCGCCCGGATCCCATCTCCAGCCAGATGCTGTCCGGGTTTCCGAGCAGCCCTTCGACTGCAGCCGGTCGGCCAACTACGCTCTGATGCGGGGTTGGAGTAGCGGCGATGGACAACGCCTGCTCGAGTGCAACCTCGCCGGCCAGGCAGGCCGCGACCAGCTCGCCGATCCCTTCGCCCACGATGGCACCGGGAGATATCCCCCACTCCATCCACAGCCTGGCCAACGCGTACTCCGCGACGAACAGCACCGCCGGCGCGGCGAACTGATCGAGACCTGACTTGAAGAGACCTGCGCACTGATCCACTACCTGGCGAAACCCGGGTTCGCAGTCGTAGAGGAGCCGGCTGGTCTGCTGGCAGCGCTCCCACTCAGCCGGCAGCAGCAGCACGATCTCACGGTCGCCGGCTTCCTGGACGCAAGTCAGCAGGCAAGTGGGGTCCCGGTCGCGCAAGAGGCGGACCGCATCCTCGCGGTTCGTGCAGAGGGCTACCGCTCGATGAGTGAATCTGCGCCGGCCCACGTGGAGCGTATAGGCGACGTCCGCCAAGCGCGCCGCCGAGGATGAGTCCAAGTATTCGGCCAGCTGCTCGATGGACTGAGTGAGCGACCCTGAGGTCTTGGCCGATAGGGCAACCAGTTGGAGGGCTCGAGACTCATCCGAGGGCGCCAGCGACGGTGCTTCCTCGAGCACAACGTGGGCATTGGTCCCGCCGATGCCGAAAGAGCTCACTCCCGCCCGGCGGGGGCAGCCTGCCGGAACCCAATCGGCAAGCGCGGCATTGATGTAGAACGGGCTACTCTCGAGGCCAAGCGTGGGGTTGGGCGTCACAAAGTTCAGAGTCGGTGGGATCATGCGATGCTCGAGTGCGAGGACGGTTTTGATCAGGCCGATCACACCGGCGGCGACGTCGGTGTGCCCGATATTGGTTTTCACCGATCCCAGTGCGCACCAGCGTCCGGCTCCGCCCTGGCGCCGGAAAGCCTGGGTCAGTGCGAGGACCTCGATCGAATCGCCCAAGGCGGTCGCGGTGCCATGGGTTTCGACGTAGGTCACGGTTCTCGGTTGAACTCGGGCCATAGCCAGAGCGCTCTCGATCACCGCGGCCTGACCTTCGATGCTGGGGGCGGTGTAGCCGATCTTGCTCGAGCCATCGTTGTTGACCGCGGAGCCTCGGATCACCGCGCGAATGAAGTCGCCGTGCGCACGCGCCTCCTCCAACCGCTTCAGAACCACGACGCCGGCACCCCGCCCCAACACAAAACCTTGAGCCTTCTCATCGAAGGCCCGGCAACGGCCGTCCGGAGACACCGTGCCGCCTTGCTGGTAGAGGTATCCGCACTGCTGGGGAATCGCGATGGCCACGCCCCCGGCCAGCGCCAGATCGCATTCGCCGCTCAAGAGGCTTTGAACCGCCAGATGGACCGCAACCAATGAAGTCGAGCAGGCGGTCTGGACCGTCAAGCATGGCCCCTGAAGATTCATCGCGTAGGCCACTCGGGTCGCCAGGAAGTCCTTGTCATTGCCGATCAGCAGCTGCAGCAGTGCGCCGGGCTCAGCCACAGAATCGGGCAGCGGAAGGCGCATCAGATAGCTGTTGAAGCCGGCGCCCGCAAAAACGCCTACCGCTCCGCGGTGGTGCTCAGTGGCATAGCCAGCGGCCTCCATCGCTTCCCACGCAGTTTCCAGGAATACGCGCTGCTGAGGATCCGTGAGCTGCGCCTCGCGCGGTGAGAGGCCGAAGAAACTGGCATCGAACTGCTCGATGTCCTGCAGCACCGCCCCTGCCTTGACATAGTGCGGATCGCGCAGGAGTTCTCTGGCGACGCCAGCGGCCGCCAACTCTTCCTCCGCGAACGAGCTGATCGAATCTACACCGTGCTCGAGATTGCCCCAGAACTGCTCGAGAGTCTGAGCTCCTGGAAATCGGCCGGCCATGCCGATAATGGCGATCCCGACCTCGTCCAGCTCATCGTCCTGGGTGTGCGTGGCCATCGCTTTCGGCTCCCCCAGCCTGCCGCAATTGTCGCTGGCGCTTGAGCGCGGACCGGCGCGCCTCGGCATGCTCCGTGCGGCCTTCGGCGCGGTGGGATTCGCTCCCCTTCCGGCTCCAGAAACTCGCCAAGGCGGCAACCGTCGGATAGCGGAAGAAGTCCATCACGGCGGGCTCCCCGTTCAGCAGCCTGCTCAGGCGGTAGTGAGCTTCCACGACCATCAGGGAATGACCACCCAAGTCGAAGAAGTTGTCGTGGACTCCGACCCGATCGACCTTGAGAAGCTGTTGCCAGACCTGCGCGATCTCTCGTTCGAGCTGGCTCCGCGGCGGCACCATTTCCACTCGGCCCCGCGATGACTCCGGAGCTGGCAGCAAACGTTGATCGACTTTGCCGTTGGCCATGAGCGGCAGCGTGTCCATGATCACGAAACGGGCCGGAATCATGTAGTCCGGCAAACGCTGGCCCAGCATCTGGCGCAGCTCCGCTTCGGCCGGAGGTCGGCCGGCAGGGACGACGTAGGCGACCAGATGGCGCCCGGCTCCGTCATCCTGCCGCATGGCGACGACCGCCTGTAGCACGTCCGGATTCTTCAGTATCGCCGTTTCGATCTCTCCCGGTTCGATGCGATGTCCCCTGAGCTTGAGCTGACGATCGACGCGGCCCAGGAATTCGATGCTGCCATCTGGCAGCCAGCGGGCCAGATCGCCGGTCCGGTACAGTTGACCATCGCCAAACGGATTCGCGATGAACTTCTCCGCCGTCAAGCCGGGAAGCCCCAGATAGCCTCGCGCCAGTCCATCCCCTCCGGCATACAACTCACCGGGTACTCCGATCGGCATCAAGTTGAGATGGCGATCCAAAATGTAGACCTGTGTGTTGGCGAGAGGCCGGCCGATCGGAATCGAGCGACAGCTGGCCGCGAGGTCTCGCTCGATCGGACCGTAGGTTGTGTTCACGGAGGCTTCGGTCGGGCCATAGCAATTCATCATTCGTGTGCCCGGCAACAGCTCCAGCGCGCGCCGCACATGGCTCACCGAGAGAGCCTCGCCGCCAATCAGCAGCTCCTTCACCGGCTCGAGCAGCCCTGGGCACTCGTCGATCACCGTGTTGAACAGGGTCGGAGTCACCAACAACGTATTGACGCCGAACGAAGTGATCGTGTCACTCAATCGTTGGAGAGATGTCAGCGGTGCGCCGGGGAACAGCACGCAACGTCCACCGCGCAGGAGGGCTGCCCACAACTCGAACAGTGAGTAATCGAAGGTTGGGGCGCTGAGTTGAAGGGTGACGTGCTCAGGGCCCAGCTGAATCTGCTCGTCGAAGCAGACCCGGACGATTCCGCGATGCATGACCTCGACACCCTTGGGTGTGCCGGTCGAGCCCGAAGTGAAGAACACATAGGCTAGGTCTTCAGCCGCAATCGGAGTGGGCAAGTTGTCAAAGCCTAGTTCGTTGACCAGGTCGGGCTCGGCGTCCATGAGCACGATCTTGACTGGGCTGGAGGCCAGCCGCTCGCTCAAGGCGTGATCGGACAGGACAATCCCGACTCTCGCATTCTCCAGGAAAAATGCCAGCCGTTCCTGGGGCGCCGTTGGATCGAGCGGCACGCAGACTCCCCCGGCCTTGAGAACGGCCAACGTCGCCACTACCATGCGGCATCGTCGTTCGCCAATGAGTCCGACCGCGACACCGGAACCCACCCCGAGGGATTGCAGGTAACGACCCCAGCGATTGGCGGCGGCATTCAGCTCGCCGTAGGTCATCACCTCGGCCTCGCACATCAGCGCCACGGCATCGGGGCGAAGGTTGGCTTGGCTTTCGAAGATCCGATGAATTGCCGCCGGTTCGGGATAGTCGATCCGCGGGCCGGTCCCGCTCACCAGCACTTGCTCCAACTCCGTCTCGCCAGCCAGTGGCAGACGGGACAGCCGCAGGGTCGGACCATGAACTGCGCCGGCCAGCAACGTGGTGAAGTGTTCGGCCATCCTGCGGATGGTGGAAGCATCGAACAAGTCGGTGCAGTACTCGAAGGTGCAATACATCCGACCTTGGCGAGTCTGGATCAGCAACATCAAATCGAACTTCGCCGCAATCGACGGCACCGCTATCAGGTCGATCCCAAGACCTGCCTCGGCAATCTCGGGAGGCTCGAAGGTGAATGCAACCTGCGCGAGCGGAACGCGGCTGAGCTCGCGCTCGGGGAGCAACTGAAGGATCCGTTCGAAGGGCAGGGCCCGCTGATCGTAGGCTTCCAAGGCGACCTGGCGGGTTCGGTCCAGCAGCTGTTCGAACGTGGGATCTCCCGAGAGATCGCTGCGCAGGACCAAAGTATTGACGAAAAAACCGATCAAATCCTCGAACTCCACTCGTTCGCGGCCGGTGATCGGCGAGGCCACGACAAAGTCCTCTTGTCCGGTGTAGCGATAGAGCAGGGCATTGAAAGCCGCAAGCAGAATCATGAACGGAGTGACCGTTCGGGTTCGGCCCAGAGCCTGCAGGTCGCTGACCAGGTCCTCGCCAAGCTCGAATTGCAGATCGGCACCGCGGTAGGAAAACTGCGCCGGCCGGATCCGATCGGTTGGCAATTCGAGGGGCAGCAGCGGCCCATGGAGCTTCTGTCGCCAATAGCTCAGGAGTTGTTCCAGCCGAGGGCCGGCCAGCTCACTCCGCTGCCATCGCACGAAGTCCGCGTACCGGGCGCGAGGCTCGGGCAAGGGCGACGGCTGTCCGGCGACGAAGGCTTGGTACAGCTCGCGCACTTCGCGGAGCATGACGCGCCTGGACGTCGCATCGATGAGAATATGGTGAGCGCTGCTCAGCCAGACGGTGTCATTCTCGCCAAAGCGAAGCAGGGTCATTCGAAGGAGTGGACCCCGCGCGAGATCCAAGGGGTCTTGCGATTCTTCCGTGATGTGCAGGCGGAGTTGGGCCTCCGCTTCTTCAGTTGACAGGCTCCCCAAGTTCACGGTCCGTACGGCGATCGTGGCGTCATGGGCAATGCGCTGGATCGGCCGACCCTCGACCAGATGGAACGTGGTTCGCAGGCTCTCGTGACGGCGGCACATCTCGTCGACGACTCGCTGCATCACACCTGAGTCGACGTGTTCACGGATCCTCAGTCCCATGCGCTCGACGTAGGCCGGATTACCCGGCTCCAGCCGGTCCAGAAACCAGAGCCGCTCCTGACCGAAAGAAAGTGGTTGATCGACCGATTGGTGGTCGGTAATGACATCGTCGGTGCGGTTGAGGAGGGGTTCTGCCTCGGTTTCTGGGCGAGTCGAGTCGGCCGCGGCATGTGGAAGCTGTTGGTCCAGGAGTTCAGCGAGCCGCTCCACACTCAAGCCGCCCAGCAGATCCAGCATCGATAGACTGAGTTTGAGCTCATCCTCCACCCAATTGCGCAATTCGACCCCCATCAGCGAATCGAGCCCGAGCTGGGTCAAACCCTTGTCGGAGTCGACCTTGTCCGGTGCAGTACCCAAGGCGCGGGCGACCCGCTCCCGCAACAGTGAGGTGAGCAGCTCGCGCCGCGGGCCGGGTTCCGCCGCCAGCAGCGTGGCCCGCACGGCGCTCTTGTGCAACACAACCTGGTGCTCGACAGTTTCGGCGAAGAGCATGGAAAAACGTGTGAGCCTGCGGAAGCTCGCGGCTGCACGCTGTGGATCGAATCTCGTCACTACCAGATGGACGGGTCGCCGGTGCAAAGCCCGGCCGAGCTGCTCCAACGCCTCCGAGACGGTGAAGCTCCGGAGCCCACTAGCATTTAGCCGCTCCTGGATCTCGGAGTTGCGGGCGACCCAGCCAACCTCCTCCAGCGCACCCCAGCCGATGGAAACGGCGGGCAAGCCGACAGCGCGGCGATAGCGTGCCAGGGCGTCGAGGAACGCATTGGCCGAGGCGTAGCTGGCCTGGCCACCAGGGCCCACCACCGACGCCAACGAGGAGAAGAGCACGAAGTAGTCGAGCTCCATCCCGGCAGTCAGTCGGTGCAGGTTCCAGGCACCGTCGACCTTGGGCCGCCAGACTTCCCGCAGGCTCTCCAGGTCCAGTTGACTGACGAGACAATCCTTGATCACCATCGCGGCGTGGAACACACCTCGTAGCGGTGGCAGATTTGCCTTGATCTCTGCGAGCAGGCGCGCCAGCTGTTCTTCATCCGCCACGTCGGTCTGAGCGATGATGACCTCGGCACCGGCTTGGCGCATCTTTTCCACTGCGTCTTGAGCCGCGGCGGAGCTGGCTCCGCTCCTGCCGAGCAGTAACAAGTGTCCCGCCCCTTGTGCGACCATCCACTGAGCCACGGCAAGGCCGAACCCACCGCACCCGCCCGTGATGAGATAGGTCGCATCGCGGTGGAGGGCAGGCGCGGACGCCGATCGAGCGCGCCAGCATGTCACCTTCTGCGGTCGCAGGGAGAGAACGATTTTGCCGATGTGCCGCGCCTGGGACATGTAGCGGAGAGCCTCGACCGCGCGCGAAATCGGGAAGACACGGAAAGGCAGCGCCGCGAGCGAGCCATCCCAGAACCACGCCGACAGTTCCTGAAGCAGCCTGCTCGCGAGCTCGGGGCGCGAGTCGATGATCGCCTCCACGTCGACCGCGAAGAAGGACAACTGTTTGGAGAACGGTCGCAAGCCCAGCCGATGGTTCTGATCGATGTCGCGCTTGCCGATCTCCAGGAAGCGTCCGTAGTCGCGTAGAACCGAAAGGCCTTTGGCGATCGCCTCCCCGGGCAACGAGTTCAAGACCAAATCGACTCCCTGACCATCGGTGGCTTCGAGCACCTGGTCGGCAAAGGCTAGCGAGCGGGAGTCCATCACGTGTCGAATCCCAAGCGCGCGCAAGAATTCGCGCTTTTCCGCTGTGCCCGCCGTGGCGAAAATTTCCGCCCCGACCCGCTGCGCCAACTGGATTGCCGCCAGACCGACACCGCCGGAGGCCGAGTGAATCAGGACCCGCTCCCCGGCGCTCAAGCGGCCCAGGTGGTTGAGCGCAAGGTGACCGGTGCCGAATACGACCGGCCAGGTGGCAGCCTCTTCGAAACTGAGATGGGGTGGCTTGCGGGTGACGTAATCTGCCCGCGTGGTCACGAACGAGCCGTGACCTTGCTTGGCGAGGGCCACGACCTCTTCGCCGATTTGCCAGCCTTCTACCGCCGGGCCGACCGCGCTGATCACGCCGGCGCATTCGCCGCTGAAACGGGTTTGCCCACTGACCAGACCAAGAGCCTTCATCACATCTTTGAAGTTGACGCCCGCGGCGACCACCCGGATCTCGAGCTCACCAGGACCCGGCGGGCAACGGCTGGTCTCGCGCAGTATCAGGTTGTCTAACGTGCCGGGTCGCTCGATTTCCAGCCGAAAGGAGGGATCCTCCGTCTGGCCCCTCAAGTGTCGGATCTCCGGTTGGGCGCCGTCGTTGAATGGCGCAAGCCGAGCAACGTAGCGCTGGTCGCCACGCAGGCAGATCTCTTCCTCTTGGTCGCCGAGGAGCAGCTCGGCACACAAAGAGCTGATCTCCTCGGCCGGGGTTTGGGCACTTAGATCGATCAGTGTCGAGCGCAGCTTCGGCGACTCGTTCCCGATGACGCGGCACAGACCCCAAACCGGCGACTGGGCGATCGAGGGCGGAGCGGCGGTAGAGAACGGCGACTGGGCGCCCCGCGTCACCACCCAGAGGCGGGGAACGCGGTCGGCCTCGTACTCATCGAGCGCCTGTGCCAGCACCGCGGTGCTCAGACAACCGTCGGCCAGGCCGGCGCTGAGGCGGTCCGAGGCGGATTCTGGTGACTTCACGTCGCAGTTCCAAAGATGGACAATCCCTCGCCAGGGCGCCGAATCGGGGGAGATGAGCTTCTGACGGGCTAGCGGCAGGTCAAAGTCTCTCGCTGCTCCGAGACCACGACCGGCAATCTCTGGAGCGACGATTTCACAATGCTGGCCTTGTGCGCGGAGCTGGCCGGCGAGCTCCGCGCCGATGCCTTGCGAGTCGGCGAAGATCAGCCAGCGACCGGCGTTCTCCGCCGCGCCGGAAGAAGGAGCGGCTTGCACTGGTTCGACTCGCGGGCCGCGCGCCATAATCCCGGCGTAACCGATCGACAGCGCACTTCCACCGGTGAACTCGGCGATCTCATTGAATCCTTCCTGCGCCAACAGCGAGGACCATCCCTCTAGTGGTAACAAAGGGTGATCGGGGCGCAGATCATGATCGGCGTATCGCTGCCAGCCTTCGGTCAATCCGAAAACAAAGTCCATCCATGGTTTGGGCTTGACCGCCTCGCCGATCGCGAGGACTCCATGCGAACCCAGCAGCCGCTTGACATTCCTCAGGACAATCCGCAAGTCGGCGAGGGCATGCAGCACACTGAAGGCGACCACCACGTCGAAGGAATGGGGCTCGAATCCTTGGGCGCAGGGATCCGCCTCGATGTCCAGCCGCTGATACTCCAGGAAGCCGTAGTCGCGAAACTTCCCCTCGCGCGCACGCTGAAAGAAATGCGCGGAAACGTCCGTAAAGAAATACTCGGTCCGATCTGCCGGGAGTTCAGGCAGCACGTGAGCCGTCATCCCTCCGGTACCGGCCCCCAGCTCGAGGATGCGGAGCGCGCGTCCGGGGCGGAGATCGCCGACCAGTTCGGAGACTGCCAGTTGGGCCGCAGAGCTGAAGACGCGCGCTCTCAACGAATCCTGATAGAAATGTTCGGCGACCGCCATGGACCCCTCGGGGAATAGGACTTCGAGTGGGTCGACTTCGCCGCGCAGAATCCTGGCCAGCCCCTGAGCGACCCGGCCGACCAGCATCAAATCCGGATAGAAGGTCGGCATTCGCACCACCAGCTCGCGCCAGACCCGATGCGGCTGTTCCATGGGCGACCCGACGACCTCCCATTCGTCAGCGACCCGCCGCAACAACCCGTCCTGCTCCATGAGGTCGAACCATCGCTCCAGGAAGCGGCGGGAAGCAGCGCCGACGACGAATCGATCGCCCAGCAGCGCGGGCGAAAGGCGTTCCGAAGGTTGAAAACGAACGCCCAGCTCCCGCAGAGCCTCGACCACGAAGGAGGAGCAGAGGGGATTGACCGCTGCTTCGAAGTGCTGCTCCAGCTCCACGAGCTTCAGGTCGGCCTGCTGGCGAACGGCTCGGTCCAGGATCGTTGCGCAGATGCGGTTAGGGCTGGGCAAGTCGGTCACAACCCGTGTAGCTCCGCGTTGATCCGAACGGAGTTTGAGTTGCCACCGATATTCATAGGCCAGACCGCTGGCGTCCTCGCTGAACCGTTCTTCGGCGCTCCGGTCCAGGAGTTGAAGCCGGAAGCCACGCAGCTCGATTTTGAGACTTCCGGTTTGGTCGAAAACCTGAATGTCGGCAATGGCTCGACTGCCGTTCTCCTCGAGCAGGCGGACATGGCTCCAGAGCGGCCCTTGGGTTGGCCCGTGGAAGCGTAACTGCCGGACTCCAATCGGCAGGTATGTGCCGCTTCGATCCGGCAGTGCCCCACTGAGCACGTGGAGGCATGCGTCCAGCAGCGCCGGATGAATCTCGTAGTCGGCTGGCCCGAACTCCAACGAAGCAGGCCGGCGGATCAGGCCCAGTGCCTCCCCAACGCCGCTCCAGAGCCGGTCGAGGCCCTGAAACGAGGGCCCGTATTGGAGACCGTGGTCCTGCATGCGGCGGTAGCATTCAGCAGCCGGCATCTCCAGCGCGCAACGGTCGCGGACGTCATTGTCCATCCCGAGAGCGGCCTCGAGCGTTTGTTCCACCCGCACCTTGCCAGTGGCATGGCAGGTCCAGGGTTGGTCGTTATCTGCTGAGCGACTGTAGATCCGGAAGCTCGATTCGCCGGGTTCGAGGATCGTCTGCAGGCGGGTCCGTCCGTCGGATCGCAAGATACAAGGCTTGGCGAACTCGACCTCCTCCAAGACCACCGGACTTGGGCCGAATTGGCGCCGCGCAGCCGCCAGCGCCAGCTCCAAATACACTGCACCCGCCAGCAGGCCCTGGCCCTGAACCCGATGGTCTTGCAGATACTGCAGGCTCAGCCGATCGAGCCGGTTCTCCCAGGTCGGTACGACGGCGTCCACGCGCTGACCGAGGAGCGGGTGATCGATCGATGCGGTACGGAACCGCAGCGAATCCTCGGCTTCCATCCAGTGGCGCTCTCGTTGCCAGGGATAGGATGGCAACTGCGCCAGGCGACCGGCTGGCGACAACGCGTCCCATTGAACGGCGTGCCCCGAGCAGTAAAGAGCACCCAGCGAGCGCAACAAGGTGGTCCGCTCGGGTTCTCCACGGCGCAAGGACGGCAACACCATGGGTTTGGTGCCGCGTGCGCATTCCGAAATCGCGCCGGACAACACGGGATGTGGGCCCAGGTCCAGGAACTGTTCGTAGCCTTGTTTCAACAGTTCGCCGATAGCCGCGGCAAAGCGCACTGGGCGGCGCACGTTCCGCCACCAGTAGTCGGCGTCGAGCTTGCCATCTCTGACCAGCTCCCCGCTGACCGTCGAGATCATCGGCAACCTGGCCGCGCGGACTGGGATCTGCCGCAAGCACTCGAGCAGCTCGTCCTTGATTGGATCCATCAGATGGCTGTGGAACCCGTAGTTCACCCGCACCCATTTGCAGTAGCGTTGGGCGCGCGCCATTGCCGACGCAATCTCCGTGAGCGCAGCCTCGTCGCCAGCCAGAGTGATCGAGGTGGGGCTGTTGACGGCCGCGACACACACGCGACCCTCAAAGCCCTCGAGCTGCTGCTCGACTTCTCGCTCCGGCAGCCCGACGACCATCATCCGACCCTGGAGTCCGGCCATACAGCGCCCGCGATGGAACAGCATGGTCACGGCCTGCTCGAGCTCGAGCGCTCCGGCCAAGTACGCCGCGGTGACCTCACCGACGCTGTGGCCCACGACCGCATCGGGCGCGACGCCCCAGGATCTCCATAGCGCCGCCAACGCCGCCTGGACGGCGAAGATCGCCGGCTGAGTGATCTCGGTCTGCTCCAACCGCGATTCGGCCTCACTGCGACTCAGCTCTTCCAACAACGACCAGTTGCCCAAGGACTGGACCTGCTGGTCGCAGCGCTCGATCGTCTGTCGGAATACGGGTTCGCCCTGGAGCAGCTCGCGACCCATCGCCCACCATTGCGAGCCCTGTCCGGAGCAGGCGAACACGAGCTTGGGAGGGGAGTCGCCATGGCAGCGGCCCGCGACCCAGGAGTTCTGCGCCTGTCCCGCGGTGAATGCCGCCAGGTTGTAGAGCAACTCCTCCTTCGTACGCGCGATGATCGCTAGCCGATGGTCGTGATGAGTCCGCCGGTGGCTGCAGGTCCAGGAGATGTCTTCGAGGGATAGCCCCGCGCCGTCGCCATTCGCACTCAGGTACTGGTGGTAGGAGCTCGCGAGATCCAACAGGGCCTGGGGTGAGCGAGCCGAGAGGGGAATCAAGTGCGCTGGCTCCGCGACAACGAGCGGTTCGGCGCGGCTCTCCATCGGCGGCAGGCCTTGCAACACAACGTGGGCATTGGCGCCGCCGAAACCAAAGGAGTTCACGCCAGCCAGAGTCGGACCTTCGACCGCGGGCCAGCGCTCGAGCCGCTGTTGGACCCGGAGCTGCAACTGCTCGAAAGGGATCTCCGGGTTCGGCGTCTTGAAGTGCAGGTTGGGCGGAATCACGCCATGGTTGAGGACGAGCGCGGCCTTGATCAGTCCGGCCACTCCGGCGGCGGGCTCGAGGTGCCCGATGTTGGTCTTGACCGATCCGAGCCGGCAGTAGTCCCCCGCGGGGCGACCGTCGGCGAGCACGGTGCCCAGGGCACGTGCTTCGATGGGATCGCCGACGTGAGTACCCGTGCCGTGGGCCTCGACGTACTGGATGTGCGCAGGTGCGACACCGGCATCCTGGCAGGCCGCCCGCACCAAATCCTCCTGGGCCTTCTGACTGGGCACCGTGAGGCCAACAGTCCGCCCATCCTGGTTCGTTGCGCTGCCCAGAACCAGCGCATAGATCCGGTCGCGATCGCGCTGCGCCTGGGCCAGCGGCTTCAGAACGACGATGCCCGCACCCTCGGCGCGCGCGAAGCCGTTGGCGCTGGCGTCGAAGGCCTTGCAGCGACCGTCCGGGCTGAGCATGGCGTTGAAACCGACAAAAGACTCGGGGCGGATCAGGATGTTGACCCCGCCGGCCAGCGCCAACGCGCTCTCGCCACGCCAGAGACTTTGACACGCCAGGTGGATGGCCACCAGCGAGGACGAGCACGCGGTGTCCATCGCGATACTCGGACCGTTCAGGTTGAAGCAGTAAGAGATCCGGTTGGCCGCAATGCACATCGACACGCCGGCACCGGAATGGGGATCGATCCAGTCCAGACATCCGGCGCCTCGATGACTGTAGTCGAGGCTCGAGAGACCGATGAACACTCCGGTGCGGCTGCCAGAGATTTGGCTGGCGACCAGCCCGGCATCCTCCAGCGCCTCCCAGGCGACCTCCAAGAGGACTCGTTGTTGCGGATCCATGCGGTCGGCTTCCCGCGCGGAGATGCCGAAGAAGTCGGCATCGAACAGGTCGATACCAGAGATCCATCCGCCCCGGCGGACGTTGGTCTTGCCAACGGTGCCCGGTGTCGGATGGTGGAAGCGATCGATGTTCCAGCGGTCGGCCGGGACTTCGGAGATCGCATCGACTCCGTTGCACATCAGGCGCCAGAAGAGCTCGGGGCCATTCGCGCCGCCTGGGAAGCGGCAGCCGATTCCGATGATGGCGAGCGGCTCGCGTGCGGCCGAGCGGTCGCCAGAACTGGACAGGTCCATCCCCAACCTCCAATCCTTAAGTCGCCGGAGCCTGCTGGAGCCGGTGCCGAATGCCCGATTATGCATGACCGGTCGAGTGACCATGAGTCAAATTTTTCGACTGGCCCTTCGAAGACGTCTCGCCGCGGTACGTCGCAGCTCCCACCGCTGAGGCGTCGTGGGAGGGTTTTCTCCGATGACAAGACGGGCCGATTCGGCGAACGCGGCGCCGCTGACGCTGCGGCCCTTGATGCCCTGGACGCGGCCGTTGGTGAACGGGACTTCCTCGACGATGGCGCCTTCGCGGCCCTCGGCGCCGGCCTCGCGCGCGGCGTCGACCAGAATCGTGTCGAGAACCGTTCGACGCGGGCTGTAGAGCGCATCCCACGCCCTGGTGAGCAGGAAAATGCCCAGTAAGGACCACCGGACCGGGATCGCACCTGACTGAGCGCGTGGCCGGCGTGCCGGGCGCCTGCGGGGCTACTCCGACCCTAGCGCCTCTACAGGATCGATGGACACAACCCGTCGCGCCGGCAAATAACTTGCGAGTACCGTGACGACCACTAAGATGACCGGCACCACCGCATACGTCATCGGATCGAGAGGCGTGATGCCGTACAACAACGTAGACATCAGGCGCGTCAGGCCCGCTGCCGCCACCAGTCCTATCGCGACGCCTACACCTGCGAGTGCCAGTCCATGGCGCACAAACATTCGTTTCAACTCGCCCTGCTGCGCGCCGAGCGCCGCGCGAATGCCGATCTCGCGCCTTCTCTGCGAGACCGCGTAGGAGATCACGCCGTAGATGCCGACGACGCCCAAGAGCAGAGCCATCGACCCGGCGATCGCGAGCATCACCAGCGTGAAGGACGTCTGCGCGAGAGATTGATCGTAGACCTCGCGCATGGTCCGCGGCGACACGGGCAGGCTGGAGTTCACCGACCACACGGCCTGCCGGACTTGGTTCAGAAACCCTTCCGTGTCAGTGCGCTCGCTGCGGACGACGAAGGTCACCCCGCGGATGACGTTCGGCTGCCCTGCAGTGGCGTTCAAATGCGCGGACAACGAAGGCCAGTACACGATTGCAGGTGCCTGTTGGTTGAGACCGTTTTCATGGACATCCTGCACAACACCGATCACTTCGTGCCACGGCATGTCGGGACGCTGGCGGAGGTGTTTGCCAACGGCGGCTGTTGGTGTTCCCCAGAGTTCACGGGCGAGATTCTCGGAAATCAGGACGACGGGTCTCAGACCGTAGACTTCTGTCCACGTGATCTCGCGGCCCGCGACCAGCCTGGTGCCGGCAGTGTGAAAGAAACCGGGCGAGGCATACTTGAATAGGCGCACCGGCGGGGTATCCGACCCTGGATCGGTCCGGTCATCCGTGCGGATGGCGCCGACGTTCAGGACACCCAGGTTCGGGCCGAACCCTTCCATAGGCATCGCGCTCCCGAACGCGGCAGAGGTCACACCCGGAATCGACGACAACTTGTCCTGAAGGTCGTTCTGCATTCGCGTCACTCGTTCCGGGTCCGCAGAGGCCGACGCAGCGAAAAAGAATCGCATGATCTGGAGATGCTCGGGTTGTGTGAATCCCGGCTCGACGGTCCGTAAGGACTCGAATGTGCGAATCATCAATCCAGCACTCACCAGGAGCACGAGCGCGATCGCCACCTGCACCACAACCAGCAGACTGCGGACGCGGTGGCGCTCCCGGCTCACGCTCGCTGTACGGCCGATGCTGCCCAGCGCTGCCGAAATCCGCGGCCCCGTGTATTTCAGCGCAGGGATCAAACCGAACAACACACTCGACAGCAGCGAGAGCACGGCAGTGAATCCAAACGTTCGCGCATCTAATGAGATTTCGCTCAGCCGTGGAAGATTCGCCGGACCAATGGCCAGCAACACGCGCACGCCGGCGTACGCGAGTCCTACGCCCAGTGCGCCGCCTATCAAACCAAGCAGCATGCTTTCGACCAGAAGACCCCGGACGATCCGTCCGCGGCCCGCGCCGAGTGCCGCGCGCAGGGACAGCTCCCTCTGCCGCACCTCGGCCCGAACCAGAAGCAGATTCGCCACGTTGGCGCAGGCGATGAGCATCACGAGGCCGATGGTCGCCATCACCACCCACAGCACGTCTGTAACGCTGCCGACCACTTCTTGTTTGAGAGGACGAAGGGCGGGTGCGATTTTCCAGGTCTCATAGGCTCGTGAATTTGTGCCCGGTCCATCTGACCAGGAGTCCATCCAGATCGGGACCATTCGCGCCACGTCGGCGTTGGCCTGGGCGATTGTGATTCCCGGCCTGAGCCGGGCGACGCCCTGATAATTGAAACCGCCCGCCCCGCCCGCCAGCCCGGCTAGGGTGATTCTTTCGCGATCGAAAGCCAGCGGAAAAATAAGATCCGCTTCGGCATTGACGATCCTGAATCCCTGGGGCATCACACCGACGATCTTCTTCAGCCGTGAATCCACGGTGATGGTGCGTCCGATCACGGATCGTTCTCCTCCGAAACGCCGCTGCCAGTACGCGTAGCTGAGCATCACTGTGGTGTAAACCTTGAACACGCTCGGGGGCGGCCGAGTGGCTCCGACCTGGTCCTCGGCCAGGATCCAGCGGCCGGCCGCGGGCGGAACGTTGAACGCTTGGAGAAGGCCGTCACTGATGCCGATCACACGAACGTCTTCCGGTTCGCCCAAATCCGTCACAGTCGACCTGGTCGCGACCCACACGCCCAGCGATTGAAAGGCCCGGTTCTGTTCCGCGTAGGTGAAATACATGGATGGGGAGAGATTCAGCCCATCCGCCAATCCCGCAGAGCCAGGCGCGATCTGCCGGAGCGCCACCAATTCCTCTGCCCGCGGATACGACAACGGCTTGAGCAGGACGCTATTGAGGACGCTGAACACCGCGGTGTTCGCGCCAATGCCGACCGCGAGAGTCAGCACGACGACCACCGTGAACGTGAGGTTGCGGCGCATTGCGCGAAGGGCGTACCGAACGTCCTGCCAGAGCGCGTCAATAACAGGAATTGTGAGTTGATCGCGATACGCGTCCTGGACCTGAGTCAGTCCACCCATCGCGCGGTAGGCCGCGGCACGGGCGTCGTCAGGGGACAGCCCCTTCGCGCGTGCTTCCGCCTCGAGCGCATCACGGTGGTACGCCAGCTGCGAGTCCAAGTCGGTATCGAGCCGGCGCCGGCGGAACGCGTCGATGACGCGGCCCCAGATCACCGCTCGCCCGCCGACTTGGCGAGAAACTTGGCCATCAGGGCCACCGTCAGTTCCCAGTTCTCGGTTTCCTCGCGAATCTGTCGCCGTCCGCGTGCCGTCAGCTCGTAGAACTTCGCCTTCCGGTTGTTGTCGGAGACGCCCCAGCGAGACTTGATCCATCGTCGCTGCTCCAGCCGGAGGAGCGCCGGATACAGCGTGCCCTGATTCAAGTCGAGGAGGCTTTCCGACACCTGGAGGATCCGCTTGGCGAGTCCGAGTCCGTGTTGCGGTCCCATCGCGGCGAGCGTCCGCAACACCATGAGATCGAGCGTGCCTTGCAGTACTTCTCTTGACATTCTAAATGAGCATGTCTCGTCTCGTTTAGAATGTCAACACGAGTCGATTCGCAGGCCTGCGGATCACGACGCCGTAGTGTTTATCAGGGAGAGGCGACTCCTACGCGTTCGGCGAGAAGTTCAGAACCTCGCACCTCGTAACGAAGCTCCACCATGCCGCTCTTGTAGGCTTTGACCTCCGCCAGATGGAGGGCGATGTCTCTGTCGAGCTTCTCGAAGAATGGGATCCCATCACCAATCAAGATCGGCAGGATCGAATAGCGAACTTCGTCGGCTAGCCCGAGACGAAGGCATTCGGCGGAGACCATACCGCCTCCAACAAACCAGATGGTACGGAACGTGGGCCGTAGGCGCCCATTCACGAACTGCGCGAGATCGCCTGAGTGGAACTCGACGGTATCCCGGGTCCGTGGTAGTTCGCGACTAGTGAGGACGAAGGTGGGTTTGTCGCCGTACGACCACCCCAACCCTTGGGCTTCAAAACGAAGCGCGGTCTCATAGGTTCGCGATCCCATGACGTAGCAGTCGATCGTCTTGAGGAACGCCTCGACGAATCCTGGGTCCATGGTGTCCCCGCCTGCGAATTCGTCTGAGGTTTCGAGCCAGTCGACGCGCCCGTCCTTTCGAGCGATGAAGCCGTCGAGGCTCGCCGCCATGTGGATCGTTACGTGAGAATCAGGGTTTGCCATCGTTGCTCACGTTGAGCGATCTGACGGAGTGTTTGTGTCGGCACGGTAACTGGCGACAATGACGAGACCGGCGCCCAGCATGATGGCCATGTCTGCTACGTTGAAAATACCGGTTCGCAGTGGACCGAACCCAACGTTCATGAAATCGATGACACTCCCGCGTGTCATTCGATCGAGGAGGTTGGACGAGCCGCCAGCTACAAACAGGGCCATGCCAACCAGCGCCAACGTGGGCCAGCGATGCCTGATCGCCAGGACGATCATCAGTAGAAGCAGCAGCCCATTGCCGACTCCGAAGACAGCTGTTCGAACAGCTGGCGGCCACTCTGCACCAAGCCCCAAGAAGGCGCCGGTATTCTCAACGTACTCCAGCCTGACGGTGTCCGCGATAAAGGACTGCCTCGCCATTCCGGCGAGCTTCGTCGCGGCCACGTGCTTCGCCACCCGGTCACAGGCGATCGTCGCACCAATAGCCACGACCAGAACCAGGCGGGTCCCAATCGTTGCGATTCGTGATTTGACTGACGACCGAGATTGCTGGTTCATGTCCGCCTGACGTTTGAGCTCAGCCGCCCGCGGAGGTTGGCGAAGAACCAGCCGTAGGAGATCTGCTGCGCGAAGACAGTTTATACAGGCGCGTGGACGCTTCGACAGGTCAGTCGGTGAAGACGGTCAGCTTGCGCCACTGAATCAACCACTTGCCATTGCGCTTGACGAGTCGGTCCTCGGAGCGGCCCATCGCGGCCGCGGTCATCTTGCCATCTTTGTCGCGACGTACGGTCTGCCAGTACGACTGGTGCAAAGCCTCGCCGGGGCTTGGGAACGTGATGCGCACGTTGCTGATCACGTGGTACAGATTCGAAGTCGGCAGTCCCTTCGTCTTGTTGTCGTCGCGCCGCTGAATGAGGCTCGTGACGATCTTGCGAATCTCCTCCTGTCCTTTGCTGATGCTCCCGTTCGAATCGATGGTGGCGTCTTTGGTGAACACGGCAACGTAGCCCTCAGGATCGAGCGAATCCACCGCCCACACATAACGTGCCATCACGTCCTCGACCGCGATGCGATCTTCGTAGGTACCGAGACTCCCCTGCGCGGTGACGAGCACGGGCGCGATGAGTAACGTGACAAGAGCGGCGTGATGCGGTCGCATGGCTTGTATCCCCCGGTTTCAGCTTCAGGCGCGGGTTAGGCGGCTGGGCGGCCAAGCGCCAACCTGACTTGACTCAAGTGATGTTCACTATGGGCGGCGACGTTGTCGAATTCATCCGGCCCATCATGGCTCTTGCGCGAGCGGCACCAAGAGCATCACGAGATCTTCGTCGGCGCCGACGCGCGTCGTGTGACCTTTCCCCGTCACGTCTTCCGCCAACAGGACTCGCCCCGGCGCGAGCTGAACCTTTTTCCCGCCGACGACATCGACCTCACCCCGTCCGCTGACGATGATCACGTACTGGCGTTTCGACGCAGGGTGGCCTTCCCACACGAAGCCGCGTGGCCAGCGCAGAAACTGCGCGGCGGTGACTTTCACCGATTCCGACTCGTTGAGCTCCGCGCGCAACTTTGCCGGCCGCCAAGCGACCTCAGTGTCCTCGGCGTGCGATTGACCGTCGGCGCCTGTGTACAGTCGCGTGATGGTCGTCGTCACGTGTCTTTGGGGCGCGACCTGACTCGCACTCGAAACGACCGCCAGGCTGACAAGGACGGCGACGAACCCAAGTCGCGTGAATAGCTGCATGGGGCCTCCGTGCGGTGATTGTAGAACGTCGCTTGCGAGAGAGTGCAGTCGAACATCACGGTAAGGATGGAGCATGTTAAACCGGTGCGGCGACATCCCTTGCAGTGCCGGGCGGAGGTTCTTATCCTTCTGCCATGCCGAAAAACTCTATTTTGTCAGGTCGCCGACTGTGGATATTGGCTGGCGTCGGTGCGTTCGTCCTGCTGGTGGCGTTCGTCGCGCTCATGCGGCGGCCGGCACCGGCGACAGTTGCGCGGGATGGCGCGTCCGCGCCTGCGTCCAATGTCAGCAGCGACACAGAGTACGTCAACGATCGTCTGCGCCGCGAGATTGCGACGCAGGGGCTCACCGTCGATCGGGCCCGGCAGCTTTTCGCCGTCGAAGTCACGTCGCTGCCTGGCGTGATGATGCCGCAAGGGCAGGTGCGCCCGACTCTCTCCGGCACCTATGCGCTGACACAACTACAGGCCGTCCGGGCGCAACTCACCGCCGAACAGCGGGCGCGGCTCGACGAACTGCTCGATGCGAAGCGCTCAGTGTTCCCGCAAGACTTTTCGAAGTTGACGCAGCCGTTTTCGCGGCCGCGATTTTCTCTCCCAGCGATCCGACCCGCCGTCTACCAGCCTGGTCGCATGACCATCCTGCGGCGCGTCGCGCTGCCGGACGTCGATGCCGAGAACGAAGCGGCGTACCGTGCGTACTTTCAGCAACTCTACGACTGGGCGAACGATGCGGTCGCCAAGCTCACCGGGCGGCCACAGATACCCGCGTTTCTCATCTCATTCGAACCGCTTGACAAGGGCTGGGTCCTCTCCGGAACCTGGAAGGACGGAGCGCGGCGCACGACGGTGGTGAACGGCGTCACGGTCAATGCATGCCTAACGCGCATCGACGTCCGGAAGTTCGAACCCGGTATCGATGTCCATCTTTCCGTCGTCACGCACGAGGTCGTTCATTGTTTTCAACAGCTCGCCTCGGCGAGCGCGGATGACGTGACCAGCACTCACCCGTGGCTGCACGACGGTCAGGCGACGTGGGCGCAGATGGTGATTGTGCCCGGCGCCGCACTCGAGGCGCTGCGGAAGCACTGGACCGAGTATCTGATGGCGCCGGAGCAGCACCTGTTCAATCGTTCCTACGACGCCGCCGGATTCTTCGGTCACGTGGCCGACGTTCGCGGCGCCGATGTGGTTGGCCAGCGCTTGATCCCGACCTTTGTCGCCGGCTCGTCGTTCAGAAACGACGCGGCCTACAACACGATGGTTGCGGGCGCGGAAGATCGCGTGCTCGACACGTGGGCGCCGGGCTACTTCCGCTCGCACGAATCGGTTCAAAGTCCGGTGCCATGGACGGTGACGGGGCCGGGCGGCGTCAATCTGCCGTCGCAGAAGCTCAGCCCTGTTGCGCAGTCGGTGAGCAGCGGCGAAACCATCGACCTCCATGCGGCCGCACCGTGGGAGCTGAGTCTTGTGTCGCTCGATTCGACCGCCGACATCGTGGTCGTCAGCTCGGGCGACGGTCACGTCGCGGTCGTCGATCGGTCGGAAAAGGTGAACGAGGTGCTGGCCGTCCACGAACCGCTGGTCATGTGCCTGCGCGGCGACTGCACTTGTCCGACGGATACCGAAGGTGCCGTTCCGCCATCGCGCCCCGCGCAGTCGCCGATCGATATCGGCCTGACCGGCGGACGCCCGGGTGCGTTTGCCTGGGCGCATGGAATGAAGCTGGAAGACTACTGCGACCCCAAGAAACAGACCTACGCGCCCTCGGGCAAGCTGCCCCAGCCGCCTTCTGGCGGAGACGGCGGAGGAAGCGAGCCCGTCAACGGCACGCTGAAGTCAGACCCGCACCTCGTCACATTCGACGGCCGCTGGTACGACATGCAAGCCCTTGGCGAGTTCACGCTGGCGCGATCGACGATGGACGACTTTGTGGTGCAGGTCCGCCTCGGTACCATCGGGGCGCTGCGGACCGTGAGCGTCGCCACGGCAATGGCGACACAAGTTGGACGCGACCGTGTGACGGTGACGATCGACAACATCGCGGCCTCCCCCGTGCCGGTGCTTCGCATAAATGGGGCGCGCGCGAATCAGGACTTTGTACCGCTCGCTGGCGGCAGCGTGCGCTCGGTGTTCAACGAAGCCGGCACCGGCTACATCACCGAGTTCAATGACGGCACGCGCGTCGGCATCAGCCCGTTCGCGCGGCAGGGACTGAACGTCTGGGTCGTGCCGGCCGCCGTGCGCAAGGGCCTTCTCACGGGACTGCTCGGTGACAGCAATGGCAGCGACGCGAACGAGCCCGTGGTGCGCGGCACCGCGGACGTGCTTCCCGCGGAGCCCGAGCACGACGACCTGTACGGAAAGTTCGCCAACAGCTGGCGCATCACCGCCGCGGAATCGCTGTTCGACTACGCTTCGGGCCAGTCCCCAGCCACCTTCGCCGATGCGAACTTCCCGGCTCGGGTGCCGGTCGCGGACGCTGTCACCCTCGTCGCCGCCCAGACGGCATGTCGTGAGAGCGGCATCAGTAACGCCAACTTGCTGAAGAACTGCTCCACCGATTTTGCGGCCAGTGGCAATCGAAGTTTCATTCGCGCGTACCAGCCGCAACAGCGGCGCATCGATCTGGCTGAGGCACGCGGCCTCCCGCTCCGCGGCACTGGCGTCGTCACCCCAAACCTCGCATCGATTCGGACTACTGGCGGGGTTTTCGATGGGCGTGTCCCCGACGCCAACGCCGACGCCTTCGAGTCGTTCCCAGGCTACAAAGGCGACGTCGTCTACCTCGATCCTGCCAATTGCCTCAAGCCGCGTTTCATGCAGATTCTCGGGCCCGACAAGAAGACGGTGGGTGGACTGGGCCCGCAGTGCGGCCTGCGCCTCGTTCTGCCATCGGATGGCAACTACAGCGTGGCGTTGAACCCCTTCCACGACTTCACCGGCCTGTATCACCTGGCGTTCGTACCAGTACGGCCAGATCGCATCACGAAGATCACCGCGGGTGACATCCTCACAGGAACCCTGTCGACGCGTGCCGACCACGACGTGTTCCTCCTCGACGCAAGAGGTCCCGGCGCCATCACAATCGGAGGGAGCGACTGCACCGCCGACTTTGACATTCAGGTGTATTTCGGGGACGACGAGACTATCGCGGCGGGGCCGGCCTGCCGAATGGGACAGGTCACGCTGCCCAAACCCGGTACGTATCGCGTCGTGATCAACCCGTTCAACGCCGCCACTGGTCCCTACCATGTGCCGACGCGATGACTGTCAACGCCGAAAGTGACGCTCGACCCACGATTGGTCGATCTTTTGGCGTCTACGATCAGCGAAATCCGAGACGGCTCTCTTGCCTCGACGCGGGGATGTTTGTTGGCGTCCGAGCAGACAAACGGCTGCTAGGCATCAGACTCCGCTTCGGTCTCCCGATTCGGAGTCTGCAAATCGCCTAAAAACGGCGTGAGCGCTTGAACCCGCATGGACCGAAATATGCTATCGCGTTCCGGTAGCAAGTCTGCGGAAACACTACCTACAATTTGCTTTCACGAGTCTGGTCTACCTGTCGTACGGCCAGGAAGGAGTCCATGGCACGGAGGACGGGGGCCTTTGCCAACGGTACTGCGCTCGCACTGCTGATCGCCGCACTTGGCGTGGTGCTAATACTTCAGGGATGGAAGTCGCGTATCCCCAGCTTCGGCGTGCTCACCACAATCGATGCGGCTCAGGAGCTCATCGATCACCATCGCCTGCCTGCGAAAGGCGCGATCACGAGCTTTGCCTCCTTCACACCTCCGGGTCTCGCGTGGCTGATGCTTCCAGGATTGCTGATCTTTCGGGACCCCCGATTGTTTGAGTACGTCGGAAGCCTGAGTTTGTATTTCGGTGCGGTTCTCGGGATCTTCTTGGTGGCACGCCGCTGCTTCGGCAGAAACTGTGCGCTCGTCGCTGCAGTCCTTTACGCCTTCTCCGAGTTCGGCCTGACAGCTGGGAGCACGCTGTTCCATATGTATCCGGTCCAGTTCTTCTTCGTCTGGATCGTCTATTTCGTAATGCGGTGGGTGGACGAAAACGACGGCCGATGGCTCGCTGGTGCGATCCTGACGTGGGTGGCAGGGATGAACGTCCACATGCAGTTGGCGCCTGTCATTCTTGTTGTTCCTGTAGTTTGGCTATTGTGGCGGCCAGCTGTTCGGTTGGCCCCGCTGGTACTTGTCGCTGCGTCGGCAGCCATACTCTGGTACCCGCACCTGAGATTCGAGGCTGACAGGCACTTCGTCGATCTTCGATCGCAGGTTCTTCAAGAATCAATTCGACCATATGACTTTCCCGATTCCTGGTGCGATCCCGCAAGAGTGCCTGCGAGCTGGCTGGAGGACGCGGCCAGAGCACGCTCAATCGACGCGTCGCAGTCAGCCTTGTCGCTAGGGCAGCGGTTGTCTAGGCGAGCAAGGTTGGCGGCGGCGCTCTGGTCGGCGAACTTCACACGGTCCCGTGTCCCGGGGTCGCCGTTCGTATTGTTTCTGCTCATCTTGCTTGGTATAGGCGCGTCCCTCATCGGAACAAACAAGGGCGGCGTCGGTCGAGAGAACCAGCAAGCAGCGCTGTGGCGCGACCGGCTCAAATGGCTGGCGGTCTGTCTGGCAATTCTTGGGATGGCGCTCAACGAATTCGCACTGGCGCGCTGGATCTCAGCCGAAGGCGTGCTCCAGAGCTCATCGATCTGGACGATTCGAGCCGCTCAGGCGTTTGTGCTGCTTACTGCACTGCTGGTCGCGCTCTTCCCAAAGGCCGCGGCGGCCGGATGGATCCACGCCACGCGCGTGCTGTCGCAACCGTCATCGCAGGCGAAATTGTTCGGCACGTGTCTGGTAGTACCGTGGCTGTTCCTGTTGCTCGTTGCAAATGCCGACCGTCGTTTTTGGCAGCTCTGGCCGCTCCAGGTGATCGCGTTGAGTGCCGCGGTTGTGTATGTGCCGAAGCAGTTCGGGCTCCCGCGGCCGGCAAGATGGCTCGCCCCAGCGGTGGTCTGCGTCATAGTGATGTCGAACATTGTGTTGCTCTCGCATTTCAGCTCGTGGCGCCACGAGGGTTGGGCAGGCCAGGACGCGGCAGAGATAGGGGTGGTGGACGCGATCGCCCAACGAATGCAGATGAAGGGACAGCCAACTGAGAAGGGACAGCCAACTGAGGTGTCCATTGGGTATCAAGTCGATTTCTGGCGGTTCATGGCTGATGCCAATCGGATCGACTCTCGCTACAAGGTGGGAGCCGATTTGGATCTTCTGCTCAAGTATCGCCATCGCATCACCAACCTCGATCAATGTGCGGAGGGTTTTCGGCCCAGCGACGACTATCGCGTCGTGCAAGTCACACGTCTTCCGACGGCCGACAGCCATGGACTCAATCGCCTCACCCCCGCGGGTGAGCCAGAGAACGCGTTCGCCATCTTGGGGCGAGCGGACATGTACGCGGTTCTTGAACGGCGTTGATCTGTGTTGACGGTAGGCCATCCGACGGTTCGGTGTTTCTACGTCGAAGACATTGGCGGCGCGCATCAGGCAATCCGCGACGGTGTCGATAGCTTCTTCGGTGCCTTGCTGCGGTACGATCAGCGCGGGCCGGCACCCGATCGGGGACTTCCGTCGGACGATGCCGGTATCGAGCGTTTGGCTCGGACCGCCGCCGAATCGATGCTGGGGGCGGCACGCGCGCCCGCGATTCCTGAAGCAATCGATCTCAACCAATCGGTTATTGAAGACAGGATCGCTCAGTGCATTCGCCGAAATATTCCGATACCTGGGGAGATGCTGTGGTCACCGAAGAAACATTGGGTGGTCGCGGCAAACAGCGATGTCGATCTGGCCGAGTTGACAGCGCTGAATACGCTCCTCGCAGTGCACAACAACGTGCGAGCCATCTATCAGCCCGGGCTGACCTTCACGCTTCATGCGGAAGACATCGAGTTCGAATTCATGGAAGGCGTCGAGTGTGAGTTGAAAGAGTCAAGGAACCGATACATCGGCGGCCTCCGGCGCACCATTCAGGCTCTCGGGTTGGAAGATGTCTTTTCAGTCGTCAGAATCAGCGAGAAGGCCAAGGACCAAGAGGAAATACGCGCGTGGTTCTCCCAGATGGAGGAAAACTATCGCGTGCTCGAGGCCTACTGGTACGAATCAGAAGAGAAAGGAATAGCAGGACACGAGGCGTATCCGAGCTTCAGAGCGCTACAGCGCCTGGGCTGGCATGGCGCTATTCCCGAGGAGATGAGAAACCACTATTTGCGACGCCTCACCAGTGTCCGAGACGAGCCCATCGGCGACAAGGTGAGCATGATCTTGAGAAACTTCTCCGGTATCCTTCTGCATCATCAAAAACATCTACTGGACACTGGCAGTGAGGTCGAACCCGTCAAGTTTTCTTTTATCCCCCCGGCACCCGGCGCGCCCGCTCAGCTGTCGAAAGGTCGCATAGACCTCAGGTTTGTGGCTAGAAGCATCTGCAGTCTTGTCGGTTCCGCCGGTCCGTGGTCAACAAAAGGATACTTTCGTCGGCGTCACGGCAAAGTCTTGCCGACATTCGGGAGTTGGCATCGTCCGATTGAACCTGGTTCACGGCTGATTGAAGGGCATTTGACTTTGACGCGTGACGATCAGGCCGTGGATGTGCGCGCCGATTTTCTGCTCGAAGATGCGCAGGCGGGGCTCAACCACCCGCGACCGTAAGGTCCTCCGGACCATGAGAAACCTCAGGATCAATCTCTTTACCTATGGTGACGCTCTGGACGTGAATACATGGTCCAACCTGCCCTACTACTTCCATCGAGCTCTTCTTGCACACGATGTGCACGTGAGCCCGATCAACCTCATGCCGTCCGAAAGCATGTTCTTGAAAATGACCCGACGCCTTTGGAGCCTTCGCGCACGCGCAGCGTCCGGTCTGGGCTTGGAGCTCCCCTCGGATCTCTTTCGAACGAAAGTGAACTACCGTCTGACGAATAGAAATGTCCGAACAGCAGTACGCGAGCACGCCGACGCCGACCTGAACGTTTTCATGACGTTCAGCTTCTCTTCGTACAGGTATGCGGCAACTCCGGTGATCCACTACTGCGATCGAACCTACGAGCAACATCTAGAAGACAGTGGAAGAGTCCCCACGCGCGCTGATCGCACGTTTATTCAGGTCGAACGCGAAAACATCGAGAAAGCCGCTCTTGTCCTGACAACCAGCGAGGTGTGCCTGGACTTCATAAAAGCCCGCTACCAGACAAGACGGGTGGTGCACCTCAGAGCCGGACTCAATGTGGAGATGAGTGACATCGACCCGCACAGCCTGATCGCGCAAAAAGAAGGGACGAAGAACATTCTGTTCATCGGCCGCGGGGCGTACAAGCGCGGCGTGGATATCCTGATCAAGGCGTTCACGATTTTCAACCAACGACAGGACGGGAACTTTGTGTTGCACATCGTTGGGGTAAGACCGCAAGAGTTAGCGCCAGACCTGCAGGCGGCAAGGGAAGACATTCGTTTTTACGGCTATCTGGATCGAACTGTCGCTGAGCAAAGAGACCTTTACAACGCGCTGATTCAATCTGCGCGTCTGTTCGTATTTCCAATGAGACCGGGCCCGGTTGCCGGAGTTATCCGGGAGGCCCAGTTGAATTGCACGCCCGTCATCATCAGCGGAGTGCCAGGCACCTCCGAGCGCGTCGCACACGACCATAACGGCATTCTTGTTGAGAGTCTCGAGCCGGAAGATTTCGCTCGACACATGGAAATGCTCGTTACCGACGTACCAAGGTGGCGTCGTTTGGCGCATAACGCTCATCTCTCGATAAGGGATGGGACGTGGTCGACAACGGCTCGCAATTTCCTGCAAATCGCGGAAGCGAGTGGTCTGACGACGGCTCTTGTCCGCTTGACGCAAGCTTGAGGAGAACTGCTACGGGCATTCATGGCAGGCGGCCGAGAATGTCGCGATAGAGACGTAAGCGCTGGCGGACAGCTTCACCTTCTTCGGCAGTGCACGTCGGATCCTCAGTGCTCAGACACGTAGAAAACCTGGACACCAACTGCTCCATGGGATCGACAACTGAGACCTCGTGGCCGTTCCCCGCAAACGTAAAAGCATGGTCACGACCGATTCGGCGATCCAAGCGGGCATCGTCGATCGCAAGCCACGCCGGCCGTGGCGGGTTGGGGCAGAGATCCAGGTGTAGCGCCAAGGCTAGATCGATGCGGGGCCCGCGCAGGTGGCATCGCAGCACATTGGGCAGGAAGAGCAATGAAGGTCGGTCGAGAGCAACTCCGTCAACGGCAGTGGCGGCGTCAACGTGCGCGACTGCCTGGGCCAGACTCAGCAGGTGCGAGAGGGTGTTTTGTACGATCGTCCGGCCTGGCGTGACGGACGTGAGCCCGAGGGCAACGTGGCGTGCCGACTCTGCGCCCGAATGGCCGTAGAGCGCCCGCAACGACGACAGAACAAAGGGCCAGTGACAGTTCTCTACCAAGAGAAGGCCCGCATCGACAAATCTGGACACGACGGATTCGGCCTCGGCCCCATGGTGCTCGTGGACGAGTGGTTTCTCGCAAAGCACCGGCAGCAGGACGGATGAGGCCGCGCGAAGCGCCGCGAGATGATGCTCTGGCGGAGACGCGATAACCAGCGCGGCGATGCCGCTGGCGCAGAGTTCGTCAAGGTCACGGCAAGGATGGACGTCATGGCCCAGCCGTTCCGCCAGCGCCGCGGCGTTTTCTTCGGCACGCGCCACGGAACGTCCTGCAACGGCCGTCACGAGACACCCGGCCCGTTCGAGAAAGGTGGCGAGAAAGGGACCGAGGCCGTTGCGGCTTCGTCCGGCGCCGACAATTCCTACATGGAGCGGCGCCCTGATTGTTCTCGGTTTCTGCTCCAGCATGCGACCGGTTGCACCCACACCATCCGGATGGCGTTTTCGCGCCATTCTAATGCGCTAATGCGCATCATCCGTCCGTCCGCGACTGCCAGTCCTATCGAGGCGTCGAAGTAAAATCGGGACTTCATGACCGCGAGCCGATCTGCCGCGGACATTCGTGAGCAGGCCGAAAGGCAGGGCTACCTCTTCTGCCCCGGGCTGGTGCCGGGCGAGGTGGTCCACGCCCTGCGCGATGTCGCCCTGGCCGTTGCGCGCGATCTGGGTTGGCTCGACGCGCAGGCGCCCGTGAGCGACGCCATTGCGGTGCCAGATGTCGCGCTCGGCGCTTACGACGACCCGCGCTGGATCCAGTTCCTTCGCGTTGTCCTTCCTCACCCCGCATTCGCGGCCTTGCGCGCGGAGCCACGCGTCGTGGGCGTGCTCGAAGCAATCTTTGGCGGGCCTGTCGCGCCGGACGCGGGAGACCTCTGTCGCGTGGTTTCCGCCGACGATCCGACGCACACCACCGTGGCGCACCAGGATCGGTTCTATCTATCTGGCGACGGCGCCCGGTGGACGATGTGGCTTCCCCTCGACGACTGTCCGCTCGCCCTCGGCCCGCTCGAGGTCCTGCCGCGCTCGCACCGGCAGGGCCTTCGGCCTCATCGCGGCGACTGCTCGTGGCGGCAGGGCGTCGAGGTCGGTGCCAACGCCCCGTGGGCGAGCTACGACTTCCACACGGGCGACGCGATCTTCTTCAGCTGGCTCACCGTCCATCGTGCGCTGCCCAACCGGAGCGGCCGCAGGCTTCGGCTCTCGGCCACGTGTCGCTACCGCGACGCCGGGAGCTCATCGTCGTGAGGCGCGCGTGAACGTCGTCGTCCACCAGTTCGACGGAGTCTCGACGATGCAGACGCTGCCCCTGGCGGCCGGCGTTCTGGTAGCCTCGGCGCGCCACGACCGCCGTCTCCGCGATGCGGCAGACTTCTCCATCAGGACGGCTCGGCTCGATCCCGAGGAGACTGTGGCCGATCAGGGTGAGCCAGACGTACTCGCGTTCTCGTCCTACGTGTGGAACGAGCGCCACTCGCTCGAGGTCGCGCGACGCGCCCGCGCCCGTCGCCCCGGCGCGTTCGTGCTGTTCGGGGGGCCGTCGGCGCCGCGCCGACCCGATCGCGCCGCCCGCTTCCTTCGCGAGCACCCGTACGTGGACGCTCTCGCCTTCGGCGAGGGCGAGCTGGTCTTCCGCGAAATTTTGCAGTCTCTGCTCGGCGATCGCCCACTCGAGGAGGTCGCGGGGCTCGCCCTGCGAGCAAGTGGGCGTCCCGAGGGAGCTGTGCTCACCGCCGGCCGCTCACGCATCGCCGACTTCGCCGAGACTGGCTCTCCGTATCTCGACGGCACTTTCGACACCCTCTGGAGCGAAGGGGACGCGCCCGGGGCCGCCATCGTGGAGACCAACCGAGGCTGCCCGTTCGCCTGCACGTTCTGCGACTGGGGCCAGGCCACGGCCAGCGCGGTGCGCGAGCTACCCATCGAGCGCCTGCGCGGTGAGCTCGACTGGATCGCCGGCCGCGAAATTCCATACCTCTACATCGTGGATGCCAACTTCGGCATCCGCCGACGGGATCTCGACATCGTGCGCGCGATCGGGCGGCTAAAGGCAGCGACCGGGTTTCCCCACTACGTCTTCTTCCATCTGACCAAGAACGCGACCGAGCGTCACCTGGAGGTCGTGCTCGCCCTCCGCGAAGCGGGCATCGCCACGCACCTCGCGCTTTCGGCGCAGGACTTCGAGCCCCGGGTGCTACGGGCCGTGCAGCGGGAAAACATCCGCTTAGACCGTGCCCTCGAGTTGCGCCGAATCTGCCACGAGCGGGGCATCCCTACGTTCAACGAACTGATCCTCGGCCTGCCCGAGCAGACCTACGAGTCGTTCGCCGACAGCGTGGCGCGCGCCGTGACGCCTTATCCGCTCGACCGCTTCAATCTCTATCTGGCGCGGGTACTCGAGAACGCCGAGATGGCTTCACCGGCGCAGCGCGCGCACTACGGGATCGAGACCCGGCACGTCCGCATCGCGTCGTTCCACCACGACGCCGGGCCGTCCGTGGCCGAGCTCGAGGAAGTCGTGATCGCTACGCGCACCATGCCGGCTGCCGACTGGCGACGGGCGTTCATGCTCGGGTATCTGCTCACGGCCGCTCACAACCTCCGGCTGCTCGACATCGTGATCCAGGTGGCGTGGCGCGTGGCAAACGTGCCGGTACGACGGTTCGTGGAGGCGCTTCTCGGGCGGCTCGTCGCTGCTCCGCCGTCCAGCGTGCTCGGCAACATCGGGTCGGTGCTCGACCGCTACGCCGGCGCCGTGCTCGGCGGCGAGGCGATGGCCTTGCCGGCGGACGCGACAGGCGAGCACCGGTGGGCGGTCGAGGACGCAGTGATGCTGGCGGCGCTAAGCGACGGCGAGACGTTCTTCGCCGAGGTGGCGGCGTTCGTGCGCGAGGACCTCGACGTCGCTGACTCGTTGTTGCTCGAAGAGGCCACGCGTTACCAGCGCTTCGTAACACCGGCCTTCGGCGACGGCGCAACTCGGCGCGCCGAGTTCATTTGGGACTTTCAGGCCTGGCGCGGGCTGCCTTCCGCCGCCGACGGCCCCGTCGTTCCGTGCCGGCCGACATGTCTCACCTGGTCATCGGCGCCCGCCATCGCCTCGGCGCCCGACTTGCGCAACTTCATGCTCACCTACCTCGCGGCCGTGCACGGGGACACTCCGACGGGAACCGTTGAGGCCTCCCGCCGGGACGTAAGTAGCCTGTATTCAGGCACCTGACGCCAAACCGACGATCCGAGAGACCTTCGAGGGACAGGCCGTGACTGACGCTACAAAGACACCATTCCTACACGTCGCGAACGGCACGTGCACGACGCGCATCATTGAATCAGCGGGCATTCCAGGCGCGTTGTCGATTTGGGCGGATCCACTCTATGAAGGACCCGTTCCCCCTGGCCTGACTGACGCGGAACTCCTTGATGTACGCACGCGCCATCTAGCCGGGACAGCGGACGACAAGACCTACGACGCGGGGGCCGCGACCGATGCTTCTCTGGATGTCGTGAACGATCTGAGGCAATGGCGAGCCGCGATCGAGCGTCACGAGTCGTACGACGAGTTGATCCTGTGGTTCGAGCACGACCTCTTCGATCAACTCAATCTCATTCAGCTCTTGTCTTGGATTCATGAGCGTCTTCCTGCCGCCAAGGTGGTGAGCCTCGTCTGCATTGGATCGTTTCCCGGTCACCCGCGATTCAAGGGCCTCGGTGAGCTCACGCCCGACGAGTTGGCCTCACTGCTCGAGACGCGGCAGCGTGTCAGCGATGCACAGGTACTCGTTGGCGGCACTCGCCTGGCAGTCGTTCCGAGAGCCGACGCCTGAGCCTCTGGACGACCTGCGCCAAACGCACACCGCGGCATTGCCGTATCTGGCAGGCGCGATCACGCGCTTCCTCCAGGAATACCCCTGGATTACTGACGGCCTGTCTCGCAGCGAGCGCCGGCTTCTGGAACTGGCCGGCGGAGGCAGCATCAGCCTGTCGGCGGCATTCCCGCGCATGCATGGCGATGAAGACGTCTACTACATCACTGACTTGTCGATCGCTGCACTCGCCGACACCTTGTCTCGCACGTCGCCCGCGCTGTTGACGCTTGATCCAGGGCACAGTGCCGACGCCGAAACGCTCCAGGGAGCGGTGACACTCACGCATGCCGGTCGCGCTGTGCTCGCACGCCAGCAAGACAGAATCGCGCTCTGCGGCTTTGACCGTTGGTTTGGTGGAGTGCACATGCAGACCGGCGCGAACCTTTGGCGATGGGACGAAGAGCACCAGAGGATCACAAGACAGTAAGACCCTGACGCCCCTCTTTACATCCCACAGGAAGTCGTGTCACACTCCTGTAGGCGTCACACAGGAGTGCCCAGTCATAGAAGACAGATCCGCGATTCTTCAGGGCACGCTCGACCTCATGGTGTTGAAGACGCTGGACTCTATGGGGCCGTTACACGGTTACGGCCTCGCGCGCCGCATTGAGCAACTCAGCCAGGATGCCCTGCTCGTCAACCAGGGCACCATCTATCTCTGCCTGATTCGCCTCGTGCAGAAGCGTTGGATTTCAGCCAAATGGGGCACCTCCGAGAACAATCGCAAGGCCAAGTTCTACACGATTACGAGGACCGGCCGTAAGCAGCTCGCGATGGAAGCCGACAACTGGCAGCGAGTCTCGGACGTCATCGGCCGGCTCTTGCGACTTGGCAGTCAGGCGTAACCATGTGGACTGCGCTGACCCAATTCGTGGCGCGAGTGCTCGCAGTGTTCAGGTCGCGCGCCCTCGAGCGTGACTTCGAACAGGAGCTGAATTCCCACATCGTGATGCTCGAAGAAGACCTGCAGCGTCGCGGTCTGACGCAGGGAGAGGCACGGCGCGCGGCCCGCGTCATGGTCGGAGGCGCCACACAGCTCCGAGAGGCCCATCAGGAGATGCGAGGGTTGCCGTTCGTGGACGCGGTCACACGCGATGTGCGCGGCGGCGTGCGCGGGGTAGTGAGGAATCCTGGCTTCGGAGTGATGGCTCTGGTCACAATCGCCATCGGAATCGGCGCCAACACAGCGATCTTTTCGATGATCCATGGCGTGCTGCTTCGGCCACTCAGCTACCAGGACCCCGGCAATCTGGTGTCGATCGCCAGGGGCGAGTTGGGCGATTCGCAGAGCCGTTGGGTGTCGATGCGACGGTTCCAAGCGATTCAGAAAGTTGCCAGCTCTTTCAAGGGGGTGGGTGCATTTCTCTCGCCTATCGAGGACGTGACGCTCTCTGGCAAAGGTGAACCGGAAGTGCTGAGCAGCGCGCGAGTGTCTGCGAACTTCCTCGAGATTCTTGGCGTGCAGCCTGAACTGGGACGCAGTTTCTTGCCCGAGGAGGACGCCGCTGGTGGCCCTGATGTCGTGATGATCAGTATGGATTTGTGGAGCCGTCGATTTGGAGGGGATCAAACGCTCCAAGGTACGACAGTGACCCTCAATTCCAGGCCGTACACGATCGTCGGTGTTCTGCCTGCCGCGTTTCGGTTCCCGGCTTCCAATGTTGATCTGTGGTTCCCACAACCATCCCAGATGGCGTCGCTCGCGCCCCAATTTCGCGCCTGTTGCGCACCTCTGCGCATTTTTGGGCGACTCAACTCAGGCGTTAGCTTGGAGCAGGCACGCGCCGAGCTGAGCGTGCTGAGTGATCAGTATGCCGCCGCCAATCCGAAGACGCCCGACGCTGGACCTCTGCACGCGGCACTGTTGAAAGACGAGCTCACGACCAACGTCAACACCTTGTTATGGGTGCTCCTGGCCGCCGTCGGCTTTGTGCTGATGATCGCCTGCTCCAATGTCGCGATGCTCCTCATGACGCGCGCGACGTCGCGGACTCGCGAGCTGGCAGTGCGTACCGCGCTCGGAGCCACGCGAGGCCAGCTCCTGCGCCAACTCATAACCGAAAGTCTGGTGCTGGCGATGGGCGGCGGAATACTGGGTCTCGTCCTCGCGCGGATAATGGTCGACGCTGTTCGTCAGACGACGATCTTTGCCATGCCCCGAGCCAACGAGATCGCGCTCGACGGCGTGGTACTCGGGTTCACCATCATGCTATCGCTCGCCGCCGGCGTTGTGTTTGGAGCCCTTCCTTCGTTGCAAGTGCTGAGGCCAGACCTCGCGAGTAGGCTTCGGCAAGGTGGCGCGAACGATGGCTCGACGGGCAAGCCACAGACGACGCTCCTGAGCGCGAGAGCGATGCTGGTGGTCGCCCAGGTCGCCTTATCAACCGTGCTGCTCATTGGCGCAGGCCTGATGATCAGAACTCTCGCACACCTTGCGAGTATCGATCCGGGATTTCGTCTGGACGGGCTGTTGACGATGAGAGTTCCGTTGCCGCCGACGAAATACGACAGCGCTGTCAAGAAATCCGTCTTCTTCGAGGAGCTCGTGCAGCGCGTGGGAGGGATCGCTGGCGTACGCGCGGCGGCGGTCGCGCGCTCTCTCCCAACAACACTCGGTGTGCTGGCCACGAATCTGCAGATCGACGAGGCTCGGATTCCGGATCCTGGCCATGTCGGTATCCAACTACAGACCGTCACTCCCGGATACTTTCAGGTCCTAGGGGTCCGTCTGGCGCGAGGACGAGACATCAGCGCCGACGACAACAGGCAAGGCGCGCCGCCCGTGGTCGTCATCAACGAAAGTTTTGCGCGCCGGTTCTGGCCCTCGTACCCCACGGGTCCCGACCCGATTGGGAAACGGATTCAGGTTCCCATTCTGGAACCCGGTTTGCTCGACATTGTGGGCATCGTTGGAGACGTGCGCGAGCGAGGCCTCACCCGCGACGCGATTCCACAGTTCTACATCCCGAACGCGCTTTACCCTCCACAGACGGGTTACTTGGCAGTTCGCGCAGGGGCCGATCCATCGCTCATCGTCGGAGCGGTCCGAGCCGCCGTGCAACATATCGACCGTGATCAATCAGTTGGCGACGTCCGACTGATGACCGAGATCGTCGCCGCAGCCGAAGGGCAACGACGCCTCGCGACCCGCCTTTTGAGCCTTTTCGCGGCCATAGCGCTGTTGCTTGCGCTTGTCGGAATCTACGGAGTCGTGGCGTACTCCGTGACACAACGCACTGCAGAAATCGGCATCCGTCGAACGCTTGGCGCCAAGTCTAGCGACATCCTGGCGCTCGTCCTGGGACAGACGCTGCGTTCTTCGGCCATAGGTATTGTTTCGGGGGTGGCGGCTGCCGCGGCGCTCACACGTGTGATGCGGACGCTGCTCTTCGGGGTCAGCACGACAGACTTGCAAGTCTATGTGGGAGTGGCTGTCATCTTTCTCGTGATTGCCCTACTCTCGGGACTTGTGCCCGCATGGCGTGCCGTACGAATCAGCCCGGTGGTTGCGTTGCGAACCTGAGGGCGGTCGGATCAGCCAAGCCGTTCGATATGCGATCGGCTGGCCCAATCTTCACTAGGTTTCTGGGAGTTGCCAACAAAACTCCTCATCTCACCCCCGCGCAAAACGATGCAACAGCATCGCCGGAACTGACGCTCCCAGGCGATGTTAGGTCCGCACCAGTCGACAAATCCTCTGCCCTTACCAGTCCTAAATGAAGCAGCCGGGTTGCCCGATAAGAGTATCGGTGACCATTGACCTTCTCGAGTCCCATGAGTGCCAAAGGTATGCCCTACGAGCCTGGCGCCTCCACGGCGATACCGCCGGGTCAGATCCACGTCGGCGTTGACGTCGTTAGCGTAAGCGAGGTCTTGCAGGCGCTCGAGCGCTTTGGTGACCGCTACGTACAGCGCGTCTTCACGGTGCGCGAAGCCGCGTACTGTCATGCCGCCAGCGGACGCGCGGCTGCCGCGCGCTTTGCCGTGCGCTTCGCCGCCAAGGAGGCAACCCTCAAGGCGCTTCGGCCCGAGGCGCCGTCGGCTGACTGGCGCTCGATCGAAGTGCAGCGGCACGCGTCCGGCTGGTGTGACGTCATTCTTCACGGCGAAATGGCAGCGCTGGCCGCGCGCGAGGGCATTGAGACATTGGCTCTGAGCATGAGCCACGACGCCGATCACGCCACTGCCGTGGTGGTGGCGCAAGCCACCGCGCGTCAGGAACGAGGAGCCCTGAGATGAGAGAGGACACGACTGAGGCGATCCGCGCCATCCTCCGCGAGCACGGCCGCCTGGCCGAGGATGTTGCCACGCTGAGCGAGCAAAGCGACCTTTTCGAGGCCGGCCTCACCTCGCATGCGAGCGTGAACCTGATGCTCGCGCTGGAAGAGCACTTCCAGGTCGAGTTCCCCGAGCGCATGCTGCAACGACGCACTTTCGTGAGCATCGCCGCAATTCAGTCCTGCGTCGACGAGCTCCTCGGAGCGAGCGCGTGAACCGACTCGAGGTAGCGACCGACGTGCTTGAAACCGCGCGGCGGATCGGCAACGAGGTTGCCGGTCCAGCTGCTGAGGCAGTAGACCGCGAGGCCCGATTCCCTCACGAGGCCATCGCCGCGCTACGCGAGGAGCGAATGCTCAGCGTCCTCGTTCCCAGAGAGCTCGGCGGACGAGGCGCCACAATCGCCGAAGTCGGGGCCGTGTGCGAGACGCTCGGGCGGTACTGCGCGTCCACCGCCATGATTTTCGCGATGCACCAGATCGAGGTGGCCTGCCTGGTCCGCCATGGGCTGCCAGCGCCCTTCTTTCGACGCTATCTGACCGAACTCGCGGAACGCGAGTGGCTTATTGCGTCGGCGACGTCGGAAGTGGGAGTAGGCGGCGACCTGCGTCGCAGCGTCTGCGCAGTCGAACGAGACGGTCCCCGCATGCGGATAAGGAAGCAGGCGCCCGTCATCTCTTACGGCGACGAAGCGGACGACATCCTGCTAACCGCTCGTCGCGATGCTGGACGCCGCGCCGGGCGACCAGGTCATCGTGCTCGTCCGGAAGAAAGACACTCGACTCACCCGCAGCGGCGAATGGGACACGCTCGGGATGCGCGGGACACGGAGCCTGGGCTTTGCCCTGGAAGCGGTGGGAGCTGTGGAGCAGGTCCTACCGGTTCCATTCGCAGACATCGCAAGTCAGACCATGCTTCCCACTTCACACGTCTTGTGGACCTCGCTCTGGCTGGGGCTGGCCAGCGACGCGGTGAGCCGCGCGCGCGCCTTCGTTCGCGCCGAGGCCCGCCGCGCACCCGGGACCATGCCGCCGGGCGCGCTACGTCTCGCCGAGACAGTCGCCGAGCTGGGAAGTATGCGCGCGACTGTCCACGGAGGTCTCGCCGATTTCGAGCGAAATCAGAAGAACCCAGAGGCGCTCGCGGGGCTCGGCTTTGCGATCCGAATGAACAACGTCAAGGTCACTGCGGCGCGGATGGCGCCGGAAATCGTGGCCGGCGCGCTTGCAGTCTGCGGCGTCAGCGGCTATCGGTGCGACTCGCCGTATACGGTCGGGCGCCATTTGCGAGACGCTCACAGCGCGGCCCTCATGATCAGTAACGATCGCGTCCTTTCTGCCAACGCCGCGATGCTCCTCTTGCACAAGGAAGACTGAAGTGGCCACGACCGAAGGAGCAGTGCGGACCGCCCAGCGCGAGTTCTGTGACGAACTGATTCGCCACGGCCTCCTGATCTCGACCGGTGTGCCCGGCCTATATGGCCGCAGCGGTGAGTTCGAGGACACCGTCGAACGCGTCGACCGCTTTGTCGCTTCCTGCGGCGCCGACGACAGTCCCGAAGTGATGCGCTTCCCCCCCATCGTCAACCGAGCCCACTTCGAACGGAGCGGCTACCTCAAGTCGTTTCCGCACCTCGCCGGCTCGGTACACAGCTTCGGTGGGGACGAGAGAGCACATCGCGAGCTGCTTCAGGCAGTGGAAGAAGGCAGGGATTGGAGCACAGTCCTTCCGCACGCCGGCGTGGTCCTGACGCCCGCTGCGTGCTATCCCGTCTATCCGGTCCTCGCGGGAACCTTGTCCGCCGGTGGCCGGCTCGTGGACGTGATGTCCTACTGTTTCCGCCATGAGCCGTCCGACGACGCTGGAAGGATGCAGATGTTTCGCATGCACGAGCACGTTCGCGCCGCCGACCCAGAGTCGACACTCAGGTGGCGTGAGATGTGGATCGGCCGGGCGGAGTGGCTGACCGCAGCGCTTGGACTCGACGCGCATTCGGAAGTGGCCTCAGACCCGTTTTTCGGGCGCGGCGGGAAAATGCTGGCGGTCAACCAGCGCGACCAGCGCCTCAAGTTCGAGATTGTTACACCCATCGGCAGTGACGAGCAGCCGTCAGCCATCATCTCGCTCAACTACCATCAGGACCACTTCGGTCACGTCTTCGGCATCCACACCGCCGACGGCGAGGTCGCACACACTGCGTGCGTGGGCTTTGGGCTGGAGCGCATCGCCCTGGCGCTCTATCGCCGGCACGGCTTCAATCGCGCCGCGTGGTCGCGATCCGCACGCGAGGCGCTTGGCCTGTGAAGCTCAGCGTCTGGAACCTTGAGCCCGCCGCGTATGGGCGGCATCCCCTGCACTGTGCCGACCGCGCGTGGCCGGAGTCAAACTGCTCCCTCGATCTCTGGGTCGAACTGCTCCACACCGCGGGCGCCGAGCCGCTCGCGGCGCTGCCCTTCGCCCTCGACAGTAGACCTCGAGGGCGACCAGTGGACGTTCTTCAAGTTCCCCCTTGCCGACCTCGACAGCACTCTACGGCGTGAGCGTCTTCGAGCTGAATGTGTGGCGACCGCTTGTAGTCCATGTGGCAGAGCAGCTCGCCCTGGGCCGGCCCGCGATCGTCGAGGTGGATGCCTTCTACCTGCCCGACACTGCCGGCACGTCATACCGTGCCGAGCACGTGAAGACGTCGATTGGGATTCAGGCCCTTGACCAGGACGACCGGCGGCTCGGCTACTTCCACAACGCGGGCTACTACGAATTGATGGGCGAGGATTTCGATGGGCGTGTTCCGGCTCGAGGGACACCTCACCGATCCCGAGTACCTGCCGCCCTACGTGGAGGTGGCCAAACTAGGCAACCGGCCGCGGCGCACCGAGTCGCGCGCTCGTTGACGCCTCACTTGCGCTTCTTCGCACACACCTCGAACGCCGACCCGTCGCCAACCCTTTCCGTCGCTACGCCGAGCGCTTCGCTCGCGACCTGGAGTGGCTCGGCGGCGAACCACTCTCGTGCTTTCACAACTATGCCTTTGCCACGCTGCGACAGAGCGGCGCCGCGTTCGAGCTCTCGGGTGCATATCTCCGCTGGCTCGAAGCCGGGGGCGAATGCGGGCTCGAGCGCACTGCGGAGGCCTGCGAGCTGATCGCCACGACCGCCAAGGCTCTTCAGTTCAAGACTGCGCGCGCCGTCAGTACGCGCAGAGCTGTTGGACGCCACGCCCATGCTGGAAAAGATGGCCGGAGCCTGGGACGAGACGATGATGGCGCTGACGGCTCGTTACGGCTCTTGAACCAGCCGCCGCTGACACACGCAATGGGGCGTGCTCGAATGATCGGCTCCGGAACCACGCGACCTTTGGTTGGAGTGTGGGCGCTCGCCGCCATGGCGCCCGGCCGTGCGCAGGCTCCGGCCGATCTCGAGGCGCTCGCGCCAGAGTGGATTCCTTGCGATGGCCCGATGACGGCGGCGGCGGCGCTCCGCGCAGCCGAGCGTTGGGACCTCGATCGTCCGCGCGACTTCGATGCGGACGACTGGTGGTACCGGTGCCGTTTCACGGCTCCCGATCGCGAGAACATGCTGTCGGCTTCACTTCGAGGGCCTGGCCACCGTGGCAGACGCCTGGCTCAACGGGACGCACGTCTTGCGCTCGGAGAGCATGTTCGTCGCGAGCGCGATTGACGTGTCCGGCATTATCCGCGACGACAACGAGCTCGTGCTCCGCTTCCATGCGCTTGGCCCGCTCCTCGCGGCCCGTCGCTCTCGGCCGAAGTGGCGCATCGGGTTGGTCGCGCAGCAACAGCTCCGATGGCACCGCACCGCTCTTCTCGGTCGCATCCCTGCCTGGTGTCCGCCGGTGGCCCCTGTCGGGCCTTGGCGGCCCATCCTGCTCGAGTCGGCGGGTTCTCTCCGCGTCGAAGAGCCCGACATTCGTGTCGAGCTCGATGGCGACGATGGGGTCGTGAGAGTCTCCATTCTGGCGACAAGCGCTGCGGCGAACTTGGTGCACCACGGGACGTTGGCTGTCGGCGAGTGGACGGCCCCCGTCGTCTTCGAACGTGCTCCGAATGGGGAGGTCGCGCTTCGGGCACAGGTCCGCGTGCCGCGCGCTGAGCGCTGGTGGCCGCACACGCACGGCCGGCAGCCGCTGTATCCGCTGCGCCTGTCGATCGATTCGCAGCGGCGAAGCAGTCAGCATCGATCTCGGGCGTGTGGGCTTCCGAGCCCTTGAAGTCGATCGCGGCGCCGATGGCGAAGGGTTCGGCCTCATCGGTCAACGGTGTGGCAGTGTTCTGCCGCGGTGTCTGTTGGACTCCACTCGACCTCGCCCGCCTTGACGCCGACGTCGCCGACTACCGTGCCGCTCTCGAACGCCTGAGAGACGCGGGCATGAACATGGTGCGCGTCGGCGGCACGATGGTGTACGAGACCGATGCCTTCCACGATCTCTGCGATGAGCTCGGCATTCTCGTGTGGCAGGACTTCATGTTCGCCAACATGGACTATCCGTCGGCCGACACGGCATTCGACGCGCGCGGTCACGCTCGAGGCGCAGACAGCTTCTGCAGCGTCTGCAAGGACGCCCGTCGGTTGCCGTCCTCTGCGGCAACAGCGAGGTGGAGCAACAGGCGGCGATGCTTGGGCTGCCAGCCGAGCGGTGCGAAGAATCCGCTCTTCGACGACCTGCTCCCCCGGCTCGTCAGATCGCTCGCGCCAGGTGTGGCGTGGCTTCGTTCGACGCCGACAGGTGGAACGTTACCGTTCCACGCAGATCGCGGCGTCGCCCACTACTACGGCGTGGGCGCGTACCTGAGGCCGTTCGACGATGCCCGCCGCGCGGGCGTCCAGTTCGCGGCCGAGTGCCTCGCGTTCTCGAACATTCCCGACGCCGCGATGGTGGACACCTTTCTGAGTGAGGGCGCGGCGCCCGGGCATCATCCGCGTTGGAAGGCCGGCGTCCCGCGCGATGCCGGTGCAGGCTGGGATTTCGAAGACGTCCGCGACCACTACATGCGTCTGCTCTTCGGCGTGGAGCCGTCCGACCTGCGAGCGCGCGACGTGGACCGCTATCTCGCGCTTGGTCGTGTGTCGACCGGTGAGGCGATGCTGCGAACGTTCGCCGAGTGGCGACGGCCCGGCTCCTCGTGTCGCGGCGGGCTCGTCTGGTTCGCTCGCGATCTCCGCCCGGGAGCGGGCTGGGGCATCGTCGATTCCGCCGGTCGGCCGAAGGCGGCCTACTGGTATCTGAAGCGCGCGTTTGCCCCGGTGGCGCTCGTCGCCGTGGACGAGGGACTCAACGGCCTCTGGCTCCATGCGCTGAACGACACGTGTGAGCCGATCGAGGCTGAACTCCGCGTTGCCGCTGTACCGCGAGGGTCGCCTTCGCGGCAGCCCGAGCATCGACGTCATTGACGATCCCCGAGCGGGGCTCCCGTTCGGTGCACGCCGACGCGCTGTTCGAGGGCTTCGTCGACCTTACGTACGCGTACCGCTTCGGACCGCCCGGGCACGACGTCGTGGCGGCGACGCTCAGGGATCGTGCGACCGGTGCGATTCTCGCCGACGGCTCATTGCTTTCCCTTGCGGTCTGCCCACCGGACGCGACAACGCGCTCGGGCTCGTTGCCCGTGCCGAGCCGATCGCAGGTGGCTACGCTCTTGTTCTTCAGGTCGATCGGTTCGCGCACGCCGTTGCCGTCGAAGCGCGAGGGCTTTGTTCCCGACGACAACTTCTTGCACCTCGAGCCTGGCGAGCCGAGACGGCTGTCCTTGTCCGCCGAAGTGCCGGGACAGCCGCTCCGTGCCAGCGTCTCGGCGCTGAACGGCACCGCCCCTCTAGTAGTTGTCCCGATCGCTCGTGCGAAGGCATCCGATGCTCACTGAGTCGGCCGTGGCTGTCGAGACGCCGGCGGCACGGCCGCATTACATCGCGCATGGGGGACGCCATCTCTTCGCGTGGCATCATCCCGCGCGGCCGACCGTGCGACGCGGCCGCGGCGGTGGTTCTCTGCCCGCCGCTTGGCTCCGACTATGTCGGTGTCTACCGTGTCTGGCGGATCCTCGCCGAGCGGCTTGCCGGCGTCGGCTTCGACGTGTTTCGCTTCGACTACGAGGGAACCGGCGACTCCGCAGGCGACCCGGAAGAGCCAGGTCGGCTGGAGGCCTGGATCGGCAACATCGAACGTGTCGTGACAGAGGCGCAGGAGCGTCACAGGCTCGAGCGAGGTTGCGCTCGTTGGCCTGCGCATCGGCGCGACGCTGGCGCTTCAAGCCGCAGTCGCGCGGGGTGGTGTCGATCGTCTCGTGCTGTGGAGTCCCTTCCGATCGGGCCGAGCCTACGTGCGCGAGCTCAAGGCCTTCTCCCGTCTCAGTCGCAAGGACTACATGACAGAGATCGACCAGGGGCCGGACATTCTCGCAGCCGGATACGTTCTGCCGGGTGCGATTGCTCAGGAGCTCGAAGGATTGGATCTGGAATCGCTCTCGATCCGCCCCGCGCTCCGCGTCCTTCTGGTCGACCGAGACGATCGCTCCCCTGACCCCGCGATAGGAGCGCGCCTAGAGAGTCTCGGCGCCTGCGTGGCTCGCATCCGCCCGGCGGGTACGGCGGAGATGCTCGAACAGCCTGTCAGGTCCAAGATCCCAGATGCCGCGCTCGATGCCATCGCAGGTTGGCTCGGAGATTGGCCTTCGCGCGACAGGCCTGAGCGCCTACGCCGACGCACCCCCGGCCGACGGCCAAGAGTTGGCGTATGGCTGCGGCTATCGCGAGCGCGCAGTGCGGTTCGGCCCTGGCCGACCGGCTCTTTGGCATTCTCACCATGCCGAGCGCCTCCGGCTGTGAGGCGCCCATCGTCATCCTCCTGAATACCGGTATCGAATACCGCGTGGGCCCGCATCGACTCTACGTGCCCCTCGCGCGTGAGTTGGCGGCCCAAGGGCATGTGGTGCTCCGTTACGATCTCGGTGGCATCGGCGACAGCGCGCCACCGCCCGGCGCCGCGCTTAACGTCCCATATCCTGCGCACGCGCTCGAGGACGCACGCGAGGCCATCGCATTCATCAGGGAACAGGCGCCTGGCCGGAGGGTCATTGTGGCGGGCCTTTGTTCCGGTGGCTGGCACGCGTTCTGCGCCGCGCGCGAAGGACTGGCCGTCGATGCCATCGTGTCCGTCAACGCGCCTCTTTACCTCCGGGACGGCGTGGCGCAGTTGGCCGCACAGTCGAGTGCGTATCAAGAGATGCGTGGCTATCGCCGTAAGATGCGCGACCGCGCTCGGTGGGTGAATGCGCTACGTGGCCGCTCGGCGTACCTCTATTTCGCCCGATTCGCCGCCACTTATGTAGCGTGGAAAGTGACAACCCGCATCCGGCCCCTTTTCGCAAGCCGCCTGATGGATGGACTCGCTCGTGACCTCGACGGTATCAGCAAGCGAGGGATCACGAGTCTGTTCGTGTTCAGCCAAGGAGACAGTGGCCTCGCGTACTTCGAGCGCCTCGCATGGCCCGCGCTTCGTCAGATGAAGTCGCGTGAGCGCATCCAGCATGTGGTGGTGGACGGCGCGGGTCACACATTCAGCCCGCCCGAGGCTCAGAAGGCGCTGCGAGAACTCCTCATCGACTTCGCCGCGCGTCAGACCGCGAGAGATTCCGGTTAGCACGACCTTCAGCCGCGCCGCAGACGCATGACTGCTGGTTCGAGCGAGACCCCGAACCTGTCAGCGAGATCCATTCGACGCACTCCCCCCTCTTTGCAGTACCTTGATCCTGTAGGATTCGGCCCCAAATGGATCACGCGCAGATGACAGCATCGGACCTCGTTGATCGGCTAGCGGAACACAAGACTCTCGGCGCGGCGCCTCGCGATGAACTGGCGTGGCTGGCCTCGCACGGGACCCTTCGACAATTGGACACTGGCGACGTGCTCTCTCCGAAGGGCGCCAGCGTGGAAGGCCTTTTCGTCGTGCTGTCCGGGCGTATCGCGATGTTTATCGATCGTGGCGCCGGCCTGCACAAGATCATGGAATGGCGGGAGGGTGAGGTCACGGGTGTGCTTCCATACTCCCGCCTGGTCAGCCCACCGGCCGATTCGGTCGCCCAGGAGCCCTCGGTCATCCTGGCCGTTCACCGGGACCATCTCCGTGCGATGACACGCGAATGCTATGAGGTCACATCGATCCTCGTCCACAACATGCTCGATCGCGCCCGCGCCTTCACGTCGAGCGACCTACATGACGAGAAAATGGTCGCTCTCGGCAAATTGTCGGCGGGGCTGGCCCACGAGCTGAATAATCCGGCATCGGCCATCGAGCGCGGCGCCGTGCTGCTCGAGGACCGACTGGAGGAAGCCGATCGGGCCTCGCGACGGCTCGGCTTCTCTGGGCTGACCGACTCCCAACTCGTGGCCGTCGACGCCATTCGCGAAGCCTGCATGGCGACGCGCGTGCACGGCGTGCGCTCGCCCATCGAGGAGAGCGAACGCGAGGAAGCGATGGCCAACTGGCTAGCCGATCACGGTCTCGACATCACCATCGCAGACGCACTTGCGGAAACGTCCGTGACGCTAGAGGCACTGGACCTCCTGGCCACGGCCGTCGATGGCCCGGCGCTGAACGCCGGGCTCCGTTGGGCCGCGACTGGATGTTCAGTCCGCGGTCTCGCATTGGAGATTCAGGACGCCGCGCTGCGCATCTCCGGCCTGGTCACCGCCGTGAAGGGCTTCACACACATGGATCAGGCAGCGATTGCCGAACCGGTTGACCTGCTGCAGGGTCTGAGCAATACGGTTGCCGTGCTCAAGTCGAAGGCACGGGCGAAATCGATCGCCGTCGTCATTGACGTGGAACCCGACCTCCCGCGCGTCTTCGGCTTCGTCGGCGAGCTCAATCAGATCTGGTCGAATCTGATCGACAACGCCCTTGATGCCGTCTCCGATTCGGGTCGCGTCGAGGTGCTGGCGAAACGAGACGATCAGCGAGTGGCGGTGCGCATCGTCGACAACGGAAGCGGCATCCCCGCGCAGATCCGCGAGCACATCTTCGACCCGTTCTTCACCACCAAGCCAATAGGGCATGGCACCGGCCTCGGCCTCGACATCGTCCGGCGCCTCGTCCGCCACAACGACGGCGAAATCGCCGTCGAGTCGCAACCGGGAAGGACGGAGTTTCGGGTTGTCCTGCCGGTCGCCAAGATCGACGGCTCCGGAGGAAAGGCATGAGCAAGCCTGTCCTGCTCATCGTGGACGACGATCCGCAAGTGCTCGCCGCCGTGCGCCGCGACCTCCGCTCCAGGTACCGGGAGCACTACACGGTCATGAGCGCAACGTCTGGGCAAGAAGCGCTTGTGACCGCTCGCGAATTGAAGAGCCGCGGGGATTCCCTGGCGATGGTCATCAGCGATCAGCGCATGCCCGGCATGCTGGGCGTCGAAGTGCTCGCCAGATCACGCGAGGTGTACCCGCTGGCGCGTCGCGTGCTGCTTACGGCCTACTCGGACATAGAGGCGGCCGTTAGAGGCATCAACGAGGCGCATCTCGACCACTATCTGTCGAAGCCATGGGCGCCGCCCGAGGAGCTTCTCTTCCCAGTGATCGACGACCTCTTGGACGCCTGGCAGGCTGAGTATCTGCCCGAGGCAAAAGGACTGCGACTAGTCGGACATCAGTGGTCGCCTCGATCACACGCGATCAAGGACTTCCTGGCCAGCAATCTCATCCCCTATCGCTGGCTCGATGTCACTCGGGACCCCGACGCGCGGGCGCTGCTGGATGCGGCCGCGGTTGGCGCGGACGAGCTTCCGGCGCTGTTCTTCGAAGAAGGTTCCTCTGTGCTGCGCAATCCGGAGCCCCGTCAAGTGGCCGAACGCCTCGGGCGATCACTCTCGGCGGCCTTCGATGTGTACGACCTTGTGATCGTCGGCGCCGGTCCGGCCGGCCTGGCGGCGGCGGTTTACGGAGCATCAGAAGGACTGCGGACCTTGCTACTTGACCGACACGCACCGGGCGGGCAGGCGGGCACTAGTTCTCGGATCGAGAACTATCTCGGGTTTCCGGCTGGCGTCAGCGGCAGCGAGCTGACGCGCCGCGCCCTGATGCAGGCGCAGCGGCTCGGCGCGGAGTTTCTCGCGCCGCTCGAGGTGACGGGCGTCTCGATCGATGCAGGATACAAGCGCCTCACACTTGCCGACGGTCGCGAGATTGTCACCCGAACGATGCTCGCCGCCACTGGAATGTTCTATCGCGAGCATTCTGCGCCAGGCGTGGCGGAGCATAGAGGCGCGGGGGTCTACTACGGCGCCGCGACGACGGAGGGACCGGCGTGCAGCGGCCGGTCTGTGTTGGTCATCGGGGGCGGGAATTCAGCGGGTCAGGGCGCCTTGTATCTTGCGCGATACGCGAAGGAGGTGCAGATCGTCGTCCGCCGCGACAATGTGCGCGACACCATGTCGCAGTATCTCGTCGATCAGATCGAGAAGACGCCGAACGTTCGGTTGCGGCCTCGGACTGAAATCGAACGAGTCGAGGGTGATGGTCACATGGAACGCGTCGCGCTCACCTCCCTCGAGGATGGTTTGTGTCGGGTGGAGGAAGCCTACGCGCTGTTCGTGTTCATTGGCACCCGTCCGCGAAGCGACTGGCTCCCTCCCAATGTGCTACGCGACGCCAAAGGGTTCGTCCTTACCGGCCGGGACCTCAGTGCGACCGATGCGTTCGCACGCGTTTGGAAGGAGCGCCGCGAACCACTGCCGCTCGAAACCAGCGTGCCCGGGGTGTTCGCCGCCGGTGACCTCCGCGCGGGAGCGATGAACCGTGTGGCGTCAGCGGTAGGAGAGGGATCGATGGTGGTACGACTGGCGCATGAATACCTGGCGCTGATTTGAACCTAGCCGCTTCCGGCTATGCAGAGCCCCGCGGACCACGGCGCAGATCTATCTTCTCTATCTTCAGTGTAGCTCGCCCAGGAGCTGACGCCCCAGCCACCGCATCGCGTAATCGTTCCCCTCGCGGTTCCAGTGGCTGTCGGTCTTGCTGATGACAGCCTCGGCGGGTATACCGCTCACGCGAATCGTTGGCAGCCCGTCCAACACCCCCTCGATCACGCGGCGCGCGGATGCCTGCGAGAACATGTAGCCCTTGCCGTTGACCTCGAACATCGTTGGCGACTCCGGGAGAGCACTGGTTTCCCATCGCTCCGTGGTCAGCACAACGAACTTGGCGCCCTTTGCTTCGCACAGGTTCCGGATTCGAAACAGCAGCGCGCGCGTCAGTGCAGCTGCGTACGTGAGGCGAGGACTCTGTGGAACGAGGTACGCGCTGTAGTGCGTCTTCTCGGTGTCGAAATTCTCGAAACTGAAGTACGGCAGTTCGTCGACTCTCACCCGATGGCCTTCTGCCAGCACCTGCACCAGCGAGCGGGTACCCTGCGCTGGAATGATCGCGCGATACGGTGGAGGCAGACGCGACTCCCATTCGCCGTCGGTCGGGTATTTCGAAGCGCCTTGAACGCGGCGAATCGCCTGCTTGAGGTAGAGTCCCGGCGGACGATAGTTGGCGAGCCACGGAAGGTTCGGACCCTTGAGCTCCGCACCTTCGAGCCAGAACGTCGGTTTCGGAAATCCGTCCTTAGGGAGATGTGTAGGAAACGTGTTGTTCCAGAGATCATTGCTCTCCGTGAACCAGAGCACGACCTCAGTCGGATGTATCGCGTCAATGTCGCTTTCCAGGGCCAATAGCTCCTGATCTTGTCCCCACCCAAGGCTCCCAATTGACACGACGCTTACGTTTGCGCCCGAGCCTTCTGCGACGACTCTGCGCAGTTCGACCTCCGGCATGTCCTCGAAGTCGGTTCCCGCCGCTTCGACCTGTGAATCCCCAAGCAAGACAATACGAACGTCGGCGGTGGCATCGAAGTGGTGACCTCGAAATCCGAACTCGTTCTTCTCTGCTGGACGGCCCCGCCCACCTGGGCCACCGTCACCGGTCCATCCGATAACCTCCGGCGCCGGACGGTTGGTCACTCGCAACGTCACTTCGCCGAGCACTAACGCCACGATCAATCCGATGACGACGGCCACGGCGCCGAACACCACGTTCCGCATCTACCTCACCGTCCGAGCAGAAATGGCGTTGAGATGAACGCCGGAATCACCATCGATGGCGGGTACACACGAAGATTCAAGGACCAGAAGGGGCCCATCAGGTTGCCCAATTCTGCCCGACGGCGAGCCCGGCCTCAAAAGAGTGTGTAGATGAATGGCGCCACCGCGGTACCTGACAAGAAGATCAGGGCCCCCACGATGAGCAAGACAAGGACGATCGGCGTCAACCACCACTTTTTGTTGGTTCGCAGAAAATAGATCAATTCAGCGAGGAGTCCGGGGCGCTGTTCGCGCGCCCCCTTAACGAACGCTGCACCGTCGTGGCCGGCTGGCTCTGTTGACCGCGGATCCATCAGGGTCTCCTTCAGCTGTCGTGACTAATACTGCCTGAAATAGCGACCGACGTCATCGGGCGGGGAGTGCCGAGTCCAATAAGTCCTGGCGGAACGGTCAAATTGCCGAAATAGCGGTTCGCGCCCGCTTGCCCGCAGGACGACACCGATTGGCGTAATCACCCCGTAGTAAATGATCGCCATCATCACGTGCGAGACGGTCCATCCGATCGGAAACGCAGCGTACATCCAGCCGACGTAGATGGGCCGGCGGACGGGCGGGATCAGCCAATAGATCGCCGTGAGCAGGCCACCGGCGATCCAGATGGACACCGGAGCCACCATGCGGCCCGTGCGCCACCAGACTAGGGCGCCAAAGACTGGCACGAAAATCGCCAGCAGCATGCCGAACGTCCGCAGTTGGCGCGGTGCGGGATGACGATCGATACTCAACATGGTGACTCGTCCCCCCGTCAGTCGAGCGCGAACTGCGCCAGATAGTCGTCCCGCTCGAAGGCTCGAGCGTTGGGCTGCTCGTCCTTCAACAAGACGAAGCGCTCGAGCACGAGCACATCCATATTCGTCGCCATGAAACACCGGTAGGCCTCTTCCGGCCGGCACACGATTGGCTCGCCGCGCACGTTGAAGCTTGTGTTGATGATCACCGGGCATCCAGTCTTGCGTTCGAAGGTCTTGAGTAGACACGCGTACCGTCGATGGCGCACGGAATCGACCGTCTGCACGCGAGCCGAATAGTCCACGTGCGTGATGGCTGGCACCACCGATCGCAGTTGCTTCAAACGGTCTATGCCGGTGAGGCTCGCGTGCACGCCGTCCGCAGGCAGCCTCTTGGAGTCGCGCACCGGCGCAACGAGCAGCATATAGGGACTCTCCTCGTCGGGACGCATGTCGAAGTACTCGGAGGCGCGTTCCTGCAGAATCGATGGGGCGAAAGGCCGGAACGATTCGCGGAATTTGATCTTCACATTCATCACCGATTGCATCTGCGGACTCCGGGCGTCGCCGAGGATGCTGCGAGAGCCGAGCGCGCGCGGACCGAACTCCATGCGGTCCTGGAACCATCCAATCACCTTCTCTGCGGCGATCAAATCCGCCACGGTCTCACAGAGCGTCTCGTCTGCGTTGAATTCCCGGTAGACGGCCCCGACGCTGTCCAGGAACGATCGAATGTCGGCTTGATCCGCGCGCGGCCCCAGGAGTGATCCGTGCTGTGAGTCCCCCGCACAGGGTAATCGGGGTTTCTCGAGCAACTGATGCCAGATGAAGAGTGCGACGCCCAGCGCACCCCCTGCATCGCCGGCCGCGGGCTGGATCCACACATTTTCGAAGGGGCCCTCGCGCAGGATGCGCCCGTTACCCACGCAGTTCAGTGCAACCCCTCCGGCCAGGCAGAGATTGGACATCCCGGTCTCGGCGTGCAGATGCCGCGCGCAGCGCAGCATGATTTCTTCGGTGACGGCCTGAATTGAAGCGGCGATGTCCATCTCGCGCTGCGTGAGATGTGCTTCGGGCGCGCGTGGTGGCCCTTCGAACAGATCGTCGAACTTTCGTGACGTCATCCGCAGCCCCTCGCAATAGTTGAAGTAGGTCATGTCCATGCGGAATGACCCGTCTTCCTTGAGGTCGATGAGATGGCTTAAGATGCGGGCCGCAAATCTCGGCTCACCATAGGGCGCGAGGCCCATCAGCTTGTATTCCCCTGAATTGACCTTGAATCCGGTGAAATAGGTAAACGCCGAATACAGAAGCCCGAGCGAATGCGGAAATCGGAGTTCCTGCGTGAGCTCGATCCGATTGCCCCTCCCGACGCCACATGTCGCGGTCGCCCACTCGCCCACCCCGTCCAGCGTCAGGATGGCCGCCTCCTCGAACGGGGACGGAAAAAAAGCGCTGGCCGCGTGCGACTCGTGATGCTCCGTGAACACGTATTGCTTGTTGTACCGTCCCTCCAGACCGCTTGCGAGCTCACGCGGCAGGTGCAGCTTCTGCTTCATCCACAAGGGCACAAACTTGACGAACGAACTGAACCCCCGCGGTGCATAGGACAGATACGTCTCGAGCAGCCGTTCGAACTTGAGGAACGGCTTGTCGTAAAAACCGACGTAGTCGAGTTGCTCGGGCTTGAGTCCCCCCTCGGCGAGGCAGTATCGGAGCGCCTGGCTCGGAAAGTCGTGATCGTGTTTCTTCCGAGTGAACCGCTCTTCCTGCGCGGCGGCCACAATCTCGCCGTCGACGATGAGCGCGGCGGCGGAGTCGTGATAGAAGGCCGAAATACCGAGGATGGCAGTCATAGTGGAGGCGCGTCCGCCGCAGCTCGAAGCAATGTCGAGCGATCGCACCGACTTCCTAAATGCATAGGGTATCGAGGACCTCTAGGTCGCCGCTAGTCTGACGCTCCAGGCTATCCCAGTTCTTCCCGAAAACGCGGAACGATTCATCGGCAGAGCTTGACAGCTGACGCGTTTAATATAACCATTGGGTTATGCAACCGCTTGGTTATGCTCGAATCCCGCCTCAGAGGCTGGATTCAACGTTCGCCGCGCTAGCTGACCCGACACGCCGGGCAATTCTGGCCCGGCTCGCCTCTGGCGAGGCGTCGGTGATGGAGCTCGCCGAACCGTTCGCGATGAGTCAGCCAGCCATCTCGAAGCATCTTAAGGTGCTGGAGCGCGCCGGTCTGGTTTCGCGCGGGCGCGATGCGCAGCGGCGGCCCGTCCGGGGCGAGACCAAGCCGCTCGCGGAAGCCACCGAATGGCTGGAGGGATACCGCCGGTCGTTGGAGAGCAGCTTCCAGCGCCTCGATACCTTGCTCGACGAGTTGAAGACCAGAGACAAGAAACGTGGACAAAAGAAGCGATAGAGGAGATCCGCGATGAAGAACACGGGGACATTGAAGGTCACGACACCCAGCGAGCGGGAGATCGTGCTGACACGCGTCTTCGATGCGCCGCCCAGCCTCGTCTTCGACGCCTTCACCAAGCCTGAACTGCTCAAGCGTTGGTTCGGACCACGGGGTCATTCGCTGGTTGTCTGTGAGGTCGATTTGCGAGTCGGTGGTTCATGGCGCTTTGTGGTGCGCGGCCCCGACGGCGCCGACATGGGGATGCGTGGCGTGTACCGTGAGCTCGCGCCGCCGAATCGTTCCGTGCACACCGAATCGTTCGACGACTTCCCTGGCGAGTCGGTCGTAACGACCGTGCTGACCGAGGACCGCGGGAAAACGACCCTGACAGCTACAGTGCTTTACCCGTCGCAGGAGATTCGCGACGCGGTCATCAAGTCGGGCATGGAGCATGGCGCGGCGGAGACCTATGACAAGCTCGCTGAGTTGCTCGCGTCAACGCTCGCTCAGTGAGTCAAATGACCGGTCAAGCCCCGGATCATGAAGCCGAATTCGTCGACCTGAACATCGTGGCAGCGTCGAAGATGCGACGCTGGTGCGCACCGTCACGGTGAACTGGTCACCGTGCATCGAAGTCGTCGCCAATCAGGCTCTGACCGGTCTCCTTCGTGCAACCGCCTTTGGGCAACGATGCACCGCACTTGATCAGCATCCCCGCAAGCGCGCCGAAATTGCGCCCATCCCTCAACGGGTAGACTCGCACGGTCAAGACGGTACCTTCCGGGAACGTGTCCGGCGAGACGCCGCGCCTGGCCATTGTTGCGGCCGAGCCGGTTTCCGCGCCCCACTGCACGGGCTTCCCATCCTTCATGACCGGTTTGCCCTGGTCGTCGAGCAACTGAAAAATCAACTGCGCGTGGTTGGCGCCTGGAATATACCGGGTGAGCTTTCCGGTCATGGTCTTTGTGGTTGTCTGGTCATACATCGCGAAGGAGTGATGCGATAAGGCCGGGGACGCCGTCATGTCCAACATCATGACTCCAAGCAGGCCCACAACCAGTCTGGAGTTCCGCGTGGTTCTACTCACTGTGTGTTTCCTCCTCTGATTCTTGTCTTGCCCCGCGCGTCATTTCTCTTCTGGCTTCACCCAGCCTTGCTCGAAATGTTCTTCCCAGTTCTGCGCCCAGGGTCGGCCGAAGTAGTCGATGTAGCCAGGATCTGTGGGCACGAGTTGAGTTGGTTTGCCGTCGGGACCGTTCAGGATCGTGCTCTGGACTCTGCATTCCACGAACGTGAACCTCTCCTCCGGATGGTCGAGGCCAGTGCGGAACTCCCACGGCGTGACGGTATGCAGCGGCCTGATAAACGCGTCAGGGTCATAGAACGTCGAATCGACGGTGATCACTTTGCCATCGGCGCTGGGTGTGAACGTCTCGATGATCTGCAGATGACTGCTGTATTCGAACATCGAGTGCGAAAGAGTCCATCCCTGGACGCTGCTCGTCCAGGCGACCAGCGTGGTGCCGTTCCAGAAGCCGACAGTTTCACCGTACCACTGGGGCACTTTTTGGACGTGCTGCCGCCCGATCAAGACCCGTCGAAGGAGGTTATCGGCGATGCCGCTGAGAAACTGGATCTGATGGGGCGTCATCATGACTTCAATGTCGCCTCCCAAAGAGGCCTCGGCCCACCATCGCATGAGGCCTTCCGGGTAGCAAAACGACGCCATCCACTGAGGCGAGTTGTTGACCACCTCGTGGTAGTTCTGCTGAACCATGCGCCTCTGATACTCCGGCGTCAGGAGCGACAGCATGGTCGCCGTCTGAAGATTGCGGCCCCAGATCCACTGTTCCTCGCGCGCGAGGCGCCGATACCGGCCATCCCAGTTCGGCAGCGTTTGCCGAGTATGAATCGTGGGGCCCCCTGCTTTTCGGGCCTCAGCCATGAGTGCGTTGTAGTGCTCTTCAGCCGTCTTGTACGGGTACGGGCTGACGATCTTGGACGTATCACGATCGAGGCTGCAGTCGCCCCACGCGCCAAATCGCTGGTCTCGCACCATGTCGGTCAGCGCTCGCGGCGTGTTGCACCGGGCGTATCGCTTGTCGAGCCAGTGCTCCTTATCGAGATAGAAGTTCTTGCTGGTAAACAGATCGACGGGTAGCGGCTGTACTCCCGGCGGCGGCCCCAGCGTCGGAGGAACGTTCCCTCGTCCCCGTCCGCCCCCGCCGCCGCCTCTGCCCTGCGCGTTGGCGAGGTCACCGAGCGAGGTCCCAACCATCAGCAAGCCGGCCAAGGCAAGAACGGAGACTGTCGATCGCGCCACACTCATTGAAGCATTCCCTCTTTGTTATGAAACCGATGTTGAGGATGCTATGACGACACCGGTGAGCGGTCAAATTACGGCGCGTTCTCGCTGGCGGCCACTGAAGAGCAATCGTGATAGTTTCCAGGTTGGTCGCCGATGACAGCGTTGCCAGGAACGCGGCTCGGACCTTATGAAATCCTGTCTCCGCTCGGATCGGGCGGTATGGGCGAGGTCTACCGGGCCCACGATACGAGACTCGGGCGCGATGTGGCGGTCAAGGTGTTGCGCCCCGTTGTCGGCGATGCTGCTGCCGCGCTGAGCCGTTTCGATCGTGAAGCACGAGCGATCGCAGCGCTGAATCATCCCAACATCCTCGCTCTCCACGACATCGGCAGCGAAGGCGGCGTGGTCTACGTCGTTACCGAGCTCTTGGAGGGCGAGACACTTCGCGCGCGGCTCGAGAATGGTGCTCTGCCCGTGCGGGCGGCTCTGGATGTCGCGACTCAGATTGCCCGGGGTCTCGCTGCCGCGCACGATCGGGGCATCACGCACCGCGACATCAAGCCGGCGAACGTCTTTCTGTTGAGTGATGGGCGCGTGAAGATTCTCGATTTCGGTCTCGCGCTGAAGGAGGAAGCAACTGCCGGACACTCCGATCAAGAGGTCACTCAAGCCCTGACACAAGTCGGTACGATCCTCAGGTACACCCGCTTACATGGCGCCGGAACAGCTCAACGGAGAGTCCGCCACGCCGCGCTCGGATCTCTTTGCATTCGGCGTCGTCGCGCACGAGATGATCACGGGCGCGCATCCGTTTGCGAAGAATGCGCTCACCGAGACGATCGCGGCGATTCTCCGCGATGATGCTCCTCCGCTCGGCGCCGCCGCGGCGGAGCTGCCCCGGGCCGCCGTAGCGATCTTTGCAAACTGCTTGCAGAAGCTGCCAGGGAATCGTCCGTCGTCGGCGCACGACGTTGCGTTCTATCTCGACACCATTTCTGGCGTGCCGGAGATCAACCCAGAGTCACAGGGTGCGTCGGGCCAGACCGCGCTCGGCCCTCTGCCCCGATGGGTGCGAGCGGGACTAGCGGGAGTGCTGCTCCTGGTCGTTGCGACGACGTGGGGTTACACACGACTCACGGTCGAGCGTGGCGTGAGCGACGTGATCGAGACGGACCTGTCGCGTGCGGAGCGACTTGTCCGCCGGGCTCAGGACGAGCGGCTCACCCGACTTGCTCTGACTGCGCGCCTGGTCGCATCGTTTCCAGAGCTCAAGGCTCTGTTTGAAACCGACCGGGCGACGATTCGTGACTTCCTCATGGCGTACCAGACCAGGAACCCGGACGCACCGATCCTCATCGCGCTCGCTCCGGATGGACAGGTGCTTGCGCGCACCGATGACGTTGCGGCCGCGTCGCAGGCTCCCGCAAACGATTGGATCGATGCGCTGGTCACGAAGAACGGGGCACCGTCCGTCGTCGGCGTCGAGGGCCGGCTGTTCCATGCAGCGGCAGCCGTGTCGGAAGCCGGAGGCGTGGTATTCGGCCACGTCGTCGCCGCTACAGCAGTCGACCAAGCGTTCGCCCAATCCCTCAGAGAGATCACGCAGGATGAGGTTGTTCTGTTGTCGACGACCGTTCTTGGATCGACACTGCGATCGTCGCAGGCCCCATGGCAATCGGTGCAGGCGTGGCGCGAGCAGGGCGGCCGCGCGGATCGACCGATGGATGTGACGATCGGCGTTCAGCGCTTCGCGGCGCGTGAGGTTGTGCTGGTCGAAGAACCGGCGCTCTCCGCTATCGTGGCCAAGTCGCGCGAGGAGGCGGTCGCGCCATTCAGCGACATCCGCACCGGATTGGCAATTGTCGCGCTCGTCTGGGCTCTGATCGCGATTGGTGGGTATTTGTGGATGGCTCGCCACCTGAAGGCGATTCCGCCTCGGCCTCGTCAGCGCTTATAGGCAGCGGTCGAGTACTCCTTTCCGAACTTGTCTTTGTGTTGCACGAACACCCAGGTGGATTCGTCCAGAGTCAGGTCAGGCGCGCTCACGGCTCCTGCCGTGCTGGTCACTTCTACTGATACGCGGCCGGCCCGCTCGGACGTCGCAGTGAGTCGATATTTCCCTGGCGGCAGGTCCAGGACGTAACGACCGTCCGACGAGGCTGACGTCGCGTGCGGCGTCGGTACCACTACGACAATCGCCGTCATTTGCGGGTGAATATTGCAGAACACACGGTAGGTGCCGGGCTGAGCAAACGTCCGCTCGCGTGACTCGCCCGCGCGGTACAAACCGAGATCGAACGGCTGAGGACCAGACAGCGAGAAAACATTGTGGAACACGAGATCGTCGTTGGGAAACGCCACGGTCGAGCCGACGGGCACCGCGAGCACTCGTGGTTGAAACGTCTTGTTCTTCTGGCCAAGGATGAAGCGCCCGGGCCGACTCGGCGCTGGAGAGTCAATCGGCTCGGCATAAACGATTGCGGTCGCCGGCGAGACGCCCTTGCTTGTCTGTGTACGGATCATTCCTGACACGGGACCCGCGTCTGCGACCACTGGCAGGAGCGCGCACACGGCGAGCAGTGGACAGATCTTCCAAGGCATCGGCGTCATCCTAAAACTTGTACGCCAGGACCCAGTCAACATGGTGATTCTTGCGCTCGGACGCGAGGCCCACCATGGTCCCTAACCATCGATACTCAAACGACGCCTGTACCTCTGGCGTCAACGAAAACACGACATTGCCATACGCGCTACGATTGCGCCGTCTCGGCAACAACACACGCTGCCCGTCGCGGATTTCGTCCATGCCCCCTCCCGCGTTGAATGAGACCCGCTCACTGGGCGTGAGCTGTAACTCGGCCCAACCGCCCGCCGCCCGCGCGTCGAGGCCAAGCGCGCCGCCAAACATGTCGATGTTACTACCGACGAAAAACTCGCCGGCAAAGCCAATCACGTCACGCCGCACGCCGAAATCCACCGCGGTGCCCCAGCTCTCGACCAACCCTGCGGGCCGTCGTTCCCACCCGTAGTGACCGCCTAGGCCGACGTTGGCGCGCCTTGGTGCCTCGGCGTCCGAGGCTCCGAACTCCAGCCGCGCCTGGAACGCTGGACGCTGCGAGCGTTCCCCGCCCAGCGCAGGGGGCACGAACCGGTAGTCCTCCCCTGCCACATCGCCCGCAATTGGGGCAATGATGCCGCCTGCTATGCGGGCCATTGGAGAGAAGCTGTGCTCTACGCGGACGTGAGGCGCGCGGAGGTAGAGATTTCCCGATCGAAACAGCAGAGGAAACGCGAAGCCGCTCAGCGATGTCGGGTCGCGCGGGGCCAGGAGCATGTGGTCCTGGCCAACCTGCACTGCGGTTTGATCGCCCTGCACGCGTGCGAATGCCACGAGCAAGCGCGGCAATCCCATCACCTGACCTGTCGCGAAGCCAGGAATCCCGCCGAAGAAATCCAGAGCCACGACGCCGCTCGTTCGGAGCGATCCGATTGTCGGCCCGTCGGCGGTGAATCCGATTCGCGTTTGCCGCAGCGTGGCGCTGAACGTTCCCGAATCGGCCACAGACGGCCCAGCGAGATTGGGAATATCGAGCCAGTTTGGATTGTCGGTGTTGAAGAAGGCATGCGTGTGAATGGTGCCGAAGACCTTGAGAGGGAACCGGGAAGTGGACTCCACCTTCGTCTGTGCGAGCTCCGACACTTGTGTCTTCAGCAGCTCGAGCTGCGTATCGACTGCAGGCTGATCAACTGCACGTGGAGCCGGCCCACCACCCTTTAGCGCGTCGAGCTCGCGACGGAGCTGACCTACTTCCGCGCGCAGCGACGCCAGCTCGCGGAGGATCTCCTCTGATCCGACCTGTGCCCAAGCCCGCGATCCGCCGAGCGAGAACAGGACGACGAGGCAGCTTGCAAAGGTGACAGTTTTCCGCATGTCAGTCCTCTCTAAGGGGTCCACCGTTCATGCGCAACACGTCGTGCGCGCTCGTTTCGTATCTTCGTCGCAGAACATGCGCTTGACAACCGGCTCGTGGAAGTCAACCATCTGCGGCTCGGAGCATCATGCCCTTTCAGAGCCCGTTTGCCGACGTGTCGGTGCCGAACCTTACGCTCACGGAGGTGGTGCTGGGGGGCGCCCAGGCGTACCGTGACCGCCACGCGCTCGTGGACGGAGCGTCAGGGCGTGTCCTGACCTTCGGCGAACTGTGCGAACAGGTACGCCGCGTGGCCGCCGGGCTGTCGCGTCGAGTCGGAAAGGGCGATGTCGTGGCGATCTGGGCGCCCAACATGCCCGAGTACGCGGTCGTGTTCCACGCGGTCGCGTGTCTCGGCGCGATCCTCACCACCGTCAATCCCGCCTGCACATCAGAGGACCTGGTGTTTCAGCTTCGAGACGCTGATGCGAAGATGCTCATCACGACGGCCGCGCTCGCTGAGCGGGCACGCCTCGCGGCGGCAACGGCCGCACGACCCATCGAGATCGTGACAATTGACCCGACACCGGGCGTCGCGTCCCTCGCGTCCATCGCTGTCAATGCCGACCCGCCCTCGGTCACCATCGATCCCGCTACCGACGTCGTGGTCCTGCCGTATTCATCTGGCACAACAGGATTACCGAAAGGCGTCATGCTGACCCATCGGAACCTCGTGGCGAACCTCGTGCAGATCGATGCCATCGAGGCCCGCGACCTAGGCGCTCTGATGGGCGTGCTGCCGTTCTTCCACATCTACGGCATGGTGGTCATCCTGAACCTCGGCCTGATGCGGGGCGCAACGATCGTGACGCTTCCGCGCTTCGAGCTGGAGCCCTTCCTTCGCGTGCTCCAGGAATGGCCCATCGCTCTGGCCCACATCGTGCCGCCCGTGGCGGTCGCGCTCGCCAAACATCCTGCGGTGGATCGTTACAACCTCTCTGGCGTGCGATGGCTCTTCTCCGCTGCGGCGCCGTTAGGAAAAGAGCTCACCGAGGCCGTCGAAACGCGCCTGTCGGTTCGCGTTCGCCAAGGCTACGGGATGACCGAAGCGAGCCCCGCCACGCACTACACCGCCCCCGGGGGCGAGCGGCCCGGCAAAGTCGGCCCGCTCGTGCCATCCACGGAGTGCCGAATCGTCGATCCCGAGACGAATACGGACCTTGGCGTCGGCCAAAGCGGTGAGGTCTGGGTCCGCGGCCCGCAGGTGATGAAGGGCTATCTCAACAACCCCGAGGCCACCGCCCGCACGGTCGACTCCCAGGGATGGCTGCACACTGGTGATATTGGCGTCGTTGACGAAGACGGCTACCTCGAGGTCGTCGATCGGCTGAAGGAGCTAATAAAGGTCAAGGGATATCAGGTGGCGCCGGCTGAACTGGAGGCGCTGCTCCTCAAGCACCCCAAGATTGCTGACGCTGCCGTCATTCCAGTGCGTGACGAGGAGGCTGGCGAACGGCCCAAGGCATTCATCGTCGTCCGCGAATCACTCACGGCCGAAGAGGTGATGACGTTTGTGGACACGCACGTGGCTCACTACAAGCGCATCCGCAAAGTAGCTTTCGTCGAGAGCATTCCCAAATCCGCCTCAGGGAAGATTCTCAGACGGGTGCTGGTGGAACGGGAACGGGCAAACGGCGACTGACGTGTCGATCTCGGGGCTCCTCGTTCGACTACAGATCACCGGGCAGGGATTCGCCAGTACGGGTGCGGAGGGTGCTGATGAGCTTCATCACTGATTTGCGTTTTGCTCTGCGATCGCTGTCCAGAGTCAGAGGGCTTACGGTAACCGTGGTCCTCACACTCGCGCTCGGCATCGGCGCCAATGCCGCCATCTTCAGCGTCGTTCAAGGCGTCCTTCTCCGGCCGCTCGTCAACCGCGACGAGGATCGTCTGGTGTACATCCGTCAGAGTGCTCCTGGCATCGGCGTGGCCAACGCGACGTTCTCGGTCCCGGAAATCCAGGATCTGCGCGCACGCGTGAAGAGGCTCACGGCCTTTGGCGACTTCTCCACGATCGGCTTCACGATGGTCGGCCTCGGCGAACCACGCGTGGTGAGCGCCGGAGTCGTCAGCGGGTCTTACTTCGACGTCATGGGACTGCGCCCTGTGGTTGGCCGGCTCCTCAACTCCAGCGACGACGGACCCCAAGCGGCTGGCGCCGCGGTGCTGACGCATCGCTTCTGGACGACGGCGTTCAAAGGCGATACGTCAGTGATCGGGAAGACCGTGAGGCTCGACACCAGACTGGCAACGATCGTCGGCGTTGTGGAACCGTCAGTCCCATATCCGGCGGAAACCGAGATCATCGCGAATGTGGTCACGAGTCCCCATCATTTGTCGGCGACGATGGTGGACGGGCGTGTCCATCGGATGACCGAGATCTTCGGCCGTCTGGCCCCTGGCGTCGAGCTCGAAGCCGCACGGGCTGAATTGCGCGCAGCCCATGGCGCGATCCTCAGTGAACATCCAGAAGCCTATTCGCCGAAGGCTGGCTTTCGAATCGACGCCGTGCGCTTGCGCGATCAGATTGCCTCGCCGGCGAGGACGGTCCTGCTGGTGCTGCTCGCAGCGGCCGCGCTCGTCTTCGTCATCGCGTGCTCAAACGTGGCGAACTTGATTCTGGCGCGTTCGGTGCGGCGCGAAGGCGAGCTTGCCGTTCGCGCGGCGCTGGGCGCGCGGTCAAGCGCGCTTCGTCGAACGCTGCTCGCGGAGAGCCTTTTGCTCTGCGGGGCGGGCGCGGTGCTCGGCGTCATCATTGCGCGGCCGATGCTGGCCATCCTGTCCAGATACGCGGCGCGCTTCTCGGTCCGTGCGCTGGACGTCACCGTTGATGCGAACCTGCTATGGGTTGGTGTCAGCCTGGCGGTCGTCGCCGCAGTGCTACTTGCCTTCGTCCCACGATTGCCTTCCACGGAGGCCACGAACGGCTTCGGCCTGTCGAACGGCAGTGCTCGGCTGACGACGGGCACCAACCGCCGGCTGCGTGTGTTTGCCGTCATGCAAATCGCCGCGTCGTTCGTTCTTCTCGCGGGGGCCGGAATGCTGCTGACCACGCTGTTTGCGCTACAGGCCGCGCGCACGGGGTTCGACACGCGGAATGTGCTGGCCATGCACGTACCGGTCATGTCCTACGGCCGCACGCCTGACCAGGTTGTCGCGTTCTACAAGGAAGCGATGCGGCGGATCACCGAACTGCCCGGAGTGGAGCGCGTGGCTGTGGGCACGATCGTGCCGTGGCGCGAGGCCGGCGCCTTTGGTTCCGGTTTCCAGTTCTCAGTCGAGGGATACGCCAAGGCGGACGGTGAGGAGGATCCACGCGCGCGGTTCCGCACTGTCTCACCAGGATTCTTTGCCGCGCTGGGAGTCCCGATCATCGCGGGCCGCGACTTCAACGAGGCCGATCGTCGTGACGCCGAGCAGGTTGTGATCGTCAGCCAAAGTGTGGCGCAGCGGATGTTTCCGAATCAGGACGCGGTGAACCGGCGCCTGATCTGGACAGATCCGGTCATGAAATTCATCGACGTGAGCCCCGCCCCTCGGCGGATCGTTGGCATCGCTGCAGACGTAGACGACGAAAACGTCGTCCCTGGTCCCGCCCAGACCGTGTATCACCCGTTCGAACAGGAGATCGGCGGCGGACGTCTGTTCGTCCACGCGCGAACAGATCCCTACAGCCTCGTCCCTCCAATCACACGCATCTTTCGCGAACTGTCGGCGGAGCAGCCTGTGGAGCAAGCCGCAACCCTCGAGGACGTGCGAGCGGAGGTGCTCGCGCCGAACCGGCTGAACGCCCTGGTGTTCGGCGGCTTTGCCGCGGTCGCACTGATGATCGCCATTGTGGGCGTTGCCGGTGTACTGGCGTTCTCAGTGAGCGCACGGACCCGCGAGTTTGGCATCCGCTTGGCGATCGGATCGGAGCCGAAGGATCTGCTGACGGGCATCCTGAAAGAAGGCGCGGCGATCGCCGGTGTGGGCATTGCGGCAGGGGCTATCGGGGGATTTCTCCTCGCGCGATTGGCCGGCGGCTACATCGAGGACGTCCGAATTCCAGGAGCACTGCAGCTCGTCGGCGCCGCCGCGGTTCTCGTGGTGGCTGCCATCCTCGCATCGATCGTGCCGGCTGCGCGCGCCTCCCGCGTGGATGTGATCAACGCGCTGCGACCGGAGTGAGAGCAGGCTCGTTGGGCACGTCCTTTCGGACGTGCCAGGCGATAATCGGCCTTATGAATCCGACTGTCGTGTTCGTGACGAGATCGTGTCTTCTTGCCTTGGGGCTCGCCCTCAGCCAGCCCGTCTCCGCTCAACGCGGTGCCGCAACCCCGCAGGGAATCAGAGCGGTCACAGTCAAGGAGATCCCAGGAGTCGTCGCAGCTGGTGCAACGTGGACGCTGGCCTGGCAGGGCACCAACAATGCCGACGGTATCGTCGGCACGAGTGACGGTGGCCTGTTGTTCGCGCAGGAGCAACCCAATCGGATCAGCAAGCTCGATAGAAACAACGGAGTGTCGATCTTTCTCCAGGACACTCACGGCACGGGCGCAATCGCAATCGATTCCAAGGGACGCATTTTGGCGGTCGAGCGGACCTGCACCGACCCCGGCAAGCAGCCGGCTCAATGCACGGAGCCCACGGCGGTCAGTGTCCTCGCTCCAGAACGAAGGGTCCTCGCCGACAGCTTCGAGGGCAAGCCGCTTGGGCGCCTCAATGATCTCGTGGCCGACAGAAGAGGTGGCGTCTATTTCACTGTGGGCGGAGCCTACTACATGAACAATGGCGGTAGGGTGACGACCCTCGGCGACAACATCCGCTCGAATGGGATCATGCTCAGCCCGGACGAGAAGATTGTGTATGTCACCAACGGTGGGGGAATCCTGTCCTTCGATACTCAGCCTGATGGTACGGTCACGAACCGGCGCGACTTTGCAAGGCTTGAAGCTGGCGGCAACGGTGACGGCATGGCGATCGACTCGGTCGGCCGCCTGTATGTCACATCAGCACCGGGCGTCCAGGTCTTCAGCCCAGACGGAAACTACTTGGGCCTCATTCCGACGCCGAGAAGCGTGATTAGCGTTGCCTTCTCAGGACCAGACAAGAAGACTCTGTACGTCGTCGGAAGCGGCGCCTTAGGTCCGGATGGGCAGGAGTTCACGACCCCAGATGGTGTGAGGAACAACGCGAAGACGATCTACCGGATCCCGATGCTAACTCAGGGATTCACCGGCCGCGCCAAGTAGCGCGCGCTGGATCGACAGCCCTAAGTCGCCACTTCGGAACGGTCAGTTGCGTTCAAGCACTGGCTCCAAATCAAGCTCCGCTCTAGCCGTGATGTCCGCCGTCACCTCGATGTGCAGGCCGAACGTGAGATATGCGGTCTGCGCGACGAAGAGCTTGTACGCGCCTTTCGCCACCCGCACCTCCGCTACGCCGCGCTCGTCGGTGACGGCCCTGTATGGGTGCATGACCACACGAGCACCCCTGAGGGGCGTTTGATTGACCTTGTCGACCGTCTCGACCGTCACGAGGTACTCTGGATGGCTGACGACTCTGACTCCGAAACTGACGGAGCCCTCAGCGTGCGGGATCCCGCCATCTGACACCGGGCCTTTGACGCTCCACGTGTAGAGGCCCTCCGTCGCCGGTGCTTCTAGTTCGACCTCCGCAACGTATAAGGCGGTCGTGCCTGGCCAGCCGTCGCCAGGCAGCGTCCCCGCGGCCACCTTCGCCCCCTCGTGGTCGTAAATTCCAAAGTCGGTGTTCGTGAGCTGGCACTCACTCGAGCACTTGATCCCAACCTTCAGCCTGAATCTCTCGCCAACCACAACAGTCGATGGTATGTCCCACGCGACGACGTTCGTTGTGTGAGCCTTGACGGTGAACGAAATCGGTGTGGACGCGTCCAGGTATGAAACGCCCTCCTTCACAACTGGAGGACACACTGCCAACCACGTATATGTCCCCACCTTGCCCGGTGCTTTCACGACGAACGCACCGGTTTCGTTTGTCTCACCATCGAATATGGTGAACTCAACGCTGACTGCGTCAGTGCCGGCTTGGTCCTTGACCAACACGATGTGACCCCGCAGGTCGCATGCCGGGGAGCATGACACCTTACCCCGCAGCGTCATCTCTGCCCCAGCATCGACAACGTCGGGAGAGACGTCAACCGCACACGTCATGTGACCACGCACCTCGCCGCTTTGCGAAGCCATGTTTACCCCTATTCGCTCTCGCACCAATGGGAGTACTCCGATGGGGTTGGGAGGCCTACCGGAGTTTTGCTGACTAGGTGGTTTCGTTGGCGGCGTTCGAGCCTGCGATGTAGCCATGGACGAGGGCTCTCCCTAGGCCATGTTGGTTGCCTCCACCACTTGATTCCCCGCCAGCATAAAGGCCAGGTATGCGCTCGCCCTGCATGTCTATCACCTGGGCCCGTCCGTTGATCCTGAGACCACCGTACGAATCGTGCCAAACCGGGTACAGTGTCGCCGCATAGAACGGCGGGGTGTCGATCCTGTACATCGGGGCGTCTAGCCCACGCGAGAACTCCGGATCGCTTCCCTTGTCCACGTACGAGTTCCACTTGGCCACCGTTTCCGCCAGATACCTCAGCGGAACCCTCTGGAACTCGTGGCCCGCCTGGATTTTGGCGGCCAACTCCTCGATGGTGTCGGCGCGGAAGAAGAAGCCATTAGTCGGCGACGTAAAGGGTGGATCGATGTTCCATCGGTCACGCTCCACAGCAGCACGGTCGAAGATCGCCCAAATCGGTCCGGAGAAGAAGTCTGGACCCTTCGAACCCTCGTTCATCGCCAAGGCGGCATGAATGCTATTGGGCTCCGCATAGGTCGTCCGGATGTTTTCGACGCTCGCATTGCGCCAATCCAACTGCACGTGGTGGAGCCCCGACCTGGGCTGGCCCTTACCGGGCCCGGCCGGAAAGGCAGCGCCACCCTTCCTGTCTGTGACAAGAAGTTCGTTGAAGAATCTCTTGCCTACCTGGTTCACCACGATCAGGTGTTGGAAAGATTCGTTGCGAAGGTTGATGCCCGTGGATCCCCGCAACGGAAAAGTCGGGTGGCCCGGCAGCATGTCAGTGTAAGGATCGCGCGTGGCCAGGTTTCCCGGGATGTGAAAGGTGCTCCCGTAAGAGAGATTCTGTTGCATCCCCGCGAGGTTCGCCCCGATCCTCATTCCCGCGATGATCCCGCTTGCATCCTGACCGCGTGGTCCCAAAAGAGCCCAGCCGCTCGACACGAACGCGGGCTCTCTCCACGCCGGGTAGAACATGCTGCGGAACTGTGGATTGGCCCCGTGACCTCCGGCACCAATGACGATCGCCTTGCGAGCCCTGATGAAGACCGTCTCAGTGCGGTCGTCGATGTTGCCGTTCTGCCAGAGGCTCTCCAAACGCACTCCGGTCTGCGGATCGAACCTCGGCGAATAGCTGGCCCTGATACCCACAACCCTGCCCGAGAACTGCTGCTCCCGAATGATCTCGTCCATGTGGCGGTTGAGTATGAACCGGACGCCTTTTTCCCGAGCACTGAACTCCAACGGCCTAGAGAGTGCGGCGCCATTCGCGCGGGCGCCCGCACTCGCTACCTTGGTTCCGTCGTCCATCAGCCGTGGCGCGAAGTGACTCGAGCTCTTGCCCGCGATTCCGGCGTCCTGTGTCGAGACCGTTCCGGCTTTGATGTCGGTCTTGGCACCTTCCATGAGAAAGGTCACAGCCCGCCTGGCGCGCGACATACCGCCATTGCCGTGCGTGCCGGATATGCGGCCCATGCGGACATAATTCGCCATCAGGAATTCCCTCGTGGCGTAGCAGTTGTCGGCGTACGCCCGATGCAGGTCGCGTTCGTTGTACCGGTAGGGAGCCTGAGCCGCGGCGTCCATGACCGACCAGTCGGTATGGTCGCTGAACAGGAAGTCAGCATCCTCGGTCAGTTCCGCCACGGTCTGCTGCCGGGGAGCCGTGACGAACCCCTCCTTGTCGCCTTCGCCTGCGATGTCTCTCAACTGGAGGGGATCCCCGCCGCCAAGAGAGATCTGTCCGCCGCTATGCAGCATCTTGCCGCCGGGGTCGAAGTTCTGATCGACGACGATCACGGACGCCCCAAGGTCCCGTGCTCGAATAGCGGCGGGCAGCCCGGTGCACCCTGCTCCGATGACAACGACATCCGCTTCGTAGGTCCATCGAATGGCGTCTGCGGGAGACACTTGCGACAGAGCCGTTCCCGACGTCGACAGGACGGATCCACCGACGCCGGCGGCAGCACCTACCCCGGCGGCAGCTCCTGTCTTGACGAAATCTCGCCTGCTAACGGCCTTCTCGCCCGGAAGTCTTTGGTCTTTCTGATCGCTGTCCCGTCTTTTGGCCATGTGTTTACCTCGCTTGAAGCGCCACCGAGCTTACACCCGGCGGAACCGGCCGTCACGGTCACGAAGAAGTCGCAGGCGAGCACGGGCGATGCACGGGGCGGGCGGTCCAAAAGGACCGGCTCTACGAGAGCACGCCAGCGCCACTTACTGTTAGAACTGGACAGGCCGCGGCACGCACGACCTGCTGCGTGGTCGAGCCGAACAAGGCGAGTCCGATGCCTCCGCGCCCTTGCGCACCCATGACGATGAGATCCGCCGAGGTGGACTCGGCGGTTTTGAGAATCTCACGATAGGCCCGACCGATCACCACGACATGCTCGATGTCGCCCGCGTTCGGCTCATCGGCCACGAGAGCCCGAAGGCGCTCGATCGCCTCCGCGTGCAAATACCGGCGATACTCCGGAACATTGAAGTGGGCGAGGGCGCGAGGCTCCTCCTCGGCGAGCCATTCGATCGCGTGCAGCAAGGTGACCTTCCCGTTCGACTGCCTCGCCAGGTCCAGCGCAAACCCAAAGGCCTGCAGGGCCGCCGGCGAGAAATCCATCGGGCACAAGATGCGCTCGAACGTCACGTCGGCCGACGTGGCTGCCTTGACGTGGGGTGGCACGGTAAGGACGGGGCACGGCGCGTGATGCAGCACCGCCTCGGTGACCGACCCAAGAAGCAGCCGCCTGAAACCGCGACGTCCGTGCGTTCCCATGACGATGAGATCGGCGGGGCCCGCGAGCGCTTTGTCTACGATGACCGCCGAAGGGTCGCCCGCCTCGGCGACGACGTAGGCGTTGCGAGATACACCAGCCGCATCGCCGACCCGGCGTATCTCGTCGAGCACGGCCTCATGCGGCATCGGATTGATGATCCGAACGGGGTCCCCGTAGCTGCCCGATTGGACCTGCATCGGCTCGAAGCTCGGTACCACGTGGAGGATTGTGATCCCGGCGTCGTACCACCTGGCCAGACTGCCCGCATGCGCGAGCGGGCGAATGGATGATTCACCGAGGTCGATCGGGCACAGGATCAGTCTGAATTCGACCACAACTCGTTTCCTTCCTGGACGATTCCGGTTGTTTCAGATTCCGAGTGGCGCATTCTACAATGCCGGGTGCTCTCGCATTCCTCGAAGACGATCGCTGTGTGCTCCCTGACATTGGCGCTGCTCGCACACGCGTGCGCGCGCACGCAGCGTCTTCCGGCTGATGGGACCATTCCCCGAACCGCCGACGGCAGGCCCAATCTTCAGGGCATCTGGCAGGTCCGTAATAGAGCTTCGTACAACCTCGAAGACCACGTTGCGCGTCTCGGGATGCCAGCCGGCCGGAGCGTCGTCGAGGGTGGCGAGATTCCGTATCAGCCCTGGGCTGCAGCCAAGAGGCTCGAAAACGCCGCGAATCGGCAGACGGCCGACCCCCTCGCCCAGTGCTTCTTGCCGGGCGTGCCGCGGATCATGTACATGGAATGGCCGTTCCACATTTTCCAGACGCGCGACCACATCGGTATCACATTCGAATGGTCGCAGGTCTATCGCATCATCCACACAAGTGGAGCCCCCGCTCCCGAAGGCATCGAGTTCTGGATGGGCGATTCGCGGGGACGTTGGGACGGCGACACGCTCGTCGTCAACGTCGGCAGTCACAATGGGAAGACGTGGTTCGACATGGCGGGCAATTTCCACAGCGAGGCACTGCGTCTAGTCGAACGGTACACGTTGACCAACGCCGATACGATTCAGTACGAGGTCACAATCGAGGACCCGAAGGTCTTCACGCGACCGTGGAAGATCTTTATGCCGCTCCACCGACACAAGGACATGGACCGGATTCTCGAATATCAATGCCAAGCAGAACTGGAAGAGGCCACGGGTGCCTTCGAGCGCGACCCGCGCACGTGGTACCCAGGACCCTCGGCGCCCGCACAAGACTCGTCGGGGAATTGAGATGAAGAATTTTGCTACTGCGCTCGCTAAAGCCGGCGCTCCACAAGTGTCCGCGGTCGCGACCGTTGTCGTGGCGCTCTGCGTCCCACTTCTCTGGACCAGCTTGAGCGGCCAAGGTGGGGACAAACAGGCCGAGACGAAGCGAGAGCCGATTCGCCGAATGCCGGACGGTAAGCCCGATCTGCAGGGCTACTACATGCCCGACGCGGGCGGGGGCAACTACGGTCTTGAAACGCACGCGACTGATTTTCTGACTCCAGAAGGACGCGGCATCATCATCGATCCACCAGATGGGAAGCTTCCCCTCCAGCCCTGGGCGAGGGCCGAGCAGGAAGACCGTAAGCTCCCCGAGCGGGGCTACGACGACCCGACCGCCCACTGTTTCGTTGCCGGCGTCCCTCGGTCAATGTACGTGCCCTCTCCCATGCAGATCCTCCAGCCGGCCGGCTACGTCGTCATTCTCCACGAGCGAATGTCATGGCGGCAGATCCCGATTGACGGCCGCCCCCACCTTCCCGACAGCATGCGCCTGTGGCAGGGCGATTCAGTCGGACGATGGGAAGGCGATACGTTGATCGTGGAGACAGCCAATCTCAACGGTAAGGCATGGCTGAATGAGGTTGGTGAAATAGTCAGCCACGCCGAGCGCGTCGTCGAACGGTTCAGGCCGGTCGATGCCGATAGAATCAACTATGAGGCCACGGTCACCGACCCTCTGGTGTATACGCGCCCCTGGACAATTGCCATTCCGCTCAACCGGCAGAAGGATGAGCTGCTCGAGGTGGCCTGTCACGAAGACGACCAGGACCTGCAGCATTTGAAAGACATCAGAGACGCGGCGCGAGCGAAGTCGAAGAATCAGAGGTAGTCACGATGAAACGAGTCCGGTTCACAGCCATCATCGCGGCGATGGTGGCGCTGACAGCGCTGCCAGTGGTCGCGCATCATTCGTTTTCCGCCGAGTACGATGCGACGAAACCGATCAAGCTGACCGGCACGGTCACCGAAATGCGTTGGTCCAACCCCCACGCGTGGATCCACATCAACGTAAAAGGCAAAGACGGCAAGACTGTGAACTGGGCATGCGAGACAGGCGGGGCGAACGCGCTGTATCGACGCGGATGGAGGAAAGAGGATCTGGTTCCCGGGACCATCGTCGTCGTCGACGGTTTCCAGGCGCGGAACAATTCCCCGACTGCGAACGCGACGAGTATCACGTTCAAGGACGGAAAACGGCTGTTTGCAGCCTCGTCAGCCCCGGGCGCAAATACCACCGGGAAGTAGACCGTGAACCTTACCGCCGCAATCCTTTTTCCGAGATATTGACAGAACTCACATACCAAGCCGCTCGCCTCGTCGCACCTAAGGTGGCGGCGTACTTTGCGCGGCATCTCAACGATGCGCGCCTTCGGGGCGAGACGCTGGTCGCGCCACTTCCGGATGCGGCAGTCATTCAGAACATCATCAACGCGACGTTCTGGGCGAGCCTTCGGCGGGAAGAGGGCTACGTGCCCAAGATCTCGATCGCGTATCTTCCGCCCAGGCTCGATGCGCACCCTCTCAGGTTCGAGCGTCCACTGCCACTCAGCCCCGCGGTGCTGGCTAGAGTTGCGCCCGTCGTCGAACGCGCGGGGATCCACTTGGGCGTCTGGCACCAGGACGATGAGCTGTGCGTCTGGGGAACGACCCACACGATCCCCACATTCTGCTTCGTGGTTGAGGTCGTCGATCCCGGCCTTCTCGTCGTCAAACATCATCGCGGTGAGCGATCCGGCAAGTACGTCAACGTGGCCGTGCTCGAAGGCGATCAGATCAAAGTGGTCGACGACACCGCGTCGAGCCTGCCCGACTGTCCGGCACTGTTGACGTCGTTGCTCGGATTTGATTCCCCATCTTCCTGGGCCGGATCCGTCAACGTGCTGGTGCAACTGTCGGTGTCGATACGCGCTCACGGTCGCGGCGGAATGCTCCTCATCGTCCCGGCCGGAAACGATGCATGGCGCGAATCGATCGTCCACCCAATTCCTTACGCAGTGTCCCCGCCATACCGCGGACTCGCTGCGGTGATGCGCGAAGCCGGAGGTGGAAAGCTGGCGGACGTGTGGCAGGAAGCGCTTCGCGAAACCGTGGACGCCATCGCGGGACTGACCGCGGTGGACGGTGCGACGGTCCTCACCGACGCCTACGAACTCCTCGCGTTCGGTGCGAAGATCACGCGCCGCCGGGGCTCGCCACTCGTGGAGTCCGTTACCTTGACCGAGCCGATTGAGGGTGGCGCCCCGTCAGTCGTTACCCCTGCCCAACTCGGTGGCACGCGGCATTCGTCCGCAGCGCAGTTTGTGCACGACCAGCGCGAATCCATCGCGCTCGTCGCATCTCAGGACCGTCGCTTCACCGTGTTCGCGTGGTCGCCGTGCGCTGAAGGTGTGCACGCTCATCGCGTCGAGGCGCTCCTGCTTTAGGTCGTTCGCATGGCACCCAGCCAAGCGACGACATCGCCCGGCTGTCCAAATTCCGACTGAGCGAGCCTGTGGTTGACCAGCCGCCGGCGACCTCCGTTTCAGTCACCTAGGCAGTGAATCCCGCATACCCTTCCGCCATCAACATCGTCGATTGCTAAAGAAAGGCTCCGACGGGCCGATTGCAGGAGTGGCCTGAAAAGCCCGCGATCTGGAAGGCACGACGCATCCAGGCAGGCCCCAAGAAAGGCCGAGTGCGGGGGCGCTTCTCACGACGTTTCATATGAGGACGAACATGCGACACATGTTCCCGGCGACCCTTGGTCTGTTCGCACTCTTGGGGTTTGCCGGGTCTGGTATTCGGGCAAGCGCGGGTGCCGACGTAGCGGACCTGTCAGGCAGCTCACGAGCGGCAGGGCGGCCGGCAGCCAACGTCGTCGTCTGGTTGGACGTCCCGAACGCCCCAAGAGCACCTGTATCGAAACTCGTGATCGAGCAGCGCAATATGGAGTTCTACCCGCGGGTCCTTGCCGCACAGGTGGGATCGGTGGTCGAGCTTCCGAACAACGATCGCGTTTTCCACAACGTCTTTTCGTTCACCAACGGCAAACCCTTTGACCTTGGACTCTACCCAACCGGTGCAAGCAAGCGCATCACGCTCGACCGCCCGGCGTTGAGTCGTCTCTATTGCAATATCCACCCCCACATGGCCGCCTACATCATGGCTGTGGCGAGCCCGTACTTTGCGGTCTCCGACGAAGCCGGCAAGTTCATCATCCATGCGGTTCCGCCCGGCACCTACACATACCAGGCATGGCGCGCCGGCGCCGCATCACTTCTGAGCGGGTCGGTCGTCGTCGAGGTGGGAAGGGCCTTGGAGGTCGTATGGCCCTGAAACAGCTCGCAGCGACGGTGCTCTTTGTCGCCGCGATCCCTTGCCCGCTCGGGGCGCAGACGCCGACGGTCATCTCTGAGCTCGATGTAACGGTGGGGCACTCGACGGAGGGCGTCAACGCGGCGGGCTCGCAGCTCAGAATCTTCGGCGAGGGGCCGGCCGATTGGCGCTTCTACGTGGAGGGAACGTGGGCAGACGTGTGGGGCCCCCAGTCGGACGCGTTCGGGTCTGCGTATCCATATAACCACCGCATCCGCCCAATGGAGGTCTACGCCGAAAAGACGATGCGGCGCGGGCCGTACATTGCGGGTGTGCGTCTAGGACGTTATCGCACGCCTTTCGGCATCTACAGCCGGAGCGACCACGGATACGCCGGATTCTTAAGGGCGCCTCTCATCCGCTACGGAGGATACTGGGCGCTTTCCAACAACTTCCTCGAGGGCGGCGCGAGCGGATTTGTCGGCACGCCCAGGCTCTTCGTTGAAGCCAGCCTGGGAGCTCCTCAAGACGAGGACTTCTATCGGCGGCGTAAGGGACTCGATCGCGTTGCTCGCGTTCAGGGCTCGGCTGGGCCTTTTGTGGTGGGCGGGAGCTACATCCTTACTCAGCCCGCCGAGACGCGTTCGTTCGCACAGGGAAACACGGAATTCCTAGGTCTCGACGGGCGTTGGATGTATGGAGGTGTGCAAGCCCGCGGCGAGTGGATCGACGGGCGATCGTTTGACGGCACGCGGACATTCGGTGGCTACGCGGACGTCCTCGTGCACCGGCGGTTCATGGGGCCGGTGACCGCCGTCGCACGCGCGGAGCGCCTTGACTATCTCGCCGGCCGCTTCTCGAGTTTCGAGAAGCGCTACACCGCGGGCGCTCGTGTCCGATTGGCGTCCATGCTGGTCGGCCACATCAACATCATTCGGGAGCTGGAGCGCGGGGCGCCCGCGGAGTCATCGCTCGATCTCGGCATCACCTTCACGGTCCGACGCTAGGTCAACTCGGCTCCATCTCGTGGGAAATCCTCCTTCTCTGGCATGGCATCGACGCTTTGAGACGCGACTGCTGCTCTGCGTGACGCTCGTCGCAGGAGCCGCGGTCGGTGGGATGCTGATCGCGACCAATCGCGTGATCACCGACAGCGCGCTTCAGCGCGCCCAGCTGGATCACGAGGCCGCGAAGGACGCCTTCGATCGGTTGGTCGAGAACAGGGCGTGGTTCGCATCCAGCCAAGGTCGTCTGATCGCCGAGCTGCCCGTCTTTCGCGCGCACTTGTCCGATCCCGTGATTGCGGCAGACGGGGCCACGGTCCAAGCCTTGGCGGAGCACTACCGTGAAAACCTGACGGCAGACTTCCTGGTCGTCACTGATAGCAGCGGCAGATGGGTTGGGCAGGCGAACTGGCCTGAGGAAGTCGAGCGGCCACCGGATCTACTCGCGGGAATCGCAGCGGGACTCACTGGTCAGGCCAACCGCGCCGTCGTGGCGATGGATGATGGGATCTATCTGGCCGTGTTCGAGCCCGCCATGTTCGCCGAGGAAGTGCTCGGCTCGCTGGCGGTGGGCTATCGGCTCGACGACAGTGTCGCTCGTGAACTGGCGCAGCTGACCCATTCCGACGTGACGCTGCTGTCACGTGGTCGGCCCTCCGGCAGTAGCCTTGACCCCGAGCGTCAGAAGCTGCTGTTGCGTTCAGTAGCTGGCTCGACTCGACCGAGACAGACCGCCGAACTCGAGTGGTTTGAACTCGGGCGCTCGAAGTACGTCGGCCGAGAGTACGAGTTGACCCCGGGGGCGCAACCGCAGTGGTCAGCGTCGCTCGTGCTGCTCAAGAACTGGCAGCCGACGCAAGACACGCTGAATCAGATCCAGTTCCACCTCCTGTGGATCGGAGCGTTCGCCTTCGTGCTCTCGGTGGGGGGCAGCATGGTGTTCAGCAAGCCCCTCCGGGACATCGCGGAAGCCGCCGGAGAGATCGCCGCCGGAAACTGGACTCGGCGCGTCCCCGTCCGGGGCAGCTCCGAGGCCATGACTATGGCCAACGCTTTCAACGACATGACCGACAGTCTGGCCCACTGGCATTCGGAGGCAACCCACCAGGCCGAGCGGAGTCGAGCCGAAGAGGCCCTAAGGAGGAGCGAAGAGCACTTCTCGCAGGAAATGCGAGCGAAGAACCAGGAACTGACCGCGCTCAACACAGCGCTGACGAGCGCGAAGGTAAAGGCGGAGGAAGCCAGTCGAGCGAAGAGCGAGTTTCTGGCAAACATGAGCCACGAGATCCGTACACCGATGAACGGCATCATGGGAATGACGGAGCTGGCGCTCGAAACCGACCTGACGCCAGAACAGAAGGAGTACTTGACCACCGTCAGCACGTGCGCGGGGGCGCTCCTGACAGTCGTCAACGACATCCTGGATTTCTCCAAGATCGAAGCCGGGAAGTTCGACCTCGATCCGGTTGAGTTCGACTTGCACGACGCAGTGCGGGGAAGCTGCAAAGCCCTGGCGATTCGCGCCGACGAGAAGGGTCTCGAGTTCGTCTGCAGCATCCGTCCAGACGTGCCGGCCATGGTGGTGGGCGACCACGGCCGCTTACGTCAAGTGCTACTGAACCTGCTCGGTAACGCCATCAAGTTCACCGAGAAGGGCCGCGTCGCTCTGCGACTCGATACAGATCGCACGACCGACGACGATCTCCGCGTGCACTTCCAAGTGAGCGACACAGGGATCGGGATCCCGCAGGAGAAGCAGACGCTGATCTTCGAACCCTTCGCACAGGCTGACGGTTCGACGACACGCCATTTCGGGGGCACTGGCCTGGGCCTCACGATCTCTGCGCGCCTCGTGGCGATGATGGGGGGACGGATCTGGCTGGAGAGCGAGCCGGGTATCGGTACGACGTTCCACTTCACTACTCGCCTCAGCCGTGCGAAGGGCAGCGGCACTCCACGAGCCGTTCAGGTGGCGGCGAAGACATCCGTGGAGTCTCCGGCGAAGAATCGGATTCTTCTGGTCGAAGACAACCCCGTCAATCAACGAGTCGCCACGGGCTTGCTCGAAAAGGCCGGGTACCACGCGGTCGTTGCGGCAGACGGCGAGGAAGCCTTGCGTCAACTCGAGGCCGGGGCCTTCGACCTCGTGCTGATGGACATGCAGATGCCGGTGCTCGACGGCTTCGAGGCGCTCACAAGACTTCGCGCCCGCGAAGCAGTGCATGGCCGTCACGTTCCGGTGATCGCGATGACCGCCCTTTCCATGAAAGGCGATCGCGAACGGTGTCTGGCCGCCGGAGCCGACGCGTATGTGTCAAAACCCTTCAATCGTCGGGATCTGTTCGAGGCAATCGAATCCATCCTGACCCCCACGTGATCGTCTAAGGGACACGCGATTCTCCACACGAACTCGAGTGGTCCGGAGTGTGCAAGAGCGGACAGTTAGAGAGTGGTATGCCGCTCACGTAGCTCGACCCTTGTCACCCGATGAGGTTGGGACGCACTGCGGTCCTGAAGGAGAAGCGCATGACGTGGAAAGACAAACTCGAAATTGGCTTGAAGGAAGACGCGCCGTATCGCAAAGACAACTTACCGAAGAGCCAGATTCGTGGTCCTGAAACACCGGCTGAGCCTGGCCGGTCGCCTGAGGTTTCGCTGGCTCGTGATGACAAAACAACCATAGCCGCCCCAATGACCGTGAGCTCGGTCACTGTGCAGTCGGCACGACGTCGCCCACGGCACGATGGCGTTTCGATTCGAAATACCGTCGGGGTGGGTGTTCCAAGCCGGTCAATTCCTCGACATGACACTGCTCCATCCTTCGGAGACGGACGCCGAAGGCAACATACGCAGTTTCTCAATCGCCAGCGGACCAGGCGAAGACACGTTGATGATCGCGACCCGTATGCGCAACACGGCCTTCAAGCGTGTTTTGAAGGCGATGCCCATCGGTACCGCCGTGACGCTCGAAGGTCCATCCGGCGATTTGACGCTTCACAACGATGCCACGCGGCCGGCTGTTTTCCTTGCGGGCGGGATCGGAATCACTCCGTTTCGGAGCATGCTCCTCCACGCGGCACAAGAGAAGCTCCCGCACCGTCTGTTCCTCTTCTACTCGAATAGGCGACCGGAGGATGCGCCGTTCCTCGACGAACTTAAAGCACTCGAAAAGAAGCATCCGCGTTTCACGCTGGTCGCTACGATGACGGACATGGCTACCTCGCGGCGAACCTGGAACGGAGAGACCGGAGTGATTGATCATGCAATGCTGTCCAGACAGCTGAGCGACACGGCTTCACCCATCTACTACATCGCTGGACCTCCGGCGATGGTCAATGGCTTACACGACATGCTCAGGCAACAGGCTGTAGATGAAAGCGACATACGCGCTGAAGAGTTCTCCGGCTACTGACGCGACCGGCTCGCGTGTCGGCATCAGCGTGGGCGACGAGTGGCTGCGCGCCCTTCAGAAAGCGACGTTTACTTACTTCTGGAAGGAGACCAACCCTGAGAACGGGTTGATACCCGACAACACACTGGCGGCCTCGCCCGCGAGCATCGCCGGCGTCGGCCTGGCTCTTGCGACCTATGCGATAGGCGTGGAGCGCGGTTTCGTAACGCGCGCCGAGGCGCTCGAACGGATCGCCACAACGCTTCGCTTCTTCTGGAACAGCGCGCAGAATGCAGACGCCGATGCGACCGGCTACCGCGGCTTCTACTATCACTTTCTCGACGTGAGCACTGGTCGCCGCGCATCCCGGTGCGAGTTATCGACAATCGATACGGCGATCCTGCTGGCAGGAATCCTCGCGACTGCAGCCTATTTCGACCAGGACACCGCTCTCGAAAGAGAGTTACGAGAGCTGGCGGAAAAGCTCTTCTGCCGTGTTGACTGGCGCTGGGCCCAGAACGGCGGCGCAACCGTGACCCACGGCTGGACTCCGGAGCGCCGGTTCCTTCCTTATCGTTGGGAGGGCTACAACGAAGCGCTGGTGCTCTACGTGCTCGGCCTGGGCTCGCCCACACATGCGTTGCCGCAAAAGAGCTATCGGGCGTGGACGTCGACGTACCGATGGAGAACTCTGTACGGGCACGAGTTCCTGTACGGTGGACCGCTCTTCATGCACCAGCTGTCGCACGCCTGGCTCGATTTCCGTGGCGTTCAGGATTCATTCATGCGCGCGCACGGTATCGACTATTTTGAGAACACCCGCCGCGCGACCTATGTGCAGCAGGCCTATGCGATCAGGAATCCGAAGCATTTCGCAGGATACGGCGCGCATTTGTGGGGCATCACCGCGAGCAATGGCCCAGGACCTGCCACACGTCGAGTGAACGGTGTCACGCAGCGATTCCTCGGGTATCGTGCACGTGGCGTGCCGTTTGGGCCCGACGATGGCACACTCGCGCCTTGGGCGGTGGTCGCGTCTCTTCCCTTCGCTCCGGAGATCGTGTTGCCGACCCTACAGCACTGCCTGGACCACTACCCAAAGACGGCGAACGAATACGGACTGGTGTGCAGCATGAACCCGACGTGGCCCGAGTCCCCACCGCGCCCGGGAGGCTGGGTCTCGCGAGCGCACTTCGCACTGGATCAAGGTCCGGTCGTCCTCATGATCGAGAACTACTTTTCAGGTCTGCCATGGCGTCTGATGCGCCGGTGTCGGTTTGTCGTTGATGGATTCCGGCGGGCGGGCTTCACGGGCGGCTGGCTGACTGGAGAGCCTGAAGGCGGGACGATCGTGAAGAACTAGGTCAGTGAAGCCGAGAGCTCCTCGTACGTCCCCTTGAAGTCGATGATCCGGCCGTTCTCGAAATGCCACACACGAGTGCCGACCTCTTCGAGGAGATCCTCGTCGTGGGTTACGAGCAAAACAGTGCCCTCGTACTTCTGGAGTGCAATGTTCAGCGCGTTGATCGCCTCCAGGTCCAGGTGGTTGGTCGGCTCGTCGAGCACGAGCACATTTGGCTTCAGTAGCATCAGTCGGCAGAACAGCAAACGTGCGGTCTCGCCGCCAGAGAGCGCGTCTGTCGGCTTCAGCCCTTCCTCGCCGCTGAAGAGCATCTGCCCGAGCAGCCCGTGGATCTCCTGCCTCGACGAATCGGGATCGAAGCGGTGCAACCACTCGACCGCAGTCATTCCCTTCTCGATGGCAGCCGTGTGGTCTTGTGGAAAATAGCCGACCGACACCTCGTGGCCCCAGCGCAGCGTGCCGCGGTCGATGTCGGCAGGCGAGGCAGGTTGGTCGGGCGCATCCGCGAGCAGAGCCTTGAGCAGCGTGGTCTTTCCGACGCCGTTGCGGCCGACAAGCACGATCTTCTCACCGCGGTTGATGATCGCACCAAATCCTTTGACAATCGGCGTCCCTCCGTGCGACTTCGAGACGCCTTCGAACTCGAGAGGGACTTTGCCAGACGGTCGTCGGGTTGAAAACTTGATGTACGGACGCTGAATGTTGGACCGAGCCAGCTCGGTCGTCTGCAGCCGCTCCACTTCTTTTCGCCGGGACGTCGTTTGGCTGGCTCGGGTCCCCGCGCCGAACCGCGCGATGAAGTCGTTGAGCTGAGCGATCTTCTTCTCTCGCTGTTCATTGTCGGCTTCGATCTTCGTTCGGATCTGTGTCTTGGCGACCACCATGTCGTCGTAGCCGCCTGTGTAAGTAATGATCGTTTCGTAGTCGATGTCGGCGATGTGGGTGCACACCCTGTTGAGAAAGTGCCGGTCGTGGGATATGACGATGAGTGTTCCCTCGTACCGATCGAGGAAATCCTCGAGCCAGTGGATAGAGTCGAGGTCGAGGTGGTTGGTCGGCTCGTCGAGCAGCAGTGCCTCGGGACGACCGAACAGAGCCTGCGCCAGAAGGACACGAACTTTCTGCCCACCTTGCAGCTCGGCCATGGTGCGCCCGTGAAGTGCATCCGGGATGTCCAGACCCTGTAGCAGCACAGCGGCTTCGCTTTCCGCCGAGTAGCCGTCTTCCTCGCCGACGATGCCCTCCAGCTCGCCAAGGCGCATCCCGTCCTCGTTGGACATATCGGGGCGCGCATAGAGCTCGTCGCGTTCCGTGAGGGCGCTCCACAGCCGCTGGTTCCCCATGATCACAGTGTCGATCACACGATAGCTGTCGAAGGCGTACTGATCCTGGCGCAAGACGCCAAGCCTCCGCGGGCGAACGACTGTCCCGCGTTGGGGCTCCGACTCGCCCGTGAGCAACTTCATGAACGTGGACTTACCTGCGCCATTGGGGCCCGTGAGCCCATAGCGTCGTCCTCCGGAAAACGTCGTCGAGACGTCCTCGAAGAGAATCTTGGAGCCGAATCGCATTGAAACGCCGCTGACGGAGATCATGAACCGTTCATTTTAGAACGTTTTATTGTGCCTGTAGAGCGCAGGCTTCAGCGTGCGCGGAAAGAATGCCCGCCCGGATAGAATCTCGGCGTGCCCCGTTTGATGTCACGGCGCTCGCTGCTACAGGCGCTCGCAGGGCAAGCGATGACGGTGGGCGCCGCCTTCGGCCAAGCGAGCCTTCTCGGGAAGCCCAAACCGCTGCGGAAGGATGCTGCGACTGGCGATTGGGCCACGTTTCTTGGACCCTCCCATAACGGGGTGTCCCCGGAAACGAGGTTGAGCCGGACACTGCCACCCCCGCCCGTCTGGGAGTTTCCTAGGGGAACCGGCTACGCGTCGCCCGCTATCGTCGGCGATCGCCTGGTGTTCCTGCATCGACTGGAGAACGAAGAGATCGTCGAGTGTCTGCATCCTGAAACTGCTTCGAGCCACTGGCGTTTCCGGTATCCAACAGTGTTCGAGGACCGTTTCGGATACAACAACGGACCGCGAGCGAGCCCGGTCATCGATGGACAGCTCGTGTACACGGTGGGCGCTGAAGGGAAGTTGCACTGTCTCGACCTTGGCTCGGGAAAGATGGTCTGGAGACATGACCTGCTGGGTGAATACAAGGTAAAGCAGGATTTCTTTGGGACTGGATCGACTCCGCTCATCGAAGGCCGACTGTTGATTGTCAATGTCGGCGCGCCCGGCGGGCCCTGCGTGATGGGGCTGGACAAGGCGACGGGACGCGAGGTGTGGCGTGCCGGCAAGGAGTGGGGACCAAGCTACGCATCACCCGTTCCGGCAGTGATCCACGGCAAGCGGCGCGTGTTCGTGTTTGCAGGAGGCGAGTCGGATCCGCCGAGTGGCGGACTCATGTCGATCGACCCCGCGAATGGGCGAGTGGACTTCGTGTTTCCGTGGCGCAGCCGCACTCGAGAGTCGGTCAACGCGTCCTGCCCCGTGGTCTTCGACAACAAGGTGTTCATTTCGGCGAGCTATCGCACAGGGAGCGCACTCGTCGAGGTACAGCCAGACTTCACACACAAGGTCGTGTGGACGACCCAGGAATTTGGACTGCATTTCAATACGGCCATTCACCGCGACGGTTACTTGTACGGGTTCGACGGCCGGAACGAACCAGACGCATCGCTGGCATGTGTGGACGCGGCGACTGGGAAGGTCGTGTGGCGAGAGACGCCGGAATGGATGGAGACTCTTGGAAGCGGCGGACGCCAACAAGTTCTCGGAACCTACCGTGGCTCGCTGCTGGCAGCGGACGGGCAGTTTCTGTGCTTGGGAGAATTGGGGCACCTGCTCTGGATGGATCTGACGCCGAAGGGTTACAAGGAAGTGTCGCGCGCGTGGCTCTTCGCGGCGCGTGAGTCGTGGGGACTACCGGTGCTCAGTCGAGGCTTGCTGTACGTCGCTCAGAACACGCGCGACACGCTGCATCGCACGGGCCCACGGCTGCTGTGTTACGACCTCAGGGCATAGGCTAGCGGCAGGCTCAAGCCTCGCCCTACGACCAATAAAGGACCGCTACGCTCGGCCCGCAAACTCCCGCGTCTCGGTGTGGACCTTTACCTTTTCGCCCTCTTTGATAAAGAGAGGCACGCGGATCTCCAAGCCAGTCTCGAGTGTGGCAGCCTTCGTGACGCCTCCGCTCGCCGTGTCACCGCGAACACCCGGCTCCGTGTAGGTCACGGTCAACTCCACGTGGGGTGGAAACTGAAGCCCTATGGCGTTGCCGTTGTACTTCTGAACCTGGACGATTAGGTTGTCCACCAGAAGCTCGCGATCGTCTCCGACCACGTCCGGACCAAGCGTGAGGGTTTCGAAGGTCTCCTGGTCCATGAAGTGGTGCCCCTGCCCGTCGCCGTACAGATAGGACGCCGTAATCGCCACAAGATCCGGCTCGCCGAACTTGTCGCCGGCCTTGAAGGTCTTGTCGAAGACGGCGCGGGTCAGCAGGTTTCGCATCTTCAGGCGGACTAGCGTCTGCCCGCCGCGAGCCGTCGGCTTCGAAACCTCGACGTCGAGGCAGTGATACGGAGCACCTTCGAATTCGAAGAACATCTTGCGCTTGACGCCGATCGCTTCAATCAGACTTGCCATAGATGGGGGCTACTCAGGCCAGTTCGCACTCGAATCAAGGTTAATGATGGTTTGCGGAAGATCCTTCGGGATCATCGGGCGAAGGTACGGTCGGCCTACAGCCTTGTGGCACTGATAGCATGCTTCGAGCGTCTTCTTGTACGCGGCGACAAACTGTGCGCCGTCCTTTTTGTCGATTGCAGCTTTGACTTCGCCAAAAACCGACGTGTCGATGCCGTCGAAGATCCCCTTCAAATCGACCGGGGTGCCCTCGGGCCCCTTGGGCGTCGGGTTGATCCGAATGAGCCATCTCACATGATTCCGCGCCTCGCTGAAGTAATAGTTTGCCAGGGGCCAGTTCTTGTTCTGTGCGGCAAACCAGAGGTTGGAAAAGTGAAACCCAACGTCGGCCATGGCAACAGAAGCGGATGGCGCAAGCCCCTTCAGTCGCTCGACCTCGGCCTTGAGTGCGCCGACCTCTTCCTGCGTCGCGACCGCCGGCGCTACGTCCGCCGCGGGCGGCGGCTGCTGGCAAGCCGTCGTACCCGCTGACGAGGAGCCCGCTCATCACCACGAGTGCAACGCGACACACCAAGGTATTCATCATTGCGACTCCTCCACGTTCTGAGGATCATCGAGTCCAGAACAGTCTGGCTAAGCTAGACCTTCACGCCCGAGCCGTCAAGGAACTCCTCAGGTTTTTGTCCCAGAGTCGAGCTCATCCCAGCGCGTGTACGCGTCGAGAAGCGCGGCCTGCAGAACCTCCAAGCGGGCGATCGCCTGGCTTATCGTGTCAGCGGACTCCGTGTAGAACTGCGGATCGGATATCTGGGCGTTCAGGGCCTGCTGCTCGAGTTCCAGGGTTTCGATCCGGCCTGGCAGCTGCTGGAGCTCTTGCTGCTCGCGGTAGGACGGTTTTCGGATTGCCTTCGTCGCGGACGGGGCAGGTGATGCTGGCAGCGATTGGACCTCACGACCGTCGGCTTTCTGCAAGGGCTCCAGCGCCCTTCTTTGTCTCAGCCAGTCCTCGTACCCTCCGACGTACTCTTGCACGAGCCCGCCGCCTTCGAAAACGAGCGTGCTCGTAACGACGTGGTCGATGAACGCTCGGTCGTGGCTGACGAGCAGCAACGTGCCTGACCACTCAATGAGCCGCGCCTCCAGCAGCTCGAGCGTCTCGATGTCGAGGTCGTTTGTTGGCTCATCGAGGACGAGCAAGTTCGCAGGCCGCGTGAAGAGGCGTGCCAGCAGCAGGCGATTTCGCTCGCCGCCCGAAAGTGCTTTGACCGGCGACGACGCGCGTTCGGGGGAGAACAGGAAGTCGCGCAGGTAGCCGTGCACGTGCTGTTCCCGGCCGTTGACCGTGACGGTATCGCGTCCATCCGCAATGGTGTCGAACACCGTACGCTCGGGATCCAACTGCTCGCGCTGCTGATCGTAGTAGGCGATGGAGACGTTGGCTCCCTGCCGGACCTCACCCTCGTCCGGCGGCAACTCGCCAATGAGCAGGCGGAGCAGCGTCGTCTTACCGGACCCGTTGGCTCCGATGAGTCCGATGCGATCCCCTCGCATCACGCGTAGCGAGAAACCTCGCAGAATCGGATTTGACCCGAACGACTTCTCGACCCTCTTCGCTTCGAGCACTGTTTGACCCGAGCGATCCGCCGCCTCGACCTGCAGCCGAACCGCACCCAGCTGCTCCCGGCGGGCGGCACGCTCGGCCCGCATTGCAAACAGCGCGCGGACCCGGCCCTCGTTGCGCGTTCTGCGAGCTTTGATGCCCTGGCGCAGCCACGCTTCCTCTTCGGCAAGACGCTTGTCGAATTTCTCGTTCTGCACAGCCTCGTTCGCGAGCCACTCGTCTTTCTTGCGGAGGAATGTCGCGTAGTCGCCTGGCCACGATGTCAATCGGCCGCGATCGAGCTCCACGATCCGTGTAGCGACGCGTTGGAGGAAGACTCGGTCGTGCGTGACGAACAGCACCGCGCCGGGATACTCGGCGAGAAAGGTCTCGAGCCACAGCATGGCCTCGATGTCCAAATGGTTCGTTGGCTCGTCGAGCAGGAGCAGGTCCGGCTGGCCAACCAGCGCGCGAGCCAAAAGGACGCGACGCCGCCAGCCGCCTGACATCGTGTCGACGCGTGTGTCGCCCGGAAGACCCAGCCGCGTGAGGATCAGCTGCACTCGCTGCTCGAGACGCCACCCGTCGCGTTCGTCGAGCTCGTGCTGAAGCCGGCCGAGCGTTTCGAGCGACGCGCTACTCCCGCGCTCGGCTACTTCAACGGCCGCGTGATGATAGGCGGCCACCAGATCACCAAGGTCGCCGACGCCGTCCGATACGACATCGAACACCGGACGCGTGTCCGAGAGCATCGCGTCCTGCACCAGCCGACCGGTGCGGAGGCTGGGCTGGCGCCAGACGCTGCCCGCGTCCGCGTCCTGATCGCCGCTGATGATCTGGAGCAGCGTCGACTTGCCTGTACCGTTGCGGCCGATGATGCAGACTCGCTCGCCTGGCTCGATTTGCAGGCTGGCCTGGTCTAGAAGGGGGAGGTGGCCGTACGCGATCGACACATGGTCGAGAGACACCAAGGGCATTACGACGAGTGTCCTTGAATGGCCGACAGGAAGATGCCGCCGAGCTCGTCGGCCTTGCGCGCGCCCACGCCTTTCACCTTCAGAAGCGCATCGATCGATGCGGGACGGAGCCGGGCCATCTCGCGAAGAGTTGCGTCATGAAAGATCACGTACGGCGGCACGCCGCGTGCGCGAGCGATCTCCAGCCGTATGGCGCGGAGCCGCTCGAACAGATTGCGATCCACGTCCTGCCACGACTCAGCTTCGACACGCGACTGCACCCGTGGTGCATTCTTCGGCGGCACGCGTTGGCGCGCGAGCGTGAGGCCTGGATAGCTCGTCTCGTCCCTGAGCAACGCCAGCCCCATCACTGTCAGCGTGAGCACCGGATACGCATCGTCGGTTGACTGCAGAAGGCCGAGTCCAATGAGCTGTTCGATGTATCCGCGCACCTCAGCAACCGAGGCCTGCCCCAGTAACCCGAAGGTGCTCAGCTTGTCGTGTCCCCTAGCGAGCACCTGCTCCGAGGCGTGGCCGCGGAGAACGCTTGCCACGTGCATCGCGCCAAAGCGCTGACCGACCCGAACAACGCAAGAGAGAATCTTGCGCGCGAGCACGGTCGGCGATTCTGCCGGCTCGAGCTCGTTCAGGCAGAAATCACACGCGCCGCAACCGTCTTTGGGATACCGCTCGCCGAAGTACTCGTTCAAATGCCGGTGCCGGCACCCGACACTTGCGGCGTAGCGTTCCATCTGTCGCAGAAGGTTGCGCGTGGCGTCGTTGAGCTCGCCGTTCTGCTCGAGCATCACACGCCATTTCATGAAGTCCGCTGTCGAGTAGATCAGCAGACACTCCGCCTCGAGCCCATCACGCCCCGCTCGCCCGGACTCCTGCTGGTAGTGCTCGACGGACCGCGGGGCACCGGCATGCACGACAAACCGCACGTTCGACCGATCGATGCCCATACCGAAGGCGACGGTGGCGACGATGACATCCACGCGCTCGCTGAGGAACGCGTCTTGATGCTGGTTCCGCTCCGCATCAGACAACCCCGCGTGATACGGGAGCGCGGGTGTGCCGATTCCCGTCAACCAGGCGGAGAGTGCGTCTACCTCGCGACGTGAGGTGCAGTAGATGATTCCAGCCTCACCACGATGGCGCTCCAAAGCGTCGAGTAGTTGACGCTTGAGCGCCGCTCTGGCGAGCACGCGGTAGACAAGATTGGGACGGTCGAACGAGCCGACGAACTCGTGTGGATCGTTCAGGCCGAGTTGATCGGCGATGTCCCGACGTACTCGCGCTGTCGCAGTTGCGGTGTACGCGTGAACGCTCACGCCAGGGAGCAACTGGCGCAGCCGTCCGAGCTGACGGTACTCGGGCCTGAAATCGTGGCCCCATTGACTGATGCAGTGAGCCTCATCCACCGCCACAAAGCTCACGCCGCATGAGGACAGGAGACCTATGAAGCCGTCGCTACCCTCCCCGACGAGACGTTCGGGCGAGACGTAGAGCAGCCTGTAACGTCCCTGCCGGAGGCCTGCCACGACTTCTGCCTTCTCGCTCGGCGCAAGTGAGCTGTTGTAGAACCCGGCGGCCACGCCGTTGCCCACGAGCGTGTCGACCTGATCCTTCATGAGCGAAATGAGCGGGGAGACAACCAGCGCGAGACCCTGATGCACCACGGCGGGTGCCTGAAAGCAAAGCGACTTCCCTCCGCCAGTCGGAAGCACGACGATCGAATCGCGGCCAGCGAGCACTGCGTCCATGGCTTCGCGCTGAAGAGGGCGGAAGCTCGTGTATCCCCAGTACCGCGCGATAGCGTTCTGAAGATCTGACCCTGAATCGATTGAGGGATCCGGAGGGGGCAAGGTTCACCATTATCCCCCCCAAATCCCTCGAGAGCCTTCGGTATGTGCCGCTAACCTGCGATCGCCGCGATGTCGGACATCGCTTCGGCACGTGCTCGGTCGGCTTCGACTGTGGCCGCAACGTCAGGCTTCGAGACGCGGATTGCGTCCGCGAGCGACTTGCCTTCGTTGAGCACGCGATGCTTCAGCAGCAGAAAGGGCACCTCAGTATTGCGTGCAGCATGCGCTACCGTTGCAAACTGCGCGGCGTCGTGGAATCCCTCTGACGCCACCGTCATGTCTGCACCGCGATTGAGGAGCGGCCTCAAACGCTCGTGCAACTCGGGCGCCGAAATCGAGACTGCGGCGACGTTGACCTTTACCTCGTCTGGTCGTGCCGGTCTCACTCGCCGAACTGTCGCAACGGGCTGGGGCTCCGGCGCGGCCGAGACCTGCGCCGCCTCAGGCGCGGACAACTTGTCGATAGCTGCCTTGTGGCCGACCACCGACGCCCCGATCCAGATCCCAAGCGAAATGCCGCCGACAAGGCCCAAGGCCAGTGCTGTCGTCTTGCCAATCGCCATCCCACACCTCCTCGGTGAAAACGTCTATGGGACCTTGAACTGCAAGAAGGAAGACCACGTTCCGGCTACAAGAATCATAGGTTTACGGCAATTGCCCTTGTAGAAACTACTGGGGGTTGAAGAACCTGCCTGGCCCAACGCCTCCCGCCGGCTCGGGGCGCTCGTTGCCAGCTCATGGCCCACCCGGGAGCCAGTTGGCCATCCCCTCCCCTGGGGTTGCCCCTCAAGACCCACCCCTGCGACGCCGATAATCGTTTCGCCAGACGGAGAAAATATTGATATTTCATGCGCTTAGCGGCGGCGGGGACTCCGAAGCGACAGCGCCGAAACACCCCAAACACAGCTTGATGGCAGCCCTCCTCCCCCTCCTTCTCATCGTCGACGACGACGAGGCCAATCGAGATCTGCTGGCTCGCCGACTGCTGAGGAGCGGGTATGCCGTCGAAACGGCGTCCAACGGACCCCAGGCCGTGGCTTTGGTTGCGTCCAGGCCGTACGACCTCGTCCTGCTCGACACGCACATGCCCGACATGAGCGGGCTGGAGGTCCTTCGGATCGTCCGCGCCCAGCACGCGTCGGCGAACCTGCCCATCATCATGGTCACCGGGCGTAGCGAGAGCGAGGACATCGTCGAGGCGCTGAACCTCGGGGCGAACGACTACGTGGTCAAGCCGGTGGACATGCCCGTCGCCATCGCACGAATCCGAACGCAGCTCGCACGACGGGAAGCCGAACGAGCGCTCGCGGAAAGCGAAGAACGCTACGCGCTGGCGGTGAAGGGAGCAAACGACGGGATCTGGGATTGGAAGCTGGATCGCGAAGAAGGCTACTTCTCTCCCCGATGGAGGGCCGTCGTCGGGTATGGTGAGTCACAAGACCTCGCATCGCTTGATGCATGGTTCTCGCGCGTTCACCCGGACGACCTTGTGCGCCTCAAGGCAGCGTTCAACGATCACCTCGAGGGGCGGACCGCACATTTTGAGTGTGAACACCGCATTCACGGACCGCGCGCATCGTACTTGTGGGTTCTGGCGCGAGGCATCGCCGTACGCACCGCGGACGGCAAAGCCACTCGGATCGCCGGCTCACTCACCGACATCACCGAAGGCAAGGTGGCGGATGCGCTGACCGGCGTGCCGAATCGCGTGCTGTTCATGGACAGGCTCGGTCGCCTGATGGAGCACGCGAAGCGTCATCCAGAATTCCAGGTCGTGGTGATGTTTCTGGACCTCGATCGATTCAAGATCGTGAACGACAGTCTTGGGCACGACGCAGGAGACGCGCTGCTGGTTCAAGCCGCGCAGCGCGTCGAGGGATGTTTACGCAGCGGCGACACCGTGGCGCGTCTCGGCGACAGCAACGCCCGCGATGCAGCGGTGGCTGGCTCGACTGTCGCTCGCATGGGCGGCGACGAGTTCGGTGTGCTTCTGGGCGGCATCGATCAAGCCGGCGTAGCGCTGAGAGTTGCCGAACGGATCCACGGTGCGTTCTCGGCCCCGTTCAAGATAGCTGGCGACGAGATCTTCGCCTCGCTTAGCATCGGTGTTGCGGTCAGCGGTGGTGCAGAACGTGACGCGGCGGACCTGTTGCGCGGCGCAGACACCGCGATGTATCGGGCGAAGAGTCTCGGTCCGTCCCACACGGAGCTCTTCAGCGCGGGCATGCGCAAGGACGCGAGGGTTCGGCTTCAGACCGACACCGACCTGCGCAGGGCGCTCGATCGCAACGAGTTGGAGCTTCAGTACCAGCCGATCGTTTCGCTTGAAAGCGAGCGAGTGGAAACACTCGAAGCGCTCCTCCGCTGGAGGCACCCGATCCGGGGCGTCGTCGGCCCCCTCGAGTTCATCGCCGCAGCCGAAGAGACCGGGCTCATCGTGCCCATCGGGTATTGGGTCCTTCGTCAGGCTTGCGCCGACCTTCGCCGCTGGCATGCAATCGACCCCACGCTGGCAGAGATCCGGGTCGCCGTGAATTTGTCCGCACGACAGCTCGCGATTCCCGATCTCGCTGTGCAAGTTGGAGTGATCGTCGCGGAAGCCGGAGTTGAGCCGGACAAGGTGGAGTTCGAGATCACCGAGAGCAATGTGATGATTGACCCGGAGCTTGCTGGGAGGACGCTCGAGCAATTGAAGACGAAGGGCTTCCGGTTGAGCATCGATGATTTTGGAACGGGCCACTCCTCGCTGAGCTACGTGCACCGGTTCCCCATCGACCGCATCAAGGTCGATCGGTCGTTCCTATTGCGAGGTCGAACCGAAAAGGAAACCGAGGTCGTCATCCGAGCGATCGTCAACATCGGCCAGCAACTCGGTCTCGATGTGATAGCCGAGGGAATCGAAACAACGACCGAGCTGGCCAAACTGAAGGCAATCAACTGCAAGTGGGGTCAAGGGTATTTGTTCTCTCCGCCCGAATCGAGCGCGAGCGTATCGGAGCGGCTGGCCCGGTCGGCGGCCGGACGGGGTGGGAGAGGCAGTGCTCGCAGTCAGCCTGTCGTCGGGCTCAGCGCGAGATCTACGTAGTCAGAACCTCACGGTAGTCAGAACTTCACACGGGTTCCGACCCAGAACGCTGCGGGCGCGCCCGGCGCGACGAATGTTCCCTGCTGAACCGGAAACTCGCCGTTGATGGCGGGAAGTGGCCTGGCTATGAAAGAGCCGGAACTCGTGAATCCCACCGGGCCGAGCTGGGCACCGGTGTGATAGTGGTGGTCGAAGAGATTGTTGATCTGGAGAAGCAGCTCGACCCTCGGCAACACCCGGTAGCGGCCGCCAAGATTGACAACGCCGTACCCTGATGCCGTGCCGTCTCCCAGATAGTAGATCGCATCAGGCTCGTGTGCATTGTTCTCGTTTCCGCGCGCAAACGAGCTTGATATCGCGACGAGCCCCACGTCGACGGAGATGTTGGACCTCACCTGGATTTCGGCGAAGGCCTTGAGCATGTGCCTCGGGACCAGAGGAACCCGGGCACCCGGTTCTATCTCGATGTTGCCTTCGAGCCCCTTGTTTCCGGCGAACGACTCATCGTTGGTGCTGTTGCTTTCCCCGTTGAGGGTCTCTTCCGTTTGGAAGGTGGCGTCGAGAAAGGTATAGCCCGCACCAATGGCAACGAGCCCGACGCGGCTGTTTGCGCCCACCTCAAACCCCTGGCGACGAGTCTTGCCGAAGTTCTTGAAATAGCCGAATCCAGTCTGGTCAGATATCACGAAGAGAAGGTCGTTGCTGTTCCCGGCACGGAAAACCCCCACGTTCCAGTTGACGCGCTGACTCCCACGGAAGCCCGCTTCGAGCGTTCGTGTGACGACTTGATCGAGGGGAGGATCGCCCGCCATTGCGTTGGGCAGCCGACATGGCTGCTCGGGATCCGCGCAACCGAGCTCGATTGACGTCGGCGCCCGACTGCCCTCGCTGTAGCCGGCGTATGCATTGAGGCGGCGGGAAAGATCGATGGTCAGCCCGAGGGCCGGATTAAGCCTGCTGAACGTGTGCTCGCCGTCGAGCGACCCAGGGCCTCCACCCGGTTCGATGCGGTCGGAGTTGTCGATCAACGTGCGGTTGAACCGGCCAGAGAGTGAGAGGTGCCATCGCTCGCCCACGCTCAACGTGTCGGTCGCGTAGACGCTGAAGGTTCGGGTACGTCCATTGAGGTCGACGCGCGTGTCGAATGGCTCGCCGTCCACGTCACCCCCGGTCACGCCATCGCCGAATGCGCCCGTGCCGGTCACGCTGCGATCGGGATTGAGATAGCCAAGCTCCGTCGACTGGAGAAAGTCTGCTCCACTCTGGTCGTACGCACCGCCCACCGTGAACTGGTTCTGGCCAAAGCTGATCGGGCTGAGCAGTGTGAACTGGCCTGAAAGCCCGGCGTTGTGTTGACGATTCTTGGTGCGATTGATGAGACCGTTGCATTTTTTCCCTGGCTCATCCTGCAACAGGACGTTTCCAAGACAGCGGAGGAAGGGAAACGGCGTGTTCTCGGAGGTGAGTCCAGCCGCGGGAATATTGGTGTAGCCCACGGTGGCGAGCGCTGCTCGCTCGGCCGCGCCAGGCTGATACATCGACTGATCGAGCGAGTCTTCGTTGATGTCGCCGTTGAGCGTCTGCGTGTTGATGTGCCTGTAGTAACCGTTGCCCGAAAACGTCAGCCGATCGCTCAAGCTGTGCCGGGCGGCAACATTCACGAAGGTCGATTGGTTGTCAGTCGTATCGGGCTTCGTGTAAACGCTGGCGTAGTCGCGGGCCAGAAACTGTTGCTCCTGCAGACCGTTGCCGGTCAGCGAATTGTTCGCATGGGCAAGCGTGACGTTGACGTCGGTCTTTGGCCCTTGCCACCCGACCTTGCCGAAGAACTGTCGCACCTCGGAGGGTGAATCGTCGCGCCAACCATTCTCGTCGAAGAGATTCGCCGTCAGATACCAGTTGAGTCCAGTCGCCTTCGATCCTCCATGCTCGAACTCAACGGCTCGACGAGTGTGACTGCCGTAGATCGCTTGAACCATCGTGCCAGGGTGGGCGCTCCCATCCTTGGTGTGAATCGACAGCGCTCCACCAAGCGTGTTGAGTCCGAACAATGGGTTCGATCCCGGCATCAAGGCCATCGACGAAATCGCCAGTCGGGGAATGAGATCCCAACTCACCACGTCGCCGAAGGGCTGGTTGAGTCGAACTCCATCCATATAGAGCGACAGCCCCTGCGGCGTGCCCAGCAACGGCGAGGCTGTGTAGCCGCGATAGTTGACGTCTGGCTGGAACGGATTGCTTTGAACCTCATTCACGTGTACACCGTTGAGTCGCCGGTTCAGGAAGTCAGACAGATCGAGGGCACCCGCCTGGTCGATATCGCGGTCCGTGGCGGTCTGAACTGGTGCGGGAATCGTCGTCGGGGGAAGCTCGACACCACGAAGCGGCGTCGGCGCAACGACGGTCACGGTGTAAACGACCGGTGGTACCTGCTGCTGCGCGCCGTTGTCGGCCGGGGCAGGCGCGCTCTGCGGGTCCTGAGCGGCAGCGCTCGGCACCCCACTCACCAGCAAGAGCAATCCGACGGCAACCGCAGCCCTGATCAAAGACATTACCTTCTCGCTCGTAATATTCCCGAAGGCCCTGGTTCGTTCACCATTTTTTTCAACTGCGCTGAATATTCGGGCGCTGCCGGAAGCGTGTAGAATCGGCCGCACGATGTCGGACCTCATCGCCTCTTCCAAGCTCGATTCTGCCCTTGGGCTGTCTCTGAGGACAGGCCTTGGCCTCAACAGCGAAGCGACGCCCGACGCGATTCAGTCAGAGGTCCTGCTGCTCTTCGACAAAACCGGAAGCGGTCTCAACCGCTATGTGCGCTCGCTCGGCCTTGGCGCTGACGCAACACAGGACGTCCTTCAAGAGGTCTTTCTTTCGTTGTTTCGTCATCTGAGCCTCGGACGGCCACGACACAACCTCCAAGGTTGGCTATTCCGCGTGGCGCACAACCTGGCGCTCAAGAATCGCCAGCGGCGACGGCGGCAACAGACCGAGAACGTGCTGGACGACACTTTCGTCGAACGCCTGATCGATCCAGCGGCCAATCCGGAACAGCAGGTAGCGTACGAGCAACGTCGCCAGCGCCTGCGGTCCGTGTTTCGGGTTCTTCCAGAACGGGACCGGCGATGTCTCTACCTCCGCGCTGAGGGCCTTCGCTATCGCGACATCGCGACGACACTGGGTATGTCGCTCGGATCGGTCGCCAAATCGCTCACGCGTTCCATGACGCGCCTGACGAATGCCGATGTGGGGTAACGCGATGCACCATCACGATCATCATCTCGCCGACGACGAGCTCTTGCTGGCCATCGATCACGAGCTTTCACCAGACCGGGGGAGGGTTGCGGAAACTCATCTTGCGCGCTGCGTCGAGTGCCGAACGAGACATGGACAGATCAAGCAGTCCTCCGCAACTTTCGGCGAGGCGTATCGCCGCAGTCTCGAATCTCCGGTGCCCGACTCTATTGCGCGCGCGCGGATGCAGGCGAGGCTGCATGACGAATCGGCTCGACTCGAACGGTCGTGGATAGTCCGTTTCCTGCCGGTTCTCTCGCCCATGCCGGGCTGGGCGGTGATGTGCTCCACGCTGACGATCGTGGCTCTGCTCGGCGCGGCGGTGCACCAGTCGAGAGGAGGGGACAACCAGACGAGCTTCGTAGTGTCGGCCCCTTATGCGCGGCCAGTGGCATCGCTCACACCAGGAGCCACTCTCGAGATCGGAACGCACGAGCTGTGCCGGACGGGACCCGACAAGAGAACTCGGCTGCCGGGAATTCTTCGACAGCAGGTGCTTCGCGCGTACGACATGGAAGCGGTTTCGGTGGACGAGTACGAACTCGACTACCTCATAACGCCCGAGCTCGGTGGCGCACCTGACGCGCGCAATCTGTGGCCGCAACGCTACGCAATCCCGATCTGGAATGCATACGCCAAGGATCAACTGGAAGCGCTGCTGCCGAAACTCGTGTGCGCGGGAGAACTCGACCTTGTGACTGCCCAACGCGACATCGCAGTCGACTGGATCACAGCGTACCAGAAGTATTTCAAGACCGCCTATCCTCTGGGACCTCGAGCGAGAATCGCGAGAGACGATGACCGGATCGAGTTCGACGATGGACGACTTATCGCGTATTTCGAAACCGGATCGCCGTTTGCGCCGACGATCCGGTTGATTTCGAGGTAGGAAACCGAGCGCGAATTACTTCTTCTCGACGAGCACCTTCGTGACGGCCTTCGAGGCGTTGTCGAGCGCCTCACCGAGCGCCTCATTGAACGACGGAGCGCCCGGCAGGCTTGCGCTTCCTGCGCTATTCATCGCCATCGCTTGCTGAACCATGTACGACGCTGCGCCGGCAGTCGCATCGATGCCCGCGCCTCGGCCCATGCTCGTACCCATCATGCCCATGGTCTGCATCTGATAGAGGTCGGGGCTGCCGAGCAAGCCCATTCCACCCATATTCGTGCCAGCCAAACCGAAGCTGTACATACGGCTCATCATCTGTGGGCCCATCATCATGCCGACAGCCATACTGCCCGCGAGGCGTGCTAGGCCAAAACCGGTCTGCTTGCTAAAACCGCCACCGTCTTTGCCCTTCGTTGTCGTCGAAAGGCGCTGCTTACCGTCTGGCTGAATCAGCTTCACCGCCACGGTGGCCTCTGTGGGCGGTTTCTCTGGACCTCCGGTCGACCCCCCGATCTTGGACGCGGCTTTCACGATGCCGCCAAGGCCACCACCCTTCGACACCTTGAGCTCGGTCACTTCCGCCATCACGATGTAGTCCAAGTCACGTTCTGTGGCACGCGTCTGTAACTCGGCCTGCGTCGCCGCCGCGAGTGGCGTCACCTCGAACTTTGCATCCGTGAGGTCGGAGACGATCTGTGCTCGCAGCGCCCGCGTGTCAACCGTCTCTGTAGTCTTGTTGCTCAGCTCCGGCACTCCGATCCGAATGACGCCAGGTACCCGAGCAACAGGCGCGGCCGGCGGTTTTGCGTTCTCTGCGGCGAGCTTCGCCTCGTTGGCGTTGCTCAACGCCTTCCCGAGCTCGCCAATGTTCAGAGCGGCGTTCAGCCCCTGTGGGATCTCGAAGAGCGCCTGGTCCAACGTCGTCAACTCGAATTCGCTCATTTCCATCGTCGCGACCGACGGCTTCCCATCGGCACCGATGATGGTCGTCGTGTAGCTGATGGGGAACCCGAGCGCTTTCGGATCTCCGTTGGACGTCGCCTGGATCTGGTCGCCGCACCCACTGGCCGCGGCGCCCGGAGCAGACGGGGGCGCAACGGCTTCGAGTGCTTTTGGCACGTCGATGTACCAGCCGTCAGTCTCCACGCGGTGCTTCGCGGTGTCACACGCACCGGGCGTCGGCTGCTTGTCGATGATGCTCTTCACATGGCGCGCTTGCTGCCCGAACGCCATCTTGCGCTCGCCGGTGTCGACGATCGTCGTCGCCACCATGACGATCCCGGGCGGCTTCGGCGGCAAGGCGGGGTCGACGGCCGGAGCGGGTGCGGTCGGCGTCGAAGGCATGCCTTCCGGAGCGACGAGATAGGTGTTGGCAGCCCGGCTGATTTGGACGATCCGTTTCTGATCGTGCTGCTTGAGCAACACCATGTCCTGGAACTCGAAACGCTCACGCGGACCTTTGACGAACGTGGTGGTCTCGGTCTTCTGATCGCCGGTGGTGTAGCTTGTCTTGAAGCGCACGTCCTCTGGCGGTGGCGGGGCGGCCGGAGGCGCGGGCTCGGCTGGCTTCGCTGCGGGCTTCGGAGCTGCCGGGGGTTGAGGCGCTCGCGGCCTCGTTTGCGGTGCCGGCTTTCGCGTTGCAGGTGCTGGCGCCGGGGCCTGCGCGTCGAGTGGTGTCGAGGCCCAACCGAACACGAGGATCGAAACGCAAAGCAGGAACAGCAAACTGCGGTCAGTCGACGTGAAGGGACGCATGCAGCCTCCCGGCGGGTGACGGAAGAAACTCCGCACCGTGTTAGCTCAAGGACACTAAGGCAACGAACGATACTGTCCCCACTACCCGCCGTCAAGCCCTGTCCGCTCAGCGAGTTGAAGGTACCGAGAATAACGATTCTGTCGCTCCGGACGAACAGGCGACAGGTCATTTGTTCCAGAGCCAAGCCGCTCCGCGCACGCCGCTCGAGTCGCCGTGGGCCGCACGTACCAGCCGCGTCGCCACGGCGTCGGAAAAGATAAAGGCGCCCCAGAGGGCGGGCACGTTGCTATACAGCCGAGCGAGATTCGACATGCCCCCGCCAAGCACAATGACGTCGGGGTCGAGCACATTGACAACGCTCGCCAGGGCCCGCGCCATGCGGTGTTCATAGCGGTGAAGGCATTGTCCGGCTTCTTCATCGCCAGCGGCTGCGCGCGCCGCAATGGCGGCCGGCTGTTGCGTCTGGCCCGTGTGCGCCTTGAAATCGCTGGAAAGACCGGGCCCGGATAAGAACGTCTCGATGCACCCGCGCCTGCCGCAATAGCAATCGGGACCCGGGAATTCAGCCTCGCCTGGCCACGGTAGTGGATTGTGCCCCCACTCGCCCGCGATCGCGTTTGCACCAGTCAGCACTTTGCCGTCCACAGCAATTCCGCCACCGACACCGGTACCCGCGATGACCCCGAAGACGACACGCGCACCGGCACCCGCACCGTCACTCGCCTCCGATAGGGCGAAGCAGTTGGCGTCGTTTTGAATGCGCACTTCTCGCCCAAGTCGCGCACCCAGGTCCTCGGCAAACGGCCGACCGATCAGCCACGTTGAGTTGGCGTTCTTGACGAGACCGGTCGCCGGCGAAATGACCCCAGGAATCCCCAACCCGACCGTGGCAGCCTCGCCGAGTTCCTCTTCGAAAGCGTGGACTAAGCGGTAAATGGCCTCCAGTGTCCCGACGTAATCCCCGCGGGGGGTTTCGACCCTTCGTCGAAGCAGCTCAATTCCCTGTGAATCGAGGGCTAGCGCCTCGATCTTGGTCCCTCCGAGGTCGATACCGATGCGCACCGGGGAATGATGCCACGGCGGTTGCCGAGGCCGCTGAATCTCCGGTATCCTATTGAGTCCACAGGTCTTGATGCCAAATCAGAAGAGTTCTTCGAGGAAACGATCGCTCGTCGCCGGCTTCATCGCGATCGCGTGCTGGGTGCTGGCCGTTCACGCCCAGACATCGCAGCCTCCGCCGACACCGTCGGCGGCGCGACAGCAGCCTGCGGCGCCGATCGCGGCAGTGCCTGCGCAAGGACGCGCGGCGGGTGCTGCGATCGCTACTCCAGCACCGCCTGCGATCACTGCGGCCGACCAGAAAGCGTTCCTCAACCAGTACCTGCATGGCCTGTCACAGCGACAGGGCGAAGGCTGCTGGGATGGACTCGGCACGCAAGCTGTCGATGGATGCGCTGGATCCGTCGAACTTCCCACGCAACGCCCAGACATGGGAGCTCATCGTGCGTAAGGTGCGGGCCGGCATGATGCCGCCTGTTGGCATGAAGCGCCCGGATCCTGTCGCTTTCCACGCGATGATCTCTTCTCTCGAGAATGAGCTGGATCGCACAGCGACACCCTTTACTCCTCCACCTGGACTCCATCGCCTGAACCGCACCGAGTACGCCAACGTCGTTCGCGACTTGCTCAACCTCGACATCGACGCGTCGAAGTATCTCCCTTCAGACGACTCGACCTCAGGCTTCGACAATATCGCTGGCGCGCTGGGAATCTCGTCGACCTTAGTCGAAGCGTACGTCTCGGCGGCGCAGAAGATCAGCCGCCTCGCAATGGGCTACGCCGAAGAGCCGACGCTCGCGGTCTACCGAACTCGAGAAGATACGTCGCAGGAGTACCACATTGAAGGCATGCCGTTCGGCACGCGCGGCGGCATGCTCGTCAAGCATGTATTCCCGTCTGACGGTGAATACACGCTGACGGTAACTCCTATCTTTGGCGACAACATGTCCCCGGCGGGATTCGGGTCTGTGGCGTGTGAGCGGATCGAGATTCTGCTGGACGGTGAACGACTGGAACTCATGAACTGGTCCGGCGGCGGTCGCGCTCCAGCGGGCAATTGCGGAGGCGGGCGCCAGCAGGCTGAGGTACGGAGCGGTCAGTCGGGGCCGGAGGCATTCTTTGGTGGTCGCGGCGGCACGCCGATGCGCGTGCGCTTCAAGGCAACGGCCGGCACACACGCGGTAGGAGCCACGTTCCTCGCCACGAATTTCGCGCCGGTCCTTGATCTCGACAAACATTTCAGACGATCGACGCTCCAGACTGGGCCGACCCCCGGGTACACTTTCTTCCCACACGTCGGCACGATCCGGATCGAAGGTCCGTTCGACGCCACGCAGGCGACCGACTCGGCCAGCCGCCGCAAGATCTTCGTCTGCCAGCCGAAAGGCGCGGCGGAGGAAACTGCCTGCGCACGGAGAATCGTTACAAACCTGGCCACCTATGCTTTCCGGCGGCCGGCGCATGCGGCCGACGTTGACGTGCTCATGGACTTCTATGCGCTCGGGCGGAAGGAAAAAGACTTCGACCAGGGCATTGAGATGGTGCTGGCGCGCGTTCTCGCGTCGCCGCAATTCATCTATCGCATCGAAGAAGAGCCGCTGACCGCGCGTGTCAATCAGGCGTACCGCATCTCGGACGTGGACCTCGCGTCGCGCTTGTCGTTCTTCCTCTGGAGCTCTTCACCGGACGAGGAGCTGCTGCGTGTGGCAGGCCAGGGCCGTCTCAAGAATCCGGCGGTACTCGAGCAGCAAGTCCGCCGCATGCTGAAGCACCCGAAAGCCGAAGCCCTTGCGGTGAACTTCGCCGGGCAGTGGCTGAACTTGCGGGGTCTCGACGCCACGCTCCCGCTGCCGCTTGTTTACCCCGACTTCGATGATCCGCTTCGGCAGGCCATGCGCCGCGAAGTGGAGTTGCTCTTCGACGCGATCGTTCGTGAAGACCGCAGCGTCGCTGAATTGCTCACGGCCGACTACACGTTTGTCAACGAACGGCTGGCAAAGCACTACGGCATACCGGATATTCTCGGAAGTCAGTTCCGGCGAGTCACACTCGGGCCAGACATGGAGACCCGGAAGGGGCTGCTCGGCAAAGGCGCGTTCCTCGCGACGACCTCGAAACCCGAGCGTACTTCTCCCGTTACGCGCGGGAAGTGGATCATGACGAACATCCTTGGCATGGGCCCGCCGAACCCGCCGGCTGATGTTCCGCCACTGCCCGCACGTGCGGCGGATCCGAACGCCAAAGAGCCCTCGATGCGAAAGAAGATGCTGGATCACCGCGTGCGGCCAGACTGCGTGCAGTGCCATCAGCTCATGGACCCGCTCGGATTCGCGCTCGAGAACTTCGACGGCATCGGCCTCTGGCGGACGCAAGACGAAGGCGATCAAGTGGACCCGAAGGCGCGCGTCTTCGACAACTCACCGGTTGATGGTCCGGTGAGCCTGCGCGAGTGGATCGCAAAGACCTACTCCGACCAGTTCGTCACCGTTGCGACTGAGAAGTTTTTGACCTACGCGCTCGGCCGTGGTGTCGAGTACCGCGACATGCCCCTCGTCCGCGCGATCGCACGAGACGCTGGAAAGAGCTCGAACCGCTTCTCGTCGCTGGTGCTCGGCGTCGTCAAGAGCGCACCGTTTCAGATGAATACACGAACGGCGCCAGAAGCGGGGCCGAGCACGGCATCGAACTCGGGAGCGAACGACAGAAGGGCCAACTGACCATGTTCATCACGAAGAGGCACATCCACCGGCGGACGTTCCTGCAGGGCGCGGGTGTCACGCTGGCACTGCCGCTCCTCGACTCGATGGTGCCAGCCGCCACGGCGCTGGCACAGACGGCGGCAACCCCCAAGCAGCGTTTCGTCGGCATCTTCTATCCGCATGGAATGGGTCCGGGGCACTGGGAGCCGGCAGCAGAGGGCCCGCTTCCGGCGAAGCTTCCCTACATCCTCGAATCGCTGGAGAAGGTAAAGGACCAGACAACCGTCATCAGTGGCATGTGGTCCAAGTCGGCCGAGCCACCCGAGGGGACAACGGGATCGGATCACTGGGTGGCCGCCGCGTTCCTGACCGCCATCAAGCCTCGCAAAACCGCGGGGTCGGACGCCACTGTGGGCAGTGCCACGATCGACCAGATCATCGCGCGGAAGATTGGTCAGGAAACGCTGCTGCCGTCGCTGCAGTTGGCCGTTGAAGATCCGAACTCGAGCTCGAGCAACTGCGGCGAGGGCTACAGCTGTTCGTACACGAACTCAATCTCGTGGGTGGAGCTGCCTACCCCTGAAAACGAGAAGGTTCCTCGTACGAGCCCGCTTCCCATGGAGCTGAATCCCCAGGTTGTGTTCGAGCGCCTGTTCGGCAGTGGCTCGACGCCTGAAGTTCGCGCGGCGCGTGCGAAGCAGAGTCAGAGCATTCTCGACTCCCTCGTTCAAGAGCTCGCGACTCTCCGTAAACAGCTTGGCGCGGCGGATGTTCGTACGGTGAATCAATACACCGACGAGATCCGTGAAATCGAGCGGCGCATTCAGCTCGCGGCGAAAGCGTCCGGCGACGTACCGGAGCTCGATCTGCCCCCCGGCATTCCGGAACAGTTCGACGATCATGTTCGGCTGCACTCCGATCTGCTGGCCTTGGCGTTCAAGGCGGACATCACTCGCGTCGCCACTCTGCTCGGCGCACGCGACCTGACGAGTCGTGTGTATCCATACCCCAAGAGCGCATTGTTCCCAGAGGGCGGTGTCAGCGTCAGCTTCCACGGCGGGTCTCACCACCAGGACGACCCGGCGCAGGTCAAGCGGTACGCCGGGTTGAATCGGTACCACGTGTCAACGATGGCCTACCTCGCCGAGAAGCTGCGATCGATTCCTGAAGGCGACGGCACGCTGCTCGACCACTCGCTCATCCTCTACGGCACGAACATGGGCAACTCGAACCAGCACCAGCACTACGACGTGGCACACTTCCTAGTGGGCGGGGCCAGCGGGGCGCACAAAGGCAACCGCCATCTCGCGTACGATCGGAAGACGGTCACGACGGGCAACCTGCTCTTGAGCATTCTCGACATGTACGGGATCAACAAGGACGTGCAGGGCGACAGTACGGGGCGCCTGACGAAACTATGAGGGTAGGGCCGGTCCTTCTGGACCGGCCATCGCCTCCGAAAGCACGCGCCCTATGAGTGAGAGACGGAATCAACTATGAGGTCACGCCAGATAACCGCTTGCGCCCTGCTCCTGTGGCTAAGTGTTGCTGTAAGCGCTGTGGCCGCCGGCCGCAGCGACATTGCTGACGCAGCGATGAACGGACAGCGCGCGGTCGTCCAGAAGCTGCTGACGCAAAAAGCAGACGTCAACGCCCCGCAAGTGGATGGCGCAACCGCACTGCATTGGGCCGTCTATCGCGACGACCTCGACCTCGCCGACGTGCTCATTCGGGCGAAAGCGAACGTGAAGGCTGCCAACCGCGTGGGGGTCACGCCGCTCGCCATGGCGTCTCTGTACGGCCGTCCCGCGATGATCGACAAGTTGTTGAAGGCCGGCGCAGACGCCAAAGAGCGTGGCCCGAACGGCGAAACGATGGTCATGTTTGCGGCGCGCAACGGCAACCCGCAGGCCATCAAAATGCTGGTCGAAGCGGGCGCTGATGTGAACGTCAGAGAGAGGACACGCGGTACGACGGCGTTGATGTGGGCTGCAGAGCAGCGGCATCCCGAAGCCGTGAAAGAGTTGCTCAAGGCGGGCGCTGACCCGAGTGCAAAGTCCGCCGGAGCCGGGCTGCCCCGTAACTACATGGCCAACCGCGTCAACGTGCGTGCCCTCGAGCAGTCGCAAGAGCGCCGTCGGCGCGCCGCCGCGGCCGGCAGGACGTACGAAGAGCAACTGGCACTCGATCAGCAGCAAGGTCGCGAGCTCGGCGGCCGGCGCGGTCTCGCGTTTGACGTAGGCCCGGACGGGCTTCCTGTACCGCCACCGCAGGGGGGCGGTCGCGGAGCGCCGGCGCCACAACCGACGCCGGCAGCACAGCCGGCCCCAATCGCACAGCCAACTCCGGCACCTGCTCCACAGCCGGCGGCCACTGCACCAGCTGCCGGGCGTGGGCGAGGCGCTGGCCCTGGCGCCGGTGGCGCCGGTCAGGCCGCAGGCCGAGGCCAGGCGCAGCAGCCGGACGACGATGACAGCGACACTGAGATCGTCGTGGCAGGTCTCGTGGGCAGCGGTGGAGGCGGGCTGACGCCGCTCATCTTCGCTGCGCGGGAAGGGGACCTCGAATCAGCGCGAGCCCTGCTCGACGCCGGCGCGAACGTCAACCAGACGAGCGAGTACAACTGGACGCCGCTTCTGACGGCCGTCAACAATCGAAACTACAAGCTGGCCATGTTTCTGCTCGATCGTGGCGCGGATCCGAACATTGCCAACAAGGGTGGATGGACGCCCCTTTACCTGGCTACGGACAACCGCAACATAGAGGGCGGCGACTATCCAGTACCGAAGCCCGACGTCGACCACCTCGACATGATCAAAGCGTTGCTCGACAAGAAGGCAAACCCCAACGCTCAAATCAAAGACAACACGCTGACCAGAACGATCTTCACGATGCAGTGGTTTTTCGAGGATGGCGCCACGGCATTTGTGCGCGCCTCACAATCGAGCGACACCGCGCTCATGCGGTTGCTGGTCGAGCACGGGGCTGATCCGAAAATCCCCACCGCAAACAACGACAACGCGATCACCGCGAGCGCGGGCATCGGCTGGGTGGAAGGGGTGACCTACGAGCGCTCCGCCAAGGAGAACCTCGAGGCCATGCGAATGCTGCTCGACCTCGGGCTCGACGCCGGTCATGCAAACAACGAGGGACGAACGCCACTCATGGGCGCAGCCATGAAGGGGCGTAACGAAGTGATCCAGCTACTTGTGGAACGTGGTGCGAAACTCGACGCCTACGACAAAGGCAGCCGCGATACCGACAAGGTGGGCTCCGCCGCCGCAGGCCATCAGTGGCAGGCCATCGACTACTCCGAAGGATTGGTCAGGGTTGGTGTGCAGTCTGCGGTTGCGCGGCCAGAAACGGCGGCGCTCATCCGTAAGATGATGACTGAGCGGGGCATGCCGGTGCCGCCTGTCGAGCGCACGATTCTATCGGTCTGCGTCGTCGCGCTGTGTCAAGGTGTGAAGTAGGCTAACGACCTCTCGAACCAAAAACGTCAAACAGTTCTCGCTGCTGTTCGCGTTGCCCGTCTGCACCGAAGACGGTCACGGTCACGTCATAGTGCCCCTCAGGCAGCGATTTCCAGATCTGAAAGTGGTTGAGCGCCGCCTCGGCTCCATCGAGCTGGATGTCGCTGCTGCGGTAGAAGTCGGGCGAGTCGAGCGTCACTCGAAGAAGCCGGTTGTCGGGGTGCGGCGTGACTCGGATGCGGCTCTGGACGGCACCTGGAGCGAACACAAATCTTGACGAGAGCCGAACCTGCAGGTCCGACTCCGTCCCGCGGGAAGACACCGTCGTCGTCGCTGGTGCGGCCGCCGAAAGGCGCGCCCCATAGGACGGCGCGCTCTTGCGCTCTGCCGTTCCCTGGGCAAACGCCGTGGAGCTCAGCAGCAGAATGTTCAGCACCACCACACTCGAAACCGTCCGTCGCCCGCCCATAGGATTTCTCCCCGCTCTGGTCACCCAATGGTGTGTCTTTCACAATGTATCGGCGAGGGCGAGGAGAACCTTCACCTGTAGAAGGGCAGATGGAACTCCGAGGGCGAAATCAAAGGTGGAGGAGTTCGATGGATCTCAAGAATCGGGTCGTGGTGATTACTGGCGGCAAGCGTATCGGCCGCATCGTCGCGCAGGAGCTTGCATCGCGCGGTGCCGACCTGGTGCTGGCTTACCGGGGATCAAAGACCGAAGCCGAAGAAACGGCGGCCGACGTCGTGGCTCGCGGACGCCGAGCGATCACGGCCATGGCGGACGTGTCGAAGGAGGCTGACTGCGACGGGCTGATGGCCGCGGCGCGAAACGGGTTTGGCCGCCTCGACGTCCTCGTGAACATGGCGTCGGTATATGGCAGCAAACCGTTCGACGAACTGACTGGGGCGGACTGGGACCGCGACCTGACCATCAATCTCAAATCAGCCTTCCTTTGCGCCAAGGCCGCCATCCCCGCCATGCGAGCGGCTGGCGGGGGACGCATCATCAACTTTGCCGACTGGCTGGCCAGGAGTGGGCGGCCCAACTATCACGGTTTCGTCTCTTACTACGTGGCAAAGGCGGGCATCATCGCATTGACAGAAGCGCTCGCGCTCGAGCTGGCGGCCGACCAGATTCTGGTAAACGCGATCGCACCAGGCCCGATCCTCGCGCCTCCCGACATGGATCCCGATGAGGTGGCCGTCGTCGCGAAAGCCACCCCAGTCGGCCGGTGGGGTGGCGAGATCGAAATCGCCAAGACCGTCATCGCGATTATCGAGAGCGACTTCATCACCGGCGAAACGATTCGCGTTGATGGAGGCCGGCACCTGAAGTAGTGCTAAATGTCAGGGAACAACAGGTTTAACAGGCACGGACGGATCGAGTGCGTCAGACCAATTGAGAATCACGTTGAGCTGACGCGGCACCGACCCAGGCTCGCGCTGCATCATCAGAAATCGTTTGCCGTCCGGCGACACGCTGAAGCTGTTGAAGCGTGGGTTGACGAGAAAAGCCGATCGGTCGAACAGCTGGCGGGGAGCGCCGAAGGATCCATCCGGTCGCATCGCCACCGCCAACACGGCGTCTCCGGTCATATAGAACAACTCCTTGCCGTCGCGCGCCCATCTGGGGAGGATTCCTCCTCCATTGGAAACCGGTGTTCGGTTCGCTCCACCCGGATACGACTGCACGTAGATCTCATTGCGCCCGGACTCGTCAGACGCGTACGCCACCCAACGAGGCCGGCCTTCCGGGCCTGGCGAGAACTGGCCACTCATTTCGTTGGATGGGGTGCCACGTAGCAGCGAGGTCTTTCCGTCCGGCGACAGTGTCCACAAGTCCCGAGCGGTCTTGGGATGGATTTCGTGGTACAGCAGGGTGCCGTCCGGCAACATCGAGTACGGAAACTGGTCGTAAGGGCGCTTGAGCAGAACCTCGGCGGGCCGCGATCCGTCGGCAGGTTGCGAGTAAATATCCCAATCGCCGCCGCGATTGGACGCGAAGACGATGCGCGCGCCATCGGTGCTCCACAACGGTAGAAGGTTGGCGCCAGTATTCGATGTCAGTCGGATGCGGGTCCCGCGCTGCAAATCGTGTATCCACAACTCGAGCTCGTGCCTGACCACCGCCTTCAGTCCGTCCGGAGACAGGCTGACGTCTCTATACAGATCCTGATCCTTGACCAGCCGCTCGATCCTCCCGTCCCGGTCGACCCAGACCAGCGATGTTCGTGCCGGGTTGCCGGTGGCGTAGACGGCGGTGCCGGTCGTCGAGACGGCGAGCCAGCCGCGAGTTTCGTTTTCGACGTCGTAATAAACGTCTGTGAGGACCGACGCATCGACGCTGGTGGGTTCGGGGTGCGCAGAGTCGAACGGCGCGGCCCTGATGCCTGCGGTTTGATCGACGAGCAGGATGCGACCGGCGGATCCGCTAGTCGCCTCGAACATCCCGGAGGCGAAGCCGGTCGTGGGCAACACCACATCCCACCGGCCCGAATCCAAGGACAGTACTGCAGTTCCCCGCGTTTGTCCCCAGACGCTGAAGAGCACCCGGCGTCCCCCGGGAAGCGCTTGCGGCAAGACGTGCGCGTACCCCTGCGTTCCGCCGTCCGGCTTGGTCAGCGATTCAGGCGTCCCGCCTCCGGCAGGAATTCGCAAGAGTCCTGAGCCGAGCGAGCCCGCGTAAATGATGGTGTTGTCGTCGTTCCATGTTCCGCCCATCGGATTGAGCGCCTCGACCAGCCGAACCGCAGCGCCCCCGCTTACTTCCGCCTTCTGCAGCTGCCCCTGCGCGAAGAACGCCACCCATTTGCCATCCGGCGAGAAGAACGGTTGCAGCGCGCCGCTCGAGCCAGCCACCGGGCGAGGCTCGAACGAGCTCAGATCGCGCAGGTAGAGCTGCGCATCGTCGGTCCCCTGGCGGGCGACGTAGGCCACGGTCTGGCCGTCGCGCGTAATCGCCGGATACGAGGTGAGCTCCTGACCTGGTGGCAGCGGAATCGTCAGGCGGACCGCAGTCTTCTGAACGGCCGTGGGCCGGTTCCAGATCGCGAACGCGGCAACGGCCAATGACACGGCGGCAATCACAGCGGACGCCCAGACCAGCAGGTGCCGTCTACGGTCGTCCGGTGCCGGCACCGGCGGGGGATCATTTGCATGTTCCATCGCCAGGCGCACATCGCCCATATCTCGAATGCGCTGACGCGCGTCCTTGACCAGACAGCGGCGCAGCAGCTGTTGCACGGCCCTCGGTGTCGCTGGCGGCAATGCCGACCACGCCGGGTCCTTCATCATCACGGCGGCGAGCGTCATGGAGAGGTCATCCCCCGCAAACGCGCGCTGGCCAGTCAGCATCTCGAACACCACAGCACCGAAAGCCCAGATGTCCGCGCGCTTATCAACGACCTTTCCGCGTGCCTGCTCCGGGCTCATGTACGCCGCGGTCCCCAGGATGATCCCTGCCTGGGTCATCGCGGGGGTCGTAATTGTGGGCGACAGCGATACGTTCGGTGCAGAACCCACGTTTGGGGGCTCCATCGCCTTCGCCAGGCCAAAGTCGAGCACCTTCACCGTGCCGTCGGGACGCACCTTGATATTCGCGGGCTTCAGATCGCGATGGACGATCCCCTGCTCGTGGGCCGCCTCGATCGCTTCCGCAATCTGTCTCGCGATCGGCCACGCCTCGCCGAATGAGAGCGCGCCGCTCGCGATCCGCTGGGAGAGGTCCTCGCCCTCGACAAGTTCCATCACGAGGGCGGCCACGTCCCCGCTCTCTTCCAGGCCGTGGATGTGCGCGATGTTGGGATGATTTAGTGAAGCGAGCGTCTGCGCCTCGCGGGTGAACCGAGCGAGCCGATCGGGATCGCGCGCAAACGCGTCAGGCAGAACCTTTACCGCGACGTCACGATTCAGCTTTGTGTCGCGAGCCCGATACACCTGGCCCATGCCCCCTTCACCGATACGTGCGGTAACTTCATAGACGCCGAGACGGGTGCCGGGGGCGATAGGCAAGTGCTGCGGATTATAAGGGGCGGAGCGATTGCGCGAACCTGTTCGACCGCGAGTTCAGCTCAGAAACTGTCTGATTTGGGCGCCGACGAGACCCGGTTCTTCCTCGTGCGGCCAGTGCCCTGCGTTTGGGTAGCGGACCACGTAGACGTGCGGGAGTAGCCGCTGCCATCTCTCGAGTTGAGCCGGACCAAAAGCCGGATCCTTCATGCCCCAGATCGCCATCACCGGGATCTCCTTCAGGCGATCCGCTCGGCTGAGCAAGATCGGCGTAGTACTCGCGCGATGCAAGAAGAGACCTCGCCAGGGCATGGAGCACGAGCACACGGTCCTCACGACGACGAAACGGTTCGAGCAACTGGCGATGGATAGCACGTGTCAGTTTCGAGCGGTCACCGTAGGCTGCCGGTGTCAACACGCGGAGCGATGCGTTCGCGTACTTGTAGAGCCAGCGCCCTACCACGCTCCCCGCGAGCTGCGCGCTCCTCCGCAAGCCGGCGTCCTCGTCAAGGGGCCACATCCAGGTGTTGATGAGGACAAGACGGGTGACGCGCCCGGCCAGCGCGAGCGGCAGCGCAATTGGGCCGCCGAAATCGTGCACGACCAAGGCAAATCGATCGAGCTCTAGACGATCCACAAACTCGGCGATTACTCCTGCATGAGCGTCGGGGGTATATGGAAACACCGGCGGGCGCGCAGAGAGCCCAAACCCGAGCAGATCGGGAGCAATACAACGGTGCTGTGGCGCGAGGGCCTGTACCACGTGCCTGAAGTCGAACGACCATGTCGGTGTTCCATGCACAAGGATCACAGGAGGTCCCTGACCTTCGTCGAGAAAATGAAGAAGACCCGACTGGAGCTCGAGGAAACGATGGGCAAACGGATACGCCTTTCGATCTAACCAGGCTGGCTCTGCGATCCCCCCCACCGTCGCTCTCGACATCCCATGATTATTCTCTATGAGTTGTCGTCGGCTCGTGTCAGCGCTGGTTGTCACGTCCCTTTCGAATGGGCCACCGAACGAAACGTTTCACGGCGGCGAAATCGAAATGTCACAGGAGCTTTTCGTTGGTGGAACATCACATGCATTCCGAACGAGCGAAGCCAAAGCGATGACGACCCGAAGCGAGCGCGATGAATGGCTAGAGCCCGATGGACTTGGTGGATTCGCGTGGGGGACGGCCAGTGGGATTCGCACGCGGCGATACCACGCGTTGCTCCTGGCCGCGCCACGGCGCCCCAGGTGTGGCGCTCGTGTGGAGGTCAGCGGGGTCAACGCCGTGGCTCCGGCTCTACCGGGCACCCAGGTCGGCTCGAAGGGCGCGGGAGGGAGACATGGGATGGCCGTTTGAAGGTGACGTAGACATGTTGCAACGGATTCGCGGCGAGTTCCTGGAAATGCCGGGTCTCAAGCTCACGATCGCACAAGCGGCTCGATTGTGGCACCTCGATCCGCACATGAGCGAGGAGTTGCTGGACACCCTCGTGATGGACGGGATGTTGCGGCGCAGCGCCGACGGAGCGTACCTCGTGGCGGCCGAGTCCGCCCACGTGCGAGTGTTCAGGGTCTAACGCGCGCGATCAGTTTCCGAAGTTTCTGGAGAGGTAGGCGTGCACCACAGTAAAGTCATCGTCGGACAGCGGTGCCCCTTCGTTGAGCATCGAGACCAGCGTTTCTTCCCACTCCTCCGGCGACCGTCTTCCAAGCCGGATGCGTTTCAAATCGTGGCACAACGTGCAGGTGTTGAGCACGACGCTCTTCCCCGGGCCGTCTGGCATCGGGCCGTGGTTCTCGACGAGATAGTCAGTCAGGACCGGCAGGTCGTCCTTTGCGACTTTCGCACCTTTCTCCACCATCGTCGCAATGGTCTTCGTCCATCCCGCTGCGTCCATGGCCTGCACTTGGATGCGCCGCGTGTCGTGACAGGCCTGGCAACTGCCGTTCATGATGCGTTCGGCTCTTTCGGTGTTGTCTTGCGCGCTCGTGCTGAACGCGAGGACCAGCACAGCAGCAGTCCCGGCCGCCACCCCGATGAAGGGTTTCATACGGCGATCGTAACAGGCTACTGCCCTATCTCACATTCGCCGTAGTTCTGAGAGACCGCCGGCTCAGAGATGAAGCGACCGACCGTCATTTGCAAGTAGCCGTGCCGCGAATGCACGGCCTTCAGCTTCTTCGGCGACGCTTCTTGCGCGAAGACGGTCGTCACGTTGAGCTGCCCGACCGCGTTCTCCACGAAATACAGGCTCCAGCCTGACAAAACGGCGCTCACGTAGACCCGGCCCGCCGTGCCCCTGACCTCGGCGGTGCCGTCCTGCACGTCGATCGCATCCACGGACAGTAGCAACTCTTGGTTACGCGTCTGGGCGACCGCCTCACCGGCCTTCCAGGTTCCAGACGTAGCGACAGGAAAGCGACACCGCAGCGACTTGACGGATGTCAACGGATTCGGCGGGTCCGGGGTTTGCGCCTGACCCCCGACCGGCGACAGGATCAGCAGGACACCGACGACCAATGCTTGAACACCTACCGTGCGCTTCATGGAATGATCTCCCTTGTTCCCTGCTGACTGCCCACGACTGCACATTTCCTAGAGCCGACTGGCCACTACTATAATTCCCACTCCGGAGGAGGGGCGCCCTGCAAAGAATCGTCGCACTTATCGCGCTGCTCGCGGGCAGCAGTAGTCTGATGCTCGCGGGCGGCCAGTCTGCGGCCGTTGAAGCGCAGCAAACCGCCCGTTTGAAGCGGCTTTTTCCCTCGGCTACGTCGTTTTCGCCGAAGGAAGGGGAACCACCGCATTTCACCGCATACTCAGACGGAGCGCGCGGCGCTCATACGGTTCTCGGCTACGCCTACTGGACGACCGAGGTTGTGCCGTTGGAGCGTGGCTACGGAGGGCCGATCGCCATGCTCGTGGGCATCGACTTGAAGGGTTTCCTCACAGGCCTCGTCATAGGCGAGCACCACGAGCCCTACGGCGATTTCTCCATCGACCCTCCGTCGTTTGCCGCGCAGTTCAAGAACAAAGACGTGCGAGACCCGTTCAAGCTCGGCGGTGACATCGATGCGGTGTCGAGAGCCAGCATCACGATGTCGAGCGCCGTGCGGGCAATACGTAACGCGTCGCGCAGAATTGCCCGCACGCTGCTAACCCCTCCGAGCACAAATCCATGACGAGCGCTCGGGTTCGAGCGCCTCTGGCCCTGCTGCTGCTCGTTGGAGGACTGGACTTTCTTGGAGGCCGATTCCTGGTTCCGAGCCTGCCCGGTGTCGCCCTCCATGCGCAGCAGCCTGGCGGCGGATTCGACTTCGAAGATGAAGAGGACGATGCGCCAACATGGGCTGAGGACGTGCGCGTGCAAGCGCTCGACATCAGCATGGTCGTCGCGTTCTCCACGCTGGCCTTCGTCAGCTTTTTCAAGAAGAGCGTCCGCCTCAAGTACGTGACGCTTGTTGCCGCCGTGGCATACCTCGGCTTCTACAAGAGCCAGCTCATTTCGATCGTGAACGTATTCGGGCTCTTCGGCGGCAACCTGCCAATCTTTCGGTACAACCTCGCGTGGTATTTGCTCGCCGGGATCACGGTCGTGTCCACGGTGCTGTGGGGGCGCGTCTATTGCGGTCGAATCTGCGCGTTCGGCGCCTTCACACAGCTACTCGACGCCGTCGTCCCGAAGCGGTTGCGTGTCAACGTGCCGAAGGCAATCGAACGACGTGCTTCCTACATCAAGTATGGCATCCTCGCCGGGGCACTCGGCTATTTCATGCTGACGAAGAATCCGCTCTTCTATCCGTACATCGAGCCGTTCTGGATGTTTGGCCTTCAGGGCAAGACACCAGCCCTGTGGTTCGCGCTCGGCACGCTTGTCCTGGCAACACTGTTCGTTCGGAATTTGTATTGCCGTTTCCTGTGCCCGCTTGGCGCGGCGCTGGGACTCCTCTCCAAGCTGACCGTCTTTCGTATCAAGCGATGGTCTGAGTGCAAGACCTGCAAGATTTGCGAGAAGGCCTGTGAATGGGGGGCCATCCGGGGCCCCGAGATCGTGCTGACCGAATGCGTGCGCTGTGACGACTGCGAGAGGCTGTATGAGGACACGAAGAAGTGTCCCCACCACCGCATCATCTTCTACAGAAGCAGATTGGCCGCTCAACAGGCCGCCCAGTAACCGACGCTGGAGCCTTCGGCCTTAAGCCGTGAGCCCTGAGCCCTGAGCCCTGAGCCGTGAGACGTGAGCCTTACTTGATGAACGTTCCTGCACGCAACTCGGCGACTGCCTGCCGCAGTTCGTCCTGCGTGTTCATCACGATAGGTCCGTGCCACGCCACGGGCTCCTCGAGCGGCTTCCCAGACACGAGCAGGAACCGAATGCCCTCATCGCCAGCCTGCACCGTGATCTCATCGCCCGCGTCGAAGAGCACGAGCGATCGATTTCCCGTCTCGCCCCTGTCTGCTTTCCCGGTCAGCTCGTTGAGAACGGGGCGAGGCTGAGACGCGTCGCGGAACGTTCCCGATCCAGCAAACACGTACGCGAAGGCGTGTCGCGAACGTTCAACGGCAAGCTGCTTCCGCCTTCCAGGCGGCACCGACACGTCGAGGTAGCGAGGCTCGGCCGCCACGCCGTCTACCGGACCCTTCTTCCCCCAGAAGTCTCCACAAATCACCCGCACGCGCGTCCCGTCGTCGTCCACGGCTTCGGGAATGTCGCGGGCCAGTACGTCCTGATAGCGAGGGTTGGTCATCTTCAGCGACGAGGGGAGGTTCGCCCAGAGCTGGAACCCGTGCATGCGTCCCTGGGCGTCGCCCTTCGGCATTTCCTGGTGCAGGATTCCCCTGCCCGCGGTCATCCACTGGACGTCGCCAGCGCCAAGGCTCCCGCGGTTGCCGAGGCTGTCGCCATGCTCGACGTCACCAGCGAGAACATAGGTGATCGTCTCGATGCCGCGGTGCGGATGCCACGGAAAGCCGGCAAGATACTCGTCGGGGTTGTCATTCCGGAAATCGTCCAGCAACAGGAATGGATCAAAGTCCGTGGTGTTTCCGAAACCGAAAGCGCGCCGGAGATGAACACCGGCTCCCTCGAGCGTTGGTCGTGACTGCGTGACGTGCTTGACAGGCCGAACAGACATCGTGGCTCTCCCTTAAAGGACGGGGTCTTTCATTATCCCCCGCGGCCAGCGAGATCGCATATCTTGTCCGTATGGAGCGAAGAGACTTCGTGGTTGGCGGCCTCGTGGCGAGTGGGCTCTCGTCTGTCTGGAGAGCGCGGGTGACGGCGGCTGCTCAGAATGTGCCTGAGAAGGCGCGCGGAGTGCAAGTGCTCGTCTTCGATACTTTCGGCACGGTGGTCGACTGGCGGTCGTCCGTCATTGCGGAAGGCGAGAAGCTAGGGCGCGAGAAGGGGCTGAAGGTTGAGTGGGCAGCCTTTGCGGATGCCTGGCGCGAAGGTTATGCGCCGGCGATGAACCGAGTGCGAACGGGTCAGTTACCTTGGACGAAGCTCGACGTTCTTCACCGGATGACGCTCGACGGGCTACTCACGCGGTTCAAGATCGAAGGATTGAGCGAAGACGAAACGGCGCATCTCAATCGCGTCTGGCATCGACTGCACGGATGGCCGGACTCGGTGGCGGGGCTGACCCGCTTGCGAAAGCGATTCGTGATTGCCCCGCTCTCGAACGGCAATCTGTCGCTGCTGACGAACATGGCCAAGTTCGCGGGGCTGCCGTGGGACTGCATTCTCTCGACCGAGCTCGTGCGTCATTACAAACCCGACAAGGAAACATATCTGATGCCTGGGCAGTTCTTCGATGTGCCCCCTTCGTCGGTGATGATGGTCGCGGCGCACATCGGCGATCTACAGGCGGCGCAACAACAAGGGCTCAGGACGGCGTACGTGCATCGACCGTTGGAGTATGGGACGACACGAACGCCACGGCCGCCCACCGCGGGGCAATTCGACTTCATGGCCAAGGACTTTCGGGACCTGGCGACACAGCTGGGTGCATAACGAAACCGGGTTTAGTTTCCGAACGAGCAATGTCGGAAACTAAACCCGGTTTCGTTTTACGGGGCGTCGGTTGGCTGCGTCAGCAGTGTCAGGCGCCCTCGCAAACCTGAAGACACGAGCACTTGATTCCCGGCAGTCACGATCACGCCATCGATATTCGGCAGTCGCTCGATGAGCGCCATGCCTGCGTCGGGGCCAAGCACGAATACACCTGTCGAGAGCGCGTCGGCAACGACGGCGGTCTCGGCCACGATGGTCACACTTCGGCAGCCTCGTGCGGGCTCTCCGAGGTCGGGGTCGAGGATGTGGTGGTAACGCCGGCCACCCGCCAGAAAGAATCGTTCGTAGTCCCCTGACGTGCTGAAAGACGAGTTCGTCAAGTCAAGGGCCGCGAAGCTTCGATCGACGGGACCCCGTGGGTCGCGGATGCCCAAGCGCCATGGCCGATCGCCACGTCGGCCAGCCACATACAAGTCGCCGCCGAACTGAATCATGAAATCCTTGACTCCTCGGGAACGAAGCATGTTCGACGCGCGATCGACCGCATACCCTTTTCCAAGCCCTCCGAGGTGCGCGCGCATGCCCTTTCGTTGAAGGTAGGCCGTGCGAGACGGGACATCGAATTCCAGCGCTCGATAGTTGATGAAGGGCAGGCGGGAGCCGACGTCCTCGGGCTTCGGTATGCGATTGTCCTGGTCGTGATCGAACTTCCAGAGATTGGAGAGCCCTCCGAACGTCACGTCAAACTTGCCGTCCGTCCAATCCCCAACCTCGCGAGCCACTTGAAGAACCTCGATGACCTCGCTGCTCACCACCACGTGTTCGCGTCCCGCCGCTTCGTTGAGCCGCTCGATGTCGCTGCCCTCGCGCCATACGCTCATCAGCGAGTCGAGTCGTTCGAACTCGGCGAACACGGCCTCGAACGCGACGACAGCCGTCGACTGATCCGAAGTCCAGGCGGTGAGACGCACCTCCGAGCCCATGCTTTCGCGGGTTCGCTCCACAAGGGCGAAATCATTCTCGGCGACCGGATCCGATCCGCCACTGGAGCAGCCGGCGAGCGTCGCGACGAGCGCGATCGTGATGAGCCTGAGCATCAAGGGGTGTGTGAGACCTTGCCATTTTGGCATAGGCAGTTCTGTTGACTGGCGGTCTGTGGAATGACACGATCCCGCACGTCGGGTCCACAGAGCAGGCGCGGAGTACGTTTCGCGCAGGGCGGGTCTTTGGTCTTGAGACCCGCCACGAACATCATGCCGCTATACGACTACCGATGCCGTCAGTGTGCGCACACGTTCGAGGCGTTGATCCGGCCTGGAAGCACCGCGGCATGCCGCTCCTGTGGAAGCGAGGACGTCGAGCAATTGCTCTCGAGCTTCGCGGTCAGCTCGGACGGCATACACAAGGCACACGTGGCCTCAGCGAGAAAGAACGCCGAGAAGACACGGGCCGGGAAACGCCAAACCGAACACGAGTACATGCGAAAGCACCTGCATGACGACCACTAGGCAAGGGGACAGGGGGACAGGGGACAGGGGAAAGGGGACAGATCGATGCGCGGACCGATAGGACCTCTGATCATTTCAGTCTGGCTATTTGGAGCAGCCGCTCCGACGGCGGCGCAAGACAAGACCGTCGATCAGGGCGTCTACACCTCCGCCCAAGCCGCGCGCGGCGCGAAGGTGTACGAGACGGTCTGTACGGCCTGCCACAAAGAGCCAGGCGGCACTGCTCAGGTGATTCAGGGCGAGCGTTTTATTCGTACGTTCGGTGACGCGACGCTTCAGACCTTTTTCAACACAATCAAGACAACCATGCCCCGCAACGCGCCGGGTTCGCTCACCGACGCTGAGTACACGGATGTCGTGGCGCATATGCTCCGGTTGAACAGCTACCCTGATGGAATGAACGAGCTGGCAATCGCCGACATGCCCGGCATCAAGATCCCCGGCCAGAGCGGGAGCCTTGACCAGGCGCTCGTCCAGGTAGTTGGCTGTCTGTCGCGCGCCGGCCGCAATTGGACGCTCAGCACCGCCACAGACCCAGTGAGAACACGCGAGCCGGATTCGGCGAAAGACGACGAGGCGACACAGCTCGACGCCAAGCCGGCTGGAAGCCGAACCTTTCGGCTCCAGCAAGTGTATGGCGCCCCCGCCGGTTGGACGGATCAACGGGTGGCAGCCAAGGGGTTCTTATCTCAAGCCGGGAGTGAAGAACGGGTTACAGTGACCTCCCTGCGCCCATTGACCTCGAAATGCCAGAACTAGCTCAAGATTCCTAATCTTCTGTTGGATTCGCCATCAATTCGTCAGGGGGTTGCGGATCAGAAAACCCGTGCCTTTCGGCCCAAAGATCTGCATTATCATAAGTGCCCCTAACAAGGTGGGCCAGAACGCGGTAAACGTCCGATGAGAAGAGGTTTGTACGCCTTCGTTGCGACCTGGTTGATCGTCACCGCGACGGTGGCCGTCCGTCCGCACGCTGCTACACCCGCGCAGACGGCTCCGGTCGCTGCAACCCCTCCAAGTCCCTCGCACGGCGCAATGCTGAATCAGTACTGTGTCACGTGCCACAACCAACGGTTGAAGACCGCTGGGCTCGCACTCGACACCGTGGACCTTTCCAATATCCCTGCCGGCTCGGAGGTGTGGGAGAAGGTGATTCGAAAGGTTCGGGCCGGGATGATGCCGCCCGTGGGCATGCCGAGGCCGGAACCAGCGGTGCTCGACGGGTTCGCAACATACCTCGAAACAACCATCGACAAGGCGTCACTCGCTGCTCCAGTACTGCGCAAGCCGACGATTCATCGATTGAATCGTGCCGAGTACGGGAACGCCATGCGTGACCTTCTTGGACTGGAGGTAGACGTCACGTCGCTCCTGCCGCCTGACGAAGAGGCGTACGGGTTCGACAACAACGCCAACGTCCTCAACATCTCGACGTCGCTGATGGAGCGATATCTGTCAGCGGCCTGGCGGGTCAGCAGCCTCGCTGTGGCCAGTCCAAAGATCACTCCTGCGCTCGAGACGTTCCGCGTTCGTGGAGACTTGTCGCAGAACGACCACGTCGAAGGCTTGCCCGTCGGCACCCGAGGCGGCATCCTCATTCGGCATTACTTCCCGGTCGACGGCGAGTACGTGATCAGCCCAAGGCTCTATCGGGAAACCGTCAACATTGTTCGTGGTCTCGAGCTGGCGCACGATCTTGAGGTGGCCATCGATGGCCAGCGCATCAAGCTTGCGAATTTCGGCGGCCCGAAGGACGAACAGGCAAACTACCTGCAGCCAACGCTTGCCGGCGACGAGATGGAGAAGCGCTTCCAAGTGCGGATGCCGATCAAGGCGGGCCCGCATACGATCTCCGTCGCGTTCCTGAAGAAGAGCTCTGCCACGACACTCGAGCTGCTCCAGCCGTTCCAGCGCGAGCGCATCGATCCGATCACCCCTGTCGGCATTCCGGAGCTGGACAAGGTGACGGTTGAAGGGCCCTTCAAGGCGACGGTGTCGGCCACGTCGCCGAGCCGCCAGAAGATTTTCAGTTGCCAGCCCGCTTCTGATGCTGAGGCCGCGCCCTGCGCCACGAAGATCCTGACGGCCTTGGCGCGTCGGGCGTATCGCGGCCCGCTCAGCGAGACCGAAACGAAGCGACTGCTCGGCTTCTATGACAGCGAGCGAGCCAAGGGTGGCAGCTTCGACGAGGGCGTCGAGGGGGCGCTCCGGTTCATGCTCGTGAACCCGCGGTTCCTGTTCCGCCTGGAACGCGACCCGGAAAAGATCACGGCCGGTTCGACCTACCGGATCAGCGACCTCGAAATGGCGTCGCGTCTGTCGTTCTTCATCTGGAGCAGTATTCCCGATGACGAACTGCTGAACCTGGCGATTCAGGGCAAGCTTCAAAACGTCTCGGTCCTCGAGCAACAGGTCCGCCGGATGCTCAAGGACGACCGGGCGAAGGCGCTAGCCACCAACTTTGCCGGTCAGTGGCTGTTCCTCCGCAACGTCAAAGGGCACACGCCCGACGCGGATGTCTACCCCGACTTCGACCACAATCTCCGCGAGGCCCTGCAGCGCGAGACGGAAATGCTCTTCGAGAGCGTCGTCCTCGAAGACAAGAGCGTGACGACGCTGCTCAATGCCGACTACACCTTCATCAACGAGCGCCTGGCCAAGCACTACAACATCCCGAACGTGTATGGAATGCAGTTCAGGCGCGTCGCCGTGACGGACGAGGCCCGGAAGGGACTGCTCGGTCACGGGAGCATCCTCGCCCTGACGTCTCAGAACAACCGGACGTCACCCGTCTTGCGCGGCAAGTACGTTCTCACGAACATTCTCGGCACGCCGCCACCCCCGCCGCCGGACAACGTGCCGCCCCTCGAGGAAACGCAAATCAAGGGTTCGATGCGGGACCGGATGGAAGCCCACCGAAAGAGTCCGGCGTGCGCTGGCTGCCACAAGCTCATGGATCCGATTGGCCTGGCGCTCGAGAACTTCGACGGCATTGGGCGGTGGCGTTTGGCCGATAACGGAGTACGAATCGACGCGGCATCGCAGCTCGCCGATGGCTCGAACGTGGACGGCCCGGCCGCACTGCGGAAGGCCATTCTTCGTCGTCCTGAGATGTTTGCCAGGAACATGACCGAGATGCTGCTGACGTACGCGCTCGGTCACGGCGTGGAGTACGACGACATGCCGTACGTGCGCGCGGTTCTCAGAGAATCAGGGCGCACCGACTACACGTTCTCATCGTTGGTGCTCGGTATCGTCAAGAGCCCGCCGTTTCAGAGGAGGAGGTCAGAGTCATGATGATCACCAAGAAGGCTATCCCACGCCGAACCGTACTTCGTGGCCTCGGCGTCACGATGGCCTTGCCGCTGCTGGACGGCATGGTGCCTGCGTTGTCGGCTTTGGCCGACACCCCGGCCGCGCCGACCCAACGGTTTGGGTTCATCTACGTGCCGCATGGCTCCATCATGCGCCAGTGGACACCGGCTCAGGAAGGAGCGGACTTCGAGTTTTCGCCGATCCTGAAACCACTGGAAGACTTCCGTCAGCACCTCACCGTGCTCAGCAACCTGTCGAACTACGGGGAGAGCGGGCACTCGGTGAGCTCCGCGATGTGGTTGAGCGGAACGTTCCCTTCGAAGGGAAGCCTGTTGAAGCTGGGCACCACGGTGGACCAGCTGATCGCACAGAAGATCGGAAGAGAGTCGACGTTCCCTTCGATGGAATTCGCGACCGAGGACCACTCGAGCCACCTCGGAAGCTGCGCCGGCGACTTCCTGTGCTCGTACATGAGCACGATCAGCTGGGCATCTCCAACGCAGCCGCTGCCGATGGAGATCAACCCTCGGGTTGTCTTCGAGCGGATGTTCGGTGGTGACCGCGCCAATCCAGCTGAGCGGCGCGCCCGCCTCGAGCGGAACAAGAGCATTCTCGACGCCGTCATGGAAAGCGCGAACGATCTGAAGGTCAGCCTCGGGCCGCGCGACCAGACGCGCATGACGGAATACCTGGACAATGTGCGCGAAATCGAACGCCGCATCGTTCAGGCGGAACAGCAGCGCGACGAAACGGGCATCGAGGCGCCGCCGACGCCGGTCGGAATCCCCGAGAACTGGGAAGAGCACGTCAAGCTGATGTTTGACCTGATGCACCTGGCCTTCCAGGGCAACCTCACGAAGGTCATGACGTTCATGATGGCGCGTGAGTTGAGCACGCTGAGCTACCCGCAGATCGGCGTGGCCGACGGTCATCACCCCGTGTCGCACAACAACAACATCCCGGAACAGGTGGCGAAAAAGATTAAGGTGGACATGTACCACCTCGACCTCTTTGCGCAGTTCCTCGAGAAGCTGAAGGCGACCCCCGATGGCGACGGGAACCTGTTGGAGCACTCGCTATTCCTGTACGGAAGCGGCATGACCAACGGGAACCAGCACGACCACGAGAATCTCCCGACGCTGCTTGTGGGCGGTGCCGCCGGCAAGCATAAGGGGAACCGCCACATCAAGATGGCGAAGAGCACGGCGCTCTCGAATCTCATGATCTCGCTGATGGACAAGGCCGGCGTCAACACTGACAAGTTCGGCCAGAGTTCAGGGCGGGTCGAGATCTAAGCTTTCGGTCGAGGGAGAGGGGTTTTCGCATGCGGCTAACACACGTCTTCGGGTTGAGCCTTCCGGCCATGCTGATCGCAGTCGGTGGGGCACTCGCGGCCGACGGAGACTTGCGGGTTCCGGCCGCGGCCAAGCAGCAGGACGCAACCGCGGTCCGAGCCCTTCTGAAGCAGCGCGCCGACGTCAACGCGGCCGATGTTGAAGGCATGACGGCCCTTCACTGGGCGGCGCACTGGAACAACCTCGACGTCGTGCGACTGTTGATCGCTGCGGGCGCGAAGCCGAATGTGGCGAATCGTTACGGCGTCACGCCGTTGCACGAGGCCGCTACCGTCGCCAATGCCACCATGGTGAACGCGCTCCTGAAGGCGGGCGCCAACAGCAACGCATCGTACGGCGAAGGTGAAACGCCCCTGATGATCGCCGCCAGAACCGGTAACGCCGAAGCGGTCAAGCTGCTGCTCGAAAGCGGCGCAGCCGTGAACGCCGCCGAAAAATGGCGTGGCCAGACGGCGTTGATGATGGCTGCCCTCGAAAACCACGCGCCCATCGTCAAGGCGCTCATCGATGCCGGGGCCGACACGAATGCGCGCACGGCGGAATACGACTTTCAGAAGCTCACAGGCGGCGCCGGCGGCATCATCCATGACCGTCCGCAGGGCGGATTGACCACGCTCATCATTGCTGCTCGACAGGGCGCTCGCGAGTCGGGCGAGCTCCTGATCGCGGCCAAGGCCGATATGGACGCCGCCGAGCCGCAATACGGCTTCACGGCTCTTCAGACCGCCATCTTCAACGGTCAGTACTCCTTTGCGAAGATGCTGATAGACAAAGGAGCCGACGTTTACGACGGCTCCCTCTACATCACCATCGAGATGCGGAATCTGGCAACGTACTCGAACCGGCCGAACCCCTCTGACAGCGACAACGGCGTCACGGCGCTCGACATCGCGAAGATGCTGCTCGAGAAGGGCGCCGATCCGAACGCGCCGTACACGAAGCTGATTCCGCCCCGACAGGCGCAGGGGAACATCAACGTGGCGTCGGGTGCGACGCCGCTGTATCGAGCCGTGCGCGCTGTCGATCTCGCATCGGTCCGCCTTCTCCTCGAAAAGGGCGCAGACGCCGCACAAGCGCTCGACGACGGCTCTACGCCCATGATGGCGGCGGCCGGACTCGGCGCCCCGCGCGGGGGAGACGAAGAGGTCACAGAGGCCGGAGAGCGGAACGACCCGGTTGACGTCATGAAGCTGCTGGTCGAGAAAGGCGCCGACGTGAACGCGGTGAGCGGCACCGGAATGACACCGATGCACTACGCGGTGTTACGCGGTTCGGATCGAATCATCGAGTTCCTGGCCAGCAAGGGCGGCCGTTTCGACGTGAAGAACCGGCAGGGGAAGACGGCAGCCGAGCTCGCGCGTGGCCGCACAGCAGCCCTCGTCACGAAGCTGACTGGCGCAACGACGCAACAGTAGAACGGAACCTCGACATATGCAGACGCGCGACGTTGCTCTGGCCGTAGGCTTGTTCGCTCTCGGAGTCACTCATGTCGCCTCGGCTCAAGGTCGTCAGGGAGGGCCAGCAGCACAGCCCCCACGCATGTCGTTTTTCGTGACGAGCGTCGGAAGCGGAAAGGGGGCGAACCTTGGCGGCGTTCGCGGAGCCGACGCGCATTGTCAGATGCTCGCGACGAACGCCGGTGCCGGCGATCGTAGTTGGCGAGCGTATCTGAGCGTGACGGACCTCAACGGCAAGGGCTCGATTAACGCCCGTGACCGGATTGGCACCGGCCCCTGGTTCAATGCGAAAGGCGCCCGCATCGCGAGAAACGTGGACGACCTGCACTCCGACAGCAACAACATCAACCCGGCGACGGCGCTTACGGAGAAGGGCGACCCGATTCCGCCCAAGCCCAATGTGCACGACATGCTCACGGGCTCGATGCGGGATGGGCGGGCCTGGGACTTTCATCTGCTCGATGATCTGAATCTCGAGAACGGTGGGATGACCTGCAACAACTACACGAGCGAAGCTGAGGACGGTGCCGTGATGGTTGGCCACTTCGATCGTAACGGTACGGCTCCGGTATCCCCTTGGAACACGGCGCACCCATCCACGGGCTGCAGTCAGGCAAAGCTGATAACCACCGGCGGAGCAGGAATGTTTTACTGCTTCGCGATTGACTGACAGTTCGAGTCGTTCAGAACTGGCGAAACGTCAGGTTGAAACGCCCGTCGAGCTGAAGGGCCGACGGCGCGGTGCCCGGCAGCGTCCGCGACACGCCGTGATACCGGAGCCTCGCGGCACCGCCGAAGACGAACACGTCGCCCGATTCGAGCAGGATGGTTTCAACGGGATCGCGGCGTTTAAGCCCACCAAAGAGAAACCGCGCCGTCTCGCCAAGTGAGATCGACACCACAGGAAGGCCACCCTCGAGCGATGCGGTGCTCTCGTCCTTGTCCTGGTGCAGGCCCATCCGGCCGTCGCGTCCGTAAAAGTTAATCAAGCAGATGTCGGGACGGGAGTCGAATCCCGCTTCGGCGGCCATCCGCGACGCGAGACCAACCCACTCGTCGGGCACGGGCGCGACCGGAGCATCGTCATGATCAGCTCTGGTCGACACGTAAGTGTAGGTGAGCGGGTTCCAGTGCCGGCCAAGGCAGGTCATCCGCACGCGCATTTTCCCGCCGCCACGGACAGTCGGAACGTAGCCACCGGCCGGACCATCCATGATTTCGCGACAGCGGGCGACGAGTGTACGCTGCTCATCGAGTGACAGCCATTGCTTCAGCCAGAAAGCGCCGGCGGCGATTGGAACACACGAACGATCCTGCGTCAGGCCGTCGAACAAGCTCGAAGGGCGGTGAGACCTAGCCACCCTCCAAGCTTATCGATGCTCACTCCTTTAGGAAAAGATTCTTCGGAATCTTGCCTGCCACGACTTGTCGTCCATCCACGGCTTCGGCGACGTGGAAGTCAACAGCAATGCTGCAGAGAGACAGAGCCTTGGCCGGAGTCAGTTTTTTCTCTTCGACCAAGAACTTCACCGCCTCGGAAACCGCCAGTCGCATAGAGCGGTCGAGATCGACGTCGATGCCCATGACGATGAAGTGCGTAGCGTTCTCGGCGCGAGGGGCTGTGATCGTCTTGCCCTTGTGAAGCACGAACCGGAAGACACCACTGAGTGACTGCTCGAGCGCGTTGCCACTGACCTCGCCGTCACCCTGCGCGCCGTGCGAGTCGCCGGTATAGAAGAGTGCCCCTGGATGGAAGACGGGGAGAAAGAGGCTGGCACCGACGGTAAGTGTCCGGAAGTCCATATTGCCGCCGTAGGGGCCCGGAGGTCCGGAACCCTGAAGTCCCGCGGCCCGTACGCCGACGTCACCCATCACAGCGTCTTTGGGGACGACCGCCATGATGCCCATCATTGGATTGAGCGGCACTTGAATCTTGTCGGAGAAGAACGCAACCTCGCGGTCGCCTGCCCTTCCCGTTCGATAGAGATGCCGGGTGCTGTCCTCCGGAACCTCGAAAGGCAGATCGCCTGGCTTTCCGCCATAGGAGGGCCGAAACACTCCGCCGTTTGAACCGGTACTGTTCATCCCGTAGGGCACGCGCGTCGTCAAAGCCAGAATTTGGACTTCGAGCGTGTCTCCAGGCTCGGCGTCTTCAACGTAAACGGGCCCGGTGAGGATATGCCCTCCTCCATTCCCGCCCTGTCGCAGTGTTGGACGTGCTGCCCAGAAGTCCAGAACGTCTTTCAGGATTTCGTCTGGTTTGACCCCGTATTTCCCGAGGTAAGTCACCGGATTCTCGTCTTGAGTGGAGCCGGCGTGCGACAACGTGTCTATGCGCACGGTCTGCCCAGATTTGACGCGCACGACGGGCGCCTTGTCTTTCGGGAACGCGCCCCAGGCGATGTTTTCCGGGCGCGATGGTACGTGATGGTCGATAGCGATGTGCTGTGCGCCCGCACTCGCTGAGACCACGAAGAGTAGCAACGCGACGATGATTTGAGTGCGCATCAGAAGGCCACCCGAAAGCCGAGTTGAAGCATTCGTGCTTGGTAAGCGAGATTGCTGTTAAAGGACGGCTTCCCATAGCTCGCACTGCTTTCCTGCGTCGTATAGGAGCCATAGTTCTCGTGGTTCAACGCGTTAAACACTTCGAGGAACCCGGCAACGGACCGCCCTCGACCGAGACCGAACTTCTGTTGGAGTCGCAGGTCCACGCGGTGAAGCGGGTCGCCGACGAAGTTGTTCCGCGGAACGATCGTGCCGTCGGGCCGCAGCCGCTGTTCGCTCACGACTGTGCCACCGAGGTTTCGCAGGTCGCCGCCGTAAGTCGTAGTGCGACGCACGCCGGAGCCGAAGAAATACAACCCGCTCACCTGGAGGCCGCGGCCGATATCCCAGATACCATTGAAGACTGCGCGATGGCGCTGGTCGCCCGCCGCAAGCGAGTACTCCCCTCCGAGGTCCTTCGCAACCTCGAAATCTAGCTCACTTCTCGTGAGCTGACCGTCGACGATGGAGACAACGGGCGGGGGCGGCGTACCGTCCCAGAAACCCGACAGCGTGTAAGTGCCTGACGCCTGCCAGCGATCGCTGAACCGCTTCGTGAAGCTCGTTTCGAGCGCGTGGTAGTTCGAGAAGCCCTCGAGGAACCCGAAGTTAACGACACCCCACTCCGGGAATGGGCGTTTGCTAATGTCGGAAAACGGATAGTTCACGCCCGTCGCGGGGTTGTAGCTCAGGTTGATGTTGTACGTGTTCTCTTCCCCTCGGCCACCTGTGTAAACGTAATTGGCTTCAACCGCCATCGTGCCCCTGATCTGCCGCTGCATCCCGATGGAAGCTTGATGGGAGTAGGAGCCCTGCCGCCACGGGTGATTGATCTCGCTCGTGAGCTCGCGTCGAAGACACCCAGGCTTGATCCCTGTGGTGTCGCAGGCCGTGGCGAGCACCTCCTCGAAGGTCGGGACGGGACCGTTGAACGGATTCGCGGCAAAGTCGGCTCTGCCGTCGTTGAGCCGCTCGGCCACGGCGCTCACGGTATAGAGCGCAGTCTGATGTGCCTCGTCCGTTGACACTTGTGTAAAGAACAGGCCATAGCCACCTCGAACGACCGTCCGATCGTTGAGGCTCAGGGCGAAACCGAGTCGCGGGGCAACATTGTTCAGGTCATGCGGCAAGTCGCCGCTGAGCCACGGGAGCAACTGGACCTTCTCCGAATGCACACCGAGCTGCACGTCATAGCGAACGCCAAGGTTGAACGTCAGGCGACTCGAGACCTGCCAATCGTCTTGCATCCAGCCGGCAAACAGGTGCTGGGGAACTTCGTAGTGGAAGTTCGTGTTCGACACGGCCCGCCGTACGCGCACGGTGATCGGCGAGAGAGCCGCGAGATTCCAAGTCGAGGCATCATCCCAAACCGGGAAGAGCGCCTCGATGTTCGCTGGAATCGGTCCCCCGTTGGCCTCGATCGACCCGGTGCACTGTGCGCACCAGTCGATGATTGTGGGCTGGTTCACATACTCACCTCCAACCTTCAGGTTATGACGGCCACCCTTGTCGACCGAGAGACTCAGGTCGTCGCGGATTGAGTAATTGTTCTGATACTGGTGCTGACCGACCGCGGAGCCAACGCTGTATCCGCGGAAGCTGATCGTGACGGATCCGCCGCAGTCGACCGGGGCATCCGGAAAGCAACCGCCCATCCAGCGCACGTGGGAGTCTCGGGTGTAGTCGTAGAGGGCAAACCCGCCTTTTATCTCATTGACCGCCCGGTTGTTCAACACTTGTGTCAATGTCGCGAAGAGCTGATCACTATATCGACGCTCACGGCGCGCCGTCGACGGATGACTGGTCGCGCCCCCCGTGCCGCCATACGGCTGGTCGAAGTAGTACTTCTGAGCTCGCGCGTAGAAGTGGGTCTGCGGCGAGAACTGCATGTCGAATCTCGCCACTCCCTTGGTCTGCCGGTTCTTGGCGTACTGATCGATGTTGAACGCCGGGAACACGCTCGAGAAAGTGACAGTCCGTGGCTCCCGTTCGATTTCGTAGTTCGCGAAGAAGTGGGCTCGGTCGCGAAGGATCGGACCACCGAACGTGGCGCTGAGCTGCCGGTTTTCGTACGGAATCACACGATTCTGGATGAAATCGGCCGCATTGAGCTCGTCGCTCCGAAAGAAGCCCGATAGCGTACCCGTGAACGTGTTCGTGCCCGATTTCGTTATGGCATTCGCCAGCATGCCCGCGGAGCGGCCCTGCGTCGCATCGAAGCGATTCGTCACTAAGACGAACTCAGCGATGGCGTCCATGCTGTAACTTGGTTGGTTCTGATCCGTGCCTGGTATCAAGTGCGTAATCTGCTGACCGTCGATGTTGATCTGCGCGTAGCCTTGCCGTGACTGCGGAATGTTGCTCTGCTCGTTTTGCCTGCTGCCCGGCGCCAGGATCGCCAGGTCCATCCAGTTGCGGCCGTTGATTGGCAGCTCCTGCATCTGACGCCGATCGATGTTGCCGCCAAGCGTCGATCGTGCGGTATCTAGAAGTGGTGCCTCACCAACCACGGTGACGGATTCCTGCAACGCGGCGGGCACCATCTGCAGGTTGATGACTGCCGTCTGGGCCACCAACAGCTCGATCTTGCGGGTTATCGTGGCGAACCCCGGAAGCTCCGCAGTGATTTGAAACTGTCCGGTACGCACGGGTATCCGAAATCCTCCCTGCGCATCGGTGACAGTGAAGAACGTATTGCCCGTTGCCTCGTGTCGTGCGGTGACGGTCACACCAGGCAGCAGACCGCCGGTGGAATCTGTCACTGCGCCGCTCACGGTTGCTTCCTGCGCGTAGGCGGCGGCCGGCAGAGCTGTGATCGCAACTGCCAGGATGAGCCGTGTGATGAAGCACCAGTCTCTCATTCCGGTCTCCTCTCGAAAGAAACGTGCAGACACACGTCGAGTGGTCAGATCCCGAACATCTGGAGCGTCCTGGCTCGATTGTCAGCGTGGAACGTGCGTCTCGTCTGCAAGACACGCACCAGCGCAGCGTTGAGCGCGTGAATGCGCGCGTAGAGCAGGAAATGCGGGCTAATCTCTGTGTGGGCGCCAATAGCGCCGCGCTGGGTTCGTCATGCGCGATCCCACAAGTCTGCAAAGGTCACGCAGAAGCAGCCACATCTTTGTCCGACATTCAGCACGCGAGTGTGCGTGGCGCACGGCCGCGAAGGTGCCTTTTGGGATCAGGGCCCGATCAGTCGGACAATTCGGTCGCACACGCTCCGTGCACCGACGCTCTTGTACGAACTCCTACTAGGTAACGTCAAGCAGGACCTTCAGCACGGGCTTGGTCTTCGCCTGCTCGAGTGCTTCGACACCTTGAGACAAGTCGAAGCGTTGAGAAATTAACGGGAGCACATCGACGAGTCCCTTTTCGAGCGCCGCAAGCGCCTGATCGAACGGGCCGCAGCGGGAGCCAACGAGCGTGACCTCGTCGATCACGAACGGTGCCCACGGCATGGTCTGCGCTCCGGCGACGGTAGTCTTGAGCACAATCGTCCCCCGCGGGCGCACAATCCGCAACGCCGTCGGCAGCCCAGTGTCTGACCCCGTGCAGTCGACAACGATGTCGGTCTGTCGCTCGCTGGCGAGATCTGGCAACAAGGTGGTGGGGATCCCCAACGACTCCAGCAAAGCCAGCTTCTCAGCGTGCTTTCCGACAACGAGCACGTGATCGGAAAATCCGGCCAGGACCTGAGCGCACAGATTGCCAAGGCGTCCGTCCCCGAGTACCACGATTCGATCGTCGCTCCCGATGCTCAGCTGGGCGGGAATCTGAAACGCTGCGGCCACCGGCTCCGTGAAGACCGCGATCTCGTCTGGCAGAGAATCAGGAACCAGATGCAGGTTTCGTTGCGGGACCGCGATCAGATCGGCAAACGCGCCGTCGTGGTTCAGAATGCCGAGGACCGTACGATTCGGACAATGCGTCGGGAATCCGCTCTGGCACGTCTCGCACTGCCAGCAACTGCAATTGATTTCGCCGACGACTCGCCGGCCTGCGAACGGACCAGATTCGGCTACGCCGACGAACTCGTGGCCGAGGACGCCACGGAATCCCATGTAGCCCTTCACGAGCTGAAGGTCTGTTTCGCAGATTCCCGCGCACGACACCCGGACGAGCACCTCGTCGTGCCCCGGAGTGGGAGCCGAGTGGGTCGTGAGGAGTTCCACCTGATCGCCGAGAACGAGCGCGCGCATGATGAGACCCTATCGAAGGGGCACGGAAGCCGTGCAGGCTCTAGTGTTCGGCCGGGCGCGGCGCCGCTTCCCGCACTGCGGGAGTGGGGGGCGGGCCAACAGTTACCTGCGTGCCCGCGGCCGTGGTGCCGCGAGGCGACGCGAACCATCCGCGAGACATGTAGTCGGTCATCGTCAGGCCAAACAAGCACGCGAGGAAGAAGAACGTCGATGTCACGACCATCTTCGTGAGCGTGCTGCTGTACTTCACGTGCATGAAGAACAAAACCACGAGCGTCGCTTTCAGAACGGCGATCGTGAGAGCCACCGGGAAATTGAGCGAGCCCAGATTCCTGAAGGCCACAAAGACGGTCGCGGCCGTCAGTCCCATCAGGGCAGCGAATATCGATACGTAGGTGCTCTTGGGTGAAATGTGGGACATGGTCTACCCGAAATGATGCGCCCGATCCACGAGGTACAGGAGCGGAAACAGGAAGATCCACACGATATCCACGAAGTGCCAGTACAGGCCAGACATCTCGACTGGTGTGTACCACTCCGGCGAAAAACGCCGCTTGTGCGCCATCCAGGCGATCACGCTGAGGATCCCGAATCCGACCACCATGTGCAGCGCATGGAGTCCCGTCAGCGCGAAGTACAAGGAGAGAAAGATCTCGACCTGGGGAGCGTGCGGCCCCTCGAAGTGAAAATTGGGACCGGGAATATGGTTCAGGTCCCACTTGTGCTTGTACTCGAAAAATTTGATCACCAGAAACGTCAGGCCGAGCCCCATGGTGACCAGCAGCCAGTTGACGGTCGCCTTCGCTGCGCCGGTTTGTGCCGAACGGACGGCCAGGGCCATGGTCAAACTGCTCGCGATGAGGACGACGGTATTGACGCCGCCGAGAACGATGTCGAGCTCGAGGCTTCCTTCGGACCAGGCCTCCGGGTACCACACGCGATAGAGCATGTAGGCCATGAGCAGGCCCCCGAAGAACATGACCTCCTGGACGATGAAGACCCACATGCCGAGCGTGGCAGCTTCATGCTGCTGCTCCAGCGTTTCGAAGTGGTGCTGGAGCGCCGGATGGTGCGCGTGCGCCGTCCCGTGCGCGTCGGCGGGCGCGGCGAGTCCGTTAGGCAACCTTGATCTCCCGCTTTGTGTAGTCGTAGGCCTCTTCGTTTACCACTGGCGTCGCCGGAAAATTTTCCGGCAAGGGCGGCGACTGCGTCTTCCACTCGAGCCCGGTCGCGCCCCACGGATTGTTACCAGCCAACTGGCCTTTGAAAAGCGAGTACGTGAAGTAGAACATCGGCAGCAGGTATCCGACCGCCAGCACTGACGCGCCTGCGGATGAGAGGAGGTTCAGCACCTGGAACTCGTCCGGGTAGGCATGGTAGCGGCGAGGCATCCCAAGGTAGCCAAGGATGAATTGAGGGAAGAACGTCAGGTTGAAGCCCACGAAAATCAACAGTCCCGACAGCTTCGCCGCCGCGTCCGAATACATGCGGCCGGTGATCTTCGGCCACCAGAAGTGAAGCCCTGCGAAATACCCCATGATCGCACCGCCCACCATGATGTAGTGGAAGTGCGCAACCACGAAATAGGTGTCATGCACATGGACATCAAGGCCGAGCGATGCCAGAAAGAGCCCGGTCAACCCGCCCACGAGGAACAGCCCGATGAAGCCGAACACGAAGATCATGGGAGCCCGCCACCAGATCGCGCCCCTGTACATCGTCGCAGTCCAGTTGAACGTCTTGACAGCCGACGGAATTGCAACTGCGAATGACAGGAACGAGAACACCATCGCCGAGTACGGCGAGATACCCGCCACGAACAAGTGGTGCGCCCACACGAGGAAACCGAACACGGCGATGGCCAAGCTCGAGAACGCCACGAACGAGTACCCGAAAATGCTCTTTCGCGAGAAGCAGGCGATAACTTCGCTGACGACGCCCATCGGCGGCAGGATCATGATGTAGACCGCCGGGTGCGAGTAGAACCAGAAGAGGTGCTGGAAGAGGACGGGGTCACCGCCAAGTACCGGGTTGAAGATGCCGAAACCGAGCCCCCGCTCGAGAGCCATCATGAACACCGTGATGGCAATCACCGGCGTGCCCAGGATCTGCACCAGGCTCGTCGCGTAGAGCGCCCACACCAGCAGCGGCAAGCGGAACCAGGTCATCCCAGGCGCGCGCATCCGATGGATGGTCACCATGAAGTTCACGCCAGTGAGAATCGACGAAAAGCCGGCAATGAATACGCCGATGCCCGTGAGCATCACGTTGCCATTCGAGGCTGACGTGCTGTACGGCGTGTAGAACGTCCATCCGGTGTCGACGCCGCCGAACACCATCGCGGCGAGAGTAAACAGAAATCCGATGACGAACACGTACCAGCTGATGAGATTGATCCTCGGAAATGCGACGTCCTTGGCGCCGATCATCAACGGCATCACGAAGTTTCCGAGCACGGCTGGAACCGCCGGAATCAGCACGAAGAACACCATCGCAACGCCGTGCATCGTGAAGAGCCGGTTGTACATGTCGGCTGACACGATGTCTCCCTCAGGCGTGGCCAACTCCAGACGGATGCCGGCGGCGAAGATCCCGCCGAGAATGAAGGCGAGCGTCACGACCAGCAGATACAGCAATCCGATTCGCTTGTGATCCTTCGTCAGGAGCCACGAGGCGACGCCGTACTGGTGATTGAGGTACGTCCTGCTTGGTAGTGCCCTGGTCGTCATCCCTACCTTCTTACCTTCATTCCTGGCGAGCTGCCACCGGAGCCTCAGGCGCCGCGTTCGGTTGCGCCGCGCCAGGGCCAGCCGTGGCCGGTATCGATTTGATGTACTCGATAAGGCTCATCACGCCTTCCTCGTTCACCTGACCCTGGAACGTCGGCATCAAGGCCTGATATCCCGCAACGGTTCTCGTTTGTGGCGTCAGGATCGACTCTCGGATGTAGGTGTCGTTGGCAACCACTTCGGAACCGTTCGACAACAACACCTTTCGGCCGAAAACGCCCGCGAGCGACGGACCCCTCCCGGTCCCGTCGTTGAGGTGGCAGGTCACGCACGCCAACTGCTGGAAGAGTTGCTGACCCCGAGCAGCCAATGGCTGACCACTGGACCCGCTGAGCCATGCCTGGTAGTCGTTGGGCTCCATGACGACGACCTTGCCGATCATCCCCGAGTGCTGCGTGCCGCAATACTCGGCGCAGAACAAGTGATACTCGCCGGTCTTCGTGGCCTCGAACCACACCGAGCTGTAGCGGCCAGGAATTGCGTCGGCCTTCACACGAAACGCTGGGAAATATAGGGAGTGGAGCACGTCCTCTGATGTGAAGGTGACTTTGACGGGACGCCCCAAGGGCACGTGCAACTCGTTGATCTCGCTCTTGCCGTCGAGATGCTGGAATCGCCACATCCACCGTTTGCCTGTCGAGTAGATGTCGAGCGTCTCGGCTGGCGGCCGCACGATCTGGAAGAACACGACCGTGGCGTATACGAAAATTACCATCGAAATCAGAAACGGGATGATCGACCATCCGAGCTCGAGGGGAATCGAGCCGTGGATCGGTGCGCCAACCTTCTGGCCCGTGGCGTCGCGGTACTTCACGGAGAACACGACCACAAAGATGACGACGAGCAGCGCGAAGAACGCCGTGATGCCGAGGATGAAGAAATACAGCTTGTCCACTTCGGGGGCGATCGTGGACGCCTGTACCGGGAAGAGGGGGATGCCAGACAGCATAAGACTACGCGCGACCCTCCGCGGCCGTGTGAGTTTCGCGGCGTCGCATGATCAGCATGAAGCCGATCATCAACGCCAAGGTCACGACACCGCCCAGCCGGATCAGGTTCATGACAATAACGCCGTACCGCGCCGACTCCGGGTCGTAGTGAAAACAGTAGAGCAGGAGCTCGTCGATAGCCGATCCGATCTTTCCCTCGCCTGATTCCACGAGCGCCATCCGCAGGTCCTTCGGCGAATACTCGACGCCGTAGAAGTACCTGGACAGCCTGCCGTCGGGCGTGACGACTAAGACGCCGCTGACGTGGGCAAACTGCCCCGTCGCTTCGTCCCACTTGTAGTTGAACCCTGCCGCGGACGTCGCGCGACGGATCGCAACCTCGTCTCCGGTCAGGAAGTGCCACGCACCCGCGGTCGATTCGCTCGACCAATACTGGAGATGCGAGCGCTTTTTCTCCGTCGCGCTCGCCGGCGTATCGCGAGGGTCGAAGCTGATGAGTACGACATCGAACTGGCGGCCGGGCGCAAACGGCAACACCTTGATGGCGCTGGAGATTCCGTTCATCACTTGCGTGCACAACATCGGGCACTGGTAGTAGACGAAAGCCAGCACGACCGGACGCGGTCCGAAGAAGTCACCGAGACGAACGACGCGGCCGTTCTCGTCTTTGAACTCCGTATCGAGCGGCAACCGCTTGTTCAATTGCTGCTTGAACGTCACTTCCTTGAGTTGCGGCGGTGCCATCGACGCCGCATCGCCGCGCTTGTCCGGGTCGCCGGCGTAACGCAGGTAACTGTTTGGGTATTGCGGCTGTCCGAAGGCTACGCCCTGGGCGGCACCGAAGCACAAGGCAGAAAGCGCAAGGCTCAGAGCCCAACGAAGACGTACACCGCCCCCGCGTTGAGCCTTGAACCCTGAGCCTTGAGCCCTGAGCCGTGAGCCTTGAGCCCTGAGCCGTGGGCCTTGAGCCCTGAGCCTTGATGTCATCGTCACTGCCTTCGCCGCTCCGACGTACGGCCCGAGCTCGAATCGGCCGGCATCAACCCCGGCGTGACAGCCTGCTGCGTGGCGTCCGTGGCGTGCACGGGCAGCCCTCGCTCGACGGTCAGGCGCATGGCCTCGGCGATCGGGATGTGAACGGTTCCGGCTTCCTTGTTCTCCCAGCCATAGCTCGACAGATGCCGTTCTTCGTCCAGCCGAAACCGATAAAGATCGCCGCCAGGAAACTGTTGCAGCCGAGGTGCCGGTGGCAGGCGCTCCGTCTGCGGCGCGGCAAGTGGGTATCGCCTCTCTCCGCTCTCCTGCTGCACACCCTGGCGGATGAGCAGTTCGTACATCCCGCCAAGACCCAGATGGATGAGCGCGGCGGCCACAACCAGCCAGAACAGCGACTTGAGAATTAGAGAGACCGTTGCGTCGGTGTGCTCGTAGCTCGCGCCCGGAGGTGTTTCGAGATATTCGTCGTCCGGTGAGGCATGTCCTGTGACGTCGTGATGCGCCATCAGTGCCCTCCAGAGCTTTGAAGCGCCTGGCGCAGGTAGGGGTCACCCACCGCCAGCATCGGGCGTTGCGACAGCTGTGTAAAGAACATCCACATCCACAGGCCGCCAATCGCGACCGGCGCCGCAAGGTCCATCCAGTGGACGAAGAATCCGCTCACGTGCTCGCCCTCGACAAGATGCAGGTTCGCTCCGCTCGACGCGAATTCGGGCGACACCAGCATGAAGATGTCGACGAACCGCATGAAGAGGATCCACATCGCGACGACGATGAGCCGACTCGACGCTCGTTTCAGATCGCGCGAGAGCAAGAGCAGGAACGGAACTGCGAAATGGAAGACGATGAGAAAGAGAATCACATATTGCCAGCCATGGCTCATTCTCGCGATGAAATACGGGATCTCCTCGACCAGGTTCGCCGCATACGTCAGCAGGAACTGAGAGAAGTTGAAGTACGCCCATAACATCACGAACGCCAGCGACAGCTTCCCCAGGTCGTGGAAGTGGTGCGGCTTGACCAGCTCTGACATCGGCGCGTGGCGGCTCAGCAGCGTGCTGGCAACGATCGTAAAGGCCAATGCCGACAAGCCTTGCCCCCCGACCATGAGAAATCCAAAGAGCGTCGAGTACCAGTGCGGATTGATCGACATGATCCAATCGACGCCTGCGAACGTGATCGAAAGCGCGTAGAAGACCAGTCCGGCGCCGCTCAAACGCTGCAGCCGCAGATTGACGGCCGTCTCGCCCTGGTCCTGTTGTCTGGACCAACGAGTCAGCGTCCACGCTATGCCTATCCAACCGGCAAAGTAGATGAACGCGCGAATCAGGAAGAACGCGCTATTCAGGTACGGGGCCTTGTGCCGAAGAACCTCGTCGGCCAGGACGTGGTCGGCATGGGTCCAGGGATAGAGCGTCCCCATGCCCAGCGCAATCGGCAGGAATAAGAGTGCCATGAGGGGGAGCGTCCTGCTCGATGCTTCGAACACGCGGCGGAATACGCCCCAGGCGCCGCCGGTCAGGTGCTGAATCATGACGAGCGCCATAGACCCAAGCGCCACCCCCAACCACAGGAGGTACCCAATCAGCCATGCTCGGAAAAAGTGGCCTGGTGCGAGGAAGAAGCCGAGCGCGCAGAGGGCCAACCCGACAAGGCCGACCTTCAGCGCGCGCGCACGGAGCCCCTCGAGCTCAGCGGGGGCCGTGTAGCTCATTTCCACGTCAGCGTCCCTCCGGCGCTGGTTCGCGCTGAGCAGCCGTTGTTTCGGGCCGGTCAAGTTCGGCTCGACGCGCAACGGGTACGTCCTGAATGGTTGCGCGTTGACTCAACTGAAGCGCGCGGATATACGCTGCGATCGCCCACCTGTCCGCCACAGGCACCTGGGCCGAGTAGTCTTGCATCGCGCCGAAGCCGTTCGTCATGACGTCGAACAAATAGCCGACTGTGGCGTTCCGCAGCCGATCTTCATGAAAAGAGGGCGGCGCGCGGAAGCCGCGCTGCACGACCATGCCGTTGCCGCTACCGGTTCGGCCGTGACATGGCGAACAAAACACATTGAACCGCTCGTGCCCACGGGCCATAACCTCTGGCGTGATCGGCATCGGAAACGACTCGGCCTGACGTCCGTTCACTTGGCCTAAGTACAGATGCTCGTCCTCGCGAAGCTGCCCACGCGCGACGGTATTTGCAACAAGCGATCGCGAGGCCCTGCCATCACTGAAGAACGTTGTCGCCTGGAGCGGGTCGTAGCTGGGGGCGTCGTGCATGTCCTGGCGGCATGCGGACAGGAGCAGGCATGCCCCAAACACAGCGGTCAACTTCCAACGCCCAACACTAATTCTGCTCCAACCCCCAAGAACTCTTGGGAATTGGGAGTGCCGGAGTTGGGAGTTGACGATCATGGGCCTAGGGCTCAACGTCAGTCACTCCTACGGGATGCAAGCTCTGCAGGAACGCCCGCGTCGCCTGCGAGTCGAACCTTGGATCTGTCGACTCGATGCACAGGAAGAACCGATCGCGCGACGCTCGCGCGAACGCCGGCACGTTGAAGACAGGGTGATACGGCATCGGCAGCTTGTTGAGCACCCACATGCTCACAAACGCGGTGAGCGCCGCTCCCAACACAGTCGTCTCGAACGTCACGGGGATGAACTGCGGCCAGCTGTTGAGCGGCCGAGCGCCGACATTCATCGGATAGGCGATCGTCGACGCCCAGGTACTCGAGACTGAAGCCCCCCAGCCCGCCAAGAATGCCGCCCAGCAGAACAAGTCGCGGCAGCCTCGTCCGTCTCAAGCCGAGCGCTTCGTTCAACTCCTCGATCGGGATCGGCGAGTAGGCATCCATCTGACGGAAACCCTGCAAGCGCGCGCGATTCGCGGCATCAACGAGTGCCGTCGGGTTGTCGAACTCGGCCATCAAGCCGTAGAGCGTCGCGGTTGATGTGTCGTGCGCCATCACATCACCCGTGGTGTTCCTTCAGCTTCGCTTCCGGGACGATCGTCTTCATCTCGAAGATCGCGATCGCCGGCAGGAACCTGACGAACAGGAAGAACAGCGAAAGGAACAAGCCGATCGTCCCGGCAAACATGGCGAAGTCCCACCGCGTCGGGGCATACATGTCCCAAGACGAAGGAAGGAAGTCGCGGTGCAGGCTCGTGACGATGATGATGAGGCGTTCGAGCCACATACCGACATTGACGAGCAGCGACAGCAGGAAGAGCAGGGGAAGGTTGTCGCGCACGCTGCGGAACCAGAACAACTGGATCATCGCCACGTTGATCGCAATGAGCGACCAGTAGAACACCGCATATGGCCCCGTCATGCGGTTGAGCATCATGTACGCTTTGTACGGGTTCGAGCTGTACCACGAGAAGAAGGCTTCGTTGGCATAGCCGTAGGCCACGATCATCCCGGTTACCAGCATGACCTTCGTCATGTTGTGGATGTGGCGCATCGTGATGAAGTCCTCGAGGTGATAGAACCTTCGCAGCGGAATGGCCAGCGTCATCACCATCGCGAAGCCGGAGTAGATGGCGCCCGCGACAAAATAGGGCGGGAAGATCGTCGCATGCCAACCCGGCAGCACCGAGACTGCGAAGTCAAAGCTCACCACCGAGTGCACGGACAACACCAAGGGCGTCGAGATCCCGGCAAGTAGCAGATACGCCATCTCGTAGCGCTGCCAGTGCCTCGCGGAACCACGCCAGCCGAGCGCCAACATCCCGAAGATCGTCCGGGCCACTTTTGACTTGGCGCGGTCTCGCAGGGTCGCCATGTCGGGAACGAGGCCGGTAAACCAGAACAGCGCCGACACGGTCCCATACGTCGACACTGCAAACACGTCCCAGATCAGGGGACTGCGAAACTGTGGCCACAGCCCCATCGTGTTCGGATACGGAAACAGCCAGTAGATTGCGAGCCAGGGGCGGCCGGTGTGAAGCACCGGATACATCGCCGCACACGCAACGGCGAAGAGCGTCATCGCCTCGGCGAAACGGTTTATCGACGTCCGCCACTGCTGCCGGAACAGCAGCAAGATGGCGGAGATCAACGTGCCCGCGTGACCGATGCCGATCCACCAGACGAAGTTGATGATGTCGAAGGCCCAGCCGACCGGCACGTTGTTACCCCAGATACCGACGCCGGTAAAAAGCAGCTTGGCGACCGCCAGGTTGAAGACCATCAACAGGGAGAAGGCGATCGCGAAGCCGAAGAACCAGCCGATCGGCGTCTGCTTCGACAGCACGATGCCGCCGATCGTGTCGGTCACCGACCCGAACGTGTGGCCCGGCGCGATGACCGGCGGCGTGCGGTCCATGGCGCCGACACCGGCGCTGTCGGCGTGCTGCTCGTGAGGCAGATGCGGTGCGGCCATCAGCGCCCTCCCTCACCTTCTGGCGTGCGGGCGGCAGGCGGCTCCAGCTCAACGTTCGGGTTTCGCAGGATCGCCAGGTAGGTCGTGCGCGGACGAGTGTTGAGCTCCTGCAGCAGACCGTAGTTGAGCGGGCTCGCCTTGATTTTCGACACGCGGCTGTTTGGGTCGTTGATATTGCCAAACACGATCGCGTCCGTGGGACAGGCGGACTGGCAGGCCGTCACGATTTCGCCATCGCGAATCTGGCGGTCGTCCAACTTTGCCGCCACGCGCGCGTGGTTGATGCGCTGCACGCAGTACGTGCATTTCTCCATCACGCCGCGGCTTCGAACGGTGACGTCCGGGTTCCGCATCAGTTTGAGGCTGGGCGTGTCCCAATCCTGGTACAGCAGGAAGTTGAAGCGCCGGACTTTGTAGGGGCAGTTGTTCGAGCAGTAGCGCGTGCCCACACAGCGGTTGTAGACCATGTCGTTCAGGCCTTCGTCGCTGTGCGTCGTCGCCGCCACAGGACACACCACTTCACACGGCGCTGCCTCGCACTGCTGGCACAGCATCGGCTGGTGGTACGTGTCGGGATCGTCGATGTTGCCCGTGTAATATCGATCGACTCGCAGCCAGTGCATTTCCCGGCCATTGAGCACCTGCGATTTGCCGACGACCGGAACGTTGTTCTCGGCCTGGCAGGCCACCACGCATGCGTTGCATCCCGTGCAGACGTTCTGATCGATCGCCATTCCCCAGGAGTAGCCTTCGTACTTGAACTCGCCGTACATCGTGAGGCCGGTGATCGGCTGGAGCTCCAACTTGTGCGCGAACTGGGGATCCGCTGCGAACTCGCTCTCCGTCGCGACACGAACAAGGTTCCGCCCTTCGAGCGACCAGTGGTCCTGAGTGCAGGCGAGTTCATAACTCTCGCCGGTCTTGACGAGTTCGACGCCGGTCAAAATGTCCGGGGCCGCAACCGTGCGCAGCACGTTGACGTTGAACCCGGTACCATTGCCGGCACGACCCGCGCGGGTTCGGCCGTAGCCAAGGTGGAGCGTTACGGTGTCGGGGGCCTGTCCTGGTGACAGCCACACTGGGATCCGCAGCGATCGACCTCCCTGCCGCAACTCAACGACATCACCGCTGATAAGCGACAGGCGGCCCGCGGTCCCCGGCGAGATCAGAGCGGCGTTGTCCCACGTCAATTTCGTGAGCGACTTCGGGAGTTCCTGCAACCAGGCGTTGTTCGTGAACCGTCCGTCATGAACGCTCGGGTCGGGGCGGAACACGACTTCCAGGCCCGGCCCCGCAGCTTGCGCGAGTGGCTGCGCCGTGATCGCCGGTTGCAGGGCGACGGTCTTCGCGGCAAAGGCCGTGTTCGGGATCAAACCGTCGTGCAGCCATCTGCGCCACTCGCGATCAAACGGAGAGGCGGGCGGCCGTGCCGCTGCCGCGATCGGCGCCAACTGGGGAGCGGCGCCGGACCCTGTCGTCGCTGGGCCCTGGCTCGCGGCTGTAGCGGGGGCGGGGGCCGTGAGAGCTGCCGCCTGCGTAGCCGTTTCCATTGAAAGGCCTGTACGCGCGCTCCAGTATTGGCGGACAATCTCGTACCCGGACCGTTCGCCGCCCTCGCCAAATACTGACAGGACTTCGTGGGGCGATTTGCCGTTGTAAAGCGGGGCAATCAACGGCTGTACGATCGTCGCAGTGCCATCATCGCCCCTTACATCGCTCCACATTTCCAAGAAGTGCGTCTCGGGCACGTGCCACTGACACAGCGCCGCCGTCTCGTCCTCGTACAGACCCGAGTGCGCGCGCAGCCTGACCTTCTTGAGAGCGTCGGCGAAGTTCAGATCCGTCGGGGCCGTGTAAGCCGGATTCCCGCCCATAATCATGAGGAATTCGACGGTGCCAGCGTTCATCTCGCCTACGAGCTCGCGCAGGCCGGCCAACTGATTCGTGGCCCGCGCCTCAGTTGTCTGTGTGTAAACGACGGTGTTACCCACGTTGCCGAGAACGCTGTTCATGGCATGCGCAAGTGCATGAACGATCGGCGGCATGCCGTCCCCGGCGATAACCAAGCCTCGCCCACCAGCAGCTTGTAAGTCCTTGGCGAGTGGTCCAATCCATTGGCTGACAGCATCAGAAACTGACACGGCGGTCACGCCGGTGACGCCGAGCCGGGATGCCAGGGTCCGGGTCAGCTTCTCTATCTCGGAGGCGCGGAGCGGCAGGCGGTGGTCGGCCCGCGAGCCGGAGTTGGTCGGCGTGCTCTCGACGGCATACAGACGATTGCGGGTCGTGGTGCCTTCGATGCGTCTGCGGGACGCGAACGCTCGTGCGAGTCTGAGGCCCGACGCGCCTGTACACATGAAATCGGCGTCCAGCGACAGGATGACGTCGGCCTTCTCCAGGGCGTACTGGGGGTCAACATACTCGCCGAATGCCAGGCGGCCACCTTCTCGGGCATTGTGCCGACCGAACGGCTCCCACTGAATCCACTTGGCCCTCGGAAAACGCTTGAGGATGTCCTCGAGCTGTGATGCGAGCGTCGGCGAGGCGACCGTTTCGGTAAGAATCCTCAGGCCGGCTCCCTGTGTGGACTGCTGTGAACCGAGCGCCCCTCGAACCACGTCGAAAAAAGCGCCAAACGGCCGAATCTCTCCAAGGTCGGTGATGGTTTGCGAGCGATCAGGGTCGTACAGACCCAGAATCGCAGCCTGTGCAAAGAGATCGGTCGCGCCCCCGCTTGACGGATGCTCGGGGTTCCCCTCTATCTTCGTTGGACGCCCTTCATGGCTTTCCACGAGCAGTCCCATCCCTGCCCCATTGAACGGCATCGCGGTCGCGTAGAACATCGGCTTACCGGGCACGAGCTCTTCAGGCTGTCTCACGTACGGGACGAGTTCCTCAATCGGCTGGCGCGTGCAGCTGACACCCGCGAGTGCAAGCGAGGCTGACATCAGCTTCAGAAACCCCCGCCGACCGACAGGGTTCAACCACTCGGATGCGTTCTGAGGAAACTCGCGGTGCAGGAACTCTTTGAATTCCGGCGTTTCCGATACGGCCTCGAGACTTCGCCAGGTACTCGCGCCCTCGAGTACCGTCCAGCCGCGCACGAAGCGCGTCGATGCTGTTGCGTTCGTTCATGAGCGAATCACCGATGACACGTCGAACAGCTTGTATTCCCCCGAATCCCGTATTCCTTGACGAGTTGGGGACCGATCACCGATTGCGGCACGGACGGTCGATACCCCATCGTGAACACATCCGCGCGCGGACGCACGTAGTTCTCCGGGTTCCGGTGGCAATTGATGCACCACTCCATCTGCAAGGAGTTTTGCTGCATCATGAGCGGCATCTGGTCAACGCGACCATGGCAGGTCTCACAGCCCATGCCTTTCTTCACGTGAATGCTGTGATCGAAGTACACGAAGTCTGGCAGGTCGTGCACTCGAACCCAGCGAAGCGGTCGGTCATCGCGAAAACTTGCCCGAACCGGTTCCAGAATGGGTGCCGTGGACCAGAGTTGCGAATGGCAGTTCATGCAGGTCTTTGTCGGGGGGATGCCGGCGAATGACGACGTCTCCACCGACGTGTGACAGTAGCGACAGTCAATACCGTCGTCGGCCACATGGTGGAGGTGGCTGAACTGAATCGGCTGTTCGATGTACTCCTCTGCGCGCGTCACGTATGACGAACGGCCAAGGACCATGACGAGCCCGATCAGCCCCCCGACCAAGAGAAGAATGCCGACAATGCCGACCTTGGAGAGGGTATTAGCGCTTCGATGAAAGACCTGCGGCATAGGATGTTGACAATCGGGGTTCCCGCGTGCCGAGCGCTTACATTAATTGTGCGCTCGGAGGGCATCGGGCGGGGCAGCTTTCCCGCGAACAATCCAAGTTGTAGCACATTGTGAAAAAAGGATCAAACTACGCCGCGACGCCGAATCTCCAGCTAAATCGCGAAATTCCACGCGACAAGGGTCGTCCATCCATTCTCGTTCCGACGTCGGTTTCCTTTAACAGCCCTTCCAGATCGCGCACTGTCGCGCTCGTTGACCCCGAGGTGTTTTCCGAGAGCTCCTCAAGCAACCAAAGAACTAGGGGCCTTTCACCTCGGCAAGCAACGTCACTTGAAATTCCAGGTGCGCCCGCTTGCGCGCCTGCGTGGTCATGTAGTTCTGGTTGAGCAATACGAACCGTGTCAGGAAGATGATCTCGAACGAAACGACCGTCATCAAAAAGCTGAACGGAAACGGATCAAGGGGCCGCGTTCCGAACACGCGGTACTGAATGATGCAGTTCAGGATCCGATGCTCCCGCGCTTGACCCTCTTCCCGATTTGTGGATAAGATGCGCCGTCATTCGACGGGACTTCGTCGGCCCCTGCGACGAATTCTTTGGGGGTCGTGGATGCGGCATCACAGTTCCATCGCGGACTCGCGGCCTGAGCAACTGTCCTCCAGCGCCCCGGAATCCTAGCCATTGGCCCAGATCTTCCCCTCTTGGTGGAACAAGCTCCCGATCGTGGCCGCCATCGCTGGCGGACTCGGTCCGACGCTCGCGGTCGCTGGCGTCTGGTACTTTTTTCCCCTTGGTACACAGACGTGGGCTACCGTCCCGTTCAACCCGTCCCGTACAGCCACCAGCTCCACGTCGGCGAGCTTGGTCTCGATTGCCGATACTGTCATGCCTCGGTCGAGATTTCCGCCGTCGCGAACGTTCCGCCCACCCAGACCTGCATGAACTGCCATCAGACCGTGAGGAGGGACAGCGAGAAGCTCGCACCGATTCGGGAAAGCGCCCAGAGCGGTCGGCCGATGCGCTGGATTCGCGTTCACAATCTTCCCGACTACGCCTACTTCGCCCATAACGCGCACGTGGCCGCAGGGATCGGCTGCGTCACCTGCCACGGCCGCATCGACGAGATGGAGACAGTCACCCAGATGATGCCCCTCAGTATGAGTTGGTGCCTGGATTGCCACCGCAACCCCGGGCCCAACAGACGCCCCGTCTCGGAGGTCACCAACATGAAGTGGACCCCTCCCCGAGATGTCGGGAGGCTCGCGGCGCAGCTCGAGCGCGACCGACCTGTCAAGCCGCCGACTGACTGTTCGGGGTGCCACCGGTGACACGGACATACTGGCGAAGTCTGGGGCAGCTCGAGGAGCGTCCCGAATCCCGCGCCTTTCTCGAGCGTGAGTTCCCGGAGGGAGCCTCGGAGCTTCCCGAAGGCGTCAGCCGCCGCGAAATGATCACTCTCCTGGGCGCCTCGCTGTCGCTCGCGGGGCTCGCGGGTTGCCGGCGCCCCGTCGAAGAGATAGTCCCCTTCGTCACCGCTCCCGAGGAGACCGTCCCTGGGATCCCACGTTACTACGCGACGACGATGCCGTTCGGCCGGAGCGCCTACGGCCTGATCGTCGAGAGCCACGAAGGGCGACCCACCAAGATCGAGGGAAACCCCTCGCACCCCTCGACCCTCGGCGCCTCGAGCTCGCGAGTCCAGGCGTCCGTGCTGGGCCTCTACGATCCAGACCGCTCACAAATGGTCACGCAGAAAGGTACGCGGAAGTCCTGGAGCGAATTCGTGACGGCCTGGGGGCAGCTGTCCGAGGCTCATGCCGCCGATGGCGGTGCCGGCCTTGCGGTCCTCTCCGAGTCCTTCTCCTCCCCCACCCTGGCGCGCCTGGCATCCGAGTTCCGCGCACGCTATCCGCGGACGATCTGGGCGACCTACGAGGCGGTCAGCGACGAGAACCGGCTCACGGGACTGCGATCCGCCACAGGGCGCGACCTCGACCTCATGCTCCGGATCGATCAAGCGTCCGTCATCCTCGCCCTCGACGCCGACCCGCTCCTGACCGACCCCGAGATGATCCGCCACACGCGAGGCTTCGCGGCCGGACGACGTGCGGGAGCCTCGGGTGGCGCGATGAACCGACTCTACGCGGTTGAAGGCGTCTACTCGCTGACGGGAGCCATGGCGGATCATCGGCTTCGTCTCGAGAGCCGGCAGATCGCCCCCTTCCTCGCGTCCCTCGCGGCGCGCCTTGTTCCGCCCGCAGCCGGAGCCGCGAGCCCGACGGCAGTCAGCGTCCCGGGTGTCGACCCGCGATGGATCGACGCCCTAGCCAAGGACCTTCTGGCGAACCGCGGCAAGGGGTTGATCGTGGCAGGGGAGCGCCAGCCCGCCGCCGTTCACGCCGCGGTCTGCGCCCTGAACACGTCTCTCGGCAACACCGGCAAGACGGTCAGCTACTACGAGACGAAGGACGCGGCGCTTCCGAGCATGAGCTCGCTGGCCTCGCTGGTGTCCGCGATGAAAGGCGGCTCGGTCCAGACGCTCGTCGTCCTGGGCGGCAATCCTTTGTTCGATGCCCCCGCCGATCTCGACTTCGCCTCGGCCATGGCGAAGGTCCCGCACTCAATCGCGCTCGGGCACAGTGTCGACGAAACATCCTCCAAGGCGGAGTGGCATATCCCGCGCGCTCACTACCTGGAATCGTGGGGAGACGTGCGCGCGGTTGGAACCACGCTCAGCGTCGTCCAGCCGCTCATCCTCCCCCTGTTCGGCGGGCGAACTCCCGTCGAAGTGCTGGGGCTGATGGTCGCGGGCAAGGATCGTCCCGGCTACGACATCGTGCGGGAGACCTGGAAACCGATCCTGGGCGAGGCCGAGTTCGACAGGAAGTGGAATCGCGTCCTGCATGATGGATTTCTTTCCGGCAGCGAGCTTCCCGAAGTCGTTCCCAATCTCACAGCGCAGCCCTTCGCGGAGCTCGGCCGCCTTCGCGCCGAAGGCGCTTCGGCGGGCCAGGCCGCGGCGGGATCTCTGGAAATTGTGTTCCTCCCGTCTCCCTCGCTTCACGACGGCCGCTTCGCGAACGACGGGTGGCTGCAGGAGCTTCCCGATCCCCTCACCAAGCTCACGTGGGACAACCCCGCGCTCGTAAGCACGAAGACCGCCGAGACGCTCGGCCTTGCGAGCGGGGATGTGGTCCGTCTCGATTATGCGAGCCGCTCGCTCGAGCTTCCCGTCTGGATCCTCCCAGGCATGGCCGACGGGGTAGTAGCCCTCACCCTTGGCTACGGTCGTCTGCGCGCGGGACGGATTGGGTCTGGGGTCGGGTTCGACACGTTCACGGTCCGAGCCTCCCGGGCACCTGGCTTCGACAGCGGCGTGAAACTCACCAGGCTCGGCCGCACGTACCCGCTCTCGGCGACGCAGGAGCACGGCAGCATGGAGGGGCGCCCCCTCGTGCGCGAATCGACCCTGACCGAGCTTCAATCGAAATCCGCTGAGGCCCCGCGTCCGGAAGGAAAAGAAGTCCCCGGCGCGCTCGGCGTCTTCGAAGAGGACCCGCCTCACTTCTCCCTCTGGAAGGAGCATGCCTACGATCAGGGACACCAGTGGGGGATGACGATCGACTTGAACGCCTGCATCGGCTGCAACGCGTGCATGACGGCGTGCCAGAGCGAGAACAACGTGCCTGTAGTCGGCAAGATCCAAGTCGCGAAAGGGCGCGAGATGCACTGGATCAGGGTCGACCGCTACTTCTCCGGCGAGCCCACCGGCAGCCCGGAGATCGTCTTCCAGCCCATTCCCTGCATGCAGTGCGAGGACGCTCCCTGTGAGCAGGTCTGCCCCGTCGCAGCCACCGTCCACAACGGGGAGGGCCTCAACGTGATGGTCTACAACCGGTGCATCGGGACCCGCTACTGCTCGAACAACTGTCCCTACAAGGTGCGCCGCTTCAATTTCTTCAACTTCACCAAGGACACGCCCAACATCCTCAAGCTCGCGATGAACCCGGACGTCACGGTTCGCGCGCGGGGGGTCATGGAGAAGTGCACTTACTGCACGCAGAGAATCAACAAGGTGAAGATCGATGCGCGGCTCGCGGGGCGCGAGCTTCGTGACGGCGACGTCAAGACGGCCTGCCAGCAGGCCTGCCCGGCCTCGGCAATCGAGTTCGGAGATATTCGGGACGGATCGAGCCGGGTCTCGAAGGCAAAGGCCGATCCGCGTAACTACGCGCTCCTTGAAGAGCTGAACACCAAGCCCCGGACGACTTATCTGGCCAAGGTGCGTAACCCGAATCCCGACCTCGACCCTTCGACAGGCTCAGGGTCGCCCCGAGCGGAGTCGAGGGGCGAGGGCGCACGGGCCGACGCGGGAGCCTGGCGCGCAGGGACGGAAGAGAGGCGTCCTGCATGATCTCCGGCAGACGGCGCGTGCTGGGCGCGGGCGCGCTCGCGCTCACCTCTCTTGTCGCCGGCGGCTGCGCGCGCGGCTGCACGTCGAGCCGCCCTCCCATCCATCTCAATCCGAGCATGGACGACCAGCCGAAGGTGCGTCCCCAGACGGCGAGCACGTTCTTTTACGACGGCGCGTCCATGCGCCAGCCCGTTCCGGGAACTGTCCCGATCGGCGGGCTGAAAGAGGACGCGGCCTTCTTCACGGGCAAGGGAGCGGACGGGCAGTTCGTCGCGACGATCCCCATGGCCGCGGACGAGGCGCTACTTGAGCGCGGCCACCAGCGGTACGTGATCTACTGCCAGCCTTGCCACGACGCTCGGGGGGACGGCAAGGGCATCCTGTTCCAGCGAGGCAGTGTCCCCACCGCCACCTTCCACCAGGAGAAGATCCTGAAGTACCCGGACGGGCAGATCTTCGACGTCATCACGAACGGGATGGGACTGATGCCTGCTTACCGCTGGCCGATCCTCCCTGCGGACAGGTGGGCGATTATCGCCTACGTGCGAGAGCTCCAGCGCGAGCGGCTGGCACGCGCCGCGGCTGCGTCCACCTCCGCTCAAACTTCCGCCTCCGCTCAAACTACGGCGGACAAGCCCGCGGACACCAAGTGAGGGACGCAGCGTGACGAACGGCGTTATGAACCTCGCGAAGAACCGCAAGCTGCAAGTCATTTTGGGCCCCGTCGCCGGACTCGTGATGTTCGCCGCAGTAGTGTGGATGGCGTCGCAGCTGATGAGCCGCGAGTACAGGGACCCGTACCGGGCTCCTGCCGCAACCGTCGACGCAACACCTCGCGTAGAAGGGCTGGCCGCCGAGAAGGCAGACGCCGAGGCCAAGGCCCAGGCGAAGCCCTACGTGGAGGCCGAGTACCGGACTGTTCCCGTCGTCGGAAGCCGCGTGGCCATCTGGGCGGTCGCGCAGCTCCACCTGCTGTTCGCGGCGTTCGTCCTTGCCGTTCCAATCTTCGCGCTCATCGTCGAGGCGATCGGCTACAAGACGGGCGATATGCGATACGACCGGCTCGCGCACGAGTTCGCGAAGCTGCTCTCCGTGTCGTTCTCGCTCACCGCGACCTTCGGAGCAGCTCTCACGTTCATGCTCATCATTCTGTATCCGAAGTTCACGAACTACCTGATGAACGTGTTCTCTCCCACGTTTCTCCCGTACGTCCTGCTCTTCTTCGCGGAGGCCTTCTTCCTCTACACCTACTATTACGGCTGGGGGAAGTTCCATCCCCTGGTGCATCTTGGTCTGGGGCTCGCGCTCAACCTCGTCGGCACGGGCATCATGTTGATCGCCAATGCCTGGGTCACGTTCATGATGTCTCCGGCCGGGGTTTCGGCGACGGGGGCGGTCATCTCGGTCGGGGACGCGATCTACAACTTCACCTGGATGCCGATCAACGTCCATCGAGTCATCGCCAACGTGGCGTTTGGCGGATCGGTGGCCGCTGCCTACGCGGCCTTCAAGTTCCTCCAGGCGACCACCGACGAGGAGCGCGCGCACTACGACTGGATGGGTTACATCGGGAACTTCGTCGCCATCAGTTCCTTCCTCCCGCTTCCCTTCGCCGGCTACTGGCTGGCGAAGGAAATCTACGCCTTCTCGCAGACGCTCGGGCTGACGATGATGGGCGGGGCCTTCTCGTGGCTCTTCATCATCCAGGCGGTCTTGATCGGGAACCTCTTCCTGGCGGCCAACTACTACCTCTGGCTCGGCATGGGGCGGGTCGAGGGGAAGCAACCGATCCAGAAGGTCATCAAATACCTGCTCATCACGATCGTGCTCTGCTTCATGGTCTGGGCGACGCCCCGGTCGATCATCGCCACCGTCGCCGAGATACGCGCGATGGGAGGATCGGCGCACCCGGTCCTCGGTTTCCTCGGCGTCATGTCGGCCAAGAACACCGCCGTGAACATCCTGATCCTCACGACCTTCATGAGCTTCCTGCTCTATCGCCGGACGGGGAAGGCCGCGACGGTGGCGTGGGCAAAGAAGGGTCACGCCGCGCAGCTCACGATCTTCGCCGCCGTCGCGGTCTTCGTCATCTTTCTCGGCGTCTACGGTTACTTCGTCGAGGCGAGCGTCAGGATCGGCCTTTCAGTGCCCCAGGTCAGTTCGGTCCTGCTCGCCATGGTATCGATCACCGCCATCGACATTCCCCTCTACCGCCGGGCGACGACGGCTGAAGTGCGCTGGGGAAGGATTCCGGCGATCTCTCAATACGTGCTGATCTTCATCGCCGTCACCTTCACCTGGCTCATGGGACTCATGGGCTACGTCCGCTCCGGGCTCCGCCAGCACTGGCATGTCTACGGTGTCATTCGGGACACTTCGGCGGACGCGTTCACGCCCACCCTCGGCTTTGCCACTGCTGTCGTCTCGGTGACCGTGCTCGTGTTCTTCCTTCTGATCGGCTTCGTGTTCTGGATCACGAGCCTGCACGACCGGCCCGATTTCGCGACGCAAGCCAACGCCCACCTTCGCCACGGCTCCGGCGGGGCCTCGCCGGAGTCCCCGGTGGTAACTCCGACGTAGACGCGATGAGGGTCCCGCTCATCCTCCGGATCGGCTTTCTGGTCTTCGCGACGACCGGGTTCTATGCCTATGTCGGCCAGATGGTGCCTCAGAGGGAAGTCCAGCCTCCTCAGGAGATCGTGGTGAGAACCGACCTGACCACAGCCGACATGGTAAAGGTCGGCCGCGAGATCATGGACGGCAAGGGACTCTGCTTCACCTGCCACACGATCGGCAGGAGCGGGGCGCTCAGGTTCCCCGACCTCGACGGGGTCGCCGTCCGCGCGGCGACCCGGGTTCCGGGCCTGAGCCAGCTCGATTACTTCGCACAAACGATTTACGAACCCGACAGCTTCATCGTGCCGGGATTCAATCCGGGAATGCCCGTCATCAACAAGCCCCCGATCGGCCTCACTGATCCGGAGATCCTCTGCGTGATCGCGTACCTCCAGACGCTCGGCGGCACGGCCACGGTGACGCTCCAGACGTCTCACCGCTACTACGCCGGCGCGCCCGCACCGGGGGCCACACCAGGCGCCTCGCCGGCTGGCGCTGCTGCTCCAGCCCCCGGGACCGCACCGGGAGCCGCGCCGGCTCCCGCGGCTGCTCCAGCTCCGGGCGCCGCGCCGGGCGGGGCGAAACCTCCAGCGCCTCCGGCGAACCTGACGCCCGCTGTTCCACCGCCCGTGGTGCCACGATGAACATCCTGGTCGTCCTTGCCGTCGCCGCTGTATTCGGGCTCCTTCGCTTCCGTCGGGCCAATCTGCTGATGTGGGCCGGCACCTGGTGGTTGGGAATCTACGTCCTGCTCCGATTCGGATTCACGGCCCCGATTCCCTCCTCCGTCGTCTCGATCTACATGGGAATCGTCTCGATAGCGATCCTGGCGTATGTCTCCTCCAGCGACGAGCGCCGCGAAGAAGTTTCCCGCCCGCTCGTCCGGTTCATGACGGAGAAGCGGTACACCACGTTCCTCGTTGCGACGGCCGTCGCCATCCCGGCGCTCGCGGCCGCGAACGTCTACGTGCAGATGAACGTCCCCCTGGAGCCTCCCCTGTTCCCGCGGACCGTCCATCCCGCCTCGCCTACCCAGGTCACGGTCCACGACAAGAGAATCGATCTCGACGCCGGAGAGAACCCCTTCCTGCCTCTCGAGACCTCGAATCCGGAAGAGTTCCGCAAACATGTCGAGAACGGGCGCCGGGTCTACTACCGGAACTGCGTCTTCTGCCACGGCGACAACATGACGGCCAACGGCATGTTCGCGCACGGGCTGGACCCGATCCCGACCAACTTCGCCGACCAGGGGCAGATCTCGATCTTGCGCGACACGTTTCTCTTCTGGCGGATTTCCAAGGGGGGCCCTGGGCTTCCCGAGGAAGCGGCTCCCTGGGACACGGCCATGCCGTCCTGGGAGAAGTTCCTGAAGGAAGAGGAGATGTGGGAAGCGATTCTCTTTCTGTACGATTTCACCGGCCAGAAGCCTCGGGCCAGGGAGGAGGCCGCCGCACAATGACCTCCCGTCTGATCGGTCTGCCCGCCCTCGGATTCCTCGCAGTCCTCGTCGCCTCGTTGGGTGCGCCGACGGGACCGGTGCGCGCGCAAGCCCCCGACATCGGGACCGAGGCGCAGCGGGAGTCGGGCAAGAATCTCTACCTCAAGTACTGTTCGCAGTGCCACGGCGAGAAGGGGGACGGCGAAGGCTACGCCACGCCCGCACCTGTACCCCAGGCCCCGGGACTTCACGTCGGGCAAGTTCAAGGTTCGGACGACGCCCAACGGAGCGCTCCCGACCCATCAGGATCTGGTCAGGATCATCAGGCTCGGCATGCCCTACACCTCGATGCCCGCCTGGCCGACTCTCTCCGACCAGGAAGTGTCGAATCTCGCCTACTTCATTACGACCTTCTCCCCCGCCTTCTCGGCCGTGGAGAGCATCCCCCAGCCCGTAGCGCTCCCGAGCGCGCCGGCGGTCACGAACGAGTCGATTGAGCTCGGGAAGAAGCTTTACGCGGAGACCGGCTGCCTGAAGTGCCACGGCAACCTCGGTCGGGGCGACGGACCGTCGGCCCCAACGCTGATGGACGAATTGGGGCACCCGATACGCGCGGCAAACCTCTCGCAGAGCTGGACCTTCCGGGGAGGGTCGTCCCGCGAGGATATTTTCCGGACGATGAGCACGGGGTTCAACGGCACGCCGATGCCGTCGTTCACCGACAGTCTGACGGCCGAACAACGATGGGCGATCACCGACTTCATCGTCTCCCTTTCGGGAAGCGACGGGCCCAACTACACCAACCTGGTCGTCGCCAAGTACGTCCAGGATCCGATCGATCTGAAGAACGGGGCCGCAGGCTTCGCGTCCGCTGCTGTCGCCCGCTTTCCAATCATCGGACAGATCACGGAGCCCGGGCGCGCGTTCCATCCTCCCGCGACCTCGGTGACCGTTCAGGCCATCTACGATACTGAATCGATCGCCCTCCTCGTTCGCTGGCACGACATGAACGCGGAGAAGACGGGGAAGAACGGACCGACGCTTCCCGTGCCGCCGGAGGAGGAGGAGGAGTCGCCAGGAGGTGCCCAGCAGACCGGAGAGAACCCCTTCGGCGATGCGGCGGTGGCGCCGGCTCAACCGACCGACCCCTTCGCCGAGGCAGCCGCGCCGGCCGCCCAGGCATCCGAGTTCTCCGACGCGGTGTCGATCCAGATTCCGTCGCAGGTGCCGACGGGCGCCCGCAAGCCCTACTTCATCTTTGGCGACGCCGTGAACTCGGTGGATCTCTGGTTCTTCGATCTGGCCCGCCCCGATCCCCTTCAGTTCACCGGCCGGGGAAGCGCGGACGTCGCGCCGAACGACACGGGCGATCTCACTGGTGTCGCGAGCTATGACCAAGGGGAGTGGTCGGTCATCTTCAAGCGGCCCCTTCTCGCAACCTCGGGCGCTCCATTCGCGCAAGGACAGTTCCTGCCGGTCGCCTTCTCGGTCTGGGACGGGTTCTCGCGCGAGCGTGGCAGCAGGCGAGGTCTCACGGCTTGGTACTCCATCTACGTCGAGCCGCAAGTCGTCCCATCGGCCGTCGGCCCGATGGTAAGGACGGCGCTGCTTATTCTCGTCATCGAGCTGGCCCTAATCGGCTTCGTGCGGTGGCGTTACGACTCTCGCGCCCGCGGTGAGCTCGGCGGTGAGCCGAGCCAACCGGCAGCCACCAGAGCGTGAGCTGTCGGCTATCCGGAGGATCCGATGTACAAGAGCATCTACGTTCCCGTCGATAACTCAGACCACTCCAACCGCGCGGTTGCCTGCGCCCTCGCGCTGGGCAAGGCGTTCGCCGCGAAACTGGTCGGCTGCCACGTCTACGCGGCAAAGCTGCACGACTATCGCTTCAGGCAGATGGAATACACCCTGCCCGAGGAGTACATCGACGAGGTGGAACTGGAGCGCCAGCGGAAGATCCACGACAGCCTCATCACGATGGGTCTCAAACTCATCTCCGACAGCTATCTCGAAGGCATGTCGCGCCTCTGCAGCGAGTCGAGCCTCGAGTTCGAACCGCGGATGATGGACGGGAAGCATCACGCCGAGATCCTCAAGGATCTCGACGGCTCGCAGCACGATCTGGTCGTGATCGGCGCCTTGGGGATCGGGCGCGCCCGCGACAGCGTGATCGGCTCCGTCTGCGAACGCGTCGCCCGCCAATGCGACCGTGATGTCTGGGTGGTCAAGCACGTCCCCGAGCCGGGCGAGGCCGAGCGGGACACGATCCTGGTCGGCATCGACGGAAGTCCCCAGTCGTTCGGCGCGTTCATGACCGCCGTCGACCTGGCCCGCGCGTTTGGCAAGAAGGTCGAGACGATCGCCGTCTACGATCCCTATCTGCACTACTCCGTCTTCAACGGCATCGTCAACGTTCTCACTGAGCAGGCGGCGAAGGTCTTCCGCTTCGAGGAGCAGAATCAGCTCCACGAGGAGATCATCGACACCGGGCTCGCGCAGATCTATCAGTCTCATCTCGAGGTGGGCGAGCGAATGGCGAGCGAGATGGGGATCGAAGTCAAGAAGACGCTCCTCGACGGCAAGCCCTTCCAGAAAATTCTCGACCACGCGCGCAAGACAAATCCCTGGCTCCTCGTGCTGGGGCGGATCGGCGTCCACAGTCCGAAGGACGAGAGGGCGCTGGGGAGCAACGTGGAGAACATTCTCCGTGGCGCGCCCTGCGACGTCCTCCTGTCCACGCGCCTCGAGGTGCCGCGACTCGACGTGCGCGCCGAGGAGACCGTCCGCTGGACGCCCGAAGCCGAGGCGCGGATGACGCACGTGCCCGAACAGGTCAAGGGCATCGCCCGGACCGGAGTGCTTCGCCTGGCGCTCGAGAAGGGACATTCGGTGATCACGAACGCCGTGATCGACGAAGCCATGGATCGATTCATGCCGAAGAGCGCGTCGGCCGCCACCAAGGCACTGGCCGAAGCGGTTGCGCTCGAGCGGGCGAAGGCCGGCCCAGTGTCTCTGTGCCGGGCGTGCGGCGTCGCGGCGACGCAGAGCGGCGCCGTCAAGTGCACGGTGTGCGGCGCCACGGACTTCGAGGTGATCTCGCAGGAGATGATCGAAAAGATCGCTGCCGTGGAAGGAGGGCTCCAGGAGGAGACCACCTACGACGGCCGCAAGCTGCGCTGGTCAGAGGACGCCAGGCGGGGTCTCTGGACCATGAAGAACGCCTACCAGCGCCGACGCGTCAAGGCGCGGGTGGAAAAGCGCGCGCGCATGATGAAGCTCGACGCGATCACGCTCGAATTCGCCCGGCAGGTGATCGAGGAGGAGACGGGGACCCCGCTCGAGATCCAGGCCCCCGACAAGCCTCGCGCGCAGGCAGCCGAAGCCGTGGGGAACGGCGCCGGCGCAGCCGGCGAAGCCCGGCTCGTCGCGCGCGATGAGAAGAAGAACCCGTTGATCTCGACATTCGACTGGACGACCGACGCCACGCAGCGGATCTTCCGGGTTCCGGCCGGTTTCATGCGGAGCAAAACGCAGGAGAGGGTCGAGGAGCTTGCGCGGGAGCGCGCCGCGGCGGCGATTGACCTTGCGCTCGTCGAAGACGGAATCGAGTTCGGCAAGAAGATGATGGCTGAGATGATCGCGAACTACTCCGCGCCGACGGCGCCGGGGTCGGCGGTCCCCTCACCCGCGCACACTCAGGAAGTCCCGGCGGCTGGCGGTGGCGGTTATCTCAATGAAGTGAGATCGCTATCGGCGACTCCTCGCCAGGACTGATCTCGCCGAAGTTCGCGGCGGCAAACTCGACGCGAACCTAGGCGGACAGCATGTCGGCGTACCGCTTCTGCCGCACGGACGACGTGACGCTTCTCGTCGACGCGCTGAATCGCTGCTGGGCTCCGCACTTTCCAGGCGAGTTGCCGACGACGCCGGCCTCGTTCAAGCGGTCGATCCGCGACCTTCAGGTCTGGTGCAGCAGCTGCATGGTCGCGTTCGCGGGGTCCGACCCGATCGGCGTCCTCATCGGCGCCAAGCGGCCCTCCGGGACACTCATCCACAAGATCGCCGTCCATCCCGATCATGTGCGGCAGGGACACGCCCGTCACCTGCTCACCTCGCTCGGCTCGAAGCTCGCGATTCTCGGCCCGCCGCGAATGGTCGCCGAAGTCCAAGAGACGTTCGACGCGGCGTGCGGGTTGTTCAGCGTGAGCGGATATGCGCAGGAAACACTCCTGACGGACTATGTTCTGGAGCCTGTAGAGCCCGATGCGCCGGCGGTCATCGGTCGTTTCGTGATCCCTGTCACGGTCGATGATCTCGCCGCCAATGGTCTCCTTCAAGAGGCGCATCCCCAGGTTTGCTGGGAGCGCTCGGTCGAGACGCTCACTGCAAGGAAGGACGACATCGCAGGACTTGCCGTCGCCTCCGACGAGCGAATTGAGGCCTACCTCCTTTACGTGAATTCGACGGAGATTCTTTCGCTCCGTTCGTTCGTCGACGACGGTGGAGCACGTCTGACGCAACTGCTCTCTCGACTCGGCCCGGGAACCCTCCGGTTCCCGAAGGTCCACCCGGCGGAGATCTCCAAGGAGTTTCTGGAGACGCTCGGTTTCCGCCCCGCCGGCGGGCATCTGCTCTACACAGCGAGGGCGCGATCCGCCTAACCATGGGGTGCATGGCGGTCCAAACCGCTGAGAGATGCCGGCCCTCCCCATCGCAGGGGCCCGGCCCCCGTCGCGCGGTTTGTGCGCAGTGGGGTGGAGTCAGTAACGAGCCCCCCGCGCATCGTCTGCCCCGGGTCGAGTCTGTCGCGCCCCACCAATGTCTGGGCCAATGTCGGGGTGCCCCCGCGGCTTCCACCATGTGAACCAGGTGTGCCCGTGCGCTCTCCCGCGACGGATGTACCAGAAGTAATACGGAACCCACAGCCCGATCAAGAGCACGAGCGCGATGGTGACAGCAGTCGAGATGTCCATTGCTCAGCTCCTCCTGTTCAACATTCTTTATTCTTTGAATGCAAGCTGCGGTCCTGTCCGCGAACTCGTCCTGGGCGGCTCTACGGTGTAAGCTATCGGGCCTCGCCCTTCGACAAACTCAGGCGACCCGAGCAAGGTCGAAGGTTCGAAGATCCACAGAATGAAGGGCTACCACGACATCGTCGGCGACGGAGGGTCCAGAATCCTCGAGCAGGTTGCCGAACAGCGCACCCGCATCACGGACGGGCTCGCCGGGGTGCGCCATCTCGTGGCCGTGGGCTCCGGCAAGGGGGGCGTCGGCAAGAGCACCTTGACGCTGCATCTCGCGGGCGCTCTGCGCGCGCGGGGGCTTCGGATCGCGATCCTGGACGCGGACTTCAACGGCCCCTCACAGGCGCGCATGGCAGGTGTCCAGGGGGCGCTGTTCGTTCCCGGCAGCCACAAGGTCGCGCTCCCGCGAACCACGAACGGGATCGGGGTCTTCTCGATGGGATCGATGATCCCGGAGTCCGAGGCACTCGAGTTCGAGAGCGCGGCGCACGGAGAGTCCCATACATGGCGCGCCACGAGGGAGTTCGCTCTCCTCAGCGAGATCCTCGGGGCCTTCGAGTGGGGAGCGCTCGATCTGCTGATGTTCGATCTGCCGCCGGGAGCCGAGCGGACGGTGCAGTACGCCGATTTTCTCGGGCCGCGGACATCGTTCGTGCTCGTGACGATTCCTTCCGAGGTGGCGCGGGGCGTGGTCGCGCGCTCCGTGGCAGCTCTGTCGAAGGGACCCAATCGCCTCCTCGGTTACGTCGAGAACATGAGCGGCTACTACTGCCGCGACTGCAACGCCATCAAGCCGCTCTTTATCTCACCAGGTCCCTTCGACGCCGCTCAGGGCAGGCCATCGGGCCTCGAGATACCTTGCCTCGGGACCGTCCCCTTCGATCCCGAGCTTGCACGACACTGCGATACGGGGATGCCTCTCACGGAACTGCCCGAAACACCGGTTGGCCGCGCCCTGGAGCACGTGGCGCAGCGTCTTCTGGACAGCCTCGAAATCGACAAGGAGCCTCGGCGATGAAGTTCCTCTGTATACCCTGCGACAGCCCGATGAAGCTGCAAACCGTGGGGCCGCCGGAGCGCGGCTCGTTGTCGATCGTCTACTCGTGTCCTGAGTGCGGCTACGAGATGGCTATGCTCACGAATGCGTATGAGACACAGGTCGTCCAGTCTCTGGGCGTGCGAGTCGGTCCAGAGAACGGCAGTCAGACGTCAAGCGTGTCCGGCGCCGGGTGTCCGTTCCCCGCGATGATTCCGGCGATGGATGAGGCGCGAGGCGGTCAGGCCGATGAGTCGATCCCCGTCCGGTGGACTGCCGCCGCGGAAGCCCGGCTCGCGAACATTCCCGACTTCGTCCGCCCCATGGCGCGAACCGGCATCGAGAGATTCGCGCGCGAGAGAGGGGCCTCGGAAGTGGACGAGAAGATCCTCGACGCGGCCCGCGACTTCTTCGGCATGTAGGGCCATCAAGATGAACCTCGCGGATCTGAAAACGAGCTCGCCTGCACTGACCCTTCGACAGGCTCAGAGTCATCCCGAGCAAAGTCGAGGGATGAGCCAAGTCGAAGGGTTCGCCCGGCCCTACGTCGTCTCCTGGAACCTCACCTACCGTTGCAACCTCGCCTGCGAGCACTGCTATCTCGACGCGGGCGGCACGCCTCTGGTCGGCACGGAGAACTTCGCGGACCGGAGCGAGCTCGGCACCGACGAGTGCTTCAGGGTCATCGACGAAATTGCTGCCTTCGCGCCCGAATGCCTGACGATCCTGACGGGCGGCGAGCCACTTCTGCGGCGCGACATCCTCGAGATCGTCCGGCGCGCGTCGGAGCGCGGACTTTGGGTCGTCGTCGGCACCAACGGCGTGAGCATCACGGAGAACCTGTCGAGGCGCCTGGCGGAGGCTGGAGCACGGGGACTGTCCCTTTCCCTCGATGCGCTCGATCCCGATCGTCACGATCGCTTCAGGAAAGTGCGGGGCGCCTGGCGAAACACGGTGGAGGGAGCGGAGATCCTCAACAGGACCGGGCTCCCCTTCATTGTGCAGACGACCGCAGGCTCACACAATCTCCGCGAGCTCGACGCGATCGCCGACTTCGCGCACGATCGCCTCGCCGCCAAGGTCTGGAACCTCTACTTCCTGGTGCCGACGGGGCGCGGGCAGTTCGTGTCGGACATCACCCCCGCGCAGTACGACGAGGTTCTCGCCTCGCTCTACCGGATCCAGCGGAAGTACGACCGCCGGATGCTGGTGAACGCGAAGTGCGCTCCGCACTCCATCAAGACCGTTCTGGAGAATGCCGGCGCCGAGACCGGTCCGATCCCGACGGATGCCGAACCCCACCCCACCGCGCAAAGTCCGCGCGTCGGGGACCCCGGTGAATCGGCGACGGCGCCCGCGTGGCGCGGCTTATCCCAAATCAGGACCTACTCCGGAGGGGCCGGCGGGTGCCCGGCAGGGACGCATTACATGGGGATACGCCCGAACGGCGATGTCACACCTTGCCCCTACCTCCCGGTCTTCGCGGGGACTCTTCGCAGCTCGAGTCTCGCGGACCTCTGGATGTCCTCGGGACTGTTCACCGACATTCGCCGCCGTACCTCGCTCGGCGGGCGATGCGGGGCGTGCGAGATGAACGGCCACTGCGGGGGCTGCCGCGCCCGGGCCTACGGGATGACCGGCGATCTGATGGCCGAAGATCCCCTCTGCACCCACACCCCGGGGAAGTTCGCCGGGTCCCCGCTTCTCGCTATCCGCAACCGTGCGTCCATGTCGGGACCGCTCGGGTCTCCTGCCATTGAGTACGGCCCCGAATCGCCGACGACCATCGCGTGGGACGATGCGGCTGCCGAGCGCATGAAGAAGATCCCGGCCTTCGTCCGGGGCATGGTCGTCAGGGCCGTCGAGGAGTCCTGCCGCAAGAGCGGCCTCGACCGCGTGACCGTCGAAGAGCTCGAACGTATCCGCGCGCGGATGCCAACGCCGAAATTCTTTGGCTAAGGAACGCCGTTAAGGCGTTCCGGTAGACAGCGCCACTAGACGCCGAAGGGTTTAGTACTACCGGAAGGGGTCAGAGGCTGCTCCGGCCTGCTCCGCTACCGCTTCATCCATCCACTTCTGGAACTCATCGGCGCTCTGCACGGTAACAAAGCCACGCATCCTGGCATGGCCCAAACCGCAGAGCTGCGCGCAGGCGATCTCGTATTGAAATTCAGGATTCCCCTTCTGGGTCCGCATGTCCGCGGTCGTGACGGTGGGGACGAACCAGATGGGAATTGTCAAGCCAGGGACGGCGTCCTGCTTCACTCGAAACTCGGGCACGCCGAAGCTGTGGATGACATCCTTGCTCCGGAGCCTCACGATGATCGGCCGGTTCACGGGCAGATAGAGCTGATTGACCGTCGTGACGTCGTCCTTCGCGGCAGGATCGGAGCGATCGACTCCCAGGGGGTTCGACTGCAGGTCGAGCAGCTTGATGTCTGTGCGGCCAAAAACCCGGTCGGGGCCGGGATAGTGGATGTTCCAGGCGAACTGCTCGCCGGTCACCTGAACGACCAGCGCTTCGCTGTCCGGAGGCCGGGCATCGACCCTCGCGGCCCACAGCGGGATGGCGAATCCGATCAGGAGAACTGCTTCGACCACGGCAACACCGATCTCGAGATAGACCGACCTGTGCGACGTGACCCCCCTGTAGTCCGCCACCGGATTCCGCGATTGCCGGAAACGGACGAGGGCGTAGAGGAAGAACCCCCCCCAGCCCACGAACAGGATGAGCATGAAGATGTGAATCCAGCCGATCAGGTTGTCGATCTGCCCGCCGTGAGCCGAGGCGAGCGCCGGGAGTCCTAGCCAATCGGTCATGTTCTCGACGCTCCTCCCTGGAGCTCCGACCATTCAGTATCGAGGTCGATTTCAGCGATGCGCTTCGCGCGTTTGCGGAGATAGAGAAAGAAGCCCACGAACCCGCCCTGCACCGCAAACAAAACGCCCAGCATCACCAGGACGCCGAGCCTCGCCCCGTCGATCATCGAGGTCTCCTCCGCCCCGAAACACACGGGACAGGCGAAGACGCTCGAGTTGCCGACGACGAGGACGGCTGCCGCCGTCGTGAGGACCCGTGTGATTCCGAGACGGATCGACGTTCCTTTCATCGCAGCGTCCTTGTCTTCCGCAGGAACCAGGAGTCGTACATGACCAAGCCGAATGACAGGGCGAAAGACGCAATTGCCGCGACGAGGGGTGCAGTCCCGTCCTCTCGCCCGTACAGGTTCAAACACCAGATTCCGAACAGCACCGCCAGCGCCGCGGAGAGGAGGATCAACAGCGCATGGAACCACCTGAGGTTCATTAGTGAATCCAGTAGCCGTTGCTGTGGGTGACGACGGGAAGCGCCAGCAGCGCGACGAAGAAGGCAGCGGTCAGCCCGAGGACCGCGTAGATCAGCTTCTTCTCGGAGATCAGGTGCATGAAGTAGCACCCCACCAGCGATCCCTTGACGATCGCGACGAGCAGCGCCACGGTCACGGCAATCGGCACGGAAAGGTGGAGGCGGGAGATCGCCACGGTGACGATCGTCAGGACCATGAGCGCGACGAAGACGGTGATGTAGACCCTGACGTGTTTGTCGATGTCAGACCGCGTGGTCGCTCGTCTGTGCTGTGTGATCGCTCGTCATGGATGCTGCCTACAGAAGGTGCCGCTTTACAAAAGGTGCCGCTTTACAAAAGGTATAGCGTCGGGAAGAGGAAGATCCAGACCAGATCCACGAAATGCCAGAAGAGGCCCGAGTGCTCGACCCGGTTGGTGAACCACTCCGGGTTCGTCTTCCAGAGTTTCGCGCCGGGGCCCCAGAAATAGGCGTTCACCACCATCCCCCCGAACACGTGGAGCATGTGCAGGCCGGTCAACGTGTAGTAGATGGCGAGGAAGTTGTTGGTCCTGGGAAATTCACCCAAGTTGAGATGGTGGCTGTATTCGAAGTACTTGACGACGAGGAAGACGAGCCCGAGCAGGATCGTGCCCCCCATGTAGATCCGAAAGGTCCCGAAGCGACGGCGCATCAGCGACGCCCAGGCCATCACCATGGTGACGGAGGACGATATCAGGACGATGGTGTTGAACGTCGCGAGCGGGACGTCCAGGATCGTGTCTCCCCGCGGCCAGCTCGGCGCCCCTACCCGGATCAGGATGTAGCTCGCGAAGAGGGCCCCGAACAGCATGACCTCCGAGGCCAGGAAGAGCCAGATGCCGATCTTGCCGTTGGTCAGACCGGTGTCCCGGCGCACCTCTACGGTGTAGGGAATGTCCATCGCGAATCAGGCCTCGTTCTGCGCCGTGAAGTCCTTGGCCGCGCCGGGAACGCTGTACTCGTAGGGCCCCCGGTAGGCTTGCGGCGCGCCGAGGAAATTGCCGTGCGGTGGAGGCGAGGGAGCCGACCACTCAATCGTCGTGGCCTGCCACGGGTTCTCCCCGACCTTCTCCCCCTTCCAGATGCTCCAGAAGAAATTGAAGATGAAGGGAAGCTGGAAGATCGCCGAGGGTCCACGCGCCCCACGACGAGACCGCGTTCCAGTGCATGGTCGGCTGGGCGAAGGCGTAGGCCGTCCCGGCATCGAACAGACGCCGCGAGACGCCGGCCATCCCGATGATGAACATCGGCATGAAGACGATGTTCATGCAGACGAACGAGCCGGCGAAGTGGATCTTGCCGAGCGTCTCGTTCATCTTCCGCCCGGTTGCCTTCGGATACCAGTAGTAGATCCCCGCCATGAGGGCGAAGATCGTCCCCGGAGCGACGACGTAGTGGAAGTGGGCGATGACGTAGTAGGTGTCGTGCAGCGGGATGTCCGCGATATTGAAGGCGAGCGGAAGCCCCGTGAGCCCGCCGATGCCGAACATCGGGAGAAAGGCGACCGCGAAGAGCATGGGAGTGTTGAAGCGTATCGATCCGCCCCAGAGCGAGATGATCAGGGCCGTGAGGATCACGACCGATGGAATCGAGATGATCATCGTGGTCGTCTGGAAGAACGCCGCCATCCCCGTCCCCATGCCGGTCATGAACATGTGGTGTGCCCAGACGATGAACGACATGAAGCCGAGGAAGATGAGCGAGTAGACCATCGAACGATAGCCCCACAGCGGCTTCCGCGTGTTGTTCGCGATGATCTCGGCCACGATTCCCATCCCGGGAAGGATCAGGACGTACACTTCCGGGTGCGCCAGGAACCAGAACAGGTGCTGCCAGAGGAGCGCGTTGCCTCCGCCAGCGTTGGTGAGGGCCTGGCCGCTGACGACGAGGCCGCTCGGAAGGAAGAAGCTCGTGCCGGCCACACGATCCATCAACTGCATGACCCCCGCGGCCTCGAGCGGCGGGAAGGCCAGGAGCAGGAGGAAGGCCGTGACGAACTGGGCCCAGCAGAAGAAGGGGAACCGCATGAAGGTGAGGCCCTTGGCGCGGAGCTGGATCGTGGTCGTGATGAAGTTGACCGCTCCAAGCAGCGACGAGGTGATCAAGAAGATCATCCCGATGAGCCACCACGTCTGACCCGTGCCCGCGATGCTGGCGAGAGGCGAGTATGAGGTCCATCCGGATTGCGCGGCCCCTCCGGGGACGAAAAAGCTGCCGAGCATCGTGATGCCGCCGAGGAAGAGGCACCAGTAGCTCACCATGTTGATCTTCGGGAAGGCCATGTCCGGGGCGCCTATCTGGAGCGGGAGCACGAAGTTCCCGAATCCTCCGACGGCGAGAGGGACCACCCCGAGGAAAACCATGATGGTGCCGTGCATCGCTCCCAGCTCGTTGTAGAACTCGGGGAGCATCGTCCCGCCCGGCATGCGCGCCTCGCCGAAGAGCTGGCCGATCAGCGGCAACGGGACGCCCGGGTAGGCGAGGTTCCAGCGCATCAGCATCATCAGACAGAAGCCGAAGAGGAGGAACAGGAGGCCGGTGACGGAGTACTGGATGCCGATGACCTTGTGGTCGGTGGAGAACACGTACTTGCGCCAGAAGCCCAGCTCCTCGTGATGGGCTTCGTGCGCGACGTGCGGCTTGGGTGGGGCGACGCCCGCTGGTTGACTCATGCGGCTGTTCTCCGGATCGCTACTTCACGGCGAACTTGAAGTTCTGGGGCTTCGTATCGCTGCCGCTAACGGTCACCGAGGCCGTCTGCGTCCCCAGCCTCTCGTGCCAGGCGGTGAGCTCGTAGGTTCCCGCGTCGAGGCCCGCGATCGTGAACTTCCCGTCCGTGCTCGTCACCGAGAAGAAGGGATGGGTGTGGACGCCGATGTAGGCGCTCATCCACGGGTGGACGTCGCACTTGACCTGGAACATGTTCTCCGGCTTGGGGAAGTTCGTGGTCATCTCCTTGACCGTCGCCGGCTGCCCCCGGTTGAATGACGTGTTGATCTTGGGAAGCGTGTGGATGTTGTGGAGGATGCCGTCGGAGTTGAGGATCCTGTAGGGCTGCCCGACCATGATTCCCATCACGTGCGGCAGGTACTGACATCCTTTCTGATCGAGAACGACCGGAGTCTTGGGAGCGGGGTAGGTCTTGCCTGCCGGCAGCCCCTTCGAGACCCAGACCATGATGTTCGCCATGGTGTTGCCGCCGCCGAGGACCAGCATCTCGTTCGCCACGGGTTTCCCGCCATGCGCCTTGTGGCACACGGGTTCGGCGTCCATGGCGAGCGGCTTGAGAGCGGGGGCTTTCCCGTCGAAGGTGACGGTCCCGGTAATGGTCGACGCAGCGTCAGCGACGCCCGGCCAGACCAACGCCGCGACCAGTCCAGCCGCCAGCCACAACCTGTTCCGAGTCCCGCGCATGTTCCGGTCCTTGGTCATCTCAAACCTCGTCCTTGGCGTCAGTGTCGACGCTGCTCTTTTACGATACACCATGGGGCCGGCCGACTCTACACTGATCCCCGCCATCCGGGCAAGCCTCCGTATGCGCCTCGCGCGCGATCCGGCCCGCCTACGCTCTTCGAGCTTCGGCGAGGTCTCGCCGTAGCCTTGGCGAAGGCGGACCGGCCGCGTTCGCTAAGCGGGACTCTCGTCCCAACCTCAGACGTTCTCGAACGCGAGCGATTCGGCGAGCCTCGGATCGCGTAGCGGTACGAGCGCCTGCCGTCGCATCAGCCAGCTCGCCGCCGCCACGAAGCAGCCGCCGATGGCGACGAGCGCGGCCACGTCCAGCGCCGACGGACGGAGCCCTTCGGGATGGAGCGTCGGCATGACCTGCCAGTAGAGATCCAGGAAATGCATGGCGAGGAGCCACGCGCCCCCGATGGCCAGGGTCGCTCCCTTCCGCTTGACGCTCCGTCCCATCAAGTAGAAGAACGGCGCCGCGAAGTGTCCCACCATGAGGAAGATCGAGACCGTCATCCACGACCCTTCCATCCGCGCCTTGTACCAGGTCGTCTCTTCCGGAAGGTTCGCGTACCAAACGAGGAAGAACTGAGAGAAGGCGATATAGGCCCAGAATACCGTGAACGCGAAGAGGAGCTTTCCGACATCTTGCAGGTGCTCGGCGCTGATGACCGTGTCCAGCAGCCCCGCCCCGCGCATAGCCGCCGCGACGACGGAGAGCAAAGCGATGAACCCCACGAAAGAACCCGCAAAGAAATAAACGCCGAACATCGTTGAGTACCAGTGCGGCGTGAGCGACATGATCCAGTCGACCGAGGCGAATGTCTGGGTCAGCGCGAGGACGATGATGGCGGGCCCGGCGAAGCGGCGCAGCCGGGCCGACACCGCGGGATCCCCCGTCACGTCCTGACCGCGCGAGCCGCGGTAGTAGAGGATGGCGATAAACGACCAGATTCCGAAGTAGAGCGCCGCCCGGATCAGGAAGAACGGCACGTTGAGGTATGGCGCCTTCCAGCGAAGCAGCGCGTCGTGCTCGGCCGCGTCGGCGTGGGACCATTCGTACAGATCGTGCATGCCGAGGACCAGCGGGAGGAACAGGGCTGCCATCACGGGGAGCATGGCGAAGGTCGTCTCCCCGATCCGCCGCAGCACAACCCCCCATCCTGCCTGGGCCGCGTACTGGGTCAGCACGAAGAAGAGCGCGCCGAGGGCCAGGCTCAGAAAGAACAGGAACGACACGAGCCACGAGAAGAAGAACTGCTTCGGATTCGCCGCCCCCAGAATCGCGCAGGCCACGATCCCCACCACTGCGGCGACGGCGCCAATGACCGGCAGGCGGTTCCACGGGTGCCCCGGCGGGATGGTTGCCGCCTCGGGTCGCACCGCAACTTGATCGCGTTCGGGAATCATTCAGACTCCATGAGCTCGACGCTTCGTGCGCCCAGGGACTCCAGCAGCTTGCCGGTGGCCGACGGATCGAACCGGGGATCCCACGACTCGATCGAGATGAAGAAGGCGTCGTCGGTCACCCGCTCGAAGACCTTGGAGCTGAAGAGCGGATGGTGGTGCATGGGGAGCCGGTTCAGGCCGAGCATGCCGAAGACGGCGCCGAGCGCGGCGAACAGGACTCCCAGCTCGAACGTGATCGGAATCATGGCGGGCCAGGCGAAGTACGGCTTGCCGCTGATCACAAGGGGGTAGGCGCTGGCGTGGACCCACCACTGCAGGCCGAACCCGAGCGCGGCCCCGGTCAATCCCATGCCGAGGACGATCCAGGGAAGCCGGGAGCGCCGGAGCCCCATTGCTTTGTCGAGGCCATGGACTGGAAAGGGGGTATGGGCGTCCCACCGCGTGAAGCCCGCGTCACGCACCCGTTCGCACGCGTGATAGAGGTCTGCCGGCGTCGCGAATTCGGCCAGGATTCCATAGTTGGGCCCCTTTGGGAGCTGGGGAACCAGGAGCGGCATCAGGAGGCTCCCTCGGGAGCGAGCTCCCCACCGCCCGGCAGCTTGCCTCGACGGGCTTTGACCTCGTGTGCGTGGCTGGACGGGCCATGCGGATTGGCCTGCGGCAGAACGGTCTTGACCTCGGACGTTGCCACCATCGGCACGAAGCGCACGAACAGGCAGAACATCGTGAAGAACAGCCCGAAGCTCCCGAGCAGGCACGACACGTCCCAGATCGTGGGAGTGAAATGCCCCCAGGCCGAGGGGAGGAAGTCACGGTGCAGCGACGTCGTGATGATCACGAACCGCTCGAACCACATGCCGATGTTGATGATGATCGACATGACGAACAGGAACGGGATGTTCGTGCGCGCCTTCTTGAACCAGAAAACCTGTGGGCTGATCACGTTGCAGGAGACCATGATCCAGTAGGCCCAGGCGTACGGTCCGCCCGCGCGGTTCAGGAACGTGAAGACCTCGTAAGGGTTCCCGCTGTACCAGGCAGTAAAGAACTCCGTGCCATAAGCGAAGCCGACCATCGACCCGGTGACGAGAATGATCTTCGCCATGTAGTCGAAGTGCCGGAGCGTGACGATGTGCTCGAGGCGGAACACTTTGCGGCAGATCACCATGAGCGTCAGCACCATGGCGAACCCGGAGAAGATCGCGCCCGCGACGAAGTAGGGCGGGAAGATCGTCGTGTGCCAGCCGGGGAGGAGGGAGACCGCGAAATCCATCGAGACGATCGAATGAACCGAGAGGACCAGCGGCGTCGCCAGGGCTGCGAGGACCAGATAGGCGCTTTCGTAGTGATGCCATTGCCGCACGGAGCCCCGCCATCCCAGGGCGAAGAGGCCGTAGACAAGCTTCCGGGTGCTGGTCTTCGACCGATCGCGCATCATCGCGAGGTCCGGGATCAAGCCGACGTACCAGAACAGCAGCGAGACCGTGCCGTAGACGCTGACCGCAAAGACGTCCCAGAGAAGAGGGCTCCTGAAGTTCGGCCACACCCCCATCTGGTTCGGGAGCGGAAACATCCAGTAGGCAACCCAGACGCGTCCCACGTGGATCCCCGGGAACAGCAGGGCGCACATGACCGCGAAGATGGTCATCGCCTCCGCCGCGCGGTTGATCGACGTGCGCCATGTCTGGCGGAACAGGAAGAGGATCGCCGAGATGAGCGTCCCGGCGTGGCCGATCCCGATCCAGAAGACGAAGTTCGTAATGTCCCACGACCAGCCGACGGGGACGTTGAGGCCCCAGATGCCGATCCCCTCCCAGAAAAGCCAGGAGACCGCCACGCCGAGAAGGCTGAGGAGCGCGAGAGACGGGATGAAGAAGAGCCACCAGCCGATCGGTGTCCGCCGCTCGACCGGCTCCGCAACGGCCTCGGTGATTGAGTGGAAATCTGGCGAGCGCAGGATCAGTATTGGATGGCCCGCAACAGGGTTGTCAAGCAGTTCTGATTCCGTCTGCGCCAAACGTGTTCCCCGCCTTGGGTTTGAAGAGTCGCGCGTTTGTACCATCGCGCATCACGCGAGTCAAGCGCCGGACCAAGTCGCGACCTCACTGCGCCTCAGTGAGGCCAATTCAGAGGTTGCGGCGTATCAAGGGTCAGCCCTCATTTTTCTTGCAGTCTTCGATGAACGATGCGAAGCGGTACTGGCGGAGGTTTTGTCGCGAGTTGAGGAGGATCAAGACGACGATCACGGCGTGCGGTCCGATGGGAAAGGTCGGATCGTTGAGTCGGCGGAAGCCGTAGTAGGCGGCCAGGACGACCGCGACCACTATCCCGACGATCGAGAGCGCGAGAAACAGCTTCTTGCGCCGAAGCGCGCGCTCGACGAAGCGCTGTTGAGTGTCCGTCGCCAATTCGCACCACCCTCACGTGCACTGCGCAGTAAGCCTTGGGGGTTCGGGTCCCCGAGGAGCCGATCCTCCTCCGCTCACGACCTCGACGCCGATCCCGCGCGCGAGACGGTGGACACGCTCGCCTCAGACGCGGCGATGCTAATCCATGTTCGCCAGCTGCGCGAGGATCTCGTCAATGGGTGCCTTCGCGCACGTGAACATCGGCGTGTCCCGCTGCGTATAAAGGCTCGCCTCCGTGTAACGCAGCCGCCCCACCAGATCGACGAACTCCTGCGGGTAGTCCGAGTCGAACGCGACTACGAAGTCCTGATCGTCAATGCCGTAGCTGTAGCTCGAGTTCAGGCTGACGCCCTTGAACGGCGCGGAGGCGGCGATATGTTCGTCCATCATTCCCTGTCGCGCGTGGGGCGAAAGGCGGTACCACGACCGCGTCTTCGTGAAGGGGTACACGAACAGGAACTTCCCCTGGCCCGGCAGCAGCTCGACGCCTTCCCCGGCGCCCTTCATACGGTTGACGTACTGCGACCGGCGCTGCAGCGAAAGGAAGCTGTGCACCTGCGACAGGTAGACGCCCAGCTGCGACCGTCTGATCGTCGCCTCCATCGACTGGAAGCACAGCGGGTCGAACGCGATCTGCCAGAGCATGAAGTCCACGCCCGCGCGCAGGCCCACGAGAGAGTAGGTGCGGAGGATCAGGTCCTCCGAAGACTCCCACTTCCGCACCAGTTCGATGAATTCGGTCCCCGCCGCCCGCCGTTCGTCCGCGGGGAGCCGCCGGAACACCGGGTCGAGTCTGTAGAACGAATAGTTCAGGAACTGGCGGCGTTGCCTGTCCGGGGCCTTGCCCGTGAGGATCCCAGTCGGGTCGAGGTCGACGGAGGGGCCGCGGCGGGGCGGCGGGCCCGCGTCCCCGGGAGAGTGCTCCATGGTCATACCTGCTTGGCGGCCAGCAGCTGAATTCACGCGAAATCGGCGCCCTAGGATGCGCTCGTGCTCGGCCTCGGCTAAATCAGCTCCGAGTTGTACCATGTTGTGAAAAAAGGATCAAGCGAACGCTCCTCGACGGGATTCTATGTGCAGCCGCGGGCTTCTATGCGCAAATTGGCCTCACTGTCGCGCCGCCCGCTCAAGGGGCTTGGTTCCGGAAAGACGGACACCCGCCGCCGCTCAGGCTACAATCCGACTCGGCACGCCGTGAATCCATGACCGATAGAAAGTACCGCCAGCGCGGGTACCAGGACGATGATCGGGAACGTCCGCAGAAGCCGCAGTCGTCGCGACCGGCTCCCGAGCCGGGTGCCCCGGCTGGCGCGCGCCGTATCTCGCAAGACGGCCCAAAGAACATCAACATGCCGGGATACCGGGACGTTGTGCGGTGTTCTCAGTGCGGCAACCTCGTCACGGTGGCCATCACATTCGATAGCCGCTGTTCGAAGTGCGGCGCCGACCTTCGCGCGTGCTCGCAGTGCACGTCCTTCGATCCTGGAAGCCGCTTCGAGTGTATGGAAACGATCCCCGCCAGGATCAGTCCAAAGAACACGCGTAACAACTGTGCCCTTTACGCCGCCAGGACGACCGTCGAGCGCGAAACGACTACTCCACGGGGCGACGATACGAGTGCGAGGAAAGCCTTTGACGACCTGTTCAAGTTCTGAGGGAGTCGATGCCGCTGCTCTCTGAACAGGATCAGCGGACGGTTAAGGGACATCTCGTCCGAATCACGCACCACGTCACGCTTCTCTTCTTCACGCAAACGTTTGCTGCGCCTGAAACAGCGCTGGTTGCCAAGCAAGTGCTCGATGAGATCGTGTCGCTGAGCGACCTGATCACGATCGAGGAAGTGAACTTTATCCTCGACAAGGACCGTGCCGCTCAATACGGCATCGACGACATTCCGGCGATCGTCTTGCTGAGGGAGGGCGAAGACACACGCATGCGGTTCCTTGGCGCACCGGCTGGTTACGAGTTCATGTCGTTGGTCGAGGCGATCATTCTTGCGGGTACCGATGACTCGGGCTTGTCAGCGACCAGCAAGCAGGCCATCGCAGACCACGTCACATCGCCGCTCGACATTCGAGTGTTTGTGACACCCACATGTCCACACTGCCCGCGGGCCGTCACGCTGGCGCAACGGATGGCGGTTGAAAGTCCCTTCATTCGCGCGACGTGCGTCGAAGCTACTGAATTTCTCGACTTGTCACGCAAGTTCCGTGTGACCGGCGTGCCAAAGACCGTCGTCAACGAGTTGATTGAAATCCTTGGCGCGTTGCCGGAAGACGCTTTCGTCGACGCGATCGTGCGGCCGGCGTCAAACGACGATTCCCAGTCTGCACCGGCGTAGCGGTGTTCGTTCCGGCTGTGGAACCAGGGGCCGCAGCGGAGTTTGGCGAATCAGCTCTCGGGAAGATTGATCGAGCTGATGAGACGATACTTCACCGGCTTGCCGTCCTTGATTGCGGGCCTGTAGCGCCACGCTTTCGCGGCACTCACGATCATCCTCTCGTGGTATCGGTTGAGCGGCGTGTGCAACCGAACTGCCTCGACTTCGCCTTCCTGGCTGATGACCATTTCGAGCGTGCCGACCAACTGGTTCGCGAGACCGATTGGAGGAGCCACCGGAAGCTGTCTTCCGATCGCAGTGGGCGGCGTCACGCTCCTGTCCGCGACGCTGTACACACGCTGATCGTCGCTCGTCTTCGCCGCCGTGGCGCGGACGAGCAACTGCTCGACCGAATCGCGTAGCCCCGCGGGCAATGGCCCGATGTCGCGGTCGTCGAGCATTCTCATCACGCGGTTTCCCTCGACGAGTGCGCGCTCGTTGTCACCGTCCTCGAGATACTCGCGCGCCCGCTCATAGTCGCGGCGAGCGATCGAAGGCAGAATGCTTCGCTTGCTGCTTCGGAGCTGCGCAATCGCGTCGGGCGTCGACCGAGCGGGGTCAAGCTGATAGAGAGGATTCGCCAAGACGATGGAGTCGAAGACGTTCTTCTCTGTATTTGGCTCCGGCACGCCGGTCCGCTCCTCAACATTGTTTGGAGAGAGCACGGGTTGCGCTGTCGCAGATCGGACAGTTTCCGCCGGCTGGCTATTAACTTGAGGGACGCTCGCCGGAACGCTGGGCGGCCTGACGATCGCCGCTCGCGCTCGTTCCGGGGGCAGTACGGTGGCCGACGCCGAAGGGGCTGACGGGAGAATTGGAGCTGCAGAAGGCGTCGGTGCCTCGACGCGCTCCGTCCTTAACGGCACACGCGTCTCTACTCGAGACGGGGGCGGTAGCTGACGCGCGCCGGAAACGCCCATCCACCTGACAGAGAAAAACGCGATGGCCGCCACCATGACAACCGAGAGCACTGCGAGCGGTGTATGGTGATAGCTGGCCGTCGTTGTCGTCTTCTGAACGAGATCTGCCCACGTTGGTGGATCGATAGGGGCAACCAGAGAGCGTGCGGCGAACACGTCCACTCTCGGTCCGGAATCGTGATCGTGAGAGGACAACCTCGCTTCGCGGCCACGCAGAAACGCCATGCGAATCGCGTCCGACTCAGGGGCCTGTTCAAAGCTGCGCAACGTTTCCGACAGCTCGTTGACCGTTGCGTAACCAGGAAGCTCGAATGCCGCTTGTGACGCGACGAGCCGCAGTTGCAGAGGCGCGGTCCCGCCCTCGAGAAGCGCACGCAGAATTCGACCGACTTGCTTTACCAGTGGATCGCCGCCGGGCGCACCGGGCAGAAGATGTACTTCGCCATGCTCAGTGATCTCGACATGCCGCGTGTCCAGCAAGTACTCATGGGCACCGGCGGTGGGATGTCTCGAAACGGCGCGGCAGATCCTCTGTGCAATCGCCACGGCTTCCGGCCAGTCAACCGGACCGGTGTTCTCGAGCAACTCGGCGAGCGACATCGCCGGAGTGGGCTGAGCGGGCTCTTTGACGGCGGCGGGCCATACCTCATCTTGAGGCTCTGCCAGATCCTCCGTTGCGTCCTCGTCAAAGTTGGCCCGAAACTCAACCACGTGGGAAACGGGCTCCCGCTCGGGCTCGTCGTGGGTGACTCGCGTGGCCGACGGCGCTGCGTAGTCAACGAAGGACCTCGCAGGCTCCGGGGACACCGGCAACGGGGGGGCCGACTCGCCCTCGTGTTCAGAAGCGAACGCGTCGATGCCGTACGAAGAATTGAGCGCGTGGACCTCCGTATCGCGAGCGTCGCCGTTCAGGCCTTCGTGACCAGCGTTCGCGCGTGCGGGCTCGCCATTCGGATATCGAGCTCGGTTCACAGCCACATGCGACTCGTCAGGACGGGGCTCCATATGCCCCCTCAACGCTCCGGTGCCAGGTAACCGCCGCGGCTCGTCACAGACACGTCAGACGATCGCGGGAGAATTTGAACCTTACGCCATGATCCGTTCCGCTCACTGTTCGTCGAGGTGTAGCTCAGAACATAGCGCCTGCGGAGATTCTCGACCACGCGCCGGTAGTTGTCGTGCAGATCCTCGGCGGCGACTGGAAAATACGATTCCCCTCCTGAAAGATCCGCGAGCCGCTCAAGGAAGGGACGATCGACTCTCTGACCGAGACCGATGGTAAAAACCGTCGCGTCGGTCTGTCGAATTAAGTCGATGACTTCGTTCATCGTATGAAGACTGCCTGGGGCCGTTCCCGGATTGTTCTCGTCTCGGCCGTCGGTCACGACCACGACGGCACGGCGGCCTTCCACACGCTGCAAGCGCGTCATCGCGTCCCAGAGCCCGTCATACAGCGCAGTGCCGCCGACGGCGGTGTAATTGTCGATCGTCTTGATAGCCTCGTCGCGGGAGGTTGAGAGATCGTGTGCAAAGACGGATTGATCGGCAAAAAGGAGGAGACCAAGGCTATCCTCGCGCCTGAGCGCGGTCACAAATCCGCGCGCCGCCTCCATTGCCGTCTCAGCGCTCCTGCGCATGCTGCCACTCGAGTCGAGTGCCAAGACGATCGAAACCGGCGCGACGACCTCACGAAACGCTTCGACCTTCTGTTCGACGCCGTCTTCCACAACCTTCAGCTCGTCGGCGCTCAATTCCAACAGTCCGCGACTCTTGTCGCTAATCGTGAACTCGAGCTCGGGGCGAATGGGCGGTGGTTTCGGAGCACTGTAACCAGCCCTGGTCCGTACTTTGTACGAAGGCGTTGTCGTGAGACTGATATTCCGCCACGTCCCATCCCTCTTCTGATTAGTGGGTGTGTACGTGACCAGATAGCGATTCTGCACGTCGGCAGCCAGCCGCTCATGCACCTCAACGAGACTGTCGTCACGGATTGAGAAAAAGATCTGTCCGCCGGTTTCGGATACGAGGCGTCTCAGAAGACGCTCGCCCTTCAGCGAGATGCCAGCGACGCCGCCGACGCCGACCACGTACACCGTGACCTGAGCTGCCTTCACCGCGGCAAGCGCTTCCTCAATCGTTGTCACGCTGTCCTCGTCGTATCCGTCGGTAATCAGCACGACGGCGCGACGCCCAAGGTTCGCCGGGAGCTTCTGCACGACTTCAACCAGGCTGTCGAGTATGGCTGTGCCACCAACAGCCTGGACATGCTGGATGGCCTCAATCACGGTCTTCCTATCGTTGGTTGGCCCCGTGACAGGCTCGAGACGCCGCGAGAACGGTGCGACCACGACGCGGTCTGCGGGCCTCAGATAGTCGATGAAACGCGTGACGCCCTCTCTGACGTACTCGATCCGCCGGTGCATGCTGTGGCTGTTGTCGATGAGGAGCGCAATGACAGCCGGCAACTCCTCATGACGCACGACATCAACGGTCTGCGGCACGCCGTCTTCCTCTACGGCAAAGCTCGAAGAACCCAGCTTGTTCACAAATCGGCCGCGTTGGTCGTACACGCTGGCTTCGAGCAGCACGCTTGTCACTTCCGCCTCTTCGACGATCTCGAACGGCTCCAGGACCACCGTATCGCGGGCCGCATGGCCCGACTCGTCTTTGACTTCAACGGCGAGCTCGCGCTTTTCGAACGGGTTCTCATCCACCCACTCGACCGCGTAGGGAGGGCCGTCGCCGTCAGTCTTGAACAGCGCACCGTCTACATAAAACCGGATCGGCTCCAGAACAGTGTTCGGTGGAACGTTGATCTGAGCCACAATCCGCAAATTCGTGTTAGCGCCAATGCGTCCAAGCGGCGACGTGATCCGAACCGAAAATGCAGGCGAATCGTCGCCGGTCGGCGCGGCTGAAACGAGCGCCACGAGAAGGGCGGTAAGCGCCAAGCGGAGGGACCGGAAATCGACCACCATGACTGCGACCGTGCCTATTGGGAGGAACTGCCAGCCTTCGCGGCTAGCGCACGGGTCCTTCCAGCCCGTACTCGCGCAGCACCCCAGGATGGACGTTCTCGAGACGCTGCGTCGAACGCCTCGGTCGCCACGGTGTATCGCCCTACGGCCAAGCTGACGATGCCGAGGTTGTAAGAAGCTGCCGCCGCGTCACCGACAACGTTAAACTCGCGCAACGCCAGGTCTTCGCGCTGAGATGCGGCATAGGCCAGCGCCAAATTGTTCCTGGCGGCTGCGAGGCCTGGATCGAGGTCGAGCGCGGCTTGACACCTGTCCACGGCTGTAGCGATCTCGCCCTCCAGAAACGCGATGTAACAGAGATTGTTGAGAACGTAGGCGGCACTTGGATCGATAGTCAGCGCGCGCTCGTAGGCGCGACGCGCTTCTTCCCACCGGCTTAGAGACCCCAGGACGGTCCCGAGTGTGTTGTAGGCAGTGGCCGACGAAGGCGCGTAATACACGCTGCGATAGGCGTCGGCGAGACCGCGCGCGGGGAACCCAGCATCTCGCCAGACGCGAGCCAGACCCTCGTACGCCTCGGCATCCGCAGGGTCAAGCGTTCGAGCACGAGCGAAATAATCGAACGCGGCGTCGAGGATTTTCAGCTCGCGGTAGCGCTCCGCCACACGCCGATGCTGGGACGCGGTAGGCGCGATCGCCAGATCGCGTAGGGCCGCCGACAGCAGCGGATCGCCCGATTCCACGGTCGCAGCAAAGCCTTCAGAAGCCTGGTGCCCGGAGACACCCAACTCACGCAACCGCGCAGAGGAGCTCTCGCGCCACCCGCTCACACTCGGGCCACGCGCGGCGCATGCAGGCACACTGAGCAGGCCGAGCAACAGCACGCAGCACTGGATCGCCGCCTCACGTGAGGGCATTTGCACAGGCCTACCGCCGCTCGAGCCCCGGGCTCGGCGAGCTACCATGGTTCCAATTACTCTTCGCGATCAAGGCGGCTCTTCCGACGTAGCAAATAGAGAACCAGAAAAACACCTGCCAAGACGAACAGGACGATCGAAGTAGTGCTCACGCAGCTATCGCTCCCGGCATCACGCCTGTAAAGTCTCTAAACTAAAAGAGGGCCCGGTACATCCTTACCGCGACCGGACCCAGACACACGACATACAACGCCGGCAGCAGACACAGCACGAGCGGGAATACGAGCTTGACTCCCACCTTTCCCGCGCGCTCTTCGGCGTTCTGCCGCCGTTTGGTACGGACCGTTTCAGCATGCGTTCTCAGCGCCTGGGCGATGCTCGTGCCGAACCGGTCGGTCTGGATGAGCATCGCAACCAGCGCGCGCACATCGTCGACTTTCGTGCGCTTGGCAAAATCCTGAAAAGCATCCAGGCGCGCTTTCCCTGCCCGAATCTCCGTTGCGACGGTTCTCAACTCGGTGGCCATGGCGGGCACCGCAAGTTCCAGCTCGGAGCTGGCCCGGAGAATGGCCTGGTCGAGGCTCGAGCCGGCCTCGACGCACACGACGAGCAAATCGAGCGTGTCCGGAAGGCCGGCCTGAATGGCTCGCTTGTGCTGTGCGATCCATCGGGAAACCATGACGTCCGGAATCATGTAGCCGAGAATTGCCGTCACCAACGCCACGGGCCATCCAGTGCTCAGTCCAAGCCCAATGACGGGAACGAGCCCAAGCAGGACGGCCAGACCCACCTGGCTGACCTTGTAGACCTGCGGCGCCGAAGGGTCCTCCAAACCAACCGATGCAAGACGACGCCTCAATTTTGAGCCATCCTCAGTCGGTTTCCGCAACGGCTTGGACGCAAGGCTGGCAAGAGGCGGCTCCTCAGAGAACGTCAGTGCTGAAGGACCTGGTGGCCCCTCCGCGACCTTTGCCGCCTGCCGCAACCGCTTGACCTCCGGAGCCGTGCGCGACAGGACCAGTGAGGCGACGGATCCAGAAACGAGAGCGATGCTGGCGAAGACGGCGGCGAGCGTGATCACAAGTTCTATTGGCATGCGGTCCGCCTTCAGAGCTCGATGGAAACGATCCGTCGAATCGCCAAGGTTCCGATGACCTGCAATACAAGTGCACCAAGCGTCAACTGGAGGCCGATTGGATCATCGATGAGGGTCCTGACATGCGCAGGCGCGATCAGGAACAGTACGCCGGCGACAGCCGGCGGAAGACCGCTGAGAACCCACCCGGTAATCCGGCCGTGCGCACTTACTGCCCTGACCTGGCGGCGCACCTTGAATCGCTCGCGCACCAGTGCCGATAGTTTGTCGAGCACTTCTGCCAAGTTGCCGCCCGTTTCACGTTGGGTCAACACAGCTGTCACGAAGATGCGCACATCGAGCAAGGGCACTCGTTCCGCCAGGCCCTTCAGAACGTCTGATAACGGCCGTCCGTAGTTTTGCTGGTCGTACAACAGCCTGAACTCGGCCCCAAGCGGATCCGCAATCTCCTCGGCCGACATCAACAAGCCAGTCGTGAAGGCATGACCCGCACGCAAGGACGCGGCAATGAGGTCAACGGCCTGCGGGAACTGCTCCTCGAGCCTAGCCAGACGCTTCTGCGATGCCCGACGCACGTAGCCATACGGAACAAGCGCTGCCAACAGCCCCAGGAGCAGTCCCAACCACGCGTTCGACAAGAGCGCCAGCGCCACGAATGTGACTGTTCCAGCGAGCGCGCTTGCGAGCAGGACCATACCCGCGGTCACGGGCAGTGCCGAGAGCGCGATTGCCTGCTGCAGGGGTTCAGAGACGTAGTGCGAGCGCGCCAACAACGCATCGAGCACTTTCAACGCGCTCAGCGGCGGCGTGTCCCTTGTCAGTTCAGACCGCTGTGACCGGGCGCGAGAGTCAACACTCAGGCGTCGTCGCAACGCGCGGGACGCGCTCTGCTCGGGGCGCACCACGAAGGCCCAATAGCCTCCAATGATGATGCCGGCGCACAGCAGAAAGGTCGCAATCGCAGTGAACATCTATCCCCCTCAGGCGACGGCCTTCATGTGCTCGAACATCTCGGCCGGCAAGTTAATGCCCAGCGACGTCAGGCGCTCGGTGCACTTCGGTCTGATTCCAGTGGCGCGGAAACGCCCGCACACTTTGCCGTCGCGGCGCATGCTTGAACGCTCGAAGACGAAGATGTCCTGCATCGTGACCATGTCGCCTTCCATGCCGGTCACTTCGGTAATGCCCGTCACCTTTCGCGTGCCGTCGGACAACCGCGTTACCTGGATAATCAAGTTGATCGCAGACGCCGTCTGTTGGCGAACGGCCTTCTCAGGAATATTGAGATTCGACATCGCCACCATTGTGTCGAGTCGATACAACGCGTCCCGGGCGCTATTGGCGTGAATGGTGGTCAAACCGCCGTCGTGGCCCGTGTTCATCGCCTGAAGCATGTCGAGTGCTTCTTCACCGCGCACCTCGCCAAGGATGATTCGGTCGGGTCGCATACGTAGGGCATTCACGACAAGATCTCGCTGCCGCACCGCGCCCTTTCCTTCGATGTTGGACGGCCGTGTCTCGAGCCGGACGACATGCCGTTGGCGCATCATCAACTCTGCCGCGTCCTCGATCGTCACTACGCGCTCGAGATTTGAAATGAAGCTGGAGAGCACGTTCAGCAGTGTCGTCTTGCCGGCGCCGGTGCCTCCCGACACGATGACGTTGAGGCGGCTCGCCACTGCGGCCCGAAGAAAATCGAGCATCGGCTGCGTGAGTGTTTCGCGTTCCACGAGGTCGTGCGCTCCAAGCCGGGTCGTCCGGAATCGGCGAATCGAGAGTGCCGGGCCGTCAAGCGCCAATGGAGGAATGATCGCGTTGACGCGCGAGCCGTCTCGCAGTCTTGCGTCGACCATCGGGCTGGACTCGTCGATGCGCCGGCCCACGGAACTGACGATGCGCTCGATGATCTGGAGCAGGTGACGATCGTCCTTGAAGACGACATCGGTTTCTTCGAGCTTTCCGTTTCGCTCGATGTAGACGCGATCGAAACGATTGACGAGGATGTCGGAGATATCTGGGTCGCGCAGCAGCGCCTCGAGCGGTCCAAGCCCGAAGAGCTCGTTCAGAACATCGACGACGAGCGCCTCGCGCTCGGCGATGCTGAGCGGCGTCGTTCGCGTCTCCTTCTCGATCAACTCGGCGATCAGCGATCGGACTTCTGGCTCCGCGTCCTGGCGCTTCACGCGCGTCAGACGCTCCAAGTTCAACTTGTTCAGCAGTTCTTGGTGGAGACGAGTCTTCAGCTCTTGATACTCGCGTTGGCGAGTGTCGGCCGAACTCGTCGTGCGGCGGGCCAGAATGGAGTTCATAGCTTCGAGTCCTCGAGACGACGGTTACGATCGAAGGCGGCCGAACAACCCCGTTGAACGACCGCGATCGGCAGAGACGGTTGGCGTATTCGCAACGAGGCTACGAGCGAACGTCGCGTATGAACTGGCCAGCTTGCTGTGGTTGTCGAGCACGACCGGGCGCCCGCGGTTCAAGGCTTCGAGCGCAACGCGATAGTTGCTCGGGAACACGTCGGCGACAGGGCCGCCCATTACCCGTTCGACGTCGGCGCGTCCAATCTCCGCTTCGTGGTCGTAGCGGCTGACGACAACCGACACCTGGCCTTTGCCATATCGCTGGCGCAGTGCCGTGGCCATGCGGCCGGCACTTCGAACCGCCGCGAGCTCCTGGTTGGCAACGACAATGATGCGAGTGGCCAGGTCCAACGAGTCGAGAATCGTCGCGTCCGATCGCGGCACGTCGAGTACGACCAACGGATACCGGCGCGCCGCCGTTTCGATCAAGCGACGCACCGCCCGGATGTCCACGTGGCCAATCAAGGCGCGATCGGACGACGCCAGCACGTCCAGTCCGATCTTGGTGCGAGCTACGACCCCGCGGAGGAACGCCTCGTCTATTCGATCAACGTTTTCGAGGGCATCGGCGACCGAGAATCGGGGTTCGATGCCGAGAAACACGGCGGCGTCGCCGTAGGCCACATGCAGATCGATCAGCAGCGCCGACGATTCTCCTGTTGCGAGCACCGTAGCGACGTTGACCGCGAGGCTCGTCGTACCGATCCCGCCTTTGCCGCCGACAAACGCGAAAACGCTCCCGGGGTCTGGCATGGGCCGCGTCGCGACCACTCGATCGAACGCCGCCTGGAGATCTCGCTGGGTGATTGGCTCGGTCACGAACTCGGTCACACCCGCACGCATCGCTTCGAGCATCAAAGTCGGATCGAGCGTGGACGCCACGATCAACACGCCTGTCAGGGGATGCTGGCGTCTCAGCGGCGCGATACTCGCCGGTACGCTCCCGCGCTCACGCAGATCGAGCACCACCACGTCGGGCTGTGTCGCCGATGGGCTGACGAGCGCAGTCAAATCCTCGACGGACACACGCGATGTCCGCACGCCGCAGGCATGGACCAACTCTTCTATACGAGGATCGGGCAATCCGATGAGATAGGCGTTCATGCTCTGTAAGTAGTCATCGCACCAATGTGACAGCAGCCAGAAACGACGAATCCTCCGACAACGACAGGTTGCCCGGCGACACGAGCCCCGGGTACCTCGCGAGGTAACCCGTTGCTCCATCGCTCGTGGCGCTCTCGAGGAAGAAGCCGACGATGTTGGTCACCTTTACGCAACGCACACCACCAGGGCAGCCGGACCAGTTGTCGGTCGACCTCATCTGCTGATAGAGATCGACGTCGAACACCGCGATGGCAACGAGCCGTGGGCTGATGGGCGCGCATCCCGGAGCGCAGCTCCCCTGCACGGTGTTGGAGCCCGCGTTCCACGTCGCACCGCTGTCCAGATCGATCAGGTCCGCGATCCCGCTCACCGTTGAACCCAGCATGCTGGCGTTTCCGGTCCCGAAGAGCTGCCCAACCGACGAGAGCTGGCCGTTGCACCCTGCGATGTTCTGCTCGTAGGTATTGCCACCACCAAGAACCGTGGGCAAAAGGAACCCATGTGAAATCGGAGGACTTGCGTCTGGATTCGCGAATGCCAGCGTGGTCGCAAGTCCCAAGTCTGAGCTGAAGGTCAGCCCGGTTCCGGTAGTGCCCGGATCAGGAGGGATGTACTCGTCTCCTGGCATGAGCGGCGCACCTGTGCCGTCGTATCTGTCGAACACGTCCGTCGGGTCCCAAGGTTTGTCGATGGGCCGATGTTCGACCCACTTGTCCGGGATGGCCCATGGCTTCAAACACAGGCTGCCGTTGCCAACAGCGACCTGCGCAACCGCGGTGGCCCTGACGCCTTGAGACGTGATACCGAGGACCGGACCGAACACCGTTGGCAAGGGACTGCTTCCACCGGTGCCGTCCCTGAACACTTCGACTCGAACGCACCGGGTGCCCGAGACGCCCGCCGGGCAGTCGAATGACACTGCGGATTGAGCAGCTGCAAACCAAACGGGATTTGCGGCAACGGTCACGGAGGCGCTCTGCCCAACCACACCACCGGCAGACGGCGCCGGAGCGAGATCATCGTACGCCCTCGCGATCGCCCCCGCGACCGCACCCGCATCCGCAGCGTTCTGGGCTTGCGCGCGACTCAACCAGAGAATTCCATAGTCAACAACGAACGTGGTGAGTCCGAGCAGCACCACCATCGAGATGGCCGCCTGAATGATCACCGCTCCTTGTTCTTGTGCAAGGGCGCGCCGGAGGGTCACACGCGCTCTCACGGTTGTTTCGGCCTTTCCGCGTTCGCTGGAGGCGCATCGACGATTCCACCCCCACCCTCGAGCTGCGATCCGATGTCACCGTCCGGCGAGGGAAGGAACTGTCTCGGTCGCGTTGGCAGGGGCGGCACTTCGTCAGGATCGAGCGCGCGCACCAGGCGCGGCGTGATGAGCACCATGAGCTCAGTGCGCTCGGCGCGCTCGGACTTGCTCTTGAAGAGATAGCCGATGATCGGGAGACGGCTCAAGAACGGCACCGCAGCACTGTTGTCTTGGGTGAGGTTGTCGAGCAGACCGGCAATCACGAAGGATTGGCCGTCGCGAAGCTCGACCTCGGTCTCCGCGCGCCGCGTTGAAAGTGCCGGAATTCGAAAGCCGGACAAGGTAATGCCGTTGCCGAAATCGAGGGAGCTGACCTCCGGGCGTACTCGAAGGCGAATCACGTCACCGGCGATCGTGGGTCGAAAGTTCAAGCGGATCCCGAACTCCTTGTAGTCCACCGTCACGCTGCCCGTCGCTCCCTGAACGACGGGAACGGGAATCTCACCACCTGCGAGGAAGCTGGCCTCCTGTCCGTTGTAGGCAATGAGGTTCGGCTCGGCAAGACTTTGGAAGAAGCCGGTTGTCTGCAACGCTTTGATCAGCGCGCCAACGTTGTATTTGGTGTTGAAAATGAAAAGGTTCAAGAAATCGCTGAAAGTGATCTCGCCCGACGATGTGACTTGACCAGCCTCTTCGGTCCTTTCGAGGTTTGCGAAACCAGGCGCGGAGAACTGCTGCGTGGTCGATCGACCGACGAAGTCTTTGAATCCGGTTGGCCCGGTGAACATAGTCACACCGAGCTCGGTCATTGCGCGCCGGTTTACTTCGGCAAATCGCACCTGAAGAATGACCTGCTGACTCTCGGCGCCGCCCGGAAGCTGCAGCATGTTGATGACACGCGCCTTTGCAGACGTGGCTTGGGCAATCTCGCCCGCTCGCAGCATGACGGGATTGCTCGAAACTTGCCCCGAGAGGATGATCGCGTCAGCGCTGGCGTTCACCCTGATGTCCTCGCCCGGGAAAAGGGACTGCAGTTGCTGCTGGAGGTTGGTAACCTCCTGTGCGACAACGACGTCGTACTGCTGGCGGCGCCCCGTCCCCCAAACGATCAAGCTCACCGTGCCAGGGCCTTTGCCATCGATCAAGATCTCGCGCGGCTGCACGACGACGGCGTCTGCGACGGCTGGATTGGTGACGGCGATTCGGGTTACGTCGAAATCGGTCTCAACCACCGTGGAACGACCGGCGGTCAGCGTCACACGTACCGTCGTTGGCGGCAGTTGCGCGGCCTGACGGGCTGCTGCGTCCAGTGATAGCGTGGCACCGACGAACAAGACTCCCGCGACGATCGCGCGAATGCCGACCGGGATCGGACGCAAGCTCAACGGACCACCTCTTCTTCGGTCCGCTTTGCGGCGCGGATCGCCTCAACTTTGTACGCCTTGGGGGGTTCGATTGGCACCACCACCGGAGGCGGCGGTGTCTTGCGGGGACGCGCGACATTCGAAGGGGGCGGCGCCGCCGGCGCAACATCGGCACCGAACAAACCGGCCGTACGAACCCCGGGCGTATTGGTTGGCTCCTGGTCCAATGGATTACGCAAGACCAGCATGATCTGGCCCTCTGCCTGCGCTAAGGCAATCCGCTCTGCGTCGTGTGGCGTGACGAGCAGCGTCACGACGGCAGCCGCCGGTTGCGGTGCGGTGCTTCCACGGCTTCCAGTTCTTGCCTTCTCCTGGTCGTAACGCGTGCCTGATGTCAACACTTCCACGTTACTCACGACGGTTCGCGACGTGCTCTCGTCTCGTTTGCGAATCGTCACAACAAGATCGACTCGTGTGCCCTGATCGAGGAATCCCGCAACGCCGATCACGTCGTTGACTTTCACTGCCATGGCCCGCATCCCGGGTGGGATAGATGGTGGCAGTCCGGCTCCGGCCTCCGCCCTCGCAAGCTTGCTCTCGATAAGCGGCTCGTTTTCCACCACCGAAGCCGTCAGACCCCGGTTCACCACGTCCTCGAGCTTGGCGTAGCTTCCACGAACAGGGCTCCTTGACGGCCACGCTGCCAGCCGTACGTCGGTCGCCGCCAATCGAACACCTGGGGGAAGCGACCGCGCGGCAACGACGACATAAGAACTGGCGACTTCAACCTCGCGAACCGGTATCCGGGTGACTGCGCGGAAGACACCAAAGCTGGCGAGCGCTGCGGTGACGACCGCGATGCAGACAATCAGGATGTGACGATTGCGACGATTCATGAAATGTCCTCTCCCCGAACGGATCGACTCAGCACGGTGTCAGCGCAACCTCGCTGCGCATCGTCGCGGTGGCCTGAAGTCCCGACCGGCTGAAACCGGTGCCGTCGAAATACGACGCGAGCGACCCGACCGCTGAATACGAGTAGGGATACGCAACCGTCACAGGTCGAACGACGATGCATTGCCCTCCGACTGGAATCTCCTGAGGCGCACCAACGGTCGTCGTCGGAGTCTCAGTCAGTCCACCCGCTGTCAAAAACTGTGCGACACGGGTTTGCACGTCGGCATCTGAGTAACCTGGTAACACCGCGACGCGTGCGCCCTCGCGGGCAGCATTCGTGACCACGAAATAGCGCTGAAACAACAACCCGAAATCGATAATGCCCAGCAGGATCAGCAGCATGAGCGGGAGCACCACGGCAAACTCAATCAACTCGGCGCCACTTTCCGCCGCTAATCGCCCGCCCTGCCGTTTCATCGAAACCATAGAGTCGCTGCCGTTCCGGCCAGAATCGACGTCGCGTACGCCAGTCGTGGCCCGCGGCCCGTCTCGAGCGTCAACTCCGCCATTGGCCTCATCCCCACCACTCGCCAGTAGGCGAGCAGCATCCAGATATTGCGCAAAGCCTGTGGCAGATAGCCGTGAACCGCAGCCCACGCGAGCGCGATCACGCCTCCGGCCATACCCGTGTACAACGCCAGCCACACAGCCTCGACCGGCCCCAGCCATGCTCCGAGCGCCCCAAGCAGCTTCACGTCACCCGCGCCCATGCCACCGAGCGCGTACGGCGCAAAGAACAGCGCTATCCCGACAATCCACCCTGCGACACCGGCGAATGCGCCCTCCCACCCATGCGTCGAGATCTGGAACACCACCCCGGCCGCCGCGGCGCCGAACGTCAGTACGTTCGGGATGCGCCTGGTTCGGAGGTCCGAGACACACGCGAGACCGGCAGTCAGAAGCACTGCGACATGGGCCATTTGCATAGACACTAGCTAGACGCTACGAGCAAGACGCCGGCGCCGGCGGACATGGCTCTACAATCCCTGGGTCCGAGACGGCCGAGACCGTGTTCGCATAAATGGCGCTCATGCGAGACACGAGCTCAGGCACGACGAGAAGACCCGCGGTACCGATGAGGCCGCCAAGCAAGGCGTACTCGATCAGGTCCTGTCCGCCCTCATCGACAAACAAACGCACGAAGCTGCGAATCATGTTCTTGCTGACGCGGCGTACCGCGTCAGCCCAACACTGCGTTTTTCCGTCTTTTCCCCGCTCTTTGCAACCGTGTTACGGAGGAGTCACAAGGGCGGCGTCGAGGTTTGTGAAATAGGCCAGCACCTTGGTTCCGATACTGGTGATCGCTCCAACGACCAACGTCGTGATGATTCCCGCCAGGAGCCCGTACTCGATCAGATCCTGGCCTTCATCGTCGCGAACAAATCGCGCGAACAACTCCTTCATGACACCTCTCCTGTTGACTCCGAGTTGACGATCGGTGCGGCAGCGACTGCCGCCGCAGTCTCGCTATGATTCGAGACCTTCTTTGTGTGGTTCAGATGTTGCGTACGGCCGTGTAGAATCCCCATCACTGCACGACGGATCGAATACTCCCCCGGCCGGCGCGTCTGCAGGAATTCAGCGCCGACCAAATAGCTGGATCCAGAGCCTTCGACACGCACGCACCGCGTCACGCGCACGTCATCGACGAATAACTCCCCGTCTACTTCCAACCGCAACTCACCGACAGTTCCGTCTTCCATACGATGCCCGCTCTCGAGCAGGCACCCCGAACGGCTCACTTCGATGAGTCGCGACGGCATATTCCGAGCGAGGACGCCGAAGACCTCACCGTCCAGCTTGTCGATTGCACGAATCATCGAGTCCGACATTTTGCCTTAACCTCAGGGCACGATTGCCAGTCGCAGCCCATGACGCACCACCCCATCGTGGAGCACTGGCACGCTGTCGACGACCCGCACGGTAATGGTGACCGCCGGTCCGGATCCGGTCAGATCCAGCGTCAGGACCTCGTCCACATGGGCAGGGTTCGCGCTCACGACCCACACCTCGTCGCTGGTGTAGCGTTCGACGATAACGTCCCCCGGAACTCGCAGCGAGCCTTCCCATGGGACTGACAGCGTAAATCTAGGGTCGCGACGGGTTCCACGCATTTGATAGAAGCACTGAGACGAAGCGTGCTCGATTGAGCAACTAATGTGCCCTTCTGTGAAGATGGCCTAAGTGTCTGTGCGCGTTGAACGTGAGGTCGAACTCAGAGATCTTGCGAAGGCCTTCTTGTCTGGTAAGGACCAGACAAAGGTCGCGCCTCAGGCGTGCTAGTCGATCGTCCGATTCGAATCCGCTCAGTCGGATCGCGGTCGAACGAGTCGCGAAGAACCTCAGCCGTTGGAGGTTTTGCCCACGGACCCTGACCGACGGCCGTGGGGATGTTTCTCGGTAGCGGCACGGTGGTCGAACGGAAGCGGGGGCCCGGGTTCACCTTGGGGAGGAAGGACGCCCGAAACTGACTCAACTCGAAACGGTCGAAAATCGACGACGCAGTCGTGAGCGGCCAAGAAGTTCATGAACCGTTTGTAGTCGGATTCTGGCATCCCGAAGAGCTTGAGCATCCCCCGGTAGTTGCCGCGCGTCACCGAGAGTCCCCGAAATAGCAATTGCCGTAAGTCGCGCCGCGTCAGATCCCGTCGCAGGAACATCACATGGATGTGTTCCCAGAACGTGTAGTGCTGACCAACCAAAGCCGTGTACAGGTCGTCGGCGGTCTGGCGGCGCCGTTCGCGGCGGGGGAGCACGCCGCCCGCGGGTGCGACCCGTATGTGCTCCGGTAAATCTCTTGACGAAACCTCATCCGAATTGGCGGTCCAGGCTACTTGCTCGATCACGTTCTGGAGTTCCCGTACGTTGCCTGGCCAGCTATATCGCTCCAGGGCCTTCAGCGCATCCGGCATGAGCCGAACCGGCCGCCCGGTCCTGGCAATTGCGTGCTCGATCAAGCTGCGGATGTCCTCTCGACGCTCACGGAGAGGAGGGATGTGCAAATGAACGACCTGGATCCGATAGAGGAGGTCCTTTCGGAAGTGCCCGCTGGTTACGCGCTCGGCGAGGTCGCGGTTGGTCGCGGCAATGACGCGCACGTCCACATGCAGTCTCGGTCCCGAGTCGCCAACGCGCTGAACCTCTCCATTTTCGAGAAATCGCAAGAGATCCGCCTGCATGTGCAAGCTCATCTCCCCGACCTCGTCGAGGAAGATCGTGCCTCGATTGGCCTGTTCGAGGCATCCTGGCTTGTCTCGATAGGCCCCAGTGAAGCTGCCCCTCGCGTGCCCGAACAGCTCTGTTTCGAGCAACGTCTCGGAAAAGGCTGCACAATTCACGGCAATAAAGGGGCGCCGGGCACGCGGCGACCTCGCGTGAATGAACTGAGCGATCAGATCCTTTCCGACACCGCTCTCGCCAGAAATGAACACCTTCGCGTTGCCGGCAGCCACCCGCGCCGCGATGACGCAAAGCTCGCGCATGGCTGGGCTGCCACCAATGATGACCGGCTCCTTGTGCCGAGGGCTACCGGCCAGGACAGGAGTTGCGGTGCGCGTCCCCAAAGAACTGGAGAGTTTCTGCGCCGATACGCGTAAAGGATTCATTAGGTACTGAGCTCGCCCAGACAACCAAATTGGCGACTTTAGCACATTGAGGCGGGCATCACCGCCGATCTGCCGAGGCCGACTGGCGGTTCGAGTGGCGGAGGGAGAGGGATTCGAACCCCCGGAACCCTTTCAGGTTCAACGGTTTTCAAGACCGCCGCCTTAAACCACTCGGCCATCCCTCCCCGAAGCGCGAACCTCCGATCCCCGGGACTTCTGAGTCTATCTTCCTTTGATCACGGCAGCGCCGTCCATGAACGGTCGCAAGGCCTCCGGGATGACGACTGAGCCGTCGGCCTGCTGGTAGTTTTCGAGAACAGCTACGAGCGTGCGGCCGACCGCCAACCCGGAGCCGTTGAGAGTGTGAACGTAATCGGTCTTCCCAGTGCCCTGGGGGCGGAACTTGATGTTTGCGCGCCGAGCCTGAAATCCTTCGGTGTTGCTGCACGACGAGATCTCGCGGTAGGCGCTCTGACCGGGGAGCCACACCTCAATGTCGTAGGTCATCGCGGAAGCAAAGCCCATGTCGCCGGTGCTCAACAACATCGTCCGATAGGGCAGTGCCAGTCGTCTCAAGACCTCCTCGGCGTTTGACGTCAGCCGCTCGAGCTCGTCATACGACTGGTCCGGAGTCGTGAACGCCATGAGCTCGACTTTGTCGAACTGGTGCTGTCGGATGAGGCCACGTACGTCGGCGCCATATGAGCCCGCCTCGCTGCGGAAGCAAGGTGTGTAGGCCGTATATCGAATCGGTAGCCGGCGGCCGTCGAGAATCTCGCCGCGATGCATGTTCGTCAGAGGTACTTCGGCCGTCGGCACCATGAACAGATCCCAATCGCCGGCAATCCTGAACAGGTCTGCTTCAAACTTTGGCAGGTTGCCGGTCCCGATCAACGACGCGCTGTTCACCATGAACGGGGGTTCCACTTCGGTGTAGGCGTGTTCGGTGGTGTGCAGGTGAAGCATGAAGTTGATCAGCGCGCGCGCGAGCCGAGCGCCCGCTCCCACGAGTACGGAGAACCTGGCGCCAGCGATCTTGGCGCCCCGATCGAAGTCGATGATTCCGAGCGCCGGGCCAATGTCCCAATGTGCCAGCGCGCGGAATGAGAAAGCCGCTGGTTCCCCGTGGCGACGGACCTCGCGATTGTCAGCAGCGCTCGTGCCGACCGGAACCGTTGCATGCGGGAGGTTCGGGATCGTCAGCAGCCCTTGGTTTCGTCGCTGCTCGAGAGTCTCAAGCTCGACGTCCATCTGCTTGATCTGCTGGGCACGTTGCCTGCTGGCCTCCTGGATGTGGCTCGCGTCGAGACCCTGGCGCTTGGCGCGCGCCACTTCGTCGGCGGCCGAATTCTGTTCTCTCCGCAGCCCTTCGATCTCCGGAAGAAGACGGCGCCGCCGGGATTCCAACGCGGCGAGGTCCTCGAGCTCGGCGCCGAGATCCAGACCGCGGCTTCGCAGCCCTGACCGCACGGCGTCGAAGTTGTCTCGGAGAAACGTGGGGTCAAGCACGAAGTGATTTTACCTGGGATACGATCACACGCATGAAAGGACTTATCCGCAAAGCCGTCTTTCCCGCTGCGGGACTTGGTACCAGGTTCCTACCGGCCACCAAGGCGCAGCCCAAGGAAATGCTCGTGCTCGTCGACAAGCCCGTGATCCAGTACGGGGTCGAGGAAGCGGTCCAGTCGGGCGTCAGCGACATCCTGATCGTGACAGGTCGAGGAAAGAACGCAATCGAAGACCACTTCGATGTGGCCGTCGAGTTGGAGAGCTTTCTCGAGCAACGAGGTAAGAAGGAGCAACTCGCCGAGGTCCGCAAGATTACGGAACTCATCAACGTCGCCTACGTCCGACAGGGAGAGCCGCTAGGCCTCGGCCATGCGGTGCTCGTCACGAAGAACCTCGTTGGCGACGAGCCGTTCGCTGTGATCCTCAGTGACGATGTGATCGACGCCACACCACCGGCCCTGAAACAGATGATCGATGTGTTCCACCGTGTTGACGGTCCGGTACTCGCTGTGGAACGCGTCCCGGCGGAGGACGTCTCGAGCTATGGGGTGGTCGCAATCGACGAGGGCTCCGATCTCGGGCTTGGTGTGCACCGAATCACGGATCTTGTCGAGAAGCCCCGTCGCGAAGAAGCGCCGTCCAACTTGGCCATCATCGGGCGGTATGTCTTGACGCCCGACATTTTCGCCGCACTCGAAGCAACGGCACAAGACAAGACCGGAGAGATTCAGCTGACAAACGGCCTCAGACACTTGTTGAAGAAGCGACCGATTTATGCGTTCGAAATCGCCGGTGTTCGTCACGACACGGGCAACAAGCTTGGGTTCTTGAAAGCGCTCGTCTACTTCGCGCTTCGAAGACCCGAACTGGCGGAGCCTTTCCGGGATTATCTCGAGTCGCTGGATCTGAAAGTCGTTTCCTAATCCTTTGACGGCGTCGACGTGGACACAGGTGCTGACGATGATGTGTCGCTCTTGGTCGATGCGTCCGTCGTTGTCGTCGTCGTCTCGGATTTCTTCGCGTCTGTCTTTCCTGCCTCGGACGTCCCGGCCTCAGACGACTCGCTTCCCCGACCCTTCTTTGCGTAGTCGGTGATGTACCACCCGCTGCCCTTGAACTGAATCGCCGGCGACGAGAGCAACTGGCGCACGGGGCCCTTACCGCATTTGGTGCACGTCTCGACCGGAGCGTCGGAGTACTTCTTTTGAATCACTTCGAAACGTTTTCCGCAGGCTTCGCACTGATACTCGTAGAGCGGCATCAGCTACTCCAGCGAACGGTCGGATGTCTCATTGAGGAGCAGCCGGCGCTGTGCCCAGAACGGGACGCTGCCATTTGCCAGCACGGCGTCGTGGAAAGCGCGCAGGGAGTATTTGCTCTCTTGCTGTTCCTTGAAGTCTTGGCGGAGCTTCAACATCATCAGCTTGCCCACTGAGTACACCAGGTAAGTCGGATCGAAAGTTCCGCGTTCGGCTTCACGGCGCGCCGTCGATTCTTCCAGGAAGGCTTCGTCGCGGAAAAAGCGCATGCCTTGCTCGACGGAAAGATCTTCGCAGTGCAGCCGAATCCCAACCACCACTCTCACCAACCGGACCAGGGCTTCGGCGAGCTGGCCGAGCTTGATAGTCGCATCGCCGCGACGAAATCCGGCTTCCACCATCATGTGTTCGCAGTAGTGCGCCCATCCTTCGACGAAGGAGGCTGGAGCAAACAGCGTGGACTTGCGAACCTTGGAGTCCACCTGTCTCAAGTGCTGGAAGTGCAGGAAGTGTCCAGGGTAGACCTCGTGGATGGAGATGTTCCACAGCGTTGGGATGTTGAAATCTTTCAGGTGTTCTTTCTGTCGCTCTGCCGACCACGAGCGATGGACATCGGTCAGGTAGTAATACGCTCGGCTTGGCTTGCTCTCGAATGGTCCGGGCGTCCACATGCTCGCGAACGCCCATCGATAGAACTCAGGCGACGGCGCAACAACGACGGGCTCGGAGTCTGGTATCGAGACAATCGACTGTCGCCGAAGGAACGTCTCGAGCTCGGCGAGTTGCCCCTGCGCAACGGCGAGGAGCTTCCCCGGTTCGGGGTGGTCTTCCTTTGCGTGCCTCCACGCAGCGAGAGGATCGCCACCGTTGAGGCGGCCGGCCACGATCCGGAATTCCTCTTGCACTTCTTGAATCTCGCGCATCGCGATCGTCAATAACCGATCGGCGCTCAGCGTGATGCCCTCTTCCAACTTCAGCTTGCGCTCGAACTTTTCGCGGCCGAGCCGAAATGACGATTTAGCCCTCGGAGCGAGATCAGTTTCTAGATAGTCGATGTATGCCGAAACGGCCGTCAGTGCCTCTGTTGACGTGTCCGCGAGGTCTCCGAGGATATGAAGGTCGTCGAGCGCCGCGAAGGCGCGCGGCAGATCCGTCTCGATAAACGTTTGAATGCCGCGCCACGTCTCTAGACCGACCTTGACGAAGATTCCCGGGCTCTCCTTGATGTTGTCGCGGGCGGCCTGAACCAGACGAGGCACCTGTCTGAGTTTGGAAACCACACGCCGTGCACGTTCCGTCTGCGGCGCGTACGCGAATAGTGCCTGGCTGGCCAAGCTCGTTCCGAGGAGATCGGCGTACGAATGTGGGCTTCGCTCAAGCGGCAGAACGGCCTCGAGGTCGTACATGCGCGCCTCGATATTGGCCTCGAGGATCCCGCGCTCAACCCGTTCGATCGGCGAAAGGTGGACCGGATCGATTTGGTGCAGTCGTCGCCCGAAGCCGGCCAACGTGCGGACGTGCGTTTCGATAGCCGCGCGACTCAGGTCTTCGAGCAGGTCGTCATGAATATGGACGCCGTCGAGGCTGGCCTGACTCGGAAGTACCTCATAGAGGTATCCGAGGTAGTCGTCTGCAAAGTGGGGAAAAGGCTCGGATGGGTGCATACCCGGTCATTAGTGGCGCTCAGTGCCGTCGCTGGAGGAGCGGCCATCCGCCAATGGTACAATAACCGCTGACTTCGAAACACACTCCTCAGATGTCCGGCACGTTGTTCGTGGTCGCCACACCCATCGGCAACCTGGACGACATCACGTTGCGAGCCCTTCGGGTCCTGCGCGAATCGAACGTGGTCGCCGCCGAAGATACACGTCGAACGGCCAAACTGCTGAGTCACCATGGAATCAGGACGCCGACGCTCAGCTTTCATGATCACAACGTGCATGCCCGTCTGCCCGGTTTGCTTGCGCGTCTCGAGGCGGGCCAGCACGTAGCTTTGGTGTCGGATGCGGGAAGTCCGGGGGTTTCGGACCCAGGAGTGGAGTTCGTGCAAGCCTGTATTGAGCGCGAAATTCTCGTCGATTCGATTCCAGGTCCATGTGCGCCGATCACGGCCGCGATCGTTTCAGGTTTCCCAGTTATTCCACTCACCGTGCTTGGGTTCGCCCCGCATAGGTCTAAAGACAGAAAAAACTGGCTCTCGACTGTCAATGACATCTCTAACACGTTCTCGTTCTTCGAAACACCTCACCGAATCGCCTCGACATTGGCCGAGATGGTGGTGATTATGGGCGAAAGACCAATTATTTTGGCTCGCGAACTTACAAAGGTGCACCAAGAGGTCATTCGAGGGACGGCTGGAGCGGTTCGAGAACAGCTGACCTCGCTTCGGGGTGAGTTTACTGTAGTTGTGGGACCACGCCGCAGTCCTACTATTACGATGAACTCGTTCGCAGACTCCACGATCGCCGATGAATTTGGTCGAATGACTGCTGATGGCTCTTTGAGCCGTCGGCAAATCGTGGCGTCGGTGGCGAAAAAACTTGGACAGCCCGTCAAAGCTGTCTACGCGGCAATCGAGCGTAGCAAGAAATATGTCGAATAACCAATCGTTGTGGTTGTCTTCTTGTGGGACCCGACTCCCTCCAAGACGTCGCAGACCGATATCTCCTCTAGTGACAGCCCGTCTGCTACCTGATTGACGCGATGAGCATGTCCGAGACACATGTCGTAGTGCTCGCAGCGGGGCAGGGCACCCGCATGAAATCGGCTCTGCCGAAAGTCCTCCATGAAATTGCGGGCAGGCCGATGGTTGAGTACGTCTTGGCAGTCGCTGAATCACTCGACCCCGCGACGCTCTCTCTCGTGGTCGGACATCAAGCCGATCTAGTTCGCACCAAATTGGCCGAATGGCCTATAATACGGTTCGCCGTTCAGGAGCCGCAACTCGGTACGGCGCACGCCCTTCAACAAATCGAGCCCTTGCTGCGCGGACGTAACGGAACGCTCGTGCTGCTTTCAGGTGATGTTCCTCTCTTGAGATCAGTGACTCTCGAGAGATTGCTAGCTGCCCATCACGGTGCGGGCGCGGCGGCCACCGTAGTGACTGCCGTCGTCGAACGGCCCTATGGATACGGGAGAATTGTTCGGGCGTCTGGCCAAATAGCCAGAATCGTCGAAGAGCGCGACGCATCCCCGGCGCAGCGGAAGATCAAAGAGATCAACAGCGGGATCTACGCTTTTGACCTCGCCCCCCTATTCGGGGCTCTTCAAACCATCGCCTCCCACAATGCACAGGGCGAGTTCTATCTCACCGACCTCATTGCCGTTTATCGCCGTCGGAAGCTGCCGCTCGAGACGCTTGTCGTCGATCAGGTCCATGAAATACGAGGAATCAACAGCCGCACGGAACTCGCAGAAGTGAGCAGACTCGTGAGACAAAAAAAGAACGAAGAACTGATGGGGGCTGGCGTCACTCTGGTTGACCCGGCCACGACATACATCGACGCCGACGTGCAGATCGGCGCTGACACAGTGATTCACCCAGGAGTGGTCATCGAGGGTCAGACGCGGATCGGCTCGGCCTGTGAGGTTCGGGCCCACGTTCGAATCGCGGATTCAACGCTTGGGGACCGCGTTACCGTCAACAATTTCTGTGTCATCGTTAGTAGCACCGTTGCCGATGGCGCTGCCATCGGTCCCTTCGCGCACCTCAGGCCTGACAGTCTGGTGGGGGAGGGGGCGAAGGTCGGCAACTTCGTGGAGCTGAAGAGAACGACACTGGGACCGGGGTCGAAGGCGAATCACCTGTCATATCTCGGCGATGCGACCATCGGTTCCCACGTGAATGTCGGCGCTGGAACGATTACGTGCAACTACGACGGCCAGCGCAAGCATTCAACAGTCATCGAAGACGACGCGTTCATCGGAAGTGATTCGCAGCTGATCGCGCCAGTGCGCGTCGGCAAGGGCGCATACGTCGGCGCCGGATCGTCGATCACCGAAGACGTGCCGGCAGGCGCGCTGGGGATTGGTCGCGGACGACAGTCCAATGTCGAGGGCTGGGTGCAACGAAAGAAGACCGAAACAAAGAGCTGAAGGTGGCTATGTGCGGAATCATCGGATACATCGGTTCGAAGCCAGTCGTCCCCGTGCTGATTGAGAGCCTCAGACGGATGGAGTATCGCGGGTATGACTCGGCCGGCGTGGCACTCGTGAGCCCCGAAGGCATCGCGCTCCGCCGCGCGGCCGGTAAGCTCGTGAACCTGGAAAACGCGATCCGCGACGAACCTATTGACGGCCTTTATGGGCTGGGACACACGCGCTGGGCTACGCACGGCCGTCCGACTGAGGAGAACGCGCACCCCCATCGCGACTGCACGGGGCGGATCGTTGTAGTCCACAACGGCATCATCGAGAACTACTTGGAGCTGAAAGAGGAGCTGCGGGCTCAAGGGCACACGTTCAGGACGGAGACCGACACCGAAATCGTCGCGCATCTCGTGGAGCGCGAGATGAAGACCGATGGATTGGAAAACGCCGTCCGGCGGGCCTTGAAGGTCTTGCGCGGCATGTTTGCGATCGTGCTGGTGTCGGTCGAGGACCCGGAAAAGATTGTCGCCGCACGCAATGGTCCGCCTATCGTCGTTGGGCTCGGCGTCGACGAGTTCTTCGTGGCCTCTGACATTCCGGCAATTCTCTCGCACACGCGTGACGTCGTCTTCCTCGCCGATGAGGAGATGGCGGTTATCACGCGCTCTGGCGTGCAGTTCACGGACTACGACGGGCGCGCTGTCTCCAAGACAACACAGCGAGTTTTGTGGGACCCGATTGCGGCGGAAAAGGGCGGCCACAAGCATTTCATGCTCAAAGAGATCTTCGAGCAGCCCACGGCCGCGCGGGACACCATTCTCGGTCGGGTGTCGCTCGATAGCGGCCAGATGTTCCTCGAGGACCTCCACATTCCAGCCGAGACAATTCGGGCAGTGCAAAAGGTCAGCATCGTCGCGTGTGGCACGTCGTGGCATGCGGGCCTGGTGGGGAAGTATCTGATCGAGGCGCTAGCTAAGGTTCCAGTCGAGGTCGATTATGGGTCGGAATACCGCTATCGAAATCCGATCGTAGAGAAAAGCGAGCTGACGATCGTGATTACGCAGTCCGGGGAAACTGCCGATACGTTGGCAGCCCTTCGCGAAGCTCGCCGCAAGGGTGCAAGTAGTATCGCAATCTGCAACGTGGTTGGCAGCATGGCCACACGCGAGGCAGACGGTACCGTATACACACACGCCGGACCAGAGATTGGCGTCGCTTCGACGAAGGCCTTTACCTCTCAATTGGTCGCTCTGCAGCTCCTGGCGCTGTACATGGCGCAGGTGCGGGGCACTCTCACGCCCGTGGAGATTCGACAGCACATCGAGGCCCTCCTCCAGCTACCACATGTCATCGAACAATCGATCAAGGCCTCCGCGGCCATGGAAAAGGTTGCGGAGCGGTTCTACAACCGCACAGACTTCTTGTTTCTCGGACGCGGTATCAACTACCCGATCGCGCTCGAGGGCGCTCTGAAGCTGAAAGAGATTTCCTACATTCACGCGGAGGGCTATCCCGCTGGAGAAATGAAGCACGGTCCGATCGCGCTCATCGACGAGCAGATGCCGGTTGTTGCTCTCGCGCCCGATGATCACGTCTTCGAAAAGATGGTCGGCAACGTGCAGGAGGCCAAGGCCAGGGGTGGATCGGTCATCGCCATCACCAGTGAAGGAGATGCTCGATTGGCCGCTGTGCTGGACGCGCAACGCGATGTTCTCGTGCCGGTGCCGCGAACCACGCCGCTCTTGACACCGATCGTGATGACGATTCCACTGCAACTTCTCGCTTATCACATCGCGGTTCGTCGCGGCTGCGACGTGGACCAGCCGAGAAACCTCGCCAAGTCCGTAACGGTCGAATAGACGACGGTAGAATAGCGGCTTGGACCTTCTTTCAAGCCTCAACCCAGAACAACAGAACGCCGTCCTTCACACGGAAGGACCCTTGTTGATTCTGGCGGGCGCAGGGTCTGGTAAGACTCGTGTCATCGCACACCGTATCGCCTACCTCGTCAGCGAAGGACTGACGGAAGCAGACCGCATACTCGCTGTTACATTCACAAACAAGGCCGCTGAGGAAATGCGCACTCGCGTGGAAGCGCTGTTGCGCACCGACTGTCGGCAGATGTGGATTTCCACGTTCCACGCACTGTGTGCCCGTCTTCTGCGGCGAGAAGCACCGCACATCGGCCTCTCGCGTGATTTCGTGATCTACGATTCCGCCGATCAGCTCACCGTCATGAAGCAGTCCTTACGGGCGCTCGGCATGGACGACAGCACGTTGCAACCACGGCTCGCGCTGTCGCGAATCAGTCACGCGAAGAACAAGATGGAAGGGCCGGAGGTCTTTGCAGCGAGCTCGTGGAACCCGCGTGAGCAACAGATCGGGAAGTTGTTCGCGTTGTATACGCAAGCCCTCACGGACGCCAATGCGCTTGATTTCGATGACCTTCTTTTGAAGACTGTTGAGCTCTTCGAGAAATCAGAGTCGATCAGGGAGCGATATGGCCTGAAGTTTGTTCACCTGATGGTCGACGAGTACCAAGACACCAACAGACCCCAATACTTACTCATTCAACGCCTCGCCGCCCGGCATCGCAACCTCTGCGTGGTCGGCGACCCAGATCAGTCCATCTACAAGTGGCGCGGCGCCGATCTCCGAAACATCCTGGACTTCGAGCACGACTTTCCGGAGGCCATGGTCGTTCGTCTCGAACGAAACTATCGATCGACACAGGTGATCCTGGACGCCGCGTCCGCTGTCATCTCTCAGAACCGAAACCGCAAGGAGAAGCGTCTTTACACGGACCGGCAGGGAGGAGCGCGGATCCTTTCATACCGCGCTGGTGACGACCTCGATGAGGCGGAGTTCATAGCACGAACGTCTCGAATTGCGCTGCAGGAAGACCTCGAAAACACCGTCGCGATTCTCTATCGGACAAATGCGCAATCGCGGACGGTGGAAGACGCTCTGCGCCGCGCCGGCACGGCGTACAAGATCATCGGGGGTGTCCGTTTCTACGAACGGAAAGAGATCAAGGACGCCCTGGCGTACCTCAAGCTGATCTTGAACCCTCACGATGACGTTGCGTTGAGGCGAGTGATCAACGTGCCGGCGCGTGGCATAGGAAAGGGAGTGATGGAAGCGCTCGACGCGTTGAAGCCGGCTCTCGAAGACGACCTGCCGCCGCTCCTCGCCGGTTTGCAGCCGACTGTAACTAGTAACTCATTGTGGGCGCGGCTGGTATACGCCGTCGATCAACGGTCGCTCCCCCCGCGGGCGATTGCATCACTCACGGTGTTTCGAGATTTGATCGTGGGCCTGACCGCGGTCGCCCGACAGGACCCCGTTTCAATCGCCCTAGGGAAGGCGCTCGATCAAAGCGGCTACCTCCAAGACCTGCGCGAAGAACGAAGCGAGGAGGCCGAGAGTCGGATCGAGAACCTGATAGAGCTCGTCTCGGCGGCGCGGGAATATGAAGGGCGCAGTCCTGAACCCTCTCTGGCGGGCTTTGTGGATCAGTTGTCGTTGTTGTCGGACGTCGATGAGGAGGCTGGCTCGCGCGACGCGCGCGTCCTCATGATGACAATGCACAGCGCGAAAGGCCTAGAATTCCCGGTGGTCATTATTTCAGGGCTCGAGGAAGGGCTGTTCCCGCACTCACGGTCGATCGATGACGAGGCAGAACTGGAGGAAGAGCGGCGATTGTGCTACGTCGGCATCACACGCGCGCAACGTCGGCTCGTGCTGACGTCGGCGGCACGCAGGCGTGTCTTCGGCGATTACCAGGCGACCGAACCCTCTCGTTTTCTAGCCGAGATACCGAGCGAACTCCTCGAGGAGGCTCCATCGGCCTTTCTCTCGCCTCAGCCTTCATTCTCTCAGTTTCGTGCAAGCCCGTATGGTCACAGGGGGAGCTACAGGGGCCGTGTCAAGGAGGAGCAACCTCTTTACCGGTATGAAGACGAAGATCAGTCGGTACCGTCGGGGCTGAAGGTGGGCATTCGGGTCCGGCATCCACAGTTTGGGCTGGGCACCGTCCTGAGTGTCGAGCCCCTGGACGATGACACGAAGCTAGTGGTCCGGTTTGTCTCGGTGGGCCAGAAAACACTCCGCGCGAAATTCGCGAAGCTCGAAGTAGCCTAACGGTCCGGTCGCCGCACGGCAGTGATGATCCACGGGCTTTCTCGCCCTGATTGCGAGTCTTGCTGGAGGGCGCGCCGGAAGTCGAATTCCAGCCGCGTGGGAACGATGTGGCCATCGGGAGTGCGGACCTGCGCGGTCACCGCTACCGGCTTGGAGACCATCGTGACTTCCAAGTGCTCTGCCCCGGTGCCGGTCACTTCGAAATCACGCACAGTGCCTTCAGTAACCAGGTCAAGGCTCACGGTGGCGACCTTTGCAAGCATCGTCTTGTCGCGAGCTCGTGAAGCCTGAAAAAAGTCTCGGAGGGTCTGCTCTTCCGCCCTCGTGGACACGCAACCGGCTGCTGCGAGAGTCAGCCCTGCCAGCATCATGGCAGAACGGCTCACGTTACGTCCTCTTCGTCCTTCTCTGCCAGACGAGCGATCGAGACAGCCCTGTCGTCCCCTTCGATGTCAATCAGCCGAACGCCTTGTGTCGCTCGCCCGATGGAACGAATGCCTTTCGATGCCATGCGAAGAACTTTTCCTTGCTGCGTGATGAGCATCAACTCATCCTCGTCGGTTGCCTGAACGATCCCGACGACCCTGCCGTTACGGTCGCTGGTTTGAATGTTGATAATGCCAAGCCCTCCACGCGACTGCAGGCGGTACTCTTCGAGCTCCGTGCGCTTTCCATACCCCTGCTCTGTGACGGACAGTATCGTGCCTCCTGGGCGAAGCACTTCCATCGCGACAGCGGAATCACCAGTACGCAGGGAAATGCCGCGGACGCCGTAGGCTGTGCGGCCCATCGGGCGGACGTCCGTCTCAGGAAACCGAATCGCCATTCCATCGCTTGTCCCGATGAAGACCTCGCCGCGACCGTCAGAGATCTGTGCGGCAATCACCGAATCGCCGTCCTCAACTCCCATGGCAATGATGCCGCCAGCACGTGGATTGCTGAATGCGCTAAGCTCCGTTTTCTTGACGACACCATGCTTGGTGCCCATGACTACGAACTTGTCGTCCTCGAATTCCTTGACGGCCAGGAGAGCGGCGATCCGTTCGCCTTCCTCCATCGACACGAGGTTAGCGATGGCCTTTCCGCGCCCATCCGGACCAACATCGGGAACTTCGTGCACCTTCAGCCAGTACGCGCGCCCCCTGTCAGAAAAGATCATGATGTACGCGTGGGTCGAGGCTACGAAAAGATGACTCACAAAGTCCTCTTCCCGTGTACGCATTCCAATGCGACCCTTCCCGCCACGCCGCTGATTTCGGTAATTGGTGATCGCCGTGCGTTTGATGTATCCAGTGTTGCTGACGGTGATCGCCATGTCCTCTTCAGCGATCAGATCCTCGACCCGGAACTCTCCCTCTTCTGCGAGGATCTCCGTACGGCGCGCATCGCTGTACTTCTCCTGCACCTTCCGTAGCTCGTCGACGACGATCTGCATCACCAGCGGGTCGCTGGCAAGAATAGCGAGGAGCCGCTCGATCACTTTGAGGAGCTCGGCGAGCTCGTCGAGGATCTTCTGGCGCTCCAGGCCCGTCAGGCGCTGGAGCTGCATGTCGAGGATTGCCTGAGCCTGGATCTGGCTCATCCCGAACTGCGTCATGAGGCCGTCGCGCGCCTCGCCCGGATTCCTGGAAGCACGGATGAGGGCGATGACGGCGTCGAGATGGTCGAGGGCGATCTTGAGGCCTTCGAGAATGTGCCGACGCGCCTCGGCTTTGCGCAGCTCGAACTCGGTGCGCCGCCGCACGACTTCGCGGCGGAACTCGATGAAGTTATCGACCAACTCGACGAGCGAGAGCACTTTCGGGCGCCCGCCGATGATGGCGAGCATGATGATCCCAAAACTGGTCTGGAGCTGAGTGTGCTTGTACAGGTTGTTGAGGATGACCTCGCCGACCTCGCCGCGCTTCAGATCGATGACCACGCGCATCCCGTCGCGGTCCGATTCGTCCCGGATGTCCGAGATGCCCTCGATCGTTTTCTCCCGCACCAGCTCCGCGATTCGCTCGATGAGTCTCGCCTTGTTGATCTGATAGGGGATGGCGTCGATCACGATCGACTGCCGGTCTCCTTTCTTCGAGACTTCGATCTCCGCTCTGCCCCGCATCAGGATGCTGCCGCGGCCCGTCAGATAGGCCTGCTGAATGCCATGGCGGCCGACGATGTATCCACCAGTGGGGAAGTCTGGTCCAGGAACCAGCTCGAGCAGCTTCCGTTGCTTCTCGGGGAGTGTCAGGATCGAGCCGGATTGGGTGCTCTCGATCGTCCAGATCACGGCGTCGATCACCTCACGCATGTTGTGCGGTGGGATGTTGGTCGCCATGCCGACGGCGATGCCGGCGGAGCCGTTGACCAAAAGGTTCGGAAACGGCGCTGGCAGCACCGTCGGTTCCTCGGTGGTCTCGTCGTAGTTGGGAACGAAGTCGACGGTCTCCTTATCGAGATCTGCCATCATGTCATCGGCGAGCGACTCGAGGCGCGCCTCGGTGTATCGCATCGCCGCCGGCGGATCGCCGTCGACCGATCCAAAGTTGCCCTGACCGTTCACGAGCGGCTCGCGCATGTTGAAGTCCTGCGCCATGCGGACGAGCGTGTCGTAAATGGAGGCGTCGCCATGGGGATGGAAGTTGCCCATGACCTCGCCGACGATCTTGGCGCACTTGCGGTACCCGCGCGTCGACGACAGCCCCATGTTCTTCATGCCGTAGAGCACGCGGCGGTGCGCCGGCTTGAGTCCGTCGCGGACGTCTGGCAGGGCTCGTCCAATGATTACGCTCATGGCGTAATCCATGTACGAGCGCTTCATTTCGTCTTCGATATTGACGGGAATACGGTTCTGGTTCGGTGCGTTCATGAATGGAGACGGAGAGGCGCAGGTCGGTTAGACGTCGAGGTTGCGGACATCGAGGGCGTTGTCCTCGATGAACTTGCGCCGCGGTTCCACCTGGTCGCCCATGAGCGTGGTAAACATCTGATCAGCTTCGGCGTGATCTTCCGCCCGAACTTGCAGGAGCGTCCGGATCGCCGGATCCATGGTCGTCGTCCAAAGCGTCTCGGGGTTCATCTCGCCAAGGCCCTTGTAGCGGTTGATGGCAACGCCCTTCCTTCCGGCGGCGATAAAGAACTCGACGAAAGCGCTGATCGTCTCCAGCCTCGTCTCCGGATCCTCCTTGGTGCGAGCTACTGGACCAGGTGTACTGGTTGGTTTTGGCTCAGCGGCGAGCTTCGTCGCTTCGTCAATTGGCCCACCTCCGATGGCGGTATCGTCGGCTGCAGCCGTCCCCTCGTCCTCCGGAATCTCTTCCTCTCGAGAGGCGTCACTTGTTGTCACGACGGCCGGGAACGTCGCGTCCTGAACCTCTCGGTATGCGTTGGCCAACGTGCGGTACTCGCCTGAGGTAATGAAGTCGAGGCCCAGGCTATGGCGTCGAGGGTAACCTTGAGACCGGTCTTCGACCGACAGGACAAACACATTGTGCTCTTCGTCCCGGCTTACCGAGACGGTTCTGACGGGCGTTGTCATCCGCGCAGCAATGTTGTCCAAACGCCCACGCTGCTCCAAGAACGACTTGTCGCGCGCGTCCGCCTGCAAGAGCGCAGACACGATGTCCGGAGGGTTACCGCGGCGCGTCACCTGCTGCAAGAGCTTGAGGTACGACATCATCCGCTGCAGTTGACGCTCCAATACTTCGCCGAAGATCTCGGTTCCGTCGGCGAGCCTGACGATCCGTGATTCGACGGCGCGCCGAATCAAGAATCCTTCGAGCTCGCGTTCGTCCTTGATGTATGTCTCACTGCGACCGCGCTTCGCTCGATAGAGCGGGGGCTGTGCGATGAAAATATGACCATGATCGATGAGCGGTGCCATCTGCCGGTAGAAGAACGTCAGCAGCAGCGTACGAATGTGAGATCCATCGACGTCCGCGTCGGTCATGATGATGACGCGGTGGTAACGCAATTTCTCGATGTCAAAGTCCTCGACGCCGATGCCGCATCCCAAGGCTGCGATCATCGTTTTGATTTCGTCGCTTCCCAACATCTTGTCGAAGCGCGCCTTCTCGACGTTCAGAATCTTGCCCTTAATCGGAAGGATCGCTTGGAAGCGGCGGTCGCGGCCCTGCTTCGCTGACCCGCCTGCTGAATCACCCTCCACGATGTAGATCTCACTCTGGGCGGGATCTCGCTCCTGGCAATCGGCGAGCTTCCCCGGCAGACTACTCCCGTCGAGCGCGCCCTTTCGCCGAACTAGATCCCTCGCTTTGCGCGCCGCCTCGCGTGCACGCGCTGCATCGACAGCCTTCCCGATAACGCGCTTGGCGACGACTGGGTTCTCCTCGAGGAATTGGCCCAGCTTGTCGTTGACGATGGCTTCGACGATGCCCTTGACTTCGGTATTTCCAAGTTTCGTCTTTGTCTGACCCTCAAACTGAGGACGCGGGATCTTGACGCTGACGACACCGGTCAACCCCTCGCGGATGTCATCCCCGCTGATGTTCGCCTCCTTCAGGTCCTTCGCCAGGTTGCTTTTGGACGCGTAGGCATTGATCGTCCGTGTCAGCGCCGAACGAAAGCCAGAGAGGTGTGTGCCACCCTCGTGCGTGTTGATGTTGTTTGCAAAGGCGAACACCAACTCGGAATATCCGTCGTTCCACTGCAAGGCGATCTCGGCGTCAATGCCGTCTTTTTCGCCTTTCATGAAGATAGGTTTGTCATTGACGACGGCCTTGTTCTTGTTGAGGTGCTGAACGAACGAAACGATGCCCCCCTCGGTACTGAAACTTATGATTCTTGCCGTCCCGCTCATCGTCGATCGTGATGAGGATGCCGCCATTGAGAAACGCCAACTCACGAAGCCGTTGAGCCAGCGTGTCAAAGCTGTATTCCGTGGTCTCGAAGATTTGAGGGTCGGGCCTGAAGGTCACTTTCGTGCCTCGGCGCTGTGTCGTGCCGGCCACCTCGAGATCCGCAACGGGCGTCCCGCGCTCATAACTTTGTTGATACACCTTCCCGTTACGCCAGATTTCGAGATCGAGGCGCTCGGAAAGCGCGTTCACGACGGAGACGCCGACTCCGTGGAGACCGCCGGACACCTTATAGCTGTCGTTGTCGAACTTGCCGCCCGCATGGAGAACCGTCAGGACCACTTCAGCCGCGGACTTTCCGCTTTCGTGCCGATCGACTGGAATGCCGCGCCCGTTGTCGACGACGGTTACGGAGTTGTCGATGTGAATCGTGACGGTGATCTGGTCGCAATACCCGGCGAGAGCCTCGTCAATCGAGTTATCGACGATCTCGTACACCAGATGATGCAGGCCGGGGGCGCCTGTCGATCCGATGTACATCGCCGGCCGCTTCCGGACTGCCTCCAGGCCTTCCAGTACCTTGATCTTGTCGGCACCGTATTCCTCCACGGGGCCGTTCCCTTGCGACCCTGCTCGGTCGGGAGCGTCGGTTGTACTGGTTGGGTCAGCCTGATCGATGTTCTGCTGTTCCGAATGTTCCACGCGTTTCCCTGGGCGTCAGATCCGCATTGGCATGATGACGTACGTGTAGTCGTACCCTTCAGCACCAACAGGTTTCATCACGGCCTGACTCGTATCGTCCTTGAGGGAGAGCGACACGACATCAGTCTCCACGACATTGAGGAAATCCAGGACGTACTGGGCATTGAATGAGATGGTGATCACCGGCCCGGTGTAGTCGACAGGCAGTTGTTCTCGGGCTTCACCAAACTCGGAACTACTCGACGTCACTTCGACTTTGCCCTTCGTGACTTCGAACTTCACCGCACGAGAGCGTTCGTTTGAGAGGAGCGCCACACGCTTCACTGCGCTGGTGAGACGCTCTCGATCAAACTCTATGATCTTGTCGTTCCCTTTGGGTATCACGCGCTCGTACGCCGGAAACTGACCGTCTATCATCCGAGAAATCAGAACTCGGCCAGCCACTTCAAAGAACAAGTGGTTCTCACCGCTTTCGAAGAGAATGTCACCCTCTCCCTCGGCGAGCAGTTTGCCCAATTCGAGAAGGGTTTTCTTCGGCAGGATCACACCGATTTCTTTTGACACGCCAACGTCGTGCTTGACTTCGACAAGAGCCAACCGATGACCATCAGTGGCCACGAGTGTCAGTGAGTCAGGTGTGAGTACGAACTTGGCTCCGTTGAGGAAGTAGCGCGTGTCCTCACCGGTGATCGCAAACTGGGTCTTCGCCACCATTTCGCGCACAGCGTTGCGAGGCAGAGTCGCCCGCGCCCCACCGGAGACTTCTGGGAGAGCAGGAAAGTCTTCACGGGGCAGCGTTTGGATCCTGGAGTCAAACCGATCCGCAGCGACCTTCACTCCTGACTTGTCTTCTTCGATACGAATGTCCGTCTCAGGCAATGCCTTGATAATTTCGTACAGTTTCTTCGCAGGAAGAGTCAACGACCCGCCCTTGGAGACGATGGCTTGACACCGGCTACGAAGTGCAACTTCAAGGTCTGTGGCGAGCATCCGAACTTCATTGCCCTTCGCTTCGATCAGAACGTTCGCGAGGATCGGAATGGTGTTTTTTCGCTCGACGATGCCCTGGAAAAGTTGCAGTTCTCGCAGAAGCTCATTCTTGCGGACAACGAGTTCCATAGGCTTGTGATGACCTCGAGAGCCAGGGCGGAGCCGTGCGAATGACTCCAGTGAATTGATCAGAAGAAGACAAAAGAATTATACAAGAAATAAGGTGCTGTGCAAAACTTGGCAACGCGAAATTAGTTCTTTTGAATCAATAATTTGCGGTAGCACGAAATCTGTGATTCCAGGAGTCGCTCGCCGCGCGAAAAGTGTTGAGATCCGCCCCCCCAGGCGGCCCTCCACAGCGCTTCGCGGTCCGATCTGTTGAACCCTGTGGAATCAGCGCAATGATTCCAGGAAACCCGCCATCAGGCTGTTGAAATCTGGCCGCTTTCGGAGCTCGTCAACCTTCTTGATTGAGTGAATCACCGTCGAATGGTGTTTCCCTCCAAAGCTACGACCGATCTCTGGCAACGAGGCGTGAGTCAGTGACTTGCACAGATACATAGCGATCTGACGAGGCATTGCGATTGACTTGGAGTTGTTCCTCGATTTAAGGTCCGTGACCTTGAGTTGATAGTAGTCGGCAACGAACCTCTGAATCGACTCGATGGTGATCGCCTTCTCATCCTGATCGAAGACATTCCTCAATACTTCCTGAGTAAGTTCAAGCGAGATCTCGCTTCCCGTCAGCGACGCATACGCAATGAGGCGAATAAGGGACCCTTCAAGCTCGCGGATGTTCGATTTGACTCGTCCGGCGATATACAGGGCCACGTTGTCTGGTAAAGGAACCGATTCTGCCTCCGCCTTTCTTTTGAGAATGGCGACTCGTGTCTCGATATCCGGTGGTTGGATATCGGCCGTTAATCCCCATTCAAACCTCGATCGAAGGCGCTCTTCGAGGGCAGGAATTTCATTGGGAGGTCTATCGCTGCTGAGGACAATCTGCTTCTGCGCATCATAGAGAGCGTTGAACGTATGGAAGAACTCGGTCTGTGTTCCTTCTTTTCCGGACACAAACTGAATGTCATCCACGAGGAGCACATCGACGCTTCGATAGCGTTCTCGAAAATCAAGAATCCGCTCGTACCGGAGCGCGTTGATCATCTCGTTCATGAATCGTTCAGACGAGATGTAGGTCAGCTTCAGGCTCGCATCATGCTGGAGCACGTATTGCCCCATTGCGTGCATCAGGTGAGTCTTTCCGAGACCAACTCCCCCATAGATGAAGAGAGGGTCTGTACCAGCGTGAAGGCGCTTCGGCAACGGCTCGACAGGCGGCGTGGGCAAACTGATTTGACGGCCCGACAATGAAGGTGTCGAACGAATAGCGTTCGTTGAGACCGATCGGCGGCGTTGCGACGATCGTCGGGGGGGATTCCCGGTTATGTGACGGTGGGGGAGGCTCTTCAAGGGACGCTTCCAACCGCGCTCCTTCCGGAAGAAAGACCAGGGCAACGCCGGGTCGTCGAACCTCAGCAAGGGCCTCGGACAGAACTACCGAGTAGTGCTTGGTGAGCCAGTCCTTGAAACCTGTATTGGGTACGTGCACCGTAATGGATTTTCCGTTGTCAGCGACAAAGGAAGTGGGCTTGAACCACGTTTGGAAACTGTGCTGGTTAACCTTGGTCTCAATCCGAAAGAGGATCTGATCCCAGATGCTCGGTTCCATGCGGTAATTCCGTCAGGAAACGGAGAAATTGAGACTTTCGCCCGTTACGCAGTCAAGCACATCAAGGGCCCGTGTCCGATCCGCGTGAAACGCGTCCAAAGAAACCGGGCAAGCAGGGCCTTCGCCTCGACAAAAACAAGTAAATAGGCCTGTTTTCGCCAGGTCCACCTGACGGAACCTGTTTTCCACAGTGTTTTCCACAGTTGTGGAAATCTTGGGGGAGATACCGAACCTTGCCACTCTTCTGAAGCCTCGAACGTCAAACCGAACTCGCGACTGTAGCACAACGCCGTGCTGGCTTGTGAACCAGACAAAGTCGTTTTGTTGCGTTGACACCTCCAGTTACGCGCGACTAGTATTGAAGTTTCGTCTGAGCGCCAAAGAACTCCCATAACGAAACTTAGCTGGGTTTTGATGACTCGGCTTGGAGCGAAAAAGGCTGCGGCTTCGGTCTCTCCGCGTGCCAACGGTACAACATGAAGGGCAAACGTACTTTTCAGCCGAATACCCGCCGACGCAAGAAAACGCACGGATTTCTGGTCAGGATGTCCTCGAAGAACGGCCGAATCGTGCTGAAAAGGCGTCGCGCAAAAGGGCGGAAGCGCCTGACAGTTGCCGACGAGCGGTAAGCGATAGACGTGGTCAGTGTCGCGTCCCGTGAAAGCTGCGTGAACCGGACGCCCGTTTGCCGCGATGCAGTTGGAGGTGCCAATGAGCGGACAGCGGCTCTCGTCTGCGGATCGCGTCCGTCGACGGCCGGAGTTCGAGCACGCCTATGGCGCCGGACTTCGCATTCGTGGCCGGTTTATGACCGTCTTCGTAATACCCAACGGCTTGCCCTCAGCGCGACTTGGAGTAGCGGCAACCCGCAAGCTCGGCCCGGCCGTCGATCGGAACAGAGCAAAGCGGCTGGCTCGGGAAGTCTTCAGACGCCACAAGATCTCCGCGGGCGTCGACGTCGTCATCGTCCCGCGGCGGGAAATGCTCAATGCCCCCTTCACAAGTCTTGAAGCCGACTACCTCGCCGCCTTTAACAGACAAGGCCGGTCGCGACAGCAGGCGGCCAAGCAGGGGCATGGTGACTTCAAGCGTCCTCGCCGCTATTCGCGCGTATAAGCTCCTCGTCTCTCCCTGGCTTGGCGGGTGCTGCCGCTTCACGCCTTCATGCTCCGACTACATGGCCGAAGCCGTCCGCGCCCATGGCCCGACGCGGGGTGTCTGGCTCGGTTTGCGTCGCCTGGCGCGGTGCCGACCGCTAAGCGGTTACGGGCTCGATCCCATTCCGCGCGCCTAGAACCAACTCATGGAACGACGGGTATTCATCGCAATCGTACTGTCCTTCGCGGTCCTGTACGCGTATCAGTCCTTCTTCGCTCCTGCCCCCCAAAGGCGTGTAACTAACTCAATCCAAAAACCGTCCAGCCCAACTAGCGAGGTAGCGCCGGCTCAGCCGCAGGCAGCCGCTTCGCCCGCGCCGGGTCCAACCACGGATGCGCCTTTGCCGATAACGTCGGAGGTTGGCCAGCGCGAGATCGTTGTGGAGACAGCAACCGTCCAGGCCGTCCTGACCAACCAGGGTGGGCGTCTTGTTCACTGGCGACTGAAAGACTACCGTGACACCAGTGGCCACCCGGTGGATCTCGTACCCACCGACTTGCCATCGGACCGGCCGACGCCGTTCTCACTCCGGTTGGACGATCCGCAACTCACGGAGCGCTTGAATCGCGCGATTTATCGCGTGTCCGGTGACACCGATGGTCACGTGGACGCGACGCGTTCGGCGGCGACGGTTGTTTTCGAGTTTCAGGATGCCAGCGGCGTCCGAGTTCGCAAGGAGTTGCGGTTCGACCCTTACAACTACGTCGTGAGTCTCTCGGCCGACGTGACCGATGGTCAGCGCCAGCTCAATCCCTATGTTGCGTGGGGCCCAGGTCTTGGGGACAGCGGGGCTACGTCGAGCGGTGGGAGCTTTTTCACCGGCAACTACGTGCAGGCGCCGCAGGCCATCTATCACCGAGACGGCAAAGTCACCCGCCTCACATCAAGCAATCTTGCTTCGCAACCAGCGCATGAGGGGCAGTTTCGTTTTGCTGGCGTCGACGATCACTACTTCATCGCAGCTGCGATCAACCCGGCACAGGCACGCCTCGAGTACGAGCCGGTCACGTTACCTGGCCCCAATAATACTCAACGAGGTTTGCTCGCGCTGTCGATCAGGTTCCCCCAAACGCCGCAGAACGCACGCTTCTTCTTCGGACCCAAGCAGTTTGATCTTCTGAAATCAGTGGACGCTGAGTTGGTCCGTGCGATCAACTTCGGCATGTTTGCTTGGCTCGTCGTGCCTTTGCTGAGCACGCTCAAGTGGCTCTTCGGGTTCATCGGCAACTACGGCTGGGCGATCGTGATACTCACGGTCTTGATCAATCTGGCGATGTTCCCGCTTCGACACAAGACCGTCGTGTCGATGCGCAAGTTGCAAGCGATTCAGCCCCAGATCAAGGCGATTCAGGATCGGTACGCGAATCTGAAGGTGACGGACCCGGCGCGTCAGAAGATGAACACAGAGGTCATGGGTCTGTACAAGGAACGCGGCGTGAACCCAGCCAGCGGCTGCCTGCCAATGTTGCTGACGCTCCCAGTTCTCCTGGCGTTCTACTCGCTACTGTCGCAATCGATCGAACTGCGCGGCGCCGGCTTTGTAGGATGGATCAAGGACCTGTCGGCCGCCGATCCGTACTACGTGCTTCCCGCACTCATGGGGGTGACGACGTTCTGGCAGCAGAAGATCTCGCCGACGACCGTCGATCCGGCACAACAACGCGTCATGATGATGATGCCGGTGATGTTTACGGCGATGATGGTATTTTCGCCGAGCGGTGTGGTTCTCTATTGGTTTGTGGGTACTGTCTGGGCGATCGGGCAGCAGTACTTCACGAACTGGCTGATCGGTCCGTCGGCAGGGACCGCCCCTCGGCCTCCAGCAGAACGGCGATTGAAGAACGCCGGCACCGGGCGCACCACCGGAGCCGAACAGAAGAACTGACGTCCGTCCGTACCGAACGCAATTCAAACCAGCGAGACGTTGATCGTGAACGAAACTCTGACCACACAAATCGCGGGGTTCGTGCAGAACGTTGTGAACGCCATGGGCGTCACGGTCACCGCCACCGTTGAAGAGACGCCGGAAGCGACACGCATCAACCTTGAAGGCCAGGATGGCGGTGTTCTGATCCGCCGTGATGCGGAAGGCCTGCAAGCGTTGCAACACCTCGTAGCCACAGCGTTTCGGAAGCAACTCGGCGATGACAACCGCATCGTCGTCGACTGCAATCGCTTCCGAAAAGACAAGGACGCTGAGCTAAAACAGATGGCCCGTTTCATCGCCGAGAAGGCACGCTCGACAGGCGTTCCGCAAGAGATGGGGCCGCTCAACCCGTACGAACGTCGCATTGTCCACATCGCGATTGCAGAGGATCCAATGATGACCTCTGAAAGCATCGGCGATGCTTTCATGAAGACCGTGATCATCGCTTCCAAGAAATAGAAATAAGGGGCGGGATGGTTCTGAGGTGTTTTCCCCAGACGACACTATCGTTGCAATTGCCACCGCTCCCGGCCATGGGGGGATCGGCGTCGTGCGGATCAGTGGTGAAGGAGCCCTCGCCATCGGGCGCTCGATCCTCGAATGTGATGAACTCGAGCCGCGGCGGGCAACATTCACACGTGTGCGTGGTGCAGGGCTGGGAGATCAGGGACGCGCCTTAGACGAAGTGATCGCCACACGATTTTCCGCCCCACACTCCTACACCGGTCAAGATGTTCTCGAAGTCAGCTCCCACGGCAGCCCCGTTGTTCTTCAGGGAATCATTCGTAGCGCGCTCGCCGCGGGGGCGCGGTTGGCGAAGCCGGGCGAGTTCACGCTGCGAGCGTTCTTGAACGGCAAACGCGATCTTGTCCAAGCCGAAGCCGTGGGCGATCTGATAGAGGCCGCAACGCCGCTCCAGGCTCGCGTCGCGTTCGATCAACTCGATGGCACTCTCACTCGACGGATCGCCGAGATCGATGCCGGGCTGTTCGACCTCATTGCCCGACTTGAAGCCTCACTCGATTTTCCGGACGAGGGTTACCACTTCATCGAACCGTCAGAGATCGTCAATCGTGTAGAGGGTGTGACCGCTCAAATCGGAAGACTGCTCTTGGACGCGACCCAGGGCCGCATGATTCGTGAAGGTGCCACGGTCGTTATCGCAGGAAGACCGAATGTCGGCAAGTCGAGCGTATTCAATTCTCTAGTCGGCAGCGAGCGAGCGATTGTCACAGAAGTCGCAGGGACGACGCGTGACCTTGTGACCGAACGGATGGACCTCGAAGGTCTCATCGTGACGCTCGTCGACACGGCAGGCGCCCGTGAATCTCAGGACCTCGCGGAACGCGAGGGTGTGCAGCGAGCGCACCAGGCCCGTCAGGTTGCCAATGTCGTCCTCGTCGTGTTGGACAGCAGCGAACCCCTGACGGACGACGACCTGCGGTTGCTGGATGAGGTGCAGAGTTACCCGAACGTGATCGTTGAGAACAAGGTTGACCGGCCGCGTCACGATAGCTTCCGGATCCACTCCGAGGGCGTCGTTCGAATGTCCGCACGTGCTCACTTTGGCGTCGACGATCTCCGCCGCGCAATCGCTCGCGCGCTTACCGGCACCGAGCCCTTGAAAGACACGCCCGCAGTTTCAAATCTTCGTCACATTGCGCTTCTCGACGCGGCGCGCGCGCACCTGACTTCCGCCGTCGACGCGGCATTGGCGGGAGCGACAGAGGAATTCGTCGTCTCAGATCTTCAAGCGGCGCGTGGCTGCTTCGATGAGATCGTCGGGGCTCGGACGAGCGAGGACATCCTCCGACACGTCTTCGAACGATTCTGCATAGGAAAATGAGCGCCAGTCGTGTTCTTTGACATCATCGTCATTGGCGCCGGTCATGCTGGCGTGGAGGCGGCCCGCGCCGCAGCACGCCTCGGTTGCCACGTGGGGCTCTCCACGCTGTCGCGCGAAACCGTTGCGCACATGCCCTGCAACCCGGCAATTGGGGGTACTGCCAAAGGACATCTGGTTCGAGAGATCGACGCGCTTGGTGGTCTGATGGGGCTCGCGATCGATGCCACCGGTATTCAGTTCAAACTGCTCAATCGCAGTCGCGGGCCAGCGGTCTGGTCTCCGCGCGCCCAAGCAGACAAGCGGCGCTACTCAGAGTGGGTTGCTCAGCAACTTGATGCTGAGCCGAACATAACCTGGATCTTCGGAAGAGCGGGCAGGGTCCTCACCGAACACGGCCGCGTCACAGGCTTGGCGATGGAGGACGGGGACCAGCATCGCTGCGCCAGCCTTATTCTCACGACCGGGACCTTCCTTGATGGCCTGATTCACGTGGGACGTGAACAGCGTCCAGCGGGTCGACACGGAGAGCCTCCCTCGCGTGAATTGGCGGAGTCGATCCGGGGCCTCGGACTAGAAGTTGGGCGGCTCAAGACCGGGACCCCCCCTCGACTGCACCGCGACAGCATAGAGTTCGAGCGTTGTGTGGCGGACGGCACGTTCGTTGCCGAGCCCGGCGACTCTGAGCCAGTGTCATTTTCATTCGCTACAACGGGACGACTCGAGAACCAGGTACGGTGTTGGTTGTTGTACACAAACGACCGTGTTCGAACGCTTGTTCGTCACAACATCGAGAGCAGTCCGCTGTACAACGGCCAGATTCGGGGTATTGGCCCCCGCTATTGTCCATCGCTCGAGGACAAGATCATGCGGTTTCCGGATCGCGAGCGCCACCAGGTTTATCTTGAACCTGAAGGCCTTGATGTCGACGAGATCTACGTCAACGGCTTTTCGATGTCCTTGCCTCGAGAGATCCAGCAACAACTCGTGCGTGCGCTACCGGGTTTGGAAAGCGCCGAAATGCTTCGGCCCGGATATGCCGTTGAGTACGACTTCGTGCAACCAACGCAGCTGAAATCCACTCTCGAGACCCATCTTGTTAAGGGGCTCTTTCTCGCGGGACAGATCAATGGAACGTCCGGGTACGAGGAAGCGGCAGCGCAGGGGCTCGTTGCAGGCATCAACGCCGCGCGTTCCAGATTGGGTCTCGCCGAATTCGTCCTTCGACGGGATCAAGCCTATGTTGGGATTCTCGTCGACGACCTCGTGACTCGTGGTTGCCTTGAACCGTACCGGATGTTCACGTCCCGCGCCGAGCACCGCCTCCTACTTCGAATTGATAACGCGGATTTGCGGCTGACGACGATTGGCCGAGAACTCGGTCTCGTGTCAGACGATCGGTGGGTGAGGTTCGAGGCTCGTCGAGGTCGCTACCTCCGAAATCTGACAGTGCTTCGTGGCACGTCAGTGCGAAGTCGGCAGAACGAGCGGGTTCTAGCTGCGCAGGCCCTGCGACAGCCAGAAGTGCGGCTGCAAGCGCTGGTCGATAGCGGGGAGGTTGCTTTGGATCTCGACGAAGATTCACAGGGCTTGGATGTGTCGAGCGTCGAAACGGCGATCAAATACGAGGGATACCTTCGGCAAGAGGCGGCACATGCCGATCGGATCAGTCGTGAGCAGCGACGCCCGATTCCGGATGGATTTCCCTTTGCCCGAGTGCCAGGCCTGTCGCGGGAGGTTGTTCAGCGACTGTCCCAAGTCCGACCAGAAACCATAGGTCAAGCGTCCAGAATTCCTGGGGTGACTCCGGCTGCCGTGAGCGTGCTTGGTGCTTTCCTGAGCAGACTCTCTCCCGCGGATCTTGGCGCCGGCGCGTGAACTGGACGAAATATACTTGGCGCTGCCGCGCCAGGTATATTGGCCCTCAGTGAACAGCCGTGAATTCCAGGCCCGACTCATTCGGCGTGCGCGTCGCGCCGGACTTTCGATTTCGGCTGTCCTCGGGATGAAACTTGAAACCTACTATCGACTCCTTGCGACCTGGAACGCGAAGATCAACCTGTCTGGGCTCGATCTAGCCGAACTGAGCCCAGAAGCCCTCGATCGGCTCCTCATCGAACCGATGGTCGCGGCCAAACATGTCATGCCAGACGTTCGACGGATTCTTGATATCGGTTCAGGGGGAGGATCGCCGGCAATTCCATTCCTTCTTGCTATCCCGGGCGCGCGACTGGTCATGGTGGAGTCGAAGACAAGAAAGTCCGTGTTTCTTAGAGAGGTGGTTCGCAGACTCGAGCTCACCGACACGGATGTCATCAACGCTCGCTTCGAGGAGTTGTTGTCGAGGCCAGATCTGCACGAAGGGCACGACCTCTTGACGATCCGAGCGGTTCGCGTCGAAGCGCGCGTTCTCCGAAGCGTTCAGGCATTCGTCAGGACTGGAGGACAACTGTTCCTGTTTCGCGGAAACGTCACTGCCGACCCGGCGGAGACGGTCACGCCGCCCCTCTATTGGCGCGCGACATTCCCTTTGATTGAATCGCACCGCAGCCGGCTAGTCGTGCTCGAAAAACGTGTGACGAGGCCAGAAGGTGTTCTACGCGGGAAAACAAACTTGACTCAGCAGGGCGAGGCCCAGTCAAGAGGTTGACAGAATGCCCCGACTGTCACGGCCGGCCGTGGGTCCCAGTCACGACCCACCGTGACCGCTCACGGCGCACCGTGGGGAGTGTTGTAACCGCCGGTTCATAGCTGGAAATTGCCGTTCTTGCAGTTTGTAATTTACCAGGCGGCCAGGAGCCAAGACTCGGAGACTCCTCGAAGGTCGTCCCGACCTTCACTGAAAACTGGCGCTTCGAGTGCTTCTTGCGGCACTCAAACCGGCGATGGTTCGCCAAATAGTCAGGATTCTCCTCGTTAAGGAGCGGACAGGTTCAATTCCATTCGGCCAGCGCATCTGCTCCATGTACTAGACTACTTCGTATTCTTGCTGTTCCACGTGGAACAGTCGCCTCCATTTTATGATCGCTTTTTGTTCGCGATGTTTCACGTGAAACAGATTGACTGAGCTCCTGGCGTGGGCTAGAGTCCTGTCCAAGGAAATCCTTAGCAGCACAATTAGCCCGTATGACCAATCACTTGCGCTCAGAGTCTCGTCCTGGCCGATTTGTAGCGGTGGCGAACCAGAAGGGCGGGGTTGGTAAGACCACAACCGCAATCAACCTAGCGACGACCTTGGCGCAAGCGGGTCGACAAGTGCTGCTTGTTGACGTCGACCCGCAGGGGAATCTCACCAGCGGTGTCGGCCTCAGGGGTCAACGAGCAGCTGGCGGAACGATTTACGAGGCGCTGCTGAACGACACACCGTCGCCCGACGCGTTCCTAATACCTACCGCCGTGCCCACCATGTTCCTCATACCTGCCGACCGAAACCTCACCGGAGCGGAAATCGAAATGGTCCCTTTGCCTGAGCGCGAGCGTCGGCTGAGACGCATCCTGGAACCGCTACGGGATCGCTTCGATTTCATCTTCATGGATTGCCCCCCGTCGCTCGGCTTGCTCACGCTAAACGCATTGGTTGCTGCCGACTCCGTTCTGATCCCTCTGCATTGTGAGTATTTCGCTCTCGAAGGTTTGGCTGATCTCGTGGCGACGATGCGTCGTGTCCGAAGCGCCTTGAACCCCTCGCTCGATATCGAAGGCGTTCTATTGACCATGTACGACGAACGCACGAATCTCGGACAGCTCGTCGCGCGCGATGTCAGAGAATTCTTCCGCGACAAGGTCTTCAACACCATCATCCCGCGCAACGTTCGTCTCGGCGAAGCGCCGAGCCACGGCATGCCTGCCGTACTGTACGACCCCAAGTCCCGCGGTGCGGCCGCGTACGTCGCGCTCGCAAAAGAAGTGCTGGCGCGCAATGCCGCGCAGTCCGTGAAACGCGTCGACCGACCTGCAACATCGTATTCCTGACGAGGAGCAACTATGAACGAGCGACGTCAAGCACTCGGTAAGGGCCTGAGTGCACTCATCCCAGATGCGCCGGAACTCCCTCGTCAAGGTCCGATCGATGTGGACATCGACCTTCTCTCGCCGAACGAGCAGCAGCCGCGTCTTCAGATGGATGAGGCCAAGCTTGAAGAACTCGCACAATCGATTCGCTCGAATGGCGTGATTCAGCCGATTCTCGTTCGCCGAATCGAGAATGGCTACCGCATCATCGCGGGTGAGCGCCGCTGGCGCGCGGCGCAGAGAGCCGGGCTGCACAGAGTTCCTATCGTCGTGCGTGAGGTTCCGGAGGGTTCAGAAAAGCAGTTGCTCGAGCTGGCGTTGATCGAGAACATCCAGCGAGAGAACCTCAATCCCGTCGATGAAGCAAGGGCATATCAGCGGCTTTCGGAGGAGTTCTCGCTCACACACGATCAGATTGCGGCGGCTGTTGGGAAAGATCGCAGCTCGGTCGCAAACTTCGTGCGTCTACTCAAGTTACCTGAGGAGGTTCGGGCAGACCTTTCGTCTGGATCCCTGTCGATGGGACACGCACGCGCTCTCTTGGCCCTTTCTGATTCTGCCGCTCAACGGCATGCCGCCCGCGAGGTGATATCGCGGGCCCTCTCCGTCCGTGAGACTGAGGCTCTCGTCAAGCGCCTAGCGTCCCCACCCGCGACCCGGAAACAAGCGGTGGAGTCGACACGAACTGACGTCCACACTCGTGCCGCCGAGGATCGCCTTCGCTTCGCTCTTGGTGCAAAAGTGCGCATCCTGCGTCGGGGCGACGGCGGCACGGTGGAGATCGACTTCAACTCGGAGGCCGAGCTGAACCGGATCTACGAGTACATCACCGTTCGTGGCTAGATCGCACCGGTTTGTAGCTATTCCGTGATATAAATTAGACGCTTGTGCCTTTCAGGTACAAGCTCGACACGCACCTATTCGCGGGCTCACCGACTAACCTTTAGGCCGCGAGGCCGGTCACGCCACCGAGCGGACCAGGAACATCGCTGTGAAACACCAGATGAGTAGCCGCACCAAGGACGTCCGACAGGTGGCCCAGTGAGCAACCGCGCCTCCGCCGCGCGATACGCGAGGGCGTTGCTCGATGTGGCGCTCAAAGAATCACAACCCGATCTGGTGGAACGAGAGCTCACAACCTGTGTGGACCTCATCCGGCATCACGCCGAGCTGCAAAAGGTGCTCACCACGCCTGGCGTGCCGCTCGCAGGCAAACGAGGTGTGCTGCAGGCCTTGGCGCAGCGAGCCGGCTTCTCGTCGCCGACGAGCAGGCTGCTGTTAATGCTTGCCGACCGTGATCGCCTCTGGCTGCTGCCCGACCTGCTCGACGTATTTAGGGAGCGATTGAGGGAGCAACAGCAAGTTGTGCGGGCCGAGGTCACAACCGCCCTGCCGCTGGCTCCAGAAGACGCCGAGAGACTCGAACGACGCCTCAGCGACGCCACGCGACGCCGCGTCACCATCACCACAAGAGTGGACGCCTCGCTCATCGGCGGGGTCATTGCCCGAATCGGAAGCACTGTATTCGATGGAAGCGTAGCTACGCAGCTCGCGAGGGTCCGCGAGCAACTGGTGAAGTAACCGCAACCGCGGGCTCCGGCTGTAAGGACGGAACAAGGATCGACATGGACATCAGAGCGGACGAAATTTCGAAGATCATTCGCGATCAGCTTGGCAGCTATACGGTGCAGGTCGACGTCGCCGAAGTCGGCAGCGTGATCTCAATCGGCGATGGAATTGCCCGCGTTCACGGCGTCGAGCGAGCCATGGCAGGCGAGATGCTCGAGTTCCCGCACAGCGTCTTTGGCATCGCCTTGAATCTCGAGGAGGAAAGCGTTGGCACGGTCCTCCTGGGCGACTCGAGAGAGATCAAGGAAGGCGACGTCGTCAAGCGCACGGGCCGCATCATCTCCGTTCCGGTTGGAGACGAGATGCTCGGTCGTGTGGTCAATGCGCTAGGGCAGCCCATTGACGGCAAAGGACCGATCCTCAGCAAGAAATTCCTGCCCATCGAGCGCCTCGCGCCCGGCGTCGTCGATCGACAGCCTGTGAAAGAGCCGCTGCAGACCGGCCTGAAGGCCATCGACGGCATGGTCCCGATTGGCCGTGGCCAGCGTGAGTTGATCATCGGCGACCGACAAACAGGCAAGACGGCGGTCGCCGTGGATGCGATCATCAACCAACGCGGCAAAGATGTGATTTGTATCTACAACGCGATCGGCCAGAAGCAATCAACGGTTGCACAGGTCGTGCGCACGCTCGAGGAGAACGACGCGCTCAGTTACACCATCGTGGTATCGGCTGCGGCAGCCGATCCGGCGCCCATGCTCTACATAAGTCCGTATTCGGCGTGCGCGATTGGTGAGTATTTTCGCGACAGCGGCCGGCACGCGCTGGTCGTTTACGACGACCTGTCGAAGCACGCGCAAGCGTATCGGGAAATATCGTTGCTGCTTCGGCGTCCCCCGGGCCGCGAGGCCTACCCGGGCGACGTCTTCTACTTGCATTCGCGTCTTCTGGAGCGCGCCGCAAAGATCAACACTGCGCTCGGTGGCGGGTCCCTGACCGCGCTGCCAATCATTGAGACGCAAGCGGGTGACCTGTCGGCGTATATCCCGACCAACGTCATATCGATCACCGATGGTCAGATCTTCCTGGAGAGCGACCTGTTCCACCAGGGAGTCAGACCCGCGATCAACGTCGGCAATTCTGTGTCACGTGTTGGTGGTTCGGCCCAGATTCGCGCGATGCGTCAGGTTGCTGGGTCGCTACGCTTGGATCTCGCACAGTACCGCGAGCTCGCAGCCTTCGCGCAGTTTGGCAGCGATCTCGACAAAGCCACGCAGGCACAGCTCAACCGAGGCCGCCGCCTCGTCGAGATCCTCAAGCAGCCACAGTATCAGCCGCTCGCGGTCGAAAAGCAGGTGATGATCGTGTATGCCGCCACCAAAGGGCATCTCGATGGTGTCGCGATCGAGGAGGTCCGGCGCTACGAGGACGAGTTGTATCGGTTCCTCGAGGCTCGGTATCCGGCTGTGCTGACGGGGATCGCGCAGAAGAAGATCCTGGACGACGAAATCAAGAATGCGCTCGAATCGGCGCTGAAAGAGTTCGGCCAGCAGTTTGCCGCGACGCGGACAGCCGCCGTGGTCGCATGAGTGTCGTGGACGATCGGGACGCATTGAACGAACGAGATGCCATCACTCATTGACTTGCGGCGCCGGATCCGCGCGGTCAAATCGACCCAGCAGATCACGAAAGCGATGAAGATGATCGCGGCCTCACGCTTGAGGCGCGCGCAGGAACGCGTTGTCGCCGCCCGGCCGTTTGCTCTGCGCATGCTGAAAGTACTCAACGGGCTCGTCGCGCGCGTGGATCAAGACATGCACCCGCTGTTGCGCATGCCTGAGCAGGGTTCTGGGCGGTCTCTTCTCGTTGTGATTACAGGAGATCGCGGCCTGTGCGGCAGTTTCAACTCCAACGTGATCAAGGCGGCTGGTCAGTTCATTGTCAACGAAGGGCACAGCCGGGAAGTGGCCTTGGGGCTGATCGGACGCAAGGGTCGGGACTTCTTTCGTCGGCGAGGCTTCGACGTCCGGTACGAAGCGGTTGGTGTCTTCCAGCGACTTTCCTTTGGCGACGCTGAGAATCTGGCGAACGCAGCCATTGAGGAGTTCACGTCAGGCGAGGCGTCGAACGTGTACCTCGTGTACAACGAGTTCAAGTCGGTGATGTTGCAGCGCATCGTCGTGGAACGGCTATTACCGATTCCTCGACTGGAGACCGGTGCCGGCGGCGGTGCGGCGGCAGTCGACTACCTATATGAGCCATCGCCGGAAGAGATCTTTCGGGATCTGCTGCCGCGACACGTTCAGGTCCAGGTATACCGCGCGCTTCTGGAATCGAACGCCGCGTTCTTTGCGGCGCAGATGACAGCTATGGACGCCGCGACGCGCAATTCGGCGGACATGATCGAGAACCTGACGCTCTACATGAACAAGGTGCGTCAGGCGGCGATTACGAGGGAGATTATCGAAGTCGTTTCCGGGGCGGCCGCGACCTAGCGGTCGACGTGGACGCGGAGCACAAAGCCTCCGCATAAGTGGAAGTGAAATGGCGCAAACTGCGACAGCACAAAGGACTGGTAGAGTCGTTCAAGTGATCGGGCCGGTGATCGACATCGAATTCCCCGAGGGTCTACCTGAGATCTACAACGCCGTCCGAATCGTTTCTGACGGGAGCGGGGGCTCGGAAAAGGTCGACATCGTTGCCGAAGTGGAGCAGCACCTCGGGGAAAACCGTGTGCGGGCGGTTGCGATGAAGCCGACGGACGGTATGACCCGCGGGATGACTGTCATCGACACAGGTGCTCCAATTTCGGTACCCGTCGGGCCCGAAACCCTCGGACGCGTACTCAACGTTCTTGGTGAACCGGTTGACTTCCCCGACCGCCCGGTTCAATCCCGCGAACGTTGGCCGATTCATCGTCATGCCCCCACGCTCGAACAACAGTCAACCGAGCTGAAGATGTTCGAGACCGGGATCAAGGTCATCGACCTGCTCGAGCCGTATTTGCAAGGAGGCAAAATCGGCCTCTTCGGCGGCGCTGGTGTCGGGAAGACCGTGATCATCATGGAGTTGATCAACAACATCGCCTTGAAACACGGCGGTGTCTCCGTGTTTGGCGGCGTAGGAGAACGCACGCGCGAAGGCAACGACCTCTGGCTGGACTTCCAAGAGTCTGGTGTGATCGACACGAAGGACTGGTCGAAGTCGCGTGCCGCCCTGGTGTATGGCCAGATGACGGAGCCGCCCGGCGCCCGTCTTCGCGTGGGTCTCTCCGCGTTGACGGTCGCGGAGTATTTTCGCGATGCAGAAGGCAAGGACGTTCTTCTCTTTATCGACAATATCTTCCGCTTTACTCAAGCCGGGTCGGAAGTGTCGGCGCTGCTCGGCCGCATGCCTTCTGCCGTCGGTTATCAGCCGACGCTTTTGACCGAGATGGGCGAGTTGCAGGAGCGGATCACGTCCACGAAGAACGGGTCGATTACGTCGGTCCAGGCGATCTACGTTCCGGCAGACGACTATACGGACCCCGCGCCCGCCACGACGTTCGCGCACCTGGATGCCACCACGAATCTGTCGCGACAGATCTCCGAGCTTGGGATCTATCCGGCCGTAGATCCGCTGGCATCAACTTCACGCATTCTGGATCCGCGCGTGATCGGCGAGGAGCACTATGCGGTGGCGCGCTCGGTGAAACAGATTCTGCAGAGATACAAAGACCTGCAGGACATCATCGCGATTCTCGGCATCGACGAGCTGTCAGAGGATGACAAACTGACGGTCACGCGTGCGCGAAAGATCCAGCGATTTTTATCCCAGCCGTTCTTCGTTGCCGAACAGTTCACGGGGTTCAAGGGCAAGTACGTCCCGATTGGGGACACAGTGCGCGCGTTCAAGGAGATCGTCGACGGCAAGCACGACGGCCTGCCTGAGCAGGCTTTCTACATGGTGGGAACGATCGAAGAAGCCGTCGAGAAGGCCGAGAGCATGAAGACGGCGTGATATGGCGCTTCCAACGACGTTGACGCTCGAAATTGTCACGCCCGACCGGTCCCTGGTGACCGCACAGGTCGATGAGGTGCAAGTCCCTGGCGCGGAAGGATATTTCGGTATCCTTCCGGGTCACGCACCGCTGCTGGCCACGCTCCAGGTTGGTGAGCTGTGGTATCGCGTCGGGAACGAAACGCACTACCTGGCGGTTGCGTTTGGCTTCGTCGAGGTGCTTCCAGACCGCGTGACCGTTCTTGCTCAGATCGCCGAGCGAGCTCATGAAATCGACGTGGCGCGCGCCGAGGAGGCGAAAAAGCGCGCCGAGGAGCGCATCTTGACGCCGCAGACGGGGATGGACTTCGAGCGCGCTAGAGTCGCGATGATGAAGTCGTTAATACGGTTGCAAGTAGCCTCGCGAGCACGTACACGGGTATAAAAGGACTCGTCACTCGACACGCGAAGTGTGCTCGCTAACTTTCGACAGCTGCTTCGCTACCGAGCACTAATCCAAGGCCTGGTGGCGCGCGAACTGAAAGCGCGCTACCGAGGTTCGCTTCTCGGGTTCTTCTGGTCGTTCGTCAACCCGCTACTCTTGCTGCTCATCTACACGTTTGTATTTACGGTGGTTCTGCCAGGGGCACGCGGACCGGGACTCGAACATTTCTCGCTCTTCATGTTCTGTGGCATTTTGCCGTGGACATGGTTTTCCTCGTCGCTTCTCGAGTCGTGCGGAGTACTCATTGCGGGGGGGAACCTGATTCGCAAGGTACTCTTCCCGGCCGAGGTCCTCCCCATCGTCACCGTGCTGACCGGTTTGGTGCATTTCTGTTTCGGGCTGCCTATCCTCGCCTTGTTCTGCCTCTATTACCGCGTCAACGTTGTGCCGACCGACTTGGCGTGGCTGCCCTTGATCATCCTCATCCAGCTCGTCATGACCCTTGGCTTTGCGCTGCTACTGTCGGCGCTCACAGTCCACTTTCGGGACATCCGTGACCTGATGTCGAATTTGCTGACACTGTGGTTCTTCGCGACCCCGATCATCTACCCCATGTCTGAGGCCCCGGAAGCGGTTCGGAGGGTACTCAACTTCAACCCCTTCACGCACCTGGCCGTGTCGTACCAGGAAGTGATAGTCCTGCCGGGCCCCTTTCAGCAGTGGCCACGACTTCTTGTTCTTGGCGCCGCATCGATTGTGTTGTTTCTCTTTGGATACTTTGTGTTCGATCGCCTGAGAGATACGCTTGCGGAGGAAGTCTGATCGATGAGCGCGATCGAAGTTCGCGATGTCCGAAAGATGTACCGCCGATACGGGCGTCGGAAGAATTTCGGCACACTGAAGAGCGCGTTGCTATCCGGGCGCGTTCTGCGAGATCTGCGCCCAGACGTGGCCTTTGAGGCGCTCAAAGGTGTGTCTTTCGAGGTGGCGGCCGGAAGGACGTTTGGCGTCATTGGCGCTAACGGTTCCGGCAAGAGCACCTTGTTGAAACTCATCGCCGGCATAGGCAAGCCTTCATCGGGCGATGTTCGCGTGGAGGGACGCGTATCGGCGTTGATCGAGCTTGGCGCCGGATTTCATCCTGAGATATCAGGCCGGGAGAATGTCTTTATCAACGGAATGATGCTTGGCCTGACCAAGAAAGAAATGGTCAAGAGGTTCGACGAGATCGTCGGGTTCGCAGAAATCGAAGACTTCATCGATGCCCCCGTTAAGACGTACTCGTCGGGCATGTACGTGCGTCTCGGCTTTGCGGTGGCGATTCATGTCGACCCCGACGTGCTCCTCGTCGACGAGGTACTCGCCGTCGGCGACGAAGCCTTTACACACAAGTGTTTGGACAAGTTCGCCGAGCTGCGTCGACGGGGCCGGACCGTGATGCTCGTGACGCACTCCCTCGACATGGTGACGCGTTTGTGCGATGAGGCCTTGTGGCTGGACCAAGGCGTCGCTCGCGCGACGGGCGATCCCAAGCGAGTTGTGGACGCGTATCTGATGAGTGTCGCTGCGAGCGACAATCGCAAGCTGCTGCAGGCGGCGGGCTCCTTTGACCGCACTGTCGCGGGTGCCGTCACTTCTCCGGCCAGTGTTCAGCACGACGACATGTCTAAAGCGGCTGAGGGTCGCTGGGGCGGCCGCGAGGCGGAAATTGTTGAGGTGGGTTTGTATCGGTCCGACGGGACTCCTTCCCACGTATTCCCGTCCGGGCAGGCTGTGGAGATTCGCCTTAGAGTTCGCGCAAAACAACCACTCCGAGACTTCGTCGTCGGCGTGGGGATCTTCAACGCAGAAGGGGTCTGCTGCTACGGCACCAATACTCACATCGAAGGCGCAAGCGCAGCGGAGCTCATCGCCGATGGCGAGGCCGTATTTCATATCGAACGACTGGATCTTGTCGATGGCAGCTACAAAATCGACGTCGCCGTCCATCGCTCCGACGGAGTCCCGTACGACTACCATCGACTCCTGCACTCCTTTCGCGTCACGTCGAGACTCAAAGACGTCGGCGTCTTTCGGCCACCGCATCGATGGAGTTTTTCGGGCGGCATCCGCATTTCTGGCCTGGAGCCCGTGACATTCGAACATGAAGACCGGGGCTCGACGTAGGACGCTGTCGGCCGACGAGGCCGCGCAGTTTGCTGAAGACGTGCGTGCGATTGGGGGAGCGGTGGTGTTCACAAACGGCGTTTTCGATCTCCTGCACCCTGGCCACGCGCGCTACCTCCGTGATGCCCGTGGGCTTGGCGACGTTCTCATTGTCGGTGTCAACTCAGACCGCTCAGTCCGAGCGAACAAAGGTCCCCACAGGCCTCTTACACCGGCGAACGAACGCGCCGAAGTGTTGTTGGCACTCGAGTGCGTTGATGCGACGGTGATCTTCGATGAGGAGACGCCCCACGCTGTCATCAGCCGCGTCTTGCCGGATATCCTGGTGAAGGGAGCGGACTGGGGTCCCGAGAACGTCGTTGGTCGCGACATAGTGGAAGGGCGTGGGGGCCGGGTGGTGCGAATGGAACTGGCGCCAGGGTTTTCTACGACTGACATCATTCGTCGCGTTCGAGCCCGTTAGGCTTTCTTTGAGGCGGGGCACGATCCATAGGAGAATACGCAGTTGTGACTGCCCACCCGGCTTCAACCGGGAGGGCAGCTCTCTGTACGTCACGTTCATCGTGACGACCATCGCCCTCACACTGCGTTCGCTCTTAGGCCGAGCGGCCCCCACGTTGAATCACGACAGGTCTCAAACCATCGCTGGCCTGACGCCCACAGCGAAGGCGCTTGGAGCGGTCAGCCTGGCGCGTGCCCAAGCGGGAGTGACCTTGCTTGTCGTTCCGACCGACAAGGACGTCGAGCAGATGGCGGCAGACGCGCGGTTCTTTTACGGCGCTTTGGAGGGCGCTTCAGACGACGCGATTGAGCGAGCGATCCTGCCGATGCCGTCGCTGCAGGTGGATCCCTATCGTGGAATGACGCCGCACTTCAGGGTCGCGTCCGCCCGTGCCCGTGCATTGCACGCGGTTGCGACTGGAACGGCGCGGCTGATCGTGGCATCGGCCGCGGCGTTGTTGCCACGCGTCAGTCCACCAGCTCGGCTCCTTCGCGCAGCTCTCGAGCTTCGGTCAGGAGTCGAAGTCGAACCTCAGGCCCTGGCGGACCTGCTCATCGACGCAGGCTTCACACGAGAGGATCCGGTCGACGAGCACGGCGCGTTCACGGTAAGGGGTGGCATCGTCGACATCTTTCCGGCAGCCGACACAGAGCCCGTTCGAATCGAGTTCGTCGGAGACATGGTCGAGACACTCCGTCGTTTCGATCCATCGACGCAGCGGTCAACTGCGGTGACCGACCATGCGTCGATTGTTCCCGTGCGAGAACGCTTTACCGAGGACGGGCACTTTGACTCACTCGCTGAGACTGTGTCGCTGTTCGACTTTCTGTCAACGTCACAGTCCCTCCAGGTTGTCATCTCCGAGTACGAACTGGTAGAGCAACAGGCGAAGAAGGTACGCGAGCAAGTCGAGACCAGCTTTGCGGACGCTTCGACCCGCGGCCACGTCGCGGTGGCTGCCCCAACAGACGTCTTCGTTACGTGGGACGACCTCGCCACCCGTGCGGCGGCGGCGGCGAGGATGGAGGAGCTGGCAACCGAGGAAGCTGGTCGTCACATCTCTTGTCAGCCCGCGAGGGAGTTTCACGGGCGCATGAGCGAGTGGGTGGCTGATATCCGTCAGGCACGCGAGCGCGGTGATACGGTCTTGTTTGTTGCCGACAGCCCGGGACGTGCCGAGCGGACGATCGAGATTCTGAAAGAGTACGAACTCCTCGCCGTCCCGGTTGAGCAATCCGAAGATGCACGCACGGCGTCGGTATTGGTCGCGGTCGGTGCCCTTTCCCGAGGGTTCCGCCTCACGGCGGCGGCACTACAGATCTACGTCGAGGGCGATGTCTTCGACGAGGAGCGGCGGCTCGGGGAAACGCGCCACAATCTCGCGAAGACATTCCTATCCGATCTTCGCGACCTGAAGGTCGGCGACCTCGTGGTGCACGTCGATCACGGCATCGGCGAGTTCGTCGGATTGAAAGAACTCGGCGTGCGGGTTTCGGAAGGTGTCCAGGAGTTTCTCGAGCTCCGTTATCACGGCGACGACAAGCTGTTTGTGCCGGTTGAACGCCTTGATTTGATTCAGAAGTACACCGGCGGGACAAGGCCCGCTCTCGATCGGCTTGGCGGCACGACGTGGGAAAAGGCCAAGACGCGTGTCAAGAAGGCGATGCGCGACATGGCCGAAGAGCTTCTCAAGCTCTACGCGCAGCGGAAGGCTGTGCCAGGCCATGCCTTCCCTGTAGACACCCACTGGCAGGAAGAGTTTGAGGGAGCATTTCCCTACGAGCTCACGCGCGACCAAGCGGCGTCCATCGCCGATGTCAAGAAAGACATGGAATCTGCGACGCCGATGGACCGGTTGCTCTGCGGCGACGTCGGGTACGGCAAGACAGAGGTTGCGATGCGCGCGGCGTTCAAGGCGGTGATGGACGGCAAGCAGGTCGCATTTCTGGCGCCGACAACCATCCTGGCCTTTCAACACGTCAAGACTCTGACAGAACGATTCGCGGGGTTTCCAGTGACCATCGAGATGGTCAGCCGCTTTCGAACCAAGCAGGAAACCAAACAAATCCTGGACGGCCTTGTCTCGGGGAAGATCGACATCGTAGTGGGAACACACCGCCTTCTGTCGAAAGACGTGCAGTTCAAGGATCTCGGCCTTCTCGTAGTAGACGAGGAACAACGGTTCGGTGTGGCGCACAAGGAGCGGATCAAACAGATGCGAAAGAGAGTGGATGTGCTGACGATGACAGCCACGCCCATTCCGCGCACGTTGAACATGTCTCTAGTGGGCATCCGCGACATGTCAGTCATCGAGACGCCACCTAAGGATCGTCTGTCGATACAGACCAACGTGGTGAAATTCGACGCCGCCGTCATCGAGCGGGCGATTCGCAATGAAATGGCGCGGGGTGGGCAGGTGTACTTCGTCCACAATCGAGTCGAATCGATCTTTTCGATCGGCGCGCTTCTTCAGCGATTGGTGCCCGATGCGCGAGTGGTCGTCGGTCACGGTCAAATGGGGGAAGAAGAGCTCGAAAGGGCGATGTTGGGCTTCGTGGAGCGGAATTACGACGTACTGCTCGCGACGACCATTGTTGAAAACGGCCTCGACATCCCCAATGCCAACACCATCATCATCAACCGAGCCGATCGCTACGGCTTGTCTCAGCTGTATCAGTTACGAGGGCGTGTCGGGCGTTCCGAGCGCCCAGCGTATGCGTACCTATTGATTCCGCCGCAGGAGTCGCTGTCCGCGGTTGCGCGCAAGCGACTTGCGGCGATCAAGGAATTTAGCGACCTTGGCAGCGGTTTTCGGGTCGCCGCGCTGGACCTGGAGATTCGAGGGGCTGGTAATCTGCTCGGCGGTGAGCAGAGCGGTCACATCGAGGCCGTCGGGTTCGACATGTATGTGAAACTGCTGGACGAAACCATTCGTGAACTGAAGGGCGAGGAGCTACTCGACGACGTTCGCGCAATGGTGAATTTGAAGGTCGATTTGAAGATCGACGAGGCCTACATCCCCGACATGAATCAACGGTTGATGGTCTACCGAAAAGTGGCTGCGTCCCGGACTGACAGCGAGCTGGCTTCGGCGATGGATGAGATCCGAGATCGCTATGGTGCGCCGCCCGCATCAGTGTTGAACCTGGCCGAGTATGGCCGGATTCGCCTTGCGGCGGATCGTGTGGGCATAGACAGCATCGACCGGGAGGGGCGTTTCGTCGTCCTAAGATTCAGGCCGCAGGCCAGGTTGGACCCCGTTCGGTTCGTGAAGGTCGTCAGCGAGTGGCCTGGTGCGACGCTCGTACCACCAGTTTCTGTGAAGCTTGACCTCGACGTTGTCGGAAACAGTCCCGCTGTGGCCAAAAAGATGGCCGCGCGTCCGACCTCGACGCGGGGCGGTGCACCGGGACGATTGCAGCCTGCGGGCAGTTGGTGGACCGCGCGAGCGACGGCCACCGAGGTGTCGGCTGGATTTACCAAGGAACAGATTCTGCGCCGGCCAGACTCAGATCCACGGGCCGAGGGTGGGGTCTTTTCCAGAATCGAGGGCCTGCTGCGTGCGCTCGCTTGAGCGTCGGTGCGACGCGCGATACGGTCAGGTAAGATACTGAAATGCAAGGGATTGTCATGCTCAACCGAATCACATCTCCACTCGCCGTCTTGTTAGCCATCGGGCTCATCGCACCGCTCGGGGCGCAGGTTCTGGAACAGGTGCTCGTCAAGGTCAACGGTGACATCCTGACCAAAACAGAGTTCGAGGGGCGTCAGGTTGCCGAGCTCCGGAATCGGCCAGAGCTCGCCAACGTGACACCAGCGAGTCCCGAGCTGAAGCAAGCGATTTCCGATGTGACGCCCGAGTTGATCCTCTCGGCTGTCGACGAACTGCTGCTTGTCCAACGTGGGCGCGAACTCGGTTGGGCAATGGGGGACGCGCAGTTCAAGCAAATCCTCGACAACATCAAGAAGCAGAACAACCTCGAGGACGAGGACCGGTTTCAAGCGGCGCTGCGGCAAGAAGGCTTGTCTATGGTCGATCTACGGCGCAATCTCGAACGGTCGATGCTCGTTTCCCAGGTCCAGCGTGCCGAAGTGATGGACAAAATCTCTATCACTGATGACGAGGCAAAAACGTACTACGAAGCCAACAAAGGCGAATTCACGACACCTTCCGAAATCACGCTGCGCGAGATCTTGCTCGACGTGCCGACGACGGATCGCGGCGTTAATGTGGCTCAGGACGACGAAATTCGGGCGAAGGCCGAGGACGTTCGAAAGCGACTTCAGTCGGGAGAGCCGTTCGCACGACTTGCTGCCGAGTTCTCGGCGGCGCCATCGAAGGCCAACGGTGGGCTCATCGGACCGCTCAAGCACGATGAGCTGTCCCCCGTGCTGCAGAAGATGCTCGACGCGCTCAAGGTGGGCGACGTGACCGAGGTTTTGCGCGCACCGCGGGGATATCAGCTGTTGAAGCTCGAATCCCGGTCGGAGACAAAAATACGAACATTCGAGGAAGCGCGGGAAGACATCGCTGCTAAGGTCGCCGAACAGAAGCGTCGGGGCGAGCTGCAGAAGTATCTCGATCGCCTGCGTGAGCAAGCCACAATCACCTGGCGGAACACAGAGCTCAAGAAGGCGTACGATCAGGCGCTCGAGAAACGCCGGCAGGAGTCCGCTCAGAAACCCGAAGCCTGATTGGACGGAAGGCGAGGACTTCCCCGGTGTCGACAAACCAAGAGGATTCCCTGGGTCCAGAAACACGGGTCGAGCCAGCCAACGAGAGTGACATCTGTTGGTTCGCGCTCTGGACCAGGTCACGTCATGAGCAGGTCGTTCGCAATCAACTCGAGCAGAAGCAGATCGAGGCGTTTCTCCCCACCGTCACGCGGTGGAGTCGATGGAAGGACCGTAAGAAGAAGATCGACTGGCCGCTGTTTCCAGGTTATTGTTTCGCACGGTTCGCCGCGCGCGATCGCTTACCGATTCTGAAGTGTACCGGGGTCGTAAACATCGTGTCATTTCAGGGAGAGCCTGCCGCCATTCCGACGTTTGAGATCGATGGCATCCGGATGCTCGTTGCGAGCGACCTCGCATTCGATCCGTGCCCGATGATTCGCGAAGGAATGATGGTTGAGGTAACTCACGGTCCTTTGAAGGGCGTAATCGGCCGTCTTGTCCGTAAGAACGATAGGGCCAGACTCGTTCTCTCGGTGGATCTGATCGGCCAGGCCGTTAGTGTCGAGGTCGATGCCTCAGACGTCCGACCCTACTAACCTCCAATACAACCACGTGAGAATCGGATCCGTCACGCTCCAATCGCCGTTCGCTGTCGCGCCGATGGCTGGGATGACCGACACGGCGTTTCGCCGACTGGTCAAGCGCCACGGCGGATGTGGCCTTGTCGTCACCGAAATGGTGTCGTCGGAGGGGCTGGTACGAGGCATCGACCGCACGCTCGATACGCCGATACACCGAAGAAGAGCGTCCCGTTTCGATCCAGATCTTTGGAGGCGATCCAGAGAAGATGGCAGCCGCCGCCCAGGTGGTGGAAAGCATGGGCGCTGATGTTGTCGACGTGAACATGGGTTGTCCAGTACCGAAGATCGCGAAACACAATGCTGGTTGCAGTCTGATGCGTGAGCCGGAGCATGCTGCGAACGTGATCCGTGCGATGACCAAGGCGGTGACGATTCCCGTGACCGTCAAGATGCGGGCGGGCTGGAATGATGCAGCCCGCAATGCTTCGGAGCTTGCTCGACGCGTCGAGGATGCCGGCGCGGCCGCCATTGCGATTCACGGGCGCACTGCCGAGCAGTCGTATCGTGGTTCCGCCGATTGGGACCTCGTCGCGCAGGTTGCCGTCGAGCTCTCGATTCCCGTCTTCGGAAGCGGCGACTGCATTGAGCCTGGTCAGGTGGTCGAACGAATGAACTCGGGGGTCAGCGGCGTTCTCGTGGGTCGCGGCGCGCTGCGCAATCCTTGGATACTGGCGCAGGCGAGTGACATAGCCGCGGGTCGCGACCCGCGCCAAGTCACGTCGGACGCGCGCGGGCACTTCTTGCACGACTACATCGACCTGCTTCTCAGCGATCCTCTCAACGAGGCCGCAGGGTTCCGGCACCAGGCATCAGCACCGTCGAACTCGCCGGCCGCTCCGGCGCGCGGGCGCGAACGGTGGGTCATCAACAAGTTGCGCGCGCTGTGCTCGTGGTACTCCAAAGGGCTCGATTGTGGCGGACAGTTGCGCGCGCGCGTCAATGGCGCCCTGAGCATCGGTGAACTGCGCGACATTGTTGACGAGTTCTTCTTCCTCCAACCGATTCCACCCCGTGCCGGGATTCCCGCCCCGTGGCAGCCAACGACTTGAGCGATACTTCTGACCGATGAACCTGTCGGTCGCTGAGATCCTCGGCGCGGCATCGACCAACCTTAGGCTCGTCAGCGAGGGGACCTATCCCGCTGCCGTTGACCTCGCAGTCGATCTCCTGAGTCTGACGTTTGAGAGCTCTCGAAACCTATTGATCTTCGGCAATGGCGGATCGTCGGCCGACGCGCAACACCTCGCCGCCGAGCTTGTCGGACGGTTTGCAACCGACAGGCCGCCGCTTGCTGCAATCGCGTTGAGTACGAACCCCGCGTTTCTGACTGCGTGGAGCAACGACGTCGGCTTCGATGACGTTTTTGCCCGACAGATCGAGGCCTTGGGACGAGCTGATGATGTCGCCTTGGGTATCTCAACCAGCGGCAACTCGCCGAACGTCGTCAGAGGCCTCGAGCGGGCGCGCACCCGTGGCCTCAGGACTATCGGCTTGACTGGGCAAGGAGGCGGTCGGATGGGACCGTTGTGCGACGTGTTGATGGCAGTGCCTTGCACCGAGACCGCGAGGATTCAAGAGGTTCACCTCGTGACCTATCACGCGATCTGCGCCGCCCTCGAACAGAGGCTGTTCGGGGGCGGACGGTCTTGACGAGCGAGAACGCTGATGAGACTTAGTCGTCTGCCCAGCGCCGGCGCGAACCGGGAGGATTCCCCCCGACGGCTTGAAGAAGATCTTCCAGTACCACAGGTGCTCGTCCTTCAGTCGCGTTCCTTGGAGAGCGAGTGGACGTCGAGGCTCTGCGTGCGGCTCGGACGAGGCTTATCAGGTGGCGTCGATCGACAGCCTGGGCGGCCGATTGCCGAAGTGACAGGTGACCGCGCTTGACCGCGCGCGCCAGTGTTTCGTCCACTGTATGCATGCCCACGGCGCCCGACCGTTGGATCCTCGTGATACCAGCAAAGTCACCCGACGCCAGCAGTGCCGAGACGTCGCTCGTTCCGATGATGAGGTCCTGAATGAGCGTACGACCACCGCCCAGACGTCTCAGGCCCCGATACGTGAACGATGCGCGGAACGACGTCGCAAGCGCCAGACGATTCGGCGCGTCTCCGCCAGAAATCGAACGCCCTGAGATCGCCCGGAGCGCGTGCATTGACGTCGGTGCGAGAACGGCCAAAATGACCAGCCGTCCGCCGTCGGTTGCATGCACCGCTTCACGCATGGCTGTCTCAGAGTGTGGTGGCGCGACAAGCAACACATCGGGGGACTCTGCGGCCGCATTGCGTACCGCCGCCGCTATATCCGCATCGCTGCCGCCAAGCTCACGCTGGCTGACGAAGGCGCCGGTGATGTCGTGTCGAGGCGTTCCCTCGGGGCGAAGAGTAACGACGTAACCGCCGCGCCGTCGTCCGGCCCAGTCGGCGACCGCGGACGCGATAGAAAGCAAGTCGGCGGGCGTGGCTGCGGATACCACCACAAGTCCATCGCCGTCACAGCAACCCTTCACTTTTCGCGGGATGTGACGGTGTAAGACCGCGGGCGCTGGTTGGCGACGAAGACGGACAACCAATCCTGGTCCGAGATCGTCTGTGAAGAACTTGCAACTCACCCGGCCGAGGCCTTCATCGTTGCGAATCCACTCTCCGTCCGTTCCCGGCTGCCACGATCGGTCGAGACCGTTGTCGAGCGCGATCAGCAACTGCTCGAACACTGACGCGTCGACGGGATCGCTTCCGAGAGACTCGAGCCTCTCTTCGATACGGGCGATCGGGGGGGTTCCTGCTCGTAGATACAGGGCGGTTGCGTTGGAGGAGGCGGCTTTCGCGACCCACGCCATGAGGCCCGCTGAATCCGTTTCGCTGACTGATGGTATGTGCATAGCGGGCATCGCGCTTGTCGTTGCAATGAAAGGCGTAACGTTTACGGGAGCTGCCGCGGTGTGTGCAGGCGGCGTGACATCGGCGTCGTCGGTCGTCTGGGGCTCATGGAAAGACGTCATCGGAGGTTTCGCCACCCACGATTCATCTGCACGCCAGGCCTCCGAAACTGCCGGAGCAGGTGAGAAATCCGTCGTTAGATACTCAGTAGCAGGCACATCCTCATCCGCAGGCACGAGAGCCGTCAGCGGGTGGTCCTGGCCGACCGGTTCAGAGTGGTCCTGCCCGACCGGTCGAGGATCGGATGGCTGTTCAGACCAAGCAGCAGGGGGCGGAACGGACAGTTCCGAATGCATCGGTTCCGAGTGCGCCGGTTCGTCAACTGGTGCATCAACTGTCGCCGCTGTTCCGGTTCGGCTGAGCTCAATCAACAGTCCTTGCCCTGTGTTTTCTGCTTTTGCCGTCAGCGACAGGTTCATTCCTGGAACGTTTACAGATTCGACGGCAATCCCAGTTTCTGAAAGAGACAAACGCGCCGACTCAGAAAAAATCTGGACGACTAAGGCTTCGAGCGCGTTGTGCGACAGCACCGCTCTTGCGACATCATGGCGTGTCGTCCCCGAGACGACGTGGGGAGGCTGCCCTTCTCGTAAGATCAAGCAGTCACCACCCGCGCGCTCCATCGCGGCACACAGCGAAGGCAACATATCCATCTAGGGGCGCTCCGGAAGTTTAGTAGGTTCTTCGAACTTAAACGCGGTTCGGAATAGGGGCTTCGGCGTCAGCGAGTGAACGACGGATCGAACGATCGTCGCGCGAAGGACCTGTCGCACACCGTTGAATCGCAGGAAGACCTCCACGATACTGCCTGGCCGCAGGCGATTCGAGGTTTCCATCAGAAAGCCAGTTTCCGACAGGTTTATCGGCTGAGCATCAGCCGCACCGGGTACCGTGACACGCAGGCTGCCGGAGAACTCTTCAGGTGTTCGTCGAGGGGCAACCCTTCGCTCAGGCGGGACAGCGGCATCGGCCCCAGTTTCATCCGGGGAAATCTGTTCAGCCGGCTGAGGACCCATCAGCTCAGCCTCGAGTTGAGCAAACAGTTCATCCAGTTCGCCCGACGGGGAGCTCTGCGAACTAGACGCGGGTACGGAGTTATCCATGTGCTCGGCAGGGATGGGGTGCAAGGCGGCTGCCGTGGTTGCGTGACTGTGCACCGGCGATTAACCTCTCGTGAGCGAGCACAGAACTGCACAAAACAGCACACTTCGACGCACAAAGCGCCTATTTCGAGAACCGAGTCCAGCGATTGATGCATGCCAGAGAATTGGCGGTCAGGTGGAAATTTGTAATCGTCTTCAGCGTGCGATGAATTACAAGATCGAATTTTCTGTGAGAAAGAGGTCCTTCAAGTCGAGCCTTTTTTCTGCCAGTCGATACCATTTGCGGTGGGGTAGTAATCGGACTCGCAGATTTACACTGGGAATTCGAGCCGCCACGTCGCAAACGCGTGGCTGTCAGCTTGCACATACAGCTGAGCCGCTCGTGGCCTCCGTGAGTGCGCCCCGTTCATGTCGAATTGGAACAGCCAATCTCGTGCCGGTAACAACTTTGCCCTTGCGTCGGCAATTGGGGGGCGTCCGTGGAACTGGCTCCTCGAGTTGTGCCGTCCGCTGAACGTAAGTGTTCAGCTTGTCGACCAGCGGCTAGCCCCTGTTCTACCGTCCGACGGCGCAGCATCCGACGAACTCCGGAGAGTCCTCGCTGTCGGAGCTTCACCGCTCAACGCAGGACTGACGACGGCCATTCAGACAAGGGAGACTCAGTTTGTCGCGATAGGCTCGCTCCACGCAGTGTGCGCTCCGCTCCTCACAGATGGGAAGGTTGCAGGAGCCCTTGTCATTGCCAGAACCGCATCTTCGCAGGGGCAACCGATAGAGGTTGCACGCGCTCGCCTCGAGTTAGTGGGCTCTTGGCTAACGGCGGCGGTCGAGGGACATCTCCAGAGTCCAGCTGCTCCAACGAGCAATCTTCTTCCGCTGTTCCGCGTTCTCGGTAGGACCGTCGAACACGGGTCCGATCGCGATCTCGTCAGTCTCTTCGCCGAAGCCCTGGCCGTGTGGCATGACATCGAGGCTGTCGGGTACGTGGAAACAGCTCCAGGCGTGTTCGCTCAGGAGGTTTCGCTGGCGGGTCGTACTGAACCGTCCCGTCCGCTCGTTCTGCCTCCCGCCGCTGTTCCGCTTGCGCTTCAACTGCAACGAATGCCTCGGGCTGACATCGAGGGGTCAATACCGACGAGCACGCAGGACGTGATGGTTACGACCCTTTCTCGAGGACGGGGAAGCCCATCATGGCTGTTGATGCTGTCTGGGTCGCTCGACGATTGTGAAGTGCAATCGCTCGCCAACTATGTTGCGGTGCTCGATGCCTCTATCGCCCGTCTGGCTGAGACAGCAAAAGCTGATGTTACGGTCGCATTGTCACGACGGCTGATCAACGGAGAGGCTGACGCTGGGGACGTGATGGTCGGCGCACTCGATGAACTGCGCCAACGGTTGAGGGCATCGTCTGTGCTGCTCACCGTAGAAACTCAGCACGGAGCGCCGCTGTTGAAAACCACGTCACCGCCTAACGCCGTACTCAGCCCCCTTGCGGGGCCCGGGCCCAACACGCTCACGGTCGTCCGACGTGAGCCAGGAGAGCACGCCATGGTCCTAGTGCTTTCACGAACGGAGGGTCCTCAGTTCACGCCACTCGAACATCAAGTTGCGCAGGCGGCTGCGGTCGTACTGGAGATTTGGACTCGCCGCGTAGGAGAAGCCGGAGAAGGAGACACCAGCGTCCCCGGCTTCGGACAAACCATCGAGTACCTCGCCAAGGAGGCGCTGGACCGCGGCACGGTCGTTACAGCGGTTGTCATGTCTGCGGGATCGCCATCCGGAGGACGCGCAACGGAGAAGTGGGTCGACGCGATTCGTCGTCGGATGCGTCAGTCCGATGCCGTTGGAATGCTCCCCGCTGGCGAAATTGGATTGCTATTGCACGACACGACCGCGGCTCACGCCAAGGCGGTGACCAGCCGATTGCAGAGCGCCATCGGAACAGCTGGGGACGCCGACTCTCTGCCGATTCGAGCGATCGGCTTCGCAACCAGGATGCCCGGCCAAGGTGTGGCCGATGGCATTGTGCAGGACGCACGATTAGACGCCATGAATCGTTCAAACGGCGAATCCCGAACCGGTATCTGAGCTCAGGCTATGAAACGCATTGGAGACCGCCGCGCGCATGTGCGGCTAGAGGTTGTTGGAATCCTGTGGGGCACGCTCGAGCTCATGAAGCGCGCTCGCATCATCAACATCAACGACACCGGAGCGCTCATCGCTTCTCCTGTCCCCATTCCGCCAAAAACCGTCCAAACGATTTACATGACACTCGACGGGCACGATATCGCTGTGGACGCCCGCGTGTGCCACCTCCGACCCGCCCCTGCGTCCGACCAATCGCCGGAATACCATATCGGGATCGAGTTTCTCTCGATACCCGCGGCGCTCCATTAGTCTCCGCCACTGCCTATTTCTAGGGGTCGTTCGACGGATCTTTAGAAAGTCTGGGAATCGGCCCCTAGTTTAACCTTCAATCGTCAGACTTTGTTCTCGCATCGCGACGCCTCGTATGAGGCTCAATTATCACTCTAAAACATTGATAATAAGATATTTATCGCCACTACCAGCGAGCTGGAACAGGATGGCTACCTGCTTGCAGTTTGACGTGCTGCGACCTTTCATCAGGAGGTTGCCCGGTTCTAGTTCACGGTGCGCACGAGCGCCTTCGAGGGTTCAGGAGCCCGAATGGAAGAACGCCGGCGGTGCCCAAGGCGCCCCGTTGAGTTGGAATTCGTAAAGGTTTCTTCGGCGGACAGCGTGCGGGTGCTAGACATCAGCGCAGCGGGTGTCCTCTTCCAGACACCCTCGGCGCTCAGTATAGGCGCTCGCGGCCAGTTGCGGCTCTCCGTCGGGGGGGCACCGCTTTCGGCGGAGATCGAAGTGAGACGGGTTTCACCGGCGCCGGAGTCCTCGTCGGGTTACAGGATCGGCGCAAAGTTCGTGGCGATGACGCCAAAGCATCGGCAACTCATAGAACGGTTTATCAGCCAATGATTGATGCAGTTGTAGACGGCAGCGCGCGAGCGGGGCAGCCCTCTGGCAGTCGTGCGAAGACCAACGTCCAGCTGAGCGGAAAAAGCGCCGAAACGCTCGCACTCCAGCAAGAAATTGCGCGGGTTGCGCGATCGGATGCGAAGGTCCTCATTACCGGCGAGAGTGGTGTCGGCAAAGAAATCGTGGCCCGGAACATACACACACAAGGACCACGTGCGTCGCACATCTTTGCGCCCGTCAATTGCGCCGGGTTGCCGGAAACGCTGCTCGAGTCCGAATTGTTTGGCCACGTAAAGGGCAGCTTTACCGGTGCCTATCGCGACAAACCAGGCAAGCTCGAAACTGCCCACATGGGAACGATCTTTCTGGATGAGGTCGGTGAGATGACGCTGCGCATGCAAGGCTTGCTGCTGCGTTTTCTGGAAACCGGCGAACTTCAGAAGGTTGGCGCCGACGGGAGTGGCCGAATCGTCAACGTGCGAGTCATTGCCGCGACGAACCGAAACCTGCGAGACATGATCACCCAGGGGACTTTTCGTGAGGACCTCTTCTATCGTCTGAACGTGATCCACATTGTGGTGCCACCACTCAGGGAGCGGCGCGAAGACGTTCCATTGTTGGTCGAACAATTCCTGGGGCAGTTCGCTTCGATGAATCGCTCGTCGATCACTTCCATTGCGCCGACAGCAATGAAGGCGCTCATCGACTACTCATGGCCAGGCAATGTGCGCGAGCTCGAGAACGTCATCGAGCGTCTCGTAGTCACTGTTCAGAGCCCGACTATAGAGCTTGAGCACCTGTCCTCCGAAATCCGGGTGCAAGGTGCCGTCGCGTTCCGTCCAAGACGCGAGCGACGTCGTACCGTCGCGGACGAGCTCTACAAGCGGATGATCGACCAGCATGAGTCCTTTTGGACGACGGTCTACCCGCTATTCATGGATCGTGAGATCACGCGAACCAATGTACGAGAGGTGATCCGGCGGGGCCTCGAAGAGGCTCGTGGCAACTACAAGATCGTCGCGCGGCTCTTCAACATGGAATCCCGTGACTACAAACGGTTTCTGAACTTTCTTCGGAAACACGACTGCCAGATTCCGTTCAAGGAGTATCGCTAATCGATCGCCACTCGATGTGGCCAAGAGACTCGGATCGGTTCTGTCGGTGCGACGCGCCTAGCGCGCGTGTCTTGCACAAACCACTACTTCAAAATCGCCGCAGGCACTCGCAGATGCCTGCGGTACGCTTGTTGCCACCTCGACGGTGGAAGTGTCTGCCCGCTCAGGCAAATGAATCGAATTTGCCCGGTCCGACGCAGATAGCGCTGTTCTCGTTGACCCGCGGGGTATGAAATGTCTGCCGAGGGTGCGACTTCAGCCACAGGACCTCTGTGACAAATGCACCCGGCGGTGAGTTCAGCCAGCGAGTCATATCGCCAGAACAGGGGCTGCGTCTCCGAAACGTGCGGAGCCACGTCGCCAGTTCCCTCTCCGCAGGGGACCTGCTGCAGCAACTGTGCTCGCTCATCGCGGACGTCGTTGGCGTAAGGGTCGCCTTTCTCGGCAAACGCGAACGCGGATGGACGGTCCTTGCAGCATCGGCAGACCTACCACGTTCGTTCGGCGTCGGCGGTCAGGCACCCGTCAGTTTCGACAAGATCGCCACAGGGTTGCGTCGTGGAGTCGTCGCATGGCGACACCAGCAGGCGGACTGGACCCTCGTGGGACTCGCCCCACTACCGGACGTCCCAGTCATCCTTTTGATCGAAGGCGATTGGACTCAATCTACGCCCACGCTGATGGACACAGCTCGAACGCTGCTGTCAGGGACACCATCGCAGGCACGCATTCCGATTGGCACGGCCGCTCACCTTCTCGCAGTGGAGCTTGGCGAGGTCACAGGGCTCTTTGAGGTCTGCGACCATGTCCTACGTCACGTCGTGCGAGCGGTCCCTTGTCGGCTGGCGTCGTTTGCTGTGCCCAGCGAGCAAGGCGACCTATCGATCATCGCCACGCACGGCTACCCGTTGGCGTTGACACAGAATGTTCGAATTGAGCCCGGTGTCGGCGTTATCGGCACGGTGTTTCAAAAGGGGCTGCCGATTCGAGTCTCAGACGTCACCACGGTTCGTGAGCCATCCGATCGCCGCTACCGGTACCGTACAAACTCTTTCGCGGCGCTCCCCGTCATGGCGGGGCCCGATGTGCTCGGCGTACTTTGCGTGACAGATCGGGAGGGCGACGTCCCGTTCTCGCCAGAAGACGTCACGAATCTCGGTTTGATGATAGCGCCTGTTGCGTTGGCCCTCGCTCGCGAACGCGCTGTGCGAAAAGCAGAGCGGTATGCCGAAGCGGCGATCGTTGATCCCGCGAGCGGGCTCTTCAACCGTCCTTACTTCCAAAGCCGGCTCGAAGAGGAACTGCAGCGATCGTCTCGGCACGCGACGCCTGTGTCGCTGCTCATGATCGACATCGATGGGTTCAAGGCGATCAACGATACGTTTGGACACGTGGCCGGTGACACGGTCATTAGGGATGTGTCCGATATCCTGCGCCGCTCGGTGCGCGTTTTCGATGTGTGCGCCCGATACGGCGGGGAAGAATTTGCTGTGCTCATGCCCGGAAGCGGCGTCGATAGCGCCACGGCGATCGCCGAACGCATTCGACGGCGAATTCAGGCCTTTCAGTCAGTTGAAACCGCGTTCGACAACCTGCGCGTAACGGTCAGCATTGGGGTGGCTGAGTCAAGAAAGGGAGCCGGTGCGCGAGAGATGATCGAACGCGCTGACAGCGCGCTCTATGTTGCCAAACGGGCCGGCAAGAACAGGGTGAGCACGAGCGACATCGTTTCGCGCTGATCCCGACTTCCAAGCCGTTCACGCCGCAAACATGACGTTCATCACGAGAAGGGAAAAGGCCGGCGTGGGCTGCCACCTGCGCAACACCGCCGTCACGTGCTCCACGGTCGCAAACCGCGAACAGCGAAGCACGACGCTAGCCGTCTCGTCATCGGCACGCGCCACTTGAATCCACCAGGACCGACCGTCGCCATGGACCCCCTGGACCCTTGCCACCCAGCTTCTTAAATCGCCTTGGACCTCTCGTCCCTCCAAGGCCGTGACGAGAGGTTGGGGAAGCGCATCGAGTTGGTCAGTCGCCCCATCCTGTTTCGTTGTCATTCTTTCCGTGGTATTGACAGACTCATGCCATCGGGCGTCGAAAATGTGCAGTTCTCTCAAGCACAATCCCAACAACATGTTAGGTAGCTCCGGCAGTGTTGCGGTGAGCCGAGATGTAATCCCGATCTCAGAATCGTAACCTTCTGACAGACTTTTCTCTGAATTTACAGTTGATTTTGTTCTTCTTGATACGGCAGACTTATTGTTCACCTGAGCATCGGAAGGCGTTTCTTCCAGCGAGGGAGCCCACAACGTGTCTACTTCTTCCATTGCCCGCTCACGGGCGCTGCCACCCCTACTCGGCGAGAGCTCGGCTCTGATCGAGCTCAGACGAGATATTCAGGCGGCCGCGCGGACGGAAGCCAAAGTTCTTGTGCTCGGCGAGACTGGTGTCGGAAAGGAAGTAGTCGCTCAGCTCATCCATGCTCAGAGCGCTCGAGTGAGTCGGCCGTTTGTTGCGGTGAACTGCAGTGGCATCCCGGAAACGCTCCTCGAGTCAGAGTTGTTCGGACACGTACGAGGCAGTTTCACAGGTGCGTATCGCGACAAGCCTGGTCTTGTGCGTCAGGCTGACCACGGAACCCTTTTCCTCGACGAACTGGGAGAGATGAGCCTGAGGATGCAAGCGGTTCTCCTGCGATTCGCCGAGACGGGCGAGATTCAACCAATCGGTTCGGATGCTGTTACCGGCCGCACGGACGTCCGGTTGATCACGGCGACGAACCGCGATCTTCGGAAGCAAATCGAGGGCGGGCTGTTCAGAGAGGACCTTTACTATCGATTGAACGTCATCCAGATCTTTGTGCCCCCGCTGCGCCAGCGTGCCGAGGACGTTCTGCTCCTCCTTCGATACTACCTGCAGCGCGCAAGTGAGGCACATCGACTACCCGTTCCAGAGTTGACGCCGGCTGCCGAGCAGTTGTTGTCTTCGTACGCATGGCCGGGAAACATTCGAGAGCTGAAGAACATGACCGAGCGCTTGGTGGTTCGCGCAAGCGACTGCCCAGTCGGTCCCGAAGACTTGCCTCGAGAAGTGCACGGAGAACGACAGACACCCACAACTCCAATAGCATCGCCGGTGGGCGAAGACGATGTCGCCCGTCGAGTAGCGTCGGCTCCGCGCCACGCTGTCCGCGCTTCAGAGGCCGCCGAGCGATTGTGGCAACGCTTGATGGCAGGCGAGGACTTCTGGACAGTTGTGCATCAGCCGTTCAAAGCTCACGAGTTGACCCGCGACGACCTCGCGGCGCTTATTGATCGTGGTCTGCGTCACACGCGGGGAAGCTATCGCGCTCTGTTGACGACGTTCGGTCTTCCCACGTCTGACTACAAGAGATTCCACGCGTTTCTGTATCAGCAGAACTGCAACTTGCCGGTAGGTCCGTATCGAAGCGCAAAGGTAGCCGTCCGCTCTCGAACCGACTCCGTCTACTCGCCAGCCTGCTGAATCAGGCGTATTGGCGACGCGCAGACGGGCTCCTATCAGAGAAAGCCGTCCAGCGCGGCTGCCCCTTCACCGAGCTCGAAGTCGTACATCAGGGCAGACTCGAAGGCTGCGAAGAAGACGTCGGCCAACCGATCGTGCGCTGCATGTTCGAGATACGCCCCGAGACTGTCCATATCATCGAACTCGAGAATCGCGGCGTATTCGTAGTTCACGCCCATCAAGCCTTCGTACGACCGGCCGTGCCTCACGCGCTTACCCACACGTGATCGTCGAATGGAGGGGATATCCCGAAGGGCCGTCCTGACGGCTTCAACAAGTTCCCCGATGACAAGGGGTGATAGATCAGGCTTGGGACGAAACAACACGATGTGAGCGATCATCGTCGTCTGGGAGCCTGCCTACCGCGAGTTTGTTTCCCCTCAGGCTTCGGAGTCGCCGGATCGCCCGGAGCTGAATTGGTCACGCGTTTCGGTGGTCTCGACGGTCCGGTGGAGCCACGGTTGGGACCGGCCGCGTTTTGACGTCGTTCGAATCGGTCGTGCCGGCGGTCCAGATTGCGTGCCTTCTTGGCATCCTTGTATTTCTGTTTGGGGTCTCGATGGTCACCGCCTGGCCGCCAATCGCGCCCGCGTCCCGCCCGAACATCTTCCCGCACCGCGGTCTGGCGTGCATCGACCTGCGCGGCTTCCTGCGAATCCCACAACCTGCCACGCTGGAACCACTTCATTTCTGCATCCGGATGTTTCGAGCGGAGACGCTGAAACGTTGGCATCAGTTCCTCACGGAGCGCCGCTCGGAACGCGGTCGGCAGGCCCCCTGCGAGGATGGTCCAATAAGAGTATCGAGGTGGCATTTCACTCCGTTCCCAGCCGCTTCAGTTTCTCTACTAACGTCGTGCGCTTGATCTTCAGCAACTCGGCGGCCTTGTTGCGGTTTCCTCCGGTCCTTTCTAGGGAGCGTCGGATAAGGTCACGCTCGATCGACGATAGGTACATCACCAGGTCAAGCCCATCGTCTGGGAAATCGACATAGGGCGTGGCAGCCATCTGAGGAGTCGCCTGAATCTCAGATGGCAGGTCCGCGATAGCGATCTCTTTGCGGCCCGACGTGAGTGTGACCGCGCGTTCGACGGCATTCTCGAGCTGCCGGACATTACCGGGCCAGGTGAAGGCCATCATCGCTCGCATTGCACCTTGTGACACATGCGGCTCCGTCGCCGGCGCAAATTTCTGCAGGAAATGCTTAACCAGCAACGGGATGTCATCGCGTCGGTCTCTGAGCGGTGGCAGTTCGACCGGAATGACGTTGAGTCGGTAGTACAGATCCTCCCGGAAGGAACCCTCGGCCACCATCTTCGTCAGGTCGGAATTCGTCGCGGCGATTACCCGTACGTCGACTTTGATTGTTTGATTGTCCCCGACGCGCTCGAACTCGCGTTCCTGCAACGCCCGCAGCAGTTTCATCTGAAGCGCCGAGCTCATGGTCCCCACTTCGTCCAAGAACAATGTTCCACGATGGGCGTGTTCGAATCGGCCTTGACGGGCGCCCACGGCTCCGGTGAATGCGCCGCGCACATACCCGAACAGTTCCGCCTCGAGGAGCGTTTCGGGAATGGCGCTGCAATTCAGCGCCACGAATCGATGAGCTCGTCTCGGACTGTTGTGATGGATCGCCCGCGCGACGACCTCCTTCCCCGTTCCAGTTTCGCCGGTGATGAGGAGCGTGCTGGCGGATGGCGCTACCGTTTCAAGAAGGTGAAAGAGCGCCTGCATCGGTCGACTGCGACCAAGAATGTCCCCGAACTGATACCGCTCTTCCAGCTGTGACCGAAGATACGCATTTTCTGACCGTAGCCGCCCCTGTTCCATCGCCTTCTGAAGCACGTGCATCAGCTCGTCGAAATGGAACGGCTTGGCGATGAAGTCGGAGGCACCGCGCTTGATGGCATCAACGGCGTCTTTCACGGTGCCGTAGCCGGTGATCACGATCGCCACAATCGCCGGATATCGCTCGCGCGCGGCCTCGATCACCCGAGTGCCGTCGATTCCAGGGAGCCGCAAGTCCGTGACCACAAGGTCAAAGGCGAACTGGTCGAGCAGCTCGAGCGCTCGCTCTCCGCTATCGGTTTCCACTACCTTGAATCCCCGCTCTGTCAGCCGTTCGGCCGTCAGCCGGCGCAGGGCAGCCTCGTCATCGACAAACAGCAAGTGGGGAGTGGAATCAGCCAAGCCGCCAACATTTTGACACATAAGCCGGGCCGCGGGGCGACGCTTGTCCACGTCAGGTTCTAACGATCCACCTCTACCTGCCGATACCCGTTCATGTAGGGGATAGTCAGCGCAGCTGACGCCTGAATTCTGTATTGCTCGGCCGCGAGGCCCGAAAAGGGACGTTATGGACCGTCAGACCCTCTCCATCATGAAGGCGTGCGAAGTGGTGGGTGTAAGCCGTCGCACGATCTACAACTGGATCTCCGCCGGCAAGGTTGAATACGTGCGCACCGCCGGTGGCGCCATTCGTATCTTCGCAGACTCCCTCTGGCGGGAGCCCGCTTCCCCGGCGCGCCATGTCAGCGCCGGTGCTAGGCCAACGACGGGGACTGGGTCACACGCGTGAACTTGTCCGCCAGCGGTTCCGAGCTCAGGGTCGATGGCCCTGAGCTGAGCTCCGAGCTACGGCTGCTCTTCCACCGCTTGAACAATCAGCTCGGCATCATTCTCGCGTACGCCGAACTCCTTGAGGTCAAAGCGGTTGACGACGCAAGCCGTGCTCGCGCCGCCGAAGTCGTCGCGAAAGTCATCGACGCGATGGGGACCGCAAAGGAGATTCGTCAGCAAGCCGCTCGTTCGAACCTCGCCTGATTGTGCCGTTTCTAAACAGACGTGGGGCACCTTGCCCACCGTCTGTTCCAACGCCAAACAAACACCCAATTTTGTAATTCGACCTGTCAGAACTTTGGCAAGGCAGTCGACGAAAACGCCAAAGCACTGACGATTTTGGCCTCAGCCCCCTGATAGACGCGTGCGGAAACTGCACGCCATAACCCTGGCAAGCCATTCCAAAAACTGAGGTTATCAAGGTGGTCCTGACCACGATTTCAGCGGTTTAGCGGGGCCTGGGCCGTTTGGTACTGCGGTTGCGATCCCTATTGGCCGGAGGACAACACATTCATGCGCCCCCAGACCGTCTCAGAGAATCCTCGCGTGGTAAACGGCATTCCATTTGTCGAGCAGCTCGCTCGTCGCGTGGCCGCTACCATGCCCCACTCAATTGACATCGGCGATCTCGTGCAGGACGGCGTGATCGGCTTGATTGACGCGGCAAATCGCTTCGACGAGGCCCGCGGCATCAAGTTCGAGACGTTTGCCGAGAGGCGGGTGCGCGGCGCGATGATCGATGCGCTTCGCAAGGACGCCTGGCCGCGTGGGGTGCGACGTCAGCGCCGTGAGCTCGAAGCCGCCCGCGAGGAACTGCGGCGCGAGCTTGGATGTGAACCATCGCTGGCCGACCTTGCTGCCAAAGTCGGGTCTGACGAGAAGCGTTTGGGGCGCACGATCGTGCGCATTAACGCGATTGAGTCCACCTCACCCCTTGCCAATAACGATCACCACGACGAATCGACGCTGCCGGCTGCGCTCATCCCGTCGGAGCCGGATAGACCAGACGTGGCCTATGAGCGCGCCGAGACGAAACGGCGTGTTCGGGCAGCGATCGCCTCTCTGCCGCCGCGCGAGCAGAAGGTGATCGGGCTCTACTACTATGGTGAGGCGACGATGAAGCAGATCGGCGCCGAGATTGGCGTGAACGAGTCCCGCGTGTCCCAGTTGCATGCACGGGCTATTTCGCGTCTCCGGGATGCCCTGGCTGCGATGGTGCCGCTCGCGGACGCCGCCAAGATCCTCCGTACAGCAATTCTCGAGTTCCAGCAGAAACCAAAGATGATCAAAGCCGGCCTCGACGGTCGGAACTGGGCAGCAGGGGCGAACCCCACGACCTCGCAGCCGACGACGGGTGTGGTTGTGAATTACGCCAGTGTCTCCCGAACAGCTCGAAGCAAGTCGCCGATGCGAAAAGGTTTAACGAGCCAGCGGCAACCACTTTCAGTGAGGAAGCGCTCGGCGTCGGTTGCAGCAACGTCGCCTGTGACGAAGATTACGCGGCGTGCGAGCGCCGGCGTTGCGGCGGCGATCGCACGATAGAGCATCATTCCGCTCACCCGTGGCATCTTGAGATCGCAGATCACGACGTCGTAAGCCTGCTGACGCACGCGGGCGAGAGCCTCCTCGCCATCGCCCGCGTGATCGACCTTCAGCCCCGCGTCTGTCAGAGCGTCAACGACGGCCGCTGCCAACGCGCGTTCATCTTCGACGAGCAAAACTGAGGCGCCGCGTACCTCTTCCATGGAGGGCACGGGTGGACGGGGCGACTGCGTGGTCGTTTCGGCCGCGCTGACGGGTAGTTCCACGGCGAAAGACGCACCCTTGCCTGCGGGCGACTCGACTCGAATTCGGCCACCGTGCTCCTGCACGATTGCGTATGCGACGGTCAATCCCAACCCAGTGCCCTTTCCAACGTCCTTGGTCGTAAAGAACGGGTCGAAGATCTTGTTCCGAATCTCTTGCGGCACCCCCGGTCCGTCATCGCTTACCTCCAGGAACACGGAGTTCTGTTCCACCTCGTGCCAGGTGCGTAGGACGAGTGAGCCGCGGCCATGAGCGCTGAGCATCGCTTGCTCCGCGTTGATGACGAGATTTAGAAGCACTTGCTGGATCTGGTGGGCGTCCGCGAACACCAACGGAAGGCCCGAAGCGAGCGCTGTGTGCATGTCGACGTTGTTGACACGCTGCTCATACGACCGCAGCGAAAGCGTTTCGCGAACGACCTGATTGAGATCAATCATGGCGCGCGTCGACGGCCGTTTTCTGGCAAATGTCAGGAGATTCCGCACGATTCGCGCAGCGCGCTCGGCCTCGCCCAGGATCACGTCGACCCCTCGTTTGGCGGTTTCATCGAGGCCCCGATCCGACAGCCGCTCCGCCCAGCTGAGGATGGTCGCGAGTGGGTTGTTGAGCTCGTGAGCGACGCCGGAAACCGTTTGGCCGAGCGCCGACATCTTCTCCGCTTGCAGAAGTTGTTGATACAGATCCCGCGATCGATCGTCGAGCCTCTTGTGTTCGCTCGCGTCCCGTAGTAGCGCTTCGACGTGAAGCAGACCGTCCCGTTGATCGATTTCCGCGCGCGCAGTCACATCGACCCATACGACGACGTCGTCGATGCGGCGCAGATGAAGCAGATAGTCCTTGACCGCCCCCTCGCTCGTCAGCCGTTCGAGGAAGACCGCCCGTGCTGACAGATCATCAAACCGACTCTCGGCAAAGGGCGCAACCTCGTCATCGGGGGTGTCGATCGGATAACCGAAGAGCAACTTGAGACGAGAGTTTGTGGCGACAGTAAAAGAGCCCTCTTTCGGCGCCGACGCGATGGCACCGATAAAGACGCCTTCGTGCAGAACTTCCACAAGGCGTCCGAACGCCTTCGCAAGAGTCCCGTTGGTGGGAGATCGACGCGAGGTCACAGCCACGTCACGCGATTATAGGCCCACGATCAGCGAAGCGATTGGCCGAAGTCGTTGATTGAGGGGAAATGGGCGAGCGCGAAGCTCGCCCACTGACGTGTTTGTGTCTATCGAGGGGACTGATTCGCCGATCGAGGCGGCTGCGGTGTCGGCGTCGACGAGGGAAAGTGTGACGCGTACTTCTGTTCGATGGCAGCGCGAATCGCCGACACGGATGCGCCCTTGTTGAAGAGCGTCATCGCGTCGCGTCCGACGTCGAGACAAATCGTGCACCCGATACCGTGCGGATCCCACTCGGTGATCTGACCGTTCGAGGCGCGCGATTTCACGAAGCAATCGTGATTGCCGTTGTGCCCCACACGCTCACAGCCGCAGTAGCACGGGACGTACTGCAGGACCTCGGGATGTCGTGCCGCGAACTCGTAGACCTGCTGCACGACCGCCATGGGGCGGACTGGGTCGTATGGAACTCTTGGAAGTGCGGGCAGGGCACCCGGAGGGGCGGGTCTCATGGGAGAGACCTTTACCGGGGTGGAGGCTGCCGGGCCATGTTCGTGCTGATCGGCGTCTACTGACACCGCAACGATCAGGCTGGACATCAGCAAGAAGGCGGCTCCAAGAAGAAGCTTCGAGATCATGGGGCCATCGTAACCGATCTCTGGCTCAGCCGGACAGAGCGATGTAGCCCAGCAGCCGACCGGCCGATACCTCAAAGAGTGGGAAAACTAGGACTTCAGGGGAGCGAACCTTGAGACTGGTCGGCCGTCAGGATACCTTTCTGGCACTCGGGCTGGCCCTCGCGCTGTTGGTCATCTTCTCGAGACCCGTCGGCCAGTTTTTCGACTACGTCCACGCCGTCGAGGAGAGTCGTGGTCTCCGTCTGCTCCCGGCGTTGGCCATCCTGGCCGCACTCTTTGGATTTCATCAGTACCGCAAGCAGCAGGAACTTCGCGAAGAAGCCCTCGGGGCTTCGGCCGCCACGCGAGAAGCCACCGAACGGGCTGAGGACATGTCGCGGCTCGTGGCGTTTGGGCACGCGCTGGCGCGTTTCCCGGATGAAGAGTCGATTCGTGCCGCTGCTGCGGCGCACGTTCCACTACTCGCGCCCTATCGTCGCGCGTGGGTGATGACGCGAAACCGTGGCCACTGGGAGTCATTGATCTCGGTTGGTGAGACTGGGCTGGCTGACCGCGAGCAAGCCGCCCGGCGGGCAATGGGCGAGGCCGATGTCCAGCAGAGCAAACCGGACGACGACATCTGCTTTCCGATGGTCATTGCGGACCAGCCGGTCTGTGTACTTGGTGTCGCGCCAGATCCGGTCCTCACCGATCATCAACGAAGCGTGCTCACCACGGCCGTTGCTTTGCTCGCAACGTCGCTGAAGAACGTCGAATTGTTTCACGATGTCCGGGAGAACAGCCTGCAGGATGGCCTGACGGGGTGTTTCAACCGCACGCACGGGCTCGAGTCTCTGGACGCCGAACTGCGCCGCGCACGCCGAGCGAACAAGCCGTTCTCATTGCTGATGTTTGACCTCGACCACTTCAAGTCCATCAATGACCGGTATGGTCATCTGTGCGGCGACGCGGTGCTGTCGGCCGTCGGTGTGCGCATGAAAGCGGCTCTCCGCAGCAGCGACCTCAAGTGTCGATATGGTGGCGAGGAGTTCTTCGTTCTGCTCCCAGACACGCCGCTGGCTGGTGCGCGAAGGGTGTGCGAAACGCTGAGGCTGGCGATCTCGAAAGAGCCGGTCCCGTGGAGTGACGGTCAAGTCTCAGTGACGGCAAGCTTTGGAGTCACCGAGATCACCCCGGGCGAGACAGATCCTTTGGCGATTGTCGCGCGGACCGACAACGCGCTGTACAAGGCCAAGCAGCAGGGTCGCAACTGCGTGTGGGTCGCGGAAGAACCCACACTGGCGCGCATGTAAGCTGCCACGCCGGATCACACGGCGTCTTTGGGTCCCTCGGTCGTTCCGATGGGAGATGCGCCCAGAGGATCCTGCGCGGGCCCGAGTGCGAACGTCATCGTTCCGTCCATCACGATACGTCCATTCACTCTCGCGAAACCTTGCAGCTGTCCGATGAAGCTCCGCAGCCGCTTGACGCGAACCTCAATCTCGACCACGTCGCCTGGATAGACGGGCCGGCGGTATCGGACTCGTTCAATGCTTCTGAACAACGGCAGCTTGTCGCGGTTCTGCGGCTTGGAGAGGATCAGGATCGCGCCCACCTGCGCCACGCATTCAGTCAGGATCGTGGGCGGCACCACAGGCGACTGGCCAGGTTGGTGCGACAAATAGCGCTCGTTCACCGAGACATTCTTGATGCCGACGATCCGTTTGTCCGGTTCTAGCTCCGTGATGCGATCGACGAGCAAGAAGGGGTAGCGGTGCGGCAAGATTCGCTCGATTGCACTGTGGTCGAGCGGCAGCGTCAGGGTTTCCATGAGTTCGGTCAGTATAATTCGTTCACACGATTCAGACCGATGAGCGACCTTTTGCCTAGTCCTCCCGACGCGCAGCGACTCGGCCCGGTTCGGCCGGCCACTGACGCCGAGCTTCTCTCGACCCTCTTCGAGCTTGGACGCGAGGTGACATCTGTCCTCGACCTCGAAGAGTTGCTCCCGAAAATCCCGCAGCTGATTGCTCGTTTGACGAGGTTTAGCGCCTTTGCTGTGTATCTGCTCGACGAAAAGCGGCAGGAACTTCGTATCGCCTATGCCGTTGGGTACCCCGAGGACGCACCTTCGAAGGTTCGGCTCCGCGTAGGCCAGGGCGTCGTGGGCGCCGCTGTCGAAGAGGCGCGGCCGATTCTGGTCAACGACATCCGCCAGGAGCCTCGTTTCATGGGGCCGCTGCGAAACATGCTGTCGCAGCTCGCGGTGCCAATACGGCGCAAGGGAAAGGTGATTGGCGCGCTCAACCTGCTCAGCGAAACGGAAGGCGCGTTCACGAGTCAGGACGAGGCGCTCCTGCGGCAGTTCGGCGCACATGTGGCTGTCGCTCTCGAGAATGCGCGGCTGTTTCGCTCTGAGCGCCAATACGTGGACACGCTGGAAACGCTGGCCGAGGTCGGTCGCGAGATGTCGTCGATCCTCGATCTCGATGCGCTACTGACGCGGATCGCGGGTCTCATCAAACGCCTCGTCGACTATCGCACGTTCGGTCTCTTACTGCTGAACGAGGGGACGCAGGAACTGGAGATGAAGCTGGCCGTCCATTTTGGCAAGGGCCTCGAATCAAAGCGAATGAAGCTGGGAGAAGGACTCGTAGGCTGGGCCGCTCTTCACAAGGAGCCGGTGCTCGTCGCCGACGTATCCAAAGATCCGCGCTACATCAATCTTGTGGAGGATGCGCGTTCGGAGCTGGTGATTCCGATGCTCATCAAGGATCGCTGCATTGGCGTGTTCGACCTGGAGAGTCCAGAGCTCGACGCGTTTACCAAGGAGCACCAAGAGCTATTGACGTTGCTGGCGAGCCAGGCCGCCGTCGCCATTGACAACGCGCGGCTGTATGAAGAACTCCGTCATAAGGAGGAACGCATCGAGAAGGAGCTGCGCTTCGCGCAGCGCGTGCAGCTGGCATTGCTTCCAACCGAGCTCCCGAGACAGCTTGATGACGCAGACGTCGCTGGGCGCTTCGAATCGGCCCGGGAGCTGGGAGGCGATCTCCATGATTTTCTCCTGCCAGATGGAGAGACGCTCGTCGTGGCTGTAGGAGATGTCTCGGGTAAGGGAGCTCCGGCGGCCCTTTACGGCGCGTTTGCGTCGGAGCTCGTGCGATCGCGCACGATGCGCCGCCGCCTGACACCCGAGCTCTTCAGCGTGGCCGGCGTGCTTCAGGCGATGAACACCATTCTCCACGAACGCCAGCTCGAGGAGTACTGACTGCACTCTTTGCTATGCCTTCTTCAATTTCACGCGACGTACGGTGACGCTGTCCAACTCGGGACTTCCCTACCCGATCCGCTGCTCAGGTGAGACGTGCGAGCAAGTGGAGCTACCTGGCGTACCGCTTGGGTCCTTCGCCGGGGTGACGTACGACGAGGTCGAGATCGATCTCCACGCCGACGACGTCTTTGTGTTCTGCACTGACGGCATCTTTGAGACGATGAACGATCGAGGGGAGGAGCTTGGAGCTCTCAGGTTGTGTAACGTCGTCCGCGAGCATCGCGGAGGAACTGCACGAGCCATCGTCGACGCGATTTTCGAGACCGTCATGTCGTTTCGCGGCACTGGACCGCAGGTGGACGACATGACGGCCGTGGCGGTGAAGATCGCGCGGTAGGCTTCGTCAGCCCCTGATTTTCCGGTGCTCTTCCCGAATGTGCAAGCCAAGAGAGCGGCCGCCGAGCGTTGCGAACTCGTTGATCTTGCCCTTTACCTGGACACGGGCGCCCTTCTTTGGCGCGCGATTCGTGTTCGAGACGATTGTGATCTCGCCCGTACCGTCATCGATGTTGTAGAGCTGAAATGGCACGAGCGGAATACCCCAGCTGCTGGTCACGACTCCGGTGAGGCTCACAGACCTGTCGTCGTAGCGCCCCGGCTGATCCTTCAGCTCTGCGACTCGCACAGACCTCGCCGCACAGCCCGTTACCAGGAGCAGGCTCAGAAGGGCGATTGAGAGGCGACCCGTTCTCGTCATGAGTTGTCTCCAGAGACCAATGATGCGAAGGCCTCGAAAATGGTCGCGCTCGAACCGTGAAATTCAGTACCCGTGCCGGGATGCGGCGATGCCAGCGCCTGCCTGAAGTTACGCACCCCAGTGGCTCGGCGCGACCACTTGGGGTTACATCAAATCTCGTGCCCAGCCTCGCGTGAAAGATTTTGGCCGTTTACCTGGCCGGCGCGAGTTCACGCGTCCTCGTCTGGGGTCAACCTTGTCCCCTTCTCTTGCGCCCTTGGCTCGTGGCGACTAAGCCTTCCCCTTCCCCTTCCCCCCTCCCCCTAGTAAGTGTTGAGATACCGCTCGATCTCCCAGGGAGAGATGTGCCTGATGTAACTGTCCCATTCCGTTCGCTTCGCGGTGAGGAAGTGGTCGAAGATGTGATCACCGAGTGCCTCCCGCATCAGAGAGCTCTTCTCCATCTCATCCAGAGCTTCGCTCAGATTCCCGGGCAACTCGTCGATGCGCAGGTGCCGCCGTTCGCGGTGGCTCATCTTGTAGATGTTCTTGTTCACAGGAGGGCCGGGATCGATCTCTCGCTCGATGCCATCGAGGCCGGCCCAGAGCATGACCGCCAGAGCCAAGTAGGGATTGCACGACGGGTCGGGCATGCGGAGCTCTATTCTCGTCATCGGCCCACGAGCAGCCGGCACTCGAATCAGGGGACTTCGATTCTTTTCTGACCAGGCGATCGCAGTTGGTGCTTCGTAGCCGGGCACGAGGCGCTTGTACGAATTCACCAGAGGGTTGGTGACGGCGCAGAAGGCCTTGGCATGGCGTAAGAGGCCGCCGATGTACTGGAGGCACGTGCGACTCAAATGCCACTCAGCCTTTTCGTCATAGAAGACGTTCTTGCCGCGTGCAAAGAGCGACTGATGCGTGTGCATGCCGCTCCCATTGATGCCGAAGACCGGCTTGGGCATGAACGTCGCGTGCAGCCCGTTTCGATTCGCCACGTTCTTCACCACGAAGCGAAACGTGCTCACGTTGTCCGCCGTGATCAACACGTCGTCGTACCGGAAGTCGATTTCGTGTTGACCAGGCGCGACCTCATGGTGCGCCGCTTCGACGTGAAATCCCATTCGCTCGAGTGCGAGGACGATCTCACGGCGGACATCTTCGCCGAGGTCCACGGGTGTCAGGTCGAAGTACCCGCCTGAGTCGTGCGTTTCCGTCGTAGGCGCGCCGTCGGCGCGGCGCTGAAACAGGAAGAACTCGGCCTCCGGGCCGGCCTTCATCGTGTAACCCCTGTTGCCAGCCATGTCGATCGCTCGTTTGAGGGCAGACCGCGGGCATCCGGCAAACGGCGTCCCGTCGGGGTTCGCGATGTCGCAAATCATTCGCCCAACGCGTTCCGAGCCCGCGTACGTCCACGGGAAGACCTGGAAGGTCGCAAGGTCGGGCTTGAGATACATGTCCGACTCTTCGATCCGCACAAAACCCTCGATTGAAGAGCCGTCGAACATGATCCGGCCGTCGACCGCCTCGGCGAATTGGCGGTCCGGCACCTCGACATTCTTCGTTGCGCCCAGGATGTCGGTGAACTGCAAGCGCATGAACTTGACCTTTTCGCGCTCGACTCTCTCGAGAATTCTGGCTTTCGGGTCTTCTTTCGCCATGGGCTGATTATGCCAACTTTTCTTGCGCACCCTCCGTCAGAGATTCTGTGGGTCAGTGGACCGGGAGGTAGCAGTAATGAGGAAGGTCTTTGTTTGTTTTGGCCTGTTCACGGCAACGGCTGTCATGGCGACCGCGCTGGCCGTTCGAGTCGCTGCGCAAGGGCAGGGCCCGAGTCCGGACGCACTCATTCTCGAGGGGCCAGGGTCTTCTATCGGGGTTTCCGTTCGCGACGTGACAAGTGAGGAGGCACAGAAGGCACGGCTGCCTCAGACCGGCGGGGCCGTGGTCACCAGTGTGATGCCCGGGGGCCCCGGCGCCAGCGCTGGCCTTCGGATGGGCGACCTGGTTGCCGAGTTCGACGGCGACCGAGTTCGTAGCGCGCGTCACCTGACGAGGCTCGTGCGGGAAACGCCTGCCGGCCGAGCCGTCAAGAGCGTGATCGTTCGCGACGGCGCGCGTCAGACGCTCGACATCACGCCAGACGCGCGCATGGCGCTTGGCCCGTTCCCGCAGATCGGAAGGGAGATCGAGCGCCAGTTTAGAGACCTGCCACGAAACTTTTCGTTCGAGATCGAGCCGGACATTCTGGCGCAAGGCGGACGCGCGCGACTCGGCGTCATGCTTTCGCCCCTTGCGGAGCAGTTGGCCTCATTCTTCGGCGCTAAGCGGGGCGTACTGGTCTCGTCGGTCGAGCAAGATTCGCCTGCGGCTCGCGCCGGGCTCAAGGCTGGAGATGTCATTGTCGCGGTCAACGGTCGGAACGTCGAATCGATTTCTGATGTGACTGAATCGGTGTTTACTGCGCAGCCAGGTTCAACACTCGACATACGGATCGTGCGGGAACGCAAGGAAATGACACTCAAGGCCGAAATTCCCGAACGCCCACGACCACCACGACCGGCGGAAAGTCGACGTTCTCGGGAAATCTAAGATTGCATTGGGCGGGGCTCAGGCCCCGCTCTAGAATCGCTGAGTGATCGACAGCGTCAGGCGCCGCATTTCCACGCCGCCGCTTCGCCACTGGTTATCGTAGGCGGCCAGCAAGGAGGTCAACGTCTGCAAGTCGATACGCACACCCGCCGAACCCGTATTGGCGTCAAACGCTCCGATGCGGTCGATCGAGAAGTTCTCGAAGTTCTCGACACCATGGGCGTAGCCTAGAGTAAACGCAACTCTGGGATGCAACCAGTAGGTCGAGGACAGGTTGACGGTGTGGCCGAGTTCAGCGTCGCCCAGGAAGTTCGACTCGGTTATCGACAGCGCGTATCGCACGCCAAATGACAGACGGTTGCTGACCGACCACTCAACGCCCGGTGACATCATTACAACGCTGGCACCTGGAAAATCGAAGTATCTGATCTCTCCCATCCAGTTTGCCGAGTGATTCTGGTGATCGACGGAGACGGAATAGTCGCCTTCTGGCATCACTCGATTGCTCGGCCCCACGAGGGCATGTGCTGCGAATGTCGTCGTTGGAAGCCACCGCCACTGAAATCCCCCGCCGCCACGTTCGTCCGTGATCGAGAATTTGCGCTGCACCTGGCCTCGTCCGAAGACTCGGAGACGATCGCTGACACGCAGGTTGACCGTCAGATCTCCGCTGCGCGACGTAGGAACGTCGCCGTCGAAGTCCTCACCGAATCCCCGCAACTCGACACGGCTTAGATTGACCAACCGCGACCCTTCGAGCAGAGAACGATTCGGCGGCGTCGGCGCGAGTGCCGATGCAAGTGCGAGGTAGCGAAGTCCCATCGCTGAATGGCCAGCTTGATCGTGGGCGCGGCCGAGCGCGCTCAGGACCGCTGGGTTCCTTGGCGACAGCCGATCGGCGCGCTCGAACATTTCAATGGCTTCAGCCGACGCGTCCCTCGCCAGAAGGGTGTTCCCGACCCCCATCATCGCGTCGAGGTTCGTAGGGTCCTCGAGCAGGACGCTCCGGTAGACCGCCTCAGCCCGGCCAGGGTAGCCCATGCGCTCATGCAGCAGGGCGATGGACATCCGCGCCTGATGGTCCCCAGGATTGGATGCCACGCGAGCCTGGAGGGCCGCTAGGGCGGTGGCGTCCTGCACTTCGTCAGCGGCGGATGGCGTTGTCGCCTGGGCCTGGGCTGGCGCAGCCTGCAGACGCGGCTGCTGGGCGAGCAACGTCCAGAGAAAAACTGTGAAGAGCACGTCCTGAGTCCTCCCGCTTGACGTTTCGGCGAGGGAACGGCTCTTCGATAGGCAATAGTTGGATTCTAGGCGCCGGTGGCTCTCATCGGGAGCTCAGTAAGGGGCTCGAACTCATTGCCGGCCCTTCCAGTCTCCTCGTCAGCTGCGGGCAAGGGTGCGAGCGTTGTTGCGAGCTGAGCTGCAATCATCTCGATCACGGCTCGTACGGCCAGGTCGTTCTCGCGCCCGTGGCGCACTTCCGCCGCCAGGAGTCCGACGCCCGCAACGGGACCCCAGATCGGAGCGACGATCGCCCCATTTGCCCCTGCGTCTCCGGCCGCTATGCGGGTCTCGCCAGCATGCCAAGCCTCAGTAGCGAGGCTGCGAGAGGGAGAATTCTGGAGGATCGGACTGATGCGATCAACCAAGCCCGGCTCGTAGCCGTACGAGCTCACCGCGAACAACTCTGCACCGGAGCTCATCCACACGATGATCCCTGAAGCGTCCAGGATGGTGGCGGTTCGCGCCAGTAAGTTCGGCAGTGCATCCGCGGAAGTTGCTCGGGAGATTGCAGTGCACAATTCCGCGGCCGAAGGAAGATCGATCGAGGGCGCCTCCACGGAGGGCGTGTTCGCAGGTTCGGGCACCAGTCCCGGGACCGCTGTTTCATCAGTCGGCGACTCCAGCGCTCGGGTCTGGCTGGTCATCCCCAGCGCCAAGAGCCCGACGGCCCACAGCGCAGCAACGCCCCCCAGAACCAACCATGATCGCTCGTCGAGAGCTGCGCGCTCAGCGGCGAAGGCGCTCGCTTCGGAGGACCGCAGCTTATCGAGGCTCGTGGATAGTGACTCGACGTTTTCCCGTGTTTCTCCGAGGAGGAGGTCCGCAGCCATGAGATCGCGGCCTAGACCCAGATTCTCTCGAGCTCGTGCTGTTGCTTGAACCATGACGCCTGACGCGTCCGCGACGTCTCGCAGGTGCTGCGACGGTGTGCCGGGCCTGATCTCTGTCGACAGCGCGGCCGATTCGGCGTAGATACGCTCGACCAGCGCGGCGATGTGTCTGAACCACTGTTCGTCGGTCTGGCGCCACGCTCCGTATGCTTGCTGAGCCGTGGCCAGCGAGGCCACGAGCCCCGCGAGTCGATCGAGACGCTCCGCGACAGAGCGTTCGGAGGATGTCAGCCCACGCGCATCCCCCGCGACGCTCCAAACCAGAAGACCCGCGCCAACTCCTGAGGCGAAGAGCAGCGCAAGCAGCGTGATACGAAAGGCGCGCCTCTGCATGTCGCGCCGACAGAATACCAGGGGAACGGCCTCGAGTGAATCAGAACTCGATGTGAGTCTGCAGCAGCAACCGGCTCTCGTTCGGTCTGTTCGCGCCGGTGTCGTAGTCCACGCTCTCGTGGTTGAGGAGAACGCCGAGATGCACGCCAGTCCAGTCGAACCAGTACGCCACACCTCCGATGATCCGACGACGCGAATTGTCGGGCTGCGCGTGATCGGGATCGAACGTTTCCGCGCGCACGAGTCCAGCCCATCCCTCGAGCCCTTGGCGTGCCTCGATGAACATCGAGGTGCCCTCGCGGTTGAGATCATCCGCGAACGTCGCTAAGGGCCGCTCCAGGGCTGCAACCTGCTGAACGGTGACGACGAGATACTTGTGCTCGTAGCTCCCCATGATGATGCCGAGGTGACGTGGCTGGCCTTCTGCGTACCAGCCCGCCGTCCCAAATGCGGAGATACGCAGTCCATCCGCCAGACCTCGCTTCGGAAACGGGCGCACTGTGAGCCGAACCTGAACGCTCTTGTACTTGTTCAGGTCTGTCTGCGTGAAGCCTTCGCCGTTGTAGATACCAGCCTGGACCTCTCCGAACCCGCTCGGCAAGGGCGTTAGGTAGCCGACCCCGAAGTCGCCTGATCCCGGGATAAGACCTTCCCGTTCGCTGAAGACCGTGCCCTGCACACGATAGCGGTTGATACGTTCCTCGAAATCAAGCCAGGGCGTCTGGTGCAGACCGAATCGCAGCCACGATCCCTGAGTCGCGAGGTTATCGACCTGCAAGAACCCGTACTTGACGCGCAGCACCAGGCTTCCCGCCAGACTCCCGTCAGTGATGCGTCGAATATCCGGCGTGAACCGGAATCGGACGTTCCGCGAGAGTTGACCGTTGATGTTGATGTATCCACGAGTCATGTCGAAGGTGTTGAACCCGTCTCGGTTCTCGAGCTCGGCGGCGTACTGGAGAAACGACACCATGCCGATCCGGACACTCGGATACGTTGGCTCGGCCGCCGCGGTGGGTGGCGGCGGCGCCGGAGGAGCCTGCGCGAATCCCGGGACGGCCGACAAAAGACTCAGAGTACACGTAAGCGTGAGAGCGAGAGTTGGGTGCGTCACGAGTTCGTTACATGTACGACACACACATTTCCTGAAGGTATCTGGAATGTTACGTTTGCGTTAAACGCTGTGCGGCGACGATCGTCCGGGGGAGTCGTGAGTGCTAGTAGACCGGGAGGTACGGAGTCAACCACTGCGCGATTACTGTGAACTTGTTCGTGAAGATGAGCAAGCCAATCACGACGAGCAGAGCACCCGAAACAAGCTCAATCTTGTGGTAGTGACGACGAATCTTGGCGAGCGCGGTAAAGAAGCGGTTGATGGCGAGCGCCGTGGCAAAAAACGGAACCGCAAGGCCCAGAGAATACGTTGCGAGCAACTGCACCCCGTCCCCGACCGTGTCCCGAGACGCGGCCACCGCAAAGATACCCGCGAGAATCGGCCCTATGCAGGGCGTCCAACCAAACGCGAACGCGATGCCCACCAGCGCGGCGCCGAAAAAGCCTGCCGGCTTCTTCTGCGTGTGGACGCGCTTTTCTTGATACAGCCATTCGATCCGCAACACACCCATGGTGTGCAGGCCGAAGACGATGATGATGATGCCTGCAATCCTGTTGAGCAGCGGCAGACGCTGCATCAAGAACTGCCCGACCGCGCTCGCGGTCGCTCCCAGAGCGATAAACACCAGCGAGAACCCGAAGATGAACGCCAGCGACGACGTGATCACGCGGCGCCTCGTGCCTGGTGCAACGGTCGCCGCCGCCTGAGCAGTCGCGCCGCCGCGCATCTCATCGAGGGAGAGCCCCGAGATGTACGACAGGTAACCGGGGATGAGCGGCAGTACGCAGGGGGAAATAAAGGATAGAAGGCCGGCCCCAAACGCCGCGAGCAGAGTGACGTTCTCTTCCACGCTACTCGACTGGCTTCAATGGAATGAATGGCGTGCCTTGAGCCGCCACTCCTTCCATTTGGACGTTGTGTCCCTTGACCGGCGGCAGGTCCTGGTACATGAAGTCCCACTTCCAGCGTTCCGATGGGTTCGACGCTTGTAACCAGCTGCTTGCCAGGACCGGCCTGGCGAAAACGGCCCTGTCCGCGCGCGCGTATGGCCCGCCGGGCATTGCCGCGGCGAGCGCTCGGCGGACCTCGTCCGCGCTCTGATAGCTGAGCGCCAGCCCCAGCGACCGTCCCATGTTCACCAGAATCTGCCAGTCTTCTCGCGCCTCGCCGATCGGCGCAATCGCGCGGGACGCGCCTTGAACACGGCCTTGCTCGTTCGTGTACAGCGCGTCCTTCTCCACGAATGTCGTGCTCGCCAGAACGATGTCGGCGGCGGCGGTCAACTCGCTCATGACCACGCCTTGGACGATCAGCACTGGCAAGGTCCCGTTGCGGCGGGATGCCACCACCCAGGAGACGTCACCGATCGAGCCGTCCGGGCCCGGATCGACTACGTAAAGAACCCTGACGCGGCCGCCCTCAACTGCGGAGCGGAGGTCGGTCAGATCCGCGTCACCGTCGTTGCCCAGACCAATCCGGTAGCCGAGGTCGCGAGCGCCGTTCACGTTCGGCGCATTGACGGCGGAAATCTTGAACTTCACGCCGGGCGGCTGCGGCTTCTCGCTGCGAGTCCACGTAACGGTGACAGCCTTCAACCCGTCTACGCCGACAAGTCCTGCGACGATATCCTTCAGGACGAAGAGCTCCTCGGTTGCCGCATGGGCAGAGACCAGGAACCGCACAGATGAGGGATCGGCGGTCCCTGCTTCCTGAATGCGGTCGCGCAGCCTTGGCTCGACCTCGTGCCAGGCGGCCGGTTCAAGGTGTGCTCCGCTGCGCAGCATCGGACGACGCAACCGTCGGTCACCTTCGACCCAGTGATAGTCGAATCGCCCGATGTCGCACATCCAGTAGTTGTTGATCTCCGGGTTGAAGCGCGGCGTCATGCGAATCAGCTGCGTGCCCTTCGCCCATTCGGGCTTCGCTTTTATCCACGCGCTCGTGTTGCAACCCTTTGCGCAAAGCGTGCAAGTCGTATCTACGACTGTTGGGTTGTCCCAGGGCCGGCTCTTGAAGCGATAGTCCCTAGTGGTGATGGCCCCCACCGGGCATACATCCATCAGGTTGCCCGACAACAGAGAATGGACGCCTTCCTCACGGAACGTCGCAATCTCGCTTCCGTAGCCCCGATCGACGATACCGATCTGCGCGTCGCTGTCGATTTCACGCATGAACCGGACGCACCGCGTGCACAAGATGCACCGGTTGCGATTGAGCATCAGTGTTGGGCCGAAGTCGACGTCGGCCTTCACGCCCTCGCCGTCGAACACGCGCCGAGGAAAATCCATCCGGCTCTCGGACGGACCAAACGCGTATGAATAGTCCTGGAGCGGGCACTCGCCGCCCTTGTCACACACCGGACAGTCCAGCGGGTGATTGACGAGGAGGAACTCGAGGATGCCTGCGCGAGCCTCGATGACCTCGGCCTCGCGCGTATGAACGACCATGCCGTCCCCGCAGAGCGTCGAGCAGGAGGTCTGCAGCTTCCCCATCTTTTCGATCTTGACGACACAGACCCGGCAGGATCCATCGACACCAAGTCCCGGGTGATAGCAGTAGTACGGAACAGTGATCCCGGCTTCGATAGCCGCCTGCAAGACGGTCTTGCCCTTTTGAACCGTGATCTGTTGTCCGTCGATGGTCAGCGTGACCGTTTCCATAACCCCCAAAATCATATCAACATTCGAAGACAGCCCACGGAGGGAGGTCGTCTCTGAAGCTTTCAGATACGACAGAGGGATACTTGGGCGATTTGACGGTGCCGGCGCCTACAACGAATCGAACTCCGCAAGCGCGGCGGAGTCTCGGTTGATTTGTACCTGCCGGACGACTCCATCGGTCTGGATCGATTGCTCGACATGCGCCTGCGTAATGGCCACGACGGTGTCCTTGGTCCTCCCGTCCGCGTAAACGATCGTCACAGTCACAGGAATGTCAAAGACCAGCTCACTCGATTGCTCGAATCGGACTTTTACCTCGCGGTCGCCGATCGTCGCCCGATAGGTCACGCGCGGCACCTCCGTGCCATAGATCCAGCGTTCGAAAAAGCGGTCGAGCACGAGGCCGGATTCGGCCTCGAAAACACGCTCGAGGTCGTCGGTGCCCGCTTTTTGAAACCGGCGATCGGCATAGAAGCGTCTGAGGGCGCTGAAGAAGACGTCGTCGCCAACGAACCGACGCAGCATGTGCAGCACGCCCGCGCCCTTGTTGTAGACGATGGCGCGCATGACTCGCAGGTCGCTCTTGATGTGGCCCGCCCGATAGCCAAGGTGCACTGGACCTTGGTCGGACTCCGAAAGCGACCATCGCCTGAATTGCCGAAGCATTTCGTTGAAAGTGCGATCGCCGCGCACTTTTTGAGCGTAGAGCGCGGCGAAGTATTGAGAGAAGCCCTCGCTGAGCCATTGTTCGTGATAGTTCTTCCAGCCCACGGCTTGTCCCCACCACTGGTGCGCCAACTCGTGTGCCAGGAAGAACTCCGGAAAGTTCTCGAATGCGGCAGGGTCGTTTCGCCAGGAGATGTTTGGATTCGGCAGCGGATCGTTGATGACGGCGAAGTACCCCGGGCTGTGTCCGCCCGGGAGCTCGCTCTCGATCACCGCCACCGTTGCGGTCGTATAGGGGGCGTCGCCGACCAGGGTCGAATAGAAGCGCATAATGTCTTCCATCTGCCCGACGATCTGGCGGCCGCGCCCCTGCTGACGCGGATTGGTCTCGACGGCAATGCTCACGCGATCGATGTCGGCGCCGGGCCGTGCGTTGTCAACCGCGATAGTCCGCTCCGCGACGCGGATGAACTTGCTAACGATGAAGGCAAGGTACCGCAGCGGCTGGTCCGCGCGAAAGAGGAATGACGTGCCTGTAGTTGCCGTTAGGAGATCGCGCAGCGAGACGACGTTGCCCGTGGGCACCGGCTGTCCACTGGCCACGCACCCATACCCGTCGGGCACGGTGATCCGAAGTGTCGCCGTAGCGTAGTCAGACACGGGATTCTGCGGGTACCAGAACGAGCGATTACTGAGGAGGAAGTGCGGTTCAGTGGGTGTCATGAACGACGGGTTGGACTCTTGACCATCGCGGGACACTTGCACTGTGTCGACGTCGAGCTCCTGCGTCGAGATCTGGCCGGAGTAGTTGATCACGAGCGTCAGATCAGAATCCTGCGGCGCAGGTCGTGGCAGGTTGATGAGAATCGAGTTCTGATTGCGAATCCGCAGGTGAAGCAACGCACCATACTCGACGCTCGTAATACTCGTAACCGCCAACGATTCCGCAAGACGGAGCGTCAACGACGTCATCGACGTACCGCGAACGCGCAAGGCAATCCGCGCACGCCCTTGAATGAACTGCTTTTCCGGAAGGACCGACAGTTCGATGTTGTAGTCCGACACGTCGAAGTCCCTGAGCAGATCGTCGCTATAGAAGCGTCCCCGCGCGGCGAGCTTTGCTACCGACGGATAAAGCACGATCGTTCGCCGATCGTCCCGCTGAAAGAGGCTCACGTCCTCCGCTTGCGAGGACGATCGCGTGTACGTGAGCGTGTCGTAGCGGCGTGTATCCACTTCCGCGAGAAAGTCCTCCGCCGGCGGCAGCAGGTGCCAGGTGTCGCGACTGAAATCCCGAAGATCCAGGCTGAATGACTTCGGAGATTCACGAGCAAAGACGTCCTGGGCGCGCCGGGCGAGCCTAGGCTGGGTCGGGGTCTCCGTCAGGCTCGCGGTCGTCACTCGCTCTTCGTAGTCGGAAGGGTTGATGCGAACGAAGGCGGCGTCAAATGGCGTGTTCAGCGTCTCATTGCCAGAGAAGATGCGGAGCTGCCCTCGCTCAGTCCGAGGCGCGGGAGCAAACCGCATCTCGCCGCGGCCAAGGAGTACCAGGCCTGTAACCCCTTCGTCGCACTCGACGAGAAACACGGTGCCTTCCTCAAGGGATATCACCAGGTCTTCAGATGTGACTTGGAGTCGTCGAGCGGAGAACTGCTTCGCCGTGTTCAAGCGCAGCTTGTGGAGACCTTCAACCGACGTTAGTCCTTCCATGCCCACGATGCGCCACGAATCGACGCCGCCGCTAGGAGGGCGGCGCACGTCCACATTCGCGGTCAGGATCTTCGCTCGAGTGCGTGTTTCGCTGAAGAACTCTACGACCAGGCGGTTCCCTTCGCCCTCGGGGACGCCTTCAAGCTGTGCTCGGTCGCGCTCTCGAACCACAGTGCGGACCGAACCGCCGATGAACAGATCGGTTATGAGCTGTTGAATCCGGAACTCGTCAATGGGCGGCCCAAACAGTGAAGGGAAGCTCGATCGATCTGCCTTGGTCAGCGTCTGTTCGAGCCGGTTGAGCAGTGTCGACACACCATCGCGGTCGGGCGCCTGCGCGTGCAGTGCGGTCGAGGAGGCGAGAACGCACGCGAGCACGAAGACCCATCTGGTCATGGCGGAGGAGCTACCCAGATCTTACGTGACGATGGGCAGCGGTGGGAGCCGGCGAGCGACGAGAATCGTGAGGTCATCCAAGAGCTTGCGCTCCTGCGTATGTTGTTCGACGGCTACGAACATCGCCCATCCGAGCTCCTTGGCTGATGCCCACCCTGGAGCTTCCATGACCGTTTGGACCCCGATTTCATCGAAAGGCTGCCCGCCGGTGTTCTCGGCCTCGGTGATGCCGTCGCTGTACATGACGATGACGTCTCCTTGATTCATGTCGACGAGGCCGGCGGTGTAGGTAGCGTGCTCGAACATTCCGATGGCCATGCCGCCGGCTCGCAATCGTTCGTACGAGCCGGATGCACGCCTTAGCAGGGGCGGGTTCTGCCCGGCGTTGACGTACACGAGGTCTCCAGTCGAGGGATTCAGCGTTGCCAGAAACACCGTCACGAACCGCGACGTTGGTGCCTGCTTCACAATCTGCGCATTGAGTCGCGCCATCAGTGCGGCTCCCTCGAGGTGCTCGTCCACGAGCGTCCGCATCATCGCGAGGAAGAGCGCCATCAGCAGCGCCGCCGGACTGCCCTTGCCCGCGACGTCACCGAGAGCGAGCAATAGCCGTCCATCTGGTAGCGGGATGATGTCGTAGAAGTCGCCGCCCACGGTATTGGCTGGCCGAGTCATGCCGAACGCCTCGATGCCCGGCGACTGATAGGCCGCGCGAGGCAGCATGGCTTGCTGAATCTGTCGAGCGATCTCGAGGTCGTTCTTGAGCGAGAGGCGGTCCGCGACCTCGAGCAAGACGAGTAGATTGAGAAGGAGGAAGCCGCCGAGCAACCAGAGTGTGCCAGGTGCAAAAGCGGGGTGCGGTATGAGCAACAAGTGCACTTCACGGAAGAGCTCAACCAAGCCAACCAAAGTGAGCAGCAGCGAGGCAGCGTAGATTGCACGCCTGGCTGGCGTCAGCTTGAGCGTGAAGGCCAGGAAGAAGAGCCGCCAGTGCGCGAGGGCACGACGATGCCAGGGGAGCTTCTTCAGCTCATCAAAATCGATGTGGCGCGAGAAGAAACGATACGCCTCGGGCGTGTCGCGAGTAAAAAGACGCTCGAGGGCCGTCGTGGTGAGGCCCTGCGTGTAGGCCTCGAAGAATCGGCTGTTGCCACCTGGCGTTCGCGGGAGCGGAGGAACGGACATGCGTCAGACCAGCCCCAACTCAGCGCCGACCTTCTTGAACCGGTCGAGCGCAAATTCCAACTCATCCCGCGTATGTGTGGCCGTCACGATCGTGCGCACGCGGGCCTTCCCATGCGGCACAGTGGGAAAGCCGATACCCTGCGCGAACACGCCTTCCTCGAAGAGTCGGTCCGACAGTTTCATCGCAAGGGCGCCGTCTCCCACGATGACGGGCGTGATCGGGCTTTCGCTACTGCCCGTATTCAAGCCGATAGCCTGTAGCCCGGTCTTGAACAGCCGAGTGTTGTCCCAAAGCCGCGCGATCCACTGAGGCTCGGTTTCGAGCACGTCGAGCGCGGCAATGCATGTCGCGGCAACAGCTGGCGGGTGCGACGTCGAAAACAGAAAGGGGCGCGCTCGGTGGCGCAGGAAGTCGATGAGCGAGCTCGACCCGGCGACGTACCCGCCGAGTGCCCCGATCGCTTTCGACAGGGTCCCGACCTGCACGTCGACTCGTCCGTGCACACCGAAATGATCGATCGTGCCGCGGCCATTCTCGCCAAAGACGCCGCTGGCGTGCGCATCGTCGACCATCATGATGCAACCATACTCTTCGGCGAGTGTGCAGAGCTCGGGCAACGGCCCGAGGTCGCCGTCCATGCTGAAGACGCCGTCGGTGATGATAAGGGTGTGCTGGGTGCGCGGCAAGGCTTCGACGATCTTGCGCGCTGCGGCTGTGTCGCGATGCGGAAAGACCTTGATCGTCGCTCGGCTCAGCCGAGCCCCGTCAATGATGCTCGCGTGATTCAATTCGTCGGAGACAATGACATCGTCACGCCCGAGGATCGACGACACGGTTCCTGAGTTTGCCGTGAACCCACTTTGAAAGACGACCGCGGCCTCGGTCCGCTTGAAGACGGCTAGGCGGCGCTCCAGTTCCTCATGAATGTCCATCGTGCCCGCGATGGGGCGTACTGAACCGGTGCCGACGCCCAGTGTATGCAGCGCGTCGAGCGCGCGTTGCCGCAGATGCGGGTGCGTGGTGAGTCCGAGATAGTTGTTCGATGACAAATTGACGACCGACCGGCGATCGAACGTCGCGTGCGCTTTTTGCTCGCCCTCGAGCACTCTCGGACGGCGGAACAGACCTTGAGCACGAAGGGCGTCGAGCTCTTCCTCGAGATACGCCAGCGAACTCGGGCGCATAGGACGGCAAGTATACGTGAGCCATTCGGGCGTCTGTGTGTTGGCTGCTCGGTTCCCGCCGCGGTTCCTAGGGCAGTTTCAGGAGAACGTCTCCCTGGCTTCGGAAGATCTCGACCGCGCCGCGTTCGCGAAAGGCGGAACTCGTCAGGGGCCCATCGGCGCCGAGATAGGCGCCTTCGTGAATTAGAACGTGTGTGGCTCCGGTGGTGCGCACGGCTTGCCATGCGAGATCCGGTTGTCGTGGCACGTCGTTGAGCGCGACGCGCAATTGCCCGTAGTGTGCCGGAAAAAAGCCACTGTAACCATTGAGTAACTTCCGCCAGTGAACTGCCGAGTAAAACATCGCGCGCAGGTCGAAGTCAGGATGGCCTAGCGGCAGCTCCGCAAGGACCGCATCGCTTGGCTCTCGCGCGACCGCCGCATATATGGCCGGTGCTCGGGCCGGACGATAGAGACGGGGTTCAGGTACGTGATAACCCTCAGGCGGTGTCGCGCCATTCACCACGAAGGGGACGACGAGGCCCTCCGCGAGAAATGCGACGCAGGCGATGACCAGCGCGGCCGTGGCTCCTCGAAGATGCGCCAACCTGCTCGCGCCAAACCCGGCGAGTACTGCAAGCATGAGCACAACAATCATTCCAAAACGGGCTGGAACGCGAACACCTTCGAAACCGGGAACGTACTCATAGAGGAATCGATAGGGCGCAACAAGGTTGAGGGGACGTCCCAGCGATTGCGGCGAAGGGCCAAGAGAGAGCCACATCGCTGCCAGGAGCGCAGCCGCGAAGAAACCGCGCGAGCTCATGAACGTCGCCGCGCGTGCGCGAGTGGGCGGCGAGAGGATCAACCAGACGGCGACGAGGATCGCCTCTTGAACCAGAAGGCGATTGATATTGCCGATCTGAAGAACGAACGGCCCCACTCCCCACACGACGCGTCGATAGAGCAACGCTGCAGTAATGGCGACGAGGTGAAGAAGTACGGCCCCTGCAAGTGCGCGCACTAACCATCGTCGCCAAACGGGCAGGGCATCTCGCCGGCGACCATCGGAGGAGGGCCGGTTGCCAGCCCGCACATTCAGTAGGCCTATCGCGGCGAGCACGAGCGTTACCAGGCCGGGAAACAACTGGCCCTCGGGTTTCGGAAACGCTTGCGCGAGAGGTCCCCAGATGGGCTGTTCGCTAAAAGCCGTCGCGTACCGAGTACACATCGGCCGAGTAGCGTATGACCTCGCCCGTGGCTCTGCTCAGTTGCAGCTGATCGCGGACCACCGCATACGGCAGTAGGAACGGGGCGGTGAACGCCAGCACCACGGTGGCGGCGGCGCCTAATTGCCACCACACCGTGACATTGCGCCAGAGATGCCGACTTGCGATCTCCCAGACGACGAAGGCGGCAGCGAAAGGCGAGAAGTAGAGGAAGTAGTACCCGCACGAGAGATTCTGGACAACGAGTGCCGCCGCCGCTCCGGCCAACGGTCTTATTCGGCGCGTCTCGAAGTAGCGACGGAACCCATAAAGCGCGAAGGGCATCCATTGAGACGACAACACCTGCAAGTGCGACGACTGCGGGATCCGGTAAGGTGCGAACGCGAAGAGAAGACCCGCGACGAGACCAGCCGTCGCGTTTCCCGTCAGCTCACGGACGAGTAGGAACGCGCCCACGCCCGACAGGACGAACGTCGAGAGGAAGAGCAAGTTGTAGCAAAGAAGGGGATTCTTCGTCAGCGCGTAGATGGGGAGGACCTGGACAGCTTGTGCGAAGAAGTGCTCCGAGTAAGCCAGAGCTAGCGGCGTCGGGTAAAAGATGTTCGCGTCGAAGAACGATGAAATTCGGGAGAGATCTCCCCCAAGAATCGAGAGGAGCTGCGAGCAATTCCACGCGAGCGCCCACATGACCAACAGCGGGTCCCCCAGGTCCCAGGCCACGTCGCTCCCCAAGCCGCGGGCGAGGGGCCACGTTGCCGCGAGAGCGATAACCGCATAGGCCGCACACGCATGCCACGCACGCAGCCTGGCGAGGGCCTCGAGCATGAACCTAGCCGCGCGACAGGTATTCGCGCGTGAAGGCACCGATATCGGAGTAGATGCTCTTCAGCTCCGGGAGATCGGCAAGAAAAACGATCCGGAAGCAACCGTGCTCGGCTGGAACGCCAAACCCAGACCCGTAGACACAGAGGATTCCTGTCTGGCGAAGCAGTGAGAGCACGTAGTCTTCGTCGGTTCGACCCGAGGGTAGCGAGACCGACGGCATCGCGTAGAAGGCCGCGCGCGGTGACACGCATCGCATTCCCGGAATGGCGTTGAGCATCTCTGTCGTCATCCGTGCTCGTGCGGCCAGCGCTGCGCGAAACACAGGTTGGTGTGAGCGATCCCCGGTCAGCGCCGGTGCCACTGCGTACTGCATCGGACCTGGACTGCACAGACGGCCGTCAGCCAGCTTCTTGATCGCCGCAAGCACATCGTTCAGCCGGGGGGTAGCACCCACGACAAGCCATCCAGTGCGCCAACCTGGTGCGATGTAGCCCTTCGATAAGCTGGAGAAAGAGATGATGGGTGCATCTCTATCGAGCGTGCCCAGCAACGGCACAGGTCCGTCGAACCCGAGCTCGCCGTACACTTCGTCGGCAAGAATCGTCAGGTCGTGCTCTTCGGCGACATTGATGAGCGCGCGCCGTACTGGTTCCGGATAGACCGCGCCTGTCGGGTTGTTCGGGTCGATGACGACGAGTGCCCGCGTCCGCGAAGTGATCAGGCCGCGAAGGTGATCAAGGTCAGGCAGCCAGTCACGAGCCGGGTCGGTTCGGTAGTATCGCGGTTGGCCCCCAATCTTCGCCAACACCGCCGTATAGAGCGGATACGTCGGTGACGGCACGAGCACCTCATCACCCTGATCGATCAGCGCATTCAGGGCGAGCTCGATTCCTTCCGACGTGCCAGTCGTAATCAGTACCCGGTCCGCGGACACCGGCACCCCATGAGCAGCGTAGTCGGCGGCGACCGCTTCGCGCGCGACGGCAAGCCCCTGCGACGGCAAATAGCCGTTGTGGCCGTCCACCATCGCGCGGGTCGCGGCTTCGACGATGTGCGCCGGCGTCTTGAACCCAAAGGCCACCGGGTCGCCGATGTTCAGGTAACGAACCCGGGTCCCCCGGGCCTCGACTGCCTTCGCCTCCGCAACGATATTGCGGATTGCGTAGGAGAAGCGGCCCACTTTCGCGGCCACGGGGACCGAGGGAGACGTCTTCGCAGGCATGCTTCATCTTAAAGGGAGCGCGTCGAATTTCCCTACATCCAGGAGTCGCTGCACAACATCGCGGAAGAAGTACGGGCCGCTCGATTGCTCGGAGCGTACGTCCACTTTCGCCGCTCCGATGCGATCGCCGAGGTACCATGCTGTCTTGTAACTGATTCCAAGCAACCGCTTGAGTTGACGGGCGTTAAACCGTCTCTCCGACTCGCAGATTATGAAGATCGCGAGGAACCATTTGGCCAGGGGGAGATGCGAATCATGAAAGAAAGTGCCCGTTGTGACCGAGAACTGATATCGGCAGGTGTTGCAATCGAAGGCCCTCCTTGCTTTGAGACGGCTGACGCTCGTCGCGGCACAACGAGGGCAGACCACTCCTTCTGGCCAGCGGAGTTCAGCCAGATAGCTCCGGCACTCGAGATCCGTTTCGGAGGCATCGAGCATTCCGAGCAGATCAGTCGCCTGTGGTGTATCACGCATGACAGTCAAGAAACGTAAGAAAGCAGGCCATTTGACGACAGATCAGGCAATGGTGCGCATCTTTGGGAAAGCGGCTGCTCGCGAACTACGTGCGTTTGTCAAAACCGGCAGAGCACCTGATAAACCATTGACTGCAAATAGCAAACGTCGGATTACCGCATCGTCAAATGCACGCTAATACACGCGAGAACCCTGTATCAAGTAGATAATCATGTAGGATTTACACATTTACGAAGCTCTAGCATTGAGTTAATTGAACGTTGTCTCCGTAAACGATTGATTCTAAATGGACGAGGGTTATGGCAAGACCATTGATACATCTCTTGGCCGTGGGTTGCTCCTTTCCCCTCTTCTTGGCCTTAACGTTGGCCGCCGGCGGCGGCAGGGCCACCTACGCCCAGGATCAGCAGAAGGCGAGCGAACCTCAGATTGTGTTCAGAACTGGGGTCGAGGTAGTCACGGTGACGGCGTCGGTGCGGGATAGCCGGGGCAAGGTGGTGCGTGACCTCCAGAAGTCCGACTTCGAGGTCTTGGACTCGGGTGCCCGCACACAGATTCGAGATTTCTACTCCGGCGACTCACCGATTAGCCTTGCCGTATTGCTGGACATCAGCGGAAGCATGGCGGTGGGCGGCAACATGGATCGGGCCCGCGAAGCCGTACTGATCGCGATGAAGAACCTCCATGCACATGCCGACGAGGCTGCGCTCTTTACGTTCGATTCGTCGCTCCAGGAAGTCGTTCCGTTCACCACAGACTTGGACTTGATTCATCGGGTGAGTTTGAAAGGGAAACCCTGGGGCATCACGTCTCTCTATGACGCGATTGGCCAGACGGCAAAGACAGTCGGCGAACGAGCCAACCGTCATCGCGCTCTTCTCGTAGTAACCGACGGCATTGATACGAGCAGCAAGATGTCTCCGGGCCAAGTCTCCGGTATTGCCAGCGCGATTGATGTTCCCGTCTACTTACTCGCCGTGGTCAATCCGGCCGATCACCCCGGCGGTGAATTGGCAGTGATTCAGACTGACGGGAGAGTAGCGGAAACGGCGTCGCTCGCAGACCTCGCGAGGTGGACCGGCGGTGACATGCGCTTTGCAAGCATACCGGCACAGGCAGTGGACGCCGTTCAAGACCTGTTTGCAGAGCTTCGTTATCAGTATTTGATCACTTTCGAGCCGGGTAAGCGCCCCGGATGGCACCCGCTCGAGATTCGTACGCGGAAGAAGAACCTGAGTGTGCACGCGCGGAGCGGCTACCTGACGAGCCCGCCCCGAAGCGGAAGCTAGTTGATCTGTTCACGTTGAGACGAGGAGAAAACATCATGCGGAAGAGTCTTGTTACAGCGTCGTTGTTGGCGCTTACAGTGGCGGTTGCCCCTGCGTGCGCTACGAAGAAGTTCGTCCGGACCGAGGTTGGCACCGTTAACGCGAAGGTCGACACCTTGACCGGCACGGTAGAAGAGACGCAGGAGCGCACTCGCAAGAACGAGGAGCGGATCGGCGTTGTTGATCAGCGAGTTGGCGTCGTCGATCAAAAGGCCGAGGCGGCCGGGAAATCCGCATCGGAAGCGCGCACCGCGGCCGATGCGGCAGCCAACAGCGCACGCCAGGTTGGCACGCGCGTGGACCAGGTGGCTACCGACCTCGCCACGACCTCCGCGGCAGCTCGGAAGCTCATCTTCGAGGTGACCCTCAGCGAAGACCAGGGTAACTTCGGGTTTGGCAAAACCGAACTGCCGGATGCCGCCAAGGCCCGTTTGGACCAGGTCGTCGGCCAGCTCAAGGGCGAATCGAAGAACATCTTCATCGAAATCGAAGGCCACACCGACAACGTCGGTGACGCAGTGTTGAACGAGAAGATCGGCATGGAGCGCGCAGAAGCCGTCAAGCGGTACCTCTACGAGCAGCACCAGGTGCCGCTCCACAAGATCAACGTGATCAGCTACGGCGAAACGAAGCCAGTCGCGCCGAACAACAAGCGCGATGGTCGAGCCCAGAACCGCCGAGTTGTGGTGAAGGTCCTCTCGTAAGAGGCGCAAGTCGCAAGTCGGAAAAGACAAGTAGGCAGTGGGCAGCGAATCGTCGCTGCCCACTGCCTGTCTCAAGGCCCCACACGCCCTACCGCAGCCCTCCCAAATCCATCTTCACACGCGCGATCTCTTTTCGGGCCTCGCTGAAGGCGATGTCGTAGATGCTGCCGGGAGCGAGTCGGCCGGCGTCGAACGCCGCGACAACAGTGGCGCCCAGCATCGGAAGGCTGCGCCCCGGAAGCGACGGTGGCGAACCCGAAAAGGGGAACGGAAGGGGATTGCCTTCCATACGCGGACCAAATCGCGCTACGCGCTCGATCGTTGAAGGTTGTACCGGCTCACCGCCTGGCCGAGCCAGCGTTACTTGGTACTCAGGTATGCCGACATACGTGTTGAGCGGGTGGAAAGTCAGCTCCACGTGCACACCAATCATCATTGGAGCGGATTCCAAGACTTTCAGGGCGTCTGCCTGTCCGAAGCGACGGTCGCCAAGACGCGCGCGCGTTTCAGCGGCGAGCACAACACGCCTGAACGGCGTCACGATGTCGAGATAGTCCACGGGTGGCCGAGCGACGAAAACACGATACGGCGCGTGAAAGCGACTCCGCTCGCTCTCAATTGACGACTGTCCGATGGCGATCGCTTCCTCGAGCGCGCGCCGGTCGAGCGCCAGCTGAAGCGGACGTGCCGCAACAAGGGATGTCGCACACATGAAGAGGGCGAGAGCGATGTGTGTCCACACCCACCCATCCTAAACCTGAAGCACCGACAGAGCTGGATGGGCTTTTAGAAAAGCGTGTGCGCCACGGCGGGGACGCGACGCACACGTCCGGGCTTCTACTGACGAATGGCCAGTTGCCCCCGGATCTCTCCTCGCCGGTCGCGCGAGGAGTCGGTCTTGGCTGAACGGTTTCTGATGCGTCTTGGGAGACGCTCTGAGTCATTCAGCAGGAAGTGGACCAGCCCGCGGCCAAGTTGAATCAAGGGGTTACGGGTGATTCACGCCCGCGAGGCTTACGTGTGAAGAAAGCCCTTTCGGTCCCTGTGCGACTCTCGCCACGTCGAGGACCTCAGGTCCGGCGGGTATAGTGGGCCGATGGAGCTGAATGGACGGGTCGCGCTTATCACCGGGGGCAAGCGCATCGGCATCGCCGTGGCCAAAGAACTCGCTCGATGCGGGGCCGACGTCGCCCTCGTCTACCGAACGTCACGGACTGAAGCTGCCGAGACCGCCGCCGCCGTAAGGGCCCTCGGCCGGGCTGCGCACGTCGTACAAGGGAATCTCAGCGAACCCGACGTCTGCGGGCGCGTCGTCGATCAGGCCGCCCAAGCGCTGGGGAGACTCGACGTTCTGATCAACCTAGCCTCCGTCTACGTCAAGACATCATTCGACAACCTTTCCGTTGAGGATTGGGACGCCACGCTTGGTGTCGACCTGCGCGCGGCTTGGTTGTGCGCGCGGGCGGCGGTTCGCCACATGAGACGGCTCGGTGGCGGCCGCATCATCAATTGTTCGGATTGGGTCGCGCGAAGTGGGCGGCCCCGTTATCAAGGCTACTTACCGTACTACGTGGCCAAGGCCGGAGTTATCGCACTTACCGAGGCACTCGCATTAGAGCTTGCCGCCGATCAGATTCTCGTCAACGCGATTGCGCCCGGCCCGATTGTCGCCCCGGCCGGAACCTCGGACCGAACGTTCCGAGCCGTGGAACGAGCCACACCGCTCGGGCGTTGGGGCGGCGAAACCGAGATCGCGAAGACCGTGGTTGGCTTGATCCAAAGTGACTTCATCACCGGGGAGACGGTGCGAGTGGACGGAGGCAGGCACCTCCGCTAGCAGGAAACGAAACCGGGTTTAGTTTTCCGAAGAGCCTTCAGGGGAAAACTAAACCCGGTTTCCTACAGTTCGCATCACGAAATCAAACATCAGCTGTCGAAGGTGTTTGTTGAGGCGCGCATCAGTGATCCCATGACGTGATCGGGGATACATCATCAACTCGAACGGCTTGCCGGCCTTCTGCAGCTCGTAGGCGAACTGGACGGAGTTCTGCATGTGCACGTTGTCGTCCATAGTTCCGTGAATGAGCAGCATTTGCCCGTGCAGCGTACTGGCGGCGAAACGCGGCGCGGTTCTTCGATAGCCGTCTTCGTTTTCCTGAGGCAGCTTCATGTACTTTTCTGTGTACACGGAGTCGTAGTCTCGCCAGTCGGTAACGGGCGCCCCAACGATTCCCGCGGCCCAGCTCGTACTGTGCGTCATCGCGTAGGCGGTCATGAAGCCGCCGTAGCTCCAGCCGCTCAAGACGATTCGAGACGCGTCCACATACGGCTGCTGCTTGAGCCACGAGATCCCGTCTTCCAAGTCCTGTAGCTCCAGCTCTCCGAGCCGGCCCCAGACGGCCCACTGCGACTCGACGCCCTTGCCGCTCGCGCTGCGGTTATCGAGCATCCAGACGATCACGCCGTGCTGGGCCAGCATCTGATGAAACATGTACTGCGACCCACCCCACTGGTTGCGCGCGACCGACTGCGTTGGCCCGGCGTACGTGAACTGGTATACCGGGTAGCGCCGCGCCGGGTTGAAATCGGGGGGCTTGATCATCATTGCGTCCATGAGGACGCCGTCGCGAGTCTTGACCTTCACGAACTCGGGCCGCGCCAGTCGGTAATCGGCGAGTGCGCGAGGTGGGTTCGCGTCGATCACCCGAAGCTCCCGGCCGTCCGATCGATGAAGTCTGACCTGCGGCGGTGTGCTCGCGTCGCTCCACACGTCGATGTATTGCGTAAAGGACGGGTTGAAAGTCGCCCGGTGCGTACCTTCCGCCTGCGAAATGCGAGTCAGGCCGGTGCCATCCAACCTGATCCGATAGACGTCCTCATCCACCGGGCTGCGTTCTGCAGACGCGAAATAGAGAAGGCCGCTGCTCTGGTCGATTCCGTAGAGCGTGCGAACATCCCAACGTCCATTCGTGACCTGGCGCATCAGGCCGCCGTCTACGCGGTACTGATACACATGCCTGAATCCGCTTCGTTCGCTGATCCAGAGGAAGGATCCATCCTTGAGCCAAATCGGTGTGCCGTTCTCGTTTACCCATGCCTTCGTGGTTTCGCGGAACACGGTTCGTGGGCGACCGGTTGAGCCATCCACGAGATTGAGGTCGAGCCACGTCTGCTGGCGGTTCTGCACCAACTCCACGACCTGCTTCGAGTCCTCGGTCCACGCAACGTTGACAATCAGGTACTCCACTCCGGAATAGGTGCTTTCGTCCGCCCACGTCGGCGTTCCTCCGTTGACCCGCGCCACGCCAAGCCTGACCGTGGGGTTTGGATCACCAGCCTTCGGGTAGTCAGTAACCTCGAGCGCCGGACGATAGGGGATGTGGTCGACCACCGTGTAATCAGGCGCTGGGCGCTCGTTGAGTTGCAGGAATGCCAGGCGTGACGAGTCAGGACTCCACCAGTACCCACGGAAACGCCCGCGTCCGTAAATCTCTTCCTGATACAGCCAGTCCAGCTTGCCGTTCAACACCTCGCCGCTGCCGTCCGCTGTCAGCGGTTGCTCGTTTTGCGACGCGATGTCGACGACGTAGAGGTTGTTGGCACGCACGAAGGCGACCAACCGGCCGTCTGGACTGAAGGTTGGTTCCTCCTCGGGCCCCGGGGTCTTCGTCAGCCGCGCGACTCGTGACACTTGGAAGTCGTAGAAGTACAGGTCGTCTGCGATCGTGACGAGAGTCCCGGTTCGCGTCGGGTTGAGGACAAGCTCGCTCGAGTGCGCCAGCAATGAGGCTTCCTCGCGAGTCACACCTGAAACAGAGGCCAAAGCGGATTCCATCCGGTCGGCGTCAAAGAGGGAAGACGATTGGCCCGTTGACGCATCGACCTTCAGCCACTCGTACCCTCGCGCCTCTCTTCTGGTCCACAAATAGGCGTCCGCGTTGAGCCAGGTCAAGTCGGTGGGCGGCGAACCACTGAAACTGACGCGGGTTTGCGGATCGTAAATGACATCGATCGTCAGCCTTCCCTGAGGCTCCTGGGCTGCCGCCACGACAGCGAAGAAGGCAAGGGCAAGGTACGTCGCGGCGAGACGAAAGCGTCTATCCATGTGGAAAGATTAGCACCGGACTTCGCGCACTGGGTCGAGACCTCGGGGTGGCCCAATAGAAACCTGATATCGTCGTCTCTTGTGGCTGATCTGACATTCCTTGGTGCCGCCCGGACTGTAACCGGCTCCAAATACCTTCTGAAGCACGGCGAAACGCGTGTTCTGTTCGACTGTGGACTGTTCCAGGGATTGAAGGAACTGCGACTTCGAAACTGGGAAGAGTTCCCAATTCCTCCATCCTCCGTTGACGCGATTGTGCTGACCCACGCGCATCTCGACCACGTCGGGTACTTGCCGAAGCTCGTGAAGGCCGGCTTCAGCGGGCGCGTCTTTTGCACCGGCGGCACAATGGATCTAAGCCGCATCGTGCTTGCCGATTCCGGAAAGATTCAGGAAGAGGACGCTCGTCAGGCCAACAGGCACGGTTACTCGAAGCACCAGCCCGCGCTGCCGTTGTATGACGAAGCGGATGCGCATCGCGCGTTCACGCATTTCCACGCACTCGAGTACAACCGTCAGGTCGAGATCGCTCCGGGCATCACCGTCGAATTCATCCCGGTTGGTCACCTGCTGGGGGCTGCGTACGTTCTGACCCGGTTGAGCGGTGGTCGGAGGATTCTCTTTGGCGGGGACCTCGGTCGCTACGACCGGCCAGTGCTACGTGACCCGGTTGCCGCCGTTTCTGCAGACGTGATGCTCGTAGAGTCGACTTACGGCGATCGGGACCATGCGCCCGCCGACAATGGCGAAGAGCTTGCCACAATCATTCGCGAGACAACATCGCGTGGGGGGAAGGTCATCATCCCGGCGTTTGCGATTGGGCGCGTAGAGGAGCTCCTGTATTGGATTCGCCAACTCGAGAGCGAAAAGCGCATCCCCGCACTGCCGGTATACGTGGACAGCCCCATGGCAACTGAGGTTTTGAAGCACTACTCCTCACGCGTGGCCGAGCTCGATCCCGACATACGGCCGACGCGGAAAGGAGTCGCGACATTTGCCACCGCGCGATTCCAGGTCATCGCATCGTCACAGCAGTCGAAGGAGCTCACCGCTAGCCACCGGAGCGCCATCGTGATCTCCTCGAGCGGCATGGCCACCGGCGGCCGTGTGCTACACCACATGGCTGCCGCGCTGCCGGATCCAAAGAACACCATTCTGTTCGCCGGCTACCAGGCCGCTGGCACACGCGGCCGAAGTCTCGTCGATGGTGCTGCCGAAGTGCGAATGCATGGGCGAGACATTCCGGTGCGCGCCAGCATTGCAAAGATCGACTCAATGTCGGCACACGCCGACCGCGCCGAGATCCTTCGTTGGCTCGGGACGTTGCCAGGAGCGCCCGGAAGGCTGTGCCTGGTTCACGGCGAACCAAGGCCAATGGACGCGTTGAAAGGACTCATTGAGGAGCGGTTGGGCTGGAAGCCGTATACGCCAAGCCACCGCGAGACGATAGAGATATAACGTGCGTCGCTACTTGCTAGAGCGCGTCGAGGACGTCGCCGTTGTGCAGCTCTACGCAGACGGGTTTGCGTCGTTGCCTCTGAAGGACAAGGTCCTCGCCTGGCACCTGTATTTGGCGGCCCTTGCGGGTCGCGACATCTACTACGACCAAAGGTATGCCCATAACCTCGAGATGCGTGCGCTGCTCGAGGCCATCCTTCTACACGGCAAAGACATCGCACCGCCTGTTCTCGAAGCGATACGCTGCTATGCGAAGCTCTTCTGGATCAACAGCGGCCCCTACAACAACATCACGGCCCGGAAATTCCTGCTCAAGGTCTCCTTCGACGAGCTTATTCAGGCCGTCCTGACCGTCGAGAAGGCGGGGGCCTTTCTCCCCCGGTTGCCGGGCGAGACTGCCGAAGACCTCGTTAGGCGACTTGGACCGATGTTTTTTGATCCGGCGACGGATCCAGTGGTGACTAGCAAGACGCCGGGGCCAGGCCTGGACATCTTGCAGGCGAGCGCAAACAACCTGTACGTCGGCGTGTCGATGAGCGATCTCAAAGGGTTTCGCGAGCGACATGGGCTCAACTCACGACTCGTGAAGCGGGAAGGACGCCTGATTGAAGAAGTCTACAGAGTCGGCGGCACGTACGACGCCGAGATCACCCGAATCGTCGGTCATTTGCGCGCCGCGGTCCCGTACGCCCCTCCTGCAACGGCGAATGCGATCCGGGCACTGATCCGCTTCTATGAAAGCGGCGCAGAGGACGACCGCATCGCCTACGACATTGCCTGGGTGCGTGACAAAGAATCGAACGTCGACACCATCAACGGCTTCGTCGAAGTCTACATGGACGCGCGTGGCACGAAGGGCGCGTGGGAAGGTATGGTGTGCTACGTCAACGTCGAGCGAACACGCAAGATCGAGACGCTCGCGGCCAACGCCCAGTGGTTCGAGGACCATATGCCTTGGGACTCGCGCTTCCGAAAGCCCGAAGTCCTCGGCGTGACCGCCCGGGCGATCGATGTGCTCGTCGAAACGGGGGACTCGGGCCCGATCACACCGGTCGGCATCAACTTGCCGAACGACCAGGCCATCCGCGAGAACCACGGCAGCAAGTCGGTATCGCTCGCCAACGTGAACGACGCGTATGAGCGATCCACTCCGGAGGCCATGCGCACCGAGTTCTCCTGGAGCGACGAGGAGGCCGAGCGAGCCAAGAAGTGGGGCGCGTTCTCTCAAGAGCTGACGACGGAGATGCACGAGGTCATTGGGCATGGCTCGGGCCGGATGGCTGACCATGTCGATACACCACCGCACGAGCTGCTCAAGGAGCAATATTCGGCCATCGAGGAATCGCGAGCCGATCTGGTCGCGTTGTACTTTCTTCCCGATCCCAGGCTTGTAGAGCTCGGACTCATGCCCGCGGAACACCGCAACGAGATCGTCCTGGCAGAGTACGAACACTACACGCGCGGCGCGCTGGTACAACTGCGGCGGGTGCGCCAAGGCACTCAGCTCGAGGAGGACCACATGCGCAATCGCCAAATGATCGTCAACTGGCTGAGGGCGCACACGTCTGCGATAGAGGTCCGCCAGCGGGAGGCCAAGACGTTCTTCGTGATGGTTGACGCCGACGCATTCCGCGCTGGCGTCGCTCGACTTCTGGCCGAGGTGCAGCGTATCAAGGGCGAGGGCGACTACGACGCTGCTCGCGCGCTGTTCGAACAGTACGGCGTTCATTTCGAATCGGCCCTCCGCGATGAAATCGTGGCCCGTGTCGATCGGCTCCAATTGCCGTCTTACACGGCGTTCGTCATGCCACGTCTGTCCGCGACGTACGACGACCAGGGAGCGATCGTTGACGTGGAGATTTCGTACCCGTGCGATCTCGAGACGCAGATGCTCGAGTATTCAGCACTGGCTCGCTGGTGACATTCTTCCCACGACTTCCGCCCCACTCACTACCCAACGCGTTGACCCGCGCGGTCGACGTGCTCCATGCGACCGGGACGCCGATCGTCGACCTTTCCGAGTCGAACCCGACGCGCGTCGGCATCGAGTATCCAGCCGACTTACTGAATGGGCTGTCGGATGCTCGCGGGTTCGACTACGAACCGAAGCCGCTGGGCCTGAAGGCCGCGCGCGAGGCCGTCGCAGCGGACTCTTCGCGTCGAGGAGCGGTCGTCTCGCCAGACCACGTCGTGCTGTCAGCGAGCACGAGCGAGATGTACAGCTGGCTATTCAAGCTGCTGTGCGCTCCGGGAGACTCGGTGGCGGTGCCGAGACCGAGCTACCCGCTGTTCGAGCATCTCACGCGGCTCGAAGGCATCAGGCCCACACCTTATCAGCTCGAATATCACGGCCGATGGGATGTGGATCTGCCCAGCGTCCGCGAGGCGCCCGAAGACACCCGCGCGTTGCTGATGGTCTCGCCAAACAACCCTACCGGCTCGTACGTGACGTCACGTGAGCTCGACGCGATAGTGCGCATCTGTCGAGAACGGGGCTGGGCACTCGTGGTTGACGAGGTCTTTGCCGACTATCCGCTCGACGTGGTGGACCGAGTGACCGACATTGCTACCCATGCCGGCGTGCTCACATTCACTCTCGGGGGTGCATCGAAGTCATTGGGTCTGCCACAACTGAAGCTTGGTTGGACGATTGTGGGTGGACCGACGTCCGATCGCGATGCGGCGCTCGCAGGGCTCGAGTTGATCGCCGACACGTTTCTGTCCGTCAGCACGCCTGCGCAGCTTGCGTTGCCCGGTCTGCTGCAACGCGGCGCAAGCGTCAGGGCCGCCATCCACGAGCGCCTTCAGCGGAATCTCGTGCATGCCCGGCGCATCGGGAGCCAATACCCATCGTGCAGCGTGCTCCGTGTCGAAGGTGGCTGGTCGGCCGTTGTCCGCGTGCCAGCGACGCGAGACGAAGAGACGCTGACGCTCGAGCTGCTCGGGGAGGAGCGTATCCTCGTCCACCCCGGTTACTTCTTCGACCTTCCCCACGAAGCATTCATCGTCGTGAGCCTGTTGCCGCCCGAAGGGGTATTCATCGACGCGTTCGATCGAACCCTGCGGTACGCCAGTTCCTAGCCGGGACGCGTGGTTACTCGTCCAGATGCGTGACGTGGAGAAGGCGGTGGATCCACGGGGCGAGAACGACGCCGACGACTCCAACGAACAGGAGGCCACTGAATAGTGCGTACAGCGCGGCAAAGAGTTTCGCCGTGGCCGTGCTCAGGCGGTCGACGGGACCCATGCCGCTCAGAATCATCGAGGCATTCAGAAACGCGTCGATCCAGTGAAGCTGTCCAAGTGTGTGGTATCCGACCGTGCCGAGACCGACCGCGACGAGGAGGATCGCGAATGCCCAGAGCACGTGGCGCCCGGCTCTCCGAAGAAAATGTGGCCACGCCAGTAGGCGATGGTTGCGGTGTTCGTACACACACAGAGGATAATGGATCAACTTCCGTCCACGAGTGCCCGCAGCGCATTTCCTTCCATGACCAAGCCGCCACGAAGGTCCCGCCGTGCCGGTATGCTGCTGCCGCTGTTTTCGATGCCCTCGTCGAGAAGCTGGGGCATCGGAGAAATCTCTGACGTCGTCCCTATGAGCCGGTGGCTGTCTGGCGCCGGGCAGCAGGTGCTTCAGATTCTGCCGATCAACGAGATGCCTCCGGGTGAGACCTCGCCCTATTCGGCGATGAGCGCGATGGCGATCGATCCGTTGTACATCGCCCTGGCTGACCTCGAGGACTTCGTGGCGCTCGGTGGCGAGCACGGCCTCGAGCCTTCATTGCGCTCTCGCTTGGAGGCGGTGCGAGCCGCCCCTCGAATCGACCATCGAGCCGTTCGCGAACTGAAACAGGTCGTGCTGCGCCGCTCGTTTGCCCGCTTCAAGGACGCGGAGTTGACGGGTCAGACATTGCGGGGGCTCGCGTTCGATCTCTATCTCAGCCACGAAGCATGGTGGCTGGATGACTACGCCCTGTTTCGCGCTCTTCATGCCCAACACGACGAGCGTGCCTGGACCGAGTGGCCCGAGGGGGTCCGGACGCGAGATGCGGATGCGCTGCGAGGCGCCCGCCTCGATCTGGCCGATGAGATTCTCTATCGTCAGTATTTACAGTGGGTCGCAAGTGAGCAATGGCAGGCGGCCTTCACAGGCGGCGTCGCCCTTTTCGGGGACTTGCCATTCATGGTCAGTGGTGACAGCGCGGATGTCTGGGCACGCCAGGACGAGTTCCGGCTCGACGCGTCGACCGGCGTCCCCCCGGACGCGTTCAGTGAGATGGGCCAGGACTGGCAACTTCCGGTCTACCGGTGGGATGAGCTGGCGCGTCGAGATTTCGATTGGCTGCGAGACCGCGCGCGGCGTTACGCCGACTTGTTCGACGGGTATCGTGTCGACCATCTCGTCGGTTTCTATCGCACCTACTTCCGTCCCCACGACGGCGGCGCGCCAGGGTTTACGCCGGCTCACGAAGCTGCGCAAATCGAACAAGGCGAGCGAGTACTGGCAGTGTTTCGCCAGTCCGGTGCGGAGATTGTTGCGGAAGACCTTGGCACGGTGCCGGACTACGTGCGCGCGTCGCTCGCACGTTTGTCGGTGCCCGGCTGCAAAGTATTTCGATGGGAGCGACGATGGCTCGAGGCTGGACAGCCGTTTACGGACCCAGTGAACTATCCGACCGTGTCGGTCGCGACCTCTGGCACGCACGACAATGAGCCGATGGTTACATGGTGGATTGACTTGCCGCGCGACGAACGCCGAGCCGTGCTCGAGATCCCGTCGGTGCAGAATCGCTTGAGCGACCAAGAGCGTCTTCGCGCGATCGACCAGGCGCCGCTCTCGGTTGCAGTTCGACACGCGATCGTCGAAACGCTCTTTGCTTCAGGCTCCTACCTGCTCATCCTTCCAATTCAGGACGTGTTCGGCTGGCGCGATCGAATCAACCGCCCCGCGATCGTCAACGACGAAAACTGGACGTGGCGCCTGCCGTGGTTGAGCGATCGCCTCGACGAGGAGCCCGAGGCAGTCGCCGCACGAGATCTACTCAGAGAATGGTCTACAAAGTGGAGAAGTGGATGATCACTTTTCCACTTTTCCACTTTTCAACTTTTCCACTTGTTTGAGTGTTACCGTTCGGTTGAACACCGGCGCTCCTGGTCGCGAATCGGGGTCGACGCAGAAGTAGCCTTGTCGCTCGAATTGCACCCGATTGCCTGGTGGAGCCGTCGCGAGCATCGGTTCCACTTTGCAACCGGTGAGACGCTCGAGCGCCTCTGCGTTGAGGTCCGTTAGTGGATCGCGGTTGCCTGCGCCCGGATCCTCCGATTTGAATAGCCGGTCGTACAGGCGCACTTCCGCGTTGCTCGCATGCGCGGCCGACACCCAGTGAATGGTCCCCTTCACGCGACGCATGGCGGTGGGGCCGTGCAGCGAGTCCGCATCGTACGAGCATCGCAGCTCCGCAAGAGTTCCCGCAGCGTCCTTGACCACGCGTTCGCACTTGAGAATGTACGCGTACCGTAGCCGCACCTCCGCGCCAGGCGAGAGGCGGAAGAACTTCTTCGGCGGATCTTCCATGAAGTCTTCGCGCTCGATGTAGAGCACGCGTGAGAAAGGAACCTTTCGCGTGCCAGTCGACGGGTCCTCGGGATTGTTCACCGCCTCGACGTCCTCGACGCGGTCTTCGGGGTAGTTCTCGATCACGACCTTCACAGGGCGGAGCACCGCCATCGCCCGCTGCGCTCGTCGGTTCAGGTCCTCCCGAACGGTGTGCTCGAGAAGCGCGATGTCGATGACGTTTTCCTTCTTGGCGACACCGATCCTGGTGCAGAAGTCGCGAATCGCTTCGGGCGTGTACCCGCGACGCCGAATGCCGGCGATCGTTGGTAGCCGAGGGTCGTCCCATCCTGCAACAAAGCCTTGCTGGACGAGCGCGAGCAGCTTGCGCTTGCTCATTACGGTGTAATTGAGGTTGAGCCGGGCGAACTCGATCTGCCTGGGCCGTGACCGGATCCCCGCGTCCTGGCGAACGTTCTCGACCACCCAGTCGTACAGCGGCCGATGATCTTCGAATTCAAGGGTACAAAGGGAGTGTGTGATGCCCTCAATGGCGTCCGAGATGGGATGCGCGAAGTCGTAGGTCGGGTAGATCGGCCACCCGTCCCCGGTCCGGTGATGGCGCGCGTGCCGGATGCGATAGAGCGTCGGATCACGCATGTTGATGTTTGGGGACGCCATGTCGATTCTCGCGCGCAGCACGTGTGCCCCATCGCGAAAGTCCCCAGCACGCATTCGCCGGAACAGGTCGAGGCTCTCTGCGATCTGACGGTCACGATATGGGCTGTTCCTGCCGGCCTCGGTCAGCGTCCCTCGGTACTCGCGGATCTGGTCGGCCGTCAGGCTGTCAACGTACGCCTTGCCGTCGCCAATGAGGTACTCGGCGTGGGCGTACATCTGCTCGAAGTAGTCCGAGGCGTAGAACATCCTGTCGGCCCACTCGAATCCGAGCCACCGAACGTCTTCCTGAATCGACTCGACGTACTCGACGTCTTCTTTCGTCGGGTTGGTATCGTCGAAGCGCAGGTTGCAGAGCCCACCGAACTCGTCTGCGACGCCGAAGTTCAGACAGATCGACTTCGCGTGGCCAATGTGCAGATACCCATTGGGCTCGGGGGGAAACCGGGTGTGCACGTGGCCGCCGTGCCGGCCGGCCTTGCGGTCGTCGTTGACGATCTCGCGGATGAAATCGGAGGCGCGCCCTGACTCGAGCGCTGGGACATTGTCGGACATCAGAAAGGGGATTTTACTAGGTCACGTCCTGCTGCGAGACGGCTTCTTCCGGGAGCCCCATGAGGCCCACTTGCGTGAGAACGCGTGGCACGGTGTCGATAGGCTCGGTCGGCAGAAGCTCCGGAGAAGAGGTGACGTCGAGATCTTTGAGCCGTCGCGCACTGACCAGCACGCGGCTTTCAAAGGAGCCAGCGGCCTGGTTGTACGCGTGTACGGCGCCATCGAGCTTCTTTCTGACCTCATCGAAGTATTCGGTAAACCGCGCGAGACGCTCGTAGAGGTCCTTTCCGAGCCGGGCGACCTCGCGATAGTTGTCGGCGAGGGCTTCTTGCCGCCACGAATGAGCGATGGTCGTCAGGAGGGCGATGAGGGTGATGGGGCTCGCCAGCAGCACCTGATGCTGCAGACCGTGCTCGATGAGCGTGAGGTCGTGCTGCAGCGCCGCGCTGAAGAGCGTTTCACCAGGAAGGAACATCACCACCATTTCTGGCGAGGCCTCGAGTTGGTCCCAGTAGGCTTTGCTTCCCAGCTTGTCCATGTGGTCGCGTACATGACGCGCGTGCGCTTGCAGCCTCAGGGTACGGATCTCCTCGTCAGCGGTCTCGTGCGCGTCGAGAAACGCGTCGAGCGGCGCCTTTGCGTCAACCACGATCTGCTTGCCGCCTGGCAAACGAACGATGAGATCGGGTCGGAACCGGCCGGCGTCCGAGAGAAGTCCTGGCTGCTCGTCGAAATCACAGCGTTCCAGCATGCCCGAGAGCTCGACGACACGGCGAAGCTGCATCTCGCCCCAGCGTCCCCGAACCGACGGCGTACGCAACGCCCTTGCAAGCGTCTGCGCTGTCGCCCCGAGCATCGTCATTTGCTCGGTGAGTCTGGAGTAGGCCTGAAGGCGCTCGCGCTCCGCCTCGCTGAGGCGCATATCGACCTTCTTGAGGGAGTCCGCAATAGGTTGGACGAGGCCGTCGATCGCCTTCTGGCGAGCGTCCATTTGTTGAGCGGCGTCGTTACGGAAACCGTCGAAGGTCGTTTTAGCGAGGTCGAGAAACGCACCACGGTTGGTGTGGAGCGCCTCTGCCGCGAGCGACTGAAAAGCGTCTCGCAGCTTCCCTTCCGTCTTGTCGAGTAGATCCTGCGTCGCGCCGATCGATTGCGTGTGTCGTTCGATCTCGTGCTGCAGCCACTTGTTGTCTTGTTTGGCGGCAGTCAGTTCGGTCGCGAATTGGACCCGCTCGTCGGCAAGCTGACGCGCGGCCACGCCTCGGGCAATGAAGAAGGCGACCACAGCCGTGAGCAGCGCGGCGAGCGCCGAAATGAGCAATTCCATTACCTAGGGAGTCGTCGTCGGACGTGTGTTCCGCGCCCGCGGAAGCCCCTTGCGCGGGAGCAGCGTGTCGCGAGTGGCGGCGTGATACACGAAAGAGGCAATGATCACGGAGTTCTTGAGCAGGTCTTCCGGTTGAATTCGATCGTAGAGATCCATGTTCGTGTGGTGCGAGTGCGTGCTGTACTCCAACGGATCTTGGATGAACTGGAAACCTGGTAGGCCAACCTCGTCGAACGAGACGTGGTCGGTGGCCCCGGTATTTCTGATGGTGAGCGTCGTCATGCCGAGATCCCGGAACGGCTCCATCCAGGACGTAAACACTGGCCGGACGGCTTCATTGCCCTGCAAATACACGCCGCGAATCGCACCAGTCCCATTGTCCATGTTGAAGTAGGCGGAGAGCCTCGCGTGGCCTGGTCTGAGCGCCATTGTTTCGGGGTCGCCAAACTGCTGTTTAACGTATTCGCGTGATCCGAGCAGACCCTGCTCCTCGCCGGTCCACAACGCGAGCCGCACTGTTCGGCGCAGGCGAAGCCCCGAGGCCTTGAGAATGCGCAACGCTTCCATCATGACCGCGGAGCCAGCCGCATTGTCTGTCGCGCCCGTTCCTGCGTGCCACGAATCGAAGTGGGCACCGAGCATCACGACTTCATCGGCCCGATCGGAGCCGGGAAGCTCAGCAATGATGTTGAACGAGTCGAGCGTGTCGTCAATGAAACGATTCTGCACGTTGAGTTCGAGCTGCACCGGGATCTTGCCGTCGAGCAGCCGCATCAGCCTGTTGTAATGCTCGGAGGCCACGAGAAGCTGGGGCACCGTGGGCGGCTCCTTGGGGTCGCGATATTGCCGCGGCGCGTTGCTCACGAGAATCGCGCCATGGTCGTTGCGGCCCGACCCGGGCTCGAGCGTGGCCACGACGCCCTCTCTCGCGAGAAACTGCATCAAGCGTTGTGGGAAGGTTGGGTCGTTCCCTCCGCCGCGCCCACCTCGGCCTCCACGCCCGCGCCCCGCATTCACTGGCTGCGATTGCAGATCGACCAACTCCTGTTCCGTCAGCCTGCGACCGAGCGGTGTCAGGAGCGGCCGTACATCGGTGGCTGGAGCGATCAGCACTATCTTCCCCTGCAGCTTGCCAGACCAGTTCTTGAGGTCCTCGTCTCGTGTGGCAAGGACAGCCAGCGCCTCGGCTGTAATCGCACCACTCGTGCCGGGCGTCCACGCGCGAGGGAACGCCATCAACGGGAACGGCTGAGGCAACACCGCGTTGGCCGTGAGTTTCTCGTTAACCCACCCACGTCCGAACGGTCCCCACGTCTCTTGATGGGCCCCAGAAATGCCCCACTCGCCAAGCCGCGAAATGGCCCAGGATGCTGCCGCCCGGATGTTCGGTGAGTTAGTGAGTCGTGGTCCGTGGACGTCGGTCAAGTACCACAACGTGTCCAAGACCTGTGAACGCTGCAGACCTTCCTCCTTGATTCGAGAGATCGCGTCGAGGTCGGCGGTGTCCGGTCGCTGAGTGAACGCCGGTGGGGCGTCGGTTGTTGTGGCCCGTTGTCGCGACGCAACTTGTGACTGGTCCGCGAATGGCGCAACGAGGAGGGCCGTAAACAACAGGGTTGCGGCCACCGACATCTGAAGCAAGCGTCTTGTCACGGAACCCTCCGAGGGTCAGTCTAGTTGGTTGATCCCGAGGCTTCAAGGAGTGGTGCTAGGATCCGACGGGTCCGATAAACGCAGTCAGATGGGGCGAATTGGCTGGTTCCTGATCTTGCTCAGCGTAGCGGGGTGCCGCGTCGAGGCGCCGCCGCCCTCCGTCCCTGCCGGCCAGGACATTCACCTTCCACCAGACACGACGATCGTCCGAGGGATTGTGCCCCGGCGCACAACTTTGGACGTGATGCTGCGAGGGCATGGCGTTGCCGACGGTGCGATCGCCGATATCGTGGCGGCGGTGCGAACGGTCTTCGATCCGCGCCGACTGCGCTCACTGCAGCCGTTCTCGCTGGAGCGGACGTTCGAAGGCGCGCTTCGTGTTTTTGAGTACGAGATCGATGCGGACCGATTTCTTCGAATCGCGCCTGCCGCGTTCGGCGCCGTCACGCTCAGCGCCTCGGTGTTGCCGATCCCCAAGGCGCTGGAGCATGCCGTTGCCGCCGGTCGCATCGACGCATCGGCGCCATCGCTTGTGCAGTCAATGGAGGCCGCAGGCGAGCGAATAGAACTGGCGATTGCCCTCGCCGAGATCTTCTCGGGCGAAATCGATTTCAACACCGAGCTTCAGCCAGGCGACCGATTCGCGTTGGCATTCGAACGGTTCACGCGCGCTGGGCGGCCGCCGACCTACGGCGACATTTGGGCAGCCGAGTTTCACAATGACGGCCGGACTGTTCGCGGGGTCCGCTTCACTGTGCCGGGCGAGAAGCCCGCGTACTACGACGAGCAGGGGCGTTCGCTTCGTCGGTTCTTTCTGCGATCGCCGCTGAAGTTCGAGCCGCGGGTCACGTCCAGATTCTCGGCGAGTCGCAGGCATCCGGTGCTGGACACGACGCGAGCGCATCGGGGTGTGGACTACGGCGCGCCGACCGGAGCCCCTGTTGTCGCGGTCGCATCTGGCACCGTCGTAAGCAGGAGTGTCGATGCCACGAACGGCCGCATGGTTCGACTCCGGCATGCTTCCGGGTACGAGTCGTATTACCTCCACCTCTCGGCGTTTGGCTCGGGACTGCGCGCAGGCGCACGCGTGGAGCAGGGCGAGACGATCGGTCGCGTCGGTGCGTCCGGCCTTGTTACAGGCCCGCACCTCCACTACGGCCTGACGAAGAACGGGGCCTTCGTGAACCCGCTACGCGAGCATCTCAACCTGCCGCCTGGACAGCCTGTTCCCGAGACGTCGATGGAGGCGTTTCGCATCGAACGCGACCGTGCGTGGGCCCAGATCGGTATTTCCACACCCGCCGCCAGCGACTGACGCGTCTCCGATCTCTCAGTGATCGAGGCCGTCGTGCTGGCATTCGGGCCCCAAGGCATAATTGCTCTTTCTGCTTCCCATGGCCGCGATCATCCCCTTCCGCGCTCTTCGTCCCGAGCCAGACGTCGCCGCACGGGTCGCGTCCGTTCCCTATGACGTCGTGAACACCGATGAGGCGCGCGCGCTGGCGTCCGGCAATCCTCTCAGCTTTCTTCGTGTCTCGCGCGCCGAGATCGAGTGTGCGCCCGAAGTCAATCCGTACTCGGAGGCGGTGTACGCCAGAGCGGTTGACAACCTCAAGCGGCTCACGGCTGAGGCTCCCATGGTGATGGAGGCAGAACCGAGCCTTTACGTGTACCGCCTGCGCATGGGCACGCACGTGCAGACGGGAATCGCAGGCTGTTACTCCCTTGACGAGTACGAACAAGGTCTCATCAAGAAGCACGAAAAGACCAGGTCCGACAAGGAGGACGATCGAACTCGACACATGGTGGCGCTGCGCGCGCAAACAGGTCCCGTGTTTCTCACGTACCGCACGTCCGAGGTCGTCCATCACGCGACGGAACGCGCGCTTGGAGCGCGGCCGCCGCTGTTTGATTTCACGGCCCCCGATGAAGTGCAGCACACCATGTGGCGCGTGGAGTCGACGGACCAACGCGATCTTGTGACGGCAATCGAGCAGATTCCTACGCTGTACATCGCAGATGGGCACCATCGTGCCGCCAGCGCCGCTCGCGCGCGTCAAGCCCTGCGCGCCACGGGTGGCGCCTCCAGTGAGTGGGATACTTTCCTCGCGGTCGCGTTTCCCGACGCCCAGTTGCAGGTGCTTCCCTACAACCGGGTCGTCAAAGACCTCGCCGGTCGCTCCACGGACTGGTTGCTCGCGGAGCTGCGAGCGCGACTTGACGTGACCGACGGGCCAGCAGTCCCGGCGCGTCGCGGCGAAGTCGCGATGTTCGATGGCCGCCGGTGGCACACGATCGTCCTTGGTGAGGCACCTGGTGCACTCTCACCCGCCGAGCGTCTCGATGTGGCACGCCTACAGGAAACGGTACTCGGTCCCCTGCTTGGTGTGGGCGACCAGCGTTCCGACAAACGGATTGAGTTTGTCGGCGGCGCGCGCGGAACCTCTGAGCTCGAAGCCGCGGTCACGTCCGGCAGAGCAGCTGTCGCGTTCTCGATGTATCCAGCGAGCGTAACGGACTTGATGCTCATCGCTGACGCTGGAGGGATCATGCCGCCGAAGTCGACGTGGTTTGAGCCGAAGCTCAGGGATGGGCTCTTGTCGCACGTGATCTAGTTGGTAGCCAATAGCCGGCAGAAGAGTGTTCTTATGACGACAACAACCACACGAATCTTCAACTTCTCCGCCGGTCCCGCGGTGATGCCGCTACCCGTTCTGGAGCAAGCCCAGCGCGACCTGATCGCACTTCCAGGAATCGGCATGTCGGTAATGGAGATCAGCCATCGTTCGAAGGCCTTCGAGGACATCTTGAACGGTGCGATCGCTGACCTTCGCGAGCTCGCAGGCGTTCCGGCCAACTACGTTGTCCTGATGCTCCAAGGGGGCGCCAGCCTGCAGTTCTCGATGGTGCCGATGAATCTGCTGAGCGCTGGTGCGACCGCCGACTACATCGACACGGGCTCATGGGCCGACAAGGCCGCCAAAGAGGCCACGCGGGTCGGCACGGTCAACATCGCCGCCTCAACGAAAGCTGACAATTACAGCCGAATCCCAACGCAAGGCGAACTCACCCTGACGCCCGGCGCCGCGTATGTCCACATCACGAACAACAACACAATCGAGGGCACCGAGTGGGGGGGGCTGCCGAGTGTTGGTGATGCGCCCCTTGTCAGTGACGCCTCGTCAGATATTTTCAGCGGTCCCATCGATGTGGCGAGGTTCGGCTTGATCTACGCCGGGGCGCAAAAGAATCTTGGACCATCTGGTGTCACGCTCGTCATCGTGCGAGAAGACCTGCTGGCACGCTCGCCAGCGAACCTGCCGACCATGCTCAATTACAAGATCCAAGCCGAGAACAACTCTCTCTACAACACACCGAACACGTTCGGCATCTACATTCTCGGGCTCACGATGAAGTGGCTGAAGTCACTCGGCGGACTGTCGGCCGTTGCGCTCGTCAACCAGCGAAAGGCCGCGAAGCTTTACGCCGAGGTGGACCGCACGGGTTTCTATCGCGGCACGGCTCAGAAGGAGAGTCGGTCGCGCATGAACGTCACATTCAGGCTGCAAACCGAAGCGTTGGAGAAGCTGTTCGAAAAGGAAGCCACAGCCGCCGGGCTCGATGGGTTGAAAGGGCACCGCGCAGTTGGTGGCATGCGCGCCTCGATTTACAACGCGTTCCCGGAAGAAGGCGTGGACGCGCTTGTCCAGTTCATGCGTGAGTTCGAACGAGCCCGCGGCTAGGAAAGATGGGCCACGAAGGTAGAGCCACGAAGGACACGAAGGTCGGACACGAAGAACCTTAGCTCAATAGCAATCGAGGCTGAGCCCACACATACCGACAGTTCGGCGCCCGCCCGCCGCCCGGATCCTCTTTGTCGATCGTGCCGACGTCTATGGCCCCGAGGCGCTCGTAAAACGCACGCGCCGACGCATTCGCTTCCATCACCCAGAGGTAGACACCTCGATCTGGCTGAACGCGGCAGAGCCATTCGGCGGCGCGCCGCATCAGAGCGCCTCCGACGCCCTGGCGGCGCATGCTGTGGACGACATGGAGATTGTCGATGTACGAGCCCCAAGTAGGGTCCTCGTTGGCGAACGCACAGATGAATCCGACGGTGGTGGAAGGATCTTGCGCAACACAGACGAACTGGTTCAGGTCGCTCGCATGGAGCCGTTCGTGCCAGACGCTGCGTCGATTCTCGAGCGCCCGGCCATCCAGGAACTCGTCGGTCATCATTCCCCGGTAGGTGCGCCGCCAGCTATCGGTGTGAAGGACGGCGATGGCTTCCGCATCGCCAGGCTGCGCTGTCCGGAGGGTGAGATGGTCCTTCATTACTGCCATCTTCGTGTTCTTCGTGGCCGAAGATCTTCGTGACCTTCGTGTGTCACGTCGCGGAGCGAAACGACCGGCGCCGTCCACGCCGTCGGCGGCGTCCGCGCGGCGGCCCCTCGGGGGGCTCCTCCGGTCCGCCTTCGAGGGTTCCGGTCAAATCGATGAGCTCTCGCCACTGTCGCAGCGCGTCTGGTGCGTCTCCGTGGATCTCGAGCCATGTCAGCGCTTCGCGGAATGGGCCGCGGTGCATGAGTGCGCGCCGCGCTCGAGGTGCCAACGCCGAGTTCACGAGCCGGCGCTGAAGCCCCAGGACCTGGCGCAACCGTTCGATGTCACGACGAGCCAAGGGCAGCAGTCCGAGCGACAGCCGCGGCTCCTTGCGGAACTCGCCCTCTGGCTCTGCAGCTGGGGAAAGAGCACGGACCGCAGAGCCCAGCGGCACCAGCAAGGAACCGAGCAGGACCGCATTCGTCAGTGCGGCCGGAGGCTCGTCAAAGCGTTTCCGGTACGAATCCACTGCGGCGAGCGATTGCCAAAGCGCGTCGCCGGCGTGGGCCTGTAACTCGCTGGAGATCGGTTCCAGCAGCCTTCTCTCGGCGAGCATACGGAAGGCCCGTTCTGCGGCTCCCGACCGCAGAAGCTTGTAGAACTCTTCCATCAATCGGGCTGGTGCGCTGAGCGCAATATCGCCGCGCAAGGTCGTGATGGCTGACTCGGATGGCGGATCGATCGAAAAGCCCAGCCGCGCCGCCATGGCGACGGCACGCAGCATCCGAACCGGGTCTTCCTGGAACCGTTCGATTGGATCGCCGATGGAGCGCACCAACCCTGCCCGGAGGTCTTCGAGACCACCGGTATAGTCGATGATTGAAAACGTGCCGATGTCGTAGAAGAGCGCGTTAATCGTGAAGTCGCGTCGGAACGCATCTTCTTCAGCGGTGCCGAACGTATTGTCACGATGAACGAGGCGGTCGCGTGTGTCTCCCGGGTCGTCGCCATTGGCGAGAGGGTCAGTTGTGGCCTGGATGTCGGTTGCCGCCTGTTCCTCCACGGCAGCTGCCAACTCGGCCGCCGACACTTGCCTGCGGAAAGTGGCTACCTCGATCGTCTTCGGGCCAAAGCGTACGTGTGCGAGCCGGAAACGTCGGCCGATGATCCAGCAGTTCCGAAAGAGGCGCTTGACCTGATAGGGATGTGCCGAGGTTCCGATGTCGAAGTCCTTCGGACGACGCCCGAGTAAGAGATCGCGAACGCTGCCGCCGACCAGGTAGGCGGCGTAGTCGTTCTGATGAAGTCGGTACAGAACTTTGAGCGCCTCCGGGTCGATTTGTTTTCGTGAGATCGCATGGTCGGCGCGTGGCACGATCAGGGGATGACCCATCGAGCCGCCATTGTAGCAAAGCGCCGAACGTGTCACCGATAAACCTACGCGCATGCAAGGAGTTAGCGGCACAGGCCTCGCGGCCGGCCACTGGCAATGCTACGATGCCAAGCATGCGGACGCTTCGCGCACTGAGCCTGGTGCTCGTGGTCCTCGGCGCCTCCTGGGACGCCTTGGCGGCAGACCCGCCGTCGCTCGCCAAGGCACGAGCCCTCTACAACGCGGGGGACTATGAGGGCGCGATCACCGCCGCCGCCGTTGCGCGTCGCCAGCCTGATGCGGCTGACGCCGCCTCGTTGGTGATCGCGCGCGCCCACCTCGAGCGGTATCGTCAGAGCGCCGCACCCGGCGATCTGGTTGCTGCGCGAGAGGCGCTCGGCGCCGTTCGCATGGCCTCGCTCTCGGCCCGAGATCAGGTGGACCTCATCGTGGGTCTTGGACAGGCGCTGTACTTCGGCGAGGTCTTTGGCGCTGCCGCGGAATTGTTCGACGCGGCGCTCGAACACACGACCGTGCTCGATGGGCGCGAACGGCTCCTGTTGCTCGATTGGTGGGCGACGGCACTCGACCGCGAAGCACAGGGCCGTTCGTTCGACCGCCGGCCGTCTGTGTACCAGCGTGTGTCCGACCGGATGGAGCGCGAACTTCGTGAAGACCCTGCGAACGCGACCGCAAACTACTGGCTCGCCGTCGCGGCGCGTGGTGCCGGCGACCTCGACCGAGCATGGAGTGCGGCGATTGCCGCCTGGGTTCGCTCGGGCCTCAACCGCGATGAAATGGAACGGCTGCGCGCCGATGTCGATCGGTTGGTCTCGCAGGCGCTCATTCCCGAACGAGCGCGCACTCGCCAGGCACGCGATTCCCAGGATCCTGTGGACGCGCTGCGGGCGGAATGGGATCTGGTCAAGGAGAATTGGAAGTAGCGTTAGGGCTTCGCATCCCGCCAGTTGTCGCCGATGCCGACGTCGACGGTCAGCGGGACCGTTAGAGCCACGGCGTTCTCCATACGTTCTCGAACAACTTCCGCCGCCGCCGCCGCCTCCTCCCGCCGGCACTCGAACAGCAGTTCGTCGTGAACGGTCAGGATCATGCGCGCACTCACGCCCAGCCGGCGCAGCTCCGCGTACAGGTCGATCATCGCTTTCTTCAGAATGTCGGCCGCCGTGCCTTGAATCGGCATGTTGACTGCCTCGCGCTCGGACTGCGCCCGCAACTGGAAGTTGCGGCTCGTCAAGTTCGGGACAAGCCGCCGGCGCCCGAAGATAGTCCGGACGACGCCGGTCTGGCGCGCCTCCTCGAGCGTGCGGTCGATGAACTCGCGAACGCGCGGAAAACCCGTGAAATAGGCGTCGATGAACTCCTGCGCCGCCTCCTGGGTAACGTTGATGTCCTTTGCCAGCGTGAACGATGTCTTTCCGTACAGCACCGCGTAGTTGACCATCTTCGACCGGCTCCGCAGCTCGTGCGGGTCAAGGCCGCTATCGGAACCGAACAGTCTCAACGCGGTCCGATCGTGAATGTCTTCTCCCGAGCGGAAGGCGTCGACCAGCGCGTCCTCTCCAGCCATATGCGCGAGAACGCGGAGCTCGATCTGCGAGTAGTCGGCTGAGATCAGCACATGCCCGGGCGCGGCGATGAACGCCCGCCGAATCTCTCGGCCGAGCTCGGTCCGGATGGGGATGTTCTGGAGGTTCGGGTCGGAGCTGCTGAGGCGCCCTGTGGCCGCGACCGCCTGGTTGAAGCTCGTGTGCACGCGCCCGGTTTCGGGATGCACGATGAGCGGCAGTGCGTCGATGTACGTGCTCTTCAGCTTGTGAAGCGCCCGCCATTCCAGGACCAGGCGTGGAAGTTCGTGCGCCAGGGCGAGCTCTTCGAGGACTTCAGCCGCGGTTGATGCGGAGCGCGTCTTCCCGGTCTTTCTCGCGACCGGCAGCTTGAGCTTCTCAAACAGAATCCCACCCAATTGCTGCGGGGAGTTGACGTTGAACTCCTCGCCAGCGAGATCGTAGATTCGCGCTGTGCGCTGCGCGAGCTCCTGCTCGATGTGAAGCGACTGCGCGGCCAGCGCGGGACCATCGAGACGTACACCGGCCAGCTCGATATCCGCGAGCACGGGCGCCAGCGGCAGCTCGATCTCGCGGTAGAGGGCCTCGAGGCCGTTGTCTCTAATCAGCGGCGCAAGATGATTCGAGAGCTGTCGGCTCAGGTCCGCCCGCTCTCCGGCGAACGCGAGCAGCGCATCGGGTAACACACGCGAGAGCGAGACGGCCTTCGCGCCTCGCCCCACGACCGCCTCTTGCTCGATGGCCCTGTAGCCCAAGTACTCGAGCGATGCCTCCTCGATCGCATGGTCAGAACCGGTCGGGTCCAGCACGTAGCTCGCCAGCATCGTGTCGAAGGCCAGACCGCGAAGCGTGATCCCGTACCTTGCGAGGACGATCACGGCGATTTTCAGATCGTGCCCGACCTTGCTGATCCTCTCGTCCTCCAACAATGGCCGCAAGCGGTCGAGCGCCATGAGCCGTTCGATCTGGGGCGGTGCCGTGACCGTTGCCAGCAAATCGCCGGTCGCGTCAGGTCCCTCGTGACCAAGCGGCACGTAGCGCGCTTGTCGATCCGCAACCGAGAACACGACACCCACAAGGCCGGCGCGCATTGCAGAAGGCAGGTCGGTCACGATGCCAATCGCGAACTCGCCGCGGGCGCTCAGCTCGGCTATGAGGGCGTCGAGGTCCGCCAGTGTCGTCACGGCGGCATAGTCTTTCGTAACGCTCGCCGCCGACGGCGCGTACTCGTTCATGAGAGAACGAAACGCCAGTCTGGAGAAGAGCTCGTAACAGAGCTCGCGCGATGCGCCTCGATAGCGGAGCGACTCCAGGTCCACCGCAATGGGCACGTCTGTTCGAATCGTGACGAGCTCGCGGCTTCGGAGTGCATCCTCTCGATGTGTCAGAAGCGCCTCGCGTTGCTTTGGCTTCAGCTCGTGTGCACGATCCAGCAGCGTGCCGAGATTGCCATACTGCGTGATCAGGTCCAGCGCCCCTTTCTTCCCGATGCCAGGAACGCCCGATACGTTGTCGCTCGTGTCGCCGACAAGCGCCAGCACATCCACAACCTGAGCCGGCGTCACGCCGAACTTGTCCACAACACCAGCGGCATCGAACCACGTGCCGTCTTCACGCGGGTCGTAGATCCGGACGCCATCGCGGACCAACTGGAAGAAATCTTTGTCGATCGAGACAATCGTGACGTCAAACTCACTTGCCACGGCGCGCGCCGCAACGGTCCCGATGACGTCATCAGCTTCGAAACCTGGCGCAGTGATGATCGGCACGCCGAGCGCTTCGCATGCCTGATGCACCCAGGCGATCTGCTCTGCGAGATCGTCGGGCATCGCGGCTCGATTGGCTTTGTAGTCGCTGACGATCTGATCGCGGAACGTTGGTCCGGCAAGGTCGAATGATGCTGCAATGTAGGCAGGCGCATGGTCGGTCATCAGCTTCCGGAGCATCGTCACGAATACGTAGACCGCGTGCGTCGTCTGACCTTCCTGATTCGACAATCCCTTGCCGCGGAAGGCGTGATACGCGCGGTACATTTGAGAGCTGCCGTCGATGAGGAAGAGCGATGAGCGAGCCATTGGGAGGGGTCAGATCTTGAATCTTGCTCCGGCCGGAACCGCACCTTTGCCAAACGTCCAGAACAGGCCGGTGCAAGATTCAAGATCTGACCCCCAAGGATATCATTGGCGTTTATGCTCTCTCGGTCGTACTTGCGTCTGTACGCGTCTTGTCTCGCTTGGGCTGTGCTCGCATCTGGATGCGGCGGTCTTTTGAAGCAGGACTACGAGTACGAGGAGGAGCTCTACATCGCGCTTGACGGCTCGGCGACCTTGAACCTCAACGCTTCTGTCGCGGCCCTCGTGGCATTGCGGGGCGCCGACCTGAACGTCAACCCGCGCGCGCGAGTCGACCGTGGCCGTGTCCGCGCGATGTTCGAGGGTCCCGGTGTGGCAGTCTCCCGAGTGAGTTTGTCTCGACGTGGCGGCCGCCGCTTTGTTCACGTGAGCGTGGACGCGAGCGACGTCCGGCGGCTTCAACAACTGGAGCCATTTTCGTGGTCAAGCTACCGCTTCGACCATCGCTCTGACGTGGTCGAGTTTCGTCAAATCGTGGGCCCGGCGCGTGGCAAGCCCGTTGGCGACGTGGGGTGGCGGGGTGATGAACAGGTCGCCTTTCGGATGCACGTGCCAAGCAGGATTCCGTTCCACAATGCGCCGACAGGAGTTCAGCGCGGGAACATCGTCGAATGGGATCAGCCGCTCAGCGAGCGGCTCAAAGGGACGCCGCTCGAGATGCAGGCGCACATGGAGCCTGAGTCGATTCTCTACTCGACGTTGCTGCTGTTTGGCTCGACGATCGTGGCGGCCGCGATGGCTTTTGGTGGCGTTCTGTGGTGGGTGACACGAAAGCCTGCCCATCGATGAACGATGAACGATGAACGATGATCGAATGATTGAAATCGATCATCGTTCATCAATCATCGTTCATCGATGATGTCTTACAGCTTCTCGAGCTCCGCCGTGACTTCCTTCTCCGTCTTCAGCTCGTTCTTCACCTCGAACGAAAGGAAAGAGCTGGCGATCGACCTGGCAATCATCCGATCGACATTGTTGTTGACCACGCCGTCCAAAGTGACGCGGCCATGCTCGACGATGATGTGAATCGGCGGATTCACCATCGATGCATATGGGATGAATGCCGGATTTCGGTAAATCGCCCGCGCAATCCTGAGCCGCAGATCATCATCGAACTGCGAAACCGGCAGCACGCCGATCCGATTGTTGACCTGCTTTACGCCGTCGACCTTGCTCACGCGGCGCTCGATGTCGTTCCGTTTGTACGGCATGGTGACTCTTCCCGAGAGAGTAACCACTCCATCGTTGATCTGAGCATGAACGCTGTCGAAGATGGTGAAGTGCGCATACCGAAGCACTTGTTTTTGCACGTCGCGAAAGAGCTGCAGATTCTCCGTCTCCGCGGCCGACGCCGGTGACGCAAGCGCGAGTGCGACGAATGTTGCCGTTACGAATCTCGCTAACATGTGAAAACCCCTCCTGGATCAGCCGGTAGCTGATGGCTGGTCGCAAACTCAAGTTCTTGCTACCAGCTACGAGCTACCAACTACCGGCGATCTCTAAGGCAAATGTGTTGCCAGTTCCGAGGAGGCGAAATCGAAGGGTTCGGCAGCGGACCGGACGGGAGCCGCCACATGTGTCCGACGACGGGGACGGACGGCGAGTCAAAAGACGAGCATCGTGACGATGCCAGCGGCAATCAACAGAATCTGGCGCATAGATCCCGCGTCAGTACGACCGCGATGAAGCCCGGGAATAAGGTCGGCCATGGCGACGTAAAGAAAGCTCGCGGCCGCGAGCGCCAGGAAATACGGGAGCATGAGAGGCACCAGGTCAAAAGCGAAGAAGGCGGCGATCGCGCCGACGCCGCTGGCGAGCGCGGATAACAGGTTCAAGAACAAGGCACGGCCACGCGAATAACCCGCGTGGAGAAGGATAGCGAAATCGCCAACTTCTTGAGGGATTTCATGCGCGGCCACCGCGAGCGCCGTGCTGATGCCGAGCGGCACCGAGGTCATGACCGCGGCGGCCACAACGGCCCCATCGACGAAGTTGTGGAAGGCGTCACCAACCAGGACGGGAAAGACGCTCCCATCGTGCACCTCGCAGTCGTGCGTGTGGCAGTGCCGCCAGAGCACCAGCTTTTCCAGCACGAAGAAGAGCAAGATGCCACCCAGCAAAGTGGCGAATACGCGCGACGAGGGAAGCCGTTCCAGTGCCTCCGGCAGAATTGCCAGCATCGACACGCCGAGAAGAGCGCCGACAGCGTAGCTCACGAGCCACGGAATGAGCTTCGTGCGAACGGAATCTTTGATAAGGAGGACGCCGGAAGCGACCAGAAGGCCACCCAGACCGCCCACCAGGCTGAGCCCGAGCGCCATGAAGAACGTCGACACGTTGGGGCATCATAGCAAGGCTCAGGGCTCAGGGCTCAAGGGCTCAAGGGCTCAAGGGCTTAAGCCTCTGGGCTTGAACCCCAAGCCATAAGTCCTAAGTCATAAGTCCTAAGCCCGCCTACGACGCAACATAGCCTCGCCGTGCGCGAACCGTGAGACGGCGGTCGCGGACCTCGACTCTGATCGCATGCCAACGCCCGTCCTTCTTCTCCGTGCTCGAGTAGCCCAAGTAGGACCGTTTGCTCAATTCGTCGGCGAGCCGAGCGGTGGCCGTGTCGAGTCCCTCGAAGCCACGGACGATTTCCGTGCGGCCCCCTGTGTCATCGGTGATCTGGCGGAGCGCATCGTCGTTGACGCGGTCTCCGGGAGCGGACGACCACGTTCCACCAGGAACGATCGGTGGCATGCGTGGCTCCGGGCGCCGGCCCCCAGGAAACGGAAAAGGAACCGGCGGCGGGAATCGTTGACTTGGACGCCCTCTCGTTTCGTTGCGCGCCGTGCCGTCAATTCCGAGAGCGTAGACGAGCACTTCGCTCTCTCGAATCAACTGCCGCAACTCACCAATCGAGATGTGACTGCTGGTGTCGTTGCCATCCGAGATGACCAGGATTGCCTTCTTGCGATTTTGCCCGGCGGCGGCGACGGGAAGCGCTTCGGCCACCGCGTCGTAGATTGCCGTTCCCCCCACGGGGACGACTCGGCCTACGGCGCGACTGATCGCACGGCGATCTGTTGTCCACTTCTGCGTGACCTGAGCCGAGTTCGCGAACTCGACAAAGAACAGCTCGTCGTCTTTGTCGAGCAAGTCGTAGATGAAACGATCGATCGCCGAGCGAGCGGCGGCCATCTTGTCTGCCGTCATGCTCCCGCTTGTATCGAGCGCAATTCCAAGGCTGACGGGGACGCGCTCGTTGCTGAAATGGGTGACGTCCTGACGCTTGCCGTCTTCGAAGACCGTAAAGTCTTCCTTCCTCAAGTTGGAGACGAAGCGACCGTCATCGTCGGCGACGGTCGCCGTCACGTTGACCAGCTCGACGCCGCTGCGAAAGCGGAAGCCTTCCTGAGCCTGAGTGACGATCGAGGCAGAGGCGGCAAGCGCAGTCGCGAGAACCAGGAGTGTAGGGCTACGCATGAAGGTCCCTCATTCTCTCGTCGCGCGGAGGCCTGGTCCGCCGCCAGCCACGGGGCCTTCGCGCCTGCGGTCGACGTGCCGAACGACGCCCGCCTCGGTTCGAAAGCTTACGCGATACCGCCCTACATCTCCCACTGCTGGAATGAGAACTTCAAACGACGATTCGTCGCCCGGGCCAAGAATAGGCTCGTTAAGCGGAGCGCGACCGCTGGCAACAAGGCCGCCGCTCCGATCGAAGGCGGACACGACAGCAGCGACGCCCTGTGCCGGAACGTGTCCCGAATTTCTGACGAGGCCGGTAACCGTCAGCGTCGTCCCGCCGCGAGTGTGATTCATCGACAGCAGCTCCAGAGATGAATCATGGGGAAGGGCCGCCGCCGCGGCCGGGGTCTCGCGTCGCACGCTCGTCATCGCGATGAGAACGGTGACTGTGACGGCCGCCGCCAGCCCGGCCGCAACCTTGATCAGCAGTCGGCCTTGAACCGCTGATCGGTGTCCCGTTTCGAAAAGCAATTCCTTCGCGGGGTGCGCTGAGGCCACTTCACTGGTGAATAGGTCGGCGGAACCCGGCTGATCGCGCGGGTTCGACGCCGAGCTATCGACGGCCGCGGCGAGCGCGCCGACTCGTGCCTCGGATCGCCGCCGCTCCTGGCGCCACAGTCGCAATGCGAGCAGCCCCATGGCCACCGCCGCGACGAACAGAACGACGGTCAGACCGATCATGGTCAACTCCCAATTCCCAACTGGACCCTGCTCCAACCAACCGCATTGCCCACAACTCCCAATCGCTCCCAGTCGACTCCGACTTCTTGGGAGTTGGCTTCTTGGGAGTTACCGAAGCGTGAACTCCACCGCGACTTCAACGATGACGTCAACGAGCTCGCCCTTACGCCGGGCGGGTTCGAATCGCCATTGACGGACGGCGGCGATGGCCCGTAGATCCAAGCCTGCTCCGATGCCGCGCACGAGCGTCACGTCTCCCACCGACCCGTCACGTCGAACAACGATCTCCAGGACGACGTTGCCAGTCACACCCCTCCGCCTCGCCTCGTCTGTGTAGTCGGCTTTGACCTCGCGCACTAATCGGGGGGGTTCGACTCCACTGCCCTGGCGATAAGGGCCGCCGCCAGTCCCGCCGCCTGCTCCGTCGCCAATTCCCGATCCGAGCCCCTCGCCATTCCCAGTGCCTTGGCCAGAGCCGGCGCCCCCGCCGATTCCCGGTCCCTGACTGGCGACGTCATTTCGGACGCTCTCGACGACCCCCTGTCGATCGCTCGAGCTCGTTGCCGCCGCGGCGACCGGTGCAATCAGCCGGCTCGACGGCAAAGGATCCGGCTCGCGCGGCTCGGCACTGATCTTCGGGACGTCGAGCCGATCGCGCTGTGTCCCTTGAGTCTTGACCCGGGAAGCTGGTCGGGGGCTGCGTGTGCCGCCGCCCCCTCCGCCCCCACCGAGTCCTGGCGTCACCAGAAAGACCAGGCGGGCCTGATCATGAGGTGGAGCCTCCGCAGTTCCGGCCGGTGTGGCGGTGGCCCAAAGGGCCAGCGCCAGCAATGAAAGGTGAATCAAGGACGATGCGAAAACAGGGCGCCGGTCCACCAAGGCCGGGTTGGCGCGTTCCATTGCGAAAAGCTGACGTTCGACCGTCGTGGGGTTTTTCTCCCGCGCGACGGCCCAAAGGCGGGGCACTGCCTCAATCGCCTGAGCCTGAGTCACAAATGAGGTTCCCTGGATGAAGTGGACCTCGTTTGCCCCTACAAGCGCTTCTCCCACCCGCCGGGACACGCCGGCAGCGCGGATCAGCTCATCCAGAGTGAATACCTCGGGCAGGGGCTTCGACATGCGTCTAAAGCGTAGACGCAAATCTCTTGCCTCAGGGATCCGTGGAATTCGTTCGAATCTGACGGGATATTTCGAGGATTTCGCGCTCCGATCCAGGTTTTTGTCCGTTGTAGTGGTCAGACAGCCGATTTGAGCCCCTCGGTGAATCGATAACCCTCTCGGTCCGCGAGCTGGCGCACCGGCGAAAATCCCGCCGAGCGCAGCGCGGCTAACGCGCCGCCAGACCTTTCGTAGATCGAGTCACGTTCGGAACTTGGGCGGAGAAGAGCCGCCAGACCTGAACGCGTGCCAGCCTCCAGCGTTATGAGACGTCCACCCGTTCGCAGGATCCGATGACACTCTCCCAGCGCTTTCTCTCTGCCCCAAGGGTCCATCGACGTCAACTGCTTGCGCATGCTGTTGATCACGACCAGGTCGAAGGAATGATCCAAGAACGGCATGGAATCGAGGGGCGCGACCCGCACTTCCATGAGAACACCCGCCTTGGCTGCCGCAGCCTGCGCCTTCTCCGCGTCGGCCTCGTTACTCACAACCATGGCGGCGCTGCCGCTCAGTCCGACCTTTGCGGCAAGGCCACCTGCAACCGCCGGATCGTCGAGGCCAATTTGAAGCAGGCGCTCGCCGATGCGCGCACCGCTCATGACGATTGCCAATGGCTCCGTTCCGACGGTCACTCGACGCAAAAACATGCGCATTTCCTCATGATATAGTGGCCGATTGTGACTTCACCACTCGACATAGCCCCTGCGAGAGGCAAACTCGGGGTGTTGCTCGTTGGCCTTGGCGCCGTCAGTACGACCACGATTGCCGGCGTGATGGCGATTCGCAAAGGGCTCGCCCTACCGATCGGTTCGCTGACACAGATGGGGACGGTCCGCCTCGGGAAGCGGACCGAGGCGCGTGCACCGAAAATCAAGGAGTTCGTGCCGCTCGCCGGTCTCGACGACATCGTTTTCGGTGGCTGGGACATTTTTGAAGAGGACTGCTACGCAGCCGCTCGCACGGCCGGAGTGCTGGAGCCGGGCCAGCTCGACCAAGTCCGAGCGGAGCTCGAGGCGGTCAAACCGATGCCGGCCGTGTTCGACCAGCGCTACGTCAAGCGGCTCGAGGGTCCGAACGTCAAGAAGGGCAAGAACAAGCGAGATCTGGCCGAACAGCTGATCGCCGACATCCGGGCGTTCAAGGCGAAACACGGCTGCGACCGGCTCGTCATGATCTGGTGCGGCAGCACAGAGGTCTACATGAAGGAAACCGCCGCGCACGCAAGCGTGGCGACGTTTGAGAAGGCCCTCGAGCAGAACGACGAAGCGATCCCGTCGAGCATGATTTACGCCTACGCGGCCATCCGCGAAGGCTTGCCGTTTGCCAACGCCGCGCCGAACCTCACGGCCGATATCCCAGCGATGCTGGAACTGGCGGCACAGATGAAGTCGCCGCTGGCAGGCAACGACATGAAGACGGGCCAGACCCTCATCAAGACCATCATCGCGCCGGGCCTCAAGGCGAGGCTCCTGGGCGTCAAGGGCTGGTACTCGACCAACATCCTCGGCAACCGCGACGGCGAAGTGCTCGACGACCCGGAATCGTTCAAGACGAAGGAAGAGAGCAAGAAATCGGCGCTCGAGTACATCTTTCAGCCGCATCTCTATCCAGAGCTTTACGGCGACTTGTGTCACGTCGTTCGCATCAATTACTACCCGCCGCGCGGTGACAACAAGGAAGGATGGGACAACATCGATCTGATCGGATGGCTCGGCTACCCGATGCAGCTCAAGATCAATTTCTTGTGCCGCGATAGCATTCTGGCGGCGCCGATCGTGCTCGACTCGGTGCTCTTCTTGGACCTCGCCAAACGGGCTGGTATGTCCGGCATCCAGGAGTGGCTCTCCTTCTATTACAAGAGCCCAATGCACGCGCCGGAAGTCTATCCGGAGCACGACCTGTTCATTCAATTGATGAAGCTGAAGAACACGTTGCGCTACATGCGCGGTGAGGAGCTCATCACGCACTTGGGGCGCGAGTACTACGATTAGTTGGACGCGGGGGCTGAAGCCCCCGCGCTACGGTTGCCCGCAGCGTGCTGGCGCCCGACAATGACCTTCGTAGCGCGGCGGCTTCAGCTGCGCGTGTGCATATGTTGAAAGCAGCCATCCTCGGCGGTCTGTTCATCGGTATCCTGTCGGCGCTTCCGGTGGTCAGCGTCGTCAATTGCTGCTGCCTTTGGATCATCGGTGGTGGAGCGATCGCGGCTTACCTCGACCAACAGAATGATCCGCGTCCGACCAACGCCGGCCGCGGCGCGGCAGCAGGAGCGTTGGCCGGAGTCTTAGGGGCCTTCATCTGGATTCCTGTGGCGATGATGATCAACGCAATAATGGCCCCGCTTCAGGAGGGCATATTCGCGGAGATGATCCGCAACGCCCAAGACATGCCGCCCGAGGCGCGCGCCTGGCTCGAGGCGTTTAGGGGGTCGTCGCCGTTCCGTCTGGCGATCGGGTTCGCATTCCAGTTTTTCGCCGGCGCGATCTTCGGAACGTTGGGCGGTGTTCTCGGCGCCGCGTTCTTCCGTGCCGATGTGCCGCCAGCGCTTGGCGGGCCGCCAGTTCCTCCACTCCCGCCAACCGATCGCTGGTAGTTGCTTCGGGCGCGGGCTGAAGCCCGCTCCGTCGTTGTATTCTGTTCGTTCTATGGCCGATCCCAAGCCCCTCGCCGAGATCTCTGATCTGCTCCAGGAAGACCGCACGTTCGCTCCGGCAAATTCATTCCGAGTTCAGGCCAACGTTCTCGACGAAGAGGTCTACGCGCGAGCCGATCGTGATCCGGAAGCATTCTGGGCGGGCTTCGCATCGGAGCTGGAGTGGTTCACGCCGTGGAACCGCGTGCTCGATTGGAATCCACCGCACGCGAAGTGGTTCGTCGGCGGCACGCTGAACGCCAGCGTCAACTGCGTCGATCGGCACATCCGCGGGCCCAGGCGCAACAAGGCGGCGATCATCTGGGAAGGCGAACCAGGGGACCGGCGCACGCTCACGTACTTCGACCTCTTTCGCCAAGTCAGCCAGTTTGCTAACGCGTTGAAGTCCCTTGGCGTGAAACGCGGCGATCGCGTGGCGATATATCTGCCACTCATTCCCGAGCTCGCGATTGTCATGCTCTCCTGCGCCCGGATCGGCGCAGTTCATTCAGTCGTGTTCGGCGGGTTCAGCTCCGATTCACTTCGCGACCGCATCAACGACGCCCAGGCAACGGTGCTCGTAACCGCCGACGGTGGCTGGCGCCGCGGACAAGTGGTCCCGCTCAAGCAAATGGCCGACGTCGCTCTCGAAGGCACACCGTCGATCAAGCACGTCGTGATGGTTCACCGGCTGCACGCCGCAACGATTCAAGTGCACGTCAAAGAGGGTCGCGACCACTGGTACCACCGCCTGATGCAGGACGCGTCGTACACCTGCGAGCCTGAGCGGATGGACGCGGAGGACATGCTCTACACGCTCTACACATCGGGAACGACCGGCAAGCCGAAGGGCATCGTGCACACGACAGGTGGCTACCTGGTCGGCACATATGCGACGACGAAGTGGGTCTTCGACCTCAAGGAAGCCGACGTGTATTGGTGTACGGCAGACATCGGGTGGGTCACCGGACACAGTTACGTCGTGTACGGCCCACTCGCAAACGGTGCAACGGTCGTGATGTATGAAGGCGCGCCAGACTGGCCTCAGAAAGACCGGTTCTGGGAAATCGTCGAACGCCATGGCGTGACGATCTTCTATACAGCACCGACCGCGATCCGCGCGTTCATGAAGTGGGGCACCGACTGGCCCAAGCGCCGCGATCTATCGAGCTTACGACTGCTTGGGTCGGTGGGCGAACCCATCAACCCCGAAGCCTGGGTTTGGTACCACCGGCACATCGGCGGCGAGCGATGCCCCATCGTCGATACGTGGTGGCAAACTGAGACTGGCGCGATCATGATCACCCCGTTGCCGGGTATCACCACGACGAAGCCAGGTTCGGCAACCAGGCCGTTCCCAGGCATCAAGGCAGAGATCAAGACGGAGAAGGGCGATTCGATCGAAGGCGCCGGAGGCGGGCTCCTGGCGCTCACGCGGCCGTGGCCGTCGATGCTCCGCGGCATTTACGGCGACCCAGAACGCTATGTCACTCAGTATTGGAGCCGCTGGACACCCGATGTCTACTTCACCGGCGACGGCGCAAAGCGCGACGAGAACGGCTTTTTCTGGCTCCTTGGCCGAGTGGACGACGTGCTGAACGTCGCGGGTCATCGGATTGGCACAATGGAGGTCGAGAGCGCGCTCGTCGACCACCCCCGCGTGGCCGAAGCCGCGGTCGTGGGGCGGACCCACGAAATCAAGGGACAGGCCGTGGCCGCTTTCGTCACGTTGAAGGAAGGCTCGGTTGGCAACGAGATGCTTGTGGCCGAGTTGAAGGATCATGTCGTGAAGAAGATCGGCGCGATCGCCCGCCCCGACGACGTAATCTTCGCGGCGGACTTGCCCAAGACCCGATCGGGCAAGATCATGCGCCGATTGCTGAGAGATATCGCAGAAGGCAAGACGCTGGGGGATACGACAACACTTGCCGACCCGGCGGTTGTGGCGAGACTGAAGGATCAGTATCAGGACGAGCATTGAGTTTGCCGGGTCCAAAGAGCAGGACCGGGCCTACGAGCGCCTGTAGGGCGGTTTCGGCCCGTAGACCCGCGAAAGGAACCGGGCGTCCACCGACCACGTATCGAGACTCTGATGGCTCTTATTGAAACGCAGGACCTGTGGAAAACCTACGTCATGGGCGACGAGGAGATTCATGCTCTCCGGGGCGTGTCGATTGAAATCGAGCGCGGCGAGTACGTGGCCATCATGGGTCCATCCGGGTCGGGAAAGTCCACTTTGATGAACCTGATCGGGTGCCTTGATACACCGAGCAAAGGCAGTTACCTGCTCAACAACAAACAGGTCGGTCAGATGAACGACAACGAGTTGGCGCGAATCCGGAACGAGGAGATCGGATTCGTCTTCCAGACGTTCAACCTGCTGCCGCGCGCCTCGGCCCTCCAGAACGTCGAGCTTCCGCTCGTGTACGCGGGCGTCGCGGCCAGGGATCGTCAGGCGCGCGCCAAAGAGGCCCTCGAAAAGGTCGAGCTCGGCTCCCGAATGAGCCATCGGCCAAACGAGCTATCGGGTGGTCAACGACAGCGTGTGGCGATCGCACGCGCGCTTGTGAACAACCCTTCCATCCTGCTCGCCGACGAGCCTACAGGCAACCTTGATTCGAAGACCGGCGCAGAAATCATGTCCCTCTTCGCCCGCTTGCATCAGGCAGGCAACACCATCGTGCTCGTCACGCATGAAGCCGATGTCGCAGCGTTTGCGCGTCGGACGATCAGCCTGCGAGACGGGATGATCGAGAAGGACGTCAGACAGGCCGCTTGAGCCTTAAGCCCTGAGCCCTGAGCCTTTCACACCGCTGCCCAGTGTTGCGCCGCGACCTCGCGCAACGGTGCCTCTTTGTCGAATGACTTCGGATCGAGTTCGATTCTCTGTCGCGGCGCATCTGGATCGAGTACTGGAATCGCGCTGAGCAGCGCCTTCGTGTAGGGATGGGTCGGATGCGCAAACAGCTCCTGCGTCTCGCCCAGTTCGACGATCTTCCCGAGGTACATCACGGCAACGCGGCTGCAGATGTGCTCAACCAGCCTCAGATCGTGGGCGATGAACAGGTAAGTAAGTTTCAGCCGCTCCTTCAGGTCCAGCAGCAGCCGTACAACCTGCGCCTGAATCGAGACGTCGAGAGCTGATACCGCCTCGTCCGCGATGACGAGGGCGGGGTTCAGGGCAAGCGCTCGAGCAATCCCGATCCGCTGCCGCTGGCCGCCGCTGAACTCGTGAGGGTAGCGCCGAAGATGCTCTCGCTCGAGTCCCACTAGGTCAAACAGATCGGCAACACGCGCGCGCCGCTCGTCCTTCTTTCCAAGCCCGTGAATGATAAGCGGCTCCTCGACGATGTCTCCGGCGCGCATGCGCGGGTTCAGCGACGAATATGGATCCTGGAAGACAATCTGCATGTCACGACGCGCCAAGCGCATTCGAGGCTTGGCAAACTGCAGCACGTTCTCGCCTCGAAAGAACACGTCGCCGGCTGTCGGTTCGATCAGCCGCAGGATGCAGCGACCGGTCGTGCTCTTACCGCTGCCTGACTCGCCCACGAGCCCGAACATCTCTCCTTCGTCAATCGTGAAGCTGACATCATCCACGGCCTTCACGATGGACGCTGTACGGAAGAGACCCGGCTTGCGGACGAAGTGTTTCGTGAGGTTGCGAACCTCGAGCAGCGGCATCAGCGTGGGTCTCCGCGATTTCGCATGCCAGGCACTGCGGCCAACAGGTTCCGCGTGTACTCGTGAGACGGCTCGCGGAGAATCTGCCGAACGGCACCCTCTTCGACCAGCTGACCCTTGTGCATGACGGCAACGCGGTCGGCCATTTCCGCGATCACGCCAAAGTCATGGGTGATCAGGAGAAGCGCGAGGTTGTAACGAGCTTTCAGCTCACGCATCAGATCGAGAACTTGCGCCTGAATCGTCACGTCGAGGGCCGTGGTCGGCTCGTCCGCGATAACAAGCGGTGGGTGGCAGGCCAGCGCAATCGCAATCATGACCCGCTGTCGCATCCCTCCGGAGAGCTGATGCGGATAGTCCCTCGCGCGCCGAGCCGCGTCGGGAATACGTACCGAATCGAGAAGCTCCACGCCGCGCAGACGCGCGTCCGCGCCACTTGCCAGGCCATGCACGCTCAGCGCCTCGGCGACTTGGTCACCAACGCGCATCACCGGGTTGAGGGCCGTCATCGGCTCCTGAAAGATAAGCGAGATGCGGGCCCCCCGCACCGCTCGCATGTCACTCTCGCTCAGCGTGAGAAGGTCGCGACCCTCGAAGATGATTCTGCCACTAGTGATTCGCCCAGGCGGTTGAAGCAGACGGAGGATCGAGAATGCAGTGACCGACTTACCACTGCCCGACTCACCGACGAGGCCGAGCGTTTCCCCTGGGTTGATGTGGAAGGAGACGTCTTTGACGGCCGTAACCGAGCTCGCACCTGCGAACGTGACAGTCAGATTCTGTACCGCCAATAAGGAGTCGGGCGACCCCATTTACGTGTCCTGATGCTCGCCAAACACGCTCCGCAGCGCGTCGGCGATCTCGCCGAGTGTGGCCCGAGCTTCGACCGCTCGGATAACTACAGGCACGAGATTCTCTCCGCCGCGCGCCGCGTTGTCGACGGCAGCCAACGCGCGCCGCCATTCTTCTTGGCTTCGGCCGGCGCGAACAGCGCGGACGCGTTCGATCTGCTGCCGCTCCATTTCGGGTTCGACCTTGAACACATTCGCGGCGCTGCGTGAAGCATCGATGAAGCGGTTGACGCCCACGACAGCGGATTCCCCGGAGTCAATCGCCTGCTGCGCGCTGTATGAGGAGTCTTGAATCTGCCGCTGCACAAAACCGGTCTCGATCGCCGCAAGCGTACCGCCCATGGCGTCAATGCGGTCGATCATCTCGAGGGCGTCGCGCTCGATCCGGCTGGTGATCTCCTCAATGGCATACGAGCCAGCGACAGGGTCCACGGTATTTGGCACACCGCTTTCGTGCAGGATGATCTGCTGAGTCCTCAGCGCGATCGTCGCGCTCTCCTCCGACGGCAGGGCGAGCGCCTCGTCACGCCCATTGCAGTGGAGTGACTGCGTTCCACCCAGGACTGCCGCGAGGGCTTGCAGCGCGACGCGAACGATGTTGTTGTCTGGCTGCTGCGCTGTGAGCGTGCTGCCTGCCGTCTGCGCATGGAAGCGGAGCTGCTGTGCGCGTAGGTTGGTGGCGCCGAAACGGTCGCGCATGATGCGCGCCCACAGTCGACGCGCGGCGCGAAACTTCCCGATCTCTTCCAGGAAGTTATTGTGTGCATTGAAGAAGAAGGAGAGCCGTTGCCCGAAGCCGTTCACCTCGAGACCGGCGTCAATACACGACTGCACGTAGGCGATCCCGTTCGCCAGCGTGAAGGCGACTTCCTGCACGGCTGTGGACCCGGCTTCGCGGATGTGATAGCCGCTCACCGAGATGGAGTTCCACTGGGGCACCTCACGCTCACAGAACGAGATGATATCGGTGACGATGCGGAGGGATGGGCGGGGGGGATAGATGTAGGTGCCTCGCGCGACGTATTCCTTGAGGATGTCGTTCTGCACCGTGCCCGAGAGCGCGCGCGGATCCACCCCTTGGCGTCGGGCGACAACCACATACAACGCGAGCAAGATGATGGCGGTCGCGTTGATGGTCATAGACGTCGAGACCTTGTCGAGCGGGATGCCGTCGAAAAGGGCCGCCATGTCCTCGATCGAGTCAATGGCCACGCCGACCTTGCCGACCTCGCCGGCGGCCAGCGAATGGTCGGAGTCGTAACCGATCTGGGTCGGTAAGTCGAAGGCGACGCTGAGGCCCATCACGCCTTGGGACAGCAGATAGCGATACCGTCGATTTGATTCCGCGGCGTCACCAAACCCGGCATATTGCCGCATCGTCCAGGGTCGCCCGCGGTACATGGATGGCTGGATGCCGCGAGTGAACGGGAAAACGCCGGGAAACCCAATATCGACAAAGGGTTCGGTGTCGGTAATGTCGTCTTCCGTGCGGTAGTAGCGGGGGTCCATGTGCGGTGGGTTAGGCGTCGGCGATTGTAGCCCGCGCTTCTGAAAACGACACCCCGCGCTCCTGGCGTTGACACCCCCGCAGTGTGCCTCTACAATGCCGTCCAGCTTTCTAATGAGGCTAAACCCATACAAATGAACACCTTTGGCGCCCGATCCCTGCCTACCTCCCCGGTCTGCGCGGGTTGGATCGGGAAAGCCCCGGCTCCCGGCCCGGTGGCTTGTTGAGGAGGAGTGGTAATGGATGACATCGTGAACCAGCTTGCGAAAGAGCTGGCCGATGCGATCGCCGCCGCTGTTGCCGAGAGCCCCCAGGTCGAGGCCTGTCGCGCAAAGACGCGAGAGGCAGGATTCGATATGCGCGTGACACTGGAGGCGGTCGTCGGTTTTGTAAACCGCAATGCCGACGCTCCGGTCACGAAGATCACAACACCGGCCCGTCTGCTGCCCGCCAGACGGCCGTTCGACTTGACTTCAAACGACCGTCGGTTCTTGAGATCCCTTCGTATTGGCTGCGACGAGGCGCCAAAGGAGGCCGTGGAGTAGTTCACTGGGGGGCCGCCCGTGCGCGGCCCTCGCTCGCGACGCTGCTACGTTCCCGCTTTTCCCTGGTTCGCAACAGCCTGCGCCTTTCGGGCGATGGCTTCTTGATCTCCCAAGTAGAACTTCTGCAACGGTTTGAGCCCATCATCGAGTACGTAGACGAGCGGAACCCCGGTAGGAATGTTCAGTTCGACGATCTCTTCTTCTGGCACATTCTCGAGATACTTGACCAGGGCACGGAGACTGTTCCCGTGGGCGGCGATGAGGACCTTCTTGCCGGCCCTGATGTCTGGTGCGATCGCGTCGTGCCAGTACGGAAGGAACCGCGCCACCGTGTCCTTCAGGGACTCGGTCAGAGGTAGCTGCTCTGGCGTGAGCTCCGCGTAGCGACGATCTCCTGACGGATGCCGCGGATCGAGATCCGTCAAGGGCGGTGGCGGGATGTCGTAGCTCCGTCGCCAGATCTTCACCTGCGCGTCGCCATGCAGAGCTGCGGTTTCAGCCTTGTTGAGTCCTTGCAGCGCCCCGTAATGGCGTTCGTTGAGGCGCCATGATCGGTGGACCGGAATCCACATCATGTCGAGCTCATCGAGCGTGATCCAGAGCGTTCGAATCGCCCGTTTGAGAACGGACGTGTGGGCCACATCGAATTCGAACTTTTCGGTGCTCAGAAGGCGTCCAGCCTCGCGGGCTTCTTCGAGTCCTCTGTCGCTCAGGTCGACGTCGGTCCACCCTGTGAACCGGTTCTCTTTGTTCCAAATGCTCTCGCCGTGGCGCAACAGCACGAGTCTCAGCATGTTGTTTGGTCTCAGGGGGTCAGATCTTGATTTTTGCCTATGTCTTTGAGGTGAATGCAAGAATCAAGATCTGACCCCGGCAAGCTGCTTAATGGCAGTGCGGCCCGCATACCGAGCGGCCGATCCAAGCTCTTCCTCGATACGCAGGAGCTGGTTGTACTTTGCCACGCGGTCGCTTCGGCTGGCCGAGCCCGTTTTGATTTGCCCTGCCGACGTGCCCACGGCCAGATCCGCGATGGTGCTGTCCTCGGTTTCGCCGGATCGGTGCGAGATGATCGTGGCGTAGCCGGCGTCTCTCGCCATGGCAATGGCATCCAATGTCTCTGAAACAGTGCCGATCTGGTTGAGCTTGACGAGCAACGCGTTGCCAACGCCCTCGGCGATCCCGCGCCTGAGAATCTCGGGATTGGTCACGAACACGTCATCTCCGACGAGCTGTACGCGATCTCCGAGCGCCCGAGTGAGCGCCTTCCATCCGTCCCAATCGCCTTCGGCGACGCCATCTTCGATGGAGATGATCGGATACTGTCGAACCCACTCCGCGTACATCTCGACCATCCCATCCGGAGTTCGTGTCGGCTCTCCCGACTTCTTGAACACGTACTTGCCATCGTCCCAGAGCTCGCTCGAGGCGACGTCGAGAGCCAGGAATACGTCTTGGCCGGCCTTCAGCCCGACCTGACTCGTTGCCTGTAGCACCACGTCGAGCGCTTCTCGATTCGATCTGAGGTTGGGGGCAAATCCGCCCTCGTCGCCCACGCCCGTGGAGTGTCCGGCCTTCTTCAGAATGGATCGCAGTGCGTGAAAGACCTCGGCGCCCGCCCGGAGCGCCTCGCTGAATGTCGGTAAGCCCACGGGCATCACCATGAACTCCTGCAGATCGACGCTACTGTCGGCATGAGCGCCGCCATTCAGGATGTTCATCATCGGCACTGGCAGCACGTATGTGCCACCCGTCGCCCTTCCGCTCAGGGACGCAAGGTGCTCGTATAAGGGCTTCTTGGCAGCCGCGGCGGCTGCACGCGCGGCGGCCATCGATACGCCGAGGATCGCATTTGCGCCAAGTCGGCTCTTGGTCGGTGTGCCGTCCAACTCGATGAGTCGGCGATCCAGTGTGTGTTGGTCGAGTGTCTGCCCTCGCATCGCTGAGGCAATCTCGCCGTTGACGTGTGCGACGGCCTTCCGGACGCCCTTTCCGAGGTACCGTGTCTTGTCGCCGTCTCGCAGTTCGAGGGCTTCACGCTGTCCCGTGGACGCGCCTGACGGAACGGCCGCGCGTCCGAATGCTTCGCCGGCCCACAGATCGACCTCGACAGTTGGATTGCCCCTGGAGTCGAGAATCTCTCGCCCCACGACACGACTGATCTGCATGACTCCCGACCCCATTACGATTTACGTTTCGGCCCCGCCACGATCGGCCTCTGCCTCGAACTTCAACGCCTCTTCGCTCAACGCACTGATCCGTGGTTCGTCTTCGGCTGTGACAACCACCACCCCGCCCTCAGTGACGGTATGGCGGCGACGATCCTCCTCGATGTCGAACCCGATGACCGCGGCGCGTGGGATGAGGACGTCTCGATCGATGATCGCGCGGCGAATTCGGGCGTGTCGGCCTACTCGCACGCCTGGCATGAGGATCGACTGTTCGATGTCACAAAAGCTATGCACGCGGACGTTCGGGCAGAGAATGCTGCCGTTCACGCGACTGCCGGAAATAATGCAGCCGCTCGAAATGATCGAATCGAGTGCGTACCCGCAGCGGCGCCCTTCTTCCCCAAACACAAACTTGGCCGGAGGTGCCTGTGGCTGGTGCGTGCGCATGGGCCATTCGGGGTCGTACAGATTGAACTCCGGGCTGACGTGGCACAGATCCATGCTTGCCTCGAAGTAGGCATCGAGCGTGCCGATGTCGCGCCAGTACTTCGAAGATTTCTTGTTCTCGTCGTAGAACCGGTACGAGTAGACGGGCCGCGTGTGAATGAGGGTGGGGATGAGGTTCTTCCCGAAGTCATGCTGGCTGTCGGCCTGCAGGGCGTCTTCCTCGAGTGCCTTCATCAGGACGTCAGCCTTGAAAATATAGATTCCCATCGACGCCAGGGCGAGATAGGGCGACCCTGGAACAGGGGTTGGGCTGGCGGGTTTCTCCTGAAAATCGCGGACCCGGTCATCCTCGTCAATGCCAATGATGCCAAAGCGGCGTGCCTCGGCGATCGGAACCTCGAGTGTAGCCAGTGTGGCGTCCGCGTCTTTGTCGACGTGGAAGCGCAACATCTTCGAGTAGTCCATCTTGTACACGTGGTCGCCCGAAAGCACGACCACGTGACGGGGCGCCTCACGCATGATCGAATACAAGTTTTGGAACACGGCGTCGGCGGTGCCGAGGTACCAGTGCTCTCCGACCCGCTTCTGCGGAGGGAGCAATTCGATGAACTCGCCAAGCTCTTCCGACACGATGTTCCAAGCCATCCGGACGTGGCGGTTGAGAGACAGCGACTTGTACTGGGTGGCGATGAAGATCCGCCTAAAACCCGAGTTGATGCAGTTGCTCAGGGTAAAATCAATGATGCGGTAAGGGCCCCCAAAATAGACCGCTGGTTTGGCACGCTCAGCGGTAAGCGGAAACAGGCGTTCTCCTGCCCCGCCGGCCAGCAGAATTACGAGAGTGTCATCCAGGATCATGGCATGGGCTCGAGCGGCGAGGATAGCACGCCGCTGCGAAGAGCGCTGACTCGGCCAAAGCCAAATCGGTCCTACATTTAGGCGGTTCTGTGGTTTGACTTGCCTATGTTTTCGCGCCTATGATCGGGCGATTCAGCCTAATTGAGTGGTGCCCGCTTCGAGGCGCCAGATTTCGCGAAAGAGGAAGAGAGGCTTTCATGCGTATCCGTCGGGTCCTTGCCCTCAGTGTCGCCCTGACGTTTGCCGTCAGCGCTTGGCCTGTGCTGGCCCAAAAGAACAACAACCAGCGTCAGCCCCAGCGCAGCAAACTCGAGATGCAGGACATCGAGACGCTGGTGCGGTTGGTTGACGCCGTCGGTACGGGGCAACAGCCGGCTCCCACGGATATCCCGATCGCCTGGGAGTCGAATCACTTTGTGAAAGGCCAAGGTGGGATCACCTATCTCCCCTACACGTTGCTCGTGGACCGCGCCAAGATTGCGTCCCCGGCAGTAGCGATGTACGTGCGCGTCGTTGACAAGAACCAGCCCGCAGCGCCCGCCGCACTGCCCGCACCCGCGGCGAACGACAAGGGTAACCAAAAGAAAGACAAGGACAAGAATGAGCAGGCGGTCGTCGCGCCGGTTCGTCCGACCTTTCCGTGGGACAATTTCCAATTCATCGAGATTCCGAGAGAAGGCAAGTTGTCACGCGCCGTCGCGCTCAAGCCTGGCCAATACGATGCGTTCATCGTGATCAAGGAGAAGGCAACCGATCAGAAGAATGCGCCGCCTGCGAAGATTGGTCTTCTACGCCGTGAGATCACTGTTCCCGACTTCAACGTCCCAGAGTTGACGACGAGTTCGGTGATTCTCGCCGATACGGTTGAACCGGTCCCCACGGCACTTTCTCCGGCGCAGCAGGAAGAGAATCCGTACACCTTCGGCCCGATGAGGATCGTGCCGTCGCCCGAGGGCAAATTCCTGAAGAGCGCGGAATTGCAAGTGGTGTTTTGGATCTACGGCGCCGGTGAAGCCGCAGGCGGGAAACCAGACGTGACGGTTGACTACAACTTCCATCAGCGGCTGGCGGAGGGCGAGAAATACTTCAACAAGACCGCCCCGCAAGTGCTGAACGCGCAGACGCTGCCACCGGAGTTCAGTGTCGCCGCTGGCCACCAGCTTCCGGGAAGCCTGGTCGTGCCTTTGACAAGTTTTCCGTCCGGCGAGTATCGACTGGAAATCAAGGTGACGGATAAGCCGTCCGGAAAGACAGTGACGCAGAACGTCAATTTCACCGTATTGCCTTCGTAACACTGAAGAGACGGAAAGTCTCTGTCGCAACCCTCGTTTGGTAGCCGCAGGCTCACGAGCCTGCGGCGGCGGGCCCACGAAGAAAGCGCGGCATATGATCGGAATCTTGATCCGCCGGTGTTGTCTGTGGGTCGTGGTGTGCCTTGCGGGCCACGCGTCGGTCGCCGTCGCACAGGTGGTTCTGCGCCCGGAACTGAGGCCTATCAGCCAGATTACCTCGACAGCGCACGTTGAGGTTCACGGGATCGTCAACGACGAACGCGGTCAACCTTTGGGCGGGGCAGTCGTGTCTGCACTCGGTGCCACAACGGCGTTTGCGATTTCTGATCCGGATGGCCGCTTCATTTTCCGAAGTCTTCCTCCGGGGCCGTATCTGGTTCGCGCACATCTGCGGGGATACCTGCTTGCCCGCGGCCGGCTGCTCCAGGTGACGGCCACCGCGCCGAACCTGCCTTCGATAACTCTGACCAAGCGCTCGGAGGCCGGCGATCCATCGCCAGTCGTGACGGCTGGCCTCGGCGTATCGGAAGCACCGGATGCGCTCTCACCGACAGAAGAGGCTGATGGCCACGAGCACGGAGAGGTCGCCTGGCGCCTCAGGCATCTCAAGCGAAGCGTCCTCAAGGACGTAGACACCAGTCTGTCTGCCATCGAGGGCGACAGCTCGCTTCTCGAGGACTCGCTGGCCGGCCTGACTCATGCCGTTGGCGGACCGGCTCGATTTGCGTCGGCGCTTTTTTCAGATCTCGCGCTGAACGGCCAGATCAATCTCCTCACGACGACCTCCTTCGACAGGCCACAGGATCTGTTCTCGAGTGGCAGCGCTTTACCTCGCGGTGTCGCGTACCTCTCGCTTGCGGCGCCGGGCGCGAATGGTGAATGGCGGATGCGTGGCACGGTCACGCAGGGCGACCTCTCTTCATGGATCGTTGCCGGTTCCTATATTCGGAATGCGCAAGCCGCCCACCAGTACGAGGCAGGATTTTCGTACGCCATGCAACGCTATCTCGGTGGCAACGTCGAAGCGCTTGCTGCGATGCGCGGCGGCAGCCGCAATGTCGGCGCCGTCTATGCCTACGACGACTGGGCGATCACTCCGCGGTTGCACGTGAACTACGGCGCCAAGTACGCCAGCTACGACTATCTTGGCGAGGACAGCCTGCGCAGCCCGCGAGCCAGCGTTACAGTCCAGCCGTTCTCACGGGACTCGCTGAAACTCCGGGCGCTCCTCTCTCACCGTGAGAGCGCGCCCGGCGCCGAAGAGTTCATCCCTCCCTCGACTGGCTTGTGGTTGCCTCCAGAACGAACGTTTTCTGCCGTGTCACGTGACGGCTTCAGACCAGAGCGCCTCGATCACGTCGAACTGGCCGCGGAGCGTGAGCTGCCAGGCGAAATCCAGATTGGCTTCCGCGCATTTCGCCAGCGGACAGAAGATCAAGTTGTCACGTTGTTTGGCGCGAGCGTGGTCGACGCGATGCCGAGTACTGGTCACTACCTCGTCGGCTCTGCTGGAGACTTTGAAGCAGCGGGCTGGAGCGTCAGCGTCAGCCGAGGCGTCGCCGACGGCGTCCGCATGTCGGTGGACTACGCTCAGATCGCGACTGATTGGAATCGCCGTTCGTCGGACGAGATCGCGCTCTCTCGTCTCGCAGGGTCGGTGCTGCGCGCCGAAGATCGCATTCACGATCTGACCGCATCGATTGAAAGCGTTGTGGCGCCGACGTCTACTCGTGTGTACGTCTTGTACAAGGTGAACACCTCGTTCGCCCCGTCAAATTCCGATTTGACAATGCCCGTCGGCGGGGCGCGCTTTGACGTCCAGATCAACCAGGCACTCCCGTTCCTGAAATTCACCAACGCGCATTGGGAGGCGCTGGTCGCCGTGAGGAATCTCTTCCACGATGACCTGATCGACGCATCTGTATACGACGAACTCCTTGTTGTCCGTCCGCCGAAACGTGTGCTTGGAGGCGTGACCGTTCGTTTCTAGAAACGTGTCGGGGAACGGCACGAAGTGCGGCGCAAGGTGTAAGGGTTAGCGTTTAGTGGGGCCGGATTCGGCCCCATTTTTTGGCGTTGATTTTGGCTCCATTTGATTGAATGCGAAATTCTACAGATTGGATCGACAAGCGAGGGCCGGTGATGTGGAGCCGGTGGTCGCGACCGGCGCTGCCGATTCTGGTGGTCTCGGCGCTCCTCTGTCTTGGTGCCGCGAACGTCGCCTCTCGAGTCACCTGGCGTGAGCTCGAGGATGGTGTGTTTTGGACGGCGCGGCCTGAAGGTGTTGTGGCAGCCGACATCGCTGTGGGGACACCTGCCGCGGCCGTCGGGCTTGCGCGCGGTGATCTTCTGCTGGCGATCGACGATCGGCCAATTCAGGACGTTGACGACGTCATGGCGGCGATCCACTCGGCCGAGCCGGAATCGAGTCTTCGGTATACCGTGCTTCGGCTTGGCTCCAATGAAGTGATCGACGTCAGGCTCGCGCCCTCGCCGGGTGGTGCTGGCGTTCTCTACTTCGTGCTCGCGGCAGTCGGAACCTTCACGCTGCTCGTGGGAGGTGTCGTCCGACTGCGACGACCGCGAGATCCTGCCACGCTCCATTTCCTCTGGTTGACCGTCGCGTTTTTCGGCGTCTTTACGTTCTCCTTCAGCGGGCGGCTCGATCGACTCGACTGGGCGTTCTACTGGGCGGACGTCGTGTCAATCCTGGTGCTCCCGCCTCTGTTCCTCCACTTCACGCTGGTTTTTCCCGAGCGCCCGCGACGTTGGATGGGAGGGACAGGGGGACGAGCGTTCGTGGTCTTTGCGTACGTCCCTGCAATCGTCCTCGGACTCGCGCGCATCTTCGCCGTGTCGCGCAGTGCTAGCGACGCGACGCTGTTCATCAGGATTACGTCGGTGCTGGACCGGATCGAGTTCCTCTACTTGGCTATGTGTTTTATCGGGGGCTTGGTCGCATTGACGCGCGCCCTCTCGGTCGTGCACACGATCACCGCACGCCGGCAGCTTCGTTGGATCGCCTGGGGCACCGCGCTCGGCGCCGGGCCCTTCGCGCTCGGGTATGCGCTCCCGTACTCAGTCGGCGTCGAGCCGTCGCTTCCGATGCAGCTTTCCGCGATTCCGCTCAGCCTGATTCCTCTCGCGTACGCGTCCGCCATCGTGCGGTACCGCCTGATGGACGTAGAGGTTATCGTCAAGCGCGCGTTGGTCTACGCGGCCGCGCTCTCGGCGATTGTCGCGATCTACGTCGTCTTGCTCGAGCTGGTTCAGCGCGTCGTCGCTCGTGAGAATGACGGCAACGAGTGGGTGATCGCGTTCCTTGCCACGCTCGTCGCCGTCTTGCTGGCGCCGCCGGTGAAGGACTTTGTTCAGAACGTTCTGGATCGCGCCTTTTATCGGGATCGGTACGACTACCGGCGCGCGCTGGTCGGATTCGCACGCGACTTGAATAGCGACCTGGACCTCAATCGCGTTGCCGAACGACTCGTGTCGCGGGTGGTCGAAACACTCGTTGTGGAACGCATGGCGTTGATGCTCGAAGACGAGTCCGAGTCGAGATTCGAACCCGTGCGCGCATCCGGCTTCGGCGACGATTTGCCTCCGGCGCTTTCGAAGGGGCACGGCGTGGGTGAGCGTCTCTCCAATGGCCACATGGTTGCGCTGGACGATCCGTTAGCGGCCGGCCGATTTGCGGCTGAAGAAATCGAGTTCTGGCGCGACACAGGGCTCTACTACTTCGTGCCCTGCGTGTCGAAGGAAGGAACGATCGCGGTGTTGGCACTTGGTCGCAAGAATACGAACGAGCCGCTCAGCAGCGAAGACATGGCCCTGCTCACGGCCGTCGCCGGGCAGATCGCTACAACGGTCGAGAATGCCCGTCTCTATCGCCAGTTACATGTGAAGGCGATCGAGCTCGACCGTCTCCGAGCGTTCAACGAGAACATCCTGGAATCGCTCGACGATGGCTTGTTGGTGGTTGACCTTGAAGACCGGGTCGTTCGCTGGAACACCGCGATCGAGCACGTGTATGGCGTGTCGCGGGCCGAAGCCACTGGGTGCGCGCTCGAAGAGCTGTTCGACGCTCCGTTTGTCGAGGTTGTGCGGGCGGCGCGACGCGACACTCCCTCTGGGGCCACGCTGTCGCGGATTCCGTTGCACGGCCGCGGCGCCAGAACTGGTCGGACGCTCATCGTGAATGCCGCGGTCGTGCCTTTGCGGGCCGCGGACGGACCGGAACCCGCCGTCGCGGGCACGATCGTGATCATTGAGGACATCACAACCCGGGTGCAGCTCGAAGAGCAATTGCAGATCTCGGAAAAGATGGCCTCAATCGGTCTCCTCGCCGCCGGCGTGGCACATGAGGTCAACACGCCGCTGACGGGCATTTCCAGCTTTACGCAAATGTTGCTGGAAGGAGCCGATCCAGGAGATCCGCGCACGCGCTTGCTGGAAAAGATCGAGAGACAGACGTTTCGGGCCGCCAAGATCGTGAACGGACTGCTGAATCTGTCGCGCCAGACGTCGGCGTCGTCGAACGAACGCGGGCTCGTGGACCTGAACACGGTCATCACTGACGTGCTGGGGCTTCTCGAGCACCAGTTCGAGCTACACAAAATCAGGGTCAGGCGGGAGCTGAGCGAGCAGCCTGCCATGGTGCTCGGGATGGAGCACAAGCTTCAGCAGGTGTTCCTGAACTTGTTTCTCAATGCCAAGGACGCGATGCCAAAGGGTGGCTGGTTGTCCGTGAGAACTCATGTCGGGGACGGGAGGGCCAGCGCCGAGGTGGCGGACACCGGCTCGGGGATCCCCAATGAGTATCTCGCCCGCATCTACGATCCGTTCTTCACGACCAAAGCGATCAGTCAAGGCACCGGCCTTGGTCTCTCCATCACCTACGGCATCGTGCGCGAGCACGAGGGTTCGATCGATTGTGACAGGACCTGTTGGACAAGGCACGCGGTTCACGCTCTCGTTACCGGTTGTTCGCACCGAGCGGCCGGCGTTGGCAATTCGCCATTGATCTGTCGGGGTACCCCACAAATGCGGCGCAACGGTTCAATTCTGGTTATCGACGATGAAGAAATCATGCGTGAGATCTTGGAAGCCGTTCTCGCGCGCGAGGGATACAAGGTTCGTCTGGCGTCAAGCGGCGAGGAAGGGATCGAGCTCGTGCGTTCGGCCTCATTCGATGCCGTCATTCTCGACGTGATGATGCCGGGTCTTGACGGCATTGCGACGCTCGAGGAGCTGAGGAAGCTCGACGAGGAGCTGCCCGTCCTGATGATCACAGCGTTCGCCTCCGTCGAGACGGCGATCTCCGCCATGAAGCGCGGTGCCTTCGACTACATCACCAAGCCGTTCAAGAACGACGAGGTGCTGGTGGTTGTCCGCAACGCGGTCGAGCGCCGGCAGCTGTTGGCCGAGAACCTGGCGCTCCGGCAAAGTCTGCAGGCGCAGGCTCAGAAGTTCTCGGGGATCATCGGGCGCAGCTCGCGGATGAGGCAGGTCTTCAACCTCATCATGCAAGCCGCCCCGAGCCGCTCGACCATCCTCATCACCGGCGAAAGTGGTACCGGGAAGGAGCTCGTCGCGCGAGCCATCCATGCGAATTCACTACGTGCCGATCGCGCCTTTGTCACGGTGAACTCCGGTAATCTGCCGCCCGATCTGCTGGAGTCGACACTCTTCGGCCACGTCAAGGGCGCGTTCACTGGCGCGATCTATCCGAAGAAAGGCCTGTGCGACCTTGCCGACAAAGGCAGCATCTTCTTCGATGAGATCGGCAACATCTCCTCGGAGACTCAGGCAAAGCTGCTTCGTGTGATGCAGGAGCGCGAGTTCATGCGACTCGGCGGCATGGAGACCATCAAGGTTGACGTGCGGATCGTCGCGGCGACCAACTGCGATCTTCGTGAGCGCGTGGAGGAAGGCCGATTCCGGGAAGATCTCTTCTACCGACTCCACGTCATCAACATCTGGCTGCCGCCCTTGCGAGAGCGCAAGGACGATATTCCGGTGCTCGCCCAGCACTTTCTCGAGAAGTACGGGACCGAGAATAACAAGCCGGGCATGGAGCTGACCGTCGATGCGCTCGACCGCATGATGGATTACGACTGGCCTGGCAACGTTCGAGAGCTCGAAAACGTCATCGAGCGCGCCGTCGTCCTGGGCTCTGGGCTGCAAATCGGCCCGGATCTGATTCCTGAACACGTCCGCTCTGCACCGTCGTTTCATATCCCGAAATTCGTCGTCCCGCCAGAAGGGATCTCGTTCAAAGACGTCATCACGAACGTCGAGAAAAGGCTGATCGAGTCCACGCTCGAAGCGGCCGGTGGCGTCCAGAAGAAGGCCGCCGAGCTGCTCCGGATCAAGCCGACAACACTGAACGAGATGATCAAACGCTATGAGATAGGGACGCGACGGAAGAAGCTGCCGGCGCTGGAAGCCGATGAGGCCCGAGACGACGGAACACGGTTGCAGCCGTTTCCGGCGGCGGAGCTGACGCGCGATTGACCGGCCAGTTCCCCGCGCACGCTTCAGCGTGCGCTCTACAAGCACTCTAGCGCGGGGGCTTCGCCCCCGCGACGCTAGCGGGTCTTCACCCGCGAGATCAGCCTTTCGAACCGGCCAAGCACGGCGTCCCACTGCAGGTTCTGCTTGACGTAGTCTCGACCGTTTTCGCCCAGCTTCTCCCGAAGGCGCGTGTTGGTCATGAGCAGTTGCAGCGCGTCCACGAACTCATCGCGAGTCGCATAGTAGAGGCCCGCATTCGATTTGCGGCAGTGCTCGACGGCGGTCGGGTTCCGCGCGCTGGCAAGCACTGGTGTTCCCACAGCCAGACTTTCCAGCAGCGGTTGCGCGGTGAGGTCATCTGATGCTGGTGTGATGGTGACGTCTGCGGCTTCGTAGGCTACCATCCGCTCCCGCTCAGGCAGCACTCCCGCTTGTCGCAGATAGCGCTCCTCGCGAACCTTCATCATCTTCACACCCATCAACACGAGGGCGGTATCGCCGTCAGACGCTGCGTAGGTGTCGAAGTAATCGAGCATTTCCTCGCAGCCATTGTTTGGGTCGACGCGCCCGCCATACAGGGCAAACGGTCCGTACAGGCGATGCCGACGACGAAACGGAACGCCGCGTGCGGCTAAGTAGGCGTCGTCGGCCGGTTGATCGATGTCCGTCGTGACCTCGTCCTCGGTGGCAAGCGTGTCGGCCGGATCTTGCTGGTGCCGCGGATACGAGTCCTGTGGCGGAGGATCGATTCCAATCCCGACGAGCTCCTCGTGTCTGACCGAGGCATGCACGTATCCACGAAGGAGGTGACGCTCGGCGCCCGAGAGAAGTCCGAGCGCGCGCGGTGCAGACAGCACGTCTGCCCACAGGTCGAAACGAAGCGCGGGCAAGAGCTGAAGGTGCGGAAATAGCACGCTTCGCTCCGGGACCACTTGCAGGCCGAACACGGTTGTCGCGTGCAACATGGAAAAGAACACGAGCGCGTCGTACGAGCGATGCTGTCGTTTCAGATGTTCCAGCAACGCTGGCGACCACGGGCCACAACGACGCACCCAGTCGAGCTCCTCGGACCGTGCACGCGGCGCACTCAGCAAACGATCCGTCAGCTGTTGGAGAGTCCCGTGAGCTTCGCCCTGGCTGACGGGAAAACGCCGGACGCGGACGCCACGGACACGATCGGGTCCCTCGGCGTATACGTTCTTCCACGTATCCGTATCACGGGCACACGTCGTTAGCACATCGACATCGTGGCGCTGGCTTACCTGTTCGGCGATCAACCGGCAGGCGTGTTCCGGGCCGGTTCCGATGTCCGCGCCATACCTTGGGGTGATGAACGCGAGCTTCACAGGACAAGGCTCCGATTAGGGTTCTGGCGGACGACCCTCGGCCCCGCGGGGACGCCCGCCAACGCAGACGTGGACGGTGGCAGCTTCGTTCCGCGTCGGGCAAACCAGCCTGGGAGGGGCTCCATCTGATGCGTCGGGGGCTCTTGAGTCAGTCGTTGAAACATGTCGAGATATTTGCGTTCAATCACGGGCCAACTGTACTGCTCGGCGTAATACTCGCGGCCGTTTGCCCCGAGGGCGGTGGCCATCGCGCGATCGTCGAGCAGTGAATCGAGCATCACGCCGAACTCGCGTGCATCCTCATAGTACAGCCCGGCATTGCTCCGGAGGCATTGGCCTGCCAGTACCTCGCAGCGGCCGTTGGCGAGCACAGGCCGGCCAAGCGCCCACGCTTCCAGCGCCACCATTGAAAGACTCTCGTAGTAAGAGGGCATCACCAGGGCTTCGGCGGCCGCGATCGCGTCGAATTTTTCAATGTCTGTAACCGCTCCCAGGTGCCGGATCCGTGGGTGCGTCGGGATGGCCATGTTGGGAGTGCCTATGAGCACCAGATCGAGCTCACGGCCGGAGTTGCTCAGATAGTCTGTGAAGTAGTCGAACAACTCGCCACAGCCCTTGTTGACATCGATGCGGCCGACATAAATCAGAAACGGATCGCGAAGCCGAAGCGACTGCCGTGCGCGCTCTGGCTGCACGTCCTTCGGAATCTGCGATCCCACACCGACGATCACAGCAGGGACGTGTTGGTTGGACGAAAGCGCGTTGATGATTGCCTGTTCCTCGAACGAGTTGTACATGATCGCGCGCACGCCTCGAAAGATGGGCCGAAAGAGTTCAAGGCCGAGCGACGGATCTCGTTCGGCCGTCGGCACGAGGACGGCGCGTGACGCAACCGCTCGTGCGCCGTGATACGCCGAGTGGTAGCGGATCGTGAACAGGACGACGAAGTCGAACTCCGCCCGCGCACCTCGAAGCCGAGACAAGAGGCCGGGGCTGACGGGCCCTTCGCTTTCCAGCCAATGGAGCTCGTCGGCCAGGGAATGCGCCTCGTTGAACACCTGTCTCGATCGGCGCGCGAAGTCAGTCAGGTCTCGCTCGCGAGAAACCCGAAATCGCTCGACAGGAATCCCGTTGACCTCATCGCGGCCAGCCGTGTATTCGTTGCGCCATGTCACGTGATCGCGCGCGCAGGTGGTTAGGACCGTGACTTCTGCGTGTGACGCAAGCCTCTCGGCGACGTACCGCGCGTGGAGCTCTGAGCCGCCGTTGATGTCGGCCCCGTAACGCTGCACGACGACGGCGAGTTTCATCCGAAGGGTCGAAGGATCACCGGTCTGTCGGACCCGGATCCGGAGGATCGATTGGCTCTGGCAGGAGCGTGTTGCTTGGTAAAGACGAGCTTGCCGTCGCTGACGGAGGCTCTGCCGTCGCTCGCGGAGGATCTAAGGGCTCGCGAATCGACTCTTCGGCACGCCCGTCAAAGCTCGAAGCGGACTCCGACGGGATTGGCTCGGTCGGCGAGGCTTGAGGCACTTCAGAAGTCTCGAACGAGCTTGCGCCTTGTTCCGACGAGAGCGAGGAAACGTCGAGCTCCTCACTCGAGTCGGAACCCTCGCGATCGTCCTGGTCATCATGGGTCGACTCGGGACCTTCAACGGGATTCCCGGTTCGCGCCACGGCCCCCATCCCAGAGGGCTCCCCTGGACTCATGCCGGCTCCGCGCCGCCCGCGACGACGCCTGCGCCGGCGCCGAGCACCCTCTGACTGTGCGTCCGATCCGACCGATTCGCTCGTGGGTGTCACGGGCGAGGATGCTGTTGTGGTCACCGCATCGACGACGCGTGTTGGCGTTGGCGCTGCCGCGGGCGCAGGCTGCTGCGTAGGGCTCTCCAGGCCGCGCACACGGCGCTCGTTGAAGTCCACCTTCGTGGCAAGCGACTCAACGCGCATCGAGAGGCTCTGGGCTTCGAGACTCACCCGCGAAATCTCGATGACCAGTCTCTGCAAGATGGTGTAATGCAGCGCGTTCCACTCCGCCTGCCGGCGATCTCTCTCCACCTCTCGCCGCAGGGCCTCTTTGTTCACTCGAGCCTGTGCGTTGAGCGCCAGGATGAGCGGATTCGGGTTGAAGAACAGCTTCAGCACCGGATTCAACAGGCGCCGGATGAATCTCAGGAACGCGTTGTGAGACTCGTAGAGCGTGTCGCCTTCGAAGACGAACGCGGCCGGAGCGTCAGCCGGCGCCAACTCTGCGGGAGCGCCAGCGCTCTTTCGGAGCTGATCGAGCAGCGCCGGCTTCACCGTGCGTGGATCGAGGATCGCCTCCAGCCGGCGTGCAGCCAGTTCCTGAATTTGCTGGTTCGACAGCTCTATGCCGTGCTTCTGGGAGATTCGTGCGCGGATCTCGCGCATGATCTGGTCGACGTCGACGTTCTCGCCAGACGGCCGCTCTTGCCCCGACTGCTGCGGTCGCCGATCCGGGCCTCGCCTGTTGTCTGGTCCGCGCCTGCTCCGATGGAAATGCTGGCGGCGGGATGATTGTGGATTCTGGTCAGGCATCGTTCATCACTTCGGTCAATATCGCTGAAAGAGCGCCCCCCACTCCGTGCGCATGAACTCACGAATTCGAGTCTGGCCAATGACCGGGTACCAGACCGCATCGTGATACACGTTCGAAGCGAACGGTGCCCAAACCATCAACGGTGAGTGCAGGAGAATCCGTTCGAGCGGTCGCAAGAACCCTTTTCGAATCATCTGGTCTCCCCAGATGACGAGAGATCGACGAGTGTGAAACCCGAAGTTCTCGCGCGAGACGTCATCGCCGACCAACTCGATCTGGCGCGGATCGGCGATGCCCAGACCCCGCTCGTGCGCCATTCGCAGGAACGGAATCGAGGCTGGATCGAAGCCCATCAGTCGAGACGCAATCGTATCTATCGCCACCGAATCGGAAGCGGCGAGCAGCAGGTTCTTGACGCGCGGGATCATCGTTCTCGGGCCCGCGCCGTCTCCGCACACGGTTCCGTCCATGACGGTGAAGATACCAGGGTGTAGTTCACGCTGCATGTACAGAAGGTCGACCAGCACTTCGTGCATGTATTTGTGCGCGTAGTGTCGCACTTCACGCAGTAACCCACCGAACGAGTTCTTGACGGCCCCGGTCATAACCGCGTGACCGTGGGTCTTGACCGTGGGCAAGTGCACGATCTGCCGGCCAGGATACAGCGCAGGGATTTGGATGCCTTCCGGAAAGATGTCGTTCAGTTTCAGGAGGGGACTCTTGAAACGGTAGACCTGCCACTCCGCCTCATCAAGGGGGGTAAAGGTCAATCCGTGGCGCGAGAGCACGGGCTCCCAGCGGTTGTTTCGGCACCCCTCGCGAGGGTTTGTGACCACGGTCTTGTTCTCGACGGGAATCAGTCGTGAGCGGTGGAATCCGTCCGCGAGCATCTTGCCTACCACGCCGTCGACTTGCCAGGGCTGCGACGAGCAGGACGGAAAGTATTTCGTCCAGGAGAGGTTGAGCTTGATGAGCGTGTCGCGGCCTGTCGAAATAACGTCGCGATACCCCGCCAGTTCCATGACGCGGGCGTAGTCCTCGAGGATGGTCTCCGGGCGAGTTCTCACCACGGCAACCCGTGCGGTTGTGGACCTCACGGGAGGCGGCGTCGCGCTCGGAGCTTCGATACTGACAGGTGTCACGTTATCGTCCGACGGGGGAATACAGGATTACCACCACACTGAATGCCCAGACCGCGACGCAGACGAGCAATGGCCGATCTGTCAGCAGCATCGCTGAAGGGCTGCCCCCGCCGTGTCTCTGGTGCACCAGGTACAGGTAGCGGAAGATCCCGTACAACACAAACGGGATGGTCAACCCCAAGTATGTCGTACCCAGCCGCTCGGCGGTTTCCGGGCTGGTTGCGTAGACGCTATAGGCAATAACCGTCGAAGCCGTTACAACGGCGATCATCTGGTCGAGCAAATACGGGCTGTATTCCTCCAGAATGGCTCTGTGGTCTGTGGCCCCGTCGCCGAGAAGCGTCAGCTCGTGGCGACGTTTGCTGAGGGCGAGGAACAAGGCCAGCAGCGTTGTGCAGACGAGCAGCCAGTGGCTGATCGGCACCGCCACCGCCACCGCCCCTGCAACAGAACGGAGCACAAAGCCACCCGCGATCGTCAATACATCGACGATCACGAAGTATTTTAGAACTGTCGAGTACAAGACCAAGAGCAAGAGATAGGACGCCGCAACCAGGGCAAGCATCGGACGGACAGCGAATGCCCCTCCAAGCGAGACTAGTCCGAGCGCTGTCCCGACGATCAGTGCCGATCGGGTCGCGAGATGTCCAGACGCCACTGGTCGGGCACTCTTCAACGGGTGTTGCCGGTCAGCATCACGGTCGGCGATGTCGTTGAACAGATAGACCGTTCCAGATAGACCGCAGAACACTATGAACGTGGCGAGGGCCAACCAGAATTCCCGCGGCTCGAAAAGCCGTCCTCCAAAGAGCAGCCCAGCGAATACAAGCAGGTTCTTCACCCATTGTTCTGGGCGCAGCGAGACAACCAGCGCAGCGAGTGTAGACGGGCGCGATGCACCGTGTTCGACGACGGGTGTGGCAGCAGGGGGAGAAGACCGCGCCATCGAAGCGCGAACGACGCTAGCGAAGCGCCGGGAACGACTGTGCGGGACCACCCATCACACGTTCGCGGACGAGGAGAAACTCCGGACGGCATCCGCCTCAGTGTCGTACGTCTCGAACACAGTCAGCAGTTTGGTGATTGAGAGGAGATCGGTGATCCGCTTTGTGAGGTTCAGAAGCTTCAAGCTTCCACCCTGGCGGCTGACGGTCGTGTAGGTCCGCACGACCTCCCCGAGGCCGGCGCTGTCGATGTAAGGCACGTCCGCGAGGTTAAGCACGAGCTTCTTGCGGCCCTGCAGCACCAGGCTGTTGATCTTGTCCTTGAGGATCTCGTCACCTTCCCCGATGGTCATCTTGCCTTTGAGGTCCAGAATGGTGACATCCCCCGCGGATCGTTCCTCGATCTGCATACATCCTCGTATTAACTCTTGCGCGTAAAAACCGCAATCTTAGCACACGAAGCGAGGGCCAGACTTGCGTCTGGCCCTGCAAAACTGCACTCGCGAAAGCGACTCGTGGAGGTTCGTCGACTATGCGCCGCCTGCTCCTACAAACTTCCGCTGCTGGAAGCATTCCTTGCAGAACACCGGTCGGCCTTGTGTAGGACGGAAAGGCACCGTTGTGTCTTTTCCGCAAGCTGAGCAAGTCGTTTGCGTTTCCACTCGATCACGCATTGGGCCAGGCCCGGCGCTAGCCCGGTTTGCCCGTTTCGACTTGCACCCCTTGCAACGTTTTGGTTCGTTCTTGAACTGCTTGTCCGCAAAGAACAGTTGCTCGCCAGCCGTCCAAATGAAATCAGTACCGCAGTCTACACATGTCAAGGACTTGTCTTGGAACTCCATCGGTCGCCACCTCGTGAGCTCGTCGATCTCCCCGCTCCTTACTCCGTCTCTCGACGAAGTTTCTTGCGGTTTCGCTTACGCGCCAGCGCCTGTTTGGCCCGGCGCTTGTCACCCGGCTTCAGGTAGAAAGAGTGCTTCTTGATGTCCTTGATGATGTCTTCCTGCTGAACCTTGCGCTTAAAACGACGGAGTGCGCTCTCGATCGACTCGCCCTCCTGAATCTTGACCTCAGCCACGGCTGAAACACCCCCTTAACGGCCTGGTGGCACCCTGTGAACGACCTTGTGAAAGTGGCGAATATGTTAGGCTATCACAGGCAGGCGCGGATTCTAGGGCGCAACAGCCCGTCACGTCAACGGAAATAGTCGTGTGCCCGATCGGCGTCATTGACGCATTCCGGACGACCTGACTCGGACCTCCTAAGCTTTTACTCAACAATCAGTTACGACCCATCCCATGCGGATTCTGATCATCGGCGGAGGCGCCCGCGAGCACGCCCTCGCCTGGACTCTCGCGCGCGATGGAGACGTCTCGAGCTTGTTATGCGCCCCTGGCAACCCCGGCATCTCCGCTCTTGCACGGTGCCTCCCGGCAGACGTTGTCAGTCCTTCGGAACTCATTGCGATCGCCGAGCGTGAGCAGGTTGATCTGACCATTGTTGGCCCCGAGCTGCCGCTCAGCCTGGGTGTCGTTGACCTCTTCTCTTCTCGCGGTCGCGCCATCGTCGGACCCACGCGAGCAGCGGCGGCGCTCGAGTCGAGTAAGGCGTTCGCCAAAGACTTCATGGCGCGGCACAAAGTGCCGACCGCCCGGTTCCGCGTGTGCGCGTCTCCAGATGAAGCGCTCGCCGCGATTGCGCGGGGCGAGCTCGGATACCCACTCGTGGTAAAGGCTGACGGCCTCGCCGCAGGCAAGGGCGTGGTGATCGCCGACGATCGAGCCTCGGCCGAGGCGACCGTTCGTGACGCGATGGTGGATCATCGTTTCGGAGCTGCAGGCGATCGTGTCGTCCTCGAAGAGTTCCTGGTCGGTGAGGAGGCGTCCTATTTCGTCCTTGCTGATGGGATGGCCTTTGTTCCGCTGTCGTCGGCTCAGGATCACAAACGGATTTTTGACGATGACCGCGGCCCGAATACAGGCGGGATGGGAGCGTTCGCTCCAAGTCCGCTCATCACCTCAACCGTCGAGCGTCGCGTTGTTGACGAGATCGTCCGGCCGGTGCTGGAGGGTATGGAGAGCGAGGGGCGTCCGTTCCGCGGTTTCTTGTACGTCGGACTCATGCTGACCACGGACGGTCCGAAGGTGATCGAGTTCAACGTCCGGTTCGGCGATCCAGAAGCGCAAGTCGTATTCCCGATGTTGGATGAGAGTCTGCTCCAACTGCTGTTGTCAGCCGCGCAGTCGAGGCTGGAGTCTCGCATCCCCAAGTTTCGTGACCAGCCCCACGTCGGCGTTGTCTTGGCGGCGGGCGGGTATCCAGACAAGGTCGAGACCGGAAAGGTCATCACTGGAATTGACGCTGCGGCAGCCGTCCCAGGCGCATTGGTGTTCCACGCGGGCACTGGCGCGCGCGACGGTGCGATCGTGACGGCCGGAGGACGAGTGCTCACTGTCGTGGGTCGAGGTTCGACCTATCAGGGCGCGATCGACATCGCCTATCGCGCCGCGGCCCGCATTCATTTCGACGGGATGCAGTTGCGGACCGATATCGGCCGGAAAGCCCTCGGAATGGGGTCAGACCCCATTTCATATTCGTAATGGGGTCAGACCCCATGAAGTACGCCGTCGTCACGTTCGGATGTCGAGTGAACCAGGCGGACTCCCTGGTGATCGAGGGTCAGCTTCGTGCGCGCGGCGCGGTGCACGCAGACCCCGAGCAAGCGGATGTCGTGGTGGTGAACACCTGTTCCGTCACCGCGTCGGCCGACCAGGGCGCTCGTCAAACAATCCGGCGAATCACGCGCGTCAATCCGTCGGTCCAAGTGATTGTGACAGGCTGCTACGCGACTCGGCGGCCCGATGATCTCGGCACGCTCCCCAATGTGGCGCGAATCATCCCAAACCCCGACAAGGACCGGCTAGTCGATCTCATTGCAGACCAGCTTGGCCTCACTACGGCGGAGCGCTTTGGAGACGGAGATGGCGCCTGCGGCGCTTCGATCGAGCCCGGCGTCGGTGGTCGCACCGCTCTGACGCTGCGCGTTCAGACAGGGTGCGAGCAACAGTGCAGCTACTGCATCATTCCGCAGACGCGCGGACCCGGCCGCTCGAAGTGTCTCGACCAGGTGCTCGCTGCGATTGGCGTCGCGGTTCGTGCGGGATACAAAGAGATCATCATGACCGGCGTGCATCTCGGTTCGTACGGCCGCGACCTGGGCGACGGCTCGTCGCTGACGTCGCTCGTGTGTGCCCTAGCCGATTGGAAGGACGACGTCCTCTTTCGCATCAGCTCTCTAGAGCCGATGGACTGCACACTCGACATCATCGAAATGGTGGCTGCGTCGCCGCGCCTTGCCCCTCACTTCCATCTGCCGCTGCAACACGGGTCCGACGACATCCTACGCGCGATGAGACGTCCCTACACGTCGGGGCACTACAGTGAGCTCGTTGGGGATATTCGAGCCCGAATCCCTCATGCGTCCATCGGTTCAGATCTGATCGTCGGCTTTCCCGGAGAAACCGAAACCGACGCTGAGATCTCGCGCCGACTTCTCGAAAATCTGCCTCTAACTCACCTGCACGTGTTCCCTTACTCGGATCGGCCAGGTACTGAGGCCAGTGGGCTTCCGGGCAAGGTCAACGGAACGGCCATTCGAGAAAGAAGTCAGGCTATCCGGGCGATCGGCCATCAGATGGCGACGCGTTTTCGCGCCGAACAACAGGGAACCACTCGCCGCGCGCTGACAGTGGACGACGGGTGGTCCGCGGTGACAGACAACTACTTGAAGGTTCGCCTCGAAGAGCGGCACGCGAGGAATGAGTGGGTGAACGTTCGGGTCAACGGATAGACCCAACCGCTTGGGAGTTGGCTTGTGACGCAGGTTGGGCGTTGGGAGTTGCCTCTATCGCAGTAAGAGCGCCATCTGTTGCGCCGCTGACTTGGACGTTCCGCCTTCGGCAATCAGCTGACCGCACGCCGCCCGAATATCTCGCCCCCGGCTCTTCCGCACCGAAACAGTGAGGTGTCGATCCGCGAGGATTTCAGCGAAGCGACTCACGCGCTCATCGGAAGGCCGCTCGAACGGAATGCCCGGCGCCGGATTCAGCGGAATCAGGTTCACCTTCGCGCGAATTCCCGCCAGCAACCGCGAGAGCCTTCGAGCGTCATCGGGTGTGTCGTTGACCTCGTTGAGCAGGACGTACTCGAACGTGATGCGGCTTCGCTTCTTCAGCGGAAATCGCGCGCACGATTCGAGAATCGACGCCAGAGGATATTTTCGGTTGGGTGGAACGAGTTTCGTGCGCTGCTCGTCGGTCGTGGCGTGGAGTGAGACTGCCAGATTCGGCATGAGCGATTCACCGGCGAGGCGTTCCAGCCCAGGAACGATCCCGACAGTCGAGAGCGTCATCCGGCGAGGCGACATCGCGAACCCATGCTCCGAACGGAGCATACGCAGCGCCTTCATGGTCGCATCGTAGTTGTGCAGTGGCTCGCCCATCCCCATGAGAACGATGTTGAACGAGTGGTCGAGCATGGCCGTTTCCGACGCCAGCACTCGCACTTGGCCCGCGATTTCTCCAGCCGTCAGGTTGCGGACGAGTCCCATTTTTCCCGTCAGGCAAAACTCGCACGACATCGCGCATCCCACCTGCGTCGAGATGCAGAAGGTCATCGACGGTGTGTCTGGAATGAAGACCGATTCGATGACCCGCGAATCCGCAAGCTGGAGCACAAACTTCCTCGTGCCGTCCACGGATTGCTGGTCGCTGACGACCCGGGGTGTGCTGAAGTCGAACTCGTCGCGTAGCCGGGTTCGCAGCACGCGCGAGAGATCCGTCATCTGGTCGAGGTCGGTCTGACCCCGGCGATAGATCCAGCGGTAAAGCTGTCGAGCGTGGTAGGGCGCGTACCCTCGCTCGGCGAGAGACGCCTCCAGTTCCGTCGGCTCAAGCTCAGCAAGATTCAACCGGGCCACCCAGGTACTATAAGGACTCTTGGGTGTCATTTCGATTGCGACGGCCGACCCGCGCGTGATATTATCGCTGTGTTCTTCTAATTCCCTGTCTGTCAATGGTTTGCAGTGCTTTTCAGCGCTGTCGCTCATGGCAGGCGCGGCCCGGTAACCGCCGACTTCTGTGTCGACATCGGTGACTCCATCAACGATCGTCCGCGACGTCCTCCCGAATGGTCTCCGCATCTTGACGGAGCGAATGCCACACGTCCGCTCCGTCAGCGTTGGCGTCTGGCTGGCTCGGGGATCCAGACACGAATCTCAAGCGCAAGGGGGCATCGCCCACTTTGTCGAGCACATGCTCTTCAAGGGCACCGCGACGAGGAGCGCCGAAGATATCGCCCAGACCATCGACTCCATCGGTGGTCAGATGGATGCGTTCACCGCAAAAGAGTACGCCAGCTACTATCTCAAGGTGCTCGACGAGCATCTTCCCCTTGCCATGGAAGTGCTCGCCGACATCGTGATGCGGCCGGCCTTCAGTCCAGCCGATATCGAGCGTGAAAAGAAAGTGGTCCTCGAAGAGATAAAGATGGTCGAGGACACGCCCGACGATCTGGTCCACGAGCTGTTTACAGAGAGCTTTTGGCACGGCCATCCTCTCGGTCGGCCCATTCTGGGAACTCCCTCCACTGTGGAGTCCTTTACCGCCGAGGGCCTGCGGCACTACTTTGGCGGCACGTATGCAGCCCCCAATTTGATCGTGGCCGCTGTTGGAAACATCGAGCACGAGCGCGTACGAGCCTTGATAGAGCGAGCCTTCGACGGGCTGGGCGCGAGCAGCGAACCGGTGACAGAGGCTCCTCCGCGTGTGATGCCAAGTGTGATCATCCGGAACAAAGAGCTCGAGCAAAGTCACGTTTGCCTTGGCACGGACGGATACCGTCAGGACCACGACGATCGCTATGCGAGCTACGTCTTGAACACCGTCTTAGGTGGTTCGATGAGCTCTCGCCTGTTTCAGAACGTTCGTGAGAAGCGCGGCCTGGCCTACGCTGTCTTCAGCGGGCTGAGCGCGTATCGCGATGCCGGATCGATGACCATTTACGCAGGTTGTGCCAACAGCGCCGTCGGAGAGCTGATTGACGTGGTGATGGTCGAGCTGAGGCGTCTGAAAGATGAGCCGTTCCCCGAGGCAGAGCTTCAGCGGGCCAAAGATCATCTCAAGGGGAGCTTGATGCTGAACCTCGAGAGCACCTCGAGCCGCATGTCGCACCTGGCTCGTCAGGAGATCTACTTCGACAAGCAGTTTGGTCTCGACGAAACGCTGGCGGGTGTCAATGCCGTGACACGGGACGATGTGCAACGTGTTGCGAAGGATTTGTTTGCGGATGGCGGACTCGCGGCCACGGTTCTCGGCGCGGTCAACGGGCTCGAGATCCCGCCGGAACGTTTGTCGCTCGGCTAGCTACGCGCGAGCGGCGGTCGAACGCGGTCGCCACGGTAAAAGGAGGATGCGCTCCATCGCATGATCCAACGCTATACCAACCCCGAAATGGGTCGCATCTGGAGCGACCAACGAAAGTACGAAACCTGGTTGCAGGTAGAAATTGCCGCGACCGACGCGATGGCCCGCGCAGGGATCGTTCCGGTCGAGGCGGCGCAGGACATTCGTGCCAAGGCCGCCTTCGACATCGCCCGCATAGAAGAAATCGAGAACATCACGCAGCACGACGTTATTGCCTTCACCACGGCGGTGGCGGAGCACGTGGGCCCATCGGCTCGCTGGCTCCACTTCGGAATGACCTCATCGGATGTCATCGACACCGCGCAGGCCGTCCAAATGCGCGACGCCTGCGATCTCCTCTTGAAGGGGCTTGACGGCCTGATGCAGGCTGTGCGCAGGCGGGCCGAGGAACATCGTCGGACCCCGATGATTGGCCGCACACACGGCGTTCACGCAGAGCCGACCACGTTCGGCTTGAAGCTCGCGCTGTGGTATGCCGAGCTCGTCCGCGACGTCGCGAGGCTACGCCGCGCGCGCGAGGTTGTCGCGGTTGGCCAGTTGTCGGGCGCGGTAGGGACGTTTGCGCACTTGCCGCCTTCGATCGAGGTTGACGTCTGCCGGACGCTCGATCTCGAGCCCGATCCCATCTCTTCCCAGGTGATTCAGCGCGACCGTCATGCCGAACTGATGGCGACGCTCGCCATCATCGGGTCGTCGCTCGAGAAGTTCGCGCTTGAGATCCGCGGCCTGCAGAAGACAGAGATAGGCGAAGTTGAAGAGCCGTTCGCGAAGGGCCAGAAGGGCTCGTCGGCGATGCCCCACAAGCGCAACCCAATTGGGTGCGAACAGATCGTCGGGCTCGCGCGGCTGCTGAGGGCGAACGCCATGGCCGCAATGGAGAACAACGCCCTCTGGCACGAGCGCGACATCTCACACTCGTCGGTCGAGCGTGTCATCCTGCCGGACAGTTTCATCGTGCTGGACCACATGCTGCGCCGTTTCACCCGGATCGTCTCGGGCATGGTCGTGTACCCGGAGCGAATGCTCGAGAATCTGGGGCTCTCGAGGGGTGTCGTGTTTTCAGGGAGTGTGCTGCTCGAGCTCGCGCGGCGCGGCGTGTCGAGAGAGCAGGCGTACGAGTGGGTGCAGCGCAACGCGATGCGTTCGTTTGAAGAGCGTCGAGACTTCAAGGCGCTGTTGCTGTCCGACGCCGATATCGGTCGAGTGATGTCCCTCGGCGACATCGAGCGGGCATTCGACCTCGGCGAGCAAGTCAAGCACGTCGACCATGTGTTCGATCGAGTCTTTCAGGAAGTACCCGTCTGATGCGCGCGCGCGTGTTCGTCACTCTCAAGCCGTCGGTGTTCGATCCACAGGGAACGACGGTCACCGAGGCGCTTCACACACTCGGATATGCCGCTGTCAAGGATGTGAGACAGGGGAAGTATTTCGAGCTCGAGATCGACGCAGCCAGCGTTGACGAGGCGCGTCGCCTCGCCGCCGAAGCGGCCGACAAACTGCTTGCGAATCCGGTCATCGAGAGCTACCGCATCGAAATGGATGCGGGGAGCGGACAGGGCGCGCGCGGCGCGGCGGCTTCAGCGTCCGCCGGAGCATCACGATGAAGTTCGCCGTCGTCGTGTTTCCGGGATCCAATTGCGACCACGACGCGTATCACGCCGCGAAGCACGTGCTGGGGCAGGACGCCGAGCTCGTGTGGCACAAAGATACGAGCCTAGGTGGCGCCGACGTCGTCGTACTGCCCGGGGGGTTTGCTCACGGCGACTATCTGCGGACAGGCGCCATCGCGCGGTTCTCACCAATCATGCAGGAGGTCCAGCGATTTGCGGCCGCGGGCGGTCCCGTGCTTGGCATTTGCAACGGATTCCAAGTGTTGCTCGAAGCCGGACTGTTGCCCGGTGCGATGTTGCGGAACAAGAGCCTGCACTTTCGATGTGAGCACGTCTACGTGAAGGTGGAGCAGACGGACACCCCGTTCACCCTGGCTTGCCACTCCGGTCAGGTCCTGAAGATCCCGATCGCCCACGGTGAAGGGAACTACTACGCGGAGCCCGACGTCGTCGAACGTCTGGAGCAGAACCGGCAGGTGGTTTTTCGATATGTGACGTCGGACGGGATTTCCACATCAGACGCGAATCCGAATGGGTCGCTGAACAACATCGCCGGTCTCTGCAGCGAGGCCCGCAACGTCGTCGGCCTGATGCCTCACCCGGAGAGGGCCTGCGAGATTGCGGTAGGTAGTGCGGATGGGCTCGTGCTGTTTCAGTCCGCCGTTCAGGCGTTAACCAACCGCTCTGGCGTGGTGCTCGCGGGGGCCGGTGGGATCAGATGAGGGACGAATGACTCCCGACCCCATTACAGATTTGGTGCTTGCTCGACACGGCGTCACCCGCGACGAATACGGGCGGATCGTCCAGATGCTCGATCGCGAGCCGACGTTGACCGAGTTGGGCATTTTTTCGGTGATGTGGTCGGAACACTGCAGCTACAAGAGCTCGCGCGTACATCTCAAGACGCTCCCAACAACCGGCGCGCGGGTGCTTCAGGGACCAGGCGAGAATGCCGGAGCCGTAGACATTGGTGACGGTTTCGCGGCGGTCTTCAAGATCGAGTCCCACAATCACCCGTCGTTCATCGAACCGTATCAGGGTGCGGCAACGGGCGTCGGCGGTATCATTCGCGACATTTTCACGATGGGCGCACGTCCGATTGCGCTCCTGAACTCTCTCAGATTCGGGTCGTTGGATGAGCCCCTCGTGCGACGCACGATGGCTGGCGTCGTGGCGGGAATTGCGGGCTACGGAAACAGCATCGGGATCCCGACGGTCGGCGGCGAGATCGGTTTCGACGAGACCTACACCGGCAATCCCCTCGTCAACGTGTTTTGCCTCGGGATCTCACGAGCCGACGAGATCATCAAGGGCGTCGCGTCTGGCGTTGGCAATGCCGTTTATTACGTCGGCGCCAAGACCGGCCGGGACGGTATCCATGGCGCGACGATGGCGTCGGCGGAATTCGACGATAAGTCTGCGGAGAAGCGTCCAGCCGTTCAGGTAGGCGACCCTTTCATGGAAAAGCTGCTCCTCGAGGCATGCCTCGAGGTGATGAAGACCGATGCGCTCGTCGGTATCCAGGACATGGGCGCGGCGGGATTGACGTGCTCGACCTGCGAGATGGGGTCGCGCGGGGGCGCGGGCGTTGAAATCGACGTCTCGCTCGTGCCTCAGCGCGAAACCGGCATGACACCCTACGAGATCATGCTGTCCGAGTCGCAGGAGCGCATGCTGCTCGTAGTAAAGAAGGGCCGCGAGACCGAGGTCGAACGCGTCTTCGACAAGTGGGATCTCCATGCGGTTCACATCGGTGAGGTGACCTCGGATGGCCGTCTGCGAGTGAAGGATCGAGGCCAGACGGTCGCGGACATTCCGAATCGAGCGCTGACCGACGAGGCGCCGCTCTACACGCGGCCGATGACGGAACCTTCATATCTTCGCGAGGCACGACATCTCTCCCTGGTGTCTTTGGGTACACCCGCGTCGATGCGGGAGGTCTTCAGGCGCCTGCTGGCCTCGCCCGCAATAGCAAGCAAACGATGGGTCTACCGTCAGTACGACCACATGGTGCGCACGAACACCCTGGTGTTGCCAGGGATGGGCGCCGGCGTGGTGCGAGTGAAGGGGACCAAACGAGCGCTCGCCCTTTCCGCCGACTGCAATGCGCGATTTGTCTATCTCGATCCGTACGTGGGAGCGCAGTTGGCTGTCGCCGAGGCCGCGCGCAATGTCGCCTGCGCCGGAGCCGAACCGATTGGCGCGACCAACTGCCTCAACTTCGGTAACCCGGAGAAGCCCGAGATCATGTGGCAGTTTGCTCGAGCGGTCGAGGGCATTGGCGCTGCTTGCCGCGCGCTCGACATCCCCATTACCGGGGGAAACGTGAGTCTTTACAACGAGACCGACGGTCGGGCGGTGCTGCCGACGCCGGTGCTTGGCGTTGTTGGCCTCATCGAGGATGCCGATTCCGTCGTGCGGCGGGCGTTTCGCGAGTCCGGTGACGCCGTGGTCCTGCTTGGCGATAGCCGGAGTGAATTGGGCGGAAGTGAGGTACTTGAAGGTGATGCACGGCCTGATTCGTGGTCTGCCGCCGGCCTTGGATTTGAAGCGGGAGGCCGCGCTCCTGCGTATGCTCGTCCGCGGTGCAGCCTCGGGCCTGATCCGCTCGGCACACGACTGTGCCGAGGGAGGGCTTGGCATCACGCTCGCTGAATGTTGCTTTGATGCCGCGCTTGGCGTGGACGTCGACGTTGCTGCGCTTGACGCTGATGCAAAGGGCTTTGCCGACATCAGCACCCTCTTTAGCGAGTCAGCGTCGCGAGTCGTGGTGTCGGTGTCGGCAGATCGAGTTCGGCAACTGCTGTCCCTCGCGGCGGACTGTGGCGTGCCGGCTGCGACGATTGGCCGCGTCGGCGGCGACCGCATCCGGATCTCGATTGAGGGCCGTCGAGTGGTGGACGAAGCGCTCGTTGATGCTGAACGAATCTGGACCGAATCAATTGAAACGTACTTCGAACGCGCTCGAGCCATTGCATAAGGTCGTACACTGATGGTTGCCTATGTTCGATAAGTTCCGCGACGAGTGTGGCGTGTTCGGGATCTTCGGGCACAAAGAGGCCTCCAATCTTACGTACCTTGGCCTCTATGCCCTCCAGCATCGCGGTCAAGAGAGCGCTGGCATCGCTGCGGCAGACGGTGTCCGCATCCGAGTGTCAAAGGCGATGGGGTACGTCAACGATGCGTTCAACGGCGACACCCTGTCGAAGCTCCCCGGACATCTCGCCTGCGGCCACGTTCGGTACTCGACGGCCGGCGAGAGCCGGATCGCCAATGCACAGCCGATCGTCGTTGACAGCGCCCATGGCCAGCTGGCGTTGTGCCACAACGGCAATCTTGTCAACGCGGGCGAGCTGCGGGACGAGCTCGTCAAGCAGGGCGCGATTTTTCAAACAAACACCGACACCGAAGTCGTCGTGCACTTGTTCGCGAGGTCTCGCGAGCAGGGGGTCGAAACGGCGATCGTTGACGCCATTTCACAGGTGCGGGGCGCGTTCTCATTCGTCATGATGACCAACGACCGCGTGATCGGTGCGCGGGATCCTCACGGCTTTCGACCGCTCGCCATCGGCAAGCTTGGCGACGCGTGGGTGATCTGTTCCGAAACGTGCGCGATGGACCTGATTGGCGCGACTTACGTGCGCGATGTCGAGCCCGGAGAGGTCGTCGTCGTCAATGCCAATGGTCTCAAGTCGCTGAAACCGTTTGCGCCGGCGCGGCAGTCGCAGTGCATCTTCGAGCACGTGTACTTCGCGCGGCCAGACAGCTACGTCTTCGGCGAGAGCGTCAACGAGGTTCGCACCGAGTTGGGACGTCGGCTGGCCCGCGAGACCGGAGTGGAAGCCGATGTCGTCGTGCCGATTCCCGACTCTGGCGTCTGTGCAGCCGTCGGGTACGCGGAGGCGTCAGGAATTCCAATGCGCATGGGGCTCATTCGGAATCACTACGTTGGCCGGACGTTCATCGAGCCTCAGCAGTCCATCCGGCACTTCGGTGTTCGGGTCAAACTGAACCCCGTTCGCAGCATTCTTGATGGCCGGCGCGTGGTTCTAGTGGACGATTCGATCGTGCGTGGCACAACCAGCCGGAAGATTGTGCGGATGGTGCGCAGCGCGGGGGCCAAAGAAGTGCACATGCGTATCAGCTGCCCGCCGACGATTTCGCCTTGTTTCTACGGCGTCGACACGCCGTCGCGATCGGAGCTGATTGCGGCAACCCATACGCTCGAGGAGATCAGGAAATACCTCGATGCAGATACAGTCGCGTATTTGAGCCTGGACGGCTTGACTGGGGCCGTAAACGGGGGAAGCTCGAAGTACTGCACCTCCTGCTACACCGGCGTGTACCCCGTGGCCTTCCCAAGGGATGAGGCGGCCTATTTGCAGCTGGCGCTCAAGCTCAATCCTGAGCCCATGCGTCAGGAGTCTCAGCCCGTCAGGGCTCCCATGATCGAAGAAGACGGGTCGTCCGGCGAGACGATGACGCCACCGCTCGTGCGCGCAGGCGGCTGAGATCTCCGGCCACTACCGCTGATGGACTACAAGGCATCAGGCGTCGACATCGACGCCGGCAATGAAACCGTTCGTCGCATCCGCGGGCTTGCGCGATCGACATTTACGGCGGCTGTCCTGTCGGACATCGGATCCTTCGGCGGACTCTTTCGGCTGGACACGGGCCGTTACCGAGATGATCCGGTGCTCGTGTCGAGCGCAGATGGCGTCGGCACGAAGCTGAAGGTTGCGTTCCTCGCTAATCGCCACGATACAGTCGGCGTCGACCTCGTCAACCACTGCGTGAACGACATCCTCGTTCAAGGTGCCGAACCGCTGTTTTTTCTCGACTATCTGGCCACGGGCCAACTCTCGCCGGACGTGGCTGAGGCCGTCATCAGCGGGATGGCAAGCGCCTGTCGTGAGAATGGGTGTGCGCTACTCGGTGGCGAAACGGCGGAGATGCCCGGGTTCTACGCCGACGGCGAGTACGACATCGCCGGGTTCATCGTCGGCGCAGTGGATCGCGAACATTTGATCAATGGCCGCGGCATTGCCGTCGGGGACGCGCTCGTGGGTGTGCCCTCGTCCGGGCTTCACACCAACGGTTACTCGTTGGCGCGCCGGATAGTTTTCGAGCGCTTGGGGTTGAGAGTCGACAGCTACGTGCCCGAGTTGGGGCGAACCGTCGGAGAGGCGTTGCTCGAGCCGCATCGATCCTACTTGTCCCTTGTGCGCCCGCTGCTCGACATCGGCGGCATCAAGGGCATGGCTCACATCACGGGAGGTGGGCTCACCGACAATCTGCCTCGCGTTCTTCCGCGCGGAACAGCGGCGGTCGTCGATGTCTCTGCGTGGGAAGTTCCTCCAATTTTTCGCTGGTTGCAGCAGGGGGGGAGTGTTCCTGCGGAGGAAATGTTGCGGACATTCAACATGGGCATGGGTTTGATCTTGGTGACCACTCAGGAGCGCGCGGCGCAGGTGCTAGACGAGCTCAGCGCCCGTGGAGGGCGCCACGCGCGGGTGATTGGGCAAATCGTCGCCGGAGACCTGCCCGCCGTGTCATACACAAATCTGTAATGGGGTCGGGACTGTAATGGGGTCGGGAGTCATTCGTCACAGGGGAGTCACTCGTCGCACGGAGGCGGGTAGACGTCACCGAACGGCTCACCTCTGACCATTGCGGCCCTGAATGCTTCAAGCTCGGCGTCGGTCTGAGGTGTGTTTACATGATTCAGCCAATCGACCGGCTCTGGTACAGGCCACTTGGCCAGACAGGGGACCTGAACGTGGTTGCGTCTTCGCCACAAGCTTGACCATCGCCAGTCCTCCGCCCGGCGCACCAGAAAACCTCGCGCCGCGTTTCGTTCGACGTACCTACACACCCAAAGGAAATGATGGTCGTGGCTAACCGGAATGGCCTTGAATCGTCCTTGGTAGACTGCTCCCTGTCCGTCGGCGTGGCGCGCCAGCTGCCACCGTCTGGCGTGCGTGGTCGTCAGCCAGTGCATGAACCGCGATAACTCACCATCGACGCGTGGAGATACGAGGAGATGCCAATGATTCGGCATTAGACAGTACGCAAGTAGTGCGACGTCATTTCGTTCAACGGCTCTGCTCAGAAGCCCTTCAAACGCGGCATAGTCACTATCGCAGTCGAAAAGGCGGCTCCGTTTTGCACCGCGGTTCACCACATGGAAAACTAGGCCTGCAGTTGAAAGTCGAGGGCGCCTGGGCACATCACATGGAATACGCAACTTGAGTACCCGAATGAGTTTTCGCAAACCGTAATGACTCCCGACCCCATTGGCCGGCGCCTTGGCGTACTCATCTCTGGCCGTGGCAGCAATCTCCAGGCGCTCATCGACGCCATTCAGGACGGGCGGCTCGACGCCTCCATCGCTCTCGTCATCTCGAACCGGAAAGACGCGGCAGGGCTCGAACGGGCTCGACGCGCTGGAATCGAATCCCTCTGGCTCGATCATCGTGGCTGGGCAACTCGCGACGAATACGATGCCGTGCTGGTCGGCGAGCTCAAATCACGGCAGGTCAGTCTGGTTTGCCTTGCCGGGTTCATGCGGCAAATCGGTGCCCCGATGATCGAAGCCTTCCCCCACGCGATCCTCAACATTCACCCCTCGCTCCTCCCTGCGTTCCCGGGACTCGACGCACAGCAGCAGGCGATTGCGCACGGCGCCAAAGTGAGTGGCGTGACCGTTCATCTCGTTACCCCCGACCTCGATGCCGGCCCCATCATCCTTCAGCACGCGATCGCAGTCCGCGACAATGACACAGCGGAGTCGCTCGCGTCGCGAATCCTGGAAGAAGAGCATCGTCTCTATCCCGAGGCAGTGAAAATGGTGCTCGATGGTGGCTGGAGGGTCGAGGGGCGCCGGTTCATGCAGCGTCCGTGACCTTAACGGGCGCTCTCGTTCAGATCTTCGATTTACGCCGAAGCGTGACGAGGGCAACTTCTGGCGGGCAGTTGATTCGAACAGGCACGTAGACCGTTCCAATCCCGCGACTCACGAAGATCGATGTGTTGTTTCGTTCCGCCACGCCCGAGGCCAGAGGGAACTTGCGGGCAGCCAGCGCACCCAGGCCCGGCAGGTACGATTTGTCCGCCATGGGTGTGACCAGACAACACCGCTCCGACGTCGAAAGCCGCCGCGTCTTCGAAACGTCTTGGATCGTGCGCCAGGAGAAGCACTGTCTCCCCGGCTCCTCGGAGCACTCGGCCGATGTCTGAAGGACGCCGCGTCCAGAATCGAATGCCGGCGATATCGAGCGCCTCTCCACGAATCGTGACTCGAGTTCGCTGGTCTCTAAGGACTGTGAACCCACGTTCCATCAGGGCATTCGCCATGTCCCGATCGTCGTCGTGATTACCGAGGATCGCGAAGACGCCGTGCGGTGCGCGCAATGGACTCAAGAGTTCTGAAACCGGACCCACGAAGGCGCGATCCCCGTAGGTCACGTAGTCGCCGCCGAGGATGATCATGTCGGGACGGGCCATCGAGGCAAGGTCTACCGCGTGAATCACGTCTTCGGCGGAGACGAACGCGCTGTGATGGATGTCGGTGATAAACGCGACGCGCAGGCCGTCGAGGGCTGGGGGCAGACCGGAGACGGCGAGATCGACGTGCGTGAGTGCGATGCGATGCCGCTCGTACGCAGTGCCGTACGTCGCGGCGCCTGTGAATGCTCCGACGCTCGTCGTGAGGAAGCCCTTGAGTACCGCGCGTCGCGTGAGGCCCATTGATCTGGTTGGTAGTTGCTAGCTTCGTAGCCGGTAGCTTGTAGCAAGGGCCGTGAGTTTCTCAGCCACGAGCTCCGGGCGACCAGCTATCAGTTACCAGCTATGCCTGCAGGTATAGTAGCGGCTGATGGACGTATACAACGAGTTGGCGTGGCGCGGCATGGTGTACGACACCACCGAGGGACTTAGCGAGGCGTTTAGCCGAGCGAATGTGACCGCCTACATCGGCTTCGATCCCACCGCGAGCAGCCTGCACGTGGGACATCTGCTTCAAGCGATGGCCCTAGCCCGGCTTCAACGGTGCGGCCACACCCCCATCGCCCTTGTAGGCGGTGGAACCGGTCTCATTGGTGATCCGAGCGGCAAGGCGACGGAGCGTCTTCTCCTGCAGGCCGAGCAAGTCGAGGCCAACGTTCGAAGCATTCGCGAGCAGCTCAGGCGCTTTTTGGATTTCGAGGGCGCGGGCAACGCCGCGCAACTCGTCAACAACGCCGACTGGCTCACCGAGATCGGTGCCATCGAGTTCATGCGAGACGTCGGGAAGTTTTTTACCGTGAACTACATGTTGGCTAAGGAGTCGGTGAAGCGGCGCGTGGACGGCGAAGGTGACGGCATCTCTTATACGGAGTTCAGCTATCTATTGCTCCAGGCGTACGACTTCCTCGTGTTGCACGACCGTTTCAATTGCACAGTGCAGATGGGTGGAAGCGATCAGTGGGGGAACATAACGGCCGGCCTGGACCTCATTAGACGGCTGCGAGGCGTCAAGGCGCATGGCCTCGTGTTGCCGCTCCTGACCACGGCGTCGGGAACGAAATTCGGGAAGACAGAAGAAGGGGCAGTGTGGCTCGATCCGCGGCTGACGACGCCGTATGAGTTTTACCAGTTCTGGCTGAACGCCGACGATCGTGACGCGGTGAAATACCTGAAGTTCTTCACGTTCCTTGATGCGCCGGCCATCGCAGAGCTCGAGACCGTGAGCGCGAAAGAGCCTGAGCGCCGGCACGCGCAGCGGGCGTTGGCGCGCGAAGTCACGCGGTTGGTGCATGGCGACGCAGCCGTGCGTGAATCCGAGGCGGCGGCGGAGAAGCTGTTCAGCGACGATTTGGCTGCGATGTCGGTAGCCGAGTTGCTTCAGATCTTTCCAAACGTACCGTCATCCGACACCCACTACGTTGCTGAGGGTTGGCCTCTTGTCGATTTGTTGTGTGTCGCGGGGATCACGGGCTCGAAGGGCGAAGCCACGCGCCTTATTCGCGGTGGCGGGATTTCCGTGAACAGCCGCCGGATTGCAGACGAGAAGGAGCGGTTGAGTCCGAGCCAGGCGATTGAGGGTCGAATCTTCGTTGTTCGCAAGGGAAAGAAGGACAACTTCCTCATCCGAATAGTTAGGTGAAGAGGATGCAGCCAGCGAGACAGAACGACGAGGTCGGAACGACGCTGCGCATCTGGGGCTTGACATGCGCAGAACTGGATAGTAATCTCGCAAGGTTCCCCAAAACACGGCGGGGGCAACAAAGGGTCGGAACGGCCGACTGGGCGAAGCCGAGCCTTTGTGAACCGGTTCTTTGAAAACTAGATAGTGCGTGCAAGCCAAATGAAGGTCCAACAAGGCCCAGGGCGAAAGCCCAAAAGCTGAGTCGGACTTGTCCGATGAAGCACCGCAAGGTGCGTAGTCGGATGCCCGTCGAGTGTCAGCTTGTCTTGCCCGAGTTGGACCGAAGCGCTGAAAGGCGTGGAGGCTGATGAGGGCGGACGACAAGGCTCCGGTGAAACCCGCACCCTTCGGCAAGCTCAGGGTCGTCCCGAGCGAAGTCGAGGGACAAGGGATAAGCCGGGGTCAACACAAAAGTACGGAAACAACGCAAGAGCCAAGTCAACAGGCGATCGCGTTAAACAGTTGCTTGCCTTCGTAGAGTGCGGCGAGAGCCG
>CAWBMG010000007.1:0-30000 GCA_963789815.1 uncultured Acidobacteriota bacterium | reverse complement strand
CTGCAAACAAGCTTTGACCCGGGGATTTCCGAATGGGGAAACCCCTCTTGGCTAATACCGAGAGATCCCCGGCTGAATACATAGGCCGGTGGAGGGCAACGGAGGGAAGTGAACCATCTCAGTACCTCCAGGAAGAGAAAACAACAGTGATTCCGCTAGTAGCGGCGAGCGAACGCGGAACAGCCCAAACCGTCGTGCATGCACGGCGGGGTTGTAGGGCCTGTCGGGCCGCAAGGCCGACGAGTAAGAAACCAGTGTGTTAGTCGAAGGGTCTGGAACGGCCCGCCATAGACGGTGACAGCCCGGTAGACGACAACTCGCTGGCTCGTTGGACAGGTACCTGAGTACCGCGGGACACGAGAAATCCCGTGGGAATCTACGAGGACCATCTCGTAAGGCTAAATACTCTCTGGCGACCGATAGTGAACCAGTACCGTGAGGGAAAGGTGAAAAGCACCCCTGTGAGGGGAGTGAAATAGTTCCTGAAACCGTATGCCTACAAGCAGTGGGAGGGCTATGTCACGCTTCGGCGTGAAATGCCTGACCGCGTGCCTTTTGCATAATGAGCCGGCTAGTTATTCTCAGTGGCGAGGTTAAGCGTAAGCGAGCCGCAGCGAAAGCGAGTCCTAATCGGGCGTTCAGTCGCTGGGAATAGACGCGAAGCGAGGTGATCTACCCTTGGCCAGGATGAAGTACGGGTAACACCGTATGGAGGTCCGAACCAGTGTTGGTTGAAAACAGCTTGGATGAGCTGAGGGTAGGGGTGAAAGGCTAATCAAACTTCGTGATTGCCCGTTCTCCTCGAAATGCCTTTAGGGGCAGCCTCGGGAGGTCGGCGCTGGTGGTAGAGAACTGAATGGACTAAGGGGCTTACCAGCTTACTGAATCCAATCAAACTGCGAATGCCAGCGACACGTATCCCGGGAGTGAGACGGTGGGGGCTAAGCTTCATCGTCGAAAGGAAAACAGTCCAGACTACCGGCTAAGGTCCCTAAGTGTGTGCTAAGTGGTAAAGGATCTGGAGACGCTTAGACAACCAGGAGGTTGGCTTAGAAGCAGCCATCCTTTAAAGAAAGCGTAATAGCTCACTGGTCAAGCGGCTCTGGGCCGACAATATAACGGGGCTCAAGCACACCACCGAAGCCGTAGAATGCACGTCCCTGCGGGGATGTGTTTTGGTAGAGGAGCGTTCTCTTCAGCCGTGAAGCCAGATCGAAAGAACTGGTGGAGCGTAGAGAAGTGACCCTGCCGGCATAAGTAGCGATAAGGGAAGTGAGAATCTTCCCCGCCGTAAGCCTAAGGTTTCCTGAGGTAGGTTCGTCCGCTCAGGGTTAGTCGGGGGCTAACGCGAGGCCGAAAGGCGTAGCGGATGCACATCCGGTTAATATTCCGGAACTACCTATTCCACGTTATCACGATGGGGGGACGCAGGAGGCTAGCCAGGCCCACGATTGGAAGTGTGGGTTGAGGCATGTAGGGAGATCCGCCAGGTAAATCCGGTGGGTCGTTAATCCTGAGGTGCCGAAGCGAGAGCCGCAAGGCTCACAAAGCTGGTGACGCCACGCTGCCGAGAAAAGCCTCTAAGGAGTGGAGTGGGTACCCGTACCGCAAACCGACACAGGTAGGCGAGGAGAAAATCCTCAGGCGCAAGTGTGATCCCTCGTTTAGGAACTCGGCAAATTGGCCCCGTAACTTCGGAAGAAGGGGTGCTCCGTTAGTGTGATCCGGTTTACCCGGTGAGCATGAGGGAGTTGCAATAAAGAGGCTCAGGCGACTGTTTACTAAAAACACAGGGCTCTGCGAAGTCGAACACGACGTATAGGGTCTGACGCCTGCCCGGTGCCGGAAGGTTAAAGAGAGGGGTTAGCCGCAAGGCGAAGCTCTGAACTGAAGCCCCGGTAAACGGCGGCCGTAACTATAACGGTCCTAAGGTAGCGAAATTCCTTGTCGGGTAAGTTCCGACCTGCACGAATGGCGTAACGATCTGAGCGCTGTCTCAACGAGGAGCACTGCGAATTTGTGGTACCGGTGAAGACGCCGGTTGCCCGTCACAAGACGAAAAGACCCCGTGCACCTTTACTACATCCTAGTAGTGAATGCTGGCGCAGTATGCGCAGGATAGGTGGGAGGCTTTGAACCCGGGATCTCGGTCTCGGGGGAGCCAACGGTGAGATACCACCCTTACTGCTCCGGCGTTCTAACCTCGTTCTGTTATCCAGATCAGGGACATTGCTAGGTGGGTAGTTTGACTGGGGCGGTCGCCTCCTAAAGAGTAACGGAGGCGCTCGAAGGTTCGCTCAGGCTGTTTGGAAATCAGCCATAGAGTGCAAAGGCATAAGCGAGCTTGACTGCGAGACATACAAGTCGAGCAGGTGGGAAACCAGGACTTAGTGATCCGGTGGTTCCGCATGGAAGGGCCATCGCTCAACGGATAAAAGGTACGCCGGGGATAACAGGCTGATCTGAGCCAAGAGTTCACATCGACGCTCAGGTTTGGCACCTCGATGTCGGCTCATCGCATCCTGGAGCTGTAGCAGGTTCCAAGGGTCCGGCTGTTCGCCGGTTAAAGCGGTACGTGAGCTGGGTTTAGAACGTCGCGAGACAGTTCGGTCTCTATCTGTGATGGGCGCAGGAGATTTGAGTGGGGCTGACCTTAGTACGAGAGGACCGGGTTGGACGAACCTCTAGTGTATCGGTTGTCACGCCAGTGGCAGCGCCGAGTAGCTACGTTCGGAAGGGAGAAACGCTGAATGCATCTAAGCGTGAAACCCTCCACGAGATGAGATCTCCCAGGTCGCAAGACCTCTGAAGGCTCCTGGTAGACGACCAGGTTGATAGGCCAGGTGTGGAAGCGCAGTGATGCGTTAAGCTTACTGGTACTAATGAGCCGTGCGGCTTGACCATATATTTCCTCTTCAACCGTAAACCTCAGGTTTACGGTTACATGTTGCGAGAGGTGTGGTCGGATAGAACTACCGTTTGCAGGATATTCAGTTTGTCGAACGAAACCGGGTTTGGTTTTCTGTGGGCACGAGCGAAAACCAAACCCGGTTTCGTAACAAGCTCTTTGAAAGATCAACGGAGGGCCGAGGGCCCGCAACCCAAGGAACGCCGTAAAGGCGTTCCGGTAGATAGCGAGACTATCTTTGGGAAGGCGGACCGGAAAGCTGGCCTTCCCAAAGATAGTCTGGGACGATCGACGACGTGATGAGACGTGGCTGCTAGCTCCGTTCCGCGCCGTCGGACCCCAGGCGCCGTCTGGGTCATCCAGTTGGGAACTGGATGACCGAAAGTTTCCCGGTGGTCATAGGGGCAGGGTCACACCCGTTCCCATTCCGAACACGGAAGTTAAGCCTGCCACCGCCGATGGTACTGCATGCGTAGGTGTGTGGGAGAGTAGGTCGCTGCCGGGAGTATTTTAGGGAAGGCCGCCAAGGCCTTCCGGTAGAGAAAGAAGGAAGGCCGTCAAGCCTTCCCGATTAACGCGAGCGCCCGATGTGATGAGAGATTCACATCGGGCCTTTTCTTGTACCGGTGCGCTTCCAAACCTCGATAACGAACGCCCGTCATTCGGACATTTGCGTCATGAGAACCACACTCAGCAAGCCGATTTGTGATTGACGGTCGCAACCTGTAAAGTGCCGCGACGTGAAATCGTTGGGATTCACCTACGACTCGATCGGCAGGGGCGCTGAATGAGGGTTCTCATTACGGGTGCAGCCGGCTTTCTTGGCTCTCACCTGACCGACCGATTCCTCCGCGATGGACACTCGGTCGTTGGACTCGACAACTTCCTCACGGGAAACCCCGACAACATCGCACATCTCACTGGGCACGATCGATTCGAGTTCGTCCGGCACAACATCTCGACCTATACCTATGTGGCGGGACAGCTCGACGGGATTCTTCACTTCGCGTCGCCGGCTTCCCCGATCGACTACCTGGAGCACCCGATTGCCACGCTCAAGGTTGGCGCGTTGGGTACGCACAACGCACTCGGATTGGCTATGGCAAAGAAGGCCAGATTCCTCCTTGCGTCTACATCGGAGGTCTATGGGGATCCCCTCGAGCACCCGCAGCGGGAATCGTATTGGGGGAACGTGAACCCCATCGGTCCCCGGGGGGTTTATGACGAAGCCAAGCGATTCGCCGAAGCGATGACCATGGCGTACCATCGGGCTCACGCTGTGGACGCGAGAATCGTGCGTATCTTCAACACGTACGGCCCCCGCATGCGGCCCAACGATGGCCGTGTCGTGTCGAACTTCATCGTCCAGGCGCTGAAAGGCCAGCCGCTCACGATCTACGGTGATGGCAGCCAGACGCGCTCGTTCTGTTACGTGGATGACGAGGTCGAAGGGATTTACAAGCTTTTCGCGAGCGGAGACGCCAGCCCGACCAACATCGGCAATCCAAATGAGTTCACGATCAAACAGTTGGCAGAGTTAGTGTTGGATCTAACGCGCTCACAGAGCAAGATCGAGCGTCGTGATCTTCCGGTTGACGATCCGAAAGTCCGAAAGCCCGATATAACGCGCGCCCGCTCACTGCTCGGCTGGGAGCCCAAGGTCGAGCTCCGAGAAGGTCTCGAGCGTACGATTGACTACATGCGCACAGTTCTGCGCCACTAGCCACACCCCGCCAAGCGCTCTCCGCCTAGAGTTGGCTAATGCAGGGGTTAGACCGAACTTGGGGTCCCGATCGCCAGTCAGTCGACCGAGCAGACCGTTCGACGACGAATTGATCGTGCAAACTGATGCACTCAAATATCTCGGTTTAATGCCCGCATGATCCCATCGACTGAGTCTTAAGCAACCAGGGCTCGAATGGGCACGTTGGGCGAGAGAAAAGTCGCCAAAGTGGAGTCTTTAGCGTTCTTGCCAGCGAATGCAGCATTGGCACGAATCGCGGCAATACATGAGGAATTTGCCACGTTTTATCGTAGCTGAGTCGCTGGCGCTCTGTTTGCTACTAAGCACGACAGGCACCTGTCGAACGGAATTGTGATCTCGACAGATGGCTTCATTTCATACACACAATGCCATCGAATCCCGCGATATCGTCCGTTGACACTTTGCGCACCAATCTGCCGCTTGTGGATGCGTTTCGTGTCGGTCTGCACGCCGTCTCAGCTAACCGTCTGCGTAGGCTTCCGTTCGTCGTTGTCATACACGCCGTGTTGGTTGTCGTCGCGAGCTATCTCGCATGCTGGCTGCGATTCGATGGTGCGATTCCGGAAGACATACTCGTCAACTATCTAGAGACGCTCCCCTGGGTATTGGCAATCAGAGGCCTTGTGTTCATTCCGTTCGGCCTCTACGGTGGTCTCTGGCGCTACACGAGCATCTGGGATCTCTCGCGAATCGTCGGTGCAGTTCTTACCGGAAGTGTCGTCATCTATGTCGCCGTACACATACCGTACGGCGCCGCCCTGATCCCCCGTTCGCTCATCATCATCGATTCGCTCCTGCTCATCCTTTGCCTTGGCGGCGTCCGACTGATCCGTAGGTTCGCTCAGAGCCTCGTGCGCTCGTCGAGCGGCCGGCGCGTCCTGATACTCGGCGCCGGCGACGCCGGCGAGATGGTTGTTCGCGAGATGCGTCGTGGCGGGCCCTATCACCCCGTCGGATTCATTGACGACGACCCCGCCAAGATTGGCCGTACGATTCATGGCGTCACGGTGCTTGGAACTCGAGACGATCTGCCGCGCGTCGTGGCCGCCACGCGTCCTCAGGAAGTGCTGATCGCTGTGCCGACCGCAAAGGCGGCTGCGATCCGGAGTTTTGTCCAGAAACTAGAAGGGTTCAAGCTGCCGATCACAACTCTTCCGGGTCTCGAAGAGCTGGTCAAGGGTAAGGTCGGCGTCAAGCACATTCGGCCGCTCGCGATTGAAGACTTGCTCCCAAGACGCCAAGTCGCCCTAAACGTCGCTGCCGTTGTTGAGTTGATCCGGGGCAAGCGCGTCATGGTAACCGGCGCTGGAGGCTCTATCGGTTCGGAGCTGTGCCGCCAGATCGCGGCGCTCGAGCCCGCAAGTCTCGTCTTGTTCGAACGATACGAGAACAGCCTCTACAGCATCGTGAACGATCTCGCCGATCGAGGCGCCGATCCAGGCCGCGTTCACGCTGCCATTGGCGACATCACCGATGTGAGCCGTGTGGAAGAGGTTCTTGCGGAGCACCGCCCGCACTTCGTGTTTCATGCCGCCGCGCACAAACACGTTCCGCTGATGGAGGCCAATCCCTGCGAGGCGGTCAAGAACAACGTTCGCGGAACTCAGATCCTCGCTGAAGCGTCGCAGCGGTACGGAGTCGAGCGTTTCGTCATGATCTCGACCGATAAGGCGGCGAATCCGTCGAGCGTGATGGGCGCGACCAAGCGCGTCGCCGAGCTGCTGATTCAGTCGATGAGCGCTCAATCCGACACGCGCTTCGTGACCGTCCGATTCGGCAATGTGCTGGGTAGCAATGGCAGCGTGATTCCGAGGATGGTGGAACAGATTCGCACCGGTGGTCCGGTCACGGTGACGCATCCTGAGATTCGCCGGTTCTTCATGTTGATTCCCGAGGCCGTCGAGCTCGTGTTGCAGGCGGCCGTTCTGGCGCGGAACCGCGAAACGTTCGTCCTGGATATGGGCGAGCAGCTCAAGGTGCTCGATGTCGCGCGCAACTTGATCAGGCTCTCAGGCTTCGTCCCGGACGAGGAAATCCCGATTAAGTTCATTGGCCTGCGGCCCGGTGAGAAGCTGTACCGAGGAGCTCGTCGGTGAGGGCGAAACGCTCGAGCCGGCGGGGATTAGCAAGATCTTCCGCGTTCAGTGGCCTGACGCCTCGAACACTTCTCGCTTCATCGACCACGTCGAGGCGCTGATTGGTGTCGCAAAGCAGGGTCGCTCTGAGGAAACACTCAGACATCTCCACCATGTTGTCCCAACGTTCAACCGCGTCGCGCCCACGTTTACGCCGCCGGCAGCGCCGTCTCAGGCCCAGCCGGTCGGAGCGCCGGTCCGCCGCCGCGCCAGGCCCGTCAGGCTGTTCCCGACGAACCTCAGCCAGGCGTAAAAAGGCTCCTCCCCAAATCCCAGAGGCCACGGCGGGTCGTGACGACCCGCCGGTTTTGCCACGCTCCCATTGTCCCCATTTCACTCGATGGTCGCGTTTGGGCGCGAAAGCTTCAGCCCGACGCCCGTCAATAGCGGTAAGATCCGTGCACTGAAATGGTCGCAGCTCGATTGGGCCGATCCCCCGATCCTGCTAACGCCAGACGTCCTCCATACCGAATAATCTCCTGACGTCCGTCGGGACTGTAGGAGGCACTGGTTCTGAAAGGAACGTCGCTCGGTGACCTGAGTGAGCAGGATGCCCCCAACGCGCGTCGAGAATCTGACCTCGATCGGTCCGGCGGATGGGTGTGCATTGACGCGATGCTCGGCTCTCGTGCTCTTCTCGGCCCTGCTTCTGTCAGCCTCTGTCTTTGCCCAACAAGCGCGCCCCATCGTTATCGAGTGGAATCAAAACAACCAACAAGGTGTTGCCGGCTACGTGGTCTATGTCGGATCGGCATCGGGTGTGTACTCCGAGGCTCGCGACGTCGGGAACGAAACGTCGTTCGTCTATGCCGATGCGATCCCCGGTCGCTGGTACTACTTCGCTGTTGCCACGTACTCTTCTTCTGGTCTAATGAGCGAACCTTCGGGAGAAGTGCCAGCCTTCGCTAGTGCTACAGGTCCAACGACCTCGAGCTCCGTTAACAGCTCGTTGGCGTCTGCCGCGGCGGCGCCTAAGCGTTCCCTGATTCCAAGCGGCGTTGGCGTTTCGTTCGAACGTGCTGCCGCCATGGGGCAGCGCGAATCCGGTGCTTCGAGCAAGGTCTGCTTCGACGCATCTCAGGTCGAGTGCTTCCGCGCTGATTTCACCGCTCATGTCGCGCGTCCCGTCAGCTCGCTTTCGACAACTCGCGACGGGCGTCTGTTCTTCATCGAAGACGGCCAGTACGTTCGCATCGTTGGCGAGAACACGTTAATCACAGAGCCAGCTCTGACCTCACGTTCCGCGCACGTGCGTCTCGAAGGCCTCACGATCGATCCCGACTTCGACCGTACTCGATCTGTGTACGTCGGCGAGGTGGAAACCCTGCCGGGCGGGCGCCGCGAACTGAGCATCATCCGTTATCGCGAGTTGCAGGACGCACTCGGCGAAGGCGTCGCAATCGTCGCTGGTCTTGCGATTCCTCCTGACAGCCAAGCGCCCTTCACTGTCGATTCCCTCGGACGTCTCTACGTGGCCATGCCGTCGGCTCCTGGTTTCGAGCGAAGTGCCCGCTACGCTTACGGCGGAACGATCCTTCAGTTCAATCCTGACGGTACGACGCCTTCGAGCAGTGCTTCTGCGTCACCGATTCTCGCGCGAGGGTTCCAGTCTCCTTCGGGGTTGGCCTGGGATTCACCGCGTCATCAACTGTGGCTCTCTGGATCCGATACGGCGTCGAAGCCGTTGCTGGCCCGCCTTCCGCTCGATGATGCGCGGTCGCCGGGAGCGCGGACATCACTTCGAAAGCCTGCAGTATCGATTGTTCCCGATTCTCCGTTTCGACTCGGGGCTCTGGGGGCCGAGTCCGAGACCTCGGCCGCGCATTCGTCGACGATGTTCTTGCTCGACCCCGAGGATCGACTCGTGCGCGTGGAGCTCGATTCAAGAACCTCATCACCCGCTTCCAGACTCGACGCAGCGTGGGCAGTGACTTCTGTGGCCGTCGCTCCCAACGGCGTTGTCTATCTCGCCGTCCACGCCCGCCAGGGATTCGATATCTTCACGCTAGGCCGAGCGGCCAAGTAACAAGCACAAGAGAGTGGAATGCGGTGCCAAAATGGGCACTTGTGGTGCATGAGCAGCGGTTCAATCAACGGTTGCGTGCTCTCCCTAACCAGCGTCTGCGAGCGCGTTTGTCTTTTTTCTTTGATTGGTCCGAAGACATCAGACTAGATATGGTTAAAGTTCTTGTCCGGGCAGACTTTCGTGGCGCCCATTTCAGTTTTTTCCGCACGACTCGCACGTTAAATCTTTAAATGTCAGATGTTTATAGGCCTGCAGAGGCCTTTGAGCGTCCGTGGAAGGCCTCTTGCTCCTGGTAGGTTGCCTGCCAAGGTCCGTGCTTCCAGCCTGCCCAGGCGTGCTCACTGACGCCTCGTCATCAGCGCTTGGAGTGTGACTGAGAGGGCGAAGCGCTGCCCAGTTCAAACAATGTCAGTTCTCTTAGGGATTAGCGGCGCCAAACGTAACGCAATCGCTGCGGTCTGTGTGGATGGCCAGGTTCGCGCGGCCTGCGAGCAAGAGCGGCTGACGCGAGTCCGTGGAATCGGGCTCGAGCCGCGATTGCTTCCCGGGGCGGCTGTGGATGAAGTGCTCTCCCTCGCTGGCCTCGGACGCGACCGTGTGACTACCTATGTCGCGGCCGAGTCGAGAGTCGAGTTGCCGGCCGGGCTGCCCACCACCACACTCGACCACCATCTTGCTCATGCCGCGACGGCCTTTTTGACCTCGAGTTTCCCGCGAGCGGCGGTACTCGTTTGCGACAGCGACGCAGAGCGTGAGCTGAGTGTGTGGCTCGGCGCTGGCGCTGGGCTGAACGATCAGCGATGGCAGTGGCGGGGGCCGGCGTTCGCCACTCTGTACTCGGACTGCACTGAGCTCTTCGGGTTCGCACGACACGGCCAGGAACATCATCTGGAAGGTTTGGCGCGCACAGGACAGGGCAAGAGTGTCGAGCAGTTAGGCACGCTGTTTCAGGTACAAGGACGGCTCGCTGCATGTCGAGCCCGGCTGGCGAGCTCAGATCCATCAACTTATTCAGCGTGACACTCGCGGGCAGGGTCGTGGCGCCGAGACCGCAAGTGCCGTTCAGCGTCGCATCGGAGAGCTGTTGCTCGAGCTCGTCACTGAAATTCGCGCGGCGCTCGGAAGCGACACGATTTGTCTCGGGGGCGGACTGTTCTACAACACATACTTCACGACCCTAATCCGCAAGTCCGGAATCTTCCAGAACGTCTTTGTCCCGATCAACCCTGGTAACGCCGGGTTGGCGGTTGGGGCCACGCTCCTGATCGGACGCCAGAATGGTGCCGTCGCGGCTGCCGTGTCGCCGTTTCTCGGCCCCGAGTTCGACTCCCAAGCCATCAAGGCTACGTTGGACGGCTGCAAGCTGTCGTATTCGTTCGTCAGCGAAAATGAGGCGCTCGACGCAGCGGCGGAGGCACTAACTCGAGGCCAGCTCGTGGGGTGGTTCCAGGGTCGAATGGAGTGGGGCCACAGGGCGCTTGGCCATCGGAGCATCCTGGCGAATCCGCAATCTCCGTATGTGCTCGACAATCTGAATTCCTTTCTGAGGAAGCGTGAGCGGTGGCGGTCGTTTGGCGTGTCCGTCTGCGAGAACTCTCTCACCAAGCTCTTCTGCGGACCTGTGTCGTCCCCACACATGGAGTACCGGTACGAAGTGCGTCACGAGTGCGACGCGCTGCGTCATGCACTCCCGACGGGAGCCACCGCGATCCGGGTTCAAACGGTCACACCCGAACTTGGCCCGTTCTGGGCACTCCACCAGAGGATGGAGCAATCGACCGGAACCGGCGTCCTCGTCAACACGTCCTTCAACGGATTCCATGAGCCAATCGCGTGTAGCCCGCGTGATGCCGTTCGCGTGTTCTACGGCACAGGGCTGGACATGCTCGTCATGGGCCGGTTCATCGTCAGAAAGTAGTCCCGGAAAGTAGTGTGAGGAAACGAAGCCAAACCGCATAGAGACCGTGAGGCATGATTTTCCGAGAAACCCGCCTGACGGGAGTATTCGAGATAGAGCCTGAGCCCCACGGGGATGAGCGGGGATTCTTCGCGCGCAGTTACTGCCGGCGAGAGTTCGAGGCGCACGGCCTGAGTCCCGAGATCGTCCAGTGCAACGTGTCTTACAACAGACACCGCGGCACTCTTCGTGGAATGCACTATCAGGAATTTCCCCACGGGGAAGCAAAGCTGATCTCGTGCCTTCGTGGAGCCTTCTACGACGTCTTCGTGGACATCCGTCCTGATTCGCCGACCTTCCGGCAGTGGGCAGCAGTAGAGCTGAGGGCGGCCGAACCTGGCCAGGTCGCCCGAGGGCTGTACATCCCCGAGGGTTTCGCGCACGGCTTTCAAACCCTCAAAGACGACACCGAGATCTTCTATCAGATGTCGCAGTTCTACGAGCCCAAGGCCGCTCGCGGATTCCGTTGGAACGATCCCGCCATTTCGATCAACTGGCCGGAACCTGTCAGCGTGATCTCGGACAGAGACAACAGCTATCCCGATTTGTCAATCGGCCATCCAATCGACGCATCATGAGCCACGTCCAGTCCCAAGTGCAGCCCATCGGTGCGGGGAGCGTGGCATCAGAGCTTCACAGCCTCGTAAGTGAGCTTTATCCGATTTGCCGCAGCATCACCGGAGACGGGGTGCGAGACACACTGCGCCGAATCCAACAACGTCTGCCGCTGACGATCCACGAGGTTCCTTCTGGAACCCATGTCTTCGATTGGACCGTGCCGCGCGAGTGGAACATTCGGGATGCCTGGATCAAGAATCTCAAAGGCGAACGGGTCGTAGACTTTCAGGCGTCCAATCTGCACGTCGTGAACTACAGCGTTCCTGTGCGAAGGCGCGTTACGCTGTCCGAGCTGAGGGAGCACCTTCATTCGCTTCCCGATCACCCGGGCTGGATCCCTTACAAAACGTCCTACTATAAAGAGGCGTGGGGCTTCTGCGTCAGCTCCGAGCAGCTTCTCGCGTTGACGGACGGCGAGTACGACGTCTGCATTGACTCGACGTTGGAGGACGGTCACCTCACGTACGGTGAATTCCACCTGCCAGGCGAAAGCGAGGACGAGGTCCTTCTTTCATGTCACGTGTGTCACCCGTCGTTGTGCAACGACAACCTTTCCGGCGTCTCGGTGGCCGTCTTTCTTGGCAGGTGGCTGTCCTCGCTCCCCGCGCGCCGGCTTTCTTACAGGCTTCTCTTCATTCCGGGAACCATCGGGTCCATCACGTGGCTTGCTCGGAACCAGGCTCGCTTGCAGGCGATTCACCACGGACTCGTTCTCACGGGCCTTGGAGGTCCCGGGAGCCTGGTATACAAGCGGAGTCGCCGCGGAACCACGGAGATCGATCGGGCTGCTGCAAACGTCTTGAAGCACCTCGCCAATGGGTGTGACGTCAGAGACTTCATCCCGTACGGATACGACGAGCGTCAATACTGTTCGCCTGGAATCAACTTGGCGGTGGGTTGCCTCTCTCGCACGCCCTACGGCGAGTATCCGGAGTACCACACGTCGGCGGACAACCTGGACTTTGTTGCTCCCGGTCGACTGGAAGACTCGTATCGAGCCTGTCAGTCGATCCTTGGCGTGCTCGAAGGCAATCAGACGTATGTGAACCTCAGTCCCATGTGTGAGCCGCAGCTTGGAAGGCGTGGGCTGTACAGCTCCATGGGGGGCGCCGGAGAAGGGCGCGTTAATGAGATGGCCCTGCTCTGGGTACTGAACCTGTCCGACGGCGCCCATAGCCTGTTGGACATCGCGGAACGATCGGGCGTTTCGTTCGATTCCATCAGAAAGGCAGCCGACCGGCTCCTTGAAGTCGGGTTACTTCGAGAAACCAGAGAGACATGAGATGAACAGTCAGATGAACAAAGAGCAGAAGGCCGACGCGACCACAGCTGTTATGGAGAGGACTGCCCTCAGCACGACCTGTCGATTCTGCGGGAAGGCAATCGACCACGTCTTCGTCGACCTGGGGATGTCTCCGCTATGCGAAAGCTTCCTCAGCGCCGAGCAGTTGAACGGAATGGAGCCGTTTTACCCGCTGCGGGTTTACGTGTGCCAGTCGTGTCTGCTGGTTCAGTTGTCTGAGTACGTCAGTCCACACGACATTTTTACCGAGTACGCGTACTTCTCTTCGTACTCCGACAGCTGGGTCGAGCACGCTCGAAAATACACCGAGACCGTGCGACAGCGTTTTAATCTGACTGAGAAGAGCTTTGTGATCGAGGTCGCGAGCAACGACGGCTACCTCCTTCAGCACTTCGTCAAGGCAGGAATCCCCGTTCTCGGCATCGAGCCGGCCGCCAACGTGGCGGAGGTCGCACGGCAGAAGCACGTGCCAAGCCGTTCCGTGTTCTTCGGCACCAACACCGCGCGGGACCTGGTTGCGCGGCAGGAACAAGCCGACCTCCTCCTTGGCAACAACGTGCTGGCGCACGTTCCTGACCTGAACGACTTCGTCGCGGGAATGAAGATCGCGTTGAAGCCCCATGGGGTGATCACCATGGAGTTTCCTCACCTGATGCGACTGATGCACGAGAACCAGTTCGACACGATCTATCACGAACACTTCTCGTACTTCTCGTTCATCACCGTGGAGAAGGTTTTCGCGGCGCACGGTCTGACGTTATTCGACGTCGAGGAGATCCCCACGCATGGTGGCTCGTTGAGGATTTACGCGCGACATACAGAGGACGGGTCCAAACCGGTGGGTCCAGCGGTCGCCGCGCTCAGGTCTCGTGAGGAAATCGCGGGGTTCAACCGGCTCGAGACCTACGGTGCCTTCGACGAGCAGGTGAGGGAAACGAAGCGCAAGCTGTTGGAGTTTCTCATCGCCGCCAGGCGGCAGGGGAAGTCTGTGGCCGGTTACGGCGCCCCGGGGAAGGGGAATACGCTACTGAATTACTGCGGCATCCGTACGGATTTCGTGGACTACACCGTGGACCGCAACCCCTACAAGCACGGCAAGTTCCTTCCCGGCACCCACATCCCGATCTTTGCTCCCGAGCGAATTGCGGAGACGCGTCCCGACTATGTACTGATCCTGCCGTGGAACCTCAAAGACGAAATCATGAAGCAGTTGTCCTACATCCGAGAGTGGGGAGGCAAGTTCGTCATCCCGATTCCAGAGGCCAAGGTGTGCGAGTGAGGCGGCGATGAAGATCCTTCTGGCCGGCGGCGCCGGCTATATCGGCAGCGCGTGTCTCAGGTACCTGTTGCGTCACGGGCACGACGCCATCGCGTTCGATAATCTGTCGGAAGGCAACCCCGAGTCCGTGCCCGCGGAGCGCTTGATCGTCGGCGACATTTGCGAGCCCGACGCAATCGATGCGGCGATAGGCGACCACCGCGTCGATGCCGTTATGCACTTCGCCGCCTTGGCATCCGTTCCAGAGTCCATCAAGAGCCCCGAGACCTATTGGCGCATCAACGTCATGGGCACCAAGAACGTGCTCGATGCGATGCGCCGCCACAACGTGCGGAGAATCGTGTTCAGCTCCACGTGCGCGACATACGGTTTCGACGCCCAGATGCCGTTGACCGAAGAGTCTCCGCAGCTCCCAGCCACTCCCTACGGCTCGACCAAGCTCGCGTGCGAGTGGATGATTCGCGAGTACTCCAAGGCGTATGGCTTCGGCTATACGCACCTCAGGTATTTCAACGCCAGCGGCGCGGACGAGGATGGCGAGTACCGGTGAAGACCACCGTAATGAGGGCCATCTGGTGCCGCTGACGCTGTACGCAGCGCAGGGCCGCCGCGACAAACTACGGATCTTTGGCGGCAAGTGGGCGACCCGGGACGGGACATGCGTTCGGGACTACGTCCACGTCGAAGACCTGGCGCAGGCCCACGAGCTCGCCATCGAGACGCTGGAGCCCGGGATGGGGCGGGCGTATTGCCTGGGCAACGGCGCCGGCACCACCGTCATGGAAGTCCTGCAGGCGTGCGAGCGGGCCGTCGGGCGTCCGATTCCGTTCGAGGTCGTGGACCCCAGGCCAGGCGACCCGCCCGTCCTTGTGGCCTCGCCGGACCGTATCGTCCGCGAGCTTGGCTGGTCGCCAAGGTTTGCCTCCATCGCGGATATCGTGACCACCGCATGGCGGTGGCACAATCGGTACGAGCAGGGCTACAAGCAGAAGACGGGGGCCGTGGCCCTCAAAGACGACCGTAGCGCGGGGGCTTTAGCCCCCGCGGGATCGCAGCCTCGCAGCCCAGACACCTCGTAGGGCGGGTCTTGCTTTTTAGACCTGCCTGACAGCTCAGCCCTACTTCTGTAGACCCTCCAGCACGTCCTTCAGCCGGCGCTCCACCTCATTCCGAAGTCCTCTCTTCACCGCTGCCGCTGCGTCGATCGTGAGCCGTGGTGCGGCGAGCGTCCCTCCCAGAGACGCAGGCAAGACGATGCGTTTCCCCTCCCGCGTGTAGCGAAGTAGGTCGGTGCCCGCCTGCGCCGACAACGCCTCCGACAGCGACAGGTCCAACCGACCCTCGAGCGCCTTCGTGGGAATCGTCAGGGCAGCCGTCCCGACGAGATCCGAATCGGGAGCGCGCATCGAGAACGCGTCGGCTCGGAACACCTGCCGCGCCAGCGAGAACTTCAAGTCCATTCGATCGAACCGGTCGCTCGAGGGCGGTTGCGTCCGCAACCGGGCGTCCGAAGTACAGCACGACCGTTCGGACGAGGTTCAGCCGTCGCAGCGTGCCGTTGACGATCTCGGCCGTTCCGGTCCCGCGGGCCGTGTTGAGGACATCGGCGAAGTCGCGCCCCGATCCGCTGAACGTGCCGGCGCCAGACAGCCGTCCGGTGATTGTGTCCGGGGCGTTGCCGAACGCCGCCAGTTGAGCCGTGTCGAGATCGATGATCCGAGACCGGAGCGTCGCCGAGAGCGTGTTGCCGATGGTGGCGTTGAGCGAGCCTTGGTATCTGCCGCCAAAGAACTGGAACGTGAATGGCGACAGCGTCACACGGTCGCCTTCGATCTGGAAGTCGGTCGCGAGCTGCGACACGTTGACGCCGGCGATTGTTCCCGCCTCCGCGCTCACCCGCGCCGCGATCCGCGATTGCAAACCTGTAATGGGGTCGGGAGTCCTTTCGGACTTCGTAACGACTCCCGACCCCGTCCCCGGCGCCCCGCCCCGCGAAGGCGTTCGCCAGGATCAGCAACTCGTCCAGGTCCAATCGCGCGGCCCGGACGCGTAGCTTCGCGTCAACGCGCGGCTCGAGCTCGATGAGCCCCTCTGCGCGAACAGACGTGTGTCCAGACTCGGCGCTGAACTCTTGCAGCTCGAGACGGGCCCCAACGAGAGAGGAGCTGGCCGAAACGCGAATCTCCCGGCCGCGACTGGCTACCGTCACGTTCTGCAGCGCGATCGACCGGATCGACTCGATTCGCATCAAGCCGCTCACGGTGGCTCCCTTCGCCCCGGTCGAACCACCCCCGGAAGGCAGCGCGAACGGGAGCGGCAAGTTGATGCGGCTGTTTCGGACGCGCACGTCGGCGTCAGCGATCCGTCTCTGGAGGAGCGCCCGGAGTCCAGTGGAAACGTCCACATCCGCGAGCGTCACGCGTGCCGGTTCGCCAATGCGGACGTCCCCGAGCTTGATGCCCACCCGCGGGAAAAGCTGACCTCGCGCGGCACCAATCCGGACAGGCTGACCCAGCCACCCGCTCGCCTGCTGCTCGAGCGCCAGACGGATCCCGTCGCCAGACACCAGCCAATAAACCCCACCGGCCGCCACTGCGACGAGCAGGAGAACAGCCGCGAGCGCGCCTTTCAGAAAACGTTTCATATGATCAAATGAAACCGGGTTTAGTTTTACGATCCTTGAAAAACTAAACCCGGTTTCGTTAGATGCCCGAGCTGCCCGACATTCTCCTATACATTCACGCGCTCCGATCGCGCATCATCGGCCGCCGAATCGTAGGCGTCCGCCTGGTCACCCCATTTCTCCTGCGCTCGATCGACCCCCCGCTCTCTTCCGTCCACAACCGCACCGTCGTCGGGCTTCATCGTTTGGGCAAGCGCATCGCCATCGAGGTGGAGGGCGATCTCTTCCTGGTGATCCACTTGATGATCGCAGGCCGCTTTCGGTGGAAGCCGCCCGGTGCGCCCGTGCCCGGCAAGATTGGCCTTCTCGCGATCGACTTCGAGCACGGCACGCTGATCCTGACCGAGGCTGGATCGAAGCGGCGGGCCTCTCTCTATGTGATCGCTGGACGGGACGCGCTGGATCAGCACAACCCCGGAGGCCTCGAGGTCCTCGATGCGGACCTCTCCGCGTTTGCCGAGGCGCTGCGACGCGAGAACCACACGCTCAAGCGCGCGCTGACGGACCCGCATCTGCTCAGCGGCATCGGCAACGCGTACTCGGACGAGATCCTTCACACCGCGCGTCTCTCGCCATTCAAACAATCGGCATCGTTGACGGCAGACGAGGTGCGCCGGTTGTACGACGCGACGCAGTCCACGTTGAAGCAGTGGACCTCCCGACTGCAGCAAGAAGCCGGCGACGCATTCCCCGAGAAAGTCACCGCCTTCCGCGAAGGCATGGCCGTGCACGGTCGTTATAGACAGCCGTGCCCCGTCTGCGGGTCGCCCGTGCAGCGCATCGTCTACGCCGCCAACGAGGCGAACTACTGCGCGACCTGTCAGACCGATGGACGCCTGCTCGCCGACCGCTCGCTGTCGCGACTGCTTCGAGAGGATTGGCCGCGCACACTCGATGAGCTCGACCGCTTCGACAAGCTCAGGGTCGACGGTAAGCCGCGTCGAACCGTCGAGCGCCGGCGGCGAGGCTAACCTACAATTGGCCCCGATGCGTCTACTTGTCTCTGGTGGGGCCGGCTTCATCGGAAGCCATCTCGTCGACTCGCTGCTGCGCGACGGTCACGACGTCACCGTCCTGGATAACTTCGACCCGTTTTACCCGCGCGCCATCAAGGAGCGCAACATTGCAAGTCATCGCGCGGAGCCGCGCTGGCGACTTGTCGAAGCGGATTTACGAAACGCCGACGAGCTTCGCGTTCAACTAGCCCGCGACTACGATGTCATCGTCCATTTCGCCGCGAAGGCCGGGGTGCGGCCGTCGATCGATGATCCCATCTCGTATCAGGACGTCAACGTGCGCGGCACGCAGAACCTGCTGGAGTTGGCCCGTGAGGCAGGCATCAAGCGCTTCGTGTTCGCCTCCTCGAGCAGCGTGTACGGCGTCAATCCTCGGGTCCCATGGAGCGAAGAGGACCACGTTCTCCAGCCGATCAGTCCTTACGCGAGCACGAAGGTCAGCGGCGAGCTCCTGGGACACGTCTACAGCCATTTGTACGGAATCCGGTTCATGGCGTTGCGCTTCTTCACCGTGTACGGCCCACGTCAGCGCCCCGACCTCGCCATTCACAAGTTCGCCCGGCTGATCATGGCGGGCCAGCCCATTCCAGTATTCGGCAACGGCGAAACCCGGCGCGACTACACCTTCATCGACGACATCATCGCCGGCGTTCGGGCTGCGATTGACTACGACCGCAGCCAATATGAGGTCGTCAACCTGGGCAACAACCAAACGCTGACGCTGCGAGACATGATTGCCTGTCTGGAAGCGGCGCTCGGCAAGCCCGCCACGATCGAGCGGCTGCCCGATCAGCCAGGAGACGTGCCACAGACCTGGGCCGATATTTCGAAGGCGCAGGCGCTACTCGGATATGTCCCGCGCACCAGCCACACGGAGGGTCTAAAGCGTTTCAGCGACTGGCTCACGGCTGACCGGCGGCCTGGCTGGGTCGATCCGTAGGGCCGGTCCTTTCGGACCGGCCTGGCGCAGTCGTGGGGTGGAGACAGTCGTGGGGGCCGCCTTTAGGCGGCCCGCCCAGTTACAACGGCGATGTGACTGTCTGCAGCGGCACCGGCGGCACCGCGGGCATGATGATCCAGGCGACCAGATAAGCCAGGACACCAAAGATGATGGCGCCGGGATAGATCGCCAGGATGACAAACGCCAGGCGGACGAGCGTCACGTCCGTATTGAGGTAGGCCGCCAGCCCCGCGCATACTCCCGCAATCTTTCCCTCGGCCGGCAGTCGCGCGAGCCGTCGCGGCGCCCCGGGGGCCCTGAGACGGGCCCCGCAAAACCGGCAAAACGCGGAATCGACCTCTATCTCTCTCGCACATTGAACGCAGGTCATGGGGGCCTCCGGGGGTCAGGGCTCCTAAGGCTCAGGGCTTAAGGCTCAGGGCTTAAGGCTCAAGGCGTCTGAGCTCGCCCATAGATCTCATACGGAAAACACCAGCCGTCGGGATCAGTGACACGCTAACGTGCTCGGCCTCGGCGGCCCGTCTCCCTCCACTGCGATTGCGTATCATCTGTTCGGTGAGACTCGCCGGTCGCTCCGCCCGCGCCGTCCTTGTAATCCTCCTTCTCTCCCTGGGCTCTTTCGCCGCGCACGCCCAGCAGCCGGCCGAGCTGCGATGGGGTGGGGACGCCGAGGGCGGAGCGCCGTTTGTCGAGGCCGATCCCAACGACCCAACGCGTGTCGTTGGGTTCGAGGTGGACGTGGCTCAGCTCCTCGCTGTCGGCTTGGGCCGCGTGCCCCGCTTCGTGCAGGTGGGCTTCACGAGTCTCGATGCTGCGGCTCCTCGCGGCGACTTCGACATTGGCCTCAGCGGCATCGAAGACAGCCCCGCTCGGCAATCGCGGCTCGCGGTCACGATTCCCTACTACGAGTTCCGCGAAATCCTGACAGTTCGCGAGGCCGATGCCGCCCGGTACCGCAGCCTGGAGGAGCTTCGTGGCCGGCGGGTCGCCACGCTTGGGGCCACGCTCGCGTACGACTTGCTCGTCGAGGCGCAAACCAGGCTCGGCGTCGTTCCGGTCACGTACGAAGACGATGTGCATCCATACAGCGACTTGGCGCTGGGGCGCGTGGATGCCGTGCTGCTCGACCTCGCGTTGGCCGAACGTGGCGTGCGCAGAAATCCGGGCTTGACCAACCAACCGCGCGACGTCGGAGTGGGGCACTACGTCGGGATTCTCGGGCCCGATCGAGTCGCGCTTCGCGACCAGATCAACGATCTGCTGCTTGCGGCCATGCGCGACGGACGGCTGGAAGCGATCTTTCGCCGCTGGAACATGTGGAACGAGGATCAGTCTCGACTCTACGCGCGGCTTGTCGGGGGTAACGTAGGGGGTAACGCAGCGGATCAGCCTGAAGCAGCCGCTCCTGTCGCGGCGCCAGCGTCCGAGCTTTCAACCTGGGTCGCAGTTCAGAGGTACTTTCCCTCTCTCCTACAAGCCGCGGTGATCACGCTCCTGCTCTCGGCAGCGTCGATGCTCCTTGCCATTTGCGCCGGCGTGCTCATCGCGAGTGGGCGCGTCTACGGCCCGCGGCCGCTTCGGGTCGCGCTCACGACGTGGGTTGAAATCGTTCGTGGCACGCCGCTCCTGCTGCAACTGTTCGTTCTCTACTTCGGCCTCGCGACCGTCGTCCAACTGCCGGCATTTCTTGCAGCGCTGATAGGCCTGGGCCTCAACTACGGCGCGTACGAAAGCGAGATTTATCGAAGCGCGCTTCAGGCGGTGCCGGCCGGACAGCTCGACGCGGCAAGAACGCTGGGCTTCACCGACAGGCAAACGCTGCTGCTCGTGCGAGGGCCCCAAGCGTTCCGGCTGGCGCTGGCCCCGATGACCAACGACTTCGTCGCGCTTCTGAAGGACAGCTCGCTCGTCTCGGTCATCACCGTCGTCGAGCTCACGAAGCAGACGTCCATCTTTGCGGCCAACATCGGCAGTTGGCTGGTCCCGGGCATGCTGTGCGCTGCCATGTATCTCGTGCTCTCGCTCCCCCTCGCAAGGCTCGCCACGAGGATAGAGCGGAGGCTGAAATGATGGTGCCTAGTGCTTGGTGCTTGGTGCTTGGTCCGTCGGTCCTTGGTCCGTGCTTAGTCCTTGGTCCTTGGTGCGCCGTTAGCGCTGCCGCCGAGTACCCCATAGGCACAAGCGACCACGCGCGAACTGAGCAGCATGCACGGACTAAGGACCGAGGACGGACTAAGCACCAAGGACGGACTAAGCACCAAGGACGGACTAAGCACCAAGCACGGACCAAGCACCAAGCACGGACCAAGCACCAAGCACTAAGCACCAAGCACCAAGCGTGGCCCGTGAGGCAAGCGTGACGGTCTTACAAGTTGACGCGCTAAGCGTGCTCCGGGGCGTACGCCAAGTCGTGCGCGACGTGTCGTTCACCGCCGCGCGTAGCGAAGTGGTGGCCTTGATGGGTGCTTCAGGCTCGGGCAAGACGACGATCCTGCGCGCGATTGCGGGCCTGGATCCCATCGCGTCGGGCACGATCGACATCGACGGGCTTCGGCTCGCGGCCGGTCGAATCCCTAAAGGTCAGCGGCTACTCGACTTGCATCGGCGCGTCGGCATGGTCTTCCAGTTCCATCACCTGTTCGCGCACTTGTCCGCCCTGCACAACGTGTGGCTCGCGCCGGTTCATGTCCTGAAGGTTCCTCGTGAAGAGGCCGAGCAGCGCGCGCGGCAGCTGCTCGAGCACTTGGGCGTCGGCGGTCGCGCCGCTGCGATGCCGCACGAGCTGTCCGGAGGAGAGGCGCAGCGCGTGGCGATCGCGCGCGCGCTCGCCGTTGAACCGCCCGTACTCCTCATGGACGAACCGACGGCCTCACTCGATCCGGCGCGCCGCGACGATCTCGGCAAGACCCTCGGCCGCCTTGCCGCCGACGGCCACACCGTCGTCATCGCCACACACGACCTGGACTTCGCCCGCGCGTGCGCGCATCGCGTCGTGAGCGTGAAGCCTTCCCCGACACCGTAGCTCTACCGACACCGTAGCGCGGGGGCTTCCCGCCTTCGCCGCGGCTTCGGCGGGCCGCCGTAGCTTTAGCGGAGGCTGGCAGCCCCCGCGGCCCCGCCAGCCAGAACTCTCGTCAACTCAACTCGGAATTGACCGGACGTGGGGGTCGGCTTTAGCCGGCCCAGAGCCGCCTGCCCTTCGACGGCCGCTGAGGGCATCCCGTCAAAACGCCCTGAGGTTCTCGAAGGGCGAGCAACGTCGAGGGACTAAGAAGCGCCCCACATCTAACGGCCTCAATTACCCAACACAAGCGACCTACGCGTCCTGAGTACCCCCGGGTGTACCATGGATTGGAGAGCCGGAGCGAAAATGCCAACCCTCGAGTCTGTCGTGCGGTGCGACCCCGATGTGCTTGGAGGAACACCCGTGTTCGCAGGCACCCGCGTCCCAGTTAAGAATCTACTTGATTATCTTGCCGCTGGGGACGGCTTGGAACGATTCCTCGACCACTTTCCATCCGTGAGCCGTGAGCAGGCCGTCGCGGCCCTCGCGATTGCGAACGACTTGCTCATCTCTCGTGCGCGTCCTGCTCGATGAATCATTGCCGCGGCCGCTGGCGAAATTGCTGGTCGGGCACGAAGTCAAGACTGTCACGCAAGTCCGCTGGACGACGCTGAGCAACGGAGCTCTTCTCCACGAAGCGGCGGCGGCGTTCGACGCAGTGCTCACCGCCGATCAGAACATCGAGTTTCAACAGAACCTGAAAGACTTGCCGATCGCTGTGGTGGTGCTGGTCGCATCGAGCAACCGCCTCGAATCTCTTGAGCCGTTGGTTCCCAAAGTACTCGATGCTCTGAAGGGTCTTCGCCCCAACACCTTCGCGTGAAGCTTCGGCGAACGCCGCGTCTACCCGTGCAGTTGCTGCCCTCATGGCCGGCAAGTACCAAACAGGGTCCTGCGCGCTTGGGAGTTGGGCTCTTCTTGGGAGTTGGGAGTTGTCGGTATCCCTGCGTTACGCCTGCGGAACGACGAACTCCTCGGCCACATTGCACGTCATGATGTCGCCGAGCGCCGTCGCGAGCCGATCTCGATCGTGGCGAAGCTTGCCCTCGTCTATCACCCACGCCAGATCGCGTTCGATGATCTGCGCCGAGCCGTGCCGCTGCTGGGTCGAGCGTCTGCGCACCGGATGAGAGCAGTTGCGCGCGTACTTGACGAGCGGGTCGTGCGGAATGCGCGCGTCGTTCGCGAGCACGTAATCGAAGAGCGGCAGGCCGACGTGCCGATCGATGGCGTCGAGGTGGTCTTCGAGCGAGTAATGCTCCGTCTCTCCTGGTTCCGTCATCAGGTTGGCCACGCAGATCCGCGTTGCCTTCAGCCCGTAAATCGTGGGCCCGATTCCGTCAACGAGCAGGATCGGAAGAATGCTCGTATAGAGGCTTCCTGGTCCGACGATGATGACGTCGGCGTTGAGCAGCGCTTGCATGGCTTCTGGAACCGGACGTACCCGGCGGTCCATTGACAGGCGCTTGATCGGCTTGCGCACCGCCGCGATCGCCGTCTCCCCCTCGACCACCAGACCACATTCGAACTCGGCCCGGAGTCGCGCCGGCTGCGACGTGGCCGGCAGCACGCGGCCGTTGATGCCGACGATGCGGCCGAGCGCGTCGAGGGCGGAGGCGAAGTCGCCGTCCATTTGCTGGGTGAGCGCCGCGAGCATCAGGTTGCCGATGGCATGGCCATCAAGCGAAGGGCTGCCGGTCAGGCGGTGCTGCATCAAGCGAGTGAGCGGGGCCGTTTCGTTGGCAAGCGCTGCCAGGCAGTTCCGTGCATCGCCCGGCGGCAGCATGCCAAGCTCCTCACGAAGCTGGCCCGAGCTGCCACCATCGTCAGTCACCGTCACGATGGCCGTAATAGAGCTGGCTGGTCCCAGCAGGCGTCGAACGCTGCGGAGCACAGTGGGGAGGCCCGTTCCCCCGCCGAGCGCAACCACGCGCTGTCCGACGGTTGCGGGAACCGGCACAGGAGCGATGGGTCGGATGCGTGAGTGTTGCACGGCAATGCGTTTGGCAACCGGTGTGCCATCGGCACTCCACGCCAGAGCGCGTGTTCTGTTGTCGAGGTCTGTGTGTTTGCCCAGCAAGCGGAAGATTGTCTCCGCGCGGGACGACATCGGCCCCTCTGCGGTATTCTGACGTGGCGTATTCATGCCTGCTATAACGCCAATCTCGCATGCTCAGAACAACCGTTGACACCGACGCGGTCCACGTCGAGCTCGACAGCCATCGGACCATCAGGTTTCACAACAAAACGTATTACCGGGTTCTGCACTGGCCGATCTGGATCTGGGTGTTCTTCATCGCTCCTGGACCGCTGACGTTCGACCTCTTCGAGCGCGGGTTCGACCCCAGGATGGCCGCGTGGCTGACCCTCGTGATGGTCGGGACCGGGATTGCCGGACTTCGTGGGCGCCTGCCAGGGTGCGAGCCCAGGCCGTACATCATTCGCTTCACAGAAGATCGCCCGAACCCCCTTTACAGGCGCATCTGCTACACCGCGGCGTGGGGGGAGGTGGCGGCGTTTGCGCTGCTCAATTCGGCGGGTCTCGCCTACGCCGTCGTCACTGGGACGTGGCACCTGAGGCAAATGTACGATGCCGCCTACTTTCCCATTGCCGGAACCATGTGGGTTCTCGGCGCGGCCGGCCTTCTGCCGCGCGTGAGGCGGTCCACGAAAGGCGAAGGGCACGAGCGGCGCTACTTCTACGGCGCCGTGTGGGCCGTGGCCATTGCGCACCCCATCCTGTGGCTCCTGTGGAAAGTCGTTCCCCTTACGCGCGCCAGCGATGCTCTGAAGCTGGTCGTGTTCGTCGGCGTGCTGTTCATCGTCGGACACCTGTCCCGGCGAGGCTTGTTGCCGAGGACGAGGCCGATTGTGCCAGGCGAATGGGCTGTACTTGACTAACTCAACTCCCAATTCCCAACTCCGCAACCCCCAATTCTGGGATCATTTTGGGCGTTGGGCTTTTGTTGGGAGTTGGGAGTTCTGATGAGTGCCATCGATGCGTTGACGTCACCGACGCTCAAGGATCTGCGGCAGCATTGGTGGAACGACGAGTTCACCGAGTTTCTTGCCGAAACGCTCCGGCCACGCCCGGGCAACAGGATCCTCGATGTCGGCTGCGGACCGGGCACCGGCGAGGTGAGCATCGGCCGGCTGCAGGTCTCGCAGCTCCGGCTCGTTGGGATCGATTTCAAGCTTGCGAACATCGTCGAGGCCAGGCGCGCGACCGCCGACCACAATCAGCGGGCGAGCTTCGCTGCGGCCGATGCCCGGTGGCTCCCGTTCAAGGGCGGCGTGTTCGACGCCACCTACTGCGTCACTGTGCTTCAGCACCTCCGCGAAGTGGAGCTCGCTGTGAGCGAGCTCGCTCGGGTAACACGGGCGGGGGGCCGCGTCGTGGTCGTCGAGCCCGATAACAGTGCGCGGTACTTCTACAGCTCGACGCCCGCCGGGGCTCGCACTTTCGCGACCGCGACGCGGTTCTTTGCTGCGCTCTCGGCGGGGCGCGGCGATGGGCCGCCTCCTGACGTCGGACCGAGGCTGTCCGCGATCCTCGCGCGATCGGGAATCGAGCCACTCGACGTGCGAATGTTTTCCGTGTCGCACGTGCAGCTCGGCGTCCCTGCCGAGGACACGTGGCGGCGTCGCAAGGCGCGCGTCGAAGAACTCGTCAAACAGACGTCCACCGCACAGGAAATTGGCGAGGAGTACCTCAGCGCCCTCGAGGCGTACCGCGCCGAGGCGCAGCAAGCAGGCAAGACCTTCGTCGAGATTCAGAACACGATGCTGTTCGCGACGGTCGGACAGCGGGAATAGTGGGAACCACCGGACCCACCGCTGATTCCGTGTGTTTACAACGTACATACAGCAGTGTATAGTTGTTGTGTATACAACGGGAGACTCTGCATGGAGACACCGACCAGCAAGGCACGGGACGAAACGATCAACCTGCGGGCCAGCCAGCGTCAGAAGATGCTGATTGACCGCGCGGCATCTGCGCTCGGCCGCAACCGGTCTGATTTCATGCTGGACAGCGCGTGCAAGGAAGCGGAGGCCGTCCTGCTCGACAGGCGCTACTTCGCGCTGCCCTCCGCCGAGTTCCGGCGATTCACGGCGATGCTCGACAGGCCACCCGCGAACAACGCCCGGCTGCGAAAGCTCCTCAAGACCAAGGCTCCCTGGGAGAAGTGACGGATAACCGCGCGCAACTGAGCGCGCCCGAGAAACTGCGCGCGCATCACGACCTCTCGGCATTCTCGTGCGGCGAGGCGTCGCTCGACGATTGGCTGCGCAAGCGCGCGGTCCCGAACGAGGAGAGCGGTGCGTCGCGCTGCTACGTCGTCTGCGCCGGCAAGAACCAAGTCGTCGGTTACTACGCGTTGGCCGTGGGCGCAGTGGCACACGAGCAGGCGCCCGGCCGAGTGAAGCGCAACATGCCCGATCCTGTGCCGGTGATTGTGCTCGGCCGCCTGGCCGTCGACACAGGCTTTCAAAATCAGCGTCTCGGGCCGGCGTTGCTGCGCGACGCGATTTTGCGCACCCTCCAGGCGGCGGACATCGCCGGCATCCGGGCGATCCTCGTGCATGCGATCTCGGACAGGGCGAAGCGCTTTTACGAGTCCCACGGCTTCGCGCCGTCGGCCGTCGACCCGATGACCCTCATGATCACGGTGGCCGACGCTGCCAAGGCGTTGCTCGACGAATAGTCTCTTGGTGAACCCTCGTTTGGTTCAGAGCCTGTCTTGCAGGGCGGGCCGTGATCAGCCCCACGAATCACGCTCTCGCTTCACGTGCGCGGTTGCGTCGATGCCCTGCCAGTGCTCCTTGCCCAGACCCTGAAGTTCGAGAACCGAAAGCGGCTTCGACGCTTCGATCGCCTCACTGAGCAGGTGAATCACCTCCTGTGCGACAGAGCGCCTCGCCCGTTTTGCTCGGGCCTGTAGCTTCTTGTAGAGGGTGTCGGGGAGGTTCTTGATATTCAGGGTAGCCATCAAGTGCTCCTGGTTCAGAGCGTCCTGCTATTCTGTCGTGATTGGAGGCGCTGGCGGAACGATTGACTCGAGCGTCACTACCAGTCTTGGCAAGTCCTCCGCGACGACTTGCCAGACTATGTCTTCGTCAACGCCGAGGTAGTCGTGCACGACTTTGTGGCGCATGCCGATGATGTCCGCCCAAGGAATCTCTGGATGCTTGTCGGAAAACTCCCGGGATACTTGCCGCCCAGCTTCGCCAATGACTTGAATGAGATGAATCAGCGCTAGGCGAAGATTCTCGTCGGCATCATACGCTTGGCGTGAGAGGCCTTGAGTTTTGCCCACCGCCTTCCTCGCCGTGTCCAGCATGTGCCCGACGTAAACGAGGTCACGTGGCAACATAGAGAGGTTCGGCGGTACCTATTACGTGATCGCGAATGCGAGGGTTGAGAAACTTTGGAGTCACCATATCGACGCGCCGACCGTGCAGGAGCCCCGATAACTCGCGCTCGATGCTCACGAACTTGAGGCCCGGCACGTGGCCGGCGTGAAACTCCACCAACACGTCGACGTCACTCTCGGGGCCGAAATCGTCGCGAAGCACAGAACCGAACAGCGCTAGGCGCTTGATATGATGCCGTCGACAGAACGCTGACACGGCGTCTCGATCGATGGAGATGTGTGGGCTCATGGCTGGTTCCATAATACCGCCCGCGGATGGGTACACCTTGAACCTGTTGAACCCCCGGAACCCCCGGAACCCTCTGAACCAGTGGGATGGTGAAAACCTCTACCGTCGTTCCAACTTGAGCAGCATCGAGGACGCGTCGTCCGTGCTCGTCAGCACGTAGAGCGAGCCGTTTGGTCCTTCGGCGGCATCCAAGACAGACATGTTCGTATCGAAGCGCACGCGTTGGGGAGTCGACAACTGTCCGTCTGGCGAGGGACTGCCTGCATAGAGTTCTTTGCCTGCAACGATCAGCAGACGAGCTCGCTTCTCCTGGTGCTGTTGGTTGCTGCCAGCGTGATTGACCCAACTGTCACCGAATCATTGAACAGGGTCTCGTCGGATGAAGCGGCACGCATCGACATCGACGACGTAGAGTTCGGCGCGAACGTGAAGCTCGCAACGGAATTCCGCAACGCCGGGTCGCTGCCTGTCATCCACACGCGTGCAAGCGATGCATCGATCGCAAGACCAGTCGGGCGTGCATAGCCCTCTGACACTACCGGCCACGAGAGCCGATTCCCGCGCGGCACAAGACCATCACGCGTGAAACGCAAGATGGTGCCCGAAGGCGAGAGCGTGGCGCGCGCATCGGCGGCCGCTGGCATAGCAACGTAGAGAAGACCCTCGCCATCGACCGCCATCGGTATTCCAATGTGGGGCGCGTCCTGCTTTTCGGCCATCGGCGTGGCGTTCGCCACGTAGGCCGGGTCTTGTTCGGTCAGTACGTAGGGCGGGTCCTGCTTTATGGACCTGCCGGTTGACCCGGCACCTAACTCCAACCCCGTGAGAATCTGCGCCCCTTCACCGAAGATGCCCGCGAGCTCGCGGTAGCGCGTCACGTTCAGACGTGAATCGCCTGCGCGGTCGATCTCTGTCCACGCGATGAACACAGAACGAGTGCGGGTGAACTGCGAATCTACAGCCAGCCCCACAATGCGAGAGTCGGGATCCCCGAGCGTGAGCGCGGGCTCCGCGAGGAGCTTGTCGCCTTGGACAACGCGCACGCGGGATCCATCCTCGATGAAGAACAGGCGGCCATCAGGCGTCGAGCGAAGCGAGTGCGCCGCGCCGATGCTGTCTGCGACCACGGCAATCCCGTAGCAGGCGTCTGCGGACGTTTCGATGCAAGCCGTGGCTGGCGCGCGCGGCCGCGAATCAGAGAGTGGGGACTCAGACGCCGGCGCCGATCTCCTCGTCGTGCCAGCCACTTCGATGACCAGCGGCTCCGACTTTGCGCTTTCGACGCCGTTCAGGACAGACGATATTTGAAGGCTGTGGCGGCCCGGCGTCATCGCCGGCAGGCCGCCGGAGCACTCGTATCCACCGTCGGTCAGCGTCTCGGCGCAGCGAACGTCGGTGAAGGCGCTCAGCGTGCCATCGACGTAGAGCCGATAGGTGAGCGACCGCAGCTCCTGGACCGAGGCGGCCTGCTGGTTCCAGGCAAGGCGCTCGCCGCCTGTGAGTGGTCCGTCTCCGGACTTGTCGTCATCGCCACAGGCGGCGAGAAAAAGGCAGCCGAGCAAGGCCAATGCGAGCCGGAACAGGCGATTCATGATTGTTCGCGGTTGCTCCCAGGCTGACACAAGGTTGCACGGGGGAGGACAAAGTGCCGGGCCATCGTGCTCGGCGGCCCAAATACAGGGCTCTCGATGGTACCCCGCGGGCACTGCTATTGCTATCGGTCCTACCTTGGCTCTACTCTAGCCGCGCTCGTCAACCAGCTCGACAATGCGATTCCTCCTTGGTTTGGCCGTCTTCGTTTTGGTGATTCCAGCGGTGTCGCCCGTTGAGGCGACGCCCATCTTGCCCCATCACCCGGAGCTGTCAGCGGATCGCACCCCCACTCACGAGAGTCAGGCGTTTCTCAAGACGGCGGACCAGGACGACCTCGCTTCCCTTGTCGCCTTCTGTTTGGAACGCACTGAGCGCGTCGTTGAGCGCATCCTTTTCCAGCCGCATCTCGTGTTTGCCCGCGCCACCGGCCATTGGTCGAGTGACCCGGCGCAGAACCGTGGTCTTCGGCTGCAAGCGAACAACAAGCTGGCCGGTCGCGATTCACTCTCGTCGCGTAGGGCCTGGCTCGATCGCGATCCACGAGATACGAGGCGTTCTGGCCGGTTCGCGCGCGAGCTCGAACGGCACTCTCAGTCCACGGCCGAGGCCTTCGAAAGTTCGCCGGGACGATCAGATCACTTGGCCGAACACCTGGATCACTCGTCCGGGTACCCAGGTCACACTCAGGGGCAGCTGAAGGAAGAAATCGCGACCAACCCAAACGTCGCGAACGATTTCAATTTCCCAAGTCTGATCAACACCGATGTTCAAGATGGCCTTGGTGAACTCCCTGACCTTCCTGACCTCCCGTTGTTGGATCCATACGTGGACTTCCCCCTGTTCGACGAGTACGTGTCCGACGCGAATGGCTGGCTCCCCTGGGAGAGCCAGGAGAGTGGGCGGAGGCGTATCAGGGTGCCGAGCCGACCCTGCTCGCCGTGCCGGAACCCACTCTGCTGGTGCTACTCGGATCCGGCGTGGCTGCTGCCTATCTTCGACGGCGACGCTCGCGCAACTTCCCGAAGTAG
>CAWBMG010000006.1:0-474765 GCA_963789815.1 uncultured Acidobacteriota bacterium | reverse complement strand
GCGATCTTTCGGGCTATTGGGAACTCTCGTTCGACAGCCGCAAAGTGCCGCCAGCCAATCTCGTGTCCAGCGTCTCGAGGGCGATGTTGGCCGAGCACGCGCGCAAGGACGCACACGCCATCCGCTGGTGCAACACGCTCGGCGTGCCGTTCATCATGGACTCGGGCCGCCCGCTCGATATTCGCCAAGGCCGAACGGCGATTGTCATGGCCCCCGAGAATGCCTCGGCTCCTCGCTACCTGTACCTGGATCGTTCGACGCACATCGGCGAGGACATATTCGATCCAACCACCTCTGGAGACTCTATTGCTCATTGGGAGGGCGATACGCTCGTCGCCGACACTGTGGGATTCCATCCCGAGCGCGGCATCACGAGCATCGCAGGTGGAGGCTATCGCACGGCGACGTCACGGCTAGTGGAGCGTTATCGATTGCTGGAGAACGGCAGCGTACTCTCAGTGGTCTTCACGTGGACCGACCCGAAAGTCTTTCGGAGTCCTCACACATACGAGTTTCGCTATTACCGCCTACCGGCCAACTACGAGGCGCGAACGTGGTTGCCATGCGATCCCTACAACGAGAATCGTGCGAAATTTCTGGACGATCCAGTAGTGCGCTCGCCAGGCGCGCGCGGCCGGTAACGTTCGCATTGCCGGAGGTTGATGTGTCCATCAAGAGTGTTGGCGTCGTTGGAATCTTCGTTGTGGGATTGATGGGTCCAATTCCTTTGGCGGCGCAGACGCCTTCGGCCGATCGGCGCATCGAGGGCCATTGGGTCAGAACAGACCCCTCGGGCTCAGGCAGTTTTGGCGGCTTGGCAAGTCAGTTCGCGCCGGCACAGCTTACGCCTGAAGCGGCGGCGGCGAACCGCGGCGGCGGAGCTGGTCGAGGCGGACCTGCTGGCGGTGGTCGGGGTCGCGGTTCTGCTCCGGGCTTTGGAGCGCCGAACGCAGTTGGAGTTCCGTACATCGTCGTGGAGCAGCCCTGCGGTAACGTGGCCGGTCGGGGCAATGGCGCGCTGCTGGTCAACCCGGATTCAGGCGGCATTCACATCATTGAGCAGAAGGACGAGGTCATTCTCGCGGGTGAGCGCGGGGGGGTAAGGCACATTTATTTGGACGGGCGTCCTCATCCGGCGCTCGCAGGGTGGGTCCCGACACCCGCTGGTCACTCAGTCGGGCGGTACGAGGGAAGCGTTCTGACTATCGACACGATGGGATTTACGCCTGGAGCAGTGGTCGCCGGCGGGCAGCGAACACCTGAGACGCACCTGCTCGAACGGTTCGAAGTGTCGCCGGATGGCAAGACGATGACTGTCAGCTACACATGGCAGGACCCCAAGATCTATCAGAAGCCGCATACCTATTCTTATGTCTTCGATCGTCTAGCTGCGAATAGCTATGCCTTCGAGGACTGGTGCGACGCGAGCGATCCGATCGAACGGCAATCAATCGTTCCACCTGCACAGCGGTAAGGCGGACTCGTAGCGAGCGCAGAAGCTGCAGGTGAATCGCGAACCGCGGTTACGGGTTGAGCAGGGCAGTCCAGTTGACGACGACGTTGATCGGTTCTCGCTCGGCCGCGGTATCGACAATGAAGCGCTGACCGTCAGCGGTAGCCGCGTACTGGTTTCGATACGTAATGATGTCGGCCGAAATCGGTGCCCGGAACAGCGCAACCGGCCTGGCGACTTTGAGTACCGCTGCATCGGTAACGCTCACGGCCATCACCGAGCCATCGGGAGCCAAATAATAGAGCTCCCTCCCATCGCCACGCCACTGTGGTTCGGCGCCGCCGCCAATCGACACTGTTTGCTTGGCCCCTGTTTCTGGGAATGACTGGACGTAAACTTCCCACCGTCCCGACTCGTCGGACGCATAGGCGATCCACCGCCCATCAGGAGAGACCTGCGGGTGCATCTCGTTGAACGGCGTACGCAGGTACGGCCGCGGTGTCGGGTCACCCTCCGTGTGCATCCAGAGATCGAGTCGCGTCTCGGCATTCGAGGATGCATAGACCAGGTATCTTCCATTTCGCGTCCAGTTGCCGCCAATCTTCATCTCTGGGTCATGCACGACGACGGTGTGCTGTTCTTGAGGGCCGCTTACGGGACGGCGCCACAAATCCGATGCGCCTCCGCCTCCAGGCGGGCGGAATGTGTAGACGAGTTCCGTGCCATTCGAAGTCCAGAGCGGAAGCAAGCCGTCGGTCAAGCGTGTGGATGCGCCTCTTTCCACGTCGAGAATCCAAATCCCGCCGCGGTCGCCGCCGCCTTCGGCTGCTATATAGCGTTGGTCGGGCGACATCGCCGGATTCCTAAGATTGGTCGGCGTCGTGATTGTCGCGAGCGGCGCGCCCTTCCTGCTGTACCAGACCAGATGTGAAGTCGGCGTATCACCACCAAACGTCAGGAGCCCCGTCGTTGAGGCGGAAATCACAGCTGTTTGGATATCCGGAGCGGATGAGCTCTGCGTGGCGGCAATCGTCACCGGCGTTCCCGTGACCCGTAATCGAGACTCGTCGAACCGTTGCGCGACGAGCATCCCGTCGCGGATATGCAGCAGATACCCAGGGAGGGCGTGAATGGCGGCCGAGGATCCATCCAGCAGCTTGGTGTGTTCACCAGACTCTAGCGACCCAATCCAAGTGCCGCGAGCTTCGGGTTTGGTGCTCATTACATGGAACAGGAAGTGGCGGCCGTCGGGGAGGAAGTAAGGGGCCAGGTGGGCGATCTGTCCCGTAGCTTTGTCCAAGGCGGTCACGGGCCTCGGCTCGCCACCGATTGCAGAGACTGAAAAGAGTTCCGATTGTCGGTTTGCAAAGAGGATGGTGCCTGACGGCGACCAACTTCCCCCGGATGGTCGATAGCCTACGGAAGCAAGCGCTTGAGGCAGCTTGTCGTCGAGATCGATGCGCTTCAACTTGCCGTCGGCGAAGAATCCGATGGAGCGGCTGTCGGGTGACCAGAACGGCCGATATGCGCCTTCGGTGGCAGGCAAGACTCTGGACTCGGGACCGTCGAGCGCTCGGACCCATAGCTCCGGGCGGCCTGTGCCTTCTTCTGTGGCCACAAACGCCAGATGCTTTCCGTCGGGCGAGAGGACAGCGCCCGAGGCAATCGCATGATTCTCGGGAGCCGGCTGGATGAACCTGACGGGTCCGGCGGGCGCGATTCCCGTCGAGACAGTCGGTGTGCTCACGGTCAGTATCAGGAGCGCGGCGGCCACCACGCCGCCAAGCGCGAACCTCAGCCACAGCGCTCGACCTCTCGTTGAATCGCTTCCAACATATGGCCGCCGCGCGCCCGAGGACGGCGTCGTCGCCTCGCCGGCGGCGAATCCGGCCGGAGAATCGGCTCCAGATTTCACGGTCACACTCGGGTGTTCCCCGACGACCGATTCGACGAATCGATATCCACGCCGGGGTATGGTCGCGATGAACTGAGGCTGGCTGGAGTCGTCTCCGAGCGTGCGGCGCAGGACCGAGATGCTGTGCGTCAAGCTGTCGTCGGACACGAATGCGTCTGGCCAGACGAGCTTGATCAGCTCGTCTTTCTCTACAACCCGTCCCCGATGACGCAGCAGCACAAGCAGCGTATCGAAAACTTTGGCCGTCAACGCGACTGGCTGGCCGTCCTGCAACAGCTCACGCGCACCAACGTCAAGGCGAAACGCGCCGAATGAATACACCTCCGTCAGCTCATTCGTTGGGGAGGCAGTAGGAGAAGTCATTGCTAGACCACCCTTAGTCTCGGGCTGAGCGATCGGTCAGGGCTGAATTGTAGCTCAGAACTTTCACCAACGTTTCAGACGCTTTTCAGCGTTCGCGCACGACTTCCAGCCCGTGAATCCCTAACGTTCCTGCGCAGGCTGTGCGTGTCAGTTGGGGGTCCATGGTGTGTTTCAGGAGAAGTCATGCGCATTAAAAGAGCTGCTCGAATCGTCGCGGCCATGTTCGTGGTCATCCTCACGCCCTCGATTGTCCTGGCGCAGGCCTCTGTGACCGGGGTCGTTCGGGACTCGTCTGGGGCTGTGTTGCCCGGTGTAACGGTTGAGGCGGCTAGTCCCGCCTTGATCGAGAAGGTTCGAACTGTCGTCAGTGACGGGAACGGCCAATATCGAATTGTCGATCTCCGGCCAGGCTCCTACTCGATTACCTTCGCGCTGGCCGGGTTCAACACCGTGAAACGAGAGGGCGTCGAACTGTCGGGCTCCATGACCGCCTCGATCAATGCCGAGATGCGGGTTGGCGCCGTTCAAGAGACCATTACTGTCACCGGGTCGACACCGATTGTGGACGTGCAAAGCGTCCAGCAACAGCGCGTGCTTACCAAGGAGATCATCGACACGCTCCCAACGGGTCGTACGACCATCAACGTCGCAACGCTCATTCCAGGCATGCAACTCTCAACGACCTTCAGCGGGGAGGGGCAGGACGTCGGCGGATCGACGGGCGAGGTTCAACAGACCCTGGCCATTCATGGCAGTCGAGGCGGCGATATGCGGCGCATGATGGACGGCCTTTCGATGCAGTCCCAAGGCACGTCTGTGAGTGCGTTTGCTCCCAACAGCGGCATGATTCAGGAAGTTACAGTCGATACGGCGGCTGGCTCCGCGGAGCAGCCTGCTAGCGGGGTGCGGATGAACATCGTCCCGCGAGAGGGCGGGAACCGGTTCAGCGGCTCGTTCTTCGCGAGTGGCACAAACGAGCATTTGCAGGGCGACAATATCGACCAGGAGTTGCTCGATCGGGGCTTGATCTCGACCAGCTCAGTCAAGAGCAACTGGGAGGTCAATCCGGCGTTTGGGGGTCCACTCAAGCGGGACCGACTCTGGTTCTTCGCTTCAGGGCGCGTGTCTGCCGTCAACAACTACGTTCCCGGCGCCGTGCGCAATGCCAATGCGGGCGACCCGAATTCGTTCGCCTACGCTCCGGACACGAGCTTTCTCGGGTCGCGCGACACGCTTTGGCGGAACGTCAACGGCCGGTTCACCTGGCAGGCGAGCCAGAAGAACAAGATCAGCCTCTTCGTCGATGCGCAAGACCGCTGCAGCTGCATCGATTCCCGCGCGTTGACGTCCCCGGAAGCGTCTGCCGATTTTTGGTTTCCATGGAAACCGCTGGTCACGGTGACCTACACAGCGCCGATCACCAACCGCATTCTCGTGGAGGCTGCCTTCGGGTATAAGCCGGAGGATTGGGGCTACTTCACACACGAGGGTCGGGAGGCCGACGAGCGGCTGGTGGGAATCAACAACCAGGCCAACGGAGTCTTCTACCGCGGTCCCCGCCCGTATTTCGGCTCGTCGATGCGCTTCAAGGCGGAGCTGCTCGACGACACGTGGCGCGGCGCCGTGTCGTACATCACCGGATCTCACGCCCTCAAGATCGGCTACCAGGACCACGCGGGGCGAGTGCTCAACAACTTCAACATTCCTGTAGCCGGCAACCTCTCATACACGTTCAATGGCCTCACGCCGGTGCAGATTACGCAAAGGGCGCCGTTCACGTCTGAAACCCACGTGCACGACGGCGGTGTGTACGCGCAGGATCGGTGGACGATGGACCGGGTGACCCTGAATCTCGGGCTCCGATGGGACTTCTATCGGACGAATTTCCCGACGCAGACGCTCGGCCCGACCATTTACACGCCCAACCGCAATGTGACGTTCCAAGCTGCTGACCTCGCGAGCTTCAACGACATCACGCCGAAGCTGGGTGTGGCAATCGATCTGTTTGGTGACGGTCGCACCGCGCTCAAGGCTTCCCTCTCCAAATACGTGGAGCAGTTGACGTACACCGGCACGTTCGGCGACACAGCCAATCCCGCGAACCGAACTGTGCAGTCTGTCAACCGCCAGTGGAATGACACGAACCTCAACTTCACTCCGGACTGCGACTTGCGTGACCCGCTTGCCAACGGTGAATGCCTCCAGATTAGCAACCTGGCCTTTGGCAATCCCGTGCCGAGCACAACTTACGATCCCGACCTCCTTCGCGGGTGGGGCAAGCGCTTCTACAACTGGGAAGGTTCTGTCGGCGTCCAACGCGAGTTGGTGACCAACGTGTCAGTTGACGTGGGCTACTTCCGTCGTTGGTACGGAAACTTCCTTGCAACCGACAACCGATCGCTGGCGCCGTCGGACTTCACGCCTTTCAGCGTCGTGGCACCGATCGACTCGCGGCTCCCCGGCGGCGGTGGCCAGACGGTCGCTGGGCTGTACAACGTGACGCAAGCGGGGTTCACCCGCCTGCCCGACAACCTCCTGACATTCGCCGAGACCTACGGCAAGCAGGTTGAAAACTGGCAGGGCTTCGACTTCGCTGTCAATGCGCGCCTGCGTGACGGCCTTGTCGCGCAGGGCGGAATCAGCACCGGTCGGCGCCTCACCGACAATTGCGACGTTCGCGCCCAGTTGCCTGAGCTGACGGTCGGCGGGGGCGTGAGTCCGACGAGCCCGTACTGCCGCGTCGAGGAGCCGTACCTCACGCAGCTCAAGATGGTTGCCGCGTACATGATTCCGCGAATCGAGGTGCAATTGGCGGGCACGTACCAGAGCATTCCTGGACCCATAGTGCAGGCCGGTGTCGTGTACCCCGCTGCGGCCCTTACTTCGTCCCTCGGCCGGCCGTTCGTCGGAGGTGCCACAGCCGTCGTGAACGTGATCCCGTTCGCGACAGAATACGGGGACCGCTTGAATCAGCTCGATTTCCGAATCGGAAAGATCGTGCGGCTGGCAGGTCTCCGCATGGCGTTGAACGTCGACTTGTTCAACGCGCTCAACGACAATGCGGTGTTGACGGAGAATGCTAGCTATGCCGTGTTCCGGCAACCGCTCAGCGTGCTGAATCCGCGCCTGGTAAAGTTCAGCGCACAGCTCGACTTCTGAGAGTTATGACTTCTTCCGGCTAAAGCCGGCATTGTAGACACTAGCGTGACCGGTACGGGCGGCGCGGGGGGTGAGATGAACGTGTGGCGGAACGCGCGCATCGCTGTGATGTTCGCGATGGTGGCGGTCCCTGTGTCCGCCCAGGTCGATCTCGAAGGCGGCTGGGCGGCACGTCAGCACGAGGACGCACCCGAGCGTGGCGGTGGCCCGGACATCGGTGACTACCTCGGCCTCCCGATCAATGACGCGAATCGGCTGCGTGGCGACAGTTGGAGCGCGTCACTCTGGACCGTTCCTGAGCACCAGTGCATTCCACACCCAGCAGACTACGGCCCGAACTTCTCACCGCTTCGCATTTCGAAGACCGAGGACCCCGTGACGAAGGAGATCGTCGCCTGGCACACCGAGATGGCGTGGATGAATCCGGTGCGAACGATTTGGATGGACGGCCGGGCGCACCCACCCGCGCACGCTCCCCACACGTGGCAGGGCTTCTCCACGGGTAAGTGGGAGGGCGACATCCTCACAGTCACCACGACCCACCTGAAACCTGCCTACGTCCGGCGAAATGGTCTGGCTCGCAGCGAGAAGGCTACGTTGCAGGAGCACTTCATCCGCAACGGCAACGTTCTCACCTGGATTTCGATCGTCTCGGATCCCGGTCTATCTGACCGAGCCGTACATCAAGAGTCGAAATTTCTTCTACGACCCCGGCTATCAGATGGCGCTCTATCCCTGCTCGGTCGACATCGAGGTCGAGCGTCCCGAAGGTGAAATTCCGCACTACCTTCCTGGCACGAACCCCTTCCTCGAGCAGTTCGCCGCAAAGTGGGCGCTGCCTCTCGAGGCCGTGCGCGGCGGCGCCGAGACCATGTACCCCGAGTTCATGGAGAGGCTCAAGAACGATGACGCCTGTCCGAAGGCCACACCGCCGCGTCAGCAACCTGAGGACGGCGCGACCAGCCCCACGGCCTGCCGCGCCACAGGCTCGATGAGCGGTACTCGGGATTCGGGACTCGGGACTCGCAGCGAAAAGCGTTGCTGACTCGTCGCTGCCTTTGTGCCGGATGGGCGCTCGCGATAGCGACCACTCTCTACGGTCAGACGCCGACGGACATTCAGTCCTGGCACGTGAGGGGCGGCATCTACATGCTCGCCGGTCCAGGCGGTAACTCCACCGTGCAGGTGGGTCGAGACGGCGTGCTGGTCGTAGACACGCAGACCGCTGCAGTCAGTGAACGGGTCCTCGTAGAGATTCGAAGGCTGTCGAACCGCCAATCCGATTCATCGTCAACACGGCTTCCGATCGCTGATCATGTCGGAGGCAATGAAGCGCTCAAGAAGTCCGGACAGATCCTTGCGGGCGGGCAACACCCGCGCGGCGACTGTCTACGGTGCGGGCGGAGCGCCGATCTTTGCGCACGAGGAACACGCTGACTCGGCTGACCATGTCCGGTGCACCAGCCGAGCGCGCTGGCCAACCGACACGTACTTCGTCAAGCAGAAGGACATGTTCATCAACGGTGAACCGGTGCAGCTGCTCCATCAGCAAGCCGCGCACACCGACGGCGACACGATGGTCATGTTCCGTCGCAACGGATGTCGTCAGCACGGGGGACGTATTCACGCCGGACCGCTACCCGATGATCGATCTGGCAAAGGGCGGCAGCATCAACGGTATCCTGGACGGCATCAACCACATCCTCGAACTGGCGGTGCCTGAGTTCAACGAAGAAGGCGGCACGCTGATCATTCCTGGGCACGGCCGCCTGTGCGACGAGTCCGACGTCAGCGACTACCGCGACATGGTCACCATCGTCCGCGATCGCGATGCAGGACATGGTGAAGAAGAAGATGACGCTCGACCAGGTGCAAGGCGGCGAAGCCGACGCGCGACTACGACGGCGTCTACGCGAGCCCAGCACATCAGGTGACATGTTCGTGGAGGCCGTGTATCGGAGCCTCACGACGAAAGTGGAAAAGTAGAGAAGTGGAGCAGTTGAAAAGTAAGTCAGAGGTTAGAGCCCTCACGATTGCGCTCGTGGGTGTCTTGATGTCTGCGCTTCTTGCGGCGCAGGCACCTCCGGCGGCCGGTCAGGCTCAAGCTCCGCCCGGCCAGGGAGGCGGCCGCCAGGCCGGTCCAGGAGGCCGACAAGGAGGCCCCCCAGGCCCACCGCCGACGCCGCGTGCTGCGGCGGCATTCGATCTCACCGGGACGTGGGTGTCGGTCGTGACCGAAGACTGGCGCTGGCGTATGGTCACTCCGCCGAAGAACGACGCTGCGAGCGTCCCGATCAACGTCGAAGGACGTAAGGTCGCCGCCGCATGGGATCTCGCGGCCGATAATGCCGCGGGCAACCAGTGCCGGGCGTTTGGAGCCGCCGGACTGATGCGCCTGCCGATTCGCGTGCGCGTCTCCTGGCAGGATGACACCACGCTCAAGCTCGAAACAGACGCGGGACAGCAGACGCGTCTCTTTCGGTTCGGCTCCCCGCAACCGGCTGGGTGGCGAACGCCAGTGGCAGGGGCAGTCGGTCGCCGAGTGGGTCAAGCAGGCGCAAACGCGTGGACTGGGCTTTGGCGGTCGTGGCGGCGGTTTGGCGGGTGGCAACCTGAAGGTCGTGACGACCCAGATGCGCGCCGGCTACCTGCGCAAGAACGGTGTGCCCTACAGCGAAAACGCAGTGCTCACCGAGTACTTCAACCGGCACTCCGGCCCCGGGACGCTCGAGTGGTTCACCGTGACGTCCGTCGTCGAGGATCCGAAGTATCTCAATCAGCCGTTCATCACGAGCTCGTCGTTCAAGAAGGAAGCGGATGGCGCCAAGTGGAATCCCGCGCCGTGCCAGACGGCGCCACCTAACGCACCAGATCAGCCTGCGCAGCCAGCGGGCTTTGCATTTTGACCGGGGTCAGATCTTGATTCTTGCCGGACAACTGGGCGAGAGGGCAAGAATCAAGATCTGACCCCTAGGAGATCGAGATGGGAAGAGGCGCTCGTTACCGCATGTTGCTCATCGCCCTGTGTCCGCTGCTCGCGGGCTCCACGGCGTGGCTGCAGGGACAGACTCGCCCTGTCGCGGCGCAGGCGCCGGCTGTTGACGGCGACGATATTGGAGGAGTGGTGTCTGGGCCGGGCGGGCCCGAGGGCGGCGTCTGGGTGATCGCGGAAACCACAGACCTTCCAACAAAGTTTCGCAAGATCGTGGTGACCGATGACCAGGGACGCTACCTGGTCCCCGACCTCCCGAAGGCCAGCTACAGCGTGTGGGTGCGGGGCTACGGCTTGGTGGATTCGCCTCACGTTCAAGCCGCGCCCGGACGTCAGTTGCCGTTGACCGCCGTGCGGGCACCCAACGCCCGCGCCGCAGCGCAGTTCTACCCATCGGATTCGTGGCTCGCGCTCATTCAGATCCCGCCGAAGAACGAGTTTCCGATGACCGTGACAGTGCCGCCGGGGGCCGTAGGAGGCTTCGGCGGCCCACCTCCTGCCGCTTCTGCCCGTCAGGGCGCCCCAAATAACGTGGAGGGGCGCGGCGGCGCGGGTGCCCCGCAGCAGATCGTCATTCAGAATCAGGCGGACTGGATCAGCACCGTCAAGGGATGTATGAACTGCCACCAGGTGGGCGACAAATCCACCCGTGAGCTGGGATCACACCTCAACGGGCTTGCGCCGCTGGACGCGTGGGAACGACGACTGCAGTTTGGACAAATCAATTCCCTCGGTGGCGTGCTGCGGCTGGGGGGGCGCGAGAAGGACTCGGCATGTACGCCGACTGGACCACTCGCATCGCAGCCGGCGAAGTGCCGCCAGCCCCGCCGCGGCCGCAGGGCGTTGAGCGCAACGTGGTGGTGACGCTGTGGGATGTCTCGACGCCCACTGCGTTTGTCCACGACATCGTCAGCACGGACAAAAGAAACCCGCGAGTCAATGCCTACGGTCCTGTCTACGGGGTGGAGTTCCACCACGATTCGGTGATGGTGCTCGATCCAAAGCGGCATACGACAGAGCTCATCCCGATTCCCACGCGCATTCCAAAGAATCAGATGAGGCCGTTCACGGGGCCGCAGATCAACGTGCCGTCGCCTTACTGGGGCGAGCAAGTCATCTTTCAAGACTACGTGAACCCCAACAACGCGGCGATGGACGGAGACGGACGGGTGTGGATGTCCGCCCAGGTGCGGGGTGTGCCGAACCCTTCGTTCTGCCAGGATCCCAACAACAAGTGGGCGGCGCTTTATCCAATCGCTGAAGGCCGCCGGCAGGTGTCGGTGTACGACCCGAAGACGAAGTCCTTCTCCGATCACGACACGTGTCCACACACGCATCACATACGGTTTGGCGAGGGTCTGAACAGTCGCATCGTCTACTACAACGGCCTGCCCACCGGTTCGATCGGGTGGCTCGATCTCAATGTATTCGACAAGACAAAGAGCGACGAGGCTGCTCAAGGCTGGTGCCGCGGATACTTCGACGTGAACGGCGATGGCCGCATCGATCCGAAGGTCGATCGGCCGGTACCCATGAATGGTGCCTACAGTGTGATCGCCGACCCCACAGATTCAACCGTCGTCTGGGGCGCTGTGCCGGGGACTCCGGGGCGGATCGTGCGGATGAAGCCGGCGACGTGCGTGACCGAAGCGTACGAGCCGCCGTTCAACAACCCGAAAGCCCCCGGGAAGATCGGCTTCACGCCCCGCGGAATCGACATCGATCGAAACGGCTTGGTGTGGACGGCGCTCGCGGGCAGCGGACACCTGGCGAGCTTCGATCGCCGGAAGTGCAGCGTGCTCTCAGGTGAGGCATCGACATCGATGCAGCACTGTCCCGAAGGCTGGACACTCTATCCGCTGCCGGGTCCGCGGATGAAGGGCGTCACCGACGAAATCAACTCGGACTTCCACTACTACAACTTCGTCGACCAGTACAACACGTTCGGCTTGGGGCCAAACGTACCGATGTCGAGCGGCACGACCTCAGACGCCTTGTTCGCGCTGGATCTCGCCACTGGCAAAGTTGTGACACTGCGCGTCCCGTATCCGATGGGCTTCTTCACGCGAGGCCTCGATGGGCGCATTGATGATCCGAATGCCGGGTGGAAAGGCCGCGGGCTATGGGCCGTCAATGGTTCTCGAGCGATTTGGCACGTGGAGGGCGGGAAGGGCACGCCAAGCCAAGTAGCGCAGTTTCAACTGCGGCCGGATCCGCTGGCTCGGTAAGAGGAGAGGGGAGCAGATAGCTATGCAACGGCAACTCATTTATGGTGCCGCCGCGATCATCGTCGCCTGCGCACTTGGGATGACATCCAGCTGCGTGCTGAAGGCCCAGAACGCGACTCCGCCGCAGGTGCCCGGAACAACCGCGAGGCAGGCGATCGACGCCGCGGCCACCGCGCTCGGCGGGGCCGACAGGATTCGGGCGCTCCGCAACATCACGGTGCTGGGGTACGGGCAGTACGCCTATCAGCAGGGCGGAGGCAACATTACTGCGCTGCCAGATGCGCCACTGAAGCTCATCGCTGCCAACGACCTCAAGCGCGTCTATGACATCGAGCACAACCGGTTCCGTCAGCAGGAGAGGCGGAACGACCTGTTCCCCTTTGCCAACTATGGCGGCCACAGCTTCGCGCTTGCCATGCAGGCGCTCGACGGGAACCTCGCCTACAACGTAAGCGAAAAAGGCGAAGCGACTCGCGGCGGTGATGTTCGCGACCGGCGAATGTGGATGCATACGAACCCCGTCGTTGCGGTTCGGGCGGCGCTGGATCCAGTCAGCCACGTTGAGCAATCGGCGCCAAAAAGACGGACTGACACTCGTGGACGTCACGATCAAGGAAGGCGACAAGCTCACGATCGCCATTCGGCCGCCGTCGAACCTGCCTGCGTGGCTCGCCTGGTCTGGTCCGAACCAGAACCTTGGCGAGGTCGTCTACACGACTCACTTCCTCGGCTATGAGCCATTCGGCGGCGTCCGGCTGCCGATGGGTTACACGACGAAACTCGACTGGCGAAACATCGACTTCCTCAAGATGTACGTCGACGGCTATCTCGTCGACTCGCAAATCGACGACCTTGCCGCGCCAGCCTCGGTCACCACGCAGGCACAGGGTGGAGGAGGTGGTCGTGGCCGCGGCGCCGGTCCGGGTGGGCCGGGCGCGAACGTGCAGGTCACGCCAATAGCGCGCGGCGTGTGGCGCATCACCGGCGGGACGATGGTGATCGAGTTTGCCGATCACATGACGCTGTTCGAGGTTGGTGGTGGTGCAGATCGGGTCAGGGCCGTGGTGGCTGCGGCACGTCAGATCGTTCCTAGCAAGCCGGTCACCGAGGTGATCGTCTCGCACCATCACTTCGATCACACCGCAGGACTCCGGCAGGCCGTCGCCGAAGGACTGACCGTGATCTCGCGTCGAGACAACGGAATCATCTTCCAGGAGATGACGTCACGTCCTGCGCCGAACTTCCCGGACGACTTGGCCCGCAGTCCTAAGCCCTTTCGGTTCATCCCGGTGGACGATCACCTGCAACTAAAGGACGCTACGATGGCCGTTGACATCTACCACGTCATCGCCAACAACCACATGGCCGACGGTGTGTTTGCCTACGTGCCTGAGCACAAGATCATGATTGAAGGCGATATTGCAACCGCGGCCGAAGAGCTCCAATGGTGGGGCGACAGCTGGCTCGACAACATCGCGTACCGGAAGATCGAGGTCGTGAAGAACGTCCCGGTGCACATGGACGTCATGACGTACGACGAGGTCGTCAAGATGGTGAGACCGGGTATTCAGCGCGTGAAGGAGTGGTGTGCACAACACGTTGCCAAGGGCAACTACTTTCCCGGCTGTCCTGGGTTCCTCAGGTAGGAGGGAGTTCGCAGAGGCAGCTCCCTCAATGTGACGCGTTGTCCGCGAGGTGACCTCGCTGAGCGCTCGCCCCCAGCAGAGGTTCAAGAGCGGCGCTACCTGATCTCACTGATCTCAGGTATTGTGACTGTCGGACTGCCCTCGTTAATCTGCGCGTCAGTGTGATGCCCTTCTTCAGGAAGACAGAAATTGGAGACGCGGATCTGGATGCAGTGATCGCGTTCCTCACGCGCAGCAAACCGTAGCGGGCCCCACGTTCAGGTCTTGTAATGAAACACATCGCCATGTTCGTTCTTGCTTCGGGACTCTGGATCACTATCGTCACCGCCCAGGCGCCAGCTCCGGCACCGGGGCAGGGACGAGGCCAGCAGGCTCCGCCACCGCCGATGTCGTTCTTCGTGACCAGCGTCGGCCTGGGTAGGGGCGGGGATCTTGGCGGGCTCGCAGGGGCCGATGCGCACTGCCAGGCGCTTGCCGTTGGGGTCGGCCGCGGTGGCGTGACGTGGCGCGCCTATCTCAGCACGCAGGGCCCCAATGCGGTGAACGCTCGCGATCGGATTGGCAACGGCCCCTGGTACGGCGCCAACGGCAACCTGATCGCGCGCGATCTTGCACACCTGCACGGCGATACTCTGGAGCTCGCCCGGCTGGGCAACGGCCTGCATCAACTGCATGCGGTCAGTGAGAAAGGCCAGGTCATTCAAGGCCGCGTGGGCGGAACGCCGGCGAGTCCAACCGTGCACGACATCCTCACAGGCACGCAGCCCGACGGTCGCGCTTATATGGACAGCGTGGATCACACCTGCTCGAACTGGACCAGTTCCGCCGAAGGCATGGGCGGCGCGCAAGTCGGTCATTTCGATCGCGTCGGCTTCGACAACAACTCCTGGAACTCCACGCACGGCGCCCGTGGCTGCAGTCAGCCGAACGTGAGCCGGGGTGGGGGCGCAGGACTGCTTTACTGCTTTGCGGTGAACTAGCCCCGGCAGACCTCGCCAAGATTGGGGATCCAACGTCACTTCTAAGACGAGTTCGTAGTCCGCGACGAAGGCCTCGATCGTTCGCAGAGGCATCACGTAAACTCGCACTCTCCTCTCGCCGTATGCACGTTATGTAACGTGCATCGCGTAGCCCTCGCCGCGTTCCTCCTTGTCGCACTCCCCAGTCTCGGGCTGTCCCAAGACCCTGGCGGACGGACGCTCCAGGCGTCGCGACTTTCCCCCGGCGATGTGCTGGGCCTCGACGGCGTTCCTGACGAGCCGGCCTGGAGGCGCGCAGACGTCGCCACCGACTTTCTTCAACGCGATCCCGACAACGGCGCGGCTGCGAGCGAACGCACCGAAGTGCGGCTGCTGTACGAAGCGTCACGCCTGATCATCGCCGTGATCTGCCACGACTCGGAGCCGGAACGAGTGCTTGGCAATCAAATGCAACGCGATCAGTCATTCGATGCAGACGATCGTTTCATGTGGACGATCGACACGTTCATGGACGGACGCTCTGGCTATTACTTCGAGATCAATCCATCCGGAGCGATGGGCGACGGCCTCATCGACCCTTCCCAAAGCGGCGGCTTCGACGGCCTGGGAGCCGGTGTCAACAACTCGTGGGACGGAATCTGGTTGGCTCGGGTGCGGCGATCGCCCACGGGATGGACGGCTGAGATCGAGATCCCATTTCGCACACTGAACTTCGATCCTGACGCCGCATCCTGGGGCATCAATTTTCAGCGCACGGTGCGGCGGAAGAATGAGGAGAGCCTCTGGACTGGCCATGCGCGCAACCAGGGTCTGGCGCAGATGACTCATGCCGGACGCCTCGTTGGCTTCAGTGGCCTGTCGCATGGACTCGGTCTGGATCTCAAGCCGTATGTCGTCGGTAATGTCTCGTCGGCCCCGGGTCGCGGCAGACCTGGAGCGTTGTCAACAGGCGACGTCGGGCTGGATCTGTTCTACAACGTGACCTCCGCGGTGCGCGCCAACTTCAGCATCAACACGGATTTCGCTGAAACAGAAGTAGACGAGCGACGCGTCAACCTGACCCGGTTCCCACTGTTCTTCGAGGAGAAGCGCGATTTCTTCCTCGAAGGCTCCAGCTTCTTCGATTTCTCACGCGAAGACGATGAGTCCGTCGTTCCCTTCTTTTCGCGTCGAATCGGCCTCGACGTCGAGGGCGCTCCGCAACGCATCGACTTCGGGGCAAAGCTGACCGGTCAAGCGGGAGCGTTCGACATCGGCACGTTGCAGGTTCGTACCGCCGAGAGCCACGGCCTGGCGGGGGAGGACTTTTCAGTGGTGCGCATGCGACGACGGTTGCTCCGCCAGTCGTACGTCGGGGGGCTGTATACGCGCCGGGCGGCTCGACTCTCTGACGTCGTCAACCGTCACACGGCCGGCATCGACTTTCAGTTGCAGACGGCGACGTTTCGAGAGGATCGCAATCTCGCGTTGAGCGGATTTTACGTGTGGACATCGAATCCGGTCGGCTCAGGCGAGAGCGCCGGCTACGGACTTCGCCTCGCATACCCGAACGATCCCTTTTCCGCGGAGATTGCGGTGCGCGAGCTGCAGCCGAACTACGATCCTGCCGTCGGCTTTGTGGCGCGACGGGGGTACAAGCGTCTCAACCCGTCACTCGAGTTCGCGCCGAGGCTGCGGAGTCATCCATGGATTCGTGGTTTCGAGTTCTCGTTCGACCTCGATATCCAGAACGACGCCGACAATCGTCCTTTGACGCGTGAGTTCGAGCTGACGCCATTCGAGGTCAACTTTCACGACGGCTCGAGACTTGCCTTTGACGTCACCCCGCAGTACGAACGTCTCGAGGAAGATTTCGAGATCTCGGACGGTGTGATTTTGCCCGCCGGGCAGCGATATGAGTTCACCCGCTATCAAATCGGCGGGTCCACGGCCGATCACCGGATGGTGGCCCTCAACGGGGATGTCAGCTTTGGTGACTTCTATTCGGGCAGCCGCCGTGAGTACGTGCTCGCAGTGGCCGTGCGCCCGCGGCGTGGCGTTGCCATCACGTTCGAAGGGGAGCACAACGTCTTGGAGCTCGCCGAGGGCAGCTTTGACGCCGACGTGATCCGGGCCCTTGTGAATACCCAGTTCAGTCCGTGGCTGTCGGTCGTCAACAACCTTCAGTACGACACGGTCAGTCGGTTGCTCGGGTGGCAGGCGCGCGTGCGATGGATTCAGCGTCCCGGCAATGACCTGTACTTCGTCTATACGCACAATTGGCGCGACGCTGAGCTGTCGGCGTCGAGTCGGCGCTTCGAGACGCTCGACAACAGGCTGGCGTCGAAGCTCGTGTACACAATGCGGTTCTGAACGGCGGTTGCGGTCCTGACCCGGGGGCTTGGCGTTTGGTTGACGATCCGATAACCTCTCGTTCCATGAAACTCGCGTTGGGCGTGAGCCTCCTGCTGTGCCTGTGGGCGTCTGCGCCAGCGAGCGCCGAGGACCGTGAGCGCCGCCAGATCGCGGAACACTACGCTCCAGTCGTGTTTCAGGAGAGTCGCTCCGCGGTGCTCGACTTCATCACTCGCTTCGATTACGACGGTGACTGGGCGGGCGACAACAACTGGCGGAACGCGTATCTCTTCGAGCTGCCGGGCGCGGTCTACTACAGCGTCGTCGAGTCCTCGCGTCACTACTTCATCACCTACGCGTTCTATCACCCACGCGACTACACAGGGCGCCCTTACGAAGGCTTCGCACCCAAGACCGAACACGAGAACGACCTGGAGGGGTGCACGGTTGTCGTCGAGAAGGACGGAACGCCCTTCGGCAAGCTCCTGTTGCTCGAGACCCTCGCACACGACGTGTTCTACAAGTACGCCAACCCCGACTACCGCCGTGTCTCGGCTGGCGCGCTGAGGCTTGACGGCTCGATCGAGCTCGTCGACGGGCGTCCAGCCGTGCATATCGAGGCTGAGGGTCATGGGGTGAAGGCTGCGGGGCCGGAAGTCGTTCGGGCCAGTACGCCGTTTCCGGGCATCGTGTATCGCTACACCGGCCAGTCGGCGGTGCCCAAGAGCAATCGTGATCCCAACGCGACCTACGATCTGATCGACATCGAAGACACATTCTGGGCGCGCCGCTTCGACGTGGGGTCGACGTTTTGCTGCGCCGATCCCTATTACGTGGGCGCCGCAACGGTCAACTGGGGCAGCGCGTTCAACGGTCCGATCGGCGGGTGTGCGGCTAAACCACCATGGGGATGGGACCAGGCCAACGATCCCATTGCCAAGGGCGATTGGTTCCGTGACCCGCTCAAGTCGTTTGCTGCGCAGCTGCGTATCGAGAACTTCACGGGCACGTACGTCCACAATCCGTATCTGACAAGCGACGGTCGCAGCGCGGGGTCTCCTTGCTCGGAGAGCACGACCAGCAAGACCGTCAAGAGCGCTTTGAACTCGAGCCTGCTCGGAATCGCAAAGGCGTTGACGGTCGGGGGGCTTTCGAAGGAGCAGATTGGCGCTCAAGCCAAGCAGCTCTTCGTCTCGGACGCTCCGCTGCTCGAGTGGTCGAGTCGAGGCGAACTCGAGGCCTGGAGCTGGGACAAAACGCTCGCATCGTTGCCGTCGCTCATCACCAACGGCCTGCGTGACGAGTTGCATGTTCCCTTGACCAATGGCTTGTCGTTCGACAGCCCGGTGTTCAAGGCGCCGACCCGGTACTTCGATAGTCTGGTGCTGAACTACCGCTCGAAGAACGACGTGCGGGCGCGGGTTTCGTGGAGCTACGAAGGCGCAACCGACTTCAACGAGGCCCAGAGCATTGTCGCGGCGCTCACGAGGTCCGAGACGCCGAAGATTGCGCAGGTACGCCTGGCTGGGAGCAAGGGCTGGGACGCGACCCGGACGGTTCAGAAGATTCGAATCACCATAGACGCGGCGGACAACGCGACTGCTGGCGCCGCCGCGAGTCGATCCACGGACACCGAACAGCTGGTTCTCAGCTATCTCGTCTTCGATCGAAACTCCTTCTCCGACACGTTCGAGAGGTAGCTGGCGACCCTCGTCAACTGGATAGTTCAGGCGCCCCTGCCGGGCTACTGATTGCCCGTATTTTCCCAATATTTCGGCCACTCCCCCCTTCCCCTGCCCCCTTCCTCTGCCGCCTTCCCCCTACTCCCTTTCCCCTTGTCTTACTGATATTCCTGATTGACTTTCGGTGACCTCGGGCGTAAATTTCGCCCACCGAAGGCGGGTAGTCAAAAGTGGTTTGTACAGGCAGGGTTGCCTGTGCGTTCAGGAGGCGAGAAATGCGTGCACTGGTGAGGTTCTTTGCTGCCCTCGTAGGGGCGGCATTCCTGTTATTGCTGGTTCCTTCGGTGGCCCTTGCCCAGGCTTCGATTACTGGAGCCGTCAAAGACACGTCGGGCGCGGTGCTCCCCGGTGTCACGGTTGAGGCGGCCAGTCCCGTCCTCATCGAGAAAGTCCGCACAGTGGTCACGCGACGGGAACGGTCGCTTCCAGATCGTCGATCTTCGGCCCGGCACGTACACCGTCACGTTCACGCTGACCGGATTCAACACCTTCAAGCGTGATGGCGTGATTCTCACCGGCGCGGCGGCCTCGACGGTGGATGCCGAGCTGCGCGTCGGGTCCTTGGAAGAGACGATTACGGTCACCGGTGAAGCGCCGATCGTCGATACGCATACGCTCACCAAACAGCAGGTGCTGAGCGCAGATCTGGTCGATGCGCTGCCGAGCGCGCGCAACTACGTCACCCTGGCGCGCATGGTGTCCGGCACCAACGCGAGCGGCAACGGCGCCAACGACGTCGGCGGGTCGCTGATTCAGGACGTTGGCGGCAGCCTCACGGTCCACGGCAGCCGGACCACCGACCAGCGCGTGACGGCCAACGGCATCAACACGATGACGCTCCAGGCCGGCGGCAACATCGGTGGTCAGACCCCGGACGTCGGGTCGGCGGCCGAAGTCTCGATTGACACGACCTCGCTCTCGGCCGACCTGCCGACCGGCGGCGTGCGCATCAACTTCATCCCGCGCGACGGCGGCAACCAGTTCGCCAACTCCGCGTTCTTCACCTTCTCCAACGAGAGCCTGCAGGGCAACAACTTCTCGGACGAGCTGAAGGCAGCCGGCCTTGCGACGCCGACCAAGATCGTCAGCAACTACGACCTCAACGAAGCGTTCGGCGGTCCGATCAAGCGCGACAAGGTGTGGTTCTGGTTCTCGACGCGCTACAACACCGTGAAGAACGAGGCCGGGCATCTTCGAGAACGCCAACGCCTTCAAGGTGAACGAGTGGCTCTACGTGCCGACGACCGACGCCGGCGGTCAACGAGGGTCAGCAGTTCAACAACAGCCTTCGCGTCACGTATCAGGCGAATCCGAAGCTCAAGATCGCCGGCACCTACAAGGCGGACAAGTGGTGCAACTGTCCGAACCAGATCAGCGCGACGCGCGCGCCTGAGGCCGCGCGCGACCGGCGATTCCCGCGGCTGCGGCAGGAGCACGCCGAGGTCACCTCGCCGATCACCAACAGACTGCTGTTCGAGGCTGTCGGCCTGCACCTCTACGAGCGCTGGGGCGACATGCACCTCCGCGTCAACGGCGGCTCGCTCGACGACCCGGCAAAAGAGGCGCTGCTCCCGCAGTTGATCTCGGTGACCGAGCAGAGCAACGGCCTCATCTATCGCGGCCGCGAGAACAACAACAACACGCTCGGTGCCGAACTGGTCCTATCGCGCGGCGATGTCCTACGTCACCGGCACGCACGCGTTCAAGGTCGGCTTCAACCGCACGCACGGATTCCTCAACGAATACCAGTACGCGATGAACCCGGTGAGCTACCGGTTCAACTTCGGCGTGCCGAACCAGATTACCGAGACGAACAGGCCCTACACGGCGATCATCGAACCTGGACAACGATTTCGGGCTCTTCGCGCAGGATCGCTGGACGATGGACCGGCTGACGCTGAACCTGGCGCTGCGGTTCGACGCGTTCCAGACCAGCTTCCCCGAGCAGACGGTTGGACCGGCGCCGTTGACACCGACCCGGAACATCTCGTTCCCGGCGGCCGACAACCTCAACTGGAAGGACATCACCTACCGAACTGGCTTCGTCTATGACCTTGGCGGCAACGGCAAGACCGCCATCAAGGTCGCGTTCAACAAGTACCTCCTCGGTCAGACGCTGAACGGTATCGGCCGCAATCCGAACCCGGTGCTGGCGCTCGCGCAGACGGCGAACCGGTCCTGGAACGATCGCGGCGGCCTTGGAATCAACGATGACTACGTCCCGCAGTGCGACCTGCTGAATCCCGCTGGCCAACGGCGAATGCGGCCAGCATCTCCGACCTCACGTTCGGCACGATCAGGCCGGGCGAGCTGTACGACAAGGATCTGACCACGGGCTGGGGCCATCGTCCGGCGAACTGGGAGTTCTCGGCCGGCGTGCAGCGCGAGCTCCTGCCGCGCGTCGCGCTCGACGTGGGCTACTTCCGCCGCATCTGGAAGAACTTCCAGGTGACCGACAACCTGCTGCTCGCGCCGGAGGACTTCACGCAGTTCAGCATGACGGTGCCGACCGATCCACGTCTGACGACGAGCGGTCAGACGCTCACCGGGCTGTACAACGTCGTGCCGGCGAAGTTCGGGCAAGTGCAGAACCTGAACACGCTGTCCGACAAGTACGGCAAGCAGATCGACCACTGGAACGGCTTCGACGTCAGCATCAATGCGCGCCTCCAGAACGGGCTGGTTCTCCAGGGTGGTGTGGGCACCGGCAAGCAGGTCGAGGACAACTGCGAGGTCGTCGCAAAGCTGCCGGAAATGCTCAGCATCAGCGCTGCTGATGCGGCGAGCGCGAACAGCGGCGCACACGGGCGACGCGCCGGCGCAGTTGCGCCCGGCAGAGTTCTGCCATCGCGAAGCAGCCGATGCTGACGGGCGTCAAGGCTCTGGCCATCTACATCATCCCGAAGATCGACGTGCAGGTGTCCGGTTCGTTCCGCAGCACGCCTGGAACGGCGCTCACGGCCGGATTCACGGCGACCAACGCCTACCTCGCGGCGAGTTCGACGCTCGGCCGGGCGCTCTCGGGGAACGCGGCGAACGTCGTGATCGGCATCGAGGAGCCGAACAAGGTCTACACCGAGCGTCGCCAAGAGCTCGACATGCGGATCGGGAAGGTGCTGAGGTTCGGGAGGACGCGGACGGTCGTGAGCATGGACATCTACAACGCGTTGAACTCCGACGCGATGATCAATCAGAACCAGGCCTACGCGACGTGGCTGGCGCCGACCGAGATCCTCAATGCCCGTCTCATGAAGTTCAGCTTGGCGTTTGATTTCTAGAAAGAGACGGTAGCCGTAGGCGGGTCCCGTTCTGTGGACCCGCCGGAACAGTAAGACGACGAGGGCCGGGGCAACCCGGCCCTCGCTGTGTACGGCTATGATCCCCTCTTGTGGACCCGGCGTCTAGCGGGTCTGAAGAGCAAGACCCGCCCTACAAGCTGAGGTTGACAATGCTAGAAGGCGTAGATCGTCTTGTTGACTCTGACTGGGTTTCGATCGTCAGGTCTGACACGGCGCCGACGGGCGACGAGATTCTCGAGGCTGTGCGTCGTGGCGACGCCGCGACGCCTCGAGCGACCGACGGGCACTTTGCCGCGTCGTGGCGCGAGACGGCAAGACCGTTCGGCTGGCCCGCACCATCGGCTGTCCCACTGCGCTACTTCGTCGCGAAGATGTACCACGGTCCGTTTCTCGTCGTCGCGGATCGAGTAGACCGTCTTTTCGAGTGGTGCCAGTCTCAACGTATCGGCTGGCAGTTCGATCCCACCTACGCCCGCATGGTGCCGGCGCATTACATCGTGGAGTTGGATCAGGTGGGCTGTCCGGATCCGGCGCCGCGGTATCACCGTTTCTTCGAGCCGCCAGTGGGGCAGGGCTCGTCGGACCTCGAGGCCGCCGGCGCCGCGTACATCGCTGCGACGTACACGGCGGTCAAGAACTGGGTGGAGGGCGTGCCCGCGGGAGAGCCGATTGCGGTTGCCTTTTCAGGTGGCATCGACAGCACAGCGACGCTGCTGCTGGCCAAGAAGGCGTCGGAGGAGCTCGGCCGAAATCCTCACCAAGTCCGGGCCTTTACTTTGGACTTTGGCGGCGGGGCCGATGCCGTTCAGGCCGCGGCGGTTGTGCGCGAGCTTGGCCTCGAGGACAGCTGGGAGCAGGTGACGGCTCCGGTCGAGGCATACAGCCTCGAACATGCCATCCGCGTAATCGAAGACTACCATCCGCTGGATGTCGAGTGCGCCGCGTCCGCGCTGTGCCTCTTGCGCGGAATTCGCGAACGGTATCCCAGCCTGTCGCATCTGCTCGATGGCGACGGTGGCGATGAGAATCTGAAGTCGTATCCCTTGGAGGATTCGGATCTGACGCTTTCGAGCGTGCTGCGCAACCCGCTCCTGTATCAGGAAGGCTGGGGCATCGATGCGATCAAGCACAGCCTCGCGTACTCGGGCGGGTTGTCCAGGGGATATGTTCGGACCTACGCTCCTGCGCGGGCATTCGGCTTCAAAGCGTTCTCGCCGTTCACAGTCCGCTCCGTGATCGCGGCCGCCTTGGCGATTCCGTTCGAGCAGGTGCTCGAAGGGCACGAGGAACGGCTTGCGTCGCTCAAGCGTGATGTGGTGCGCGCCGGCGTGAAGTCGGTCCTCGGAATCGACATGCCCACTCATCCAAAGCGACGCTTCCAGGATGGAGCCGTGGCCATGCCGCGCCAGCGGGCGACAAAGGCGTGGTGCCGTCAGGTCTTCGAGAGTCAGTGGGAGGATCGCCTGCGCGACACCGAGGTTCCCGACCGCCGCTCCGGTAACGAGATGGCAACGCTCTAAGGACACTTTCAACTCGCAAGAGAGCCAATTCCCAACTCCCAAGGGCGATGCTTGGGAGTTGGTCAAGCAGATGTTGGGAGTTGGGAGTTTGCGCCGACTCCGTGATCCAAGATGCTCCAGCGCTATCCCGGTACCACCGCTGCCCGTGACCGATGGATCCTCGAGCGTCGCGGACCGAAGGCGGCGCTCGACCCTGAGCAACCCTACGCCTTCCTCTGGGAGGAGGAGCCGGACGCCTCCGGAACGCTGACGCCGACTGCCGTAGTCTTTTTGACCAATCGAGAGTGCCCCTTTCGATGCGTGATGTGCGACCTGTGGGTCAACACGCTCGACCGCACGGTAGAGGCTGGAGCGATTGCGAGTCAGATCCGGCACGCACTCGACAAGCTCCCCTCCGCTCGACAGATCAAACTCTATAACGCGGGCAGCTTCTTCGATCCGCGCGCGATCCCGCCGTCAGATGATGGCCAGATCGCGAATCTGTTGTCGGACTTCGAAACGGTCATCGTGGAGTCGCATCCCGCATTTCTGTCTGGAGCGCACGGCGACCGCTGCCTTCGATTTCGCGATCTCCTGGCTGGACGCCTGGAGGTCGCCGTTGGCCTCGAGACCGTCCATGAGGGCGTTCTCGCGCGCTTGAACAAAGCAATGACGGTTGAGTCATTCGGCAGCGCTGCCACGTTCCTCGCGAACCATGGTGTCTCGCTGCGCGTGTTCATTCTTTTGAACCCGCCGTTCTTACCCACGCATGACGCAGTTGAATGGGCGTGCCGGTCGATCGATTTCGCCAACGAGTGCGAGGCATCCGCGTGTTCCGTCATTCCGACACGAAGTGGCAACGGCGCGATGGAAGCGATAGGCGATAACGGCGAGCTGGCCAAGCTCCCTGCACTCGAAGCCGTCGTTGAGTACGGACTCTCGTCACGCCGTTCTCGCGTGTTCGCCGATCTGTGGGAGGTCGAACATTTCTTCGACTGCTCATGTTCACCGCGGCGTGCCGAGCGGCTCAGGCACATGAACCGCGCCCAGCAATCGGCTCCCCGCGTGGAGTGTGCCTGTGACGCACGACGCTGATCTCGCCATCGTCGGGTCTGGCTTCGGTGCGTCGGTTCTGGCGATGATCGCCAGGAGACTCGACCTCCGCGTCATCCTTCTGGAGCGTGGCCGGCATCCACGTTTTGCCATCGGTGAGTCGGCGTCGCCACTGGCGGGGATCCTCATTGAACAGTTGGCGGATCGATACGACCTGCCGCGACTTCGGCCGTTGGCTCAGTATGGCGACTGGCAGCGCGCCTACCCCAACGTGATCTGCGGCCTCAAGCGTGGGTTCACGTATTTCAAGCACAGGGCCGGTGAACGATTTCGAGACTCGGAACGCCGCTCGCAGCAGTTGCTTGTCGCAGCGAGCCCCAACGATGACCTGTCCGATACGCACTGGCTCCGGTCCGACGTCGATTACTTCCTTCTGCGCGAGGCCGAATCTCTGGGTGCGGAGTACCTTGACTGCGTCAGCCTGACTTCGATCGACTGGGACGCCGGGGGCACTCCAACGCTGACAGGCAGTCGCCACGGACAGAACGTCCGCGTGCGTGCCCGAGCCGTGATAGACGGCAGTGGGGCTCGAGGTTTTCTGGGCAAGGCGCTGAACATTCCCGACCGCGGATTCGACGGCTACCCTCGGACGCAGGCGCTCTTCTCACACTTCACCGACGTTGCGCGGTGCGAGGAAATGGCGGAATACAACAATGGTGCGAGGGTGCGAGGGTACGAGGGTGCGAGGGTGCGTCCGACGGTGCCGGGGTGCGATGGTGCGATGGTGCGTCCGACGGTGCCGGGGTGCGGCGGTACGACAGAGATGCCGCCATATCCGATGGACGATGCAGCGTTGCACCATGTCTTTGACGGCGGCTGGATGTGGGTTCTGCGGTTTGGAAATGGCGTGACGAGTGCAGGTATCGCTGTGACCGACGATTGCGCCGAGGACCTGCGACTGGCCGATGGCGAGCCCGCGTGGCGGCGCTTCCTGGCGCGCTATCCGTCGATCGGCGAACAGTTCGCGGGCGCGCGATCAATCAGAGAGTTCACATGGATGCCGCGCCTCGCGTATCGAGCTGCTGAAGCCGCCGGTCCAGGGTGGGCCATGCTGCCATCGGCCGCGGCGTTCGTGGATCCGCTCTTTTCTACCGGCATCCCGATGACCCTGCTCGGTGTCGAGCGCCTCGCGCGTCTGCTCGAAGCTGGCGAGTTCTCTGGCCGCCCGGGCCGCAGCGTGGACGACTACAACACCGTGACAATGGCAGAAGCCGATCACACTGCCCGATTTATCGCCGGGTGTTACGCGGCGTTCCCGCGGTTCGAAGTCTTTGCCGCCTATTCAATGTTCTACTTCACGGCGGCGAGCTTCAGCGAGACAGCCCGCCGACTCGAAGTCCCCAATCGTCCTCGGCGCTTTCTGTGTTCTGACCACAGCGAATTTGGCAGCGCGACCGGTCGACTTTCGCCGACGATATTGGCCGAGGTCGTCAACTCTGACGAGTATGCGTCCCGCGTTACCACCGCTGTTGACGCGTTGAACATTGCCGGGATGTGCGATGCCACGAAACGCAACTGGTACGGACTGGATCCAGAGGACACCGTGCGCGCGGCCGCCAAGCTTGGTGTCACGGCTGACGAGGTCCGCGAGATGTTTGTGGGTCTGGGGCTGCTGTAGTTTTCGTGACGGTGGAGTCAACGGACGCAACGGAGGCGACGGAGGAATCGGAAACACACGGAGGAACGGAGAAACGGAGAATCTGTTCGTCACAAACAGTGCCCAAATGAAAACTCCGTTCCTCCGTTGCTCCGTGTGATCCCGTGCCCTCCGCCCGCTCCGTTCGCTACAGGGCTGTCTTCGGGTTCATCGTGGCGGCGCTTGCCTCGCTCTTGGCGCCTTCGCGAATGAGGGCCATCATGCTCGCGGCTGCTGGCGTGATGTAGCGGCTCGGTAACGTGATGAGACCGACAGACACCGTTAGCGCCGGCTCGGCGAGCACCAGGGCCTCGAAGTCTTTCCACGGCTTCGGCGGGAGAACGCCTTCAGGGATGATTGCGATACCGACGCCGGCACGGACGTGTCCGATGAGGCTCAGGAGACGCTCAACGGTGACTCCATAGTGGAATGAGATTCCGCTGCCGGCCGCAGCGCCGTCAATCAGACGCCTGAGGAAGGTATCGCTCGGCGGCGAGATGAGCACCTCGTCTCGCAGTTCCTCGAGTCGGACGCGTTGCCGCTTCTTTGCGAGCGTATGTGCGCTCGGGATCGCCACGTACATCGGTTCCTTTCGCAACAGCTCGCTGCCGAGGGTGTCTGGGACCGAATCCACGTAGCCGATGCCGAAGTCAGCGCCTCCGCTGCGGACGTCCTCCACGATGTCCGACTGACGGCCCTCGCGGATGCGAACCTCCATGGCCGGCAGCATGTCTCGGTATCGACGAACGAGCTCGGGTAGCGAGTGAACGGCGAAGGCCGAAAAGGTCGAGATCGTGATGCGCCCGTGCTGCTCCTTGGTTGCGTCGCTGATGTTACGAACGGTCAGCTGGAGATCGTTCAGAGTCCGTTCGGCGACCAGCACGAACTCACGTCCAGCGGAGGTGATTTCGACCCGCCGGGTGTTTCTCGCAAAGAGCATGACGCCGAGCTGCTTCTCGACGCGCTTGACCGCCCGGGTCAAGGCGGGCTGGGATGTCTTGAGATAGGCGGCGGCCGCTACGAAGCTTCCGTACTCCGCCAACGCGACGATGGCGAGGAGCTCTCTGACGCGAATATCTGGGACATCGAAAGTATGCATAAAATATATGCGTCGCGTGCAATTCTAATCGGCAACAGCGCGATGTTGAAATACGCTCGGGGCAGAGGGATCATCTGAAGATCATCGCCCTTGGGTCGGCCTCTCCGGCGGACCGGCGAAGCAGGGAAGAAGACACATGAAAAGTAGGTTCATTCTTGCGGGGGTAGCACTCCTCTTACTGACGGTGGGCGCCAGCTCGCCCGCCCTCGCGCAGGCCGATTTCGATGGCACATGGCAGCCCCGCTATCACGAGGACCAGCCCGAGCGTATTCCAGGGCCCGAGCTGCGCGACTATCTTGGTTTGCCGATCAACGACTCGGCCCGCCAGTTCGCGGATAGCTGGGACCCGGGGCGCATTGCGCTGCCAGAGGAGCAATGCCGCGTACACGTCTCGCCGTACATCTATCGAGGTCCGACCAACCTGCGCATTTGGGAAGAGAAGCAGCCGAAGACGCAGGACGTGATCGCGATCAAGCACTACCACAGCACTTACGAGCAGACCCGCACCATCTGGATGGATGGGCGTCCACATCCCGGTCCCAACGCGGCTCATACCTGGATGGGATTCTCCACAGGCCGCTGGGACGGGGACATGCTGATCGTCGAAACCACCCACCTCAAGCAGGGCTGGATCCGCCGCAACGGTTTACCCATGAGCGACCAGGCGCACATGACCGAATACTTCGTACGGTATGGCGACATGATCACGCAGACAGTCGTGCTCGTGGATCCGGTTTACCTCACCGAGCCGCTCGTCAAGAGCCAGGAATACATCAGAAGCGCACGAGAGCTTCCGGCTGGCACGTGGCTGTGGGTGTGCGACCCGGTTGTCGAGATCGCAACACAGAAAGAGGGAGATGTTCCGGCGTACATTCCAGGCGAGAACCCCTACAAGGACGAGTTTTCGAGGCGGCACCTTATCCCTGAAATCGCGGCACGGGGCGGTGCGGCAACGATGTATCCGGAGTTCCGCGAAGTGCTGAAGACAGCGCCAAAACCGGCGCCACTGCCACCGCCCGCGACCGGCGCGTCGCGAGTCACGGGACCCGGCCAGCAGGGTCAGGCGCAGGGTCGTTAGGCATGACAACAAAGACGCGTCTTCAGTCCCGCAGGCTGCGCTCGTTGGCTGCCGCGACGGCCATCGTTGCCGGCGCGGCCCTGGCCATCGGAGGCCGCGCGGTCGCCCAAAATCAGAACTTCGACAACGTCCAGATCGACATCGTGCCCGTGCGCGGCGGGGTCTACATGTTGGTCGGCGCTGGTGGCAACACGACGATTCAGGTCGGCGACGAAGGTGTGATGGTCGTGGATACGCAGTTCGCGCCGTTGAGCACGAAGCTCCTGACCGCCATCAAGTCGATCTCCAGCGCGCCAATCCGGTACGTGATCAACACTCATTTCCACGGCGATCACATCGGCGGGAACGAGGCGATCTCCAAGGCCGGCCGCACCCGTGCCGGTGGAAACGTCGTCGGAGATCTCGGTGCCGCCGCGACGAATACAGCGGCGATCATTGCGCACGAGAACGTCCTCAATCGCCTCAGCATGCCCGCTCAAGGGCAGGCTGCCGTCCCCTTCGGAGCCTGGCCGACTGAGACCTTCTTCAACAACAAGCGGGAGTTCCTCTTCAACGGCGAGGCCGTACAGATCATCCACGAGCCGAACGCGCACACCGACGGCGACAGTCTTGTTTTCTTTCGAAGAACCGACGTCGTGGCCACTGGCGACTTGTTCACGACCGTGATGTATCCCTTCATCGACGCAGCCAATGGCGGCACGATGGACGGCTACGTCAAAGCGCTCAATGCGATTCTCGACATCACCGTCGCGAGCAACGTGAACGAGGGTGGCACGCTGGTGATCCCCGGCCACGGACGCCTTTCCGACGAGCAGGACGTGATCGAGTACCGCGACATGGCGACCATCGTGCGCGATCGTATTCGCGAGTATGTCAAGCGAGGCATGACCCTGGAGCAGGTGAAGGCGGCCAAGCCGACGCTGGATTTCGATCCTCGTTACGGCGCCGACACGGGGTTCTGGACCACTTCGATGTTCATCGAGACGATTTACAAAGAGATGCTTGCGGCCAACCCGCCGGCGGCGCCGAAGGGCAGCCAGAATCGAAACCAGAAACGGAGCGGCGAATGAGCCCGCGTGTTGGCACGGCAGTAAGGCTGAAGTCGGTGACGACGTCGATTGCGGCTCTGGCCGTTTTTGCAACGGTGTTTGGCTCCGTTGCCGTGATTCGACCGCTAGCGGCGCAGCGGCCTTCGGAGGCCTCGACGCCGGCGGGTCAGGCGCCGCCGAGCGTGGAGCCCGGTGCGAGGGGGCAGGGACGAGGCGGCCGTGGCCGAGGCCCGGTCGGTCCGCCGCCGCCGGCTCGTGTCGCGGCGCCAGTGGATTTGACCGGCAACTGGGTTTCAGTGGTCACGGAAGACTGGGCGTGGCGCATGATGACGCCGAAGAAAGGCGACTATGCGAGCGTGCCGCTCAACGCTGAGGGGCGCCGCGTAGCCGACCTGTGGGACGCCTCGAAGGAAGGCATGTGCGAGGCGTACGGTGTGGGCGGCCTCATGCGAGTGCCAGGCCGCCTTCGCATCAGCTGGCAGGACGACAACAATCTGAAGATCGAGACCGATGCTGGCACGCAGACGCGCATCCTTCGTTTTGCCGTGCCTCCCGCGCCGCCGGGCCAAACACCGGTGTCGGCCGCCGCTCCCGCCGCCGCGGCCCGCACGCTGCAAGGCAGCTCGGTGGCCGAGTGGCAGCGCAGCGGAGGAGCCTTCGATGCGTTCCTCGAGCGCGGTGGCGGTGCCGCCGCTGCCCAGCGGTGGGGATCGTTGAAAGTCGTGACGACGAACATGCTGCCCGGCTGGTTGCGGAGCAATGGCGTACCGTACAGCGCGAACGCCGTCATCACCGAGTACTTCACGCGCTTCAACAATCCCGACGCGGGCGACTGGTTCGTGGTCACAACTGTCGTCGATGATCCGCAGTATCTGGCGCAGCAATTTATTACGAGCACGAACTTCAAGAAAGAGGCTGACGGCTCGAAGTGGAGCCCTGCGACTTGTAGGCAGTAGCGCGCAGGCTTTAGCCTGCGCGACCGTCGCCGACGTGGGGGCTAAAGCCCCCGCGCTACGGTTGTGATCACATGGATCAGAAGAAATCAAAGACATCTCGCAGGGGGTTGCTGAAGCTGGGCATCGCCGCCGCTGGCGGCGCTGCGCTGGCCCCGACAACCAATGTGCTCGCCCAGTCGAGGAGCGCCGCCGTGGTGACGGCACGGAGGTTTCGCGGCTGGGTGTCGAGGGGAATGGGACCCGGACGCACGACGCTCGAGGAACTGACTCTTCGGTCCATCGTCGGCCGCCAAGTGGTGGTACGAACGGAAGCCACCAACCTTTGCTATTCGAATACGGGCGTTGTCCTCGGCCTTCAACCGAACCTTGGACCTCCCCCTGCATCGCCACCGGCCGCGCCACCGAATACCGCGCCGCCGCCGGTTCCGAATGCGTTCCGTCGCATGAACGAGATGGCGCTGATTCAGGGCCACGGCGGAGTCGGCATCGTCGAAGCCGTTGGTCCTGAAGTGCGTCGGGTTCAGGTGGGCGACCGCGTGTGCGTCTCGGGGACCCCGCAGTGCGGGTCCTGCTATCAGTGTCTTCGCGGTCGCGCCGACATGTGCCAGTTCCTCGGCCGGCAGGGTCCGGACGACCTGGTGCCGATGGCCGACATGCGGGATGGCACCCCGGTGTATGCGAACTCGCACATCGGAGGTCTCGCGGAGCTGATGGTGACGTTCGAGGAATGGGTGGTGCCCATTTTCACCAAGGCTGCGGCCGCGGAACTCGGGATGGTCTGTAGTTGCGTCAGCGTAGCAGGGCTCGGCGCGACCACGTCGCCCACACTGCGAATCGTGGAGCCAGGTTCGATCGTTGCCGTCGTGGGCTGCGGTCCCCTCGGACTGAGCGCCATACAGGGAGCCCGAATCTCGGGGGCGTCAACCATCATCGCCGTCGAGCCTATCCGGACGCGCCGCGAGCTGGCTCTGAAGGTTGGCGCGACGCATGTGCTGGATCCGAACGTCGAGGGCGACAAGCTCGTCGAGACAGTGCGAAATCTTTCGAAGGGTCCGAACAATCGCCTCTGGGCTGGAGGTCGCGACTCCGGCGGCCTCTTAGGTGGCGCGGGACCGGACTTCGTCATCGAGGCCGTCGGTGCGGACCAAGCGAAGCCCAAGCTGGAGTCAGGTCCGGACCCAACAGGTATTCTCCCGATGCGCCAGGCGTATGAGATGTGTGCTCCCGGCGGCCACATCGTGACGACGAGCCTGCCACGCGGGACCATTTCCTTACCGGCGGTGCTGTTTTCGATAGGAGGCCGGACTCATCACGCTGGTCAGGCCGGTGGCGCAAATCCGATGCGCGACATTCCTCGATTCGTCGAGATGTTGGACAAGGGACTCTACGATGCGAAGTCATTGGCCACTACCGTGGTGCCTATAGAGCGGATGCGCGATGCGTACGAAGAAGTCGTGTACCGCACCACGGCCACGGCCATCATGACGGCATAGCTATGGGCCGCCTCAAGGCGGCCCCCACGCCATCAGCTGTGGGGCCGCCATCAGCTGTGGGGGCCGGCTTTAGCCGGCCCTTGTTGGCCTCAGGCTCGTACCGCGCCAATCTCGACAAGCGCCGCCCAGATCTTGTTCACAGCGCCTTCCAGTGTTTCCTTCGAAGAGTCGATCGTGACCTCGGCGTTGAGGGGCGGCTCGTAGGGATCCGAGACCCCGGTGAAACGGGGAAGTTCACCCGCCAGAGCCTTCTTGTACAGCCCTTTCGGATCCCTGGCCACGAGCACGTCGAGCGGACACGTCATGTGTACTTCGATGAAGGTCGTGACGCGCCGGCGGACGTCATCTCGAAGCGCTCGGTAGGGAGAGATCAGCGCGGCGATGGCCATGACGCCGTTGCGCGAGAGCAGCTCGCACACAAAGCCGACTCGGCGAACGTTCTCATCTCGATCCTCTTTGGTGAAGCCGAGGTCTTTGCAGAGGTGCTCGCGAATGAGATCCCCATCCAGCACCTCGGCGCTGGCTCCTTCAGTCCGCAGCCGCTTCTCGAGCGCGCGCGCCACGGTGCTCTTGCCGGCGCCCGACACTCCGGTCAGCCATACGGTGCAGCCGGCCCCCACCCGCCGATCGTGGCTCACAGTGTTTTCTCGCAGTCTGGCGACGATACTTTAGCGCAAGTGTGAGCGCTTATACTGCCTGCTTACGGATGCGGAAGTGGGATCGACGTTCGTGGACCGTGGCCATCAGACTCATAGCGGTGGCGTCGAGTCTCCTCTTGCTTGACGGTTGTCGCGCCGACAATCGTTCGCCGTCCACTGGTGACTCGAGTCCCAATCGCGCACTGGAGTGGTTCAGCGATCGCGCCAAAGAGACCGGTCTCGACTTCGTCCATGTCAACGGTATGTCTGGCAAGCTGTACATGACTGAGATTTTGGCTCCAGGCGTGGGCTTGTTCGACTACGACAACGACGGGGACCTCGACGTGTATCTCGTTCAGGGACAGATGCTCGGGGATCGGGGATCGGGGATCGGGGATCGGGGATCGACGCCGCTCAACGATCGTCTCTATCGCAACGACTTGCGCGTAAACGCCGACGGCACGCGCACGCTTCATTTCACCGACGTGACCGTAGGGAGCCGGATCGACGCGCGAGGATATGGAATGGGCGTCGCTGCCGGAGATTTCAACAACGACGGCTGGGTGGACCTCTACCTGACGAAGTTCGACGCGCCGAATCAGCTCTTCAGAAACAATGGTGACGGCACATTCGCTGACGTGTCGAGGTCGAGCGGCACGGATCAACGATCCTGGAGTGTGTCCGCGTCATTCCTGGACTTCGATCGAGACGGGTGGCTCGATTTGTATGTCGGCAACTACGTGCGATACAGCCTCGATAAAGCGACGAGCTGCTTCAGTGCATCGGGTGCCCCAGATTACTGCACACCCGATAGCACTCCGGCGCTGCCCGATCGGCTGTACAGGATCAGAGGAACGGTACCTTCGCAGATGTCAGCGCGAAAGCGCAGATTGCCCGGGAGTTCGGGCCTGCTCTTGGCATCTCCACTGCCGACTTCAACGGCGACGGATGGATCGACGTCTACGTGGCCAACGACGGAAAAGAAAATCAGCTATGGATCAATCGGCGCGACGGCACGTTTGAAAACTCGGCCCTCCTGTCGGGCGTTGCCTTGCCGATCGGTGGCAAAGCCGAGGCCAGCATGGGGGTCGACGCCGGTGACTTCGACGACGATGGGGATGAAGATCTGTTCATGACCGAGTTGACCGGTGAGGGCAGCAACCTGTACGTCAATGATGGGTCCGGCGTCTTCGACGATCGAAGTGCACGGTCGGTCTTAGGACCGGCGAGCATTGGATTCACGGGTTTCGGCACTGGTTGGCTCGACTTTGATAACGACGGTCGTCTGGACCTGCTTTCAGTGAACGGTACAGTGCAGATCATCGAGGCGCTCAGGCAAGCCAAGGACCCCTTTCCCGTGCATCAGAGGAAGCTGTTGTTTCGTAATCTTGGAGGCGGCCGGTTCGAAGACGTCACCGACAGAGCCGGTGCGGCGTTTGCGCTATCAGAGGTTGGCCGCGGCGCCGCTTTTGGCGACATCGACAACGATGGCGATGTCGACGTGCTGGTCGGCAACAACAATGGACCAACGCGTCTGTTGATCAACCAGGCTGCGAATGGCCGTCATTGGGTCGGACTACGGCTGAATGGGCCGCCTAGCGGCAGCGGAGACAGTCGTGGGGGCCGGCTTTCCGCCTCCGCTCCCGCTTCGGCGAGACCGCGCCTGAGCGCAACGCGCGAAGGCGGGCAGCCGGCCCGCGCTCTCGGACGCGACATGCTCGGCGCGCGCGTGCAGATTCTTCAAGCGAACGGCACGTCGCGATGGCGCCGCGCGCGCTCGGACGGGAGTTATGCCTCCGCCAACGATCCTCGTGTGCTCGCTGGACTCGGCGATGCGACAGAACCAGTGACCGTTCGCGTCACATGGCCGAGCGGTCGTCCTGAGACCTGGACCAACCTGCCGGTTGACAGTTACACGACGCTCACGGAAGGGGCACAAGGTGAGTCTCGTTAACTCCCAACTCCCAACGGAGCCTTGTGCCCAACCCCCAACGTTTGGGCGTTGGCTCTCTTGGAGGTTGGTCAAGCAATGTAGTTGGGCGTTGGGAGTTGTCTCGTGCGTCCTCGCTCTAGCGGCGAGCGGTTGCGAAGCCGGCCGCGACGTTGCGCCGCCACCCTCGTTGCGAGCCGTGTCGTTGCCCGACATGTCGAACGCGGCTGAGCCAGTCCAGGCACGGCTTCGCGAACAGTACGCGTCTTTGAAGACGGCGATAGACCGTCCGAGTATTCCATCAAGCGAGTTGGCCACTGCTTACGGCGAGATAGGGAAGCTGTTCGTTGCCGCTGAATTCTTCGATGCCGCCGAGGCGTGCTTGGTCAACGCCGCGACGCTCGCCCCATCCGAGATGCGCTGGCCCTATCTTCTTGGCCACGCGTTCAGGTACAAGAACGACCCGGCAAGAGCGGCTGCTTCCTTCGAGCGCGCTCTGGCGCTGCAACCCGATCACGTGCCCAGCTTGGTGTGGCTTGCCGAGATGCAACTTGCCCAGAACCATCCTGAAAAGGCCGAACCACTGCTCATCAAAGCGCAATCGATTCGGCCGGGGGATGGGGCAATCCTCTATGGCCTTGGGCGAGTTGCGCTTGCCAAGGAGCAGTTCGAAGACGCCGTCAAACACCTCGAAGGCGCGCTCGCGGCGAAACCGACGGCCACGCGTATCCACTATCCGCTCGCCATGGCGTACCGCGGCCTTGGGGAGCGCAAGAAAGCGGAAGAGCATCTTCGTCTGCGCGGGGAAGTCGACCTTCCGCCCGAGGATCCCGTGCTCAGTGAGCTCGCCGGCCTGCTTCAGAATGCCGCCGCGTACGAGATCCGGGGTGCGGAGGCCATCGACGCGCGCCAGTGGCAAGAGGCCATCACCAACCTTCGAAAGGCTAGTGAGCTGGCGCCTTCGAATGCCTTTACCCATCTGAATCTTGGGACGTCCCTTTACATGACTGGCGACGCCGCGGGCGCGTTGGAGCAGTTTCAAACCGCCGTCAGGCTCTCGCCGGATCTTGCCAAGGCGCATTTCGGCATCGGCGTCCTCATGGAAACGCGCGGCCGGGATCTCGAGGCCATCGATGCCTTCGCGGCAGCCGTGAAATACGACCCGCAATACGCGGAGGCACGCTTCAGCTTGGCCAACGCGCTTCGGCGCAGCGGGCGAGTTCGTGAGTCGCTTCCGCAGTACGAGGAAGTCCTCCGACTCAACCCTGCGGTCTCTCAGGCGAGCTTCGGGTACGCCATGGGCCTTGTCCGTCTGGGGCGCTATCAGGCGGCCCGCGACCGGCTCGAAAGAGACGTCAAGGCCTTTCCGGACCAACCTGGGTTCGCACATGCGCTTGCGCGGCTGCTCGCTGCGGCACCGGACGATCGTGTCCGCGATGGTCGTCGAGCACTCGCGCTGCTCGATGAACTGCTGAAGGCGCAACGAACGATCGCCCTCAACGAAACGATGGCCATGACACAGGCCGAGCTGGGTCGGTTCGCTGAGGCCGTCAAGTGGCAAGGAGAAGCGATCGACTTCGCCCGTAAGACGAAACGCACCGACATCGTTCCGCGTCTCACAGAAAACCTTCGGCTCTATGAAGGCCGACAGCCGTGCCGCACGCCGTGGAGCAACGACGATCCGGTGCATCGTCCTGAGCCGGCGACTCAGTAAGGTAGTGAACGGAGCGGACGGAGCACGCGGATACACACGGAGGAACGAAGAAACGGAGTATCTATGTAAGTTCCTAGGACGCCGGTGACGTTCCCGCTCTCATCTTGGCGATCAGCCGCTCGTACGGGGTTTGCCCGGCGAGGGCGCCATGCGGACGGTGGTAATTGTAGTAGTCCTCCCACTCGCGCAGCTTCTCATTGAAGAGGTGAATGTCGTCCGTGATGCCGCCCTTGTCCAGGAGCTGGGAACTCCTGGTCGTCGACGCGGTGTGACCGTTCGACCTTCCCGTTCAAGTGCGGCATCCGTGGGCGAATGTACGCATGGCGGATGTCGAGCGACTCGAGATGCCGTACCGCTGCCAACGCTTGGCATGCGATCGATGTTTCTGACTGCTCGGCAGCCGGTTCATCCCGTGCCTGCCCAGGATGCGGTGTACGGACGAGACCGCCAACGAGAGCTGATGAAAGCGTTTCAGGTAGTCCGCAATCTTGCCGGGGCCGACATGGTAGGTCTGGCGCAGGTACAAAACCTTGCTGACGACCTCCGGCGGCGTGGCCTGCGGCGAGCGCACTGGCCGGCTTGACCGATCGGCCAGTCCCGCCGCCCCGTGCGCGTCATATCGTCGCTTCCATCGATAGTAGGCCTGTCGTGAAATCCCAAAATGGCGGCACGTCCGAGCTACGTTGCGTGACTGCTCGCATGCCTGCTGGATCACCTTGAATCGCCACGCCATTCGGGGGGCGAGCTCCGCTTTCGTCATCGCGTCTCCACTCCAGGATTGTGGCCTTGAGAGGAGACCGGGATCTGTTACCGATGTCCAGGGATTTCACATATCCGTCACGAACATTGCCTCCGTGACTTCGTTCCTCCGTGTGAAACCGTGCCCTCCGTCGGCTCCGTTCGCTACGCCGTTGTGAAAACGCGGTAGTCCCGGCAGAAACGCTGTAGGCAAAACAAAGGGGCGGGCCCCGAAAGGAACCCGCCCCTTGAACGTCGTCAGGTTAGTTGCGGCCGGTCCAAAAGGACCGGCCCTACTCGATCAGAAATCGAACTGCGCGCTGATCTTGAAGAGTCGCGCCGTCAAGATCGATGTCGGCGCCCTCCAGGCCGGACCGTATGCGAAGTTCTCGCCGATGACGGAGTTGGCATTCAGCATGTTGTAGAAATCGAAGTTCAAATTGGTCCGCGTGCCCCCCATGCGGAAGATCTTCGACAGGCGGAGGTCGAGCTGGTTGAGTCGCTCGACGTAGAGCTCACCCGGCGCCACGATGTTGAACGCCTTGAAGGGGATGAACGCTGGATTGAAACCGGCAATGCCAGGAATGACGCCAAAGTTGGCGTTGGACTGAACGACGGCCCCCGGCAGATTTTGGAGCGTCGCGGCGATCTGCACGTCGATCTTCGGAATCGTGTAGGCAGCCAGGCCCTGAATCGACGTGCGGAACCCGTTGTTCTGCTCACAGAACTCGCGGGGCCTTGCGGCGAAGAAGAACGCGCGCGTCGGATCTCCGAAGAAGGTGTGGAGCATTTCGGGCAGGTCGTCCACGACTTCGCAATCGTTGAGAACCTGTCGCCCCGTGCCGACGCCGCCCTGCAGGAGCAAACCGTTCTGCAACCGTGCATTCACCGAGACGCTCACGCCGTCGAAATGCTCTGTCTGTTTGCCGTAGTTGTCTGACAACGTGACGAAGTAGCTATTCGCCGCCGCGGTTGGACTCAGACTCATCCCGGTCAGCGTGTACCCGCCGCCGTTCGGTAACTTTGGATCAGAAGGCGCGGTAATCGTGACCGGAGTGTAGTCCGAAGGCTTGGCCGAGAGGTCATCCATCACGCGAATGTTGCCGTACCACCGCCGGGCGTACTGCACCCCCACCGACATGCGAGGAATGATCTCCTGCTGGAGGCCGGCCGTGAACTCCCAGTTGAAGGCTCGTTTCCCCCAACCTGTCATCAGGTCCGGATCGTAGCTCGTTCCCGGCGTGACCGTGCCGAAGATCGCGGCGTTGTCCAGGGCAAGGCACTCACCATTGGGCGCGAAGTTGTTCAGGTCGCAATCCGGCACGAAATTGCGGTTAGCGTCGCTCCAGACGCGCTGTGTCGTGTTCTGCAGTCGATTGACGGGATTGGGCGCATCCGACACTTGCGCGGGCCCGAACCCGGTTGTCCCGAGTCCCTCGAGGTACTTGTTGAGCGTGACCTTGAGGGCAGTTTTCCCGTTGCCGAAGACATCGTACGTCAAGCCAAGTCTGGGCGTCACGTCGTGCCAACTGAGGTTGTCGATCTTGTCGTACTGAATGTTCAGGCTTCGCCCGAAGTACGTGCCGACGATCGACTGCTCGGGGAAGCTGTTCTTGAAGGAGTCGAGGCGAATGCCACCCGACAGCGTCCAGCGTCCTGTCGTCCATTTGTCCTGCGCGAAGAGCCCCATGTCGCGATTGACGTTGACTTCTACCGTTCGAGGCACGATTCGGTACGAGACGGCGGTCGGCACCATCGAGGCAAAGCTGTAGCTATACGGCATTGCCGGAGCGCTGTAGGTCGTGTTCTCGTGATGCAGGAAGGCGTTGTTGAACCCGACCTTGAAGGTGTGCGATCCGGTGATGTAGGACACGGCGGCCCGGTAGTGGATGTTCCAGTTCCACGAGTTGTTGTACTGCGTGGCCGCACGGTACGTGAGCGCCGTGTTCGTGACCGGGCTGAGAGTGTCGTTGACCGAGATCATGCCCGGCTCCAGGTGGTCGATGTTGCCCAGCTTACCCACCTGTGGCTCCATCCCGCCCCATCGTTCGACGCGGTGGATGCCGCTGGCTTCGATGAGCAGCTTGTTGCTGACCGGGGTGTTCCAATCCATGGTGACAAAACGCTGCAGTGGGAAACGGCGGTCGTTGCCGGCCTCAGGCGAGGTCAACCCGCCGGGTCCTGGGCCGATGCCAGTGGTGCAGGCGCAGAAGCTCTCCTGGTCGTACGTCATCCCGAACTTGTGCTTGGGAGTCGCCTGCCACGTGAGCCGGGCTTGGTAGATTTTCTGCTCCTGATGGAGGATTGCCTGCGTCGTCGAAGGCAGGTAGTCGAAGCGGTCCAGCTTGTTCGCGTTCTGGTTGAGGAACATCCCCGCCACGTAGTTGTCGGCGAAAAGCGATCGCCCAGACAGGAAGAACCAGAGCTTGTCGCGTTTGAGCGGTCCGCCGAACCCGGGGTTGAAGTCCCCGTTGGCCTTGACCGTGCCGGGCGCGCTCAACCCACGTTGCTGAACATCGGTGCCTGTGTAGTTGTCGCTTGCAAAGTCCTGGTTGGCAAAGCTCGCGAAAATTGTTCCGGCGAAGTTGTTGCCGCCATCCCTCGGAATGAAGTTGATCCGGACGCCGCCTGTTGCAGCCTGCGCATCCACGGCTGAGACGTCAATTGCGAACTCCGCCGTTCCAGTGGCGTTCGGCACGGCGCCGCCGCCCCATCCGCCGGCGATCCCCGAACTCAGCGCGACGCCGTTGACCATCATGCGCTGGTCGGAGGTGCGACCGCCGTTGGCTTCGAGCGAGGCAACTTCCTGAACGACCGAGCCGCCCACGTCCTGTCCCGTGAACGCCCCTTTTTTCACGCCGGGTATCAGCACGCCCACCGTGAACGGTGTCCGGGAGCTCGGAACGGCCGTGACGACCTCCTGGGTCATCGAGATCTGCCGAGTCGTGCTTTGCAGGTCCACGACCGGCGTCTCGCCGGAAACGGTGATGGTTTCCTGCACGCCGCCGACCGTCAGGTCTGCGTTGACGTTGAACACGGCCGTGCCGACCAACTCGACACCTTCGCGAACGACGGTCCTGAACCCGGGGAGGGTGAAGGTCACCCGATAGGCGCCAGGCCGGAGATTCGGAATCGTGTAGCGACCCGTCCCGTCGGTGACGGACAAGCGGACCTTCTCGATCAGGACAGGGCTCGCGGCTTCAACCGTGACGCCTGGCAAAACCGCGCCCGAGGCATCGCGAACGAGGCCGGCGAGAGCAGCTTGGGCGAATGCTGCCAGAGGCGTAATCGCCACCAGCGTGAATGCCAACACAATGGCCTTAAATCCCCTCATGGACCCTCCTTGTGGCCGCATGCGCGCGCTTCTGACCGCGTAACCTTCGCTCCACCGGACGCCAACTGTCTAATACATTCTTGTTAGGCGAGGTATACCGACTTGGTATAGAATCCGCCTCCCATGGACTTCAGGCATGTCAGAGCGTTCATCGCGGTCGCTGACGCCTTGAGCGTCACGAAAGCGGCCGAGCGGCTTCATATCTCGCAGCCTCCGCTCAGTCGGCACATCCACCAGCTTGAAAACGAGCTGGGGACGACGCTCTTCGTGCGTCACCGTCAGGGGGTAACGCTCACCGAAGCAGGCCGACTGCTGCTCGAAAAGGCTCGCACTCTGGACGCCGCGGCGTTGGACTTCAGCGCCACGGCCAAGCAGGCTGCCGCCGCCGAATTACACAGAATACGAATCGGTATCGGCTGGGGCCTCTGGGACGTCGTCAACAAGGTTCGCGTAGAGTTCGCGAAGAACTGTCCGAACGTCAGCATCGAGGCGACGGATGCCTACTGTTGGTACGACTCGGACGAACAGCTGCGCAACCGATCCCTTGATGTAGCGTTTGCGCGTCCGCCCTTCGACCCGAGCTTTCAGATTTCCGAACCCATCTTTCACGAACCAATCCAGGCAATCCTCAGCGACGACAGTCCTCTCGCGGCGCTGAAGACGCTGCGCATTCGCGAGTTGGCCAGCGAGCCCTTGTTGCTGTGGGATCGACAGATCGCGCCGGTCCTCTACGATAAGATCCTCGATCTGTACGCTCGCTCGGGCATCACGCCTCGGACGATTCCGACGCCGGACGCCGGCCCATTCAACCACGCCGGGATCATGCAGGTGGCGTCTGGACGGGGCATTTATCTGGGATACGGGATACCGCTGACCGGGCCGCAACCAGCGAGCGGTGTGGCAGTGCGTCCGATCAGTGATCCGGGCGCCACGATTGAAGTGTGTGTGGTTTCGCGAAAGGCGGAGTCGTCGAGGATCGTGACCGAGTTTCTCGAGTGCGTGTGGCGCGCGTTCCCGAGGGAAGCGCGTCCAACCGTGGCCGCCCATACACGCCGCGCTTCTTAGCTCGGCGCGTCCGGACCAGATGTAGGCCGGTCCTTTCGGACCGGCCTCGCGAATCGATGTGATGTAGGGCCGGTCCTTTCGGACCGGCCTCCCGAGTCGATAAACTAGCGACGTGCAGCCCACCCTCAAGTCCTTCGATCTCGCGCATCTTGCTCACGTTGAACTGCTGACGCCAAAGCCAGACGAGAGCCTTCGTTTCTTCGTCGACGTGATGGGCCTCACCGAGAGCGCACGACGCGGTGATTCCGTCTACCTCCGCGGCTGGGACGACTACGAGCACCACACGCTCAAGCTCACCGCATCGAAGGCCGCCGGTATGGGCCATTTCGCGTTTCGCGCGACCAGTCCCGAGGCCTTGCAGCGTCGCGTCGAGGTGATCGCGCGGTCGGGTCTTGGCACCGGCTGGACCGACGGCGACCTTGGGCACGGGCCCGCCTACGCCTTTGCCACCCCCGATGGTCACAAGATGGAGGTGTACTACGAGACCGAATGGTACTCGCCGCCTCCAGAGCTGAAACCGTCGCTCAAGAACCAGGCGATGCGCTTTCCCGCGCGCGGTGCGAATGTTCGCCGACTGGACCACCTCAACCTGCTGACGTCGGACGTTGCCGGGTTGCAGCGCTTCATGGAGGACGTGCTCGGCATGCGCACAACGGAGATGATCGTGCTCGAGAACGGCAACCTCGCGGGCGTGTGGGTTACGGCCACGCAGAAGACCTACGATGTGGCCTTTACCGCCGACCATTACGGCGCTCACGGCCGCTTTCATCACGTCACTTACGCGGTCGATTCGAAAGACGAGGTTCTTCGAGCCGCAGACATCTGCCTCGAACATGGTGTTCACATCGAAACGGGTCCTCACAAGCACGCGGTTCAGCAAACGTTCTTCCTCTATGTCTACGAACCCGGTGGCAATCGCGTCGAGTTCGACAGTGCCGGCGCGCGGCTGATGCTGGCGCCCGATTGGCAACCGGTTGTTTGGACGGAAACGGAGCGAAAGAAAGGGCAGGCGTGGGGGCTCAAGACCGTTGAGAGCTTTCACACCTACGGGACGCCGCCGATCGAGCAGTACGAAGGACCACGCAAGGAGGATGGGTAGCTGGGTAGCTAGGTTGCCGGGTTGCTGGGGAACCAGATGGCCAACTCGTAGCGCGGTTTCTTGCTCTTTGGACCCGCCAATACAACTCGTAGGGCGGGTCTTGCTCTTTAGACCTGCCGGTGATCTACACCGGTGACCCCGGCAGTGCGTGAATGCCAACGACGGCAACGAGAATCGCTGTGAGCACCACCAGGATCACGAGCCCTAGATAAAGGCGCCCCAATGCGTGGTACTTCTCGGCGTTCGTCCGAGCGAATATGTGCGCGTGGAACGCCATCTCCCTGTTCAGTTGTCCGACCTGCGTGTGTTGCCAACGCTCGTAATACGCGTCAACGTCCTGGTCGAGGATGTCGTCAATGAGTCGCAGCTTTCCGAGGTCGGGATTGCCAGGCTGTCGGTTGCGACGCCCCTGTCGCAGCCGCGGCCTCAACGCCACGATCGCGTAGCTGAAAAAGTACAACGACAGGAGCACATAGCACGTGAAGTACGTCCTGACGAAAGTGAGGTTCAACCCCTGAACGCCCAGCGCGTCGAGGCGCACGACGATCAGCAGGTTCACCGCGTTCAGCGCGCCAAGTATCAACAACGCGAACCGGGTCCTTCGGTCGGCCAGCTCAACGACGTCCAACATGTGATCGACGAGGTCGCTGAGGGCTCGATACCTCTCCCACGATTCGAGCGGTCGCGTGTCCGCCAGTCGCTCTGCTTCTTTCCGATGCCGACGCTCGGTCTTGGATTCCTTGGCGGGGGCGTTTTCGGTTACGTCATCCATGTCATGGGACAACGCAGAGTGGGTTCGCCGTACCGGTTAGGATCGCCGCTTGGCACGTGACGAACGCAGCGCGCCCGCGTGCAAATGCCACCATCTCGTCCATGCCCACTGCAACCTGTTCGTTCGTGAACGGCTTGACCGGGTCCTGCTGCATGGCCTGAGCAGTGAGGTCGCGCTGGCGGACGATGTCCCACTCCAGCCATCCCATCCCCGTCCCGGGGACGGGCTCCATGGCCGAGGCCGCGGCCTCGGCGAGCGCAGAGAAATAGACCGCGCGCAGTTCCGGCACCAGCATGGCCCTGCGCATCAGCACGTTCTGTTCGTGCCCCGACGTGATCGGGAAATCCAAAGCATGGAATGTGTTGTCTGAGTCCCAGATCAAGATCTGGGAGCGTACTGAATTCTCGAACCGATAGAAATAGAAGTTGTTGACGCCGGCATAGCCGAGAACGCCGTCCCATTCCGCCAGGAAATTCTCAGCAGCAACCAATCTCATGAAGAGAGCGAGGTCGAGATACTGGCTGACGGTGGATACGAAAGCCGCATCGGGAGTTTCGTTGATCGCGCGGACCATCGCCTCGATTTGGTCGTAGAGCTCGAAGGTCGAGGCATGCTCGTGAGTAACTGGATCGAACAGGGGCGCATACGGGTCGAGGTCTGGGCCGAGATAGTTGAAGTACCACTCGCTGATGTACTTGTACTCAAAGAGATGCCCATCGTTCTCGACATTGCCCAGAGTGCCACCGAAGACGCGACGGAGAAAATCCTTGTCGATCGACTCGACGATCGCGTACAGCCCGGCGTAGGCGTTGTTCACGTAGAGTTGAACGTGAGTCTCCCGCGGCGCCGGAAGGCCCATGCGCTCGTAAAATCGCATCGCGACGCGTTCGCGCACGCCCGTCGGGTCCTGGGTCAGGTTGTCGAGAATGAACGACGAGAGCCCCAGGAACGTTTGGCCCGTCGCATAGCGGTTGAAGTCCACGCGTAAGCCCGGCTTGAAGGCGCTGCGTGAGCCGAGACCGCGCGAACGAATGCCGATGTTCCTGACGGTCAGTCCCTGCCACGTCAAGTCGGCCGGGTAGTAGTCATTCTCCTGAAAGTTCGCTTTGAGCTTTTCCCAGTCGCGACTGTTGACCAGAAGGTCAACCCGCCCAAGCGCCTGGTCGTTGAACAGATCGTCGGCCGTTTGCGCCCAGGAGCCTGCCGGAATGAGCAACGCCCCACACACCGCAAGACCGTAGGTCACGGCGCGAATACGCACCCTCATAGAACGAACTGAACGCGAAGAACGCCGCTCCAGAACTTGGGCGTGTCGGCCACGGGCCCCCGGCTGGCATCCTCGAAACTCTCCCGGATCGCGTTGCCCTGGATTCGCAGCCAGCGATTCATGAACCAGGTTACCCCTGTGGTCCATACCTGCTCCTGATTGGGGTTGACGTGGTCGGCTCTAGGGTTGTCGAACGCGGGGCCCTCTCGGCTTGCGCTCGAAAACCGCAAGCTTTCGAACCTGGTCCCAATCTCGACCGCTCCTGCCCCCCCTTGTAATAACGATTTGCGAGGCTCAACCCCACCACTCTTCCTCTCCCCGGTCAGGACCCAGGTTCCGCTGACGTACCATGCTTGCTCCACCAGATCAGACAGATCGACGTCTCCCAGACCTTGGCGGGCGCGCTCCTCTGTCACCCGTATGTACTCACCCCGCAACCCGAACGGCCCAGGTTTCCATTCTGCCTCGGCTCCAAGCCGAATGCGGTCGCCGCTCACGTACATGCGGTGAAAGAAGGTCGAACCGAAGACGGTCTTTCCGCGGAGGGAATTCAAGCCCTCTGCGATCGTGCTGGACGTCGCGGCCAGGCCGAATCGCGGTTTGGCCCCGCCGCCACGGCCGAAAGGTGTGGCGACCACTCGGCCTGCAAACGTGCGGCCACTCTCCGGCGCGCTCTCGCCGGGCAGCAAAAACACGGGTTCGTTGACGCGGGCATTGTCGCCATCGCCCTTGAAACCGCCGAACTCGTACTCGAAAAGGCGGCCGAGGCGGCCGTGCGCCATTACGCCTTTGTCGCGCGCAGGCGCCAGCTCGTCGGAACCTCGGGTGCGGTAGATGAAGTCAAGGTCCATCGTGTTGGTCGTCTCTTCGAGTCCAAAGGGGATCTTGAATTTGCCGACTCGGACCTCGAACGGCTCGCCGACACGAACGTTCGCGTAGACATCGCGCCAGGGTCCCCCCTCCTGCATTTCACGCTCGATCTGGAACTCGATCCGATTGAACAATCGTCCTTCGACTCCAATCCGGCGACGATGGAGCTCGTAAGTGCCGTTCTCTGTGGGCTGATCCGGCGAGAACGCCCGCAGGTCTGACTGGATTTTCAACCTGAAGTCGATCCGAAGCACGTCGCCAAATCGGAGTGATGGACGGGGGTTCCAATCGACGCGCACTGTTGGCTTGGCGTTGCTGGGCGAATCAGTGGGTGCCTGTGCAGCGGCCGGAATGGGCGCGAGAAGTAGGGCGAGGACTCCCGACAGCGCCGGCCACAGGAGAAGGAGCGCCAAGGCAGAGGTTGAGCCTGTTCGCATTGAGGCATTCTATGTTCGACCTGATGGATAAGCGGGTTTGATGCAGTCTCCGCGGTCTTGTCTGTGCGTCACGAATTCCGTACTGTGGGTGCTGCCTCTGTTGGGTTGGTGTATTAGACGAGTTCTTTGGGCTAGGTAGCTGGGTAGCTGGGTCACTTGGGAGTTGGAAGTCGGGAATTGGGAGTTTGTTCTGATGCCAACATATCGGTTCTCGCTCAACGGCCGCAGGGTGGCAGTCGATTCGTGGGATGCGGGTCAGCCCCTGCTGTATGCGCTTCGCGACACGCTCGGTCTGCGAGGCCCGAAGTTCGGCTGCGGCGTCGGACAATGCGGCGCCTGCACCGTTCACCTCGACGGCAAGGCCGCGCGCTCGTGCTCGATTCCCGTCAGTCAGGTTAAGGACCGCCGCATCACGACGCTCGAAGGCCTCGGATCGGCCGCCGCGCCAGACAAGGTGCAGGCCGCGTTCATCGTCGAGCAGGCTGCCCAGTGCGGCTACTGCACGAACGGCATGATCATGGGTGCCAAGGCGCTGCTCGCCGAGACTCCGAAACCAACGCTCGACCAGGTGAAGCGGGCCCTGGCTGGCAACATTTGCCGCTGCGGCACCCACACGCGCATTCTGCGCGCCGTGATGCGCGCGTCACAGGCTTGAGAGGAGATGACGATGGTTGGCGCTTCTTCTCACGTCGCGCTCTCGAGACGGGCTCTTTTGAAGAGCGGCGGTGTGCTCGTGGTGAGTTTTGCGTTTGCCGGACTGCGGCCCGAGCACCTCTTCGCGCAAACACCGGTCGGGAAGCTCCTCGACCCGAGCGAGATCGATAGCTTCATCGCGATACACGCCGACGGCACAGTGACTGTCTACTCGGGCAAAGTGGACGTGGGCACGGGGCTGCGGATTGCCGTGGCGCAGATGGTCTCGGAGGAGATCGGCATACCGGCCACGCGGATCTCGGTGATCGACGGCGACACCGGGCTCTGTCCAGACCAGGGAGGCACGGGTGGAAGCACGGGCCTGACTCGCGGCGGCGTCGAAATTCGTCAGGCTGCCGCGACTGCTCGTCGGGCGCTTGTCGGTCTTGGCGCGATGCGCCTCGGGCTTCCAGCCTCCGAGTTGACGATCGCCGATGGCGAGGTTCGTCCGCTCGCTGGCGGTGCGGTCGTCAAGGTTGGTGACCTGGTCGGCGGGCGACAGCTTTCTGTGAAGGTCGATCCCAAGGCGCCGCTCAAGCCGCCGGCGAGATATGAGGTGGTCGGGAAGCCTCTTCCGCGGCCCGACATTCCTGCCAAGTGCTCCGCGGGGCATGAGTACGTGCAGGACGTGAAGGTCAAAGGCATGCTGCACGCCCGCGTCATTCGACCATCGGCGGTGGGTGCGACGCTTACCTCAGTTGACGAGTCGTCCATAGATCGTATTCCGGACGCACGGGTCGTTCGGGTCGGCAACTTCCTCGCCGTCGTCGCCAAGGGCGAGTGGGCAGCCGTTCGCGCTGCCGCTGCGCTCAAGGCCACGTGGAGCGGAGGGCAGGGTTTGCCGATGAGCGGGGAGCTCCGTCGTTGGTCTCGCGACGGTGCGGTCGAGAGAGATCAGGCGGTTGTCACTCGCGGCGACGCGCGTGCCGCGCTGCCTGGCGCGGCGAGGACGTTTTCGGCCGCCTACTATTGGCCGATGCAAAGCCACGCCTCGCTCGGGCCATCATGCTCGGTTGCCGATGTGAAAGCAGACGGCACGGCCACTGTGTGGTCCGCCTCCCAGGGGACGCATGGCCTGCGCAACAACCTCGCGCGAGTATTCGGCCTGCCACCCGAGAAGATGCGCGTGATCTTTGCGGAAGGGTCCGGCTCGTACGGCACGAATGGGAGCGACTATGTCGCAGCCGATGCCGTGCTCCTTTCGAAGACGCTCGGTCAACCCGTGCGCGTGCAGTGGTCACGCGCCGATGAGACCGGGTGGGACCCGAAGGGTCCGCAGCAGCTTCTCGAGTTACGCGCCGGCGTTGACGCAAGCGGGCGAATCGTGGCTTGGGAGAACCAGATGTGGCTGCCGGGGACCGTGCAAGGAGCCCGGGCGCTTCTCGCCGCCGACGAGGCGGGCCTTCAACAAGAGAGTGGGCGCAACGCCGGGCAGCTCTCCCAAAATGGCGACCCACCGTACACGGCGGACAACGTCAGCGTGCTGGTCCACTGGCTCAAGGAATCGCCGCTCCCAATCTCAAACCTTCGGGCGCCTGGCAAGATCGCCAACGTGTTTGCCGTCGAGTGCTTCACCGACGAGATTGCAGTCGCCGTCGGCGCTGACTCGGTGGCCTTTCGTCTCGACCGCCTCACCGATCCGCGCGCCACTGACGTGATTCGACGAACCTCCGAGGCGATCGGCTGGCAGCCTCGCGTCTCTCCGAATCCGCAGGCCATGGAAGGAGGGCTGCTCGTTGGGCGTGGCATCGCCTACGCGCGGTACAAGCAGGCCGAGAACTATGTCGCGATCGCGATGGACGTGGCGGTCGATCCGTCGAACGGCGCCATCACTGTGCGCCGCGTCGTCTGCGGCCACGACTGTGGACTCATCGTCAACCCGGACGCACTCAAGAATCAGATCGAGGGCTGCATCGTGCAGACGCTCAGCCGGTCGCTGCACGAAGAGACGACATTTGATCGGTCGCGCGTGACGAGCGTGGATTGGGCGAGTTACCCGGTCCTGACGTTTCCGGAGGCGCCGGCGATTGAGGTCGTGTTGATCGATCGTCCCGATCAGCCGCTGCTCGGGGCGGGCGAAGCTGCTACGGCCCCTGTGGCCGCCGCGCTCGCAAACGCCGTATTCGATGCGACGGGCGTGCGGCTCAGGACGGTCCCGTTTGCGCGTGCCCGCGTGCGCGATGCGCTCGCCTCGAGTGCGCGCGCGTGACGGGCGCCCACATTTGCAGCCACGTACGTGGGGGCCGCCTTCAGGCGGCCCTGGGCCGGCTAAAGCCGGCCCCCACATTAGAGGGCTACACCGGCGGAGGATTTCTCTCGGCAAACCCTCGCTGGTGCCAATACGGATAGGCCAGAGTCGTGACGCTCGCGGCATCGAGTGTGGCGATCTGTTGAGTGGTCAGGCTCCACCCCAGCGCGCCCAGGTTTTGCCGCAACTGCTCCTCATTCCGTGCGCCGATGATGAGCGTTGCTACCGATGGGCGCCGGAGCAGCCAGTTTAGTGCGATCTGCGGCACCGTTTTCCCTGTCTCTGTCGCCACTGTGTCGAGTGCGTCAACGACCTGGTAGACGTGCTCGTCGGAGACCGGAGGGCCCCAGTCGATCACGACCTTCGTGTGCAGGCGGCTTGTTTCCGGCATCGGCTGACCCCGGCGGATCTTGCCGGTGAGTCGTCCCCAGCCGAGCGGGCTCCAGACCACGGTCCCTACTTTCTGATCGAGGGCCAGCGGCATCAGTTCCCATTCGTAGTCGCGGCCAATCAGAGAGTAGTACGCCTGATGCGCTACGTAGCGCGACAAGCCGTACCTCTCAGACGTGGCCAGCGACTTCATCAAATGCCAGCCGGAGAAATTCGAGCAGCCGATGTAGCGGATCTTTCCCGCGCGCACGAGGTCGTCCAGCGCGCCGAGCGCCTCCTCTATCGGGGTCAGCGCATCGAAGCCGTGCAGTTGGTAGAGATCGATGTAGTCGGTGCCCAACCGCCGGAGGCTTGCATCGACTGCAGCGATCAGATGGTGGCGCGACGAGCCGACGTCGTTCGGACCGGCCCCCATTCGGAAGGTGCCCTTGGTCGAGATGATGACGCGATCGCGACGGCCCTTGATTGCCTGGCCCAGGATTTCTTCCGCCATGCCGTTCGAATAAACGTCGGCCGAATCGAACATCGTCAGGCCGGCATCCAGGCAGATGTCAACGAGGCGCGTGGCACCTGCCGCGTTGCTGCCGCCCCATGCTCTGAAGAACTCGTTGCTGCCGCCAAATGTCCCCGTGCCAAACGTCAGAACGGGCACCTCGAACCCGGAGCCACCCAATTGTCGATACTCCATCTCCCCTGAGCTCACTGATCCCCCCTGCCTCGATAGACCCGGTTTCGACGTTCTCCGCCTTTCGGTAAATCCAATAGTATGCTCAGGACTCACATCGGTTTGCGACCATGACCAGACATGCATTGTTACTCTTCGTACTGATCGCACTCGGCACAGGAGCTGGTTCCGCGCAAACGTCTGCCAGGAAGCCACCTGCCCCCGGGCTCGTGTTTGCGTTCGAGGCCAGAGTCGCGGTTGGGCCCCCCATGGAGCTCGGGCAGGTTGCGTACGGTCGCCGACGCATCGTGCCGATTCTGAGCGGCACCTTTGCCGGTCCCGGGATCAAAGGCAAGGTCCTCCCGGGTGGCGCCGACTGGCAAATCGTTCGGCCCGATGGATTCACCGAGCTGGACACCCGCTACACGCTCGAGACCGACAAGGGGCAGATCATCTACGTTCAGAATGCGGGGATGCGGCACGCCGCACCCGATGTGATGCAGAAGCTTCTGGCAGGTCAGGCCGTGGACCCCTCGCTTGTCTACTTTCGCACCGTGCCGAAGTTTGAAACCTCGGCTCCGGATCTGCAGTGGCTGACGAAAGCAATTTTCGTCGGGACCGGCGAGCGATTTCCGACGGAAGTGGTGATTCGCTTCTGGAGAATGGAATAGGGGCTCGGGACTCGGGACTCGGGACTCGGGACTCGGGACTCGGGACTCGAGCTTGAAACTTCCGGATCGCGGATCGCGGATCCCGGATCCCCGTTACACGCGTTCGACGATCATCGCGATCCCTTGACCGACGCCGATACACATCGTGGCCAACCCGTAGCGGACGTTGCGGCGGTGCAGCGCGTGGACCAGCGTGACGAGTATTCGAGAGCCAGATGATCCGAGCGGGTGGCCCAGCGCGATCGCCCCTCCGTAAACATTGGTTTTGGCCGGGTCGAGCTCGAGTTCCTTCATGCACGCAAGCGATTGCGCCGCGAATGCCTCGTTCACCTCGAAGAGGTCGATTTGATCGATCGTGAGTCCGGCACGCTCGAGCGCGTTACGTGTTGCGGGGACGGGGCCAATCCCCATCACCGAGGGATCGACGCCCACGACGGCCGTTGTGATGATTCTCGCAAGTGGCGTCACGCTGCCGAAGGTGCTATTTGAGACGATGACCAGCGCCGAGGCGCCGTCGTTGATGCCACTCGAGTTGCCCGCGGTGACGGTCCCACCCGGACCTGCATCGAACGCCGGCTTGAGAGCGGAGAGTTTTGCTCGCGTCGTGTCGGCTCGTGGATGCTCGTCGCTGTTGATGACTATCGAATCGCCCTTCTTGCGCGGGACCGACACGGGAACGATTTCGTCTTTGAAGATACCGGCGCTGATAGCGCTGACTGCGCGCTGCTGACTTTCAGCGGCGAAGGCGTCCTGCGCCTCACGAGTGATGCCGTATCGTTCCGCCACTTTTTCGGCCGTCAAGCCGAGCGAGATGGTCCACTCCTTCTTCAGGCGCGGGTTCGTGAACCGCCAGCCGACAGTGGAGTCTGTCATCGGCGGTGCTTCGCGATTCCATGGCGTGCCAGACTTGAGCATGACGTAAGGGGCCCGCGTCATGCTCTCGACACCACCAGCGATGAACGCATCGCCTTCGCCAGCCTTGACCGCTTGCGCGGCGCTCGCGACAGCCTGTAAGCCGGATCCGCACAACCTGTTCACGGTCTGCCCCGGCACTTCGATCGGCAAGCCCGCCAGCAGCACCGCCATGCGTGCGACGTTCCGATTGTCTTCTCCCGCTTGATTGGTGCACCCGAGGATCACATCGTCAATTCGTGCCGGGTCCACTCCGGAACGATCGAGCGCGGCTCTGACGGCTACCGCCGCGAGGTCGTCGGCACGAATGTCGGCAAGAGATCCACCCACGCGTCCGACTGGTGTGCGAACCGCGGAAACGATGAGCGCCTCTTTCACGCTCGGACCACTTCTTCACATACCGCTTGCCTTTCCACGTTGAACTTCCAACTTACCTCGCACCTCGCACTTCGAACTTCGCACTTGTTCATTCAGACACCCCTACCGGTTCGTCGTCCGGTTCGAGGTTCGCCATCTCAGCGGTGAGCATTCGTTCCCCTGTGGACGCGGGCACGTGATGACCGAAATCGACGTGCGGGAGGAAGAAAGTGGCGACGAGGCCCAATGCGGAAACGATGGCTCCCGCGACGAACACGCCGTGCAACGCGGTCGCAAACTGACCTCGGGCGGCGGCAGACAGAGCCATCGCGCCGGAGGCGGCAATCCCTTCGCGGCCGCCAGGCAACGCGACACCCACGAGGCCACGCGTCATCAGCGCGCCCATCGCTGCCACACCTACGGCGGCCCCGATGCTTCGAGAGAACTGATTGAGCGACGTGGCAATGCCCAGCCGGTTTCGATCGACGGCATGCTGGACGGCAAGCAGCAATGTGAGCATCTGGCTACCCATGCCGGCTCCGATGACGAAGCACGACAAGAGCAGTGCCGTCCGGCTCGACTCTGCGGTCAGAAGGGTCAGCCCGATGAAGCCCAAGGTCATCAGCACGCCGCCCGAGATCGTGACGATTCGGTATCCGATGCGCACTGTCGTTTTCGCACCGACGACGGACATGATGACCCACCCCAGGAACAGCGGCGTCAGCACCTGTCCCGCCTGCGTCGCGCTCCCGCCCATGACTCCCTGTACGAATAGAGGGATGAAGGCGATCGCGCCGAAGAGGGCGAAGCCGACGAGAAACACAACGGCCGTCGTACGGGAGAGGACGGGGTGTTGAAGGAGATCAAGCGGGAGGATAGGCTCATCCACGCGGCGCTCGACCATGACAAGGGCGACCAGAAGGACGACGGCAAGGGCTGCCCACGGTGCTGGAGCTCCAGTATCGCCACCGAGTGCGATGAGCAGAGCGCTCACGCCGCCGAAAAGAAGCGACGCTCCCAACCAGTCCACTCGAACCGGCTTGGCGCCGCGGGATGCCGGGTAGGCGACGGCAATCACGCCCATGCAGAACAGGGCGAACGGGATGTTGATGTAGAACACCCATCGCCACGAAAGCGCGTCGGTGATGTAGCCGCCAATCAACGGGCCTACGATTGACGCGACGCCCCACACGCCGCTGAAAAGCGCTTGCGTCCTGGGGCGTTCGGCAAGAGTGTAAAGCTCGCCGGTGATGGTCATGCTGAGCGGGATGATGGCACCCGCCCCCAGACCTTGAAGCGCACGGGCCACGATCAGGAACGACATGGACGTCGCCGCGCCCGACATCACCGAACCGATCAAAAAGACGGCGACACCGATCAGGTACATGCGTCGCCGACCGTACAAGTCAGACAGCCGTCCCCAGATCGGCACCGAGGCTGTTGACGTCAGGAGATACGCGGAAAAGACCCAGCTGTAGTGGGCGAGGCCGCCAAGCGTCGCAATCACCGTTGGCATCGCTGTTCCGACCACGGTTGCCTCGAGCGCGCCGAGGCTCATGCCGAGGAGAAGACCGACGGTGATCGCCCGGCGACGAGCCAGGCTGATTGGCAAATGAACGGAGGCGTCTGACATCGCTTCAAGGGTACCACGACGACAACTTCCAACTCCCAATTCCCAACTCCCAAAATCCAGCTTGGGAGTTGGTCAAGCGTGAGCAGTTGGGAATTGGGAGTTGAGCTAGTATTCACGCATGCAGAGAAACCGGGCCTTGTTTCCGATCGTTCTCGTTGTGCTGGGATTGTTCGTGCCTTCGCTCGCAGCGGCTGCCACGTGTGAGAGCCTGAGCGCTCTTCCCGTGCCGAGTGGAACAGTCACGATGGCTGCGACGGTTGCCGCTGGCGCCTTCACGCCGCCGGCGGGGCGGGCTGGAGGCCCCGCCGGTCTCAACCCGTTCGCGAAGCTGGCGGCCTTCTGTCGTGTCGCCGTCACGCTCAAGGCGACAACCCACTCCGACATCAAAGCAGAAGTGTGGATGCCGGCGACGGGCTGGAACGGAAAGCTTCAGGTGGTCGGCAACGGCGGCTTTGCGGGGACGATCAGTTATCCGGCAATGGCGACCGCGCTTGCGGCTGGTTATGCAGTTGCGAGTACCGATACCGGTCACACCGGACCGTCGAGCAACACGTTCGCAAACCAGGATGTGATCATCGATTTCGCCCATCGAGCGATTCATGAGACGACGGTCGTAGCCAAGAGAGTGGTTGACGGCCTTTACGGCGCCGCACCGAAGTTCTCGTACTTCGCTGGCTGCTCGACTGGCGGTCGTCAGGCATTGACGGCTGCGCAACGCTATCCAGAAGACTTCAACGGCATCGTCGGCGGCGCGCCCGCGAGTTACAGCTCGAAGCAGGCATTCGGGCAGATCTGGTTCTACCAGGCGATCGCCGAAGGGCCGGGCGCGATCCCCAAAGAAAAGCTTCCTGTCATTCACAACGCCGTACTCGCCGCCTGCGATGGGCGCGACGGTGCGATTGATGGCGTGCTCGAGAATCCGCTCACCTGCAAATTCGACCCGGGTGTGCTTGCGTGCAAAGAGGGAAGCGACCCTGCTTCGTGCTTGACGATGCCTCAAGTGGAGGCGGTCAGACGAGTTTACGCGGGCGCGTCGAATCCTCGGACGGGCGAATTCATCTTCCCTGGGCTCGAGCGTGGCAGTGAGCTCCTATGGACACCGGTTCCCGTGGGCTACGCCGTCGACTATTTCAAGTACATCGTCTTCAAGGATCCGAACTGGGATCCGAAGAACCTCAACTTCGACGGGCATCTTGCTGAATCCGTGAAACACGAGAATCTGATTTTCGACGCCAACGATTCCAACATAAATACATTCACGGGACGCGGCGGGAAACTGATCATGTATCAGGGTTGGGGCGAGCCAGGAATCCCGCCAGCCAACATCGTCACTTACTACGGCAACGTGCAGAAGCAGACGCACAACGCAAAGGACGCGGTTCGACTCTTCATGGTTCCTGGTATGGGGCACTGTGGAGGAGGCAATGGCACGAGCACGTTTGACATGGTGGCGGCGCTCGATGCGTGGGTAGATCGGGGCAAAGCGCCCGAGCAAGTGAGCGCATCGCGCGTGCGCGAGGGCAAGGTCGATCGGACGCGGCCGTTGTGTGCCTGGCCGACGGTTGCGTCCTATAAGGGATCGGGAAGCTTGGACGAGGCGACCAGTTTTGTCTGTAAGTGACTCACGACGCGGGGGCTAAAGCCCCCGCGCTACGTTCATGGGCCTTACCAGCGCAACTGCAACGCCACACTTCCCGTGGCGCCGTCGAGGCGCTCCTCTAGCGCATCAGTGAAGCCCACCACACGATACCCAGCGCACCAGTCGAGGGCGATATGATCCGTCACGCTCGTGAGGAGGTTCGCTTGGGGTTCGAAGACGAAGAAGTCGTCTTGTACCAGCACGCGAATCGTACGCGGCGCATTCTGGACTCCGGGCACGCCTCGCGATCCAAAGCGCGCAAATGTTTGCGGGGGCGCGCCCGGGACAAGCGGACCCGCGAAGTTCGTCTCCAGGCGTGCAGTACCCACTCCGACCAGTCCACGTGCGCCGAAGCGCAACCATCGTTGTGGCGACGAGGACCAGCCAACGAGCACGCCTCCATACGTCAGCCGTGTGCCGTCATGGCCGTCGGCTAGCCAGTACGCCGCGCCACCGACGAGCACCTGATCTGCGAGGAGACGCCCGGCATACGCGCCGGCGAGCTGACCCAGCTGGCCGTCCAGGTCGGTGACCTTGTAGTCGGGGGCAACCACGAACGGGTTGTGAATGCGCTCCAACACGAGGGGAGCCTGACCGGCCGGCGCCGGCGAGGTCTGCGCTCGTGCGGACGTGGCGCCCACGAGCAAGACGACGACCGTGACCGCAATGGGAGATCTCATTCCGGCCTCGTTAAAGCGACGTTCAACGTCGCGGTCTCGCCGTTGCGAATGGTCACCTCGGTTGAATACGGTCGGTAGCCATCCTTTCGAATCTCGACGCGGTGCGGGCCCGCGCCTAGCTGCACGAGAAGGCGTTGGTTGTCTGGCGCGCCCTCCCATTGCTCTCCATCGATCGTGATCGTTGCCTCACCAGGCTGAACTCGCACGGAGAGCTCTCCGACGCCGGACTCGACATTCGACGGCCGCGGTCTCGGGCGGCCAGGAACAGGTCGTCCCGGCGGGCCGGCCGGTGGGAGCTCGGTCGAGCTCGGGGTTGGAGGCGGTGTGGCGACAGGCCTTACGGGCTCAGCGTCGCCAGCCGCTATCGGTTCCATGGTGTAGCGCAGTCGGAACTCGCCGCCTGGCTGCAAGTAGATCTTCCGCTCAATGTTTCGATGGCCGGGCAGATAGAGCTCCAAGTGGTGCTCGCCTGGCTCGAGGCGCAGCCGTTGAAAGAAGCCGTCGAATTCGTCGACCGTGCCTGCGTAGTACCCGTCGATGAATACCTCCGTCTCTCGGGGCATCACCTGCAGGCGCAGCGATGAAGTGATGTCGAACACGGGGGCGTAGCCGTAGTACGGCGGGTACCACGCGCTGTACGGGCTGAAGTACCACGGGTTGTAGTAGAACGGTCGGTGGTACGCGCCCACCACGACCGTTCTACTTGGCCGGGCGACGTGGACGCCTCGATGTCCCTGCGCGTCCGCGACGGCTGGGACCATGAGCATGGTCGCGCCAGCCAGACACGCGGCCGCCAAAGTCTTGACTCGAAGTTTCACGGGGTCCTCCACACGAAATGCAAACGACGCACGCAACGGTCGTGCCGAGACGTTTCTCAAACCATTGCATCTCAACCCGCGCAGAGCCACAAAGAGTGCGCCCAGAGCGTCGTCCGCCGGCGACAGTCGTCCTTCATCGAGGACGCCGAGGCCGAGGCGCGAAGGCAAGCCGCCGCGCTACGGTGCTCCGAAAACCTACGCGCCACGCGGCAGGGTAATTTCGAACACCGCGCCATTGTCGTTGCGCGCACGAACCGTGCCCCCATGGCGCTCGACGATCGCCTTCACGATCGACAGCCCCAGTCCGCTCCCTCCTGCCGCCTTACGCGCCGAGTCGGCTTTATAGAAGCGATCGAAGATGAGCGCCAGGTGCTCAGGTTGAATCCCGGAGCCGCTGTCGCGCACGGTCAGAAGCGTGTCTTCCTCCACTGACGAGCTGCTGAGCACGATCTCACCACCGTCCGGAGTGTGGCGCAGCGCATTTGCCGCAAGGTTCTGCAATGCCTGCTCGAGCCGGTCGGGATCTCCCGTCACCTCTTCGGCGCCAGGGTCCACGCGCTGCACGAGCCTGATTCCGCGCTCGTGCAGCTCCCGTTCGTGTCTGGCGGCGACGCGGGCGAAGAGTGCTGCGACCTCCACGCGCTCGCGGCGCATGGCTGTGCCTCCTCCCTCGAGACGCGCCAGGTCGAGCAGATCTCCGATGATCCGCTCGAGACGATGCGATTCTTCCAGCACGATCTGCAGATATCGCTCTCGCGTCGCTCCATCGAGCTGCAGTTCGGACATCGAGAGGGTCTCGATGTATCCGCGCATCGCCGTGAGCGGCGTCATCAGCTCGTGCGACACGTCAGCGAGGAGCTGCCGCCTCGCGGCGTCCGACGTTTCGAGCGCACGAGCTCGGCTGCCGAGCTCTTCGGCCATCAGGTTGAACGAGTGCGCTAGCGCCGCAACCTCGTCGCCGCCGTGTTCCGGCACGCGAGCGGTCAGGTCGCCTCCCCCAAGCCGCGCGGTCGCCTCCTGCACACCTTTAAGCCGTCGTCGCGCCGGTCCGAAGACGAGGATCGCAATCAATGTCGTGCCGACAATGAGAACCGCACCTGCCAGTAGTCCCGCCGTAGGCCCAAGTTCCCGAACGATGCGAGAGAAGGGAGGCCCGCCCGGCAAGATGGCAACACGTCCGATGGGCGCGCCGGCTACGACGATCGGCGCGAACTCACCGCGTAATCGCGGCGGGCGCCTCGGGAGGTCCTCCGGTTCTGGCAATGGGTCAGGACCTTCCCTACGTTGAGGCGCATTGGCGCCGTCGGGAATTGGCGGCCGACGGCCGCGTCGCCCACCGAATCCACCCAGGCGACCTGCAAAGGCTCTGAACTCCGCCTCTGCCCGGACGATCTCGATCAGGTCCTCGGGCACGTCGTCGTGATTGGAGACGATGCGGCCATCGCGCAGGATCACGAGAAACGTCTGAAATACTTGTCCGTATTGATCGCGAACGTATTGCTCGAGGTTGAGCGAGGGATCCGATGCGAGCCGTGCGCCGACGTCCGATGCGATCAGTTCGGCGAGCCGGCGTGGCGATCGAGCCGGCATTGAGCCAGCGATCCGATCGGTCATCCAGAGGAAGAGTCCTCCCTCGGCGGCAAGCATCAAGGCGAGGAATGCGAACAGGCCAAGCGCGATGCGCCAATAGAGGCTTCGATGCCAGCGCGGTCTAGACATCTGCGGCCTTGTAGCCGGCGCCCCACACGGTCTGGATCACATCTGGGTCGGTGGTGTTCGCCTCGATCTTTTTTCGAAGGCGCTTGACCAGCGTATCCACACTGCGAACAGTGACGAACGTCTCATCCTTCCACACGCGTGCGAGCAGCGCCTCTCTGCTGAAGACGATCCCAGGGTTCGACAGGAGTACGTATAGAAGCTGGAACTCGTTGTTGGTCAGATCCACGTCGCGCGAGCCGACGCGAACACGGCGCCGAGCGGGATCAACCTCGATGTGTTTGTACGTGATCGGCTTTGTTTGCTCTCCTGTCGCTGTCGCTGGTTGGCCCTGCGCGCGGCGCAGCAACGCGCGGACGCGTGCCATCAGCTCGCGGACGCCAAACGGCTTTGTCACGTAGTCATCAGCGCCGCTGTCGAGCCCCACGACTTTGTCCGATTCCTCACGCCGCGCGGTGAGCATCAGGACGGGCGTGTCTGTATTCAGCGATTCGCGCCGGATCGCCCGGCAGAGCGTCACCCCGTCCAGCCCGGGAAGCATCAGGTCGAGGATGATCAGATCGAAGCGTCGCGACCTAGCAAGCTCGAGGGCATTCGTGCCCTCTTCTGATTCCACGCAGACAAAGTTCTCGAGTCGGAGGTGAAGGCAAATCAGCTCCCGGATGTTGGACTCGTCTTCGACGACAAGCACCGTTGTCCCACTGGCGGGTCGTTCCATGCTGATCTATCCGATCTATTCCACGCGCTCGTCGTGGTGCTGGAGTGGCGCGAATGTGACAAAAGAGTGACACGCCACGGCCCCCCTCATGTTGCCACCCATTTGTCACGGGTGAGTCACGAATCGCTCATGTCCGCACCGTCCAATAAGATATGAGAAAGCGACTCTTACTCATCGTTGTCGTCATTGCGGCCGTGACCGTATCACTGGCGGCGTACTACACCAGCACAGGTAGTGCCCCGGTGACGGCCTTTACGACAGCGGGGGTCACACGCGGCGACGTTATCGCGACCGTGGAAGCCACTGGGACGCTCCAAGCCGTGGAGACCGTCGAGGTCAGCACTCAGGTGTCCGGCACGATCAAGTCCCTCGAGGCCGACTTCAACTCCCGCGTCAAAGCCGGCCAGATCGTCGCTCGGTTGGAGCCGTCGCTCTTTGAGACGCAGGTCGAGCAGGCGCAGGCCTCGCTTCTTCGGCTCCAGGCCGACACGGAGCGCGCGCGTGTGTCGGTTGACGACGCCGAGGTCAAGCTGCAGCGCGCCCACGAGCTATGGGACAGGCAGTTGATTCCCAAAACCGATCTGGAGACGGCGGAGGCCAACGCGCGGCTGGCTCGAGCGTCGGTGAAATCAGCCGAAGCGCAGGTCGCGCAAGCGCAGGCCTCGCTCAATCAGACACAGGTCAACTTGGGCCACAGCATCATCCGGGCGCCAATCGACGGGATCGTGATTTCGCGCAATGTGGATGTTGGGCAGACCGTGGCGGCAAGCACGTCAGCCCCGACGCTCTTTGTGATCGCGAAAGACCTCGCGCACATGCAGGTGAACGCCAGCATCGACGAGTCCGATATCGGGCGCATCAGCGCTGGGCAGCCCGTGGTGTTCAGAGTCGATGCCTACCCGCAGGATCGGTTCTCGGGAAGGGTTTCACAGGTGCGGCTGGCCCCCGTCGTCGAATCCAACGTGGTGAGTTACGTGACGATCATCGACGTGCCGAATCCGGACTTGAAGTTGAAGCCGGGCATGACGGCAAACGTGACCGTCGAGATCGCCCGCGCGGATAACGTGCTGCGCGTGCCGAGCTCGGCGCTGCGGTTCCGGCCGGGACGTGAGGGCGCGCGCGTATGGGTGCTCCGCGAGGGCCGGCCACAGCCGCTCGAAGTGCGTGAAGGGCTAAGCGACGGTACGACCACTGCAATCCTCAATGGAGAGCTCGCCGAGACGATGCAGGTTGTGACCGGCACGGCGCAAGCCGGCGCCGTGACACAGACGAACGCGTCGCCGTTGCTGCCATTTGGCGGCCGAGGTCGCGGGAATGGAAACGGCGGCAACCGTCAAAGTACGGCGGGCGGGGCCGCGCGAGGAGTCGGACGATGAACGAGGTCAACCGGACAAGTCCGCTCCTCTCGGTTCGTGATCTGACGAAGACGTACGACCTTGGCGAACTGAAGGTCCGCGCACTTCGGGGCGTGACGCTCGAGGTCGCCCCAGGAGAGTTCGTGGCGCTCACCGGGCCCTCGGGGTCGGGAAAGTCCACCTTCATGCATCTGCTCGGGTGCCTCGACAGGCCGACGGATGGCCAGTACCTGTTGAACGGCCAGGATGTCTCGACGCTCGGCAAGCACGAATTGTCGCGGGTCAGGAACCGGGAGATCGGGTTCGTATTCCAGGGATTCAATCTGCTGCCGCGCACGAGCGCCGTCGAGAACGTCGAGCTGCCTCTCCTGTATGCGGGCCGGGTTGCGGCGAAGGCGCGTCGCGCGCGTGCCATCGACGCGCTGGCGGCAGTTGGCCTTGCCGATCGCCTCGGGCATCATCCGAATCAATTGTCGGGTGGCCAGCAGCAGCGCGTCGCCATCGCCCGCGCCCTCGTGAACAACCCCAGGCTGCTCCTGGCCGACGAACCGACTGGCAATCTCGATACGCGGACGAGCATTGAAGTCATGGGCATCCTTCAACGCCTGAACGTCGAGAAGGGTCTCACCATCGTCCTCGTGACGCACGAGCCCGACATCGCTGAATACGGTACGCGCATCGTGGCGTTCCGAGATGGTCGCGTGCGAAGCGACCACGAAGTCGTCAACCAACGCAGCGCGTCAACTGAGCTGGCGCAGCTTCAAGAGGAGGCCGCGTGAACCTTCTGATGACATGTGTGGTCGCGATCAAGGCCCTTCAGCGAAACGCCATGCGAACCGCGCTCACCGCGCTCGGCATGATCATCGGTGTGGCGGCCGTCATCATCATGGTGGCCATCGGCACCGGCGCCCGCACGTCGATCGAAACCCAAATCCGAAGCGCGGGCTCGAACATCGTGACGGTGAACGCCGGTTCCGGCGGTTTTGGCCCGGTGCGACAGGGACAAGGGGCTGTGACGACGCTGACCGATGACGATGCCGAGGCGATCAGGCGTGAGGTGTCGGGCATCCGGTATCTCTCGCCCGGCACGAGTACACGCACGCAGGTCGTCGCTGAAACGGCGAACTGGAATACGCAGGTTCAGGGCGCCGGCGAGCAACTGCCGTCCATCAGGTCCTGGCCGACGGAGCTCGGCAGCTTCTTCACGGCTCAGGAGGTGTCGAGTGCAGCAAAGGTGGCCGTCCTTGGTTCCGTGACACGGGATCAGCTATTTGGTGTGGGGGGCGATCCTGTGGGTGCGACGATCCGCATCAAGAACCAACCATTCCGCGTCATCGGTGTCCTGACCAGCAAGGGTCAGGCGGCGATGGGCCAGGACCAGGACGATACCGTCATCGTGCCGTATACAACTGTCCAGAAGCGGCTGCTCGGCATTCAGCACATCACCGGAATCACGATCTCGGCGGAAGACGGCGTTTCCCTCGACAGGGTGTCGCAGGACATCACGTCGCTGCTCCGCACGCGCCACCGCATTCAGGAAGGGTCAGACGACGATTTTGGCGTTCGCACGCAGGCCGAGATGACTTCGATGCTGACGTCCACGACCGACACGATGACCTACTTACTGGCCGGAATCGCGGCGGTGTCGCTCATCGTCGGTGGAATTGGAATCATGAACATCATGCTTGTCTCCGTGACCGAACGCACGCGCGAGATCGGGCTCCGGCTGTCGGTCGGGGCCCGCGATCTCGACGTCCTCACGCAATTCCTCGTCGAGTCCATCGTGCTGAGCCTGGCGGGCGGGGTCATTGGAGTCTTGCTGGGGCTTGCCGGCGCTTATGGCGTGAGCCAAGTGATGAAGTGGTCGACCGTGGTGACCATGAACTCCGTGCTGCTGTCGTTCGGTGTGGCCGCGGCAACCGGCGTGTTTTTTGGGTTCTATCCGGCCAGGAAGGCCGCCGCGCTGGATCCGATAGAGGCCCTCCGGTATGAGTAACGCGACGCGGGGGCTCAAGCCCCCGCGCTACGGTGTGGCGACAGGGCGCTTGTAGCGCGCAGGCTTCAGCCTGCGCGGGGGCGGGGGCTTCAGCCCAGAGCGTCGCGGATGTCACTCCCAATTCCCAACCTCTGACGCGTGACCAACTCCCAATCAGTTGGGAGTTGGACAAGTAGAAGTTGGGAGTTGGGAGTTTGGTCGAGCACGTTCCCAGTTGTCACAGAAGTGTCACAACCTTCTCGTGCGCGTGACACGACGGGATGCCGTCAAATAGTTAGAAGCAAGAAACTCCGTGGAGGCACACATGATTGGTTTTCGATCGTTGATAGGAAGCGCAGTCGTCATCGGCCTGGTCGCAAGCGGCGTGGGATTCGCGCAGGGGCGGGGCAGGGGTCCGGCCGGTCGCGGCGGCGGTCTAGCCGCCGGCGGCCCGATGGGACTCATGGGCCCGATGGGCGGTCTGGCGCTGCCGCTTGGCGAACTGAACCTCACTGACGCCCAGCGGCAGCAGGTTCGCGAAATTCGTGAAGGAAGTCGCGACGAGTCGCGCGCCGCGGCAGAGCGGCTTCGAGAGGCGCTCACCGCGCAGCGTGCTGCCGTTGAGAAGGTCCCCGTCGACGAAAGCCTGATCCGCTCCACCACGCAAGCCTTGGCGGACGCGCAGACGGAAATCGCGCTGCTTCAGGCGCGTTTGCATGCGGATGTCTGGGGTGTTCTGACACCCGCGCAGCAGGACCAAGCCCAGAAGCTTCGAGCCGAGCGTGAGGCTCGCTTGCAGCAGCGTCGCCAGAGGATGCAGGAGCGACAGCGGAACCAGGTGTGACAGCGGTGCCCGATTTCCCTATTGCTGGCGTTCCAGGATCCAGCAGATGGGGCCGACGAGCTTTTCGAGCCATGGCCGATGCTGCCAGGCGTCGAGCGTGACTTCATCACTCAACTGCAGATCGGCTTGGAAGTCACGACGCAGCCTCGCGGCAACGGCCGACTCGCGAAACGCCACGTTGACCTCGTCGTTGTGCTCGAAGGAGCGGTTGTCGACGTTGGTCGTGCCGATGAGCGCCCACGTGTCGTCCACCATCAGGGCCTTCACGTGGGTCATGCCAGGACGGTACTCGTAGATGCGGACGCCGGCATGAAGCAGCTCGCCGTACATGCGGCGGCTGGCGAGACGGACGAAGCGCTGGTCGGTCAATCGGCCGGGCACGAGGACCGAGACGCCCACATTCCGCTCGGCGGCGCGCACGAGCGTGCGGCGCAGCGCGCGGTCCGGAAGGAAATACGGCGTGCTGATGTCCACTGTGCTGACCGAGCCCTCCATCAGCATCTGGAACACAACCCGAGACACAGTGGCTCGATCCGACGGCGAGCTCTTGACGAGCATCGCCTCGGTCGATCCTGCGTGTTCGAGCCGCGGCCAATCGCTCGGTGAGGTAAGGATCTCTCCGCAGCACTCGAGCCAGTTTTCCGCAAAGACGCCCTGAAGCGCTGCGACGATTGGCCCTTCGATGCGCGCCATCGTGTCGCGCCAGGGCGGCTTGCTGCCAATTGATGTCAGCCACCAGTCCGCAATGCCGGCGCCTCCGGTGAACGCGACGCGGCCGTCAATGATGAGCAGCTCGCGGTGGGTCCGGTTGTTGAGGCGGTGCAATCGATGCCATCTGAGCGGCTGATAGAAGTTGACCTGGCATCCGGCGTTCGTCAGCCGCGCCAAGGCCCCTCCTCCCATTGACATGCTGCCAACCGCATCCAGCACCAAGCGCACCTCGACTGACGCGCGCGCCCGCTCGACCATCGCGTCGATGAGCATGTCGGCAACGTCGCCTGGCTCGAAAATGTAGGCCTCGAGATTGATGGAGGCCTTCGCTTCCCGAATTGCCTTGCGCATCGCCGGATAGAACTGCGCGCCGTTCGTGATGATCTCGACGCGATTCTGTCCGTGGACGCGAGCCTGGCACGTGGCCTGGATAATGCGATAGAGGTCGTCGCTGTCGGGCCGAAGAGGGACAGTGACCTTGTAGTCGATACGCGGTGAAAACAGCATGACGAATAACAGCCATGCCAGGAGCAGCGCCAAGAGGAGCAGAGCTAGCGACAGCACGACTGCAGAGCCCTCCGCGACCAGGTGGGTCTATTCGCGGTAGTTCCCAAACTGAAGCGCGACACCGAAATCCTGCTCCCGAAGGAGCCGCATGACCTCCTGGAGCTCGTCCTTCGATGCCGACGTGACGCGGAGCTGGTCTCCTTGAATCGAGGCTTGAACCTTTCGGAGCTTCCTGTCTTTGAGGAACTTGACGATGTCCTTGGCCTTTTCAGAGGGGATGCCTTGCTGCAGCGAGATCTCCTGCCGGACAGTGGTGTTGGCCGCCGGCGTCGCGGTCCCCCTCGTGAGGTTCCGGACGGGTACGTTTCGCCGGACCAGACGCGTTTGTACGATCTCCCACAACGCGTTCAGCTTGAACTCGTCGTCGGCCACGAGAACCAGCTTCGAATCCTTGGGATCAAAATCGATCGAGGCCTTTGCGCCCTTGAAATCGTATCGCTGGGCCACTTCCTTGCGCGCCTGATTGAGCGCGTTGTCTACCTCTTGAAGGTCCACATTCGAAGTCACGTCGAAAGAGCACTGCGCGGCCATGTGCGCATATGCTACCAGAGCAGAACAGCAACGGTGCTCGGGTTCTCGAGGTGCTTGAGTGCTCGGGTTCCGGTTCTCAGGTGCATTGGTTCTCAAGTGCACCGAAGAACCCGAACCTAAGAACCTGAGAACCGGAACCCGAGCACCGGAACCCGAGCACCCGAGCACCCGAGCACTGCGAACCATCACGTGTTTGGTTGCCGCCCCACTCGCGCCTGCAGTCCCATTCCTGTGGCGAGAAAGCCTTCCTCGACAAACAGACGGGCCACTCGGTGATCGGTCGCTGGTGCACCATCGATCTCCGCGATGAGCATGCCTCTACGGCCTTCCTCATGTGATGCGGCGATGCGCAGCAGCATGCGCGCGACCTCGCGGCCGACGCGCGAGCGTAACGGCTCGCTTTCGGGGAGGAAGAGCAGCAGCTCTCGTTCGCCTCGCCTCAAGTAAGCCGCGGCCGCACCGTCAACTAATATGACGACCGAGCCGACCGTGCGCGTGGGTCCGCGCCCAGTCTCTACCGGCGTTTCACTGGGCTCGCCGCCCTGGATTGCGGCGACGTCCGGCCACTTGACCACCGAGCCATAGGGGTTCGCGGGGTCGGTGGCGGCAAGGGCGATCGTGCTCGGCTCATCTGGCGGCTCCCGGCGCGAGCGGATCGAGTCGAGCGCCTCAGGCGTCGCAAATTGCGCCGCGCCGAGACCGGCGACGAAGTAACCGCGTCGAATCCGGCCGCGTTCCTCCATCGCTTTCAGGGCCTGGTAGACGGCCGAGAAGCCGCCGGATACGGCCTCCGCAGTCACCGTCTCCCGTGTAACGACCCCGTGCCGCGCGAGAAGCTGCCGAGCCGTCGCCGTCGCCCATTCCGTTGGAGACGGTGGTGCGCTTGGTGAGGCAACGAGCGACCAGCGTCCCTCGGCGCTCGGCGGAACGAGGCGCCGCGAACGAAAGCCCTGACCCTGACTGTTTCGTCGGCTCGCGCGGGCTTCCGTGGCCCGTCCGTATGCGCGCAGCGGGTGGAGCGTATCGTTGGTGACCAGGCCCTGCCACACGAGCTTCCAGAGCGCGTCAACCGTTTCCTGCGGGAATCCGCCCCCGGTCTCCTGGTGAATCGCGCCGAAGAACGAGGCGCCGCGCGACTGCAGAAAGCGGAGGATTTCGTTTTCGCGGGACGCTCCTTCATTCCGAGCGCCTAAGACTGGGGCTCGCAGACGCGCCAGATGATCCGTCAAATACAGCGCCACTCGGCCATCTCGCTCGCCCAGGGGCTCGACGCCGAGCCAGAGAACCTCACCGGTCGCCATGAGTGCGTCCAGCATGGCAGGTTGATAGTCCGACACGCGGGCAGGAAGAATGTCACTCTCGAGCATCGACGCCGGCACTGCGGCGCCCTGAAGTTGCTCGACCGCGTCGAGCAACGCCTCTCCACCTCGGCGTTCCAGTCCGATACCATGCCACGATTGCAGAAAACGGCCGAGAGCGCTCGCGTCGACCGGTTCGATGTCGCGGCGCAGTTTGGCGAGCGACTGGTGGCGGAGGCTTCGCAGTATGCCAGGCTCGACCCATTCGGGTGTGGTCCCACCCGGACGGAACTCGCCCTCGAGAATGCGGCCGGCCTCCTTCAGCCGGATCAGGAGTTGCTCCGCGACCGCCGGGTCGAGGCCGAATCGCGCGGCCACGTCGGAGGTTGTGAACGGACCGTGCGATCGCGCGTAGCGCAGTGCGAGATCTCCGGCAGGGTCTCGAACCGGCTCCAGCAGCGCCTCCGGTACATCGTCCGGAAGCGTCACACCTAACCCGTCGCGAAATCGGGCGGCATCCTCGACGGCGGCGTAGCGGCACTCACCGGCAATCGTCAGCAGGAGAATCCGGTGGTCGCGGGCCAACTCCTCGATGGCCGCCCCAGCGTCATTCAAAGCGCTTCGTTGTTCGACCTCGTGTGCCGACAGGTCGCCGATGCGAATTAGCAAATCGTGCAGAGCATCGCGCGTGCGCACGTGGTATTTCTCGTCGAGGTGCTGCAGGCGGCGCTCGATCGCGACGATGGCGTCAGGATCGAGCAGTTCGCGTAGCTCTGCATCACCAAGGAGCTCTCGCAGTTGAGATTGATCGACCGACAGCGCTTGAGCGCGGCGCTCGGCGAGCGGCTGGTCGCCATCGTAGATGTAGTTGGCGACGTAGTTGAAAAGCAACGAAGCGGCGAACGGTGAGGGCGTCTTGGAATCGATCGTCGCCACTCGGAGCGTGCGGGCCGAAATCTTCGCGAGCGTTTCGACGAGCGCCGGCACGTCGAAGTGGTCGCGCAGTATTTCGCGATACGTCTCGAGCAGCATGGGGAACGAGCCGAATCGAGATGCCACCGAGAGCAGATCGGCGGCTCGCTTCCGTTGTTGCCACAGCGGCGTCCGCATTCCCGGCCGGCGTCGTGGCAGCAGGAGCGCACGCGCGGCTGTTTCACGGAATCGAGCGGCAAAGAGCGACGTCGAGCCGAGCTGCTGGAGCAGGAGCGATTCGACTTCCTCCGGGTCCGGCAGCAGCAACGCGGGATCGGGTGGGGCTTCGCTTTCCGGAAAGCGGACAACGAAGCCCTCGTCGCCCCACATGACCTCGACGTTCAGTCCGGTGAGACTGCGAATCTGAGCCGTCACGGCCATCGCCCAGGGCGCGTGAATGCGACTGCCGAGCGGCGACAGCAGGCACACGCGCCAGTCGCCCATTTCGTCCAGACACCGCTCGATGACCACAGTGCGGTCGTCGGGTACCGCGCCGGCCGCGGCCTGATCTGACAGATAGCGCAGCAGCTGCTCTGCGGCGGCTCCCTCCAGGTCGTGCTGCCGTACGAGACGATCCACGGCCGCAGGTCCGGGCATCCTGCGAAGCTCACGGACGAGCGCACCAATCGCCAGTCCGAGCTCCACCGGCCTTCCCGCTTGGTCCGCGTGCCAGAACGGCGTTCTGCCAGCCACCCCGGGGGCCGGCGTCACGAGCACGCGGTCGTGCGTGATTTCTTCGATCCTCCAGGTTGATGCGCCCAGGGTGAAGGCGTCGCCGACTCGTGTCTCGAACACCATCTCTTCGTCCAGTTCACCGACGCGCACGGGACGCTCGGCGCCTGCCAGGAACACGCCGTAGAGGCCTCGATCGGGAATGGTGCCCGCATTGGCAATCACCACCCGCTTGGCGCCGTCCCTGCCCGTTACTGTGTCTCTTGCCCGGTCCCATGTGACCCGCGCGCGAAGTTCAGCGAAGTCGTCAGAGGGGTAGCGTCCTGAAAGCATGTCCAGGACGCCCTCGAAAACCCGAGAGCTGAGGTCGGCAAACGGTGCGGCTTGCCGCACAAGGGCAAGAAGTCGATCGGTCGGCCACGTGTCCTCGGCGACGATGGCGACGATTTGTTGGGCCAGCACGTCGAGCGGATTTCGTGGATAGCGAGTGGCTTCGACGCGTCCCTCGTGCATCGCACGCGAAACGGCGGCGCACGCCACGAGGTCGCCGCGAAATTTCGGAACGATGACCCCTTCGCTGATGGCGCCGGCGCGATGGCCGGCTCGTCCAATGCGCTGGAGACCGCTTGCGACAGAGGGGGGCGCTGCAATCTGGATGACGAGGTCGATCGCGCCCATGTCAATGCCCAGCTCGAGCGACGAGGTGGCGACGAGGGCTTTGATCTCGCCGGCTTTGAGAAGCTCTTCCACCTCGGTCCGTGTTTCCCGGGCGAGCGACCCGTGGTGCGCTCGAACCAGTGGCTCGCCAGCCAGCTCGTTCAGCGCCGCCGCCAGGCGCTCGGCGAGTCGCCGGCTGTTGACGAAAACCAGCGTGGACCGGTGTGTTCGGATGAGCTCGAGAAGCCGAGGGTGAACCGATGACCACATCGATGCTGGTCCCCTGGCTGGCGCGGGTTGATTGGCCGGCTCGGTCTTTGTCCTGGCAAGCCTTGCCAAGTCGTCGACTGGCATCTCAATACGGAGCGCTAGCTTCTTTCTTTCCGAGGCGTCCACGATGGTGACTGGTCGGAAGCCGTCCGGACCTCGAACAGATCCAGACGCGAACTCGTTGTGAAGCTCGGCTTCGACCTCGTCGAGCGGGATACGGCTTCGGATGTGCCGGATCTTGGCGGGCTGTTTCTCAGACTGGCGAGCCGGACGTGGCTCCAGGCCACCTAAAAAGTGCGCAACCTCATCGAGCGGCCGCTGTGTAGCCGAGAGGCCAATGCGTTGGATTGGCCCATTCTTTCCATCCCCGTGTAGCGCTTCCAGCCGCTCCAGGGAGAGCGCGAGATGCGCGCCGCGTTTGCCGGGGACGAGTGCATGGATCTCGTCGACGATCACCGTGTCGATCGATGCGAGGCGAGCGCGGGCGTTGGACGTGAGTAACAGAAACAGCGACTCCGGCGTAGTAATCAGAATGTCGGCTGGTGTACGAAGAAAACGAGCCCTTTCGCGGGCAGGAGTGTCGCCGGTTCGGATGGCGATCTCTGGTATCGTGACCGCCGCGCAGCGCCGGTGGGCGAGATCGGCGATGCCGGCCAGAGGCACGCGCAGGTTTCGTTCGACGTCCACGGCCAGCGCCTTGAGCGGCGAGACGTAGAGAACGCGGCAACGCTGGAGCGCCGGAGGGAGCGGCGCGAAGACCAGGCGATTGAGGCACCAGAGAAATGCAGTCAGCGTCTTGCCGCTGCCGGTTGGCGCGAGGATGAGTGTGGATTCTCCTCGAGCGATGGCTGGCCAGCCGAGTTGCTGCGGCGTCGTCGGTGAGGGAAACGAGGTGTCGAACCACTCGCGCACGATCGTGTGGAAGAGGTCGGGCGCGCGTTTCACGACAATGATTTTAGTTTGCGAACATATAATCGATAGCTGGTAGCCGGTAGCAAGGACCCAAAAGCTGACTAACCACTACCAGCTAATAGCTACGAGCTAATAGCCACCAGCTAGGAGAGGGCCGAGACACGACTATGGGTGACTCCGGAGAAGGACTCGTCGACGCGGAATCCCGCCTCGCCGAGCGAATGGAAGAGCGAGAACAAGAGAAGCGGCAGGCGCGCCAGGCAACTCCAGGTATCGATCCGGAGCGGGCGCGTCAGGTGGAGTCCCTGCGACTCGCCAAGACAGAGATGCAGCGGCAGCTCGAGCTGGCCACGCATCCGGCGCGAAAACAACAGCTGACTCAGGCGGTCGCTGAAATCGACAAGCGTCTCAAGGCGTTGTCGAAGTAGGCTCGAGCGTTGGGCGTCACCCACAAGCCTGAGCCCTGAGGCCCTGAGCCCTGAGCCATGAGCCCTAAGCCCTAGCCCTAAGCCCTGAGCCCCAAGCCCCAAGCCCTGAGCCTTAGGCCTTGTCCGCGCTCGAATACCACGACGTCACCAAGCACCATTTCAACCGGTTTGCGCGCTCGCTCGGATACCTGGACTGGGCCACGCAGCCCGATCCATTCCGCCGCTATGCAGGCACGCCGGTAACAGAGCTGCGGCACGACGAGGTGGCCGCTGGCGTGCCCTTCGCTTCTCTCTATGAAGCCGGCGCGGTCCCAGCGGGGATCGATCTCGGATCCCTCGGCGAGTTTCTTCGTTGCTCGATGGGGCTGTCGGCGTGGAAGCAGTACCGAGCATCCCGCTGGGCCCTTCGCGTCAATCCATCCAGCGGGAACCTGCATCCGACCGAGGCGTACATCGTGTGGGAAGGCCGGGTCGGACACTACGCACCGCAGGCGCACCTCATTGAAGGACGGTCGGTCCTGGGCGACCAGGCCTGGCGCGAGTTCGGCGGTGGCGCGAGGGGCTTTCTGGTCGCGCTGACCTCGATTCACTGGCGCGAGGCCTGGAAGTATGGCGAACGGGCTTTCCGCTACTGTCAGCATGACGTGGGGCATGCCATTGGAACGCTGAGATTTGCGGCGGGCCTCCTTGGATGGAAGCTCGCCTTGTTGCCGCGTTGGTCGGACAGTGATCTTGCCGCGCTGCTTGGCCTCGATCGCGCCCCCGACTTCGGCTCCGCCGAGCCCGAGTTCCCCGAATGCATCGCGATCGTCACGCCAGACGAGCTCGCGCCGTGGCTGGCCGCCAATCCCGACACACTCGTCAGCGCAGCGCATGCCGCCGAATGGAATGGAACGGCAAACCGCTTGAGCGCCGACCGCGTCGAGTGGCCCGTCATCGAGCGTGTTGAGGCGTCGACGAGGTACCCGGGACTATCGTCGACTCCCAACTCCCAACCGCTAGCGCTTGTCCAACCTCCAAAGCCGGACCTGTTGGGTGTTGGACAAGCGTCAGTAGTTGGGAGTTGGGAGTTCGCAAACGCCAGGAACATCATTCTCGGTCGGCGCAGCGCCGTGGCTTTCGACGGGCGCTCGATGCTGCCGCGCGCGAGTTTCCTCTCGATGTTGCGGCGTCTCGATCCCATTTCGCCGCCGTGGGACGCGATCGACTGGCCGCCGCACGTTCACCTGGTTCTGTTCGTCCATCGCGTCGAAGGTCAAGCGCCCGGGATCTACGCGTACCTGCGGGCCCCGGCGGTGCTCAGTGAGTGGCGCGCCGCAATGCGGCAGGATTTCCTTTGGGAACCCGTGAACGCGAACGATCCGAACGACCCGAACGCTTCGACTGGTCTCTTTCTCCTCGTTCCCCTGGACGTGACATGGGAAGCAAGCAGGCTTTCGTGCGACCAGGACATTGCGGGTGCCGGGTTTTTCAGCCTCGGTATGGTGGCGCGTCTCGAGTCATCTCTTCGCGAGCGCGGCGAGTGGTTCTATCGTCGCCTGTTCTGGGAATGCGGTCTGATAGGGCAAGTGCTCTATCTGGAAGCTGAAGCTGCCGGCGCCCGGAGCACAGGCATCGGTTGCTTCTACGACGACCCGGTCCACGACACGCTTGGACTGTCCGGCCACGAATGGCAGAGCCTCTATCACTTCTCGATGGGGATGCCCGTTGATGACGGAAGGCTGACCACGGAGCCGGGGTATCCGTGGGAGCACCGCTAACCACGTGGTTGAGTCACGACAGGAAGTCCACGCTCACCCCGAACTCGCTCAGGATCGCTCGCGCCCGTTCAGTGCCGTCGGAAGGCAAGTGTGACGGCCAATTCTGAGGACGCGCGGGAGGCTCGAGTGCCACGGCCTCCTGGAGGATGTCCATCCACGCCTTGACGGCACGCCGTGGCGTCGCGTTTTCCTCCCACCACGCGCGGGCTGCGCGGCCGAGAGAGCCCCGAAGCACCTGATCGGTCGAGAGCCGTCGCATTGCGAGCATCAACGAGTGTTCCTCGTCACGCGGGTCGATGGAAACGACGATCGGTGGTTCACCCGACCTCCCATCGCGCGGTTGCCATGTCTGCGGGTCGAGTGCCGGCCACGCGGCGGTCGTCCGCGTTTCGGAAACGACGACGGGTTTGCCTGCCGCCATTCCAAGATGCGCGGCCGTCAGGGGTTCTCCGCCGGAGGGCCAATGGAGCGAAAGGATCACGTCGGCCTCGCGCAGCACACGGTTCACGTCCGGATCGGTGAGCAGAGTGATGCTGGCGCCCGCTGCCTGAGCCCGTTGTACGGCCCGGTGAACGGCCGCCCCGCGCGTCGGATCCACCACGCCGATGGTGAGGGGGCGCGCGGTGGCATCGGCTGGCGCGAAGGCATGCGGGCCTCCGGTGACGTCCTGGCTCTCCGGCCCAGGCACTCCTACCGGTGCATAGCGAACACGCGCTCCCTCGTAATCGCGTTGGAGCGAGTCGGCCAGTGCGGCGTCGCACACGACCGTCAGGCGGGACGCCAGGAGGGGCACGCGCAGCATGGGCCACGTGCCGCGCGCGCTGTTCCACCGGGCCGTGATTCGGCGACTGGCTCCGCTGAATGCCATCTCGGTGCCGCAGTCGTCCAGACGGTGCTCCCGGCTGAGGATCGCGGCCCTGCCGTCGTAGAGAGACGCTGTTCGCAGGACGAGCACACCGGGGAAGTGGAGGAGGTACGGCCAGATGAAGTGTCGGTTCGGCGCATTGCCGATCTCGTAGACGCACAGGTCTGTACGTGCCGCGTGCCTGCATCCAAACGAAATCGTGTGCCCGCGCGGCGTCGACGATGTCGATGGTGTGAACGGCGCGCAAGGAGGCGATGACCGCACCGGTGTCATCGATCGGATCTGACGGCTCTGGCGGTTTTGGACGGAACCACGCGACCTTCATCGAGAAATTGACCTTTGCACGATGGTTCTATAGCATGAACTTGTTTGCGAAACTCTTCACAAGCACGGTCATCTGTAGCACGCCGCGCGAATCGGCAGTAGAGGCTTCAGGATGTTGGACGGCTGGCTCGCCGTAGTGATCATGATCGCCCTTGGCCTTGGGTTCGCCGGAGTCATGATCGGACTCTCCCTGCTGCTCGGCCCAAAGAATCCGACTCCGGAAAAGCTCGCACCGTACGAATGTGGCATGCCGGCCGTCGGCGATGCGCGTGAGCGCCACTCCGTCAAGTTCTATCTCGTGGCGATGATTTTCCTGCTCTTCGATATCGAGATCGCATTTCTTTATCCGTGGGCGCTGGCTCTCCGCGGTCTCGGGTGGTTCGGCTTCTTCCAGATCGTCACATTCTTCTTGATCCTGCTCGTCGGCTACGTTTACGTGTGGCGAAAAGGTGTGCTCGATTGGGGGCCAGTCGCCGTTCGTCGAGGACAGGCCCAGCGGAAGGCGGCGTAGGGCGCCACTCATGCCTCACAGCGACACCCACGATCACGGACTCGACCCCGAGCTTCCCATCCTGACGACAAAATTCGAGTGGCTGGTCCAATGGGCGCGCCGTTCCGCTATCTGGCCGGCCCAGTTCGGGCTGGCGTGCTGCGCCATCGAAATGATGGCGATGGTGGCCAGCCGATATGACGTCGCGAGGTTTGGCGCTGAGGTGTTCCGCGGCTCACCCCGGCAATCCGACTTGATGATTGTCGCCGGCCGTCTGTCTCGAAAGATGGCGCCCGCCATGCGCCGGGTCTACGACCAGATGCCAGACCCGAAGTGGGTCATCTCGATGGGCGCATGCGCCTCGGTTGGTGGTGTTTTCGACAACTACGCCATCGTTCAGGGAGTGGACCAGGTGGTACCGGTTGACGTCTTCGTTCCGGGTTGTCCACCGCGGCCCGAGTCACTCATTTACGGTATCGTTCAGCTGCAGCAAAAGATCGGCCGATCGCGGGCTTGACGAAGGCTGCACCAGTCGTCCCAATGGACTCCGCTGCGATTATCGAGATCCTCGCGCCACTAGTCCCCGGCGCGTCGTACGAAGTTGGACACAGCATAGACTTCGCTGCGATCTACGTCCCGGCCGATCGGCTCGTCGAGACCTGTCTTGCCTTGCGTGACAGCCCGTCGTTGCAATTCAACGTCCTGATCGAGGTGACCGCGGCGGACTACCTTCCGAGGGATCCGCGCTTCGAGGTGGTGTACCACCTGCTGTCGATTTCGAACCGCAGCCACCTCCGCTTGAAAGTGCGCGTCTCGGTCAACGGATCGGTCCCAACAGTGCAGAGTGTGTGGCGGGGTGCGGCCTGGCCGGAACGTGAAGTGTGGGACATGTTTGGCATCGTCTTCGACGGCCACGACGATTTGCGCCGCTTGTTGATGCCGGATGACTGGGAAGGGCACCCGGCTCGGAAGGACTATCCGGTCCAGATTCGAAAGACGACGCAGACGTATGAGCCGCTCGAGATTAGCGAGGCCGAGTTCAGGGCCAATATCGTACGGGATCGGGTGAAGAGGACTCACTGACGGCGATGGCTAAGGGCTTAAGGCTTAGGGCTTAGGGCTTAGGGCTTAGGGCTTAAGGCCGTGAGCCAGGATGGACATGGCAGAACTTCGCACCGAAACGATGACTGTAAACATGGGGCCACAGCACCCCAGCACGCATGGTGTGCTGCGTCTGGTGTTGGAGCTCGATGGCGAGATCATCCAATCAGCGATGCCCACGATCGGTTATCTCCACACGGGTATCGAGAAGACTGCAGAGCAGAAGAAGTGGCAGCAGGTGATTCCGCTCGTCGAGCGGATGGACTATCTCGGGGCGCAGTCCAATAGCCTGTCGTACGCCCTCTGCGTCGAGAAGTTGCTCGGTCTCGACATGCCGCAGCGGGTAAAAGACATCCGCGTGCTCATCGCGGAGCTGCAGCGCCTTTCGAGTCACCTGATCTGGCTGGGCACGCACGCGCTGGAAATCGGCGCCGTGTCGATGCTGTTCTATTGCGTCCGCGAGCGCGAGCTGTTGATGAACATCAACGAGCTCATGGCGGGGTTCCGATTTTTCCCGAGCTATATTCGCATCGGCGGACTTCGCGAAGACCTTGCGCGCGGATTTCACGAGGCGGTGAATGAGTTTCTCGAACGGTTCCCGGCAAAGATCGACGAGTTCGAAGGCCTGCTGACGAAGAACGACATGTATCGCCGACGCACGGAAAACGTCGGAGTGATTTCGCAGGCCGATGCGTACGCGTGGGGCTTGGTCGGACCGATCGCACGAGCGGGCGGATCAGACTACGACGTCCGGAAATACTTTCCGTACAGCGGATACGAAACCTACGAGTTCAAGGTGCCAACCGCGACGGAAGGCGACGTGTTTGCGCGGTATCGCGTCCGCGTCGCGGAGATGCGGGAGAGCGTAAAGATCTGCAAACAGGCGATTAAGCGCATCACGCCGACGGGCGTGTTTGCCTGCGACGATCAACGCGTCGTGCCGCCTCCCAAGGATAAGGTCTATACCGAGATGGAAGCGTTGATTCAGCACTTCCTGATCTACTCCCAGGGCTTTACGGTGCCGGCCGGTGACGCGTACGTGCCAATTGAAGGGCCACGCGGCGAGCACGGCTGCTACGTCGTGTCGGATGGAAGCAATCGGCCGTGGCGCGTCAAGATGCGGCCCCCATCCTTCATGGCGATTCAAGCGCTTCCGAGTGTCATCCAGGGCGGGCTCATTGCCGACGTCGTGGCGGTGATCGGCTCGAACGACGTCGTCATGGGAGATTGCGATCGGTGAGCTTCCATCCCCGAATGGAGTACGCGCCGGCCAAGTTCCACAGGTCGGAACGAAAGCTGGCGGAGCCGGGCGACGAGTTCGCCTACACACCCGAGAACCAAACCAAATTCGACGAGAACGTCACGCGCTATCCGCCGGACCAGCGGAAGTCGTCGATTCTCTTCGCGTTGTACCTGGTACAGCAGCAGCAGGGTTTCATAACGGGCGCCGCGATGCGGCACGTTGCGCAGCAGATCCGGTGTTCGGCGGCCGAGGTGGAAGACGTCGTGTCCTACTACACGATGTTCTACACGAAGCCGGTGGGGAAGTATGTGTTGAACGTATGTCGCACCCTGTCGTGCGCGCTACTCGGGGCCGAGCGGGTCACCGAGGAATTGAGCGCCACGCTTGGCATTCGGCCCGGCGAAACGACGGCCGACGGCACGTTTACGCTCGTGGAAGTCGAATGCCTCGGGGCGTGCGATCGGGCTCCGGTCGTGATGGTGAACGACCACTGGCACGAGCGGCTCGCGCCCGGGCAGGTGTCGGCCTTCGTTAACGATATCAAGGCGCGCGGCGCGTCGGCCTTTACGGGTTGTTATTTGCACGTGGAGAAGAGCGATCGCGGGGCCTGAAGGCCCCGCGCTACGAATGTAGAGCTACAAATGTAGAGCGGAGGCTTCAGCCTCCGCGGATCGCGACGCGAGCGGATCGCGGCACGAGTGTGGAGGGGGCGTTAGCCGCCGCGGAAACGCGGTGCGAGTGTAGAGCGGGGGCTTTAGCCCCCGCGGAACCCCGCGGATCAACATGGCAGCATTCGAACCGGTACTGACAAAGCACGTTCGCGAGCCGAACTCGCACACGCTCGAGTTCTATCTGAAACACGCGCGCGGCTACGAAGGGCTGCGTAAGGCGCTGACGATGGCTCCGAATGCGTTGATCGAGCAGGTGAAAGCTTCGGGACTGCGTGGGCGCGGCGGTGCGGGGTTTCCGACCGGTATGAAGTGGCAGTTCGTGCTGAAAGACACGCCGAAACCGAAGTACATCGCCTGCAATGCCGACGAGAGCGAGCCCGGCACGTTCAAGGATCACGTGCTCATGGAGCGCAACCCGCACCTGCTCATCGAAGGGTGCGCAATCGGTTGCTTCGCGATCGGCGCGAAAGTCGCCTACATCTATATTCGCGGCGAGTTCTACCACGTCCAGGAAGTACTCGAGGTCGAAATCGAGAAGGCCTACAAGGCCGGCTATCTCGGCAAGAACATCCTAGGAAGCGGTTTCGACTGTGATGTGTACGTTCACCGCGGTGCCGGCGCGTACGAAGCCGGCGAAGAGACCGCGCTCATCGAGTCGCTCGAAGGCAAGCGTGCGCAACCGCGCTTGAAGCCGCCATTTCCTGCAGTGGAGGGTCTGTACCAGTGCCCCACCGCCGTCAACAACGTGGAAACGCTCTGCAACATTCCACCCATCGTGCTGAACGGCGCTGAGTGGTTTGCTTCGCTCGGCCCGGAGAAGAACGGTGGGCCGAAGCTGTACTGCATTAGCGGCCACGTCAAGCGGCCAGGCACCTACGAGGCGTCGATGCACACGACGCTGCGCGAATTGATCTACGGCGAGCAATACGCGCAGGGCATGCGTGGCGACCGTCCGTTCAAGGCGATTATCCCTGGCGGATCGTCAGTGCCCCTGCTGATTGACGAGCACCTCGACACGCCGGCAAGCTTCGATCACATCCAGAAGGCCGGGTCGCTCCTCGGCTCGGCAGGACTCATCGTCCTCGACGACACTGTGTGCATGGTGTGGCTTGCCATGAACCTGTTGCATTTCTATCGCCACGAGTCGTGTGGGAAGTGCACGCCGTGCCGCGAAGGCGGTGACTGGCTCTACAAGCTTCTCCAGCGCGTCGAAAGCGGCGAGGGACGGCCGAAGGACATCGACCTGCTCTTCGGCGTCGCCAACAATATCGTCGGCAAGACCCTCTGCGCGTTCGGCGACGCGGCGGCGACGCCGGTGTTGACGACGCTGAAGTTGTTCAGAGGCGAGTTCGAGGCGCACATTCGCGAGGGTCGGTGCACGCTGCCGGCTGAGTGGCGGGCCAAGCACCCTGTTTTCGCCGGGGCCCACTGAATGATTGGTGCCACGGAGAACACCGAGAGAACTTGGCCACAGAGAACACAAAGAGCACAGAGCCTTCTTTTTGTGGACTCCGTGGCGCTGCTCTGTATGCTCCGTGCTCTTGGTGGCCATTCTTCGTGACCTTTGTGGCTGAAGCAAACGCATGGATTTGAGAACTCTCATCCAACTCGGCATCATCGGGCTGACGTTCTTCATGCTGATCAACGCGTCGGCGATACTGGTGCTCGCCGAGCGAAAAATCATGGGATTCATGCAACAGCGGTATGGGCCGTACCTGGTCGGGCCCCACGGCGTGTTGCAGCCGCTGGCCGACATTCTCAAGCTGTTGATGAAAGAGGAGCTGCGGCCGAAAGGGGCCGACAAGTGGCTCTTCACCCTCGCGCCGATCCTCTCGGTGACGGCGGCCTTCGCTGCGTTCGCAACCGTTCCCTGGGGAGCCGAGACGACCCTGTTTGGCTTGCTTGATCAACCGGTGAAGCTGGGCGTGGCCGACGTCAACGTCGGCGTGCTCGTGGTTTTCGCCGTGACCTCGATGGGCGTCTACGGCATCGTTCTCGCTGGCTGGGCGTCGAACAGCAAATACTCGCTCTTTGGCGGACTGCGCGCGTCGGCGCAGATGATCAGCTACGAGCTGTCGTACGCCACGTCGCTCGCGGCCGTCATTCTCCTGGCGGGGTCGCTGTCGTTGCGCGAGGTCGTCGACTCTCAGGCCGGATACTGGTTCGGCTTCGTCCCCCAATGGTTCGTGTTCCTGCAGCCCATCGGATTCGTCATTTACGTGATCGCCGGTGTCGCGGAGACGAATCGCGCGCCATTCGATTTTCCCGAGGCGGAGCAGGAGCTCGTGGCCGGGTAAGACACTGAGTACAGCTCCGTGAGATTCGCGCTCTTTCCTCAGGCGGAATACATCAACATGGCGACCATGTCGGCGGTCGCGACGGACCTCTACTTGGGAGGATGGCACGGGCCCTTCTTGCCCCCTGAGTACGGCTGGATCTGGTTTCTCGTGAAGGTGGGCATCATTCTGTTTGCCTACATCTGGGTGCGGTGGACCGTCCCGCGGTACCGCTACGACCAGCTGATGCAGTTCGGATGGAAGTGGCTGTTCCCGGCCTCGGTCATCAACTTGATCGCGACCGCGGCCCTGCTGCTGTATTTCAATGGCTGAGACGCTGGCCTTCTATGGATTTGCGGCTCTGGCGGTGGGTGCGTCGGCGCTGGTCATCGGTCAACGCAATCCCATGTACAGCGTCCTGCTGCTCATCGCGTCGTTCGGTGCGCTGGCGGGCCTCTACATTCTGCTCGACGCACCGTTTGTCGCGGTAGCCCAGATCATCATCTACGCCGGCGCCATCATGGTGCTGTTCCTGTTCGTGGTGATGCTCCTCAATGCCCCTCGCGAGGATGCGGCGGGGTGGGATCGCACACACCCGCTCCGGCAGCCTGGCATCGGGAGGTTTGGCGCCTTCCTCGCCGGCCTGCTCATCGTCCAGCTCGCCTGGGCGTTGTTGAAGATGAGGGTGCTCGACGCGCCGGTGGCCTCGCGCACCGATGCCGCGAGGGTGAGTTCGGTGACCGAACTGGGCCGCGTGCTGTTCGAGCGGCACACGTTCGCGTTCGAAGCCACCTCAATTCTGATCCTTGTCGCCATGCTCGGCGCCGTCGTGCTGGCGCGCAGAGAAGGCGGTGAGGAGTGATTCCGCTCAGCCACTATCTGATCGTGTCGGCGCTGCTCTTTGCGATCGGCGCAGCTGGCGTGTTTCTCCGGCGCAATCTCATCACGATCCTGTTGTCGGTTGAGATCATGCTGAACGCGGTCAATCTGTCGTTTGTCGCGTTCGGGCGATATGCCGGGGACCTGGATGGCCAGATCATCACCTTCTTTGTGATGACCGTGGCGGCCGCCGAGGCGGCCGTCGGTCTGGCGCTCGTCATCGGACTGTTCCGTCATCGGGAGTCGCTGAACCCCGACGCGTTTACCTCGCTGAAATGGTGAGTCAGGGGATGTCGTGCTCGCGCTGATTCCGCTCCTTCCCTTCCTTGGCTTCCTCGTCAACGCGACGGTGGGGCGACGGTCGTCGAAGAGCGTGTCTGGAGGGCTCGCCTCGCTGGCGATGATCGCCGCGTTCGCCGTTTCAGTGGTCAGCGTTTGGCAGCTTGCGGCGATGGCGCCGGCCGCGCGCGTCGTCGATCAGAGACTTTACACTTGGATTGCCTCCGGTGATCTCACTGTGGATCTGGCCTTTCGCCTGGATCCGCTGTCTGCGGTCATGTTGCTGGTCATCACAGGCATCGGCTCGCTGATCCACATTTACTCGACGTCGTACATGCACGACGAAGCTGACAGTGAGTTCGCACGGTATTTCTCCTACCTGAACCTGTTCGCCGCGTTCATGCTGGTCCTCGTGCTCGGGTCGAACTTCGTTGTGCTGTTCGTGGGCTGGGAGGGCGTGGGTCTCTGCTCGTACCTGTTGATTGGGTTCTGGTTCAAGAAGAAGTCGGCTTCGGACGCGGGCAAGAAGGCGTTCGTCGTCAACAGGATTGGCGACTACGCCTTCATCCTCGGCATGCTCGCCTTGTTCGCGCGGTTCGGCACGCTGGACTTTCAGGGAGTTGCGTCCGCTGTCGCGCCGCTCGCACCAGAGACGAGCTTCGGCATTCTGTCGCTTGCGACGTTGCTGCTCTTCATCGGCGCCACGGGCAAGTCGGCGCAAATCCCGCTCTTCGTGTGGCTTCCGGACGCCATGGAAGGTCCGACGCCTGTCTCGGCGCTCATCCATGCTGCCACGATGGTCACCGCGGGCGTGTACATGATCGGCCGTAACGCCGTGCTGTTCAGCCACGCCCCCGAGACGATGATGATTGTCGCGGTGATCGGGGCCGCGACGGCGTTGATGGCGGGGACCATCGGTCTGGTTCAAAACGACATCAAGCGTGTGCTCGCGTACTCCACGGTGTCGCAGCTTGGCCTGATGTTCCTGGCGATGGGTGTGGGCGCCTTCGGCGCGGGCATCTTCCACCTCTACACTCATGCGTTCTTCAAGGCGTTGCTGTTCCTCGGATCGGGAGCGGTGATTCACGCCCTCCATGGCGAGCAGGACATCCGGAATATGGGCGGGCTGCGGAAATTCCTGCCGGTGACCTACTGGACGTTCGTGATCGGGTCGCTTGCCATTGCCGGCGTGCCAGGTCTCGCAGGGTTCTTCAGCAAAGACGAGATTCTCTTCGACACGTTCGCCGGTGGGCACGCGATCCTCTGGGTGATGGGCGCGCTGACGTCGCTGCTGACCGCGACCTACATGTTTCGCCTCGTGTTCCTCACGTTCCACGGCGATCGCCGGAACGATGCCCCCTCGCACCGGCCGGCAGACGACTCGCACCAGCACGTGTCAGCTGCGTTGCACCAGCCTGATCCCGCATCGCACCTCCACGACGCCCCGCCCGCGATGGCCTTTGCGCTCATCGTCCTCGCGATCGGTTCCGTGCTCGCCGGCTACGTGGGGGTGCCGCACGCACTCGGAGGACATAACTACGTTGGTGCTTGGCTCGAGCCGTCGTTCGAAGCACCTCTCGCCGGCGCAAACCGTGAGATCGCCGAGGCGGCAGGCGCACCTGCTGCGGCGGGCGAAGAGGGCGTGGACGAAACACGCTTGGAGCTGACGCTCATGGGCGTGTCGAGCGTCATCGCGCTGCTCGGTATCGGGATCGCGTTTCAAATCTGGATAAAGCGTCGACAGGTGGCAGACGCGATGGCGCGACAGTTTGGCCCCCTCTATCGGCTCTTGCTGAATCAGTACTACGTGGACGAGTTGTATGACGCGACTGTTGTGCAGCCGATCCGCGTTACCGCGCAAGACGGGCTGTGGCGAGCGGTCGACGTACGAGTGATCGACGGCGCGGTGAACGCGATGGGGACTGTCGTCTCCGGTGGCGCGGCCACGTTGCGGCGGCTGCAGACCGGGTCGGTCCGCACGTACGCAGGGTCGCTCTTCATCGGAGTCGTGATGGTCCTCGGCTACTACTTATGGCGATAAGGACAACTCCCAACTCCCAACTCCGCAACTCCCAAGGGCGATCCAGACGCGCCCCCGGGAACTCTTGGGAGTTGGACAAGTGGTAGTTGGGAGTTGGAGTTGACGTGCTGTTGACCCTCTCGTGGATCGTGCCGTTGGCCGGCGCCGTCATGCTGCTGCTCGTCGGCAACGCCGATGGCCGGAGGAACGGCCTCATTAGATGGCTCGCGCTGGGGATTTCGTTGCTGGTCTTCGCCGTGACCATCGGCATCTGGCTCGGGTTCGATCCCACATCCGCGGACTTCCAGTTCGTCGAGCGCGTGGCCTGGATTCCCGCGTTCGGGATCGACTACTACCTGGGCGTCGACGGCATCAGCCTACTGCTCGTCGTGCTCACGGGTTTCCTCACCCCGATCGCGCTCCTCTCGTCGTGGGGAAGCATCGAGCGCAAGGTGAAGGAATTCTCGATCTTCATCCTGGCGCTCGAAGCCGCGATGATCGGCGTGTTTGTCTCGCTCGATCTGTTCCTCTTTTACGTCTTCTGGGACGCGATGCTCATCCCGATGTACTTCCTCATTGGGATCTGGGGCTACGACCAGCGTATTTACGCCGCGGTCAAGTTCATGCTCTACACGATGGCGGGAAGCGTCTTGATGCTCATCGCCATTCTCGGCCTCGCCTATATCCACAGCGAGGCCACCGGCAGCTACAGCTTTGACCTCCTCAAGCTGTACTCGCTCCAGATCGCGCCCGAGACGCAGCGATGGTTCTTCCTCGCCTTCGCGATTGCGTTTGCCATCAAGGTGCCGCTCTTTCCGTTTCACACGTGGCTGCCGGATGCGCACGTGCAGGCGCCGACGGCCGGCTCGATCATTCTGGCTGGCGTTCTGCTGAAAATGGGCACTTACGGCCTCGTCAGGTTCGCGTTCCCGCTCTTTCCACTGGCGGCGGCCGAGTTCGCACCCTGGATCGCGGTGCTCGCAGTCATTGGCATCGTCTACGGGGCGCTGGTGGCAATGGTGCAGCCTGACATGAAGAAGCTCGTGGCCTATTCATCCGTCAGTCACCTCGGCTTCGTGGTCCTCGGGATCTGCGCGATGAATGTGCAAGGCGTGCAGGGTGCCGTCTACCAGATGCTCGCCCATGGCATCAGCACCGGTGGACTCTTCCTGTTGGTGGGCATGCTGTCCGACAGGCGTCACACGCGTCTCATCGCCGAGTTCGGTGGCCTGAAGCAGGCGATGCCACGCCTCACGGCGGCGTTTCTGATCATCACGCTCGCGTCGATTGGTATGCCCGCGCTGAACGGGTTCATCGGAGAGTTTCTGACGATGCTCGGCGCTTTTCTGTGGGATCCGCGCTTCGTGGTCGTTGCGGGGCTCGGCGTGATCTTGTCGGCCGTCTACATGCTTTGGATGTTTCAACGCGTGTATCTCGGCCCAATCACGCACGACGAGAACTCGACGTTGCCGGATCTTCGTCCACGCGAGTGGGCCAGCGTCGTCCCCCTGTGCGCAGTGGCGATCGTCATGGGGGTGTTTCCGGCCATGTTTCTCACGCCGATGGAGCCGTCGGTCAGGCGAATCGTGGAGCGAGTGCAGTCGGCGCAACCTCTTCGTGTAGAAAACTCCGTAGGTCAAAGGTCAAAAGGCAAAGGGCAAAGGGCAGGTCAAAGGGCTCAGGTCATCGGTCAGAGGTTGCAGGTCAAAGGTCAGGTTGATGATCAGCGCTAACTTGGCCATCGTCCCGATGCTCTGTGTGACGTTGGCCGCGCTGGCGACCATGGGGGCGGAGGCCTTTCGTGGACGCGGCGAGCGCATGCCGATCGGTGGGTTGGGGATCGTCGGGTTCATCGGCGCCACGGCGTCATCGATCCTCCTGTGGGATCGGAACGCGGATGGCTTTGGGGTGATCGCTGCCGACAATTTCGGCTTGTTTGTCACGCTCGTGCTGGTCGCCGTCGGCGTGCTGACGGTCTTGTTTTCCTCGTCTGTCGTCGAGCGCGATCACCTGCCGTCCGGCGAGTACCTACTCGCTGATTCTCTTCTCGATCGTTGGGATGATGATGATGGCGACGGCCACGGACTTGTTGGTCATCTTCATCGCTCTCGAAATCCTTTCGCTGGCCGTGTACGTGCTCACCGGCATCCGTCGTGACAACGCGCAAGGAACAGAGGCCGCGTTCAAGTATTTTCTGCTTGGCGCTTTTTCGAGCGCCTTCTTTCTCTACGGCATTGCCTTCACCTACGGCGTTACCGGCAGCACGCGGCTGGCGGCCGTGGGTCAGTATCTGTCTGCGCAGTCGATGAGTGGAAACCCGATGATTCTGATGGCCCTTGGCCTGCTGCTCGTGGGCTTTGCCTTCAAGATTTCGGCGGTGCCGTTCCACATGTGGACACCCGACGCTTACGAGGGTGCGCCCGCCATCGTCACCGGCTTCATGTCCACCGGCGTGAAGGCGGCGGCATTCGCGGCGTTTGCTCGCGTATTCCTGTCCAGCTTCGAGCCCTTCAAAGGCGACTGGGCTCCGGTCGTAGCGGCCATCGCGGCCGTCACGATGATCCTGGGGACGGTGGTCGGTGTCGCACAGACGAACCTCAAGCGAATGCTCGCGTACTCGAGCATCGCGCACGGCGGGTACTTGCTGGTTGGCCTCGTGGCGGCAAACAGCGTAGGAAAAGCCGCGATTCTGTTCTATCTGCTGGCCTATTCCATCACCAATCTCGGTGCGTTCGGTGTCATTGCGCTGCTGGGGTCGCGCGATCGCGCCAACGACGAGCTCCGTGACTATGCCGGACTCTGGCACACGCGTCCTGCCGTAGCGGCCCTGATGACCGTGTGCCTGCTGTCGCTCGGCGGCTTGCCGCCGACAGTGGGGTTCATCGGCAAGTGGTACATCTTCAGCGCTGCGGTGAGCGCCGACTACTACGGTCTGGCGATTATCGGCGTCCTGACGAGCGTGGTGTCAGTCTTTTTCTACTTGCGCGTGGTCGTGATGATGTACATGTCTGACCGCGAAGCCGCGGCGCTGTCCCCGCGCATCAGTCGTCTCGGTATGGTGGCGCTCACCCTCGCGATCGTTGCGATCGTCTACCTCGGGATACTGCCAGCCCGAATTCTCGATCTGGCCGCTGCGTCGATCTCGACGATCTTCTAGACATATTTTCACAACACCGTAGCGCGGGGGCTTCCCGCCTTCGCCAAGGCTTTGGCGGGCCGCCGTAGCTTTAGCGGAGGCTGGCAGCCCCCGCGTCGCGGACACCCGCGCAGGCTGAAGCCTGCGCGCTATGGTTGGTCTTTTGATTAGTCGGCAGTGGGCAGTAGGCAGTAGCCAGTGAGAAGTCGGCGGTAGCTGTGCGCAGTTCTGGCGCGCGGACTGGATTGTCCCTCGATCCCCCTTCCCCGTATCCCCTTCCCCCTGTCACAATGCAATGAGTGTCCGATCCGAACCCCGACATCAATCGTGACCTGACCGTGCTCGAAGCGGAGCTCAAACGGTTGGAGGCGGAATACACCATGTATTTCGCCGGACGGCTCCAGCGTCCGCCGTGGGAGACCCGCGCTCGCGTCGAGACGATGGTGAAACGTCTCGATCACACACCAATCAGCAACTATGGTGTGCGCTTCAGGTTCACTACTATTCAGACCAGGTTCAGCCGATTCATCGACCTCTGGGATCGCGCGCTGCGCGCTCGCGAAGAAGGGCGTCCAGGCCCGTTCATGCAGCCGCGTCAGGCGGAGCCCGTGATGCCCGCGGAACGGCTCGATGACAAGATCGTGCGGGTGACGACGTTCACCGATCCGACGCAAGAGTCTGACAAGCTCCAGGATCTGTACAACAGCCTCGTCGAGGCTCGTGTGAAAGCCGGGCAGCCGAGGATTCCTTTCCATCGGTTTGCCGATTTGGTCAAAGCGCAGGTGACCGCGCTCAAGGAGAAGGGCGAGTCCGAGGTCGCCTTTCGTGTGGCGATGAAAGACGGCAAGGTTGCCTTCACGGCTCGCGCGCTTAGAGGGGCGCAGGACGAGGAGGAATAGGCGTTCGCGCCTCTTGGTGCTCTGTTCTGGGTCCGTGTCAGGTGCGGGTTCGGAGTTCTGGGTTCGGCGGGGTTCGGGAGGAGGGCGCCCGGCGCCCCTGAGGACGCCGGGCCGGTCGCGCGTGGTTCTATGCTCTTGTGACGTTTCCAGCCTGGGGACCCTTGGGGCCGTCAACGATCTCGAACTCGACCCCCTGACCCTCTTCGAGCGACCGGAAGCCATTACCAGTGATTGCGGAGTAATGCACGAAAACGTCGCTGCCGCCTTCGCGCTCGATGAACCCGTAACCCTTGGCGTTGTTGAACCACTTGACCTTGCCTGTAATACGCATCGTTCTTCTTCTTCCCTGCTTGCTGTGCGAGTTTCCGGTGACCGGAGGGCCCGCAGTATAGCGTGCGGTCCGAAACCCAAGTTAAGCTTCGGGGCACAAAAAAAAGACCGCGAGTGCTTGCGCGGCCTCGACTACTACGTCTCGGGAACGCCCCGTAACGCAGCGTTATCCTACGAGCACGTCACATGGCTGTCAAGAAGAAGCTACGACAGATCGTTGATATTTCCACACTGTAGTTAACACTTTTGCACTCGGAACCGTGGTTCGAATCGATGTCCAGAGCACTCCTTAGCGTCTCCGACAAATCGGGACTCGTAGAATTCGCGCGACGCCTGACCGCCCTCGGCTTCGAGCTCGTGTCGACTGGCGGAACCGCCAGCACCCTCCAGCAAGCCGGCCTTCCGGTCACCGGTGTGTCGGAGGTCACAGGCTCTCCCGAGATGATGGGCGGCCGAGTCAAGACGCTGCACCCGATGGTGCATGCTGGCATTCTGGCGCGGCGGTCTCGGGCAGACGATCTGGCGGCGGCGGCCAGCCACGGGATCACGCTCATCGACCTGGTGGTCGTGAACCTGTATCCCTTTGCCGCGGCAGCAGCGAACCCGGACACGCCATTCGACCGGCTCGTCGAGGAGATCGACATCGGAGGGCCAAGCCTCGTGCGGTCGGCCGCCAAGAATTTTCAGGATGTGCTCGTCGTGGTGTCTCCGGCCGACTACGACGCAGTGCTCGGCCAGATCGGGCGGCCGGGTGGCCCCACTCTCGAGTTTCGATTCGAGCTCGCGCGCAAAGCCTTCGCCCACACCGGCGGCTATGACACCGCAATCGCGTCAACGCTGGAGACGGTCTCGATCGGCGGGAACGGCTTCGAACGCCAGCGCGCTGAGGGCCAGGGCGCTCCCTCACGTGTGGCGATCGATCTTCGCAAGGTTCGCGATCTGCGGTATGGCGAAAATCCCCATCAGGCAGCCTCGTGGTATGCCGAAGAGCCCGCAACCGCACTTGGCGCGGCCGACGTGCTCCAAGGCAAGGAGCTTTCGTACACGAACCTGCTGGATCTCGACGCTGCTGCGCGCATCGTCCTGGAGTTTAGCGAGCCGGCGGCCGCGGTCATCAAGCACACCAACCCGTGCGGTGTGGCCATTGGCTCGAGCGTGGCTGACGCTTATGTGCGTGCTCGCGAAGCAGACTCGCTTTCGGCCTTTGGAGGCATCGTTTCTCTGAATCGTCCGATCGATGTGGACACGGCGCGGGCGATCGTGTCCACGCGCATCGATGCTGTCATCGCCCCATCCGTTGACGAAGAGGCGCGCGGGATACTTGCGAAGAAGACCAACATGCGCGTGGTCACGGCCGACTTCTCGCGGCTCGACCAGGGCGATGGGCGGGAGGTGCGTTCGGTTCTCGGCGCCGTTCTCGTGCAGACGCGCGACCGCGTTGTCGAGGCCGCGTCGCCGTGGCCGACCGGCGACCTCCGTGTCGTCAGTCGTCGGCAACCTACGTCCGAGGAGTGGCGGGCGCTCCGATTCGCCTGGCGCATCTGCGCGCACGTGAAGTCGAACACTGTTCTCTTTACGTCCGCGGATCGGACACTGGCGATCGGAGCCGGGCAGATGAGCCGCGTGGATGCGGTCAACGTGGCGCGCATGAAGGCGAACGCGTCAGGCGCCCTGCTCACAAGCTCGGTGGCGGCCTCGGACGCGTACTTTCCATTCCGGGACGGCCTCGATTCCGTTGCCGCTGCTGGCGCGACGGCGGTGGTTCAGCCAGGTGGATCGGTCAAGGATCAGGACGTCATCGCGGCTGCCGACGAACACGGTCTGGCGATGGTGTTCACCGGACGACGACACTTTCGCCACTAGAGTGGCATCTGCAAGTTCGAACTTCGACCTTCACACTTTGTAAGTATGGATACCTTGACCATCGCTCGCGTGTTGGATGGGAGCCGCCGAGGGAGTTCTCGTCCGGTCTTGGTCGAGACGGCCGTGGGACAGCAGATCGTAAAACTGCGCGGAGCGGCCCAAGGCACCGGCCCCCTCGTGGCCGAAGTCATCGTCGCTGCGTTCGCGGAAGCGCTTGGGCTCCGGGTTCCCGCGCGGACGCTGGTCACGCTGGAGCACAACACCCCAACCAACGATCCAGACCAAGAACTGCGCGACCTTCTCGCTGCCAGCGTGGGGCTCAACCTGGGATTCTCGATGTTGGCTGGTGCGCGGCCTGCAGCGGCATCCGATCTTGCCCACCTCGCCCCGGCAGAAGCAGCGGCCGTCTTGTGGCTGGATCGCTTTGTCTCCAATCCAGACCGCACCGACAGGAACCCCAATCTTCTCTGGTGGGCCGAAAAGCTCTGGCTCATCGATCATGGTGCGGCCCTCAGGTTCCAGTACAACTGGACGAGAGTCACAGAAGCCACGCCACGAGAGGCCGAGTCGATAGCCGAACCGCATCTGTTCGAGACGATGGCTTGCTCGAACGAGTGGCCCGCGTGGGACGCCACGTTCGCGGACTGCATCACTCGTCCCGGGCTGGAAGCGGCAGTGGCGGCCGTGCCTTCGAGCTTCCTCGTGCCGCTGCTGCGTCATGAGGAGCGCGAGACAGCGATCGACCAGGCGCAGGCACTGCGGCGCCGTCGAGCGGCCTATGTGGCCTTTCTTTGGAAGCGACTACAGCCTCCGCGCGCGTTTGCGGATACGCCGCCGACGCTGCTCCAGACAAGATCTCGGGGTATTCCACCCGGCTGGCTGAAACGGGTTCAGTAGCACGGGGCGTCAAGCCTGTGAAAGAATCGCCTCAACTCCTCAACGACTCTCGCTCGACCAACTCCCAACTCCCAAGAACGCGTGCGAACGTTTGGAAGTTGGGCAAGCGTCAGAGGTTGGGAGTTGGAAGTTGACCGAAACAGAAAGGATTCTATGAAACGCAACGCATCGGCAGAGTGGAAGGGCGGCCTCAAGGATGGAAAGGGGACGGTCTCCACCGATAGTGGTGTTCTTTCCAACGCGCAGTATTCCTTCAGCACGCGCTTCGAGGAGGCAAGGGGCACGAACCCGGAGGAGCTCATTGCCGCCGCTCACGCGGGTTGTTTCTCAATGGCGCTGTCCGGGCAGTTGGGGAGCGCCGGTATGACCGCAGAGCGCATCAACACCACGGCCACTGTTACGTTGGAAAAGACCGACGCCGGATTCACGGTCACCGCGATCTATCTCAACGTGACAGCGAGAATACCCGGTGCAGATCCAACTGCCTTTCAAACCGCCGCGAACAACGCCAAGACGGGATGCCCAATCTCGAGGCTACTGAACGCGAAGATCACGATGGACGCCAAGCTCGAAGCATGACGTACGCGAGTCCTTGTTCCACTGCTGGCTGACGCCATCACGTATCTCGTTCAGGAGCCCCATGAAACTGCGCGCCTCACTTGTGGCTCTCGTCATGGTTGCCCTGGCGATCGATGGCGTGATCGGACAGGACGATCCAGTCGGCGCCGGCCCCCGGAAGTTCCTCCAGGGCCGCTCGAGAGTCACAACCAAATATGGCATTGTGGCGGCAAGCCAGCCGCTGGCGGCCCGCGCCGGTGTGCAAGTGCTCGAGCAAGGCGGCAATGCCATCGATGCCGCGATCGCAACCAATGCCGTGATGGGGCTCGTGGAGCCGCACAACAACGGCATCGGCGGGGACGTGTTTGCCATCTACTACGAGGCACGCACGAGGAAGCTGTATGGCCTCAATGCCGGCGGGTGGGCGCCAAGCGGTCTGACGACTGCGCTCTTGAAGGCAAAAGGCGTCACCCGGATGCCGACGACCGGCATTTATACCGTGACGGTACCGGGGACGGTCGCGGGCTGGGAGGTCATGCGAAGCCGCTTCGGAAAGTTGCCGCTGGCGGATCTCTTGGCCCCGGCGATCCTCTACGCCGAGGAAGGGTTTCCGGTGACGGACGTCATCGGAGACGCATGGGCCGGCCAAGTCAGGAAGCTCGCTGCGGATTCTCACGCGGCGAAGACGTATCTCATCGACGGACGGGCGCCGAAACCGGGCGAGGTCTTCAAGAATCCAGAATTGGCTGCGTCGTTGCGGCTCATCGCTGCTCAAGGCCCAGCAGGCTTCTACGAAGGCAAGACAGCAGATGCCATTCTCGCGATCTCACGTGAGAAGGGCGGCACGATGACGGCCGCAGATCTGAAAGAGTTCCAGCCGGAGTGGGTCGATCCGATTTCGACCACCTATCGCGGCTGGACCGTGTACGAGCTGCCGCCGAACACTCAGGGGATCGCGGCGCTGATGATGCTGAACCTGATGGAGCGCTATCCGCTCGCTGAGTACGGGTTACACAGTGCCAAAGCGCTGCACGTGATGATCGAGTCGAAAAAGCTGGCGTACGCCGACATGCTGCGATACGTCGCCGATCCGGGCTTCTCGACGGTACCCGTCCTGCCGATGTTGAGTAAGCAGCACGCGATCGAGCGGAGTCGTCTCATCAATCCGGCGAAGGCCGCGTGCGCGGTTGAGCCTTCGACGTTCGACGGACTGACGAACTCTCAGGGCGCCGACACGATCTACTTGTCAGTCATCGACAAGGACGGCAATATCGTGTCGCTCATTCAGAGCCTGTACTCATCTTTTGGCAGCGGTGTCGTTCCGCCGAACACCGGGTTCATGCTGCACAACCGTGGGGCGCTCTTCACGCTCGACGAGCGGCACCCGAACGTGCTTGCTCCACGCAAGCGACCGCTCCATACGATCATTCCCGCCTTCATGGAAAAGGCCGACGTGAAGATCGGATTCGGGATCATGGGGGGATTCAACCAGGCGCAGGCCCATGCGCAGTTCGTGGCGGGGATCGTCGATTTTGGGTTAGACGTACAACAAGCGCTCGAGGCGGGCCGGTTCACGAAGGGGACCTTTGCTGGATGCGACGTCGAGATCGAGGCGCTCGTCCCCCGATCGGCGCGCAGTGCACTAATGCTGCTCGGCCACGATGTCCGAGCAATCGAGCCGCGCACAGGAGCCTTCGGCTACGGGCAGGCTGTCATGAGCGATGGTCAGGGAGTCCACTTCGCGGGGTCTGAACCTCGACACGACGGCGCAGCCATACCCGAAGCGCCACCCGTCTTTCGGCGCTGATTCACACTGGCGACGACACGTCGAGCGCGCGGAGGAGTTCGTCGACGCTCACGGTGGCGGGACCGAACTTTGAGACTGACACGCCAGCGGCCTCGTTTGCCAGTCGCGCGGCCTCAGTGAGTGTGGCGCCGGCGGCGATGGCGAGTGCGACAGTCGCCACCACGGTGTCGCCGGCACCGGTGACGTCCGACACCTCGCGCGCAGAGCTCGGCAGGTAGCCCTCGACGGCTTCGGTCAGCAGCCACATACCCTGATCACCGCGCGTCATCAACACATTGTGGCACCGAGCCCGATCGCGGAACGCACGCGCTGCGGCGCGCGCCTCCTCCTGACTGCGGACGCGCATGTGCGTCGCGATTTCAGCCTCGTGATGATTCGGGGTAACGAGCGTGGCGCCGGTGTAATAGTCCATGTGGGGGATCTTCGGATCCACCAGCACGGGCACGCCTCGTTGCGCCGCCTCTGCCACTGCTGCCTCGACGACGCGCCGAGTCACGCATCCCTTCATATAGTCGGAAACGACGATAGCCGAGGCGCGCGGCGCATGTTTCTGGATGTCGGCAAGCACGCGTTGCTCGATGTCGGCGCCGATCTCCGCCTCCTCCTCGTAGTCGATTCGCGCCACTTGCTGATTGCGCTCGGTGACGATGCGGACCTTCGTCGTCGTGGGCCGGCTGGAGTCGCCGACGAACGAGGGGGCGATCCCCGCTTCACGGCATGCCAGCGCCAGCGTCGCGGCCACGTCGTCCTGGCCCGTAACGGCCACGAGCGTCGCATGGCCGCCGAGCGCCGCGATGTTATGGGCGACATTGGCCGCGCCGCCGATGCGTTGCGTTTCGTGGTCGAACGCCACGACAGGCACTGGCGCTTCAGGCGAGATCCGTGTCACGCGCCCGACGATGAACTTGTCGAGCATCGCGTCACCGACGACCAGGATGTGGGCACCGGCGAAGCCCGTGGCGATGTGACGTGCGCGTTCAGGCGCGACCGGGGGCAGCAGCATCGGATCGCATCGCGGCGAACGGCAGCGTGATGAGGACCAGGAACAGCATCAGGAACTCGGAATCGCCGAAGTTGTACTCAAAGAGGCCGGCGGCCAGCATTCCCGCGAGCGCAGCGATGCCTGTTGCGGACAGCACACGATTCTTCGGGTCGCGGAACTGTCGGAAGAGGCCGATGCCGAGCATCACGACGAACCACACCCAGACGCCCAGCGCGGGAAGCCCTCGTTCCGCCGCGATCTGCAGCGGCACGTTGTGCAAATGCGGGTTGAGTTGCTGCACGGCATCGGGGTCTCGATACTCCGGGTAGACACGCATCACCATGTTTGGACCGACGCCTGTGAGTGGATGGTCCTGAATCATCGCGGATCCGGCACGAGCCATCGCCAGCCGATCCCGGTTCGTTGGGTCGCGAAGGTCGATGACCGACATGATTCGGTTCGTCACGACGTCTGGGGCGAATGTGAAGACCAGCGCGACCACGACTGGAAGGAGCGCCGTCAGCCTGAAGTCTTTGAGGACCAGCAACAATCCGGCGGCGACACACGCCCCCACCCAGGCGCTCCGGCCCAAGGTCAAGAGCAGGGCCACGACCAGCGCGGGCATCACCAGAGCCGGCCAGGCGCGGTCGCGTGCTCCGAAGATGAGGCGCGCCATTGCGGCACACAACGCCAGCATCAGCACCCCGGAATACGTCATGTAGTGCGTCAAGGCACCCTGCGGACGAAGACCGAGGTTGTCGTAGTGCAGCATCCCGAACTGAATGATGCCGAAGACCGCGCTCGCCGCGCCCACCGTGACCACCACGTCGATGACGGTGGAGGCGCGGTTGCCGCGGGCGAGGTCATACACGACCGGCACGATCGCAAACAGCACGAGTTGCTTGCAGTCGATGAGGCTTTCCCGTGGGTCGAGCGAGAACACCGACGAGATGAGCGTGAGCCCCGCGTACGCCGCGAGCGCCACGAAAAACGGCGGGGCGTTCGGGCGGTCCCTGTCGCGAACGAGCATCGCCACCCAACAGACCACTGTGGCCGCGAGAAGAATGTCCGCGAGGGCAATCGAAACCTGAAGTGATGCGACGAAGGCGAGAAGCAGCGCGACAGCCACCCGTTCCAACCCCGGTGTCGCGCGGTCGTCGGGAACGCTCATCGTCAGCGTACTCATGCGTGAGCCTCTTTCCTTCGTCCGAACTCCGGCGCCGAGGCCAACAAGGCTCGCTCGGCGGCGTCGACGACACGATCCGCGGTGATGCCTTGGAGGCACCGGAAGTCTCCGGGTTCGCACACGCGCTGGTGACACGGGCGACACGGCAGGGGACCCACGTCGACGGTCTCGGCAAACCACCGTGGATCGCGCCAGGGGCTCGAACGTTCCGGGAGGGTGGGTCCTAGCAGTTCAACGATCGGTGTCGTGGTTGTCGCAGCCATGTGGGCGGGTCCGCTGTCACCACCAATGTATACCGCCGCGCGGGCAACGAGTGCTCGAAGCTCGGGCAGGTCGAACTCCCCGACATCCGGCATGACGACTGCGAGCGCGCCCAGCTGAGCTCGGACATTGGCTGCGATCCGCAACGCCGCCGGCCAGTCGGACGGTCCCGAGCTCAGAATCACGCGTCGGGACGGATCGCGTCTGGCGAGACGAACGGCCAGTTGTTCGAACGACTCGCCCGGCCAGCGTCGAAATGGGTTGCCAGCGCTGACGTGAATCACCACGACCGCGTGACCGGGTCCGATCCCAGCCGACCGAAGCCGCTGCTCCACACGCGCCGCCGCCGCTCGGTCTTCGACCATCTCGACGCCGTCACGGCTTGGATCGCAGGGACCGATCCCCAGCGGGCCCAACAAGTCCCACTGGTTGCGAACCGAATGTCTCGGCGTGAGGTCTGCGGCGCGCGGTACTGCGTGTGTATACATCCAGTGCCGCCCCGTGATGGTGTACCCGATTCGCATCGGCGCGCCGCTCGCCCATGTCAACCATGCGCCTCGGGGTCCGCCGTGCAAGTCGATGGCGATGTCGAACCGCTGACGGCGAAGAGCGAGCGCCGTGCGCACGTCATCGCCGATTCTTGCCAAGCCGCGTCGGTGAGGAATCACGACCAGCTCGTTGAGATGGGGATTGCCGCTGACGATGGGTGCCGCTGCCGGTTCGACCACGTACGTCAGATGGGCGTCGGGGTACTGCCGACGCAGAGCCCGAATGAGTGGTGTCGTGAAGATAACGTCGCCGATCAAACGCAACCGGACGAGCAAGATCTTCATAGTCGGTCGGTTTCGAGCTAAGGTTCGATCGTCGCCTCGTCGATAAGCATGACGGGAATGTCGTCCTTGATCGGGTAAACGCGGTGACATTCGCCGCATTTGAGTGCTGTTCCGTTCTTGACGAGCGCAACCGGGGTCTTACAGTTGGGGCAAGCCAGGATTTCGAGCAGTTCCGCGTCGACGGGCATCGTGCCTCCCCCCTTTGACTCTGGAACTATAACATCTTGAGCTAAAATCTTTAGTCGATGCACCTTACGCACCGTGTCGGGTCGTTGCTGCTGCTCGCCGGACTCGTCGTCGGCGCCACCCCGCGCGCATTCGCTCAAGGGGTGCCAGATGCGTATTTCGAGTTCTTGATGGCCCGGCGACTCGAGTCGCAGGGTGACTTCAAGGGCGCTCAAGCGGCGCTCGACCGAGCCGCGCAGGCCGATGTCAGGTCGTCCGAGATCCGGGCAGAGATGGCGGCCTTCTTCCTCCGCCGTAGCCAGCCGGAAGAAGCGGAGAAGGCGGCTCAGGCCGCTCTCGCGATCAACCAACGCAACCTCGAAGCGCATCGAGCGCTCGGTCTTGTGTATGCCGGTTACACCGAATCGACGCAGCGAGCCGCGCAGCCCCAGGTTGCGGAGTTTCTGCGTCAGGCAATCTCGCATCTCGAGCAGGCAGCGGCAGGGCCGACCGCGGCGGGCGACCTCATCCTGAACTACACCCTCGGTCGTTTGTATTTGCGCGACGGCGCGCCGGAGAAGGCCATCCAGACGCTGAACCGCGTGCTCAACCAGAACCCGGGTTCCGTGCAGGCGCGGTTGTCGCTCGCTCAGGCGCACGCCGCCGCCAACGATCTCGAGGGCGCGATCGAAACACTCGACGAAATCGTCGACGACGAGCCCCGCGTCGCGGCAGTCCTCGGGCAGTACCAAGAACAGGCCGGCCTGTTCAAAGAGGCGGCCGACACGTATACCAAGGCTCTGGCTGTGCAACCGATGAGCCGCGAGTTGAAGTTCCGGCGCATCGCGGTGCTCTACAACGCAAAGGACTATGGGCGTGCCGCCACGTTCGCGGCTGATGCTCGCAAGCAACACCCCGACGATCCGCGATTCCCGCGGCTGCAGGCGCGCGCTCTCTTCGACTCCGGCGATCGCAGCGCAGGAATGGCGGTTCTCGAGGGCGCCGCACGCGCGTTCCCAAAAGACTCAGCCACGCAGTATGCGCTGGCCGATCTCTACAAGGACGCAGGACGACGCGCGGAAGCAGAGAAGACGCTCCGGCAGATCCTCGTCTCCGAGCCCGCGAATGCGAACGCGCTCAACTACCTGGGCTATCTGCTGGCTCAGCGCGGTGACCAATTGGACGAAGCCATCCAACTCGTGCGCCGGGCCCTCGACGCGGAACCCGAGAACGGCGCGTACCTCGATAGCCTGGGCTGGGCGCATTTCAGGCGGGGCGATTTGATCGAAGCCGAAAAGTATCTCGGCGCGGCCGCCGAGCGGCTTCCGGGCAATTCGGAGGTGCAGGACCATCTCGGCGACCTCCACGCCCGCCGTGGACGCCTGCAGGAGGCCATCGCATCGTGGACGCAGGCGCTCGAGGGCGATGGGGGTGACATCGACAAGACGGCGATAGAGAAGAAGATCAACGACGCTCGTTCGAAGCTTCGCCGCTAGTTGATGGTCAACTCCCAACTCCCAACTTCCAACTCCCAACGCGCACGGCGAATCTGGCACTTGGGAGTTGGGATTTGGGTGCTGGGAATTCTCGTGGCCGGCTGCGCCACGAGGCGTCTCGACCTTCCTTCGGATCCTGGAACATCCCTTCCCGATTTTGCGCAGGTCCACTCCCAGGTCACCGCCGGGTGTCGCAGCGTTCGCACATTCACGGCGGAACTGACGCTGGCCGGACGCGCTGGCGGCGACCGCCTTCGAGGGCGCGTCCATGCTGGGTTTGCGCGCCCATCCTCGATGCGGCTCGAAGGCGTGGCGCCATTCGGGCCGCCGGGTTTTGTTCTCGCGGCGCGCGGCGACGAGGCGGTGCTACTGCTTCCGCGCGATGACCGCGTTATTCGCGGTGCACGACCGGAGGAGATGCTTGGCGCGTTGACGGGCGTCACTCTGAGCCCCGCGGACCTGATGGCGATTCTCACAGGGTGCGTCACGCCGGCACCCAATCCGATCACCGGTCGGCTGCACGGGAACGGCTGGGCGTCGATTGACCTCGACGGCGGAGCCACGATCTATCTGCGCCGAGCGGCCGATACGTGGGTGGTGCGGGCGGCGACGCGGAGTGGGTGGCAGATTGAGTATCCCGCCTGGCAAGGCGCATTTCCCCAAACCGTTGCGCTCCGATCCCTCCAGCGAGCCACGGAAGTCGATGTGACGGCCACAGTCGCGCAGTTCGAGGCCAACGGAGACATCACGCAGGAAGCCTTTACAGTCGATGTGCCCACTAGCGCGCGAGAGCTCACCATCGAGGAGTTGCGCAACGCGGGTCCGTTGCGAGGCCAGGAATGAAACCGGTTTTAGTGTTTCCATTGTCGAAAAACCAGACCCGGTTTCTTTTCGCGATTGTGCTGGCCGTTGTCGTTGGCACAGCCGCCCAGGTTCTGAAGACGACTGACGCTGCGCCGTCGCCGCCAGCGGCGCAGCCGGCGGCCGTACCGGTGTATGGATTCGAGGTCGTCAACTCCTACCCGCACGACCCTGAGGCGTTCACGCAGGGGCTGGTGTACCTCGATGGGTTCCTGTTCGAAAGCACTGGAATCAAAGGACAGTCGTCGCTCCGGAAAGTCCGTCTGGAGACAGGCGAGGTCGTTCAGCGATACGCAGTCGATCGCCGCTACTTCGCCGAAGGTCTCGCCAGCTGGGGGGAACAGCTTCTCCAGCTCACGTGGGAGACCAACGTGGGATTCGTCTACGATCGCTCGTCGTTTCGGTTGCTGAAGACATTCAGCTACCCCGGCGAAGGCTGGGGGCTGACCCATGACGGTCGCCGCCTGATCATGAGCGATGGCACGCCTCGTCTCCGGTTTCTCAACCCGGGCACACTCGAAGAAACAGGACGCGTCCTGGTCAGCGACCCATCCGGTTCGATCGAGGACCTGAATGAGCTGGAGGTCGTCAAGGGCGAGGTCTACGCGAATGTCTGGCTGACCGATCGCATCGCGATGATTACGCCTTCGACCGGCCGAGTGAACGGGTGGATCGACCTCACCGGACTGATGCGCGCCCGCAGCACCGCGAGCGACGCGGTGCTGAACGGCATCGCGTACGACGCGGCGCGCGATCGTCTCTTCGTGACCGGAAAGCTATGGCCAAGACTCTTCGAGATACGCCTGCGGCGGCGCTCATGACACGAGGGCCTGGAAAGCCGCTCGGGAGCGCGAGCCGCGGCAGTCCAGTCACGATCCGGGCATACGCGAAGATCAATCTCGATCTGCGTGTCGTCGGCATGCGCCCCGATGGGTTCCACGAGCTGCGGACTGTGTTCCAGGCGATCTCGCTTCACGACACGATCGATTGCATCCCGCGCGAGGGACCGTTCGCGATCGAGTGCACCACGGCCGGCGTTCCGCTCGACCGGGCGAATCTCGTCTGGCGCGCGGCTGAAGCACTCTGGCGTTCGCTGCGGAGAAGCGGTCCGGTGCGCGATGTGCTCGTCCGGCTGCAGAAACGGATTCCGCTCCAAGCGGGGCTTGGCGGCGGCAGCGCCGACGCGGCAGCGGCGCTGCTCGCACTCGCGCGGGTCTGGCGAATCCCGGTACGGCCATCGCAGTTGACCGACGTGGGGGCCACGCTCGGCGCCGACGTCCCGTTCTTCCTGTCAGGAGGGACGGCGCTTGGCCTTGGGCGTGGCGACGAGGTGTACCCGCTGGCCGACCTGCCGCGTCACTGGATCGTGCTGCTGGTTCCCGGCTTCGGCGTGTCGACCATTGATGCGTATACCTGGTACGACGCCGAACGGGATCTCGGGCATGGAGCCGCGACCCGCGAACCGCAGCACGTGCCGGGCCCATGGCCGTCTCGGGCGGCCGAGATGATCAACGACCTGGAGGCGCCGATTGCGCGGCATCATCCTGAGATCGACCAGATGAAGACCGCCTTACGCCGGGCAGGCGCGCTTGCCGCCGCGATGACGGGAAGTGGGTCGGCCGTGTTCGGCTTGTTTCAGCAACAGCGCGACGCGAAGGCGGCCGTGACTCGCCTGTCTGGCGCGGGTTGGCGTGTGCTGCTGACGGAGTCCCTCGATCGCGGCGCCTATGCCAGGGGCGCTCGTCCCCGGGGCGGGGGGGGCGGGGTCAGATCTTGATTTTTGCGGTGACAACCGGCGCCAACGTCACAATCCAGCTGGCGCAAAAATCAAGATCTGACCCCCGAATCTTGCCCGGGCCCGCAAGTCTCGGCTAGACTAAGCGTTTGCGTTGGCCGAGCCATGCGAGCTCCTTGTGTTCGAGCTTCCAAGTTCTGGCTTCTAGGTTCGTGTTCAGGGTTCGGTCGTCGCGGTCGCGTTTCGGAGTTCCGGTTCGAGTGACCGAACATCGAACACGAACCCAGAATAGAGAGCCCAGAAGCCCGGACGACACGCGTAGCGAGTAGTGGGGCGTGGCCAAGCGGTAAGGCGCGGGACTTTGGATCCCGTATTCGGAGGTTCGAATCCTCCCGCCCCAACCAAACGATGAGACGACCCCTCAGCGGCGACGGACTGATGTCCACCGGCTTCGGCGACCTGAAGGTCTTTTCCGGCAGCTCCCATCCGCAGCTGACGAAAGAGATCGCCGACGTGCTCGGTATTCCGATTGGACAGGCACGGCTGCGCCGTTTTCCGGATAGCGAGGTGTCGTTTCAGATCGACGAGAACATTCGCGGCGCCGACGTCTTTATCGTCCAGCCGACGTCGAATCCGGTCGACGAGCACTTGATGGAGTTGATGGTGATGACCGATGCGTTTCGTCGGTCATCGGCGGCGCGAATTACCGCGGTCGTGCCGTATTACGGCTACGCCAGGCAGGATCGGAAAGACAAGCCGCGCGTGCCGATCTCGGCAAAGCTCGTGGCCAACCTGCTGAGCGCGGCCGGTACGAACCGTGTGCTGACCATGGATCTGCACAAGGCGCAGATTCAGGGCTTTTTCGACATCCCGGTGGACCACCTGTTCGCGGCGCCGGTGATTATCGACTACTGTGCGCGGCTGAACTATACGAACCTGACGATCGTGTCGCCGGATGCGGGGGGCGCCGAGCGAGCACGGGCGTATGCGAAGCGGCTCGATGCCGAACTGGCCGTCATCGACAAACGGAGGACCGAGGATGGGACGGCGGAGGTCATGAACGTCATCGGGGACGTGCGCGGCAAAACGTGCATCCTGCAGGATGACATCATCGACACCGCGGGAACGATTCAAAAGGCAGCTGGAGCCTTGGTGGAGGCGGGCGCGGAGCGTGTTCTCGCCTGCGCGGTGCACGGTGTGTTGTCGGGACCGGCGATCGAGCGCATCGAAAAATCGCCGATCGATCAGCTCATCGTCACCAACACGGTCCCGTTGAGCGCCGAGGGCGTGCACTGCCGGAAGATCGTCGTGTTGTCGGTTGCCAGACTACTTGGCCAGGCCATAAGGAATATTCACGAAGAGACATCGGTCTCTTCACTATTCGTCTAGTTAGGATCAAAGAGATGGACGCCACACTTGAAGTCGTAAAAAGAGACGGCCGAGGAAAGAACGAGGCCAATCGGCTCCGTGCCGCGGGCCGGATTCCGGCCGTGGTCTATGGCGCGCGGAAGGCCGGCGAGGTGCCGAGGGGCGTTGCCGTCGCGGTAGACCCGAAGGCGCTCTCGCACATCCTGCACTCCGAGTCCGGCGCCAACACGCTGATCAGCCTGAAGCTGGAAGGCGCCGAGTCGAGTGTGATGGTCAAGGAGTACCAGCTCGACCCGGTGACGCATCAGCTGTTGCACGCCGACTTCTATCAGCTGGCGATGGACAAGGCGATTGTCGTCACCGTGCCGGTGATCGTGAAGGGCGAGCCGAAGGGCGTCAAGCTACAGGGCGGCGTGCTCGATTTCGTCACACGCGACATCGAGGTGGAGTGTCTGCCGACCGACATTCCGGAGCGCATCGACATCGACGTCTCCGAGCTGATGCTGCATCAGTCGATCCGTGTTCGCGACCTCGCGCCGGATCCAAAGTGGAAGGCAGTGACCGACGGCGAGACCATGCTTGTGCACGTCGTGATGCCGAAGGTCGAGGAAGTGGCTGCCCCAGCTGCCGACGCAGTGGCCGCACCGGCCGCGGCGGCTGAGCCAGAAGTCATCAAGAAGGGCAAGACCGACGAGAAGGACGAGAAGGAGAAGAAATGAATTTACGGATTGACGGATTGACGGATTGACGAATTGAAGTAGATTGACAAATTCAAATCCGTCAATTCGTCGATTCGTAGATTCGTCAATTCATGAAGCTCATCGTCGGGCTTGGCAATCCCGGGCGGGACTATCGCGACACCCGGCACAATGTGGGCTTCATGGTGGCTGACGAGCTTGCGCGACGGTATCAGCTCTCGTGGGCCCTGGCGCCGTCGCAGGTGCCAGATGCGTTCATCGTCAAGCGGTTCAGTGCCGAGCCCCTGCTGCTGGCCAAGCCGTTGACATTCATGAATCGCAGCGGCGAAGCGGTGGGAGCGCTCGCGCACTACTACGACATCGATTCCCGCGATCTCTTGATCGTGGTCGATGAGGCGGCATTGCCGTTCGGCCGGCTACGCGCACGGGCGCGCGGATCGGCAGGCGGACACAACGGGCTCAAGTCGATTGTGGAACGGCTGGGCACAACGGAATTCCCCAGGCTTCGGCTCGGGGTCGGGCGCGGCGATACGAGAGTGGATCTCGGGGATCACGTGCTTGCGAAGTTCGAGGCCGGCGAACGCGCCGACCTCGAGTCGTTCATCGCCAGAGCGGCAGACGCCGCTGAGATGTTCGCCGCGGAGGGCATCGACAAGGTGATGAACGTCTACAACCCGGACACCACGGAGCCGGAAGTCGACTGACTCCTTGCCGCCAAGGAGCCATGGAGGTCACGGAGGGCTCGCCTTTCGTGAGCTGTGTGGCAGTGCAGTGCGGCCGTAGTCCAGAAGGAGACGCATGAACAGGAAGTACGAGCTCGTGTATATCGTGTCGCCAGACGCGACCGAAGATCAGGTGTCCGAGCTGCACACGCAGGTCGAGGGCATCGTGACGCGCATGAACGGCCAACTCGAGAAGACCGAGAACTGGGGTCGTCGACGGCTTGCGTATGAGATCGGCCGGCACAAGGAAGGCACGTACGTGCTGGAGGTGATCGACGGCAACGGTGAGCTGATGAAGGAAATCGATCGGCGGCTGAAAGTGAGTGACCTGGTGATTCGACACCTGGTCGTCCGGGTGGACGAGGTGCAGGACGTCATCGAACGCACTCGCGCCGCCCGTACGAAGACGTCGCAGCGGCGTCGTGTCGCACGAGGACTCCCGGCCGATCGCCAGCCCGGCGAAGGGCAGCGGAACGAGCCCGACGACGACCGTGATGATCGCTTCGACATGGGAGGCATCTAGCATGAACGGCAAGAGGACCTTTGGCACGAAGAGAGGCCGCGCAGCCGCTGGTGCGCAGACCAAGGACGGCCAGCGCCGGCCGATGTTCCGACGGCGGAAGGTGTGCAAGTTCTGCGCGGACAAGATTGACGACATCAACTACAAGGACACGAAGCTGCTGATTCCTTTCGTGCCCGAGCGTGCGAAGATTCTGCCGCGCCGCATTTCCGGCACGTGTGCGTTGCACCAGCGGAAGCTGCGCACGGCCCTCATGCGCGCGCGTCAGCTGGCGCTGATTCCGTACACGGCCGAATAGCCGGTAGCCAGTAGCTGGTAGCAAAGGGACTTACATGGAAGTGATTCTTCGAGAACACGTCGACAACCTCGGCAAGCGTGGGGAGGTCGTCAAGGTTGCCAACGGATATGCCCGCAACTATCTGTTGCCCCGCAAACTGGCACTCCTCGCCACTGATGGCAACAAGAAACACGTCGAGCGCGAGCGCAAGATCATGGAAGTTCGCGAGGCGACCGAGAAGTCTCAGGCCGAGGGCATTGCTGCCAGGCTGGGTGCCGTCGCGATCTCGATCGCACGACGGGTTGGTGATACGGATCAGTTGTACGGGTCGGTGACCAGCTCGGACATCGCCGAGTTGCTGAAGAGCAAGGGTTTCGAGATTGACCGTCGAAAGTTGATCCTGCCCGAGCCGATCAAGGCCATCGGCGAACACACCGTGCCGCTCAAGCTGCATCGAGAGGTCACGGTGCCGCTCAAGGTACACGTCGTCAAGGAAGGCGCTACCTCGTAGCGTGTGGTCCCGGGGCCGGACCCTGCCACGCAGGGTCCGGCGCCAATGCTGTTTGAGCACGTCGCACCGCGCGGGCGGGAAGGTGGGATGCGCGTAGACATCAGGGACGCGACGCCGGACGATGCCGAAGCGATTGTCGCGATTCTGAACCCGATCATTCAGGCGCGTGTCTACACGGTCTTCGACACGCCCTTCACTGCAGACGCCGAGCGTGAATACATTCGAGCCTTCCCGGCTCGGGGCGTGTTTCACGTCGCGGTTCACACGCCTGACGGCCGGATCGTCGGCTTCCAGAACATGGAGCCGTTCGCCAGCTATACGACCGCGTTCGACCACGTGGGCGGGCTCGCCACCTATGTGAATCTCGACTACCGCCGGCAAGGGATTGCCTCGCGGCTCTTCGAGGCGACGTTTGCTGCGGCTCGTCGGAAAGGCTACGAGAAGCTGTTCACGTTCGTTCGCGCCGACAATCCCGCGGCGTTGCAGACGTACTTGCGCCATGGCTTCCAAGAGATTGGGACGGCGCATCGCCACCTGAAGATCGACGGCAGCTACGTCGACGAGGTCTTCATCGAAAGGCTGCTGACACCCGAGCCGATAGTGGACACATCCCCAACCTGATTGCGATGACGATGCGGCGTCGAGCGGTGGTGGGAGGGCTGGCCCTTGCGGTCGTGTTCCTGGCGTGGGGGTTTGTCGAGCCGTCGAGCCTTCGCGTCACGCAGTACCGAGCTCGTTGTGCCCCGCTGGCCAGTGCCGTGCGATGACATCCGCGTGGCGGTCCTGACTGATCTTCACGTCGGCTCACCTTTCAACGGCATCGACAAGCTGACGAGAATCATCGAGCTCACCGAGAGGGAGCGCCCACAGCTGATTCTGCTCGCTGGCGATTTCGTCATTCAGGGCGTCGTAGGCGGCCGGTTTACGTCGCCAGAGGACATCGCGATCGGGCTTCGCGGCCTTCGGGCTCCTCTGGGAGTGTGGGCCGTGCTCGGCAACCATGACTGGTGGCTCGATGCTCCGCGCGTTCAACGCGCCCTCGAGTCGGCCGGTATTCGCGTGCTCGACGATGCGGCAGTGGCGATGCGCTCGGGGGAGTGCGCCTTTTCGCTCGTGGGTATCAGCGACTTCACCGAAGGCCGTCATGATGTCGATCGAGCACTCGCCGCCGTGGCAGAGACCGATCCGGTTCTGGCATTCACGCACAATCCCGACGTGTTTCCAGATATGCCGTCGCGGGTCAATCTCACGATTGCCGGGCATACACACGGCGGTCAGGTGTTCATTCCCGTAATCGGGCGGCCGGTAATTCCTTCACGTTACGGCCAGCGGTATGCGATCGGTCATGTCGTCGAAAACGGGCGTCATCTTTTCGTCAGTTCCGGGCTTGGAACCAGCATCATTCCCGTGCGCTTCCGCGTTCCACCCGAGATCTCCTTGCTCAAATTGCGCGCGGTTGCGTCACGGTCGATCGAGACGACCCAATAGAAACGTTTCACCACTCTTTTTACGAGGTGATGGCGCATGCGTCCGACGAAGTCACGTTCATGGTTCACGCGATTTGCGAGAGCGACTTCGCGAGCGACGGGCAGGCCTTTGGCGTTCGGACTCGCGATGGGATCGATTGTGGTCTGGCTGCTCACCGGTCCATTGTTTGGCTTCAGCGATACCTGGCAGCTGGTGATTAACACCGGCACCACGATTGTGACGTTCCTGATGGTCTTTCTAATTCAAAACACGCAGAACCGAGACTCCGAGGCACTGCAGGTCAAACTCGATGAGCTGCTTCGCGCGACGGCCGGGTGCCACAATGCCCTTCTCGATCTCGAGGAGCTCGAGGAGCACGAACTGGATCACATTCGTTCGGGCTATACCGCGCTGGCCGAGCGTGCACGCCAAGAAATCCGAGAGGGTCGGGCGGACACGGGCATCGGTGACGCCTGACGATGGTGGCTCGTGACCCTCGTGCTCTTGATGCCCGCCGTGGTGTGCATGATAGAGTCTGGGCGACGCGCTCTAATTGATATATCTGGTGCAGGAGACGCTCCCATGGAGTGGTTCGAACGCTATAGCAGGTCTGCTCTCATCGTCGTGTTGATGACCGCGGCCGTCGGCGCACCGGCACGTGCTCAGGATGTCGACTTCACTGGGGCGTGGGTGCCGCTGTTCCACGAGGACGGCCCGGAGCGGCTTCCGGGGCCCGAGCTGGGCGACTACACCGGGATGCCTATCAACGACGCCGCACGCCTTCGCGGCGACAGTTACGACAGCGACCGCATTTCGGCTGTGAGCGAGTACCAGTGCCGACAGCATGGCGGCGACTACTCGATGCGCGGGTTGGCGAACCTCCGGATCACGAGCGACATCGATTCGCAGACGCAGCGCGTCGTGGCGTTTCACACTCGGATGGGTTTTCACAACATGGAGCGGACGATCTATTTGGATGGCCGCCCACGTCCCCCGGAACAGGCCACACACACGTGGGGAGGGTTCTCCCTCGGAGCCTGGGAAGGCAACATGTTGTCGATCAGCACGACGCACTTGAAGCCCAACTATCTCCGTCGCAACGGGCTGCCTGCCAGCGGCAAGCGCACGTTCACCGAGCACTGGACGCGCCACGGCGACTATTTGACCGTGGTCACCGTCATCGACGACCCGGTGTTCTTGACAGAGCGCCTCGTGCGGAGCCAGAGCTGGGTGCTCGATCCGGGGCAGCGGATGGGTTCAAATCCATGTGAGTACGCTCAGGAGCTGCCACTTGGAGAAGGGGCTGTGCCGCATTACCTGCCGGGCCGCAACCCCTATCTCAAGGAGTTCTCCGAGTGGTACGGCATTCCGTTCGAGGCGACCCGTGGCGGCGCCGAGACGATGTACCCCGAGGTACAGGCTGAAGTTGAAGCAGACGTTTTCAACGCTCGATCGCTGCGGACGCTATTGCACCTGCATGAATCTGGGTGCCGTATGCAATCTGCGGTGAGGACCACGGCATGCGACTGGTTCTGAGCGCGTCTGCGGTCGTGGTCGCCACCATCCTGGGCGCTGCGGCGCAACAGAACGCGGCATTCCCGATCACCCTACTTCCTGTGCAGGGCAACACATACCTGCTCGTCGGCGCCGGTCCGAACATCACCGTGCAAGTGGGGAAGGACGGCGTCCTGCTGGTCGATACGCCGCCGGAGGCGCTCGTCCCGCAGGTGGTTGCGGAGATCAGGAAGCTTTCCAACAAGCCGATTCGATACATCATCAACACGAGCATGGACCCGGAGCACGTGGCCGGCAACGCGGCGCTCGCTGCCCCTGCCGGAGGACGAGGCACCGGTGGCGCACCCTTCGGCTCCATCGGTTCCACGAGGCCGGCGATCCTCGCACATGAAAACGTGCTCAATCGTCTCTCGAACCCTGCTGCGGGCCAGACACCGACGCCCGCGGCTGGCCTCCCGACGACCGAGTATTTCCAACCGTCGATGGACCTGAGTTTCAACGGGGAGCCGATCGTGCTCTCGCATCAGCCAACCGCACACACCGACGGCGACAGCCTGGTGTTCTTCCGACGCTCCGACGTCATCAGCACCGGGGATGTGTTCACGCCGGATCGCTTCCCCGTGATCGACCTGCAGAGGGGCGGAAACGTCCAGGGCGTCATTGCCGCCCTCAACAGAATCCTCGCGATCACCGTGCCGGAGTCGTTTCAGGAAGGCGGGACCTACGTGATTCCTGGTCACGGTCGTATCTCCGAAGAGGTCGACGTGGCGGAGTATCGAGACATGGTGGTGATCGTCCGCGATCGCGTGGAGGATCTGATGAAGAAGGGCATGACCCTCGACCAGATCAAGGCAGCCAAGCCATCGAGCGACTACAACGCCGAGTACAACCCGGCCGGCGCCGACGTCTTCGTCGAATCGATTTACAGAAGCCTCAGCCGAAGAGTGGAAAGCAAAGTGGAAAAGTAGAGAAGTGGAAAAGTGGAAAAGTAAGTCGAGAAGTAGGTCACAAACCAAGTCAGAAGTCGGTGTGCTCGCGCTCGCGGCAGTGTGCATCGCATCGTCGATGCTCGCGAGTGCGCAGGGTCGTGGCGGACCACCGCAGCCGCCTCGGTCGCCACGCGAGTCCGCGCCGGTAGACCTCACCGGCTATTGGGTGTCCGTCGTCAGCGAGGACTGGCGCTGGCGGATGATCACGCCGCCAAAGGGCGACTACGCAAACATTCCCGTCAACGCCGAGGCCAGGAAGGTCGGCGACACGTGGGACCCGGCCAAAGACGAGGCGGCCGGTGAGCAGTGCAAGGCGTACTCAGCTCCGGCGATTATGCGCGAGCCGGGGCGGCTTCGAATCTCGTGGCAAGACGACAACACGTTGAAGGTGGAAACTGACGCTGGCAACCAGACGCGTCTCTTCCGCTTCGGTGGAGCGGCCTCGTCCGGCGATGCGCCCGGCTGGCAGGGCAACTCCGTGGCTCGCTGGGAGCCGGCCCCGCAGGGTCCCGTGCCGCCTGCGTTCGGAGGGCTCGGCCTCTCGCCGAGAGCGGGCACGCAGGGGCGATCGCTCGAGGTGACGACTCGTCAGATCAGGCCCGGGTACCTTCGCAAGAATGGCGTTCCGTTCAGCGCAAACACGGTCGTCAATGAGTACTTCGACATGTTCAAGGAACCGAACGGCCAGGACTGGTTCGTCGTCACAACGGTTGTGACCGATCCGCAATACCTCACCTCGCCGTGGGTCACGACCAGCCATTTCAAGAAGGAGACGGATGGGTCGAAGTGGAGACCCACACCGTGCGCGACGCGTTGATCTCGCCAATCGCATTGTGATCTCGTCACATCACTTTCGCCTTACGCTCTAGCTGGTGTTTGCATGCCGCCGATCGATCGCGCGCGTAGCATTTCCGGCTTGGTAGCCGGGGTCATGCTCGTCTTGAGCGGGGGCGCGCATTCCCTGCTCGGGTGGCCTCAGCTCCGAAGTCCCCTCGAAGCCACTGGAGCGCCGCCAGATCTAGTGCGTGGCCTGGCGCTCGGGTGGCATTTCGGCGGGGTGTGCATGCTCACATTCGGCTACATCGCAATCACGACCTTCGCAAAAGCCTTTCGCGGACAACCAGTCTCGATGGCCACGACCTTGCTCATCGCCATCGTGTATCTGGCGTTTGGCGCCTGGGCACTCACGATCAGTGGGGACCCGTTTTTCATGGTCTTCATCCTGCCTGGGCTCCTGCTGGCGTTCGCGTCCTACAGGGCGGCCTAAAGCGGCCTGCGTTTGGTAACGAAATAGTGAGTGGAGGATCTCCATGCAGCGATGGTCATCGACGGCAGCAGGGCTCGTGCTTGCCCTCGGCCTCTCCGGCAGCGTCCTGTTGGCAGACACACTGGTGTTGCGCAACGGCGACCGCATTGCAGGTCGCCTGGTCACGGTCCGAAACGGGACGATCGAGTTCGAGGATGAACGCGGCCGGCGAGTGATCCGCATCGACCAGGACGATGTGCGGGCCATTGAATTCGACCGCGGCCGTTTCGGCGTCGAGCGCTTGGACGACGGCGCGCGGCCACGCGGCATGCGCGAGCGCGAGCTCAACGTGTCCGCCCGAACCCAATGGACCGACACCGGTGTGACACTCCGCGCTGGACAGGCCGTTTATTTCGAGGCGAACGGCCGGGTCCGTTGGGGCCCTGGGCGGCAGGATGGCCCTGAGGGTGAGAATAACTCGCCACGCAATCCCGGCCGACCCATTCCATCCCGACCGGGCGCTGCACTGATCGGTCGCATTGGCGATGACGCACCGTTCTACATCGGTGCCGACATGGGCGCCGTTCGCGTTCGAGGGTCAGGTCAGTTGTTTCTTGGGATCAACGACGACGTATTCGACGACAACTCAGGCCAGTTCCGCGTGACGGTGTATTACTAGCGTGTTTTCACTGCCGTGTGGCGAACGGAGGCAGGCGGAGGTAACGGATGTCACACGGAGGAACGGAGCACCAGAGCCGAATTCTCCAACAAGCCCTCCGTTCCTCCGTTGCTCCGTGTGGTTCCGTGTGCTCCGTCCCCTCCGCCCTGAAGGTCCGGCCAGGTCTCTGTTCGCTTCTACGTAACGCGTCCCTATACCTCGACGAGCGGTAAGCCGGCACGGCTGATGATGTCGAACGCCTGCTCCGGTTTGATCGACTTGGCCGGGTCCTGGTCGCGGTGCTTGAACGGCCTGAAGGCTTCCTTCGGGCTCAAGCGGGGGATCGACGGCGCCAAGTCACGGCGGACGAAGAAGGCGTTGACGCCTGCGTCTTCGCACAACACAAGGTCATAATTCTTGCGGCCGGCTGCTTTGGCGAGCGCGGCCAGGGAGGCGCCGAAGTACACCACGGGTGGATTCGGCGGCGGCATCGCGTTTGGCAGCGTCACGGACCGCTTGGGACCGAGGTGCGCGTTGTATTCGACCACGAGCACACGGGGGCGGCAGGCCTCGAGGGCGTCGAGTACCCAGTAGTCGATGCTGTCCAGGTCAATCGAGAGCAGATCGATCTCGCCGCCACCGCCGCTCGTCGTAATCAACTCGTTGACGTTGTCCGAGGTCACGAACGCCTGCACCACCTTGACGTCCTTGTTCCACCGAAACTCGCGCGTGGCCGCTTTGATGGCGCTCGGACTCGCGTCGATCATCACGCCGCCCCAGCCCATGTCGTAGGCGAGCGTGGCGGAGTTGCCGCCCGAGCCACCAGAGCCGATTTCCACGAAACGGCGCGTTTCTACGCCGGTAGCGTCGAGGAGCGCCAGAATGATGCCGTCCTCTTCGTGCTGCGATCGGAGCCTGAAGCGTCTCGCCTGCAGAGCCAACGGCGCGGGAACGGCGGTGGGGATGTACTGGGCGCGCACGAGGGCCCCAAGCTGTTTCCGAAAAATGATTCGGAACTTCTCGTCCAACTTTTGATTGTAGAGGACTTGCCGCAGCTGCTTCTGCGTGGCGGCCACGTGGTCTACCTGCCTCGACAGCGCATCCACTTCGCCGGTCAGGTGATCGAGTCGTTTTAAGAGCTCGCGATGCCGTGCCTCCGCTGCCGCCGAGCCACGCAACCGTCCCCATACGCGCCCGATCCATGAGTCGCTCATGGGGCCACCGTCGGCGGGATGTACGGCAGCGTGTAGTTCAGTATCCAGACCAGGAACAGCACCACGGGCACGTGCACGACGAACTGCAACATGGAATAGCCGACGATGTCACGCGCTTTGAGGCCCAGAATGCCCACGAGTGGCAGCATCCAGAAGGGATGAATGAGATTCGCGAGCGCCTCCGTCGCGTTGTACGTTTGCACCACCCAGCCGAGATGCACGTTGAGCGACTTGGCAGCCTCGAGCATGTAGGGCGCTTCGATCAGCCACTTGCCACCGGCCGATGGAATGAACAGTCCGAGAAACGCCGAGTAGATGCCGATCATCACCGGATAGGTGTGCTGGTTCGAGATCGCCACGAAGAAGTGCGCCATCTGCGTCGCGAGCCCCGATTCGGTCAGCATTCTCACGATCCCGGCGTAGAGCGGGTACTGGATGAGCACCCCGCCTACGGGCGTGACCGCCGCCAGGATCGCCTGCACGAACGATCGCGGTCGCCAGTGCAGCAACATGCCCACAATCACGAACATGAACACGTAGTGGTTGAGTTGCAGCAGGATGCTGGGTCCGTTGTCAGCTACTTCGCGGAACAGGAACCCGAAGCCCAGCAGACACACGATGATCGTCAGGACCGGGCTGTATTCGAACCATTCGCCTGGTGTCTTCTGCTCGCCGATATCGTGTGTGGCCGGTGCGTAGGTCACCCCCATCTCGCCCATGCTTCGCGCATTGCGGGGATCCGGTGCGGAGTAATACGAGATCGCCATCGAGACGAGGATGAGGGCGGCGGCGATGAGCAGACTTTGCCAGAGCCCGAGCGTCTGGCTCAACGGGATGACACCGCTGATGCGCTCGATGGCGTCCGGCAGCGAGGCGGGAGCCGCCATGATCAGCGCGGCAGAGGACGACAGACCGAGCGCCCATACGCTGCCGACACCGAGGTAGGCCGCGGCCCCAATCGCTCGATAGTCTGCGCCTTTGACGCGATGAGCCACTTCGCGAGCCAGCAAGCCGCTGAAGATGAGGCTGAAGCTCCATGAGAGAAGCGAGGTCAACATCGAGAAGAGGGCCACAAACGCCACGGCACCCCTGCCCGTGCGCGGCATCGCCGCCAGCCGCTTGATCACGGCATACACCGGCGGCGCCGTCGCGACGGCATAGCCGGTGACCACAATCATCGACATCTGCATCGTGAAGGTCACGAGATCCCAAAAGCCGGCGCCGAATCGCTGAGCGGACTCGAGCGGCGAGGCTCCCGCAATCACACTGGCCGTGAAGACGACGGCGACAGCAAAAAGCGCAAGGGCGAAAGCGTCGGGAAACCATCGTTCGAACCAGTCGGAGAGCGTGAGGCCGAGCGTGGCCAGGCGAGTGCTGCGGGGCCCGTTTTCTGAATGTTTGCGCGTGTCCGCCATTGGGCGGGAATTATAGAGGGCTTACGGCTCGGGGCTCAGGGCTTAAGCCGGCTTAGGCATCAGCCCTGTGCCCTGTGCCCTGAGTCCTAAGCCCTGAGTCCTAAGCCATGAGCCCTAAGCCCTGAGCCCTAAGCCCTGAGCCCTAAGCCCTGAGCCCTAAGCCATTAGGTATACTTACCGACTGGCCTCCATCGGAGACAGTTGGGCATCTAACATGGCAAACCTCGGATACGTGGGGCTCGGCGTAATGGGCGGCCGGATGGCCGAACGCCTGATTTCCAAGGGTCACACCGTTACTGGTCACAACCGGACCAAATCCAAAGCGCAGTGGCTCATCGACAAGGGGATGAAGTGGGGCGACTCGCCTCGGGCCGTTGCATTGGCGGCCGACACGACCTTTGTCATGGTGACCGATTCAGCCGCGCTCGAATCGATCGCCGACGGTTCGGATGGACTCGTCGCCGGCCTTGGGCCCGGTAAGACCGTGATCGACATGAGCACGGTGAGCCCCGCGGCCAGCCGCGCGCTGGCCGAGAGAGTCCGCGCCCGTGGCGCCGACATGGTGGACTCTCCTGTGTCCGGCAGCGTCCTCACCCTCGAGCAAGGCAAGCTGACGATGATGGTCGGTGGCAGGGCGGAGACCTTCGAGCGGATCAAGCCACTGCTCCTCGACATTGGCCCAAAGGCGACGCACGTCGGCGATAACGGGTTGGCGGTGTCGATGAAGATCGCCACCAACCTGAGCCTCGCAGTGCAGATGCTCGCCTTCTCCGAAGGAGTGCTGCTCGCGGAGAAAGCCGGTATTTCCCGCAAAACGGCCGTTGAAGTTCTCACGAACAGCGCGATCGCGTCCCCGATGGTCCAGTATCGCGGCCCGATGGTGCTGGGGCTTCCAGACGAGGCCTGGTTCGACATGAAGATGATGCAGAAAGACACGACGCTGGCCCTCGAGATGGGGCGCCGGCTCGGAGTGCCTTTGCCCACGACCGCCGTTGCCAACGAGTTCCTTACGGCCGGCCGTGCCATGGGTCTCGCGGAGAAGGACTTCGCCGCGATGTTTCAAGTGCTCGCCCATCTCGCAGGAGTCAAGGCATGACCACGGCCACGAAGGGGTCGGCCGGTCCAAAAGGACCGGCCCTACAGATAGGAATCGAGAAGCTGATTCGGCTCTACCGCCAGATGGTTGCGATTCGCCTCTTCGAAGAGCGCGTGAACGACCTCTACACTCGCGCCCTGATGCCGGGGCTGGCGCATCTCTACAGCGGTGAAGAGGCCATCGCCGTCGGAGTGTGCGAGGCCCTGAATCGCGACGACTACATCACGAGCACGCATCGAGGCCACGGCCACTGTCTGGCGAAGGGCGCGACGCCTGACCTGATGTTTGCCGAGCTTCTGGGCAAGGAAGTGGGCTACTGCAAGGGCAAGGGCGGCTCGATGCACATTGCAGACCCGACGACCGGCAACCTCGGCGCCAACGCGATCGTCGGCGGCAGCGCAGGCATCGCGACGGGAGCAGCCTTCGCGTCCAAGTATCTGAAGAACGGCCGGGTCGCGGTGTGCTTCTTCGGTGAGGGCGCGCTCGGTCAGGGCCTGTTGTACGAAGAGTTGAACCTCGCCCAGCTCTGGAAGCTGCCAGTCATCTTCGCGTGTGAGAACAACGGGTACAACGAATACACCCACTTCTCGGAATCGACAGCGGGAGACGTCAGCGCGCGCGCTGATGCGTTCGGCATGGCCAATGAGACCGTGGACGGCCAGAACGTTCGGGACGTGTTCACTGTGGCGTCGAAATACATCGAGCGGGCCCGCAAGGGCGAGGGGCCCGCGTTTCTCCAGTTCAAGACCTACCGGTATCACGGCCACCACGTTGGCGACATCGCACGTGCCTACTACCGGCCGAAAGCCGAGGAGCAGGAGTGGGTCACCACACGCGATCCGATCACGCTGCACGGTGAATGGCTCATGGCGCAAGGCGTGGCCGCTCGCCCTGTCCTCGATGCCATTCAGGAGGAGCTCATCCAGGAAATGGACCGAGCGATGGAGTTTGCGATCGACGCACCGTATCCGGACCCGAACAAGGTAGACCAGGACATTTATGCCTGAGACAGCGATAGCGCCTTCACAGGCGAGCGGCGTGCGGGAAATCACCTTCGGAGACGCCATCAAGGAGGCCATCGCCGAGGAAATGCGGCGCGATGCCAAGGTCGTCCTCATGGGCGAGGACGTCGCCGAAGCTGGCACGACGTTCGGCGTGCTGAAAGGGCTTGTCGACGAGTTCGGCAAGGACCGGATCATCGACACGCCGATCTCGGAAGCCGGGTTCACGGGCATCGGCGTCGGCGCGGCCATGACCGGCATGCGCCCGATCGTCGACATCATGTTCGGCGACTTCCTGATGATCATCATGGACCAGGTCGCCAATCAGGCGGCCAAGATCCACTACATGTCCGGCGGCAAGTGGAAGGTGCCGATGGTCATTCGCGCCACGATGGGCGCGACCCGGCGATCCGCTGCACAGCACTCGCAGTCGCTCCACGCCTGGCCGAGTCACATCCCAGGGTTGAAGGTCGTCGTGCCGTCGACGCCCTACGACGCGAAGGGCCTGTTCAAGTCCGCTATACGCGATGACAACCCGGTCGTCATCTTCGAGCACAAGATCAGCTACAAGAAAGTGAAAGGCCCGGTCCCCGAGGAGGAATACGTGATTCCCTTCGGCGTCGCCGACGTGAAGCGTGAAGGAACGGACATCACGTTCGTTGCGCTGAGCAGCATGGTGCAGGTCGCGCTCCGCGCGGCTGCGATGCTAGAAGAGGTCGGGATCAGCGCTGAGGTCGTCGACCCGCGGACGACCTGGCCGCTCGATGAAAAGACGCTCATCGATTCGGTGAAGAAAACCTCGCGCTGCATCGTGATCGACGAGGGGTACGGCCGGTACGGCGTGACGGGTGAGTTGGCTTCCGTGATCCAGGAAGGCGCGTTTTACGATCTGGACGCGCCGGTGAAACGGATGGGCGCGATGCACGTGCCCATTCCCTTCTCACCGTCGCTCGAGGACGTGACGGTGCCGACCGATCGTGGCGTCTTCGATATGGCACGGCAGATGTGTAATCGGTGACGCTTCGCGTCACCGAACTCCCAACCTCCAAGCTGACCGACTTCCAATCGATTGGGAGTTGGAAGTCGGGAGTTGGGAGTTGTCGACCGTAGGGCGCCGTCGGGCGCCCAGAGGAGATCGAAGTGGGAATCAAGACCTACGGCACGATGGCGGTGGATTGGGAGCAGCGGATCGACTTCGATCGGCTTCGGCGCGAGCGGCTCGCCCGTATCAAAGATCTGCTGGCCAAGTCGGAGATGGGCGCGGTGCTCTGTTTCGACATGAACAACGTGCGCTACATCACGGCCACGCACATCGGCACGTGGGCGCAGGACAAGATCAGCCGCTTCACGCTCCTCGCTCAGAACGCCGAGCCGATTCTGTGGGACTTCGGGTCTGCGGCGAAGCACCATCAGCTCAACTGCCCGTGGCTCGGTGAGCGGTCCAGGCCCGGTATTCCTCTCATGCGCGGGGCCATGACGCCCGAGATGGGCCGTTCCGAAGACGTGGCTCGGAAGATCCGCATCGAGCTCGAGCAGCGAGGCCTTCACAAGGAGCCGCTCGGCGTTGATGTCGTCGAACCTCCAATTCTGTTCGCGTTGCAGAAGGAAGGCATCACCGTCGTCGACGGCCAGCAGTTGATGTCAGACGCGCGCGAGATCAAGACGCAGGACGAGATCTCGCTCCTGGCGCAGTCAGCAGGCATGGTCGATGCGGCGTACTACGAGCTGTACAGGGCGATGAAACCCGGCATGCGGGAGAACGACGCGGTTGCACTCGTCGCAAAGACGCTGTACGAGATGGGCTCCGAGTACGTCGAAGGTGTGAATGCGATCTCCGGTGAGCGGTGCAGCCCGCATCCACACGTCTTTTCCGATCGGGTCCTTCGACCGGGTGATCCGGTCTATTACGACGTCCTGCATTCGTACATGGGCTACCGGACGTGCTACTACCGGTGCTTCGCCATCAGCTCCGCGTCGAAGGCGCTCGTCGATGCCTACAAGCGGTGCCGCGACTATCTCGATGCTTCGATTGAGCTCATTCGTCCTGGACGATCGACGGCCGAGGTCGCCTCCGTGTGGCCCAAGGCGCAGGAGTTCGGCTTCCCGAACGAGGAAGCGGCGTTCGCGCTGCAAATGGGACATGGGATCGGGCTGGCCATTTGGGAGAAACCCATGATCAGCCGGCTCGTCTCACTCGAGCATCCCCACGAGATCAAGCCGGGCATGGTGTTCGCGCTCGAAACCTTCTGGCCCTCGACGGACGGATGGAGCGCCGCGCGCATCGAGGAAGAGATCGTCGTCACCGAGACGGGCCACGAAGTGATCACGCGGTTCCCGGCGGAAGAACTCCTGGTCGCCGGGGCGCCCTTTGTCACAGTGGGCGGTACGCTCCCGACCCTGCGCGAGCTCGAGCCGGGTCCGAACCCCGAAGTCGTGAAGATGATTGCCGCTGCCGCCAAGGCCGAGGTGCCGAAGGCTGAGAAAGTGGGAGCGAGTCGCTAATGGCCGTCAGCGTCGTGATGCCTGCGCTCGAGATGGCGCAGGAAACGGGCAAGCTGGTCTCATGGAAGAAGAAGGAAGGCGAGCAGGTCAAGAAAGGCGAGATGCTGCTCGAAGTCGAAACCGACAAGGCCGTCGTCGAGATTGAAGCGGCAGGCGATGGGACGCTGGCGGGGGTTACGGCCAAGGAAGGAGACGTCGTCCCGGTTGGGCAGACCATCGCGTGGCTCTTGAAGGCGGGCGAGTCTGTCCCTTCGAGAGCCGCAGGAGCCAGTCAGACCGGCCGGAAGATGGATGCCGCGCCCACCGCTGCCACGGCGGTGGCGGCCAGCGCGCCTGAACCGGCCTCGGTTGCCGGCGCCAGGATATCGCCGAAGGCTCGTCGCCTCGCGCGCGAGCAGGGCGTGGACATCGGCACGATAAAGGGGTCTGGCCCTGGCGGTGAGATCCTCGCCGACGACATCTTGAAGGTGGCGAGCTCGGCCGCACCGGCTGTCTCGGCGCGACCGGCCCCACCGATCCCGCCCCCCCAACCTGCTTCGCCCGTTTCGCTCGCCGGAGCGGGTGCCGTGAGCTCGATCGGGCGCATCATGGCCGAGCGCACGACGCAGAGCTGGACGACGGTCCCGCATTTCTTCGTCGCGCGTGACGTCGACGCCACCGGGCTCAACGCGGCGCGTGAGCGGCGGATTCCCCTCATCGAGCGGTCGCACGGCGTCAAGGTCACGCACACCGACGTAATGGTTGCCGCGGTTGCGCGCGCGCTTCACCAGCATCCGCGGATGAATGGCAGCTGGGCGAACAACTCCGTGGCCATCAACACCGACATCAACGTCGCGTTGGCCATGGCGGTCGAAAATGCCGTCGTGACGGCGGTCATTCACCATGCCGACCGGCTCGGGCTTGGCGACATTGCGAAGCAGCGCAAGGAACTGTCTGAGCGCGCGCGCGCCAATCGGCTTCAGCCCGCCGATATCGCTGGTGCGACGTTCACGATCAGCAACCTGGGCATGTTCGACGTCGATTCATTCACGGCGATCATCGTGCCTCCGCAAGCCGGCATTCTCGCGGTCGGAGCCATTGCGGACCGCGTCGTCGCCGTTGGCGGATACATTGGCGTGCGACCGACGATGACCCTCACGCTCTCGTCCGACCATCGCGTCGTGGACGGCGCGCGCGCCGCAGCGTTTCTCAACGACGTCGTGCTCGGTCTCAACGAGCCGGACAAGTGGCTCTAACCAATGGACCTCCGACTCAAAGGCCGCGTGGCCGTGGTGACGGGCGCCAGCAAAGGCATCGGCAAGGGCATCGCCATCGCGCTCGCGGCTGAGGGAGTCAACCTCGTCTTGCTCGCGCGTGGAAAAGCGGAACTCGAGGGCGTAGCTGGTGAGCTCCGCAGCCAGACCGGTGTCCGCGTTCTCGCCGTTCCCACAGATATCCGCGACATCGACTCGGTGAAGGCCGCAGCGAGCGCGGCCTCGAATGAGTTTGGAACCCTCCACGTCCTTGTAAACAACGCCGGTGGCCCGATCAAGCGTCAGGAACGGCAAATCCTCTGGCCCGACTCCGACTGGATGGACGACGTCAACACGAAGACCATCGGCATGCTGCGGGTCATTCAGGCATTTCTGCCGTCGATGGCGAAAGACGGCACTGGACGCATCATCAACATCAGCGGCATCGCGGGCTCGAGCGTGCTGTCCTCGGCGCTGACCCATGGACTCAACAACTCGGCGATGAATCAAGTGACGTCGTATCTGGCCAAAGACTTGGCTGCCGAGAAGATCACCGTCAACGCCGTCATTCCCGGCCTCATTGCCACCGAATGGCGGGAGAGCTGGGCCGAGAACATGGGCAAGCAAAAGGGAGAAACGAAGACCGAGTTCCTGGATCGTATCTGCAAGGAGTGGGGCATTGTCTCCGGGCGATGGGGCACGATGGAGGAAGTGGCCGACGTCGTGGTCTTCCTCGCGTCGGACCGGGCGAGCTATGTGAACGCCGCCCACATCACTGTGGACGGCGGCTACACGATCAACGTGAGAGCTTAGAGCGGGGATCGGGGATCGGGGATCAGGGATCGGGGATCGGCTCAGGCCCAGATCTCGGCGTCGGTCGGCACCTTCTTGCCCGTGATGACCTTCCCGATACGGGCCACGTTCATTAGGTGCTTGTAGTCGAGGTTCTCTGAAATCGAATTACCGCCCCACGATCCGCATCCTAGCGTGGTGGTGGGAGCGAAGCCGTTCGTAAGCGACCCACCTGCGGTCAGCGCGGATGGCTGGTTGACGACCAACCGGCTCACAGGCAGCTCGACTCCCGCGGAGCGAATGTGCGCTTCGTTGTTCGAGTGCACCGCAGCCGAATGCCCTGCTCCTTCAACGAGCAGGTTGGCCTTCGCATTCGCGACCGCCTCGCTGAAGTCCTTGTACGGCAAGATGGCGACGACGGGACACAGCTTCTCTTTGGCCAACACATCGTCCACACCAGCTCCCTTGGCCGGCAGCAGGATGATGCGGGCGGATTCGGGGATGTCGAGGCCGATCATGGCACCGATGTCGCGGCACGACCGTCCGACGACGTCCTTGTTCAGACGGCCTCCGGGAAACACCACGTCGCGGAACTTCTGGATGATCGCCTCGTCTTCAGTGAACCAGACCTTGCCGGTCGCCTCGAACGATTCCACGACCTCGTCGTACTGCTCCTCGGGAGCGAACACGAACTGCTCGTGCGAGCAGATGATGCCGTTGTCGAACGACGCTCCCGTCACGATCTTTTCCGTTGCCTCTCTCACGTTGACGCCACGGTCGATGATCACCGGCACGTTGCCCGCGCCGACGCCGAACGACGGCTTGCCCGACGAGTATGCCGACTTCACCATCGCACCACCGCCTGTGGCCACGACGACGTCCACGACTTTCATCAGCTCCTGCGTCGTTTCGACTGAACCGTTCTGAATCGTCTGGATCAGGTTGTCCGGCCCGCCATGGGCCTTGACGACCTTCATGAACTCCCGCGTCAGGAGCGCGGTGCACTTTTCGGCCTTGGGGTGGGGCGCGAAGATCACGGCATTGCCGGTCTTGATGGCGAACATCCCGTTGCACATCGGCGTCACAATCGGATTCGTGACGGGTGTGACCGATCCCACAACACCCACGGGCTTGGCTACGAACACGAGGTTGTTCTCGGCGTCTTCACCGATGACGCCGCGCGATTTCTTGTCCTTCAGGTTGTTCCAGATGACCCGGGCCTTGCCCTTGTTCTTGAGAATCTTGTCTTCGTACACGCCGATGCCCGTTTCATCGACGGCCATCCTCGCCAGCATCTCGGCGTTGTCGTAGACGTACTTCGCGATGCCTTTGACGATGGAGTCCACTTGTTCCTGAGAGAACGATTCGAAGGCCGCCTGCGCGACCCGTGCGTTGGCGAGCAGCTGCTGCACCTGCGTGTTGGCGGTGGTCTCAGGTTCCTGGACGCAAATACTCATGGTCGTTCCCTCGCGTTTCTTGGGTTCACCTAGTCACTACCTATTCTATAGTGTTTCGCCAACGGGCCAGAGCCGGACAAACAGTGGCAACGACACACGTCGCCTTCCTGAGAGCCGTCAACGTCGCTGGTCATGCCAGAGTGCGCATGCACGACGTGCGCTCGACGTTCTCGGCCGCCGGGTGTCAGCGCGTCAGAACTGTCATTCAGAGTGGCAACGTTCTGTTCGAGCCGCCGGCGGGAAGTGCGCGTGCGATTCTCGAACGGATCCGCGGCACACTACGCACGGCGATCGGCGAGGAGCCGGAGATCGTGCTCCGGACGGTTCACGACCTCGAAGCGGTGATTGCGGCAGCTCCGTTCAAGGACGCTGCGGCCGACCCGGGTATCAAGCTGTACGTCGCGTTTCTCGCACGCAAGCCGAGGGGCGTGCGACGGCTCCCACTGATCTTGGCCAAAGAGGGCCTCGAGGCGGTTGCGATTCGCGGCCGCGACGTGTTCATCATCAGCCGACGCAAGAAGAATGGGTTCTTTGGATTTCCCAACAACTTCATCGAAGACGAACTCGGGGTCGCAGCAACGACTCGAAACTGGTCGACCGTGAGGAAGATTGTCGAGGCCGCACGGAGATGAGTGGGGCGGCGGGTCTTGCTGTGTAGACCTGCCGTATCTATCGCGCGACACCGCGGTCGCGACTGAGCACCAGCCACACGGCCACGCCGATCGGCGGAAGAAGCGCGATCAGCCAGAAGATCTCTGGCCAACGCTGCCCGTTCATCCAACCCGACCACGGTCCGATCGCCCGGAGAAGGATGAAATTGACAAGCGACCACGATCCTGACGCGATGCCCGACATCATGGCGGCCTGCTCCCGCGGGAACGAGAAGGAGCCGACTTTCAGGGCCACCATCTGGAACCCGCCGCCAATGAACGTTGAAAAAGAGATCAAGGCGATCGCAATCGGAACCGACGTGGTCCACGTCGTGATGCCAAGCGTCAGCGACGCGACCGTCAGCAGCAGGAACATTCCTACTGGCCTGCGATTGTCGGCGGCAAACCGGTCGGCCGCCCATCCCCAGAAGAAGTAGCCGAGGCCCCAGGTGAGCGGCGGTATCCAGACGAGTTGGTTGACTTCTGCCTGGGTCAGGCCCAGTCGCTGGTTCAAGTAGAGCGCCACGATCGTCAGGATTGGTCCGGGAGAGATGGCTGGCAGCGCGTAGCTGAAGACCAGTGCCCAGACGCGGCGCTCGAAGAGATTCGGCCATGTCATTCGTCCGGGACGATGACTTGAAGGAGGCAGAAATGGCGGCCGCGCGATGACCGACCAGATCGCCAGCCACACAAGCCCAAACCCCCCTGTGGCCAGAAACGCCGTTCGCCAACCGTACTGAATGGCCAATGGTCCAAGCAGCAGGGGCATCATCACGGCGCCGATTGTGCCGCCGCTGAAGGACAGGGCGATGCCGCGCGCGCGCATGGTTGCGGGGAGTGTCTCGACCGCGGTTCTCAAGCCTCCAGGAAACGTGGCGCCTTCACCCAGCCCCAGCACGGCGCGGGCAATGGCGAAGCCGACAAAGCTAGCCATCCACGCGTGCGACATGCTCGCCACCGTCCAGATGCCCACGGCGAGCAGCATGCCCCGTCGCAAACCGATGAAGTCCAGCACGGACCCCCAGACCGGATTACCCAGCGTGTATGTCAGGAAGAAGAAGGATGCCGCGTCGGTGAAGTTCTGGTTCGTCAGGCCAGTGTCCTTGAGAATCGTGGGTGACAGAATCGCGAGCACCTGCCGATCGACGAAGGACAACCAGGAGCACAGGGCCATGCCGATGCACGGCACCCACATCTGCCACCCGGACACGAGGGAGCCGGTCGCGACACTCGCAGCCGCGCCAGGGGAACGAACGGTGGTCTGTGCCATGGTGTCTCCGTCAGGCGTCGAGTGCCTGTCCGCTTCGATCCGGGAGCGTGAAGGTGAGCGCTGCGGCCAGAAGAAAGAAGGCCGACGTGATGCTGAGCGCGAGACCGATGCCGATTCCCGGCAAGGTCGCGAGAGCGCCGATCGTATACGGCGCGATGGCGCCTGCCATCCGCCCGATGTTGTAGCTTGTACCCTGGCCGGTCGCGCGCACCTCAGCGGGGAAGAGTTCTGCGACAAAGCTCCCGAACATGCTGAAGTGACCGCTGCCGAAGTACCCGAGCACTGGTCCGAGGAGGAGCAAGATCATTGGGCTGCGCGCCATCTGGCCGTAGGTAGGCACGAGCAGTGCTGCAGCAACCATGAAGAGAATGAACGTGTTCCTGCGGCCAAGACGATCAGCGATGAAGCCAAAGCTCAAGTAGCCCAGGTACGCGCCAATCTGTACGGCGATGATCCAGTTGAGCGACGACACCACGCTCATACCCGCGCCCCCTTGCTCGATCGGTCGGGCAAGAAACGCGGGCAGCCAGAAGAAGACGCCCCAGTATGCGAACTGAGTGGCGGCGCCGAGCATGATGATGCGCAGGGTCCGTCCGAGCATCCGCGGGCCGAAGATGACGCCGAACGGGTTTGGATCGGTGTCTTTGGCCTTCGCGTGGCGTGCTGTCCACGCCTGCGGCTCATGCACGTTGCGTCGAATCCAGAGCGTGAAAAACGCGGGAACGACTCCCACGAGAAAGAGCAATCGCCATGCGTCGTTGCCGAGCGCCGGCATCCCGAGAATCAGCGCCGCCATGAGCGCCGCAAGAATGTAGCCGATCGCCCAGCCAGACTGCATGATGCTGATGGCTTTGTTGCGGTGCGCCGCAGGCCAGGTCTCGCTGACGAGGACGGCGCCGGACGCCCACTCGCCGCCCATGCCGATCCCAAGAACGGCCCGCCAGAAGAGCAGCTGCAGCACGCTCTGTGACGTCGCGGCGCCGAGCGAGGCCAACGAGAAGATCGCGATCGTGCCCATGAGCGCACGCGTGCGACCAAACCGGTCGGCCACGTAGCCAAACATGAGCCCTCCGACGCCTGACATCACGAGCGTTACCGTGCCCAGCATGCCCGCCGTGGCGTCGTTGAACTGGAAATAGTCTCGCAGTTGCCCGAGCGCCATGGCGTAGAGCATGAAGTCCATGGCATCGAGCATCCAGCCGAACTTGGCCGCCACGAGCACGCGCCACTGCTCGCGCGAGATCGTGCGGTACCAAGGGACGTCGGCAGTCGCGGCCGCGGCAAGCGACGACGTGGCGATGAATGGGCTCTTGTCCATGGGGCGGGGACATACTAAGACAGATCAAGGCTCAACGCTCAATGCTCAAGGCTTAAGGCTCAAGGCTCAAGGCTTAAGGCTCACGCGAGCCGAGTCCCGAGTCCCGAGTCCCGAGTCCCGGACTAGAATACAAAGTTTGGACACATCATTCGGGGTCACCCGGAAGGAGCACACGAAATGGCCGTTGACGTAGGTGGCAAGGCGCCCGACTTCACCCTTCCCAATCAAGACCGCGAGCCGGTCACGCTGAGCGAGCAGCTCAAGAAAGGCCCCGTGGTCTTGGCGTTTTTTCCGGCAGCATTCAGCGGCACCTGCACGACGGAACTATGCACGTTTCGTGATTCGTCGTCCGAGTTGAACCGCGTGTCCGCCCAGGTGCTCGGGGTCAGCGTTGACACGTTCTTTGCCCTGAAGGCGTTTGCCGATGCCCAGAAGTTCAATTTCCCGCTGTTGAGCGACTTCAACAAGGACATCATCCGCACGTATGGCGTCGTGAATCCCGACATGATTGGTCTCAAGGAGATCGCGAAGCGCTCGGTGTTCGTCATCGACAGAGCGGGGACCGTGCGTCATCGGGAAGTGCTCGAGGACGCGCGAAACGAACCGGACTATGCGAAGGTGAAGCAGGCGCTCGCGAACCTGTAGCCGCGAAGAGCGCGTTGCGTCTCTGGTCCTTTGTTCTTCGTTAGGGGCATTGGTCTATCTTCACGATCGGCGACAAAGTGAATCGAGAGACGAAAGACGAGAGGCCAGAGACCAACGAAGTCTGCTAGACTCCTCGCTCGCAATTTGTCGATCGTTCGTCCTCCATGCCCGATACCGCTGTTGCCGCCGCGGACCGCACGCTTCCGCACAATCTCGAAGCCGAACGTTCCGTGCTCGGCGCGATCCTTGTCCACAACGACGCGTTCAACCTCGCTGCACAGGTCATCGACAGTCAGGACTTCTACCGCGACGCCCATCGCCGCATCTTCGATGCCATGGTGTCGCTCAACGAGCGTCATCAGGCGATCGACTTCGTCACGCTGAAAGAAGAGCTCTCTCGCTCAGGCGACCTGGATGAAGTGGGCGGGCCCGCGTACGTGGCCTCGCTGGCCGACGGCGTGCCGCGTGCCACAAACGTCGAATACTACGCACGCATCGTCAAGGAAAAGTCGACGCTGCGGAATCTGATCTACGCCGCAAACAAGATTCTGACGAATGCCTACGAGGCCGATCAGGAATCGGATCTGATCCTCGACGAAGCCGAAAGCGCCATCTTCGCGGTGGCCGACGACCGGCTGAAGTCGGGCTTCGTGCAGATGCGCGACCTCGTGAAGGACAACTTCCCGAAGATCGAGCAGCTGTTCGAGCAGAAACGGCTCATCACGGGCGTTCCGACGGGCTTTACCGACATCGACGAGATGACCCGAGGGCTGCAGGCGGGCGATCTTGTCATCATCGCGGCGCGGCCGTCGATGGGCAAGACGAGCCTGGTGCTGAATATCGCGCAGTACGTAGCGACGCAGCCGCAGCTCACCGTCGGCTTCTTCAGCCTGGAAATGTCGAAGGAATCGCTGTTCATTCGACTGCTCACCTCGGAAGCGCACATCGACAGCCACCGCCTGATGAGCGGAGCCATCGGCCAGAAGGACTACGGGCGGATCGCGCACGCGCTCGAAACGCTGAGCGCGATGCGGCTGCACATCGACGACACCGCCGGCATCGGCATCCTCGAGATGCGCGCGAAGGCCCGCCGCCTCCAGGCGGAGCACGGGCTCAACTTGCTGGTGATCGACTACATCCAGCTGATGACCGGGCGCGGCCGGTTCGAGAACCGCACGCTGGAGCTGGCCTCTATTTCGCGTTCCCTCAAAGGCCTCGCGAAAGAGCTGAACGTTCCAGTCGTCGTGCTCTCGCAGTTGAGCCGCGCACCCGAATCGCGATCCGATCATCGTCCCCAGCTGTCCGACCTTCGTGAATCGGGGGCGCTCGAGCAGGACGCCGACGTCGTCGTATTGATCTATCGGGACGACGTGTACAACAAGGATCCGAACAGTCCCGATGCTGGGACCGCGGAGCTGATCGTCGCCAAGCAGCGCAACGGTCCCACCGGCACCGTGCGATTGGCGTTCCTGCGCGAACAAACTCGGTTTGCGAGCCTCGCGCCCGGAACCCATGATCCGTAACACCGTCGCCCGCGTGGATCTGGATGCGCTCAGGAGCAACTTCCTCGCGATTCAGCGCTATCTGGCGAACGAGCCTGGGCGAACACCACCGGGCATCATTGCCGTCGTCAAGGCCAACGCGTACGGGCACGGCGCCGAGCGCGTGGCGCTCGCGCTGGAGCAGTCGGGTGCCACGATGCTGGCGTGCGCCGATATCGAAGAGGGCATCGTGCTGCGGCGCGCGGGCGTGCGCGTGCCGATCCTCGTGTTCGGCGCTCTGAGCGTCAGCGACCTCGACGGGCTCTTTGAGTACTCATTGACGCCGACCATATCAACGCCCTCGGCGGCGCGAGCCCTTCAGGCGGCCGCATCCAAACATCGGACGACGCTTCGCTATCACTTGAAGATTGACACCGGCATGAATCGGCTCGGATTTCGCCACGACAACGTCCGGCGAAGCCTGCCCGACGTACTTGCCGGCGCGAACCTGCGTCTCGAGGGGATCTACACGCACTTTGCTTCAGCCGACGCCCCCGAGAGCGAGCTCTTCAATCAGCAGCGCGAGCGCTTCGAACAGACGATGCGCACCGTGGAGGAGGTCGGTGGACCGTCTCTGACAAGCCGTGCCGACTGGAAGACCGTTTTGCGTCACGCCTGCAACAGCGCCGCTCTTCTACGCGACTCCCGTGTGTGGTACGACATGGTTCGCCCAGGCTTGTTGCTGTACGGCATCGTACCGCCGCCGCTCGCGTCAACGATTCCTCTGACGCCCGTCATGTCTCTGGTGAGCCGCGTGGTGGCGGTCAAGGGAGTACGGCCGGGAGAAGGCGTTGGATACGGCGCGAGGTTCGAGACCGACACGCCGCGCTCGATCGCGGTTGTGCCAGCTGGATATGCTGACGGGCTCGACGCCCGACTGGGCGGGCGAGGGGTCGTCTTGATTCGCGGCCGTCGCGTTCCGATCGTGGGCGCTGTCTCTATGGACATGATGACCGTCGACGTCACCGGCCTCCACGAGGTACAACCTGGCGACGAGGTGGTCATCCTCGGCCCCCAGGGCGACGAGAGCTGGCAGCGGATCGACGCGCGCGAGATTGCCGCATCCATCGGGACGATTCCGTGGGAAGTCGTCTGCCGGCTCGGCGCGCGAGTGGAGAGGAACTACACTGGTGTTTAGTGCTTAGTGCTTGGTGCTTAGTGCCTGGTCCGTCCTTGGTGCTTGGTCCTTGGTCCGGATTGGTGCCTGGTGCATCAGGCATCCGCACGAGACACGGACTAAGCACCAAGGGACCAGGCACGGACCAAGCACTGAGGACGGACCAAGCACTGAGTACCTAGTACCAAGCACCAACATGAAGCCACCAAAAGTTGTCTTCGCCTGCCAGGAGTGCGGCGCGCAAGCGCCCAAGTGGATGGGGCGCTGCGCCGAGTGTGGTGCGTGGAACTCGCTGGTGGAGGAGCGCGCCGAGACGGCGCCGGCGGGGCAAGGCAACCGGTACGCGAATCTAGGTGCGTCGGGGGCGGCCAAGCTTTACTCGGAGGTCGAGACGACCAACGCCGCCCGCCTTTCGACAGGTATTGACGAGTTCGACCGTGTGCTTGGAGGCGGAATCGTCCCCGGATCCCTCGTGTTGCTCGGCGGTGAGCCGGGCATTGGCAAATCCACGCTGCTGCTGCAGGCGGCGGCGCACTTTGCGCGCGACGTCGGGCCGGTGCTGTATGCCTCGGGAGAAGAGTCCGAGCACCAGATCAAGAGCCGCGGAGATCGTCTTGGCGTGGGCGTCGCTCCGCTCTATCTGCTCTCCGAAACCTGTATCGAGCGCATCCTTGAAGAGATCGCGCGCCTCAGGCCCGCGCTGGTCGTCATCGATTCGGTTCAAACCGTCTGGTCCAACAAGTTCCAATCGGCGCCAGGCAGCATCGGTCAGGTGCGCGAGGCCGCCACGCAGTTTCTGTTCGCCGCCAAGGGCCAGAACATTCCCACCGTCCTCGTCGGACATGTCACGAAAGACGGAAGTCTCGCCGGTCCCAAAGTGCTCGAGCACGTCGTGGATACGGTGCTGTCTTTCGAGGGCGAGCGCCACCACTCACACCGTGTCGTCCGCGCGGTGAAGAACCGTTTTGGCGCGGTGAGTGAGTTGGGCGTCTTCGAGATGACCGGGGCAGGTCTGCGGGCTGTGCCCAACCCCTCGAAGCTCTTCCTGTCAGAGCGAGCCACGGGAACGCCTGGTTCCGCGGTGCTGTGCTGCGTCGAAGGATCGCGACCGATCCTCGTCGAGGTGCAGGCGCTCGTCAGCACCAGTACCTATGGCAACGCCAGGCGAATGGCGATTGGGATAGATCAGAACCGCTTGTCGCTGCTGTTGGCCGTGCTTGAAAAGCGAGCGGGTCTGGCCCTTGCCGGGGACGATGTCTACGTCAATATCGCCGGGGGGATGAGCATTGAGGAGCCGGCTGCCGATCTCAGCGTCATTGCCGCCGTGGCGTCGAGCGTGCGGAATCGGGGCCTGGCGCCAGCGACGGCTGTCTTTGGCGAGGTTGGCCTCAGCGGAGAAATTCGAGGAATTCCTCAAGCACCTTTGCGCGTGCGGGAGGCCGCTCAGATGGGGTTCACCCGTGTGGTCATGCCGTCTGCCAACGTGGATCGCCAGGATTCCACGCTCTCGGCCGAGGGATGCGAGCTCGTGGGGGTGCGGACCGTGGGGGAGGCGCTCGACCAGCTCATCGCTTGATTTTCCGGGCGGGCAGTTCTAAGGTTCCCTCATTCATCCCGTGTCGCTTTCTTGGCCCAGGGGAGCCCATATGGCTTGGTTCGTTCTTGCCCGTGTCGTGTTTGTCGCCGCCGTCGGCTATTCCGCACATCAGATCCAGCCGCTCGTACACGGTACCGCAGCAAACATCAGCTTCGGTTTGGTGATCGGCGCCCTGATCGTCGCCTTCGAGATCAGGCTCAGGCACATCTCGATCACCCACATGCTCAGCGCGCTGATTGGCGGAGCGATTGGCCTGGCTGCGGCCAAGACGATCGGTGCTGCGCTGTATTGGGCCGACCTCGGCGATGACCGCGTCGTGTTCTTCCATAGCATCGTGCTGCTGGCGTTACCGTACCTCGGCTTGGTGATTGGAGGGCGAAAGGGCGACTGGCTCGATCCGACCAACCTGCGGACGCTGTTCCGGTCAACCGGCGGAGGAAAGCGCTACAAGGTGCTCGACACGAGCGTGATCATCGACGGCCGAATCGCGGACATTTGTGAGACCGGCTTCATGGACGGCACGTTGGTCATCCCGCAGTTCGTCCTCAAAGAGCTGCAGCTGGTGGCCGACTCGTCCGACTCGATGAAGCGGAACCGTGGCCGTCGCGGCCTCGACATCCTTCAGAAGGTGCAGAAGATGACGGGCGTGGAGGTCACGATCTCCGACATGGACTTTCCCGAGGTGCGCGAGGTCGATCTCAAGCTCATCGAGTTGGCCCGCGCGCTCCAAGGGAAGATCGTCACCAACGACTTCAACTTGAACAAGGTGGCGCAGCTTCGTGGCGTCGAGGTGCTCAACATCAACGAGCTCGCCAACTCGCTCAAGCCCGTGGTGCTCCCCGGCGAGATCATGAAGGTCTTCATCCTGAAAGAGGGCAAAGAATTCAACCAAGGAGTGGCGTATCTCGACGACGGCACCATGGTCGTCGTGGACAATGCCCGGAAGAATATCGGCAAGACGATCGACGTCGTCGTTACCAGCGTACTTCAGACGACCGCGGGCAAGATGATCTTCGGGCGGTTCATCGACCCGGCTGCTGCCGCGCAAGCGACGCCGGCGCAGGTGGCCGGCGAGGCCGACAGCTCGCGGCGGCCACGCCCGCAGGCGCCGCCCGCTGCGTCAGTCGGCAAGTAGAGCCGGAGCGTGCCTCCGTTTCATTGGTGGCGGACGGTCTTCTATCTCATTCCGGCCATCACCCTGTACACCGTCGTGCTCGGAACGCTCTCCATCGGTTCGAGCCTATTCGAGCAGACCGGCTATTTCGCGCACTGGTGCGCGCGGACGTGGTCCCGGCTGATCTTGTTGACGACGGGCGTGCGGGTCGAAGTCGTCGGTCTCGAGCGGCTCGAGCCAGGCCGCACATACATCTTCGTCGCCAATCATCAGAGCATCTACGACATTCCAATTCTGTTCTGGTCGATGCCGTACCAGCTTCGCATCATTGCGAAGGAATCGCTCGGCAGGTTCCCGTTCCTCGGGTGGCACTTGAGCCGTACCGGGCACCTGCTCGTCAACCGACGGAGGCCGGAGCGCGAGAAGATCGTCTCATGGGCGTCACGGCTGACCTCGTCTGGTCTTTCGTTGATTGTCTTTCCCGAGGGGACTCGCAGCCGCGACGGCCGGGTCGCACGATTCAAAGGGACCTTCTTCAACCTTGCTCTCGAGGCCGGCCTGCCGGTCGTGCCGCTATCGGTTGTTGGCAGCCGACACGTCATGCTGAAGGGGCGGCTGGCCACGTACCCTGGTCACGTTCGTCTCGTGATCCACGATCCGATCGATACACGTGCGCTCGGCGGCGCAGATCCCAGAGAGTTTGGGGAACGCGTTCGGAAGATCATCGCGCCGGAAGCCGAATCTGATTGCGAAGTTGGCTCGCCCATATCTCTCGCGTTCAGTGGACCGCGCCTGGCGCGCGTTGTGAACGGGACGCCTGAGGCCGATCAGTGAGCGATGAGCCGCGCCGCGCGGACCAGCGAGTGACGGGGCCCTTCGACGGCCGATGGGCCGGTCCTTTCAGCAGGGAGCTCCGCATTCACGACCTGAGCGTGAGCGGGTGCCTGATCGAATCGTTCCACGAGGAGCCCGCCGGCCGTCGCTTCACGCTCGAATTGGACCTGCCCTACGAAGGGTGGATCTCCGTCGAGGCCGAAACTGTCTACGCTCGGTCCGACTTTGGGTTCGCGGTGAAGTTTGTCGAGGTCTCCAGCGAAATACGCCAGCAACTCGAACGCGTGGTTCATCGACTCGCCGCGACGGGGCGAACCACTCACCAGTCGCGCCCGCGCGTCTGACTCGTGGCGCCTCGGTATAATCCGGCCGCGAGCGCTGCTTGTTTTCCCTGGCCCACGAACTCGAACCGATTTGTCGTCCGGGCGTCTTGTGGCTCGACGGCGCCGTCGTTGTAGATCGCGAGCCGCAGATGGACGCTCCGCTTGCCGCGGTCGAGGCGGCGATGCGCGCCTATCCCCCCGAGGACCGAGTCGCCGTGCGCACGATGTACAAGCGCGTAGGACTCGATCCCACCAAAACGCGTCCCTCGTCGGAAGCGCTGCTCCGTCGCGTTCGCAAAGGCGACACGCTGCCTCGTATCAATTCAATGGTGGACGTGTGCAACTGGTGTTCGCTCGAATTCCAACTGCCGTACGGCTTGTACGACGCCGCGCACATCGAGGGCGACATCGAGCTGCGTCTCGGTCGTCCTGGCGAGTCTTATCCCGGTATTCGGAAGGACGACGTGAATGTGGCTGGGCGAATCACACTGGCCGATCGCCTCGGACCCTTCGGCAATCCCACATCCGACTCGGCCCGGACGATGGTGACAACGGCTACAGTGTCTGCGTTGCTTGTCGTCTTTGCGCCGATTGAGAGTGAGAAGGAGCGGCTGACCGAGGTTCTCGACACAACGTCACGTCGTATGAGCGAGTTCACACGCTGTCGCGAAACTCAAAGATGGGCAGGCGGAAGCCGGCAACGCGCTGTCCGAATGTAATGCTGCCATCATAGAATCAACAGGGTCGATTCCTTGCACGTATCAGCCATCATCGCGGCGGGCGGCCAAGGCGCTCGCTTTGGGGGAGCGCGTCCGAAGCAGCTAATGACGCTCGGCGGCCTTCCGATTCTGCAGCGAAGCGTCGATGCGTTCGTGAATCACGAATTGGTGACGGATGTGGTCGTGGCGCTGCCGCCGGAGGTGGCTGACTCCGTTCCTGCCTATCTTCGAGGCGGCGACAAACGCGTTGCCGTAGTCGCCGGCGGCGCCCGGCGCCGCGACTCGGTCGCCAATGCGTTCTCCGAGGCCGCGACCCGCGCCGACATCGTCGTGATCCACGACGCGGCGCGTCCGTTGGTGACGAGCGGCATCATCTCGCGCACCATTGACGCCGCTGCAGAGTATGGCGCCGCCGTAGCCGCCGTGAGGTCTACCGATACGGTCAAGCGCGGCGATGCATCGGGGCTTGTGTTGGAGACGCTGCGCCGCGATGAAATCTATCTGGTGCAGACGCCGCAAGCCTTCCGGGTGGCGGTGCTGCGGGACGCCCTGGCGATTGGCGGTGACGCAACCGATGAGGCGATGCTTGTCGAGCGTGCGGGTCACCGTGTACGGCTCGTCGAGGGAGATGTGCGGAACCTGAAGATAACGACGGCCGGCGACCTCGCAGCCGCTGAGCGCCTGCTGGGTATGTCCACACCCGGTTTGGGAATGCGCATCGGCAACGGATACGACCTGCATCGCCTCGTGGCAGGCCGTCCGCTGATTCTCGGTGGGGTGACGATTCCCTTCGATCGCGGCCTGCAGGGTCACTCTGATGGCGATGCGATTTGTCACGCGGTCACCGATGCAGTGCTTGGCGCCGCGGGCGCCGGCGACATCGGCCGGCATTTTCCGGATACCGATCCATCATGGAAAGGCGCCGACAGCGTCGATCTGCTGCGCCGCGCGATCGCACTCACAAACGAGGCGGGTTATGCGGTCGGCAACGTCGATGTAGTGGTCATTGCGGAGCGTCCCAAGCTCGCGCCGTTTGTCGACGCGATTCGCGCGCGGCTCGCAGATGCGCTCGGTTGCGAGGCGTCGCAGGTGAGCGTCAAGGGCAAGACGAATGAGGGCGTCGATTCGACCGGCGCGGGCGAATCGATCGCCGTGCACGCGGTAGCGCTGTTAGTTCGTGCCTAGGACCTAACCTAACACCTAGCCCTACACGTATGCCCTACACATATGACGTTGCCCTTTTACCTGACCTTTGCCTTTTGACCTTTGCCTTTTGACCTTTGCCTTTTGACCCTTGCCCTGCGACCTGCGATAGTCACCAACTGTGAGACTCCGCTTCGCTCCCAGCCCGACCGGCCAACTTCACGTTGGCAACGCCCGTACAGCTCTCTTCAACTGGCTGCTTGCGCGCGGCTCGGGCGGCGCGTTCATTCTCCGAATCGAGGACACCGATCTCGAGCGCTCTACGCTTGCGTCTGAGCAGACCATCATGGACGACCTTCGCTGGATGGGGCTCGAGTGGAGCGAGGGCGTTGACGCGGGAGGCAACCACGGGCCGTATCGTCAGAGCGAGCGCCTGCATATCTACCGCGCGCACGCTGTGGAGCTGGTCTCGCGGCGGCAGGCGTACCGGTGCTTCTGTTCCGCCGAGCAGCTCGAATCGGACCGTCAGCAGGCGCTCAAGGCTGGGCGTCCACCGCAGTACGTGGGCCGCTGCCGGCAGATCCCTCCCGAGGCGGCGCGTCGCCGGATCGAGAACGGTGAACCGGCGGTCATCCGGTTTCTCGTGCCGGAAGCCCGCGAAATCGTGTTCCAAGACGTTGTCCGCGGCGAGGTCCGCTTCGGAAGCGACGTGATCGGCGATCCGATCCTTGTTCGGTCCGACGGCGTGCCTGCGTACAACTTCGCCGTAGTCATCGACGATGCCCTGATGGAGATCACGCATGTGATTCGTGGTGAGGATCACATTTCAAACACGCCGCGACAGGTTTTGTTGTACGAGGCGTTCGGTTGGACGCCACCGCTCTTCGCTCACGTTTCCCTGGTGATGGGTCCGGACCATAGTCCGCTCTCGAAGCGGCATGGGGCAACGTCGGTGGCGGAGTTTCGGGCCCGCGGCTATCTGCCTGAGGCCCTGACGAACTATCTTGCGCTCATCGGTTGGTCCCCGGGTGAGGGGCAGGAGTTGCTGCCCCTCGAGGAATTGGCGAACCGCTTTCGGCTGGAAGGTGTAGGGCATAGCGCGGGCGTCTTCGACATCGAGAAGCTCGCGTGGGTCAATCGCCATTACCTCAAGGTGGCCGATCCACGGCGACTGGCGGATCTCGCGGTTCCGTATTTGGAGCGGGCGGGCTGGATTTCTGCTCCGCACGCCGCCGACCTGGCATTCCTGGCGCGCGTCGTGCCCGCCGCGGCCTCGTCCGTCGATCGGTTGGAGCAGGTGCCGGCGCGTCTGGCGTTTCTGTTCGACTACTCGGCAGAGCGTGCTCTAGAGGCGCCTGGCATTCGCGCGGAGGCGGAAGGCTCGCGTTCGGTCATCGATGCGCTTGCGGAGGAACTGCAGCGTTCGGCTCCGCTTCTCGATCGCGACGCGTTCCGCGCCATGGCTGCGCGCGTACGCGAGCGCACGGGGTTCAAAGGCAAGGCCCTCTTTCATCCGATCCGTCTGGCGTTGACCGGTGAGGCCGAAGGTTTGGAGCTCGACGCCGCCGTGCCAGCGATTGACCGCGGTGCGTCGCTCACGGAATCTGGAGTCCGACGTATAGCGAGTGCGCGGGAACGTGCCGAAACGTTCGCGTCGGCTTTGAGCCGTGTGATGTAGTCTCCAGCGTAGGCCGGAAGCCACTCTGATCCCTGATCCCTGATCCCTGATCCCCGATCCCCGATCCCTGCTCCGATGATCATCTACGGCATCAATCCCGTTCTAGAGGCCTTGCGCGCGGGACGCGTGAAGGAGTTGTGGATCGGTGATCGAGGTGGCGAGCGCATGCAAATGTTGTTGGCGTTCGCTTCAAAGCACGGTGTGAGCGTGCAGCGAGTGTCGACGGATGTGCTCGCGCGTCAGTCGCGTGGCGGCGTTCACCAAGGCGTTATCGCTGACGTCGATGATGGCACCGACTACAGTGTGGAAGACCTGGTGCGCGGGGCGACCGGCACGCCGCTCATCGTTGTCCTCGACGGGATCGAGGATCCACACAACCTCGGCGCGATCCTTCGCACCGCTGACGCCACAGGGGTCGATGGCGTTATCGTCCAGACGCGCCGCTCGGCGGCCCGTTCCGGCGCGGCGGCCAAGGCGTCCTCTGGCGCGGTGGCGCACGTGAAAATCGCCGAGGTCGTCAACATCGCGCGCGCTCTCGAGAGCCTGAAGGATCTTGGCGTGTGGACGGTCGGACTGGCCGGCGACGCCCCGACTTCCTATGATGCGGTCGATTTCACGATGCCGACGGCGATTGTGTTGGGCGCCGAAGGGTCAGGTTTGCGCCGGCTCGTGCGCGAAACATGCGACTACCTCGCCTCTATCCCGATGCAGGGGCATGTTGGGAGCGTAAACGTGTCGGTTGCGGCCGGCGTTGCGCTTTTTGAGGCCGTCCGGCAGCGTCGTGTCCGCGGCGGGTGACGGGGGAAGCGGCGTCGATGGCCCATTGGCCGCGCCGAGGTGCCAAATGGCCTCGGTTGTTGATACCCGGCACGAAGAAAGTAGTTGCCAGTCGGCGACGGAGGCTTGCCGGACTGGCACGGGAAGTGCTATATTTTGCACTTTGTCTGGCTGGCGTAGCTCAGCTCGGTAGAGCAGCTGATTTGTAATCAGCCGGTCGGGGGTTCAAATCCCTCCGCCAGCTCCATCGATGAACATGCCCGCCCCTTCAGGAAAACGCGTCAAAACACTGATTCCACTGAACAACCTCAGGCTGTCGCGCCCGGTCGGGCCGCGCCTGGAAGACCGAAGACGAAGCGCTGTGTGCGGCGGCGCGGTTAGCACGTGAGTTCGGGGAGGTGGCGGAGCGGTCAATCGCAGCAGACTGTAAATCTGCCGCCCAAGTGGCTACGGAGGTTCGAACCCTCCCCTCCCCACCAACCTCCGCTCGCGTACAGGTGAGCGAGCTACGGTTGGCGAGCCAAAAGACAGGGGCGGAGGTTGTCCGCCGTAGCCTTGGCGAAGGCGGACCGAAGTTGCGCGTGATTGTTGGGAGTAGGGCCGTAGGGCAGCGGATTGAAGGCCGGCCCTGAGCGAGCATAGCGAGTCGAAGGGCGGGAGTAACTCAGTGGTAGAGTCACAGCCTTCCAAGCTGTTGGTCGCGGGTTCGATCCCCGTCTCCCGCTCCAGAACGTCGGCAGTTGGCAATAGACAGTGGGCAGTGAATGTGGTTTGCGACGAAAATGTGAAGGACGTGACGCTTTTCACTGGTTATCGCGAATCGAGTTTGCTGTCGGCTGCTTGCTGCCAACTGCCCACTGAGTTAGAGGGCCGATGTAGCTCAGTTGGCAGAGCGCGTCCTTGGTAAGGACGAGGTCACCAGTTCAATCCTGGTCATCGGCTCCAGAGCGGTCGCGTGGCCTGAAGGCCGCGCGCTACAGGTGAATGTAGCGTAGCGGCTTTAGCCGGCGCGAGTTACAGGCGGATTCTTCAACCGAGCGAGCGCACAACCCATATGGCGAAAGAGAAATTTGATCGTTCGAAACCGCACGTGAACGTGGGGACGATCGGGCACATCGACCACGGGAAGACGACGTTGACGGCGGCGTTGACGAAGGTGGCGGCGGACAAGGGGTGGGCGAAGTACGTGTCGTATGACGAGGTGGCGAAGGCGTCGGAATCGCAGGGGCGTCGGGACGACACGAAGATTCTGACGATTGCGTCGAGTCACGTGGAGTATGCGACGGCGAACCGGCACTATGCGCACGTGGACTGCCCGGGGCACGCCGACTACATCAAGAACATGATCACGGGGGCGGCGCAGATGGACGGGGCGATCCTGGTGGTGAGTGCCACCGATGGCCCGATGCCGCAGACGCGGGAGCACGTGCTGCTGGCGCGGCAGGTGAACGTGCCGCACCTGGTGGTGGCGCTGAACAAAGTGGATGCGGTGGACGACCCGGAACTGCTGGACCTGGTGGAGCTCGAGGTGCGGGAGCTGCTGACGAGCTACGGGTTCAAGGGGGACGACATCCCGGTGGTGCGGGTGAGCGCGCTGGGGGCGATCAACGGGGACCCGGCGGGGGTGGAGAGCATCCTGAAGCTGATGGAGGCGCTGGACACGGCGATCCCGATGCCGGTGCGGGAGGTCGACAAGCCGTTCATGATGCCGATCGAGGATGTGTTCTCGATCTCGGGGCGCGGGACGGTGGTGACGGGGCGGGTGGAGCGCGGCCAGGTGAAGGTGGGGGAAGACGTCGAGATTGTCGGGTTCAAGCCCACGGAGAAGAAGGTGGTGACGGGGGTCGAGATGTTCCGGAAGCTGCTGGACTCGGGGGTGGCGGGGGACAACATCGGCGTGTTGCTGCGGGGGGTGGAGAAGACCGACGTGGAGCGGGGGCAGGTGCTGGCCAAGCCGGGGTCGATCAAGCCGCACACGAAGTTCAAGGGCGAGGTCTACATTCTGTCGAAGGAAGAGGGCGGGCGGCATACGCCGTTTTTCAACGGGTATCGGCCGCAGTTCTACATCCGGACGACGGACGTGACGGGGATCTTGAAGCTGCCCGAGGGCGTGGAGATGGTGATGCCGGGGGACAACACGCCGATCACGGGCGAGTTGATCACGCCGGTGGCGCTCGAGAAGGGGGCGCGGTTCGCGATTCGCGAGGGCGGCCGCACGGTGGGCGCGGGCACCATCTCGGAGATTATCGAATAGGTCCGGGATCCGGGACTCGGGATCCGGGACTCGCCGAGCCCCGAGCCCCGAGCCCCGAGCCCCGATAAGGATTCAGCGATGCGCGACATCATCCACATGGCTTGCGGCGAATGTAAACGCCGGAATTACAGCACGACCAAGAACAAGAAGAAGACGACCGAGCGATTGGAATTCAGCAAGTTCTGTCGCTTCTGCCGCAAGCACACGGCGCACAAGGAGACGAAGTAGCAAGTTCGGAAGTAGGTCAGTAGCTCAATTGGTAGAGCACCGGTCTCCAAAACCGGGGGTTGGGGGTTCGAGACCCTCCTGACCTGCCAAGGTTAGGGGGAAAGGATTAGGGAGAAGGGGAAGGGCTGTCTTAGGAGTGAGGCGCGACTGTGGCCTGAAACAGCCCTGCCCCCTAACCCCTTTCCGCTGTCCCCTACTGGATCGCAGTTTATGAGCACGCTAGAGCAAGTCAAAACAGCACCCGTCCGAGGGGAACGAGCCGCAGGGGGTATCCGGGGCTGGTGGACCAACAGCGTCACCTTTCTTGTCGAGGTGCGCAATGAGATGCGCCGTGTCACCTGGCCCTCGCGTCGGGAGGTGTACGCGACCACAGTTGTCGTCATCCTGACGTCGGTGTTCTTTGGACTCTACCTCTGGGGCCTGGATCTGGCGTTGGGTTGGGTGGTGGCCAGGATTTTCGGCCGGTTTGGAGCGGTATGACCGAAGTTGCCACAAAGAGCTGGTACATCGTCCATACCTACTCGGGCTTCGAGAACAAGGTCAAGGAGTCGCTCGAGCAGCGCGTGCAGGCGTACGGGCTGCAGCATGAGATCGGCGACATATTGATCCCGACCGAGGACATCGTTGAAAAGCGCGGTGGCCGTGAGGTGAAGAGCGCGCGGCGGTTCTTTCCAGGCTACATCCTGGTCGAGATGAACATGTCCGACCATGCCTGGCACGTCGTGAAGAACACGCCGAAGGTAACGGGGTTCGTCGGCGCCGGTATCAAGCCGACACCGCTGAGCAAAGAGGAAGTGGATCACATCCTCGACCAGGTGAAGACGGCGGCAGAGAAGCCCAAGCCGAAGTACACATTCGAGAAGGGCGATCACGTGCGCATCAACGAGGGTCCGTTCACCAGCTTCAACGGCGTGGTTGACGAGGTCAACGCCGACAAGAACACGCTGAAGGTGATGGTGACGATCTTCGGCCGCGCGACGCCGGTGGAGTTGGATTTCTTGCAGGTGGAAAAGATTTGAACCACGAAGAACTCGAAGGTCGCGAAGGACACGAAAACCGATCTGGTTCGTGCTTCGTGCCCTTCGTGATCTTCGTGCCCTTCGCGGTTAAGAGCTAATGGCCAAAAAAGTTCAGGCAATGGTGAAATTGCAGATTTCGGCTGGCAAGGCGACGCCCGCGCCGCCGGTGGGGACCGCGCTCGGTCCGCACGGTGTGAACATCATGGATTTCTGCAAGAACTTCAACGCGAAAACGGCGAAAGACGACGGGCTGATTATTCCGGTGGTCGTGACGATCTTCGCCGATCGCAGCTACACCTTCATCACGAAGACGCCGCCTGCGTCGGTGTTGCTCAAGAAGGTCGCAAACCTGGCGAAGGGGTCGGCCGAGCCGAACCGCAACAAGGTGGGCACGGTAACCGCCAAGCAAGTGGAAGACATCGCGAAACAGAAGATGCCCGACCTGAACTGCCAAGACCTGGCGGCGGCCGTCAAGACGGTCAGAGGGACGGCGCGGTCTATGGGAATAGACGTGATTGGATAATTTACGAATCGACGAATTGCAATCGCCGAGATGCAATCCGTACTTTCGGAAATCCGTAAGTTCGTAAATTCCGCGAGTGGGAGGGCCGCGAAGCGGTCCGTTGGCACCACAGGGAGGTTCGATGGCTAAACACGGCAAGAAATTCACGGCGGCTTCCGCGCAGATTCAGGAGCGGCCGTACTCGATTGAAGAGGCGATACCGCTGCTCCAGAAGGTGAAGTTCGCCAAGTTCGACGAGACGGTGGAGTTGACGATGCGGCTCGGCGTCGATCCCAAGCACGCCGACCAGATGGTCCGGGGCACCGTAGTGCTGCCCCACGGCCTCGGCAAGAGCAAGCGTGTCCTGGCGATTGCCGGCGCCGACAAGCAGAAAGAGGCGTCTGACGCCGGAGCGGATCACGTCGGCGGTGACGAGGTTGTCGAAAAGATCCTCGGCGGGTGGATGGACTTCGAAGCCGTCGTAGCCACGCCCGACATGATGCGCGCGGTGGGGCGTCTTGGGAAGGTACTTGGCCCTCGCGGTCTCATGCCGAATCCGAAGACCGGCACCGTGACGCCGAACGTGGCTCAGGCGATCAAGGAGATCAAGGCCGGCAAGGTGGAGTTCCGCGTCGACAAGACCGGCATCGTGCACGCGCCGCTCGGAAAGGTGTCGTTCCCGACGCAGAACCTCATCGAGAACGCTCAAGCGCTGGTCGACAGCGTCATCAAGGCTAAACCGTCGGCGTCGAAGGGGCGGTATCTGAAGTCCATCACTCTGTCCTCCACGATGGGGCCCGGGATCAGCATCGACACCGCGCATGTCGAGGCGTTGACGAAACACTAATGGGCTGAGGGCTGAAGGCTTACGGCTCAGGCACGTCCTGAAGCCGTGAGCCCTGAGCCTGAAGCCAGAGAATGAGCATGGCTGTCACGAAGGCGGAAAAGGAACAGGAGCTCCAGGACCTGGCGTCGGCGTTCACGTCGGCGAAAACCGCGATCCTGGTCGACTACCGTGGCTTGAACGTGCCTGCGGTGACCGAGCTGCGTCGGCAGATCCGCGGGGCGAAGGCACAGTACAAGGTCGTGAAGAACACGCTCGCGATCAGGGCGAGCAAGGGCACGTCGTTCGAGGGTCTCGACAAGTACTTCGCCGGGACGACGGCGGTGGCCTACACGAGTGATGACGCGGTCGCGCTGGCCAAGGTGCTGACCACGTTCATGAAGACTGCACCCACGATCGCCATCAAGGCAGCGGTGGTGCAAGGCCATGCGATCAAGCCGGCGGAGGTCACTGAGCTCGCCAGCTTGCCGAGTAAGCCCGAGTTGTACGCGAAGTTGCTCTTCGTCATGCAGGCGCCGATGCAACAGCTGGTATCGGTGCTCGCCGCCACGCCGCGCGATCTGTTGTCGGTGCTGGTGCAGGCGGGAGAGAAGAAGAAGGGCGAAACGCCCAGCGAATCGTAGTGATCGGCGCATGGCTTAAGGCTCAGGGCTCAAGCAGGCCCGTAGCCTTGGGCCCTAAGCCATAAGCCAACAGGAGTGATCGAGATGGCCGAATTGAATCAGCAGCAGGTAATCGAATACATCAAAGGCATCAGCGTCCTCGAGCTGTCGCAGCTCGTAAAGGCGCTCGAGCAGGAATTGGGCGTCTCCGCGGCGGCCGCGATGCCGATGGCGATGCCGGGCATGGCCATGGCCGGCGGTGGCGGTGCAGCCGCACCCGTCGAGGAGAAGACCGAATTCAACGTCACGTTAACCGACATCGGCACCGACAAGATCAAGGTCATCAAGGTCGTACGCGAAGTCACCAGCCTGGGTCTCAAAGAAGCCAAGGATCTCGTCGAGAGCGCGCCTAAGCCGATCAAGGAAGGTGTGCCCAAGGACGAGGCCGAAGCGATCAAGAAGAAGTTCGACGACGTCGGCGCGAAGGTTTCGATCTCGTAACGCGGGCAGTCCGCCGCGTTACGAGATGGCTCAGGGCTCAGGGCGCAAGCCTGTGGGCCCGAGTCGTTGTGTTCGAGCGTTTTTCCTGAGCCGTGAGCCTTAAGCCGAGGAACTGCCAAAGATGTACAGCCTTCCTAAGAACGTCTACCGCGAGCGCAAAGACTTTTCGAAGATTAAGACGACGGTTCCGATCCCGAACCTGATCGAGATCCAGCGGAAGTCCTACGAGCGGTTTCTGCAGATGAACCTGCTCCCCTCGGAACGCGAGGACGCAGGCCTGCAGTCGGTGTTCAAGTCAGTCTTCCCGATCAGCGATTTTCGAGAGAACTCGTCGCTCGAGTTCATCGAGTATTCGATCGGCAACTGGGAGTGCAAGTGCGGCAAGCTGGCTGGCCTGCACCACCTGCGCAAGCCGTGCGTCAACTGCGGCGCACCCGTGATTGCGGATCCGCTCGGCGACCATCAGGTGCTCTGCCCCCGCTGCGGGAAAGAGAACCAGGCGCGCGGCGACGTCTGCGACATCTGCGGCTACACCGTTGGGATGAAGCTGAAGTACGACGTTGATGAGTGCCAGGAGCGCGGCATGACCTACGCGGTGCCGCTCAAGGTCACCATCCGGCTCGTGGTGTGGAACAAGGATCCGGAGACGGGCGTCAAGACCATCCGCGACATCAAGGAGCAGGAGGTCTATTTCGGCGACATCCCGCTGATGACCGACAACGGGACGTTCATCATCAACGGCACGGAGCGCGTCATTGTCTCGCAGCTCCATCGCTCACCGGGTGCGTTCTTCCACTCCGAAGACAAGACGCTGTACGTGGCGCAGATCATTCCGTACCGCGGCTCCTGGGTGGAGTTCGAGTACGACCAGAAGAACCTGCTGTACGTGCGCATCGACCGGAAGCGGAAGTTCCTTGCCACGGTGTTTCTCCGCGCGCTGGGCCTCCGCGGCGCCGACGAGATCATTCGCGCGTTCTACACGGTCGATCGCGTGTTCCTCAATCGTGGCCAGTCGCTCATGTGGGCGGTGTCCGACAGCCTCATCGGGCTGCGCGCCGCCGCCGACGTCAAGGCCGGTGATTTCTCGGTGCAAAGCGGCAAGAAGATCACCGCCAACGCCATCGCCGCCCTGCGGCAGGCGAGCATCGACGCCGTACCGGTCGTAGACGAAGCACTGGAAGGCGCCTTCGCCGCAGCCGACATCGTGGATCCGGAAACGGGCGAAGTCATCCTCGAGGCAAACGAAGAGCTCACACCGCGCGTGATTTCGATGGCGCAGGAGAAGAAGGTCGAGCGCGTCGAGGTCTTCTTCCCCGAGCGAGACGACGTCGGCACGATCATCAGCCAGACCTTGAAGAAAGATCCGATCCGGACGCACGAAGAGGCGCTCATCGAGATCTACCGGCGGCTGCGGCCCGGCGACCCTCCGACGCTCGACAGCTCGAGGTCGCTCTTCGAGAACATGTTCTTCAATCCGCAGAAGTACGACTTCTCGCGGGTCGGCCGTTTGAAGCTCAACACCAAGCTCGGGCTGAAGACGCCCCTCGACGAGAAGATCCTTCACCCGCAGGACTTCTACGAGGTCATCAAGTACCAGCTGAAGCTGCGGAAGAATCCGCAGAACGTGGACGACATCGACCATCTGGGCAACCGGCGGGTCCGGTCGGTCGGCGAGCTGCTCGAGAACCAGTTCCGAATCGGCCTGGTCCGCATGGAGCGCGCGATCAAGGAAAAGATGTCCGTCTACCAGGAAATGGCGACGGCCATGCCGCACGACCTGATCAACGCGAAGCCGGTCATGGCGGCGATTCGCGAGTTCTTCGGGTCGTCACAGCTCTCGCAGTTCATGGACCAGACCAACCCGCTCTCCGAGATTACGCACAAACGGCGTCTCTCGGCGCTCGGTCCAGGCGGTCTCTCGCGCGAGCGCGCCGGGTTCGAAGTGCGCGACGTGCACCCGACGCACTACGGCCGGATCTGTCCGATTGAGACACCGGAAGGTCCGAATATCGGGCTGATCTCGTCGCTCTCGTGCTACGCGCGCATCAACGAGTTCGGCTTCATCGAGTCGCCGTACCGCAAGGTTCGCGACGGCCGCGTCGTCGACTACGTGATCGTGACCAACGCCGGCGGTCATGCGAAGTACAAGGCGGGCGACGTGGTGGAGGCCGACGACCTCGTTGGTTCCGATGGCCGATCGAAGAAGAAGGGTGTCGAGTTCGAGCCGTATTCCTATTACCTATCGGCCTGGGAAGAGGACAACTACGTCATCGCACAGGCCAACGCCCCACTCGACGATGGGGGCCGCTTCATCCAGGAGCGCGTGGATGCGCGGCGTGCCGGCGACTTCATCTTGGCGCCTCGCGCCGAGCTGCAGTTCATGGACGTCTCGCCGAAGCAGCTCGTCTCGGTTGCGGCGTCGCTCGTGCCGTTCCTCGAAAATGACGACGCGAACCGCGCCCTCATGGGGTCGAACATGCAGCGCCAGGCGGTGCCGCTGCTGCGGGCCAGGAGCCCCTATGTTGGCACCGGCATGGAGTACATCACCGCGCGCGATTCCGGCGCCGTGGTCGTGACGCGCCGCACAGGGACGGTCGACTATGTCGATAGTCAGCGCATCGTTGTCCGCGTTGAAGGTCAGGGCGAGGCAGACGACTTCAACAAGGAGATGGGCGCCGACATCTACCCGATGACCAAGTTCAAGCGGTCGAACCAGAACACGTGCATCAACCAGAGGCCCATCGTCCGCGTGGGACAGAAGGTGGCCAAGGGGCAGGTGCTCGCCGACGGTCCGTGCACGGAGCTTGGCGAGTTGGCCCTTGGGCGGAACGTGCTCGTCGCGTTCATGCCGTGGCGCGGGTACAACTTCGAGGACGCCATCCTGGTCTCCGAGAAGATGGTGAAGGAGGACTACTACACCTCCATTCACATCGAGGAGTTCGAGATCGAGGCGCGCGACACGAAGCTCGGCCCGGAGGAGATCACACGGGACATCCCGAACGTCTCCGAGACGTATCTTCGCGACTTGGATGATTCGGGCATCATCCGCATCGGCGCCTACGTGAAGCCGGGAGACATCCTCGTCGGCAAAGTCACGCCGAAGGGTGAAACGCAACTCACGCCAGAGGAAAAGCTCCTCCGCGCGATCTTCGGCGAGAAGGCGGGCGACGTGCGCGACGCGTCCCTGATCTGCCCGCCGGGCATCGAGGGAATCATCGTCGGCGTGAAGATCTTCTCCCGCAAGGGCATCGAGAAGGATGACCGCGCGAAGGCGATCGAGCAGGAAGAGCTCGACATGATGGAGAAGAACCTGCAGGACGAGATTCGCATTCTTCACGACGAAGTGAAGAAGCGCGTCATGCAGATGCTGAACAACCAGACGCTGCGCGCCGACGCCTTCGACGAGTACGGCCGTGAGCGCCTGCTGCGCAAGGGCACCGTGCTCTCGCCAGACGTGCTGCAGACGATTCCGTACGAGCAGATGGTGCGCCTGAAGATCCAGAGCGAGGACCCGCGGCTCGAAGGCGACCTGCGACTGCTCGAGGAACGGACGGAGCGCCAGGTCGAAGTGATTCGACAGCTCTTCGAGGAGAAGAAGGAGAAGATCCGTCGCGGCGACGAGCTGCCGCCGGGCGTCATCAAGCTCGTGAAGGTGTACGTCGCGATGAAGCGCAAGCTGTCGGTCGGCGACAAGATGGCCGGCCGCCACGGCAACAAGGGCGTGATCGCGCGCATTCTGCCCGAGGAGGACATGCCGTACCTCCCCGATGGCACGCCGGTGGAGATCGTGCTCAACCCGCTTGGCGTTCCTTCGCGTATGAACGTCGGTCAGATTCTCGAGACGCACCTCGGGTGGGCCGCGCATGCGCTCGGTCTCTACTTCGCGACGCCGGTCTTTGACGGCGCGACCGAGGCCGAGATCAAGCATTGGCTGGATGAAGCGGGTCTTCCAAAGAGTGGGAAGACGGAGCTCTTCGATGGCATGACAGGTCAGTTGTTCGAGCAGAACGTGACTGTCGGTTACATCTACATGCTCAAGCTGTCGCACCTGGTCGACGACAAGATTCACGCGCGCTCGATCGGGCCGTACTCGCTCATCACGCAGCAGCCGCTCGGCGGCAAGGCGCAGTTCGGCGGCCAGCGGTTCGGAGAGATGGAGGTCTGGGCGCTCGAAGCGTACGGGTCGGCGCACATCCTTCAGGAGCTTCTCACTGCCAAGTCCGACGATGTGACCGGCCGCGCGAAGATCTACGAGGCGATCGTCAAGGGCGACGCCTCCTTTACGCCCGGGCTCCCGGAATCCTTTAACGTCCTGATCCGTGAGCTGCAGTCGCTGTGCCTCGACGTCGAGCTGATCTCGACCAAGAAGAGAACGGTGGAGCAGCTGCCCGCGGAAGAGGGTGAAGCCGCCGCCGCGGCGGCGGCGGTGTTGGAGCAGGTGTAACTCGGGACTCGGGGCTCGGGACTCGGGGCTCGAAAGCGCCCGAGATCTTCCGAGTCCCGGATCCCGGATCCCGAGTCCCGAACAAGAGCCACAAAAATATGAGACCAAGCTTTCTCGACAACAAGACGACCCTTCGTGCCGACTTCGATGCGATCCGGATTTCGCTGGCGTCGCCGGAGAAGATCCTGAATTGGTCGTTCGGCGAGGTCACCAAGCCCGAGACGATCAACTATCGGACGTTCAAGCCTGAGCGCGACGGCCTCTTTTGCGCGAAGATCTTCGGCCCGATTACAGACTGGGAGTGTCTTTGCGGCAAGTACAAGCGCATGAAGCACCGCGGCGTCATCTGCGACAAGTGCGGAGTCGAGGTGACGCAGGCCAAGGTGCGCCGCGAGCGGCTCGGTCACATCGCGCTCGCCACGCCCGTGAGTCACGTGTGGTTCTTCAAGGGCCTGCCGAGCCGCATTGGCCACCTGCTGGACATTTCACTGCGCGATCTCGAGCGCATCCTTTACTTCGAAGGCTACGTCGTCATCGATCCGGGTGAGACGGAACTGAAGGCCGGACAGCTCATGAACGAGGAGCAGTTCCGGAAGGCGCGCGAAGACTTCGGTGCGACGAAGTTCCGCGCGCAGATGGGCGCCGAGGCGATCAAAGAATTACTGAAGCGCGTCAATATCGAAAAGCTGGCCGAAGAGATGCGCGTCAAGATGCGCACCGAGAACTCCGTCCAGAAGAAGCTCAAGTACGCCAAGCGGCTGAAGGTCGTGGACAGCTTCCGCAAGTCCAACAACCAGCCCAACTGGATGATCCTGGACGTCATCCCGGTCATTCCACCCGAGCTGCGCCCGCTCGTGCCGCTCGACGGCGGCCGGTTCGCGACGTCGGACCTGAACGATCTCTATCGCCGCGTCATCAACCGCAACAACCGGTTGAAGAAGCTGATGGAGCTGAAGGCGCCAGACGTCATCATCCGCAACGAGAAGCGGATGCTGCAGGAAGCAGTGGACGCACTGTTCGACAACGGCCGCCGTGGACGCGTCCTACGCGGCGCGAACAATCGCCCGCTCAAGTCGCTGTCCGATACGCTCAAGGGCAAGCAGGGCCGATTCCGTCAGAACCTGCTCGGCAAGCGCGTGGACTACTCGGGCCGTTCCGTCATCGTCGTCGGGCCGGAGCTGAAGCTCCATCAGTGCGGTCTGCCCAAGAAGATGGCGCTCGAGCTGTTCAAGCCATTCATCTACAACAAGCTCGAAGAGCGGCAACTCGTGGCCACCATCAAGCAAGCCAAGGAGATGGTGGAGCAGCAGAGGCCCGAGGTGTGGGACATCCTCGAAGAGGTGATCCGTGAGCACCCGGTGCTGCTGAACCGCGCGCCCACGCTGCACCGGTTGGGCATCCAGGCGTTCGAGCCCGTCCTCGTCGAGGGCAAGGCGATCCGGATTCACCCGCTCGTCTGCACCGCGTTCAACGCCGATTTCGACGGCGACCAGATGGCGGTGCACATTCCGTTGTCACCCGAGGCGCAGATCGAGGCCTCGGTGCTGATGATGTCGTCGAACAACATCCTCTCGCCCGCCAACGGCGCGCCGATCGCCGTGCCGTCGCAGGACATCGTTCTGGGCTGCTACTACTTGACCAAGGCCAAGAGCGACGCCAAGGGTGAAGGGCGCGCGTTTGGAAACATCGATGACGTGATCCTCGCGCTCGAGGCCGGCGAGCTGGAGACGCTGTCGCCGATTCGCTTGCGTTTCACGGGCCAGCTTCTCGACCTGACCATCGCGCGCGACAACCAGGACGTTTTGCACGCCGAGTCGCAGGACGTGAAGGCGAAGATCATCAACACCACCGTCGGGCGCGTGCTCCTGAACGAACAGCTCCCGAAAGAGATGCCGTTCGTCAACGGTCTGTTGAAGAAGAAGGGTCTGCAGCAGCTCGTCCAGAAGTGCTATCTGGACCACGGTCTCGAAAAGACCGTCGAGATGCTCGACGCGCTCAAGAACCTCGGGTTCACCTATGCGACCCGATCCGGCCTGTCGATTGGCATCGACGACCTCGTCATTCCCGGCAACAAGCCGCAGCTCGTCGCCGACGCACGGAACGAGGTCATCAAGGTCGAGCAGCAGTACCTCGAAGGCGCCATCACGAACGGTGAGCGTTACAACAAAGTCATTGCGGTCTGGTCGGAAGTCACCGAGAAGATCGCCGACGAAATGTTCGGCGAAATGGCGGAGCTCGACCGGACAGGCAAGAGCTTCAACCCGGTCTACATCATGGCGGACTCGGGCGCACGAGGCTCGAAGCAGCAGATCCGGCAGTTGGCGGGCATGCGTGGCCTGATGGCCAAGCCGTCGGGCGAGATCATCGAGGCGCCGATCACGTCGAACTTCCGTGAAGGGCTGACCGTGCAGCAGTACTTCATCTCGACGCACGGTGCGCGCAAGGGTCTGGCCGACACAGCGCTCAAGACGGCCGACTCAGGCTACCTCACCCGTCGTCTCGTGGACGTGGCGCAGGACGTGATCATCTCCGAGCACGACTGCGGGACGCTCGACGGCATCGAAGCCCGGTCGATCGTCGAGTCGGGCGAAATCATCGAGCCGCTGCGCGACCGTATCGTCGGCCGCGTGACGCTCGAGCGGATCTCCGACCCGTTCACCAACGACACGATCGTGGACGTGAACGGGGAGATCGACGAAGACAAGGCGTCGGCCGTGCAGGAGGCCGGCATCGAGAAGGTGCGAATCCGCTCCGTGCTGACCTGCGCGACTCGCCGGGGCGTGTGCGCTCGCTGCTACGGCCGCGACCTCGCGACCGGAAAGCTCGTGGAACTCGGCCAGGCCGTGGGTGTCATTGCAGCGCAGTCGATTGGTGAGCCTGGCACGCAGCTCACCATGCGAACGTTCCACATCGGTGGCACTGCGTCGCGCGTGTCCGAGCAGAACACGCTCGATGCACGGCACTCGGGCAACGTTCGGTACGAAGGCCTTGCGGTCGTCGAGACGCACAAGGGCGGTGTGCCCGAGCTGATTGTCATGAATCGGAGCGGGTCACTCGTGGTTGCCGATGCGAAGGGACGCGATCGCGAGCGCTATCCGATCGTGTACGGCGCGCGGCTCAAGGTGAAGGACGGCCAGAAGGTCGAGCAAGGCCAGGTGCTGGTCGAGTGGGATCCGTACACGTTCTCGATCCTGACCGAAGAGCTCGGCGTGGTGCGCTTCAAGGACATCATCGAGGGGCAAACGGTCCACGAAGAAGTAGACGAGGTCACCGGCCTGTCGCGCTTCATCATCGTGGACTCGGCCGACGAGAAGAAGCAGCCGACGATCGAGATCAAGGACAAGTCGGGCAAGGTCATTCGCAAGTACCACATGCCGTCGCACGCGCACTTGATGGTGCAGGACGGCGAGACGGTGGAGGCCGGCGACGTGCTCGCGAAGATCCCGCGCGAGACGACGAAGACGAAGGACATCACGGGCGGTCTGCCGCGCGTGGTCGAGCTCTTCGAGGCTCGCAAGCCGAAGGATCCGGCGGTCATCTCGGAAATCGACGGCATGGTCAAGGACGGCGGCGTCGTCAAGGGCCAGCGCAAGATGATCATCATCCCCGACGATGGCACCGAGGCACGGGAGTATGCATTGCCGCGCGGCGTGCATGTGAACGTGCACGAAGGGGAGCGAGTGCGCGCCGGCGAGCAGCTCATGGACGGTCCGAGCAACCCGCACGACATTCTGCGGGTGCTGGGTGAGAAGGAGCTGCAGAAGTACCTGGTGAACGAGATCCAGGAGGTCTACCGGCTGCAGGGCGTGAACATCAACGACAAGCACATCGAGGTCATCTCGCGGCAGATGATGCGGTGGGTGCGAATCGAGGATGTGGGCGACACCGAATTCCTGATCGACGAGCAGACCGACAAGTTCCGGTTCCTCGAAGAGAACGAGCGCGTGATTCAGGCGGGCGGACGGCCGGCGACGGCCCAGCCGCTGCTGCTCGGGATCACGAAGGCCTCGCTCTCGACCGACTCGTTCATTTCGGCGGCGTCATTCCAGGAAACGACGCGCGTGCTGACCGAGGCGTCGATTTCGGGCAAGATCGACCACCTGCGCGGGTTGAAGGAGAACGTGACCATGGGCCGGCTGATTCCGGCGGGCACGGGCTTCGAGTGGTATCGGCACGTGCGGATTCCGGCGGACGAGCCGCCACCGCCGCCGGCGATGCCGCAGCCGTCGGAGGACGATCTGGATCTCGATCTCGATCGCGAGATGGAATACACGTTCGAGCCCGAAGAAGCGCTCGGCGGCCGGCCTACCGGCGACGTCGAGTAGCGGGTTCGCTCGTAGGGTGGGTCTTGCTATTAGACCCGCCGGCAAAACACGGAGGCACGGAGAATCGTTTCTTCGTGCCTCTTTCTTTTTCTTGTACAGGCAGATGCGGATGCGTTCCCACTCTGCGTCACGTCGGCCGTCATCGATCGTAGGCCGGTCCTGCTTGCGGTCCGGCCAATCGGTGACACGGGATGGGCTTGATCGCTCGCCTCTCCTGGTCGGTCGTCGTGGAAAAGCCGGCCGTTCGCCTGGATCTCCGCGATCTGCGCAGGTCCGTGACCTGCGCAGCCATCACGCTTCCGGCCTGCCTTACTTGATCGTGATCACGACGCCGACAAGTCGAAGCTCGCGAACAATCCCACCCCGCGTCACGCTCGATGTGTAGGGAGGACGACCCTGATGCAATCCTCGCAGCCAGTGCCCGGCGGCCAACGTAATCCCTCTTCGGGGCCACCAGCGGTTCCCGCTCCCGCGGATCGGTCGTGTTACCATCCGACCGCTCTACGACTTAGCGTCGATCCAAGCGTACTGGACTCTAAGGGTATAGCTGCAAGTGTTTGCGCTGGAGACTCGTCTCGTTAGCAGATAGTTAGGCCGACAAACAAAGAGTGACTTCACCATGAACCAGAACGAAGGCAGCCTGGCCTACGAAGTCTCACAGCTTTATCCGGTTCCGCGCGAAAGACTCTTCCATGCCCTGACCGACTCGACGGTCCTCAAGGAAATATGGGGCGTTCAGCAGATAACTGTAGACGCGCGCGTCGGCGGGAGGGCTAACGCTGTATACGTGGAGGGAGGTCAGGACTGGAGTTTTACGATTACGTACACCGAGGTTGTACAGAACGAAACGTTGAAATGGATTACCCGATTCAAGAGCTTCCCGACCAAAGAAACAAGAGTAACCGTCCTGTTCAAGGAAGTAGACAAAGGTGCAGAGTTGATCGTCCGTATGGAGAACTTCGAAACCTCTGCGGAACGAGACGCAAATAGGCAGGCCTGGAAAAGGGGTCTAGCCACTCTAGCGGCCATCGTTGGATGAGCATTACCGGCGCTCCGCCCCGGCGCTATATCGCGAGCCCGTCGTGAATGAACGCAACCACGTCTCACGGATGAGTTCGAACGGATTCTGCCTGACTCGGAGTGCACAATGAGCCACCCTGACAGCGGTTGCAGGCAACGGCGACCTGACAGCAGAATGAGTTGCCGCGGCTGAACCGCGCGCGTTGTGCGGACTGAAATGGCTCGCGACGCCAATGCTTTACGATCATCCAGATCTCTACGACGCGCTGCTCCCCGCTTCAGCAGCTCAGTTGAACTACTATCTGAACCTTGCCCGGCAGTGCGCAGGCGCTGTCCTTGCGCTCGCTTGCGGAAGCGGTCAGTTGATCGTGCCGGTTTCCTCCATGGGTTTACCAGCTACCGGACTCGATCAGTCATCGAAGATGCTGTTGGCAGCAAACCGTCGTGCGGCTGCTTCGGGTACGCGAGTCCAGCTCGTCGAGGGAGACATGCGGGAATTCGACCTCGGACGGCGGTTCTCATTGATATTCGTTGCCCGGAATTCACTTCTTCACTTAGGCAGGCAGGATGAGTTTGCGGCCTTCTTTTCCTCTGTGCGGCGTCATTTGGAGCCGGACGGAGTCCTGGTGTTCGATATCTTTAATCCTAACCTTGAGTTGCTTTCCCGCCCGAGCGGAGAGCGGTTCCACGTAATGCGCGTGACTTCGCCGTTGCACGGAGCAGTAACTGTGGAAGCGACGAACGACTACGATCGCGATTCGCAGGTCAATCGGGCAACTTGGTTCGTTTCTACGGGGGAACAGCGTGATGCCTGGGTGGTCCCACTCCACTTGCGGTCCATCTTCCCCCAGGAGCTGCTCACCCTTCTCGCTGTGAACGGAGTTCAACTCACGCGCCGAGATGGAGACTTTGTCGGTGGTAGCTTTACGAGCACGAGCGCCAGTCAAGTATGCCAATGTCGGCTTGCCTAACGTGGCGCCACCCGCAAATCATCTACCGACGGCAACCCTTTCGCATCGATCTTGGTCTAAGACCCACAGACGGCTGCCCGCGCGCTGCCGCACTCCTAGGAGGGACCAATGGGTCAACTGCTCGTGGTCATCGCGAGCCTGGCCGCGCTTCAGGCGTCCAGCGCCGCCCCGCGAATCGATGCGCAGCAACGGAGGGACATCGTCAAGAGCATTTCATCCCTGTTGAGCGAACGATATTTGTACGAGCCTGTCGCCAAGCGTGTAGCCGAAGTTCTTCAGGGCAAGCTCGATCGAGGATTCGCCCTTGGACTGCGTGTGAACGGGCGGGCGCTTCTGGTGGGCGAGAGGACCGGCGGTGGGGGCCATTTCGTGCAGGGTTTTCGGTTGCTGCCGCATGGGTTTCAAATGCTCTTACCCGTTGGTCGCAACTTGGACCCTCGAACCGGTGAGAGCTGGGAGGGCGCGGGCCTCGTACCCGATGTGGCCGTGAACCCTGAGCAGGCACTCCAGGCTGCAATCGGACATCTCTACGGCTGGCGGAGATGAACGCCAGCTACGTCGCTAGCCAGACGAAAAACGGAGAAAAGATCATGGAACAACCGCCGAAGTGGTTCCTGCCGGTCGCGATTGCCGCGCTGCTGTGGAATCTGGTTGGCTGCGCGGCCTATCTGAGCGACGTGATGCTTACACCCGAAGACGTCGCCAAGATGAGCGCTGCCCAACAGGCGCTTTACGCCACCCGGCCCGCTTGGTCAGTCGCCGCGACAGCGATCGCGGTCTGGGGTGGAGCGGCGGGGTGCCTCGGCTTGATCGCGCGCACGCGCTGGGCGACGCCCCTGCTAATCGCCTCGCTGGCGGCGCTGATCGTCCAGGATGCGTCCCTGTTCGTGCTGAGCGCGGCGGCAGAGACCGCTCCGGCCGCGCCAGTGCTGCAAGGGCTGGTGCTGCTGATAGCCATCGGCCTGGTGCTGCTTGCCCGCAAAGCGGCGGCGCGCGGATGGATCGCCCGTCCGGTTCAACAGGGTTGAGCCGCTGGATCGTGTACGCGAACTGCGAGCGAACGGGAGACGGCTAAGATCGGAATGCGCGGGTAGCTTCGTCAACCGCGGCAAGTTTCATCATGCTGTCCCACGCCCCGGAAGCGCCTTGGTGCCGCACGATTCAGGTTGCGCCGTGGCGGCGACAGTGGCATCGTCCGTGTGAGCCAAACTCTGGGGTGTGGATGCGTCGCACACGATTCCTCTGCGCGATCGGCATGAGTCTCTGGTCGGCTGTGGTTGCCGGCAGCCAGGCGGTGGCCCCCGTAGCACTGTCCGGGGCGCTGCGGGACCGCGTGAAGGACGAGCGGTTCCAGATAGTCACGTCCATTAGAGGACTGCCGCTCGGCGTCCGCGACGGGCTGCAGACGTTGTTCGGCACCCAAACACTCGACATCGCCGAGCCCGGAGCTGAATTTCAGGTCACCGACGTGATCGTCAATCCGAAGCTGCCGATCCGTCGACTGGTCGCGGCGGGGTGCACGATCGATTATTGCCTCGTCTACTATGAGCGCGGCGGCGTCGCCCACACGTGGCATGTGGCGCTGTTTCACTGGACGCCGGCCGCGACTCGCTTCGAGTGGGGCGGTAGCGCGCCAGGCAGCCTGGCGACAATCGACGATGTTCGGAACGCTATCCTCTCCGGGGTGATCAAGGGCCCGGCTAAGTTCTGGTAGTCGGTCCCTGCCTCTCGACCGGAGACAGAGTCGCGTTGATCAGTTTCTGAAGACGCTATAGCGCCGCGAGCAAGAGCGTGGCATCCGATAACGACGATCTGCGACACATCTCCGACACCGCGCGCCGGGTCGCCATCTATCGGCGCGATCGAGAGCGAACGCCCGGACGCCCAGCGGCCCGATATCGAAGCGCGCGCGAGCCTTGGCGGCATCTGAACGCAGGGGAGGTGGGTTCTGTTCGTCCTTTTCCGAGCCGTCACTTACGCCACGCTTTTCATCGGCCTGTTTCTCCTATTTTTGCCGAGCCGGGTGCTGTCCTGGTCCGGCATCGTCCAGCCGCCGGTCATCGGCGTGTTTCAGATCATTGGGATGACGATAGGAGCTTTCGGGGCGTCGGTGGCGCTGTGGTCCATTCTTACGTTCGCATTCGTTGGCAGGGGGACGCCGGCGCCATTCGACCCACCTCGTCGGCTGGTGGTTCAAGGGCCCTACGGGATTATCCGCAACCCGATGTACGTCGGCGCCGGGCTCACCCTGGCCGGTGCCGCGCTCTTCTATCAAGCCGCCGCTCTTTTCGGCTACACAGGCTTGTTCGTGTTGATCACTCACTTCTTCGTCATATGGTATGAAGAACCGACGTTGAGGCGAACCTTCGACCGGGAATACGAGATGTACCTGTCGGCGCGTGCAGCGGTGGCGACCGAGACTGTGAATGATCAGGTGGGTCCATCACACGGATCGTTGATGAGCCAAGACGGCCTCACACGCGTTTCGCCAGACGACTTATGCGATCGTTGACCGGCCGTTTGTGAACGCGAGCCGTTAGCTGCAGGAAACGAACTTCGAACAATCGACCGACGCGCCACCACATGGATTCCGATCTCCGCCGACGCATGCTCGACTACTACAACGAACGGGCTCCAGAGTACCGAGGAGGCGTACACGCTCGGTACAGGTACCGCCTCGATAACCGATCCGAACGCGTTCAAGACCGAGGCGAGGCTGCTGGCTGGTATCGTTGAGCGATTCGCGCAGGGCCGCCTTATCGACATTGCTTGCGGGACTGGATATTGGCTGCCTCACTACGCTCGAAATTGTCCTCGCGTCACCCTGTTGGATCAGTCGGAAAGAATGTTGGCTGAATGCAGGACGAAGGTAGATGACCTCGGTATCGCTGACCGATGTTCTTTCGTGCAAGGCGACTTCTTCGAACACGAGTGTGGTCCGGGTGGCTATGATTGTGCGTTGGTGGGCTTCTTGCTCAGTCATCTCACCGAATCGCAGGAACGTCTCCTGTTCGGCGGGCTACGGAAGTTGCTCAATTCAGCTGGGCGCTTCCTTATTCTCGATTCCGCTTGGAGCACAGAGCGGGCAAGGTTCAACGCGAAGGCGGAACGTCAAGAGAGGCGATTGAACGACGGTACGACCTTCGAGATCTACAAGCGGTATTGTGATCGAGCGGACATTTCGAATTGGGCGATTAGGCATGACGCGACTCTGCATGTCGAACACTTTGCGACAGCGTTTTACGCGGTGTCTGGGAGCTTCAACGCTGCCTGATCGGGACAACCATGCAAACCATTCAAGTTGCCCGGCAACGCGACGGCTTTGGGAACACCCAGCGCGTCGACGCCTGGTGGATCGGGCCCGCATTGACGGCGTTCGGGCTGATCCTCTTCTTCGGCTACCTGACGTTCCGCGCCTTCAACGCGACCTACGTCTGGTTCGATCCGTACATTAGCCCGACGGTGGCGCCGCCGGTCTTCACGCCGGCGTCCGGTTACCCGGGGGCCGTGCCCGTTGACCATGCATGGTTCGGCGCCTTCCCGGCGTGGTGGCCGGCGTTCCTGCCGCAGTCGCCGGCGTTCTTCCTGCCCGGACTCGCTATCGCATTTCGCGTCACCTGTTACTACTACCGCGGCGCGTACTACAAGGCCTTCGCGCTGACGCCGCCGTCCTGCGCTGTGGGCGGCCTGCCCTTTCGGTACCGCGGGGAGAAGGCAGTGCTGCTGTTTCAGAACCTTCACCGCTACACGCTGTACGGCGCACTCCTGCTGCTTGTATTCCTCTGGTGGGAAGGGCTGTCAGCGTTCTTTCGCGATGGCCGGTTCGGGATCGGGGTGGGGACCGTTGTCATGGTGATGAACGCCGCGCTTCTGACCGGGTACACGTTCGGTTGCCATTCCTGGCGTCACCTGATCGGAGGTCGGCTGGACTGCTTCACGTGTGAGAGTTCGGTATCGCCACGCTTTCGGCTGTGGAAGGGATCGTCATGGCTGAACGAGCGACACATGGCCTTCGCCTGGTTCAGCCTCGTCTGGGTGGCGTTCACCGACTTCTACGTCTATCTGGTCTCCGCGGGCATCGTGCGAGATTTGAACACCTGGTGAGTTGAACGGATGCTAGGAACAGCATCTGCTCTTGGACGGGGCATGAAGCTACGAACACATCAGTGGATGACCGCAGTGCTCGTCAGTACTCTGGTGACGTATCAGGGCGCTCTTGCTCAACAGCGCCGCGTCCATGACCGTCTGCCGGAAATGCCCGACGTGAGGGCGCGCTACGTCATCTACTTGCACGGCAGAATCATCGAAGATCAAGGTCGCCGACCAACTCACGCCACGTGGGGGACGTACGAGTATCAGCAGGTCTTGGACAAGCTTGCGGCAGACGGCCTGGTCGTCGTCAGCGAACAGCGCCCGCCCATGACCGACATGGACAAGTTTGCAGGCCACGTCGCGGATCAGGTCCGGGCACTGTTGCGCGCTGGAGTGCCGCCAGAACACGTGTCCGTTGTAGGCTTTTCGAAGGGTGGCGGAATCGCAATCCGCGCGTCTGCGCTCTTGCTGAATCCCCGAATCAACTTCGTGTTTCTTGCCGCATGCGGTGACGGCGACTTCAGCGGCGTCGATATCAAGGTCTGGGGACGAATCCTGTCTGTGTATGAAGCGTCAGACGAGGTTGGTCGTTCATGTCAGTCGTTGTTCGCCAAGTCCGGGGCGAGCGGCGAACGGTCCGAAGTCCGCATCAACCTTGGAGAACAGCATGGCGCGTTCTTCAGGCCTCACCCCGAGTGGCTTACACCTGTACTCAGGTGGGTCCATCACACCGGTCGTTGATGCCCGATCATCGCGCCTATCGCCTCACGTCCATCGACATGGTGCGGGGGCTGGTCATCGTCATCATGGCGATCGACCATGTCAGAGATTTCTTCATAGTGGCCGCCGAACAGGATCCCCTGGCGAATCCCAACGTCACGGTCGGGCTATTCGCGACTCGCTGGATCACGCACTTCTGCGCGCCGGTGTTCGTGCTGCTCGCTGGAACCAGCGCAGGACTGATGGTGGCGAGGAAGAGTTCCAGCGAGCTGTCGCGGTTCCTCTTCACGCGAGGCGTATGGCTGATCGTGGTCGAGTGTGTTGTCATTTCGACCTCCACGACGTTCTCGCCGCGCGGCATCGCGGAACTCGGCGGGCTGGTCTTGGTGCCCCTGCAGGTCATCTGGGCGATCGGCGCGAGCATGGTCGTGCTCTCAGGCTTCCAGTGGCTCGGCCGCCGCGCCTGTTTCGTTGTCGGAGGGGCGATCCTCCTAGGCCACAACCTGCTTGATGCGTTCTGGCCGGCAGCCGGTCTCTTCGACCAGCAGTGGCCGCTGTGGGTGGGCTTGCATTCGCAGATGGCCCATCGTTCGGGCCCGTTCCTGTTCGTGTTCATCTATCCGTTGTTGCCGTGGGTTGGCGTGATCCTGCTCGGCTTCGGTGTCGCCGGAGTATTCGAGCTGCATGAAAACCGGCGTAACGCCACTCTGCTTCGGACGGGCATCGCCCTGACTGCCGCGTTCGTGCTGCTGCGCGCCTTCGACATCTACGGAGATCCGAATCCCTGGCGCCTCCAGCCCGCTGGAATGACAGCCACGGTGATCGATTTCATCAATACGACCAAGTACCCTCCCAGCCTGCTGTTCCTGCTGATGACTCTTGGGCCGGCGGCCGTTCTGTGCGCCCTCGCGGATCGTGTCGCCGGCGCCGTCAAGGATGCGCTGGTGATGTTCGGACGCGTGCCCTTCGCCTTCTACGTTGCGCACTTCATCCTGATCCACACGCTCAGCCTGCTGCTGGGACTCGCCCAGGGCTTCGAGGCTCGTCAGTTGATGACACTCTTCTTCTTCTATCCGAAGGGATACGGTCTGGGGTTGCCTGGCGTGTACGCGGTTTGGCTGCTCGTGGTGGCCCTTTTGTACCCGTTCTGCCGTTGGGTTTCGGCGGTCAAGACGCAGCGGCGAGACTGGTGGCTCAGTTATGTCTGAAGGTGCAGCCGGCCCTGGCGGGGGCCTCGTCGACCTGGCCGTGAGCCGCCGCTGGTGAGCGCCAACATCGGGCCTCACTTGGAAGGCAAAGGACGAATGAGTTCCAAGACCTTCAGAACCACGATCGTTCGAGACGGTTCGATCTGCTTTGTGCCCCTGACCTTCGATCCAAGGTCGGTATTCGGCAAGGTGCGCGTTCCGGTCAAAGTGACTCTCAACGGCTACACCTACCGGAGCACGATCGCGGCGATGGGAGGTCCGCCATTCATTCCTCTACGGAAGAGCAACCGCGAGGCAGCGGGGCTCCAGGGTGGCGAGACGATTGACGTACGGGTGGAACTCGACACGGCGGAGCGGGTGATCACGCCGCCTGCCGACTTCGTGAAGGCCCTCAGGGCGATGCCACCGGCCTGGGAGCAATGGCGGGCTCTCAGCTACAGCCACCAGTGTGAACACGTTGAGTCGATCGAGGGAGCCAAGCGACCTGAGACACGTACGCGTCGCATTGCGCGCGCGGTTGAAGCAATCCGCCGGATGCCGACGCGAAGATCTTCAGGTGCCTGATCCGGATGTGAGGCCCAATGCCATCACCCTTGCCGTCACCATCATTCCGTCTCGAGCCCTTGCCGGGTTACGCGCCCACGATCGGGAGGCTGGTGGGCATTCTTGTCTATGCGCGAAAAACCACACTGGATGCCGTCGAAGGACTGAGCATGGCGGAACTTGATCATCTGCAGGATGACGCCAGCAACTCGATTGGCGCGCTGCTGGCTCACATCGCTGTGGTGGAGCGCGGGTATCAGTGTCTCACCTTTGAGGAGCGACGGCCCTCTGCCTTGGAACTAGCGTCGTGGGAGCCCGCCCTCACACTCGGCGCCGAGGGGCGCCGTCTCCTTCGCGGCAAACTTCTCGAGCACTACGTTCACGAGCTCAGCGAAGTACGCGGTCTCACGCTCGAGGGCCTTGCCGCTCGTGATGATGCCTGGCTGGAGCGGACGCTGAGCGCTGCCCCCGCAATGAACGCGCACTGGGCGTGGTTCCATGTTGCCGAGGACGAGATCAACCACCGCGGGCAGATGCGGTGGCTGCGCTCCCGTCTCGGCAATCCGCAACGCTACAATCCGTTAACCGGACAAGTATGAGGCGTCGATGATCTCAGCGCGAGAAGCCCTTGAACGCCTCCGTGAGGGGAATCGTCGTTTCGTATCTGACGTTCGGAGCCGCGAGACGCTCACGAGCCAGGCGCGCCGCAACGAATTGGCGGCGGGTCAGGAGCCGTTCGCAATCATTCTCGGTTGTTCCGATTCTCGGGTGCCGGCAGAGATCATCTTCGACCAAGGCCTGGGCGACTTGTTTGTCATCCGCGTGGCCGGAAACATCGTTGCTTCGTCTCAAGTCGGCAGCGTAGAGTTTGCCGCCGCGCGGTTTGGGACACGGCTGGTGGTGGTACTGGGGCATTCTCAGTGCGGGGCAGTTCTGGCTACGCTGGAAGAACTTCAGCGGCCGACGGCTAATCAGTCGCGACACTTGCGTTCGATCGTCGACCGCGTGCGGCCATCGGTGGAGGCGTTGCTGGCGACCGATCTCAAGCACGACCCAGACGCCTTGGTGCGGCAGGCTGTGCGCGCAAACATTCGAGTCTCCGCCAATCATTTGCGCCACGGATCCGAAGTCCTCGAGCACTTGATCCAGAAGGAGGAGCTCCTCGTCGTCGGTGGCGAGTATTCCCTGGAGACAGGTATCGTTGACTTCTTCGATGGAATACCGGAGGCCGGCTGACTCATGCCCAGACGGCACCGGGCGATTCGTGAAGTGCCGCTGGTGCAGCGTTGCCGCTAGACGGGCTGCGTGACTGTCACCCGAACAGGAGCCCTGAGTGCCGAAAGACATCGCAACGGTTGCCATATCACTGTGGTTCGCGGTCGTTGTGGGCGCCACCGGGCCAGATCAGGGAACGAAAGTTACGACGGCCATTGCGCCATCCAGTCATGACATCGACATCGACGTCTGGTCCGTCTTCGTCGCGACTGTGGCCGCGGACGATATCGTCCGCATGGGCGACGTGTATTTACCGAATGCCGTACTGGTTGGACCGAGAGGAACCAAGCCCATCAAGGAGACTCTGGAAGGATGGGGACGAGATATGGTCGCGGCGAAGGCCAAGGGCAATAGGGCCACGGTGGAGTTTCGCTTTTCGCAACGCCAAGACGACCCCACAACGGCGTTCGAAACCGGCATATTCAAGTACACCGTCGTCGAGAAGTCTGGCGCGAGCAGCTCGAAGTTCTATCCATTTGAGCAGCTCCTGGCGAAGACGAATGGCAAGTGGCGTGTGCTCATGGAACGCCAGTTCCCAGAAGTCACTCGAGACGCGTGGGACAAGCTCCCCAAGTGAAGGGATCTCGTCGGCGAGGGTGAGGTGACCGTCAAAGATCTTGAGACGTTGTTCGACTACGGTCATTGGGCGAATCGAAAGCTCTTCGATGTGCTCTCGCAGCTGACGGACGAACAGTTTACTCAGCCGGTGGCGGGAAGCTATGGTTCGGTACGGAACACGCTGGTCCACGTTCTCAGCGCCGAATGGGGTTGGCTGGAACGGTGTGGCGGGACGCCACGTGGTCCTGCTCTCAAAGCCACCGATTACGCAACTGTGGCCTCGGTTCGCGATCGATGGCAGCAAGTCGAGCGACACGTACGCGAGTTCTTGTCAGAGCTCCGCGACGAAGATCTCGATCGAATCGTTGAGTGGGCCCTTGGTGGTGGTCCGAAACACACGTCGCGCCTGGGGGAACTGATGCTGCATGCCGTGATCCACGGTGTTCATCATCGGGGGCAGGTTGCGTTGCTTCTCAGGTTGCTGGGTTACACGCCTGGCAACTTCGACGTCCTCTTCTACTACGATCGCGCAATCTGAACGCGCCGGTCCCTTTGCATCTCTGGAGAACGCGATGCATGTGTCAGTCAATGGTGCTGAGCTGTTCTACTCGTCGCGCGGCACTGGTCCAGTATGCCTCGTGCCGAGCGCCATGGGCACGAAGCCGTACGAGCGGCAGATGCCGCGGCAGATGAGCGATGGCCGGCAGCTCGTGTTTGTCGATTTGCGTGGTGGCGGCCAGTCCACCGGAGATCCGACCGTGCTGACCTTTGATCAAGTCGCTGCAGATTTCGAGGCGATTCGCGTCGATCTTGGGGTCGAGCAGGTGGCGATTATCGGGCACTCGATCATGGGCGTGTTGGCCATCGAGTATGGCCGGCGTTGTCCTACCACTGTGTCTCATGTCATGACAGTTGGAACGCCGCCTCGCGGAGACATGGCGTGGCTCTGGAGCGAGGCGACTCGATTCTTCGAGCAGGATGCGTCACAAGAACGCAAAGACATACTGCAGGACAATCTGGCACAGTTGCCGGCGGGCACGTCGTTGGAGCGGTCATTTCCGGCGCAGGCGCCCTTACGCTTTTACGATGCTCGGACCGACATGATGCCGTTGTATCAAGACACGGTCTTCAGACCTGAGCTGCTCGGTCACCTGTTGGGGCCGCTGACCAAGGACTGGGACGTCACCCACGACCCGAGTTCGCTGCGGGTGCCCCTTCTTCTGACGCACGGCCGCCATGACTACACGGTTCCGTACACGCTCTGGGACGGTATCGAGGCGGTTCTGCCCACGGCCACACGGCGGGTCTTCTCACGAAGCGGGCACCAGCCCTTCTTTGAAGAGCCGAACGAATTCGCGATGGTGGTAGCGGAGTGGATGAAGAAGCAGGACGATGCCCAGGCCCTCTGAGGTTAACAATGAATCCACTTATCTGTACGTGGATCGCCAACACCGAAAAGTCACGCCGGCACGCTAACCATCAGCTCCATGTCGCGAATAGTGATCACAGGCGGCCCCGGCGTTGGGAAGACCACGCTCTTGCTGGCGCTGCAGGCTCGCGGCTACACCAGCGTCGGCGATAGCGCGCGCGCCATCATCCAAGACCGCCGTAGGCGCGGGCTGAGTCCGCGACCGAATGCATATGAGTTCGTGCACGAAACGCTGCGAATGGACGTCGAGAACTTTGTTCATCATGCTGCGAACCCAGGCCACGTCTTCTTCGAACGAAGCGTCCTCGATGCTCTGTGCGGGCTCGATCGCGTCTCACCCCTGGACGAGAGCGAGTTGAGCGTGTGGCTCTCGAAGTAATCGACTCGCAGCCGACGGAGAGGTTGGATGTTGAGCACGCAGCGACTGAGCGAACCCGATCTTGAAGGCACCTTTGGGTGTTCCGACGAGGGTGGGCCGTTCCCTGGAGTACTGGCGCTTGGGGGTTCCGACGGGGGCGTACCCGACGGCTATCTCGACTTGCTCGTTCCAGAAGGGTTCGCTTGTCTGGCGTTAGCGTACTTCGGCACCAAGAACACGCAGCCAGCCCTGATCGAAGTCCCTTTGGAGCGCATTGAGCGCGCGCTCCGGTGGCTCATCGCTAACCCAAAGGTTACGACGCAGAAGGGTCGGGTCGCGCTGATCGGCGGGTCGAAAGGGGGTGAACTCGCCTTACTCATAGCAGCGACTTTTCCGAACCTTGTCGGCCCCGTCGTCGCGTATACACCGAGCAGCGTGGTCTGGGCGGGAATTGACTTCAGCGCACGTAGCGGTGCGACTCGATCGAGCTGGAGCCTTGGAGCCAAACCGCTGCCGTTCGTGCCGTATCCTTCGGGCATTGGACCCGCATCCTCCGCACGGGGCCTGTCCGTGCTTCCCATCTATGATGTCGGGCTAGACAACGAAGGAGCCGTCAACGAGGCGGCCATCCCTGTTGAGCGGGCTACCGGTCCGGTGATGCTGATATCGGGCGGGGACGACCGGATGTGGCCGGCCGAGCGAATGTGCAGTATGGTCGTCGACCGAATGCGCCGATACGGGCGCGCCCGCATGGTCAACCATCTGAATTATCCCGACGCTGGTCATGTACTGTTTCCGTATAAGAGCGTCTCTCCTCACGGCGTCACGTTCTCAATGCCGTTTGATCTCGGTGGAAGCCCTGAGGCCGCCACTGCTGCACACGTATCCGCCTGGAAACAGGTGGTCGAGCACTTAAGGTTGGTGGCTGAAAATGATGAATGATTCGCAGGCAAGGAGCGAAGAATGACGACGGAGACAACGACCGGGACATCGAGCGCGGCGACGGCAGCTACACAACTGGCCGGGATCGCCTTCTCATTTGTGAACTCGCAAGCGCTCCTCTCGGCGTGCGAGCTCAAGGTGTTTGACGCGCTCGCCGACGGTCCGATCACTGCCGAAGAGCTGGCCAGGCGGATCCAGATCAAGTCAATTGCCTGCCGCCGACTGCTGACGGTGCTGGTCAACCTCGGGCTCGTCCAGCGCGACCAAGACGAATACCGAAATACCGACCTGGGCCAGTTCTGCTCATCTCGATCGCCTGTCAACCTCGGGAGCGTCTCGAGAGTCAATCCGTTCTATCACATGTTCGAGTACCTGTCCGACGCGCTGCGGGATTACAGTCCGCGCTGGCAGCAGGCGCTGGGCACCACGCCACAAGACGCATTCGCCGCCCTGTACGCCGATCCGGTTCGGTTGCGAGAGTTTGCCGAATTGATGAACGCATTCAGCGTTCCGCAAGGACAGCTCATCGCGGAGTGTTTCGACTTCGCCTCCTTCACGTGCGTCATGGACGTGGCGGGCGGACCCGGCGGACAAGCAATCCAGATTGGCCTCAAGCATTCGCATCTGCGCGGGATCATCACAGACCTTGAACCGGTGTGCGCCGTTGCGCGGGAACACATCACGGCGAACGGCCTCACGAGCCGCTTCACCGCGGTCGCGGCCGATCTCATTGCGGGACCATACCCAGCCGGCGCCGACGTTATCTTGCTCGGCCACATCCTGCACGACTGGAGCGACGAGACGTGCCGCAAGATTCTGCGTAACTGTGCGGATGCGTTACCTGCGAAAGGCGCCCTCCTCATCAGCGAGTCGGTGCTGCAGCCCGATTTCTCCGGCCCGAACCTCGCAATCCTCAAGGATCTCATCATGTTGGTCGCCAACGAGCCGGACGCGAGAGAGCGATCGGAGCAGGAGTATCGGTCTCTTCTGGACGCGACCGGCTTCGACGCGGTCGATGTCATCCGATTGGACGCACCGCGGGACCTCCTGGTGGCGAAGAAACGATAGTCCAATCGAGCAAGGGCGACGCCTCCCTCCGCTTTCTTGAGGCTTAACGCTGACTTCCGCGTACAGTCCGTGCCGAGGACATGCAGATCGTGAGCGGTAGAGAACTCACCGGCAGGGCTGCTCTCGTGACTGGTGTTTCCAGACGCGCGGGGATCGGGGCGGCGATTGCACGCGAACTTGCACGAGCCGGAGCCAGCCTCTTCGTAACATTCTTTCGCCAGTACGACCAGCAGCAGGTCTGGAGTATCGAACCGGACGAACCTGAATCGCTGCTGAGGGAACTCGGCTCGATCGCCGATGATGCGGCGGGAACAGAGCTAGATCTGAGTCAACCTGCCGCGCCGGCAGATCTGTTCCGTCAGGCGCTGCAGCGCTTCGGGCAGATCGACATCCTGGTCAACAATGCGGCGTACTGGGAGGCAGGGAGCATCGAGGAAGTTCGCGCGGACCAGCTGGACCGCCACTATGCCGTGAACGTTCGGGCTCCGGTCATGTTGTGTGCCGAGTTCGCACGACAGCTAAAGCCACACAGGCCGGGGCGCATCATCAATGTCACGTCGGGGCAGGGTCGCGGTCCGATGCCTGGGCAAATTGCGTACGTCGTCACCAAGGCAGCCTTGGATGCACTGACCTTCACACTAAGCGCCGAACTGGCAGGGCACCGCATAACGGTGAATGCGATAGACCCTGGTCCTACCGACACCGGATGGATATCAGACGAGCTGAGGTCAGAGATCCTACAGGCGTCGCCTCACGGTAGGATTTCATCCCCGGAAGAGGTCGCACGCCTGGTGCGATTGCTTTCAGGCGACGATGCAGCATCGATTACGGGGCAGGTCATCAGAGCGCAGGATAGCGCGTCCGTTGCCCTCCTGACCAAAGGTGCTGGCTAACCACCACGGACGAGAGAGCGGAGGATTGTGATCCGATTTGTAGCCATCGTGGTTGCCGTCGCCTTGATCGGCTACCCGCCCTTCTTGATCTACGCCATGACAGTTCGAGTCCCGCGATTTCGCACGGGCGGCTACCGCGATTTTCTCGTGTTCGCGGGCACTATGTCGGCCATCTATGGCGGGGTCTTGGTTGGAGTCGCGGTTCATTGGGCGAGGGTCGGAAGGGCCTGGCAGCGCTTGCGTCCAGTCGAGGTCTTCAAGGCCGGCGTCTGGGGTGCAGTCGCGGTCGGCGTTGGTTTCGTCGTCAGCGCTGGCATCGTTGGCCTGACGACTCAAGGGTCGTTCGAGAAGGGGATCGGCAATCTGTGGGGCCTGGTCCTGATCTTTGCGCTGTTGTTCGGCGCGCTCGTGTCAGGAGGCCTGGCGCTCCTGCTACATGGCTTGCGCCCTTCGGCCGGTGCAGCCGACGAGCGGCGCGACAGTCAGTGACCAGCGAGCGACAAGGTGAGTCGTCGGCCGCGGGTGACGCCACGCTGTCGGACTTTGGCTACGAGCCCCAGCTGCGGCGGAGCCTCAGCCTCGGCGATCTCCTCGTCTACGGGCTCGTGTTCATCGCCCCGGTCGCACCCTTCGCCATCTTCGGCATCGTGTTCAATGCGTCGAGGGGGATGGTGCCGCTCACCTACCTGATCGGTCTCGTGGCCATGGTGTTCACCGCCCTCAGCTATCGCGAGATGTCGGCGGCGTTTCCGATTGCGGGGTCAGTCTACGCGTACGCCGGACGCGGCCTGCACCAATCGGCGGGTTTTCTTGCAGGCTGGGCGATCTTGCTCGACTATCTGCTCCTGCCGACTCTCTCCTACGTCGCCGGTGCGGCCGCGCTGCGCGCCGTCGTTCCGTCCATTCCGCAGTCGGCGTGGGTCATTGGCTTCGTCGTCTTCAACACTGTCATCAACCTGCTGGGGATTGAGACCACGGCGCGGGCGAGCAAGATCTTTCTCGTGGGACAACTCATCGTGGTCGCGCTCTTCGTGGTGCTGGGCGCTATCGCCGTCAGCCGCGGAGTCAACGGAGCACACTGGAATCTCACACCCTTCCTGAATCCGAGAGTGTTTCAGGCCGACCTCATTCTCAACGCGCTCTCGGTCGCGGTGCTGTCCTTCCTCGGCTTCGACGCGATCTCCACGCTCGCGGAAGAGACCAAGGGAGGCACGAAAGTGGTCGGGCAGGCAACGATGATTACTCTCTGCCTCGCCGCCGCGTTGTTCATCGTCCAAACGTATGTCGCTGTGCTTCTCGTGCCCGGCCAAACAGAGTTTGTGGGCGACACGGCGATGAATGACGCCTTCTATACTGTGTCTGCCTTGGCCGGAGGATCGGCGTTCAGGCTCGTCGTCGCGGTTACCTTTGCGTTGTCAGCGGCGATTGCCGGCGCTCTTGTTGCGCAGGCCGCCACGGCGCGACTGCTGTTCGCGATGGCGCGGGACGGACAGCTCCCGAGTGTGCTCGCGCACGTCCATCCAGAGCGACGTGTCCCGGAGCGCGCCGTGCTGTTGGTCTCCGCGGTGAGCCTCGTTCTTGGGTTGTTCTTCGTTGGTCAGGTCGGGCTGCTGTCGTCGCTCGTGAACTTCGGGGCACTCTTCTCATTCCTGATGCTTCACGTGTCGGTGATCGTCTACTTCCTCTTCAAACGACACGGCCGAAGGTTCGTGGTGCATCTCCTTTCGCCGGGTATCGGGTTCGGCATCATCGCCTTCGTGCTCGTAAACGCCGACACGAACGCCAAGATCGGCGGCTTGGTGTGGCTTGCGATCGGCGTCGTGATCCTGCTCGGTCTGCAACTGGCGGGGCGGTCGACCGACCTCAATCTCGAGGCGTAGAGACGAGAGCAACGCAGGGACACCCCTCGAGAATCAAGTCCCGGCCGACTGGCAGGACAAGGTCATGCACGGGAGTCTGACCATCGGAGACCTGGTGTTGATGGGGGGCGACGTAGCTCCGGACGGCTACGAGGAACCGAAAGGTTTCTCGCTCTCGCTCCAGATCAAAAGCACGACTGAGGCCGAGCGTATTTTCGGCGAGCTGGGCAAGGGCGGTAAGGTTACGTTGCCGCTCGAGAAGACGTTCTGGGCCGAGCGTTTCGGAATGCTTGTTGATCGCTTCGGAATACCGTGGCTCATCAACTGCGAAGGATCTGGAGCTACCGACCCATCGTAGCTTCTTCGTCGTGGCACCGTGTCGGGAGGACCCTCTGGAACTTGATCACGTGTTCATCCTGTGCGCGGTCAATGCGCCAGAGGCGGCAGTGCTTTCTCGGCTTGGTTTGAGTGAGGGGCCGCCAAACGCACACACGAATCAGCCGGCGTTTCCGACATGGACTTACGCCCCAAACTATCTACCCGGCATTCCGCTGCCCGGTCCACGATCGTTGGCTGCCCGGTCGTCGGAGGCGGGCGGCGTGCTTTCGTTCAACGAGTCGAGCGAGTACGTTCTGGGCCTAACATTCGATAGAGCCGACGCGGGCAGGACGGCCGATCTCCGACCACATCTGCCACTCGTGATGCACTGGTAACAAATAGGGCAGCCCGACAAACCGATGATGGGTTATACCGTATGGAACTGAACCAAGTGACATTCCCGGTAGGCGACGTGGCTCGATCGACTGCCTTCTACGAACAACTGGGATTCAAGCGGATTGTCGAAGCCCCCGACTACGTTCGCTTCGAATGTCGGCCAGGCGGTCCGAGCTTTTCGGTCCACCTGGCAACGCCCGGCGCCACGAGTAACTCAGTCGTCGTCTACTTCGAGTGCGAGGACTTGGATCGGCGGGTTCAGGAGTTGCGCGAGGCAGGAATTCAGTTCGAAACTGACCCGACTGACCAGCCGTGGCTCTGGCGCGAAGCCTACCTTCGAGACCCCGATGGGCACCGCCTCTGTCTCTATCACGCGGGACACAATCGTCTTCATCCGCCGTGGCGGGTTCGCGGAGCAACCACTGGTTTGACGCTGGAGGGGATCGATCACGTCGCCTTGGCAGTCCGTGACGTCAATGAATCGGTTCACTGGTATCAAGACGTACTCGGACTGAAGCGTCTGCACCAGGAAGCGTGGAACGATTATCCGGCCGTCGTCGGAGTGGGCACGACATCTGTGGCGCTGTTTCCGGTGGAGACGGATGTTCCGCACCCTCCTCCTGGACGAAACGTGCTCAGCATGCGCCACCTCGCCTTTCGCGCGGATTCCGAAAACTTCGCTTGGGTCCAAGGCGAGTTGAGAGAAAGAAAGATTACCTTCGAGTTCCAGGATCACGGCATCGCGCACTCGATCTAGCTTGGGGTGTCGTCATCGAGCACATGACGGAAACCGAGAGCTCCGTCTTCGTATTCGGACGACGCAAGGATCAGCCGGTCGTCCTCAAGGTTGTCAAGCGCACCGAGGACGAATGGCTGTCCGGCGCAGTACTGCACGCGTTCGAGGGCAGGGGGGTCGTTCGGGTTTTCGACTACGTTGAGGGTGCGCTCCTACTTGAGCGGCTGAGTCCTGGTAGCTCTCTGGTAAGCATGGCCACACACGGACGCGACGATCAGGCGACTGGCATCGTGGCAGACGTCATTGGCAGGATGTCACCCCAGGACGCCATTGCCGGCGTGCCCACAGTCGAGGACTGGGGACTGGGCTTCGGGCATTGCCAGGCTCGCGACGACAATTTGATTCCGCGGGGGCTCGTTGAGGACGCGCGCCTGGTGTACTCCAAGTTGTGCGTGTCCCAGTCTCGGCGGCGCTTGCTTCATGGCGACCTGCATCATGACAATGTGTTGCTGGATTCCGAGCGTGGATGGTTGGCTGTGGACCCCAAGGGTGTCGTGGGCGAACTTGAGTACGAGGTGGGGGCCGCGCTGCGTAACCCGCACAAACAGCCCGAGTTGTTTGCTTCACAGGCAAAGATCACACGCAGGGTCGATCGGTTCGAACGCGAGCTGCATCTGGATGCCGGGCGGGTTCTGGCCTGGGCTTTTTCACAGGCTGTTCTAGCTGCCATCTGGGCAATCGAGGACGGATTCGTCATCGAGCCCGTTAACAAGTGGATCGCGTTGGCCAACACGATCCGGCCAATGATAAGAGGCGTGCTTAACGCGTAGCGGTCGCTTGCAGCGACGCGCTCGGCACGAACAGACATCACACGGCACGAACAGACATCACAGCAAGGAAGTGTTCAATGAAACGAGCCGACATGAGATTCCGCGTTTTGAGCCTCGCGCTTGTGCTCGGCGTTGGACCCACGGCGAAGATGACCGCGCAAGCCAAGAATCCTGAACCCTTGTCGATCGCGCGACAAGGCTACGTGTTCGCCGGTGGGAAATATTCGACCGTCAACGATCGGCAGGTCATGAGCGGACAGCTGTATGCCGAGTTCCAAATTCCCGGCAAACAGTCTCACCCGTGGCCCGTCGTCATGATTCACGGCGGCTCGCAGTCGGGAACGAACTTCACGGGGACTCCTGATGGCCGCGACGGGTGGGCGCAATTCTTTCTGCGACAGGGCTATGCGATCTACGTCGTGGATCAGCCTGGCCGGGGCCGAGCCGCCTATCAGGCTGACATTTACGGTCCCGCAGCGGCTCTCAATCTCGAGACGACGCAAAGACAATTTGCTGCTCCGGAGCGCTACAACCGTTGGCCGCAGGCGCGGTTTCACACTCAGTGGCCAGGACAGGGCGTTCCTGGCGATCCGGTCTTCGATCAGTTCTACGCCTCGCAGATGCCTTCGATTCAGAACTTCACGTTGCAGCAGGAGTTGAACCGAGATGCCATCCTGGCGCTGCTCGAGAAGATCGGCCCATCGATTCTGCTGACGCACTCACAATCTGGCGCATTTGGTTGGCCTGTTGCGGATGCGCGACCGGATCTGGTGAAGGCCATCCTCGCGGTCGAGCCCAACGGGCCGCCCTTCTTCAATATCGAGAATGTTCCCGCGCCCACGTGGTTTCGGGATGTTGTACCTCAGGCGCGGCCGTGGGGTGTCACTGCCGTTCCGCTCACGTATTCATCGACGGCCGCGAAGGCGTCGGAGCTTGCGATCGTGCGGCAAGACGTGCCCGATGGGCCGGACCTCGTCCGATGCTGGCTGCAAGTCACGCCCGCGCGGTCGTTGCCGAGTCTCCAGAAGGTGCCGATCCTGATCCTGACAGCCGAAGCGTCCTATCATGCGCCCTACGACCATTGCACGGTCAAATACTTGGAGCAAGCGGGCGTTCATCCCACGTGGATCAAGCTCGGCGACGTGGGCATCCACGGCAACGGTCACATGATGATGTTGGAGAAAAACAACTTGGAGATCGGTACCGTCATGTCCAAGTGGCTCGACAAGGCGTTGGCGAGCGCAGCGAGAACACTAACGAGAGCCAGGTAGGTCGGAGGGTCGGAGCACCTGGGTCTGTCGTCAATTCGTTGAAAGAGCAGGAGGGGACCATGCCCGCAACCGTTGCCGAAGTTCTGCAAGAGTTCGATCAAGAGTGTGCAACCACGCGTCGTGTGCTCGAGCGAGTTCCCGTTGATCAGTTGACTTGGAAGCCCCACGCGAAGTCGATGTCGATCGGACAACTCGCGCTGCACGTGGCGATGGGCCCTGGGGTGATCAGCGAATGGGCCGTACCGGATTCGCTCGACATGCCCGACATGGAAGCCTCGCCACAGCCGGCCTCGCATGCGGAGATTCTCACGGCACACGAGGAAAGCATGAAGAAGGTCAAGGCTGCAGTCTCGGCGATTGGCGACGTGGGACTCAGTCAGACGTGGCAGCTGAAGAAGAACGGCACGACCTTGATGGTGCTGCCGAAATGGGTGCTCATTCGGTCACTCGCGCTCAATCACATTTACCATCATCGTGGGCAGTTGTCGGTGTATCTCAGGTTGTTGAATGTGCCGGTGCCCTCGATCTACGGGCCGAGCGCGGACGAGAACCCGATGGCGGCCGGGCAAGCCTGAGGGCACGATCAAGCCTTCTCTTGGCGCGTCCGAAAGGACGCGCCCTACGTACAAACGGAAGAGAAACGAATTTCCACGTGGGAGTGGCTATGGATGACCAAGGCGATAGTCTGAGCTCTCCGCGGTTGACCACAGCGGTCCCAATCACTCGGCGCGCGTTCGGTCAGACGCTTGGAATCGCGGCCGTCGCCAGCACGCTCCACGGTGTCGCCGACAGTGTTTCAGCGCAATCGGACACATCACGGTCGGTTGCCGGCGCATCTGACCAACTGTGCGACTTGAGCGCGACCGAGCTGGCGGCGAGGATTCGTCGCAAGGACCTATCCGCCCGTGAGGTCATGACGGCCCACCTGGCACGGATCGAACGCGTGAACCCCCGCGTGAATGCGATCGTGACACTTGCGGCGGAGCGTGCCATGGCCGACGCGGCACGCGCGGACGAGCTGGCAGCTCGTGGTGGCACACTCGGCGTGCTACACGGCCTGCCGGTTGCCCATAAGGACCTCGTCGACACGGCTGGCATTCGCACCACACGTGGTTCGCCGTTCTACCGCGACAATGTGCCGACCCGCGACGCGCCGATCGTGACGCGCATCCGAGCGGCCGGTGCCATCACGTGCGGCAAGACGAACACGCCTGAATTCGGCGCCGGGTCGCAGACGTTCAACAGCGTCTTCGGGGCGACACGCAACCCCTACGACGTGACCAAGACCTGCGGAGGCAGCAGCGGCGGAGCGGCCGTGGCACTAGCCTGCGGAATGGTTCCGATTGCGGACGGTAGCGACACGGGTGGTTCTCTGCGCAATCCCGCCGCGTTCTGCAACGTGGTTGGACTCCGCCCGTCCCCAGGGCGGGTGCCGGGCAATCCAGGTAACTGGTCACCTCTATCAGTCTCGGGTCCAATAGCGAGGTCGGTCGCAGACGTGGCGCTCTTCTTGAGCGCGATTGCCGGACACGATCCGAGCAGTCCGCTCTCGATCAATGAAGACAGCGGCCAGTTTCGCGTGCCGCTCGAGCGTGAGTTCAAGGGCGTACGCGTGGCATGGTGGAGAGGTCTGGGGGGTATTCCGTTCGAGCCGGAGATTCGTGCGACCATCGACGCCCGACGGCGAGTGTTCGAGGATCTCGGGTGCATCGTCGAGGAGGCCGAGCCCGACTTCGCAGGTGTGGACCAAGCCTTTTCAGCCCTCCGGTTCGCGGCCAATCACACGCAGTATGCGCCGCTCGTCCGCGAACGGCCCGATTGGGTGAAGGATACGGTCAAATACGAGGTCGCGGAGGCCGAGCGGATGACCGGCGCGGACATCGGGCGGGCACTCGCCCGGCAGGCGCGGATGTTCGAGCAGAGCCGCCAGCTCTTCGAACGGTACGACTACTTCGTCCTCCCTGTAACACAGGTATCACCATTTGATGTGAACGTGCCCTATCCCACGCAGGTTGCCGGAACCCCCATGGCCACGTATCTCGACTGGATGCGGTCATGCTGGTATATAACCTTCATGACGAACCCGGCGATGTCCGTGCCCGCTGGATTCACCGCCAGCGGACTACCGATTGGCATTCAGATCGTGGGGCGGCACCGCGGTGAGTGGAGCCTGCTTCAGATCGCTCACGCCTTCGAACAGGCCACGCAGTACGGCAAGAGGCGCTCGGCACTCCTGACATGAATTCTGCCATTCACCTATGACCGATTCCTCGTCCCCAGCAATTGCGGTTGCCGCCGCACCAAACGTAACCACCCTGCCGTTCAAGGGCCGGATGGCGGTCGTCATCGGCAACTGGCTCGAGTTCTACGATTTTCTTGTCTTCACATTCTTCGCCGTGATGATCGGCGATGCGTTCTTTCCCGGCGAGTCGGCGATTAGCCGACTGCTGGGCGCGCTGGCCACGTTTGGTGCTGGGTTTCTTACGAGGCCTCTTGGCGCGGCGATTATCGGCGCCTATGCGGATAGAGTCGGACGCCGCGCCGCGCTGACCCTCACGCTCATGCTGATGGCGCTCGGCTCAGGCCTTGTGGCTCTGACGCCGTCGTATGCGCAGATCGGTTTGGCTGCGCCAGTCATTCTGCTCATCGCGCGACTCATCCAGGGCTTCTCGGCTGGCGGGGAGGTCGGCGCAGCCACGACATATCTGCTCGAATCAGCGCCCAGAGAGAAGCGGGCCGCCGCAACCTCATGGCAAGGTCACAGTCAGCAGCTTGCGATCCTCACGGGAAGCCTGGTCGGGGTCGTGCTCGCGGCAACGTTGTCGCACGAACAGCTGTATGCCTGGGGTTGGCGTGTGGCGTTCCTCCTGGGCATGTTCATCGCTCCGGTCGGCATGTACATCCGCCGCCAGCTCCCAGAGACGATCGCAATTCACGGGACTCATCAATCTGGTGTCGCAGTGCTCACGGATCTCCTACAGCACCATTCGCGTGCCGTCATTCTGGGCGTCATGGTCATTTGCGGCGGGACCGTATCAACCTACGTGTTCACCTACATGACGACGTACGCGATCACGACGCTCCATCTTTCCCCAGCGATTGGTACCGCCTTGACGCTGACAGGAGCCCTCGCAGCGATTGCGGGTCTTGCGCTGGGGGCCTGGGTCGATCGATTCGGCCGCAAGCCGATGCTGGTTGCCTCCCGTGTCCTCTTCCTGATGATCATCTACCCGGCGTACCGCATCATCACATCGCCGGATGCCACGGCTCCGGTGATCGTCATGCTCAACATGATGCTCAACTTCAGCTTTTCCATGGGCATGGGGGCGGCCTACGCGTTTCTGTCTGAAGCGTTCCCACGTTCCGTGCGTTCCAGCGGACTCGGTGTCGTCTACGCGGTGGGCGTGACGGTATTCGGGGGCACAACCCAGTTCGTCGTGGCGTGGTTAATCGACTGGACGAAAGATCCCATGGTTCCAGCCTGGTACCAGGTGGCGGCAAACGTCGCGGCGATCGTCGGCGTCATGATGCTCATGCCACACGCGGAGGTAGGTCACGTGCCTTCTGGCGAGCCCGCGGCGGCTGATCCCATCCTGAGCCCCCGCGCCTGACGCGGATCGGGCGAATTGAGAAAGTGCAAGGGAGTGACCAGTGCAGTTGGTCTCCGTGAATGTAGGTCGTCCCCAAGAGGTAGACTGGCACGGGCGCGTCGTTCGAACCTCAATCTGGAAGAGCCCGGTGAGCGGCACAGTACGCGTGACCTCCCTCAACCTCGAAGGCGATGAGCAGTCCGACCCTTCCGTACATGGAGGCAGAGAGAAGGCGGTCTACGTCTATCCGCGCGAGCACTACGAATACTGGCGTCAAGAACTGTCGGTGGAGGAACTCTCGTGGGGAGCATTTGGTGAGAACTTCACCACCGAAGGGCTACTCGAGTCGGATGTCAGAATCGGCGATCGGATCCGCGTAGGTTCCGCTGAGTTCCTTGTGACGCAACCCCGAATGCCTTGTTTCAAACTCGGAGTTCGATTCGGCCGGGACGACATGGTGAAACGCTTCCTGCGAAGCGGTCGCTCAGGCTTCTACGTTGCCGTCCTTCAAGAGGGCGAAGTCGCTTCCGGCAATCCGTTGGCCTTCGCGGGACGTGATGACCACGGCGTGACCGTGTCCGACATTGCGGCGCTGTACGCCCGCGATAGGGACAATGAGGATCTGCTCCGCCGTGCCGTCGCGCTGCCAGCACTCCCGGAAAGCTGGAAGGACTATTTCCGAAAGCGCCTGAGTAGTGCCGAGGAACAACACTGACCCTCGAGTCGACGTCTACATCAAGGCTCTGCCCGAGGTTCGACGCCTCGATTTGGAAACAACCAAGGAAGTCTTGGTCGCGGTCGGAGAGTCCTTCCTTCTCGATGTCCATTCCTAATCTCGTGTCGCGCTTCCGCGATGCCTTCACTCTAGGCGACACGCCATTCTTGGCGGCTCTTTCGTGAAGGTCGATATTCGACTCCTCGGTCCCGGCGACGAAGCGGTTCTGGTTGACGTCGGATCTGACGTGTTCGATCATGCCGTCCAGCCGGAGCTCGCTGCGGAGTTTCTCGCGGACCCGAGACACCACATTGCCGTAGCGCTGGAGGCAGAGCGAGTCGTTGGGTTCGCGTCGGCGGTCCACGTATGTACACCCAGACAAGAATCCCGAGCTGTGGGTGAATGAAGTCGGCGTCGCAACGACCCATCAAGGCAAAGGCCTGGCGAGGCAGCTCATGCAAGCTCTGTTTGAGGCCGGTCGCGCCTCCGGCTGCCGCGAGGCATGGGTCCTAACGGACCGCATGAACGTTGCCGCGATGGCTCTGTACCGCGCGGTCGGGGGTGTCGAAGCGCCAGACGAGACGGTCATGTTCGAGTTCCGGCTCGAATGATCCTTGGGCAGGAATCCCAGAATGAATGCCATCGGCCGAGCCATTGGTGGCAGCAGCGATGTGGCATCCTATGGGCTCGGAAGCGAACGGAGGAGCCATGCGCAACGCGTCAGTTCGACTCGTCGTCTTGTTCGTTAGTCTCGCGACCGTTTCGGTAAGTGGCCAGGCTTCCCAGGCCTCCCAGGGACGCGAGGACATCCTCAACTATCAGCTCACCCTGCCGCGTGCTAACCATCTGATTACCGCGATGGAAGCGATGACGAAGTATGTCGTCTCGCTGCCGGACTATCAGGCTCGGCTTGCTAAGTCGATGAAGATGACTCCTGCGGAGCGGCGCGCGCTAATCGAGAATGATCCAAGGGCGATGGCGATTCTCAAGGAAAACGGACTCACGGTGCCAGAGTACTTGGTCGGAGTTCCGGCTCTACGCATGGCGCTGATGGCCGCGCAGGGGCTCACCAACGCACCGAACATCACCGTGTCTCCCGCCAATCTGGCGTTCGCCAAGGCGAATCTGGCTCAGCTCAAACCCAAGATGGACGCGGCGGACGGTATCCCCCCCCGAAATTAATCGCGCGCGCGGCCTGAAAGGATCGGAAAAGATCCGAGAGCTTCTTCGACGGGGCGAGTCAAACGAATGGGAGAGACCATACAGATCGTGCCGTACGATCCGGGCTGGGTCCACGACTTCGAGAGGGAGCGGGACAGGATCCGCGGTGCGCTCGGCGAGCTCGCCCGCCGCGTCGACCACAACGGTTCCACGTCCGTTCCTGACCTGGCGGCCAAGCCGATCATCGATATTCAGGTTTCCGTCGCGCTGCTTCATCCCATCGATACGTTTGCTCCTGCCTTGACCAGATTGGGCTACCAACACGTTCCTCATCCGGACGATGAGTTCTGTCCGTTCTTTCACCGGCCCAAGCAGTCGCCCCATACCCACCATGTGCACGTCGTGCAGGCCGGTGGCGTTGAAGAGCGGCGCACGTTGGCATTCCGGGACTACCTCCGTGAGCATAGCAACGTCTCTCGCGAGTATGAGGCACTCAAGCGCCAGCTGGCCGCTGGACACAACGCTGAGGCTTCGCTAACGCATCAAGCGTATGCCGACGCGAAGAGTGCGTTCGTTGAAAGAGTGGTGGAAACCGCGCTACGGGCCGGCTACCCCCGGGGCCTTTAGGAGTCGCCACTCGCTCGTGGCACAATTCGTCGGGTCGATCGCTGTGGTCTGCGAAAACAATCGAACGAGTTGGCAGGTGATGACACGATTATCGGAGGACGTTATCGAGGTGTTGCCACGACCGCGCGTGTGGGTCGTGCTCGTTGGTGCTTTCGTTGTCGGGCTGGGCGCGCATGTGGGCCTCGCGCAGGGCGGCGGACCGCCCGATACGCCGGCAGTCACGGTTCGGGGACAAACATATACGCCGCGCTCGATTCTCGCTCGGAACATGGGCACTGATGAGGATCAGACGACCGCATTTCCGCCGCACAAGGTGATCGGCAACATCTACTACGTTGGGACAAGAACCTTAAGCTCCTACCTCATCGTGACGCCCCAGGGACACATTCTTCTCAACAGCACGTACGAGAGGAACGTGCGCACGATTGAGAAGTCGGTGACGCAACTCGGGTTCAAGTTCGCAGACGTCCGCGTTCTGCTGGGGACGCACGCCCACGGCGATCATCAGGAAGGCGATGCATTGTTCAAGGAGTTGACCGGGGCGCAGGTGATGGCCATGCTCGAGGACGTACCAGCCCTGGAGGCCATCAAGCCGGGTGGCAAGGTGCACCCGATCGATCGGACGCTACGAGACGGCGAAGTGGTCACGCTTGGAGGCACGACGCTCACCGCCCATCTGACGGCAGGTCACACGCGCGGCTGCACTACCTGGACAATGACGACGCAGGAGGGCGGCAGGACCTTCAACGTGGTGTTCGCGTGCAGCTATCGAGCACCCGGGACTGTGACGCCCGAGATCGAAGCCGAGTTCAACCGCACCTTCAAGGTTGTGCGCTCCTTTCCCTGTGACGTGCCGCTCGGCGATCATCCGGCCCAGTACGACATGATGGCGAAGTACGCCAGGCTGAAGGCGGGCGCCCCGAATCCGTTCATCGACGCCGCCAACTGCTGGCTCGAGGCCGAGATTCAGGAGGCAATGCTCCGCGCTCAGGTCCTGATGCAGCAACAGGTTGGCAAGCCAGAATGACATCCTCCTCGTCATCAAGGGATGACGCCAAGCGGGCCGGTTTGCAGGTGCGAACCTACCTGGCGTCGTTGCCGCCCGACGGTCGGAAGCACCTCAAGGAGCTGCGTGCGGCAATTCGTGGCGCGGCTCCGGGCGTCATCGACAGTTTCAGTTACGGAATCCCTGCCTTCAGACTCGATGGACAACCGCTCTTGTGGTACGCCGCTTGGAAACACCATGCGAGCCTGTATCCGATGACCGCGGTGGTGAGGCGCGCTCATGCGGCCGAGCTCGAGGGATACAAGATGTCAAAGGGGACGATTCAGTTTCCAATGGACAAGCCGATACCAACTGCTCTTGTGAGGCGACTCGTGAAGGCACGTATCGCCGAGTCGCGAAGAAAGGCCAAAGCGTGAGTTCTCGGACAGGCTACGACTCGATCCGCGTCGTCGGGACTGCGTCACTGATGGTCGCGCTTATGATCAGCGTGATTCCCGCGACGGCCAGACAGGACGTCGTTCCAGCCGCTCAGGAGGCCAGACGCCCTAATCGAGTCCCCGCAGAGCCGTCCGACCTCGTAACCCATTCGACACTGGCCGAATGCAACACGGCTGTTGCTGACGCGCCGAGACGCTCGCGCGTCGCCACCTGGAACATCCGTGCCGCTCGGTCGGCATCCGTGGACGCGATCGCCGAAGAAATGCGCGCCATGCAGGCCGACGTCATCGCGCTGCAGGAGGTTGACGTGCGCATGCGTCGCACAGGCTTCGTGGACGAGCCGGCGGCGCTGGCCACCGCCCTTGGTTTTCATTACGCCTTCGCTGCAAGCATCAAATGGGACGAAGGGGACTACGGCCTCGCCGTGCTATCTCGATGGCCGCTGACCGAAGTTCGAAGGCACCGGCTCGACTTCTCGGTGGCTGCGGAGCCTCGCATTGTTCTCGAAGTCGCCGTCTGCGCCGGTAGGCGGCAGTTGCGTATTTTCAATCATCACGCTGATGGCCGCGTCGCGTCGCGGGACGCCGGGTTCGCGGAGCTGAAAGGAATCATGCAGGCAGACGTGGGCCACGGCATCCTGGTGCTTGGCGACTTCAACGCACATGCCGACGCTCCCGGCGTGCGCAGCCTGGTCGAGGCCGGCCTCGTCGACCTGGGCGCCGAGCACAATGTCAGCACCTTCGATACCGGTCGCATTGACTACCTTCTGGCCGATGGCCCGCTGGCCCGTCTCGCGTCGATCGCTCGCGTGTGGCCAACCGACAAGAGCGACCACCACGCGGTGCTGGCCGACTTCGAGTGGTGACGCTCCTTCCGCTACGCCTTTCTGGGCTTCGAAAGCGACGCGCTCCAGGTCGGGGCCGCTGTCTTCAGCAGCTCCAGCAGGTGTGGCGGAACGTCGTCTTCTCCTGTCAACGCCCTGATCTCCAGGACGTCGTCAAAGCCCAGGCCAGTGGGACAGCGCAGAGCCCACTCGATCGCTTCTTCGCGTGAAGTCACCTCGATGATGTAGAAGCCGCCAACCAATTCCTTCGATTCGGCGAATGGTCCGTCCACGACGGCACGCTTGCCCTTCGTCACTTCGATGCGCGCCCCCTGGCCGCCCGCGTTCAGGCCCTCCGCGGCGACCAGGACGCCGGCTTTGTACATCTCTTCGTTGAACCTCATGTAATCGGTAAAGAGCTTCTCGTCGAACGGCGCATCCGCCTCAGGCTGTTTGCTGTTCTGACCTGGGTGCGCGGTAATGATGAATCGCATGTGCCTCTCCTCCTGTTGATGGGCTCTACCATCACGTCGAACGAGGCGTGGCCAGATCGACATGAGGGCCGAGTCCTTTCTTCGTTGTTCGGATTAGGCGGCCTGGAGTGGATGTGCACTTGAGACTACCCTATTGTGTCGGGTCTACTTGGGGAGGATCCTGGATGTCGATTGAATCCGTTGCCGACCTGGACGGTTTACGGGAGGTTGGGCGTATTGCGCGATTGACGCTTGACGCCCTCGAACGGCATGCACGAGTTGGCGTGAGCACGACCGAGCTCGATCACGTCGCCGCGGCCGTATTCGCCGACCGTGGTGCGCGCTCAGCGCCTGCGTTGGTCTATGGCTTTCCGGGCAGCGTGCTGATCAGCGTCAACGATGAAGTGGTCCACGGTGTGCCGGGGCCGCGTCGTCTCACGCGTGGCGATCTTGTGAAGCTCGATGTCACCGTTGAGAAGAACGGATACATCGCGGATGCGGCGCGCAGCGTCGTGGTTGGGCCTGGAACAGACACGGCTCAACGCCTCGTCGCCTGCGTGCGGGCGGCATTTAGAGCGGCGCTCACGGTCGCTCGAGCTGGTACCCGCGTGAACGAGATTGGCCGCGCGGTCGAGCAAGAAGTACGGCGACACGGCTTCACGGTTGTGCGAGGTTTGACAGGTCACGGAGTGGGCCGGACCATTCATGAAGAGCCCTCAGTGCCCAATTACTACGACCCATGGCAGCGGGACGTGCTGACCGATGGGCTCGTCTTGGCCATCGAACCAATGATCAGCGCCGGCTCGGCGGAATCTGTGCAGGACGACAACGGCTGGACGATCCGCACCCGAGACAACAGCCTGGCAGCACATTACGAACACACCGTGGTGATTACGCGGCAGGATCCGCTCATCCTGACCGCAGCGTAGTCTGTGATGCGGGTTGCCGCGCTGTACGACATTCATGCGAACCTCCCCGCATTGGAGGCTGTCCTCGAGGATGTTCGTCGAGCGAGTGTCGACAAAATCGTGGTCGGAGGCGATGTCTTGGCAGGACCAATGCCCGGTGAAACACTGACGTGTTTGTCCAACCTCGACATTCCAGTGCAGTTCATCTCGGGCAATGGCGAGCGCGTGGTGCTTGCGCACATGGCGGGCAAGGAGACCAGCGAAGTTCCAGAACAGTATCGAGAGGTCATACAGTGGACGGCACAGCAGCTCCTTCCCGAGCACGAGCGCTGGCTAGCCAGTTGGCCCGCGACATGCCGTGTCGAGATTCGCGGATTGGGGGAGGCGCTCTTCTGCCACGCGACACCGCGAAACGACACCGAGCTCTTTACCCGTGTGACGCCCGAAGCATGTCTAAAGGTCGTCTTTGCCGAGGTCAACGTGCCGGTCGTGGTCTGCGGGCACACGCACATGCAGTTTGACCGGCCAGTCGGAAGCGTGCGAGTTGTGAATGCCGGCAGTGTGGGAATGCCGTTCGAGCAGCCGTCTGGAGCCTATTGGCTCCTCCTGGGCCCCGACGTGGAACTGCGGCGTACCGGCTACGATCTCGAGAAGGCGGCAGAGCGCATCCGACAAACCAGTTATCCACAGGTTGAAGATCTGGCGGTACGCTATGTCCTGCAGCCGCCATCGGACACAGAAACACTCGCACTATTTGCTCCGGCTGAATTGAAATGACAGCCGGTCCAGAGTGCAGGCGCCCGACACAGGAGCTGGAGGCTTTATGGCGCGACGTATTTGGAGGTGCGGGGTGGGAGTTGCGATCGCTGTGGCATCGCTGACCCAGACGGCTGCTGGACAGGCGCAGACCACTCCTGCGGGTAAAGGGTCCGGAGGTCAATGGGTTGCACCCCGGACGGCCGACGGCCGTCCTGATCTCGAAGGCAATTGGGAAAACAACAGTGCGACGCCACTGGAACGTCCTCGTCAGCTTGCAGATAAACCACTCCTCACTGAGGATGAACTGGCTTCCCTCAAGCGCCGGGCGCGCGAACGCTTTACGCCAGAATCGGATGCCGTCTTCGGGGATGGGTTGTATCTGGCTTTGCTGGCCGACACGCACCCCGGTGGACTTGGCCAGACGGGGACTTACAGTCAGAACTGGCTTCCCGATCGTTACTTCGAGCGACGAACGTCTCTCATCGTCGACCCTGCCGATGGCAAGTTGCCACCACCGACGGCAGAGGGGCAGAAGGCTCGCTCGGCCGCTGCCGGCAGATTTACGCGGCAGCCCAACGCTGCCCAGGATTTGAGCATCACGGACCGCTGTATCAACTATGGGTTTCCGGATCTGTTTGCCGCTTACATGAGCGTCTATCGAATCGTTCAGACACCACAGTACGTGGCGATTCAGATGGAGAAGATCCACGACGTGCGCATCATTCCGCTGGACGGGCGTCCCCGCCTGTCGTCCACCTTGCGAAACTACCTTGGAGACTCCCGCGGACGTTGGGAGGGAGACGCGCTCGTGGTCGAAACCACGAACTTTCATCCGAACGGAAATCCAATGGGAGGCTATTTCACGCTGTCGGATCAGCACTTGCGCTTGATCGAGCGCTTTCGGCGGACAGCTCCCGATACCCTCGAATACACGTTCACGGTTGACGACCCAACCATGTGGACCAGACCGTGGACCGCCGTCATCAACTGGCAGCTCGCCAAGGGTGAGGTCTACGAGTACGCGTGCCACGAGGGAAACTACAGCTTGCCCGGCATGTTGACCGGAGCCCGAGCAGACGAGGCCGTCGGGCGCTAAGCATCATCTGAGCTCTCGTCATGGTGTTCACCAAACGCCTTCGTGATGGAATTCGCCGCGGGCGTATCAGGTGCAGCATCCGCATCTGGACGCGACCCCACGTGAAAGCAGGCGGTCGTTACCAGATGGACGAAGGGTCGATCGTCGTGGATTCGATCGTTTCGATCGACCTCACGGATATCACCGACGAACTGGCTCGCGAGTCGGGTTTCAGCAGTGTGAAGGATCTACTCGACACAGCGAAGCATGGCAGCGGTGACCACGTCTACTTGATTCGGTTTCACTATCTGCCTCCGGGCGGTTGGGACGTGCAGGAGGGGCTGTGAGTGGAAGACGGTGGGACTCTTGCCGGTTGTGGCGTGGACCACGGCGTTCACTGTCGATCTGTGGGCTCCTGCTGCTGCTCACGCAAGTTGTGTCTGCGGAGGTCGTCAAGGTCGAAATCCAGCGCAGGGATGACGCCGGGACGCACGAACGGATGATCGGGCGTGTTCATTTCGCCATCGACCCCCGCCTTCCGGCCAACCGTGGCATTGCAGACATCGACCTTGCTCCCCGGAACAGCGAAGGAAAGGTGGAGTTTTCGGCCGACGTTCTGTTCTTCAGCCCGAAGGCAGCGGCCCGAACGCGCGGCACTGTCTTCTTCGAAGTGGTGAACCGCGGCCGCGATCAGTCGCTTGCGATCATGAGTGGCGCGCAGCAGCGCGACCTGTCGCCAGAGTCCTGGGATCTCGGAGACCGGTTCCTGCTCGAACAGGGATTTGCCGTGGCGTTTCTCGGCTGGCAGGTCGACGTTCGCCCCTCGAACGGACTCACGTTCCAGGCGCCGGTGGCGCCGGTCGAAGGTCTTGTTCGCGGAACCTACATCGAATCCGATGGTCGCAACCAGGGTGCCGACTTCGGGCTGACTTACTGCGCATCGGCTTCCGGACAGCAAGGCGGGACGTTGACGTTCCGTCCCCGGATGGACGGAGCACCACGCCCCCTGCCGCGCGACGGCTGGCAGTTCGCGACAAACGGGTGTTCGGTACATCTGGATGCTGGAGCCGGCGTCGGTCTGTACGAGGTCGTATACCAGGCGAAGGGCTCGCCCGTTGCAGGGCTCGGCCTGGCGGCTATTCGCGACTTCGCGTCATATCTCAGGCACGGTGCCGCTGGCGCGCCACTCCGCGAAACGCCTTCGGCCCTCCAGAGGATTGTCGGATACGGCTATTCGCAGAGTGCGCGCTTTCTACGGGAGTTCGTTCGTGATGGCTTCAACGCCGACGAGCGAGGCCGCATGGTGTTCGACGGCTTGATGATCTCGTCGGCGGGCGCCGGGGGCGGCAGCTTCAACCATCGTTTTGCGATGCCTGGCCAGGCTGGCAACTCCGTGCTTTCCGTGCTCCGTCCAGTCGACCTGCCGCCGTTTGCAGACGAGGGACTTCTCGCCAAGGCACAGGCCGCCCGCGTCACGCCGAAGATCTTTTACACGTTCTCGTCCACCGAGGTACTGGGCGCGCGCCGGGTCCCTCACACACACGACCGAGGACGGCCGAAAGGACGTGCCGCTCGGGGCCACGTCGCGACTGTATTTTCTGGCCGGGACACCGCACTCATCCGGCGGGCTCCCACCGGCCATGACGACCCGGCAGCGGCGAGGCTACCAACACTTTCCCAACTTCGCGGATCAGCGATGGGTCACGCGTGCCCTTCTCCTCGACCTCGATGCGTGGATGCGTAACGAGAGCGAGCCGCCGCCGTCGCAGTATCCCTCGATTGGAAGGGGCGAGCTCATAGCGCTCGAGGACGTTCGCTTCCCGTCCGTGCCCACGTTCCCGTTTACCACGTATATGCCACAAGTGTGGCGGATGGACTACGGACCACGCTATGCGACAACGAGAGTGATCACCAAGGAACCACCGCAGTTAGGCGCGCCGTATCGCGTCCTGGTGCCTCAAGTGAATGCCGACGGGAATGACGTGGCGGGGATTCGTCTGCCAGAAGTGGCGGTGCCGTTGGGCACGCACACCGGTTGGAACGTCACGATTCCTCAACTGAAGGACTTGGGGTTCCTGAGTGGCCTGGTTGGTGGATTCGAACCGTTCCTGCTGACAAGAGAGCAACGAGAACGAGACAAGGACGCGCGCCTCTCCGTTGGCGAGCGCTACGCGAGCCGTCAGGACTACCTGGACCGCGTCACGCGGGCTGCCGACGATCTCGTGCGCCAACGATTCATGCGCAGTGAAGATGTCCCCGCGGTGCGTCTGAGGGCCGACGAAATCTGGAATGCAGTGGCTGCACAAGAGACCAGTCGATGACGAGACTCCTGCTCCGCATCCTTCCGACCTGATGATCAAGGCCATTTTTTGGGACAACGACGGCGTGCTCGTCGACACCGAACATCTGTACTTTCAGGCTACCCAACACGTTCTCGCGTCAGCCGGAGTTGGCCTGACCGAGGATGAGTACATTGAACTGTTTCTCGTTCAAGGAAAGGGGGCTTGGCATCTCGCCGAGACACACGGCATTGCTCCCCGTGAGATCGATCGACTGAGGAACGATCGCAATGCACTGTACGCGGACTGGCTCAGCCAAGGGCCTCGCCTCGCAGCTGACATCACGAGAGTGCTCGACGCGTTGCACGGAAAGTATGTGATGGGCGTTGTGACCAGCTCCCGGAAAGATCACTTCGACGTGATTCATCGGGCTACGGGCCTTCTCAAATACTTTGACTTCATCCTGACCGCGGGCGATGTCACGCACGTCAAACCCGATCCTGAGCTCTATCGACGAGCGGTTGAGAGAAGCGGGGTTCCCTCGGAGGCGTGCGTCGCCATCGAGGACTCCGAGCGGGGCCTCGCGTCGGCGAAGGGTGCCGGAATCAACTGTATCGTTGTCCCGACCGCCCTGACTCGGGGTGGCAATTTCCGTGGGGCAAACCGAGTCATGGGGAGCCTTGGGGAGATTCTCGAGGTGTTGTGACGGTGACGACAGCATGAGTCCGCTCTTTGCAGACATCGACGATCTCGCGGCGCGATTTGTGGCGTGCGTCCTTCCTCAAGAGGAATGGACGCATCTTGCGCACCTCGCGGTCGGAACGTGGCACGTGCACAAATATGGCCCCGAGCAGGCGCTGACGCGCCTGCGGGTTGGAATCAGCCGGCTCAACGAGAGTCATGGGAGGCTGAATTCGCCGACGAGCGGGTACCACGAGACCGTGACTGGCGCTTACATCCTACTGTTGTCGGAGTTTCTCGATGGCTGCCCGAAGGAGATGCCGCTCAACGAACGAGTGGCGTCTGTGATCGATAGCCCGATCGCAGACAAGGGTGTTCTGTTCAAATTCTATTCGCGTGGGCGGCTGAATTCTGCGATAGGCCGAGCCGCTTGGGTCGAACCGGACCTTGCTCCGTTGAGGCTGGCGACGGTTCTCAAAGGCGGGCACAAAGCGTAAGCTGAGTCAGGAGTACGTGCATGTGTCGGAATATCAAAACACTCGCCAATTTCGCGCCTCCTGCGACCGACGATGAGATTCGCGCGTCGGCGCTCCAGTTCGTGAGGAAGCTGAGTGGCGCGAGTCGGCCATCTCGTGCGAACGAGGTCGCGTTCAACCGCGCGATCGATGAGGTGACCGCGGCGGCGCACCGCCTGATCCACTCGCTCACGACGAGCGCGCCACCGCGGAATCGAGAGGAAGAAGCCAGGAAAGCGCAAGAGCGTTCACGCGAACGATTTGCCGTAGGTTCGCGGTGACCGCGCGAAAAAAGTCCGGCCGACCACTCGAGGGTCATGTCGCCGTCGTTGCTGGAGCCACGCGTGGTGCCGGCCGTGGTATCGCCCGCGCCTTTGGGGAGGCCGGCGCAACGGTGTACTGCACGGGGCGCAGCGTCCGCGGAAACCCCTCCCCGTACGGCCGCCCCGAGACCATCGACGAAACCGCCGACATGGTCAAAGTTGCCGGCGGCACGGCCATCGCCATGCGAGTCGATCACTCAGTCGAATCAGAGGTCGAGGCGCTTTTCGCGCACATCGATCGCGATCACGGCAGGCTCGACGTTCTCGTCAACAGCATTGCTGGCGAAGAGCCGATGATGGGCCAGTGGGGATCGTTCTGGAAGACAGACTTGAAGAAGGCCGACGCCGTCTTCCGACAGTCGCTCACTTCTCATATCATCACGGCGAAACATGCCGCACCGCTCATGATCCGTGGGCGTCGTGGCCTCATCGTCGAGGTCACCGAGAACGACCTCCTCAGCGCCGGAGGAAACCCGATGTCGCAAGTGGTGAAGCTCGGGCTCAAAGGATTGGCGCTCAACATGGCGGCTGAGTTGAAGCCGCACGGCGTCGCCGCGATTGCGATCACACCGGGATTTCTGCGGTCCGAGTCGATGCTGCAGCATCATGGGGTGACCGAGGCCAACTGGCGCGACGCCGGAAAGAAGGACCCAAACTTTCTCGAGTCCGAATCGCCTCTCTTCGTTGGAAGGGCGGTCGCCGCGCTCGCGCACGACCCCGGCATCCTCGACCGGTCGGGTCAGCTCCTCAGCTCGTGGGAGGTAAGCCGAGAGTTCAAGTTCACCGACTACGATGGTCGCCGCCCTGATTGGGGTCAGCTGGCTATCGATTTCTCGGTCCTACCGCCATCGCTGGTGGACATGTTCCGAACCGGCACCCAGCTTCAACTCGAGTGGCTGAACACGATCGCGAAGCGGACCGGAGAGTTTCTTGGAAAGATCCCGAAGACGTCGGCGAGCCAGTCGAAGCGTTCGACCTCTGCAAAGAAGGCAAAGGCAACATCCAAACGACGCGCTCGGCGCTGAAGGCGACAGAGGAAACGATGGCACATTCGTTCTCGTTCACGGGGCATGGCATGGGAGTTGGTGCTGGAAGCGTGTTCGGACAGCTCTAGTAGGGCACGTCCTTTCGGACGTGCCTGGCCGGTCCGAAAGGACCGGCCCTACGAACGAGGCTCAGCCAGCTTCGCTGTGATTCGGAGGTGACCGACATGACCAGGGCTGGAATCGCAGTCGTCGCGACGCTATGCGGCCTGCTCACCGCGCACGGCCGAGCCCAGACGACGGGTGCGCCAGACCGTTTGGCGAGAGTGGACCATCTCGTCTACGCAACACCGGATTTGAACGTCGGGATCGAGAAGCTCGAGAGGCTCCTGGGGATCCGGGCGACAACAGGTGGACAGCATCCGGGGCGCGGAACTCGGAATGCCTTGATCGCGCTGGGTCCGGCTACCTATATTGAGATCATCGGGCCCGACCCTGAACAGCCGACGCCGGCCTTGCCTCGTCCGTTCGGTATCGACGCTCTGTCCGAACCTCGTATCGTGGCCTGGGCCGCCAAGTCGAGCGATCCGTCCCAACAGGTGAGCAAGGGCGCTGCGCAAGGGCTAACCTTGGGGCCGGTCATTCCAGGAAGTCGGCGGCGTCCAGACGGCGTGCTTCTCACTTGGCGGTATACCGATCCACGGATCGTCGTAGCTGATGGCGTCGTCCCGTTCTTCATCGACTGGGGCAAGACGCCCCACCCGGCCGCAAGCGCAGCAAAGGGCGCCACGCTCCTTGACCTGCGGGCGGAGCATTCCGACCCAGACCGAGTTCAGAAGGCGCTTGGCCAGCTTGGCATCACAGTTCCGGTGAAGAAGGGACTGAAACCCGCCCTGGCCGCCACGATCGACAGTCCGCGCGGTCGCGTTGAGTTGCGATAGGCAGTTTTCTGATGTTCGGGACGCAGCATCTTGCCTTATTCGTCGTCAGTGGAATTCTGCTGAACCTGACGCCGGGTCAGGACACGCTCTACATCGTGGGAAGAAGCGTGTCGCAAGGCCAACGCGCGGGCCTGCTTTCTGTTCTCGGCATCGTGTCTGGCACGATCATTCACACCTTCGCTGCTGCATTCGGCTTATCCGCCATCGTGGCGACGTCTTCTCAGGCGTTCATCGTCGTGAAACTTGTCGGGGCAGTGTATCTGGCGTATCTGGGCCTCAAGATGCTGCTGGAGCGCCCCGCGGATACCGGTCCGGCGGTCGAGTTCACACAGGAACGGCCGTGGGCGATCTATCGCGCCGGACTCCTGACGAACGTGCTGAACCCCAAGGTCGCTCTGTTCTTCTTGGCATTCCTGCCGCAGTTCGTTGCCCCGACTGCAGATTCACGTGTTCTCACCTTTTTGTTCCTGGGGGGAGTCTTCATCTTCAACGGCACGCTGTGGTGCCTCGTTCTGGTGCTCTGCGCGTCGGCGATGAGCCGACGTTTGCGGCGGAACCGCTCATCCGGGCTCTGGCTGAAACGCGCGACGGGCGCTCTTTTCGTGGGGCTGGGCGTGAGGCTTGCCCTCAGCAAGTAGTCGACGAATGACTCGATGATCGAAGGTGCGCGGTACGTTCACACGAATCTGGTTGCCCGGGACTGGCGGGCGCTGGTCGAGTTCTACCGTTCCGTGTTCGGCTGCGAGGTGGTGCCGCCCGAACGTGACTTCTCCGGCCCTACATTGGACGCAGGGACTGGAGTGCCAGGTGCGACGCTTCGGGGCGTGCATCTCCGTCTGCCAGGCCTGGGCGACGATGGCTCGACGCTCGAGGTGTTCAATTTCTCCCAGCTTGCCGATGGGCCGGCTCCTACAGTGAATCGACCGGGATGGGGACACATCGCGTTTTCCGTGCCGTCAGTGCCGGACGCGCGCGCCGAGGTGCTGGCAGCCGGCGGCGGCCCTGTCGGTGATATCGTCACGCTCACGACAGCGAACGGACGACGCGTCACGTGGTGTTACGTCACCGATCCCGAGGGCAACGTCGTTGAGCTCCAAGCGTCGTCGTGACGGTTCAAGGAGTTGATGCGTGACAGACAATCGTGACGGCATGCCTGTGAACACTGACGATCGAGTTCTCACCCGGCGCCGAGTGCTGCAAAGTGCAGGCGGACTCATCGCCGCCGCGGCTCTTCCGAACGCCGAGGCATCCGTGCTCGCGTCTTCGCTCCGCCAGGGCGCGGCGAAGGCGACGTCGAAGACCGCCGCCGACATCACCGGCCGGCTCGCGCGCTACATGGCGGGCGCGCGGGACCGAAGCCTTGCGCCGAGCGTGGCGCGAGAAGCGAAGCACCGCATCCTGGATACGCTGGGGGCGATGGTCTCAGGTGCCCGCCTCAAGCCCGGAGAGATGGCCATCCGGTTCGTCCGCGCACAAGGCGGCGTCGCGGAGGCCTCCGTTCTCACGACCAACATCAGGACATCCGCCGTCAATGCGGCCCTCGCAAACGGAATGTTCGGCCACGCTGATGAGACGGACGATTTCGAGCCGACGACGAAGGCGCATCCCGGCTGCGCCGTCGTGCCCGCCGCGTTCGCCATGGCCGAGCGCGAAGGCCGTTCGGGAACGGAGATGCTCAGAGCCGTCACGCTTGGCTACGATCTGTGTTGCCGCTTTCTCATGGCCCTCGGACCAGACTTGGTGCGAGCCACGCACCGCAGTGCCGAGGGCACGAGCGCGACGTTCGGCGCTGCTGCCGCCGCGGCGTCGATGGCCCGCCTGGATGAGAAGGGCATGCGCTACGTCCTCTCGTACGCGGCACAACAAGTCTCGGGCTTGTGGAGCTGGACGCGCGATACCGACCACATCGAAAAGGCGTTCGACTTTGCCGGCATGGGCGCGCGCAATGGCGTGACGGCGGCCATCATGGTCCAGATGGGGTTCACCGGCGTCGAAGACGTGCTCGAGGGCGAGCACAATATGCTCGATGCCCTGTCCACGGAACCGAAGCCGGAGGAAATGGTCGCAGGTCTGGGCTCCCGGTTCTTCGTCAACGAAACGGCGATCAAGACCTTTTCGGTGGGATATCCCATCCAGGCTCCGCTCGACGCGGTCCTCACGCTGCGGCGCGAGCACGGCCTCACCCCCAACAACGTCGAGCGCATCGTCGTCCGGGTGCCCGAGGATGGCGCCAGGATTGTCAACAACAGCGCGATGCCAGATGTGAACCTGCAGTACCTGGTCGCCGTGGCGTTGATCGATGGCACCGTCTCGTTCGCCGACAGCCATTCTCACGAGCGGATGGGAGATGCGCAGGTGCGCTCGGTGAAGGAGCGCGTGGAACTCGTGGGCGATCGAGCGTTGACAAATGCAGACGCACCGCGCAGCGGCATGGTGGAAGTGACTCTTCGAGACGGACGCAAAGTGAGCCACTTCACGCGTCACGCTCCTGGCACAAAGGAGAACCCACTAGATACCGCGGGCGTGAATGCGAAGGCGCGAGGCCTCATGGCGCCGATCCTGGGCCCTGAGCGCACGGAGGCGCTCATCACACGGGTGAACGCCATCGAGGACGTAGACGACGTCCGCAATCTCCGCCAGTACCTCGTGCTGTGACAGTGGACCCGACCACCTCGTATCTCGAAGGCCTGTTGGCTGGAGGGGCGTCGCCACTGCTCGCGGGATTCGCCGGCGAGCCCGCAGTGGATGATCCGCTTGTTGGACGCGTACGCGGCGCGACTGACTTCGAACGCTTCGTCCGCACCCGTCATGAATGGTTGGTGGAGCGAGCGGCTCGCATTGAACCGCTGCGCACCACGCGCAATGCCAAGCGCTCAGTGTTCGAGGCTCTTCTTCACCTGAACCTGCCAACCGGCGACACCGAGCTCCCGATCGCCGTGGTTGGAGACCATGCGGGCGACCGAGTATCCGGATTACGCGTTTATCACAGCATGTGGCCCCTCGAAGGTGCGCATCGCGTACGGCATCCGTTGCTGCCGCGCGACCCAACACTGGCCATCACTGACACGGTGGCCGAATACCAGCGCGCCCTCGCCACTGGCAACATCGACGCGATCGTGGCCACGTTCGAGTCCGATGGCTACTTTCGAGAACCAGCCGGCGGGGAATGGTTCTATCGCGGCCAGGCGAAGCTGGGTGAGTTCATGGGTCACATACTCGGTTCGGGTGGGATCGTTCTCGAGTACTGCACCGCCACCGACGATAGCGTCGCGTGCGCGATCGAGTTCAACGCGGTGCAGTTCGGACCGCACGTCCTGCAGCCTCAAGCTGGCGTTGCCGTCTACGAACGCGGACCGAGCGGCAGGCTGGCTGCCGCGCGAATCTACGACGACGTCAATGTGGAGGCCCTGGCCGCCCTCGTGTAGACGCCCGATGTTCATCGGACACATTGCGCTCAGCCTCGCAGCAAAGCCGGTTACCCCTCGCGTGTCGCTCGCGGTCTTGTTGCTGGCCTCGCAGTTCGCGGACGTGTTGTGGCCGATTCTCCTGGGGGCGGGGCTCGAGCAGGTCCAAATCGATCCCGGAAACACTGCTTTTACGCCGCTCGACTTCGTGAGCTACCCCTACTCCCATTCGTTGCTGCTTCTTGTTGTGTGGGGAGTGCTTCTCGGACTGCTATGCGCATCCCGGATGGGCGGTAACCGTGTCGTGTTCATGGCGGTGTCGGGCCTGGTCGTCAGTCATTGGGTGCTCGACGCTGTCACGCACCGGCCCGACATGCCGCTGTATCCCGGAGGTCCAAAGCTGGGCCTCGGGCTCTGGAACTCCATCCCAGCGACGGTGACTATTGAGTTGATCATGTATGGTGCGGGTCTTTGGCTCTACCTTCGAGCGACCCGTGCGAGAGACGCGGCGGGCCGGTGGGGATTTCTGAGTCTCGCGACGTTTCTCGTGCTGGCGTACTTCGCCAATCTCTTCAGTGCGCCCCCCTCTGTGCCTGTGCTCTGGCCGTCAGCGATTGTCGGCGCCCTGGTACTGACACTCTGGAGCTGGTGGGCCGATCGCCATCGAGAGATCGTCAACGGCTAGGCGCAGTGTCACGGGCGGAGGAAACGGAGGGGACGGAGGGGAGGGAACGGAGGGGACGGAGGACACGGAAACACACGGAGCAACGGAGGAACGGAGATCAATTACGGTAGAGGATTCGGCTCTGGTGCTCCGTTCCTCCGTGTTCATCCGTTACCTCCGCCTTCTCCGTTCACTACACGTGGACAAGCTTACCTATGGACGATCTCGACATTCAGGGACGACCGGACGTGCTCGATGCGATTCATCGCGACACGGATCGACTCAAGTTCGCGATGGCGTCCGAGCCAAAGACCGGCGCCTTGTTGCGCGTGTTGGCGGCTTCCAAGCCCGGTGGCCGGTTGCTCGAATTAGGCACCGGGACCGGTGTGGGAACAGCGTGGCTGCTCGCGGGCATGGACACGGCGTCTCGACTGGATTCGGTGGACAACGATCCGGACGTCGTGGCCGTGGCCAGGCGTCACCTGGGCGGGGATCCTCGCGTCACCTTTCATATTGCCGACGGCGCCGCGTTTCTCGCCGAAGCCCCGCCAGGGCAGTTCGATGTCGTGTACGCAGACGCGTGGCCGGGTAAGTTCTCGCACCTGGACGAGGCTTTGTCTTTGCTGAGGGTCGGAGGAATTTATCTCGTGGACGACTTGCTGCCGCAGTCGAACTGGCCGGCCGACCACGCGCCGAAGGTGCCGGCGTTGATCAAAGAGATCGAGAACCGTCCAGGATTCGCGGTCGTCAAGTTGACTTGGGCGTCTGGGCTTTTGATGCTCGTCCGAAAGGTGTGACCGATGACTCAAATGAAAGCTCTCAACGTCATTGCAATGCTGCTGGCGGTCGTTGCGCTTGCCGCCGGCACGCGTGGTGCCGCGCAGACCGGGTCGCGTCCCATCAGGCTCTATGTGCTCGACGGCGGGACGCTCGAATCGGATCCGGGGCGATACCGTCTCACGAAGGAAGATGTCGGCACAACGCAGTTGTCGGTGGCCGCGTTTCTCGTCGTCCATCCGAGGGGCGTGTTGATGTGGGACACCGGGGCGATCCCGGACGAGGACTGGACACCCACAGGCCGCCCAGTGCAACAGCGGCTTGTGCTTCCCGACTCGCAGGAGCGCTTCGTAACCATCAGCACTTCGCTGAGGGCCCAACTGACCGCCATCGGCTATTCGCCGTCGGCCGTCACGCACCTTGCGCTTTCACACCATCACTGGGATCACACGGCCAATGCCAACGCCTTCGCCGGTGCAACCTGGCTCGTCCCGCGCCTGGAGCGCGACGCCATGTTCGCCGAGAAGCCCATCGGGGCCGTACGCCCCGAGACCTACGCCGCGCTCAGAAAGAGCAAGAGCGTTGTGACGACGGAAGACGAGCACGATGTTTTCGGCGACGGCACCGTGATCCTAAAGCTGGCGCCTGGGCACACGCCTGGGCACCAGGTCGTGTACGTGAAGCTGGCCCAGACGGGAGGGGTCGTGCTCTCTGGAGATCTCTATCACTACCCGCAGGAGCGCACCCTTGGTCGCCTGCCCACGTTCGAGTTCAACCAGGAGCAGACACGCGCGGCACGACAAGCCGTTGACGCATTTCTCACTAAGACGCGGGCCCAGTTGTGGATTCAGCACGATTTGTCCGCGCACGCGAAGCTGAAGAAAGCCCCGGCGTACTACGAATAGGACCGTCAGCGGCGCTCCGAAGCGAAGGCCTCGGAGTCGAACTCATAGTGCAATTGCGAAGGACGGAATCGTTCTTCGCTTCACACCTTGGCAAACAGCCCGGAGTCTTTTGGCCTCGAACGCGCGCAGGGGCTGGCCTTCCGAACTGGTCCACGGCTTGCAGTTGGTGGAGATATGACGAATCGAGCCGTCCGCACGATCCTCACGTTCGTCGTTGCGGCCGGAGCGGCGTGCTCTTCACCGACGGCCCCGGACGCGTTGGGCGAGCCCGTAGTACCACTAAGCGCCGCGGCCTCGTCCAGCCTGACCACATCGATCCTCGATCTCACAAACGCGGAGCGGTCCAAGGCGGGCGTTGCGCCAGTACGCGCAAATGCTCAACTGAAGGAGGCCGCCCAGATTCAGGCGGAGCAGAATGCTCGCGCCGGGCGCCTAGATCACATCATGCCCGAGTCGAAGTATCCGCGCCCTGAGGATCGTTTGGCCGCCGTCGGTTATCGGTGGTCGGCGTATGGAGAGAACATCGCGTACGGTCAGCGCGGAGCCGCGGAGGTCATGGCGAGCTGGATGGGTTCGTCCGGGCATCGAGCCAACATCCTCAGCTCCAACTTCACGGAACTCGGTGTCGGCTACGCGGCCGATTCGGCCGGCCGGATGTACTTCGCCCAGGTGTTTGCGCGTCCCGCCTCGTAGACGGTCTCAGATCTGACCCCGGTCATAATGTCACATGCCCGTGCAGCCGCACTCACGCTACCTGACCGAGCTCTCCGCTCGAGTCCTCGTGTTCGACGGGGCGATGGGCACCAGCATTCAAAGTCACTCGCTCGGCGCCGACGACTTCGGCGGCAAGGCTCTCGAGGGATGTAACGACCATCTGGTTCTGACCCGCCCAGACATCATCCAGGGAATTCACGAGTCATTCCTCGCCGTTGGCTGCGACGTCGTGGAAACGTGCACGTTTCAGTCGACCCCGCGCCGGCTCGCCGAGTGGGGGCTCGGTGACAAGGTGCGCGAGGTCAATGTTGCGGCAGCCCGTCTTGCGAAAGCAGCCTGCGACAAGTACACGACGTCCGACCGGCATCCGTTCGTCGCCGGTTCGCTCGGCCCAACTGGGATGCTTCCATCGAGCAGCGACCCGGTGTTGTCGGACGTCACCTTCGAGCAGCTCAGCGACAACTTCTACTTGCAATCGAAGTTCCTGATCGAGGGTGGAGTCGATCTGCTGCTCATCGAGACGGCGCAGGATGTTCTCGAGGTGAAGGCGGCGCTCGCCGGCATCGAGCGGCTGTTTACGGAGCTGGGTCGTCGAATCCCGGTCCAGGTGCATGTGACGCTCGACACGAGCGGACGGATGCTTCTCGGCACCGACGTCGCAAGCGCAATGACGACGCTCGAGGCGCTGGCCGTGGATGTGCTCGGTCTCAACTGCTCGACCGGTCCGGAACACATGCGCGAGCCAGTGCGCTACCTGACTGCGAACTCGACACGTCCGATTTCGGTCGTGCCCAACGCCGGTCTCCCGATCAACACAGGTGTTGGCGAGGCCGTGTATCCCCTCGAGCCTCAGCCGATGGCGGACATGCTCACCGAGTTCGTTCGAGACTTCGGCGTGCGCATCGTCGGCGGGTGTTGCGGGACCACACCGGAACACCTCGATGCTCTCGTTCGGGCCATTCGCCAGGATGAGGCCTCTCAGCGACGCGCATCGGGACCCGCCGTCGCCTGGGCGCCGCCGCGCCGGGTGCCCCGTATTTCGTCCGGGATACGCGCCATCACGCTTCGTCAGGAGCCGCCACCGCTCATCGTCGGCGAACGAGTCAACTCGCAGGGGTCGCGGGCGGTCAAGCGCCTCCTGCTCGCAGATGACTACGACGGGATTTTGGAGGTCGCGCGCAGGCAAGTCGATGCCGGAGCGCACGTGCTCGACGTCTGCGTGGCACTCACCGAGCGTGCCGACGAGGCCGAGCAGATGGCCAAGGTCGTCAAGCTTCTGTCCATGAGCGTCGAAACGCCGCTCATGCTCGACTCGACCGAGGCAAGCGTCCTCGCGCATGCGCTCGAGCACGTCCCTGGCCGCGCCATCATCAACTCCATCAACATGGAGAACGGCCGGACGAGAATCGACACGGTCGTTCCGCTTGCCAAGAAGTTCGGAGCCGCACTGGTCGCGCTCGTTATCGACGAGGTGGGAATGGCCAAGACCAGCGCGCGGAAGCTCGAGGTCGCGAGGAAGATCTATGACATCGTGGTCGGCGAGTACGGCCTTCCTCCGGACGCGCTCATCTACGATGCTCTGACGTTCACGCTCGCGACCGGTGATCCCGAGTGGATTGATTCTGCCAAGGAAACCATCGAGGGGATCCGACTCGTCAAGCGGGAGCTCCCGGGTGTCTTCACGGTCCTTGGTGTATCGAACGTGAGCTTTGGGCTTTCACCCGCCGCGCGGGCGGTCGTCAACCCGGTGTTCTTGCACCACTGCGTGCAGGCTGGCCTCGACATGGCGATCGTGAATCCGGCGCATTGGCGTCCTTACTCCGAGATTCCGGAGGACGAGCGTCGCCTCGCGGACGACCTTGTGTTCAATCGATCGCCGGAGGCGCTGCAGCGTCTCATCTCGCACTACGAAGGCACCGAACAGCGCGAGCGCGAAGGGGTCGTCCGAGAGGACCCAACGGCCCACATGACTCCGGGCGCGAAAGCTCACTGGATGGTCGTGCACCGGAAGAAGGAAGGAATCGAGGACGTGCTCGATTCAGCCGGGGTACGGAGCGAGCCCGTACGGATATTGAACGAGGTGCTGCTGCCGGCGATGAAGGAAGTCGGCGACAAATTCGGCGCTGGCGAGCTGATCTTGCCCTTCGTTCTGCAGTCGGCAGAGGTCATGAAGAAGGCCGTTCGCCATCTGGAACAGTTTCTCGAACGGTCGGAGGGCTACACGAAGGGCAAGGTTGTGCTCGCAACCGTCTATGGTGACGTCCACGACATCGGCAAGTCTCTCGTGAACACAATTCTCTCGAACAACGGCTACACCGTCTTCGATCTGGGCAAGCAGGTCCCCGTCAACACCATCATCGACAAGGCGGTTGAGGTCGGCGCTGACGCGATCGGACTGTCGGCGCTTCTCGTGTCAACGTCCAAGCAGATGCCCCTGTGCGTGCAAGAGCTTGACAGGCGTGGACTCAGTATTCCGGTGCTGATTGGCGGAGCGGCCATCAACCGGCGATTCGGACGACGAGCACTCTTTCTTACGCCGGAGCGACCGTATGGCGCCGGGGTGTTCTACTGCAAGGACGCATTCGAAGGACTCCACACGGTGGACTCGCTGCAGAACCCCGCCGAACGCGAGGCATTCGTCACGAAGGTTGTCGACGAGGCCCAAAACGACGTGTTCCTCAATGCTGCTCCAAAGGCAGGCACCGCTGACACTCGCATCGAGCGAAGCAAGGTCCGCACGGACAATCCCATCCCGCGAGCGCCGTTCTACGGAACCCGCGTCGTGCGCAATATCCCACTGGACGAGTTGTTCAATCTGCTCGACTTGGACGAATTGTTCCGGCTGCAGTGGGGAGCTCGCGGTTCGGGAGCGAAATACGAGGCCACGTTGACGACGGAGTTCGAGCCGACGTTGGCGCGCCTCAAAGAAGAGGCCGTTCGCGACGGATGGCTCAACCCTGAGGCCATCTATGGGATCTTCCCAGCGCAGTCGGCCGGAAACGACCTGATCGTGTACGACCCGTCAGCGTTCGAGAGCGACGGAGGCGCGCTGCGTGAGGTGGCGCGATTTTCCTTCCCACGTCAGGAAGGTCAGGAATGGCTGTGCCTGGCCGACTACTTCCGGTCCGTGGAGTCGGGTGACGTGGATGTTGTGGCGTTTCAGGTTGTGACCGTCGGAGACGCCGTCGCGAAACGTTTCGAGACATTGCAGGCGAGATCCGAGTATGCAGAGGCGTTTTACGTGCACGGGTTGGGCGTCGAGACCGCCGAAGCCGTCGCTGAATGGATGCACCGGCGGATCCGCCGCGAGCTTGGCGTCGACGCAGCCGTTGCGGGGAAACGGTACTCGTGGGGGTACGGCGCCTGCCCGGAGCTCGAGGATCATGCGGTGCTGTTCAAGATCCTGCCTGCTGAAGCCGCGTTGCAGATGCAGCTGACCTCAGGCTTTCAGCTGGTGCCGGAACAATCAACCGCGGCGATCATCATCCATCATCCGGAGGCCAAGTACTACTCGATGCGCGGCGCATCTACGGACGGGGCCCCGAGGGTCGCGTGAGCATCAATACCAGCCGTTCGTCGGCCCTGGAGCGCCTCCTCGATCCGTCAGCCGTCGTTTTGTTCGACGGCGCCATCGGCACGATGCTCTACGCGCAGGGCATCTTCATCAACCAGTGCTACGACGAATTGGCCCTGCGCGCGCCGGACGTCCTCCGCGAGGTGCATCGCGCCTACCGGAAGAGCGGCGCCGAGGTCCTGGAAACGAACACATTCGGCGCCAATCGTCCAAAGCTATCGCAGTACGGACTCGAAGCGCAGGTTGTCGAGATCAATAGAAAGGCTGCTGCGCTGGCCCGCGAGGTCGCCGGTGACGACCTGTTGGTTGCCGGGGCGGTCGGCCCGCTCGGCGTTCGACTCGAGCCATACGGCTCAACGAGCGTGGACGAGGCGCGCGCGCATTTCGCCGAGCAGATGCGCGGCCTGAAAGAGGGGGGCGCCGACTGCTTCATCGTCGAGACCTTCGGCGACCTTTACGAGATCGAACAGGCGATCCGCGCTGCGCGCTCGGTCGATCCCGCGATGCCCGTCATTGCACAGATGACGATTGGCGTTGAGGGACGCACCCCCTACGGCGCGGCCCCCGACCAGGTGGCGCGCGCCCTCGACCAGTACGGAGCGGATATTGTTGGTCTCAATTGTTCGGTTGGTCCTCAGGCAATTCTCGAAGCAATCGAACGCATGACGCTCGTCACGAAGCGAAAGCTGAGCGCGCAGCCGAATGCCGGTATGCCACGTGACATCGGCGGACGCAGCATGTACATGGCAAGCCCGGAGTACGTGGCGTCGTACGCACGACATCTCGTGCAAGCTGGAGTCAAAGTCATCGGTGGCTGTTGCGGTACGTCGCCTGAGCACATCAGCGCGATGGCGCACGGCATACGACCGCTTGTGCCGCGGCTCTCTGTCCGGCGCTCTCCGCAGCCAGAAGCAGCATCGGATCGCCCGAGCCACCCCGCGGCTGTCGGTGCCGATCCTGTCCCATTCGCGGGCCGATCGAAGTGGGCTGCCAAGCTGGCCCGTGGCGAAATGGTCACTTCCGTGGAGATTCTGCCGCCACGCGGGGTCGACGCGAGCAAGATGCTCGCGGATGTGGCGTCGCTGAAGGCGGCTGGTGTGGACGCCGTGAATGTTCCAGATGGTCCCCGCGCGCAAAGCAGAATGGGCGCCCTCCTCACCAGCGTCCTCATCGAGCAGCGAGTCGGAATCGAGAGCGTCACCCATTACTGCTGCCGCGACCGGAACCTCCTCGGCATGCTCAGCGATCTTCTCGGCGCCTCGGCGATGGGGCTTCGAAACATTCTCCTCATCACCGGCGATCCACCAAAGATGGGGCCGTACCCTGATGCGACGGCCGTGTTCGACATCGACTCCATCGGTCTCACCAACCTGGTGAGAAATCTGAATCGCGGGTTGGACCCGGGCGGAAATCCTATCGGCGAACCGACGCGGTACGCCATCGGCGTCGGTGTCAACCCGGCGGCGATCGACCGCGCTTACGAGCTCAAGCGCTTTGAATACAAGGTGGAAGCCGGCGCCGAGTTCGCCGTGACGCAGCCGGTCTTCGCGCTCGCTCAATTGGAGCAGTTTCTCAAAGAGGTCGAGCACACCCGCATTCCGATCATCGCCGGAATCTGGCCGCTCGTGTCCGTGCGAAACGCCGAGTTCCTGGCGAACGAGGTGCCGGGCGTGATGGTTCCGGAGTCAGTGATTGCCCGCATGCGCCGGGCGAACGAGCAATCGAAGGAGCACGCGCTGGCCGAGGGCATAGCGATGGCCCGCGAGATGCTGGCCGCAGTTCGAGACGTGGTACAAGGGGTGCAGGTGTCGGCGCCGTTTGGCAAGGTCGAGCTCGCGCTCCAGGTGTTCGATGGCGCAACTGACGTGAGTGGCGGAGATCAGGCGAGCAAGCCGGGCGGATAACGAAATCAATTCCGTTCCTTGGTGGCGCGCTGCGGCTCGTACACGCGGCGGGCGTGCATCGTGTGTCCGAACGTCGCCTCACAAGCTTCGACAGACCCCATCACTGGGGCAGCACTCGACGGATATGGCGTGCAGGCAAGGGGAATGTGACCTTCGCCGGCGAGCAGTCCCGACGTCGGGTCGAGGCCTATCCACCCTGCGCCAGGTAGATACGCCTCGCACCAAGCATGAAGAGACGTGAGGTCTCGCTCGAGGCCGGCATGGCTGTCGACGATTGCTGCATCCGGGCCAAGCTGGATGAGATAACCCGACGCAAACCGCGCGGCAAAACCGAGGTGACGCAGGATCTGGACGAGCAGCCACGTGGAGTCGCGGCAGGATCCTGCTCGCCGCTCGAGCGTCTGTTCGGTCGTTTGCACGCCAGGATTGAGACGGATTTCGTACCCCACGTCGTCGCGAAGTTTCCGGTTGAGGTCCACGAGAAAATCGATCGTTGGTCGCGGCTGCCGCTGGACGGTCTCGAGGTACGAAGAGAAGCGAGGCGTGAGCGGTTCCGTTCCGAGGAACGGCTGCAGCTCCTGAAGTTGCTGGTCCATATACGAAAAGGGCGCACGCTCGGCAGAAGGCTCCAAGAAGAAATCAAACGGGTTGTAGGCCGTCATTTCGGCCGTGAGGTCCATCTCAATCCGAAGCTCTCGAACCTTGGCGGGAAACATGAGCCGAGCCACGTAGTTGCTCTGTGGATCCTGATGCCAGTTGACGAGATGGCCGCCTGGAGTTACGCCAAGCGAATAGGACAGGATCGGCGTTCGGCAGTGCGGAGCCGGGCGGAGGCGCACCAGCTGGGGCGACAGCTGTACCGGCCGATCGTACCGGTAATGGGTGACGTGGTTCAGGGCAACGCGAATCGACACCGCTCCTAATGCTAGTCCCCCCGAACTGCAATTCCAGCTCCCCACGTTCTTGTTGGCTCACGATCGACCAAGAGCGACATACCTGTTCGACTTTGAAGACGCCGATCAAATAGACTTTAGGGCTGATTGGTGCCGCGAAATGGCGCCATGGGCCTCAAACCTTACAAATAGGCGCCGGTTCGGTGATCGTCCACATCAATCACATTTCGCAGAGCAAGAGGCCGAAAGGCAGCGCACCGTCGAAACCGAGCGAGCTTGCAAGTCTCGTGACCGGTTCGCTCATGTCTTTCATTGAAGACGGCATCCTGGACCCTCGGATTGCGCCGTCTCTCCGGATCCATCTCGACTGGATCCAATACAAGGCCAACTTCCGCGATCCGGTCATCGTCAGGCGCACCACCAACTCGCAGGGGCAGGCCCTCGCACTCGCCGAGATCGCGATCGACCTTCGACAGGCGGAGGCCTTGCGGCTTCCCGATGATCTTCGTCGCGCGCTGAAGAGCATTGCTCCCGGCGCGCAGGGCGACGCGGACAATCAACCCCTCTACCTCGACAACTTCCGCCCGTATCGGGACTGCCTGATTTGGGATTTCAACCGGCTGTTCTGGCAGCACCTCGGCGAGTGGGAGCTGGCATCGGGCAAAGGATTCGAGGCTGCATTGCCCGGCGGCGGGTCCGATGCCAATCATCCTGAAGCCATCGGCGACTCGGTCGCCGATTTCTGGACGCTGTTGCGCGATCTCGACGCTCGAGGCCAGTTGCCGGCTGACATCGTCGCGCTCGAAATCGGCGTCGGGTCGGGCATTCGGGCCAAGTCGTGGCTCGACCGCTTCAAGACCCTCGATGCAGAGTGCGGCACACACTTCTACTCGCGCCTCCACTTCATTCTTGGCGACCGCTCCGCCACCACGCTCGAGCGTGCGCTGGCGGCCGCATCGCACCACGGCAGTCATGTCAGCGCCGCGGAGCTCGACGCGCTGAACCCGTACAAGGTCCTGGCCGCGCATCGCTTCAAGGTGTTGTACGTGCATCTCACCAACGTCTACGACAATTTGCCGTTCGATGATTTGGTTCGCCGAGATGGCAAGTTGTATCTGATTGAGGTGCGTCCCTACTTGAACGGAGACGCCGCCGATCGGTTGGCCGCCGTCTACGGGTTCTCCCGTCCAGACCTTCTGGAGGTCGCCAAGCGACTGCTTGCTGGCGGGCCATCGGCCGTCTACCCGGATGAGCGGGGAGTCGCATTCTGGCGGAGCCTGTGGGACGCCTTCCGCCTCGAGGAAAGGCTCCGGGCCCTGGACCCTCGCGAGGAGGATCACGTTCCGCCCGGGCTGAACCGATCGCATCTCGAGGATCTGTTGGCGGAAGCCCCCGATGATGTTCGGTTTCACATTTCGCGAGGAGCGGGCGAGAGCTTTGCCAACACGCTTCCGCTGCTGCATCCGCGCGGATACTTGCAAGTGCAAGACATCTTCGTCAGCGACATGGACGAGTACCGCAAGGGCTTCAAAGGCCCTGGGAAGCTGGACGGCTCGCTGGTCAATTGGGTCAACGGCGCGCTGCTTCGAGCCGTCGGCGCACGGGCCGGGTACGACGTACATTTCGCGCCATTTCCATACAGGGCCGGCTCGAAAACCAGCATCTTGTACACGACCCAACGAGACTAATGCCGTTTTCACGTCAACAGCCCTAGAGGCACAGATAGCCGGGGATAATTAAGACATCATGACGCCGCCACTCCCAGTCCTCCCAACCACCGTGATCGGAAGCTATTCGATGCCCGAGTGGCTCGAGCGCGCGAAGAACGAGTACCTCTCGCGCCGTTTGAGCCGCCGTGATCTCGATGAGATGCACGACGCCGTGCGCAAGGCCGCGATCAAGGATCAGGAGATCGCCGGCGTCGATATCGTCAGCGACGGCGAGTCCCAGCGCGACAACATGATCGACTACTTCACCGAGCGCCTGCCCGGCGTGCAGGTGGACCTTGGCTCGAAGCGGTTCTACTACGACTTCTATGAGAGCGTCGTGCGCTCGAAGCTGGCAACCGGGTCACTTGGTTTGTCGGATGAGGCCCGCTTTCTCGGCCGTTACTCCGACCACCGCGGGAAGATCTCGATTTCGGGCCCCCACACGCTCGTCAAGCGCATTCAGAACAAGCACTACCCGTCGGAAGAGGCGTTTGCGCTCGATCTAGGACGCGTCCTGAACTTCGAATTGAAAGAGCTCGTGCGCGCGGGTGCCACGGAGCTACAGATCGACGAGCCGTATTACTCGGGTTTTCCTGAAGACCTGCCCTGGGCGATTCGAGCGGTCAACGAGATGGTCGAGGGTGTCGAGGCCAACGTCACGCTTCACATCTGCTACGGAAACCGATACGGCAAGCCGTCGTTCGAGGGCAGCTACCGGTACTTGTTCCCCGGCATCCTCCAGGCGCGGGTGCATACCGTCTCGTGGGAGTTCGCGCGCCGTGGCGAAGACGACCTCCCTCTCTTCAAGGAGTTCAAGGTTCCGTTCAAGCTGGGGCTGGGCGTCATCGACGTGAAGACGCAGGAAGTCGAATCGCCCGGCTTCGTTGCCGACCGCATCCGACGTGCGCTCGAGGTCGTCCCCGCCGACCGCCTCGTGATCAATCCTGATTGTGGACTTGTGCGACTGCCTCGTGACGTCGCGTTCAACAAGTTGTGCGCGATGGTGGAAGGCGCCAGAACGGTTCGGAGGGAACTCGGTACATGACGAACGTCCTTGCCGAGCGATTGAAGGCTCGGCAGTTCTGCTACGTCACGGAACTCGTGGCCTCGGGCCTCAAGCGCGAAGCGCAGGTCCTCGAGGTCGCCTCTCGCCTGGCGACGATCCCTGAGATTGCCGCGGGCAGCATCACGAGCTATGCCGGCGGCGGATTCGGGCAGGACTCCTTGCGTGTGGGCACCGCAGCTCGCGCGCGCGGCCTCACGCCGAACGTGCATCTCACGTGCGTTAGCCAGGATCGGAAGTCGCTTGGCAAGACGCTGACTGCGCTTCAGGCGCTTCAGATGTACAACGTGTTCGCGATCACCGGCGACTGGCCGAAGGGTAGCGGTTCGGCTCCCGTTTTCGACGTGGACTCGGTTCAGATGACCGCTGCCATCGCGGAGATGCGCGCGCGACAGGGCACTCCATTTCACATTTCTGTCGCGGTGTCGCCGTTCAAGTATCAGCGCGAGGACTGCCTCTATCAGTATCTGAAGCTCGAAAAGAAGATCGCCGCGGGTGCCGACCTGGCGATCACGCAAGTTGGCTGGGACGTGAAGAAGTTCATCGAGCTCAAGCGGTATCTCGACGAACACGGGCTGTCCACGCCGGTTCTCGGCAATGTGTATGTGCTCGGCCGTCGCGCCGCGGAGAAGATGGCGACCGGCAATCCGCCTGGATGCTGGACCTCAGCGGAGCTGGTCGCGCAAGTTCAGATGGAATCGGTGGCGCCGGACGGCGGACTTCAGGCGCGGCTCGAGCGTGCCGCGCGCAGCGTCGCCGTGCTCAAGGGACTTGGATATGCCGGCGCGTACTTGGGCGGCACCCACGATGTGCGTTACATCGCGCAGATCATTCGCCGGGCTGAAGAGCTCGCACCGCGGTGGGAAGAGCTGGCGGAAGGCCTGCATTTTGGAGCAAAGGACGGCTTCTATCTCTACGACCGGCCGGCTCTACCCAAGCCGAAGAGGACATTCATTCCGCTCGCGCTCGACGCGGCCGGGAGCGCGCTGCCGGTGCCGTGGGCAAAACAGACCAAAGACACGATGGTCCGCCGAGGGATTCAAGCGTTCTTCGCGTGGCTCGACCGCCGCCCGTTCCTGAGTCATCTGTTCGAGCGATTCGAATACCACTCGAAGCGCAAGGTCTTCGGATGCCAGAACTGCGGGAACTGTGTGCTCGGTCACATGGAGTACGTGTGTCCGCAGACGTGTCCCAAGCAGATGCGAAACGGCCCATGCGGCGGCACGCTGCTCGGCCAGTGCGAGGTCATCGACCAGAAGTGCATCTGGGTCCACGTGATGGAGCGCGCGGAGGCCACCGACAAAATCGGCGATCTCAAGACGTTCATCCCGCCGCCCGATCGCTCGCTCCAAGGCACGGCCTCCTGGCTGAACTTCTATCTCGGGCGCGACAGCCGGCCGGGAAGACCGAAGGGAGGCTTCGACGCCTCACAGACGACGCCGTCTGGGGCGCACGAGACCTCGCACACCGCGGCCTAGAACAAGTCGCACAAGTCGCAAGTTACAAGCAGGTTCAATCATCGATGAAATCAGCGCTCGATATCGCCCACGAGGCCACGCTCCGCCCCATCGCCGAGGTCGCCTCGAACGCCGGCATCCTGCCCGATGAGCTCGAGCAGTTGGGGCAGTATCGAGGCAAAGTTCGCCTCTCCATCCTCGACAGGCTCGCCTCGCGCCCAAACGGCAAGCTGGTCATCGTCACTGCCATCACGCCGACCAAGGCCGGTGAAGGCAAGACGACCACGAGCGTCGCGTTGACGCAGGGCCTTGGCAAGATTGGCAAGAAGGCGATGTTGTGCCTGCGGGAGCCTTCGATGGGCCCGGTATTCGGCGTCAAAGGTGGCGGCACCGGCGGCGGGTACTCGCAGATCGGGCCGATGGAAGACATCAACCTGCACTTCAACGGCGATTTCCATGCCGTCACTGCCGCACATAACTTGTTAGCTGCGGCGCTCGACGCGTCGATATTCAACGGCAACCCCTTACGTATCGATCCGGCGACCGTGATCTGGCCACGCACGCTCGACATGAACGACCGTGAGCTGCGCTACACGGTGGTGGGGCTCGGTGGCAAAACGCATGGCGTGCCCCGCGAGAATCAGTTCGTGATCACGGCGGCCTCGGAAGTGATGGCGGTCTTCGCCCTCGCCAGCAGCCTCGCGGATCTACGCCGGCGCCTCGGCCGCATAGTTGTCGCATCAACCTTTGACGGCGAGCCTGTTACCGCAGAGTTGTTGAAGGTCGCCGGCGCGATGACTGTCGTCATGAAGGACGCGATCAAGCCGAACCTCGTGCAGACGCTCGAAGGACAACCCGCGCTCGTCCACGCAGGCCCGTTCGGCAACATCGCGCACGCGGCAAACTCGATTCTGGCCGATCGGATCGCGCTGAAGTCGGCAGATTACGTCGTGACTGAGGCTGGGTTTGCCAGCGACCTTGGCTTCCAGAAATTCTGCGACATCGTCTGCCGTGTGGGGAGCTTCATCCCGAGTGCAGCCGGTACTCGTGACGACAGTGCGTGCGACGAAGTCGCATGGAGGAAAGCCGTTCAACGTGCTCGCCAACGAGGATCTCGACGCGCTCGCCAAGGGCGCCGACAACCTCGCCGCACACGTACAGATCGTCCGGCAGTACGGGCTTCCGTGCGTCGTCGCCGTCAATAGCTTTCCGACCGACACGGCTCAGGAGCTGAAGCTCGTCCGGGAACTTGCGCTCAAGGCCGGTGCCGAAACGGTGGTCGTGCATTCGGGCTTCTCGGAAGGCGGTGCGGGTGCCGTCGATCTCGCCAAGGCCGTGACCGTGGCGTGCGACAAGCCGAACACGTTTTCGTTCCTGACACCGACCGGCACGCCCGTCGTACAGCAGATTGAGGCGATTGCAACGAAGCTGTACGGAGCGGCGTCGATCGATCTCGAATCGCAGGCACGGAAGGACTTGGAGCGGATCGAGAAGCTGGGTCTTGGCAAAGCGCAGGTGTGTATGGCCAAGACGCACCTGTCGCTGTCGCACGAACCGACGCTGAGGAACCGCCCCACCGGGTTCGTGCTGCCCGTTCGCGGCCTCGTGCCGAGCGCGGGCGCAGAGTTCGTGGTCGTGCTGTGTGGCGAGATGCAGCGGATGCCGGGCTTGGGCAAGACGCCGGCGTTCATGAACATCGACATCGACGGCGAGGGGCGTACCGTCGGTCTCTTCTAGTCTTCACCTGAGGGGCGAGTCTTGCTCTCGTAGGGCGGGTCTTGCTTCCGCCTCCGCCAAGGCTACGGCGAGACCCGCCGAAGCGCTTCGCGCGAAGGCGGTTGTAGACCTGCCTATCGAGAGTTCGCCGCAGCGGAACCAGGCATCTCGGCTTCCGCCTCCGCGGGTCATTTCAAACGCGCTACGGCGAGACCTCGCCGCGAGACACCTGGTCCCGCAGCGGCTCTCTGATGCGCAGACAGGCCGCTCCACGCTGTAGTTGCGCAGAATCAGCCGTGGGTGCGTCTGTCACGGATCGCATGAACCGCGATGGTGTATCGGCGACGCGCGGCCAATCGCCGTTTGCTGTCCGGCCCAAGGATTGCCCCTGGCTCTCACATGGGCGCCGAGGGCGAACGAGTACCACGCCTGATGGAACAGGTGCGTCGCGCGATCCGGGTTCGGCACTTCAGCTCCCGCACCGAGGAGGCCTAAACCGGATGGATCCGACGCTACATCGTCTTTCACGGTAAGCGGCACCCCCGCGATATGGGGCCGGCGGAGATTGCGGCCTTCCTGACGTGGCTCGCGGAGCGGCGACGTGTGAGCGCGTCCACTCAGAACCGGACATCAGGACGGTGCAAGAACTGCTGCGTCACGATGATGTGAGCACGACGATGATCTACACCCACGTACTCGACCGCGGTGCGCTCGGCGTGCGGAGTCCTGCAGATAGCCTTTGATACTGGCGGCCTATTTGCTCGTGCCCAGATCGAGGAGAGGGACAGGAACCGATGGCGGCCGTGACTCGTGCGAATGTAAACCTATTCGACGTGTTGGGCAGATAGGCCGCGTAGCCGGCGTCGACTGTAGTACGTCGATTCGGTCGAATAAGAAGTTAGACCGCTGAAGCGACAAATGAGACAATTGGACGTCTCCTGAATTCTGGCTAGAATGTAGCCAGAAATGGCGTTCGAGATCATTCTGGCGCCGGCGGTGGCTTCGGCGCTCAAGAGTCTCGCCGTCCCAGTTCGTACCGGCGTCGTCAAGGCGATCGACGTGCACTTGACGCACGAGCCGACGAAAGTCAGCAAGAGTCGGATCAAGCGACTCCAAGGCTTGAGCCAGCCGCAATACCGCCTGCGCGTGGGCGACATTCGAGTGTTCTATGACGTTACAGAAACGCAAGTCCAAGTCCTCGCGGTCGTCACGAAGGCCGAGGCGCAAGCGTGGCTCGACGAACAAGGCACACCAGCCGAAGAGAGCGCGGGAGGTCGCACTGGCGGAAGTGAAGGATGACCTCTCCAAGTACCTGCGGCTGGCGGTCGACGAAGAAATCCTGATCACGCGCCATGGTCGTCCGGCCGGGATTCTCATCGGATTTGCGTCTGAAGAGGACTGGTTTGAATATCGGTTGGAGCATCACCCAGAATTTCTTCGTCGCATCGACGAGGCTCGAGCCGCGCTTCGCGCGGGGCAGGGAGTCGCACTACGCGAAGTGCGATGACCACGCGGTCTAACATGCGCTGCACCCGACGCCGCCCGCGTCGCTCGCGCGCCGCAGTCGGCGCGGGTGAGCGCGATCGTTAGGAGTTCACCCGTCCGATACGATGAATCCGGAGAAACCCATGGAACTTGACCGCAGGCAGTTCATGGCCGCCTCGGCGGCTACCCTCGGAACGCCGTTCGTCGCTCAGGTTCGTGAGGCCACCGCGCAGATCGGAACGCCTGCGCCGGTCGCACCGCCTGCACTTCCGCCCGATGCGGGCTTGTTCGAGGGTTTCGAAGCGAGGTGGGTTCGCACCCGCGGTGCAGACATCTTCCTCAGGCACGCGGGAGACGGCCCGCCGCTCTTGCTGCTACATGGCAACCCGCTTACACACGCGTCTTGGCACAAGATCGCCGGCCGCCTAGCAAAGCGGTTTCACGTTGTGGCGGCGGACCTCCGCGGCTACGGCGACAGCATCGGTCCCACCGATGGTGGCGCCAACCACGTCAACTACTCGTTCCGGGCCATGGCTCAGGATCAGGTCGAGGTCATGGCGGCGCTCGGCCACGACCGATTCTTTCTGGCCGGTCACGACCGGGGCGCGCGGACGGCGCATCGACTGACGCTCGATCATCCTGATCGCGTTCGCAAAGTGGCGTTGCTCGACATCGTCCCTACCCGCCATGTGTGGGCGCACACCTCGCGCGAGTGGGCGCTGGGCGCGTGGCACTGGTCCTTCATGGCCCAACCGGACGATCTCTTCGAGCGCATGATCGCCGCGATACCGCCACGGGAGTTCGTCCTGCGCCATTTGGGCCGCACCGGCAAACCCGCTTTCTTCGATGATCGGGCCATCGCCGAGTACGTCCGCTGCTTCACACCCAAGACGATTCACGGGTCATGCGAGGACTACCGGGCAGCAGCAAGCATCGACCTCGAACACGACGAAGCCGACCATCGTGCCGGCGGAAAGATTCGTCCTCCGACCTTGGTGCTCTGGGGGCGCCGTAGCAACGTTGGGCAGCTCTACGGGGATGTCCTGACGATCTGGCGCGAGGCCGGGAGCACGGTGAGCGGAGGCGCCGTCGAGAGTGGCCACTATCCAGCGGAAGAAGCCCCTGACGTCGTCCTCGAGGCGTTCGAGCGTTTCTTCGTGTGAGCGAGTCGCCGGTCAATGGAATCATGGCGCCTAACATGGCATGCAGCCGACAGCGCGAGTGATCATGGCCGCGCTGCGGCTGATGCCTGACGTTGGGCAGGCAAACCACCAGATGGACGAACGCGGAAGGCCTCACGGAAGACCGTTGCCTTGTCCGGTGTCGTTCTCAAACGAGTCAATGAGGGGCCGGCGAGTTACGCCGACGTTCGTGAGGGTCAAAAACCCTCGGGCCACCGCCAACCTGTTCTGGGAGATGTTATGCGGCATGCACAGTTCGCGAAGCGATACCTGTCCAGGGTCTTGTTGACGACCGTGATGGCCGGCATGCTTGCCGCAAGCGCATCGGCCTGGGAAAACCCGCTGAAGGGTCGGTATCTGAGTGGAGGGCCGCTGACCATCTGCGATCAGGGTTCTTTCTTCGTCGGTGGTGTGCCGAAGGTCACGCGTTATGCCAGCTCCGTGGCTGTTCGGGAAGGTGGCCCGCCGCAGCAGATAACGATCGGCCAGATGTATGTCCAGTTCCAGATCCCGCAGCAGCGAAGGCTGTGGCCGCTCATCATGATCCACGGGTCAACGCACACGGGAGCGGCGCTGGATTCGACACCTGGCGGTGGCGAAGGCTGGCTCTCTTACGCAGTCCGAAACAAACTCGCCACTTTCGTGGTCGATCAGCCAGGGCGGGGCCGGTCCGGCTTTGACCAGTCGGTCATCCTCGAGGCCAAGGCGACGGGCAACTGGAATCTGATCCCATCGAGCTTCGGCAGGATCACCGACGACGGCGCCTGGACGACCTGGTTTGGCCACATCGTGCCGGCCGGGACTGACATTACTACTGGAAAGATGATCCGCCACGGCGACGCCGGCGATCCCGATCCTGCTGAAAACCCGGCGGAGCCGTCGCAAGCCCACGGCGTTTATCCGCCGGCGTTCCCGATCCCACCTGGGCCCAATTCCGTTGATCCGCATCTCGTTGCGCGTGCGGGTGCCATAGGGGGAGCACCCAATCCGTCCAACAACACGTATTTGGGTCTGGAGTACTACAAGCAGCTCGTGCCCAATGGCGAAGTCACGTTGCCGGGCTCCGTTTGTCCGACTTGCAATCCGAAAGACCTCAATGCAATCGACACCTGGCTTCCGCTCGCCCTTGCTGAGTTGCTAGAAGGCATCGGGGGCGGCATCCTGTCACCCCATTCGCAATCGACGTCCTCGGTGTTCCATACGGTCCGCATCCTGAAGGAGCGCGGAGAATTGAATCTGCTGAAGGCGATCATCATCCCCGAGGGGGCAGGGACCGATCTCGCAGCCGCGGGGCTCGTTGGGTCGGACTTCGACTCGATTCCCTTTCTGATGGTGAACGGTGACTATCGTCCACTGGGCACACGGAAGGGAAACTACAGCGCCGTTGCTGCGATGAATGCGAGCCGCACACGCAAAGTTGGACCTGCACTCTCGCTCAATGTGGAAGACCCGATCTTCAAGGGCAAGCTCAACGGCCACACACACATGGGCATGTTGGGCTCGACCGCCCTGGCGGAGTTCGACTTCTTCCTGGACTGGGCCAGCAAGAATATCGACAATCCGCTCCTAAAGAGCGGATGTGCAGTCAGAACGGACAAGAAGTAAGACGATTCTCCCCGTGACCCAAGAACGAACTCCTGGGCGAGCGGCGGACTGCAGGCTGCCTAACCTCGCGCTGGAGCCGACAGCGCCTTCTGTTGAGATCATGTCAGCGCTGCGGCTCAGCGCGCATCGTTCTGCGGACTCCAGGTGCGTGCGACGGACGAGAGGAAGACGGTCCCGCTGGACCGGAACGGAGCGCCTGACAGGCGAGAAAACGAGATGTCATGAGGCTTCTGCGGATCGAAACAATACTGGCCCTTGGCGTTGGAATCGGCCTTGGTCTGACCGCGTTGGCAGGGCAAGTGGTTCAGGGACCGGCCGCGTCGGCTGGAAGCGACAGGAGCGGCGCTGCCGATCTGGCGGCCATCGAGAAACTCCACCAGCAGGACATCGCCGCGACGTTGTCGCGCGATCCTGTGGCGCTGACGGATCTGTGGACCGATGACGCCATTCGTCTCGGCCCAGGCCAGCCGGCAGAAGTGGGCAAGCCAGCAATCCGAGCGGGCAACGAACGCGGGTTGGCTCGCCCTGGTGTCAAGGTGTTGACCTACGTTCCGGAACCCAAAGACTTGACGATCCTGGACGGCTTGGCCGTCGAGTGGGGCTACTTCACTGGTTCGTATGTCGAATCGCCGGGTGGCGAGGCGAAGCAGATTCGTGGCTCGAGGCTCTCGGTGCTCAAAAAGCTCCCGGACGGCAGCTGGAAATATTTCCGCGGGATGGGGACCCCAATTGCTGCCGTTGCCGGTGCGTTGACCGCGTCGGCACGGTCAGTGGTTCAGGGACCGGCCGCGTCGGCTGGAAGCGACAGGGGACGCGCTGCGGACCTGGCCGCCATCGAGAAGCTCCACCAGCAGGACATCGCCGCGACGTTGTCGCGAGATCCTGTGGCGCTGACGGATGGGTGGACCGATGACGCCGTTCGTCTCGGCGCAGGAGGCCAGCCGGCAGAAGTCGGCAAGCCAGCGATCCGAACGACCAACGGTCGCGGGGCGGCCCTGCCACTTAAGGTATTGACCTACGTTCCGGAAACCAAAGACTTGACGATGCTGGACGGCTGGGCAGTCGAGTGGCGTAACTTCACTGCTTCGTTTGTGGCATCGCCGGGTGGCGAGCCGACGCAGGTTCGTGGCACGGTGCTCGGGGTGCTCAAGAAGCTTCCGGACGGCAGCTGGAAAGTCTTTCGCGGGATGGGGTTTTAGAATGAGTTGCAACACAGGTGGAGCTAACTGGCACGCCGCAGAACACGCCGCTGGAGCCGACCGCTGAAAAGCGCGGCTGCTCAGCGGCAGGCCGTTGGGCCGACAAGGAAGACAATTCAAGATGGACGATGTGCTGGGCAGGTTGCGCGATCTAGCCGCAACACACGTTGAACGACACGTGAAGGCTCGTCAAGCAGCAGAACTCATTCGCCAGGCACGTTCGTACAGGTGGGTGGGCTTGTATGATGTTTCGGCGTCTGAAATCGCCGCGATCGCATGGACAGGCACGATCGCACCAGCGTACCCTCGCTTTCCCGCGACAAAGGGTCTGAGTGGCGCGGCCGTGGCCACACGGCGGCCGGTCATCGTGCAGGACGTCACTCAGGACGCGCGATATCTGACGGCATTTGGCTCGACTCGATCGGAAGCGATCTTTCCGGTCGCTGTTCCTGAGAATGGACGAATCGTCGGAACCATCGACGTCGAAAGCGATCGCGTCAATGCGTTTGGTGCGGAAGACGAGACGTTTCTGAGGCGGTGTGTTGAGATTCTCGCTCCAATGTGGATCCTGGCTGAAAGATAACGTTCAGGAACTGCGGCCCAACACCCGCTCCCTTCCCCGCTACGCCGCGAGGAACTTCTCCATGGAGAAAACCGTCTCTCGCGACAGCATGTAGAACACGGCTCGGCCGATCTTGTGCGCCAAGATCGAGAGCGCCTTTCCTTTGCCGTGCTGTTTCTCAATCCTCGCGATCAGCTTCTTCCCCTCGGTATGGCGTAGGAACAGCACCGCCGCTTCGGAGAATGCCCACTTCAAATGGACGTTCCCCATCTTCGCGCCGCCGGTGCCGAGCGTCTTCCCGCCTGACTGTTTCTTGCACTTGACCAGCCGAGCATACGAGGCGAACTCCTGTACGCGATCAAAGCGCGTGATGTCGTGGATCTCGTACAGGATCGTCAACGCGAGGACCTTGCCGATGCCCGGCACCGAGCGGAGGCGATGAAACGCGTCGGCATTGTGGCGCTTCGCTTCGCGGACGATGGTGAGGTCGAGGTCGATGACGAGCGCATCGTATTGGTCGATCAGCGCGAGGTCGACCGCGATGCTCTTCTGCACACTCGGATCGGGAAAGTGCTCCACCACCCCGGCGCGATTGGTGCGATAGGCGAGTTTGCGCCCGAAGATGGGCAGGTTGTATTGCGCACGCGTGTTCTGGATGTGGGCCAGGAGCTGGCCGCGTTTGCGCACGAGATGCAACCGCCGACGGATCAGATCGCGTGTGGACCGCATGGCCGCTGGGTAGACGTACGCTTGCGGTAGCATCCCTCCACGGAGCAAGACGGCGATCTTGTGGGAGTCAATCCGGTCGTTCTTGGCCTTGCCCCCGTGGATGGCTTTCATCGCCAGCGCGTGGCCGAGCACGAAGGTGATGCCTTCGGTCGCGCAGACGTCGGCCAACCAGTACCACGTGAACATGCATTCGGCCGCCACGACCAGACCCTCACGATACGGCGCGACCGCCTCCAGGAACGCCGCCGGCGTCGAGGGCACGTTGCGGTGCACGAGCACCTGGCCGGCGCCGTCGAGGATGCAAATGTACATCGTCTTCACATGTAGATCGATCCCGCAGTAATACGTGTGCGGCCGGTTGTAGAATCGCATCGGTCCTCCTCCTGCGCGAGATGCGCACTAGCCCTGCGACAGCCTACTCACATGAGTAGGAGCAGGGGGAGGGCTGTATGAGGATCAAGCAACTGGAGCCGGCCGAGCGCGCTGCAAAGGTTTGCGTTTCTCGCACGGTACCGGAATACCTATCTGCCCGGGCCCCCGTTTGGTTTCAGGGTGTGTTGGCCTTTCTGCTTGCGCCAACCGCGCGCCTTTTGGGATACAACCCGTACTACCCTCCGACCGCGGTGGAAGTAGCTGGCAGGGCCGAGTCATCTGGGCGGTGAGCAACGGGATCGGCGATAGGAATGGGCCGCCCAACACGCAAAATGGAGCCGACGCGCCACTGAATGGCGATGGCGCGCGGCTCATTTGCAACGTTGACCGATGTGGTGGAACCCCCCGGAAGGATCGTGATGGGACGTCGTAATGTTCTTCTCTTCTGCGCAGCCGTGCTGCTTGCCCTCACGGCAGGTCGAGCGTTTTGGGTCTCGCTCGGCGAGAGCCCGTTCAACATGTCGGGAGCCACCTACGTTGAATTTGTCCAGCAGCTCGACCGCCGAATTGCGATTCCGATCGCGGTGACCGGCATTGGCGGTACCCTCCTGGCGGGACTTGCGGCGCTGGCACACAAGACTGATCGGCGAACGTTCTATGTGTTGCTTGCGGCCTGCGGCCTCGCCCTGGTCGGAAGCCTCGTTACCATCTTCGTCAACGTTCCCATTAACGAACGGGTGGCGACGTGGAATCCCGCGGCATTGCCCACTGGTTACGAAGAGTTTCTCCGAATGTGGTGGGAATGGCACCAAGTGCGGCTCGTCGCCGTGTTCACGGGCATGTGTTTGGTATTTGCCGCGATGCTCACACGTAGTCACCGGAGCTGACGGTCTAACTTCGCATACAGCCGACGGCGCTGTGAACGAAGCAGCCCCGCAGCTGATGCGAAACGTTGGGCCGACGAGACACTCGGGAGACACTGATAAGAACTGTCAATCAACGATTGCTCCTGCCGTTGCTGGCCGGCCTGGCCATTTCAGTGTCGTCTTGTAGTGGCCGTAGCGAGGCACCAGGTACAACAAGCGCCAAGGACCGGAGTGCAGACGAGGTGGCAATTCGTCAACTGCTTGCAGCGAACGAAGCGGCGGCCAACAGACACGATGCTGCAGGTGTCGCGGCAACGTACGCGAATGATGCGGATATTATCGCCTTTGCCGGCGGGCAGATCGCCGGCCGCGACTCCATCCGCCAGCACGAAGAGACGTTCTTTTCCGGAACGCCGCAGGTTCAATTTGCTGCCAACGTCCGGAGCGTGCGGTTTGTAACCGACGACGTCGCGATTGTAGAGGCCGACAGCGTTCATCGATTCTCCGAACGGGAGACGCACGAGCGGGCAACCGTGGTAGTCGTGCGTCGCGATGGGTCTTGGTCGATGGCTGCCGTTCGAGTACTACCTCTGCAACAGCAGGCGGACATGTTCAGCTCGGACTTGCTGCCAGGATCAGGGGCCAAACCGACTCCGACACGCGGGCGCGGCCGACAGTAGGGGCGCAAGGCGAGAAACTCATAAGCGGCCCAACACCGCGTTGGGCAGACAAGTGTCTGCGGCAAAGGGCATGGGCCTGGAATGAAACGGTGGCGGTCCGAATCTACACGGACACGTCGGTGATTGGTGGCTGCGAGGACGAGGAGTTCCGCGTTCATTCCCGGCGACTCATGGACGCATTCATCCGTGGCGATCTCAGGTTCGCGGATGGGCTCGCCCTTGGGGGAGGTTATGACCCGACTTGAGAAAGCAGCGCGTCTCTCGCAGATCATCGGCGCAGCCGCAGTGTCCAACAAGGCGCTGCAGCCGACGCCGCGTCGCGGCGCGGCTGAGCGCCGCGCGTTAGACCGCACTGACAAGGAGACCCTCAACTTCACTATTCGGCGCGCACAACCACGTGACGTCGACGACATTGCTGTCGCACACCTAGATTCGATTCGCTCGATCGGGCCGCAATACTATCCTCCTGATATCGTGAATGACTGGGGCGCGCGAGTGAAGGGCGCGTTGTATGTCGAGGCCATGGATCGGGGCGAGGTGTTCTTTATCGCGGTTGGTGCGTCAGATGGTGGGACAGACGTGCTCGGTTTTTCATCGCACGGAGTTGATGGAGACGAACATCACACGGGCGTATATGTGAGGGGCGCGGCGACGCGTGCTGGTGTCGGCTCGGCGCTGCTCCGCACAGCAGAGGCCTCCGCAATCGCCGCTGGCGCAAGGAGCATCCACCTCGATTCGTCTCTGGCGGCCGTGGAGTTCTACAAGGCTAACGGTTTCGACGAGGTCGGTCGAGGGGAGCACCGATTGTGGTCGGGACGTTCGATGGCGTGCGTGTTCATGCGAAAGGCGTTGAGACCTTCGGGCGTGCCTGAGCCTGTGCGCCGGTGAACGATATGACCGTTGGCGTCATCTCGGACACGCACGGCCTCCTGCGTCCCGAAGCGATCGAAGCATTACGAGGCTCTGAGGTGATAATCCATGCCGGTGACGTCGGTGTTCCCGACGTGCTCGAGCGCCTCAAAGCCATAGCACCGACCATCGCCGTTCGCGGGAACATCGACCAAGGCGCATGGGCGCAGTTATTGCCACTGAGCGAGGTTGTCGAAGTCGGCGAACTCCAGCTCTATGTGCTCCATGACCTGTCAGAACTCGATCTCGATCCGGCGGCGGCACAATTCGCGGCCGTTATTTACGGTCATTCGCATCAGCCGAAGGCTGAGCTGCGCGGGGGCGTGCTTTTCTTGAATCCAGGCAGCGCTGGCCCGCGACGGTTCGCGCTTCCTGTCACCGTCGCCAAGCTCCGGGTTCTGGGAACGGGCCTTTCCCACGAGCTCATTGAGCTGCCGGTGTGAGACCGCCGAACACGCGGCGGTGCATCACGCAGTCAACTTCCTGCCTCCTGAGTAGTACGCCCATGAGTTCAACGCCAATTCAAACGAAGCGCCTCAACCTGGTTGCTCAAACTCCCGACGATGCTCGCGCGCAGCTTGAGAGAATGACCGCTGATGAGAGAGCCGAGGTGTCGCCTGATTGGCTCGCCCGGCTTCGCGTCGCGACCGCACCCGATCCGTGGACGCTGGGCTTTGTCATGGTGCACCGGACTACAGATGTCGTTGTCGGGACCTGTGGCTTCAAGGGTCCACCGGGACTTGACGAGACGGTGGAGATTGCCTATGGCGTCGCGCCAGATCAGCAGGGCAACGGGTACGCAACTGAAGCGGCCGAGGCACTGGTTGCGTACGCGTTCAACAGCGGCAAGGTTCGAGTGGTCCGTGCCCACACGTTCTTGGAAGCGAACGCTTCGACGCGAGTCTTGGCCAAGTGTGGCTTCAGAGGTGCGGGAGAGGTCATTGACCCTGAAGACGGTCCGGTGTGGAGATGGGAGAAGCACCTCCGCTAGCTATTCCTGACGCGAAAACCGATGTTCACCTTGGATCAGGTCGTGCCCTGGGGGCGCTCGTTTGACGAATACCGACGTATGTTCGCGCTCACGGATGCCGATCTTGCTCTCAGAATTGTTGGCTGCGGTGATGGTCCGGCCGGCTTCAATGCCGAGGCGACCCGACGTGGCGCACAGGTGGTTTCGTGTGATCCGATCTACCAGTGGCAGACGGCTCAGATCCAGGATCGAATCGCGGCAACCTACACAGAAGTCCTGGAACAGACGAGGCGCAATGCCGACGAATTCGTTTGGGATGACAACATTCCTTCCGTAGACGATTTGGGGCGCGTCCGCATGGCCGCGATGCACGTGTTCCTGCAGGACTTCGAGCTTGGCAAGATCGCTGGTCGCTACGTTGAGGCCGAACTCCCGACACTTCCGTTTTCAGGCAAGGCCTTTGACCTTGCCTTGTGCTCGCATTTGCTGTTTCTCTATACCAGCCAGCTCGGCGAACCGTTTCATCACGCGGCGATCCGAGAAATGTGCCGCGTGGCCGCCGAAGTTCGCATTTTTCCGTTGCTGGCGTTAGGCGGGCAGCAGTCTCCCTTGGTCGATTCCAGTGTGTCAGCGCTGCGCGATGCGGGGTTCCAGGTCTCGCTTGAACGCGTGCCGTACGAGTTTCAGCGTGGCGGTAACCAGATGATGCGGATTCGCTGGACCGGCCCGAACGAAGTATTTGGCCGGCATGGAGCGGAACAGTGACAGAGCAAACGTGGTGCGCCGAGGGATACGAAAGAAACGCACGCTTCGTCAGTGATCTGGGCATGCCGGTCGTCGATCTCCTCAACGCGAAGCCGGGTGAGCGGATCCTCGATCTCGGGTGTGGCGATGGGGTGCTGACCAAGAAGTTGCAGGATAAGGGCTGTGAAGTGGTTGGCATAGATTCCAGCCCGGAACTGATCCAGGCCGCGTTGAGCTTGAATCTCAATGTCTCAGTGCAGAATGCATATGAGATCGATTTTCACGAGGAGTTCGACGCGGTTTTCAGCAACGCCGTCTTGCACTGGGTGAAGGATGCCGATCGAGTCATCGGCAATGTGTTTCGGGCACTCCGACCAGGGGGCCGTTTCATTGCGGAATGCGGTGGTCACAAATGCTGCCAGACGATTCAGACGGCGTTAGTCACGGAGCTCGAGAGACGCGGCTACGATGGCTGGGCGGCGAACCCGTGGTACTTCCCGACAACTGAGGACTACGGAGCACGATTGGCTCACGCAGGGTTCACAGTTGCGTACATCGAGATCATTCCTCGTCCCACGCGATTGCCGGGCGACATATCCGGTTTTATTGAGACTTTTGCGGCGAGTTTTACGGCTGTCTTACCGCTTGGCGACCGTCAGCATTATGTTGAAGATGTACGCGGTCGCCTGAAGCCCTTACTGTGTGGCGCCGACGGTGCATGGACGGCAGATTACACTCGTCTTCGTTTCGAGGCGTATAAGAGCTTGTAGCGGTTCAACTCTTACACGAAGCACGGTCGTTGGGCCGACAGGATGGCGCGTGACGACTATTCGTCCAGAAAGACCTGAAGACGCCTCCCGAATTCGACGTGTCAACGAGCTTGCGTTCGGGCAGCCCGCAGAAGCCGACCTCGTTGAGAGGTTGCGGCAGACCTGCACTGACGCGCTGTCACTGGTTGCGGAGGATGACGCGGTTGTGGGTCATATCCTCTTTACGCCTGTGGTCCTCGAAGGTGCGGGGGGCCGCCTCGTTGGTATGGGACTGGCGCCGATGGCCGTGCTCCCAGATCGCCAGCGGCAGGGCATTGGTTCGCAACTTGTGAGGCGCGGCCTGGACATCCTCCGTGAACGCGGCTGTCCGTTCGTCGTCGTCGTCGGACACCCGGAGTATTACCCGCGCTTCGGGTTTCAGCTCGCTTCGACTCATGGTTTCGTGAGCCAATGGGAAGGCATACCGGACGCGGCTTTCATGGTCTTGATTGCTGACGTGCACGCCATGGCAGGAGCGTCTGGTGTGGCAAGGTACAGAGACGAATTCAACGAGGTTGCTTAGGCCGCGAATGGATCCGGCCACACAAGGTGCCTTCGCCATGCCGCTGCTGTTTTCCTACGGCACCCTCCAGCACGACCATGTGCAACTATCCACGTTCGGAAGGCTACTGCAAGGTCAGCAAGACGAGCTTCCTGGGTTCGAGCCGTCGCTAGTACGTATCAAGGACCCGAAAGTCGTGGCGACAATCGGCAAAACGCATCATGCGAACGCCACGTTCAACGGCAGAAACGACAGTCGTGTGAGTGGCACAGTATTCGAGATCACCGACGCTGAGCTCGCTGCCGCCGACAAGTACGAGCAGCTCGCCGCGTACAACCGTGTAGGCGTTCTGCTTGCGTCTGGGAAACAGGCCTGGGTGTATCTCGACGCCCGTTCGGCACCGGGAGCGATGCGATGAGGTCGTAAGGAAGGGTTCGTGTTCAGGTTAGCTCGCCAACGCGAACCGAGAACCTGAACACGAACGGAGAACTTAGAACCCACAACCTCGAACGACGGGTTCTTGATACGTCAGAACTTGAAGATCGCGCCGATGCTGGCGCGGCCGAAATCGATCTTGATGTCGTCGCCGATCCCTAGTCCGAGAACCGACAGCGTATTGACGGAGTGGAAGTAGCGAATGTCACCACGGACGCCGACGTGTCTGCTGAAGAACCCGATGACCCCCCCGCCCACATCCCACCCGAAGTGATTGTTGTCGTCCTCGAGCAGGCCAGCCGTTGTCAGCTCGACCTTGGTCTTTATGAGTCCTGCACCTGCGAGCACATACGGTTGCACCGGACCGAACTTCGGCGCAATCATTACGTTACCCATCACGGTGAGGACGCTGGACGAAAGGCCGGGTGTGTCGCCAAAAAAGTTGTCGGCGTATGAGATCTCGAGCTCCGAGCCGAAGATGCTCCCAAGTCCCCCGATTGCCACACCCCAATTCAAATTCTTGTCTTCGCAGCCCGTAATTTCGGGACACCCTGAGTCGCCACTGAAGTCGTAGCCGATGAACGGGCTGATGAAGCCCTGAGCGGCCGACTCGTGTGCAAGGCTCAGAGACATTGACGCGACGAGAATTGCGATCCCAACGGATCGTCGAAACAGCGAAGGGCTTGTCATCGAATATACCTCGTACCCAACGAAGCAAGAATACGGCCATGTATTCGCGGCAAGATCAGGCTCAACAGTTCGTCGCGCCGGGGTTGCTTGGGGCAACCCCTCTGCAGCATCATGACGGCAATGAGTGAACACTACCACGACGCTTCAGACGCCCGTCTTCTCAAGGAGATGCGGAAACTCGCCCCCAAGGATTTTGAGGCGTGGCTTGGCCTCAACAGCATCGTGGGTCGGGCCGACGGAGCCATACCGCCCAAATACCGTGAGCTCATCGCCCTGGGTGTCTCGTGCACCACACAGTGCCCTTATTGCATAGAAGCTCATGCGAAAGCGGCGAAGATCCTGGGCGCGACTCGTGAGGAAGTCGTCGAGGCTGTGTTCGTGGCCGCGGCCTTGCGGGCTGGCGGCGCGGCGACCCATGGCGCCATGGCCCTCAAGTTCTTCGACAAGGATTAGCTAAAGCGGGGCGCGCGCGCGCAAGCGGGTCACAGAGAGACAGAGGCACAGAGAGGAAAGAATTCGACTCTGAGTCTCCGCGTCTCTGTGGCCCGTGTCGGGCGTAACAGATTTAGCGCCAGATGCGCCGCCACCATTGGGCCGGGGTCGCGTCAGGCCCTGTCTCGGGGGTTGGTGTCCCCTCGCCCATGCGTTTCAGGATGTCCTCGATGCTCCAACCCGTGAGGGACGCGAGTGTCTGGGCTTCGCGCTCTCGCCGGCGGCGCAGCTCTTGTTGATAGGCCGTGACCGCATCACATCGTCTTGGTCCCGTCCACGCGTGCCTCAAGACGTAGCGGCCTTGGAAGTTGGTCCGGTCGCCGGTCTCCTGGAACACGAGGTCTTCGGGGAAGTGGGCCTGGTCGTATCGAATGTGCAGTCGGGTCACGAACACATCCTGGGCCGCGGGTGCTGTTTGGAGAGGCACAACCCGACCCTGTGCTGGTGAGGGCTCGCCTACCCAGAAGACGCCGAGCCCGCGAAGCTCGGCACTCGAGAGCGGATCGGCCGCGCATGGGTCGCACCAACCCATGTCCCACGCGTACTCTTGAAACACAGCGTTCATTTGTTCACGCTTCACGTGCTGGTCGAACATCGCCCGGTACATCCGTGCAAACTCCTGCGGGTCCTTCACGTAGACCGGGATCTCTGCGTCGGTCCGCAGCTTGACCGTGCGGTAGTTGGTGGCCTCCACCCGCCCTTTGCGTGTCAGTGCGTAGACGAAGAGCTCCTGCGGTCCGTCTGCATTGACCATTCCTAAACGAATGGGGAGCATGAACTTTGGCGACTCGTACGCCACCTGCAGCGGCCGCAGGTGCGCGAAGCCGAGTTTGGATTGCTCACGCAGGTTCACCCTCGCGACGAAGAAACGCATCTTCTGCTTGATGTACGTCTCGAGCACGGCCGAGGCGCCAGGAGGGATCCGGTAGCCGTTGTCGCGCAGCCACGTTTCGAGCCCGCTGCTTTGAGCGGCGGAGAGAATGAGGATGTCGTACTCGCCCACTGTGTAGCTGGCCTCGATGGTGACGCCAAGCGTTTTCGCCTGGTCAGAAAGTCGCCGGATCGAAGCCGGCGTCGGCGACGCCGACGCAACCTGGGAGAGCAGGCGCTCGGAGATGGCGCATGGGTCGGGATCGAAGTACTCCACGAGGCGAGGCGCCGTGAACGCGTCCAGATGATCGAGGAGCGCCTTCTCGCCCACGTGAATCTGCTCGCGCTGGATCGACGTGGGGACTGGAATGACCATGGCGAACTCTTTCGGATCGCCGCGAAAGTCGTTCGACATCGTGATGACCGTCCGGTCGCCGTCGCGTACGAGCACCACCTGGGATGCCTTGTTAAAAAGCTTGGTGTCGGCTTTCGCCACATAGAACCCGCAGAAGGCCTTCGCCTCCTTGGGGCTGGCCGCGAGCCCGATGAGGGCGGCGACCATCAGTACTGCCATTCGTTTCATATGAATGCCTCCATTACAGGGTTGCTCGGTAGCTGGGTAGCTGGGTAGCTGGGTAACTAGGTGGCTGGGTAGCTGGATGGCTGGGGTGGTGAGTTCCCGGCCACTGATACCGGGCCGCTGGCAACACACTGTCGATGAGCGGCACGAGTGGCGAGAACGCCGCGAGCGCCCACAGAAATCCGTTGGTCCGGAAGAGACGAAAGTGAACGTAAGCGGCTCCGAGCGCGACGAGCGAGGCAAAGAGCACGCGGCCGGCTCTGGAGTCGGGCGTTGTCTTGGGATCCGAGATCATGAAGAAGCTGAAGAGCAGGAAAGCGCCGCTCTCGAGCCGATGCAATGGGATCGTCAGCGGTTCACCGAGCCAGAAGGATCGCGCGATGACGAGCGCCGCGTACCCGGTCATGAACGTGAGTGTCACGTCGGCACGCGCTGCGCGGTTGACCACGAGCAGACCCGCCGATGCCAGGAAGAATGCGAGCGCCGCCTGGGTGCCCCATTGACCTGGCGAGATCCACGCGTCGTTGGTCGTCAGCAGGAGCAGGACGAGCGCCAAATTAGTGGGGTTGAAGACGTGTTTGTGCCTGACGCGAATCAGGAATTTCGAGCCCACCGCGATCGCCGCACGCCGCCGCCGCGAGCGCGAGCGCGTCGGTGCGCAGGAGAAGACAGAGCGACAACGCCGAGATGAGCGCGCTCTTCGCGCCCGACGCAACGCGCCCTCCGCTCCACCAGTCGCCGATGGCCTGCACGGCCAGCGCCGACGCGACGGTCACGCCCACCTGGGCTAGCGTCAGGTCGAAGCTCAAATAGACCAACCCGTAAGTCAGAAGCGCCGAGAGGGTCGCGATTTGTCCGTGGCGGGGGTCGGCAGCGAGCAGCCGCCAGACGCCGGTTCCGATCGGCATGTCCGTCCTCCTCCTTCAAAGAACGGAGCTACCGCGGTTTCTTGCAGTCGTCGTTTTTTCGTTCGTAAACGGCTAGCCCCGGGGCGATAAGCTTGGCAGCCAGGGAGGGCTCTCGATGGCGCCAGATCGCGGACGTCCGCTCAGGAGCGTGTGGCAGGTGTGGGCGAGTCTCGACCCAGTCAGTCCGTGGTGGAATCGCGTGCACCGAACTAGCGCACAGGCGGTTTCCAGTTGAGTAGCACCGTAATCGGTGACGTCTCGGAAACAGACGTGTTGACCAGGAACTGTTGACCGTCGTGCGACGGTACGTAACTCTCGAATTCCGGCAGAGTGAACAGGCTCCGTGCAGTGGAGGCATCGATTGTCGATCCGCGCGCTTCGACCGTAACGCTCATCAAGCGATTGTCGGGCGCAACATAGAACAGCTCGCTCCCTTTTCTCGGCCAGCGTGGAGCTCTCCCACCGGCTGCGGAAATCTGCACCTTGGCTCCGGGGCCGGGAAAGGGCTGAACGTAGATTTCGAGTCGTCCGGTCTCATTCGATTCGAACGCGACTAAACGGCCGTCGGGGGAGAAGACGCCGTCCTGCTCAGCGAACGGGGTCTGGGCGACAGCGAACGGTTTCCTGTCGCCGAAGAGCGGCAAGGCCCATATGTCGAGACCCGTTTTCGGGTTTTGGCTTGCAAACAGCACATAGCGGCCGTCTGACGACCAGTCGCGGGGATTTTTGTTCTCGCCGGACTCCAGTAGCAGTGTCTCTTCACCCGTGCCATCTGCAGATCGTAGGTACATGTCCCAGAGGTTGAGCTTCCGGTCCGACACGAACAAGACGCGATTGCTGTCGGGAGAGAAGATTGGCTCGCCCTCGACCGCCGGATCAAATGTCAGACGACGAGGTACACCGCGAGCGGTATCGATGAGCCATATGTCGGTATTGCCGCTGACCATTCGATGCACGGCGGCGGTACGCCCGTCCGACGACAACCGTACCCCGCTGGGTTGGGCGTCATCGAGCGGTAAGAGTACGCCGGTCTGGCGACCGGACCGGTCGAGCCACACGATCTGCCTGCCTCCGTCCGACGTGCGATAGGCGACCGATCCGACGAGTGACGACGAGAGGGCAGCCAGACCGTTAACGTTGCGATCCATGAGGAGGCGAGGAGCAACAGGAATCAGTTCCCCCTCGACTTGCGGGTTCTGGGCATTCAGCCTCTGCGCCCACAAGGCTCCCTGTCGCCCGAGCAGCACATGACCTGCAGGCATGATCGCCACTTCGGAGTCGAGGTCCATCACATGCCGTACCTGTTTGTCGTCCAACGAACCCACATACAGACCCCGAAGTCCCTTGGCCCCCAGGGCAAGCAACAGGAAACGCCGACTGCCGGGAAGAAACGCCGGCCATCGGTGGTTTGACTGTCCGGGCAGGAGGTCTGTCGCCGTCGCTACTGCTCCGCCGGCTGCAGGCACGCGATAGAGTGGTCCCGCCGACGCTGCTCCGAAGACGATCGTTCCGTCACTGTGCCATGCCCCGCGCCGCGGATTGGGCGCGCTCGCCAAAGTTCGCGCGAACCCGCCCTCGAGATCGAATCGCTTCAGTTCTCCGCTCGAAAAGAAGCCCACCGACCGACTGTCCGGCGACCAGAATGGAAGGCTGGCGCCATCAGTTCCCGTCAGCGGCCGCGCCTCATCCAACTCGAGCGGCCGGAGCCAGAGCTGGACTCGCCCGTCTACACGCGCCTGGAAAACAACGCTGCGCCCGTCTGGCGAGAGTGCGAAGGAGAAGGGGTCGGTGGTTGGAGGGGTCATCAATTGAAGCCGCATCTCTGGTGTGTCAGACGGAGCGCGGCGAAGTAACGCCGCGACCAAGAGCGCAGCCGTCACGAGCGCGGCAACCACCCAGCCTGCATACGCGAGCCGTCGAGAGGAGGCGTGTGGAATCGGAGACACTGTCGCGCCGGCCGCCTCGTCGATGGCGAAGAGCGCCCCTGCCACATCCGACATTCGCCTTCGGCGGTCCCGTTCCAGGCATCGTCGCAATAGCAAATGAATCGGTGGCGGAAGCCTCGGGGGCAACAGCTTCCAGTCAGGATCGCGCAGCAGCACGGCCGCGAGCGTGTCGCTCACGTCATCACCCTTGAAAGGTCGCGAGCCCGTCAGCATTTCGTATAGAACGCACCCGAAGGCCCACACGTCGCTGCGCTTGTCGGCCTCGAGCCCCTTGGCTTGCTCGGGAGCCATGTAGGCAGCCGTACCCAGAATGAGCCCGGCTTCCGTCATCGCGGGTGTCGTAATCGTTGGCGACTGCGACACCCCGGCCCCACGCTGGGCCGGCGCCACAGTCTTCGCCAGTCCGAAGTCGAGCACTTTCACGGTGCCGTCCGGCTTGATCTTGATATTTGCGGGCTTCAAGTCACGGTGGATGATCCCTCGCTCGTGGGCTGCTTCGAGGGCCTCCGCAATCTGCCTGGCAAGCGACAGCACCTCGTCGATTGGAATCGAGCCGTTTGCGACTCGATCGGCCAGCGTCGCCCCTTCAACGAGCTCGAGCACCAGCGCGCGGATGGCGTGTCCGGAGTCGCTGGCACCTTCCTCGATTCCGTGAATCGCGGCGATGTGGGGATGACTGAGCGCCGCGAGAACCTGGGCTTCTCGCTGAAATCGCCCGAGCCGATCGGGATCGTCAGCGAAGGAATCAGAAATGACTTTGAGTGCGACGTCTCGGCCGAGGCGTGCATCCCGGGCCTGGTAGACTTCGCCCATCCCGCCCGCGCCGAGAAATCGGACGACAACGTACGGCCCAACGCTCGTGCCGACATTGAGCGACATGGAGATTGGCTGAGGAATTATTGCATCGATGCGGAAGCGCCGGCGAAGTCAAGCGACCCGTGCTGCCGCGCTCGCGAAGAGGTCTTTCTCTGGCCTGAACTATACTTTCTGCTTATGAACACTCGATTTCTTGTCGCCACCGGCTTGGGTGTTGCCCTGTGCGGGGCTTATGTCTACGCGCAATTCGGCACGCAAGCCGCAAAACTGGATGTGGTCAAAGTCAAAGACGACTTGTTCGTCATTCACAACGACTACGTTCCCGGCAACACGACAGTACTCGTGACGAACGACGGTGTCGTGCTGGTTGACGACAAGTTCGAGGTCGATCACGCTGGCATCCTGGCGCAGCTCAAGACGATCACCAACCAGCCGGTGAAGTACGTCGTCAGCACCCATCACCATGCGGATCACAGCGGTGGCAACGCGAAGATGCAGGCCCTCAACGTTCAAGTCGTGATGCACCAGGCCGCGCGCGCCCACATGGTAGACGCCAATCAGCCCGGCCAGCCGAACATGACGTTCGAGCAGCACGCGAACATACATCTGGGGGGCAAGCAGGTCGAGCTCTATCACTTCGGCCGCGCGCATACGAACGGCGACACGGTCGTGCTGTTCCCTGCTCAGCGCGTGCTGGCGGCGGGGGACATGTTCACCTTCGGCGATGCCACGCCGCAACTCGTGGATTACGCGGGTGGCGGGAGCGCGAAAGAGTGGCCGGCCACGCTCGACAAGGCCCTCCAATTGGATTTCGACACCGTGGTGCCCGGCCATGGCAACGTGACGACGAAGCAGGAAATGCGGAACTTCCGCGCGACCGCGCAGAGGCTGCGAACGCGCGTGCACGAGCTCATCGTCAAGAAGACGCCGCGTCCCGAGATCGTCAAGGTGCTGCAGTCCGAGTTCCATTTTGCTGATTTGCACCTGGCCGTCTCGCTCGACGGCTTGCTCGTGGAATTGCAGTAGCACCGGCCGGAGCCCGCAAGTGGAGCCGTTCGCGATCGAGGCGCTGCATCACGTTGCTGTGTCGGTTACCGACATGGTGCGCGCCCGATGGTTCTATGGCGAAGTGCTGGGCTTGAAGGAAATCCCGAGAGCTCCGTTCGACTTTGACGGCGCCTGGTACCAACTCGGCGAGCGGACACTCCACCTGATCGTGCATCCCCCGACGCGGACGTTGCGAGGGACGCGCGACATCGGCCCGCGCGAAGGGCACTTCGCCATCCGCGTGAAGGACTATCACGAAAGCCTCGCGCACCTTCGTGCTCACGGCATCGAATGTCTGGAGGTCCCCGAGAACCCGACGCCCTGGGCCCAGTTCTACGTGACCGATCCCGATGGCAACATCCTCGAGTTCAACGTCGAACGCCAGAGTTACATTGCGAATCGTTGATTCTTGATTGGTGATGCTTTTGCGATCTTCGCTTTGTGATTCGTGATCGCAAAATCCACAACCCACGATCAACAACGACTCAACACTCACAAATCGCCAATCACCATTGCTCTATTTACTCGCCCTAGGCTCCGCCGTCTTCTACGGCGCCGCGGACTTCGTGGGCGGCCTCGCCACTCGCCGAGCAAACGCGATCGCCGTGGTCCTGGTATCGCAGCTCGCCGGTCTCATACTGCTCGCATTGACTATTCCGTTTCTGCCGCAGGCGTTTCCTGTCGTGGGCGACGTGGCCTGGGGCGCTGCCGCTGGCCTCGCCGGCGGCGTTGCTGTCGCGTTGCTGTACAAAGCGCTGGCCATTGGCACCATGGGCGTCGTGGCGCCCACCACCGCCGTGTGTGCTGTCGCCATTCCGGTTCTGGCGGGATTCGCGTTCGGCGAACGGCTAAACCCGCTCGCACTTGCTGGGATCGCCCTCGCGATGGTCGCCCTCGTTCTGGTCGGCCAAGAGCCCGTGAAGGCGCACTCCGGGGCGGCGCCAATGAGGCCGGGCCATCGGCTGCCACTTGGAATGGCGCAGGCGCTCCTGTCAGGAGTGGCGATAGGGTTGTTCTATCTGGCACTGGCACGAACCGCCAGCACCGCCGGGATGTGGCCGCTCGTGGCTGCGCGGAGCACTTCGGTCACGTTGTTCGCGTTGATTGCCGTTAGCGGCGGCTATGCTGTGCGACTGCGCGGACCCTCGGCGCCCATGTCGATTGGTGCCGGTGCCCTCGACATGCTGGCCAACGTGCTCTACCTGATTGCCACTCGCTATGGGTCGCTGGCCGTTGTCGTGACGCTCTCGTCGCTGTATCCGGCAAGCACGGTGGTGCTCGCACGCACCGTGCTCGGCGAACAGCTCAGCGCAGCTCAGAAGGTGGGTGTCGTCTGTGCCCTCGTGGCTGTGGCAGTCATCGTTGTTGGCAGTCGGCAGTAGAGCGGGCTTGCCTTGGAGACCCGCCGGCCGGGTGTACAGAGCAGGACCGGGCCTACGTGGCAAGGCGTAGAATCCACTCATGAGGCTGCGCCTTCTTCTACTCTCGTGCGTACTTGCGACCCCTGCAGTTGCCCACGGCCAACAAGCTCGCATCAACGATGTCGCGTGGTTGCAAGGCTGTTGGGAAATGGTCTCTTCAGACCGCGTCGTCGAGGAACACTGGATGTCACCGCGCGGCGGAACCATGTTGGCTCTTGGCCGGACCACCAAGGGCGGCGCGCTCGTCGAGCACGAGTTCGTGGTGCTTCGCGAGCGAGGCGATCAACTGGCCTACGAAGCCCACCCATCCGGGCAGCCACCGGCGGTGTTTCTGTCTCGTCCCCAGACACGCCAGACGGGGACCTCAGCCCCGTCGGTCGACAACGTCGTGTTCGAGAACCTCGAGCACGATTTTCCCCAGAGGGTTGGGTACGAACGCACCGGCGCCGATACTTTGCTCGCGTGGATCGAGGGCACGAGGAATGGCCAGATTCGGCGAATCGAGTTTCCGTATCGCCGGTCAGCTTGCCCCGCGAAATGACCGTGTCGGCCCTGTACCGCCGGCGTCGGCTCAATCTGGGATGGCCAGCCCGGACCGCCGGTTTGAGGTACTATTCGGTCAGCTTTGGTGATCTTCGCGGGCTAGTCCAGTGGAGGAGCGAACGATGAGCAGGCGAGTTCTCTGTTTCATGGCCCTGGCTGCGGCCGTTGCAATGGTGCCGGCGCCTGCGGCCGGACAGGCGCAGAACGCGCGGACGGCAGCCTCTTCCAATGCGACGAGCGTGCCGAAAACGCCTTGGGGTCATCCCGACTTGCAAGGCACCTGGGACTACCGCACGATCACGCCGCTCGAGCGGCCGCAGCAGTACGGCGATCGCGAGTTCCTCACCGACGCGGAAGTGAAAGACCTCGAAAGCCGCGCGGGCAAGCGCATGGACGCGCCGCCGGACGAGATTCGTCCAGGCCTGACTCACGCGTCGTACTGGACCGACCCCGGACGCCGCGTCACCGAGTCGCGCCGCACGTCTCTCATCGTCGATCCCTCGAATGGACGCGTGCCGGCGTTGACTGCTGAAGGGCAGGCGCGCGCCGACCAGCGGCCCGACCGGGCGGGGACGCGGAACGAGTCATGGCTCGATCGGCCGAACGCCGAGCGTTGCATCACCTACGGCCTGCCGAGCGCAAGCCTCCCGACCCTGTACAACAACAACATCCAGATCGTGCAGTCGCCCGCTAGCGTCGTGATCGTGCACGAAATGATTCACGAGGCCCGCGTCGTACCGCTCGATGTGCGGCCGGCGCTGCCCTCGCAGATGCGCCAGTGGATCGGCGACACTCGCGGGCACTGGGAGGGCGACACGCTCGTCGTCGAGACGACGAACTTCAATGGGCGTAACAACTATCGCGGCTCGACGACCGGCCTGAAGCTCACGGAACGATACACGCGCACCGGCCCCGACAGCATGGAGATGCGGTTGACGGTCGAGGATCCGATGACATGGACGCGGCCCTGGACAGTGTTGCTACCGATGCGACCTAGCGAGGGTGAACTGATCGAGTACGCGTGCCACGAGGGAAATCTGAGCCTGCGCAATATTCTCGAAGTGGCGCGCGACGCCGAAAAAGCGGCGGCCAAGGCGGCCGGCGCCAAGCCGTAGCCCAGGGAGGGCTTCATGAAGATTGTCCCGACTACCGGCGCGGCGATCGTGATCTTCGCCCTTGCTGTCCCGGTCGCGGCGCATCATTCCTTCGCCGCTGAGTTCGACGCGAATCAACCGGTCACGCTCCGCGGCACGGTTACGAAGATGGAGTGGATCAATCCTCACAGTTGGATCCATATCGACGTCAAGAATCCTGACGGCAGCGTTACGAAGTGGATGATTGAGGGCGGCACGCCGAACACGTTGATTCGCCGAGGCTTCACAAAGGCATCGCTCCAACCAGGTACCGAGATCACGGTTGAAGGTTTTCGCGCAAAGAATGGCGCATTTCGCGCAAACGGCGCCGATCTGATTTTGCCCGACGGCCGAAGGTTGTTCATGGGTTCCTCGGGAACCGGTGCGCCGAAGGACCCCGAAGCCAAGTAACCCCGTCCAGGAGAGCACGATGTCAAAAACCGCGCATTCCTCGTTGAGGTGGATTGGTCTGTGCCTGCTCGTGTGCGCGTCGCTCGTCTGGCCTCTCGCGGGGGCCAGTCCAACGGCGAAGCCCGAGGAGGTTGGACTCTCGTCGGAGCGGCTCCAACGCGTCAACCAACTGGTGAAGCGTCATCTCGATGCCGGCACGTTCTCCGGTGCCGTCACGCTCGTGGCGCGCAACGGCCGCGTCGCGCATCTCCAGGCGCACGGTGTCATGGACCTCGAGTCGAAGAAGCCGATGCAGACCGACGGCATCTTCCGAATCATGTCGATGACGAAGCCGATCGTCGGGACGGCCGTCCTCATGCTCATGGAGGAAGGAAAGATCCGGCTCACGGATCCCGTGTCGAAGTTCATCCCTGAGCTAAAAGGGTTGAAAGTCGCAATCGCGCAACCGGCCCCTCCTGGCCCAGCCACCGCCGGCGCCACTGAGGCGCGCTTCTATCCCGTACCAGCCGACCACGAGATCACCGTTCGGGAGCTCCTCACGCACACGTCGGGCCTTGTGAGCGGGCCAGCCAGCAATAGCGAAGCGAGGAAGGTGGCGCTCAAGGGCAAGGAGAGCCTGGCCGACTACTTACCTCGGCTAGCGAGCGTTCCGCTCGAGTTCCAGCCGGGAACACGCTGGGCTTACAGCGCACAGGCCGGTTTCGACGCCCTGTTGAGAATCGTCGAAATCGCGTCGGGACAGCCCGCCGATCAGTTCCTCCGGCAGCGCCTCTTCGATCCGCTCGCGATGAAAGATACGTTCTTCTATCCCGCAGAGGGCAATGCGCGAATGGTGACGCTGTATCAGCGGACGCCCGAAGGGATACTGCGCCGCCAGCCGAATCCGAACTTCATGAATGGCGCATATTTCTCGGGAGGCGGCGGCCTGATGAGCACGGCCGAAGACTATCTGCAGTTCGCGCAGATGTTGCTTGGCGGCGGACAGTTGAACGGCAAGCGCTTCCTGGGTGACCGAACGGTGGCATTGATGGCGTCGGTCTACGCGCCAGACACACTTCCCGGCCGTCCAAAGGGCGAGGGCTACGGCCTGAGCGTTCGCGTGGTGAGCGACCCGATCGCGCGCAACACGTTCCTCTCCCAGGGCAGTTTTGGATGGAGCGGCGCCTACGGCACGCACTTCTGGGTAGACCCGCAAACGAAGATCGTCGGCATCCTGATGACGCAGACGCCGAATCAAGAGATCCGCGGCGATTTCGAGAACGCGGTCATGCAGTCCATTGTCGGTAACGGCGTGACCGCCGCCGGCACTCACTGATGTTCCGTGATCCCAAGACCTTCGTCAGACTGCTGCTCGTCGTCACGGCACTCGCAGGCGCATGGGCTGCCAGTCGTGATGTTCGCGCCAACCAACGCGCAGATGCCCCGGATGTTGCCGGTGCCCTGAACGGAGCAATCGATATTCACGTTCACAGCCTTCCCGACGACCGCCCACGGTCGATCGACGCGATTGACGTCGCGAAACTCGCACGCACGCGGAACATGCGCGGGCTGGTCCTCAAGAATCACTACGAATCAACCGCAGGGATGGCCTTCCTCGTCCGCAAGGTCGTACCCGACCTGGAAGTGTTTGGAGGCATCGACCTGAACCTGACGGTCGGGGGTATCAACCCGGCGGCCGTCGAGCACATGACGAAAGTCACGGGTGGATGGGGGCGACTCGTCTGGATGCCGACCTTCGACGCCGAGAATCAAGTGCGCTATTCGAAGGAGGATCGGCCGTTTGTCAGCGTCTCGAGCAACGGTGAGTTGCTGCCCCAGGTGAAGCAGGTCATCGCGCTCATCGCAAAGAACAACCTCGTTCTCGCCACCGGGCATTCATCCTCGCAGGAGGGCCTCATGCTGCTCCGCGAGGCTCGTCGCCAAGGTGTTCAGCGCATGGTCGTGACACACGCGATGAATGCACCCGTGCTGATGACTGTCCCTCAGATGGCGGAGGCAGCGAAATTGGGCGCCTTCATCGAGTTCGTCGGCGGCTCTCTCGCCGGCGCCGACGCCGATCCACGAATGACTCGGTTTGCCGACGCGATCCGAAAGATCGGGCCGGAGTTCTGCATCCTTTCCTCAGATCTTGGCCAACAGGGAAACGCCCTGCCGCCAGACGGCTTCGGCGCGTTTCTCGTCGCTCTGCGCGGAAAGGGCCTCACACAGCAGGACGTCGACCGCATGTCGAAGCAGAACCCTGCCAGACTCCTCGGCCTGCCGTAGCTCGCCTTCGAAGGCTGCTATTCAATGCACGTGCGTGGGGAGCGCGGTCGATCCGCTCCGGAACCGGAATTGCGCGAACACATGCAGTGACACCGGCGACCCGTACGGCTCTTGCAGGTTGAGCGGCACACGGTACACGGTGATATCTCCACCAATCCCCAGTGATCCAGCGTCGATCGTCAGGACACGTCGAACGTATCCCGCGGTGAAAGCGCTGACCTGCGACTGACGATGGCGGTGGAAGACTCCAACATGGAATCCAACATCCAAAATGTCCTTGGCGACCGACTCGAGACGCATGTAAGTAGTGTCAACGGGGGTTGCGCGGAGGCTTGCTTCCAGCAAGTACGCTTCAAGGTTGCCGTGGATCTCTCGGTTCTGTCCGAACGCGGCAAGCCATGACAACGCTCGACGATCACCGGTACTGGTGTATCCGACCGACGCCGTGAGCTTGTCGGCATCGTACGGGGTAATCGCTTCCGGCTTCTTCAGACGCCCCCCCGACATCTGCGCCGACCACCCTCCGTGCGTCCACGAGAAGCGAGCGGCATACGAATCGAGCGGGCCGAGGTCGAGATCGGTGCGATTGTCGTCTGGTTCCCTGCCGTGAAACCACGAGCCCTCAAGGCGCCAGCCGCTACGTTCGACCCCACCGCGCAGCACGCCTGGCGTGGTGTGAGTGGAATCCAGGTAGTGGTGTGCCAGTGGTGCCTGTGGATTCCCTTCCGATGACGGACGGTGCATGAACGCAGGCGGGCCGAGCGTCGGGGATCCAACGATGTCCGCACCCGCGAGCACCAATAGCGTTCCCACGGTCCGCCGGGTACTCGCCGCCGAGGCCCATCATCAGATCGTGTGGATGCTGGCGGTCGATCAGCGGGACACCGTGAAAGGTCTCGCCCGTTTGAAACACTTGCGGGGAGCCAAGGTCTTCAAGCGTCCACGTCTCGAGCGAGAACATCGACGACAGCAGGAGAGAACCGTTCTTGCTAGGTCGTTTCGCCACTGCCATGAGCCAGTTCTGCGATTCGAAAGCGTTGAAGTCGCGAAACTTGCGCTGTTGGTGGTTAAGGCCTACAAACGCGTTCGTGTCGACACTCCACTGCCACGCTGTCGGCTCCGACACGGCAGGCATCGTGTGGGAATGTTGCTCCGCGCTCTCCTGCGCCGCCAGAGGCGTGACGAACGCGCAGACAATTGAAGTGAGTCCGATGAGGATGGCTGTCCCCGGACAAGCCTGTGGCATCTCAGCGGATGACGATGCGCCCGTTGAAGATTGGCGAGTGGAAGCTGTGGTCGTGATAATCGCAGGTGCGTACCACTGCCAGAACATTCGTTTGCTTCCGCTGCCCTGGAGTGAGGAATCCTACGGCGTCGATCTCCCGGCAATCTGGATGGTCCGGATCAGGGCCACCGGCGACGTCATGCGGGATAACGTCGTTGTTGATGAAGGTCACGCGACCGCCGGCCGTGATCGTCACCTCCGAAGGGTTCACGCCACTCGAGGTCATGGTGACCGTCGCCGTCAATGAGGGTGCCGGCGGCCCCGGCGCCGGTTGACTCGGGCCGGTCGGGGTCGACGGTGTTGAAGAGCCCGAGCTGCACGCCGCGGCAACGACGATGAGCGCGCCGATCGTGGTCCAGCCCGCACGTTGGGCCCAGCGGTGGGCGCTCCGGTCCCTTACTGAGCGGGAAATCGCCTTTCGCGCCGAGTAACAAACGCGGCGGGTCGCGCCGCGCAGCCCGTGTCTTTTCGTTGATCGACCAGAAATCATCGTTCGGAGGGAAACGGCAAGCGAACGTCGTGCCTCCGCCAGCCAAGGCTATGATGGACTCGACTTACAGGGGGTGTGACAGTGACGCGATATTGGGTCGTAGGCGCGCTCAGGGCCATGCTGTTCTTCTGCTTTAGTATGCTCTACGCCCTGCCGTCGATGGGGCAGGTGCCTGACGTCGTCCTGTTCAACGGGAAGATCGTCACGGCAGACCAGCAATCTTCGATCCGCCAGGCAATAGCGGTTCGCGACGGGAAGATCGTCGCCCTTGGCACCACAGCCGATATTCGCCAGCTGGCCGGACCACGATCACTAGCCATCGATCTTCAGGGTCGAACCGTCATTCCGGGGCTCATTGATTCCCACCTGCATGCGATCCGAGCAGCCCTCAGCTTCAGCACGGAGGTCAACTGGATCGGCGCGCGCACACTCAACGAGGCACTGCGCCGAATTGCGGACGCCTCGAAGCGGATGAAGCCCGGTTCCTGGTTGATCGTCGCCGGCGGATGGAACGAACAGCAGTTCGCTGAGAAACGCCGGCCCACCCAAGCCGAGCTCGAGGAAGCCGCTCCAAACAATCCCGTTTACGTCCAGCTCGGATACGGCTGGATCGTCATGACTGACGAGGGGTTCAAAGCGCTTGGGATTTCGACCGACGCCGACCTGCCGCCTGGTGGCAAGCTGGAGCGAGACGCCAACAACCGTCTCACTGGCGCCATCAGCGGCAACAATGCGGCAGTGGTCGCTCTGTTCGACAAGCTGCCGAAGCCGACGTTTCCGCAGCAGGTCGATGGCACTCGGGCATTCTTTCGTGAGCTCAATCGTCTTGGCATGACCGGCGTCGTCGATCCAGGTGGCAACAATCTTTTCGCATCCGACTATGAAGCCCTCTTCGATGTGTGGCGGCACGGACAGATGACGGTTCGCGTTGCCTACAGTCTGAACGGCCAGGTGTCTGGATCGGAGATGGAAGAGTTCAAGGGCCTGACGGCGATGTTACCCATGGGCTTCGGAGATGAGATGCTCCACTTCAATGGGCTCGGTGAGCGGATCACGGTTGCGATGAACAACAATCCGAAGCCGAGCGATTCGGAGAAGGAGAAGTACTACGACATCGTGAAGTGGGCTGCCGAGCGCGGCATGACGCTGACGATGCACTGGGGGCCCGACGCAACAGTGGATCAATTACTGACGATCTTCGAGCGGGTCAATCGTGAGGTGCCGATCGCCGGCCTGCGTTGGTCGATCGCGCATCTCAACGATGCGTCCGAACGAAGCCTCACGCGAATGAAAGCGCTCGGCGTCGGCTGGACGGTGCAGGATGCCATGTACTTCGGCGGAGAACAGCTTCTTCGCCAATCAGGTCGCGAGGCTGCGAGTCGGGTTCCGCCCGTCATGACTGCCAAACATATCGGCGTGCACATCGGCGCCGGCACCGACGCGCATCGTGTGGCGTCCTACAATCCGTTCACGTCGTTGCAGTGGTTCCTTGACGGCAAGACCGTCGGAGGGGTGGCGATACGCGGACCCCACGAGACCCCTGACCGAATCGATGCCCTGCGGTTCTACACGCTCGGCAGCGCCTGGTTCTCGCATGACGACGACACGAGGGGATCGCTCGAGGTGGGAAAGCTGGCCGACCTCGCCGTTCTGTCGAAGGACTACATGACCGTGCCTGTCGAAGAGGTCGGTGGTATCGAGGCTCTACTGACAATGGTTGGCGGGAAGGTTGTCTACTCATCCGGTCCGTTCGCGCGATTCGATAATAAGGAGCCAAAACCATGAGGTGCGTCGTTGGTTGTGCCGTCGTCGTCGGGATGCTTGGCGTCACGCTTGGCTGCGCATCTCAGAATAGAGCGTCCGATCCTGAAGCCATGGTGAAGGCCGCCGATGCCCTCGACCGGGCGTTTGTCGAGTCGTTCAACAAGGGCGACGTCGACGCGTTGAATACGCTGTACTGGAACAGCCCCGACGTTGCTTCGTTTCCACCCGACTTGTTGGAAGCGCGCGGCATCGCGGCGGTCAGAGAGTCCAACGCGCGCACGGCGGCCAGCCTAAAGGGCGGGCAGCTCGAGATCACGGAATCGCACAATATGCCCGTCGGTGAGGCCGTCGTTGGATATGGCAAGTTTCGCATCGCCATTCCCGGTCCCGATGGGAAGCCGACACAAGTGGTTGGCCGCTACACGGACGTGAAGGCCGAGCGTGATGGAAAGTGGGTCTACCTCATCGACCACGCGTCAGCGCCGCTGCCGGCGTCGCCGTAGGAGTTCACACCGGCGGTCCGAAGAGCGGGTTCTCATTCGAACCAACAGCGACTGGCGGGTCCGAAAAGCAGGACCCGCCCTACGAGGTCACTCACGACGAGCTACCGGCTCGTTTGCGCCCGACGACATCAACGAGCGTTGGCCCGATGAGGAGGGAGGTGGGGCTGCGCGAGGCGACGAGCCAGTGTCGCCTCAGATTTCGCGCGGCCACGGGCGTAAAGGGCTCGATGTCGCCGAGCTGGTCCATCACTGGCAAGAAGTAGCTGGACAGCCACCTCCATACCGGCGAGCCCGGATGTCCGGTCTTGACCGTTGCCCTGGTGTCGCTAACCTTCAGGCCGGCGCGCTCGAACAAGGTTGGAAGTTCCCCCGCGATGCTCGCATTACCACCCTGTGAGGCAAAGAATGCGGCATCCGCGGCAAGGAAGCCCGCCCACTCCTTCGGCACTGGGATCATCCTCAAGGTTTCTCGTTGGTAGTCCTCGATCGCGAGTACGCCTCCCGGCTTGAGCGCGGAGGCCAACTTCTTCACGTGTGCCTGTGGATTCGGCAGGAACAAGAAGACCCATCGCGCGAAGATAAGGTCGTAATGCTGGCGGGGCAGAGGGGTCTCAACCAGCGTGGATTGCCACGAACGGCCTTCTCCCAAGCCGTCGCGCGCGCAGAGAGCACCGAGGCGCCTGGTGAATGTCGTCGATGGCTCCACGGCGTCCACGGGTCCGTGGGCGCGTCTGCGCAGCTCGAGGTGCAGCGAGCCCTGCCCTGGACCGATCTCGAGAATCTTCCAACCGCGCCGGATCTTCAGGCGGTCGAAGAGGGCATGGGCAGTTGGGTCCCACAACCGAGCCTGCCGCCGTAAACGTGCAGCTTCAGGGGGACTATCACCGAGGAGGTACCGATAGTTGCGAGACGACGTGCGGCGCGCGTGGGGCACACACAAACATACACGGGGTTGATGGGTTCATGGGTTCTCGGGTGCTCAGGTGCTCAGGTTCCGGTTCTCTGGTTCTTGGGTTCTCGGGTGCCAGCGTGCTCGGGTTCAACGAGCCAAATTCCCGAAACCATGAACCCTTGAACCGGAACCCATGCACCTGAGCACTCGAACCCGAGAACCGGAACCCATGCACCCGAGAACCCAAGAACCTTAGAACCTTTCGGTTCGTTCTAGTCTCCCGCCCCCGCCATATACCAGGCTCGAGTTCTAACGGTGAGGCCGCGCTTCCTGGTCTTGAGCTGCACAGTGCGCCATCCGCCCTCACGCGACGCCTCGAAGGCGATCACATACTGATGCCGGAGCTCCTCGACCAGCCGTCCGATGGCTTTGGTCATCGCAACCGGAGTGCTTGCGTCGAGAAAGTCGCCGCCGGTCCAGCGCGCGAGATTGGCGAGCGTCGCATTGCGGCCGATCGCGACCGTGTCTTCCGAGGGCGGCTGTGGTGAGAGCGCAAACACGTAGATCGGTACATCGACTGAGCTCGCGATCGCGGAGACTTCGTTAGCACTGTATTCGCTGGTGGTGTCGGCACCGTCGGTAAGCACCACGACGGCTCGCCGGTTGGCTGTGCGCTTCGAGACGATGCCAGCCGTGCCGGCGATCGAGTCGAACAGAGACGTGGACCCCCACGCACCCAGCTCTTCGAGCCGCGCGCGGGCTCTATCGAGATCCCGCGTAAAGTCCTGCACGAGCAGCAGGCGCGTGTCGAACGCGAACAGCGCGACGTCGTCGCGACTCGGATTCAGGCTGGCGATGATCGCATTCGAGATGACTCGCGATGCCGCGAGCGCGGCGCCGAGTCGCATGCTGCCGCTGCCGTCTACGAGGATGGCGACGCTCGCCGGCGCGGCCGACTCGCTGCGCAGATCGAGAATCGGTCGACGGAGCCCGTCGTCGAGCACTTCAAAGTCTTCCCTGAGGAGCGTAGAGACCACGCGGCCGCGCGAGTCGCGAACGACGGCCGCCATCGAGACGAGATCGACACTCGAGCGGAACACGGGAACTTCCGACGACTCCTGTGCAGATGGATCCTGCGCAATCGACGGAATTGTCACAGCGACGACGAAAAGTGTGGTCGTAAAAACGTGGCGACCGACGGAGTGCATGCAATCTCCAACACGTTCGGCGCGACACCGACGTGATCCACGTGTCGTCCGATCAAGAGGCGATCTTTAAGAAAGACTCGCCGCGCGAGGCGCACTGCTCACTGCGGAAGGCGTCGTGTTAGCATCGGGCGCGTCAGCGGAGGAAGGTACGTGCCGAAACATGTCGTGAACCAGAACCGGCGTCGGTTCTTCAGCCTGATCGTCGAGCGAGGGTAAGGAGCATGTGTACGCCGTCGGTCATCTCCTCTGTCACGCAAGAGCTTTCGCGCCGCGGTTTCATGAACCGGATCGCGGGCGCCGTTGCAGGAGTTGTCGCTGTGTCCGCGAATCCCGGAGCACAACAGCGACCCCTCCGACTCGAGCGTGGGTTCCGTAGCGTGTTCGATCTGACACACACGTTCTCTCCCAGGCTTCCCGTGTTTCCAGCGTTCAGGCCAATGCAGATCCGCGAGCGCTTCACGATTGCGAAAGACGGCTTCTTTGCCCAGGAGATCACGTTTGACGAGCACACCGGCACGCACTTGGACGCGCCGGTGCACTTTGTAGACGGCGCCGTTACGGCCGATCGGCTTCCGGTGGACCAATTGATTGCGCCGCTGGTGGTGGTGTCGATCGCCGCGCGAGCGGCGCGGAACGCGGATGCGACCCTGACGGTCGACGATCTGAGAGGGTGGGAGAAGCGAAACGGCCGCATCCCCGCAGGCGCCTTCGTGGCGATGCATTCCGGTTGGGACGCGCGCGTCAACATGCCGGCCAGGTTTCTCAATCGCGATGCCAAGGGCATGATGCACGCCCCTGGGGTCAGCGAGGCTGCCGCTCGCTTTCTCGTCCAAGAGCGTGACATCGTCGGTGTGGGGACGGATACGCTCAGCCTGGATGTGGCGCGTGTCCAGAAGTTTGTCGCGCATCTCGTACTCCTGGGTGCGGGCAAGTATGGGATCGAGCTGATGGCAAATCTCGCAACGTTGCCGCCGTCGGGCGCCACTATCATCGTTGGTGCACCGAAGCACGAAGGTGCGACGGGTGGCCCACTGCGTGTGCTGGCGGTTGCGTGAGGAGGGCTCAGGGCTCAGGGCTCAGGGCTCAGGGCTTAGGGCTTAGGGCTTAGGGCTTAGGGCTTAAGCAAGTAGGCCCGGTCCTTCTGGACCGGCCGGAGGAAGCGATGACCTTGAAACGTGCAGTGTCAGCCGTGTTTGCGGCGATTCTCGTGACCGCGGCAGTTGCGCACGCCCAGCGGCCGGCCTTCACGCCTGTCACGACCGAGATGCTGCTCAAACCCAGTCCAGACGACTGGTTGATGTACAGCCGGACGTACGACGCGCAGCGCTTCAGCCCGTTGAAGCAGATCACGCGGCAGAACGTGGGGCAGTTGCGCGAAGTGTTCAAGAAGGAACTTGGCTCTGGTCCGCACGAAAGCATCCCCATCGTCCACGACGGCGTGATGTATCTGATGCTTCCTGGTGCGGTGCTCCAGGCCATCGACGCGACGACAGGGGCGCTCATCTGGGAGCATCGACGGCCATCGGGAAACTCCCGGGCCAAGACCATCGCCATTTACGAGGACCTTGTCTTCTATACGTCCCCAGACGGATTCATCGTGGCGCTGGACGCCCGCACGGGAGAGATTCGGTGGGAGACGAAGACCACCGGAGGAATGACGGCTGGCGCGATCGTCGTCGAAGGGAGAGTCATCACCGGTCGGTCGTGCGCGCCGCGACGTGAGAACTGCTACATCGCGGCACACGATGCTAAGACCGGCGTCGAGGTCTGGCGGTTCTACACCGCGGCGGGGCCCAACGAACCCGGCGGCGAGACGTGGGGCGGCGCCCCCGAAGCCACACGAGCGGCGTCCACGTGGGGCCTGCCGGGCGGGTACGACCCGGTTCGCCGTCTGGTCTATTGGGGTGTTGCCAACCCGACGCCCAATACTCGCGCCGATCGGCATGGTGGAAACTCGAGCGCGATCCCAACTTCTTCGCCCGCCGATCTGTACAGCAACTCCACCGTGGCGCTCAACGCCGACACGGGCAAGCTCGTGTGGTACTACCAGCATCTGCCGGGAGACGACTGGGACGAGGATTATCCGCACGAGCGAACCTTGATTCGCACGGCCGTGAGCCCGGATCCCAAGTTCGTCAAGTGGATCAACCCTGATGTTCGTCGTGGCGAACAGCGCGACGTGGCACTCATGGTTGGGGAGGGCGGCGGGATCTTCGCGCTCGATCGCGGAACAGGTCAGTTCCTCTGGGCGAACCCCTTTCCGTTCGATACGCCGAACTTTCTGATCTCCAACATCGATGGCAAGACCGGCCGCGTAGAGCTCAACAAGAACGTCATGTTCAGCGGCCCGGGTGAGCGGAAAGTGATCTGTTACTGGAACACGCGCAGTTGGTGGCCCACGTCGTACCACCCCGGCCTGAATTCACTGTTCGTCCCGTATCTCGAGAACTGCATCGACATGACGACTGCAGGGCCCAACAGGCAGCCGCCTGAACGGCGTGTCGGCATCCCTCGAGAAGGCTCGGATCTCAACACCTGGGCGGGGTTGATGAAGATCAACGCGGCGACCGGCGAGATGGTACCTATTCACAAAGGTCGCGCGCCGAGCAACGGCGCGGTGCTTACGACGGCTGGCGATCTTGTCTTCTGGGGCGACCTCGACCAGAAGCTCCGCGCGTTCGATGCCCGCACTGGGAAGATCATATGGGAGCAGACGCTCGGAGGTCCCATCCAGAACAGCACAATTTCTTACGCCGTGAACGGAAAACAGTACGTGGCGGTGTTCACGGGCAGTGGGCTCCTGAGCGGTGGTTTGATGGATCAAGCGGGAATCAAGCCGAACCGAGCGTACAACGCGCTTTACGTTTTCGCGTTGCCATGAGGTCGATCATGAATAATCTGCGTGCGTGTCTCGTGCTGTGTGCCGGGCTGATTGCCGCGGTGTCGGCAGCTCCCGTGGCCGGAAGGCAGGCATCCGGTCCGTCTTCAACCATCGGCGATCTCGTTGCCGCCAATCGCATTCTGGCAATGGAGGGAGTGCTCGACGGAATGGGACACGTCAGCATGAGGAACTCGCAGCGGCCGGATCGCTACTTGCTGGCGCGCTCGATCGCTCCTGCACTGGTGACGGCTGCGGACATCATGGAGTACAGACCTCGACGGCCAGCCGATCGATGCACAGGGCCGCACCTCGTACCTCGAACGGTTCATCCATGGCGAGATCTACCGTTCGCGGCCTGACGTCGTCGCCATCGTGCATTGCCATACGCAGTCGCTCATTCCGTTTGCCGACTCCGACGTGCCGATGCGCGCGATGTACCACATGGCGGCCTTCGTCGCGGAAGGTGTCCCCGTGTGGGACATTCGGGCGGGCGCTGGTCCGACGGACCTCCTGGTTCGTGACGGGCGACTCGGGCGGTCGCTGGCGCAGACCCTCGGGCCCAAGCCCGTGGCCCTCATGCGTGGGCACGGTGCCGTCGTCGTCGCCAACTCTCTGGCCAACGTCGTCGGGCGAAGCGTCTACCTTGATATCAACGCACGCGCCCAGATGCAGGCGATTGCGCTCGGCGGCAAGCTGACGTACGTGCAGCTCGACGAGGCGAAGATGCGCATGGGTGATCCGAACGAATACGGTCGCGCCTGGGATCTCTGGAAGAAGAAAGTAGAGGGGATGCGATAACCAAGGCCGCGTGTCCGAACGATGTCTATCTGCTCTTGAGGAGATCTCTGATCTCGGCAAGCAGGATCTGATCTTTGGTCGGCGGCGCTGGGGGCGCCGTGGGTTCCGCTCTCTTCAGGGAATTCATCCCCTTGACCATCATGAAGATCGCAAACGCCACGATCACGAAACTGACGATGGTGTTGACGAACGCGCCGTAGTTCAGCGTGACGGCGCCCGCCGCTTTTGCATCGGTCAAGGCCAAGTAGGGACCAGGCTTCGTGCCCTCGCGCAGCACCACGAACAGATTCGTGAAATCGACGCCGCCCAGGATGAGCCCAATCGGGGGCATGATCAGGTCGGCCACGAGCGAGGTGACGATGGTGCCGAACGCGGCGCCGATGATGATGCCGACGGCCATGTCGAGGACGTTGCCGCGCATCGCGAATTCTTTGAATTCTTTGAGCATGTGCGCCTCCAGGTGTGTCGAGACTCTGGTCGAAACGGATCAGAAAGCGTAGACGAGACTGGTCAAGAGCGCGACGTCCTGTTTCTGGACGCTCGGGGACGGTGGCAACGTTTTGTAGGTCTCGAGCAGTTCCACTTTCAGCTGGCTCTTCGTGGTGAGCGCGGCCGCAACCCCCACCCTGACGGTGTAGAGCACGTCACCGAAGTCACTCGTCTTCCAGAGACCGGTGATGGCTTGAGTGAGCGTTGAGGTTGTCGAGAATTTGTACGAGAAGTTCTGGCCCAGGTTGATCGCCCCGCTACCGCTGGTATCGAGGCCGGGATTCTTTTCCCACACTCCGCCAACTCCGGCGTCCACTGTCAGCGCGGTGGTCGGGACACTGATGATCTTGTAGCCGACTCCGGCGATCGGGGCGATCAAATAGTCAATCTCTTTGAACGTATCGTGCAGGTAGCGGAGCTGGCCAAAGACCAGCGTCCGTTCCGACAGCGTGTACTCTTCGCGCAGGCTGAACGCCGATCGGTTGACTACGAGGTCGCCCTCGCTCTCGCCGCGAAGGTAGAGAGCCTCGACCTTCACAAGATGAGGGTTCGCCGGATCGTGCGTGAGGGTGAATGTAAGGTTGACGTTCATGGTGTCGGCGTTGCCGCTCGTGAGGGCAAGGCCGGCGCCGACGCTTGTGGCCCAGACCGGCGGCGGTGGTGGTGGTCCAGCTGGCGGGGCCTGCGCGTAGACCGGTGCACATGCCAGAACGGCACTGAACAAAATCCCAACGCTGAGCGATCGACGGTTCGGCCTCACAAGAACCTAGTTGGCCTTGGTTCTCCGGTCCAGGATGCTCTTGATGATCGGAATGCCGTCGACCGGAGGCGCCGCTTGTGGAATCGAGCGGATGTAGGCATAGACGTCGATGAGGTCACGCTCAGGCGCGTCTGCAAACGACGGCATGCCGGGCGTTGCTGGCTTTCGAACGTACGCGAGGAAGGCCTCCTGGCTGCGGCCCATGGGTACCAGACGCGGGGACCCGGTCTGGGCGTCGAAGCCATGACAGGCGTAGCATCGCAGGCTCTTCTCGAAGAGATCCTTCCCGCGCTTGACGTCGCCGGTCGGTGCGGGTGCCTGGGCCCTGGCGACGACGGAGAGGAGTACGGCGAGGGCAGCGATTGCGGCCGTGCGATGTGTCATGGCATCCTCTACCGAGGCTGAGACACCACGTCGATGAGTGCCGGTTCGCCCGCACGTACCTTGGCGAGCGCTCGCTGATAGGCGCCCGCCAGATCCTTCGGATTCTCGATCGGTCCTTCGCTGTACATTCCGTACGCCTTCGCCATCTGCGCGTAGTTGATGTTGGGATCGCTGATGACGTTACCGATGTGTGACCGCCCGGACCCACGCGCGCGGACGCCGGCCATCCGCTGGATGATCATCACCTCGGCGTGATAGGCACGATTGTTGTGCACGATGAGCAGGAGCGGGATCTGATGATGGACGGCCGTCCACAGGACCCCGGGGGCGAAGTTGAGGTCGCCGTCGCCGACGATCCCGATCGACAATCGCCCCTGCTTCTTGTGCGCCAAGGCCCCACCCACCGATGCCGGCGTGTCGTAGCCGATGCCAAACCCGCCGCAGTCACCGTTGTAACGATACGGCTTGTCGTGATTCAGCAGGCGGCGCTGCCAGTCCCCGGTGAATTGGTGTCCAGAGACGATGGCCCAGTCGTCGTTCTTGATCTGCTCGGCAAGCTCGCCGATTAGGCGCGGCACGCTGACGGGGCTCGCCTCCCACCCGTACCGGGCCTCCTGAATCGCCGCGAGTTGCCCTTCCTTGTGCGCCGCGGCCACTCTCACGCCGCGCGCTTGGAACGCGGTCTTCTTCTCAGGTGTCACGAGACGGCGAATCTCCTCAATGAGCGCGGGGAGCGTCGCCTCGGCATCCGCCGCGATTGCCAGATCGACGTCTGCGTACCGCCCGAAATCGTGGATGTTGCTCCCTTGGAACAGGTGCTCCGACGAGATGCTGATTGTTTTTCGGCCGTTGGCTCGAGCCGCACGTGCCTGAACCGACATGTCGTTGACTTCGAGTCCAAGTGTTAGGTCGGGTGTGTACCCTCGTCCGCCGTTGCCATAGAGCGGATGCCACGATGGGAACTTCTGCCACGAGGAGTATCCGAGGACGTCCACAGGGGCCTGAACCGTTTCGGCAAGCTCGATGAGCAGATCCCAGGCCTTCGGGGTGCGCCCGAGCTTGGCGATCTGAATAAGAGGTGTCTGAGCGTTCACAAGCAATCGCGCCGCTTCGCGTACCGCGTTGGCATCACCTTGTGGCGGCGATGACAGCGTCAGCTCGGGAATGCGTACGCTCCCGCGTGTCAGCAGAGATTCCTGCAGCTCGGCGCCGACGGTGAGGAGCACCGGCCCCATTGGCGGCGTCATCGCAATCCGGTACGCCCGCATCGCGGACTCGGCAAACCGTTCAAGCGTGGTGGCCTCGTCGTCGTACTTCACGAAGGAGCGGACAAGCAGGCCCATGTCCTGGGCGCTGTGAGGGCGATTGATCACGCCGGACGGGTTACGGTGATGCCCGACGATCATGAACACAGGCACACGGTCGGCCCAGGCTTGAAAGAGCGCCATCGACGAGTGCAGCAGGCCAACGGTTCCATGGACGACGGCCATCATCGGCTTGCCGGCAGCCTTCGCGTAGCCGTGCGCCATGGCGAGTGCCGACTCTTCGTGGAGGCACGTCAGAAGTTCAGGCGCCGAGTTCCCACCGTAATTGACGAGCGACTCGTGGAGACCTTGGAACGTGGATCCGGGGTTGATCGCGGCGTACTCGAAACCGATCTTCTTGAGCACGTCCACCATGAAGTCCGACGCCGGCTGCATTGCCGACGCTGGGGCCGCGGGCGCGCCCGGTGCCGAGGCCGCTGCTTGCGCGTCAGCGTAACCGAACTCCTGCGCTTCGGTCGGGAGAATGACGGCGGGTCGAGCGGCGGGGATTGGCGCGGCTTCTGTTTCCGCTCCCGAGTGGGTCACCACGAGGCCGGCGGTCCCCAGGGCGGCGCCCTTGAAGAAATCACGTCGACCCAAAGCATTCTTGTCAGAGTGGTCGATGGAATCAGCCACGGAGCCCTCCTGGAACGAATGAGAGGCTACATCATATACAGAACGGTTCTTGGGTTCTCAAGTGCTCTGGTGCTCGGGTTCCGGTGCTCGGGTTCCAGTTCTCAGGTTCGGTTCTCGAAGCGTGCACCCCAGAACCGGGCACTCTGAACCGGAACCCAAGCACCCAAGCACCCGAGCACCCTGAACCGGAACCCAAGCACCCGAGCACCCGAGAACCTGAGAACCGTTCTTCTTAGTTCCGAAAACGCAGCGTGACGCCGTTGCCTCGCATGACCAACTGTGAGGGGGTCGCAGCCACAGTCTGCGCGTCCTGGAGTGCCGCCATGTAGCTGGCATCGAGGGATGCCTGGCCGCAAAACGCGCGCGTGCACACGAGCGGTGCGATCGAGAAAGAGGCGCCGCTCAACGTATAGCCCCCATTGCAGCCATTGCAGTCGGCGCGAATGTTGGCCCGGCCGTCGCTTTCGAGCCGCAGGGTGTACTGCTCCGGGTTCGGGATGACCTGGATCGGCAAGCCAGCGCGTTCGATGGATTCGAGCTTCCACGTCACGTCTCGGAGCGCGGTCGGAGCGACCGGACTCTCGTCGCAGCCGCAGATTCCCGCGGCGATCGTCACCCAGACGAAGAGGGCCACCCGTCTCATATGTCGTCTCCCGGGATCATGCTAGCATCCGGCTCCTTGCGGAAGCTCAGGGGTTGGGGCTTAGGGCTTAGGGCTCAGGGCTCAAGGCTTAGGGCTCAGGCCTTGAGCCGTAGTACCATCCGCCAACATTCTGTGAGTCGAACGAGGTGCCTATGAGCCGCTTCAAGTCCCCGCGTTGGGTTGTTGCTCTCGTTCTCTTGGCCGCGCTGTGCGCGGGTGCCGTTCTGTCAGCGCAGCGGTCATCGGCTTCGATGACGACGGCTGCCACGAAGTTCCTAGCGGGGCTCTCTCCCGAGCAACGCAAGATGGCTACCTTTGCGTTCGAGGCACAGGAGCGCTTTCGCTGGAACTACATCCCTACCGAGTCTTTCCCTCGGAACGGGTTGGTGTTGAAAGAGATGACCGAGCCCCAGCGGAAGCTCGCGTACGATTTCTTGAAGACCGGGTTGAGCGACCGCGGGTATCTCACCTACACGTCGATCATTCAGCTCGAGAGCGTCCTCCGCCAGATCGAGCGTTCCACCTCGATGGATCGCGACCCGGTGCTCTATCGCTTCTCGGTCTTCGGTACTCCGTCTGCTCAAGGCACGTGGAGCTGGCGAGTCGAAGGCCATCACGTGTCGTTGCACTTCACCGTCGTGAACGGAACGGCAGTGGCGAGCACGCCGTCCTTTGCAGGCACCAACCCTGCCGAAGTGCGCGATGGCCCGGAGAAAGGCAAGCGCCTTCTCGGGGAGCAGGAGGACTCGGGGCGGGCCCTCGTCACGGCGCTCGATGCGGCTCAACGGAGCGCCGCTGTGATCGCGGGCGTGGCACCGAATGAAATCGTGACTCAGAACAAAGTGGACGTCAGTCCGCTTTCTCCTGTCGGCATCAAGGCGTCGGCGTTGACCGTCGCGCAGCGTGATCTGCTGATGCGAGTGATCGACTCGTACGCCGGACTCATGGCCACCGACATCGCGGCCGAGCGCCTCGCTAAGATCAAGGCCGCGGGAGTGGAGAACCTGACGTTCGCGTGGGGCGGACCGATCGAGCGCGGCCAGAAACACTACTACCGTGTACAGGGGCCGACGTTTCTCATTGAGTTCGACAACACGCAGAACGATGGCAATCACGTGCACTCGGTCTGGCGAGACTTCAACGGAGACTTCGGTCGCGATCTGCTGCGCGAGCACATACGAACGGCCCGACACTAGACCCGACTAAACTCCCAACTCCCAAGTTCCAACTTCCAGGAGCCCGGCTTTCGAGCTTTTGGGAGTTGGGTGTTGGGAATTGGGGGTTATCGAGGACTATCACCATGAGGTTACCCGCGTCGGTCTTACTTGCCTCTGTGCTGTTCGGAACGGTCGTCGTTAGCGACGATAGCGAGCGGATCCTGACGGTCGACCACTTCGTTCGGGTGAAGTCGACCGTGCCGGCGATCGCGGGGCAGCCTGCGCAGGTCTATCTCCGCGAGCGTGTGAATGCCGGCGCCGCTCTTCGCACGGCGAGCTTCGCGGATCGAGTCGTCCTGTTCGTACACGGCGCTGGAACTCCCGCCGAGGTGGCGTTCGACGTGCCGTACCAGGACTACAGCTGGATGGCGTACCTCGCGCGCGCGGGGTTCGACGTGTTCTCGGTGGACATGACGGGCTACGGCCGATCCACGCGACCTGCGCCGATGAACGACCCGTGCAACCTCGCCCCCAACTCGCAGCCTGCGTTCGTTCCGGCGCTGATCCCCGCGCCCTGCGCACCGACGTACCCACATGCGCTCACCACAATCGCCTCGGATTGGGACGATGTGGGAGCGGCGGTCGACTACATCCGTGCACTGCGTCGCGTGGAGCGCGTCAGTCTCGTGGCGTGGTCGCTTGGAGGACCCAGGTCGGGAGGCTATGCCGCGCGAAACCCGCAGAAAGTGCATCGACTGGTGCTGCTTGCTCCCGCCTACAACCGCACGAGCCCGGCCGCCGCGCCGGCGAAGCTTCCGGCCGACGGGGCAACGTTCAACACGCAATCGCACGCGGAGTTCGAGGCGAACTGGAATCGCCAGGTTGGCTGTCCCGATCAGTACGAGCCGCGGGTCAGCGACACCGTGTGGTCGCAAATGCTCGAATCAGATCCCGTGGGGGCGACGTGGGGAACCGGCGTGCGCCGCGCCCCGCAGACCACGACGTGGGGATGGGATACGGTAACGGTTGGCAAAACCATGGCGCCCACCTTGATGGTGGCGGGGATCCACGACAAGCAAGTACTTCCCGAACGCGTGCGAGATCTCCACGCCGACCTTGGGTCGAAGCAGAAAGTTTTTGTCGATCTCGGATGCGCGTCGCACAATGCGATGTGGGAAAAGCCTCACACTCTTTTGTTTCGCGCCTCCCTCGAGTGGCTGGAGAAGGGCTCGGTCAATGGCTCTCAGGAGGGATTCCTGCGCCTGGGGTACTGACCGCGTGATCAAAGGCAGCGACGTCCGGAAAGCGGACTACACAATCGACCCCCTCTTTCTCGACCGATGGTCGCCCCGAGCGATGTCGGGCGAGTCGATAGACGAGCAGGCGCTTTTCAGCCTGTTCGAAGCCGCCCGGTGGGCGCCGTCGGCCGGCAACACTTTGCCGTGGCGCCTCTTCTACGCCCGTCGCGACACCGAGCACTGGCCCCTGTTCTTTGACCTGTTGGTCGATGCCAATAAAGCGTGGTGTCATCGGGCTGCCGCGCTCTTCGTGTTCGCGTCGAGGACCGTCAGAGAAGGGACCGGTCGTCCCCTCGTCACTCACTCGTACGACACGGGCGCTGCCTGGATGAGCCTTGCGCTCCAGGGCTGGCTGAACGGCTTGGTGGTTCACGGCATGGCCGGGTTTGACTACGCTCGCGCAAAGACGATGTTGAGACTTCCAGACGAGTTTCATGTCGATGCGATGGCAGCGGTTGGAAGGCCTGGTCGGATGGAGGATCTTCCCGAGTCACATCGCGCACGCGAGATCCCAAGCAGCCGCAAGCCAATCGCCGAGCTTGTGCACGAGGGACCGCTGTATGACTCGGGGCTTAGGGCTTAGGGCTTAGGGCTCGGGACTCGAGAACTGCCCGGACACGACGAGGGCGGCTCGTAGGGCGGGTCTCTCGGCCCCGCGAAGAGTTCAATGCGTCAGCGCATAAAGCAGGGCGTTGACGCCGTACGCATAGCCCGGCACCGACATCAGATAGAAATACTGCGGATCGTCGGCTTCGCGCTCGAAGGAGTCGCCGAGGTCGGTGTTGTGCGTCATCAGCACCATGATGCGGCCGTGGCTGTCGAGCACAGCACGCGATTCTGCAATGGCGCTGTCGGCCCCGCGCTCGGAGGTCGAGCCCCCACTGCCGGCCCAGAAGTTGATCGACGCGATCTGGGGTGTCTGCTTGATGACGAACTGCGATTGGAACAGCGGGTGGTTGTTCTGCAGATTGACGATAGGGAACTCTCCGGGCGGGAGCGCCTTGCCGAGCTGCTCGACCCACCAATCCCAGGCAAACGTACCCCAGAAGTCGTCGGCCCACAGAAACCCACCCTTGAGCAGGTATTCGCGGAGTCGCGCGGCCTCGCGCTCGTCGATGAAGGCCGACCCGACCTCGGTCATCATGATGAATGGGCACTGAAACAGCGCGTCGTCAGTGAGCCGGACGAGCAAGGGATTCGGCTCGCCATCGGCCGCCATGCTGATGTTGGCGCGGGTGAGCTCGCCGAGCCGAATCGACAGGTTGATGTCGGCGCGCGGGTAGTCGACGTTCCAGCCGCCCCCGTCGCCTCTGACGTCGCTTCGGAACACGACCCGGCAGAAATGAAAGGCGCCGTCGAAGTCCGCGGGCGTGGCAAAGCGCGCGCTGAAGAAGCTGCGACCGCCGCCTCCGCGTTGCCTGAACTGTGCCTCGACCGTCACGGCCACGGCAAGGGCAGCAAGCCCGAGCAGGAGCAGCACGATGCGTCGACGTACGAGAGGGCCGGATCGCACAATTCAGTCTAGCGCCTTTCAACGGGCCATGCGAGCATTTGGCCGGTGACCGCGCGCGACGTGTTGGTAACCGGTGGCACAGGCTACATGGGGCAGCGCCTTGTGCCTGCGCTTCTCGAACGTGGCCATCGCGTGCGCGTGCTCACTCGTGCCTCTTCGTCAGGCCGCGTCCCCGCCGGGGCGAGCGTCGTTGTCGGCGACGCGCTCAACGGTGAATCGTTCCGGGGGACGATCGGATCCCGCGACACGATCGTCCACCTCGTTGGTACGCCTCACCCGTCTCCCGCGAAAGCATCCGAGTTTCTCCGCGTAGATCTGCCATCGATTCGTGTGACCGTCGCAGCGGCCGCAGCGGGTGCCGCCGCGCACATCGTCTACGTCAGCGTCGCCCATCCCGCGCCGATGATGAAGGAATACATCGAGGTCCGCTCCGCCGGGGAGGCGGCGATACGGCAATCGGGACTCACTGCTACGATTCTCCGTCCGTGGTACGTGCTTGGGCCCGGGCATTGGTGGCCAGTCGTGCTCGTGCCCATGTATGCGGTCGCCGAGTGGCTTCCCTCGACACGCGACGGCGCGCGTCGCCTGGGACTGGTCACTCTCCAGCAGATGATTCGCGCGCTCGTGTGGGCGATCGAATCGCCACCACCTGCTGGCTCGACACGGGTGCTGGAAGTGCCTGACATCCGAAAGGGTCTGTTGCTCACTACGGCGCTGTGATATTTTGTCTTTGCACCTAGCGGAACCTGCCTCGGAACGGAATCAGGGTTCCTACCTACCCACTCGATCTCGCCGGGTTCGTGGATGTAGGCATCACGCGAGCACACGAGAAAGGTGTGCCATGCCTCACCATCTGAAGACGCTTACACCCAACCTGGTCGTTGCCGACGTTGAACGGAGCATCGCGTTCTATCGCGACGTTCTCGGCTTGGCCTTGCAGTCCACCGTGCCCGATCGTGCGCCTTACGTCTTTGCGGTCGTGAGCTCCGGCTCCGTGCAAGTGTTTCTCAACGCGCGGGAGCCTGCCGATGCCGAGTACCCCGCGTTCAAGGGCCGTCCCATCGGTGGCACGCTCACGCTCTTCATCGAGATGGAACACGTTCGAGAATCTTACGAGGCACTCAAGGATCGTGTGCCCATAGTCATGCCGCTCGTCGAGCAGTGGTATGGGCTGACCGAATTCGCGTTCTCGGATCCGGACGGCTACATCATCACGTTTGCCGAACGGGAACCTCGGGCGGTGAGCGAACCGGATTAGAATCCGTTCGTGCTTCCTCGTGTTCTAGCAGTGGTCGCGTCCGCCGTCGTGCTCGCGGCGGGCGCGTACTTCGTAGTCACTTTGATGCAGCCGTCGGCCCCGAAGCCGGACGCCACGCCAACGGGGCCGCGCGCGTCCGAAGAGGCGCGTGAGGCGCCGTCTTCGTCGCCGGCCGCGCCGCCGGCCGAGCCCGGCCGTCGGTCAGCGCGACGCGAGTCTCCGCCGCCGGCGCCGGCACCCGAGACTGTGGCGGTCGAAGCCGCGCCCGAAGTGGGGACGTTGCGCATCGAAACCGACGTACCGGGTGCGCAGGTGTTCATCGACCGCCAGTTCGTTGGGATGGCACCCGTAACCGCGGAGAACCTGAAGCCAGGAACGCATCAGCTCAACGTGTCGGCCGAGGGGTTCGAGGGGATCGCGCGGGCCATCGACGTCGAGCCGGGTCCTCGTGATCTGATGCTACGGTTTCGCGAAGTCCGTCTCGACGTGCGAATCGCCGTGGTCCACAAGCATCGCACTGGTTCGTGCAGAGGACAGCTCGTGGCATCGGCCCAAGGTCTGCGCTACGAGACTGCCGACGCCGACGACCGTTTTAACGCGGCGCTCGCAGACCTGGAGGCCTTCCAGGTGGATTATCAGGACAAGAACCTGCGCATCAAACTGCGAAAGGGCAAGCAGTACAACTTCACCGACCCAGACGGGATCGCCGATCGCCTCTTCGTGTTCCACCGCGACGTCGACAAAGCCCGCCTACGTTTGGCCGGCGGCGAACGGCCGGCGACGGACTGAAAGCAGTCTTGCTTCGCTCCAGAGCAGGACCCCGCCTGAGCAGGCCTATCTGGCCGTGCAGGGGGTTGGGTTCCACCCTGTCGCGTCAGCCTGCTTCTTGAAGTTTGTGCTCGTCACAAACGGAGTCGTCAAATACTCGGGGTCCTCGACGATGGTCGTGACGACGAACCAGGTGTCGCCGTTGCGCTCCGTGGAGAGGTCGAAGTATTCGTGCACCGTGGTCCGTGCACTGTAAGGCACGCCGTTCTTTCGCAGATATCCCGGCCGCAGATTCGTCGTGATCACCTCGAGCGATCGGCCGCGCAGTCCTTCACGAGGGTTCAGTCCGATGGGCAGGAAGTCGGGCTCGCCTGGCCCGCGAACGATCCCTTCCCATTGGGCAGCCGAGTGGCCCTGCCAGCTCGCCGGCGTGTTTGGCGCCGTCTTGGCGCCGAACCGGAACAGGCGTGTCTGCGTGCCGGCGTCGGTTTCAACCTTCAGCGTGCTGTCATCCTGCCACGTGACGTGCACGCGGCCCGGTATGCGCATGATCGCTGCCGCGCCATACGCCTTGCACTGGTTGCCCTCGGCTTCGTCCTTAGCGGGATCCCAGGCCAGGCCCAGCTTTCGCGCAACCGGGTTGAGCGGGACACCGGCGAAATCTCCCTTGGCCGGCGTGACCATCCGCCATCGCCAGTCCTCGGTCACCACCGACACCCAGTAACCTGTGAAGTCAACAGGCGCAGCCTCTCGCGGCGTTCGCGGCGGCTGGGCACCTCGACCGCCTTGAGGGGGCGGCCCCCCTCGGCCCGCTGGCGCACCTTGCGCTCCCGCAAGTGTAGAGAGCGCGACGCAGAACGCCGCGAAGGCCAGGCACTTACCTGAACTTCTCGTCTTACTTTTCCACTTTTCCACTTTCCACTTTTCTACTTTTCCACTTGCTTTTCCACTCGTCCGCTGAGGCTTCTGTACACGGCTTCTACGAACCCGTCGGGGCTCGAGTTGCCCGTCTCCGCGTCGTAAGCAGCGTCATAGTCCCGAGTCGGCTTGGCGTTCTTGACCGCCTCCAACGTCAAGCCCCGCTTGATCGAATCCTGGACCCGGTCGCGCACGATCGTCACCATGTCTCGATACTCGACCACGTCGGCTTCGTCACAGAGTCGTCCGCGACCCGGAATCACATAGGTTCCCCCTTCTTGCAGCCTCGCCGGGACGGTCAGCTCGAGAATCCGGTTGAGCGCAGTGATGACGCCTCCGACGGAGCCGCCGTTCTGGATGTCGATGGGCGGATAGCGATCAGGACTGAAAACATTGCCGACCGCCAAGACATCGGAACCTCGGAAATGCACGAGGCTGTCGCCATCTGTGTTTGCAGCCGGGACGTGCTCGATGACGACCGACTCCCCATTCAAGTAGAAATCGCGGGTCGGCGTGAAGTACGTGCTGTTGATGGGGAGCTCGATGACGGCGTTGAGCCGGAGGGCCGCCACCGGCTTGTTGTCCGCCGACTGACTGGCGACCATTCGATTCAGTACCGGCTTCGTGCGCAATCACCCGGACCGCTCGAACAGTCCCGGCCCCACGTGCTTGCACAAGTGCCAGATTGCCCCCTGTGTTGTGCAGGTTCGTGTTGATGATCGTGTGAACGGGCTTGTCAGACAGCGTCCGGACGGCGGCGATGACCTGCGGAGCCAGTGCCGCCGTCGCCGAATCCACGAGCAGTACACCGTCCTCGCCGACTTGCACGACGATGTTGCCCGCGTTGGTAACGAGCATGTGCACATTGCGCTGGACGTGCCATGCACGAACGCTCGTGCCGGCATCCTGCTGAGCGTGACTCACGACAACGGCGGTGAGACACACGGCGCCGGTCAAGGCGATCCGGACGACTCTCATGGGCCAGCGAGGCATCCGGCAAAGCCCACGCAATTGCAGAACCGCTCGCAGCGATCCTTCGGTTTGTAGGACTTCAGCTTCAATTGGTACTCCGGATACAGGGTCTCGGCGCCCCCGCGGACGGCATCGACCGGGAGCGTGTACCACCCGGCGAATTCCGTCAAGTTGGCATTTGTTCCGGGCAGATGGTGCGGAACCGTCCCAGGAGGTGCCGGCACTTCTGGAAGGTATTCACACGGGAAGAGCCCCGCCCGCTGCCCTGGATCGAGGAACCAGGTCTGGCTGCGCACCAGGGGCTCGGTCAGCAGCACCGGATCCTCAACCACGCTCGTGATCGTCAGGTAGTTGCCGTGTTGAACCCAGTGCTCGACGAAGGTTGCCTTCGCGCTGCGCGGAACGCCGTTGCGGCGAAGGTAGTTTTCCTTCAGGTGCGTGGTCGTGATGGTGAGCATGTTGCCTTCCCACACGCCGGTCGAAAAGCCCTGGAACGTGTGGGCCGCGTACTCGGGAGGATGCGGCCGTCCGTCCAGGTAGATCTTGCGCTTGTTCTCGTACGCACCAATGTGTGTATTGAATGCGACGATTCGCTGCGTGGCATCGTTGTAGTCGGCCCAAATCCGCATCGGCGCGAGGCCGCGCAAGTTGTAGTCGGACGAGTGCGGCCGGCATTGATACTCTTGAACGACCGAAATGCGGTCAGCATCCCAACTGTCGGCGCGGAGGCGGGCCGCGTCGTTCAGGGGCAGACCGGTGTAGTCGCCCAGCTCGGGTCCTGGCACACGCTCGATGTTGTCTTCCTGGTAGAGCGGGGCCCACTGCCCGGTGAAATCGACCTGTGCGAACGCAGGTGTGCTTGCACCGAGGGTGAGCAGCAAAAGCCAGCGTGCTGAAGGTCTTATGGTCATGTTCGTGGCCGCAGAAATCAAAACATTCTAGTTTACGCGAGCGCGTTGGCGACCTCGTCGGCGTGCCCGTCCACTTTGACCTTGTCCCACCGCTGCGCGACTTTCCCGTCCGATCCAATCAGATAAGTGGTCCGAACGATGCCCATGTACTTGCGGCCGTAGCGTGCCTTCTCTTGCCACACGCCGTATTTTTCGGCAACGGTATGTTCCGCATCGGCCAACAGCGGGAACGTCAGACCGTGCTTCTTGGCAAATTTCGCCTTGCTCTTCTCGTCGAGGATGCTGACACCGAGCACGACGGCTTTGGATCGCGTGAACGCCGGCAGCCGCGCTTCGAACTCACATGATTCCTGGGTGCAGCCTGGCGTGTCGTCCTTTGGATAGAAGTAGAGCACTACTTGCCGGCCGGCATAGTCCGCCAAGCGGTGCGTCTGACCGTTCTGGTCCTTGAGTGCAAAGGCCGGGGCCTTCTTGCCGGGATCAATGAGTGACATGGGGCCTCTGGGGTTCGAGGTTCTGTGTTCTCTGTTCTGGGTTCGTGTTCAGGTTCGTCGTTCAGGTTCGTGGTTCATAATACGTGTTTCATGCCCGAGTCGCGACCCGCCGTCATTGCTTCTGACGGAGTCTTCACGTACGCGCAGCTCGATGACGCCTCACGACGAGTGGCCGGCGCACTGTTGGCTGATAACGACGACTTGAATCAGACGCGCGTGGCCTATCTCGTTGCCCCGAGCTTCGCGCATGCGGCAGTGCAACGTGGGATCTGGAGCGCCGGTGGAGTCGCTGTGCCACTGGGCGTCTCCTATCCGCCCGCCGAACTCGAGTACGTCATCCGCGACTCGGGCGCGGCGATTGTGGTCGCTGACCCTTCGGTTGCCTTGACCATGACGCCGCTGGCGCGCGCGGCTCACGCTCGGTTCGTGGCGACTCCCGATGCGCTGCACGCCGCGCCGGCCGACGAGCTCCCGCATCTGGGCTCGACGCGTCGCGCGATGATCGTGTACACGAGCGGCACGACCGGGCGCCCGAAAGGCGCGGTTACGACGCACCAGAACGTTGGTGCGCAAATCTCTGCGCTCGTGGAGGCGTGGGGATGGCAGCCCTCCGACCACATGCTGCTCACGCTGCCGTTGCACCACGTTCACGCGATCATCAATGGGCTCGGCTGTGCACTCGCCGTTCGTGCGACATGTGAAATCTTGCCTGCTTTCGACGCAGACGTCGTATGGGAGCGCCTCTCCTCTGGCGAGGTGACGGTGTTCACCGCGGTCCCGACGATCTACAGCAAGCTGATTGCGTCATGGGATGCTGCACGTCCCGACCAGCAGCGCGCGAGGTCGGCGGGCGTTCGGGGCCTTCGGTTGATGATGTCCGGTTCCGCGGCGCTGCCGGTGCGCACACTCGAACGCTGGCGAGACATCAGCGGCCACACGTTGCTCGAGCGCTATGGGATGACGGAGATAGGCATGGGCCTCTCCAATCCCCTGCGCGGGGAGCGTCGCCCGGGGTGTGTCGGCAACCCGTTACCAGGCGTCGAGGTGCGTCTCGTCGACGAGCACGCCGTCGAGGTGCCAGACGGCACCCCGGGTGAGCTGGAAGTGCGCGGCCCCAACGTGTTCACCGAATACTGGCAGCGGCCTCGGGAGACGCGCGAGGCTTTCCGCGATGGGTGGTTTCGAACGGGCGACGTGGCCGTGGTCGAGCGCGGCGCCTATCGACTCCTCGGCCGAACCAGCGTAGACATCATCAAGACCGGCGGGTTCAAGGTGTCGGCACTTGAAATCGAGGAGGTTCTTCGCACACACCCGGCGATTGCCGAGTGCGCCGTGGTTGGGGTTGACGACGCTGATTGGGGCGAACGTGTGTCAGCGGCGGTGGAGCTGAAGCCGGGAGAGTCATTGTCGCTCGACGAGCTTCAGGGCTGGGCCAAGACATTGCTCGCTCCGTACAAGGTCCCCCGCGCGCTTCGCTCGGTCGCTGCGCTTCCGCGCAATTCGTTGGGGAAGGTCGTCAAGCCGGAAGTTGCCGGCCTGTTCAAATAGCGTTAGGCTTCGGACATGAAACCGACCCGGCGTGGTGCGCTGGCGGCAGGCATTGTCGTGGTCCTGCTGCTGGCTGCCGCTGCGGCGTCGGCGCAGCGATTCAACAGTTTCCGCGAAGGGAGCATCCCACCGCGATGGGCACCGGCCTCGATGCCCGATTCGTCTTTCGTCGTCTGTCGCCTGGCCTATCGCAGCGTCCGCATGGAGCCGTCCGGAATCGGCTGGCTCACTGACTATCCGTATGCCGAGATCAACCTGACCACTCGGCTCTCGGAGCTCACCAAGACCCCCGTCAGTCGCGACGCCGAAAGTCATCAACCGAACCACTTCGTGGTTCGACTGACCGACGACACGCTGTTCAACTGTCCGTTTCTGGTGGCTTCCGACGTGGGATCGCTTGGTTTCGCCGAGCCGGAGATTGAGCGGCTGCGATTGTATTTGCTCAAGGGGGGCTTCCTGTGGGTGGATGACTTCTGGGGGCCCGCCGCTTGGAACCAGTGGTCCACGCAAATCGCCCGCGTGCTGTCGCCGGCCGAGTATCCCATCGAAGACGTGCCGATCGAAGACCCGATGCTGCGCGCGATGTTCGTGATGAATCACGTGCCGCAGATCACCAACATTCAATTCTGGCGTCGCGTGGGCGGCAGAACGACATCGGAGCGCGGGGCCGACAGCGAGGTGGTCCATCTACGGGCCATTCGCGACTCGCGGCACAGAATCATGGTGTTGATGACGCACAACACGGATGTGGCCGACTCGTGGGAACGAGAGGGAGAGGATCCCGCGTTCTTCTACCAGTTCTCGCCAGACGGTTATGCGCTCGGCATAGATGTGCTGATGCACGCGATGACACATTGAACGGTGCGACGGGGCGACGGTGCGAAGTGCGGATCGCTAGCTTCTTGACCCATCGCGCAGATAGCGCTGAAGCCGCGCGACGGCGCCAGAGGCACGCTGCGCCAGAGAGTTGAGCGATTCGAAATCGGGCGACTCGAGATAACCGCGGTCGACTGCGTCCTGGAGGTGATTCTGACACTCCATCAGTGAACCTCGGGCCACATCAAGAAAATGCGCGAACTCACGATGCGTCCGCCGACCGAAGCCTTCGGCGATGTTTCGAGGCGCCGACGCCGCTGAATCGCGCAACTGGTCGCGGAACTTGAAATCCCGAACTACTGCCGGAGACTCGGAAAGACGATACGCCGCCAGCTTGAAATCGTGAGCAAGCTGCCAGCAGGTGAGCTCGCGAAAATGACGTGCCCCAGCCACACGGTCCGACGAGCACGCCGGATGCCACGCTCGATAGGGGTGTTCTTCTTGTTTCGCTTCGCCGACCACCGGCAATTAGGGCAAGAACGTCACGCTTGAAAAGACTGTCGGATCGCAGACTTTGCGCGGGTGTTGCACCCGTCGCACCGTCGCACCTCGCACCGTCGGACGCACCATCGCACCGTCGCACCGTCGCACCGTCGCACCCTGCACCATCCCCACCCTTATGCAGTCTTTGGCTCCTCCGCTGACGACTTCAGCAGCGTGAAGGCTGCGTAGACGACCACGATCACGACGAGCCAGCGGACATACGTAATCGATAGCCGGCCGGCCACGATGTACGCAGCGAGCGGGACGGCAGGAATGCCGCCGAGGGCCAGGCCGACGGCCCCGCGCAGGTCGTACTTGGCCTTGCGGATGAACTGGATGCCAGCGGTCGGCATCAGGAACGCGCAGGCCCCCATCATGATCGGGAAGGCCGCCGTTGGGTTCATCCCCAAGAGGCTGACCAGGATCATGCACGGCGCGTACAGGCCGATGCCAAGGGTCATCAACGCGCCCAGCGCAAAATTGACCCCGCAGGCGACGATGAGCTTGGTGCCCGTGAGCGCGAGCGCGTTGCCCCCGCCTGGGAAACGGTTGAGCGCGGTCATGATCATCAGTACCGCTGCAACGAGCAGCGCCACCCCCATGCCACGCTGAACGGCCCGTCTCGGAAGCCCAGCTACGATCGCGGCGCCGATCCACGATCCGCCGACTGCCACCGCGATGAGCAACGCGAGTGTCTCAAACTCCACTTCGACAATCGTGATGTAGATGAGCGCCTGAACAACGGTCGGCAAGAAGTGGCCGATGTTCAGCGTTCCGGGGATCTTCTGAGGCTCAACCATCCGTCGCATGCCGTAGATGGTTGTCGTAGTGGCAAAGGATCCGATGCCGAGCGTGTCGAAGAAGTTGGTGAAGAAGCCGATCGCCACGTGAACGGGTTGAAGCAGCGCACCGCCTGAGTGCCGTCGGCTTCGCTCGGTCCTCCACCAGAAGAGGAGGAAGCCACTCATGATGATGAGAAGGGCTGCGAGCAGGATGTTCTTCGGATTCGCCATGGAACGGTAGTGTAGGCTACTCAGAGCCGTCGGCGCGTGCGATGTCGACGGAACGATCCTCGCCTCGACCACGTACGCGCAGTCGCCACGGATTGCAGCAGACCTCGCAGTCTTGGACGAAGGTGCCGCGGACGTCCTCCTCGACGAAGATTTCCACGTCCTCGCCGCAGTACGGACACGTCACCACGAAGTGATCGCTCAATGGCCGATGTAGGGAATCGTTTGCGGACCCTGTGGAAGCACGCAGAGGGTCGCACCGGTGCCCGCTCGCCATAGCGCATGACGCACGGCCGCTGGCACGTCGTCGATCGGCGTGAAGTGAGCCGCTCTGAGCTCATCTGATCGGAGGCCGCTAGTCTTGACCTGGACCTCGGCCTTGATTTGGATCTGCGCCTGGATCTGCACTTGCCACTGATCAGGCCTTGAATAACCGGGTTCGTTGATCATGGCCAGCAGCTTCGCCGGGGTCGGCTGCGAGGCGAGGACCTCGCCGTACGATCCGTGAGACGGGAGCCCGTCGCGACATTCGGCGGCGCACACGATGGCGCCGCCGGCTTTGACGATCTGCGCGGCCGCCGACATTCCTTTGACCGCCTGATAGAGATTCTGATCCAACGGATAACCCGAATTGGTGGTCAAGACGACGTCGAAAGGAAGGGGTACAGCGCGCATGGCGGTGGCTTTGGCATGGGCGCAAGCGGCTCGATGCTCGGTCAAGATGTCGCCCGCAAACGCAGCCGTGATTTTCTGCTCTCGGTTGAGCGTGACGTCGATCGCGAAATGGACCGGTACCATCCTCGCAATCTCGCGCACATCGTCGTGTATCGGGTTGCCTTCCGTAATGCCCCACGTCGCGTTCGGATCGCCGATGCGGCGGGCGTCGTGCAGGGTCATGACTGTCTGGAGGGCGGCCAGACCGGGCGCTACCATCTTTGGGCCGCCGCTGAAGCCGGCGAAAAAGTGCGGTTCGACGAAGCCGGTCGTGATCCGGACGTCGGCCTGCAGCCATTCGCGGTTCAAGCGGACCTCAACTCCGGTCGAGGTCGTTCCAACCCGTTCGAGTGCCGAGGCGTCGCGGCTGTCGTGGTTGATGACTCGACAGCGGTCGAGAATGTCGCGCCCGAGCATGCGTTCCAGCTCTGACGGCGTGTTGGTCCGGTGCGTCCCGGTGGCAATCAGGATGGTGACGTCCTCGAGGGCGATATCAGGGATCTCCTCGAAGATCGCGTGTAGCGTTTCCCGACGAGGCTGCGCACGCGTGATGTCGCAGACCGAGACTGCCACCTTCTGGCCTGGTCGAACCTGTTCTCCGAGCGGTGGTCGTCCCAGTGGCGCGCGCATGGCTTGCAACAGGGTCGCATGCGCGTCCAGCACCGCCGGCCTGAAGACCGGTTCGATGACGGTCACGTGCTCGTCCGGAAGGTCGACTTCGAGGCCGTCGGTTCCGTAGTCCAGCCGCACTCGCATGGATAACCTGTCTAGGGGTCAGATCTTGAATCTTGAATTCTCGCGGGCAGGGCAAGATTCAAGATCTGACCCCGGTTCGCTTGCCGAGTGTAACATCTGAGTTCACGTGACCGAATCGCTCCTGCCCGAGCTACGCCAGATCTGCGGTCGTGACGCAGTGCTTCACGAGCCGATGCAGCTCATGACGTACGAATGCGATGCGCTCCCGTACCTGCGCCAGATGCCAACGGTGGTCGTGTTACCTGGTTCCGCATCCGAGGTGCAGGCCGTCGTGCGGCTGTGCAGCCGGGAACGTGTGCCGTTCGTGGCGCGAGGTCATGGCACAGGGTTGTCGGGGGGCGCTTTACCCGTTCCCGGCGGTGTCGTCATCAGCCTGGCACGGCTCAATCGCGTCCTCGAGATCGATCTTCCGAATCGGCAGGTCACCGTGGAGCCGGGCGTCACCAACCTCGAGATCACCAAGCAGGTGGCTCCCCACGGGTACTACTACGCCCCGGATCCCTCGAGTCAGCAGGTGTGCTCGATCGGCGGCAACGTCGCCGAGAACTCCGGCGGCGCGCACTGTTTGAAGTACGGCTTCACGGTTCATCACGTGCTCGCCGTGGAAGCGGTGCTGCCCGATGGTGAGCTCATCCGAGTTGGCAGCACGTTGGCGGATGCGCCGGGTCCGGATCTCCTGAGCCTCCTCGTCGGAAGCGAGGGAACGCTCGCGGTCGTGACGAAGGTCGTTGTGCGCATTTTGAGACGGCCCGAAAGCGTGCAAACCCTGCTGGCCGCGTTCGACAGCATGAGCGCTGCCGGTTCGGCAGTCTCCGAGATCATCGCCGCCGGCATAGTGCCCGCAGCCGTGGAGATGATGGATGCGCTCGCGATTCGCGCGTCGGAGGCCGCCGTGCATCCAAATTTCCCGCCGGCCGACACGATCTTGATCGTTGAGCTCGATGGCCCGGCCGCCGAAGTGACCGAGCTATTCGAGATCGTGAAGGCGACATGCCGGCGGACCGGGGCAACGATTGTCGAGGTGGCCGAGAACGAGCAGCATCGCGCGCGCATCTGGAAGGGCCGAAAGGCCGCGTTCGCCGCGATGGGACGTGTGTCGCCGAACTATTACGTGCAAGACGGCGTCGTCCCAAGGACCAAGCTGCCAGAGGTGCTCGGCCGAATTCGTGCGCTTTCGGAGCGCTCGGGGCTTAGCATCGGAAACGTGTTCCATGCGGGCGACGGCAACCTGCATCCGCTCATCTGCTATAACGACGCGATTCCCGGACAAGCCAAACTGGCCGCTGAGGTCGCCGGAGAAATCCTCACCTATTGCATCGAGGCTGGCGGTTCGATCACCGGAGAACATGGAGTTGGTGCCGACAAGAAAGAGTTCATGCCGAGGATGTTCTCCGCGGACGACCTCGATGCGATGCAGCAAGTGCGCGACGCCGTCGATCCGCACCGCCTCTGCAACCCCGGCAAGGTGCTTCCCACGCCACGACTCTGCGGCGAAGTCCCAGGCCCGTATCGACAGCATCCGGTCGAACAGGCAGGCTTGGCCGATCGGTTCTGATGCTCGGGTTGGCTTCAACGCGGGAGGCGTCAGCGGCCGACGCCATCGATGGTGTGGTGCCTGGCCTCATCGCGGAACCAGATACGGGTGAGGGGCTGGCTGCAGCCCTGGCGTGGGCCTCGAGCGAGCATCGCGCAACAGTCATCCGTGGCGGTGGCACCAAGATCGGATGGGGCCGGGTGCCCATGCGGGTCGACCTCCTCCTCGGTACTTCACGTCTCGACTCTGTGCTCCTCCATCGCCACGCGGATCTCACCGCCACGGCTGGGGCCGGCGTCACGCTTGCTGCATTCAATCAGACGCTCTCGGCGCACGGACAGTGGTTGCCGGTCGACAGTGCCTTCGACCTAACGACGATTGGCGGGATGCTGGCGACCAACGATTCGGGCCCTTTGCGACATCGGTATGGAACGCCCCGCGATCTGTTAATCGGAATCACACTTGCGTTGGCAAACGGTCGGATCGTGAAGGCGGGCGGTAACGTCGTGAAGAACGTGGCCGGCTACGATCTGGGTAAGTTCGTCACTGGCTCGCACGGCAGTGTCGCAGCGATCGTCGATGCGACTTTCAAACTGCTTCCGCTGCCGAAGTCGTCGGCCACGCTCACGGTCGTCTATGCCAACCCAGAATCGCTGGCTCGCGATGTTGCCGCGATCACGGCAAGCCAAATAGAGTTGGCGGCATTCGACGTTCGGGCGTCAGAACGGACAGGCCTCGAGCTGCTGCTTCGTTTCGCATCGAGCCCGGCCGCCACCGAGGCGCAGATGGCGGAGGCCCGTTTCCTCCTGTCCGGTGAGATCAGCATCATGAGCGGCGAGCGGGAGTCGGCGCTGTGGGCAGGGCAGCAGCGTGTTCCGTGGATGGGCGTCGGCACCGTCGTCAGAATGAGCTGGTTGCCCTCGAAGATCCTCGACGTGCTTTTCCTTGTGCGACGTGTTCATCGGGAAGCCGGTGGTCTGGTGACGTTTGTTGGCCGCGCTGCCGGCGCAGGATTCCTGCGGCTCGAGGGGGACCATCGTGGCCATGCGGCGGTTGTCGAGCAACTGCGCGGCTGCAGCGACGTCGGCAACGTAGTCGTGCTGAGGGCGTCTCGAGAGGTGAAGCAGAGTGTTGACGTCTGGGGCCCTCCCACTGACTCGATGAAGGTGTCGCGCACGTTGAAGCAGATGTTCGATCCGGCGGGGATCCTCAACGCTGGACGAGGACCGATATGAGTGGGCTCAGGGCTCAAGGCTCAAGGCTCAGGGGCAATGACCGAAGTGATTCGATGTTCATGCATGAGTCGCAAGCCATGAGCCCTGAGCCGACATTCTCTGGACGCGACGCCCCATCGCCCGCGCTGATTGACGCGTGCGTCCACTGTGGCTTTTGCCTGCCGACGTGCCCGACGTATCTTCTGCGTGGCGAGGAGATGGACTCCCCACGCGGGCGCATCTATCTGATGAAGGCTGGCGTGGAAGGGCGTGCGGAAATGACGGCGTCCTTCGTACGTCACTTCGATTCGTGCCTTGGGTGTTTGGCATGTGTGACCGCCTGCCCGTCCGGCGTGGAATACGGTCCGCTCATCGAACGGACGCGAGCGCAAATCGAGCGTCACTATCCACGACCCGCTGGTGATCGATGGTTTCGCAAACTGCTCATGTCGATCGTCCCGTATCCGTTTCGGCTGCGGTTTGCGCTCGCGCCGCTGGTTTTGTTCGGTGGTCTCGTTCGTTCGGTCGCGCGCGGAGGTGCAGCGTCCGGCGGGTCTACCGGCGGGTACACAAAGCAGGACCCGCCCTACACTGGCGCAGTTCCGGACCCGCCCTACGAGGGCGCGAATGCCCCGGGTTCAGACCGCGTAGGGCGGGTCTTGCTTTTCAGACCCGCCCTACTGCAACGCGTGCGAGCCGCACTTGCTCTCTCACCGCCCGTGACGTGGCGTTCGCTCTTTGCGCGCACACCCGAGCACACGCCTTCTGTCGGCCCCGCTCGCATGAAGGTGGCGGTGCTCACGGGCTGCGTCCAGCGACTGACCTTTGCTCGTGTCAACGAGGCCACCGTGCGAGTCCTTTCCGCAGAAGGGTGTGCTGTCGCCGCACCCGCTGCGCAAGCTTGCTGTGGCGCCCTCTCGCTGCACTCGGGCCATATCGACGATGCACGCCGCTTCGCGCGACACAATATCGAGGTGTTCGAAGCCTCGGGCGCGGAGCGGGTCGCGGTCAATGCTGCCGGATGCGGGTCAGCGATGAAGGACTACGGCGAACTGTTTGCCGACGACCCGGCATGGGCCGCACGCGCACATGCGTTCAGCGAAAAAGTGCGGGACGTGTCCCAGTTGCTCGTGGAGCTTGGCTCGGCGCGCGCCCCGCGCCACCCGATCGCCGCCCGCGTCGTGTATCACGACGCCTGCCATCTCGCGCACGGGCAGGGAATTCGGGCCGAGCCCCGCTCGCTGCTGCAAGCAATCCCGGGTGTGGAAGTGGTGACGCCGGCCGAATCCGATATTTGCTGCGGCAGCGCGGGCATCTACAATCTCGTGCAGCCGGAGGCGGCGTCGGAGCTCGGTGAACGAAAAGCCAGGCACATTGCCAGCCTCTCTCCGGATATGATCGCCACGGCAAATCCGGGATGCATTCTGCAGATTGCTGCGTCGGGTCGTCGTCTTGGGCACGACTGGCCGATTTTCCACCCTATTGAACTGATCGACGCGTCCATCAGGGGCGTCGATCCGCGAACGTAGAGCGCGTCCTTTGGACGCGCCGCGGCCGGTCCGAAAGAACCGGCCCTACACGAGGGAGATATGTGGCAGCACAACTATGAGCCCTTGGGTGGGAGTCTGGGCGCATCGGCCGTCGTGGCCGCGATTCCGATTCTCGTGCTCTTCTACATGCTGGCCGTCCGACGGAAGCCGTCGTGGCTGTCGGCGCTGACGGCGCTCGCCACGGCCCTCCTCATCGCCCTTGTGGTGTACCGCATGCCCGTGCAGTTGGCGGTGATCTCCACGCTCTACGGGGGCGCCTTCGGGCTGTTTCCGATCGCGTGGATCGTTTTCAGCTCGATGATGCTCTATAACTTGGCGGTCGCCATAGGGAAGTTCGAGATCATCAAAGACACGGTTGGCGGCCTGACCCACGATCGGCGGCTGCAGGCCATGTTCATCGCCTTTTCGTTTGGCGCGTTCATCGAAGGCGCGGCTGGGTTCGGCGCGCCGGTCGCCATTTCTGGAGCCATGCTGGCCGGGCTCGGCTTCAACCCGTTCTACGCGGCGGGCATCTGTCTGCTTGCCAACACCGCTCCCGTGGCGTTCGGGTCCATCGGAATTCCAGTGACGACGCTCGCCAACGTGACTGGATTGCCAGTCCTGTCGTTGAGCGGCATGGTGGGAACGCTCTGCTCGATGGTGTCGGTCATCATTCCTGGCTACCTCATTGTCGTGATGGCGGGAGGCAAACGCGCGCTCGAAGTGCTGCCCGCTATCGTGGCCTGCGGCCTTTCGTTTGCCGGGATGCAGTTCTACATGTCGAACTACGTCGGGCCGGAGCTGACGGACATCGCCAGCTCGCTCACCTGTATCGCAGTCATGGTGCTCGTGTTGAAGTTGTGGAAGCCGGCGAACATCATGCGCCTCGAGGGTGAGAAGCCGGTAACGGCTGCGGCGAAGACGCACTCGGGCGCGGAGATGTTCACGGCGTGGATTCCTTATATCTCTTTGGTCGTGTTCGTCCTCGTCTGGGGCGAAGCGGACGTCAAGGCGGCCATCAATCGGTGGACAGACAGTCTGCTCCCGACCTTTCTGGCCCAAAGCCCTACGGTGCTGAATGGCCTGCTAGTGCCTGGGTTGCACGGCGTCATCACGCGCATCCCGCCGGTCACGCCAATGCCCACGCCATACGCTGCGGTATTCGAACTGAACTGGATGAGCGCCTCGGGGACTGCCTGCTTCTTGGCCGCGATCGCGGCATCGATCCTGTTGCGCGTGAAGCCCTCCCAATTCGTCAACGTCTACAAGGCCACGTTCAAGCAGCTGACGCCGCCGATGCTTACCATCGCGTCGATGCTGGGACTTGCGTACCTCATGAACTACTCGGGCATGACGTCCACGTTGGGGTTGGCACTCGCGGCCAGCGGTTGGGCGTTTCCGTTCTTCAGTGCCGTGCTCGGATGGCTCGGCGTCTTTCTGACCGGCAGTGACACGTCAGCCAATGCGCTGTTCGGGAATCTTCAGGTTGTCACCGCTACTGCGCTCGGTCTCAATCCCGTACTGACGGCATCGGTCAACTCGGCTGCGGGAGTCATGGGAAAAATGATCTCGGTGCAGAGCATCGCGGTGGCCGTGGTCGCGACCGGGATGACGTCCGCCGACGAGAGCAAGCTCTTTCGATTCACGATCAAGCACAGCGTCTTTCTCATGGTTCTGATGGGTATCATTTCCATGCTCTTCGCCTACGTATTTCCCTCCTACGTGCCCGTCGTACCTCCTAAGTAGCGCGTTTGCATCGGCCCATGGGCGACGGGCCACCGAGACGCAAGCTGGGCTTGCCAGCTCTCTGCCCTACGCTGAGGCGTGCGTTCCATAGTCAGGTCGTAGCGCGGGGGCTTTAGCCCCCGCGGAACACGACCTCGCAGCCCGCAAATAGGCGAGGGGCGAGAACGAAACGAGATTGGAACGGGTGATTCCTACTGACCGACCAGTGACGTCCAGTTGGAGATGACGGTGATCGATTCCTGGGTGTTCTCCGAGTCGAGTGAGTCGATCACAAAACGCTGGCCGTCGGCTGTGACGGCGAAGTGACTTCGATAGGTGTTGATCGCGCCGGAGACCGATGCTCGAAACAACGCGCGCGGGCGACCTACGCGGAGGGCGCTCCCCACGGTCGCGACATCAACCGCCATGAGTGTGCGATCCGCCGCGAGATAGTAGAGCTCCCGGCCATCGCGTCGCCACAAGGGTTCCCCTCCGCCACGCACCGAAATCGTCTGCTTCGAGCCTGGGACGGGAAACGACTGGACATAGACTTCCCACGCGCCCGATTCGTTCGATGCGTACGCCACCCACCGTCCGTCAGGCGAAACGCGGCTCTGGATCTCGTTGAACTCGGTGCGAAGATAGGGTGTGGGCTGCCGGTCGCCAAACGTCGGCAGAATCCACAAGTCCTCGCCGGTTTTCGCGTTCGAGCTGCCGAAGATCAAATAGCGGCCGTCGCTCGTCCAGTCGTTGACGAACTTCGACTCACCGGTTTGTAGCATCGGCTCGTCTTCGTTCTTGCCAGCCAGCCGGCGCAGATAGACATCATTCACGCCCGCCCCCCGGTTGGCCGTGAACACCACCGAGGTGGCGTCCGGCGAGAGCGTGGGCACGGTGCCGTCGCGCGCAAGCCGGTTCTGCGAGCCACGCTCGAGGTCGAAGAGCCAGATGCCGCTCTGCTCCGCGTCGAAACTCGCGGCTGACAGCAGCTTGCCATCCGCCGACAGGACCGGATGATGCAACTCTCCCGGTGTGTCGATTGTCGAAATCCGCTCGCCGTTTCGATTGAACCAGACGAGGCGGGCCCTGGTCGCTCCGCCAAACGCCAGCAGATTCCCGACCGCAGCCGACAAGGTGGCGCCGTTCCGGATGCTCGGCACCGACACGTTCGCAGCGATCATGACCGGTGCGCCTTCCAGCCGCATCTCGTCAACGATGAACCGCTGCGCCAGCAACGCGCCATCGCGAATGTAGGCGAGATAACCTGGTGGGGCGTAGATCGCTGCTTGATTCGAGCCGTCGAGCAGGCGCGTGCGCTCCTTCGAGCCAATCGTGCCGATGTAAATTCCAGCCCGCTCCGGAGTCGAAGACGCGATGGAATACAGATAGTGCCGGCCGTCTGGCAGGAAGTGGGGCCATTCGTGGGCGGTCTCCGCCCCCGACGAGTCGAGCATTGTCATTGCGGACACAGCCCCGCCCCACGGAGGAACCGAGTCGAGTCCAACACGCCAGTTCGAAAAGAGGATGGCGTTCGGGCACCACGTTGCGCCGAGGGAGTAGTTCCTGAGCGCCGCCAACGTCCGCGGAGTGCCTCCGCTGAGAGACACGGTCTTCAGCTTTCCGTTCGCCGCGAATCCGATCGACTGGCTGTCCGGAGCCCAGAACGGCCTGCTGGCGTCATCAGTTCCGGGAAGCGCCTGCATCGCCGTGGAGCTAAGCGCACGTACCCAGAGCTTGGCACTTCTCGATTGCACATCTTCGGCCACGAACGCGATGTGGCCGCCGTCTGGCGACAACACGCCGCCGGAGACGATGCGCGTTCCGGCCGGCGCCTCTTGCGTGAACCGTAGAGGAGCTGCGGAGCTGGTCTGGGAACGGTTCAGCAGTTCTCCGCCGATCAGCGCGCCGGCGGCGAGGCCTGCCAATAGGAACCCCGCAGAGACCCATTTCCCGCGGGATGGCGCCATCGCGAGCGACTCATTCTGTGAGGCGGCGACGACTTCCATGCCGGGGAACGCACGCTTCGTGGCCGGGTCGGTGGTTTGGTCGATTGTGTGCGGTTCAACGACGGCCAGCGGCGATAAGCCGTTTGCCGGCATCGGACCGTGTTCGCTCGACGCACTTTTCAATCCGGAACTCGGCGGCGGCGTCTCAATGACTGGAACGATGAACTTGTAACCGCGGCGCGGGATGGTGGCGATGCACTCGGCGTCTCCGAGTGCGCGCCGAACTGAAGAGATTGCCTGAGTCAGACTGTCATCAGAGACGAACGTGTTGGGCCAGACGGCCTGCATCAACTCGTCTTTGGTCACGGCTCGTTCGCGGTGGGTGACCAGGACCAGAAGGGTTTCGAAGGCCTTGCTCGTAAGGAGCATCACTTCGCCGTCGCGCATCAGGTGACGCGCTCGGACGTCAATGCGGAAACGCCCGAATTCGTACGCTTGTACAGGGGGAGGACTTGCTCCGGGTGGCTCGCTAGGGTTCAGATCGGCCATGGGGTCTTCACCGGTGAAACCGGAACGCTCTCTTCTAGTTCCAACTGGCGCCGCCGATCTTAGCACCGCGATTTCAGAACCTGAAGTGATAATCACTCTCTGTTTCGGGACATGGGGGCGCTATCTGTTGTACGCTGCGCCGCCCAAATTTGAAACTCATAGGAGGCTCTTATGCGCATGATCACCCTCACCTTGGCCTTGCTGTTTGGCATCCTCATGGCCGGTCAGGCCAATGCGCAGGGGCCACGAGTCCCTGCGGCGGGGTGCACCGCAACCCCTGCCCAGCTCGAGGCAAACAAGAAGGTCGCGATGGCGTTCTTCGCCCCGGACGCGGACCGCGTCGCGCTCGCCGACCCGAGCTATAAGCAGCACAACCCGGCGTTTGTTAAGGGTGGCAAGGAAGCGGGGCTGAGTGACTTCGACTACTTCAAGTCGCGCTTCGGTGGTCCGCGGCAGGGCGGGCCTGGCGCCGGTGCGGGCCGGGGCCAGGCAGCAGGTCCTCAACCCCCAGCCGGCAACCCCCTCGAAATCGTGATGGCTGAGTGCGATGTCGTCACAGTCATCCACAGGAACAACAGGCAAGATCCCACAGCGGCGCCCGGGACCTGGTACGAGGTCTTCACGTTCGACACCTTCCGAGTGCAGAACGGAAAGCTGGTCGAGCACTGGGACGGGGCGGTCATCAATCCACCGGCACCGGCTGGGGGACGGGGACAGTAGCATCCACGAGGCGGTAGTTCGACGTGATCATTCGATTGTCGTGAGGGGCCGCTCTCGCCAGAGGGGGCGGCCTTTCTTGTTGTAGCGCGGTCATCTGATCGGCCGAGCAGCAAACGACTATGAATCACTCTGATATTTCGCGGGTCGAAACAACATCGATGCGCGCCATTAACCTTGACCGCACGATTGCCGGGGCGTATAAAGGGCCCCTGTCTGACATGATAGTGCGCTCCGCTGCCATTCCCAGAATTTGTCGATTCATACTCGGTTCATAGCGATTTCTCTTACGCACGCACGTTCGATTTCATATTCGTCGCGCTCTCATTGGTTGATTCGTTAGTCCTGGTGCCCTCGGCGCTGTTATCAAAGGAGATGAATCATGCGCGGCTGCCTCAAAGTCGTTTTCCTGTGTGCGTCCCTCGTTGTTCCTTCGATCGCCTACGCGCAAGCCTCTATTACCGGTCTGGTTCGAGATTCGTCCGGAGCGGTACTTCCTGGGGTGACGGTGGAGGCCGCCAGCCCGGTGCTGATTGAGAAGGTGCGCACCGCCGTCACCGATGGAAGCGGCCGCTATCAGCTCATCGACTTACGGCCGGGCGCGTACACCATCACATTCACGCTGGCTGGCTTCAACGCCGCACGGCGCGAGGGCGTGACGTTGACGGGCTCGGCGGCGTCGGTCGTCGATGCGGAACTGCGCGTGGGTGCAGTCGAAGAGACGGTTACCGTCACCGGCGAGTCGCCCACGGTAGATGTGTCGACCAGTTCGCGGCAAGCCGTTCTGAGCGCCGACACGATCGACGCGCTGCCAACGGCCCGGAACTTCGTCACGCTCGCCCGGATGATTCCAGCAGCCGTCTACAACGGCACCGATGTAGGCGGGTCGAATCTGCAGCTGGTCGGGGGGAGCGTGAGAATCCACGGCAGCCGCGAGTCGGACCAGAGGGTGACGCTGAACGGCATCAACACGATGACATTGCAGGCGGGGGGCAACATCGGCGGGCAGATCCCCGATGTCGGGTCGGCTTCGGAGGTCACAGTCGATCACACCGCGGTGTCGGCAGAGCTGCCGACCGGTGGTGTGCGGATCAACTTCATCCCACGCGACGGCGGAAACAGATTCTCTGACTCCACGTTCTTCACCTTCACGAACGGCGGTCTCGCGAGCAACAACTTCTCCGATGCGCTCAAAACGGCCGGGCTGGGGGCGCCAAATGAAATCAAGAAGAACTGGGATCTCAATGCATCCGCTGGCGGCCCGTTCAAGCGCGACCAGGTGTGGTTCTGGTTCTCGGCGCGGTACACCGGCGTCGAGAACTGGGCGCCGGTCTTCGAGAACAAGAACGCCTACAAGCCCACAGAATTCCTGTACGTGCCCGACACCGCGAACCGAGGGCTTCTCAAAGGGCGTTCGTACAACAGCAGCATGCGAGTGACTTGGCAAGCGTCGCCGCGCAACAAATTCGCGGGGACTTACAAGGCCGACAACTGGTGCGACTGTCCCAATGGGATCACGGCGGTGATCGCTCCAGAGGCCGCGCGCGACTTCCGCTTCCCGCGTCTGCGCCAGGAGCACGTGGAATGGACGTCGCCGCTGACCAGTAAGCTGCTTGTCGAGGCCGTGGCCATGCACCTCTACGAGCGGTGGGGATTCATGCATCCCCAGGCACCGCGAGGCTCGTCTCCTGACTTCGAGTCGATCGCGCCGGCGATGATATCCGTGACGGAGCAGTCATCCGGGCTCGTTTATCGAGCGCCCGTAGCGAACAACAACAACACCCGCGTGCCGAATTACACCTACCGGGCGGCGATGGCGTTCGTCACTGGGTCCCACAGCTTCAAGACCGGGTTCAACCGGGTGCACGGCTTCCAGGAGACCACCAACTACAACCTGAATCCGCTGGCCTACCAGTTCAACAACTCCATCCCGAATCAGCTCACGATGCGGGCGAACCCTGTGAAGTTCCGAAACCATTTGAACAACGACCTCGGGCTCTTCGCTCAGGACAAATGGACGTTGCGCCGCGCGACGGTCAGCATGGCTCTTCGGTACGATCACTTCAACGCAAGCTTCCCGGAGCAGACAGTCGGCCCCGCGACGTTTGCGCCCTCACGAAACTTCGTCTTCCCCGCGCAGGACAACCTGAACTGGAATGACCTCACCTATCGCACGGGTTTCATCTATGACGTCGGTGGGAACGGCAAGACGGCGGTCAAGCTGACGTTCAACAAGTACCTGCGCGGGCAGACCCTCAACAATCTTGGCACCGACCCCAACCCCGTCAACGCCATGGTCACTACGGCGAACCGGGCGTGGACGGATACGAACGCCAACTTTGTGCCGGACTGCGACCTGCTCAATTTCACCCCGAATGGGGAGTGCCTTCAGATCGCCAACCCCCTCTTCGGCTCGGCGACCCGCAGCGCCACCTTTGACGACATTCTGAGGACCGGGTGGGGCAACCGCGAGGCGAACTGGGAGTTCTCAGCTGGCGTGCAGCACGAGTTGCTGCCGCGCGTCTCGCTCGATGTCGGCTATTTCCGCCGAATCTGGAAGAACTTCCGCGTCACGGACGACCTCGCGCTCAGCGCCTCGGACTTCGATACCTTCAGCATGACCGTACCGTCCGACCCAAGGCTCCCCAACGGCGGCGGCTACAAGCTCGACGGACTTCGTGCCCTCAGGCTCGAGGCCTTCGGCCGAGCGCCGCTAAACAACAACACGCTCGACCGTACGTACGGAAGCCAACTCGAGCACTGGAACGGTTTTGATATAACGATCGACGCACGGCTTCCAAATGGGCTGACGCTGCAGGCGGGGACGAGCACCGGGAAGGCGATGGAGGACGACTGCGCCGTCGTGTCGAAGGTGCCGGAGATGCTGAACGTCAATTTGGCCAACGTTGGGAACTCGAGCATATTGATCCCGACGGGAACCCCCACCGCATGGAGGGCGGCGCAGTTTTGTCACCGTGAAACGCCGTGGCAAACGCAGTTCAAGACGTTCGGTGTGTACATCGTTCCGAGGGTCGACGTGCAGGTGAGTGGAACCTTCCGCAGCATCCCTGGGGATCCACTCAGAGCCGCGTTCAACGCGAGCAACGCTTATCTGGCTGCGAACTCCACGCTGGGCCGGGCACTGGCGGGCGGCGCTGCCAACATCACCGTCGACCTCGTCGAGCCCTATACCGTGTATCTCGATAGACGGAACGAGTTGGATATGCGCTTCGGGAAGCTCCTGCGCGCCGGACGATCCCGCGCGATCGTGAGCATGGATGTTTTTAACTTCTTGAATATCGACACGGTGGTGAACGCCAACCAGAACTTTGCGTTCTGGCAGCGGCCCACACAAATTCTCAACGCGCGCACGGTGAAGTTCAGCGTGCAGTTCGACTACTGAAACCGGGGAACGGGGATCCGGGATCAGGGGTCAGGAATGCAGAGGCTCGGATCCCGGAGCCCCGGTCGCCTCCCGTTTCTTTCGTGACCGCGCGCGGCAGGGCGATTGCGCTCTTCTGAAAAGCCTGCTACTTCTTGTGGGCGCCTTCGCATCGGCGCGTGGGGATTCATTCGATGAGAACAACTGTCAGGACGGCAACGCCCGGTCGAGCGCTTCTTGTGGCCGGTGTGGCCGCTATCGGTGTGTGTGCTTTCGCGTTTCATCAGTGGGGATCGCTTGGCGCCCAATCGCTTGCCCTCCCGACGTACACCGCAGCCCAAGCGTCACAAGGTAAGGTCGTCTACGACCGGAGCTGCGCTTCATGTCACGGGCAGAACCTCGATGATGGTGAATTTGCGCCGCCGCTCAAGGGAGTGGACTTCAGGCTGCGATGGGGAGGGAAACCCCTCGACGGGCTTTTTGAAGACATGAGTCGGAAGATGCCTCCTGCCGCACCGAACAGCCTGGGCGACGACACGTACGCTCAAGTGCTGGCCTACCTGATTCAGGAAAACGGTGTCCCTGCCAGCGCGCGTGTGTTGCCACCAGATCCTCCGTCTTTGCGAACCGCGATGTTGCCTGCGGCCGCCGGTGGCGCCGGTGGAGGTCTGTCTACCGGGGTCGCAATTCCGCCGCCGCCCACGAAGCCGAACCCACTCGATCGGATTACGCCGGTCACCGATGCGATGCTGACCAGCCCACCCGAAGGCTCGTGGCTGACGTGGCGCCGGGGCTTTGATGCGCAGGGATTCAGCCCGCTCGCCCAGATCACCCGCGACAACGCCAGCAACCTGCGCGTGGCCTGGAGCTGGGCGCTGCCGAACGGTCCGAACGAGGTCACACCGCTCGTCCATGACGGCGTGATGTTCGTGCACGCCTTCGGCGATCGCGTGCAGGCACTCGACGCCGCCACTGGAGATCTCTTGTGGCAGTACTCGCGGCGGCTTCCACGCGACAGAGCGCCCACAGTGAAGCGGGGTATCGCGATTTACGGCGGCCGGATCTATGTCCCGACGTCCGACACCCACATTGTCGCGCTTGATGCGAAGACGGGGAGCGTGCTCTGGGACCAGGCCGTTGCCGACCCGAAGGCCGGATACGGCATGACCGGGGGGCCGCTCGTCGCGAATGGCAAGGTCATGATCGGCACCACTGGTCGTGCGCCCGGCGGGAACTTCATCGTGGCGCTCGACGCCGCGACGGGCAAAGAGGCCTGGCGGTTCTACACCATCGCCAGGCCGGGCGAGCCTGGGGGGACCAGTTGGAACGGACTCCCGCTCGAGGGTCGTAACGGCGCGTCCGTGTGGGTTCCCGCCAGCTATGACCAGTCGCTCAACCTCGCCTTTTTTGGTCCGGCGCAGACATACGACACCGGCCCGCTTCGCAACCCATCGGACGAGGGTGACGTCACCAGCGATGGTCTCTATACCGATTCGACCCTGGCAATCAATGTCGACACGGGCAGACTGGTGTGGTTCTTCCAGCACCAGCCAAACGACCAGTGGGACCTCGACTGGGCATTCGAGCGACACCTCGTGAGGCTTCCGGTCAACGGCACCACGAAGACCGTGGTCCTAACAGGCGGGAAACAGGCAATTTTCGACGCAATGGAAGCCGATACCGGCAAGTACGTGTTCTCCTTCGACCTTGGCCTGCAGAACGTGGTGACTGCCATCGACCCGCGAACGGGCGCAAAGACAATCGACCCGAAGCTCGTGCCAGGAGATGGCGCGACCAAGTTCGTCTGCCCGCACGCGGGCGGGGCAAAGTCGTGGCTTCCTTCGTCTTACAACGCTCGCACCCGGATGCTCTACGTGCCACTTGTGGAATCGTGCATGGATCTCACCCCGGTTGCGCCTGGCGGCCGAGGGAGCCTCTCCACAGGGGTTCGTTGGACCCTGCGTCCGCGGCCCAATAGTGACGGCAAATACGGTCGGCTGCAGGCCATCAATGTTGAAACCCGGAAGGTGGTCTGGACCGAGCGTCAGCGTGCTCCGCAGACGACCGGCACGCTCGCAACCGCAGGCGGAGTCGTGTTTGCCGGCTCGCTCGACCGCGTGTTCGCGGCCTACGACGACGGAACGGGGAAAGAGTTATGGAGAGCGCGGCTCAATGATGTGCCGAGCAATGCGCCGATTAGCTATATGGTGAACGGCAAGCAATATGTCGCGATGGTCGTCGGCAACGGCGGCGCGCAAGCCGGCACGTTCCCGCCACTCGTGCCTGAAATCAGGAATCCTCCGGATCGCGGGGCCTCGGTATGGGTCTTCGAGCTCCCAGACGGGGCTCGGCGATAGGTCCAGCTGGCACGCGCGAGGCTGCTATCGAGGTTCCCTAAGTTGCACAAACTCCAAGCTGGGTGTTATATTCCCTAGGTTCTCCTGAGGGCTAGGACACCCTATCTAGCCCCCAGCCGCACGGAAAAGGCCGCGCCCGCACCAGTTAAGCAGTGGCAGTAGCCTTTTTCCTCGGGTGTCCCGTGTCTCCACTTGACGCGGCAACCCCCAGCGTATCAAACAGATAGGGTCAGCAGCTTCAGGTGCCAGACGCGACAAGCGCCTCTTCAGGGCGTGTCGCTCTTCAGGCCTGAAGCGAACGCGTCGGCTGTGCAGCTCGCAGTCGGCTGCGTGTGGGGCGCGGGCGGGCGAAGCTTTCCCGCTCGTACAAATGGGGCCGGGGGTCTTTTTTTCGAGGACACTCCCCGGGGCCCTCGTCGCGTGAGTGTCCTCGAAGAAATGACGCCCGACCCCGTTATGCCGACTATCAGTCAGCTCGTTCGCCAGGGGCGCGAGAAGATCGTCACGAAGACGAAGAGTCCGGCCCTTCAAGTCAGCCCGCAGAAGCGAGGTGTCTGTGTGCGTGTCTTCACACAGACTCCGAAGAAGCCCAATTCGGCGCTGCGCAAAGTCGCTCGCGTCCGACTGACCAATGGAATCGAGGTCACGACGTACATCCCGGGCGTTGGACACAACCTTCAAGAGCACTCGCTCGTGCTCATCCGAGGCGGTCGTGTGAAGGACCTACCTGGAGTTCGTTACCACGTGGTGCGCGGCACGCTCGACGCGGTGGGTGTGCAGGGTCGAAAACAGGGACGCTCGAAGTACGGCGCGAAGAGGCCGAAACAATAGGAAATTACGAATTTGCGAATCTACGAGTTTACGAATTGCCGAACAATAGGAATTTACGAATTTGCGAATCTACGAGTTTACGAATTGCCGGAGTTCGCTTGATGGATTCGACAGCATCCAATCCGTAAATCCGTAAATCCGTAAATTCGTCAATACAGAGATCAGCCATGCCACGACGACGAGAGATTCCCAAGCGAGAGCTTCCGGCCGACCCCCTTTACAACAGCACCTTGGTGAGCAAGTTCATCAACACGGTGATGAGGGACGGCAAGCGCAGCACCGCTGAGCGCATCCTCTACAAGAGTTTCGACATCATCAAGGAGCGAACCGGGGACGACCCCCTCAAGGTCTTCAAGAAGGCGCTCGACAATGTGAAGCCGAGCCTCGAGGTGAAGTCACGTCGCGTGGGTGGGTCGAACTATCAAGTGCCCGTCGAGGTGACGCCGAACCGGCGCATGTCGTTGAGCATCCGGTGGCTTGTCGGGTACGCCGATCAGCGCGGCGATGGCAAGACCATGCAGGAGAAGCTCGCCAACGAGCTGCTCGATGCGTCGAACCTTCGCGGTGGCGCCGTGAAGAAGCGCGAAGACACACACCGGATGGCCGAGGCCAATAAGGCATTCGCGCATTACCGCTGGTAAGAAGTCATGCCACGAGATGCACGGAGAGTTAGCCACGGAGAACACAAAGAACACGAAGTCTTTGTGATCTCCGTGATCTCTGTGGCCGGAGATCTTCGTGGCCTTCGTCGTTAAGGAACGTTAGCAATGGCTCGGCAGACATCCCTCGATCGAATCCGGAACATCGGCATCATGGCCCACATCGATGCCGGGAAGACGACCACGACGGAGCGGGTCCTCTTCTACACCGGGATCACGTACAAGATCGGCGAAGTACACGATGGTACGGCCGTCATGGACTGGATGGAGCAGGAGCAGGAGCGCGGCATCACGATCACCTCCGCCGCCACCACGTGCTTCTGGCGTGAGATCCGGATCAACATCATCGACACGCCCGGGCACGTTGACTTCACTGCTGAAGTCGAACGCTCGCTGCGCGTGCTCGATGGCGCGTGCGCCGTGTTCGATGCGGTCTCGGGTGTGGAGCCGCAGTCGGAGACGGTCTGGCGGCAAGCTGACAAATATCGCGTCCCGCGCATCTGTTTCGTCAACAAGATGGACCGCATCGGGGCCGACTTCAAGCGGACGCTCGAGCAGATCGAGACCAAGCTTGGTGGCAATCCCGTCGCGATTCAGCTTCCGATCGGTGCTGAAGACAAGTTCACTGGCGTGATCGATCTCGTCAAGATGAAGGCGATCACCTACAAAGACGAGACGATGGGCGCCGACCCGGTCGTCTCTGAGATTCCTCCTGAGATGATGGCCGAGGCTCAGGAGTACCGAGAGAAGCTCATCGAAAAGGTCAGCGAGTACGACGACAAGCTCCTCGAGAAATACCTAGGAGGAGCGGAGATCAGCGAGGAAGAGATCAAGGCAGTCCTCCGCAAGCGCGTCGTCGAATCCGTACGCAAGGAAAGCACCGCATTCGTCGTGGTCATCTGCGGTTCGGCGTTCAAGAACAAAGGCGTCCAGCCCATGCTCGACGCCGTTGTGGACTATCTGCCGTCCCCGCTCGACATCCCGTCGATCACTGGCTTGGATCCAAACGCGAAGGAAGAGACGCTCATCGAGCGGCCGGCCGCCGACGATGCGCCATTTTCCGCGCTGGCGTTCAAGCTGATGACCGACCCGTTCGTCGGCCAGCTCACGTTCATCCGCGTGTACTCCGGCGTGTTGACTTCGGGCTCATCGGTCTACAACTCGACGAAACAGCGCACTGAGCGTGTCGGGCGGCTTCTGAAGATGCACGCGAACAAGCGCGAGGAGATCAAAGAGGTCTACGCCGGCGACATCGCGGCGGCCGTCGGCCTCAAGCATGTCAGCACTGGCGATACGCTCTGCGACGAGAAGAAGCCGGTCGTCCTGGAGTCGATGGACTTCCCCGAGCCCGTTATTTCGCTGGCGATCGAGCCCAAAACCAAGACCGACCAGGAGAAGCTCGGCGTCGGGCTGCAGAAGCTCATGGCTGAAGACCCAACATTCCGGGTCAAGACCGACGAACAGACCGGCCAGGTCGTCATTGCCGGCATGGGCGAACTGCACCTCGAGATCATCGTCGATCGGCTGAAGCGCGAGTTTGGCGTGGAGGCCAGCGTCGGCAAGCCCCAGGTCGCCTACAAGGAAACGCTGACCCGCGCGGCGGACGGCGAGATGAAATACGCCAAGCAGACAGGCGGCCGTGGGCAGTACGGGCACGCGAAGATTCATTTGTACCCAGGCGAGCCAGGGACCGGCTACATCTTCGAGAACGAGGTCACGCAGGGCTCGATCCCGAAGGAGTACATCAAGCCGATCGACGAGGGTATCAAGGAAGCGCTCACCCGTGGCGTTCTGGCCGGCTACCCGGTCGACGACGTCCGCATCGTCCTGTACGACGGCTCGTATCACGACGTGGACTCCTCGGAGATGGCGTTCAAGATTGCGGGCTCGCTGGCGTTTCAGGATGCGGCAAAGAAGGCCAAGCCGGTCTTGCTCGAGCCGGTGATGCGGGTCGAGGTCGTTGTACCCAAGGACTACATGGGCGACGTGATGGGCGATCTCGCGAGTCGGCGTGGACGAATTCAGTCGCAAGAGGACCGGGGCGGCACGCAGATCATCAATGCTCGTGTGCCTCTGTCTGAAATGTTTGGATATGCGACCGACCTCCGCTCGCGGACGCAGGGTCGCGCGACCTACTCGATGCATTTCGATCGCTACGAGCAGGCACCGCAGAACGTGAGCGAGGAAGTCGTGGCGAGGATCCAGGGGACTAAATAACTCCCAAGAACCCAACGCCCAACGCCCAAGCCTTTTTGGGAGTTGGGAATTGGGAGTCGGGAATTTGAGCGGAGCGAATTTCGATGGCGAAAGAGAAATTTGATCGTTCGAAACCGCACGTGAACGTGGGGACGATCGGGCACATCGACCACGGGAAGACGACGTTGACGGCGGCGTTGACGAAGGTGGCGGCGGACAAGGGGTGGGCGAAGTACGTGTCGTATGACGAGGTGGCGAAGGCGTCGGAATCGCAGGGGCGTCGGGACGACACGAAGATTCTGACGATTGCGTCGAGTCACGTGGAGTATGCGACAGCGAACCGGCACTATGCGCATGTGGACTGCCCGGGGCACGCCGACTACATCAAGAACATGATCACGGGGGCGGCGCAGATGGACGGGGCGATCCTGGTGGTGAGTGCCACCGATGGCCCGATGCCGCAGACGCGGGAGCACGTGCTGCTGGCGCGGCAGGTGAACGTGCCGCACCTGGTGGTGGCGCTGAACAAAGTGGATGCGGTGGACGACCCGGAACTGCTGGACCTGGTGGAGCTCGAGGTGCGGGAGCTGCTGACGAGCTACGGGTTCAAGGGGGACGACATCCCGGTGGTGCGGGTGAGCGCGCTGGGGGCGATCAACGGGGACCCGGCGGGGGTGGAGAGCATCCTGAAGCTGATGGAGGCGCTGGACACGGCGATCCCGATGCCGGTGCGGGAGGTCGACAAGCCGTTCATGATGCCGATCGAGGATGTGTTCTCGATCTCGGGGCGCGGGACGGTGGTGACGGGGCGGGTGGAGCGCGGCCAGGTGAAGGTGGGGGAAGACGTCGAGATTGTCGGGTTCAAGCCCACGGAGAAGAAGGTGGTGACGGGGGTCGAGATGTTCCGGAAGCTGCTGGACTCGGGGGTGGCGGGGGACAACATCGGCGTGTTGCTGCGGGGGGTGGAGAAGACCGACGTGGAGCGGGGGCAGGTGCTGGCCAAGCCGGGGTCGATCAAGCCGCACACGAAGTTCAAGGGCGAGGTCTACATTCTGTCGAAGGAAGAGGGCGGGCGGCATACGCCGTTTTTCAACGGGTATCGGCCGCAGTTCTACATCCGGACGACGGACGTGACGGGGATCTTGAAGCTGCCCGAGGGCGTGGAGATGGTGATGCCGGGGGACAACACGCCGATCACGGGCGAGTTGATCACGCCGGTGGCGCTCGAGAAGGGGGCGCGGTTCGCGATTCGCGAGGGCGGCCGCACGGTGGGCGCGGGCACCATCTCGGAAATCATCGAATAGGCTCAGGGTTCAGGGCTCAGGGCCAGGCGCACGGCTTGAGCCGGCTTAAGCCCTGAGCCCTGCGCCCTAAGCCAACAAGGATTCAGTCATGGCAATGTTCAGCGACAAAATTCGGATCCGCTTGAAGGCTTACGACTCGCGGATTCTCGACCAGTCCACCGGCGAGATCGTCGAGACTGCGAAACGGACGGGCGCGAGGCTCGCGGGACCGATTCCGCTGCCGACCGCGAAGAACAAGTGGACCGTTCTCCGCTCGCCGCATGTCGACAAGAAGTCACGAGAGCAGTTCGAGATTCGGACGCACAAGCGACTCATCGACATCTTCGAGCCGACGCCGCAAACCGTGGACGCGCTGATGAAACTGGATCTTCCGGCCGGTGTGGACGTGGAGATTAAGGCGTTTGGGAAGGAACACGGGAAATGACGGTCGCGCAGGCTGAAGCCTGCGCGCTACAGGTACACCTGTAGAGCGGGGGCTTCAGCCCCCGCGGGCAGGAACTGACATGGTGACAGGAATCATCGGTAGGAAAGTCGGGATGACCCAGCTGTTCACACAGGACGGCACGGTGCAACCCGCGACGGTGCTCAAGGCCGGGCCGTGCGTGGTCGCACAGGTCAAGACCGTCGAGGCCGACGGCTACGAGGCGGTGCAGCTTGGGTTCGTGGACGCCAAGCCGACGAAGGAGAACAAACCGACGGCAGGTCACTTCAAGAAGGCGGGGGTTCCGCCGACGCGGGTGCGCCGCGAAGTGCACGTAAAGCCTGGCGGTGATCCAGTCAAGGCGGGCGACCAGATTAGCGTGTCGATCTTCGCCGACGGCGAGCGCGTGGATGTCATCGGAACGAGTCGGGGTAAGGGCTTTCAGGGCGTAGTGAAGCGGCACCACTTCAGGGGCGGCCGTGCGTCGCACGGGTCGATGTTCCACCGCGCTCCGGGGTCGATTGGCGCCTCGTCTTACCCGTCGCGCGTCGTGAAGGGTATGCGGATGGCTGGGCACATGGGAAGCGATCGTGTCACGGTGCGTAATCTGAAGGTTCTCCGCGTCGACCCGGAAAACAACCTGCTGCTCCTCGAGGGCGCAGTGCCCGGCGGTCCCAACGCCTTTGTGGTGATTCGTAAGGCTGTCGCTGCGAAGACTGTGAAGATTGCGCAAGAGGCGCCCAAAAAGAAGGGCAAGAAATAGGCTACGGCCCACAAGCAACTGGCCAAGAGAGACTCATGCAGATTGACGTCGTGAATCAGCAGAACGAAAAGATCGGCTCGGTCGACCTGAGCGACGAGATCTTTGGTGGCCGCGTCAAGACGGATCTCATTCACGCGTCGGTCATCAGGGCGAACGCCGCGGCGCGCCGCGGCACGCACGCGACCAAGACGCGAGCGGAAGTAAGCGGCTCGGGAAAGAAGCCGTGGCGGCAGAAGGGCACTGGTCGTGCGCGGGTGGGCGAGGTTCGTAACCCGCTGTGGCGCAAAGGCGGAACGACGTTCGGGCCGCAACCACGCAGCTACGAATACCAGCTCCCTCGCAAGGTCGAGAAGGGTGCACTCAAAGCGGCGTTGTCGCAGAAGCTCCGCGACGGGGCTGTGACCGTTGTTGACGCCCTCAGTGTCGCCGAGATCAAGACGAAGACAGCCGTCGAGATGCTCAAGAGGCTTGGGGTTGATGGCAAGGCGCTCCTCGTGGACGTCAAGCCGGAAGACAAGCTGGCGCTATCGGTGCGCAATATCGAGGGTGTGCGGCTGCTCGCAAGCAACCGCATTGGCGCGCGCGATGTGATGGATACACGGAAGGTTGTCATGACCCGCGCCGCGATTGAGAAACTGCAAGAGGCGCTTGGTTGATTTGTGAGGCAGCCACCAAGAGCACGGAGACGATCAGCCACTAAGAACACGAAGCACACAAAGGTAGAGAGCCTTGGTGATCTTCGTGACCTTTGTGGCGAGTAACTCCGTGACCTCTGTGGTGAGAACAGAGACAACGTAATGAAACTGACAGACGTCATCCGGCGCCCCCTGATTACGGAGAAGACCACCGTGATGCGGGAGAACACGCAGACGCTGGTCTTCGAGGTCGCACGGGATGCGAACAAGATCGATATCGCCCGCGCCGTCGAATCGCTGCTCGGGTCCAAGGTCGCGAGCGTCCGCACATCGCTTGCACACGGCAAGGTGAAGAGGCAAGGCCGTTACGCGGGCCGGCGTTCGGATTGGAAAAAGGCGTACGTGCGGCTGCGGGACGGCGAGAAGCTGCCCGAATTCCTGCAGGGAGCGTAGTCAACCATGCCCATTCGCAAGTTCAACCCGACGTCGCCCGGTACGCGGTTTCAGACCGTTCAGACATTCGACGAGATCACGACGACCGAGCCCTACCGTCCGTTGACCGAGAGTCTTCATCGCTCCGGCGGACGCAACAATCGGGGCGAGCTGACGTCATGGTGGCGCGGCGGCGGCCACAAGCGGTTGTACCGGATCATCGATTTCAAGCGGGACAAGAAGAACATTCCCGCAAAGGTGTCGACCGTCGAGTACAGACCCGAACCGTTCAGCGCGGATTGCGCTCGTGACGTACGCCGACGGCGAGAAGCGCTACATCTTGCAGCCGGTGGGAGTAAAGGTAGGCGATACCGTTGTCGCCGGCGACTCCGTTGACATTCTTCCGGGCAACTGCCTGCCGCTCAAGAACATTCCACTCGGCACGATGCTTCACAACGTCGAGTTGCGGCCGGGGAAGGGCGGTCAGCTCGCCCGTAGCGCGGGGTCTACCGTGCAGCTCGTCGCACGCGAAGGCGAGTATGCATCGGTCAAGCTGCCGTCTGGTGAGATTCGCAAGATCAACGTCGAGTGCGTCGCGACTGTCGGCCAGGTCGGCAATATCGACCACGAGAACGTGTCGATCGGCAAAGCGGGACGAAGCCGCTGGCTCGGGAAGCGCCCGCACGTCCGAGGTGTGGCGATGAACCCAGTGGACCATCCGCTCGGCGGCGGTGAGGGCAAGACTTCCGGTGGCCGCCACCCGGTGACACCGTGGGGACAGCCGACCAAGGGTTACAAGACGCGGCGCCGTAAGGATACGGACCGCTTCATCGTGCAGAGACGGAAGAAGTAATGGCTCAGGGCTCCAGGCTCATGGCTCATGGATACAAACCGAATGAGCCGAACGCCTTAAGCCTTCAGCCCTAAGCCAGCAGGATTTCGATATGAGTCGTTCACTGAGAAAAGGCCCGTTCGTCGATACGCCGCTGCTCGAGAAGCTCGAGGCGATGAACCGTGCGAATGAGAAGAAGGTCATCAAGACCTGGTCGCGCCGGTCGACGGTCGTGCCCGAGATGGTGGGGCACACGATGGCGGTCCACAACGGCAAGAAGTTCATTCCCGTGTACGTGACGGAGAACATGGTCGGTCACAAGCTTGGTGAGTTCGCCCCGACGCGCACGTTCAAAGGGCACACCACGAAGACCGAAAAAGCCGCGGCCACCGCGGCAGCTCCTGCGGCTGCAGCGGCACCCGCGAAGTCGTAGTCGGGAAGACGGAGAGTAGCGATGGTTGAAGCACAAGCGACGGCACGCGGCGTGCGCACGTCGGCCCAGAAGGCGGGCCTGGTGTGCGATCTGATCCGCGGCAAGAACGTGAACCAGGCGCTCGCGACCTTGCAGTTCACGCCGAAGCTGATCGCGCGTGAGCTGGCAAAAGTGCTTCGCTCGGCCGTGTCGAACGTGCAGCAGGTCGATGGATTTGGCGGCGACATCGAGCGATTGTTCGTCTCGGCGTGTTACGCCAATCAAGGCCCTTCGATGAAGCGTGTACGGCCCGCGCCGATGGGCCGAGCGTTTCGCGTGGTGAAGCGCTCCGCGCATTTGACGGTGCGTGTCTCGGAACGACCGCTCAAGATTGCTCGCGTCGCCGACGGGGATGCGCCGGCAACGAAGCCGGCGCGTGCGCGGAAGACCGCTGGGGTAAAGAAGGCTTCAGCGTCGGCGTAAGGGAATTGTCGGATTTGCGGATTTACGAATTGACGTTGTCTGAGGGCGTCGATTTCGCAGTCCAATTCGTAAATTCGTAAATTCGTAAATTCGTCAATGAAATGAGGGCAGACTGTGGGCCAAAAGGTTCACCCGTACGGATTCCGGCTCGGCTTCAACAAGACGTGGCGCTCACGATGGTTCTCGGACCGCGACTATCAGAAGCTGCTTCACGAGGACCTGGCGTTGCGGGCGGATCTGAAGGAGCGTTTCGCGCACGCTGGCGTCTCGCGCATTGAGACCGAGCGCGCGGCGAACAACCTGAAGATCGACATCTACACGTCCCGCCCGGGCATCATCATCGGCCGGAAGGGCACAGAAGTCGACAAGCTGAAGCAGGAGATCCAGAAACGTACGAGCCGGCAGGTCTTCATCAACATTCAGGAGATTCAGAAGCCCGAGCTCGAGGCGCAGTTGATTTCCGAAGCGGTGGCGGTGCAGCTCGAGAAGCGCGTGGCGTTCCGCCGGGCGATGCGAAAGGCTGTGGAATCGGCCCTTCGGTTCGGCGCAAGAGGGATCAAGGTTCGTGTCTCGGGGCGTCTGAACGGCGCCGAGATTGCGCGGTCCGAGTGGTATCTGCACGGACAGCTCCCCTTGCAGACGCTTCGGGCAGACATCGACTACGGCTTCGCGGAGGCGAGCACCACCTACGGCCAGATCGGCGTGAAGGTGTGGCTCTACAAGGGAGAGCGGCTGGTGCCGCGTGTGGGCCGCGAGGAAGAAGTACAGGGATCGCGCTCCGAGACGTCCACCGGCAAGGGCGTGACGGACGGGTTAGCGGGTCTACAAGGCAAGACCCGCCCTAGCAGTTGTAAGTCGGGTCCTGGACCCGGCAGGGGTGACGCAAGATGTTGATGCCGAAGAAGGTCAGAGTACCGCAAGCAACAGCGCGGACGAATGGCCGGCAAGGCGTGGCGCGGATCGGACGTGTCGTTTGGCGACTACGGACTGAAGGCGATGGAGCCGGCGTGGATCACGGACCGTCAGATCGAGGCGGCCCGCGTGGCGATGACCCGTTTCATCAAGCGCGGCGGCAAGATCTGGGTTCGCATCTTTCCGGACAAGCCGATCACGAAGAAGCCCCAGGAAACCCGCATGGGTAAGGGGAAGGGCGCGCCCGAACAGTGGGTGTGCGTGGTGCGGCCCGGCAAGGTCATGTTCGAGATGGAAGGCGTGACCGAAGTCGATGCGCGACGCGCGATGCAGCTGGCGGCGGCGAAACTGCCGATCAAGACGAAGTTCGCGACGCGCTTTGCCCAGGAGAGGGCGTCATGAAGGTGGGAGACATCCGGGAGCTGAGTGTTGACGACCTGCGTGGCCGCGAGAAGGACCTCGACGATCAGTTGTTCAGGCTGCGTATCCAGAAATCGATGGGTCAGCTCGAGGCGCCCGCCAAGCTGCGGGGACTGCGGCGCGATCTGGCGAGGATCAAAACGATCCTTCGCGAGAGAGAGAAATAACCGGTAAGGACAAAGAGATGAGCGTCAAGGCACAGGTGACCGGCACGGTGGTGAGCGACAAGATGGAGAAGACAGTCGTGGTGGCTGTCGAGCGTCAGGTGCGACATGCCGTGTACGGCAAGAGCCAGCGCAAGACCTCCACGTTCGTCGCGCATAACGAGAACAACGAGGCGAAGCTCGGCGACACCGTCTCGCTTGCCGAATCTCGTCCGCTCAGCCGTCGCAAACGGTGGGTCGTGACACGCGTGGTCGCGAAGGCGTCTGCGGTCTAGGAGAACATCATGATCCAGATGCGCTCGATCCTGGACGTCGCCGACAACTCCGGCGCTCGAAAGATCTCGGTGATCAATCCAATCGGCGGATCGACCGGCCGGTATGCGCGCCTTGGCGACATCATCACGGCCTCGGTGAAGGAAGCCACTCCGGACGGAACGGTGAAAAAGGGCCAGGTCGTGAAGGCCGTCATCGTGCGGACGCGCAAGGAGCAACGTCGGCGCGACGGGACGTACATTCGCTTTGATCGGAACGCGGCCGTGCTCGTGAACGACCAGAACGAGCCGATCGGCACACGCGTCTTCGGGCCCGTTGCCCGGGAACTGCGCGAGCGGCGCTTCATGAAGATCATCTCGCTCGCGCCTGAGGTGTTGTGAGGTGTTCGAGCCGAACGTAGCATCGAACGTGAACACGAACTAAGAACCGAGAAAAGCGAACGACAGTATGTCTCGTCTACAGACACCAATTCGGAAGAACGACAACGTCATCGTGACGACGGGGAAAGACAGCGGCAAGCGTGGCCGTGTGCTCAGGGTGCTGCCCGAGAAGAACCGACTCATCGTCGAGGGCGTGAACATCATCAAACGGCACACGAGACCCAATCCGCAGCGTAACGTGAAGGGCGGAATCGTCGAGCGCGAGGGCGCGCTCCACGCCAGTAACGTGCAGCTGGTGTGCCCCGACTGCGGGAAGATGACCCGCATCGCGCACCGTCTCCAGGGTGACCGGAAGGTGCGTGTGTGCAGCAAGTGTGAGGGAGTGGTCGACAAATGAGCCGGCTGAGGGATCGGTACCAGAACGAAGTTGCTCCGACGCTCAAGAAGGAGTTCGGCTACCCCAACGTGATGGCGATTCCGCGGATCTACAAGGTCGTCATCAACATGGGTCTCGGCGAGGCCACGCAGAACGCCAAGTTGGCGGATGTGGGTGCCGACGAGGTGGGCCGCATCGCGGGCCAGAAGGCGGTGGTGCGTCGCGCCACGAAGTCCATTGCCCAGTTCAAGCTGCGGCAGGGTATGCCAGTGGGCGCCATGGTGACGCTGCGCGGCGAGCGAATGTACGAGTTTCTCGATCGCCTGATCAGCATCGCATTGCCGCGCGTGCGCGACTTCCGTGGCGTGTCGCCGAAAGGGTTCGACGGTCGCGGCAACTTTACGCTCGGACTGCGCGATCAACTGCTGTTTCCAGAGATCGACTACATGAAGGTCGATAAGGCGCGTGGTATGAACGTGTCGGTTGTGACGACCGCAAAAACAGACGAAGAGGCGCGGAAGCTGCTCCAGTTGTTGGGCATGCCATTCCGCACGAGCTAACTATGGCCACGACCGCAAAGATCGCCAGAGAGGCGAAGCCGCTCAAGTTCAAGACGCGTCACCGGAATCGCTGCAAGCTGTGCGGCCGGCCGAGGGCCTTCATGCGCAAGTTCGACATGTGTCGCCTCTGCTTCCGCAAGCTCGCGCTCGAAGGCGACGTGACCGGGGTGACGAAGAGTTCTTGGTAAAGGGAACTTCCGACTCCCAACCACTGATGCGTGTCCAACTCCCAAACGGTTCTTGGGAATTGGTCACATCGAAGTGGGGAGTTGGGGGTTAAGTTGAGAGACTGAAAATGACCGATCCGATTTCTGACATGCTCACGCGCATTCGGAACGCCGTCACGGCCAAGCACGCGCGAGTGGACATGCCTGCCAGCAAGCTGAAGGCGGAGATTGCCCGAATCCTCCAGGACGAGGGGTACATCCAGGGTTTTCGCCTGGTTGAGGGGGCCGCGGAACGGGACGGGCAGCAGCCGCGCCGGTTGATCCGACTGTTCTTGAAATACGGGCCGCATGGCGAACGCGTGCTTACGGGGCTCGAGCGCATCAGTCGTCCAGGCCGACGAGTGTATTTCGGCGTGGAGGATGTGCCCGTGGTGCTCGGGGGCCTCGGCACCAGCATCCTGACCACGTCGCGAGGCGTGATGACCGGCCGGGCCGCGAAGAAAGCCGGCGTCGGTGGGGAAGTGCTCTGTAACGTGTGGTGAAGTGGGCAGCAGGCAGTGGGCAGTCAGACTGCCGACCGCCGGCCGCCGACGACAAGGATCAAGCTAATGTCTCGAATCGGCAAGAAGCCAATTCCGATCCCGAAGGGCGTGACGGTGAAAATCGTTCCCGACGCGGTCGAAGTGCAAGGGCCCAAAGGGAAGCTGCGGCAGATCGTGCCGCCGGGCATCCTGTTTGCGGAAGACAACGGGGCGCTCGTCGCGAAGCTGGAACGCGACGACACGACACTGCGGAAGTTCCACGGCTTGGCGCGGAGTCTCGTGGCCAACGCGGTGGCGGGCGTGACCGACGGCTTCAAGAAAGAGCTCGACATCGTCGGCGTCGGGTACCGGGCGGAATTGAAGGGCAAGCAGGTGCATTTCGCGCTGGGGTATTCGCATCCCGTGATCTTCGACGTTCCGACTGGGATTGACGTGACGGTCGACAAGAACACGCACGTCACGGTGACGGGGGCAGATCGCCAGCTCGTCGGCCAGGTTGCCGCGAACATCCGTCGGTTGCGCAAGCCCGACCCCTACAAGCAGAAGGGCGTGCGCTATACCGGCGAGGTCCTGAAGAAGAAGGTTGGGAAGACCGGCGCGAAGTAGCGCCAACAAGGATCCACGATGAAGATGAAGACCAAAGAAGATCGCAGGGATCGAATCAAGTTCCGGATCCGCAAGCGCGTGCAGGGCACGGACGAGCGGCCGAGACTGACAGTGTTTCGTTCGGTCTCGCACATTTATGTGCAAGTGGTCGACGATGCCCGGGGAAGCACGATCGCCTCGGCCTCGACAGTCGAGCCGACGGTCAAGGGATCCTTGCCGAAGAAGGCGACAGGCGGCAATGTCGCCGGAGCCAAGGCGATTGGAAAGACCATCGCGGAGCGGCTCCTCGAAAAGGGCGTAAAGCGCGTAGTGTTCGACCGGAATGGCTTCCTCTATCACGGGCGCGTGAAGGCCGTGGCCGACGCAGCCCGTGAAGCAGGACTGGAGTTCTAACGTGGGAATGATGAACCGCTTGCGCGAGAAAGTCGACGCGTCACAGCTCGAGATCAAAGACACCGTGGTGTCGATCAATCGCGTGACGAAAGTGGTCAAGGGCGGTAAGAACCTGAGCTTCAGCGCTCTCGTCGTTGTCGGCGACGGCCATGGTGTGGTGGGCTTCGGCGTCGGCAAGGCCAAAGAAGTGCCGTCGGCGATCAAGAAGGGCATCGAGGCCGCGAAGAAGAATCTAATCCGCGTCCCGCTCAGGGGCACCACGATTCCTCATCAGGTTATCGGGAAGTTCGGCTCCGGCAGCGTGTTGTTGAAGCCGGCGCCCGAGGGCACGGGACTCATTGCGGGCGGTGCGGTACGCGCGGTGGTCGAAAGCTGCGGGATACAGAATGTCCTGAGTAAGTCGCTCGGCTCGGCGAACCCGCACAACGTGGTGCGCGCGACGTTTGCTGGCCTCATGGACCTGAAGAATCCCGCCTTCGTGGCACGGCTGCGAGGGAAAGAAGAAGCCGACCTCATCGGGGCGTAGGTGGCTGAGGACGGGTTAGGGCTCATGGCGTAGGGCTCATGGCGTAGGGCTCATGGCTTAGGGCTCATGGCGTAGGACTTGGTTAAGGCGTAACGAGATGGCGAAGAAGACGGCAACCAAATCGGCACCGGCGAAGCGACTGAAAGTGACCCTGCTGCGGAGCACAATCGGCTTCAACAAGACTCAGGCCGCGACCGTGGAAGGCATGGGACTTCGGCGGCTGCGCCACACAGTGGAGCTTCCGGACACGCCCGAGACGCGCGGGATGATTCTTAAGGTTCGTCACCTCGTGACGGTTCAGGAGTAGGCGATGGATCTGAGCAATCTCAAGCCAGCCTCGGGTTCCACACATGCGAAGAGGCGTGTGGGCAGAGGCCATGGCACCGGGCAAGGCACTCAGGCCGGGCGAGGGCACAAGGGCGCGAAGTCGCGCTCCGGCTTCAAGTTCAAGCGGGGTTTTGAAGGCGGTCAAATGCCGTTGCACCGCCGCATTCCGAAGCGAGGGTTCCACAACCCGTTTCGCACGGAATACGCCGTCGTGAACCTAGACACTTTGGCCGACCGCTTTGAGGCCGGGACGGTCGTCACGCCTGAGTTGTTACGCGAGCGCGGACTTATCCACGGCACGCGACAGCCGATCAAGGTTCTGGCGCGCGGGGATTTCTCCAAGCAACTGACCGTGCGTGCCCACAAATTCAGCGGAAAAGCCGCGGAAAAGATTGCAGCTGCCGGCGGCGCGGCGGAGGTGCTCGCAGCGAGGTAAGGCGGGTCTCTTATGGAAAACGCGCTGAAAAACCTGTTCGCTGTCACCGACCTTCGTAACCGTGTGCTCTTCACGCTTGCGATGCTGGGGGTGTATCGAGTCGGCGCCTTTATTCCGACGCCCGGCGTGAATACGGCTGCGCTGGCGATCGTGGCAGAACAGGCCCGCAACACGATGTTCGGGCTCTACAACATGTTTACTGGCGACAACCTCGCGCGAGTGACCATTTTCGCGCTCGGAGTGATGCCGTACATCAGCTCGTCGATCATCTTGCAGCTCCTCACGGTCGTGTGGCCGTACCTCGAGCGAATCTCGAAGGAGGGTGAGCTCGGACGCCGGAAGATCACGCAATACACCAGGTACCTGACGCTCGGGTTGGCGGTCGTGCAGGCGATGGGCATCGCGGTCTGGCTCGAGCGGTCAGCTGACGTCGGCGGCCTTCCCCTGATCTACAGCCCGGGTTGGGGTTTCCGGTTGATGTGCGTACTGACGCTCACAACGGGCACGATGTTCATCATGTGGCTGGGCGAGCAGATCACGGAACGTGGCATCGGAAACGGGATGTCCCTTTTGATTTTCTCGGGGATCGTCGTGAATCTTCCGAGGGCGGTGCTCACGACGTTCGATCAAATGCAGACCGGCCAGATCACTCTGCTGCGAGTGCTGTTCCTTGTAGTCATGATGGTATCGGTGGTCGCGGCCATCATCTTCGTGGAGAGAGCGCACCGGCGGATCCCGGTGCAGTACGCCAAACGTGTGGTGGGCCGGCGTCAGTACGGCGGATCGAGCACGCACATTCCGCTGAAGGTGAACACGGGCGGCGTGATCCCAGTGATCTTTGCCTCCTCGCTCTTGGCGTTTCCCGCTACGCTGGCGACCGTGTTCCCGACCGGGACGTGGGGCCGCGCGATACTCGACCAGTTGGCGTACGGCATGCCCTTGTACCACCTGCTCTACGTCGTCGGGATTCTCTTCTTCGCGTATTTCTACACCGCCATCATCTTCAACCCAGATGATGTCGCAGACAACATGCGCAAGTATGGCGGGTTCATTCCCGGGATCAGGCCTGGCAAGCGGACGGCTGAGTACATCGATACGATTCTCGCCCGCATCACGCTCGTGGGCGCCATCTATCTCGCGATGGTTGCGTTGCTGCCGGACTTTCTGATCAACGGCTTTCGGGTGGCGCCGATCCCCGTGATCGGCGAGAGGCTCGACGCGATCCTCCCACAGTGGTTCACGCAAGGGCTTGGCGTGACGTTTTTCTTCGGCGGGACGTCGTTGCTCATCGTGGTCGGTGTGGCCATGGATACCGTGCAACAGGTGGAATCGCAGCTCATCATGAGACATTACGATGGCTTCATGAAGAAGACGCGGATCCGCGGGCGCCGTGGCTAGGCCGTTGGGTGACATCTGCCACGTCGCAGGTGTCGAAGATCTCTGGTCGTCGCGTCAACCACGTCTGTTGAAGCGGTCAGTGCGATGGGCTTGAACGTGATCATGATGGGCCCGCCCGGTGCCGGGAAGGGTACGCAGGCGGGGCGGTTTGCCCGCGAGCGCGGCCTGCCGAACATCTCGACTGGCGACATCCTGCGCGACGTCGCAAGGGAGCAGAGTTCGGTCGCGGCGGCGGCGAAAGCCCAGATGGATCGTGGTGGGCTCGTCGACGACGAGACGATTATTGCGATCGTTCGTGATCGGTTGCTTCGGTCGGACGCCGAGCGGGGCTTTGTCCTGGACGGGTTTCCACGCACGGTTGCCCAGGCTCGCGCCCTCGACCAGATCATGGATGAGCGCGACAAGGGGCCGCTGATCGTCGTAGACGTATCGGTGCCGGAAGACGAGCTGGTCAAACGCCTGGCGAGCCGCCGAATCTGCTCGAACTGCGGCAAGAACGCCGACGCGACAGACACGGGCCCGAGCTGCGGCAAATGCGGTGGTCAGCTGGTACAGCGCGTGGACGACGATCAGCGCGTTGTGCTCGAGCGCTTGAAGGTGTACACGAATTCGACCAAGCCCGTACTCGAGTACTACCGGGGGCGGTCGACATTTCGCGTGGTGAATGGCGCGCAGGCGCCAGACCGCGTGGCGCATGACCTCGATGCGATGATCGACGATGCAGTGGTGGCGGCCGTGGCAGAGAAGGCGGAGCGATAGCGTGATCGTGTGCCGTTCGCACAGCGAGATCGAGAAGTTGCGTCGAGTGAATCAGCTCGTCGCGCGGATCCTCGCCGAGCTCCGGCAAGCCGTCGCGCCCGGTGTGACCACGAAAGATATCGACGCCACTGCGGAAGCGCGGGTGCGTGACGCGGGCGCCGAGCCGGCGTTCAAGGGGTATCACGGGTATCCGGCAACCGTGTGCACGTCGATCAACGAGCAGGTGGTGCACGGCATCCCGTCGAAGCGTCCGCTGGTCGAGGGCGACATCGTGTCGATTGACATGGGCGCCAAGCTCGACGGGTTCTTTGGAGATTGCGCCGTCACCGTGCCTGTCGGGCGCGTGTCGTCCGAGGCAACGGCGCTCCTTCACGTAACAGAGGAAGCGTTGTTTCACGGAATCGAGGCGGTGAAGCCAGGGTCTCGCGTGTCAGATATCGGGGCTGCGGTTCAGCAGCACGTCGAGGCAGGTGGCTTCTCAGTCGTGCGTGAGTTCGTCGGTCATGGCATCGGAACGTCACTGCACGAGGAGCCGCAGATTGCCAACTATGGCCCTGCGGGTCGGGGTCCCAGGCTGTCCGAGGGCATGGTGCTCGCGATCGAGCCGATGGTGAATCTCGGGAAGCCTGAGGTGAAGGTGCTCGCCGACGGCTGGACGGCAGTGACCCGCGATGGCAGCTTGTCGGCCCATTTCGAGCACACGGTGGTTGTCACGCAGACGGGCTGCGAGATCTTGACGTTGCTCGAAAGCGACGCGGCGCGTGCCCGGCAGTTGCTTGGTGCCGCTGTCCGAACATGACCCCACGGCGAGGGCCGCGCCGCCTGGGATAGACATGGAACGGCGGGTCGAGGGCGTGGTCATTGCGCAGTTGCCGAGTGGGCTGTATCACGTCAACGTCGAGGGGGCCCATGTGACGGCGCACGGTGGTGGTGGTCAGGAACGGAACTTCGTTCGGCTGCTCATCGGAGACCGGGTCATTGTGGAACTCACGCCGCGGGATATGACACGGGGCAGAATCGTCAAGGTGGTACAAGGATCAACATGAAAGTACCGAGCGTCGGTTCGGAAAATCTGCGATAAGTGTAAGGTCGTCCGCAGACGTGGTGTCGTCCGCGTGATCTGTACGAACGCGAAACACAAACAGAGGCAGGGGTAGCTGATGGCTCGCATCGCTGGCGTCGATCTCCCGCGCACGAAGCGCATCGAGATCGGCCTGACATATATCTACGGCATCGGACGGAAGCGTTCGAACGACGTGCTCGGCACGGCAGGCGTGAGTCCGGACATCCGAGTGAAGGACCTGTCGGAAGACGATGTCCGCAAGATCAGCCGAGTGCTGGAGGAAGTGGGCGGCGTCGAGGGTGACCTCCGCAAGGAGATCTCGATGAACATCAAGCGGCTGATGGAAATCGGCTGCTATCGAGGGTTGCGGCACCGTCGGAACTTGCCGGCGCGCGGGCAGCGGACCCGGACGAACGCCCGCACCCGAAAAGGTCCGCGCAAGGGTGCTGTGGCGAAGAAGAAGACGGTATAGCCGGCTGGTAGCTAGTAGCCGGTAGCTGGTAGTTGGTGGAAGAGAAGTAGGGCGCGTCCGTTTCGGACTCGCCGGAGTACACGATGGCCAAGACTGAAGCAGCCGCACCCGACAAGAAAGCCGAGGGCGGAAAGAAAGCCCCGCGAAAGACGTTCAAGAAGCGCGGCGAGAAGCGCGTGGTGCACCACGGGTTCGTGCACATTCATGCCTCGTTCAACAACACGCACATCACGATCACCGACACCGAGGGCAACGTGATCGCGTGGTCGAGCGCGGGCGGGATCGGCTTCAAAGGCTCGCGCAAAGGCACGCCGTTCGCCGCCACGCAGGCGGCGATGAATGCGGGAAACGCTGCGAAGACGTATGGCCTGCGCTCCGTCGAAGTGAAAGTCAAAGGGCCAGGCTCGGGCCGCGAGTCCGCAATCCGGGCCCTGCAGACGGTTGGAATCGAGGTCAAGTCGATCCGGGACGTCACGCCCATTCCGCACAACGGTTGCCGGCCCACCAAACGGAGAAGGGTGTAGTGATTTACGGATTTGCGAATTGACCAATTGCAATTCGTAAATCCGTAGATTCGACAATTCGTCAATTCGAGGATCTATTGAATGGCTCGTTATGTCGGTCCTGTGTGTCGCCTCTGCCGTCGCGAAGGGATGAAGCTGTTCCTCAAGGGGGAACGCTGCTACACGGAGAAGTGCGCTATCGAGAAACGCAACTTCGTCCCGGGCCAACACGGCAAGACCCGTAAGTCGAAGCTGGTTGGCTACGGGGTGCAGCTGCGCGAGAAGCAGAAGGTCAAGCGTATCTACGGCGTGTTGGAAGACCAATTTCGCCGCTACTTCGAGCAGGCTGAGCGGACCCGAGGCATTACGGGCGAGACGCTCTTGCAACTTCTGGAGCGGCGCCTCGACAACGTGGCGTATCGGCTCGGCTTTGCCACCTCTCGACCGCAGGCACGTCAGCTCGTTCGGCATGGTCACTTCACGGTGAACGGCCGCAAGGTCGACATCCCGTCGTTTTCGGTGAAGCCCGGGGACGTGGTCATGTTGCGGCAGGGCAGCTGGAAGAATCCGTCCGTGTTGCACGCCCTCGAAGAGGTCAAAGGCCGGGGCGTGCCGGAATGGTTGGTGTTCAGCGCCGAAGGCATGTCGGCGAAGATTGGGTCCGTTCCCACGCGCCAGCAGATCAATCTGCCGGTGCAGGAACAACTGATTGTGGAGTTGTACTCGAAGTAGGCGGTAGACAGTAGGCAGTGGGCGGGGGCAGAGCCTGACCGCTTGCTGCTGACGTGAACTGTATCGCACCCAGCGGCCCGCAGCCCTTCAGACCTGCGGTGGGAGGCCGGTGGACAACACGCAGGTCTGGAGGCCGGGGCTGCCGGCCCGTTAGCGAAAGGACAGAGATCGATGCTTTGGAAAGGTTTTCAACGTCCCAAGAGGCTCGAGTTCGAGCGAGACACTCTCACCGACCGGTTCGGGCGCTTCTATGCCCAGCCGTTCGAGCGCGGCTTCGGCACAACCATCGGCAACGCGCTGCGTCGCGTGCTGCTCTCCTCGATCGAGGGCGCCGCGATCACCGCGGTCAAGATCGACGGCGTGCTCCACGAGTTTTCGCCGATTCCTGGTGTCGTTGAGGATGCGACCGACATCATCCTCAACCTGAAGCAAATTCCGTTGAAGTTGCACGTCGATCACGCCAAGACACTGTATCTACGGGTCGACAAGCCTGGCGTCGTGAGGGCCAAGGACATCGAGGCTGACTCGGGCGTCGAGATTCTCGAGCCGGAGGCACACATTGCCACCGTCTCTGACGGCGGAAAGCTCCATATGGAGCTGCGAATGAAGCGCGGTCGCGGCTATGTGTCGGCCGACAAGAACTTCGACGAGGATTTGGGTATCGGCTGGATCCCCGTTGATTCCGTCCACTCGCCGGTCAAGAAGGTGAACTACCTTGTTGAAGCGGCCAGATTGGGCCAAACAACGGACTACGACAAGCTCACGATTGACGTGTGGACGAACGGCTCCGTCACGGCACGCGACTCCGTGTCCCTGGCAGCAAAGCTGATTCGGGACCACATGAACATCTTCAACACTCTCGAGGACGCGACTGATTCATTGTCGGAGGCGCAGGTCGATCAGCCCAGAGCTGGCGGGCTCAACGAGAATCTCGATAAGAGCGTCGAGGAGCTCGAACTGTCGGTCCGCTCGTACAACTGCCTCAAGAACGCGAACATACGGACGATCCGCGAGTTGGTCCAAAAGACCGAGGCCGACATGCTGAAGACAAAGAACTTCGGCCGGAAGTCGCTCAACGAGATCAAGGAGATCCTGCACACGATGGGATTGAGTCTCGGCATGCGGCTCGACCAACCGGCGCATCAGGAGTAGTAGGCAGTAGGCAGTAGGCAGTAAGAACAACTGCAGACTGCCTTCTGTGAGCTTCAAGGTTTACCATGAGACACAACGTCGCACATCGGAAACTGGGTCGCGTCACCGAGCACCGGATTGCGCTGCTTCGCAATCAGGCCATTGCGCTCCTGCGTCACGAGCGAATCGAGACAACGGTGCCGAAAGCGAAAGAGCTACGACCGTTCGTCGAACGCCTGATCACGATCGCCAAACGAGGCGTCTCGGCGGGGGACGCAAACGGAAAGACGCTGAACGCCCGGCGGCTTGTGTTGGCCGAGCTTCCCGACAATGAGGTCGTGGGCAAGCTGTTCTCTACGCTGGCGCCCCGCTTCGCGGAGCGTCCAGGAGGCTACACGCGAATCCTTCGAGTGGGCTTTCGGCGCGGCGACGCGGCGGAAGTGGCCCATGTGGAGCTGGTCGGCAGCGAGTACACGCCGGCGGCCCACACCGATCGCGAGGAGGGCGACAAGGACGCGCCGAAGAAGGCCCGCGGTGTTGGCGAGCGGCTCAAGCAGGCCGCCAAGCGTCTCCGAGGCGAGACCGGTGGGTCCAAGGCGCAGGCGAAGGGACAGACCCAAGGCGCCACACGGAAGTCCACGACACCACGAAAGGCTGGAGGCTCATAGCCTTCGACGCTCGATCAGAGGAAGAACAGGGCCGGCCTCCGCCGGCCCTTTCCGTGTCAGGCCTTTCTGATCGACGCACCTGAGGTTGCGATGTCATGACAATTTCGTCACACTCAGATATCAAATCGACAAACGTGTAGATCGACTGACGCGGGAGGCGCGTGCACGCGGCTGCGCGTCGACTGCGCGCGGCTGCGGACCGGCCTCGAACAGACATTCATGTCTGAAGATCATCGTCTGTCGACAAGTATGTATCATACTTGCTGGCACCACACGATCGGTCTCCGACGGCATTCCGGGCCGAAATCCCGAAGGGATCCCACCGATCCCTGGCACTGCAACCAGTGGCGTCCATCTTGCTCCACCACTCGTGACCGCGCTTCACGACGGGTGCGGTTGAATTCTCACACACACGGCCACGACTAGAACTGGCTTGGACGCTCGTCACACTCGCGCAGCCTCGTGGCGGCGGGTCACGCTGGAGGTGTCATGTTCAGGAAGCTTGCTGCAGGCGTTCTTCTCACCTTGTTGATTGCGACACCGAGCTTTGCACAGGGTAGTCAACCGGACCCGATGGCCACGATGAAAGTGGCCGTGGATACGGTGTGGGTCCTGGTGACCGCGTTCCTCGTCTTCTGGATGAACGCTGGCTTCGCGTTCCTGGAGGCCGGCCTGTGTCGGGCGAAGAACGCGGTCAACATCCTGGCCAAGAACTTCATTGTGTTCGCCGTGTCGTCACTCGCCTTCTGGCTCGTCGGCTTCGGCCTGATGTTCGGCGACGGCAGCGACTACACGTTCGGCATGACCGGTTGGCTTCTAGGAGGCGGCGACAATAGCCCCGCCATGGGAGAGGCCTATCGCGGTGTGTTCGGCTCGCTCAACTGGACCGGTGTGCCTCTCTACGCGAAGTTCTTCTTCCAGTTGGTGTTTGCCGGCACCGCCGCCACCATCGTCAGCGGCGCCGTGGCCGAACGAATCAAGTTCCTGAGTTTCATCGTCTTTTCCTTCATCCTCGTGGGTGTCATCTATCCGCTGGGCGGGCACTGGGCGTGGGGCGGGGGATGGCTCGCCGACATGGGCTTCCTCGACTTCGCCGGTTCGACTGTCGTCCACAGCATCGGCGGTTGGTGCGCACTCACCGGCGTGATGATCCTGGGGCCTCGCCTCGGGAAATACACCGCCAGCGGGGAGGTCAAGCCGATCCCCGCGCACAACATGGGGATGGCGACGCTCGGCACGTTGATTCTCTGGCTCGGGTGGTTTGGATTCAATCCGGGTAGCACGATGGCCGCTGACGCAAACGCCATCGCGAGCATTGCGCTTAACACGAACATGGCAGCGGCCGCTGGTTGTCTATCGGCCTGTGCGGTCGCGTGGGTCGCGCTCGGCAAACCTGACCTCAGCATGATTCTCAACGGCACACTGGCGGGTCTCGTGGCGATTACGGCGCCTTGCAGCGTCGTGAGCGTTGGTAGCTCCGTAATCATCGGCTTGGCGGCCGGCGTGATCGTGGTGTACGCCGTTCTGTTCTTCGACAGAGTCAAGCTGGATGACCCGGTCGGTGCGCTGAGCGTGCACCTGGTGAACGGTGTCTTTGGAACCTTGTGCGTCGGTCTGTTCGCCAACGACGGCGGTCTGCTGTTCGGCGGTGGCAGCGCAAAGCTCGTGACGCAGCTCATTGGTGTCGTTGGTGTCGGAGCCGCGACCTTCATCCTGAGCTCGATCGCGTGGTACGTGCTGAAGTTGACGATGGGCATTCGCGTCAGCGCGTCGGAGGAGGCCGAGGGTCTGGACGTAGGGGAGCACGGTATGGAGGCCTACCCCGGCTTTGTGCCCGCACAAGAGGCGCGCGTGGAAGTCATTTGAGGTCAGTGTCTGGATTTCGTTTGACCGCGGCGGCTCTATTGCTAGGGCCGCCGCGCACAACCCTGTGGGTTTTCGATCGGAGGGATCGATGTTCTCGATTCGCACAATAAGCCATAACGCACTGGCCCTGCTCTCGGCGGCGTGCATGACCTTGTTCAACGGAGTGGCCTTTGCGCAGGAGCCCGCGGACCCCAACCCAGGCGCGATCACGATTACTGGCGGGGTCGATTTCGTGAATCAGTACATGTTCCGAGGCATCCGTCAGAATTCGACAGAGTTTGCGACGTGGCCCGCCTTCGATCTCGGCCTCGCCGCGTATTCGGGCGACGGCGGTCTGAAGAGTGTGGGCATCAATTTCGGAACCTGGAGCAGCCTTCACACGGGCGACACGGGCAGCGACAGTCCGAGCGGCAAGCTATGGTACGAGTCTGACTTCTACGCGACGCTCGGGTTGGGATTTGGCGGCGGCGTTTCGTTCGCGACCACGTATACCGCTTACACCAGCCCGAACAATGGCTTCACGACCGTCAAGGAGATCATGTTCAAGCTGGGCGTGGACGACACCCCCCATCTCGGTAAGGCCGCGCTCAAACCCTACGTGATTGTGGCTCAGGAGTTCGACACGGGTTCAGCGACCGGACAGGCTGACGGAGGCGAGAACGCCGGCACGTACATCGAGATCGGCGCGGCCCCTGGGTATGCGGGTTCGAAGGCCAGCATTGCTTTTCCGATCAAGGTGGGCCTGAGCGGCAGCGATTACTACGAGCTTGCTGGCGTGGACAACAAGTTCGGCTTCTTCAGCGTGGCGGGGATTGTCACCATACCTCTTGGCGGTACCACGAAATTCGGCGCCTGGAACATCCGAGGAGGCGTCGAGTATCAGGCCCTCGGAACCACTACGGAATTCCTCAACGGTGGCGACAGTTCGCAGGTAATCGGCTCGTTCGGCTTCGGATTCACGTACTAAGTCGGGCCTTGCGTCGGGACGTGCGGATGATGCCGGCGCTCGCTTCCGACCGTGCCGCCCTGGAGGGTTTGCAGTGAAACTACTGAAATGCATCATCCGCCCCAACAAGGTGGACGAGGTCAAGGACGCGCTCGCCAAGCTGAACATCGCCGGGATGACGGTCACTGAAGTGCGCGGCCATGGAAAGCAGAAGGGACACACGGCCATCTATCGCGGCAAGGAGTACAACGTGAGCCTGCTGCCGAAGATGGAGGTCGAGGTCGTCGTGACCGATGAGATGGCCGACGAGGTTGTGAAGGCCGTCGTGCAGGCCGCCCGAACGGGCGAGATCGGAGACGGGCGCGTGTTTGTGATGCCGGTGTTGGAGAGCTACAGGATCAGGACCGGCGAAAGGGAATCCTAGTCGCTTCGTGTTGCTGCAGGGCCGGCTCTCCAGAACGTGGTGAGCCGGACAGCGCCCCGTCCGCGCAACCTCGCGCACCGTGCTGGCCGTTTCGTGGCTTTGGCCGAGACTCGGGGATTGTGGGCGGTTCGATGGAAGAGGAACAAGTTACCGGGGACAGTCTCTCGGCAGCCGAACGCAGTCGGTTGATCGCCGAGAACAACAGGCTGCGACACGAGCTTCAGGAGCGCTACGGTTTCTCGAATATCGTCGGCAACAGCCGCGCCATGCGCTTGGTCTGCCAGCAGATCGGCCAGATCGCACGGGCGAGCGCCGACGTACTGATTCGAGGCGAGCCGGGCACAGGGAAAACACTGATCGCGCGGGCCATCCACCACAATTCGTCACGGTCCCGCCAGCCGTTCATCAAGCTTCGCTGCGGAGGCTTGCCGGACGGCGTCGCGCATGCGCAGCTGTTTGGCGAGGCGAAGAGCACGTTGGGCGGCGGGGCGCCCGCGACGGGCTCGCTCCAGCGAGCGGGTGGTGGCACGCTCTTCCTGGAAGAGATTGGCGGTCTTGGCTTGGAGCCGCAAGAGCGGCTGCTGACGACGGTGCGCGATAGGGGGTTCGAGCGCCCAGCAGGAAGACACATTCGTCTCGACGTGCGACTGATTGCTGCCACGAGTGCAAGACTCGAAGAAGGTGTGACCAACGGCTCGTTTCGTCGCGACCTGTATCAACGACTGAGCAGGCTGACGATTGCCGTGCCGCCGCTGCGAGAGCGAAAGGCCGATCTGCCGATACTCATCGACCTATTCGTCGAGAAGTTCGCTCGTGAACATGTCCGGCGCGTCGGCGGCTTCTCGATGCGAGCGATGGACATGCTGGTCGCGTACCGATTGGCCGGGAAACGTTCGCGAGCTGAGCGCGGCGGTCGAGCGCGCTGTCGTGTTGGCCTCGGGGCCGGTCATGCACCATCACATGCTGCCTGCCACGATTCAGGACGTTGCCCGAGCGGACGGCTCGCCCCCCCTCGGACTCGCGGAGGCGCTCGATGCGTACGAGAGCGAGCTCTTGCGGGACGCCCTGAGACAGACACGTGGGATACGATCGAAGGCCGCGCGCCTGTTGAGAACCACCGAGCGTGTCTTCAACTATAAGCTTCGAAAGCACGGGATCGACTGTCGGGAGTTTAAGGTCGTCGGATGACACATTTTCTTCAGCTGGCGCTCCTGCTGGCCATCATCGTCAGCGCAGCGAAAGTGGCCGGTGCCCTGGCAAGCCGGATCGGTCAGCCGTCGGTATTCGGGGAGATTCTGATCGGATTGATTCTGGGTCCGACGGTGTTGAATATTCTGGGATGGCCCCTTTTTTCGACCGTTACAACACTGGGGGAGCCCGGCGGCCTTGACCTGTCGTCGATCGTTCGGGATCTGGCGCAACTTGGCGTGCTGCTCTTGATGTTCGTGGCGGGTCTTGAAACAGATCTCGCCGAGATGCGCCGCGTCGGCAAGGTTGCGTTCTGGGCTGCGTTCGGTGGTGTCGTGCTTCCTTTGGTCGGCGGTGCTCTGACAGCTCGTGCGTTCGGGTTTCCGCTCTATTGGGAAGGGATTTTCATCGGAACCATCTTGACGGCGACGAGCGTCAGTATCTCAGCACAGACGCTGCTCGAGCTCGGCGCTCTACGATCGCGCGAAGGCGCGACCATTCTCGGAGCGGCGGTGATCGACGATGTCATGGGCATCATCCTTCTGTCGCTCGTCGTGGCCTTTGCGAAGGCGTCAGCCGGCGGAGTGGACCTCACGCAAATTGGTCTCGTCGCGCTCCGGATCGCCGGGTTTTTCGCCGCCGCCATTTTCGCCGGACGCTGGCTCGTTCCAGCTGTGCGGTGGGTTGCGACGCTGCCCGTGAGCCAAGCGGTTCTATCCGCGGCCCTGGTTATTGCCTTCCTCTATTCGTGGGCGGCGGAGTATGTTGGCGCGGTCGCCGCCATCACCGGCGCGTACCTCGCCGGCGTGCTCCTCGCTCAGACGCCGTTCAAGAAGGAGATCGATGCAGGCATCCATCCTCTGACCTATTCCATGTTCGTCCCCGTCTTTTTCATCAGCATCGGCCTCCAGGCGAATGGGCGGGCCCTTGGCGAGCGAGCGCTCTTCACGATCGTGCTGGTACTCGTTGCGATCGCGGCGAAGGCTGTCGGCTGCGGCGCGTGCGCGCGACTTTCTGGATTCTCTACGCGGGAGTCCGTCAGAGTCGGCGCGGGGATGATCTCTCGGGGTGAGGTAGGGTTGATCGTCGCCGGCTACGGGCTGGCCAACGGGCTCATCGGAACGGAGGTGTTCTCCGCCTCGGTGATCGTGGTCCTGGCGACGACGATGGTGACACCGCCACTCCTCCGGATGGTCTTCCCCAGGAGTCCGGTCTCGGCCGTTGTGCTGGAGGAGACGATCGCCCACGCCCCCGAGACGATGGAGGCGTCGCCATGATCGGCTACACCTCCTCGACCGCCCCCTGCCCGCGGGCCGCCTTCGCTGCAGCGATGATCTTGCCCTGAAACTGCTGCGGTACTTCCTCGTAGTGCGAGTACTCCATGTGATAGGTCCCGCGGCCACCGGTCGCCGACGTCAAGTGTTGCTCGTAGGTCAGCATCTCCGACATGGGGACCTGCGCTCGAATGACGGTCATGACGCCGCGCGTGTCCATGCCGGCGATCCGGCCGCGCCGCCCGTTCAAGTCGCCCATGAGGTCGCCGGCAAAGTCGCTTGGCGTGTAGACCTCGACCTGCATGACCGGCTCGAGGATGGTGGGTCTGGCGCGGGTCATCGCGTCTTTGAACGCCAGTGTGCCGGCCATCTTGAAGGACAACTCATTGGAGTCCACCGCGTGATACGAGCCGTCGAAGACCGTGGCCTTGAAGTCGACCATCGGGTAGCCGGCCAGAAAGCCGCGCATGCGCGCATCCTGGATCCCCTTTTCGACGGCGGGCACGAACTGTCGCGGAATCGATCCCCCGAAGATGTCGTCTTCGAACTGGAAGTCGCTCCCTCGGGGAAGAGGCTCGACCCTGATCTTGCAGTCTCCGAACTGGCCGTGACCGCCGGTCTGTTTCTTGTGGCGGCCGTGGGCTTCGGTAGCCACGGTGATCGTTTCTCGGTACGGGATGCGCGGCGGTTTGAGGATGACTTCGACGCCAAATCGGCGTTTCAGTTTGGCGACCGTGACCTCGATGTGGAGCTGCCCCTGGCCGGCGAGCAAGAGTTCGTGCGTCTGCGGATCACGCGCGTACTTGATCGAGGGATCCTCCTCTTCGAGACGATGCATGGAGGTGCTGATCTTGTCTTCGTCACCACGGCTCTTCGGCTCGATGGCGTACGCAAGGACGGGCTCCGGAAACTTGATCTCCGGAAACTTGACCTTGATCGCCTTGTCGGCGAGCACATCATTGGTGTGGGTATCCTTCAACTTTGCGACCGCGCCGAGGTCACCCGCTCTGAGCTCTGGGACGTGTGTCTGTGTCTTTCCTTGCAGGACGAGCAGGTGTCCCAGACGTTCGGGCGCATCTCGAGTCACGTTGGCGACCGTCGCATCCGACTTCAGCACGCCCGAGACGACCCGCAGCATCGTGATGCGCCCAGCAAACGGATCAGCGATGGTCTTCCAGACGAACGCGGAATACGGTGCGGTTTCCGATGCTGGCACTGTCGTCTCTGCGCCGCTCCCGTCTGTCGCCGCGAACCCCCGCTCAGACGGAGACGGCACGTAGTTGACGAGGGCATCGAGCAGAGGCTGTGCGCCGATCGCATGCAGACCGGACGTGCACAACAAGGGGAAGATCCGGCCGGCGACCGTGGCAGACCGCAGACCAGCCACGAGTTGTTCCTGCGTCAGCGTGCCCTCGGCGAAGAACGTCTCCATGAGCTGCTCGTCGGCTTCCGCCACCATCTCGATCAGTTGGTCGCGGCCCTGCTGTGCCGCCTCCGCGAGGTGTGCCGGAATCTCACCTTCCGTGACTCTGCCGCTGTCGTCTGCCGCAAAGGTGAGCGAGGTCATGCGGACCAAGTCGACCACGCCCGTAAATTCCTTTTCCTCGCCGAGTGGGAGCTGGATGGGCACGATCTCTCGCGCGCAGTCACGGTGAAGGGACTGCAGCGTTCGCGTGAGGCTGGCGCGGTCTCGTTCCAGCCGGCTGAGCACCACGATGCGGGGCAGAGCGAGCGAGGTGGCTTCGCTCCAGAGCTTCTCGGTTTGTACCTCCACGCCGGCGACCGCATCGACGACGACGACGGCGGCTTCTGAGACCCGCATGGCGGCGCGGGCATCACTGAGGAAGTTGGCGAATCCCGGCGTGTCAATGATGTTGATCTTGTTCTTCTGCCATTCGACGTAGGCAAGGCTGGAGGAGAGCGTGTGCTTGCGGGCGATTTCTTCCTCGTCGAAGTCGGTGACCGTGGTGCCCTCGTCGACCTTGCCGAGCCGATTGACCGCGCCTGCGGCAAATAGCAGAGCTGAGACGAGTTGCGTCTTGCCGCATCCGCCATGTCCGACGATGGCCACGTTGCGGAGACTGGCGGCGTCGTAGACCTTCATAGGGGTATCCCTCCTGCTCCGCACACCGGCGGCGGAGCCTCTGCCAGCTAGGCCGGACAGAAGCCGAACGGACCCGTCCGTCGGCAGGGATCCGAGGCGCGCACCCGGCGAGAATGCGGATCATAGTCGGCGTGGTCTGGGGCCGCAAGACAGGTCGGCCCCGCCCGCCTTGAAAGCGACCGCAGGGCGGTCTTCAAGCGCACTCCGACAATTATGTTCAATAGAGGAACGATCGAGACAGGAATGTGTGCAGGCTGGGCCGTCACGGCGAGGCGGAAGCCCTGGTCAGCGCGCCTGGCGACAGGAATGGCTCGCTGCTCAGAGGACGCCGCTTGCCCCGCCGGATGACCTCGACTGCACCACGTCGTGGATCCGGACATTTGTGTCAACGCAAAATACTAATAAAACATAAATGTAGCTAGCTAGATGAGCTCCTCGATCGACGAGCACTCGACTTTTCGAACGAAACTGGGCGCCTGTGGCGTGTGGCTCCCTCGCCCGGAATGGCGCTCATCTTGCTCTTGACCTCAGCGCTCCCCGCGCCCCCCGTGCGGCGCCCACGAGCCCACGTGCTGAGGTGAGGAAAATGAATCGATCTGACACCGGATGGATGTTTGATCTCGACTGCCCGTGTCCTTTTCATGACACCAGCCCTGCATTTCTGAAGGAGGGCTGATCCTGTCCGAGCACGTAATGAACACGGTTTGCTTTGGTTCGGCTGGGGTCGCGCGATTGCGGCAGTGCCCAGCTACTTCGCCATCATTCTTCGCGTGAAGAAGGCCGTGGATGGTTCGCTCGACGCGGCGCCACGCCCTTGGTTCGTTTGGCTTTACTTCATTGGAGGGAATGCGATGTTCTTGATGTCTACGGTACGGCGTTACACGCTCGGGGCGTTCGCAGCAGCATGCATGATGGCACTGACAAGCGCGCCAACGTTCGCACAGGAGCCGACTGATCCGAACCCAGGCGCGCTCACATTCAGCGGCGGGATGGACTTCCTGAACCAGTACCAGTTTCGTGGTATCCGCCAGAACTCGACAGAAATCGCGAGCTGGCCTTTCGTGGACCTCGGTATCTCCGCGTATTCGGGGGACGGTGGTTTGAAGAGTGTCGGGATTAACTTCGGGACGTGGAACAGCCTTCACACCGGCGACACCGGGTCGAATGGCCCGAGCGGCAAATTGTGGTATGAATCCGACTTCTATGCCACGGTCGGGCTTGGATTCGGCGGGGGCGTCTCGTTGGCCACCACGTACACTGCATACACGAGTCCGAATAACATGTTCACGACCGTAAAGGAGGTCGCCTTCAAGCTGGGGGTGGACGACACGGCTTATCTGGGCAAGGCTGCGATCAAGCCGTATGTCGTTGTCGCGCAGGAGTTCGACACGGGCGTTGCGAGGGGACAGGCCGATGGCGGGGACAACGCGGGCACATATCTTGAGCTCGGGGTATCTCCAGGCTACGCAGCCTCAAAGGCCAGTATCGCTTTCCCGATCAAAGTCGGTATGAGCCTCAAGGACTATTACGAGCTTGCCGGTGTGGACAACAAGTTCGGCTTTTTCAGCGTGGCGGGCATCGTGACGGTCCCTCTCGGCGGGACGACGAATTTTGGCTCTTGGAACATTCATGGTGGTGTGGAGTATCAGGCACTCGGGACGACCACCGAGTTCCTCAACGGTGGAGACGCTTCGCAGGTCATCGGCTCGATCGGCTTCGGGTTCTCGTACTGAGGTCGGTCGGCGTCAGGAGGTGCGGATGGTTCGGTTGACTGGACTTCGGGGGGTCGTGTCGGCCGTAGGCATTGCCGTGGCGACGATTGGGCTCACGGTCACCTCGGCCTCGGCGCAAGGTGTCGACCCGAACCCGGGGGCGTTCACCCTAACCGGAACCATCGACTTCACGAACGCGTACCTCTTTCGAGGCATTCCACAAGACGAGACCAAAGTGATCATGTGGCCGTACGCCGACCTCGGAATCGCGTTGTCATCCGGCGACGGGGCGGTGAAGAGCGTGGGGGTCAACGTTGGCCTGTGGAATAGTCTTCACACCGGCGCGGCGGGTTTGGACGGTCCGAGCGGTAAGCTGTGGTACGAGTCTGACTTCTACGCCACGTTCGCGCTCGGATTTGGCGGCGGCGTCGGTTTTGGAACGACGTACACGGCGTATACGAGCCCGAACAATGCGTTTGCGACGGTCCAGGAAATCGCATTCAAGGTGTCGGCGGGCGCCGTGGTGAAGCCCTACGCCTTGCTCGCGATCGAATTGGACGGTCAAGCCGATGGGGGTGTGGACCAAGGCACGTACCTGGAACTGGGCGTCGGCCCGAGCTTTTCCGCGTCTGGTTTCACTTTGACGATTCCAGCAAAGGTGGGCCTCAGCCTCGGCGGTTATTACGAGGGACTCGATGGCGACGAGGGATTCGGATTCTTCAGCGTCGCCGGCAACGTGTCGAAGTCGATTACGGACGCCTCGTCGCGGTTCGGTAGCTGGAACGTCCATGGGGGCGTCGAGTATCTGATCCTCGGTGAGCGCAACGAGCTCATTTTGGGGAAGAGTTCCAAGGTCGTGGGATCTGTCGGATTGGGGTTCAGTTACTAGCGTCGAGGGATCTTTTCAATCGGCTGGAGCGGCGGCCCGACGTTCATTTCTCGTATGCTTGATGCGGCCGTTGCCAGAGACAACCCCCCCATGCCACTGACCCAGCCGGGCTCGGGCAGTTCCCCCGTCGTTGCGGCCTTTGAGGCGGCGCGAGAAGAGCTGCGTGGTGACATCGGGCGGGGAGCCGGGGGCAGGTCGTCGCTCGAGCGCTACTCGGACCGCGTGGACGGTTTGCTGCGGCACCTGTTTGCCGACGCCCGTCCGCCGGTTGCCACGCCTGTTGCCATACTGGCACTTGGTGGGTACGGGCGCCGACATCTCTGTCTCCACTCGGACATCGACCTCCTGGTCCTCTTCGGTGGACCGATTGGTGCCGCCGAAGAAACGTTTCTCCGGTCCTTCTTGCATCCGCTCTGGGACCTCGGGGTCGTCATCGGGCATCAAGTCCGCGAGCTCGACGATTTCCTGACGCTCGAATCCGACAACCCGGAGTTCCTGCTCGCGCTGCTCGATGCAAGGCCGGTCGCGGGCGCGCGTCAACTCTTCGATCGTTTTGGCGGGCTGTTTCACACGGCGGCGACCCACGCGTCGATCTTGAAGTCGCTGTTGAATCTGATCGACGAACGCCACGGCCGGTTCAACGGCACGCTTTATCAACTCGAACCGGACGTCAAGGAAGCGCCGGGTGCCCTCCGGGACCTGAGCGCGACGCGCACGATTGCCATCTTGACGGATCCGTTGCTGCTGCGGCGCGCCCCTACCGATTCTGCGCGATTCGATGACGCGGAGGATTTTCTGCTTCGTGTCCGCTCGATTCTTCACCTGGAGATGGGCCGGAACCACAATACGCTCAGTCACGAAATGCAGGAGCGGACGGCGGAGATCATGGGTTACCCCGGAGTCGAGCCGCGGCAGCGCGTCGAGCGGCTGATGAGCGACTATTTTCGACACGCGCGCGTCATCAGTCGGTCGTTGGACTGGGCGCGGCGCACGGCTCCGGTGCCTGTCGGGACGAACCTGGGACTCTCGCGAGACGGCGTGCGTTTCCTCGAGCCAATTCATGCCGCGCGCAACCCGACGTCGTGGGTCGGGGCATTTCAAGCAGCTATCGACGCTGGCACGAGCGTCGCCGAGGAGGCGCTCTCGTGTATTCAGCAACACGTCGATCGCTATCGAGCCGACGACTTCTTTCCAGAGCCCCACGAACGCGCGGCTCTGCTTCGTTTCCTGAAGCCGATCCCGGGACTCTACGCGCGCCTGTCCGAAATGCACGACTGCGGGTTGCTCGGCCGCGTGTTCCCAGAATTCCAGGCGATCTCGTGGCGCGTCGTGCGCGACTTCTACCACAAGTACACCGTCGACGAGCACACGCTCCTGACTATTCGAAACTTGGAGCGGCTATGGGCCACCGACGACCCGCTCCGTCAGCGTTATCGAAACGTGCTGACGGGGTTGCCGTCGCCGGAACTGCTCGTCCTCGCGCTGCTTCTTCACGACGTGGGCAAATGGCGCGACGACGACCACGCGCTCGAGAGCGTGCGGATGGCGGAGGGGGTCGTCACCCGACTCCAGTTGTCGCCCGAGGCACGTGAGATGGTGTTGTTCCTCATCCGCCACCACCTGCGGATGTCGCTCGTCGCGTTTCGACGGGACACGGAGGACCCGGAGATCGTCAAGGAGTTCGCGGGCTTCATCGCCACTGAAGAGCGATTGAAAATGCTGTGTCTGATGACGCTCGCGGATGTGGGCGCCGTCAGCCCGGAAACGCTCACTCCCTGGAAGGAAGAGTTGCTCTGGCGGTTGTACGTCGACACTTACAACCATCTCACCCAGCGGTACGGCGACGAGCGCATCGAGCGAAACGAGTCCGGGCTGGAGAGCCTGCTCAAGCAGCGTCCGTCCGGCCTCTCGGCTGCCGAGATTACCCAGTTTCTGGAGGGGCTGCCCCAACGTTACTTGCAGCTCTTTGCTCCGGAAGCGATCTATCGGCACGTCAAGCTCGCGCGAGACATTCATCCTGACGAAGTACACCTGTCGCTCGAGCGCCACGATACTGTCTGGACGTTGGCCGTAGTCACTCTCGACAAGCCGTTTCTATTCTCGAACATCTGTGGTGTGCTGTCGTCGTTCGGCATGAACATCATTCGCGGGCACGCGTTCACTAATCCCAACGGACTCGTTCTGGACGTCTTCCAGTTCACCGATGATGAGCGTTTTCTCGAGCTCAATCCGGACGCACCAGATCGCGTACTTGGAGTGCTCCAGGACGTGGTGGCCGGACGGTCGGACGTGACCGCGCGCTTGCGCGGTCGGGAGCAGGGCGTTCTGCACTCGAGGACGACGGAACGGTTTCCACCGGTGGTACGCGCAGACAATGAAGCGTCGGGCCGCTACACCATCCTCGATATCGTGGCGACCAACGCGTTGGGCTTGCTCTACCGCATCAGCCGTGTCATTTCGCAGCACGGCTGCGATGTGGATCTGGTACTCATCGCCACGGAAGGCGAAAAAGCGATCGACGTTTTTCACCTCACCAAGGGTGGGGTCAAACTCACGGAGGCTGAGCAGCTCGCGCTGACCTCCGACCTGCAACGCACACTGGAGGGAACGCGATGAAATTGATCAAGAGCATTGTCCGGCCCAACAAAGTTGACGAGGTCAAGGACGCGCTCGCCAAGCTGAACATCGCCGGGATGACCGTCACGGAAGTCCGTGGCCATGGAAAGCAGAAAGGGCATACGGCGATCTACCGTGGGAAGGAATACAACGTGTCGCTCCTGCCGAAAATGGAAATCGAAGTGGTCGTGCCCGACTCGATCGCGGACGACGTCGTGAAGGCTATCGTTCAGGCCGCGCGCACAGGTGAGATCGGGGATGGCCGGGTGTTCGTGCTTCCCGTGCTCGAGAGCTATCGGATCCGCACCGGCGAAAAAGAGTCTTAGCATCAACTCCCAACTCCCAACTCCCCAACTCCCAAGTTCTTGGGAGTTGGACAAGCCGGTTAGTTGCAAGTTGGGCGTTGACTTCCTACTCGTGCCGCAGGGCTTCGATGGGGTCGAGCTTCGCGGCCCTGACGGCCGGGACCATTCCGAAGAATATTCCAACCGTCGCGGAGAAGCCGAGTCCGATAGCGAACGACCACCACGGCAGCGAAATCGGGAAGCCGGTGGCCAGGTTGACACTCACGCCAATCGCGCTTCCCCCCAGGATGCCGAGCACACCGCCAATCAACGTCAGCACGGCCGCTTCCGAAAGGAACTGAAAAAGGATCTCCTGTCGCCGTGCGCCCAGGGCTTTGCGCACGCCGATTTCACGCGTGCGCTCAGTGACGGAGATCATCATGATCGCCATCACACCAATGCCGCCCACCATGAGCGCCACCGACGAAATGACGATGAGCGCGAGGAAGGTCGCCTGACTGATCTGATCCCACACCCGTAAGATCGCGTCTTGTGTCGCTAGATCGAAGTCGTTGGGCTCGTCGAGCTTGAGGCCGTGGCGGATCCGCATGATCTGCTCGACTTCCGACAGCGCCTGCTCGCGGGGAACGCCTTCGTACGGGACCACCATGATGGTCGCGCTGTTCTGCCCGGGGGGGCCGCGCCGTCGCGTGGCGTCGGAGCCGAAAAGCACCTGATGGGTGGTCTGCGGAATCACGACGAGTTGATCCTGCTCCCCAAAGCCGACACTGGGACGCTTGGTCATCACGCCGATGACCATGAATTCGTTTGCCCCTATCCGGACCTTCTTCCCCACAGGATCCAGTCCTGAGGGTGCAAAGAGCGCTTGATACACGGTGTCGCCGATGACCACCACCCGCCTCCGGTGCGTCACCTCGGGCTCCGTGAAGAAACGGCCGAGCGCCAGCTTCGCGAAGTTGGCGGAGGCGAACTGCTCGGTGGCGCCGATGATGGCCACCTGCCTCGTACGATCGCCGCCGTAATAGAGTCGTTCGGTCGTCTGGGAGACGCCTTGGCCCACCATGACATCGACGATGTCGATAGAGGGGGCGAGCTTCTCGATGGCGTTCGCGTCTTCGACGGTGAGGTTGGGGCGTCGCAGCAATTCCGAGAACTGCGCGCCTCCAGATAAGCTGACGATGCTCAGCTTTGCGACGAAGATCGTGTTCGGCCCCAGTTCACGAACGCTGTCGCGCAGCGACTGGTCGAAGCCGCGGATGAGCGACGTCATGCCGACAATCGCCGTAATGCCGATCACAACGCCCAGGATCGTCAGCGCTGAGCGCAGCTTATTGGTGCGCAAGGTGTCGAGCGCCATGCGCACGACCTCGCGTACGAGTCCTCTATTCACGCCGAAGCGCCTCGATGGGATCCAGCTGCGCCGCTCGTGACGCCGGATACAGACCGAAGAACAAACCAACGCTCGCGGTAATTCCCACGCCCAGCACGACCGACCACGGTTCCAGCCGCGCCGGGAGCGGCGTTACGGCGGCGATGCCGAGCGCGACGAGAAACCCGAGGGCTATGCCGACGATGCCACCGAAGAGGGAAAGGGTCACCGATTCGGTCAGCACCTGCGACATGATGTCGGCGCGCCGCGCTCCAAGTGCTTTGCGCAACCCGATCTCTCTCGTGCGCTCGCTCACCACCATCAGCATGATGTTCATGATGACGATGCCGCCGACGACGAGCGACAGCGCGACGACACCGACCAGGACCGCGAAGATCCCCGTGGTCGCTTGACGGTACAAGCCGAGGAAGGTGTCGGACGTAAAGATGCCAAAGTTGTCCCTCTCGGACGGCTTGAGGCGGCGCGCCACGCGCAACGCGACCGTGGCATCGTCCATGGCGATCGAGATGTCTTCGGGCGACGTGGGCTTCACGACCAGTTGGAGCGATTGTCGTGCGCCGAATAGCTTCTGATAGGCCCCCAAGGGAATCACTGCGAAATTATCCTGTGAGCTGCCGAAAAAGGACCCTTTCTTCTCGCTGACGCCGACGACACGGAAAGGCACGCCCGCGATTCGAAGCGTCTTGTCGAGCGGGTCGGTTTGGCCGAACAGTTCGTCGGCAGTACCCCACCCGATGAGGGCGACCGGGCGGCTGCGATCCACTTCGACGGGACTCATCATCCGGCCTCGTTCGGCCGTGAACGTCGAGAAATTCACATACTCGCTCGTCACACCCTGCACCTGGACGGTGTCGAGCTCGGTATCGCGGTACGACACCGTGGCTCCGCGTTGCGCCTGCGCCATCACCGATTGGATGCTTGGACTGAACGCTCGGATCGCAACCGCTTCCTCGATCGTGATGAGCGGATTGTTTCGTGTTCGCTCCTCGTCATCCTCGGTCCGGATCGGCGGCACTCGCTGTATGGTGAAGGAGTCGGCGCCCACTGACGACACGATCGTACTCGAGACGAGCGCATTCATGCCCTGGATGAGCGTGACCACGATCACGATCGACGTCACTGCCACGATGTTCCCCAGCACCGTCATGAAGGATCGAAGCTTGTTGGCCCAGATGGCCTGAAGCGCGATGGCGATGGATTCTAGGAGTTGGTTCATGTCGATGCCCGAAGGCCTCGCGATCCCCCCCGCGACGACTTAGGATCCGCTCTGGCGGACCCTGGACGCCCGGGGCGTTTGCTGCTGCCGCACCTGCTCGCCGTCGGCGAGCTCTCGCACCGACGCAAAGGGGCCCGTAATCACCTGGTCGCCCGCCTTCAGCCCTTCGAGGATCTCGAAGTACTGCTCACCCGCCACACCCACCTTCACAGGAGTGTAGACCGCCCGCCCCTCTCGCAACGTGAAGACCCCTTCGGTCTCCTTTCGCGTGTGCCCTGGGGGTGGGTCGGTCGGCGTGGCCGCCTGTTCCGATGATCCCCGGCGCCGACGGGGCGGGGGCTCTCGAACCAGCGTGCCCTTCTCGTTGAACAGAAGTTCCCGCACCGCGAGCGCTTGAATCGGCACCGAGACGACGTTCTTTCGGGTGGCAGTCGTGATTTCGGCCGTGCACGTGAAGCCCGGCCGCACGTCAGGCACCTCCTCCTCGAGTGTGACCACCACCTTGAAGTTCGTGGCTTGTCGCTGCCCCGTGTTCTGGGTCGTCGTCTGAATCGGACTGTTGCCGATCTCTGTGACGCGCCCGCGGAAGGTTCTGTCGGGAACGGCATCGATCGTGACCTTGGCGATCTGTCCCAGCGATACGGCTGGGATGTCGGTCTCGTCGACTTCGACCTCGGCTTCGAGCAGCGACATATCCGCGATCGTGAGTAGAACCGATCCAGCGTTGTTCATCGTCCCGACGACGGCCGTTTCGCCCTCCTCGATGCCGCGGCGTGTGACCAGTCCATCCATGGGTGAGTTGATCACGATCTGCGTGAGGTTGTACCGCGTCGTTGAGAGCGACGCCTGTTCCTGCTTGATCTGTTGCTCCCGTGTTTGGATTTCCTGTTCTCGCGCCTTCAGGTCGGTCTCGCGCACGGCGAGGTCGTTTTGCGCGCGCTCCAGGCCTTCCTTCGTCGTGAGCCCATCCTTCCAGAGTTCCTGCTGGCGTGCGAGGTTCTGGCGCGCCAGGTCCAGGTTGACCTTCGCTGTTTCGACGCCGGTTCGGGACTGGACGAGCGTCGATTGGGCGGCGGCTACGCTTGCCTCGCCGCGTAGGAGCTGTCCTTCGAGCTGCCGCGGGTCGATCTCGAGTAGAAATTGTCCGGCCTTGACCCGCTGTCCTTCCTCGACCGCGAGGCGCGTCACCCGGCCCATCGTGTTCGCCGAGATGTTGACCTGCCGCTTCGGTTGGATCTTTCCCGACGCCGACACAATCGCCTCAAGATCGCGCGTACGAATAGCCTCGACTGCGACCGTTACGCCCGTTTCTCGCCGGTACCATAGATTTGCCGCAACAATGCCCGCCCCAATGATGACAATCAGGATGATGATGAAGACCTTCTTCCGAGTCATTCCCTCTCCTTACGACCGCGACCGTACGAACGCGATGACGAGTGCAATCAGCACGTAGATCCCGATGAAGCTCGCCGCGATTCCGCCGGTGCGGCGTTTGTAGAGCACTCCCAGCCCTATCGCGAGGCTGATCGCTGACCAGATGGCAAACAGATCGATGGACTCGAGAAAACGGGTGACGAAGCTCGTTTCTTCCAGCATCGGCACCAACACACCGAGATTGGCCCCCGTGAACTTGCCGCTGGCGTAGCTGAGCGGCATGCTGAAGATCTGCTGGAGCGCAATCACCACACCCGAGTGCGCAGAGATGGAGTAGACCTGCTTGAACGTTCCCTCGCCACCAAGCAGCATCGTGAATACGCCGAGGAGCAAGCCGGAGCTCAAGGCGGTCCCGATTGGAACGAAGATGGCCAGGAAAATGCCCGTCGTGTACTTCGCATATGCCAGACGCGACTCCATTTGGGCGTACATCTGGTCGGTGATGTTCACGCCGAACGCTTCCATCGATCGAACCTGTTGATCGAGCACCGCGTCTTGGCCCACCTCGGTCGAGAGGAACAATCCCTGGGAGATTGACATCACGAGCACCACGACAGCCATGACGCCAAACCACTTCGGTCGGGCCACCACTGCCGCGTAGGTTTCCCGCGGCGAGACGAGCACCCCGAAGACGCGCGCCAGAAGTCCGGGTGAAGAGCCCTGGGTCGTGCTAGCAGACACGGCAGCCATCTCAGTCACGCAACACCCCCGTTCTCACTTGAGCCCTGAGCCTTGAGCCCTGAGCCCCGATCACGCCCGGCCGCCGAACACGGCCATGGCCACCGCCATTGCCAAGGCGAGGCCGACGTACGCGCCCACAAACGTCATGGCGAGGCGGCGCGACGTTCCGCCGTATAGCACGCTTGCACCGAGAGCCAAGACAATCGTCCACCAAACCACGAACAGGTCGAGCGCTCCGAGGAGTCGCGCCACCGGCGACGCCTCGTCGAACGCCGGAAACCAGACGCCCAGGGACAGGGCGCTCGTGGTGGTCTCTCGCGCGTACGCAAGAGGTGCGGCGACAACCTGTCGAAGCGTCAGGATCACACCGGCGTGTGTCACAACGGCAAGTGTCCGGCGAAAGGGCACCTGCCGGCGCCGATTCCAAAAGGCTGCACACAACACTCCCGATACAGCAAACGCGAGAACCGGACCGGTCAGAAGAGCGGTCGTCAGCGCGTAAGAAGTCCCATGCTCGCTGAGTCGATGCAGGTCCTCGTACCGGGCGTCGTCTATGTCTTGCCCGAGAGCGATGGCGGTGCGCTCCCACTGATCGACCAGGGCCAGACGACCGACCTCAGTTTGGAAGAGTAATGCCCCGGCCAGAGCCGAGACGACCGTCAGGGCGACCATCGGCCCAATCCACCGCGGCGCAGCCGCAACGGCCTCGAGTGTCGTCCGAGGTTGTCGGATGATTCCAATTACCCGGTCCCCCAGGGTCACTCGCATTGCAAATACGGCTGACCCAGCAGTCCGGTTCCGATCCGCGTACGACAGGGCGAACTGCTCATGATCCTTGAGATCTTAACGGTAAACTGCTCGGGTCGAGTCTGCGGCTCTACCAACCTTCATCTCGGGTCAACTGCCCATGCTTCAAAGAACTGGCCGTTTCGTGTTGCTGCTCGTGTTCGTAGCGTGGTCGACAGCGACAACGTCGGCTCAGAGCCTTGAGACGGCGGGAGGCCGTGCCCTTGGCATGGGAGGCGCCTTCGTGGCCGTCGCCGACGACAGTAGCGCCACCTGGTGGAACCCCGCGGGCCTGGCGTCCGGTCCTTTCCTCGACGCGGCATTGATGTGGACCGGCATGGAGGCGGGCGATCGGCGGCCGGCACGACGCGAGGAAACATCGTCGTTCGCCATCACTACACCACCATTTGGCTTCAGCTATTACCGCTTACGTATCACTGACATACAACCAGTTCCTACAGCCGAGGACCAGGCCCGCCGAGAAGATGGAGTGGCAGGTGTCCCGGTCCGCTCACTTCATGCCAGCCAGCTTGGCGTGACGTTCGTTCAGACCCTTTTTCCGGGCGTCCACGCCGCGACGACGCTGAAGTACGTGCGTGGTGCGCTGCGGAGCGTTTCAGGCGATGACCAGTTGGACCGAGACACATTGCTCGATATAGGGGAAGCGCTCGAGGGTGGCGATGCCCAGAGTCACTTTGATTTTGACATAGGCGTGATCGCGATTGGCGGGCCCGTGCGTGTAGGTGGCGTGGTGCGAAATGTGCGGGAACCAGAGTTTGTGGAAGAGGGGGTTGCCTCCTCGAATCCTGAACGCGTTCGGATTCCTCGCCAATTTCGCGTTGGCGTCGCGTTCGACGCAGAGGCCGCGGGGAAGGTGCCATTGACGATTGCGCTGGACGCAGACTTACTGACCTATCAGACGCTGTTCGGCGACCGGCGCGTCGTGGCCGTTGGCGCCGAGCAGTGGTTGTTTACTCGGCGGCTCGCGCTTCGCGCTGGGGGTCGGTTCAACACTGTCGGCGCCGAGGAGCGCGTGGTCACCGGCGGTGCGACCGTCGTCGTGCGGTCTGGGTGGCATGTCGACGGACACGTCGTTGGCGGGGGGACGGCCGGCGAACGGGGTTGGGGCCTGTCGGCCCGAGTGTCGTTTTGACGCAAGGTCAGTAAACGGTAAATGGCGGTCCGACTTGGCGAGCTGCTTCTCAGAGAGAAGCGCATCACACCCGAGCAACTACAAGAGGCGCTGAATCGACAGCGTCAGAACGGGGGGAAGCTCGGCTTCAACCTGGTGGCGCTGGGGTTTGTCAAGGAAGCGGAGATCACTGCCCTCCTCAGTAAGCAGTTTGGCGTTCCCTCTATCGCCATCCGCCAATTCGAGATCGACCCGAGCGTAATCAAGCTCGTTCCTGCCGAGACCGCTCAGAAGTACCAGATAGTTCCGCTGTCGCGTTCCGGGGCCACGCTGACCATCGCGATGACGGACCCGACCAACGTGTTCGCCATGGACGACATCAAGTTCATGACGGGCTACAACGTCGAGCCAGTCGTCGCCTCGGAAACCGAAGTCGAAGAAGCACTCGCGCACTACTACCAGAAAGCGGCTGCCCCCGTCGGCGGCGGCCTGCAGCAAAACAACCAGACCGGTTCGAGCGCGCTCGACGCGGCGAGCAAGGCGCTCGAGGACATGCCGGTGCTGGCCGACGCAGGAGACGTCGAAGTCCTCGAGGAGTTCGAGGAGATCAGCGCCGAGGCGCTGACCAAACAAGGCGAGGAAGCGCCGGTCATCAAGCTGGTGAACGTCATCCTGATGTCGGCGATTCACAAGGGTGCAAGCGACATTCATATCGAGCCCTACGAAAAGGAGCTGCGAGTCCGGTACCGCGTGGACGGCATTCTCTACAACATCATGGCGCCGCCCATGAAGTTCCGGGATGCCATCACGTCCCGCATCAAGATCATGTCGAAGCTCGACATCGCGGAAAAGCGACTGCCCCAGGACGGACGCATCAAGATCCGCTTCCAGGACAGCGGCGTGAATCGCGACATCGACTTCCGCGTCTCCTGCCTGCCGACGCTCTTTGGCGAGAAGATCGTCATGCGTTTGCTCGACAAGGACAAGCTCATGCTCGACATGACGAGGCTGGGCTTCGAGCAGGCATCTCTCGACAAGTTCGAGACGGCGATTCAGAAGCCATGGGGGATGGTGCTCGTCACAGGTCCCACCGGGTCTGGCAAGACGAACACCCTCTACTCGTCGATTGCAAAGATCAATACGTCCGAGACCAACATCATGACGGCCGAGGACCCGGTCGAATTCAACTTGATGGGGGTCAATCAGGTTCAAGTTCGCGAGAACATCGGCCTCAATTTCGCGGCCGCGCTGCGCAGCTTCTTGCGCCAGGACCCCAACACCATCCTGGTCGGTGAGATTCGAGACTTCGAGACGGCGGAGATCGCGGTCAAGGCGGCGCTCACGGGCCACCTGGTGCTATCGACCCTCCACACCAATGACGCGCCAAGCACGGTGAACCGGCTGATGAACATGGGCATCGAGCCGTTCTTGGTGGCGAGCTCGCTGAACCTGGTATGCGCGCAGCGATTGGTGCGCAGAATCTGCAAAAACTGCGTGGAACCGCACCCGACACCACCGCAAGCGCTCATGCAGACGGGCTTCTCGGCCGAAGATGCAAACACAGTGGTGCCGAATAAGGGGAAGGGTTGCGACAAGTGCAACAACACTGGGTACAAAGGTCGAGTAGGTCTGTACGAAGTGATGGAAGTGACCGAGGAGCTTCGCGAGCTGATTCTCGTCGGAGCCTCGGCCCTCGAGCTGCGACGCAAGGCCGTCGAGGGGGGGATGATCACGCTGCGCGGCAGCGGACTGCTGAAGGTCAAAGAGGGCGTCACGACGATCGATGAGGTCGTGAGGGAGACGGTCAAGTAATGGCGACCTTGCCGGAACTGCTGCACAAGCTGGTTGAGATGGAAGGATCCGACCTCCATATCACCACGAACACACCGCCTCAGATCCGAGTCCACGGGCGTCTCATGCGCCTCGAGGGAGTGGACCTCACGCCGTCGGACACCAAGGCGCTCGCGTACAGCGTTCTGACTGATCTCCAGAAGAAACGCTTCGAAGAGACCTTCGAGCTGGACTATTCCTTCGGCATCAAGGGCGTGGCCCGGTTTCGTTGCAACATGTTCAACCAGCGCGGGTCCGTTGGCGCCGTCTACCGAGTCATTCCCGAGAAGGTTCGCAGCTTCCAGGAGTTGAACCTCCCGGTTGTGCTCGCCCAGTTGGCCGAGCGTCCGCGCGGCCTGGTGCTCGTGACCGGGCCAACCGGGTCAGGCAAGTCGACGACGCTGGCCGCGATGATCGACAAGATCAACAAGGAGCGGCACGAACACATTCTGACGATTGAGGATCCAATCGAGTTCGTCCACAAGCACCAGGGTTGTCTCGTCAATCAACGCGAGGTGCACAGCGACACGCAGAGCTTTGCCCTGGCGCTTCGCTCCGCCCTCCGCGAAGACCCGGACATCGTTCTGGTCGGCGAGATGCGCGATCTCGAGACGGTGGAGTCGGCCCTCAAGATCGCCGAAACGGGCCACCTCACTTTCGCCACGTTGCACACGAACTCGACGACACAGACGATCAACCGCATCATCGACATCTTCCCGGCGGGCCAGCAAGGGCAGATTCGCACGCAACTGTCGCTCGTGCTCGAGGGCGTCGTCTGTCAGTCTCTGCTGCCGAAGATCGGCGGAGGCCGCATCGTCTCGCTTGAGATCATGGTCCCCACACCGGGCATTCGAAACCTGATTCGCGAAGACAAGATTCACCAGATCTATTCAGCGATGCAGACTGGCCAGGAAAAGATGGGCATGCAGACGATGAATCAGTCCCTGGCGACGCTGTATCAGAAGAAGCTCATCTCGCTGGAGACGGCGCTCGGCGCCTCATCGCATCGAGACGAGCTCCAGGACCTCATCAACCGAGGTGTGGGAGTCGTCGCGGGCGCGGGACTGGGGCGTTCGGGCGTTCGGCCGCAGCCCGTGGGAACTCGGTAAGGCATTGAGGTAGCGATGGCCACATTCGCATACAGCGGACGAACGAGATCGGGTCAAAGCGTAGCCGGCGAGCGCGCGGCCGACACCATGGAAGCGGCGGTTGCCGCGCTGCGACGCGAGCAGGTGCTCGTGACCCAGATCAACCCGGTAAAGGAAAAGGCCCCCGCAAAGGCCGCTACCGGTCCCAAGCTCAACAAAGGCGTCAACGCCAAGAACCTCGCCGTCTTCACTCGTCAGTTCTCCGTGATGATCGACGCCGGCCTGCCGCTCGTGCAGTGTCTGGAGATCCTGGGCTCGCAGGAGGAGGACAAGAACTTCGCTGCAGTGATTCTCGCCACCCGTGGTGATGTCGAAGGCGGCATGTCGCTGGCCGATGCGATGAAGAAGCACCCCAAGGTCTTCGACCCGCTCTTCACGAACATGATCGCGGCGGGCGAAGCCGGCGGCATTTTGGACACGATTCTCAAACGGCTCGCGGTCTACATCGAGAAGGCCGTCAAGTTGAAGGGGCAAGTCAAGTCCGCGATGGTGTACCCGGTGGCGGTGGTCTGTATCGCCGTGGTCGTGGTGGGTGTGATCCTGTGGAAGGTCATTCCGACATTCGCAAGTCTGTTCGCCGGCCTCGGCGCCGAGCTGCCGCTTCCAACCCGTGTCGTGATCATGGCGAGCAACGGCCTGGTCCGTTTCGGGCCGTTCATTCTTGTCGGGATCGGCGCCGCGGGATGGGGCCTCCGCGCCTACTACAACACGCCGAACGGCCGGATGGCGATCGACCGAATCACGCTCAAGCTGCCTGTGCTCGGTCTCTTGATGCGGAAGATCGCGGTGGCCAGGTTCTGCCGAACCCTGGCGACGTTGCTCGCTTCGGGTGTCTCGATTCTGGAGGCCCTCGACATCACTGCGAAGACCGCGGGAAACGCTGTTGTCGAAGCGGCGCTCTTCGCAACGCGCAAGAGCATCGAGGGTGGTGAGACGATTGCCGCACCCCTTCGGGAAACGGCTGTATTTCCCCCAATGGTCGTCCAGATGATTGGCGTCGGTGAAGCGACGGGCGCGCTCGACACCATGCTCTCCAAGATCGCCGACTTCTACGAGGAAGAGGTCGACGTTGCGGTTGCAGGGCTCCTGACACTGCTCGAACCGATGATGATCGCCTTACTCGGCGGCGTCGTCGGCGGCATCGTCATCGCCATGTATATGCCGATCTTCAGCCTGATCAGCAAGTTGACCGGGGGCTAGGCGCGTGAAGACGACGCAGCGGTGTTGCGCTCGCGTCCTGTGGTCTCGATGAACCTCCGGGCACGGCTATCAAGCCTCATTGGAGTGCGCTTGATCCTGGGCACGTTGCTGCTCGGGTCGGCGACGCTCATTCAAACCAGCTTGCCGGGCGTGTCCGCGGGCGACGCGTTCTTCCGCCTCATCGGGCTGACGTATGCGCTGAGTATCGTGTATCTGGCGACACTCAGATTCGTCGATCGCCAGCCATGGCTCGCCGACGCCCAGCTCTTCGCCGACGCGATGCTGGTGTCGGCGTTCATCCACGTGACGGGCGGAATCGCGAGTGACTTCGCCTCGCTCTACTTACTCCCGATCATCGCTGCCAGCACCATTCGGTTCAGACGCGGCGCGTTGCAAGTGGCCGCCTTGAGCGCAGCGCTGTATCTCGTTCTGGTGACGACCCAGTATGTCGATGTGAGCAATCTGCCCGTCTGGCACGTCATGGGCGGCGCCGGACTTCCGGCGGTTCGGGTGGCGCAGGTACATCGTCACGATCAACCTCGTCAGCTTCTTTGCCGTGGCATTGCTGGCCGGCTCGCTTGCGGAAGGGTTGCGGTCGGCCGGCGCTCGACTCGTCCACGCGTCGGCAGCGATCGCAGATCTTCGGGCGTTCAACGAGCACGTAATCAACAGTTTGGTCAGTGGTCTCGTCACCGCAGACACCGACGGCCGCATCCTGACGTTCAACCGCGCCGCGGCCGCGATCACCAGCGTGCCTGTGCCGACCGCAGTTGGCCGCCACGTCGGAGATGTCCTCGGCCTTCCCGCGCCCTTTCGCGGACGCCTCGGGGATCTTGGCGAGACGCGCGGTGAGCGAATCGACTTTGAATACCGAACCGGCGACGGCCGCCAGATCGAGCTCGGCGTCACCGGCGCGCGGCTGGCATTCCCCGACGGTCGAATCGGGTATCTGTTCACGTTTCAAGACGTGACGGATGTCAAGAAGCTCGAGCGCGACGCAGGACGACGGCAGAGACTGGCCGCGGTGGGCGAGATGGCGGCCGGCATCGCACACGAGATTCGCAATCCGCTCGCGTCCATGTCTGGTTCCATGCAGGTGCTCAGGGCGGAGCTGCCGCTCAACGAGGAACAGGAGCAGCTGATGGACATTGTCTTGCGTGAGTCAGACCGGCTGAATCAGACCATCCGGTCATTCCTGGCTTATGCGCGGCCCCAGCCGTCCAACATCGCGCGTTTCGACGTGGGCCAGGTGATGGGGATACGGCGCTGCTCCTGCGGAACAGCTCCGACGTTCGTGAAGACCACGTGGTGGATGTCAATGTTCCCGCCGAACCCGTGTGGCACGAGGCCGACGCCAACCAGATCCGCCAGATCGTGTGGAACCTCGCCACAAACGGACTGCGTTCCATGTCCGATGGAGGACGCCTTCTGTTGTCGGCCAGGAATGAACCGGCATTGGATGGGGATGGCGATCTCGTGATCACTGTGCAGGATGAAGGGTGCGGGATACCAGCCAATGAGATCGACCACATTTTTCAGCCGTTTCACAGCGCCTTCGCGAAGGGTACTGGCTTGGGGCTCGCGACGGTTCACCGCATTGTGACCGACTACAACGGAGTCATTCAGGTGGCATCCCAGGTGGGTGTCGGTACGACAGTGCGCGTTCGGCTCCCCATTCGAGCCAAGTTGGCCGCATCAATTCCGTCGACTGAGGTCATCCGCACGACCGAGGGGGTCGCCGTATGACACCGGTCTCGATGGCACCGTCTGCTGAGCGCCCCTCCCGTCCGGCGGAACTGGCGAAGCCTCGCATCTTGATCGTCGACGACGAGCAGTCGATGCGGGACATGCTGAGGATCGTGCTTCGTCGCGACGGATACGACATTCGTGTGGCTGAAAACGGTAAACAAGCGATCAGCCTGCTTCAACGTGAACCCGTTGATCTTCTGCTCTCCGACATTCGTATGCCCGACATCACCGGCGTCGAAGTCCTCCGAGCCGCGAAGGAGGCCAACCGCGAAGTGGTGGCGTTCATGATGACCGCGTTTGCGTCGACGGAGACCGCTGTCGAAGCCATGCGTCTCGGTGCCGTGGACTACCTGACCAAGCCTTTCAGTATGGACGAACTTCGCCTCAAGGTTCGGCAGCACCTGGAAGCGCACAGGCTGAAACAGGAGAACGTGCTGCTCAAGCGAGCACTCAATGTCAGCCACGAGTTTGCCAACATCGTCGGCCGCAGCGAACCGATGCTCGAGGTCTTTCGCTTGGTCGAGACGATCGCGAAGACCCAAAGCACCGTACTAATCACCGGCGAATCAGGAACCGGTAAGGACCTGGTGGCCCGCGCCATACACTGCCACTCGCTACGAAGCGAACACCCATTCGTCGCGCTCAACTGTGGCGCGGTTCCTGAGACGTTGCTGGAATCGGAGCTCTTTGGCCATGTGCGCGGAGCGTTCACGGGCGCTGATGCCAACAAGAAGGGCCTGGTGGAGGTCGCCGATCGCGGCACCATCTTCCTCGACGAGATCGGGGAGATGAACGCGACAATGCAGGTCAAGCTCTTACGTGTGCTGCAAGATCGGCGCTATCGGCGCCTTGGTGGAACGGAAGAAGTACAGGCGGACATCCGGGTGATCGCGGCGACCAATCAGGACCTGCCGAAGCTGGTTGCCGATGGCCGGTTCCGGGAAGACCTCTTCTATCGGATCAACGTCATTCAGATGCGCCTCCCGCCGCTTCGAGAGCGGCGAGAAGACATTCCACTTCTTGCAGAGCACTTCCTCCCGAAGTACGCCAAGCAGATGGAGAAGGCAGTGCTCAGCATTTCGCACGAGGCGCAGGCGCTTCTGTCAGGGTACGACTGGCCTGGCAACGTGCGCGAGCTTGAAAATGTCGTTGAGCGCGCCATGGCGCTCGAACAGACCCCCGTGGTGCTTGCCGAATCGCTGCCCGCGCATATCCGAAATGGCACGGCGGAACGGCCGCCATCCGCGGGCACAGCGAACGCTTTGCCGTTTCCGGAATTGGGCGAGGGATTCGATCTCGAAGCGCAGGGCGAGGATTTCTACCGGCGCTACATCACATTGGCGCTCGAGCGGACCGACGGCGTTCAGGTGAAGGCTGCCGAGATGCTTGGTATGAGCTTCCGCTCGTTCCGCTACTACGTGAAGAAATACAAACTGCGCTGAGGTCCCGAAGGCCATTTCGCGGCAGTCTCGGTTGACGCAGAATGTCAGTTGCGAGGGTTTGGCAGTACGCAGCTGGTAATCGGCACTTTCGAAGATACCTGTAACACGCAGCTACCCAACAGTTTGCCGTGACGTGATTACCGAGTGGCAACAATGGCACCACCGTTGCTCTCTGGAAGGTCGTTCACGAGGCGCCCGAATCGGCGCCAACTTGGTTTCGGCTGCCGGGCCTCGGTCCGAGCGCTCTCAAGGAGAGAGACCTGTGAAGAAGATTAACAACAGCGAAGGATTCACACTGATTGAGTTGCTGATCGTGGTCGCCATTATCGGCATCATTGCGGCGATTGCAGTGCCAGGCCTCTTGCGCGCGCGCATGTCTGGCAACGAGGCGTCTGGCATCGGCTCGATCCGGACGATCTCGAGCGCCGAGGCGACCTACGCGGCGAGCTGCGGCGGCGGTGGCTACGCCGTGACTATGGCCGACTTGAGCTTGGCGCCAACGGCGGGCGGGCCGTCGTTTATCTCGGCCGACCTTGCTGCCGCGACAGCAGCAGCGACGGCGAAGAGCGGATACTTCTTCACCATCGCCAACGGCCCGGCGGGCACGGCCGTGTTGCCTGCGGCCAACACCTGTAACGCCTCGACAGCTGCGTCGAGCACGCAGTTCTTCGCCACGGCCAACCCCGCGACCGCTGGCACCACCGGCACACGTTTCTTCGCAGCCGACCACAGCGGTCAGATCCGGCAGAACTCGGCGGCAATGACGCTCATCACTCAGGGCGCACCACTCCAATAGGTCAGGGCACCCCCCAGCAGACCGCACAGAGGGAGGGGCTTCATGCCCCTCCCTTTTTTTCTTTTTCATTTGGATGCGCGTTGCTGCTAATACCGCAGGAAACGCCACTTCGTGGCACTCGCGGTTGACAGAGATTGTCAGTTCCCTTAGGTTGGACATGAGCGATCAGTATCCGAAAACGGTGAGCTCCCCACGTAACACCAATGCCATCAACGCTTTGCTCTTTCTGGTCCGGTAGCCTCGTCCGATGGCACCACGGTTGCTGAGTAGATAGGTGTTCACGAGGCGCCCGAGTCCGAGCGCCGCATATCGGTTGTCGGTTGCCGGGCCTCGGGTCCGAGCGCTCTCAAGGAGAGACCTGTGAAGAAGATGAAGAGTAACAACGAAGGGTTCACGCTGATTGAGTTGCTGATCGTCGTGGCGATCATCGGAATCATCGCCGCGATTGCGGTGCCTGGACTATTGCGTGCACGTATGTCGGGCAACGAGGCGTCGGGCATCGGCTCGATCCGAACGATCTCGAGCGCCGAAGCGACCTACGCGTCGAGCTGCGGTGGCGGCGGTTACGCCGTGACCATGGCCGACTTGAGCTTGCCACCGACGGCAGGCGGCCCAGGGTTCATTTCGACCGACCTGGCCGCGGCGACGGCAGCAGCGACTTCCAAGAGCGGATACTGGTTCACGATCGCCAACGGCCCGGCGGGCACGGCGGTGATGGCTGCGGCCAACACCTGCAACGCCTCCACCGCGGCGTCCAGCACGCAGTTCTTCGCGACCGCGCAGCCGGCAACGGCGGGCTCCACGGGCACGCGGTTCTTTGCAACGGATCACAGTGGTCAGATTCGTCAGAACTCCGCCGCAATGACGCTGATCACCCAGGGCGCGCCGCTCCAGTAAGCGAGCCTGGCACACCACTCCAAAAAGGGGAGGGGCCTTCGGGCCCCTCCCCTTCCTCATTTTGGGCGGCCATCGGTCGCCGTTTGTCAGGGAACGGTCGTCGTGTGGGGTCCGGTTGACAGTCCGACAGGGGACCCGTACGATGCGGCTCGGACTCTCATGCAGAAGCACAGCCGAATGTTGATCCTGGCGCTCGCCCTCGTCGCGCTTGGCGCGTCCTTGGCGTCGCTCTACGTTCACTACAGACTCATCGCGGATCCGTCATACGCAAGCTTTTGCGACATCAGCGAGACGGTGAGTTGCGAGGCGGTGTATCGCAGCGCATACGGCACGCTGTTCGGTGTGCCGGTTGCCGCAGGCGGTGCCATCTGGTCAGCGTTTGTCGTCCTCTTGGCCGGCTACGGGATGCGCACACCACGCGGAGACACAGCCGCTCGCGCTGCTGGCTACATCTTCCTCTCGTCAGTCATCGGCCTTGCAGCCGTTTTCTACTTCGCGTACGCGTCGTTCTTTGTCCTCAGCAAGATGTGTCTGCTGTGCTTGACCGTGTACGTCACCGTAACAGGCATCTTCTTGATTTCCAGCGCCGCCGGACCGTCGAACCTGAAAGAGTTGCCGTCACGGTTTGCCACCGACCTGCGGTCCATGCTGGCGAACCCGACTGCGATGACGCTGGCCGCACTCTGGCTCGTCGCCTCGGTGTCCCTCGTCGCGCTTTTCCCACGTGAGGCGATTGGGAGCAATGGGGAAAATATCGCCGCGGCTCCAGCGCCGATCGAGACTCTCGACCCGGCTCAACTCGCCGAGTGGGAGAAGTGGCTCGACGCACAGAAGCCAGTGGATGCCGCAGTTGCTCCGAAGGGCGACGTGAAGGTGCTGGTCGTGAAATTCAACGACTACCAATGCCCTGCATGCCGGCAAACGTGGGAGGCATACCGGGGCATCATCTCGAAGTACGAGGCGTCGCATCCGGGAGTCTTCAAGTACGAAACACGCGATTTCCCTCTCGAGTCCGAATGCGGGGCCGGTGGCATTCACTCCTCCGCTTGCGAGGCAGCCGTTGCAGTTCGCCTGGCGCGCGCGAGCAACCGCGACAAGCAACTGGAAGAGTGGCTCTTCGCGAGGCAGGAGACAATGACGAGGGACCTCGTCAAGCAGGGGCTGACGGAGGTTGCGCAGATTAGCAACTTCGATGCGGAATACCCGAAGGTGCTCGAGGAGGTTCGCGCCGACTCGAGACTTGGACAGCAGCTCGGTGTCAGCGGGACGCCGACCTTCTTTATCAACGGCATCAAAGTGCCAAGTTTGCGGCCCGCGTACTTTGACGCGGCGATCGCATATCTGCTGAAGAAGTCTGGGGCGGCGCTGTAGCGGAGGGGGGAGCAGCCCTTCGTCCCGGTCCTTTTTCGTATGGACGCGATTCGGACCGAAGCTCTAACCAAGCACTACACGATCGGGTTCTGGCGTCCCCGCCCGTACCTAGCCCTCGAGGACGTCAACCTGTCCGTCGGGCAGGGCGAGGTGTTCGGCTTTCTCGGGCCGAACGGCGCCGGCAAGACCACGACGCTGAAGCTGCTCATGCAGCTGATCTTCCCGACGTCGGGACGCGCGGAGATTCTGGGCCGTCCGGTCGGCGACATCGAGACCAAGCGGCGTATCGGGTACTTCCCTGAAAACCCCTACTTCTACGATCACCTGACGGCTGAAGAGCTGCTTGATTACTTCGCGAGTCTGTTCGGGTATCCGGCGGCCGAGCGTCGTGCACGCGCGACGCGCCTCCTCGACGAAGTGGGCATCGGCGCGGAACGGCGCTTTCAGCTCCGTAAGTTTTCCAAGGGCATGCTTCAACGCGTCGGCATCGCCCAGGCCCTCATCAATGATCCGGACGTCGTGTTTTTCGATGAGCCGATGTCGGGCCTCGATCCCCTCGGCCGCCGAGAAATACGCGAATTGATTCTCCGATTACGGAATCGCGGATGCACCGTGTTTTTCAGCTCGCACGTCTTGTCGGACGCTGAAGCCCTCTGCAGTCGCGTCGCCATCGTGGCTCGCGGTCGCCTAGTCGCGTCCGGACAGCTCGCCGACATCCTTGCGTTCGAGGTGCACGGCTGGGAGCTCGTCCTCAGTGGGCTTGGTGCTGGCGCTCTCGAAAATGCCAAGCGCGCCGGACACGTGCTTCGCTCGACCTTACTCGGCTCGGACCGCTACGCGCTCGAGCTCCCACTGTCGGCGCCGCCCGAACGCGTGCTGCACATGTTCGTGGAGCAGGGCGCCCAGCTTGTCTCGCTCAATCCGTTGCGCGACACGCTCGAGGACTTCTTCGTTCGCCAAGTTGCCGCCGCTAAAGCCGACCGGGGTTTGGGAGGCGGCCAGTCGTGAGGACCATTGGCCGGGTCGCGGTGAGCGTGTTCAAGGAATCAGTGCGCGACAAGATCCTGTACAACCTGGTGTTTTTTGCCGTGCTGCTCATGGCTGCCTCGTACTTGATCGGCCAGCTCACGGCCGGTCAGGACGTAAAGATCATCAAAGACCTGGGACTCGCCGCCATTGCGACCTTCGGATTGATGATTTCGGTCTTCATCGGCATCGGGCTCGTGTGGAAGGAAGTAGAACGGCGCAGCATCTACAGTTTGCTGTCCAAGCCCCTGCGGCGGCACGAGTTCATCGTTGGCAAGTATTGCGGGCTCGGTTTGACGCTGATCGTGAACGTCTCCGCGATGGTCGTGGCGTTTTACGTCGTGCTTGCGTATATGGCGGCGACCACACCCCTCGAATTGCGGGCGGCGTGGACGACGCCGGCGATCGACCCCGGGATGCTGAAAGCAGTCGCGCTCATCCTGGTCGAGCTGTTGCTCGTCACGGCCATCGCGCTCTTCTTCTCCACGTTCTCGAGCCCGTTTCTGTCGGCGGTGCTGACGCTCGGTCTATGGGTCATCGGGCACTTCAACGCCGACCTGCGGAACTTTGAGGCCGTTGTGGACTCGAAGGCCGCGGCCTATCTTGCCAGGGGGCTGTACTACGTCCTACCGAACTTCTCGGCCTTCGACATCAAAGACCAGGTCGTCCACGCGCTCCCGGTTCCCCCCATGTACCTGGCAACGACTGCGGCATACGGATTCGTATACATCGCCCTGTTGATCGTGGCTGCGGTCGCAGTCTTCTCGCGCCGAGACTTCAAGTAGCGATGTTTGCGCGACGCTGGATTACCGCCGCGACGTTAATCGCCTTGTTGGCGTCAGCTGTCGGGTTGCAAGCGCTCCGCGAGCGGTCCGGGGATCTTTCGACCGGATCGGATGCGGTTCTGTATGTCCGCTCGCCTGAGGCGCTGCAGCGCCTGGCGTTGTCGTACGACGCCCTCGTGGCCGACATCTATTGGATTCGCGCCGTGCAGCACTACGGCGGGACCAAACTCTCCACCGGGCCAGACAAGAGCTACAGCTTGCTCTATCCTCTGCTCGATCTGACGACGTCGCTCGACCCGAACTTCAACATCGCATATCACTTTGGCGCGTTGTTTCTCGCTGAACCATCGCCGGGCGGACCCGGGCGCCCTGACTTGGCCATCGCGCTCCTCGAGAAGGGAGTACGAGTCCAGCCGGACAATTGGCAATTCATTCAGGCGATTGGGTTCGTTCACTACTGGTGGTTTCAGGATTTCCCAAAGGCCGCTGAGTGGTTCCAGCGTGCGGCACAAAAGCCCGGCGCGCCAGTCTGGTTAGGGCCGCTCGCAGCCGTCACCCTCGCTGAAGGCGGGCGTCGAGACGCGTCGCGTCTTCTCTGGCAGCAGATCGCCGAGGGTGCCAACGAGGATTGGTTTCGGGCCGAGGCCAATCGTCGTCTCCGACAACTGGACGCCATGGAACAGATCGAACAGCTTCGCGCAGCCGTCGAGGCATATGCGCGTCGAGTTGGCCGTGCACCCCGTGGTTGGGCCGATCTCGTGCAGGCCGGACTGCTGCGTGGCGTTCCCGCCGACCCGACGGGCCTCCCATATCGGCTGGATTTTGGCGCCGTCACGTTGGACCCCAAGTCACCACTGCTACCGCTGCCGAAGGAACCAGCGCCACGCGGCTAATGGACGTCGCAGGCTTCGCGGCGGCGCTCTTCGGGCTGGTCATCGGCAGCTTCCTGAACGTCTGCATTTACCGCCTTCCCCGTAACGAGTCGGTCATCTGGCCCGCTTCACGCTGCACGACATGCAATCGTAATCTGGCGTGGTTCGAGAACATTCCCGTCGCCAGTTGGTTGACCCTTGGAGGGCAGTGCCGCACCTGCAGCGAGCGAATCAGCCCGATGTACCCCATCGTGGAGGCTGTGACCGCGGCCGTGTTCGTCGCCGGATACCTGATCTACGGACTAACGCCGATGCTCGCTGCCCGACTGCTGTTTGCGAGCTCGATGATTGTGCTCTTCGTGATCGACTTGCGTCACCGCATCCTTCCAAACGTGATCACACTACCCGGCGTGGTGGTGGGCTTTGCGCTGAGCTTCTTTCTGCCGCCAGGCTGGCTCTCATCCCTGATAGGCTTGCTCGCCGGTGGCGGTGTGCTGTTCGCCATCGGTGAGGCGTACTATCGCCTGCGCGGCGTCGAGGGAATGGGGATGGGCGACGTCAAGATGCTTGCGATGATTGGCGCGTTTCTCGGTTGGCCGCTCACGCTGGTGACGCTCGTGCTTGCGTCACTTGTCGGGTCGGTGGTTGGAGTCGCAGTGCTGGCCTCTGGACGAGGAGGCATGAAGGCGGCCCTTCCGTTTGGCACCTTCCTCGCGGCCGCAGCGCTCGTGGCGGCCGTTGCCGGCGACTCGATGCTCGCCTGGTATCTGTCGTTCTACCGATGACACAGTCCGGCTACGGCCTCCTCAGCTTCACGGCCATCGTCGCATTGCTCGTGGCTGTGATGGTCTTCGCGGTGCTCCGGTTTGCGATGGCCGCGCGCCATGCCAAACGCCATCTCCGACAGAGTGGTGCCGAAACAGCGCTGCTGTCGAGCGCCCTTCAAGACGCCGTGACGAAGCTCAGGGCTCAAGAGCAGGCGATGAGCGTTCGCGCCGTGGCCTCCGAAGAGCTGAGCGGCCAGATCGTCGAAAGCCTCACGGCTGGACTTCTCGTCGTTGACCGTGCGGGCCGAGTGGAGATTCTCAATCCTGCGGGTCGCCGTCTGCTCAACGTGACGGGTGAGGCGGTGGGCACTGACTATCGCGAGCTGCTGTCCGCCGCGCCACCACTCGTCGAAGTCATCGCTCAGGGCCTGTCAACCTCGCGGCTCGTCCCTCGACTAGCCGTGCGCATGCCCAGTAGTCTGCCCGTGACACACCTGGGCATCACGGTGTCGCCTCTTGGAAGTGCGGAAACCTCGCGTGGCGTCATTTGTCTCTTTTCGGACCTGACTAACGTTTACGAGCTCGAAGAGCAGTTGCGGCTCAAGGAGGCGCTGGCGCGTCTTGGCGAGCTGACAGCGGGGATTGCCCATGAATTCCGAAATGGTTTGGCGACCATCCATGGTTACAGCCGGTTAATCAACCCAAACGAGTTGCCGCCACTGTATCGGCCCTATGTGGACGGCATCCGTCAGGAAACCGAGGTGCTTGGCCGCGTGGTGACCAACTTTCTGAACTTTGCGCGGCCTGAGCAGGGTGTGTTTTCACCGGTCGATCTCGAGACGATCATCCGTCGGGCAGCTGACGACCTGAGCCATGAGCTCCCCTCCGGTACGACTGTCGATGTCATCGGGACCTTCGGGAGTCTTCAGGGTGACGACATCTTGTTGCGGCAGGTTTTCGGCAACCTCATACGAAACGCGACCGAGGCTTGCCAGGGCGCCGGCGTCCCGCCTCGCATCGTCGTCAATGGACAGGTTGATGGACGGACGTGTCGCGTGGCGGTGGAGGACAACGGCCCGGGGATTCCCGACGACGCGCTCGAGCGCGTGTTCCAGCCGTTTTTTACGACCAACGCGCGAGGTACTGGCCTCGGCCTATCGATCGTCCAGAAGATCGTCGTCATGCACAATGGTCGGGTCGCAGCCACACGATCATCTCCGCACGGCGGCGCGTCCATCCAACTGATTTTCCCGCTCGTGCAACCGGAGACAGAGTCGCCTCTCGTCGACTCCGTCGCTGGTTGATGCCTTTTGAGGGAACGGATACTGATGCGCATACCCAGACGATTGGCGACTACTAGCGTCGCGCTTGTCGCGTTGACCAGCCTGGCAGCGGCACAGAACGGTGAGATGCGGGTCACGCCCAGCGAAGTCAACTGGCCCGCCGCCGCCGCGTCGAGCGCGGGTACCTCTGGTGTGACAGGTATCCAGACGGTCGTACTCAAAGGTGACCCGACGAAGACTGGCGTGTACACGCTTCTTCTTCGGGTCGGGCCCCACACAAAGATCGAATCGCACGCCCACCCAGACGACCGTGTCGCGACCGTGATCTCCGGCACCTGGTATTTCGGGTACGGGAAGCAGTTCAACGAATCGGGGCTGAAAGCCTTGCCGGCGGGGAGCGTCTACACTGAACCGCCAAACATCAACCACTTCGCGACGACCATGCAGGAAGCGGTCATCATTCAGATCACTGGTTCAGGCCCGACAGGCACCACCTACGTCGATCCCCGCAATGATCCGAGCCGGAAGAACTGACGCCTGACCGCAAGTCTGCAACACTCGTCCAGAGAGAGAGTGGCGGATTCTGCGCCGGGCCTTCGGAAGACGTCGCGCGTCGGGGAGCTTCGCTCAGCAAATCCGCAGGACTTCTCGCATTCGTCATGGTGGCAGGGTCGTTGCTCTCAGCGATAGCGTGCGACAGGGCGAGTCCGGCTTCTCATTGATCGAGACGGTGGTCGCGCTGGGTCTCCTGGCCGGCGCGGTGATCTCTCTGGCTCAGCTCTTTGCGCTAGCCACCGAGTCCAACTTCGGTGCGCGGACAATGACGTATGCGTCGGTGTTAGCTGAACAGAAGCTCGAGGAGTTGCGAGCGCTCACCTTCGCACTCGACCCCAGTGGGGTGCCGCTGACCGACACCGATACCGACACTGCTGCATCGCTGGAAACGGCTGGAGGCGGCACCGGTCTCACCCCTTCGCCATCGAACGCGTTGAGCGCGAACACGCCGGGCTACGTCGACCACCTTGATGGGTTCGGCGGCAAGCTTGGTGGAGGATCGCAACCACCGAACGGCACGAGCTACACACGACGCTGGTCCATACGCCCCCTGCCCGCCGACCCTGCCAACGCGATTGTGATCCAGGTGCTCGTGGCTCGTTCAGGTCGAGTCGCTGCGTCAGGTCTGCCCGGTGGGGTACGACTGGCGACCGTCAGGGCGAGGAAGGGATCGTGAAGAGGAACGAGGAAGGCTTCACCATCATCGAGATGCTTGTTGCGGTGGCCATCATGATGGCGGTGACGGGAGCGGTGTTCTCACTTGTCAATCCGGCGCATGGTGTGTTTCAGACACAGCCCGAGGTCGCCGATGTGCAGCAGCGCCTGCGAGTGAGTGTCGATACGCTGACCAGGGACCTCTCGATGGCTGGTGCCGGCATCTCCACGGGTACGGCGGCGGGCCCGCTCGTCTCCTATTTTGCGCCGGTGATGCCGTATCGGCGTGGTGAGGTGGGCGACGATGGGAGGACAGGTACATTCTATCGGCCGGATGCGATCAGCATTCTGTATGTCCCGTCGACGTCCGCGCAAACGACGGCTATTGGCGCGATAGACCTGGGAAGCGAGCTGGTTATCGCGGCGCGAGTGAACTGTGGCCTCAGCGTGCACGACAGGCTCTGTGGGTTCACTGAAGACATGCGAGTTCTGCTTTTTGATCCGCGCGGTGCCTTCGACACGGCTACGGTCACAGATGTGCAAGGCCAATCACTCCGAGTGAGGCATGGCCCGCTCTCATCCGGTTACGACCGAGGCGATACGATCGTTGCCGAGGTGGCCTCCCACACGTACTACCTGAAAGCAGACACCTCAACGAATACATTTCAGCTGATGCACTACGACGGCTATCAGACGGATCGCCCCGTCGTCGACAACGTCGTGAAGATGGCGTTCGAGTACTTTGGAGCCCCCGAGCCGCCGCGCATGATGCCCGACGTCTCGACCTCCGCCACCGAAGTTCGAGCGACGACCTACGGGCCCCTTCCTCCGCCGCTCGACGCCGACGAGCCGAGCGATTCGTGGCCTGCCGGCGAGAACTGCGTCTTTGCCGTTGCGTCCGGCTCGCACGTGTCGAGGCTCCCCACCGTCGCCCCTGGCACCACGCCCGTCCGGTTGGATCCGGCGATGCTCCGCGACGGACCGTGGTGCCCCGATGCCACACACGCCATGCGATTTGACGCAGACCTCTTCCGGGTCCGTCGAGTGCGCGTGGTCGTGCGCGTCCAAGCCGCGGCCGCTTCAATGCGGGGCCCCACGGGTGTGCTCTTCACCCGCGGCGGCACTCGGTCATCAGCCGAGCGATTCGTCCCAGATCAGGAAATCAGGATGGATGTGACGCCGCGCAACATGGGGGCCGGGCGGGGCGCGCAGGGCGACTAGGCCAAGGTAGGGCAAGTGGGGCAGGTGGGCAAAGGTGGGGCGCGGTGGGAGGACGGCACGTAGGGGACGTTGGGCAGCGTAGGCCGGGCTGGAACGATGACGCGGGCGTGGCGCTGGTGGTCACGATCGCGGCAATGGGACTCCTGCTCGCGCTTGGGACGATGCTCGTCCTCAATTCGATGACTGAGATGGGCGTCGCGGCGAATTATCGAGATGGCATCGAAGCGCTCTATGCTGCCGACGCTGGAATCGAGCGTGTTCTTCCCGACGTGGCGGCTCAGTCCGATTGGAACTCGATGCTGAGCGGCATCACCCGTTCGACATTCACTGACGGACCACCCGCGGGCGTGCGCTATCTCGCTGGGGGAGCGGCGCTCGATCTCACGGAAGCCACTAACGACATTCGGTGTGGAGCGGTGTCGACGTGCACCGACGGCGCGATGGATTCAGTCACGGCAGAACGACCCTGGGGCAAGAACAACCCGCGGTGGCAGTTGATCGGCTACGGCCCAGTGGCGGCCATACTGCCTCCAGGTGAGCTCGATTCCCATATGTACGTGCTCGTGTGGATCGCTGATGACCCGTCTGAGAACGACGGCGATCCCGTAATGGATGGCCTGCCCCCACCGGTCGTTGATTCGCGCAATTCCGACAACCCGGGCCGAGGAGTGGTGGTGCTCCGCGCCCAGGCGCGTGGGCCTGGCGGCGCTCGCCGAATCGTAGAGGCCACGGTTGCAAGGACTGGCGACGGCAACGTGCCAGGACTCGCCAAGCTGTGCATTCTGGCGTGGCGGGAAGTGAGGTAGCATCGCCGCTTGGTCCTGCCCTCTGGAGTCCACCTCTCCTACGGCCGAAAAGAGAGGAGCAGGAAAGGCGAAATCCAGATATGACCACCCCACGTAGGGGCACTTTTGACGCGCCTTTGAGATTTGCGGCCGCCATCGTTCTGGCCCTTGCCTTTGCAATTGAGCTGGCATCGGCGCAGTCGTTGGGCGACGTCGCCCGTCAGGAAGAAGCTCGGCGCAAGACTGTCAAGTCGCCAGGAAAGGTCTACACGAACGACGCGCTCAAATCCGAGCCCGGGTTGCCGCAGGCAACCGTGCCATCGCCTAGCGCACCGCAGTCGGGCCCCAAGTCTGGTACGCCGAACGCGAGCGGCCAGACACCGGCGTCAGGAGCATCGGCGACCGACGCGAAGCAGGAGGAGGCCTCCTGGCGCAAGCGGGTCCAGGCAGAGCGAGAAGCGCTCGAGCGGTCCCAGACGTTCGCGGATGCACTGCAAAGCCGCATCAACGGGCTCAACGCCGACTTTACGTCTCGCGACGATCCGGCACAGCGCAACGTCGTTGCCGCCAACCGCGACAAGGCGATCAAGGAACTGGACCGAGTGAAGGGGGAAATCCAGCAGCATACGAAAGCGCTTGCCGACATTCAGGATGAGGCTCGACGCGCAAACGTTCCGGCCGGATGGGTTCGCTGACGCGGGGCGCCCTCGCATCCCGTTCGCTCGACAACGACCATAACCCAAACATGTCTCTCTCCCCTGTACTCCTCGTCGAAGACAAAGACTCACTCCGGACCATGCTTCGGCACGCGCTCGAAGCACAAGGCCACGCGGTCGTTGAAGCGCGCGACCAGAAAGAAGCGGTTCACGAGCTGACCCGCGCGCGGCCGTCCGTCGTGCTGACCGATCTCAAGCTGCCGACCGGCGACGGATTTGGTGTGTTGCGCGCGGCGAAGGAGCTCGACCCCGATCTGCAGGTCGTCGTCATGACGGCCTACGGCAGCATTCAAGACGCGGTGGCCGCCATGAGGGAAGGCGCGATGGACTTCCTGGCGAAACCCGTCGATCCCGACCATCTGCTGCTGATGGTTGAGCGCGCGTTGGCGCAGCGACGGATGCTCACAGAGAATTTTCTGCTCAAAGAAGAGCTCGCCGACCGGCGCGGGGCCCCGCGCATCATTGGCGAGGATCCAAAGCTTCGACAGGTGACGCAGCAGTTGCATCGAGCCGCTGGCACAGACGCCACCGTGCTTCTGGAGGGAGAAAGCGGCACGGGTAAGGAGCTCTTTGCGCGTGCGCTCCATGTGCTCAGCCCGCGCGCCGACGGACCTTTTGTCGCCATCAACTGTGCCGCCATTCCCGACACGCTCCTCGAGACCGAACTCTTCGGCTACGAGAAAGGGGCGTTCACGGGCGCCGGTAATCGCAAGCCCGGACGCTTCGAGCTAGCCCATCGCGGAACCTTGTTTCTCGACGAGATTGGCGATCTGCCGCTGACCCTGCAGGCGAAGATTCTGCGGGCGCTGGAGGAGAAGAAATTCGAACGCGTCGGTGGCACGCAATCACTCGTCGTGGACGTACGGGTTGTCGCGGCGACCAATCGCAACCTCAAGGCACGGGTCGCTGAACGCTTGTTCCGAGAGGATCTCTACTTCCGCCTCTCCGTGTTCCCGATTCAGATTCCTCCGTTGCGCGAGCGCGAGACCGATGTCCTTATTCTCGCCCAACATTTCGTCGACAAGTTCTCGCGCGAGGTCAAGAAGAACATCATGCTGTCGTCGTCGGCGATCGACGAGCTGCGTGCCTACCCATGGCCTGGCAACGTGCGCGAGTTGCAGAACTGCATCGAGCGGGCGGTAATTCTTTGCGAGGGCGACACGGTCCTGCCTCGCCACCTCAACCTGTCGTTTCGCGAGGCGGCCACGGCCGTTCCCGTCGTGAGTCCATGGGAGCAGCTCGACCTCTCGGGCACGATGTCCGACGCGGTGAGGCGCGTGACTATCGAGGTCGAGCGGCGAAAGATTCAGCAGGCGCTGAAGGATGCGAGCGGCAACAAGCCGCGCGCCGCCGACATGCTGCGAATCGGCTACAAGGCACTGCTGGCCAAAATGAAAGAGTTGGGTATACCCGAGGATTGAGTCGCCGATGGCGGACCCATTTCTGACACCGCTGCTGCACACCCCGAACGCAGGTCTCTGTCTCCGAAACACACGAAACGGTCGGCTTCTGGCAACCCGGCTCCTCCCGGCGCTCGATTCCAAGACGCGTCGACGGGGACTGCTCGACCGAACGTCGCTCGATGATGGCGAGGCCATGATCATCGCGCCCACCAACGCCATTCACACGTGGTTCATGCGCTTCGACATCGACATCGCGTTCGTGAATCGGGAGGGGCGCGTGGTGAAAGCTCGCTCGGCAGTCAGGCCGTGGCGTATGACAGCCGCTCTTCGAGGATACGCCGTCGTCGAGATGCGCGCCGGAAGCTTCGAGGCGTCCGACACCATCCGCGGCGACGTTCTCGAAATCACACTTGCGTAGGAAGATCGAACGGCTCTAACGTCGCATTCCCAGCCGCGCCAGCACTTCGCGCAACTCCTCTTCCGTCACGTCATCGACCATCATTGTGGCGCCGATCTGAATTGCGATGACGTAGTGCAGACGTCCGTTCACGACCTTCTTGTCGCGGCCGACAGCCTCGAGAACGTCTGCGATCGGCAAGTCGCCGATGGGTGGGAGCGGTCCGAGCTGCGCGATGAGCTGCGCGAGCGCGCGGCGGTCGCGCTCGGCGAGCGCTCCTCGAGCCGTGGCCAGGTCTGCGGCGCCGAGCATTCCGTACGCGATGGCCTCGCCGTGCCGGAATCGGCGGTATTTGGTGACGGCCTCGAGTGCATGACCAATGGTGTGCCCGAAGTTCAAGATGCGACGCAGGCCGTCTTCGCGTTCGTCGCGTGTGACCACGTCGGCCTTGATGCGGCAGCATTCGACGATCACGGGAACAAGTACGTCGGGATCGCGCGCGAAGATGGCTTTCGTATCACGAGCCACCCGGTCGAAGAGATCGCGGCTCGCAATCATTCCGTATTTGACGACTTCGTACAGTCCTGATCGGAACTCGCGTCGCGGGAGCGTCCGAAGTACACGTGGATCGGCGACGACGAGTGAGGGCTGGTGGAATGCCCCGATCAGGTTCTTGCCGAGCGTGTGATTCACGCCGACTTTGCCACCGATGGAGCTGTCCACCTGCGCCAAGAGCGTCGTCGGCACGTGCACGAGCGTGATGCCACGAAGGAATGTGGCCGCCGCAAAGCCCGCCGTGTCGCCAATGACCCCCCCGCCGAGCGCCACGAGCGCGCTCCCGCGATCAGCCCCCGCACGAATCAGCGCCTCGTAGACGCGCGATACCGATTGCAGAGTCTTGTAGCGTTCTCCGTCAGGGATGAGGATGGGCTCGCCCGGAATGGCCTGCTGGACGAGTTGGCCGTGCAGCTTCCAAATCGAGGGACTCGACACGGTGAAGCGTCTGGCACCGACGCCATCTGCGTCGAGAAGAGAAGAGAGCTGCTCACCCGTTCCCTCGCCGATCCAGATCGTCGACGCATGTGAGCCCGTCGTGACGTCGACTCGGACTGGCGCCGGAACGGTGTCAATGCTCAACGTGAGATCCCCTGTGAGCATCGGGCATGAGCATTGGGCATTGAGCGTGGGGCATTGATAGGATAACACCGTGCCCGTGCGCGGCGACTTTCTCGTCATCGGGAGCGGCGTCGCAGGGTTGCGCGCGGCGCTGTCTCTCGCCGAGGTTGGCGAGGTGATCGTGCTCACCAAGGCGGATCCTCGCGAGAGCAACACCGGATATGCCCAAGGTGGTATCGCGGCTGTGTTCGGGGCTGATGACTCCGCCGAGCTCCATGCGCAAGACACAATCGGCGCCGGAGATGGCCTGTGCTCGGACGAGGCCGTGGACGTCTTGGTCCACGACGGTCCGCGATACGTGCAGGAACTGCTCGACTGGGGAGCCGTCTTCGATCGTGACGAGCGTGGGCAGCCAGAGCTGGGACGCGAAGCGGCGCATAGCGTTCGACGCGTGCTCCATGCGCACGACGCCACGGGACGTGAGATCGGCCGCGTGCTCTGGAGCAGAGTCGTCGCACATCCTCGTGTGCAGGTCCTCGACGATGCCCTGGTGATCTCGCTGGACCGACGGGAGAGTCAATGCCGCGGGGCGACATTCGTCGACCGGGAAGGTCGGGCCCACGTGGTGGAGGCTACGCGCACGCTGCTCGCCACCGGTGGTGCCGGGCAGGTCTTTCGCGAGACGACGAATCCCTCGGTAGCCACCGGCGATGGCATGGCGATGGCCTTTGAAGCCGGTGCGCGTCTCGCCGACCTCGAGTTCGTCCAATTCCATCCGACGGTGCTCAGCGTCGAGGGATTCCCCCGATTTCTGCTCTCGGAGGCGCTGCGGGGCGAGGGTGGGCGTCTCATCAACAACGCAGGGGAGCGTTTCGTGGCACGGCAGGACGCCGCTGGCGATCTTGCGCCTCGCGATGTGGTTGCGCGCGCGATTGCGGACGAAACCAGCCGAACAGGCGCGCCCGTGTACCTGTCGATGGCGCATTTGGATCCCGAATACGTGCGCCGCCGGTTTCCCACCATCGCCCGCGCCTGTCAGCAGGCGAGTCTAGACCTTGCCCGCGACCGCATTCCCGTCAGCCCAGCGGCGCACTACATGATGGGTGGCGTGGAAACCGATCTCCACGGGCGTACCTCGCTGACGAACCTCTTCGCAGCCGGGGAGGTAGCCTGCACCGGCGTGCACGGCGCCAATCGTCTCGCGAGCAACTCGCTGCTCGAAGGACTCGTATTCGGGGCACGGGCAGCCGACGCCATGAAAGGCCCCACACAGCAGGCGGCGCTCCTCGCGAGAAGCGCCGAACCGATCCGAGTGCCGGCCTCAACGGGCGCAGTGGTGCCCGCTGCGGACACTGTGCGCGACCTGATGTGGCGGAAGGTCGGACTGCTGCGCACACGCGCCGATCTGGAGAGCGCAACGGCACAACTCTCAGCATGGTGGTCGAGCGTATCCTCGGCGCGCGAGAAGGTTCCGCACGATCGCGAGACGCGCCGCGTCGGGAGCCTGGCGACCGTGGGGTACCTGATCGCGCGCGCCGCGCTCCGGCGGGAGGAAAGCCGCGGCGCTCACTTTCGGGCGGATTTCCCGACGCGTGACGATCTACACTGGCACAAGCACGTCTCAGACGAGTTGAGTTGTTGAGAACTCCCAACTACCAGCTCCCAACCCCCGAGAACTCAACTCGAACTCCAAGCCCGTGAGTGCTGGCGCGGAGTTGGCGGTTGGGACTGGGTGTTTGGACGTTGGCCGTTTGGGAGTTGGGAGTTGATCCCGTTCATGTCCAAAGAGACCGATATCCCCGATCTTCCAACCGAGATCACCCCCCAGTCGAAGGACTTCGGCCGCTGGTACATCGACGTCGTCCGGAAGGCCGAGCTTGCTGACTATTCGCCGGTCAAAGGCTGCATGGTCATCAGGCCGTATGGCTATGCCATCTGGGAGCTCATGCAGCAGGGCCTCGACCGCAGGTTCAAGGCTACCGGCCACGTCAACGCGTACTTTCCACTCTTCATTCCCGAGAGCTTGCTCATGAAGGAGAGCGAGCACGTCGCGGGTTTTGCGCCCCAGGTCGCATGGGTGACGCAAGGTGGCAACGAGGTGCTCGAGGAGCGGTTAGTTGTGCGTCCGACGTCGGAGACGATCATCGGCACGATGTACGCCAAGTGGGTGCAGTCGTGGCGCGACTTGCCGATCCTCATCAACCAGTGGGCGAACATCGTCCGGTGGGAGAAGGTCACGCGTTTGTTCCTTCGGACAACAGAGTTCCTCTGGCAGGAAGGGCACACGGCACACGAGACGGCGGAGGAGGCTGAAGAAGAGACGCGCAAGATGCTGGGCGTTTACAAGGACTTTGCCGAGACCGAGCTGGCGATGCCGGTGATGGACGGGTTGAAGACGGAAAGCGAGAAGTTCGCCGGTGCCTTGCGCACGTACTCGATCGAGGCATTGATGCGGGACGGTCGCGCGCTGCAGGCAGGAACGTCGCATAACCTCGGCCAGAACTTCGCCAAGGTGTTCGACATCAAGTTTCAGGCGCGCGACAAGTCCGTCCAGTTCGTCTACGGCACATCCTGGGGCGTTTCCACCCGCTTGATCGGCGCGGTCATCATGACTCACGGTGACGAAGGGGGACTCATCCTGCCGCCGAAGATCGCCCCGTATCAGGTGGTGATCGTTCCCATCCCCCGTGGCAATTGGAAGGAAACCGTCCTGCCGAAAGCGCAAGCGATTCGTGACGAACTGGTGGGTCGAGGCGTCCGCGTGTTCCTTGATGAGCGCGAAACCCAGACACCCGGGTGGAAGTTCAATGAGTGGGAGCTTCGTGGTGTGCCGCTTCGGATGGAGATCGGACCGAAAGATCTCGAGAAGTCACAGGTCGTGCTGGCGAGGCGCGACACGCGCGAAAAGTCGTTCGTGCCGATGGAGGGTCTGGCCGTGCACGTCGACGGCATGCTCGGCATGATCCAGCGGGCGCTCTACGATCGTGCTGTGACGTTTCGCACGGAGCACACAACGGAAACGGATTCCTACGACGAGTTCAAGAGTATCTTGGAAGGCCGCCCTGGGTTCGTCGTCTCACCGTGGTGTGGATCCGAGACGTGCGAGACGGAGATCAAGAACGAGACGCAGGCCACGATTCGCAATATCCCTTTTGCGAGCGCACCTGCAACCGGAAAGGCGTGTCTGAAGTGTGGGCGGCCGGCCACAGCCCACGCGTGGTTTGCGAAGGCGTACTCAGGGCCTAGAGAAACCCCTTCCATTTGGCGCGGATGCGCTTGATGACGGTGCTGCGTCCCGTCAGTCGCATGCGACGCATGATGTCGGCGGCGGCTTCCGTGAGCCTCTCTCGCCACCACGGCTCGCCGGTGGCAGCTGCCCAGGCTCGCGCCATTGGTTCAAGGCAGGTTGCGTCTCCCACTTCGATGATCGCCGCGAGGAAGTCCAACGGGAGCGGTGTGCGAGCTGCATCGAAGGTCTCGCGTAAGTCATAGACGGCGATGCGACTTCCACGGCGCGCGAGCGCCGCGTGCGCCGCACCACGCACGCTCAGCCATTCCTGGCGCTGAGCCGCAGCCAGCATTCGCTCACGTTCCCGGACACCGACCAGCACCTCGTGAATTGCGGCAAGGGGAGCGGCGGTCTCATGCGTGGTCAGCCATGCTCGAAGCACCTGGGGATCGTCGACGGATGGTGGCGCGCCTGTGTCCTCGGGGGCGCGATCGAGGATCGGCGCGACCAGATGTCGTGGCAACTCGGAGAGGGCGTCGAACGCCGCCAGACGGATCGTGGCGTCGCGACTCTTGTCGAGGGCGACTACCGTGAGCGCTTCGAGCACGCGCGTCCCGTCTTCGCGCGCCACCCATGACCGGAGGACCCCGAGCGCGGCGATTACCACTTCAGTATTGGTCGCGCCGAGCGCCGCGAGCGCGACATCAGCGGTTCGCGGATCGCTCGCGCCCTCGAGCGCGGCAAATGCCGCGGCGCGCGCAGATGCTGGAGCGTCAGACCGTGCCAGGCGGGAGAGAGGCGCGACCGCCCGGCTGCCAATCACACGGAGCCGGGCAATGGCCGTTTCTCGACGAACGGTGTCAATTTCGTGGAGCTCTGCGACGAGGGAACCGATGCTACCAGCTAACACGGCCCGAACCTGAACACGAACCCAGAACGGCGAACCGTACTACGCTTCCTCTTCCGCTCTCTTCTTCTTACCGAACATCCACGCCAGTCCGATGCTGAGCAGATAGAGCGCGAACATGGGTCCCGCCATCAGAATCTGGCCGACCGGATCCGTTCCTGGCGAGAGCACCGCGCCGACGATGAACATGATGAGAATGGCGTATTTCATGTTCCGGATGAGGAAGCGAGCCGTGATCATCCCCATTCGCGCGAGAAACAGCACCAGGGTCGGCATCTGAAAGATGAGGCCGAACACCAGAATCAGCTTCATGTACAGCCCGAACGCCGGCTCGATTCGCGGCATGAAGGTGATCGTGTCCGACGAAAAGCTCGCCATGAACTTCCAGGTCAGCGGAAACACGATGAAGTGTGCGAAGGCCGCTCCGCCGATGAAGAAGACCGACGACATCACGACGAAAGGAATCGCCAGCTTCTTCTCGTGCTGGTAGAGCCCCGGTGCGATGAAGAGCCACACCTGTGCCATTACCGCCGTTGACGAGATGAGAATGCCCGCGATCACCGCCAGCTTCAGATACAACATCAACGCTTCGGTCGGGTCCGTGTAGATCAGCTGCTGGCCGGGGCCGAGGAGCGCCTGCATCGGGCCCATAACGAACGCGAAGAGCTCGTCGAGGAAAAAGCAGGCGATGCCGAATCCGACGACGACCGCGATGAGGGCGTAGACGATGCGTTTCCGGAGCTCATCCAGATGGTCCAGAAACGACATCTTCCCGCCGGCTTCGGATGCCGGGTCGTCCCAGTCTGGCTCGGGGTCTTCGTCCGAAATTGCCTTCTGGGCCTTGCTGGGAAAGGGCACTAGGGCCATGCGGCGTGTTGAGGACTATGCGGGTGTGCCGGTGGAGGTACGGCTCACGGTCGTATCCTCGTCTCGGGGTTTGTCGTCGGCATGGGTCGGCACGGACGCTCCAGCGTCGATGGCCGACTTCTGTTCCGCCTCCGTTTTCGCCCGCTGCTCTCGGGTTTCCTCCGCTCGAATTTCGTCATCGAGCGTGCTCCGAAGCTCGTTCGAGGCTTTCTTGAATTCGCCGATGCTCTTGCCGAGCGACCGGCCTAGCTCGGGCAGCTTTCGCGGCCCGAAGATGATCAACGCGATCACCAGAATGATGATCAGCTCGGGCATGCCGATGGAACCAAACATATGAACTGCTCCGGCCGGCGTGTCGCCAGCAATTGAGACACCCGCACAACCACACCCGGTGTCCCTTTAGAATCCTTGCAAGTGCTTCATCGGATTATAGAAATCCGGTCTAGACGGGGTCAAGGCAAGGGTGTACAGTCATTAGTATGCGCTCATATCGGTCCATCAGCTCACTAGCATTCGTGGTGGCGTTCTGTGCCTTGATCGGTGGTCTGTTTGGTAGAGGTGCCCTCGCCCAGGACCAGGTTCCCGACCAATACAAGGTGTTTTCGGCAGCGCTGAGCGCCATTGAGTCGACGTACGTCGGGGAAGCCCAGTCCGACCGGCTGGTCTATAGCGCAATCACGGGCATGCTCCAAACCCTTGACCCCCACTCGAGTTTCATGGACCCGCGCAGCTATGCGCAGATGCGTGAGCGCCAGGAAGGGCGGTACTACGGCCTCGGTATCTCGATTCAGGTGGTCGACGGGGACATCACCGTTTTCAACGTGTTCGAGGAATCACCCGCGTACCAGAAGGGCGTGCGCCGAGGCGACGTCATCGCGAAGATCGAGGGCGAAGACACCAAGGGCTGGACGAGCGACCAGGCGGTCGGACGGCTGCGTGGCCCAAAGGGCACGTCCGTCAGTGTGTCGCTCAGGCGAAGTGGGTACGACAAGGCGTTTGATTTGCAAGTGATGCGGGACGAAATCCACATCCCGACCGTGCCGGCCGTGTTCATGATTGACGCCACCACCGGATACCTCCGTCTGCAAGACTTTGGCGAGAACACGGATCAGGAGCTTGGCCGGGCGCTGCGGACGTTGACCGGAAAAGGCATGAAACGGTTGGTCTTCGATCTGCGCGGCAATCCTGGCGGCGCGCTCGACCAAGCTATTCGCGTCTCGAACCGCTTCCTGCCGCGGGGCGATCTGATCGTCTACACACGGGGCAGAGTACAGAATTCAGACCAGGACTACCGAGCGACGGAACAGAGCGACTACCTGACGCTGCCGATGATTACCCTCGTAAATCGAAGCAGCGCGAGCGCATCCGAGATCGTATCAGGAGCGCTGCAAGACCACGATCGGTCGTTGATTGTTGGCGAGACGACATTCGGCAAGGCTCTGGTGCAGTCGGTCTATCGCGTCAGCCAAGGTGCGGGCGCAGCGATCACGACCGCTCGCTACTACACGCCAAGCGGCCGGCTGATTCAGCGGCCCTGGGATGGCACCTTCGACGAGTACCTGACGTACACGTTGCGCGAGCAGGATCCGAACAGAGCCCATCGCGCCGAGGACTTGAAATACACCGACGGTGGGCGGCGGGTTTACAGCGGCGGCGGTGTCGAGCCCGATCGGCGCTTCGACGGACCAGTCCAGGGCTTCGCGCCCACGAGGTTCGCCCGCACGATCTACGCGCGTAACCTGTTCGACACGTTCTCGCAGCGATTCGCTCGGCGCGGCGACGGCCGAATTGCCGCCGGCACCTCCGGGGCGATCCGGGAACTGTCTGCCGACTACCAAGTCACCGAGGAGATGGTGGCCGAGTTCAAACAGCACGTGCAGAAGGCGGGTCTCCGGATCGACGAGGCATCGTGGACGAAGGACATCGAGTTCATTCGCGCGATGATTCGCTACGAGATTGATTTCGACCTCTTTGGAGTCGCGACGGCCTCGGAGAACCTGGCCAAGAGCGACCCACAGCTCCAGTATGCGATGGGTTTGTTCAAGGAAGCCGAGCAGTTGTTGAATCTGGGCCGCCAGCCGGTAAGCCGGCGCGCCCAGCGGTAACACCTCCCGCCGTTTTGGGTTCCCAGCCCAAAATATAGTGGTGTTACTTCCGCCTTGCCACAATGGCTAGGCGTTGTTAGACTGGCCGCGTTTTCAACCACTCGGCCAGCCCGCCTGATGCAGCGCATGCTGCAGGGGAATAAATGCGTCTCGAACGTCTCGAAATATCTGGTTTCAAATCGTTCTCCGACCGCGCAGAGCTTGCGTTTGACCGTGGTGTCACGGCGATCGTCGGTCCGAACGGCTGCGGCAAGAGCAACGTGGCCGACGCCATCACCTGGGTGCTCGGCGAGCAGAGCGCCAAAAGCCTGCGCGGCGACAAGATGGAGGACGTGATCTTCAGCGGAAGCGACGCCCGGAAGCCGGGCGGCACCGCAGAAGTCCGCTTGCGGCTGGCCGGTCTCGTGGATCAGCCGAACGGCGGCGTCAACGGGAACGGCCACGGCCCCAGCAATGGTAACGGCAACGGTCACCATCCAACGGTGGACGGCGTTTCCGTTGACGCTGGGATCGAAGATTTTGCCCGAGCCTTCACCCGCGACGTCGAGGTCACCCGTCGGTTGTACAGATCCGGTGAGAGCGAGTATTTGATCGACGGCGAAGTCTGTCGCCTGCGTGATGTCCACGAGCTACTGATGGACACGGGCCTCGGGGCCAAGGTGTACGCCATCATCGAGCAGGGCAAGATCGGGATGATCTTGAGCTCGCGCCCAGCCGATCGTCGCCAGCTGATCGAAGAGGCTGCTGGGATCACGAAATACAAGTCGCGGCGACGCTCCGCCGAGCTGAAGCTCGAAGCCGCCCAGCTGAACCTGACCAGAATCGACGACATCGTTTTCGAGGTGGAGAAGCAGCGCGGCGCCCTCAAGCGCCAGTCGGCGAAGGCGCGCCGGTATCGGCGCCTCCGCGAGGAATTGAGACGATGGGAAAAGGTGCTGTTCGCGCGCCGCTATCGCGAGCTTGCGCAGAGTATCGAGACAGCGCGGACTCGACTCGCTGACGCGCGGGATCGGGAGACTGCGGCAGCGGCACGCGTGTCTGAGCTGGAAGTAGACCTGGGACGCATGCGGATTGAACAGGCCGAGGCCGATGGTCATGCCTCGCACCTTCGTGAGGACGCGCACGCCCGCGAGCTCGACATCAATCGACGTCAACAGCAACAGGAGTTCAATCGGCAACAGGCTGCCGGTCTCGTCGATCGTGGGTCCGAGATTGCAGGCGAGATCGGGGATCTCGACGCACGCCGTGAGCCGGGGCGGATCGCGCTCGACTCGCGACGCGCGGCTGGTGCCGACGCCGAGCGTGCGCGCGACGAAGCCGCCGCCGTGCTGACGGCGGCAACCGATGAGCACGAACGCGCGCAGCTGCAGATCCAAGGACTCGAGTCGGATGTCGAAGGCGCCCGCGGCGAGGTGTTCGCGAGTCTGAATGCCGCCACGGCGCTTCGCCACGCCATCGAGCACGCCACGACGCAGCACGAGCGCGTCGGCGAGACGCTCGCGAAGCTCGACGTCGAGCGTGACGACCTCCGTCGCGAGACCGAGACCGTCGATTCAGCCCGTACCGGGGCTCACGAGCTCCTCACGAGAACTCAGGAGGCGCTCGAAAGCGTTCGAATCGCTCGCTCGGCTCGCGAGACGCAGCTCGCCGCGACACGCAGCGAACACGACAGCCGCTCACGAGAGGTCCGAGTTCGGGAGCAAGACATGGCGGCCGTAGAGGCGCGGCTCGCGTCACTCGAGGAGCTGGCGGCAAGCCGTGCGGAGTTTGGCGACGCGGCTCGCATGGTGTTGGTCCAAGCCAACGGCAGTGTCGGCCAACAGGGCGCTGTCGCCGATTACCTCGAGGTCGATAGCCGCTACGAGCGCGCGGTCGAGGCGTGCCTAGGCGATCTCTTGCAGCACGTTATCGTCGAGCGTCACGATCAAGCGGCCGCCGGTTTGTCGCTCGTGCGTGCGGAGGATGCGGGCCGGTGCGGCTTTGTGGTCATCGATCCGGGCTCCAACGGCTACCACGCGAGAGAAGCAGTGCGCATGCCGGGCACCATTCCCGTTTCGGACGTGCTGCGCGTCACCGGGCCCCATGCGGCCACGATCTGGAAGGTACTAACCGAGGCCTACGTGGCCGAGACGTTCGAGCAGGCCGTGGCGCTTTCGCGCCAGACGAGTGCCCCGATCGCGACACTCGACGGAGACGTGCTTCACGGGCCCCACTTGGTGTCTGGCGGCGCGAAAGCCGAGTCGCGAGGCATTCTCGCGACGCGCCGTGAAATCAAGGAGCTACGCGAACGTGTGGCCGTCGATCGGGAGGCGCTCGTGCGCGCGTTGACGGAGGTTGCGCACCTCGATGTCGCCATGGCACAGGCCACAGGATCCATTGTGTCTCTGCAGGCCGAGCAGCATCGTCAGGAAAAGGCCATCGTCGGATACGAGGCACAGCTCGCGAAGGCGGAAGAAGATGCGGCGCGTCTCGCGAGAAAGTTGGAGATCATCACGTTCGAACGCCGGCGCGCGGAGGAAGAGCGCGCATCGCTCGAGGCGCGCCGTGTCGAGGCCGAAGCCTCCTCCCTCCTGCTGCAGGACCAGCAGAAGCTGGCCGAGGAGCGGCTAGCCGAAACTCAGCGCGGGCTCTCGGATGCGCGGGAGGCCCTTGCTGAGCTCAGCGCGAAAGCGGCGGAAGCCCGTGCGCTCCACGCGGGTTTGGTGGAGCGAGCATCGGCGCTTGACGCCGAAGTCGCGCGGCTCGACGAGAGCGCCCGCGAGCTCGAGCAGCGGATTGCGGCGCGTCACGTGGAACTCGACCACACGCGCACTCGTCGCGAAGCTCTACTAACGGCCGTTGCCGATAGTGAGCGGCTACTGGACGACGACATCCGCTCGCTTGATTCGACTCAAGAGCAGCTTCGTGGCGCCGATGAGGCAGCAGCGGCGAGTCGGTCTACCGTCGACACACAGGACGTGGTCATTCGTGAGGCGCGCCGTCAGCTCGAGAGCATCCGTGTTCGCGTCGGCGAGTTCGAAGTGGCACGCGCGACTGCAGAGAGCGATCTGACCCACCTCGCCCAGAGCTGCCTTGACGCCGTGCAAGCGTCACTCGACGACGTGCTCGCTGACGTGGAGCAGATGGAGCAGGCCGGTCAGGTCACACCGGATCCTGTGGCGATTGCGGCCGAGGACGCCGACGCCGATCTCGAGGAAGGCGACTCCCCATCCTCGACCGGGGATCCCTCGATAGAGGAGTCCACGCCCGTCGCGTCTGGCAGCACGACACCAGGTGATGCTGTGCCGCTAGCCTCGATGACCGCCGAAGAAGCCATCACACGTCTCAGGGACAAGGTTGACCGACTGGGGCCAGTGAACATGATGGCCATCGAGCAGTTCGACGAGCTCGAAACCCGTCACACGTTCCTCACGACGCAGCGGCGCGATCTGGTGGAGTCGATCGCTCAGACGTCTGAAGCCATCAAGCGCATCGACGAGACGACGACCGCGCGGTTCAACGAGGCGTTCACGGCTATTCAGGCGAACTTCCAGGTCACGTTCAGCACCCTCTTTGGGGGCGGGCGAGCCGGGCTTGCGCTTCTCGACGAGAACGATCCTCTCGAGAGCGGCATCGAGATCGTCGCCTCGCCGCCGGGCAAGCGACTGCAGAGCGTACAACTGCTGTCGGGGGGTGAGAAGGCGCTGACGGCGATCGCCCTTATGTTCGCCATCTTCAGGTACAAGCCGAGCCCCTTCTGCCTGCTGGACGAGATCGATGCGCCCCTCGACGACGCCAATGTGGGACGATTCGTCGAAATGCTCACGAGCATGCTGGATCGCACCCAGTTCATCCTCATTACGCATAACCGGCGGACGATGGAGATCGCCAACCGGCTCTACGGTGTGACGATGGAGGAACCGGGCGTGTCCAAGCTGATCTCCGTGCAGTTGAACTGAAGAACGGTTCTCGGGTTCTCGGGTGCTTAGGTGCTCAGGTTCCGGTTCTTGGGTTCTCAGGTTCCAGGTGCTTGGGTTCTTGGGTTCCGGTGCTCAGGTCGCGTTCCTGGGTTCGGGGGAACCGGGGAACCTCGGATACGCATCTCGAACCTGAACCCAGAACCGGAACCCACGAACCGGAACCCGCGAACCCAAGAACCGGAACCTGAGCACCCGAGAACCTGAGCACCCGTGAACCGTTCTGTCCCCCGATCCGTCTCTGTCCGTGTGGAGGTCCGGAATGAAGACACGACGACCATGCCTGGTTCTTGCGGGAACGCTCAGCGCCTCGCTATTGATGGCTGCCTGCGACGTCAGAGTCGGCGAAGGGGGGCTGTCCCTTGGCATCGCCCATGGAAGGGCAAGCGACGAGTGGACGCGGACCTACACACTTTCGCCGGGCGGCCGGCTCGAGATTGTCAACGTCAACGGTTCTATCCAGGTGGATCCGGCGACCGGTACGCAGGTTGAGATTCAGGCACGTCGCGAGGTCAGGACAGGTAGTGACGAGACTGCGCGCGTCGCGCTGCAGAACATGCAGATGAACGAGGAGGTCACACCAGAACGTGTCAAAGTCGAGGGCCGCCTCGAGGGCGAAAGATCGAGCCGTTTCGGCCGTGGTTCGGGGCTCGTCATCGAGTACAAGGTCAAGATTCCAGCCGGATTGAGCGCGTCGTTCAAGACGGAGAACGGCACCGTCCGGATGGACAACATCGAAGGCCGGCTGGTCGCCACGACGACCAACGGCGGCGTGAACGGGCGCGGGCTCTCAGGTTCGGTTGACGCAGCCACGGTGAACGGTGGCATCCAGATGGACATGGCGTCGGTCACCGGCGACGTCAACATCGTCACTGTAAATGGTGGCGTCCGGCTGGAATTGCCGACCGATGTGAAGGCGGAGCTCCAGGCTGGCGCCGTGAACGGCGGCGTGTCGGTTGACGACCGGCTGCCCTTTACTGGTGGCGAGCGCAACAGTTCCGGCGGCTTTCCTGGCGGAGGCCCCAAGCACTTGAACGGAACACTCAACGGCGGCGGTCCCAAGATTTCGGTCCAGACGACGAACGGTGGCGTGCGGGTTAGCGCGCGCGCCTCGCACGGCACGTAGGGGACACAGGCGCTACGACTGCGTGGCCAACGAAGACAAAGCCAGTCGTTACCATCGCCTACATCGACGCGCGTCGATACTCGGGACCGTTCTTGGCGCGCTTCTCCTTCTGCTCCTTCTGGTGACCGGAGCGTCGGCGGCCTTGCGCGACATCGCGATCGGGTTTGCCGGGGCGTCTCTCGCGCTTGCCACGGTCTGCTACGTGATCGCCATCGCGCTGGCGCACGAAATCATCCAGCTCCCACTGGCGTTCTATCAAGGCGTAACGCTCGAACGCAGGTACGGCTTATCCACGCAAGCCACGGCGCGCTGGTGGGTTGACCACGTCAAGGCCGGCGCTGTCGGTCTTGCCTTTGCCATTGTCGCTGCGCTGATCCTCATGTCGCTGCTCAGGTGGAGCCCCGAGCACTGGTGGATCATGGCGTCGGGCGTATTCATGTTGATCTTCGTAGCGTTAGTACAGGCCGCGCCGGTGCTGCTGATGCCGATCTTCTACGACTTCAAGGCGCTGGATCGGCCGGAGCTCAGCGACCGGCTGGTGGCGCTGGCAGAGCGAGCCGGAGCCCGCGTACTCGGCGTCTTCGAATGGCGCCTCGGCGATCGCACGCGAAAGGCCAATGCCGCCCTTGCGGGCCTCGGTCGTACGCGCCGCATCCTGCTCTCCGACACGCTGCTCGCCGAGCACTCCGACGACGAGATCGAAGTCATCCTGGCGCATGAGCTCGCTCACCACGTTCACCGCGACATCTGGTCGGGGATCGCGCTCCAGGCACTGGTGTGTGTGGCCGTGTTCTACGTCGCCGACCGATTGCTGTCACGTTTTGCTCCGCCGCTTGGACTTCTCGGCAAAGAGGACATCGCGGGTCTTCCACTTGTTGTGCTGACGGCCGGCGCTGTTTCAGTGGTGTTCATGCCCGTGGCGAATGCCTTTTCGCGCGCGCACGAGCGGCGCGCGGATCGGTACGCGCTCGAGGTGACGAGGAACGTGGTTGCGTTCACGAGCGCGATGAAGAGGCTGGGCGCGCAAAATCTGGCGGAGGAGCGGCCCAGCCGGCTCGTCGAGTGGCTGTTCTATTCGCACCCACCAATGGCCGCACGAGTCGAGGCTGCGAGACGATGGGCAGAGGGCCGCGCTAGTAGGTACGTAGGGCGGGTCCTGTTCTTTGGACCTGTCGATCAGCCTGGCGCGTCCAAAACGACGCGCCCTACTTTCCGCCTCAGCGGACCTGCCGATCAAAATGCTCCGACGCTCAGACCCACGGTAAAGCTCCGCCCGCGCGACGGCGCAAATTGAAAGTGTTCGCGGTAGAACGCGTTCGTTAGATTCTCGATCGCGAAGTTCAGGCCCAGCCGGTCGCGGTTCCGCGCGAGGTTCACGCCCCAGCCGAGCCGCTGGACCGTGAATCCATCGAGGGAGAGCAGATCCTGCGCGATGCGGAACGGCGACGTCAGGAGCGTCGGTGTGATCCTGGTGACGTCGGCCTGGGTCCGTACGCCGTACTCCACCCACCAGTGCCCGCGCGGGTCCGTGAACCGCGCCGCAGCAAGCACTTTGAGAGGCGTGATGTTGTCAGCCGGTTCTCCGTCGAGCGCGCTGCCATCGAGAGGGTTGATTCCGCGTGTGATGGTCCCTCGCATGAACGCACTGGAGACGCTGAGGGTCAGCACCCCTTGTGCAAAACTGACGGGCGAGTCGGCCGACAGCTCCACGCCGTGGATGCGAACATCAGCGTAGTTCGTCGTTTGCACCAGCGGCCCCGCAGGCGTCGTTGCCGTGGTCAGGTCCTGAACCACGAAGTCTGTGTACTGATTGACGAAGAGATAGGCCCCGCCCGAAAACCGGCGGAAGTTGAACTTCGCCCCAGCGTCGAAATTGTTTCCTCGCTCCGGCTTCACCTTCACGTTCGGCGCGATGCTCCCCGTCGTTGCTGGCCCGGCAAACAACATCTCCTCGAGATTCGGATGGCGATAGCTGCGGCCGAAGCGCAGAAATGGGCTCACGCGGCCGCTCGTGTTGGCCACGAGGCCGATATCGCCGGTGAGCGCCTTGCGGACATAGGTTTCCCCGTTCGGATCGGGAAGCGTTGAAGGGTCGATCGCCGGACGCGCGCCGGCCACGACCGATGCGACGTCGTATCCCGGTGTTGCCTCGGTTGTCACGTTGTAGAAATCCCCGCGCAGGCCCGCCACGAGAGACACGTTCGGTCTGAGCCGCCACTCATCCTGCGCAAAGAGGGCAACGTCTCGGAGGCTTGCATCGGGGACCCGAACGGGATGCGCCACCGATGGAGGGCCGAGTTGAATCGGCGTCGAGAAGACGACCGGCGCTGGACCGCGCTGACCGAGCGCCACCTGGCCGACCATTGAGGTCGTCGTCGTCGTCGTGCGCTCGTCGGTACTGTGGTCGCGATAGAACGTGAGGCCTGTCGTGAGCACATGGTTCGACGCCGGCACGACGACGGCCTGGAGATCGATGCCAGGCGTCGAGACCTGCTGCGTAGTGTCGGACAAGATGTCGAGGCGCATCACGCTGATCGGAAAGAAGGCGACCGGCGTCGGCGCCGGGAACTGCACCGGGAGAACGTTTTCCAGCAGCCGTTTCGTTCGTTGATAGTGGGCTGTAAGCGACAGGTTGGCGAGCCACGGCGTGATGGCCTGCGCCTCGTAGCGCGCGGACACTCGGTCGAGATCGCTCTGCGGGAGCGAAGTGGCGTTGAAGAAGTACGGCTGCGCGAAGTCTGGAAACCCGATCTTGTCCATCTGCCGGTGTTGGTAGCGAACCCGCAGTGATCGCCGCTCGCCAAGCTGCACGAGGCTGGACAGGTTGAAGAAGTGGCCCTCTGCGCCCGAGTTCGGAATTTCGTTCTCGGTGCGGACAAACGGTGCGTTGAAGGGATCGGGAAATGCATCGAAGGCAAATCCGAAGTTGTCGTCGATGGTGTCGGCGCGGTTGAGCGCGCCCGAGGCAAAGAAGGGACGCGTGTCCTCGACAACGAATGTGCCTGCCTTGTAATTGTCGAATGCCTCCATCCCGGCTTGCAGACGCAGGGCGTAGCGGGGAGTGGTCACACCGACCGTTGCGGTACCTCGCGCGCCGTTTTCGTTGGAGCTGTAGAGGCCGTTGAATCCGTAGAGCCAGCGCGTTGTGTCCGAAAGGCTCGGCTCGTTGGTGATGATGTTGATGGTGCCCGCCAAGGCGTCCGAGCCGTAGAGCAGTGTTCCAGCCCCGTTGATGATCTCCATGCGACTGATGGTGTCTGTGGAGATGAGACCCACTTCCGCGCCTTGACGGTCGGTCGCCTGGCGGGCGGTGTTGAGCCGTTCTCCGTCAACGAGCACCAGGAGCCTTGTGGAGTCGAGACCGCGGAGCCGCGGGCGCACGCCGAAAGGGCCGTTTCCGACCGGCGTGATATTGGCTACACCGGTGAGCGCATCGCCCGTAGAGATCGTATTGCTCTGTTCGATTGCGCCCTTCGCGATTGTCTCCACGTGCAGTGGGATCTGACGGGTTTCCCGTTGCGCGCGCGCCGCCGTCACGACGACCTCGGCGCTGAGCGCGCCGAGCTCGAGCTGTACCGGCACGTCGAGCATTTCGTCTGGCCGTGAAATCACCACCGTTCGCGCCGCTTCGGAGAAACCAGCGCGCGTGACGATCACGAGATAGATACCCGTTGCGATGGCGTCGAGCTGGAAGCGCCCGTCCGCGCCGGTCTCGACCGAGGACTCTTGTCCGGTCGCGACACCGCGGAGAACGACGTGGACGCCGGGAAGGACTGCACCGGTCACGTCTGACACCAAACCGCTTACGGTGGCTGCGCGAGCGGGCACGGCCGCAAACGCTGCCATCAGGACCACAACGAAAACACGAGTACGCATCACCATAGACTCCATTTGACGTACAGGGTGGAGACAAGAGCGCTTTCGCGACGCCGTAGCGCAGGGCTTTAGCCCCCGCGTCGCGGACACCGCGCAGGCTGAAGCCTGCGCGCTCGAGTCCATCTGAGAAACGGGCTAGGCGAGCGGAGGAGGGCGTGCTGCGAAGGCCAGCGCGAAGCCGGCATTCACCGACGTGGCTGGGCTTCCAACGATTGGAAGGACCGCGCCGAACTGGTGGGACCGTCGCGAGCCCCGTAATGCCGCTGCGACGAGGAGCATACCGAGGCCAAGCGCGATTGACGCCGTTGCGATCTGGACGACGACCGTTGCGGCTTCTGGAAGTGCGGGGGCATCGAGGCTCCCCGTGAGATCCACGACGGCAGGGCCGTGCAGGAGCGCGGCGAGCAGCCACAGCGCGACCGCTTTGCGGCTGAGGAACAGCGGGCCGCCAGAGCGCAGCAAGCCGCCGAGTCCTGCGGTCAGCCCGCCGGCGACGAGCCAACGAAAGAGCAGTCCGGGCTCTGCCAACTCGCCGCTCAATGCCTGGCTGGCGAGCAGCCATGCGTGGAAGAGCACGAGCAGGACGCCCGTCGCGGCCACTGTCCGGCGAATCATCAAGGCATTGTAGCTGGTGCGGAGCTCATGCGTGGGCCCGCCCTTCCTGGCGCGCAGAAGCGCGCAGCGCGAAGGCGCACTCGCAGTCGTGGGGGCCGCCTTTAGGCGGCCCGAACTGGCGCCACCGCGGGCGTGCCCTCGGCCGGCGTCCGGCTCCGCATCCCTCGACAGGGCTCGGGAGCCCGAGCCTGTCGAAGGGCCCGGCGGGAAATCGTTCTCCGCTCATACCCGTTCACCCGACGCGACGTAGTACCCGATTCCGCCAACCGCCATCGCGGCATGCACCTTTAGGGCTGATTCGAGGGAAACGGATCGCGCGGAACGAACTCGCGTCGCCGAATCGCTCCGCCCGATTTCCGGCTTCGTCGCCGCCTGACGGCGGCTCCTTCGGTGAGGCGCCGTGCTCCGAACGGCCGCCCGCCGAGGGCACGCCCGCGGCGGCGCTCGCCTCAATCAACCTCGGGGCGGATAAACTAGCGGCCAGCTCATCGGCCTCGTCACCCCTCGCGGATGGACAAAAAACAACTCAGCGAGCGCGACATCACCAAGTCCATCACTCCGGCCCTGCGCCAGGCTGGCTGGGATAAGTTGACGGAGCTTCGCGAGGAGGTCCGTTTCACGAAGCGTCGGATCTTGTGGTCGTCAAACACCTGAACGTAGTGCTTTCAACCTACTTGTGCTTCTACTGAATTCCCTGGCGGCGTCTCTTGGAAACACGAGCTGCGGGCGCGGCGGCGTGCTGTGTGCGGCTGGCGGCCGTTCGGAGCGCGGCGACTTCAATGTCCTGACCGGAAATCGGGCGCAGCGATTCACCTGCCGCGAGTTCGTTCCGCGCGATCCATGACGTGCGAACTAGCGTTGGCGGTGCATGCCGCGATGGCAGGCGGTGGGGTTGGGTACTACTCGCGGCGGGAGCGGGAGAGGACGAGCGGAGGTCGATTTCCCGCCGTGCGGAGCCGCCAGACGCACACAGGACGTCGCTGCGCCACGCAAGTGACGGGTCTCGAGAGTAAGACCCGCCCTGCGAGACGATGAGACTGCAAGAAGAGTCTCGGGCCGCCTGCCGCCCCCCACGCTACTGAGGCCGCCGCCGGCCGCACAAGGACGTCGCCGTGCCGTGCGAATGGCGGGTCTGAAGAGCAAGACCCGCCCTACGAGACTAGGTGGCCCTACGAGACTAGGTGGCCCGTCTCGAGGGCAAGACGCGCCCTACAGTTCTTGAAGCCGGCGCTCGAGGAAGCGGCGCTCGGGCTCCTGCTTCGCAAGGCTCAAGGCCCGTTCGTACGCGGCTCGCGCCTCGTCTTTCTTGCCAAGCCGTCTGCACAGGTCCGCCCGCGCCGAGTGCGCGAAGTGGTAGTCGCCGAGATCACCGCGCTCGAGGATCATGTCGATCAGCGCAAGCCCCGCCGACGGTCCATCACGCATGGCCACGGCCGCGGCTCGGTTCAGCTCCACTACTGGCGATGGATCGGCACGCACGAGGACGTCGTACAAACCCACAATCTGCGCCCAGTCGGTCTGAGCGGCCGTCGCCGCCTCCGCGTGCACGGCCGCAATCGCGGCCTGCAACGTGTAAGGGCCGAACCGCCGCGACGACAGGGCCTGCTCCACGAGCGCCGCGCCCTCGGCGATCTGCGGCTGGTTCCAGAGCGAGCGGTCCTGCTCGTCGAGCAGCACAATTTCGCCAACGGCCGACGTCCGCGCGGCGCGCCGCGATTCCTGTAGGAGCATCAAGGCGAGCAGGCCGAAGGCCTCGGTCTCCGGGAGCAGTTCCACGACCAGCCGACCCAGGCGGATCGCTTCGGCGGAGAGATCGTGCCGCGTCAGAGAGGCACCCGATGACGCGGAGTATCCTTCATTGAAGACGAGGTACACGACCTGCAGCACGAAGTCGAGCCGCCGCGGCAGCTCGTCTCGCGCCGGCACCTGATACGGGATGCGCGCGTCGCGAATCTTCGCCTTCGCGCGGACGATCCGCTGCGCCACTGTTCGCGGCGCCGTGAGAAACGCGTGGGCGATCTCCTCGGTCGTCAGGCCGCACACTTCTCGCAGCGTAAGAGCGATCTGCGCATCCGGCGGCAGGGCAGGGTGGCAGCATGTGAAGATCAGCCGCAGCCGGTCGTCTTCCACACGCTCGTCGTCCCAGTCGGCGGGGTCGGCGGTGCGGTCGTCCAGTTGCTGTGCAAGCTCCGCCACCGACGCATCGAATCGCGCACGGCGGCGCAGGACGTCGATGGCCTTGAAGCGTCCAGTCGAGACGAGCCATGCGCGGGGATTCTCCGGCACGCCGTCCTGCGGCCATCGTTCGACCGCGGCGGTGAAGGCATCGTGCAAGCCCTCCTCGGCTAGGTCGAAGTCACCGAGCAAGCGGATCAGGGTGGCGAGAACGCGCCGCGAATCGGCGCGGTACACCGCGTCCACCATCTCACGCGCCCGCTCGGCGTCGTTCTCGTTTCCCTGAGATGTGCTCACAGTTGCTGCTGGCCCGGCCAGACCGGTCCGAAAGGACCGGCCCTACGGATCGACTGATCCCCGGTCCCCGATCCCCGGTCTAACCAAACACCTCAATCGGCCGCACTTCGACGCTGCCAGAACGCGCCGAGGGAATCTTTGCCGCGATTTGAAGCGCGTCATTCAGATCGCGGGCCTCGATCAGGTAGTACCCGCCAAGCTGCTCCTTGGTTTCGGCAAACGGGCCGTCGGTCGTCGACATCTTGCCGTTCCGCACGCGCACAGTCGTGGCCGTGTGAACGGGCTTAAGTGCCTCGCCGCCAACATAATGGCCGCTCTTCTTGATCCCCTCCGTGAAGGCGAAGTACTCGCCCATAAAGGCGTCCGCGTCGCTCTTGGACATGGCGCCCATCTTCTTTTCCTCGTCGTAAATCAGGCACAGATACTTCATGGCTCCCTCCGAGTGATGGTTGCTGCTATTACATGAAATAGTCGCTCGGAGGAGGCCAAAATCGACAACGGCCCGACCGGCTCTGCTAGGATCCGCCCTTCAGGGAGGTGAGAATGACTTGGTTGCAGCGTTCGTCACGGTGTTTGGGCACGCTCGCCGTGAGCATGCTTCTGGTTTCCGGATGCGGCGACGACACGCCGGCGCCAGTCGCGCCGACGCCCGTTTCGCCGGCACCTGCGCCTGCTCCGGCTCCCGCGCCTGCCCCCACGCCCGCGCCTCTGCCGCCCCCCGAGCCCGCGGCTCTCGAGTCCTTCACGCTCAACCCGTCCACTATTGGTAGCCAGGGCCGGCCTGAAGCGATCATCAAGCTTACGGCAGCCGCGCCCGCTGGCGGAGCCGTCGTCCTGCTGCAGAGCGGCAATCCGGATGTGGCAAAGGTGCCGTCAGGCATCACCGTTGTGGCTGGGAACACGACATTCAGTTTCGCGGTTGATACAGCGACAGTGCCGCTTACGACCTCAGTCACGCTTCAGGCTACCTACGCTGGCGTGACGAAGACAGCGGTGCTAACCGTGCAGTCGCCACAACTCGAATCACGATTCACCGTCATATCGACTTCGCAAGGAAACGACGCGTGCGCCATCATCGACGCGTCCGGCTCCGTCGATTGTAAACTCGACGGGAGCGCGTCTGGCGGCTTCCCGGCTTTCTATCGCTGGACACTCAAGATCGGTTCCAACGAGATAAGCATCGTGACCGGCGAAGCGGTGATTGCACCGTTGACGACGTGTTCGTTCTTGGGTGGCGCGAGCGTTGGATCGAACGGCACCGTACCGATGGCCGTGTACCTGCAGCTCGAGGACCGGGCAGGCGTTCGCAATAACGCGGTTCAGAAGAATGTCGGGGTGTTTCCGAACGGCCGGTGTGGTTATTAACTGAAACTCCCAACGCCTAAGAAGGACCCAACTCCCAATGACTCATCTTGGGAGTTGGGACTTGGGAGTTGGGAATTGGGAGTTGGGAATTGGGAGTTTGGAAAGCTGCGGGGCGTAACGCCCCGCAGCCTTAAGCGCGATTAGGGCTCGACGTTGCTGGGCCCGCCGTTTGTCGTTGGCGCGACGTTCGCGTTGCTGTTGCCGTTGGTCGCCGGAGCGACCGCGTTCGGATCAACCGAACTGAAGGATGCCAGCGTTGGCCCGTGGTCCCCTCGTGGAAGCAGGCTCGGCCCAGATCTGAGGAAGACCTTCTCGGCTGCGATGCTCTTGTTGAACAGGACGCCGATGAAGCAGTTGCTCATCTCGTCCCAGTTCTGTGGTCCCCACACGACCTGCTTGGCCGGATCCGGGTTGTAGCGATTGGCCGTCGAGTTGTCGAAATGGGTGATCAGCTGAAGCTTCGATCCCTTCGGCAAGGCGATCGGCTCGACGTACTGATAGCCCATCTGCCACTCGAAGTTCCAATCACCCTTGAGCACTGTCTTCATCTCTTTGTTCGGAGACACGACTCGCAGCTCGAAATCCTTGCCGCGCAGATGCATGTGTGGCTGCGCGTAGACGAGCTTGGCGTCTTCGCCAAACGTAATCTCGCTGACGACTTGAGCCTTGCCATCTCCAGGCGGAATCGCCAGGTTGAGCGCTGTCGGCCCCGCGTGGAAGAAGTATCGTTGCTTCTGCGGCGGCTCTTTCGCCAACACGAGACCAAGTCTCGAGACGTCTGACATCGGCTGGCCTGCCGTTGTGTAGTGCAGCTCGTAGACGAGATCGGATCCCTTCGGGACGAACTTGGCCGCGCCTTCCATGTCGAAGCGCTGCGCACCAAGACCCGGGTTGAACTTCCCGATGATGTCGTTGCCCTCCTCGATGGAGTTGTTGCCCATGATCTCTCGATGGCTGGCCGTCTCCCGCTCGTACGCTTCGCCCGGGACGGCGTTCTGCATCCAGGTTGATCCGGGAGGCCGCACCCAGACTTTGCCGTGATGCAACACCTTCGGATTGCCTGCGCGCATTTCTGCTGCCGTCACCCACATGTCCTCTTTGAAGTTCGTCTTCACGAGGATGTACTTGTAGTTGATCGTGCCTTGCGCGGGCAGATCGAACGGCTTCGGCATGTCGACGATGATGTCTGGCTTGATGTTCCAGCCGTTCTCGAATGTCAGCGCCGGCGGAGCATCGCTGGCGTTGCCCCCGGGCGCTCCGGCGTCGACCCATGCCGAGATGAGACTGATCTCGTGTGCCTTCAGCCTTCGCTCGTTCGAGAAGTGCCCGAAGTTCTCGTCGGCGAACCATGGCGGCATCTTCTTGGACTGGACGGCCGTCTTGATCGCTCGTGCCCACGGCCGCGTCTGCTCGAACGTAAGGAGCGACATCGGAGCGACCTCGCCGGGTCGGTGGCAGCTCTGGCAATTGGCCTGCAAGATCGGGAGGACGTCCTTGTAAAAGGTCGGGGAGTCAGCCGCAAAAAGACTCGATGCCCCGAGCAGAGAGCCCACCACAGCAATCACGTACGTTCTCATGACCGACGCCTCCTTCGGTGACTTTCCTACGCCCTGACAGTATAGGGCGATCCGGGCCAATCGAGACTAGAATCGCCATGCAAAAGGAGGCAGGTATGTGGACGAACTGCCGAATCTCGAAATACGCCCTGGCGATGACGATGACCGTCGGGCTGTTGGCCCCGGTCCCCGGGAGTGCCCAGGCCCGCGCCGGCGGATCTGGCTGGACTCCACCCCGGACGCCGTGGGGGCACCCCGACCTTCAGGGCGTTTTCACAAACAAAGATGAGGCGAACACGCCTCTCGAACGGCCCGACCAGCTTAAGGGACGATCGGTCCAGGATTTCACCCCGGCAGAGCTTGCCGACCTGGCCAAACAGCGGCAGGCGCTGGCTGCCAAAATTGCGGGCGGTATCGGGGGCGCCGAAACAGGCGCCGGCCCCACCCACTGGTACGAGCATCTCCAGGGGAATGGCAGTCGCCCATGGCTCATCGTGGATCCACCCGATGGCAAGCTTCCGGCCTTCACCCCACAAGCCGCTCGGCGCGAGGCGGCAGCGGCCGCGCTCAACGACGCCCGAAACGGAGAAGGACGCGCCGACTCATGGCTGGACCGCAGCCTCTATGACCGGTGTATCACGCGCGGGCTTCCTGGCTCGATGATGCCGGCCATCTATGGCAACGCGTATCAGATCCTGCAGACGCCCGACTACGTCGCGATCCGCTACGAGATGATCCACGAGACGCGCATCATCCCGCTCGACGGCCGGCCACACGTCGGGCAAAGCATCCACGAGTACCTCGGCGACGCGCGCGGCCACTGGGAAGGGAACACGCTGGTCGTCGAGACCACGAACTTCACCGACCGGACGCATTTCGGCTACAACAACCGTTACAACAGCGAGAAGTTTCGATTGGTCGAACGCTTTACGCCCATCGCACCCAACAGGGTCCAATGGCAGGTCACCTTCAACGACCCCGACACGTGGACCAGGCCTTGGACGTTCGTGATGCCATTGACTCGCGACGACAGCCAGCAGATCTACCAGTACGCGTGCCACGAGGGGAATCTCGGGCTGGAGCACATTCTTCTCGGCGCCCGCGCCGATGAACGCGCGGCCTCGGGCGTTGCCAAGTGAAGCAACGTAGACCCGCCGTACGTCTGATTTCGTTGGCTGCCGTCGCGTTGCTCGCGTGGTCGGCGAGATCGGCCGGGCAGGCTACGCCGTACTCCAGCACCGAGTGGGGCGCGCCAGGCGGCGACTGGGGAAGCACGCGTTACTCGACGCTCTCGAAGGTCAACACGACCAACGTCAAACAACTCGGCGGCGCGTGGGTGACGGACTTACCCGATCGACAAGTGTCGAAGGCGCCGCTCATGGTCAAAGACGGTCGGATGTTCGTGCCGACGAGTCAGGGCACGATCGTCGCGCTCGATCCCGCCACGGGCCACACGATCTGGACCTACAAACCAGAGGTGCCGTTCAGCGGGAACCGCGGCGTCGGCATCGGTGAGGGGTTGCTCTTTGCCGGCCTTCGCAACTCGAATGTCGTGGCCATCAGCCAGCAGACCGGCAAGGTGGTCTGGACGTACGAGCACGGCCCCGAGATTCCTTCGCAGGGGATGAGCAGCGCCCCCGCGTATGGCAACGGAGTGGTCATTGGCGTCGTCTCGCTCGGCGACAACTTTCTGCGTGGCCGGGCCATCGGTCTCGATGCGAAGACCGGAAAGTATCTGTGGAGCTTCGAGGTCGTCCCCGGGCCTGGCGAGCCTGGCCACGAGACCTGGCCGCAAGACAGCGACATCTGGAAGTACGGAGGCGGCGCCCTGTGGACTACGCCGTCGGTCGACTCGGATCTCGGCCTCGTGTATCTCGAGACCGGCAACGCCGTTCCTCAGTGGGGCGGCGAGTTGAGGCCTGGCAACAATCTCTTCAACAACTCGGTCGTCGCGCTCGACCTCAAGACTGGCAAGATGCGCTGGTACTACCAGGCTGTTCATCACGACATCTGGGAACACGACCTCGGTACCCCGCTCGTGCTGTACGACGCGAGCGTGGACGGTCGGATGCGGAAAGTGCTCGTCGCGATGCGAACCGATGGCGTGTCCTTCTTTCTTGATCGCGAGACGGGCCACCCGATCCTTCCAATCGAGGAAAGACCGGTCAAACAGGACCCGCTTCTGAAGACCTCGCCGACGCAGCCCTTCACCAAGGGCGGAGACCGCGTGGGTCCTGGGTGCGTGGACAAGACGATGATTCCGCGCGGCTTCGTCGCGGGCTGCTACTTCGATCCAGTTCGCGCCGACATGCCCAACGTCCTGATGCCGCACATGAACATGCGGCAGACGCCGATGGCCTACAGTCCGCAGACCGGCTATCTTTACGCCGCGGCGTGTATCAACCCCGCGTGGATCCGACGAGATGAAAGCGGATGGGCGTTCATCCTGCCGGCAAAGCCGCCCGGTATGAAGCAGCACGGCCTGATGGCTGCGCTCGACAGCCGCACCGGCAAAGTGGTGTGGGAGAAGCCTCTCGCATATGCAGCGTGCGAAGGTGGCGGTGGCGCGACGGCGACGGCGGGCGGACTCGTTTTCCATGTTGAGCCCAATGGTGTGTTTCAGGCATGGGACGGGAAGACCGGGAACGTGGTCTGGCAGTTCCAGACGGGAGAGGTTGGCTTGCCTGGCGGCGCCGGTCCCGGTGGTGGTTCGGCCGTCGTCTACGAGATCGGCGGCGAGCAGTTCGTGGCGCTGACGATGAACCGGGTGGTGTGGGCGTTCAAGCTGGGTGGCAAAGTGCCCGAGCGCGCCGCGCCGCCCGCGCCCCCAACGTCGATCGCGTGGGGCGGAGCGATTCAGGACCGCGCCATGATAGAGCTCGGCACCGTTACCAACTTCAACATCGCAAGCGCGAACCGGCAGGTGACCTGGTCGAACGACTACGGTCTCTTTCCGGCGCGCACACGGGTCAAAGTGGGAACGGCCATCACGTTCACCAATACATCGAAGAAGCCGCATACCGTCACTGCGCGAGACGGTTCGTGGACGACCGGCGTCATTCAACCCGGCGCGTCGAGCTCCGCCACGATTGCAAAGCCGGGTACCTACGATTACGTCTGCGCGGACCACCCCTGGTCCATTGGACAGGTCATCGTCGAGTAGGGCTGAATCTGGGATAGTAGGTTGACAAGGCGAGCGTCCGGCGCTAGAAGTGTGCAAGCCATGTGTCGTCGATTCTGCTCTGAAGGAGGCCACAGATGACCCGAAGAGTTTTTCGTCTCGCCGTTGCCGCGGTCGCCGTCGTGGGGCTTGTGGCCGTTGCGCTTGGGACCGTAGGCGCTGGTCAGGCGCCAGCTCGAGCAGTCGCCGTGGATGGTGACGACATCGGAGGCGTCGTGACTGGCCCGCGCGGACCTGAGGCCGGCGTGTGGGTGATCGCCGAAACGACGGATCTGCCCACGCGCTTGATCAAGAGCGTCGTGACCGACGATCAGGGACGCTACCTCGTGCCCGACCTGCCGAAAGGCAACTACGACGTGTGGGTCCGCGGCTATGGGCTCGTGGATTCACCGAAGGTCAAGTCGGCGCCGGGTAAGGTGCTGGCTTTGACCGCCGTCCCCGCGCCTACCCCGAAGGCCGCGGCGGACTACTACCCGGCCCAGTACTGGCTGTCGATGCTTCAGGTTCCGCCCAAGAGCGACTTCCCAGGAACCGGTCCCACCGGCAACGGGATCTCGCCAAACATCAAGAGCCAGGGTGAGTGGATTCGCAACATCGTGAGCATCGACGGCTGTACGGGCTGCCATCAGATGGGTAACAAGGCGACGCGCGAAATCCCAACGAGCCTCGGCACGTTTGCCTCGTCGAAGGACGCCTGGGATCGACGCATCCAGTCCGGGCAGGCGGGCGGCGGGATGAGCAATCGGTTCACACAGGTGGGCCGGCCTCGCGCGCTCGCGATGTGGGCGGACTGGACCGACCGCATTGCGGCCGGGGAGCTGCCAGCCGCGGCCCCGCCCCGACCCCAGGGCAAAGAGCGCAACGTTGTCGTGACCATGTGGGATTGGGCGGACCCGAAGGCGTATCTCCACGACGAGATCGCAACCGACAAGCGGAATCCCACTGTCAACCCGAACGGGCCGATCTACGGAGCGCTCGAAGCCAGCGCGGACTACATGCCCGTCGTCGATCCGAAGACCAACACTGCGACTCAGGTGAAGCTGAAGGTCCGCGACCCGAAGACGCCGAGCGAGGCGCAGACGCCGCCCGCGCAGCCTTCAGCGTACTGGGGCGAGGAAGTGATTTGGACGAGCCAGTCCAATGCGCACAGCTTCGCGATGGATAAACAGAGCCGCGTGTGGATCGCCGCGCGAATTCGGCAGAACCAGACGCCGGCCTTCTGCCAGCAGGGTTCGAATCATCCGTCGGCCAAGGCGTTTCCAATCGCACAAAGCGGACGCCAGATGCAGATGTACGACCCCAAGACAAAAGAGGTCACGACGATCGACACGTGCTTTGGCACGCATCATCTGAATTTCGACGACAAGGATGTGTTGTGGTTTACCGGTGGTGGCGCCGTCGAGGGATGGTTCAACACGAAGATCTACGAAGAGACCAAAGACGAATCTCAGGCACAAGGTTGGACGGTGTTCGTGCTCGATACCAACGGCAACGGCAAGCGCGACGCGTACGTCGAGCCTGACCAGCCGCTCGATCCCGCCAAGGACAAGCGAATCAATGCGCCGTTCTACGGTGTTGCGCCGAGTCCCGTGGATGGGTCTGTTTGGGGATCTGTCCTGGGCGTGCCCGGATCCCTTGTCCGGCTGACTCTCGGCTCGAACCCTCCGGCCACCGCGCTGTCCGAGATCTACGAGGTCCCCTGGAACAATCCGAAAGCGTCAGCCCAGGGATATGCGCCGCGCGGCATGGACGTCGACAACAACGGCGTCGTGTGGACGGTGCTGTCGAGTGGGCAGTACGCCAGCTTCGACCGGCGTAAGTGCAAGGGTCCGCTCAACGGACCGAACGCGACGGGCCAACACTGCACGGAGGGCTGGTCTCTCTATCCGTACCCAGGCCCGAACTACAAGGGCGCCACGGATTCGGCCAGCGCGGATTTCGCCTACTACAACTTCGTGGACCGATTCGATCTGCTCGGCATGGGCAAGAACGTGCCGCTGGCGACCGGCAACGGCTCAGAAGGGCTCCTCGCGTTGATCGACGGCAAGTTCCTGACCTTCCGCGTGCCTTATCCGATGGGCTTCTACGCGAAGGGCATGGATGGCCGGATCGATGACGCCAACGCCGGTTGGAAGGGCAAAGGTATCTGGACGACGTATGCGACGCGCGCGCCGTTTCACGCGGAAGGCGGCAAGGGAACGACGAGTAAGCTGGTCAAGTTTCAGGTGCGTCCGGACCCGCTCTCAAAGTAGCTGGTAGCTGGTGCCGGGTAGGTGAGAAGTGGGGGCGGGCCGTCAGGCCCGCCTCTATTTTTTCGCGAGGGATCTGAGGTAGTTCACAACGTTCCAGATATCCGGGTCCTTGATGCGGTCGCCCCAAGGTTCCATGTTCAACTCAGGGGGCACGCCGTTCTTGATTACGTAGAAGATCTCGCCGTCGGTGGACCCGTGCTTCCACTCACGATCGGTCAGGTCTGGCGCGGGCGGGCTGATATCGCTGCCAGACCCACCTTCAGCCGTGACGCCGTGACAAACCGCGCAGTACCTGGTGTACACCGGCTTTCCAGCGGCGATCGACTCCGCCGAGATCGATACGGGATTCTTGACCTTGGCCGCTTCCGGGTTGTCCTGAGCAAGGATACCGATGCCGGCGAGGGCCGTAAGCAGCATGCCAATGAGAACGGATCGGAAGAAAAGCGTGCGCACGTGTGGCCTCATGACGAGTTTGCAGGTTCTGGGGGCGCTCAGTCTAACATCGTCAACCGTTCCGGAACATCCACCTATGCCAGCCTACGCGATGCATTCAAGACGATTGGCCGTCGTTGTACCTGTGTCTTGCTCTCGCGGGTATCGCGCCGCCCACGAACGCGGGTCAAACGGACTCCCAATCGCGGGCGCCGGTGTTCGAGGTCGCTCGCGGGTGGCCCACGATCCCGAATGGTTGGATTCTGGGGGAAGTGTCCTCGGTTGCCGTTGACGCCAAGGACCACGTCTGGGTTCTGCATCGGCCGAGGAGCGTTCCCGCGGAGCAACGCTCGAAGGCCGCGCCGCCAGTGCTGGAGTTCGATCCCTCAGGTCGCCTCGTGTCGAGCTGGGGCGGCCCTGGCGAGGGCTTCGAATGGCCCGAGCGGGAGCATGGGATTTACGTCGACCCGAAAGGCTTTGTGTGGATCGGCGGTAACAACGGATATGGCACCCCTCCGCCGCCCGGTAGTTCTGACGACATGCTCCTGAAGTTCAGCGCCTCGGGAAAGTTCGTGCTGCAGATCGGCCGACGCGGACAGGGCCGGGGGAACGCGGACACGACAAATCTGCACCAGGCGGCCGACGCGGCCATCGATCCACGGCGCAACGAGCTCTTCGTCGCAGACGGGTATGGCAATCAGCGCGTCATCGTGTTCGACGCCACGACCGGAGCCTTCAAGCGGATGTGGGGCGCCTTCGGCAAGGTCGCGGAGGCGCCAACCCAGGCCCAGCCGGTGGCGTCGGCAGCTGACACGGCCACCGCTCCGCAGTTCGGCCTGGTGCACGCGGTCAAAGTCTCGAACGATGGCTTTGTCTACGTGGCTGACCGAAGCAACAAGCGCGTTCAGGTGTTCACGACGACAGGGACTTATTCAGCGCAGGTCAGAATCGGTGGGGAGAGCAGCGCCGCACAAACGGCGGCCGGCCTCGGGTTCTCGCCCGACAGCATGCAACGGTTCCTCTATGTGGCCGACCTCGGCAACGCGAACGTCGTTGTCCTGGATCGCCAATCGCTCCAGATTCTTGGCTCGTTTGGCCGGCGCGGACTGAATCCAGGCGATTTCGACATCCTGCACCACATGGCTGTGGACTCGAAGGGGAACATCTACACGGCCGAGATCGGCCGTAACAGGCGGGTGCAGAAGTTCAGCGTAACAAGCGTGAAGTGACGGGTTGCTTCTCGTCTACGCGGTAGCCCAGAAGACCACGGCGCTTAATGAGATCGGCCACGGCCGGAGGCGTCATCTCCTCCCATCCCTCGTCGCCGCAGCGCAGTCGCCGAAGGACGTCGCGAGAATAGATCGGGAGGCAGCGCTCGTCGACGTCGCGCAGGCTCTCGATCATCCGATTCTCGAGCAGATAGGCGTACAAATGCCGGAGGTGGGGCGCCACGCGAAGATTGCCCGCCGTGATGAGGCCACTCGTCTTCGCGTCGAGCAGGGGATACGCGTAGATCTTCAAGTCGTTCTTGAACAACCGTCCGAAGGACTCGAGAATCCCGCCATCGAGATCGGCGTAGTACTTCTCGTCGAACAACTCGCGGAGTGTCGGCACGCCCATGACGATCCCGATCAATTTCTTCGTGTGGCGGAACAGATACGCCGCGAGCCGGTGGTATTCACCCAGGTTCGACACGAGAACGGTCTTGCCCAGCGTTGCGAGGATGTCGGCACGGTCGAGAAAGTCCTGCGCGTCGATGTCACCGGTATCGCTCAGATTCCGCAGCGTCATTTCGAAGAGGACGACAGTGTCTTCGCCTTGCACACCGGGTTCTTGAATGAACTGCGCCTGCGCGCACCGCAGCATGTCCACCGTCACCCTTGTGGCGGGTCTGAAACTGCCGCGCTCGATCAGCACGCACTTCTTGTAGAGCGCATCCGACGGTTGAATGACATGTCCGTTCGCGCCGAACATCGCTGCGTGCGTGAGACCGACGCGTACGAGCTCGAGGCTCATGAGCCGGTTGTCGACGTGCTCGAAGGCAGGGCCAGCAAACTCGATCATGTCGACTTCGGCGCGCGCGAGCGTCACGTTGTCGAGCAGCGACGCAAGGAGAAGCGTGGGAGTGCTGGGCTGAAAGAGTGCGCCATGCACCAGATTGACGCCGATGATGCCGAGAGCCTCCTGTTGTCCCTCGGGCTCCTCGTCAGTGAGCCGCACGTGAATCGTGATCTCCGACTCAGGCCCTTTCGGCTCGGTCTGAAAGCGGATGCCGAGCCAGCCATGTCCATCCTCTTTGCGTGAGTAGCTGCGCGTGGCAACGGTGTCGGCGAAGACGAAGAACCTGGTCCGGTCGCCCCGCTGACTGTCGAGGCGCTCGATGAGCAGTCCGTACTCGTGATCGAGCATGGTCTGCAGACGGCTTCGGCTCACGTAGCGGTCGCTGTGGCCGTAGATGGCGTCGCTGAAAATCATGTCGTACGCCGACATGGCCTTGGCGATCGTGCCCGCCGCGCCACCCACGCGGAAGAACCAGCGTGCCACCTCCTGCCCGGCTCCGATTTCGGCGAAAGTGCCGTACTTGGCCGGGTCCAGATTGACCTGAAGCGCTTTGGAGTGCGTGCCGGCGTTGTCGTGTGTCATGTGCGGAGGAGGCCCCCGATCAGTTATCGACAAGACCCGTTAATACCTCAATGGCTACTGCATCTTTCGCTTGCAGGTCGCCGCAGCGACGCAGAGACAAAGAGGATACCAAGTCAAAGAGCTCCGCGCCTCTCTGCCGCTGTGGTCCGTTGAGGGCAAACGGCCTTGGGTTTAGGCGTGCGTTCCGTCGGACGAGGGCCGGCCCGGCTTGATCGCGGCGATACTCGGGAAAACGATGCCCGCCTCGCGGAATTTGGTGTGCAGGCGTGTGATGAAGGCATGCCGAACCAGCGCCAAGTCCCCCAGCGTGCGCGCCCGGAGAACGACCGTTGCCCGAAGTCCAACCTCGCCGAACGCGTGAAAGCGAACGACGGGCTCGAAGTTCGCTATCCCGCCCTCGACCTCACGAAGCACGCCGCGGGCAACGTCCGTCGCGACGCGCTCGACCTGAGCCGCGTCGCTCTCGTAGTCGACGACCACCTCTATCGGCACCGCCACCTCCGGCGTCGGCAGGCTGAAGTTGGTGACGATGGCTTGCGACAACTTCGCGTTGGGGACGACCGCAATGCTGCTGCTCGGCAACTCCAGCCACGTCGAGCGCCAGTTGAAGTCAACGACTCGTCCCTCGACTCCAGTGTCCAACCGGACCTGGTCGCCAATACGCACTTGGCCTGCGATCGATACGAAGAGTCCGGCGAACAAGTTGGACAGCGGCTCCTGCAGCGCCAAAGCCACGGCCAGGCCGCCCACGCCGAGGGCCGCCAGCATCGGGCGAATCTCGACCCCGAGCTCGTTCAGCATGACGAGCAGGCCAAGCGCCACAATGACCAGACGGACGACGTTCTGCGTGAGACCGGAGACCGGAGCGCCTGAGGCCGCCCGTGCACCATAGGTGGCGACGAGACGGGTCGCGATGGCAGCCAACGCGAGCGTCACCGTCGCGAAGCCCACGATCGAAATCGCCCCAGACGCCAGACGGAGCCAGCGATCGGCCATCGGCCAGTCGCCGAGGGAGAGCCAGATCCCGATGAGGACGCTCCACAGCGGAATGCGGGTGGTGAGCTCCTCGATCAGAATGTCGTCCCATTTGCCTTGGGTCCGGTGTGCAAGCCGAGCGAGGCGGCCGGCCACGAAGGCCCTCATCGCGTGGCCCAACACATAAGCCACGCCGATCGTCAGCGCCGTCCGAAGAAGGGGATTGATCCAGGGCAGTTGATTGAAGGTCGACGGCATCGCCATCTAGTTAATCACGCGCCGGAAGCGGAGGGCTCCGCTGCGCTGATGATCGAGAATGGTGCCGACGTAACGAAAGTACAGACGCGCTCCTGCGCGACAACTCCACACTATCGCGCCGCGACTACTCGCCTACGAAGGCGTCTGGTTTAGAAGCCCGGCAGGAGTCCGAGGCGCCGGCGACCCTTTTGGCGCACGATCACCACGACCGGCTGAGCCGTCGCGGACAACGTTCCCGCCGTGCGCAGTTCCGCGAGGCAACCGTTGACCTCGTCCATCAACCGGCCGGTCCCGCGCCGCAACCCCTTGACGCGCTTGCGGCCCTGCTTGCCGAGATCGACGATGATCGGCAAAGGTCCATCTGGCTTGTGCGAACTTTGCGAACTGGGCTCAGCCGTTGTAGCCACGACTCATCTCCTTTCGGACTTGCTCCTCAGAAGCTGAGGAGTCGCCCGGGACTTAGTTCCTTGAGCGCTTTGCTCGCAGCCCGCATCGAGTTGACCGGCATGTCGCGGATCCACCCGTCCCGGCGCTTGCGGCTCGACTTCCTGTAACGGCTGAGGTACGTGCTGGCCCCGGCATCGCTCGACTTCGCCACGGTGCGCGCGAGCCGCTCGAGCGGGCGAAGCACCCGAGTCCCCTTCTTTTTCTTCCGGCCCTGCTTGAAGATCGTAACCGCTTCCACGCCGTTGCGACCGTCTGCTTTCAGCACGGTGACGCGGCGAACCGATTTGCTAAGGCGAGGAATATCCATGAGCAGTCCCCGTTTCTTGACAATCAGATAAAACGCAGCAAAGAGCCTGAAATATACAACACACTACCGCAATCGTCCAGCGCTTGAAAGGCGTTCGATGCAGCGGCTCGCTCGCAGGTACTGCGCGCGCGTGGCTACGGTATGCTACCGGCCGCGCCATGATTGACCCCGATCTGACCCCCACCAGGCTCGTGGATCCGAGCGATCGTCCTCCGGTTGTCTTCCAGGAACCACTCCGACCCTCGCGCTTTCACGGCTTCCGCGTGATCGTACGTGCCGTTGGCCTCGCGCTGACGATCGCAGGCTTGGCGGTACGCCGGCGGCTCACAGAGCGCGAGCTCGGTGTGCGGCTGCGTGCGGCCTTCGAGGATCTCGGCGGCCTGTGGGTCAAGGCGGGCCACCTCTTGTCGCTGCGTATCGACGTCCTGCCTCCCGATGTCAGCGAAGAGCTGGCTAAGCTGCAGTCGCGCCACTTCGGGTTTCCCACCCACCACGCGCGTCGGATCATCGAGGAGGAGCTCGGCGGCCCCCTCGAACGGTACTTCGACGAGTTCTCAGACGTCCCGTTCGCGGTGGCGTCGATCGCGCAGGTGCATCGCGCGCGCCTCCGGCAGGAGCAACGCTACGTAGCGGTGAAGGTGCAGCAGCCTTACGTGCAGGCGCTCTTCGAGCGCGATCTTGTTCACATCCGCCGCGCCGTGGCGGTCATCCGATTGTTCCGTATCCGCCTGCATCTACGCTGGGACTTCGCCATGGACGAGATCTCGGAGCTGATGGCGCAGGAGCTGAACTTCTACTACGAAGCGTCGTCGATACGGCGGATGCGCAGGCGTCTGAGGACGCAGAAGGTCTACGTCCCGGAGCTGTTCGGCCGCTACTCGACCCGCCGCGTCCTGGTGACTGAGTTCGTCCACGCCACCCTCATGGCCGACGTAATCAAGCTGCAACGAGAGGATCCGGCGCGCCTCGATGCCTGGCTCACCGAGAACAATATCGTCCCGCGGATTGTCGCGCGCCGCCTGACCAACTCGATGCTCCGGCAGACCCTCGAGCACAACCTCTACCACGGCAACCCGAACCCGTGGAATATCGTTCTGCTTCGGGACAGCTGCGTCGCCTTCATCGACTTCACGTCGACCACGTTCACGGAACGGGAATATCTCGAAAAGTACCGCCTGTTCGTGAGGGCACTGGCGGCGAGAGAGTACGCGAAAGCGGCAGACATGTGCTTCATGCTGTGCGCCACACTTCCGAATTTCGATCTCGAAGAGGTCAAAGAACAGCTCGTGCGCTCGCTTCGCGCGTGGGCAACGCGCACGCTCGTGAAAGAGCTCCCCTACCGTCAGAAATCGCTCGACGAGGCCACGATCGAGCTCATCCGGGTGCTGGTCAAATATCGGTGCACCATGGAATGGGGATGGTTACGCATTCGCCGTTCGATTCTGATGCTCGACCTGTCGGTCGAGCACCTGTATCCCGAGGCGAATTACACGCGGCTCCTCCAGAAGTACTTCGCCAAGGCGGAGATTCGCGCCTTGAACGCGCTGATTGGCCCGCCCCTCATCCGCCGGACGTTGAGTGGCTATCTCACCACACTCGAGATCCAGGATCGCGTCAACGAGTACACGATGTTCCAGGGGGCCCTAGTGCGTCGGCACGCGCAGGTCTTCAAAGGCGCGACCAACAAAGCCGCCGCGATCTTCGCCACGATCATTTCCGAGGTCTTCCTCGTCGTTCTGCTGTGCTTCGTGGGTGCCGCGCTCCTCTTCCTCGCACAGCGCTATCCCGCCCGGATCGAACCGCCCTCGGGCCGCAACTCTCGTCGTGGGCAGCCCTGGCACCGCGGCTCGACGGCGCAATCTGGGTGGTACTCTTCGCAGTGCTCGGATACCTGCTCCGCACGCTACGTGCCCTCGGTCGGCGCCTCAGGCAGAAGGATGTCCGACCGCACGAGCGCGTGGCAGCGGTATGACGGGTCCCTCCGCGTCCGAGCCGCCGCCGCCTCGCGGTGGACCGATTCCGATCTCGATCGTTTCCGTCACATCGCCGACCCGGAAGCGGATGCAATCGCAGAACAGGTGTGCGCGGTGGCCGGGCTGCCGGGGCTCGCACGGCTGACGGAAGCACTTGGGAAGACTGGGAGGCGCCGCTTCCCGACGATGCGCCGACGCCCTGCGGGAGCTGTTCGCCCGGTCCGCTCGATACCCGTCGTGGATCGATCCCGACAAGATCGCCCACGCGGAGGATTTGTTCGTGTTGTATGGCCCGGTGACGACGAGCATCATCCTCTTGAACGCGTTCCCCAGGTTCCTGACCAATGCCGCCGGTGCCCGCGCCTTCTACATGGCGCGAATCTTCAGCCCGGATTCTCTACGGAGCCGGATGCTGGAGCTGGCGCAGTTCGTTCTCTACATGACAGAGCGCGGTGGGCTGTGCCAGACGTGGCTCTCTCCGGCGCAGGCCGCCGCGAAAGGCTTGCCCTCGCACGGCGTCCGCAAGGGTCGGGGCCTCATTGCGTTCCAGAAGCTGCGGATCATCCACGCCAACATCCGCATCCTGCTGAAACATGCGGACGGCAGAAAGGGCGTGACTTGGGACCGAGCCGCTTTCGGCGAGCCCATCAATCAGGAGGATCTGGCAGAAGCCGTCCTGTGTTTTGCCCTCTGCACGATGGAAGGCCTGAGGAAGGTCGGGATCGAACAGACGCTCGAAGACCAAAATGCCATGTTAGAGGCCTGGAAGGCCGCTGCTCTCCTCCTTGGCTTACGTGACGAGCTTCAACCGTCGAACCTTGAAGATGCCATCGCGCTCCGCAGCGCAATCTTCGCGCGTCACTCGCGCAAGACGCAGGAGGGCGCGGTCCTCGCAAACGAAGTACTGCACATCATCCAGGGACTGCTCCCACCGGGATCGCGGCGGATCCCCGGTGCGCTCATGCGCTATCAGCTGGGCGACGAGGTCGCGGACATGCTCGACGTACCGAATCCGCGCTGGTTGCTCAGGACGATCGGGCTGACCCGGCCGATCTGGGAACGCCGGCACGTCTTCGCGAGGCTGGCAATGATGGTGAGCCCTCCACTTTTGCACTGGGTGAAGGCGAAGCATCGGCTTGGGGCAGCGGGCCGACTGGAACTACCCGAGAAGCTCGCCGCTCGACTCGGCAGCGAGCACTAAGCTGAGAACTTCGTGAACACGACTACGAAGGCCGTTTGGACCGATGGCCTCGATGATGAGTGGCCCACAACTTCATCAGCGACATGGGATGCACGGCTTGGTCCGCCTCTGACCTCAGCCAGGGGCGGCGGGTGCGCGCAGTCGATGGATGTTGGCGACGATCGCGTCGACAGTCGTGTAGTCGTCGAGCTCTTCGTCGGGGATCGCGATGTCGAAGTGCTTCTCAATCGCCGCGACAATCTGGAGACCCTGCAACGAATCGACGTTCAAATCAAGCCTCAGATTGGTCTGGGGTAGAATGCGCGACGATGACACCTTCGTGATGCGGGAAACGATTTGGATGACTTCTTGAGTGGTGTCCATCATGACGCGCCCGCACGCTCCTTGAGCGGCGTGATGTTAGTCGGAATCGTGAATGCCCGCAAGGGCTAGGGAGGGAAGCTGGCTATGCGAATCGCGCTGATCGCCATGAGCGGCGTGCGAGTCGTACAACCCGAAGCTCGTCGAGCTCGGGCGTGACGCTGCCCCAGTTCGTCAACCGCGGGGAGGTCATCGCACAGCTGCCGTCGCTCGCGCTTGCTCGTGCTGGCGGCACTGTCGCCGGACGACATCGAGGTCGAGTACATCGAGGTGGCGGACGTCAAGGCGTAGCGAGCCGCTCGATGTCGACTACGATCTCGTCGCGCTGACGTCGTACACCGCGATGGCCTACGAGATGTACGAGCTGGCGGATCGCTATCGTGCTCACGGCGTGCCGGTCGTGATTGGCGGCTTGCACGCGTCGTTCGCGCCCGAAGAAACCAAGGCGCACGCCGATGCGGTGTGCGTCGGCGAGGGCGAGACGACTCTGGCCGCTGATCGTCGCCGACTTCGAGTCGGGTGGGCGCGCGGGTCTCAAGCCCTTCTACCGTGAGACCGGTCCCGGCAGCTACGACCTGTCGAACAGCCCGATGCCGCGCTTCGAGCTCCTGCTGGATCGCAAGCTACAACCGCATCACCGTCCAGACCGTGCGCGGCTGCCCGCTCGACTGCGAGTTCTGCGGCGCGTCGAAACTGTACGGGCCGAAGTACCGCCGCAAGCCGATCGCCAAGATGGTCGCGGAGATCCGACGCATCAAGGAGCTCTGGGGCGACAACGCGTTCTTCGAGCTCGCCGACGACAACTCCTTCGCCAATCGCTCGTGGGCTCGCGATTTCCTGACCGCCATCCAGGATCTGGATCTGCGGTGGTTCACCGAGACGGACGTCTCCATCGCCGACGACGACGAGCTGTTGCGCCTTCTGGCGCAAGCGGCTGCCGCCAGATTCTCATCGGCCTCGAATCCGTCTACCCGCGATCGCTCGACGGGATCGATCGCGCAAACTGGAAGCTGAAACGCCTCGCCCGGTACAAGGACGCGATCAAGAAAATCCAGTCGCACGGCGTGACCGTCAATGGCTGCTTCATCGTCGGCAACGATGGCGACGATCCGGGCGTGTTCGAAGCGTTGCGAGACTTCATCGAGCAGAGCGAGCTGCTCGAGGCGCAGGTGACGATCCTGACACCATTCCCAGGAACCCACCTCCTGAACCGTCTTCGCGCCGAGGGCAGGCTGCCTGTACGAGCGTTTCTGGGACAAGTGCACGCTCTTTGACCTGATGTTCGAGCCGAAGCAGATGACAGCCGACGAACTCGTCGACGGGCACATGTGGCTGATGTCGCAGATCTACAACCAGGAGCAGTACACGCGCCGGAAGCGTCACTACGTGAACATCATGAAGGAGCTAACCCTACCCTGGGCGGATCCGGAGGTGCTGCAGTTCTTTCAGTGACTAGCGCTGTTTTCAATGCCGTGTAGTGAACGGAGCGGACGGAGCACGCGGAATCACACGGAGTAACGAAGAGAACGGAGAAGTATTCGGTACAGACATTACCTCCGTGACTTCGTTTCTCCGTGTAAAAGCCGTGTCCTCCGCGCACTCCGTTCGCTACACTGCTTTTGGAAACGCTCTAGTTCACGAAGTGACGGGCCGTGCGCCAGAGCTCGAGACGAGCGACCAGCGGCGCGACGTGGTCGAAAAAGAACCCTTCGTGATCGCGCCGCTCGCGAGCGAGCCGGGTCTCCAGCGCCACCTTGTCGAGGAGCGCACCGCGGGTGACCACAGCGCGAAGCGTCGCGAGCTCTGCCAGATCGAGGGTGGGATCGCGCTCGTACACGCCCAGATCAGCCAGCGCTCCGGTGCGGACGATACCCAGATCCGCCACCTCCAGGTAGTCGGCCGCCCCACGAGTTGCGAGACGTAAGATCGATCCCGGGCCGATGCCCGCCTGCTCGAACAGCCGCATCTCTTCGATGAGCGACGCCCCCGGGACGACGAAGGGCTGCTGAACATCGGTGCCCAGATGGAGCCGGGCGCCGGCGTCGAACAGCATCTTGATCAATCCCATCTTCTTGAAGAACGCGTCGTGTAGGCGCGCGAAGTCGTCCTCGCCGAGTCCGCGGAAGACGGGAAGGCCGCTGACAGGGTTCCACACGACCGTTCGATACAGACGCGGAAGCATGTGATACCGGGGATCGTGCACGGCCCTCTCGTAGCGCTCGTACTCGAAGAGCTTCTCCGTGACAATCAGCGTCGGGGTATTGGCGAGCCGATGCGTGAGGCTGGTTTCGACAATCATCTGCATGTGCTCTGGCGTGACCGCATCCCAGTCGGCAGCGCGGCTGAACACGTGGTCGCGCCGAAGCGACAAGGGCGGCGGGATGCCAAAGAAATGCTGCGCGTCTGGCATGCGCGCGGTCTCGTACCCAAGCTGGGTGGGGACATGGCCGAGCACTCGAAGCCCACAGGTGGCGGCGGCGTCGACGAGCGCCCGGATCATTTCGGCCGTCAGGTTCTCGTAGAGCTTCATCGAGTGATAGCCCTCGGAGCGAAGACGCTCGGCGATCGCGCCAGCCTCGTCGGGCGAACGCATGACGATGGAGTTCTTCCACCGGGGCCGGCCGGTCGTTACGAACATCCCGGCACAGAAGAGCCGTGGGCCGTCGTAGCGACCCTCGGCCATGCCGCGACGGACCGCCTCGACGGCTGTTCCGTCCATATCGCCCGCGTCGCGCACCGACGTGACGCCGTGAGCCAGGTGCAACAAGGCGAACTGGCCGCCGAGATTGAACACATTGTGTGGCGGAAGGTGCGCGTGCATGTCGATGAGGCCCGGAAGGACGAAACACCCCGCGTACTGCCGTAGGACCTCGAACCGTTCACCGCCCTCGGCCAGCGCTTCATCGACCCCACGGAGGTGCGCCGGGCGGATCTCGGCGATACGCCCATCGCGCACGGTGACGTCGACGTGCTCCAGTCGCTGGCCTTCTGGCTCGACGACGGTCACATCCGGGAGGACAAAGCGGGTGGAGGCCGCCACGCGGCCATGGACGTCGGCGGGTCGCTGGCGGTGCGTTGAAGGAATCTCGGGATGCGGCGGTGATTCAGACGCCGCGTGACCTGTGCAGCACGTGGCCGTGTGCGCCAGCGACCGGAGGGCGTGCCGAACGGCCTCGTCCACCGAGGACAGACGTGGCCGAGGGGCTGCGAACACACCTCCCAGCTTCGGGCGACGGGCGTCAGCAGAATTCTCGGGAAACGCTCGTGCCGATGGGTGACGCCTGAAGACTGACGCCAACGTTCACAAACTCACAAAGTCTGAGCCGACCGATACCGGCCCCGACGCGGCGACCTCTTGAAGAAACCGGTCGATGCACGCGTTGACCTGATCGGGCTGTTCGCACATGGACATGTGGCCGGCCCCTTCCACGAGCGCCAGGGTCGCGCCCGTGAGCGAGCCCGCAATCCGGCGAGCCATTGCCACGGAAAAAACCTTGTCGGCGGTGCCGCTCACCACCAGCGCCGGCAGAGAGACGATGCGCAGACCCGGCTCGGGATCCCTCCGGCGCGCCGATGCGCGATACGCTCGGGTCATCCCGAGGCGGTTACCACGGGCAAACTGGGCGCGCCATGCCGATACTCCGACGGATGTGCGAGACGCCAGCTCTCGGCCCAGAACTTGGGGCCGTAGACTCCCGACGCAATCGTCAGCGCGCGTCGAGGCCCCACGAGCAGCGCGAGGGCCTCGGTCGCGTATGACGCACCGATACACCGAGTCCAATGGACCAACCGGTCCAAGCGGCTACCGGGAATATTGGTGTCGACGAGCAGAAGCCCGGCTATCGGACGAGTGAACGTGGTCGCATAATCCATCACGATGGTGCCGCCCATCGAGTGGCCGCATAGCAGAGGGCGATCGACGTGAAGCGCCGTCAGGACGCCGTCGAGCTCGCGGGCGAGCGCAGCAAACGAGTACTGTGGCGTCAAATCCGACCGCCCGTGCCCGCGCCAGTCAAAGGCAATCACGCGGAACCGGTCTTCGAAGAATCGGATCTGCGCGTCCCACGAATGAAGGTCCAATCCCCATCCGTGGACGAACACCAGAGCCGGCCCGTCGCCGCTCTCGGCGTAGTGCAGCTTGACGCCTTCGACCTCGACGAATCCTTCTTTCATGCTTAGACTGACGTTTTCGCGCTGTCGTGTCCTGGGGGCATGTTCGCGCCCGCCACGCAGTCCTGATACCACCGCTTGCACGCCTGCCGCCGCACCTTGCCGCTCGTCGTCCGCGGGATGGCGCCGGGCGCCACCAGCCTAACGTCGTCGGGCCCGAACAAGAATGCGTCCTGACAGGCTTCGCGGATGCCTCGTGTGATCGTGTCCAGAGCCTCTCGATCGCGAGCACGCGTCTCGGCGACGATCACGACACGAGTAGCGGCCTGGTCCTCGATGCAGAACGCGACGGCACTGCCCTGGACGAGGCCGGGTGTCCCGGAGATGCGTCGTTCAATGTCCTGCCCGTAATAGTTCTTGCCGTTCCGGATGATCAGGTCCTTGAGGCGCCCCGTGACGTAGAGCCGACCGGAAGCGACGTACCCCAGATCGCCCGTGTGCAGCCACCCGTTTCGCAGCACCCGGGACGATTCCTCCGGCCGTCGAAAATACCCCTTCATCACGGAGGCCCCGCGCACGAGGATTTCGCCAACCTGCCGCTCGGGCAGTTCACGATTCTCTTCGTCGGCGATGCGCACCTCCTGTGTCGGAAGCGGCCCGCCCACTGAGATGAACGTGCGGGCACGCGCCCCGTTAGTTGCCGGCGCCGCACGCCCGGTACGTTCCAGTCGATCGGCGTCGATCTCATCGTGCACGGCAGATCCTGGGTCGCCGAACGTGACAGCCAGCGAGCTTTCTGCAAGGCCGTACACGGGCCGGACGATTCCGGAGCGCAGACCGATCGCACCAAACTTCGACTCAAAATCTCGCACGGCGTCCGGATCGATCGGCTCCGCACCGTTCATTGCCAGCTCGAGGCAATCGAGCGACACCCCCGACAGATCGTCGAGCGAGAGATTCTTCACACAGTAGCCAAACGCAAAGTTCGGAGCCACCGTGATGGTCGCTCGGTATTTGGAGACCGTTCGTAACCACACCGCAGGCTCCTTGATGAACGCTTGCGGTGGCATATAGATCGCCGGCCGACGACAGGTACAGGGCGACGAGCACGGTCCCGACCAGCCCCATGTCGTGATAGAGCGGCAGCCAAAACACCCCGGAGCTGTACGGCTGGGCGATCGTCGCCGTAATTGCATCGACGTTCGCGATGAGATTCGTATGCGTCAGCTCCACGCCTTTCGGGTCACTTGTGCTCCCGGAGGTGTACTGGAGGAGCGCCGTCTCGGCCGGGTCGGGACGCCGTACATGGTCCAGCGCGTCCTGCTGGTCCAGCGGCGAGCGCGCAGAGAGATCGTCGGCGACAATCATGCGAACGCGGGGACAGGCGCTCCGCAGGCGATCACGCAGGAGGTCCAGCGGACGGGCGAGACCGACGATGGCGGCCGCGTCGGCGTCGGCGAGGATCCGGACGACCGTGTCGAGATGCGAGCCCAGCTTCTCAACCTTCATCGACGGCGGCGGGGCAATCGGAACCGGTATTCCGCCCGCCGCGAGCACGCCGAAGAACGTCTCAAAAAATGCCCGGCATGTGGGCAGCATCAGCACCACGCGATCCCCTGGGCACACGTTCATTGCCCTGAGGTGAAACGCGCTCCGACGTGCCGCAACCCACAACTCGCTCCACGTGACGGCCTCGGGTGCCGCACCGTGATGCGTCAGAGCGAAGGCCACGAGGTGAGGAGCGATCCTGGCCGGCGTTTCGATCAGATCGAGGAGTGTTGTGGCTCGAGGTGCGTCCCACAGTCGACGCGTGAGCGCAGGATCACGGTCGAAGGCGATCGCTGGTGTCTCCGTAATCAGGACGAACTCCTTTGCGGGGAGGACGGCTTGATCGCCAGCGCCGTCCAGCACTGCCCGGCCATGGTCGGCTCGACGCTGACCACCTCAAAGCCCACGGATTGGAGCATCCCGCGGAGCTCCTCCGCCGTCGCGAACCGGTAGTCTCCGGATCGCTCGCTTCGTTTGATGCGCCAGACGTAGTAGAAGATGCGGATCGTATTGACGAGGTATTTGACGCCGGCAACCGCCGTGCTCGCGAGCCCTTCGGCGCGCCGACGCTCGCGCAGCGTCTCTGCATAGACGCGTAGCGTCCGAAACCCGCTGGCGAAGACACTAATCGCGAGCGGGCCGCCCGACTTCAACACACGAAACAGCTCGCCGAGCGCGAAGGTCTGACGCTCCGGCGTGAGGTAGTGCAGCACAAGACTGCAGGCGATCTTGTCGAACGTCGCGTCCTCGAACTGGAGCGGCTTGGTGAGATCGCCGATCTGAAACTCCGCAGTGGGCACTTTCCGGCGACAGCGTTCGAGTGCCGGAGCGCAGAAATCGATTCCGATCACGCTGGCCTGAGGCACGGCCAGCACCTGAGTGATGTTTCCGGTGCCGGCGCCCGCATCAAGGATGGTGTCGCCAGCAGAGGGCCGGAGCAGTTCGGCGTGACGCTCGACCATGCGGCGGTACGGCGGCGATTCGTTCAGCGTGTCGTAGAATGCGAAATATCGTTCCCAGAAACGCTGAAGCGTCTGGCTCTTGCGAGCGCTCGCCGGCGAACCCAGGGCCACGGCGGCGTGGCGCGATGACTCAGGCATGAAGGTGGGTGTCCATTCCCCAGCAGGCAAAGGGCCTGCGGCTACTTCTGCTGGCGCAAATGCCGAATGATAGCGCAACGGCGCGACGATTCGAATTCACGCTCTGGGTTGCCGTCATGGTCGCCGGGGTCCATTTTCTGGAGGAATATGCCCTCGACTTGCGAAGCTGGCTCGAGTACGTGCTTGCGGTGCCGGTCACGTGGGAGCAATGTCATCTGGTCAATGTCGCGGTGACGATGGTCGCCATCTCAGGGGCAATGATCGGCTGGCGGCTGCCGGAGTTGAGCCTGATCATGCCGGTGACGCTCATCATGAACGCGATCTTCTTCCACATCCCGTTCTCATTCATCTGGCAACGATACTCACCGGGCGCCGCCACTGCGGGGCTCCTGTTCGTACCGGTAGGCTTCTGGGCGCTCATGGGGGCGAAGCGCGACGGCGTCTTGACCCGACGCGCGCTGGTCTGCGCGATCGTGGGCGCCGTGCTCCTTCATCTGTCCTTGCTTGTGTTCCACCTCATAGGCCCCCCGTCTCCGTAACGCGGCGTACCGAACAGCACGTCGCGTTTGGCGGGCCGCGTGCTTGCAAACCTCACCCCGAATCCTCCAGAATGACGCCTTGATTCAGATCAGAACATCAGGTCAGCCCCACGACCGGAGCCCGCGTGAGGTAGCTGCCATGGAAGTCCAAGCCCGGAACGTCCTGCTGATCTATCCGGTATTTCCGAGCACGTATTGGGGGCTTCAGTATGCGCTTCCCCTGCTCGGGAAAAAGGCGTACATGCCGCCGCTTGGGCTCATCACCATCGCTGCGATGTTGCCCACAGAGTTTCAACTGCGCCTCATCGATCTCAACTGCGATGCGCTGTCGGACGAAGACATCGTGTGGGCCGATGTCGTGTTCATCTCCGCGATGCTGCCGCAGAAGCGGAGTTTGTTCGACGTGGCACGGCGATGCCGTGGACTTGGCAAGCCGGTCGTCATGGGTGGACCCTTTCCAACCGGGTCTCCCGACGAATGCGCACCGTGGTGCGACACCGTTGTGGTTGGCGAAGCCGAGGCCGTCTGGGAGACCTTCCTTCCCGACCTGATTCGCGATCGCCTCGAGCCCCGGTACACGAGCACTGAGAAGCCCGACATCACGCGCACTCCAGTACCTCGTTTCGATCTGCTCAATGTCGACAACTACTTGACCATCCCGATCCAGTTCTCGCGCGGGTGTCCCTTCCAATGCGAGTTCTGCGACATCATCGTGATGTTCGGGCGGCGCCCCCGGACCAAAACGCCAGATCAGATGGTCCTGGAGCTCGAGGCGGTGAAGCAAACGGGCTATCGCGGCGAGATCTTCATCGTTGACGATAACTTCATCGGCAACAAGAAAGAAGTGAAGCGCTTGCTTCCCGCGTTGCAGGAATGGAATGACGCCAACCACCAACGCTTCAACTTCGGCACCGAGGCCTCGGTTGATTTGGCCCAACACCAAGATCTGATGGATCAGATGGCCCGGAGCGGCTTCCGATGGGTCTTTCTGGGGATTGAGACTCCGTCCATGGCTGGCTTGAAGGAGACCCTGAAGTTCCAGAATTTGCGGGACCCTCTCACCACGAGCGTAGACAAGGTCCGCGCCTCGGGAATGTACGTCACGGCGGGATTCATCATCGGGTTCGACAGCGACGGCGAAGACATCTTCGATCGACAGATCGAATTCATCTCAGCCGCGGGGATCGCGTTCTCCATGGTCGGGCTGCTCTTTGCCCTCGACGGAACCCCGCTTCACGCGCGCATGCAGGCTGCGGGCCGCCTCCACGAGCCCTCTCCCGAGAGGGACGTCGATCACTGTGGGTACACGAATATCAAAACGATCCTGCCGCGCCGGACGCTCCTCGAAGGATATCGACGCGTCATGGCGACCCTGTATTCACCCGACCAATTCTTCGAGAGGGGCTTCCAGACCTTGATCCGTCTCAAGGCTCCGACCTCATTTCGGGATGGTGTCGCTCACTTCCTCGCTGAGCTCCGTCGTAATCTCCGATTTCTCGTGAAGCCGGGGTCGCCGCGAAGCCGACCTGTCCGCGCGCTCTCGGTCGTCGCGGCGGCGTATGTTCTTTTGAGAGATCTTCCGAAAGACGTTCGGCGCGCCTTTCTACGGTTGGTTCTGAAGACTCTGCGGACGCGTCCGGACAAGCTTGCCGGCACTCTGGAGCTGTTGGTGTTTGGTTGCCACTTTCACCGATTCACGCTCGACCATGTGCTGCCTCAACTCGACGCCGAGCTGGCCTCCATGCAGGAGCCGGTGAAACAACCAGAGCCGTTGACGATCGCCGTGTAGGAGCTGACGCCGGGGTCGACTGATTTCCCGGTGTCCCAGTGTCCTCGTTCTACCCACCTGACATCATGCAGTCGCCGTCATTTGCCGATGGTCGCTGCCTCGTGGCTGCCGCAGCTCGTGGCGCAGGCGCGACAACGCATACCAGACTCGGGCGTCAATCGTGAGGATAATGACCAGAATTGGCCAGTCCAGCCGCGGCAGCGATGCGAACATCGTTCCGAGCGGCAACCCGACGGCCATTGGACCCGGCGGCACGAACGCCAGCGCGATCGCGAGTACGGCTTGAACGAACACGCCGAGCTGGGCCAGCGATAACAACGCGGCGATGCTATTGGCGAACCGATGAGACGCCACCCGGAAGACCTGGGCCTGGCGGCGGATTGCCTCGCCCTGGAAGAACGCGTAGTCGCGCACGCGTGAGTGGAGGTCGAGACTGTTCGCCACCGCGCCGAACGCGCGCCTAGCGCCGGTGGCAGTGACCACCGCTGTCGCCCGCCGGCGATCCGCTTTCCGGAAGAACTGCTCCGTGACCTTCCGATAGTTGATGCCCGGATGCAGCTCGATGAGGGACGCATCGAGCGTCGAGCTCCCGCGATGAATCCGCAGCCAGGCCCACTCCATCGTGCATCGGAACCCGAGCAGGACCCGCATCAACTCGAGCGTGATGTTGTCCAGCGACTTGTCGTGATACGGCAGCTCCTTCACCAGCGTCCTCGCGCTCCAAGAGCGGATAACGCGGACCAGACGACCGTGCACCTCCTCGATGTCAATGACAGGAAGGCTCGCGCAGATCATCAGGCACATGTCGGCCGCCTTCGCGAAGCCCTCTGACGCCAGCATTTGCATGAACACCGTGACTCGCCGTAGGTATTCGGTCTCGGTGAAATTGGTCGTGCCGAAGTCGATGAGCGCGACACGGTTGTTCCTGAGGAGCCCGATATTGCCCGGGTGCATGTCGCCGTGAAACAGATTGTCCTCGAAGAGCTGACGCTGAAACGTGTGGACGAGCCGTACCGCCACACGCCGCGGATTGACGTTGTTCTCGGCGAGCCAGTTCTGCACACGGACCGGATCCCGATGGGCGACGCGGATATAGTCGGCCATCAGGACCACGGGCAGCCATTCGGTGACCAGCACTCGGCGTGTCGAGTACTTGAGAAAGACTGTGGGAACCGTCACGCGGTGGGCGCGAAGATTCTTGCGCATGCGCCGTGTCGCCGACGCCTCGTACCCGAAGTCGAGCTCTTCCTTCATGATCTGCTGCAGTTCGTACAAGCCATCGTCCCACTGCATGTGCGGGTAGATGTGCAGGAGCTTCAGCGCAGTGATGACCCAGCGAATGAAGACGAGGTCGCGGCCGAACAGCTCCGCCGACAGCGGTTTCTGAACCTTGACGGCGACCCACACTTGCTCGTCGCGTAAACGCGCGCGATGAACCTGCCCGATTGAGGCCGCAGCAATCGGGGTCGCTTCCCATCGATCGAAGCAGCGCTCGATGGGTGCGCCGAGCTCGTCCTCCACAATCTGTCGCGCGATCTCGCCGGGGAAGCCGAGCGCCTGACTCTGAAGATTCGCCAGCTCCCGGCAGATCTCCAGCGGGAAGATGTCGATCCGCAAAGAGAACAGCTGCCCCGCCTTGATCCACAGCCCGCCCATACGCTCGACGACGATGCGCACGCGACGCGCGTACGCCTGGCGATCGAAGCGGCGAAGGAGAATAAGGGCAGCCGCAGCCAGCGCCAGCCCCGCGAAGTTCGCGAACACGTAGAGTATCCGGAGCGAAGACGGCGATTTCACCGGCACGATCGGCACGGGGGGACGCTCATCCGCTTCGAGGAGCGGGGTCGGCACCAAGGAAGCCCTCAGCATGGTTCGGTCGACAAGGAATTTACCGCCTTTCCGGGAGCATTATTCAAGAATCGCGCAGTCGGCTCCCCGCCGAATCCCTGGTATAGTCCGCCGGATGAGACGCGTCACCATTGTCCTGTTCGTCACGGTGTTCGTGATGCAGGGCGCATGGGCTGTCTACACTCAAAGCGCGAAGCCGCCGGGGCCGCTCAGGACTGAGAAGGTCACAGGCGATCTGTACATGGTCTCGGGTGAGGGCGGCAACGTGGCCCTCTATGTCACGAGCGAGGGCGTCGTGCTCGTGGACGACATGTTCGACCGGAACCACGCCGACATCCTGGCGCAGGTGAAATCGGTCACCAACCAGCCCCTGAGATACGTGATCAACACGCATCAACACGACGACCATGCGGGCGGTGACACCAAGATGCTGCCGATCGCCGAGGTGATCGCGCACAGAAACGTTCGAGCCAATCTGAAGGACCTGAAGCAGCCGGTACTACGAAGACACTCCGGGCACGCCGATCGGGCTGCCACGGGTCACGTTTTCAGACGAGCTCGCGGTGAACCTCGGTGGCAAAGAAGTGCAGGCTCACTATTTTGGCCGTGGGCACACCAACGGAGACGCGGTCATCTATTTTCCTGAGCTCAAGGTCATTCACACAGGCGATCTCTTCCTTGCGCTGCGCACGGCCGGACGGGGCGGCGACACGGCTCGGCCGAGGCCCCCTGGCGTCCCGATCTACGTGGACTATGTTCAAGGCGGCAGCTTCATGGAGTGGTCCAGAACGCTTGATGGAATACTGAAGTTGGACTTCGACACTGTCATTCCCGGGCACGGTCCCGTTTCAACCAAAGCCGACATAGTGAAATTCAGGGCCGACCTCGAGAGCATGCGCACTCGGCTCGCTGGCCTCATCAAGCAGGGCCAGACGAAGCCGCAGATCGTGAAGACGCTCGAAGACGACTACGGGTGGAGGTCCACGGGATGTCCCCCGAGCCCACCAACTGCTGGCTGCCTGCAGTACCAACAGGTCGACGCGTTGATTGCGGAGCTGAAGCGATAAAGCCATGACTCGACTGACACTCACCGTGCTCACGCTGGCCACCCTGTCGATGGCCGACACATCAGCGAGGGCCCAGCAGGGGAGCTTGACCCCCCAGGACTACATCGCCATCCAGCAACTGGTTTCGAAGTACGCCTACGCCATCGACGAGTGCACCAACAAGGGCTACGACTACGCCGACCTCTACACGCCCGACGGGTCGTTTGCGACCTCGCGCAATGGGAAGGTCCTCAATCGATTCGAGGGGCGCGAGCGACTGGCTGACGCCGCGCGCGGCGGCCAGCCCGACTGCAAAGACGTCCCCTGGGCGGGCATCGTCCACATGCTCGTCAACCACGTGATCGAGCCTGCACCCGGCGGAGCGACCGGGAAGGTCTATCTCATCGCAATCGGGCTCGACGGCGAGCCCGGCAAGGTGGAAGCGCAGGGCCGCTACGAGGACGCGTATGTAAAGACTGCGCAGGGTTGGCGATTCAAGTCCCGGCTCCACGTGCTGGCGGCGGGCCAGGTGGAGGTGTCGCGAGGCTCGAGGCCGAGCCCCGGCACTCCAGCAAAGTGACCCGGTGGATGCTCGGTCTGATCGCCGCGTTGTCTGTTGCGTGTGGTGGGACGGAGACTCAGTCCCCGCCGCCGCCCATTTCAACCGCTGCCGCTGATGCCACGGCGCCGGGCCAGGCAGCGCGCGGCGTTGCCCTCATGACCGAGATTCGCAGCGCCGGTCAGCCTTGTGCAGGTGTCACGAAGACATTCCTGCAAGGGAAGCGGGAGGGCGGAGACGTCTGGAACGCAGAGTGCTCCGATGGTCCCTCTTACGGGATTCATTCAAAAGCAGACGGTTCGACCGAAGTGCTGACGTGTTCTGACGTCGAGCGCGTCATCGGGACGAAGTGCTTCACGGCCTTCTGAGCGGTCTCCAACGTTCGTCGCGGTTTGTTGCTTCGTAGCGCGAAGCTAAGGCCAGTCTGATCCTCCGCAGCCTTGAGCTTTTCATCCGATTTCCTGCTACGGCGCAACGGTGGAAAGCTGTGTTTGGGGAACCGCTGAGTATTAGCTTGCTGCATTGATCGTCTCCCTTCGAAGCATCACGTACGCTGCCGCCAACGCAAACAACTGCGCGTATTGGAACACCCAGATCGGTTGCCAACTCTGCTCGGCCAGAGCGGCGAGAAGAGGAAACAGGCCGGTGATGCCCACCAGTTGAAGTTGCCGCGGAGCGCTTAGCGGCTTCATCAGGAGATACAGCGGGACCAGTACCATGTTGAAGCTGTACGGCTTCAGGCGGGGGAAAACGAGCAGGATGGCCAACGCCGCCAAGAGGGCCAGGGCCTTTCGCGACGACGCTGCTGGAAGAACACGTCGAACGAAATCCCACCCGATCGCCAGAACAACCGCCGAATAGATCACAGGCGCCAGCAGTGTCCGGCCGACGATGAGCCGCGAGACGTCTCCACCCAGCGAGAGGATGGACGGGTGGAACTCGCCTCCGGCGACTGCCTCGTCCACGAGGATCTCGCGCAAGCCCAGCAAATGCGCCCAATACGGAACGAACTGTTGCGGCAGCACAGCAAGAAAAAGAAGGTACAACGCGATCGCGACACCGACCGCCCCGGCGATCGCACGCCAAGCCCGTCGAGGCTCGTCAGCGAGCAGCACGATTGGGACGAGCGCCCCTGGAATGGTTTTCAGAAATGTCGCAGCGCCTATTCCCGACGCGAATACACCCCGCCGGTCGTTGTGCAGGCCGACAATGGCGACTCCCACCAGCAGACACTCGAACGGCGCGATGTTTCCGGTTGCCAGCATCCAGAAGAAACTTGCCAGACCGCCGAACATCGTCGCAGCGAGCAACGGCCAATCGGTCCGGCGATCGAGAAGCCCGACGGCCACGAAGGTCAGGACGACGATGAACGTCCACTCGGTGACATGAGAACCTGCTGTGCACGCTGGGCCCAGGAGTGGCAACACCAGCGCAGGGTTTGGGACGGAAAACGGAGACGACGATCCGTGCAAGATGAGCTCTTGGAGGCTGTAGACGTTGGCTCCGTCCTGAAGAGTCCGAAGGCCCGCACAGGTACACCTCGAAGTCACCGGCCGTGTACGTCGAGACGTTCCACAGGCTGGCGGCTGCGGCGATGACTGCGAAGCCGATGAGCGTAGCGTGACGAAGTGACAAGGAGTCAGCTCAACGCGCGGGCTGAAGGCTGCGCTCTACGGCTCAGGCTACGGTTCGACGGCGAAGACCCACACTGCGCCGCCTTCCTGAACCTCCGGATACTGTCCAGGAAAGATCCTGTTGAGCGTATTCTGCATCCCGCGCGGGTCGCCCCCCCAACCTGCGTGCACGGCGACGTACTGCCTGCCGTCGATGGCGAACGAGGTGGGCGGTGCGACGATGCCCGAGTTGGTCTGATACTCCCACAGCAGCGCACCCGTCGCCGCATCGAACGCGTGGATGCGGCGGTCGTTTGTGCCTCCGGTGAACACGAGGCCTCCCGCAGTGGCCAGCATCGATCCCCAGTTTGGGCTCTTCGCATATGAATGCGTCCACACGCGCGCCCCCGTGTCCACGTTCCAGGCCTGCACCTCGCCAACATGGTCCGCGCCGGGCGCCAGAAACGGTTTGCCCGAGCGCGCGCCCGCGAAGGCTCTGCCGCGTTCGTAGGTAATCGGAACGCCGGTCAACGTGCCACACAGGTTGTTGTTGGCCGGGATGTAGATCATTCGGGTCTTCGGGCTGAACGCGATCGGCGGCCAGTTCTTGCCGCCGTGCGGCGACGGGCAGAACTCGGCTGCCTTTCCGGTGCCAGGCTTGCGCGCTGGATCGACGTCCGGTCGTCCGGTCGCCGGGTCGAGACTCCTGTAGACGTTCTGCGTCACGAATGGCTTGCCCTCGACGAAGTTGATTGCACCGTTCGTCCGCTCGAGAAACCACAGGTACCCGTCGCGCGCGACGTTGACAAGGCCTTTGACCGTGCGCCCGTTGCGTTGATAGTCGACCAGGATGGGGGGCGACACTTCATCCCAGTCCCATGACTCGTTCGGATCGTATTGAAAGTGACCTTTGATCTGTCCCGTGGCGACGTCGATCGCGATCGTCGAGGCGACGTAGAGGTTATCGCCCGGACGCTGATCGCCGATCCACGGCCCGCCGTTACCAGTTCCCCAGAACGCCAGGTTGGTCTCGGGATCGTAGTTCCCGGTCACCCATACAGGCGCACCGCCCGTCCTCCACTGCTCGCCCTTCGGCCAGGTCTCGCTGCCGCGTTCGCCTGGAGCGGGCACGGTGAACGTTCGCCACTGCTCCTTGCCCGACTCCGGATCGAACGCCGCAACGAATCCCCGGACGCCGAATTCTCCGCCCGACGCGCCCACCATCACCTTGCCGTCGGCCACAAGTGGAGCCAACGTGATGTAGTACGCGGATTTGTTGTCCGCCACGGTCGTCGTCCAGACTTCGCGCCCCGTTTTCGCGTCGAGTGCCACGAGCACGGCTTCTGCGGCCGCGTAGAACACCTTGTCGCCGAGTAGGGCGACGCCCCGGTTCGTGTCGTGCAGTACGAACACACCAGCAGGCCGCGGCCGCCTGTATCTCCACAGGACGGTCCCGCTTTTCGCGTCGAGCGCGACCACCTGATTGTTCGGTGTGGAGATGAACATCACGCCGCCATTGACGACGGGAGCGGCCTCGTGGACTCGGCGCTCACCAGTGGCGAACGTCCACACAGGACGCAGCCGCTTGACGTTGTCAGGCGTGATCGCCGCGAGCGGGCTGAAGCCCCAGCCGTCGTACGTGCGGCGAACCATCAGCCAGTTGTTGTCCTCGGGGGTCAACAGGCGCGCCGCGGTGACTGGCTGGTAGTTGAAGTCGGGACTCGGGGTTCGGGACTCCGGGCTCGGGGCTTGGGGTCCGGGACTTGGGGCATGCGCGGCGACGACCGCCACGGCCGCTGCGAGCGCGAAGGCACAACTCAGGAGACGTCGCATGGCGCGGCTCCGTGATTCCAAACCTCTACTTGCACACGAAGTTCGCGGCCTCGTCCGTGCTGCCCGAGCCCTTATACGAGGCAACCTGCGGATACGGGCACAGTGGGCGCGTGCGAACGACCTTCCCGTTCTTCGAGTTAGACGCGGTGATCATGTCGGGCGCCTTTCCGTGCTCCACCCACTGCTCGAGCGCGGCGAGCTCATCGAAATCGTTGGGCCCTTCACCACCGCCGCAATGCGCCATGCCTGGCGCCATGAACAGTCGGTAGGATCCATGCACCTTCGACGCGCCACCCATCGCCGTCACCACCCGCTTGAAGTACGCGGTGCTGTTGAGCGGCGTGATCTGCGGATCGCTCCAGCCGTGATACTGGAGGAGCTTGCCGCCGCGGTCGAAGAACGCCTTCAGGTTCGGATCGCCCGCGTCGATCGCGCCGCTCGGGCCCTCCGCAAGGCGCGCGACGTCGGTCGAGACGTTGAACTTCTGCACGTCCCACGCGGGGTCCCCGAAGACTAAGAAACGGAAATGATCGAGTCCGGTAGCGCGAGCCGAAGCCGACCATCCCATGTCGGTCCATCCCAGCTCGCTGCCCGGCGCCAGGCCAGGAATCTCGCGCTTCGTCTTCGCGTCGATGATGGGCGAATAGATCAATCGCGCCGTGTCGACTTGCGCCGGCGTCAGGCATCCAGATTCCTCGCCACCCTTGCAGACGAGCACGCCGGGATCGAACTTGCAGGCGACGGGGTTTTCGATGAGGCCGTCCTTCACGCCGTCGAGCGCGTCACATGCGCCGACAACCGCGCCGTGCAGCACCTGCGCCGTGGCGGGCGACAGGCGGGCGTCTTCCTTCTGCAGCGCCTGCGTGATGCGGACGGCCTGCGCGGTTCGGCCCGACCAGTCCAGGCCCGGCGATCCGGCGATGATGCCGTCGTAGTCGAGCGGGAACATCTGCGCCTCCTTCATCGCCTGGCGGCCCCCAGCGGAGCAGCCGTTCCAGTAGGAGAACTTTGGGGCATTGCCGTAGAACGCGTTGACGATAGCCTTGGCCTTGACCGTCATCTCGTGCTCGGAGCGGTACGCGAAATCGATCACTTTCTCCGGGTGGCCGAGTCCAAAGCTCGCGCTGCCGCCCACGTGGCCCGTGTCGGTCGAGCTCGTCGAGTACCCACGTCGCAGGGCTTCAGCCATCGCGGGGTACGCAATCGATCCTTGCCAGGCGCCGTTCCCGACGCCTTGAAACTTGCCGTTCCATCCAGTGGCTGGTAGCCAGACTTCGATCTTGATGTCCGAGTCGTTCGAGGGTTTGAGGGTCGCCGCGACGCGGCAGAACGCAGGCAGGTCGCTCAGCTGCGTCGGCCCCCCGCGTCCGCCCGGTTGCGTGAAGGCGCCAGCGGCCACCGGCTGCGCCATGGTGATGGTCGCATCGGGGAACGTGAGCGACGCGAGGCTCTCACACGACGCTGCCGCTGCGGGAGCGACGCTAAGCAGCATGGATACGACTGCTGCGATGATGACGACACGCATGTTCTACCTCCTCGAGCGCCCTGAAGGACGCGCGCTACTTTCGATCTGGCAACGCGAACACGTACAGCGCCTGGCCCGTCGTTGGAACACGAATCTCCGGAGCGAGCGTGGACGGCACAAGGCGTGGACTGCCACCACCAAGCCCCGTGGTCACTGCGATGTACTGCTTGCCGTCGATGCTGAACGAGATGGGGAAGCCTTGCACCGACGTTGAAAGCCGCGTCTGCCACAGGACCTTGCCATTGGTGACATCGACTGCTTTGAAGACGCGATCGAGGTCGCCAACGAACGCCACGCCGCCGGCGGTCGAGAGCACCGATGTCAAGAAGGGCGCGCGCTGTTGAATCGCCCACTTTTCCTGCAGCGTCGTCACGTCGAAGGCGGCCAGACGCCCGATGTTGCCGTCGGTTCCTGGCATTTCGTAGAAGCGGCGATCGGCACCGCCGCCACTGCCGCCGCCGGGCGTCTGCTGTATGCGCTGGGCGCGAATCGCGATGCAGCTCTGACTGAGCGGGATGATGAGCTGATTGGTGGCGCGGTGATTACTCATCGCCTGCCAGTTGTGGCCGCCTTCCGTGCTCGGACAGCCGTCAATCCACTGGCCGACTTCGTGGTCGATGATGTCTTGGCGATAGCGCGGTAGGCCCGTCTGCGGATTGAAGCTCTCCCAGACGTTCTGAAAGATGGTCTCCTTGTGGCCCAGGTACTTGCCGCTCTTTCAATCGAGCTTCCACAAGACGCCGTCCTTCCCAACCGTGAAGACCAGGTTCTGACCGCCGGCATCAACGAGCACGCGCTCGAAGACGATGTCGAGGTCCAATGCCTCGCCCGGGGCGTGCTGGTAGTGCCATGCGAGCTTTCCGGTCTCTGCATCGAGAGCCAATGTCGAGCTCGTGTACAGCGCCTTGTCGAGCGTGTACATGCCACGGCTGATGGGCATCCACGGCTTCGCTTGAGCCGTACCCCAGTAGGTCAGGTTCAGGTCGGGATCGTAGCTTCCTGTGATCCACGTCTCGCCGCCCGCGCGGTACAGGCTCGAGAGCGCGCCCCACGAATCACCCCCCGGCTCGCCGTCCACGGCGACGGTGTTGAATCGCCACAACTGCTTTCCCGTTGCGGCATCGTAAGCGCTGATGAAGCACTTCTGCGCGATGTATTGCTGGCACCCGCCCATGCCCTGGATGACCTTGCCACGAGCCACCAATGGGCCGCTCGAGCTGCCGCGGCCATCGGGCATCGGCACGTCCCAGACCACCTTTCCGGTTCGCGCGTCGAGCGCAACCAAGTGCGCATTGCTCAACGCGACGAACAGCTTGTCGTCGTAGAGCGACATGCCGCGCATGGCGAGGTTCACGCCAAGGCGTTGTTCCCACACCAGGTCGCCGGTCTTTCCGTCGAGCGCTTGGACGATGCCGTTTGTGTTGTTGAGAAAGATCGTTCCGTTGTGAGCGAGTGGGGACGGCTGATTCGTACCGCCCTCGTTCATGGGCGCTACCCAGGCCAGTTGCAGATCACCGGCGTTGTCGCGTGTGACCTGCGTCAGAGGGCTGTAGCTCGATGCGTACTGGTCGCGCCGAAGCATCAGCCAATCGTTGGGCGGGGGAGTGCGAAGCATCGCGTCGGTGACCGGGACGTAATTCTTCACTTCGCCGGCTACGGTGAGGCCCGTTCGAACAGGCTGTGGTTGCCCGCGCCCGGCGGCCTGGGCCGCTCCAGCCTGCGCGCTGGCACCTCCTGGACCACCGGCTCGGGCGCCCGCCGGCGCCGGTGCGACGGCTTGCGCGGTCGGCGCGGCCGACCGTACAACCGATCCGATCGGAACCGTTGTCACCATCGTGAGTGGCTGAGCTCCGGCGACCCCGCCGTTGACTTGAAGGATATAGGCAGCGATGTTGACGTAGGTCTGCTCGGGAAGGGCGCCAGGTCTGTCCGACGGCATGCTCGCTTGCATCTGACCCAGCAACTCGCGGGTCGTTCGACTACCCCAGCCTCCGAGGAACGCCGCGCCTGCAAGCGCCGGGGCCCCGGTCAGATCTGCCCCGTGACAGCTCGAGCAGTTGTCCTGATAGGCGATACGACCAGCCGTCGCCTGCTCGGCCGTGAACGGTCCCGCAATGGGTGCCTGGCGGCCGGCCGTGAGCATGACGCTCGACGCGAACGCCACAGCCACAGCCAGGAGGGAAAGTTTCTTCAGACCAAGCATTGTCGCACTCCCACGTGTTCGTAGCGCGCGGGCTTCAGCCCGCGCGGGGGTCGCTATCGCAGAAACCAACCCCACAGATTGCTACCGTCCGGCGCAACGCCCTTCTCGCTATGTACCTGAATGTAGAGCTTGCCTTGCTTGAGGCTCTCGAGCTGCTCGGCGTTCAGCATCACCGATCCGGAGATCGTACCGCTTGTCGCCTTTGTGATCGTCAAATCGGAGATCGCAGCACCACGCGCACCCTTCGCGATTCCTTGATGCAGCCGTGCCACCGTGGCCGGAGCCACGAGGCCATCGAATGATCCAGTGATCGCAAGCGTTCTGCCGGAGAGCGTGGCAGTCACAGACCCTTTTCCGGAGACGCCCGCGCGCTCGGTGCCGCTTATCGGCACCCACGCAAGCCTCGCGGTGAACTTGTCCCCGCTCTGGGCGTGTGCCAGCACATCAAGCGCCGTCGACGCTGCGACGAGCATCACGATCACGACACATCGTCTCAGGGCCATGCTCAACCTCAACGGGGCCGTGTAAAAGCCCGAGAAGAATTCCGTCAACTTCCAACTTCCAACGTCTGGCGCGCGCCCAACTCCCAAGCGTTCGCCAGCGCTTCCTTGGGAGTCGGAGGTTGGTCGAGCGACAGCCGTTGGGCGTTGACGCGATTCTTTCACAGACGCCGTGATGGTAGCATCCCGCCGCTCTTGCCGCGACGAGGAGAGGGGGTATAGATTAACGGCGGAGTTCCTATGAGCCATCGCGTGTGCGTTCGACTTGCGGCCCTGGTCGCCATCGCGTGGCTGACGCCGCACCCAGTCGTCGGTCAGACCTGGGCTCCTCCTCGCACCGTCGACGGTCAACCTGACTTGCAAGGGGTGTGGCTGAGCAACAGCGCCACACCGCTTGAACGGCCGAAGGTGTTCGAAGGTCGCGCGCGTCTCACCGACGAGGAAGTGACCGAGATGAGAAAGCGCGCCGATCGGCTCTTCAAGAACGGTGACGGAGACTTCGCCGTCGGAGACGGAATCTTCCAGGCCGTCTTGGCGAACCCGGAGAAGTACACGAACCCGAATGCCACGCACGGCGCAGACGGCATGGCCGATCTGGCGTTCGACAACAGAACGTCACTGATCGTGGATCCGCCCGATGGGCGGCTTCCTTCGCTTACACCGGAGGGCCGGCGACGGCAGTTGGCAGAGGCGGCGGCGTTTCGACGCCCGGCTGTGGCGGCCGACATCGGCAACGCGCTGCGGTGCATCTCGTGGAGCGTCCCGAGGCTTGGAGGGCGCTACGGCGCCGGCGACCTCAGTTACTACCAGATCGTGCAAGCGCCTGGCTATGTGGTGCTGTACTCCGAGACCGGCCACGAGGCTCGAGTGATTCCGCTGGATGGCCGACCCCACATCGCCGAGGGCCTGCGGCAATGGAATGGCGACTCGCGGGGCCGTTGGGAAGCGAACACGCTCATCGTCGAAACCACGAATTTTTCACCCAAGAGCTACTTCATGGGATCGACGGAGGGCTTACGCGTGGTCGAGCGGTTCACCCGGGTTGCTCCCGACACGATCAACTACGAGATGACGATCAACGACCCCACCACGTGGACGAAACCGTGGACGGCCATGATGCCGCTGCATCAACGTCGGGAAACACTCTATGAGTTCGCGTGTCACGAGGGGAACTTCCATCTAATGGTGGGCATGCTCGATGGATCCAGGGTCGAACAACAGGCGGAGCAGGACGCCGCGACAAGAACTCGCTGACGTGTTGTGTTGGCGTCGTAAGTGGCCTATCATGGTGAGGCACCGCTTTCCTGAGCCACCTGGCCGTCTTTCTCCTCCCGGGTGCTCCCTCATCAAAGCCCTGTAGTCAACCACACGACAGAGCGAAGGGACTTGAGATGATCACGCTATCGGTCGCGATCGGTGTCGGCGTCGTCATTGCGGTCCTCGCCTTTGCGCGGTCGTGGTTTCGACGCGACAAGGACCCTGACCTTGGTGTCGTGAGCGAGCATTGGGTGACCGAACAACGACTCGGCCGCGACCGGAACGGGTAGGTTCAGCGAGGGCGTACGACGAGCGCTCCGCGCGTGTCTGCGTGGCGAGCGTCACCGGTTAGATTCGAATAAAACGGGAACGAGCCCTGGCGGTCCGCCCGGAACTCGAATGTCACGGTTCCGCCTGCGGGCACGCGCTTCGAGATGCGGTATTCGTCGATGGTGATGCTGTAGGCGACGTCTCCGCTCCGCACGGTTAGCTTGACGATATCGTCGCGCGCGACCTCGATCCGGTCGGGTGAAAATCGGAAGTCTTTGGCAGTGAGCGTGAACTCTCGGCGGTTGGGCGCCTGCTCCTGAGCGGACACGTTCGAAGCAGCGCGGCCCATCGTGACCAGAGATGCTAGCGACACGCCGACCCCAATCAGCAGTCCGAACGATCGTCTCGTGATTGGCATAGGTGTGGGCGTGCCCGCCGATTCCCTCGACAGGGCAGGCCTCACCTAACCCTAGACCTTCGGAGCCTCTTCCTGCAATAGGGCCTTACGGCTGAGTCTGATCTTGCCGGTCGGATCGATGTTGATCACCTTGACCAGAAGCTGCTGACCCTCCTTCAACTCGTCTCGTACGTCCTTGACGCGATGATTGGCGATCTCAGAGACGTGCAGCAGGCCGTCTGTGCCCGGCATGATCTCGACGAAGGCGCCGAAGTCTGTGATCCGTTGCACCTTGCCCATGTACGTCTTGTTCAGCTCCGCGGTGGCCGTCAGCTCCTGAATAATGGAGATCGCCTTGGCGGCCGATTCTCCATCCGCGGAGGCCACGTTGACCTGGCCGTTGTCTTCGACGTCGATCTTCACGCCGGTTCGTTCGATGATGCTGCGGATCATCTTGCCGCCGGGGCCGATGACGTCGCGGATCTTGTCGACGGGAATCTTGATCGTCACGATGCGCGGCGCAAACGCCGACATGTTGCCACGCGTTACATCGAGCGTCTTGGCCATCTCGCCCAGGATGTGCAGCCGGCCGGCCCGAGCCTGCTCGAGCGCCTTGGCCATGATCTCCGACGTGATGCCGGTGACCTTGATGTCCATCTGCAGTGCGGTGATGCCGTCTGCCGTGCCAGCAACCTTGAAGTCCATGTCGCCATAGTGGTCCTCGGCGCCGGCGATGTCCGACAAGACCGCGTATTTCCCGGTCTTCTCGTCCATGATCAGCCCCATCGCAATGCCCGCCACCGGGGATACGATGGGGACACCGGCATCCATCATGGCCATCGACCCGCCACAGACTGACGCCATCGACGAGGAACCGTTCGACTCGAGAATGTCCGACACCAGGCGAACCGTGTAGGCGAACTTCTCCTCTGGCGGAATCATTGGCGCGAGCGCGCGCTCCGCGAGCGCGCCGTGTCCCACTTCGCGGCGCCCAGGGCCTCGCTGCGGGCCAACCTCGCCGACCGAGAACGGCGGGAAATTGTAGTGCAGCATGAAGCGCTTGTACTGCTCGCCGGTTACGTGCTCGACCTTCTGCTGGTCGTCGGCCGTGCCGAGCGTGCAGCTCACGAGCGCCTGCGTCTCGCCTCTCGTGAACACTACAGAGCCGTGCACGCGCGGTAGTACCCCAGTCTCGGTCCAGATTGGGCGAATCTCGTCAAACTGGCGTCCATCGAGCCTGACGCCGCGCTCGAGCGCCTCGTCACGCATGACCTTTTCCTGCAGCTCGTGGAAGATGTGCTCGGCATCTTTCTTCTGCTGTGCGTCCCCTTCGGTAAGCGATGCGAGCAGGTCGGCGTGCACCCGGTCAACCTGACCGTAGCTCTGGAGCTTGTCCTTGATGCGCATGGCGTCAGCCAGCGGACCAAGCACCTTCTTCTCGACGTTCTGGTGAAACTCTGGAGGGATCGTCCTCTCTGGGACCGCGAGCTTCTTCTTCCCGATGGCCGCCTTCATATCCTCGATACCCGCCACGATCTGCTTGATGGCGTTGTGCGCGGCTTCGAGCGCGCCTACCACCTGCTTCTCGGGCACCTGTTTCGCGCCTGCTTCAACCATCACGATGCCGTCCTTGGTGCCGGCGACGATCAGGTCAAGGCTGCTTTGCTTCCGCTCTTCGTAGGTCGGGTTGATGATGTACTCCCCGTTTACGAAACCCACGCGCACGCCACCCACCGTCTTCTCGAAGGGGAGCTCGGAAATGGCCAGTGCGGCCGATGCCCCGGTGATAGCCAGCACGTCGGGGTCGTTGTCGGTGTCGGCCGACAACACGAGCGCGATGATCTGCGTCTCGAAGCGCCAGCCAGACGGAAACAGCGGCCGCACCGGGCGATCGATCAGCCGGCTCGTAAGCACTTCCTTTTCAGCGGCCTTGCCTTCGCGTTTGAAGAACCCGCCAGGGATGCGACCGGACGCGTACGCGTATTCGCGGTAGTCCACCGTCAGCGGCAAGAAGTCTACGTCCCGCGGGTTCGACGCGCGCGAGGCCGTGACCAGGACCATCGTGTCGCCCGATCGAACGACTACTGCGCCGTGGGCCTGCTTGGCGAGTTTGCCGGTCTCGAGAGACAGCGTGCGCGAGCCGATGCGGATCTCGCGCCTCTGCAGATTGACTTTATGCATAGGAGGTTTCTCAGTAAGGATGCAGGAAGTGCATGACCAGGGTACGGGGATCAGGGATCAGGGATCCGGGACGTCTGAACCTTGAAGGTTGAACGCCCATCTCTGATCCCCGATCCCTGATCCCTGATCCCAACAGATGTCTACTTGCGAATACCCAAGCGCTTGATGAGTTCCGCGTAGCGCCCGGAGTCTTTGCCCTTCAGGTAGTCGAGCAGGCGCCGGCGTTGGCCGACGAGCTTGAGGAGGCCCCGACGGGAATGATGATCCTTCGCGTGTGACTTGAAGTGGTCGGTCAGGTAGTTGATGCGCTCGCTCAGTAGCGCCACCTGAACCTCAGGTGAACCCGTGTCGCTCTCGTGCGTCTTGTAGGTTCCGATAATCCCAGTCTTGCGTTCCTTGGTAAACGCCACAGCTCGATCCTCCACGAGCGGCTCAGAAAACTACTGAGGCTTGTCAGGTCAAAGGTCAAATGTCAAAGGTGAGGGGTAGGTGCAGGTATCGGTACCTTGCCCTCACGTTTGACCTTTGCCCTTTGACCTAGCCGAAGGCTCAGTCACCGATCCGCCGTACGGTTGCTAAATATCTTTCTTCAAAAGACTTATTATCTTAAATCAGTACGACTGAAGGATGCAAAGCACCCGGCACGGCGCCGGGCCTCGCCAGTGCCAACAGAGATCCGTCGCCATCGAGCACGCGCACCCAGTGAACCGGGGCAATCATCGAGTCCCGAGCCGCGAGTCCCGAGCCGCGAGTCCCGAGCCGCGAGTCCCGAGCCCCGAGTCCCGCCACATAGTCCCCCGGGTTCAGCTCCCTGCCATGCGAGACGTAATCCTGCCCTAAGGCGTTGACGAGGACCGCCGGAAGCTCAGTCAGCAACCGCCCCATAGGGATGAGTCCATCCTCGCTCATTGCTTCGAGCCGCTGAGCCGAGTACAGGGTGAACTCGCCGCTTCGCGTTCGCCGCAATGCGGTCAGGCAGGCTCCCGTGCCGACCAGCTGGCCGAGCTCGTGCGCGAACGACCGGACGTAGAAGCCGGCCGAGCACGTGATTGCGACGGTCGCCGAGACGCCCGTGAACTCGAGAAGATCTGCGCGAGCGACGCGGACGCTCACCGGGCGTAGCTCGACAGGCTCATCACGGCGGGCCAGCTTGTAGGCCCGCCGCCCATCGACTTGCTTGGCCGAGTAGGGCGGCGGCACCTGGGCGTACTCGCCACGCAGCGACGCGATCGCGCGGGCGACCATCTCGCCCGAGGGCTGCTTCTCCGATTGCTCGACCACATTGCCGGTCACGTCGTACGAGTCGGTGACAAGGCCGAATCGGATCGTCGCCTCGTAGTCTTTGTCGGCCGCGCTCAGAAACTGGGCGAGGCGCGTCGCGCGCCCGCACACGAGCCCAAGCACCCCGGTCGCCAACGGGTCAAGCGTTCCAATGTGCCCCACTCGCTTCTCGCGCAGCGTCCGCCGGGCGACGGCCACGACATCATGCGACGTGATGCCCGTGGGCTTGTCGATGACCAGCACTCCGTCCATACTTTAACCACGAAGAACACGAAGATCAGGAAGGGCACGAAGACTCCGAAACATCAGAAACGGCGACGGTTGGAAGTCAATGGCATTCGTATTCTTCGTGATCTTCGTGCCCTTCGTGCCCTTCGTGCCCTTCGTGCCCTTCGTGGTTAGACGTCGGCCTTGAGGATCTGCTCTGTCAGCTTCTGCTCGAACAGCGTTTTCAGCTCCTCGAACTGTCCCGGGGCGCTGCACCCAGACGCATTCTTGTGGCCGCCGCCGCCAAACTCCTTCGCGATGGCGTTCACGTCGATGACGCCCTTCGAGCGCATGCTCACGCGCCAGTCGCCGGGCCCGCTCTCCTTGAAGAAGACCACCGCGAGGATCTCTTTCACCGTCAACGGCAGGTTGATGAGACCGTCGGTGTCGTCGTAGGTGCCGCCGCAGTCTCGCGCAAGCCGTTGGTCGACAGAGAGTGTCGCGATGCGGCCGCTGGCGTCGAGCTGCATCCTGTTGAGGACGGCGCCGAACAGCTTCAAGCGTCCAAGATTGTTCGCGTCGAAGATGCTCCGAGCAACGGCCGGTGGGCTGACGCCGGCCTCCACGCATTGCCGGCAGATGTCGAACGTGTGCGGGGTGATGTGGGAATAGTGAAAGGAGCCTGTGTCGGTCAGGATGGCGACGTAGACGTGCGTTGCGATCTCACAAGACAGGGGAACACCCAGCTCGCGCACGAGATCGAACACCATTTCGCCGCACGCCGCGGCCGAGAGGTCCAGCCAGTTCATCGACCCGTACATCGTGTTGCCGGGATGGTGATCGATGTTGATGACAAACCCGCGCTCGAGTCCTGCGACTCCCGTGCGCGTCAGATCGCCGCACTCCATCACGATGACGGCATCGCCGGTGTCCTCCACACGATCCGCGACCTCGATCTCGGCCGCGCCCGGAAAGACGAGCATGGGTTCCGGAGGCCGGTCGCGATTGACGATGCGAACGTCCTTGCCAATCGCGCGCAGCGCGTACACCATCGCCAGTTGCGACCCGATGGCATCGCCGTCCGGCCGCACGTGCGAGCTGAGGACGAACCGCTGCCGCCCCCGAATCTCGGCAGCGACTTGGGCCGGCGTGGCCTCACTCAGTGTCGTGGTCATGTGGGGGAGGGGTCGGATCGTCTGCGCGCGCGGGTTCAGCTTCCGCCTCTGGAGCCGGGGCGCGCTGTGCTTCCTGCTCGTGCAGGTCGCGCAGGATCTGCTCGATACGGTCCTGATGCGCAACGGACTCGTCGAACCGGAACTCGAGCTCGGGAACACGCCGCAAGCGCAGCCGGCTTCCGAGTTGCCGCCGGAGGAAGGGCGTGGCGCGCTCGAGCGCTTTCGCCGTCTGTTGCTTCGCCGCCGCATCGCCGAGGGACGTGTAATGCACACGCGCCAGCTGCAGATCCGGGGACACTTTGACCTGTGTCAACGTGATGAAGCCGATGCCCGGATCGTGCACCTGACCGCGCGTCAGCAGCTCGCTGATCTCTTTGCGGATCTGGTCTCCGACGCGGTCGGGACGGAATGTTGGCGACATTACGTGAGGAACTCTATCTCAGTCCTCGTCACGAGCCCCGGCTCCACGCGGTCGATTTCGTCCGCGGCTTTTGCGAGCTGCTGTTCCACGTGCTCGGCTGTTGTCGAAATCGCCACGACCCCCAAGCCGGCCCGCTGCCACTTGTCGTGATACTCGACCTCCGCGACGGCGACGTTGAATTTCTGCAAGCGGTCCGTCACGCGGCGAAGGATCATCCGCTTATCTTTCAATGATTGAGAGTAGGGGATATGCAGTTCGACGGACAGGACGGCGATCACCACGAATCAATTCCCAAATTCGAAGAGCGCTTGTCCAACGCCCAACTCCCAAGAACTCCCAACCCTTGGAAATTGGACAAGAAGTAGTTGGGAGTTGGGCGTTTCCGAGGGTCAGGCCGTCACAGCCACCCGCTCGTTGATCACGACTTCGATGAGGTCGCCGACCTTGATGTCGTTGTACTTCTCGAGGCCGATGCCGCACTCGAATCCGGACTTCACTTCGCTGACGTCATCCTTGAATCGGCGGAGCGACGCAATCTTGCCTTCGTGGACGACGACGTTGTCGCGCAACAGGCGGGCCTGCGTCTCGCCGGCGCGCGTGATGCGTCCCTCAGTCACCATACAGCCTGCAATCGCGCCGATCTTCGGGTACTTTGAAGACCTCGCGGACCTCGGCGGTGCCCAGACGGACCTCTTTGAAGGTCGGTTCGAGCATCCCCGCCATGCCCTTTTGGATTTCCTCGGTCACGTTGTAGATGACCGAATGCAGGCGGACGTCCACCTCTTCGCGGTCGGCGACCTCGGCAGCATTGCGATCGGGGCGCACGTTGAATCCAATGACGATGGCATTCGACGCCGACGCCAGAAGCACGTCCGACTCGTTGATCGCGCCGACACCGGATCGGATGATACGAATCTTGACCTTGTCGTCCGAGAGCTTCGTCAGCGTATCGGCCAGCACCTCGGAAGATCCCTGGACGTCAGCTTTGACGATGATCGGGAGTTCCTTGACGTTGCCTTCGGCGATTTGCTGTTGCAAGGATTCGAGCGTCAGGCGGCCGCCTCGCGCGCCAAGCGCGCGCTCTTTGGCCTGCGCCTGACGAAACGTGGCGATCTGTCGCGCCTTGGCCGCGTCAGCCACCGTTTGGAACGGATCGCCTGGCTGTGGAAGGCTGGTGAGACCCAAGACTTCCACCGGAGTCGATGGTCCAGCCGAGCGAACTGGTCGTCCCCGGTCGTCGATCAGCGCTCGCACCCTGCCGACCACCGGACCGGCGATGAAGTTATCGCCGACGTTGAGTGTGCCGTCTTGCACGAGCACGGTGGCAACGGGGCCTCGCCCGCGGTCGAGCTTGGCTTCGAGCACCGTCCCCGACGCGCTGCGCTTCGGGTTGGCTTTGAGCTCGAGAATGTCGGTCGAGAGCAGAATCATCTCGAGAAGCTGATCGAGGTTCTGCCGCTTCTTGGCCGAGACGGGCACGGTGACCGTGGTGCCGCCCCAGTCTTCCGGCTGCAGACCAAGCTCGGCGAGCTCCCGCTTCACGTTGTCGAGATTCGCGCCAGGCTTGTCGATCTTGTTGATTGCCACGACGATAGGCACACTCGCCGCCTTCGCGTGATCGACTGCCTCGCGCGTCTGCGGCATCACGCCATCGTCGGCCGCGACGACGAGCACCACGACGTCGGTGACTTTGGCGCCGCGGGCGCGCATCAAGGTGAACGCTTCGTGACCCGGCGTGTCGAGGAACACCACGCTTCGGCCGCCGACATCGACGTGGTAGGCGCCGATGTGCTGCGTGATACCGCCGGCTTCGCGTTCGGCAACCTTGGTTTCGCGGATGGCGTCGAGCAGCGACGTCTTCCCGTGATCGACGTGTCCCATGACGGTCACGACGGGAGCGCGCTCGACCACGTCCTCGGGACGGGACTCGTCGCCTTCAGCCGAGACGAGCTCTTGCTCGAAGCTCCGCATCTCGATCTCGGCGCCGAACTCGCGAGCGATGTCCTTCGCGACCTCGATGTCGAGTGTGCTGTTGATGTTCATCATCATGCGCTTCATCAGCAGCTTTGCGAGCACGTCTTTGACACGCACGTCGAGCTTGTCGGCCAAGTCCTTTACCGTCATGCCCTCGGCCAGCGTGATCGTCCGAGTGATCGGCGGCGGCGGGGCCGGCGCGGCAAACGCCGGCGCGGACGGACGCTCCCGCCGTGAGTGCGTGGGACGCGTGCCAGGACGCTGCGGTTGGAACGGCGGCCTCGCGCCGAACGGCGGGCGCTGCCCGGGCATGCCCGGACGAGGTAGTCCTGCCGGTTGCTGCGGTCGCACCGGCTGCGATGGCAACGGTCGTGGCCCACCGATCATGCCTGGGGTCGCAGGCCGTGGCGGCGGGGGGTACGTCGATCGGGTGGCTCCTGGCGCGCCGGGTCGCTGCGCCGGCGCGCCAGGACGCGCGACGGCGCCTGGTGTCGTCGGCCGCGCCGCTACGGGCGCCGCGGGCTGCACGAGCCTCGGTTGCGACACCGCTGGACGCTTCGCGGGCGCGAGCGGGCGCGCCGGCTTCGGAAGCTGACCCGGTTCCTCGATCCGCAGTCGAAGAGTCGGGGGGACAAAGCGTCCAGCGTGCTGCAGCGCTGGTGGGCTCGCGGGCGCCTCGTGCACGACTTCGGCGGCCGCCAATACAGCGGGTTCTTGGATTGGCGTCGGCGCTTCGGGAATCTGTGGCGCCGCCACCTCCACCTCGGGTACCGGAGCCTCGTCGACGACCGCCAGCGGTGCTTCTTCTTCGACTGGCTCTGCAAAGAACGCCTCGGCCGCCGCTTCAGGCGGTGGGTCCTGTACTTGAACTGGCGGTGCGTCCTCGGTTGGTGGCGTAATCGGCCTGACCACCTTCACCAGTCGAGGCGGTCCGAGCACGGGTGCTGTCACCTTCGGCGGCTCGACCTTCTTCGGCGTCGGTGCCTTTTTCGCACCACCGCCCTTGGCTGGAACGGGATGCTCGGCGAACATGTCGCCGCCCGGGAGCGAGATGTTGCGCTGACGCGCAACCCGCTCGACGAATGAGCGCGCCACGACCTCTTCGATCGTGCTCGAGGCACTCTTGAGCTCGATCCCGTGCTCCTTCTTGAGCAGGGCGAGCACGTCTTGGCTCGATGTGTCGAGCAGTTCAGCGACCTTGTATATCCGAACCGTTGCCAAGTGATTCCTTCGCCTTAAACGTTCGTCTCGCCGTTGCCGGCTTCGTCAGGTGCGTCATCCGCCGCAGCAGGATCCGCGGCTGCCTCAGCGACCTGACCGTGATCGTCGGCGCCGGTCGCTGCGCCCGCCGCCGCTTCTTCGGTCGTCTCGAGGATCGATTCGGGCGTCGCTTCGGTTGCGTCTCCCTCGCCCGCCTCGAGCGCGCCGAACTGCGCTTCAACTTCCTTGCGCTTTTCTTCCTCGCTCTTGATGTCGATCCTCCAGCCTGTCAGCTTGGCGGCCAGGCGCACGTTCTGGCCCTTTTTCCCGATCGCCAACGAGAGCTGCTTGTCCTCGACCACGACCTCCATCACACGATCCCGATCGTCGATGATCGACACGCGCTGCACCTTCGCCGGACTCAAGGCGTTCATCACGAACGCGATCGGGTCCTCCGACCATTCGACGATGTCGATTTTCTCGCCGCGAAGCTCGCGGATGATGGCCTGGACGCGCGTGCCCTTCATTCCAACGCAGGCGCCGACCGGGTCCACGTCGCGCTCCCGTGAGAACACGGCGACTTTGGCACGATCGCCGGCCTCACGGACAGCGCCGCGGATCATGACCGTGCCGTCGTAGATCTCGGGGACCTCCTGCTCGAAGAGCTTGATGAGGAGTGCCGGGTCTGTCCGCGACAGAATGATCTGGGGTCCCTTCGCTCCGCGGTTGACACCCTTGATGACCGCGCGAATCCGCTCTCCGGGCGTGTAGCTCTCGGCGCGCGACTGCTCCTTGCGCGAGAGGATGGCTTCGACACGGCCAATTTCGACGATCAGGTCGCCGTTCTCGAACCGCTTGACGGTGCTATTGATCACCTCGCCTACGCGGTCGTTGTATTCCGCGAAGATGTGCTCGCGCTCGGCTTCACGGACCTTCTGGAAGATCACTTGTTTGGCCGTTTGGGCCGCGATCCGGCCGAGCACGTCGGTTCGCTTGGGGAACTCGATCTCCATGTCGACTTCCGCTTCCTCGCCATAGAGCTCTTGCGCGTCCTTGAGTGAGATCTCGGTGGCGGGGTTCGTGACTTCCGACACGATGTGCTTGGTGGCGAACAGATCGACCTGACCCGTTTCCTGGTTGAATCGGGTCTTCAAGTTCTCGTTCGTCTTGTAATACTTGCGCGATGCGGTGAGGACGGCATCCTCGATGGCGGTGATGATCGTGTCGGCCTCGATCCCTTTTTCCTTGGCGAGCGCCTCGATCGTTTGCATCAGCGGGTTTTGCATGTTGTCTTCTAGAACTCCACTTCGAGCCGGCCGCGAGCGATGAGCCGCAGTGGCAGCCTGTGCATCCGTCCGTTCGGCGCCTCGAGCAGCACCGCGTCTTCGTCGACACCGCGCAGCCGGCCCTCGAACGCCTTCTGGTTATCTACCGCCTCGCGCACCACGATCTTGGCGAGGCGTCCGGCGAACCGCCGGTATTCATCCGCGCCACGCAGGGGCCGGTCGAGCCCCGGCGACGACACCTCGAGCACGTAGGCAAAAGGGAGGGGGTCCTCGACGTCGAGGATCGTGCTCATCTCCCGGTTGACCTGCTCGCAGTCTTCGATGCTGACACTCTCCTCCGGCGTGGCCGCTGGGCCCGGCCGATCGATAAACACTCTCACCACGTGTCCTGCCGCCTCGCGACGGCTCTGGATGTCCCAAATCTCCAGCCCGCGGTCGGCGGCAACCCGTTCAGCGATCGCGCGAATGTGCTCCAGCGGCTGCACGCACCCAGCCTGAAACAAAAAAAGTGGGCACGAGCCCACCTTGGAGTCTTCCTCCGTCTAGGTGACCCTAGAGCATACCACTGGCGCACTACTAGCCGGTAGCTCAGTGAGTGGCCGCGCCACCAGGTCGTAGCCCCGGCTGGCGACAAGCTGTGCGTCGATGAACTGGCCTGGCGATAGTTCCGAGGGGTCGCAGTCGGTCAAGAAGACCACGGGATCGATGTCCGGCGCCTGTCCCGGCAGCCGTGCCCGGAGCACCAGCTCATGTTCGGTGGCAGGTCCATCGACGAGCAGCCGAACCTGCTCTCCCACACGAGCCTTGTGGGCCCGCCCGACGATGGCCTTCTGACGAGTCATGAGCGAGGACTGGCGTTGCCGTTTGGTTCCGGCCGGGACGTCGTCGTCCAGGGTGTGCGCTGAGGTTCCCTCTTCATGGGAGTAGGTGAAGACCCCGACGTGGTCGAACGCGATGACGTCCAGGAAGTCCCGAAGCTCGGCAAACTCCGCATCCGTCTCGCCTGGGAACCCCACAATGAACGTGGTCCGGAGCGTGACCGCGGGAAGCCGGCGTCTGATGCGGTCAAGAAGCCGCTCGTAGGTCGCGCGGGTGCCCGGGCGCTTCATCCGCTTGAGCACGGCGTCCGACGCGTGCTGCAGCGGAAGATCGATGTACCGGCACACCTTGTCGCTCTCCGCCATCGCGTCCAGGACGTCGTCGCCGATCGTGGTGGGGTAGAGGTACAACATTCGAATCCACTCGATGCCATTGACGCCCTGGAGAGCCCGCAGCAGACGGGGAAGCTCACCGCGCGCACCGCGATCGTTGCCATAGAAGCTCGTGTCTTGCGAGATGAGGAGCAATTCCTTGACGCCTTGTTCGGCGAGCGCATGGGCTTCCCGGACGATCGAGTCAATCGAGCGGCTTCGGTAGTGGCCCCGAAGCGTCGGAATGATGCAGAAGGCGCATTTGTAGTCGCAGCCTTCGGCGATCTTCACGTAGGCGTAGTGGCGCGGCGTGGCCAGAAGGCGAGGCGTGTCGGCGTCGTAGATGTAACTGGGAAGGGATCGGGGATCGGGGATCGGGGATCGGGGGTTCACAGGTTCGCCGTTCGAGCGCAATAGCTGAATGACCCGACGCCCTCCCGATCCCTGACCCCCGATCCCTGATCCCAACACTCTGACAATCTCCGGGACTTCCCCCGTCCCCAGCACGGCGTCAATCTCAGGAATCTGCTCGCGCAGCTCGTCGCGATACCGCTCCGCCATACATCCGGTGACGACGAGCGTGCGGCATCGTCCAGTCTTCTTGTGCTCGGCCATCTCGAGGATGGTGTCGATGGACTCCTGCTTCGCCTTGTCGATGAAGGCGCACGTGTTGACGATGAGCACGTCGGCGCCGGCCGCGTCGCGGGTCAGCTCGTGACCGGCCTGCTGGGCGAGGCCCAGCATCACCTCGGAGTCGACGAGGTTCTTTGGGCAGCCGAGCGAGATCATGCCGATTTTCATCAGTCCTCAACCACGAAGATCACGAAGGTCTCGAAGAACACGAAGACTCAGCCTTGTTTTTGTGCCCTTCGAGATCTTCGTGTCCTTCGTGGTTTCTACGGGTACAAACGGTACAACATTCGAGGGTATGGGATGGTTTCACGCACATGTTCGAGCTTGCAGATCCACGCGACGCATCGCTCGATGCCCATGCCGAATCCGCCGTGCGGCACGGTGCCATAGCGACGGAGATCCAGATACCACTCGAAGGCCTCTTGCGGCAGATCGTGTGCCTTGATCCGCTCGAACAGCATGTCGAGATCGTCGAGTCGCTGGCCGCCGCCGATGATCTCGCCGTAGCCTTCGGGTGCAAGTACGTCCACGCACAAAGCCTTGTCTGGTTCGCCGGGATCCGGCTTCATGTAGAAAGCCTTCACGCTCGCCGGGTAGTGCGTGATGCATACGGGCCGATCGAATTGCTCGGACAAGACGGTTTCGTCAGTGCCGCCAAGATCGGTGCCGTACTGAAAGGGCAGGCCATGCTCCTGCAGGATCTTCGCGGCCTCATCGTAACGCAGCCGGGGGAACGGAGCCGTAATGCTTTCGAGCTTCGACGTGTCGCGTTCGAGCAGGCGAAGCTCGGCGCGGCGCTTGTCGAGGACACGTGCCACGACCGTGGTAATCAGCCCTTCGGCCAGCTCGATCACGTCTTCGAGGTCGGCGTAGGCCATTTCAGGCTCGACCATCCAGAACTCGGTGAGATGACGCCGTGTCTTCGATTTCTCCGCACGGAAGGTTGGCCCGAAGCAGTACACCTTGCCGAGCGCCATCGCGTTGGCCTCGTTGTAGAGCTGCCCGCTCTGCGTCAGAAACGCGGTGGTGTCGTCGAAGTACTGAACAGGGAAGAGCGTGCTCGTGCCCTCACACGCGGCCGGCGTGAAGATCGGCGTGTCGCAGAGGATGAATCCGCGGCCGTTGAAGAAGTCGCGCACCGCGTTGACGACTTCGTGACGAACGCGGAGGATGGCGGCCTGTCGTTCCGATCGGATCCACAGATGACGCCGATCCATCAGGTAATCGACGCCGTGTTCCTTGGGGGTGATCGGAAAGTCGTGCGACTCCCCGTGTACGTCCACGCGCTGGACGTCGAGCTCGTAGCCTCCCTTGGCGCGGGTGTCGGCACGTACGGTGCCGGTCACCGACAGTGACGTTTCCTGCGACAGATGGTCGGCGTTCGCGAACGCCTCGTCGCCCACCGCCGCCTTCGACATGACCGCCTGAATGAAGCCCGTGCCATCGCGAACGATCAGGAAATGGATCTTCCCGCTTGATCGGCGATTGTGCAGCCATCCGTGAATGGTGACCGGCTGGCCTTCGTGCCGGGCGATGTCGTCGATGTAGATGCGCATTGGCTCAGAATGTCACAAGGCCCTTCTCGAGACGCTGCCGCGCGGCTGCCAAACGTCGCAGCATGTCCACGGGATCGCCGGCGTCCGCCACCTCGAACATCAGCACGTCGTCGTAGCCGATTTTCTGAGTTTCCATCATCGCGGCTTCCCAGTCGATTGAGCCGGCAAATGGTGGCAGGTGGTCGTCGCGCTGGCCGAGATTGTCGTGCACGTGGGTCGTCCACAGGTGTCCAGACAGGGCTTCAATTGCCTCGCCCACGTCGCCCATCAAGTTCGCATGGCCGTAATCGAAGCAGACGCCCACGTTCGTCCCGTCGAGCCTATCTTCGATGAGTCGCGTCAGGGCCTCCGCGCTCGACAACTTGTTCGGCATGACCTCGACGGCAACCCGCACGCCAACATCCGACGCGAGATCGACGATCTCCTCGACGCTTCGCACGGCTGCGTCGAGCTGATTGTCGGAGGAGGCCGGTTGTACCGACGAGGGCACGCCCAGATGCACGACGAGGTACTGAAAGGGAACCGTGCGCGCAACCGCCAGCGCGGCTGCCACCTCTGCCACCGCCGCGCGCCGCCGTGTCTCATCACCGTCGGCAGTCGAAAATGACCCGAGCCATTGGCCGTCTCTGACGGCCTCGACGATCGGCGCGTGGATCGAATGCATGGCGAGACGCGTGTCCGACAGCCATTCGGCCAGCCGCGCAGCCGCCTCCGTGCTCCGATAGTCGAAGTGCGACCGCGTCGCGAACACCTCAATCGCCTCGAACCCGTGCGCGGCCACGTGCACCAGGTGCTCGCGGGTCAACCGCTGCCCGTGAAACAGATGCGTGGAAACGCCGAACCGTCTGTCGCTCGCTGGGAGAGCCACGCCACCATTCTAGTGCTACGTGGCCGCAGAGGAAGCAGAGACGAGCTCCTCTGCGGACTGCGGACTCCTACCGCAGTTCTTCGAGATGCCCGGACAGGATCTCTCGCAGGCGCGCGAATCGTGGATAGCGCTCCAGATTCGCCCGTGCATAGGTCAGTGTTCGAGGGATGTACTGGATGTATACCGTGTTTCCACGTGAGGTCGTCTGGAAGCCGAACGTCCCCAGGGCCTTCAAGTTTCGCTGCAGCGTCATGAGGTCGAAGCGGCTGCGGAACTGACGGACCTCGCTCGCCGAGGAGCCGGCGTCGGCGCGCGCACCGCGGAGGGCCAGAAAGAACGCAATCAGCTCCTCTACCTGTGGCTCCGTGAAGTCGACGTACGAATCGCGAAGCAGTGACGCGAGGTCGTACGTGTCCGGACCCATGCGCGCATCCTGAAAGTCGATGATAAACAGAGTGCCGTCGTGAAGCATGAGGTTGCGGCTGTGGTAGTCGCGATGACATAAGACTCGGGGCTCGGCCGCCAACTCTTCTGCGATGGTCGCGAACTCTGCAGCCAGCGCCGTTCTCTGCGCCGCTGTGAGCGAGGTACCTCGATAGGCCTCGAGGAAGTGCTTGGCGAAGAACTGGAGCTCCCAGGTCAGCTTTTCGACGTCGAACGCGACGCCATACGGAACGTAGCGGGGCGCCGCGAGCGCGGCGCCGCGACGCTGGAGTGTTTCGATCAGCGCAACAGCCTGGCGATAGAGCGCCGAGTGTTCGGCCCGCGATGCCGCTCCAAGATGCGCTTGAAGCGTCACGTCGCCAAGATCCTGGAGCGCGATGATGCCAAGCGCGTCCGAGTGCCCGAGAATCTGCGGCACCGGCACGGGCATTTCCGTCAGCAGACGCGCCACATTGACGAACGTAAGGCCGTCGAACTCGATCGGCCCTGGGTGCACGGCGAGCACGCGCGAGGGCTCGTCGCGCATGAGCACGCGGAAGTACCGCCGATCCGAGGCGTCTCCGCTCAGCGGCACGACGGTCACGCCGGGTCCGGTCCAGCCGTTTTCAGCCAGGAACTGATCGATGCGAGGGTCTGCACTCATCTCTAGTCGATGAACGATGACGACGGAACGATGAACGATGACGATGGATCGATGAACGATGAACGATGATCGATGATTGATCGTTTCATACAAGATGTGTCTATGGATCGATCGATCATTCGTTCATCGATATCGAGCCTACAGCAAGCTCTCCGATGCGCTTCTCGCCTGGGGCAAGCGCACCGGTGGCGACTCGCATCGTGACACCGTGCCACGACGTGTCTGCGGGCACTCGCACGCCGTCGGTCACCACGCACTCTCGAAGCATGGCGCCCGCTTCAACCACGACATCGTCCCACAGGATCGAGCGCTCGACTCGAGCGGTTGGTTCGATGCTGGTGCGGTTTCCCATCGACAGGCCGCGACCCTCCCGGTCAGCGAAGCTCAGAGACGTGTCGAGGTAGTCGGATACGGTGCCGATGTCGTAATGCTCGGCGTTCGACTGGAACACCCGGATCGACCCCGGCCTCGACGCGATGAGCGCGGGATAGAGCGCCCCGACTGACTCGTACGGCTGGTCGGGTGGCACCGTATCGAATGCCGCCGCCTCGACGACTTGTGCGAATACGAAATGTAAGGAGGGCCCTGGCGCCCCGCGTTTCCGGAAGCCGGTGACAGCCCCATCCTCGCCCGTGAGAACGCCGCCGTATTTGTCCGGCATCGTATTGGGGACGACGCCCATCGTCACGAGCGCGCCCGAACGTCGATGGTGTTCAACCAGGGCGCCGACGTCCATTGTGGCGATCGTGTCGCCGTTGACGACGAGGAAGGTGGGCGCGCCAAGGATCGGAAGGGCTCGTCGCGGTCCGCCCGCTGAGCCGAGGACGGGCGTTTCCCATGAATACCGAACGCGCAGCCCGAGCTCTGCGCCGTCTCCGACGACCGCCGTCAGCGTGTGCGGCAGGTGGTTCAAGTTGAGGACGGCCTCCGTCACGCCGGCAGCCGACAGCGAGCGGAGGATGCGAGTAATCAGCGGTTCTCCCGCAACGGGAAACGCCGCCTTGGCTTTGACGAGCGAAAGCGGCCGAAGGCGCGTCGCCAGGCCAGCCGTCAGGACGAGGGCGGGAATCATGCGCCGTTAAAGAGCATGTCGGTGCTGGTGAGTCCGGCACTTTCGCAATGCTTCAGGAACAGGCCTCGATAGGAGTCGAGGATGAAGTGGTCCGGCGTCCGACCAAGCGCCCGCGTCATCGCCAGAATCCCGCTCTCGCTGCCCTCGATTTCCACGTACGTGCCAACGGGGGTTTCATCGAGCGCAACGGTCACATCCTGGCCCGCGTACTCCTCTCGATACTTCTCATAACGAAACCACACCTGCAGCCCGAGCCCCTCGAGCACGCGCAACAGCGCCCCGCCGTCGCTGACTTCCGTCTCGTGCTCCTCGCGGACTTTCATCGTGCCGGGCAGTACCAGGAGCCTTGAAGGTCAGGAGACTTCGTCCCATCTCCGTGCGGACTCGCAGCATGCAGCGCCGACCGCGAAGGGCCTGCTCACCCGTGTCGAAGAGTGCGTCCTCTTGAAGACGTCTGGGTTTGACGAGCGCCGCGCCGGTGGCGGCGATAGCCAACCGGGCATGGTCTGGAGTGTCGAAGGAGAGTTTGACTTCGCGTTCGAGCATCGGTAACGAGCCGGAGGCCCGAGGGCCTCCGGCTACCGATGATAGATCGCTTACGGCCTGCTGCTCACTGCCTACTGCCTACTCTTTCGTCACAGGCACGAAGGTTTCTTGACCGTTGCGCGTGATACGTAGAAACGCGGTGCCGCCGGACGGTACCTTCGCGAGCTCTCGCTGGGCATCCGCCACCGACGCTACCGGGGCCCGGCCGACGCGAAGAATCACGTCGCCCGCCGTCAACCCGGCGCGCGCGGCGGGACTCTGGGGCTCGATCTCGGTGATGACGGCACCGCGGGCATTCTCCAGTCGCAGCTGGCGCGCCATCTCCGGAGTCACCGTGTCGAGGGTCATGCCGAAGCCGGTGCTCGCCTGCTGCTCGGGGCTCACCCCACCGCGGTTGTCACCCGCACGCGCGACGTTGCCTTCGGCTTCTAAATCGAGCTCGTCCACCGTGACGTTCACTGTCTGTTCTTTGCCGTCCCGCATCACTCGAACGGGAACCGTCGTCTTCGGCTTGGTCGCCGTGACCATGGAGACCAGGTCGTTGTTGTTGCGAATGGCCTTGCCGTTGTAGCCGACGATGACGTCGCCTGGCTCCACGCCGCCCCTTTGGGCAGCGCCACCGGGAGACACGGCGGCGACAAGGGCTCCGTCACGACTCTTCAGGCCGAACTCGTCCACTGCGTCGCGGGGGACAGGTCTAACCTGGACGCCAATGCGCCCCCGCGTCACCTTGCCCGATCGAAGCTGCGGGAGCAGCTCGCGAACGGTGTTGCTCGGAATCGCGAAGCCGATGCCGATGTTTCCGGACTGCCGGCCGTCGGCGATGATCGCTGTGTTGATTCCGATGACCTCGCCACGAATGTTGAGCAGCGGACCGCCGGAGTTGCCGGGATTGATCGCCGCGTCGGTTTGCAGCACCTGCGCTTGGCGCTGAGCCGCCACTTCGAAGGGACGCTCGAGGCCGCTGATGACGCCGACACTGACGGTGTGTTCGAGGCCGAACGGGTTCCCGATGGCGAGGACCCAATCGCCTGGCTGCATCTGCGACGAGTCACCGAACTTCACCTCGGGAAGCGTGTGATTCGGCTTCTCGGTGAGCTCGATGAGCGCGCTGTCGCTCAGGGGATCGCGGCCGACGATACGCGCGTCGTACTCCTGGTCGTCGTCTTCACCGTAGAGCGAAACGGCGATCTTCGTAGCGCCCTCGACCACGTGGTTGTTGGTCAGGATGAACCCCGCTTTGTCGATGATGAAGCCGGTGCCGGCGGCCTGGACCAGTTGTTCGCGGGAACGGCCTCCCTGGCCCTGCCCTTGACCCCGCCCCTGCCCCTGCCCCTGCCCCTGCCCACGCCCGGGCCCTGGCTGACCGAAGAAGCGTTCGAAGAGATCGCTATTGCCGCCCCCGCCGAAGAACTCTGAGAGATCCTGCGTGCGCTGTCGCGATTCGGTGCGGATGTTCACCACGGCTGGCGACACGAGCTTCGCCACATCGCGAAATGTCGATGCAGTGAGGGCGCCCGTTAACGGCGCGCTGTTCATCGGCGGCGCCACCGACGTCTGAGCGCCGGACTGCGGCGACAGATCGAGGCGAGACGCGATCACCATGCCGACGAGCAACGACATGAGCACGATGGGGAACAAATACAGCAACGTGATTTTCCGGTTGGACATTTAGTGCCTCCACACCTCTCTCAAACAATCATCGCCCAAAACTGCCGCGCCCGGGACTTGAACCTGCGCTGGCGTTCACCCCGCCTTGGGCGTCCTTCAAGCCCTGGAATTCATAGCAACGTCACGACTTCCGACTGGCTTGGGCCTGTCACGACGGCCTCGTGCTGCCCCCGGAAGACGTTGATCTCCGTTCTCACCCCGAATGCATCGAAGTACAACCCCGGCTCAATTGTGAATCCGGTGCCTGGCAGGAGCCGTCGATCGTCGTGCGTCTCGTAGTCGTCCATGTGTACGCCATTGCCGTGCACGTTTTCGCCGAGGCTATGCCCTGTGCGATGCAAGATTTGTGCGCCGTACCCGGCCCGCTCCAGCACAGACCTCGCCGCGCGATCGACTTCCCAGCCCTGCAGTTCTCGACCCTCGCGAGCCGAGTCTTGGACCAGGTGTACCGCCGAATCTCTTGCGTCCGCCACGGCTTTGAACGCTCGCGTGACCTCTTCGGGCACATGTGCCGCGGTCACACCCACCCAGGTAATATCGGCAAAGACCGCGCCGGGCTCTGCACGTTTGCCCCACAAGTCCAGCAGCAGGACCTCGTTCGCCACGATGGGTCGCGACCCTGATGCGGCGGGGAGGTAGTGAGGGTCGCCCGCGTTCCTGCCCACCGCAACCACTGGCGCCGAATCGCTCACGAGCCCCTCGTCTGCGAACCATTTGACCATCAGCTGCTGAAGCTCGTACTCGGACAACGCGCCCGCACGGCGAACAGCCTCTGCCGCGGTCTCGAAGGCGCGATCCTTGATTCGATAGAGCGCCTCGGACGCCACCTGGTGCGTGGCAAGCTGGGCCGGCGACCACGCCGCCTCAAATTGTTGGACGAGATCGCCGGAGGAAACGATCTCGACGCCTCGCGCACGCACCGCTTCGGCCGTGCCGGCGTCGAGGCGCGAAAGATAGGGAATGGCGCACGAGGGCGAGTATTCCATGGCCACGCGCTTCAATCCGCTCAAGAGCGTGGTCAAGGCCGAGTCCAACTGCTGACGTCCGGCGTAGACCACCTTTTCGCCCGGGAGGTGATCGAGGTTGTGACGCTCGATGGCATGCACGAGGCCACGAGGATTGCCGGCCGCTGGAATCAGGTAATACCACCGTCGCGTCGTCATGTGCTGGCCGTGCATGAGGTCTGCAAGACCAGACGCGATCGGGTTCGACCCGTGGAAGTCGTATAACAGCCAACCGTCGAGCCCATTGTTCTGTAGCGACCGCTGTATCGCAGCCACATCGAGCGCCATGATGTTCAGTATTATCGCCTTCTCCTTGAAAGACGCCATGGCATAGCCAAAAGTTTGGCGGTCCACCGGGGGGTCCGATGGGACCTATAATCGCTGTGCCAGCCTGTTTCAGAGGCCTATGAACCGACGCATTCTTGCCCTCCTGTTCGCCGCGGCGCTGTGCAATGGCGCCCTCTCGGCTCAGCAACCGCCCGCGCAGCAGCCGGTCGAGCCGCCTCCCGTGACCTTCCGCGTCGAGGTGAACTACGTCGAAGTGGATGCCACCGTCACCGATGCGCAAGGCAAAGTAGTCACGGATCTGACTGCCGACGACTTCGAGGTGCTCGAGGACGGCAAGCCGCAGAAGGTGTCGGCCTTCTCCATCGTCAACATCCCGATCGAGCGAGCCGAGCGTCCGCTGTTCGCCGCCCGCCCGGTGGAGGACGACGTGCAGACGAACGACCACAACGAGGGTCGTCTGTATCTCATCGTCCTCGACGACCTGCACACCGATTTCACGAGAACGCCGCGCGTCAGGACTGCGGTCCGTCGATTCATCGAGCAGAACTTCGGCACCAACGATCTTGCGGCGGTCGTCTTCACCGGCCGTGCCGAGGGCGCGCAGGACTTCACGAATAACTCGCGTCTGCTGCTCGCGGCCGTTGACAAATTCATAGGGAGCAAGCTGCGCTCCTCAACGATTGAGCGGCTCGAGACAGCCAGGTCCAATCCTGAGACCGGGCAACTGGAGCCGGGTGCCGACATCAGCCAGATGGATCGCGCTTTCCGCGCGCGCTCGGTGATGGGGTCGATCCGAAAGCTCTCTGAGTTCATGGCCGGCGTCCGCGGTCGGCGCAAGGCCGTGTTGCTCGTCGGTGAAGGGGTCGACTACGACATCTACGAAGCCGTGGGTGTGGCGGGTTCCACGGCTTCCTCCGTGATTCAGGATACGCACGACGCGATCGCCGCCGCGACGCGCGGCAACGTCAGCATCTATGCCATCGATCCTCGTGGATTGTCGACAGGCGACGAGGATTTGATCGGCCAGAGCAGCACGCTGCCGGGCGCCGGCTTGGGCTCGCTGCAGAGTGAGCTCCGCTTATCGCAAGACAGCCTGCGCGTGCTTGCGGTCAACACGGGCGGATTTGCAGCCGTCAACCAGAACGACTTGAACGGCGCATTCGATCGCATCGTCGCGGAGAACAGCACGTACTACGTGCTCGGCTACTACTCGACGAACGACCGTCGCGACGGACGATATCGCAAGCTCAGCGTGCGCATGAAGCGCCCCGGCCTTATGGTGCGCTCGCGCAACGGATACTTCGAAGCGCGCGGCCGCCGCCCGGCGCAGCCAGTGCAACCGGCCTCGCCAAACGCGCTGTCGCCGGCCATTGCTGCGGTGCTCGGCAGCCCGCTGCCCGTTGCCGGCGTGCCCATCAAGGTATTCGCCGCGGCATACAAAGGCGTGGCGCCGAATGCTGCTGTCGCGCTGTCGGTGGAGATCGACGTGTCGAGCCTCGACTTCGTGGAAAAGGACGGAGTCTTCGTCGAGCAGATTGAGCTCGCGGACAGCGCGACCGACAGCAAGGGAAAGGTGTTTCAAGGCGATCGACACACAGCGAGCCTGACGTTGAAGCCCGACACATACACGCGAATGAAGGCGCGCGGGCTTCGTGTACTGACACAAATGAACCTTCCACCGGGCCGCTACCAGCTCCGGGTTGCGGCGGGGAACCGAACCGGCAAGGCCGGTGGCGTTCTCTACGATCTCGAGGTGCCCGATTTCTACAAGCTGCCATTCGTCATGAGCGGTGTTGCGCTGACCTCGGTGGCAGCGCTCGAGGCTCCGACGATCAAGCCCAAGGATCCGCTTGGCGACTTCCTCCCCAGCCCAGCGACCACGGCGCGCGAGTTTGCCACGGGCGACATCATCGTGCTGTTTGCCGAGTTCTACGAGAACGCGAAGGGGGGCCCCGCGCACAACATCGATCTCAAGGCCGAATTGCGCGCCGAAGGGGGACGTGTGGTGCGTGAGGCTAGCGAGGAGCGCTCGTCGACGGAGCTCGGGGGCGTCGGAGGCGGCTACGGTTTCACCGCGCGCTTGCCGCTCAGCGACGTGAGCCCTGGGTTGTACGTCATCCACGTCGAGGGGCAGTCCCGGGCCGGCGACCGCCCCAGCGCCAGCAAAGATATTCAGATTCGTGTCAGATGAGGCTCAGGGCTCAGGGCTCAGGGCTCAGGGCTCAAGGCTCAAGGCTCAGGGCTCAAGGCTCAAGGCTTAGGGCTCAAGGCTTAAGGCTCATGGTTCAAGGCTCACGACCGCCGATCCCGGATCCCGGATCCCCGATCCCGTTGTGAAACTCGATCTGATCCAGACCGTCGCCTTTGCAGGTCTCGTCCTCTTTGCTGGCTACGCTCTCAAGCGGCTGATTCCACCGCTCGCGCGCTACAACATTCCGGCACCAGTCGCCGGCGGCCTCCCTGTGGCGGCGTTTCTCACGGTTTTCTTCACGCAGGGCTGGCAGCCCGTCACATTCGACACGACGCTGCAGACGCCGCTGATGATCGCCTTCTTCACGTCCGTGGGATTCGGCGCCAGCTTTACGCTGCTCAAGCGGGGAGGGCCGTTGGTGCTCGCCTTCACTATCATTGCGTCGGTTGTCGCCGCCCTCCAGAACGTTGTCGGCGCGCTGACGGCCATCGCATTGGGACAGCACCCGCTGATGGGAGTTCTGGCTGGATCCGTCACCCTCACCGGTGGGCCTGCGACCGGTCTGGCCTTTGCACCACTCTTTGCGGATGCCGGCGTCGCAGGTGCCTCGACGCTCGCGGTCGCGGCCGCCATGGTCGGTATCGTCTCGGGCGGTCTCATGGGAGGCCCGATTGGAACGCTGCTCGTGGAGCGAGATGTCGACCGCGTACCCGGCAGAAAAACGGCTGGCACGTTGACAAACGAGGCGGAGCGGCAATTCTCGGAGCCTGCGGCGGCGGTGCCGCCCGGCGAGGATGTTGAGGCCTACGGTCTTTTGAAGCATATCGTGCTGATGCTGGCCGCGATGTGGTTCGGCTCCTGGGTCAGCGGATGGATGGCCGGAGTCGGATTGACCCTTCCCGCCTACATCGGAGCCATGCTCGTGGCGGCGGTCTTCCGCAATGTCGACGACGCGGTACGAGTGGTTGGAATTTCACAACGGACGGTCGACGACCTGGGCAACGTGGCGTTGGCCCTCTTTCTCGTCATGGCGTTGATGACGCTGCGCCTGTGGGAGCTCGCCGGGCTCGTCGTGCCCCTGCTCGCGATCCTGGCCGTGCAGGTGGGACTCATCGCCGCGGTGTGCATCCTCGTGGTCCCCCGGCTGATGGGGAAAGACTACGACGCGGCGGTGATGTCCAGTGGGTTCTGCGGGTTCATGCTCGGCACCACCGCGAACGCGATGGCAAACATGGGTGCGCTCGTCGAGCGCTACGGCCCCGCGCCCAAGGCCTATCTCGTGGTCCCGATCGTGGGCGCCTTCTTCATCGACTTCATCAACGCGCTGCTCATTACGCTGGCGTTGAACATTCTTCGGTAGCCACGGAGGTCACGAAGCTACTAGCCACGGAGATCACGAAGACCACCGAGCTACCGCCACGGAGATCACCAATCTCCGTGATCTTTGTGTCCTCCGTGGCTGAGACTCACTTCGTGATCTTCGTGGCTCGACTCTACAGCCGCGGCACCAGCGTCATCTTGATCGTACCGTTCGCGTGCTCGAACTTGTACTGGTTGCGGTCCATCTTCGGGTTCGTCGGAACGCGCAGGGTGACCTCGATGATTTCTCCGGGCTGCAACGGCTTGCGATACCGGAAGGGCTGAGCTCCGGCCACGGTCTCGCCGCTCTTGTCGTACCAGAACTCATCGACTTTCAGGCCCGCGATCGCGCCGGAGGCCATGTTCTTCACCTTGATCGTGGTGACGATCATGTTGCCCTCCCGCTTGGTGACCGGCTTCGTGTAGCCGATCTCGGCCACGCCGCGAATAGGGGCGACCAGTTTGACCGGCCCGCTGGCCGCCGGGGCTGGTGCCGCCGGTTTTGCGGCCTGCTCAGCCGTGACACCCGCCAATAAGAGAACGGCACCCGCCGAGGCGAGAAAGACACGTTTCTGACCGTTCATGATGTGACCTCCCAAAACACCCGCATTATAGGCACTTACATTTCACCGTTCCAGTCCTCTGGCTCGGGGTTCGCCGACCGGAAAATCTCCAGATGCCACTTGCCGCCTCCCCAGGGCTCGATGACTTCAGTGGCGACGACATCGACGAGGATTTCCGCGAAGGTTCGGCCTTCCGGGTCGCCTTCGAGGTGGTACGCGGCATCTTCCCACACGAAGTTCGGATAAAGCACCATCGTCAGAAACAGGTCGTACCCGTCATCGACGACGATGATCTGCCCGCAGGGCCGTTTGATGGTCGAGTGGTAGATCAGGTACTTCTCGGCGCTGTGCGCCCGAATGTACCGCTTGAGCGCGAACTCGCGGGCGACGATCTCTTCAACGGCAATCTTTTTTTCCCAACAGTCGCGGCAGTATCGCTCTTCGCCGCGCGGCTCCGAGACGTCCTTGGCGCCGCACAGTGCACACTTGGACTTCGCGACGTTCGATTTCCGAGGCGGCATTACTGCGAGTATAACGGGAACCGGGGCTCCTGACTCGCGACTCGGGACTTTCTACGAACTGTCTACTGCCTACTACCCACCACCGATTTCAGCGCCGGTAGATACATCCCGCGGACGTATTCCTTGACCATGCGGCGGGCGCTGAAGCGGGGGAGTACAGTCCGAATCGACTGTTTCACGACCTGCAGCCATCGCCGCGGGAGGCCGTTCGCGTCCCGATCGTAGAATGCCGGCACGAGCTGCTGTTCGAGAAGCGTGTAAAGCGCCTGGGCATCGGCCCAGTCCTGCGCCCCGTGATCGTTCGGATCGGCGCGTGCGTCGATCAGCCAGCCGTTGTTGCCGGTAAAGCCCTCCGCCCACCAGCCGTCGCCGATCGACATATGCGGCGTGCCGTTGATCGCCGCCTTCATTCCGCTCGTACCGCTGGCCTCCATCGGCTTGCGGGGGTTGTTCATCCACACATCGCACCCCTGGACGAGGAAGTGCGCGACGTGCAGGTCGTAGTCGTCCACGAACGCAATTCGGCCGCCGAACTTCGGATCGATCGCGCGTCTGTAGATCCGCTGCATGTGCTGCTTGCCCACGTCATCGGCAGGGTGCGCCTTGCCGGCGAAGATGAACTGCACCGGGCGTCCCCACGCGTTGAGGATTTGCGCCAGACGATCGGGATCCAGGAAGAGCAGCTCGGGTCGCTTGTAGCCCGTGAAGCGGCGCGCGAAACCAATCGTCAAGACGTTGGGCTCGAGCATCGTGCCGGCGGCGACGACGCGGGTTGCGGCTCCGCCTTCCGTGGTCCACCGTTGACGGGCCCGCTCGCGAACGAACTGGAAGAGGAAACCGCGAAGCGCCACGCGCGCGCTCCACAGCTCTTCGTCCGGGATCTCGAGCACGCGATCGCAGACCGCGGGGTCATCGTGGTGGTCGAGCCAGTCAGGGCCGAGGTACTTGTCGAGCACGCGCCAGATCTCGGCGGACATCCAGGTGGGGACGTGCACGCCGTTGGTCACCGACTTCACGGGGAGCCGCTCGAAGGGGATGTCTGGCCAGATCGACTGCCACATCCGCTTCGTCACATCGCCGTGCAGTTGACTGACGCCGTTCACCGAGCCCGCCGTGCGCAGTGCGAGCGCCGTCATGTTGAACAGCGGGCCGCTGCCGTTGTCGTAGTGGCCGAGCGCCAGAAAACGCTCACGATGATCGCCCAGATCACCCCACGCACCCGACAGGTGGGTCTCGACGAGGTGAAAGGGAAAGGCGTCGTGGCCCGCAGCCACCGGCGTGTGGGTGGTGAACACGGTCGTGCGCCGCACTTCCTGGAGCGCCAGCTCGAACGTCGAGCCTTTCTCGCAGAGGTCTCTAATCCGTTGTAAGACGACGAACGCTGCGTGGCCCTCGTTGAGGTGGTAGATCGCCGGGTCGAGCCCCATCGCTTTCAGGACACGCACGCCTCCGATGCCGAGGATGATCTCCTGCTGTACACGCGTCTCGCGGTCGCCACCGTAGAGCCGTGCCGAAAGCTCGCGATCCCATGGAGCGTTTTCTTCGAGGTCGGTGTCGAGCAAGAAGAGCCTGACGTGCCCAACGCGCACCTCCCACACCGCCGCAAGCACCGTGCGGTCGCCCAGCGGCACAGCGGTAATGCACGGCGCGCCGTCGGGGGTCACCGCAGGCTCGACCGGTGCGTCGGCCCAATTCAACTTCTCGTACTGCTCTTCCTGCCAACCCTCGGCCGACAGGCTCTGGTGGAAGTACCCCTGCGGATACATGAAGCCGACGCCAATCAGTGGCACGCCGAGGTCGCTGGCCTCCTTGCAGTGGTCACCGGCAAGCGCCCCCAGCCCACCCGCGTAGATGGGCAGGGACTGGTGAAGCGCGAACTCGGCCGAAAAGTACGCGACCGACTTGTCCGCAAGCGTCGGGCACTCGGTGCGGCACCACGTGCGCGATGCGGCGCGGGCGGCGTCGAGCCCTGCGAGCGCGCGGTCGTACCTGCCGAGCCAATCGTGGTCCGAGACGGCTCGGTTGAGCGACTCCTGCGAGATCGTCCTGAGCATCTTCACGGGATTGTGGGCGGTCAAACGCCAGAGCGGATAGTCGAGGCGTCGAAAGACGCTCCGCCCATCGGGTGACCAGCTCCACCAGATGTCGCGCGCCAGTTCGTCGAGTCGTTTGATGCGTTCGGGCAGCTGAATCACGAGCGATTCTCAGGAAGGATTGACTATCGAGTTAAACGTCACGAGATCGATATTGCCCCCGGACACGATCGCGACGATCTTGCCACGCACGCGGCCCGTCAACGCCGCCGCGACGGCACAGGCTGCGGCGCCTTCGGCGATGACGTGGCAGCGTTCCGCGACAAGCTTCATCGCCGCCGCGACGTCCGATAGAGGCACAACGATCGACCCCATCACCACACGTGAAAGCAGGGGCCACATCGTCGGTAGCACGGACTTCCCACCCGCCCCATCGACAAAGGACGCTTGCCACCCGTCACAGTAGCTGGCGCGTCCGTTCCTGAGCGACACATCGAAGGGCGCGGCGGTCTCGGGTTCCGCCGCGAAGACCGCAACACGCGGTTTCAGCGCGTGCAGCGCGGCGCCGACGCCACCCAAGAGGCCTCCGCCACCGAGGGAGCCGATCACCACGTCCACGTCGGGCAGATCCTCGAGGATCTCGAGACTGATCGTGCCATTGCCAGCCATGAAGTTGTCATCGTCGAATGGGTGCACGAATCGCCCCGTCATCCGCGGCGAGCATCGCGTCTCGATGGTCTGCCAGCACTCATCGTACGACGCGGGCACGATCGTGGCGCCCAGACGTCGGATCGCATCGATCTTTGCTCTCGGCGCGGTGTCCACGACCATCACCGAGCAGGGGACCCCCGCATGTCGTGCCGCGAGTGCCACACCCTGTCCGGCGTTTCCGGCGCTGGCCGTCCACACGCCGTCGCCGATTTCGCTCGGCGTCAATTGTCGTAGCGCATTCCGGGCACCACGAATCTTGAACGAGCCGATCGGTTGAAGGGTTTCGAGTTTCAGGAAGATCTCGGGCGCGCCGACGCGCGCCGCGACCTCGTCAGGGAGCTCCAAACGAGCGAGAGGCGTGCGGACGGCGACGTCATAGATGTTATTCGCTGCGTCGTGGATGTCGCGGATCGCGATGTCCCGCATAGGGAACGAGGATGGTAGCATGCGGGTTTATCGTGTATTCTGAAGTCCCCGGCCACCCGGCATCGCATTTGAGGACTTGACGCATGGCCCCGAACGCCCGACCCACAGCCGCGAAGCGTGAGCGCGAAAAATCGCTCGCCGAGCGTCGTCAGCAAAAAACCGCCCGCCGCCGAGATGCGAAGGAGCGGAAAGCTGGGAGTAGCCCACGCGCCGACGGCATCGACCCCGATATCGCCGACATCAAGCTCGGTCCCCAGCCGCTCGCCGAATGGCAGATGGAGGAGTAGTCCTTCGGTCCAGGTGTTCTGAGGGCACGCCGTAGGCCAGCGCTCCGCCGCGAGGGCCCGGCCGAGGCCGGACCCCCACGACGAGATACCCATTCCAGTTCTAGTTCGCTGCGAAGCAGTACAGAAGCCCCGCACCGCCGGTCGCCACGAGATTCGGCTGGCTGCAGCCGCGCGATCCGTGCGCCGAGTTCCATGACGTATTGCCGCCGCCAAGACGGTCATGATGACCGAGCATCACGCTGCCGCTGCCGTCGGTGTTGAGAGTGTAGTTGCCGCAGGTCGTGTCCATCGTGCCCGCGATCGACCGTCCCACTGAATCAGACCCCGTCAGGATGTCATGCTGATTGGGCATGTCACCGACGCCGTTCACCGGCATACTCTTTTCTGAGAGCGCGTTGAGCTTGTTGATCTGATTGCGGTCGCGCTGCACGTCGCCGTGCAAGTCCGCGACGTTGTTCGCGATGAGCCCGCCGCGCGCGTTGAACCACGGGCCGGCGCCGATGCGATCGCGAGCGTTGACTGCCGGCTGTCCGGCCGCCGCGGTCGTGCTCAAGTACGCGCGCCACGTCCGGCCTGCGGGTGTTGCGATGCCGCCGCCCTGCGCCATCTGCGCGCAGTACGCGTCGGCGCCCGCCAGGCCACCGTAATTGGCGCCGTCGCCTTTGCCAACGCTGGTGATGAAGAACGAGGGTGGTCCTGGCGGCGGTCCGCCGCGTCCTCCCTGTGCAGCCGGCGCCTGACCGATCACCGCTGGCGCCAGCGCGAACGCTGCCAGCGATCCAAGCGCGGCGAGAGCTATCGCCGCAACTAAGTGTTGCATCCTACGCATCTGGTTTCCTCCCTTTCATGAGCGACTGGTCGTGCCTTCCCGGTAAGGCTGAGTTTGAGGCCTGTTAAGAGCACGTAAGGTAACACAAGAGAGTCGAGAGGAAGGATGGGTAACTGGGTAGATGGGCCGCTGGGTTGCTAGGTAGCTGGGAAGGATTGGTAGCTAGGGGAGTGGGGTCGGCGTAGGATAACGGCCGTGCCGGTGCGTCTTGTCAGGAACTGTGCCTTCGCCGCTGTCGGCTCTGCCGTGGCTCTTTCGTCGCTCGGGGTGACCGCGTCGCAGGCTCCTTCGGCCGACGAGCGCGAAGACACACTGGCGCGGCTCGGTCAATACGTCGAGCGGGTACTACTCGCGCGCGCAAAGTGTGGTGGCGGAAGAAACGGTGATGCTGCAACCGCTGCAGTCGGATATGACCTCCAACGGGATCGCACGACGTCTGGTCTACGAGCTACGCGTCGAATGGAACCCGGCACCGGATGGAAGTGCCCCCACTGCGACCGTCGCGCGACAACTCTTGAGCGTTGGCGGCCGGCCCCCACGGCCGGGCGACGAACCCGGATGTATGGACCCGCGTGCCGTTTCGCCCGAACCACTGGCGGTCCTGCTACCGAATCGTCGTGAAAAGTTCAGGTTCACCATTGCCGGACGCGGGCGGGTTGCGCGTCGTGCTGCGATCGTCCTTGAATATGCGCCCGTCGCCGCCGAGGCTCCACGTGTCGAATGGGCCGACGAGTGCGCGAGCGTCGATCTTCCCGGCCACACGCGCGGTCGTGTGTGGGTGGATCCTCTGACGGCCGAGGTTCTTCGCCTCGACGAGCGGGTCTCCGGGTTTGTCGACATCCCGGTACCGCGGGCGCAACAGCGCCATGGCGGGTCAGCGTACATGACCATCGAGCGAGCCGACACGTCGATTCAATATCGCCCCGTGACGTTCACCGATCCTGACGAAACGCTCTTGCTTCCATCACGGATCGATTCCTTTACCATCATTCGCAACTCGGGAGTTCCGCGACTCCGCACGACGCAGACCTTCAGCAAATATCGCCGGTTTCTCACCGCGTCGCGGGTCGTCCAGTAGAATTGGGGTCGGGAGTCATTACGGAATTCGTAATGACTCCCGACCCCATATCAGGACATATCGCAGGAGCTCTTGGGAGACATGCGCAGGTTCAACTTGTCATTCGTGCTCGTGGTCAGCGCGGCCGCGTTCGCGTCGGTTTCCGTTGCGGGCCAAGGTCGGGCCGGGGGGCCAGGCGCCGCCGGCGGTCCAGGGTTCGGGCCGCCCATTCGGACACCGTCAACGCTTAGGGCCATTCCCGCGGAGACGACGGCCGCCAAGGCGAAGGACCCGAACTGGAAGTCGCCACGGACCGCATGGGGTCATCCGGATATCGAGGGAATCTGGACGAGCGATGACATGCGCAGCGTGCCCACCCAGCGCGCCGAAAACCTTGGCATGCGCGCGACGCTCAACGCCGAGGAATTCGCCCGTCGAGCCGGCGGCGACGAAGGGTCTCGCGACCGTGCCGTCAATCAAGAGACGTTCCTCCGCAACGAGTGGGGCGTGCGAACGTTCGGCTATTCGTCGCTCGTCATCGAACCGGCCGACGGACGATTCCCGGCCATGACGCCGGCCGGCCTCGCGCGCCGCGCAGACCGTGACCAGGGAACGTTCGGCGCCGGCATCTTCAACGGGTTCGAAGACTTCACCCTCTACGACCGGTGTATCACCCGCGGGATCGTCGGTTCCGTGTTGCCGGTGCTCTATGGCAACGGGATGCGGATTCTCCAGACTCCCGACGCCGTGATCATCAGCTACGAAATGGTCCACGACACACGGATCATCCCGCTCGACGGTCGCCCGCACGTCGGCCAGGATATACGTCAGTACATGGGCGATTCGCGCGCGCGCTGGGACGGCGACACGCTCGTCGTCGAGACGACGAACCTGACCGACAAGACGAGCATTGGCGCCAACGGGAACGGCACCCGACACAGCAACCAGATGAAGACGACCGAGCGGTTCACACGGATCGATCCGCAGATGATCGACTACGTCATTCGCGTCGAAGACCCCGTGACCTACACTGCGCCGTTCACGCTGCGTTTGACCATCACGCAACAACCCGACTACCAAATCTATGAATACTCGTGCCACGAGGGTAACGGCGCCGTGAGCTACGCGCTCGCCGGCGAGCGCGCGTACCAGAGGGAAGTTGAAGCCGCGAAGGCAAAGGGGCTTCCGATTCCGCAGCGAGACCGTGGTAGCCCATACGCGCCGCCGGTCGAGGGACTTGAGCCTGTGATTGTGCGGCAATAGACAGGGATCAGGGATCAGGGATCAGGGATCGGGGATCAGGGATCCAAAGGTTCGTAATTCCCCGATCCCCGATCCCCGATCCCCGATCCCCGATCCCCGATCCCGAGTGAGGACCTTCATGGCTCATGCGTCGCCCCTGTCGTTGACGCTGCCCAACCCCGACGCGCTTCTCGACGCCGCGCGTCAGATCCGTCCCGTGCTCGAGCGAAACGCCGAAGAGGCCGACTCGCTCCGGCGGCTGCCCGACGAGAACGTCCAGGCGCTCAAAGACGCTGGCCTTTGCCGTCTGATGGTGCCCGCTCGATTTGGGGGCTTCCAGACGAGCATTCGCACCTACATCGAGGTGATGGCCGAGCTCGGCCGCGGATGCGGATCGACGGCGTGGGTGGCGAGCCTGCTGAATGTCTGCGCCTGGCTCGCGGCCCTTTTTCCAGAGCGCGCGCAGCGCGACTTGTGGGCCGCAAGTCCGGAGGTGTGGACTGCGGGGTCGCTTGCGCCAAATGGCGACGCGATCCCGGTAGAGGGAGGATGGCGGGTCACGGGGCGGTGGCCGTGGGCGTCGGGCTGCCTGCACGCGCAATGGGTGGCGTGCGGCATCCACATGAAGGATTCACAGGGTGGGATGGCCAATCTCGGCCTGTCCCTCATGCCTGTTTCTGAAATCCGAATCGAAGACACGTGGCACATGGCCGGCATGAAAGCCACCGGCAGCAACACGATTGTGGCCGAGAACGTGTTTGTGCCCGAGCATCGCTTCCTTCCGTACCCGCCAGCGTTCGCCGGTACGTATCGCACCGAGCATACCGACGAAGTCGTTTATCGTGTGGCGTTCGTTCCGGTGACAGTGCTCATACTCGCAGGCGCGCAGCTTGGCGTGGCGCGGGCCGCCCTCGATCTGGTGATCGCGAAGTCCGGTAGCCGGGGTATTACCCACACGGAGTTCCGCACGCAGAAGGAGTCTGCAGGCTTCCAGATTCTCGTCGCCGATGCAGCGATGAAGATCGACAGCGCGTTTCTTCATGCGTTGAGAGCTGCCGATGACCTTGATCGCTTCGCCGCCGAAAGCCGCCACCCTGACCTTACCGCGCGGGCTCGCGTGCGGGCCGACACAGCGCTCGTGGCGAAGGAGTGCCGCGAGGCCGTCGACATCCTCGTCTCGGCGCACGGCACATCCAGTCTGGCAAATTCGCATCGCATGCAGCGGCTGTGGCGCGACGTCCACACGGCCAGCCATCACGCCATCACCGAATGGCAGGTCAATCTCGAGGTGTACGGCAAGGCCCTTCTCGGCGTCGAGCCAAACATTACGCTGCTCATTTGACGTCAGTAGGGCGTGTCCTTTCGGACGTGCCTGGCGGCGTGCATCGGCTCAGTTTGGCTCCCGGTCGCCCTTCGCGGCATACTGCCTACTGTCCATTCGTCAGTCATGCCTGCCTACTGGGAAACAGCGGTGAGCCGCGGCGATGTCGCAGCCCTCGAGCATCTGCTCGACAGCGGTGCTGACGTTAACGCGCTCAATCAGCACGGCCAGACGGCCATCATGAACGCCGCCCATCACGGTCAAGTCGAGATCGTTCGCCTGCTCATCGACCGCGGCGCAGATCTGAATCGCTCGGCCAAGTATGGTCTTACCGCGTTGATGCTTGCGGTGATTGGCGGACACGCTGCTGTCGTGGAGATGCTGGTACGTGCGGGCGCCGACACCAACCTGTCGGGTACCGGTGCACCGGGCTTTGCAGGGAAGACCGCGCTCGACTTGGCTGCTGGGCACAGCCGGGAGAGCCTCGAAAGACTGCTACGGCATTAGAGACAGCCGTTCGAATTTCTACGTGCTGGGTGCTCGGTTCGTGTGCAGGTTCGAACGCTGAACGTCGAACCCGAACTCAGCATCAGAACACAAAACTCAGCAGGAAGAACCCAGAAGTCCGAACGACCGCTTCTTAGGAGAGCTGCAGATTCGGCATCGGCCGGCCTGCGAACAGGCGGCGGCATGGCCGGGCCATCCATCGCGTCCACTTGACCGACTTGGAGACTCGAGCGCTGTCGGTGGCGATGCCCGTATTTGCGTACATCTGTCGATAGATCTTCGAGATCAGCACAAAGGCCAAGCGCGCTTTGAGCGATCGCACGACGCCGGATCGATTCCAGATGCTGCGGAAGCTGTAGAACCGATCCCAGACACCCTGCGTGCGCTGCCGGATTTCGTCGGCCGACATCCGTGGATGCTCGATGTAGACCTTTGGCCGCTTTGATTGCGGGATCAGCCAGTGGCGTGTGATGGGAATACCGCCGATGCGCTCCGGGTCCTCGCCCATCGACTTTTCCCATGCGGCGAAGTCGAGTGTTCCGGGAAACGGCGTCAACATCACGAACTGCGCGAAGGTGACGTCGGATCGCTCCGCCACGGCCAGACAGGTGTCGAACGTGGCTGCGCGATCGCTCGGCAAGCCGAAGATGAACGAGCCGAGCACGTGCACGCCGTGCTTGCGGAACGTCTTCAGGCGCTCGACGAGCGCCTCACCGCTTTCATTGAAGTCCTTATAGACGTCCTTCAACCCTTCGGGCGTGACGGATTCGACACCCACGAGAGCGCCCTTGATGCGCGCGCGCCGCATCGCCTCGAGGAACTCGATGTCTTCTGCGGCTTCCATCGTAATCTGCGTGAAGAGCACCGTGTCGTCGGGCAGTCGCGCGAGTTGTTCCATCAGCGCGAAACGTTCTGCGCGCGTGGCCTGCAGCTCTTCCAGACGTGACTTGTCGGCGCGCCGAGCGGCCTGAGCCAGATCGTTGAGCGTGACAGGATAGAAATTGTCATCGGCCAAGGCAATGAACCTGAACCCCCGTCGTCGGAGCTCGACGATCTCGTTCATCACCTGCTCGAACTGACGCTGACGGGGCTTCTGGCCGTCTGTTCGCCAGACGGAGCAGAACGAGCAGTGCTTCGGGCACCCCCGTACCGTCTGAACCGACGCCCACATGTACCGCCCCTGCGGCAGCAACTCCCAACGGCCGGGCAGGAACGTGTCGCCTTCGACTCGACCGCCGGAGTACACCGGTTGCACACGCCCGGCTACGCAATCGCGCAGGACGACCGGCCAGACACTCTCGCCGTCGCCCGTGACCACGGCATGAGCACCGCCGAGATCTCTCGCCTCGTCCGGATAGAGCGTGGCATGGATGCCGCCGTAGACCACCTGAGCTCCGACGGCGCGCGCCGCGACGCCGACTTCGTAGCCACGCAGCGCGTTCCCTGTGTGAATGCCGATGCCGACGATGTCACCGCGCTTGATCGTCGCGACGTCGAGCGGTTCCAGGGTTTCGTCGACGAGGATGGGCGGTCCGTAGGATTTCGGGGTTGCCGACGCCAACACATAGAGCCATCGAGGTGTAATGACGCCAATCCCGAACGACACGTGACTTGGATTCACCAGGTAGATATTCATCGTGCGAGGGTCACCCGTTCGTCAGAAGATCTGGGCTTGTGGTGAGAAACGCGGCTGTAGGCTTAAACAGCCCCGTTAGGACGTCCGAGCATAACATGCCCTACGTTCAGCCGGCGACGCATTTAGGGAACGGGCTGAGGAGCCCGCCAATGGGCCACAGGCCACGGTGTATGGGAAAAGCGGACGCTCAGGACGCTCTGGTTCTGATGAATTCCACCGGCTCATCGTCGAAAGCTACACCTCGACCACGGCCACCGAGCAGGTCGGCCACCGTCCGCGAACCAAAGCGACCGTCGAGAATCTCGATCTGGTGCGGTGTAACGAGCGATGGATGACTCACGCCGCACGCACGGCTGAGCGTCAGCAGTTCCTTGCGTAGCGTGACGATGTAGTTTGCCACACGAACCGATTTGAGCGTCGGGTCCAGGCCGCGCGTCAGCCACGGGCTCTGCGTCGTAATACCTGTCGGGCATCTGTTCGTGTGACACCGGAGGGCTTGAATACAACCGACCGCTAAGAGCGCCTCGCGACCCACATTGATGAGATCGCAGCCGAGCGCGAAGCCGACGAGGGCGGTATCGGGGAAGCCAAGCCTACCGGATCCGATAAACACGATGCGCTCATGAAGACCGCGCTCGGCAAACGCACGCTGCACGCGGCTGAAGCCGACCTTGAACGGCAGGCCCACGCGATCGGCGAAAACGAGCGGTGCCGCGCCCGTGCCGCCTTCGCCGCCGTCTATCGTGACGAAGTCGACGGATCGCCCTGTGGTCGCGATGAGCCCGGCCAGTTCTCGCCAAAAGCGCATCTCGCCCACGGCCGACTTGATTCCAACAGGTAGGCCCGTCTCGGCGGCAAGTTGTTCGGCGAAGTCCAGTAACGAGTCCGCATCACGAAAGGCCGTGTGAGAGGCTGGGCTGATACAGTCGCGCGATGTTGAGACACCGCGAATGATAGCGATTTCCTGCGTGATCTTCTTTTGGGGCAGCACGCCTCCTATTCCAGGCTTGGCGCCCTGACTCAGCTTGATCTCGATCGCTTTCACCTGGGGATGCTGGTGCACGAGGTCCTTCAAACGGGACATACTGAACCGGCCGTCCTCGTGGCGGCATCCGAAGTAGCCAGTGCCCATTTGAAAGATCAGGTCGCCACCGTGCACGTGATGTGGTGAAAGCCCACCCTCGCCCGTGTTCTGGAAGCATCCTGCCAGCTGGCTCCCGCGGTTCAAGGCTTCCACGGCGACGCCGCTCAACGAACCAAAGCTCATGCCCGAGACGTTCACGACCGACGTTGGCCGAAACGCTCTCGCGCGGTTCCGGAACCCTCCGATCACCTTCGCGCACGGCAGCAAGTAGGCTGGGTCGTAGTCGGCATCCCCTGGGTGGGGTGTCGGCAACGGGAATGCCGCGTGTTTGACGATCGGATAGTTCGGCGACGACTCCAACTCGTTGTCGGATCCGAACCCGAAATAGTTGTTCTGCAGTTTCGACGAGGCATACACCCATCGCCGTTGGTCGCGACTGAACGGGCGCTCTTCGTTGTTGTCGGTGACGATGTATTGGCGCAGTTCGGGGCCGACCGCCTCGAGCCAATAACGGAAATGGCCCACAATCGGGAAGTTGCGCAGGATGGCGTGCTTTCGCTGCGCGAGGTCGTACACAGCAACGGCGATCAGGACGACGGCGACGCAGGCGAGAATCAGAGTCAGCACAGACATCTCCCGTGTCTGACGGAATCGGCAGCGGAGAGTGTTTCTTGACCATGCTTCGGACGGATCCAGGTCGAAATCGACTATACTTATGGCGCACTTGCCTTCCTGAGCACTGAGGCCATTCCGGCCCCCAGCCCTCACAGAAGCGTTGTCGAGAGGGCTGCTTGTCAACTGACCTTATTGTTTCGCCCCTCCGGTTCTCTGAGGGTTCTGCCCTGTGATTCGCCGTCCCGACGGCATGGGAGCCTACCAGTTCACCGTGTTGGCCGCGCTTCGGGCAGCGCAGCTTATGCGGGGGTGTGTGCCTCGCGTGGATACCGGCGATCACAAGCCCATGATCGTCGCCCAGATGGAAATTTCTCAGGGCAAGTTGGGTGAGCAGGGCCCCACGGAGCCGACTTCGTAAATCGGTCCCGAACGTCCGACGAGTGGCGGCCCCCGTTATCGGGGTGCTCACCGCACTGTACGCCCTTCGCCGAGCATCACCATCCAAGTACAGGAGTTGTAACATCGAATGTCGTTTACTGATCTCAATCTGCATCCTCATCTGCTCACGGCCGTCCGTGACCTCGGCTTTGAGCGTCCGACGCCCATCCAGGCCGATGTCATTCCCGTTGCGATGAGCGGGCGCGACATCCTTGCGAGCGCGCAAACCGGAAGCGGCAAGACCGCCGCGTTTCTTCTACCCCTATTGCACCGCCTGCTGGATCGCCCGCGCGGCACGACGCGTGCGCTGATCTTGACGCCGACGCGCGAGCTGGCCGCACAGATTCTCAAGGACGTCAAAGCCCTGGCACTTCGCACGCCCATCACCGCGGCGGCCGTCTACGGCGGTGTCGGGATGCGGCCGCAGGAGCAAGCGTTCAGACGCGGCGTTGACGTGCTCACGGCAACGCCGGGACGTCTGCTGGATCATTGCCAAGCGTCCTACGCGAAACTCTCGGGTATCGAGTATCTGGTCCTTGACGAAGCGGATCGTATGCTCGACATGGGTTTCCTTCCGGACGTCCGCCGGATTCTTCGCCACATCCCGGCCAAGCGGCAGACGCTGTTCTTGAGTGCGACGATGCCGCCCGCGATCGCCAAGCTCGCATCGGAAATCCTGACGAACCCGGTCAGCATCAATCTTCAACGGCAGAGTGCGCCGCCGGCCGGCATCACGCATGCCGTCTACCCTGTCGCGCAGGCTATGAAGGCCGCTTTGCTTCTCGAGTTGCTGCGCCGGAACGTCGTGCGCGACGTGCTCGTCTTCACGCGCACGAAGCACCGCGCCGATCGCTTGACCGCGCATCTCGTCCGGAACGGCATCAAAGCTGAACGCATCCACGGAAACCGTTCGCAGTCGCAGCGAACCCAGGCGCTCGCGGGCTTCAAGGCTGGCACGTATCGCGTGCTCGTGGCGACCGATATCGCCGCGCGCGGCATCGACGTCGAGGCGCTTGGTCACGTCGTCAATTTCGACGTTCCCGCGGTGCCGGAGGACTACATTCACCGCGTCGGCAGAACCGGACGCGCATCCGCGACCGGCGATGCGCTGACGCTCGCTTCGTCGGAAGAGAAGGGCGACTTGCACGCGATCGAGCGGGCGATCCACCAGACGCTGCCTCGTGTCACGCTTTCGGACTTCGACTATCAGCAGGCCGGACAGGGAGCGCTCGAGGTGCCGCGCGAGGAGCGAATCAAGGCGATCCGTGCGCAACGGGCGCAGGCTCGCGCGAAGGCGGCACTGAAGAAGCCGCGACCTACCAGCCCAGTCGAATGGCGTACCAGAGGCCCGCACCGATCAGGGCCCCCACACCGAGCAGCGATCTGACGCCCGTCGCGAAGTACGGGTACACCATCAGGGCCACGCCGGCGACGAGCTGTGGCCATCGTGACTGCTTCTTGCCGTAAACGAACAGCACGAAACCGACGCCGCTCGGAACGAGCGAGAGCATCAGCCACGTCGGATCAAAATCCATGATGCGTTGATAGCACGGCTACTTTGACCTCAGCGGTGGTAGAAGAGCATGTCCACGTTGCCGGGCGTGTGGCCGAGCACGCGCAGCAGCAGCGTCACCTGTCCGCGATGGTGGATGCTGTGGATTGCCGCGTGCTGCAGAATATCGCCCACAGCCAGGACCCGGCTGAAAGAGAATAGGGGGACCGTAAACTCGATCCGTCGCGACAGGTCCTCGGCCGTCAGTCCGCCGAGGAAGCTCCTCACCTTGCCCTCCTGCGTGGCCCAGTAGCTGCGAATCGAGTCCAGCGTGGGAAAGTCATCGGGCTTGAGGGTGTCGCCGCGCTGTGGTCCGCCGCAGCGCTCCACGATTCCACCCTCAGCGCTCATCATGTGAACCAACGTGTTGCGGACGGACCCATAGCTGCCGGCGACGGACCGCACCAATTCTTCTGGCGTTAGCCGCGATAAAGGCTCAAACAGTTTCGTGTTCGCCCAGTAGCTGTAGTCGAAGAGCGTCTGCAAATCGGTGATGGTCATGTCACCCTCGCTTCAGGCGATCCGCACCAAGACAGCTTTGGCGCGAAGGATTTAGTCGGCCATGATGATGTCCATCCTAGTTCGTGGCGTGGGTTTCTCAACGGCATAACCATCTCGACTTACTAGGTACGGCTGTAAAATGCGCCGTTACGGCTGGCCTTCTACTGGGACTCATCGGGGCTCACATTCAGGCGTCGCGGACGCCTGTCATGCACGAACGCGAGGCCGAGGCGTTCGGGATACCGTGTAAATACCGGCTGATCGATCTCGAGACGCTTGGGCTGACCGCATCGGCTTTGCCCGGCCTGCTGGCCGCTACAGAACGAGACGGCTTTGCCGGCCTCAACGTGACGCATCCCTGCAAGCAGGCCGTCATGCCCCTTTTGAGTGCGATGACCGAGGACAGCCGCATGGTGGGAGCGGTCAATACCGTCGTGCTCGACCGCGGCATGAGGGTTGGGCACAACACGGACTGGTGGGCATTTCGACAGAGCTTTCGCGAGGGGCTTCCGAATGTTGCCCTTCGACGGATCGTCCAACTCGGTGCCGGTGGTGCAGGCGCGGCCACTGCGTATGCCGCGCTGGATCTCGGGGCTGGAGAGGTGATCGTCGCGGACCTCGATGCTGAGAGGGCTCGTGTGCTGGCGAGTCGTCTCGGCAGTGCGTTTCCGGGGCGCATCCGTGCCTCGGAGGACATTGCCGGTTCACTGGCACACGCGGATGGGCTCATCCACGCGACCCCGATAGGCATGACGACACACCCGGGATCGGCCCTCGCGACGTCGTTGCTGCGACCGGATCTGTGGGTGGCCGAAGTCGTGTACTTCCCGCTCGAAACAGAACTGCTGCGAACGGCCCGTGCCCTCGGATGCCGCACGCTCGACGGAAGCGGTATGGCCGTGTATCAAGCGGTCGAGGCCTTTCGGCTCTTCACCGGTCTCCAGCCCGACGTGTCGAGAATGAGGCGGTCGTTTGCCGCCGCGGAGCCTGCCGCGTGAGCACGACTCTCACACATGCCGGTGCGGGCGTGTCGCGTGCCTACAAGATCCGGCACTTGCGGTGGTACATCGGTGGCCTGCTCTTCCTCGTGACGGTGATCAACTACGTGGATCGACAGGTCTTCAGCATTCTTGCGCCGGAGCTCCAGCGAACCATTGGTTGGTCGGAGCTCGACTACAGCCGAATGGTCATTGCGTTCCAACTGTCCTACGCGGTCGCGATGATGGTCTCGGGAAGGGTGCTCGATCGGATGGGCACGAAGCTCGGCTTCGCGCTTGCCGTGCTCTTCTGGTCGGTCACGGCAATGGCCCATGCATTTGCTCGCACACCATTTGCCTTCGGGCTTGCACGTTTTGCCCTTGGTATCGGCGAAGCCGCCAACTTCCCTGCAGCGGTCAAGACCGTCGCCGAGTGGTTCCCGGCCAGCGAGCGCGCGCTCGCAACGGGACTCTTCAACAGCGGCGTCGCGTTGGGGGCCGTGGTCGCCTCAATCGCGGTTCCGCTTGTTGCCGCGTCTTTTGGATGGCAGGCCGCGTTCATCGCGACCGGAGCCCTCGGACTGCTCTGGATCCCGGCGTGGTGGATGTTGTACGACGAGCGAGGCGCCCACCCACGACTGGCCCCGGAGGAGCGGGCGTTCATCGAAGCCGGTGTGGGAGACGAGACGCTGAGTTCGAGGCATTACTCGTGGCGTACGTTGCTCGGCTATCGGCAGACGTGGGCGTACGCGCTGACCAAGTCATTGGGCGATCCCATCTGGTGGTTCTATCTGTTTTGGCTGCCGAAGTTTCTGAGCGAACAGCACGGTATCCGAGGGGTAGACGTCATCCCATATCTCACGACCGTCTATATTGCGGCCGACGTGGGGTGTCTGCTCGGAGGCTACGTCTCGTCCATGCTCGTGAGGCGTGGCTGGAACGTCAACTGGGCTCGCAAGGGCACAATGGGCCTGCTGGCGGTCATCATGACGCCGACAGTCATCAGCGCCGGATACGCGAGCGACCCGAGGCTCGCGATTGTGCTCATTGCCATTGCCTGCGGATGCCACCAGGCGTGGTCGACGCTGGTGTTCACCGTCGCGGCTGATCTCTTTCCGAGCAGCGCCGCCGGATCCGTCGCCGGCATTGGTGGGTTCGTCGCGGGCATGGTCAGCATCGTGGCCGCCGAGCTGACTGGGCGCCTGCTCGATCAAGATCCGAGCTACTACTTTCCGGTCTTCATCGTTGCAGGCCTGCTCTATCCCGCCGGGCTGGCAGTGTTCCACCTGCTGAGTCCCCGTATGAATGTTGCGGTTCTGCGCTGACGACACGAGAACGCACGCATGTTGAAACGAGCCATTGCCATCCTCGCCGTCAACGCCATCGTTTTCTGCGTGGCAGGCGAACTGCTCGCTCTGGCAGTGTTCTATTACCAGCATGGCTGGCTGTTCTACATCGATCCCTATAAACCGAAGATCGAGCTGATCGCGGAAACCCAGAGTCAGCGTCTGACGGGCGACAGACTGCACCCCTATTTCGGTCCCACGCACGGCCCTGGCATTCGGTTCGACATCCCGGAGAGTCTGCGTCGCGTCCAGGCGCCTGCCGTTGTAACCAACAACTTTGGATTTGTGTCGCAGTACGATTATCCGTTCACCAAGCAAACGGACAATCAGTTCATCGTCGGGCTCTTTGGCGGCTCTGTCGGCGTGTGGTTCTGTCAGGTGGGTGCAACCCGACTGCTGGAGAACCTGAAGCGGAACGACTTCTTCAAGAAGAAGGAGTTGGTTCCACTGTGCCTCAGTCATGAGGGGTACAAGCAACCGCAACAGTTGTTGCTGCTGGCCTATTTCCTGTCGATTGGGCAGAAGTTCGACCTGGTCATCAACATCGACGGATTCAATGAGGTAGCCCTCTCGGCCATCAACGACCAGCGTGGAACCGACATTTCGATGCCCAGCGCCGTGCACTTGGATCCACTGGTCAATCTGGTCAATCAGTCGACGCTGACGCCGGCCAAGCTGGAGTCGCTGGCCGAGATTAGCCGCGACAAACAGCAGCTCAATGCGCTGGCGGAGCGAATCAACAGCGCCCGGCTTGCGTCCGTGCACTTTGTTTTGGAGCGGTACTACCGAATCGTCGAGAAGCGGTACAGAGCGGAGCTAGGCAATTTCGACAAGCTTCCCTCGAACCCGTCCGAGAGCTCCATCATCCATGTCACCCCGAGCGTCCGAGTTCGTCAGGGGCCAGCCTTGTTCGAGGACGTCGCGCGGCAGTGGATGGACTCCTCCGCAATGATGAAGGAGATGCTCGCGTCACGAGGCGTGGGATATTTTCACTTTCTCCAGCCGAACCGGTCCTCCACTCAGAGATCGTTCAGCGACTCCGAGGCGCAGGTGGCGCTCAGCAACGAGTCGCCGTTCAAGGAGAGCGCAGAGAAGGGCTATCCGTTCCTCGTCAAGGCACTCGCGTCGAGCCCGTTGAGGAATCGCAACGCCTTCGATGGAACGGGCATTTTTGACGCAGAACCGGCGCCGGTGTACGTGGACAACTGCTGCCACTACACGTTGGGAGGCAATGAGATCCTGGCGGACTTCATTGCCAGGACAGTCCTGAGTGCACCTCGTCCGTGAACCTAGAGGTCTGTCCTGGTACTCCGAGACGAACCTCGACCGCTAATGGCCGTGCGGGGGTGCCGACGCTACGCGGACGCCCCTCCGGCAAACGACGGGCGGTTACCCCGCCTTGACGTTTTCGGCGCGCGGGCCCTTCGGACCTTGGCCGACCGTGAAGCTCACCGTCTGGCCTTCACGGAGCTGGTCGAAACTGGTTCCGACGCACGCCGACTGGTGAAAGAAGTACTCCGTGCCATTGCCTGCTGCAATGAATCCGAAGCCTTTGTCGGTGATGCGCTTGATGGTGCCGGTCGTTGATGACATGTGAAATCCCTCTGAAATGACCGATAGACGCGGTCGCTGTCGTGAATTGGGTTGTAGTTGGGTAGTTTCGTGCGGAAGCGGGGACTCGACCCCGATGACCTTGCGGCCACTAGCTCGTGAGTTGTGGGCGTGAAAGAACCGCACGAGACTTTCTCGTGGGGTTTCCACACTCACAAGGGTATCACGTTGTCTGCCAATCCCCTCCTCGGCTCATTTCGAGCCCCTCCCGGCCTCGGTTTTTGGGCTCCGCCGGAGCCGCCAGAAGAAGCCAACGAGGAAGCCCACGAGCGCAACGCCCGTGATGGAAGCGGAGCTAATGGTCGCGTAAGAGGCGCCGACGCCGCCGGTGCCGTCGTCAATGACCTGTCGGAGTAGAAACGGGAGCCCGACGGGGAGCACGAAGACGGCCAGAATCCAGATGACGGCGGCGACCACTCCCGCCACGATGCCAACCAGGACGCTCTTGACGTAGACCATCTTCAGCCCTTACATACACGATCCTGAAAGCTGAGGAATCAAATGCGACTTCACGGTGCCATGATCTTCGTGAAGGACCTTCGTCGTATGGCTACATTTTACGGCGACGTCCTCGGGCTGAAGCCTATCGACGAAACTCGGACCGACACGTATCTAGAATTCGATGCGGGGGGCTCGCGCTTCGCTCTGCATACGATTCCTGCTGGCCTCGCTTCGGAGCGCGAGACGTCTTCACCTGCTCAACCGCGAGAAGGAAACCCCATCCGGCTCGACTTCGTCGTGCCCGATGTTGAGCGCGAACGTGTACGTCTCGCAGCCCTGGGGATCACTCTGTTGCTTCGACCATGGGGCGCGTGCGACGCGGTTGATCCTGAGGGTAATGTCATCGGGCTCAGGGCTCCGGTTCAGGCGAACTGAGCGGAGCCTTCGACCACGCACGAACGAGCGCGCCCGCTCCGAGCACGATTAGAAAGATCCATGCCTGGGCGAGGTTGCGCGTTGAAAGCAGCCACACGCTAAACGTAATGCCGGCAGCAGCCAGCAGAACGCCGCACGGAGCGAGAAAGCCGGGAGCCGACGTCCCGCGTCGCCTGAGGGCAATCAACGCCCCGCACGTCATGATGAAGATGACGAGGCGCACGATGGCCGCCAGCACCGCGGCTTGAGTGAACGAGCTGTAGAGCCCCATCGCCAACGCGATCACCGCATTCACGACGATCGCGTTCGAGGGCGTGCGGAACCGGGCGTGAACAAAGCCAAGCATCGACGGCAATTCTCCGCGACCGGCCATCGAATACAGGACGCGCGGCATCATCAGCGTGAACCCAGTGAGCCAGCCGTACACGGAAACGACGACACCGATGCTCGCGATCGTCGCGCCGGCTGGGCCAAGCAGGCGCCCCAGCGTGGACGCAACTGGCGTGGCATCAGTTCCCGCGTTCGGAAGAACGCCGACCACGACGAGCTGCAGCAACGCGTAAATCGCAGTGACGGCCACTGTTGCCGCAACAAGAGCAAACGCCGTGTCGCGTCGCGGGTCGCGTGTCTCGCTTGCGGCGACTACCGCCGCTTCGAACCCGCCGTACACAAAGACGAGAAGCAGCAGCGCTTCACGCCAGTCCGGCTGCGCCACGACCTGCGTCGCAAGAATGTCGGGCGAAATTCGGAAGCAGCCGAGCGCCACCAGCAAGACGAGCGGTAGCAGCTTGGCCACGGTAAACGCATTCGTGGTCCAGGCCGCCGTTCGGACGCCTCTGACGTTGATCGCAGTGACCGTGAGCACGGCAACAGTCATGGCGGTCACTCGCCCGGCTGGGCTGGCGACAAACGGGGACAGCGGCGAAAGATACGCGACAAGAATGTTCAGCGCCGCCGCCGCCGAGAGCAGACGGCCGAAGAGCAGGAGCCAGCCGGCATAGAACCCGGCCGCGGAACCAAACGCTTCGCGCGTGTACAGATACGGCCCGCCCGCATCGTCAAATCGGCTGCCGACCTCGGCGAAGCACAAGACGATGATGAAGATGCTCGCGCCGGCGACGAGAACGAGGGCGGGACTCCACGTGCCCGCAAGCGCGGCGAGCGCCGACGGCAGACCGAAAACTCCGCTTCCGATCACACTGTTGACGACCGCAGCTGTGAGGCTCCAGCGCCCCATGGTCCGCAGCAGCGACGGACGGCTGATCGTCGTCAACAGAGTCGGATGCTACCTTTTCGATGAACTCCGATTCCACCACAGTCGAACGAATGCCGTCGGTGGCTTCACCACTCTCAGCTGGCCCGAGGAAAGAGTCGAGGCGAGAGCAGTGCGATAGGCTGATGGGCATGCCCCGTCTGGCCGCCTGGCTCTTCTTGGGTGTCGCGGCATTCACGGCGCTGGTGCGTTCTACGAGCGGCCCGCCGGCGCCGACGCCGAATCCTCCCGGGACCTTTGCCTTTGGGGCGCTCGGCGATGCGCCGTATTACCCGTGGGAAGACTGGCGCTATCCCCTCATGCTCCAGGACATGGACGGGAACGACCTCGCATTTTCCATTCATGTCGGCGACATCTTCTGGCGTCCGTGCAGCGATGACCGTTACGAGCGGAGCCTCCGCTGGTTCAACGACCTGAAGCACCCGCTGATCTACGTTCCTGGTGACAACGAGTGGGCCGACTGCTGGACGCAACAGGAAGGCGGTTTCGAGCCGCGCGATCGATTGGCGCATTTGCGCCGAACGCTATATCCGCGACCTGCTTCCAGTCTGGGCGGCAAGACCTTGCCGGTCGAAACGCAGTCAGCAAATCCGGCGTTCGCCGAGTTTGTCGAACATGCTCGCTGGTCGCAGAGTGGCTTGGTCTTCGCGACGATCCATGTGGTCGGCACCGGTAACTTCACCGAGCCGTTCCCGACGAGAACAGACGCCGACGATCAGGAATCGAGCCGGAGGCTCGAGGCCGCGCTCGTATGGTTTCATGAGACGTTTGAGCGGGCGACGTCGCAGTCGGCTACGGCAGCAGTCGTGTCCTTCCACGCCGATCCAGGCTTTAACTGGTCCCCAGCCGATCAGGCCCCGTTCAAGCGGTTGCTTGACGCGTTCGAAGACGAAGCCGTGGCGTTCGGGAAGCCCGTATTGCTGATTCACGGTGACTCGCACCGCTTCACGACCGACCATCCGTTGAAAGCGCGCGCCACCAAACAGACGATTGGCAACGTCACGAGGCTGGAAGTGCCAGGGTCGCCGCTGGTTGGCTGGGTGCGAGTTGTCGTGACACCCGGCGCCACGCCGTCTTTTGCTTTTGAACAGCGGCTCGTGCCGCGCTGGAAGTACTGGTAGAAGGGACGCTCAAGCTGCGACGATTCGCCAGCCGATTAGGCGGATCGATGGCGTCGCGCTCGGCGGAACACGAACGCGACGACGAGAGCGACGGCAATCAAGAGAGCGCCTTGCCAGTTCGAGAGGGCCGCAACGATTTGACCATTGATCGGTTCGGTCATCGGCTTCTGCCTCCAAAGTGACGACGCTTGATGATAGCTCCCATCCTCGTCGCGATATCGTGCGAGGCGCTATCATAGACACGTCAAGCTAGAAAGGCGGGCTTCATGAAGAGGCTGCTCACCGTGGCGTTGCGTATCGCCGCAATCACTGTCGTGTGCTTGGTGGGCAGCACTGGTGTTGCCAGCAGCATTACTCCGTGGTTGCCGCTTCCCGCCGTGGACAATCACGAAGGACATCGGTCGTCTCTGCTAGCCAGGGTGACGATGACCGACGGAACCGCTCGAACCATCACACTCCAGGGAGTTGGCTGCAGCGAAGCAATCTGCTCGAGAGTCCGCGTTATGGACCTGCGGGCCGACAGTGTATGGCTCGATGGACTGGCGTCCATCCGTGAGATTTCCCACAATGCTGACGGTCCAGTCAAAGCCGTCTTCACTTTCAAGGATGGCTCGGAGCGCCCCACATCCATCATTCGATTGCATCGCGTTCTCTATATCGACGGCCGCTTTGGACGAACGGAGAAATTGAATCTCGGCAGTGTCGCCAAGATCGACTTCGAGTAACTCGAACCGGAGGTAGGACGATGAATTCCTCAGACCTCGTTGTCGTTTCGACATTCCGGTCAACGGCCGATGCCCAGATCGCCAAGGGCGTTTTGGATGAGACCGGGATTGCGTCGATGATCCGGGCCGACAATGCTGGCGCTATGTATCCCGCTCTCAGCGGGGCTGAACTCTTGGTCAGAGCCGAAGACGCGCAAAAGGCGAGCGACGCGTTGAATAGGCGGCATCACGGGTCAACCTGACTCGTGCCCGAAGGCCGAGGCCGGAGGCGGACGGTCGAGCGTCCGTGCTCGTTCCAACGACGCTGCCTTCGCGTGCGCATGCGCTCAGGCTCGAGAGTCGCCGCTACGGTGGACAACCTTCGCAGGGCTTGCCAACCGTAGCTCACGCTGCACCTTGGCAAGCGTGAGCGAAGGTTGGTGCGGAAGAAAGGACTCGAACCTTCACTCCCTTGCGGGAACTAGCTCCTGAGGCAGAAGACAACCAAAGCCGATGACAGCCGACCTCGGAAAATGACAGCAAATCGAGGTCGGCTGTTTTCGCGTTCGGCCGTTCGAGGCTGATTCAGGACCCGTCTTCCGGATCGCGTTGCACAAATGTTGCACGCGTTGGCGTCCCGTGAGCTGCGTCAGCTATTGGGCCGCCTCACCCCAGAGGGTTATACTTCCCTCATGACCCGCAAACTGGAGGCAGCAATCGCAAAGCTGGCGACCCTGCCGACTGAAGAGCAGGACCGCGTCGCAGGCTGGCTGCTCGATGAACTCCGCGACGACGAGAGCTGGACACGCCAGTTTGATGCGTCGCAGGACGCCCTCAGCACGCTTGCGGCCGAGGCCAGGGCCGAGCGCGCAGCCGGCCGAACCACCGACCTCGACCTCGACAAGGTGTGAAGTCGCGCGCGACACCGCGCTTCTGGGCGGCCTACCGCGAGTTGCCTCGGGAGGTCCAGGACGCTGCTCAGAAAGCCTACCGACTCTTTCGCGAGAATCCCAAGCACCCCAGTCTCCAGTTCAAGCAGGTCCACGATAGAGAACCGATCTACTCTGTGCGCGTGACCGTCGCATACCGAGCCGTCGGACTGCTGGATAACGACGAGGTCACATGGTTCTGGATCGGAAGCCACGCCGGGTACGACCGCCTTCTGAGCAATCTCTAGCCCTTCCTGTCGGCCCAGCGAGTCGCATCAGCCGCAGCGCACTCGTGCCGTGGAGCTTTCGTAAGATGACACGCGCGCTGCCGGTTCATCGCTGGGTAGGCTTGATATCGCCATCGTTCACAACTGGTAGCCCCTGACGACCCAGTAACGCCAATCCGCCACGGCAACCTCGGTGCCGGCGCCGGCCCCGCTCGGCTCGAGCTGAGAAAGGGGCACGCCCAGGCCTCCGTTTTCCCAGCGGATCATGACGAACATCTCGTGCGAGCACTCGTCTGCGGGCGCCATTGAAACGACCTCGACCTCGTCGCCCACCAGGAGCGGGGAAATCGCCCGCCTCTCGGTGCAACATGCTGTGAACGGGAATTCGAGTTCGCTCTCCAGATACCCGAACCAGCCGGTGGCGCGTTCCGACGCATCGTAGGCGTCGACGACCACCTCCATCGTGATGCGTTCTTCGCGGTCGGGATCAGCCTTTGGACAATTCCGACCACGCCGACTGGATCGGCCACGGCCTTGCCGCTGTAGTCGCGTCAGGCCGACCGGTCCGTTACTGGAGTTCGCCATCGTGTGTCGCTCGATCGACCGTGATCGTTCACAAGTCAACGCTTGTGCTGAGCCGCGCGGCTCAACGACACCTTAGCACGGACACGAAGCCGCGTCGGCTCCAGCACAAGTTAGGCGCGCAGTTCATCGACTGTGTGCGATGGACGAAGGCCGGGCTCAGGGCTCAAGGCTCAGGACTGATCGCGCGGCGGTATAATCCCGCCACTCCCGAACGACATGCCACTCGCGTCCGGAACCCGCCTCGGCGCCTACGAAGTCAGTTCCCTGCTCGGCGCAGGCGGCATGGGGGAAGTCTATAAAGCACGTGATACGCGACTCGAACGGATCGTCGCGATCAAGGTTCTGCCGGCGCACGTCGCGGGCGACCCAGAGGCACGACAACGATTCGAGCGGGAGGCCCGGGCCGTCGCTGCGCTGAATCACCCGAATATCTGCGCTCTCTACGACGTCGGTCGGGACCAGGATGTCGATTTCCTGGTGATGGAGTACGTCGAGGGCGAGACGCTCGCCGCAGCGGCTCGCTGGCTCGGGGCTCAAGACGCAGGGGGCGGCGGGCCTGCCGGTCGACCAGGCGCTTCGCTACGCCGTCGAGATGGCCGACGCGCTCGCCGCGGCGCATCGCGCCGGCATCGCGCATCGCGACCTGAAGCCGGGCAACGTCATGGTGACGAAGTCGGGCGTCAAGCTCCTTGATTTCGGGCTGGCCAAGACGCTGGGCACTCGTGGCGGCCTCCCGTCCGACCTTTCTGCGTCTCCGACGATGAGTGCCGCGGATCTGACGGGACAGGGGACCATTCTTGGCACGTTGCAGTACATGGCGCCGGAGCAGCTCGAAGGCGTCGACGCCGATGCGCGGACCGACATCTTTGCCTTCGGCGCCGTGCTCTACGAGATGCTCACCGGCCAGAAGGCGTTCACCGGCAAAAGCCAGGCGAGCCTCATTGGCGCGATCATGCACGCCGAGCCGCGGCCGGTGTCGACGCTTCAGCCCCTCACCCCTCCAGCGCTCGATCGCATCGTCCAGAAATGTCTGGCGAAGGATCCCGATGAGCGCTGGCAGAGCGCAAAAGATCTGCACGATGAGTTGAAATGGATCAGCTCATCGAAGATCGTCGCGACTCCAGAGCCGACCGTGCGCGGCGCCGGCATACGCGTACATCTGGCGTGGTTGACCACCACCGTTGTGACCGCCGCATTGGTCGGCATCGGCGTGTTCTTCTTCACTCGACCGCAGGCTGAGCCGCTCGCAACGATTCGCTTTCAAGTATCCCCGCCCGAGGGCGCCACGTTTCCGGGTGGCACCGCCCATGTCGCCCTGTCACCTGATGGCCGTCGTGTTGTATTTGCAGCGACGATGAGGAGAAACAATGCTCAGGTGGTGGTGCTGGCCGTCCGATCGCTCGATACGCTCGAGCCGCAGATCCTGCCGGGAACAGAGGGAGTGCTTCTTACTCCCTTCTGGTCGCCAGACAGCCGCTTCATCGGTTTTTTTGCGCAGGGAAAGCTGAAGAAGGTGGATGTGACCGGTGGTCCACCGCAAGAGCTTTGCGACGCCGCCGGTGGAGAAGGTGGCACCTGGAACCGCGACGGTGTCATCGTCTTTGCACCGTTACCTACAAGCGGTTTGTTTCGAGTCTCAGCGGCGGGGGGGACGCCCGTGCCGCTGACGACTTTGGATGCGTCCCGACAGGAGCGGTCGCACCGCCACCCATGGTTTCTCCCGGACGGGCGGCACTTCCTGTACGTGTCGTTGGGGGTGTCGTTCGGGGCTCTCCCCGACCAACCCAATTCGACAGCGACCACGGCCTCGCCAACTCGCGCGTACGTTGGCTCAATCGACTCGACCGATCGAGTCGAGCTCTTTGAGTCCGATTCGAAGGTTCTCTACTCCGTGGATCACCTTCTATTCGTGCGTAAGGGCACGCTGCTCGCACAGCCGTTCGACGTGGCTCGTTTGATGACAACGGGCGAGCCCTTTCCGGTAGCCCAGAATGTCAGCGTGAATGCCACCACTGCACGAGCGAGCGTGTCGGCATCAGCAACCGGGATGCTCATCTACCGGCCGAACGATACAGACGAACCGTCACAACTTGTCTGGTTCGATCGCGCGGGACGGCAGCTGGCGACGGTTGGCGACCCGCATCGACCAGATGAACGTCGAGCTGTCACCAGATGAGAAGCGTGTGGCCGTCAGTGTGTTGGACCCGGCCCGCAACACGAGGGATATCCACATCTATGATCTGGCGCGCGACGGTCTGCGAACCCGTTTCACGTTTGACCCCGCCGACGAATACAGCGTGATTTGGTCGCCAGACGGTAGTCAGCTGGCTTTCAACTCGAATCGCAAAGTTACGGCGGATATCTATCGGAAGGCGGCCACCGGCCTCGGTGACGAGGAGCTGCTATTCTCGAATCCGTCGAACAACAGCTACCCCACCAGCTGGTCGTCAGACGGGCGTTTCATTCTCTATTACAACGGTTCGAAGCTTTCTTCGACCGTGCAGGATCTATGGGCCTTACCGCTCATGGGAGACAGAAAACCGTTGGCAGTGGTACAGACTCCATTCGTCGAGACCAATGGTCGCATTTCGCCAAACGGACGCTGGGTTGCGTACCAGTCGAACGAGTCCGGCGAACGCACCGAAGTGTTTGTCGTGCCGTTCTCCACGAATGGTCAGACGTCCACACCCGCCCCTGTCGGGGAGCAAGTGGCAGGTGTCTGGCGCGGGCGGCTCGACGCCGCGATGGAGCCGCGACGGCAAAGAGATATTCTTTTTGTCCCGCGACAATCGGCTGATGGCAGCCGCAGTCAAGGGCGAGGGATCGGCGTTCGAGGTCGGAGCCGTCCGCCCGCTCTTCGAGGTCCATCGCAGGCTTAGTGGATACAGTGGCCTCCCGGGCTACAACTACGACGTCTCCGCCGATGGCCAACGTTTCCTTGTCAACACGGCGACCGACCGTTCCGCGCCCGTGCCCATGATCGTCGTCACAAACTGGACGGCCGACCATTCGAAAGTAAGTCACAGCGCCTCTGCCTTTTTCCTTCTAAGTTTTCACTTTTCACTCGCTCTCTTGGAGCGACTCGGTGTCGAGGCATCGGCAGTCTTTGTCGAGCTCATTGACAACAGCCGCCGGGAGGCGGTCGATGAAGCCGTGACCGAAATCGCCGATCGTTACGAGCGGTTCGTCGAGGAGACGTCGAAGATCCGCATTGAGATGGCGCAGATGCGAGGCGAGTTCCGCCAGGAGAGGGCTCAGTTCAGCAGCAACCTCCGGGTCGAGCTGGCTGCAGGCCGCTTCGACCTGCTCGAGTGGGCCTTCATGTTCTGGGTCGGCCAGCTCGTCAGCGTCGTCGGAATCGTGGCGCTGTTGCTACGCACGCTCTGAACCAGCTGTCGTGAGGGCGGAGGGCTGCCGAGGGGCTGAGAACGGACCTTCTGTTAACCCAACACACCCCCTAATACTTCCTGTCGTCCGGATCCTATCGTGTGCCTAACGTTCGAAATGAGCCGCGCTTCGCGGCGACATGATCGCACGGACCGTTAGAAGCGTCGGCTCCATTTCGGGGTTAGGCCGACCCGTTCCGTGGCATGTGAGGTTTTCCGACTCCCATGATTCCCCACCCCGTCCCGTGGTCGTAAGTGGAGTGACGTGCGGGATGAATCGAGAATTCACCGTAGCAGAGTCTCCGGAGAATCGAATCCGGGCGCAGGTGCCAACTGGCCCACGTCAGCGGTGAATCACCATTCATGTCCTTGGCATCCACGCGCGCGCCGGCATCAAGAAGCAGCTGAATCGTCTCTTCCGTGCCAAAGGCGGCGGCCCGGTGAAGCGGTGTTTCCGCTTTCGTCCGGCAGTCCCGCATGAACCCGCCTGTTTCAGTGTCCGGCCTCGTCGCGCAATTCGGATTCGCGCCGTGGGCCAGAAGAACCTTCACAACGAGGTCATACGCAGGCCGGTTGGCCTTGCAAAGGGCCGCGTGCAGAGGAGTCTCCCCGGTATCGGCTTGTAGATAATTCACGTTGGCACCATGTTCAATCAGGAATTGACAGAGCTGCCAGTGCCCATGGAACACCGCCTCATTCAGACCGAGATTTTCGCCGAGCGACTCAAGTGATTCGCCCTTCCCGACCAGAAACCGAATTGCGCTCACATCCCCGTAGTAGGCGCACCACTTGATGAGCGCCACGCCGTCTCGATCCGTGGAATCCGCGGGATGACCATCGGACACGTAGTCGAGCACAAGATCGGTCCTGCCATCTGCGATCCGCTGAATGATGTTGTTCTCCATAAGCTCAGTCTGCCTGGGCCTTGCGCGTTCGGCCTGACGTTCCGCTTCAGCCGCGGCGCTTCTCGATCGCATCAAGCGCCGTCGGCTGCAAGCGGTTGTTATGCCGCCGAGCATTCCGGCTACCGGATCGCAAGCGACGAGAATGCGGACTCCTCCCCGGCGAGGCAAAGGCCGCTACGGTTTGAGGTAGATCGTCGTGAGCGTGCGATTGCCACCGGGGAGTCGATACCCCAGGAGGCCGCCGGCGATTGGCATTCCGACGAGGGACGCGCCGATGAGGATTTTCTCATCCGCGCAGCTTCCGCCGCACGGCTTGTCGGATGGGCCAGCGCGACGGCTGACACATACCCGAGCGCAAATCCGCCGGCCGCGCCTATCACCGCGCCAAGCAGCGACCCGCGCCGGCCGGTCCATTGCCTGATCTCGCTGACGTCCGTCCGCGGAATTCGAAGCGTGGCGCGGTTTGGGCTCTCCAGATCCACGACCGTCAGGGCCGCGTCCTCGACTGCGACGATTCGGCACTTTCTGCCGGCCAGCCCCTGCGCGAAGAGCACGATATCGATCTTCGTCAGTTGCCGGAGGCGTGACCAGTCGTCGCGCGGATCCTGCGGCGCCGCGATCGTCGCGGTCACGTGCGACAGCGCCGCGGTGATGGCCTGGCGCGTGAAGACCGGCCGGGCCGAGCCTGGCGTCTGCGCCATCGCAGCCGGACCACCCGCGAGCCACAGCACGAACAGAGCGGACGAGAGCCTGAGCTTCATGGCGAACACCCCCACGACCAACGAAGCAACCGCGGACTTGTGACCGTAACCGTCGCTGTCACCAAATTCTGGAAAGTCGGCACATTGAATCCTGATGGACGCATCGTCGGCATAACTAGGTACTGGAGTAGACCGGAATCCCCTTCTGACTTGCGAACCGCCGCCGACGTACTAAGCCCAATCCGCTCGATATCCTCGGATGCCGGGATGTTAGCATGCGTTGGTTGCGCCAGAGACGGTCAGGGTTTACGCGCGGCGTCGATGGTTACGCGCCACGCTGGCGCGTAACCGAGACTCGTCGCAGGTCTCGCCGTCATTCCAAGGCGAGCCGTTAGAAGAATTGGCGCCAGACTCATAGGCGCAATCCCCCGTGGTTCTGTGCCACGGACGCGTGACAACACCGTTACAACCGGTCGGCCGGGCTGCGTACGCCGAGTGCACCGCGATTCAGGACGTGCGTGTACATCATTGTCGTGGTTACGTCGGCGTGCCCCAGCAACTCCTGCACCGTCCGGATGTCGTAACCATCTTCCAGGAGGTGCGTCGCGAACGAATGCCGAAATGCGTGGCAACCGACCCGCTTCGTCAGTCCGGCGTCGCGCGCGGCCTGCGCCACACCTTTTTGTACGACGGATTCGTGCACGTGGTACCTCGATGGCGGACCGAACTGTGGATCTCGACAGATCCGGGCTGCTGGGAAGATGAACTGCCAGGCCCAATCGGTTGATGCATGTGGATACTTTCGATCGAGCGCGAAAGGCAGCACGACACGGCCAAGGCCGTCGGCGAGATCACGCTCATGCCGGCGCTTCATGTCAACCAGATGCGCGCGAAGCGGCGCCTCGACCCGGTCGGGCAGCATTGTCCGCCGATCCTTCTGGCCCTTCCCTCGCCGCACCAGAAGCTGATGCCGATCGAAGTCGACGTCCTTCACGCGCACCTCCAGGCACTCCTGCAGACGGAGACCCGAGCCATATAACAGCATGCCGATAATCCAAAGCGGGCCGTGCAGCCCCTTCAACACCGCGGTAACTTCCTCGCGACTGAGAATAACGGGAAGACGAGTCGGCGTGCGCGCCCGCGGCGGCTGCTCGATCGGTCCGATGTCGATCCGCAGAATCTCGCGATACAGAAACAGCAGGGCGCTGAGCGCCTGGTTCTGCGTCGATGCGCTCACGCGTTGCTGTACGGCCAACCACGTTAGAAACGCCGAGATCTCACTCGTTCCCATCACCGACGGGTGCTTCTTGCCGTGGAAGACGATGTACCGCCGAATCCAATATGTATACGCTTCTTCAGTCCGGCGGCTGTAATGGCGCATCCGGATGGCCTGCCGGACACGATCGAGTAACTTGACTTCCATTCGACGACGATGCCATCGTCGTCATCATGTTCGCAAGAACGTGCTGCCAGAAAAGGAAGATCGAATGACACGCACCACTTAGCAGGCTCGATGTCGGCGGGCTCTGCATAGATCGCCGCGGCAGATGCCTTCAATCACCCGATCGCCCGATCCCCGATCGCCCATCTGGTTCTTAGCGGCCCGCCTTGACGGTCTGGTCTGCCAGCGGGATCGTGACGACGATTCGATCCTCCAGGTTCCTTGTCGTGTGACCTTTGCCGGTCGTGTCTTCGATCAGGTTGATCTGCCCGGGGCCAATGGCCACCTTCTTACCGTCACCCACCTCGAGCTCTGCCCTGCCGCTGAGGGTAATCACGTACTGGCGCATCGGACCGGTGTGAAAATCGCTGACCGGCGCAGCCGGCCGTGAACTGAATTGCACGCCCGTTGCGTTGATCATCTCGGCCGTGCCGCCGGCATTCAGCTTCATCTCGATCTGTTCGGCGCGGCTCTGGCCATCGGGACCGGTGTAGATTCGCGTCACCACGACAGGTTTGCGCGTTTGCGCCACGACGACATCCTGATCGATGTGCGCTCTCCACGTCAGCACGAACAGACCAACAAGGGCCACCGCCGCCAGCCGTCCGGTGATCGATCTCATGGAGTCCTCCTTGACAATTTCGACGACCGAGCGTCCTCCTACTGCAGGTGCTCGTAGATCAGTTTCTCGAACCGGTTCATGACGTCCATGCTGACCGGGTTATAAAACGGCAGCACTTGCGTGAGAATGACGACGCCAATGCCGTTCTTCGGATCCACCCAGAAGTGCGTGTTGTCGATTCCAGCCCAGGTGTAGCTTCCGGCGCCACGCTCGTGCGTTGATGCGCCATCTGTGACCGTGATCTGGAAGCCCAGGCCGAACTTGTCCTTGCCGGCCCCGAACGGGAACACGTCGGATTGCCTCGGTATCGCGGCAGGCATCTTGTCGACGACGACCGAGCCGATCTGGTTGGAGGTCATGAGGCGCACCGACTCCGCCTTGAGTAGACGAGTGCCGTGCCAGCTTCCCTCATTCAGGAACATTTGCACGAACGCCGCGTAGTCTGAGGCGGTCGACAGCAGCCCGCCGTCGCCGCGGACCGACGGCATGTACGTCGCGGGGTTCGGATTTTCGACCAGGCCGGTGTTTTCCCGCTGATGCACGGTCGCGAGCCGCCCTGCTTTACCTTCAGGGAGGTAGTAAGACGTGTCGACCATACCCAGCGAACGAAAGATCTTCGCCTGATCGAATTCTTCGATCGACTGGCCGCTCAGTTTCTCGACGATCGTTCCGAGAACCGCGGTACTGGCCGAGTAGACCCACTTCGTGCCGGGATCGGACAGGAGCGGCATGTCGACCGGATTCGTTCCCTTCTTCTGTTGAATGCCGAGGACGGTAAAGCTCGTAAATGGATAACCCAGTCCGGACGTGTGCGTGAGGAGGTGCCGGATGGTCATCTCCCGTTTCGCCGGCCGCGTCGTATACGAGCCGTCTTGCTCGTTGAACGAGGCGATCACCTCTCGACCTTTGAACGACGGCACATAGTTGCCGACGGCATCGTCGAGCTTCAGCTTGCCCTGCTCGGAAAGCATCATCACGCCGACAGATGTAACAGGCTTCGTCATGGACGCGATGCGGAACACGCTGTCCGTGGTCATGGGGATGCCCCGGCCGACGTCCTGTTTGCCGAAGGCCTTCAGGTACACAATCCGATCCTTGTTGGTCACCGCCGCCACGACCCCCGGGATTTCCCCCTTGTCGACGGCAGCCTGGAACATGCGGTCGATCGCGGCCGAGCCGCTGGTGTCGAGCGTCGGCAAACCAGCCGACCGCATCGTGTAACCGAAGAGCAGCAGGACCGCCAGCAACGTGCAAGTACGACGCACTCCCCACCTCCTCACAAGCTGAATTCCCTCAAGACGGCGATCTGTTCGTCGTCCCGCTGGTCAAGACTCACGATCGCGCGCGCGACCTTCCACGAACGGTCACTGGCACGCGAGTAGATCCAGAGATATTTCCCGGTCTCCTGAATCGTCTCTCCACCGGTCTTCGGTGACACGGTGAACGAGAAGGTTCCTCTATCAAACCCCATGTCGCCGACGACGCGAACTTCGGCGCTGACGTATGTAATGTGACGATCGAACGTTTCGAGAAGACCGGCGAGCACCTCGCGAACGAAGGTGGCGCAGGCGGTTTTTCCCTCCTGCACCGGATGATCGGGAGCCATGATGACCGCGTCTTCGGCCATCGTCTCCACGAAATACTCCGCGTCGCCGGCATTCTCTGCGGCTTCCAGTCGTTCACGAATCCCGGCGAGCTCGCGAACATCCTTCTCTATGTCGCTGTCCATAGCTTTGAATCCTGCGGCCGCTCATTGTCCCGCCTGCCGCCGCCCACTGCAAATGTTTGTTGTGCCTGCGCCCTCAACCTCAGGGATCGACCCACCAACTCGCGCGCAGAACATTCAAGCCGTGCGCCCGCTGTCGGCGAACCGCTCGCGCGTCCGCTCTCGAGCCTTTCGAAGCTCCTCTTCCCGATTCCGAGGTGGCGCGGTGGTTGTCAGGGAGTGAATCAGCCGATGGGCGGCCGCGGTCACTTCGTCGACGGCGCGGTGGAAAGCCGCCTCATTTGCGTGCGACGGGCGATTGGCGCCGCTCAACTTGCGGACGAACTGAAGGGCCGACGCGCGGATCTCGTCCTCGGTCGCCGGCGGCGCAAAATTCGCGAGCGTCTTGATATTTCGACACATGGGGATACTCCTTCGAACTGGTCCTCAGTTGGATGCTTCCTATGATCGTGAAAATCCGGCCTGTCGGATCTCCGGGACCTCCACGATTCGCGTGCCTTCAGCGGGCGGCATCCCGACGGCCCGCACGAGCGTGGCGACCATCGCTTGACGCGTGACCAGGCCTAGTACGGACTGGGGTGTGGGGTGCCGACGAGATGAACGACCGTCGCCCCAGAAGGAATCGCGCCGGCGAAGCTGGCGTCGTCCAGGGCGTTGCCAGTCACGGGCAGTGCTCTAGAAGGCAGCTTGCGTTCTGACCCTGGCCGCACCAGCGCGCCTCGTGTCATCGGTCATTTCGCCGCGGTCGACAATCCCATGAAGATGAATTTCTGGATCCGTCTGTTTTCCGGCTTGAGTGGAGTGACTTCCGTGACGTACAGGTTCCCTTTGGAATCAGCGGCCATGTGGTGGAGCGTGCCGAACTCCCCTGGCGCCGAACCCCACTGTCCGAATGAATCGAGCAATTCCAGCGTCTTGCGATCGAACACCATCACCTTCGCCTGGCTCCGGTTGCCGACGTACAGGAACCGCTGCTCAGGGTCGGTCGAGAACGCTGTGCTGGCGGCCGTCGTACCGTTGCCGCATTCCGGTGCCTTGCATTCCCGGCCGATGAAGACCTGCGCCACATATTTGCCGTCAAGCGTGAACACCTGCACCCGCTTGCCACCTCGATCCGAGACATACACGAGCCCGTCATTCGATACGCGGGCAGCGTGCACCGGTTGAACGAACTGCGGAGCGCCCTTCTCGTCCGCGTCGGGAAGCGCGGGGTTGGGCGGCGCATCGGTCGGCACGTTGCCGAACGCGCCCCACATCCGCTTGAACTTGCCGGTGTCCGCGTCGAACACAATCACACGCCGGTTGCCGTACCCGTCGGCAACGAAGAGCTCATTCGTTTTGGGGTACACGAAGGTATCCGCCGGCTGGTTCAGGTTCTGTGTGTCGGCGTTACCTTTGCTCTGCCCCGCATGACCGATTTGCATGACGAACTTGCCGGCCTTCGTAAACTTGAGAATGTGATTGTCCTTGGCCCCATTGCCTCCGATCCAGACGAAGCCTTTCGGGTCGACGTACACACCGTGCTCTGAACTGGGCCACTCATACCCCTGCCCCGGTCCGCCCCATGCCTGGATGAATGTGCCAGCCGCGTCAAACTCCAACAGCGGAGGGGCGGCCCTGGGTTTTTCTTCCGGGTTCAACGTGCCGGGGCGCTGCAACACCCACACGTGATCCTGCGCATCGATGGAGACGCTGGCGACCTGTCCGAACTGCCAGTTGTTCGGAATCTTCGGCCAGGCCGGGTCCACTCGGAACTTGGGCACGTCGCGCGCGGCCGACGGACGGGCCTGTGCGGCCGCTGTCTCGATTCGCCCGTGGCCCGGGCCAATCACGCCACCGGCAAAAGCCGACAACACGACAACCGCTCCAATCGTTCGCTTCATGGCAGCCTTCCTCCTGTCACTGACACTCAGGGCAGACCGAGCAATCGCGCCGGGTTCTGTTTCGCCATCCGGTTGATTTCCAGCTCCGTAAATCCTTTGGCGTGCAGCGCCGCGAGGAACTCACCGAAGCCGTCCGGCGGTAACGCGTTCCCCATTTGGCCGAGGTCCGATGAGAGAATGCAGAACTCCGGTCCGATCTTGCGGATCGCGTCCGCGAACCGATCCATCCGGGCCGCGGCATCCGCCGCCGCCAGAGAACCGCCGACAAACTCGATAAATGCCCCGAGTTTCGCCGCCTCCTGCATCTGAGGCACATCCATGAGCACCGGGGGATTGACCGCGTGCGTCACCACCATGTGCTGAACGCGCTGGCCGCGGCCCTCTCTGATCAGCATGAGGCCCTCTGCTGGAGCAGAGTGGCCCGTCGCCAGCACAAGCCCGTGCTTCGCGATGAGCCCGACGACTTGTTTCACGGCAGGCAACAGTTCGCCGTTGGCCGACACGCTGACAAAAGGCCGGTTCTCCTTCGAATAGCGCACCTGGTTTTCGGCGTCGAACGTGGGCATCCAGACGAAGCGTCCCCACCCTCCCGTGACGCGTGTCATGTGCTCCACGGCCGCCGGGTTGATCCCGCCCACGGTGAGGTTGAGGTCGATCCCTCCGAACACTTCGACGCCGGGCACCACTTTGCGCACCAGGTACACCAGCCCGGCGGTGGACTCGTAGTGGTTCTTCAGCACGATCGCGCGCATGCGCCGCGAGCTCGCCAGCTTCGCGACATCGATGGCATCGATCGACCGCGCACGGTCGTCGGGCAGGTGATGCACGTGGATGTCGATGGCTCCAACGAGGAGGCGAGAGGCGTCACTGGCTCCTCCACCTTGACCGACGGCGGATACTCCAACGGTCGACGACTTCGCGTGTCCGACGCCGCGGCCCACCGTCAGCAACGCCGCCGCGGCACGTGCCGAGTCGCTGCAGAACTTCCTGCGGTTCAGCATGGGCTCCTCCCTCAGGTCGCGCTGACTCTCGTGCTCTGACTGGCTACGCATTGCCATCGGCCCGCGCGCAGCACGAATACATCGACGTACCGGAAGGTCACCTCCAGCTGGCGCCCCTGGCTGGGTCCGACCAGGTGTTGCGACATCCAGACGACCGCCGTGTCCCCATAGATCTTGACGGTGAATTCGTCGAGCATCGACGAATCAATCTGCAGGTCGAAGTCATTGACCAGCTGCAGCTCTTTGGCCCTGTCGCCTCGGCTGCCGTCGCTGTAGGTCGCGATGAATTCGTCGGCCAGAATGTTCTCGATGAAACGCACGTCCCTTCGGCGAAACGCCGCGTCCCAATCCTGCTCGAGCTGCACGAGGATTTGCTGGTCGGACCTGACAGTCCCGGTTTGCGCACCGGTCGTCGTGACCGTCGACAGGAAGACGAGAAGACTCAAGAACACGTTGCGCCAGGTCATAGATCCCTTTCCTGAAGACCCGGATTTCAGCTGCCCTCAGAGTGTCTACTATACGCTCACGATGCGACGGCTTCAGGCGAAGTCACGCGGCGCGCAGTTCGACGATGCGGCCGGCGACCTCCGCGCGCACAACGTCCAGGCGGGCGACCGTGATCGGGAGCGAAAAGCGCCGTGGCCCGGCGCTACCCGGGTTGACGTACAGCACTCCGTTACGCGTTTCGATCGCAGGACGATGCGAGTGACCGGCGATGACCGCCTGAAAACCGGCGGCCTTCGGGTCGAAATCGAGCTCGGCGAGATCGTGAAGGACGTAGAGAGTGGCCTCGCCGACCTCCACAACCTCGGAGGCCTGAAGGCTGGCGGCCCAGGCACCTGTGTCGATGTTTCCGCGAATTGCGACAACGGGGGCGATGGATCGAAGCGCTTCCAGAACGGCGAGCGAGCCGATGTCCCCGGAGTGGATGATGAGTTCCGATCCCGCAAGAGCGGCAACCGCTTCAGGTCTGAGCAGGCCGTGGGTGTCGGAGATCACGCCGAGCTGCATGGTTACCCAACTCTTTTCCAAGCCGCCTCGAGCTAGACAGCATGAGTTCGTAGCCTATCTCTGCGTGACAATGTCGAACTCGACTTTCACTTCGTCTTTCACTTTTACTGTGCCACCCACGATGCTGATGGGTTGAATCCCGAAGTCGCGCTGTTTCAGGAGCGCGGTTCCACGATAGTGGCCATCCCGCTGCTCGACCGAGAACATCGTCGGTCGTGTCACGCCGTGAATGGTCAGGCGGCCGGTCACTGTCCATCGATTAGTGCCCACGGATTCAATCGCCGTCGATGTAAATACGATGTCCGGATACTGCCCAGTGTCGAGGACCACGGGGCTGAGCATGGCAGCCTGCACGTCGGCCCGCTTGCCAGCTGCCATGCCGGGATCGAGGACCGTGAGATTTGCGGATCGCACGCTGAGTTCGACGCCAAGCGGAGCATCAGCGGACACGGAGCCGCTGGCAATCGGCGCCCGAATGACATGATTGTCAGCAAACGCGGAGAACAACCCGGACTTGTAGACGAAGACCGTCAGCGTCGAATGTTCGACGTCGATCGGACGGGTTTCGGCGCCAGGCGCTGCGGTGGCAACGAGCATCCCTAGCGCCAGTGCGATGAGCCACGCGCGCGCTTCTGCCCTACTGCACATCCCATCCTCCCGGAGGCAGGTAATGGAACCGAATCAGGTAGACGTTGTCACCGCTGCCGTGCTTCGCAGTCTGGAGCAGGTCTTTCACGCTGCTGAAACCCGACTCGCGGGCCAGATCATAAGTAATATCCCTGATACGAATCGGCACAATCGAATCCACGACGACGTGGCCCTCGTCCATCCCGTAGCGACCGCCCTTTTTCACGTGGGGCCGCGTCCAGATTCGGACACTGCACCGGATTCTTCCGCGCCGAATGCCTTCGCGAAGGTGTTTGCTGAACACCATGACGAGACCTTACCTCTATTGCCGGTCGATCCACTTCTCGACCCGCGGCGGTTCGTACGATGCCAGCATGTCGAGAAGAGCATCGGCAGAGCTGGATACCGAGATCATCGATCCGTACTCGCGCCTGACAAAGCCCTCTTCAATGGAATGTGCGACGAAGGAGAGCAAGCGGTCGAAATAGCCCTGCACGTTGAGCAGCCCGCACGGCTTCTGATGGAGCCCCAGCTGCCCCCATGTGAGGATCTCAAAGAACTCGTCCAGTGTCCCCCAACCACCCGGGAGTGCAATGAAGCCATCGGCGAGATCGGACATCATCGCCTTCCGTTCATGCATGGACGTCACGACTCGAAGATCGGACAGACCGGTGTGCGCCACTTCTTTCGCAACGAGCGCGGCCGGAATGACGCCCGTCACGTGTCCTCGCGACGCGAGAACCGTGTCGGCCAGGACTCCCATGAGTCCCACACGGGCCCCTCCGTAGACCAGGCCCACCTCACGCACGGCGAGGGCACGCCCGAGTTCTTCGGCGATTGTGCGATAGATCGGCCGATAACCCGCGCTCGATCCGGCAAACACGCAGATGCGTTTCATCGCTGGGATCCCGCCGTCGTGCGGCCGGAGCTCTCGTCTATTTTCTCGCCGCAGGCGGCAACACTTTGTCGAGCCACTTGGACATGACGGCAGCGATTTCCAGGTTGTTTCTCTCGAGCATCATCATGTGGCCGTTGCCGTGGATGCCCACATCGGCAAGCTTGATCCACGTGGCAGGCACGTCGGCTTGATCCAGATACTTGACGGTGCAATGGTCGTAGGGTGCGTGATAGGACGCTTCGGCCGTCAGGATCAGGATCGGCACCTTCTGAAGATTCGGCAGCAACCGCGCCGGCGCTTTTTGCATCCAGCATCGGACGAGGTCGGGCGCATCGGGCCTGGCTTCCTGCACGATGGCCAGTTCCGACGGCTGCGCGGCTGACGGTGAATACGCGAGCGGATCGGCGGTGACGCCCCAGGGCCGCGCCTGAGGCGCAACATCCCGAAACCACTCGGGCGCCGGAACATTCTCGACATTGAAGAAGGGCGGCCCGTTCGGCTCGACCGCGAGGATGGCCTTCACGAGATCCGGTCGCGCATCCGCGACGGGCCAGCCAAACGCACCGGATTGCGAGTGCGTCAGCAGAATCGATGGGCCTATCTTCTCGAGCAGCGCGACGATGGCATCCCGGTTCAATTCCTGCTGCAGCGTGAAGTTCTGAATCGAAGGCATTTGCGAGGCGTAGAACTGGTCGAAGACCGGATCGCCAGGAACGCCCCGCCCGGGCCACTGCGTATGAAGATGCGCCTGCGGCCAACGGTTGTAGCGCTCGGGAGCCGCAAATTGCCTTTGCGTCGTCTCGAGATTGAGAGCCGCGGCGGGACCGTACAGATCAGCCTGGTAGGCGGCCCGGCCACGCCCGGGCTGATCCACCACGTAGGTCGCATAGCCCTGCCGCAAAAAGAATTGCGCCCAGCCCTCGCGGCCGTCAGGTGTTCCCGTGAAGTTGGTTCCTGTCTGGCGAGCCGCCGTGAATCATGACGATGGGCCAGGGGTGCGACTGTTTGCTCGGGATTTGAAACTCGGCATAGAGCTGGCCGCTCATGACCTGCCGGTCGCTCACGGTTGAATATTTCCCGCCCGCGAACACGTAGCCCTGCCGGGCGATCGATAAGGGCTCGGGCTGCCTGTCCTGCGCCGACACCCTCGCTGTCGCTCCAGCGGCGAGCACGAGCGCGATGGTCACAGCGCGGAATCTGATGTCGACCTGGTCCATGGCGTCTTCCTCGCTCCGACGAATAGTAGACCTAAACTCGACCAGTCAGCTCGTCTGGTCCCAACACAGTTGACTGAAGGGTTTCGCACCAGTCGGCGCCAACTCGACCATTCTGCAATCATCCGATCTTCTTGAACGCCAATGGGTTGATAGATCACCTCATTGGGACGTTTCTGGCACGCGTCGTGCGACGAACTGTCCAGTTGTGATCGCTGAAGCCGCCTCGACAGCAAACACTGACTTGATTCCGGTGACGACCTCATGCGCACGACACTGAGAATTGCCGCGCCGTTGATCCTGAGTCTGGCGCTCGCCTCGTTCGCCTTTGGTGTTCATCAAGTGCAGACGGAACGGCGAACGCTGCGTGAGGATCTCTCACTGCGGGTCGACACGCTGACGGCAGGTCTCCAGAAGACGCTCGAGTTCGCGGGCGCCCCCAAAGGCAGTCTGAATCGTCTATTGGAGCAATCGAGCGAGCGGGACCACATCAAGAGCCTTGAAGTCTATGACCTGACGGGGGAGGTGATCGACGCCGCATCGAGCCAGCCGGCGAACATCACCACGCTTCCGGCGGCCACCGCGACGCGAGCGTCCCAGCTCGACATGGGTGTCGGCGAGTTCCTGCTGGCGAACGATGACCCGGTCTATGTCTACGCGGTGCCGCTGCATCGGAACACTGAAGTCGTCGGCGCGCTCGCCGTGGTGTACGACGCGGGCGAAATCGAGAGCCGGATCGCCAGCAGCAGGCGTGACCTGCTGTTTCACGCCGTCGTCCAGATCCTCGTCACGGTGCCTCTGGCCCTTTTCCTCGTGCGCTGGACGTTCACCGATCCCCTGGCTCACCTGGCCACCTGGCTCCGCAGGCTGCACGCTGGTCAGCCCCAGCACCATGTCGCGCTGCCGCGCATCGGGGTGTTCGAGGAGCTCAGTCATGAAGTGGCGCATCTGGCTCGCGATCTGGGGACGGCGCGCGCCTCGGCCCAGCTGGAGGCGCAGCTTCGGGAATCGCATGCGTCGATGTGGACGGCCGAACGGCTGCGGGTGAGCATCAACAACCGTCTGGGCAATCAACCGCTGTTTGTCGTCGCGAACCGCGAGCCTGTACATGCACGCACACGGGAACAAGTCGACCGAAATCATCGTGCCGGCAAGCGGACTCGTCACGGCCATCGAGCCGATTCTCGTCGCATGCCACGGCACGTGGATCGCCCACGGAGCCGGCAACGCCGATCGAACAGTGGTGGACGAGCACGACCGCCTGCGCGTCCCTCCCGATCGTCCGAGCTACACACTCCGCCGCGTCTGGCTCGAGCCGGAGGAAGAGCGGGGCTACTACTACGGCTTCTCAAACGAAGGGCTGTGGCCGCTCTGCCACATCGCCCACACGCGACCGACGTTCCGCCCCGAAGACTGGCGCCATTACCAGGAGGTGAACCAGCGGTTCGCCGACGCCGTCGTCGACGAAATGGCGGGCCACAAGTCGCCGATTCTCCTGGCGCACGACTACCATTTCGCGCTGCTGCCGCGGCTCGTCAAGCGCGCGCGCCCCGACGCCCGCGTGGCGCTCTTCTGGCACATCCCGTGGCCCAATCCGGAAGCGTTCGGTATCTGCCCGTGGCAGCGTGAGCTCGTTGTGACGGCCTGCTCGGCGCCGATCTCATCGGCTTCCACACGCAATCGCACTGCAATAACTTTCTCGGCACGGTCGATCGGGCCGTGGAGGCCCTGACCAACTGGGATCGGTTCTCGGTCAACCGTCGTGGCCACGTGACCTCGGTCCGCCCGTTACCCGATCAGCGTGGCCTTTCCGGCTGAAGCGCCGCCGGCTGAGCCCATGCAGCCCGATGCGGAGCGCACCTGGCGTTCCAGCGCCTGGGTGTCGATGTGGAGCTTCTGGCGGTCGGCGTGGATCGCGTGGACTACACCAAGGGCATTCCGGAACGCTTCCGCGCCATCGAGCGGCTCATGGATATCCATCCACAGTATCGCGGCCGCTTCACGCTCGTTCAGATCGGCGCGCCGAGTCGAACGGATATCGGCGAATACCAGAGGCTGATGGACGAGGTCGTCGCCCAGGCCGAGCGCATCAACCGTCGCTTCCAGACCGACCGCTGGAAGCCGATCGTGCTCCTCATGCGCCATCACTCGCATCAGGAAATCGCACGCTACTACCGCGTCGCCGACGTGTGTCTGGTCACGTCCCTTCACGACGGGATGAATCTCGTCGCCAAGGAATTCGTCGCGGCGCGTGAGGACAATCGGGGCGTTCTCGTCCTCAGTACGTTCACCGGTGCGGCGCTCGAGCTCACCGACGCGTTGCTGGTCAACCCGTACGACGTGGACCAGATGGCCGAGGCCATCCATCGGGCGCTCGTCATGCCGATCAACGAGCAGACCGAGCGCATGCGGCGCATGCGGCGCATCGTCGGCGAGCACAACGTCTTATCGATGGGCGGAACGGCTGCTCTCCGACCTCGTGGAGATTCGCCTCGATGTCCAGAACCACGTCGAGGTCGCATGAAGGGGCCGCTCCCCCGATTGGTGCCGTCGCTTCTTGGTCATTGGCAGGACGTGGCCGACTGTGTCGAGCGGCAGCCGCCACGTGGCGATGTTCTTCGACTTTGACGGCACGCTCGTCCCGTTTGCCCGCGGCCAGATCGGTACGGTTGTCGAGCGCCATGCGACGCATGCTGGGCCGGTTGGCGCGTCACCCCGCGTCACGTTGTTCGTGATCAGCGGCCGGCGACGGGCCGACCTCATCCACCACCTGCGCATCCCGGACATTTGTTACCTCGGCCTGTATGGCTGGGAGCGCGCACCCCCTTTCATATTTCCGTGTCCGCGCGCTCCGCCCTGGCCAAGGCCCGGGCGTGGCTGCAATCTCGAGAGGCGCGGTACCCGGGCCTCTGGCTCGAAAACAAGCGCGTCAGCCTGTCGGTTCATTTGCGGGAGGTGGAGCCGCGGATGCGACAGGAGGTTCGGCGCGACCTGCGCCTGTTGTGCCGCCGCCTTCGGGCCGGAGGTGCGCCTCATCGACAACCTTCAGGACGCGGAACTGGTTCCCCGCACGGTCGACGGCAAGGGCGCGGCCGTGCGGCGATTACTCGCCGGGCCGCGTCTCCACGGCGCGCTGCCGCTGTATTTCGGCGACGATCTGTCCGACGAGCCCGCTTTTGCCGCCGTCCGCAACGGCATCGGCGTCATGGTCGGGTCGACCGGTCCGACGCGGGCGCACTACGCAATTCCCGAGCGTGCCCGGCTCACGGCCGCGCTCCGCAACTTCGAGGCGGCCCTGCCATGAAGACCGCTGCAAGTTCCGTTCAACTTTTCTACGGTCGCACGCCTCACGCGTGTCGGCAACCAGGTGGCCGAGACGCTGGCCGAGCTGCACACCGGTCTCGAGCATTGCAGCGATGCATCCATCTTCCATCACACGTTTCAAACACTCGGCAGCCATCACTTCCTGACCGAAGGCTTCTCCAACGACTTCGCCCAATGGGTGCTCGCCGCAGCCAACCACAAGGAACTGGCCGAACAGCTGGCGGCCCTCGATATCCGTGACTATCTGTCGATCGCCGCGCTGCGCAGCGATCTGCGCCGCATCGTCGGGACGTATTGTGAGTCCTCCCCGGAGCTTGCGATGCAGACGGCACTCGAGCCGTTCTGGTTCTGTGAGGGTCTGGAAGTGAGCGTCCCGCTGAACCGCTCGGCGTCGACGCTCGAAGAGCTTCAGGCCGGAGTCGAGCGCATGAGTCATGCCTCGTTCTACTTTCACTTCATCTCGTCGCGGATGCGTCTGCACCTGCGCACCAACGACTTCTCGCACTGGCTCGCCAGTGAACTGAATCTCGAACAGCTCGCCACCAACGTGAATCGGATCGACATCTACACGAACACGCTCGACAGCGCGCGCGTGAAGCTGGTTGGTCTGCTCGCTCGCGAAGCGAAGTCCCTATGACCAGCATCGAAGCTCCTGCCGGTACGTCGCTCGACGCCTATGTTCCGCTCCTGGGCCGCGCGGAGATCGACGAACTCCGCACGCTCGCCCGCCCGCTGCGCGGCCGGACCATTCAAATGGTCAACTCGACCAGCGTCGGCGGCGGCGTCGCGGAGATCCTCAATCGTCTCGTGCCGCTGGCCCTGGAGCTCGACCTGAAGATCCGGTGGGATGTCATGACAGGCGGCCCCGATTTCTTCGACGTCACAAAGGCGTTTCACAACGCGCTGCACGGAGACCCGTACCACGCCAAGCCGGAGGATTTCGAGATCTTCGCGCCTACAGTCAGCAGAATCGCTCGCGCCTGGCGTTCGACGCTGACTTCACCGTGCTCCACGATCCCCAGCCCGCGGCGCTCATCGAGGCGCGCGTCCATCACGCTGGACACTGGATCTGGCGGTGCCACATCGATCTGTCGCGCCCGAATCCGGTCGTGTGGAGGTTTCTCGAAGGGTTCGTGTCGCAGTACGACGCCGCCATTTTTTCGTCGCCGACGTTCTCACGTCAGTTGTCCGTACCGCAGTACCTGTTTTACCCGTCGATCGATCCGCTGTCTGACAAGAACCGCGAGCTCGAGCCGGAGATCATCGCCGAGGTCCTGTCGCGCCTGCAGATCGATCCGACCCGACCGATCCTGACCCAGATCTCCCGCTTCGATCGGCTCAAGGACCCGGTTGGCGTGATTCGCGCCTATCGCATCGTCAAGCGCTATGTCGACTGCCAGCTCGTGCTCGCGGGCGGAGGCGCGGCCGACGATCCAGAAGGAAGTGTCGTGCTGGAGGAGGTTCGCGGCGAAGCCCAGGGCGATCCGGATATCCACGTCATCGAGCTCCCCACCTGGGCACCGCTCGAAGTCAACGCCCTGCAACGGGCGTCCACCGTCATCATTCAGAAGAGTCTGCGCGAAGGCTTCGGCCTCACGGTCGCCGAAGGGCTGTGGAAGAAGAAGCCGGTCGTCGCGTCGGCGGTCGGGGGGATTCCGATCCAGGTCATCCACAAGCACACGGGCCTGCTCGCCCATTCGATCGAAGGCACCGCTTATCAGATTCGCTTCCTGCTCTCACACCCGGAAATTGCCGCGAAGCTCGGCGAGCAGGGTCACGAGCATGTGAAAGAGAATTTCCTGATTACGCAAAACCTGAAGCAGTATCTCGCCCTGTTCCTGTCGTTCCGCAACGGAGCCAGATAGAGCGAATTAGATCGCCGCCGGGCTTGTTCTCTTGTGCCATTGTGCGTCAACAAGAACCTGAGCGTCCTTCCGATCATTGACCGCGGCGACGCACTTGACCGGATCACTTCCATTTCGTTCAATGAATAACACCGAATCGGTATTCTGAGCGCTCGTCAGCAACCTGAGATTTAGGAGTCTTGATGAGAAACGCAAGCGAGCGGCTCGGAACCCCCTCCTTACACCCCCATCGTCAAGCCCAGGAGCAACTGTTGCCCGCACTTCAGAGGACGTCACGTTATCGTTTTCACGAGGATGATCGCGATCGGTCCTCTGACAACTTGCGGACTGCTCGTTATCACGCGCCCGATCCCGACGTCGAAGACGAGTCTTAACTAGACCGTCAGGTCGTCGCGCACTCAGCCTTCGTGAACCTCATTGGTTCACATGCACAACCTGCGCAGGCGGAAAGCCATTGAAGTACGTGCTGCTGGCCGCCGAGTAGGCGCCGATGTTCTGGGCGTAGACGAAGTCGCCGAGCTCCAGGTCGGGCAGCTGCTCGGCCAGGCTGATCGTGTCGAGCGCGTCGCAGGTGGGGCCGAAAACGGAACAGATCTGGGTCGGACCGTTCTTGAAGCTCTTCAGAGGGTACTGGCAGTGGTCGAAAATCACGCCGCTGAAGGTCTGGTAGACGCCGTCGTTGACGTAGTAGCAGAGTTTGCCGTCGCGGACCGCCTTGCCGATGATCTGGGCGACGGCGGTGGCGGCGGAGGCCACCAGGAACCGTCCCGGCTCCGCGAGAATCTCGATCGGCTGCGGAAAGAGACGGTCCAGTTCCGGGTTGATCGCCTGGGCCAGGCTCTTGAAGGCCGGGACGGTGTCGTCGTAGTGAGCCGGGAAGCCCCCGCCGATGTCCAGGAGCTTGAGCTCGAAGCCGCGCGATCTGGCCTCCGCGAAGACGCCGGAGGCCAGGTGCAGGGCCTGGATGTAGTTCTGGATGTTCGTGCACTGGCTGCCGACGTGGAAGCTCAGGCCCTCGACTTCGAGCTTGTTGTTGTGCGCGAAGGCAATCAGGTCCACGGCCTCGCCAGGCAGCGCCCCGAACTTGCTCGACAGCTCCACCATCGATCCGGTGTTGGGCACGCGCAACCGCAGCACGAGGCCCGCGTGCGGCGCGTGCCTGGCGATCTTGATCACTTCCTCGTGGTTGTCGTAGGTCACGAGCGGCTTGTACGGATCCAGCTGCTCGAGCGTTTCGTTCGCCTTGATGGGGTTGGCGTAGATGATGCGATCCCAGATGAAGGCCTGCCGCTGCTCCTCCGGCAGATCCTTCACGTTCTCGTGAACGGTCAGGAACTCGGCCATGCTGGCGACGTCGAAGCTCGCGCCCGCCTCGTAGAACGTCTCGCACGATCTCCGGGGCGCTGTTGGCCTTGACCGCGTAGTAGACCTGCACGCGCGGCAGGTACTTGCGGAACTGTGCGTAGTTCTCGCGCAACGCCTTGTGGTCGACGACGACGACGCGGCGTGCCGTGCGTCTTGGCCAGACGAAGCAGCGTCTTCTCGTCCATCTAGTCTCCTTCGGTGATCAGAAAATTCTTGAACTGCCACGGGTCGGACGGATCGAGCTGCGGCCGATTGAAGCCGTGGAAGACGTTCGAGTAGTGCTTCAGCGGGTTCCAGTCGGACGCCACCGAGACGAACCTGCCCAGGTAGGGCTTGCTGATGTCGAGGACGTAGTCGTGCGGCAGATCGTCCGGCACGCACACGCCGCGACGCGGGTTCTCGAGCATCCACATACAGGCCGCCACGACCGAGATGGCCACCTGCATGGTGGTGGCATTCTGATGGGGCACCAGCCGCCGAGACTCCTCGATGTCGAGGATCCGAGCCGCACCACCACGACTGATACGGGTGTCCCATGACGAGCGCGCCCAGGATGTCGGCGCCGCTGGTGATCTCGTCGGTCATGATGCGGATGCGGGGCTGCAGGTCGTAGTCGCGGCCGCGCAGCTCGTGGAGCGACACGATGGCCGCGTCGCACGGACAATAGGCATAGTGGACCGTCGGGCGGTAGATCGCCTTGCCGTCCTTCCAGACGGTCAGCTTCTCGGTAATGGTGAACGCCTCGCCGTGGCGGACGACCATGCCGACGATATGGTGGTCCGGCGGTACCCAGCTGCACCACGAAGGTGTTGATGCCCATGCGAGCCAGGCAGATCTGGCTCCTCGGACCGTCCGGATGCTCGAACGCGAGCGCCGGCAGCTCCTTTTCGTGCGTGCCCCAGCCCATCTCGGCCGTGGTGGTTCCCTCCTCGCGGAAGCCCTCGACGCTCCAGGTGTTGACGAACTCGTTCGACCTCCTTGGGCCGATCGGTGATCTGCGTGTCGCGCTCGCTGCAGTGAATGACCTTGACGCCAAGCTGCATGGGCCAGGTGGTTGAACTCCTGCGCCGTCGGCGTGGTGCGCGATCTTCTTCCGCCTGGGCGCCGTCGAACTTCCGATCCGCCAGCGCCTGCTCGGCGATGTCCAGGAGGGCCTGCTTGGTGAAATGGCTGATCAGGCCGGGGTTGGCTCCGTGCTCGAGCACGGCCGTCGGTCCAGGCTCGCTCCAGGACGCGATCATCCGCCGCAGATTCATGTGGCGCCAGTAGAGCGTCCGCTCGGTCGGGTGCTTGTCGCCCGCGCCGGCGTACGGATCCCAGAGCTCGACCGACGTGTTGACGTACAGCACGCCGCGGTCGTGGCACCACTGCACGATTTCGCCGCAGTCGATGTTCCAGGCCAGGTCGATGAGGAGGTCGCCGGCCGAGAGATGTTCGCTGAGAAGCGTGCCCAGATTCTCCGGCGCCGACGCGATCCCTGACGAAGGTCATGCCCTGCTCGATCCAAGGCCTCAGCGCCGCCGCGTCCGGATCGAAGTCCATGATGGTGATGCGCTTCGGATCGACGTTGATGTGGCGCAGCAGAATCGGCAGGGTGCATCGCGCGACGGCCCCAAAACCGACGAACAAGACTCGTTGAGAAAATGTCAGCATGCCGTTTGCGCTCCTGTTCACCCGAGCTTCTTCACGAGCACCTTGGAGTTTCGGCCGCTCTGCTCGTACTTCTCGCGGCGCGCCGGCGGCAAGTCGTCGGGAGTCCCTTCGATAAAGCCCCCTTTGGACTGGAAGTACGTGAAGGCCTGCGTCGAGAGCGCCAGCACTTGACGCAAGCCCAATTCACGCGCCTTGTTTTCCACGAACTGGATCAACTTGCGCCCGATGCCCTGGTTCTCGTGCGATGAGCTGACGTACAGACTCGCCAGCTCGCCCTTGGTTCTGCTCGGGATACACGTGAAGCGCGACGCAGGCCACAGGATTCTTGTCGATTTCGAAGATGAAATAGTCGCCGAGGCTCTTTTCAATCATCGCCTTGCTGCGCTTCACCAGCTCTTCGGCCTCGACCGCCTGCTTGGTCAGCATCTGAATGGCCCGCACGTCCTTCTTCTTCGCGGGTCGGATGTGCTCGTACTCGTTCGCATAGATCAACGTGCCGAGGCCATGGTTGGAGAACACCTCGCCCAGCAGGCCTTCATCCAGCGTGCCATTGATGACGTGAACGCGCGGAACGCCGGCGTTGCACGCCGCGGCCGCGTGCTGCGCCTTTGAGAGCATCTCCGGCGCGAAGCCCGCGCTGTCATGCTGGACGAGCGCGCGAGCTCTGCGACGAGCATCTGTCGAATCAGTGCCCGCGGTAGATCAGGCCATCCTGAGACGTGACGAAAATCAGCTTGATGGCCTTCAACTGTTCCGCCACCGCGAGGGCCACGCCATCGGAGTTCACGCGATAGGTCTTGCCGTCGCCGTCGAAACCGAGCGGCGGGATGACCGGCACGACGCCTTGCGAGAGCAGAGACTGAAGCAGATCGACATCGACGCGTTCGACCTTGCCGGTAAAGAGATGGTCGACGCCCTGGATGATGCCGACGGGATGGGCGACGATGACGTTCGCGTACGCGGCGCGAAGGTCGTTGGCCGAAAGACCTTCGAGAATCTCGTGGGTCAGGCGGTTGGCGGCCGTCAAGGCCAGATCGAGCGTCGCCGCATCCGTGACGCCGGCGCCATCGAGATCCGAGGCCTTCACCTGGTGGTCCTCGGCGAGCGACATGATTTGTGCCGACGCGCCATGGACGAGCACGACGCGGATGTTCAACGACCAGAGGAGCGCCACGTCCAGCAGCAGCGTGGCGAAGTTGTCGTCGGTGACGATGGCGCCGTCGATCGCCAGGATGAACGTTTTTTCGCGGAATTGGGGAATGTACTGAAGGATGCCCCGAAGATCGGTCAGTTTCACGTGTCAGCTACCCGCGGCCAACTCTCTCAAGTTCGTTTTCCACTCCTGCGGCGAGTGACGAGTATTCGTGGTCGGCTTTCTCATGTCAAGTCATGAAGCGGCCTCAAGCCGCTCATGGTTCGACAGCGAAGCTGGCAAACTGCCACAGCTCCGCTTCATCGACAGGTGGAGTGCCCCATTTCGCGAACAGTCGGGATCGGCTCTCGAGCGGCGTCCAGGTTGTGCGGACCGAGGGGCAGGGGCCCAGGTAGGGAGCGGCGACGTCAAGAATCTCCCGGTGAGGCAGCTCGTCGGGCACGAGAATGCCCTCGAACGGGTGTCTGATCAAGTAAGTCAACCCTCCCAGCACGGAGGCGGCGACCTGAAGAGTCGTCGCGTTCTGGCCTGGAACCAGCCGGCGCGTTTCCTCGATGCCCAACTGCGAGCCGGTCCACCAGCCGGTCAGTCCGTGGCCCATGAGCAGCACACCGAGTTCGTCGATCCCGCCGGTGATTTCGTCTGTCATGATTCTGAGCTTCGGCTGGAGCTTGAAGTTGCGCATGGTCAGCTCGTAGAGGCTCAGAATGGCGTTGTCGCAGGGCATATAGGCATAGTGCACGGTCGGGCGATACACCGCCTGCCGCCCTTCGAGTGTCTCCTCCCAGACCGTGAGGTGGTCGCTGATGGTGAAAGACTCGGCGTGGCGGACCACCATCCCGATAATCGGCCCACCAGAGGGGACCCAGGAGTGCACGAACGTCCGGATGCCGGGCTGGGCGAGAAAGATCTGATTGCCGGGGCCGCCAACTGGCGTATGTGCGTTCCTTGGGAGACGGCGCTCGTGGGTTCCCCATCCGAGTTCGGCGGGGGCCGTCCCTTCTTCGAAAAAGCCTTCAATCGACCACGTGTTGACGAACTCGTTCAGTGACCTTCGGCTGGGAGGACACCTGCGTATCGCGCTCAGAGATGTGGATGACCTTAGTTCCCGTCGCCCGGCTGAGTCGAGCAAACGATCCATCGACTTGACCCTCGGCCTCGACAATCAGCTTCTCGAGCGCCGCGCTCTCGACACCGGCGGCCAGCGGCCCGCGTTCTTCGAGCAGCGTTGAGGCAATGTCGAGCAGGGCCCGCTTCGTGAAGTGGCTGACGAGGCCAGGGTTCGCGCCATGATCCATGATGGCGGTCGGGCTCCGCTTGCTTTGTGAATTGAGCCGGTTCTTCAGCAGCCGGACTCGCATCTGGCGAGAATACAGACTGCGTTCGTATGGGGACTTGTTCTCGATGTCGCCGTACGGATCCCACTCTTCGAGGGAAGTGTTGATGTAACGGACGTCGTGCGCGCCACACCACGCCAGCAGGTCGAACGTCTCAACGTTCCAAGAGAGATCGATGATGATGTCGCCGGGGCCCACGAGCTCGCTGAGCATCGACGTGTAGTTGCCCTGAGCGAGCCGAGCCTGCCTGAACCTCACCCCGGCCTCTAGCGAGTCTTTGATCTTCGGTCGCACGTCCTCGAAGTCCAGCACGGTGATGCGTTCGGCCGGCATATCGATGTGGCGGCGTACGAGCGGCAAGGTGCATTGGCCAACGGAGCCGCAGCCGAGCATGAGAATGCGTCCGTCGAAAGGGGTGAGCTTCGTGTTCTGCGTCATGTCTGTAGGCCGCTAAGGCTATCCCCTTCGGGCCTGCCACCATCGCCGAAGGGCGAAGAGGGACCAGACACCTTCCACGGACTCCGATCTTCAAAGGCGTAACCGACGACCATCGCGGTGACCGCGAAGAGGCCAAACCCCGAAAGCAGTGTCATGGGCGGTCAAGCAAACGGCGGAAACCAGTCTGCACCCTCACTTCGCCTTTTGCGACTCGGACAGCGTGCAGTTTCCGCCCTGGCAGCGGTTGTTTTCTTCGCACACTTGTTCCAGGAGAGTCCAGGTGGGGTGAAGCTTCATCTGGAATGTCTGTGACCACGGCCGCGTGAAAATCTGCGGATCGTCGATGGTGATTTCATAAGAGACGGTCGTGGAATCGATGTGCTTCAACCGTTCAATGGTGTGCAGCGCATCGCTGTGCCAGCCGTTGCTTGCCGAGAGCGTCCATTCGCGCAGGCCGATCGTGTCGATCACGAGCGCGTCGCCGTCCCACTTCGCCACCGCGTCACCCATGAACGTCAGTTCGACGTCGGCAGGATGCGGCTTTCCGATCGGGATGACGCGGAAGAAGTGCATGTACTCGTAGAGAATGATCACGGCATCGCTGGTCTGCACGATCTGTTGCGCATACGGCGCAAGCGCCTCGCGCGGATGACCGTCCGGCAGGCAGAGCGCGGTGGGATCGTCATGGCGAAGGTCGCCGGTTGGCTTTTGAAGGAATTTCGCCTCCGCACCTGGAAGAAAAGGAGCCATCCTGCTGCGATCGAAATTGGTGACGCGTGGCGTGTCCGTGTCATCAGGGCCCACGACATGACGGAACGCCGGTCCCGCCCACACGCCCGAAAACTTCGGCTTGCCATCAGGCATTCGCGGAATCGACTGGCCTGCAAGCAGGTGCGTGGCGCCGAGGGACAGGATCAGAAGGTACGAAGAAGCGTCCTTTGACGGTTGACATCTATGGCTTCTTGCCGGCATCCGGCGCGGCTTCGGTTGGATTCAGCGCCTGATCCTGTCCGATTCGCGCATCGCGTCCGTCGGGGAACGTCACCACGTTTCCCGAAGCATTGTTCGATCCGTCTTTTGCGCGATGGCCCGTAATCGTCAGGACGTCACCAAGCTTGAGGCTGGCTTTCGTAATGCCCGGCGCTGCAGCATGCCTGGCGGCGACGCGGAGAAACCCCAATTCGTGACGCTGCCTTTATCGTCCTTCACATCCAGGTAAAGCCATATGTGCGGATTGGCCCACTCCACTCTCGTCAGCACACCCGACAGCTTGATGGGTTTGGTCGTATCGAATTCCGCCGTGTATGAATGGTGTGCAAGCGCCAATACGGGGAAGAGAAGCACCAGTGACGTAAACGTGAACAGCCGCCACATTGTCGTTCGGAGAAGCATCCTTAATCCCCCATCTCCACCCTCAGTCTACTTCAGGAGATCCGCCACCTTGGCAATACCCGCCTCGCGCACGGCATCGTCCTGCTCGAGGTTCGATCCGGCGCTGCCGACCGCGCCGATGGTGTCGTTGCCGACCTGGATCGGCACGCCGCCGCTCAGCGCGAGGATGTCGGCGAGGTCGCGCTGCGCCGCCTGGCCGAGTCCTCGACCGTCCGCTTCTGAAACTCCATCGTCGAGATCCGGAACATGCGGGCCGTATACGCCTTGCGCCGCGCCATCTCCGCGGTCTGCGCGGTCGCCTGCTCGTCGCGCAGGATGACGAGCACCTGCCCGGCGCGGTCGACGACGGCGACCGAGGTGTTGTAGCCCTTCGACTTGCATTCGGCCTGCGCCGCTTCGGCAATCGTCTTCGCCAACCAGAGCATGCACAGCGGCTCGATCGCCCGCGCGGCCTCGACCTCGCCCATGTCGGCCGTCTTCCCAGCCGAACTGGTCGAGGATGCCGGTCACGATCTTTCTTCGCCGCCGCGTCGTTGCCGCAGATGAACATCGTCGGCTTGCCGCCCTTGAACTGCGGATTCACCATGCAGGCATTGCCGACGGAGTTGAAGGCCTTGACGAAGCGGGCGTCGGCGAACTCGCGCTGCAGCCGCTCCATCAGCGACTCGTCGAGATTGGTGAAGAACTTCAGCACGCCGTTCACCGGCGGCGCGTCGGCGATCGGATTCGTCGCGTCGATGACCGGCTTGCCGGCGAGATTGGCGGCGCCCGCCGCCCGCAGCGCGTCTGCGGCGGCCGTGCCCTTGACGGCCAGGACGATCAGCTCGCCGAATTTGGCCGCGTTGGCGAAGCCCCGCGATGGCGCCCGTCGGGAGTGTGCGTTCGCCCAATCGGCGAGCTTGCGCGAGCGCCCGCGTCCCCAGCATCACCTCGTGTCCGTGTCGTTCGAATCCGGCCGCCAGCGCCTTGGCCACTTCGCCCGATCCCAGGATTCCAAT
>CAWBMG010000005.1:0-374322 GCA_963789815.1 uncultured Acidobacteriota bacterium | reverse complement strand
GGGAGGACGCCCACGTGGCGAACAGACCAAGAGCGCCCTTCAACACTTCCCTGCGATTCAGCGGCACCGCCATCACCTTCAGACGTCCGCGATCGTGCCCGTGCTGTCGCCGAACTTGTCGCGCTCCACGCCGACCTTCTGCAGCAGCGTCAGGTGCAGATTCGCGATCGGCGTGCGCTCCGGCAGAACCAGGTGCTGGCCGCCGAGCTTCAACTTGCCGTTGCCGCCGCCGACCACGATGTTCGGGATCGGGTAGTTGTTGTGCTGGTCGCTGTTGCTCATGTTCGATCCGTACATGAAGATCGAGTGATCCAGCAGCGATCCCTGACCGTCCGGCGTCTCCGCCATCTTCTTGATGAAGTCCGCGAACTGCTCGACGTGCCAGGTCTGGATCTTGGCCAGCTTCTCGATGCGCTCGCAGATCGTTGGCGTGGTGCGAGACGGGGTGGAAGGAATCCGGAACACCGATGTGGTTGTACGTCCGGTTGGTGCCTTCCGCGGCCATGATGTAGGAAGCGACGCGCGTCAGGTCGGCCTGATACGCGAGCGCGATCAGGTCGAACATCAACTTCACCTGCTCGGCGAAGTCGTCCAGTTCGCCGACGGGCGCCTTGGGAATCGTGAACGCCGACAGATCCTTCGCCGCGGCCTTCTGCGTCCGGCGCTCGATCTCGCGAACGCTTTCGAGATATCCGTCGAGCACGGCCCTGTCCCCGTTCCCGAGGTTGCCCTTGAGCTTCTTGGTGCCCTCCAGGATCAGATCCAGCAGGCTGTTCGTCTGCGTGTGTTGATGGTCGCGCGCTCCTGCGGCGTGTCGCCCTCACCGAACAACTGGAGAAAGACCTTGCGCGGATTCGTACTCCATCGGCAGCGGCGATTCCGCGTCGCGGAACGAGAGTGTCGTGTAGGATCCGCCGCCACCGGCCGCCGACTGAACAATCGTTTCCGCGGCCACCTCGAGCGACGGCAGACGGCGTCTCCTGCCCGATGATCTTCGCGATCACCTGATCGAGCGTCGTGGCCATGTGCGCGCGGGGCGCGCCGGTATCCGGACGGGTGGCGCTGAGCCAGGTCGCAGGCGTGAACGAATGCACCGACCCGCGGTGGCGGCATTCTCCAGGTTCCCGAATGACGTCACGTACTTCTTGTACGGCTCGAGCGACGCAAGAATCGGACTGAGTGTGAAGTTGGCACCGGAGCCGGTCGGCGTCCACCTGTCCAACGACGGACCGTGCGACGTATTGCCCATGATCGCGCCGTGGGGAATATAGAAGAAGCCGGTGCGCAGTTTCGGAACCGCCGCGGTTTGGGCGAGCGCCGTGCCGGCCGGCACCATCGCGTCCAGGAACGGCAGCGCCAAACGAGACTCCGGCGGCCTTCAGAACGGCTCTGCGAGGAATATGTTTCTTCGTGATGAACATGGTTCGCGCCCCTACTTCGCCGCGTCCACACCCTGCTTGCGGAAGGCGTTGCTGTTGACGATTCCCAAAACGATTGACGACAGCGTGTAGTTGTCTTTCGCAGCCGTCCGAACGATGCCGCGAACCTGCGGCATGTCGAAATACTCCAGTCGTCGATTGACTGCGTACATCAGCAATCTCTCCGTCACGGTTCGAGCGAACACGTCCGGACGCGCGGCCAGTTGCGCGCGGAGGTCCACCACACCGTTGATCGCGGCTCCCGTTGGCAGCACCGTGCTGGCATCGATCGGAACGTTCAGCCTCGCTGTCCCTCGTCCGCCATTGCCCGATGGCGTCGAAATTTTCCAGAGCCAGGCCGGTCGGATCGATTACGCCATGACACATCCGGCACGTCGCCTTGTCGCGATGCTGCTCCAGCCGCGCGCGAACCGTCTTGGGCTGCTCGCCCGCCTTCTGTGAGAGGTCGGTCGCGGTATCGGGTGGGGGCGGCGTCGGCGGCGTGCCCATCAGCTTGTCGAGGACCCACGCGCCACGCAAGACCGGAGACGTGCGGTCACCATACGACGTCCGCAGCTGGACCGCAGCCTTGCCCAACAGGCCGAAGCGCGTTTTGTCTGGCAGCGTGACCTTGCGGAACTGCGGGCCGGTCACGCCGGAAATGCCGTAGTGGCTCGCGAGACGTTCGTTCAGGAATGTGTAGTCTGCCGTCAGGAGTTCCACGACGCTTGCGATCCTCCGAGAAGACGCTGCCGATGAAGGCTTCGGCTTCCGTCGAAAAATCGCGTCGCAGTTGCTCGTTGAATCCTTTGAACAAAGTCGGGTCGGGGACGACCTGATCCAGCGTCGTGAGATTCAGCCACTTCATCGCGAAACTGGTTACCAGGCTGGAGGCCCGGGGATCGGCGAGCATGCGTTTCGCCTCTTTCTCCATCGCTCCCGGACGGGTGAGTCCATTCGATGAGGCGAGCGTCAACAGCTCTTCGTCCGGGCCGGTGTTCCACAAGAAGAAGGAGAGCCGTGACGCGAGTTCCAGGTCGCTAAGAGAGAACTCGGTGTTGGGCGTCACACCCTTGGGCCCGAGGATGCTGCGATACAGAAACTGCGGGCTGACCAGCACGGCAGCCACGGTCTGCTCGATTCCCTGGTCGAAGGTTCCGCCGTGACGGCGTTCCGCTTCATAGAACGGCACGAGCCGGTTCACATCTTCCGTGGTGACCGGCCGCCGGAATGCGCGGCGCGCCAGGTGTTCCGTGATCTGTCTGGCGCAGGCCGGCTCGCCAGTCTTCTGGGGATCGCACACGAAGATCAGGGCGCGGCTGGGGGTCATCGACACGCCGGTAGGGTTGAATGGTCCGGCAACCGCGACGCCGTCCAGAAGATGAGGCCTGCGGTCGGTGGGCGCCGCGCCGCCGGTCACTCCGCCGTAGGGTTGAAGTCTTTGGAGATTTTCGCTCGTCTCCACATGAGGGCGATCCACAAAGGCCACGACAACGTCGTGCACGCCGGCTTTCACCTGAACGGGGATCTTTGAGAAGCGGTCCATGACCTGAGAGCGTCCGGTTCCCGCCGTGCGATCGACCAGAGCAAGATCCGCGGGTCCACCGATGGGCTTGCGAAACACGGTTCGGCCATCGATCAAGATAACCACCGTGTGCTCGCGCTCCAGCGCATTGCTGTATGGGCCCACCGCCAGATTCGTCACGGTGATCTGATACTCAGCGTCGGCCGGGAAGCTGTGTTTGAACTTCATGCCGCCCCACGTTCCCAGAGGTGGAGGGTCGTCTGGATTCTGGTTGGCGTCGATCGGGTACTTCACGCTGGACACGCGAGGATTGGGATTGCCCACCGCGATCTGAGCGATGTGCCGCGCCGCAGTCACGTACTGATCGAGGAACGCGGGCGATACGCTCAAGGCGTCCGCGATGTTGTCGAAGCCTTCCACCTGGATATCCTGCGGCAGAACTTCTTTCGGGTTCACGTCCACGCCCACCAGGGCCTTCACCGACGCGGCGTACTCGCTGCGGTTCAGCCGCTGGATCGGCAGATAGCCGGCCTTCGGACCCTTGGCGTTGGTATCGAGCGTGTTCTCCATCCAGGCGACGAACGACTCGACATCCTTCTGCGGCGGCTGCGGACTGCCCGGAGGCGGCATCTGATTCCCGCGCAGCTTCCGCAGCGCCTTCTCCCAGATCTCAGCGTTGTCCGCTGCGGCCTGAAGGTTCAATCCTTCCAACGCAAGAGCACCCATCTTTGCGCGGGTGCTGTGGCAGGTGACGCAGTACGTCTTCACCAACTCTTGATGTCGATTCGCGGCGGTCTGCGCGGCGGCGCTGATCTCCAAGTGTTTCGGAGACCCGATCAGAACCAGAAGGGCGCTCAGGGAAACGAAGTACTTCATGGATCGCGCCTTTCTTATCACGAAACACAGGTGGCCAACCGCTCTCGCTCAGGTAATCAGCGACGTTGGGAGTCAGCCGACGATTTCCCGTAACTGCTGACCGAAAGCGACTTGAGGGGTTGGGCTGGGTGGCATGTCCAGAGATCATTATGGGTCACAACCGCTGCCGCCCCCTGACCCACACCAGCGAGTACTTCGCAGAGACCCCTCGACTCGAATTCTTGCGGAGTGCAATCGTCTGGTGAGCCGCGCGAGACTCGGCGGGTTACACCACGATTACCGCTTGGAATGCACGGCGGCGTAAGTTCTCGCCGAGTACACCAGCTGAATCGTTTCCCACAACGACGCGTCAGTCGTAGTAGAGCGGTGATTTCTTCAGCTTTGCGTTTGCGCCGATGTCGTGTTGAATCCAGAGCTGCGCGCGAGTCGTGGTGAGCAGCGTATCTATCGCGTCACGTGACGCCTGAGTACGATCCCGGTCGTCGTTCACCGGCATCTTCTTCATCGTGCGTTCGGCCGCGTAGTGATAGAGGTCGCCGGTCAGCACGATCGGACCGGTCTTCGCGAGCTTCAGAAAAAGCGACTGATGGCCGGGGGTGTGGCCCGGCGTCGACTTCAACACCACCGTGCCGTCGCCGAAGACATCGTGGTCCCCGGTGAGTTCGATCGTCTTGCTGCTTTTCAAGGCGCTGTAGTTTGCGAAAGTAGCCCCCTTTTGCGCCTGCTCGCTGAACATCAGGTCGCGCTCGGGTTTCTGCACTAGCCACGTCGATTGCGCGTAATCGTTGGCGTTGGCGATGTGATCGCCGTGACTGTGCGAGAGAGCGAGAAACGTGATGTCGGCGGGCCGGTATCCGATTTCAGCGAGTTGGCTTCCCAGCGTCCTGGTCGCTCGATTGCGGTTGCCGCTCGTCCCGACTGCGATGCTTACTCCACCCGGCGTTATTTGGGCGTCGGGGATGATGCCGACGTCCCAGAGGAGCGTCCCTTTCGGGTGCGCCACGAGATAGCACGCGTCGGCGAAATTCGTGTCGCCGACCTGCTCTTTCGTCAACCCGTACGCCGTTGGCTCGCCGCGGACTAGCACGCCGCAGTCGAAGACATATAGCCGAACCGTCGTCACGCGCTGCGCGCTCTGGGCGAGCAGGCTGACGAGACTTGTGGCCACGATGAGAAACGTGCGCATCACTCCTCCTTCGGCCGTGTGTTCCGCAAATATTAGATCCGGACGTGAGTACGGCACGAGTTCCACCGCAGCTCGTTGCGGGCAGCTTCACACAAATGTCCTTCCTGATTGCGGGGTAACAAAAAAGTTTGGAGGCGCCGCCCGGATTTGAACCGGGGATGGAGGTTTTGCAGACCTCTGCCTTACCACTTGGCGACGGCGCCGGCTGGAACTTTGTACGTGCAGGAAGATCCGGCCGCGTCTAGTTGAAGCGGCAACAACAGGGCGTCGAAGGGCTGGTCAGAAACATCATTGAAGTCTCAGTGGTCCGCCTTTGCCGCTCCGCGGCTTCGGCGAGACAGCCTTCACTTGGCTTGCCCAGCCGAAACTCGCGCAAGCGAGTGAAGGCTGGAGCGGGAAACGGGATTCGAACCCGCGACTTCGACCTTGGCAAGGTCGCACTCTACCACTGAGTTATTCCCGCTCGCGACGAATTGCTAGCGTACCACAGCGATCCTGACCCTTCAAGACAGGCCCAATTTCAGCCACGGGGGCTGAAGCCCCCGCGCTACAGCAGGTCGCTACAGCAGGTCGCGAATAGGTCGCGCAAGCGACCATCAACACCGTCAACCGCGGGCGTCGCGCAGCACCTGCGCCGCCTCCTCCGGAGACACGGGGTTGAGGTAGGTGCCCGTCGCCCACTCGAGCCCGGCCACGCGCGTCAGCTTCGGAATGATCTCCACGTGCCAGTGGTAGAACTCGCTCGCCTCCAGAAGCGGCGCGCTGTGAATGAGCAGGTTGTACGGTGGCAACTGCAGCATACGGTCCATCCGACGTAGCATGTCTCCGAGCAGCCTCGCCAGCGAGCGGTATTCATGGCCGGGCGCATCCTCGAAGAGCGTCTGATGACGCTTCGGGAGAATCCACGTCTCGAACGGAAACCTCGACGCATACGGCGCCATCGCGATCATGTCGCCGTTCTCGGCGATGACTCGCTGGCCGTCCTTCGTCTCCTGACGAAGAATGTCGCAGAAGACGCACCGCTCCTTCGCCGCAAAGTGCGCGCGAGCGCCGTCTACTTCCTCGCGCACTTCGCGCGGCACGATGGGCAACGCGATGAGCTGCGAACAGGAGTGCTGGAGTGTGGCTCCCGCCGCCACCCCGTGATTCTTGAAGACGACGATGGAGCGAAAGCGACGGTCTTGTTTCAGATCTCGAATGCGATCGCGGAACGCCCACAACACTTGCTCCACGAGCTCGTCGCCCATCGTCGCCAATGTCTGGTCGTGACGAGGCGACTCGATAATCACTTCGTGGGCACCGATGCCACTCATCTTGTCGAACAGCCCCTCCCCCGTCCGGTCGAGGCTTCCCTCCACGCGCAACACGGGGAACTGATTGGGCACCACACGGAAATCCCACCCGGGCCCGTTCGGACCGCCGCCGTTGCGGCGATGAGCGAGCAGCTCACCAGGCGTCATGCCCTCGTGCCCTTCGCAGAACGGACACGTGGGGTCGGGAGTCGCGTGGACCGACTCGAGCTGAAAGTCGCTGGGGCGTTTCGGGCGGCGCTCGGTGGCCACAATCACCCAACGGCCGGTTACAGGGTCTTTTCGGAGCTCAGACACAGACATCTTGATTAATCGGCCTCAAACGCGTGCGGGTATACCTCGATACGTGGCCGGCCGTGCAGCATGTCGATGGCTACCACGTCAAATCGGCAAGGGGAATCGTGCAGCCGCCGCCGAGCCACGAAGTCTACAGCCATTTGGGCCACCCGACGCTGTTTCCAGCCGGTAACCGCAGCTGCGCTGCCGCCAAAGTCCTGACCGGCGCGGGTCTTCACCTCGACAAAGACGAGCACCCCGCCGACCCGAGCCACGATGTCGATTTCGCCGAACCGCGTACGGTAGCGGCGCTCGAGAATTTCGTACCCGCGGCGCTGCAACTCGTCGCACGCGAGATCTTCGCCCAGTTTCCCAAGCGACTGGCGGTTGTCTGGTGACATCCCGAGAGGACGTAGCAGAATCGGGGCCACGCGTCATTCGGCGGGTCCGAAAGGACCCGCCCTACGAGGCCTTTCCGATCGCGGAGAGTGCCTGATCGAGAATCGCCACGGCGTCGTCAGCTTGCTGCTTGGTCAGAACGAGCGGTGGCGATAAGCGGATCGCGTTCCGGCCGGCGCCAAGTACGAGCAGACCGCGCTTGAAGCACTCGCGCACGAGGTTGTCGCGCTCGGTGGTGGCGCGCTCCTTCGTGTCGCGATTGCGAACGAGCTCGAGCCCAATCATGAGTCCACGGCCGCGGACGTCACCAACGAGGTGATGCTTGTCCATCAGCGCCCTGACTCCAGCGATCAGGTGGGCGCCAACCGTAGCCGCGTTCTGGACGAGACCATTTCTCAGCAGTCCGATCGTCGCGACCGCAGAGGCGCACGACACAGGGTTCCCGCCAAATGTGCTCGCATGCGTACCGGGCGGCCACCACATCTTGTCGGAAGGCGCCGTCGCGACGCCTAGCGGCAGACCAGAGGCGATGCCCTTCGCCATCGTCACGATGTCGGGCTCGACGCCGGTATGCTCGATGGCGAACATCTTCCCCGTGCGGCCCATCCCCGACTGAATCTCGTCGACGATGAGCAGCATGCCGTGCTGTCGTGTCAGGTCGCGCAGCCTCTGATGGAACACGTCCGGCGGCACGATGTAGCCGCCCTCGCCTTGAATAGGTTCGACGATGACGGCCGCCACCTCGTCAGGAGAGACCAAGTGTACGAACAGCTGCTCGTCGATGAAGCGAAGACATTCCGCGGCGCACGATTCCGGATTCAGCTTGAGCGGACAGCGATAGCAGTCGGCGTATGGCGCGTGATAGACACCCGGCACGAACGGACCAAAACCGCGACGTTGTGTAACCTTGCTCGCCGTGACTGAGAGCGACCCCATCGACCGGCCGTGAAACGCCCCCAGGAACGCGATGACGTTCTGGCGCTTGGTGCTGTATCTCGCCAGCTTGAGCGCCGCTTCGTTGGCCTCTGTTCCAGAGTTCGCGAAAAATGACCGGTGCGGTCCCTTCATCGGCGCTATCGCCGAGAGCTCTTCGCCGAGCCGCACTTGAGGCTCGTAGTAGAAGTCCGTGCCCGACATGTGAAGGAATTTCTTGGCCTGATCGACGATCGCCCGGACGACGTCTGGATGGGAATGACCCGTGGCCGTGACCGCGATTCCGGCCGTGCAGTCGAGGAACACGTTCCCGTCCACATCTTCGACGTACGCCCCTTCGCCACGCGCCATGACGAGCGGGTAGTCGCGCGTGTAGGAAGTGGACACGACCCGCGCGTCTCGAGCGATGATCGCCTGCGCGTTCGGGCCTGGCAGGCTTGTCTTGAGCAGAGGGCCCTTCATTTTCGCTTCCAGCGTGTACCGGTCGGGCTATCTTCGAGCAAGATGCCCCGGTCCGCCAAAGAGACGCGAACCTGGTCGGCGGCCGCAAAGTCTCGACGCTGGCGCGCGGCTTTCCGCTCTTCGATCAAACGCTCGATCTCCTCTATAGGAACCGGCGGCTTGGCGTCCTCGGCCCTGCGCAGCGCGATCACCCCGAGCACACGATCGAAGTCGTCGATGGCCTCGTGAACGAGCGTCGCGTCTGTCGCCGACACCTGTTTCGCGTCGATCGCCGCATTGACGTCGCGAATCAGGTCGAAGATGCCCGCAAGTCCAGCAGCCGTATTGAGGTCGCTTTCGAGAGCCGACGCAAACGTGCGCCGCGCCTTCGCGACCAGCTCCACCACGGAGGCGCTCGTGCCGTCGCCTCTGACGCTCTCGAGGCGCGCCAGGAAATCCACGATACGGCGCAGCGACTCCTCCGCCTGATCCATGCCGGCCCACGTGAAGTTCAACTGCTTCCGATAGTGCGACGACAGAAGCAGATACCGCAGCGCGGACGGCCGGTACCCACGGGCCACGATGTCGGGCACGGTGTAGACGTTGCCGACCGACTTCGACATCTTCTCGCTCTCGACGAACAGGTGCTCCACGTGCACCCAGAAGCGGGAGAAGGTCTGGCTCGTGGCACCTTCGGATTGAGCGATCTCATTCTCGTGATGCGGAAAGATCAGGTCGATGCCGCCGGCGTGAATGTCGATCGGCGGCGGGCCCACAAGACGTAGCGCCATGGCTGAACACTCGATGTGCCAACCGGGGCGGCCCGGACCGGTGCCGAAATCCCACGTCGGCTCATCGGGCTTGGTTGCCTTCCACAGGACGAAGTCGCGCACGTCGTCTTTGGCGTGCTCATCGACGTCGACGCTGACTCCGGCTTTCATCCCTTCGTGATCGAGCCGCGCAAGACGCCCGTACGTCGGCAGCGTCGCGATCTTGAAATAGATCGATCCGTCGCGACGATACGTGTGGCCGCTCTCTTCCAGTGCGAGAACCATGCTGCTCATGGCGCGAATGTTGGCCTCGTCAGTTGCGCGCGGCATTTCCTCGGGCATTTCGAGGCCCAATTGCTCGGCGTCGTCCAGAAACGCAGCAATCCACTTCTCGGTGTAATCCCGAAGGTTGGCCTGCGCCTTCTGCGCGCCGGCGATGGTCCGATCGTCAACGTCGGTGTAGTTGAGCACTTCCCTGACTTGGTGCCCACACAAGTACTTGAGTGTCCGGCGCAACACATCCACGCACACGAACGTTCTGAAGTTCCCGATGTGGCCGCGCGCATACACGGTCAGACCACACGCGTACATCCGAACCGTATTGTCGCTGAGCGGCGCAAACGGTTCCTCTTGCCTCGTGAGGGTGTTGTAGAGACGAAGCATGCTCGAGGCGGCTACGGGAGCGACTGTGAGCGTTTGGCCGCCGACGTCAACCTCAACCGGTCCGGCCCGACGTCGAACCACGACTTGGAGGTCCGTGCTCGCGCGTTTGTCCTTCGGACATCGCTCGCACGCTTCCTCGACTGCGTTCTCGACGGTTCGGCCGAAAGCTTCCGCACTCGGCTCGCTGCACCCGGCGGACTTGGCCACCAGCACGGCCAGGAGCCGCAGAGTTTCAGCAAAGCGGGACTCGTGCGGCACCGACACGTTCATCTCGAAGCACGGCTCCGTCATCTTTACACCGAGAGGCGGCTGAACAGCCGCTCGGCCCTCCGCTGATCGGCCTCGATCTGCGCCCGTAGCGCATCCACGTCGTCGAACCGGCGCTCGTCACGCAAACGCTGGACGAACGACAGTCGCACGGAGCGCCCGTAGAGATCGCCCGTATACCGAAGCACGTGTGTCTCGATGGTCGTGTCGGTCTCGCCGAATGTGGGTCGGGTGCCGATGTTGGTCAGGCCGGTGTGAACAACCCCGTCCACCGTCACCATCGTCGCATACACGCCGTGCGGCGGGATGAGCTCGTTGGCCGTGGTCATGTTCGCGGTGGGAAAGCCAATCTCACGACCGCGATGCCGGCCTTCGACGATGGGGCCGTCGAGGTAATAGGGATGGCCGAGCAGCGCGCCCGCCTCATCGACCCGTCCCTCCGAGATCAGCCTGCGGATGCGTGTGCTGCTGACGACAAAGTCTTTGTATCGAACCGGGTCGATCTTGTCCGCTCGAAACCCATAGCGCAGTCCAAGCGTGCGCAACAGGCTGAACGTGCCGCTGCGTCCGTGTCCGAAGAGAAAGTTCGCGCCGACCCAGACTTCCGACGCACGCAGCCACTCGACGAGCACCAGCCGCACGAACGTCTCCGGATCCCACTCCGACAACTCTGGCGTGAACCTGACTACGGCGACGCAGCCGACGCCGGCTCGGTGCAACGCGTCGAGGCGCTGCGCCTTGGTCATCAGGAGCGGCGGTGCCTTGTCTGGCCGCACCACGCGAGGCGGATGGGGGTCGAAGGTCATCGCCATAGGCGTGCCACCGTGCTCCGCAACGGCGCGCTTGACTCGATCGATGATCTTCAAATGTCCGCGATGGAGGCCGTCGAAGTTGCCAAGCGCGAGCACGGGATGAACCAACCACGGGGGCCTGGTATCGTCTGGGAAGTGGATGGTGTCCATTCACTCCACGTCGACCGCAACGTCGAGCACGAGCCCATCATATGCCAGTTCCACACCATCAGGCAGTCGCGCGTTTGTCGCGACGTGGCCGAGATCGTGGGTCATGTGCGTAAGGTAAGCGCGGCGTGCGCCAATCCGCGAGATCGCGTCGAGAGCTTCGGCTACGGTGAAGTGTGTCGGGTGAGGCCTGTCGCGCAGCGCGTCGATCACGAGCGTCTCGACGCCCGCGAGTAGCGGCCATGACTCGTCGGGCAGACGACTGCAATCGGTGAGGTACGCGAAGCTGCCAAACCGAAATCCGAGGATCGGCAGGGCACCGTGCCACAACGGTACGGGCACGATCTTCACGCCGCGAACGGTGATCGGTTCGGCAATCTCGTGCGCGTCAACCTCGGGGATGCCGCCACCGACGCGAGGCTTGCCGTCGAAGACGTACGAGAAGGTCTGCCGGATCGTGTCCCATGCGGTCGAGTTCGCGTAACACGGGATGCTGCCACCCTGGATGACGTTGAACCGGCGCAGCTCGTCGAGTCCAAGAATATGGTCGGCGTGTCCGTGCGTGAACAGGATCGCGTCCACGCGCACGATGCCGTGCGTCAGCGCCTGCTGGCGCAGATCTGGCGATGCGTCCACAAGGATTCGCGCGTGCGTGGGGACGTCCAGGTAAATCGACGCGCGCAGGCGCTTGTCTCGTGCGTCGGCGGATCGACACACCGCACACGTGCACGCGATCATCGGCACGCCGTGCGATGTGCCGCTGCCGAGGACGGTCACTCGGGCCGACGCGCTTACCCCTCGGCTCAAGGCAGGATGATGCGGGATTCTGACGGGCGAGCGGCTCCGCTGTTGGTGGCTTCGACGTACCGCATGCGAAGCTCGAACAGCACCTGGTCCAACACCTGGCGCTCTTCCGCTGTGAGATTGCCCCGGGTCTTCTCCTCCATCAGAGCGAGGATGTCGATCATCTGCTGAGCCGCGAGGAGATTTGCCTCACCACCCTGACTCGTGACGGGATCCGGGATGTCCCCGAAGTGAACGGCGGCCGTGTGCGCCAGCGACAACACGAAGCCAAGGAACGTGATGGCGGTTGAGTCGGGTGACGGGTCGGAATGCGTGTGCTCTGTCATGGGACGAATCGTCGAATGGTAGCATGGCGCGCGTGACTGACACTGTTGGCGCCCGCTTCGAACGACTCGTCGAGATCATGCGCACGCTGCGCGCGCCAGGCGGGTGCCCCTGGGATCGCGAGCAGACGCCTGCTTCACTTCGTCCGTTCGTGCTCGAGGAAACCTACGAAGTGCTGGAGGCGATCGAAGCGGGCAACCCCGCCCACCTCTGCGAAGAACTTGGCGATTTCCTCTTCGAGGCGGTCTTTCTCGCCCAGATGAGTTCCGAGTCCGGCGACTTCGAAATCGGCGACGCGATTGATGCCATCAACGACAAGCTCGTCCGGCGTCATCCCCACGTCTTCGCTCGTCCTGAAGGTGCACAGACTCTCACGAGCGAGCAGGTCGTCGAGAAATGGGAGACGTTGAAGGCGCGCGAACGTGCCGCGGGCGGAGTCGAATCGGCGCGCGTCAAGACGACGCTGAGTGGGATTCCGAAAACCCTCCCGTCGCTTCTGCGTGCCTACGAAATCAGCGCGCGAGCCGCGGCCGTTGGCTTCGACTGGTCGCGAGCCACCGACGTCTTGGACAAGATCGAGGAGGAGGTCGCCGAGGTGCGGCGTGAGGTGGAGTCCGGCGCGACCGGCCAGCTCTCGCGCGCCGAGGAAGAGATGGGGGACCTGTTGTTTGCGATCGCCAACCTGTCGCGCAAGCTGGGCATCGAGCCGGAAGCGGCGCTCCGGCGGGCCACTGAGAAATTCACAGCGCGCTTCGACACGATGGAGCAGGCCTTCGCGGTGCGCGGTCGGCCACTGAGCGAGGCCACGCTTGAAGAGATGGAAGCAGAGTGGCAGCGCGTGAAACGCGTCGCGTCATAACCACGAAGCGCACGGAGTTCTCAGCCACAGAGAACACCGAGTCTCAAGCCACCGAGAACACCGAGAAACCAGAGTCCCAGGCCACGGGGTTACAGCACAATCCGTTGGATCCCCTCCTTCAGGAGCCGTGTATTGAAGTTCATGAGCAGCCCGACTCTAAGGCCCGTAGTTCGCAGATAGGAAATGAGCTTCGCCTGATATATCGGGTCGATCCGGGAAACAGCTTTGATCTCGAGGATCACCGCATTCCTGACGATGAAGTCTACTCTCTGGCCGGAGATGATGTTCCCGCGAAAGTTGACCGACACTGCCCGTTCCCGTTCGAAGGGAATGCCTCCTGACGTCAACTCAAACCCTTTTCTCCGTGGCTAAGACTCGGTGTTCTCGGTGGCTATTCCGGACGAAACGTCCGAACTCTCACGTCCCGCCCATCGGTCTCGACCGTGATCTCTCCGTGGCGGTCGGTTCGCAGCACTCTGGCGCCGATGGCTTCGAGGCGCAGCAGGACCTCCGTGGCTGGGTGTCCGAAAGTGTTCCCCCTTCCGCAGCTGATGAGCGCGATTTGTGGCCGCCAGCCTTCGAGCAGTTCCCGAGAAGACGAAGTGCGGCTCCCGTGGTGGGCGACCTTCAGGATGCGGATCTTTGCGGGTGTCAGGGCTGGGAGGATGGCGCGCTCGGTATCCGCACCGATGTCTCCTGTCAGCACGAGCGCGACGTCACCATACAGGATTTCCAGCACGACCGAATCGTCGTTGCGGACGCGCTGTCGCTCCCAGTCGGCCTCGGGCGGGTGCAACACACGGATGCGAGTAGTGCCAAGGCCCTCACTCTCGCCTGCTCGGCGCTCTCGAACTGTCACGCCGAGTCGAGTGGCATGCTGGAGCAATTCTTGTGATGGCTGGTGGCGAGGAACCGGGATGCCAAGCCAGATTCGCGACACCGGGAAGGCCTCCAGCGTCGTCGCGACGCCGCCGAGATGATCCGGGTCGGCGTGTGTCAGGAGCAACGCATCGAGCGCCCTTACGCCCCGCGCCCAGAGAGCCGGCGCTACGACCCTTCCCCCAATGTCGAACCCACCGGTTCCGAATGGCGCCCCGCCCGCATCAATCAGGAGCGCGCCACTTCCCACCGGCTCTAGGAGCATCGATTCTCCCTGCCCAACGTCGAGCATCGTCAGTCGGAGCTCAGCATGGCGTGAAGACCTCACCCACCATTGGCTCGGCGTCAATCCGAAACCGATCGCCGCCATCGCAAAGAGCAGCGTGATCGCGCCGGCGATGCGCAGTCTCTTCCGCCCCACGACGACGGCGGTTAGCGCAGCGTAGTAAGCCAGCACGACGAGGAGTCCTGGCGAAGCCACTCGTCTCGCCAGCCAGGGCGCGACGTCCACGAGGCGCGCGCTTTCAACGAGCGCGTGCGCCGCGACGTGAGCGATCCAACCCGCGAGGGATGCGCTGATGCCAACGGCATCGAGCGCCGTAGTCAACATGCCTGCGGCCTGCACAACACCCATCAGCGGCACCGCCAGAAGGTTGAGCACAACGCCCGCGCTGGTCACACGCGAAAACGTCTGGGCGGCCACAGGGAGGAGCGCGATCTCAACGGCTGCCGATGCGACCAGGGATGCAGCACACCACCCGAGCACTCCGCTTCGCGACAAGATCGGGTGCCCCGACTCGGCAACCTTCAGCAGCGCGGCTGTCGCACCGAACGTCAGCACGAACCCCGGATCCTGCAAGTCGAGTGGGCGCACAAGGACCATCACCGCTGCAGCGACAGCGGCGGCATGCCACGTGGGTGTGCGGTGATCGAGGGCTCGCGCTCCGAGGTGGATGAGCGCCATCAGGGTTGCACGCCAGACGGATGGTCCCGATGTAACCACCTGCGCATAGACCACCAGCATGAGAATCGAGATCAGGGCCGAGGGCCGACCACGAATCCCAGCCAACATAAGTGTTCCGACGATGATCAGAACCAGAACGGCAATGTTTCCGCCGGAGATCGCGATGACGTGGTACGTGCCCGCGGCCTGCAACCGGTCGCGGATCTCGTCCGGTATGCCGGTCCGATCGCCAATGAGTACTGCGGCGACGATGGCACCAGACAACTGGTCGCGCGGAGCAATCCATCGAGCGACCACCCCCCTGAGGTAGCGCCGCGCGCAAGCCGCGACCTCCTCAACCGCGCTTCCGGGAGAGTGAATGTGGACCAGAAGACCGCTCTTGATCGACCCGAAGAGTGTGATGCCGTCGAGCGCGAGGTCGCGCTCGAAATCCGGTACGCCGTCGTTGAGATAGCGTGCCGGACGACGGAAGACGACTGGGGCCTCGATCGTCCGGCCGGCGCGCCACTCGTCGGCGCCTTCGCTCAGCAGGGTTCCGCCGACGCTGAGCCTCACGCCTCCGCGAGCCGGGCGCCAATGGCCGCGAAAAGCGAGGGCCGTGACAGACGCCCGGAGCGTCACAAACTCGGCCTGGACTGCTGCATCCTCTTCGAGGACGGCTTGGACCATGATCGGGGCGTGAGCACCGGCCGGACCTGGCGACTCGATCAGAAACCCGCCGAACTCGGAATCGAGAACAGCGCGGAGCGTCGGGTGTAACGACGACTCGCGTGCGTCCGCGGCAAGCACGAAGCCCCCACAGAAGAAGCCCGCAACAAGTACAGCGTCGGTGACTCGAGGTCGATCGCCAAGCCACGACACGCACGCTGCGACGCAGACTATTGGGAGCGCCCACATCAGAGGGCGTGCCGGAAGCTGACTGCCGATCCCGGACAGCGCGCCAGCCACCACCGCGATGGCCGGCAGAAGTCCTATCGATCGCACAGCCAGTGCGCTGCAAGAACGGCAGCAGCGTGGCGCCGCGTCAGTTCAACGGGTTAGGAGCAGACTTGGCAGTTTCCCAACAGTCCCCGCGCCTTCGAACTCCCAAGAAAAGAACAACTCCCGACGCGGGGGCTGAAGCCCCCGCACTACGGCGAGGTGAAGCGCCGTAACCCACACCCGTACCATGCGGGGGCTGAAGCCGACGCACTACGGTGTGGTGAAGCGCGGTAACCCACACCTGTAGAGCGCACGCTTCAGCGTGCGCGTGTTACTTGGAAATTGGAGGTTGGGCGTTGGAAGTTGCGGTTGTCCCAGCCCTACGCGTCCGCCCAGCGGCGCAGCAGGTTGTGATAGACGTTGGTCAACTGGACCGCGGCAGGATGATCCGGAAGATCGACTGTCAGCCGCTGAATCGCCGTGTCGAGGTCGAAGAGCAGCGTGCGTTGCCCATCGTCGCGCACCATGCTCTGCAGCCAGAAGAACGACGCGATCCGCGTTCCCCGGCGCACCGGCCGCACGTGATGAAGACTCGTGGACGGATAGAGAATCATGTGACCGGCGGGCAATTTGACGGTGTGCACGCCGTAAGTGTCTTCGACGACTAGCTCGCCACCGTCGTATTCCTCCGGTTCAGCAAGAAAGAGCGTGACTGACAGGTCCGTTCGCACCGTCAGCCCTGTGCTTTTGACCTGCCGTATGGCGTTGTCGACATGGTTGCCGAACGACTGGCCCCCCTCGTAACGATTGAACAGTGGCGGAAACACCTTCAGCGGGAGCGCGGCCGAGATGAAGAGCGGATTCCGCTGCAACGCCGCGACGATTTGATCGCCGAGCTGGCTCGCGATCGGATCTGTCTCGGACAACTGCTGATTCTCTTTCGTTCGCGCCGATTGATGACCCGCCGTCACCCGACCGTCCACCCACTCGGCCTCGTCGAGCAGGCGGCGCGCGTGCGCCACCTGCTCACTGTTGAGGACGTCGGGAATCTGAAGAATCATCAGAACCTGAACTGCGTCGTCACTACAGCCGACCGTGGGTTACCTGGGTTGTAGCGGCCGCCGTTGTTGTTTACGTTCCTGATATAGGTCTCATTCGTCAGGTTGTAGACGTTCAACCGAAGACTCAGATTCGAGTTGAGCGCGTACTCCACGAGACCGTCCACGATGTGATAGCCAGGCGACTGAATCGTGTTGGCGGCATTGATGAACACTGCGTCGGTATGGCGAATGCCGCCCCCAAGGGTCAATCCCTTCGGCAGCTCGTACGTCGTCCAAATGCTCCCTGAGAAGGCCGGCGTCAGAAGCAACCGGTTACCGTTGTTGGCCACGACCTGTGTCTCGAGCTCGGTGTCGAGGTATCCGATGTTGGCCAACACTTCCCACCGCGGGGTGATGCGGCCCATCGCGCCGAAAGTGACCCCGTTGACGATCTGTCCGTCGTCCTGGTTGTAAACCGGCGGGATCGCCGCTGCGTCCACGGTGAAGATGACGTTCTTGTTCTCGGTGTGAAACACAGCCCCGGTGAGGGAGAGTCGGCCACCCGCAACGTCCCACTTCGTGCCCAGCTCGACGTTGGCGGATTCCTGAGGCTTCACGCTCGGATTGTTTTGATTGTTCGTCTGAGCGCTCAACGTGAAGTTGGCCGCGCCCGGTGGCGTCACGGTCGTGCCGTACGAGAAGTAGACGTTCCCGGTTTCGCTGGCTCTGAACAAGACCCCGGCTTTTCCGCTCACGACGCTGTCGGCGCCCGCGAGGTTCGTCGTGGTCAGGCCCGCGGCATCCACGGCGCGGAATTCCGTGTTGTAGTGCTCCCAACGGAGCCCCCCTGACACCTGCCACCGCGAATTGAGCTCGACCGTGTCGAACGCGAATAGCGCAATGGTGTTCGTTGCACCCTGACTGTTTGCGAGCGTTCGGGTCGGCGCGTACCCGACGATCGGATCTCGCGGATTCGGATTGAAGATGTCTACCGGTGCTCTCGTGCCGAGCCCAGCCAGAGTCGGCGCGAACTGTTCCTCGCGGGCGTACTCGAGTGCCAGGCTCACTCCGTGGCGTAGACGTCCCGTGGCAAACCGATCCACGACGGATGTCTGATTCGACACGACCGAGTTCTCCCGTTCGTTGCCCTGACGCGCCACGGTCACGAAATTGGTGTCCGAGTTATAGGCTGCCGGGTTTTGAATGGCGGTGATGACCGCGTCGCGGTTGGTCTTGTTGTAGCGTGTCTGATTGCGAAGTGTGAGATTCCGGTTCACGTCGTGTTCGACGCGTGCGGTGTAAGTATCCTGCGACGCGCGGTCGTAGTCGAAACCTGGGCTCCCGTAATAGTTGCTCTGATCGACCGGGGACTTCGTCTGAACCGTCGTAGGCGCCAGGAGCGAGTCTTGCCACGCCGCGCCCGGGATGCCGTAGTCCGGCAAGTTGTCCTGCCGCAGAATCTGGGCGGCCGCCGTGACACGTGTAGCAGTACCCAATCCCAGCGCAATCGACGGCGCCACGGCCTTGCTTTCCAATTCCACGAGGTCACGTCCGGGCACACCGCTGTTCTGCCATAAGGCATTCAGCCGGAAACCAGACTTACTCAGCCAGCTTCCCTGCTGCTCGGAAGGAGCCGCGAGATTGAAATCAGCCGTGAAGCGTGCATGGTCGGCGCTTCCGTAGCCGAAGGAGGCCGCTGACGAGGAGCCGAGGTGGGGAGTCTTCGACTGCATGTTCACGTAGCCAGCCGCCGTGCCGCGTCCGACATCAGAGCCGGTCGGGCCCATGAACACCTCAACCTGTTCCACGTTGTAGACGTCTCTGGAGATAAGCCCGTCGTCTCTGACGCTGTCAACGAACAGACTGTTCGATGCGTTGAAGCCACGCATGTTGAACATATCGCCGGCGGTGTTCGACGCGCCTCCGCCCTCGCCCGCTTGCAGCGTGATGCCTGGCACATTTCGCAGCGCATCGCTCAACGTCGTCGCACCCTGTTCCTCGATGACCGACCGCGGAATCACCGCGATGGTTTGTGCAATGTCACGCAGGGGCACCGTGTACCGAGGCGACGAGACGGTCTGGCTTCGACCGGTCACTTCCACGAACTCCGCGACACCACCGACATCCAGGCTGAAGCCAGTGGCATCTAACGTGGCGCGGACCGACGTCCCCATCAGCAACCGTGTCATCGCCTGCTCGGCGGTGAACGCGCCCACCACTCCCGGCGACTGCACCACGCCGATGTCTGGGTTCGCCAGCACCGTTTTGATGCTGGTGGTCCGCTCGAAGTCGGCCACGACGCTTTCAAGCGAGCCTTCTGGAATGTTGAACTGGAAGGTTTGCGATGACCGCGCGGCCTCCGGCCGTGAATCCTGGGAGGAGAATTGCGGCAACGCCGCGGCCGGTCGAACCGCTATCGCGCTCGAGGCAGCGAAGGCGGCGCCCAGCACGAAAAGACGCGCGCGGCCACCGCGACGCCGGCGACGTCCTGATTTCTGATCCCGACAAAACGTCCTGTTCTTCATTGGTTCGACTCCGTTTGCTTGGTATTCAGGCCGCGGAACTGCGTGCCTCGACCTGCTCAACCTCTTCGGGCCGGCGACGCTTTATCCACGCGCGTAAACGCCGCCATGCCAAGGCAAGGCCGGTCCAGACGAGGACGGCGCCTCCTGCCGATACCAATCCGGCCACGGTTTGACCAGGGAGACCGAGCACTTCGCCCGTATGTGCGAACCGCATCACATTGCGAATGCGGCGGCCGAGCGTGAGATCAGGGAATGCCTCGTAGCTCTCGACGTCGCCCCGACTGTTCAACGTCAGCGTCGATCGCAGGTGCGGTTGCCCTCCGTCGCCACGGTCGATCGCAAACACGACCGGGGCTTCCGGAGACGCGGGGATGCGAACGTTGATCGTCCTCCAGTCCGCCACTTGGCGCTCGGCGCGGTCCCAGAGATCGTTCAGACCCGCCAGCGGTGCGTGCGAGGCTGGCTGTCCATCTCTCCCGCGGCGACCACGATCCCCGCCGCCTTCGCGGCTTGGTGTTTGGCTGTCTTCACGGCCGGCACCGTCTTGCCGGCCTTCCGCGCGCGCCTCATTCGCTGATCTCCCGGCGCCGCTTGGGCGGACACGGCCAGCCTCACGTTCGCCTTGCCCTCCGGCGCGCGGTCCGGCCGCGCGCTCGCCGCGTCCGGCTGGCGGTTCCTCACCGACGACGCGATAGACGAGCGCATTCCCCCACTGAAAGGAAATCGGCACAGCGCTGACGACCACGATGAACAGCGGCACCGCGGACCAGACGCCGATGACGTTGTGCCAGTTGAAATCTCTCGCCTTGCCGCGTAGCTTGCTGCGAAACAGCACTACTGCCTTGATCTGCTGCCACGACCATGTCCGGGGAATCCACAGGTACATCCCCGAGAGGACAATGAAGGCAAAGACAAAGTTGGACCAACCCGTGATCGCGCGGGCGACGGTCCGGCCTTCACCTTCGACCGCAATCCAGCGATGCCAGGCTCGGATCTCGCTCATGGCCTTGCGCACGGTTTGGGACCCTTCGCCGAGCAACCGGCCTGTGTAGGCGTCTACATAGAGCGTGCGCTGCGGCACGGACAGGATGACCGGCGCATCGGGGACCGCCGCAAGTGTGACGGCCGTGAGCGCAAGGTCGGGCTGCTCCTGTCGAACGCGGTCGAGGAGCGTCTCGATGTCCAATCGATTGGCGCCAGCCGCCGGGCGGGCTGAGCGGAATCGACTGTCGGACCAGGCGACCATCTGACGCTCGTAGGTCAAGAGGGCGCCGGTCACGCACATGAGGAGGATGACAAGGCCTGCCGTGGTGCCGCAGATGAGGTGCGGCCAGAAGATCAGGGTTCGCAGTTTCATGCTCGTGTCGCGGATAGACGCGACGCTGGCCCTACGCCCGCGTCGAACTGACACTGAGACTAAGTCTCAGTTTCGAAAATGGAGTTTATCCCCGACCGATTTGGTCCGTCAAGCCCTCAAGGCCTTACGCCGACAGGTCAGGCTGGAATGCAGGAAGTGCGGGAGGGTCAGTCCGGCGTAGCGAAGTAGCCGCGGCGGGCGCGGACCGCATAGTCGTCGTGTCGCACACGCACACGGATCGCACGCCAGCGACTGTCGGGCTTGCGCGTCGGCGAATAGCCGATCGTGTACTGGGTGTTCAGCTCTTGGGCGATGCGTTCGGTCGCCGGGCCAAGGTCGGCCGCACTGTGCACGATCTCGGTGTATCCCCCGCTCAACCCGGTGATCTCGCGCAGGGCCTGTGGGTTCACGCGTGTGCTGGCCCGAGCGTCAGCCGAATCGATCCCCACCGCATACACGACCGCGTCCGACGTACGCACCACGTCGAGCGCCTGCAACAGCGTCCGATCGCTGGCCGTGTCGGCACCGTCCGAGACCAGGACGAATGCCGCGCGGGTGTGTGTCCGCCGTTCGAACATGGGCGAAGCTGTAGCCAGCGCGTCGTAAATCGCCGTGCCCCCTGACGGTCGAACGGCGTCCAGCGCGTGGCGCAGCAGGGAGGGCGGCCTGGTCCATACGGCTGCCAGCCGCGTACCGTGATTGAAGGTCGCGACAAAGGCTTCGTCGCCCGGATCCAGGAGCTCTCCGAGGAATCGATCGACTGCGCCGCGGGCGTCGACAATCGGCTGCCCGCGCATGCTGTCGCTCGCATCGAGCATCATCCCGACGCTGACCGGTACGCGCTCGTCGGTGAACTGTGTCACGCGCTGCTCGAGGCCCTCTTCGTAGACCTCGAAATCGTCGCGCGAGAGCCCCGTCACGAGACGGCCCTGTGCGTCGGTGACCGTGACTGTAACAGGGACGGTGGTGACGTCAGACCGAAACGTCTGCGCAGCCACGAGGCCCACGAAGACCCTCGCCACGAAGATCACAAAGATCACGAAGGCAAGATATTTCGCTCGGCGCATCGTTCGGGGCTCGCTTCAGTATTTCGTATCTTTCGTAATTAGCCCTTCCGGATCATCGTGTCCTTCGTGGGCCAATCTTCGTGTTCTTCGTGACCTTTGTGGCCGATCCTCTTCGTGTCCTTCGTGGCTACGCTCCGGTTTCCACCGCCGCATAGTAGTCTTGCAGCGATCTGACCGAGAGTGTCTGCGACCGGAACGCGCGGATCGCACTGACGGTCGCCGATGCTCCGGTCAACGTCGTAATGCACGGCACCTGCGCCATCGTCGCCGCGCGCCGAACGGCAAGGTCGTCGAAGAACGAGTCGCGACCAAGAGGCGTGTTGATCACGAGGTCGATGTCGCGATTGACCAAGTGATCCGCCACGTTCGGCCGGCCTTCATTGACCTTGTAGATCACTTCGACGTCGAGGCCGTGTGCCCGAAGGAACGCCGCTGTCCCACGCGTCGCGGCCAGCGTGAAGCCGAGCTGCGCGAGGTCTTTGGCAATCGGCAGCACGGTCGGTTTGTCGCTGTTGTTCACGCTGATGAACACGCGACCTTGCTCAGGGAGGCGCAAACCGGTTCCGAGCATCGCCTTGCCAAAGGCCGCGCCGAAGTTGTCGGCCCCGCCCATGACCTCGCCCGTGGATTTCATCTCGGGTCCAAGGATCGTATCGACGCCGGGGAACCGCACGAAGGGGAACACCGGACTCTTGACGAACACGCCGGCGGCCTGCAAGTCGTCCACGAGACCGAACTCCGCCAATGTGCGGCCAGTCGCGATTTGCGCGGCAATCTTGGCCATCGGCACACCCGTGGCCTTTGAAATGTACGGAACCGTACGCGACGAGCGCGGATTGACTTCGAGTACGTAGACGGTGTCGTCTTTGAGCGCGTACTGAATGTTCATCAGGCCGACGACCTTGAGTGCCCGTGCGATCCGACGTGTGTACTCCCGGATCGTCGCAAGGTGGCGCTCGGCAACCATGAAGGGCGGGACCACGCAGGAGCTGTCGCCCGAGTGGATGCCCGCTTCCTCGATGTGTTCCATGATTCCGCCGATCACCACGGCGCCGGCCACATCGGCCACGGCATCGACGTCGAACTCGAACGCGTCCTCGAGGAAGCGGTCGATGAGTACCGGCCGGTCGTGTGAGACATCGACGGCGCCAGTCATGTAGCGATCCAGCGCTCCGGAATCGAACACGATTGCCATGCCGCGTCCACCCAGCACATACGACGGTCGCACCACAACGGGATACCCAATGCGCTCCGCCGCTTCGCGCGCTTCCTCCCGCGAGACCGCTGTGCCACTGGCTGGCTGTGGCACGCCCAAGTCCCATAACAGCTGGGAAAATCGCCGCCGATCCTCGGCCAGGTCGATTGAGTCCGGCGTGGTACCCAGGATCTTCACACCGGCAGCCTGCAGCGCAAGCGCGAGTTTGAGCGGCGTCTGACCGCCGAACTGCACGACACACGAAACGTCGCCGCCCGCGCCCTGCTCGCGCTCCACCACGGCCATGACGTCTTCGAACGTCAGCGGTTCGAAATACAGTCGGTCGGCAGTGTCGTAGTCGGTCGAGACAGTCTCTGGGTTGCAGTTGATCATGACGGTCTCGAAGCCCTCCTCACGGAAGCCGAAGACGGCATGACAACAGCAATAGTCGAACTCGATACCCTGTCCGATCCGATTCGGTCCACTGCCGAGAATGATGACCTTCCGCGCTGGCGTGGGGTCGGCTTCGCAGACCTGTTCGAAGGTCCCGTACATGTAAGGCGTGAACGATTCAAATTCCGCCGCGCAAGTGTCGATCCGCTTGTAAGCGGGCACCAGGCCCTCGTCGAGTCGCCGTTGCCGGACAATCGCCTCATCGATGCCGTAAATGGCCGCGATGTCCTCGTCGCTGAATCCCGTGCGCTTGAGCGTGCGAAGCAGATCGGAGGAGATCTCGCGGAACTCACCGAGCGCCGCCATCTTTCGCAGCTCCACGATCTCGCTGAATTGTTGAAGGAACCACGGGTCGATGTTGGTCAGCTCGTGAATGAGATCAATACTCCATCCTCGCCGCAGCGCCCGGAACACGGCCCACATCCGACGGTCGCTCGGCACGACCAAGCGCTTGCGGAGCGCCGATTCCTCCTCCTCCCCTTCTTCGGTGGCGTGCTCCGACTGGTTCGGGAAGAGACTTCCGAGCTTGCCCAGTTCGAGCGAGCGGACTGACTTGAGGAAGGCTTCCTTGAAGGTTCGCCCAATGGCCATCGCCTCACCGACCGACTTCATCTGCGTCGTGAGCGTGCGATCGGCTTGGGGGAACTTCTCGAAATTCCACCGCGGAAACTTCACGACGATGTAGTCGATGGTTGGCTCGAAGGAAGCAGGAGTCAACCGCGTGATGTCGTTCGGAATCTCGTCGAGGTGATACCCAAGCGCAAGCTTGGCGGCAATCTTGGCGATCGGAAATCCCGTGGCCTTCGAGGCGAGTGCCGAGGATCGAGAGACGCGAGGGTTCATTTCGATGGCTACGATCCGGCCATCCTGCGGATTGATGGCGAATTGGATGTTCGAGCCACCCGTCTCGACTCCGACTCGACGAATGATGCGCCGAGCGATGTCGCGCATCCGCTGATATTCCTTGTCGGTGAGGGTGAGAGCGGGGGCGACGGTGATCGAATCGCCCGTGTGCACGCCCATCGGGTCGATGTTCTCGATCGAGCATATGACGACGAAGTTGTCGGCCACGTCGCGCATGACCTCGAGCTCGAACTCTTTCCAGCCGATGACCGACTCCTCGACCAGAATCTCATGCACCGGGCTGAGGTCGATCCCGCGGCCCGCGACCTCCCTGAACTCCTCGATGTTGTACGCGATGCCGCCGCCTACGCCGCCAAGCGTGAACGAGGGCCTGATAATCGCCGGGAAACCGATTTCCTCGACGATTACGAGGGCGTCGTTCAGCGTCTTCGCCACGTTGCTTTTCGGGACCTCGACGTCGATCTCGCGCATGGCGTCGCGGAAAAGCAAACGGTCTTCGGCAACTCTGATCGCGTCAATTGACGCCCCAATCAGCTTGACGTCGTATTTCTCCAGAATGCCCCGCTCGTGCAGCGCAACTGCCAAGTTGAGCGCTGTCTGCCCGCCAACCGTCGGAAGCACAGCGTCGGGCCGCTCTTTCGCGATGATGGCTTCGGCGACTTCGGGCGTCAGCGGCTCAATGTAGGTCTGATCCGCCAGCTCGGGGTCCGTCATGATGGTGGCCGGATTGCTGTTGATGAGCACCACCTCCAGACCCTCGGCCCGAAGCGCCTTGCACGCTTGCGTCCCTGAGTAATCGAACTCGCACGCCTGCCCGATGACAATCGGACCGGAGCCAATCACGAGGACGCGCTTCAGATCAGTGCGTTTGGGCATCAGCTACGGCTCTCGCCACGAAAGTCACGGAGGACATTAGCCACGGAGATCACAAAAATCACAGAGGATCATCGTCTTCTCCGTGTTCTCAGTGGGGGATACTCGGTGCCCTTTGTGGCAGACTCTCATCGCTTCTCCATCAAGTCCACGAACTGCCGGAACAAATAGTCGGCGTCGTGGGGGCCTGGCGAGGCCTCCGGATGATACTGAACCGAGAAAATCGGCTTTGTCGTGTGGCGGAAGCCCTCAACCGTCTGGTCGTAGAGGTTCAAGTGCGTGACTGTGGTATCGGGAGGCAGGGAATCGGGGTCGACTGCGAATCCGTGATTCTGGGACGTGATCTCGACCTTCCCGGAGCTCAAGTCCTTCACCGGGTGGTTGGCTCCGCGGTGGCCGAACTTGAGTTTGAACGTCCGCCCGCCAACCGCAAGCCCGAGGATCTGGTGTCCGAGACAGATACCGAACATCGGCACCTCTGAGTTGGCGAGTTCGCGCACATTGTCGATCGCGTACTGAAGCGCCGCGGGGTCACCAGGTCCGTTGCTCAGGAACAAGCCGTCCGGTTCGATTTTCAGAAGATCGGTCGCGGGGGCCGTGGCCGGAAACACATGAACGTCGCACCCGTACGTGTCGAGCCGGCGCAGGATGTTCCATTTCACCCCGAAATCGTAGGCGGCCACGCGCAGCCGGCGGCCCGATACCCGGCGCTGCGGCGCAATCCCGAACTCCTGATGATCGGCCTGTCCAAAGGCACCGGCGCGTTCCCGCCACTCGAAGGAACGGTCGCAGGTCACTCCACGGACGAGGTCGGCGCCTTCCATCCGCGGTGCCGCGCGAGCCTTCTCCACAAGCTCAGTAGGATCTACTTGACCAGTCGCGATCACGCCACGCATGACGCCGGCCGACCGCAGCACCTTCGTCAGTGCCCGTGTGTCGATATCCGCGATGGCGACGATGTTGCTCTTTGCGAGATAGTCGCGAAGAGTGCCGTCCGCCCGCCAGTTGCTCGCCACGGGAGAAGCTTCCCGCATGACAAACCCGGCCACGCGCGGCGTTTGCGACTCCGCGTCGCCCGACGTAACACCGTAGTTTCCGATCTGAGGAGCCGTCATCGTCACGATCTGTCCGGCATAGGACGGATCCGTGAGCACCTCCTGGTAACCGGTCATGCTGGTGTTGAACACCACTTCGCCGCGTGTTTCGCCAGACGCGCCGGCGGCCACGCCGCGATACCAGGTGCCATCTTCGAGGGCAAGAATTGCGTTCAGGGGCAGAGCTCCTTTGGTGGACGCTGAGGGATGGGCCGGTCATCGATCGTAGCACGCAACTTCTTGAGCTACCAATGCGTTACCCGATTCGGCAAAGCCGGAAGCGCTGCCTTGACACTATGCGCGGCGCTCTGCAACAGTAACGGTTGGTGCTTCACCAATCTGGGCTGTCCGCCTCGACCGCCAGGCGTGCAGTCGATATTCGTCGGCTGCCCTGGATCAAGCGCCTCCCCGCGGACTACGCCTTCGACTTTGATCGCCTCAGTGAGTTCTTCCCAGGCAACCCAACCGACCCTGGTGCCTGGCGAGACGCCATCGGCCGCACACAACGACACGAGCGGAATCCTGAGGCTGTGGCCACTCTGGTTCAGGCCCAACAGCGCCGGCGTGGCGCGCCGCCAGAGGCGATGGCCGCCGCTGCGCAGCTTCGCGACCCTCGCGCGGTGGCCATCGTTACCGGCCAGCAAGCCAGCTTGTTCGGTGGACCGCTCTTCACACTGCTGAAGGCGCTCTCAGCCATTCAACTGGCCGAACGCGTGCGTCAGGAGCACCACGTCCCAACGGTCGCGGTCTTCTGGATAGACGCGGAGGACCACGACTGGGACGAAGTCAAAACGTGTAGCGTGCTTGACGGAGATTTGAACTGGCGCGATATCGTCCTCGGTGACGCCCCGGGCGCGCGCGCTGAGTCGATCGGCCGGATTAGGCTCGATCAAGCGGTCGATGCCGCCACCGTCGAGCTCGAAACGCTGCTCCAACCCACCGACTTCACGCCACAACTGCTCCAGACCTTGCGACAGGCCTACCGCAGCGGCACCGGGATGGCCGAGGCTTTCGGCCAGTGGATCGAGGCGACACTTGGCCCCCGTGGTCTGGTCGTGTACGACGCGTCGGATCCGGCCGCCAAGCCGCTCGTGGCACATGTCTTCGCTCGCGAGATCGGTTTTGCTGGGGAGACGTCGCGTCTCGCCTCCCAGGCCGGCGCCGCCCTGGCGGCCAGCGGGTATCACGCCCAGGTCACTCCACAGGAAGGCAGCCTTGCGCTCTTCCACGTGAAGGGGGCGCGCGAATCGATCCGAGTCAACGGCGACGGGCTTCTAGTGGGCGACCGGGCCGTGTCGAAGACCGAGCTCCTCGACGAGCTTCGGCGGGCTCCGATCGACTTCAGCCCCAACGTCTTGTTGCGGCCGCTGGTTCAGGACACCTTGTTTCCCACCGTCTGCTATGTGGCTGGTCCGAGCGAGCTGGCGTACCTGGGTCAGCTCAAGAACGTGTACTCGGCATTTGGCCTCCCCATGCCGCTCATCCTGCAGCGAGCAACCGCGACGCTTCTCGACTCCAACGGCTCGCGATTTCTCGCCCGCCATGAGCTGCCGTTCGAGTCGCTCCGAGCCCAAGATGAAGCAGCCCTCAATGAGATTTTGGAGGCCGCACTTCCCCCCGGTGTCGAGGCGGCGCTTCAGGACGTCAAGCGGGCGCTGGCCGAGCGAATGGCAAGGCTGGTCCAAGAGGTCCCGCTCATCGACGCGACCCTGGAAGGGGCGGCCCGGTCCACCCTAGCGCGAATGCAGGATGATCTCGATAAGCTCAACGGAAAGATCATTCAGGCCGCGAAGCGCAAGAACGAAACCCTGAGGCGGCAGTTCCGCCACCTACAGGCCCAGGCGTTTCCCGGTGGACAGTCACAAGAGCGCGCGGTGGGATTTGTGTACTTCCTGAACAAGTACGGCCCGACACTCGTCGATCGGTTGTCCGATGAGCTACCGCTCGAGATGGGAACGCACTGGCTTCTGACGATATGACGCCCGGACTTCCCCGCCAACCGTCGAAGCCACTCCCACGAAAGCCGAAACGGGGGCGGCGCGGACTCCTGCTGTTCACACTTGCCGCGGCGAGCATGCTGGCCATGGCTTCCGCCGGGGTGCTGGCGTATTCGTATTTCGCTTTCTCGAAGCTGATCGACGAGCGGCTGCACGGCGAGCGCGAACGATCGCTGCCGCGGGTATACGCCAGGCCCGTTGAGATCCGGCGCGGGCAGTCTCTTTCGCAACAGGACCTCATCTCCCGGCTCAACGAGCTTGGGTATGCCCAGCGTGCCGAGCTGAAGCAGCCTGGCGAGTTCAGTGTCGTTCGGAACACCGTGAGCCTCTCCCCTCGCGGGGGTGAAGAGGCCAGCCGAATGATCAAGGTCGTGTTTCCCGCGCCGCCGTCAGCCAAGCAAGCCGCAGCCGGCGTCATTCGCCGTGGCGTTCAAGAGATCGACGTGACGGGCCGCGGGAAAATGGACGTCGTCCGTCTCGACCCGCCTCTGTTGACGGCACTGATGACGGCTGGCTCGCGGCAAAAGCGACGTCACGTTCCGCTCGCCACGATTCCTAAGCGGATGCAGCAGGCGGTCCTGGCCATCGAGGACCAGAGCTTCTATTCACACCCCGGGATCAATCCCGTGCGAACCGTTTCGGCTGTGCTCAGCAACGTCTTCGGATCGGGCGGCGGCGGTGGCGGCGCGAGCACGGTGACTCAGCAACTCGCGCGGATGTTCTTCCTTGCCGACGAGTTCAACGCGGAGCTGGCGGCCGGCGAACGATCTTACGCGCGGAAGGGACGTGAGATCCTGATGTCGCTCGTCCTCGAAAACCGCGCATCGAAGGACGAGATTCTCGAGCTGTATCTGAACGACGTGTACCTCGGACAACGAGGGTCCTTCGCCATCCACGGCGTCGCGGAGGCGTCGCGCATCTTTTTCGGCAAGGACGTTTCGAATCTCAGCCTCAGCGAAGCGGCACTCATTGCGGGTGTGATCCAGAGCCCCGCGTCGAGATCCCCGTTTGCGAACCCCAAGCGGGCCGCCGAGCGACGAAATGTCGTGCTCGGGGCCATGGCATCGGAACACTTCATCTCGGAGCAAGATGCGATGCGCGCCAGCCGAGAACCAGTCCAAATCATGGCGCGTGCGGTGGACAACGAAGCGCCGTATTTCGTGGACATGGTCGGGCAGCAGATCGCCGAATCGTTCCCGCAGGTAACTGCCGAAGCTGCCAGTGTTGACGTGTATACGACGCTGGACATGAACCTGCAGCGGGCGGCTCTCGACGCGGTGCGGTCAGGCCTGGCGCGTGTGGACCAGACACTGGCCGCGCGGCGGCGAAAGCTGACGGAGATGCCCCAGGCCGCGCTCGTGGCGATCGACCCGCGCACAGGCGAGGTGCTGGCGCTTGTCGGCGGCCGGTCGTACAACCAGACCCAGTTCAATCGGGCGCTCTCCGCGCGGCGACAACCCGGGTCCGTGTTCAAGCCCTTCGTGTATCTCGCAGCGTTCGAGCAAGCGGCACGCGACGGACGCACAGATCTCACGCCGGCCACGCTGACCCTCGACGAACCAGCGATTTTCACGTTCGACGACGAGGTTTGGGAGCCCAAGAACTACGACGCGTACGACGGCGAGATCACCTGGAGGCGCGCGCTGGCCATGTCGCGCAATCTCGGAACGATTCATGTCGGAGAGTCGGTCGGTTTCGACAAGGTCGCCTCGTTGTGGCGACGCGTTGGCGTCGGCACGCCGCCCAGAGGTTATCCGTCGATCACGCTGGGCGTCTTCGAGCTCACGCCCATGGAGGTTGCCGAGGCCTACACGGTGTTTGTCAACGGTGGTAGGGTGCGTCCCTTGCGAGGGGTCGACCGGATCGTGGTCGGAGACCGCCCGATTGTTCCTGCGATGGATGAAACCAGGCCGGTCGCACGTCCTGACACGACCTACCTCGTGACGAACATGATGCGCAGCGTGCTGAGCGAAGGTACGGGCGCTGGGGCGCGCGCGGCTGGCTTTGTGCACGACGCGGCCGGCAAGACCGGCACGACCAATGACTTGCGCGACGCCTGGTTTGTCGGCTTCACCCCTGAGCTTCTGACCGTGGTCTGGGTGGGATTCGACGACAATCAGCCGCTGTCGCTCAGCGGCACTCAGGCTGCCCTACCGATCTGGACCGAGTTCATGAAGACGGCTCTCGGTGGCAAGCCGAGCGTCGAATTCGAAGCACCAGACGGGATCACATACGCCGAGATCGACAAAGACACCGGGAAGCTCGCGCTCCCTGGCTGTCCGCGGACGATGACCGAATCGTTCCTCCTGGGCACCGAGCCCGTCGAATACTGCGAACTGCATCGCCAATAGCGTCAGAGGCCTCGTAGGGCCGGTCCTGGTCCGTAGACCCGCCGAGAACGGTTGCGAACCTTCCGGCAGTTCGGCTCGTCGACTACTGAGAATGTTCCGACACAGACACCGGCGCCAGCCGTTTGCCGACTTCATCAGCGGGACAGAGTATCGATGGGACGCGGGGCCGTGGCGGGGCGCCATGGCCTCGCCGGTGTGGGGGCACGGCCGGAGGCGTCGTGGATTCAGTCTGGGACGAGCGCTTCTCGCCATTCTGGCTGTTCTTGTTGGCGCCCAGCTGGTCTCGTCGCTCCGAGTGGGAAACGGCTCGTGGGCCAGGAAGGGACTCTACGTCGCCATCTTGCTGATCGTTGTTGCGGCAGTCTCCTCGAGTCGTTCGCGACGCGGGGGCTGAAGCCCCTGCCCTACGGTGTCACGCCTACGTCACGTCCACGTAGCCCATGTCACCTTTCCACCACTTTAGCGCGGGGGCTTCAGCCCCCGCGGCGTCGCCGACGCCCTATAATCGTTGGTGAATGAATCAAGAGGTGTTTGCCGCTCTCTCCGAGGCCCTGCAGCAAGGCGAGGAGGTCGCGCTCGTCACGATCGTGGCATCAACCGGGTCCACGCCCCAGCGCGTTGGCGCGAAGATGCTGGTTTATTCCGATGGCCGCACGGTCGGCACCATCGGCGGCGGCTGCTACGAGAACGATGCCTTTGGAAAGGCCCGCGAAGCAATTGCCGCGCGAAAGCCGCTCAACGTCAAGTACGACCTCAACGACGATTTCGCACAAGAGACCGGGCTTGTCTGCGGAGGTCAGATGGAGGTCTTCATCGAACCGGTTGAGGCCTCGCCGGAGCTGTACGTGTTCGGCGCTGGCCACGTCGGCTACTTCGTGGCCAAGATGGCGTACGAGGCGGGGTTCCGCGTACATGTGGTGGATGACCGTGAAAAGTTCGCGAATGCCGAACGCTTCGGAGAAGGTATCGACGTCATCGTCGATCACATCCCAACGTGGCTGCAACGCCACAAACTTCTTCCCACGACCTACGCGGTCATCGTGACCAGAGGTCACACGCACGACCTCGACGCACTTCGTGCACTGTCGCAGGCTTCCCTTCGCTACGTCGGGCTCATCGGCAGCAAGGCAAAGGTAAGACGCATCTACGACGAGCTCCGCGATGAGGGCGTCTCCCCCGATTCACTGCGATCGGTTCACGCGCCAATTGGCCTTGACATAGGAGCCATTACGCCTCAGGAGATTGCCGTCAGCATCGTGGCCGAGCTGATCGCCGTCAAGCACGGCAAGATCGCCGAGCCGAACGTGGCCGCAGTCTCGATGCGATGGGAAGGAGCCTTGAAGAAGTGAGGGCTACCTAGCCGCCGCGGCGGCTCGTTGCGCGATCAAGCCGAAACCGCGACTGGATGCGTCCTTCTCGAGCGCGGCGAGGCGTGCTCGTCCGGCCGCGACCTCCCCGCTTCTCATCTCGACCTCGCCAAGCGCAAGGCGCGCTTCGAGCTCATACCCTTTCAACGCCAGTTTCGCGGCCTCACTCGCAATCGACGTCAGGCTCGTTCGGGCATCGCCGCTGCGCCGTGTCGCCGCGTCCACACGAGCGCTCGCAATCGCGACCGCGAATCGCGCAAGCCGATTCTGGCTCTTCTGCACCACGGTCGAGGCCCGTGAAATCTCATTGCGAGCGTCCGTGGCTCGGTTTTGTGCGAGAAGCGACGTCGCCACGACAACAAGGGCGAGGGCCTCATCGTCGGCCGCTCGCTGGGCTCGAAACGTGGCCACCGCCTGGCGCGCGAGCGACTCTGCCCCCTTCGCGTCGCCCTCATGAATCGAGAGCCTCGCGAGCGCCACGCGGCTTTCTCCAACAGTTCCCTTTTCCTGGAGCTTTTCGCGCAGTGCCAGTGCCTCCTGGTGCTGTCTTCGCGCATCGGCGAGGTTGCCCTGTGCCGAACTCACTTCCCCAAGCCTGAACTGTACGTTGGCGATCCCTCGCGTCTCACCGAGCTCGCGATAGATCGCCAGCCCTTCCTGTGCGGTGGTTTGCGCCCTCAGTAGATCACCTTGATCTTCGAGGAGGTTGGCAAGGTTGCTCAACGAGTTGGCAATCAGACTCTTGTTGCCGAGCTCGCGTCGGATGGCGAGCGCCTCGTCGTACATCGTTGTGGCCGGCACAAGGTTTCCTTGGTCGGCCAGCACCCCGGCAATGTTGCCGAGCGCGAGTGAAATGCCGTTCTTGTCGCCGATCTCCCGGTTGATGGTCAACGACTCCTCGTACATGATCTTCGCGCCGGCAAGGTCGTCTTCGTCATACAACACATTGGCGAGGTTGTTCAGCGTGCTTGCGATGCCGTTCCTGACGCCCAGTTCCCGCCTGATGGCCAGCGCCTGACGATATTGCGCCTTCGCGGATGTCAGGTCACCTTGCTGCCGGAAGATGATCGCCGAGCTGTGCAACGTTTGCGCTTCGCTCCTTCGATCGCCGATCCGGCGCGAGGCCGCGAGCGCCTCCTGGTAACGCGTCTTGGCACCCTCGAGATCCCCCTGTTGTCTCAGTACGTTGGCTAGGTTGCCTGTGAGCGCCACCGTGCTGCGCTCATCGCCAATCTCGCGGAACGTGTCGAGCGCGCGTTCGTACATCGCCTTCGCTCGAGCCAGATCACCTTGCTGCCGCTGCAAAACGGCGAGACGGCCAAGTAATCGCGCAGAGCCGCCCCGGTCGCCGACCTCCAAGTAAATGCGCTCGGCCTCCTCGTAGGCGCCCGTCGCTTGCTGGAGATCGCCAAGGTTCTCTGCCGAGTCGCCCTCCATCAAGCGCGCCCGGGCAACGAGCAGCCGGGCACCCTGCGAGACGGCTCTGCTTGCGGCTCGCGCTGCAGCTGTCTGCTGGCGCTTGAAGTCCGAGAGTGCTCCAGCAGCTTCAGCCTCAGCCAGGTCGATGCGGGGATCGGTGGAGGCGGGTGTGCGCGTGCGCAAGGATGCAACCGTGACAAGAGAGTCTTGCGCATGTCCACCGGCTAACTGAGCGGACGCTAACCGCAATCCATAGTCCAGGTCATCAGAGAAAAGGGTCCACAGCGTCGTGTATGCCTGGATGCCCTTGTCCCACTCACCTGAGGTCTCTGCGTGCCCGCCCTCGACCCACAACCGATGCTCCCTCGACAAAGTCGCGGAGAGGTCGACCGCGGTCTTTGCCTCGTTACTCGCGCGGACGTCATAGCCGAGTGCAGACCACGCGGCCGCCAGCGCCGCGTGAGCGAGGGCGTTTCTGCGATCGGACGCAACCGCTTTCTGGAGCAAGTCTCGCGCCGACAGAGCATCGAAGAGCCGAAGCTTGATCAGCCCTTCTGCGTAAAGACGCGCTGCCTCGGGTGTTGACGGCAATGCAGCGCGAACGCCGGCCGTCTGATCGGCGGAAAGCGCCGCCACGCCTAGCCGTTCGCGAAGACGCGCGCCGGTGCGCGACATCAACTCGAGAAGTTCCGCTTCTGACGCCGTGTCTGTGAACGTGGCGACGGTCTCACCGGCGACCGCGTCCTGGAGGCGAAGGTCCAGACGAATCTTTCCGCCGGCCACGGCGAGATACGACCCGAGCACCACGAGGTCGGTACCGAGCCCCGCCCGGATCCGCCCGAGCGTGTCGTCACCAAAGCTCTCGCCCTCAGTGAGACCAAGGTCGTTCTTCACGCGGGCGACGTTTTCGCCAGGGATCGTCCGCAAACCTTCGCCGGCTCCGAGCTCTGTCGTCAACATTTCCGAGAAGGCGTTTGAGAGCCACGCCGCCTCCCGCTGGCCAGAGAGATTCCGAAAACCGAGCACTGCAACCGCGCGCCGGGCAGGACCCGCGGACACAACATCGGACGCCGGCGCCTCTGAGGTGTGCAGCACGCGATAACCCAGGAAACCAGACGTGACGGCAAGGAAGGCGACTGCGGCAACGCCGACCACAACCGGCCATCGACGTTGAAGCCAGGTAATCGTCGACGTGCCCGTCTCCCCGGCCAGCGCCCGCCCGACGTCAGACGCATCCTGAAAGCGCCGGCGCGGGTCACGCTCCAGGCACTTCAAGATCGTGGCCTCCCAGTGAGGGTTCAAATCCGGCACATACGTGCGCGGCGACAAAGCTGGGGCCTGCAACCGTTTCACCGCCGTCGACACTGGCGTGTCGCCGACAAACGGTGGCGTTCCAGTCACCATCTCGTACATCACGACACCGAGGGCATAGACGTCGGTAGCTGGCGTCACCTCTCCGCCTTGCACCTGCTCGGGCGCCATGTATGTCGGCGTGCCGTAGACCTCGCCGGCCGCCGTCAAGGTCATGGTCGCGGAGACGTCGTGTTGGCTCCGGCGCGCCAGCCCAAAATCGGTGACGACTGCCCTGAATGCTCCGTCAGCATGGGGCGAAGGCAGCAACATGACGTTGCTGCTCTTGAAATCGCGGTGGATGACGCCTGCCTGGTGTGCCGCTGCGAGCGCCGCAGCCATTTGAGCAACGATCGGCTGAGCCTCGTCCGCCGACAGGCGACCCGCTCGGCTGAGCCACTCGGCAAGCGTCTCCCCCGAGAGCAACTCCATCGAGACGAACGCAACTCGTCGTGACGGTTCGGGCCCATCAGCCGCCACATGATGGTAGGAGACGTCGAAGATACGGCAGACATTGTGGTGGGTCACCCGGCGGGCGAGATTGATCTCGCGCAGGAACCGCCTGATCGTGCGCTCGTCATGCGCAATCTCGGATCGAATCGTCTTCAGCGCCACGCGTTCGACCAGTTCGAGGTCTTCGGCCTCATAGACCTCGCCCATCCCGCCTCGCGCGATGAACCGGATGATCTTGAAGCGGCCGGAGAGTACATCCCCGGGCTGAAACGTCGCTAAACGGAGCGCGTCACCACCCCCCCTGGTCGGGAGGTCGGTCTGGTGATCTCGGTTCTTGGCGTCGCCGTCCATACTGTGCGTGCACAAGCGGCTGTTGCGGGCCGTGATTATCCCACGCGCCCACCAGAGGCTCTTGGTGATGGCTGCTGAGAACACTAGGCTATAATCACTAACGAGGACCGTAAATCTCTGACAACCAATGGGTTCCTACGAACTCACTGACCGGTCGCGCCGCTTGCTCGCTACCTTGGTGCGCGAATACATCGAGACGGGCGGAGCCGTGTCGTCGCAGGTGCTCGCGCGACGCAGTGGTCTAGGAGTCTCCTCGGCGACCGTCCGGAACGCTGTCGCTCAGCTCGAAGACGCCGGCTACCTTCACCAGCCTCACACCTCGGCCGGCCGTGTCCCAACCGACCGCGGCTACCGCGTGTTCGTAGACCTGCTGCTCGAGAGTCGCAAGCCGGCGCGAGCGTCCGTCAACGTCGAGACCCGCCTGCGTCAGCAGGCCGAGCGGTCGCCGCTCATGGACGACATGCTCGCCAACATCTCCCACCTCGTCTCGAGAGCCGCGCGTCATGTCGGTTTCGCGCTCGCTGGCAGCCACGACGACGTGTTGCAGCGGATAGAATTCGTCGCCCTCGGAGGCTCGCGCGTCCTCGTTGTGGTGATCTCGGGCGGCAGTCAGATCACGCAGAAGGTGGTCGATGCCGGAGAGGACGTGCGCTCAGACGACCTGGCGCAAGCAGCGAACTACCTCAACACCGAGTTCGCCGGACTGCCGCTGCTCGAGGTACGAGAAGCCGTCCTTACGCGCATTCAGCAGGAACGCACGCTGTACGACCAGTTGCTGACCCGGGCATTGAGCCTGGCACGTTCGACTCTTGAAGAGTTGCCGCGACGGCAGACATTCCACGTGGAAGGCGCCGCTTCCATGCTCGAGGACAGCGCGCAGGAGGGCGTGTCGCTGGCGACGCTGCGAGCGCTCTTCGAAATGATGGAGGAGAAGGAACGCATGGTTCACTTGCTGAACCAATACATCGACGGCCCCGGGCTCACCGTCGTCATCGGCGCAGAGCACACCGCGCCGGGCTTGCGTCCGTTCAGCTTGATTGCGTCCACAGTCGTCGACGGCAGCGCCGTGCGGACGGTTGGTGTCATTGGCCCGACACGAATGCACTATTCGCGCGCGATTACGCTCGTCGACGGGACGACACAGGCGGTGTCTCGCGTCTTGCGTCAAGCCAACTAATACATTTTGAGATTTTGGCGATCTTTGATTGTTGAATCGTTGGCGATTCTGGATTTGGGACGAGCGATTGAAAGTCGAATCCAGATCACCAAACACGATTCAACGATCACCAACGAGTCGTGAGTCAAAGATCGTTAATTACCACTGTCAGCCATGTCAGATCACACACTCGACGAACAGGATTCCCGAGACCCCGTTGAAGGCCCGGCCGAGGGAACGCCGCCCGACGCACTCGAAGCCATGCGCGCCGAACGAGATGCGCTCCACGATCGACTGCTGCGTACGGTAGCGGAGTTCGATAACTATCGAAAACGCATCGACCGGGAGCGACGCGAACAATCGGAATCGGCGGCGGCCCACGTGTTGACCGACCTGCTCCAAATCGTCGACGACCTCGAGAGAGCGTTGCAGGCGCCAACGTCCGGCGGAGTCGACGCATATCGCAAGGGTGTTGAGCTCATTCTTCATCAGATGCACGAACTGCTTCGCCGCCGTGGCGTGACCTCAATCGACTCGACCGGCACCGATTTCGATCCGCACCTCCATCAAGCAGTGGTGCAGGAAGCAAGCGCCGAGCATCGTGAGGGCGAGGTCATGGAGGAGCTACGCCGCGGGTATAAGCTGGGGGAGCGGCTGCTTCGACCTGCGATGGTCAAGGTAGCGACGCGTGAGTAAGCGCGACTACTACGAAATACTCGGCGTCACCCGCGAGGCGAGCGAGCAGGAGATCAAGAGCGCCTATCGCAAGCTCGCGCTGCAATACCATCCCGACCGCAATCCTGGCGACAAGACCGCTGAAGACAAGTTCAAAGAGGCCGCGGAAGCGTACGCCATTCTCGCCGATACGGATAAGCGGCACATGTACGACCGCTTCGGCCACGCGGGTCTTGGCGGCGCAGCCACTGGCGGGTTCGATCCAAACGTCTTCACGGGATTCGAAGACATCCTCGGTGGCCTAGGCGATATCTTCGGGCTCGGCGATATCTTCGGAGGAGGGCGCCGCCGTGGCGGTCCTCAGCGCGGCGCGGACCTGCGATACGACCTGGAGATCTCGTTCGACGAATCGGCCAAGGGCGCAGAAACGTCGATCCAGATTCCGCGTCAAGAGACGTGCGACACCTGTGGTGGAAACGGATCCGCCCCAGGCTCGAAGCCTTCGACCTGCCCGCAGTGTCAGGGCCACGGCCAGCTTCGCTATCAACAGGGATTCTTCACTGTGGCGCGCACATGCGGCCAATGTCGCGGTACTGGGTCGATCATCACGAAGCCGTGTCCGACCTGTCATGGCGTGGGACGGGTGCAGAAGGACAAGAAGCTGACCGTGCGCATTCCGGCCGGCATTGCGACGGGCCAGCGCCTGCGGCTGACCGGCGAGGGAGAGGCGGGTCCCGGCGCTGGCCGTCACGGCGACCTCTATGTCGTCATTCACGTGCAGGAACACAGCTTCTTCCATCGTGATGGCAACGATCTGCATTGCGAGATCCCACTGAACTACCCCACATTGGCGCTCGGCGGTGAAATCCAGATTCCGACGCTGGAGGGCGGAGAGCCGTTCACGCTGCCCGAGGGGACGCAGACCGGGACGACCTTCCGCCTGCGCGGTCGAGGAATGCCGGATGTTGCCAGTCGGACTCGTGGCGATCTCCTCATCACCGTGACGGTTTCGACACCCCGCAAGCTCAACAAAGATCAGAAGAAGCTGCTCGAGCAACTGGCGGCCTCGCTGCCGAAAGAGAAGTTCGAGCCCACCTCTCGTGATGGTGGCGAGGACAAAGGGCTGTTCGACCGCGTCAAAGACATCTTTGGCTAGAGTCTGGCCCGCGCTGGACGTGGCATTGGGCCGCCTAAAGGCGGCCCCCACGACTGAGTCTACGACGGGGCCCCCTACGACCGGTTCGATGATGGGGACCGGTTTGACCCGGTCCGATCTGTTTCAGGCCGCGCTCACCGACTACGACGTCGTCGCCATCGATGAAAGCCGACCTGAAGGGTGGCGCGTGTTCTTTTCGAGCGCGCCGGAACGCGACCGGGCCGTACGATATCTGATCACGGAATTTCCGGATCTGCCTATGAGCGCAGTAGAAGTCGAGGACGAAGACTGGGCCGCCCGCTCTCAAGCGAGCCTGCGCGCCATACACGTTGGAAGGGTCATCGTCGCGCCGCCGTGGGACACTCCCCTCACCGTCGTAATCAAGCCGTCGATGGGTTTCGGTACCGGTCACCACGCGACCACGCGCCTGTGTGTCGAGGCACTCCAGCACGTGGAGCTTCATGACGTCACCGTGCTGGATGTGGGCACTGGCTCAGGCATTCTCGCCATCGTGTCGAGTCTTCTTGGCGCAGCCGACGTGTCGGGCATCGACGAAGACGAGGATGCCATCCATGCGGCGTGGGACAACCTGGCGCTGAACACCGCGGCTGCGGTGTCGCTGATCACTGGTGACTTCAGGTCATCGCAACTCACCCCGGCCGACCTCGTGTTGGCCAATCTGACCGGCGGACTGCTCGTGTCGACGGCTGAGCGGCTGCGCGAGTTGACTGCGCCACGCGGCCGGCTGATCCTTAGCGGGTTCCTCTCTCACGAGGAGACGGGCGTGCTGGCAGCGTTCCCCGAACTCGCGGTCGAACGACGAGGCGAAGAAGAAAGTTGGATATGCGTAACACTAGTGGGCAGGGGTTAGGGGGTAGGGAACAGCCGGCAGTTGGCGGTCGGCAGCGCGGCCGCCTGCATGTCGCGCTTGCGCTCGTCGGGATGCTCGCCTGGGCGTTACCGATCGGGGCCGAGCGAATGGGCTACTCACCGCAGGAGTTCGCCTCGCGCCGCGACCGCCTCGCGCGCGGGCTGGAGCGAGGGACGGTCGTCATGTTCGGCGCGACTCAGTCCGCACCCGGGCTCCGCTTTCGGCAAGACAACGACTTCTACTACCTCACCGGTAACGAATCCCTGAATGGCGTGCTCGTCATGGATGTCCCGACGCGGGCGTCGCATCTCTTTCTGCCGTCTTTGAGCCCGACCGAGGTCAGATATGAAGGCGGCAACTGGCTCAGCGAAGGAAATGCCGCCAGGAAATACGGCCTCAGCTCGATCCAGCCGCTGACCGCGCTCCACGAGTTCCTCGCACGCCGACGCAGCACGTCCGGAACGGAAATTCTCTGGACGCGGTTGTCTGAACGCGACACGGTCAGTGGCGGTCGTCTCGACATGGCAGTCGACACCGCGCGCCGGCTGACAAACCCCTTCGCCCAGCAGCCAACCGAAGACGCGGCGCGGACTACATCCCTGCGCGATCAGTTCCCGTACTACGACATCAAGGACGTCACGCCGCAGCTGGATCGGTTGCGCCTGATCAAGAGCCCTCGTGAGATCGAGATTCTCAAGTACAACGGCCGTATCAGCGCCGAGGCCGTCAAGCGAGCCATTCAGGCCACAGCCCCAGACAAGTACGAATACGAGCTCGAGGCCGAAGCCACGTATTGGATGGTCAAGCACGGGCTGCAGGCCGCCGCCTATCCGGCGATCGTCGGCTCCGGTCCAAAGGGTAACCAGTGGCACTACGAAGACAGCGGCCGCCAGATGAAGGTCGGTGAACTCGTCGTGATGGACTACGCAGGTTCGCTGGACTATCTGACGATGGATATCACGCGGACTTGGCCCGTGTCAGGCCGTTTCACCGAGGAGCAACGGAAGGCCTACGAGTGCGTGCTCGAAGCACAGAAGGCCATCATCGCGGCGATCAAGCCCGGCGTGACGCGAGACCACGTGCGCATGCTGGCCGAGGACATCTACAGGAAGCACGGCTTCGACTCTCGCTACGCCTACGTCGGGCACTACGTCGGCCTGTCCGTCCACGACGTCGGTGATTGGTCCTTGCCGTTTGAAGCAGGAATGGTGATGGCGATCGAGCCGATCATCGACATTCCCGAGCAGCAACTCCATATTCGCGTCGAAGACACGATCCTGGTCACACCGACGGGTGCCGAGATTCTCAGCGTGGGGCTTCCGAAGGAAGCAGACGAACTCACGGCTCTCTTGCGAGTGCGATAGAGACTGACGCGTGTCGGTGCGATCGCGTAACACGAGTCGGTGCGATCGGGGCGTATCGTCGGTGCAATAGCACCAACATCGTCAGTGCAATCACACCAACAAGGTCCTCGATTTACCCGCTGCGTTAGTTCGATTGCACCGCTGTGTTCTCCCAACGCTCCGAGATCGTCCGGATTTGCGCGAGCGCTTGTTGGATATTCTCGAGCGAGTTGGCGTAGCTGAACCGCAGGTAGCCATCGCCGTAGATGCCGAAGGCAGTGCCGCTCAGGCACGATACGCCAGCTTCGTACATCAGCAGGTCGGCGAGCTCGCCTGAAGGAATTCCGGTGCGCGTCACATTGGGAAACGCGTAGAAGGCTCCGGCTGGCACACTGCACGTGAACCCAGGAATCTCGTTGAGGCCCTTCACGATGGCATCGCGGCGAACACGAAATTCTTTCACCATTGCATCAACACAATCTTGTGGACCCTGGAGCGCCGCCAGACCCGCGCGCTGCGTAAAACTCGCCGTACACGAATTCGAGTTCACCATCAGGCGCTCGACAGCGGTTGCCAGCCAGAGGGGCATCACACCATACCCGAGCCGCCAACCAGTCATGGAGTAGGTCTTTGAGAAGCCGTCCAGAATGACTGTTTTTTCGACCATCCCGTCGAACTGCGTGATCGACTCCGGCTGCTCCTCGTACCAAATGCGCGAATAGATCTCGTCGCTGAGGATGATGACGTCGCGATTGCGAAGCATCGCCGCAATCCGGGCCAAGTCGGCCTTTGGAATCACGCCACCAGTCGGGTTCGCTGGAGAGTTCAAGATGACCAGCTTGGTGCGGTCCGACAGGCTCTTTTCGAGTACATCGAGATCGAACGAGAATCCCCGGCTCTCAACCAGCGGCATCGGCACGCGCGTGGCGCCAAGAAAATCGACGAGCGATTCGTAAATGGGAAATCCCGGGTTCGGATAGATCACTTCGTCGCCCGGCTCGAGGATCGCCGTCATGAGGAAATACATGATGGGCTTTCCGCCAGGGACGACGCAGACGTTGCCGGCGTCCACCTGGATTCCCCGCGTGCGAGAGACGTAGGCGGCAATCGCCTCCCTGAAGTCGGGAAAGCCTGCCGTCGGACCGTAGCCTGTCCAGCCCTCGTCCAGCGCGCGTTTCCCAGCGTCCTTCACGTGAGCAGGCGTGGGAAAGTCAGGCTGTCCGATCTCCAGATGGATGATCTTCTTTCCCTTTTGCTCGAGCGCGCGAGCCTTGGCCAGCACTTCGAACGCGGATTCGGTCCCGATGCGGGACATTCGTTCAGCAAGCTTCATGGTGTGTTCCGGCGTGTCCGAAACGACCCGCCCTACGTTTCGACTTCTCTACTGGTAGGTAAAAGGACCCGCCCTACTTCTTCACTTACTTTTCCACTTCTCTACTTTTCCACTTTTCCACTTTTCCACTTTTCCACTTCAAGAGTATTCCGGTTCGTTCCCGCGCTTCCATTTGATGTTGCAGCCGATGCTCGGTCGCTGAAGCGCGGCCACCTCGGTTCCAGCCAGCACAGCGTCTGCGGCCGCGCGCAAGTCTTCGCCGGTTACTGGCGTGCTGTTTCGAGGTCGACTCGCGTCGAACTGGCCACGATAGACCAGCCGGCGAGCGCGATCGAAGAGGAACAGGTCGGGCGTGCACGCCGCGCGAAACGCCTTCGCCACCTCCTGACTCTCGTCCCGTAGATACGCGAACGAATATCCGGCGTCAGCCGCTTCCTCTCTCATGCCCTTCACATCGTCTTGAGGAAACGCGACCTCGTCGTTCGAGTTGATGCCGACGACTGCCAATCCCCGCCGCTGGTATTCAGTGGTGACGCGCCCAAGCTGGTGCCGAATGTGTCGGACGAATGGGCAATGTGGGCAAATGAAGGCGATCAGCAGTCCGGGAGACGATGCAAAGTCGTCTGCGGAGACCATCTTGCCCTCGAGGTCCGGGAGCCGAAATGGGGGCAGGACCGTTCCGAGCTCTAACATCGTTGAGGGTGTCGCTGTCACGGTCGCCGTCGCCTCATGGTCCCGATTCTACTCAATGGTGCAGCTTGGAGTGGCGCATCCCTGCGTTTCTGGGCACCAAGCGCTCGCCCAGTCAACAACGGGGCTCGGCATGCCCCTTGCTTTGTGGTAGAGACATGAAAACGATCAATTTGGCTGTTGTGTTTGCGCTCCTGACCGTTCCGGCGTTTGCCCAAGACGCCTCGCGGGTTCGGAAGATGCTCGAGGCCGGACAGTATCAGCAGGTAGTCGACACCAGCGCTTCGCCGGAAGCGTCGCCCGAGGTCGTCTACATGGCAGCGCAGGGTGCTCAAAAGCTCGGCAACGGCGACCTTGCGGCCCAGTCCTATTCGCGTCTGGCCAGCCTGCCCGAGGGCAACCCGTGGCGATTGATTGGCCTTTCAGGACAAGGCCTGCTCACCAATGACATCAATCAGGCGCGTGACTTCGCGGCTCAGGCGGTCCAGGCGGCCGGTAACCTCCCGGAGGCCTACTATCAGCTCGGTCTCGTCCTCGCGCGCGCGCAGGATTGGGCGGGCGCCGCAGACGCTTTCGACCACGCGACGCAACTGAATCCCGCGATGGCGCAAGCGCACTACTACGGTGGTCTTTCGTATTACCGCGCGAATCGCGTTGACCGCATGGCGATCCATTTCGAGCAGTTCCTGAAGCTGGCGCCTGACGCGCCGGAACGCCCTGAAGTCGTTCAAATCATGCGCACCGTGCGCGGTAAATGACAGTAGATCAAAGGGCAAAGGGCAAAGGGCAAAGGGCAAAGGTGAGGACAAAAGTCTAGGGGCCAGGGCGGATGACCAGGTCTGCTGTGTTGGACCTATGCCTTTCACATTTGACCTGCACCTTTGACCTAGTACCTTTAACCTCGCCTTTGACCTTTGCCCTTTGACCTTTGACCTAGAAAGATTGTCCTATCCCGAACGTCCATCGCCCCGTACGGTCAGTCGACGGAGGTGAAAAGAGCCGCCCGTAGTCCACTCGCAGTAACGCGAATGGCGTCGCCAATCTAAGCCCAAAACCCGCGGAGCCCCTCACCGTTCCAAGATTGAAATCCGAAACCGACGGGAAGACGTTGCCTGCGTCGGCGAATAGCACGCCACGGAACCATCGAAAGATGGGGAACCGAAATTCCTGATTGAGAACGAGCAGCGCGTCACCGCCAGTTGGGTCACCGAAAACGTTGGTCGGTCCCAGGCGGTCTTCACCGATACCGCGGACCGTTCGAGCCCCACCGGCGAAGAACCTCTCCGAGGGGATCAACTCCTGCCCTCCTAGCGCGGCAGCCAGGCCAACCCGTGCCGCGGACGCCAGTACGGTTTTTCGCCACGGTCTGAAGTAGTAGGCCTGTCCCAAGTGACGCACAAATCGAATATCGGAGCCGGCGTTGTCCGGTGCGTAGTCAAGGCTCGATGAAAGCAGCCAGCCGCGCGAAGCGTCAATGGGGCTATCGCGCGTGTCGTACGCCGCCGTTCCCGTCAACCTTGCGACGTGCAGTGAGATGTCGAACGGCGGAAACAACGGATCGAGAGGAGGAGCCGTATCGAAGGTTCGATTCTGCTCCCACCGATAGCTGTACGAAAGGCGGAGCCGGCGCATGAACCGGAATCGCTGCTCCCACGAAAATCCGCTGCGCGAGGTCACCAGCGTGGCGTCGGCGAAATCTTCACGCGACCGCTCCACAGTGAACGACGATTCAATTGGAAGGCCGAGGAACGTCGGCGCACTTATGAACGTGCGACCGAGCTGCTCACGCCGCTGGTATTCCACCGCCGCGCCCACCGTGATCGCGCGGCCAAAAAGAGTGCGCCGTGTCACGTCGGCAGAAAGGCCTGGCACGAGATCCTTGCCCTCGACCTCTTCGGCAGCTCGCTCCTCTTGGACCGTAAACCCGTATCGCAACCGGAGGCGAGGCCATGCCTGCAGGGTGACCAGCGCACGCATCGGCTGCGTCGATTCGTCGGCTGCCGACTTCTCGATCGGCTCGACGGTCAGGTCCACGCGGCGGAACAACCCCGTCTCGAAGACTCGAGTCCGCGCCTGCAGCCACGTGTCCGGCCCCAACGGGTCTCCGATCTTCACGCCGAGGGCACGTGTCACAACGTCTTCGTCGATTCCTCGATTGCCACGAACCACCACTTCCTGAAGCACCTGGCGCGGCCCTTCTTGGATCTGGAACACGAGAGTCACCTGTGTGGTGTCGGATTTGATGTCGGGACGAACGGCCACCTGCACCTGACTGAATCCCGCGCGCCGATAGGCGGTGGCCACGCGGTCTCGCGCCGCATCCACACCGGCTGGGTCGTATGGCGTGTCTGGCTCAATCGCTACAGCATTCAGCGTGGCGTCGTACAGAGTGCGAGCGCCTTCGAGCCTGATTTCGCCCACGGTAAACACCGGCCCTGGATTCACGGCGACAGGAAGTGTCGCCACGCTCCCCTCGAAGAACGGAGTTCCCAGTGTCACGCGCGCGCGAAGATGGCCTCGCGTCTGCAGCTCGGTCCGCAGTGCGTTTTCGAGCGCTCCCGGGTCGCGCGAGGCCAAGTCATCCAAACGTCTTTCACGCATCCACTCGTCGAGGTCTTCCGCCAGTGCCCGGTCCTCAGCATCGATACGCACGTGGTAGTCAGTCGTGCGCTCGCCGGGCACTATCGAGATCGAGAGCGTCTTGGTCCCACTATTCGAGACCGCGACCTTGACCTCGGCTCTCAGATAGCCGTCTTCAGCCAGTGCACGTCGGACGATAGCGGAGGCGTCATCGATCAGAAACCCATCGAAGCCGGCATCGCTCCAGGATGTCCCCAACTCCTCGAGTATCCGGCGCGGCAATCCATAGCCGGACACCTCAATAGCCGTGAGCGGTCCTGCCTCGATTTCGTACGACAACTCGACAGCATCCGCGTTCTCACGACGCTTTGCCGAGATGCGAACCTCCCTGTAACCCTCGTTTCGGTACAGCTCCTCCAAGCTGTCGCGATCCTTCTGCCAATCGGCAAAATCGAACCGGTCGCCGGCGGACAAGCGAAGGGTGCCGCGCACGCGTTGTTCCGGCAAGACGAGGTTGCCGGTCGTCGTGACACTTGTCACGCGGCGCTCTCGCGTGTCTTCCGATTCCGTTTTCGGACGCCTCTCGCGATCGTCTCCAAACGACACATCATGCCGAAACTGGTACGACTGGAGGTCATCGTCATCCGAGACCCAACGAAGGTTTATCTGCCGCAGCGGGAGGTAGTCGACGATCCAGGTTTGCGCATTGCTGTCGCGTAGGTTTTGAGAAAACGTCACATCCACCTTGTCGCCAATGCTCTGGCCAAAGGTCAGCCTGGCCGTGGGATCGACTTCCGTTGCAAGCATCGAAGGATCGCGCCTCGTAATGGACTCGTCGATACCGCCGAGCCTGATGGTGTCGATTCCGACAACGCGGCTGGCCACGCCGAGGACGTCACCCGAGAGGTAACCCAACACCTGCTCGCCGACAATCTGCGCCTCATTACCGCTGACGTCATCGAGACGACGGCCTGTGAGCAGCAGAGACCACACGTCAGCGACGCCAAGCTCCGGCGTGTTCACGGCGCGGGGTTCGACGGTGAGAGTGGCTGGCGTGCCCATGATGGTGAGCTCGATCTCTTCGCCGCCGGCGCGGGTTCGCGCCACGATGTTCATGTTGGGTTCAATGGTGACCGGGTTCGTGAAATCGACCGTACCTGATTCGAGGGTGTAGATGTTTCTGCCAAGGAACAGCTGCCCGCCTTCGCGCAGCGTAGCTCGTCCAGAAAGAGCCGGCGCTGCTGCCGTCCCGATGACGCGGAGATCGGCGCCGAGCTCCATGCGACCGTAGTTGTTGTCGACACTCAAGTCTTCCTCGGTGATGAGCCGGACGTTCAACGCGAGTCGGTCGGTCAGCGAGTCCTCCCCAGGCGTTGCCGTTGCGGCCAGGCGCTGGGTGCGAAGGCGAGCGAGCAATGCCGTCGCCACAGCGAGCTGCTCTCGATACGACCCGCGTAGAACGGTGACCGTTCCCGAGATGGTGCCACCCAGCGCCTCCGCTGCTTGGTCTTCGGCAAGCTTCAAGGTCAGGTCGGTGCCCAGCTCGGTACGAAACCCGTCTGGGAAATTGAGCGCCATATTCTGGATGCTCGCCGTCAGCTCCGCCGACAGTGGTTGGCTGGGGCCATAGTCGAAACGCCCGCTTCCAGTGAGGTCTCCCCCGTTGACCGTGCCGGTAATCGAGGCGATTTGACCACTCGTTCGTGATAGCACTGCCTCCCCGCTCAGATCCGTTGCGACGATGCGGGGACTCGCCAGACGGACCTCGCCATCTGACAATTGCACTTGACCTTCAATACTGGGGTCTCGAAGCGGGCCCATGATCGACACGCGGGGTGCGAGCGTACCGGCCGTCGCCAGCCCGGCCTGGCGGACGAACGGGGCGAGGACTCGGAGATCGATGCGGCCGTTCGCAAGCAGGGCCGCCTGCTCATCCTCCAGACGAACCTGACCCTGCACCTCCAACGTCGCGCCCTCGCCAGACCAATTCCACGCAACCACGCGTGCAACACCGTCGTCAACGACGATGCGCGTCGTTTCGACCTGCGTCACCGGAAGATTGGCAATCTGAAGATCGAGCCGGTCGAGGCGCATTTCGCCGCGGAGATCTGCAAGCCTCAGTGACGGCGTCGTAAGCTGAACCGACGCGTCGATTGTGCCCTGGAGCTGGGCGATGGTCTCGGTTGCCAAGAACGGCTCGAGCACGCGAGGGGTCAGCGAAGTTGCCCGGGCGTTGAGCGAACCCTGGCCCACGGCTGGCGGCAGGGCTTGCACGATTGCCGCGGGAAGGTAAGAGTCGAGCATGTTGATCGGCAGGCGTCCGTCCACGACGATCTGAGCGCCCTGCCACTCACCCACAGTTTCATACAGCTCCAGCCATCCGCCTTCGAGACGAGCTCGAAGTTGCACCGGCGACACCGCAGGCCATTCCGCGAACGCGAGCGATCCCGGACCGAGCTCCAAGTTGGCGGCAAGAACCGGTGCCTGGGCAGACCCGGTCACACGCGCGAGGAGCGCAACGGGCCCGCTACCAGAAACCGGCGGCAGGTCGACGAATCCGGCCGCACGAAGCGCGCTGAGCGCTTGTGCCAGATCCCCGGTGAGCGTTGCACGAAGCGCATCCGTGGCAGACACGCTCGCGGCCCCATCGAGGACTGGCAGCGCGCCCGAAAGAGACGCATGAGTCTCTCCGACCGCGGCTTCGAGTGACTCGATCCGTGCAATCCCGTCGACATAAGTCGCACGCGCCGGCGCTAGCAAGCGCAACGGCAACTCACCGGCGAGAGCCTCGAGCCGTGACACTTCGAGGTTGCCTGTTCCGCGGCGCCAATCGTCCAGGTGACCCGTGGCATGCGCCGTGAGACTTGCCAGCCCTGTAAGGGGCGCAGGTAGCTTCTGATCCCGTGTCAGCCTTGCAAGGTCGGCCTCCGTCACGCGTAGATCGACAGTAGCCTCATGTGGGGCTGCAATTGCCAGCCGCGCTTCGACACTCGACCGAAAATCGTCGAGCGTTGCGTTGATGTGCGCCGTACCGGAATCGAGCTCAAACGTCGATTGCAGGGGGCCGAGCGGAACCATGTCGTAGACCAGATCCGCAACCGTGACCGTGCCGCGGCCCGTCGGCGCGTCAAACGGCCCTGCCCCGTCGAACTCCACGTTGACGACGCCGGCCACAGGTGCGCTTGCAAGTCGAGATGGGTCCTCCAGGCTTCCGGTCACGTGAACATCGAGTCGTTCCGCTCGTGGGAACACGGTGCCGATCACCTGGACGAGGTTTCCAGGGTCCTGTCGAACACGCGCGTCGATGGCAAGGCTGTCGAGCGTGCCAGTGGCCGTCAGATCGCCATCCAAACCATTCACGCCGCCCGCGCTCACGTTGCCAGCAACTGCCGCGATCTCGAAGTGCGGTGAGCCGAGCGTGCCGCCGAGACTAACGTCCGCGCGAACCGTACCACTCGCACCCGGGGCTACGTTGAGGATCTTCGACGCCGAGAGCGTCTCGATGAGACGCGCCAAGTCTGTTTCGTCGATGCGAACCATACCTTCAAGCGTGGACGAGGAGATCGCGTCGCTGTTCAACCGTCCGTTGATGGCCGCGTGCACAGGCGCGCCGGCGACGAACGGATCCGCCCCAAGGCGCCACAGACCGCTACCGATTCCCAGCATCGCCGGACCTGCCACCGGGATATGTCCCGGCGCCGCGCGGCCCGCCACCATCTCGTTCCGAGCGGAAATCTCCCATCGGGTGAGATCGCCACCAGTTCCCTTCATCGAAGCCGTGCCGCTGGCTCGACCTGCTGGTCTCACGGTCAGCTCCGGAGCCAACGAGCGCACTAGTGCGCTCGTGTCCACATCCCTCCAAGAAGTGGTCAGAGACACCTCGGCATCGTCGAACGCGATTTCACCGTCGGCGGTCACGCGTCCATCGACGAGCTTCGCCTCGAGGCCCGTGAAGTGGAGCCGCTTCGCATCCAGGTCGATCCCACTTCTCAGGCTGGACGCCCTCAGCCCTTGCCAGCTGAGCTCTTCACTCTGAAGACGTACCGCCAGCCTCGGCGCCGACAACGCGCCTTCGAGCGTGCCATCGAAGGCCACCGTGCCCGAGGGTCGTGGCTCGGCCATTCCCCACCTCGAGGCGCGCTGGACGTCGCTCGTTCCTGACAGGCGGAGGTTCACGTTCGGTTGGGCCACGAGGACGCGAATGGATCCGTCGGCCAAGACCGCTGCCTCGGTCGTGTCCAACGCAAAGTTCCGCAGTTGAACAACGCGACCGTCAAACGATGCCTGACCACCGAGCTTCGTGACCTCGGTCCGAACGTCGCCGCGCCGAATGCCACCCGGTGTCATCAACTCGAGCACGCCGCTGTCAGGCCGCAGGTCAACGCGCAATGCGGGCAGCGTGATCGTCAGGTCGGAGGGTTCGTCCGAGATTTCGACGGCGAGGCGCGGAATCGCCAGCTGACCGATCGGAATGGCTGAGGGTTCACCGGCCGGCGTCGAACTCTGTGATCGCGGGAGGTTGGTGGTTCCATCGAGACGGCGAACGATGTGCACGCGCGCGTTCTCCATCGCCACACGTTCGAGTGCGAATGAGCCATAGAGCGCGGCCCATGGCAGATCGACGGTGATGGTGTCTGCATGCACGAATGGCATGTCCTCGGTCTCGATGGCCGACAGATCCAATCCGGTGAGCGTGACTTGCAGCGTAAGCAGGTTGTATCTGAGGTCGTCGGCTTTGAGAACGAGGTTCAGTCGATTCTGGAGAAATGCGATCGCTCGGTTGAGCGCAGCGCGACGCGCGGGGGGTGTATGAACGAGAAGAACGAGCCCGACGATGAGGACAAGGAGCGCGAGAAGCGCTTGGGTCCAACGACGCCGCACGAATTAGTGGCCCATCCTCACCCGATGATAGTTCGGCCCACGCGCACCTGTCGCCATCGCCTCCCTCCCCAAGCTCGGCAAGCAGCCGTGACTGTTTCTGTGCACCGGCGTGCCACGCCGGAGTACGGAGCAACGGATGACGGAGGCCCTCCGTCCAAGGAGGTGGCGGGTTATCCAGCGCCCGGCCTGCCACAAGGAGATGGGGAATGACACTGAGACTGATTCAGGGACTCGCGCTCGCGCTGCTCTTGACCGCGCCGCTCGCTGCGCAATCAACGACCACTGGTCCGAATGCTCGGGAGAGGGCGGACCGGCGTGAGGACGTACGCGATCGGCGGGAAGACCGGCGCGATCGACGCGAGGACGTGCGCGACGCGCGGCACGACGGCGGCGTCCGCGACCGGATTGAAGATCGGCGTGACCGGCGCGAGGATGTTCGCGATCGGCGTGAGAACCGGCGCGATCGGAGACGGTAGGAAGGAAGGGCTCAGGGCTCAGTGGCTCAGGGCTTATGGCTCAGGCCGTGAGCCTTGGCCCTGAGCCTTGGGCCTTAAGCCCTGAGCCTTTATAGTGCGTGCATGTCGCTACGTACCATCCGACGGCCTTCCCGCGGCGAAGCGAGCACGATTACCGCGGACATCTGCGTGCTGGGTGCGGGCATGGCCGGCATGGCCGCCGCACTCGAGGCCGCCCGCCTTGGACGCCGCGTGGTGCTCGTGGACTCCGCGCCCGCGCTCGGTGGTCAGGCCGTCGGGTCGATCATCGGAACCATCATCGGCCTCTACACCCACGGTCCGCAGCCGTATCAGATCACGCATGGGATCGCAGATGACCTCATCGCCGAACTGACGGCGGAAGGGTCGCTCCACCGCCGGGTCTCGGTGCTGACCGGCACGATCACGTTTCAGTACGACGAAGTACGGCTGGGCAGATGGGTGGAGCGCAAGATCCAGGAGGCTGGTGTTCGCGCGCTTGTCGGTGCCGTCCTGACGGACGTCACGTTTGAGAACCGGCGTGTGCAGTCGGCGGCGTTCGCCACGCGTTTTGGGTCTGTGCGCGTCGTGGCAAATGGCTACGTCGACGCGTCAGGCGATGCGAGCCTCAGCTACGAGGCTGGCCTTGAAGTGCAGGAGCCCGACGAGCCAGTCTACGGCTCACTGAACTTCCTGATCGAGGGCTACGACACCAACGCAGTCAAGGACCTCGTGATCAAGGACGTGCATGAGCGGCTCGCACAACGCGGCCATGAGTACGGTCTGGTACGTCACGACGGCTTTCTCATGCATTTCCCTGGCAAGAACATCATGCTAGCCAACGTCACGCACTTCGAAACGCCGCTCGACCCGATGGCAGGCGCGCAGATGGTCTTCGACGGCCGACGCCAGGCCGACGACGTGGTCCGGTTTCTGCGCGCGGAGTTCCCACGCATCTTCGCCAACGCGCACATTCGCGTCTATGGCAATCCCGGATTGCGACAGACCCGCTGGATTGTCGGCCGTCATCAGTTGACGTTAGAGGAGATCCAGAGCGGCGTGCGCCCTGCAGACGCGGCGGCTCGGTGCGCATGGTGGGTAGAGCTTCACAACGCACCCGATCTGGTTCACTGGGAGCGATTCGAGCCAAACCACGTGTACTACATTCCGCTCGGCTCCATGGCACACCGTGATGCAGATAACCTGGTGGCGGCCGGGCGCTGCGTGGATGCTGACATCCGTGCCCTTTCGGCCGTTCGTGTCATTGGTCCGTGCATCGCAATGGGCACGGCCGCCGCGCACGCGTTGGACCTGGCAGGGATCGGGTCTGTCCATGCGATTGATCACGCGGCGCTCCAACAGCGCCTCACGGACAACCTGGACAGAACCGACTAACGGCACGTAGGGCGGGTCTTGCCTCCGCCTCCGCCAAGGCTACGGCGAGACGCTCCGAAGCGCGCTTCGCGCGAAGGCGGTTGTAGACCCGGTCAGGCCAGCCGAGTGCTAAGAGCAGGACCCGGCCTACGAACTACGAACGCCAATTTCGCAACGTGGTCTTACCGAACGAGCTGTATCGCGCTGTAGCTACCGTTCGGCACCATATCGATGTTGTGTGCCTTCACGATCAGCCGAGCGTTGGCATCCCGCTCCTGCGTGATCACTACTTCCGCAAACTCAGGATCATCTCGCGCAGCCTTGAGGCGCGTGTCGCGCTCCTCCTTCGAGGGATAGCCGCGCATGTAGATGAACGTGTTCTCAGCACTGATGCCGAGCTCCGGGTCGCTCTCTTGCGGGATCCAGTAGCCGACGTTGGTGATGCCATGCCTCGCGTAGATGGCGGCCGTCCGGCTTGCGAAGCGCGCCGCGAGCGCATCCCGTTTTCCCGGTTGCGCGGTGTAGACGCGCAGTTCGTAGAAGCCGATTGCCGCCCGTTGCTGTGCGTAGCCCCAGCCGACTCCTGCGATGCCAAAAAGCAGCCCGAACAGCGCCAGCACCTTCCATTTCAACATGCGCTCTCCTTCACTTCTCACGGACCGGATGGCGGGTCCAAAGACCAGGACCCGCCCTACGGCACTGCTACTCGGCGAACTATCCCACTTTCTCGTTCGTCCGCTTGATAATCTCGACGATGCCACGGTTGCCGTCCACCGTCACCCAATCGCCCGTCTCGATGACCTCGAGCGGGTCCCGATCGAAATCGGTCACGCTGGGAACCCGCATCACAACCGCACCCAACGCCACCTTCGTCGTCATCTCGTTGAACACGAGTGCGAGAGGCGCCGTGCCAGCAAGCCTGGCGGTGTGATACATCGCCGACCAGCCCGACGATCCTTTGGCACCGCGAAAGACAAGAACCTTGTCCTTGAAGCTCTGTCCCTGCAATTCATGGCGCGTCTCGGTTATCACCCCCTGAATGGGATTGACGCCACCCCAGCCAGGAATCGTCTGATGCGTGACGAGGGCCTCGCCCGAGACGCACCCTCCCACCACGCTGCGACCTCGCAGCAGAATCCTCTTGGTGCTCATGGGCACTCGCCGTTCCAGCGAGTCGTGATTGCCGCTTCGATGCAATCGCGCGTTGACCCGAACCACGCCTGCACGCCGAGAATCGCGGGCAGATAGTGCGCCTGCTTCGCCGAATCCAGCGCGACGACCTTCGTTCCCGGCGGAATGGCTTGCGCGAACGCCGAGCACGTATCGGTCATCAGCACGCCGCCGGCGTCAGTGATCGCTTGCGTATAACCCGCCGCGTCGGCCTCACCTCTCACCGCACGCGACGTAAAGATCCACAGGCGGCAATTGGCGCTGACTCGGCGCCCTCGAAGCAGCGTGGCCGCTTCGACAATCTGTTCGAGCGCGGCGTGCGGGCATCCGAGCATCACGTAGTCAACGTTCGGGTCGCGACCGGTGGCGTTCAGTTCGTCGTAGACGCGCCGCTGCTCCGCTCGCCCGTAAGTGAACGTCTCACGCGGCGCGTTCGTGCCAAAGGCGATGTCCTGCGTGTCCGCCTCGGGCGTGACGCCGACGATGTGGTACATCTCGACGCCACCCGATGAGGATGCCGCAGCGCCGAAGTGTTTGAGGCGAACCAGCTCCGACGCCGTGTAATTCCCGACGAGCACGGGGATGTGCTCCTGAACGACGTCGCCGACAAAGTAGCCGAGCATTCCCCAATCCATGACCGAGGACACAGGCAGCTCGACCCGAATACGGTGCGTCCCCAGTCGATGCTCGGCCTTGTGGAGGCCCCAGTCCGGAATCTTCCCTGTGAGCATCGCAGCGCTCGTGCTCTCGCGTCCCTCGGTGTTCGTCCTCGCGCCGATCACCGAGTTGACATAGATCACCGCAGACGACTCCATCCAGGCGCAATGCTCACCCTTCACAGGAACATTGCCGGCCAGGTACGGTGTACACGTCTTGAGAATCTCGACGCCCTTGCTGACGGCGAAGGCCTCACGAGATTCGTGTCCGTGGAAGACCGCGGGCTTCACGCCAAGCGTCTGCCAGTGCAGCGGGTCTGCTCCCCCCTGCAGGTGACACGTATGCACCACTGCCTGGGGCGCCTCCACGAGCTCGTCAGAGTCGAGGTCGAAGAAGGAGAAAATCGCGTCGTGCCCGCCGGCGTCCTGGTCCTTGTAGAAGTTCTGCAGGAACGCGTTCGCCGATCCCGGCACACCTGCCACGTTCTTGGTGTCGACGAACCCCTCGGCCCCAAGCGCATCTGCATAGCGCACGAGGAGGTCCATGGCCTTTTGTCGCGCCTTGCCGTGACGGCCATCGAGCATGGCCTTCTCGTCGTCTCTGAGCTTCAACGAAGAGTTCATGGGGTGCTCGGGTGCTCGGGTCAGGTGCTCAAGGTGCTCGGGTTCCGGTTCAAAGGTTCATGAGTTCATTGGTTCACCGGTGCTCAAAACCCGAACCAAAGAACCAAGCACCTGAGCACCTGAGCACCCGAGAACCCGAGAACCAGTTTTGCCATCTACGCCTTCGCCGGGGCGAGTACCACACCAGATGGCGGAGAGACGGCGGTCGGCTCCTCCGCCAAGGCGAGATCGCCGCGAAGCGTGCGGGTCCCAAGCATGTAATGGACAGCCGCCCACAGATTGACCACGCCGATAATCGCCAGTGCGTAGCGGAGCGAGTCGGTGCCATACGTGGGCACGAGACGGTCGCTGATGTTGCCAGCCACGAGCGGGCCCAGTCCGTAGCCGATCAACGTCTGAATGAACAACAGGAGCGACGTCGCCACCGAGCGCATTCGAAGCGTCGCGAGCGATTGCGTCATGGTGAACGAGGGTCCGAAGAACACGGCAGCCAGGAAGGTCATCGCCGAGAACGACTGCAGCGCGACCGTCAGATCCCCCGACAGGTACGCCACCGTCTGAAACGGCACCATAACCAGGCACGCGACGCCCGGCACCCACAGATACCAACGCTTGTCGTTCTTGCGCACGCTCATCTTGTCAGCGGCGTACCCACCGAGAAAGGTGCCTGCGGCTCCGACGGCGGCAAACACGGTCAGCCAGTTCGCCGCCGTGGCGGCCGTGAGGTGGTGGGAACGAATGAGGAACGCGGCGTTGAAAGCCCCGCTCGCGTACCACACCACGGAGTGCAGCGCCACGGCGAGGCTCATATGTCGAAACGATGGCCGGCGCATGAGCACGCCCATGGCCTCGAACATGCCAGGCGCTTTGGCTCGCCGTACCGACGGATCGACGTTGTCAGAGAACCCTCGCGGGGGCTCCTTCACGGTCAGAAGAACGAGCAGGGACACCAGAATTCCAGGCACGCCAACGAGCATGAACGTCGTTCGCCAGCCGAACGCCTGAATGCTTTGACCGGCGATGTAGTTGCCGACTGCCGTACCGACAGGCACACCAAGGGCGAAGATCGAGAAGGCCTTGCCACGCTCGGTCTTGGGAAAGTAATCGGAGATGAGCGAGTGCGACGGTGGGCTGCCCCCCGCCTCTCCGACGGCCGTTCCCACACGAGCCGCAAACAGCATGGCGAAGTTCACGGCGGCGCCGCAAAGCGCGGTCATGCCGCTCCACAATGCAACCGACAGGGCCAACACGTTGCGCCGACTCGACCGATCAGCCCACGCAGCGATCGGAATCCCCATCGTCGAATAGAACACAGCGAACGCGATCCCCGTGAGTAGGCCCAACTGCGTATCGCTCGCCCCGAACTCGACCTTGATGGACTGCAGCGAAACGCCTAGCACCGGCGACCGATCCATCACGTTGATCACGTAGCTGAGAAACAGCAGACCGAGCACGTAGTTCCGGTACCACCACGCCGACAGCAGGTTGGTTCCCCGATCCATACCGCGGTCCCCCTTCGACAGCCACAATGGCCGGTGATAGATTACGCCGAATCGGGGATCGGGGATCGGGGATCAGGGATCGCGAATCGGGGATCGCGGGCCGGAATCGACGTGATGACAAAGAGATCGCTGCGCAGCAACTTTGAACCTGGGTCGCCTCGTGAGGCTGTCCGTCGCGCGCAGTGGAAGGCGCTCGGTCTCAGCGGCGAAGACATGCTGAAACCAAAGATCGCCGTCGTGAACAGCTCGTCTGAGCTCGCGATCTGCTTCAGCCATCTCGACGGCATCGCGACGGTCGTCAAGGACGCGATCCGCGGAGCAGGCGGCTTGCCGTTCGAGATTCGTACGACGGCGCCAAGCGATTTCATCATCAGCGCAGGTGCGGGCGGCGGTTACATGCTCGCGAGCCGCGACCTCATCGTCAACGACATCGAGGTCGCGGTGGAAGGCGCGCAGCTCGATGGCATGATCTGTCTATCGTCGTGCGACAAGACGCCGCCGGCGCATCTCATGGCGGCGGGCCGCTTCAACATTCCCACGATTCTCGTCATCTGCGGTTATCAGCCCAGTGGACACTACAACGGCAAGCACGTCGATATCGAAGAGGTGTTTATTGGGTCCGTGCAGGCGATGTTTGGCACGCTCTCGAAAGACACGCTCGCCGGGATGTGTGACAACGCGATCACCGGTCCGGGTGTGTGCGCAGGCATGGGAACTGCCAACTCGATGCACATCGTCTGCGAAGCGCTCGGGATGACATTGCCTGGCGCCTCTCCCGTGCTCGCCAACAGCCCGAGGATGTTCGAGCTCGCCAGGCAGTCCGGCCGCCGCATTGTGGAGATGGTGTGGGAGGACCTGAAACCGCGCGACATTCTCACGCCCGGGGCCTTCCGCAACGCCGCTGCTTCGGTGCTGGCCGTCAGTGGGTCGATCAACTGCGTCAAGCACCTGCAGGCCACTGCGGTTGAAGCAGGAGTAGACGTTGACGTGTTCGCCCTCTTCAACGAGCTCGGCGCACGCGTTCCCGTGTTGAGCGCCGTGGCGCCCAACGGAACCGACACGATTGACGCGTTCGAGGCCGCCGGAGGAGCGCGGGCCCTGCTCAAACAGCTGTCCCCGCTGCTCGACACTGCCGCGCTGACGGTCACCGGTCGTTCCCTCCGCGAGACACTGGCGGACGCGTCCGTGGCTAATCCCGAGGTCATTCGACCGTTAGGACGGCCGTTCTCGCCAGCCGCGTCGATCGTCGTCTTGCGCGGCTCGCTCGCACCGGAGAGTGCGATCGCGAAGCCGGGTGTGCGCCCGCACGGTCAACTGACCAGTTTCGCCGGACGTGCGCTGGTGTACCAGGGCGTACCAGAGGCGATCCAGGGCATCCAACATGGCGAGCTCAAGCCTGGCCACGTGCTGGTGCTTCGCGGATGCGGGCCCAAGGGCGGACCGGGGATGGCCGGGTCGGCATCGCGTGTCGTCTTCGCGATCTACGCCGCGGGCCTCGAGAATGAGGTGGCGTTTGTGAGCGATGGGCAGCTTTCGGGACTCTGCAACAAAGGATTGACAGTGGCGGAGGTCTCACCGGAATCGGCTGGTGGCGGTCCGCTCTCACTCGTCGAGCCAGGCGACCTCATCACGGTGGACGTAAACGCGTGTCTGCTCGACCTCAACGTCCCCGAGGCCGAGCTCGCAGCGCGTCGCGCGCGACGAGGTGAACCGGAGTTGCCCAAAGCGACGGGCTACCTGTCGATTTACCAGAGAACGGTTCAGCCGATGTCTACGGGAGCGGTACTGATCGACAGGACGAGAAGTCCTTCGCGGGGCCCTTGATGTGTCGGGAATCTCCGTTCTGCCGCGCCTCACTGCCGTGCCGGCGGAGGCGGAGCATCGCCACCCGATGACCCGGCAAACACTCGACGGCCGTCCGCCAATTTAACGACGCGTGCATTGGCCATCTTCGAACCATCTTTGGCGAGCGCACCTTCCACGGTGATCTCATCGCCGATCGTCAGGGACTTGCGTGTCCAACCGTTGCGAATCAACACGTTGGGGCTCGCCAGTTCCAGGTTCCACGTAGTCACGACGCCCTTGTCGTCTTTGACGTCAACATAGAAGCGAGCGTGTGGGTTGGTCCACTCGACCTTCGTAACCGTTCCCTTCAACGTCACCGGCTTGTCGGCATCGTACTGCGCCGCAAACGAGTGATGCGCCGCCACCGATGCGACCGACATAACGAGCCCGACCATTGCCAGGAAACCAAAGGCCTTCATCACACACACCTCCAAATCGCACGGCACCCGCGAAGCCTTTGCCGCGAAATGCTACGCCCCAGTTTATCCGGTGTAAAGACCTGGGTGACTAGGTAGCTAGGTGGCTGGGTAGCTGGGTAGCTGGTTGCTGGGTTGACGGCAACTAGGTGGATGGGGAGCTTGGGAGTTGGGCAAGCAGTAGTTGGGAGTTGGACGTTCTCCGTGGCCTCCTAGCCCAAGAGGTGTTTTGCGATGGTCTGGAGCTGCAGGTTGGACGTGCCTTCGTAGATCTGACCAATCTTGGCGTCCCGGTACAGCTTTTCCACAGGGTAGTCCTTGACGAATCCGTATCCGCCGAAGAGGTTCACGGCGAGCGAGGCGACGCGCTCAGCGACCTCGGACGCGAAGAGCTTGCACATCGCGGCTTCCTGAAGGAACGGTTGCCCCGCGTCACGCAGTCGAGCGGCATTGTAGACCAGGAGTCTCCCAGCCTCGACCTCGGTGGCCGCGCGCGCCAACTGGAACTGTACGCCCTGAAACTCCGCGATCGTCTTGCCAAATTGCCTGCGCTCCTTGACGTAGCGCGTCGCGTGGTCGAGCGCCCCTTGTGCAAGGCCGATCATCTGTGCGCCAATGCCGATCCGTCCTTCGTTCAGCGTTTCCATGGCGACTTTGTATCCTTTGCCGAGACTGCCGAGCACGTTCGCTCGTGGCACGCGGCAATTCTCGAGCAACAGCTCACAGGTACTGCTGGCTCGAATGCCCAGCTTGTCTTCTTTCTTGCCGACGGCAAAGCCATCGAATCCGCGTTCCACTAGAAACGCTGTGATACCTCGATAGCCCTCGTCAGGGTTTGCGTTGGCAAAGACCACGAAGACGTCGGCCTCTTTGGCGTTGGTGATCCAGAGCTTTCGCCCGGTGAGGAGAAACTCGTCGTCGCGCTCGACTGCCCGCGTCGCAAGCGCAAAGGCGTCGCTTCCCGAGCCGGCCTCGGACAGCGCGTAAGCGCCGATGGTGCTTCGCGACAGCTTCGGCAGGTAGCGCCCCTTCTGGTCGTCGTTGCCCCAGCGGGTGACGGCGCTCACAACGAGCGTGTTCTGTACGTCAACGAGAACCCCGATCGACGGATCGACGCGGGACAAAGCTTCGACAGCGAGCACGGAGTGGAAAAACGAGCCACCCGCACCGCCAAATGTCTCCGGCACCTCGATGCTCATCACACCGAGGTCGAAGAGTTTCGCAATCAGCTCAGGAGGAATCTTCGCGTGCTCGTCCATCTCACGCACGAGGGGACGAACCTCCCGCTCAGCGAACTCATAGACGCTGTCGCGAAACAGCGCCTCGTCTTCGGCCAGCCTTGTGAGCGGCCGGCCAGAATCACCGGGTTGCAGCACAGTCGATCCTCAGTCTGGGACCGCCTAGCGGCGGCCCCCACATGTTGAAGTGCGGGCCGCCTCAAGGCGGCCCACACATCTTACGGGCTGCGGCGCACATCGCACCAGACACATCGGCACCGTCGCACCGTCGCACTGTCGCACTGTCGCACTGTCGCACCGTCGCACCGTCGCACTGTCGCACCGTCGCACCGTCGAACCGTCGAACCGTCGAACCGTCTTACCGCGCTGAAGCCTCCGACGTTGCAGGCACGGTCTGAAACGTGCCAGTGATTGGAACTCCCATCGGTCCCACGGGGATGTACACGACGGTGTGGTTCGGTGAATTCACCATGAGCTTCTGAGCCTCGATGGCCTCGTGCTGGATGTACATGTCGCTCAACTGGCCGCGAATGATCTGCATGGCGTTGGCGATACCCTGCGCTTGAACCTCCCGCTTCGTGCGCTCCTTCCGCTCGATCTCGATCTCGGTGTCCTTGCGCTGGAGGTCCTGTGTGGCCGACAGCTTGCGCGACACGGCATCGGCGACCTCGCTCGGATACTGGACATTGCCGACGACCACGCTGCTGACGAGGAATGGACTCCCTGCGGTGTACGCGCGCACCCGCGCCAGCACGGCGTCGCCAATCGGGATGAGCACGTCCTTGACCTCGAGACCGTTCCGACGCTGAACCTCGTCGCGCGCGAAGGTTCGAAGCGGCTCGCGCACGAAATTCCCATACGCGGTCTGTACGATTGAGTCAGGAGTCCTTTCAGTGACTCGTCCCGAGATGGTCGTGCTGTATTGCTCCATGAACAATGGGACGAGCCGTTGTTCCACGCGCCACACCGTGTGAACGCGAAACGCGATCTTCAGATTGTCGCGGCTCAGCACCGCCTCCTCACCCGTGAAATCCTCGGTGTACGTGTAGGGGGTGATGCTGACGTTGGTGACGTCCAGCAGCCAGTGACGTCCCGCCGATGTGGGACCACGCTGCACACCGTAGAATGTCGACTTTCCGAAGACAGCCCCCTTGGTGAGGTAGCCGACGTATCCGGCCGGCGTATACGGATTCGAAGAGCCGAGCAACCATACGAAACCAGCGACCAGTGTGGCAAGACACGCGAAGATCCACACAATCGGTCCGCGAACTGAAGCAGAGACACGTCGACCACTGAACCACACGGGATGGAACGCAGACATGGCAGGCCTCCAATGACGCTGACGGGGTTAGCTGTCGGGCTCGAGGTTGGAAGTCCTCTACTGCCGTCACTGGCCCTGGTGGGCTCGTGAAGGCAGATTCGCCCCGGATTTGGGTCCCCCGTGACGCCGATTGCCGGCGTCTTAGGCGTATGTCTCACGCTACTCCTACGCTGCTCTGCAGTCAAACCTCTGCCTTGACCTGCGGTTAGGTGGCAACGCAAGATGCCGAAATACAGTGACGTCCACGGTTCGAGTAGTTGAGCCCACGCGGTACCCCAGCTACTCGCTCTTTGCACGTGCCTGCCGCGACGGTCTTTCAGTCGTCTATCCCTTCAAGGAGCGCCAGCATCTCAACGACCCTGATGGCTGGAAGTTTCAGTCCGGCTATCCCCCGTCCTACCATGCGTTCGGGCGAATGCGCGCGCTGTTGGCGGTCCAAGACGCCCTGCGCTACGCGCCTCGACGGGCGCTCGAAGTGGCCTCGGGTGGTGGCGGCCTGGCGGCGAGTGTGGCCGCAACGGGCTGTGAGGTGACGGCTAATGATCTGCTCGAGAATCAGTTCGCCACGGCGCTGTCAGAGTTCTCCGGGAGTGAACGCATCCGTGTCGTCGGCGGCAGCCTGTTCGAACTCGCGCCCGACTCGCTCGGTGCGTTCGATCTCGTCATCGCCTGCGAAGTGATCGAGCACGTCGCCCATCCTGGGGATCTGTTGCGGCAATTGAGGCGATTCCTGGCACCCGGCGGACGAATCCTTCTCACCACGCCGAACGGATCGCACTTTCGAAATCGATTGCCGACGTTGCGAGAGGTCGGCGACGTGAGCGAGCTCGAGCGACGTCAGTTCAAGCCGGATGCGGACGGCCACTTATTCCTGCTCACACCCGGAGAGCTGTGCGAGCTGGCGGCCGCCGCGGGACTTAGGGTCGAACGCTTGAATCTGTGGGGCACCCCGCCTGTCAGCGGTCATGCAGCCTTCCGATTTGTCTCCGGACGATTGTCGGTGTGGCCGGCATATCAGGCCGAGCGTGCAGTTCAGTGGCTGCCCGCCCGGATCCGCGAACGTCTCTGCGTCGCGGTCTCGGCCATCCTGTACCTGATCCCTGAGCTCACCTGAGTCGAAGCGCGCGTCTTTTGGACGTGCCAGGCCGGTCCGAAAGGACCGGCCCTACTCTGGGTCAGCTCTGCGTCAACGTAGAGCACGTCCTTTCGGACGTGCCAAGTCGGTCAGAAAGGACCGACCCTAGCAACGAATCGCTGGAGCCGAAGGAACAAGATCAGCGTCACGTCGTAGTAGACGACGTGGACATCTCCTGGTCGTGCGGTTTTCGACGAACGTCACTGAGAGTGGGTGAAAGGAAGAAAGGGGCGCGGCTGTCCGGTCGTGGCACGCGACCGTTCGCGATCGAACGTCACGGCAAACGTTCTGAGCACGAATCTCGTCGAAGAGACTACAAGCCGCTCGAGAAGTGAGAAAAATCAGGCGAGCCGCAAGGTGGCACAGAGGCTGCAGCTCGAAGAGGGTCAGTCTTCTTGTTAACGAAACGTTTCTTGATTGTTAACCAAAGGCAGGAACCGCCGTTATTCACTGGTAGAGAGACACGAACAAGGGCGGGGCGCCGGCGCGCGGCAACGCACCGACGCCCCTGATCGCAACCCGCAGGTATTCGCTGCGGACTGGACTCGCGTCAGTATAGGTGAGGCCAGCCTGCTGCAGATGGAGGCTGGCCATGTCGAGCGCCGCAGCGGTACTGGTGTGCGCGCTTTCACTCCTCAGCCGCACCGCGAAGGACATGCCCCCGATTGAGCTCGTGGACGTCGCGCCACCGGAGGTCTCGAGGTTTACAGAAGGCTTCGTCCGCCACGATCCGGACACGATTTACCTCCTCACCTCGTCGTCCGTGTTTCGCCTGGCGGAAGAGCGCATACGCGACGGGTGCACCAGCACGCCAGCAATGAAGAAGTTGGCGAGCATTCTCGTGCACGAGCAATGGCACCTCCGCAACGGAAGCGACGAGCGCGGCGCGTACTACGCCCAACTAACGACGCTCGCCAGTCTTGGAGTACAGGCAGACAACACCCTGTACGTCCAGGTCACGCGAGCGATGCTGGCGGTGACACGCGGGCGTGAGCGCGCTTCCAAGGCTGAGATGCTTGTCGCAGAGGATCGCTAGCCGTCCTGCCGCAGAACACGTCGAGGCAATCTCACTTCCCCAGGATCTCTTCGAAGTACCTGAGTGCGCGGGGATCCCCGGACTGTCCGAGCCAGAACATGGCCTGCTTGCGAACCGCGGAATTGCGGTTCTCTTGCGCGACGGCGATCAGCCGGGGCACGCCCTCGTCCTTGGGCAACTGGCTCAGCGCGAACACGGCCTTCTTCTTCACCTCGGTGTCAGGGTCATGGTCGATCGCGTCTGAAATCGTGCCCACTGCCCTGTCGCCAGCGCGCTGACCGAGCCAAAAGAGCGCGTCAGATCGAACACGCGCGCTGTCGTTCGTGCGCGCCAGCGAGATAAGCCGGTCGGTGGCGGTCACATCCCGGTGCATGGCGATGGCGGCAATGGCCGAATTGGCGAGCCGGCGCACCGCGTCTCCAGTGGTGAACGTCGCCAGCCACGAGACGCTGTCGCTCGCGCGAACCCCGGAGAGCCAATGTACCGTCAGACCGCCGGCGTCGAGCGGGCATTCTGCCGAGAACATCCGAATGCGCTCCACGCGCCGCTCGTCGATGCGGTAGAGCACGAAGAACGTGTCGGGGCCTTCGAGCTGCACAGGACCTGTCCGTGGAGCTGGCATCCTCGTGTCGTTGGACCAGCAGCCCCAAGACGAGTCGCGGCGCGCGACAGGTATCGCGTACCCTATCCAGGCCGGGCCGGCATCGCGGGCAACAGCAGCCGCAAACTCGCGGTCGAGCGGTCCCGTGACCGCCTGTACATCAAGTGTTCCATTCGTCACGGCAGGCTGTTGAGCCACGGCTGGCTGAGCCAGGAACGCCGCGAGGACGACCGCGACATGATAGGACTTCATTTGTTCAACAGCTCCATCATGTAATCGATGGCGACCTTGGACTGCATCAACGACAACTGCTGCACGATCCGTCTCTGCAACTCCCTGTCACTTTCTTTGCGCGCCAGCGAAACCAGGGCCTCGGCGTTGTTTTGTATGAAAAGCCCTTCAATCGCCGCGCGCTTGATGTCGGGATCGGTCTGGCGTGTGTAGATCGTCACGAGCGCATCACTCGTCCGCTGAGATCCCATCGGGCCCAGTTGCCTCACCGCGGCGCGTCGCAGGTCAGGATTCTGCTCGTTGGTCGCGATCTCGATCAGACGCGCGGCATCACCGCCGACGAAGAAGGCCTGGAGAATTTGTCGCTTCATCTCCACGTCGTTCGACGAGGAATAGATCTCATTGAGCACCTGGCGATTGTCGGGTGAGGAGTTGACCCCCAGATACTGAATGGCTTTGCGCTGCAGGTCCGGATTCGTGGCGCCCCGTGCGATGCTCGTGAGCACCTGACGCGCGCGTGGAGTGTTGCTCTGTGCCAGCACGAAGAGCGCGCGCTCTTTGAGCCTCGGCGACTGGCTTCCCTGCAGGAACTTCTCGAGCATCGGCACGCTTTGCGCTGGATCGGAATGCTGGAGCCCCTGGATGGCGAGCAGTTTCAGATCTTCATCGGCCGCCGCCTCGGGTGAAACCGGTTGTCCAGCGCGTTGCCGAACCTGGATTTCGAGCGCCTTGGCATCCCCAAGCCACCGGCTCGATGGAAATCTCTTGAGCATCTCTGCGACGGCCGACAACGCCTCGGACTGTCGATTCAGCTTGTCGAAGGCGTACGCGCGCCAGTACATCGCCGCGTCGGCGCGCGCAGTTCCAGCGACTGTCAGGGCTGTGAACTGCTCCAAGGCCTTCGCCCATTGAGCCCGCTCGAGCGCTTCTTGCCCTCGCTCGTACAGATTCTCGGCGCGCTCGCTCTCTCGCTCTTTTCGGTCGGCCGCCCGCTGGCGCTCCTCTTCGGCGCGTTCAGCAGCTCCCGAATAGCGATCCTTGCTCTGCGCGATCGCAAACCGCGCCTCCGCGGCCACTCTGGAGAGTTGCTCTTCAATCAACCGCGCTTCTTCCTTGGTCAGCCCCTGGCCCGCTACCGGACCCGCCACCAGGAGCAATCCCAACGCCAGCCCCGCGTACCGTTTACGTATCGCCTTCCTCATCACACTCTCCACTCAAGCCTTAAGCCCTGAGCCCTGAGCCCTGAGCCCTACTCAATTCCCCGCATACAACACATTCTGCCGCCGCTCGCGCTCTCGAATCTCCGCAGCCACGACGCGCAGCCGAAAGACCAAATCCTGCTCGTCGATACGCGCTCGGAGATCAGCCAGCTCCTGCGGTGTCGCGTCGACGGGCCCGTTCGCGACTTCGATCAGCACGCGCTCGAGGTCCTCGAGTAGTTCGCGTATCCCCGTGTCGCCGGACTCCTCCGCTGTGCGGCGGTACAGACGGCTGGCCGCGACGAGCTCGGCCGCGCGCGCCTGCTCGCCGCCGAATGGCTGTGCCAAAGGCACATCGGCGTTGACCAGCTCCACCAGGACCCGCTGCGATCGCTCAAGGTGATCCCCTACCTCGGTCTGCAGCAGTCGTTCGCGAACATCAACCGCACTAGCGACTTCATCGCGAGTGGCCTGCCCCAGCGGCGTTCCTGAGAATCGGCCAATGAGGAAGGCTGCGACTATCAGTGCGGCAACACCTCCCGCCAACGCCAGACGTGGGATCGCCGGCCAGTGTCGCCATGTCCACGAACGTTGATTGCCGAGGTGCGGCTGCACGCGCGCCCACATCTGACGTTCGAAGCCGTCAGGGGCTTCGGCGAGCGGCGCCGTGTCTACGAGGCTCAACACGGCTCGCAGTTCATGGTCGAGGGTACGGCACGCGTCGCATTGGGCCACGTGGTCACTCACGCGAGCCCGGTCGGCCGGCGAACTCTCTCCGTAGTACTGGAGGAGGAGTTCCTCGTCTGTTACATGCGGTGTCGTGGGCACGTCTGGCAACTCCTCAAGCCTGAACGAACGGCGCGAGGGCCGCGCGCATCTTCCGCACCGCGCGAAAGATGCTGTGTTTGGTCGCACTGCCCTTGAGCCCTAACGCCGCCCCGACTTCCTCAATCGACATGCCCTCGACGTGCCGCAACGTAAACGCGGCACGTTCGAGACTGGTCAAGCACCCGAGCGCCTGGCCCAGTCGAGCCTGGATCTCAACGGCCAGCATCAGGCGATCCGGTGCGGGCCGCGACTCGGCCGAGTGTTCGCCGATGGGTCCTCGCTCCAAGTCGGCGGGGTCATGGGCGGTTTCGCGATGCCGCCGCGCCCGAATGTGGTCGATGGAACAGTTCACGGCAATCCTGGTCAGCCAGGTCCGAACTTCGGAACGAGATTCGAACCGGCCGAGCTGACGGTGGACCTTGAGCCACGTTTCCTGCACCACGTCCTGCGCATCGTCGGCGTTCCCCGTCAGTCGATGGGCCACTCCAAAGAGGTAGCGGCTATGGCGCTCCACGAGTGTCCGAAACGCATCGGTGTCGCCGTCGCGGGCTCGGGCGACCACCGTCGCATCGCTCTCGTGCATTCCTGTTTCTTGGACGGCGGCGCCGGCTAGTGGTTGGCGTCGGATCGGATTCTTTTCGGGATGGCGTGGTTTCCTGAAGAATCTCGCCCCCATTTGGGACGGGGGCTGGCCGATAATCGCCCATGCCCTACTCCATTCGCCCTGCCGGACCTGACGATGTGCCCCTAATTCTCGAGTTGATTCGCGGGCTCGCCGACTACGAGCGGATGCTGGACCAGTTGGAGGCCTCCGAGACGCGTCTCCAGCAGACGTTGTTCCCTGCCGGTGGGTCGCCGCCTGCCGCGCACTGCGTGCTCGCCCATGTTGGCGGAGCGCCTGCCGGCTTCGGACTCTACTTCTTCAACTACTCGACGTTCCTGGCCAAGCCAGGACTTTATCTTGAAGACCTCTTCGTCAAACCTGAGTTCCGCCGGCAAGGCATTGGTAAGGCTCTGCTGCTGCATCTGGCTCGCCTTGCCAACGAGCGCGGCTGCGGGCGAATGGAGTGGTCCGTACTCGACTGGAACCAGCCGGCCATCGACTTTTACGAATCCCTCGGCGCCCGACGATTGCGAGAATGGCAGATCTGCCGGCTGGCGGGCGCCGACCTTGCCCGATGTCTCGAGCTCGCCTAGCTCACTTAGCTTGTTGTGAACCCTCGCTGGCGGCAGCTTTGTCGGCCGCGCGCGCCGCACTCAGCATATTGAACAAGCCGTAGTTGCCTTCGTGGCAGGCATATTCGAACATCTCAACCGACTGCGGCTTGAGGTTGAGCGCTGCCGTCCACTGCTTTTCGAAGGCCTTCGGATCGTCAACCGTGACTTCGTAGCGGAGCGTAGTGGCATCGACGCGCGTGAAACGCTCGATCAGATGCAAATTGGAGCCGGCGCCGCGATAGTTCACCTTGTCGTTGAAGTTTCTTGTCTCCACGACGAGCGTGTCACCTTCCCACCGGCCACGTGAGTCACCGTGGTACTGCCGGATTTCCGGACCCACGGGATCGCGCCCGTCGAGCGGCACGAGGCGTGTTTCGTGAATCATCTCGTACGAGATGGCCACGTGTCCCGGGCCCTGCACGATGCGGGTGTTTGCGTTGTAGACCGCGGGGAACATGGAGCCTGGAATACCGCGAGTGATGCAACGGTCGTAGAGCGTGAAGTCCTTTGTGCTGTTGAAAGGACCGTTGCCAAAGCTGCCTCGGACCTGACTTTGCACGCGCGCCCGCGCTTCGGGAGTTAGAGGAGGTACACGGCCATCCGGTGGATCGATCACCATGGACGTGCGTCGCGATGCGCTCCCTCGTTCCAGCCAGTGCGGGGGCGGAGAGGTTGCGGAGCCGACCTGGCCTGCATTCGATACGTCGGCCGTCTCGAGCTCGAACTCCGCGTTATCTCGAGCACTCTCCTTTTGAAGGCGCTCCGCCGCCTCGGCGAACTCTTTCTCGGTCAGCACCTGCCGCGTGCCGAACTCGGCGGGTCGCTCGAACGGGACACCGAGTTCCGATTGGCTCGTCCAGTTTCCCTGGAGGTCTGGATCACCCCAGGGCGTTCGGGGCACTTGCGATTTGCTGTCTGTGGCAGCGACGGCGTTCGCCCGGGAGGCCGCGGGCACTTGTCCGCTGATCGAAGTGGGAAGGCCGATCATGGCCGCCACAGCTAAGGCGCCGAGCGACGAGAGAACCCGGATGGTCATCTGCAGCTCCTTCCGATGCTCTTCAGTACAACCGATTCTTATAACCGTCGTCTACCGCCTTCTGGATCTCTTCAGCCGTGTCGCGTGTGGCAATCTGGTCCTTGAGCATTTGCCCGTATGGGGGCAACTGGCTGCGCTCAATCTTGAAGTCGTCACTCCAGAGCCGCGAACGGATCAACGCTTTTGCGCAGTGAAGGAACGCCTCTTGAACCTGTACTCTGAGCACCGACTTCGGATGCTTTCCGTCCACGTCCCAGCGACGCAGCATCTCGGGGTCCGTCGTGATCTCAGCCACTCCGTTGACGCGAAGCGTCTCGTCAACACCGGGAATCAGGAACAGCAACCCAATGCGCGGATTCGTCACGAGGTTGGTGAGCGAATCCAAACGATTGTTCCCCGGCCAATCCGGAATCAGAAGTGTCCCCTCGTCGAGGACGTGAACGAAGCCAGGCCGGTCACCGCGAGGCGCGACGTCGGCACCAGCGTCGCTCGAGGTGCCCATGCACACGAATGGCGAGAGCGCAATGAAGTTGCGCATGTGGTGATCGAGCTTCGGCAGGCTTTTCAAGACTGAGCGTTCAAGGGGAGCCGCGTAGCCCCCTCGTAGCGCGGCCACATCGCTAATCTGACCCTCGCTCGCTTTTGTTGACCCCATCGGGCACCTCAACCTTGCCATGATAACGCCTCAGCCAAGCGGGTGTATAAAGGGGATATGAAAGCCTTGGCTGGGGTTCTCGCATGCCTTTGGATCCTCTCGGGCACCGTGTCCGCGCAGGTTTTCGGCAGGGCCCGCATCCCGCCAACGCGCATCGACCCACCTACGACCACGCGGCCCGTCAATCCGCCCAGACCCGCGCCGCCTGCAACCTATCCCGAGGCGCCCACGTTTCTGCACGGCGGGGACCTCTTTCTTGCCGGACCTCATACCTACGCGCCGCGCTACGACCGGCCGTCGAATCGATATCCGAGCGGTCCGTTTTTTCCGCGCACGCACGGGTATCTCGGCGACGTCTACGTTCCATCTTTCGCGCCTTCTGGGTATGCGCCTCCAGTCGCGCCGACATCAGCGGTCGAGATGCCAAGTCTCAGGACGATTGAGAGCCCCCCACTTCCCCCACTTCCACCAATGGCTCCGGGTGTCCCGAAAACCTTCTACGTGATTCCCCGTTGCTATGCCGGTGACATACCGCCGAGGGCCGACCAATTGCCGCCAGGCTGTGATGTCGAGTCGGTTCGCACCGTTCCCCCGTCGCGGGCCATTCCCCGAGAGCCGTAAGGGTCGCTTCCTCGTCGAGGCGCGCTCGGTGGGACCTGCGCAGTGGCTGCCACTTTAGAAAACTTCATCGACGGCTGCTGGGCCCCTTCGCGCAGCGGCCTTACGTTTGAGAACGAGAACCCCACTTCACGCGGGAGTTGTCTCGGCTTCTTTCAGTCTTCCCAACCCGAGGACGTGGCTAGGGCCATCTCGGCCGCGGCGGCGGCGTTCCCAGACTGGCGCCGCACGCCGCTACACGGGCGGCAGCAGGTCATTGCGGAGTTCTTGAGACTGTTGCGCGAGTCGCGCGAAGAAATCGCGCGCATCGTGACATTGGAGAACGGCAAGACCATTCGAGAGTCACGAGCCGAGGTCGATTCGGCGCTCGCCGAAGGCGACTACCACCTGAACCAGATTGCGGGCTTCTACGCGTCCACACCGCCGGCCTCTTTTGGCCCGATCGTGACACGCGTCGAATATCAGCCCCTCGGCGTGGTAGGCCTTATCAGCCCGTGGAACTTTCCGATGAACGTCATGTGCCGCAAGGCGCTACCCGCCTTGCTGACCGGCAACACGGTCGTGTTCAAGCCAGCATCGTTCACACCGTGGTCGGGCGTGTTCATGGCCAGTCTGTTCGAGCGGGCAGGCGTACCACCTGGAGTCTTCAACTGCGTGACTGGGCTCGGTTCGTCCATCGGCAATGCCCTCGTCCAGGATCCTCGTGTCCGCGCCATCTCGTTCACTGGGTCTACCGACGTCGGAAAAAAGATTCAGGTGATGTCTGCCGCGAACCTGACGCGTACCCAGCTGGAGCTCGGCGGCAAGAACGCGCTGATTGTGATGAACGATGGGGACATCGGCGAGGCCGTTGAGGCGGCGGTGACCGCTGGCTTCTCCAATGCCGGCCAGTGGTGCACCTCGACCAGCCGGGTGCTGTTGCACCGGGACATCGCCAAGCCGTTTCTGGACAAGCTCGTCTCACGCTGCGAGACGATGATTGTGGGCGACGGGCTACTCGAGACGACCGACATGGGACCCGTCGCAGGCCCCCAGCAATACGAGAGCGTTTGCGCGGCTATCCGGAAGGCACTGGCCGAGGGCGCGCGCGCCGTTGCGGGCGCCGACGGGGCCACATCGACATCGAATGCCCCGGAAGGGTACTTCGTTCGCCCCACAGTCTTTACCGGCGTCACAGCTGAAATGGCGGTGTTTCGCGACGAGATCTTTGGACCTGTGCTGGCCGTATGCGAGTTCGGCTCGATCGACGAGGCCCTTTCGATCGCGAATGACTCCATCTACGGGCTTTCGTCTGCGATCTTCACCAAGAACCCGGCCACAGCGGCCACCTTCATCGACGGAATCGAAGCTGGTCTTGCGCACGTCAACGTGCACACAGGCTACAAGGAGCCCTCGATGCCATTCGGTGGATTCAAACAGTCCGGCGCGGGTTTGCCCGAAAACAGCGAAACCGGTTTGGAGTTCTTCGTCGATCGCAAGGCCGTGTACGTGCGCGGATGAGTCAGCACGTCGTCATTTGTCGGCGACGAAGATCAGGTGAGATTTTCGTGCCTCTGCTCTGGCAATCGCTCTGATGCAGGCGTATCATCGCTCGGTACCAATTCTTCTCATCTACCGGCAACAACTAGCCCTCTCGAAGCGATCAGAACGCGAGCTGAGGAGGCGCCATGAACGAGTTCCCGCCCGTTTTGACCCAAGAGCAAATGCTGCGCCGAATCCGCAGCGAATACCCTGGAGATGCCTGGTCTGCGGCTGAGTGCCGAACAAGCTCGGCGGCTGTGGGGCCTGGACCACGCCACGTGCACCGAGTTGTTGCAAGCCTTGGTGGAGTCCGGATTCTTGTCTCGCAGTATCGGCAACATGTACGCGCGACTGACTGATGGTCCAGTAGAACAAATGCGACTCCCGATTGGGAAAAGCAACCTCCGACCGCGACGAGCGGCCCGGGTCGGAAAGGCGCCGAACGCCGCGCACCCTCGCGCCCGATAACAGCCCGACGACGGCGTTTGGGTGCGTCGCGGGCGCGCATCGAAACAAACTCGCTACTCCCAGCGAAACACTTTCGCGGATGCCGCGGTGCAGATCGCGAAGAAGACAACCAGGGCGGCGACGTCACCAACGTGTGCTGACCACGCCTCTCCCTTCCACATCCCTTCAAGCAATGACACGGCGTAGGTCAGCGGCAGAACCTTCGCCACCGCCTGCAGCACCGGCGGCAGTAATGCCACGGGCACAACGAGCCCCGAACACGCGATCATCGGATACAGAATGATGCTGGCGAGGGGTTGCGCGAAACGCGCCGAGGGAACAACGCTCGCAATGAGGAACCCGATCGACAGGACGCTCCACGTGCTGAAGAGTAGAGCGACCGAAAAACTCAGCAGGCGAGCTTCGGCATTGCCCGTCAAATAACGTCTGCCGGCTGCTGCCATCAAGGCCGCGGTGATGGCGGTGAAGAGCAACTTGACCAGAACGTGCGCTGTCAGGATGGTCTGAGGCCGCAGGGGCGTGGCGCGAAGCCGCTTGAGAATGCCCCCCTCACGATAAATCGAAATGATCGTAACCAGCGAGACGACGGCGCTGAGCGCGATGAGAACTGCCGTGAGCACCGGAATGCCGACACTGACGAACCGGGCGATCGTCGGTGCGACTCGGATAAGCGGGCGGTCGAACACTCGACTTAGCACCAGGAACACGAGCACGGGGATTCCAACCGTCCCGAACACCCCGAGCGGTTCGCGCACGAAGATTTTGATCTCGAGCCACGTCAGTTTCGAAAGTCCACGCAGCATCTGTTTCACCTGGGGTCAGATCTTGAATCTTGCGCAAGATTCAAGATCTGACCCCCTAGTCACGGACCGAGCGGCCCGTCAGTTTGAGAAACACATCCTCGAGGTTCGGGAAGATCGTGCGGAAGTCTGTCACCTGAACCCTGTGCTCCGACACGCATCGAATCACGGCGGTGACGAGCCCACTGTCGCGGCTGCGAATCGTGATGTGTCCGTCCTCACCGCTCACACCGTCTACTCCGCGGATCGCCAGAAACAGCTCCTGAGCTCGCGGGTCCTCGGTCGCCAGCACCACGGTCCGCTCTGGACAATGCCGGCTCACGAGTCCGGCGGGCGTATCGATATCGATGATCCGGCCGTGCTCGATGATCGCGACACGATCGCAGAGCCGCTCCGCCTCTTCCATCAAATGCGTGGTCAGACACACGGTCTTGCCGCGATCGCGAATGCCGCGAACCAGGCCCCAAATCGCATGCCGCGCCTGCGGGTCGAGCCCGGTGGTGAGCTCGTCGAGGAACACGACCTCGGGATCGTTGATGAGCGCAAGCGCTACGAACAATCGTTGCTTTTGCCCACCTGAAAGCGTCATGAACCAGGCGTTGCGCTTGTCTTCCAGTCCAAGCTGGGCGAGCAACTGCGTGCCGTCCACCGGCTTGGGGTAGAGCGAGGCCCAGAGATCAACGGCCTCCCACACTTTGATTCGTTTCTGAAGTTGCGCTTCCTGAAGTTGGACGCCGATCCGCTCCTTCAGCTTGTAGGCGTCGCGGAACGGGTCGAGCCCAAGCACCGAAATGGCGCCGCGGTCGGGCGCACGTAATCCCTCGACACACTCCATCGTCGTCGTCTTGCCCGCACCATTTGGTCCGACCAGGCCAAAGATCTCGCCATGATTGACCTCGAACGAGACCTCGTCGACGGCAACGACGGAACCGTATGTCTTACGGATGCCAGAGACGCGAATGACGGGCTGAGCGGACATCACACGAATGTCGGACGTGAGGGAGATAGTACTGGAGCGAAGGGTCAAGTCGTTGTGTTAGGCTGGCGCGCATGACCGTCGGCTGACAACGCTGACACGCTAACGCGATGGAGACGCGATGACACCACGAGCAATGGGAGAGATTCTGGGGTTTCTGACGGGTCAGATTATCGTGCTCGTATGTGTCTGGGTCGTGCTCGTCGCGATCGCCCTCATCATCGGCAAGCTGATTCGCCGAACCTTCTCGCTGCGCGACGCCGTGCGCAGCGGGTGGGTCATTGGCATTACCGCAATGCTCTTCATCGTGCTTTTGGTATCGGCAATGGGCCGCCGCTGACGCGCCACGAACAGCGTCGGGGATTCTTCAACCATCATCAATTTCAAAGTCCGGATAACTGGTTCCGGCGACGAGGAAGAGGCTGTGCGCATTTTCATGCCGCGGGGTGCATCGCACACAGCGTAAGACCTTCACTGTCGTGAAGGCCCGATTTTCGCAGTAACTGTTCCCACACTGGCCAAGTCGACGGCTTTCGCCACCAAAACGTGTGTGAGAGGCCTCGTCTTGTCAGTGGCACGCGATCGCACGTCATTGTGTGCAGCTTCGGATCGATGACGCGATCTGCGCGGCGCTCTTCGGCGCGCAGGCTGAGAGGTGGGAATGGATATCTGGACCGAGTTCAAGAACGCGATTCTGCCGTGGCTGCTCGCTGGTGCGGTTGTCACGTTCCTCATCGCCGAGCATCGGCGGACGACTGGAGCCTTGCTCGACGCGAACACCCGACTCGCGAACGCGGTTGAACAGCAAGGGAAGGCGCTCGACGGTGTGCGCGCGTTGCTCGCGTCACAGGGGTACACCCTGCCCCCTTTAGCAAAACCGCAGTGATTCAAGGGCTTCGGGTGCCAGTGCACCTGACGTCGCGCGAAGCGCTGCGGATTTTCAATCTGGCTGACATCTGGGCGACGCGGGCACATCAGGACGTCCGCCTCGTCTCGGCGAACGACCATATCCATAGTCGTGGGTCTGCGCACTATGCGGGCTTGGCGCTCGACTTCCTCTCGTCCGACCCCAACGGGCTTTCGGACGCGATGAAGCGCCTGGGTTACTTCGTGCTCTGGAACGTGCCTGGGCACTATGGGCACGTGCACGTGGAACACGGCGGGGCGAGTGGCTTCTCTCCGATCCCGCTCGAGCCGGGCGACCGCTCGATCCGTCGGGCCTCGACGAGGCACACGGGCACGAACACCGGCGGGTGAAACCCACCCGCCGTTCCTGGAGGTTCTCGAGAGCCCCGGCAAGAGTTGATTCGCCGATCCGGACGGTAATACTCCATCCGCAGTCAGCCCTCCAGTGTCGTAAGCGTGACACCCTACAATATCCGCACCCCCTCATTCGTCTACAACCGTAGATGAAGGACGCGGCGAGCCTGGAGCGGATGGCACTCGAACAGGACCAGCGGATCTCCGAAGTGGTCAAGCGGGAGCAGTCCCGGCTGCGCAACTTCATTCGCCGGCGCGTGCCCGACCCGCGCGACGCCGAGGACATTCTGCAGGACGTCTTCTACGAGCTGGTGGAAGCGAACCGCCTGCTGATGCCGATCGAGCACGTCACCGGCTGGCTGTTTCGCGTGGCGCGCAATCGCATCACCGATCTCTTCCGCAAGAAGAAGCCGGAGAGCTTCAGCGAGACGGCCGTCGCGGACGAGGACGACGAACGGCTGCGGTTGGAAGACCTGCTGCCTTCGCCCGATGCCGGACCGGAGGCGCTTTACGCCCGCAGCGTGCTTCTCGATGAACTCGAGTTGGCGGTCGACGAGCTGCCGGAGGAACAGCGCGAGGTGTTCGTTGCGCACGAGTTGGAAGGGCGCAGCTTCAAGGAGATGGCCGCCGAGACCGGCGTGAGCGTGAATACGCTGCTCTCGCGCAAACGCTATGCGGTGCTGCATCTGCGCGAGCGATTGCAAAGCATTTACGACGAATTTACGAAAGCATGAGGAACTGAACATGAGAAGGAGATGGAGATGGATTTTCGTGGCTCCGCTGGCGATTCTGGGGATCCTGCTGTTTATCGCCATCGGCGGCGAAGTCGTGCAGCAACTGTGGAATTGGCTGCTGCCGCCGCTCTTCGGCTGGCGCCAGATTACCTTCTGGCAGGCGCTTGGAATTCTGGCGCTGTGCCGGATCCTCTTCGGCGGATTTGGACGCCACGGTTCCTATCGCTCCAATTTCCGCCGTCGCATGGCCGAGCGCTGGGAGCGCATGACCCCGGAGGAGCGGGAACGATTCCGGCAAGGCATGCGCGGACGTTGGGGCTTCGGCCCAGCCACCAGCGAGAGCAAGGAGCTATGAGTTACCCGGCGCGCAGTCCGAGTGCGCTCACCTCAACCTGCGAGACAAGTCTGTGTAGACCAGGCTGACGAAACGATCGGGAGTTATCGCGCCGCCCATCCGCCCTTCGTCGAAGTCCTTCGTCGGCTTCGACGCGATGACCTCGGCTTCGGTCTTCCCTGCTTTGATCGCGGCGGCGATCCGATCGCGCACGGCCGCAAACATCGTCAACTGTTGCTCAATCTCTTTGAACCCGACGATTGGTCCGAGATGACCCGGGATGATCTTCGTGTCTGGCTTGACGATTGTCATCAGCTGCCGTGCCGCAGCCATCATGCCGTCAACCGTCCCGCCATCGTCGACGCCGATATTCGGATAGCGCAGCGACGCAGGGATGTCTCCGACGTGCACGACGTTCGCCTTGCGGAAATAGATGATCGAGTCGCCATCGGTGTGCGCCGGCGCAGGATGATAGATCTGGATCTCCTCCCCGTTTATGTGCAACGTCAGGCTGTCTGCATATGTCAGCAGTGGCAATGTACCTGCAGAAGGAACGCTCTTGGCTGCTGCCAGACGCTTGCGCGTGTTCTCGTGAGAGATGATTACGGCGCCGAGCTTGGTCATCGCAGCGTTACCACCCGTGTGATCGCCGTGCAGGTGCGTGTTCACGATGTAGCGAATGGGCTGGGGGCTGAGTGCTCTGACCGCATCGACGATCTTCTGATGCATCTGGCCATACATGGAGTCCACGAGAAAGACTCCGTCGTTTCCGATTGAGACAGCGATATTGCCTTGCGCAGGGCCACCCAACAGGACGTACAGTCCGTCGGCGACTTTGACCGTTTGCAGTTCCAGCTTGGCAAAGTCGATGTTTTGTTGCGCACTGGCGTTCGAGACACAGGCGAGGATCAAGGCAACCAGTGCCGCCGCTCTAGCGCCGCCAATCGTCATACGTCCTCCTGGTGGAATCTCGCGATCTAGGGCGCCAGCCTCCACACCTCGCCCGCTCCTGCTGTGATGCCTTTGTTGGTGTAGTAGACGGCGCCGTCGCTGGCGACGAGCACCGACGTCGGGCGATCCAGATTGGACACCAGGACCGTTCGCTGTCCAGCGGGAGTGATCCTCACGAGATCGCCGGGCAGCGCGAAGAAGGCGGGCCCTGTGGAGTGCTCAATCACGTAGAGGCTGCCGTCCGGCCCGAAGTCGATGTCGGTCACCGTCGTGAATCCGCTTCGGAACACCTCCGGGGCCTGGCCTGGCACGACCCGATAGACGTTGGCTGCGCCGGTTGTGAACGGCACGCCTGACAGCTCGCTGACGTAATACGCGCCATCTGGTCCTACGGCGACGGAGGTCGGTACTGCATCTGTCGTGCGAGCGGGGCGCGACGGAAAAGCGGCGATCGTGTTGACCAGGCCGCTCGGAACGATGCTGAGCAACGCGTTGCCTCCAGCGTCAGTCACGAGCCGGAGCGTGGGCAACACGAGCAGGCCATACGGGTTGCTGTCAAGCGGGCCGCCGCCGGGATTCACGTCCCGCTCGTACGCGGCCACGTCGCCAGCCTCCGAGATTACTCCGGTGCTCGAAATCTGCAGCAAGGTGCCGAACATGTTTCCCCGGAATCCGTACTGCGGCCGCGCTCGTGTCGATGGGTCGAATCCGAGGCCCACCGTGACGTACATCGTTGAGCCCTGGAAGCCCACGTCGTGTGGTCCCGCCGCCTCATCGGCGGAGCCGGCCAGCGCATGGGAGGGGAGTTCGGTGACAACGCGTTGTTGAACGCCATTGAGGAATCGCGAGATGGAACCCGTCAGACCGAAACAGCGGCTCTGGCCCGTCGAACCGATCTGGCACGGCCCGGCACCGCCGGTGCCGGCCTCGGCAACGTAAATGCCTCCATCAGGCCCAAACGCAAGTCCACGCGGACTGTTCAGCCCGCTCATGATTAGCGTGGTCGTCCTCGTCTGGGCGCCGAGCCGAGTCGTCGTCGTGAGTGCCACCACGCATGTGACGCCCACGAGCAAAGCCGTAGAAACACTCTTTCTTCGAGTCATCGGTCCTCCGCGGGATTCCGGTTCATGTAGGGAGTGCTTGCAACAGTACGCGGATCGTCATCCACTCGAGCGCTCGGTGAAAACGACCTCAGGCATCATACTCGACGGCTGAGCCATTCAACCGGCGTTGGGGTCGAACCTGTAGATGTCCCGTCACACAATCTGTCGGAGTGTCGGTGCCGCGGTGCTCGTTTTCAGGAGGTTCCGGCTGATGAAACCACAGCGGCCGCCCGAATACACTGCAGCCGTCGTTCGAGTATCAGGCTGCGGAGTTGAGCCGACTACTCGTTGAGCCGACAATACAGCAACGAGATGAGGATTGTTTCTGGAGGCCTCGATGATCCGCTGGTCCAGGCCCTACTGGAGCATCATGTAAGAACGGCCCGCTCAGAGACTGCGGTCGGCAGCGCTCACGCACTTGACCTTGACGGTTTGAGGTCGGTCGAGATGAAGTTCTGGTCGGCCTGGGACGGCGAGACATTGCTTGGCGTAGGCGCACTCAGGCAGCTTTCGCACTCACATGGCGAGATCAAGTCGATGCACACAGCTCAGACAAGTCGCCGAGTGGGCGTGGGAACGGCGATGCTGCGTCACATCATCGAAACCGCTCGTATGACGGAGATGACCCGTCTCAGCCTGGAGACCGGTTCTTGGGCATACTTCGATCCCGCCCGTGCTTTGTATAGAAGCCATGGATTTGTTGAGTGTCCGCCATTCGGCGACTATGTCGCGGACCCGAACAGCGTTTTCATGACGCTTGAATTGTCCTACCCGACGGCCGGCGCGTTCATGAGCGGCCGCGAGTGAGCCGCGATCGTTAGGCAGCATCGAATCACATCCGCACGAGAATCCTCCCGTGAGCGAACGCGTCGACTTCTCTGGGAATGCCTGCATCTACGACCGCCGCCACGGCGCAGTCCTTCAAGGCGAAGGGCTTGAACGCCTGTGTCAAGCGGCCAGACTCTTGCCGAACGCACGCGTTCTCGACATCGGCGCCGGCACCGGGCGGGTCTCGATTCCGCTGGCGACACGCGGGTGCGATGTCGTCGCAGTCGAGCCAGCTGCGGGCATGTTGGCGGAGTTCCGCAGCAAGGCTAGCGGCTGCACGGTGCTCTCGGTGGTGGCTGAGGGGGCGCGGCTTCCGTTTGCGGCCGGCTATTTCGATGCCGTCGTGATCGCTCGGCTTCTGTATCTGACACTGGACTGGCGGGCCATTCTTGGCGAGGCCCATCGAGTCCTTTCGGTCGGGGGACGCTTGCTCCACGAATGGGGCAATGGACAAGCCGACGAGGAGTGGGCGCAGATTCGTGACGAGGCACGGCGGTTGTTCGAACTGGCCGGCCTGCGTGTACCGTTCCACCCTGGAGTTCGCTCCGAATCAGAAGTCGATCAGCACCTCGTTGGGCTCAGATTTGTCGAGGAGGGCCAGGTGGATCTGGGGCCCGGTCCGACCACCACGCTCCGAGAGTTTCTTCAACGTCTGACCGACGGGGAATTGTCATACATTTGGAATGTGCCAGAAGCCGTGCGGATAGAAAGCCTTCCACGACTCCAACACTGGGCCGAGCACGCGTTCGATCTCGAGCGTTCTGTTCCAATGCCACGACAGCTTCGCTGGATGATTTATCGGAAGGGTGAGATCCCAAGGGACCGGGCAACTGTCGCGGCTCGAGCATACACTCGCCCGTGAGCCGGCTATGTACTTCGAGATTCCTTGCGATTTTCTTGCGACTTCCTCGCGAACGAAACGTACACTCAGGTCGTCTTTCCAACCATGCGCAAACTACTCTTTCTAGCCCTGCTCGGAGTCGGAGCCCTGGTGGCGTACAACTACAACGCCGGCCGCGACTTGTTCCAGCTGCCTGACACATCAGCCGACGCTCTCAAGGACGCGGTGCGCGAGACGGTGAGGGACACCGTTCGAGACGGCGTGCGTAGCGCTGCTCCCGTGACGAGCGCCGAGGTCAAGGAGCGTGCCTCGGCCGGTGTCCATACGTTAAAGAACCGTGCCGAGGAGGCGGTAACCGCGGCGGCATTGACGTCGAAGATCAAGGCGAAGATGGCGCTCGACGACGTGGTGAAGGCGTCCGACATCGACGTCGACACAGTAGGAAGCGTGGTGACGTTGACGGGCCACGTGGGGTCGGCGGACGAGCGACGACGCGCGGTGCGAATCGCGACGGAGACCGCCGGCGTCACGAAGGTGGTGAATCACCTGAACGCGCGCTGATGCAGGGGGCTGAAGCCCCCTACGTCATGATCGCCCTCGATCTCAACCTGATGCCGAGAACGTCGTCGGATAAGGGCGCGACACCTTCATGTGACTCGTAGGTGACCTACAGAAAAAAAGCCCGAGGCGGTTGGCTTCGGACTTTTTCAGAACTGCGAGATTCTGGAGGAACCCTCGCGATAAGTTGGTCGGGATGACAGGATTCGAACCTGCGACCCCTTGACCCCCAGTCAAGTGCGCTACCAGGCTGCGCTACATCCCGTAAGTATTGATGGCCGCCAAAAGGCGGCCCCACGACTGTCTGACTGTCTACGGCAGGCCCACAAAGAGGACCCGCCTACGTTACTTAAGCGCTGGCGCGCCCGCGCTTTGGCTTGGACGACTTCTTGGCGGCAGCGCGCGTGGGCTTCGCCAGCGTCCGCGCCTTCGGCCGCGGTGCCAGCTTCAGCGACTTGCGTGACTGCGGCTTCAGCGCCGAGGACTCGTGTCTGTCGTCGTTCACCACGACCACGGTTCCCGGCGCGCTCGACACCAGCCTCAGAATCGACCGCAGACCGTCTCGCACGTGCGCGATGCGCGTCCGGGCGTCCGACGCCAACGCGTCGAGCACCTCGGCAACCTCGTCCTCGGCATACGACGCCGCCTTCGGCGCGCTTTCCTCCAACCGCCGCCGCGCGCCGGAAAGGGTCAGCCCTTCGCCGAACACGAGCTGCTTGATCCGCAGCACTTGGTCGAGGTCCGACTGCCGATACAGTCGCGGGCTGCCGTCCGACTTCTGAACGCCAATCCCCGGGAACTCTTTCTCCCACGAGCGGAGCACGTACGGCTGAAGCTGCGCAATCTCGCAAACATCCGCCGCCTTGTACACCTTAGGTGTCATGGGTCGTCAGTATAACCCGATCTTGAACGGGTTCAGGAGGTTCAAGGGTTCCGGTGGTTCAAAGGTTCCCCCTTCAAGACGTGCGTTTTGACCCTCGCGGTCGGCCGGATCGTTTCGAACGACGACCATCTAAGCTCCCAGAACCCTTGGAGCCTTTCGACCCTTTGGAACCTCTCGAACCTTTGGAGCTCCTCGAACCCTTGGAACCGTGTGAACCCGCAGACCGTACGGCCCCGTTCGAGCGCTTCGATCGCCTCGATGGCTTCGCGCGTACCTGCATCCGAATCGGGGTTCCCGCGAAGCCGAATTCCTCTCGGAGCCGGTTCTCGAGAAAGCGAGTGTAGGAAAAGTGGAAGCTGGTCGCGATGTTCGTAAAGAACACGAACGTCGGCGGGGCCACGCTGGTCTGCGCCGCATACAGGATCCGCACATGGCCGCGTCCTGGGCTCTGCGGTGGGTGCTCCGCCGAGATCTTCTCGACCAGCTTGTTCAATTCCGGCGTTTTCACGCGCCTGCGTCTCGAGGCCGCGACGCGGTCGATCTCCTCGAGCAGGCGCGGTGTTCGCTCTCCCGTTGCCGCCGACAGGTGCAGCACGGTCGCATAGTCGAGAAACTTCAGCTGTTGCCGTAAGTCCTCGTCGAACGTCTTCGCGGTATCGGGACCCCGCTCCTTCATCAGGTCCCACTTGTTGGCGACGATGATCACGCCTCGGCCGGCACGGTCCGCTTCGCCGACAATCGCGGCGTCCTGCTCGGTCACGCCCGCCACGGCGTCCACGACGAGCACGACGATGTCGGCAGAGGCGATGGAGCGACGAGCGAGCAACACGCTGACGTTCTCCACTTGTCCGCCTGCGGCCACACGGCCCGGCCGCCGAATGCCGGCGGTGTCAACGATGCGGAACTTGCGGCGATGCCAGGTGAGCATCGTGTCGACCGAATCCCGCGTGGTTCCAGGCGTCTCGCTGACGATCATCCGCTCTTCGCGCAGCAACCTGTTGACGAGCGATGACTTGCCGGCGTTGGGGCGACCAACAATCGCCACAGAGACTTCATCTGAACCAGGTGCGCCGTCTGAAGGGGCTCCGGTGTCTGGCCGATGTGACGCCGGGGGCAATCGCTCCACGATCGCGTCGAGCAAATCGCCGACGCCTTCACCGTGCTCCGCCGAGACCTCGAGGATCGGATCGAGGCCGAGCTGGAAGAAATCAAGCGCCCCAGCGCGAGCGCGTTTGTCGTCGGTCTTGTTGATGGCGAGAATGACGTCGGTGTTCGACTCACGTGCAACGCCGGCGATATCACGATCGCCCGGCACCAGGCCCTCCCGCCCATCTACTACGAGCACAAGGAGATCCGCGTCACCGATCGCGCGACGGCCGCGCTCGAGCACGAGCTGATGCAGCGGATCCTCGCTCGCGCCGAACATCCCGCCTGTATCGGTCAGCTCAAAGTGCGCGCCCTGCCACTCTGTCTCCTGCGCAATGACGTCGCGCGTCGTCCCGGGCACGGGCGTCACGATCGCTCGACGCTTACCGGTCAGTCGATTGAAGAGCGTCGACTTCCCGACGTTCGGCCTGCCAACGAGTACGACGGATGGAAGTGGCTTCATGGCGCCATTTGACAGGCTAAGTCACTCTCTCTATGATGTTTACAGCCGTTACCAAGAGGGCGCCCAAGCATGATCAAGGTCGACATCGTCAACGAGGTCTCAAAAATCGCGGACATCACGAAGGTCAAGGCCGAGGTGGCGGTCGACGCCGTCTTCGACGCGATGCGACTCTCGATGCAAAGGGGCGACCGAATCGAGCTGAGGGGCTTTGGTGTTTTCCAGGTAAAGCCACGAAAGCGCGGCATCGGCCGCAACCCACGGACCGGTAAGGAAGTTCGCATCCCGCCGGGTCGAACAATCAGGTTCAAGCCGGGTAAAGACCTCCAGAACATCGGGTAACTGGCCCCCTCATGGGCTCTCTTCCGTCCGAAACAACCGAGATCAACGTCCCGGCGACCGACGCGCCGATCGCGCCACGGATCTACATTCCGCGTGTAGACCAACCGCGGATCCCGCCGCAGCGGATGACGCGCTACGTGATCTTGTTTCTGCTGACCCTGGCGTCGACGACTTACCTCGGGTCGTTCCACTACCTCGGCTTTCAACAAGACTTCGTCTCGCAGCCGGCGAGCATGAGTTGGTCGCTCTTTGTCACAGGACTCTGGTACAGCCTGGCGATTCTCGCCATTCTCGGCGCTCACGAGTTCGGTCACTACTACGCGTGCCGGTACTACCACGTCGATGCCTCGCTCCCGTATTTTCTCCCAGCTCCGTTCGTGCTCACCGGCACTCTTGGCGCGTTCATCCGAATCCGGCAACCGATTCCTACCAAACGCGAACTCTTCGACATTGGCATCGCCGGACCGATCGCGGGTTTCCTCGTCGCGATTCCTGTCTTGCTGGTCGGCATCAGCCTGTCTCGAGTGGTGCGCCTCCCTGCCGGCTTCGACGGCTCGGAGCTCGGTGAGCCGCTGCTCTTTCAAGCCGTAGCCTGGCTCGTGTGGGGAACGCCTCCAGACGGCTACTCGATCAACCTGCACCCGATGGGCTTCGCCGCATGGTTCGGTCTACTCGCCACGGCGCTGAACTTGTTTCCAATCGGGCAGTTGGACGGAGGCCACATTTCGTACGCCGTGCTGGGCCGATGGAGCACGGCCGTTACGCTGGCGACGGTTGTCTGCCTGGTCGGTCTCTCGTTTGTATCGTACTCGTGGATCGTATGGACAGTGCTAACTGTCGCGATGCTGGTGGCGTTTGGCCCAAGACACCCGAGAACCTACGACGAGGAAGTCCCGCTCGACTCGACCCGGCTCTGGCTCGCCGTTTTTGCGATGGTGATGTTCATTCTCTGCTTCACGCCGGCGCCGATCGAGCCCTATGCGCTGGTTGGAGGAAAATAACGAAACTCCCAACTCCCAACTCCCAACTCCCAACTGACGCTTGTCCAACTCCCAATCGCCTTCGGTGCACAAACGAGCGCCGATTTCTAAGTTACGTTAAGCGGATCTACATCTACCGTCGTTTTTCTTCGGACTTCCGGCATTTCCTCAAGCACACTTCTGATCGCGTTCCGAAGGTCGGCGCGACGCGCGCCCTTCAGGAAGAACTGCACGCGATGCTCGCCTCGCAGTCGCTGGAGTGGAGCCGGCGCCGGACCCAGAATCGTGAAGCTCGACGTCGCGGCCACGGCCTCGAGTCGGCGAACGATGGCCGTCGCGGTCTGCATCGCTTCATCGAATGAGCGGCCGCGAACCACGGTGTTCACGAGCGCCAGGAACGGCGGATAGCGCATGCCGCGGCGATAGAGCAGCTCCTTCTCGAAGAATGCGACGTAGTCCTGACGACACGCGAGCTGAATGCTGTAGTGCTCGGGGTACATCGTTTGGACAATCGCCTCCCCGACCTGCTCGCCACGTCCAGCACGGCCTGCCACCTGCGTCAAGAGCTGGAACGTGCGCTCCCCGGCCCTGAAATCGGCGATTCCCAAACCCACGTCGGCCGAGATGACGCCAACCAGCGTGACCCGTGGAAAATCGTGGCCCTTGGCGATCATTTGCGTTCCCACGAGCACGTCGATTTCACCGCCGGCAAACTGCGACAGGATCGAGGAGAGCGCTCCTTTCCGCCGAACCGAGTCTCGATCCACTCGGCCGATTCGCGCGCCCGGAAAACGATCCCTGAGGTGCTGCTCCACTTTCTCGGTACCGAACCCGGCTTGCTCGAGATACGGGGCGGCGCACTTGCGGCACGTCTTCGGCACGTTCATGGAGTAGTTGCAGTAGTGGCACCGGGCCCGCCATTCGACGCGCTCATGGCGCCCTGAGCCTGTCGAAGGGCTCCATCCGTGGCGGGCCGTGTGCACGGTCAGCGAGATGCTGCAGTTGGGACACTCGAACGTGTCGCCACACTGACGGCAGAACACCGACGTCGCAAAGCCCCGCCGGTTCAAGAGCACGAGCGCCTGTTCGCCGCGCGTCAATCGAACGTCGAGCGCGCGTGCCAGATCTCGGCTGATCACGACGTCGGGGCCGTCTTCGGCATATTCCTCGAGCATGTTCACGATCTGCACCGCCGCCAGAGGCCGATCCAGGATGCGGTGCGGGAGGATCACGTGCGCGTACTTGCCGGATGCCGCGTTCTGATACGTCTCCATTGACGGCGTGGCGGAGCCGAGCACGACAAAAGCGTTGGCGCGGCTGGCACGGATGATCGCCACGTCGCGCCCGTGATAACGCGGCGCCTCTTCCTGTTTGTAAGACGCGTCGTGCTCCTCGTCCACGATGACGAGGCCCAGCCGCTCCAGCGGAGCAAATACGGCGGATCTGGTACCGACGACGACGTCCACGTCGCCACGCCGGATGCGCTGCCACTGGTCGTGCCGCTCCCCATCCGAAAGCGCGCTGTGTTGAATGGCGACCCGGGCTCCGAACGCGCCGCGGAACAGCGCGGCCACCGACGGTGTGAGCGCGATCTCAGGCACCATCAGCAACACCTGGCGGCCCGCGCGGCACACGAGGTCCGAGAGACGCAGATAGAGTTCAGTCTTGCCGCTTCCGGTCACTCCGTGCAGCAGCGCCACTCGGAAGTCACCGGAGTCGGCCAGCCTCGCGAGTTGCTCGAAGGCCGTCGCCTGTTCTGCTGTGAGCCGGCGCTGCGAATCTGGGACGACATCCAACATCGGGGCGCCCTCGAATGGATCGCGCTCCACAGCCTCCGCGTGCAGCGTTACCAGCCCGCGGGCCGCAAGACGGCCGAGTACGTCCGCCGCCACACCTCGATCCTTCAACTCGGACACCGGAAGGCCGGCGGACGCCGAGGCCAGTACGTCGAGCGCGGCGGTCTGTTTCGGGGTCACGAAGCGCCGGCTGAAGCCGGCCCCCGCGACCGTCACGACGGCAGAGCCATTCTCAGTGACGTTCTCGTACGGCGGGGGCTTCAACCCCCGCGTTGAAGTCACAGTCGTGAGGACTGCCTCGGTCACAGTCGTGAGGGCCGCCTCGGGCACAGTCGTGGGGGCCGCCTCGGGCACAGTCGTGAGGGCCGCCTTTAGGCGGCCCTGAACAACCGCCAGCCCATGCGCGGTGATGTTCGCGACGCGTCGGGTCTTGAAGCTGGACGCCCTGCGCGACCCTGGCGGCATCGCCACGGCGATCGCATCACCGATGCCGGCCAGGTAGTAATCCGCAACCCATCGACACAGATCCACAACCGGCGGCGGAAGGAATGCCTCGCGGTCGAGGACCTCGACGACATCCTTCAGATCCGTAAGCCCGCCAGATGCCTGTGCGTGGTCGACGACACAGCCAGTGACCGTGCGCGAACCGATTGGGACGCGCACGCGAGCCCCGATGGCCGGCAACGGGAGATGCGCGGGAACGTTGTAGCTGAGCAGATCGAGAAAGGGGACGGGAACGGCAACGGAAATCGTGGGCACGGACTGGGCAGCCTTCGTAAGTCTTGAGCCTTGAGCCCTGAGCCTTGACCCCTGAGCCTTAAGCCCTGAGCCTTAAGCCCTGAGCCTTAAGCCCTAAGCCTTAAGCCCTAAGCCTTGAGCCCTACTCGTCCGCGTCGATCGTCAACAAGGCACGAACTCTCTTCATATCCTCCCATACTTCTCGTTTCGCCGACGGCGTCCGGAGCAGGTACGCCGGATGGTACGTGGGCATCAGAATAGCGTCGCGATACGAATATTCACGACCCCGAATCCTGGTGATCGGATCGTTTGTCTTCAGCAGGCACTGCGCGGCGAACTTCCCAAGCGCGACGATCACCTTTGGTTTGATGACGTCGATCTGACGGAAGAGAAACGGCTCGCACTGCTGAACTTCGTCGGGCTCCGGGTTGCGGTTGTTGGGCGGCCGGCATTTGATGACGTTGGCGATGTAGACGTCTTCGCGACGCAGTCCGATGGCCTCGATGATCTTTGTGAGCAGTTGCCCCGCCCTTCCGACAAAGGGCTCACCTTGAATGTCTTCGTCGGCGCCGGGTGCTTCCCCCACGAACATCAGGTCGGCATTCGGGTTGCCGACACCGAAAACAACCTGCTTGCGACCGAGCGTGTGTAGCTTGCAGCGGGTGCATTGGGGGCCAATCTCGGCTCGAAGCGCCCCAAGGGCTTCTTCGGCCGAGCCGAAGACCGTCATCGACTCGCCGGGCTGGCTGCAGCCTTCGCGCGCGACGCGCGCTTCGGCTCGCCACGCCGGAGCCTTCGGCGAAGGCGGGCAGCCGACCCCCACAGCTACCTCGGACTCAGTCGTGGACAACTCCGACGTTACAGTCGTAGGGGGCGCAGACTCGACAGTCGTGGGGGCCGCCCTCAGGTCCTCGGCGCGCGTACACCACTCAGGCTCGCGACGAAACCCGTCTACGCCAAGCTCGCCGAAGAATTCCAGGTGGGCCTGGAGCTGATCGCGGGGCACCTGTCAGGCTCGTGCAGGCGTGCTCGCTCGCTCGCGGAGCACCTGTTCTACGCGATCGATGATGATGGCGGCCACCTGGTGCTTGCTCTGGAGAGGAACGACCTGCTCTCCCTGGTCGCTGACGATCGTGACCGCGTTCGTTTCGACGTCGAAGCCCCGGTCCGACTGCGAGACGTCATTGGCCACAATCACATCGACCTTCTTGCGCAAGCGCTTCTCGCGCGCGTTCTGCACGACGTTCTCCGTTTCCGCGGCAAAGCCGACGAGCACCGGACGGGCCGACCCAAGACCCGCGCGCATCTCCCCAAGGTCCGCCAGGATGTCCTTGGTGCGCTGCAGCGTCAGCGTCATGGGCGCATCACGTTTGGCAATCTTGTCTGAAGCCGCCGGGCCGGGCGTGTAGTCAGCCACCGCAGCCGCCATGATCACGACATCCGCGTCGGAGGCCGCTCGCATCACGGCCTCGTGCATCTCGGAGGCGCTTCTGATCCTAACGAACGTGTCGACACTAGGCGGTTCCACTTTCGTGGGTCCGGCGATCAACGTGACGTACGCGCCTCGACGCCGCGCCTCAGCGGCGAGCGCGAACCCCATGCGACCGCTCGAGCGGTTCCCAACGTAACGGACGGGATCGATGTCCTCGTAGGTCGGCCCGGCCGTGACGAGCACACGACGACCGCTGAGTCGCAATTCGCGGGGCGCGAGGATCCGCTCGGCGGCCTCGACGACATCGGCTGGCTCCGCGAGCCGTCCTTTCCCGATCCACCCGCAGGCCAAATACCCCTCGCCAGGCTCGACGAACTGCACACCACGCGAGATCAATGTCTGCACGTTCCGCTGGACCGCCTCGTGCGCCAACATGTTCGTGTTCATCGCCGGCGCGAGAAGCACTGGAGCTTTGGTGGCCAGATAGAGTGTGCTCAGGAAGTCATCGGCGATCCCGTTGGCGAACTTTCCGATGACATTCGCTGTACACGGGACCACGAGGAGTAGCGCAATACCGTCTGCGATCGCGATGTGCTCGATCTCCGCGTTCATGCCCGGGCGCCACTGCGAGGTGATGACCGGCCGGCGCGTGATGGCCTCGAACGTCACCGGACCGACGAACCTCGTAGCGGAGCGGGTCATGACCGCAACCACATCGTGGCCGCGCTTCTGCAAGCCACGACAGACTTCGACGGCCTTGTAGGCGCCGATCCCGCCGGTGACCGCTAACGCGATGAGTGACATGCTGATCCCCGATCCCCGATCCCCGATCCCCGATCCCCGATCCCCGATCCCTGAGCCCTGAGCCCTGAGCCCTGAGCCCTACCTTAGTCCCTAGTCTCCAGCCTTTGGCCCTGGAACGTCCGAATGATCGTTTCGGCGTCAGAGCGCATCAGCTTCACGCGGGCGCGTTCGGCGAGCACAATGGCCTGCAGCCGCCCGACAGCCGCGTCGAGCTCGTCGTTGACCACGACGTACTGGTACTGGCTGAATTCACTGACCTCCCTTCCCGCAACCTCGAGCCGCTTTCGAATCTGCTCTTCGCTGTCTTTGCTTCGTCCGCGCAAGCGCCGCTCGAGGCTCTCGGCCGAGGGAGGCAACACGAAGATCCCGACGGTCTCGATTCCGCGGGTTCTGACCTGCCGTGCGCCTTGAACGTCGATGACGAGCACCACGTCCTGTCCGCCAGTCAAGTACGCTGCGGTGTCGCCGGCGCTCGTCCCATAGTAATTGCCGAAGACGTCGGCCCACTCGAGAAAGGCGCCTTGCCGGGTCATGGCCTCGAAGCGTTCGCGACTGATGAAATTATAGTCAACGCCGTCGTGCTCCCCGTCGCGTGCGGCACGCGACGTGTACGACCGCGACATTCTCAGATTCGGCACGATCTGAACCAACCGTTCAACCAGCGTCGTCTTCCCGGTGCCCGACGGCGCAGAGACGATGAACAGGAGGCCGCGTCGGTTACTCGACATTCTGAACCTGCTCGCGCATCTTCTCGAGCTCGGCCTTGGCGTTGATCACCAGCTCCGACACGTGAAGTCCGTCGGCCTTGGATCCGATCGTGTTGATCTCGCGGTTCATTTCCTGCAACAGGAAGTCGAGCTTGCGGCCGCACGGCTCGTCGGAAGCCGAGAGGGCGCCCCAGTGCGCCACGTGTCCTCGAAACCGCGTCACTTCCTCGGAGATGTCTGAACGGGCGGCCGCGCGCACAATCTCCTGAGCAATCATCGCCTGATCGACAGGCAGCTCCTGGCTGATCTCGCCGACGCGCTCACGCAACCGCGCCTCGAGATCGCCTCGACCTTCGGCCGACGCCGACTCGAGTCCTCTGATGAAGTCGGCCAGAGCATCTCGCCGGGCGTCGAGGTCAGCGCGCAGATGCGCCCCCTCGCGTACGCGCATGGCATCGAGGTCCGCGAGCGCCTGCTCGACGGCGCTCTCCACGCTCGCCGCGATCCGCGCCTCTGCGGCGGGGTCCACGTCGGCAGTCCGCTCTCTCACCGTAATGGCCTGCGGCAACCGAAGCAGGTCGCCTGGGGTCAGCACACCAGACACCAGGCCCTGTTCGCGGGCCTGCGCGATGGTGGCGACGAGCGCGTTGGCAAACTCCGCGTTGAGCTCGACGGTCGGGGCTGAAGGGGTTCGAAGCTGTACAGAGATTTGAAGCTCGACCCGGCCCCGCGCGAGCCGTTTTTGCAGGATGGCGCGAACGCGAGGCTCCAGATCGCCGAACGCCTGCGGCACGCGGAGCTGGAGATCAAGGAAACGATGGTTCACCGTCCTCACGGTCACCCCGATCGTTGCGCGCTCGTCCTCGTGCGTCAACGAGGCAAAACCGGTCATCGACTTAATCATTTCGGATTCGTCACGTTTCAAGGCCCGACGGCTCGTCCTGCAGCTGCAGCTCGTAGAGTTTCGCATAGGCGCCGCCGCGGGCCAGCAACTCCTCGTGCGTACCCGACTCGACAATGCAACCCCGTTCCAGCACGACTATCGCATCGGCGCGGCGCACGGTCGAGAGCCGGTGCGCAATTACGAACGACGTCCTGTTGAGCATCAAGGTAGAGAGCGCGTCCTGCACCAGCATCTCAGATTCGGCATCGAGTGACGAGGTCGCCTCGTCGAGAATCAGGATCGGCGAATCACGCAAGATAGCCCTGGCGATTGCCAGGCGCTGCCGCTGGCCCCCCGACAGGCGCTGGCCGCGCTCGCCGATCATGGTCTCGTACCCTGCATCGAGCTGTGCGATGAATTCGTGCGCGTGCGCGGCCCTTGCCGCAGTTTCGATCTCGGCCTGGGTCGCGGCAGGGCGGCCGTATGCGATGTTGGCCGCAATGGTGTCGTCGAAGAGCACAGTCTCCTGCGTCACGATGCCAATCTGCGAGCGCAGCGACGCCAGCGAGACGTCGCGCACGTCGCGGCCATCCACGAATATTGTTCCGGCAGTAACGTCGTAGAAGCGGGGAATGAGATTCACGAGCGTCGTCTTGCCGGCTCCGCTGCGGCCGACCAGAGCCAGCACCTGTCCCAGGCCGACTTGCAGCGTGACGTTGCGGAGCGTCGCCTCGTCCACACCGCCATACGAGAATTGCACGTCGCGGAACTCGATGGACCGATGGAACAGCGGCAACGACACGGCATCGGGCCGTTCGTGCACTTCGCTGTGCGTGTCGAGCATTTCGAAGATGCGCTCGGCCGCCGCCATCGCCTGCTGCAGGTTGGCATTTACGCGGCTCAGCTTCTTCGCGGGGCCGTACATGAGGAACAGGGCCGTGATGAACCCGACGAATGCGCCCGATGTCAGCCGTCCCGCGACAATCTCCTGGCTGCCGTACCAGAGCGCGATCACAAACGCGACGCCGCCCATGAACTCCATGAGGGGCGGCAGAATCGAGAGCGCGCTCGTCACCTTCATGTTCGTTCGATACAGATGCGCCGAAGCGCGCGCGAACTTCTCGGTCTCACGAGCTTCGGCGCCAAACGCTTTCACGATGCGATGGCCGGCGAAGGCCTCTGCGCTCACGTGAGAGATCTGCTCGAGCGCTTCCTGGCTTCGACGGGTCGTCCGGCGGACTCGCTGGCCGAGCCGCACCAGCGGATAGACGACAACTGGCGCGCCCGTGAGACACACCACGGCAAGCCGCGTGTCGTAATAGAAGAGCAGGGCGGCGTACCCGACAATCGTCAACGACTCCCGCGTCAGGTCGCCGATGGTCTCCGACACGGCCTGCTGGATCTGCCCCACGTCGTTGGTGATCCGCGACATCAGCTTGCCTGTCGTCTGGGTCGAGAAGAATGCCGCCGACTGCTGGAGTACGTGGCGAAACAGGCTGTTGCGCAGGTCGTGGACGACCTTCTGGCCAACGTCGGTCATCCAATAGGACGACAGATAGGCGCCAACACCTTTGATCAGGTACAGGCCCAGGACAGCGCTCGCGACCGTGCCCAGATATTCGCCCGTCGGGAGCACATCGTCGAAGATTGGTTTGATGAGGTACGCAACACCGGCCGACGCGGCGCCGTACAGGACCATCGCGGCCAGTGCGCTGGCGAGTCTGGCGCGGTGCGGCCGCGCGTACTCGAGCAGACGAAGGAACACGTTCACTCGGTGAACCGGTATTTCAACAGCACCCAGATGGCCACAACGCCGTCGCGCCAGCCAATCTTCTTCCCTTCCTCATAACTGCGGCCATCGTAACTGATGGGAACCTCGTATACGCGCAAGCGGCGCTTGAAGATCTTCGCGGTCAGCTCTGGCTCGATGCCAAAACCATTCGACTTGAGCGTCATCGACCGCAGCACCTCGGTGCGCATCACCTTGTAGCAGGTCTCCATGTCGGTGAGCATCGTGTTGTAGAGCACATTGGTCAGCATCGTCAGGACGACGTTGCCGACGTAGTGTGTGAACAGAAACACTCGATGCCGGCCGAGGAATCGTGAGCCATAGACCACGTCGGCGCGCCCGTCGCAGATGAGCTCGATCAGGAGCGGGAACTCCTCAGGTGAGTACTCCAGATCGGCATCCTGAATGACGACGAGGTCGCCCTTGATGGCGCCGAACCCTCGCCGCAGCGCCGCACCCTTTCCCTGATTCTGCGGCTGCAGCAGCAGCGTGAAGCCAAGTTCCGCCTGAAGGGCGACCAACAGGTCCCTCGTACCATCCGTCGAACAGTCATCCACCACGATGAGCTGGACGCGGAGCGGCAGAGCGAGTACGCGCCGGACGATTTCGTCGATGGTAGCCGCTTCGTTGAACGCCGGTATCACGACAGACAGCAAGGGGTCTTGTAAGGCTCCACGCAGTCGTGTCATTGAAGGTCAGCTTCGGCCAATGGAGAAGTAAGTGAACCCGTTCTGTTTCATCTGTGCGGGTGTGAAGAGGTTGCGGCCGTCAAACACGACGGGCGAACGCATCAGCGTCCGCATCCGCGCGAAGTCAGGACGCCGGAACTCGTTCCATTCGGTCACGATGGCCAAACAGTCGGCCCCCTTGATGGCGTCGTAGTTGTTCGAGGCAAGCGCCACTTTGGTGCCGAACAACCCGCGGGCAATGCCCGTGGCTTCTGGGTCGTACGCCTGGACCTTGGCCCCGGCAGTCAGCAGGGACTGGATGAGCGGGATTGCGGGTGCCTCGCGCATGTCGTCGGTCTTCGGCTTGAAGGCCAGGCCCCAGACGCCGACCGTCTTGCCTTTCAGGCTGCCAAAGTGTCCTCGCATCTTCTCGAACAAGCGTGTCTTCTGAAGGGCGTTGACCGCTTCGACCGCGCGCAGAACCTTGAAGTCGTACGCCTTGTCGGAGGCGAAGCGGATCATCGCCTGAACATCTTTCGGGAAGCAGCTTCCTCCGTATCCGACTCCCGGAAACAGGAACGACGTCCCGATCCGCTTGTCGGAGCCGATGGCTTTGCGCACCTGATCGACGTCCGCGCCAACCACCTCGCAAATGTTCGCCACTTCGTTCATGAAGGAAATGCGGGTGGCGAGCATCGCGTTGGACGCATACTTAGCCAGTTCGGCGCTCGCGCAATCCATCACCATGATCGGGGCTCCCGTTCGCATGAACGGCTCATACAGCTCGAGCATCAGTTCAGCGGCACGCGGGTCCTCCGCACCGATAACGACACGATCGGGCTTCATGAAATCGTCGATCGCGGCTCCCTGTTTGAGAAACTCGGGGTTGCTCACCACGCTGAACGGGTGAGTCGTTTCACGCCGAATGACCTCCCGGACTCTTTCGCTTGTGCCGACCGGCACCGTGCTCTTGTTGACAATCACCTTGTAGCCGTTCATCGCCTTCGCGATGTCACGAGCCACACCGAGCACATGCTGGAGGTCGGCCGAGCCGTCCTCGCCTTGCGGCGTGCCGACGGCAATGAAAATGATAGACGCATCACGAACCGCCTTCTTCAGCGTGGTCGTGAAGGTCAACCGCTTTTCCAGACGATTTCGGCGAACGAGATCCTCGAGCCCTGGCTCATAAATGGGCATCTTGCCCCGGCTGAGCATTCGAACCTTAACGGCGTCCTTGTCGACACACACCACGTCGTTGCCGCTCTCGGCAAAACAGACGCCAGCGACGAGGCCTACGTATCCCGTTCCCACGACCGCGATTTTCATGTCCCTCCAGACCGACCGCTCCGAAAACGGCTGACGTTATCATACCGGCTTGAACATACGGATTCTCGTGGACTACCGGCCTGCCCTGCGCGCGCGATCGGGCGCCGGCGAATACGTGCACGAACTGGTGCGGGCTTATGCCTCGGCCCATGATGACGACGTGGCGGTCTTCACCAGCTCCTGGAAGGACCGACCCGCCTCGGGGCTGAGCGCGGAGATTGGCGCGCGCGTGATCGATCGCCGAATACCCGTTCGAGCACTCAACTACCTATGGCATCGCGCCGAGTGGCCGCCAGCCGAATTACTCGCGGGTGATTTCGACGTCGTGCACGCAGCCCACCCCTTGCTCATCCCGACGCGGAAGGCGGCGCAGGTCGTGACCATCCACGACCTGTTCTTCTTGACGCATCCGGAACGGACGCGTGCGGAAGTCCGCCGCGACTACCCTGCCCTGGCCGCCGATCATGCTCGCCGCGCCGATGCCGTCGTCACGCCGTCCAAACACACCCGGCAGCTCATCATCGACAGGCTTCACGTCCCGTCAGACCGCATCTACCTTTGTCCGCCTGGCGCTCCTCGATGGTCCACGCTCGGCAGGGCGCCAAACGTTCCGCGTGATGGCTGCATTCTCTTCATCGGTACACTCGAGCCCCGTAAGAACATTGGAGTCTTGCTTGACGCCTATGCCGCGCTGGCCGCCGGAACCTTTCGCCCGCCACCATTGGTCTTGGCAGGTGCAGCGACGTCGGATGCCTCAGAATGGTTGAGGCGCATTCGAAGTCCACCATTGCGCGGCCTCGTGACCCATCTCGGCTACGTGCCACAAGATGAACGTGAGGGGCTTTACGCGAGCGCGTCTGCGCTCGTCCTGCCCTCACTCGACGAGGGCTTCGGGCTGCCCGTCCTCGAAGCGATGTCGGCCGGCGTGCCGGTGATCGCGTCGGACCGGGGCTCATTGCCTGAAGTCGTGGGCGCCGGAGGCATGCTGGTTGGGGCCACCGATGTCGCTGGGTGGGCCGCTGCAATCCAACGTCTGAGCACCGACTCCGAATGGGCGGCCGCACAAGGCCGCGCGGGCCTCGAACGAGCAAAGGACTTCACCTGGGATCGCACGGCCAGATCGCTCCGCCTGGCCTATCTCGATGCCGTCAAGCGGCGCTCGGAGCGTCACGCCTGATGCGCATCGCCATCGACGCGCGCGAGCTCGCTGGGAAGCCTACTGGCGTCGGTCGCTACTTGGCGGAAATCCTCTCCGGCTGGAACGACCTTTCCGGCGCCGCGTCCCACGACTTCATTCTGTGTGCACCACAACACATCAGCGTCGTCCCCAACCTCTCCAATCTTCGGCTGGTGACCGCCGGCGCCCGTGGAAACGGCACACGATGGGAACAGGTCGCGCTACCTCGATTGCTCAGACAGTCCAGAGCCGAAGTGCTGTTCGCGCCGGCGTACTCTGGTCCGGTGTTCTGCCCGGTACCCATGGTCGTGACGATTCACGACGTCTCGTTTGCAGCCCATCCGGAGTGGTTCTCATGGCGAGAGGGCACCCGTCGCCGGATGATCACGCGGCTTGCGGCTCGCCGAGCGGTGCGGGTGCTGACCGATTCAGACTTCTCGAAACGCCAAATTACGTCGCATCTCGGCGTCGAGCAGTCGAAGATCGAGGTCATCTACCCAGGAGCGACACCTCTCGTGACGGCACCCACTTCCTTCTCGCGCGATACGAACGGTCTCGTCCTCTACGTCGGTTCGATCTTCAATCGCCGGCACGTGCCAGCTCTCATCGAAGGCTTCGCGCGCCTCGCACGACGCCGGCCCCACGTACGCCTCGAGATCGTCGGAGACAACCGGAGCGCGCCGACGCTCGATCTGAATCAGATCGTCCGGACATGCGGCATGACAGGGCGAGTCCAGATCAGACCCTACGTTCCCGACCAGGAGCTGGCCGACCTGTATTCTCGCGCTACTGCTTTTGCGTTCCTCTCGGAGTACGAAGGCTTCGGGATGACGCCGCTCGACGCCTTGGCAGCTGACGTTCCCATCGTTGTGCTCGACACCGAGGTTGCCCGTGAAATCTATGGTCCTGCTGCGCTCTACGTGCCGACTCCCGAGCCGGCACTGATCGAGGCATCGCTCGAGCACGTCCTGTTCGACCAGGGCGAGCGCGCGCGGCTGCGCGACGCAGCGAGACCAATCCTCGAGCGATACTCCTGGCGCGACTGCGCGCACCGAACACTCCAGGTCCTTATCGCCAGTGGGGCGAGTTGAAAATCTCCGTGCTTAGTGCCTCGTGCTTGGTGCTTAGTTTGTGCCTGGTGCCTGGGCCGTGCTTGGTCCTTCGCCAAGCACCACACGCGGACCAAGCACTAAGCACCGAGGACGGACCAAGCACCACGCACGGACCAGGCACCAAGCACCAAGCACCAGGAACTCTCTGATGTCTCGCCTCTCCATCATCATCGTCACCTACAACTCGCGAGCCGACCTCGATGGCTGCCTCGGGTCGCTGGCCCGGCACCGTCTTACGACTGATCACGAGATCGTGGTCGTTGACAACGCGTCGGCAGACGGAACGGCCGCCATCGTTCGCGAGCGATGGCCCGACGTCCGCGTGATCGACGCCGGTGGCAATCTCGGCTTTTCGAAGGCCAACAACCTCGGGATTCGTCAGACGACAGGAGAACTCGTGCTGTTGCTCAATCCCGATACCGTTGTTCCGAACGGCGCACTCGACGCCCTCGTCGCGGAGCTCGACCGGAGTCCATCGGCCGCGATCGCCGGGCCGCGAATCGTGGACGCGGCGGGACGTGCGGAGCTGTCGTTCGGAGCCATGATCTCGCCGCTGGCAGAGTTGCGACAGAAAATTCTGATCCGCGGCAACGAGCGCGGGTGGCCGCTTATCGCGTCGTGGGTTGATCGCCAAACGCGCCGAACGCGACTCGTGGACTGGGTCAGCGGCGCATGTCTCCTAATTCGACGTGCGGACCTGGAATCAGTGGGCCTGCTGGACGAGCGGTTCTTCATGTATACGGAGGATGTGGATCTCTGCGCCGCCGTTCGTGGGAAAGGACGATCGGTCGTGTTCACGGCAAAGACGGAAGTCGTGCACCTTCGCGGCCGATCGGTGATGTCAAACCCCGGTGCGACCGACACTGCGTACCGCCGCAGCCAGGTCGCGTTCTACGAGAAACACCATCCCGCCTGGGCCCCGCTGCTCAAGGCGTACCTCAAGATCAGAGGCTGAAAACCCGATACGTCGAGACAGGGGCAGTGACTGCGCGGATCGGCACACAGCCGTCCGAGCTGGTCTGCCGCCCAACGTGTCTGACGCCATGGATTCAACTGGTTCGGAACAATTCGGCTGGAGCTGCCCGTCCTGTGGACGCCGCGTGCCGCGCCGCGTCCAGGAGTGCCGCTGCGGGTTTTCACAGGTTGAGTCCACACCCGGTACGTTTGTTGAGGATTCCTACGCAGTGCCGGCGCGCCCGCGGGCTCTTGGTTTACCTTTGCTTGGCGTCGGACTCGTGCTTGGCGCTGCTCTGGCCATGATTCCCATGCGCTCCAGGCTGGTTTCGTCGCCGGTCCTCACCACGGCACCGAGTGCGGCATCACCCAGCCCGACTTCGTCGGACTCTTCCGCTCTGCCTGAGCCGGGAGCCCCCGTCACGATCCTCACCGAGGCCGGCCGTTCAACCCCGACACTGGACACAACGGTCGTACCCGACACGTCGTCGAACTCGCTCGAAGACCTCGTCAGCAGAGTCGTGCCGGCCGTGGCATCGATTCAGGCCGGAACATCGCGCGGGACGGGTTTCTTCATTCGATACGATCAGCTCCTCACCAACGCGCATGTCGTTGAAGGTCACAGCACGGTACAGCTCCAAGTGGGGCAAACCAGTTACTCGGCTCGCGTGGCCGCTGTCTCTGAAGGCAACGATCTGGCGGTTCTGCAGGTGTACAACGCCAGTCGTGCGCAACCAACGTTGCGCTTGGGCTCGGCGGCGGGCGCTCGCGTCGGACAGGAAGTCATCGCGGTTGGGTCGGCGCTTGGCGTGCTGTCGAACACGGTGACGCGCGGGATCGTGAGCGCCGTGCGGCAGGCCGGGCACGTCACGCTGATCCAGACAGATGCGGCCATCAATCCCGGCAACAGCGGCGGACCGCTGGTCGACCGCTCAGGATTGGTGATTGGCGTCACCTCTCTCCGCGTCGCTCGTCAGGCTGCGGAAGGAGTGGCCTTCGCCGTCGCCATCGATCACGCGGCCTCGCTCTTGAACGGGCAGTCGTCGTCGGATACGCAAACGCCCCTTCGCAGCCTCACACAAATGCTGAGCGGGCCTTCCGAGGGCGACGAACTGCGGGCCCGCGGTGAACAGGAGTATGGGCGGATTCTCGAATGGGCGGCTCGGAACGGAGATGAACTGGACACCTATTGGAACCGCTATTCGCAAACATGCGTCATGTCCGCTCCGACCTATGGCGATCGCGCATGGTTTGCTGTCTACGAGGCAAACGGCGTTCGCATCAACCCAGCGTCCACATACAACTGCGCGGCGTGGCTCGACAATGTCATGACGAATGCCCTCAAGATCAGGGGTGAGGTTGAGAAGGCCGCCGAGGCCGCGCGCCAACGAGGCGTGTACCCTGGCACGGCGCGCGATCTCCGCCGGCGCTATCGCATGCAATGGAATGGGTGGGATCGGTAGCTGGGCGGCAGGGTGGCTGGGGTAGCACAGAGTCGGCCGGTATAATTCCCACTGCATGCGAGTTGCGATCGATGTCCGAAAGCTCCACGACTTCGGCATTGGCACTTACATCCGCAATCTGCTGAGGCACCTTTCGCGCATCGAATCGGACACTGAGTACGTCCTCCTCTGTCACCAGCCCGACATGGGCATAGCCGTCGAGCTTGGTCCCCGGTTCAGAACGGTGCTCGAGCCGTCGCCCAACTATTCGCTGCGCGAGCAGCTGCACGTGCCATGGGTGCTGATGCGAGAGCGGCCAAACGTGTATCACGCGCCTCATTACGTGCTCCCCGTAGCCATTGGATGCCGCTCAGTGGTGACAATCCACGATTGCATTCACCTGATGTTTCCGCAGTACCTCCCGAGTCGTCTCGCTCATGCGTACGCGCGCACGACGATGTGGGCGGCGGCGCGGCGCGCCAACCGTATTCTCACGGTGTCGGAAGCCTCGAAACGCGACATCCTGCACTTCTTCAAGGTCGATCCCGAAAAAGTCGTGGTCGTGCCCAACGCGATCGACGAGCGTTTCTGGACGGTGCCCGGGGAGGAGGACCTGGCTCGTGTCCGAGAGAGGTACCAGCTCGAGCACGGGTTCATCCTGTACGTCGGCAACATCAAGCCCCACAAGAACCTCGTGCGCCTGATCGAGGCATTCGATCAGCTACGTCAGAACGGCTTTGACGAGCTCAAGCTCCTGATTATCGGCGACGAGATTTCGAAGCTGCCCGCGCTTCGATTGGCTGTACACCGGCACAAGCTTCACAAGCACGTGCGGTTCCTCGGGTACCTTCCCCACGAGACGCTGGCGATCCTGTACCGGCTGGCCTCGGCCTTCGTCTTCCCGTCGTTGTACGAAGGCTTCGGGCTCCCGCCGCTCGAAGCGATGGCCAGCGGCGCGCCGGTGGTGACATCGAACATCTCGTCGCTGCCGGAAGTGGCCGGTGATGCAGCGGTGCTCGTCGACCCATACGACGTCGGTTCGATCGCCGACGGTGTGCGCCGTGTCCTCGACAATCCCGAGTTCGCCGACGAACTGCGCCGAAGGGGCGCCCTTCGAGCCCGCGAGTTCTCATGGGAGCGGTCGGTCGCACGAACGAACGAGTTATACGAGACGGTAGGGGGGAAGGGGGCAGGGGGAAGGGGAGGGGGAAGGGGAACGGGAAGGGGGAAGGAAGGGGGCAGGGGGGAAGCGGAAAGGTGCCGCTCGAGTGAAGGTCGCGCTCGTACACGACTGGCTGACCGGCATGCGCGGCGGCGAAAAGGCGCTCGAGGTCTTGTGCGAGATCTTTCCCGAGGCCGACCTCTACACGCTCGTTCATCGTCGAGGCTCGGTCTCTGCGTTGATTGAGGGCCGTCGCATTACGACGTCGTTTGTGCAGCACTTGCCATTCGCCACCACGCAGTATCGGCGCTACCTGCCGCTGTTTCCGATGGCCATCGAGCGGTTCGACCTCGACGGATACGACCTCGTTGTCAGCTCCAGTCACTGCGTCGCGAAGTCGGCGGTGCCGACCGGCCGCGCGCGACATATCTCTTACGTGTATTCCCCGATGCGTTATGCCTGGGACCAGTTCGAGGAGTACTTCGGCGCAGCACGGGTGGGACGTCTGCGGAGCCGCTGGATCTATCGCCCGCTGATGGCGCGGCTGGCGCGATGGGACGCGGCGACGGCGCCCCGGGTGCACCGCTTTCTCGCCGACTCCAAACACGTTGCGGGGCGGATCCGCCGATACTACAATCGAGACGCGACGACTGTGTATCCTCCCGTCGACACGGCTTTCTTTCACCCGGCGCCGGTGACACCCAACAGCCATTTCCTGATCGTGTCTGCGCTGGTGCCCTACAAGCGAATCGACCGTGCCATCGCCGCGTGCCGGCTCGCCGGCGCGCGTTTGCGCATCGTCGGAGGCGGACCAGACAGGCCTCGGCTCGAGCGCGAGGCGAGCTCCGACGTCACTTTCATGGGCCGGCTCAGCAATGAAGAGATTCGCGATGAGTATCGGCAGGCCCGGGCAGTGATTCTGCCTGGTGAAGAAGACTTCGGCATAGTGCCCCTCGAGGCGCAGGCATGTGGCCGGCCCGTCGTGGCCTTTGGCCGTGGCGGTGCGCTCGAGACGGTGAAGGACGGCGAGACGGGTGTGTTTTTCGGCGAGCCCACGGAAGCCTCGTTGGCAGCCGCGCTCGGTCGCGCGGCCGAGATGACCTTCGATCCGATTCGCATTCGCGAGAACGCCGAACGATTCTCGCGCGAACATCACGTTCGACACATGCGGGACGTCATCGACGAGACTCTGGCGCGCCCAGTTGGGACGCGATGGTAAGACGCTACAACCGCCTGCTCGTCGCCATCTACGTGATTTCGGATGCGCTCCTGGCGATGTGGGCGTTCGTGTTGGCCTACGGTATTCGGTTCGAGAGCGGCCTGATCCCTGTGACCCGGGGTTACCCCCCGCTCGACCATTACCTCAACATCCTGCCGTTTGTGGCGGTGCTCACACCTCTCGCGTTCCACCTTCAAGGTGTGTATCGCCTGCGGCGCGGGCGGTCACGCGTGGACGACTTTTTCGCCGTCTTCATCGGCAGCATCTTGGCAGTCGTCTTCGGCATCGTCTCGACGTTGTACATCCAGGCCTACTACGTATCCGAGGCCGCGCGGGCTGTCGGCACGTACCAAGTGTCCCGTGTCGTGTGGGCGCTCTTCCTCGGCCTGAACGTGGTCTTCACCTACGCGTCGCGGGAGGCGGTGCGAGAGCTGCTCGAGCGACGCTGGCGCGCTGGCGTCGGACTCAAACGAATCCTCATCGCGGGTGCTGGAGATCTCGGTCGCCTGGTTGCCGACCGCATGCTTCAACACCGCGAGCTCGGCTACCAGGTCGTCGGCTTCCTCGACGATCGCGCGGGTGGCGACCATATCGGGTACCGCGGCCTTCCATTACTCGGGACACTGACGGAGGTCGCCGAGATCGCGCAGCGCGAACGGGTCGATCACCTCTACGTGGCCTTGCCGCTCGACGAACACTCCAAGTTGCTCGACCTCATGGAACTCACGAGCCGAGAGTTCATCGACGTCAAGGTCGTGCCCGACATCCTCCAGTTCATCGCGCTACGCGCGCGCTTGGAGGATCTCGATGGCCTGCCGGTCATCAACGTCAACGACGTGCCGCTGCAGGGGCTTAACGCCTGGGTGAAACGCTCGATTGATGTCGTTCTGTCCGTTCTCGCGCTCGTGGTGCTCGCCATCCCGGTCGCGGTGATTGCCGCACTCGTCAAGTGGACGTCGCCAGGACCGGTGTTCTATCACCAGGAGCGCATGGGCCTCGACGGCCGTGCGTTCACGGTCTACAAGTTCCGCTCAATGCACGAGGACGCGGAAGACTCAAGCGGTCCTGTCTGGGCGCGTGACAACGATCCGCGGACAACGCCGGTCGGCCGATGGTTGCGACGCATGGACCTCGATGAGCTGCCGCAGTTCTGGAACGTGCTCAAGGGCGAGATGTCCATCGTCGGGCCGCGTCCTGAACGACCGTTCTTCGTCGAGCAGTTCAAGCACCGCATCCCGCAGTACATGCTGCGCCACAAGGTGAAGGCCGGCATCACCGGCTGGGCCCAGGTCAATGGGTGGCGTGGCAACACGTCGCTCGAAAAGCGCATCGAGTACGACCTCTACTACATCGAGAACTGGTCGGTCACCCTCGACATCAAGATCATGTGGCTGACCGTCGTTCGCGGCTGGGTCGCCAGGTAGCTGGGTAGCTGGGTGGGCCAGGGGGGCGTGGTAAGTAGCTGGGGTGGCGAGGTAGCCAAGCAGCTAAGGAGCTAAGAACCGTGGAGTCCACCTATGGATGTTCTCGGCCCAGGGACTTCATCAACCCCCGCAGCGGAGCGGCCGTCTTCCGGACTTGTTGTTCGAACTGGATGTACTCCTTTTCGCTCAGATAGCCCAGGCGCTTGGCGGCATGAAGGCAGTAACCAACCTCGGCGAGCGACGCGGACGCGATCTGCAGAAAATGCATCCGGTCCGCATGGGAATGCCTTCCATATCCTTCAACGATATTCACCGCCACGGAGAACGCGGAACGACGAAGTTGAGAGGCCTCACGTCGGAACCCGGCCCAACCAGCTAGTTCGCGCTAGTTCCCCAGCGTCCCAGCCACCCAGCCACCCAGCTACCTGTCCCAGCAACCCGCCCCGCCTACCCCGCCTCGCTGATTAGGCGACGAATCCGGAAGAGGTAATCGGCGCTCGACACGAGCGTGAGCGCGAGCGAGGCCCAGACGCCCACGTCCACGACGATCGATCGCTCTTCCAGGAAGTTGAAGTACAGAATTGCGATGGTCGTGAGAATAAATGTTGCCGTGGCCAGCTTTCCCAACATCGACGGCCTGAATGTCCGTTGGCCAATCGCGAGGTTGACGATGGCCACGACGCCGATGATCATGACGTCCCGACTGATCACCAGGATGGTGAGCCAGAGCGGCAAATGATTGGTCAGCGGAATCGTCGGCACCGTCAGCACGATGAACGTCGTGACGAGCAAGAGTTTGTCCGCCATCGGATCGAGCCACTCTCCGAGGCTGGTGCGCTGCCCTGCTCGACGGGCTGCGAGCCCGTCGAGCGCGTCGGTGGCGCCAGCAATCATGAATGCGAGAAGCGCGGCGCCGAGGTACCCGTACACCACGAACAGGACGAACACCGGGATCAACATGACCCTCAGGATCGTGAGCTGGTTTGCGAGCGTGAGATTGCGCACGGAATCAACGGGCGTCCGAGCCGAGAGCCTTGAGTCGGTCGATCGCTTCGGCGGCTTCGAGACCCGACAGTGGGCGCGCGGCCTGAAACTGATCGCCTTCGAAAAGCGGTAGCACACCGGACGCAACGGCGACGGCGACGGCTGGGTAGCTGAGATGAGTGGACTCCATGTCTGCGATCGCCGGCCGAGCCGCAAGATGCACGCGAAGGGCTGGCTGGGTCTGGGCCATGAGGGCCAGCAGCCTCCTGGTCGCGGTCGCCAAGCCAACGCGATCCATGCGCATCTCAGGCTGGAATGTGTGATTCTCGAATGGTTCCAGCACACCCGCGCTGGCCACGGCGATGATCCATGGCGCCGCCCAGTGCCCGCGCGTATCCGTCATGACAACCTGACTAGGCGACGCACGTTGCAGCACCGACTCGAGCCGGACGCCAATCAGCGAAGCCAGCTCCCCTCGCGTGATCTGTGCCGAGTCTGGGATTCTGTGAAACTCCGGCGGCAAAGGCCCTTCCCGCGTCATCCTCGCCGCGGCGGCAACCTTCGCCGTCAGCTGTGGACTCGGCTCGACTGCCGCAGCTTGTTTATACACGGCCTCGGCTCCTGCAAAGTCGCGGACCTCTTGGAGGAGCTCGGCGAGGGCCGTCAGCGATGCGACGTCGGAGGCGTCGAGCTGAGACGCCCGTCGAAAATGATCGAGGGCGGCGGGGACATCGCCTCGCTTGCGTTCGACGGCGCCGAGCTCGCGATGCAGAAACCCGCTTTCGGGCGACGCCTCGAGTGCACGGCCGTACGCGGCCCGTGCCTCGTCAAGTCTGCCGGCCGCGACCGAGGCGCTGGCCGCATCAATCGTGTCCTGAAGGCCGCGAAACCGGATCACCTCGACGCGACGCCGAAGATCAGTCAAGGACGGGTCTGCGGCCAGTGCGGCCTCGAATGCCCCAATCGCCTCGTCGTCGCGCTTGAGTGCCAGTAGTGATTGCCCTCGCCCCACGAGCGCGGGAGCGTACCCCGCGCGGCTGCGCAAAGCTACGTCGAAGCCCGCGAGGGCCAGCCCGTAGTCGCGCTTCGCCAGTGCCAGATAACCCTGCCCCGCCTGGGCGGGCACAAACCCTGGAGTCTGCACGAGCGCGGCGCGAAATTCGATTTCAGCGTTCGACAGGTCGTCGCTCTGAAGATACTGCCAGCCCCGCTCGAGGTGCCTGGCCGCGAGCGTTCGCTGCAGATCCTGCGGCACCGACGGAAACAGGAAGTCCGGATGCTTGAGCGCAGCGGGCGGCACGGCCGGGAGTCTGGCCGCGCAGGAAGCGAACATCATCATCGCGCACACGACGGCCAGGCATCGTTCAAGGACGCCAATCGCCTTGCCGTCACTGCTCATCGGAGGCCTCCTCTTCCGGCCCCGGCGTCGTCAAGCGCTCGATGAAGCGGCGCGGAACCTCCGCTTCGATCACGACGCTGCCGTTGACGGCGACGTGGCTCAAGACACGCGCCACACGATACAACCTGGCAATCTGCTGCCTATCGAACTCCTTGCGCGTATCAAAGGCAATCGTAATGCGCCGAGTATCAAGGGCGAGCCTCGACGCCATCATCTGCAGCAGCTCATCGATACCCGCGCCCTCCTTCGCCGAGATCAGAGCGGCGGCTGGGTCGGCCTCACGTAATCGACGTCGCTCGTCCGGCGTGATCGCGTCAATCTTGTTGTACACGTTCATCGCCGCGGCTTCGTCCGCGCCGACTTCCTCCAGCACACGCACCACCGCGGCCCGCTGTCGTTCACGCTCAGGGCTCGACGCGTCGATGACGTGCAACATCAGATCCGCTTCGGTGACCTCTTCGAGCGTCGCGTGGAACGCCGCAACGAGCGCGTGGGGCAGGCGGTCGATGAATCCAACGGTATCGGAGACGAGCAGTTCGCGTCTGTCCGGCAGCCTGACTTGTCTCACCAGGGGGTCGAGCGTCACAAACAGCGCATCAGACGCCACGGCGTGCTCGTTCGTCAACCGATTGAATAGCGTCGTCTTGCCGGCATTGGTATAGCCAACGAGCGCGACGGTTGGAACCGACCGCTTCTGACGACGCTCTCTGAGCTGCGAACGGCGCTGTCGGACTTGCTCGATTTCTCGCTGGATCGCCTGGATGCGAACGCGAATCCGCCGCCGGTCCGTTTCGAGCTTGGTTTCGCCAGGACCTCGAGTCCCGATGCCGCCGCCCAGTCGGGACAACGCCACACCGGCGCCAGTGAGTCGCGGGAGGATGTACTTGAGCTGCGCCAGCTCGACCTGCCACTTGCCTTCGCGGGTACGGGCGCGCCTGGCGAAGATGTCCAGGATCAGCTGCGTACGGTCGATGACTTTCCGGTCGAGTGCTTCTTCGAGCTTTCGCTGCTGCGCCGGCGTCAACTCGTGGTCGAAGATAACCACGTCGATCGCACCTTCCGCGCACGCTGCCCCAAGACTCGACACCTTGCCGCTACCGATGAACGTGGAGGCGTCCGGCTTCGGCCGCTCCTGGAGCATCCGCATGACAACCGCTGCGCCTGCGGCTTCGGCAAGACCAGCCAACTCGCTGAGCGACTGCTCTGCCTCAGTTCGTCGTGAAGCGCCAGTGACGAGTCCTACCAACGCGGCTCGCTCGACAAAAGTGGACGACGTGCGGCGATCGACCATCGCAGGGAAATTTTGATGTTAGCGTACAATTCTGCCCGCTCTGGTGAACCATGAGCTGAATGGTGCTTGGTTCTTCGTGCTTGGTGCTTAGTCCGGTCTTGGTGCTTGTCCTTAGTCCGGCCTTAGTCCTTGGTGCCTAGTGCGCGTCTCGGTAACGTAGTGCCGAGCACCGGGCACCACTGACCGGCCAAGCACGAAGCACTATGGACGGGCCAAGCACTACGGACGGACCAAGCACTACGGACGGACCAAGCACCAAGCACGAAGCACTAAGCACCAGTCACTGACAGGTCTTCAACCCTCTTCAACAGGCGGCGCAGCTTCGATCTCTCGCGTCTCCACCATCACATGTCGGACGACGATCGCAAGCGCCGTAAGCACGACCGATCCGGCGATAAAGACGACGCGGATGCTGCGAGCCGCAACCAGGCCGCTCAACACGGGGCTGATTGCGGACCCAATCAACGACGCGCTCGTCAGCAACCCGAAGCCCGTGCCGTGTACCTGACGAGGAATCACGGCCCCGGCCGCGGTAAATGCCGTCGTCATCGCCGTGCCGATGCCAAGACCAAACACGGCCATCACGAGCATCAGCAGCCATACCTCCCGGCCAAGCACGAATAACCCCAACGCTCCAGCCGCGGCCATGACCGAGACGGCAATCGTCACTCGCGCCGACACGCGTCGGAGAGCCGCCGCCGCCAGTTGGTTGCCGATCGCTCCTGAAATGGCCAAAACCGAGAAAAGAACGCCGACCAGCACGGCGGCGTTGGCTTGCTGGTAACCCAGACTCCCGAGATACAGCAGCAGCACCGGCCCGAAGCTGCGATCCACGAGCTGCAAGCCAAAAATGACGACCATCAGCACCATGAGATTTTCGAGCGCGAGGATGTTGGTGAATGTCACTCGCTCTTTCGCGCGGGTCTGAGCCGGGAGCCGGGATGGTTCCTTGTAGAGCACCGAGAGCAGGACAAACGCGAAGACGTAGATACAGGCCGACACGAGAAACGTGTTCCGAAGCCCAACCGTCGGCGCCAGGATGCCGCCAATGACGGGACCGACGGCCGGCGCGATTCGCTGGGCTGTGTGGACGGTTCCTATCGCGTTCGCCAATTTCTCTCGTGGCGCCGACTGCGCCGCCATCGACAGCGTCAGGGGGCCATAACCGGCGACGATCCCCTGGATCGCACGCAGTACGAAGAGCTGCCAGGCTTTGGTGGCGTACACCATCAGCACCATCACGATGATGAAACTGAGCAACGACCGCTGCACGAGAATCTTGTTCCCGAAGCGGTCGGCCACCCGTCCCCACAGCGGCGCACACAGCGCAGCGACGGCTGGTGTGACGCCAAGCGTGACCCCGGTCCACATCGCAACCTCGCCGATGTCGACGACGCCGAGCTCTTGAACGTAGAGAGCGAGGAAGGGCATCACCAGCGTGAAGCCGGTGAAGCCGACGAAGGCAGCGGCGGTGACGGCTATCTGGTTACGGCGCCACGCCACTTTCTAGAATCTGATCTTGACGCTGCCGTCCGCCTGTTTGTTCACGTGGATGCTGTCGATGAATCGAACTCGCTGCGGGCGCGTCTGCATGATGAGCGACACGGTGCGCACCCCGTCCCCGAAAAATCGCACCCCCTTCATCAGGGTTCCGTCGGTGACTCCGGTCGCCGCAAAGATCAGGTTCTGTCCCGATGCAAGGTCTGCGGAACGATAGATCTTCGTGAAGTCCTCGATGCCCATCGCCCTGGAGCGCTCTTGGTGCTCTGGAGTATTGACGACGAGCCGCGCGTAGATCTCGCCACCGAGGCACCGCATGGCCGCCGCCGTCAGGACGCCTTCCGGCGCTCCGCCGATGCCCATGACAGCGTGTACACCGCTGCCCATGACAGCTGCCGCGATGCCTGCGGACAAGTCGCCGTCACCGATCAGGCGAATCCGGGCGCCCGTGGCACGAATCTCTTCGACGAGCTTCTCGTGCCGTGGCCGGTCGAGCACAATGACGACAAGGTCTTCCACGCGGCGGCCGAGGGCCTGCGCGATCGCGCGCAGGTTGAAACGTACCGGGGCATCGAGGTCCACCACGTCGCGGCAGTTTGGCCCAACGACGAGCTTCTCCATGTAGAGGTCTGGTGCGTGCAGCAGGCCTCCACGCTCCGATGCGGCCAGCACGGCCAACGCATTGGGCGCGCCCGTCGCGCACAAATTCGTGCCCTCGAGAGGGTCGACCGCAATATCCACCTGCGGATACGTCCGGCCGTCTTGGCCCTTGGCGTTGATGCCGACCTTCTCCCCGATGTAGAGCATCGGAGCCTCGTCTCGTTCGCCCTCGCCAATGACAATGGTGCCGTCGATCGGCATCGAGTCCATCTCGTGGCGCATGGCCTCGACGGCGACTTGATCCGACCGGTGGCGGTCGCCCTGGCCCATCGTCTGCGCACAGGCAATCGCGGCTTGCTCCACCACACGAAGGAAATGGAGAGATAGATCAGAATCGAGAACTGTCTCGGGCGCTCCGGGCTGCTTGCCTTGAACCTGGCTCGTGCGGGTCGTCACTGTCCGTGCTCCACGGCCGGCAAGTCGCAGCGGGTCGGCCGGTCGGTCCGGTACCCGAGGAGGTAGTCAGCCTGCATGATCTTGTGAATTTCGCGGGTCCCTTCGTAGATCACCGCGCCCTTGCAGTTGCGATAAAAACGCCCGACAGGGTACTCATCTGAGTACCCATTGGCGCCGTGAATCTGCACAGCGTCGCCTGCTGCTCGTTCAGACGCGACAGTCGAGAACCACTTGGCCAAAGCGGTCTCGCGAGTGTTCCGCCGACCGACGTTCTTCAGCCACCCCGAGCGCATCCACAGGAGTCGTGACGCCTGATAGTCGGACTCCATCTGCGCGATCATTTCCTTCACCAGCTGATACGACCCGATCTCCGCGCCGAACGCCTGACGTTGCTTGGCGTACGCCACACTCGCGTCACGACAGGCTCGAATGAGCCCCGTCGCGCCAGCCGCGACGGTGTAGCGCCCCTGATCGAGGGCGAACATCGCGATCTTGAAGCCCTCGCCTTCCTTGCCTACAAGGTTCTCGCTCGGCACTTCGACCTCGTCCATCTTGAAGAAGCCAGTGTTGCCTGCGAGGATGCCCCACTTCTGCGTCAACGTGCCGCTCGAAAATCCCGCAAAGCCGCGCTCGACGATGAAAGCGCTCATTCCCGAGGGATCGCGTTGCTTCTTCTTGTCGAGGTCCGTCCAGGCGAAGACCAGAAAATTGTCCGCAACGTCGGCGAGCGAGATCCACATCTTCTCGCCCGTGAGGTAGTAGCGCTCGCCTTTCTTGATCGCCACACTTTGAATGCCGCGAGCGTCACTGCCGGCGGAGGGCTCGGTCAGGCCATACGTGGCAATCTTTTCGCCCTGCGCCTGTGGCACGAGGTATCGCTGCTTCTGGTCATCTGTGCCCCAGGCAAGCAACGTAAGGGAGTTGAGCCCGACATGGACCGACAAGATCACGCGCAGCGAGGTATCGACGTACTCGAGTTCCTCGCTCGCGATGCCAAGCGCGAGGTAGTCCATCCCCGCGCCGCCATACTCGGTGGGGACGGAAATGCCCAGAAGGCCGAGTGCCGCCATCTGGGGAAACACGACGGGGTCGAACCGGTGTGCGCGGTCGAGCTCCCGAATACGCGGCGCAACCTCGCGGCCAGCCCACTCGCGGACGGCCCTCTCCAGCAAGCCATGGTCCTCGGACAACTCAAAGTTCAGCATCGAAAGAAACGCCGAATGCTAGCACGATTGGTCGTTCGGACCGTTCGGGCCGTTCGTATCGTTCGGGTCGTTCGCGGCCAGCAATGCCGTTCGTGGCGTTCGGATCATTCGGAACGAAAACGATTCGAACGATTCGAACGACTCGTGACATCAGAACGATTCGAACGCTACGAACGATCCGAACCTTCCGAACGATCCAATGCTGCGCCCGTCGGCTTGCGCAGCAAGACTTCCCGCATGTTGGTTTTCAGCAGGAACTGTTCGGTGATCCGCAGAGGCTCGAACATCCGCTGAATGTCGCGATTCTCCAACGGACGTTGGCGCGCGCGAGACGCCGGATATGGACGGTATTGCAGGTTGGCTTGGTCCACCACCACGTGGCGTGTGTAGTGTGGCGGCACTCCGGGCTGCGGCTGTGTCGCGCTGAAGAACGCGAGGAGCACGCCATCTGGCCGAAGAATGCGCGTCAGTTGCTGAGCAAGTGACGTCGCGGCGCTCTTGTCGAGAAAGTCGAAGACGTCCCAGCACAGAATGCCGTCGACGCTGTTCTCCTCTTGCGGGAACCGCTTGGCGAAAAACGCCGGCAACTCCTTGAGCTTGCTCTCGGTGACGTGCCGGTCGATGTCCTTCGAAAGATCTTCGACGAAGATCTTGCAGCCCAGGCGCTCGCCGAAGAAATTGACATTCGGACCCACCACCGGACCTAGGTCCAGCAATGAGGGGCCCGGCCGGCTCTTCAAGCCGAGCAGAAATCGCGCGAGCGCCTTCGTGGCGTGAACGGGCGCCTTCGAGGCGCCCGCGTCCACGGTGTCGGGATCTTCCTTCCGACGGCGGGAGAAGAGGTCGGAAAAGGCCAATGGCCTATCGGCGACGCCCCGTCAGCCGCTCAGTGCGCGGCCGGCTGTGATTGGCCAGCGTGCGCAGGCGCCTGAGTGGTCACAGGCTTCGACGCAGACGACTGCGCCGGCTGACCCGTCTTACGCTGCATATCCACGGCACCTCGGAAATGCGCGCCTTCCGCGATCGCCACACGCGGCGAGACGATGTCGCCATCGACCGAGCCGCCATCGCGAATGTCGACCTTCTCAGACGCGGTGACGTTGCCATTGACCTCGCCGAGGACGATCACAGCCTTGGCGAAGACAGACGCCTTGATCCGGCCGTTTGGTCCTATCGTCAGGACGTGGTCCTTGAGCTCGATCTTGCCTTCGACGTGGCCCTCAACAGTCAGATCTTCGCTGCCATTGAGCTCGCCCTTGATCACGACTGACTTCCCGATGTTCACAAGGTCCCTCTCGATCCGCCGGCTGTCCGGCTGCGGCGACGCTGACGCGCCGGTCTGCGGGTTAGATGCGACCGATACCGCCGGCGTTGGGGCCTGGCTGTTGGTCGGTTTCACCGCTTCATCACGCTTCCACATGTAGTGTCCTCCGCCTCGCCAGGAGCCAGGATTTCAGTGTCCGGGGCGCCCAGCGCGCGTCCAAGGTTCCGGAACGAGGGAGCTGCCGGGGCAGGAGCCCCATGAGTATATCGGCCGCAGAAAAATATTGTCTAGTCATTCGGCGGCTGGGACTTAGGACGAAATGCTACGATCGTGGCCGATAGAACCACCGTGACCACCCCCCAGACTCGCATCTACCTCGACCATAACGCGACTACGCCGATCGCGGCGGTCGTCGTGGACCGCATGCTCGGCGCCCTTCGAGATGATTTCGGCAATCCATCGAGCGTTCATCACTTCGGGCAGCGGGCCAAATCAGTCGTGGACGAGGCCCGGACCGCCGTCGCGGGGCTTGTCGGAGCGGATCCGTCGGAAGTCATCTTCACGAGCGGTGGAACCGAAAGCGACAACTTCGCCATCCGGGGAGTAGCTGAGGCGATGGAGGTGACGGGCCGCCGACATCTGATCGCCAGCGCGATCGAGCATGAGGCCGTGCTCCGCACCTTGGCCGCGCTCGCAAAGCGAGGGTGGCAAACGACGTTGCTGCAGGTGGACCAGAGCGGTGTGGTCGATCCAGACGCGCTCCGAGCGGCGCTGACCGATGACACGGCGCTTGTCTCGGTCATGCATGCCAACAACGAAATCGGCACGATTCAGCCGGTGGCGGAGTTGGCGCGGGTGGCGAAGGCTCGGGGTGCGCTCTTTCACACCGACGCCATCCAGTCCGCGGGCAAGATTCCAGTCGACGTGAAGGCGCTGGGCGTCGATCTGCTCTCGATTTCGGCGCACAAGTTCTACGGCCCGAAGGGCATCGGCGCCCTCTGGGTCCGCCGGGGCCTCCGTTTGTTGCCCCTCATGACGGGCGGCAAGCATGAACGCAACCGACGAGCCGGCACGGAGAACGTGGCGGGTATCGTGGGCATGGGTGTCGCCGCGCTAGAGGCCCGGGCGCATATGGCAACCGAAAGCGTGCGACTTGCCGCACTGCGAGATCGACTCGAAACCGGAATCCTTCGATCGGTGAGCGGAACGGTCGTCAACGGCACCAGGACCGAGCGGGTACCGAACACGAGCAACATCAGCTTCGACCGCGTCGAGGCGGAGTCATTGCTGATTGGGCTCGACCTCGAAGGCATCGCAGTCTCCACGGGCTCGGCATGCTCGTCTGGCACCCTCGAACCGTCGCACGTTCTAAAGGCCATGGGCTTCCCCGCTCACCGCACCCAGAACTCGATACGATTCAGCCTGGGCGAATCGACCACAGAGGCGGACGTGGATCGCGTGATAACGGTCCTGCCGAAGGTCGTCGAGAAGTTGCGGAGCCTCACCCGATTACCAGCAAGGGTTTAGAGTCGCTTGCGAATGCGCATCGTCGTGGCCATGTCCGGCGGCGTCGACTCCTCTGTCGCCGCCGCCCTGCTTACCGAGCAGGGTCATGACGTAATCGGTCTGTCGATGCAGCTCTACGACCAGCGTGGTGACCACGCGTTCGGCAGCTGCTGCACGATCGACGACCTGTACGACGCGCGTCGCGTTGCCTCCGCCCTCGGCTTTCCGCACTACATCGTCAATTTCGAGCACCGTTTTCAGGAGACCGTCGTCTCGAACTTCGTGCGTGAGTACGCATCAGGACGAACGCCACTGCCCTGTGCTCACTGCAACAGCGACCTCAAGTTCTCGACCTTGGTGGACCGCGCGAGAGGATTGGGCGCCGAGCAGGTTGCAACCGGCCACTATGCGCGGGTCGAGCAAGGACCCGACGGTCGATGGCTTCTGCGACGCGGCGCGGATCCCGACAAAGACCAGTCCTACTTTCTGTTTCCGTTGACGCAGGAGCAACTGGCTCGGGCGGTTTTCCCCATTGGTGCCCTGACCAAGCCTGAGGTGCGCGAGCAGGCTCGCCGCCTCGGACTTCGCGTTGCCGACAAGCCCGACAGTCAGGAGATCTGCTTCGTGCCCGACGGCGACTATGCCGCGTTCGTGGCCGCAAGAGACCCTCAGGTAAAGCGACGCGGCGCGATCGTCAACGGGGCGGGACACGCACTTGGAGCACACGACGGCGTCCACCGCTTCACCATCGGCCAGCGGAAGGGACTGGGCGTATCGTCTCCGACGCCCCTGTACGTGCTTCGCATTGATCCCGACTCGAGACAGGTCACCGTTGGTCCACGCTCCGCACTCGATCGCACGACGCTCACCGCCTCCGGTGTCAACTGGATCGCGATGGACGCGCCAGACGAGTGGCAGAGGGTCTCAGCACAGATTCGCCATCGGCACCGACCGGCGCCTGGCCGCGTGCGGGCACTGCCTGAGGGGCGCGCGGAACTGGCGTTCGACATCCCGCAGCCCGCGATCACGCCGGGGCAGGCGGTCGTGTTCTATGACGGCGAGACCGTGGTGGGCGGTGGCTGGATCGAGTAAACGCAGTCTTCATCAGGACCACGGACGGACCAGGGACGAGGGACGGACGAAGAACCCAGAACCGAGGACAAAGGACCCGAATGGCCCTCCTTCGTTAGTGCTTTCGGAGAAACGCGAGAACGGCGCGGTTGAACACGTCAGGGTCTTCCCAGTAAGCAGAGTGTCCGGCATCCGGCACGACGACGAATTCCGATTTCTTGATTCGGTCGGCCATCATTCGCATCACTGGTGGCGGCGCGAACATGTCCGCCCCCCCCGTGATGAACAACGTCGGCACCGTCACTCCTTCGAGAGACGCGAGCGTAACCCGGTTACGAAACCGCTGAGCGGGCGCAGTCGGTCCCGACGGCCGGCTCATGTGTTCGAGCTCGATCCATCGTCGCGTGCCGTCAGTATTGCCGGCCCGGTACGACGGGCCCACTTCCCGCAGTTCCGCAGGCATGGCAGTGAACTCCGGAGGCCGCAGCCTGCGGCCAAGTTCCAGATACTCCTCGTCCTGAACGCCCCCGATGCTGCTGGCGATGACCGCGCTGCGAAGCCTCCGCGGGAACGACATCATGAAGTCGACTGAGGCGACTCCGCCAGCCGCCGTGCCAACCAAGTGAAATCGGTCGATGCCTAAATGATCTATCAACGCGAGAAGATCGTCGGCGGCCGTGCCTGGTTGCGGACCTGCGGGGTCGATCTCCGAGCGTCCCCAACCACGCCGGTCGTAGGCAATCACGCGATAGCCGGCCGCGCGAAAGGCCGGCAACTGGTACTCCCAGACGCGGCTGCTCCCAGTCGCCGCATGCATGAGTACAACTGGAACACCCCGCCCACCTGTGTCGCTGTACCACACGCGCACGCCCGGTAGCGCGGCGAAGCCCTCGCTGGCGGCGGTCGGCGACGCGTTTTGCGCGCGCGTCACCGAGACAGCTGGATGTATGACCGCGGCGATGCTGAGGGTCATCAACGACAAGGGCACGAATCGCATGTCTACTGATCTCGCTTGTCGAGCTTAGAGAGCATCTCTGCGTGGGCAGACGGTGTTTCCTTGATCGGGCCAGAATTGTACGCGGCAGAGCCCCCGCGGGGAATACTGAGCGTTTTCCACGCGGAGCCTCGCAGCAACTTGGCCACGTAGACGATTTGTCCGACGTGGTAGGCCGTGTGCGCGAGCGACCGGTGCAATGCCTGATCGACCCGGAGCGATTGGCCTCGGATCGTCACGGTCTCGCCCAGTTGCTCGTCCGACAGTTCACTGAGCGCACCGAACAAGGCGTGCCATCCGGCGTCCCACTTGGTCAGCAACTCGTTTCTCGTCACGGTACGAGACGCGAACTCGTCGTCTCGATTCCGCCACGGCTTCTCGCCATCCGACGATCGAAAGTCCGTGAACCGCGACGCGAGGTTTCCGGCCACGTGCCAGACGATGACCGCGATCGAGTTGTCCTCGGTCGACCCAGCGTGTGAAAGCTCGTCGTCGTCCAGTTGTGCCATGGCCGACTCCCCGAGCGCTTTGTACCGGCGATATTCCTCTTGAATGGAGCCAAGCAGATCAGACATGAGCTTCTCTTTCTCGCGCACAACAGATCTACAGACTTGTCCCGAGACTCTCGTAGCGGTTCCGTTCGAACGTCCTGCGGTCGGCCCAGGCGCCCAGCCCCAGCAGCACACACGACAGCGATGCCACCGTCGTCCAGAATGCCATCTTCGGCCACACGTAAATCGGATAGGGGTTCGCGTCGCTCACGAACGACATGTCGACAATACCTCTCTTTGCCGCCATCTCCTCGCGCTGTTCGTCGGGCCATCGTTGCCCAGTCGCGCCGGCGTACGACGGAGTGTCGAGCACGGGCTCGTAGAACTTTTCCACGATACGATTTTCACGCCACGCGGTGTCGGCGTCTCCGTGCGAAGCCGCCTCGTTTCGCCGCCGCACGTGCCACAACGCTTCGCTGAAGTACTGATCCTCACGGCCTACACGAGCCTGTACGAGAGGAGGATGCTCTTGCCAGCGCTCCGTGCGACTGCGGGAGGCCGACTCGAGACCGGCAACCGTTTCACGAGAACGAAACACACCTATTTCCGGGTCGCGCACCTCGGATCCCAGGTGAGCGGTCGAAAAAAAGCCTGCGACGAGCAATAGCGTTGCAACGAGACAACCGCCTAGTTTCGTTCGTCCACCGGCGCGCACCGTCCACACCGGGCCTCCGGGTGGGTCCACCGCCACGCTGAAGAGCACGCCGCAGCCAGAGGCGATTCCGTTGATAAAGACGTCTCGGATCTCCCCGGCCCTGAATGGGATGAACCACTGCAACCATTCGTCGAGCGCCCCGACGATGATACCGGCGAGCAGGGGGAACACAATCGTCGAGAGGTCACCACTCGAGCGCCACACGCGATAGAAAAGAAGCGTGACCACGCCGTACTCCACGAAATGGAATGCCTCGACGGCATCGACGTTGGCGTCCCCCGTGCGAAACGCGAGGGCACACGTTGCCGCGATAGATACGGCTGCGCCAAGCGCGGCGTATCGCCTGCCACGATCGTCTCGAATTCGAACGAGAGCCGCGAGCACCAGCAGAGCGGCTGACGCCAGCACAATGCCGACGACGATCAGACGATAGTTCTGCGGGAAGCCAGACTGGATCGCCGCGCGCAGCTCCCCGACAAATGGCGAACTCAGAATGACGAAGGCCGCAGCGGCAATCGCCGTAGCCAAGCGCAGGGCCTGTGGATCAACGACTGGACGATCTCTTCTTGGCTTCATCAGGCCGCCGGCGCCGAGCGCCGAGATCGAGCGTTGAAAGCCGCTTCAGCAATTGAATCTGGCCGGCATGATAGAGGTCATGGGCAGCCACTCCGGTGACCAGGGCCATGTTGCTCACTCGACTGCGAGCGACGGTGTGCCGAAGATGCTGGTCGCTCGAGGCCTCGACGGCCGCCCGAAGCGCGCGATGCATGTCGTGGAGCAAAGCGACATCGGCGCGCCATGCCGTGGTGCTCATGTCCACCGGGCGCTCGAACCAGTTCGATCCTTTCTCCGGAAATGATCCGCGGACCGCACCGGTCAACCTGCGCCACGCCGCGTACTTCCAATACGCCGCGTGCACCACGAGTTCCCAGATATTGTGCCGTCGTGGCGCAGGTCGCCATGCGGCTTGCGTCAGCGAGAGGCCGCGAATCGAGCCTCGCAGGTTGGTGCCGTGCCACGATGCCTTCTCGTAGCCTGTGTCGAGCAGGAAGAGCAGGTGCGCCCGATCAGGTGTGGAGGGCACGACCCGCGGGCGCGGTGGTGGTTTGCAGATGCTCGAGCACGCGGTCGACGTACCGCTCGGCGTCGATGGCCGCCATGCAGCCCGAACCGGCGGCGGTCACGGCTTGACGATAAGTATGATCCTGAACGTCGCCGGCCGCGAACACGCCCGGAATGTTGGTCTTGGTGCCGTCGTGGGTGAGGATGTAGCCATTGGCATCAAGGTCTATCTGGCCCTTGAATAGCGACGTGTTCGGCGTGTGGCCGATCGCGATGAACACCCCGTCGAGCGGCAGGTCGCGCAGGGCTCCGGTCTTCAGGTTGCGCAGGGTGATACCGGTCACCTCGCCCTTCTCAACGTCTCCGACCTCGGTGATCTCCGAGTCCCAGACGAATTCGATCTTCGGATTCGCGAAGGCTCTGTCTTGCATGATCTTTGACGCGCGCAGCGTGTCTCGCCGATGGATGACGCTGACCTTGGACGCGAACTTCGTCAGGTAGATCGCCTCTTCCATCGCCGAATCCCCGCCGCCGACCACCGCGATCGGCTTGCCGCGGAAGAAATACCCGTCGCACGTCGCACACGTGGACACACCATGGCCCGAGAGCCGTCGATCGGATCCGATGTCCAGCCATCGCGCCGAGGCGCCGGTCGCGATGATGAGCGCATCGGTCGTAATCGTCCGTCCGTCGCCGAGAGCGAGCCCGAACGGACGCTCCCGCAGGCTCACGCTCGTTACGTCGCCTTGGATGATCTCGGTGCCGAAGCGCTCAGCTTGCGCCCGCATTTCCGCCATCAGGTCCGGCCCCATGATGCCGTCTCGAAAGCCGGGCCAGTTGTCGACCATCGTGGTCAACATCAACTGGCCGCCTGCCTCGAGACCCTCGATCAACAACGGCTTCAGATTGGCCCGCGCGGAGTAAAGCGCCGCAGTCAGGCCGGCTGGGCCGGAGCCGATGATGACGACCCTGCGATCGGCCATCAGCTGACCTTCGTTTTCAAGGTCGGTTCGAGATGGCTCTCGATCTTGGCGGCGATCACTTCCTTCGACTGGAGTCCGACAATGGTTTCCGCCAGTTGGCCGTTCTTGAACAGGAGCAGTGTGGGAATGCCACGAATCGCGAATCGCCCCGGCACATTCGGGTTCTCGTCGACGTTCATCTTCGCTACAATCGCCCGCCCATCGTACTCAGACGCGAGCGCGTCGACGGTCGGCGCGAGACGACGGCAGGGACCGCACCACTCGGCCCAAAAATCGACGAGCACGAGGCCAGCCTTGCTCTCCTGGTCGAAATTGTCGTCGGTAAACGTCTTCACTTTGTCAGATGCCATTCGCTCTTATCTCCCGTGGAAAACAACCCAACTGCAGTCTGCCGCCTGAGCCGCGTCACCCATTAGCGGTGAGCCCCGCTCGCTCGTATACCTCGACGTACCGTTTGGCCGACGCGTCCCATGAATGATCCTGCTCCATGCCGGCGCGTTGGAGCCGCTCCCAGATGTCCCGCCGTTCGAACACCTCGAGCGCCCAGCCGAGCGTGCCGAGCAGCGCTTGGGGCGAATACTCGCTGAAGCTGAACCCTGTTCCCTCACCGGTTCGCGGATCGAGGTTGCGGACCGTATCGAAGAGTCCCCCAGTGGCGCGAACCACCGGAACCGTGCCGTAACGCAAGCTGTACATCTGGTTCAACCCGCACGGCTCGAATCGCGACGGCATGAGGAACAAGTCGGCCCCACCTTCAATCACATGCGCCAATCCCTCGTCAAAACCAATCCTGGCGCCTATCTGCTGAGGATAGCGTGCGGCAAGACGGCGCCACAGGTCCTCATACCGGCGCTCACCGGTTCCGAGCAGCACAAATGACGCCCCGAGCCTCGGAAGATCCTCCGCCACGACCGACAAGAGGTCAAAACCCTTCTGGTCCACCAATCGGGAAACCATGCCGACGAGCGGCCTGGCCAGGGTTTCGTCATTGACGGGTAGCCCGTACGTCTCGAGTACTCGTCGCTTCGCCGCCTCCTTCCCTTTCAGCCTCGATGCTGAGAACGGCTCAGGCAGATGGGGGTCGCGCGACGGATCCCATTGATCGTAATCGATTCCGTTCAGAATCCCGACAAGGTCGGCGGCACGCTGGCGAAGAAGGCCGTCGAACCCAAAGCCGAGCTCTGGCGTCTGGATCTCTCTCGAATATCGGGGACTTACGGTCGTGATGAGACGGCTGAAGACGACGCCACCCTTGAGAAAGCTCACGCGGCCCCAGTACTCCATCGCGTCGGGCCGCATCAAGTCCAAGCCCAGACCGAGGCGAGGCAAACAGCTCGCGTCAAACACCCCTTGATATGCGAGGTTGTGAATCGTGAAAACGCTCGGGAGACGAGCGATTGACGAGTTCCCCGGGATCGCCTTCTGGAGAAGCACGGGCACGAGGCCGGCCTGCCAATCGTGGGCATGGACGACGTCGTAACTCGCGCCCGTCGAAACGGCCCAATTGAGGGCCGCCTGCGCCAGAAACGCGAACCGATCGGGACTGTCCGGGTAGTCCTGGCCGCCCTCGCCGTACAGAAACTCGCGATCGTAGTAGGCCGGTTGCTCGATGAAGACGGTGCGAACCCCGTCGTTGACTGTCGCATACACGCCAGCTTCGAGTTTCCGGTCTCCGAACCTGACGATCACGTTATCGAGCCACTCGCCAGCGGTAATGCCGCGATAGCGGGGAATCACAACATCGACGTGGTGACCGAGTTTCGCCAGCGCCCTCGGGAGCGCGCCCAGCACGTCTGCCAAGCCACCGGTTTTCGCAAACGGCAGCGCTTCAGACGCGACCATCAGGATCCGCATCGCTGTTTTTACCTTACCATCGCTCAGACGACTCGAAGGAACCCAACTCCCAACCGCCAACGCCCAACGCCCAAGAGAGGGACCTGCGGGGCTGGGAATTGGAAGTTGGGAATTGGGAGTTGGGAGTTAGTAAGATCCCCACGTGTCAGACCCTGCTGCTCGCCCCCCACGCCCTGCTCGGTCGGAGTCGCGAGAAGTCCTCGAGCTGCGCGCCATCCGGTCTCAACACCCTGAGCTGGCCGACGCAGTCGACATGCACATCGAGTTGCTCGAGCTCCAGAGGCGCATCCAGTCGCGAGTGCCGCTGCCATGGATTGAGGTGAGCGCGGACATGTTCGCGCGCCACCAGTCCAACGGTGAGCCCTTGCTGCGGTTCGAAGAGATCCCCCTCGAGCTCACCGACCTCCGCCTGCTCGTCAGGCAGACGGCCGACGTGCTCCGACGCTTCGGCGAGCTCGAGCACGCCGACTTCGACGTGATCCAGACGCTCGGCCGCGACAGCAACCTGCTGGAGCTCGCAGGGCGGTGGTTTCGTCGGGTCGCCGATCGTCGGCGTGAGCCGACGGGGGCCGCAGACTCGACAACGACCACGCCCGAGAGCGAGATGATCGACTCGGTTCTGACGCTCGTGATGCGGCCGTTCCTCGCACGTTGCGCGGAGGTCCTGCAACAACGGCAGGAGCTCGCATCGTGGGCGCACGCCCATTGCGCCTTGTGCGGCGGCGATCCTGACTTTGCGCTCATTACGCCCGCGGCCGAACGCCATTTGATTTGCGGCCGCTGCACGCTGAGATGGCGGTTCGAGTCGCTGACCTGCCCCTACTGCTACAACCGTGACCGCGGGCAGATCACGTCGTTCGCCACAACCGACGGGCGCTACCGCGTCTATGCCTGCGACGTGTGCCGGCGCTATTTGAAAGCGTTCGACGGCAGAAACGCGACTCGTTCGGTGATGCCGATGGTCGACAGCGTGGCCACGCTGCCCCTCGACGCGGCAGCGATACAGCGTGGATACTTGGGCTGACACTTGGAAGTTGCAAGTGACAAGTCGCAAGTCGCAGGCAACTTGAGAAGTTACCTGACACTCGCGACTCGTGACTTGCGACTTGTTAGTTCGCTGTGGCGGCTTCGACCGGCGTCCCGAGCAGGCTCTCTGCCTTGCTGGACAGCCAGTTGAACAGATGGCGTGTTTCCCAGAACCGACCCGCGTTGGACTTGGCGCCCAGCACGACGACCGCCACGGGAGGACCCTGTGGGAGGCGAAGCAGTGTGACCAAGCAGTAGCCGGACCTGGTGATGAAGCCCGTCTTACCCGCCTTGACGTCCACGTCGCCACCCATGACAAGCTGGTTGGTCGAATGAACGTTGATCTGGCGTCCGCCCGCGCTGATGTGATGCTGTTGTTTCTGCATGATGCCGGCGATCCGCTCGTCGCTCGACACGTAGGTGATCAAACGCGCCAGGTCGTACGCCGACGAGACGTTGGCAGCAAGCAAACCAGAGGAATCGGCGTAATGGGTGTTCACGAGACCGAGTTCGGTTGCCTTCTCGTTCATGCGGTCGATGAACCCCGCCGTGCCATACGGAGAGATTCGCGCGAGCACGCGCGCCGCGGCGTTGTCGGAGGCGATCAGCAGCAGATGGAGCAAGTCGTCTGGGGTGACCTTATAGCCTGCGCGAAGATAGGTCGTCGACGCGCGCCGCATGTCTTCGCGCTGGACGACGACACTTCGACTCAGGTCCGGCGAGTCTTCGAGGAACACGACGGCCGTCATGACCTTCGTGATGCTCGCAATCGAGCGCTGGTCGAGCGAATTCATCTCGTAGAGAACCTGACCGTTTTCGGGGTTGTAGACGATCGCGGCTTCGGCTCTCACATCTGGCACGAGGGCGCCGGTTTCATCCAGCTTGAAACGCGGCTCTTTGGCCTCATTCAGCTGACGCGCCCGGACAGAGGCACGTGCGCGAGCCCGGCGGGCTCGCGCAGAGGTCGCCGAATAGGTGACCTTTTTCCTCGTCGCGGTAGGTTTCTTGACCGAAGAGGACGTGGCTGTGGTTGTCGTGGACCGACGGACTTGGGCGCTCGCGGGCGCGGGAAGCGCCACCACGACCGCGGTCGTCAACAAGCAGAAAAGGCGAACTGTTCTGTGCACTCGAACTGGAATCACAGGCAACCCTTTGACCCTTCAGGTTGTTACGGGTATCGGCATTCTAGCAAACTGACTCCAGCGTGCAAGAGCTTTGATGATCCAATTGACGTCCGAACTACGCTTTCGTGCGCCCTTACGTGCCGGCGCGGCGCCGGCGGCGGACTGTGCAGTTCCAAGACTGGTGCCAGTTGTTGAGCTGAAACGAGGTTTTCTGTGAACCTGCTCGAGACCGAGTTCGCTGCGCTTCGCCACACGATTGCAGTTCGAGGGACCGTCCGGATTGCGTTGCTCCCGGTGACGATGCTTGGTTGGAGCGCTCTCGTCACCACGTTATTGCTATTCGGGAACCAGCCCATCTCCGCTCTCTTCTCTCTCGCGGTGCTGGTCGGCGGATTCGAGGCCATCCACGCGCTTCATGTCGGTGTGGAACGAATCGGACGATACGTGCAGGTCTACTACGAGAGCAGCACTCAGGGGCCGCAATGGGAAACGACGGCCATGGCGGTGGGCCCAGCGCTTCCAGGCGGCGGTATCGATCCGCTCTTCGCGGTGGTCTTTGTGTGTGTCGCGATTCTCAACCTCGTTGTGGCACTCCTACCCAGACCGACGCGAGCCGAACTGGCCGTGGCGCTTCTATTTCACGCGGCCTTCGTCGTGCGCGTCGTGCGCGCACGAACCGCCGCGGCTCGCCAACGAGCCGTGGAGCTCGAAAGCTTCCGCGCCATACACTCGCGAGACGCGCATCCGCGGCCTCCAAGCGTTTGAACTCGATCCAATCCACCTCGTGTCCGCGTGTCGTCGCTTTGTCCGCCGCACTGACAAAGGTGTGATTCCCGTGTACGCCGGCGGACACTCTTGAGGTTTTTGAAGCGTCACACGTGCCGACACCAAAGGATCCTGCATCTCTACTGTCGGTACGCCATTTGCTATCAGCACGGTCCGGAGGGCAACGGCCATGAGTCTCGTGAGACTCCTCGGTTTCCGAACGCTGACGTGCGGCTGCGTAATCGGGCGCTATCGTGACCTCGGTACCGAGCGCGAAGTAACTTACGTCGAGGAAAAGGGCTCGAACTGCGAGCTGCACGCTCACCGCCGGAACCACACGGTGCCTGGCGAGCGGAACGCCTCAGCCGCGAGCATGCTTTCGGCGAGAGCATCCTAACAGCGGGCCGAAACCGGTCACAGTGTACCGCCACGGTACAATCGCCGTGGTGACCCGACTGCCCCGGCCTCATACCAGCATCTCCGCTGGTTCCACCACATTTCGTTTCTACCACGGTGACTGCGTTGACGTGCTGGGCCTCCTGGCTAAGGGCTCTGTGGATGCGATCGTCACGTCCCCGCCCTATAACCTGGGCATCCAATATCGCACCTACGACGACACGATTCCGAGATCAGAGTATTTAGCCTGGACGGATAACTGGGTTTCCCGGGCCGCCCAGGTTCTCGCGCCTGACGGCTCGCTGTTCCTCAACGTCGGTGCAAAACCGACCGACCCCTGGACCGCGCTCGACATCGCTCACGCAGTCAGACCCCATCTCAGGCTCCAGAACACGATCCATTGGATCAAGTCGATCGCGATCGAAAAGGCGCTCGCCGGGGCGCGCGCCGGTCTCGAAGACGACTTGGCGGTGGGTCACTACAAACCGATCAACAGCCGCCGCTTCTTACACGACTGTCATGAGTTCGTGTTTCATTTCACCCCAAACGGTCGGACACCGCTGAACCGGCAAGCCGTTGGTGTGAGGTATCAGGACCCCTCCAACGTGGCGAGGTGGCGGACGGCCGGCTCTGGCGTCCGGTGTCGCGGCAATACCTGGTTCATTCCGTACCAGACCATCCAAAGCCGTGAAAAGGACCGTCCGCATCCAGCCACGTTTCCTCCCAAGCTGCCTGAAATGTGCCTCCGTCTGCACGGGCTCGATCGCACGCACGTCGTAGTGGACCCATTCATGGGACTCGGATCGACGGCTGTCGCGTGCGCCGAACTGGGCGTGAGCTTCATGGGCATCGAAATGGACAAGAGCTACTTGAAGGAGGCCGTCCGGCGTACTCGCGCGGCCCTCGCCCGCACGCGCTGACTGCGAACAATCGCATCGGCACATGGGTTCGACTAGACCCATGCACATCGGAAATGTATGCTGATGCATGGACCTCAGGCAGCTCGAAATCATCCGCGCGATCGCTGATGCGGGGTCGTTCACTGCGGCGGGCGAGAAGCTGCATGTCTCCCAATCCGCCATCAGCCGACAGATCCTGCTGCTCGAGGAGGAGCTCGGCGAGCCTGTGTTCCACCGGATCGGCCGCCGTATCCGCATCACGCCCGCCGGTGAGTCGTTGCTCCAACTGAGCCACCGCGTCTTCCAGGATTTGCAAGACACCGTCTCCCTGATTGGCGACACTCGCGAGTCGCTGCGAGGGACTATCCGGCTGGTCGGGGGCATGACGGTGTGTCTATACGTTTTCCCGGCGCTACTCGCCGAGGTCCGGCGGGTGCATCCCCATCTGGACATGAAGATCACGGTGGGAAGCGCCGACCGGTCCATCGCGTTGCTCCGGTCGGGCGCCGGCGATCTCGGTCTGGTCACCCTGCCCGTGGACTCGAGCGACCTGATTGAGGCGCCACTACTGCAGGAAGAACTGCTCTTGATCACATACCCGACGCACCCGCTGGCACGACGGAAGCACATCACGCCGGCGGACCTCGACAACCAGCCCTTCATCCCATTCGAAACGGGATCGATCACGCGGCGACTGATCGACGAGTTCTTTACGCGTCAGCGAATCGAGGCCCAGATTGTCATGGAAACCGAGAACGTGGAGATCATCAAAGCGATGGTCCGCAATGGCCTCGGGATCAGCATCATCCCGTGGCAAGCGGCGGCCGCCGACGTGCGCACCAAGCAGCTGTTCTGCAGCCGCATCGCCGGCCACTCGCTCGTGCGTCAGACCGGCTGGCTCTACCCCAAGATGAGCCGGCTGCCGCGAACAGTCTCCGAGGTCATTCGAGTATTCGAGAACCTTCGGCCTCGCTTCGAAGCGGCCGTTCGTCCGCCGCACGTGGGTCAGCGCGTCGATGGCGGCGGCAGAGGACGAAGCGAGTAAGACGTTCTGGACCAGACGTTCAGACCGGTTCGAGTGGTCTTGACCTCGATCTTGCGAGTTCGCCGCAAAGGGTCGGGGTTCTTCGTGTAATACCCGAGCACATAGTAGTCGCTGGTCTCGGCATCGATCTTCTTCAGCGCCTTGTCGAAGTCGTTCTGGTTGACGACCGCGATGCCACCCGTTTCCTCCGAGAGCGTGCGCAGGCTGTCCTGCGTGTCGCGCACGTAGGCATTCCACTCCTGCGTTTGAACCTCTTGATCCAGGTCCTGTCCGGCGATGAGGCCGCGGGGGTCGAGGGTATAAATCGTGGCATTCGCGCGGTTGGCCGCACGAGTCAGCTCGGCCAATTCACGAACAAGGTCGGACTCGGCGAGGAGCTGGCCGCTTTGCTGAGTTCGGTAGAACGGGTCGTTAGCCAGATCGCTCGCGTTGTCGAGGTGATACCGTCTTGCATCCTCCTCGAGCCGCGACTGCTCGAACGGGTTGAAGTCGTAACCGCTGCTGATATAGAGCACGGCCTTGCGCCGGTTCTGGAGCTTCTCCAGGTTTCTCATCAAGTCGTACGCCGTCGCGAACGCGACGTGCGCGCGATGCCGAAGCTCGGTCGGTCCCTGGGAACCAGATTGGCCCTCGATGATCTCCTTCGGCTTGAGTCCGTTCCCGGTGATGCGAGCGACTGCTGACTCGAGGATCTGGCGGTCGTAGGTCAACTGCTGCGAAATCGACGACGTGCCCGTAGTGACGATGCCGAACATGTCGCCTTCGTGGATCAGGCTGCGCAGCATCTTCTTGATCAGCTCGCGCGTACGAGGTGTGCTCTGAAAATCCAGATGCAGGTCGTCGATAAAGAGCAGGAACACGCGCCCGGCGGCGTCGTTGGTCGGCCGATTGCGCGGGAGGATGATGCCCTCCTGCACGGGCGCAGGCGGCGGGCTTTGCACGTTGTACGCCCGCCCGCCGTGAATCAACTCAAGGGAGACAATGTCTTGCTTGATGCCGTCCTCGTAGACCTCAAGCTCTCCGGGTTTCAGATCCGCGACAAATTGTTCCCTCGAGTCGCGGACGATCAAGTCAGTCGTGATCAGGTCGACGCTGACCCGGAATGTCGGCTGGTCCGGAGCTTGCGCCGGCGCGGTCTGAGGCTGCGCCTGCGCGTGCACCGCAGCTTGGTGCGTTGATGGCCCGAGGGCTAGCAGGAGCGCGAACGCTCCGGCCGCGAGGAACTTTGGAGTGTTGCGCATACGACGAAAGTATAGCAGTCTTCAGCGATGCGACTTGCTTTCGCCGCCGACCACGCCGGGTACGAACTCAAACAGGAACTTTTGGCCAAACTGACTCATCAGGGCCACGAAGTGCTCGATTGCGGAACCCATTCGACGGCGCCGTCCGACTACCCAGACGCTGCCGAAGCCGTCGCCGGAGCACTCAGGGACGGAATGGCCGAGCGAGGTGTCATCGTGTGCGGAAGCGGTGCCGGCGTGTCGATCGCGGCAAACAAGTTTCCTGGCCTCAGGGCCGCCCTGTGCCACGACACGTACACCGCCCACCAAGCCGTGGAGCACGACGACATGAACGTGCTTTGCCTCGGCGCCCGCATCATAGGTGGCGCGCTGGCGCTCGAGATCGTCACGGCCTTTGTCGGCGCTCGGTTCTCAGGCGAGCCGAGGCATCAGCGTCGCCTCGACAAGGTGCTCGCGATTGAGGGCCGTTTCACGATGGCACGGTGAAGGTATCTTTCCCGCTTCCCCCTGCCCCCCTTGCCCTTCTTTCGAAGCTGCGTTTCGCGGCTCGAGCAATCAAGGTGGTCGAGACGACCGTCGCGATCAAGCCAAGAACGAGCAGCACGTAGTAGGCGACACCGCGCGGTTTCGCTCCAACCGCCAGGAGGGCGACATCGCCTACGACCTTTCCGTAGTACGTGTACAACACGATGGTCGGCAGCATCCCTGTCAGAGCAATCAGATAGTTGCGGAAGGACACGCCGCTCAACGCCAAGGCGTAGTTCAGCCACGTAAAAGGCACGACGGGTGACAGCCGGAGCAAGAACATGATCCACACGCCGTCGTCGACAATTGTGGCTCGCACCGCGGCGATGCGCGGATCGCGATCGAGCCAGCCGATGAGGCGCGTCCTTGCCAACGGGGACGCGATGCCGAACACCACCGACGAGCCGAACAGGGCGCCGACGAGGACGAGCAGGCTGCCGCGCCAGAGGCCGAAGACCGCACCTGCGGTTACGGTGAGAAGAAAGGCGGGAGCGAGCGTCACGGACACCACGACGTAAGCCGCGATGAATAACGCTGGAGCCCATGGCCCGAGATCACCCAGCGCCAGGATGACGGACTCGACCCACTGCATCAAACGTCGGGAGGCTGTGACTCGGGTACGGGAGAACCCGGAGCCCCCGGGCGCTTGCGAGGACGACGCCGGCGCTTTGCGAAGACGTGCGAGAACCGTTCGAGCGCTTCGGCCGCCTGCTGTAGCCCGGTCGTGATCTCGTCAGCGTCGGTCCAGGCCGACGGATTGAGCCGTTCGGCGAGCGCGCAGAGCGCCTCCTGTCTGGCTGGGTCGGACGTGCGGCGGAGGATCCGCTCGCGCACGAGTGGATACCAGTGCGCGAGAAACGCGATCTGCTCGTCAGGGGTGTCGCCTTGTATCGTCGATGGAATAGCGGGGCGAGGTGGCACGGCGGCCTGGGGCTCGTCGCGTGGCGTTGCGGCGACGGTCGGCGCCGCCGTTTCGATCCGGGGAGCGTCGCCTGTGCCCTCGCGCTTCGGTCGGCGACGGCGAGGTTCGAGCGTCGGCTCGATTACTTGTCGGTTCGCCATGATGGCCGGCCAGTCGAAGACCACATCCGGGAATGTGGCTTCAATCTGTCGAAGGACTTCGGGCTCGAACGCGTCTCGGCCGACCCGCACGCCGCCTGGCGTTCGAAAGACGTAGAGAATCTTCGAGCGCTGCCGGCTGCCTTCGCGGTACCAGTGCATGAGGTAGGTGGTCTCGTACCCGCGCTTGTCGCGGATGACCCGCAGGAACGGCACGTGGCCTACCTGCGCTTCGACGCCCGGGACGAGGTCGAGGCGCCTTTGCGGGCATTTGCAGTCGGCTGACTGCGTCGTGGCGCTGCCGTCTTGGCCTTCGTTGCCATGCTCCGACGCGGTGCAGGAGCAGCGGCGGCTGGCGGGCGGCGGACAGGGCGAGGCGCCGGTCGCTCTGCGACGGGGCGGCGCGCGGGAGCGGACGGGGCGGCCGTCGCGCGCGCTTTGCCGTTGCTGGACGCGGCCGAGCGCTGCACGATCGTGAATCGCAATTGGTCGCCAATCACCTGATACGCCCAGAGCTCGGCAACCGAAATTTGAAGGTCGTTACACAGCCGCCGTGTATTGTCGATGCAGGCGGTCGGCACATACAGATGAAACTGGGCCCGCAGCTTTGAGAACGCGGCCCACTGGGACATCGCCTCAAGATGGTTCACCGATTCAGCCGTCTCCACTTCGACGACACCCACGAGCTTCTTTCCGGATTGCAGCAGGAGGTCGGGGTACCAGGCAGACGGACCCGATCCAACAGGCGTCGTCTGCGCGTTGCCAGGATTGATTGCAACGTCGAACTTCCTCTTGTATCTGAGTTGGAGCTGGCGGATGACCCGATCGTGCTCGAGCTGCTCGCGCACGGGCCGCACCAGGATAGGGCTCAATCAAACCTCCGAACACGAGTACACAGAGAGACGCACCGCCAGGAAACCGGCGCAAAAAGCGCGGCTGAATATAGCACGAAACCGCCAGGCTGCTCCGCAGCTTAGGGTCATCGCCCGTATTGGCGCTTGACGCCTGTGAATGTCGAGGCCCACAATTGGGCCGTGTCCCCTCCCCCTGCGGCCTCATCAGCCCGCGTCTTGATTGTTGACGATGACATTAGTGTGACGGACACGTTGTCCCGCATGCTTCGCCTTGAAGGCTACGAAGTGTGGTCTGCGCTGTCGGCTGAGGAAGGCCTGCGCCTTGCGCAGGTTCATAAGCCGAACGCGGTCCTCCTCGACCTTCGAATGCCGCTCGCAAGTGGCCTGCAATTCTTGAGAGCCATCCGCGATGTTCCTGAACTGAGTGCGACTCCTGTGGCAATCGTCACCGGAGACTACTACCTGGACGACGCACAGGCCGACGAGATTCGAGCCCTGAAGGCGCAACTTCGCTTCAAACCGCTCTGGCTCGACGAGCTCGTCGCACTCGCCAGCGATCTGCTCAACTAGAGGTGACTGAGTCGCGCTTCCTCAAGGCCTGCCGTCGCGAGCCGGTGGACGCGACGCCCGTGTGGTTCATGCGCCAGGCCGGGCGCTACATGGCGGAGTACCGCGCGCTGCGGGAGCGCTACTCTCTGCTCGATATTTGCCGCACGCCCGACCTCGCCACCGAAGTGACGTTGCAGCCGGTCCGGCGAATCGACCTGGACGCCGCGATCCTCTTTTCGGATTTGCTGCTTCCACTCGAACCGATGGGACTGCCCTTCGACTTCATCAAGGGCGAAGGGCCGCAGCTCGAGAGACCCATCAGCGACGACGCCGACATCGATCGTCTCGTCATCTTCGATCCACGCGAATCCCTGGCGCATGTGTTTCGGACGATCCGACAGGTTCAGGGCGAACTCGACGGCCGGCTGCCTCTCATCGGCTTTGCAGGCGCGCCTTTCACGCTCGCTTCCTACGCTATCGAAGGCGGGCACTCGAATAACTTCGCGAAGACGAAGGCCTTGATGTACGGGCACCCGGAAGCCTGGCATCGGCTGTGCGACACGCTGGCGACGGTCGTGGCGGACTATCTGGTTGCACAGGTCGAGGCCGGCGTGGACGCCGTGCAAGTGTTCGACTCGTGGGTGGGGGCGCTCAGCGCTGACGACTACCGCGAGTTCGCCCTTCCGCATTCGCAGCGTGTGCTGCAAGCCGTTGGCACACGAGTCCCGACGATTCACTTTGGTACCGGCACCGCCATGATGTTCGAGGAGCTGCGCGAAGCAGGCGGCGACGTCATCGGTGTCGATTGGCGCATCGGCATCGATCAGGCGTGGGACCTGATCGGCCACGACCGCGCCGTTCAGGGGAACCTCGACCCGACGCTGCTGCTTGGCCCCATGACCCGAACTTTCCGACAAGCCGACGACATCCTGAGACGCGTCAACGACCGCCCCGGCCACATCTTCAACCTCGGCCACGGGATTCTGCCATCGACGCCTGTGGAGCATGTGCAGATGCTCGCCCGGCACGTCCACGACCAATCAAGACGAAGGCGATCCTAGAGTTCGGGGTTCTTGGTTCTCGGTGCTTTGCTCGTGTTCAGGTTCGGTGTTCAGGTTCGTTTGGGTTGACGCCGACGGTCGAACGGCGAACAACGAGAACCACGAACTTGAAACCGAAGCTGAACACGAACTGAGAAATGAGAAGCTAGAAGAGTGACCGACACGATTCATGACGTCGTGATCGTCGGCGGCGGGATTGCCGGCCTCGCAGCGGCGTACGAGTTACAAAAGCGCGGCCTGTCGCCCCTGGTGCTCGAAGCCGACGAGCGTCCGGGCGGCGTGATCCTCACCGAGCGCGTTGACGGATGGGTGATCGACGGCGGCCCGGACGCACTGTTGGCACAGAAGCCAGCGGCCGTGGCGCTCTGCCGCGAACTGGGGATCGCCGATCGCTTAGTGCCAACTCTCACGCCACGAACGGCCTTCGTGCTGCGCGACGGGCGACTCCACCCGCTCACAGAAGGATCGTTCCTCGGGTTTCCGATCGGGCTGCGTGCACTCGCCACGTCGTCGCTCTTCACGGTCGCTGGGAAGCTGCGGATGGGGTGCGACGTGCTCGTACCTCGTTCGCGCGGAGACGAGGACGAGTCGATCGCCGCGTTCGTGCGACGACGCTTTGGACAGGAAGCGGTTGATTACCTGGGTGACCCGCTTCTTGCCGGCATTCACGCCGGCGATGCAGAGCAACTCTCGATTCGCGCGCTCTTTCCGCGTCTGGTCGATGCTGAGCGTCGTTCCGGGAGCGTCATTCGGGCCATGCGCGCAATGCGCCTCCGGCCTTCAGCGCGCGGCGCATTCGTGTCGCTGCCAGGCGGAATGGGAGAACTGATCGAGGCCCTGGTTGGCGCGCTACCGCCTGGCACTGTCACCCTGTCGAGTCGAGCCACAAAACTCGGCCGAGCGGGACGGTACGTCGTCGAATCCACAACGGGCGTTTTCCAGTCACGAGCAGTCGTGCTCGCGGTGCCCGCGTACACGGCCGCTTCTCTGCTAAGGGCATCCGACACGAGCCTGGCCGCAGCGTGCGACGCGGTTCCGTATGCCTCGACGGCCACGGTGGCGTTCGGCTACCGGGAGGATCAGGTTGCCCATCCAATGAAGGGTACGGGCTTCGTGGTGCCACGCGTGGAACGTCGTGCGCTCCTCGCGGGTACCTGGGTGACCTCCAAGTGGCCAGGTCGGGCACCGCCCGGACATGTGCTCCTTCGCGGCTTCCTCGGTGGCGGCCGTGATCCCCATCGTCTCGACCGGAGCGACGACGAGCTCGTGCAGAGCGCGCAGGAGGAGTTTGCCGAGCTGCTGGAGATCAGTGGACCACCGCTCTTCGCCCGGTTGTTTCGATGGCAGAGGCAAAGCCCGCAGTATCAAGTCGGCCACCTGGAACGAATGGCTGCACTCGAAACGCGATTGAGCGCCACGCCCGGGCTCTTCCTCACCGGCAGCGGCTTCCGTGCGATAGGCATCCCGGATTGCATAGCTGACGGGCGAGAAACGGGCGCGCGTGTCGCGACCTTCCTCGCCACGAAGAGCGCGAAGGCAGTCTAGCCACGGAGATCAAGATCGATCGGCCACGGAGATCTTTGTGGCTACAATCGCAGCATGCGTGGACGATCGACCATCGGTCTGGCGTTCTGTGTTCTCGTGGCGACAGCAGGCGCGCAACAGCCATCGCCATCACGTTCGTCGGGCGCGCTCACGCCCGCGGTCGAATCGGTGCTTCGAGCGATCAAAGCCGCTGACAAGGGGCAGTTGGCGGTGTCAGAAGAGGATGGGCGATTCCTGCGCGTCCTGGTCGCCACACGAGGCGCGCGATCGATTCTCGAGATCGGCACGGCGAGCGGCTACAGTGGCATCTGGCTGGGCCTGGGGGCGCGCGAAACCGGTGGCCGCGTCGTAGCCATCGAGTACGATCCACAGCGCGCGGCTGAGGCCACCGAGAATGTACGCAGGGCCGGGCTCGCTGACGTGGTGCGTGTTGTGCACGGTGACGCATTCAAGGAAATCCCACAGCTGAAAGGCACCTTCGACCTCGTCTTCCTCGATGCGTGGAAGCCGGACTACAAGAGGTTTTTCGAGCTCGTCTTTCCCCGGCTCAACGCTGGCGGACTCTTCGTGGCGCACAATGTCGTGAACAAGAAGAGCGAGATGGAGCCGTTCCTTCACACGGTGCTCACCCACCCTAGCCTCTTCACGACGATTGTGTCTCCGTCGGACGAAGGCATGTCAGTCTCATACAGGACGAGATGATCACCCTCAACTCCCCACTCCCAATTCCCAACTTCCAACCACGGGCGACGACGGGGCGGGCGACAGTTCTTGGGAGTTGGAGACAGGCACACTCCTTGGGAGTTGGGAGTTATCCGTCGGGAGTTGGGAATTGAAGCCCATCCACATCATCGGTGTCCCGCTGGATCTGGGCGGAGGGCGACGCGGCGTTGACATGGGACCGTCGGCGTTCCGCATTGCCGGTCTCGGTGAACAGATCGCAGCGCTCGGTCGCACGGTCGTTGACCTCGGAGACCTCCCCGCGCCCATCCGTGAGACAAAGGCGGAAGCGGACAACAACAAGAAGTACATCCGCGAGATCGCTGAGGTCTGCCGCGCGCTGTACGCGACGACGCTCCGTTCGCTGAATGAGGGCGCCCTCCCGCTCGTGCTGGGCGGTGACCACAGCCTCGCTGCCGGCTCTGTCGCGGCGAGCGCCGACTGGGTTCGCCGCACCACGTCAAAACCGCTCGGCCTAATCTGGGTCGACGCGCACGGGGACATGAATACGCCGCAGACGACGACCAGCGGTAACGTGCACGGCATGCCACTCGCCGCGCTTCTCGGGCAGGAGCCGGTCGAGCTCTCCGCGATCGGCACTTCGCCCTCGGTGTTGCCCCAGCACACCGTCCTCGTTGGCATCCGCAATCTCGACGAGCGAGAAAAAGGCCGGATTCGTGCGTCCGGCGTGCACGTCTTTACCATGAAGGACATTGACCGCGAGGGCATCGCCCTCGTGGCCGAACGGGCGATCGCGATTGCCTCCCGGGATACCGGGGGGATCCACGTGTCGTTCGATTTGGACGTCTGCGATCCGACGGTCGCACCCGGGGTCGGAACGCCCGTCAAAGGCGGCTTCGACTATCGCGAAGCCCACATGATCATGGAACTGGTGGCGGACTCCGGGCTCCTGGCGGCGCTGGACGTGGCCGAGGTCAATCCGACGCTCGACATCCGGAACACGACTGCGGAGTTCGGGGCCGAACTCGCATTGTCGGCGCTCGGCAAGAACATCATCTAGGGAACTCCCAACGCCCAACTTGACGGCTTGCCCAACGCCCAATTGGGAGTTCTTGGGAGTTGGACAAGTCGTGAAGTTGGGAGTTGTGAGTTGCGAGTTCTCGGCTTATTTCTGTGCGAGCAGCTTTTCCATCTCGTCCATCACTTGATTCATCTTGCGAATCGTGAGGTCGAGCGGTTCGTCTGTGGTCATGTCGACACCGGCGTCCTTGAGCAGATCGATCGGGTACTTCGAACCGCCGGAGCTGAGAAACGTGAGGTACTTCTTGACGGCGGCTTGGTCGCCGACCATTACTTTCGCTGAGAGCGCCTCGGCGGCAGTGAACGAGGTCGCGTACTGAAACACGTAGAAGTCTCGATAGAAGTGGGGCACGAAGCTCCACTCGTGCGCGATGTAGTCGTCCACCACGCACACGCCTTGATCGTGACCGTAGTATTTCCTCGTGATGTCGAGATACAGCTTCGAAAGGGTGTCGCCAGTAATCGGCTGTCCTTTCTCGCCCAGCTCGTGCATCCGCAACTCGAATTCGGCGAACTGCGTCTGCCTGTACACCGTGGACTTGATGCCCTCGAGATAGTTGCCGAGCAGCGACAAGCGCGTCGGGGTGTCCTTGATCTGCTTCAACATGTGGTCGATGAGCAGTGCCTCGTTGAACGTCGATGCGACCTCGGCCACAAACGTCGGGTAGTTGGCAGTCGCGTAGGGCTGCGTCTTGTTCGAGTAATAGCTCTGCATCGTGTGGCCCAACTCGTGAGCCAACGTGCTGACATCGTTGTACTGCCCCAAATAGTTGAGCAGCATGTACGGATGCACGTCGAATGCGCCGCCGTTCGAATACGCTCCAGAGACTTTGCCCTCGGTTGGATACCAGTCGAGCCAACGCTCGCCAAACGCGCGTCGCAGCACACCGGTATAGTCGGCGCCAAGCGGGGCCATCGCGGCCAAGACGTGAGACTGCGCCTCTTCGGGAGCATAACGCAGGTTCACCGACGCGACGAGCGGCGCATAGAGATCGTAGTAGTGCAGGTCGTCGGTCAGCCCCATCATCCGCTTCCTCAAACGCAGGTAGCGGTGAAAGGTCGGCAGGTTCTTGTTGACGCCGTCTACCAGCCGTGTGTACACCGACACTGGAATGTTGGGCCCGTTGAGCGCCGCTTCGAGGTTGGACGGATACTTCCGCGCTTTCGAATAGAACAGCGCCTTCTGGACGCTCGAGCTCATCGTCGTGCCGATCGTCCGATTGAAGCCACCGAGCGCGCCGAAGAACGTGGACATGGCCGCCTTGCGGTCCTCTCGGTTGGGTGACGTCCGTAGTTCACCGTAGCCGGCCTGATCCACTTTTACGGTCTTCCCGTCGCTCAGCGTGAGCGTCGGATATGGAAAGTCCGCGTTGGCGAGAATCGTGTAGATGTTCGACGGGGACCCCGCAAGCGGACCCGCGTCGGCAAGAAGCTTTTCCTCGGCGTCGGTCAGCGTGTGCGCCGCACGACGCACGATATCGCGGACGTTGAATGCATATGGCGCCAGACGAGGCTCGGCCGCGATGAACTTTTCGAGCGTCGCGCTGCCGACTTTCAGGATCTCAGGCTCGATATACGCGGCCTTCGCGCCGAAGTTTGCGAAGAGCAGCTGCATCTCTTGCTGCATTCCCTGCGGCTCCGACGACCTGGTGTCCTGATCCGCCAACATGCTGGCGTAGACGTAGAGGCGCGAGAGCTCCTTGTCGAGGCGCGACATCAGCTCGAGCGCGTCGGCAAGCGTCTGCGGCGAGGAGCCCAGCTTCCCCTCGAACGTCCGGAGCTTCGGCAGCTCAGCGGCAATCGCCTCCTTCCGGGTACGCCACGTCGCGTCGCTCGGGTATACGTCCGCGAGATTCCACTTGTACCTCTCGTCGACCTTTGATCGGTCGCGTTCTTGTCCGGTCAACAGCATTGACATACAAATCACAACCGCCAGAGTAAGCGCCGGCTGAAGTCGAGTTCGCATCCGTCCCCCTTGCCCCGTCGCCCTTGCCCCCTTGCCCCTCGCCCCCTTGCCTTGCCCCTTCGCAGCTTATAGCTTGCGCCGGAAGAAACGGTCAAGCGAGCCGGCCCCGAAGGTCAATTGAAGGGCCCCGCAGGGAGCTCGCCCCATGACGTTTACAGAACCGCCCACCTCACCTTGGGCCCTCGCTGACAATTTCAGTTGGTCAACATGCGGAATCGTCGTTACGAGCCGGTAGCGCAGATCTGAAAACCCGACTATCCGGCCGCATACCGCACCGGCGGCGGGGGTTAGCCGTGCCCAGCCGAATCTGAACCATGGCACATCCATTGCCCGCAAATGTCATGGACGACTCCGAGTCATCCAGCCTGCCAACGGGCTGTTGACGCGACGAAGGAGCGCCGCGACGGGCGCGGCGGCCCCCCGCTTTCGAAGTCGTTCCCAAAGGACGAATGTCAGACACACGCGAGCCGGCGACAACCATCTCTGACGAGCAACTCGCCAAAGAGGTCGAAAATCTGATCCACGAGTTGGGCGTCGATCCGATGTCCATCGAGGTCCAGCAACCGGACGTCGCCGCCGATGCGGCGTCGGCGGAGCCCTCTCGAGACGGCGGACAGTCGCTCGAAGACGAAGAAGTGTCCGTCGACATCGACGCCGCGTGGTCCGAGGATGCGACGTCTGACGATTCGGCCATCGACCCCGAAGTCCATGCCGCTGAGATCGCCTTGGTTCAGGCTCACGCCGAAGCCCGCCTGGCCGCAGAGCTCCAGCGCGTGCGAAGCGAGGCTGAAACCCAGCGCAAGGCCGAGCTGTCGCGCGTCGAGACCGAAGCGGCTCAGCTTCGCGAAGCCGAGATTACAAAGGCGCGAAGCGCCGCCGAAGAAGATGCGCGAGGCAGGCTCGCCGCCGAGCTCGCGCGCGTCCGCGAAGAGGCGGAGAACCAGCGGCAGCTCGACCTGGCACGCATTGAGAGTGAAGCGGGAATGCTTCGCGAAGCCGAAGTGTCCAAAGCACGCACCGCGGCCGAGGCTGACGCGGACGCACGCCTGGCCTCGGAGATCGAGCGTGTGCGGGCCGAAGCCGAGGCCCAACGCAGCGCGGATCTGTCGCGCATCGAGAACGAAGCCGCACGACTTCGCGAAGCCGAAGTCACCGAGGCGCGCAAGGCGGCCGAGTCGAATGCCGACGCGCGCTTGGCCTCCGAGCTGGAGCGAGTGCGAGCCGAGGCCGAGGCGCAGCGGAGAGCAGAGCTGTCGCGCATCGAGAGTGAAGCGGCACGCCTTCGCGAAGCCGAAATCGCCAAGGCGCGGACTGGAGCCGAGGCCGACGCGGACGCCCGCCTGGCCGCGGAGATCGAGCGTGTGCGAGCCGAGGCCAATGCCCAGCGCACGGCAGAACTGTCACGCATCGAAACCGAGGCGGCACATCTTCGAGAAGCCGAAATCGCCAAAGCCAGACACGCTGCCGAAGCCGACGCGCGCGAGAAGCTGGTCATCGAGCTCGAAAAAGTCCGCGGCGAGGCCGAGCAGAAGATGGCCAAGGAGCTGGAGCGGGTAAGGGCGGAGGCAGAGCTGTCGATGGCCGAGCAGTTCGGGCAGTCGATGGCCGCCGCTGACCAGGCACGCACCGACCAGCTCGCTGCGCTTCGAGCGGCCGCCCTGAAAGAAGCCCGCGCCACTGCGGAACAGGCCGCGGCTCGCACGCTCGAAGAAGAGGTCGCACGGGTCAGAGCCGAAACCGAGGCACGCCTTGGCGCCGAGCTTGCTCACGTGCGGGAGCAAGCCGAGCAAGCCCGTCGTCTACAGCAGGAGGCCCAACAGCAAGCGGAGACGCTTCGCGAGCAGGCCGCCCGCGAAGTGCACTCCGCCGCTCAGAAGGCCGCCGCTCGAGCGTTCGAGGTGGAAGCCGCGCGCATTCGGGCCGAAGCCGAAGCGCATCTGCAGCAGGAAACGGAACGCGCGCGCGCCGACGCCAACCAGCGCCTCGAAGAGGAAGTGGCGAAACTGCGCGAAGAAGGTGAGCGCCGCCGCGCCGAAGAGCTCGCCGAGGTTCGAGCGCAGGTGTCCCAACTCCGTGAGGTTGCTCGACAGCCCCGCGCCGCGAACGAGGCCGGGACTCCAACTGTCCCATCGGAGATGCCTCTTGCCGAGCCGTTCTCACCGTCGCAGAGCATTTTCGGGGAGCGGTTTGTCGCAGACGTGTGGGAACCCGAAACCGAAGTCGAGGAGGGTCCGCCGCGATGGCGAAAATGGGCGATCGCTGCTGCCCTCGTAGCCGTCGCAGTCGCTGGCGCCGCCATGATCTTGAGCTTCGTGCTTGGCCGCTCAACACCTGCTTCTGCGAGTGCGAGCGCCGCCCTCACCAAGTCCACGAACGCTCTAGCCGGAGCAGCCCAGGCCGTCGAGAACTTGGCGCTCAGACCGCTCACCAGACCGCCTGGACGTAGCTCAGGTCCACGTCCAGTGGCCGTGACACCCCCGGAGTCCATCGAGATTGCCGCCAAACCGGGACGAGGAGTCGCGAGCCCGGCAGCGGCAGGGACAGGCACCACGTCCGGCATGCTCGCCGTGTTCTCGCGCATTCCGCTCGAGCTCTATTCAGACGGTCGGAGAATCGGATCAACAGACGATCGGCAGGTCTTCCTCCCGCCGGGACGTCATCGCGTCGAGCTCGTCAACTCACGTTTCAACTACCACGGGGAATCGACGTTCGACATCACCTCCGGGCAACTGACCTCTCACACCGTTGCGCTTCCGTCGGGCCGACTTAAAGTGAACGCGACGCCAGGCTCGGAGATTTGGATCGAAGGCGAACACGTAGGGGCCGTTCCGATGGCCGAAGTACCGGTGCCGATCGGTACGCGTGAAGTGGTGGTGCGGCATCCGCAGCTGGGGGAACGCCGTCAGTCGGTCGAAGTGTCGTACGGCACGCCGACCGAAGTCACGCTGCTCCTCGAGGGCACCAAGGAAACCACCGCCCCGCCAGCGACCGCCACACCCCGTCTCGCGCCGCTCAGCGCACCACCAGCCCCGCGAGGCGAAACGATCCAATAGCGGGTCCGGGTTGCCGGCCGCCCGCAGCCCGGGCGGATGAGCCATAATGCCCCGGTGACCATCCCACGCATACGCCTGATGATGTGCGTGCTGGCCGTGACGACGTCAGTTGCCTCGGCGTCAGCACAACAACAGAGCGAGCCGTTTCAACCGCAGGTCGGGCAACCCGGCAAGGACGTGGTCTGGGTCCCGACCCCGCCGGAGCTGGTCGAAAAGATGCTCGACATGGCGAAGGTGACGCCTCAGGATTTCGTCGTCGATCTGGGGTCAGGCGACGGACGCAACGTGATTGGCGCCGCCCGCCGTGGCGCGCGCGCGCTTGGCGTGGAGTTCAACCCCCAGATGGTGCAGCTCTCGCGGAAAAACGCCACCGCCGCCGGAGTGGCCGAGAAAGCCTCGTTTGTCGAGGGCGACATGTTCGCGCACGACTTCTCGCAGGCTACGGTACCTGCGCTTTTTCTGCTGCCTAGCAACATGATGCAGCTCAGCTCGAAGTTCCTGGACCTGAGGCCCGGCACTCGAATCGTCTCGAACACCTTCAGCGTCCAGGGGTGGACGCCAGATCAAACCGAATCAATCGGCGGAGATTGTGTGAGCTGGTGCACGGCACTCCTCTGGATCGTTCCGGCGAAGGTCGCCGGCACGTGGCGCCTCCCAGAAGGTTCTGTGACGCTCAAGCAGGACTACCAGATGGTATCTGGCACGCTGACGACCGGGAACCAAACCGCGCCCATCTCCGGGAAGCTCGTCGGAGACCAGATCACGATGACTGGGGCCGGGCAAGAATTCGTCGGGCGCGTCGTCGGCAACGTTATCGAAGTGAGCCTGCGCTCTGGCGGACGACAGAGCTGGACGCGCTCGGCCCAGTAATGCACAGACTTGTGGTGATTCACAGCGATGGCGACTGAGCTATGACGTGGTGGATATGGGTCATCCTTGGGCTCGTGCTAGCGGCCATTGAGCTGGCCACGCCCGGAGGCTTTTTCGTCATCTTCTTCGGCGTCGCGGCTCTTGTCGTTGGCGTTCTCGAGCTCGTCGGCCTCGCTCAGCCTCTGTGGCTGCAGTGGCTGCTCTTCACTGTGGTCGCCATCGTCGCCCTGCGCCTGTTCCGGAAACCGCTGCTCGACCGGCTGCGGAAGGGCGAAGGACCAGACCGCGTAGACACACTGGTTGGCGAGGTCGCGCTCGCCTCTGCGAGTCTCGAGCCTGGGCAGTATGGCCGGGCGGAGCTGCGTGGATCATCATGGCAGGCCCGGAACGTTGGCGCCGCGCCACTCACCCCAGGGCAACGAACCCGCGTGGTGGCTGTCAACGGCCTCGTGCTCGACATCCAATCGGAGTGAGGTGAACGTGGAAGGTCCTCTCGTCGTTCTCGTCTTCGTCTCTCTGCTGGTGTTGTTCATCCTGTACAAAACGGCTGTCGTCGTCCCACAGCAGAGTGCGTACGTGGTCGAACGTCTTGGTCGGTATTCAGCGACCCTCAACGCCGGATTTCACATCCTGGTGCCATTCGTGGACGTCATCCGCTACCAACACTCACTCAAAGAACAGGCGTACAACATTCCGGCTCAAGTCTGCATCACGCGAGACAACGTCCAGGTCGGCGTCGATGGCATCCTCTATATGAAGGTTCTCAATCCGGAGCGTGCGTCGTACGGCATATCGAACTACGTGTTCGCGATCTCGCAGCTTGCGCAGACGACGCTGCGAAGCGAGGTCGGGAAGATCGACCTCGATCGCACGTTCGAGGAGCGCACGAGCATCAATCTCCAGGTCGTCGGCGAGCTGGACAAAGCTTCGGAGCCCTGGGGCGTGAAAGTGCTGCGGTATGAGATCAGGAACATCGAGCCGCCGGCAGACATTCTTGCGGCGATGGAAAAGCAGATGCGCGCCGAGCGAGAAAAGCGGGCGGTCGTCTTGACCTCAGAAGGTCAACGTGACGCGGCCATCAACACGGCTGAAGGCGAAAAACAGCAAGTCATCAAAGCGTCGGAGGCCACACGGCAGCAGCGCATCAACGAGGCTGAGGGCCAGGCTGCCGCCATTCGCGCGGTCGCCTCGGCCACAGCGCAGGGCCTGCGTGAGGTCGCCGCAGCCATCCAGGTAGGCGGTGGAATCGAAGCCGTGCAACTGCGCGTCGCCGAGCAGTACGTCACCCAGTTCGGCCAGCTGGCTCGTCTAAGCAACACTGTCGTCATACCGGCGAACGTCTCGGATGTCTCCGGAATGATTGCCGCGGCTATGAAGGTGTTCGGCGCTGCGACACCGCCGAAATGAAACCGGGTTTGGTTTTCGAGAGCCGATCAACTCAAAACTAAACCCGGTTTCGCTACCAGGTTTCGTCGACGGGCTATCGAAGGAGACTCGTGACGAGGGTCAGCACCTCGCCGCGACACGCAGTCGAGGGCTGCGTCGGCACGTTCGACACCATCGTCATCGTCAGCGCCTCCCAGTGCATCGCGTTGAACGTGCTCCGCCCTGCGAACACGACCTGCCCCGAGCAGATGCCCGTGCCGGTCGTCGAGTTCGATTGCACCATGAAATTGCCGACAAACTGGCTCTCTTGGGCGTTCCCGGCCAGCGAGCCCGTGAACGTGGCGTGCCAGCCTTCCCATCCCGGACTCGTGAAGGTTAGAGATCCGCTCACTGAACGGTCGCTTTGGGTAATGGTGGCGGTAATGTTCGAAAACGAGTGAACGCCGTTTTGCTGGAAACCGAACTGACCACCGGACCAGTTACCAGAAATGTTCGTGACGCCAGACGCAGGCGGCGGCGCGGTCGTCACCGGCGGCGTGGGCCCGGTTGGGCTTCCCCCTCCGGCAGACTCGTCACTGCACCCGCTGGCCAGTATGGCGACTGACAGCACCAGCAGGCCGCGGCACACGAACAGACGAAGCATTCCACGCTCCATTGTTGAGTGAGACGGCCACATCACGACAGCTAGGGACGATCGCGCTTAGCGGTGATGCCGCTCAGCGATTCGCCACAAGCGTTATCTGAATTCGCTTCCTGAACTTCACCGGCACGCCGTTCAGCGTGGCTGGTTGATACAACCACGATCGAGCGGCGACAAGGGCAAGCCTGTCGTACTGTGGGTTGAACGATGTTTCCATTGAGGCTGCTTCGACGGTGCCCCGGTCGTCGATGAGAACGTCGATCGTCGCAACTCCACCGACAAGGACTCTACCCGGGTACGGCGGCATCACCTGTCGAATGACGGTTGGCGGAACAACGGCCGCATCGGAGGAGCTGTAGATTCGGGGAACGCGATCGACGGGAGCCTCCGGCGTCACGGGGACCGCCGCGGCGGCTGGAAGCGGCGCCGAAGCCTTCGACGTGAGGTCGTGGAACCCCGTCGCCAACACTCGCAGATCGGAGAGTGGTGGCTGTTCGGTCACAGGCGCGATGTCGGGATCCGACAGACCGTTCAGCACCTGCTTGAAACCTTCAGCGGCAGCCGAAAAATCTTGCTGATCGTAGGCTGCCTTGGCCACGAGGTACTTCTGCTGAATGATCGACGGCAGCAGGCGTCTCCTCGTCTCGCTGAACGCCGAGCGGAGGCGCGGCGGCACGTCCTCGTTGGCAGGACGATAGAGCGGGTCTTTCGAAATCATCGTCTCGATGATTCGATTGGCCTCAGCAGCGTTGCCAACGGCAACCAGGCACAACGTGCGATACAAGTCGATGGACTGGCGCTCTTGCCCTGAAGGATTGGTCGCGAGCAATCCGTTCAACATGGTGAGCGCGCCACCGTACTCCGCCGACGCGTACAGTTGCCGCGCGGCGGTCAGAGATTCGGGCGCGTCCTGCGCCCCGAGGTGCGCCGGAATCGCCAACACGACGGCGGCGAGACCGCAGACGGCGAGCGATGCTTTCTTGTGCGCGGTCATTTCGTCCTCAGATCGACGCTTACACGGGTGGGCGCACCGAGCCCGACGGTCACGCTCGAGCGCCGCTCGCCAAGCTCAGGGTGACGGAACACAACCTCGTGCGTGCCGATCGGCAGGGAGACACTTCCGATGGGCGTCTCGCCAATCCGGTCGCCGTCGACAAAGACCTCCGCCCATGGTTGCGCATTGAGCGCCACTGTTCCCTTCGGCCACTCGAGCTTGACCGCTGCCACCTGTCCAGGCTGGACCTCGACCGTGCGCGTTGAGCGGTATCCAAGAGACTCGCTCACAATTTCCAAATCGTGACGACCGACGGCCACCATGATCCGATCGCTTCGGCTGCTGCCAAGGAGCCGCTGGTTCTCGTACACCTGCACATCGACCGGGGCTCCCACAGCGATCCATCCGGACTGGTTGGCGGCCTGTGGCTTCTGCATCGGGACCACGAGCGCGGCCATCGTCCCACTCTCGATCGTCACGTCCTGCGATACCGTTCCGGTCTCGTTTTCGAGAACGACCGAATGAGTTCCTGGTGTCAGGTTCTTGACAATCAGCGGTGACCGGCCAAACAAGTGGCCATCCACGGTCACCTTGGCTCGCGACGGCTCGGTACAGGACCTGAAGGTCGCCAAGGCTCGGTGTCGTCTTGGGCAGCTCGAGAAACTGCGAGACCTGTCCACCTTGAGTAATCGTCACCGGAATCTGTCGGCGATCGGTGTCGGTCACGAGCTCGAGGAGATGGTTGCCGGCAGGCAAACTGATGTTGAGCGGCGTGGCGCCCCGGTGCTGGCCATCGATGACCACTGCAACGCCATCGGGAGTGGTACTCACAACGAGCGTGCCGGTCGCTGTAGCAACTGCTGCCGGCGTCATGTACCAGCGCCCCAGAAGAGTCGCACCGGTCGTCATCGCAATGAGCGCGGCAGCCGCCGCTCCCATCATCCAGTGGCGCGGCCAGCCGCTGGTCTTCTTGGCCAGCGAAGCGGCTGCGTCTTTGTGCATGTATCGTTGCTGCTGCACGTGACCTTCCTCAGTGTGTTTCCGTGCGGCTCGCTCGTGCGCCGCTGTCGGACCGAGTGGTTGCGATACGTCGATCGATGGCGTTGACGACTCGTTCTTCAGGATCGGTGAAGGACTGGTCTTGGCCGGCGGCACCGACGGCGTGGACGACCACGTCGGTGTCTGTGTGACTGCGGGCGCGACAACGGTAGCCGGATGACTTTCGGCAACTGGCGGAGCCACGACGACGGCGCGCGTCGGTGTCGATGTCGCTGACGTCGGCGGCTTGACCGCAACCGGAGGCGTCATGAACACAGGAGCCGTGACCGGAATCGGAGGCTTGACGGCCGTTGCGACCGGAGGCAAGCTCACGTGCGGCTCAACGGCGAACACGGGCGCAATTTCGACCGGCGTCGGTGCTTCAGCCGGCTTGGCCGACGCGCCTTTCGACTCGGGCGTCGCGCATTTACTGAGGAACGCTTTGAGAGCGTGCGCGCCGCCGTCGGAGTCGCTCTCGCCAATGGCAAAGTCGAGATCTGCGCGCGCCTCGATCGGTGACGTGAACGAACCTCGTGGGTCGAGCTGGAGCGCGCGGAGCAGCCACATGCGTACAGGTGGCGGGCAGCGGCTCTGGACTACCAGCGGCCGACCTCGCTGACGCGGCCCCTGCCACGTCAGCGATCTGCGTCGGGTATTCGTGCGTACCAAGCGTGCGTCCGAGCAGCAACGCCAGCGCGACCGTCCCAACCTGCGTCACGTCGCTCAAGGCATCGAAGCGGGGCAAGCCAACGGTCCTCGGCAACGCGATCCGCAGCTCTCTCCAGTACCGTTCCTGCGAGTAGCGAAGCTGCTCGAGCGCCGCCCCCAGAACGTACTCGACGACGACCAAGCGGCCTTCGGGCGTGATGATGATCCGCTCGGGTCCGATCGCTCCGTGACAGACGTCGGGCACACTTTCGTGCATCGCGGCGGCTGCCGCGACAAGCTGACGAATTACATGGAGCGCCGCATCGAGCTGGAGCGGAACCGACCGCTTCTCCGCAATACTGAGAAGCTCCGACAACCGGACGCCGCGTATGTGGTCCGAGACGACCACCAGCGTGGACGCGAGCTTGTCCAATCGCTCGACCGCGCGAACGCGCCCGTACGATTCGTGGCGGAAGTTCGCGAAACGGCTCGTTCGTTCTCGAAGCGCGAACTCGAACGAGGACACGGCGCTGAGCTCAGTGCTCAGCCGCAGAACTTCTAGAGGTTCGTTGCCCGCACCGAGTGTGTGCCGACGTTCACCGAGGCCATCCTCGAATGCCGGCGGCGGTGCGGACGCTGGAGAGGCTGCAACCGCTGGATCCATATGAGTGTACTGTCCGGAAACAGCGGTGCCAGTTTTGTACCTAAGCGGAGCGCGACCTCGATAATCGTGGCAAATCCTTCAAGTGACATGGGTTTCGGCGGTGAAACCGCGAGCGAAGCTGCGCTGATGGTGTCGCCGACTCTCAGATCCGTCTTACGGATCCGTCAGCGGAGTACGCATTTGTGTGGGTGCGCGGCGCCACAGAAGGGCTGCCCTAGCGGTTCGGCTGGGTCGGAAGCAGATTGACCGAAACCCTTTTCTTGAATTTCACGGGCGTACCGTTCAACGTGGCCGGTCGGTACTGCCACGTCTTGGCGGCGGTGAGCGCGAGCCGGTTGTACGCCGGATTCAACGACGTGTCCATCATGGCCGACTCAACGGCTCCGGTTTCGTCGATAACGACCTCGATCGCGCCAACCACCGCCATGACGACCTTCCCGGGAAATGGAGGCATGGCTTGCTGAATCACGACTGGCGGAATCACACCCGGATCAGCAGCACTATAGATCTGCGCGACGACCGGCGCCGCAGGTGCTGGCGCAGGCGCCGCGACCGGCGCTGGCACGGCCTGGGGCGGCGGCGGGGTCGCCAGCGCCATCGCCTTCGACGACAGATCGTGGAAGCCGGTTGCCAGCACGCGCAGATCTGACAGGGGCGGCTGTTCGACAAACGGCGCGATGTCTGGGTCGGACAACCCGCTCAGCACCTGCTTGAAGCCCTCAGCTGCCGCAGGCAGGTCCTGCTGATCGAAAGCCGTCTTCGCGACGAGATACTTCTGCTGAATGATCGACGGCAACAACCGCTTGCGGGCGTCGCTGAACGCCGAGCGCAGCCGGGGCGGGACGTCTTCCGAGTTGGGGCGATACAGGGGATCGCGAACGATGATCGTTTCGATCGCGCGGTTGGCCTCAGCGGTGCTGCCCACGGCGACCAGGCAAAGCATGCGATAGAGCTCGAGCGACTGACGGTCTTCGCCTGTGGGGTTGCCAGCGAGGAGACCGTTCAACATGGTCAGCGCGTTGTTGTACTCGGCGGACGCATACAGTTGCCGCGCGGCTGTGAGCGAATCCTGTGCGTTCGCCCGCGGCTGTATCAGGAGGAAGAGAGCAGCACACCCGCACACCACGAGCCGAATTCTGCTCTGCCGGATCATTTTGCCCTCAAGTCCACGCCCACGCGTGTCGGCCCTCCGACTGTAACCGTGGCGTAGGATCGACGTTCGCCAAGGTCTGGATGACGGAAGACGATCTCGTGCGGACCGATTGGCACCGAGACGCTTCCAATGGGTGTTTCCCCAACGCGTTCCCCATCGATCCAGACCTCGGCCCACGGCAAGGCATTGATCGCAAGCGAGCCCGCTGGCCAGTCAAGGCCTACGGCGGCCACCTGGCCCGCGGTCACAGTCACCGAGCGTGTGGCGCGATAGCCGAGCGCTTCGTTCACGATCTGCAGCTCGTGACGCCCGACAGGCAGCATGATGCGATCGCTGCGGCTGCTCCCGACCAATCGCTGGTTCTCGAATACCTGGACGTCGGCCGGCGCCTTGATCGTGATCCAACCCGCGGCATTGGTGGCCTCGGGCCGCGCCATCGAGACCACGAGTGACGCCGTCGTTCCACCTTCCACAGTCACCTGCTCCGTCACTCGGCCCGATTCGTTTTCGAGGACGACCGTGTGCATGCCCGGTGTGAGGCCAGAGACGGTCACCGGTGAGCGGCCAGAGAACGTCCCGTCAACGGTCACAGACGCGCGCGAAGGATCGGTTCGGATCTGAAGCTCGCCAAATGTCTGCGGTGTTTGGGGCAGCTCGAGGAACTGTGAGACTTGACCGCCGGCGGTAATTGCGACCGGTATACGGCGACGTCCGCTCTCTGTCACGAGCTCGAGCACATGGTCGCCAGGGGGCAGGCTGACCGTAATCGGCGTGGGGCCCCGCTGGAGTCCGTCGACGAATACGGCAATCCCACCGGGATTCGTGCCCACGACAAGAGTGCCGGTTGTCGGGGTAGCAAGCGGCAGCAAGTATCGAAGACCGGCGAGCGTCACGCCGGTCGTTAGCGCAATGAGCCCCACAGCGCCTGCAATCAGCCAACGCCGCGACCAGAGTCTTCCTTCAGCCGTCGGAGCTACCACTCGCTCGTCTTTCTCGCTTTTCTCGCCTTTCTCGCTTCGAAAAAACGCCTCGATCCCTCCGGACGGGCTCGGTGTTGGCTGCGGCAGTGGAGGCGTCGTTGCTATAGGCGCAGTCGTGGCCGCGGGCACAGCGGGCGGCGACACTAGCGGCACAGACGTCGACGGGCGTGGAGCAGCAAGGGCCGGCTGCGGCGCGGCGGAAACTGTCGCAACTGGAGCGCTGACGGAGCCGTCAGACGCGGCAGGCGCTGCGTTCGCGGCGACGGCGGGCGATGGCGGCGCCTTGTCGGGAGTGCTTCGGGAAGGGTATCGAGTCAAGAACGATTTCAGGGCCTCGAGGCCGGCGCCTGGATCTGTCTTGGTGGGTGTGACTACGCCTACGGAGGTGGGCGTGCTCTCGGATCTTGGCGAGACGCTGTCGACCTCAGTGCGCAGCGCGCATCGAGCCAGGAACGAACGCAGCCCCGCGAGCTCGACGACCGGGTACGCCTCACCGAGCGCAAAGTCGAGATTGGCCCGGGCCTCGATGGCGGACGCGAAAGAACCGTAGGGATCCAGTTGAAGCGCACGAACCAGCCACTCGCGAAGGTCGATCGGCAACGGCGCCCAATCACCCTTGGACGAGCGCAGCGCTGCAGAGCCAACGACTTCGTCGATTCGCTCCGGATATTCGTCGCTGCCGAGGCGACGGCCCAGGATGAGCGCGAGGGCCACCGTCCCCATCTGCGTGACATCGGCCAGACCATCGAACCTGAGCGGCCCCACCGTACCCGGCAAGGCGATGCGCAGGTCTCTCCAGTATCGATCCTGGGAATAACGGAGCTGCTCGAGGGCTGCCCCTAGCACGTACTCGACGAGGACCAAACGCCCATCGGGCGTGACGATGATCCGTTCCGGCCCAATCGCCCCGTGGCAGACATCGGGGACGGTTTCGTGCAGCGCGGCGACGGCTGAGACGAGTTGCCGAATCAGGCATCGCGCCGCGGCGAACTCGAGCGGGATCGACCGCTTTTCTGCGACCGTCAGAATTTCCGAAAGCCGAACACCACGAACGTAGTCGGACACGACGACGAGCGTGGACCCGAGTTTTTCGAGCCGCTCTATCGCGCGCACGCGACCGAAGGAATCGTGACGAAAGGTCGCGAGCCGACTGGAGCGCTCGCGAAGCGCGAACTCGAACGACGAAACCGCGCTGAGGACGGTGTTCAGCCGTAGGATTTCGAGCGGCTCGTTCCCTGCACCTATCGTGTGGCGGCGCTCACCGAGGCCATCCTCGAATGCCGCGGGAGGCGCAGACGCATGTGAGCCGGCAACTGCTGGATCCATATGAGGGTTCTGTGGACGGCGGCGTTGCCATTCCCGTACCTGGCTTCGCGCAAACCCCAGCCGCCGGCCAGGACAGACTCGAACGCACGCAGTGTATAGAAAAGTATCGAACCGTGCAATTTGCACGGAAGATTTTCCGTGCAGCTTAGAGGCGTCCAGTCAGACGGACGGATCCGTCATTGCACGCTCAGCAAGTCGATATCGAAGACCAGCGTGGCATTTGGAGGAATCGCGTTCGCCCCGCTGCCCGCGCCCGCCGATCCATAACCGAGCGCCGGCGGGATGACGAGCCTGCGCAGACCGCCCACCCTCATCCCTCCAACACCTTGATCCCACCCCCGGATGACCTGCGAGGCGCCCAGCGTGAATACGAAGGGCGTACGGCCGGCGGTCAAGGAGCTATCGAACTGACGCCCCTTTTGTTCCGGTTGCGCCGGGTCGTAGAGCCAACCCGTGTAGTTGACCGTCAACTGTCGGCCGGCCACGGCCTCGGCCCCGGTGCCAACTCGCAAGTCCGTTTGAGAAAACGGTGCGCTAGGCGACGGTGCGGTCGAGCTGGAGGAGTCACCGCCACACGCAACGACAAGAGTGGACGCAAGAAGTATCAATAAGATGGAACGAAAGGATGCCATGCACACCATCATGTCCTAGCCTAGGCTGGCCGCACGTTTACGCTCAAGCCACCATCCATGATGACCTTCGATCCGTTGAAGTATCGCGCGCGGTCGGACGCGAGGAACAGCACGGCGTCCGACACTTCTTCCATCGTCGCCCAGCGGCCCGACAGGATGCCCATGCGCTTGCAGAAGCCGGTGACGAACTCCTCCTTCGTGACATTCTGCTGCTTGGCCATGTTCTCGGCCCACAGTTCTCGCCCCTCGGTGCCCACTAGCCCGGGCACGACGGTGTTGACCGTGATGCCCTGACTCGCCAGATCGTGCGCAAGATAGCCCGTTGCCTGATTCATGGCCGCATTGTTGAGCCCATGCGTCAGCGCTGGGGCCCAAACGGCAACCGACGCGGATCCACTGATGTTGATGATGCGACCCGTACCGTCGCTCGGCATCAGCGGCAGGAAAGCCTGCATCACTCGGAGCGCACCGATGAGCTTGTTGTTCAAGTCGTCGATCCAGTCAGCCTCGGGCCACAGGATCTGCCTGTCCATGCGCCGCATCGGGCCACCGGCGTTATTCACCACGATGTGAACCGTGCCGAACGCTTCTTTGGCCGCCGCGGCGCCGGCGACGACGGTCTCCGTCTTCGTCACATCCGCGGTCAGAGGGAGCACACGGACGCCGGTCTCTTTCCGGATGTCTTCCGCGGTCTTCTCGAGAAGCTCCAGGTTTCTCGCGATCAACACCACGTTGGCGCCCTGTCTCGCCAGGCCCCGCGCGATCGCTCGTCCAATGCCTTTACTGCCGCCAGTTACCAGGGCGGTCCGCCCCTTGAGTCCAAGTTCCATCGACAAAATGTGTCTCCTTAGAAAAACTCCCAACTCCCAATAGCCAATTCCCAAGAACGCCGATTTGGGAGTCGCGGGGGTTTGAGTATCGAATCGAGTAGCGGGCCGATCATACAGCCAGCGCGGTAGCCTATACTGGCCGCGCATGGAGGGTTACGTCGCTATGAGGATCCGATCGCTGAGGCAGACCCCGCGGATCTGGCCTGTCGCCTCGCTCGTCATCGTGCTTTCTGCCACGGTCGGACTCGCCCAGCAGACGGTTCCATTTCGCAACAATATTCCGGTTGCGCCCTCCGGGATCCCGGCTGTCCCGCTCCCTGACAAGCCCATGGAGTTCGACACGGCCGAAGGGCAGAAGATCCGCGTCGTCGTGGTTGCCAAAGGTTTGTCGAACCCGTGGGGCATGGTGTTCCTCCCGGGCGGCAACATGCTAATCACCGAACGGACGGGCCAGGTGCGCATCGTCCGAAACGGTGCGCTCGACCCACAGCCGATCGCCGGTGTTCCCATCACCCGCGCCGCCGGCCTCTCGGGCTTGATGGACATTGCGCTGCATCCGCAGTTTGCAACGAACAACTTCGTCTACATCTCCTACGCAAAACCGGTCAATGAGAAAGAGACCGTGCTCGCGTTGGCTCGAGGGCGCTGGAACGGCAGCGCACTCACGGACACGAAAGACATCTTCGTGGCCGCCAGCGGCGCAGGCGGCCCAGCCCGGCTGGCCTTTGGTCGTGACGGAATGCTGTACATGACCACAGGAGGTGTGAACAACGGTGCGCAAGATCCCAACAGCCACGCGGGCAAAGTGCTCCGCCTGCGAGACGACGGCAGCGTTCCTCCGGACAACCCGTTCGTGGGAAAGGCCGGATACAAGCCCGAGGTCTACACACTCGGCCACAGAAGCTCACTCGGCCTGGCCCTCCATCCTGGGACTGGCGAGGTCTGGCAGAACGAGAACGGACCAAACGGCGGCGACGAGATCAACATCCTGAAGCCGGGAGCCAACTACGGCTGGCCGATCATGAGCTTTGGCCGCACATATCCAGGTCCCTGGCAGTCTGACAAGTTCTGGCGTGAAGGTCTCGAGCAGCCACTGGTGTTCTGGGTTCCCTCAATTGCCGTGTCGGGAATGGCGTTCTACACGGGTGACCGGCTGGCAAAGTGGAAGGGCGACGTGTTCGTGGGTTCGCTCCGCGAAGGCGAGATTCCTGGCACGGGTCATCTCGAGCGCATCCTGTTCAACGAGAAGATGGAAGAGCTGCGCCGCGAGTCGCTGCTCGTCCCACTACGACAGCGGATTCGCGACGTACGCCAAGGGCCGGACCAACTCCTCTACCTCTTGACCGATTCCCCCAAGGACGGCGCGCTGCTGCGAATCGAGCCGGTCGGCCCGTAACCCGTCGCGCGGAGGCTTTAGCCTCCGCGACGCGTGGGATACGCCCGCATCAACCGTTCCGTGAGCGTCGGTCGCTTCGGCGAGAATTGCAGGACTGCGGCCTGCGCGTAGGGGCGAAGCTGCCTGCCGGCATAAGCGACAAAGCCAACTTGCTGAATCTCGCGTAGCGTCTCGTTGTAGTGATCGAGTGCAACCGCGGCGAACACCTGGCCTGTTCGCGTCGCGCCCACCTTAGCCGATGACGACAGCCAGCGAATGCCGCTTGGGAGCTTCTGCACGGCCGACACCGCAAGCATCGACGACGTCTCGAACACCGAGCGATGCTGCCGAGACGATTCCTTCTTGAGCTCGTCCCACAGGCCACGGATGGTTTCTCTCGACGGCAGCTCGCCGGGCTGAATCGAGCGGGCCTCCTCGCGGATCGCGAGCCACTCCTTGCGCAGCGTCGGCACGTCGAGCGGTGGTGTGTTGATGGTCTCGGCGACGCGTGATGAGGTACGCTCGAGCCCGTCCAGCATCTGATCGACGCTGGTGAATTGGTCGCCCTTCTCGAGAAGGCCCTGCGCCTTGAGCGCATCGGCGATTTCCGGAATCAGGTGCCGGCCGAGGCCACACACGTCGGCGAGTGCGGCCAGGACCCACACTGGCGAGGCGCGAAACGCGACGATGCCGAGCGCTTCAAGCGCATTGCCCGCGGTACGCCGGGCAAGGAAGTCTTTGGCAAGTACCTCTTCGTCTCGGTAAACGTCCTCGGCGCCGCCCACTTGCTCGATCAAGAAGCGAAGAGTCGTCGCGACGAGGTTGCGATAGAGATGGCTGTCGCGGACGTGCTTGGGGAGCGCGACCTCTCCTACTTCCCGCGCAACGCCCGCGCTAAGGCCAAGGGTCGAGCGGACGAGGCGTTCGGGCAACGACAGCAGGTAGGTCTTGAGACTCAAGGCTTAGGGCTCAGGGCTTAGGGCTCAGGGCTTAGGGCTTAGGGCTCAAGGCTTAGGAGTCACGCCTAACGTTCGGCCCTGGCCCTCGCCGTGAGCCGTGAGTCCTAAGCCATAAGCCATAAGCCATGAGCCCATGAGCCCTTGCTAGTTAGACTGAATCAACTCGAGCATCAGGTTGTTCGGGTCGAGCACGACGGAAATCTTCACACCGGCGCGCAGCTCCACTGGCACTCCGCCGGTCGTCACGACCGTCGCTCCGGCAGCTTTCAGCTTCGCCGTCAAGGCTGTCACGTCTCGCACCCGCAGCTGGAGGATCGCCGTGCCCGGATCCTGGACGCGGCCCTTGAGGGGCTTGCGGTCGATGTTCTTGAACTCGATGAGCGTCATGGCCACGGACGAGCCTGGGATGTTCGCCCGACTTTGTCGAAAACTGGCGCCAGGAGCGCCTGCGGTATCGGCCATCAACTTGTTGTCGTTGAACGCCGCGCCGAGCTGCATGCCGAAGCCAAGCAGATCGTTGTAGAACTTCACGCTCTCGGCGCTATCTGCAACGGTCAGCTCGAACTGCCCGCCCAATACGTTGCTCGTCGCCGGGACCTTCGAGTCGGCCGGCGGGGTCCCCTGGGCGAGCTCCACGACGAAGCCGTCGGGGTCCTGCAAGAAAACGTAACGTCCGGTTCCAATCGTCGCAGGCTTCCCGCCCGCCGAGATCACCTTGCCGCCGAGCTTCTGAAGGCGTGCGAGCAGGGTATCGAGATCCCGCACCTGAAGCGCGAGGTTTGCCGCTCCTGGATCGTAGAACCGAGGGCGTTGCACTTTGCGATCGATGTCCTTGTACTCAATGAGCTCGACACCCATGTCCGAGCCGGGCACCTTCAACACCATGAAGCGCGTCTGCGCGCCGATTGCGTTCCCCAGCTTCATGATGAGCGGGTTGGCGTCGAACGGGCGATCGACGGTCACCTCGAAGCCGAGCCCGTCGCGATAGAACGCGAGGGATCGCTCGATGCTCTGCACGATGTGGGAGAAATTACCCACGCCGACGACCTCGTCGGCGGCGGCCGACGGTCGAGGCTGCAGGCACATCAGCGCCGCGAACGCAATGAACAGCATTTGCTTTACACGGTGATGCATGAGTTCTCCTTGGCGCCGATTATGGCCCGGATGACGGCAGGTCAAGACACGAGGTTCTTGAGCGCACGAGCCATGTGCGACACGCGTTGGCCGTACGATCTCGCGTTTGCGATGGCATCGTCGGAGTCGGCGGCGGCGGGCGCAACTATGAGGCCGGCGCATGCGGCGGCTGTGTAAATCGGCCTGAGCGCAACTTCACTGTGCCCCGGGGTCAGCGGCGCCGCGATCTTCCCCGTCATGGAACCAAGCGATCGCAACGAGTGGATGTAGGACTCGATCTCACTCGTCGAATCAGCCGGTGTCGCAAGGACGATGACGTCGGCCCACACCGGATCGGCGGGACGCGGGACTACGTAGTCCATGTTCATCCGGGCGAGGTTCTCCCTCCAGGCCGGATTGGAGTCTATCGTGTCCCGATCGGCAAGGTCAGCCACGCGTCGCAATCGGATGTTTGCCTTCGTCTGGATCGCGCCCACGCCGGCGGCGAGGGCGAGCTTCTCGGCCTGGCCGAATCGAGAATAGAACACGACGAGCACGTTGACGTCTGACATACGGCACCAGGCCTATGACAGATCGAACAACAGCAGCTCGCCGCCGTTCGCGCCCACGCCTCGCAAGGTAACAGAGGACTCCTCGCTCACGGCGAGGCCATCACCCTCTTTGAGAGCCACGCCATTTACCTCGATGTCTCCCGCCGCGCCCTGCACCCAGGCGTGGCGTCCTGCTGCAATCGGATAGGTGATCGACTGGCCAGGGTCGAGAACCGCGGCGTACATCCGGGCGTCCTGATGAATGAATGCGGACGGCGGATTCGTGCCCCGATCTGGGCCCGCGATGAGACGCAACGTGCCGTGCTTTTCGGCAGGCTCGTAGGCGAATTGTTGATACGAAGGCTCCACGTCGTGCGTCGCAGGCACGAGCCACACCTGGAAGAAATGCGTCGGCTCAGTAGTCGATGCATTGAACTCACTGTGGATCACGCCCGTGCCGGCGCTCATGGCTTGCACTTCGTTCGGCCCTAGCACGTGCTGCTCGCCCATGCTGTCTTTGTGCGCCAACTTCCCTTCCAACACATACGACAGGATCTCCATGTCGCGATGGCCGTGGGCGCCAAATCCCTTTCCCGGTGCGACCCGATCGTCGTTGAGCACGCGCAGCGCACGGAAGCCCATATGATTCGGGTCGGAATAGCTGCCGAATGAAAATGTGTGATAGCTGTTCAGCCAACCGAGATCGCTGTGACCGCGCTCTTCTGCCTTCCGGAGTGTCAGCATGTCGATTCCTCTTTGATGTATCCCGTTAGCTTAGAGCGAACCTCACCACTTTGGGCAAGTCACCCGGGAGGTTCGAGCCAAATACGTGGAAGTTGCGCGTGGCGAGGGATCGGAGGCATGCCGGCGAGGCATAGTTGAACACGGCCATCATTCTGGAATGCTCGGTAGCGAACCCGCCGCGATGAAACCCGCTCGTGTCACAGAAGATGACCGTCCCGGCCCTCCCAGTGATCGTGGCCACCGCCGACGAAGGCACTTGACGCTGGAATTCCTCCGCAGGCGGGTACATCTGTCCGAGAGGACGCCAAGGCCAGAGTCGGCTGTACCGTCCCCGTACAGCGCTCTCGGGTACGTATTCGAACGGACCACCGCCCTCATCCACGTCAGTCAAGTAGATGAACACTTTCACGAGATGCCGATCCGTAAAATCTCGATGCCAATTCTGAGAGGAAGTCCGCTCGGCCTCGCGGGAGATCGTCGGCGTGTACCACTGATCGACATAGATCAGCTTTGCGCACAGCTCCAGATACGAGTTGACGATATCGAGCATCCGGCACGAAGCGCCAAGCCCGAGCCACCGGTCTTCCAAGGCCAACTCGGTGTCCCACGAATAGCGACGCCACAAGTGCCTCTTGGCTTTCGTGCCCCACGGCGCACCCACGTGGGCGAGGCTAACCTCCGCCCCGGCCCTAAACCGGTCCGCGTCGGCTGACATCTGCTGCCACAGGCCGTCGTCGGTGAAAAGCGTTTCGAAGGGAACCACGGCCATTCCCCGAGCCGTGAGTTGCTCGACGATTCCTCGTTGGACGTCGTCGAGCGCGGGCGGTGAGGCTCGGTACAGGCTCCGGCTTCTCCGATTGCTCAAGAGCCAGTCGTGGGCGTAGTAGCTTGCGACGATGCCGGCAGGCGAGCGACGAATCATCTGCCACACAGACGCGACACGACGCGTGACGCGGCGGCTGAGTTTGCGGGCGCGCGTTCGAGGCCGCTCGATGAGCGTGACTCGAACGAAGACGCTCACGCGAGCCAGTTGTTCGATGTCGGCCAGACGCTTTGCGGTCCTCCCGGGCAGCTTGCTCAGGCGACGAAAGAACTTGGCGGTGACGTTCGAAAGTGCGGGGACAATACCGGCTAGAGACACGAGGCGACCTCCCTGCATCCCAGAGTGAGGCCAAGAGCGAGTGTAGGAAGGCTCTTGAAGAAGTATACCGAGAACACAACGGACGAGTTGCCATGAGCGATCGACAGAATATCTGGTTTCAGTTGTTACAACGGCTCGGGCTGAGGAAGCGCGCGGACCCTAAACCAGCGCCCTCGCTCTCAGGCAACCCGCCAGAGTCACGCATACAAGAGCAACGTGACCAACTGATCGCGCTCGCGAGCGGCTTGTCATCGCAGCACAAACAGCTCGATCGACTGAGCGCGCTGGTCGAGGGAATGTCGGCTCGCCAGAAGCAAGAAGACAAATGGCGGCGCCGCGTTCGACGGCAGTTGGACGCCCTCATCCGGGACGAATACGTCCGCGACAGTGCCTTTTCTTCCCCACACAACCTCATAAGCCGGCGTTTCGTCCTGCATTCTCAGAACGAGGAGGACGGCATCACGCTGGCCCTGCTCAAGATCGCGGGCGTCGCCAGTCGGCGCTTCATTGAGATTGGGTGCGGGGCGAAAGGCGGCAACTCCGCCGTCCTCGCGTTTGAATTCGACTGGGGCGGGCTGATGGTCGACGCAAACCCGACCCATGTGGCAGGGCTTGGCATGCTCCTGGGCACACGGCCCGACGTCACCCTGACATGCGCGAGCGTCTCGTCGTCGAACATCAACACGCTGTTACGGGATCACGGGATCACCGGTGAGGTCGATCTGCTCTCGATCGATGTGGACAGCTACGACTACTGGCTGCTTGACGCGATGAACGTCTGTTCTCCTCGACTCATCATCGTGGAATACAACGCGCTGTTTGGTCCTGAGCGTGCTGTCACACTCCCCGACACTCCGCGCCCGACCAAGGTGCCAAAGGGCTACTTCGGCGCGTCACTGGCGGCGCTCGAGAAGCTGGCGCGGCAGAAAGGCTACCGCCTGGTCGTGTGCGAGCCGTCCGGGATGAACGCCTTCTTCCTCCGAAACGACCTCGCACCGGAGCTGAAGGGCGTGACCGCCGCCGAAGGGTTTCGTGTGGCGCTCGACCGCCGGGCGCTCGTGGACCCGCGCCCGGTCGACATCAACATCTATCAACGAATCGAAGAGCAAGGCTTAACGCTGGTCGAGGTGTGACCGCTGCCTTCGGAGGCTATTGTGTGCTATCGAGCCCGTCGATGATGCGCTGGATCTTGTGGGCGGCGCGTTCATTCAGCTTTCCGATGGCGTAGTACGACAGCGCGGCGGCAGCCGCAACCACTACAGCCAGAACACGTCGATCGGGGCGCTCGATGGCCCGTCCGATCAGGATGAACGCCATGCCAGGAACGAACGGGAACAAGTACCACCACCAGATGCTCTGAACGAGATCACGCTGCCGCGCCAGCTCCGCGCGATGAAAATCGAGACAGTTTGTCAGGGCGCAATCAGCGGGCATCGTGCGCGCCGAACCTCTCACGTGTATCTGATAGGAGACGTACACCGCCGCGAGCATGATGAGACCCGCTCCAATGCGGACGGCGACGCTGGAATCGTTGAACACGGCCGGACCGCCAAGCACCAGCACGATGACTGCCCCCCCGTACTCCAGAAGATTGCGCATCCGAATCTTTTTCTCCAACTTGCGAGCACGTTGACGGATCTCGTCGAGCGACATGCGAGGCTCCTGCTTCTCCTGACCCTGCCACAGGCGATTGAGGTCGTCGTTGAGATCGTCAGGCGCCATGGCGGGCTCTTTCGTGAAAGCGACGAGACAAAATCTGCTTGATGCGGTGGACCTTGGTTGCGACGTTACCGGGGGAAAGACCGGCGATCTCGGCGATCGACGCCGCATCGACGTCTTCGAGATACAGGAGGATCACCTGTCGGTCGAGCGGCGTCAGCGTGTGAATGAGAGCGACGAGCCGATCGAGTGCCATGCGGCGATCCAGTGCTCGCTCGCTGTCAGTCCCGTCCGTCACGGCTGCCAGGTCGTCGAGGCTGACGAGCGTCGGGGCGTTGGCGAGCCGACGAGTGATCTGCGACGTTGCCGTGTTGTGGGCGACGCGGTACACCCAGGTGCGCAGCGAGCAGCGCTGTTCGAAGCCGGCAAAGCTGCGCCACAACGCCACGTGGACCTCTTGCAGGAGATCACGGCGCTTGTCAGCGTCTGGCTCATACGCTCGCGCGAGCCGTTCGAGTGCGGCGCCATATGTAGCCGCAGCTTGCTCGTAGAGTGCGTCCTGACCCTGACCGGTCTCAGCCACCTAGATGAAGGTAGTCGCTGGTGAAGAATCTTTCTTACACGGGTTCGACCCCGAACCTTTAGAACTCTAAAACTTAGAACCCTAGAACCTTAGAACCTTAGAACCCTAGAACCCTAGAATCCCTCCTTCACCGTCCCCATCTTTCGCGCGACCTCCATAAGCGTCGGATAGAACTGCACGAACGTGCGTTCCACTGCCGTTTTCTTCGTGTGGCACTCGACGCAGCGTGACGCATCGGCGATCGGTTCTGTTGACGCCTTCATGGACGCGGCCGGACCAAAGTTGAAGAACGCCCATCCGTCCGGAAACCGGGCGTCCTTTACTTCAGCCTCGAGGCCGAGGAGCGGACCCTGGAAGTTACCGGCCGTATTGATCGATGCCTGACTGATGGACCCTCTAAACTCGAGCATGAAGACCGTACGGTCGGGCCACTTCCCGGACTTCATGAAGCTGCGATAGGAGGTCGGGTTTACGAAAACGTTCGTGAAGGTCGGTGGACCTGACCGATTTCCCTCCCCCTCGTACGTCATGCCCAGGCCCGAACTGAGCCACGTCCACTCGCGATAGTCAGGCGGGCGGACGAGGTTCATCCCGTTCGCGTATTGGGGACCCGTGTCCTGGCTTTGCCCAGCCAGAACGGCGGCGGCCGAGGCGGTCACGTATGCCAACCCGATAACGAGGAATGCAATTCTTCTCATCTGACTGACCTTTCAATTGACGCTGCCGGGCTCAGTTTAGCGGTGAAGCCCTGAAACGGCTACGGTACGCGCTCGGCGACACACGAACCGTGCGCAGGAAGGCGCGCCGCATGGCTTCGGGGCTTCCAAAACCACACGCGCTCGCCACGCCGTCGACTCCATCTGCCGACTCTTCAAGACGCCGTCGCGCGGCCTCGACGCGCAGCCGCTCGACGAACCGCGCGGGCGTCATACCCAGCTCGCCAGCGAACACGCGAGCAAAGTGACGAGGGCTCATGGCGACGCGCTCGGCTAACGCAGCGACCGACAGGTCGGAGCACAAGTGATCGGACATCCAATGTTGAAGCTCACAGAGTGGCTCGCGATCGGAGGTCTGCACGGCAAGCTGGGCGCTGAACTGCGACTGGCCTCCAGGACGCCGCAGAAAAAGCACGAGCTGTCGCGCGACCTGCAACGCGACGTCTCGGCCGAAGTCTTCCTCGACCAGCGCCAGCGCGAGGTCCATGCCCGCAGTCACGCCAGCCGACGTATAGACGCTTCCGTCCCTCGTGAAGATAGGATCGGGATCGATCGCGATCCGAGGATGCAATCGGGCGAGCTCGTCGCACCACGCCCAGTGCGTTGTGGCTCGACGATCCTCGAGCAGCCCGGCCGCAGCCAGAATGAATGTGCCCGTGCACACCGACCCGAGCCGGCGAACACGCGGTGCGAGACGCGTCAGACACGCAAGGAGCGCTCGATCGCGAGACGCAGCACGAGCACCGCGTCCGCCAGCCACGAGCAGTGTGTCGACATCGCGGCCGAGATCACGATACGAGCGGTCCGCAACCAGTTTGAGGCCGGACGATGTCGTCAGTGGTCCCACTTTCGCCGCGGCCAACTCCACCGAGTAGGCCAGGTCCGACCGATGACCGCGCTCGACGAGCCACCTCGCGGTCCGACCGAAGACCTCGAGCGGACCCGTTACGTCGAGCACCTGAAAATCAGGGAACGCGATCACCACGACGCGACGACGCGGCACCCGAAGGTCGGGGGTCGGCGCCACTCGCTTCGGCATGATTTCAGCATCGCTCGCGAGGCCGCGCGGCGCAAGGACATTGTGCCCACCAATCCGGCCACCGCGCGTGGAAATAGAAGGTAGCATTGCGGGCTCAGGAGAACCTCGCATGGGATCAGATCGTTCTGACACCGTCATGACCCGCCGTGAGTTTGGCTCGCTGACCGCCGGGGCTCTGATAGCAGCGACAGCCCCAATGAGCGCACAGGGCGCGGGACGCTCAGCGGCCGCTGCGGGGGCGGACGCGATCCTCGACATCGCTGACTGGGGCTACTTCTGGTTCGGCGTCGAGCGCGCGACGCTGGCTCGGGGCACGGTGATCAACGGCATGCAGATGTTCGTCGAGCATTGGATCCCCGCCCAGGTGCGGCACCCCTACCCCGTCGTCCTGGTCCACGGCGGGTATGGGCAGGGAACGGACTGGCTTAGCACTCCAGATGGCCGCCGGGGCTGGGCCTCGCTTTTCGTCGAGCAGGGTTACGCGGTCTATCTCGTGGACCGGCCTGGCCAGGGTCGGAATCCCCATCAACCGTTCGTACATGGGCTCTACGACGTGGAAGCTCCGACCTTCGATCGCGCCGTGCGTGTGGCGCGCGGCACCTCTGCCGACCTCCACACACAATGGCCCGGCAGACTTGACGCGACCGACCAGGCGATTGGACAAATGGCTGCGTCCATGGGACAGCCGATGACCGTCAATGCGATCACGCAGAAGCTGTGGGGAACGCGCGGCGGGTTGTTGCTCGACGAAATCGGCGCCTCCATCTTCGTGACGCACGGCGACGGCGCGGGCTTCGCCTGGTTCACGGTGCAGGAGCGTCCCACCCTGGTGAAAGGCATCGTCGCCGTCGAGCAACCTCCTCAATCCTTGCAGGGACTTGGACCCCAACAACTCTCGAAGCTCAGTCGTATTCCGATCGCGATCGTCACGGCCGAGGTGTCTCCCGCGAACGCAACCGACCCCGGGATCGCGACAACCTTGCGCACCGCCGGGTGCGCCGTCGAACACGTCCGACTCGGTGAGCGAGGGGTCCACGGCAACGGGCCCATGGTGATTTGGGAGAAGAACAATCGCGAGGCCCTTCGACCTGTCCTCGATTGGATGAGGGATAGCGTGGAGTCGGTCGTCACGAAAGGTGCGCCCGCGCCCGCCGTGATCACGAGCGGCGTTGATTCCAACCGCAACAAGGAGTCAACCGCGCTGAAGCTCGCCGATCAGGGAGGCTTCTACGTGGGGATCGGGCGGAAGCAAATGCCCTACGGGGCGATCCCACAAGGCCAGATGTTTGTGCAGTACATGATTCCGGCCGAGAAACGTTACCCCTACCCCGTCGTAATGGTGCACGGCGGCGGCGCCCAAGGCACACACATGATGGGCCTCGGCCGCCGGCCAGGTTGGGTGCACTACTTCGTTCAGGCCGGCTACAGCGTGTACTGGCTCGATCGTCCGAGCTACGGCCGTTCTCCGTACCACCCGGACGCGCTCGGACCGAGCCACTTGCCGAACGTCCCGCCGATGGAGGGATTGGTCGAAGCGACCAACGTCTTCAAGACCGGGCAGTGGCCCGGACCAGGAGGCATGGACGATCCGTTCATCGGTCAGTTCATGGCATGCGAGTCAGGCAACACCGCAGACGAGGCGTTTCATAGCGACCTCGTTTGGCCGGGCGGCGTCGAACTCCTGGACCGCATCGGACCCGCCATTCTTCACACTCACGCATTTGGCGGATTCTTTGGGTGGGGTGTCGCGGATCGGCGTCCCAAACTGGTCAAGGGCATCATGTGCATGGAGATCAACGGCAACCCGTTCGAGCGGCAGCTTCGTTGGGGGTTGACCGCCAGCCCCGTCACCTACGATCCGCCCGTCAGCGACGTGAAGGAGTTCCGGCTGGTGGACCACACGCCACCACCGGACTCACCGCGCCCCATCGCCTCCCCTTACAAGCTGCAGTCTGAGCCCGCACGCAAGTGGAAGAACCTGCAGGGAATCCCAATCGGATGGATTACGAGTGAATTCGGGGCGGGCGGCTCGCCCGTGGCCAATGTCGCTTTCCTGAAACAGGTGGGGTGTTCGGTGGACATGTTGAGGCTGCGCGACTCAGGCATCCTGGGAAATGGCAATCTCATGCTAATGGAGAAGAACAATTACGAGGTTTTCGCCGTGATTCGTGATTGGTTGGATAAGAGGGTCGCCCGCCGGTTCGATTAGAATCTGCTTGGGCCTGTCAGGGGGCCAAAAGACGAACGATCCATGGGGCTCATTGGCAGACTCGCCATCGGACTAATAACCGCGACGGTGCCGTTGGTCTTGGCCGGCTGCGCTGGCGGGGACGCCACCGCCACGACGACCCGCGGCACCGGCAGGGGCGGCGCGCAGGCCGCGGTCCCCGTGACGACAGCAACGGTCATTCAGAAGGCGATGCCGATCGAGCTCAAGGTCATCGGCACCGCGGAACCGTACTCGACCGTTGGCATCCGGTCGCAGATCACCGGCCAGCTCACCGCCGTCAATTTCAAAGAAGGTGACGACGTCACGGCAGGCCAAGCCCTCTTCTCCCTCGATCGCCGGCCGCTCGAAGCCGCGCTGCAACAGGCCGAGGCAAATCTCGAGCGCGATGTTGCCCAAGCTGGAAACGCGGCGTCGATGGCCAAGCGTTATCAGGAGCTCGCCGATCGCGGGATCGCCACGCGGGAACAGGTCGACACCTCGCGCACGTCGGCGGCCGCGCTCAACGCGACGGTCAACGCGGAGCGAGCGGCAGTCGAGAGTGCGAAATTGCAGCTGCAGTACGCGACGATTGCGGCACCTATCTCCGGCCGAACCGGCGCCTTGATGGTAAACGAAGGCAATCTCGTTCGCGCCAACGACACGACGCCGCTCGTGGTCATCAATCAGGTCTCGCCCATCTTTGTCTCGTTCTCAATTCCCGAGGCGCGCCTGCCTGAGTTGAAGAAATACATGGCCAGGGGCTCGCTGCGGGTCACGGCCACTCCCCCGAACGATGAAGGCCCGCCGTCGCTCGGCCGGATCGCGTTCGTCGACAACGCGGTCGACCAGGCGACCGGCACGATCAGAATCAAGGGCACGTTCCCGAACGATGACCGGCGCCTCTGGCCCGGCCAGTTCGTCAACGTTGTGGTGGCGCTTGCCAGCGAAACCAATGCCATCGTAGTTGAGTCGGCAGCGGTGCAAGCCGGCCAGCAAGGGCCGTTCGTCTTCATCGTCAAGGCTGACCAGAGCGTCGAGCTGCGACCGGTCGCGGTTGGACGGGCCAACGCCACGGAAACGGTGATCGAGAGCGGCCTGAAGCCCGGAGAGACCGTGGTGACCGACGGCCACCTGCGCCTCGTGCCCGGGAGCCGAATCAGCGTGAAGGGCCAAATCGAGCAGCCCGAGGAACACAAGGTGGCGCCATGAATCTGTCGGCGGTCTTCATCAAACGGCCGGTCACGACCACGCTCCTCATGCTGGGGATCCTCGTGTTCGGGAGCCTCGCCTATCGAGAGCTTCCGGTTGCCGACCTGCCGAGCGTCGACTTCCCCAGCATCCGCGTGACGGCGGCGCTACCGGGTGCCAGTCCCGAAACGATGGCCTCGTCGGTTGCGCTGCCGCTCGAGAAGCAGTTCGCAACCATCGCCGGATTGACCAGCATCAACTCGACCAGCACGCAGGGCGGCACCGACATCACGCTCCAGTTCACGCTGAGCCGCGACATTGACGCGGCCGCTCAGGACGTGCAATCGATGATCGGCCGGGCCTCCAGGCAACTCCCCCCGCAGATGCCGTCCCCGCCCTCCTACCAGAAGGTCAACCCCGCCGACCAGTCGATCTTTTTCGTCGTGCTTCGATCGGCCACGTTACCGCTCTCGACCCTCGACGAGATCGCGCAGACGAATCTCGCGCAGCGCATCTCGATGGTGAGCGGCGTGGCGCAAGTGAACGTGTTCGGTTCCCAGAAGTATGCGGTTCGCATCGACGTGGACCCGCGTGAGCTCGCATCGCGGTCGATCGGCATCGACGAGGTCGCAAGCGCCGTGCAGGACGCCAACGTCAATCTTCCCACCGGAACGATCTACGGGGACCGAACGTTTGTCGTCCAGACCAACGGGCAATTGTTGCGCGGTGCAGCGTACGGGCCCACGATCATCGCCTACCGCAACGGCAACCCCGTGCGCCTGGACGAGGTCGCGCACGTCTACGACGGCGTCGAGAACGACAAGACGGCAAGCTGGCAGAACGGGGAACGCTGCATCTATCTGTCCATTCAGAAACAGCCCGGCATCAACGTCGTGCAGACCGTGGAGTCGATCAAAGCGCTCCTGCCTGCCATCCGTGAACAGCTCCCCGCCTCGGTGTCGCTCGACGTCCGCAGCGATCGGTCAATGACGATCCAGGAGTCGGTGCACGACGTCAAGCTGACGCTCTTGGCCACGATCTGTCTGGTCGTGCTCGTCATCTTCCTGTTCCTGAGGAACATCTCCGCCACGATCATTCCGAGCCTCGCACTCCCTGGCTCGCTGGTCGGAACGTTCACGGTGATGTACCTGCTGGGATACAGCATGGACAACCTCTCCCTGATGGCGCTCACGCTCTCGGTCGGCTTCGTCGTTGACGATGCGATCGTGATGCTGGAGAACATCGTTCGCCACATGGAGATGGGCAAGTCGCCGATGCAAGCGGCGTACGACGGCTCGAAGGAAGTCGCATTCACGATTCTGTCGATGACGCTATCGCTCGTCGCCGTGTTCATCCCGGTGCTCTTCATGAGCGGCATTGTCGGACGCCTGCTGCGCGAATTCGCGGTCACGATCACCGCAGCGATTCTGGTGTCGGGCTTCGTGTCCATCAGCCTGACGCCGATGCTGTGCAGCCGCTTCCTCAAGCCTCCACACGCCCAACGGCACGGCCGGATGTACAACGCGTTCGAGCGGATCTTCGACGCATGGCGCAACCTCTACGATCGCACGCTCGCCGTCACTCTGCGGTATCGCGCGGTCGCGATGGTTCTCTCCGCGGCACTGCTGGTCGCCACGGTGTACCTCTTCATCGTCGTACCGAAAGGCTTCCTGCCGAGCGAGGACCAGGGTCGGTTCAACGTCAATACTGAAGCCGCGCAAGGGATCAGCTTCGACGACATGGTGCAGCACCAACTGAAGGTGGCCGACATCGTCTTGAAGGATCCCAACGTCTTGAGCGCCGGCGTCAACGTCGGCCTGGTCGGCAGCAACGCGGCCGGCAGCTCGAACACCGGCCGAATGTTCGTCGAGCTGAAGCCGAGGTCCGAGCGGACGCTCACGGTCGACGAGGTCATCGCCGGGCTGCGGCCGAAGCTCGCACAGCTTCCGGGCGTTCGGGCATTCATGGTGAACCAGCCCCCGATCAATCTTGGCGGAGGGGGCCAGAACCGAGCGCTGTATCAATTCACGATGCAGGATACCGATACCAACGAGCTCTACAAATGGGCGCCCGTCATCGAGCAGCGGCTCCGGCAGACGCCGGGCTTCGAGGATGTGAGCAGCGATCTTCAGCTGAATAATCCGCAGGTCACTGTCGAGATGGACCGAGACAAGCTCTCCATGCTGGGGCTCACGGCGAACCAGGTCGAGACGGCTCTGTATAACGCCTACGGCACGCGACAGGTGTCGCAAATCTATGCCCCGAACAATCAATATCAGGTGATCCTGCGCGTCGCCCCGGAGTTTCAAAATGACCCGTCCGCGATGTCTCTGCTCTACGTCCGGTCGAGCAGCGGGCGTCTGATCCCGCTCGAGTCTGTCGCCAAGCTGAAGACGGCCGTCGGTCCATTCCAGGTGAACCACTTCGGCCAGTTACCGGCGGTGACGATTGCGTTCAACCTCGCGCCAGGCTTTGCACTCGGCGACGCGGTCAGCCAGATTCAGACGATGGCCGCCGAAACGCTGCCGGCCACGATCTCACTCGCGTTCCAGGGCGCCGCGCAGGCGTTTCAGGATTCGCTCCGGGGCCTCGGACTCGTGCTCCTGATGGCGATCGTTGTCATCTACATTGTGCTCGGCGTGCTCTACGAAAGTTTCACCCATCCGCTCACGATTTTGTCGGGGCTCCCGGCCGCAGGGTTGGGCGCATTGCTGACGCTCATCATCTTCGGGGCCGAGCTCAACTTGTACGCGTTCGTTGGCGTGATCATGCTTGTCGGGCTGGTAAAGAAGAACGGCATCATGATGGTCGACTTCGCCGTTGAAACGCAGCGGGTGCACGGAAAATCTCCGGCCGAGGCAATCCATGAGGCCTGTCTCGTGCGCTTCCGGCCTATCATGATGACCACGATGGCCGCACTTGTGGGGACGGTGCCCATCGCGCTCGGCTTGGGCGCCGGCGCCGAATCACGTCGCCCCCTTGGCCTTGCTGTTGTCGGCGGCTTGCTCGTGTCGCAGTTGCTCACCTTGTACATCACGCCCGTGTACTACGTGTACATCGAAGGCGCGCGCCAGCGATTGATGGCGCGGCGACCTTCGCGGGCGAAGAGCGACGTCGTCGATGCGCCGCTGAGCCTACCAACCGCCGAGGAGGGCCACGGCCCGGCCTGATCGTCCCAACGAAACAGACATTATTGTCTGGCCATGCGAGGCGCCCGTGTCGCTTAAGATCTTTCGAGGGAACCAGGGATCATGATCAGCCGCGCCGCAATCGTTGGAATCTGGGTCGCTTTCATTGTGGGGGCGAGTGGGCCGGTAGCCGCGCAAAGCCCGCTCACCGACGCGAAAGCTCTGTACGCCAATGCCGCCTACGAAGACGCGCTCAAGCTGCTCGATCAGGTTCCGGCAACCGAAAGCGTCTCGGAAGTTCATCAGTACCGTGCGCTCTGCCTCGTTGCGCTCGGGCGCGTCGATGCCGCCGCGAGCGCGGTTGCCCTTGTAGTTGCCGCCGACCCATTCTTCACGCCGAATCCCAACGATGTGGCCCCACGCGTCGTGGCGATGTTCACGGATTCTCGTCGCAAGCTTCTGCCCCCAATCGTTCGAAGCACATTCGCAGAAGCGACCGCGTTGTACAAGGACGGAGCGCGTGACCGGGCAACCGAACGTTTCGACGTGGTATTACGCCTGCTGAACGACCCCATGCTCAAGGACGATCGTGAGCTTGGGGATCTGAGGCTCCTCGCAACCGGTTTCGTCGACCTGGCGCGAGCTCAGCCGACGGCGCAGCCCCCTGTGGCCTCGGCTGCCCCGATGCCAACGGCTTCCCCGGAAGCTCCGGCCGGCTCGCTCGAGGCGCGCCCTGCTGAGCCGTCAAAGGCCCCCACGACCACGCCCCCCGTCGCGATCACTCAGGTATTCCCCCAGTGGCGGCCGCCGGATGTCATTACTGCGAGGCGAGCCCTTTCGGGCACCATCAGGCTCTGGATCGACAGGGAAGGCAAAGTCACGGCAGCCACGAGAGAGCGCAGCGTTCATCCGGCCTACGATCCGATCCTCCTCGAGGCCGCTCGTGGTTGGCGCTACAAACCCGCCACGATCAATGGCCAACCCGTTGCGTCGCAGACGACCGTCGAGGTCCGGCTGAAGCCGTCCGAAGACTGACGCGCGATCGCCGGTTCAAGCGACTCCTGACTCAGTCCCACATCGCACGACCCCATCGCGGCTGGGCAGCCCCGCAGTAGGTATAATTCTGCGCGCAACGGATGTTGCGAGGAGGAGAACGAGTATGAAGAACTCCGCATGGACGCGTCGCTCGTTAATGTCTGGCTTGAGCGCGGCGGCGGCCGCATTCGCGATCGGGTCGAAAACCGCCAGTGCACAGGCGCCCGCCGGGAGGTTTCAGCCGGCCCGCCACGCACAAGACGATTGGCTCAACGCCGTCCCAGGCAAGCACCGCACTTTCATAGACGCCGCGACGCCAGCCGGAGCCGGTGAGGGGATGCTGTACGCCAACAATTTGTACGTTGCGAACAAGTCCGGATACGCGCTCAACGAGAGCGACCTTGCGATCGTCGTCTGCCTGCGCCACTTCGCCACCGTGTTTGCCTACAACGACACGATTTGGAAGAAGTACGGGAAGGCCATGAGCGACCTGGTACAGTTCACCGATCCCAAGACGAAGCAGGCGCCTTCGACGAACCTGCTCAACTCACCCGACTACGGAATGACTTTGTCGAACCTCGGTAACACCATCGACTCCGTCGTCAAGCGCGGCACACAGTTCGCCGTGTGCGACATGGCGACGCATTTCATTTCTGGTCAGGTCGCCGCTGCAGTCAAAGGCGACGCCGACGCGTTGTACAAGGAGTTCGTGTCGAACTTGATCCCGAATAGCCACCTGGTTGTGGCCGGCGTGGTCGCGGTGAATCGCTCACAGGAGTTCGGCTACACGCTACTAACCGCGCTCTGATCATGCGGCAGTCCGCCCGCGTGGAGAGGTCGCCCACAGTCGACACGCGCCTCGTCCACGCGCACGGGTTGGCGGCCCTGGTCACGCTGCTCGTCTCGGTGGCGTTCGGCGTCCTCGTCTCGGTCGAACTGCTGCTGCCAGACTTGGCGGGGGGCTCACCCTGGCTGAGCTGGGGCAGGCTGAGATACGCGCACACCCAGGGCATCATGCTTGGCTGGCTCGGTAACGCGTTTCTTGCGTTCCTGTACCACGCGGTCCCTCTACTCACTGGTCGCGCGGTCACAAGCCCACGGTTGGGGCGCTGGCTGTTCGGCTTGTGGAACTTCGCGGTGATAGCGCCCGGGTGGACGCTGGTGCTCGCCGGATTCAGCCAGCCACTCGAGTGGGCAGAGTTCCCCCCCGTCGTGGACGGCTTCGTGGTCGTCGGCCTGGTCCTCGCGGCCGTGCAATTCCTGCCCCCCTTCTTCGCACGAGGTTTGGAACATCTGTACGTCTCGAGCTGGTACGTCATCGGGGCTCTGGTCTTCACGCTGTTGGCGTACCCCATGGGCAACTTCGTGCCGGAGCTGGTGCCAGGGGCACAGGGCGCGGCCTTCAGTGGGCTGTGGATTCACGACGCGGTCGGCCTCTTCGTCACGCCGCTGGCGCTCGCGATCATCTATTTCGTGATTCCAGCCGCCAGCCGCCGGCCGATCTTCAGTCATTTCCTATCGATGCTCGGCTTCTGGCTGCTGTTCTTCTTGTACCCACTGAACGGGACGCATCACTACGTGTTTTCCGTCATTCCGATGGCAGCACAGCTCGGCGCGATCGCGGCCTCGGCGCTTCTGGGCATCGACGTGGTGATCGTCGTCGCCAATCTGCTCTTGTCGCTTCGTGGCTCGGGAACGTTCCCGCGCGACGTCGGACTGCGTTTCGTCGCCATGTCCACGATCTTCTATCTGGCCGTCAGTATTCAGGGATCGGTACAGGCACAGATGGCCGTCAATCAGGCGGTGCACTTTTCCGACTGGGTGATCGGGCACTCGCATCTCGCCATGCTCGGCTTCGCAACGTTTGCCGCGGCAGGCGGATTGGCGCATGCGTGGCAGCGTATCCCCTGGGCCAGGTACAACGCGCGGGCGCTCGATTGGTCCTACTGGCTTCTCTTCGTTGGCGTGGTCGTCATGGTTGCAGACCTCACGATCGCGGGACTTGTGGAGGCGCGACTGTGGCAATCGGGGGCTCCATGGCTGGACTCCGTCCGGGCCGCGCGACCGTTCTGGCTCGTTCGCACGCTGTCTGCGATTCCGATTGGAGCGGGCTTCATCGCATTCTTGCTGGGCCTCACTACCGGACCGCGCGGAGCAGGCCTTCGGGAGGTCAGCGAAGGCGTCGGAGCTGAGCCCGTTGTTGAAGTGGCGCCGCGCATGACGCCCGTTCCCGGAGCGGCGTCATGAGCCAGGAGTCGCGGGCGCTGAGAATGTCGTATCTCGTGGCGAGCATCGGCGGAGTGGCATTCTTCGTCATGTCCGTCGTGCTCCTCGGCATCTGGCCCGGACGTGTGCTCGCCGAGCAGGCCCGCGCGATGTCGCCGGAACGGGTTCTCGCACTGACGGCGAGCGAGCAACGGGGTCGCGGCATCTACAGCCGCGAAGGATGCGCTTACTGTCACACGCAGCAGATCCGCTACCTGCACGCCGACATCATGCGATTCGGGGCGCCGACGCTGGCGTGGGAGACCCGTCTCGACTATCCCCACCTGTGGGGAACGCGGCGAATCGGCCCTGATCTCGCCCGCGTGGGCTCCACCCGTTCCGAAGACTGGCACTTCGCGCACTTGTATGCGCCACGAGCGGTCGTGCCGGACTCGATCATGCCGTCGTACGCGGCCTTGTTCGACGGCTCAGCCAGCCGCCCGCGTCAATCCGCGCGCGACCTCGTTGCCTATCTCGACTCTCTCGGGCGCGCGCGCGAGCTCGCCGGGCCCGAGGGAGAAGCTCGCGCCCGAACGGCGTGTAACTGCCCTGACGACGAGATGGGCCTCATGGCGTTCAGCGCTCCCCTGCTCAACGCGAGCCCAGCCCGGACGCGGCGTGGCGGCAACGCCCCGACGCTTGGAGCTACAGGCGAGGAAAGCCGCGGGCTGAAGCTGTACGCCGCCAACTGCGCCGGCTGCCACGGGGCGCGCGGCAACGCTGATGGTCCAGGACGGCCGGAACTTGTTCCGAGGCCCACCAACCTTTCAGAACACGAATACACCATGGCCCGCCTGAGCCGCGTTCTCTGGAACGGTGTCGACGGAACCGCGATGCAGGCCTGGCGCGACTTTTCGATCGAGGACCTTGCGGCTCTCGCACGCGCCGTTCGCGGACTCTACGCCCCTCGCCAAGAGGCTTCCCTTCCAGCGAACCTAGCCGAAATGGGAGGGCGTGTTTACGCAGACAACTGTGCGCAGTGCCACGGTGCAAACGGGGGGGGCGATGGGTTTGCTGTGCCCGAGCTCCGGGTGGCCCCGACCGACTTCAGCATCCAGCGGCCCAGCCTTGCCGAGAGCCTGCGCGCCCTGCGCAATGGTGTGGAAGGGACGTCCATGGCCCCGTGGACCGGCCGATTGAACGAGGCGGAGATCGTCGCGGTCGGAAGCTACGTTCGGAGTTTCTTCAAGCCGGATGCTGCTGGCGGCGGAGGTCAAAGGTGATTGCCGACATCATCGTGATCTCATCGATCGTGTTCGGCGTGGCCTTCTTCGGCGCGTGGCTCGTGCGGCCGGACCTGCGCGCGTGGATCGAGCGGCCGAAGTATCGGTTCCAGGCCAACCTGCGGCAGTATGATCGGGATCGTAGTGAGGAGCCGTCTTCCGATGGGAGCCCGTCAACGTGACTGACCACGACATCCCCAGGCCAGGCGGCTTAACGGCGGTCATCGTGACCTGCTGCGTGGTCGGGGCGCTCACTGTAGGCGCCACGCTGAGCGTCGACGACACCCGCATGACGGCCGCGACGCGCTACGCGCCGGCTATGGCCACCGAGGAATACGGCCGGCGTCTACTCGCTCAGACATCAGAGCTGCTTGGACCGGACCATTCCGACCCGAATATGCGCTACTCCGGCACGCGGATGGCGTGCGGCTCCTGCCACCTCGGCACGGGGACCGAACCAGGCACGCTCACGCTACTGCAGGCCACGGAGCACTTTCCTCGCTTCTCGGCCCGCGTCGGCGAGATGACGGATATTGAAGACCGCATCAACGAGTGCATGCAACGCAGTATGAACGGGCGCTCGCTGCCCACCGATAGCGTCGAAATGAAGGCCATGGCGTCCTACATCCGGTCGCTCGGGGGCCGATACGCGGCCATGGGCGCGAGTCAGAAGAAAGCAACGGAGCCAAAGGCATTCACGGCCCCGAGTCGTGCGGCCGACCTCGCGTCTGGCAAACAGGTCTTCGGAGAACGGTGCGCGGTCTGCCACGGCGCCGACGGCTCGGGACTACCGGCGACTCCGAATCCGGCCGATGGATACCTGTTCCCGCCTGTGTGGGGCCCCGACAGTTTCAACAATGGAGCGGGCATGCACCGCGTGCTGACCGCGGCTCGATTCATCAAAGCGCGAATGCCGCTCGGAAAGGCCGACCTCAGCGACGATCAGGCGTTCGACGTGGCGGCCTTCATCAACGCACAGCCTCGGCCCGCAATGGCGAACCTCGAGCGCGACTATCCCGACCGCGCTGCCAAGCCCATCGACAACGCGTACGGTCCCTTCGCCGACGGTTTCCCTCTCGAACAGCATCGCTTCGGGCCCTTTGGGCCTATTGAAGCGCACTACAAAGCATTGAAGAGCGCCAAGTAACCGTCGGGGCGAGCGCGCCGGTGCAGGCACTCGGTAAACGATACTTGGCCGGCGACGGTAGACTGCTTCAGGGTTCACCAGCTATCAGGAGGCCAGCGATGCACTCACGATTCTCTCTTTCCGTCGTCGGCGGCGTGCTCGCGTTTGCGCTTTCCGCGCTTCCGGCGGCGGCCCATCACGGATGGGGCGGCAATGCCACGGATCATTTCGAGCTCTCTGGAACAGTCGAGAGTGGCGTCAGTTTGTCCGGGCCGCACGGGACGATGAAGATACGCGCCAACGATCAGCTCTGGGATATCACGTTGGCACCACCCGCTCGAACCGAACAAGCTGGGCTGAAGGAGGGCGTGATTCCGGTCGGCGCGAAAGTGACGGTAACCGGGCATCGCAACCGCGATGCAAAACGCTTTGAGATCAAGACCGAGCGCGTGACCTGGAACGGTAAGACGTTCAACGTCTATCCCGACCGCGACTAACGCACAGCTCCGAGTTCGACGATTGCCCGAGTTGCTGGCGTGGCTCGAAGGCTCGGCGCTGGGCCATGCCATGCGCGAGTCGGGCGTCTGGACCTACGGCCTCGTCAACCTCGTCCACATCCTCGGTATCTCGTCGCTGTTCGGCGCAGTGCTTGTTCTCGATCTGCGCCTCCTGGGCGTCTGGCGGCATCTCGCGCTTGCCGCGATTGCGGGACCCACCGTGCCCGTGGCCACCGTGGGCTTTGCAGTCGCGGCGACGAGCGGCCTGTGCCTCCTCACGGCGAACGCCACAGAGTATCTGGGCAACCCCTTCCTCTACATCAAGTTTCCAGCGATCGCGCTGGGCCTGTGCAACGTCGGAGTGCTCAATACGTTGTCGGCGTGGAAGGAACGGAGAGTGCGGGAACCGTCATTGCGAGAGCAACGGCAACTGGCGGTGTTTGGCGGGGTGTCGCTATTCTGCTGGGTTACCGCGATCGGCGCGGGCCGCATGATTGGATATTGGTAGGCAAACGATCGCGTTAACCTCCCCCGACCTTCCGCGGCGTCCGCACGCGCTGGGTAAACCCGCTCTTGGTGGCGGTCTTCCAGGGTTGCTGCGTCTGGTGCTTCGGTGTCCGTTTGGAAGTTACCGCCGTGTCGGGCGAGGACTCGGGCGCCTCAGCGATGGCTTTGGCGTATGCCTCGCGTGAGGCAGACTCGTCCTTGTCGAGACAACACTGCTTGTACTTGCGGCCCGAGCCGCACGGACAGAGATCGTTGCGCCCGGGTCGAGCGACTGTCGGCGTGTTCATCGAGCTAGTGTGACACACGCGACATGATGGTCACCGACCTTTGTTACTGTCCGCGAGCCACGCGACCGCTCCTGGGAAATCGGCGTATTCGAACGGCAGTCCGCGGGACGTCATCCATTCGGCGACGGCAAAACCCGTGGCGCGTGGCCAGGGCCGCAGCTCCTGCGGCTTGTAACGGCGATAGTCGGACAACTCTGCGCTCAGTCGAACCTCGCCGGTGGCCACTACGTGGTAGCACAGCATCACTTCGTTCTTGCGCTCGAAGATGTAGTTTCCGATCACGCTCGTCGCAATGGCGTCGAGATTCAATTCCTCTTTGACCTCGCGCGCGACCGCCGTCTTGGGGTCTTCCCCGCCTTCGAGGTAGCCCGTGATCAACGCGAACCAGCCTTCCGGCCAAAGCGCATTGCGGGCCAGGACGATGTCGCCCTCGTGCTCGACCAGCGCGCCGACGGCGGGTGTCGGATTCCGGCGCTGCACGAACCCGCAGGCGACGTCGGAGCAGATACGACGCCCGGGCTTCGCGCCGTTTTCAGGGACCGCGGGCCGGTCAGTCATCGGACGCCCGCATCGCGGACAAAACATGAATGCTTCAACCATGACGCTCCACACTATCACTGGGTCCGCGAGGCACTCGCCGACCCCTGTTCGCGGCGCGCTTCCGCCAGAAATGGACTCTGACTCCAATTCGGCTGTGCTATTGTCGTCGCGCCTCGAAAAGATGCTGGGCGGATCCCTCCACGAGCTCGCGCTGACCCTCGGCCTCGCCTGGCTCTATCTGACCATCGTCCGTTTTCTCGATCTGAACGAGCGAGAGCCCGTGTGGGCGCTTGCAACGGCGTTTCTGGCAGGCGCGCTGTCAGCTGGCGCGTTGCGTGTCAGCGTGAGCTCGGTGGTTCTGGAGCTCGATCTCTGGACAGGCGCCGCGGCTCGAGAGACCGCAAAGCTCGCTGCGCTCGTTGCGATGACTGGCATCTTCGCAGGTGTGGCCCGTATACGCGGCTGGTCTGAATTGAGCGACGCACTCGACGGCCTCGTGTACGGGGTCGCCGTGGGTCTTGGTTTCAGCGTCGCCGATACGTTCATTCGAGAGCTATGGGCAGGAGATGCGTCTGCGCTTCGGCTGCTGCGCAGCCCTGAGCGCGCCGCCATAGACAATGCGCTGGCAGGACTCGCCCACGGCGTCTTCACAGCCTTCTCCGGACTGGGGCTTGGCGCGGCGGCCGCTGAGGCGCACCGACGGGGCGTGCGCGCGGCGCTCGTGATCGGGGGGCTCGGCGCCGCAATCGTCGCGAACGCGTTGTTCCACAGTCTGTCGAACGGGGCGGCGCTGTCGGGCGGGCCGGCCTTCGTGCGCGCGTGGATCGCGTTGAGCCTGCCCGTGCTGCTGTTGGCTGGAATCGCGCTCCGCAGTCTGGCCGTCGAGCGGCGCGCGATCCACCGGGAATTGAGCGCCGAAGCGGCGCTCGCCGGCGACACGATTACGCCCCACGAGCTCGCGTTACTCGAGAGTTTCGTTCAACGACAAGCGCGCTACGTATCGATGCTCGCGTCGGGCCAGGTGAGTCGATGCCTGCATACGGCGGCACTGCACAACAGGCAGGTGCAACTCGCGCTCGCGAAGCGACGCGCGTATCGAGTGGACGATGCGCACGCCAGAGCCGCGCTCGAACGAACCATCCAGTCGCTGCGCAGCGCTGTCAGGCAGGCGCGGCGATCGTTGGATTCACCTGTGTGAGTCGAGCACGATAGACTGACCGACCACGTAAACGTCGGGCCACACGCGAGCCCGATCTTGGAGGACGCCATGCAATCGTTCGGCAGGGTCGCCGCCGCCCTCGCGGCGCTCATAATCGTCGTATCGACGGGCTCGCTGCCCGCACGGACGCTACAGGCCCCCGCAGGCACGCGAGCGTCTGGCGGCAAGGTGCTCTTCGAAGACGACGTTCGATCGACCACGTGGAATCCCGTCAAGGACGGCGAGTGTGTCGGCGTGCAAGGCGACGGCGGCTACATCGTCCGGGGCGCGTCGGCCTCCAACACGTGCCGTTTGTTGCTGCCGTTCGCAGGCGTATTCTCAGGAGACCTCCGTTTGGAGACGACCGTGCGCTTGCGTCAAGGCGACGTCAACGACCCGTTCGGTCTGATCTTCGCCTCCGATGGGAGCGCTTTCCACAAGTTCGCCATCTCCGGCGAGGGCTCCTACCTCCTCAACCACATCGAAAACGGCGTGTGGACCAACCTCGTGAGCTGGACGCGATCGCCGGCCGTCAGACAGGGTCGAGGAGCGAGCAATCGACTGACCGTCGAAATTCGTGGCCGCCAGCTGCAGGTGTCCGCGAACGGTCAACTGCTCACCTCGGCGACCGCCCCGTACGATCTCAGAGGGAAGATCGGTTTCTATGTGAACGCCCTCGACCAAGAGGTCGTCTTCAGCGACGTCCGAGTCACTGATATCTCCTCTGCCGGTGCGATCTCGTCGCTCCCAACGGCGCCGAACGTCCTGACGTCCGGCGGGCGCACCGTCGTTGACGACGACATGGCCACGTCGAAGAACTTCGCCGTGGGCCGGACAGCAGACTGCATCCAGGAATACACAGACGGCGGCTACGTCGTGGAGAGCCCCGGCTCGACCGGCTGCGTGGTCTTCTTGTTCAACGCGGGCGCTCATCCCGTTCACCTGCGGTATGAGGTGTCGGCGCGCGTCGTGAGGGGCGGCGAGAAAGGCTTCGGCATGATCTTCGGCGCTGTTCCGGGCGAGAACTATATCTACGCCCTGACGCACGGCATCATTACGGGAACGTTCGAGCTCGGCCGGACTACTGGGGCGCCCGGAAAAGGAAGCTACACAGCGCTCATTCCCGTAACAGGGAACTCCGCCGTACCGAACCGGCATCGGATCGACGAATCGGATCGCTGTGGAGATCAACGGCAGGGACATTCGTCTATTCCTGAATGGAATGTTCCTCCAATCGCACACCGCGCCGACGGCGCCTCAAGGACAGATGGGAATCGGCGCGGTAGGCGGCGCGCGGGTTGTCTTCACCAACTTCAAAGTGATCGATTTCGTCGCGTCGCAGACGACGTCGCGTCGCGCGGGCGAGGGCGTCGGCGCAGTGCAGCGGACGCTTCTGCGGGGCGCCGCAGAGTCGATGGCGGGGTTTCGATCCCCCTCGACCGGTGGCCGCCAGCCTGACAGCACCGGCGGGAGCGCGACCAAGGATGCCGGTCGGTGACAGGGTTAGAGCGCCGCGACGGCGAACTCCCACGCTACGTCATTCGGACCTTCGACCATTCCGAAGAGGTGCTCGTTGGTCCACAGGACGATCTCCTTCAGGCCCTGCATCACCACAATCGATCCGAGCGGCGTTCCGCCGTCTCGGGCGGCAACCCGCGACCGTCGAATCTCTTTCGCCTGATTCTTGGCGAGAGTCGCGATCAGCGCCGACCAGAACATCTGACTCGACTCTGGAGAGTCGAATGCGGCCAGCGTAAACGTGACCTCCGCGCCGTTGACCGCGCGGTACTTCATCTCCAGCGCTTCCACGGCCGACGCGCGCACGAGCATCGGGGTGCGCTCGACGTTCATCAGCGAGAATCGCCCAACCGCGCGCTCAACATGATCCTTCAGCGATCCGACGTACGGTGTGGGCAGCAGCTGTAAGGTGTTGCGGTCGACGCCAAGGGCCAGGAAGAACTCGTCGGCCGTGCACGTCCGGCGGTTGTAACCTTCGAGCATCGCGTCCAGCCGTTGCCCCGGACGTCCATGAGCATTGGGATCGAACCACGGGGCGCGCCCGCCAAGACGTAACAGCGATAGCGCCGCCTGATCGAGGTTCGACATCCCCGTGAGCTTCTGGTCGCTCGCGTGGCGAGTGAACGAGCCGGCGAGACAGTCGGCCTGCAGCTCTTCTTGAATGGGCCAGGAGCCAGCGGCGGCCGTTGACAGACCCAGCAGATGTTGGACGTGATGCCCCCATTCATGCGCCAGGATGAACATGGGAGCAAACTCTCCCACGTCGCTTAGGTGTCGATCGAGGAAGTCCGCGTGGTAGTACACCCCTTCTGAAACGCCGCAATACGCCGCATTGTCGGCCTCGGCGACCCCGCACGGCGTCTGCGCCGGCGGTGTATACGGGATGACGACCTTCACAGGCCTGTAGCCTGACAACTGCTCGCGCCAGAACGAGTCGATATTGGTGCGCGCCCGCGACGCGAGCTCTCGCAATCGCGACGACCCTGGCTCGACCGGCATCGTCGGCGCTTGGGCAGAGCCGGCGTGTGTGAGCAGCGCCAGCGCACACCCCAGCCAAAGGGAACGACGCGAACAAAACATGAATGCTGCGATCATGCCGCGCTCACACTATCAGACCTAAGGCGCACCCGGGTCGGCAGGAGGCCCTCGGTTGAGCAAGCCGAGAACGCAGGGCGTCGGAATCATTTGGTTCAAATCGGGGAATGGTGGTAAACAAGCGCTCACGGTTTTCTTGGAGAAACGCATGCGCAGAATCGCTGTGACACTTGTGACGTTCGCCGTTGGTGCCGGCTTCGGTCTCTGGACCGAGAGCAAATGGGCGGTCGAAGGACAGTCGAGACCGGGTTCCGGCTTCGCTGCCGTTCCAGGCGACGTGGGAAGTCAGGACCTGACCGGCCCGTACGAAGTCGTCAAAGGATGGCCGAAAGACATCAGCACGCTTCCCGGAAATGAAAAATGGACCTACGGAGCCGGGCAGGGCGTGTTCGCCGAGAGCCCGAATCGCGTGTTCATGCTCTTCCGCGGTGAGCTGCCGAAGCTGCCGACGCCGAGGGCGACGTTGCTGCCGCAGATTGGGCCGAGCATCAGCTTCCCGGTCGCGGGTTTGTGGCGCGATGCCACCACGGCCTCCCTTCCTGGCGTGGGAGGAACCGATCAAGACACGAGGAAATGGCTGACGGCGTGGGAAGGAAGAGACGACGAGATCGGGATCAAGGGCCCTCCGTACCGGACGCTGGGTGTCGATGCCAAGTGGGAGCACTGCATCGTCGTCGCGGATGCGAATGGCAACATCATCGAAACCTGGGACCAGTGGGACAAGCTCTTGCGGCGTCCGCACTCCGTCTTCATCAGTCCATACGATCCGCAGAAGCATGTGTGGATCGTCGATGACAACATGCAGGTTATCTACAAGTTCACCAATGACGGCAAGCAGCTCGTGCAGACGATTGGTACGCCGGAACGCGAAGGCGCGGATGCGACGCACTTCAACCGTCCGACATTCATGGACTGGCTGCCAGACGGGACCTTCTTCGTCTCCGACGGCTACACCGGCACGCGCGTAGCGAAGTTCGACAAGGACGGTAAGTTCCTGATGACGTGGGGCACGAAAGGCAATCCGCCAAACGAGACACGCCCCAGCTACATGAACAACGTGCACGGCATCGCCGTGGATCCACAGAGCCGGCGCGTGTTCGTGAACGACCGCAACAATCACCGAGTGCAGGTGTTCGACGAGAACGGAAAGTATCTGTCGTCATGGAACATCGATGCCGATCCGTCGAGCCTTCACCTGCTGTATATCGGCACCGATCGAAACATCTGGACCTTCGACCGGAGCACGCACAAGCTGCTCAAGTACGACCAGCAAGGGCATCTCTTGTACGCCTGGGGCACGCTGGGATCTTTCCCGGGCGCCTTGTGGGGCGTCCACGGGATGAGCGTGGATCAGGAAGGCAATCTCTACATGGCGGAAGTCGACAACGGTCGCGTGCAGAAGTTCCGCCCGAAGCGGGGCGCCAATCCCGCGTTCCTGGTCAGTAAACCCGTGAAGGCGGTCTGGCAATAGCATTAGTCTGGCAATAATGTAGGGCCGGTCCTGTTCTCTGGGCCGGCCAAGCTCGGTCGGCGCCGATGGAGATATCAAGACGATGAGCAATGTCACATTGAGGGTCAACGGCAAGACGCATACTGTTGACGTCGAGCCATCCACGCCGCTGCTCTACATTCTGCGCAACGATATCGGCCTGCAAGGGCCACGCTTCGGTTGCGGACTTGGCCAGTGCGGCGCCTGCACGGTCATCATCAAAGGCGAAGCCGTTCGGTCGTGCATCAGGCCCGTGTCCTCGGTTCAGGGCGCCGAGATCACGACGCTGGAGGGGCTGGCCAAAGACGGCGTTCTGCACCCGTTGCAGCAGGCCTGGATTGACGAGCAGGTTCCGGCGTGCGGCTACTGCCAGAACGGACAGATTCTCACGGCCAAGGTTCTGCTCGACCGAAATCCGTCGCCGACGGATGCCCAGATCCGTCAGGGGATGGCCCAGACCTTATGCCGGTGTATGACGTACTACCGCATCCAGACCGCTATCAAGCGTGCAGCGAAGGTGATGGCATGACGACCCGCAGAGACTTCATCAAAAACTCGGGGCTGCTCGTCGTGGGCTTCAGCACGATGTCGGTACAGGGTCCGTTAACCGCCGAGGCCGGACAGTCAGCGGCTCGAGGGGCAGGTCCGTACCCCGACCGCGACTTCAGGCAGCTCGACTCGTGGATCGCGATTCGTGAGGACAACACGGCGACGTTCTACGTCGGAAAAACGGATCTCGGCCAGGGCACGGGAACGGCGTTTCGGCAAATCATGGCCGACGAACTGGACTTCGCGTACGACAAGACCAGTCTCATCATGGGCAGCACCGATGTGACGGTGGACCAGGGCGGATCAGGGGGTTCGGATGCGCTTCAAACCGATGGGTGGCCCATGCGGCGCGTCGCGGCCGAGGCGCGGCGGGTTCTGCTCGAGTTGGCATCGGCGCGGTTTGGCGTGCCCGTCGGCCAGCTCGCCGTCAGCGACGGAGTGATTTCAGTCGCCGCCGATCCCTCGCGAAAACTCACCTACGGCGAGTTGATTGGCGGCAAGCGGTTCAACATCACGCTGACGGGCAACAACACTGACACGACGACAGGCGTGGCCAAGCTCAAGACTGTCCAGGATCTCAAGATCGTCGGACAATCGCCTCAGCGCTTCGACATTCCACCCAAGGTTGACGGGTCGCTCAAGTGGGCCGTCGACGCCAAGGTGCCGGGCATGGTTCACGCGCGCAACGTGAAGCCGCCGGTTGCGGGTGCGAAGCTCGTCAGCATCGACGAGTCCTCGGTGCGTGGTGTACCGGGATTCATCAAGGTGGTGAGCAAGGGCAACTACGTGGCGGTGGTCTGCGAGCGAGAAGAGCAGGCGATCCGCGCAGCTCGAGAGCTCAAGGTCAACTGGCAGAAGCCGGCGACAGCGCCCTTTCCGACATCTGAGGAGCTGTTCACCTACATGCGGCGTGCGACGCCGACGTTCAGCGCTCCCCAGGCGGTGGAAGGGAATCCTGACGCCGCACTCGCGGGCGCTGCGAAGGTCGTCGAGGCCGAATACGAGATTCCGTTTCAAGGGCATACCTCGATCGGTCCGGCGCATGCGATGGCCGATCCCTCGAACGATCAGCTGACCATCTATTCGAACGACATGAAGTCGTACGGTCTGCGAAATGGCGTCGCGGAATTCCTGAAGATGCCGCGCGACCGTGTGCGGGTGGTCTGGATGGACGGCCCCCAGGCATACGGCCGGACGGCCGCTGACGATGCGGGCTTCGAGGCTGCGTTTCTCGCCACAGAGATTGGGCGCCCGGTTCGCGTGCAGTGGACGCGTCAGGAAGAAACGGCCTGGGACACCAAAGGCCCGGCGTACACCTTCAAAATGCGCGGCGGGCTCGACGGCCAGGGCAATCTCGTCGCCCTCGACTACGAGGCCCGCGCCGCCGACCACAATCACCTCGGGTACAACGAACACGATACGGTGCTGATCTCGCAACTGACTGGTGTGAGACGCGCCACTCCGGCCCGCGGCGGCATCGGGACACCAACGGAGCTGTACACCATTCCGAACCGGCGCACGACGGCCCATGTTGTAAGCCTCCCGCTTGTCTGGGAGACACCGTTGCGAACTGGCAACTTGCGGGATCCCAACGGTCCACAGGTCGCGTTCGCCTCAGAGTCGTTCATGGACGAACTGGCGGCCGCGGCGAATGTCGATCCGGTCGAGTTCCGGATGAAGCTTCTGACCGCCACCACGGCCGACGACAGCGGCTTCAAGCGCGCGCGTTCGATCGCCGTGATCAAGGCGGCGGTAGAAAAGTATGGTTGGGACACGCGTCCGTCGCGCAAGTCACGCGGCACGGGCGACATCCTCACCGGACGTGGCATCGCCTACGCCATCCGGAGCCAGACCGTCGTTGCGCAAATCGCCGAGGTTGAGGTAAGCCGCAGAACCGGCCACGTGTGGGTAAAGCGCATCGTCTGCGCGCATGATTGTGGCCTGGTCGTCAATCCTGAAGCGCTACGCCGCACGATCGAAGCGGGCACACTCTACGGCCTCAGCCGCGCGCTCCACGAGGAGGTCAAGTTCGACGCGGAAAAGGTGACGAGCGTGGATTGGATCACCTCCCCGACGCTGACGCATGCCGACGTGCCGGCCACGTTGGACGTCGTGCTGGTGAACGGCGACCCTAACCAGAATCGGCCCGATCTCCCCCACTACGGGGCCGGCGAAACGATGTGTAAGCCGACCATCGCCGCGGTTGCAAACGCTATCTATGATGCGACCGGCGTTCGGCTGCGGAGGGCTCCGTTCAGGGACGCACGCGTGCTCGCCGCGCTCAAGGCTGCAAGCCTTTAGCGCAGTAATGGCAGTCGTGCCAGGGCTCAGCGCCCTCGGGGTTCTGGCAACGTTACATGAACCGGATACGCCCGCTCGCCAGCTAGCACCTTGATGGGCAGGCGGTTTTCCGGCAAAGGGATCGGACACGTCGTGTAGGGGTTGAACGCGCACGGCGGGTTGTAGGCCTGGTTGAAATCGAGCGCCGTCGTGCCATCGTCGCGCAGATCGGAATAGAGAAAACGCGCAGCGCCGTAGGTTTCCGCGCCGCTCGAGGCGTCCTTGAAGACGAAGTAGAGCCGTTTGGGACCTGTCGTGAAGGGTCGCAGGCGCAACGTCTGGTCCCTTAGCGTGAACTCCACGACGCCCTCCGTGTGGAACGAGTCCACGTCGCCGAATGTGTTCAGCACTCGTGCCTCGCGCGGAGCCGGGTCGGGAATGAATCTGCCGGTCACGCGATAATCAGCCTGAATCGGGAACCACGTGAACCCGAGGAACCCGCGCGCCAGTTCGCCGTCTGGATCCCACACGCGAAGCGACTTCCGCTCGCCGCTTCGATGGACGACGATGCGAATGTCGTCGATGATCAGCTCGTCGGCTTCCGCCTTTCCATCGTCCTCGAGCACGACTGGCGTGGTCACTGGTCGGCCCTTGAGATTCACGGGAACGCCTGGCTTGGGCTCGAACCGGACCGTCTCACCCTTCAAGACAAACCGGCCGAGCTCGGCCGGAGCCGACTTGGGCAGAACGATGTCGTTCGAAGACGCGCTGCCGGCAGTCTCACTTCCAGGCTCGAGAAAATGCAAACCGGCAATGGTCACCCAGTTGCGCCGGTAGTCCACCTCGTGCTTGGCGCGAAAGGCCTCGGCCTCGCGAGTCATGGCTTGGACGTCCGTCGCCCGAGGCTCGTTTGGCGAGCCGCCGCGGCAACCCGTCGCAGCCACCGTGGCGACCACGAGGCAAGCAATGGGCGCGGCCAGAAGGATTCCTATCCCGCGGCGTCGAGGTCCCATGTTGTGAGGGCCCTTTCGTCTCAAGACGCGTTGCGCCGACCACCCTTCTGAGCTTCGACGTGCTTGTCGATCCACGACAGGATCAGATCGGCTAACTGCAGGCTGTTTCTGTCCTGCATCAGCATGTGGCTGTTGCCGCGAATGCCGAGCTTTGGAAGGTGCATCATCTCGGCGTCACCTCCCGCGTCCTTCACCTGCTGGGTGAACTTCTCGCAGCTCGCGAGCGATGACGCCCAATTGGCGGGACCACCCTGTACGTCCCCGAGATGATCGCCAAACATGATGAGTGTTGGAATCTTCGCGAGCGTGGCAATCTGCGCCGCCGTCAAGTCCGTCGGGCACGGCATCTCGATCGAAATCATCCCGCGGATCCCGGTCGGGTCGAGAAGCGCCGCTTGTTCCGGGAAGAAACCGGACTCGGAATGCCCCATCAGGATGGCGCCCTTCAGCCGAACCGCCAACGTGGCCATGTTCTTCCACGTCGGATTCGGCGACGGCAGGAGCGCGTTGAGATCCGGAATCATCTGTTTGTAGAGTTCGTCCACGGATTCGATTGGAAACTGCCCGTCGGGGAATGCTGTGCCGTAGCTCGGACCGAAGCGAAAGACCGTCCACGCGATCTGGTGGCTCGCGAAAATGACGTTCGGAAGCTGACTGGGTGGAACGGTACCAGCCTTGACCGCATTGAGCGTCGAGGCGTCGAAGCCGGAGCGCGCGCGCGACACTTGATCGGCCAAATAAACCGGCCTGTCTCGGCGGACGAAGTACTCGTCCCACCCCATCCGGCCGTCTGGCGTTGTTTCCCAGGTCTTGCTGCTAAGGCAACAGCCGTGCACCATTACGACTGGAAGATGGCGGCTGACATTCGGCGGGACCTGGTACTGCACGTACATCTGGTTGACGGTGACGTCGCCCCCCGGGGCTGCGCCACGACCGGCGGCCGGCGCGCCGAGCGACTTCGTCTCGCCGCCGACGAAGAAGCTGCCTTGACTCGCAAGCACAAGTGGCTTCTGGAGCTCTGCGCGACGCTGATCCTGCGCCGAGCCGGACGCACTGGTCACAACGACCAAGACCAAGGCGATTCTCAAACCGAGTAACTTCATTCCGGTCCTCCAGACAGTTGTCCGCTACCCAAGCCCTTTGACTTGGACGGCCAGCCTTCTACTTGGACGCGACGAGCGTCGCGAGCGGTTTCCCTTTCTCGACGATGTAGGTCGCGAGAACACGAGCGCGGGTGGACCCCTTGTTTGTGGCGTCGTGAACCATGCCCGCCGGAATCAGAAACGTCTGGCCGACGCCGAGCCTCACCGGCTGCTTCCCTTCCTGCTCGAGGACCACGGCGCCTTCCAAAATGTAGCCGGCTTCCTCGCCAGGATGCGTATGGCGGCCGACCGTTGCGCCGGGTTCAAACTCGGCAATCGCCTGCACGACTTCGCGGCCTGGCATCGACACGTCCCCTTGTTGGATCACCGTGCGCTTGAAGCCTGCCTGCTGGGCGCTCAGACCAACGATGACGCAGGTGACCGCAAGCGTCACGAAGGTGATGGTGGCTACTCTCATGGGTGTCTCCTTCAAGGCGTGAGATGAACGAGGTTCGGCGGTGATTATAGCGAGGGTGGAGCCGTACGAACGAGTCGGCGGAACTGGATGAACAGCTCGGTACGCCAACGGACGATCATTCCGAACGCCAGGACAAAGAACAACCCCGCGGTCTGCTGCGCCGAAACAAACTCGCCAATGTATCCGCGAAGCACGAGACGCAGAGCCGCAAGGCCAACCAGAATCACGATGAACCAGCGCGAGCGGCGCATCATGATCGCATTGCCCTGCCGCGTCAATCGTGACGACGCGATAAGCGGATAGGAAAAGACGGAGGCTCCAAGAACAAATGCCGAGAGCCCCCACGTCCATGGCACACGAAACGAATGAGCCGCGAACATCGAGAACCCCGTGCTCATGGCCAGTGGTGGAATGAGCAGACTCCGCACGGACACCGCCCGAGACGACTCCCGAATACGCCAGGCCAGCAGCAACACCGCGCCCGCAACCGCGGCCGCGAGCGATCCTGTAAGAACGCTTATGTCAGGCATTTTCTGCCGTTGCTCCGTCGCTTCCGCGCCTCCGCGTTACGTGCAAGTGGAGGGGCCACTAGCCGCCCGCAATGGCCCCAATGACCAGAAAAGGCTCTGCCCCCTGTGCGACGGCGTCGGGCAACGGAGCGTCGGGTAACTCGTGGGAAAGATCCTCTTCGCACGCGAAGAACCGCAAGAACGCCCGGCGCTCTTGCGTGACGTGGTCGCGAATGGTCCCGCGCAGCGCGGGATAGCGTGCCTCGAGCGCGTCGAGGACAGCCCGCTGGGTGACCACACCTTCCACGTCGATTTGCACCTCGCCGTTGACGCGCGCCAGCGTTCGAAGATGTGAAGGTAGCTCGACTCTGATCACGGGATCGTTTGCACCTCTACTGACACCACGGCGGGAAGATCGCGAACAATGGGCGACCAATTGTCTCCGGCATCGGCCGAGGCGTACACCTGCCCGCCCGTGGTGCCGAAATAGATGCCGCACGAATCGAGCGCGTCAACTGCCATCGCGTCGCGAAGAACGTTCACGTAACAGTCCCGTTGGGGAAGACCCTTCGTGAGGGCCTCCCACTCGTTGCCGCCTGTCCGGCTCCGATAGACTCGCAGCTTGCCGTCTGGCGGATAGTGTTCCGAGTCGCTCTTGATCGGAACGACGTAGATCGTTTCGGGCTCGTGGGCGTGCACGTCGATCACGAACCCGAAGTCGGTCGGCAGGTTCCCGCTGATCTCGTGCCACAACTCGCCAGCATTGTCGCTGCGCATGACGTCCCAGTGCTTTTGCATGAACAGGACACCAGGACGCGATCGGTGCATGGCGATTCGGTGAACACAGTGGCCCACCTCGGCGTTAGGGTCGGGAATGTACTGCGACTTCAGGCCCTGGTTGATGGGTCGCCACGTCGCGCCGGCGTCATCGGTTCGGAACGCACCCGCAGCCGAGATTGCAATGAACATCCTCGCGGGATTGGTTGGATCAATCAGGATCGTGTGCAAGCACAGCCCACCCGCCCCTGGCTGCCAGCGCGGCCCCGAGCCGTGGCCACGCAGTCCCGGCAATTCATTCCAGGTCTGTCCGCCATCGGACGTGCGGAATATCGCCGCATCTTCGACACCGGCGTAGACGGTATCGGGATCGCTCAGCGATGGCTCGAGGTGCCACACTCGCTTGAACTCCCAGGGGTGCGGAGTACCGTCGTACCACTGGTGCGTGCCGGCGACGCCATCGTAGACGAACTTGTTTCCCACTGTCTCCCACGTCTTGCCACCGTCGCTCGAGCGCTGCATGACCTGCCCGAACCATCCGCTCGACTGCGACGCATAGAGCCGATTGGGGTCCGCCGGAGATCCCTTGACGTGGTAGATCTCCCACCCCCCAAAGTGTGGGCCGCTGACGTCCCACTTCTCGCGCTTCCCGTCCGACGTCAGGACAAATGCGCCCTTGCGTGTGCCAACCAGTACCCGTACACCGCTCATCGTTCGCTCCTTGTCCTCCCGGCTGAGCCGGAAGCCACGTACGAGCAGCCCCAGCTTGAGCCAGAGGGCCTCCTACAACACTAGATCGAACGGCCGGCAGCTAGATCGACATGCCAGCGAAACTTTCTTCATTGTTTGCGTCCTGCCCATCCTTTTGCCACAATCGCCGGCATCGTCAATAGTCTGAAGGAGGCCGACATGCGCAAGCGATTGACCATCGGAACGCTGGTGGGAGCGATCGGGTTGGTGGCGGCGGCGTTGTCGGTTCCGGTGTCCGCGCAGGCTCCTTCCAAGACGGCCTCGACTGCCGCGCCTGCTGTGGCGAAACCATTCACGACACTGAAGACGCCGTGGGGTGATCCAGACATTGCCGGCACGTGGTCAAGCGACGATCTTCGCGGCGTCCCGATTCAACGGCCGAACGAGTTGGCCGGCCGGGCCCAGCTCTCCGACGAGGAGTTCGCCAAGCGTACCGCGGCCAACGACGAGGCGAGAAACCGCGAACTGAATCGCGTCGGCGCATTTCGGAACGACGTCGGCACGCGCACGTTCCGTCAGACGTCGCTCGTCGTCGAGCCCGCCGACGGGAAACTCCCGCCCCTGACGCCCGACGCTCAGCGCGAGGTCAGCAAGAGACAGGCGCAGCGTAGCAACCCACCTGCCACGTGGACCGATCGCAGCCTTTACGACCGCTGTATCACGCGCGGCGTGTTCGGATCGGTGCTGCCGGTGATTTACGGCAACGGCAACTTCATCTTCCAGGCTCCCGGCTTCGTGTCGATCACGTACGAGATGGTGCACGACACGCGGATCATCCCGCTCGACGGCCGGCCGCACATTGCCAACGGCATCAAGCAGTACATGGGCGATGCCCGTGGCCACTTCGAGGGCGACACTCTCGTCGTCGAGACGACAAACTTCCTGGGCAACACGACGGGGGTCGGCGGCAACGGCGGTGGCCCGCCCACGAGCGACGTGCTACGGGTCGTGGAGCGCTTCACGCGCGTCGCGCCGGACGTCTTGAACTACGAGGTTTCCATTGACGATCCAAAGACGTTTACCAAGCCCGTCAAGCTACTCTTGCCGCTGACGACGCAGCCTGGGTACCAGGTGTTGCCGTACGAATGTCACGAGGGCAACCACGCGCTGAATAACATCCTCAGCGCGGCGCGAGCGGAAGAGAAGGCGATCGAAGAGGCCGTGCAGAAAGGGCTGCCGCGCCCGAAGCCGTCCCTGTGGCTAGGTGGGGTTGCCCCGGGGGCGCCGGATCAGTAGATCGGGCGAACTTCCAACTCCCAACCACTGCCGCATGCCCAACTTCCAAGTGTTCGCCCGCGTTTCTTGGGAGTTGGGAGTTGCTCAAACGACAGTTGTTGGGAGTTGACGTAGTCGGCTCCCAACACACGCGACTAAAGAGACTAGACCGGGCGCGCGATGAACCACTGATTTCCCGCCGAGTCTTCGACAGCCGCCACGCGCTCCCCGTATGGCTGTTCCGTGGGCGGCCAGATCGACTTGGCGCCCGCGCCCATCGCCTGTTGATACAGGGCGTCAGGGTCGCCTACATAGAGATAGAAACCCGAAGGCATCGGCTCACCGCCACCCTCGGCGTCGCCCATCTCGATCGCCGCGTTGCCGATCCGAAGACGGGCGTGCATGACGAGACCCGTCGGTGATTCGTGCCGGGCCTCCTGAACCGCGCCGAACGCCCGCTTCAAGAACTCGATGTACGCAGGCACACCCTTGGCGTGCAGGAAGGGCGTCACCGTCCGTAACCCTTCTTGCACATGCGACGCGCCGAATTGCGTCGCGATGTACCAGTGATTGCCGAACATGTCCTTTACGAAGCCGGCCCGTTCGCCGTACGGCCGGTCCTCGGGGCTGCCCAGCGACTCGGCACCGGCCTCGAGCGCCCGTTGGAACGCGGCATCGCAGTCTTTTACGTAGACGTGGAACGCCGCCGGGCGGAACGGCATCAGTCCGTCTGGTCCACCTTCGCCGATCATGATCATCGAATCGCCGATGCGCACCTCCCGGTGAATGCCACCGCCGCCTCCCTGCGCGCTGTGGGTTTCCTCGGCGCCGAACACCTGCGTCAGGAAACCGACGAGCCCTGCTTCCCGCACTCTGACGTACGGGGTGATTGTAGTGAAGCCCTCTCGAACGTCTGTGGTAGCGAGCGCAATTGACATAGCGGTCCTCCGTTCCAGATTCGCCCTGAGCCGGGCTCTGAAGTCCGGGCTCGGGTAGTGCCTCAACTCGGCGGCGAGCACAGCGAGCGCCGCCAACTCCGGATCCCCGAGCGCGGCTGTCGCATCCTTACGCGCCAGGATCGCGTCGACGGTCTGGTCCAAACGATCGGTGAGAGCGCCTTCAGCCACGGCGACCCTCCATGCTCTTCCGCAGGTTCTCCAGCGCCCGCAGTTGAAGTTGCTTCACGGCGCCTTCCGACCGGTCGAGCGCCGCAGCGATTTCGCGGATGCTCTTCTCTTCCACGAACCGCATCTCAATGACCTGTCGCTGCGCGTCCGGCAGCCGTCCGACCAGTTGAAACAAGATCGCCCGGCGCTCAACTGCGTCGGACTCACGTGCGTCGGGGACCTCTGGCGGCAGATCCTGCGAGTCGCGCGCTCCCTTCCGCCAACGGTCCGCCAGCGCGTTGGACGCGATGCGCAGCAGCCACGCCACGAACGGAATCCCGCGCCACTCGTACCGGTGAAGGTTGGTGAGCGCCTGCTCGAACACCTCCGAGGTCACGTCCTCCGCGACGGCGCGGTTGCCGGCGCGCCGGCTGACGAAAGCGTAGACCCGGTGGAAGTGGCGCTCGTAGAGGTCGACAAACCGGGCAGGATCGGCCTGCGCCGCCTCGATGAGGGACCGCTCGTCGTAGTCGTCTGTCGTCGCCGCCAACCATTTCTCCCGAAACAGCGTGTGTCGTTGAGAGTAACCGGCGAGAGAGGCAAAAAGTTACGGGCGCTTCGCCACGATCAGGGAGCTTTGGGACTTGCGGAGAAAAGTGAGTCAGCGTCCCCAGCGCAGCACGTCGAGTTTTACGCGGGCGCGACCTGCCTGGATGAAGCCAAGGGCTCGTGCCGCCGCATGCGACACATCGATGATGACCCCGTCGGCCCGAGGGCCGGCTGCCGGACCACGGTCGAGGATGCGTACCTCCACGGAACGACGGTTCCTGAGGTTCGTGACGCGCACAACGGTCCCGAACGGATAGGTGGGATGTGCCGCGACCATGGCGTCCATATCGAAGCGAGCCCCGCTAGCGGTCACCTTGCCATCAAAAGCTCGACCGTAATAGGACGCGAGCCCTTCTCTCGTTTCGAGAACGCCTTTCGAGCTGATCTTGGGTCTAGGCGTAGGTGGCGCAGGTGTGGCAGGTCGCGCAGCACACCCCGCGATCGACAGGACGATCGCCGGAACCACAATCCAAGCAAGGCCTCGCATGGTTTCGTGCGCCACTCCAGGATCGTTTTATCGGTTGCGCCTGTCTGCCACTTTGTATCCGTTAACCCGCGCCGGGCGTTGGAAAACCCTCGTCGGATCGGCTATAGTCCAACCTCTATGAAGACGCTGTACACACTCGCGTTTTCAGCGTGTATTGCCGCGCTGACGTTCGCTGTCGCTCCCACATTGGCCGTGCAGGCGCAGGCACCCGCACCAGCCGGACAGGGCCGGGGCCAGCCAGCGGCGCCACCGGCGGCTCAGCCGGGACACCCCACGGGCAAGCTCGTCATCTGGGGTGACGTCGCGCTCTTCAACCGCCCGGACGATCCCGACAACTGCATCCTCACGAATCGCTACAAGAGGGGGCAACGTGTCGGCTTCCGAATGACCGCTATCGACGGCGGCAGCGGCGATGTCGAAAACACGGCCGTTCTCGTCGCGCACGTGAACTACGGCGGCAAGACAATCGATGCCCCAATGCGGTGGCGTGGCGCTGCCGGAAGAGCGGCGCCGGCCCCCAGGGGATACTTGCGTTCCCCATTCGAGCTATGGACCGGCTCGTGGACGGTACCCGATGACGCCCCAACGGGCGCACTCAGCTACACGGTGACGGCAACGGACAGGTTCGGGCGAACCGCCACGTTCATACCGTTCTCGGCCGAAGCCTCACAACTCGTCATCGTTCAATAGTGGCCTCCGGCTAGCGCCGGAAGCTACTACAAAGTCGAAAGCGCTACAGATGAGATTCCTGCTCCGATCGGGCTGCACGCTGTTGGCGCTAGCGGGGCTCATCGGCTGTTCCCGGACGTCACCTTCGTTGGCCGAATCAGTGGCGGCCGCCCCTGCCGCCGCGCCTGCGCCGGTCTCTGTTCCAGCGCTCACGCTCACCTACACGAAGCCGACTGTTGGAGCGGAGGTGCGCGTCGCCGCAGCCGGCTTGCCTGCCGGGAAGACGGTCGATCTCATGTGGGAAACCGTCTCCGGAGGGTGGGTTATCGAAGGCTACTATCGCTTCCGCGGTAAGAAATATGAGGGGACCACGGCTTCGCTTGGCCGGTTCCCGGTTGACGCGAACGGACGGCTCGAAGCGCGGTTCGCCATTCCCGAAGACTACGGCGGCGTCCACGATGTCATGGCGCTCATCGACGGCAAGCCCGTCGCGCAAAACGGCATCGAGGTTACTCAAAGCTTCGAGATGACTCCGACGTCTGGCCCCATCGGCACACCAATCGAGCTGGCCGTGAAGGGGCTCGGCTGGCGGACGATGGAGAGCACGTGGGTGGTGAACTGGGACAACAACCTGGTCGGGTTCGTGTCGGCTGCGGGTACGAAGGGGTCTGCGGTGGCGCGGTTTCGCGCCTCCGGACCGTCGGGCGCGCACGTCATCAAAGTGCTGACGGGTTATCAAGGGCAAGGCTACTTGAACTACGAGCAATCGCCGGTTGCCCACCTCCCGCGTCCTGAGTTCACGTTCCACACAAGCCCCGGTTCCACAGCATCTGATACCGCGTACGCGGAGCCCTATCAGCGCCAGCCGGTGCCGAAGACCGAGGTGTCCATCGCGAACGCCAAGTTGGCGCTCAGCCAGACCCAAGGTCCCGTGGGCACGCGCGTCGCGCTGCGGGGCGAAGGGTTTACCGCCAGCGCATCGTTGCAACTTGTCTGGCAGACCTATGTGGGCAGCCGTGTCAGCGGCAACGGATTCGAGCCGCAGGAGCACGAGCTTGGCAAGGTGACAGTCGGACGTGACGGCCGACTCGACGTGCCGGTAACCATTCCTGACGACCTCGGCGGTCTGCACGGGCTCGCCCTTCGCAGCGCCGACAAGACCCTCGCTCGAACCTTCTTCGTCATCGAAACCAGCATCGTTAGCATCTCACCCACGTCTGGGCCCGTTGGCACGCCGATCACGATTCACCTGAAAGGTGTCGGCTGGACGGAATACGACAACATCTACGTGGCGACGTACGACAACGCCTACATGGGCTACGCCTGCGGCTTCAACAGCCAGGGCGATGTCGTCATCAACTTCCAGGCGAGCGGGACGCCCGGCGAACACATCATCGATTTGTATCCGGGGATCTATCAGGGACCACCGACCGAGTCGCAGTTGCTATATCGTCAGCCGCAGCTGACCTACGCCGAAGACCACCCTGGCAACAAGATTCCCGCTCTCCGTTTCAAGTTCAACGTGACTTCGTCGCCCGCGGGCCAGACGTCAAGCGGCACCCACTAGCTTTCAACGTAGGGCCGGTCCTTTTGGACCGGCCATCATTCAACGGACCCCACGGACAGGAGAAGTTTCTTGATCTGCTTTGTAGACCTGCCCAAGCCGGGTCCAACGAGCAGAGAGGAGATCGAATGAGAATCGACGGTCTTGCGCCCAGAGTCGCGGTCACTCTCGCCTGCGCAGTATCGGTCGGCGTTCTCGTCGTCCACGCCCAAAACCAGGTGGACGCGCACATCGCGAAAGCACGAGTGGCGGTCGGACGAGACTTCGAGCCGCTCTTCGCCACCACGTGCGGCCTGGTGAAACCGCCTGTGACCTCACCTGCTCCGCCGGCTGCGACGCCTGCGGCGGGAGCGCCCGCCCGATCGACCTGGCACGCGGAGCCCGCCAAGGTGTTCGACAATCTTTACTTCGTCGGGCAAACGGAGTACTCCGCGTGGGCGGTCACCACCTCTGACGGCATCATCGTCATGGACGCGATCTTCGACTACTCCGTCGAAGACGAAGTGATCAACGGCCTCACCAGGCTCGGACTGGATCCCAAGCAGATCAAATACGTCATCGTCAGTCACGCCCACGGCGACCATGTGGGTGGCGCGCGCTTCCTGCAGGATCGTGGTGCCCGTGTCGTCATGTCTGCGGCGGACTGGGACTTGATGGAGCGCTCTCAGGTCAACTTTGCCAAGCCCAAGCGCGACGTCGTCGCCACTGACGGACAGCGCCTTACGCTCGGCGACACAACACTGACCTTCTACATCACGCCAGGACATACGCTCGGCACGATTTCGACGCTCATTCCGGTCAAGGACGGCCGCGACCAGCATCTAGCGGCCTACTGGGGCGGCACGGCGTTCAACTGGGTGCGCGGACCGGCGAACTACATCACGCCGGAGCGACCGGCACGGTTCTGGTTCAACACCTACGCGGGTTCGGCGCGACGTTTTCGCGACGTGGCCGCCCGCGCAGGCGCGGACGTCGTGCTCTCGAACCACACCAACTACGACGGATCCAAAGTCAAGATTCCTGCGCTGCAGAAACGCGCTTCAGGCGCCGCGCATCCCTACGTCATCGGCAAGGAGGCCGTGCAGCGGTTTCTGACTGTCGCCGATGAATGCGCGCAGGCCGGAGTCGTTGGCGCCGGCACCTAGTCACCCGACGATCTGAAGTGGCCGGTCCGAAAGGACCGGCCCTACGAGTGACCGCCTACTGGCCGGTCCGAAAGGACCGGCCCTACGAGGGGCCGCGCGTAGGGCACGTCCTTTTGGACGTGCCGAACAAAGAACCAAATCGCGCTCGTCTACTTACCAACGAGCCGCCCGGCGTCCTTCTCGTTGTCGAGACAGTGATAGTCGAGCAACTCGGTGTCGGGCATGATGATCTGGTTGAGCGTCACGCTCCAGGGCCGCGTGTACGCCTTGGGGTCATCGACCGTGATCTGGACCTCGAGGCGACCGTAGTTGATGCGCCGGAATCGCTCCGTGAGCTTCGCTGCGTCGGTCATCGGGCTTCCCCTGCGGTCGAGCCACGTTCCATCTCGTAGGCCGTTGGTCTCGACGACCAACGTGTCTCCCTGCCACCTGCCCGACGAATACCCGTTCCACGACGGTTCCGGATCAGCAGGCAACGGCCGGCCGTCGGTGAAGATCTGACGGTAGGTCACGTCGCGTTCCGACAGAATGATGAACAACCCAGGGAGCTGGACGAATTTTCTGGGCGGAGGAAACGTCAGGATTCTCACCGCGCCTCCGGGCCGACAGAGTCCCACAGGATCGTCTTTTCCCAGTTGCTCGGACCGAGTCTTCACCAGGGCCGCGGCCCACGGTTGGTAGGGCAGCCCGTCTTTCAGCCGTGCGCCAATATTCTGAAACTCTGGTCCCACTGAATAGTCCGCCACTTCTGAGACACTACCCTCGAGCTGCCAGATTCCAGAGAGATCGGGCTTTCCATCGGTCGTTCGTGGCGCAGGCGCAGAGAGATTCGGCCGGCCGTCGGCAAGACGGGGAATTCCAGACGTCGGGTACTTCAGCCATTGAGCGTGGATGGGCAGGGCCGCCAGCACCAACACCACGAGCGCCATTCCGAACTTGCGCATGTCCGTCTCCAATCCTGCAGGAGCCTGGGAATGTATGTCAGCGGCCTCTCGGGGTCAACGAATGAGAATTCTGAAGTACGATTCTCGACATACGCCCTCGACAGTCAGCTCGTCTGAGACGCATTCGGACATCGTGGTGAACCTGGCGGGCTGGGCTCCATCGAGTGGATACGCGTGGACATTGGAGCACTCTCATGACGACACGATGGGTAGGCGCACTCATGCTGGTCACTGCCGCAGCGACGCTCATGGCCGACGAGGGCATGTGGCGAATCGATCAAGTGCCGCTCGACACGATCGCTCAGAAGTATCGCGTCCGATTGACGCCGACCGACCTTGATCGTCTGCGGTTCGCTCCAGTGCGCATCGTCTCGGGTGGTGGTGGCGGCACGGGAACGTTCGCATCGGCAAACGGGTTGGTGCTGACAAATCACCACGTCGCCCTCGATTGCATCCGAACGTCCACGCTGGCCGAGCAGAACAAAGGCAAGGCGGACAACCTCATCGAACAGGGGTTCACGGCAAAGTCACCTCCGGAGGAGCTGGCATGCAAGCGGTTCCGCATTCAGGTCGAGCGGAGCGCGAGTGATGTCACCGCTGCACTGAACGCCGACGTCGCACCGGGCATGTCGATTGCTGATATTCAGCGCGTACGACAAGTCAAACGGTCAGACCTAGAGCGTGCCTGCAAGCAGGAGAAGGGCGCCAACTTCTCCTGTGCCGTCGTCGACTTCAACAGCGGCGCCTGGTCGCAGCTCATCGTCTACGAGGACTTCAACGACGTGCGACTCGTTTACGCACCCGAGAAGCAGCTCGGCTACTTCGGAGGCGACGAGATGAACTTCCGGTTTCCTCGGTACGTGTCCGACATCTCGATCATGCGCGTGTACGTCGCGAAAGACGGGTCCCATGGTGAATACGACTCCGCCCATGTGCCGTACCAGCCCATGCACTACTTGCGTGTGAGCCTGCAAGGAGTCAAAGAGGGTGACCCGACGCTCGTGTCGGGCAACCCTGGCAATACGAATCGGTACCGCATCAGCAACTCGGCCGTCTACAACGTTCAGAAAGGCATGCCGAACCAGATTCAAGAGATTACAGCCGAGTTGACGTTGTTGCGGAAGTACGCGGCGGCCAAACCTGACTACCAGGTACTGCTGCAGGAGCGCATCTTCGGCTTGTCGAACTCGCTCAAGTATGTCCAAGACGTGATGGCGGCACTGAAGACGAGCGACGTCGTGGCCCAGCAGCAGGCGCGCGAGCGACAGTTCGGGGCGTTCCTCCAGACCAAGCCCGAGTTGCGCGCGGAGTATGCCACGTTGTTCGACGACCATACGCGCTTGTACGCCAATGAGGTCGAAGCGAACGCCGAACTCGACTCGGCCCTCGCTTGGATTCAGAAGGCCTCGGTCGTCGGTTATGCCACGGGGTTGTATGAGTTCGCAATCGAGCGAGCCAAGGCCTCCGATAGGGACCGCGAGCCGCAATTCCAGGAGCGGAACTGGCCCGACGTGCGCCGGTCGCTCGTCGACGAGGAGCCGACGATACCGGAGCTCGAAGAGGATCTGCTTACGATCGGACTGGAAAAGGCGCTGGCGCTTTCCGGTTCGGGGATTCCCGCCGTGCGGAGCCTGCTGGAACGCGCGAACGGGGCAAAGGACGCACGGTCTCTTGCACAGAGCCTCATACGGGGATCGAAGGTGGCCGCGGTCGACGCCCGCAAGACGCTTGTCGAGGCTACGACCGCGACGCTCGAGTCATCGCCAGATCCTGCGATCGTCTTCGCGCGTGATCTCATGCCGTCGCTCCGCCAGCAGCGCGCACGGATTCGCGTGCTCAACGAGACGCTCTTCCAGCATCGTGCAAGATTCGCCAGGGGACTCGCCGCGTGGAAGGGACAAACGATGTACCCGGACGCGAACTTCACGCTGCGCGTCACCTACGGCAACGTTGCAGGCTACCGGGACCCGCAGAGCCGACCCGTGCCCTTCACGACGAAGTTCGCTGACATGTTCGCGTTGTCACGGTCGCGGAACAATCAAGGCGAGTTCGCGATGCCGCCTGCTCTCCTCGAGTGGCGCAAGAAGCTTGGCGAAGCGGCGTTCACGGCCAAATATGCCAATATGCCGGTCAACTTCGTCACGACCAACGACATCACAGGCGGTAACTCCGGCAGTGCCACGCTGAACGCGAGGCTCGAGATCGTGGGCCTCATCTTCGACGGCAACGAAGAGGCTATGGCCAGTGATTGGGCGTTCAACGGAGGCGCGGGGCGAGCCCTGAGTGCCGACATTCGCTTTGTGCTCACGATTGCGCGCGAAGTGCACGGAGCGGGGTGGGTCGTCGACGAGCTGCTCGCGCCGGAGCGGCGCCTTGCGGCCCAGAATTGATTCGTCCGCCGTTCGTGCATGGCCGGTCCGAAAGGACCGGCCCTACTTGCGACGACTTGTGACGATCGGAAAACTAAACCCGGTTTCATTCCCGTATAATCCCGGTCGATCGCTGGTGGCTACCAGCACGAAGGAGCTTCGCATGAACCCGAATCGACGTGAGTTTCTCGCGACCTCGTCGCTGGCCGTGGCGGCCGGCCTCATCGACCCCGCGCGTCTCTTCGCGCAGCAGCCGGCAGCCGCCCCGCCGCCAACGGTGCCGATGTTTGCGTCACTTCGCCGCAACGTAGGCACGTTTACCGCCCGCGGCGGCACTATGGGATGGCTCGTCACACCGGAGGCGGTACTCGTCGTCGACAGCCAGTTCGCCGATACGGCCCAGATGTTCCTCGACGGGATGAAGTCACGCACGCAACGAAAGTTCGACCTGCTCATCAACTCTCACCATCATCCCGACCACACGGGCGGCAACAAGGTCCTGCGGTCGTCGGTGGTAAAGATCGTCGCGCACGAGAACGTGCCCGGTCTACAGCGGAAGCAGGCGGCGACCAACAAGACGGAAGATGCGCAGGCCTACGCCGATGAGACGTTCAAGGACGGCTGGAAGGTGAACATCGGAAACGAGGTCGTTTCGACGAAGTACTACGGGCCAGGTCATACGAGCGGCGACGGGGTGATCACCTTCGAGCGCGCGAACATCGTGCACATGGGCGATTTGATGTCGCACCAGCGCCACCCGCGCGTGGATCGCCCCTCGGGCGCGTCGATCCGCAACTGGCTCGTCGCGCTCGAGAAGGTCACCAAGGATCACGAGGCTGACACGATCTACATCTTCGGCCATTCGAAAGTGGGCGCACCGGTGACGGGCTCGCGCAAAGACCTGCTCGCGCTGCGCGACTATTTCTCGGCCATGCTCGACTACGTGCAAAAGGGCATCGCCGCCGGGCGCTCGGCGGAGGAAATCATCAAGGCCGGTCTGCCCGGATTCTCCGACCACGAGGGCGCGCCTCAGCTGCAGGTCGCGTACGACGAGCTGAGCGCGAAGGCGTAACCTTTCATGACTGGCGTATGGGCCGGACCGTAAGGCCCATACGTCATTTCTCTATCATGTAGATCTCTCGCCGACCGTTATCGATCAAGTCGTGATAGCCCTTCATCGCCTCTTGAAACTCTTTGACCTCCATCGCCTTTCGTGACATCTCTGTAAACGCCTCCAGGCTCGGCACCTCGGTTTCCGCCACGACCGTCCAATAGCGCTCGGCGCTCACGTCCGTCATGACCCGCATCGAACCGAACCCCATCTTTTCACTCAGCTTCGACAGCGCGACGAACTTCTCGACCATGGAACGCGCTTTCCCGGGTTTGCAATACATGATGTCTCGAACGAGGAACATGAGAGCCTCCTTTGGGATCGACCCAGCGATGATACTTCCTTAAGCATGCACCAAGCTCAGCGCGCGGCCGACCTTCATCGCCTCCCTTCGGTTTCGTCGCTCTATCTCGCCAAGACTCAGACGTACCGGAAACAGTTCTCCGTGGATCGGGCTGAGCACGATCCTGGGTAAGACACCGGCTCTCCTTGACAGCTTAGGAGTGATTGCATATCTTTCCTAAGCAGCATAGGAGTCACGATGGCTGATGAAGCGGCACTCCTCCCGGGCACGCTTGACGTGCTCATCCTGAAGGCGGTTTCTCTGGCGCCTGAGCACGGGTACGGCGTGCTGCTGCGCATCCAGCAAATCACCGGTGGCGCGCTGACCGTGGAGCAAGGCGCGCTCTATCCGGCGCTCGCCCGTCTCGAGCATCAGGGTCTGCTCGGCAGCGAGTGGGGAACATCCGACAACAACCGGCGGGCGAAATACTATCGGCTGACTGCTGCCGGCCGCCGCCGGCTCAAAATGGAAACCGATCGATGGGGGCGCCTCGCGCTCGCGATGTCGAAGGCGCTGCGCGCTCAGGAGGTTTAGCCATGTGGTGGGCGAAGCTCCAGTCGCTTGTCGCGGGCCTCTTTCACCGCGAAGGTATCGAAGATGATTTGGCGGCCGAGATCCGATCCCACATCGAAGCCCGAATCGAGGATCTCATTGGCCGCGGCCTCAGCCGTTTAGCGGCAGAACGCCAGGCGCGAATCGAATTTGGGGCTATTGAGCGTTACAAGGAAGAGGTGCGCGAGGCGCGCGGCCTGCGCCTGATCGACGAACTGCGAGCCGACATGCTGTGCGGGCTGCGCGGCCTGCGCCGGACCCCAGGCTTCACGGCAGTCGCCGCGATCTCGCTCGCCCTCGGCATCGGCGCCAACACGCTCGTATTCAGCGTGCTCGAGTCAACGCTCCTCCGCCCATTGGCGCTGCCAGACCCGGACCGTCTCGTGACGATCTGGAACGTCCCCGACCCCACACAGCCCGATCGCCTGGGCACGTCCAGCATTCCTCGATACTTCGCGTTCAGGGATGCAGCCCGATCCTTCGAATCAATGGCGGCGCACAACGGGATCGCTTGTGGGATCAAGAATCTTGGCTTCGAGGAGAACGGGGCGCCTCCAGAACGAATCCTGGGACAGACCGTCTCTCCGTCAATGTTCCGAACCCTGGGCGTCGAGCCGCATCTCGGGCGAGTCTTCACCGAGGAAGAGGATCAGGTCGATCAGGTGGCGCCAGTCGTAGTCTTGAGCTACGCCACCTGGCAGCGACGATACGGCCGCGATCTCGATATTGTCGGAAAGACAATCGGGCTCGATCGGCTGCCGACCACCGTCATCGGCGTGATGCCGGAGCGCTTCGATTTTTTCGGTGACAAGGTCGAGTTCTTCGCGCCGTTGTGCCTCACGAAGGTTCAAGTGGACAGCCGCGTCGGCGGCAACACGATCATTGCCAGGCTGAAGCCAGGCGTATCGATCGAGCAGGCGCAGTCTGAGGTCGATGCGATCGGCGCCCAGCTCGCCGCGACCGACCCAGCGCACCATCGTGGCCTGGGCACCAGAGTTGAATCCCTCCAGCGATCGATTGCCCGTGGTATTGGCGCTGCCGGTCAGCCCTCGAGCGACTACGCGTCAGCGCTGCTGATGCTGCAAGGCGCCGTCGGGTTGGTGTTGCTCATCGCTTGTGCCAATGTGGCGGGATTGTTGCTGACGCGAACGGCGAGCCGGCGCACTGAAGTCGCGGTCCGACAGGCGCTCGGCGGCAGCCGATCGCGCATCACCCGCCAACTCGTCACCGAAACGCTCCCGCTCGCGGTGCTGGGTTCGGCGATTGGCGTGCTGCTGGCCTGGGGCGGTCTTTCGCTGTTTGTGGCCACGGCACCTCCAGAGTTTCCCCGCCTTGACCAGATCTCGATCGACTTGCGGGTTCTTGGCTTCACGGCGCTGGTCACGTTCGTAACGGCGGTTGTCTTTGCCATGGTGCCCGCGGTTCAAGCGTCCAGGCCGAAGCTGGCCGGCACCTTGAAGGAAGCCAGTCGCAGCGCAACCGGCGCCGCCGAGCGGCGGCGTATGCGTAGCCTCCTCGTCACGGGTCAAATTGCCTTGGCGTCCGTCTTGCTGGTCGGCGCTGGCCTGATGATTCACAGTTTCGTTCGAGTGCTCGACAACGATCTTGGGGCCGACCCGACGAGTCTGTTGACGTTCGACTTTCGGCTGCCCGCGCGCGAGTCATACAAGCAACTTGGGATGTACAAGGGTAGTGGCCTTTTCGAAGTCAGCCCAGTTCCCGCCGAAACGGCAGAACGGGTCTTGGAACGGCTGCGCACCGAGCCCGGCGTGGTGTCTGTCGCCGCCGTCAACGCGTCGCCGCTTGCCGGCGGGTCGTTCCAGATGCCATTCCGGGTCGAAGGGCGACCTGATCCGTCCACGATCTCGGTTGCCGGCACGCCAACCCTACCAACGGTTGAGTACGCCGCCGTAACGACCGGCTTCTTCGACGTCATGAAGATCCCGCTTCTCGCCGGCCGCGACTTCGCCCAGCACGACACTGCTTCGTCACCTTTCGTGGTCATCATTAACGAGACGATGGCGAGACAGGTGTTTCCGCGTGAGGATGCAATTGGCAAGCATCTGCGGTTCGACTTCATTCCGGACGAACGTCCGCGCGAGATCGTCGGTGTGGTGGGCGACACGCGCTCGGGGCCGTTCCAGGTCGCCCATGCGTCAACCGTTTACGTGCCACACGTACAACAGACGTCGCGATTTGCTGGACCGGCCGTCTATACACGCATCGGGATGAACTTCGTCATCCGAACGATGGGCGAGCCGATGTTGCTCCTTCCGGCCGTGAAGCGTGCGGTGGCGGAGGTGGATCGCACGACGCCGGTGGCAAATGCCAAGACGGTCGAGCAGACGCTGGATGCGCAGGTTCGAAGTCTGCGGCTCTACGTGCTGCTCCTTGGACTCTTTGGCGCGGTGTCGGCCGTACTGGCGGCAACGGGCATCTACGGTGTGATGGCGCATTCAGTCGCTGAACGCACGCGAGAGATCGGCATACGGATGGCGCTGGGCGCCCGGGTGCTGGACGTGTTGCTCATGGTGGCCCGGCAGATAACGGGCCCCATCGGCGTCGGACTATTGTTGGGCCTGGCGGGCGCGCTGGCGCTTACACGCGTGATCGAGGCTAACCTCTTCCAGGTGACGTCAACCGATCCGCTGACGTACGGCGCGGTCTCAGGGCTCCTGCTGTTGATAGCCGGCATGGCGTGCTTCTTCCCGGCGCGTCGAGCCGCTGTCGTCAACCCCACTGTGGCCTTGAAGCACGAGTAGCGCATGAGCGACCCCTTCCTGGGCGAATGGGAACTGGATCCGTCTTCGATCAAGTACGACGTCGGTCGGCCCGGGCGCCGGGCTAAGTACTCGATCACGGCGACAGCAGATGGCCTCATCTTCTCCCTTGACGGGGAAGACGCGGATCAGAAGCCGCTCAAGTTCTCTTACGGAGGGCCGCTCGACGGCGTCGACCGCGAGATTTCACGAGGAGTCACACTGGCTCTGACGCGCGTCGATCGCACCTCAATCGAGAGCACTCTGAGGAGAGACGGCCGTGTCGTCGACCGCTGGATGCGCGTCTTACAACCGGACGAGCGGGCCATCCTGTTCACGCAGTACGTCGTTGATCCTGACGGCAAGGAATTTCGCAATACCAGCCTCTACCGGCGTGTCGACACGGACGGGTGAATGATCGACCAAATGCCGCTCTACGTGAACGTGGAGCGGATCTACGCCGAGCTCACCGAACTGGGACTCGCGCCGCACGACCGCCTGCGACCCGAACAGCTTTTCCCCTTCGACCAGTTCCACTATCACGGGATTGACGCGATCCAGCGGGGTTCCGACGCTCTTCAACTCAACGCGGGTAGCCACGTCCTCGATGTGGGCTCGGGCCTCGGCGGCCCGGCCAGATATCTGGCGCACAACGTCGGCTGCCACGTGACTGCCCTCGAACTGCAATCGCGGCTTCACAACGTCGCCATTGACCTCACTGTCCGCTGTGCGCTTGAGGACCGCGTGCGGCACGTCCAGGGAGATGCCTTGAACTACCCACTCCCAGACGAGGCCTTCCACGCCGTCGTGAGCTGGATGGCGATCCATCACATCCCGAGTCGCGCTCAGCTCCTCACACGGCTACGGCCGACGCTGCAGCCCGGCGGCGCGTTGTACGTCGAGGACCTCTATGCCCGCCAACCGTTCGACCATGCCATCGCGTCTGACGTCGCGCGCCTGCTCCACGGTGTGACGATGACCAGCTGGGACGCGTACGAGTCAGACCTTCGAGCGGCGGGCTTCACGAACGTCGAGATCGAGGACCAGACCGAGGACTGGGGCACCTTCTGCGCGAAGCGCGCCACGCGATTCCGCGCCGATCGAGCACGGTTCGCTCGCGTACACGGCGACGCCACGTACGCAACGCTCGACGATTTCTTCTCGGGCGTCGCGCGCCTCTTTGCGAGCGGATGCCTTGGCGGAGTTCGCTTCAGCGCGCGTGTGACTCAGAAAGTGTAGCGCGCAGGCTTCAGCCTACGCGGTGCTCGAGACGCCCGAGCTGAAGACCCCGCGCTACTTGCGGACGCCCTTCAGGTCCCCTTCCACGATGCGGAACACTGCATGCGTGAACAAGCCCTTGTCGTCCTTGACGAACTCGAGTCGGCTGCCGAGAGTCGAAAACGTCGTCTCCGACAACGGAATCATCGGCTGTTTGTCTTTGCCGTCAATGTCTACGAACAATTCTTCACCCGTAAGCGTGACATTCACGGTCGTGGTGGTGTTCGGGTCCTCCGGTGCGCGGAACTCGTACGTTCCCACGTACCTGGCTAACACCTCACGAGCGACTTTGACCGCGTTCTTCTTCTCGTCGGACGCCTTGCCCACCAGGTGTGCGTAGTCCTTCTCGTTCTCGTTGCAGACGTACTCCAGCATTTCGGTGTCAGTAACGAGGTCGACTTTGATATCGACCGTCCAGGGCCGGCCATACGCTTTCCGATCTTCGAATGTCTCTTTCAGTTCGATGTGCCCGAAGTCGCGCCGGCGGAAGCGCTCAATGATGCGCAAGTCTTCGGTATGCGGATGACCCCCAAAGTCGAGCCAGGTTCTGTCATTGAACCCTCGACTCTCCACGACGAGCGTGTCCCCATCCCATCGTCCGACCGAGTAGCCCATGAAACTGGGATTCGGATCCGGCGGAAGCGTGCGACCATCCATGAATATCTGGCGATAACTGAGATTCTCGTACAAGACGCCGATCAGCGTGGGCGTCTGGATGATCCTTGCCCATCCCCCTCCGCCGAAGATGACACGCGGACCCTGCGGCAGGCACTTGAAGGTGGCAGGATCGTCCTTTCCCAGGTCCTCCATCCGCTGCTTGTACAAGGCATCCGCCCAGGGCTGAATCTCTTCGGGCTTCAGGTCAGCCAAGAGATTGCCGCCGTAGGCTCCGGCGTCCATTCGCCACAACCCTGAAAGATCCGGCCTGCCGTCGGGCGTACGCGGCGCAGGCGCCGACAAATCCGGCTTGCCGTCAGAGGTGCGGGGAATATTCTTCGTAGGCTCCTTCAACCACTGAGCTTCGACTGGAACGCTGATCGCAGACAGGACCACCATGATCGCAAGGCGAATCATCATTACTCCTTGATGGTGCTACCCGTGCGGCCAAGTCACGCACGTACGTTCAAGATGGTTTGGGTCGTGGTCACAATACCAGAAACGCTCGTTATCGAGCCACCGAACGCCCGGTCCGGCCCCGCCTGCGCCACTTCGCGACTCCGGGCTCGGGCCGTCCCCTTCGACAAGGTACTGGTCGGCACTCAAGTTGCTATCTGTAGCAGACGACGAACAGACGAGCGGCCAGACAGGCCGATGCGGCTCGAATTGATTGAGACAAGTTCCGGGATCAACAGGTCGTACGCAAAGCAGCCGCAGCTTCAATGAGGAAGTCCTGTCGGAAGTGCAAGCGACCTTGTAAAAGTGGCAAGGTTTTTACGCGGAGCTATGTATGTCAGTTGCCAGTGCTGTTGCCGGTTTCACCCTCGACATCCCAACTCTAATCGTCGTCGCGGTGGTCACGCTCCGATTGATCGCCCTTGCGTGGATAGTTTTCGAGGAGGACGATTCGACGCGAACGACCACCAACAGCTCCACGACCGATGCGAGCCTACCGAACGTCGGGGTTTAAGAGGGTGGACCGACCCACCACTCCGCGACCGCCTGGCGAAATTGCGAGGGCTTGCGACCGAATAACCGACGACCCAGTTTGAGCGCTTCCTGACGCCGCCATGCTTGGGCCTTGACGATGCACCCGAGTACAAGCGCGGTTGTACGAGCATCGCCAAACTTGTCTGGCATCTCAAGAATCGTCGAGCGCAGCAACGCCAGGTTGTGGTCGTCGCCAAGGCAGGTCGCCAACCGTTCCAGACTGCGCACGCGCGATCGCGGTGTGGAATGCAAGGTCCGGAAGAGCCGGACGTGATATGTGTGAGTCTTCACCCGGCGGCGCCACGCATGAAACTGTGTTGCGTCGGAGTCCGTGCCGACCTTTTCCATGGCCTCCCGCGCCCGTCGGTAGGCACGCTCGACGCCTCGGCGAACGGCTGAGAAGCGTCCAACCCTTCCGATTCTGTCCGGCACTGTTTCTTGGGATCGCCGAAGCTGTCGAAGCGCTGGCGCAAGGAGCCGCGAGGCCTGGGCCTTGGTCTGTTGCTGCGACTCGAGTCCATGCGCGATGTCTCGCGCGATCACCTGGGTGACAACGGTCGAATATTTTCCATGAATCAGACGAAGCGTCTCCAGTCTTGCGTCCGCGTCTCGTATCGGCGCCAGGCCATGGGACGCCTCGCGCAACCGTCGATTCTCAGTGGCATAGCTGGCACCGAGTGGATCTTGGAGCAGACGCAGGACCGCGCGGATCTTCTTCAGGCTTATCCGCGCCTCATGAATCGCCTCTTCACTGGGATTCTCGACATCCAGACTGGCGAGGGCAGTTCGAAACTCCGCCCGCAGGATCCGCTTCAACTCCTTCGAGATCCCGTGCCGGTGCTTCAAGCGAAATGCCATGACATCCACTTGTGATGCCATGCAAGCCCAAGTCCCGTTGGGAACGGGCGCGCATCTGGGGCAAGCTCGGCCGTCGGGTGATCCCGACGGCCGGACATGATGCACTTCAGTGCGGTCTTTTGGAGAGCTAGTTGGTAGTGCCGGTCTTGGCGACGATTGCCAGGAACTCCTCGTTGGTTCCAACCCGGCCGTGCGTCGGCACATGTCGCGCGACGTCGAGCTTCAGCTTTCGCATGTTCTGGTAGAGAGTCCGCATGCTGGGCGTCGGTGCGACCGGCGCGGCGCCTTGCGCGGGCGGTGAGTAGAGGTCCGCGTTGAACAGGATCTTCTCCTTGGGAAGATACGCGATCAACATGTCCTCGCTGTGGTTGCCCTGTGCGTACGATCGCTCGCCTAACTCGTAGGCCACGTCCTGCACCTTGAGGATTTCCAGGATGCGCTCGCCGTCTGTCACGACGTACTTTGCGCTGCTCCGAGGCTCGCCCGCCACAGTCTCAATCGGGGGTGGTCGTCGGCTAATCCAGTACATCGGGTTGTACAAGGACATCCGATCCGGTTGCAGCGTCCGTGGACCAGGGTGGAACAGGATATCGAGGTAGTACTGTTTGTTCGACTCGTGGGTCACGATCGTGGTGCCCTGCGAGAGATACGTGCGTAGACCTCCCGCGTGATCGAAGTGATGGTGCGTGTTGATGACGTAGCGGACCAGCTTGCCGGGGACGAGCCGGCTGGCTTCTGCGATCACGGCGAGCGATCGCGCCTCGTTGTTCGGTGCGTCGACTACTGCGACATAGTCCTTGAACTCCACGAGCATGCTGTTATGCGTCCCGCCGCCGAGGAGCCAGACGCCTTCGGCGAGCTTCTGACTCTCCACCTTGGCTGGCGGGACGACCGCAGTACGAACGGCATCCGGCACGGGCATCGTGGTGACCGGTGCGTTCGGCTTCACGCTGGTGAGCCTGTACTCGTAGTAGTTGTGCGACGGGTTCAATCTGGGGTCGCCCTGGTGCGTGTGGATCAACATGGGAAACTTGACGCCGCCAAAGTCCTTGTATTGCGTGTAGCGCATCTCGTAGTCCATGTCGCCGTAGACAGGATTGGGAAACCAGGTGTCGACGAGCTCCACGAGATTCTGGTCGTCAATCGTCCCGTTGACCCGGTACTTCCCGAGCATGGTGAACGACACGATCGTCACCGTTCGTCCGAACTGCGAGAGACCGAAATCCGACGCCCCGACGTAACTGAGCCTGATCGCCTTGGCGTCCGAAGCAGCCAAGGCTGCTTTGAGGAACCCGTGTGGGGTAATTGCGAGCTCGAGCTGCCGGAGCTCGCCATAGGGAGCACCGTCGAGGTAAGGACGTGTGAGCGGCACGGGCATGGTGTCGCGCATGTCCCAGGCGTACGTCCCGCTCAGAATCGACGTGACACGCTGCTCCGCCATCGGCACTCTGCCAAATGTCGGAAAGTTGCCTTGCCGCCTCGTGTACTCTTCGCGAGACCATTTCGCGTCGTAGTCGATGGACCGGGTGTAGTCCGCGACCTCGAACGTCGGCCAGTTTCCTTCAACAGAGAACTGCTGCCCGATGAGCGACGAGGTGCCGGCGCCCGCGTATACGACGGTCTTCAGGTTTTCGCCGCCCATCGCCTTGAGGGAGGCTTGCAGGACCGCGCGCGCGTCGACCTCCTGCGCGGAGGCGATGCCAACCGACGACCCAAGCAGTACAACGAGAATACAAAGCCTTCGAACCATACGTCCCTCCGCAGAGCCAAACAGTCTCGTGACGAGTCCGCACTTTCCCGAACGCACACGGGAGTCTGCCACGAGCGGGCGTGCTTTCAAAGCTGTTTGAAAAACCCTGCGGGCCGGCTGACCGCCTTCGTGCTTCGCACTACGGCGAGTCTCGCCGAAGCCCTGCGGAGGCGGAAGCCGGCCCCCACGACGTTCACAGTCGTGGGGGCGACAGCCAGAGTTGTGGGGCCGACAGCCAGAGTTGTGGGGGCCGCCTTTAGGCGGCCCTTGCATCTATTCCGCTAAAAGTCGAACTGCACGGTCAGCTTCGCTGTCCGCGCCGTCAGCACCGTCTGCGGTATGAGCCATGACCCACCCGGGACGTAGTTCTGGTTGTACGTCAGGACGGTGTCGAGGTTGAGCGCGTTGTAGAGATCCACTGCAAAGAGCATCCGGCTCGAGCCATACCGCACCACCTTGCCGACCCGGAAGTCCAGGATGTTCACGCGGGGGCTTCGCATCTCCCCCGGCGCAACCAGGTTCACTACGACGTTCGGAGCGCTTCCCGCCAGCGGCCGGCCGAGCGACAGCGCTGCCGTCGCGCTGGGCACGTTCCAGTTCGCCTGAATCGGGACACCTGGGCTGCTCGTCAAGGTGCTTGCGACCTGCACGTCGATCATGGGAATCGTGTATGTGGCCGCCGTAGTGAACCGCGTCGTGACGCCGGGCGCATTGTGACAGTACGGGTTCGCGGGGTCGTACACGATGCCGCCCTGCGCGGACGTTCCGAGGGAGACCTGCTCCGGGAGCTTGTCACGAACCTCACACGCGTCGATCACCTGTTGTCCCGTGCTCGACCCCCCTTGCACCTGGAGACCATTGCGCAGCCGCGCGCTGAAGTTGACGTCGAAACCGTTGTAAACCATCGAGACATTTCCAAACCCTGGCGAATACGTCCGATAGTTGTCGGTCAGCCCGAACTTCGCGGGGACCACATTGTAGAGTCCGTCGACGACGTATCCACCGCCGTTGGGAAGGCGGGAATCGACCGGCGCCGTCACGCTGAACGGCGTGAAGTCCGCCGGGGCCAGCGCAAGGTTGTCGGTCACGGTGAAGTTCTGGAGCCAGCGGCGTACAAAGCCCACCTCCACCGACACACGCGGCAGCACTTCGTGCTGGATGGTCGCCCCAATCTGCCAGTCGGCGGGGCGGTTGTACCAGCCCTTGAGGATCTGCTCGTCGTAGGAGAGGCTGTACACGTTCTTCCCGAAGTTCGCGTTGCTCCATGCTCCGCAGAAATCGCCACCACCCGTCCGCAGGTCCTGCGACACGCCGCTCATCAGGTCGCAGTCAGGTTTGTAGTTTGCGTTCGTGTCGGTCCACGTGCGCGTCACGCTTATGGGGATACGGTTACTCGGCAGCAGCTCCGAGTAGTTCCCATTCCCGTTGACCGCTGCTTCAAGATAACGGCCCGCGTTGAATTTGAGGGCCGTCTTCCCGGTGCCGAACACATCGTAGGCGAGGCCCATTCGTGGGTTGATATCGTGGTACCCAATCACGCCCTTCGACTCCTCGAAGACGAGCGGCTGCGGCAGGAAGTTGGTCGGGCCAAGCTGCTGCTTCGGGTAATAGCTCCAGGCGTGGTCGTAGCGCAGCGCCCCTTGCAGCGTATACCTCCCCCGTGTCCACTGGTCCTGGACATAGAAGGCGTCGTAGCGCGTGCGCGAATCGGTCTTGTACGGATTCAGTGATTGGGTGAGCTGGTTCGGTATGCCGTTATTGACGCGGTATTGCAGATTGTAGTTGTTGGTGGAAGGGGTACGCGTTTCCAAGTGGAACACCCCCTGATAGCCGACCTTCATGTTGTGCGAGCCGGTCACATATGTGGCCGCCGTCTGCCACCGGTTCGGCTCCATGTAGTCCGTATTCCACACTTGCGCGCGATAGACCAGGTTCGCGAGCCCCCCGTTGTCGGGACACCCGGTCGCGCACTGTTCGGTCACACGAATCAGGTCGCGATTGTTGTCTCGCCGTTCGCGCCCGTTCCAGTTCTGGTGGTAGGACCCCCAGCTCGCGTCCAGCAATAGCTTGCTCGTCGCGGTCCAGGTCCACTTCGCTTGGAACATCGGTGATCGGCCCGTTCCACCGATCGTGCCGGTCTCGGGCGTTGCCAGTGCGGCGGCCCCAACGATGCCGATTTGGGGCGAGTCACTGAGCCGGTAGGCACCGGCGTCCACGAAAGCACCGAGCTGATGCGTACGCGTCACCTGCGCCGTCAGGCGTAGAGTAGGCGTGATCGCACCCGATGAGCTGTTCCTTGCGGGACGGCTTAGGTCAGGATCGTAAGTCCATTTGTTTATGTCGCCGGCGTTCTTGTTGAAGAAGATGCCGGTGGCGTCGGTCCCGCTTCCGTTGTAGCGGGTCGTATAGAAGAACCAGAGTCGATCTTTGACAATCGGACCACCGTGCATCAGGCTCGCGTCCCACTGATAGTTCGTTCTGGCCGGTGAGCGCAACCCGGCGTCGCGGAGCTCCTGCGTGTAGTTGCTCCCCTGCATCGCGCCGCTCAGCCCCGACGCCTGGAAGCGATGCGAGAGCGTGTTGCTGCCGGTACGGGGAATCAGGTTGACGATGGGTCCGCCCACCTCGACGTCGCCCAACCCGCCGAACACGCTCATGGCCACTTCCTCGGTCGTGTCGAGCCGGCCGTAGCCAGAGACACCTCCGCCGTTGATCGCGGCTCCGGTGCCTATGCCGTCGGTCTGGGCGATCCCCTCGTTGCCGCGACCGCCGCGGCCACCGAAGACGATCATCCCGGGGTTCAGCAGCGTGTCGTTATTGCCGCCGCCGCTTTGGATCATCGAGGGCATCAGGACCATGACGGCCGCGTAGCCTTGCGCGGTCGGCAGGGCCTCGATCAGAGTGTTGTCCAGCCGCCGGCTCCGCCGCGCGCTCTGGACATCCACGATCGGGCTCTCACCGGTCACCGTGACCGTTTCCTCGAGTTGACCAACGCGCAAGTCGGCGTTCACGGTCATCACGAACTCTCCAGGTAGTTCCAACCCGTCGCGTTTGAACGTGCTGAAACCTGGCAACGTGAACGTAACCGTGTACGGGCCGGGCCGCAGCTCGATGATCCGGTACTGGCCGGTCTCATCGGTCACACCGCTCCGAACCTTCTCAATCAGTACCGGGCTCGCGGCTTCAACCGTGACACCGGGCAACACTGCTCCGGACGAATCTCTCACGACTCCGGTAATCGATGATTGTTGAGCAGACGCTGCGGTGGGAACGAGCACGAGCAGCGTCAAGACAACTGCCGCCTGGGTCAGTTTGCACATGGAGGGTCTCCTTGTTTCATGCCACGACCGGCTGAACACAACACGCCCAAGGTGGGATCGGGACCCGAGTCGGTACTCTTTCTCTCTTCTCTTCTGAGGCTCTCCTCCAGCGTCAGAGCGGACCCACAAGACCCTGGAGCTCCTCGAAGGAACCCCAGGGCCTGCGGAAGGTCTAGAAATCGAGCTGCATGTTGACCCGGGCGTATCGCGCCGCCAGGATCGTCGTCGGAGTCAGCCACGAGGCGGTAGAGTAACCGTTGTTGTACGCCGTAACGGCATCGTTGTTCAGCAGGTTGTAGAGATCGACTCCCACCTGCGCCCGCGTGCGTCCGAATCGGAAGACTTTCGCAACGCGCATATCGATGTTGTTGATCCGACCCCCATACAACGTGCCGCGTGGAACGAGATTGACCGTCACGTTGCCCGACGACAGATTACGGCCGAGCGACGGCAGCGCGATGGCGTTCGTCACGACGTAGTCGGCCCGCTGCTCGTCTCCAGGGTCACTCCGCCATGTCCCGCTCACCTGCAGATCGACCTTGGGAACTAGGTATGTCGCGAGGCCCCGGAACGAGGTCCGGAAGGGCTCAACAACGCGGCACGAGTAGTTTTGCAGTCCCGAGGTCGCCGTCGTGCCCACGGTCGTCGTCACGCGCGTCGTCTGGACCGCGACGGTGTTGTCCCAAGAGTAGGTCTCAGGCAACGCGGACCTGATCGCGCAGTTGTCCTGTAGACGACGACCCGAGCCTGCGCCGCCTTGCACGGTCAGACCGTTACGCAGCCGCGCGTTGAGGCTGAGCTCGACGCCGTGCCAGTTCTCGGTCTGCTCGCCGAAGTTCGAGGCAAGCTGGGAGTACATGTCCTCCTGGCCGACCTTGCCTGGAACCAGGTTGTACAACCCCGATATCGTGCCGCCACCGCCGTCAGGCAGTCTCGGGTCCACCGGAATCGGGATGCTGAACGGCGTGTAGTCCGCCGCCGTCGTCAATCGATTGTCTGCGGTGTAGAAGTTGCCGAACCAGCGGCGGAAGTAGCCCACCGTCACGCCCACACGAGGCATGACTTCGTGTTGGAGGGAGATGCCCATCTCCCAGTTGTACGTGCGCTTTCCCCAACCATTGATGAGCTCCGGGTCGAAGGACTTCGTGAACACTTCCTTTCCAAAGTTCCGGTTATCCATGGCGCCGCACTCGGCGTTGGCGTCGATGCTGAGGAGGTCGCAGTCGGGTACGAAGTTTCCACGACGCGGATCTCCGACGGGATAGAACGTGTCGTTCCATGTCCGCGTGGTGTCGGTCGACGTGCGGATGAGCGGGTTCAGGTCGAGGTCGCTGTTGCTCGCGGTCAGCGCGGTCAGATACTTGCCGACGTTCAGCTTGATCGCAGTTTTGCCGTTGCCAAAGAGGTCGTACGCCGCGCCGATGCGGGGCGTCATGTCCTTCCACGCGATCCCGTCGGTCGATCCTGCCTCGTAAAAGATCCGCGTCGGCATGAGCTGGTAGTCGGGACCGCCGGCGCCGGTGTCAGGGTAGCTGGTCCCAATGTCGTCGTAGCGCAGACCGCCCTGGAGCGTCAGCCGATCGCGAGTGTACGTATCCTGCGCGAAGAAGGAGGTCATGCGGATGTTGCGCTGGAACTTCACTGTGCCGGGGTAAACCGCTGTCTGCCTGAGCTGATTGGGAATGCCGTTGTTGAACCTGTACCCAAGGAACGGGGTGACGTTGTGGTACTCCTGGCTCGGATGGCTGATGTTGCCCTGATATCCAAGCTTGAAACTGTGTGAACCCGGAATATACGACGCTGACGCTCGCAGCTGCGCCAACGTGCCGATCTGATGACGCTCGAAGCCGGCTTGGAGTGGCTGGTTGAAGCGATAGATGAGGCCAGGAATCCCACCATTGGTCACACAGCTGGGGGAGCACTGCTCCACGATTGAGATCATCTGGTTGTTGTGCGAGCCGTCTTCGCGAGGCGCCAGGTTGGCATAGCGCGACAGGTAGTCGCCCCAGCCGGCATCCAACATCAACCGGTTCGTCAACGGGGAGGTCCATGTCACCGTCTGAATGTGGCCAGGTGTGTAGTACCTCATCCCTTGCGCTTCCGGTGTCCGCGTGGCCGTCCCGCCGCCGGTCTTGTTTTGTCTGTCGTACTGCTCGGAGTGGCTAAAGGTGAGCTTGTTGCGCTCTGAGACCTGCCATGTGAGTCGGGCGATGCCATTCCTGGTCACGCTGTCTACGAAAGCTGGGCGCGAGGTATCGAAGTCGACGAGCCATTTCGTCGGATCGCCGGCATTCTTGTTGAAGAACATCCCAGGGATGGTGTTCTCGGCCACGACCTCTCGATAGGTGAGGTAGAACCACAGCTTGTCGCGAACGAGGCGTCCGCCGCCCATCGGGTTGAAGTCGAAGACCTTCTTGAGCTCCGCGGGCGACCTGAGCCCCTGCGCCTTGAGCGCGTCCGTGTAGTTGCTGCCCTGCATGGAGCCGTTCGCACCCGACATGAACAACGTGCCGCTGAAGGTGTTGCCGCCGTCGCGCGGGATGACGTTCAGGACGACGCCTGCCGTTTCGGCTTCACCCAAACCTCCTGATATTGTCATGACCACTTCCTGCGAGCCTGCGACGTTCGAGACGGCGGCGTTCGAATTCGCGCCGGCCCACCCGGTGTTGATGCCGTCATGGAGCGTCCGGGAATCGGAAGCGCGGGCGCCATGGATGAAGCCGGCCATCCCGCCGCTGCCGCCCGTGATGCCGCCGGCGTCGCCGTTGCCGCTCATCCCGGGAATGAGAGCTTGAATGCCGGTGGCGCCGCGTGACGAAGGGATGGCCGCCAAAACGTCGCGGTCGAGAATGGTCTGCACGCGTGCGCTCTGCACGTCCACGATCGGCGACTCGCCGGTGACCGTGATCGTTTCCTCGAGGCCGCCGACGCGGAGGTCCCCGTTGACGGTGGCGACAAAGTCTCCGCTCAGCTGGATGCCTTCGCGTTTCACGGTGCTGAATCCAGGTAGCGTAAACGTCACGGTGTAGGTGCCGGTCCGAAGATCGACGATACGGGTACTGACCCGTGCCGTCGCTGACGACCGAGCGAACCTTTTCAATGAGTGCCGGACTTGCGGCTTCGACCGTTACGCCGGGGAGAACGGCCCCGGACGCATCTTTGACGACACCAGTGATGGCGGCTTGAGCAAAGGCTGCCGCCGGCAGAAGGAAGAGCACGCAAAGGGCCGCCGCCGATCGACGAGCGAATCTACACATCTAGAGTTCCCTCCTGGGATGGGGGTTGGTTCCACGGGAGACAGATGTTACGCATGAGTCCCGAGCGGACAAGAGAAGGCGAATAAAGTCGAGGCGCCACAGCTGTAGACAACGCCAGCCGGGCGCCCCGCGGGGCAGAGTATACATATTCACAGGCTCAGCGGCACGGGATAATCGCGGGTGGGGACTCCCGGAGAGGCTGCCCTCCGACGGGTGCGCGCTGCGGGCTACCTAGGGCAACACGCGACTCCTCCCAGCAGTCTCATGTGTCATTTGTGAGCACTTCGGCCGTGAGCGCGTCCCTGGTGCTCGGTACGCCGACGTGAGGTGCCTGTTGGGGTCCTGGTGGGGTCCTTTCGGTCTGCTCCTCGTGGGGCGGGTCCTTTCGGTCTGCTCCTCGTAGGGCGGGTCATTTCGGTCTGCTCCTCGTAGGGCGGGTCATTTCGGTCTGCTCCTCGTAGGGCGGGTCCTTTCGGTCTGCTCCTCGTAGGGCGGGTCCTTTCGGTCTGCTCCTCGTAGGGCGGGTCCTTTCGGTCTGCTCCTCGTAGGGCGGGTCCTTTCGGACCCGCCGTGATCGAAACGACCATTCGGCTCTTGACTACGGTGAGCCCGCGCCCATAATCGGGGGGTTCGTCGCTTTCAGGAGGGAGCTTCTCTATGAGTCACAGACTTCTTGCTCGAGCGGCCATCCTGGCGATCGTCATGGCAGCGCTGTCGTCGGCGGCAGCGCTCGTGACCGCTCAGGCTCCAGCGACGCCGGCGACCTCGTCCCCCCAGACCAAGAAATGGACCCTGTCGCGAACATCAGACGGCCAACCCGATTTGCAGGGCTTCTGGACCAACACGACCTACGTGCCTCTCGAGCGACCGAAGAACGTCACGAAGGAGTTCTACACGAAGGAAGAAATGGCCGAAGTGATCAAGCGAGCAGCACTGGAGGAGAACGAGCAGACAGTACCGGGAACGACTCCTGACGTGCACTACGACTTCACTCAGTTTGGTCTGGACCGAAGCCAGGGACCACTTGCTTTCAACCTGCGCACATCTCTCATCGTGGATCCGAGGGAGGGACGACTTCCTCCGCTGAGCACGGAGGGTGAAAGGCGGGCTGCGGAGCGCGCCGCAACGAGGAAGCGGATGGGCGGGCCCACTGATGCCGCAGAGAACCAGCCGCTAAGCGTGCGGTGCATCATCATGGACCGCATCGGCCCCCCAATGCTTGCGGGAGCCTACAACAACAACTATCAGATCGTACAGACGCCAGGTTACGTGATGATTCTCGTGGAGATGATCCACGACGTCCGCATCATTCCGTTGGACGGGCGTCCACACCTGCCTCAGAACCTCCGACAGTGGACGGGCAGCTATCGTGGCCATTGGGAGGGCGACACGCTCGTCGTCGAAACAAGGAATCTCAACGGCAAAATGGCCTTCCAAGGATCCAGCGAAAACATGACGTTGACGGAGCGCTTCACGCGCGTCGCCGAGGACACGATCCGCTATCAGTTCACGGTTGAGGATCCGTCTACGTGGACGAGACCCTGGTCTGCCGAAGTACCTTGGGCAAAAACGATTGGACCGCTCTTCGAGCACGCGTGTCACGAAGGAAATTACGGGCTGGGCAACATCCTCGCCGGAGCACGGGTCGAAGAACAGAAGGCCGCGGAAACCGCCGGGAAGAGCCCGTCGAAATAAGAGTCGCTCCCGGGGGAGCGACCCTCGCGTGGCTGGGGGGTATGATCGACGTTCCCGTGGCCGACATGCCGGATGGCAACACACCTCGGGGACGGCTGCGCGGCCTCTTCGGGTGGCTGACCAGAACGGCGCCGTCTCCACATCTCTCCCCGAGTGCCGCGAGCGCTCTCACTCGAGCGGTACTGCCATCTCGCATTGGGCACTATGCGATCGCGCGCAAGCTCGGTGAAGGCGGGATGGGCGTCGTGTACGCGGCGCACGACGATCGTCTCAAGCGCACCGTCGCGCTGAAAACGATGTCGTCGCTGGCGCACGATGAGACAGCTCGACAGCGTTTCTGGCGAGAAGCCCGCGCCGCGGCCAGCGTCAACCATCCTAACGTCTGCCAGATCTACGAAATCGGTGAGGACAGTGGTCAGCTGTTCATCGCCATGGAGCTGCTGGAAGGCAAACCCTTGGCCGATCACCTGACGCGAGGGCCAATGAGCCCCTCCGAAGCGGTACCGATCGGTCTTGGCATCCTGGCTGCGCTCGCAGCGCTCCACAACCGCGGCGTCGTCCATCGCGACCTCAAGCCGTCCAACGTATTCCTGACCCCACATGGCGTGAAACTGCTCGATTTCGGTCTGGCGCGGCCCGAGCCCGAGCGCTCACTCGGCGTTCCCACCGGCCTGACGATGACGGGAATGGTGATGGGTACGCCTCGTTACATGTCACCCGAGCAGTTGAGGGGTGAGCCCGTCGACGCCCGGACCGATCTGTTCTCCACCGGAGCCATCCTGTTCGAGATGCTCTCGGGCCGCCCAGCGTTTGGAGGCCGCTCTGTCGCCGAGATCCTGCACGCGACGCTCCATGAGCAGCCTCCCGCACTGACCGGCTCTTCTGCCGTCGCCGCGATCGATCGCGTGATCCGCCGGGCGCTCGCCAAGCGACCGGCGCAACGACCGATTTCGGCGGAAGCGATGGCCGAGGAACTGCGCGACGTTCGCGGCGCAGATAGCGACGACACCACGGCCATGGCCCACGCCCTCACGCGCCTTGTCGTGCTGCCGTTTCGCGTCCTGCGTCCCGATCCGGAGTCGGATTTTCTGGCGTTCAGCCTGCCAGACGCGATCGCAACGTCGCTCTCGGGAATCGGCTCATTGATCGTGCGATCCAGCGCCACGGCTGCACGCTTTGCCGGAGAGGCCCCAGATCTCAACGCCCTCGCGGCAGAGGCCGACGTCGATCGAGTGGTGATGGGGACGCTCCTGCGCTCGGGCGACCAGCTTCGAGCCACGGCCCAGCTTGTCGAGGCCCCCGGCGGGACGCTGCTCACGTCACACACAGTCCAAGCATCGTTCGGCGAACTGTTTCGACTGCAGGACGACATTGCACGACGAGTGGTGGACGCGCTTTCACTGCCGCTCGGGGGCCGTGCCCCCACGCCGTCCCCCACACCCGACGCACCACACGACGCCGTTGCCTATGAGCTGTATCTCCGCGCGAACGAGATGGCCCGGACGTACGATGCGCTCGTACAGGCGCGTGATTTGTACGAGCGTTGCGTGGAGCTCGACCCCAATTTCGCTCCAGCATGGGCTCACCTCGGCCGGTGCCACCGCGTGATCGGCAAGTTCATCGACGGCACGCCAGATAGCGAGCTCCGCGCGGAGGCAGCTTTCAGCCGGGCCCTCGAGCTCAACCCGCACCTTTCACTGGCGCACAAGTTCTACGCCAACCTGGAGGCAGATATCGGTCAAGCCCTGCGAGCCCTCGTGCGCCTGCTGGGCGAGGCCAACCGTCATGGCACCGATCCGGAGCTGTTCGCCGGGCTCGTGCACGCGTGTCGCTACTGCGGACTCTACGAAGAGTCGATCGCCGCGCACTCGGAGGCACGCCGACTCGACCCCAACGTACCGACGAGCCTCGAACAGACGGTGCTCATGACGTGCGACATCGAGCGGCTCCTTGCCTTCGAGCAGCCACTGCTTTCCCCAGGCGCCGATCAGGGGATCCGGGTCATCGGTCTCGGTTTGGCCGGGCGTCGCGACGAAGCGCGCCAGGGGCTGCTCGACATGCGCAAGTGGTCGCGTCTTCCCACCTTTGTCGCATGGACCGGATACTTGATGGCCTGGCTCGATCGACGCCCATCGGAGATGAGCGTGAGCATTTCTGCTCTGAGCCGCCTGAAGATTCAGGATGACCCAGAGGCAGTCTTCCAAGAAGGATGGCTACTCTGCGACGTGGGGGAACATGACGCTGGGCTCGACCACCTTGACCGCGCGGTGGCCAAAGGCTACTTCGCGACCCCGACGCTTTCGGCAAGTCCAAGCTTCGACGCGCTGCGGAGCAATCCCGTGTTCCAGAGGATAGTCGCCGACGCCGAGGCAGGGCGTCAGAGGGCGCTGGCCGCCTTCCGAGAGGCGGGGGGAGAGCGCCTTCTCGGGCGCTAACGGTCATGAAGACTTTGGCCCGGCCTCACGACAAGGCCGAGATCCTTCAAAGGCTGCGAGCCGTGCGTCCCGAGAGCGTCGGTCGTTGGGGACGGATGTCGGCGCACCAGATGGTGTGCCATCTTAGCGACGCGTTCCGTGTCGTGACAGGCGAGAAACTGGTCAGCCCCGCGAGCAGCCTGCTTCAACGAACGATCGTCAAGTGGATCGCTCTCTACCTTCCCGCGCGGTGGCCACCCGGAATTCCCACACGGCCCGAAATCGACCAGGACGTGGACGGCACCAGACCGGCCGACTTCGCCGGCGACGTGGCGCAATTCGAGGAGCTATTGGAGATCGTTACCCGACAGACGACGCGCCTTGACGGGATCGTGCATCCGATATTCGGCCGGATGTCCGAGTCCGCCTGGCTTCGCTGGGCTTACCTCCACACCGACCACCACTTTCGGCAGTTCGGCGCGTAACACAGTTATCAGGGTCGACTCGCGGTCGCAGTCCCCTGCCCCGTCGAGTCGGGAACGAGCATCCGGATCACGCCATCCTGCCTCGAGGTGATGAAGAGCTCGCCGTCGCGGCTGCGGCTGATATGCAGATCCGCGCGCGTCATGCTCGCGCCCATCGTCCGTTCGACAAGATCGCGCAGTGTCACATACACGCGGTTGCCACTCGCGTCGCGCACATAGAGCTGGATCTCTTCGACCGGCGCCACCGTCTGGGGAATGCCGTCGTCGGCCTTCTTCATCGCGGCAAGGTCGGACGCAAAAAGACGCCCCCGCTGGATGTCGCCGAACACGAACTTGCCGCGGAGCGAGGCGATGCGCCCGTAGTAGGCGAACCCGCCGCTCACCGCTTGCCCTTCGTTGTGGTCATAGATGGCCACCGGATAGGTGAAGCCGTCCTTCTGACGTCCGCTCAGAACGTCTGCCGGCAGCTCGAACAGCTGATTCAGCGCCCCGCCTGGCCGGGTCATCCCGTTCTCCCAGTAGCCTTCGCGCTTCATCCAACCGTAGTTCTCGCCATTTCGGACGATGTTGATTTCCTCGATGTTGTTCATGCCGATGTCCGACGCGAACATTGTCCCGTCGGTGAGATCCCACGAGAGCCTGTGAGCGTTCCTGAAACCGTAGGCGTAGATCTCACCGAGGGTCTTCGGATCCCCGTCCGCGGCGAACTTATTCGCGGCCGGAATCGTGTAGTCCCCAAGCCCCTTCGTGCCCTTTGAAACCGACGGACTGCGCGGATCGATCCGCAGGATTGCCGTGATGACCGAGTCGAGACGCTGTGTCTGTCCGGGATTGTTGGCGTTCGGCCCCCCACCGTTGCTGAACCCGAGATCGCTGCCGCTCGTGTAGAGCAGGCCGTAGTCGGGCGCTCCGGGCTTCGAGGTCGGGTTGAACTCGACATGACCGTAGGGGTGGGTGAGGTTGGCGACGACATGCGCCACGCGAAGGAGCTCGCGCCGTGTGCCTTCGAATGTGCTGGCCGCCGGATTTGTCGTGTGCCACTCAGTAATGACGTTGTGATGGGTCACGTCTTTCTGTGTGAATCCTGGCGGAATGAAGTTGGGAGTCGCGGGATTGCCCATCACACGTTCGGCATGCACCGTATAGAACAAGCCGTTCCGTGCGAATTCCGGGTGAAAGTCGAATCCGATGAACCCGCTCTCCAGCCTGTTATAGATCGCCAACGGGAAGGCCGCAGCGACGTTCGCGTACACGGAAGGCTGGTTGTTGCGATCGAGCAGGTACAGCAGGCCACGGGAGTCGTTGGCGAAGCGGCGGCCGTCCGGAAGATCGCGGACGTAGCTGACGCGTGCCCAGCCGGCGGGTGTCACGTCCTGATCGGCAGGACGCAGCCCGCGTGTATCCGGCAGGCGCACGACATCGCGGATCTCGACCGTCAGGCCGCGCTTCTCCACCGGCGCAGGAATCGGGTTCGTGATCTGCCCGTGAATCGCACCAGCGGTCCCGAGCGCGACAAGCGCGACGACAACGAGCGGCATTCTTGTGCCCATAAATCCTCTCCTGTTTCCAGTGTTAGGAATGCCTATGCTTATACCAGACCTTCACCGACTCATGCCGCTACAAGTGGACCATTGCGACACGCGGCCATTCCAGCCGATTGGGCTTCGCTCTTCGACTGGCGCGTTGTTGTACAGTGCCCCGCAATGGAACCTGCGAACAAGGTTATCGTCATCATCTGTGCCGTCATCCTCGTTCACGTGTGCGCTCTTTCGTCAGCGAGCGGCGCGACCTGCGAAAGCCTGTCGGCGCTCACCCTGCCGAACACGCGTACCATTTCCGCTCAGCCCCAACCGGCAGGTCGGTTTAACCCCCCGAGCGCACAACCCGGCTCTCCAAACCCCGCCCCGAACCCCGCGCTCGACAACCTTCCCGCCTTCTGTCGCGTAACGGCTTCGCTCCAGCCGACGAACGATTCTGACATCGGAATCGAGGTCTGGCTCCCGGCCACCGGCTGGAACGGGAAGCTGCAGTCGGTTGGTAACGGTGGATGGGCCGGCACTATCGTGTACCCGGCGCTTGGCGCTGCCCTCGCCGGTGGCTATGCGGCAGCCGCCACAGACACGGGCCACGTTGGCAACACGGCGAAATTTGTTCCCGGTCACCCAGAGAAGCTGGTGGACTACGGCTACCGCGCCGTCCACGAGATGACCGTGTTCGCCAAGGCGATGATCACGGCGCTCTACGGCAACGGCCCGCGTCTCTCGTATTGGAATGGATGCTCCACGGGCGGACGGCAAGGGTTGATGGAGGCGCTCCGCTACCCATCTGATTACAACGGGATCATCGCGGGTGCGCCCGTCAACTTCCGCACCCACCAGCTGACCTGGGAGTTGTGGGTGGCCCAGGCTGTTCACGGCGACGAAGCGAGCTACATACCACCCGCCAAGTACCCTGCGATTCATCGGGCGGCACTTGATGCATGCGACGCGCGTGACGGCGTGAAAGACGGCCTCATTGACGATCCCACCGAGTGCCGCTTCGATCCGAAGGTCCTTGAATGCCGGAACGGCGATGCGTCAACGTGCCTGACGCCAGCCCAGGTTGAGGCCGCTCGCCGCATCTACTCCCCTGCCGTCAACCCGAAGACAAGGCAGGAGATCTTTCCGGCGCTGCAGCCTGGAAGCGAGCTCGGATGGGGTGGCCTTGCCGGCCCCCAACCTGTTGGTGAAGCGGTCGAGTTCTTTCAGTACGTCGTGTTCAACGATCCAGCCTGGGATTTCAAAACGCTCGCGTGGGATGTTGCGGCCGACGCGGCGGACAAGGCCGCCGCCGACGTGCTGAATGTGACCCACCCGGATCTAAGGCCGTTCTTCGATCGCGGCGGGAAGCTCCTGATGTATCACGGCTGGAACGATCAGCTCGTGGCCCCGGTCAACACCATCAACTACTACAAGAACATCGCCTCCACCGTTGGTCGTGCCACCACAGCAAGCTCCGTGCGCCTCTTCATGATGCCCGGCATGAACCACTGCGCTGGCGGCGAGGGGCCGAACACGTTCGACCGCATGACAGTCATCGAGCAGTGGGTCGAACAAGGTCATGCGCCCGGCCGCGTCGTCGCGTCACACTCGACGAGCGGCGTCGTCGATCGGACACGCCCGCTCTGCGCCTATCCCGAAGTGGCGCGCTACACGGGAACAGGCAGTACTGATGACGCCGCGAACTTTGTCTGCAAGCGGCCCTGACCGCGCGGAGAGATCTCGATTGTCGAACGCCGAAACGGCCAGGCAACACCGACGGGCGCATCAGTCGTCGTCTCGGGCGCGTCCCCTCGAGTCCTTGACAGCGCTCCGCAGTTTCTTCGACGTCAGGCGTTTCTCGCCAGCGCTTTTCTTCGGTTTCGTCGGGCGACGAGCAAGGGGCCTCACACTGGCCCTTTCTATCAGCACCATCAGTCTCTCGCGGGCGGCGACACGATTCTGCGCCTGAGTCCGATGTGTGCGGCTGTCGATGAGCAGCACGCCGTCCGATGTCATCCGCGAGCCCGCGAGGGCGATCAACCGTTCCTTCACTTCGAGTGACAACGACGAAGCCCGCACATTGAACCGCAGCTCAACCGCCGTTGCGACCTTGTTCACGTTCTGACCGCCTGGTCCGGAGGCGCGAACGAAACGCTCTTCGATGTGGTGATCGTCTAGCCTCATGGCACAGGTGCATGTCGCGACCACGCCGCCTTACCGGCGCTCGCCACTGTTCTGCCCCCATCGCCAGCCGTCGGACCGCCGCTCGATGCGCTTGAGGCGTATGCGGTTGTCGCTCGGGTTGCGGTTCGGGGACGCCCAAATGCGCACGCTGTCCCCCGGGCGCAGTGTGCGCGCGGTAATTCCGTCTCGTTCCAGCCGAGAAACACCGGCCCATTCGGCGGCGTAGGGTTTCTGCTTCCCGAAGACGTCCTCACCCATGATGTGGATCCAGGAGTGCGGGTTCTTGTACTGGAACTCGAGGATGTCGCCTTCGACTTCGATCGTGTCTTCCTCGATGTAGTACGTCGCAAACGAGTGGTGGCCATGCAGAGGGGCGCACAGGATCACGACTCCGCTTATGACGAGTACACACCAGGACCACGTCGCGCGGTACCCGACATCACCGTGCCGCCGCGTGCGCATGACTACCTCCACGCCCCGCATGGCCGAGTCAAAGCCCGATCATACGACCAACTAGTTGTCCGTTCCCTTTGCCAGCGCCAGGAGGTCAGCCTTGGTCATCGGCCGATCAGGATTGGGCGGGTGAACCAGGACGTGACGGTCGAAGTCCAACTGCAAACGTTCGATGTTCTGCACCAGCGTCGCAATCGAGGGGCTCACGGCTTGCCCAGGCCCGGGAACGTTGAAGTCCGCGGTAAACAGAACCTTCTCCTTGGGCAGATATGCCACCAGCATGCCGTCGCTGTGATCGAGCTTGTCGATGTGATGCAGTTCGATGGTGCGAGTCTCGTCCTGGAGCACCATCTTTTCGACGACGCCCTCGACCTTGGGCTTCTTGCGAGACTTCGCCAGTGCGTCCCCAACCAATGTCCGCGGCGTGCTCAACGCCTGCTCGAGAAAGTACTTGTTGTTGTCATCGGTGAGGATGATGACGCCCTCTGCCGCAAATGGCGCGAGCCCGCTGGCGTGATCGAAGTGCGGGTGTGTGTTGACGACATACTTGATGCGCTTGTTCGGGATCACGCGCTTCGTTTCAGCGATGATCGCCAGACCTCGTGCCTCGTTCTGCCCGCCTTCGAGCACGACCACGTAATCGCGGAATTCGACGGCGAGCGCCACGTACCCGCCCGTGATGCGATACACGCCGTTGGCGAGTCGTTCGGACGCGACAGGTGGTGGCGTCGCCGCGCCTCCCGCGGCTCCGCCTGAGCCCGCCGCTACAGCTGGCGCACCCCCTCGGCCGGGCGCGGGAGGAGAAGTCATGAGCCGCGCTATCTCCGGCGGATTCGCGCGGGCGTCTCTGATCGCAACCACGAACGTCTCCATCCCGACTCGCTTCTGGGAGATCCTGGTTGGCGCCTTGAGCCCGCCGAAGTCCTGATAGTCGCTGTATATCGTCTCGACGTGCAGGTCTCCAAGAACGGGATGCTCTACCCAGGTTTCGACGCGGTCTACCAAGTGCTGCGGGTTCAGGTAGCCGACGAGCCGGTACGACTGCCCGGACGGCGCCTTCTGGGCTGGAATCCAGGTTACGACGTTGTAGGCAATGCCACCGATTTTCCGAGATCGCACCGTCGCGTTGTTTGCCGCTGCGCCCCGCAGAAACCCCCACGGGGTCACCCAGATTTGCAGCTGTTGCGACCACGACTCATCGGCCGGTGTGATGGTCTCGTCGAACGGCCTCGGGGCCGGGGGCGGAGCGCCTGTGACTGTGGGTGGCACCGCCTCGCCGGTGGCATGCGATGCGGGGGTGCTGAAGTCGATCGCGCGCGTGTAGTTCCGGATGGTTGTCGATGCCAGACCAAACGAAATAGTTCTGCTCTGACCGAAATTGCCAGTTGCGGCGCCGCCTGAGTACACAACAGAATTCACGCCTGCCGCGCCCATGGCCCTCGACGCGTTCTCAACGACCGTCTTGGCATCCTGGGCGGCCGCGCTCACCGAAAGCGTGGTCACCAGCAGGGCGGTCATCGCAGTTGTCTGCCACATATCGACCCTCCAAAGTCCCCGCGGCCACAGCATTCCACAACGCGCCTCCAAATTGAACCAGCCTGACACAAAGACAGAAGACTTACGCCGAGAACGTGCTAGGTTTCCGTGGTCGTATCGTAGCGAGGTGGACTATGAGAGATAGCTGGCGTACGCAGGTCCTCTGCACCGTTGTCCTGGTGGCTGCTTTCGCCGTCGGCACGGCCGTCACGCAGGTCCCGATCCAGGACCGCCAGCCAGCGGGGTCCGCTTTGCGGCCCGCCGTGATGGGTCCCTCCGGCGGCGTGTCTACCGGCCATCCTCTGACGACCGCCGCGGCTTTCGGCATCTTGCTCAAAGGCGGCAATGCGTTCGACGCCGGAGTGGCAGCGCTACTGGCGGGCGGGGTGCTCGAACAGGATCTCTACAGCCTCGGAGGAGAGGCACTGGTCTTGGTTTACCCGAAGAAGGAAGCCAAGGTCACCTCGATCGTCGGCCAGGGCTGGGCGCCTCATGCCGTGGACGTGGACTGGTACCTGTCGCGCGGCAAGACGCTCCAAGGTGACGGACTCGATCCGGCCGTGGTGCCCGGCGCGCTTCACGCGGCGCTGACGGTCCTCGAGAAGTGGGGCACGATGAGCTTCGAAGAGGTGGCTGCGCCTGCCATTGGATACGCGGAGCGTGGGTTCCCGATGCGGTCGAGCACCGCTCGCGCCATTGAGAACCAGCGCGAACTCTTCGAGCGATGGCCGGGAAACAAGACCTACTGGCTCAAGCCCGACGGCTCCCCGTACCTCCCTGGCGAGACCATCAAGCTACCAACCACTGCGCGCACGCTCCGACGCATGGTGGAAGCCGAACGGGGAGGTACGGGCCCGTGGCCGCGGACCAGGCATCGCCGCGGCGCGCGACCGATTCTACAAGGGCGACATCGCTCGCGAGATGGTGGCGTTTCTTCGGCAACATGATGCGCCCTTCGACGAGCGCGATTTCGCCGAGTACTTCGCCCGCATCGAGGAGCCGGCCCACACGACGTACCGAGGCTACACGGTGTACAAGCACGGGTTCGGCAGCCAGGGTCCCGTGCTGCTGCAGACGCTGAACATCCTCGAGCAGTTCGATCTGCACGCGATGGGCTACGCGAGTGCCAACTACCTGCATACCGTCGTCGAAGCGATGAAGCTCGCGTATGCGGATCGAGACTCCTTCTACGCCGATCCCGCGTTCGTCAAGGTGCCCTCTGAGGGCCTCCTGTCGAAGGCGTATGCGAAGGAGCGAGCGGCGCTCATCAACCCGAAACGGTCCTCGACTGCCTTTGTCGCCGGCGATCCGCTTCGGTACGACTCACAGGTGAAGCAGTGGCCGTACTGGAAGGCGAGCGTCCAGGCCGGTGCGACGACCGCGCGCGCGGATTCCGATCCCCTGGTGATGGCATCGCGTGGGCAAGATCCCGCGGGAGTGCTCAAAGACACGACGCACATGGCCGTCATCGACAAGGACGGAAACATCTTCGATGTCACGCCGAGCGGCGGTTGGGTGCCCGGCGCTGTGATTCTTGGCGACACGGGCATCGGGATGAGCGTTCGCGGCGAACAGTTCTGGCTCGACAAGACGCGAGCCAACCAGATTCGGCCGCATGCGCGCCCGCGTTACACGTTGACGCCGAGCCTGGTGTTCAAGGGCGACACGCCGATGATGGCGATTGGCACCCCAGGCGGGGACAATCAGGACCAGACCATCCTGCAGGCGCTCCTGAGCGTGGTGGATTTCTGGAACGACTGGTATCCCAATCTGCACGCCGCGTTCGAACGGCCGCGAGTGCAGACGATGCATTTCTATGGGTCGTTTTGGCCGCACACGGCGGGGTTCAACCAGCTCAACGTCGAGGCGACCGTGCCAGACGCCGTGTACGAGGAACTCCGCGCGCGTGGTCACGACGTGAGCCGGCTGCGGCCGTTTGGGATGTCGGGCTGCGCGACCGCCGTCATGATCGATCCTGCATCGGGCAATCGGTTCGCCGCGGCGGATCCGCGACGAGACTGCTACGCCATCGCGTACTGATCACCGATCGATTTGCGAAATTGTGCGGGTAGGGCGGGTCTTGTTATGTAGACCCGCCTGGCCAGCCGGGTCCAGAGACCAGGACACGGCCTACGCACGGTAGTTTCGGGAGGGACCGACTACGAAATACCGGAATCGTGTGCTGGGGCTCTTGTCCCTTCTGATGGTCATCACTTACCTCGACCGCGTCTGTATTTCGGTCGCTGGACCACGGATGCAGGAGGCCCTCAACATAGGTCCCGTGGCCTGGGGCTGGGTGACGGGCATCTTTACGTTGTCGTATGCCGCATTTGAGATCCCTAGCGGCGCGCTGGGGGACCGCATCGGGCCGCGCCGTGTGCTCACCCGAATTGTGTTGTGGTGGTCGGCATTCACGTCGCTCACGGGTCTGGTCACTTCCTTCTATCCCCTCTTGCTAACGCGGTTTCTCTTCGGGATGGGTGAAGCGGGTGCCTTTCCAAATGCCTCGATTGCGGTAGCTCGATGGTTTCCCGTTCACGAGCGTGGCCGCGCCTTCGGGATCTCGTTGATGTCGAGTCAAATCGGCGGCGCGATTGCTCCGTTTCTGGTGGTGCCGATCCAGGTTCGATACGGATGGCGGGCATCGTTTTACGTGTTCGGAATTCTGGGAGCAGTGTGGAGCCTCGCGTGGTACCACTGGTTTCGCGACGCTCCCGCGGAGAAGGCAGGCGTCAGTCAGGCGGAGTTGGAGGAGACCCGTGGCCTCGTCGCCAAGGTGCATCACAGCCTTCCCTGGAGTGTTGCCTTTCGCTCCGGGAACATGTGGGCCGTGATGGGCGTCGCCCTTTGCTATGTGTACACCTTCAACTTCTTTCAGTCGTGGTTTCACACTTATCTGGTGAAAGGGCGCGGTTACACCGAAAACGACCTCCTGCTCTCGTCGCTCCCCTTTTTCGTCGGGGCCCTCGCCAACTGTGCAGGCGGGCTGGCCAGCAACGCCCTGGTACGAAGACTCGGGCTCAAGCGGGGCCGCCGGTTGATCGGTGTCGTGGGTTTGGGGACTGCGGCTCTGTGCGCCATCGCCGTCATGTTCACGCAGCAGTGGCTAGGTGCGCTGATCCTGCTCTCCCTCGTCTATGGCGGAGTCACGTTTCAGCAGCCGTCCGTGTTTGCAGTCTGCCTGGATATCGGTGGAGAGTACGCGGGTGCGATGGTTGGCGTGATGAACACCGCGGCTCAAGTTGGCTCGTTTACCTCGTCTTTGGCGTTTGGTTACCTGGTCGATCGCTACGGCAGCTACAACGTGCCCTTCATTCCCATGGCAGCACTCCTTCTGGCCGGGGTTTGGCTCTGGCTGCACATTGACCCTACCCGGCCGATTCCTGGGACGCAGGCTCGACACGAACCCGCGTGACGCGGATGGATAATCGCGCTGCGTGACCCTCGACGACCTCCGGCGCTTTGCGGTCACACGCAGCCTTTTCGTCCCGACCACACTGCAGAGTGCGCTCGACGCACTGGGCTTCGTGCAGGCGGATCCCATTCGGGCACCGGCGCGCGCGCAGGATCTCACGCTGCGTCATCGCGTGACCGGCTACCGGGCAGGTGATCTCGAGCGTCTGTACTCCGGTCTCGACATCCACGAGGACTTCTTCGTGAACTACGGGTTCGTCACGAGCGCCGTGCAGGCTCTGATGCATCCACGCGGAGGACCCACGCCCTGGACTGCGCCGCGCGGCAGGCACGTCCGCGCCCTGCTGGACTTTGTTCGTGCGCGCGGATCAGTTCATCCACGAGAGGTCGATAAACACTTCTCACACGGCACCGTCACCAACTATTGGGGCGGCGCGTCCAGCGCCACGACGCACCTGCTGGACGCTATGCACTACCGAGGATTGCTGCGGGTAGTGCGTCGGGAGGGCGGGATCCGGATTTACAGTGCGCACGAGCACGAAGTTGGGCCGCGCGACGCCGGAACTCGCCGCGCGCGCCTCGACGCGCTCGTTGATGTCATTGTTCGAAAGTATGCGCCGCTGCCGGCGGCAAGCCTGTCGAGTCTGGTCAAGCGCCTGCGCTTTGCTGTTCCGCAGTGGGCAAACGAGCTTGACCGCACCATTCAGCGTGCGAGACAGCGCCTAGCCCATGCGCGCGTCGATGGTGTGGACTGGTACTGGCCTGCAGAGGAGGCCTCCGCGGCCGGCGTGCCAAACGACCGGGTGTGCTTGTTGGCGCCGTTCGACCCGGTTGTATGGGACCGTCGCCGCTTCGAAATCCTGTGGGGCTGGGCCTATCGCTTCGAGGCGTACACGCCTGAGCCAAAGCGTAAGCTCGGCTACTACGCGCTCCCGCTGTTGTGGCGCGATCGCGTCATCGGCTGGGGAAATCTGTCGATCAAGAACCAGACGTTACAGTCGGACTTCGGCTACATCGAATCGCGAGCGCCTCGCAGCGCATTGTTCCGTCGCGCGCTGGAGGAGGAACTGAATCGCCTGCGGATGGCTCTCGGGCTCGAATCATGAGACCAAGGCACCGACACCTCGCCTGCCAATCGTGTATTCTTTCTTTGGCGCGGTCCACTCTCGACCCGCAAGATTTGAGCTCACTGACAGTTGGAGGTCTCGTATGAAACGCACTGCCCTCTTCGTCCTCGGTGTCCTGGCGGTTTCTACCAATGTGTTCGCGCAAGCACCGCCCGAGGCCCTCGAGAGAGCCTTGCTCGCCGCCCCGGCCAATCTGAAAGATGGGGCCACGGTCATCAAGTGGAACAAAGACCAGACCTACGAGACGCTAAGGAAGGGTACGAATCGCCTGCTCTGCTACGACCGGTCGGGCTTTCCTGGACAGCAGCCGTTTTCGATTGAATGCACCAGCATCGCGAATTTGGAACGGGCCGCTCAGAATCTGAAGTTCGAAGCCATGGGCGACAAGAAGCAGGCGATGCTCGATGCGGCGGAAAAGGACGGAACCCGTGTGAAGCCGGAGTACGGGTCGGTCTGGTATCACGTAATGGGCGCGGATCGGGAGCACACGAGAAACCACATGACCATCGCTGTTCCCGGCGCCACAACGCAATCAACCGGACTCCCCGACAACCCCAAGCAGGGCGGCGTGTGGATCATGAATGCGGGCACGACGACTGCTCACCTCATGACGCCGGGAGAGTAAGCACGGTCGTAGCTCGCCCCGCACTTGGAAAGACGCTATGAGGCATCTGCTGATCTTGAGTGTTCTGGCAATACCAGCGCTGTCCCCCGCACAGGGTAAGCAGACGTTCACCGGCATCATTACGGACAACATGTGCGCCAGAGCCGGTCATTCGCAAATGCGAATGGGACCGACCGATGCTGAATGCACACTCGCCTGCATCAGCGCCCACGGCGCCAGCTACGTTCTGTATGACGGCAAGGACGTCTATACACTCAGCGATCAGCAGACGCCGGAAAAGTTCGCGGCACTGAAAGTGACGGTCATCGGCACTCTGGATACCAAGACCAAGACGATCAAGGTGGACTCGATCACCGCCGCGAAATGAACCTCATGTAACGAGGGTACGGCGCGCATGTGTTCGTCGAACCGGGGCACGCCCGCCGGCGAAGTCGAGAGCTCATGAGTTCTACACACGCTGCGGGTGTCGCAGTGCTCTCCACCGCGCCGCCCACCAGCGGCGCGCGCCCCAGAATCCAGTCTGTCGACGTCCTTCGCGGGTTGGTCATGATCGTCATGGCGCTCGATCACGTGCGCGACTTCTTTCACTACGGCGCCCAGCACTTCGATCCCGCCGACCTGACGCAAACGACGCCCATCCTGTTCTTCACCCGCTGGATCACACACTTCTGTGCACCGACGTTCATGTTTCTGGCGGGAACCGGAGCCTACCTCCAGTCCCGGCGCGGAAAGACGACATCCGAAGTCGCGCAGTTCCTCTTTACACGCGGCCTGTGGCTGGTCGTGCTCGAACTGACGCTTGTGCGGTGGCTCGGATGGAGAATGAACTTCGGCAACGATCAAGTGTTCTTCTGGGTGATATGGGCCCTCGGCGTTTCCATGATCGCTCTGGCCGGACTCATCTTCATCCCCTGGCGCGCCTTGCTGGCCGGTAGCCTTGCCGTGATTGCGCTGCACAATGCGCTCGACGGAATCACACCCGCGCAGTTCGGCGACTTCGCATGGCTGTGGAAGGTCCTGCACGTTCCCGACACGATCGCGGTTTCGGAAAACACAACGATCTTTACGACCTACCCGTTGATGCCCTGGATCTTTGTGATGTCGGCGGGTTACTGCTTCGGCCGCGCGATGAACCTGGAGTCCGATCAGCGCCGAAAACTCTTGCTCTGGATCGGTGGCTCGCTGACAGCCGGATTCGTGGTTCTGCGCTGGTCCAATCTATACGGCGATATGAGCCCGTGGTCGCCCCAGTCGAGCCCCCTTTTCACGATTGCGTCGTTCGTGAATTGCACCAAATACCCGCCGTCGCTCTTGTACCTACTGATGACGATCGGGCCCGGCATCTTTACCCTGGGATTGCTCGAGCGCGTGAAGCTGAGCGACGCGAATCCGTTGATCGTATTTGGCCGAGTGCCGCTGTTTTACTATTTGCTACACATCCCGCTGATCCACGGTGCCGCGATCCTCTTGGGCTGGCTCCGCTACGGCCGGGTGGATTTTCTGCTGCACAATCCACCCGCGCTCTTGGGCCCGACACAAGGATTCCCCACCGATTACGGCTACAACCTTGCCATCGTCTATGTGATTTGGATTGGCGTCGTTGTCGCGCTCTATCCGGTTTGCCGAAAGTTCGCGGAACTCAAACAAAAGAACCGGTCTGTGGTCCTGAGCTACTTCTGACCGCGGTTTCTTAGCCGACATGACCGCATTCCGAATCGCGCTTGCCAACCTACGGTTCCCGGTCTCTCGCGATGAGTCGGTCGTGTTGGCCGAGCAAGCGATCGATCGAGCGTCCAGCGAGGGCGCCGGCCTCATTTGCTTCCCGGAATGTTTCATTCCCGGCTACCGCGGGGCAGGGAGGCCCGTGCCGCCACCCGACCCTGCGTTCCTCGAGCACGCGTGGTCCGTCGTTGCGGCAGCCGCCGCAAGGGCACGGCTCGCCGTTGTGCTTGGCACTGAACGCGTCGTCAACGAGGCCCTGCGAGCAACGGCATTGGTGGTCGATCGAGATGGGACGATCGCTGGCTTTCAGGACAAAGTACAAGTCGATCCGTCAGAGGACTCTATCTATTCGCCAGGCTCTGGGAGGCGGGTATTTCAAACCGGGTCGCTGATCTTCGGTATCGCCATCTGTCATGAGGGTTGGCGCTATCCAGAAACCGTCCGCTGCGCCGTTCAGCACGGCGCACACATCGTGTTCCACCCTCATTTCCACGAGGCTGAGCCCGGCGGTTATCGGCCCGTGAGTTTCGGCGATCCAGCGAACTCCTTCCACGAAAAGGCAGCCTTGTGTCGTGCCGCCGAGAACACTTCATATTTCGCAACGGTGAACTACGCCAGCCAGGGGTCGCCGACCACGTCAGCCGTGGTGCGGCCCGATGGGACGCTGCTGGACTATCAGCCGTACGGTAAAGAGGGACTGCTCATCGCAGAGATCGATCTCACCGCAGCGACCGGTCTGCTCGCGTCGCGCTTTAGATCTATTTAACGCGGCAGCACGAGGAGCGTACATCGCTTCCTCATGGGGCATACTGTCGCAATCCGCGTGGGTGACGACAGGCGATTAACTGCGCCTCTCAGCAGGGAGCCCGTTCAATGAACCGAACCAAGCAATCGTTGTTGGTGCTGTTCGCCGCTGCGGCCGTGCCCGCGGGCGTTTGGGCACAGGCGGGAATTCAGTACGACAAGATCGAAATCAAGACCGACAAGGTCGCGCCGAACCTGTACATGCTGTCTGGCTCGGAAGGGGTGGATCCAGGCCACCCGGATGGCGCGGGCGGGCGGATAGGCGTCCTCGCCGGCGCCGACGGCATCTTCATGGTCGATTCGCAATATCTGCAGATTGGCGACAAGGTGCTGGCTGCAGTCCGGCGGATCGATTCAGGGCCCATCCGCTTCCTCGTCAATACGCACATCCATGGCGACCACACGGCCGGCAACGCGACGTTCGCGAAGCTCGGCGCCGTGCTTCTCGCGCGCGAGGAGTTGCGCGAAGGAATGGCCCGTCCCCCGGCGACAACAGCACCCGCGCCCGTGAGAGATCCTGCCAGACTTCCGGTCCTCACCTATGGGATGGGCGACCCGGTGAGGTTCAGGATGAACGGTGAAACCGTCGAGTTGATTCCCGTTCGAGCCGCCCACACCGGCGGCGACACGATAGTCAGGTTTGTCAACGCAGACGTCATCATGATCGGCGACTTCTACCGGAACTTCGGGTATCCGTTCATCGACACGAACAATGGCGGGTCGCTGAAGGGCGCGCTCGAGGGCCTCGAGCTCACGATGAAGATTGCCGGTCCCAATACGCGGCTTATCCCAGGCCATGGCACTTACATCAGCCGGACCGACATCATTCCCTATCGCGACATGATTCTCGCGGTGCAGACGAAAGTGCAGCAACTGATTGCCCAGGGCAAGACGCTGCAGGAAGTGCTGGCCGCGAAGGTCACTGCTCCCTTCGATGCGAGGGTCCCGGGTGGACTCCTACCGGCGGGGGCGGCGGGAACGAGCGCCGATCGGTTCGTCAGCATGGTGTATTCGCAGCTGAAGGGAGACCAGTAAGTCCTGGACCACGTTGCGGAGGCCGATTTACGAGTTGTCTAAGAAAGGCAGAACGGGCATGAGAATTCGCATATCTGTCAGAGTCGGCGCATTCGCAGCATTGTCGATTGCTGCTGTGATCGGTGGCCCGGCCCCGTCGGCGCAAAGTGGTGCGCCTCGATACGAAGCGGATCTGACTTGGCCGAAGCCCCTGCCCAACCGCTGGGTGATTGGAGGGCTGGGCGGACTCTGTGTGGACGCTCAGGACCATGTGCTCATCCTCAATCGGCAGGACGTGCTCGAGGGAGATCTGAACGCCGGGCGACTCGCGCCTTCGATGATCGAGTTCGATCCGGCCGGCAATGTCGTCAATTCCTGGGGCGATCCGAAGCTCCTCGACCCGCGCCTCCACTCATGTCACTTCGACAAGGACGGCAATGTGTGGGTCGCAAGCGCGCCTTCCGGCATGGTGCAGAAATACACACACGACGGAAGCAGAATGCTGCTTCAAATCGGAAAGAAGGGTGTGGTGGATTCCTCCGACGGCACCGTCAAGGGCAAACCACTCAACTCGAATGCCGCACAGTTCTTCATGCCCTCCAGCATCTTCGTCGATCGCCGCAACGGAGACGTGTACGTGTCCGACGGCGAAAGTCGCGACGGTAACCGCCGTGTCGCGGTGATGGATCGCAATGGACAATTCCTGCGCCAGTGGCAGCCTGAGGGAATGGAGACCGTGCACTGCCTAACGATGGGCAGTGATGGGACCGTCTATGTCTGCAACCGGGAAGGGTCGCGGATACAGCTTTACGACCAGATGGGGCACTTCAAAAGGAACATCGAGGTGCCATGGACACCAGTCACGCCGCCTGCTGACGGCAAACCTAAACAGAGTGGGGGTTCGGCCGTGGCGATGGACTTCTCGCCCGATCCTGCACAGAGGCTCATGTTCGTCATCAACCAGAACACGGCACAGATCGACGTCATCGACCGCGAAAGCGGCCAGAAGGTATCGAGTTTCGGTCGCCCCGGGAGCTTTCCAGGGGAATTCAACCAGCCTCACGGCATCGCGGTCGACTCCAAGGGCAACGTCTATGTTGCCGAGAACCGCGGCAAAAGGGTGCACAAGTTCAGAATCGCCGCGAACTAAGGACAGAGCCGTTCCATCGTCGCGAGATTCCTAATAGAATCTTATAGTTATGAGGAGAGCCGTCCCTATAGGCATGTTGTGTCTTACCCTCGTCCTGGCGGGATGTGCCCAGCCGAATACCGAACAAGCCGACGGGCCGGAGCCGGCCGCCAAGTCGGTGAAGACCGAGCCTGTCCGCGAGGAATCGCTTCGCCGCGCGGTCGAAGTCATCGGGACCCTCGCCGCGGAAGACGAGGTCATGATTTCCTCGCAGGCGGAAGGGGTGGTCAATCGCATTCTCGCCGATCTTGGAGATCCAGTCAGGTCCGGCCAGACGCTCGTCGAGATCGATCGTGAGAAGTTCCAATACAGCCTCGATGAGCAGACGGCGGCCCACGCCCGGGCGCTCACGGCATACGGCGCTTCGGACGAGGCTCGTCTGCCGCCTGTCGAGGAGACACCCGACGTCCGGAGAGCGGCCGCCGAGCTGGCGCAGGCGAAGCAGGGCCACGATCGTGCCGGCGAGCTTCACAAGCGACGTCTCATTTCTCAACAGGCCCTCGAGGACGCGGAAACGACCCTCCGATTGAAGGGGGCCTCGTACGACGCCGCCCTTCAGAACGCCAGGAACTTGAGGGCAGACATCGACGCATCTGGCGCCTCCATGAAACTCGCGGATCGACTGCTGCGCGACACGTATATCCGCGCGCCGTTCGACGGCTACGTCCAGAAGCGGATGGTGTCGGTGGGCGAACTCGTGAAGGCTCAGATGCCGGTCATGACTGTGGTCCGGGTGAATCCACTGAAACTGCTGGCCGAGATTCCCGAGCGCATGGCGCCATGGATCAAAGTCGGGCAACCGCTCGCGTTGCAGGTGGACGCGTATCAGGGCAAGACATTCGCGGCCACGGTGTCGAGGATCAGTCCCGCCACCAACACGCAGACCAGGTCGTTCTCGTTCGAGGCGTCCGCGCCCAATGACGACGCACTGCTGAAACCCGGCACGTTCGCGCGGGTGCACCTCGAAACGGCCCTCGTCGAGAAGGTCCTGACGGTTCCTTACGCGGCGATGCAGTATCGCTATGGCGTGTACAAAGTGTTCACGGTAGACGGCGACCATCTGACAGCCCGTGAGCTGAAGACCGGCGATCGAGTAGGCGACCGCATGGAGATTCTCGATGGCGTGAAGCTGGGCGCGCTGGTCGCACTCACTGATGTCGACAATCTCGCAGACGGCATGAAGGTCACGGTCGACGGAGATACGGAGTAACGATGCTGTCTGAACTGTGCGTGCGGCGGCCGGTCTTCGCCACGATGCTCGTCATGTCGCTCGTGGTGCTGGGGCTCTTTTCGTTCCGCGATCTCGGCGTCGATCTGTTTCCCGAAAGCGGATCCGGCCACCGTGCAGGTGTCGCTCCGGCTCCCCGGCGCATCCCCCGACGAAATGACGTCGGCGGTCATCATGCCGATGGAGAACGCGCTCAGCGGCATCGCCGGAATCGACGACCTGCGGGCCAACGTCAACGCGGGCGGCACGGCCAACATCACGGTTCGATTCCTCCTCGGGCGCGATCTCGACGATGCCGCGAACACGGTGCGCGAGAAAGTCGCCGGGGCGATGCGGAACGTGCCGCCGGAGGTCCTGCCTCCAGTCATTCAGAAACAGGACCCCGATGCCGAGGCGATTATGAGCATCGTCATCTCGGGGAAGACGGCGAGCTTGCGCACCCTCACCGAGATTGCCGACAAGCAGGTCAAGCGGGCGCTGGAGTCGGTTGATGGCGTCGGCGCCGTCACAATGAGCGGCGACCGGTTGCGAGAAATTCATATCGTCGTCGACGTCGAGAAGTTGAATGCGCACGGCCTGACCATCGACCAGGTGCGCGACGCGATTCAGAAGAGAACGTCGAGATTCCTGGAGGCACTCTCGAGCAGGGCAAGTGGGAGGTCGGGCTGCGCACGCTTGGCCGCATCGATGCCGCCGAGCAGTTCAACGACATCATCATCGCGTCGGTCAACGGCATCCCTCTGCGGGTGTCAGACATCGGCTACGCGGAAGACTCGGTTCAGAAGGTCGTCACCTCGCTCTTCATGAATGACGGCAGCCCTGCAGTCCAGCTGGACATCCGGCGGGCATCCGGCGAGAACACCATCAAGGTGACCGAGGCCGTGAAGGAGAAGATCGCGACGGTTCGTCAGGGGTTACCAAAAGATGTATCGCTGACGGTGCAGACCGACGATTCCCGGTTCATCTACGCCTCGATTTCGTCGCTCGAAGAACACTTGCTCTGGGGGAGCCTCCTCGCGTCGCTGGTCGTCATGTTCTTCATCAGGAACATTCGAGCGGTCATCATCTCGTCCCTGGCCATTCCCGCCTCGATCATTGCCACGTTCACGTTGATGCGGGCGATGGATTTCACGCTCAACAACATGACGCTGCTCGCACTGACGCTGGCCGTGGGCATCGTTATCGACGACGCGATCGTGGTACTGGAGAACATCTTCCGGTACATCGAGGAGAAGCATTACACGCCGTTCGAGGCGGCCATCAAGGGCACGCGCGAGGTCGCGCTGCCGGTGATGGCGACGACACTGGCACTCATCGTCATCTTTCTGCCGGTGGCCTTCATGACCGGGTACGCGCGGCGCTTCATCTACCCGTTTGGCTGGACCATGGCGTTCGCGATTCTGGTCTCGATGATCGTCAGCTTCACGCTGACTCCGATGCTCAGTTCCCGCTTTCTGAAGATCTCCAAAGGCAGTACCGAGGGCGAAACGAAGCAGCACGGGTTCTTCCACAAAGTGGATCAGGTCTACAGCGCCTCGCTCCGATGGACGCTCGCCCATCCGATGGTGATTATCGGTATGTCAGCCGCACTGGTCGCACTGACGCTGCCGCTCAACCGAGTGATCGGGCGCACGTTCGTTCCCGGCGAGGACATGAGCGAATTCACGGTTCACGCGGATACGCCTCAGGGCACCTCTCTGGAGGGAACGACCGAGATCGCCCGTAATCTCGTCAAGGAGATCGGCGAGCAAGAGGGCGTGTCGCACATCGGCTATATTGCGGGCGCCGACAGGTACACACATTTCCATGTGATGTTCTATCTACTCCCCGTGGCGGAACGCACGGTCACGCAGGAGCAGGTGACGGCGCGGGTGCGCAAGATCCTTGCGGCACATCCCGCCTACGCCTCATCGGTTCAGACGAGGAATCCGCTCGGAACCGGTGGCAACAACGCCATTCAGGCGGTGCTGCTCGGGCCGGACATCGATACGCTCTACGACTATTCGCAGCAGATTCTCGAGAAGGCGCAAGCGACGCCGAGTCTGGTGGACGCGAAAACGGACTACAGCGACGCCAGCCCCGAGGTGCAGGTCGCCGTCGATCGCGCGCGCGCCGCCGACCTTGGCGTCCGCATGGCGACGGTCGGCAACACCCTGCGTTTGATGGTCGCGGGCGACGATGAGATCTCCAGCTATCGTGAAGGCGGTGAACAGTATCCCGTGAAAATCCGCGTGCTGGAGAGCCAACGCCGCGATATGGATGCTGTCGGCAAACTCACCGTGTCCTCCCTGTCCGGACAGCCGGTGCGCATCGACAACATCGCCCGGATGACCCGGGGGTTCGGGCCCACGAGAATCAGCCGGACGAACCGTCAGTATTCCATCAACCTCAACGCCGACGTCGCCCCGGGCCACGCGCTCGACGAGGCATCGAACGACGTCCGGAAGCTCGTTGCAGACCTGAAGATGCCTCCGGGGTACACCGTCCGGATGCAGGGCCAGACCAGGAATCTCGACGAGACGACAGAAAATCTGGTGATGGCCATCGGGCTCGCCAGCATCTTCGTGTACATGGTGCTCGCGGCTCAATTCGAAAGCTTCGTGCAGCCGCTCATCATCATGACCGTGCTTCCACTGTCGGTTCCGTTCGCGCTGTTTACCATCTGGGTGACCGGAAGGACCTTGAACCTCTGGAGCGCCCTCGGCATCCTGCTGCTGTTCGGCATCGTCAAGAAGAATTCGATTCTACAGGTTGACTACACCAACGTCTTACGAGCTCAGGGCATGCCCTTGGAGCCGGCGATCGTCGAAGCGTGCCGTACGCGACTTCGCCCCATCCTGATGACGACGTCGGCGATCATCGCCGGCCTGATTCCGACGGCACTCGGACTCGGCATCGGCGGCGCACAGCGCTCGGCGATTGCCGTCACGATCATCGGCGGTCAGTCGCTCTGCCTCTTCCTGACGCTCCTGCTCGTGCCGGCCGCCTATGTGAAGCTCGACGCGCTCGAACAATCACTTGCGAACCGGCGGCTCAAAGGGTGGTTCGACAAGCTTCGTTCCGGTACGTTTGGGCGGCCGCGTCTGGCGGACAGCGAATAGAGGCGCGGGACCTAGAAAATCCCTCGGTTCACCGGAACAGATCAGTCGAGGCAGCGGTCGAGAACCACGGAGCAAGCGGCAGTTCCCCTTTCAATGCGTCTCTCATCGCCTCCGACACCCTTTGCACAATGTCGTCCGAGTACTGCGTTTTGTGGCACGCCGTCGATCGCCTGGACGCTTCGAAGTCCGCTGTGGAGAACGAGACGCGGGCGCTGAAATATTTCGGCAGTGGGATCAGAAAGGGTGGCTCTCCGCGTGCCGGATTCATCACGCGAAATCCGTCGACAGGAAGCGACGCGTAGAACAGGCGCTCCGGCGCGCCGGGTGCGCCGGCCCGAACCAGCTGTGTCACGACGCTGCTCACGATCCGATGGTCCGGGTGGCCCGTTCCTCCGTCTGGTCCCCAGGTAATCACGGCGTCTGGACGGAGCCGTTGCAGTTCTTCCTGCACCCGTGCGGTCAACTGAAAGAGACGCGCGCGGTCCTCCATGTAGTTGCCGAGCTGTGCGTCCGGAAAGCCGAGCAGAATCGGTGGATGGATCCTGAGCGCGTCCGTCGCGCAGCGAGCCTCTTCGCTGCGCACGCGGGCGAGTTCTGGGCCACGCGGGATCGACGTATGCGCGCCACCCTGGGCGCCGTCGGTAGCGATGACCAGGTAGACCTGCACGCCCTCGCGAGCGTAGCGAGCGAGAATCGGTGCGGCAGCGCCCTCGTCGTCAGCGTGGGCGAACACCGCGACCAGTGTCTTGGACGCGCCCTGGGCCAGCACTCGTGGAAACAAGATCGAATCGAGCAGAGGCACTGCCACGGTGACCAGGTGATACAGCAGTGCCGTGATCGCGGTTACGGCGACAAACAGTGCGCAACTCACGGTAGCCTCGAACACCACGTTTTCAGGCTTTCTGTTTTGCATGACCGCCTCCTGCACGCGACGATAGCGCGGCGCGAGGCGATTCGGGCTTGAGGAAACCTTGAGGTTTCTCTGATCAGGCGTGCCGGTGGGGTTCGTCTCTAAGGAAAACGGCGCCAAACATCGGGCGGCCGGCCAGCGCGGTGTGCCAGCCAAAGGCTGCCAGTGCGATCACCGTCGCCACAATCAGACGAGACGACGAGGCGTACGGCACCGACGAGTCGATGGCGATCGGCAGCACGGTCAGCAGCACGCTCACAAACGACGCGACCAGCATCATGAGCAGTCCGAACCGGACGGCCAGCAGCACGATCGCCGTCTGAACCACCGCAAACAACGCGACGTCGGCCACCGAAGGAGCGAAGTGATCGGCTGGGGCGTTGGCGAGCAGCCAGCCCCCGTGGGCGACGACGTAGAACACGGTCAATCCCAGGGTCATCGCCGCCATTGCGCGCGAGCGCCGCCGCAGAAGTACGAAGAGCACGAACAGGAGCAGGAACGTCAACATGGTCGCGCTCCACACGGGAATACTCATCACCGAGCCGATGATGCGCGAGAGCGCGTAGCGCCCGCCGAGAAGCAGGTCGCTGGAAGCCTCCATTCCGTCGAACGGGTTACTAGAGGCGCCAACCGGAAACTGCGGCGGTTGGCCCGACCAACGTCGTAGCAGCGTATGCAGCGCGAATATCAGGCCATTCCCAATCGCGACGAGCACGCCGACGAGCACGTCGCGTCCCACGAGCGGATCGCGAACCCTGCCTGCCAGCAACCGGCTCCATCCGATCATGGTGTCGGGCCAGATCCGGCGAAGGTGCGGTTCGAGTGCGAGATACACGAGCCACGCGAAGGCCGGGACGAAGAATACGAGCGCGGGCCCTTTGCTGAGCACCTGCAGGTCGCCGGTTGCGAGCACGTTGCTCACTGCACCTGCGGCGAGCAGGAACATGCTCAATCGCATCGCGCCGCGGCGATCGCCGCGGCCCAGACGCAGATTGCGCAGTGCGAGCAGCACGGCGGCCACAATCGCAAGCGGCGCCACGGCGGTGCGCATGTAGAGGCCGACGCGCTCTCCTGACGTGTTGCCCTGCCGAAGGTCTTCGTTGCTGGGCCGGGTCCACGGCGCGACGATCTCGAAGTACACGGGCTTCCCCAAGGCGGCTGCCGCTTCGATCCGAATTGGCACATCCGGGCGATCGGGATATGCGCCCTCCCATGCGGCGCGCGCGTCTGCGAAGATCGGCGGGATCCACCGCGGTTTTGCTGGCGAGAACCGCGCGATCGGCAGGCCCGCCTCCGCGAACAACGGCGGCCAGTCAACCATGGCGGTCGAACCCGGCGCATTCGACCCATCTTGCGGCGTCTCGATCTGCACTGGGACGGCCAGGAGGCTGACCAGCCGGCCTGTTCGATCCAGACTCAGCGACACCATCCCGGAACGCGTGTTCGGCGGATTCTGACGCGTCACGATGTCGGTACCGCCGATCGGCACCAGCGGCCGCGGACTCTGGCGGTACCAAAACAGGAGCGCAGGTGGTTGAGACGTGGCGAGCGCGCGCCATCGCGTTGCCGATTGGTCGCGCTCGTCGATGTGCCGCAGGTAGTCGATATCGGTCGCGTATCCGACCTCTTCATCGGCTGCCGGATCGGCGTAGCCCAGGTTGCGCAGCACCGTGTGCGCTCGCTCGGTGAGCGCTTGCGGACCGATCTCGATCTTCGTCAAACCGATCAAACTGACCTCGCGCGCGAACACTGCGAGAAGGAACAGTCCAACCAGGACACCGGCAAAACACATGGCGCCGATCGCGGGCGAGAGCGTGCCCGGTTCGCCAGCTGCCGCAACCATGTCGGGTGACGGCGTTTGGCCGGCGGCCATCGCCGCCGCGAGCGGGTCCCCTCCGGGTAATGCCGCCGCGACGGCGATGGCCGATGGCGGGCGGCGCGCCGGATCGCGTTCGAGACAGCGCAGAATGACGTGCTCGATGGCGGGATCCAGATCGGAAATGTGCGTCGACGGGCTGACTGGGGGCGCGCCGTTCTGACCGAGCCCGCCAAGAAGAGCGCCGTCAACGGTCAGCGCACGCTTGCCCGTGAACATTTCGTACAACACGAGGCCCAGCGCGTACACATCCGTCCGCGTCGTGAGCTCCTGTCCCGCCATTTGCTCCGGCGCCATGTAGCCTGGTGTTCCCGCAATCGCGTGCGTGTCGCGCCGCTCGTCGGCCAGATCCGCAAGACCGAAGTCGGCGATGCGAGCGCGACCTTGTCCGTCGATCAGCACGTTCGCGGGCTTCAGATCGCGATGCAACACCTTGCGGTCATGCGCGGCCGCGAGGCCGGCGCAGAGCTGACGAGCGAGCTCGAGCGCCTTGTCCGATGGCAACCGGCCAATGCGCCGCAGCAACGACGCGAGATCCTCGCCGTCGATGTACTCCATGGAGAGGAAGTGCTGGCCGCCGGTTTCGCCGATGTCGTGCACCCGGCACACGTTTGGATGGGAGACATGCCGCGCGAGCCGGACTTCCTGATGGAAGCGCGCCAGTCGGTCGGCGCGATGCGTGACCTCCTTTGGCAGGAACTTGAGAGCGACGGCTTGTCCGAGCTTCAAGTCTTCAGCTCGATAGACTTCGCCCATGCCGCCGCGGCCCAGCAGGCCGACGATGCGGTAGCGGCCGGCCAGCATCGTGCCGGGAATGAACTGCGCGCCGTCGAGCGCGTCCGACGAAGGGAGCTGACTATCGGTGGCCGCTACGGTCAGCGTCGGTGCGTGCGACGCGTCAACGCGGGCGCCGCACGCCAGGCAATAGCGACTCGATTCGGGAACGTCGCGCCGGCAGACAGGACACTGCATCGGATCGGCTTGATTCTAGTCATCCCGTGACGGTATCGCCAGGAGTCGCGACGCGGAGGCGACCGTCTCGTATAATCAGAAAGGCGTTGCAGAACGTGAGTGCGATTGTGGTGGATGCGGGCGCGCGCCTGGTGCGACGAGAAGGGATCGACATCCACGTCGCGCCGAAAGCGTTCGAGCTGCTGCTGATCCTCGTCAGGAACCAGCCGAACGCCGTACCGCACGACCAACTGCATGACGCGCTCTGGCCGGGCGTTCACGTCTCCGAGACGAGCCTTGCGGCGCTCGTCACGCAGCTTCGCAAAGCGCTCGGCGATACCTCTGACGATGGCCGCGTGATTCGGACGCTGCACCGCGTCGGCTACGCGTTTATCGGGGATGCGGTCGTCGCCGGCCATACACCCGTAATCAGGGCGCCCGTCTGCCGGTTGATCTGGCGCCGCGAGTCAATCGAGGTGCCCGCCGGCACGTCGGTGATCGGTCGCGACCGCGGGTGCGCGGTTCAAATCGATGCGGACTCGGTCTCGCGCCACCACGCCCGGCTGAACGTGATCGGAGGCGAGGTCTCGATCGAAGATCTCGGGAGCAAGAACGGGACGTGGGTGGCGGGCGAACGCATCCACGGCACGGTGCCGCTGACGGACGCTACGAGCTTTCGGCTGGGATCCGAGACCGTCCGCTTCGAGCTCACGATCGACGAGCGGCCGACACGAACAGCCACGAGCCAATAGCGATCCCCGAGCATTGGAGCGCGTGAACCGGCGATCGAAAGAGCCGTCTCTGGGCTCGATGAGCTACGAGAGATTGTCGCCCTTGAGTGCTTGCGGGGCGTGAGGCTTGCCGATCATGAAGCGGCCCTTCTGAACGTCCCGGAGTTGAGCGACGAGCACCGAGATCTGCGCATGCGCGCGCTTCAGATCATGTTCGAGGACGCGGATCCGCTGTTCGAGCTGTTCAGTCTGAGTCATGAGATCACTGTGTCGGTTGCAGCGTCGTCTCGCTACAGGGGAGTGAAGGCCACTCTGTGGCGATCCTCTAGCACCCTGACGTGGGTGACTCAGGTGTTGAGGTTCGCCCGATGTCGATAGCAATACTCGGGGCGGGGCTCCTCGGCACCTGCACCGCGCTCGAACTCGCCGATCGCGGACACCGGCTCACCGTGTTCGAACGGAACGCCGAACCGTTGTCCGACGCGAGCCTGTACAACGAAGGCAAACTGCACCTAGGGTTCGTCTATGCAGCGGATCCCTCCTTTCGCACGGCGGAGAGAATGATCCGCGGCGCGGCGCAGTTCATGGACGTTCTTGGACGCTGGATTCCAAGCGCGGTGTTGCGCACCCTGCCCGCTCGGCCATTCGACTACGTCGTGCACCGCGACACAATGGTGACTGTTCCTGTTATCGAGGCGCATTTTTCACGTGTGTCTCACGCGCTTCAACAGGTTTTGGAGCGGCAGCCGCTGATCGGCCCGCTCGACTCATCGCGTCCAGTCTGGCGCCGCCTCACGGGAGACGAGCTCGCGACGCGCTACGATCACGCAGTCATCGAGGCCGCCTACGAGACATGCGAGATCGCAGTTGACTCGTGGGCGGTCGCGAATAGTTTGCGCGCGGCGCTGCGGGGGCATCCGCGCATCGAGCTGATCACACATGCCAGCGTCATCACTGCGGAGGATCGGGCAGGCGGCGGGTTCGACGTGGTCTTCGAGGCGCAAGGCCGGCATCGCGCCGGGCCCTTTGCCGCCGTCGTCAACGCGTTATGGGCGAACCGGCCGGCTGTCGACCAGCGCTACGGCCTGCCGTCCCGCGGGCCGTGGATTATTCGCCGCAAGCTCGGTGTCAATCTGCCCTGCGACGCTGGGCAGGATGCCCTGGCCAGCTTTACCGTGATGCTCGGCCCCTTCGGAGACGTCGTCGCTTATCGGAGTGGCCGTGTGTATCTCTCGTGGTATCCGGCTTGTATGATCGGAACGACCACGGGTGCCGAGGAAACCGACTGGAACGCGGTCTTGCGCGGTGTCGATGTCGATACCGTTCGTCGCGAAACAATCGCTGCGCTCACGCGAATCTGCCCCGCGGTTGGCAGTCTCGAGGCCATCGTCAGCGGGGACATTGTGGTCAATGGCGGCTCGATCTTCGCGCTGGGTCAGACCGACATCGACGATCCCGAGAGCCAGTTGCACGAGCGACTGGACGCCGGCGTGGACGGGCGTGGCAGCCTACCTCTCCGTTGACACGTCCAAGTACACGCTAGCCCCTGCCACGGCGGTGCAAACCGCTGACCGCGTAGCCGCGCTCGTCGGGGCGACTGCCTGAGGATGAGTGCCATCACGGTCTGTGTGCCGGCCTTCAATGCCGCGGTCTTCCTCGCCGAGACGCTCGACAGCATCGCCGCGCAGTCCTTCGCCGACATCCACGTCCTGATCTCGCTCGACCGCAGCGACGACGACTCGGAGTCAGTCTGCAGGCGGTATCTTCATGACCGGCGATTCGAGCTCATCGTGCAGCGGGAACGGCTCGGCTGGGTTGGCAACGTGAACGCGCTGATCGAACGCGTCGATACGCCATACTTCTGCATCACGCCCCACGACGATCTGCTCGCACGGCAATACCTGGCTGAACTTTACCTGGTGGCGGCGTCGGACCCGGCGGTTGCCTGCGCATATTCCGACCTGGAGGGTTTCGGCACCTATCGCAAGCGCATCGAGCAACCGGAGATTCGCGGCACGTTGATCGAGCGCGTCACCGACTTCCTGCTCAATCACTTTGCCGTGGTCCCGTTTCGGGGGATAGTGCGCCGCCGCAACTCGGACGACCGACCCTATGTACCCACCGGCCTTCGTCGCGACTTTGCCGCCGATACGGTGTGGTTGCTGGGTATCGCACTCCGCGGCGAATTGCGTCGAGTGCCCTCGACGCTCTACTTCAAGCGCTACCATGAGGCGTCCGTCCATGCCGCATGGGCCAGCTGGCCGCGTGAGGAACTGATCGTATTGTGGGCGGAGCAGGCTGCGGCTTGCGCCCGCATCGCGCTCGAGCATGTCAGCGATTCCAGCGACCGAGAAATCGTCCTGGCAGCCGCATTGATGCGCGTGGCTGGCGAGGGTAACAGTCGGAACTACGCGACGCCGAAGGAGCCGGCGGAAATAGCGACCGCTACGGCGGTCTTCTGCGACGCGCTCGACGATGTGCTGCCTCTGCGCGACGGGCAGAGCCTGCTCGCCTCTCCGAACGCGCGCCGCCTGCGGGACGCGATCGCGAGAAACGCCTCGCGCAGCAGCGCACACGGCTCACCGTCGCTGGGACGGCGAATCCAGCGAAAGCTCGGGAACATCTTGCGTCGATAGCGCCCGGCCTCCGATCACCGGTGCACGCATCGCGCCGCCTTGTTCGACGGGTCGGTGGGATCCGGCTCGCGACCCGGCGTGCGGATGTCTCGGTACGTCTGATGGCAGTTGGCGCAGGCGTCGGCCAGATCCCCGGTCGCGTCCGATACGGCCTCCTGGTTTCTCGACTGCGACACCCGGTAAATCTTCCGGGCAACCGCGATCATCTCCTCGGTGAATTTGATCCAGTCGGCCTCGGTGACCGGGGCCAGCCGGCCGTTTTCGCACCGAATGCCTGGCGTCAGCATCAGCGGCGAGGCATCGGCCAGCGCGATAGCGGAGTTGTCAACGAGCTGCCAGCCTCCGTAGATGCCAGCGCCCCAATCAACCCACGAAAAGCCGGCCGCCTGGGCATTCGGCGAAGGCGGCGGCGCCGGGGCGCCCGGATCGTGTGTCTGAACCGTGAAGATGAGGTTCGAGTTCGGGAAGAAGATTCCGCGCATCAGCTGCGCCATGTTTCCGAGCGGAGGAAAGACTCGCCCCTGTCCGGCCGAGGCTGGTGCTCGCGCCGCGACGAGTGAGGCCGGCCAGGTAATCACGCTCAGGGCCGCGTCTGTCGACGCGAGCTCCGTCGCGCTCGCCGGGAAGCCACCAGCTTTCAGAATGTGGGCCACGAGGTCGACCGATTGTTGCGGCGTCAGCACGCCGGGACCGTCGGCGGGCATCGTGTTGCGAATCTTGTTGGCCAGCCCTAATAGCGGCTGCGTACTCCAGTTGCTGATGAAAACATCGCCGACCAGCGGAGGCCCCTGCGCGCCCTTCAGTGTATCGCCGTGGCAGGATGCGCATTGCTTGCCGAAGATCGCCTGGCCGCGCGCGGCCTGCGCGTTTGTGAAGACGCCGTCCCGCACGGTCCGCGAAGCCTGGGCATGCACCAGAGCAGAGACTGATGCGAGGAGCGCGCCGGCGACGAGTGCACTGCCCAACACCTCGAAACGTCTTCCCGACCCGAGCGTCCGCTGTCGCGCTGACATGAACTCCTCCGTGACCTTTTGATCCGCTCCGCGGCGAAATTCGGAGTTTACTTCAGCTTCGACAATCCGTCCGATGAACACAAAGCCCGACCATCGGCGTTTCTGAGAGGCTGCTCGAGCCCTCCTCCGAGAGTGACGAGCATGACCGTAAACGATATCGCTGACTTCTGCGCCTGAATGCCGTACGATGCACAACGTTCAGGAGGACCTTCAATGCCTACCCGTTGGACCGTGATGTCGAGTGTTGTTGTGGCGTTCGCAGTCGGCTACCTGCTGGCCGACGGGCAGTCAACTGTCCAGGGGCAAGCGGGCCGTGGAGGCAGCTTCGCAGCCGTACCCGGTGCCATCGGATCCTTGGAGGTCACTGGACCCTATGACGTCGCGACGGACTGGCCAAAGGACATCAGCACGCTGCCAGGAAATGAGAAGTGGACCTGGGGCGCGGGCCAGGGCGTCTTTGCCGAGAGTCCTAACCGGGTGTACGTGGTGCAACGAGGCCAATTGCCGGTCCTTCCCCGCATCCAGGGAACGGCACTTCCGCAGATTGCCCCGAACCTTTCCTTCCCAGTGATGGGGCTGCTTCGCAACGCCACTCAAGCGAGCCCGCCTGGCGCGCTCGAGGTCAACGGCAAAGTGGGCGACGACTCCGACGCGGGTAAGGCCGGCGTGGACTTCCTCTGGGAAAACTGCATCGTGGTGGTCGACCGCAACGGCAACATCATCGAAACGTGGAAGCAGTGGGACAAGATGCTGCGGCGTCCTCATTCGGTTTACGTTAGCCCGTACGATCCGCAAAAGCACGTGTGGGTCGTGGATGACTACCGCCACGCCATCTTCAAGTTCACCAACGACGGCAAGACTCTGCTGCAGACAATCGGAGAGCCAAACGTCCATGCCTCCGACGACAAGCACTTCTATCGTCCGACGTTCATGGCCTGGCAGCCCGACGGCAGCTTCTACGTGTCTGACGGCTACGCCAACACGCGCGTCGTAAAGTTCGACAAAGACGGCAAGTACTTGACGACATGGGGCGAGCGTGGCACTCCGCCCAACGAGAAGCGCCCCAACTACTTCAACAACGTGCACGGCGTCACGATCGATCCGGTCACCCGTCAGGTCTACGTCAACGATAGGAACAATCAGCGGATCCAAGTCTTCGACGAGAATGGCAAGTTCCTTCGCATGTTCAACGTTGGCCCAGGCGTGAACCTGCACTTCGTGCATATCGACGCCGACCGGAGGTTGTGGGTCTTCGACAACGTCAGTCAGAAGCTGGCGCAGTACGACCTCGAGGGCCACTTGATTTACGCGTGGGGAAGCCTGGGTTCGTTTCCCGGCGCGCTGTGGGGAGTGCACGGCATCAGCGTGGACCAGGAACAGAACCTTTACCTTGCTGCCGTCGGTCGGGGCGGCGTGCAGAAGTTCCGTCCGCGGGCGGGCGCCAATCCGGCGTACCTTGTGGGTAAACACCTCTATTCAGCGTGGAAGTAGGCCGTCCCAGTCGTAGCCTTGCCAGCATCAGGAGTTTGTACATGACTGCGTCCAAAACATTGCGAGCTGTGACTCTTCTCGTCGGCCTCTCGGTGATGTCAGCCCCGGCCCAGGCACAAACGCAGGAGGATCGGACTCAGGACAGGGTGGCGTTTCCCTCTTACAAGATCATGGGGAATCTCCACTATGTCGGGACGGGGACGCTCAATTCGTTCCTGATCACAACGCCGCAGGGTCACATCCTGATCAACACCAACTTCGAGGAGACGGTGCCGCTGCTGCGTGAGTCAGTTGAGAAGCTCGGGTTCAAGCTGACCGACATCAAGATCATCCTCGGCAGTCACGCGCACGGCGATCACATGCAGGCCGACGCGGTCGTGAAGGAGTTGACCGGCGGCGCAACGGTCATGGCGATGGAGCAGGACGTGCCGGCACTCAAGGCCATGAAGGCGCCGAGCGGGAAGGCGCATCCAATCGACCGTGTTCTCAAGGACGGTGAGCAGGTTACGTTGGGCGGCTCGACGTTGACTGCCCACCTGACTCCCGGGCACACGCGAGGATGCACCACCTGGACGATGAGAATCCCCGACGGCGGCCGAACGTACGACGTGCTGATTGCGTGCGGTGGTCTACAGGACGACGCACGGCTGGTGAACAACAAGAACTATCCCGAGATTGCCGATGACTTTGCGCGGAGCATCGCGACGTTCAAGGAGCTGCCGGCCGACGTGTTTCTCGGCGCGCATAGCTGGTTCTTCGACCTGGCCGGAAAATACAAGAGGCTCGGGGCCGCGACCAATCCCTATGTCGATCCCGCAGGTTACAAGGCGTGGGTCGACAACATGGAGAAGACGTACAACATGTTGATCGCCGAGCAGAAGAAGAACCCGCCGACCAACTGATTAGCCGCGGCGTGCGTGTTGGGTCACCGCGCCTCTTCGGCGCGTGCCCCCGCGAGGATTCCTCTGAGGCCGTAGTTGCCTTCGTGACAGGCGACCTCGTAGAGTGCGCCGTCCGCCCTCCGCAGCCCATTCTCGAGCGTCCACGGCCTCGCAAAGGTCGCCGGATCGGTGACCGTGAGTCGATACTCGATCGTGTCGGGGTCGAGGCGAGTGAAGCGCTCCACCAGACGCATCCGGTCTGTCGCTCCTTTGAAGAGCTTCTTACTGTTGAAATTGGTGGTTTCGACCACCAACGTCCCGTTCTCCCACCGACCTCGTGAATCGCCCAACCACATACGAACGCCCGGGCCGGCGTGGGGGCGTTGGTCCAGGGAAATGACGCGGGCCTCATGCATCATCTCCGTCAGGATCACCACGTAGCCAGGCGCTTGAACGATTTGATGATAGTTGTTGTAGAACAGATTGGGCGCGAAGAGGCCATCCGTCGTGATGCAACGCTCGGACAGAGCGCGATCTTCGGGACCGTTGGCGAGCAGATTCGGCCCGAGCTTCGGTGTGGCGTCCCACCTCCTCTGGCCCTCCGCAGTGTAAGGGACTTTCCCATCTGGCGGGTCAACCACGAGCGCGGTGGCTCTACTTGGGGCCACCTTTCCTTTTTGCGTTTCCAGCCAGATCTCGTTCAGCTCACCGCTGAGCGGCACTTCCTCGGCAAACCCGCGAAGGAGGCGCTCGAGCGACGTCCTCTCGAATTCAGCCGCCTCTTCAGGCGTCATGACGCTCTTCCCCGCCAACGCGTTTGGCCGTTCGAAGGGCGTCGGCGTCTGGTTGCTCCAGACGCCCTGGAGATCGGGATCACCCCATGGGGTCGGTTTCTGCGCGTCCAGAAAGACTGGGACGAGAAGAAGCATCGCGACGAGTGAGAGGCTGAATCTACACATGAAATTCTCGCCTGCTCGAGGCAGGCCAACGCGGATGGTCACGGCCTGGACTGATCACTCTCTAACAGAAACGCCAACGGAGGGCACAACGAACACCATGGTGCCGTCGCCGGAGCGACCGCGCTGAATGTGGCGTCCCCGTTGATATAGTCTGTCCGCGTAGCTGGTCGAATGTATGCAAAGTCTGGATGGCCCCGAGAGGAATACTCACATGTCAAACGAAGAGCGGAGCAGACGAGGATTCCTCAAGGGAGCGGGGCTGGTCGCGGGCGGCATCCTCGGCGGGACGGTCCTTCCCGAGGTTGCGGCGGCACAAGCCCAGGGTGGTCAGACAGGCAGATCGCCGATGAGCAAGGGGGCGCGGTTCCGCGCCGCGATTGCCACGGGCCAGCCACTCCTGCTGCCAGTCGTGGAAAGCATCATGCTGACACGGTTGTGCGAGATGGAGGGCTTTCAGGGCGGGTTCATGGGAGGGAGCGGCATGGCGGCAAGGAACGCTCTGCCGAACACGAGCATCCAGACCATCCAGGAAGTCATCGACTACGAAACACAGGTGATGTCGAACACCGACTTGCCCATTGTCGCTGACGGCGAAAACGGCGGAGGCAGCCCGGTCATCACGTATCGCACTGTTCAGCAACTTGAGCGAGGCGGAGCAGCCGTGATCATGCTCGAGGACTCAACCGGTCCTGAGAGCGAATACGGCGGCAGAGGCGTCGCGATGGCGCCGAAAGAAGTCATGGTAGGCCGGATCAAGGCCGCGGTTGATGCCCGCCGCGACCAGAGCATCATGATCATGGCGCGCTGCGACAGGCCGGCGAAGGGCTACGCGGAAGCGGAAACGCTCGATCTGTTGGCCGCGCTCTCGGAGGCGGGCGCCGACGCGTTCTTCGTCAATGGGTACACCCTGGATCAGCAGCAGCGCGCGAAGAACGCGTTGAAGAAGCCGCTGATGATCGGCTCCAGCGGGCCGGCGGCCGAATGGCACGCCAAGGGGGTAGACATGGCCTTCTACCACATCGACGACATCGGCATCGGGGCGATGTACATCGCGCTGAAGGAGATGAAAGCCAAAGGCGGCGCATTTGACGAGGCGGCCAAGTGGCGGCTTCCGCGCGACGTGTCGGCCAAACTGATCAACCAGGCCGAGTGGCTCGCGCGCGCGAAGAAATACGGCGTCGTGAGCTAGTCAAAGAGTTTCGAGCACGAAACACACCAGCTGGATACCGTCGGCGGCGATGTCGAAGCTTGTCGCTGAGGTGTATGCGGATGCGATGATCCCCGCGATGCGAGTCTCTCGGAGCCAGGAGCTCACCCGAGCGGCCCAGATCTTCACGCTCGATTCCTGGAGCACGGCGATGTGGTCGCCGGGCACCTCAAAGACGTCCAAGCCTCCACGAGCAAGCGCCGCCCATGGTTCAGCATCACTCGAACTGTCGGCCGCTTTCAGCACGATCATCTGGCCGTCGTAGGGCTGCGGGACATACTGGCTCAGTGCGCGTCTGTAAACTCCGAGGATGTAGTCGCTGCGCAGGCGAGGATGAAGGGGACGGTCGAACTGAAAATACAGGTTGGTGACTACCGCCTTGGTGAGTTTGACGATCTTGAGGCCCCGAAGAAGCGCGGACAGTTTCTGATTGAGACGCACAAAGACGTAGGCCCCTCTTGCCTTCGATCGAAGTGGCTTGAGGTTCCCCAAATGTCTTCGGACACTCAGTCGTGGAGCGTTGCTGCCGTTCGGTCGGCTCACCGGCGGCACGTTCGTTTGCGAACACTGAATAGTCGCCGGTGTATCGGGATCCAACAAGACGAGGCGCGGCACGGACTGCCCTTCCCTCTTCAGCCTTTGCGCCATTTCGAGCGCGACGATCCCTCCGAAGCAGTAACCGCCCAGTAGGTAGGGACCCTGAGATTGAACCTTGCGGATCTCTTCGATGTAGTGCTCAGCGATTTCCTCCACGGTTGTATGGCGAGCAGGCCTCCCGTCGTGCCCCTGATGCATGACTCCATACACGGGCCGTTCCGGCCCGAGATATCGCGACAGGATAGGATCGCTGGCCTCGCCGTGGACCCAGAAAAACGGAAGCGCTGAACCAGCCGGCTGAAGAGGAACCAGCAGCGACTCGGAGACTTCGGTGACGTCCTGACTAATCAGCAGGCTCAAGCCTTCAACCGTTGGCGCTTGGTAGAAGGACGCCACAGAGAGCCTTCTTCCGAAGGCCTTCTCGATCTCACTCGTGACCTTCAGCGCCAGCAGTGAATGTCCGCCCAGATCGAAAAAGTTGTCGTGGACTCCCACGCTCGCCAGTTTCAAAACGCGGGCGAAGATTTCGGCGATGCCTTGTTCACTAGCATTGCGCGGCGCAACCCGGGAAGCGGGTGCGTCCAGGCGCACGCCAGTTGCGCCGGCAAGGGACCGGCGGTCGATCTTTCCGCTCGGTGTCAGCGGCATCCGCTCCAACAAGATGATGGCAGATGGGATCATGTGGTCGGGTAGCTTCGCTCGCAAAGCCGCGCGGATCTCGTGCACGTCGGGTTCGGATCGATCGGAAGCCACGACGTAAGCCATGAGCCTCTTCGTGCCGGGTTCCTCCGATTCCGCGGTCACGGCGACTTGCTTGAAGGACGCAATCTCGAGAAGCGCGGATTCTATTTCTCCGAGCTCTACTCGGAAACCTCGAATCTTCACCTGATCGTCGGTGCGGCCCAGGAACTCGATGTTGCCATCGGCACGCAGTCGGGCGAGATCGCCCGTCTTGTACATGCGGGGGTGCTCACCCCGCCCTTCAAGCACTCCGTTCCCCGACGAATAGGGGTCGCACAAGAAGCGTTCCTCTGTCAGCTCGGGCCGATTCAGGTAGCCGCGCGCCACACAGTTCCCGCCCAAATACAACTCGCCAGCCACTCCCACGGGCACCGGTTTCCGTTGTGCATCGAGGATATAGGCCTTTGCGTTTGCAATCGGCCGGCCTATCGGAGGCAGAGCCGGCCAGGTGCGCGACGTCCCTGGCAGCGTGTAGGCGGTCGCCACGTGCGTCTCCGTCGGGCCATAGTGGTTGTGAAGACGGCAATGGCCCAACTCACTGAAGAATCGATTCACGGCCGGCGTGATACGGAGCTGCTCGCCGGCGGTGATCACCTCGCGCAGGTCTTGAGGAAACTCGTTCGAGTCGACAGCGGCTTCCGCCAGATACTGCAAGGCGACAAAAGGCAAAAACAACCGCTCGACTCTGGCTTCCGACATCAGCCGCAACATGGCCGCCGTGTCCTTCCGTGTGCTTTCACCAATGACGACCAGAGCGCCACCCGAACACCAGGTCGAATACATCTCCTGAAACGAGACATCAAAACTGAGCGGCGCGAACTGCAGCACTCGCGCCTTGGGTTTGAACCCCTCAACGTTGGTCTGCCAGTGAATCAGATTGGAGAGTGGCCCATGCTCCATGGCCACGCCCTTCGGCTTACCCGTGGAGCCAGAGGTGTAAATGACGTACGCGAGATTCCTGGGGCCCGCCAGCGACTCCGGGTTGTGTGTCGGGTAGGTGCAGAAGGATGGGGTATCCAGGCAAACGACGTGAGCCGGCTTGACCGCAAGCGAGTCGATCAAACCTTTCTCGGTGAGCGCGACCTGCACCCTCGAGTCGCTCAGCATGAATCGCAGCCGCTCCTCGGGATAGCTCGGGTCCATCGGCACATAGGCGGCGCCCGCCTTCAGGATCCCGACGACCCCGACGGCCATCTCCAAGGACCGATTCACATGGAGACCAACCAGCGTGTCGGGGCCTACTCCCAACGTCCGCAGATAATGGGCCAACTGATTCGCCTTGACGTTGAGCTCGCGATACGTGAGTCGTTCGTCTTCGAAAACAACGGCCGTGGCGTCAGCGTATCGGGCAACCTGTTCCTCAAACAGATCCTGCAGGGACCCGCCCTCTTGATGGTCGCTCTTCGTGGAGTCTATGTTGCGGGTCATCGAGCGTTCTCTACCTCGCTGGTCAGAAGATCGGCGTTTCGCTTTTCTTGTATCTGCGCGGGACGCTGCCGCTAGTCCCTGTCGTCGGTCAGGGTTCCGACCCAAAGACTAGTGGCGCTCTGGGACAACCCAGGAGTGAAAGCAAGCGTGGATCCAGAAATGAATCAGCTCTGAGCACTGAGCCGCGCGAGGGAGCGCAGAGCATCCACGGGCGGATCTGGCGGAAGGCACGCAGTTCATCCCAGAAGTCTCAATCGAAAGTCTGCCTGGAGGAAGTCTTTAGGGTAGCGGAAGGCGACCAACTATCGGCCCGAAGCCGCGGCGCACCATTACCAAATATCGCACTCGCCGCACGTCAGACCACGGCCGCGTCGAGCTTCATGGCCAGGAGGCGCGAGCCAACCGTGAGCATCGCCATGCCGATGATGATCGCCACCACGTCCCAATGGCCGCTGAACAAACCCGCGAAAAAAGCCATCGGCACAATCCCGACGCCGAACATGAACAACCCGATCACAACCGCCATGCCGCCCCATAGTGCGTAGGTCGCAACAAAACCGAGTAGCCACATCGCAAGCAAGTAGACGAACGACGATGCGAAGATCAACGAGGCGCTGATTTGTCGGAGCCGCCGAAAGATCGCCATCGGTAAGAGAATGAGGACATTGATAGCGAGCACGAACCAGCCAGCTGTGAAGGCCCACGGCATGGCGTTCCTTATGAGCCCTACCGACCCTTTCAGGAAGAACACAGACAGCGAGACGGAAGCCGCGACCAGCGCCACCGCGACCAGGATCCCACCCGTGGTCACAAGCCGATCTTTCGTGCTCATGAATTTCACTATCGGCCTGCCGGCGGGTCGGGAAATGCGCCGGAGTGTCACCACTTGCCCGCTTCGACACACAATCGAATCCAGGGCCTCTGAGACGCTCAGAAATCTCGAAACTCCCGAGTTGCCCGACTTCGACGCGTGGTGCCGATAGAACCAATCGAGCCTATGACCTCGCAGATCGGAACGTGGTCCATCACGATGGGCGTGACCGGCTTCGTGTGCGGATTCTTCGGGCCCATCGCCTTGAATCCGTCCGCCAACCAAGGCCCATTGCTCGGGATGTTCATCACAGGGCCTGGAGGAGCCGTGCTCGGCGCCATCCTTGGGGCGCTGACTGCGCGGCTGAACTGGAGGCCCGCGGTTTCGCGGAGAGTCCTCACGGCGCTCTCTGCGCTGGGGGGACTGACGATTCTTTTCTTCTGCCTACCGGAGCCGGAGTACGAGGCGACCATCCTCGACGTCGAGCTTCGCGAGTGCGTCCCTGCCCTCTCATGGCGAGAGAAGGCGTTTGCGCTTTGGAGCAGGCGCCTGGAGATGAATTCGTGGGCAACACCGCCCCCGAACTGGAGGGAGACATTCGAGCGCGAGGCTGCGTCTGGCTCCGTCGTGACCGTGACGGTCTCTCGCCGGAGGGAGATATTCCGCAGCCGCACGCCGTGGAACAAGGGCGTCGTCGTCGCCGCCGACTGGAGCACCTCCCGTTCGCGCAGAATGGCGCGTCCAAACGACCTGTACGTCCACTCCTCCTGCGCGTCGTTTCCTCCCGGGACGAAAGGGATCTACCTCGCCAAGGGCGAGAGCGGCGCCAGCTATCCGCCGACGCAGCCTTCTCGCTTCCTGGACATGGTGGTTCTGGGAGTCCTGCCAGCCGACCTCCGCGCCTTCGCGGAGTAGACGGAACAACTGTCGCAAATGCGGAGACTTCGCGCGCGCGGATCCATGTAGTGAATCAAAATGCGAGCATTTGGCCGCATCGCAATGGCGACTATCTTGCTCTGCTCCTGACGATGGCAGTGTCACGGCAGGGCACCACGATGACGCATTGGCGAACGCAGTCTCTGGAGCGGCGGCGAGCGCGAATCACCCTGATGGTGGTGGTTATTCGGATCGCGGTCGCGCTGATCGCTACATGCGGGTTACTGCTCTCCCATGTCGCCTTTGATTCAGGGCTACCGTGAAGTCGCGGGGTCTCTTTCGAAGCGTGGCACAATCCAGCTCCGGTGGTCCTCCCAACGTAAAAACCAGACAGATCCTGCCTCGATTCTCGCGTCACACTCAGCTTCTGATAAAGGGCAAGGCGGGTGTGTGATGCCATTGAACGAGGCTGTTTCTCCCCCTCTCCGTTCGGAAAGTATCAGCGTCGGTGATCTTCTCTCGTTGCTGGTCGTCTCTGGGTCGAATCTCGCGACTCATCCGGCTTACCGACTGCTCTTTTGGATTCTGCGGGTCTTCTACCGGCCGCCAATGACTACATGCCCGGCCGAACATAATCACGCGTCCTGAGAGTTAACTCAAGACGATTGGCCGCAGAGAGCTTGGAAGTCTGAGCAACGAAACCGACTAGCTTGACTCAAGGAGTCCTGGTGACGGCCCTCATCAACTTCGTCACGACGCTGTAGCATTCGCAAGACGAGGCTTCGAGCTTCTTCCTATCCACAATCGTGATGTGACCGTGGCGATATTGGATTAACCCCTCACTCTGAAGCTCGCGAGCTACGACGGTGACCGCTGGGCGAGTTCTGCCCAACATCATGGCGACGAACTCTTGTGTCAGAGGAAAGTCGTCGCGTCCGATCCGGTCGTGCGCCAACAGCAACCATCGCGCAAGTCGTTCCTCGACCGAATGGAGCGCGTTGCAGGCGGTGGATTGCATGATGAATCCAATCAACGCCTGGTGATACCTGGTCATCAAGTCATACAGCGGTCCCTGTCGCTGCAGCTCGCGGCGAAACGCGCTGACCGGCAGTTTGTAACAGGTGTCGGTTACGGCTTGGACCATCGTTGCAGCCACGGAGGGTTCGCCGTCCAGGATCGCGGATGCGCCGATCATGCCTTCGCGTCCAATCGTCGCGACCTCCACCATGCCCCCACCACTCAACATGGTCACCACCGAGGCAAAACCACCGCCTGGAAAGTAGACGTGCTCGATTCGTTCGCCGGGTCTATAGAGAAACTGTTTGAGGATGAGCGGGACGACGGTGAGATGCGGGGCGAGGCGTGTGTAGTCGGTTGGGGGAAGCGCCGCCAACAGGTGGTTCAACGGCGGCGGTCGATTCGCGGTGAGTGTGCGGAGCGTCTTGGCCATGAAGACAACCTCACCCGCCATCCGACGGTGTTCTGAAGAGGCTGTCGCAGACCACGCTCTACCCTATAAGGGCGAGGCAGGCAAAAACCCTTGGACAGGTCCCACAGTAGCACGTAGGGGCAGGGCTGTCGCCCTTTTGTCCTCGGCTTCGCTGCGAAACGCCCAGGAACGCTGAGTGCTTGGGCTGTGCCGATTACTGTAGTGGTGCGCCCTGGGTGATGAGCGTCATAGCGGCGGAGTTCTGCCGAATCTGACCGCTGTGGTCGGTCGCGAAGAAGCGCGTTCCGGTCGAACCTGCCGTGGCCGGGGCAGCGGTCGCGAAGAACTGCGTGCTCAACTGGTTGCCACGTTTTCACGGAACGTCAAGAGATCCCATCGCCACTAGCGGTAGACTCATATGGAAGCAGGGCGGGCCCCGCTGCGTGGACCCGCGAGGGAGAGCACATGAAACGTCTCATTCTTGGAGCGCTGACGGCGCTGGCCGGCGCCGCGATCCTCACGACCAGCACGGTGTCCGGACAGGGCCGCGTCGACTCGTCCGGTGTCATGACGCCGGATGGTGGCGTGCCGGCTCTGGGTAGCTATAAGGTGCCGAAGACGCCGTGGGGCGAACCGGACCTCCAGGGCACCTTCAATGCCAACGACCTGCAGGGCATTCCGATGCAGCGCGCGCAGACGGTCGGCATGCGGTACAAGCTTGCCGAGGACGAGTTCAAACAGCGCGTTGCGCAACGCGACCAGAACGTGGCCAACGACAACAGCGACGAGTTCACGCTGGAACGCGCAGAGGAATTCGAGGCGAGATTTGGTACCGTCGGCGGCGCCGTCTCGCCGCCTCCGCACTGGCTCGAGCGCGCCAGGAGCGTGAGCCGCGTGTCCTCTTACGTCATCGACCCACCAGACGGACGGATTCCAGCGTTGACGCCCGCGGCGGAGGCCGCGGCACAGCAGCGTCAGCAGGCTCAGGCCGCCCGTCGTCGTCAACTGAACGGCATCGAAGCCGACTGGACGACCGATCGCAGTAACTACGACCGCTGCATCAGCACCGGCGTTCTGAATTCGATCACCCCGAAGATCTACAACTCCGGAAGCCGTATCGTGCAGGGGCCGGGCTGGCTTGCTTTCCAGAACGAGATGATCCACGAGACGCGCGTCATCCCGACGGACGGCCGCAAGAACGTGGGCGCGCCGGTCAAGAACTGGATGGGCACGTCAGTGGGCCACTGGGAAGGCGACGTGCTCGTCGTCGAAACCCGCAACATCAAGCCCGAGTCGCCCGTCAACGGCCAGCCCGTGTCGGACGAGGGAGTGCTGACCGAGCGGTTTACGCTGTCGGACGCGAACACGCTCGACTACCGCATGACGGTCAACGACCCCAAGGTCTACGCCGCGCCATGGACGATGCGGATGCCAATCCCGCGCGAAGAGAGCTACGGCTACTTCGAATACGGGTGCCACGAGGGGAACTACGCGATGTTCAATCTCCTCAGCGGTTCGCGCGCCGAGGAGAAGCGGCGTGCCGAGGCGGTGGCCCGCGGTGAGAAGATTCCCGAGTACGTCGAGCCGGCGCGCGGCGGCGGGGCCGGGCGCGGCGGCGGCGCCGACGCTGGTGGCCGCGGCGGCGGTCGCGGAGCAAACTAGCTCACGCGCCTGACGTGCGAGCTTTGATCGCTCGCATTCCCTTCTGAATGCCGGCGCGCTCGGCGCGCCGGCGCTTCTCGCCCAACATCGTTAGCTTACAATCCACGTCCTGGCCATGATCACGAGTGTTGAGGAGACACGTGCCCGTGTGAATGTGCTCAGGTGGTATCACACGATCGACCTGGGGGGCGGTGTCGTCACGAACGGCGTCGACAACTCGCCGGAGCGCCTCGCACGTCTGCACCTGCCCGACAGTCTCTCGGGCAAATCGGTTCTCGACATCGGCGCGTGGGACGGGTTCTTCTCGTTTGAGGCGGAGCGTCGTGGTGCATCCCGAGTCGTCGCCAGCGACTACTACGCCTGGCACGGTTTAGGGTGGGGAACAGGACAGGGGAAGACTGCATTCGAACTCGCCCGGACGGTACTCGGCTCGCGCGTGGAGGATATCGACATAGACGTTCTTGACCTTGCTCCGGAACGAGTGGGGACTTTCGACGTCGTGCTGTTTCTGGGAGTGCTCTACCACCTTCCCAACCCACTACTGGCGTTGGAGAGGGTCGCATCCGTCACAAACGGCATGCTCATTCTGGAGACGGTTGTCGACATGGTTGGCATCGACCGCCCTGCCGCTGCTTTCTACCCCGACCGCGAGTTGAACGGAGATCCGACGAATTAGTGGGGGACCGAATCATGCGGCGGTCACCGGGATGCTGCGAAGCGTGGGGTTCACACGCGTTGACGTAATCACGCCCACCCGATCGGCGGTTTTTCGAGCCGCGCGTGCGATGGTCCACTGGCTGAAAGGGCGGGCTACTCTGAGTGCAGCATTCCGTCAGGATCGCGCCGTGTTTCACGCCTACAAGGACGCGAATTGATTGGCGCTATTGGAAGTTGGCCGCCCCTGGAAATCCTGTGGCGTTGGCGAGTTGAGCCAGGCTCAACACCTCCCCGGCGATAGCCCGGCCCTCAATGACCCAGGTTGGATAGCTCTGCACGCCGGCCCTGTTACATGACGGCGCCTGCGGGGTGTTGGGTCCAGCGGGGCTGCATTCGATGTACGGGAGACGGCTTGCCGACGCTCCGAAGAGTCGCTTCTGCTCCTGACAATGCGGACACCACGACGCACCGTAGAACAAAGCGCCTTGCTTGGTCAGATGCTCCGCCAGCGCGCGGATCTGCGGGTCTTCCGGCCCGGCGGGTTCGGCTTGCGGAGTGACGTAGTTGGCGTGGAGGAGCAGGATCACCAGCGCCGCGAGCACGCCTCGACCGGCGGTTAGCCCCACCCAGGAGCGGTGCGCCATATCGGGAGGACGCTGCAACACCACGAGTGCCAGCGTGGCGGTCATGAGTCCGAGCGACGTCAGGCAGTACGGACACGCGGACTCGAGAATCGTCAGGGACACTACCGTCAGATAGACGCTATAGCAGACGCCGAAGAATGCGGTTGTCCAGGCATAGGACCAGTGCGTGTCTGCTCGGCGGACGAATGCGATGACGGCGAGCGCGGCGTAGCCCAGCAGTCCCCAGAGCGATGTCGGCAGGCCGAGCAATGTCGCCCAGCGGCTCGTGAGGACGACGTCGCATCCTCCGCCGGCGGAACATCCCTGAACCGCGCCGCCACTGAATGCAGTCCAAGACAAGTACCCAGTCAGGAGTATGCCCAGGCTGCTAATCGCCAGGAGCGGCCAGTTAGGCCCTGGCCGGAGGGCGTGTGATTCTGACCGCGGCCTCGATCCTCGTCGTGTCTTCGACTTTTTGCTCATATTCGTCGCGCCGGAATGGTACCCGAACCTGCCCGACCCAGGATGCTACTCATTGCGTCGAGCAGGCGTTGCTGCTCATTTCCCGAAGCTGCAGCTCGCCAGCCCACATGCGCGTCCGGCCGAACCAGAACGCATCCGCCCTCGTCGATCTCCCGGGCCTCGGCCCAGTCCCCGTAAAGGTCGGTCAGTTCGTGGCCGGGACCGATCACAAACGCCGCGATCTCAAGGCCCAACTTACCCGATGCATGTCGGGCGGCCTCCGCCCAGACCTCCCCGCCGATACCCGTAAGCACCACGAACCGGCCCTTACCCGCGACGTCTAGTGTCGAAACCATCCGGCCATCCCGCTGTAACCAGGCATGCGGAAGGCGGGCGCCCGGCCACGTGGTGGCCTGGTAATAGAGCTCGCGATCGCGCACATACGCTGGCTCGGGCGTACCGTCAGGAACAACGGCAGCGGAGCTGTATCGCTGGTTCATCTCCACACCGTGCGTATTGAACTCGTAGGTCTTGCGGGCAATCGCCAGGCGCAGTCTCTCTCGGCGTGCGGCGGACTCCGCGGTGTTGTCTTTGCGCGACTCGATGTTTTTTCGCATCTGCACCGGACCGGCGGATGCGTCCAGACCCAACGCCTCAAACACAGCGCCGGTTTCCCCGATGCTCTTGTTGGCGCGCTGCACGATCTGCTGGCCGATGGGGGCGCGCTCGGCCTCGTAACTGGACAGGAGGCTTTCGCTGGCCGCTCCCTTCAACACCAACGCCAACTTCCAAGCCAGGTTGTACGCGTCTTGAATCGACGTGTTCGAGCCCAGCCCGTTCATGGGTGGATGCCTGTGCACGGCGTCTCCCATGCAGAACACGCGACCTTCGGAATAGCGCGTGGCGAACATGTTGTTGACGGTCCACAACGAAGTCGAGCGGATCTGAATCGGCACCTGCAGATCGCCGATGAGCTGCCGCACGATTCTCTCCGCTATGACGTCGTCCATCGGCGGGGCACCATCGGCCAGGTCGTATCCCCAGATGGCCAGCCACTCGTTCCAGGGCCGAACCATCCGTAGGATGCCGATACCAACGCCTCCGACTTCGGCGCCCGGCTGCACCACCCAGTACAAGACGCTGGGGCGATAGGAGGCGTACCTTGGTGAGTTCGGCGTGGAACACGATGTTCATGCTGCCCGCCACGCCCATCTGGCCTTCCATGGGTAATCCAATGTCCTCAGCGACCTGGCTGCGGCTGCCGTCGGCACCCAACAGGTACTTCGCGCGAATCGAGTAGTTCTCGCCGCTGACTCTATCCTTCACCTGGGCCACGACGCCCTGACTGTCTTGCCTGCACGAGAGATACTCGGTGTTGAACCGCACGACGCTGCCGCGCGTGGCGGCGGCGCCCACGAGGATGGGCTCCAGCAGATTCTGCGGAAGGTCGCACATCGAGCAGGGGCTTGCCAGGGCATGATCCGCCCGGAGTCGCGCTCCGGTGCCGAACGCCCGAATCCGGCCCAGCTCCTCGCCGGCAAGGCTGGTGCAGAACACCAGGTTTCCCAGAAGATCCTGCGGAGTTGCCTGAGCCACCGCCTCGGCCTCGACGCCAAGGTCGCGCAGAATTTCCATTGCGCGCTGGTTGGTGAGATGCGCGCGGGGGGAATTGGCGAGCCAGCCGTATTTGGTCACGACGATATTCGGCACACCATACGTGCTCAAGGCGAGGGCGGACGTTGAACCCGCAGGCCCGCTGCCAACAACCAATACATCCGTCTCAATCACAACGTCCCCCTCGGCCCTGACTTGGCTCGTGGCCTGATTCGACGACCACATTCTAAGGTCGGCGCTCGTTTGCCGGCGGTTTTCGTGTCCTCCTCGAGATCGATCTGTTCTGTGGAGGCACCCTGTCGAATAAGATTGGGGGCGCCCGCAAAGGGAGGGGATGCGAAAATGACGATTATGCGAACGATTGTGTTGGTGGTGGCAGCCTTGGCGGCGAGCGCCACGCTCTTTGCGCAGGAGCCGGTGGTCGGGGTGAAGAACCCAGAGTCGCTGTTCAGGGATCCTGACCCCGCGCTCAACAAGAACAAGCAGGCGACTCTGCACATCATGCGCGAGCTGCTGCAATGTGGGCAATGGGATCGCGCCGGCGAGTGGTTGACGAAGGCCTATCACCAGCACAACCCAAACGCCGCCTCCGGCCTCGACGGCGTCGTCACTTTCTTCACGAAGGTGTTGAACGTCAAGCGCACCGACCAGTGCGCCACGCTGACATCAGAGGTCGTGGCGGTCATGGCTGACGACGACTATGTCACCGTGCTCACGCCCCGTAAGTTCCCGGATCCGCGGACCCCGGGTAAGGAGTACTACACGTCGTGGTTCGACACCTGGCGCTTCGTCAACGGCAAGGCCGACGAGCACTGGGATCCGGCCACGATCGCGCCACCCCCCGCCCGCTGACGCCGGCGGAAGCGCCCAGGGTCGTCCACTCGAGTAGCCTCCAGAGCGTCATGCTATTCTCGCCAGCCGAGAGAAGCATGCCGCTTACACTCGCCTACCGAAGCCGTGCCCGCGTCGCCGCCGTCGTGGCCGTGTGCGCGGCAGCGCTCTGCTTCGTCAATCGCAGCGCTGTCGTGCCGCTGGGCGCGGCGCAGCAGGCTTCTGCTGCGGCGGCGGGCAATCTCGAAGTCCTGGACGTCCGCCCCAACTTCTTCGTGATCGCTGGCGCCGGCGGCAACCTCGGCGTGCAGGTGGGTGAGGACGGCGTCGTGGTCGTGGACGCCGGGTCGGCCGCCAACGCTTCGGCGGTCGTCGCCGCCATCACGCGGATCACGCCGAAGCCTATTCGCTACGTCATCGACACCGGACCGGACGCGGACCACGTCGGCGGCAACGACGCGCTATCGAAGGCGGGCGAGGCGCTCTTTCCGAATAATACGCGGATCGCCGGGCAGCAGGGGGCCTTCACGCGACCGGTGGCGGCGATTCTCGCGACCGAAGGCGTCCTGCAGCGCATGACGGCTGCGTCGGGATCGACGCCGGCGTACCCGACCGGCGCGTGGCCGACCGAGACCTTCCACTACGCGCGCAAGTACATGTTCATGAACGGAGAGGCGATCGAGGTGCTACACCAGGCGGCCGCCCACACCGATAGCGACGCTTTCGTCTTCTTCCGCCGGTCGGACGTCGTGATGGCTGGCGACGTGATGGACACGCGGCAGTTCCCCGTGATCGACGTCGAGCGCGGCGGAAGCATCCAGGGGGAGATCGCGGCGCTCAACCGCCTGTCCGAGCTGGCGGTCCCGTCGGGGCCGATCGTGTCGCGAGAAGCCGGCACAATCGTGGTCCCCGGTCACGGCCGGCTGTGCGATCAGTACGACGTGATCGAGTACAGGGACATGGTCACCATCGTCCGCGATCGCATTCACGAACTCGTCCAGTCCGGACGGTCGCTCGCGCAGGTCAAGGCCGCAGGCCCGGCAAAAGGCTATGAGGGGCGTTACGGCAATCAGGGCGGCGCGTGGACGACGGATCGGTTCGTCGAGGCCGTCTATCGCAGCCTCGTGAAGGAGAAGCAGTGAGGCTCGCGCTGACGGCGGCCACCGTGCTGGTCCTTTGGAGCGTCGCGGTATCGCCTTCTCTTCACGCGCAACAGCAGGGCGGCGCTGCGCCCTCGGCCCGCGACTCGGCGCCGATCGACATGACGGGCTACTGGGTCTCCTACGTCACCGAGAACTGGCGCTACCGGATGGTCACCCCAGCCAAAGGCGAATACCGCCGCATTCCGGCCGCCCCGGCAGCGTTGCCGCTCATCAACGGCTGGGATCCTGCCGCGGACGAGCGCGCCGGCAATCAGTGCAAGTCCTACGGCACGGGTAACATCATGAGCGTCCCGGGCCGCTTGCACATCACCTGGCAGGACGCCGACACGCTCCGTATCGACACCGACGCCGGCATGCAGACGCGACTCCTCCGCTTCCGCCCTCGCGAGGCTTCGGCGGGACAAGTCTCCGCGCGCCCCTCCGCGCCAAGCGCGCGTTCATGGCAGGGCGAGTCCAGCGCCAGTTGGGAGCGAGCGGCGAACGGGGGCAGCCTACGAGTCGTGACTGTGAACCTGCGCGCCGGCTACTTGCGAAAGAACGGCGTGCCCTACAGCGAGCGCGCCACGGTGTCGGAGCACTTCGACCTCGCGCCGCTGCCCGACGCCGGCCAACTGCTTCTCGTCACCACGACGGTCGAGGACCCGGTGTACCTGCGGGCGCCGTACGTTGTGAGCCCACACTTCAAGAAAGAGCCGGACGGTTCCAAATGGGACCCCACACCATGCTCATCGACCTGGTAGCACGTCGGGCCGCTCTCGGTCTGCTGATGCTCGCGCTCACCGCCGGCACGGCGTCGGCACAGTTCGATCTGGGTGGCTCGTGGGCGCCGATAGGGACCGAGGACGTGCAGAACGACTCGCTGCCGGTGGATTACCTCGGGCTGGCGCTGACCGACGAGGGCCGCACGCGGGCCCTGGCCTACGACGAATCCCAGAAGTCGATGATCGAGCGGCAGTGCCAGGGCTGGGGCGCGTCCTACATGGTGCTCGGCCCTTTCGGCCTGCGCGTGTCGAGCCAGATCGATCCTCTGACGAAGCGCATCGTGTCGTACACGATCGACCCGTGGGAAGACTGGAATGGCATGACCATCTGGATGGACGATCGGCCGCACCCGTCCGAGTCTGCCCTTCACACGCAAGCTGGCTTCACCACCGGCCAGTGGGAAGGCGGCGCCCTCGCCGCGCACACCACGCACATGCAGGCGGGCTTCATCCGCAAGACGGGCGTGCCGCTGACCGATCGGGCGACGCTCGACTGGCGGTTCTACCGGCACGGCGATGTCCTGACGGTTCTCCTGGTGGCCCGGGATCCGGTCTACCTGACGGAGCCAGAGATCATCTCGAAGGGCTTCCGGCTCTCGCAGACGCCGCTCGACTTTCGCGACCCGTGCGTCACCGGCTTCGAGGGGCGGGAGCCCGGTGACAGCGTCCCCCACTTCCCGCCGGACAAGAACCCGTTTGCCGACGAGTTCGTGAAGTTCTTCGGCCTGCCGCGCGAGGCCGTGATGGGCTATCCCGAGACGCTGTATCCGGAGTACCGCAAGAAGATCAAGGACACTTACGTACAACCGCCGCCCTGCGTCAACGCGTGCGGCGTCGCGGGCAACTTCGTCCGACGCTGACGGCATCGCCCCCCTCTCTCGACCTGCGAGGGAGAAGCTCGATGAATCGCATTGCTCTCATGTCTTCGGCGCGGCCTCGGCCCCAGGTGGTTCGCTGAAGGGCTCCACGGGGATGCGCTCATAACGCACCTCGAGGATCCGCAGCTGCTCCGTAGTGCCCGGCGCGTGAAGGACCACGGAGTCGCCTGGTCCGGACTTCATCAACGCGCGCGCCAGCGGCGACATCCAGCTGATGTAGTTGCGGTCCAGATCGACCTCGTCGAGGCCGACGACGCTTACTACCCGCTCCGTCCCAGCGGCGTTAGCGTAGCGCACGGTGGCCCCGAAGAAGACGTGCGTCGCCGACCGCCCACCTCTCGGAGCTTCCGGGTCCACCACCTCCGCAGCATCGATTCGTTTGGTGAGAAAGCGAATCCGACGATCGATCTCGCGCAGCCGCCGTTTGCCGTACTGATAGTCGGCGTTTTCGCTGCGATCACCGTTGCCCGCCGCCCAGGCCACCACCGCCGTCACCGCCCGCCGTTCCCTGGTGAGCAGAAACCGTCGCTCGTCTAAGAGTCGCTGCAAGCCGCTCGGTGTGATGTAGTTCTTGACTCCGAGGAGCTGGACGTGTGCGGCCTCTTCAGCGGCGTGGTCGTGCTCGTCGCTTTCGACGTCGGACTCTTTTGTGAACGCTTTGCTCATGCGGCTCCACCAATTCAATCATGACTGACCAGCCAGAGCTGTCGAATCTATGCAAGCCAATGGAGACCGGAACTTTTGAGAGCGATTTTGGGCCACGCTCAGCAACTTGCGGTGTTAGGAGCCTGGGGCCGTCGCTCGATCCACGCTGGGGTACCAGCCGCGGTTGACGATGCGCAACGCCCCGCGCGTGCGCGATCGTTTTTGGTTACTTTGAGGAATGGCGGTGGAGCCCGAGGCCGAGAACATCAAGCAGCTTGCCGGACAAGAAGACGAGGATCAGGAAGACAACTAGACCAGCAAGACCAAGTTGCGCGAGCGCGACGGCTATCTCTGTCATTGGGGGGCCCCTCGAAGCGGAATGCCGCGAGCAAAGTGCGTGCCCCCACCAAATCTAATGGCCAACTCTGATAAGTCTCGTCCAGTCAATCTATTGCTGAGCGTGTTCCATACATGAACTGATGTTAAACCATACAGACTGAGTAATAAACGTGCACTAATGGACAGAGGCGATTACCGGAATCCGGCGACTACCGGCGATATTGTCAACTAGTTGACGGCGCCTTCAGGCTTGGTCAAGTCATGTTTCCCTTGTAGGTGCATCAGCCTGGAACTCGTTGACCTCCCGAAAGGTCGAACGCACGTCCCAGAAAGGGCCAAGCACAACTGTGCTCCAATGAGAGACATGAGATCTGCAGCGTTGCTCGTCGCTCTCTTCGCTAGCGTCGTGGGCATGGTGGGCCTCGTGTCGCCAGATAGCGGAACGACGGTTCGACGGCTGTACTTCGCGACGCCTGTCGGACTTTATTTGGCCTGCGCTGTTCGCGTTGCCATGGGGCTCGTGGTGATCCTGTCTGCCCCGGCCTCTCGTGCGCCAAAGACTCTGCGCGCATTGGGAGCCGTAGTGTGCATGCAAGGACTCGCGGCGACGCTCCTCGGACCTGATCGCGCGCGAGCGATCCTCGAATGGGAGGCGATGCAGGGAACCGCGCTCCTGCGCGTCGGGGCCGCAGTAGCTCTAGTCACGTGGGGCTTCATAGCGTTTGCGGTTACAGGCCATCGTCGCAAGAGCGGAGCAGAGTCGCCCACTGCGCCTCCGCCGAACCTCCTCAGTGTTCGTCGGTAGCGCGGGCATCGAGCCTTACCGGCCGCGGCGTCACTCGTGGCGCAATGCCACGAGCGGATCCATTCGGGCGGCCCGGCGCCCGGGCACGAATGCGGCGGCCACGCCGACGACCGCGGTCACGGCGGCGATGGCCAGCAGCGCCACCGGGTCGATGCTCGGGCGATACACGTCCGATGTTTCCGATCCCGATGTCCGCCGAACCGGTCGACGTGCGCAGCGCGAGCATGACCAGCACCGAGAGGACGAGACCGATGCCCGTGCCAACCCCGATCAGCCCCGCCACCCCTCGCGCAATGCTCCAGACCACCTGCTGACTACGGGCGCCGAGCGCCATCCGGATGCCGATCTCGCGCGACCGCCTCGCGACCGCAAACGCGACGACCGCATAGAGACCGATGCTCGCCAGCACCAGACCGAGGCCGCCGAGGGCACCGAGGAACGTGGCGACCACCCTCGGTGCCGCCTGCGCGTTTTCCAGATCCTGCGCCATCGTCTGCGCCGTCATCACCGGCAGCGTGACGTCCACGGCGCGCAGCTCGCGTTGCATCGCCCCGACAAGAGCGGCCGCATCTACCCGACGTCCGCGCGATGACGGTCGTCGGCTGCAGGCCCGACTGCGTGTACGAGCGGTAGAACTGGTACGGCTGTCGGCCGAGGACGTCATCGACGGAGCCACTCCCCGCGGCCAGTGTCGCGGACGACGCCGATGACCTCCGTCCAGGAGTTCCGGTCGTTCCCGATCCGAAAGCGACGCCCGACCGCGTTCACCGCGCCGAAGTACTGCCGCGCCATCCTATCGGTAATCACCGCGACGCTCGGTGTGCCCGCGCGATCGCGTGCGTCGAAGACACGCCCGTGCAGCAGCGGGATGCGCAGCGTCTCGAAGAAGCCCGGTCCAGCCCAGATCATCGACGGCGCGCCAGGTGATCCTGTGTCGCTGGCCGCGCCCTCGACGACGATCGGCACGCTCGCGGTCCGCATCGGCAGGCCGTGCAACAGCGCCGCGGACTGCACGCCAGGAACGGCGGCGATCCGCCGCAGCAGCTCGTCGTACACGTTCCCGGCCGCGGCCGCCGAGTAGCCGGCGAAGCGCACGTCGGTCTCGAGCATCGCCACGCCGTCCACGGCATAGCCGACGCGCAGCGCTCTCGTCGCCGCCACCTGCTGCAGGAAGATGCTCGTGCCGCCGAGCAGCAGCACGGAGACCGCCACCTGCACGACGATCAGCGCGTTCTTCAGGGTGAGCCGCCGATGATCGATCGGCTGCAGCCCCTCGTCGCGCAGTGTCGGCAGGAGGTCGACCCTCGTGGCCTTGAGCGCCGGCGCCAGGCCGAACACCACGCCCGTGACCAGCGACAGCGCGATCGCAAAGGCGAGCACGCGGTAGTCAAGCGTCAGATCCACTGTGACGGGGAGGTCGATCCCTTGCAGCGCCTGCATGGCGCGCCCGCATGGCCCACCACGCCAGGATGCAGCCGGCGATGCCGCCCGCCAGCGAGAGCAGCAGACTCTCGATCAGCAGGTGCCGGACAAGCTGACGCCGCGTGGCGCCCATGGCCAGCCGCACCGAGACTTCTTTCGCACGCGCGGCGCCGCGCACCAGCAGCAGCGTCGCCAGGTTGCTGCACGCGATGGCGAGGACGAGGCCGACAATGACGAGCACCAGCGAGGCGAGCGCCATGATCGGCACGTCCGCCTGCGGGTGGACCCGCACGTCCGTCGTGGCAACGACCGTGATGCCTTTGCCCAGGGCGAACTCGCCCTGGCGCGAAATCAGATCCGGATACTCGGCCTCGAGCCGGCGTGCGAGCACGTCCATCGCCGCTTTGGCCTGCGCCACGGTGGCGCCCTCGCGCAGACGGGCTTTCACGAACAAGGGTGCGCAATATCGTGGAGGCGTCGCGCACCGCCGGCATTGGGTTCAGCGCACGGAGAGCGGTAATCGGCAGCCAGAAATCCGTGACGAGACCGATGTCGACGGTGCCGCGGTGATTGGCAGGACCGATGCCGACGATCGTCACCGGCACGCCTTCGATCCGGACGACGCGTCCGATGACGGATGGGTCCGCGCGGAACACGCGGGTCCACGCCTGATGCCCGAGGACGGCGACGAGCGGCGCCCCGGGCCGCTCCTCCGTCGCGTCGAACCAGCGGCCGAGCGACGGCCGGAGTCCCAGGACGTCGAGATAGGTCGCCGTCGCGTACTCGGCGGTTCCACCGCGAATGCGCCGTCGTGGAGATAGCGGGCGGGAATCGGGATCGTGGCGGCCATCGTCGCCGCAAAGATGTCGGTGTACTCCGCCATCTGCCTTGTAGGCGTCATACGAGATGACGACGAGCGGCTTGCCGGCGGGATCGTTCTGATAGATGTTGACGAGGCGATCGGGGTCGGCGAACGCCTGGTCACGGAACAGCACCGCGTTCACGAGGCTGAAGATCGCGGTGTTGGCGCCGATGGCGAGGCCGAGGATCAGCACCGCCGCCGTGGTGAAGCGCCAATCGCGCACCAAGCGGCGGAGGCCGTGGCGCGTGTCGCGCGCCAGCGCGTCGAGGGCCGCCGTTCCGCGCGCGTCGCGGCAGGCCTCCTTGATCTGCTCGACGCCGCCGAACAGGCGCATGGCCTGAAGGCGCGCGTCTTCCCGCGACAGGCCGCTCGCCTGCAGACGCTCGGTCTCGCGTTCGAGATGGAGTTGCAGCTCTTCGTTCAGATCGGATTCGCGGCCGCCGCGGAAGACGAGCGATCGGACCCGGCTGCGGACGATGTGCCAAGCGCGCACGGCTACGTCTCTTGCAAGACGAGGTTGACGCCGGCCGACAGGCGCTCCCATTTCGCGACCTCGGCCTCGAGCTGCTTGCGGCCGGCCCTGGTCAGCGCATAGAAGCGAGCCCGGCGGTTGTTCTCCGACACGCCCCAATCGGCGGTAATCCAACCCTGATGCTCGAGCCGGTGCAGCGCCGGATAGAGCGACCCCTGCTGGACGCGTAGCAAGTCGTTGGAGATCTGCTGGATTCGCTGAGCGATTGCCCACCCGTGCATCGGCTCGAGGGCAATCGTGCGGAGGATAAGGAGATCGAGCGTGCCCTGAAGGACGTCAGTCTGGTCGCTCATCCGCCTCCGCCGAAGCTACGAGGACAGGCCACCTGCGCCTCTTGTAGATTCACATGGGGAGATACGGTTCCGCCGACCTTTTGGTTCTATTCGATGCGAAGGGCTGTGAGCGGCTCGATTCGCGCCGCGCGGCGTGCGGGATAGAACGCTGCGGCCATGCAGGCCGTTAGCACGACCGCGATGCCGCTGGCAAAGGCGAGCGCATCGAATGAGTCGATCATCACCAGCACCGATGACAGCAGCTTCGACGTGCCGAACGCGAGACTCGTTCCGAGCGCCAACCCGATTGCGCACATGCGCAGCGACTGTCTCAGGACCAGCCCGATGATGCTGTGGGACGAGGCGCCCAAAGCCATACGAATGCCGATCTCCTTCGTCCGCCGCGCCACGGCGTAGGACAGCACGCCATAGACTCCCGAGACCGTCAGCAGCAGTGCGAGGACGCCGATCCCGCCGGCAAGCCAGTAGGCGGCGCGAAGCGGATAGAGGCGTCCCGCCGCAAGGTCGTCGATGGCGATGATCTGCTCGACTGCGCCCGGAGCGGCGGCTGCCAAAGCGGCGTCGATCTGCCGCCGTGCGTTGTTGACGTCACCGGTCGTTCTCACGACTATCACGGGCCGGACCTCCCCGTCGCGATTCCCCGAGTTCGTGGCTGTGGGCAGATAGACGATCGCCCGATCGGCCGGGTCCACCGAGGTAGCCACCTCTCGCGCGACGCCGATTACTTCGGCGGTCCGGAAGCGAAGCCGCCGCCCCTCCTCGCGCGCGGCCGGGTCTGGACCCAACCGGACGACGCGGCCGACGGCGTTCTGGCGTGGCCAGAGCCGCTCGGCGGCGCGCTGGCTGATGATCACGACCGGGATTTCGCCGCGGGCCTCGGCATCGGTGAACGGACGTCCGCTCACGATCGGGATGTCGAAGACCGTGAAGTATTCCGGCGATGCGTACCGGTGCCGCATCCCCTGTTCCACGGGAGCGGCGCCGTCGGCCGGCGCCACCCGCAGGGCTGCGCCGCCGCTGAACGCCGAATGCGAGGTCAGCGCGACGTTCCGCACCACGGCACTCGATTGCAGCGTCGCCAGTACGGTGGCTGTCGAGCGCGCGCGAACACGCATCTCGATCACATCGCGAACTCTCATCCCGAGATCAACGCTTGAAAGACCGGCGGCGCCCTTCAGGAGCACGCCTGACGTAACGACCAGCAGCGCCGATGCGGTGATCTGCGCGATGACGAGCCCATAACGGAGACGCGACGACCGGGTATCGGGTGTGGCGCCATGAGTGGTAATGGTCTGCGTACCGCGCGTGGCTTGAAGTGCCGGAGCGACGCCGAACAGAAATGCGGTCGCCACCGCTGCGGCGAGCATGAACCCGAATACTCGCATGTCCGGCGGCAGGGGCATGAGGCGGATGTAGTCCGCAATTCCGCCGGGCAGCGTGGCGAGAACCAGACGGACACCGACGTCGAGCGTCAGCAGTGCCACGGCGAAACCGGCGATCGCCGCCAGCGCCGCCAACAACAAGCTTTCGGTCAGGAACTGCCGGACGATGTGGCCGCGCGTTGCGCCGAGGGACATGCGAATGGCGATCTCGCGCTGCCGGACCGTCGCGCGTGAGAGCATCAACCCGGCGATGTTCGCGGCCGCGGTGAGCAGCACCAGTGCGAATGCGACGGCCACAGGTGCAAACACCAGTGCGACTTCGAACGTCAGGGGAATGGGCGTCGCGGCTGGCAGGAGGATCGGCCGTATCGCGCGCGCCTCGGGCGGTCCATCGGCGGTCATCCGTTGTGCCCAGGCCAGCAACGCCGCCTTAGCCGAGTCAAGAGTGTGCGACGGCCGGAGGCGACCGGTGATCTGAAGCCGCCGCGGCCGTTCGGCCCCGAAGAGATCGGCGCCGTCTTCGACGAGGGGAGACAGCGTCAGCGGCGCCCAGAAGTCGTATGGAAGCAGGTCCAGCCCGCCGAAGCGTTCTGCTGCGACGCCGACCACCTCCATCTGGACGCCCCAAATCGTCACCCGTTTACCGACGATGGCCGGATCACCGCCAAAGGTGCGCATCCAGGTCGCGTGGCTGAGGACGACGACCTGCTCGCGCTTCGAAGCCGTCGCATCGGCCGGCGCCAACACGCGGCCGAGAGCCGCGGGCACGCCGAGCATCGAGAAGTAGTTTCCGGTCACGAGCACGCCGAACAACGGCTGATCGTTGATTCGGGCGAGCAGCATCCGCTCGGCGAGGATCTCTGAAAACACTCCCGTGGTATCGCGCCGAAGCTCTTCGTACTCCTGCCACGTGAACCAATACGGCCGCGACGTGCGGTCAGCCCAGGAAAACGAGTGAAGCGAATCGGCGTCACGGACTGCCGCCGGCCGGAAGACATAGGCGTTGAATACGGAGAACGCCGCGGCGTTCAGGCCGAGCGCAACCGCGAGGGTGGCGACCACCGCCAGGGCAGCGGCGGGCTGCCGCCGGAAGCCCCGGATGGCGAACTGGCCATCGCGCCAGATGGTATCGGGATGCATGGCGCCTTTGACGAAGCGCGAGCGAGGTTTGTTCGCCTCGACTGAGCTCCAGCGGGCTGGTGCAGTCCACGCTACGGTCTCTTCGGCAGGTCGATCGCACCAGAGCAGCGCCGTTGTCACGGCGAAGGAACCCGGCTTCAAGTGAACGCTACTAGTCCGCGGCGAAGCAGTAAAGGAGTCCATCGCCGAGAGACGCGCGCAACGCGGCCTGTGAGCAGCCGCGTGACAGATGGGCAGCATTCCAGGAATCGCCTTGGCCCCCGCCACTGCGGTTGTGATGCCCCACCATCGCTCGGCCGTCGCCTTGGCTCGTCCACCCGCGGCACGTTGCATCGGCTTTGGTGAACAGTGTGCCATCGGGGTTACTGCCGGTGAGGATGTCGTGGCGGGTCGGTGCCACCTGCGCGCCTGCCTCGGTGAGCGCCGTATCCCTGGTGAGATTGACACTCTCGCTGTGGAGTTCGTCAACGCTGGCAGCGATCTGAGTTCCTTGCGCGTTGACCCACGGACCCCGACCAATCCTGTCGCGCGCGTGGATCGCTGGCGAATCGGCTGATGCCGGTGCGCTGAGATACGCACGCCACAGTCGATCGCCGCGTCCGACGGCCGCGGCGCGCTGGAGGCAAATCGCATCCGCGCCGGCGAAACCTCCCAAGTTGCCGCCGAAGCCACGGCCCGTGCTCGTCACGAAGAACGACATTGCGGGCGCGACCTTCGGCACGTCCTGCGCCGCCGGTGGCGCTGCGGCGAGCAATGCGGTGACGATGAAATGCTGAAAAACGCGCACGGGGGCTGTCGGAGCCTTGACCGCCATTCAGGGATGTTGCCATAGGCACGGCGTGCGATGCATCGCTGCGCCGTCGCAGACACTCGGTGTGCTGAATGGCACAGCCGATCGTCGTCCCGTACGGGACGATGTCGGTGGCCTCCATGGGTGCGATCGGGCTTTCCGAACGTCGATACGGAGCAGAGAGACAAGACGCGATGATGGGATCGATTCGAACGTTACGAGTTGACAAGGGATTCGGGTTCATCAAGGACGATGCGGGGAAGGAGTACTTCTTTCACCGGAGCGCCGTGTATGGCGAAGGCCTTGAGAATCTGAAGGAGGGCGACGGTGTGGAATTCGACCTTGGCGAAGGGCCGAAAGGTCCACGGGCCGAGAACGTCCGGCGCACAACGACCTAACGGGACTGACGGTACGCGAACCCCGGTGCGGGGTATTTCATCGCTTCGTCGGAGTTCACGGCTTTCTGGCGACGTACAGCCGGTTCAGGCGTAGTTGGAAGGGGACCTCACGCACGAGCTCGAAGCCCGCGTGTAGCAGCAGGGCCCTCATCACAGAAGGGCCTATGCCGTGGACCTCGCCCGGTCGCATTCCACCGCGCCGGGCTTCATCGTGGCGAAAGAACAGATGTGCGATACGGCCCGTCCACGGTCCGATCATCGTAGCCAGGAAGACCCCGCCCGGTCGGAGCACGCGCATCACCGCGAGGAGAGTCGCCTCTCGGTTCGGGATGTGGTTGAGGGCCGCCACCACGCTGACGGTGTCGAACGAACCGTCGCGAAATGGCAGTCGAGCCGTATCCCCGATCCGGACATCGATGCCTTCCCAAGGAAATACGTCGGCGCCTAGGCCAAATCCGTGGGCGCGACTGAGGTTGTTGTACCCGCAGGCAAGGTCAAGGAGGCGCCCGCGGATAAAGGGTAGTACAACACGACGTCGCCACGGCTCGAGAAGGTCCATTCTACGCGCCGCGCCATCTTGTGGGATCCGGTTCGCTTGCAACTGGATCAGGGGCTGGGCATCGACGTCGGCCACGGTCGCGTCCACCAGCCCTTTGATCACGGCGCAGGGTACCACGGCTCAGAAGACATCCACCGCGAAACCTCACGCCTCAGCCTAAATCACCTAAAGGCTGAGTGTTCGTCCCGTCCTCGACATTCTCACGAGACGAACGATTGCTCTCAGAACTGAGCTTTGCGGGAACCCGACTCACGGAAATCAAGCTGCTCGCGAAACCCGGGGACCGCGTTCGCGACAAACTCAATCACCTTGGCCGACGCAAGGCCGAGCAATCCGTCCGAGATCCGCTGCCACGTATCCTCGAATTGGCTGCGCGTCCGGCCTCTGGGACGCGATAGCTTGTCGCTTATCTCCCGTGGCTCGTCATCGCGTGACGACTGACCCCGTGCAGATATCGCCCCCAGAACCAGGCCACCACTCAGGGCGATGCCCAACAGCAGCTTCGGATTGCTGCGATAGTACGTCCGCCAATCAGCGAGCTGCTGGGCTTTCGCCTCGAGCTCGCGTAGATTACGGCCAAGCTCGTGACGTTCAGCTCGAATGTCCCGCTGTATCTGGTTGATGTTTTCGCCCACTGAGTGTTCTCCTGAAGGGTCGCCACAACGTAGACGCCACAGCGTAGACAATGTGCCTCAGTCTCGTCTGATCGTCCGGCCGACAAGAAAGCCCATGACAACGGCGCCCAGGAGTGCCTGAGTCGGATGTGTCTTCACGTACCTCTCGAGGTCTGAAAACATGTCCCTCATCGTGTGTTCGCGCACATACGTGGCCGTCGCCCCCAGATTGTCGGCCGCTTGGTGGGCGAACTGACTGACATTGGGACGCAGCGTATCTGCGTTGGCATGAAGGCCTGCGGCGGCGATTTCAAGACCGCTCGCGGCGGTGCCGCGTCGCGCGTCAATAGCCCCGACAGCCTGCTGTCCGAACTCTGACGCTCTCTGTCCAAGTTCTGAGGCCTTTTCCTGCACGCGTGAAGCGACGTCGCCAAAGCTCGACGCTGCGTCGTTCGTGTTCGAGGGGGATCCGAATTGCTGGTTGGCCACGGTTGCTCTCCTTCTGTGTATTCGTTCGGTAGGGAGGGTGCATATATTGTTCCCGCGCGCGGCCTTGGAACTTCGCAGGTACTGGCAGTTTCTGTCGTTGGCCAAGTGCCAGCCTTCCAAATTGTCTTGTAAGTTTGGCACCCCGTAGCCGACAGCCGATCATCCTCCCCACCTCCTTCAAAACTCCTACCGCGGAGCATTGCCTTTCCTTCAACCTTCGCGATGTGAGGTGCAGGAAGGCTTCTGGAATCGGACACAGAAGGATGGTTGCCTCGGTTGCGCTATAGTCCCGGTGCAGCCGAGAGGAGGACGTATGGTGGATCCGATCAGACGCAAGCTTCTGAAGACTGGCGCCGCGGCGGCGGCGATGGCCGCGACGCCGTCAGTGCTCGCGCAGCAGAGCGGGAACGGAGAAAGCGGACGCTTCTACCAGAGAGGGAATGTCCGCATCCGCTATGAGGAGACAGGCTCGGGCTTCCCGCTGTTGCTCATCGCGGGCGGGGGGTTGAACGGCTCGACGATCGCGGGCATCCGCGGCGGCAATCCCTTCAACACGATCGAGGCATTCAAGGGAGAGTTCCGCTGCATCTACGCTGACCTGCGCAACTCAGCCGGTCAGTCCACCGGCCCGCTCGAGATCGACCGGCCGTGGGATTCCTACACCGACGACCATATCGGTCTGATGGATCACCTGGGGATCGACAAGTTCATGGTGCTCGGCTTCTGCATTGCGGGTCCCTTCATCTGGAACCTCATGAAGCGGGCGCCCAATCGCGTCGTCGCGGCAGTGCCAGCGCAGCCGGTCGGGTTCCGACCGGAGCTGCCGAACGCCCTCTATGAGAGTCAGACAACCGGCTGGGCCGCACCACTGGTCAAGCGGCGCCCCGACATCACGAATGAAATGGCCGACCAATTCCTGAACAGAATGTTCCGCAACAACCCTGACTTCGTGTTCACGGTGACGCGCGACTTCGTGAAGGGTTGTCAGACGCCGGTACTGGTCCTGCCGGACGACACCGCGGGGCATTCATTGGCCGTCGCGATCGAGAGCGCGATGCTCGCGCCAAAAGGCCAACTGAGCATGTACCCCTGGAAAGACACCCCGGAGAAGATTCCGCTGGCGGTGCGCCACGTTCGCAGCTTCCTGCTGTCGCATCGGCCGGCCTAGAGGCAGCCAGCTCGAATTCTTTCCAACCTTTACCAACGAGCGGATCTCTAAACTCTTGACCGCGCGTATCGAGCGCGTTCTTAGGAGGTGTTGGATGAGATTGGGAACCGCGAGACGGGCCCGCTATGTGGTCTGCTGGGCCCTCGTAGCTCTCGCCTGTGCTGTGCTGCCTGTAGCGGCGCAGACGCCGACGCCGGAACAGCAGGTCGTCAACGACGCCGCCACTGCCCTCGGCGGACGCGATCGCATCATGGCGGTCAAGACGATGCAGCTCGAAGGCGGCGGCAACTTCGTCGGCATCACGTCGCTACGCTATGACGACGACCTCGGCTTCAAGTCGGCGATCGAGCAGCTCCGTGACCTGAAGCGCGCCTACGATCTGGCCAACACCCGGGCCAGGTTCGAGCAGACGCGCATGGTCGAGTATGTCTTCTACATCGGCGACGCGCCGACGCGAACGATTCAGGGGCTCGACGGGACGGTTGCGTTTAACATCAATCCCAACAATCAGAACGCCACGCCGGCGTTTGGCAATCAGGCAACCGGTCGCCGCCTCGAGTAACCTCAGCCACCCGCTGACGCTGGTGCGCGCCGCGCTCGGTGCTGACGCGAAGGTCTCGAACATCCGGACCGAGGGCACGGAGCGCATGGTTGACATCGCCATCGGCAATCTGCCGGCGCTGACGCTGGCGATCAGCGCAACGACCAAGCTGCCGACGCGGATTTTCCGGATGGTCGACAACAACCTGTTCGGAGACATTATCCAGGCTATCGAGTTCACCGACTACAAGGCGGCGAACGGCCTCCAGCTGCCGACGCTGCTGACGAACTGGCAGGACAAGCGGGAAATTGGCCAGATCCGCATTAACCGGACGACGATCGACGGCGACGTCGGAAACCTCGCGGCGCCCGCATCCGTCATGGCACCACAACAAGCGGACGGAGGTGGCGCGGCGGGACGCGGCGGCGGAGGACGGGGCGGGTTGACGCCGCCCGGAAATCCGGCACAGGAAGTCGCCAAAGGAGTGTGGCGCGTCACGGGCACGACGCATCACAGCTTGATCGTCGAGTTCAGCGATCACCTGATGGTGGTCGAGGCGAACAACCCCGAACGGGTGGGGGCCGTCTGGGCCAAGGCGAAGGAGTTGCGGCCGAACAAGCCAATCACGCAGCTCATCGTGACGCATCACCACTTCGATCACACCGGCGGCGTGCGCGAGGCCGTCGCCCGAGGCGTCACCGAGATCATCACCCATCAGTTCAACGTGAATTTCCTCACCGAGATCCTGAAGCGGCCGCATACGATCAACCCGGATGCGCTCGCCAAGATGGGCAACTTCAAGATGCCAAAGATCACGGCGATCGGGGACTCGGGCGTCGTCAAAGACAGCTCGATGACAGTGAACCTGTATCACCTACGCGACAACACGCACGCCGACTCGAATGTGTTGATCTATTTCCCGGCATCGAAGGTTCTTACCCAGGTCGACGTCTACATGCCGAACGACGCGCGCCACATCATTGAAGGCGAGCCGCTCGGTCATGCGCCGTGGAACCGGAACGTGATGGAGAACATCAAGTACCGAAAGATTCAGGTGGACACCCATGCGCCGCTTCACGGCGACATCGTGCCCTGGAGCAAGTTCGTTGAGGATACGATTGCGATGACGCAGTACCTGCCAGGCGAAGCGCCCGAGCCCGGCGCCGGTGGCCGCGGCGGCGGCCGGGGCGGCGCGCCCGAGTAGCCCTCTCCGCGACTTTAGCCGCATCCGAACCTATGCACCGGACGAGCGTCTGAACTTCCTGGCGCGTCGATCCCTGAATCGTCTTCCAGCCGGCGGAACAACAGCGCCGCTCGGTGCCTGAGGCGCGCGTCGTACGGTCCACTTGCGCGTCCAGGCCGGCAAATCGCCTATTCAACCTGAACTTCGCTTCCGACCGCGCTCACGAACTCCTGTGATCGCGGTCACGGTATTTGAGAGGGAGAGAGCGCAGCGGTTGATGCGAACGGAATTTGGAGTGTCGGCGCGACGCTGGCCACATGTCAATCCCCTGTCGCGGTGGCATTGTCCCTGCAGGCTGAGGGTGTTCAATGGCTCGTGATGTCTGAGTCGGTGACGGTTTCGGATGAACACATGGTGCAGTTGGCCCAACGGATCCATTTCAACGCGCGCCCGGTTCAACGACGGTTCTAGGTGTTGGGACATGGGATTCCTCACACGCGCACCGAGACTTCCGTTCCTCCTCGGCCTGGCCTTCGCCGCCGCCTGCGGACCGGCGACGGAGTCGCCGAGGCCTGCCGCAGCGCCCGGCGAGTGGCTGGAGTTCGAGGGCTCATGGAATGCCGCGGGCAGCCGTCACACCATCTCCCTCGGTGCGGCTCGGCTCGGCTCGATCGTCGATCTGAAGGGCACGATGCTGCTCGCGGGCCCGGGCCGGCCCGGCGTCGGATTCCAGTCCGAGGTGATCGGACTCGTGGACAGCGCCACGGGCTTCCAGGGCCGCAGCGTCTGGACGGACGAGCACGGCGACCAGGTGTACAGCGAACTCCAGGGCGAGGGCACCGCGGCGAAGAACCACATCACGGGCACGATCCTTTCCGGCACCGGGCGCTACGCCGGCGCGACGGGCTCCTACGAATTCTCCTGGCAGTGGGTGATGGAGGGCGAGGACGGCGCAGTCCACGGGCGCGCTGTTGATCTGAAGGGTCGCGTTCGGCCCGGCCCCGCAGCGGGAGGTTCGCCCCGGTGACCACGGGACAGCGCCTGAAGCGCGCGACGCCTTTCGCGGTCGCGCTCGGCATCTGGTTCTTCCCCGTTCCGGCCGGGCTCACGGCGCCCGCCTGGCACCTGTTCGCCGTCTTTGCCGCGGCCATCGTCGTCGGTGCTGATCGGCGCCTTCCCGCTGCTCACGGCCTCGATGCTGGCCGTGGGCGCCATCGTCCTGACCGGGACGATCAAGCCGGAGCAGGCCTACTCGGGCTTCGCCAATTCGAGCGTGCTGCTGGTGGTGGTCGCCTTCATCGTCGCGCAGGCCGTCGTGAAGTCGGGCCTCGGCAGGCGCATCAGCCTCTTCATGGTCAGCCGCTTCGGCGGCTCGTCGCTCGGCCTCGCCTACAGCATCGTGCTCACCGACGCGGCCATCGCGCCGGCCTTCCCGAGCAACACGGCGCGCGGCGGAGTGCTCTTCCCGATCGTGCTCTCCGTCGCCAAGGGGGCGGGCAGCAAGCCCGAGGATCCCGAGAGCCGGCACCTGGGCGGCTACCTCATGTTCTGCTCGATGGCGGGCCTCGCGGTCTCCTCTGCGCTGTGGATGACGGCCACCTCCGCCAACCCGATCGCCGTGCTGATCGTCCAGCAGGCCGGGCTCGAGATCGACTTCGGGAAGTGGCTGCTCGCCTCCGCGGTGCCTTCGCTCGTCGCGATCGCGCTCCTGCCCCTGATCGTCGCGAAACTCTTCCCGCCGCGCGTGGGCAAGACACCCGAGGCCCCCGCGGCGGCGCGCAAGGAACTGGCCGGCATGGGCCGGATGTCGCGCGAGGAGTGGATCACGGCCGTGACCTTCGTGCTGATGGTCGCCGGCTGGATCTTCGGCAACAGGCTGCACCTCAACACGACCAGCGTCGCCTTCATGGGCTTCGGCGTGCTGCTGTTCCTGGGCGTGATCACGCTCGACGACATCACCAAGCAGGGCGACACGCTGGTGACCTTCCTCTGGCTCGCGGTGCTGTTCGCGATGAGCGCGCAGCTGAACGAGCTCGGCTTCATGGGCTACGTCGGCGAGCGCCTCGCCTCGGGCCTGGGCGGCCTGTCCTGGGTGACCATGTACGTGACCCTGATCGTCCTCTACGTCCTCATCCACTACATGTTCGTGAGCCAGACATCGCAGGTGCTGGCCTTGTTCGGCGTCTTCCTCGACGTCGGCACGAAGGGCGGCGTGCCGCTGCCGCTGATGGCCTTCGGCCTGCTCTTCGCGAGCAGCTACTTCTCGGTGATCACGCCGCAGGGCGGGAGCCAGAACATCATCTTCGCGGCGAGCGGTTATCTGACGCAGCGCGAGCTCTACAAGCTCGGCGCGCTCATCACCCTCGCCTTCCTGGTGGTGTACCTGCTGATCGGTTCGCCGTGGGTGTACTTCGTCACGCGTTGACGAAGGCCGGCAGGCTTCCTCCTCTCAGTGCAGCTTGCTGGTGTATTCGTCCTTGAGATGTTTGGCGATCGCTTCGGCCATTGACTGCAGGTTCTTCGTTCCGCGCCCCTTGTTCACGGCGTAGGACCACACGATCGTTCCCGCTTTGTCGTCGGTGAGGGTGACGGAAGTACTGGCCTTGTCTTCGTTCCCTGCGCAGTAGGCGAAGAGACAATTCACGACTCGCTTCCCCGTCGTCACGGTCTCCACTTTCACCTGATTTGGGGTGAGAGTATGCGTAGCGAGGTCCTTGCTCGCAACAATCGACACCGGGACCTTCTTCTTCTGGATCGCCGCAGCGATGTAGGTGTGGAACCCGTCATCAGTCGGGGCAATGAACACCATCGTCCCTTGGGCGTAAGTGGTCGTGGCAAACGCCACGAGACACACCGTGAGCAGCAGTCTTCGCATAAGGGGGCACTCTCCTCTGGATGAGCTTATCGGCAGAGGACAGACCAAAACTTAAGTTTGTTGATCCGACGCTGCTATCCGGCCGTGTGACGCGTGATGAGGTCGTCCAGTTCAGCGAGTCCGAACTTGCACAACTGCACAACTGAGGCTTGCCGCCGGTACGCAGGCGGCAACATGTTTCGCGCCTCTTCATGGCTGTCTACATCCACGACGATCCATGCCTTGTGTACGCCGTCACAACAACCGAAATCAGCATGCGTTAAGAAGTGTGAGCCGGTCTCCAGAAGCACTTTGACAGCGCGGGCGCACGCAACTGTTTCCGATTCGTGTGGAAGCTCAATGAGAAACTTAGGCATGCTCGCAATCTCCGGTTGGCTTGGAACCACCTGAACGCCCGTGATTTTACAACTACCGCTGGGTTGATCGCGTTCCGGTCTTCTTCGCCATTGGCAACTCCGTCTAACGGGTCGTGCAACGCGGCTACCGCACAGCGAAGCTACGGCCGGTCCATCGAAACACACTCAGTTCTCGGCAGGCAGCCCGATCGTAGCGTCGCAAGCGGACTGCCTCTTGCCGGGCCCATCGCCGGAGAGATATCGATACGCCACCACGACGGCGATCGCGAGGGCCGCGCCGGCGAGCGTGTCGAGGACGTAGTGGAAGCGCCCGTACACGGTGGCGATCATCACACTCCCGGTGATTGGGACGAGCAGGTACGCGAGCCGGCGCTGGTGCCGCCACGCGACCAGGCTCACGACGACCGCACCCGACACGTGCGCGCTGGGAAACGCGCCGCCGCGCGCGCCGCCGCGCGCCGATATCTGATGAACGAGATCGAAGAAGAAGTGGCCGGAGAGCGGCGGCCCCAGGCGCTGCGACAGGTAGTACGGGCTGTCCACCGGCAGCAGGATGAAGAACAGGTAGCTCCCCAGCAGCACGGTCGAGAGCAGCAGCAGCAACTCGCCGAAGGCCGCCTGCCGTCCGCTGACGTACCAGTACGCGGTCACCGATGGAATGACGATCACGTAGGACAGGTAGCAGAAATGCAGGTACTCGGACAGCGGCACGAACGCCAGCCGTTCGCTCAGGTACAGGCTCGGTTGCCCGGCGAACAGCGCCGACTCCCAGGCCGGAATCGCCGCAGTCAACCGCCAGTCGCCAAGAACCGGCGCCAGCAGCTCCACTTCCTTGTAGAGGAGAGGAAACAGCATCAATGGATGCCAGTCGCGAATCACGCGAAGGATCCCCGCCGACGGCCTCGCGCGGTTCAGGATCAGCAACGACCCGGAGAGCGTCAGGTGCACCGCGACCAGCCAGACGCGGCCTGGAACGGTAGTCCCGAGGATCGCGATCAACGCGGCCGTAATCGCCAGATACGACGCCGTCAGCGTCGTCGTCCAGCGCGCAAAGTCAACGGACGGCATCTGGCGTTATCATCCTAGTATGCCGCGGCCGCAGCGCATGCTCCGAACCTTCGACCGCAAGTGGAGAGAGGCCAGAATGGTGGCGCGCGGCTTCCAGTCCGCGAGTCATCCGATCCTCGCGCAGATCGTTCCGATCCGCCGTTGCAACCTGGCGTGCACCTACTGCAACGAGTACGACAAGCACTCTCCGCCGGTGGCACTGGCGACCATGCGCGAGCGCATCGACCACCTGGCTCGGCTGCGCACGGCGAACATCGAGATCAGCGGCGGCGAGCCGCTGCTGCACCCTGACCTCGACGAGCTCATCCGCCACATCCGCGGAACCGGCGCGCTGGCTGGACTGATCACGAACGGCTACCTCCTCAACGAGAAGCGCATCGAGGACTTCAACAACGCCGGGCTGGATCACCTGCAAATCAGCATCGACAACGTGACGCCTGACGACGTGTCGAAGAAGAGCCTGAAGGTGCTCGACGCGAAGCTGCAGCTGCTGGCAAAGCACGCCGCGTTCAGCGTCAACATCAACTCTGTGCTCGGTGGCGACCTGGGTAACCCCGAGGACGCACTGACGATCGCGAAGCGGGCGATCGAACTGGGTCTCACGGCGACGGTCGGCCTGATCCACAACGGTCACGGCCGCCTGATGCCGCTGACGCCGGAGCAGCAGCGCGTCTACAGCGAGATCACCTCGCTGACGGCGCCGTTCTACACGGTACAGAACCAGAACGATTTCCAGCGGAACCTCGCGTTCGGGCGCCCGAACGACTGGCAGTGCGGGGCCGGCGGCCGCTATCTCTACATCTGCGAGGACGGCCTCGTGCATTGGTGCTCACAGCAGCGCGGACATCCAGGGATCCCGCTGGCCGAGTACACCACCGAGGATGTGCGGCGCGAGAGCACGAGCGAGAAGAGCTGTGCGCCGCTCTGCACCGTGTCGTGCGTGCACCGCGTGGCGCTGCTCGACCGCATTCGCACGCAGCCAATCAAGACGCTCGACGAGATCATGCCGGCCAGCGCCAGCGGTGCCGTCAGCGTGCGCGTGCTCCGCTGGATGTTCGTGACCAGCCCGCATCACGACCGCTTCCGCGCCGTCGCTGCACGCCTGCTCGGTTCGCGCTCGGCGTCGATACCCTTGACAAAGCCGATCAGCAGCAACGGGAAATAGATTCCTGGTGCTGAACATCTTGGTCTCGGCGTCCAAGCGCAGCTGGGGCGCCTTGACTGTCCGTCGCCAGCGTCACACAATGCGCTCGGTCAACCTGCACGGGAGGTGTGTGATGGCGAAATCGAAGGCGCAGTCCGGGAAAGGCCCGAAGAAGAAGCTCTCCGTCAAGAAGCAGTCGATCAAGGACTTGGATGCGTCGAAAGGGAAGGACGTCAAGGGCGGTGCGAGTATGCGCATGCGGCGAGACTAAGCAGCGCTCTTCTCTCAGTCGTGCCCGGTCCGCGAGGTTGCATGTCGGCACCCAGCGTCCTCTTGATAGCGATGCCTTGGCACGCGCTGAACCTGCCGTCCATTCAGTTGGGCCTCCTCCAGAGCGTCCTGGAGGGGGCTGGGATCCAGACCGAGGTCGGCACGCTGGGGCTTGCTTTCCTCGAGTATTGCTACACCGAGACGGCCGACCTCCCTGAAGCATCGCGAATCAGCGTCGCAGACTACGACGCGATGGTCAATCAAGGACACAACGGCCTGGGAGACTGGATCTTTTCCGTTCCGCCGTTTCGTGACGCTCCTGAGTCCGACGGGCAATACCTGGCCTTCCTCCGCTCGCGCGAAGTTCCCGAACGCACTCTGCAGGCGGCGCTCACGATGCGCCGGTTGGTCCCGGCATTTCTCGAGCGCATGGCGGACGACGTCATTGCGCTCGGCCCGAAGATCGTCGGCTTCACGTCGACCTTCAACCAGAACGTGCCGTCCCTCGTTCTCGCCAAGATCCTCAAGCGACGCGACCCGGCGCTCTCCGTCGTCTTTGGCGGAGCCAACTGCGACGGTCCCATGGGGGCGGCGCTGCACCGCGCATTTCCGTGGGTGGACGTCGTCGTCCGCGGAGAAGCGGAGCGGATTCTTCCCGGTCTGGTGCGGGACCTCATCGCGGACAGGATCGTGCGTCCCCAGGCCGGCCTGTGTTTTCGCGAGGGCGACATCTCGGTGAGCATTCCCCAAGCCGGCAGCGACGTCGCGATGGACGAGATCCCGACGCCAACGTTCGACGAATATTTCGAACGGCTCGCGCGGACCAGTTTCGTGCCCGAGCTGCAGCACAACGTCGCGCTCGTCTACGAGACCGCGCGCGGGTGCTGGTGGGGCGCAAAATCCCATTGCACCTTCTGCGGCCTGAATGGGACCAGCATGGCGTTCCGGAGCAAGAGCCCGGCCCGCGTTCTCGAGGAGTTGACGACGCTCGCCCGGCGCTATCAGCGGCTGGATTTCGAGATCACCGACAATATCCTCGACCTTCGGTATCTCCGCGACGTGCTGCCCCAGCTGTCCGAGCTCGGCTACGATTTACGTCTCTACTACGAGACCAAGGCCAACCTGAGACGCGAGCAGGTGCAACTCCTCAAGAAGGCCGGAGTCGATCGCATCCAACCGGGAATCGAAAGCCTCAGCACGCCGATCCTCAAGCTGATGCGAAAGGGGGTCACCGCCTTCCAGAACGTGCAGCTCCTCAAGTGGTGTGCCGAGTATGGGATCCTCCCCGCGTGGAACATCCTGTACGGATTCCCCGGCGAGCCTCTCGAAGAATACGCGCGTATGGCGGAGGTGATCCCCTCGCTCACGCACTTGTCGCCACCGACGGCGGGCCCGATCGAGCTGAGCCGGTTCAGTCCGTACTACGAGCGCGCGGGCGAATTCGGAATCGACGTTCTCGGGCCTGAGCGGTGGTATAGGTATGTCTACGGCCTCGACGACGCAACGCTGATGGATCTCGCGTACGTCTTCGAGTACCGCCACGTCGACGGGCGTGTCCCCGACACGTATGCGGCGCCGCTTCTCCGCGCGATCGAGGCATGGCGCGCCAATGCTTCGACGAGCTATCGGGCGCTACGCTACCGCCGCGGGCCGGGGTTTCTGGTCATCCAGGATCGACGGTCCAATCTCGAGCGCGCGGACTACTCGTTCGACGAAGCCGAAGCGCAGATCTACCTCGCGTGTGAGGACGGCGCGACGGCCGACGGCTCATGCGCCACCCTTCACGCCGCCGGTGCGACCGACTTCGACGTTGCCGACGTCGAGCAGTTCCTCGACGAATTGGTCGATCTCCGACTCGTCTATGAGGACGCGGGTCGTTATCTCGCCCTGGCCCTCCCGAGCAACCTTCCGGACGCCCGCTCACGACACTGAGGGGCTCCGAAGAGGGATGCGACGAAGCCGGCCGCGAACGTCCTCCGACGGCAGGCAAGCTTCGACAAACACCCCGACTCACGGCCCGTTGTCACAGTCTCGACGATTCCACGGTCGGCCGTGCGATTCGCTCACAGAATCGCGCATCACGCGCGATGTGAGCGTTGCGCCCTGGCGTGAATCTTGCGCAACATCGGCGAGTCATGAGTCGCAGCCTCACTTCGATTGGCGCCGCGGTCGTTCTGGCCGTGGCCTTCGCCCTAGGTAGCGTTCCCGCGCCGCTCGCCGCGGCCGATTCGACGGAGTCGGGCCGTTTCGTGTGGCACGACCTGATGACCCGGGATGTGCGCGCCGCCAAGCAGTTCTATGGAGCGTTACTGGGTTGGCACTTCGAGGACACCAAGCGCGGCGATCGGCCCTACGTCCTGGCGCGAGCCGGCTCGGAGACGGTCGCTGGCTTCGTCGATGTCAGTGGGATTCCGGATGCCGGGCCACAGTGGATCAGCTTCTTGTCGGTTGAAGACGTGGACAAGAGCGTCGCGTTAGTGCAATCGGAAGGCGGGAAGGTCCTGGTCACGGCTCGCGAAGTGCCGTCGGTCGCACGAGCGGCGGTGGTGACCGATCCGCAAGGCGCGCCTCTGGGCCTCGCGCAGCTTCGGCGCGCCGTCCCCGATCCGGAGCAGCCGAAACCGGGACATATGTTCTGGCAGGAGTATCTGGCTCGTGACGCGTCGCAGGCGCTCGCCTTCTACAAGCGTCTCGCCGGCTTCGAGTCGAAGGTCACGGACACACGGCTGGGCATCGAGTACCACATCCTGCAGAAGACGCGTGGACGGGCGGGCCTCTTCCAACTGGCCGCGACGACCAAGAACGTCGAACCCAATTGGCTGCCCTATGTGCTGGTCAGTGATCCCGCGAGCCTCGCCGCGCGCGTCCCGGGTCTGGGCGGTCGCGTCCTTGTCCCCGCGGCGCCTGAGCTCAGAAACGGTTCGCTAGTCGTGATCGCGGACCCGGGTGGCGCCCCGCTCGCGTTGCAGAAGTTTCCGTACTAGCAGGTACCATGAAACAGTCGAACCTCGTCTCAAAAGCTTTCGTGCTCACGGTGCTCGTCGTCGCCGCGCTCCTGTCCTCGAGCTGCGATTCCGGCGGTGGCATGGCGGTGGGGGTTGGCGCGCCGACGCGTTGGGGCGGTGGCGGCGCGGGCCCGCCGATCTTCGTTGGCGGCCCCAGTTTCTAGCGCCTGGGTTACCGAGAACATCGAGCGTTGCGCCGAAGCAGCCTCCACATTGGTGTCGTGTACCGCTCCAAAGGAGCAATCGCCTGGCTCGACGTACCCGCTCGGATCGCGTTTCACGACCATAGCGGATCTCTCGACGACCTTCCTTCATACGGTTTCGCAACCCTTCTTCACGAGTCGCTTGTGTAGTTCCTGACCCAGTTCTGGTGAACGGTGAATGCATGAATATTGCTGGCGAGCATTGCTTGGCGTTATGCTGCGAGCCGTAGGGGGGGCCGGAAACCTCGCAACGGAGGTCGGCATGATGAACACGACTGTAGGCCGTGGCGCCGTCGTCGCACTACTTATGCTTGTCGCCGCGTGCGGAAGTTCGGGACCTACTTCCCCGACTGGAACAATTCCGCCCTCAGCAGTTTCGCCGCCGACTCCGCCGCCTGCGACAGTCTTCCCTCCCCTGTCTGGACCATCGCGCACCTTCATCTTCGATCGTGAACTGTTGTATCCCGTCCGAGACTACACGAGGCACTCGCGCCTTGTTCTCTACGACAACGGCGCGTTCGTGCTGCGATTCCCGAGCGTTGGCGAAGGGGGCTATCGTGGAGGGTATAAAGACGCGAACGGCGTCATCGTGTTCGAGTGGGACGCCTGGAACATCGCCGGTCCATGGGGAGCGACTGGCGCGCTCAAAGGCAATTCACTGACGGTTCAGTATAACGAGATCATGCAGGGGACCGATTTCGAGGACGCCGTGTATGTCCTGATGCCATGACCATCGAACCGGGAGTCGAAGAACAGGCTGATCGGTTCAATGCTCCTTCACGCCCGGCTCCTCCGCGCTCCACCGATCCCGCACGCTCGACAGAGCATCACGATCCGTCGTCACACCCCCGAAGCGGAAGTAACGGTTTCACTTTCACGTTGGGAATCTGATCCCGCTTCCCGTCGCCAACACTTTCGAGTCGCCGGACCCTTCGCCGGACTGCGCCTCGGTACAATCGATCGCTCTTGGCGCCCTCGTCACAGCTGGCATCGGGGGCTTCGTGGCGGCGCCGTAAGAGGGACGCAAAGCCGGCGATGACGTCAGCGGGTCTGGGTGGACTCGTCCCGCGACGTCAGGAGCACGACGTCGGAGATCGTCGCGCCGCGCGAGACCGCCAGCTGCCGGCCGTCGCGGGCGTACGCGAAGCGGAAGATCTGTTGGCCGTCGAACTGCGTTAGCTGCACCGGCGGGCCACCGGCGGCCGGCTGACGCCACAGATTGCCCATCTGCCGCCGGTTGTCGATGTAGACGACGCTGCGCCCGTCGGCCGCCCACTGCGCGCTGACGAAGGTGTCGGGGAACAACGTGGGCCGGCCGGGGTCGTTCGCCGGCATGATCACGAGCCGCTCGCCCTGCGCCCCCTGGTAGTGCCCCATGATCAGGCGTCCGTCCGGCGGCGACAGGGCGGGATCGTGGAATGACTGCGGCAGCTGAGGCAGCGCCTGCCCGGCCGGAACGTCGAACACCGATACGGGTGTCCCTCCCTCGATCGGAATCTTCAGGTTGGTGAGCTGCTCGTTCGTGTAGGTGACCCAGCGGCCGTCGGGCGACACGAACGGCGTCCATGGGGAGACGTTGAGGACGTCGGTGCCGAGCCGTGTCTGCTCGCTGCCGCCAATCGTCATCCGCCAGATGCCGCGGGCGCCGCCGCGATTCGACACGAACACGACATACCGGCCATCCGGCGTCGCGCTCGGCGCCCGATCGTCGCCGCGGTCCGTCGTCAGCTGCACGCGGCCGGTGCCGTCGGCGTTCATGATCCAGATATCCGAGTTGCCGCTGGCGCTGGACGTGTACAGGAGACGGCCGTCCGCCACCCATGCCATTCCGAACACGCCATCATCCGCCCCGGCACTCGTCGCGATCGCGCGAAACGAGTCCGGCGTGCCGTCGCCGCTCAGCCAGATCGACGATCGCTGCTCGCCGCGCACGGTCACCAGCGTCCGGCCGTCGCTGGAGAGGCTCAGCCCGGAGTAGCCGCTGAGATCGGTGGTCATCGGGCGGACGGCGCCGCCGGGGTAGCTCACCTGCCACAACTGCGCGATGGTCGTCTCGCCGCCCGCTTCCTGCGCGTTGACGATGAGTCCGCTGCCGTCGGGGAGCCAGGCCAGGCTGCGCACGATGCGCCAGTCACTGTCGCCGAGCGGCTGCTCGATGCCCGATGCCGCGTCGATCAGCACGATCCGGCCCGTGAGCGCGGCTCGATCGACTCCCGCCGCGGCCAGCCGCGTGCCGTCGGGCGACCATGCCACGGTCTGCAGTCCGAGCTGATACGCGTTTGGGGCCGTCCGCCTCGCGAGCTCGCGCACGCCGCTGCCGTCGGCGGCGGCAATCATGATCGCCGCCCCTTCATTTGGGATGCCCCGCACGAACGCGAAGCGAGCGCCATCGGGCGAGAACGCGGGCGCGCTGTCGATGTCGTACAGCAGCTCGCGCGTGCCGCCGCCGAGCACCGGCACCTGGAACAGCGACGCGAAGTTTGTTCCCTGCTTATAGACGACGTAGAACACGTAGTTGCTGTCGGGCGAGAAGGCGACGCCCGCGAACCGCACCTCTGCGGGCGGGACAATTTCCACATTGCTCGACGTCGCCACCTGGCGCAGCCAGAGTCCCGGGCCGCGCTCGGTGGTCACGACATGGGCCACGTAGCGGCCGTCACCCGAGATGGCCGCCAGTCCCGCGGTTCCCGTCGTGGTCAGGCGCGTCAGGGCGACCGATGCGAACGGACGCGCGCGGGCGGCCGCCGACGATTCCGCCGCATCGCCGGCCCACACTCGCCAGCCGGCAACCGCAGCGCCGGCGATCAGGATGACGGCCGCTGCCGCGAGGACGGTGCGCGACGAGGCGCGCGCGGGCGGCGATGGCGCGGCCACCGCGGAGTGGTCGCCGCTCGTCAGGTCCTCGCGCAGGCCGCGCAGGTCGTTGCGCAGATCCTTGGCCGTCTGATACCGGTCTTCGGGGTCCTTGGCGAGGCAGCGGCGGATGATGCGCCCGAGGTCACGCGGCAGCCCGTGCTTGACGTCGGTCACGAGCGGCGGCGTGTCGCGGAGGATCGCCGAGAGCACCGACAGCTGCGTGTCGCCCTTGAACGGCCGATCGCCGATCGCCATCTCGTACAGGATCACGCCGAGCGAAAACACGTCGCTGCGCTGGTCCACCGAGCGCGCTTCCGCCTGCTCGGGCGACATGTAGGCCACCGTGCCCATGATCTTCCCTTCGCCGGTCAGCGCCTGCGTCGGCAGCGCCTCGGCGAGCTGCATGTCCTCGCGCAGCTTCGCGAGCCCGAAGTCGAGCACCTTCACGCGCCCGTCGCTGGCCACCATCACGTTGGCCGGCTTCAGGTCGCGGTGCGTGATGCCGCGCTGGTGCGCCGCGCCGACGGCGTCGGCAAGCGAGATGGCGATCGAGAGCAGGCGATCGATCGGCAGTCCTTCCGGCTGGATGACCTCGGCCAACGTGCGGCCCTCGACGTATTCGAGCGTCAGGAAGACGTGCCCGTCCGCCTCTTCGACCGAATGGATCGTGACGATGTTGGGATGGTTGAGCGCCGCGGCCGCGCGTGCCTCGCGCGCGAACCGCTCGCGCCGGTCGGGGTCGGCGGCCACCTGCGGGTCGAGGATCTTCAGCGCGACCTGGCGCTGCAGCTTCGTGTCGTCGGCGAGGTAGACCTCGCCCATCCCGCCTTTACCGAGCAGGCGGACCACCCGGTAGTGGCCGATTTCCGATCCAATCATGAGCGGTGAGCGGACACTATCCGTCACCCGCGCGCGCGTCAAGCGCGCGAGTGACCTGCCCTGTCACGGCCATCGTCGTAGATGTAGGTTCCTAGGACGCCGGTGACGTTCCCGGTCTCATCTTGGCGATCAGCCGTTCGTACGGGGTCTGGCCGTCCAGCGCCCCGTGCGGCCGGTGGTAATTGTAGTAGTTCTCCCACTCGCGCAGCTTCTCGTTGAACAGGTGAATGTCGTCGGTGATGCCGTCCTTGTCCAGGAGCTGGTAGAACTCCTGGTCGTCGACCCGGTGCGAGCGTTCGACCTTGCCGTTCAGGTGCGGCGTCCGCGGGCGAATGTAGGCGTGGCGGATGTCGAGGCCGTCCAGGTGCCAGTGAAAGTGTGACTGAAACTCCGCGCCGTTGTCGGTCTGCACGACCTGGACCCGAAACGGCAGCGCGCCGCAGCACCTCGTCGATGAAGCGGATCGCCGTGCCCTGGTTGCAGGCGTCGTAGATCTTGAGCACGCGGATGCGCGTGCAGTCGTCGATCGCCGTGAACTGATAGAACCGCTTCCGCGTGCCGGGAATCCGCTCGAGGAACTTCACGTCCACCTGCAGCCGATGGCCCGGCTGCGGCTTCTCGTACCGCTGCCAGCGCTTCGCGTGCGGCCGATGCTTCTGGTTCGCCGGCAGCCGGTTCATCCCGTGCCGGGCGAGGATGCGGTGCACCGACGAGACGGCCAGCGACTGCTGGTGAAAGCGCTTCAGGTAGTCCGCGATCTTGCCGGGTCCGAAGTGGTACGTCTGGCGCAGGTACAGAATCTTGCTGACGACCTCCCGCGGCGTGGCGTTGGGCGACCGATGCGGCGTGCTCGGCCGGTCGGACAGCCCGGCCGCGCCGTGGGCGTCAAACCGCCGCTTCCACCGGTAGAACGCCTGCCGCGAAATCCCGAAATGCCGGCACGTGCGCGCGACGTTCCGCGACCGCTCGCCCGCCTGCTGGATCACCTTGAATCGCCACGCCATTCGGCGGGCGAGCTCCGCTTTCGTCATCGCGTCTCCACTCCAGGATTCTGGCCTTGAGAGGAGACCGGGATCTGTTACCGATGTCCAGGGATTTCACACACGTCATGGCGTCCCCACCGGGATTCGAACCCGGGTTTCAGCCTTGAAAGGGCCGCGTCCTAGGCCTCTGGACGATGGGGACGGAAGGAATGAGGATTACAAAGATCGTCGCGGCGACCGGCCGCAACACACACTATTGGCCAGTATACACGCGCCCTCACGTCTCACCTCTTCCCGCTCCTGCGCTCCTGCCAAGCACGGCGCAACTGACGACACTCGCTGACGGATCACGATCAACGCCTGCGCATCTGTAAGTCGAGTTCCGTTCCGGAACACACGACAATTCCGTGCAGTTCCTGTAAGTCGCTGATGCATATCCACTAAGGCGCCTTCTCGACTCGGCAGGCCTCTTGCTCAATCAGCTGGCATGGTCGAGAACACCGACAACCAACGCACGCGACGCAGACACGCAATGAGTGGCTACTCGCTGATTGAGATCCTGATCGTCTTGTGTCTCATCAGCATCGTATCGGGAATGGCTGTTCCCGTCACGAGCCACTACATCAATCAGGCGAAAGCCGACAGCGGGGTTGTGGCCGCTCTGTCCGCCATCGACACGGCGCGCGACCGCGCCGTCGCCGAGCGCCGCAACTTCGAGCTGACGTTCGTAACACCCAACAAGATCCGAGTCGAGCGCGTCGAGGTGCCGAGCGGCACCAAAACCCTCATCTCCGAAACGGTGCTCGAGAACAGCCAGCAGTTCGTGAAATTCGCCACAGTGCCAGACACGCCGGACGCCTTCGGCGCCTCGAGCGCGTATTCCTTCACCGGCACGCTTCCGGTGATGTTCACGAGCGACGGGTCGCTCATCGACGCCAACGGTGACGTGGTCAACGGTTCCGTGTTCCTCGGCGTACCTGGCCAGGTCGACTCTGCCAGGGCCGTCACGGTCTTCGGCGTAACTGGATTCATTCGTACGTGGAAGTGGAGAGGTGCCAAGTGGATGGAGTAAGCCGCGCGCGTAGGCTCTCGATCGCATCGGGCAACGCGACAGAAGGATTCTCGCTCATCGAAGTCATGATCGCGATGCTCGTGTTGACCGTCGGCGTCATGGGGCTCGTCGGGGTATTCACGATGGGTGTCGCGCGCATCGCGACGTCCACGCCCATGCTCATCGCGCGCGAAAAGGCGCGCGAGGCGGTCGAAAGCGTGCACGCAGCGCGCGACACGGGCGAGCTGGCGTGGGCCAAAGTCCGGAACGTAGCCGACACCGGCGTCTTTCTCAGTGGCGCTCAGCCGGTCAAGGTCCCGGGCCCCGATGGCCTGGTGAACACGGTCGACGACGGACCGGTGGAAACGCTCAGGAAGCCTGGCCCGGACGGCATCCTGAACAACACCGACGATGAGATCGTAACGCTGACCGACTATACCCGTGAGATCGCGATTACTCCGCTCAATTACGACGCAGTCGCCACGGTGAATCCGAATCTCCGGCAAGTCACGGTCATCGTGCGATACAAGACAAACGGCGTGTGGCGGAACTACACGCTGGTCACCTACGTGTCGGCGTACTCATAAACAGGACAGGTTACCGAACATGCGACCAACGATTCGTACCAGACTCGCCTCGACGACGGGGTTCTCGCTCGCCGAAATGATGGTGTCGATGGGCATTCTCACCGTGGTCCTCGGCGCCACGTTGGGCGGCTTGGCCGACGTCTCGAAGTCGAACGAGATCGTGCTGCAGATGTCGGGCATGAACAACGCGGTGCGGTCCAGCATGGACCTGATCATCCGCGACATGCTTCAAACCGGATCGGGACTGCCGTCGGGGCATAACATCACGATACCGAGCGGCCTGGGCTCCGCCCGCGTCAAGATCCCCGGCCCTCCGGGAACCGCGTTCGTGACGTCCGTTTCAGATACGACACTCGCGGCCGTGCTCCCGAGGCCGAACCTCGGCCCCACCATCAACGGCGCCGCCACCGATGTCGTGTCGGTGATCATGGCCGACAACTCTTTCGTTGACGTCGCCCTCTCGGCAGTCACGAACACGACGGTGGACATCGCCGCGGGGCCCAACATCAGCACCGGGCCCGACCGTGTCTCGACCGGGCAGTTGATGATGATCTCGAAAGGGTCCCGGACCTCGCTTGTGCAGGTAACCACCGTGAACCTTCCCGCCCGTCGTTTGACGTTCGCGGATGGCGACTCGCTGGGCCTGAACCAATCCGGAGCAGCAGCCGGGAATCTCGGGGCCCTGAACGCGGCCGCGCCGGCGAACAACCCGGCCAGCACTCGGATCTCGCGGGTCAGGATGATCACGTATTACCTCGACGCCACGATCGATCCCAAGCACCCGAGGCTCGTGCGCCGCATCAACAACGGGCACCCGACGAGCTTCGACAACACGCTTGGCACCACCGTGGCGATCGACATCGAGAACCTCAAGTTCACGTATGACATCAGCAATGGCACGAACGACCCCGGCAACGTGGCGATGGTCGCGGCCGATCTTGGCAACGGAGGCGCCTGCGCGCCCGCTGCGTGCGCACCGACGCAGATCCGCAAAATGAACATCGTGCTCACGGGGCGTACGCCGAACGCGGTCAACAAGACGATGCGGATCTTCCGCAACACCCTTCAGTCGCAAGTCAGCTTGCGGGGCATGGCCTTCGTGGACAAGTACCGGGGCTAGTGAGCTCGCGAGTAGAGGACCAGTAGACGGAGCAGTTTATGAGAATGCACTCGCTGAAAAACGACGAATCTGGGATTGCGTTGATCACGGCGCTGCTGGTGGTCATGCTGATCAGCGGGCTGCTGGCCGGGATGATCGCGGCGCTGAACTCGGATCAGCGCTCACACGCGGTGGACCGCGATCAGAGCCAGGCCTACGCAGCTGCGCACGCCGGTCTCGAAAAGCTGACCGCAGGCATGGCCACGCTGTTCGCCACCGACTTCAGCCCGAGTGCCGCCCAGGTGGACATTGTCGACAACAACCCACCTGCGCTCACCGGCTTTCAATTTACAGCGCCCGGTGGCGCGGTTGGGTCGGGATACGCGGTCTCGTTCACGCCCGACCCTGGCCCTGGCCCGAACACGGGCAATCCGCTTTCCTTTCCGAACGCGGACATCACGACCGGACCCTTTACGGGGTTCAAGGGTCTGATCACACCCTATACGCTCACCGTCACGGCCCGATCCACCAGCGGGTCCGAAGTCCGGCTGCGGCGTGAGGTGCAGACGGTCGCGGTGCCGGTCTTCCAGTTCGGCATCTTCGGCGAGAAGAGCCTCTCGTTCCACGCCGGCGCCGACTTCGACTTCGGCGGCCGCGTGCACACGAACCAACACCTGTTCCTCGCGTCGGGCGACAGCGCGACGTTGACGTTCCGCGACAAACTGACGGCGGTTGGCGAAGTCGTCCGGTCGCAACTGGAGAACACCACGCCCATCACGGCCAGCGGCCACGACGGCACAGTCACCGTTCCGACGGTCATCGGGTCCACGTACCGCGACCTCGAATCGTCGGAAGGCAGCGTCGGCGGCGGGCCCGGCAGCACGGCGTACTCGGGGTGGAAAAACCTCTCCGAGGTCACCTACAACACCAACATTCGCACCACGCTGACCGGCGCCAAGCGTCTGGACCTCCCGCTCACGTCGCAGGGCGCAGTGCCCATCGATCTGATCCGGCGTCCGGTCGTAGGGTCCAACGAGGCCGTTGCGAACAGCCCGGTCTACCTCCAGCGGTACTTCGCGCAGGCCAGCTTGCGCATCCTGCTGTCCGACCGAGCTGCCGATCTGACCGGGCTGCCCACGATCACGGGCGGCGCGCCTCTGCAACTGGACGGCAACTGGAATGCTGGCGGAGCGCCGCCAGTGGGATACGTGGTCGGTGCGGGCAGACCGCCCCTTTCGCGAGCCATCGGCGCGGGACTCACGACCACGGCTGCCGGGAGCACGTATGCAAACCCGTTTCACCAGATCCTGGTAGACGCGGTCACGAGTGTTCCCGCCGCGCTGCGGATACCGGCGGGCGGCATCACGATTGGCGGTCAAGTGGGCGTCCAGTGCACGGGTAAGACCGCCAGCTCCTTCACGGGATGTACCTTGGCCGCGAACGTGGCCGCGGGCCAGAACGTCACCGTCACGTTGAACTCAGGAAACACCGTCACGACGCAGACTGCGGGCGCAACGGTCAACGCGGGTGCGAACAGGACCGTTACTGTGGTCGCCAACGGTGCGCTTCCTTTCTCGCACGACCTGTCATGGATCACGACGGACGCGGCCGGAACGATTCGACCGATGTCGTGCCAAGGCTACACGACTGTAGCGCCTGCAACGCTGATCAACTGCCGGGTCCTTGGGATCACGGCGGCTCTCGGGACCGCCGGGCGCACGATCTCGACCTATTCACTCTTTCCGGCCGGCACGTCTCAACTGAGCGGCTTCATCAAGATCGAAAAGCAGAATGCCGCTGGCGTGTGGAGCGACGTGACCGTGGAGCTTCTCAATCTGGGCTTCGCTGCGCCGAACCAAGAAGGCGCTGCTTGCGGAGACCCCACGCCGAATGCCGTCATCCGCTTTCAACGTCTCCGCGACAACGGCGGTGTGTGCAACTACGCCAACAGCACGGATTCGTACGACTATTGGCCGAACGCTCTCTACGACGCGCGTGAGGGAACCGCCCGAGATCTTGCGACGACCGCACCGATGACGATGGGTGGCCTGATGAACTACGTCACGCTGGACGTGGGCAACCTCAAGCGTTGGCTGTCGGGCGCCATCGGCGCCACCGGCAACACAGCGTTGAACAACAACGGGTTCATCGTTTACTTCTCGGATCGCCGGGGCAACCACAACGACGCGGTCGGCGGCGCGCCAGAGACCGGCGAGTACGGGTACGAAGATTCGATCAACCAGGGCGCGGGCATCGCGTCCTCGGCACCCAACGGCGTCAACGAGACCGGAGAGGACCGCAACGAGAGCGGAGCGATCGAGAACTATGCGGCAGTTGCAAGCACGGTTCTCGGCGTCGTCCCGGCGGGCGCGCCTGTGGGGGCTGTGCCGTTCGGCACCACCACGACACCGTTGACCAACGTGACCAACCGTCCGGAAGCGCGGATCAACCGACAGGTGCTCTTCCGTCGTGCGTTGAAGCTGGCAAACGGCTGCATTGGCGCCGTCGCCGGCTGCACCGCGGCTGCCGGTGTCAATAATCTGCCCGACAGCGGTTTGACGGTCGCTACTGAGAACGGGGCTTACGTGCAGGGCGATTACAACGCAACTTCGACCGACGTGACGGCCGAGCCCAACCGGCCGGCGTCGATCATTGCCGATGCCCTGACGATTCTGTCCAACTCATGGGTCGACGTCGCGTCGCTCAATAGTCCCAACGACATGGCTGCGCGCGATGCGACCGAGACGGGTTATCGTTTCGCGCTCGTCGCCGGGAAGAGCATCGCGTTCCCGAAGCCGAACTGGACTGCCGTGGGCGACTGGGGCACCGACGGCGGCGTGCACAACTTCATGCGCATGCTCGAGAACTGGGGTGGCCAGACGATCAACTATCGCGGGTCGATCGTGAGCTTATATACCGCGCGGCAAAACATCGGAATCTATCGCGCCAACTCCAACATCTACTCGCCAGGAACGCGCGCGTTTGCGTTCGACACCGACTTCCTGACGCCGGCGCTGCTCCCACCGGGCACCCCGATGTTCAGGGACATCAACACCCTGAAGTTTAGGCAGGTTCTGCGGCCGAATCAGTAGGGCTCGGGGCTCGGGACCCGGGACTCGGGACTCGGGACTCGGGCCTCGGGACTCGGGGCTCGGGACTCGGGGCTCGGGACTCGGGGCTCGGGACTCGGGGCTTGGGAGTTGGGAGTTGGGAGTTGGGAGTTGATTGATCGTGAACCGCCGTCTCTGGCGTTCGTTCTCTCCCCACCGGGCGTTAGTCTATTGCGACGGGTGGAAGTGCCCGACACAACGGACGGCGCATGCCAGAATCGACTTCGAGCCTTCTAGTACGCATCCGCGCCCCACGGCCCGACGCGCCCGACACCTATCCTGCTGAGGTAACCCTAGACGGTGCCGGGCAGCTCTGCGCGTTCATCACGCTTCAGACCAGCGCGTTCCAGGAACTTGGAAGCCAACCCGTGGGAATACGGGAAGCAGCTCGGCCGTGCCGTGCTCTCCGATGCCGGCCTTCTGCGAGCCATGGCTTACGCGCGCGGCAAAGGCGCCCAGCGTGTCTCCATCAGCCTGCAGATCGACCCCGAGGCCGGCGCGCTCCAAGACTTATTGTGGGAGCGAATCATCTTCGCCAACGGGGTCGAAGACGTCCCGTTTGCGGCATCCACCACGTTCGCCCTCTCCCGCCGCATTCCTTCAGAAACCGAAGCCCCGCCTCCGCGCGAGGGTGCATTCCGGCTCCTGCTCGTCCTGTCTTCGCCGAAGGAGCTGGACTCGGCGCCCGACGGCGCGCCGATGGGGAAAATCGATCTCGCCGCCGAAATCACGAGCCTCCGCGCAGCGTGGGACTCGCTCGTCCGGCGCGGACTGCTGCAGGTGACCATCCTCGGCCGCGTGTCCGACGAGCTACGCACCGAGCTCGCGGATGCGGGTTACAGCGTGGCCCAAGGACCGGCGACCATCGATGCGATCGCCGATCGTCTCAGCTCCGCCGACAGCCTCCATCTGATTTCGCACGGCGCATTCAAAGACGGCGTCGCAAGCCTCTTGCTCGAAAACCCCGAAGGCAGGGCCACTACTGTGAGCGAGAAGGACTTCCTGGCGAAGCTCGGAGAGCGAAGCTTGCGCCTCGTCTTCCTCCAGGCATGTCAGAGCGCGACGCGTCAGCCAGGCATCGCGAACGTGTTGAGCGGGCTTGCGCCCAAGATTGCGTTGCGTGCATCCGCCGTCGTTGCCATGCAGGACTTCGTGCGCATCGACGATGCCCGGCGATTCGCACAGGAGTTCTACGACACGCTGCTCTCGACCGGGTGCGCGGATCTCGCAGCCAATGCCGGGCGGCGCGCGCTCTATCGCCCCGACAGCGGCAACTGGGCAATCCCGGCTCTGTATCTGGCGCCCAAGGCCGATCCTCTGTGGCAGCCCGACGCCATTCTCGGTGCCGTGCAGGATTTGGCCGAGCAGTTTCGCGCGAAGCCCGACGCGGCCGCTCCCTTTCCAATCGAGGTCATCCGGCAATTCCCCGACGTCTCTTCGAAAATGGAGACGAGCCCGCCAGGACCGCGCATGCGTGTCTTCGAGGCTGTGTCGTCGGCGTTGTTTCCGGAAACGGGCCCACGGTCGCCTATCGTCGTCATCACCGGGAACTATGGACGGGCGAAAACTGCCCAGTTGAATGGTCTGTACACGCACTTCGCCGCGCGAGCGTCGCAGGACGGCGTGTTGCCGCTCTTTGCGCTCGTGAGTGAGTTTCAGCCCACTGACGACACACCCGCCCTGGCCTTGGCGAATGCAATTTCGAAGACCTACGGCAAGCTGGGAATCGATCTGCCGGCGCGAGCGTTGGTCAAGCGTCTGTCTCAGCCCTTTGTTCTCTGCGTCGACGGCGACACCGATTCCGACGGCCGCCGGCGAACGTTTGTTTTCGAGTGCCTGAAAGAGATCAGCGAAGGGCGCACCGACGTCTCTGCCGTCGTCACGCTCGACGAGCAGGCCATCGCGCACATCCCCGCGCTCAATACCAAGGACACGACAGACGAGATTCCGATTCTGCTGGTACAGTTGCTCTCGCCATCGACGGTAACGCAATACCTCAACCAGTTTGGACAGACGCACAAGGCTCTTCTGACATCGATCCAGCGAGCCAATCTGTTCGATCTTGCCGGTGTCCCCTGGCTGCTGGGTCACTTGTTGCGCCAGTCGGGCCGCGGCGTCCTCTCTCGATCTGGGGTCATCGCCAGGGTGGTGAACGGAAACTTCGCCACCACGAACCTGCCTGCCGGCGTTCGCCGAGTGGTGCAAGACCTCCTCGGCAAGATCGCCTGGAGCATGCAAGCGCATCAGACGATCCGTCTCGACGGCGCACGACTCTACGAGGTGATGGATCAGGTACGCGGAAGGCGGGAGCTGCAGCTCGAACAGCTCAAGACGTTCGCGCTCGACACGCGGATTCTCTCGCCAAGCGATGAGGACGGCGTCAGGTTCTCGTATCCGGGGTTCCAATCCTATTGTTGCGCGCAGCACCTTCTCGACTGCGACGACGGAATGACCTCGCGCCTCGACGATGTGACGGCCACACTCGGAAGGCGTAGCCGGGTTCGGCTCTGGGAAGACACCCTCGTGCTTCTCTCCGGGATGACGGACTCACCTAACAGGCTCGTGCGTCGCGTTCTGGCCGGGAGCAGCATGAGCTTCGGCGAGCACGCCTTCTTGGCGGCGCGGTGCATCCACGAGGCCAAGCTCGGTGGCCGCACGATCGCAGAGGATGTGCTCGCTCAAGTCCTCGATAGTCTGATCTGGCGCTCGACCCCGATGAAGGAACCGAGCGCTGCGGTCCGCGTTCAGGCGACGGAATGTCTAGGCCTCCTGCAACATCCCGCCAGCATCCCGCACCTGGTCTCCATCGCGGTCGAGCCGGTGCGGCTGACGGAGGACGGCAAGCCGGCTTACGAGCTCTCGGGACTTCGCCAGGCCGCGCTGCAAGTCTTGTTGACGATGCAAGACGAGGCCGAGGCTTACGTAACGTCGCTCGCGAACGGACCGGAGGCGGAGCCCAGTGAGCTGGCCCTCCCCCCGTTGATCAAGTCGTGGCGGGCCGGAGACTGCGGCGCCATGCGTGCGACTTTCGAGAGGAACGTAGACGGCCTTTCCGCCATCATTGCATTCATTCTGGCGGCAATGGGCGGCAGGGAGAACATGGACTTCCTGGCGCGACAGATGCTCAACCCGTCGGCCACCGAAGACACACTCTGGGCCATCGCCGATTCGCTCTTGCTGTTCAACCCAGCCGATGTGACACGCCAGGTTCTTCCAAAGATGCGAGCCACCCCTCACGTGCATGCACACGCGGCGTACATCGTAGGGAAACTCCGCGTCGCAGGTCCGGACAGCGAGGAAACCAAGTTCCTCAACGAGTGCTTGAGCTCCAAATCCGTTACGACGCAGGGCGTGGCCCTTCGCGCCCTCGCACAGTTGGGCGTCACCACGTACCGTGAATTGAGCGAGTGGATGGCGACCGGTCAGTGGGATCGACTCGCGTATTCGAACACAATCACTGCCCCGAAGAAGGGCAACGAACGTTTGTCGCTCCAGTTCTACGCGCTCGAAAGCCTCCGCTTGATCGGCACCGATGAATCGCTGAAGACCCTGCGCGCCGCTCGGAATCTTCGGCGCGACGGCAAACCCGTCAGCCAGCGAGCCAATGAGCTGGTTCAACTGAGCTATGAGGTCAGCGAAGACGTGTACTGGCGGATTACGGGAGGGCTCGAAGGCGATCTGTATGACCCCGAAGACAGGCCGACCATCGGCCGCTAGGAGACGACCTCATGCCCTTCGAACGCATACCCGGCACGGATGAGCGATACGCCCTCATAAGCTTCGACAAGGACGGCAAAGAGCGCACGGGCGACCCGGATGGCGCAAACAAGGCGTTCTCCGCACGGATCCTCGCCGACGTCGCCCAGCAGCCGCCTTCCCACGTCTTCTTTTTCAGTCACGGCTGGAAGGGCGATATCGCCGAGGCACGCGATCAGTACAACCGCTGGATCAAAGCGATGGTCGAGCTGCCTGCCGATCGCAGCGCTATCCCGGGGCCGTTCAAGCCGCTGTGGATCGGCCTTCACTGGCCAAGCCTGCCGTTCGGCGACGAAGAGCTCGGCGCTGGGGACTTCGCCATCGATGCGCCCGCCATGACCCCCGACGAGATCGTCGCGACCTACCTCGATCGGCTTGGACTCGGAAGCGAGGCCGAGCGTCTGCTTCGGACGATCGTCCAGGCTCACCAGCACGACGCGGCCGCGCTAGAACTGCCCGCCGACGCGGCGAGCGCCTACAACGAGTTGGCGGCGCTTGCGGGGCATAAAGGCGACGGCCCTTCAAGTGCTCCGGATGCCGACGGACAACCCTTCGATGCCAATACCGCGTTCGAGGCCGGAAACGCAGCGGCTCTGGGGACAGACTTCGCCGGCGGCGGATTCATCGGTGGCATTCTGGGCCCCCTTCGTCAACTGTCCTACTGGACGATGAAGAAACGAGCGAGGAGTATTGGCGAGTCGGGCATGCATGCATTCGTCGCCGACTTGATGAACGCCGCACCGAACACACGGTTCCATCTCATGGGGCACAGCTTCGGCTGCATCGTCGTGTCGTCCATTCTGGGTGGGCCCTCGGCGGGTCGCAGCCTGCCCCGTGCAGTCGACTCGGTTGCGCTCATTCAAGGCGCCGTGTCGCTGTGGGCGTTTGCCGACAAGATTCCGGGCCAGCAGGGAAAGGGATACTTCAATCCCTTCATCCATCGTTCTGCGATCAGAGGTCCCCTGGTCGTTTCGCGGTCCATTCACGATCGAGCCGTGGGCGTCTTGTACCCGCTGGCCTCGGCGGTATCTCTTTCTGACGGTTCGTTCGATCCCGACGACGACAACCCACCGCTCTACGGCGCCATTGGCAAGTTCGGCATTCGCGGCTTGTCCACAGCAGTGTTTCAGCCAATGCTCGTCGAGACGAAGCCATACGGTTTCAAAGCCGGCACGATCTACAACCTCGAATCGTCTCAGTTCATCGCCAAGGGCGGCGGAGCGGCGGGTGCGCATTCGGACATCGATGGTCCGCAGGTCGCGCACGCGCTTTGGCAAGCCGCGTCGGTGTAGACGATCATGCCTGCCGACGTTTCCGCTCTCGCGCCCGACGAGCTCCCGATTCCGTTCGGCATCGAAGCCGAGACCGGGGCTCATCTGCCAGGCGTGACCGAAACCGACCTCGGGCGCATCGATCCGGATCGAACCGAGGTCCGCGAACGCGGCGACCGAGGAGCAGGCGAGCATCTCGCGATAGCCGATATCGACGCCAACAACCTGGAGGAGGCGGGCTGGTGCGTCGTCTTCGCGAAAGACGCGGACCCGAAGGTGAAGAAAGCACTGGGGCCGTTGCTCCAGCATCGAGAGCGGGAGGCCAAGCGTCTCTTCAAGGTCTTCGAAGGACCGTCGGGATTCCTTCCCGGCGATGACGCCCGCAAGTGGATCGAACGTCAGGGCGCCGGGTTCGCTGTCGTCGATCCCGAGCATGGCGTGCCCGTCTACGTGCTTCTGGTTGGGTCGCCTCAGGAGATTCCCTTCGAGTTCCAGTACTTGCTCGACCTCTATTGGAACGTGGGCCGCCTCCATTTCGATACGCCTGAGGAATACGGGAAGTACGCCGACAGTGTCGTCGCGTACGAGACAGCGGCCCTGCTCCCTCACAAGAAGCGCGCATCGATCTTTACCGTCAAGAACGATGGCGATCGTGCGACGGGGCTGTTGCACAACCAGGTCGCGGAGCCAATCGTCAAAGGCACGTCTGGCGTGCGAACGCTGGCCGGCTTCAAGGGGTTTCAACTCACACCGTTGCTCGCGGCCGACGCCACGAAGGACCGACTGCAGGCGCTGCTCGCCGGAAAAGATCCCGGCGGCCCTCCAGCGTTCCTGTTTACCGGCTCACACGGCGTCAAGTTCAAGATGGGAGACCCCGACCAGCGCAAGAAGCAGGGCGCCATCCTGTGCCAGGACTGGCCCGGTTTCGGAATCGTCGCGCCGGAGCATCTATTCACAGCGGCCGACGTTCCAGCCGACGCCAAGATCCATGGCCTGATCCATTTCTTTTTCGCCTGCTACGGTGGCGGGTGCCCGAAGGAAGACAACTTCGGGTTGAGCAGCGGACAAGCGCCCACACAGCTCGTGCCGGAGCCCATCGTCGCGCGGCTTCCTCAACGGCTGTTGACCCAGGGCGCGCTGGCATCTTTCGCGCACGTCGATCGCGCGTGGGCCTACTCGTTTCAGAACAGCCGGAGCGCTCCCCAGGTTCAGGAGATGCGCGACGTCATGGTGCGGATTCTCCAAGGCCAGCGGGTCGGCCAGGCAACCGACAACTTCAACATGCGATGGGCGGTCCTGTCCGCCGAACTCCAAGAGTCACAGAATCTGCGGGCGTCGTTCGCGGATCAATTGGTCAGTAACGCCTTGCTGGCAAACCGCTACGTCGCTCGGAACGACGCGCGTAACTACATCGTAATTGGCGACCCGGCCGTGCGCCTCCGCACGGACGCAATGACGGAGTAAGCCGATGAGTCCAGACACGCCACCGACCGAGTCCGCGGACTTCGGGATCGATCTCGCCCAGAGGCCGGAGCTGACCTTCAAGACGTTCTCCGGCCCACACGACATCCGGGCCGCGGTCTCGCCCGATTGCAGCTTCGAGCTGCTCAAAACAACGCTCGATCTGGCAAAGTCGGAGCTGCTCGTCTACATCTACAACGTCTCGGCGCCGCACATTCTCGAGCTTCTCGCCGCCGCGCGCGATCGAGGCGTGAAGGTTCGAATCATGTACGACGCGAAGGACACCGCCGGGAGCGAAGTCTCCAAGCTCAACGACCTTCACGTGGAGCTGAAGGTCGCGCCCTCGCGCGACCCCCGCCGCGTGTTCGACGTGTGCCACCAGAAGTTCGCGGTGATCGACCAGAAGATCGTGATCCTGGGCAGCGCGAACTGGGCCGCCTCGTCGATCCCCAATCGCTTACCCGGCAAGAAGCGAAGGGCCGGCAATCGCGAGTGGCTGATCCGCATCGACAAGAAGCCCATTGCGAAATGGTACAGGGACCTTTTCGAGGGGGATTTCGCCATCCCGGATCTCGGCAGCTTTGGCGTATCGTTCGACTTCGAGGCGCGGGAGCCGGCCGAGCCGACTCCGTCATTCGCGCCGCTCTTGGACGTCGGCGTGCAGCACTTCCCCACGCTCTCTGGTGTTCTCACACCGCTCGTCTCACCCGACAACTACTTCGCGCACGTCAAGAAGCTTCTGGACAGCGCCAAGAAACGCATCCTGCTGCAGCAGCAGTACATCGTCGGCGGAGGCGAGGCTCCGTCGATTGAGTCGCTGCTCGGTGTCGTCCGCGCGAAGAAGGACAAAGGCCTCGACGTCCGTATCATCGTCAGCTCGAGGTTCGCGTCGGGGTGGCAGAAGACCAAGGCCGCGCTCGAGGCTCATGGCCTGATGGGCTGCCTGAAGGCGATCAACCTCGACAACTTCATTCACTGCCACAACAAGGGCGTGATAGCCGACGACAACGTCGTCGTCAGCTCGACCAACTGGAGCGAGAATTCGGTTCGCCGCGCGCGTGAGGCGGGCATGGGAATTCGGAGCAAGGCTCTGGCGACGTACTACTCCACTGTTTTCGACGACGACTGGACCAACGGCTGGACCGTCGCGCAAGGCGACTCAGGGCCGTCCTTTGATATTGAGCCAGGAGCGGACGTGGAGCTGTTGGCGGTGCACCCGGCAGATCAGGAGTAAGAGGGGGTCAGATCTTGAATCTTGCCCGCAGCAGCCCAGACAGGGCAGGTCTTGCTGCGTAGACCAGCCTAGCCTTGTCCGCAGAACAGGGACGCGGCCCACTTCGGAGGAGACGGCGGGCGGGCAAGATTCAAGATCTGACCCCTCGCAGACGCGGGCTCAGCACCGACTCGATCCGCCGGCGTCGAGTACCGGCTGACGGGTATCTCGGCGCCGTTCGACAAGGTCAAGCGCATCCCGTTCTTGTCTCGGATGTCCTGCACTTCGTCCACGTTGACGATCGCGGCGCGGTGGACGCGAAGGAATTGTCGCGGGTCGAGGCGTGTTTCGAGTGTCGCCAAGGTGGCCCGCACCATGTGCCGCCCGCGCCGGGAGTGCACGAGCACGTAGTAGTCCTGCGCCTCGATCCACAGGACGTCAGCGGTTTTCAAGACCACCAGGCGGTCGGCGTCCCTGAACGTCAGGCGCTGCAGATAGCCGGTCGTCGAATCAGCTCCGAGCACCGCGTCCACAGGCGTGCTCGCCGAATCAGGCGAGCGGGACGACGTGACCTCGCGGGCTCGCCGCTCGCGCACCCGCTCCTTCGCGCGCGCGAGTGCCTCTCGAAAGCGAGCGTCCGAGAACGGCTTCAGCACGTAGTCAACGGCGCGCACCTCGAATGCGCTGGTCGCGTAGTCGCTGAACGCGGTCACGAACACGATCACGGGGTCCTCGGCCGACAAGCCGCTGGCAATCTGAATCCCGTCGATCTCGGGCATCTCCACGTCGAGAAACACGATGTCGGCCTGCAGGCGCTCGATCGTCCGCCTCACCTCTGTGGCATCACCACACTCGACCACGGATTCGATCTCGGGGTCGTCTCTGAGCAGATTCGTCACGATCCCGCGCGCAAGTGGCTCGTCGTCGGCCACCAGCACGCGGAAACGGCTCATGCGGTGGCCTCGGCTCGCGCAATCGGACGCGCGGGCACCACGATGTCGGCCACCGTGCCGCCGCCGGACCTGGCCGCAACGACGAGGCGCGCGGCGCGACCGTAGAGCCGCTCGAGCCGGGAGCAGCGTGTTGCCCAAACCCGTGTGAGCATCTCGCTCCACGTTGAAGCCGGGCGCCAGGCCCACCCCGTCGTCGCTGACCCAGAGGTGTAAACCGTCGGGCTCCAGACGTGCGCCAACTTCCAGCCGGCAGCGCTGGTTCTGGCGGCCCATGCCATGACGAATGGCGTTTTCGACGAGCGGCTGCAGCACGAACGTGGGCACAGCCAGCTCGCGGCAGCTCTCCTCGATCTGATACGCCACGTCGAGGCGGTCGGCAAAACGCGCCTGCTGCAGATCGACGTAGCGCTTGGTGAAGTCGATCTCGGCATCGAGCGTGGTCAGCTGTTCCTTGGTTCGACCGAGCGTGTGGCGCATCAACTCGCTGAGTCCGACCAGCATGTCCAGCGCGCGATCGTTGGCCTTCAAGCGGATGAGCGCGGATATTGCGTTCAGCGTGTTGAACAGGAAGTGCGGTTGTATCTCGAGGCGCAGCGCCTCGAGTTGGGCCTTGGCGAGCTCGGCCTCGAGGCGAGATTCGCGAATCTCCAGCCGCCTGGCCACGCGGAAGACGGCCAGCGCCCAGCCGATGAGCAAGAGGGTCGCATACGCCAGCAGATCCACCGGCAGCACCGACAACTGACGCACAAACGCTTGCTGGTAGCCGGTCGCGACCACGGGGACATACGGCTGAAACCACAGGGCGAATTGGGCGGCTAGCGCGACGTGCGCAGCCACGAACACGGTACCGAGCAGGCCGAGCCTTATCCATGCGCGCCGTCGATCGCGACCCTCGCTCACGAGGCTGCCCGCATGCCGAACGACGATCGGCGCGACGATCGCCCAGACGCTCCAGCAGCTCAACTGCCAAGCAAGAATGCCGGCAAACGAATGCCCATGACCGAGCATCGACAGGTATGTCTGCGCCGAAATTCCGGCGCTGAGGACCACCGAGCCCAGGAGGGTGAGCGAGAAGATCCATCGCGCCGGGATCGCCTCTGGCCGGGGGTCGAGATCGAGGCCGTCGGTGGAATCAGCAGGTGACGTGCGCATGGGCATCATTATCGCCTCGCACGACGATCGTGACGAGGCTGGCCAGGCGGGTCAGGCGGGTCTACACAGCCAGACCCGCCCTAGTCTCCGTCGCCTCAAAACCGCAGACGCAGTGCGAACTGAATCGTCCGAGGATCGCCGACGGCCGTGATTTGGTTGAACGTCGCAGATGGACTCGTCGGATACGCGCCTGAGCCGAAGTTGGTGTTTCGGGTCAGATTGTTGCGGCGGTTGGTCAGGTTGAACGCCTCAACGAGTCCTTCGATCTGAGCGCTGCCGCCAACTCGGAAAGAACGACTCACACGGGCGCTTATGCTGAAGAAGTCACTGCCGACCCCGGCGTTGCGTTCGATGAACTCAGCGTTGACGACCGGCCGTCCAGCGGTGCCCTGCACGGTCGTGACTCCAGACGTGATGTTGAACGGCAACGACGAGTAGAACTGCAGCATGCTGCTCACCTGAAAGCCATGGGTGAGGAGATCCAACGCCGTATCGGCCGGCTCCATCGAGGAGTTGGCCGAACCGTTGATGACAAGCCGATGCCGCTGGTCGTCATCGGACCGGCCCCAGTCTTTGGAGAGGTCGAACGGGTCGATGGGAGAGCTGAAGAAATTCTCACCCACGTTGTTCATCGACTTCGAGAGCGAGTAGCTCACGCGGTAGCTCCCCCACTGGGTGGGTCGCTGGACGAACGAGACGTGGAGGCCGTGATAGTGGGAGTCTGCTTCCGATGAGTACTGGCTGTTGTTCGCGTAGGTCGGGTCCGGACGACAACCATTGTTGGTGCCGGCGGCCACGCAGGAGGGCACGTTCTGGTTCACGGAGATGATGAGGTGCAATCCGCGCAGGTACTGATACCCGACGCTCACTGTGCTGCGCGCCCCGATCTGCTGCTCAACCTCGACACTCGCCTGTCGCGAATACGCGTTCTGTATATCCCGATCCATCGTCGTCAGGTTGACCAGCGTAACGAGCGGCACCGCAGCGCTCAGGATGTTCGGGAAGACAGGGGCTCCGGTCTGCGTTGGTGACAGACTTACGCTGATCTGACGCAAGTTATTGAGGTCGGTCGTGTTCCCGGCAGAGAGAAGCGCGTTCGCCATTGCCCTGAGTGGCACGCGGTCGTAGAAGAGGCCCGCACCGCCCCGCACGACAGTACGCCTCGACTCGAGGGGCGACCAGGCAAAGCCCAAGCGCGGGGATATGTTGTTCGTGTCCGTATTGATCGTCTCGAGGAACTGGAGGTCGTACCGGAGCCCCACGTTCAGGGTAAGGCCGCCACTGACCTTCCACTCGTCCTGCGCATAGATACCGAGGTTGGGATTGCCCTGCGAGATAACGGTCGTGCCAAACGTCTGTGTGAAGCCTGAGTTGTTGTACACGCCGGTCAAGAAGTTCGGCAACGACGAGAACGTGTAGGCCCCACGAATGGAACGCGGATAGGTCACCGTGTCGTCGTTGTACAGAAAGTCGACGCCGGCACGCAGCGCGTGGGGCCCGGCCTGACGCGACAGGTTGTCGACGACCTGGTACATCTTGTTGAGGCGGCCGGTCGGACTTCCGGAGGACGTTCCAAACGAAGCGACTCCAGCGACGCTGACGGCCGGTCCAATGGGATCGGTTGGCGGAGCTTTGAGGTCACCGTGGGTAAATTGCGCACGGGTCTCGTTGACCATTCGGTCCGAGAGCGTCAACGTGTTGCCGACAGCCACGGCATGATCGTCGTTGTCGAGTCCCGCGGATGCCGTTGGCGCGTTGAGCGCTCCCGCGCCGCGAGAGTTGCTCGACGTGACGTCGTAGAGACTGTAGCGAACGCTGAACTGATCTGTGCCGTTGAATTGATGATCCACCTTCCCCAGAAGGTGCGAGGTGTCCACGGGGTTCGGATACACGCCGGTCGAGATCGGTGACCCGGGATAGCCGACCGCGGCGAGCCTCGCATTGATGATCCCGACGCTCGGGTCCAAGATCGTGGTGAGGCCAGTCTGGTCCAGCTTGCGCTGTTCGAAGTTCACGAAGTAAAAGGTGCGGTTGGCGCGAATCGGACCGCCGAGGCTTCCCCCGTACTGCTTCTGGGACATGGGAAGCTTCGTTCCGGAAAGCGCATTGGCCGCATTGAACCGGTGATCGCGGAAATAGCCGTAGAGGTCGCCACGCGACACATTGGTGCCGCTCTTCGTCACGACGCTGACATAGCCAGCCAGCGCCCGACCGAGCTCGGCTTGGCCGCCGGACGTGACCACTTGTAACTGCTCGACGGCGTCCACACCAAAGGGAATACCGCTCAGCCCCGCGGCATCGTCGTTGGCGGAGAGTCCGTCGACGATGAAGCTATTGGAAAAGTTGCGCTGACTTCCGATGGAGATCCCGACACCGGGCACCGCCGACGTCTCGGCGAAGAGCTGCGTACCACCGACGTTGGTCGGAGATACACCCGGTACCAGCAGGGCGAGGTCAAGGAAGTTGCGTCCGTTGAGGGGAAGGTTCTTCACTTCCTCTTGGGTCACAGTTCCGGCGATCTGGCTCCGCGCCGCCTCAAGCACCGTCGCCTGACCGGTGACGGTGATGCTCGTGTCCACGGCGCCAATCGTGAGTTGTATGGGAAGGTCGAACGCGGCGCCAATCGTCAGCGTCAGCGCGCGGGTCGCATCCGCGAAGCCTTGCTGTCGGACCGTGATCTCGTACGGCCCAACTCGAAGGTACGGAAAACGGAATCGTCCTTCCGCATCCGTCACGGCGTCGCGGGTCTGGTTGGTTTCAGTCTGACGTGCCGTGACCTGTGCACCAGGAACGACAGCGCTCTGAGGGTCCACCACTCGTCCGCCGACGCTGGCGTAGTTGATCGTTTCCTGCGCCCCGGCGATGCCCGCCCACGCGACGGCGCACATCGCGAGCAGTGCCACCGTTACGAAGGACCTCACACCCATGACCAGTCCTGTCCCCCCGCTCGATTGCGATGCACCCCAGTTCGGGACGATCGTTAACCAGGCAAGGCTAGTCGACAGGTCGCGGTGGTCCAACAAACTTGCAGTTATCGGTTGCTAGGCGGCAGCCAACGGTCAAACAGCAGTGAACTTTTTCGAACCGCTGGGCTTGGGACGAAAACTGCCATCGCCCCCTCGGAACTGTTCTAAAGACCCGCTATTTACTCGAATAGCATGCCCGCTCGGATGATCGCGGCCAATGGAAGCCCTTTCGAGAGAGGAGTTTGGCGTAAGGCCCAGCGTGTGGCCGGCGGTTTGCTGCCCACCAGGTGGGGGATACCACGATGCGACACACACCTGCACTCGTCATGGCCACTGCGCTTCTCGTCTCCTCCTGCGGTGACTCGCCAGCCGGCCCTTCGGGCGGAACCGGGACGCTGAACCTGCGCCTCACCGATAGCCCGTTCAGCGACGCCAAGGCCGTGCTCGTCACCTTTTCTGAAGTCACGGCCCACCGTGCCGAGAGCGGCTGGACACCAGTGCCGTTCGCCGCTGGTGCTGGGACCACTTGGACTTGCGACTTGAAGAAGCTCGAGGATGGGGCTGAGGACGTGCTGGGGAGCGGCCTACTCGAAGCGGGCCAGTACACGCAGGTCCGCCTCGTGGTCAAGGCGGCCACGATCTACTTCGACGGTGAACCTGTCGTGGGGGGCCCGGCCTGCGCGGCAGCCATTGCTCCGCCGGCCGGTAGCACGATCGCGAAAACGGCGTCGGTCGAGATTCCCTCTGGTGAAGTGAAGCTCAATCGTGGATTCGAGGTGCTGGCCGGCGGCGTCACGAAAATGGTACTGGACTTTGATGGCGACCGATCCATCCATATGACGGGCAATGGGCGCCACATGATGAGCCCGGTGGTCGCGATCGTGAGAGTGGAGTAACTATGTTGCGAACCCTGACCTTTTCCGTTCTGCTCATCGGGCTCGGCATCACGCTGAACCCGGAACGAGCCCTCGCTCAAACGGCAGTCAGCGTGTCGGCCCACATCGGAGACTTTCATGTAGCGGTGGCGAACTACTACCGCGTGCCTGAACGAGAAGTCATCGTGATTCGCGAACGCCGAATTCCGGATGACGAGATCCCGGTAGCGCTGTTTATCGCGCAACGGGCTTCAGTGTCTCCTGCGGCCGTCGTCGATCTTCGGCGGCGCGGTCGTTCGTGGTGGGACATCTCGGTACACTACGGGCTGAGCCCAGAAATCTACTATGTGCCCGTGGTGGTTGCGCCGGGGCCCCCTTATGGGAAGGCCTACGGCCACTATAAGAAAAAGAAGCGCCACCAGTGGAACACGATCGTGCTGTCCGATGCCGACATCGTGAACCTCGTGGAATTGCGGTTTCTCTCCGATTACTATCGCGTCCCGCCCGAGCAGATCATCGAGGTGCGCGGGCGACGTCGCGACTTCGTCGCCGTGCATGCAGAAGTCTTCCAGCACCGCGCTGTCGCGGTGCGGGCGGAGCACGACGACTCAAATAACGGAAGAGGAAGAGGTAGGGGCCACAAGTAGGGCCGGTCCTTGCGAAAGGCAGGCCGGTCCTTTTGGACCGGCCTGGGCACGTCCAAGGACGCGCCCCACGTCTCGTCCCAACGGAGGCAGCAATATTTGTTACGAACAGATCCTCCGTTTCTCCGTTCCTCCGTGTAGTTCCGTTTCCTCCGTCCCCTCCGTTGACTACCTCCGGGTTCGATCACCAACGACCCCTTGCCAGGCTTCGATGTACTTGTAGCCGCTTCCCGTGTTGAACGCGACGACCACTTCATCGGGTTCGATTTTTCCAGACTCGACCAGCTTTCGAGCGGCGACAATGGCGGCTCCGCCCTCAGGCGCGGCGAAAACTCCTTCGAGCGCTGCCATGTCGCAGCAGGCCGCCATCATGTCATCGTCACTGGCAGCGACAGCCTCTCCGTGGCTGGCATAGAGGTCGGCAAGAATCAGAAAGTCGCCGAGCGGTTTGGGCACACGTAAGCCGGACGCGAGCGTGGCGGCGTCGTTCCAGAAATCCGCGGTCTCCCGGTGCTCATCGAACGCCCGCACGATCGGCGCGCAGCCTGCGGCCTGTGCAGAAATCATCCGCGGACGCTCCGGGCCGATCCAACCCATGACTTCCATTTCCTCAAAGGCCTTCCACATGCCGATGAGGCCAACTCCCCCACCCGTCGGGTAGATGATCACGTCCGGCAGAGTGCCGCCGAACTCTTCCCACAGCTCGTACCCCATGGTCTTCTTGCCTTCGATGCGGTATGGCTCCTTCAGGGTCGATACATCGAACCAGCCCTGCTTGGCCGTGTTCTCGGCGATGAACCTCCCGCAGTCGGAGATGAGGCCATCGATCAGGCGCACGTCGGCGCCAAACGCGCGCGACTCGAGGATGTTGGCTATCGGCGTGTCTGCGGGCATCGCGATCACGCAGCCGAGGCCGGCCTTCGCCGCGTAAGCAGCCGCCGCCCCTCCGGCGTTACCTGCTGTCGGGAGGGCCACGGTGTGTGCTCCAAGTGCTTTGGCCATCGTCACGGCCGCCGAGAGTCCGCGGGCCTTGAAAGAAGCCGTCGGGTTCAGCCCTTCATCCTTGATGAACAGGCGACTGAGCCCGAGGCGCCCCCCAAGACGGCGCGCGTGGAGCAGCGGCGTCATGCCTTCGCCGAGGCTGACCGGAGGAGCGCCGGGTAGAACTTCCTCGAAGCGCCACATCGTGCGCGATCGTGTGCGTAGAGCCTCGCGTGTCAGGGTCGCCTTCGCGACAGTCAAGTCGTATCGAGCGACGAGCGGTGAGCTGCACACCGAACACAGATTCTGCAAAGAACCTGAGGACGTGATCTTGCCGCAGCCTGGCCGCGAGCATTCCAGATGGGTGAGTGTCGAAGGCATAGAACCGAAAGTCTAGTCGACGTGAAATTGTTCGGGCCAGTAGGAATCCGACGCGGCCGAGATCGTAAGATCGCGTGTCGATGCGCATTCACTTAGTTGACGGCACTTACGAGCTCTTCCGAGCATATTTCGGCGCGCCCAAAGCGATCGGGCCAGGAGGTTTCGAGGTTGGCGCTACAAGGGGCATCCTCCGGTCGCTGCTGTCGCTCGTGCGCGAGGACAGTGTGTCGCACGTCGCTTGCGCGTTCGATCACGTCATCGAGTCGTTTCGGAACGACCTGTTCGAGGGATACAAAACGAGCGAAGGGGTGCCGGCGGACTTGATGGCCCAGTTCCCTCTCGCCGAGCGGGCGGCGACGGCGCTGGGCCTGGTCGTGTGGCCGATGGTCGAGTTTGAGGCTGACGACGCCATCGCGACGGCGGCAACACGGTGGGCTGAATCGTCGAACGTCGAGCAAATCGTGATCTGCTCGCCCGACAAAGACTTGGCGCAGTGCGTGCGCGACTCACGGGTGGTGTGTTTCGATCGCATGCGGCGGCGCATCCTCGACGAGCCGGCCGTGCGCGAGAAGTTCGGCGTGTCGCCCACGTCGATTCCGGATTGGCTCGCACTCGTCGGCGACGATGCTGACGGCATTCCCGGAGTGGCACGGTGGGGTGCGAAGTCGGCGGGTGTCGTGCTTGCGCGCTACGGGCACCTCGAGACAATCCCAGACAACGAGAACACCTGGGACATTGCCGTGCGTGGATCAGCGGCGCTGGCGAGCACCCTCAGAGAGTGCGGGACGGATGTGTATCTGTATCGCCGCCTCGCCACGCTGCGCACCGACGTGCCGTTGACCGAAGGAATCGAAGACGTTCGCTGGCTTGGGGCACGTCGCCCGGAGCTGACCTCACTCTGTCGCGAGATCGGCGACGAGGGAGTCCTCGATCGCGTGCACCGCTGGCGTCAGTGAACAGTCGTGAGCTGGTTTGATCGCGGAAGCCAAGCGCGCCGAGACGATTCCACGCCGAGATAGCTGAGGGGCCGGGGGCCGCAGAGGTCACAGGGACCGCGGGCGCCGATATAATTCGGACAGGCAGTCTGACAGCGTAAGGGGCGCTAATGATCGCGATCGTCTGGCAATTCGAAATTCGACAAGGGCAAGAAGAGGAATTCGAACGATTCTATGGCGCCGATGGTGCCTGGACCGCCCTGAACCGGCGTAGCCGGTCCTACCTTGGCACGTCATTCCTGCGGGATCAGAGCCACACATCACGCTATCTGGTCATCGAGTATTGGAGCGAGATGCTCGTGTACGAGCAGCACAAGGCGTATCGGGGTGACGAGATCCCAAGTCTCGGTGAGCGCCGAAACGAGCTCGTCGAGACGGTGGAGCCGTTAGGGGTGTTTACAGCGTTGGACGTCCCGGAACGCGCGGGACCGACATGGTCACGCCGGGGTTGACTGGCCTCGCCAGGCCGAATTTTTCGATGCGATATCTGACCTGGTCCTGCCTTGGTCTGAGTGGGGAAAATGTCGCGGCACTGCGAAACTTCTCCGACGCTTCTCGGAGTTGGCTCAGTCTTCGCGTACGGTCAGCACGGGGCAGGTCGCCTGGCGAACAACGTGTTGTGTTGTCGAACCGAAAAACATCCGGTCGAGCGCTCCCCGCCCGTGCACGCCCATGACGATGAGGCCGGCTTGCTGTTCCGCTGCGAGCCGCAGGATCTCGCGGTACGGCCTTCCCGCCAAAAGCAACTCGTCAACGGCGGCCAAGCGGCGCACCTCGGGTGACAGCGCAGCCGCCATGGACCTGCGTGCCTCCTCGAACCGGCCAGCGCGATAGGCATCGAAGTCGGGAAGCAACACGTCACCCGCTTCGTGAAACACCTCGACGATGTGGGCGACCGTCAGACGGGCCTGTGCCAACGCGGCCACCGACGCAGCATACTCCAGCGCCCGCGTGGAGCTCGTGGAGAAGTCCATTGGGCAAATGATGCGATGAATGCTCGCCGCGGCCACAGGAACGGTAACGGCCGATCGAGGTGGAACGGTCAGTACGGGTGCTGATGCCGTTCGCAGAACTTTCTCGGCAACCGAGCCGAGCACCCATCGATCGAATCCGGAGCGACCATGGGTCCCGATCACGATGAGATCGGTGCCCATGGTGGGCGCCCTCGCCACGATCGCGTCGGCGACACTCAAGTCCTCTTCGAGGAGAATCTCGATCTGCGCTCCTGCGGCTTTGTCTTTGGCGACGAAGTCGCCGATACCCTGCAGCAAGTGCGCGCGTTCGGCGTCGGTCAGCACAATTGGTTGGAATGTCTGGGGCGCGATGAACGGTCCCACGGCAAACGTGGGCACATTGAGCCGATGCACGTACATGACCGCGACAGTGGCGCCAAACCAGCGGGCCACTGCAACAGCGTGGTCCAAGGCGTGACGCGAGTAGTCCGAGAAGTCGATCGGACAGAGGATGTGCTTGATCCGGACCATCACGTGGCCTCCCCAAAATCTGAGGAGTGCAAGCCAAACGCCAACGCCGATTCCTCTTCTTCTGCCGTTCGCGTCATCGCAGTCAGGACATTTCCGCAACGCTCGGAGATATCCCTCGCATCAGGCGTCCGTTTCGGCCACGCCACCGCCCGTCCGGGCAGCTGCGAATGATCTCTGGGCAGCGCGAAGGAATTCCGAACGACTCCATCTGGCACGTACAAGACCCACAAAAGGCCAGCAGAACCAGGTGGCCATCCACTTGCACAGCTCACCGGTGTTGCGTGTTTCAGCCGCCTCGAAAGGGGTCTGTCATGTTTGAGCTCATCACCGGAGAAGCGAAGCACACACCGCGGAATCAAAGCCTGCCGATTCTGGTGTCGACTGCCGCACATGTCGCGGTGCTGGGACTCGTGATCGCGGTTCCGTTGCTGTACGTAACGGAGAACCTGCCGGAGATTCCGACCACGATGGCGTTCGTGGCGGCTCCGCCTACACCGCCGCCGCCCCCGGCGCCTCCCGGCCCCGTTCGCATAGGTGGCCAAGTCCAAGCGCCCGCGCTCGTCCGTCGCGTCGAACCGTTCTATCCGCCACTCGCCGCGGCGGCCCACATCCAGGGCGTGGTGATTCTGGAATCCATCATCGACGAAGAGGGCGCCGTCAGCGACGTCAGGGTACTTCGATCCGTCAACCCGGTCCTGGATCGCGAGGCGATCCTCGCCGTTCGGCAGTGGCGCTACTCGCCGCTCTTGCTGAACGGGATCCGCGTGCCGTTCGTGCTGACAGTCACCCTGTCGTTCATGCTTCAAAATTCAACGGAGTGAGCCATGGCTGCAACTGCCGTCGCAACGCTGCAAACCGCATGGGACTGCCGATGGAGCCGGCCGGGCTACCGCCTTACCGGCGTGCGAGAGGAGCAGCAACCGGAGACTCTGTGGATGTGCGTCCGCACCGGAAAACGGATGCCAGTCAAAGAGGTGGATTGCGAGACCTTCCCGCACTGGGAGGCTGAGGAAGACGTGCCGTCCTGATGTCGAAGGAGTAATGACATGACTACGCGCATACACGGAGTCGGAAGCGTGATTCTCTTGTCGGTCGTCTCGGTCGCGGTCTTTGTCGGAGCTGTCTTTGCGCAAGGTGCTCGAGAACAAGCACAGTCCGCTTCCGGCGCAGCAACCAGCGCAATGAAGCTACCCGAGACTGGGATGATGGCCGAACGGAAAAAGATGATGGCCGATGCGCAGGCGGCAGAGAAACGGCTCGATGAGTTGGTCGCGAAGATGAACGCCAGCCAGGGCACTGCCAAGATCGATCAAATCGCTGCCGTCGTCAACGAGCTGGTTGCGCAGCACAAGCGGATGAGAGAGGGCATGATGTCCATGCCGGGGGGCATGATGCAGCGGATGCAAGCGGCGCCGCAGCCGAAAGAAGGCGACGTGCGGGAGAATCGATGACACGATTCGGTATCACCCTTGGTGCCGTGTTGCTGTGCCTTCTTGGATTTGCCAGACCAGCGAGCGCTCAGCAAAGCCGCTGCGCGGATTGCCACTTCTCCAGGCCGGATGCTCCCGCGCTGGATCACCTGTCCGACTGGGATCGCTCGGCGCATGGTCGCAATAATGTCGGCTGCGAAAAGTGCCACGGTGGTGACGCGTCAACGTTCGAGCCGTTTCTGGCGCATCGCAATGTCCTCAACAGCGCCAATCCGTCGAGCCCGGTGAACCGGCGAAATATTGTCGCGACGTGCGGTACCTGCCACGCGGGGCCCTTCGTCGCGTTCCAGAAGAGCCAGCATTTCGAGTTGGAGAAGAAGGGCGACACGAGGGTCCCCGTGTGCACGACCTGCCATGGCGAAGCCGGATATCGCCGACCGTCGGCCAAAGCGCTGGAGACGCAGTGCGCGCAGTGCCATGGCAAGGGCAAGATTGCCCCACGAGTGGAGCGAGCCGAGGCCGCGCGGACGCTCTACGAGGCCCTGCACGAAACACGCGACTTGATGAAGTCCGTCCGATCCTTGGTGGGTCGGGTCGGCGACAAGACACGGCGGGCTCAGCTGGACGCGGCCTATCAGCAGGCCAACGTCCCGCTCGTCCAGGCTGTGCAGGCAGGACACCAGTTCGTGTACGACGAGCTCAAAGAACGCCTTTCGGTCGCGCGGCAGCGCATGGAGGCCCTGCTCGCCCAGCTCGCAAATCCGAAGCCCTGACCATGGCTCAGAGACCGAGCGCCTTGCGGGCGGCAATCTGCGCTCGACGTCGGCGCACGTCCACACCTTCGAGCGTCTCAGCGAGCGGTAGCCGCATTTGCCCGGCGTTGTGAATTCGGACTGGACCTGCACCGACGCCTGGACGTGCAGCGCCAGACTGACGTCGCAGCACCGCGATTCGAAAGCATTCGAAGCAGAGCGTGCGTGGCCGCTCGAGCCCACCCTCGTCTCGGAACCCATAGCGCGCCTCGTTGACCCGGCAGGCGGCACAAAGGACAAGTGGTCGGAGCTGCCTGGCTTCTTGCTGGTCCTTCGCGGGACTGTCGATCGTGGCTGGCTCATGAACAAGCCGGTGTGCGGTTGCCGCCATAACCTCTCCCTCTTCTGTCTCGGTACCGAACCCTCGTATGGATTAACGCAACTGCCGTGCCTTCCGCACATCGCCGGCGTGAGGCCGCAATCCTGCTGGAAGAGGTCCACTCAGTGCCTCCTGACCCCGTAGCCCTGGCCCACGCTGGGGAAAAGTTCGTGGGATCAGGGGAGTATTCCGCTGCCAATGGGGTTGCCGAGGAGGACCCGACCATCGTCGAGGGGTGTGGCCCGTTGTCGGGAAGACGGCATTGAGACGAAGCGCCCGATCGGGCCACGTGCCTGAATCGATCGGCACATGGATTGCGGTAGCACACGTCGAATTCATAACAAGGAGGACGCCATGACCACAGCAAGCCTCACGGAAACCGACCTTCGGGTCAGGGACAACGTGAACCGGCAACTAGATTGGGACCCTGAGGTGGACGCCAGCGCCGTGGGCGTGGCGGCAAGAGAGGGCACCGTTACCCTCACGGGTTACATCGACAGCTACACCGGCAAGCTGGCTGCGGAGCGGGCCGCAAAGCGTGTGCGCGGCGTGCGAGTCGTCGCTAACGACATCGAGGTGCGTCTGAAGCTCGAGCGAACCGACGCAGACATTGGAGCCGACGTGTCCCGTGCCTTGACCCTGCACAGCGCGATCCCAGAGGGTGTGCAGGCCGTCGTTCACTACGGCCACGTAACGCTTACCGGCAACGTCGGGTGGATGCACCAGAAGCGCGAGGCCGAGAGGGCTATTCGACACATCCGAGGCGTCCGCGAGATTGTGAATCGCGTCGAGCTCGCGCCTCGTGCGGTCGAGAAAGACGTTCGCCACCGCATCGTGGAAGCGCTGCACCGCAATGCCGATCTCGACGCGCATCACATCACGGTGAGTGTCTCGGGCGACGTTGCCACGATCACAGGCAGCGTCAGCACCTGGACACAACGTGACGCGACGGAAGCAGCTGCCGCGAGTGCTCCGGGGATCGCCTTCGTCAACAACCTGGTCGGCGTCGCCCCGCGCTCGCTTGTCGAGGAGCACGAGATCGGCTGAGGAGCTTAGGACAATGCAGGACCTGCCTCACCGCTACACCGTGACCGCGGCTGCCCGGCCCGATGGCGACGTAGTCCTCGACGCGAATCGGTTTCTTTCGGGTCATCGCTGCGGCCAAGCATGCCCCGAAGGTGGAATTCGGCGGCAGTGGGAAAAACTCCATAGGCCACCGCTCGCCGGTTTCTCGCTACTAGTGTTTTGACGCTGCACGCCAGCGACACCGCTGGCACGGATGGTGCTCTTTCGAATCGTGTTTTGGAGGTGCATCATGTTGGTGTCAACGCTGATTCACGTTCCCATCCTGATGATGTCTTTCGTCCCCCCGCCGGCACCTTCCGTCAACTGCCTCTTGGACACGACGGGGGCCCAGAACGACCAACAGGCGGTCGTGCTTTTCACCCAAGCGGTACATGAGTACGTCGAGCTCCATCGTCAGCTCGAGGCAGGATTGCCGCCGCGGGCAATGAGCTCTGATGCCGAGCAGGCCAAGCGGGCTGCCGATGCGCTGGCCGCGGCAATTCGCCACGACCGTCCGACGCTGCGAACCGGCAAGGTTTTCACGCCGGAAGTGGCCGCGTTCCTTCGGCGACGGATCGCTACGGCGGTGCGGGATGTTGAATGTGACATCGCGAACCGGTTGGACGAGGCGGAGGAGGCGGCGATGCCCTGGGAACCACCCCCGGCCGTCGCTGGTTCCCCGCCGTGGAACTTCGGGCACGTCACCTGGCCATCCATTGTCTGGAGGCTGCCATTGCTGCCCGAGGAGCTCGAATACCGGTTTGTCGGTCGGAATCTCGTGTTGTTCGACGTGCACGCGAACCTAGTCGTGGACATCCTGGAAAACGCAGGGCCCTCCGGGGAGGAATCCAATGCGCCGCACGCTGACCCTTGTGAGGCCCACCCAGAACTCGCCATGTGCTGGAGTTGATCCATCACCGGGTCCGCTGGACGGCTTCGCCACGCCGTGGATGCAACGCCTGTTTGGTTCGAGAACCGCGACGACTTCGACGCCTTCGACCATCCGGAACCGGGCAGTAGGTACTCAGGCGAGACGCCAAGCGCGAGACTGACATGATTACCCTGAAGCGCATTCTCGTACCACACGACTTTGGCGAGACATCGACGGCGGCGATGAATTACGCCACCGCCCTCGCAAAGAAGTTCGGGGCCTCTCTAGATGTATTGCACGTGAGCGAGACGGCCAGAACCGACATCAACACAGAGTTCCCGGAGGGGCTCGAGGGCAGCGTCGTGGACGAGGTGCGCGCGCGCTTGCTGAAGTTCGCAACCCCGCGGGAGACGCCCGAGCTCGGTGTGGATCTCCATGTGCGAGCCGGAACGCCTCACCATGAAATTACACGTCATGCTCGAGAGCGAGACAGCGATCTGATCGTCATGGGGACTCACGGTCGCGGGAGCGTGACGCACGCGGTCATGGGTAGCGTTGCCGAAACAGTGGTCCGCACCGCGCCATGCCCGGTTCTCACCGTCCACCGCCCGCAACGTGACGTCGTGGTGTCGCACATCCTCGTGGCGACTGACTTTGAAGCCGCATCGGACAGCGCGCTGGCGTATGGTCGAGCGCTGGCTGGCTGCTTCGGTGCCAGGCTGCATCTGCTGCACGTGATGGAGAACTACTTCCTGCAGCCGGTTGTGGCGGACCCACGGGGGCTCGAGGCTCGTGCGCGACAGCAACTCGATGAGCGGCTGACCGACGACGACCGACTGACGCTCCGGGCAACCGCCGCATTGGAGGTGTCGGACAGTCCGGCAGCGGCCATCGCCGAGTACGCGGGCGCCGCGAACATCGACCTCATCGTGATGGGCACACACGGGCGCCGATTGATGGACCGCCTACTCATGGGCAGCGTTGCCGAGCGCGTTGTGCGGACGGCACCATGCCCGGTCTTGACGGTGCACCTTCCAGAACGCGAGTTCGTTGTGCCTGACGGCCCAGTGGCGACAGGCACCCCTCGGTAACATCCGCCGCAGTGCGGCGCCGTGTCGATCCGCGGGTACGGGAGCGAGTGCTCGAGGCCGGGATAGCGCTTCTCATAGCGCGCCGGAATGTCCTGAGTCCAATCGACAGCGCCTGCTCCGCAGTGGCGTCGTCACCAAGCACGCGGACCCACCGGTTGGCGCGGTACGCGTCGGGCCAGTCGGCCTCGACGGCGACGAGGCCGAAGCCTCGCCGCTCAATGAGCGCGCGCGTCAGGTCAGCTCGAATGCGATAGAACTCGTGCGTCCCGGCTGGCTGCGGTTTCCGCGTCCAGCATATAGCTGCTTGCCGCCGAACGACGTCGGCTGGCGCGTCGTGCATCATGCGCCCCGTTTCATGACAGCGTTGGCAGCCGACTCGGCCAGGAGTGTCCGTACTTCTTCGTCGGTCGTCTGGGAGAAGTCCTCGTACCACAGCCCCACAGCGCGAAACGGCTCAGGTGTCGTCGCGCACACCACGTGGTCCGAGATATCCGTCAACTCGCGGCAGGTCTCCGCGGCACCAACCGGCACGGCCACAACCACGCGCGATGGCTTGAGGCGCCGCGCCGCGAGCACAGCGGCACGCATCGTTGATCCTGTCGCCAGGCCGTCGTCGACGAGGATGACGACACGCCCTTCGATGGGCACCGGGGGCCGGCCGTCGCGATACGCGCGTTCGCGACGTTCCAGCTCCTCCTGCTCGTTGCTGGTCACGGCGTCGATCATTGGCGGGGTGAGCCCGTACCATCGAATCACGTCGTCGTTGAGCACCCGGATGCCCCCGGTGGCGATGGCGCCCATCGCGAGCTCAGAGTGACCCGGAACGCCAAGTTTGCGCACGACAAAGACATCGAGCGGCGCCTGAAGCGCACGAGCAACCTCGAACCCGATGGGAACTCCCCCTCGTGGCAAGAGCCAGCACGACAACGTCGTCCCGGTCAGCAAACTGCTGCAATCGCTCTGCGAGCATGAAACCGGCCTGGCGGCGATCGGTGAACGGGAGGCGATAGGACGATTCGGAAGCCATGACGCTCACGATGGGTGCAATCTCGGTGCCTTGATGAGGGTCATGCACATGGTCAACGGCCGGAGGTCTCAACGGAATGAGGAGACCGTGTGAGAGATTTTCCGCGGGGCTGAAAAAATGTCGTTCGCCGGCGCCGGCTCCAGTACCAGTCGCCCCGCCTTGGCGCGTCTGCGCCTTTCGCTAAGGCGTGAAATGGCACGAACCGTGAAGCGTAGTCAGGCGTAAGCACAAACGAAGGAGGCTTCGATGGAAAACAAGACGTGGTGGGAATCGGTCAAAATCGAAGGCGAGCCGATCGTGGAGCGCCTCAAGCAGTTGATTCACGAGGGGAACGTCCGACGCGTAGTCATCAAGCACCAGGGGCGCAGCGTGGCTGAGTTCCCAGTGACGGTGGGTGTGGTGGGAGCCGTGTTGGCGCCCGTGGTCGCGGCCATAGGGGGGCTGGTGGCGGTACTCAAGGACTGCACGATCGAGGTGGAGCGCGAGCAGGCGCAGGAGACGAGCGAGGAGCAGAAGCGAGCGGCAAGCTGACGTTTCCTAAGTCGCACGCGGGGCCGCCGTGTCATCGCCGGACGCGAACAGGAATGCCGTGCGGCCTACGACTGAATGCCAGGTGCGAACGGCCTGCAGCAACCACCTGTCCGGCAACCGACGGGCGCGGAGCACGCGTATGAACGCTACACGGGTTATCAGATAGACGGCGGCTACGCGGACTACGCGGTTGCAGAAGCTCGCTATTGCTTCAGCCTGCCCACATCGTCGCGCAAGTCGCGCTGCACAGGGACGGGAGGTGTACGTGTTCCAAACCAGGCGCTGATCGACTTGCGCGAAGGAGCATTCTCTGGTGCCGCGGTGATCGTTCCGTAGAGACTGCTTCGGTTTCTCACCAAGCCCAAAGCACCAAGGACGATTCGCTACAGCGACCTGAAATACTGCTTTAGACTACCGACCAAAGCGTCAGACTCGGGACGAAAGGCGAGAGACCAGAAACGTGTCACACCTCAAGAAGAAGGACTACGAAGACCAGCTCGAAGCAATGCAACTCGAGCTCAACAATCTCGCGCGCTGGCTGCGGCAGACCGGCAACAGGCTATTGGTTCTGTTCGAGGGCCGAGATGCCGCTGGTAAAGGTGGCTGCCTCAACGCCATCGCCGAAACGCTCAACCCACGCCAGGTGCACGTGGTCGCGCTCCCGACGCCGAGTGAACGCGAGCGTACGCAGTGGTATTTCCAGCGCTACGTCGAACATCTGCCAGCCGCCGGCGAGCTCGTGCTCTTCGACCGCAGCTGGTACAACCGGGCAGGCGTCGAGAAGGTGATGGGGTTCTGCACCGCATCTGAGTACAGGCTCTTCCTGAAGCAGGCACCGGTCTTCGAGAAGATGCTCACCGACGCCGGGATCCTGCTTCTCAAGTACTGGCTGGCGGTCGATCAGCAGCAGCAAGAGGAACGGTTCGCCGAGCGAGCCGCAGATCCCCTCAAGCGCTGGAAGCTTTCGTCAATCGACCTCGAGGCGCGAAAACGGTACGTCGATTACGGGCGTGCTCGTGACGCGATGTTCAAAGCCACGCACAGCAAAAACGCGCCTTGGGTCGTCGTGGACTTCAACGATCAGCGGCGCGGGCGGCTCAACCTGATCCGCCACCTGCTCGACTACGTGCCAGACTCCCGTCTACCAGAGGAGATCGTCAGCCTGCCGCCCCTTCAGGGTGAGCCGCAAAATGAACGCTACAAAGGGCCGGTCAAGCCCATCCACCCACGGTCGCGCGGGGGCTAAGACCCCCGCGCTACGCGTGCGGGCACGACCCCTCCCGCGGCGGAAACCAACTTACGCGGCCGCTATGTGCGGCACGGGACGGTGGTGGGCACAAATCGTCTGAAGAGTGTCCACGACCTCGGACTCACGGACTGGCCTCCTGGGACCTGTTGCGAGCAGGATATCGTTCATCGAAACGATCCCCTGCACCGTCCCGCCGAAGCCTTCGACCGGCAAACGACGAACGAGGTGCTGCTTCATCGCCGTAAGAGCCACCTGCACATCGTCGTCTGGCCCGCAGGTCCAGACCGGCTTCTGGACCACTTCGCCCGCCGTCAGCTGGGAGGCTCGTGTGTCACGAGTGGCGAGGGCGACGAAAAGATCGCGGTCGGTCACCACGCCCACCAGCTTTCCCTCCTCGACGACAGGCAGGATGCCGCAGTCACCGTCGAGCATCAACTCGGCCGCCTCGCAGAGGTTCGTGCCGAGCGAACAGACCCTCGGCTCCGTCGTCATGATGTCCTTGACTTTCATACCGGGTCTCCCTATGCAGCAGCGGTCTTGGCCGCCTTTGCTGCCTCCTGGATTTCAACCTTACGGGCCTTCACTTCCGGTCGAGCCGGAAGTGGCACACTCACTTCGAGCACGCCGTCGGCAAACGTCGCCTTGACGTCCTCCACCTTCACGCCCTCAGGCAGCGGCACCGCGCGGCAGAAGCTGCCATACGAGCGCTCGGAGCGGTAGAAGTTGTCCTTCTTCTCTTCGGCTTCGCTCTTTCGCTCGCCCGAGATGGCGAGATGACCGTCGGCAACCTCCACCTTGACGTCTTCCTTCTTCATTCCGGGGAGGTCAACCTTCGTCACTAGCCGGTTGTCGCGCTCGAACACGTCGATTTGGGGCGACCAGTTTGCTGCATCGGGCAGCGCGATGGTCCCAAACGACGGCCAGCGAAACGACGGCCAGGATGAATCGTCGAACGCTCGATCGAGCTCCGACGTCATCTGCCTCAACAGCGAAAAGGGATCTCGAGCGACTCGGGCCGGCGTGAGAGCGGCCTCTTTCTTTTGTGCCATAACCACCTCCTGGCTGCACGAACGCGCGCAGCCGAGTCGCAACGGTTTCAATCGATGCGACGTCTCTCCACACGCAATCGTCGTGCCTATCAATCCGTCTTGAAGGTCGGCGCAAGTCGCCGCCCGAGCGTGCCGTCGATGCGCTAACCGGCGCGTCCAACGATGCGCACCTGGAAGAATCAGGCGCTCTGGGAAGAATTCCGCGAGGCGTCGCGCTGCGGAGCCGCATTCATGCCCGGGCGGAGCGCCCTCGCGCTGGTATTTGATTGGCGAGAGCAATGCAATGCGTGAGGCCGTCAATCGAGAGCTGAGAATCGCGGCAGGTAGATGGGCCAGCGCCCGAGAGCAGCATGTTCCCGAACTCTCGATTCGCCACTTTTGTGCTGAGCTTGCCAATGCTCCGCGATGATGCTGTCGTTCAGCGTGGCGGGGCAAGAACAGCGCGATCCCGAAGGGGCGCGTACAGCACAGGGGCGAGAGGGCACCGGAGAAGTGAAACGCCAGCCGGATCCCTCCTCCCGGCACGCTCGGCCTACCGAGCGCGATCGGCCGTCACTGCGGTCAGCAGGCGCCGATGCGCTTCTGGATGCGCGCAGACTACGCCGCGATTCGTCTCGAGGCGGCGGCCGTGTGCAAAGTCGAGCGGGTTCCCGAACAGGTCCGTAACCAGGGCGCCCGCTTCTTGCGCCACCAGGCTCCCGGCCGCGTGGTCCCACGTCGCGTCGGGACGCCACGGCTCGCACGGTACGCGCACATACGCGTCCACCTGGCCGCGCGCGACAAGTGCGTACTTCGTCTGACCATCCACGCGCGATGTCTCGGGTAAGGCTCCAATCGCACGTGCAATACGTGTTATCGCCGCATGATCCGAGTGGGCTGCCTCGACGGATTCGCAGATGCTCGGCCGTGCGGCTGGTGAAGGCAGACGCATGCGCGTCGCCGGTGCATCAGCCATCGCGGTATTCACTTGCCATGTGCCTCGGTCTTGAAACGCCAGCAACACCGGGCCTGGTCCAACAGCGGCTGTGACGTCGGCTGTCGGAAGCATCTCCAGCGTGGGGCACGCCAGGGCCGCGAAGACCACGGCTCCACTGCGGATTCGCGCGAGTGCGATCGAAAAGTGTTGACCGCGAATGAACCCCTTCGTGCCGTCTATGGGATCGAGCGTCCAGTACTCGTCCGCCGACGCGTCGTGGGAGCACGCGCCGACCGCGGCGTGTACCTCCGCGACGCTCTTCTCAGGCCTGGCTGTCTCCACCGCACCCAGCACCGCGTCGAGCAGCAGGCGGTGCTCCGGGTCCAGCAGCAACGAAGGCTCTTCCTCGCCGACGATGCGCACCTCGACGTCGTGCCGGCGGAGGTCACCAGCAATCACCGCCTGCACGGCGAGATCGGCAGCCGTGACCACGGTTCGGTCCTCCTTGAGCGCCAACGGGAGACGATGGCGCCGACGAACGAGCAGCGCGACGCGTTGCGCGTCGAACATCGCCTTGACGACGACGCGCAAGAGATCGGAGGCTACGACGGGTCCACAGACATCGCCAAGAGAGATCTGAGCCATCATGGTAGCGGCGCGCGAGTGGCCTGAGCCGTCAGTGCCCGCGGATCGTCAGCACCGGGCACGACGCGGACTGGATGACGCGGTGCGTGTTCGACCCAAACACCATCCGATCGACTGCGCCACGCCCGCTCACACCCATCACAATCAAGTCGCTCTTCCGGTCGGCGGCGAGACGGAGGATTTCGGTGGATGTTCTGCCTTCAGACACGATGGTCTCAATCTGGCAATACAGGCGGGCCGACTCGGGAACCAGGGCACCAAGCTGCCTCAGGGATGCCGCCTCCGCCGCCGCACGGAACTCGGCAGTGTCGAACATCGCCGACGCTTCATACAGCCCCGCGGGGAGTTCGACGACATGAAGGGCCGTCAGATGGGCATCGGCCTCCTCGGCCATCGATATCGCGTACGTCAGCGCCGTGATGGAACTATCTGAGAAGTCCACGGGGCAGAGAATCCGCTTGAACTGGACGGTGTCGGACGATGCCACGTCGCCTGCACGCGGTGGGACCACCATCACCGGACAGCTCGCCTTGCGAAGCACTTTCTCCGTGATGGACCCGAGCAGCAGCCGTTCGAACCCCGATCGACCATGGCTACCCATCACAATCAGATCTGCCTTCTCGGCCTCGGCCCGAGCGAGGATCGCGCGATACGCGTCGGGCGCGTCCACGAGGACGGGTTCAACCTGAACTCCCGTCGCCGTCTCGCGCTCGACGACATGCTGCAACTGACCCATGAGCGCTTCTCGATCAATGTCCTTGAAAGAGATCGCCTGCATTTCCTCGGTTCGGAGCGATGGAATGACGTCGACGACGGGCCAGTTGGCGAAGACGTGCAGAACAGACACCCGAGACTCGTACCACCTGGCGACTGCGATGGCATACGTCAAGGCGTGGCGCGAGAACTCCGAGAAATCGACCGGACACATAATGCGCTTGATCTCAATCATGGCAGGCTGCTCCAGGCCGGTGCCGACGGTTGAAGGTACCGAGTGAACCAGGCGGCGGCGAGCTCCTCGACCTGCTCGAGGGTACCGGGCTCCTCGAAAAGATGCGTGGCGCCCGGAACGATCTCGAGCTCCACGTGCGCCTGCATCTGCCGCATGGCGTCGCGATTCATCTCGATCACCGGCTCGTCGTTGCTGCCCACGATGAGCAAGGTTGGCGCCTCGACGCGTCGGAGCGCCCTGCCAGCCAGATCGGGACGGCCGCCACGAGACACGACGGCGCTGATGAGCGTGGGCCGCTCGGCCGCGGCGATGAGCGCGGCGGCGGCGCCAGTACTTGCACCGAAACAGCCGATCGGCAACGCCTCGAGGTCGGCCCGGTTGCGGACCCAATCCGTAGCTGCGCTGACACGCGGACCGAGGCGTTCGATGTCGAACCGGTATCGGGCCGTGTGCAGATCGACCGCCTCTTCCTGTGGCGTGAGCAGGTCGAGCAGCAGCGTCCCAAATCCCCGACGGTCGAGAAACTCGGCAACCTGGCGATTCCGACTGCTGAATCGGCTGCTACCGCTGCCGTGCGCAAACACCACCAGACCGTGCGCGTGCGACGGCAGCCGGAGGTCGCCGTTCAAGGTGGCAGCACCGGCCGAGATTTCGACGGGCTGAGCGCTTGTCGTCGTCATCGCATTCCTCACAGAAGCGTTTGCCGGCTCGTGGATTATCACGCCGAAGCCGTCGCGACCAGTGACCAAATCGAGCAATCGTTTACGCTGCGCAATCAACACATGTGACCGCGCTCGGAACCGCTATCAAACGGTCCTCACTTATCGGTTGCCCACACGTGTTACAGGTGCCGTAGCTCCCGCTCTCGATTCGTCGCAATGCCGCACGGAGCTGACGGACCTCCGCGCGTGTCATCTCGTCGAGCCCCTCCAATACCTCGTCGTTCTCGAGCTCGCTCGCCCGTTCTTGCCAGTCGCGATCATGGGGCGCCCGGAGGTCGCCCTCGATCTTCCCGACACGCCGGAGGAGTCGATCGAGCCGTTCTTGCAGCTGCGTTCGTAAGGCGCTTTGCGTGGACATCTTCTTCCTCCCTGCGGGTTTTTCCTTGGTGGTGCGAAGTTATTCGCCGACGCACGCTATGAAACTGCATCTCACCTCGTTGAGAGCAACTCGAATGCCAGAACGAGAGCCTGGTCATCAGGACATGTGGGAAGTTGGCGCGAGAGCTGCATCGGTGAGGGCCAAGGCAAGGGAACTCAGGAGATAACCGCCATGACCGTCATCCCCGCACAAGTCACCTTCCGAGGCCTGGAGCACTCGGACGCCGTCGAAGCCGATATTCGGGAACGCGTCGCCTGGCTCGAGCAGTATTACGGCGACATTATCGGATGCCGGGTTTTCGTGGAGGTGCCGCATCGGCATCGTCATGATGGCCGTCACTTTCACGTCCGCATCGAGGTCACAGTACCTGGGAAACGAGGCAGCCAATGAAGACGACCAACGGCGGCGACACGGCTCCGATTGAAGAGCCCCTCGCTGAGCTGGAGCGGAGGCTGATGAGCGAGTTCGTGGCGGCTGCCGGCCACGACCTCCACAGCCTGCTGGTCCGCCACGACGAGGAAGCCAAGAAACTGCTTGCCGAGGCGTCGCTCTATGCCGCCGGCAAGCTGGCCGAGGTCGAGTCGCGGTCCCACTATCTGCGAAAGCTCCACGGCGAACCGTGAATGGCTTCGCTCCCCGGCCTTACAGCCGTCCTTTCACGGGCTCTCAGCCGTGGCGACCAGTTGTGCTGGACCTTCGTTCTCACATACTGTGCCGAAACTGAATCCCCGCGTGGAGCTCGAGATACACCCTCTAGTGCCACGCGAGCTTCCTCAGTCATTCATCGCGTCTCCACTGATAGCCGGGCGCCACTCGTTCAGAATCTGCGCGAGGTCAATGTCTGGCGCGATCAGGCAGATGTGGCCGTGGCCCGCGAGGACGCGCACGACCGAACCAGGGGCGCGAAACGCCATGTATTTCGCCTGGGCGACGGCCGGCACCAGGTGATCCAGTTCTGCAGCCAGGAAAAGCGTCGGCGCGCGGAGCTCGTGCAGCCGATGCCGCACGTCGTAACGTCTCAGTAACCTCAAGCGATTGACGTACCCGTCACGGCTAGCCGACGCCGTGAGCTGCATGAATCGCCGGATCTCGTCTCGGTGCGTGTGCCGCGAATGCATTCGGAACGCGGTGAGCCGTCGGATGAGACCCATCGCCCCCCACGGCAACGCGCTCACTCCCAGCAAGGCCAGGCGCAGACGAATCTGGGGCGCAAAGTAGGGAAAGGAATTGAGAATCACGAGAGCGCTGACCTGCTCGGGCCGAGAGAGTGCGAAATTCATGGCCAGCGCTCCCCCAAATGACTCACCAACTACTATCGCCCGTCGTGTCGTCGGCGCCGCAGTATCGACGACGCGAGCCAGGTCCGCCACGAGCTGATCCATTGTCGAGGCACTGTCCCGCAGCGCGTACGTGGCGACGCGGTATGAGCGAGCCAACAACGGAACCTGTCGGTAGAACAACTCTCCGGTTCCGTCCATGCCAGACACGAGGACGACCGGCTCTCCCGCTCCAACGATCGACAGCCGGGAATCATAGTCGTCGGTCATAGAATCTCACCGATGAACGACACTCCTGCCACGCATCACCCTCGGCGCGCCGGCGCGCTGTGGCGAGCCGGCTGGACCGTGGGCTCGATTCTGTTCGTCGAAGGCGTCGTGTGTGGCCTCGCCGCCCTACCGGTGCTTGTTGCGTGGGTGGAGCTCGATGCCCGAATCGAGCTCGCTCGTGGCATTGGCCTCGTCGCGTTGAGCGTTCTCCTTGTCCCATCGTACGTCGCGTTCGCGTTGTGCTTGATGGTTGTGTCGGCAGTCGCGACACGCATCACCGGGGCACGAACGCCCCGCAATGTGGAGATGCGCATCGCGGATATGGGATGGCCCCTCATGCGGTGGGCGCGATACATGGTCGCGTCGCACGTCGTACGCGTGCTTGCGGGACCCCTTTTCCAGGGTTCTCCGATCTGGACGGCGTATCTTCGGCTGAACGGCGCGCGCTTCGGCCGACGCGTGTACGTGAATACCCTCTTCATCAGTGATCACAACCTGCTCGAGTTCGGCGACGATGTCGTCATCGGCAGTGAGGTACACATTTCAGGTCACACCGTAGAAGCCGGCGTCCTGAAGACGGCGGGAGTCCGTCTCGGACGCAACGTGACAATCGGGCTCGGGACGGTCGTCGATATCGACGTCGTCGTTGGAGCGGACTGCCAGGTCGGCGCCCTGAGCCTGGTGCCCAAGCACACGACGCTTGACGCCGGTGCCGTGTATGCCGGGATTCCGGTACGGCGCATCCACTAGCCTCAGATTCTGGCTCCCGATGCTGCCCGGTTATTGGTGCTCCCGTTGAGTGCTGAAGCGCCAGCGATCGAGGGCGGACACGAAGCGTGGTGCTTAGGCGTTTCGCAGGAGCTACCGGCCACCAGCTACCGGCTACTCACGCAGGACCTGTTTCTATCGAGGAGCATCAGGTTGACGCTCGAACACCACGGTGTGCGCCAACAAGTTCGGTATTGCCGTCCTGTTCGCCAAGGTCCACGCGTAGGAGTGAGGGCTCCCGCCGGCGTTCTTGTCTGCGCTCGTCCACCACTTCGTATCGGTCCGCGAGACATCTGGCAAACTGAAGCCCAGTAGGTCTTCGATCTGCGAAAACGTGAGCACCACCGTGCTTGCGTATCGATCTTCCAGGTACTTATAGAGCAAACGATACTCGCCAGAGACGTCGCGGGTCGGCCGCTTCGGTTCCTGTGTCTCAGCCCTCTTGTACCTGACCGATCCCCAGTTTTTCATCCACTCCAGCATGCGACTCATTCCTCCGAAATGAACAGTTCGGAGGTGACCATAGTATTCGGGCCCGCCTGTGGCATGTGTGTCTTTCTGCACAGTCTGATCGCTCCAAGTCGCCTACGCTTGTATGTCTCCGAAGTCCAATCCTGCTCGACAACGCACACACGTAGGTCGTGAACGCACGCCGGGCAGCCGCAAACCTCGAGATCTGGAGCGCACATGAAAGTTACACCGCTACACGACCGCCTCATCATTCAGCGCATTGAGGAAGGCGAACAGAAGGTCGGTGGCATCATCGTCCCCGATTCCGCCAAGGAAAAGCCCCAGCGGGGCACGGTGTTCGCCGTGGGTCAGGGCAAGGTCAAGGAAGACGGCAGCCGCCAGCCGCCCGACGTGAAGGATGGCGACACGATCCTGTTCGGGAAGTACTCGGGCCAGGAGATCAAGATTGACGGCGTTGAGTACATCATCATGCGCGAGGACGAAGTGCTCGCGATTCTCGACAGGAAGTAGGAGCTGGCACACATGGCAAAACAGATTATTTACGGTGAGCACTCGCGGCAGGCGATTCTGCGCGGGATCAACCAACTGGCGAACGCGGTCAAGGTGACCCTCGGTCCAAAGGGACGCAACGTCATCCTCGACAGAAAGTTCGGCTCCCCCACGATCACCAAGGATGGCGTGACCGTGGCCAAGGAGATCGACTTGCAAGACCCGCTGGAGAACATGGGCGCGCAGATGGTGCGCGAGGTGGCGAGCAAGACGTCGGACACGGCTGGCGACGGCACGACGACCGCCACTGTACTGGCACAGGCGATCTACCGCGAGGGCGCAAAGAACGTCGTGGCTGGCGCCAACCCGATGGAGCTCAAGCGCGGAATTGAAAAGGCCGTCGAGGTCATCGTTGCCGAGATCAAGAAGATGGCCCGGCCCGTGTCTGGGAACATGGTCGCCCAGGTCGGCATGATCTCCGCGAACAGCGATCAGGGCATCGGCACGATCATCGCCGAAGCCATGGAGAAGGTCGGCAAGGACGGCGTCATCACGGTTGAAGAGGCGAAGACGCTCGACACGTCCCTCGACCTGGTTGAAGGCATGCAGTTCGACCGCGGGTACCTGTCGGCGTATTTCGTGACGGATCCCGAGCGTATGGAAGTGGTTCTCGAGAACCCGGCCATCCTGATCCACGAAAAGAAGATCAGCTCGATGAAGGATCTTCTTCCCGTGCTCGAACAGGTTGCGCGGGCCAGCCGTCCCTTGCTGATCATCGCGGAGGATATCGAGGGAGAGGCGCTGGCGACCCTGGTGGTCAACAAGCTCCGAGGCACCCTGCAGGCGGCAGCCGTCAAGGCCCCCGGCTTCGGCGATCGGCGCAAGGCCATGCTCGAGGACATTGCGATCCTCACGGGAGGACGCGCGATTACCGAGGACCTGGGCATCAAGCTCGAGAACATCAAGCTCGAGGACCTCGGCAAGGCGAAGAAGATCACCATCGACAAAGACAACACGACGATCATCGAGGGTGCCGGCACTTCATCGGCGATCGAGGGGCGCGTGAAGCAGATCCGCACTCAGATCGACGACACCTCCTCCGACTACGACCGTGAGAAGCTCCAGGAACGCCTCGCCAAGCTCGTGGGGGGCGTTGCCATCATCAAGGTCGGTGCGGCCACCGAGACCGAGATGAAGGAGAAGAAGGCCCGTGTCGAGGACGCTATGCACGCGACGAAGGCGGCGGTCGAAGAGGGCATCGTGCCCGGCGGCGGCGTGGCGCTCCTGCGGGCGGGCAAAGCGCTGGACGGTCTGAAGCTGAAGGGCGACGAGCTCGTCGGACTGCAGATTATTCGCCGGGCGATTGAGGAGCCGATGCGGCACATCGCGTCAAACGCGGGCGCGGAAGGGTCGATCGTCGTGGCGAAGGTCAAGGAGATGAAGCAGGATGAAGGCTTCAACGCCGCAACCGAGGTCTACGAGGACCTGGTCAAAGCGGGCGTCATCGATCCGGCCAAGGTCGTTCGCAGCGCGCTGCAAAACGCCTCGTCCATCGCATCGCTACTCCTGACGACCGAAGCGCTCATCTCGGAAATCCCTGAAGAGAAGAAGGACGGCGCGCATGCACCAGGTGGTCCTGGCGGGGGCATGGGCGGGATGTACTGACGCTTGTAGGTCAAAGGGCAAGGGTCAAAGGGCAAAGGTAAGGGCAAAGGTGCGGGCGCACCGTAACCGGATCGGTTACGGTGTGTTCGCGGCCGGCGGGAACGTCACGACGAACACACTGCCGTGATCCCTTCCAAGACTCTGGGCTTCGACAGTACCGCCGTGGAGCTCCACGAGTCCTTTCACGACGTGCAAGCCCACACCGAGTCCCGCGTTGGTGGACTTCTTCCCCTGCGAGAAGAGCGTGAACAGCTGGTTCTCCTTGAGCACGGCGGCCGGAATACCGGAGCCCGTATCCTCCACCCGGATGCTGATGCGCTCGGGGTCGGACGTCACATCGACCCAGACGCTACCGCCGCGTGGGTTGTAGCTGACCGCGTTCTGTAACAAATTCGAAAAGATCTGGTTCAATCGATCGGGGTCACCCGACATCCATGCAGGTTGATCCGGTTGCGTGAACCATAAACGCTGGTCGCGATGTTCAAGGACCGGTTGGATGCTGTCCACGGCGTGAGCCACGACGGCTCGAATGTCCACCGTTTCCAGGCTCAGACCCATTCGGTGCTGTCCGAGGCGGGTGGCGTCGAGCAGATCGTCCACGAGTCGCTCGAGGTGCCGCACTTGACGTTCGATGACTTGTAGCGCGCGTTCCGCATGGTCCCCGTCGCGATCCCGACGGAGCAGCGCCGCGGCCGCGAGAATCGGACCCAGCGGTTGACGCAACTCGTGAGCGATGATGGCCAGGAACTGCTCGACAGGGGCACCCGCGACAAGACCGGCATCGAGCCCAGCCAACCCGGTCTCGGGGGTGTGCTCCTCGCTGAGCTCGCCGTTTCCGTTTCCGTTCATTGCTTCGAGCCGCTCGTGGTCGCCATGTCGCCTCCCGGCGCTACACCGATGGAATGCGCGCGTGCACGTCCCGACTAGTTGGAGTCCGACTTCTTGAGGTTGCTCACGTCGCGGTAGGCGCGCCGCATCTGCTCCACGACCTTCATCTGTTCCAACGTGGCGTTGAGTGTGTCGGCGGTAGCGCGCACCTCTTCGATGACGGTGTCGCGCTCGTGATCAGCAGCGTCACGGGCATGCTCGGCCACGGTTCGCGCCTCTTCGGCGGCGCTTCGTCTTGTCTCTTCCGCTTGGCGTCGCCCCTCCTGCTCCTCCCGAAGCCGTTCGAGTGCCTGGCGCGCGCGCTCGCGCGTATCCCGCAACTCCTCCGCGAGTCGTCTCAGCTCTTCGGGACCCGCCATGGGGTCGTCATTCGTCATCATGAAATGCTCACTGCGACCACGCCGTCTTGATTCGTGTCCTCGTGGAATTGGCGCGAGAACGCAGACGCCGCGACCCCAGCGTATGCGCTGCCTGCCTCAGACGCTGTCTAGAAGTGCACAGCGCCCGTCGCGCTCGATTTCGATATGATTGAGGCCTCACAACCAGGTGCCCGAGCCGGGCCAACCGACCTAAATCAACGGGGCTACGTCAGCGCCAGAGAGGCAGGCAAGACCGCAATATGCCTAAGAGGAAGCGGGCGACGGCACCGAAGGCGGCCAGCGCGTTCGACTGGGCGGGCGTGAGCACCCGAAAGGTCGAGTACGACCGGTCAGCGACCATCTTTTCTCAGGGCGATCCTGCCATGAGCGTCTTGTTCGTCGAGGAAGGCGCGGTCCGACTCTCGATCCTGTCGCACACCGGGAAAGAGGCCGTGATCGCCATCATCGACTCCGGCCATTTCGTCGGGGAGGGTTGCCTCGCGGGCCAGACCAGGCGTATGGCCAGCGCTACGGCGGTGCTCCCGTGCACCATCCTCACCATCGAGAAGGAAGAAATGACTCGGCAGCTCCACGCGCAGGCCGTCTTCGCCGATCGATTTCTTGCGCACATGTTGACGCGGAACATTCGGATCGAAGAGGACTTGGTCGATCAGTTGTTCAACTCCAGCGAAAAACGACTCGCCCGCACGCTCCTGCTGCTCGCGCGATACGGCGAGCCGCTGACTCTGCAGCGGGCGATTCCGATACCGTCGCAGGAACTTCTCGCAGAGATGGTCGGCACGACACGCTCGCGCGTCAATTTCTTCATGAACAAGTTTCGGAAGCTCGGTTTCATCGATTACAACGGTACGTTGAAGATCCACAGCTCTCTTCTGAGCGTCGTCCTGCACGACTGAGGTGCCTCGGCCTCGAGGCCTCAAGGCACGAAGCCCTCTCGATACCCAGCGCAAAGGTGTGCACATTGGGACAACAACGGGGTCCTGACAGCACGTAGACTGAAAATCGCAGTTCGTGCCGCATGGCTGAAGGACCATCTCAGTTGGTCCGGAAGCGACCAGACTTCATCGGGATGATTGGCCGACTGCGAAGGAAAACGCCATGACGCTCATCGGGGTTAGCTCTGCGGCATGCGAGCTACGCCAGGGAGCCGAGCTCGCCGCACGGTCGGACGTTCGATTACTTGTCACCGGAGAGCGCGGGGTCGGGAAAGAGTTCCTGGCTCGCGTCGTTCATCAAGGCAGCCGCGGCAGTGCGCCTTTCGTGCCCGTCTGTTGCGCTGCTCTCGCAAAGGCCCATGGCAAACTGTTTGGCGATTCGCGGTGCGACGGCGGTGCAGCGGCGGCGTTCGAGGATGCCGATGGAGGCACACTGTTCCTGGACTCGATCGGTGAGCTGACATTACCGCTCCAGAAGTGCTTGATGCGATTCCTCGACACGGCGGAGATCGAGTCGGTCGGCGGGCGGGCTCCTCGTAGCATCGACACTCGCATCATCTGTTCGACCCGAACGCCGCTGGCTGATGCGGTCCGAGCCGGCACATTCCGCGAGGACTTGTACTATCGCCTGAACGTGATGCATCTGGAGATTCCGCCTCTGCGTGAGCGGCGGAGCGACATCGATCCACTGCTCGATCACTTCACCGTTCAGCACGCGAAGCGCCGGCGTCTGCCGCTCGCCAGGCTGACCCCAGAATGGCGGACCACTCTTGACACCTATGCGTGGCCCGAGAACGTGAGGGAGCTCAAGGCGACCGCCGAACGCCTTATTGCGGGAGTAGAGGAATAGGGGCGCGCCGAGCCTGGCTAGATCAGTCAGTGCTGGTTCGCTGTGGAGGAGCGCGACCAACGACCGGCGGTTTCGTGGTGGAGTTCCTCGGGGTTGTTTGGTCTGAATGTCCGTGGCGGAGTGTGTTCCAGAGGTACTGACACTCCGGACAGAACGAGCATTGCGTCTGAACCCGCTCGTACGTGACAAAGGCCCTCGGCGAGTTGCACCGCGGGCACTCGACATAGATCCGAGGCGGCGGCTGAGGAAACAACACCACGGTCTCTAGGCCCTGGAGGGCATCTGCAGGTCGGGCATGGGGCGAGCCGAAAAGAGGCGACGGCAGGGCCGCGCGATCCAGCGTGCCCATTGGTTGGCGCGACTCAGGCGTGCGCTGTCAGTCGCAATGCCAGTGTTCGCATACATTTGCCGGTACAACTTGGAGATGAGCATGAAGGCCAGCCGCCCGCGCAGCGACTGCACGCAACGCGACCGTCGCCAGATGAGTGCCAAGCCGTAGAAACGATCCCACACGCCTTGCGTGCGAGCGCGGATTTCGTCTGGCGACATCACGGCATGCGGGCTATACACCTTCGGCCGCATGGCCTGCGGAATGAGCCAGTAGCGGCTGATGGGGATCCCGGCGATCGGCGGCTGGTCCGCGACACTCTTTTCCCACGCGTCGAAGTCGACGGTCCCGGGAAACGGCGTCAGCATCACGAACTGTGCAAAGGCGAGCTCGGCCCGCTCGGCCACGTCCGCCGTGGCGTCGAACGTCGATGCGCGGTCGCTTGGAAGGCCGAAGATGAACGAGCCAAGCACGTGGACGCCATGTTCGCGGAAGCGGCGTAGCCGCTCGACGAGCGGCTCACCCGCATCGTTGAAGCTCTTGTAGACGTCCTTGAGCCCTGCTGGCGTGACGGCCTCGATGCCCACCAGCGCGCCCTTGATGTGCGCGCGTCGCATCGCGTCCAGAAACGCCGGATCCTCGGCGGCCTCCATCGTGATCTGGGTGTAGAACGCCATGTCGGACGGCAGCTGCGCAAGTCGCTCCATCAGTTCGAATCGCTCCTCACGCAGTGCCTTCAGCCCTTCATACCGACTCTTGTCGAGGAGGCGTGACGCCATGCGAAGGTCCTCGAGGGCGACAGGGTAAAAATTGTCGTCGGCCAGCGTGATGAAACGGTACCCGCGCCGGCGCAACTCGACGATCTCCTGGATGACGGCGTCGGAGGCGCGCTGTCGCGGCTTTTGGCCGTCGGTCCGCCAGACGGAACAGAACGAGCAGTGCTTTGGACACCCTCTGACGGTTTGCACCGACCCGAGCATGTACCGGTTGGCTGGAAGAAGATCCCACCGCGCCGGCGCAAATTCGCCAGCGTCCAGGCGACCGCCCTCGTACACACGCGCCGGCGCGCCGCGAGCGCAGTCGGCGAGCACTCGGGCCCAAACACGGTCGCCATCTCCCTTGACCACGGCGTCAGCACCGCCGAGCGAGTGCGCCTCGTCCGGAAAGAGGGTGGCGTGGATGCCCCCGAACACGACCTGGGCTCCGCGCGCCTTCGCCATCAGACCGATCTCGTAACCACGCAGCGCGTTGCTCGTGTGAATGCCGACACCCACGACATCGCCTGGCTTGATCGTCCGCTCGTCCACACGCTCCAGCGTCTCATCGGTGAGCTGCGGATCGCCGAATGACGTCGGGGTGGCGGAGGCGAGGACGAACAACCAGCGTGGGGTGATGACGCCAACGCCGAACGAAATATCGCTCGGGTTGACGAGATGGACGGTCATTCGACGCGCTCCTCCGCAGAGCAGTATCCAGGGGGCGAAAGAGCCCCCTGACGGTTCGGGCCGCCTTGGTTTGGCGCAGTCTAGTGAATGCACTCATGAGGACGCTGTTCAAGAGTGAACACCGAAATTTTGGCGACGGAATCGGTTGGGCACGCATGCACCCCCCCCGCGGTGTTCACAATCGAACAGACGTTGCCTGCGTGCGCGGTCTAGGCTGATGCACCAGCTTTGACTGACATGTGGCTCACCGTCGTGGTGAGTGTCTCCGCGTGCCCTGACGATTCGTCAGGCGAAAGCGTCCCAAATGGAAGGACCGAACAGGTGAGCGACCAGTTTGTCGATGATCTCTATGCAAAGCTGCACGCCGCACGTCAGAAAACTATCTCGGACGCGGCCGCCACGACCCAAACGCGCGAGCGCGTCGTCGAGGCCGCACGGAGTTGGTGGGAGGAGTTCTCTCAGGTCCTCGAGCGCAAGGTCCAGGCATGGAACGCCAAGGACCCAACGGGCGCGTGCCTCACGTACACGCAGCGCCCCTCCGGCGCGGTGCTGCTCTGGCACCGCAGCGCCGAGGCCGAGTTGCGTCTCGCAGAGACACGTGTTGTGCTCACGGGCCGCCTGGGCGACACGCAGCCGCGCGAGTCGCCGTTCATCGAGTTTCAAGAAGCTCGTGGCACGGTCGCGGCAATGCTTGCCGGCGGCGCGGTGAAGTCGCCGTCCGAGGCAGCCGATCGCCTCCTCGAGCCCATCTTCACACGCGCGTTTGCCGACTAGGGAGAGAGCGCTGGAGCATGGTGGGCCCCCCGGGGATCGAACCCGGGACACCCTGATTAAAAGTCAGGTGCTCTACCACTGAGCTAGGGGCCCTTAAGGAACGGAGCACATCAATAATACATTCGGGCCCTTGGATGGGGAGTCGCCGAGACGAGTTTGTATTTCTTACCGCGAAAATCAAATGATGCTGATCGGAGCGCCCGCTTCCCCTACAGCGACCTGAGCCTCGATCGTTTCAAATCGGGGGCTTTGCCCGATCTCGTCCCGAGACAAATCCACCCGGAGCGTTCCGTTCTCTTCGCTCAAGCCCTTCAATGAGTCAGGTGAGATTACGACCGACTTGCCGCCAATCCAATTGCTCGTGTCGACCACCAGATATCGAATCCTCCAGCTGTCTTCGTCGATGAGAAAGTCATCGAGATGCCCGAGCTCTCCGTCGTTGGCGAGAAGGTGATAACCAGTCACGTCGCGTGTGCTGCGTACCGACGGAGTCTGAAAATCCACGCGCGCGTCGGCCGGCAACGCCTGAGGCTCGTGCATGACCAAGGCAGCCGGGTTGTCGAAGATGCCCCAAATACCAGTGCCGCCCCAATACGGGGCGTAACCGTAGTACGCCAGGACTTGGCTCTCGGAGTCGCGCATGAAGGGATTGGCGAGATTGATTTCAGGACTGGACCGCACTTGCTCCCTGGTCAGACTGACTGGAATGGCATGCATGTCCCACGGCCCCTTCACCGACATTGGCGAGATGAGCACGCGACGACTGTCGAGCCAGGATCCCGTATCGATGACCAAATACCTCACAGTCCATCGGTCCTCCTCGAAATAGAAATCATCGACTGTTCCAATGTCTCCGTCGATGGCTCCGATTTTGGTGCCTCGAATCTGACGCGCGCTGTGAAGCATGAGGTGCCTCCCTATACTCGGTAGGAGTGCAAAACACGCTCCGTCACGCTCGAGCCTTTGGAGCCCTACGGTCGAGGTTCGAGGATGGCCGGTCCAAGTAGGGCCGGTCCTTCTGGACCGGCCGTAGGAAGCGAGCGGGGCCTTCTGCTGGCCGGTCCAAAATAACCGGCCCTACGTACCCCTCAAGATTAGCGCGGTCGTAGTCGCCTGGCCGACGTGGCGCGTGGAGTGCTCGGCAACGTGCACCAACAGACCGAGGACTGTCGACGGCAAACCGGCGCGTCCGACTTGACGCTCCTCTCCCAGCGTCTCCGGCGACGTCCGACGCACCTGATCGAGTGCACGCTCGATGATGGCGTTCACTTCCTCAACAACGGCAGAAAGCGGCGCGGGCGGATCGCCAGGCAGACCCTCCTCGACGAGCGACGCCCTCTGCCCATCAGATAAGGGCTCACCCCGCGCGTACGTCAGGAGCCGGTCGATCGCGCCGCCGGTGTGGCGAAGGTGAAATCCAATGGACGCGGCGCCACCTGGACGCGCCCATACGTGCTCGGCTGGAACCGTTCGCACGAGCCGGGCGAGATCCTCGCGAACTTGCAGCAGCGAGTGGACGACAGGCATCACCATCGCGCTGTACCCGTCAACGGGACCTCTGAGCCACACCTCCGGCCGTTCCTCCAGTGCCATGCGCTCACTTTAGCCCAGTTGATGCGGTGTCGGCCGGTCCGAAAGGACCGGCCCTACTTACTTTTCCACTTCTCAACTTTTCCACTTGTACCCTACCCTGTGTTCCCGTGGACTACACGCCGCAGCTCGCCTCGCTCGTCAAGGTTCCGCCCTCGGGCGACGAGTGGCTGCACGAGATCAAGTTCGACGGATATCGGATCGGGTGCGTCATTCGAGGCGGACGCGTCTCGCTCATCACCCGCAACGGCAACGACTGGACACGCACGTTCCCGGAAATCGCCGACGCCGGAGGCAAGCTGTCCGCATCGGACGCGCTGCTTGACGGTGAGATCGCGATCGTGATGCCGGATGGCCGCACGAGCTTTCAGGCATTGCAGAACGCGCTGTCGGGAGGCGGATCACGCGCGGCGCTCGTCTACTTTGTGTTCGATCTATTGAGGCTTGAAGGCGCGTCGCTGATGAGCCTGCCGCTCGAGACGCGGAAGACGCGGCTGCGCGCGCTCCTCGGTAAGCGGAAAGACGGCCGCATCCGCTATGCCGACCATGTTATAGGCAACGGGGCCGCGTTCTTCGAACAGGCGAGACTGCTGGGTGTTGAAGGGATCGTGTCGAAGCGACGCCACGGTAAGTATGTGCCGGGTCGCCACGGCGGATGGGTTAAGACCAAGATCTCGCAGAGGCAGGAATTCGTGATTGGTGGCTTTACTGATCCCGAGGGCGCGCGAGCAGGCCTTGGAGCACTCCTTCTCGGATATTACGACGCCAGCCGCCTCGTCTTCGCGGGCCGGGTAGGGACCGGCTTCACGCAGAAGCTGGCGCTGGACCTCAGACGCCGGCTGGAGGCCCTCGAGCGAAAGACCACACCATTCGATCCACCACCTGGCGGCCCGCTCGCTCGCAGCGCGCATTGGGTGTCGCCGACGCTTGTGTGCGAGGTCACGTTCACCGAGTGGACCGGCGACGGCTTGATTCGCCATCCGTCGTTCCAGGGCCTTCGCGCCGACAAGAAACCCCGACAGGTCATTCGCGAACAGGTGGCTGGGTAGCTAGGTAGCTGTAGCTGGGTAGCTGGGTAGCTGGGTAGCTGGGTAGCTGGGGTAGCTGATGTAGGGCCGGTCCTTTTGGACCGGCCAGGTGTACCCAACCCTTCACATCCCCGCGCAACCTTGCCGAATGGCTTAAAGAGCACGCTTGCACGTCCCGATACACGGGAGGCAATGGCGTCGACGGTCCTCATAGCCGAACCTGATCACCTGAGCGTCCTCAAAGAGCGCAGCGAGTTCAGCGAAGCTCTGGCGTTTTCAGATTCCGAGACGCCGACTGCGCTCGAGGCGATCCTCACGCATAAGCCCAGCGTGGTGGCGATTGAGAAGATTTTCGCGGCCAAGTCTCGAGGCGCCGCACTCATCAACCGAATCAAAGCCGATCCGACACTCACAGCCTGCGAAATCCGCATCGTCGCGCACGACAGTTCCTATTCGCGCGTCTCGCCGCGAAAGTCGGGTGCGAGCTCAGCCGTGGCGGTGGCCGAACCGCCACCCGTGCAGGTCGCGCCGCTCGACCAGCGCGGCACTCGCCGGGCGCCACGGTTCAGGATCATCGAAGGAATCGAAGTGACGATCGACGGGAACCCGGCGATGCTGATCGACCTGTCGGTCATCGGCGCGCAGGTCGTCTCGGCCGTGCTCCTCAAGCCGAACCAGCGCGTGCGTCTGTCGTTCGCGGAGGGCAACAAGCCCATTCGGTTCAACGCGGGCGTCGCCTGGTCTGCCTTCGAGCTACCGAAGGGCGAAGCCCGTTACCGTGCCGGCATCGAGTTCTACGACGCGGATGCCGACGCCGTCGGTCGCTTCTGCGACACCAACAAAAGCGACGTCCACAAGCACTAGCTGGTCCACTGCTCCACAACAGATCCGGGCTTGACGATGGTTTCGCGACGGTCGGAGCCCGTCGAGATGATGGCGCACTCCACGCCACTCACTTCCTCGAGGCGCCGAACGTACTGGCGTGCCTGCTCGGGTAATTGCTCGACTCGCGTGGCGCCCTTCGTTGGCGACGACCAGCCCGACAATGTTTCGTACACAGGTTCGGCTGCCGCGAGAAGGCGCAGGTCGGCAGGGAATTCAGTCAGCACCCCACCGCCGGTCTTGTAACCCGTACAGATACGCACCTCGGGCAGACCATCGAGGACGTCGAGCTTCGTGAGCGCGATGGCATCGATGCCGTTGATGCGCGCCGAGTAGCGGACGACGACGGCGTCGTACCATCCACATCGACGAGGCCGCCCTGTTGACGCGCCATATTCCTGTCCGCCTTCGCGCAAGCGATCGGCCAGAGCACCTGTCAACTCCGTGGGCAGTGGGCCCTCGCCGACGCGAGTCGTGTACGCCTTCGCAACGCCCAGCACGCCGCCGATCGCGCGGGGCGGCACGCCAAGCCCCGTGCAGACGCCGCCCACCGAGGCGTTCGACGAGGTCACAAACGGATACGTGCCGTGGTCGATGTCGAGCAGCGTTGCCTGCGCGCCTTCGAACATCACGGCCTTGCCCTCTTTCATTCCCGTGTGCAGAAAGAGCGATACGTCTCCGACCCATGGACGCAGACGCTCGCCCCAGGCCACGAAGCGATCGAACACCGGCTTCCAGTCGAGCGTCGTGTCTTTGATGATTCGGTTCCGCGCGCTGACATTTTCGCGCACCTCATCGGCCAGCGCCGCGCGATCGCCAAGCAGGTCACAGATCCGAATGCCCCGCCGGCCGATCTTGTCCTCATAGGCGGGTCCGATTCCGCGAGAGGTCGTCCCGATCTTCCGCTCACCTCGGCGTGCTTCCGAGAGCACGTCGAGCTCGCGATGGTACGGGAGAATGACGTGGGCTTTCTCGCTGACCAGCAAGCGGCCGTCCACGGCGATACCCATCGCGGCGAGCTCGTCCACTTCCTTGAACAGCGCCTCCGGATCGACCACCACACCGTTGCCAATCACGCACATCACGCCGGGGTGGAGAATGCCGGACGGAATCAGGTGAAGCACGAACTTGCGGCCTTCGACATAAACCGTGTGGCCCGCGTTGTGGCCACCTTGGTAGCGAGCGACCGTCGAGAAATGCGGCGTGAGCATGTCGACGATCTTGCCCTTCCCTTCGTCGCCCCACTGCGCACCGAGCACTACGATGTTGGTGTTCGACATTCGAGAGTATATTCAACCACGAAGCACACGAAGATCACGAAGAACACGAATCCAGCATTATTAGCCTTCGTGACCTTCGCGACCTTTGTGCCCTTCGTGGTCTAGATGATTTACCTCGACGGCAACTCCCTCTCGCTCGACGACCTCGTGGCCATCGCACGCGAGTTCGCCCTCGTGTCACTCACTGACGCGGCACGCGCGCGCGTGACGGGTGCACGCGACGTCGTGGACGACTTCGCTAGTCGTGATGCACCGACCTACGGCATCAACACAGGGTTTGGCAGCTTCGCCGAGGTCACGATTCCGGCCGACTCGCTCGCGCAGCTCCAGGTGAATCTATTGCGCAGTCATTCCGCTGGCGTCGGCGAGCCGCTGTCGATCCCTGTCGTCCGCGCGATGATGGCACTACGCGCGAACGTGCTGGCAAAGGGCTTCTCGGGAATTCGGCTCGACACCTTGGAGCGCCTGGTGACCGCGCTGAACGCGCGCGTGCATCCGGTCGTCCCGTCGCGTGGATCGGTCGGAGCGAGCGGTGATCTCGCGCCGCTTGCGCACTTGGCGCTCGTGCTGATCGGTGAGGGCGAGGCCTGGCACGAAGGAGCGCGCGTGTCCGGAGCGCACGCGTTGGCTCGTGCCGGCCTCATGCCGGTGAGGCTGGCACCCAAAGAAGGGCTGGCGCTCATCAACGGCACACAGGCGTCGACCGCACACCTCGGGCTCGCCGTCCACGACGCCGAGCAGCTTGCGCGGCTCGCGGACATTGCGGCCGCGCTCAGCATCGATGGCCTGCAAGGGTCGTCACATCCGTTCGATGCCCGTATTCACGATGCGCGTGGCTTCGGTGGGCAGTCCGCGTCCGCGGCGAATCTCGTGGCCCTTCTCGAGGGCAGCGGGGTCAACGCCGCCCACGCCAATTGCGGGCGTGTCCAGGATGCCTACTCGATGCGTTGCACACCCCAGGTGCACGGCGCGGCGCGCGAAGCCTTCCGATACGCGCGACACACGTTCGAGATCGAGGCGAACGCGGCGACGGACAACCCGATGGTGTTCGCCTCCGAGCGCGAGATCCTCTCGGGCGGCAACTTTCATGGGGCCCCGGTCGGGATCGCCGCCGACCTGGCGTGCATCGGGCTCGCTCATCTCGCGACGATCAGCGAGCGACGGTCCGAGCGGCTCGTCAACCCGGCGCTGAGCGGCCTGCCCGCGTTCCTCACACGGTACGGCGGGCTCGAGTCTGGCCTGATGATGGCGCAGGTGACTGCCGCGGCGGTCACGTCGGAGCTCAAAACACTCTGCCATCCCGCCAGCGTCGACACGATTCCGACCTCGGGCAACAAGGAAGACCACGTCAGCATGAGCATGGCCGCGGCGATCAAGACCACAACCGCGATCGATCTGGCGCAGCACGTCGTGGCCATCGAGATTTTGTGCGCGTGCCAGGCTCTGGATCTTCTGCGACCGCTCACCTCTTCGGCTCCGCTCATGCGCGTGCATGATCTCATTCGCGTTCATGTGCCGATGCTCGATCACGATCGGCCGCCGGCACCAGATATCGACAAAATCGTCGCGTTGATGAGAGCCGGCGAGATTGATCGCGCGTGCGCGATGAAAGTCAACTGAAACGTCGTTGTGAATTTCATTTGACAAGAAAGCGCGCGCTTCATACCTTCTGATCTTTCGCGCTGTGGTCAGTAGCGGTTTGAGCGACGAGTCGTCTGATCGATTCGCCAGCGTGGGGAGCGTCAATGACTCCACAAGCAGGGTTCGAGCGTCGAGTGCAAGGCGCTGTTGAAGCAACACCGTCGAGAATCCCCGTCATCCTGGGCGGGAGCGGAACGGGACGAACATGGCTGATGCATCGCCTTCGCGATCGTGTCGCCCGCGGCACGACGCAGTACATCGACGTGGAGCGATGCGCCTCGACGCCGGAACGGTTTCTCCGCGCCGTCACCTCTTCGTCGCCTTTTCCGACGGCCGGGGCGGACCGAGTGCCCTCGTCAGCCCGCGGTGCGTTCGATGCGACGGTGGCGTTTCTTGACGCCGCGCGGGCGCCCGGCGGCGGACCGTGCACCTTCCTGCTGGACGAAGTCCTCGAGTTGCGCACGTTCGAGAGTTTTCCGGGCCTTCGCCACGTGCTCCGCGAGCTGCTCGAAGCCCTGGCGGCGAGCAACAACCGGTTCGTCCTGACGACGCGGTACGTCGCCCGCGCGCATCGGCTGCTGCGCGATGCGACCGCGAAATTCGAGGTGATGCACGTACCGGCGTTGACGCCTGCGGACGTCACCGACCTGCTGGCTCCCTCCTTCAACGGCTACGAGCAGATGCCCACCGACGACCGCGACGACCTGGGCCGGACGGTGCAAGTGCTGACGGACGGACGTGCGGCGTATGCGCGGGCAATCGGCGAAACCATGTCCCAAATGGGCCGAGGTGGGGACCCTGTCAGCGCTCTGACTGCCCTCCTGTCGGCTGATGGGGCACTCAACCAATGGTGCCGTTTCTGCTATGAGTTGCGGCTCCATAGAGCCCGCGGATACGGCGCGCTCAAGGCCATTCTCGACATCCTCGCCATCGAGGAGTCGTTGACCCTCACCGAGATCTCTCTACGGCTGCACCGGACGCCGGGTTCGACCAAGGACTATCTCTCGTGGCTCGAGGACGTCGACCTCGTGACTTCGCGTCAGAAGCGATACTCGTTCACCGACCCGCTCCTCCGCCTGTGGGTTCGTCTCTATTGCCGGCCGACGCCGTCCACGCATGAAGAGATCGCTCGGGAGGTTCAGCGCTACGCCTTCGCTCGCCTGCCGCACGCAGAACCAGCCCCAGCGCTCGCCTACGTAGGGGCTGACGCGACGCCCGAGGAACGTAAAGGCTGGGGCATCATCGAGATCGACTAGGCGGGCCTACCGCCACCGGAAGATTCGAAGCGCGACAGCGAACGGAGCTACGGTCCAGAACCCGAGGATCAGGAGTTCTTCTTGAACCCCGCCCAGCGTTGCGCCTTCCAGAATCACAGCGCGCAAGGCATTGATGACCGCCGTCAGCGGCAGAGCTTGAATGAACGGCTGAGCCAACGCTGGGAAGTTCGACGACGAGAAGAAGATGCCGCTGAGGATCCACATCGGCAGCATCACCAGATTCGCCAACCCCGAGATCCCCTCGATCGTCTTCGCTCTGCTGCCCAGCAGTAGACCCAATCCGCCAAATCCGAGCGCCCCGACGATCGAGATCACCACGATCGCGATGGCCGAACCGCGAATCGGCATGCCGAGCACGAACACGCCGAAGAACAACGGCACACACACTTCGGGCGCAAGGAACAACATGCGAGCGAGCACCTGGGCCAACAGGAACTCTCGCTTGCGCATGGGGCTCGCCACCAGGCGCTTCAGCAGCTTCCGCAAGCGCGCCTGGACGATTGAGAAGGCGATGCCCCAGATGCTGTTCCCCATGATGTTCATGCCGATGAGTCCGGGAATGAGCCAGTCGACGTAACGCGAGCCCGCGATGGCGACTGGCTCCTCTTTGGCCGACCACGGCTCGGTCCGTCCCGCTGCGCGCTTCAACGCATCATCAACGGCTAGTCGCGCGACGCGGCTCTCCGCACGCGCTGGATCGAAGCTGTAGGTCGGCGGAGTCGTCGGCCGAACGACGATGTGAACCTCGCCTTCACGAAGCGCTCGGAACTCGGCGGTGGGCGCGATGTCGCGGATGACGATCCCTGGTAGCCCGGACAACGTCTGGCGAAGTGTCGCCGCGTCCGCACCTGACGGGATGCCGACGACCACGGCACTGGTGCCGCCGCTCGGGAACGCCGCAGCAAGCGCCACAGATAGTAGGACCGGAAAGACGAAAGCCCAGGCGAGCGCTTCCGGCTCGCGAACGAACTCACGAATTCTCGCCAGCGTGAGCTCAACGAGCGGACGATATGCCCCGCCGCGATCTACGTCACTGCTCACGAAGGTGCTTTCCAGTGAGTGCCACGAAGACGTCCTCGAGCGTGCCCTCGTGTGTGACCACCTTGGGCGCGCCGAGCGCCGAGATGAGCGCCTTCGGCGTACCGAGCGTGAGGACTTTGCCTTCGTCTACGATGGCGACCCGATCGCACAGGGTCTCAGCCTCGTCCATGTAGTGTGTGGTCAGCAGGATGGTGCCGCCTTCAGCGCGGAATCGGTTGAGCACCTCCCAGAGCTGACGCCGCGACTGCGGGTCGAGCCCAGTCGTCGGCTCATCCAGGAACAACAGATCGGGCGCACCTGCAAGCGCACACGCCACCGACAGCCGTTGCTTCTGCCCTCCAGACAACTTACCAACCCAGCTTCGACGCTTCGGCTCGAGCTCGACGATCCGGAGCAAGTCATCAACCGAGCGGCCACGCTCGTAGAACGATCGAAAAAGACGCAGCGTCTCCTCGACCGTCAACTTCTCGGCGAGCTGCGTTTCCTGTAGCTGAATACCGAGCCGCTGGCGCAACTCTCGCTCGTGCTGATCCCAACGGAGCCCGAACACCTCGACCTCTCCCTCGTCTGGCACGAGCAGGCCCTCGAGGATCTCGATCGTCGTGGTCTTCCCGGCGCCGTTTGGCCCGAGCAAGCCGAAGCACTCGCCGCGAGCAACGTCGAGCGAAAGACCGTTGACCGCAACGACGTCGCCGTAGCGCTTGCTGAGCCCTTCCGATCTGACCGCGAGCTGGGTCATCTCACGAATTCGCGATCTTGGCCAGGGCCAGGCGGGCCGCTTCCTGCTCGGCCTCTTTCTTCGCTTTGCCGGTCGCCGTCCCGAGTACGTCTGTGCCGACCACGACCTCGACGCTGAAGGTCTTTCGATGATCCGGGCCGGCTTCACCCGACACACGGTATTCAGGGAGAGGGCGGCCGAGCGCCTGCAGCCGCTCCTGCAGCGCCGACTTGAAGTCCTGCGCGAAGCTGGGCTCGCTCGCAGCATCAATCGCCTCTCCCAGCTCGCGCCGGAGGAACACAGCCGCGGCCTCGAGACCGCCGTCGAGATACACGGCAGCGATGAGCGCTTCGTACGCGTCGGCCAGGAGCGCTTGCTTGTTCCGCCCCCCGGTCTTCTCCTCGCCACGACCGAGAATCAAGTGGTCGCCCAGGCGCATCCGCTCGGCATGGCGCGCGAGCGACTGCGTGGACACCACCGCCGCCTTGATCTTCGACTTCTGTCCCTCGTTGGAGTCGGGATACTGGCGAAACAGGGCATCGGCAACCACGAACCCCAGCACCGCGTCTCCGAGAAACTCGAGCGACTCGTTGTCGACGACGCCACCTGACGCGTCTTCTGCCGCGCGAGAGCGGTGGGTCAACGCATGTTCGAGGAGTCCCCGATCCTTGAAGCGATATCCGATCCGCCGTTGGAGCCCTTCGAACTCGTCTCGCAAAGGGACGACCCGCGTCCCGACGTCGGCTCGATGGCTGTCGATGATGCGGCGGGCGTCCTCGGCGACCGAAGCAGACACCGCGACACGGATGTCGCCGAGCGCGTTGACGGCCATGGGCCAAATCGCGTGCGTGTTGCCCGAGGCCCTGAAGCTCGGGATTCCATGGCTGTCGAGCAAAGCCATCACAACGCTGGCTTCGATGTCAGACGAGGTGGAGAAGACGACTACTGGATCCATGCGTCATCCACCTTCAACAACACCATAGTCAGATCGTCCTGCTGCGCCGCGGAACCAACAAACGCGTGAACGTCGTCCAGGATGCGGTCGCGCAACTCGCCAAACGGCGTCTCGCTGTTCGACTGCAGAACGTCACTGAGCCGGCTCTCTCCAAAGCAGTCGCCCTCGGCATTCATCGCTTCGCTCACACCATCCGTGTAGAAGACGAACAGATCGCCAGCGCCCAGGGGAAGCGTCATCTCGACCAGAAGGCGGTCGAACAGTCCTCGATCCTCGATCTGCAGCCCCAACACGAGGCCATCAGGTGTGTGAACCTGCGCCGCGCGCGATAGGGCGTGCCGCCCGGGCAGGCAAATCAGGGGACAGTGGCCCGCTCGCGCATGCGTCAGCGTCCGCGCCTGCAGATCGACCACTGCGTACGTCATGGTGATAAAGCTCCTCGACTCCAGGTGACGCGACAGGATCCGGTTGGCGTCCATGAGCAACTGCCGCGGTGAGTTGTGCACCTGGCTCAGCGACAACACGATGCCCTTGAGTTCGGCCATATACAACGCGGCGGACGTGCCCTTGCCCGCCACATCCGCAATCAGAATCCCCACACGATGATCGTCGATCGGGAGGAAATCGAAGTAGTCGCCGCCCACCTCGCGCGCCGGCTCGCAATGCCCCATCAGTTCCAATCGGCCGGGCATCGTCAGCGGACCCTGGGGCAGCAGCGACATCTGGATGCCGCGCGCGATCCGAAGCTCTTGTTCCAGCCGCTCCTTCACCGCTTTCTGCTCGAGCAGGTGCTCCATGCTCGCGGTCATCGAGTTGAACGACTCGGCGAGCTCCCCGAGCTGGTCACGCGAGCGAACAGCAATCTTGTGGGTGAAATCACCGCGGCGAACCCGTTCCGTGCCGATGAAGAGTTCGTGCACGGCGCCGGTGATGGATCGCGCAAGCGTCAGGCCCATGGCAAATGCGACGACCTGGATGACGAGGAACAATCCCCCGACGACCGCCAGCAGAATCAACAGGACCTGCCCGAAGTTCAAGTTGTTCAGCCGAGTGACCGAGGTCGCCGAGATGCGCTGGTAGGTGTCCACCGGGCTCGTCCGGAAGGTCACCGCAACCGTGCCGGTGTTGCCGGTGCCCCAGTCGATGTAGTCGAGAAGGGTTGCCCACTCGAACTCAGTTGATCGCCCCGCGGACGGCAGGACGACATTCGCGGGGCCCGCAACGATGCGAAACCCCGTTTCGTCCGACTGCGAGTCACCCGTGGCCGGCCGCCCTTCCTCTGGCGACACGTCACCCGCTGTGCCCTCGATGGCGACGATGATGCGAATCTGAACACCGGTGTCGGCGCCAAGCTGGCGCACGACCTCGTCCTTGAGCGGCAGGTCAACCACCACGCCGTATCGCGGAACCCTCACTTCCGGGAACGCCAGCGCTCGCACAGCCAGGCGCGTCGGCCCGTCGTTCCCCTCGGTGTACGCGAGGAGCCCTGCCTTCCCCCCGCATGGCACCCATGCCGGCAGAGCAACGGGGGCATTGAGGTGGATCCAGGGCCCGTTGCTTAACGGTCCGGGCGCTTGGACATCGACCGGGGACCGCAGTTCGTCATCGCACGTCTTCTCGACTGGGACAACAGCAAGCGACGCGTTCGGGTATCGATTGGACGCAGCAGCCTGCCGCCGCTCCAGCACGTCTTTGAACTCGACGTCGCTGCGCGCCCGCTGAAGCTCGAGCACGGTGCTCTCGGCGATGAACTGAAACTGGTCTTCAAGCGTCTGCAGTCGGCTCCGCAACAGGTAAGACCCGATGTTGAAAAACAACAGGAACCCGCAGACCACGAAGAAGGTGATGATCAGGAGCGCGGGCACGAATCCGATGAAGATGTAGGACACCGTGAGCTTGCGACGAACGCGCCAGAGGACAACGCGCTTGGCTCTGGTGAACAGTTGGACGGTCAACCCGACCGCGGCGACCAGCAGGCTGATGCTGCCGGCCGTATCGAGGCCTTCGGTGAGCGCCGTCGATCCGACCGTCGCACGGAGGACGAGCGTGACCAACTTGATCGCCACGCCAACGAGGAACGCGCGGCCGACGAACGTGCTCGTGAGCCACGTGCGTATCACCGTGGCTCGCGACGGAGAAACGGCTGAGAGCAGGAGGTTCGAGTCGGGTGACACGAGGTCTCTGATTGGTAGGCGGTAGCCCGTAGTCTAGCAGTACTCTTTCGTTCATCGTGAAGCTGCGATCGACGGCTCGTTTCGACACTCTCTGCATCCACGCTGGCCAGGTGCCCGACCCATCCACCGGCGCCATCATCACGCCGATCTACCAAACGTCCACGTACGTGCAGGACGCGCTCGGCGTACACAAGGGTTACGAGTACGGGCGAACGCACAACCCGACCCGCGCTGCGCTCGAAGGAAACATTGCCGCGATCGAAGGCGGTAAAGCCGCGTTTGCCTTCGCATCTGGCATGGCAGCCACGGGTGCGGTGATGACACTCCTGAAGTCTGGCGATCATGTCATCGTCACCGACAACACCTACGGTGGGACCTACCGTTTTTTCGAGCGTGTGCTTCGCAATTACCAATTCGACTTCACATACGTGGACACGTCAGACGCCGGCGCGATCGAGCAGGCCATCCGGCCGACGACGAAGATGTTGTTCATCGAAACGCCGACCAATCCTGTGCTGCGCCTGACGGACATCGCGCAGGTGTCTGACATCGCTCATGGACACGCGATGGCGGTCGTCGTCGACAACACGTTCGCCAGCCCCTACGTGCAACGGCCGATAGAGTTCGGCGCGGATCTGGTGGTTCACAGCACGACGAAGTTTCTCAACGGTCACAGCGACAGCGTCGGGGGAATCGTTGTCGCGGTACGAGATGACCACGTGGAGTGGCTTCGTTTCATTCAGAATGCGGAAGGGGCGATTCTGGGGCCCATGGACTCGTGGCTGGTCCTTCGCGGCACGAAGACGCTGCCAATCCGGATGGAGCGCCACAACCAGAACGCGGAGGTTCTCGCCCAGTTTCTCGCCGCGCACCCGAAAGTGGCCAGGGTTCACTATCCCGGGCTGACGTCTCATCCCCAACACGCACTGGCGCGCAGACAGATGCGCGGATTTGGCGGGCTCATCTCGATCGAGTTGGGTTCCCTCGAGCGTGCCCGCACGTTGCTCAATGGAGTTCGGCTGATGGCTCTTGCCGAGAGCCTCGGGGGCGTCGAAACCCTGATCGGCCATCCTGCCTCGATGACGCATGCCTCGGTTCCGGCGGCGGAGCGCCAGCGGATTGGCCTGACCGACGACATGGTGCGGATCTCGGTGGGCATCGAAGACGTTGACGATCTCAAGGAGGATCTCGCACAGGCCCTCGAGCAGGTCTAGCCGCACCCAATGGACTTCATTCAAGATTTCTTCAGGACCGTTTACAACGTCCCCGAGCTCATACGCATCGTCGGCTTCTACGGGCTGATCCTGATCGTCTTTGCAGAGACGGGACTTCTGGTCGGCTTCTTCCTGCCCGGAGATTCATTGCTCATTACTGCCGGACTCTTTGCCGCACGCGGGGATTTCAACATCGTGACTCTGCAACTGGCGCTGATACCGGCAGCCGTCATTGGCAACGCCACTGGGTACTGGATCGGGCGGCGTACCGGCACTGCGCTCTACAGCCGGCCCGACTCGCTGCTGTTTCGTCGTGCGCATGTGCAAATGACTCACGAATACTACGAACGACACGGGGGCAAGACGATCGTGCTCGCTCAGTTCATTCCGATTCTGCGAACGTTCGCTCCTGTCGTCGCCGGCGTCGGCGACATGGGGTACAGGCGGTTTGCGACCTACAACGTGGTGGGCGCCATCGCCTGGATCTCGAGCATGACGCTGGCAGGATATACGCTTGGCAACCTCGTGCCGAACATCGAGAGCCGCATCCACTATGTGGTTGCGGTGGTGATCGGACTCTCGCTCCTGCCACCGGCGATCGCGTGGCTGAGGGGGAGGAACAGGAACAACAAGTAAGGATCGGGGATCGGGGATCGGGGATCAGGGATCAGGGATCAGGGATCAGACGGGTCTAGGTTCGAAGGTTTTCCGATCCCAGATCCCAGATCCCAGATCCCAGATCCCAGGATCAACTGTCACCAACCGCCTCCCCCACCCACGCCAGATAGGCCGCCGACGCACCGGCGGGGATCAGGATGAATTCCGGTAGCTCGTACGGGTGCAGTTCACGGAGCCGGCGTTCGAGCGCCTGGACATGCTCGGACGTGGTCTTGATCAGCAACTGCTGCTCGCGGTCCTGTTGGACGCTCCCCTGCCATCGATAGACGGACATCATCTGTGGGAGGACGTTGACGCACGCGGCGAGCTGTTCATCGACGAGCGTGCGCGCGAGGGCCTGCGCGTCGGTGTCGGCGCCGAGCGTCGTCAGGACCAGAACGAGGGAAGGAGGAACGGTTGAGCTCACGATTTGACTTGTACTCGTGCCCCGAATGCGGTACAAACCATCGCCCCCTGCGATTTGCGCTTGTACTCGCGATCGAAAACGCGCTATTCTCGCACGGAGTTTTTGAACGAGAACGTGAGAAAGGCATCTGCTACCGACCCGAACCCCACCGGCCTGAGTCTCAAGCGCCAGGGCCGCCGTGCGGCGCAGTATCTGCTCATCTTCATCGCAAGTGTTCTGGTCATCGACGCGCTCGTCGGCGACCGAGGGCTGCTGGCCATGATCGAAAAGCGGCGGGAATATCGCGCGCTCGAACAGTCGTTGACGGGAGCACGCACCGAAAACGCCGGGCTCCGCGAAGAAGCAAGGCGCCTGCGCGAGGATCCCGACGCCATCGAGGACATCGCCCGCCGGCAGCTGGGGATGATCAAACCTGGAGAAAAGCTCTTCATCATCAAGGACGTCGATCCCGCCGCCCGGTAGGCCTTCCTTTACGCTCCAGGATTCGCGTGCTACTCTAAGCGTTCGGATCGTTCGAAACGTTCGGGTCGTTCGGACCGTTCGGGTGCGAAACGAGTCGTTCGGGTCGTTCGGACGGTTCAAGTCGTTCGGATCGTTCGTAATTCCGTTCGTTCCCGACACACAAATTGACGCGGGGTGGAGCAGTCCGGTAGCTCGTTGGGCTCATAACCCAAAGGTCGGGGGTTCAAATCCCCCCCCCGCAACCATCTGCATTTGGACCATGAGGTCGCCCGTTTCCGGCGACCTCTTGCTGTCTCTGGCTGCGCCGAGCATCCCCGCCAGATTGCCCTTCAGGGTGATTTTCAGCTGCTCGCGGCGTTCCTGGGCTTACCCGCGTCGGTTCTCCATAGGGCACGACTTGCGCACAAGAGTTCGGCAACGCCGGCTCGCCCTGCGACGGTCTGAAACGACGACACCTTCTTGGATTAACCTTAGCCCATCGAAACCATGGCAATCTCACGACCTCCGATTCTCGTGAAGAAGAGCGACCTGCGCGTTCAACCCGCAGCCAACATGCCGCATGTCGAGAACAAGGCACCAAGACTGGGTCAGCGAGAGCGCCGACTCGAAGGCGGCACTTCGCAGGGCGGGTCTAAGCGAGACAAAGCGATGTCACGAACCGAGATTCAGCGTGGACCGACATGCGCGCTCTGCGGAGCACTGATCGGTCGACGTCAGAGCGTCACACTCAAGAAGGTTGGAATAACGCATTGGACTTGCGCGCGAGCCGAATCGAAGAAGCGCCAGGCTGAATTGAGGAAGAACAAGCTGGCCAAGCAAAGAAAGAAGCGTGGGGGCCAGCCGTGGTGGCTCGTCTATACCGGGGCCTTTGAGTCGAAGCGTAGTCGCCACTGAGACACAGAAGACGACCCGGTCCTGCCCACCGTCAGTCACCATCTCCGCTGTTCCGCAATCCAACCGACGAAGGAGTCTCAATACTGGGCGATTCGTTGAAGGTAGAACTCTCTTTTGGGCCGTTCCGAAATGGGGTGTTTGGGGCCGATTGCGGGCGAGACCTGTTTCTCAACACTACCGTCTATCGCGGGTAACACCAAGCTTCTGCCGCGGCCGCAGCAGCGCGCTAAGAACACCCACAAACGAATCATGCCCTGCCGTCTGCTGCAGCGCCTGGTTGGGTCTGCCTTTGATGTGCGACGTCCATTACTTCAACGCCGCCGACTTGTCCGCCAAATCCTTGAGCGTGGCAACCGTCAGGCCCGCCGTTGGGTCAGCGGGAACGTCTGCTGGCCGGGACGGCCGACGAACGCCGCACCCCCGAGGAAGGCTCGCCTCGGCCATCTGTCGCGTTCGCTGTCCATGCCCGCCGAACTAATAGTGGGAGATCATCGGATACCTGAATGCAGTCCGGCTTCGTCGCCGCAAGGGTGCGGGTGGCATGCCCGCACCCAAGTGCACGCGTTGATCCAACCCCGACGGGGAGGACTGCTATTTGCCGAACACCCTGGCCGCGGCTTCTGCTGCCTGGGCATCCTCGACGATCGGATTCAGTTCCATATCAATCAGGTCGCCCCAATTGTTCACATGCTCGGCGAGGGCGGTCATATCGTTCGTTTCCAGGACGTGCCAGCCCAGAACCGAGCCGGGCACGTGATACCGAGCAACCTGTTCCACTCCCTTGGGCGGCGGACCGCCGGTTTCGAGAAACTGCTGAAACGCCGCCTTGTAGAGGCCGGGGCGCGTTCGCCACGTAAGCATGAATTTCACGGGTACACTCTCCTTACTTCATTTGAGGTGTGGAGGGGACGTCGCAACATACGGCATTGGCGTAGGAGGCGGCTGACCAGCCTATCCCATAAGTCCTGCCTGGTCGCCATACGCCGAGGAATCCGGCGTCTCGGGATGCCTTGCCGGATCGGCGTTGATCAGGACCTATCCGTTCTGGCCTGCGCTTAGCCCCTATAATCCAACAGCTTGGCTCTCACTCTCGGCACGCGTCTTGGCGTCTATGAAGTCACCGCGCAGATCGGTGAAGGCGGGATGGGTGCAGGTCTATCGCGCCACCGATACCAGTCTCAGCCGCCAGGTCGCGCTCAAGGTGCTGCCGGATGCGTTCGCCGCGGACCTGGATCGCCTGGCCCGCTTCGAGCGCGAGGCGAAGACGCTCGCGTCCCTGAACCATCCGCACATCGCGGCGATCTACGGCGCTCGAGAAATCGACTGGCCTGCACGCGCTGGTGATGGAACTCGTCGAGGGCGAGGATCTCTCGCAGCGCATCGCGCGTGGCGCGATCCCGCTCGATGAGGCGCTGCCGATCGCGAAGCAGATCGCGGAGGCGCTCGAGGCGGCGCACGAGCAAGGCATCATCCATCGCGATCTGAAGCCCGCGAACATCAAAGTCCGCGCGGACGGCACCGTGAAGGTGCTCGACTTCGGCCTCGCCAAAGCGATGGAGCCCACGGCAGGTTCGTCGCCCAGCGTGTCGATGTCGCCAACGATCACCACTCCCGCGATGACGCACGCCGGGATGATTCTCGGCACCGCCGCCTACATGAGTCCTGAGCAAGCTCGTGGGAAGATCGGTCGACAAGCGCGCCGACATCTGGGCGTTTGGCGCCGTGCTCTTTGAAATGCTCACGGGGAGCCAGCCTTTTCCCGGCGAGGACATCTCGCACGTCCTCGCACGCGTGATCGAGCGTGACCCTGAGTGGAGCGCCCTGCCGCCGGCCCTCCCGCCGGCGCTCGGGACGTATCTGCGCCGCTGTCTGGTGAAGGACCCGCGTCAGCGCGTTCGCGATATTGGTGACGTGCGCCTGGCGCTCGAGGGCGTGTTCGAGACGGTGGTGCCGCACGCGACCGCCTTCGGGCCAAGGCCGACGTCGGCGGCTGCACGGGCGCTACCGTGGGCTGTCGCTGCCGCGTTCGCCGTTGTCGCGATGCTGCTGTGGGCGCCGTGGCGCACGCAGACGCCGGTGGATCGTCCGCTGGTGCGGCTGGATGTCGATTTGGGATCGGACGTGTCGTTGCCCGCCCCAGGCAGAGCGAGCAGTGTCTCGATCTCTCCCGACGGCACGCGACTGGTCTACGCCTCGGGCACGCCCTCGAGGCTGTTCATGCGCCGGCTCGATCAACCGAAAGCCACAGAGCTTCCGGGCACCCAAGGTGCAGCCGCGCCGTTCTTCTCGCCGGATGGGCAATGGATCGGATTCATCTCCGGTGTCAAGGTGAACAAGATCTCCGTGGAAGGTGGCGCCGTGGTCCCGGTTGGGAGCGAGGCCGCCGTCGGCGCGAACTGGGGCGAGGACGGCAACATCTTCATCGCCGCGAGGAACCTGCTGCGAATTCGCGATGGCGGCGGCGCGCGGGAGACGGTCGCAGAACTGCGCGACGGCGAACGCGCGCTGTTGAATCCGGAGATTCTCCCCGGCGGCAATGCCATCCTGTTTGCGGCCGACAACGCAGGGCCCGTGGACAAGACCACGATCGAGGTCGTGACGCTGGTCGATCGCCAAAGGAAGACGCGTGGTCCAGGGCGGCGCCTCCCCGCGGTATCTGGCCACGGCGAACGGAGCCGGCCATCTGCTCTACGTGAACCAGGCCACGCTGTTCGCGATCCGCTTCGATCTGAACACGCTGACAACGCGTGGGACGGCGGTGCCGGTGGTGGACGATGTCGCTCACGAGACCCTGGGCGGCGTTGGTCAGTTCGATGTGTCGCGCACGGGTACGTTGGTCTACCGCAAGGCGATCGGCGGTGCCTCCTCGCTGACAACGCTGCAATGGGTGGACGCCACAGGCAGGAAGGAACCGCTGCCGGCCAAGCCTGGCGCCTACCAGGATCTCAGCCTGTCACCGGACGGCACGCAGGTCGCGCTGTTGGTCATGGACGGAGGAAGCGAGGACATCTGGGTCTACGACATCCACCGGGACGCCATGACGCGCCTGACCTTCGGCGGAGCCGTGTATCGTTCCCCGCGTTGGAGCCCGGACGGCCGCCTCGTCATCTTCTCGTCCGTGGGCAATGGCATCTTCGAGGCTCGTGCGGATGGCGCCAGCCAGCCGCACGCGCTCATGCCGAGCAAGGTGTTCCCCGCGTGTCCGGGTCGTTCACGCCGGACGGTAAGCGGCTGGCTTACCACGAAAACCCAGGCGCAGCAACATCTGGACGGTGCCTGTGGCCGACGAGGGCGGCCATTTGAAAGCCGGGACGCCGGAGCCATTTCTCAAGAGCACCTTCACCGATTCAAGCCCGTCGTTCTCGCCGGACGGGCGATGGCTGGCGTATCAGTCGAACGAATCGGGCACGAATGAAGTCTACGTCCGCGCGTTTCCTCCGCCGACGTCTGGACAAGGCGGCAAATGGCAGATCTCGAACAACGGCGGCATATTTCCGCGCTGGTCCGGACTGGACACGATCTGCTCTATCAATCAGGCGACCAGATTCTGACCGCGAGCTACACCGTGAACGGCGACACGTTCGTGGCTGAGAAACCCCGAGTGTGGATCGCCAAACTCGGCGGAACGCAGTGGGATCTGGCGCCGGACGGCAAGCGCGTGGCGGTGGTGACGCCGGTGGCATCCGCGGACGCGCCCAAACAGGAACACGAGGTCGTCTTCCTCCAGAACTTCTTCGACGAACTGCGGCGGCGCGTGCCGCTCGGCAAGTAGAGGCAGCCCGTCAATTCTCGTCCCTGGTCGTCGGATTACTCCTGCCTGGTCGTTAGCGTTCATCGGAGGTGTCTAGGCGCTCGCGGCTCGACGAGCACCCCGATGCGGATGCCGAGACACCTTCGATGAACGCTAACGACTACTCGGTAGGAGTCCGAAACTCCGCGGGTTGCAGATTCGAAAAGCGCCGATTCACACCCTTCCCGCATAATGCTTTCGTGATCCAAACACTTGCCAGTAGCGGAGCGGCCCTCAGCTTCTTCTTGCTGTTGGTATTGGCCGTGAAACGCCCGTTTCGCCCGGCTGACGCTTGGCTGGCCATCTGGTTCCTTGCGCAATGCGCCTTCTGCGTCTGCGTACTTCTGGGGCTGGCCGCGCCAGCGGGTGCTGCGTTTGCCGCTCTAATGGTGGGACAGTTCGCGATATTCGTGACGTGGCCCGCGCACTACCTCTACGTGGCCTCGGCACTTGGCGCGTCACCACGTCTAGCACGGCACGTGGCATTGGCTGCTGTTGTGGCTGTGCTCGTGTTCGCACTGCCTCTGGTGGTGCCGATCAGAGTCGAGGCCGGGGCTATGGTGACCGAGTTCGACTCGCCATGGCTGGTGCTCCTGCCGCTCACCGGCTTCGGCGTGGCATCGCTCTATCCTTTGCGTGTCCTCCGGCTGGTCAAGCAGCGCCGTGAGTCGTTGAAAGACCAGTTCTCTGACGTCAGCGCCTCCGATCCTGGCTGGCTGCAGGTCTGGGCTTGGTCGATCCTCTCGGTGAATGTCGGCCTGATCTTGGCTTCCGCAAATTCAGTCGTCGTCGGCTGGTCCGCAAACGTACACATGGCCGTGATCATGACGATGCAGGTGGCGCACATCGCGTACGTGGGCCAGCGGGGTCTCACCCGTCCTGGCGTCTTCTTCGCGCCGACCCCCTCCGTTCAGGCACCGAGCGAGCGGCAGTCCGTCGACCGGCTCATGGTGACGGAGGACTATTCGCGGCTCCAAGCGCTGCTGGTAAGCGACAAGCCACAGCTCCTCTCCAGCCTGACGGCGGAGATGCTTGCGGATCGACTGGGTTGGGGGCCCGAGCGGCTTACCGCGGCGCTGCGGCATGGGGGCGGTGTGAACTTCTTCGACGCGATAAATGCAGCCAGGGTGCGAGAGGTCCAGCAACTCGCTCGCAAACCGGCGAACGCGCGTGTCTCGCTCCTCGTCCTGGCGCATGAGGCCGGGTTCGGGTCGAAATCCGCCTTCTATGACGCATTTCGGCGACATGCAGGCTGCACCCCCGCAGCGTGGAGGCGTCGTCAGGTCGACGACCAAGCGTCCGAAGTCTTCGGCTGAAAGTCCGGACTCTCGTTTTTTAGCAATCCGGACGACGCGCCGGCCGATTCCGTCGAGACTACACACCACCGCCGCAGGCGCGTTAAGCCAGGCCGCAGACACGAATCTCGTTCTGGGATATCTCCTCAATGACACAGATTGCGCTGTTTCTTGTCTCTGTTTTTGGTGTGACCTGGACGCTCTTGCTCGTTTTGCGATCGGTCGCAGCGCAGGGAGAGCTATGGCCGGTCCTCGCATGGATACTGCCCACGGTCTGGTCGCCAACCATCGTCGCTCTGGTATTGACGCGCTCGATGGAGGGACCAGGTGCGGTAAGAAAGGAAATCAAAGCACGACTGAGCTACCGGCGCGGTTCGGGTCGATGGCTTCTGCTCGCGGGTATCGCGCCACTATTGGGAACGGCCATTGCGGTGTTCACCGCGCGCGCAGCCGGAGACGGGAATCCGTTTATCCCGTCAGCCGCGATTCCAGCGATGTTCGTCGTACAGCTTGTCACCGGCGCTGTCGGCGAGGAGCTTGGCTGGCGCGGCTTCCTGCTGCCTCGCCTCGGCAAACGATTTGGCGAGATGACCGCAGCGTGGATGATGGCAATCCTCTGGAGTCTGTGGCACGTGGCCGCCTACTTTGTTCCCGGCATGCCGCACCAGATCATGCCACCACTATTAACTCTCCTCTTCGTCGCTCTGTTCGGAGTCTTCCTAGCGTTCGTGTTCAATCGAGCAGGCGAGTCCGCGCTGGCCAGCATCTTGGCTCACTTGTCGCTGAACATCGCATCGGGCTTCGGAGGGGTGCAGCTTTCTTCGGTCGTGTTTTGGCGGACGCAGGTTGCCATATTCGGCGCGCTTGCGCTTCTCATAGCCCTTACCTCACGTAGACGACCACCTCAGAAAGCTCCCCTCCCTGTTCAAGCCGAATAACGAACATGCACACCGATCGAGATGGTGTTCATTGACAGCAGATGTGCTGCGACATGCTGTGCTATCAGGCCGACAAGGCGTGGTGTGCTGACAACGCTCGCATCCCAGAATTCCGGATGGTCCTCGAACTTCTTGAAGCAGCCGTTCTTTCTGCTGGTTTCGACAATTCGATCGGAGGAAGTCTAGACATGTATGGTTGACTAGGACAACGCATACGCGATCAGCGAGTTAGACTAGCCCTTCAAAACGATTCCTCGGTGTGCGTCTGTAAACCTCGATGTTCGTCGAGGTTCTGAGCCTGACGTATCACAGTCGTGATTTCCATTTAGCGACACGTCAGCCGACGACGTCCGCTGTCGACCGCCTCCGCTGGCAATTGGCCCCCCATTTCGAGCCGATCCAATTCCTCTACGAGCCGGAGAAGGGCGAAGCTGGCTGGAAGCTCGGGAGCTCTTTCGCGAGCCTGATCGATCGGTTCAATCAACCTCGCTCGTCACACAGGCGTTTGATGGTCGATAGCAGGCCGTCCCCCGCCCCTTTATAGACAAAGGCAGATGCTCCGACCTCAAAGGATCGTTGCTTGACGTCCGGATCGTTCATCGCCGTGAACACGATGACTTTCGCTGCTGGGTTCAGTTGCGTGATCTGGCGACACGCCTCCAGTCCGCTGACGTTAGGCAGGTGGAGGTCGACCACAATCACGTCGGGTTGGAGTCGTTGCGCTGCTGCTAGCACTGCGCTGCCGTCTGCGACGCTGCCCACGACGTCGCAGTCCAGTGCCAGCACCCGGCAGACGGCTTTCGCCACTCCAGGGTGGTCTTCGGCTAGTAGCACGCGGGGTCGCTTGGCGAGGGATGTCATGCGGCACTCGGCGGACCCGAGAGGATCTTGGGTGTTTCGCTGCGGCGCAGGGTGACCGTGAATGTCGCGCCCCCTTCGGGATTGTTGCGGGCATCAATGGTGCCACCATGCGCGTCGACGATCGTTCGCGTGATCGCGAGTCCGATCCCGAGGCCGTGCGCTTTCGTCGTGACGAATGGTGTGAACAGAGTGCGCTCGATCTGCGCCGGCAAACCCGTTCCAGTGTCGCACACCGAGACTTCGATATCGGCCGCCCTGACTTCGGTGCTGATGGTGACGCGCCGGCGCGCCGGAGGTGTCTCGGCCATCGCGTCCATGGCGTTCATCACCAGGTTCACCAGCACCTGCTGCAAGAGCACCTGATCGCCGGTGATGAGGCAGGGATTCGACGACAGATTGACGGTGGCCTTGATCTGCCGCTCTCTCATGTCGTGAGCGACGAGCGCAAGACTGTCATGTATCACCGCGTGAAGGTCGATCGATTTCTTGTCCAGTTGATGACTTCGGAGCATGGTCCGAAGCCGATCGATGATCTGTGTGGCTTGGGCGCCCTCGCTCTCGATGTCGGACAGGATCTCGCCCATCGTGTCGGGCGTCGCACGATTGGCGGTAATCATCATCCGACCCGCCTGGGCGTTGTGGATCACCGAGGCGAGGGGTTGAACAAGCTCATGGGCAATTGTGCCCGTCAGCGCCGACATCGTTTGACGCCGGTTGGCGTCGGCGGCGAGCGCGAGGTTCCTCCGGCTTTCGAGCTCGGCCCGGCGTCGTGCGCGTCGCTGGTACAGGAGCCCGACGATCAGAAGCGATTGGACGGCCAGCACGCCGACGGCGCTCAGCACCGTGCCCCTGTATGCCTGCCACACGCTCGGACTGCGATAGCGCACGACGCTGCCCGCCGGCAACCGTCTCTCCGCGATGCCCCACCGCTGCAGCTCGCGCCAGTCGAACATCGGTTGACCTGGTCGTTGTGGGGGTACTTTGATGCTCGCCGGCGGCGCACCGTTCAAGAGTCGAATAGCCACGTCGGCGGTATTGCGCGTGAGGTTGTCGATGGACATCATCGTTCCGCCGACCACCCCGGTGCCGAAGTAGACGCTCTGCATCCCAAAAAGAGGAGCATTCGCCGTGGCGTGAAGGTCAGCGAGCACTCGGTCGTCCGCATACGCCCCGCCCTGCGCGTCGGTGCCGAAGGTGAGATAGAAGATCGCCGAGTGGCGTGGAAGGTTCGCACTGTGGCGCAAGATCTCCGAAAGGGACAGTTCCTCGGACCAGACGAACGTCAGCCGGTCGTGAAATCGCCTGAACCCTTCGTCGAACTCTTGACGCCAGAATTTGCTGAGCAGTCCGGACCCCATCACCATGAACACCTGCTTGGTCTGGGGCAGCAGCTGCAGGATTTCCTCTATCAGCTGAGCATAATCGTTGAGGACCGCGACGGCGGTTTCGTTCTCGCCAAGGGGGGCGTCCCGCAGAAATCGCTCATCGATAGTGGCAAACAGGAGCGGCGTGTCGGGGAAGAGTTGCTCTCGGTGCTTGCGCGCGAATACCGCCGCGGGCCCGCCGACAGTCAGGATGAGATTCGGCTTGGGTTGATCAGCGAAGGTGGAGCGGATGTAGTCGACAACCTGTCGCTCTGGCGCGCCCACAAACCCAGTCGGGCCGACGACGACCTGGACGACGTTCACGGGTGTCCCGGCACGCTGGTCCAGTTCTACACGGAAGTGGCCGGTGAAAAAATCGGCAACCAAATTGCCGCGGTCGAACGATTGCAGCACCAGGACCTGTTTGACGGGGACCTGGGCTTCGCTCGAGACCGCACCGAGAGCACCAGCCAGCCCGCCAGCGCCGCACATGGGAATCTGCGAGAAACGCCTGCTATTTGCCGGTATCCTCCGTGATCGACCGGGGCCGACCGCGCGCTGGCGGCGCGTGGACGGTAGCGTGACATCGTTGGAGTGGCCATGAGAGTCTCTACTTACGGTCGTTGACAGTGACCGTAGCGATGGGCCTTCTTACGGCGTCGAGCCTACAGGGCACGACTGGGATGAGCAAGTAGTATATTTTGCCATCACGATGTCCCGGCCCTGACTTCACAACGGTCAGGCTCTCGGGCCTGCGAAGTGAACTGATGCCTCTTCGCATCGGCATGCATGCGGCGATCGCTGCGGTCCTGGTGATGTGGTGCGGGCCGGTCTCCGCACACGCACAGCCCACCGGAGCGCTTTCTGGTTCCGTCCACGACCAGACCGGTGCCCCACTCTCAGGCGTTCGTATGACGATTCGGGGTGGTACAGACCGTGAAGCGGAAACCAGCGAGGCCGGCGACTTCACGTTTGACGACCTTCCGGAAGGCGACTACGAGATTTCCGCAGAACTGAGCGGGTTTGAGGGAGCACGTCGTGCCCTGCGAGTGCAAGCCGGCGACCGGATCACCGTGTCCTTCACCTTGCGCGTCGCCATCGTGGAAGAAACGATCGTCACGGCCGCGAAGGCGGGCGAGCGCGACGTGCAAACGATTCCGATGGCGATCTCCGCCGTCTCGGACGCCGAGCTCGGGCGCCTGGGCGCGCGGACTGTGGGCCAGGCTGCTGGGCTCGCACCGTCCGTCACGCTTTCTCAGAACGCCGGTTTTGCCCAACTCACGATCCGTGGGATCGGGGCGAATGTCGTGAACGCGGGTTCGGATCCGAGCTCGGCGATGTACCTCGACGGCGTCTATCTCGCCCGACCGGCGATGGCGTTCGTGCAGTTGGTCGATCTCGATCGCATCGAGGTGCTGCGTGGCCCGCAGGGCACGCTGTATGGACGCAATGCGGTCGGTGGAGCGCTGAACCTGATCTCCAAGGCGCCCACGAACGACTTCCAGGCATCCGCCAGGCTTACCGCGGGGAACTTCGGTGAGCTTCGCGCCGACGCGCGGATCGGCGGGCCGCTCAAGCGCGATAAGGTGATGGGGGCTGTCGCGTTCACGAGGGGTGTCCGCGACGGCTACGTCCGCGACCTCGAACATCCGGATCATGCGCTGAACGGCGACGATGTCACCGCGGCACGGGGCCAGCTGCGCCTGGTCTTCGACCGCCGGACGGCTCTCTTGCTGTCGAGCGACGTCGATCACCAGAGTGGGACACCTCTGACCTTCAGCAAGGTGATCGCGGCGAAGCCGGGATTTGCGTTCGACAACCCGCCCGACCTTCACGACGTTCGGGCATCGGCGCTCGCCTGGAATCGCACGCTGCAGTACGGCGCGAGCGCCCGCCTGACGACGGCACTCACGCCATCCACCACCTTGGTCAGCCTGACCGCGTATCGAAACCTGGACTACGAATTCTTCGTCGACGCCGACATCACCGAGCTCGACCTCATCACCACGCACCAGCACGAGTGGCAGCATCAGCTGTCGGAAGAGATCACGATCTCACACCGGCGGCCCAGGCTGACATGGGTCGGTGGTGTGTTTCTCTTCGACGAATTCGATCATCAGTCTTTCTGGGTCGATCAGCCGGCAGCGGGATTCCAGGTTCGGCTCGACCCGCGCGTCGACGCGACCAGCCGCGCGGTGTTCGGACAGACGACGGTCGGACTAACGTCCCGGCTCTCGGCCACCGCCGGCGTTCGTTACACGCGCGAAGAGAAGGACATCGACAACGCCGGAGGGCGCTACAGCCTCGATGCTCCGGAGATGGCGGTGCCCGGCTCGGTCTACGGGTACTCCGATTCCATTGCCCACAGCGCCTGGACGCCCAAGATCGGCCTCGAGGTGGCGCTGCCGCACGACGCGCTCGGGTACGTGTCGGCGACGCGAGGGTTCAAGAGCGGCGGCTTCAACCCATCGTCAACGGCGCCGGGCCGCGGCTACGCTCCGGAGTGGGCGTGGAGCTACGAAGGCGGATGGAAGGGTGCGCTCATGGGCGGCCGTTCCAAGCTCGCCGTGTCTGCCTTCGTCACGGATTACACGAATCTGCAGGTGCAGACGCCCGTCGGGATCGGGGTCTTCGACATCCGCAATGCCGCAGCCGCGACCATTCGCGGCGTCGAAGTCGAGAACACGTCACGGATCGGGCGCGGCATCGAAGCCGGGGGGCATGTGACCTGGCTGGACGCCACGTACGATCAATACGTCGCGGTTGCCAATAACGGAGTCACCGGAGACGTGGCAGGCAACCGGTTGAACAATGCGCCGGAATGGGCGGGGCGCTTTTGGATCGAGTGGAGCGGCGACGTTGGCCGATCGGGACGACTGTTGATCGCGGCCGACGCGACAGCGCAGTCGACGGTGTTCTACACCCCGTTCAACGACAGTATCCAGTTTCAGGGGCCATATGGCCTGCTCGGCGCCCGCGTCGAATACGGACCCAGTCATCGTCGGTGGGCTGTCGCCGCGTACGCCCGAAACGTCACGAACACGGACTACATCACGGCGACTTTCGGGACAGCGCCAACGGCCTTTGGCGGACGTCCTGGCCCCTCGCGTCAGTTCGCTGTTGATTTCACCGTACGGCGATAGCACTGTCACGCACCCCGAGATTGCGCTTGTCAGTTTTCACAGGATTGACGCGCTCCGGTCGTTCGCCGAGCGAGAACATCGTGTTTGACAGAGGTTTCAGGGGGTATCAGCGTTCGCCGGACGAGCGTATGCGGCGTACGGCGGGATCTACATCGCGGCGTCGCTGGTTTGGCTTTGGCTGGTCGAGGGACAAGCGCCCACGCGCACCGACCTGATTGGAGCGGCGCTGGCAATCTCAGGGGCCCTCATCATCATCGGCTTCGCCGCGCGGGTTCGCTGAGCGTCGACGGCGGCGCAAAGACTGTCCCTACGATTGTCCCTGTGAGCTCACAAAACAGGGCGTCGGCAACCAACAGGAGCCAAATCGTCGGATTGGAGAAGTGAAAGAGACGGAAGGATTTGCGAGGAAAATCGAAGATGTCCGAGAGGCGGATTTCCGTTTAGCAAACCGCCGGCTTCGCCAGCTCGAGACTGATGAGCGGTTGGGGCAGTTGCTGGAAACGCCCGGAAATTCCCCTACGCGGCCGCCCTGGCGAACTCCAAATTCAGATGGTTGCGAGCCCCCGCAACCATCACAACTTGCAGCGAGAGGTCGCCCGTTTCTGGCGACCTCTTCGCATTTTGGGCGGCGCCCAACATCGCCGCCAGATTCCCTTTCAGCTCGATTTGTAGCTCGCCCTGGTTCGGCGTCAGGACAATTCCATCGACGAGGCCTCGAAGCGCCTCAGAGGCTTCCGTGCGGGTCTTTGGATGCTCCAGGGCGATTACGCAACCTCGCCTAACCCCGGGCCGCGATCGCGTCCCTCGTAATGGTCCGCATCATCCTCGACTTGCACGAGGAGAGACACGCCGTTTTCGTCCCTGCGCGTCAGGCACCTGTTACGAATGTCCGGGTTATCGACGATGGCGTCCAATTGGCGCAGGTTACGGCGCGAAAGCCTCACGTATACACGGTCCCCAATAATGGTAGCGAACATGTCTTCTGCTCCCACTTCTGCGCGCAACGCGCGCGACTAGACCACGACGATCACCGGAACGCTGCCACGGCAATCACCAACACGGCGAGGATTGTTGAAACTGCCGCGGACTCGCCGCGCATCGTATGGGTCGCCGCGGCTCCGCCCATGAGCGTGGCAAGACACACTGCGGCGACGCGCGTCAGGAACGGCGCGATGCCGATGGCCATCGGCACCACCAAGCCGATCGCGCCGAGCACCTCCGCAACACCCAGAAGCTTGATCTGCGCCTCAGGGACGGAGTGCACCCAACCCATGTGCGGAGTCGCCGCGAGCCGCGCCATCGACCGCACCAGCTTCATCGTCCCCGCGGCTCCAAAGGCAATCGCGAGGAAAATCTGGATCGCCCACATGATCATTTCTGCCCTCCCTGAACGAACTTGAACTCCGTCGTCAACGCCGGCGTGAACATCGTGCCCATGCTCGGATACTGGCAACTTCAGTTCCAATCGGGCTGCTCTGCGATGTGATTGATATTCAGGAGGTTCGGCGTCGTGGGCGCCGCGTCACTCTCGGTCGGCATGACGAAATAGAGGCAGCTGGCGCTTGGTGATCGCGGGCGCCTTTCCCGGTCACCTGTCTTCGGGGGGATGTCCGGAATACTTGATGTCCCGGAACAGGCTCACGCCCATGATGCACGCCGTCGCATAGCCGATCGCGCCGAACAGCGACACACCTCCGACGAGCGGCTCAGCATGCAGGCTCCAGAGGAGGGACGAGCCAAGAAGGAGTGACGATGTCAGCAGACCCAGGACCAAACGATTGACGACAGGGTCAAGACGTCGATGATCCAGGTGCACGCTGAGGTTTCCCGCGCGCATGCTCGCCAGCATGTCGTTGAGGTCGCTCGGGATTGTGCGCAGCAGACGCTCCCATGTCCGCGCGCCACGCTGCACCTGGAGCCAGACACGTTTGGGGGCGAACCTGCGCCTGGCAGCATCTTCGGCATACGGTTGAATCAATTCGAACAGGCCGAACCGCGGATTGAGCTGCTTGGCGGTCCCTTCGAGCTCGCCGAGCATCCGCAGAAGCAACATCACGCCAGGCGGCAGGAACAAGTGGTTTTCGTAGATGACGGCCGTCAGGCTGTTGATCAGCGCCCCGACATTGACGCTGCCGATGCTCTGCCCCGCGTACTCGGTGACGAGCTCCGTAATGTCGGACTGCAGCCGTTGGCGCTCAGTCGTGGGGGGCGTCGTGCAGAGGTCCCACACCGCCTCGGTGACGGTTTGCGGATCGCGATGCACCGCTGCGAGGAGCAGGTCCTCGATGGCCTCGCGCAGATCGTCGTCCAGCCGTTGGACCATGCCGCAATCGAGCACCCCCACCACGCCATCGGGCAGGAGCATGAGGTTCCCGGGATGCGGATCCGCGTGGTAAAAGCCATCACGGAAGATCATCTCCAAGTACATGTTCGCGCCGCGCCGCGCGAACTCGTCCATCTCAGGGTTCGGACCGGGGAGTATCTTGATCTGCGACGCGAGCACGCCCTCGAGTCGCTCCATGGTCAGGACGCGTCGTGAGCACAGCTCGGGATACGGGACCGGAAAATGGACGGTGTCGTCCGCGGCGAAGTTCTGGCGGAACTGCTGGATGTTGCGCAGCTCGCGCTCGAAATCGAGCTCGGCGCGCATCATCTTCGTGAACTGACGGACGACGGCGACTGGGTGGTACGGCTTCAGGTCGTCGACATGGCGTTCGGCCAGTGCCGCGAGATCCGCGAGCATGCTCAGGTCGGCTTCGACCCGACTCTCGATGCCGTCTTTCTGAACCTTGACGACGACGTTCTCGCCGCTGTGCAGACGGGCGTGGTGCACCTGCGCGATCGAGGCTGATGCAAACGGCGTCGGCTCGAACGAAGCGAACACGGTCGCGGGCGGACTTCCGAGCTCCTTCTGGATCGTCGCCTCCGCCACGCCAGACGGATCCGGCGGCGTCTGGCTTTGCAGGTGCGTCAACTCGCGCGCCACATCCTCCCCGACCAGATCCGGCCGGGTGCTCAGCATCTGACCGAACTTGATGAACGTGGTGCCCAGTTCGCTCAGCGCGAGCCGGATGCGGACGGGCGTGCTGAGATCCACGATGCTCTCGCCTGCCGACCCGCGCAGCCATTGTTGCATGCGCTTGCCGGGCATCTTGCGAAGGCGATCGGCGAGGCCGTATCGAACTGCGACGCTGGCGATCTGCCGGAACCGATGCGTATTGCGCCGGCGTTGGCTGCGTCGTTCCAGACGTTCGCGCACGGAGGTCAGGTTCATGACGGTCGCCGGGCTGATTCGCAAAGGGCGTTCCAGTGGGTCCGCCGGAGAGAAGCCCTCGATCTCTCGATCGCGCGCAGGCTTGCGCAGGCGTCGGGGCGATGAAGTGCTTATCGACGTGACGAAATCAAGGCACCCGACCTGTGGCCGTCAGCAGGACTCGGCGCACGTGCGCGAACGAGCACCGTAATCGGCCCGAGACAGGCAAGTCAGGTTGTGGCCGCGCCGTTGCACTACGCACGGACATGTCCCGCCTCTTGATCCTGGGCGCGACCGGGTCTCTTGGTCGCCACGTGCTGCGACAGGCGCTCGCCGCCGGCCACGACGTCACGGTGTTCGTCCGCACGCCATCCAAGCTGGCGGCCGAACTCCGGGAACGAGTATCCGTTCACACCGGCGACCTTGCCGCCGTCGTGCCCCCCGATGTCGTCAGCGGCCAGGACGCGCTGATCAATTGCGCCGGCCACATCGCCGATGGCGAGAGGTTCGTCGGCCTGGTCGACCGGCTCGTCTCCTGCGTGGACCTCCTTCCCGTGGCGGAGCAGCCGGTCTGCTGGCTGCTCGCGGGCGCGGCGCTCCTCGATATCGACTCGTCCGGGCGTCGCGGCGTCGATCTGCCCGAGGTGAAGTCCACCTACTGGCCCCACCAGGTCAACTTGGAGCGACTGAGCCGCTCGCGCCTGGACTGGCGACTTCTCTGTCCTGGCCCGATGGTCGATGAGCCGGCGCTCGGGCTGGACCGGCTGCGTATCTCGCTCGACGTCCTGCCCGTTGAGACTCCTGTCGTCGCGCGGGCCCTGCCGGACTCGTCCCTCCTGCCGGTCTTCGCGTCGTTGATTCCCCAGATGATCGTGCCGTACGCAGATGCGGCGGCCCTGATGCTCGCACACCTCGATCGCGGTAACGCCATGTCCCGCCATCGCGTCGGGCTGGCGCTGCCAGTGGGAATGCGCGGACAGAAGTGACGCAAAGGAAAATTACACAGCCACCCAGACCCAACCGGATTCCACCTTCACGGTGTACGTGGGGATTGGCTCCGTGCGCACGCCGTGCATGAGCATGTCGATGGTGTGCAGTCGGATGGCGGCCGATGGAGGAATTGTCTCGTTTCCGAGATAGGTCGGCACCGGGCCGGAGAGTACTTGACCGGTGATCGCGTCGAACTGCGCGCAGTGCATCGCGCAGGTCACGATTGCGCCATCGAGCGTGCCTTTCTCGAGCGGCGCATTCATGTGTCCACATCGCCTCGCAATCGCGTGGAAAGTTCCTCCGCGGTTGCAGAGGACGATCTCGCGGCCGTACAACTCCACGGCTTTCATTCCGCCAGAGCAATGTCGCCGGCCCGGACCGCCTGGACGAAACGCTCACTCAAGGCCCAGCTCCTTGGGCGACATCTGCGGGAGGCTGTCGGGATCGGTGACGTCCTGGTGTACGAACAATCCGCACGAGCAGCGCTTCATGGCGTCGAAATGCCGCCGATGAAACGGAATGCAGGGACAGACGATCTGCATGTCACGGGCGCCATGGTCCCCTCCGGCAGCGCCGCCTCGTCGATCACGTAAGTCCAGGCCATAGCGATCTATGTGTGGTCCCGCGGCATCACCCCACGGCGACGATCATCGCCACGAGGCCGCCGAGCACTGCGACGTTCTTGATGAAATGTGCCAGCTGCTCCTGCCGAGCGGTACCCTCGGCGATCCAGAACGCGTGACCGACGACGGTCGTCGGCACCAGAACGAGGGCGAGGGACGCGCTCGCCAGGGCCGGTAGGATGTTAAAGGCAAGGGCCGAGCCGGCGACGACCATGACTGCGGCGTTGAGCCGCACCAGGAGCAGCGGAAAGGGCAAGCGCAACCGTGCAAGCTGGTCGGCGCGCGATTGCGGGTTGCGCAACGCCAGAAGCCCGCCGAGGACGAAGACAGGTGCAAGCATTACTTCAGCGACGCGAATCAGACTTTCCCAATCCATGACCTCACCTCTCGACCTTCATGACGCGACCACTTGGAGTGCGCCCGACAGCGCCGCACGGACCGCGCTGCCGTCGAGGCTCTCGGCTTTCAGCAGCTCGCCCGACAGCTGGCTGAGCGCGTCACGATGCGCCGCCACGAGGGTCGCGGCCCGTTCGAACTGCTCGCCGACGATGCGACGCACTTCAGCATCAATCGTCTCGTGCGTTGCTGCACTGGCGTCGCTGCCCTCCGCGACCGCGGCGCCGAGGTACTGCAGCCGTTGGCCCGCATACCGCACCGATCCCAGTTTCTCGCTCATGCCGAATTCCGTCACCATGCGCCTGGCGAGTTGCGTCGCACGCTGAATATCGTCGACCGCACCGGTGCTGATCGTGCCGAGCATGACCTGTTCGGCGGCCCGGCCTCCCATCATCACCGCGATTTGGTCTTTGAGCTCTTCGATGGAGAGCAGGTACCGATCCTCCTTGGGCATCTGCATCGTGTAGCCGAGCGAGCCGCGGCTGCGCGGGATGATGCTGATCTTGCTCACGGGATCGCCGGTCGGCATGAGGCTCGCGACGAGGGCATGGCCGCATTCGTGGTACGCGACGGTCTCGCGCTCCTTTGGGTTCATCACCCGGCTGCGCTGCTCGAGGCCGCCGAGGACGCGCTCGATCGCGGCTTCGAAGTCGGCGAAGGTGACGCCCGCGCTCTGACGGCGCGCCGCAAGCAGCGCCGCCTCGTTGATCACGTTCGCCAGGTCGGCGCCGCTGAATCCGGGGGTCAGTCGCGCAGCGCGTTCCAGATCGAAGTCGGGTGCAAGCGTGACACGGCGGCTGTGAATCTTCAGGATCTGCAACCGTCCGATCAAGTCTGGGTTTCCGAGCACGACCTGGCGATCGAACCGACCCGCTCGCAGCAGCGCCGGATCCAGAATTTCCGGACGATTCGTGGCCGCCATGATGATGACCGGGTTCTCGGCGCTGGTGTTGAAGCCGTCGATCTCTGCCAGGAGCTGATTCAGCGTCTGCTCGCGCTCGTCGTTTGTCATCAGACGGACGCCGCCGCCGCGGCTCTGGCCGATTGCATCGATCTCGTCGATGAAGACGATCGCCGGCGCCGCAGCCCGGGCCTGCTCGAACAGATCGCGGACGCGCGCCGCGCCGACGCCCACGAACATCTCGACGAACTCGGATCCGCTCGTTTCGAAAAAGCGAACCCCGGCCTCCCCGGCGGTTGCCTTTGCGATCAGCGTCTTGCCCGTGCCGGGAGGGCCGACGAGGAGCACGCCCTTTGGGATCCGCCCGCCTAGCTTCGCGAATCGCTGCGGGGTTTTGAGGAACTCGATGATCTCCCGCAGCTCGGCGATCGCCTCGTCGGCGCCGCCCACGTCCTTGAAGGTGACGCCCACTTCCTCGGGTTTCACCTCGGTCGCCTTGCTCTTGCCGACGCCGAAGATGCCGCCCCCTAAGATGCCGCCTCCGGTGCGCGCCGCAAGGCTGCGACCGGCGAGTGACCAGAGCCCCATCATGACAACGAGTGGCAACACCCAGCTGAGGATGAAGGTCGCAATCGGACTGGGCGGCGTCTTGGCACGGTACGTGACGTGTGCGGCACCGAGCTCTCTGATGAGATCCGGATCGCCGTCAGGAGGCGGCAGGGTCGCGAACCGGGTTGTCGTCTGCCCGGGTTTCTGGCCTTCGGGGGGTTTCATCACGCCCTCGAGGGGCGTGCCCAGAGTGACGTCGGTGACTTGGCCCGCCGCCAGCTTCACCTTGAACTCGCTGTACGGGATCTCCGCCGCACGAGGAAGAAGCGGGCCGACCACTGCCTGCAGCAACCAGACGCCTATCAGCGCGGCTGCGGCATACGGGAGCCAGCCGGGGATCTGGCTCTTGCGAGACGGTTGATCGTCCGAACCCGTGGGTCCACGTTGGTCGCGCGAGGACGCGCAGACGGCGGCTGACGCAATCGTGAAGCAGGCATGGGCGCTCCTGTCATGCGGCGGCCGCGCGTGAAATCGCCGGCGCCGATCCCGCAGTCACTTCTTCTCCGACGGGGTCGTGAACTTGCGCCTGAAGTCCTCGAGCGACGCCTGGAATGTGACGATCGCCTTATCGATGTCGGCCTTCGCGCGTACGGCCTGCGCGTCTCCCGCTGTCTTGAAGTCGACG
>CAWBMG010000004.1:0-316947 GCA_963789815.1 uncultured Acidobacteriota bacterium | reverse complement strand
TCGCCAGAGCGAGGGTCACGCGAGCGCCCGGCGTCTCCAATTCAATCTTGTCGCTGCTCATGGCTTTCACGAGCGCCCGCAGCTCGGCGGGCCAGAACGGCGCGCCACCCGAAAGACACCCAGCCGTGAGGTAGAAGGTCGCCGATAGACCATGTCGCGCGAGCGTTCCAGCGGCCTCGAGATTGTCCGCGTAACCATCATCGAACGTGATCGCGACGGCGTTGAACGGCAGGCTGGCTCCCCGCCTGAGTGTCGCAACAGCCTCGGGAAGCGAGAGAACCCGGTAGTGCGCGGCGAGATACGCTACATGCCGCTCGAATGCCGCCGGCGAGACGCAGATTCCGGGTTCCGCGTATCCCGCGTTCCGATCGCAAATCGCGTGATAGCGCAGAATCGCCAGCTGGCGGCTCGGCAGAGCTCTTCTGAAAACCGAGTAGATCCCGCTGCCGAATAGCGCGGCCTTGGCAAGGGGAGCGGCGCCTGACCGAATACGGCCAGTGGCCGTCATCGAACCAGCTCCACCGGCACACGGCCAAAACGGCGCCAGCGCACGGACTGCGTTCCACTCAATCCGCGAATGAATCCAACGGCTGCCGCCACCTGAACCAGACAGAAATAGTGCGCCAGGCCGACGGGACTGGTGCGGCGGAGTGCCGGAAGGCAGCCGGCGGCGCCGAGAAGCAGCACGATGCCTTGAGCGATTGCCGCGACGGCATACGTGGACGACACAGGCGCCAAAGTCACGGATGAAACAAGCGCACACGCACCGAAGGCGGGCGACAGCCACCGGAGCGCCTTGTGCGAAATCATCGAGAACATCACCTGCATCGAGCCGAGCGGTACGCTGCTGTCTCGACGGGCCAGAAACTGCACGGCTCCGGCAATGACGCGTGACTTACGGGCGAACTCTTCCTTCGCCGTCTCGGACCCGCGCTCGTGAGCCGTCGCGGTGGGCTCAAAAACCACTCGGCGTCCGGCCCGAATAACCGCCATCGAGATCGCCATGTCGTCGAGGATTGTGTCGTCCGGGGGGGCGATGAAGAGCTCACGCCGAATGGCGTAGAGGGCGCCGTCCACTCCTACCATCGAGCCGATGTTCGATTCGGCAGCTTGGACCCACCGCTCGTAGCGGTAGTACAGGTCCTCGGATCGCCCTAGATCGGCACGTTTACCCTCGAGAATAACGTCCCCGCTGACGGCTCCGACGTCCGGGTCGGCGAAGTTGCGGACAAGCGCTTGTATCGCTCCGGGATGAAGAAACGTGTTCGCGTCGGAAAACACGATGATGTCGCTTTGACCGACCGCATCCCCTCGTTGATGGCCGCAACCTTTCCTTGTCTTGGCGCGAGCTCGAGGAGCCGGACGCCTGGACTGAATGCACGAACGATTGCGTTTGTCCGATCGACGGAACCGTCGGAGGCCACGACGATGTCGAGAAGGTTGCGGGGGTAATCGACTGCCAGCGCGTTGTGCAGCTTGGCTTCGATCACCGCTTCCTCATCGTTTGCCGCGATGAACAGACACACAGAGGGGCGAATCGGGCTATGGATCGGACGCCGTGTCGCGACCTTCCCGAGGATCGCCAAAAGAGCCGGATAGCCGAGGTAGACGTAAGCGAGCACGGCTGACGAGCCCCAGAACAACAGTTTGGCTTCGGGTTCGAACGCGTCCCCGCGAACCGCCCCAAGCACGGCCGCTGCTGCGACGATCACGCTTGTCGTCAGGAACAAGAGCCCAACAGGCATGTCGCGGGAAACAACCGATCTCCTGCGGCTTGCCGAGACCTGGCGCGGGGTGGACCAAACACCCGAGACGCGTCCCAACGATCCGTTCACCACGCCAACCAGGGATGCGGCATTGATAACGGCGAAGTACCCCGACATGGCAGCCGCGCGCCGGCCCGTTCGTGTTCCGATGGCACCACGCCGGCAAGCAGCGGGACGCCGACCGATGCAATCGGCCACCGTGCGAGCGTCTCGAAGTACAAGCCAACAAGGCTTGTGACCGCGAGAACCGCGAGCCACACCACCTACCCACCGCAACATCTTGTGGGAAACCAACGACCATGCGAACAAGCCGACTCGGAATGGATTGAGCACCTCGCGCGCCTGGAACACAGCACGCCAGCTTCGGCTGACGATACGGACACGGCGTCGATACTCGGTGCGCATCCCCCCAGCAGTTTCTTCGTAGCAGACAGCCTCCGGCTCGTACACAGCCCGCTGGCCGGCCGCCACAATCTGCAACGGGTTCAAGAAGTCGTTGATGGCATCCTCTGGCAGGTCGCGCCAGAGCGATCGGCGGATGGCGTAGATGGCGCCATCGCCGCCGACCATCGATCCCAGGTCGGTTTCGAGCCGCTTGATCTGGATCTCGTAGTCCCAGTACGCGCGCTCGCCGACCTCTGCCGTCGCACCTGAGCCAGGGAGGTAGCGTGCCTCGCCGGTGACGCACCCAACCTCCGGATCCGCGAAGTTCCGCGCGAGCTTCCGCAGCGCAGTCGGGCTCGTACATCGCGTTGGCGTCGGAGAAGACCACGACCTCTCCGGTGAGAAGAGGCACAGTCCGGTTCAGCCCGGCCGTCTTCCCGCGTCGCTCGGGCTGCCGGTGCAGCACGACTCCTCGGCCCGCGTACTCCGAAACAATCGCGTCTGTCCCATCGTCGGACGCATCGGACACCACGACGATCTCGAGCAAGCCTGGCGGGTAGTCGAGCGACAAGGCGTTCTCGAGCTTGCGCCGGATGACGGCCGCCTCGTTGAACGCCGATATCACCAGGCTCATCGAGGGCGTGACGTCTCCGTGCCGGACGGGCCGAGCGCCTCGTGCCCAGACGATCAGCCGCAGGAGCAGCGGATAGCCGACGTAGACGTAACAGAGCACCGCGACCGAGCAGGCAAGACAGCAGGATCATCGGTCTAGGGGATGTTGCGGACGATGAAAGGACCGAGCATGGTGGCCACCTTCACCGGAAGATGCTGCCAGGCTCTGATTGCCAATCCGAACTTCGGGTTGGCTGGGCTCAAGTCGGGGATCGAATGTCCCTCAGCAGTCCAGTACTCCCACACCAACTCGTGTGGCTCGGCGCCCCATTGCCTCTTGAAGTGAAACGTGCCCTCGCCGGGCGTGGAACGGCCGAAGTCGAACGTCCGGAAGCCGCGCGCCGCCGAGAACTTGAGCATGTCCCAGTACAGCAGGACGTTTGCGCACAGGGGATTGAACTCGCGTATCGATGAGGCCCATGGCACTTCGATCGTTGCACCATGCCAGACGACGAGCGACGCGGCCACCGTCTGCCTCGAGCTTTTCACGACGAATACACGCGTCGATTCCGGAAACGCGACCAGTACTTCCCGGAAGAACGCTTTGCCGTAGACGGGCGTGCCCAGGTCGCGCATGTTCCGCGAGAACACACTGTAGAACGCATCGAGCAGCTCGAGCCCTCCGTGTTCGTGCTTCGAGGCCGCTCTTTTCCGCCTTTCGCACCTGGTTCCGCACCTTGCGGTCCAGGCGCTCCCATTGGCGATCCGCAGTGCCTCTCGAGCTCCAACGTCATCGCCACTTTGTGACGCCTTGATGGAAGCTCAGGAAAGAGCTGCCGCGTGTGGCGCAGCTCGAGATGCGCTGCACCAGCCTTTTGCGTTTCGTCCACCGCTCGGTCGAGCAGCGCCCGCTCAACCGCTGGCGTGTCGGCGAGGATGCCGCCGTAGTTGAGAAACGGCATCGACACGGCGAAGCGGCCGAACACCCGGCTTCGGAAAAACACGATCGGCAAAACGCCCACGATGCGCCCGCTCGATTCAGCCGTCAGGTACTGCGTCTCGCGTCCGAACGCTCTCCTGATGACTCCCAACCAGCCGGGGCGGTGATAGATGCTGCCTATCGGGTGCGCGACGACGTAAGCGTCGCAGGCTTCCGCCGAGGCGTCGGTCCGCACCTGGACTGGCGACGCTACTGTCCTCGGGCTTCGCAATGGACTGGAGCGATCGTCGATGACGATGGCTGGTTGCATTCACCTCTACTCTCTGTCGCAGCTACCAGTGGTACGGCAGGCCCGCGGCCGCGAGTTCTCCTACCCCGGCAGGCACGAGATCGTCGAGCAGGCTTTGGAGCGGCGCGAACCGGAAGTCGCCAAACAGCGCGCGAAGGCGTCCTTCAGTCTTGTGCAGGTTGCGGTAGTGCCGAAATCGCCCCAGCCAATCAACTTGGAGTCGCGGCTGATCTGGGTCGATCTCCCATGGATGCATGTAGAAAACAGCAGGTTGCCGCTCGTTGCGATTGAGGCGCGAAATGCCCCAACGCGTCCACGCGTACGGAAGGATTCTGAAGTAACCGCCTCCGGCAACGGGAAGATTGACCGGGCCCAGCCGAACGGTCGAGCCAGGGACCTCGACGAGCGCGCCTGATTCACGTTGGACGGAGTACGGATGACGAGGCGACGTGGGAATGCCGTACCGGTCGTGCCTGATCGGAAAGATGCTCGCGTCGTACCAATGCCCTTCCTCGATCAGGATGTCGAGCGCCCACAGCGAGCGCGGCGTGATCGAGTAGCTGGGCGCCCGGTAGCCGCCAACTCGACGCCCGGACGCCTCTTCGATGACGCCCTTGGCCCGCCGCACGTCCTCACGGAACGTGGCTCGCGTCTGGTCGTAAACGAGACGGTGGAGGTATCCGTGAGAGGCCACCTCGTGCCCGCGGTCGGCGATGGCCCGGACGAGGGCAGGGTAGCGCTCCGCAACCCAACCGAGGACGAAGAACGTTCCTCGCACGTCGAACTCGTCGAAAATGTCGAGCAGCCGTTCGGTGTTTGCGCACACCCGGCTTTCCATGCTGTCCCACGCTGAGCGCGGAACGATCTCGAAGGCGCTGACGTGAAAATAGTCTTCCACGTCAACGCTCATCGCGTTCACCACGCTCTCGTCCGCCTGAGCAGGGTTCGATTGCATACGCTAGGCGCCCTTCGCGTGCATGACCGTTTTCAGAGTCTGGAGAATGATGAAGAGATCCAGCGCGATCGACAGGTTCTTGATGTAGTAGAGGTCGAACTGCAGCTTCTGGAGGGCATCTTCGGTCGAGGCGCCATACGTGTAACAGACCTGCGCCCACCCGGTGAGCCCAGGTCGAACGATGTGGCGTTGCCCGTAGTAAGGAATGTCCCGCGTGAGCTCGCCCACGAACGACGGCCGCTCCGGCCGCGGGCCCACGAAGCTCATGTCGCCCTGGACAATGTTCCAGAGCTGCGGCAGCTCGTCGAGCCGTGTCCGTCTGCAGCCAGGTGCCGATCGGTGTCACGCGCACGTCGCCGTTCTGTGACCACACGGGTCCGCTTTCGGCCTCGGCATCCGTGCGCATCGATCGGAACTTGTGAATCGTGAAAAGACGCCCGTGCCGTCCAACTCGGCTCTGGTGGTACAACACCGGGCCAGACGATGTCAGCCGAATGGCCAACGCGATGACCGCCAGCAGCGGAAGCGCGATGACCAGGCCGAGGCTTGCGATTGTGAGATCGAGCAACCGCTTTGCGCCCGACAGCATCTGACTCTTCTTGAAGCCGTCTGAAAAGATCAGCCAGCTCGGGCGCAGGTTCTCGACCGCGATCTTCCCCGTGTACTCCTCGTACACCGACGCCAGGTGATCGAAGCTGACGCCTTCGAGTTTCATCTCGAGGAGCTTGTCCACGGGCAGCTTGCCGCGCGCATCGGACAAGCTGACGACCACGCGATCGACGTTGCGCGTGCGCACGATCGACGGGATGTCGTCGATCGTGCCGATCACCCTCGGGTTGATGACGGGGCTGCCAAGACGAGCAGGGTCTGGATCGATGAAGCCGACGATCTCGACCCCGAGCTCGTGACGCCGGCTGAACAGCTCCCGAGCCAGCTCGATGGCGGCGGGATTCGTGCCGACGAGAAGAAGCCGTTCACGCGGGCGGACGCGGCGGCTCATCCACTCGAAGGCGATTCGCCACCCAATCACCAGCGTAATGACGAAGAGCGCCGCAATCGTGAACACGCCGCGACCGACGATGAGCGCAGGAAACCAGAAGTACAAGGCAGCAAGCAGGAAAGAGGCGACGGCAAGCGAGTGTGCGATTCGGACGAAGAGTTCCCGGCGATCGGCGACGATCCGCAGATCGTAGAGATCCGCATAGTAGAGACAGCCTTGCGCGACCACCGCAATTATTAGGGCCCTGGTGAGCCCGTTCTCGTAGAGAAGGATGTCCCAGGCCCGTGGACCCAAGCGGATGTACGCAGCCGCCGCGACGGCGGAGACGATGAGGATTGTCTCGAAGACGATCAGCGTCATCGACCGGAGGGTAAGGCGATGAACGACGAGTCGAATCATCGACGCGACACGGCCTCCGGCGCCGGGTACGAGTAGTCTTTTGAACCGAGCGGGAGCGGTCTGGGTTTGGTTGAGCACAACGCCGAGCATCCGCCCGCTTCCGATCGCATCCGCGGCACGTTTGACGAGCGCGTGCGGCGTAGACTCTGCCTTGATCACGAGAACCGCTCCGTCCACCATTGACGCGAGCAGGTGCGCATCGGGCAAGAGTGCCAGCGGCGGAGTGTCGAGAATCACCCAGTCGAAGCGTCGTTTGGCTTCCTCGAGCACTCGCCGCATGCGGTCCGAGATCAGGCTTGCCATCGGATCGGCGTTCGGCCGGCCGGCCGGCAGCACCGCAAGCCTGGGAGAGATTTGACGGACGACAAGCTTCGAGTACTCGCCGGACGCGAGACCGTCGCCGAGCCCGTACGCGCTGTCGAGGTGAAACAACGCGTCGAGAGTGGGACGTCTCAGGTCCGCATCGACGAGCAAGACGCGTTTCCGATACGACTCGCTGAACGTGAGCGCGAGGTTGGCGGCCGTCAGCGTTTTGCCCTCGCCGGCGACGGCGCTGGCGATCATCACGACACGCAGATCCGGCGTGGCTCTCTGCGCGTCGTGCAGAACCGCGGCGAGCCGCCGGTACTGCTCGCGGGAAGCCGGCGGCATGTTCTCGTCAACGACCGTCTTTCCTGCCAGCCCGGCATCAATCCGGTCGTCAGCGACGCCGTTTGTAGCGCCAAGCTCGTGTTCGACGTCTCGCTTGCGCTCAGCAGCGACGGCTTCCGAACGGGGAAGCAGCATGAATCGTTGACGACTGGCGATCGCCGTGGTTTGGTGATTCGACCGGACGCGGCTGCGGAGTCTCGACCGGGAGGAGCGTCCGCGCCAGCACGACCACGTCGTCACCGTCAAGCGGGCGGAGGAACACCTCGCCACCAATCGTGGCCGTGTTTCCCATGCTCTTGGCGGCCCGTCTTCTCGCCTCGTCCACTCGGCTCATTCGTCGCTACTCTTTGGGAATGTCATCCCTTTGAAGAGGAGAACCACCTGCGCTTCGGATAGCTCCCACTGAAAAGAGGGTCGGTGCCGGTCGGCATGCTCGACTGCCTGGTTGCCGTTCTCCTCCCGACGAGGGTTTGCTTCGCTCGTGTCCACTGTGATTAGGTGTCCCACGTGCTGTTCGGTCGGCGTAACTGCTGGCCGAGCCGGTGGAGTCGGGGTCACAACGCGGACTTGAAGGACTCAGGTCGAAGTCGCGGCACACTTCACGCACGGTTGCGCTGGTCACCGGTTTCTGGCCTGTGGCGAAACCACTCAGCAGCGCGTTGTCGGCAATGACGCTGATCGTGCGCGGAATGCCCCTCGAGCGTTCGTGCATGAGCGTGACCGCCTCGCGGGAGAAAATCTCGGTCGGCACTCCGCCTGCCACGCGGATCCGGCCCACGATGTACGCCATCGTTTCCTCGAGCGTCAGCGGTCGCAGCTCGCACCGCAGCGCGACACGCTGCTTCAATTGGCGAAGGGCCCCGTCGTTCAGCCGCTCCACAAGCTCGGGCTGCCCCGCGATGATGACCGACAGCAGTTTTTGCTGGTCGGTCTCGATGTTGGCAAGCAACCGGATCTCCTCGAGCAGCTCGAACGGGAGACTCTGCACCTCATCGACGATGAGCACGCTCGACTCACCCGCGGCGTGGCGCTTTCGCAGCAGATCCTCGAGCTCGAGGAGCAGGGTGGCTTTCGATATTCGCGCCTCGTGGCTCAGCCCCAATCGAACCGCGAGCATCTCCACGAACTCGGCGCGCGTGAGCGCTGGGTTGTGCAGGTGCACACAGTGCACGCGTTCGGGAAGACGCTCCAGCGCCGTCCGAATCACCGTCGTCTTTCCGGTGCCCGCCTCGCCGAGCAGCAGCGTGATGCCTTTGCGCCTGGCGATCCCGTACTCGAGGTTGCTGAGCGCCTCGCGATGCATGTCGGTCAGCACCAGAAACCGCGGGTCGGGCGTCAGCTCGAAGGGCGCCTCACGAAAGCCGTAGAAGGATTCGTACATCAGCGCACCCACGCCACGAGGCCAAGCCTCCACGCCACGACGGCAGTCACGGCGACTACTCCCACCAGCGACGTCGAGACGGCAACAATCCGGCGCCGACGTTTGATGCTGTTTCGCTCGGCCGCGGTCATCATGACGGGAATGACGGCCAGCACAGGCAGGGCCAAGCTCATCGTCACGTCATCGTCGGTCGCGATGGTGGTATTCCGATACTCGAGGAGCGCCACGAGGGCGACACCAAGACCGAGCCCGGCCAAGAGGCCCATCGCGTTGATGCGCAAACGGTCTGGGCTGATCGGCCTTTCGGGAAGGCGTGCGGCATCGAGAATCCTGAACTGCTCCCCGATCTGCCGGCGCTCCAGGTTGACGGCAATCTGCGACTCCTCGCTCTTTCTCAGGAGAGTTGTATAGCCCTCTTGCAGGGTCGAGTAGTCCCTCATCAATTCAGTGAGTTGCGACTCGAGGCCAGGTGCGGCCTCAACGCGCGTGCTGTACGATCCGATGACTTCCTTCAACCGAGCGTCGTCCTGCCTGCGTGCTTCCAACCGGCGTTGGATCGTATCTATCTCAGCCCGCATCTGAGCCGCGCGCGCCGCTGCCGCAGGGTCTGCTGAACTCAGAGCCGTGACAATCGGCGTCGGCTCCTGCGCCTCGGCGGCGGCCTTCGCTTCGAGCTCGGCAATCACGCGTTTCGCTCGGCCGATGTCGGGATGCTGCGGCTTCAGTCGCCGCTCGAGCGCCTGCAATCTTGCCGTCGCAACTTCGAGCTGCTGCGCGGTCGTTCCTGCGAGAGGGTTAGCGAGGTGTCCGTTGACGACAGGTTCGCGTTGGCTGCAGCCGAGGCGAGGGCGGCGCGATCGATCTCCGCGACCGTACTTTCGAGAGTCGCCAGCCGATCCCGATCCCTGTTGTTGGATTCTGCGAGCGCCTGCAACTGAAGCTGGGCGTTCTGCATCATCTGCAGATTCGACTGAACCTGGTCGGGCAGCCTGCCGGCGTTGTCACGACGGAACTGCTCGAGCTTTTTCTCGTGCTCGATGAGCCGCCGTTTTGCATCTTCGAGCTGCGCCTCGAGAAACTGGTTGGTCGCGTTGGCCAGCAGCTCCCGATCCTGAAGGTTCTCCTGCACGAACAACGAGGCCAGCCGTTCGGTGACCATCATTGCCGTCCGTGCGTTCGTCGACTCATAGCTGATCGTGAACGAGCTCGCACCCTCGCGACCCCGTCGTGGAGTTGACGTCCCGATGTCGATGTCGTTCCGCATCCGCTGGATGACGTCCTCCATGATCATCGTTTGGCGCTCGCGGGCGTACAGATTGAACTCCTGGACGATTCGTTCGAGGCGAGTTCGGCTCAGGATCTGCTGGCTGATCATCTGCAGCCGTTCCGTGATGTCCGTTGTGACGGTCGGCCGTACGAATGACTCGGGGACGCGTTGCGGAATCACGAGAACCGAGGTCTGCGCACGGTAGCGATTCGGCAGAGACTGCGCGATGAAGAACGTCGCACCGCCAACGACCAGCAGGCAGGGTACGACAATCAGCCACTTCCGCTTCCAAGCGATCTTCAGAAAGTCCTCGGGCGCGTATTTCTTACCGGGTAGCATTGGTTGTCCTCGGTCGATGGAACAGCGGGGCCCACAAACTTACGTGCGCGCGGACGCTCTGACGATCGACGTGCGCGCGCAACACCGGGTGGCAGCAGCACGTCGCCGTCGAATCGGTAGTGGTAATAGGAGTAGTCGAACCCGAGGCCGACGTAACGAGTCAAGTCCAATCGACAAGCCGACAACACCGTGATACGTGTCGAAATCGCGTTGTTTGTCGCTAAATCCGGCATCGCCGACGAGCGCCCGCGCGCTCGACTGGAACTGAACTCGACGACTAAGCAGTCCGCCTAGCTGAAACGTTGCCGAGTCCGCAGAAAATCGGCTGCTCGAGCGTTTCAACGAACTGCATCCCGCGACGATAGGCAAGCGATGCATTCCAGGTGCGTCCGAGCTCGTGGAGCAGGCGTGCGCCGCCTGTGGCGCGATAACGCACCTGGTTGCGATACGTTGTCGCTGATGATCCCGTCGTGAAGGACAACGTGGTTCGTCTCGAGAACGACAGCGCCTTGTTGAAGTCTAAACCGACGTCGGCAATGTGGTACCCGAACGTGCTCTCCGGCGCCGTAGTCGGTCTCCTGATAGCCGTACCCGAGTCTCAGGCCGAGATCTCTGGTGAGGCCGACAAGGAAGCGCCGTGCCGGCGCGCTGCTGGGTGAACTGTTCTCTACCGTCGCGAAGCATTCCTGATGTCGTACGAGTAGTCCGCAGAGAGCGTGGAGCGCCTTGTCAGGCGCTGACTGAGCCCGAGGCCACCAACGTAGCTGAGGTAATGATCCTGTGTCAGCACAACGTCCAGATCCGGCGGAGCACCTGCTCCGATATTTGGCTCGACGGCCACGGGAAAGATCGTGGCGATCGAAAAGGGCTGGTACGCGACCGACTGGTTCAACGTGAGCGCGGGCTTGTCGAGAACACGCACTGAAATGCCAGCCGTGCCGGTCCGCGCTTGGATGAGCCGATCTGTGATGGAAGGATAGTACCGGACTGAAGATTCCCGCCGACGCACCCGCGTTGACGCGGTTGCGGTTGAGAGAATAGTTGAGCCCTCCCGAAAAGTGTCCGAACGAGCCAGCTTTTTGCACGCCTGGGTTGCCGATTCCCCCTCCGCGCGCGTCGCGAGGACGTTGTCGTCGTACCCGCCGCCGAGCGACGTGTTCGCCGTGAGCAACTGGTTCGAACCGTCCACGCCGCCGCCGAATAGCCCACGGTACGGCCGCTCTGGCCGTGGCGTCTGGCCATGAGCAGAAGAGGCGCCGCACAGCAGCGAGACGCTGAACGCGGGGAGAAGGCAAAGGGGCTTCATAAAGGCGCGGACTCTCACGGAACGACAACCGTATCGCCCGGCTTCAACTCGATGTTCTGCCGTATGTTCTTGCCTTCTGTGACGTCTTTGTAGTTGAAGCGATATCGTCGACGGCTGGCCGTTCTCCGTACGGAGGACGCCGATTTTTTCCTTGTCGGCATACTCCTGAAGCCCTCCGGCCATCGCGATGAGCTGGAGCACCGTTGTCGGCCCGCCAAGTGGATATGGGCCTGGCTTGAACACTTGGCCCGTGATGAAGACCTTCCTGCTGTTGATGGCCTTCACCACGACGGCCACGCGAGGGTCCTGAACGAACTCGTCTGCCGCGGCCGTGATCGATTCGCGGAGCTGCTCGGGCGTGAGACCCGACGCTTGAATTTCGTTGAGCAAGGGCAACGAGATCTTGCCGTCGGGTCGCACGACCACGTCCGCCGACATTTCCTTCTCGTTCCAAAACACGATGGCCAACACGTCGTCTGGCGCCAACGACGTACCCTGCTGGTGCAGTTACACCCGCGGGCGCAGGCGCCACCTTCGAACTGACCGGAGCGTTAGCTGAATCAGCCTTCGGCGACTGAGCCGCGGACTGTCCGAACACGGGGCAAACAAGAAGCAGGCACACCGCACATACCGACACCCAGAGATGGAAGGTGATCGGCGATGGAAAACCGCGTTGTAAAACAGTCCGTCGTCGCTTCATCGACCCCATAACTCTATCCGTGCAGAGTGACAACAAAATCAACAACTGCGCAACGCCATTGCACATTCCTCAGCTCAACGATTCCCGTGCGCAGCAGACGTACCCTGCAACAATTCAACTTGGTTGTTTGGGTGCGGGCAACTGGGCCCGACAGTCTCAAGCAAGGAGATCGCCAGTGAACACGATCTCAGCTGCCGAGGCCTCTCGCCGCCCGGCGATCATACATTCGATCACTGGACCGATAACGGCCTTCTCACTGGCAAAATCTACACGCGTGCACGTCGCATTCAAAGCCGCCGAGCTAACATCAACCGCGCATGCAGCAGGGTCATGAAGGGTGGGACGACTACGCGCCGTTCTACGACTGGGAGAACGCGCGCACCTTGGGCCGGCGCGATGTTCCGTTTTGGAACAATTTGGCGCTGCAGCAGGGCGGCCGTGTACTAGAGTTGGGCTGCGGGACGGGGAGAATCTCACTGCCTCTCGCCCGGGCGGGCGTGTCGATGGTTGGAATCGACCGCTCGGAACCGATGCTGGCTCGCGCTCGACAACGGGTGCGCCGCGCGAAGGTGACGGAACGCGTTCGACTCGTTCGCGGCGACATTCGCTCTCTACCTTTTGGGCAAACGCCACCATTCTCGATGGTCATGGCCCCGTACGGGATGCTGCAGTCGCTGCTGCGCGAGCGCGACCTGACGGCCACACTCGAAGCAGTAAAGCGAGTTCTCCAGCCGGGCGGGACCTTTGGCATCGAGCTCGTGGCGGATTTGCCGGCCTGGGAGGAGTACCGCAAGCGAGTCAGCCTCAAGGGATGGCGCGGCAAGCGCGGCGGCGCGCACGTGACGCTGGTTGAGACCGTGAAGCAGGACCGAGCCAGGCGAATCACGACGTTCAACCAGGAGTTTACGGAGAGGAACGGCACGAAACGCCGGACGCACTCCTTCGCGCTCAGCTTTCGGACGCTCTCGGTTCCGCAGATGGCCCGCCGGCTCGAGAAGACGGGCTTCGAGATCACCGCCCTGCTTGGCGACTACCGGGGCGGTCCCTGGGATCCGCGAGCTGAGGTGTGGGTGATCCTGGCGAAGAAACCCTAAAGACAACTCCCAACTCCCAAAGTCCAACTCCCAACCAGCCCCGGGCCGTAGTCCAATAGCTGCGTGGGGGCCGCCTTGTGACGGCCCTGGGCGTAATCAGCGGCGAGGAACCGCCCAGTCTTCACACTTCAGACCGGCCACCCGCCCGACTCTAGCGACCGCGCGCTGGAATCGCCGACGAACACTGACCGCGGTGCCGTTGATCAACGCGATGCACGCGTTCGTGTCAAGCAGGTACGTCGTCATCGAACACGTTTCGCTGTGGCGCAGGTGGCTGTTGCCGACCTTCCGGCATGAAGGGCTCGGAGGCCAGACGGTCGAGTTCGGCGAACCACGCCGAGACGTCGGTGAACATCGGCTCCACGAGCACACCTCGCCCGGCGCGGCGAACCCTGACGCGGTCGCCCTCGAACCGGAATTCGCGTGGCAGGCGCACAGCTTGGCTTCGCCCGTTTCTAAACAGTTTGGCGGTGGTCGTCACGGCCCTTCTTTCGATATATACCGCTCGCGTTGAGCCGTGGCGCTCAGCGAAGGGCGTTGCCGCCGGTTCCAGTGCGTTGGGCCGCTGGCGAGCGTCTTACAGCGTCGTGCAGCGTTTCGGGCGCGATGTCCGCGCCATTCGGCCACACGATAGTTCCGCCGTCCAGGAAGAAGCGCTGAAAGTAGTTCTGATCCTTCAAGGGCTCGAAGACCGGACCCTCCAGCCAGCTCTCGAGGTCGAGGGTGCCCTGGAGTTCGTCTCTGAAGGTGAGATGAATTCGAAATCCACCGGCGTAGGTGGCCCGTATCACGAAAGGCAAGGAGTCCATGTGCTCGACCTCACTCAAGCGGCGCGATCCCATTGAGCGGTCTACCGGCCTTCATCTGTTCCCAGTTGGCCTGGAGTTCGGCCTGATGCAAGAGCGCCCATTCTCGAATCAATCGTAGGCTACGCCAAGGCTTCGGCGGTCCGCCACAGCTTCAGCGAAGGCGGAAGCCGGCCGCCACGACTGCTTCAGTCAAGCCGGCCCCCACAAACGCTTCTATCGTCGTCCGTCGTACCAAGCGAAGCAGTCGGCGGCGCTGCGGAGGGTCCGTCCGCGGCGGGCGATGGTTTTCAGCAGGAAAACGCCGATCTCTCGTGACGAATAGAGGCGCCACTTTCGGGCGCTCGTCAGCAGCGGGTAGCGGTGAAGGATGACGATGGTCCTTCGCTGCTGGCGTGCGAGGCGCTTGAGACGTCGAAAGAAATCGATCTCCTCGGACGCATATAGTTCCTGGCTGAATCCGCCCACAGCTCTGAAGGCCGCCGTTTCACAGAAGATGAACGAGCCGGCGGCCCAGCGATTCAGGCGGCTGAGCGTGTTCCAGCCCCACGCACCGGCTCGGACGATGGGATGCGAGCTGTCGAACACGACGGTGCTCCCGCCCGCCACGCAGCGGCCTTTCATGATCTCATCGGCTACATCGTCAAAGAGGTGCGGGGTTGGGTGAGAATCCGCGTCAACGAAAACGAGCCAGTCGCCGGTCGCATGTGCGGCGCCGGCATTGCGGGCGCGGGAAATCTGATTCTGTCGCTCGAACACGACGAAAGCGCCGGCGGCTCGCGCGATGTCTGCCGTCTTGTCTGTCGAGTTGTTGTCGCAGACGATCAGTTCCGACGACCAGCCGCGCCAGTCGAAGGCCGACATGGCGGATAGGATGCTTCGGAGCGACGCAGCGAGGCCGGCTTCCTCGTTGTACGCAGGGACGATCACGGAGACCTTCACGTCAACTCCCAATTCCCAACTCCACAACTCCCAAAGTAGATTGTGGGCCTCGTTTGGGAGTTGGGCTCTTCTTGGGAGTTGGGAGTTATCATGCGGCGCCGGTCGATGGATTCGAAGCCGCGGAAGAGTGGTAAGATTCGCTTTCCCATTGTATTTATTGGAGTTGCAGCATGTCAGGCCATTCGAAGTGGCACACGATCAAGCATAAGAAGGGTGCGGCCGACGCCAAGCGCGGCAAAGCCTTCACGCGCCTCATCAAGGAACTGACGGTCGCCGCTCGCGGCGGCGGGGGCGACCCTGGCATGAACCCCCGCCTGCGCACGATCATCGCGGACGCGAAGGCGAACAACATGCCTCGCGAGAACATCGAGCGCGCCATTCGTCGTGGCACGGGCGAGGAGCCTGGTGTGGTCTACGAAGAGATCACCTACGAAGGCTACGGCCCCGGCGGCGTGGCGCTCCTCATCCAGTCGCTCACCGACAACAAGAACCGGACGGTCGGCGAGATCCGCCACATGCTCGCGAAGTACAACGGCAACCTCGCCGCTGAGAACAGCGTCGCCTGGCTGTTCAGCCGCAAGGGCCAGGTCGTCGTCGAAAAGGGGACGACCGACGAGGAGAAGCTCCTGAGCGCGGCGCTCGACGCTGGCGCCGACGACATGAATGACGATGGGAGCGCGTGGGAAGTCGTGTGTGCACCGGATGCGTTCGAGACCGTGCGGGATGCGGTGAAGGCGCTCGGCATCGAGCCGGCCAGCGCCGAGGTCGCGATGATTCCGCAGAACTACGTGAAGCTCCATGGCAAAGAAGCGCAGCAGATGCTGAAGCTCATGGAGGCACTCGACGACCACGACGACGTGCAACACGTGTGGGCCAACTTCGACATCGAGGAGAAGGAGATAGAGGCCTCCCTGGCGTGAGAATCTTCGGCATCGACCCCGGCTCCGAGCGCACCGGGTTCGGCTGTGTCGAGACCGACGGGACGCGTCATCGCCTGATGGTATGCGGAGCGATTTCCGCTTCCGCCAAAGACCCATTTCCCGAACGCCTGGCTCGCATCCATCGCGAGCTTTCGACCCTCCTCTCCGACTGTCAGCCCGACTGCGTCGCGCTCGAGAGTCTGTTTCATGCGAACAACGTCCGGAGCGCGCTGAAGCTGGGTCACGCGCGAGGTGTGGCGATGCTCGCGGCTGTCGAAGCCGGCTGCGCCGTCGTCGAATACTCGCCGGCCGAGGTCAAGCGCGCGGTGGTCGGCTACGGCCGCGCGGAGAAGCATCAGGTGCAGCAGATGATCAAGCTGCTGCTCGGGCTCGCCAAGGCGCCGTCGCCGCACGACGCCGCGGATGCGTTGGCGGTGGCAATATGTCACATACACACGGGGATCGGGGATCGGGGATCGGGGATCGAGAACGCCTCCCTGATCCCCCGTTCTGGATCCCTGACCCCTGATCCCCGATCCCCGGTCCCCGTTCCCCGTTCCTGGCGCCAGTATCGCCCTCCTGCGAGCGGATGATCGCGTTCCTTCGCGGTCGAGTGCTCGAGAAGCAGCCGAATCGCGTGATCGTGGACGTCCAGGGCGTCGGCTATGAGGTGCACGTTCCGCTGTCTACCTACTATCAGATCGGCGAGCCCGGGGACGAGGTCGCGCTGCGCGTGCACACGCACGTGCGCGAGGAATCGCTTCAGCTCTACGGCTTCAGCACCGACCTCGAGCGGCAGCTCTTCGAACGGCTGATAGCCATCAGCGGCATCGGGCCGAAGCTTGCGATCGCCGTGCTTTCGGGGATGGAGCCGCCTGACCTTGTGGCAGCCGTGCAGCGCGGCGACGTTGCGCGACTCACCGGGATTCCGGGGATTGGCAAAAAGACAGCCGAGCGAATCGTGCTGGAGATGAAGGATCGCGTCGCGCAGCTTGTGGTCGCTGCGCCCGGAGAGGCCGCGCCAGCCGTTTCCGAGGGCGATCGCTTACGAGCCGATCTCCTCTCGGCGCTGCAGAACCTCGGCTATCATCGGCCGTTGGCTGACAAGGTGGTTGACGCGGTGCTGTCGAAAGAGAGCGAGCCGTCGTTCGAGCAGACGCTGAAGGCCGCGCTACGCGCGTTGATGAAGACTTAGAGGGCTTAAGGCTCAAGACTTAGGGCTCATGACGGCTCAAGCCGGCTTAAGCCTGCCTAAGCCCTGAGCCCTGAGCCCTAAGCCATTTTGAAACATGGTAGACGAGAGACTGATAACTCCGGGGCGGGTGGACGAGGACGTTCAGTACGAGGCGGGGCTCCGTCCGCGCTCGCTTGATGAGTACATCGGGCAGGACCGCGTTCGCGACAACCTGCACGTGTCGATCGCCGCGGCGCGTGGGCGGGAGGAAGCTCTCGATCACGTTCTCTTGTACGGCCCTCCCGGACTCGGCAAGACCACGCTCGCCTACGTCATCGGAACCGAATTGGGCGTGCCGGTTCGCGCGACGGCTGGTCCGGTCATCGAGCGGCCCGGCGACCTGGCGGCAATGTTGACCAACCTGCAGCGACACGAGGTGCTCTTCATCGACGAGATTCATCGGCTGCCCCCGGCCATCGAAGAGATCCTCTACCCGGCGATGGAAGACTACGAGCTCGACATCGTCATTGGCCAGGGACCGAGCGCGCGTTCGGTAAAGGTGCCGCTGCAGCGGTTCACGCTCGTCGGCGCGACCACGCGAGCAGGCCTTCTCACCTCTCCACTCCGCGCCCGCTTCGGCATTGTCCATCGGCTCGACTTCTACAACGACTCCGACATCGAAGAGATCGTGCGTCGCTCCTCGCGGATTCTCAACGTGCCAGTCGATGAAGACGCCTCGAAAGAGCTTGCGCGGCGGTCGCGCGGGACGCCCCGCATCGCCAATCGGTTGCTGCGCCGAGTCCGCGACTACGCGCAGGTCAAAGCAGACGGGCGCATCACGGGCGACGTGGCGAGAGCGGCGTTGACGATGCTCGAGGTGGACGAGCGCGGATTTGACGAGGTCGATCGAAAGCTGCTCAGGACTATCATCGACAAGTTCAGCGGTGGTCCCGTTGGCGTCAACAGCATTGCCGCCGCCATCAACGAAGAGAAAGACGCGATCGAGGATATGTACGAGCCGTTCCTGATCCAGGCTGGCTTCCTCGACCGCACACCGCGCGGCCGCGTGGCCACCGCGCGCGCATACGAATACTTCGGGCTCACCGCCCCTGGGAGGGATTCTCGCCTGTGGTAACTGCTCCTACGCCCCACCTGATTCGGGCACGCATTTCGAGCCTTGCAACCTTCGTCCCGCCCAAGCTTCTCACCAACGCCGATCTCGAGAAGATGGTCGAGACCAGCAATGAATGGATCCTCCAGCGCACCGGCATTCGCGAGCGCCACATCGTGGAGCCCGGCGTCGCAACGTCGGATTTGGCGACCGAGGCAGCGCGATGTGCCATCAAGCGCGCGGGGCTCACGCCCGAGCAGATCGATTTCATCGTGGTCGGTACGACGACGCCCGACATGATGTTTCCGAGCACGGCCTGCCTCGTGCAGCACAACATCGGAGCCACGCACGCGTGGGGCTACGATTTGCTCGCGGCGTGTTCCGGTTTCACCTATGCGCTGACGACGGCGGCGAACATGGTGGCGACCGGGGCGAGCAAGCACGCGCTGGTGATTGGCGCCGATGTGATGTCGAGCATCATCGACTACACCGATCGCGCGACGTGCGTCATCTTCGGCGACGGTGCGGGTGCCGCCGTTGTGGAGGCTTCGGGCGACGAGAATATCGGGATCATCGATTTCGAGAACTACGTGGATGGCGCCGGCGGCCAGGCGTTGCGCATGCCGGGCGGCGGCAGTCGGCATCCCGCGTCTCACGAGACGATCGATCAGCGGCTTCACTACGTGAAGCAAGACGGGCAGACGGTCTTCAAGTTTGCCGTCCGCAACACCGAAGAAGCGTGCCGTCGCCTGCTCGACCGGAACAAGGTGTCGCCCAACGAGATCGATCTGTTCGTCTCGCATCAGGCCAATTCACGCATCATCTTGTCCGCGGCCGACAAGCTCGGGTTGCCGACGGAGAAGGTCGTCATCAATATCGAGCGATTCGGGAACACGACCGCCGCGACGATTCCGCTGGCGCTCAACGACGCGGTGGAAGAGGGCCGTCTCAAGCGAGGAGACCTGCTGCTGATGGTTTCGGTCGGCGCCGGGTTTACCGTCGGAGCGATGTTGATGAGATGGGGGATGAAGTATTAATAGGGTGCGACGGTGCGACGGTGCGACGGTGCGAGGGTGCGAGGGTGCGAGGGTGCGAGGTGCGAGGGTGCGCACGATTTGAACCGTCGCACGGTTGAACCGTCGGACGCACGGTCGCACCCTCGCACCGTTGAACCGTCGGACGCACTGTCGCATCCTCGCACCGTCTCACCGTCGCACCCTCGTACCATTGCACTTGTATGTCCCGTGTTTTCCTTTTATCTCCCGCCAATTGCAGTGGCACTCGCGCGCGGCGGGTGATGGCGCCGGAGGCGCAGTTCGCGCTGGCGATCGAGTTGCGCACGCCGGCAGGCGCGCGGCTTGGCGACGTGTTCTCGTTCATGAGCCAGCTGTACTTTCGAGGCAAGCTCGCGTATGCGCGCCGGTTTGCCAGGCCGCCCGACCCGACAGACCATGTGGCCGGCAGCGGCGTGCTGGTGATTACACCGAACGCCGGGCTTCGATCCGCCGACACGCCGGTGACGGTCGGCTCGCTCCGCTCGTTCGCGTCGAGTTCGATCGACCTCGAGAACCCTGAGTATCTGCGTCCGCTGGAACGGAGCGCGCGCGTGCTTCTCGAGACCGTGGGGACAGACTGCGATGTCGTGCTGCTCGGCAGCATCGCGTCGGGAAAGTATGTGGACGTGCTGTTGCCGCTGTTCGGCGAGAAGCTCCTGTTTCCGACCGCATTCGTCGGGCGAGGTGACATGAGCCGCGGCGGCCTCATGTTGCGCCATGCGGGCGAAGGGGTCGAGCTCGAATACGAGCCGATCGCGGGCGCTATTCGGCACGGAGCCCGGCCACCAAAGCTCCCAGCAATCCGAACGGCTTGAACGTTTCGAACGGCCCGAACGATTTTGCGAACGATCCGAACGCCCGAACGCCCGAACGATCCGAACGATCCAAAGATTCCCGTAGGCGTCGATAACGCGACGCTTTCGGTCGGCGGCAGGGAAGTCCATCTCACCAACCTGCGAAAACCGTTCTGGCCGGAGTTGGGTGTCACCAAGGGCGGGCTGATCCAGTACTACGCCGACGTTGCGCCCGTGCTCCTGCCGCACATTCGCGATCGCGCGATGGTCATGAGGCGCTACCCGAACGGCGCGGCCGGGGCGTCGTTCTTCATGAAGCAGGCGCCCACGCCGCGGCCTTCCTGGATTCGGACGTGTCCAATCGATCATGGGGGCGGCAAGGTCGTCAACTTTCCCGTCATCGATGACTTGCCGTCGCTGCTCTGGGTCATCAACCTCGGTTGCATCGATCTCAACCAGTGGTACGCGCGATGTGAAGCGCTCGATCAGCCCGACTATGTTCACTTCGACCTGGACCCCGGCGAGGGCGCTACGTTCGACCAGGTGCGCGAGTGTGCGCTCATTCTGCGTGACGCGCTCGAAACACTTGGGATGAAACCGCTGGCGAAGACCAGCGGATCGAAAGGGATGCACGTCTACGTGCCGATCGTGCGAGGGCCGGATCAGAAGGTCGTGTGGGAGTTCGCGAAGGCGCTGGCTGTCACGCTGGCGGCGCAGCATGCGCGTCTGATGACGTCGGAGTATCGCCGCGCGCGGCGTCCGAAGGGGCGTGTCCTCGTGGACTACAACCAGAACGCGTGGGGTCAGACGCTGGCGAGCATCTATTCCGTCCGCCCGCGGCCGCTCGCCACGGTGTCAACGCCGCTCACGTGGACCGAGGTAGCCAACGGCGCCGAGATCGAGGATTTCAGGATCGACAACGTGCGCGCGCGAATCGCCAAGGTCGGCGACATGTGGAAGCCCTTGCTCGCTGCCCGCGGCCGGACCGACCTGTCGAAGTTCTTCGTGTGACGAATGACTCCCGGTGACGAATGACTCCCGGTGACGAATGACTCCCGACCCCATTACGAAGTTCGAAATGACTCCCGACCCCATTACGAAATTGTGAACGTCTCAGACTTCGACTTCGATCTCCCGGCCGAGCTCATCGCGCAGGAGCCGGCCGAGCGCGGGCAGTCGCGGTTGATGGTGCTGCCGCGGGTCGATGGCGCCATGAGCCACACGACGTTCCCGCACCTGATCGACCACCTGCGTCCGGGCGACCTTCTCGTCCTGAACAACACGCGCGTCTTTCCCGCACGGCTCCTCGGCGAACGGGTTCCAAGCGGCGGAGCTGTAGAGTGTTTACTGATCAGCCAACTCCCAACACCCAACTCCCAACTCCCAACGCCCAATTCCCAACGCCCAATTCCCAGGGAGCCAACCGACGAGCCGTTTGGGAGTTTTGGAAGTTGGGAGTTGGGAGTTGGGAGTTGGTCTCTTTGGGACTGTCTGATGCACCCGGGGCAGAAGCTGAAGCCCGGCGCCCGGGTTGTCTTCGAACGCGATGGCGTGACGCTTCACGGAGAAGTCCTTGCGCGGCACTTCCACGGTCGTCGCACGATCAGGCTGTGGACAGACGCCGGCATCGATGTCGCTACCGCCGTCGATCGCATCGGCCACATGCCGCTCCCGCCATACATCAAACGCGAGGACCGGCCGGCCGACCGCGACCGATATCAGACGGTCTACGCGCGGGATCGTGGATCGATTGCGGCACCTACAGCAGGATTGCACTTCACCGAGGACCTGCTTGCGGCGCTTCGTGCACACGGCGTCGAACGAACCGAGGTGACGCTTCACGTCGGCTACGGCACGTTCAAGCCTGTCCGCGCCGAACGGGTCGACGATCACGAGGTCGATCCCGAGGTCTTCGTTGTCTCGAAAGACGCCGCTGCCGCCCTGACCGCCGCACGCCGCTCCGGCCGGCGCATCATTGCGGTAGGCACCACCACCGTACGGGCGCTCGAGTCGCTCACGACGACAGACAAGGGAGAGATCGAGCCGGTTACGGGCGAGGCCCGCGTCTTCATCCGTCCCGGTCACACCTTTCGCGTGGTCGACGGGCTGATCACGAACTTCCACCTGCCTCGCTCGTCTCTCCTGATGCTGGTGTCCGCATTCGCCGGCCGCGACCGCGTGCTCGATGCGTATCGACAAGCCATCGAACGTCGATACCGGTTCTATAGCTATGGCGATGCGATGTTGATTCTGTGACGAACAACTACGCTCACGCCTTCGCGGTGTGGCTGGTTGCGGTGGTTCTCCTTTGGCAGGCGATAGGAGCCGCGGGAGCATTCACTCCGGTTGGGCTGCCCAAGCTCTGGTCACGACTGATACCAATCCTGTTCGCGGCGATACTCTTCGCGAGCGCTCCCGTTCAGCTGAACAGCGTTATGGTCGTTCCGGGATTTGCCGGCCTCATGGGCGCCTTGGCGCTTTTCGAATGGGCCAGGCGCTCTGTTCGTGGACGCCTCTTCTCCTACGTGTTCTCCGACGATCAGCCTGGCTTCCTGTGGACCGCTGGCCCGTTCGCCTACGTTCGGAATCCCTTCTATGCGAGTTATCTGCTGACGATGGCGTCGGCCAACGTAATGTTGCCGAGTGTGATGAGCGTGATCGTCTTGGCGGCCACGACGACATACTTTGTGTCCGCTGCGCTGTTCGAGGAGCGGAAGTTCGCCCGCAGCCCTCTCGCGGCAGAATACGAGGCGTACAAGCGTCGCACCGGACGGTTCTTGCCAAGACTCCGGCGACGTAACCGCCGCTTGGGGGGAGAGTCTCTCGGAGGCCTCTGAACACTGCCGACTGGAAGCAGGTATCTCGACTCCGCCAGCCGCGCGGCACGCCCACTCGGAGGCGTTGCGCTCGGGCCGAATTCGCAGCCTGGTTCCCTGGCGACCGCGTCGGCTGGCTCCGCGAGACACCTGCTCCCAGCCGGCAGTGTCCGCGTCGAGCAAGCACCAAGCACCAAGGACCTTCTGGAGCGGAGCGATTAGAGTATCGCCATGCCGTTTCCATATGAAGAATTCGACCTCTCCGGAATCCACACGTATCCCCTCGCGTCGCGTCATAGCAAGGCGCGCGCAGAGGATTTCGCGCGCCCTGTCGAGCGCGGCGTCAGTTTCAAAGCGTGGCTCGACTCTTTGCCCGCCATCCTCGGCGCCGAGGATGTCCGGCGCGTCGTAGAGGCGATCGTCGAGGCACGGCGTCGCAACGGCGGGATCATTTGGGGAATCGGGGCGCACGTCATCAAGACCGGCGTGTCGCCTGTCCTTATTGACCTGATGAAACGCGGGTTCGTCTCTGCGCTCGCGATGAACGGCGCCGGGCTGATCCACGACTTCGAGGTCGCTCTCTCAGGCGCCACCTCCGAAGACGTGGACGAGTCGCTCGGTCCAGGACGATTTGGGATGGCCGAAGAAACCGGCCGAACGCTGAACGACGTGATTCGCCGGGCGGCGGAACAGCAGCACGGCATGGGTCAAGCCGTCGGCGCCTACCTCTCCGAAAAGAGTCCGCCCCACGCTGGTCTCAGCCTCGCCGTGGCGGCTCATCGTCTCGATATTCCCTTGACCGTGCATGTTGCCGTGGGCACCGACATCATTCACATGCATCCCGACGCATCGGGCTCGGCTATCGGCGACACCAGCCTCCGCGACTTCAGATACTTCACCTCCTGCGTTGCCAGACTCCAGGGCGGCGTGTATCTCAATTGCGGGTCCGCGGTCGTGCTGCCCGAGGTGTTTCTGAAAGCCGTCGCCCTCGCGCGCAACCAAGGCGTGACGCTCGACGACCTGACGACGGTGAACATCGATTTCCTGCGGATGTATCGCCCTCAGACCAACGTCGTCAACCGGCCCGTTGCCGGGACCAAGGGCAAGGGGATTTCCCTGGTCGGCCATCATGAGCTGCTGATACCGCTCATTGCGGCGGGGGTGGTAGAGAGCGGGGTCAGATCTTGAATCTTGCGTCCGGCCTCTCGCGTGATCACGCAACGCCCTCATGCCGGACGCAAGATTCAAGATCTGACCCCGGCACCCTCGACCATGTAAAATCAACGGTTCGTGCCGGAGTAGCTCAGCCGGTTAGAGCACGCGTCTCATAAGCGCGGGGTCGGCGGTTCGAGTCCGCCCTCCGGCAATCCTTCAATGCATCAGGCTCAGGGCTCAAGGCTTAGGGCTTAGGCCGGCTTAAGCCATGAGCCATGAGCCATGAGCCTTAAGCCATGAGCCATGAGCCATGAGCCTTAAGCCCTGAGCCTTGAGCCCTGAGCCCTGAGCCCTGAGCCCTTGATGTCTGCTCTTCAGCAAAAGATCCGCCGTACCGATCCAGCGCCACGCGCTCTGCCCGCCGGGCACTCGCGTGCTGGTCGGTCTCTCGGGCGGGTCGGACTCTGTCGCCCTGACGCTTCTCCTCCTGGATCTCGCCAAACATGGTCAGTTCACGGTGGTGGGTCTCGCCCACCTGAATCATCGCCTTCGCCCCTCCGCGAACCGAGACGAGGCGTTCTGCCGGCGCTTCGCGGAACGGCTCAGCCTCCCGATCACCGTTGAGGCGATCGACGTCCAGGGATATGCCTCTTCGCAGCGGCTGTCGGTGGAAGACGCGGCACGCCGTCTCCGTTACGGCTTCCTCGAGCGCGCCGCAGCACAAGCGGGAGCCGATCGAATCGCCGTGGGGCATACGCGCGACGACCAGGTCGAGACTTTTCTCTTGAAGCTGATGCGCGGCGCGGGCTTGAAGGGCCTCGGCGGCGTGTATCCGAGGCGCGGCGCGGTGATCAGGCCGTTGCTGGACGTGGCGCGCGACGACCTCCGCAGCCATCTGACCTCGATGGGCGAAACCTGGATCGAGGACGAAACCAACGACGACCTGACAAATCCCCGAAACCGGGTCCGTCACCGTGTCTTGCCAGAGCTGGATCTCGCCTACGGCGGGACCACGCGTCCGGCCATCGCCCGGGCCGCCGAGCTCATCCGTGAGGATGGTCAGTGGCTCGACGAGCTGAGCACCGAGCGCTTCAACAGGCTGACCGTCCAGAACGGTCAGGGCCTCGAGATCGACGCGGCCGGGCTGGGTGCCGAGCCACCCCCGATGCTGCGCCGGATCCTTCTAGAAGCCATGCGTTCGATCAGCGGCGACCGTGAGGTGGGGCTGGATCACGTGGAAGCGGCAGTTACCGTTTTGGGCGGTTCGAGCGGTGGAGCCGACGTCCCGGGCGGTCGCTGGGAACTTCTGGGCGGAAAACTGGTCTTATATAGGACAGGGCAGCCAGGCGAAAGTGATACTCTAACTACTAGCGGGTAGCTAGTAGCGGGTAGCCGGTAGGTGGTCGATATAGGCGATATAGGTAGGGCAATCGGTAGCTAGCTATCGGCTACAAGCTACCAGCTAGCCTTGGGAGACAAGAATTTGAACTCGACGCTCAGGAGCCTAGTGTTCTGGATGGTCCTCGTGGTGGTCGGGGTCCTCGTGTGGAACTTTTCGACAAAGTATCAGACCAGTGCCAAACCACTGAGTTTCAGTGAGTTCATGGCGGCGGTCGATGCAGGCCAGGTCGAACGGGTCACCATCACTGGAAACGACATCAACGGGGTAGACAAGTCCAACACCAGCTTCCGGACCTACGCTCCGCCTCAGTACCAAGGCCTCGCGAACAAGCTGCTCGAACGCAGCGTCGTCGTAACGGCGCGCGAGCCCGCGGCAAGTCCCTGGGCAGCCATCCTTTATACGTGGGCTCCGATCCTGCTGATGATCGGCTTCTGGCTGTTCTTCATGCGCCAGATGCAGAGCGGCGGCAACAAGGCCCTCTCGTTTGGCAAGAGCAAGGCGAAGCTGTCGTCGAGCGCCCAGAAGAAGGTGACGTTCAAAGACGTCGCGGGCGTGGACGAGGCGAAAGACGAACTCCAGGAAATCATCGAGTTCCTCCGCGAGCCTCAGAAGTTTCAGAAGCTTGGCGGCCGCATTCCGAAGGGTGTGCTGCTGATGGGCCCCCCGGGAACGGGCAAGACGCTCCTGGCTCGGGCCGTGGCCGGCGAAGCGAACGTGCCGTTTTTCTCGATCAGCGGCTCCGATTTCGTCGAGATGTTCGTCGGCGTCGGCGCGTCACGAGTCCGCGACCTCTTCGAGCAAGGCAAGAAGAACGCGCCGTGCATCGTGTTCATCGACGAAATTGACGCCGTTGGCCGCCACCGCGGCGCAGGTCTCGGCGGCGGGCACGACGAGCGCGAACAGACACTGAATCAGTTGCTGGTCGAAATGGACGGCTTCGAGTCGAACGAAGGCGTCATCCTCGTTGCGGCCACGAACCGGCCCGACGTGCTCGACCCGGCGCTGCTTCGCCCCGGTCGCTTCGATCGGCGCATCGTCGTCAACCGTCCGGACGTGAAGGGCCGCGAAGGCATTCTGGCGGTGCACACGAAGAAGATTCCGCTGGGCGACGATGTGGATATCGCGATTCTGGCGAGAGGCTCGTCGGGCTTCTCGGGGGCGGACTTGGCGAACCTGGTGAACGAGGCGGCCCTCAATGCCGCTCGCTACAACCAGAAGGTTGTCCGCATGCAGGACTTCGAGTTCGCCAAGGACAAGGTCCTCATGGGCGCCGAGCGCCGCTCGATGATCATCAGCGAGGAAGAGAAGCGCGTGACCGCGATTCACGAGGCGGGGCATGCGCTCCTCGCCGTGAAGTTGCCGCACGCCGACCCGATCCACAAGGTGACGATCATTCCGCGCGGCATGGCGCTGGGGCTCACCCAGCAGTTGCCGATGGACGAGAAGCACAACTACTCGCGCGAGTATCTCGAAGATCAGATCGCCATCTTGCTCGGCGGCCGAATCGCTGAGGAGCTCACGATCGGCAGCATCACGACCGGTGCGGGCAACGACCTCGAGCGGGCCACCGACCTCGCTCGCCGGATGGTGTGCGAGTGGGGTATGAGCGCTGAGATGGGTCCGCTCACCTTCGGCAAGAAGGAAGAGCAGATTTTCCTCGGCCGCGAGATCGCGCAGCATCAGGACTACAGCGAAGACACCGCGCTCCACATCGATCGGGAAGTGAAGCGCTTCGTGACCAACAACTACACGCGAGCGAATGCGGTCCTCGCCGACCACAAGCCGCACCTGCTCGCCATGGCCGATGCACTGCTCGCGCGTGAAACGCTCGACGCCGAACAGGTCATTCGCCTTGCTGCGGGTCTAAAGCTCGAAGATCTGGTACCGGCTGAAGGAACGCCGCCACAAGTGACTTCGCCACGCGAGACCAAGACAACAAAGGAGCGCCCCGCAATCGTCGCGCCCCTGCCTTCCAGGACTGTGACACAAGAGTAACCACGGAGGTCAAAGGGCAAAGGTCAAAGGTCAAAGGTGAGGGTAAAGGGGTAGGTCGAGGTCAAAGGTTTAGGTTCAAAGGTTCAGGTCAAAGACCTAGGTCAAGGTTGCTGAATGCCCGCCTCGCGGCGGGCATTCCCTTGTACGGTCTTGAACGGAGTGTCCTACCCAGCTGCCTACACATGAACCTTCGCCCGAACCTCTCCCTAGACCTTTGTCTCTGCCCTACACCTACACCTTCACCTTTGCCCTCACCTTTGCCCTTTGACCTTTGCCCTTTGACCTGAGAGTTGCCCTCACCTTTGCCCTTTGACCTTTGCCCTTTGACCTTTGCCCTTTGACCTTTGCCCTGAGAGTTGCCCTCACCTTTGCCCTTTGACATTTGCCCTTTGACCTGAGAGTGTGCGCGAATGCACTTGCGTCGCCGATTCGCGATAGCTCTGCCAGGCGGTCGGACGTTGGCGTTGGGGGAGCGCACGTTGGTGATGGGTGTCATCAATGTGACGCCCGACTCGTTTTCGGATGGCGGGCAACTACTGGATCCCAAGAAGGCCGTGGACGCGGGCATCCGCATGAGGGAGGAAGGTGCGGACCTGCTCGATGTTGGTGGTGAGTCCACGCGGCCTGGCGCGCAGCCGCTTGCCGAGGCCGAGGAGCGCCGGCGAGTGTTGCCGGTGGTGGAGGCGCTCGCCGCACGCGTTGATATTCCCATCTCGGTTGACACGTACAAAGCCGGCGTTGCGGATGCGGCGCTCGCCGCGGGTGCTGGTGTCGTCAATGACATCAGCGGGCTGCGGTACGAGCCGGAGCTCGGCGCCGTCGTGGCGAAGCATGGCGCGGCGATCATTCTGATGCACACGCGAGGCCGCTCGCGTGACATGTATCAGCAGGCGACGTATCACGATGTCGCCGGTGAGGTGCTGGACGAGCTGCGAGAAAGCATGGCGTTTGCGACAGGGGCCGGCGTCGCGCAGGATCGGATCCTGGTGGACCCTGGACTCGGCTTCGCGAAGGGCGCGGCGCACAGCTTCGAAGTGCTGGCACGGCTCCACGAATTCGGCGAGCTTGGCCGGCCAGTCGTGGTGGGACCTTCGCGCAAGTCATTCCTGACTCGCTCGATTCCGAAAGAAACCGAGGCCGGCGTGCGCGACTGGGCCACGTCTGCCGCCGTCACCGCGGCGACGCTGGCTGGCGCGCACATCGTGCGCGTCCACTTGGTGCGCGAGATGGTTGCTGTCGTTCGCGCCGCTGACGAGATTCGGAAGTATCATCGCGCAGAATGATGGAATGGCTGTTAGGCCTGCCCGAGTTGCTGCGACGTCCGTCGATCTCGTGGTGGGACGCGCTCGACATCGCGCTGGTGTCGGTGCTCATCTACGAGCTGCTGGTGCTGATCCGCGGCACGCGCGCGGTACAGATGGCGCTGAGCGGCGGCTTCTTGATTGGACTCTTCTTTCTGTCCAGGTTTCTCGAGCTCGAGACCATCAACTGGGTGATCCGCACGCTCGGTACGTCGGCCGTGTTTGCGATCATCGTGCTGTTCCAAGCCGACATTCGACGGGCCCTCGCACATTTCGGCCGCGCATCATTCTTCCGATACTTCGAGGGGGCGTCGAGCACAGACGAAACCATCGAGGAGCTCGTGGTGGCGGCCGGCAATCTCGCGGCGCGACACATCGGCGCCATCATTGTCCTCGAGCGTCAAATCGGCCTTCGCAACTACATTGAGGGCGGTATCCCGTTGGACGCGACGATCACCTACGACCTGATCGCGAGCATCTTCCAGCCAGGATCGCCGTTGCACGACGGAGCGGCCATCGTGCAGGGCGACCGGATTGCCGCGGCGGCCTGCTTTCTTCCTCTATCTGTGAACCCGCTTGTCAGCCGCGATCTCGGCACACGCCATCGGGCCGCACTTGGTCTCACGGAAGAGAACGACGCAGTGGCCATTGTCGTGTCGGAGGAAACCGGTGCCATCTCGGTGGCCACGGATGGCAACTTGGAACGGGGGCTCTCCCCAGACGCACTCGGACTCCGGCTGCGTTCGCTGCTGGGGCTACGCCGCCATGAGGGTCGGCGCCAACAAGCGCGCGATTCGCTCGCCTGATGCGGATTCCTGGATCTCAGCGGCTCGGTCTGAAGATCTTGTCGGTTCTGCTTGCCTCGCTGGTGTGGCTGCTCGTGTCGGGCGAGCAGATCGTCGAGCGCGCGCTACGCGTGCCCCTCGAGTTCGTGAATCTGCCCGCGCAGCTGGAGATGATTGGTGAAACGCCGAACGTCGCTGACGTCCGCGTGCGCGGATCGTCTGGCGTGCTCGGGCGCGTGGCCGCGGGAGAACTGGTCACCGTGCTCGATCTCCGGACGGCTCGTGCCGGTCAGCGGTTGTTTCATCTGAGCGCCTCGGACGTCCGAGCCCCGTTCGGCATCGAGGTCGTGCAGGTCACCCCTTCCAATATTTCCATCAATTTCGAGCGCTCGGCTTCCAAGCGTGTGCCGATCAACCCGAGTGTCGAGGGCGATCCCGCACGTGGATTCAAGGTGTCGTCAGTTACCGCGGATCCCGCCATGGTCGAAGTCGTTGGTCCCGCCAGCCTGCTCGCCGCCGTGACCGAGGCCATCACCGAACCAGTCTCAGTCGCGGGCGCGAAGGCGACTGTCACCGAGACGGTGAACGTTGGCGTGTCCGACCCGTCGCTGCGGCTCCGCTCGTCCCAGCGGGCACGCGTCACCGTCACCATCGTGGCGCGATAGTCCCCCCAGCTACCCACCTAGCTACCTCGCTACCCAGCTACCCAGCTACCATCTAGCTGCTACAGCTACCAACTACCAGCGAGGTGAGATGCGTTTGTTCGGCACGGACGGAGTTCGCGGCAAGGCGGGGGATCCCCCTCTCGACGTGCCAACGATTCGGCGCCTCGGGGCGGCACTGGTCCGCGCAATGCGGGAGCACGCTTCAACGTCGGGCCCGCCTTCATCCCTCGACGTTGCTCGGGATGCCCTGAGCGGCAGTCGAAGGGCAGGCGGCCCGAAGGCCCCCATCCGCTTCCTGGCCGGTCGCGACACACGTGAATCCGGATCCTGGATCGAGCGCGAGCTTGCGTTTGGGGTGGCAGGCGAGGGAGGCACCCTGACGAGCGCAGGCGTCATACCCACGCCAGCGGTCGCGTATCTGACGCCGCGTGACGGCTACACAGCCGGTGTCGTCATCTCGGCGTCGCACAATCCATTTGAAGACAACGGGATCAAGGTGTTCTCTGGCGCCGGTGAGAAGTTTACCGAGGCGCTCGAGCAGCAGGTCGAAGCGATCGTCGCGGATCAGTCCTGGTCGGTTCCCGAGGGTCACGCCGGACCGGTCGAGCAGGTGGACCTTCGATCGGAGTTCCTCTCTCACCTGAAGCAGATTCTTCCATCGAGCCTCCGCAGGAACGGCATGCGTGTGGTCATCGATTGTGCGAACGGGGCGACAACAACCACGGCGCCCCAACTCTTTCAGGAGCTCGGGTTCGAGACCAAGATCGTCGGGTGCGAGCCCGACGGCCGTAACATCAATCTGAAGTGTGGCTCGACCGCGCCTGATCTTCTTGCGAAGAGCGTGGTGGCTGGCAAGTACCCAATTGGGATTGCGTTCGATGGCGACGGAGACCGCGCGATCTTCGTTGACGCGTTGGGCAGGGTCGTTGACGGCGACGCCGTCATGCTCATGTGCGCGAAGCAGATGAAGGCCGAAGGACGGCTCAAAGGCAACGGCGTCGTGGCCACGGTCATGAGCAACATCGGGTTGGAGATCGCCTTGCGCGACGCCGGCATCGACATCGTTCGGTGTCCGGTCGGTGACAAGTACGTGATGGAGGAGATGATTCGGCGCGACCTGTCGCTCGGCGGCGAGCAGTCCGGTCACATCATTTTCTCGGAGTATCTCTTCACCGGCGACGGCCTTGCCACCGCGCTCAACGTCTTACGAACGATGGCGGCAACCGGTCGGGAGCTCGCGGACCTGGCGTCGGACCTGACGACGTACCCGCAGGTGTTGATGAACTTGCGTGTGCAGCAGAAGACAGATTTGAAGACTGTTCCGCAGATCGCCGCGGTGCTGTCGTCGGTCGAGTCCAGACTCGCCGGCAGCGGCCGATTGCTCGTGCGCTACTCGGGCACCGAGCCGTTGCTCCGTGTGATGCTCGAGGGAAAAGATGAAGGCGACATCCGGCGCTGGGGGCAGGAGATCATCGATACGGTGAAACAGCATCTTTGAGGGGCAGCTTTGAGCGGGCTCAAGGCTCAGGACTTAGGACTTAAGCCCATGCCATGAGCCCTGAGCCCTGAGCCATGAGCCCTGAGCCCTGAGCCCTGAGCCTTAAGCCCTGAGCCCTGAGCCCTGAGCCCTAGCCATAAGCCATAAGCCATAAGCCATAAGCCGTGATCCAGCTGTCCATAAACGTCAACAAAGTCGCAACCGTCCGCAACTCGCGCGGTGGCGGCGTCCCGTCGGTGCTCGCGGCCGTGAAGGCGTGCGTGGAGGCAGGCGCGCCCGGGATCACAGTTCATCCTCGCGCCGACGCTCGCCACATCACGACAGCCGACGTCCACGAGGTGTCGTTGTTTCTTCGGGCGCTCAGCGCCCACGTCGAGTTCAACATCGAGGGCGACCCTCGGCCCGAGCTTCTCGCCCTGGTGCACGAGGTGAAGCCGACTCAATGCACGCTCGTGCCCGTGCGGCCCGGCGAGATCACGAGCCAGGCCGGCTGGTCCGCCGCCACGCCTCGTGACCAAATCGGGCGAGTGGTTGCCGACCTGCGTTCTGCGGGAGTTCGGGTCAGCCTGTTCGTCGATCCCGAGGAGGCGCCTATCCGTTGGGCGGCCGAGGTGGGCGCCGATCGTGTCGAGTTGTACACCGAGCCGTTCGCGCGGGCGTTCGAGCGAGGCGACGTGGCCGCTCGGCAGTCGTTTGGGTCCTACTCTCGCGCGGCCGAATTGGCAGGCGCGCTTGGCCTCGGCGTGAACGCCGGCCATGACCTCGACCTCGAGAACCTCGTGCTGTTTCGCCAGTTGCCACGCCTGGCCGAAGTGTCGATCGGTCACGCGCTCATCAGCCACGCCATCTTCGTCGGTCTTGCTCGCAGCGTGCGTGAGTACCTGGATGTGCTCGCCGGCTGATGGATCTTCGCGTGTCAACCCCCAACTCCCAACTTCCCAACTCCCAAGAGCCTCGCAGGGCGGGTCCTGCTTTGTGGACCTGCCGAGCTCGTAGGGCGGGTCCTGCTTTGTGGACCTGCCATGTTCGTAGGCCGGGTCCTGTGCCTTGGCTTTCCCGATCGCTCTTGGGAGTTGGGAGTTGGTCGTTGGGTGTTGTCTCCCTGACACTCCTCTTCGTGGCGCCTCCGCTCCATGCCGCAGGCCGCACCGTCTCGTATCGCACGACCGATGGGCGACAGCTCGTTGGCCTCTTGATGGGATCGGGCCGTCGTCTTGCCCCCGCCGTCGTGCTCGTACCGACACTCGGGCGGTCCAAAGACGATTGGCAGGCGGTTGCGCAGAGGCTCGCTGATGCTGGGATCACGGCTCTCGCCATTGATCTGCCCGGTCAGCAGGTTCCGTCGGGCTCGGCGGAGGTCGCGAACTGGCGCGCAGACGTCGGCGCCGCCGTCTCGTACCTGCTGTCGGGAGCCGAGGTCGCGTCGGCCGTTGGAGTGGCCGGCGCATCCTTTGGTGCAAACCTTGCGGCCGCGACGGCGGCTGCGGATCCACGCATCCGCTCGATCGCGCTGATCTCGCCTACGCTGGAGTATCGCGGTGTGCGGATCGAGGCGGCTATGAAGCAGTACGATGGCCGTCCAGCCTTGTTGATAGCGAGCCTGCGCGACCCCTACTCGGCGCGCTCTGTCCGCGAGCTGACGTCGGAGCCGCCCGGTCCACGCGAGGCGCGCTGGTCCGAGACGCCGGCCCAGGGAATGACCCTGCTCGCCCGGGACCCCGACCTCGTACGTTCGCTCGTCGAGTGGTTCCAACGAACTTTGTAGGGCGGGGGTCAGATCTTGATTCTTGCGTCCGCCCCGCAGCTTCCTCTTGAAAACTGAGTGAGTACGCGTCCCCAGACGCAAGAATCAAGATCTGACCCCCTTGCAGAGGTTAAGATCGACAAACCACATCAGATGAAAGCTGATTCCATCGTCTTCACCGTCTCCGGCATGTGCTTCGGCATCATCCTCGGCTGGGTGATCGGAAGCCAACAGGCGACTCGCTCCACCGCTCCCGCCGCGCCGGCCGCGGCGCCCGCTCAGACGGGAAACACGCAGCGCCAGCCGCCACCGCTGGACGAAGGTCGTGTGCAGGCGCTCACCACTATCGTCAAGAGCGATCCCAAGAACGCGACCGCCGTGGTGCAGCTCGCCAACGTCTACTTCGATGCCGAGCGATGGGACGATGCGATTCAGTGGTATCAGCGGGCGTTGGAGATCGATCCGAAGAACCCCGACGCGAGCACGGATCTCGGCGTCAGCTACTACTACACGAATCGCACCGCGCAGGCCCTTCAGCGCTTCGAAGAGTCGCTGAAGATCGATCCGAAACACACGAAGACGCTGTTGAACAAAGGGATCGTCCTGGCTTTTGGCAAGCAAGACCTGAACGCAGCCGCGGTCGAATGGCAGAAGGTTGTCGATCTGGCTCCGAATAGCCCCGAGGCCGCCGCGGCTCGACGCGCTCTCGAAGGGATCGCAGCTGCCCATGCGGGATCCGGATCGGCGCCAACGAGCCCACAGTGATCCGCTTTCTCCTCGTTGCGGTTCTGATCCTGCTGGTCGCGTGGGCTTTCTGGCGATTGGTTGATGGAATTATCGAAACGCTGGGAGGCACGACACGCCGCCCGACTAAGCCGAGATCGGTCGAGAAATCGGTGAAGCTGGCACGGGACCCGGTGTGTGGCACCTGGGTGCAGCCCGGCGAGGCAGTGGCGTTGACAGCAAAAGGAACGGTTTACTACTTCTGCTCAGATCAATGTCGCGCGAAGTTTCGAAGCGGATCGTGAACGCGGCGGCTGAAGCCGCCGCTCTACAAGTCGTCACCAGTTGTTCGGCGCGAAGTCGTCGCAGTTATTCGTAGCGAAGTCGTCACGGTTATTCGTAGCGAAGTCGTCACGGTTATTCGTAGCGCGCACGCTTCAGCGTGCGCATGGGCCGGGTGGCCACAATGAGCTCGCACGAAGAACAGCTCCGCTCGGAGATGGTCGAGGCTGGCCGTCGTCTCTATGCGAGGGCGTACATCGCCTCCAACGACGGCAACATCAGCGCGCGTCTCGACGAACATCGGCTGATCACAACCCCGAAAAGCGTCTCCAAGGGCTTCATGACGCCCGACATGATGGTGATCGTCGACTACGACGGCAAGAAGCTGTCGGGCGATCGCGATCCCTCGTCTGAGCTGCCGATGCACCTCGAGGTCTACCGCAACCGGCCTGACGTGAATGCCGTTGTGCACGCGCATCCGCCGATGGCCACGGGTTTTGCCGTCGCGGGCATCCCGCTCACGCGTGCGGTGCTGGCGGAAGTGATCACCACGCTCGGAAGCATTCCAATCGCGGCATACGGCACCCCGTCGACGGCAGAGTTGCCTGAAGCCGTCCGCAAGTACATCAAGGCGCACGACGGCATGCTGCTCGCCAACCATGGGGCCGTGACGTGCGGCCCAACCGTCACCTCCGCGTACTACAAGATGGAGACCATCGAGCACTTCGCCAAGATCAGCTTGGTGGCGCGCCTCCTCGGGGGAGAGAATCTCATTTCGCGCAACGAAGTCGAGCGACTTCAGGGGCTTCGCGGCATGTACGGCATTGCCGCGCCGGCGCCGCTCTGCGCCGACGGGTCGGAAGTTGACGCGACCGATCAGGTCCTGTGCCAGGTCCTCGAGTCGCCTGAGTCGATGACAGAGCGGCTCGTTCCAGACGTGACGAGCATGATGAGGCAGGCGAGCAGGGACGGCGAAATTCGGCTAACATACGGCGAACTCACTGCGCTGATCGCAGACGCTGTGAAGAACCTGAAGGAATAACGAAATAGCATCCAACGTCCAACTCTCAACTCCCAAGTTCTTGGAAGTTGGAGGTTGGGTGTTGGGAGTTGTTGAAAGAGGCAGCATGGGTGAGGCGCTCGGAATGATCGAGACCAAGGGCTTGGTCGCGATGATTGAGGCGGCCGATGCGATGGTCAAGGCCGCCAAGGTCACACTGGTCGGCTGGGAAAAGATCGGCGCCGGCTACGTCACGGCGATCGTCCGCGGGGACGTTGCAGCGGTGAAGGCAGCGACTGACGCGGGCGCGGCTGCCGCGCGTCGCGTTGGCGAGCTCGTTTCGGTTCACGTCATTCCTCGACCCCACTCCAATCTCGAGGACGCGCTGCCGATCGGCAAGTCCGGCGCAGGCGCCAAGGCCTAGCGCGCCTGGCCAGGCATGATCCTCGCCCGCATCGTCGGGACCGTTGTGGCCACGCGGAAAGATCCCCGGCTCGTGAGCCACAAGCTGCTCGTCGCCCGGCCCATGGACCCACACGGCAAGGCCGAAGGTAGCTACCTCGTGGCCGTCGATACCGTGGACGCCGGCGTCGGCGAAACCGTACTCATCGTCAGCGGCAGTTCCGCGCGCATGGCTGCAGGGCTGAAGGACTGCCCGGTAGACGCCGCGATCGTCGGGATCGTCGACACAGTGGAAGTCACGGCGGGGGACTGAGCTAAGCCCTAAGCCCTAAGCCCTAAGCCCTAAGCCTTAGTCCTGAGCCCCCGAAGATATGCAACTCGCAAGAGTCATCGGCGACGTTGTCGTAACCCGGAAAGACGAGAACCTCGTCGGCGTGACGCTGCTCGTCGTGCAGCCGCTCGCTGCCGACGGGAGCGCGGTTGGACGGACGTTGGTTGCGGTGGATGCCGTTGGCGCCGGCGTTGGCGAAACGGTGTTCTTCGTCCGCGGCAAGGAAGCCAGTTTCCCGTTTTATCCGACGGAGGTGCCCGCCGATGCTGGCATTGTCGGCATCGTCGATCATTGGGACATCGGTTGAGGCTCCAAGACTCACGGCTTAAGACTCAGGGCTTAAGCCGGCTTAAGCCCTAAGCCCTAAGCCCTAAGCCCTAAGCCCTGAGCCCTGAGCCCTGAGCCCTGAGCCAAACAGAAATGCAGCTAGCGCGCGTCGTCGGCACGGTCGTCTCCACGCAGAAGCACCGCAAGTTCGAGGGCGCGAAGTTGCTGCTCGTACAGCCGATCACGCTCGACGACAAGCCGCGCGGCACGGCGCTGTTGGCCGTGGATTCGGTCGGGGCCGGTGTTCATGAGAAAGTGCTGATCGTCCTCGAAGGTCGCGCGGCGGGCGAGGCGCTTGGAAAGAAGGGCGCGCCGGTGGACGCCGCGATCATCGGCATCGTCGACACCGTGGACCTCAGCGAATGACCGAACAGGAACTCCGCGCGCTCGTGCGCGAGGCCATCGCGCGCAACACGGCTTCCCCCGTAGGCCACGTCCTTTCGGACGTGGCTCCGGGCGCCTTCCGGCGTCACGTCAGCCACGCGATGTTCACGGTCCCGGCGGGCGCCGACTCGGACGGCGCGTGTCTCATCGAACCTGCAGTAAGGTGCAATCACTGCGGGTTTTGCAAGTCGTACGGGCATTGATCAGGCTGTAGGGCGCGTCCTTTTGGACGCGCCAGGCCGGTCCGAAAGGACCGGCCTACGAGCCGTTCAATACGTGCGGAAGCCAGGCCGGTCTGCAACGACCGGCCCCCTGTGGCAGAACGTAGGGCACGTCCTTTTGGACGTGCCAGGCCGGTCCGAAAGGACGGCCCTACGGCCGTTCAATACTACGAGCCGTTCAATACGTGCGGAAGTTCGGAGATCGTTGCCACTCCGAAAACAGCGCGCGACATTCCTCTGACAGAATGCCTGGGACGAGCTGCACGCCGCTTTGTCCGATCCTCACGAGCTCGGAAGCCGACACCCTCAGCTCGTTGAATCCTGCCTCGGCCGCGTCGCCAATCGTCGCGCCGTAGTAGACGCGTTCGACTCGCGCCCAGTGAAGCGCGGACATGCACATCGGGCACGGCTCACAAGTAGTCGCCACGTGGGCGCCGTCGAGATGAATCCTTCCCGTATGAGCGCACGCCTCGCGAAGGGCAGTGACTTCTGCGTGTGCGGTGATGTCGGTGGTCGCCAGCACGCGATTGTGCGCGACGGCCACGATCGTGCCGTTCAGGCTGATCGCGCAGCCAAAGGGACTCTGGCCCTTTGCAATCCCCTCACGCGCCACGTCGATGGCCAGCCGCATTAAGTGTTCAACGTCACTCATCAACTCACCGTCGCGATAGGGTGCTTGGTGCTTGGTTCTTAGTCCGTCCTTGGCAGGCCGGTCCAAAAGGACCGGCCCTACTTCCAACGCACCCAGGCCGGTCCGAAAGGACCGGCCCTACTGTGCCAGCTTCACATCGCTGTCGCGCCGCGACGGTGCGACGTACGCGCGGACCAGGCTCTCATGCCCATCAGCGCCGATCGCGGCGATGCCGAACACATAGTCGTCGATGGAGACATTCGGCAGCGCGAGCTCGGTGACGCCACCCGCTAGCTGAGTGTGCTGCCAGTCGTTTGTCCACGCCTCGCGCCAGTACACGCGGTATCCGACCGCCCCCGGCGACGGATTCCAGCGAAGGCTCGCGTCGTAGCCTGACGGCTGCCGTCCAATCAGGATCTGGCCACGATCATTCGTGAGCGTTGGCGCCTGCGGGGCAAGAGCCAGCGAGGCGACGCTGGCGGCGTTCACGCGCGCGTTCTGGGCCAGGTACCCGAAATCCACTCCGTCAATCGTGTCGGTTGCCGCGTGTTGCTTCGAGAAGTTCTCGTTGGACTCGCGAAAGACGATCGCCGGGTATCCGAGCTGGTTGAACTGGGAATGGTCGCTGCCGCGATTGAAGCGATCCTGTCGAGCCATCAGACGAATGCGATGTGACGGCACGTAGAGAGCCGCGATCCGTTCCACGTACCGCGCGAGCGACCGCGACATGGAGTCTTCAGGGCCCTCGAGGTACACGCGCACCGACTCGGCATCCACGATGCCGTTCCCCCCGCGAGATCCGCCGACGATGTCGTTGTTGAAGTTGGCGTCAACGATGATCTTCTCGGCAGCAATGCGTTGGGCGTGCGCGCGCGCGCCGATGAGCCCCTGCTCCTCGCCCGCCCACAGCATGAAGACGAGCGTTGCGTCGAAGTCCACGCCGCTCTCAGCGAAAGCGCGTGCCAGCTCCATCGTGAGCGCGGTGCCGCTTCCGTTGTCGTTTGCGCCTGGAGCAGCGACGTTGTAGTCCTGGTCTGCGCGGAGCTGAGCGTCGGACGCTTGCTGGCCGGCCGGGCGGGTGTTCGATGAGATTTGTCCTTCGGCGCCGATGTTGACCGTATCGTAGTGCGCGGTCACGTAGATTCTGCGCGCACTGCGGCCCGGGAGCACAGCCATCACGTTGCGCAGTTCCACGTTACGGGTGATGCGTCCCTGCTGGGCGACCTGGTACGTGTCGAACGTGACCTGGAGCCTCGTGCTCGACCGGTGGAGCTCGTCGAAGATCCACTGTCGTGCGGCGCCGATGCCGCGTGCGGGCGACGAGGTATCCGACAGCGTGTTCCGCGTCTCGAACCCGGCGAGCTTCTCGACCAGTTGACGAAGCCGCGTTTCAGAAACGGCCGCCACGAGCGTCGCCACCTTCGGGTCGGCGTCAGGTCTCGGCGTCGTCTGAGCGTCCAGGGTTCGGGCGACGACAAGGCACAGCAGACAGAGCAGTGGAACGATTCGTCTCATGGACCTCCTTGAACGTCCGAACGCCCCGAACGACTCAAAAACACGCGAACACCCGAACGATCGAACGATCCGAACGATCCGAACGATCTGTAAGAAGATTATCCGACAAATGCCCTCTCCAAGACCCCGTCCGCGTCGAGTCGAAAAGGTCATGCGCACGCTGGCACGCGCGATTACGGGCATGGAGCTGCCCGCGATCGAAAAGATATCCGAGGCGCAGGCCGAGGACGCTTTTCAGGTTCTGATCGCCACGCTTCTCTCGGCTCGCACGCAGGATGCCACGACGCACGCGGCAGCGACACGGTTGTTCAAACGAGCCCGGACGCCGCGGACGATGGCCGCGTTGCCGGTCAAGGAGATCGAAAAGCTCATCTACCCGGTCAGCTTCTACCGGAACAAGGCCCGGCACGTGAAGGCGTGCTGCGAAATGTTGCTGACGCGCTTTGGCGGAAAGGTGCCCTCGACCTTGGAGGATCTCACCGCGCTGCCGGGCGTCGGACGAAAGACCGCGAATCTGGTTCTCATCCTGGCTTTCAAGAGCTTGCAGAACATCTGTGTGGATACGCACGTTCACCGCATCTCGAACAGAATGGGCTGGGTGCGTACGAAGCTTCCAGACGAAACAGAACAGGCGCTCTATCGCTCAACAGAGCGCCGTTGGTGGCCCTACATCAATTTGTATCTCGTCACATGGGGCCAGAATGTATGCAGGCCTGTCTATCCGCGGTGTGGGGATTGCGTGATCGCGGCTGATTGTCCAAGAATTGGCGTGGTTCTAAGGTAGCTGGTGGCGAATCCCGGGAGTCAGTTGAGTGGACGCCCTTCGGGTCCTGTCGCCGGGTTTCCCCAGCCGTCCTCGGCGCCAAGCACACTTGTCACGCGGATGGCGCCTGCGCGGCGGCTGGGGATGCCCCTCCCGGCGCCACCCGCCCCGCAGAACGTTCGTCCACTCAACTGACTTTCGGAGTGGACCGTTGGTAGCTGGTCAGGAGGAAACGATGAGGCGTGTTGTTCAGATGTGCGTTGTGGCGGTGCTGGCGTTGGCGCCAGTCGTTGGTCTCTCGGCCGAGCAGACTGGTGACAGCACCCCGTGGTCGAGGTGCAGCGCCCGCGGCGCCAGCAACAGGAACGACGAAACCCGCGCCTGCCGCGGCAGCCGCGACGGTGAAGCCTTCGCCGGGAGCCGGCCCGCTGATCGTCTTCGAGACCGTGAAGGGCTCGTTCACGATGGAGACGTATCCAAACGAGGCGCCGAAGACGGTCGAGCACATCCTCGCGCTGGTCAAACGCAACTTCTACAACGGCATCCGCGTTCACCGCGTCGTCCCGGGGTTCGTCGTGCAGTTCGGCGACCCGTTGACGCGTGACATGACCAAGCGCGATCGTTGGGGCACTGGCGGGAGCAACCGTGCTATCGAAGTCGCGGAAGCGAATCCAAAACGCACGCACGTACTCGGTGCTGTCGCGGCGGCGCATCCCGGAGACCCGCGTCAGGCAGACAGTCAGATCTACATCACGCTCGCGCCGGCTCACCGCCTTGATGGCGACTACACAGTGCTGGGCCAGGTGATCCAGGGCATGGACGTCGTGCAGAAGCTCGCCGTGACGGACGTCATTCGACGAGCCACTGTCAAAGAGACGCGATGACCCACTGAAACACCCCAGTCGACAAGCCGAGTTCACTCCGAAAAGCGGCTTCGCAGGCCGGAAAAACACTGCTCCGGCTTATCGTCACCGCACGAGCGTGGGGACCCCCATCCCCACGCCGTGTCGCAGGCCTGCGCAGCGTTTTTCGTGCGACAGGTAACGGCCTGCTTCGAACGCTTTTCTTCGCGAACACAGCTTGTCGACTGGAATGTGTTGGCTGATGACCCGGATGGTCGAAACGCCCCTCCAAAGGGAACCTGGAACTGAAGGACGCCGGCTGTGAGACCAGGTGTCTCGCGAAGCCGGCCGACGCGGTCGCCAGGGAACTTGTGTCGCGATGATGCCCGAACCTAGGACTCTAAGTGGGCGTGCCGCGCGGCCGGCGGAGTCGAGATACCTGGTTTCACAGCCGGCGTGTACGAGCGGAGGGCTGTCGTTCTCTAGACCTGAATCTTCGAGAACGAATACGCCCCCAACACCAAGAACGCAGATGCGACGACGGCAAGGACTGTGAGGTCCGTCGCGATGTGGAAGTGTGAGATGCCGATGAGCGCCCCGCGGAGTCCGTCGATTCCATACGAAAGTGGATCGAGGCCCGTCGCCACGGCGAGCGCCGTCGGCAGGTTGGCTAGCGGGAACAACGCGCCGGACAGAAAGAAGATCGGCATCACCAGGAAGTTCATGATGAGCTGAAAGCCTTGCATGTCGCGCAGCGTGGAGCCGATTGCGGTGCCGAGCGCGCCAAAGACGATCGCGATCAGGGCCATAAAGACGAGCGCGAGAGGCAGGCCGCCGATCTGCTGCGGGCGGAAGCCGGCGATGAGGCACACGGCCAGCACAAGCGTGCCTTGAATCATGGCGATCGTGGCACCGCCAAGCGTCCGGCCCGCCATGATCTGCAGGCGCGGTACGGGCGCAACGAGCGTCTCCTTCAGGAAGCCGAACTGCCGATCCCAGAGCAGGCCGATGCCCGAGAAGATCGACGTAAACAGAATCCCCATCCCGATGACGCCGGGCGCCACGAACTGCAGGTAGCTGCCCTGGCCCGACTGCTGGAACACCGGCCCCAGCCCGAAGCCGAGCACGAGCAGATACAGAAGCGGTTGGCCGAGCGAGGCAATGATTTGCGGGCGCGAACGCAGGTAGCGCTTCACCTCGCGGAGCCACAGGATGTAGATGACGCTCACAGGGTTATCTCCTCCACATTTTGACCATCTGGCGCATCTGGTCGGCAGCGCCCGCGCTCTCGTCGCGGATGGTCGTGCCCGTCAGCTTGAGAAATGCCCCTTCGAGCGAGTCCTCGCCCGTCTGCTGCTTCAGCTCCTGCGCCGATCCGAGTGCGACGATCTTGCCGTGGTCGATGATGGCAATACGGTGCGCGACGCGCTCGGCTTCGTCCATGTAGTGCGTCGTCAGAAACACCGTAACGCCCTCGCTGTCATTCAAGCTCTTCACCGTCGTCCACAGCTGGTTACGGCTTTGCGGGTCGAGGCCGAGCGTCGGCTCGTCGAGGAAGAGGATCTTCGGCGTGTGGAGGAACCCACGCGCGATCTCGAGTCGCCGCTTCATGCCACCCGAGAACTCCTTGACCGGCGAATTGCGCCGATCCCATAGCTCGAAGAGTTTGAGCAACTGCTCGATACGCTCGACACGCACCCGGCGAGGCACGTGATACAGCACGCCGTGGAGCTCGAGGTTTTCGTACGCCGTCAGCTCGTTGTCGAGGCTCGGGTCCTGAAAGACGATGCCGAAGCGCGAGCGGACGTCGTAGGGCTTGGTGACCGGATCCAGGCCGTCCACCTTGACCGTGCCGCTCGTGGGGCGGAGGAGCGTGGTGAGCATCTGGATCGTCGTGGTCTTGCCCGCGCCGTTCGGGCCGAGAAAGGCGAAGATCTCGCCTGCCGCGACGTCGAACGAGATGCCATCGACGGCGGTCACTTCTCCAAAACGCTTGACGAGCTCCCGAGCTTGGATCATGGAATACGCGCTCCTGAGTGTGCGGCAATACTAATGCGAAACCTTCGTGATCTTCGTGTCCTCTGTGGCTGGATTCTTTGTGATCTTCGTGGCTGGAAGGAGTTCCATCAGTTCCGGATACCTCCGTATCAGCTCCGGCGGGTACTCGCCTTCGATGGGCTCGCCGAGCTGCGCCTTCAGCATCACGGCGTTGACCACCGACTTCGATGAGAAGTGATTGTTCAAATACAGATACGACTTCTTGACCAGCTCCTTCGCCGCGCCCACGACCTCCGAGAACTCCTTCAGCTCTTCCGCCGAATACAGGTAGTTGTAACGGTCTTCGCTCTTCTCGTGGCTCCACCACTGGGCCGCGTTTCGTCCATGCAGCCGCATGTAGTAGAACCCCTTCACGTTTGGCAGGTAGTTCTGCCGAATCGAGAAGCGAAACTTCGGCTCGTCAATCTGAACCCATGCGGCGCCGAACGAATTGAGTAGCGACAGGGTGTCGCCGATCGCGTCGCTCCAGCTCCGATGACGAAGCTCGACGGCGATGGGATAGTCGCTCAAGGCTCTAAGCAATTGCGCCAGATAGTCTCGCGACCCGGGCGCGTCCTTGAAGCTGGCGGGAAACTGCGCCAGCACTGCGCCAAGCCGGCCCGCGGACGCGAGAGGGTCGATTCCGGAGCGGAAGTCGTCGATATCGCTCTGCGTGACCTGGGCCAGCAGGTCGAGAAGCGATCCCTCGGCGCCTGGCGCCGTCTTGAGCGCCGCCTCGCGGAACATCTTCGGGTGCGTGAACTTCTGATAGAGCTTGAGCGAGAACTCGAAGTCGCTCGGCGTTCTCTCGACCCAGCCACGTGTAACCTCGGCGCGAGGCTGGCCGTAGAAGGTGGAATTCACCTCAACCGTGTCGAAATGCTCCCCGTAGTAGCGCAGCTCGTCGAACTCGCTGGTGCCCGCCTTCTTCGAACGCGTGGCAGGGTAGAAGAGCCCGTTCCACTTGCCCGCGCCAGACGGGTAGTTCCAGCCCGAAGTGCCTATGTGGAGGCTCATGACGTGGGGTACAGATCTTGATTCTTGCACACGGGTCTTATCGCGGCCCCCGGAAAGTGCAAGAATCAAGATCTGACCCCATGCTGACCATCAACGAAATCTTTCATTCGGTCCAAGGGGAGTCGACCTACGCCGGCCGGCCGTGTGTCTTCGTGCGCCTCACGGCGTGCGACCTCAGATGCTCGTGGTGTGACACGCCGTACGCGTTTCACGAAGGAACGAAGCACGAGCTCGCCGACGTACTCGACCAAGTGGACCGGTTCGATTGTTCGCTCGTCGAGGTCACCGGCGGGGAGCCGCTGCTGCAAGAGGGCGTCTATCCGTTGATGAACGGCTTGCTCGAGCGCGGCAAGAGAGTGCTGCTCGAAACCGGAGGCCATCGGAGCACGGAGCGTGTGCCGCCGCAGGTCGTGACCATTCTGGACATCAAGTGTCCTGGCAGTGGAGAAGAGCGGCGCATGGATTGGGCGAACATCGACCGCCTGAGGCCTCATGACGAGGTGAAGTTCGTCATCAAGGATCGGGCCGACTACGAGTACGCACGCGCGGTTATCGCGCGCCATGACCTCGCTGGTCGAGCCGCGGCGATTCACCTATCGCCAGTCCACGGCGTCCTCGAGCCGCGAGCGCTTTCGGAATGGGTGCTCGCCGACAGCCTCCCTGTTCGCGTGCAGCTCCAACTACACAAATACATTTGGGATCCCGCGACGCGCGGTGTCTGACGCAGTCGTTCTTCTCAGCGGCGGACTGGATTCGTACACCGCAGCGGCGATTGCGAAGGCTGAAGGGTTTCGAATTCACGCACTGACCGTTCACTACGGCCAGCGTCACGTCCTCGAGCTCGACGCCGCGCGTGCTGTCGCCAGATGGCTCTCGGTGGTCCGACACATCGAGATCGGTGTGGACCTCTCGGTCTTCGGCGGCTCGTCGTTGACCGCAGACATACCAGTCCCAAAGGACCGGCCGATCGATCCCGCAGAAATTCCCTCGACCTACGTGCCGGCAAGAAACACCGTGTTCCTGTCTCTCGCACTCTCCTGGGCGGAAGCGATCGATGCGCACGACGTGTTCATCGGGGTCAACGTGCTCGACTACTCCGGATACCCCGATTGCCGTCCAGAATTCATTGCCGCCTTCGAGCATCTGGCCGGGCTAGCCACGGCAAAGGGCGTGCAGGGAGGGCGTTTCAAGATTCATGCGCCGCTCATCGCGCTCACGAAGGCCGATATCATCAAGCGCGGAATGGCGCTCGGCCTCGACTACGGCTTGACCCACAGTTGCTACGACCCCGACCCGACGGGCCGGGCGTGTGGACGTTGCGATAGCTGCGTTCTGCGCGCGGCGGGCTTCGCGGAAGCAGGCGTACGGGACCCGCGGTGTGAACCATGAACCGCGAATCGGTTCTCGAGTGCTCGGGTTCTCAGGTGCTTAGGTTCCGGTGCTCAGGTTCTCAGGTGCTTTGGTGCTTGGGTCCGGTGCTCGGAACCTGTGAACCCCTGAACCCATGAACCAGAACCTGAGCACCTGAGCACCCATGAACCGGAACCTGAGCACCTTAGCACCCAAGCACCCATGAACCCTCCGCTGACCCCGCGCATCTACTACTCCGAGCCCGGCTGCCGAGCCTTCGATGCCGTGGTCACGCGCGCACTCGAGCACGATGGGCGTCCGGCTGTTCTGCTCGACCGCACGGCCTTCTATCCAACCTCCGGTGGACAACCATTCGACACGGGACATCTCCGACGACTCGGCCCGAACGATCCGAACGCCCCGAACGCCGTGAACGATCCGAACGACCCGAACGGTCCGAACGATCCGAACGCTGTTGCCGTGATCGATGTCGTGGATCTCGACGGCGACGTCATGCACATCGTCGAGTCGCCGATTGGTGAGGGCACGCCGGTGCACGGCGAGATCGATTGGCCCAGGCGCCTCGATCACATGCAGCAGCACACGGGCCAGCACGTGCTTTCCGCTGCTTTCGACAGGCTCTTCGACAACCGGACGATGAGCTTTCACATGGGCGGCGAGGTGTCGACGATCGACTTGGCGCGCGAGTTGACTGCCGCGCAGATCGAACAGGCCGTGGACGAGGCCAACCGCATCGTCTGGGAGAACCACCCGGTCTCGATTCGATTCGCGTCGGAGGAGGAGGCACGAGCGCTGCCGCTTCGCAAGGAGCCCGCGCGTGAAGGCCAGCTCCGGTTGATCGAGATAGCCGGCTTCGACATTTCAGCGTGCGGCGGCACGCACGTGGATCGAACCGGAGCGATCGGTCTTATTGGCGTGGTCGGAAGCGAGCGCTTCAAAGGCGGTACGCGCCTGACGTTTGTATGCGGTGGCCGCGCGCTCCGCGCGCTGAGGACGAATCACGACATCGTCGTCGGCTGCGTCCGCGAGCTGTCGGTGCTGCCGCACGAGCTTCCGTCGGCTGTGGCGAGGATCCAAGGCGAGGCCAAGCAGCTGCGGAAGGCGGTGGCGAAGCTGCAGGAATCGCTGGCCGTGCACGAGGCGAACCGATTGTTCGGCGAGGCGCCAGACTCGTCGGGCCGCCGGGTGATCGTGCAGGTCTACGAGGGTTGGGACGCGCCTGGCTTGAAAGCCATCGCAGCCGCGCTCGCGGCCAAACACGGCGTGGCCGCCGCGTTGCTCTCAGCCGGCGCTCCAGTCCTGATCGTGGTCGCCCGCTCCCAGGGAGTTGGTGTCGATGCCAACGCTGTGGTGCGTCAGTTGACGGAACGCTTCGGCGGTCGAGGGGGAGGAAAGCCAGACCTCGCGCAGGCCGGCGGATTGGAGGGCACCGCGGACGCCATCGTCGCCGTTGCATTAGATCTGCTGCGAGGTTGATGCCGGCTGTGAGCGCAGGCGCGCGGCACCGCCGCTCCATCGGGGCCGCCGACATTGACACCACACCGGGACCGATGGTTAACTAGAGTTAACCTTCATGGCACGTCCTATGAATATATCGATAAACGCCAAACGGCTGCGCGCCTCTTTGCCGGACGTCGTGGAGCGTGTACGAAAGGGCACGCGCTTCACCGTCATCTATCGGAGCCGGCCGGCGTTTCAGATCGTGCCAGTGGCCGATTCGGGCCACCTCAACACGGCGGTGGAGGACGACCCGCTCTACGGCGCGGAGCCCGTGGGCCGGTCCACCGACGGACGAAAGGCCGCGGACCACGATTCTCTGTTGTACGGGCGATGAAGGCGGTCTTCGTCGACACGGCCGGCTGGATGGCCTGCGCAGACAGCGCCGATCCGGCCCATGCCCGATCCTGCGCGTCGCGCGACGACGCCCTCCATGCCGGTCAGACCCTCGTCACAACGGATTTCGTCATCGACGAAACGCTGACGCTGGTCCGGTTTCGGCTCGGGCTGGCTGCGGCCGAAGCCTGGTGGCAACAGGTCGATGGGAGTCAGCGGCTGCGCTGGGAGCGAGTCGACAGCGACCGATTCGAGAAAGCACGTCATCTCTTCTTTCAGTATCGCGACAAAGACTTCTCGTTCACCGATTGCACCAGCTTCACGATCATGCGTGAGCTCCGGCTGACGCCACGTGCTCACGACCGACCGTCATTTCCGGCAGGCGGGATTCCAGATCCTTCCGGCGGCACGAAGCCGGGTGTCCCGCAAGCGTGACTGATGTGCCCAGGGCCGCCTCAAGGCGGCCCCCACGACTGAAAGCGGCTAAAGCCCCCGCGCTACGGTGTCGGGTCGCTAGGTGTCGGGTCGCAAGGTGTCGGGTTGCTACGGTGTCGGCTTACGGCTGAACGACGCGAGACGAACGGCCATGCGGTCCAGTGCCTCGTTGGCCTGCGCCCCCGATCCTTCGAAGTTGTTAGCCATCATCACGAACGCGAGATGCTCGCCGTCTTTCGTCGTCGCGTATCCGGCCATCGACCGCACATTCGACATCGTTCCCGTCTTCGCTCGCACGGTGCCTTCAGCCGCCGTGCCCTTCATTCGGCCCGATAGCGATCCATCGATGCCGGCGATGGGCAATGCCGTCATGAACGGAGAGGCTCCGGCGGGGTCCCACATGCGCCGCAACACGGCGAGCACCGCCTCTGGCGCGATCGCGTCGCGGCGCGAGAGCCCGGAGCCGTCAATGAGCTGCTGCGCGTCGGCGGCAATCCCCCAGGCCACTAAGCGCTGTTTCAGGCCATCCAGCGCTGCATCGTTGGTGGGCAAAGCTCCTCGCGCGGCGTTCAACCGCAGCACCGCTTCACCATAGAGGTTGATGCTCTCCTTGAGCAGCGGCTGAACGATGGTGGAGAGCGGACGCGACTTGTAGGAGAAGAGCAGCCGCGACGTGTCGCGATTCAGCCGCGGCTGGACGTCGTCCACGTCCAAGGCATCGCCCGTGACCTCGATGCCGCCGCGGATCAATCGATCTCGAAGCACGCTCGCGAACCAGAGCGTGGGATTGCCGGCTGAAACCACGAGCCGAACCGGCGCCGAGCCAGCGGGAATCGAGCCGGCAATCGTCAGCGGCACCTCGCCCGGGCGTTGTTCAGGCCAGACCAGAAGCGCCGACCTCTCCGCTCCGGTCACGCTCTTGTTGATGAGAGGCCGATTGGCCGCGTAAGGCTCCACCGAGAGCGTCGTCTCATAGCCCTCCGCGGGCCCGCCCGCGATCGTGACCGCCATGCGGTTTTCTGCGAAGTTCAACGCGCCGAACAGAACACCGGCGTTGTATCCGAGGTCGTCCCAGGCCCAGGCCAGCGCTGGCCTGGGCTCCTCGACCAGGTCGTCGTCGCCGATCACGTGCCCGTCGATGCGTCGAAGGCCCATCGCCTTGAGCGCGTCGATCCAGACGGTCAGATCGTCGCCGGCACGGCCGCCGATCGTCGGATCGCCGGTGCCGACGACCACGAGGTTCCCGTTGAGCACGCCGTCTACCACGGACCCCGTGGCGCGCAGCGTCGTCTCGAACCTGTAATCCCAGCCCACCGCTTCTGCGGCCGACGCCACGCTGACGAGCTTTGCCACCGATGCCGGCACGAACAAGGTTCTGGGGCTCAGCTCAACCAGCCGTTCGTCACGGTCGATCGAGTGCACGACGATGCCCCACGCGGCGCGCTGGACGCCGGTCAGGCGCGTGGCGCCAAGGATGTCTTCGCGGAGTTGCTCGATCGGGCTGACCGCAACCGCGCGCGACGGACCAGGTGCTGCTGGGACAGGTGTTACGGGAGGGGTTTTCGCGCAGCCGTGAAAGGCAAAGGGTAAAAGACAAAACGCAAACGCGACGAGGCGCCGATGCCTTGTGCTATTTGCGTTTCGCATTCTGAATTTTGGCACGTCCAAAAGGACGTGCCCTACGTTTCTACCCGCTCGTCCAAACGCACGTGCCCTACGTTTCCACCGGCACGTCTAAAAGACGTGCCCTACTTTAGAGCGTCGAGCGCCTTGATCGCCTCGTCGAAGCCCGAGGTCTCCAGTTTCGCAGATCCTGGTTCGTCGGTGCGGCCGGCGAACACGTCGCCTCCGGAGCGGCCAAAGGTCACGGTCTCGCTCCGATTGTCGAACTGCGCCACAACGGTGAGGGCGGGCATCTTCAGCGACGCATGCGGCGACGGCTCAAACGACTGCGCACGGAGGCCAGAGACCTTCGTCAGCAAGTCGTCGATCTTCATCGCGTCCACGTCTTTGCCGGCGGCGTTGCGCCACACGTCCTGCTTTTCTTTGCCTTGCGTCTTGTCGAACGCGAGCGTCTCGGCGCCCCGGCGGAACTCGACTCGGGTCGCGGTAAAGGACCTGAAGTCGAACATGTCCTTTCGGCGATAGTCGGCGATGTCCTTGATGATGTCGGTCTTGATAGTTGGGGCAACCGTGAAAATCATCGGCCGCGACGCGTCCTTGGCGAAGATGACGGCGTTCGACGTATTGCCGAGAATCAACTCGGCTCGCGTGCTGCCCACCTTCACGGCCATCGTGGCCGAGGGTGCATCAAGGCCGTACTGCTTCAGGTTGTCAGTCTCCGGCGCGGTGAACGCCTGCATCTGTGCCGTCGACAAGCGTTGAATCGCACCCTCGACGCCGCCATAGTCCGCGCGGGCGGCGATCGGCTTCACGATCTTCCAGTCCGATCCCGTCTTCGCAAACTCGAACTGTGTGTTGCCGCTCTTCACCTCGAGGCCGTCAGCCTTGCTGCTGTCCACCTTCAGGATCGCTTTGTCTCGCAGGGCGAACGTGTCCTTGTTGAAGGTCGACTCAAGAAATGACGAGACCAGGAACACACGCGGCTTGTCGGGCAAACGGGCATAGATCTCGCCGCCGGTAGGTGTCTTGTCTCCCAAGAAAATCTGTCGAGGATCCTTTTGCCCCTTGCTTCGGAAGGAGACTTCGATCACTGCGGGCTCGAGGCCGTACTGCTTCAGATCCTTGGAGTTGTCGTCCACGACACGCTGAATGTCGAGCGAGGCGAGGCTGCTCGTGATCGATGAGATCTCGCTCGTGTCGGCGTCTGCTGCGGCGGGCTCAGTCAGCTTCCAGCTGCCGTTGCTCTTCTGCAACCGCGACGAGCTCTTCGCGAGCTTGATCTGGATCTCCTCGATGTCGTCTGCCGAAACCGCGGTGAACGCCTTTTCTTTTGGTGTCTCCGCGCTATCGGGCGCGCCGCCGCGATTCAAGTAGTAGATGTAGCCGACGAGCCCGGCGAGAACAACCAGCAGAGCGAGTGTGGATTTGATGCCGCGCATCGACTACCGCCTCCGCCACCATGTGTAAACACCCGTGCCAAAGACGGCCGCGGGAATGAGCACGAGTGAGAACAGGAACATGTAGTTCATGCCGGTGGCCGTGATTGTGACTCGGCGGTCGGCCGCTTCCTTGGGTCGAATGGCGATCAGGTTCTCCTGTTGCGCCAACCAGTTCACGGTGTTCATGAACAGGTCGCGATTGCCTTCCACGCCGAGATACGCGTTGGATGCGAAATCGGAGTCGCCGATCGCGACGACGCGGGTCTCCGGCTTGCTGGCGGCCGGCTCCTCAGGCTTGGCGGTGGACGCCGGCGCCGGAGCCGGTTGCGCCGACGGCGCCGCAACCGCAACAGCAGCGCCGATGGATACCGGCCCCGTCTTGTCGCCCTTATCGGGTTCGGGCGCGAGCGCATTTGGATCGTCGAGTTGTGAGAGCGTCGTTTCCGCCCAGCTTCGCGGCGCGGTCTGGATGAACGACTGCGAGGCTCGTCCATCCGTGGCCTTCTCAGTCGGGATGATGGCACGCACCAGCGGGAACATCGTGATCAGGTCGAACCTGTCGGTGATCGGGTGGTTTGGGTAAGGCGGCGCCGCCACCGGAACGGTCGCGACCGACGTGCGGCCGCTGAGGTCCACCACAACGGACTCCGTTGCGTTGATACCCCATTCGGCGAGAAGTGCCGTCACCCGTGGCATCAGGACCGGCTGCTTCAGGTTCTCTGAAGGATCCATCAGCACGAGCAGCTTTCCAGCCTTGGTGAGGTAGTCGCGAAGCGGCGCCACTTCCTGTTCGAGCAAGTCGGTCCGTGGGCCGGCGGCGATGAGGATCGTTGCGTCGGCCGGGATCTCGTTGGTCTGCGCGAGGATCAACTTGTCGAACTCGTAGTTGTCGCGGCGCAGCGCGTCCACGATTCCGCTGTATCCCGTGCGCTCCATGCTTGCGGTGTCTTTTTCGCCATGGCCGCCCAGGAAATAGACCTTCTTCTTGCTCGGGTTGAGGACCTTGATCAAACCGTTGGTCAGGTCCTGTTCGCTGTCGGTCGTGACACGTTCGGTGCGGCCCATGTACTCGATAACCACAGTGCCGTAGTTCTGCACCTCGTACTGCCGTGTACGCACCGGTGTCTTGTCGGCGTCGATGTACTCGACCTCAACCCGAGGCGACTGGTACTGATACTCCGTGAGCCGCGTGCGGAACCGTTCGAAGTTCGTGGCCTGATCGAACACCAGGAACTTCACCGGCGCCGTCAGCCCCTTCAACAGTTTGACGGTCTGTTCCGACAAGCTGAACTGCTGATTCGCGGTCAGGTCCCACCGCTTGTTTTGACGTGCCGACAGGTAGTTGACGGCGACTAGGATGCCAAGCACCACCAGGACGCTGACGCTCGCGATGGCGCCGTAGCGTGCGTTTCGGTGGCTGAAGTAAGCGACGACATCTCGCCATTGACCGAGCACGTATAAGACGACGAGCGCCAGGCCCGCGAGCGCCGCGTAGTAGGCGTACTGGTCGATCTGTTCTGAGACGCCGATCGCCCCTGCCCGTCCGAGGAGTCTGGCAGCCAGGGCGCCAAACACCAGCGCCGTGCCGATCCAGCCGAGGATGTTGAGTACGCGAGTCATCGTTGTTAACCCCGCCACCGTTCGGTGTCCACTGACCGAGCAGTGAGGAACAAGCCGAAGGAAATGAAGCTCAAGTAATAGACCAGGTGCTTCGTGTCGAGGATGCCTTTGGTGAAGTCGTCGAGATGATCGGTGATCGACAGATAGTTGAGCACGCTCTGCGTGGTTGGGCCCATGAACGATGCGATCCAGTTGATGATCCACAGCATCAAGAAGACGGCGAAAGTGACCATGCCGGCAACGATCTGGTTCTTCGTCAGGCTCGAGATCAGCAAGCCGACCGAGATGAAGCACCCACCCATCAGGAGCATGCCTAGGTAACCGATCACGATCGGCCGCCATTCAGGGTTGCCGACGAAGAAGAGGGCCCCGACATGAGGCAATGTGACGGCGAGCATCGCCGCGTAGAGCCCCATGGCGCCGAGGAACTTGCCCAAAATGATCTGCAGGTCGGTGAGTGGAGCGGTCAGCAGGAGCTCGATCGTGCCGGAGCGCTTCTCTTCCGAGTAGGTGCGCATCGTAATCATCGGCAACACGAACAGGAAGATCACCGTCGCGTTCAGGAACACCGGCCGAATCAACTGCTCGTTGACGTTGACCGGCTGTCCACCGCCTGCCATTTGCACGCTTTGACGGTCGAAGAAGAGCAGGAGTGCGTAGAAGAAATAGCCAAAGGTCAGCGCAAAAAAGCCGATGACGACGTACGCGATCGGTGAAGCGAAGTATGCCTTCAGTTCCTTGTGGGCAATCGCAAGGACGTTACTCATGTTCGGCCTCCTCGGCCTCCGCGGGCGCAGCGGCATCGTGCTCAGCAGCTTGACCCGGCTCGGATTCCTGAGTCGTCAACCGCAGGAAGACATCCTCGAGGCTCATCCGCATGGGCCGCAACTCGAGGAGCCCCCAGCCACTGGCCACGACGGACGTGGCGAGCTCGCGGCGAACATCCCGTCCCCTCTCACTCTCGACCTCATAGCCCGTCAGCGCGCCGCGTGTGTCAGACAAGGCGACACGCGTCACGCCAGGCACCGACATGAGTCGTGCGTGCGCATCAGCGCCCATCGAATCAACCTGCACATACAAGGTCTCCGCACCGCGGAGCCTCGACGTCAGATTCTCAGGCGTGTCCACAGCGACCACCCGGCCCTTGTTGATGATGACGACCCGGTGGCACGTCTGGCTGACTTCGGGGAGGATGTGAGTACCTGAGGATGACCGTGTGGTCCCCGCCGAGCTGTTTCACGAGCTCGCGCGTTTCGATGATCTGTTTCGGGTCGAGGCCCGCAGTCGGCTCGTCCAGGATCAGCACGTCGGGGTTGGCGAGCAACGCCTGGGCGAGCCCGACGCGCTGCCGATAGCCCTTCGACAACTTCGAGCAGTGGCGTTCGGCCATGTCCGCGACGCGCGTTTTCTCCATCGCGGAGTTGACTCGAGTCTTTCGCTCGCTGCGCGGTAGGCCCTTGATGCGTGCGCAGAAACTCAGGTAATCGCGCACGGTCATCTCTGGGTACAACGGCGGCGTTTCCGGCAGGTAGCCGGTTCGCCGTTTGGCTTCGATGGGTTGATCGAGCACGTCGTAACCGGCCACGACGGCCCGTCCTTCTGTTGGCGGCATATAGCCGGTCAGGACCCGCATCGTCGTCGTCTTGCCGGCGCCGTTCGGTCCCAGGAACCCCAGGATCTCGCCTCGTTCAACTTTGAAGCTCACATCGTCGACGGCCGTGATCGGGCCGTATCGCTTTGTGAGGTTCTGCACCTCGATCACGCTGTACCTCCGTGAAAGTGCTGTAACCCTTAGATAGCTGGCCGTTTATGGGTTGCCCAACCCTGAATCCTACTCGAAGCTCCGCCGGCTCGGCAACATGGTCGCCTCACCCGCTCGTGCTGGAGCCACCGGTTTTGACGCCGCTACCGTCGTCGGCGGTCTGTCCGATACGATATATGAACATGTGTTCATATGTCTGACCTCGACAACCGCACGATCGACGGCCTGACCGAGATCTTCAAGGTGCTTGGCGATCCCACGCGCGTCCGCATTCTCGACGCGCTTTCGCGTTCCGAGCTCTGCGTGGGCGATCTGGCCACGCGCCTCGGAGTTTCGGAGTCGGCGGTGTCTCATCAACTTCGGTTGCTGCGGAACACGAGGATTGTCCGCACGAGACGCGCGGGCCGGATGATTTTCTACGCCCTCGACGATCGGCATGTCCTCGCGCTCTTTCGTCAAGGCTTGCGACACGTGCAAGAGGGCGGCCGCTGATGGCGTCAACGGCACCGATCGCGTGCTCGACCTGCGAGCTCCATGCCGAGGCGTTCTTTCGCGTCGAGGGCATGGATTGCAGCGAAGAGGTGGTGATTCTCGAACGGCGGCTCAAGCCCCTCGCCGGCGTGGAGGCCCTCTCCGCGGATGTGGTCCGGCAGCGATTGCACGTCAAATATGACGCAGCAAAGCTGACAACGTCGGCCATGGTGGACGCCGTTGGCCAGACTGGCATGCGGATGTGGCTCGAGCACGAGGAGCCCACGAGCGTCGGCTCGGACGTTCGTCTACGCATGCGCCTGATGATCGGCTCGGGCGCCGCCATCGCGGCGGGGTTCGGGGCCGCAGTTTTTGGGAGCGAAATCGCCTCAGTGACGCTCTATGGTGTGGCGGCCGTGCTGGGCGGCGTCTATCCGGCTCGCCGCGCCCTGGGGGCCCTGCGAGCACGCACGATCGACATCAACGGTCTGATGATTGTGGCGGTGGTCGGCGCGTTGGCGCTCGGCGAGTGGTTCGAGGCCGCCAGCGTCGTCTTTCTGTTTTCCGTCGCGCAGTGGCTGGAGGTGCGGACGCTCGAACGCGCCCGTCAGGCCATCCGGGCGTTGCTGGATCTGTCGCCGAGAGAGGCTCTCGTCCGGCGGAATGGCGTCGAAGAGCGTGTGCCGATCGAATCCGTGACGGCGAACGATCACGTGCTCATCAGACCGGGCGACAAGATTCCCGTCGATGGGATCGTGACGGGCGGGCACAGCGACGTCAATGAAGCGCCGATCACCGGTGAATCGCTACCCGCGGACAAGGCGCCGGGAGACGCAGTGTATGCCGGGACGATCAACGGCCGCGGGGCGCTGGACCTGCGCGCGACGCGAATCGGGAACGACACACGCCTGGCCAAGATCTTCCATCTGGTCGAGGAAGCTCAATCGCGGCGTGCGCCGGTGCAGCAATTCGTCGATCGCTTCGCCCGTATCTATACACCGGCGGTCGTCGTGCTCGCAGTGGCGGTCGCACTCGGCCCGCCGCTCCTGGCCGGCGGGGATGCCCTGACCTGGTTCTATCGCGCCCTCGTGCTCCTCGTCATCTCGTGCCCATGCGCGCTCGTCATTTCGACCCCGGTGTCGATTGTGGCCGCGCTGTCGGCCGCGGCGAGACACGGCGTGTTGATGAAGGGCGGCGCCCATCTCGAGCGTCTGGCAGGCGTCCGCGTGATCGCATTCGACAAGACTGGCACGCTGACTCGTGGAGAGCTTCAGGTGGACGAGGTCATGCCGGTCGGTTCTGCCACCCCGGCAGAGGTCTTGTACTTCGCCGCTGCGGTGGAGGCTCGATCGGAGCATCCGATTGCGCGTGCGATTACGTCGCACGCACGCGGTCGCGGCATTGCGCTACCCGCCGTGAATCAGTTCATGTCGATGCCCGGCATCGGAGCCGAGGCCCAGGTCGATGGCCGCCGCGTGTTGATTGGAAACGAACGTCTGATGACGAAAGAGGCCGTCACGATTCCAGGCGACCTCAGCGTGGTGCGAGCACAACAGGCGGGTCGATCGCTCGTGTTCGTGGTCGTTGACGGGTCAGTGCGAGGTGCGATCGCGACCAGCGATCGTCCGCGTGAGACGGCCCGTGAAGCGATTGAGCTCCTTCGGCAGCAAGGAATTCGGCGCATCGCCATGTTGACTGGCGACCATGTTGGCGCGGCTCGGGCTGTCGCGGAAGCACTCGGCCTCGACGAGTATCACTCGGAGCTGTTGCCTGAGCAGAAGCACGCGCTCGTCGAAGCCATGCGCGCGAGCCACGGTCCGGTGGCGATGGTCGGGGACGGCGTCAACGACGCGCCAGCGCTTGCCTCGGCCGACGTCGGCGTGTCGATGGGCGCCGCTGGGTCTGACGTCGCCCTTGAAACTGCCGACGTTGCGCTGATGTCGGACGAGTTGCTGAAGCTCCCTTATGCGATCAGGCTGGCCCGAGCCACACTGCGAACCGTGAGAACCAACGTGGGCGTGTCGTTGGCTCTCAAGGCCGTGTTCATGGTGATGGCCGTCACAGGCTCGGCCACGCTGTGGATGGCGGTGCTCGCCGACACCGGCGCGTCGGTGATCGTCGTGGCAAACGCGCTGCGTTTGCTGCGGACGAAGTGAGCTTGTCAGGGCCGGCTGAAGCCGGCCCCCACGTCTGCCATGGCTGTAGGGCCGGTCCTTTCGGACCGGCCTTGGCGCGTCCGAAAGGACGCGCCCTACGCGTCCGCGATGTCTACGCTTTTCTATTCGAGAAAAATCTAGACTGAACGAACCCGTCGAGCGCCGCTTGCGTGACGGCATCAACGGTCGTGAACTGAAGACCCATTCCTACGCGACGATTCGCCCACGTGACACGAGCCTCGGCTTCGATGTCCATCTTCGCTGATGGCAGCCGGAAACGAAGCTTGACCGTCGTGCCAAGCTCGAGCGGATTTGCCGTTCTGATTGCCAGGCCCCCTCGGCTGATATTGAGCGTCACGGCGGGCGAGATGGTGTTGGCCACGCGGTACGCTACGGGGATGCTGAGCGTCACCCGGGGGCTCAACCGCCTGTTGTAGTGTTCTGGAAATAAGTGCGGGGACAGTGACGGCAGAATGTGCTGGACGGCGGTGTACTCGTTCACGTACCCCGCCACGCCGAGTGTCGTCAGCGACCTGACTTCTTCCGCGTTCGCGATCGTGCCGCTGAACACGACGACAGGCGGCTCGGTCGAATCCAGTTTGCGAATGGCGCGAACCAACTCCACCCCATTGCCCTGCGGCAATCGGAGGTCGAGCACGATCAGGCTGATGCCCTTCGGGTCCTTCCTGAGGAGTGTGAGGAGCTCTACTCCGGTCTGCGCGGTGACTGCCCGGTGCCCGGCCGTTTCGAGCGCCTCCTTGAACCGGTCGCGGACGAATGCCGTGTCGTCCGCCACGACGACGGTCTTCACGGCTACCAGCGTTGCGGCAGTCATCCCGCTTCTTGTTATCGGGAGGGCTTCGAGCGCGCGTTAGGCTTCGTTGCCGAAGTCCTTTAGATATCGCTATAATCCTCGCTTTGCGAGACTTCGAGGCGGCCCATTCAGCCGCATGGAGCCCATATGGCGACCTGCCCAGAGTGCGAGTTCGACGAAATTGATACTGAAGACTTTGAGGAGGGTGACAAACTGAGCTGTCCTGAATGCGGCAAGAACCTTGTTATGACGGGCGCTGATGAGCTGGATTTCGCCGACGCTGAAGACGACCTCGACGATGACGACGATGACGAGGATGATGAGGACGAGGACGAGGACGATGATGACGACGATCTCGACGACGAGGAAGAGGACGTCGAGGATCTAGACGAGTGATGGCGCACGAGGAGGGGCTGAGCGCCAAGCAGGGCCGCCTACGAGATGTCCTCGCGTCCCTCGATTCGGTTGTTGTCGCCTTCAGCGGCGGGGCTGACAGCGCGTATCTCTCCTGGGAGGCGACGCACGTTCTCGGTCTGGCCGCATTGTGCGTAACGGCCGAGAGCCCTAGCTATCCCGATCGACACCGGCAACTCGCGCTTCGCGTCGCGAATGACTTTGCGCTGCGGCACGAGATCATCCACACATCCGAGCTCGACCGTCCCGAGTACCGCGCCAACCCGGTCAATCGCTGTTACTACTGCAAGCACGAACTCTATTCCGCGCTGACCAAGATGGCAGCCGAGCGAGGCGTCGTCGCTGTCGCCGATGGGAGCAACGCGGACGATCGCGGCGATTATCGACCGGGCCGGAAGGCCGCCCGCGAGTTCGGTGTGCGGAGCCCGCTCGACGAAGTAGGGCTCACCAAGACCGAGATCCGCGAGCTGTCGCGCAAGGCCGGGCTTCCAACATGGGACGAGCCGGCATCGGCCTGCTTGTCGTCGCGCATTCCGTACGAGTCGCCGATTACCGATGAGAAGTTGCGGATGATCGAGCGTGCCGAAGAGTCGCTGCGCGCGCTTGGCTTCCGCGTGTTCCGCGTGCGGCACCACGAGACCCTCGCACGACTCGAGATCGGACGCGACGAGATGTCGCGAGCCTTCGAACCCGATGTTGCCGATCGCCTTGTCCAGGCTGTCCGGGCCGCCGGCTACACGCACGTCACAATCGACCCGCAGGGGTATAGGATGGGCAGCCTGAATGAAGGTGTCCGCCTTCAACCCGTCTGACGCCCGCACTAACTCCAATGTGTCCAGCCGTGTCGGTGCTTCCAAGCACTGGGCACCAATGACGGACCAAGCACTAAGCACCAAGCACCAAGCACCTTTCTTGCCCTGGCCGGTCGCGGTTGTCGCGGTCGCCTACTTCGCTGCGCACCTGCTGTTTCTAGCGCCCTCGCTCGAAGACATCGACTCGATCAACTTTGCGATGGCGTTGCGGGACTTCGATCCCGCGAAGCACCAGCCACACCCACCGGGGTATCCCGTCTACGTCGGGTTAGGGCGTGTGGCACTGGCCGTCATCACTGCGGTTTCCCCGTCAATGGAGGCGACACGCGCCGAGGCGTTGGCGCTCTCCATCTGGTCCGCTCTCGGCGGTGCGATCGCAATCGTGGCCGCTTGGCTCGTATTCTGCGCACTCGATCGTTACCGCTTGGACAGGGTGGCTGGGCAGGTGGAACCAGGTAGGGCAAGTGGGGAGGCAGAGCGCAGTTGGGCGGGCAGCCCGCTGTGGGCTGCGTTGCTGCTTGCAGTCGCACCGTTGTTCTGGATGACGGGGCTGCGACCGATGAGCGACATGCCGGGTCTCGCTGTGACCCTAACCGCGCAGGCGCTCCTCCTGAGCGCCATTCAAGGGCGGGGATCGTTGGTTCCGGCCGCGCTGATTACCGGACTCGCCGTGGGCCTTCGCTCGCAGAGCGTCGTCTTGACCTTTCCGCTTCTCGTTCTCGCGTTGGCGTTTGTCGCGAAGCGCAAATCCGGATGGCCGACGCTTGTGCGGTCGGTCGCGGCGCTGGTGGTGGGGGGAATGTTGTGGGCCGTTCCGCTCATTGCGGCGTCAGGCGGGGTCGAAGGCTACATCCGCGCGCTTGGCTCCCAGGCCGGCGAAGACTTCGGATGGGTGAACATGCTCTGGATGAACCCGACGCCGCGGCGGCTCGCGTTCGCACTCTACGAAACCTTCGTCCTGCCATGGGCCTCGGCCCCGTTAGCGGTCGTTATCGGCCTGCTCGCACTCCTCGGCGCCGGAATCATGCTCGTACGCGAGCGGCGCGGGCTCGCCCTCCTCTGCGTGGCGTTCGGGCCGTATCTGGTGTTCCACCTGCTATTTCAGGAAACGCCATTTGTTCGCTATGCCTTGCCTCTGGTGCCGGCGATCGTGTGGCTCGCGGCTTGTTCAATCAGGGAACGCCCGCGACTCGGCTGGCCAATCGGGATCGCGCTCCCGCTGTATGCGGCTTTTGCCGGAATCCCTGCTGGAATCGCCTACGGAAGCGAGCCACACCCTGCATTTCGTGTGCTTGGCGACTTGGAGAGTGCATTGGGTCGGGGATCGGGGATCGGGGATCGGGGATCGGGGATCGGGGATCGGGGATCGGGGATCGGGGATCGGGGATCGGGGATTGGGGATCGGGGATCGGGGATCGGGGATCGGGGACCGGGGCGTGCGAACAGTGCCAGGGCGGCGGCCGTGTACTCCCACTATTCCCTCTACAGGCCCGTGCAAGCGAGGCCCGTAGGTTCGATCAAGGTCGTCCCGCCGGTGCGCAACTACGAGTGGCTGGGTCCGGTCGAATACTGGCGTACCGGCGGTGAAGCGCAGTTGTGGTTCCTTGGGGACCCTAGACGCACTGACCTGGCGCTCATCGATCCACAGAGCCGCAGAAACCGTGTTCAGTACAGATGGAGCGTTGCGAACCGACCGGAGTTAGGCGGGACACGACCGCTCGGCGTCGATTGGTATCGACTCGACCCTCCGGGTTGGTTCGCCGGCGAGGGCTGGTCGCTCACAGCCGAGACCGGCGGAATAGTTCGAGCAACCGCTAGAGGCTTGGACCACGGGCCGATCGAAGCACATGTGCGGCGGCGGGCTGAGCCGGTCTCGCTCATGATCGGCGGCCGTCACCTGGGCGGACCAAGCGATCCAGCGACGGTGCTCACCTTGTCGCTTGATGGCGCCCCAGTGGACTCGTGGACGTTCGATCCTCCCGCGACTGGCCTCAATTTCTTGCGGTTCCTCCAGTTGCCAGACGGCATTCCTGCGGGCCCTGGGAGGTACGCGCGTCTCACGGTTGCGGCGCGTGCCGCGGTCGAAGGCAAGCCAACCCCGGAAGTCGCCATTCGCCAGTTCGACGTGCAATCCCCCGACAAACCCATCCTCGGTTTTGGCGAGGGCTGGCACGAGGACGAATACGAGGTGTCGACCGGTCAGGAATGGCGATGGACGAGCGATCGTTCAGTGCTCCGAATCGTTTCCGAGCGACCTGTGGTGCTGATTATGCGCGGGGAATCACCCCTCAAGTACTTCGATGCCCCGCCAACCGTGCGATTCAGAGCCGGCGATCGCGTGATAGGTGAGTTTCGACCCGAGGCCGATTTCGAATGGCGCGTGAGGATCCCGCCAGAGGTGCTCGCGAGCGCGAACGGTGCGATCGTCATCGAGACCGATCGCGTGTACCTGCCAGGTCAGGCGGAGGGGACTGCTGATACTCGTCGCCTGAGCTTGCGCATCTTCGATTGTCGAGTCGAGTCCGCGTCGCAATGACGTCAGACGTGGGCCACTATGGTCTAGCGCGACTCCTGCCGAGAAGACATGCGGGGGCAAGTCTGAGAAAAAGTATGTCTCGATTGATTGACACGGGATCGATCGGACGTTAAGCTCGACCCGGCTGCTCCAACGCAAGAGAAGAAAACGCTGGAGGACTCGTAAATGGATGTGCGTCCACGCTACGTGTGGTTGACCGCGATCGTCTTGCTGGCCGTGATGACTGTAACGGCCTGCTCGAAGCCCATACCACCACCGCCGCCACCGCCACCCGAGCCACCCGCGGCGCCGGCGCCACCGCCGCCGCCACCACCACCTCCGCCACCGCCTCCGGCGCCACCACCGGCGCCGCCGAGAGCGCTAACGGAAGACGAGATCTTCTCCCGGAAATCGCTCGACGAGCTGAACAAGGAAATGCCGCTCGCCGACGTGTTCTTCGACTACGACATGGCCATGATCAAAGACGACCAGCGGGCTACGTTGCAGAAGAATGCCGACTGGCTGAAGCGGTGGACGTCAACACGGGTCACCGTCGAAGGTCACGCGGACGCCCGCGGAACAAACGAGTACAACCTTGCGCTCGGCGAGCGACGGGGCACCTCCGTCCGGGACTACCTGGTTGGCTTGGGGGTCACGGCCGACCGTCTGGTCGTGATCAGCAAGGGCGAAGAAACGCCCGTGTGCACTGAGGACACCGAGGCCTGCTGGGCGCGGAACCGGCGGGGCCACTTCATCATCACGGCGAAGTAGAGCGCAGGCTTCAGCCTGCGCGTGCGCGGGACGCGGGGGCTCAAGCCCCCGCGCTACGCCGTCTTGAGTTCGTTTACGATCGCCTCCGCCGCGGCTCTCGGATCGGCCGCCCCGATGATGGGGCGGCCAACCACAATGTAGTTTGCCCCTGCACGCACGGCTTCCGCGGGCCCCATCGTTCTTGCCTGGTCGTTCCTTTCGACACCAGCCGCCGCACCCCGAATCCCCGGCGTCACGATCGTAAAGTCTGGTCCGCAGGCTGCGCGGATCGCCGCCGTCTCGTGCGGCGACGCAACGACACCGTGCAATCCTGCCGACTGGGTCATCTGTGCGAGCGCTAGCACCTGTTCCATGACCGGTCGGCACACGCCGGTCTCGCGTAGCGTCCCGTCATCCATGCTGGTGAGAACGGTCACTCCGATGATGCTCGGTATGGGCCTGCCCATTCGGCTTGCCGCCTCGGATCCGGCGCGCGCCGCCGCCTGCATCATGGGCGCGCCGCCGCAGGCGTGCACGTTGATCATCCACGCGCCCGTGAGCGTGGCAGCCTCGACGGCTTGCGCCACGGTGTTCGGGATGTCGTGAAACTTCAGGTCCAGGAACACGCGCGCGCCAGCATCGACCAGCTTGCGGACGAGGGCCGGGCCTTCCGTCGTAAACAAGCGGCTCCCAACCTTGAAACCGCCGGCGAGACCCCGCAGTTCGGAAGCGAGAGCCAGGGCTCGCGCTCCCGACTCGACGTCAAGAGCCACTAAGAGCTGATCCACTGCTTTTCCTGTGTGCTGGTGTCAATCGTCCCTATCAGATCCGCGATGCGGGCGATCTGATGCCGTCGCATGTACTCCTGCAGGCCATCGACGAGCTTGGACCAGATGAAGGGATCGACGAAATTAGCAGTCCCGACCTGCACGGCCGTCGCACCCGCCACTATGAATTCCAGCGCGTCGCTCGCGCTGGCGATTCCGCCCATGCCGATGATCGGAATCTTGACGGCACGCCGGCACTCGTAAACCATGCGCACCGCGATCGGCCGGATCGCTGGTCCGCTGAGGCCGCCCACGATGTTCGACAGCTTCGGCCGCCTCGTCTCGATGTCGATGGCCATGGCCAGGAACGTGTTGACGAGCGACACGGCGTCTGCGCCAGCCTCTTCCGCCGCGCGCGCGATCGACGCCACGTCGGTGACGTTTGGCGTCAGCTTCGGCATGACCGGCAAGCGGGTGACCTTCTTGACCGCACTGACCACGCCGAAGGTGCCGTTGAGACTGCAGCCGAATGTGATGCCGCCCTCCTTGATGTTCGGGCAGGAGATGTTCAACTCCAATGCATGCACGCCTTCGGCGTCAGACAGGATGCGCGCCAGCTCGACGTACTCGTCGAGTGTGCTGCCACAGATGTTGACGATGTTGGTGGCGCCCAGCCGGCGAAGTTCGGGCAGTTTCTCCTTGATGTACCTGTGGACGCCGATTCCTTGCAAGCCGATGGCGTTCAACATGCCCGACGGCGTCTCGACGATGCGCTCCGGTGGATGACCTTCGCGCGGGGCGAGAAAGAGTCCCTTCGAGACCACACCACCGAGCGCGGAGATATCCACTGCGTCGGCGTATTCGACGCCGTACCCGAAGCAGCCACTGGCTGCCATTAGTGGGTTCTTCAGACGAAGCGAACCGATCGAGACGGAAAGGTCCACGTTAACTCAACTCCCAACTCCCAACTCCCAACTCCCAACGCCCAACGCCCAACTTCCAACTCCCAACATCCAACAAACTCCAAAGGTTCCCTGCGAATTCCCCATCCTTGCGAGTTGGCTTCTTGGGAGTTGCCATCAGTCCCACACGAGACTACTGCCCGCAAACACCGGCCCGCTGAGGCACGAGCGAACGTAGTGGTGGCCCCCACCGGTATCACGGACGGGGATGACGCAGCTGTAGCATCCCCCCATGCCGCATCCCATGACTCGTTCCACCGAGACCTGCGAAGGCCGGCCATGTTTTTCGGCCAGGTGTGAAACGGCTTCGAGCATGGGCTCTGGGCCGCAGGCATAGACGGTCACTTCACTGCCGGCGGCTCCGCGAAGCGCCCGCTCGAGCGGAACGGTCACTCGCCCCCGTTCGCCGGCGCTGCCGTCTTCGGTGGCGAGGACGACTCGCACGCCCTTGGATGCGAACCAGTCCAGGTAAAAGAGCTCGCCGCCGGTTCGCGCGCCGTAGAAAAGCGTGGTGTCGGTCCCTCGGTCGAGCAGCGCTTCAGCGAGCGTCGCAAACGGCGCGAGTCCCACACCCCCTGCCACCATCCATGCGTTCGCCGGAGGATCGACGAGCTGAAATGGCCGGCCGAGAGGCCCGAGACACGACACAACATCGCCGGCGACCGCGTCGAACAGCATCGACGTCGTGACGCCGATGCGCTTGCTGAGCAGCGTAAGGCCCTCCACACGGTCCCCGGTTCGCAAGATTTCGAACACCGAGAACGGACGCCGGAGAAGAGGATCGTGTCCGCGGCCGGGCTTGACCATGACGAACTGGCCTGGTGCGGTCACAACGGCGATCTCTGGAGCTTCGAGCGCGATGACGTTGTAGTCGGGGGAGAGGCGCGTGTTGTGAATGACCCGTGCCTCGATATCGACGGGCATCAGCGTCAGTATATTCGCACTTCTCACTTATAATGGGGTTCACTCTTTAACCGCGGTCCTGCGAGGCTGCAAAGAGGTGTCACATGCCTGTCGTCATGGATGCGGACCGGATCGGCCGCACCCTCGCCCGCATCGCCCACGAAATCGTCGAACGCAACAAAGGTGTTGAAGATCTCGCGCTGGTCGGCGTGCGCACTCGTGGTGTGCCCATCGCCCGGCGCTTGGCGCGCGCGCTGAAGCAAATCTCCGGACATGACGTGCCCACCGGCTCGTTGGACATCACGCTCTACCGCGACGACCTCATGCGCCACGCGGTCGGTCCTCAGCCGCTCGTTCGCCGCACCGAGATCCCGTTCTCAATCGACGATCGGAAGATCCTCCTCGTCGACGACGTGTTGTACACGGGCCGGACGACGAGGGCTGCGCTCGACGCGCTGATCGACTTTGGGCGGCCGAAGGCCATCCAATTGATCGTGCTTGTTGACCGAGGACACCGCGAATTGCCAATCAAGGCCGACTATGTCGGGAAGAACCTGCCAACGTCGCCCGAAGAGAGCGTGCAGGTTCGTCTTCTGGAGACGGATGGGCAGGACGAAGTCGTGGTCGAGCAAGGAGGTAGCGCATGACGGTGGTTGATGGTCACGTCGAGGAGAAGGTTGCTGTCACGGCTCTTCGGCACAAGGACCTGCTCGGGATCTCGGACCTGTCGCCGGGAGAGATCGCTCTCATCCTCGATACCGCCGAGGCGATGAAGGAAGTTGGTCTACGGCCGATCAAGAAAGTCCCCGCGCTGCGCGGCAAGACGGTGGTGAACCTATTTTTTGAGCCGAGCACGAGGACGCGCACGTCGTTTGAAATCGCCGAGAAGCGCCTGAGCGCCGACACGTTGAACATCGCGATCGCGACATCGAGCGTCGTCAAGGGCGAGACGCTCGCAGATACGGCACTCAATCTGGAAGCCATGGCGCCAGACATGATCGTCCTGCGCCACTCGTCCTCGGGTGCGTGTCACTTGCTGTCGCGCATCTGTCGGTCGGCCATTGTCAACGCCGGCGACGGGATGCACGAGCACCCGACGCAGGCCCTGCTCGATGCGTTCACGATCCGGGAACACAAAAAACAGCTTGCGGGTTTGAAGGTGGCCATCGTCGGTGACCTGCTTCACAGTCGCGTGCTTCGCTCGAACATTCACCTGCTGACCAAGATGGGTGCCGACGTGTGGGTGTGCGGTCCGCCGACGCTCTTCCCGACCGACATCAAGCGTTTCGGCGTGCGGGCGACCAGCGTCGTCGACGACGCCGTCAGGGACGCGGACGTGATCATGCTGCTGCGAATTCAGCTGGAGCGGATGGAAGGCGCATACTTCCCGTCGCTGCGCGAGTATTTTCGTGTGTTCGGCATGACAGAGACGCGTCTCGCGTTGGCCAAACCCGACGCGATCATCATGCATCCGGGTCCGATGAATCGCGGCGTCGAGATCGCCTCGGAAGTGGCGGACGGTCCGTATTCGGTCATCCTCGATCAAGTCGCGAACGGAGTCGCGGTCCGCATGGCCGTGCTGTACCTCCTGGCCGGCGGAGCGGAACATGAAGAAGCTGCTTAGGGGCGGACGCGTCATCGATCCGGTAAACGGTATCGATGGCGTGTGCGACGTGTTGATCGACAGCGATCGGATCGCTCGAGTCGGCCGCGATCTGCCGGTGCTGGACGCGACGGTCGTGGAGCTGCCACCCGGACTCGTGGTGTGCCCGGGGTTTATCGACATGCATGTGCACCTGCGCGAGCCCGGCCAGGAGCACAAGGAAACCATCGCGACGGGTGTCGCCTCGGCTGTAGCGGGCGGGTTCACGGCAGTCGCCTGCATGCCGAACACAAATCCGGTGAACGACAACGCGAACGTGACGGGGTTGATCTTGGCCAAGGCGGCCGAGGCCAACCTGGCGCGGGTCTATCCGATCGGCGCCGTGTCCAAGGGATCGAAGGGTGAGCTGCTGGCCGACATCGCGGAGCTGAAAGAGGCTGGCTGCGTCGCGATCACCGACGATGGTCATCCCGTGGCGACGGCGCTCCTGTTGCGACGGGCCCTCGAGTATGCCGGTATGTTCGGCATTCCCGTCATCGAGCACTGCGAGGATCAGTCGCTCAAGGGCGACGGTGTTGCGCACGAGGGGTATCACGCGGCGACTCTCGGGCTCCGCGGTATCCCAGGGGCGTGCGAGGCGCTCGGGGTCGAGCGGGGAGTCTTACTGGCGGAACTGACCGGTTCGGCGTTTCACGTCGCCCACATGAGTGCCCGCGCGTCGCTTCGTGCCGTGCGAGCCGGAAAGGGTGCGGGTGTTCGCGTGACCTGCGAGGTGGCGCCACATCACTTCACGTTGACCGATGAATCGCTTGCGACCCCGCTTGCCTATGACACCAACGTCAAAATGAATCCCCCGTTGCGCGAGGTGGCCGACCGCGACGCGATGCTTGCCGGTCTTGCCGACGGCACTGTAGACGCGATTGCGACCGATCACGCGCCGCACCACTATGACGAGAAGAAGGTCGAGTTCGACCGGGCGCCGTTCGGGATCGTCGGCCTCGAGACCGCGGTGTCGCTGTCGCTCGATCGGTTGGTGCATGCCGGCGTGGTGTCGCTGCGGAGGCTCGTGGAGCTGATGTCGGTGAACCCTGCGCGGATTCTGCAGGTGCAGGGAGGGTCGCTGGCACCGGGGGCGCCGGCCGACATCACGATTCTCGCCCCAGATCTCGCGGTGCGGATCGATGCCAGCCGGATGCGCTCGCGTTCGAAGAACACGCCGTTCGACGGGTGGCAGCTTCGCGGTGGCGTCGCGGCGACGATCGTCGCCGGCCGAACTGTGTATACCAATTCAGGGGGTCAGATCTTGAATTTTGCACGAGCAGTATAACCACGATCTACACTCCACCACCTACGCGAAGGGCTCGTGCAAAATTCAAGATCTGACCCCCGGCTTCGTCTGCGTCCGGCGCTCGACGGTCTCTACCGCACGTTCGATCACGTCACATCGGCCTCCGATCCTGTCCATATCGTCAGGCGATATCAGTCGAACGACGATCGCGAGATCGTCGGCTTCTGCGCCGCGGCGCTTGCCTTCGGACGCGTCGCCAGCGTCCTGCAGTCGATCGAGTCGCTCCTGGCCGTCATGGGACCGCATCCCGCTGCGTTCGTGCGCGCGTTTCAAACGGACCGCGACAGAGCTCCGATCGAGCCGCTCGTGCACCGGTGGATCCGCGGGCGCGATCTCGTGGCCCTGCTGCTCGTGCTTCAGCGGATGGTGCGCGAGTCTGGCTCCATCGAGGCGTTCTTCCTTGCAGGCGATAGCGCGGAGGCGCCCGATGTGGGTGTGGCCCTCGATCGGTTTTCGACGCGCGCGCTCGAGACGGATCTCAGCGCCGCCTACGGCCGCAGGATTCCGACTCGACAAGGCGTTCGCTACTTCTTTCCTCGGCCGTCCGCTGGAAGCGCATGTAAGCGGCTGAACCTATTCCTGCGATGGATGGTCCGGAAGGACGAGATCGATCTCGGTGTGTGGACGCGTCTGTCGCCCGACAGGCTAGTCGTGCCGCTCGACACGCACGTGATTCGCCTTGGCCGGTGTTTGCGACTGACCCGCTACACGAGCCCTGGCTGGAAGATGGCCGCTGAGATTACGGCAGCGCTGCGGGCGCTCGACCCTGCCGATCCGGTTCGTTACGATTTTTCACTGTGCCACGTCGGCATGATGAACGCCTGCGGGTTCAGTCGCGCTCAGCGAGACTCGCAGTGTCCGCTGCGCGGTGTCTGCCAACCAAGCGTTCGTAGACCTCGACGGTCTCCGCGACCATCCGCTCGACCGTAAAGCGCTCGCGCGCTCGCTCGAGGGCCGCCTCGCCCATCCGTTTGCGAAGCCCTTCGTCCTTGAGCAGCCGCACGATCTTGTCGGCCATCGCCTTCGGGTCTCGCGGCGGCACGAGAAACCCGGTCTCGCCGTCGGCTAAGACCTCGGGCACGCCACCAACAGCGGCGGCGACGGCCGCCTTCGACGCCGCCATGGCATCGACGAGCGCGGTACACATCCCTTCATTGATGGAGCTGAGCGCGAACAGATCGAAGCCCTTTGTCAGCTCGAGCGCATCGATCCTGAATCCAGCCAGCATGACGTGACGTTCCAGGTGCTTGCGCCGGATCTGCTGCTCGAGCGCCTCCCGCAATTCGCCGTCCCCAACAATCACGAAACGTGCGTCCGGCACGTCCCTGACGACGAGCGCGGCGGCGTCAATCAGATCGTGGTGGCCCTTCTGCGCCACCAGCGAGCCAACGTTGCCGACGACAGGTGCATGCGTGGGCAAGTAGAACTGTGCGTGCACGTTCGCCGCAGGCAGATGCACGATCCTCTCGACGTCAACGCCCTCGTGAACGATCGTGATGGTCTCGCGACGAATTCCGTCGGCGACCAGGCGGTCTCGGACTGCGGCGCTGATGGCAATGAAGCAATCGACCTGCGAGTATTTCCAGCGTGAAAACGAATTGTGCGCGATCGGGAACTCGATGCGCCGCGATGCGACCAAGGCCGGCTTCGGTGATGGTGCGGCGATCGACAGCGCCGTCGCCGCCATCGAGACCGCGTGGGGGTCGTGCGCATGGATCACGGCTGGCCGAAGCCGCTTCAGCACTCGCGACAGACGCCAGGCCGCAGCCAGGTCCACTTCGTTTCGCGGTGCGAGCGGAATGAGGTCCAACCCCTCCGACATACGACGAAGCAACTCACCTTCCGGGTGAGCCACGAGCGCCGCGCGCTGACCAAGCTGCCTGAGGCCAAGAACCGTGTACCGAACCTGACTCTGCCCTCCACGCCAGGTCCGTGCGGTGTCTATGTGGAGGGAGAACATTGGGGCTTAGGGCTCATGGCTTATGGCTGATGGCTCATGGCTGTATGGCTCAGGAGGGCTTAAGGCTTAAGCCCTGAGCCTTGAGCCTTCTTTCGTTCCAGCTCCCACAACTTGGCAAACTTCAGAAACACGGAATACGCGTTCATTGCCGAGAGCGTCAGCCCGACGGTGCCATCGAGAAACCCGCGCCGGAGGATGTAGTTTCTCAGGAACGCCGCAGGGCCCTGCACGAGAAGATCGACCGGTCCGGCACGGCGTCCGCTTTCATACATCTGACGCGCGGCGAGCGTCGTGTAGTGATTGATGCGGTCGAGGTGATCGTGAAGGTCGTCGTACGAGTAGTGCTGAAGCTCGTGTCTCAGCTCGCCGACCGGGCCGTCCACGCTGACCGATTCATGGACGTATCGTCCGTTCCATCGCGCGGCGCGCCTGTCGTAGAGTCTGGTTTGGAAGTCGGGGAAAAAATCGGTCGTTCGTATCCAGCGCCCCAGGTGAAACGTGACGCGCGGAACTCGGTAGCCTCGATGAGGCGGCTCGTTCGCGAGCAGCGCACAAATTTCTGCTCCGAGCTCAGGCGTGATCCGCTCATCGGCATCGAGCGAGAGGATCCAATCATTCGACGCCAGAGCCGCGGCGTGATTCTTCTGATCGATCCATCCCGTCCACGCGCGGAAGTCCACTCGGGCTCTCGTAGACCTGGCAACCGAGACGGTGTTGTCGGTGCTGCCGGAGTCGACGACGAGGACCTCGTCGGCCCACGATGCGCTGGCGATCGCTTCGGCGATGTGTTGGGCTTCGTCCTTGGTGATGATCGTGACGGTGACGGGAAGCACCCGGGAATCTTAGATCGGGCATCGGGGATCAGGGATCAGGGATCAGGGATCAGGGATCAGGGATCAGGGATCAGGGATCAGGGATCAGGAGGTCAAAGAACACGCCCCTGATCCCGTCGCCGATCATCGATCCTCGGTCATCGATTCCCCGATCCCCGATCCCCGATCCCCGGTCCCCGATCCCCGATCCCCGATCCCCGATCCCCGATCCCCGATCCCCGATCCCCGATCCCCGATCTACGGCACCGGTACCTCTTGCACGGCCTCGAAATCGACGGTCGACTGGAGGTAATCGAGAACCGCACGGAGCTCGTTGTTCTGAGCCTGCGCCAGATCTCGCTGGGCCTGAAACACCAAGAAGGTCGTCGACGTGCCCGCGGTGAACTTCCGTTGTTCGGCTTCGAGGCGGCGCTCGGCCAGCCCGCGCGACACGCGGTTGCGCTCCACGCGCTTCTGATTCGTTTGGACTTGGCGGCCTCTTTCGCGAACCTGCGTCGCGACTTGGAGCTGCTCATTCTTCAACTGGGTAAGCGCCTGGTTGTACTGCACCCGAGAGCGAGCGAGGCTCGCCTCGGATTGGCTGATCCCGATCGGGTAGCTGATGTTCAGCGAGGCAGTCCAGGTTGGGAACGCATTCGTGAAAAGATCGCCGAGCACGCTGCTGAAACCGCGGTTGGCCTCTCCAATGACCGCGCCAGTACCCGGCCCGAAGGGTCCGACGCCCCGCTGAAGCTGAAGGCCTCCCAGACCGGTGAGACCGTAGTCGAAGCCCACCGTCACGTCCGGCAGCGTTTGGTTGCGAAAGTACCGGATGTTGACGTCTGTGACCTCGATGGACTTCTTCACTTGCTGCAAATCTGTCCGGCGTTCAAGCGCACTGCGAATCGCAGCCTCTATATCGATGGGCGTGGGCTGAAACGGCGGGACGTCCACGGCCTCGATATGCAGCGTCCAGAAGTCGGGCATCGAAGGGTCGTACACGAGTGCGCGCAACGCGTCCTCGGCAGTGGAGATTTGCCCTTCTCCGACGATCACCGCTTCCTCGCGCTGCGCAACTTCGGCCTCGGCCTCGACGATGTCGATGGGTGGCGTGGTGCCGATCTCAACACGTGCTCGCGTGTTGCGGAGAGACTCCTGAGCGAGATCGAGTGACTGCTGCTGTACCTAGCAAAGACCGTGTGGCGTACGCCAAGTCCCAATACGCGTTCCGAACGTTGCGCAACGTCGTTGCCAGCGTCTGGCGAAGCGTGACGTCCGAGATCTCCCTGTTCTTCAGGCTGACCTCCATTTGCTGCCGGATCGAGTCGATGCCGAACCCGCGGAGCAACGGCTGGTTGTATGTCAGCGACAGCGAGGAACGCAGCTGAGGCGAGAAGGTGGAAAACGAGTTGTTCGTCTTCAGCCGGGAGCCATCCCACCCGACGTTGTAGTTCCCACCCCACGGCAATGTGGCCTGGATACCGGCGTTGGTCGTCAACTGGTCGTTGCTTGTCTTCGATCCCTGGCCGCCCGCAAGAAAGCTGTTGTTGGGCGAGTCAATGCTGTTGGATTCAAACGTGCTCGTGAATGACGGCGCCCACCCGGCGCGGGCTTCCGCGACGTTGAGGTCCTGGACCTGTGGGTCGAACCGGGCAATCTGAATCCCGAGGTTGTTCTCGAGGGCGAGGCGGACTGCTTCGTCGATCGTCAACCGTCTGACCTGCTCCGCCGCAGGCGGGGCCTGCGCACCGGCCAGTTGTGCGAAAACGGACGGTTGCATCCCGGAAGCGGTCATTACTGCGGCTATCAAACACACTCGAATCAATATCTTACGCATCTGCTCAAGCTCCGAACGTTATCTAAGACGGTGGGGTAGAGAGAGATGTTCGCGAACTGCAAAAGGTATACTAACGAGCTTTCCATGCCCTCGCTTCATGCCGATGCGGTGCTGGACGTCTTTCGCCGGGTAGGCGCCCTCCTCGAAGGACATTTCCGCCTTACCTCCGGCCTTCACAGCACCGGGTATTTGCAGTGCGCCTTGGTGTTGCAGCACCCCCGCGAGGCCGAAGCCTGTGGCGATGCCATCGCCGAGCGCGTTCGATCCCTTGGGGCCCAGGTTGTGCTCTCGCCGGCGATGGGCGGTATCGTGATCGGACAAGAAGTCGCGCGGGCGCTGGGTGTTCGAGCGATCTTCGCCGAACGGCAAGACGGCAACCTGACGCTCCGGAGGGGGTTCACGCTGTCTCCTGGTGAACGCGTGCTGGTTGTAGAGGACGTTGTCACCACTGGCGGATCGACCCGCGAAACGATCGAGATAGCACGTACCTCCGGCGCTGAGGTCGTGGGCGCGGCGGCGATCATCGACCGCAGCGGCGGCCAACAAGCTGTCGGCGTTCCATTTCATGCGCTGGCTACTATTTCACTGCCCACCTACCAGTCGGAGTCCTGTCCGATGTGCGCGGCAGGGAAGCCCGTGGTCAAGCCGGGATCAAGGGCTTAGATCAGGGATCGGGATCAGGGCTCAGGGCTCACGGATCGGGGATCGGGGATCAGCAGTCCGCGCTTGAGCCGGCTTACGCCCTGATCCCTAATCCCTAATCCCTGATCCCCTCGTCTTTCCTATGCGTACATTGAAACTGACAGTCGCCTACGATGGCACTCGGCTCGTCGGCTGGCAGCGTCAGGCGGAGGGCGATTCCGTTCAGGGGTTGCTCGAAGAGGTGATCGCACGACTCGAGGGCGCGCCGGTGACCGTCAACGGCGCCGGACGTACTGACGCGGGCGTCCACGCTCTTGGACAGGTCGCCAGCGTCCGGGTGACCTGCGGTCACGATACGGGGACATTCGCTCGCGCGCTGAATGCGCAACTGCCCGCCGAAGTGCGTGTTGTGGCGGTCGAGGAAGTCGAGCCCGAATTCCACGCGAGGTTCAGCGCTCGATCCAAGACCTATCGATACCTGCTGTGCAACCAACTTGTGGCGAATCCGTTCGAGCGGGCGTTTTCGTGGCACGTGCCCGAACCGCTCGACGTCGAGGCGATGGGGCGAGCGGCTCGCGCACTCGTCGGCGCACATGATTTCTCGGCGTTTCAAAGTGCCGGCAGCGATGTGAAGGAGACCGTGCGAACTGTCTCCCGCTCTGAATTTGTGGCGTTTGTCGAGCCGCCCGTCCTCGGCCCGTCAGCCTTGCTCGCGTACGAAATCGCCGGGGATGGCTTCCTGCGCCACATGGTTCGCGCCATTGTCGGCACGCTCGTGGACGTCGGCCGTGGATGGCGTGAGCCACAGACACTCGATGCCCTGCTCCAGAACGGTCAGCGTGCTCAGGCTGGTCCGACGGCCCCAGCGCACGGCTTGTTCCTTGTCCGTGTGGACTATTATTAAGTGCTTGGTCCTTAGTGCTTTGTGCTTGGTCCGTCCGGAGTGCATAGTGGCTGATGCGCGTCTCGGAAATGCCCCTTCACCAGGCCCCCCGCATGGACCAAGGACTAAGCACGGACCAAGGACCAAGCACCGACCAAGGACCAAGCACGGACCAAGGACTAAGCACGAAGCACTAAGCACCAGGATGTCTCATGTCCCTTGACGAACTGGTGGCGTGGATTCCGCCTGGGCACGCTGACCTGACACTTGTACGCCAAGTCAACTTCGAGCGCCTGCCCACGCACATTGCGATCATCATGGACGGCAACGGCCGGTGGGCGGCACAGCGGCATCTGCCGCGTGTCGAAGGCCATCGAGCCGGCATCGACTCGGTGCGCGACACCGTGGAAACCGCGGCTCGTTTGGGGATCAAAGTTCTCACGCTGTACGCGTTCTCGGTGGAGAACTGGAAACGGCCGGCGTCTGAGGTCAGCACGTTGATGCTGCTGCTCAAGCGGTATCTCCGATCGGAGCTGAATACGCTCTTGCGCAACAACATCCAGTTCCGCGTCATCGGTCGGACCGAAGAGCTGGCGCGCGACATTCAGGATGAGCTCAACCTCGCGATCGAGCGCACCTCACGCAACGGTGGAATGCTCTTCAACATCGCTTTGAACTACGGTGGCCGAGCAGAGATCGTCGATGCCGCGCGGCGTGCGATTGAGTCTGGCGTCAGGCCCGGGGATCTCGACGAATCGCGATTCGCGAGCTTCCTTTACACGGCAGGGCAGCCCGATCCTGATTTGATGATCCGGACGAGTGGAGAAATGCGCGTCAGCAACTACCTGCTGTGGCAGATTGCCTACGCCGAGATCTACGTCACCGAAACGTTGTGGCCGGATTTCCGGCGCTGCCACCTGCTGGAGGCGGTGCTCGCGTACCAGAAGCGCGAGCGGCGATACGGCGGTATCACCACGAGACCGGCGGCGATCGGCGTCGAATGAGCAAGAAGACAGAAATGAAACCGGGTTTAGTTTTTCTCTCTTTCGCCACACGAAAAACTAAACCCGGTTTCATTTCGTAGCCGATATGGTTCGTCTTCTGAGCGGAGTCGTTCTCGCGGCCGTGACGCTCGCGGCAGTTCTCTTCCTTTCATCCGCCTTCCTTCGCGTTCTTGTCTGCGCTGTGGCCGCGTTGGCCGCTCACGAGTACGCCGCGGTGGCGGGCGCCGGAGGAGGGGTCAGCCGGTGGCTGCTCGTGACCATCGTCGTGCTCACCTGCTGGTGGATCTCGGCATCCTGGCCGATCGATCCTCTCGTGCTGCTGACGCTGGCCCTTGGGTGGGCCGCCTTCGAAGTACTGGCACTCGGTCGCACGATCTCTCAGGCTGCCGCGAGTATCGTCGCACCCGCATATCTGGGCCTTCCGTTCGGAACGCTAGTAGCGCTGCACGCACAGAGCGGATGGCGAGTGACGCTGTTGTTGTTGGCCACCGTTGTCGTGAGCGATTCCACGCAGTTCTACTCGGGCCGGCTCTTCGGCCGTCATCCGCTCGCACCGACCATCAGCCCGAAGAAGACGATTGAAGGTGCGCTCGGCGGACTGTTGGGCGCGGCGATCTTCGTGACCGCCGTCGGTCCGCGGGCGTTGCCAGGCACGTCGGCATCGACGCTCGCTGCGCTTGGGTTGGGCATTGCCGCGCTCGGCATCTTTGGAGATCTGTTCGAGTCGCGGCTCAAGCGCACGGCGGGAATCAAAGACAGTTCCTCGCTGATTCCTGGTCACGGTGGCGTACTGGACCGCGTGGACGCGCTGCTCTTTGCCACGCCCGCCTTCTACCTGTTTCTTCGGAGCGTGGCGTGAAGAACCTGGCCATCCTCGGATCGACGGGTTCGATCGGTCGAAGTGCGCTTGCGGTTGTAGACGCCCACCCGTCGCGGCTGCGAGTCGTCGCCCTCGCCGCCGGCGACAACGCGTCGCTCCTGTCGGAACAGATCGCTCGTTACCGGCCCGAGCGAGTGGCGATGGCCAACGGCGAGGCAGTCGATCGGCTCCGCAAGATCTCTGGATCGAGCTCCACAGAAGTGCTCTGCGGTTCGGAGGGTCTCATCGCCGTTGCGACACATCCTTCGGTCGATATCGTTCTTTGCGCCTCGGCCGGCACCGCGGGTCTCGAGGCGGTGCTCGCGGCCGTCGAGGCCGGCAAGACGATCGCGTTAGCCAACAAGGAAGTGCTCGTCATGGCGGGCGAGCTCGTGACCGAAGCCGCGCGTCGCCGTGGGGTCACGATTCTTCCAGTCGACAGCGAGCACAACGCGATCCATCAATGCCTGCATGGCCGCGAACGGCACGAGATCCGTCGGCTCATTCTGACCGCGTCTGGTGGGCCGTTTCGCGAGTACACCTCAGCGGATCTCGAGAAGGCTGGTCCTGACGCCGCGCTGCGCCATCCAACATGGCAAATGGGGCGAAAGATCACCATCGATTCGGCGACGTTGATGAACAAGGGGCTCGAGGTCGTCGAGGCTCACTGGCTGTTCGGCGTCGCTGCGGATCAGATCGACGTCGTCATTCACCCGCAGTCCATCGTTCACTCGATGGTGGAATTGAATGACGGCTCGGTGATCGCCCAGCTTGGCGTGACCGACATGAGGCTACCGATCCAGTACGCCTGCTCCTATCCCGATAGGTGGGAGGCCGCGCTTCCGTCGCTCGACCTTGCCAAAGCCGGACGGCTCGATTTCGGCGAGCCCGCGCACGATCGGTTTCCGTGTCTCGGCCTCGCGTACCGCGCGCTTCGAACGGGCGGCACGCTCCCCGTCGTGCTGAACGCGGCGAATGAGGTTGCCGTCGCGGCGTTCCTGGACGCGAAGCTGGGCTTCACCTCCATCGCGCGCGTCATCGAGCGAACAATGAACGCCCACGAGCCGAAACGCGTCTCAACTCTCGAGATTGTCAGACGAACCGATGCCTGGGCACGGGAGTATGCCCGCGAGACGGCCCGCGAGTTAGAATTGATTGTTTGAGGTTTCCGAACAGGTGACAACACTTCTCGCGTTTCTCTTTGTCTTGGGCGTGCTGATCTTCGTCCACGAGCTGGGCCATTTTCTGGCCGCCCGGCGGCTTGGCGTGCGCGTGCTCACGTTTTCGCTTGGCTTTGGCCCGAAGATTCTCAAGTTCAAGCGCGGCGATACCGAGTATTGCGTCAGCGCTGTCCCCTTGGGTGGCTACGTCAAGATGGCCGGCGAGAGTCCCGACGAGCCTCGCTCCGGCCAGCCAGACGAGTTTCTGTCCAAAACCAAGTGGCAGCGGTTCCAGATCTTGATCATGGGACCGGTGATGAACATCCTGCTCGCCGTCGTCGTGATGGCCGTTGTCCTTGCGCAAGGCGCAGAGGTGAAGGCGTACCTCGACGAGCCTCCGGTCGTTGGCGCGGTGCTGCCCGGCTCGCCGGCCGAGAGGTCTGGTATTCAGCCGGGTGATCTCATTCTGTCCATTGCGGGCGACGAAGTGGCCGCGTGGAAGGACGTCGAGCTCGCCGTCGGCACTCGTCCGAGTCGGGAGCTTGCCGTGGCCGTGCGCCGAGGTGGCCGCCCCATTACGGTGAACGTACGATCGACCGCCGAGGGCCGCTACGAAGTGGGAGACATCGGCGTCCTGCCGGACGTCAGTCCCAGCATCCGTTCCGTGGTGCCAGGCGACCCAGCGGACCGGGCCGGATTACTGGCGGGCGACGTCGTCGTGGCTGTCAATGGGCAGCGGACTGTGTTTCCGTCGCAATTGGCCGAAGCGATTTCGAAGAATGGCGGTCGTGCGATTGAGCTGTCCATCCGCCGTAACGGCGAAGAGCGGCGCGTCACCGTCACTCCAGAGCAGCGTGGCAACCGTGGGCTCATCGGCATCTCGATTACGGAGGCGACCAAGTCGTTCACGCCCAGCCCGCTTGAAGCCATACGCCTGAGCGTCGAACAGAACGTGAAGTCGAGCGGCTTGATATTCACGACGCTGGTGGGCCTGTTCACGGGCGAAACGTCTGTGCGCCAACTCCAGGGTCCGGTCGGCATCGCACAACTTTCAGGGGAATCCGCGCAGGCGGGGTGGATCTCGCTGCTGTCGCTCATGGCGGTCATCAGCTTGAACCTCGGTATCTTGAACCTGATGCCCGTGCCCGTGCTCGATGGCGGACACATTCTCATCATGGCGCTCGAGGGAATCGCCCGGCGAGACTTCAGCCTGCAGGTCAAGGAGAAGATGCTGTTGGCGGGGTTTGTCGTGCTGATGATGTTGATGGTGACGGTGATTTACAACGACCTCACTCGCATCGGGTGGATCGAACGCTTGATGCCCTGGCGGAATTAGGGCTCAGGGCTCAGGGCTCAGGGCTTAGGGCTCAGGGCTTAGGGCTCAGGGCTTAGGGCTTAGGGCTTAGGGCTTAGGGCCCAAGCCTGAGCTCGCGTGGCCAGGGGATTGCAGTAATCGTCTTTCAGGAGGCATTCATGAGTCGGATTTACCAGTTCGCGGTCGCCGTTTTCTTCGTGGCAGGCTTGGCTTCAGCCGCCGCCGCGCAAAACGTGACCCAGACTGATCTGCAACGTTTGCAAGACAACGTATATCTTGCCGACCGGGACGTTTCCTCGCTTCGGGGTCGAGATGCCACGCGCGCGACCCAGCTCCAGACCGAGCTCGACGACCTCCGCGACGAGGTCGTGTATCTCAAGGTCAAGCTCAGAAAAGAACACACACTCGGACGCAGCGAGTACGCCGATGTCCGAGACCGCATTGAAGATCTGCGTTCGCGAGCTCGCGGCGATGGGAAGAGCACGTCTACGTCTGCCCCGCCACCGCCACCGGCTCCTGCACCTTCGCCAGCGCCGGCCGCGGCCAGTTCGAGCTCGTCACCAACCCGCGCTCCGGCGACAGCTTCAGCCCGTTCGTCCGAGATCCCAGCCGGCACCGAGATCGACGTCCGGTTGTCGACCAATCTGAACTCAGGACGCGCGCAAGTAGAAGATCGCTTCGAAGGTACGACGCTCGTTGATCTCGTCTTGGACGGTCGCACATTGGTTCCGGCTGGCTCACTCGTTCGCGGCGTCGTCAGCTCCGTTGAGCCCGCGACGCGCACCAATCGCACGGCACGCATGACCGTGACCTTCGATCAGATCACCGTGAACGGTCGTGTCTATCCGGTCCGCGGCACCGTGACTCAGGCGATCGAAGGCGAAGGGATCAGGGGCGAAGCCGGTCGTACCGCGGCTGGAGCCGGTGTGGGTGCCATCATCGGTGGCATTCTTGGCGGCTTCAAGGGTGCGCTGGCCGGCATCCTCATCGGCGGCGGCGGTACGATCGCCGCGACCGAAGGTAAGGAAGTCGATCTTCCGCAGGGCAGTGTGCTGCGGATGCGTTTCGACTCGGCGTTGCAGATTCAGAACGCGCGGTAGCCACGATGTTCACGAAGACTTAGCCACGGAGATCACGGAGATCACGAAGAATTAGGATCTTCGTGTTCTTAGTGTTCTTTGTGGCTAATGCTCTTCTCCCTGGCTAGTGCTCTTCGTGGCCTAGATCGAGCGTGCCACGTCCTTCATCGCTTTCCGCGCAGCTTCGATAGTCTTTTTCACGTCGCGATCGGTGTGTGCAGCCGATAGAAACCACGCCTCGAATTGTGACGGCGGCGGGTACACCCCGCGCGCCAGCATTCCTCTGAAGAACGTGGCGTACGAGTCGGTGTTTGCGCTGAGCGCAGACTGATAGTCGCGCACAGGTGACGTCGTGAAAAACGGCGTGAGCAGCGAGCCAAACGCGTTGACTTGGAGGGGGACGTTCGCCCCACGGGCCGCGTCGGCCAAGCCGGCGGCGAGCATCCCGCCTCGGCGCGCAAGATCCTTGTATAGCTTGGGTGCCAGGCGATCGAGCGCCCACAACCCCGCAGTCATCGCCACCGGATTCCCAGACAGCGTTCCGGCTTGGTAGACGGGACCGGCCGGGGCCACCATGTCCATGATCTCAGCGCGTCCGCCGTACGCGCCGACCGGCAAGCCACCGCCAATGATCTTGCCGAGGCACGTCAGGTCAGGCGTGACATCGAACGTCGCTTGAGCGCCACCGGCCTCGGCGCGAAAACCCGATATGACCTCGTCGAAGATCAGCACGATCCCCGCGCGTGTGCAGCGCTCGCGCAGGCCGAGCAGAAACCCCGGCGAGGGCGTCACGACGCCCATGTTACCGGCAATGGGCTCGACGATGATGGCGGCGAGCTGGGACCTGTGTTCTTTGACGAGCGCGTCGACCGAGGCGAGGTCGTTGTATCGGGCCAACAGTGTGTCGGCGGCAACGGCTGCTGGAACTCCCGGACTCGTGGGAATGCCGAGCGTCGTCGCGCCGGACCCCGCCTTGACGAGGAAACTGTCTGCGTGGCCGTGATAACACCCTTCGAACTTGATGATCTTGTCGCGACCGGCAAATGCGCGCGCCACGCGCGCAGCGCTCATGGCCGCCTCGGTTCCGGAGCTGACGAAGCGCACGCGCTCCATCGAGGGCATGAGCTCGCGCACGCGCTCACCGAGCCTGTGCTCGAGCGCGCTCGGAGCGCCAAAGCTCGTTCCGCGCTTTGCGGCCGCCGTAATCTCCTTCACGAGACCGCGGGGCGCGTGCCCGTGGATCAGCGGCCCCCACGACATCACGTAGTCGATGAAGCGATGACCATCCACGTCCTGGATCGTTGCGCCGGAGGCACGCTCGATGAAGAGGGGGGAGCCGCCGACCGCCTGGAATGCACGGACGGGACTGTCGACCCCGCCCGGAAGAATCCGGCTGGCGCGCGCGAAGAGCTTCTGGCTGTTGGTGAATTTGGGCATAAGAGAAAAATCGTTCGGATCGTTCGGATCGTTCGGAGGTTCGGATCGTTCTGCTGTGTTGGAGTCGTTCGGGCCGTTCGGATCGTTCTGGGGGCTCAGACGATTCGAACGCTTGACATTCCGAACGTTCAAACGCCGTTGAACGATCCGAACGATCCGAACGCTGTCGAACGATCCGAACGATCCGAACGCTGTCGAACGATCCGAACGCCTCGAACGACCCGAACGACCCGAACGACAAGCGTCAGCCCAGTTCTCTGGCTGCTTCCCTCGCGTAGTAGGTGATGATGATGTCCGCGCCCGCGCGTCGAATTGCCGTCAGTGTCTCGAACATCACCCTGCTCTCGTCGAGCCACCCGCGTTCGACGGCGGCCTTGAGCATCGAGTACTCGCCGCTCACCTGATACGCTGCCGTCGGTTGACCGAATCGCTCCTTCACTTTGGCGATGACGTCGAGATAGGGCATTGCCGGCTTGATCATCACGATGTCCGCGCCTTCGTCGATGTCCGTCTCCACTTCACGCAGCGCCTCGTCGATGTTGGCCGGATCCATCTGGTGACTGCGTCGGTCGCCGAACTGCGGCGTGCAATCGGCCGCCTCGCGGAACGGGCCGTAGAAGCCCGACGCGTACTTCGCCGCATACGACACGATGCCCGTCTTCTCCAACCCTCGCTCGTCGAGTGCCTGGCGAATAGCGGCGACACGACCGTCCATCATGTCCGACGGTGCCACGAAGTCGGCGCCAGCCACCGCGTGCGACAGCGCCGCTTGCACGAGTTCGGCGACCGTTACATCGTTGAGAATCTCATCACCGTCAACGATTCCGCAGTGGCCGTGCGACGTGTACTCGCACAAGCAAACGTCGGTCATCACGAGCAAGTCGGGAGTCTCCCGTTTCATCGCGCGGACCGCCGACTGAACCGGGCCATCCGGGTCCGCCGCGAGCGAGCCCACGGCGTCCTTGGTCGCAGGAAGCCCGAAAAGCAGCACGCCCGGCACACCCTCGGACTTGGCTGCAGCGGCCTCCTTTACGGCCTCATCCACCGAGAGCTGGAACACGCCTGGCATTGAGCTGATCTCCCGGCGGACTCCCCGACCCTCCACAACAAACAGCGGGTAAATGAAGCAGTCGGGCGTAAGCCGAGTTTCCCGCACGAGCGACCGAATAGCTTCCGTCCGGCGGAGGCGCCTCGGGCGGCGCGGCAGCGCGAGCTTGGTCCTGACGTCTGTAGCCATGGTCGTGGCTCCATTTCTTAGGTCTGTGCAAACTTTGCGTTGTTCATGTGCGCCGCGATGGCGTCAACGAGTGCGGGCACGTTGTATGTGCCTGGCTGCACCGTCACGTTGATCCCCAGCTGTTCGGCGGCTTCGGCCGTCACCGGACCAATCACCGCTACGACCGTGTCTTTGAGCAGGTCAGCCGCCTGTTCGGCACCGTAAATCTTCGCAAAGTTCCGGACGGCCGACGGGCTCGTGAACGTGACGACATCGATCTTTCCGTCGAGCAGCATCCGGTAGATATCCGGGTTGCCCTCTCTTTGTGCATCGTCCAGGACCGTGCGATAGGCCACGACGTCCGTCACGACCGCGCCGGCATGGCGCAGCCCTTCCGCAACGAGTTCGCGGCCAATGTCTGCTCGTGGCAGCAGCACGCGCGCCCCGTCGAGCTGCACGTGCTTGGCGAGCGCAGCGACGACGGCATCGGCCCTGAACTCGTCTGGCACCAGATCCACCTTGATTCCGTACCTCGCAAGGTGATCCGCGGTCGACGCACCCACGGTGCAGAGTGACGGTCCTTTGAGCGCTCGCAGGTCGCGCTCACCGTCGAGCAGCGCGTTCATGAACGCATCGACGGCGTTGGCGCTCGTGAAGACGATCCAGTCGAAGACGTCTGGCTCGGCGGCCGCTCGCCTCAGCGGGCCATCGTCTTCGGGGGGGAGAATCCGGATCATCGGGGCTTCGATCGCCTCAGCGCCGAGCGCGGCAAGCCGATCAACCAGCTCGGCCGCCTGATCACGAGGACGCGTCACGAGCACGCGAACACCAGACAGCGGCCGCGCGTCGAACCAGCGAAGATGGTCGCGCAAGCCGACCACGCGTCCTACGATCAGAATCGCCGGCTCGCGCCGCGGACGATCGCGAACGGTCTCGATGAGCTCGACGATCGTCCCGGCGACCGCCTCCTGGCTTGCGAGTGTGCCGTTGTAGACAATCACCGCCTGGCCATCTTCCGGCCAGCCGTTCTTGCGCAGGGCTTCGAGGATCCGCGGGAGCTGCTGCGCCCCGGCGTAGCACACCACCGTGCCTTCAAGCCTTGCTAGCCCAGCCCAGTCGATATCGGGGAGCGTACGACTTTGATCCTCGAACCCGCGGACGAGCGTGATCGTGTCGCCGCCGCCCGCATGCGTGACCGGCACCCCCGCATACGCCGGCACGGCAATGCCGGCGGGTATACCTGGGATCACCTCGAACGGGACGCCTTGCTGACTGAGAAAGAGCGCTTCCTCCCCCCCACGATCGAACACGAAAGAGTCGCCCCACTTCAAGCGCGCCACGAGCTTGTCTTCTCGCGCTTTCTCGACGATGAGAATACTGATGGCTTCCTGGGCCATCGACTGCGGCGACGCCGTTCCGACGTCGATGAGCTCGGCGTTGCGCCGCGCGTACTTGAGCAGGCGCGGTGCCACGAGATGGTCGTGGATGACGACGTCCGCGCGTCGCAAACACTCTAATCCATGGACCGTGATGAGCCCGGGATCGCCCGGGCCAGCACCGATGAGATACACGGCGGGCTGCTTCATCGCAGACCCTCGACTTCCGTCTGCGCCCTCTGAACCTCCGCGAGGATGTCCTGAGCTCCCTGGCGAAGCAATTGCTCGGCCGCCTCGATACCTACGACATCGGGACGGGCGGCCTCGCCGTGCACCGTCGCACGCACGGCTCGCGCCCCGTCCACCGAGACGACGATGCTCATCATGACCATTTCATCCCCTGAGATCTCCGCGTATGCCCCGATTGGCATCTGACATCCCCCACCCAGTCGCACGACGACGGCCCTCTCCGCTTGGAGCACGGCGGCCGATGCCGCGTGATCGATCGTCGCCACGAGCTCGCGTACCCGGTCATCGTCGCTGCGAACTTCTACTGCAATGATGCCTTGTCCCGGCGCTGGAACACAGACACTCGTGGGCAATATCACGGAAATCCGGTCCGCGTGCTGCAGTCTGCTGAGGCCAGCCGCCGCCAGCACCAACGTATCGAACTCTCCGGAATCGAGCTTCCGCAACCGTGTATCGAGATTGCCGCGAATCGGCAAGAACCGCGCCCTTGGGAACAGGCGCACCAACTGGGCCGCGCGGCGGACACTGCTCGTCCCGATACGAGGTTCCTCGCCAAGCTCCCGCACCACGGCATCGATTCCCGACGGCGACGCAATGGTGCGGGGCAGCACGATGGCGTCGTGTGGATCCTCGCGTGGCAACACGGCACCGATCTCGAGGCCGTCTGGCAACTGCGCCGGCAGGTCTTTGCTGCTGTGGACGGCCACATCGACATCCCCGGCCAGCAACGCGTCTTCGATCTCTTTTACGAACAGCCGCTTGCCGCCAATCTCCGAGAGCGCCGACTCGCCGAGACGATCACCTGAGGTCTTGATGACGACAACCTCCGACGACATACCAGCCCGTTGCCGGAGCATCTCGGCGACCGCGTTCGCCTGAAAGAGCGCAAGTGGGCTCCCACGCGTCCCAAGCTTCAGCGTCGGCATGAGCTATTGTCTTCGACGATCGGCAGGGGTCGATGATTCCGCCGGTGTGTCGGCGGTTCCGGATAATTCTTCTCGTTGTAAGCGGAACAGACGGTTCACTGCCTCCGTGTACGCTCCTTGCGTCTCCTCGTCCGGGAGGGCTTTGAGCTGTTCTGTCGGTTCGAGCAGCAGCTTCTCGACGATGAGTTTCGTGACCTCGTCGACACGAGCCCGAGCCTCCGGCGTCAGCCCATTGAGCTTACCCTCGAGCCGTTCCAGCTCGGCACGGCGAATGGCCTCGAATCGTTGACGGAGCGCGACGACAGTCGGCACGGCGCTGCGGGAGCGTCGCCACTCGATGAAGCGTGCGACCTCTTCCGAGACGATGGCTTCGGCGCGATGAATCTCCGCCCCGCGTTTCGACAGATTCTCCTGGACGATCGATTGCAGGTCGTCGACGTTGTAGAGAAAGACTTGCTCGATGTCGCCCACCGACGGCTCGACGTCGCGCGGCACCGCGATGTCGATGATGAAGAGAGGATCCGGCCGTCTGCGCCCGGTCACCGCTTCGATGTGTGCGCGCGTCACGATCGGCCGCTGAGAGCCAGTGGCCGTGATGACGATGTCGGCGTTGCTGAGCGCGCCGACCATGTCGGCCCAGGGAGCGGTTCGGCCGCCGATTGTTGTCGCCAGGGTCTCCGCATGCGCCGCCGTTCGGCTGGTGATCACGATCTCGCCGGCCCCGTGGGCTCGCAGGTGCTGCGCCGTGAGCGTGCTGATCTCGCCCGCACCGACGACCAGCACTCGTCGTCCGTCGAGCCTGCCGAAGATCTTCCGCGCGAGCGCGACCGCCGCGAATCCGACCGAGATGGCGCCTTCACCCAGCGCCGTTTCAGATCGCACCCGCTTGCCGACGCCAAACGACCAGTGAAATAGCTTGGTGAGCAACGGTCCCGTGCAGCGCCGTTCCGCCGCAACCTGGTACGCGTCCTTCACCTGTCCCAGAATCTGGGGTTCGCCGATCACGAGCGAATCCAGTCCGGCGGCCACGCGAAAGAGGTGCTGAGCGGCCGCCGCGTCGGCGTGGGCGAAGATGTGGTCGAGAAACACGTGGGCCGGGAGCTCGTGGTAATCGCTCAGAAAGTTGACGAGATCCTGGCGCACTCGCGTCGGGTCGTCGCTCGCAACGTAGATCTCCGAGCGGTTGCACGTCGACAGCACGACTGATTCGGCAGCGAAGTGCCGCATGGCGAGGGCTTCCACAGCCTCACCAAGGTCGCGGCTGGAGAAATCCAGTCGTTCCCGCAGGTCAACGGGCGCCGTCTGATGGCTCACGCCTAGGAGGAAAAGGTGCATGACGAAAGGAAAGCCCACGGCTGAGGGCTCAAGGCCCAAGACCCGACGCGTGTCATTGAAACGTGTGGCTCGTCGTGACGAAATAGTTGACCGGCAAGAAGTTGAGCAGCACGATGACGAAGCCGAGCGCCGAGAGCCACGCAGCGCGACGCCCTGTCCATCCCATCGTGCGCCGCGCGAGCATGGCGAACGAGTAGACCGCCCACGTCAACACGGCGATAAAGATCTTCGGATCATTCAGCACCATCGCTCTGATGTTCGGGTCGTCTGGCGCGATGGCGCGAACTTGGGCCGTCCAGATCACCCCCACGAGAACGCCAACGGTGAGGCACACCCAGCCTATCGCCACGGCCCGCGAGTTCATTGCGTCGATGGTCTGCAGTGACGGCAACCGGGTGTAGAAGTACCCGAGGTGCTTCTTCTTGATCTCCTTGAACTGCAGCACGTAGGTCACGCCGAGAACGAAGGCCAGGGCGAAGCTTGCATACGCAAACAGCAGTGACGACATGTGCACCCAGAACCACGGGCTGTCGAGCACGGGGTCGGTGTTCTCAGTGCCCGGATACAGAGCGGGGATCGTCTGGAGACCGACGACAATCGGCAGGATGAAGACGCCCATCGCGCGCTCGTCTGTCGCGAGCTCGAGGTAGAGGTACGACAGCGTCAGCAGCCACACGAACGTCGACACCGCGCGCGAGGGATTGGCGAAGGGAACCAGTCGCACCTCCATCGTCTGCATGCCGATGACGAAGGTGTGCGCGAGCGCCGCAAACACCAGCAGCGTCGTCGCGGTACGCCCGACGGAGGGCTGTCGCTTGGCGAAGTGGATGGCGTAGGCGATACCCGCCGCGGCGTACAGGACCAGCGGGATCAGGTTCAACGGGCTGTCGGGGCGTCAGTACCCCTTTTTCGCGCGCGGCGTGATGCTGGCCCGCGCAACTTGCACGACTACCCGCCGCCACGCGCCGTCGCGCTTGGAGTTCTTAGACGTGTAGCCGAGGGTGTACTGGCTGGCGAGCTCGTCGGCAATCTGCTGGTACACGCCGGCCAGATCCTCAACCTTTGCCGGGAAGAACGATCGTCCGCCGGTTTCCTGTGCCAACTGACGCATGACGAACTCTGCTTCTCGGAAGCCCTTGGACTGCGTGTCGACGCCTCGGAGCGCGATGGTGTAGATCGCCGTTTCGGATCGCTTGGCGAGATCGAGCACTTCCTCGAATGAAATCAGGCTGGAGGTGTCTTCGCCGTCCGAAAAGACAATAAGGGCTTGCCGGCGCACGTCTTCCTCCGACACCGCGCGAATCTTCCGGAGTTCTTTGAGCGCAATGTAGATCGCGTTGTGAAGGGATGTCGATCCCCCGGCCGAGATCTGTCCGATTGCCGTGCCGAGCTCCTCTTGGTTGCTCGTAAACGCTTGCCGTATTTCAACACGACTATCGAAGTCGACGACCTGCGCAAGATCGTTCGGCTTGAGGCGTTTGACGAAGTTTGTCGCGGCGACCTGCAGCGTCGGCAGCTTGTCTTCCATGCTCGCGCTGCTATCAAGGAGCAACGAGAGTGCGATCGGCTGTTGGCGGCGATTGAAGAACGTCAGTTCCTGTTTGACGCCGTCCTCGAAGACCGAGAATTCCCCTTGGTCGAGGTCCGTGATGTAGTGGTTCGATCCGTCCATGACCGTGACGTTCAAGGACACGATGTCGACGCCGGCTCGAAACGACGGACGCTGCTGATCTGGCGCCGGCGCCGGACGCGCCTCCTGAGCCGAGGGCGCTGCCGTGACCGACCACGCGGCGATAACCGCAAACGCTAGATACCTCACACTACGCTCCGTTCTCCCCGCGTGCCGGCGTGCCGCGCACGGTGATGCCATCACGACCCGATGTGACGTCGATCTTTTCGGGTGGGATGAGCGACTCCGGGCGCCCGTAAACGACCTTGTACTGCGATGACAGCTCACGCGCGAGTTTCTGAAGCGCGGAATCAAGACCGTTTGGGGCGAGCAGCGTGATCAGTTGCCCTCCCGACTGACGAGGTCCCTCGCCGAGCAAGAAGGAGCGTTCGCGGATACCGTGTTCTTCTGAGTAGAGAAATTGACCCATTCCGACAGCGTGGAGGGCCGCGCGCGCGGTCACGAGATCTTTGACCACGTCGCGGAAGTAGCGATTCGTGAACTCAGTGCCGTCGGTGACGATCGGAACAATCGCTGCGCGGGGCGTCTCGCGTCGCGCAAGGCCACGCGAGGTTTCGCCGATGGCATCGAGCAGCGTCATTCCGCTCGAGGGCATCGCAAACAGGCGACCGATGCCCGCGGCAAGGCGTTTTGGATCGTTGGTATAGTCGACGAGGATTGTCGGGCGGTCGGCCAGAGCGATGAGCGCAATCTGGTTGCCGGGAGCCATCTTAGCTACGAAGTTGGAGATGCCCGTGCGAAGGAACGTAATCTCGTCGCCGGCGGCTGCGCTGTTGTCCACGAGGAGCGCGATGTCGATCGGCTCAGTTGCCCGAGAGACCCGCAGGATTTCGCGCCGAACGTTGTCTTCCCGCACGACGAAGGCATTCGGGCCGAGGCCCTCGACAGGTTCCCCTGCTTGATCGACCGCGCTGACGAAGATCGCGCGTTCGCGACCGGCCTGCGCGGCTGCTTGCGGTCGGGACACCGCGACGACCGCGATAGCGAAAAGAAAAGCTAGCGCTGGCGGAGACGAGGACAGTCTGCGCATGCAACCTCGGAGACAGAAACGCGAAAGTAAGGCCAGTATAGGTCCCGCTGGAGATTGGGGTCAAGCCAGCGTAGTGACCGAACTTATTGAAAATACAGAACTTGGTCGTAGGCCACGGACGTCGATCTGGGCCTTTTCGTTGGGCTGGCGGGTCGCCTGGTGAAGTTTTTCACAAAGTAGGGGTATACTCATGAGCGCGCCCGTCGTGTGTGCACCCTGCTCTTGGTGACCCCGCCCGCGACGCCAGCGCGCGTCGTCGTCGGCGTGCGGCAATCCGCTTACGGTGATTTGCTTGCCTCCGACGCCAACCATGGCTAAGAAGGACCGCAACTTCTCTATCGCGCGCGCTGCAAGGGCCCTACAGGACAATGTCACTCGCTCGGGGCCTGCCGCCGCGGCCAGCTACACGCTGGTGGGCGGAATTGTCCTGCTCGGTGGAATTGGTTACGCAGTGGATTTGTGGCAGGGTACGTCACCTTGGTTTCTGTTGCTGGGCCTGACTATGGGCATCGTGGTTGGGTTCTACGAGTTGATCAAGACGGCGTGGCCCCGATGATGCCGCTCGTGTGGATGGTCGGAGCCAGTGTCGGGTTCTGGCTGTTGCTCACGGGGCTGACGCGGAGCGTTAATCCGGAAGCGGCGCTTGGCATGCTCGGGCCGCTCGCCAGCGCGTGCGCGACGTGGGTTGTGACCGCGCGAGTCCACTCCGCGGCGCCCGAGCGCGTGACGCATGTCATGGTTGTCGGGCTCGCGGTGAAGATGGTTTTCTTTGGGGTGTACGTGGCCGCAATGCTTCGCGGACTGGAGCTACGTCCGACCGTGTTCGTGTTGAGTTTTACAGGCTATTTCATCGCGCTGCACGCGATGGAGGCCTTCTTTCTTCGCCGCCTGTTTTTGGATAGCTCGCGCCCCATGTCGCGCGTGTAGTCTGTCGAGAGCGAGATGCAACAAGAGCAGGTTGCCGAGCAAGCCGCAGAAAAAGCCGCTGAGGGCTTCAATGCCGGCAAAGTGATCATCGAGCACATCGCCAATAGTTCGATCGATCACCCACTGATTCATCTTCCGAAGATCTTCGGCATCGACTTCTCCGTAACCAAGCACGTGTTGATGCTGTGGCTGGTCGCCGTAACGTTGTTCGTCGCCGTGACATGGCTGGTCCGGCGCTACGTGAGACAAGAACACCTGGTCCCTACCGGCTTCATGAACGCTCTTGAAGCGGTCGTCGAGTTCATCCGCGACACGATCGTGCAGCCGAACGTCGGGAACAAATGGGTGGCGACCTACACTCCGCTCCTGCTGACGCTCTTTCTGTTCATCCTGGCCGCGAACGTTATCGGCCTCATTCCGATCTTCGACGTTGCGTCTCTGTTGAATCACACCGTGCTGCACCTGCCGGAGGAGTCATTCGCCGCCCAAGTCCTGCACGGCGGTGTCACGGCCACTGGAAATTTCAACGTGACCGCGGCGCTTGCGACGATTACGTTCTTCACGATCATCATCGCTGGTGCGCGCGCGCACGGTTTCGTTCAGCACTGGAAGAACATGGTGCCGCACGGCCTGCCGTTGCCCGTTACGCTCATGCTGATCCCCATCGAGATCATGGGCATGCTCGTCCGGCCGTTCGCGCTGACAATGCGACTTGCAGCAAACATGACCGGCGGCCACATCGCCATCCTGGCGATCCTGTCGTTCGTGTTCATCTTTACGGAGCTGTTCGGACGGGCGGTCGTCGGCATCGGCGTCGGCGTTGCGCTTTCGCTTCCGCTGGCCGTCGGCATTTCCGCGCTCGAAATCATCGTCGTGCTCGTTCAGGCGTACGTGTTCACGCTGCTGTCGGCCGTGTTCATCGGCATGGCCATTCACGCTCATCACTGAGTTGGGTCTGGCCGGTCCACAGGACCGGCCCTAAGGTTTCTGGCCCGTCCAAAAGGACCGGCCCTAGGGGAGGAGACGAATGGAAGGTTTCGCACTTGCATACATGGGCGCCGGGATCGGCCTTGGCCTGGCTGTGATTGGCGCCGGATTGGGCATTGGAAGGCTTGCAGGCGGTGCGGCCGAGGCCATCGCCCGACAACCCAGCGCGACGGCTCAGATCACCGGCGCCGTTAACCTTCCGCTCTTCCTCCTCGAAGGCGTTGCCATTCTGGCAGAAGTGTTCGCGCTGCTCATCGTTCTGCTGAAGTAGTCGCGTTCGGAGGGCTGAAGCCTTCCGGCTACCGGTCGGCGGAGGGCCTCAGCCCTCCGTGCCTGATCCGAAAGGACGTTGCGTAATGGATAACCCGCTGGTCCAACCCGATCCTGGGCTCTATATCTGGACCATCTTGACGTTTCTGGTCCTCGTGGCGCTTCTGGCGAAGTTCGCGTGGCGGCCGCTGCTCGAGGCGTTGGAACGGCGCCAGGAGCTTATCCGCAAGTCGCTCGACGAGGCGCGGCAGGCCAAGCAGGAGATGGAGCGGCTGCATGTCGAGTCGTCGCGCATCCTGGCGCAGGCGCGAACGGACGCCGAGGCGATCCTGTCGGCCACGCGCGCGGATGCCAACCGGCTTCGCGACGAGATGAAACAGAAAGCCCGCGCCGAAGGGGCTACGCTCATCAAGAATGCGGAGCGGCAGATCGAGCTCGAAACCGCGCGTGCCATCCAGCAGATCCGGCATGAGGCCGTCGACATTTCGCTGGCGGTTGCGTCGAAGCTCCTGCAACGAAACCTGTCGAAAGACGACAACGCGCGGCTCATCGAAGACACCTTCAAAGAGATCGAAGCCACCGATCGCCCCAGCTAGTCCCGCAAGATGAACACCCGGCGTCGGCAGCACGTACTGACCGGGGCCGCTGCGGTCTGCGGGCTCGCGTTGTTCGCCTACGCGGTTCGACGCGCCGGCGTTGACGAAATCGCCGACGGCGTTCGTCGCGTCGGCTGGGGGGCGCTCGCCGTTCTTGGCATTGCCGGTGTCAGGTTCGCCTTGCGGGCGCAGTCGTGGCGCCTGTGCATGCGTTCTGACGTGCGGCTCCCGTTCTGGCGAGCATTCGCCGCCTTTCTCGCCGGTGATGCGGTAGGCAACATCACACCGCTTGGTCTGGTCGCGAGTGAGCCCACCAAAGTGCTACTGACACGAAATCGGCTCGCCACGAACGAGTCCGTTGCCTCGCTTGCCATCGACAATCTGGTGTACGCGACCTCGGCCCTTGCCATGGTCGGAGTCGGTGTCGTTGTGGTGTTGGCGACAGTGCCCCTGTCAGTCGAGTGGCGAGACGCCGCTCTGGTCTTGCTCCTTGCGCTCGTCGCCGGGCCGCTCGTGGCGATGCGGTTGCTGCGGGGTACGTGGTCTCCCGAGAAGGGGGCACGGCCTCAATGGCGAGAGCGATTAGCGGCGGTTCGTGGGGTGGTGCTCGCTTTCTGGATGGAACGTCCGGCGACGTTGGCGTGGGTCTTCGCGCTGGGTCTGTGCTTTCACGCGCTCGCCGTGTGGGAGGTGTTCTTCGTGCTTGGCTGGGTGCTTGGAGATCTCAGGCCCACGCTCGCTCAGGCGATCATCTTCGAAGCGCTCAACAGAGTAGTGACCCTGGTCTTCAAGTTCGTTCCGTTCCGCGTCGGAGTGGACGAAGCGTTGACGGGCGCGCTCGCGCCGATATTGGCAGTCAATCCGGCTGCTGGCGTGACGCTGGCCGTGGTCCGCAAGGCACGGAACCTGTTCTGGACAGGGATTGGGTTGTTGCTTATCGGCGTCCACCGGCACCGAGCGCCAGCGATTGATCGCCCCGGAAACGTGTCCGCGCGTCGGACCTGAGCGCATCGGCCCGTGGCCTGTCGCCCAGGATGGTCCACAATCGAGTCGCGACTGCGTATCCCTCCGGCGTCGGTACCGCTTCCAGCAATTCGTCGAGCACGTCCTCGATCGCCTGGTCACGATGGCCGGCCCGATAGAGCATCGCGAGACTGGCGTAGGCGTGGACGCTGCGTGGAAACGCGCGGATCTCCTCGCGGAAGTGTTCTTCAGCCTCGGGATAGCGATCGAGTTGAGTGAGGGATTCTCCAAGATAGAAGTGCAGATCGGCTAGGGACGTGGCCTCCGCACGGAGCGTCTGCTCGGCCTCGCTGAACGCTGTCGCGGCGTCCTCGTAGCGCCCCTCCTCGTAGAGGAGACGTCCGGTCACGAACTGTGGCAACGGCCGCGTGGGCTCAGCCTTCTGCGCGGCTTGCGCGTGGCCGCTGGCCGCGTCAGTGTCACGGCGTTCCAGCGCGACCCGGGCGGCGATCTCGTGTGCGGCAGCCTGGTCCCGAGCGGAGGTGTTCGCGGTGCGCGCCACTGCCAGATCCGCCTGCTCGAGCGCCTCGCTCAAACGACCAGCCCGCATCAGCGCGGATGCGAGCGCGATCGATGCGTCAATACTCTCGGGCTGCAGGCGTTGAGCCTCACGAAACGCGGAGATCGCTTCGTCCACCCGGCCGGTACGCGCCATCAGCGCACCAATCTGGTAGTGGACGGAAGGCAGCGTTGGATGCTCACGGACGATGGCTTGAAGTGCCCGGATCGCCGCGATCAGCTTTTTCTCGCCCACGAGCCGCGCGGCCTCGCGATGTGCCTCGACAAGAGTGGACTGCTGTTCCTGACTGATAGCGCCAATGATCGTGGGAGACGAGCCCATGCCACCCAGGTACCCGAGAAGCGCCAGGCGATCTTCGTCTGTCGCCGAAGACGGCGCAGGTGAGGGAAGCGTCGTGCCCTTCAGCAATCGGTCGAGCGCGATGCTGAGCGCCGACGTCGGGTCGGTGGCGACGGTTGGCTCGTCCGCCGGTCCGATCTGGACCAGAGTGCTTTCCACACCCCGGACAAACCGATGCCGGTCGGTCGCCATGGCGAAGATGGGATGACCGCCAAATCGGAAGAACGCCGTCAACGATTCTGAATAGATCGGTTGGGCAGGTATCCTGCCTTCCCCATCCTCGAGCACCGGTTTGAGGGAGCGCCCTCGAAGTCCGCTCGGCACAGGCGCGCGCACGAGGTCGAGTAAGGTCGGAAGAAGATCGATTTGCTGAACGGGGGAAGCGATCCGGCGGCCGGCACCGTCGCGATTTGGCTGCTTCACGATCAGCGGAATTCTCAGCGTCGCTTCCTCGAGCGACGTACCGCCTCCCGAGTCGCCGCGTCCGCCTACCAGCACCACGGTCGCCTTGTCGTAGAGGCGGCGTTCTTTGAGTACCTGAACGAGCCGCTCCACCGCCGCGTCGGCTGAGGGCGCCGGCACTTGGAGGAACAAGAAGAAGCGTTGCCCGTTTTGTTCGCGCAGCCATCTCTCGGCGGCGGCGGCGGTCAGGCCCCCGTCTCGCTCGAGAATTGGTGAGCTATTGGTCGGCGTTTCTGGCAGTTCGGCATCAAAGAACGAGAAGCCCTGGGCGACCCCGGTATCGCGGCGTAACAGGAAGGACGAAACGGCGGCGCCCGTGCCGAACCCACGACCTCGAAGCAACTCCGAGAGCGTCCGTGCGTCTGATGTCAGCGCAAATCCGGCATCGTCGCGGACGCCGTGCTCGGGCGGCAGCTGCCCTGTGAGGATGGACGCGTGTGCGGGCAGCGTTTCTGGAGAGTGGGCGTAGGCGCGGTCGAAGACGACCGCGTCGACAGCCAGAGCGGCGATCGCGGGCATCTCACTCGCAGGCGCACCGTACGCCGACAATGAGGAGACCGGAAGACCGTCGATCGTGATGAGAACGATCGGACCTTGATGCGGAGGGGATTCGCGGGCGTACCACCAGCCGATTCCGGCTGCCCCTGCTACGGAGACGAAAAAGAGCGTGAGGATGAGCGTGGCCTGCCAGCGACGGTACGCGACAGGCGGGTGATTCCGCATGCAATCTCGCCGAGTGCGACGGCACTCGTTTTTTGTGGCTTCCAGCTTGAGCCGGAAGCTACGCCGGTTTCTCTATCGTGCGGCTTCGGCGCGAGTCGATTCGATCTCGAGACGGGCGCGCTCGTTTGTTGCGTCGCTTTTCAGAACTTCGTTGTACGCGTCGACAGCCAGACTGAGCAACGCTTTGCGCGATGTTGGGTCAATCTCTTGCGCTGCCTTTTTCCGATACGTATCCGCCATCACCAGACTGACACTCGTGAGCTTGGGGTTCTTGGTGCGGATGTCCTGGTACGACGCAATGGCCTGGTCGAACCTGCCTTGATCCCGCAGCGCCGCAGCGTCCTGAAGCAACTGTGCAATATTCCGGTCCAAGGCGTTCGGAATGGGACCGGGATCGCGCGCCACGGTAAAGACCATCGGCGCTGAGAGGGCGACGCGAATCGGCGCGCTTGCCTCGATCCGCAGATAGCCAGGCGCTTCGACGATGAACTTCCACGTGCCCGAACGCAGCCCAATCATGGCCCATCGTCCCTTGTCGTCGGTGGCCGAAGTGAATTCGGGGGGATATGCCTCGGGATTCACGGCTCGCACAGTGGCGCCCTTGAGAGCCCGGCCGCTGACGTCGCGCACGACGCCCGTGGCTCGCGCTGTCTGAGCGGTCACAGGCGCCGCGAAGCTGACGATGACGCACGCAACGAAGACCGGCACAAGCGTTCGCATCACACGTGTCCTTTGGGAAACCCCCGCCCAGAAGGCTCTATCTTAGCTCACGTGAGGCGGCCCTTGCGGACGGCCAAACAGGCGCAAAAACCTCGTTCGGCGCCCCCGGACACCGGCTCGAAGTCGGTACCAGCTGATACAGCATCCAGTAAATGACGACGCCCGTCACCGACACGTAGAGCCAGAGCGGCAGGGTCCATCGAGCGATTCTGACGTGCCTGTCGAATTGGGAGCGAAGGCCGCGAGACGCGGTGACGAGCGCGAGCGGAAGGATTGTCGCGGCCAAGACGACGTGCGTGACCAGGATGACGAAGTAAATGACTCGAATCGCCCCGTGCCCGGGGAACGGTCGAGACCCGGTGTTGGCGTGATACACGACATAGCTGACAAGGAAGAGCGCCGACGCGGTGAGGGCTCCGAGCATGCAGCGCTTGTGCATGTCGCGGGCGCCGCGCCGGATGAATGTGTAGCCGCTGATGAGCAGGATGGCTGCGATGGCGTTGAGCGTGGCATTGACTGCCGGAAGATCGTTGATGGTCATTGGGGATCGGGGATCGGGGATCGGGGATCAGGGATCGGGGATCAGGGATCAGGGATCAGGGATCGAGGCCTAAGCCTTGAGCCCCTTTCAAATCCACAGTCGATCGACGACGAGCGCGCCCAGAAGCAGGGGCAGGTACGCGATCGACAAGAGAAACAAGCGTCGCGCCGAGGAATGCGAGCGCTCACGCGCGAAGATCGCGCTCTGGCCAATCAGTATCAGTCCCAAAAAGGTTGCGACGGCGCTGTACGGCGCCCCAGCCAGACCCACGACGGCCGGCAATAGGCTGACTGGCCATAGCGCGGCCGCGTAGAGCAACGCCTGCTGTCCCGTGCGTCGTCCGTCGGGTTCCTGTACCGGAAGCAGCGGAATCCCAGCGCGCGCATAGTCGTCGCGGTACATCCATGCGATGGCGAAAAAGTGCGGCATCTGCCAGCAGAAAACGATTCCAAACAGCACGAGCGCGGGAAGTGTGATCTCGCCAGTGGCTGCCGCCCAACCGATGACCGGCGGTAGGGCACCCGGTACGGCACCAATCAGGGTAGACAGCGATGTCCGAACCTTGAGCGGTGTGTACAAGAAGATGTAGCTCCCGAGCGTCGCCGCGGCAACCCCAGCCGAGATTGTGTTCACGCCGAGAGCCAACTCGACCAACCCGGCCGTTGACAGCAGCGCACCAAACCAGGCACCCTCGACTGCACGGAGCCTGCCCGCTGGGATAGGACGGCTGCTGGTGCGACGCATCAGCTGATCGGTGCGCTTTTCCCAGGCCTGATTGAGCGCCGCGGCGCCCCCTGCGACCAGCGCGGTTCCCACCAAGGTGTGAACCAGCACACCCAGTGGCACGCCTGATGGCGCCGCGAGATACAGCCCCCCAAGTGTAGTGACCAGCACGAGGAGATTGAGACGTGGCTTCGTGAGCGCGACGAAGTCCGTCACTCCATGTGCCGCCCGCACGGATTCTCCGGCCGCATGCACCGAGCTCACGCCAGCCGCATGGGCCCCGAGTTTCATGCGCGGACACCGGCTTCAGATCGTTCGGATCGTTCGAAATGTTCGGATCGTTCGGGTCGTTCGAAATGTTCGGATCGTTCGGGTCGTTCAAGGCGTTCGAATCGTTCGAATCGTTCGGGTCGATCCCGCGGAGCAAAGCGTGCTCGATGCAATCGCAGCGTCAACACGAGCGAGGTCGCCAGCACCATCGCGCCCGTTACGACGTGGAATGAGTTGATGACGGGCTGCTTGCCGCTCAATACCGTAAGCGCGCCAAGAGTGATCTGCGTGGCAACCAGGATCAGCAAGAGCGTGGCCGGGCGAACGAGCTCGCGCCGGAGCCTATGGCGCCAGAACACCTGGCAGGCGGTCGCGATAAGTGTTGCCGTGACGACGAGCGCGCCAACTCGGTGCGCGAAGTGCACGGCGATTTTGGCGTCCCAGTGCGGAGGCACGAGATGACCGAAAGCGAGCGGGAAGTCGGGAATCGCCAGGCCTGCGTCGGTATGTCTCATGGTGGCGCCGATGAGGATCTGCAGGTAGATGGCTACAGTAGCCGCGATCGCCATTCTCTGCGGGGGCAATGAGGCCGACGAAACCGGCCGAACACGATCCGGCGCGTAGCCTCGCGTCCATCCCGGAGACGTGACCAAGGCGATGACTACTGTCAGACACAAGACCAGCTGCGCAAGACTCGCGTGCGCAATCGAGATCGCATCCGGGAGATACCACAACACCGTGATACCGCCCAGAATGCCCTGTGTGATCACAGCAGCAAGGGCAGCGGCGCCCAGCCGCCGGACCCACCGCCGAGGCTCGACGCGCCACAGCCAGAACGCCAGCACGAGGATGAGAAAGCCGACCGTGCTCGCTATCAGCCGATGGCTGTGCTCGTAGAAGATGCCCCCGACCCAGTGTTCCAACGGGAAGGCAAACATGAACCAGCCATACGTGTTCGGCCAGTCGGGCACGGCCAGGCCAGACCCGGTGCTCGTGACCATGCCCCCCGCGAAGATCAGGACGAAGGTCGAAGCCGCGACGAGCGTTGCGAAGAGATGGAGCAGCATTGCCGAGCCTTTAGCTCTGGACGGTGAACGAGAACGAGAGCGCCTTGCTTTCTTTCGCTCCTATGGTCACGCTCTCGGTGCGCGTGCCTAGCTTTTCGTGCCAGGCCTCGATCGTGTAAGTGCCTGGCGGCAGCCCCTTCAGCTCGAATGCGCCATTGGCGCCCGTCACCGCGTAGAAGGGATGATCGAGGACACCTACGAACGCGTTCATCCACCTGTGGACGTCGCATTTGATCGGCACCATCACCTCGCGAGTGCTGAAGACGTGCGTGCTACGGAGCCCTTGAAGCGCTTGTCCGGTGTTGAACTCCCGGTTCGCTTTCGGCATGACGTGAACGTTGTGCAGAGTAGCGTCGCTGTTCAGGATCTCGAGATTCTGGCCAATCTGGATTCCAAGCACGTGCGGGTGATAGACGCAGCCTTTCTGGTCGAGCACGACCGCAGTCGTGGGTACGGGGAATACGAGGTTGCCGAGCCCGTCCTTCACGTAGACGAACACGTTTTGCAGGGCGCCGTTAGCTCCGACCACGATGCTGTCTGTCATCGGTCCGCTGCCTTCCGGTTCGCAGCGGGGGTCCGATTTCGTCGAGATCGCCTGGGGCGCCGGTGCCTTGCCGTCGAGCACGATTGTGCCGGTGACATTGCCGGCGGTTGCAGGATCCACGGGATTCTTGACCGGCGCTTGCGTGGCGGCCGGCGTGCTGCTCGACTGGCCGCCGCCACATGCCGATGCAGCGATCGCCAGACTGACCACGGCCGCACTCAGCCGCACCCTACAACCAACGCGTGTCATACGTGGCAACTCCCCAGCACGTTTCTCGATGGCGACGCGAGGGCTGAAGCCCCCGCGCTACGTTGTCGCGAGTTTCCCAATGGGTCGTAGCGCGCTGGCTTTAGCCTCCGCAGCCAACCCACGGTCGTAGCGCGCTGGCTTTAGCCTGCGCGGCCAACCCAGCCATTCAGTCTACCAATCAGCTGCCCCCGGCTGCCGCAATCTTGCGAAGCACACGGTCCTGCATCCACTGAGTGCTCCACCAGTCTACCGGCGTGACCTGCTGTCCACCCACGAGCATCGTGAAATGCAGGTGATCGCCGCCGGCAAGCCCAGTCATCCCGCTGCGGCCGATCGACTGCCCCTTTTCCACCTTGTCGCCGGCCTTGACGTCCACTGACGACAGATGGCCATACAACGATTGCACACCCATGCCGTGGTCGATCACGACGCAGTTTCCGTAGATGCCCAGATTGCCCGCGTGGACGATGATGCCCCGCTGAGCCGAGGCGATCGGAACGTTGGCCGTCGCCGCGAGGTCGAACCCGAGGTGCACCTGCCGATCGATTTCCTTGCCCTTGTAGACATAGGTTCGCGTGTCGGCGAACTTGGCCTCGACTTGTGAGTTCCCCAGTTGTTGAAAGGCGTCCTTGAAGAGCAGCTCTGGTGATGTCTTCTTCGCGAGGCCTGTGATGTAGTTGTTGTTCTTCCGGCGGAGATCACCGTTGATCTTCAGAAATCCAGCGACCACGTCGTCAGTCGGGATCTGCTCCTCAGGCGCGCCGCTCGCAATCGCCGGGACGACGCGCCCCATGAACTTGTCGTCGATCTCGATGCGGCTTTTCACGTACTGCTTCGGGAACACTCGGTTTTCGAGCGGCGTCGTTGCCTCGTTTCCAGCAGGGTCGCGAGCGAAGACCTGTATTGGCGCCTTCAGATCCTGTTCGAAGAGGAGGGCAAAGAACGCCACGCGGGTGGCGGGGTCGCTCTTGATGCCGACGCCACTCGCCGGAAAGCCCGGATACTCTTTGTCGCCGACCCGAACACCCGATGCCACGTCGTCCGGCGTCGCTCTGTAGACCACGAACTCGCTTCCACCGTGATTGACGTAGTGGAACGTGGAGAGCACCTCGGCCCGAGGCGGCTCGAGGCGCACCTGGACGTCGTGAGTCATTGTGGCTTCAGCTTCGCGAAGGCCGTAGAGCACTGGCCGGGCGGCGCGAACGATGATACGCGCCGGGCCCGATTTCAGCGTGGGAATCGCCTGTTTGCCAAGTGGGCGGATGACGTACATCCGCTCAGCCGTCTCTTGCTTGAGCCGCGCATCGCCCTGTTGTTCGAGAGTGAAGACCGACTGCGTCGCGCCGTTCTGTTCGAACGTCACCTCAACGCGCGTGAACTGCCCGCGTGGCGCCTCGAGCATCAGCTCGAGCGTGCCCTGCTGGCCGAGGAACTTGTCTGGCTGGCGGATCTCGATGACCGGTCCGACCGCGCGTCCAGCCCAGAACCACGCGCCCCCAGCGACAAGCACGACGAGAACGAGCAGGACTGAGAGAACCGCTCCAAAAGGGAATCTTCGGCGATCGCGCATCTCCACGATGATATCTCGGGAATGTCGGGTGCGACGGTGTGACGGTGCGATTGTGCGACGGTGCGATTGTGCGACGGTGCGATTGTGCGACGGTGCGTCCGACGGTGCGATGGTGCCGTGCGACGGTGCGCTTTACTCGCAACAAGAGTTTTAGGTACCATTTCAAGGTTCGAGGGCCTGCCGGTATCGTCTAGGGGTCAGGACACGTGGTTCTCAGCCACGGGACCGGGGTTCGAATCCCCGTACCGGTACCATCCTTCGCTCGCATCAATCGTGAGCGAGCTACGGATGGCAGGCCATCCTTCGCTCATGACTCAGGCGAAGGTGCTCATCTCAGCGAGCTCACATCACCAACAGGCGAAGGATGTCCACCGTAGCTCGCTTCAATCCGAACGAGCGAAGGTGGACCTCAGAGTTTACCCAGTCCGGTGACAACCACGGTTGTCAATTTTGATCAGCACATTCCAGGACCGAACAGAAATCCGCAGTAATCTCGCACGGCAAAGTGCTTGCTGCGCCTGCCATGGATGAAGCGGTTCGTCTACACTCTCAAGAACACCGAGATCCCGCCGCGACACTACACTGGCGTGACCTCCGACGTGGCGAAACGCCTCGCCGAGCACAACGCCGGCATCTGCACTCACACGGCCAAGTACCGACCGTGGCTCATTGATGTAGTCATACAATTCCCCGACGAGCGACGCGCAATTGCCTTCGAGCGCTACTTGAAATCCGGGTCGGGTGTCGCGTTCGCCCAACGACACCTGCGATGAGTCGCCGTCTCGCATTTCGGTTCAAAATCGGACGGGGGACTAGAGATGGCACGACGCGATCTGGTGGAGAGTCTTCGAGCTGTTACCAACAAACAGTTCGTTGAGGTGTTCTACGAGGCCGTGCAGGGTCAGTTTACGGCGCGTGAGTCATGCGACGGTGCCGACAAATTCCCACGTTCTCGGCGGAACACTCTTTGTCATAACCCCGTACCGGTACCAACCTTCGCTCATGACTCACGCGAAGGTTGCCCACCGTAGCTCGCGGTGAATATAGGCGAGCGTAGGTGGGCTCCCACTACGTTCGCAAAGAGCTACGGTTGGCAAGCCAAGCGAGCTCACTCCACCGACAGGCGAAGGTGGACCTCGAACGTGGCCCGCCTCACTTCCGCCCGGGCTGCAGATACTCCGGCGCGAGCTCCTTGCAGGCCTCGACCCTGAACGGCGCATCTGCCGGCAGGACACTATCGGAATCCACGTACTTGTCCGCGAAGTAGACGGGATCTTCGGCGACGATGCCGCGGGTGAGCTCGAGCGTTGCTTGATTCAGCGTGAAGCGCTCGACGACGTGCAGTTTGCTGCTGTGAGGGAGTGTGCCTGCCAGGCTGCCGGGCTCGAATCCGACGGTATCGACGACGAGCGTATCGCCGTCCCAGCGCCCGATCGAATGACCGCCGCGGCTCGGCGCAACGTTGGCCGGGTGCGCGGTCATGTTCATATGCACGGTCCGGATCAGGCCGGCGCCGTACTCCATCTTGATGGCGTTCGCGCTCTGCGTGATGCGGTTGATCGTGCCGTCGAACACCCAGTCGAACAGGATGCTCGTGATCTGGCAGGAGAGCCGCGGGTTCTCCGACGTCGGCCGGTTGCGCAGCGCCTCTGCTGCCGCATGTCCCGCTGCGGTCAACGTCACGGGCGGCGGGAACCAGCCGGCGGGTCCGTCAGGCATCGGCAGTTTGCCGGCCCTGATCGCGGCGGCCTGGCTGATCGGCACGAGCCCGATGCGCCCGCCGGGCGGCGTTGCCAGGACGTGTTGCTCCTGCGCCCATTCGCCTGCCAGGTTCGGCTTGCCGTTCGGCAGCCTGAAAAGTCGTTTCGCGCGATTGACGGATTTCGCGTCGCTCAGCTGCTGATAGCGCTCGAGCGTCCGCGCCTGGCCAAGCGTCAACGTCTCGACAGTGCACGCAGTCGGATCGTCGCGATGCGGGTGGCCCGTCACCGCGATGGACGCGCCCGGCACGAACATCTCTGGCGACCAGCCCGAGCGTCGGAGTGTCGTGGCCGACCGCATCTCGCATTTCATCGCGATGACCTTGCCATCGTCACCGACGACATCGAAATAGACATACGAATGCGGGTTGACGAAGTCGATCCGTGTGAGCCTGCCCTTGAGCTCCACGTTCTGCCTTGGATCGTAGCGGCCGGCGCCGTGGTGCGCGTAGGCGGGTTCGACGAGCACCGGTAGGGTGAGCAGGGTGGCGACGAGTACCGCGTGTGTCACTCTTGTCATCTTTGCCCCCCTCGGCGTCCCGAACGGTCCGGCCACGCGGCGAAGATTGTCTCACCCTTTCCGGCGGACCTTCGACCAGTTCCATGACGAGGTTTCAGAATCGGCGCTGGAGCAGGCGCCGACCGTGTTGCGGCTAATGCATGCGCCCGGCGCGGAGTTCCGCTTCGGCGGCGTCGATGTAGGCGCGATAGCCCTCAGGGTCGATAAACGCGTCCACCGGGTTCTTCGCGGCAGCGCTTGCGGCGAACTTGCGGTACCTGCCCCACCATCGTGCATGACATGTCACCCAGATATCGGCCGGGAGCCCGCGGAGCACGCGGATGCTGCGCTCGCGGTCTGCCCCTTGTTCTGGATACCGCGAGGTTGCCAGCACCCCGAGGTCACACGCGCTTACGACGTTCAGCATGCGGTCACCGTCGCGGACGGGAAACGACCACGAGGTGCACCCGCGCGTGTGGCCACCGGTAACGTGCGCGGTGAGCGCGATCGGCCCCACACGGATAGTGTCGCCGTCCTTGAACCGGTGGTCGACGCGCGGGGGCGGGTAGCCAAGGACGCCGATCCGGATGAGGGCCCTCAATGGCAGGACGGCGTCGGGGTCGTCGCCGCCGGAGGCGAGGGAGTCGGCGCTTGCTGGCAGCGTCTCAAGCGATCGACCCTCCGAGAAAATCGGTAGGCTCAGTGTGCACTTGTGAACAACTGACGGAACATCGGCGAGATACGCTTGCTCAGAGGAGCGTGATCATGAGTGCAAGCCATCACCCCACCGACATACATCTGCGTCAACATCGGGCGAAAAAGCGGAACAAGCTGCGCGCGCGGATTGCGGCAGGACCGGCGCACGGACGGGCTGCCCTCGAAGCAAAGATGCAGCGAACTTATTCACCATTCCACTCGATGATTAAAGAGAAACTGCCTCCAGCGGTGGTCTAGCCCCGTGAGTGCTCGGTAGACTCATAGCTGAGCGGGTCGCTAGGCGTCTTTCTCGGAGCAGTCGCCTTCAGGTGATGACCGGCTCTGGCCCTTCACCCTCGGCCAGTTGCGCTGCGACTTCATCCTCGACGGCCGTCCTGCGGAATTTGACCAGCACCACCAGCATCAGGCCGACCAGGTGCAGCGCAAACACCACCACGAACATCGTCGGCAACCCACTCAATCGCTTGCTGAAGCCGAGCACCCATGCCGCGACGCTGATCCCGAAGTTGTTGGTCGCCATGTAGAGCGTGAACTGGGTCGCGGCGACACGCGGGTCACACAACCGCATAGAGATCGGCAGGGCCACGACGGTGATCAGGATGTCCAGCCCGCACCAGGCGTAGACGAAGGCTGTGAAGTAGGTGGGATCACCCCAATTGGCGACGTTGAACCACATTGCCGCGCTCAACAACATCAGCGCGGCGAACATCGCGATGGTCGATTTCTTTGCCCCGAACGTGTCGCCCAGCCAGCCGCCAAGCGTCAGGCCGAGGATCCCGGCGACGAACTGCGCGGTTCCGACCACGCTGGTGACGCGTACCTCGCTCCAGCCGACATAGCCGGTGCCGATCAACGGCGTGACCGCCGTGAACATCCCGTAGTGGAACCCGCGCACCAGCAACACGGGGAGCCAGAAGAGGCTGACCGGCCGAATCATCGAGACGACAGTGCTCTTGAGGATCGGCCACCACGCCCCGACGTGAATGGCGCGGTTGCGCGGATGCACGTCACCGGCGCTCCACGGCAGAAGCCGCTCGCCGGAGCGCTCCGTGAGCAGCAGCATATATAGCGTGATTGCGCCGATGAAGCTTGCGGACAAGAGATAGGCCGCCGAGGGGCCGAGCCGCGCGATCGCGAGACCCGACAAGGCGGTTGCCGCAGCGATCCCGATCGACTGGCCGCCGAACATCATCCCGCTCGCGCGGGCGCGTTCCTCCTCTTCCATGATGTCGACCGCCATCCCGTCGACCCCCACGTCCTGGAAGGTCGTCGCCATGTTGACGACGAAGCCGGCGATCCCGAGGAGCAAAATGTCCGTCACGTCCGGACCGATCAACGCGCAGCCCACTAGCAGCGTGATCATCACCATCTGCGCGCCGATGATCCAGATCCGCCGCCTCCCCATCGCGAGGAAGGTGTAGCGGTCCATGATGAACCCGTTGACGAGCTTCAGCGTCCAGGGAAGTGCGGTGAGGCCGAGGACATAGCCGACGTCGGCAGCGCTTGCCCCATTGGCAGCCATCCAGGCGGGAATCGCAAACCAGAACAGTCCAATTGGCACGCCCTGCGCGACATAGAGGACGAACAAGGTAAACAGACGCAGCCGTCTGCTTTCAGCAAGGATCACGCGGCGGTCCCCACAAATTCAACGTTCTCGGATCGCGTCGGCTAGCGTGATGATTCTCGAGCCGAGTATTTCTGCTCGAGATCAGCCATCAGCTGGGTGAATGCGGGCTGATCGCGCAGCTTCTCCAGGTGGGATCGATCCGGAAGAACGGCCAGCACGGGAATCCCGTGTCCGCCGTACGCTCGAGCCACGCCATCGCCCTGTCGACATCCCCAAGCAGCGCGTACACACAAGCCACGTGATGGTGGACGTGGTGTGTGTGGCCGAACGAACGTGGCGACTCCAGCGCTGTTTAGGAAATCACTGGCTGGGCGAGTGCCGCTGCATCGTGCTGACACTGAGGTGTCGATGAGAACAGCGCGGAGTGGCGGCAGCGAGAAGACGACCCCGCCGTCCGCATCCATCCGAGCAGCTTTGCGTTACCGGCCCACCACGTGCTCCGTCGCCTTGTTGTTCTCCGCGCACACGTACTCCTGCAACTCTTCTTTCGGGGCAAGCGTCAGTGTTCGGTGCACCTTCCATGGCTTCGAGTACGCGCCAGGGTCGTCGAGCGTGTACTCAATCTCCAGGCGCCCCAGTTCGGGTCGGCGAAACCGTTCGACGACATGCATCTTCTCGGTTTGCGGATGCTCGGCGAGCGTCAGCGAGACTTTGTCGTTGAAGCCCACCGTATCGACGACCAGCGTATCGCCCTCCCAACGGCCCACCGAGTGCCCTTGCCACGTCGGGAAGGGATCCTTCGGATGCGCGCGCTCGTCCAGAAAGATTTGACGGAAGCCCGGGTCACCGCCTTCGACCAGAATCACAAGCAGGTTGGGAGTCTGCACGAACTTCGTCAGATCGATCTCGGGAGTAAGCACGATGCCTGTTGGGAGGCACCGCGAACGCGGAGTCACACCCGAGGAGAACCGCTGTTTCCTCTGCGCTTCCGCGGCGGGCAGGATTGGCGGCGGCTCGGGATTCGTATTCGCCGATGGAAGCCAGACACCGGAGAAGTCTGGCGTTCCGATGGACGTGCGCGGCGTGGTGCCGTCTGGAGGCTTTCCCACCGCGCGCCGAAAGTAGAATTCCCCGGGTGTATTCAGCGTCTCGCCGTCCTCCATCTGTATGTCCAGACGGAACTCCTGGCCCGGTGCCAGAACGACGTTCTCGCGGCGGTATTGCCGGAACCCGATCAAGTTGACGGAGACATCGTAGGTTCCGGCGGGAAGTGGCCGCAACTCGTAGTTCGCCTGGTCGCTGGCAAAGGTCCGGTAAATGGCCCCGGTCGCGGTGTTGCGGGCTTCGACGGGAGCCCGCGCGACGACTACGCTATAGCGATCTACGACCGAGCCAGCGAGGGACGATGTCTGCGCGTTCGCGGCTGGCGCCAGGGTGCCCAACAGGAAGGCCGCCATTCCCGCCCTGCGTAGTACTGAGAGTCTTTGTTGTTCTCGCTGCACAGCTACTCCTGGTGTCGTGGGTAGGGTGTCGCGTGGTTCTTGAAAGTGGGCGACGGTCGGAGCGAGATTCTACTCCACCCACCAATGGACCCCCGCTTCGTCTCTTCTTTTCGCAGAGGTGTCATGGGGATAGCGATAGACGCCGTAGGTGTGCATCCGTTTGGTTGAGAAGACGCGCGCATCTGGTACTCGAGGCAGGCTATCGCCGAATAGAACTCTCTAACGACCCCTGGGCGAATCGACGACGATACGCCGTCGGTGAAATCTGAAACCGCTGCCGAAAGTGGTGCCTGAGGGTTTCGGCCGTCTGTATCCCTACCGCGCTGGCAATCTCATCGATCGATGCCTCAGTCGTTTCGAGATGACGTTGCGCCGCCAGCAGACGCTGATGCGTGAGCCACCGATACGGCGTGGTCCCCGACTCTGCGAGAAAGTGTCGAGCGAAGCTGCGGGGCGACATAGCCGCCTTGCGCGCCAGCAACTCCACGGTCAGCGGACGATGAAGATTCCGCTGCGCCCACTCGAGCAGTACCGCCAATGCGTTGTGACTCGCTTGCCGTCGAGTAGGCCGGCGGCGGCCAGGACGAAGACCCCTGAACAAATCGAGACGAGTCGCGCTCCGTGCCGATACGCGCGCTGGACGGCGGCAATGAGAGGTTGGGGCGGAGATTCATCCGGGTTTCTCCAGCCTGGAATCACGATCGTGCCGGCGCGCTGCAGCGCGCCAAGGCCCGACGACGCGTGCACGGTCACCCCACCCATGGCCTTGAGCGGACCGGCCTCCGCGGAGCAAACGGTAAACGAGTACCACGGCACTTGAAGCTCCGGGCGTGGCAGCGCAAACATCTCGACGACGACGCCGAACTCGAATGTGCAGAGGCCTTGATACGCGACCGCGGCCACACGACGAAGATCACGCATTGGCAGAATCTTAACGGATATTGTCAATCTTGCCTCTGGCCGGCTCGATTCCATGACACCACAATCGGTCGTAGACAGGAGGTGGCTCGTGAGCCATCCGGCGAACATATCCCCGGCCATTGAAGTCGAGCCGGCCGACGCCTCATCCGCGCTACAGCACTTCGAAGCGCTTCTCCGTTTTGAAACAGATTGCTGGGATGTCCATGCCTCGTTGGCGAGCCCGGAGCCGGGTTTCGTGGTGCTGGACGTGCGCAGCCCGGATGCGTACGGGGAAGGGCACGTGCCAGGAGCCGTGAATCTGCCTCACCGTCGGATCACGGAATCCAACATGGCCAAGTACCCACCCGGCACGATCTTCGTGGTGTATTGCAACGGCCCGCACTGCAACGGCGCTGACAAGGGGGCGGTTCGTTTAGCACGCCTCGGCCGCCCGTTGAAAAAGATGATCGGTGGTATCGAGGGCTGGAAGGACGAAGGGTTCGAGCTCACGAGAGGGTAATTCGTGGCGTCGGTCGGTCAGCCCAGCTTGCGCTGCGGGCTCGCTGAGACCAACTGGTCACTCCTTCGCATCGCTGCGACGAGGTCTCTCGACCCTGAGCCCCACCGGGAGATCGTCCTGATGGCTTGTGTGAACGGGACGTCGAGGATGTGCACGCGTTCACGGCCGAGGACGTATACGGCTCCGGCGAGCGGTGTGGGCACAGACGGCACGAAGATCGTGAATCGGCCGTCGTCGTGTTCTTCGATGACGAATCCCGGAACCAGCGCGTCCTCGAGTTCAACCAGTGCGGGCTTCCATGCTTCCTCGTCAGTGTCCCCGGCCAATCGCTGAGTCAGACTGCGTAGCAGGCCGTACCCGGGAAGCCTGTCGAAGAACACAATCTCCATGCGCTCGCGAGCCGCGCGCCCAGATCGAGTTCGCACGGCGATACCGACGAGACAACAAAGTGCGAGTACCAAGAGCAGAGAGAAGAGGCCCTCAGCAGGGATCCAGTCGGGCAGCAATGCCGCCAATGGCCGTACCAGGCTCCCGACCGACTTCATGCCCTTGAGCATGAGCAGGATGGCCAGGTAGACGGGCACTACAACGAACAACCCGCCCACGACTGTGTTAGTGACGAATTCGCGTGCTTTTTTCATGCGGGGCCTCCATGACCCCCTTTACGAGGACGCGAGCGAGGTGTAGACGCTCGCCGAAGAACGAGATATCGACGTTCACGGCGACTGTTTCCCGACCTTCTGCCCGGTGGCTTTGGTAGAGGTCTTCTGATCGGCCTCGCTCATCAACGTCATCTCGAGCGCGTTCAGATGCTGTGCGTAGGCGTCCACCAGCCCGGTGTGATACTTGATCGTGGACTGAGCGCGTTGCACCACTCTGAGGGCTCGCTTAATCCAGGCCATCCTCAGGGCAGTCTGTCGCGGGCTTGTCGTCTTTTCCGCGAGCGCCTTCTCCAACCACTTCTGTTTCGCTTGGGCTCGAGCCTTCCAGATTTCGGCTTTCTTCTCGACTGATGGTGTTTCGATCGATGACGCCATGGGTTCTCCTTCCTGATTCCCCGAGTCCCAACGATAAAGAGAAGCGGGACGCAGAGCGCCGGCTGACGCGGCACCGGACGGCGTGGCGCCGACGCTCCTGCGCGTTGAGCAGATCCGAGCGACCTACGCTCAGATTGATGTTGTTTACGCCGACTGGCGGAGCTCCGCTCCCGCCGCCCGTTTCAGAAGGCGGAGGCGACGCCGGGCGCGGAGGGCAGCGATTCCCAGCAGTCGAGCGCGCTTTCGTGCCCGAAGCGCAGCCAGGGCAAGCAGGCGACTCCGTTTTCGCGCACGCACGGCCAGCAAGAGGGCCAGCCGGGCACGCTGCCGCCTCCGAAGCGCGGCAACTGCGAACAGCCGCGCCCGTCTCCGTGCGCGAAGCGCTGCGATGGCGGTCACACGCGCACGGCGTTTGGCCCGAGCGCCTGCAATCACACGCAAACCTGGTGCACGCTGACGACCGGTTCCGGACGATTCCTCCTCCTCGTCCATTTCGTCGTCGTCGTCCTCGTAGCCGAGCAACTCGATCGGATCCTCTTCCTCCGAGTCTCCGAACTCGAGCGACTCGTCCTCGTCTCCTTCGCCTTCCCCGAAGCCCATCATTTCTCGCGGGTCGTCCTCCTCTTCCTGGTCCTCGAATCCGATCGACTCGGTCGGATCATTCTCTTCCTCGAGGCCCAGTAGCTCAGTCGGTTCTTCTTCCAAGAGGCTCTTCATGCGCGTTCTCCTTGTAGGCTGTAATTCCGGGACTGGACTGCTTGACGCAATCCGCGCCGTTCCGTTGCACAATTCGCGCCCTGACAAGGAGGCGTCGCCACGAGGCGATTACGGCGATTTCTTTCTGGTCTCTCACGGCAGGCAGCGGGAACCGGCGATATGACGTTGCCGCCCACGACTATCGAAGCTGATCAACAGAGACGGACCACGTCACGACATCGCGACACGACGTGGTGTGCTCGCGACACGACGTGGCGTGCTACTGGTGGAATCGGCCGACGTAAGCGGCCTTGCCGACGATGATGTCCTTCATCGCGTCGAGCAGCTGGGCGCGTGTCGCGTCACCGGAAGGTCCAGCGTTTTGCTCAGTTCGTCGGCGGGCGAGAGTACCAGCGCCTTAACTCGAACGGCAGTCTCGTACTGCAGCTGCACAGGTGGGATGTCGAGCATCAGCACGGCCCCCTCGCGCGCGATTACTTGCCGGGCTCGAAGCGATCGAGGCATTCATACGGGTTGACCCGGTTCTCAGGCTTCCACACGAAGTACCGCTTGAGGTCGAAGGTCCTCGTGAAGTTGACGGGATCCGTTGTCGTCAGGACGTAGTCGAGACGGGTGTAATCCGCATTCGGAATGAAGCGCTCGACTGTCTTGATTTGATCGCTCTGTGGCGTGCCTTCGTGATCGAAGTAGCCAGCCGCAATGTGATCGGTCTCGACCACCAACGTCGTGCCTTCCCAACGTCCCCGCGAAAAGCCGAACAATGTGTGCGCCGCAGGCGCCACTGCCTTCGGATTCATGTAGATCGTGCGCACCGAGTCGTATTCTTCGAGCCGCATGATGATCTTGTCACCCTCCTTGCTGAAATCCATCGGCAGCGGAGAAATCATGATGAGCGGCGTCCCCTTCGTGCCGCACTTCAGGAGGATGTTGTTGCGCGGATTCCATTTCGCAAGCCCGCCCTTCCCGGCGGCGGTCAGCGGATAGCCCCCCTTGAATATCGGAAACGCGGCGGGGTCGCTCATGATCGTCGACCAGACGCGGAACAGCCCGTCGGCCTTGGCTTTCGCGGCCGCGACATCACCGGCGATCTTGGCACTCCCGACCAGACGGCCGGCTTTCCCGGCTGCGAAGTAGGGGTTGGCCGACCCGAAGGTGAACTCGTTGCCGTTCGGCAGCAGCACGCTGCGCGCAAGAATCTCCGGTCGGGCGCGCAGCGAAGGCGAGCCCGCGATCGTCAGACGATCGCCGACGCGAATTGAGCTTCCGTCTACGCCGCGATTCCGCAGAATGCTGATCGACGCTGTTTCAGCATCCCAAATGGTCTCCACGCCTTTCTCATCCTTCACGGACAGGAGGATCTGTCCATGCGGGTTACGCCACGACACGGACTTGACGACGCCGGTGACTTCGATTGTCTTTCTTGAATCGAAGATACCCGCCTGACTGTGATGCGCGTGAGCAAAGTCGCCGAACACGGCGAGACCCAAGACCACGCTCACGATCTGGAAGAACCGTCGCATGTCGTTATCTCCTGTCGGGCACGTCAACGATGTATCGACGTCGGGCCTTCGAGCTCATGCCGGCACTGGACCCGATAGCTATGCGAGAGACTGAAGAGTCTATACCTTCGACGGCCCGAAAAGGATTCATGACCCTGCACTGAACGAAGGTTCTCCGCGGAACCCATAACCCCAGGCCGGGGCAACGCCTATGAATTCGAGGATCGGCAAGTTTTGCTCCGCCGAGCTCTAGTTGTTTGGGAAGCGATGTCCCTGACCGCGGCGGCACCTCGCTTGCTGTAGGAACTCTCCAAACAGCTTCGACGCTGGAGCACTACGCGTCGGCATTTCAGTTCTGTACTTCACATGTCAATTCTGTTCGACGATGCACGATTGAGCACGCGCTCGCCCGGCCGTTCGACCATCGGCCTGTGGCTCAGTGTCGGTTCGCACGCCATCGTCGTCGTCCTGATCGTTGTCACGATTGGTGTGCCCAAGAAACCGTCGGCGCCGAGCATGCGATCGACTCTGGTATTTGTCTTGCCGGCGACCGAACTGGTGAAGTTGCGGTCGGCCCCTCTCGTGGCTCCGCGCCTTCCTGCTCCGCCGGCCCCGCGGCCGATGCGTGAACTCGCCAGAGCGGAAATGCCAAAGGCGCTTCCTCTCGCGCCCAGCGTCCCCAAGCCAGTCGAGCCAGCCCCGGCACCGCTCGTACCCGCGGCCGCCCCCGTGTTGGAACGGCCCATCGAAAGGCCAGTGACGGGTCTATTCGAGCGGACAAACGGCGCGCGAACGAGCCAGGCCGCAGCTGCCGTCACGACCGGCGGATTCGGAAGTGCGGCGGCCTCGCCGCGCGACGCCGCAATCGGCGCCGTCAAGACAGGTGCATTCGGAAGTACGGCGGCTTCGCCGCGCGACGCCGCAACAGGCGCCGTCAAGACAGGTGGATTCAGTAGCGAGGCGCCCGCGCCGCGTAGAGTCGCAGACGGCGAAGTGCAGACGGCCGGGTTCGATCAACGGGCGAGTGCGCCCGCCCAGCCCTCCGTGGCAGCGACGAAGCCCATCGATCGGCCGGTCGAGATCGTCTTCAAGCCCACGCCGGAGTACACCGACGAAGCGCGCAGCGCCCGCATCGAAGGCACCGTGTCGCTCGAGCTCGAATTCACCGCCGCCGGCGACGCCCGCGTGCTGCGCGTCGTGCGCGGACTCGGCCACGGCCTCGACGAAGCGGCCCAGCGGGCGGCACTCGGCATTCGTTTCAAGCCCGCGCAGTCGGACGGACGGCCCGTCGATTCCCGCGCCACGGTTCACATCACGTTCCGCTTGTCCTAGCCAGAGGCACCTATGCGACTCGTACGTCTTCCCTTGCTGTTCGCTGCACTGCTCACGCCCGCCGTTACGGCGTCGATCGCCAACGCGCAGGAAAAAAGCCAGAAAGCTCCAACGGCGCAGACGCCAAGCCGCGCAGGACAGGTTCAAGCCGACGACATCATCGACCGGATGAGCAAGGCGGAAAGTGCGGTGCTCGAGCGGTTGAGGACTTCCCATCCGTTGATGGAGGTGTACATCCAGAATGTGGCGCCGGACGAGGCGCGCGGCTGGGTCCCCACCGACGACAACTACTTCCTCGGCCAACTCCAAATCGGGGACGGGCCCAAGCTTCGTCCGTTCGGACAACCGGAACAGCGCGGGGTCATGCTGCGCCTCATCTCGGACAAGCCCAACGTGGGGGATGCCTTCGCCGCGATGGTGGCGCCCGACTGGCAGGTGCTCGATCGAAAGCGATACGAGTTCACGTACGTCCGCCGCGAGTTCCTCGGCGAATCGCGCTGCTTTGTCTTCGACGTCACGCCGCTTCGCGACGGCAGGAAAGGCTTCGTCGGCCGGATCTGGATCGAGGATCGCGACTACAACCTCGTTCGCTTCAACGGCGCGAGCCGCGGATCGGAAGAGACGTTGTCAGGCGCGCTCAAGCGCAAACTGTCGTACCACATGGACGGCTGGCGTGTGAACGTCGCGCCCGGCGTGTGGGTGCCATCGTACGTTTACTCGGAAGAAACGGATCTGAGCGCAGCGGCTGAGAAGTCGTCCTCCAAATCGAAGCGGCAAGCCCGGTTCAAGAGCCAGACGCGGATCTGGGGATACCAGGCTCAAAACACTGACCGGACCGACTCGTTGACGACGATCCGGATCGACGAGCCTACCGTTGCCGACACCGCCGATGGAGCGGCGCAACTGTCGCCCGTGCTCAGCCAGCGCCGGTGGGAACAGGAGGCCGAAGCGAACGTCCTCGAAAGACTCGAGGCGATCGGCCTGCTCGCGCCGGCAGGTGAAGCGGACAAGGTTCTCGAGACCGTTCTCAACAACCTCGTCGTCACCAACAAGGTGAACGTCCAACGGCCGCTGCACGCCCGGATCCTGCTGACCTCGCCGCTCGAGTCGTTCACGGTCGGCCACACGATCGTGTTGAGCCGCGGCCTCATCGACGTGCTGCCCGACGAAGCGAGCCTCGCGACGATGCTCGCGCACGAGTTGAGCCACGTGGCGCTCGGCCACCAACTGATCGACACGAAGTTCTCGTTCGCCGATCGTCTGATGGTGCCCGACGGCGAGCTGCTGGAGGCGCTGCGATTCCGCCGCATTCCCAAGGAGGAGGCCGCGGCTGACGAGAAGGTCATCGAGCTGCTCGGCAAGTCGCCGTATCGCGACAAGCTGGCCGACGCCGGCCTGTTTCTTCGCACGCTCTCGGAGCAGGCCAAGCAGTTGCCTCGGCTCATCCAGCCGCACATCGGAGACTACATGGCGGCCAACGGGCAGATGACCCGGCTTGCCGAGCTCATGAAACAGGCCCCGCCGCTGATGCCCGACAGCCTCGAACAGATCGCCGCGCTCCAGCTCGGCGCGCGGCTCGTCGTCGATGCGTGGAGCGGCAGGGTGGCGCTCGATCGCTCGCCCGCCGTACCCCTGATGTCGGTTCGCGAGAAGATACCGTTTGCCGTGACGCCGCTGATGCCCGTGATCAGATATGCGGAGCCTCTGGCCGTAGTCACGCCCGTCCGGACGGTCGGCGAGTTGCGGTCCAACTAATCAAGGACGCTGCCCTTGATAGCCGGTGTGCGTCCTTGATTAGTCGGCAGTGTCTTTGCCCGCTTCACGCGGCTAGCCGTTATGCGGATCAATAACGAACACAAGACTCACGTTCGGGGCCGCATAACGGGCTAAGTCGGGGCTCGCGGCGCCGCCCCTTCCGTGCGGTGCACCGGCACGGCGGACGCGCCGGCCGAGCGAGCTCTCCGTCCTCTGGCGTACCGGTGGAACCTCCTACGCCGCTCGCCGTATCCGCATCCAGTATGAGGGCCGCTGTCACGACGCGCTATGGACTTCCGGAGGTGGTGGAGGTCCGGGAGGTACCTACACCGACGCCCGCCGACAACGAGGTGCTCGTCCGCGTTCGCGCGTCGAGCGTGTGCTTTGGCGACCGGATGCTCCGGAGCGGCCCACTCCTCATTCGGCTACTGAGCGGGTTTCGACCCAGGCACCCGATTCTGGGCGTCGATCTCGCCGGCACCGTTGAAACCGTCGGACCGGGTGTGACGCGGTTCGCGCCAGGCGATGCGGTGTATGGCGCGCGCGGCGCGAAGTTCGCCGCCCATGCGGAGTTCGCGTGCGTGGCGGAAGATGGGTTCCTCGCGCGTAAGCCCGCTACCATGACGTTCGAGGAAGCCGGCACCGTGTTCGTGGGCGCGGCGTGCTCGCTATATTTCCTGCGCAGGGCGAACCTGAAGCCTGGCGAACGGGTTCTCGTCCATGGAGCGTCTGGCAGCCTCGGCGTGTTCGCCGTGCAGCTGGCGAAGCACTTCGGCGCGCACGTTACTGCCGTGTGCAGCAGCGCCAACGTCCACCTCGTGCGATCGCTCGGCGCCGACGACGTGATCGATTACACGACGCGGGACTTCACCGATGGTGGACCGGTCCACGATGTGATCGTGGACGTGCTCGGCAAGGCCGGATTCCCGCGCAGCTTGCGCGCGTTGAAGCCCGGTGGGCGCTATCTGCTCGTCGGCTTTTCAGGGGGAGTAGGGGGGATTGCGCGCGCGCTGGTGACTGGCATGTTAGTACACCTCTCCGGACGGGCGCGATTCGTCACCGGCGCAGCCGATCCGAAGCAGGCCGATCTCGTCTTCCTACAGGAGTTGATCGACGCCGGCAAGCTGCGCACGGTGATCGGCCGCCGATATACGCTCGACGAGATCGCCGAAGCGCACCGCTACGCCGATAGCGGTCACAAGACTGGCAACGTCGCGGTGCTGATCGGAAATCAGACAGAGCATCCTCGGGCCGTTCCGGTGCACATTCGTCCCGACGTGCTCAGCTCACCCTAGCCTTGGTATTCGCCTCAAGCGGTCGTCTGCGCCCTTCGTGACCACGACCTTCTTGGTCATGTACTTCGCATCGAGCGTCGCAGTGCCGGTCGCGCCGGCAACGCCCGGAGTCGGGAAGGTCAGAACCGGCTTGCCGACGGCATCAAACGAATGCGTCGTGTTGCCGGCCTTCATCACGCCGTCGGCGATCACCGTTCCCGGGTTGGCACATAGCCTCCATGTGTCTATGGTCCCTGCCAGCGTGGTGCGTCCCCCCCGTATTTGCGTCCAACCCCCCTGCGTCGCGCTATGATCGCCGGCGACTCGAATAGGAGAGCTTCTCATGACGAAATTGATTTCAGGCGCAATCGGGATAGCAGTGTTTGCGGCCGTCGCATCCTTGGGCGTCTCTGCGCAGCAGAATCAGATGAGTTTTTTCATCACGAGCGCCGGACCTGGCAACGGGGCGAATCTCGGTGGACTCGCCGGGGCCGATAAGCAGTGTCAAACACTCGCAGCCGCCGCCGGAGCGGGCAACCGCACGTGGCGCGCGTATCTGAGCGCCGCTGCCGCGGCCGGGCAGCCGGCGGTGAACGCGCGCGATCGCATCGGCAAGGGGCCGTGGATGAATACGAAGGGCGTGGTGGTCGCCAAGTCGGTGGCCGATCTCCATTCCGATTCGAACAATCTTGGCGGCGAAACATCGCTGACCGAGAAAGGCGCGCCTGTCCAAGGTAGCCAGCACGACATCCTCACCGGCTCGCAGGCGGACGGAACCTTGCAGACCGATGGTGCGCCATGCGGCAACTGGACCAGCGCCGAAACGACTGGCGGGGCAATGGTCGGCCATCACAACAAGCAGGGCGGCGGTGCGGCGCCGAACTCATGGAACGCCGCGCACAGTTCGAGAGGCTGTTCGCAGCAGAATCTCGTCGGCACGGGCGGCAACGGATACTTCTACTGCTTCGCGAACTGATGCGACCTAGGTGGACGGCGCCGTCATGCACTTATTATTGGCCCAGTGCGAACACCCACACCGCACCACCTTCCGGTACCTCTGGAAACTCGCCCGGGCGGATGGCGTTGAGCCGGTTCTGCATCCCGCGCGCGTCGATGCCCCACCCGGACTGCACCGCGACGTACTGACGTCCGTTGAGGGTGAACGACGACGCCTGGCCGATGACCCCGGAGTTGACGGGGTACTCCCATAGGACCTTTCCAGTCCGTGCGTCGAACGCCCGGAACATGCGGTCCGAGGTTCCGCCGCCAAAGACCAGCCCACCACCGGTCGCGAGTAGCGGTCCCCAGTTCGACGATTTGGCAAAGGTGTGGGTCCACACGCGCGCGCCGGTGTCCACGTTCCACGCCTGCACTTCCCCGATGTGATCGGCGCCCGGTGCGATCGACATCACGTTCCTCGCCCCGGTGAAGGCCGAACCGGGCGAGTACTTCACGGGCAGCCCTTCCATGGACGCGCACAGGTTCTCGTTCGCCGGCACGTAGATGAGACGCGTCTGCGGGCTGTAGGCGATGGGCGGCCAATTCTTCCCTCCCCAATGCGAGGGACAGAAGTCCGCGACCTTGCCAGTGCCAGGCTTGTGGGCAAGATCCACGTCGGGCCTGCCGGTCACGGAGTCCAGACTGCGAAACACCGTCTGTCGCACGTAGGGTACGCCCTGGACGAATCGGATGGGCCCGGTCCCGCGCTCCAAGAACCAGAGGTAACCGTTGCGGGCTACGTCGATAAGTCCCTTCACCGTCCGGCCGTTCCGCTGGAAGTCCACCAGAATGGGCGGCGACACCTCGTCCCAATCGAACGACTCGTTGGGCGTGTACTGGAAGTGCCCCTTGATCTGTCCCGAGGCCGCGTCCACGGCAATCGTCGAGGAGGTGTAGAGGTTGTCACCAGGACGCTGGTCGCCGATCCATGGTCCACCGTTGCCCGTGCCCCAATAGGCCAGGTTGGTCTCGGGATCGTAGTTGCCCGCCACCCACACCGAGCCGCCGCCGGTCTTCCACTGCTCGCCGCCCCTCGGCCACGTCTCGCTTCCAGGCTCGCCTGGCGCCGGAACGGTGTAGGTGCGCCATAGCTCCTTGCCAGTGTCCGGGTCGTAGGCGGCGATGAACCCGCGGATGCCAAGCTCTCCGCCACTTGTACCGACGAGCACTTTGCCATTGGCCACGAGCGGCGCGAGGCTCATGTAGTGGCCGCCGCGGTTGTCGGCGACGATGGTGGACCACACCGTGCGTCCTGTTCGCGCGTCCAAAGCCATCAGCACCGCATCGCTGGCGGCCAGAAAGACCTTGTCTCCAAGAAGGCCGACGCCGCGGGTCGTCGGGTGACGATTGATGACCGCCGGCCCGAGCGGGCGACGATAGCGCCACAGTACCGTGCCCGTCGCAGCCTCGATGGCAATCACCTGGCTGCCGGGTGTTGCGACGAACATCACGCCGTCGTGCACGATGGGTGCGGCCTCGTGTCCGTTAATCGCGCCCGTGGAAAACGACCACACCGGCCTCAGCCGGGCGACGTTGTCAGCCGTGATCTGCGTGAGGGGACTGTAGCCCCACCCGTCGTACGTCCGGCGGTTCATGGTCCAGTCGCCGTCGTTCGGACTCCGCAACGTCGACTCGGTGACCGGCGTGTAGTTGCGGAGCACAGCCGGCATGGGCGTGGGCCCGGACGGCGCTTGCGGCGGAAGCAGCGGCGGCGGGGACTCCTGGGCCCATAGCACGGCCGCAGCGACGAGGGCGAGTGCGAGCGAAACGGGAACGAGGACCCTGATCATGGCGGCCGGATGGTACCATGCGGCCGTGAGCCGTCGGCGATACCACGACGGGAAGCGATATCCTGAGGCCCATGCCCGTGATCACCTGAACCGGTTCACACCTTCGCACGCGCCTCGATGGGGACAAAGACTCATGTATGATGCCGCCGTAGCTCATCCTTTCTAGTCAATGTGGTCAGGCCTAGATCCGGAGCTCTCCCGACAGCTCGACATCATTCGACAGATGGTCGCGCGCAGTCATCAGACGCCGACACGAGAATGGCCGCTGATTCTCGTTGACGATCACAACGCCTTGCTTGTCGTCCGCGAGTGGCCGGACGGAGCGTTGACGGCCTACTACATGCTCAGGGAGTCGGGTTCCATTCGGAACGACGGCTGACTTCGACAGCGGTTCGTGGGTCTGCGGCAACAGCGTGGCCCAGAACCCCAACGGGTGATCGAACGTCAACGCACTCACTATTGGCTCTCATGCGCGAGCTCTCGCGAATCGAGCCGCACTCGCCGATGGTTACGCCGGCACTGTCATTGCTTTGTCAACACGACGAAGGTGTGACGACGCAAAGCAGGGCCGTTGGTCCTAACCGCTCTGTCCGCACAGGGTTAGGGATCCCGAGTCTTCTAATAGAAACGTGCCCAGGCTCTTTTCGAGAAGCTTCACCGGTACGACCAGGTGGTCTTCGATTCATCCACCGCACGATGACCGACGTGCCGGACGCAGTCGAACACTTGGTCGACGAGCGCCAGCCTTCTCTAGGCTTGCAGCTGCGGGTCCTGCGACCTGAACCAGCGACTAGCGATGCGAATAGCATTGGTCGCGGCCCCGAGCCGGAGATTATCCGCTGCCACTGTCAGGCAGACACTGCGCAGGCTCGCGTCGCGAGTGTCGTGTCGCAAGCGCCCGACGAGGGCCGTGTCGCGCTTGTGCACCGCGGCTACGGCACTGAGCCCCTCTCCAGTCGGCCCAGCCATGTAGCAAACGAACGGCGTCCTCGTCGCATCCTCCAAGATGTTTGCGACTTCATCTAGAGTGACGCGCCGCTTGAACGTTACCCAGGCGTTCTCATAGTGACCGACAGCCACGCCTACGCGACAGCACTGGACGCTGACGCCGAGTTGCGGAAGCTCCAGGATCTTCCGAGTCTCAAACATCAACTTGCGCTCTTCAGCAGAGTAGCCGCTGTCGTCGGTTCCCCCATTGTGGGGGACCGTATTCCCCGCGTAGCCGGTTGGGTTGAATTGGCCGCCCAATCGATCGGTCGTCTCATAGCCACGCCTACTGTTTTCGAGAAACTGATCGAGAGCCGCGATCCCCGCTCCGCTGACAGCCTGGTACGTGCTTACGGCAACAGTCTCTAGGCCATACTCCCTGTGAAGCGGGGCAAGGGCGAGCGCGAGTGGGATGGTCGTACAGTTTGGGTTAGCGGCTAGCCTGACTGAATCATCGATGCGCACGGTGTTGACACCGGCGGCAACTAGCGGCACAGCCGGGTCACCCCGATAGGTATTGCTCTTGTCAACGACGCGATAGCCGAGCGCCAGCAGACGGGGGACGAAGCGTCTGCTGTGCTCGTCGTCGAGAGCCACCAGGGCGAGATCTCCCTTTGGTGCCGTCTCCTCTTCAAGACGGTCAGCGCCGAACACTTCGTGCCTCTTGCCAGCGTGTTCGATTTCTTGGTCGCGACTGGCGTAGAGGAGCACACTTGCGCTAGGCCATGCGCGTTCGACGAGGTCCAAGCACTCGCGTCCTACTAGACCCGTGGCTCCAAGAATACAAATCCGCATACTGTCCACTCACTAGGCAGAATCATCGGTCAACGGCACCTCACAGTAAGTCCGCTCATGGTGGGATGCCGGAACGACGAGATGGGAACTAACAGTGTAACGGTGCCCGGGGTCGTGACACTTCCTCTATGTTGACGCCGAGAGGCGATTGGAGGGAGACGGCATGACTGCGCACATCGACGAAATCGCACCTGACCTGTATCGAGCGGTACCGGGCCGCGAAACGCCTGAACAAGTGCTCGAATCGATAGTTGACGGAATCAACACCGGCAATCTCGACGCGCTCATGCCTCTGTATGAGGCTGAGGCCGCTTTTGCGACCCGGCCTGGGAGCCTCAGTCACGGGTCCCCCGGAGTCCGCGAAGCGTTGGCCGGTTTCATTGCGATGAACGGCACACTCGATCTCAATGTGACAAGGGTTCTTGAGGCCAGTGATCTGGCCCTCGTAACTGCGGCGTGGTCTTTCACTGGAACCGGCCCAGACGGCGAACCGGTGAAACTGGCGGCACAATCCGCGGATGTTCTGCGTCGTCAGGCAGACGGCTCGTGGCGCTTCGTGATCGACAACCCTTGGGGAACCGACTGAATGCTTGGATGGAGCCTGGAGGAAACAACATGACTGCGCGGATCGACGAAATCGCCCCTGACCTGTATCGAATCTGTCTGTACGTGCCGGCCTTCGACCTTCAATTCAATCACTTCCTCGTCAGAGACGACGAGCCGTTGTTGTTTCACACGGGCATGCGCGGGACGTTTCCGGCTGTGCGCGAGGCGGTTGCGACGCTGATCGATCCCGCGAGCCTTCGCTGGATCAGCTGGAGCCACTTCGAGGTCGACGAATGCGGCGCGCTCAACGAATGGCTGGCGGAAGCCCCGAACGCCACCCCCGTGTGCGGAGAGCTCGGCGCGATGATCAACATCGCCGACTTCTCGAATCGGCCGCCGCGCGGACTGAAGCCGGACGAGGTCCTCGGGACTGGACGGCACAGGTTCCGCTTCGTTCCGACGCCGCACCTGCCGCATGGGTGGGACGCGGGCGTGTTGTTCGAGGAGACCGACCAGGTGCTGCTCTGCTCGGATCTGATGCATCAGCTCGGCGACGTCGAGCCGGTAACGACCGGCGACGTCGTAGGCCGATATCGGCGGGCCTTCGAAGCCTACCAGCAGTCGCCCGTGCTGATGGATTACGTGCCGTACACGGAGAACACGAAGCGGCAGCTGGCCAACCTCGCGGCGCTGCGGCCGCGCGTGTTGGCGGCCATGCACGGCTCGACGTTCGTCGGCGACGGTGCGGCGGCGCTCGTCGCGAGCGGAGAGGTCATCCGGCAGGTGACCGGTGTGTCGGCGGCCACGGCGTGACCTCAGCGGGTTCGATTGACCGCACGCGCGGGCGGGTAGTACCGTCAGCGTCAAATGCTGACGATCGTCAACTCGAGCGACGGCGATCTCGCACGCGCGGTCGCGGCGCGAGGGCCGGAGTCGGCCGAGGCGGCCGAGAGCGAGTTGTATCGACGCTTTGCTCCACGCGTGCGGCTATACGGGCTTCGCCATCTGCGCGATGAGGACGCGTCGCTCGACCTCGTCCAGCAGGTGATGCTACTGACGATCGAGAAGCTGCGGGATGGATCGGTTCGCGATGTCGATCAGATCGCGTCGTTTGTCCTCGGCGTGAGTCGAACCATGGCGAAAGACCTGAGGCGGCTGGAGTGGCGGCGCGAGAAGCTGCGCAAAGCCTTCATGGTCCCGGACATGGTCGAAGCCCCAGCGGGAGACGCCACGCTGGACGTTGACCGCCTCGAGACGTGCCTCGCCCGGCTCGCCGAGCGCGAACGAATGGTCGTTATCCTGACCTTCTATGCGGAGAGAACGGCGGGCGAGGTGGGTCAGGAGCTTGGGGTCAAGGAAGGCAACGTCCGGGTGATCCGGCACCGCGCAGTCGAGCGCCTTCGCACGTGTATGACGTCCCGCGAGGTCGCGCAATGATGCCAACATGCCAGTCTCCGATTCCCGATGGGACACTGCTCGACTACTGGGCGCGTGACCTCGTTGACGGTCACGAGACGGACCGAGTCGAGGAGCATCTGTTCGCGTGCGGCGACTGCTCGGCGCGCCTGCAGCGCGTGGCGGCACTCGGGCCCGGACTGGCAACGCTCGTCCGTCAGGGGCGCGTCTCGGGGATTGTGTCCCGCGCCCTACTCAACCGCATGCAGCGTGACGGCATCCGTGTGCGCATGTACTCGCTAATACCGGGCGAGACCGTGCCGTGTGCGGTCTTTCCCGGCGACGATCTCGTTGTCGCCGCCCTGCGAGCCGACTTCTCCGGCGTGGATGCCGTGACGCTGTCGGTGACAGGACTGGGAGACTGGCCAAGCGGCGAGATCGACGACGTGCCCGTGTCCGGGCCAGACGGCGAGGTGCTCTGGGCTACTCCTGCCGCCATCGTGCGTCAGATGCCATCCGTGCGGCTGCAGCTCACGCTCGCGTCCGCCGGCGCCACGCGCGCCGAACTCGGCAGGTACGTGCTCGACCACTCAGCGTCGACGCTACCCGCGTAACAACGCTGTGCCGAGCGAAGCCCGCGTGCCGGGATTCATCTCGAGAAGATGCATCACCTGTAGCCGAATACGGGCGGGAACATGACAACCACCAGCGCCGCCCATACGGAGTACACGGGCAGATAGGCGACCTGCCATCGCTCCAGGGCGGTAAACGAGCCCCGGTGACGCAGAAAGCCAGCATAGAGCCACGCCGACCACGCCAGGTTGACGAGCAGAATGAGATTCTCGCCAAGAGCCGCCACTCGGTTGGGAGTGAAGCCAAACTCGGAGATGCGGGCCGCGATCGCCGCGAGCGCCACCCCATCGACCACGAGCGCGCTGACCACGAGCAGCAGTTGCAGGCCGTCGAAGAAGTCGGGCGGTGCCTGTGGGTCGCGCGCGGATGCGGCGTAGAGCACGAGCCCAACGACGACCACCAGCAGCAGGTCGAAGCCGATCAGTACCTCCCGCTTCACGTTGATGGGGCTGCCCGTCCACGCCATCGTGGCCAGAAACACCAGCAGCAGAACTGTGAACAGCGGCGTGAACAGCTTGGTCAGCACCGGCGCCATGTTTTCGATGACGCTTTGCTTCGCCTCCACGAGCCAGGATCCGACGATGACGGCTCCCGCCGCGCCGCACGGGATCAGCCAGCCCGCGACGAACCAGTCGGGATTCATGTCGATGGCGCGGAACATCATGAACGTAAAGAGGATGAAGACGAACCCGCCGAGCGCGATGAGCACGTAGTAGATCGCCAGCTCGCCCGAGAACCGGACGAAGTTCATGCGCCCGCCGTCGGCGAACCAGCGGTTTCTGACGTACGCGAAGCCGACGGCCAGCCAGAGGGCGATTGGCATGTGCAGAACGGTCAGCACCTCGGTGTCGCTTCTCTTTGCGAACGGGAAGACGTTGGCGAACAGCCCGCCGGCCGCGAAGGGCAGCGCGAGCCAGAAACCGCTCGCGACGCTCGCCCCACGCTTCCACACGAAGTAGATCGTCAGCAGCGGAAAAACGAAAAGACTGGCGTTGCGGACGTAGAAAATCGGCACTTCCTCATCAGGGCTGAGCGGGTGACCGAACAGCGCCGGCATCTTGACGGCAACCGCCGCGGCGACGGCAAGACCCAGGACGACGAGCGGCTCGGTGTAAGAGGTCTTGGCCGACTCATCAGAGTCGGGCGCAATGACCAACTGCTTCCACAGTCGCTCGGAATGCGCGCGTGCGAACTCGCGTGACAGCGCATCGAGGCTGCCCATGCGCTTGACCGCGACCAAGAACGCTTCATCCCCTGCCAGGCCGGCCTCGGTGAGCGCCACCACCTGGTCGCGCAGATGTCCCTCGAGCTCCTCCACGTCGGGACCATTCAGGGCCTGCCGGCGGCGTAGGTACGTCCGCCACTGCGCGATTTGCTCTTCGAGTGGTCGATCGACGAAGGTCGTCATGCCGCGCACGCCTTCATCCAGATACCCCGCAGAGTCACGTCCACGACCTGCCACTGCTGCCGCTGGGCTGCGAGCTGCGTCCGGCCCTCTTTCGTGATCCGGTAATACTTGCGCCTGCGGCCGTTCTCGGACGCGGACCACTTCGCCACGACATGACTTTGGCGCTCGAGCCGGTGCAGCACGGGATAGAGCATGCCGTCGGTCCACTGGAGGTGCCCGCCTGACAACTCGGCCACTCGCTTGATGATGGCGTAGCCGTAACTGTCGCCTTCGGCAAGGATGGCGAGCACGAGTGGCGTGGCGGAAGCAGCAACCAGGTCCTTGCTCATGTCCATACGTAGAAGGCTTATACATTGCAGTTCTATGTATGTCAACCTGAGGTCAGGCGTACGGTATGCGATGATCGGCGCGCTACCAACCGCTGTAACCTCAGTCGATTTCGGGATCGAGCGTGAGCAACGCTCGACGAAGGAGAGTCATGAGAATCCGTCTGGCGCTGACGCTGCTGTTCTCGGCCAGTCTCATTCACCCCGTGTGGGCGGATCCCGTGCCGATCGCCAAGCCCGAAAGCGTGGGGCTGTCGAGCGCACGCCTGGAGCGGCTTGCCCAGACGATCCGGCGGGACGTCGATCAAGGGCGAATGCCAGGCGCCGTCGTCGCCATCGCACGCAGGGGCAAGCTCGTGTACCACGAGGCGTTTGGCTTCGTTGACAAGGCGTCGAAGACGCCCATGCAAAAAGACGCGATCTTCGCGCTGGCCTCGATGACCAAGCCCATGGTGGCGGTCGCAACGCTGATGCTCGTAGAGCAAGGCGACCTGCTGCTGAACGATCCCGTCGGCAACTACTTGCCCGCATTGAAGAACATGAAGGTGGCCACGGCGACCGGCACCGAGCCGGCGCGCCGGCAGCCGACTCTCCAAGACATGCTGCGCCACACAGCCGGCGTGAGTTATGGCAATCGCGGCGACACTCCGCTCCACAAGCTGTACCAGAGCCGGCTGAAAAGCGCGGCCGGCCAGACTGGCGCTGAGTTCTTGGAAGAACTGGGGAAGCTGCCTCTTTACTACCAACCGGGGACGGTCTGGGAGTACAGCCACGGCCTCGACGTCGCTGGTCTTGCCGTCGAAGCAGTGACCAAGAAGCGCCTCGGCGAGTTTCTACAGGAGCGGTTGTTCGGACCGCTCGGCATGATTGACACCGGGTTCGTGGTCCCCGCGTCGAAGGCCGCACGAATCGCGAAGCCGTTGCCGATCGATCCGGATACGGGCCGGCCCCCGACCTTTCGCGAACCCGTGACGCCGTGGCAATACGACTGCGGCGGCGGCTGCGCCTCGGGCACGGCGACTGACTACATGCGCTTCGCCTTGATGCTCCTCAACAACGGGACGTTCGAAGGCACGCGCATCCTGAGCCGGAAGACAGTGGAGTACATGACGGCGGATCACCTCGGCTCGAACGTGGATGTTTCACGCCTCCACGAGTTCGCCGTGGAGCACATCGACGGCTTCGGATTCGGCCTCGGCGTGGCCGTACGACGACAGACCGGCCTCGCGGGCGTTCCCGGAACACCTGGAGAGTTCCTCTGGAGCGGCGCGCAAGGAACGATGTTCTGGGTCGATCCGAAGGAGGAGTTGGCGGTCGTGTTCCTGGCCAACACGCCGGGACCAATTCGCCGGCACTATCGCGAGCTGGTCAAGAATCTCGTTGTCCAGGCGATCGCCGATTGATGCAGGAAGGATCCCGCGGTATGAACAACACAGTGGCGTCGATGAAGACAGCTTTCGTGGTCCTGGTGATCGTGGTTGCGGCCGCAGATGCAGCCCGTGCTGACCAGCAAGCGCCTGCGGCTGCTCCTGCTGGCCAGGTGCCCCGAATTCAGGTACTGACGGACATCCCCACCGCGCAAATCATTCCTACGATGCGCGTCATCTCCGCCTCTCTCGGCGTGGAGTGCGAGTTCTGCCACGAGAGCAATCGGACGCTGAACACTGAGAGAAAGGACCTCGCGCGCAAGATGATGACCATGACGCGCGCCTTGAATGCGAGCTCCTTCAATGGGCAGCTTCGAGTCACGTGCTACACCTGCCATCGGGGCAGCAGCAATCCGCTCGCCGCTCCTGCTCCTACCGGGCAGTACACGACCGCTGGCGTCGGCGTGCTGTTCAAGGGCACTGGGTCCCCCGTCCCTGGAGGGCAGGATGCCGTCTTGTCCGAACGGTATCGCGCCCTCGTCTCGAAAGAACAGTCGTCTTTGCCCGCGCCTGAACAACTACTGGCGAAGTATGTGGAGGCGCTTGGCGGCGAACAAGCACTGCGGCGAATTACGGCTCGCACAGTTACTGCGACGACGGAAGTGGCGGCCGATGTGAGGGGTGTCGGACCAGCCGTGCATGGGCTCACCAAGCAGTATTTCAGGGCGCCGAATCAGTGGGTGGTGACATCACAGACGGCCACCGGCACGACCGCGACGGGTTTCGACGGCACCGCCGCGTGGCGACAGGATGCCAAGGGCGTGGTCACCGAAACCACCGGCGCTGCTCCGGCACCGCCGTTGTCGCGCGTGAAGCGCGGCTCCGACTTCTACGAGCCGCTGAACCTCAAGCAAGGCTATTCACGCCTCGTCGCCCGCGGTCTCGTGAAGGTACGCGACCGCGATGCCTATCTCGTCGTCGGCTTTCCGCAGGCCGACCTGCCCGAGCAGCTCTTCTTCGATGCGCAAACGGGCCTACTCGTGCGCAAGGGGACAGCAACGGCGACTGCCTTTGGCGACTATGCGATTCAGACCGATTACGAAGACTACCGGGACGTTGACGGCGTGAAAATCCCGTACATCGTCCGCACGATCGGTGTCAGCCCCGCCGACAGCGTCACGACCTACGTCGAGAAGGTGGAGCACAACCCGCAGGTAGACTCCAGCAGGTTCGTGAAGCCCACGTCGAAGTAGATGACTACAGCGCGACGGTGCCATTCGTCGCCGCCGCGCCGTTGCATATGGCTCTCTATTGAGGATTCTGCTCTCGGGGCAGGTGCATCGGCTTCAGACCCTCGAGGCAGATCTCGTCGATCAGTTCGCCATCAATAACGATGCTCTCCTCGAGCACGACGGTCCAGGGCCGCGTGTACGCCTTCGGGTCGTCCACGCTAAAGGTGATCTGCAGCGTCCCGTAATTTGGTCGCCGAATTCGCTCCGTCAGTTTCGCTGCGCTCGTCATCGGATTGCCAGCCACGTCGAGCCATAGGTCGTCGCGGAGACCAATGGTCTCAACTACCAGCGTGTCTCCCTCCCATCGGGCAGAGGAGTATCCGGTCCATGACGGTTGGGGATCCACAGGAAGCTGCCTGCCGTCGGTGAAGATCTGTCGGTAGCTCGCGTTGAACTCATGGAGCATGATCAGCAGGCCGGGCGTCTGGATCACTTTCTGATAGTGCGGCAGCGTGTAGGCTCGCGGCGGGTTGGCGGGCAGGCACTGTGCGTGGGGGTCGTCTTTCGAGTTGTCCGCGCTGCGTCGCTTGACGAGAGCCTCGGCCCACGGCTGATACGGCAGACCGCCTTGGAGGGTCGCGTCGATATGGAACGCCCACACCGAGAGTGGCGTCTTTTCCAGGCAATCGTTGCCATCGCGCAACAGCGGCGGGCACGGCAGGTGGTTGGAGGGGAGCCACATGCCGGAGAAATCAGGTTTCCCGTCGGGAGTCCTCGGTGCCGGGGCGTTGAGGTCGGGAGCCCCGGTCGTGGTGCGAGGTACGCCAGGCGTCGGGTACCTGAACCATTGCGCTGACGCAGGCACCGAGACGGCTACGGCCGAGACGAACACCAGCGCAAGCGCAACGATCACCGTTTGTATCGCCACCGGCCTGATCCTACTTCGGCAGCCCAGACTCCATCCGGATCGTATGAATGTGCGGCGAATTTGCTGTCCCGTCGGGTGTCTTCGGGCGGATAATCCAGACACCTTACGCCTTCGGTCCTCGGGCGCGAGCGTTGCCGACTCCACGAGGGCAAAATGCGCAGGGGTGCGGTATGCAACTCCAGATGACTGAACGGCAGATCGGTGCCGTGACGGTTCTCGATCTCTCCGGCAAGCTCACCATAGACGAGGCACAGCGCCTCAGAGATAAGGTCAACAGCCTCATCTTGCAAGAGCGCACAGCGATTATCCTCAACCTCGGTGAGGTTTCCTACATCGATAGCGGCGGCCTCGGCCAACTCGTCTCGTGTTACAGCTCACTCTCGAAGACGACGGGTGGCCTGAAGCTCCTCCGGGTAGGCAAGCGGAATCACGACCTGCTGTCAATCACTCGCCTGGTCACGGTGTTCGACACATTCGACTCGGAGGAGGACGCCGTCAAGAGCTTCTCCGCCAGCTCGGCGGTCGCGTCCGTCGCCGACTAGCGGGTCCACCGTGGCGCCCTGGCTCTGAGCCAGTCGCGTCCTTCTGATCCGTGCACATCGCTTGACATGTCAACGAGTGCCTCCGGACAATGCGCGGCATGCGGTTCTTATCGGTGGCGACGATCGTGACGTTGCTCGTGTCCGCGGGCTACGGTTACGCGCAGTTCGGTCGCAGTCTTCGGTTGGGTGGCTTCGCGCCGGCCACGATGCCTGACGCGTCCTTCACCATCTGCCGCATCATGTATCAGAGCGTCAGACGAGAAGCCGACGGAATAGGCTGGCAGACTGACTATCCCCTTGGCGAGAACAACCTGATGGTCCGGTTTGCAGAGCTGACACGAGCGCGGATCAGCAAGGATGGCGGCGGGCGACCGAACCACTGGATCGTTCGACTTACCGACGACGCCCTCTTCAACTGTCCTTATACCGTGGCCTCCGATGTCGGCACGATGGGGCTCACCCCGCAGGAGGTCGTTCGACTCCGGGAGTATCTCCTCAAGGGAGGCTTCCTTTGGGTTGACGATTTCTGGGGAACGCCAGCCTGGGAGCACTGGTCGCGTGTGGTGGCCGAGGTGCTGCCAGGGCGTCCCATCGAGGACGTGCCTTTGACCGATCCCATCTTCACCACGCAGTTCGCCGTGAAGAAGGTGCCACAAGTACCACGGTATCCTTTTTGGGCCGCGACCGGTCTCACATCCGAGCGCGGGGACGACAGCCTCCAGCCCCATTTCAGGGCCGTTCGCGACGATGGGGGACGAATCATGGTCGTGATGACGCACAACACCGACATGGCCGACTCGTGGGAGCGTGAGGCCGAGGAGCCGGCCTATTTTCAGCGGTTCTCAATCGATGGCTACGCTCTAGGCGTTGACGTCCTTCTGTACGCGCTCACGCATTGAGCTTCGCGGTCTCCCTGTCGTTGCGCGAGAAGGTTGCTCGAGCGATCGAGAATCAAGACCTGACCCCGCCCCGCGATTATCGCCATCGTCCAGTTCGATCGCGATAGCCCTGTTCGTAGCCCTGTCTGAAGCCGGTGCGATAGTTGTTCTTGTACGCGTCCTTTGAGCCGTAGTTGCCCCGGTAGCCGTTATCCGCGCTGCGGTAGTCGCCATGCCGGACCGGGTCGTACCGGTCGTGGTCTCTTGCGTCTTCGAGCCCCTTGTCGAAGCCGTCGCTAAACCCGCGCGCGAATGCCGGGTCCTGATATCCGCCTGGCAGCCTGCCGCCGACGCGATCGCCCCGCTCGAACGACGCGCGGACGCCACCTCGGATCCGACTGAAGCCGGCGCGGTAGCCGTCGGCGAAGCCATTCCGGAACTGGTTGCGATACACGTCGCGACTGCCAAAGCTGCGGTTGTACCCTCGGTCGCCGTCGCGATAGATCCGATCGCGCTCGAAGCCGAACGCGCGACTGCTGCGCGCATCCTGCTCGCCCTGGCGAATCCCTTCCTGATAGCCGCGTTCGAACGCTTCGCGGCCAGGAGCGTTTTGCCAATTTCGATCGATGCCCGGCCGACCGCGCCAATCGGTTTGGGCGAACGTCGGCATTGCGGGCACAGAAAGGGCCAGCGTCGTGAGGATGAGTCGTGTCCAGGTTCGTGGGCGCACTGTTGTCTCCTAGATCGGGCTGGCACAGCCCTAGTTTGCAAACGGCGATCCACGCCTTCTCATGCGAAATTGCTAACGTTCTTGGAGGTCTCCAGGCATGGTGTCCTCGGTCGAGCTGTCCGGGCAGAGCGCCAAGTCTCTAGCGTTGAGTAAAATGCCCCGATTCATGACGCTCGGGTTTCCTGGTCTCCGCGTTCTCGCGATCGCGGTCGTTTTTGTCGGAGGTGCCGAGTCCGCATTCGCGCATCCCGCCCCGTTCAGCTACCTCGACGTGGTGTTCAAGAACGGCGGCATCGAAGGCACGCTGGTCGTCCACATCATCGACGTCGCGCACGACCTGGGGATCACCCCACCAGAGCGCCTTCTCGAAAACGAGGTGGCGGAGCGTGAACGCGAACGCATCGGGACACTACTCACGCCCAGGCTGATGTTTCGAAGCGACCGGCGTCTGACCCCGATGTGGACCAGCCTCGAGGTCCTCAGGGACGATCTGGCGCTGCGACTGACGTATCGCATTTCGCAGGAGACACCAGGCTCGCTGGTCATCGACGCCAGCCTGTTTCCGTACGATCCGCTGCATCAGACATTCGTGAACATCTATGAGGGCGGCGAGTTGAGGCAGCAGTTGATCTTCAACTCGGAGAGCAATGAGTACGTGTACTACGCGGGTACGACGCAGGGCGCGTTGGCCGTGATGCGCACGTTCATTCCATCTGGCGTTCACCACATCATGATTGGCCCCGACCACATCCTGTTTCTGGTGGGGCTGCTGTTGCTCGGCGGGACGTGGGTGGCGCTGCTGAAGATTGTCACGGCCTTCACCATCGGTCACAGCATCACCCTGTCACTGGCGGCGCTGAACCTCGTCACGCCGCCCGCGAGCATCATCGAGCCGGCGATAGCCTTGAGCATCGTGTTCGTGGGCGCCGACAATCTCGTCCGTGGCGACGGTCGAGATTTGCGTGCATGGGCCGCGGCCACGTTCGGTCTCGTTCACGGTTTCGGCTTCGCCAACGTGCTACGCGAGTTCGGCTTGCCGCAGGAAGCGCTCGGGTGGTCGCTGTTTTCCTTCAACGTGGGAGTGGAGATCGGTCAGCTCGCGATCGTGGTGGTGGTGGCGTCGTTGCTTGCCGCGATTCGCCGGCGCAGCGACGCCATGGGCTACCGAGTCGCGTTCGCCGGCTCGGTCGTCGTCATTGCGGCGGGGACGTATTGGTTCGTGCAGCGAGTGTTTTTTCCAGCTGGTTTGTAAAACATGTAGGTCAAAGGGCAAAGGTCAAAGGGCAAAGGTGAAGGCAAAGGGCGAGGTTTAGGGCAAAGGTTTAGGGCAAAGGTTTAGGGCAAAGGTTTAAGGGTGAGAGGTAAAGGTCAGGAGACTAGATCACTGTGCGTCGGGCACTGATTCTCTCTGCCATCGCTCTATCCGCGACGACGATCGGAGTCGTGAGTCCGCTCGCGCGACAGGCTCCGCAGATGGAGCCCATCGGTCAGATTCAGAAGGTTCGCAACAATCTCTATGTGATCCCCGGACAAGGCGGGAACACCGCGGTGTTCGTGACCAGCACCGGGGTTGTGCTCGTGGATACGAAGCTGACGGGCAACGGTCAGGCCATTCTCGATCGAGTCGGCGCAGTGGCCGATGTGCCGGTCACCATGATCGTCAACACCCACAGCCATTTCGACCACATCGGCAGCAACGAATCTTTTTCCGCCACCGTCGAGGTCGTCACGCACGAAAATACGCGCGCGAACATGGCGACAGACCCGGCCGTCAAGGACAAGCCGGAGGCGATGCCGGACCGGACGTTCCGCGACAAGCTCACGATCGGTCGCGGGTTGGATCAAATCGATTTGTACTACTTTGGTCCAGCGCACACCAACGGCGACGCGGTCGTCGTGTTCCCCGCCGTTCGCGTGATGCATGCCGGGGATCTGTTTCTGTGGAAGGGCCCTCCATTGGTTGACGTGGGGAGCGGTGGCAGCGGAGTTGCGTATCCCCAAACACTCGAACGCGCCATCAAGGAGATCCGTGGTGTCGACACGGTCATCCCGGGCCACAGGGGTGTGACAGGCTGGTCGTCCCTCGTGGAGTTCGCGGAGTTCAGTCGTGAATTGGTGAAGACGACGCAGGTCGCGCACCGTGCGGGGAAGACGGCCGACGAGGCGATCGCGGAACTAAACCTTCCAGCCAAGTTCGACGCCTACATGACGGATGTTCCGACGCCAGGCCTCGAATTCCTCGGCAGCCCTCGCGCGCGCTTGCGCGACTTTGTCTCGACAGTCTATGGGGAGCTGAAATGAAACCGGGTTTAGTTTTCCTCAAGGACAATTCTTGGAAAACTAAACCCGGTTTCATATCCACCGCTTCCACCACACGGCCGACACGGCGGCTGTCTGGTCAAAGCCGGTGCGGCCGAAACCTTGCCGGGCACGATGGCTGGCCCGCAGCGTGATCTCAGGCGTCAAACGAAACCCGATCGTCTCCTCGGTTCCCGTGAACTGCTGCTGAACAGATATTCCTGTGACGCCCGTCGCCGCCGACATGCGCTCGACTCGTCCGGCAACGAACCAGCGCGGCGTAAGAGTTTGTTGCCCCTGCACGAACCATCCCCACGCCACGGATTGGCCGCTCGTGATGTCCAGCATGTCGCGAACCCATTCGCCCGAGAGCTTGGTGTAGCGGAACGACACTTCTGATTCGACCGTCACGACCGTCGCGTCACGGTCCTCAGGATCGGCTGGAGTCTCGCCTCCCTTCCTCCAATTTCCGTGCGTGACGGATGCGCCAAACCGCATACCGGTGATCGGGGTAATGCCACCGCCCATCACGATGTTCATCAGGCGGGGTGGATTTGCATTGTTGGCGCTCGCGAAGATCCGGCGCCCGCGGAGGGGTGAGGTGTCGATCACCGCGGCGCGCGCATCCCAGTGTGAGCCTGACAGGGTTGCGTTCACCCCAAACGGGTAGACGGGGCCAAGCAGGGTCAATCGAGGGCTCTGCGGCTCGGGTGCCGGCAGCGTCTGGAAAAGCGAGGAGGGCTGCGCGATCGTCGGGTTGAGATGCGGTCGCAGCGTGAGGTTCGCGAGGCCTACCGGAGCTGGGATCAGACCGCCCTCGAGCCGCAAGCCGAGCGTACCTGCGCGCTCGTAACGCACAGCGGCCAGCCAGAGCTGTCGGTTCCATTCACCGTTCGCCAACCGCTGCGTCCATGGCCGCGCGACAACGTCAAGCGGACCGATTCGCGCGGACACGAATGCGTCAATAATGACGCCAGTCGTGGCGTTTCCGGCCTCGTCGACAACCCGATCGATGGACGAGGCCGAGTCCACGGCGAACGTGGACGCACGCGTTTCCTGCCCCAGGCACGGTGGCGCACTCATCACCCCCGCGATCGCACAGGCCACACCGGCCATGAATCCGACTTTAGGCATTGGTGCCCAACACTTCCTGCGGTCGCTCGATCGCTGCCTCCAGGACCTCACACAGCGCATCGACAGACGCCGTGTCGAACTGCACGCCCGCGTGGTCTCGTAGCTCAGCAAGCGCCGCCTCGGGCGGCCGTGATGATCGATACGCGCGCGCGCTCGTCATCGCGTCGTACGCATCGGCGACGTGAACGATGCGCGCGGCCAGCGGGATGTCGTCCCCGCGAAGACCGAAGGGATATCCCTGACCGTCGGGACGTTCGTGGTGCAGCTCGACAATTTCCACGTGCGGCTCGAGGAATGACACGTGCCGCAGGATGTGAGCGCCAAGAGCCGGGTGGCGCCTGATCTGATCGTACTCTTCGACGGTCAGCGGCCCTCGCTTCTGGAGGATGCCGTCGGCGACGCCGATCTTGCCGATGTCGTGGAGCAAGGCACCGAGGCGGATGACGTCCACGTCGGTATCGTGCAACCGCATCTGACGGGCGATGACCACGGAGGTCGCACTCACGCGGTCCGAGTGGCCAGCCGTATAGGGGTCGCGCGCGTCCAGGGCGGTGGCCAGCGCGCGGATGGCTCCCAGGTAGGCCGATCGCGTTTCCGACTCCGCCACGGCAAGGCTGCGCATCAGATCGTTGAAACTCGCCGCCAGCGCGTCGAGCTCGCGGCTGGTGCCGGTTGGCTCCAGGGTGCGGCTGAAGTCGCGGGCCGCCGTCATGGCTCCGATCGTGCCCGCGACGCGATTGATGGGCTCGGACAGCGTCTGGGCGATCCAGACGCTCGCGATCGCCGCGAGCAGGAAACCCCAGAGTGCAATCGTGCCCAGCGAGAGCACGGCATCCCGCGTGGCTGTGCGCGCCGCCGCGTCGATCGACGACAGCATGTAGATGCGCGTTGTGCCCGACGACAGTAACGTCTGGATCGCGTACTCCTCGCCGCCGAGCGTTCGTGAGCTTCCAGGTTCGCCGGTAGTGGCGAGCAGGTCGCGGGTGACCGAGTCCTTCAGCGTTCCCGCCACTGCGGCGTCGTTCACGGTGATTATGATGCCAGCGCTCGAGAGGTCGGACAGCTCGCGGGCATACTGGTTGTCGAGACTCGTTGCGAGCACCAGCTCGCCGATGTCGCGGTCTCCCAGCTTGATGCCCGCCCCGAAGACTCGAAATGCGCCGGTCGGTAACGTCGCGACTCCTTGTAACGTGGAGCCAGCTTGAGTCTCGGTGAGGGTAATCTGCTGCCCCACTGGCCAACGATCCGCTGAGTCTCCCGCACGCGCGAAGACACGGCCATCGCTCGCGAGGTACAGCCACGATGTCGCTCGCCGTCACGGCTGCCAGCCTCTCGACCTCACGCCCCACCGTTCGGCGCAGTTCCGCTTCCTGTTCAGGCAGCAAAGAGCCGAATCTGTTCTCGGTGAAGTAGGTGTCCAGAGCCGCCTTGAGCGTTGGGTTCTCCGCGAGCGCCGCGATTGCCGCCAGTTGGTCCTGCTGCCGTTGCCCCTCGAACGTCGTGAAGACCCTCGCGCTCATTCGCAGCTTCTCGGTTTCCGACGCCCGCACGCGGTCGCGCGCGTCCACGAGGATCGCGATGAATACGACCGACAAAATGACTGCGACGGTGACAAACGTGGCGCCCATGGTGCGGACGATCAGGCGCGGGGGACGCCTCACTGTGCTGGTACCGGAAGGACGAACTCCATGGTGACGGGGCGGCCAAGTTCGACGCGGACGGGCAACGTCGTGTCGCCGAGCCGCTCGTGCCACGCGGTGATTTGTCGATCGCCCAGCGGGACGTCCGGAAGCTCGAATCGGCCGTCAGCGTCGGGCACCGTGAACCACGGATGAGAGAACACCATCACCGTGGCCGTCATGTGTGAGTGGATGTCGCAGAAGACCTTGACGATTCCCGGCTTGTCGAAACGCACGCCGCGCGTTTGACCTCGTGGGTAGCGCCCGAGGTTGAATGCCTTGACGCGCGAAAGCGAGAACACGTTGTGGTAGATGGAATCGTCGTTTGGGAACGTGACGTCCGACCCGACCGGCACCGCCACCACGCGCGGCAAGAACGTCTCATTCCGCTGCCTGATCTCGGCGCGGGTGGGTGTCACCGATCCCTTCGGAGCGTCTTTCAGGAACACGACGACGTGACGGACTTCCGACGCTGGGGCCAGGTTGGCCGCTGTGACCGCCCGCGCCGGGTATGCCGCCGCTGGTCGGCGAGTGGGAATGGGAATGTCGATTGCGACGCTGCCGCGCACGACCGCTGTCTGCTGAGCAGCGGACCGGGTTCCCACCGGTGTTACGAGCGCGATCGCGGCAAGCGCCGCACCGAGCGCGCGAACCCGCATTGTCGGCATTGTAAACGAAGAATCGAACGACTCCCATCTGGGATATCGTCACCCAATGCTGAGCGTCGTTCTCGCCACCGCGCTAGCCGCGGTCCCTCCGGAGATGCCCGGTAGGGGGGTGTCTGAAGAGCTGGCTCGCGAGCGGGCTTCAGCGATCCATAACCTTCGCTACGAGTTGTGGTTCGGCGTCCCGGCCGACCGCCGGCAGAGCGTCCAGGGACGGGCGGTGGTGCGTTTCACCCTTGCCGCCCCGCACCGCGTGGTGCTCGACTTCGCGCAGCCGCGAGGGAGCGTTCGCTCCGTAAGGGTCGGCGGCAACGACGTGGACGTGGCTTTCGCCGACGGCCACATCATCGTCCCGGCCGAGTCTACAAGGGCGGGCGCAAATGAGATAAGGCTCGAATTCACCGCCGGCGACGAGGCCCTCAATCGCAACGACGAGTTCTTGTACACACTCTTCGTTCCTGCTCGCGCGCAGTTCGCGTTTCCGTGCTTCGACCAGCCGGATCTCAAGGCACGGTATCGGCTGAGTCTCACTGTGCCGGACGGTTGGCAAGTTGTGGCGAATGGGGCGTTAGAACAGGGAACAGGGAGCGGGGATCGGGGATCGGGGGCGACGAGATTCGAGTTCACCGAGACTCAACCGCTGCCCACGTATCTGTTTTCGTTCGTGACCGGACGCTTCTCGATCGAGACCGCCAGACGATCGGGACGCGAGTTCCGGATGTTTCATCGCGAGACGGACGCCGCAAAGGTGGCGCGCAACCGAGATGCCATCTTCGATCTTCACGCCGCCGCGATCGCCTGGCTCGAGAGCTACACGGCGATCCCGTATCCCTTCTCCAAATTCGACATCGTGGCAATTCCGTCTTTCCAGTTCGGCGGCATGGAGCACGCTGGCGCGATTCTCTACAACGCAACAGGGCTGATGCTGGACGAGTCGGCCACGCAGAATCAGCTTCTGGGACGCGCGAGTGTCATCTCGCACGAAACGGCGCACATGTGGTTCGGCGATTTGGTGACCATGAGGTGGTTCAACGACGTGTGGATGAAAGAGGTGTTCGCGAACTTCATGGCCGCGAAGATCGTGAACCCGTCGTTTCCTGCCGTCAATCACGAGCTGCGGTTTCTGCTGGATAACTATCCATCCGCCTATCAGCTCGATCGCACGGCGGGAACGAACGCGATCCGCCAGCCGTTGTCGAACCTCAACGAGGCAGGTCAGCTGTACGGCCCGATCATCTATCAGAAGGCGCCGGTGGTCATGCGCCAACTCGAGCAGATTGTCGGTGAGACGTCGCTCCGCGACGGCTTGCGGGCGTACCTGAAGCGGTACGCGTTCGGGAACGCTACGTGGCTGGACCTGATTCGAATTCTCGATGAGCGCACGCCGCGGAATCTTGCCACATGGAGTCGAGCCTGGGTCGAAGAACGGGGGAGACCCGAGTTCACCACCACGGTGCGCGTTCGATCGTCGGGACAACTGGACGGGATCTCACTTTCCATGAACGACCCTCTCGAGCGAGGTCTCCTGTGGCCGCAACGGCTTCGGGTCTCGCTCGGGTATTCCGGGTCGGTCAAGGACCTGCCGGTCGATGTGAGCCGGCGCACGACCACAGTCCGTGGTGCTTCGGGGCTGCCGCGGCCGCTGTACGTGCTGCCAAATGGTGGTGGCCTCGGGTACGGTCTATTGGTACTGGACGAGGCGAGCCGTGCCTATCTGGTCGATCACATCGAAGACATTCCCGACCCGCTCACGCGCGGCAGTGCATGGGTGACGTTGTGGGACAACCTTCTCGAAGGTGATGTCACGGCCGTGGATTTCATCGCCGCCGCTGTCCGCGCCCTGCCGCGCGAGGCAGACGAGCAGAACGTGCAGCGCGTGTTGTCGTACCTGGTTCGCGCGTTCTGGCGGTTTCTTCCCGCTGACGCACGAGCCTCACGGGGACAAGCGCTCGAAACGATGTTGCGGTCGGGGATAGCGCGCAGCCCGACTCCAAGCGAGAAGTCGGCCTGGTTCAATGCCTATCGTGACGCGGTCCTGTCCCGCGAGGGTACGGCATGGCTCGAGCGCGTGTGGAGGCGCGACGAACAGATTCCGGGACTGAGTCTCGCCGAGCCGGATGAGATCCTGATTGCGCTGGAGCTGGCCGTTCGGGAGGTGCCGGACTGGGAGCGGATCCTCGCGATGCAGCTCGACCGAACCGAGAATCCCGACCGCAAGGCGAGGTTTGCGTTCGTCATGCCGGCATTGTCGGCTGATGCCAGCATCCGCGATCGCGCCTTCGAAAGACTTCGCGACGTCGCGAATCGGCGTCGTGAGCCGTGGGTGGTCGAGTCGCTGCAGTATCTGAATCACCCGCTACGCGAGGCGCACGCACGCCGATACGTCGGCCCGGCTCTCGAGTTGCTGCGAGAGGTCCAGCAGACCGGCGATATCTTTTTTCCCACACGGTGGATCGAGTCCACCTTGTCTGGCCACCAATCGCCGGAGGTCGCGGCAACAGTACGTGCGTACCTCGCAAAGGAGCTGCTGTACCCGCAGCGACTAAGGTGGACGATCCTCAGCGCTGCGGACGAGCTGTTTCGCGTCGCGTCGCCAGAGTAGGCGGGTGGCGCAGGTTTCCTACTTTGGCCGATAGGCGACGCGGGCAACCTCTGAGATAGGCGCCGGTGCGACAGTCGCGCGGATGTTAGTTTGCCGGTGGCGCTCGACCGTCGGTTTCGACGACCCGCCCCCTTCTTCGCCCCAGACGACGGTGACCTCGGTGCCTGGCTCGCTGTGCGCGATATCAATCGACGCTAGCGAGAGCATTGCGCGCTCGTTGTAGATGTAGCCGGTGTACGTCGATAGGCCGATTGTCTTGCCGTCTCGCGACACCTTGTCGAACGGTAAAGTCGAATAGTTCGCCAGGGGCAAATCGATGTACTTGGCGAGATCTCCGCTGGGATTGAACAAGGAGCCCAAGGCACGGGTAACGTCCTCGCCGTTCCAGACGAGCGTGACCTTCTTCCGTCTCGGGTTGGAGGCTATTTTCTCCAACGCGCCTCGTCCAACGAACTCGTGGTCGAATTTGACGAACGGCCCGTAGCCGAGGTCGTAGGGCGTCAGGTAATAATCAGTGATATCGCTCGAGTAGAAGCTTCCGCCGAGTGAAGCCATGGCTTCATAGCTGTTCCCACTCAACCACTGTCTGTACGCCTTCATCTGCTGGCCCGCGTAGACGGCCGGGAGCGGCGACGGGATCCACCCCGATTCGAGGCAACTGGTTGGGTAAGTCCTGGCGCCCACTCGACGGAGCCCGTACTCCCGACCGGCCTTGATGATGGCGTCGCGCACTTCCTCGCCGTGCTCCCACGGACCAAAGAGTTCCCATCCGGGCTGTCCCACCATGCCGTGGCGCAACGCCCGGACATCTCGGCCAGCCACCTTGAGGACATCCATGTTGAAGAACCGGATGTCCGGTGCAGGCTTGCCCGTGACCTTCTCCATGACCTTGAGGGCATGGGGGCCTTGAACCTGGTACCTGAAGGACTTTCGAGTGCCCCGGTTGACAGCGGATCTCTCGTCCCGTTCCGCTGACGCTGCATATCCGCCCGTCTCGAGATTGTATTGGACCCAATTGAGGGCAGACGGGCGTCCCACGAGGCTGAGTCTGTTCTCGGCCAGATAAAAGAGGATCGCATCGCCGATCACATAGCCGTCGTGATTGCACGCCACGAACTGCTTGGCTTGATTGACTTTGAAATTCTTGAAGGTGTTCACACCGAGATCCGAGAGCAACTTGAGGACATCAGGGCCCTCGAGATACAGATCCGTCATGTGGTGAGACTGGTCGAAGAGCGCACAGGTATCCCGCCAGGACCGCTGCTCATCTCTCCAGTTCGTGAACTCCGCAGGCACGACCGGAAAGGCGTAGGGTCCTATCTGCGAGTTGCGCAACAGTTCAACAGCATTCCCGACGGTCTGTAACGCGTCCTCCAAGCTTCGGTCGCTCATACTACTGGTCACTCCTCGAACTCATGCTCTGGTTCATGTCGCTGTAGCGCCGGGCTCCGGCCCGGCCGATCGGAGGCCTTCGAGGGCCTCGGGGGCGCTTGAGCTTGTAGAAGGACGCGGCGAAGGCCGCGCGCTACTCGGCAAACGCCGAATTATACCTGCTGCGTCGGCGAACAAGTGAGCGCCGGCCCTACGATGGTTTGTCTACGGTGCGGAGCATCCGCAGCAGCTCGATAGGCAGAGGGAAGACGATCGTTGAGTTTTGTTCGGCCCCGATCTCGGTCAACGTCTGCAACAGGCGTAGCGTCATTGCTCCTGGCTCGCGGTCGAGGACGGCCGCTGCCTGCCCGAGCTTCTCCGAGGCGATCAACTCGCCCTCGGCGTGGATGATCTTTGCTCGCTTCTCTCGTTCTGCTTCTGCCTGTCGCGCCATGGCGCGCTGCATGTCCTGGGGCAAGTCCACGTGCTTGACCTCAACGGCCGAGACCTTGATCCCCCAAGGGTCGGTCTGGCTGTCCAAGATTTGTTGCAACCGCAGGTTCAGCCTGTCGCGCTCAGCCAGCAGGTCGTCGAGTTCCGCCTGTCCAAGCACGCTCCGCAGTGTCGTCTGTGCCAGTTGCGAGGTCGCGTAGTTGTAGTTCTCCACCTCCACGACGGCGCGATTCGGATCGGTCACTCGGAAATAGACAACGGCGTTGACCTTCACCGAGACGTTGTCGCGGCTGATGATGTCCTGCGGCGGGACGTCGAGCACGACCGTCCGGAGACTGATGCGGACGATGCGGTCGATGGGGCGAAAGACGAGGACGACCCCGGGACCCTTCGGCTGCGCCAGCAGCTTGCCAAGACGGAAGATGACGCCGCGCTCGTATTCGTTGAGGATCTGAATCGAGCTGATCGCGTACAGCACAAGCAGCACCGCGACAATCAGAGCGGGGGAGAACGTCAGGCCTTCCATGTGTCAGCTCCTTCATCCGAAGACGGGTCTACCGGTTCCACCATCAACGTGAGTCCGTTCACGCCGATGATGCGTGCCAGGTGTCCTGACGACAGGGGCACGCGACTCACTGCGCGCCAGATCTCGCCACGAACCTCGACCTGGCCCGGCGCGTCTGGCGTCACCGGTGTGCGTGTTCGACTCTGCTGTCCAATTAACGTGTGAGCGCCCGTGGCTGGGGGCAGCCGCTGCGCCTGCAACGCGAGCCTGCCGAGGACGAGGAAGACGGCAGCGAAGCCTAATGCCGCAGGAATCACCATGCCGAATCCTACGCGCACGCCGGGAGCGATGTCGGTGATCATCACCGATCCGATGAGCAAGCTGACCGTGCCGCCGATGCCCAGCGCTCCAAAGCTGGGCACCTTCAGCTCCAGCACGAGCAACGCGATCCCGAACACGATCAACAGCAGCCCGGTAGTATTGACCGGCAAGATTTGAAACGCGAAGAACGCCAGCAGCAGACAAAGGCCGCCAGCGACACCCGGAAGGATGGCACCCGGGTTCCAGAGCTCCACCGTCAGGCCGAGCAGGCCAAGCGTCATCAGCAAATACGCAACTTGCGGATGTGCGATGGCGCTGAGGAACTGCTGACGACGCGTCATCTCGACGCGGCGGATCTCGGCGCCGGCCGTGCGCACCATGGCGGGCCGGCCGTCGAACCGTCTGATGGTTCGACCATCGAGCTGTCCGAGCAAGTCGTCGAGATTCGCCGCCGTGAAGTCGATGAGTGGTGGCTGCGCCTGAAGCGCCTCGCGATCGGTAAAGGCTCGGCTCTCGAGGACCGCCTCGCCGGCGAGCGCCACGTTTCGCCCGCGAGCCTCCGCGATTGATCGGAGATAGGCCGCGGCATCCGACGCCGCCTTCTTCGACGTCGTGTCGTCCATCTGTTCGCCGGTTCCGGAGATCGGATGCGCGGCCCCGGTATGTGTGCCGGGCGCCATCACTGCCACATCGGCGGCGAGCAGAAGCATGAAGCCGGCTGACGCAGCACGAGCGCCTGCCGGCCCTACGAAGACGACCACGGGGGCGCGGGAGACGATCATTCGGGAGACCATCGCCTGGGTGGATTCGAGAAGCCCGCCCGGCGTTCTCAGTTCGAGCACCACGAGGTTCGCGCCTGAGGTGTCGGCGACGTCGATGGCGCCCGAAAAGAGCTCGGCTGAGACGGGGTGAATGATTCCGTCGATCGTGGCAACGATGACCACGGGGCGAGCGGGTGCCTCGGGCTGTGGCAAGGCCAGCGCGGGGACACAGCAGAGAAGGGCCGCCGCCAGCAGGAGCCGCGCGCGGATCACCGGGGCATTGTATGTCTTGCCATCCGATCTGGCGCAGCGCTGCGCTTCTTCAGTGCTTTTGAAGTGATAGCATCGGACCCGATGTCTCATCTCGGTCAGGTGACGGTTCGCTCGCTGGCCGCCGTCGCCGTCCTGTGCGTCGCCGTCGCTGCGACGTCACGTCAGGGCGGCGTGCAGCAGTTTTCCGGTCAGTTCGGCGCCCTCTTCGTCGACAAGACAATGCGGGTGGACTACTTCCACTCGGGCGGCCTGGGTCAGGAGATCGTGGCGCTGGAGCGGGTAGTCTCGGACGGCCCGTGGCCGGGAAGCCGCACCCGGCTGATCGATGGCACCAACCTCGGCAAGTACCTGTTCGAGGTTGTCGATCGCGCGACTAACGCCGTCATCTACTCCAGGGGGTTCGCGTCGCTCTACGGCGAATGGGAGACCACTGACGAGGTCCAGAAGCTGCACCGCACATTCGAAGAGTCGCTGCGGTTTCCCTGGCCGAAGGCACCAGTGCAGGTCGTGCTGAAAAAGCGCGACCCTGAAAACAGCTTCCGTGAGATGTGGTCGACGGTGATCGATCCCGAGTCTCGCTTCGTGAACCCGGCCGATGCTGCGCCCACGGGGCGCGTCTGGACGCTCTTTGAAAACGGGCCGGCAGCAAGCAAGGTCGATCTGTTGGTCATCAGCGAGGGCTACACGGCGGACCAGCTCGAGAAGTTTCATCGTGACGCCAGGCGCTTGGTCGACCGGCTGTTTCAGTACGAGCCGTTCAAGGCGCGGCGAGCGGATTTCAATGTAAGGGCCCTCGACCTTCCTTCGGCTCGGGGCGGTGTCAATCGACCGAACGCCAAGTCGTTCAGGCGCACGCCGATCTCGGCCGAGTTCAACATCTTCGATACCGAGCGGTACGTCCTGACCTACAACGATCGCGCTCTGCGCAACGTAGCGGCCGCGGCACCTTATGAATTCGTCGAGATCCTGGTCAACGAGGAACAATACGGAGGGGGCGGCATCTTCAACTTTCAGGCGACTGCCTCCGTCGATCATGCCTACGCCGAGTACGTGTTCGTGCACGAATTCGGACACCACTTCGCGGGTCTCGCCGACGAGTACTACACGTCGGACGTGGCGTACGCGACCGGAGCCGCGACGCACGTCGAGCCCTGGGAGCCCAACGCGACGGCGCTCCACGATCCGACGCGGCTGAAGTGGAGGGACCTGCTGGAGCCCGGCACGCCCCTCCCCACTCCCTGGGACAAGGACGCCTACGAGCGCCAGAGTGGAGAGATCAGGGCGCGGCGGCGTCAGCTCATTGCCTCGAGCGCTCCGCAGTCCGAGGTCGACAAGCTATTTCGGGAAGACGAAGCGTGGTCGACGAAGTTCCTGGGCTCGATGAAGTTCGCTGGAAAGGTGGGGGCTTTCGAGGGGGCTCTGTACGAAGCGAAGGGGCTGTATCGGCCTGAAGCCGACTGCATCATGTTCACTCGCGACACGGTCGGATTCTGTCGGGTCTGCCGGCGGGCCATCGAGCGCGTAATCGATCTGTACGCGCGCCCCTGAGTTCGCCGACTCACGAAGTACGCGGCGCCGCCCAACATTTGTGAAGAGCCTCCACTGACAGCGCAGCACATCGAGCGTTCATGCCGAGCGGCGTGAACCCGTATGAAGGGAAGGTCAAAAGGAGTCAGTCAGATGTCGTACGCATTTCGAACCACCACGATGATCGCGAGCGCGATCGCCCTGGCGATGACTCCCGTGTCGGGGCAAGCGCCGCTCGCGGGCGGCCACGTGCACTACGTTCAACCACCCAATCAGGCGTCCCCGGCTGGCGTCATCGCGCCGCGGTTGCAGAATCTCGGTACGCACGTCTTCCCGGTCTCGACGCGCAGTCGGCAGGCACAACTCTTCATCAATCAAGGTCTGCGTCTTGCGTATGCGTTCAATCACGCCGAGGCACGGCGAGCGTTTCGTGAAGCCGCGCGTCTCGACCCGAACCTGGCCATGGCGTACTGGGGCCAGGCCTTGGTGCTCGGTCCGAACATCAATGCCGCGATGGAGCCGAACGAGGAGCCGAGCGCGTATGAGCTGATCCAGCAGGCGATCAAGCTGAGGCCGCGCGCCTCTGAGCGCGAGCGCGCTTACATCGATGCGCTCGCCGAGCGCTATTCGGGTCGTGCCGACGACCGGCGTCCTCGGGACGAGGCCTACGCGATTGCCATGCGTAAAGTGTACGAGCGCCTCCCGAACGACTTGGACGCAGCCACGTTGTACGTCGAGTCGGTCATGGATCTGAGGCCCTGGGGATACTGGCAGCGTGACGGTGCGCCTCACGAGGGCACGGCGGACATCGTGCAGATTACCGAGCGCGTGATTGCGCGCAACCCGATGCATCCAGGCGCGCTCCACATGTATGTACATTTGATGGAAGGCACAGCGACGCCGGAGAAGGCAGAGGGAGCGGCCGACAAGTTGCTCACGCTCATGCCTGCTGCCGGCCACATGGTCCACATGCCGGCGCATATCTATCAGCGAGTGGGGCGCTACGCCGACGCGATCAAGAGCAACCAGCTCGCGATCGCCGCCGACGAGGACTACATCACGCAATGTCGTGCTCAGGGTTTGTATCCGATGGGCTACTACCCGCACAACATCCACTTTCTGTGGTTCGCCGCGAGCGCCGACGGACAGAGCAAGCTGGCGATCGAGTCGGCGCGAAACCTCGCGTCGAAGATCGATGACGAGACGCTGAAGGCCGCGCCGTTCACCGCGGGGTTTCGCATGGTGGTGTACTGGGCGCTGACGCGGTTCGGCCGTTGGGACGAGATGTTGAAGGAACCGGAGCCGCTCTCCAGCGTGCCGCTTCGCGCGGGGTGGCACTACGCCCGTGGGCTGTCTTTGGTCGCGACGGGCCAAGTCGAGACCGCGGAAGAAGAACTGGGCAAGCTGAGGACCTTGCTCACTGATGAATCGATGAAGCAGCCTCTCTTTTCGCCAAACATGGCAGGCGCCCTGCTCGCCCCAGCCCCCGAGGTGCTCGCCGGAGAGATAGCGGCGGCTCGAAGGAGCTACGACGAGGCGATTGCGCATCTGGATCGGGCGGTGCGCCTTGAAGACAGTCTTGTGTACACCGAGCCCGCTGAGTTCCACTATCCTCCGCGCCTTGCACTGGGAGCGATTCTGCTGGAGGCGGGTCGTCCGGCAGAAGCGGAGACGGTCTATTGGGAGGACCTCAGCCGCAACCGCGAGAACGGCTGGGCGTTGTTTGGCCTCTTGCAAGCGCTCCGCGCGCAGAACAAGCACGCCGACGCCATGCTGACTGAGGCGCGCTTCAAGAAGGCCTGGGCGCGCGCTGACGTCACGCTTCCGGCGTCACGCTTCGCCCGACGGTAGCTACGTCAGGGCGGTCTTGCTCTTTAGACCCGCCGTGAACGAGCGTGACGGTAGTAGGTCGACAGTGCGAGGTGCGATGATGCGAGGGTGCGTTCAGTGGTCCGTTCGTGCGAGATGTGTTCTGCTCGCGTCGCTCGTCTGTCTCTCTGGATGCGGCGGCCAGCAGGAAGGTTCGGCCGGCGGCAGCAGTGGTTCTCCGGCCCAGTCGGGCGGTTGGACGGCGACGCGCGAAGCGCTAGTCGAGGACTACCTGAAGGCCCACCCGGTGTTTGCCGTGGTGGCTGGCCGGCACGAGTCCGATGGCCAGTTGCCGGACTGGAGCGCCGTCGGCATTGCCGCGGAGATTACGCGCCTCAAAGGCGCGCGCACTCGCGCGATGGCGATTGCCACGCCTGGACTAAACGAAAGAGATCGTTTCGAACGCGACTACTTCGTTGCGAGAATCAATCGCGACCTCTTCTGGCTCGAGACTGCTGAAGCGCCGTTTCGCAACCCTGCATGGTATCTCGACTGGATCGTCGACGGTCTCGACCCTGCGCCATATCTGACCCGCAATTACGCACCGATCGAAACGCGCATGCGCGCGTATACGAAATACGCCAAGTCGGTGCAGGGGGCGGCAGCGAGCATTCGCGGCACGCTGCGAACGCCGTTGGCGCTCCCGTTGCTCGAACGCGGCGTCGGAGCGTTCAAAGGCTTCGCGGAGTTTTTCGAGGACTACGTGCCCGCCGTCTTCGGGAGCGTGGACGACGCGGCGCTCCAGAAGGAGATGGCGGACGCCAACGCCGGCGCAGCGAGGGCCATGCGCGATTTGGCGACATGGCTCGAATCGCAGCGGTCCAGTGCGACGGGTAACTACGCGCTCGGCGCCGAGGCGTTCTCGAAAATGCTGTTGGAGACCGAGCAGGTCAATACCCCGCTGGCCGAGCTCGAGGCCGTTGGTCGCGCCGACCTTGAACGCAACCAGAAAGCGCTGCGCGAAGAATGCGCGAAGTACGCTCGAGGCGCCACCATTCCGGCTTGCATCGCGAAGATGAACGCGAACAAGCCGAAGGGCGGAGTCGTTGAAGGGGCGCGTGCGCAACTCGACGGCCTGAAAATGTTCGTCCAGGAGGCCGGCGTGGCCACGATTCCTGGCACCGAACAGGCGCTCGTCAACGAGGCTCCGCCCTACAACCGCGCGAACACGGCCTACATCGACATTCCTGGACCCTACGAGGAAGGCTTGCCGGCGGTCTACTACATTTCGCCGCCGGATCCGTCGTGGACTCAGCAGGAGCAGCGTGAGTACATCCCGGGAGTCGCGGACCTGCTATTCACCTCGGTCCACGAAGTATGGCCCGGTCACTTTCTACAGTTCCTGCACTCCAATCGCAATCCGTCGATCGTCGGCCGCCTCTTTGTCGGATACGCCTTCGCTGAAGGATGGGCGCACTATGCGGAGGAGATGATGTGGGAGATGGGCCTGGGCAAGGGCGATCCGGAAGTACACATCGGCCAGTTGTCGAACGCGCTGTTGCGCAACGTACGCTTCTTGTCGGCGATCGGGCTCCACACGCATGGCATGACCGTCGCGGACTCCGAAAAGATGTTCCGCAACGAGGCGTTCAGCGACGCAGGCACCGCGCGACAGCAGGCAGCGCGTGGCACGTACGATCCGGCGTACCTGAACTACACGATGGGCAAGCTCATGATCCGCAAGCTGCGCGACGATTGGAGCGCGACTCGCGGCGGGCAGAAGGCATGGCGCCAATTTCACGATGAGTTCCTGACATATGGCGGACCGCCGATTCCAATGGTCAGGCGGCAGCTGATGGGTGAGGGGGGATCTCTGTTCTGAGTCAACTTCCAATTCCCAACGTCTCACGCGTGTCCAACTCCCACGGTTCGCCAGCGTTTTCTTGGAGGTTGGGAGTTGGTCGAGCGATGGTCGTTGGGAGTTGACGCGAATCTTTCCCAGACTCTCCGTTCTTCGCGTCGTGCTCAGCTGTCTGAACGAGTAAACTCCCTTCATGCGCCGCGTCGCCGCGCTCCTGCTACTCGTCGTTCTGACGGCGTGCGCAGGGGCGCTTCGGTCATCCCAGTCCTTCGACAACCAACCACTGCTGCTGCTCGTGTCGTTCGACGGCTGGCGGTGGGACTACGACACCAAGGTGGCTGTTCCGAACCTGCAGCGTCTCGCTGCGCGCGGTGTCAAGGCCGAGGGCCTCATTCCCGCGTATCCATCCAAGACCGTCCCAAACCACTACAGCATTGCCACGGGCCTCTACCCGGGCCACCACGGGATGATTGCCAACACGATCAGGGACCCGGCAAGCGGGCGTCTGTTCGAACGAACGAACCGGGCCGAGAACGAAAACCCGATGTGGTGGGGCGGCGAGCCAATCTGGAACACCGCTCAGAAAGGAGGGCTCATTGCGGCCGCCATGTTCTGGGCGGGTTCAGAGGCGCCAATCGGCGGCATGAGGCCGAGGTTCTGGCGCGAATTCAATGATGCGATTCCGGCTGCTAAACGAGTGGATCAAGTGCTCGCGTGGCTTGACTTGCCAGTCGGGCAACGTCCCGCTTTCATCACTCTGTACTTGAACGACACCGACACGATGGGCCACTGGTACGGGCCTGAGTCGGCGCAAACCAGAGACGCAATCCAGAAGACAGACGCGGAGCTTGGGCACCTGGTCAGCGGTCTCGAGAGCCGTGGTCTCGTTGGCCACGCCAACATTGTCGTGGTCTCGGACCATGGCATGGCATCAACGAACCAGCGCCGAACGATCTTTGTCGACGACTACGTTTCCGTGTCAGAGGTCGAGATCGTGGATATCAATCCAACGCTTGGCGTCATTCCGCCGCCGGCCAAGGTCGACGAGGTGTATCGCAGGCTTGCAAACGCCCACCCACGGCTCACGATGTTCAGACGTGAGACCACGCCGGAGCACTGGCGATTTCGCGATCAACCACGTGTCCCACCGATCACGGGCGTTGCCGACGAAGGCTGGGTCGTCATGGAGCGAGCCGACTTCGCAGAGTACTGGAAGCGCAGCCCAGACGGCGGGCAGCACGGTTACGATCCGGAGCTCGAATCGATGCGAGGCCTATTTGTGGCGGCGGGTCCGGCTTTCAAGTCGGGAGTGACTGTGCCGGCATTCGAGAACGTTCACGTCTACAACGCGCTTGCAAGGGCCCTGGGTGTCACGCCCGCCAGAAACGACGGCGATCCGACAGTCGCGGAGGCGTTGTTGCGGTAACTTGCAAGTGTGAAACTGGAAGGTCGAGAATGAGTAGCGCGGAGGCTTCAGCCCCCGCGCCTCGGACTTCGCGCAGGCTGAAGGCCTGCGCGCTACGGTTCAAGAAGCCTTACGGCAACGTGCCAGCCTTGAAGCGGAATCCCTCCTGGGGATTTCCCTCGCGATACATTCCGTGGCACTGCTTGCAGGTTGCCAACGCGTTCCCGGCGGCCATCATGGCCTTCATTCCGTCGCCGGCGGCGGCAGCGGTTGCGGCTTCGCTGAAGCCCTGCTGCGCCGTTTGCGCCAACGCAGCCGCGTCGGCCTTGTTGTTCGTCTTCCAGAATCGTTCTACGTCCGCGAAGATCGTGGCCAACTGCTTCGCGTCGGCCGCCGCCTCAGCGACCTGACCACCCTTCAGCTTCATCTGCATGGCTTGATTGGTCTGGGCAACCAGCTTCATCTTCGCTGGATAGTCCGCTGCGGTGAGCGGTGCCTGGGCCTGCGCACCGGCCACATAGCCGCCGCCGACCATGACCCCGAGGATCAGAACTCTACAGAGAATTCGCATGCTGCTTCCCTTTCATGACACGTTCGCCAAGGCGTTAACTTGTATCACGGTTACATCTCCACCTGCACGCCCAGCTCAACCACTCGCTCTGGCGGCAGCCGGAAAAAGGCCGTCGCGCGGACGGCGTTTCTCGCCATGAGCACAAAGAGTCTTTCCCGCCAGGACGCCATGCCTTCACGGCGAGTGACGATGATGGTCTCGCGGCCTAGAAAATAGGTCACGTCCTCGGGGTCCATCTGGAGGCCCATCCCTCTGGCCTGTTCCAATGCCTCGGGGACGTTCGGGTCCTGCATGAAGCCGGTACTGCACCTGCACGCTGTAGAGGCCATGGCCGAGCGACTCGAAGCGGATCTGATCCTCGGGCCGCACGTAAGGCGTCTGCGAGGTCGTCACCATGAGGATCACGACGTTGTCGTGAAGGATCTTGTTGTAGCGAAGGTTGTGCGCGAGCGCCGGAGGGATGCCCTGTGGCTGTGCCGTCATGAACACGGCTGTGCCGGAGACGCGCGTGGGCGGCTCGGCAGCAATGGCCGCCATAAAGGCATCGAGAGGGAAGGCGCGCGCCGTCAGGCGTTCGGCCACCAGCCGGCGTCCGGTTTTCCATGTCGTCATCAACGTGAACAGGAATACCGCGATGACGAGTGTGAGCCAGCCGCCCTGCAGGACTTTGAGCAGGTTTGCGCCAAAGAAGGCGAGGTCAATCGTCAGGAACGTGGCCGTGACACAAGCGGCCGCCCAGAATGGCCACTTCCAGCGCTCGGTGGCTATCACCTGCAGCAGGATGGCGGTGATGACCATCGTCATGGTGACCGCGATGCCGTACGCCGCAGCTAGCGCGCTGGAGGAACGAAAACCAATGACGATGAGGATCGTGCAGATGGCAAGGCCCCAATTGACCTGCGGGACGTAGACCTGCCCCATTTCGCGCGACGAGGTGTGTGCGATGTCGAGGCGTGGAGCGTAGCCGAGCTGGATCGCCTGCCGCGTCAGCGAGAAAGCGCCCGAGATAAGCGCCTGAGACGCGATGATGGCCGCACACGTGGAGAGGCCGACGAGCGGAAGAAGCGCCCACGACGGAGCCAGCAGAAAGAAGGGCTGCGAGGCCGAGTCCGCGTCGCGCAGCAGGAGCGCTCCCTGGCCGAAGTAGTTCAGTAGCAGCGCGGGCAGCACGAGAATGAACCAGGCGAGGCGAATCGGCTTCTTGCCAAAGTGGCCCATGTCTGCGTACAGCGCCTCGCCTCCCGTGACGACGAGAAACACTGCGCCCAGGACCGTGAATCCGTGCCAGCCGTACTCGCCGAAGAATCTCACGGCATGTCGAGGGTCCACGGCGCTGAGCACCACTGGAGCGCGGGTGATCCAGATCACGCCAAGAATCGCGATGGTGGCAAACCAGACCACCATGACGGGCCCAAATAGGCCACCGACGCGGTGCGTGCCGTACTTTTGAAAAACAAAGACGCCGATCAGAATCGTGACAGAAATCGGCACGACGTACGGCCCGAACAGCGGCGTTGCGACTTGTAGCCCCTCGATTGCGCTGAGCACGCTGATTGCGGGTGTGATCATGCCGTCGCCGTAGAGCAGCGCCGCGCCGAATATGCCGAGCGCGATGAGTACGGGACTCGCGGCGGCGCCTCGACGGACGCCAGAACCGTTGTGCCTTGGCAACAGCGCCGTGAGCGCGAGGATGCCGCCTTCGCCCTGGTTGTCGGCGCGCATGACGACAACGATGTACTTGATCGAGATGACGAGCAGGAGCGCGTAGATAATCAGGGAGAGGACACCGAGCACGTTCTCGTGCGTCGGCGGAACCGAGTGGGAGCCGAAAAAGCACTCACGGATCGCATAGAGCGGGCTCGTGCCTATGTCACCGTATACGACGCCAAGGGCGGTGAGCATGAGCGGAACCAAACCGCTGCGCCCGCCGTCGTGGCTGGAGCCCGCGTGCGCATCCATCCGAGGTTGCGAGAATACCACGCACGACAGATACAATGGCTGCACGCGTGATGTCGGAATACGAGACGCCACAAGCGTGCGCAGCGGCACTGCATTCGGCGATTGACGACGCGCTGCCACTCTTTCTTCGCGTGGATGAGGCTCGCACTGCAGAACGGCCGCGACCGGACAAGTGGTGTGCGAGGGAGACCCTCGGTCACCTGATTGATTCGGCCTGCAACAACCATCGCCGGTTCATCGTTGGCCAGACGGGCACCGTTCAGTTCGATGGCTACACGCAGGATGTTTGGGTGGCGCTCCAGGGGTATCAAGAAATTCCCTGGGACACTCTGGTGGCGCTTTGGACGGCTTACAACCGCCACCTAGCGCACATCATGAGCCGTACCACTCCGGAAGGGGCGGCTCGAAGTGCGCTGTCGCCCGACGGATCGAGACAGATCACCGTCGGTTTTCTGATCCACGACTATGTGAGGCATCTCCGGCATCATCTCGATCAGATCCGAGACATGCTCACACCTGAGCCCTGAGCCCTGAGCCCTGAGCCCTGAGCCCTGAGCCCTAAGCCCTGAGCCCTAAGCCCTGAGCCCTAAGCCCTCTAAGCCCTAAGCCGACTAGCCCCCCGCCCCGCCGGCGAAGAGTGACCTGACCTTCAGCTCCCGGTGGTTGAGGCCGGCGGCTTTGTCGAAGAGTCTCAACGACGACGGCAGCTCGACTTCAAACTTCCACTCGTCCGCTCGGCCTCCTGCCCCTACCACGCGAGCGGCCGTGTCCTCCCACCAGGGCGTGATCCCGCGCGCGATCGGTTCGAGCACCAGGACACGAACCCCGCGCCCCGCCGCGTCGATGAGTTGGTCTTCCACTCGTCTTCTGGTCTGCTCCGGAAGTTCGTTGAGCACGTAGGCCGCGATTGCCGTCGTGCCCTCGCGCATGACCGGAAGCCGTGAGACGTCACTTTGGCGCGCGTGCCCGGCGAGTCCGAGTTGACGATACGACCAACGTGCCTCATCAACTGCCCATGGGTGGCGGTCGATCCCGAAGACTGCCGTGTCGCCGCCTGCCGCGACGGCCCATGCGGCCCCCGCGGCTCCGGTTCCACAGCCGATGTCGAGCACCGACGCCGGCCTGGGGATGTGGGCCCCGAGCGCGGTGACGACCAGATGTGTGACCATGAAGTGGAGCGGCGCGTAGAAGAGCGCAAACGCTGCGCGCTTTCCGGCGCTGTCGAGCGTAGCGCCCGCTGTCACCTTGCGCCGGCGTTCGACGTATGCGGACGACAACGCGCGAAGGGCTCGCGTCACCTCAGCCACACGCAGGTCGGCCAGGTGACGAGCTTCCAAAGCCGTCAGCCAATGCGAGAGAGCGATCGAGTACCGAGTCTGTCGAGCCCACCACGTCTTGAATGAGGCTACAATGAATGACCCAGGAGGGCTACGCACACATGCGAACGTCCGTTTCGATACTCGCGATTCTGCTCACGGTTTTCACTGCGGTTCCACGCCTCAACGCTCAGACCTCGCACGCTGCGTCCCAGGCGACGCTCGATGCCGCGCTCCAGCAGCACGTGGCGGCCACCGCGGCCAGTCGTGAGGACGTGTTGCGCGTGCTCAGCCGAACCGAGGTCAAAGAGGTAGCGGGTCGAGTCGGTCTGGATCTTCGCCAGGCGACCACTGCGGTTGCCTCACTGGATGGTCAGGAGCTCGCTCAAATCGCTGCGCAGGCTCAGCAAGTGGAGCAAGCGCTCGAGGGGGGCCAGTCGCGGGTCGTGATTTCCACGACGCTGATCATCATCGTCCTGTTGATTCTCATTCTCATCATCGTCGCGGTGGATTGAAAACTGGTCTGGTGCGGGCGCGCATCCTCACGTGCCTGCTGGTCGCTTCGAGCTGTCCTCCGGCGTTCGCCGGAGGGCAGCAACCCCTTTCCATTCTCGACGTTCCATTCATCTCGCAGTCGGAGTCATTGTGTGGCGGCGCTGCCGCCGCGATGGTCCTGCGGTATTGGGGCGAGCGCGGCCTGACCGCCGAGTCCTTTGCGCATCTTGTCGAGCGCAGCTCGGCCGGCATACGCACCGACGCCCTCGTGAACGATTTGAGACAACGCGGCTGGAACGCGACCGCAATCGAAGGCACTGCGGAACTGATGGCACGCGAGCTTGCACGCGGTCGCCCCGTGCTCACGCTGTTTCAAGATCGCCCCGGCACCTTTCACTACATCGTCGTTGTGGCCGCAACGGAGCGCGGGGTGATCTTTCACGATCCGGCACGTGCGCCTTTTCGAGTGATGTCGCGGAGCGACTTCGCGAAACGCTGGGACGCCGGGGACCGATGGATGGCGGTGGTCGTGCCGGGTTCTCGATCCGATGGTGACGGGAAGGATGCCATGCCCCCGGCGGCGGCGTTTCAAGCTTCCTCCAATTCCTGCGATCAACTCGTAGCCGATGGTGTTCGCCAGGCCCAAGGTAGCGATCTTGCTGGTGCGGAGCGGTCCCTGACGTCGGCTCTGTCGTGCCCGGGTTCGGCGGCGCTCAGGGAGTTGGCCGGCGTCCGCGTGTTGCAGAAGCGATGGGCCGACGTGAACGATCTGGCGGCGGCGGCAGTTAACGAGGATCCCGGAGACGAGTATGCGTGGCGACTGCTCGCCACTAGTCGCTTCATTGAGAGCGACCCCGTCGCGGCGCTCGCCGCCTGGAACCGGGTTGGAGAGCCGCGTCTCGACCTCGTGCGAGTCGATGGATTGACGCGAACCAGGCCTCGGGTTGTCGAACGCATGATTGGTGTCGAGTCAGGTGACCTGTTGACGCCCGCGCGGCTCGCGCGAGCTCGACGGACACTCAGTGAGCTTCCCGCAGCTGCGATCACGAGCCTGGAGTTCGTCCCGGTCCCGTCTGGGTTCGCCGAGTTGCGGGCGAGAGTAACCGAGCGTCCGATCGCGCCGGCGGATCCGTGGAGCTACGCGACCATCGGGCTTTTGACGGCCGTGACTCGAGAGATGACGTTCGCCATAGGATCCCTTACGGGCGGGGGCGAGCGGGTAGGCGTTCAGTGGCGATTCTGGCCAGGCAGGCCTCGTCTTGTTCTGGACCTCGAGGCACCAGCTCCGTGGAAAGGCGTGTGGGGTGTTCGCGGGTTTGCCGAACGCCAGCCGTTCGATTCAGCGGACATTCCGACTTCGGAACGCCGTGGGGTGCAACTCAGCGCGTCCAACTGGATCACTCAGCGGATGCGATGGACTCTTCGCGGCGGCGTTGATCGCTGGACCGGGATTGGCACGTTCGGTGTTGTCGGCGGCGGGTTGAGGCTTGCGACGACAGACGACCGAGTCACCGGGCAGGTCGAGGTCGATTCATGGGCTGCGGAGGATTCCTTCGCGGTTGCTCGATTCGTCGCGCGCGCCCGGTCATCGAATCGACGCGAGGGTTTTAGTGTAGTGGGAACGTTTGGTGCCGGTGTTGCCGCGCTCGCTACACCGCCGGATCTCTGGTTTGCCGGCGACACCGGCAATGCGCGCCCCATTGCATTGCGAGCGCATCCACTCGTTGATGATGGGAAGTTTCGTGCAGACCAGATGGGGCGTACAGGTTGTTCACGGAGGAGTGGAGGCTCAACGGTGGTGGCGTGTCGCCGTTGTGAGGATGGGCGCGGCGGTATTTGTCGATTCCGCGCGGGTGAGCCGACGGCAGGTACTCGGTCCACGGGGAGACGTTGATGTCGGCGGCGGTGCCAGGTTCGCGTTGCCGGGACGGGGCGGAGTATTGCGTGTAGACATTGCAAAGGGTCTTCGCGATGGTGCGTCGACGCTCTCATTTGTGTACGAACCCTAGTCTGGTTGGTAGGCGGTAGCCGGTAGCTGGTAGCCAGTCCTTGGCACAACCTCTGCTAAGGCCACGTTGATGCGGTTTCTGCTTCTGGCCGCGTGTCTCCTAGCGGCGACAGCCTGTGACGAGAATCCAGTCGGGCCGACCGTTCCGCTCAACCAGCGGTTTGCGCTGGCGGCAGGCGAGACCGCAACAATCGAAAACACGGCGCTGCGTGTGCAGTTCGTCCGCGTGTCGGGTGATTCGCGTTGCCCCGCCGATGCCGTGTGCATTCAAGGCGGCGACGCGATAGTGCACGTGCACGTGGCCGACGACAACTCGGCAGCCGATTACGAATTGCATACAGGGGACGGCAGCCGCGCGAGCGCGACGCATCGGGGCGTGCGAATCGAGCTCGTGGAGTTACAACCGTATCCATTCAGCAGCCGAGCGATTCAGCCGTCGGACTACCGAGCGACGCTCACAGCGTCGCGGTGATTCGACCCCTGCGCAAGGGAGGTCATCGTGGAGCGTCGACACTTGGTTGGTGGTGGACTCATTGCCGGACTGGCCTCACTCGTTGCGACCGACTCATCCGACGCGGCGTCTCAACGTGGAAACGACGGCGATCAGTTGGTTGCGAGCACAATCAACGACCTCCGGCGCACCTTCGAACGTCAGTTCGACGCAACGCAGACCCTCCCCTGGCATGGAGTTACGCAGATTCGTGAGCAGCAACGCATTTTCATCAAGGCCAGCCAGAAGTATCCAGACTTCATGGAGGTTGGCATTCAAGTTTGGGAAAGCGTGTACGACTGGCACGTCAGGCATTTGCAGCCCGTGACCATGACGCGCACGACCGACGGCCGTTACACGATGATGTTCATGTTCACGACGCTTCTGCTGCGGCCCGATCTCGACTCGAGCTTCATTGGCGTTGGCTTCGACGCTAGGGGGTAGTTGAGCTGCTGAGTGCCGCGTTGTCTTGGCCCCTAGCTACCCAGCTACCTAGCCCACCAAACTACCTACTTCGCCGTGTCGCACGGCTCGCCGCTCAGCACGGCCAGGAGAATCAACGGCCGATTGCCACGACGAGCGAGCGAGTGAGATGCGCCGCGGGGGAGCGAAGTATATCCCCCTGCTTGGAGCTGGATGTCGCGGCCGCTCACATTGACCGTTCCTTGGCCGGCAATCACGTAGTAGAGCGCCTCGGCGGAGTCGTAGACTCGCTGCGCCTGTGGCTGATTCAGCTGCACCAGCATGCTTCGCGTGTTACCGCTGCAGGCGACCAGAGTGTCTTTCCTCGCCTGGCCTCCGCCAATGAGCTCACGCTCCACCAGATCGACCAAGGAAAGCGTCTGCGGCTGGCCAGCCGGACCGACCGGCGCTATGACTGGTGGCGGTGCGGCTGCCACCGGCGCCGGAGTGGGTTCGATACGGCTTCGCGGAGCAGGATTGAGCGCGATATCGATGTCTGACACCTGTCCGGCGCGCAGCACCACCTCACGCTCGAATGAAATCACACCGTCACCAGTGAACCGCAGGCGATAGGTCCCGGCTTGGAGACCAGGCAGATTGAGTTGACCGCTCGCATTGGTCTCAGCGCTTCTGTCGCTGAATCCGAGAACATCAACACGCACACCAGGTAAGGTCGCGCCTGCCGTATCTGTTACGGTAATGGCCATCCCGCTACGGGTTGCAGCCGGCGTCGGGCGACGTGGAGTCGTGGTCGGAGCCGGCGCGGTGGTTCGTGGTGGCTGTGTTTGTGGTGGTTGCGTCGGCGCAGTCTGCGCCTGGCCGATCAGGTTGGCGCCGCTGGCGAACGTCAGCAAGCTGAACAGCAACACAATTCGCATGACACGATTATCGTTCAGTCGTGTGCCGTTCTGGATTCTTCGTTCTGTTCAGGTACGATTCGGACGTTATAATCCAGCCAGACCGCCAGGGGTATCCCTCGTGGCCTTCGAAGGCTCAGGTCACTCCGAGCCACGTCGAAGGGTGTGGGGATTGAGACAAACCCTTGGAACCTGATCCGGTTGAAACCGGCGGAGGGAGTGCGGCGATCCCCAGCGATTCCCGCCTTCAGAGAGCATCATGATCGATTTCGCTTCGGCCTATCCGAATTCTCGCAAGATCTACGAAGAGCGTGACGCGAAGCTGACCCCTCTCGGTCCGGAGATCAGCGTGCGCGTGCCAGTGCGCGAGGTGATCCTGAGCGGCGGCGAACCACCGATCCGCCTGTACGACACGAGTGGCCCGCAAGGCCACGACGTGCGTGTCGGTCTGCCCAAGCTCAGGGAGCCATGGATTGCAGCGCGCCGCGCCACAGGACATGTGGGCACACAGCTGTACTATGCGCGTCGCGGCGAAATTACGCCGGAGATGGAGTTCATCGCAGCGCGCGAAGGGCTGCCGTCGGAGTTCCTGCGGGCCGAGGTCGCCCGTGGGCGCGCGATCATCCCTGCGAACATCAATCACCTCGAGCTCGAGCCGATGGTCATCGGCCGCAATTTCCTCGTCAAGATCAATGCGAACATCGGAAACTCCGCGGTTCGCTCGTCGATCGAGGATGAAGTCGAGAAGCTCCAGTGGGCAACGCTCTGGGGTGCCGACACGGTCATGGACCTTTCGACGGGCAAGAATATCCACGAAACGCGTGAGTGGATCATCCGTAACTCACCAGTGCCCATCGGCACGGTGCCGATTTATCAGGCACTCGAGAAGGCCGGCGGGAAGCCGGAAGATCTCACGTGGGAGCTGTATCGCGACACGCTCATCGAACAATGCGAGCAAGGCGTGGACTATTTCACGGTGCATGCTGGCGTGCTGCTTCGCTACGTGCCGCTCACGGCACGCCGAGTAACAGGCATCGTGTCGCGCGGCGGCTCGATCATGGCCAAGTGGTGCCTCTCCCATCATCAGGAAAACTTCCTGTACACACGTTTCCGCGAAATTTGCGAAATCATGCGCGCCTACGACGTCTCGTTTTCACTGGGCGACGGCCTTCGGCCTGGTTCGATAGCCGACGCCAACGACGAGCCGCAGTTTGCCGAGCTGAAGACGCAGGGCGAGCTCACCAGGATTGCCTGGGAGTACGACGTGCAGGTGATGAACGAGGGACCGGGCCACGTCCCCATGCACCTCATTAAAGAGAACATGGAGAAGCAGCTCGAGTGGTGCGGCGAAGCGCCCTTCTACACGCTCGGGCCCCTCACGACCGACGTGGCTCCCGGATACGACCACATCACTTCCGCCATAGGCGCTGCAATGATCGGCTGGTATGGCACGGCGATGCTGTGCTACGTGACACCCAAGGAACACCTCGGTTTGCCAAATCGCGACGACGTGAAGGCCGGCGTGATCGCGTACAAGATCGCGGCGCATGCCGCCGACCTCGCCAAGGGCCATCCTCGTGCGCAGGCCTGGGACGATGCGCTGTCGAAGGCGCGCTTCGAGTTCCGGTGGGAAGACCAGTTCAATCTCGCGATGGATCCCGTCACTGCGCGCGCGTATCACGATGAGACGCTCCCAGCCGATGGCGCGAAGGTGGCGCATTTCTGCTCGATGTGTGGACCAAAGTTCTGCTCGATGGAGTTGACGCAGCAGGTGCGCGACTACGCGGCCGCGCACAACCTGACGAGTGTCGATGGCCTGCGAGAAGGCATGCGCGAGAAGGCCGAGGAGTTCAAAAAGGCCGGGGAGATTTACGTAAAGCAGTAACTCCCAACTCCCAACGCTCCTTGTCCAACTCCCAAAGCTTGGGAGGTTGGCTGTCTTGGCCGTTGGGAGTTATCTTCTTGGTCACTCTAGGAGCGAACCATGACACACCTCTGGCGGATCGACAGGCGAACGTTTCTTGGAACTGGATCGCTGGCTGCTGCCGGCTTCCTCGTGGACGGCGCCTTCGCGCGCGCGTGGGCGCAGGACATTCGAGGCCTGCCCATGACGCCGGCTGTCCAGACCGGCGCCGGCAGAATGCGCGGCGTCGTTCGTTACGGCGTCAACCAGTTCTGGGGCGTGCCGTATGGTGCCTCGACTGCCGGTTCCAACCGTTTCATGCCGCCCGTCAAACCGGCACCGTGGACGGGAATTCGGGACTGCGTCGAGGTGAGCAGCCGCGCACCGCAGGATCCGGACGGTCCGATCTCCGAAGTGTGGTCGCTCGACCGTCGGGAGCCGATGGGCGAAGACTGCTTGTCCATCAACGTCTTCACCCCGGGTCTCGGCAGCGGCAACCGGCCGGTCATGGTGTGGCTTCATGGCGGTGGCTTCGCTGGGGGCTCGGGCAACTGGTTGCTGTACGACGGCACCAACCTCGCTCGCAAGGAAGACGTTGTCGTGGTGTCGGTGAATCACCGCCTGAACATGTTCGGCTTTCTCCATCTCGCCGACGTCGGGGCGGGCGAGCGTTGGGCGAACTCCAGCAACGTCGGCATGCAGGACATCGTCGCTGCTCTCGGCTGGGTCAAAGAGAACATCGCAGGGTTCGGCGGGAACCCCGGCAACGTCACGGTGTTCGGACAATCGGGGGGCGGCGGCAAAGTGACAACCTTGATGGCGATGCCGTCGGCAAAGGGCCTCTTCCATCGTGCGATCGCCATGAGCGGCTCAGCGTTCAGGGGTGCCACTCGAGAAAACGCCACGCGCGCGGTCGAGCAGTACCTCAACAAGTTGGGGCTGAAACCCGGTCAGCTCGACCAGATTCAACAGATGCCGTGGCAGCGGCTGCAGGAGGCGTTCTTCGCTCAGCCTCGCATCCAAGGGCTCGGTGGTGGACCGGTTGTGGACGGAAAGTCGCTCCCGCGAGATCAGTGGTCGCCGGATGCGCCGAGCGTCTCGGCGGACGTTCCCCTGATGATGGGCTCTGTCGAAACCGAAGACGGATGGAACGATCCGCCACCCCCGCTCGAGATGACCGCCGAGGACATGCTGACACGCGTGAAGCGCATCGCGCGGAACGACGAGGCGAGGGCGCGCGATCTGATCGCGCTCTACCGCAAGACGCACACTGGAATCAGCAACACCGACGTGTGGCTGATCATGAACGCCGACAACACGCGCCGCGCAAACGCGCAGCAGCTTGGCGAACTGAAGTCGGCACAAGGTAAAGCGCCGTCGTATCTGTACTATTTCAACTGGCGTTCGCCGGTCCATGGCGGCCAGATGAAGTCCTACCACACGCTCGACATCCCGTTCGTTCTGTACAACGTGGACGTTGCGGGCTCGATGACCGGTGCCGGGCAGGAACGATATGCGCTCGCTCACAAGATGAGCGCCGCATGGGCCGCTTTTGCCCGCCACGGCAACCCCAATCACGCAGATCTGCCGAACTGGCCAGCCTTCGAGAGCGCAGGCTACCCGACGATGCTGTTGGGTAATGACTGCAAGGTGGTCAAGGATCCCAATCGTGAGGAGCGACTGGCGTTGAAGTCGGTCCGAGAGAGCGGGCCCGCTGCGACATCAACGACCGCCGAGTAGACTCGGGCCACGAAGGCCACGAAGCTTTGGGCCACGGAGATCACGAAGGACACGAAGGATAGGCCACGCACGGTGTAGCTTCCGGCTTAAGCCGGAAGCCACAAAGACACGAGCGCTCTCACGCGCGAGCATGCCGTGTATCCGCACAGCGGTACGAAGGAGTCGGGCATCCTGACCGTGATCCGCGGTCAGTTGCAGCCCGAGCGGGAGACCCTTGTGCATCGGCATCGGAATGGAGATAGCCGGTGATCCCAATGCGGTCCACGGTGTGTTCATCGCCGGATCGCCCGTAGATCCAGCGCTGAGCGGCGGGGCTGGACCTGTCGCGGCCGGAACCACGATTACCGGAGTGGCCTTGAAGATTCCGGCAACCGTCGATCGGTAGTCTGCGATCGCGCGCTTCGCTTCGTCGTATCGCTGCGCCGAGATTTGAAGGCCCTCGCGAACCACATCTGCAACATCCCCGAGCCGAGAACCGTGCTCGTCGAACCTTTGGCGGTGGACTAGAGCAGCCTCGTAGAGCATCACGGTTTCAGCCGCTTCGGACACGGCGGTAAGCACTCGAGAGATGTCGATCGTCCGGATGGACGCGCCGGCGCTTCGCAAGAGCGAGAGCGCATCGGTGAAGGCCGCCTGCATAGCGGGCTCCAGCTCCGGCATCGGCTCAGGCACAGCCAGTGGAACATCCTCCGTCTGGCCCGTGGGACGTCCCATTGAGTCCCAGAGCGCGAGCATGTCGGCCGGTGTGTGCGTGAAGAACCCGAGCGTGTCGAGGCTCTTCGCGAACGGAAGCACGCCTTCCATCGGTAGAAGACCGTGGCTGGCCTTGAATCCCGTGACGCCGCAATAAGAAGCCGGCCGGAGCACCGACCCTTTGGTCTGCGTACCAATCGCGATCGGCACCATACCTGCAGCGACGGCGGCGGCTGATCCACTGGAGCTTCCGCCTGGCGTGTGTTCCATGTTTCGCGGGTTGTGTGTGGGAGACGGGGTTCGATACGCAAAGGGCGTGGATTGCGTCTTCCCGAGCAGAACCGCACCGTGTTGGCGAAGCTCGCGAACGATCGCGGCATCGGCTGTGCCGATTCGGCCCTTGTAGATCGGCGAGCCGTATTCGGTGGACAAGCCGCGCGTCTCGATGATGTCCTTCACGCCGAATGGGACCCCGGCAAGCGCTCCATCGCCGGCCGGCGACTGCGGCAGCACTTGCACCCAGGCGTGAAGCGCGGGGTCCATCGCTCGAATGTGGTCGAGCGTCCGCTGCAACGCCGTCTCGCGACCCTCTCGCGAGGCATTCAACCACTGAGTCAGCGTTTCGAGTCGGGGCCTCGCTCCGGCGGACATCGCCGACGGTTCATCGACCAGTGGACGCGGTGGGCAGCGCTGGGACGATCATGATGATCGTGGGGAAGCGCGCAGGTTGCGCGCCTAGCTTCGGGTTCGGGTACCCGGACGATCCCCCCCATGTCCAGTCCTTGACTGTGACGCCTGGAGGGAATGCCATCGAGTCTTCACGAAAACGTCCGACCTCGAACATGTGTGTGGGCGGCTCGCGGAACACTTGTTCGCCGCCTTTCTCCAAGTAGGTCTTGTAGTAGGTCACGATCTCGCCGTAGGACGCGGTCGTGCCGAAGATGAAGTAGCGCTGTCCGCGCCCCGCGTCGAAAGAGGACAAGAACTGCGCCGCTGGGTAAATCGGTAAGCCAAGCTGCGCTTGGGTCGGCGATGCCTTGGGATCGGCGGGCGCAGTGGAGGCTGGCTGAGTGTTTCCAGTGGCCGGCTGCGCCGGCGTGGGTGCCGCCGGTGTTGGCTGCTTCGGCGCTGGCGGCGCCTGTGCGGGCCGCGACTCGCCCGGCCTTGGCTCACCAGGCCTGGGAAATGGCTGCGGCGTCTGGGCCATCGCGGAGCTGCTAAATGCCGTCAGAACCATGGCCACCGTTATACGTACGCGCACCATGCACTCATTATAAGGATTAGCCAGTCCGTGTACTAAACCAGCACCCACTTCATGCCGACTGTACCTAAAGTGGGGTCAGCCGTAGAAATGGTGCACAACACCCGCGAAACTGGCCTACTTCGCGCGCATCCCGGGTGGCTCGCGTCTTGCCTAAGGTAGAGGCAGACTCGAATTGGTCCTGAAAAGGGACCCGGGTCCAGGAGGCGATGGTTCCGTGGAAGACTTTGACATCGCTCAAAGCAAGATTGGTGAATCGGCACAGCGAGTCGTGGACCGCGCGCTCGACGAGTCGCGGCGCCGCGATCACGGGTTGATCACCAATGAGCACATCTTCTTGGCGTTCGCGCAGATAGAGTGGGACACGTTTTCTCAGGTCATGCGCGACCTCGAGCTCAACCCTCACGAAATCGTCCAGGCGCTTGAAGGGCACTTGCAGGAGCTACCGACCTCTGCCGGTCACGAGGTGCGCGTGGCGCCGACCACGAAGCTCGTGTTCAAGCTGGCGTTTCACCAGGCGAGCCGCGCCGGTCGCCAGACCATCGAATCGTCGGACCTCTTTTCGGCAATCTGCGAGGAGAGTCAAGGGGTTCCTGTCTCGATCATTCGTCATCACGGTGTGGAGCCGGATGTGCTGGTCTCACGCATTGCGACCCGGATGCGGGACCACGAGATTCGCGAGGAGCGCCTGCGCAAGCGGTTCGAGCTGCCGCCGGTGCTGAAGAACTTCGCGACGAATCTGAACCTGCTCGCGCGTCAGGACAAGATCGCCCCTGTCTACGGCCGCGACGACGAAATCCAACAAGTGTTGGAGATCCTGTGTCACCGCGAGCGGTCAAATTCGGTGATGCTCATCGGCGAACCGGGTGTCGGAAAAACGGCCATTGTCGAGGGACTGGCACGTCGCATCGAGTTCGAGCCAGACAGCGTGCCCGTCCGGCTGCGCGACTGCCAGGTGATCAACCTCCAGATGAACAGCATGGTCGCCGGGACTATGCTCCGCGGGATGTTCGAGGATCGAATTCAGAACGTGATCCGCGAGATCAAAGAGCGGCCTCACCTGATTCTTTTTGTGGACGAAGCGCACACGTTGGTCGGTGCTGGCTCCGCGTTAGGCGCCCCCTCTGACGCGGCGAACATCTTCAAGTCGGTGCTCGCGCGAGGCGAGGTTCGCATCATCGGCGCCACCACGCTAAGCGAATACAAGGAGTACATCCAGGAGGACGAGGCGCTCGCCCGTCGCTTCCGTTCGGTACAGATCAACGAGCCCACGCTCGAAGAAACGCGGCGCATCCTATTCAGCCTGCGCTCGCGCCTCGAGCGCAACTATTCCGTCCGGCTGCTGGACGAGGCCATCGAAACGGCACTGGAGATGTCGACGCGATATCAGCGGCATCTTCACCTTCCGGACAAGGTCATTGGGTGGCTCGACACGGCCGCCGTGCGCGCAGAGATCGACCGGCGCTGGGAGGTGAAGTCGGACGACGTCATCGACGTCATCTCGACCGCCGCGCAGATTCCGGCCGACATGGTGTTTCGCGATGTCGGTGACCGATTCAAGGACGTCGAGCAGCGTCTCGGCCGGCGGGTCATTGGTCAGAAGAAGGCCGTCGAGGCGCTTGCGCATCGGCTCGTACTCAACAAGGGTCCGCTCAAAGACGGCTTCGATCGCCCAGACGGCGTGCTTCTATTCCTTGGACCCACAGGAGTGGGCAAGACCGAACTGGCGAAGGCGGTGGCGGAGTTCCTGTACGGCGATGAGAAAAAGATGATCCGCATCGACATGTCCGAGTATCAGGACGGCGGCGTGTCGATCGATAAACTCATCGGCATGCCTCGCGGCATCGTCGGCAGCGAGCGCGGTGGAATTCTCACGAATCAGCTGAAGGACAATCCGTGCACGGTCGTGCTGTTGGACGAGGTCGAGAAAGCCAGCCCGAGCCTGTTGAATCTGTTCCTCCAGGCGTTCGATGAAGGATGGTTGACCGACGGCCGCGGCAAGCGGGTATATCTCTCGGACGCCATCGTGATCATGACGTCGAACGCAGGGTCCGAGCATTTTCGCAAGCTGCAGAGTTCCATGGGCTTCCGCTCCGGACAAGTGCCGATGGAGCAAATCCAAGGTGAGATCAACCGCGATCTCGAGCGGCGGTTCCCACCCGAGTTCCGGAACCGAATCGACCAAGTCGTGATTTTTCAGCCCCTCACGAAAGACGAAGTTCGGCTGATCGCGCTCAAATACATCGACCAAGTGACGACGACGTTGAGGCAGTGGAACAAGTCGCTGATCGTCGAGCCTGAGGCGCTCGAGAAGCTCGTGGCCGAAGGCTACAGCATGGCCTACGGTGCCAGATTCCTGAAGCGTGTGATCGACGATCGGATCAAGCTTCCACTCAGCCAGCGGTGGAAGGAGACGAATAGCTTCCGCGCAACGCTCGACGGCGACCAAGTCGTTGTCGAGACCGTGGGGCCGCGCTTGGTTGCAGCGACCGATCCCAACGCGGTCGCGGTGTAGAAGGGCTCCGGACGACGGGTCCGAACCTGCCTCCGCCAAGGCTTCGGCGGTCCGCCGTAGCTCAAGCGAAGGCGGAAGGACCCGCCCTACGATGCTGCGCCCAGCCCGTGCTTCTGTTTTAAACGTCCGATGGTGTTCTTTACTTCCTTTCGGTAGGCCTGTGGCGCGTAGTTTCCAGAGTAGAGCCTGAGATACCCATCCACAAGTGCCGGAAACTCACGTTCAAGCCAACCCATGAAGTGATCTCGGGTGCCGCCCTGCAGGTGCATCACGTTGGAGCCGACGAAGCGCGCACCATGATCGGCTATCGCCTTGATCGTGCGTTCTAGAAGCGCGGGCTTCGACGAGATGCCCGGGACGATCGGGCTCATCAGCACGCCCGCGTGTACTCCGGCGTCCACGAGCTCACGAACGGCGCGCAGCCGCTGAAGCGGAGGCGCCGTTCCCGGTTCCAAAGTCCGCCAGACATCGTCGTCCACGCACGGAACGCTCACACACACGGTGCAGCTGGCGACCGTGGACAGCTCGACGAGCACATCCTTGTCACGAACGATCATCGGCCCCTTTGTGACCACGCTGGCCGGATTCTTGTGCGCGCAAAGCACCTCGAGAGAGCGCCGGGTCAGCTTGTAGTGCCCTTCAATTGGCTGGTAGCAATCCGTGGCGGTGCCCAAAGCGACCAGTTCGCCGCGCCATGACGGCTTGTCCAGCTCGCGATGCAGTACGTCCACGACGTTGGTCTTGACAAAAATGATCGAGGCGAACTCATCGTCTGCGCCGAGCTCGAACTGCGAGTGATACCGGCGGGCGTAACAGTAATGGCAACCGTGGGTGCATCCGCGATAGGGATTGAGTGTCCAGGCAAACGGCATCCCCTGGACGGCATTGAGCGCCGAGCGACAGCACACCTCCTGGTATCGCGCGGCGTCGGCCCGACGCTCAGCGTCGGTCAGCGCGTCCGGACCGCCTGCTTTGACGAGTTCGGCGACCTGGCGCGTCGTCGGCGCCCGCCTTCCAAGATCGAAGAGAAGTGGGGCTGTTTCCAAGGCGATCATCCAGCTTTCGATATATGTTCGCCTAGAGCACGACGAATGTCTAGCCTTTCGCCGCCTCCAGCCGATCGCACAGGGTCTTGAGTACTTTGATGCGGGCGTAATTTTTGTCGTTGGCTTCGACGAGCGTCCACGGAGCGACGCGCGTCGACGTCCGCTCGACCATCTCGTTCACCGCGAGCGAGTACTCCTGCCATTTCTCCCGGTTCCGCCAGTCATCGCTTGTCAGCTTCCACCGCTTGAACGGCGACTCCCCTCGTTCCTTGAAACGGCGCAGCTGTTCGTCGGGCGTGATGTGGAGCCAGTACTTCGCGAGGACGATGCCGTGCTCGACAAGTTGTTCCTCGAAGTCATTGATCTCGCTGTAGGCGCGCAGCCACTGCATGGGCGCGGCGAACTTCTCAACGCGCTCGACCAGAACACGGCCGTACCAGCTGCGGTCGAAGATCGTCACGTTGCCGGCACGGGACAGTTGGCGCCAGAATCGCCAGAGATAGTGTTGGGCTCGCTCCTCGTCAGTCGGCGCGGCGATGGGAATCACCTGAGACGACCGGGCATCGAGCGCCGCCGTCACTCGCCTGATGGCCCCGCCCTTGCCCGCTGCATCCCAGCCCTCGAATACGAGGACACTCGAGATTCCCTTGGCGCTCGTCTTTCGGTGGGCCAGGTTCAATCGTCCCTGACAGGCCTCGAGCTCCCGCGCGAAATCTTCGTCACCGATGCTTGACGACATGTCGAGCCGCTCGAGAATCGTGGATCCCGCGGGGATCTTCACCGTGCGAACCTGTCGTGGCAGCGCGACCCTGGTCGGTGGCTCCTTGGCGCGATTGCGGATCGCATCGAGGATCATCCGCGCAACGGTCAAGCTCCGATATCGCTCGTCGAGTCCTTCGACGATGGTCCACGGCGCTTGAGCCGTGCTGGTCTGTTGGATGCCCCGCTCGGCGGCGGCGACGAACTTCTGATACAGATCCCAGTGGTCCCACTGTCGCTCCGTGACGCGCCAGCGCGTCAGAGGATCCTTCTCCAGCGCCTTGAGGCGTTTCTTCTGGTCGGACTTTCTCAGGTGCATCCAAAACTTCAGGATGAGCGCGCCCTCGTCGGCGAGGGCCTGTTCGAAGCGCGCGATTCGGGTCAGGCGTTCGTCGAATTCGTCGCTGTCAATGCGCCGATATACGCGGTCGAGGATGGGCGGTGAGTACCAAGAACTGAGAAAGAGGCCGACGCGTCCGCGGGGAGGGAGCGCTCGCCAATACCTCCAATAGGGAGGCCGTTCGCGCTCCTCATCGGAAGGCTCGCCAAACGCCCTCGTGACCAGCCACCGGGGATCCATCCACTCGTTGAGCAGATTGACCGTTTCGCCCTTGCCGGCGCCGTCGACGCCCGCAAAGACCACGATTACGGGGAAGGCCCCGTGTTCGCGCAAGCGGATCTGCGCGTCGAGTAGACCAGATCGGATCTGAGGCGCCTGTGCCTTGTAGTCCGCTTTGGAGACCGTGCTGCCGAGCTCGGCGGCCTCGAACATGTGTCGTCGACTCTTGGCGGAGAGGAAGGGCGATCAGCGCAGAAGAGCGCTGCCCGTTCGGGTACTTGGCGCATGGAAGGCATTCATGACTGGCACGCCGGTCCAATCGGGGGGTTCGCTGAGGCCGAGCACCCACAACACTGTCGCTGCCGTGTCCATCGTGTGAATAGGAGCACCGGCAAGCCGGCCAGGAATCACGCCTTGCCCCCATGCAATCCAGGGGATGGTCACGTCACGCGAGTCGCTGCTGCCGTGATCGCGATCGTGGCCACCGTGATCGGCAGTGACGATCAGGGAATACTCACCGGGGCCGTACGCACGGTCCGCGGCGACGAGCACCTTAGCGATGGCCGCATCCGCGGATAGCACACCCCGGCCATAGTCGGCGCTCATCCAGCCGTGCTGGTGCCCGGCCGCATCGGGGTCGGCCAAATGGACGAACAGCACGTTCGGTCGGGCAGTTCCGAGATACGTTTCAACATCCGTCACAATCCGATCGCTCGACCAACGGCCGAACCAGCCCCCTGGAGCCTTTGAGTAATCCAGCGTCCCCGGCCGCTGCAGCGAGTGAAACTTCGACTTGCTGAAGAAGGCAGCCGTTCGATATCCGTTGGACCTGGCGACTGTGAAGATGGTGGGAAGCGCCACGTCGTCGGTCTGTGTCGCCCGAGCATCGTTCCACACGATGCCGTGCCGGTCTGGCGGCACGCCCGTCAGCATCGATGTGTGCGAGGGCAGCGTCTTGCTCGGCAGGATCGTGCTGGCACTGAGCGAGTAGCTTCCCTTGCTCACGAGCCTCCGAAGCGTTGGCGCCTCAAACTTCTCGATTGCGTCGGGTCGCAAGCCGTCGACCGAGATCAGCACCACATGCCGAGTCACGCTATCGCGCGGCGGCGTGACCTGCGGGCTATCGCTTGGCGCGGAGATGACGTACCGAGGGGCGCAGCTCGTGGTGAGCAATGGAGCGACACACAGAGCGGTTCCGGCGAGTGCCCCCGCTACGACTTGTGCAATACGCTCAGCACGTTTCACTGACCTGTTCCCTCCAGTACTCTAGCAGGTCGTCCAGCATGCGATCGAATGAAAGCTCAGGCTGCCATCCCGTGGCGCGACGCAGCCGCGTCGAGTCGCCAACGATGGCTGGGGTGTCCTCGGATCGAAGGCGCACCGGGTCCGTTTCCACCTTGACGGGCACGCGCGCCCGCGAGATGAGCGCCTCGAGGATGGAGCCGATCGTTCGCCCCTGCCCAGACGCCACGTTGTAGATCGTTCGGGGCGTGCCGGAATCCATCAAAGCGACGTAGGCTCGGACCACGTCTCGAACATCGGTCAGGTCGCGGCGTGGTTCGAGATTGCCCACGCGAATCGTGGGTTCGAGGGCCCCCTGTTCGATCAGGGCGATCTGACGAGCGATGCTTGGCGCTACGAATGCGGGGGTTTGCCTGGGACCTGTGTGATTGAACGATCTTGTCACGATCACGTCCAGATCATCCTCAGCCACCGCTCGCAAACCGAGCTGTTCTTGAGCAAGTTTGCTCACGGCGTAGGGGCTGGCGGGCGCGATCGCACCATCCTCGGTAATCGGTCGATCCGAAGGGGCGTAAACCGTCCCGGAGCCGGGCACAAGGACGCGGCAGGACACCTCTGCGCGGCGCAGGGCGTCGAACAAGAAGTGAGTGGCGAGCACGTTGTCGGCGAGTTTCCGCGCCGTGTCGTTCCACGACTGCACGACGCGGGAATCACCCGCGCAATGATAGACAACGTCGGGCCGCACATCTCGAATGGCCTGCCGAACGGCGGCGCGATCGAGCAGGTCGACGCGCTGCCATCGTGCGAGTCCCGCGATCTCAGCCAATGGCGTTGAACGGGTCCACGCGACAACGTCATGGTTGGCGGCCAGATGCTGAACGAGATGGCCGCCCACGAATCCAGCGGCGCCGGTGACCAGAATATGGCGAGGCGAACTCACCGGTTTTCGTATTGCGCGTGATAGTACGCGCGGAAGGCGGCGTCGTGTTCCTTGATGGGTCTCCACCACCATTCGTTGCCGCGATACCAGTCGATGGTCGCGCGGAGCCCGTCTCCGAATGGCACCTGCGGGGCCCAGCCGAGATGACGAAGCTTCGTCGTGTCGAGACTGTATCGACGGTCGTGTCCAAGCCGATCCGGCACAGGCCTGATGAGCGAGGTTGGCTTGTCGAGGGCCGCCAGGATCCGATGCGTCAGATCGACGTTCATGACATCGTTGCCGCCGCCGATGTTATACACCTCGCCGCCGACGCCGCGCTCGAGCAGAAGGTCGATGGCTCGACAATGATCCCCGACGTGCAGCCAGTCGCGAACGTTCTTGCCGTCGCCGTAGAGGGGCACGGACAAATCGTCGATGGCGTTGGTGACAAAAAGAGGGATGACCTTCTCGGGAAACTGATACGGACCGTAGTTGTTTGACGCGCGAGTGATCAGGACGGGCAGCCCGTAGGTCGCGAAGTAGCTGTAGGCAAGTCGATCGGCGCCTGCTTTGCTAGCCGCATACGGATTGCGAGGCTTGAGCTCATCGGTCTCGACGCTGGCTCCGGTCGGCACGCTGCCGTACACCTCGTCGGTGGAGACTTGCACGAAGCGGCGGAGATGCTCCGCCCTCCGGGCCGCTTCGAGCAGGACGAACGTTCCCTCCACATCGGTCCGGATGAAATCTCCAGCCGCCATGATCGATCGGTCGACGTGGGTCTCGGCGGCGAAGTGCACCACGATCTCCGCGCGCTCGACCAGTGGCGCGCTCAGGCGCGCGTCCCCAATATCGCCGTGCACGAACTCATGGCGAGGATTGGCCATCACATCGTGGAGGTTTTCTCGCCGGCCGGCATACGTGAGTTTGTCGAGCGTTGTGACGCGCCAGTCGGGATGCGTGTCGAGGGCATATCGAACGAAGTTACTCCCGATGAATCCAGCGCCGCCGGTGACGAGGACCTCAACCATCCTTCCGGGTCCAATCGTAAGGCAGCGTCTCGTGCGGCGCGATCCGGTATTCGTCCGGTTCCTCGTAGTGATAGGGCTCGGTTGGCACGTTCACAACGAGAGACACCTCTGGACTGATGCACTTCCACCCGTGATAGACGAGATTCGGCACCTGCACGAGCATCGGGTTCTGCGCGCCGAGGAAGAATTCGTTGATCGCGCCGTTGGTCGGTGAATCCGGACGAGTATCCACGAGGACCAACTTCACCATCCCGGCGACACACGCGAAGTTATCGACCTGTTTCTCGTGGTAGTGCCACGCCTTGACCACGCCGGGATAGGTGGCAGAGACATACACCTGTCCGAATCGCGTGAACAGCTCATCGTCCGAACGAAGGATCTCCATCAGCCAACCGCGCTCGTCCGGGATCAGGCGCAGGGCCTTCGTCTTCACGCCCTCGATACGCGGGTGCTTGGTCTCCGGCGCCGCGTACGTCGCAGGTTTCACCATCTGATGCCGACCTCCGAATTGTCTCCAAGCATGAAACGGTAGGCGCTCGGCTTCACCGGTTCTCGGTAGATGCGCACGTTCCTGCCGATCAGGCTGTCGATCACGCGGTTGGACAGATCGCGCAGGCTCGATCCTTCGAGCACGATGCTGTGCTCGATCTCGGTCTCCTGCACTTCCACGTCGTTCATGATCGACGTGAACGGTCCAATGTACGACTGGATGATCCTCGCGCCGCGCCCGATGATTGCCGGCCCTCGAATAACGGACCGCTCGACGACGGCTCCGGCCTCGATTACGACCTTGCCCTCGACGCGGCTCAGTTCGTCCAGCTGTCCTTCGATCCGTCGCTCGAATGTCTCCAGAATCAACCGGTTAGCCTCGAGCATGTCCTCAAGCTTACCGGTATCCTTCCACCACCCATCGACAATGTGGGGCCTGACGGTCAGGCCACGGTCAATGAGGTCCTGAATCGCGTCGGTAATCTCGAGCTCGTTTCGAAGGCTCGGGCGAATACGGTTCACCGACTCGAAGATCTGGTGCCCGAACATATAGACACCCACCAGCGCCAGATCGCCGATAGGTTCCTTGGGCTTCTCCACCAACCGGACGACGCGGCCGTCCTTCAGCTCGGCCACCCCGAACATTTGCGGATCCGGCACGCGCGCCAGAAGGATTTGCGCGGCTGGTTGCTCACGAGCAAACTCCTCCACGAATCGCGTAATCCCCCTGTTCAACAGATTGTCGCCGAGGTACATCACGAAGGGTTCGCCTTCCAAAAACGACTCGCTAATCTTCACGGCGTGCGCGAGGCCAAGGGGCGCCTCCTGCGCGATGTAGGTTACGCGAACGCCCCAGCGGGAGCCATCACCAACGGCCGCGCGGATCTCGGCCTGCGTGTCTCCGACGACGATGCCGATCTCGCTGAGCCCGGCGGCTGCCATGGCCTCGATTCCGTAGAAGAGAACAGGCTTGTTCGCGATCGGCACGAGCTGTTTCGCGCTCGTGTAGGTAAGCGGCCTCAGCCGCGTACCTTTTCCGCCGCTCAGAATGAGTCCCTTCACGTCAGCGCACCGTTGACCCGCCCCCGAAGGCGCCGAAAAAGTTGGAAAAGCTCCCGAGGCCGGCCAGCACGACTGAAAAGTTGATCCGGCGATCGGAGGATAGTGGAATGCCGCTAGAAGGCGGGTAGCGAAAATTCTGCGCTTCCACTTGAAATCCGCAGCACTGCGCCATGTACGACGCCATCATGGTCTGGCTGGCGACATAGGCGCGAGCAATATCCCAGCTGAGCGCGTAAGCGCCTGTGACCCGCCCTTCGAGCAACCTCAAGGTCGACGAGCCGGACAGAAAGCTGTTCACCGCGGAGGCCGAACTGGGTCTCTGACGGGAATAGCTCACGTTCGCGGAGGTGAGCGCGCCGTTGACCGAGCCGCCCGCTGTCAGCATCTGAAGGCCGTTTCCGTTGACGTCGTACTCGAGCCGCGCGTTGGTGTCGAACGTGGTCGTGGGCGATACACGGGCGGTCAGGGCTATTGGCGAAAGGTCCACCGCACGGGGGCGCCGCGATACATACGATGTGTCGAACAGGCTCGACTGAAGATTGGAGTAGTAGGTCTGCTGTAGTCCAATGGTCACGAACTCGCGCGTTGGGCCGCGCACCTCCCCCATCGCGCGGCCGCGGAAAAAAAATCGATTGTTCACGCCGTAGGTCACTCGGGCCGCGCCACCAACGACGAAATCGGACTGGTCATTGAGGATCGGCACATTGGCCTGGTTGGCAATCTCCGTCGTGTAGTCGACCGCCAACGTTGGCTCGATGAGATGTTTCATGCGCTCCGTCGACCGGCTGTTCGGCGTGTCCCAGATCTTCGTCAGCACCGGCCCGGTGAAGTCCGACCGGAGCGACAAGAACTGACGCAGCAACGGCGTCGGGACGAAATTGCCCTGGTCGTCGATGCTGCGTGAATAGTACGTGCTGCGGTACGACGCACTCGTGTTCACCGACAGATAGGTCAATTTTGACAACGGCATTCGAACCGCCGGCGCCAGATCCCATTTGTTCAGAGACCTGTCCGCCGTAATCACTCCATTCAAGATCTGCCGATCTGGAACGTACGCGTACTCCGTATTGAGCGACGCATACAGCGGCATTCCGAACAGCATCTGCGGCGCAATGCTGGCGAGCAACCGAGGTGTATGCCCGTAGACGGTCGACCGTGTCGGGCTGGTGATGATCTCCTTCCGCGCGTATTGCGCGCTGGCCGACGTGATTCCGAAAACTCCGCTCAGGCTGCCCTCGATGGTGCGTCGAGCTTGGGTGGCCTGGTAGAAGTTCTGCTGGTAGAGCTGTTGTGTTTGTACGTCTGAAAAGTAGTCAACGAACACGCGGGCGCGAACGGCGTTGTTCACCCGTTGATTCACCGTGCTCGTGACTTGAAAGCTATTGTTCGCCGGCAGCACCGTCACCGAACCGCCCTGGTTGTACGTCGTCTCTTTCTGAGACAATCCGTACAGACGGACGTTGCCAGATGACTGCGCGCCAGAGAGGTACCGGAACTCGCCGCCGGCGCCTTGCCCGCTTCGTGTGTACCAGTCGTGGAAGAACGTCGCATCGTGACTGCGCCCCGTCGCCCAGAAGAAGGCGTTGCTAATGGTCGGCCCGCGGAAAGTCGACGAGCCGTAGGTCGGCATCAGGAACCCGGTGGCGCGGTCGTCGTCCTGAATCGGGTAGTAGATCGCAGGCAAATACAGGATGGGGACGCCTTTCACCTTGAGCACCATATTTCGCGCGAAGGCGTACTCATTCAGGTTCAACGTCACGCGTCCGCTCGTGACTTCCCACCGTGGCGTCGGCTGCACGCACGTCGTGAAACCACCGCGCGTGATCCGATACGTACGATCACCGACTTTTTCGACGGTGTCGCCGTAGAAGTACACGTCAGCATCCTGATTGGCAAACTGCGTGCGGTCAACGGTGTTGCCGAGCGAAAAGATCCCCGACGCCTGATGGAAGGTGCCGCTGCCCGCCGTGATGTCGAACTCGACACGCTCGGCGGCGATTTGGCCCTCGGTGTTCGCGAAGACGACGTTTCCGCTCGCCACGACGCGGTTGGTGTCGAGAAAGATGTCGATCTCCTCAGCAAAGAGCTTCACGCCAGGTGCAACCTCGATCTCACTCTGTCCGGTGAGTCGCCAGTGGTTCGCTTCGACCCGCTCCATTTTCTTGGCAGACCAGGGAGGAGGTACTGGCTGTCGAAGGAACCGGTGGCGCAGGCGTTTGTGAAGGAGCGGGCTGTTGCGCCAAGCTCTGTCCCGCACTAAGCAGGCACACGAGGCACGAGAAATACAGCGCGCGCGTCATCAGACTGTCGGGGGGTCAGTGCAGAATAGCACGGTGCACGAGGCGCTCGCGTACGGCCCCCACAAGGAAGATCGAGCCCGCAACGCATATTGTGTCGGTCCCTTCGAGCGTCGTCTCAACGGCACGCATCGGATCAGGCTCACACGTGACTTGGACGTCCAGATGCAGGTGCGAAGCGACTGCGTGGACGCGCGCGGCCAGCTCCACGGCCGGTAGTGCCCGCCGCGTGGGCGCCGCCGTGGCGGTGACCCGCGAGACGACTGGAAGAAGCGCTGTGAGGATCTGATCAACGTCCTTGTCTCGCATGATGCCGACCACGAGTGCCGGACGTTGAGCATGCCAGCGCCGAAGATATGCTGCCAGCGCCGTCGCGCCCTCGATGTTGTGGGCCGCGTCGAGCAGCACTCGACGGCCATTACCCAGCTCCAGAAGCTCGAGGCGGGCCGGCCAGACCGCGGAGCCGAGGCCGTGCACGATGGCTGCTGGAGAGATATTCACGCCGCCTTCGATCGCAGCCTCGAGCAGGCGCACGGCCACCAGGGCGTTACCGATCTGATGCTCTCCTCGCAACGCCAACCTGAGGGGGCCGTAGGTCGTATGCGGAGTCTCAAACGTGACTTGCGCGAGGCCGTCGTCCACGTCGACGACGACGTGGACGTTCTCGCTGGCTTTGACGAGGTGTGCTCCGCGCTCGGTCGCCGCCTGTGAGATCACTTCGAGTGCTTCTGGCGGCATGGCCCCAGCAATGACCGTCATTCCTGGCTTGATGATGCCCGCCTTTTCGAACGCAATGGCTTCAAATGTGCTCCCGAGGTGCTCCTGGTGGTCGAGGCCGATAGTGGTGATGGCTCCGGCGACAGGGCGTACGACGTTCGTTGCGTCGAACCGCCCGCCGAGGCCTACCTCAACGACTGCTACCTGCATTTTTGCCCGGCGGAACAGCTCGAAGGCGATAGCTGTCGTGACCTCGAAGAAGGTCGGCGGCACGCTGAGTACTTCCGTGCTTTTGAGACGGTCGGCAGTATCCAGGACCTCGTGCGCGACCGTCTCAAAAGTGCCTGCGTCCACCGCCTTGTCGCCGATGACGAATCGCTCCGTGATGTCGACCAGGTGGGGTGATGTGTAGCGCGCAGCAGGCACGCCGGCGGCCACGAGCGCAGCGTGGGCCATCGAGGTGACGGAGCCTTTTCCATTCGTGCCTGCCACATGAAGAGTGACAAAGCTGCGCTCAGGATGGCCCAGCGCCTCGCAGAGGAGCGCGATGTTCTCGAGACCGAGTTTGATGCCGAAGTTCTCGAGCCTGAACAGGCGATCGAGCAAGGGGGGCCTGAGCGATCGTTAGAGCGCCGCCGCACCGACCGCGGCCCGTATCGGCTCGGCGGCTGGCGCATCGGCAAGTTCCGCGCCCATGAAACGGAGAACCCGGCCCAAGGTGGCCCGTAGGTCTCGCCTGTCGACGACCAGATCCAACATACCGTGTTCCACGAGGAACTCGCTGCGCTGAAAGCCGTCGGGCAGCTTCTGCCGGATCGTTTGCTCGATGACACGGGGGCCGGCGAAGCCGATGAGCGCCTTGGGTTCGGCGATATTCAGATCGCCGAGCATCGCAAAGCTCGCGGTGACGCCGCCAGTTGTCGGATCGGTCAGGACGGAGATAAACGGCAGTCTGGCGCGATCCAAGCGCGCCAACGCCGCGGAGACCTTTGCCATCTGCATCAGCGATAGCGCGCCTTCCATCATGCGGGCCCCGCCTGAGCACGAGACCACAATAGCTGGCCGTCGCTGCTCGAGCGCCATTTCGATCGCGCGCGTGATCTTCTCGCCGGCCACGACGCCCATGCTCCCGCCAATGAAGGCGTACTCCATGGCCGCGACGACAACCTCTAACCCTTCGATGCGTCCGGTGGCGACGATGACGGAGTCTTTGAGCCCGGTGCTCTCGATAGTCTTCTTGAGACGGTCCTTATACGGTTTGGTATCCGTGAACTTCAGAGGGTCGGTCGAAATGAGATTCGGAAAATGTTCGGCGAATACTCCGTCGTCGAACATTGCCTTCAGGCGTTCTGTGGCGCTGATGCGGAAGTGATGCGCGCACTTTGGACAGACGTTGAGGCTTTCTTCGAGGTCCTTGTTGTAGATGAGCTGCGCGCACCCTGGACACTTCACCCACAGCCCTTCGGGAACGCGACTGGGTTTTTCGGCCGTGGACGAGGTGATGGGCTTCCGCGTCTTCTTGAACCAGGCCATCCTCGGGCACTTTAGCTCACCAGGGCTCAGGGCTCAAGGCTTAGGGGTCAAGGCTTAGGGCTCAAGGCTTAGGGCTCAAGGCTTAGGGCTCAAGGCTTAGGGCTCAGGGGATCGGGGATCGGGGATCAGCGCCCGTAGCGCACGGGCCCAAGTTAGCCCAAGTAGGAGGTACGGGTCAGGTTCGTGGCACGTAGTATCGGGTTCCCCGGTTCATCGTCGTGATCTGGCGGATCAGGTCTTCCAGCGCCTCGTCGCTCCTGTCCAAATCGAGTTGCGACGTTTCAACCACGAGCAGGGGGGTCGAGCTGTAGTGAAAGAAGAAATGCTGGTAAGCCTCATTGAGCTCACGAAGGTAATCGGGATCCGGCTCGGGCTCGGCGGTTCCGTCGGCAGCCGCGGCCCGATCGCGCAGGCGGCGCACGAGCACGTCGGTGGGGGCTTGGAGATAGATCACGAAATCCGGGGCGGGAACATCCTTCGAGAGCAGGTCGAACAGCCGCTGATAAATGAAGAGCTCGTTATCATCCAGGTTCAAGTACGCGAAGATCTTGTCCTTGTCGAAGAGGTAGTCGCAAATCGTCATCTGAGCAAAGAGGTTGCTCTGCCGGAGCGTGAGCTGCTGACGATGACGACTCAAAAGCGAGAATAGCTGTGCCTGCAGAGCCGAGCCTGGACGTCCCGCATAGAAATCTGCAAGGAAAGGGTTGTCGTGCTCCTCTCGGACCATCGTGGCATCCAGGCGCGTGGCGAGACGCTCGGCGAGCGCGGTCTTTCCAGCCCCGATCGGGCCTTCAATCGCGATGGACTGAAACGACATCTTGGTGGGTGAACCTGCTCCGGGAACGTTGCAGCCTGCATGCTAACATCGGTCCGCTGACGATGGCATCAAGGCGTGGTCGAGACTCATGGCTCAAGGCTCACGGCTTATGGCTTGTGCGGTCGTTCCTGAGCCATGCGCCTTTAGCCCTGAGCCTCGCTCTGTTCGCCACAGCCTGTGCGTCGGCTCCAGTGGTGACGCCTCCTCAGGTCCCCAAATTGACCTGGGAGCAGAAACTCACGTGGATGATGCGCCTCGAGGACCAACGCCTCGTCCGCGATCCAAACCCTCCACCACCGTCAGTGATCCAGGCTGCGACGGCACGTCAGCCTGCGGTCGTGGGGCCCTTACCGCCTTCAGATCTGATCCGCTTGCTCCAGGATCCCGAAGCGCGGGTTCGGCGCCGCGCGGCGCTGGCCCTCGGGCGCGTGGGGCTCGCCGAGGCCGTGCAGGCGCTCTCGATGCTTTTCGCGGACCAGGAGCCCGAAGTTCGCCAGATGGCCGTATTCAGCCTCGGCTTGATCGGTGATCCCGCCGCCCGGCCGATGCTGCTCGGGGCGCTTGGGAGCGCCGACGTGCTCGTTCGGGGGCGCGCCGCCGAGGCCTTGGGGCAGATCGGCGACCGAACCGATGCCGAGGCCATCGGCCGGATGGTCCAGGCTTTCGTCGCGACTCGGTTGCTAGCGTCCGTCGATCCAGACGACCTCACGTACCCGTTGGCGGCAGAGATCGAAGCGGTCCGACTGGGGATTTTCGCGTTGGCCCGGCTTGGGTCCTATGAGGCTCTCGCGGCGGCCGTGCTCGACCAGGCTGGACAGCCCGTGTCGCGATGGTGGCCAGTGGCGTACGCGCTGCAACGGGTGGGCGACGCGCGTGCGGCCCCGGCCCTCCTGACGCTGATGACCACGCCCGGCCGGTACACGGCATCTTTCGCGGTCCGAGGACTGGCGGCGACGAAGGCTGCACAGGCAATCCCAGGATTGCGTCAGATTGTCGATCAACGCAGTGCGCCGCAGGCGGTCGTCATCCAGGCGCTCCGGGCGTTGGCTTCTCTGGGAGACTCAGGCGCGACCGGACTGCTGACGAAGCTCGTGGCCAACGCGTCGCTGGAGCCCTCGATTCGTCTCGAGGCGATGACGACTCTTGGGGCCGTTGCCGGCGCCGGCGCGTCGGAGTTGCTGGTCGACTTGATTTCGGACCCGGCGCCGGGCATTCGAGGCCCCGCCATGCGCGCTCTGGCGCGCGTCGATCGAGACACCTTCATGGCCACGTTGTCTGGTTTGGACCCGGACCGCGACTGGACCGTTCGAGTGGCACAAGCAGGGGCGCTCGGCGACTTACCTGCGGAGCAAGGTGTGCCTCGGCTCATGATCATGTTAGGTGACCAAGACCAACGAGTCGTACCGGCCGTGATTGCTGCGCTCGTGGCCTCGAAGGCCTCAGACGCTGAGCGTTTGATCGTGGCCAGGCTGAAGGCGGAGGACTTCGTGGTTCGCTCGGCAGCCGCGCGAGCACTGGCCGATCTCAAGGCTGTTGGTGCCCTTCCGGCGCTTCGAGAGGCCTACGTGGCTGCCGCCGGCGATCGGACCTACGTGGCGCGTGCGGCGATCCTCGGGGCGATCAACACCATTTCCCCTCCGTATGGCAGGCAGCTCCTCGATGGAGCGCTCAAGGATCCAGATTGGGCGATGCGGGTGCGGGCAGCTGATCTGCTACGACAGCAGGGCGTGACGACGGCCGTCGAGGCCATTCGGCCGTCCACAGCGGGCAGGCCTGTCGATGACCCCGAGTGGAGGGCTCTCGCCACGCCTGAGTTCTCGCCTCACGCGTTTCTCGAGACTGACAAGGGCACGATCGAGATCGAGTTGGCCGTGCTCGACGCCCCCATGACGGTGAACAACTTCGTCACCCTGGCTCGAAAGGGCTTCTTCAATGGTGTTCAGATTCATCGAGTGGTCTACGACTTCGTGGTGCAGGATGGCGACCCTCGGGGTGACGGGGAGGGAGGGCCTGGCTACACGATTCGAGACGAGCTCAATCAACGGCCATATCTCCGCGGCACCGTTGGCATGGCCCTCGACTGGAAGGATACCGGTGGAAGTCAATTCTTTATCACGCATTCACCACAGCCACACCTTGACGCTCGATATACGGTCTTCGGTCATGTGGTGAACGGGATGGACGTGGTTGACCGTATCGTGCCTTGGGACGTCGTCAGGCGCGTGCGAATCTGGGATGGTGTGAGCCCGCAGTAGACCCAGTTCGTGGCTCGTAGCCTGTCGCTGGTCGCGGAGGCAGTACAGAGAAAGAGGGCGCACGGCGCGCCCCCTTCGTAAATCTCGGCAAGGCTGGCTACCGCTTCTTCGCAGCCTTCTTCTTCGCGCCCTTTGCTTTCTTTGCCATCTGAAATCCCCCCTTTCACCTTTCGGTCTGGAGTGGGCGAGTGTCGCGCTCGATACCCGGCGCACTCTGCCGCCTGGCACGTCGGCCCAGGCATCGGCGATCTCGCTTCTCGGGCTTACCTTCCTCGCACTCGCGCGTGGAAGAGCAGCATCTCTCGGGCAAAAAAATGGGGTGCTCCATCCAGCACCCCATTAAGCCTTCAGAAGAAACTACCGCTTCTTCGCGGCCTTCTTCTTTGCGCCCTTGGCAGCCTTCTTCGCCATTGTTCTCTCCTTAGGATTAGCGACTCAGCCTCCGACGACCGCTTGGCCGTCACAATTGGTGGGCTGAGCCATCCACCCTCATACCAGATGTAGATTATGGGTGAGATTTAATCTGTGTCAAGCACAAAATCTCTGAGCTTGTCAAAAGATCGGCGTGATGAGCCACGTCTAATCGCACCCTTGATGTCAAGTGTCGGCGCGAACCGCATGCCTCAACAGACTGACACTCAATCGCGTGCGTCAGTTCTCGCGTACGGTGATCGATTGCGCCGCGTTCAAGCGCACTAACGCGCGCTGCGCTGCCTCCTTCGTGCGCTGATCCGCGCCGAACACCGTCAGCGCCAACCGGTAGAGATCGATCGCGCGGACAGTTGAGGCCTGCTGCTCGTGAAGACGCGCGGCATCCACACACGCAAACGCGTAGATGTGGGGTGGCGTGGCCGATCCCGCCGAGACAATGCCCTCCAGCACCTCGAGAGCGGCGGTGTCGCTCCGTTGCGCCAGGAGCAGGCGGGCCTGGCGATAGCGCGTCACCGGATCACCGGCCTGCCGCTCAAGCGACTGGGCGATGGCGCGTGACGCTTCTGCGAGCGCGCCTCGCTCGAGGGCACGCCAGCCCTCGAGCGAGAGCCGATACGCCGCCGCCCTTCTCGGGTTTGGAGTGGCACTGAGGCCGGCACGCGCGTCGGCGGCTGTCTTCAAGGGGTCACCGGGTGGACTCGCGGCGATCGCCAGTCGGTAGGCGGCAATTGCATTACTCCGAGACCCCAGTCGGTCCAACCCCCGGCCGAGTTGAAGCTGTGCCTGTGCGATCACACCGAAAGGTGCAGCCGGCTTTCTGTCGATGATGGTGCGCAGGTGCTCGAGGGCAACGTCCGTTTCGTAGAGCCGGTCTAGCTGGAGCGCGATTCCGAGGCGCGCCCGTGCCTCAGCCATCTCCTCTTCGGCGACGCGGTGCGCCTGAGCCGAGGCCAGCAGCGCCTCCCAGGACCTGAGGCTCGCCGTGAGATCGTGCAGATAGTCGTCTTGGATCTCGGCGATCAACTGCGGAAAATGCGGATTTCGCGGATGCCGGGCCCGCAGCGCCTCCACCAACTCCAGGGCCCGTTGCGGCTGCTTTTCGTACCAGAGATACAGGACGTGGAGTTGATAGTCAGCTTCGCTGCGAAGCAGTTGCCCCGCCGTGCGTGCGCGCGCCATTTCGCGCAGGCCGGCCTGCTTGTCTCCCCCGGGGAGGAAGAGCAGCCACCGCAGCATCCTGGCCGCCGCCGGTGCGACGTCCGCGTAGTAGTGATAAAGGCCGATGCCGAAGTAGGCGTCCTGGAGACTCGGGTCGAGTTGCAGCGCTCGTTCGAGTGCGTCCTTGATTCTCTTGCCGTCACGCGCGGCGGCCAATCGCTCCCCGCGCAAGACACGCCACTGGACCCGAGCGCCGTACGCTCCGCCAAGGTAGAACCAGGCCTCGGCTCGTAGTGGCTCACGCAGCGTCCACGCCTCCACCGCGGCTATGACCGCGTCGGCTCGGGTTCGGAAGGCCACGTCGCGGGAAGGGTTGGCCGAGTCCAGCTGAATCTGCCACCAGAGAGAGACCAGGGCGAGCACATCGCAGACCTCGGAGGGGGCGAGAGCGCCTGAGGCCTCCGGAGGGCTGCCTTGAGGGTCCTTCTGCAGACACGTTTGCCCTAGAAGGCTCGGGATCTGTTCAAAGCGTGCGTCGAAGATGGCGTCGTAGATTCGTGCAAGCTGCGGTGCTCCCGTCAGACCAGACCGTTGCGCAATCAGATCCGAACGGGCAACGAGCACCACCAGCGCGAGGGCTGCGAATCCGGCAACGCACCGTCGCACCCTCCGACGGACCGTCGCACCGTTGCACCGTCGCACTGCCGTGCCTCCGTTCACGTAATGCTGGTGCGCAGCTTCTGTTTTTCCGCGTGGCGCTCGAGAGCGAGATCAATCAGACGGGCGATCAAGTCCGGGTAGGCAAGGCCACTAGCCTCCCACATCTTCGGGTACATGCTGATGGTGGTGAAGCCGGGAATCGTGTTCACCTCGTTGAGGAAGATCTCTCCCGAGTCGCGCGCCATGAGGAAGTCCACGCGTGACATTCCGGCGCCATCGACAGCTTTGAAGGCCTCTATGGATAGTCGACGGATGGTTGCAGCCTGGCTCTCGGTTATCGGGGCGGGGATGATTGGTCGCGACCCCTCGTCCAGATACTTGGCGGCGTAGTCATAGAACTCCCCCGACGGAACGATTTCGCCAGGAACCGAGGCCTCGGGCTCGTCGTTGCCAAGCACCGCGCATTCGATTTCCCTGGCGTTCGGAACTGCCGCTTCGATGACGACCTTCCGGTCGAACTCCAGAGCAAGGGCCATCGCCGAGGACAAATCGGAATCCGATTTTGCCTTGGAGATCCCTACGCTCGAACCAAGGTTCGCCGGCTTCACGAAAACCGGATACCGGAGCTTCTGAGACACCTTGGCCGTAATGGCGGCCGCGTCACGGTGCCACTCGTGTCGAAGCGCGACCGCATATGGACCGACGGGAAGACCACGCGCGAGAAACAGCGTCTTCATCACCGCCTTGTCCATCCCCACCGCTGAACCGAGTACGCCGGCGCCGACGTAGGGGACGTTGGCCAGCTCGAGGAGTCCCTGCACGGTCCCATCCTCGCCGTAGGGGCCATGCAGCACGGGAAAGACTACGTCCACGCGGGACCCGCTCAAGGCCGCGGACGGCTCGATCGCCTGGACGGTTTCCGGCGGCCCCTCTCGGATGACATCGGCTGCTGAAATTGCGGTCGGCGGTTTGGCCGAGAGCACCCAACGTCCATCCTTCTCGATGAGAATCGGCACTGACTCGAATCGCTCGCGATCAAGATGCTTGAAGATGGACGCCGCAGACGCCACCGACACCTCGTGCTCACCGGATCGACCGCCGTAAATGACGCCAATTCTTAGTTTAGACAAGAAACCTCACTAATAATAAACGGGTCTTGGAAGGACCGTTCGCCTTTACGCTACTCGCCACTGACGGCTCGGCCCGCCTTGGCGAAATCCAAACCCCCCACGGCATCATTCACACGCCGACGTTCATGCCGGTCGGTACGCAAGGCAGCGTCAAGGCTGCTCTTCACAGAGATGTGGAGGAAATCGGGGCCGAGATCGTGCTCGGCAATACCTACCATCTCTTCCTCCGTCCGGGCGACGAGCTGATTGCCCGGCGAGGCGGGCTACATCGTTTCATCGGCTGGAACCGGCCAATTCTGACGGACAGCGGCGGCTTTCAGGTCTTCAGCCTCGCGGCGCGCCGCGTTGTCAGCGAGGGGGGAGTCGATTTCCAATCCCATCTCGACGGCTCCCGCCACGTACTCACGCCCGAGCGGGCCTGCGAGATCCAGGCTCGCCTTGGATCTGACATTGCCATGGTCCTCGACGAGTGTCTGGCCTTCCCGTCCACGCACGATGAGGTCGCCGCCTCGGTGGCGCTCTCGGTGCGTTGGGCACGCCGAGCCCGCGATCGCTTTGAAACGCTCCGCGGGTCGCCGCCACCAGACGTAGCCGTCTCTAACCCGGCTCAGGCGCAATTCGGTATCGTCCAGGGCGGCGTCTACCAGGATCTCCGCAACGACAGCGCAGACCAGACGGTGGCGATCGGATTCGAGGGGTACGCCATTGGAGGGTTGAGCGTGGGCGAACCCATCGAGCAGATGTACTCGATTGTCGAGGAGACGGCAGCTCGTCTACCCGAGCGTCAACCTCGGTACCTCATGGGAGCGGGAACGCCTGAAGACCTGGTCGAGTGTGTCGCTCGTGGGATCGATATGTTCGACTGCGTGATGCCTACGCGCAACGCACGTAACGGACAGCTATTTACCAGACTCGGCCGAATTAACATCAAGAACGCCAAGTACGCCGAGGACGATCGACCTCTGGATCCAGATTGCCGCTGCTACACGTGCCGCCGCCATTCGCGGGCCTATCTTCGTCATTTGTACATGGCGGGCGAGATGGCCGCCGGTTCCCTTAACACGTTGCACAATCTGAGCTTCTACCTTGACACGATGCGGAGGATCAGGGACGCTATAGCGTTTCGGGCCTTCGATACGTTCAGACAGGAGTTCCTTCGGTCGGTATCTAGCCTGGCCCTCGATTCATGACCCTCTTCGATTTTCCGTTCCTGGTGGCCATGGGCGCGCCTGCTGAGGGTGCCGCCAGCCCGTGGGTGCAGTTCATTCCCTTCGCCCTGGTGCTGGGCATTTTCTATTTCGTCATTCTGCTTCCAATGAAGCGCCGGCAGCAGAAAGTGCAGGCGTTTCTCGGCGCGCTGAAGGTTGGCGACCGTATCGTGACATCGGGCGGGATCTTCGGGAGCATTACCAAGGTCAACGACGACTCAGTGCAGCTACAGATCGCCGACAAAGTTCGAATCGAAGTGTCGCGCGCCGCGATCGCCGGGTATCAGGGCCAGGAGCCTATCGCGCCCGAGTCCCAGTCGTAAGGTCCCTCACATGAACAAGAATCTTCGCTGGAAACTGATTGTGATCGTCGGCGTCATCGCCCTGGCGGTCTGGGGTTTCTATCCACCTTCACAGAAGGTCAATCTTGGCCTCGACCTCAAGGGGGGCGTCCACCTCGTGCTGCGCGTCCAGACCGACGATGCGCTGCGGCTCGAGACGGAGACGACGGTCGAACGGCTCAGAGACACGCTCACTCGGGCCAACGTCCAGTTATCCAAGCTCGAGCTCACGAGCCCAACGGAATTCGTCGTCGAAGGGATTCAGGACGATCAGGGGTTTCGCCGCGCCGCCGTTGAGGCCGACACGGTGTTCAACCGGTCTTCTGGGGCCGGTCGCTACACCTACACGATGAAGCCCAACATCGCCACCCAACTTCGCGGTGAGGCGGTGACACAAGCGCTGCAGACGATCGAGCGCAGGGTCAACGAGCTCGGAGTCGCCGAGCCGATCGTCGCGCGCTACGGCGGGCAGGACCAGATTCTGGTGCAGCTTCCGGGCGTGAACGATGTGCAACGGGCCAAGGACATCATCCGCAACACGGCGCTCCTCGAGCTCAAGCTCGTTGAACAGGGCCCATTCCCGACCGAGGAAGCCGCTCGCCAGGCCTATAACAACGCTCTACCACCAGAACTCATCGTCATTCCGGGGTCTGCTGATACAGGTGCGGCTGCGGGTGGCGTTCCGAACACGGTGTACTACGTCGTGAAACGGGTGTCCGTTGTGACGGGTCGCGACCTTCGCAACGCGCGAACCACGCTCGACGAAAACAACCTTCCGGCGGTGAGTTTTTCCTTCAATCAAGACGGCGCCCGCAAGTTCGGCACGGCCACGGAACAGAACATCGGCAAGCAGTTGGCGGTGATCCTGGACAATCGAGTTTTTTCTGCACCAGTCATTCAGAGCCGAATCAGCGATGAAGGGCGCATTACTGGCAGCTTCACGCAGCAGGAGGCGGCCAATCTCTCGCTGGTCCTTCGGTCAGGCGCGCTTCCCGCCCGTCTGGACTACCTCGAGGAACGGACCGTCGGTCCTAGCCTCGGGGCGGATTCGATTCGTGCAGGTGTGTCGGCAGGGGTCGGCGGCCTTCTCCTCGTCGTGCTCTTCATCCTGTTTTACTACAAGTTGACAGGGCTCAACGCGCTCATGTCGATTGTCGTGAACCTGGTGATCTTGCTGGGTGCTATGGCGTATTTCGGCGCCACCATGACCCTTCCGGGGTTCGCGGGCTTCATCCTGACGATCGGTATGGGCGTGGATTCCAACGTTCTGATCTTCGAGCGCATCAAAGAAGAGCTGGCCACGGCTCGCGGCGTTCGTGCAGCGGTGAACGCCGGCTTCGACCGTGTCTGGTGGACCATCGTCGATACGCACGTGTCCTCGCTGATTGCGGCCTTGCTGCTGCTCCAATTCGGCACCGGCCCGATCCGCGGTTTTGCCGTCACCCTCATCATTGGGCTGGCGTCCAACGTGTTCACGGCGGTCTTTGTTTCGCGGACGATGTTCGAGCTGGTGCTCGGGCGCCGCCAAACGCAAACCTTGAGCATTTGACCTTTTTGGCTACGGGCTACCGGCTAGGGGCTACAGGCTAAGCCATATGCAGATCTTCACGAACGCAAACTACAACTTCATTCGTTGGCGCTGGCACGCTCTGGCGCTCTCGCTCGTCGTCATCGCCGCTGGTGCCGTCGCGATGGTCACACGCGGTCTTCCGCTTGGCATCGACTTCTCGGGCGGGACGGTTCTCGTCGTTCAATTCGACCAGACTGTGAGCGAGCAGCAAGTCCGGGATGCGGTCACGTCCATTACCGGCGAGAAGGTCGTTCAGCAGTACGGCGACGCCGCGAACCGTCAGATCATGATCCGGCTGCCGCAGGCCGGTACGAGGGAGCAGGGCACCAGTCTCGAGCAGGGATCGGTTCTCATCGAGCAGGCATTGCAGAAGGCGGGCCTGCCGAAATTCCAGCTCCTCAGTCGAGAGCTCGTCGGCCCGGTGATCGGTGAGGACTTACAGCGGCGCGGAATCTACGCCACGCTCACGTCCATCCTCGCGATCACGATTTACATCGGCGTTCGGTTCCGATTCTCTTTCGCGGTTGGAGCCATTGCCGCCACGCTGCACGATGTCTTTGTCACGCTTGCCTTCCTTACGTTCTTCGGTTACGACATGTCGCTGAACGTGGTTGCCGCGATTCTGACCATCACCGGCTACTCGGTGAACGACACAATCGTCATCTTCGATCGTGTCCGCGAGAACATGCGGTCGATGCGGCGCGAGCCTCTGGAGCACGTGGTCAATCTCAGCGTGAACCAGACGCTCTCTCGGACCATCATTACCGCCGGCACGACGTTCCTGTCCGTGTTTTCCCTGTTCCTCTTTGGCGGGGAAGTACTGCGTGGGTTTGCCTTTACGATGCTCGTCGGCGTCGTCAGCGGCACGTACTCGACGGTATTCATCGCGTCCGCCATTGCGATTATCCTGAGCCGCGGAAAACGCTCGACAGCCGTTGCTCCAGCAGGTGCGACAGCCAGCGCGGCCACAAGACCTGGACCCAAACCGACAGCTAGCGCCACCACCCGGCCTGGGCAGAAACGGCGCGGCGCCCGCGCCTCATGATCCTCCGTTCGTAGAGGCGGGTCTTCAGACCTCGCCGGGCCTGAAGGCCCGGCGCTACGACGAAGCATTCAGTGACCTACCTGCTCGCCGCGCTGCTCGGAGTCGTTCAAGGTTTGACCGAGTTTCTGCCTATTTCTTCGACGGCGCATCTGCTCATCGGTGAGCGTTTGGTGGGCTACGAGGATCCCGGTGGAGTCTTCGCCGTCATGATTCAGCTAGGGTCGATCCTCGCGGTGATGTGGTTGTACCGAACGAAGATCATCAGTGTGGTCGTTGGGCTTCCCGCGAGCCCAGACGCGCGGCGCTTTGCGTTGATGTTGTTCATCGCGTTCATTCCCGCGGTGCTGGCGGGGGCGTTTCTCGCCGACTTCGTACAGAGCGTGCTTTACGAGAGTCCAATCGTTATTGCCTGGGCGTTCATCGTCGGCGGGATCGTGATGCTGATTGTGGAGAAGGCGCGGCCAGCGCCAACCGTTCATGACGCTGATCGCACACCCTTCGGTCGGGCGTTTGGCGTAGGTGTCTGCCAGGTCCTGGCGCTCATTCCTGGCGTGTCCCGCTCAGGCGCGACCGTGGTGGGCGGCATGGTCATGGGGTTGGATCGTGCGGCTGCCGCCGAGTTCTCGTTCTTCCTCGCGATGCCGACGATGACCGCGGCATTCGTCTACAGCTTGCTCAGGCTACGAGGGCCGTTCGCGCCGGAGCGTGGCGCGGAGATCGCCATCGGCTTCATTCTGGCGTTCCTGGCCGCGCTGGTGGTCGTGAAGCCATTTCTTCGTTTCGTGGCCCGTTCAGGGTTCGGGCCGTTTGCCTGGTATCGCATCGCGGCCGGACTGGCGATTCTTGGAGCGGTTGCGGCGGGATGGCTGTAGTGCAGTGGATTCGTCGCAGCTTCATCACGGGCTTCTTCGTGATTGTCCCGTTAGTGTTGAGTGTTGTCGCCATCGTCTGGATCTTCGGTATCATTGATGGTTTCACGGCGCCGGTGGCGACAAGGGTATTGGGCCGGGACGTCCCGGGCCTTGGCCTTCTGCTCACGCTTTTGCTCGTGGTTGCCGTGGGTGGCGTGGCAACCAACGTCATCGGACGTCGCCTGGTGGCGCGCGCCGAGAGCTGGCTGATGACGGTTCCCGTGTTTCGAACTGTCTATACGCCGGTCAAGCAGCTCGTCGTGGCGTTTTCGCCGGACAACGAGTACGGTTTCAAGCGCGTCGTCATGGTGGAAGACCCGAGCCGCGGCTGGCTGATGGGTTTTCTGACGAAGGAATTCACGGTAGATCGCGGCCGAGGAGCCGAAACCCTCGTGGCGATCTACGTGCCGACGAACCATCTGTATCTTGGGGATATCGTGCTGTGCCCGCGAGAGCGGGCGTTCTTCCCCGACCTCAGTATCGAGGAAGGCGTGCGGATTTTTCTGACCGGCGGGATGTCACTGCCCGGTCTGATTGAAAGCAAACGACAAGAGGAGTTGAGACCGTGATGACCGAGTCGTTAAAGGCATTCGGCCGCGTGGCGGCGCTTACGATTGCGCTGGCAGCGCCGACTGCCGTTTTCGCACAGCAACCCGAACCGGCTGCGCCCGGAGCCCAGGCAGCGCCGGAGGGAGAACGCCGCCCTGGCGGCGAGGCCAACCTGGTGCTGCCCGATCTTAGGCAGGTGGACGTCGGCGGCTACGATAGCCGCACCCTCCTCCTGGTCGGCATGGTTGTCTCGGTCGCCGGCATTTTGTTTGGGCTCATCATCCTCTACCAACTGAAGAACCTCCCTGTGCATCGGTCGATGCGGGAGATTTCCGAGTTGATCTATGAAACCTGTAAGACCTATCTGATCACGCAGGGCAAATTCATCGCGATCCTCGAGATCTTCATCGCCGTGGTCATCGTGTTGTACTTCGGGTTGCTCTCGGGGCTCGAGCCGATGCGCGTGGCGATCATCCTCCTCTTCAGCGTCGTCGGCATCCTTGGAAGCTACAGCGTCGCCTGGTTCGGCATCCGCGTGAACACGTATGCGAACTCACGGACGGCGTTCGCCAGTCTCGAAGGCAGGCCGTACCCGGTCTATGCGATCCCGCTCAAAGCAGGGATGAGCATCGGGATGCTGCTCATCAGCGTCGAGCTGCTCATCATGCTTTTCATCCTGTTGTTCATCCCCGGCGACTACGCGGGTCCTTGCTTCATCGGCTTCGCGATCGGCGAATCCCTTGGAGCGGCGGCGCTCAGGATTGCGGGCGGCATCTTCACGAAGATCGCGGACATCGGCGCGGATCTGATGAAGATCGTCTTCAACATCAAAGAAGACGACGCCAGGAATCCTGGTGTGATTGCCGACTGCACGGGCGACAACGCGGGTGACTCGGTGGGTCCGAGCGCCGACGGGTTCGAGACATACGGCGTCACGGGTGTGGCGCTCATCACGTTCATCATGCTGGCCGTGCCCCAGGCGGCCACCCAGATTCAGCTCCTGGTCTGGATCTTCGTCATGCGCGTGATGATGATCATCGCCAGCGGCGCGTCGTACCTGCTGAATGAGGCAGTCGCAAAGGCGCGATACAGCTCCGCTGCAAAAATGAACTTCGAGGCGCCGCTGACCTCGCTGGTCTGGTTGACTTCCATTATCTCGGTGATCGCCACCTACATCGTGTCCTACGAGCTCATCGCGGGCCTGGGAGACGGCACCCTGTGGTGGAAGCTAGCGACGATCATCACCTGCGGCACGCTCGCGGGTGCGATCATTCCTGAGCTCGTCAAGGTCTTTACGTCCGTGGAGTCGAGCCACGTGAGGGAAGTCGTTGCCTCGTCGCGCGAAGGTGGAGCATCACTGAACATCCTCTCTGGATTCGTGGCGGGCAACTTCAGCGCGTACTGGATCGGTCTCAGCATCGTCGCGCTGATGTCGATCGCCTATTTCGTGAGCGCCTCGAGTGCGGCCATGTCCGACCTGATGTTGGCGCCCGCAGTCTTTGCCTTCGGCCTTGTGGCGTTTGGCTTCCTGGGAATGGGTCCTGTCACGATCGCCGTGGATTCGTACGGCCCAGTGACCGACAACGCGCAATCGGTGTACCGAGCTGTCGGTCATCGAGGGGATTCCCGACATCCAACAGGAGCTCAAGAAGGAGTTCGGGATCAACGCGCAGTTCGCCCGGGCGAAGGACTTGCTCGAGGAAAATGACGGCGCGGGCAACACGTTCAAGGCGACCGCCAAACCGGTGCTCATCGGAACGGCCGTGGTCGGCGCCACCACCATGATTTTTTCGATCATTGTCGACCTGACCCGCGGCCTCACAACGGACCTCGACAAACTGTCGTTGTTGCACGCACCGTTTCTGCTGGGTCTTGTTACCGGCGGCGCGGTGATCTACTGGTTCACTGGGGCATCGACGCAGGCCGTCACGACCGGTGCGTATCGCGCAGTCGAGTTCATCAAAGCGAACATCAAGCTCGAAGGTGTCGAGAAGGCCTCAGTCGAAGACAGCAAGAAGGTGGTGGAGATCTGCACCAGTACGCGCAGCGGGGGATGTTCAACATCTTCCTCACCGTGTTCTTCTCGACCTTGGCATTCGCGTTCGTCGAGCCGTTCTTCTTCATTGGCTACCTGATCTCGATTGCGCTTTTCGGCTTGTATCAGGCTGTGTTCATGGCAAACGCTGGCGGAGCCTGGGACAACGCCAAAAAGATCGTCGAGACCGAGCTGAAGATGAAAAACACGCCGCTGCACGCCGGCGACCGTCGTCGGCGACACGGTCGGCGACCCCTTCAAGGACACGTCATCAGTTGCGCTGAACCCGGTCATCAAATTCACGACCTTGTTCGGGCTGCTGGCGGTGTCGCTGGCCGTGAGCCTGACCGCGGAGAGGGGCGCCGCCGTGAGTCACGCGCTGGCGGTCGTCTTCTTCCTGATCTCCGTCGTCTTCGTGTATCGCTCGTTCTACGGGATGCGCATCGGATCGGCCCAGGACTGAGGAAAGAGTCGCCCTGTGGCGAGATTTCGTGGGATCTTTGTTACTTGCGCCGGTCGCATTCCGTGGCTACAATGCCCCGCTCCCGCAATCCCAGCGTAGGGAGCGGTTTACGGAACCCGGTGTCTAAGCTCTTATCGGCCGTGTTCGGCGGGGACGTGGCTGGTTTCGTTGACAGCGATTTGGGGCCTGGCTATGATCGGCCGCTCGGCCGAGTGAACGGACGACTCAGAAGGAGTAAGACCGGTGCCACGTGATGAACGCATGTTCAGTGACGTCGTCGATCCGTCCGTCAAGGTCGGCAACCAGCAGTGGTATCCTGTACCGCTCTCGATTATTGTCCACACGGTCGTAATCGGGGCGATTGTCATCATTCCGTTGCTGGCGGCCGACATTCTGCCGACGCCGCCGTCGATGATGGCCTTCGTTGCTGCGCCACCTCCACCACCCCCACCACCCCCTCCGCCACCACCGCCTGCTGCGATTAAGCCGCCGGAGGTGCCGCAGGTGAACCCAAACGCCGCTCCGACTGAAGTGCCGACAGAGATCAAAGCCGAGGTGCCGATCGATACGAACTTCGACCGGAATGCCGGTGTAGAGGGCGGTGTGCCCGGTGGCGTGGTTGGTGGTGTCGTAGGTGGTTTGCCCGACGCGCCGCCGCCGCCTCCTCCTCCAGCCGCCCCAGTGCGGGTGGGTGGGAACATCAAACAGCCGCAGAAGACCAAGAACGTGCCTCCCGTGTATCCGCCCATTGCCCAGTCTGCTCGCGTGCAGGGTGTGGTGATCATCGAAGCGGTGATTGGCCCGAACGGCCGGGTTCAGGACGCGCGGGTGCTCAGATCCATTCCCCTGCTTGACCAGGCGGCGCTCGACGCCGTCCGGCAGTGGGAGTTTACGCCAACACTACTCAATGGTGTGCCGGTGCCGGTCATCATGACCGTCACGGTGCAGTTCACGCTCAGCTAGAGACCACGCAGCCGGGCGCCGTCAATCGTCTTTAGTATCCGGAGGGTTTAGTAATGGAAGCTCGGAAGATGCGGCAGATCGTACAAGTCTCGGGCGCAGCGATTGGCCTTGTGCTGATGGGCGGCTCGTCCGCGTTCGCCCAAGAGGCAGCTGCCGGTGGCGGCCTCAATCTCGTCGAAATGTTCGGGAGGATGGGTCCCACGGCCTGGGGCGTGGCGGTCGTGCTCTTCATCATGTCGTTCTGGTCGGTCGGCGTGGCCATTGAACGCATTTACACCTACAACAAGGCGCGGCAACAGTCCAAGATGTACGCGCCGCAGGTGGCCAAGCACCTCAAAGACGGCCGTCTGAAAGAGGCCATCGCCCTCTCTGGATCCAAGGACTTCCGGTACAGCCATCTTGCCAAGGTCGTACTCGCAGGCCTTCAGGAGTACCAGTTCCAGCAGGAGAGCCACAGCGGCCTCGCGCGCGAGGACGTGCTCGACACGGTTCGCCGGTCAATCCAGCGTGCAACGGCGCTCACGACCTCGGACTTGAAGAAGGGCGTCAACACGCTAGCCACCATCGGCTCGACGGCCCCGTTCGTCGGACTGCTCGGCACGGTCGTTGGCGTCATCAACGCCTTCGTCGGCATCGCGTCAACCGGGTCTGGTGGTATCGCCGGCGTGTCGGCTGGTATCTCGGAAGCCCTCGTTGAAACCGCGCTTGGGCTGTTCGTCGCCATTCCCGCTGTGTGGTTCTACAACTACCTGCAGAGCCGTCTCGAATACTTCAACGTCGAGATGGACAACTCGTCGTCGGAGCTCGTGGACTACTTCATCAAGAAGACCGCAAGCTAGTTAGTCTGCGAAACGCAGCGGTTACGAAGGAGGCCCTTTTTGGGCCTCCAATCGACAACGGGAGTTTTTGAATCATGGCAATGAATTTAGGCGGTGGTGGTGGTGTCAAATCCGACATCAACGTCACACCGCTCGTGGACGTCATGCTGGTGCTGCTCATCATCATCATGATCGTTGCGCCCCTGTTGCAACAGGGTGTCCCCTTGACCCTACCCGTGGCGACCAACACCGCAGAGAAGCCCGAAACGCAGGAGCAGACGGTGCTGGCCATCACCGCCGACGGGCGGCTCTGGGTCAACGCCGTGCTGGTGCAGGATGGGGATCTTCGGCGCAAGATCGGGGAAGTTCTCGAGTCGAAAAAGGAAAAGGTCATCATCATCAAGGCCGACGAGGATGTCGAGTACGGCAAAGTGATGGCCGCGATGGATGAACTGAGGGCGAGCGGCATCGAAGACATGGGACTCATCACTGACCCGCGCCAGGGGACCGGAGCAGGGGGGGGCCAGTAGTCATGGCGGCTCACCAGCATTTCGGCGCAGAACGGGTCTTCAAGGCGGAGATTCCCAAGGCAAACGCGGACATGAACATCACGCCGATGATCGACGTGCTGCTCGTGCTGCTCGTCATCTTCATGGCTGCTCTGCCACTCTCGCAGCGCGGGCTCGACGTGAATCTGCCGGCTGAGACTCAGAAGCAGGAAAAGACGCAGGTCGATGTCAGCCAGATCGTGCTGAACTACACGGCTGACAAGAAGATCTCCGTCAACAACCAGGACGTGACCCTTCGGGAGCTCGAAGACAGACTGCGAACGATCTTCGAAGACCGCAAGGAAAAGACGATGTTCATCATGGGGGCCGGTAACCTGCGCTACGGTGAAATCGTGGACGTTATCGACCTTGCCAAGGGCGCAGGCGTCGAAAAGGTGGGCATCGTCACCGAGGGTATGCGCCGAGCGGCGGCGTCTGGCGGCGACTAGGCCGTTTGGGCTTCTTCCTGTCTCGAGGCCATCCCCGGACGGGATGGCCTTTTTCTTTTGGGGGTCGCTGGTAGAATCAACTTCACACACGTGACCGCATCGGGCCTGTAGCCATGGAATTTCGCGAAGACGCCGACGTCGAATGGACCTCGAAGGTCGTTGCCCTCCCGCCCATCATGGACATGAACATCACGCCCATGATCGACGTGCTGCTAGTGCTGCTGGTCATTTTCATGGCCGCTCTCCCGCTCTCGCAGCGAGGCATCGACATAAACCTGCCTGCTGAGACGCAGAAGGCGGAGAAACCAGAGGATTCCCGCCAGGTCGTTCTCAACTACGCGGCGGACGGCAAGATCTCCATCAACAGCCAGGACGTGAGCCTGACTGATTTGGAAGAACGACTTCGCATGATCTTCGAAAACCGCAGAGAAGAGATATTGTTCGTCGTCGGGGACGCCAGCCTCCGCTACCGCGACATCGTCAATGTGCTGGACGCTGCCAAAGGCGCTGGAATCGATAAGATAAGCCTCGTTACCGAGGGTATGCGCCGCGCAGCCCAGCAGGGCGGATAAGGCCCCGCAGCCTTACACGCCCACGCCCGCTCAACGGTAGTCGCTCCGAAGAAAAGCACGGCGCGCCCCTAGAACTCGAAACGAACACCGAGTTGCACCTGGCGTGGAGCCCCGGGGTTGTTTGTCTGAATCAGCTGACCGAACGTAGGCGAACCCGCGACGTTGTCTGTGAGCGACAAGAAGTTCGGGTTCGTGGGGGCCGAGAAGCCGCAGTCATCTGGAGCCGTTCCGGCGCAATAGTTGGTGACCGCCGACCCAAAGAGCTGGATGTTGTTCCAGTTGAAGACGTTGAAGATCTCGGCGGTGACCAGAATCCGCTTACCCGAGGTGAGATTCGGGCCCCACTGAAACTTAAGATTGACCTCTTTGATCGGATCGTTCCGGTACGCATTGCGCAGAAACGGCTGCCCCGCTGCGCTATAGGGCCGATCTGGCCCGCCAAGGCTTGCGTTGATGTCGCGACCGAATGCGGCGTCGATTGGCACGCCAGACAGGAACTTAAACCCCGTCGCCGCGTCGAATCCGTACGGCATCATGAACACGGCATGCCCGTTGAACTGGTGACGTCTGTCGAGACGCGCCGGGCTCCACTCGGGCTCCAAGTTGAAACCGTTCTCGTACCCAACACCGCCGGCGTCGCGCTCGTTGTCGTCATCGGACATCGACTTGCTCAGCACGTAGTTTGCCCCCAGCGAGGCCCATGTCCGGTTGAGCCTCGTCGAGAGTGCCAACGCTTTGTAGTCGGAACTTGCTGACGATTCCCGGAGCTGCACCGACCCCAACGCAGGAAGGGGCCGGCCGGTGGGGTAGACGGGTCTCCGTGCGGGGTCGGTTGCACGAGGCGCCGGAACACCGAGATTCAGCTCCCGATTGCGCTCGAGCCGGTCCGTCTTCACGTATGTGAAGTCGGCGGCCATCGTCAGGTTCCGAACGATCTCGCGCTCGACACCGAGACCACCTTGGACTGCACGCGGGTTCTTGAAGTCCTCATCTACGCCGATCACTTGAACCCCCAAGTACGGATTGGGAGACTGCCCGAGCGCCGTGAAGATCTGCGAGATCTGCGCGGACGTGAGCTGGGGCAGTTGATTCAAAGGAGTCCTGTTGAGATCGATTCCAATGAGGAGCAGCTGCTCATAGAGGGTGTCGTTGGGGTTCCCGGCCACGATAAAGGGCAACCGGACCGACACATCTCCAGGCGGCACTCGAAAATTGTTCAGGGGTGAAGCGTAAACCAGCATCGGAGTGCGCGCGTAGTAGATGCCGGTGTAACCGCGTACCACGGTCGTCCCGTTGTTGAGTGGGTCCCACGCGAAACCCACTCGCGGCGCGAACTGTTTCAACTGATCGGGAATCTGCGTGGGATCGATGGTCCTGCCATTCGGAAACGTGTAGCCTCGCAACGCGTTCAGCATGAAATCGTTGTTCGCTTCTGGCGTGGGGTTGAAAGCTCCCTCCCATCGCAGCCCGTAGCTGAGCGTAAACGTCGGCGTCATTCTCCATGCGTCCTGCACATAGAAGGCGAGCTCGTCGGTGGCGATTGCTGCTTCGAGGTTGCCAATCTGCCTGAGGTAATTGACTGATGCGGTTGGAACGTCGAATCGATTCGCGTTGGGTCCGCCCACCGAGGCAAACTCGAGTGTCGCGGCCGGAGTCCCGACGAGGGTGAACGTCCCGAACTGGTTGAAGCCGAACTTTTGGTATGCGTAGACATGGTTGTACTCGGCCCCAGCCTTGATCGAGTGTGCGCCCACCAAGGTCGTAATGTTCGAAGCGAGCTGCGTCCTCGTGTCGTACTGGATGTTCTCTCCTAGAAAACTCACCGTTCCAACGTTGCCGACTTGCCCTGTCAGCAGTGGCTCCTTGGCGTTCGCGTCACGTGGACGGTTTTCGCGCGAGTATTGGCCGCGCGCTTCGATGAGCACGTTCGAGCGGATGGTCGATGAATACTCGCCGGCGACCGTGTTCGTACGATCTCTCTCAGTTCCATTGTTCGAAAGAGCGCTGATCGTGGTGTCCGACAGAGCGTTTCCAGTGGCGTTGGCGTTGACGGCTTTGTTGTTGCTGAAGTTGTAGCGCCCTGTCAGACGGCGTCCGGTCTGGGTTTGAAAATCGAAACGCCCAAGAAGGGCCACCGCGTCGTTGGTCGTGTCAAATGGTTGCTCGAGCGCCTTAAGATAGTCGTAGGCCTCCTGGTTGTCAGGCCCACGGGTCACACCACCGAAGTTGAACACGACAGACCGGGTGTTCTTGAACTTCTGAGCTTCGATCGCCCCAAAGAAGAACAGCCGGTCTCGTGTGATCGGTCCACCGATCGAACCGCCGAACTGTTGTTGTGTCGGGGCTGCAGTCTGGCCGAAGGCGTTCAGTTCGGCGAGATCCCGGTGGCGATTTACGTAGAAGCCCGAACCGCGATAGCGGTTAGTGCCCGACTTGGTGATGGCATTCACCAGCCCTCCCGTCGAACGGCCGAACTCAGCCGAGTAACCGGCTGCGACGACTTGAAACTCCTTGATCGATTCCTGCGGAATCGTAAAAGCGTTGTTGGATCGCTCACCGCCGCGGATACCACCGAAAAAGGGTTGGTTGTAATCGGCTCCGTCGATGCTTACGTTCGCGTTGATGCCGCGTTGGCCGGCGAACGAGAGCTGCCCCCGCTGGGTGTCGACTTGGACCGTTGGCGTAAGGGTGATGAAATCCTGAAATCGTCGTCCATTGATTGGTAGGTTGCGAATTGCGTCGGTGTCGATCGTCGTGGTTCGTATCGACGCGCTGGTTTCAACAACAGGCGTTACGCCGACAACGGTGATTTGCTCTTGCACGCCAGCCACCTGCAGTGTGTCTCTGAGTGTGATCGTCGCACCCACCCGCAATTCCAAGACCTGCTTCGAGGAACCGAATCCGGGGAGCTCGAACGCGATCTCGTACTCTCCTGGCGGCAAAAGCGGCAAGGCGTAGAGGCCGTCTGCGTTGGTGACCGTCGAGCGCGTGTATCCGGTCTGAGTACCCCTCGCTGTGACCGTTACACCCGGCAGGGCACCCCCCTGTACGTCAACCACGCGTCCGTTGATCTCGGCCGTGGTTGCTTGCGATTGGGCCCATCCTGGCGCCGGTATCAACAGCACAAGTTGGGCGAGCGCTACACACGCGAACATCTTTACGCGTCTCATTGCCATTGCCATCTTTCGCTCCGCGAAATCAATTGGGGAAGACATCAGGACACAAAAACAGGCTCACACTTAAGGTACCAGTCCGCCGTAACGGCGTGGTAACGATTGTCTGCGGTCTGGCGTTCGGAATTGTACCGCAAAAGAAAACGGCCGGCCTCCTTCCGGAGGACAGCCGTTTTTGTCGGAAACAAGCGCGACGCGTCTAGTCGCCCGCTCCGGCGCGCTGCTTCTTCTGGATTTCCAGCGCGCGGTTGCGGATTTCGTCCGCCTCCTTGAGGAGCGCCTGCTGGCGCGCGGGAACCTTTTCAATCCTCGCCTGGACACGAAGCAGAAGGCCTTTGTAGACAAGCGCCTCGTGGTAATCAGGCTTGAGCTGGACGGCCTTGTCTACCGCTTCCATGCCAGACTGAACGTACTTGGCCTTCTCGGCGTCGGAAATCGTGAAGTCCCTGAACGCCTTCTCGTAGTAGTAGGTGCCGACAGTGTAGTACGCCTCGGGGTTGGTCGGTTCGTGCTCAGCTCGCGCGTTGAGCGATTCCATCGTCTTTCCGAACTCGCCCTGGCGATTGTAAAAGCCGGCGAGCTGCATATAGACCGCTGGATCGTTTGGCCGCATTTCGCGGGCCTTGACCAGCATTTGCTCGGCGCGCTCGTAGTCGCCGCTTTGCTCGTAGATATTGGCTAACCCGAAGTAGCTGCTCGATTCCTTGGGGTCCAACTCGATCATGTTCAGGAGGATGGGCTCGGCCTGGGACGGATCGTTCAGTTTGTCAGGGCCGTAGGCGCTCACGAGATAGTCCAGCGCCAGCCGTTTGATGTTTGGCGCCGTCTCGAGTTCTGCTGACTTCTTGTAGTTGGCGATAGCCTTCGTGAGCAGCTCATCGTTGCCGGCCTCTCCGCGGCGCGCCGGCCGGTACATGTTGTCGTAGCTGTTCGCGAGGAAGAAATACGCCGCGGTCAAAGCCGGATGGGTGCAATCGGGTGCGCCGGCTCGGCACTCGGTGAGCGTTTCCTCGTACTTGGCTGCCGCCGCGCGGTAGTCCTGACTCTGATAGAGCCCGTTGGCATCCCTGAAGGCCATTTTTCCCTTCAGCATTCCAACCTGGCTGCAACCGGCAATAGCAACGCTCAGCGTGGTGAGGAGCGCAACCCCCACGGCCGGTGACGACAACTTCCGCATCGTGATTCCCCCTTACGGCTGCTTGAGAAAACGCAAAACGACCCAACTTCGCCGGGTCGGCCTGGGCTCAGAACCCGCAAACGCGCCAGTATAGTGATCGGTTTTCGAGCGAGTCAAGGGTCCGGCTATCATGAAGATGCCGCTCCATCCAGGCTCGTGACCGCCCGCGACGCGTGCTGATTGGTTAGACACCACCATTGATGATTCGTTTCGAGACCCTCCTCGAGAAGGTGCGAAGCTACAGCCCCGAAGCCGATCTGGAGCTGTTGCGGCGGGCCTATGTGTTTTCCGCCCTCGAACACAAGGGTCAGGTCCGCCATTCCGGGGAACCCTATCTGGTTCACCCCCTCGAAGTCGCCGATTTCCTGGCCGACATGAAGTTGGACGTTGTCGCCGTATCCGCCGGTCTGTTGCACGACGTCGTTGAGGATACCCTGACGACCCCCGAACGTATTGCCGAGCTCTTTGGCGCCGAGATTGCCCACGTCGTCGAGGGAGTCACGAAGCTTGGTGCCATCCCGTTCTCGTCCAGTGAGGAGCGCCAGGCTGAGAACTTCAGGAAGATGCTCCTCGCGATGGTGGATGACATTCGCGTCATCCTCGTCAAGCTCGCCGATCGACTTCACAACATGCGCACGCTCCACCACTTGCCCGACGAGCGTCGCGCCAAGATCGCCCAGGAGACACTCGACATCTACGCGCCGATCGCCAACCGGCTCGGCATGAGCAAGGTGAAGAACGAGCTGGAAGAGTTGGCGTTCAAGTACCTGGAGCCGAAGGCATACGAGGGCCTCCGTGCGAAGGTCGAGGCCAAGCGAAAGAACGCGGAAAGCGTCATCGGTGAACTGACCCGAAACCTTCGAGCCAAGCTGGAAGAAGCGCAGGTTCCAGTCACCAAGCTCGACGGCCGCATCAAGCGTCTCTACAGCATCCATCTCAAGCTGACTCGGCAGAAGATCGATCTGGAACAGGTTTACGACTTTGTCGCCATTCGCGTGATCACGCAGTCGGTCAAGGACTGCTACGCCGCTCTTGGCATCATCCATCAGACATGGTCGCCGGTGCCCGGACGAATCAAGGACTTCATCGCGATGTCGCGCCCGAATGGATATCAGTCGCTGCATACCTCGGTCATCAGCGAGCTCGGTTTCCCATTCGAGGTTCAGATTCGTACCGAAGAAATGCATCGACGCGCGGAGGAGGGCATCGCTGCTCATTGGAAGTACAAGGAAGGCCGCGTCGGCGACCATGGCGACGAGCGGTACTTCCAGTGGCTGCGTCAGCTACTCGAGGTGCAGCAGGAGGTTCGGGACCCCCAGGAGTTCATGCAGAATTTGAAGATCGATCTCTATCCGGAAGAGGTCTACATCTTCACGCCGAAGGGCGAGGTGCGTTCGTTGCCGCGCGGGGCGACGGCAGTCGATTTCGCATACAGCATCCACACTGACGTCGGAAATCAATGTGTAGGCACGCTCATCAACGGCCGGATGGTCCCGCTCCGGACTCGTTTGCAGAACGGCGACATCGTCCAGATCATCACGCAGTCTGCACACAAGCCGAGTCGCGACTGGCTGTCGTTCGTTGTTACCGCCCGCGCACGGAACAAGATCAAGCACGTCCTCCAGGGCGAGGAACGGACCCACAGCGTCGAGCTCGGTCGCCGCTTGTTCGAAAAAGAAGCCCGCCGATTCGATCTGAATCCCAAGACGCTCCTGGAGAGCGCCGAGTTGGCGAGGTTCGCTTCGGAGTACGGTGCACAGAAGCCGGAGGATCTGCTCGCATATATCGGCTACGGCAAGCTGGCGCCGCGGACGGTCGTACAGAAAGCCGCACCGGGCGGTCTGCTCAAAGAGAAGGCACCCGATTCAGCCGTGGTGTCCGCGGTCAAGCGGGTGCTACGAACTGGCGTCTCCGCCGACAGAATCACCGTAAGCGGGACCGACGATGTGATGGTCTTCCGAGCCAAGTGCTGCAATCCGATCAGGGGAGAACGGATCATTGGTTACATCACGCGTGGCAAGGGCGTGTCGGTTCACGCTGCGAATTGCACGAACGTCCTGAACCTAATGTTCGATCCAGAGCGGCGGATTGACGTCGAGTGGGAGAGCAGTGGCGCCGATGAAGCGTCGTACACGGTGCGATTGACGATGCACGTGGAGGACCGGAAGGGGATGCTGGCGGAGATCAGCGCGAAGATCTCGAACATCAACACCAATATCACCAACATGGAAGCTCGCACGGGTGAGGATCAGCAGGCACGCATCGACATGACGGTCGAAATCAAGGACGTGAAGCACCTCGAGAAGGTGATTAAGTCGATCAAGGGCGTGCAGGGAGTGTTGGGGGTCGAGAGGACGGCTAGAGCCTAGATCTCACGCCCAGGTCAAAGGTCAAACGTCAAACGTCAAAGGTAAGGTAACGTTTGGGCGGCGGTTCCCTTACGACAGAACAGCGATGACGTCGATCTCCACTTTTACATCGCGCGGCAGTCGGGCCACTTGAACCGTCGCCCGCGCGGGCGGCGGTGTCACCAAGTAGCGCTCGTAGGTCGCGTTCATCGCCGCGAAGTCGTTCATGTCTGCCAGAAACACGGTCGTGCGGACAACGTGTCCGAAGTCTGCGCCGGCTGCCTTGAGCAGAGCCACGATGTTGCGCATGACACGGTCGGTCTGGGCCGCAATGTCCCCGTCCACCAGGTTGCCAGTGCTCGGATCGATTGGGATCTGACCCGACAGGAACAATAAATTCCCCGCGCGAATGGCCGGAGAGTACGCGCCTAGTGCCCGTGGCGCTTCGCTCGACGAAATCGCCTCACGCACCTCAGGCAGCCTTGGTGACCTTGCCGTCGCGCAGGCAGCGAGTGCACACTCGCATTCGCTTGGCTGCGCCGTTGATCAGGGCACGGACTGTTTGGAGGTTGGGCTCGAATCGGCGCGGTCCCACGTTATGGGCATGCGACACCGTTCGGCCCACGACTGGACCCTTACCGCAGATTTCACACCTCTTGGCCATGACTTCCTGCTTCATGTAGCTTCCGGCTTAAGCCGGAGGCCACTGACATACGTGTGGATTCGAACTCGGCACAAACGCCAAATTGTAGCAGGTTCAGGGGAGAATCAGGGGACTCGGCCCAGTGCCCGAGTCAGGCGACGTCTGTTCCCGGGCAGCGTGGTTCAATTGCAGCAGCCGACCCATTAGAGACAAATACGCAGTATCCCCCCCTTCGGACACGTTGCGCGTCTGGCGCGAACCCTGTTCGATGGCGCGCAGCACGATGGCCACCTCGTGGTCGTACACGACAGCCCCCTGCTCTTTCATTTGTGCGAGCAAGGTCTTGAGTTCGGTTGCAAGCTTCTGTGCGGGCAGCGATTGCGGCGCGTGCTCGTAGATGACCCCCCGCGCGGCGGTCTCGAGTGTTGATGCGCAGGCCTGCGCGGCCTCGGCCACGTCGTCGTCCACGAGTCGAGCGAACCCTTCTGGCTTGTGCCGTGCGACTTGAGTTTGGAACAGAAAGAACAGCTGGTACTGGCGTTCCGTGAGGTGACGAATGGTCGGCAGTAGTGTCGCCACGTCCCGCTCCTGCTGGCGACGAACAACCGCCGCGGGGTGTTCGCGCGCCGAGGCCAGGTAGGTGCAGTCGCTCGGGCAATTGATTTCTGTGAGTCGTTTCGTGGCGCAACAGACAGTACAGATGGTCTGGCCAAGTGCGGGACACTCGCGACGAGCTTTCCGTTGGCCACACACGGGACATGCCATGTGTCAAGCTTCGCACACGGGCCCGCTGGACAAAAGAGGTCACTCGACCGCCACAAATTGGCTCCTGCTTCTCGAACGCCGGCAGTACAGGGGATTTCACAAGGGAACGCGCCTTGCAGCCCAACGGACCAACGAGCCGCGCGGCCAGGAGCCGTCGGCATGGCGGAGGTGCTATGAGTGAAGCGATGTTTCGGAGGGAATCGCCCACGGAGTACTTTCGTGGTCTCGTGGAATCGGCGATGCAATACCAGCGCGTCAGAGCGCGCGAGCAGACATCGTTCTACGTCGTCAACATGCTCGCCGGGTTCGTCCATGCTGACCAGGCGTCGCTGTCAGGAGAGGATGACCCGCTCGGGCTTCGGCTGGTGGCGGCTCTACAGGCCGACGGCATCGTGCAGCGGGATGGTCTGCGCCGCGTGGGCGATCGCGCTCTGTTTGTCTCAGGCTTTTTTTCTGACAGCCTGCATCGTAGCCTCGTTGATATCGACTACTACACTTATCTTGGCGCGTACGCGTATGGTTCGTTGGCGCGTCTTGGGCACCCGGCCTTTGGTGACATTTTCGACGAGCTTGCCGCCAAGTTCACGGCATTTGTCGACGTGCTGAGCGAAGTAAGCGAGCGAACGGCGTTGACGTCGAATACGGACATCCTGCGCCTCTACGAAAAGTGGGTCCGTACGGGCAGTCCTCGAAGCGCCGACCTGCTGGCCGCACGAGGCATCGTTCCCGTTCGTTCTGCGGGAAGTCGGACAATCCAGTAGAGGACCGGCTGTGAGCAGACACAAGGTTCAGGCGGTCTACTGCAAAATGACGCTGGAACGTCGACAAGTTGTAGATATTTCGACACTCTAACCGTTCGTGGGTTGAAAATGGGTGGAACGTGAAGGCGTCAGCCAAAACTGGCCTGAATTCGTCGGCACTGAGGCATTGTGCCGACAGAAACGTGGCTTTCTTACCGTCCTTTCGTGGGGACAAAATAGCGAGAAACTCACTTGACCTCTCTGGCGTCTAAACGGCTGAACGTCATGCGGTGGCCCAGGACGGCATAGCTTGACTGCTCATAAGCCATAGACCAACTGAGATTTATGAGGAGCCAGCCAGTCGAGTTAAGGAGAGATCAAAGGTTGGCCTGGGTCTATCGCAAGGCGGCTACTCTTCCGAATATATAGAAGGCATTTATATTGCATATCGCAGCAACGTCGCGAGCAACGGAGCGACGTAAAGGAGCGGCAGGCATCATGGCGACAATGACGAAGACCAAGGCAGCGGCCAGAACGAGCCGCTACAACGAGCTGAAAGGCATGCTCGACAATCGCCGCCGCGAACTAATGTCCGAAGTGCAGGGCAGGATTCGCGACGTCCGGGCCGAGGGTGGCAAGGAGCGCGACGTTCTCGACCAGGGCGAGAGCTCAGAGGTAGATATCCAAGAGGACATCGAGCTTGCCCTCATTCAGCTGAAGTCCGAAACGCTGAACAAGATCGACGCGGCATTGAGCCGACTCGACGAAGGCAGCTACGGCGATTGCTTCGAGTGCGGTAGCGAGATCGCACAGGCGCGTCTTCGAGCGCTGCCCTTCGCGGTTCGTTGCAAGGAGTGCGAGGAAGCGCGCGAGACGGCGGAGCAGCGCGAGCGCAGCGCTCAGCGACGCGGCTCGTCGGCCTTCTTCTTCGACACGTCGAACTAACGCGCACGCTAAAGCGTGCGCGCTACGGGTGACGCGTCACCTGTAGCGGCATCATATGCGGTATGTAGCGCGGGGGCTTTAGCCTCCGCGAGTACTTGAAGCCCAAGTCCCACGTCCCGAGTCCTCGGACGGAACCCGAGGTCAGAGCGTGGGGTTTGGGCTTTGGTGTTCTTGGGCGATGGGTCTTAGACTCACTCACTATGACGGATCAGGACGAGACGATAAACGTCGAAGAGCTCCTTGGTGGCGATCGGCCCGTAGTGTTGCCCGACGAGCTCCCCATTCTGCCTCTGCGAGACACCGTCCTTTTTCCAAACTCGTTCATGCCGCTGGCGGTCGCGCGGGAGAGCTCTGTCCAGCTGATTGACGAGGCGATCTCGAGCGGCAAGATGATTGGCGTCTTCACGCAGCGCGACGCCTCGGTCGAGGAGCCTCAGCAGGAAGACCTTTATCAGGTCGGCACAGCCAGCCACATCCACAAGATGTTCAAGCTGCCGGACGGCAGTTTGCGGCTGATCGTCCAGGGACTGGCGCGCCTCACGCTCGACGAGGTCACCGCAACGAAGCCCTACCTCCGTGCCAGAGTCGGTCCGGTGTCGGAAGCTACGCGCGAGACCGATCGAGTCGAGATCGACGCGCTGATGCGCAACATCAAGACGAACTTTCAACAGGTTGTGTCTCTTTCTCCGCTGCTCTCAGAGGATCTGCAGACGCTCGCGGCCAACGTCACCGAACCAGGACGGCTGGCCGACTTCATTGCCTCGAGCCTGACGACGATTGCCACACCGGTGAAGCAGGAGGTACTCGAGACGCTCGACGTGCGCGCCCGGATGAACAGTCTGAATCGGATGCTCATCAAGGAGCTCGAGGTGCTCGAGCTCGGGTCCAAGATTCAATCCCAGGTGCAATCGGAGGTCGGCAAGAACCAACGCGAGTATTTCCTTCGTGAACAACTGAAAGCCATTCAGAAGGAGCTTGGGGAAGGAGACGATCAGACCAAAGACGTCGAGGAACTGCAGCGCAAGATCGACGCGGCCGGCATGCCGGAGGGTGTCAAGAAGGAGGCGCAGCGAGAGCTCGACCGCTTGGCGAAGATGCCGGTGGCTGCGGCGGAGATACACCGTCTCACGCACCTACCTCGATTGGTTGGTGATGCTTCCGTGGCAGACCCGCACTGAGGAAACGATTGACCTGGCGAAGACGAAGCAGGTGCTCGATGCCGATCACTCAGGACTCGAGAAGGCCAAGGATCGGATTCTCGAGTATCTCGCCGTACGCAAGTTGAACCCCGGGGTGAAGGGTCCAATTCTCTGTTTCGCTGGCCCTCCGGGTGTCGGAAAGACGTCGCTCGCACGTTCGATCGCCCAATCGCTCGGTCGAAAGTTCGTGCGCGTGTCGCTTGGGGGTATGCGCGACGAGGCGGAAATTCGCGGACATCGTCGCACCTACATCGGGGCGTTGCCGGGCCAGATCATTCAGGGCCTCCGCCGCGCGGAGTCGAAGAATCCTGTGTTCATTCTCGACGAGATTGACAAGCTCGGTTCGGATTTCAGGGGCGACCCGGGATCGGCGCTACTCGAGGTCCTCGACCCCGAACAGAACATTGCGTTTCGCGACCACTATCTCGACGTGCCCTTCGACCTTTCCGAGGTCCTCTTCGTCACGACTGCCAACGTTCTCGACCCGATTCCACCGGCGCTCCGGGATCGCATGGAGGTTCTCGAGATCCCGGGTTACACGGAAGAGGAGAAGCTCGCGATTGCTCGCGAACATCTGGTCCAAAAACAGGTCACCAATCACGGCCTCACCCCAGAGCAGTTTGCAGTCTCGGATGACGCGTTGCGTGCCGTGATTCGGGGGTACACGCGCGAAGCTGGTGTCCGCAATCTCGAACGTGAAATCGGCGCGCTGTGCCGAAAGGCTGCGCGGCGCCGGGCCGAAGGCGATGAGTCTCCTCTGACGATCACCCCTGAGGTCGTGACCCAGATGCTGGGTGCCCCCAGCTTTCTGGACGAGGAGATGGGGGAACGGACGAAGGAGCCTGGCGTGGCTATCGGCCTCGCCTGGACGCCCGCTGGCGGCGAGGTGCTGTTCGTCGAGGCCTCCCGAATGGCGGGAACGGGCACGCTCACATTGACCGGTCAACTCGGCGATGTGATGAAGGAGTCCGCCCGCGCGGCGCTGTCATGGTTTCGCGCGCACGCGGCCGCGTATGGTGCAGACCCCGACTTTTTCAAGAGTGCAGAGATCCACTTCCATGTGCCGTCAGGGGCCATCCCGAAGGACGGCCCGTCAGCGGGCGTGACCATCGTGACCGCCCTGGCGTCAGAGCTCACCCGCCGGCCTGTGCGCGGCGACATCGCGATGACCGGCGAAATCACGCTCTCGGGTCGGGTGCTACCCGTTGGCGGCATCAAGGAAAAAGTACTCGCGGCCCGCCGCGTCGGTATCCGCGAGGTGATCCTTCCACGCCAGAACGAGAAGAACATCAACGAAGATTTGACTGAAGAGTTACGACGCGATCTGACTGTCCACTACGTCCAGAGCGTTGACGAAGTACTCTTGCTCGCGTTGCCGCCTGCGCCGCAGCCACCGGGCACCCGCAAGTCGGACCGCCGCGTTCAACCGCTTCAGTAAGAAACTCCCAACTTCCCAACCACTAACGATTGCCCAACTCCCAAGGCCTTGGGAGTTGGGAGTTATCGATCAGCCAGAGTCCGGCGACGGTCTTCAAGTCAACAATCTCACCGGCCGCGATCATTAATCGCAGGTCGGCGGGCGCAAACGCTCGGGTTTCGATGTCTTCGTCGTCGTCCGGTTGTGCTGCTGCGTCGCCCTCCCCTGGATTGCGCAGGCCCGTGGCACGGTAGAAGTTCATTTCTTCGTCGCAGTATCCCGGTGTTGGAAAGAATGCGCCGAGCGGCTCGACTCGGGACGGGATGAGCCCGATCTCTTCATGGCATTCGCGGACCGCCGCGCTCTCGACGGACTCGGCGGGCTTGAGACTGCCGGCCGGCAACTCCCATGCCCAGCGGCCGATGGCATGGCGATACTGCCGCACGAGAACAATCGTTCCCGTGTCGGTCACCGGGACGATTACCACTGACCCGGGGTGCCGGATGATCTCGACCTCGAGCTGTGTGCCGCGTGGCAGCGTGATGGATTCGACCTGCGCGGTGAAGATGCGGCCCTTGAAAACCGTCCGGATTTCGCGGGGGACGACTGGCGTGTTCATAGCAAATGAAACCGGGTGTGGTTTTTCGAAAATGGTGAAATCAAACCCGATTTCATTTCGCAACGTCCGGGTCGTTCCAATCGGGCAGCGCATCCAAAACGTTCTGCAGGTCCGCGGGCAGCGGAGTGATGAACTCCATTCGACGGCCATCCCCAGGATGGGTGAACGCCAGGCGCGCGGCATGTAGAAACGGTCGCTCCAGCCTCAGCACCGCGCGGATGTCGCCGGCGACGCGTCGATGCACGCCGCCGTACAAGGCATCTCCGACAACGGCGTGTCCGATCGCGCTCAGGTGCACGCGGATCTGGTGCGTGCGCCCAGTGTGAATGGCCACCTGGCACAGCGTGACTCCCGGCATGTGTCGCGCCCGGGTGATGCGTGTTACGGCGTGTCGCGCGTGTCGGGCGCGCGAGGACATCTTCTGCCGGTGCTTCGTGTCCCGTCCGATCGCCGCATCGATGCGGCGGCCAGCCTGGACGACGCCCCATACCAGGGCGATGTATTCCTTCTCGACCTCCCGGTCGTGAAACTGGCGAGCCAGTTCCTGGAGCGCGGCGTCGTGCTTGGCGATCACCATGACGCCAGACGTGCCTCGGTCCAAGCGGTGGACAACGCCTGGCCGCAACTCGCCGCCGACCCCGCCGAGATCCGGAATGTGGTGGAGAAGCGCGTTCACGAGCGTGCCCGAGGCGTGACCCGCCGCGGGATGAACCACCATGCCCGCCGGCTTGTTGATGACCGCAACGTCACAGTCCTGGTAGAGGATCTCGAGGGGCAGCGCCTCTCGCGCCAAAGAGGACGGTACTGGCTCAGGAGCATCGACCTGTACCCTGTCCCCTTCGCGGACGGCCAGGTTCGCCTTCGCAGTGAGTCCGCTCGAACGTCCGCTCCTCTCCACGGTCACGTGGTGCTCGGTAATCAGACGTTGAATCTGGGAGCGCGACCAGTCGGCGAGCACTGAGACGAGAAACCGGTCGAGCCGGTGTCCTTCGTTCTCCGTCGAGACGACGAACTCGATCGGCGTCACGAGTTCACACACCCTCTTAGGCGACGCGGCGACGCTGGCGTAGCTGAGATGGCGTATCAGGGACGCTGCGCGCGAGCCAGACCAGCATCCCAAGGCTCAGCGGCGCCAGCAGGAGCGAAATGAACTGCGAGGTCGAGAAGGTGCCGAAGACCATGCCCCGTGGGTCGCCGCGGTAGATCTCGATGATGTAGCGAGAGACCGCGTAGAGAAACATATAGGACCAGAACGTTCTTCCAGGAAAGGGACGGCCTCGGCGCTCTGTGCTCAGCAAGAGCACGAGGATCAGCAATTCGGCTCCAGCCTCGTAGAGTTGCGTGGGGTGTAGGGGAATGCCGAGCGGCGTTCCGACGTTGGCCGCCGCGAGGGGGTTGGTGAACACAACCGCCCATGGCAGGTCAGTCGGCTTGCCATAACAGCATCCGGCCGCCATGCACCCCAGGCGCCCTGTGACGTGGCCAAGCGCGATGCCGGGCGCGAACACGTCGGTCGTTGTCCAGAACGGCAACCGGTGTTTCGCGATGTACCAAAAAGCGACGGCAACCGCGAGCATCAGCCCACCGTAAAAGACACCTCCGGACCGTGCCAGTGAAAGCAGGTCCGCCGGCGACTGCCGGAACTGATCGAAATCGACAACGAGTAGGAGAAGCTTGGCGCCGACCAGCGCCGCGATGATGATGTAAATGCCGAGATCGAGCACCCGGTTCGAATCGAGCCCCCATCGCTTGGCCCGAGACATCGCCAGCCGCAAGCCGAGCAGGTACGAGACTGCCAGCAGAACGCCGTAGGAATACACGGTAATCGGACCAATCCCAAACCACGGACCGATGCTAAACAGTTCTGGATACACGGTGTCGCCCCACTCCGAGCTGGTCGAGGATGATCAGGGCCATCCCGACGGTAATCGACGCATCGGCCACATTGAACGCCCAGAAATGCCAACCGCGCCAGTAGAAGTCGAAGAAGTCCACGACGTAGCCCAACGTGAGGCGATCGATGAGGTTCCCGATCGCGCCTCCAACAACCAGGCCGACTCCACCTCGTGCGAGCCACTGTTCGAGGGGAAGCGTCCCGGCGAAGAGCGTCAGTCCGGCTAGCGCGACTGTTTGGACCACCGCCAAGACAGCCGTTTTGTATGGTAGATCGACGGCGTTCAGCATGCCGAACGCGGCGCCGTAGTTGTGTATCCGCGTGAGATCGAACAATCCCGAGACAACCACGATACTGTCGTACAACGCGAAGTGTCTGCGAACAAGGAGCTTTGTTGCCTGATCGACCAGAATGACCAGAACCACAGCCCAAAGCTGAAGCTGTCGGCTACGCACGTGATCTACTGGTGCGCGGGCTCGGCGAGCGCCTCGACGCAGCGATCGCAGATCCCCGCCCAATCCGTCTCTTGCCTGATGCTGGCCACGTACCGCCAACAGCGCGCGCACTTGACGCCGGATGCTGGCTCGACTTCGATACGCACGTCGTCCGGGCCATCAGGGGAGCCAACGTTCAGAGACAAATCGGAGACGATGAACAGCATGGGAAGCTCGCTTCGATGCTGTTCCAGCAGAGCCCCAAGCGGTCCCGTCGCGTGCATTACCACCCGGGCGCCAAGAGCGTTCCCGATCACCTTGTCTTTCCGTTTCTGCTCGAGCGCCGCGTTCACCTGTTCGCGGACGCTCATGAGCCGGCCCCAGGTCTCGACGAGGGCGCTGTCAGTGAGCTGATCGACCGTCGGGAACTCCTCCAAATGCACCGACGCCGAGCGTTCACCCGGCAAGTGACGCCACAAGTCGTCGGCGGTGACGGGAAGGATTGGTGCCAGCAGACGAGCCAGCCCGTCGCAGATGTGGTACATCGCCGTCTGCGTCGAACGGCGCTGGTGCGATCGTGCGCCCAGCGTGTACATCCGGTCCTTGGTCACATCGACGTAGAACGCGCTCAGCTCCACAGTCGCCAGGTTGTTCATGGTCTGCGACACGGTGGAGAAATCGTATTCGTCGTACGCGCGGAGCATGCGCGTGGCCGCCTCGGCGTATCGAGCCAGGGCGAAACGGTCGACGGCATCGAGTCGATCGATCTCGATGAGATCGGTCGCAGGATCGAAGTCGTAGAGATTCGCGACCAGAATGCGACAGGTGTTGCGCAGCTTCCGATACAAATCGACGACGCGAGTGAGGATCTCCTTGCTGACGCGGAGCTCCTCGGTGAACTCCGTCATGGCAACCCAGAGTCGGACGATCTCGGCGCCGCTCTCTTTGATGACGTCCTGCGGTGCGATCACGTTGCCAACCGACTTCGACATTTTCCGACCTTCCAGATCGATCAGAAAGCCGTGTGTGAGCACCTCGCGGAACGGCGGGCGCCCGCGGGTCGCCAACGCCACGAGGAGCGAGCTCTGGAACCAGCCACGGTGTTGGTCGCTGCCTTCGAGGTACATGTCGGAGGGCCATGTCAGGTCGTCGTAGCGAGGCAACACGGCTTCATGGCTCGAGCCCGAGTCGAACCAGACGTCGAGAATGTCGCGCTCGCGCTCGAACGAGGTTCCACCGCAGGACGGACAGCTGAGTCCTGGTGGCAGGAACTCCTCGATCGGCCGTTCGTACCAAGCATCCGCGCTGTACTGCTCGAATACCGATGCCGCCTTTTCCACGAGCGCAGCCGTCAAGAGGGGTTCACCGCATTTGGTACAGTCGAGGGCCGGAATCGGCACGCCCCATGCGCGCTGGCGCGAGATGCACCAGTCCGGCCGGTTCGACACCATGTTATAGATGCGGTCGTGTCCCCAGGCAGGTATCCACCTGACTTGGTGATCAATCGCGTGGCGGGCAGCCTCTCTGAGCGTGCGCCGGACGCCATCCTCGCCGTTGATCACCGCGTCCCCATCCATGCGCACGAACCACTGCGATGTCGCCAGAAAAATCACGGGGTTGTGGCACCGCCAGCAGTGCGGGTACTGGTGCTCGAAGGTCTCTCGATGCCAGAGTCGGCCTCGCGCGGTGAGCGCCTCCTCGATCTTCGGGTTCGCGTCGAACACACGCTGCCCCCCGACAATCTCCACGGTGTCGAGGAAGTGTCCGCCGGGGCCGACGGGCGCGTAGATGTCGAGCCCGTACTTCACCCCGGTGAGAAAGTCGTCTGCCCCGTGGCCCGGTGCCGTATGCACTGCTCCCGTGCCTTGCTCGAGCGTGACGTAGTCGGCGAGCACGCCTACCGAGTCGCGTTCGTACAACGGGTGTCGAAAGGAGATGCCCTCGAGCAACTCGCCCTTCATGCGCGCCACCGGCCCGCCCAACGTACGGCCCACAGCGTCCCCTACCTTGGGCGCAAGGGCTTCCGCGACGATGACCGCACGGCCGCCCACGTCGTACGCGGCGTAGTCGAACTCCGGGTGGAACGCGATTGCCAGATTCGATGGAATCGTCCACGGTGTAGTCGTCCAGATCAGAACCGAGACCTCGCGCCCGGTCAGTCCGGGGACGCGAGCCGCCAACGACGTCGCGCTCTGAGGCGCCGCGGGGAACTCGACATAGATCGAGGGCGACGAGTGATCCGCGTACTCGACCTCCGCTTCAGCGAGCGCAGTTCGGCAGTGGATGCACCAGTGCACCGGCTTCTTGCCTTTGTAGACGAGCCCCAACTCGACGAATCGGCCCAGGGCTCGAGCAATGTCCGCCTGGTACCGAAAACTCATCGTGAGGTACGGATGTTCCCAGTCACCAAACACGCCAAGACGTTGGAACTCCGTGGTCATGACGCCGATGAATCGTTCGGCGTACGCACGACACGCGCGGCGGATCTCCGCCCGCGACATGTCGCGTTTCTTGGGTCCGAGCTCGCGATCGACACGCAGCTCGATCGGAAGCCCGTGACAGTCGTATCCGGGGATGTATGGTGCGTCGTACCCCGCCATTGACCGTGACTTGACGACGAAATCCTTGAGGATCTTGTTGAGCGCGGTCCCGAGATGGATCTGGCCATTGGCGTATGGCGGACCGTCGTGCAGCACGAACTTCTGGGCTCCGTACCGCTTCTTTCGGAGCTGGCCGTACAGATCCATGGCCTGCCAGCGGGCGAGCGCTTCTGGCTCGGCCGTCTGGAGGTTGGCCTTCATCGAAAAACCTGTGCGCGGCAGGTTGACCGTCTCCTTCCACTCGGGCATGAGCCGCAATTGTACTCCGGTGCCCGACCTATAATTTCGTTGATGCCCACCGCAGAACGACCTTCCGCCGCTGCTCCCGCGATTCGTGAAGAGGTCCTCGACAACGGACTGCGCGTACTCATTCAGGAAGTGCACACGGCACCGCTGGCTTCAGTGTGGTGCTGGTATCGCGTCGGGTCGAAAGATGAAGGTCCCGGTCACACCGGCGTCTCGCATTGGGTCGAGCACATGAACTTCAAGGGCTCGGCCAATATTCCGCGCGACAAGGTCAAGGGCATCATCGAACAGTACGGCGGCTACTGGAACGGATACACATGGATCGACCAGACGACGTACACCGAGACCGCCACGCGCGATGCGCTCGATCGCATGCTCTTCATCGAGTCGGAGCGGATGGGCGGATGCCTGTACGACCCCGATGATTGCGAATCCGAACGTACGGTCATCATCTCGGAACTGCAAGGTGGCGAGAACGATCCCGACCAACTCCTCGATCAGGAGCTCACCGCCACTGCGTTCCGCGCGCACCCCTATCGGCATCCAACGATTGGCTGGCTCTCAGACCTGCAGACGATGACGCGGGATGATCTGTACGGTCACTATCGCAGGTTCTACGTGCCGAACAACGCGACGCTCGTGGTTGTTGGAGACATCGATGCGCACGATGCGATGCGCGGGGTCGTCCAACACTTCGGAAAGATTCAACCTGGCGATGTCGGCCGCCGCCTCAAGACCAGCGAGCCAGAACAGCTGGGAGAGCGGAGGGTAACAGTCGCCAAGGAAGGCACGACCGCCTATTTGAAGATTGCTCATCATGCGCCAGCGGCCGAAGATGCGGACTTTTTCCCGTTGCTCGTGTTGGACGCCGTTCTCAGCGGTGCGAAGGGCGTGAATTTGTGGGCGAGCTTCAGAACGCCACCTCCCCAGCGCAGCGCGAGGCTGTATCAGGCGCTGGTCAATACTGGACTGGCATCAGCCGTGAGTGGAGGGCTCGTACCGACCCAAGAGCCCTTCGTGTACACGATTTCGGCAACTGCGACCGACCGAACCCCTCTGGCGAGGCTCGAAGCGGCCGCTGTGGCTGAGATCGAGCGTGTCCGGACACAAGGAGTGACTGCGGCCGAGCTGCGGAAAGCGCAAAACCAGCTGCGCGCCAGGTTAGTGTTCGAGAACGACAGCATTACGAACATTGCCCACCAGTTGGGCTACTTCGAAACCATTGCCAGTTGGAGAATGTATCCCTCGATCGCGAGTCATGTAGAGAGCGTCACGCTCGAGCAGGTATCAGCCGTAGCGGCTGCACGACTGAAGCCTTCGAACAGGACGATTGGATGGTTCGAGCCTCGCTCGGAATAGCCCGATGAAGACCGCAGCATCTGGTGGCCTCGCGCCAACCCGCGAGGTGCTCGCCAACGGCGTGAGAGTGCTCTGCAAGGAAACTCGCGTCACGCCAGCAGTCACGCTTCATGCGTCGATTCAGGCGGGTTCGATTGTGGATCCATCGGCGCTCGGTGGTGTGTCGCATTTCGTGTCCCGCACCATCGATCGCGGCACCACCACTCGTACCGCGGACCAGATTGCCGAAGACCTAGACGGGCGGGGCGTGTCACTCGCAGTATCCATCAACCGCCACGCGATCTCTCTCGTCTGCACATGCCTTGTCGAGGACTTCGATGCCGTGCTCGCGCTCCTGGGGGACGTCATCAGACACCCCACGTTCCCCGACGCCGAGGTCGAGACGCGCCGGGGAGAGATCGTCACACTCATTCGGCAAGACGAAGATAGCCCGGCGACCGTCGCCGTCGAGGGCTTGATGGCGACCCTGTACGGCGAAGCACACCCGTACAGCCGCCGTCCTCGCGGCACCGTGGAGAGCGTGCGATCGATCGATCGCGCGGCGCTCCATAAGTTTCACCGGACGCACGTGACGCCAGGCGCGCTCACTCTCTCCATTGTTGGGGATATAGACGCCGGACGGGCTACCGACGCTGCCGGTGCCGTCCTCGGCAACTGGCCGGCGGCGCCTGGCGTCCACGCCGAGTTACCGCACCAAGCGCCACCGAACACGCGCCGCCTGCGTGTGTTGCCGATGATGAGTAAGGCTCAGGCCGACATCGCCTACGGGTTCACGGCGATTACACGATCAGATCCCTCGTATTACGCCTACTGGCTCATGAACAACATTCTCGGCCAGTACTCGCTGGGTGGACGGCTTGGCGACAGTATTCGAGAACGTCAGGGTATGGCGTACTGCGTTTTCAGCTCACTGGACGCAACCGTTGTTCCAGGTCCGCTCATGATTCGGGCCGGTGTCAGTCCGGCAAACGTTGACCGCGCCGTTGCTTCCATCGACGAAGAGTTGTCGAAGCTTGTGGTTGAGGGCCCGACCGACAACGAGGTCGCCGAGTCGAAGCAGTATCTGATCGGCTCGTTGCCACGTAACATCGAAACTAACGCCAGCATCGCCGGCTTCTTGCAGACAATCGAATTCTTCGGCCTGGGGCTGGACTACGATGTCCGCGTGCCGGATCTGCTCCGATCCGTCACGCGCGACGAGGTGCACGCCGCCGCGCGTCGCGCCGTCGATCCATCGACAGCGACCGTGGTGATTGCTGGGCCATACGCCGGATCTCAATGACGAACCGGCCGATCACCGCCGTGTTCTTCGATGTCGATTTCACGCTGATCTACCCGGGACCCACGTTTCAAGGTGAAGGCTACGCTCGGTTCTGCGAGCGGCATGGCATCCGGGTCGAGCAGGCCCGATTCTCTCGCGCGGTTCGTGCGGCGTCGTCGGTTCTCGACGCTGAGCAGGAGCACATCTACGACGCGGACATTTTCGTCCGGTACACTCGTCGCATCATCGAGGAGATGGGCGGCAGGGGAGACCGGCTCAATGAGTGTGCCCAGGAGATTTACGTCGAGTGGGCCGCCTGCCAGCACTTCTTTCTTTACGACGATGTCGCTTCCGTCCTGCACGAGCTGGCCAATCGTGGGCTGAAGATGGGGTTGATCTCCAATTCACACAGATGTCTCACGTCGTTTCAAAATCACTTCGACTTGAATGGTCTCATCGCCGGGGCGATTTCATCCTCAGAGCACGGGTATATGAAACCTCACCCGAGCATCTTCCACGCGGCGCTTGATCGAGTTGGAGCACGGGCCGATGAGTCGGTCATGGTCGGCGACAGCCTGTCACACGACATCGAGGGTGCGCGCCGAGTCGGGATGCGTGGGGTCCTCGTCCACCGATCCGACGACCCCCTTCCGGACCGGACCGATGTGCCCGTGATCCGCAGCATGGCCGATTTACCAGGCTTGTTGTGACCGACGAATCGACAGTCGCGGCGAGGGATGCTCCTGTTGGTGTTTTCGATTCCGGCGTAGGCGGGCTTTCCGTACTTCGAGAAATCCGCCGCGAGCTGCCCGCCGAGGACCTGTTGTACGTGGCGGATTCGGGGTTCGCCCCCTACGGCGACCGAGCGACTGAGTTCATCCAAGAACGGGCGCTGGCGCTCGTTGCGTTTCTGCAAAGTCAGGGCGCAAAGGCAGTCGTCGTGGCGTGCAACACGGCGACAGGGGTTGCCGTCGAGTCTCTTCGATCACGTTTCACGCTGCCGATCGTCGCGATCGAACCGGCGGTCAAACCTGCCGCGTCACAGACACGGTCCGGCAGGGTAGGTGTTCTTGCGACCACGCAGACCTTGTCGAGCCCGCGGTTCACGAGTCTCGTTGGCCGGCATGCCAGGGACGTGCAGGTGTTCGTGCAGCCGTGCCCGGGCCTGGTCGAACAGGTCGAGGCCGGCGAATTCGAGAGCGCCGCGACGAGGTCACTCGTGGAGCAATTTGTGCGACCGCTGCTCGAGAAGGGCGCCGACACGATTGTGCTTGGCTGTACTCACTATCCGTTTCTCAGCAAAGTCATTCACGACATCGCCGGCCCCGACGTGACTGTCATCGATCCCGCCGTTGCCGTTGCCCGGGAGCTCCGTCGCCGCTTGCACGCTGGGGGGCTGCTGTCGCCGGCGACGCGCCAAGGAACCGAACGGTTCTGGACGACTGGTTCTCTCGAACAGGCAGGTGCCGTCATCCCCCAACTCTGGATGAGGTACGTGAAGGTCCAGCCTCTGCCGGTCGCCTAGCCCGGGGGCCATGCCAGGCCGCGCCCCGCCAGCAGATGGAGGTGCAGGTGAAACACGGTTTGACCTGCTTCGCGGTTGCAGTTGAAGACCGTCCGATAGCCGCGTTCTGCGTAGCCATGTTGCCTGGCGAGCGCAGCCGCGCTCCGCAGCATGGATCCGACAAGTCCATCGTCTCCGGAAGAGAGGTCGTTCAGCGTCGCGATGTGGCGCTTCGGTACGACGAGCGCGTGCAACGGGGCCTGCGGATTGATGTCCGTGAAGGCCAGGAGGTTCTCATCCTGGTAGAGCAGGGTTGCGGGAATTTCGCCCGCGACGATCTTGCAGAAGAGGCAGTCTGACATGCGCCGATCTTTAGCACACCCCAGCACAGCGTGCTACGATCCGCGGGTTCTGGATACAGCGGGAGGAGAAACATGTGTAACAAGCTAACGATCGTTTTGGGGCTCTTGACGATGATGACGTCGACGACCGCCGGACAAGATGCGAAAAGCGTGATTAGTGCCGCCTCGACGGCGATGGGCGGCGGTACGCTCAACACGGTCGAGTTCTCCGCGTCCGGAAACGATTTCGCGCTGGGGCAGGCGTATCGCCCTGATGCCCCGTGGCCCAAGTTCATCGTCAAGAGCTACACACGGGCCATCGATTATCGGGTTCCGTCTTCTCGAGCAGACCGGATCCGGATGCAAGGGGAGAACCCACCGCGAGGAGGGGGTCAGCAGCCCGTCAGGGGCGAACAACCTCAGAACCAGACAATCATCGTCGGCGCCAACACACCGTGGGTGCAGCAGCTCGAGATCTGGATGACGCCGCACGGATTCCTGCGAGCAGCGGCGGCCAACAACGCGACTGTGAAGTCGCAAACCTCCGGCGGGAAGCGATACAGCGTCGTCACCTTTACCGGTCAGAACAAGGCTCAGGTGAACGGCTACATCAACGATCAGAACATCGTCGAGAAGGTGGAAACCTGGATCGACAACGCCATGTTCGGCGACATGCTCTTCGAGGCCGCGTACACGGACTATAAGGACTACGCGGGAGTGAAATTCCCCACGCGGATCGTGCAACGGCAGGGCGGATTTCCAATTCTCGATCTCACCGTCAGCGACGTGAAGCCCAATGCCACCGTCACGATTCAAGCTCCTGCGCCCCCCGCTGGCGGCGCTGCGCCGGCTGCTCCCACCAACGCGACGCCGACGGAAAAGCTTGCCGACGGCGTGTACCTCGTGCTCGGTGGGTACGCGAGCCTGGTGTTCGATTTCAAGGACTACATCGTCGTGCTCGAAGGACCCCAGAGCGAGCAGCGTGCGCTCGCGGTCATTGCGGAGGCAAAACGGCTGGTGCCGAACAAACCCATCCGTTACGTGGTCAACACCCATAACCACATCGACCACTCGAGTGGGCTGCGTGCGTTTGTCGCCGAAGGGGCGACGATCGTCACGCATCAGATCAACCGTGCGTACTTCGAGAAGATTTTCAGCGCCCCTCATACCCTCAACCCCGACACATTGTCAGGCTCCAACCGGAAGCCGATGTTCGAGACGCTGACTGACAAAAAGGTGTTGACCGATGGCAACCATGTCATCGAGCTGCATCATCTGAAGGACAGCGGACACAATGCCGGGCTTCTCGTGGCGTATTTGCCGAAACAGAAGATTCTCTACGAAGCCGACTCGTACAACCCGCCGGCGCAGGCCAATACACCGCCCCCAAGCCCGGTCAGCCCGTACGTGTCCAATCTGGTGACGAGCATCGAACGACTCAAGTTGGACGTCGAGACGATCATTCCGGTCCACTATGCTGGCGACGGTCGCAAGGTGACCAGAGCGGAATTGATGAAGGTCGTCGGACAGGGAACCAACTAGTCTTTTCTGGCCGAACGCAGAATTCTCGTCTGCGTTCGGCACCTTCGCGTCCCCACACCACTCACACCAACCTCGCGCGCTGTATCGGCGCCCAACAGATCCTCTCTCCGAGTTACACGGTCCGCCTCGCCAGCGTGACACCAAGCCTTGAAAACCCGAATCAATGCGAAGGCACCTAGATTGCTACTGGCCCAGCGCGAGTCCCCCCTCGACTTCTCGTTCAGTGTGTCAATTCTGATCAGGAGAAAACATGTCCGACATGTTCAGGGGGAACGCTCGCCTTGACGTAAGCCGACGAGGGTTCTTGTCGACCCTCGCAGCAGGCACGGCCGGCGTGGCACTACATCCGGCAGGAGCCATCGCCCTGCAGTTGGAAGAGTCGCGGCAACTGGACGCCGCGCGACTCGCGACCCGGTCCGATCGCTTCAGTCGAATCTTCGACCTTCCTCCCTTTGCGGAAGCGACGCCGAAGGTCCAGGCCGCTCTGATGGAGATGGGCGCTCCCGGTGGTTTGATGGATGCGAAAGATCCCCTGCAAGAAGGACCGATTCGTCTCATCACGAATCCGGAGTTGAGTCCGAACAATCGCGACAACACGGCACTGACGGCGGGAACAACGTTTCTGGGCCAGTTCCTCGATCACGACATGACGTTCGATACGACCTCGAGGCTGGGTGTGCCCACGTCGCCCGAACGGTCTACAAACGCGCGGACGCCCGCGTTTGATCTCGACACGGTTTACGGCGGGGGCTTTGCCACGAATCCAGAGCTGTACGACCCGTCGGACCGCGCAAAGTTCCGCGTGGAGAGCGGCGGCATCTTCGAGGATCTGCCGCGGAGCGCGGACGGACGGGCGATCATCCCCGACCCGCGGAACGACGAGAACATCTTGATCGCCGGGTTGCAGTCGGCGTTCTTGCTTTTCCACAACCGCGTGGTCGACAAGCTCCGCGACGACGGCGACGACCATCGACTGGCGCAGGAGGAGCGGAACGCCGAAGGAGGGTTTTTCCTGCCGGATCGCGAGGAAGACGATCGCAGAAGGAATGTGTTCTCTGAGGCCCGGCGACTCGTGACCTGGCACTATCACTGGATCATCGTCAATGAGTTCTTGCCACAGATCGTTGGCGCATCTGTTGTGAACGACATTCTGGGTCGTGGGTCGCGGTTCTACACTCCGCGCGCAGGTCAGCAAAGCATTCCGGTCGAGTTTCAAGCCGCCGCCTATCGCTTCGGTCACTCGATGGTGAGGCCGTCGTATCGGGCCAACCTCGCCGGTGATTCCGGGAAACCGTTCTTCGGCTTTGTGTTCGATCCCTCGGGTGAAGGTCAGTCGGATCCGGTCGACTTGCGCGGTGGGGCCCGCGCGCCGCGACGTTTCGTCGGATGGCAGACGTTCTTCAACTTTGGCGGTGATCAGGCGGCCAACGTGCGTCCGCCAAAAGTCATCGACACGAAGATCTCCACTCCGCTGTTCAATCTGCCATTGGGCGCTATCGCCAGCGGGGACCGTCCAACCGCGCTGCCACAACGCAACCTGCTCCGACACCTGACGTGGTCTCTTCCATCTGGTCAGACGATTGCCCGCGCGATGCGCATTCCACCGCTGTCGCCTAGCCAGCTTAGTGAGTTAGCTCCCTTCGGCGTCGGTTTTGAGCGCAGTACACCCCTTTGGTATTACGTGTTGAAGGAGGCGGAGCTGAGTGGCGGTGCGTCGCTCACCGGGGTCGGGGCACGAATAGTAGGAGAAGTGTTCCTGGGTCTCCTGAAACTCGATAGGAATTCTTACTTATCGACACGCCCACGTTGGCAGCCGACGCTGCCAAGTCGTGTCCGTGGCACGTTCCGGGTCATCGATCTATTGACATTCGCCGGAGTGGATCCAGCAAGTCGCCGCCAATAGATGGTGGTGTTTGACCAGGGCCGTCGCGATATCTGTATGAGCGCCCGACAGAATTTGCTTTCGGGTTACACGATTCATCGTGCGGGGCTGTCCAAAGCCCTGCGCGGCCGAACGTATTCGAAGGCATCCGCCTTGCTATGGCTCGCAGCGAGTTCCTCCCCCCTCACGTTCTCTCAGTGTCAATTCGAGTTGGCTCTACGCCCCTAGCGGGAGGTCTGTCTATGGAACGGTCGATCAATCGGCGTCGGATGCGCGCGCGAATGTACGGAAAGGGGGGGCTGTCACGAGTCTCCATGACCCTGCTCATCGCGGTGGCGGCTTTTGGTCTCTTAATCTCTCACGTGGAGACCCTATCCTCGTTCACTCGAGCCGAGGATCCTGGCGTACGTGGCGGTGATCCTGGCGCCGGAGAAGCCCTCGACGGGATCAGCGATTCCGAAAGAGGGTACTTCGATGTAGGCAAGGAAGACTTCGAAGAAGCGGAGGAAGTGGAAGACGGCATCGGACCGAGGTTCAACCTGGACGGTTGCGGTGGTTGCCATTCGCAGCCTGCGATCGGCGGCACGAGTCCGGCAGAAAACCCTCAGATGAAATTCGGAGTAGGAGGGACCGACACGCTTCCGCCGTTCATTTCGCTGAACGGTCCAGTGCGCGAAGCGAGGTTCGTGCGGAACCGTGACGGATCGCCAGACGGCGGTGTTCACGCGCTCTTCACCATCAGCGGGCGCGAGGGAGCCGAGGGGTGCTCGCTCGAACAGCCGGACTTCGCGAGGCAACTGGCGAATCGAAATGTGATCTTTCGGATCCCCACGCCAGTGTTCGGTGCGGGTCTAATGGAGCTCATCCCGGACTATGCGATTCTCGCGAATCAGGGGGCTGGCGTGTCAGCCAAGAGCGCTCTCGGAATTCGTGGCCGGGCGAACTTCCAGGTCTCGGGCCGCACGATCTCTGGCCAGACTAACAACAACGGCAACGACGGCACGACGGCGCGATTCGGGTGGAAGGCTCAGAACAAGTCACTGCTTCTGTTTTCGGGCGAGGCGTATAACGTGGAGATGGGAATTACCAACGACCTCTTCCAAACGGAGCGCGACGAGAACCCGAACTGTCAGTTTTCAAACCATCCCAACAGCATCACGGATCCAGATGCGTCGACGCCGATAGAGGCGCTCAGCTCGATCGAGAAGTTCGCGCTCTTCATGCGATTCCTGGCCCCGCCCGTGCCGTCTCGTGTCTTGCCCGGCGGAGCCCAGTCGATTGCAAACGGCCTCAGCGTGTTCGGTAACGTCGGATGTGCGCATTGTCATACTCCCTCGTTCACGACGGCCAAGTCCGGGGTGACAGCGATGCGCCAGGTGCAGGTCAACCTTTTCTCCGACCTGTTGATCCACGACATGGGCGTCGGCCTGGCAGACGGGGTCAGTCAGGGAGGAGCGGGCCCCCGAGAATTCCGAAGTGCACCTCTGTGGGGACTGGGGAAGCGCATTTTCTTCCTGCATGACGGACGGACGACAGAATCTCATCGCCGCCATTAGGGCTCATGCGAGCTCCGGCTCTGAAGCCAACGGCGTGGTATCGAACTTCATGGGGTTGAGCGAGTCACGCAAACAGGACCTCCTCAACTTTCTGCGCTCACTGTAGTCAAAACTCCAACGCGCCCAATTCCCAATTCCCACGGAGTGTGGAGGGTTGGGAGTTGGGAGTTGGACAAGCCGTGAAGTTGCGGAGTTTGTTCTAGAGACGTTCAATGACGGCCGTGCGCGGGAGGCCCTGAAGATCGGCGTGAACGCGCTCGAGACGTAACGCTTCGCGTGTTGCAACTCGAGCGCGGACGCTGTCTTCCTGGCCGAACCCGAACTCCATCACGAGCCAACCTCCCGGGCGCAACTTGGACGTTGCCGTGTCGAGGACGCCTTCGATGTCTCGCATGCCGGTTGGGCCGCCAAAGAGGGCCACGTCCGGCTCGTGTCGAACGTCGGGTGACAGCGCCTGCTTGTCGTGGTCTTTGACGTAGGGGGGGTTGGCGGCGACGAGGTCGAACACCCCGTCAACATTATTCAGGTACGACGTCTGGATGAACTCGATCCGCTCGGCGACACCGTGCCTCGCCGCATTCTCCTGGGCGATGGCAAGTGCCTCCGCTGATACGTCTGTTGCAATCAAGCAGCAGTCGGGAATTTCGCGCGCAAACGAAACGGCGATGCACCCGCAGCCAGTGCCGACATCAGCGATCCGAAGACCTGATGTTCTCCTGATGCCGTCGTCGCCCTTGTTGTCAGCCGTCATGCACTCGTTGCCGGAGCCCTTCAGGTCTCCGGATCGAATCAGCCGCAACCCTTCTTCGACGACGAACTCGGTTTCGGGACGGGGGATGAGTACTGCAGGGGTGACGCGGAAGTCCAGTCCCCAGAACTCACGTACGCCTACGATATAGGCTGAGGGTTCCCTCGCTGAACGACGCTCGATCCATTCCGAGAAGCGTGGCTCGAGGGACGCGGGGACTGCCGCGCTGCGCTCGACGAGCAAACGCGCCCGATCCCAGCCCAAGATAGTTCTGGTATAGAGGTCGACGTCGACGGCGGCTTCGGTGGGAGAGATGCCCGCGGCCGCCAGACGTTGGCGCGCCTCGGCCAGCTTTTCGAAAAGTGAAATGACCCCCGACCCCATTTACGCCAGTTACGCTTCGACTTGTGTCGCCTGCTTCAGTTTCTCGGCGTTGTAGTACGACGCAACCTGATCAAGCAATTCGGCGACAGCACCCTCCAGGACGTTGTGGAGCTGGTGCGTCGTAAAGTTGATGCGGTGGTCTGTGATTCGGCTCTGAGGGAAGTTGTAGGTCCGTATCTTCTCGGAACGTTCGCCTGTCCCTACCTGGCCTCTTCGCTCTTTGGCGATCGCGTCCTGCTGCTTCTGCATCTCGATCTCGTAGAGACGCGCCCGCAAAACCTTCATCGCCTTTGAGCGGTTCTTGATTTGCGACTTCTCGTCCTGCTGCGACACGACAAGGCCAGTCGGGATGTGAGTGATTCTCACCGCCGAGTAGGTGGTGTTAACGCTCTGCCCACCGGGACCGCTCGAACAGAACGTATCGACACGCAGGTCTTTCTCGTTGACCTGTATGTCTACTTCTTCGGCTTCCGGTAGTACGGCAACGGTCGCCGTGGATGTGTGGATGCGGCCGCTCGCCTCTGTTGCCGGGACGCGTTGGACGCGGTGCACGCCACTCTCGTACTTCAGACGACTGTAAACACCTTTACCTTCGATCGAGGCAATGACCTCTTTCAATCCGCCTCCGACGCTGTCGCTCGTTGACAACACCTCGAGCTTCCATCGATTGTGCTCAGCGAACCGGCTATACATGCGGAAAAGGTCGGCTGCAAAGAGCGCCGCTTCGTCGCCGCCGGTGCCGGCCCGGATTTCAAGAATGACGTTCTTCTCGTCATTCGGATCCTTGGGGACGAGCAGCACTTTCAGTTCCTGCAGGAGACCGTCGCGTCGTTGCTGCAGGGACGTCAGCTCCTCTTCGGCGAGCGCGCGCATCTCTGCGTCGCTTCCTTTCGCGAGCTCGGTCGCTCCCGAGATGTCCTGCTCGACCGTCTTCAGATCCCGGAACTTCTCGACAAGCGGTTCGATCTCTGAGAGCGCTTTGGCGGCTTTCTTGTACTCGGCAGGATCCGACTGCACCTCCGCCGTGCCGAGCCTCGTCATGAGCTCTTCGTAACGCGCTTCAACCGTTGAGAGTTTGTCAAACATTCCTACTGCCCACTGCCTACTGACTACTAGCTACTGCAATCATCCACCAGAAACCGGCGGCAGAAACGCCACTTCGTCCCCGTCGCTCACAGCGGCGGTCATGCGCGCATAATCTGCGTTGACCGCAACCGACATCGTTCGCTCGTACTCGCTCAACGAGGGCATCTCCGTCACCAGCGCCTGCCAGATGCTGCCAACCGTGGCCGGGCCAGGGACGTCTCGAATCAGCTCGCCCGCTCCGGCGAGGTCTCTGAGTCGAGCGAACAGACGGATCGTTACGCGCATGCGATTCGATAGGCAGCTTGTCGCGCCGCCTCATCGTCGGGATCGGCCGTGGCACCTTCAAGCCAGACGTCGCCCCCGTCGAAATGCTCGTGCTTCCAGATCGGCACGATTTGTTTCACTCGTTCGATCGTGTATCGGCACGCGGCGAACGCGTGAGATCGGTGAGCCGACGCTGCGACGATGATGATGCTCGCTTCGCCGAGCTCCAGCCTGCCGATACGATGATGAACCCCTACCCTCGCACTGGGCCATGCCGCGCGCGCCTCGTCGATAATTTTTTGCAGCGCTCGGATGGCCAGCGGTTCGTACGCCTCGTATTCCAAATAGGCGACGCGCCTGCCCAGGTTCTCCTGTCGGACCAAGCCAACGAACGAGGCGATCGCCCCGTCGGCGGCGCCCGAATCGGACATCGCGGCCGAGAGAGACTCCAGGCTCAAGGGGTGCGAAGTCACGGCGACCAGGGGATCCATTCCTTCCAGTATAAGGGCCCCCTCGCCCAGCCGCGGCCGGAGGGCTATGGGTGTCACTTCGCCCCATCCGCCCAAAAGTGATTCATCGGTCCGTGGCCGCGGCCAAGCGCCGGGGCGTGGCGTATCGCACCAGCCACGTATCGCTGCGCCAAAGGGATGGCTTCCAAGAGCGAACGACCTGCGGCGAGATGGGCTGTGACCGCGGCTGAAAACGTACAGCCGGTGCCGTGTGTACTGCGCCCAGGAACACGCTCGCTCCGGAACTCAGTAAAGACGTGGCCGTCGTACAACACGTCCACAATGTCATCGGTCGGGAGGTGGCCGCCCTTGATGACGACGGCTCGCGCACCGAGGGCGACAATCCTTCGCGCCGATTCGCGCAGGTCATCGCCGGTTTTGATCGTGATCCCGGCAAGGATCTCGGCCTCCGGGATGTTGGGCATCACCACGAAGGATCTCTCCAGCAACTCTGCCTTCATCGCTCCGAGGGCGTCCTCGTCCAGCAAGCGATCGCCGCTCTTGGCGACCATGACGGGATCGACCACGAGCAATGGAATTTCAAGCTCTTCCACCGCTGCTGCGACCGCTTCAACGATGGCTGCGTTGGCAAGCATTCCTGTCTTGGCGGCGTAAACGCCGATGTCCGAGACCACTGCCTCAATCTGGGCCGTGACCAGATCCGCCGACAGGGCCTCGAAGGTCGTAACGCCGAGAGTGTTCTGAGCCGTGACTGCCGTGATGGCACAGGTCCCGTACACTCCGTGCGCCCCGAAGGTCTTCAGATCGGCCTGAATGCCGGCGCCGGCGCCCGAGTCGCTCCCCGCAATAGTAAGTGCCGTGCGCATGAGGATGGCGTGTGCGTGGTGTAGGCCGGGTCCTGTTTTGTGGACCCAGCTGGTCGGCGGGTCTAAAACCGCCTTCGCGCGAAGCGCTTCGGCGAGTCTCGCCGTAGCCTTGCGGAGGCGGAGGCAAGACCCGCCCTACAAGCTGCTAACGACGGCCCACGAGTCGCCAGAGTCCCGGAACGACGCCCGCGGCTGCTGCAAGCTTGATGAGATCCGGAACGACGAAAGGCCAGACACCTGTCGCGATCGCCATCCTCATCCCAGTCGCCGCACTTTCAGTCGCGGTGCGCGCGAAGAGACCGAGCCAGAGGGTTCCACACGCGTAGATCACAACGAGGCCTGCGCACATGGCGAGAACGGACGTGAGGTATCGACGATCGAACCCGCGCTCGGCGAGATAGCCAACCACGAAGGCGGCAATCGGATAGGCCATCAAATACCCACCGGTTGGACCCAGTAGCCGCAACGGGCCCGGCGGCAACGTCAAGGAGGTCGCGAATACTGGAAAGCCCGCGATGCCCGCCGCCAGGTAAAGAAGTTGACTCGCTGAGCCAAGCCGCGCTCCGAGCACGAGCCCACCCAGCAAGACGATCGTCGGCTGGAATGAGAACGGCACCGGCGTAAAGGGCAATGGGATGCTGATCTGCGCGGCCGCTGCGGTCATCGCGGCGAAGAAGAGCACGGAGACGACGCGGACGCTGCGCGCCACTCCGGATGCTTCACGGCGCGATGCGACCGCCTCGAGAAGCGTTGCGGAAGTAGAAGTCATCGCAGCGAATTGTACTACCGGCCGAGCACCACCAAATACTGGTAGGGCAGGTTCTGGCTGGCGTGGACGCGTAGACCTGCCGCACGCGCATCCGTCTGGACGCGTGAACGTTCGACTCGAGCGCCTGGTTCCGGTCCGGGCCCTCCCGCCCCAGGTTTGTAGTTCACGATCCCGATGCGGCCATTCGGCTTGAGCGCCTCAGCCAGGTTACGCAGGAACGTCACACGTTCTTGCTCTTCGACTTCCTGGTATGCGTCCACCAACAGAATCGCGTCGAGCGCACCGCGTGGCAGGTTTGGCGATATTCCCTTGCCGAAGCGCGTCTGGACATTTTGGAGAGCTTCTCGGGTCACACGGCGCCGAATGGCTTCGAGCATCTCACGCTGCACGTCCTGCGCGTACACGACGCCGTTGGGACCTACGCGCCGAGCCAGCCGGACCGTGAACCAACCGGCGCCCGCCCCGATGTCGGCCACTTTCGATCCGTCGGCGATCGCCAGCGCATCCATGATCTGGTCGGGCTTCTGCCACGCGGCGCGATCGGGGCCTTCGAGGAGTCCAAGACTCTCAGGAGGAAACAGGCGACCGTGCTCCTGCGTGGGGGATGTTTGCAATTCCCAACTCCCAACCCCTTTCGCGCGAGCCAACTCCCAAGCATTTGGGAGTTGGGCTGTTGGGAGTTGGGCGTTGATCACCAGCATGAGGACCAGGTGTCTCATGGCTTCACTCCGTCCCCCGCGATCCCAGGTCGCGTCAGCGCCTCTACAGAGAGAATTCGATCAACCAGTGTCGTGTCCATGAGGCCTCGTTCTAACACGATTTCGCGAATGGGACGTCCTGTCCTGACCGACTCCTTCGCAATGTCAGCGGTCTTCGCATAGCCGATGTACGGAGCGAGCGCTGTGGCGACCGCCGTGCTCCGGTCGAGGAGCTCACGGCACCGTTGAATGTCCGCCTCGATGCCATCGACACAGCGTGTCCGAAGAGCCTTCATGCCCTCGCGGAGGATCGCGGACGAATGAAGCGCGTTCCATGCGATCACGGGCATCATCACGTTGAGCTCGAGCTGCCCAGCCTCGCAGGCCGCGCACACGGTCGAGTCGCAGCCGATCACCTGGAAGCAGACCTGGTTCACCATCTCTGGAATCGACGGATTCACCTTGCCCGGCATCATCGACGACCCCGGTTGGACGGCGGGAAGCACAATCTCGGCGATCCCGGCGCGCGGGCCCATGCTGAGCAACCGTAGGTCGCTGGCAGCCTTGCCAAGCTCCACCGCGAGGCGACGCATTGCTCCGGAGTAGGCCAGCACGTCGCCCATGCTTTGCGTGACACGAAATTGGTTCGTGGCCGGCACGACGTGCAGGCCGGTGAATTGACCCAGGCGTTCGATCGCCAGTTCCGCAAACTCGACGCCTGCATTGAGTCCCGTCCCGACTGCCGTCGAACCGAGATTCATTTCCGTGAGTTGATTGGATGCGTGCTCCACATCGCTGACGCCGCGGTCGAGACACCCGGCATAACCGCTGAACTCCTGTCCAAGCGTGATGGGCACGGCGTCCTGGAGGTGGGTCCGGCCCACTTTCAGGACCGACTCGAACTCCTCCGCCTTCTTCTTGAAGGACGCCGCCAAGGAACGACCCGCCTCGACGAGTCCACGGTGTCCCAGCAGCAATGCGAGGCGCGTAGCGGTCGGGAACACATCGTTCGTCGACTGTCCCATGTTGACGTGATCGTTCGGGTGAACGACGTCGTACTTGCCCCGGGCGCCGCCCAGCAACTCCGCTGCCCGATTCGCAAGTACTTCGTTCGTGTTCATGTTGTGCGACGTACCGGCCCCCGCCTGATACACGTCCACCACAAACTGGTCGCGGAGCTTGCCAGCGAGGACTTCGTCGGCTGCGCGCGTGATGGCGTCGCCGACGCGGGCGCCGAGTCGCTTCAGCGTGACGTTGGCGTGTGCGGCGGCCTTCTTGACGAGCACGGTGGCCGTCACGAGGTCGGCGGGTGCACGGAGTCCGCTAATGGGGAAATTCTCGAGCGCTCGCACCGTCTGAATGCCGTAATAGGCATCGTCGGGGACGGCGTGCTCGCCGAGGGGATCGCGCTCGATACGGGTGAGGGGGTCGGGAGTCATTACGGTCTCCGAACCCAAACGACACCGGGTTTGATTTTTTCTGGCCAAAAACCAAAAATCAAACCCGGTGTCGTTTTTGACCCCATTTGCCAAATTATACTGGCGTGATGCCTCCATCATTTTTCGAGAGTGTGCTGTCTCTCGTGGTTCGCACGTCCACGGACCTTCCGCCGGACGTACGAGCAGCGATGAAAGTGGCCATGGCGCAGGAGTCCTCGGGCACCCAGTCCGGGCAGGCCCTGTCCATCATCGCGCAGAACATCGATCAGGCGGCCGACGGCGAAGGCGCAATTTGCCAGGACACCGGCATGCCTACCTTCGAGGTGAAAACGCCGGTCGGTATCAACCAAATCACCCTGAAGAAGCAGATCCGCGAAGCGGTCGCCGAAGCGACAAAACGGGGAAAGCTGCGCCCAAACTCCGTTGATTCGATCACCGGGGAGAACTCTGGCAACAACCTCGGCGGGGGAACACCGATCATTCACTTCGAGCAGTGGGAGAACGACGACGAGATCGAAGTCAAACTGATTCTCAAAGGCGGCGGCTGCGAGAACATGAACGCCCAATACTCGCTGCCGATGGAGCTGCCCAATCTCGGCAGGGCCGACCGATCGCTCACAGGCGTGCGCAAGTGTATTTTGCACGCGGTGTGGAATGCGCAGGGCAAGGGTTGCGCGCCGGGCGCGGTTGGGGTGTGTGTCGGCGGCGATCGCACGTCGGGATACGTTCATGCGAAGGAACAACTGTTTAGAACGCTGGACGATGTGAACCCGGATACGCGACTGGCAGAGCTCGAGGCCTCGATCATGGGCGAGGTGAACAAACTCGGGATCGGGGCCATGGGATTCGGCGGGCGCGTCTCGCTCATCGGCTGCAAGATCGGCGTCATGAATCGATTGCCCGCGAGCTTTTTCGTCTCTGTCGCGTACGACTGCTGGGCATTCCGCCGTCTTGGGGTGGTCCTCGACGCGCGCACCGGAGACATCAAACGGTGGCTGTACCGCGATCCATCGAGCCCAGTACTTGCCATGGCGGATCAGGCCGGCTTCCAGCGAACGGGCCGTGAGGTCGTGTTGCGCACGCCGCTGACGGACGAGCAAGTGCGATCGCTGCGGGTGGGTGACGTTGTGCTGATTTCCGGGCGCGCCTATACCGGGCGAGACGCCGTGCATCACCATCTGATGAAAAACGCCCCGCCCGTCGATTTGCGTGGCGGGGTGATCTATCACTGCGGTCCCGTCGTCGTGAAGGAAGACGCCGGCTGGCGGGTTACTGCGGCTGGGCCCACGACCAGCATCCGCGAGGAGCCGTATCAGGCCGACGTGATCAAGCGTTACGGTGTCCGCGCCGTCATCGGAAAGGGCGGGATGGGCGCCAAGACCCTCGCGGCGCTGAAGGAGGCGGGGGCTGTGTATCTCAACGCCATCGGGGGGGCGGCGCAGTTCTACGCGCGGACCATTAAGAGCGTTGACGGCGTCTCACTGATGGAATTCGGTACGCCCGAAGCGATGTGGCACCTCACAATCGAGGATTTCCCGGCAATTGTGACCATGGATGCGAACGGCAACAGCCTCCATACGGACGTGGAAAACGAATCAGCCGCCATTCTCGCAACGATCGGTGCCTCGTGACGAAGTGGCCGGAGGCCTTAGGGCTTCCGGACAAGTCTTGTGTTTTCCGCTGGATACGGACGGGCCTGGACAGCGTTCTGCTTGCTGAGCCTTCCGGCGGAGCTTATAATCAGAAGGCTTAGGAGAACCATACCGATGATTAATGTATCCCCCATGGCAGCGTCGAAGATCAGCGAGCTGCTCACGGAAGAAGGTAAATCGGGCAGCGGCCTGCGGGTGTTCGTGCAGGGCGGCGGCTGCTCGGGCTTTCAGTATGGCTTGATGATTGAGGAGAGCGGCGGCGCAGGCGACCAGGTGTACGAGTCGAACGGCGTCAAGCTCTTCGTTGACCCCGTCAGCATCAGTTACCTGAAGGGCGCGGAGGTCGACTTTGTGGATACAGTGACCGGGGGCGGCTTCACGATCAAGAATCCCAACGCCACGTCGACCTGCGGTTGCGGCTCGTCGTTCAGCGTCGAAGGAGAAGGCGCAGCGCATTCCCACTGATCGCGCGTCTTGAGTCCACTGTGCCGACTGCGCTCCCCGATCTCAGCAGGCTGAAGCCGGCAGGCGGTAAGCGCTCCAGTAAGCGGGAGCAGATCGTCAATGTCTTCCTGCGGCAGGAAGGGCACCTGAGCGCCGACGATCTCGTCGACCTCATTCGTCGTGACGACCATCGCATCAGCCGCGCCACCGTCTACCGCACGCTGCAGTGGATGGTGGATGCGGGTATCGCGCGTAAAGTCGATTTCGGCGAGGGGCGCTTCCGCTTCGAGCATTCGTACCGGCAGCCCAGGCACTTTCATCTGATCTGCAAGACCTGCCATCGTTCGTTCGAGTTTCTCAGCTCCGATATCGAGGTGCTCGTCGACGAGGTAGCGTCGGCGCGGAGCTTCTCAGCCTCGCAGATCGTCGTCCAGATCTACGGTACGTGCGAGGAGTGTCGCACGGGTCGCGCCGCGGTTGGTGACGACGGTCACTCGGATCTGGTGTTTGCGCGGGATGCGCTGCGTATTGCGATTGCCACAGAGCGTAGCGGCCTGGAGTTCTACACCCGCGCAGCGCGCGTCACGCGTGATGCCCGTGGCCGCAAAGTGTTCCAGGATCTCGCGCTCGAGGAGAAAGAACATCTCGTGAAGCTCGAGGCACGTTACCGCGAGCTGCTCGAGCGCGACCCCAGGCTCGAGTCGCGCCCGACGTTCCTCTTCTTCAAGGGCGCCGCCAACGGTCTGTTTGCCGAAGGCGCCGAGAGGCTGCTGCGGGGTGTCAACGACCAACAGGCGCTGTTGATTGGCATTCGCTGTGAGCGTGGGTCGCACCGCTTTTTCAAGAAGTACGGCGAACAATTCGAAGACTCCGAGGGAAAGCAGATCTTCCTCGAGTTTGCCGATGAAGAGCGGGCTCACCTCGATCTGCTCGTGCGCGAGTACCGGGCGCTGGTCAAGCGCCAGGATCGCACGCGGCGTGGACCGCGATCGGCGTCTACCGCTGTTCCGCGTCTCGGCGCGCGGTGACCCTTCGGGGTGATCGACCTCCACCTTCACACCACAGCTTCTGACGGTCGCGCCACGCCACGCGAGTTGGTGAGCCTCGCGGCTGAGGCCGGCCTGCGAGCGATGGCGGTGACCGATCACGATACGACAGCGTCGGTTGCGGATGTCACCGCACTCGCGCGCGCGAGCGGCATCGAGGTAGTGGCCGGCATCGAGGTGACGGCCGTCGAGGATGGCCGAGATATTCACGTCCTCGGGTATTTCATCGACGCGCATCAAACACAGCTCGCGGAGTTCTTAGTACGGCAACGAATGGCGCGAATCGAACGCGTCAAGGCGATCGGTGCGCGGCTGGCGGAGTTGGGCATGCTCATCGACGTGTCGGGTCTCGTCGAGCTCGCCCAGTCACAGCCGAATCGATCGGTCGGTCGGCCGCAGGTTGCTCGTGCTCTGATCGCCGCCGGTCACGCTCGAGATGTGCAGGAATCGTTCGACAACTGGCTCGCGCACGGCCGTCCGGCATTTGTGCCACGGACTGGGGCGACACCGGAGGCTGTGGTGACGATCATTCACGAGGCGGGTGGGCTTGCCTCGCTGGCTCATCCTGGCAGAACGCGAATGGACGAACGCCTTCAGGCACTCCGAGAGGCGGGCCTTGACGCGATCGAGGTTCACCACCCTGACCACGATGCCGCTGCCGTCGAGCGATACGGACATCTTGCCGACGACCTAGACCTTCTTGTCACAGGCGGCTCCGATTTTCACGGCGACCCGAGTCACGGGGTTGTGCTTGGCTCGGTCACGCTCCCACGGGCGGCATGGGAGCGCCTGAACGCCGCGCGGCATCGACATGTCCGGTAAGAGCGAGCCCGTCGTTCAGATTCGCGAGGTGTCGAAAAACTATCGTGGCCTTCGACCACTGCGCGTGCGCGGCCTCGACCTCCAACGCGGACAATCACTCGCGCTCATGGGCTTCGACCAGACGACGGCGGAAGTCCTCGTGGACCTCATCACGGGCGCGACGTTGCCGGAATCAGGTGAGGTCACGGGACTAGGCAGGCCAACATCGTCCATAAGAAACGGCGACGAGTGGCTCGAGACGCTGGATCAGTTCGGTCTGCTCAGCGACCGCGCGGTGCTCGTGGAGCAGTTTACTGTCGAGCAGAACCTGGCGATTCCCGTGTCGCTGGCTGTGGAAGACATGTCCGAAGAGCTTCGTGCTCACGTGCGTCAGCTCGCCGAGGAGATTGGTCTGCAGAAGCAGCTGGGGCAGCAGACGGGGACGCTCGGGCACGCAGAGCGCCTTCGCGTTCGACTCGGGCGCGCGCTCGCGCTTACGCCACGGATCCTCCTCGCCGAACATCCCAACGCGTCGTTGTCATCATCGGAAGCATCCACGTTCGCGATCGATCTCAGAGCCATCATGGTGAGGAGGGGACTCGCGGCGATTGTGGTAACCGCGGATGCGGGGTTTGCTCACGCGGTCGCGGAGCGAGTGCTGACGTTGCAGCCGGGCACGGGCGAGCTGAAGCGCTTCGCCGGATGGCGGCGATGGTTGGCGTAAGAGTAGGTCAGCCTTATTCAGCGCACGTGTCAACGAGGAGGCGGCAGATCGCCGCCTCCCTTTGCTAGCCTTCGATTAGCCGTACGTCTCCCGCTCGTGGTCCCTTCGCCGATTCCTCGGCGGAGAACTCCACGCGCTGTCCCTCACGCAACAATTCAAAAACAGCCCCCCGCACGGCACTGCGATGAAAGAAATGTTCCGTGCCGCCCTCATCGCGGATGAACCCGAATCCCTTATCGATGAGCAGACGTGCGATAGTCCCGGTCGCCATAGCCGTGTCCTCCGATGCGCGCGAGCCTGAGACAATCTCAGGCACTTCAGGAACGGACGCACGAGGCCACGAAGGTGATGTCGCGAACCGTAGGGCGTCAGCCTAAAAGTTGGGCCAGTGTAGGGAGTCCCTGGGCACGAAGTCAAGCACGACCCAACTCCCTGTTGCACGCAGTTTTGCGCGCTGGCGACGGCCTCGCGGTACGATGTCCCGTGCTTGCAGCGGTCATTTTGGCGGCCGGGGAATCGACGAGGATGGGCTCTCCGAAGGCACTATTGGAGGCCCCGGGCGGCGGATCGTTCGTCGTGCGAATCGCTCGCGCATTCGCCGACTCCGGAGTGCAGGACGTGGTCATTGTTACCGGGGGCGAACACACTGCGATCAAAAAGGCTGTCGAAGACGCGGCGATGTCAAGCCGAGTGCGGGTCGTTCGGAACCCCAATCCCTCCCGCGGCCAGCTTTCGTCACTCTGGGTTGGTATGGATGCTGCGGTTGAACCCGAAACCGCGGGCTTGCTGGTGACGCTTGTGGACGTCCCCCTGTTGAACCCGACGACGATCACGAGCGTGATCGGCGCATGGCGAAACACTGGCGCGCCAATCGTGCGTCCCGCAATCGGCGAGCGACACGGGCACCCCGTGCTGTTCGACCGTGTGCTCTTCGAGGAGCTTCGCGCCGCGCCCCTCGAGGCCGGGGCAAAAACCGTCGTCAGGGCTCACGAGGCCGCGATCGTGAACGTCGCCGTTGACGACGAAGGGTGTCTCGTCGACGTGGACACGCCAGAAGAGTATGAACGCCTAAAACAGCGATAAACGGCGCTTTTGGCCTCCTCCTTGCGAATGCTCCGCCGCAGGGGTACAGTACCCACACATCTCGCTTCTGCTTTCCTGAGCCCTTGGCCGCCAGTCAGCCGCGCGGCGGTCCGCTCTCACCAAAGCTAGCATTCGACAGGAGACACCACCATGCGACGGTATTCAATAGGCGATCGTGTTACGCAGGCGCAGTACGGTGACGGTACCGTTAGCAGTGTGGACACGCATCACACCAAGATTGACTTCGACGCACATGGACTGCGCACCTTCGCATCTGAACGGGTCTCGCTCACCCCGTCTGAGACACTCGCTCCCGTGAAGCCCACACGCTCTCGCGCCAAGCGCGTAGCCCGCGCGACAGCGTAGCCTTTCGCACCTCGGCATGGGACGGACCCCGTTGAAGGGTGGCGCGCGCCGATGACCTCAGCCGTTTGGTACCGCGCCTCGCTGACCAATGAGCAGGTTGCGGCTGGGCTCGTCAGCGCCATTCAACGACTGTTCCTCGAAGCGATGGCCGACGCCGGCGACTCGCGCGGCTCCTGTCTCTTCACGACGAATAGCGACGCGGAGGCGGGCGCAGAGAGCGACGAAACCCACACCGCACTGTTTTTCTCGCCCGCGTCCATCGCTCTCGTGCCGCATGTCATTGCACAGTACAGGAGGGCAGCCCAGCCCAGCGCCGGAGCGCGCATGCGCGTCGCTTCTCGTCGGCGACGACCGAGACTGGGACTTGTTGCCGCGTTCGACACACTGAGGACAAACCACCCGTGGCGTGCTACACTCCACCTGTCACGTTGGATCCCGCCGCGTTTGTTCTGCCTGCGTCAGTCCCGTTCCTGCACGCTCCCAGAAGTTTCGCAAGCCTGTCGCTTCCAACCCTTCAAAGGAATGTGCATGAGAATCTACGTAGGAAATCTTTCGTTCAACACGGCTGAAGCGCAGATCGAACAGCTGTTTGCTGCGGTCGGCCAGGTCGATTCCGTTCGTCTCATTCGAGACCAGACGACCGGCCAGTCACGCGGGTTTGGGTTCGTCGAGATGTCCGACGGAAATCAAGGCCGCACCGCCTGCGATACGCTCGACCAGCAGGAGTTCGAGGGACGTCGACTGACTGTCAACGAGGCGAAGCCGCAGGAACGGTCGGGCGGTGGCTCGGGCGCCGGATTCGGCCGGCAGAAGCGCGAAGCCCGCTGGTAACACGGCGTCGCTCAGCGACGTCTGACAGGTAACAGACAACACGAAGGCCAGGAGCAATCCTGGCCTTCGTTCGTTACGCTCAACGTGTCATCGGCAACTGGGCGGAAGAAGATGGAGCCACCGGCGTGCGAGGTCACGTGCCGCTTCATCGCACACCCTCCCATCGATCACAGCCGGACCGAAGGCTGCGCCGCCGATCGCGTAGAGGAAACCCACGGCGGCGCCGCCGATCGCGATCGATCCCAGCGCGAACCCTCCGAGTGACACGCCAAGCCCCAGCGCCACACCACCCAAGGCAAGAAGCAGCCCGAGCGACACGCCGCCAACCGCGAAGAGGCCGAACGCGACTCCTCCGATAGCCAGTCCTCCGACCGCTACATTACCGACCGCCACCACGCCCTTGGCGATCCTCAGACGCATCGTGACCGGATCGATGCCTGCGCACACGTGAATGAGCGGCCACCCGCCGACTGTTGTTTGTGACTTGTACTCGTAGCCGTACCCGTACCACCCGTTCCAAGTCAGTCCAGGCACGCTGCCACGAGTAGCGCAAGAGCGGCACAAGAGTCGAGGCGTTTCGCGAGCGACGCACTCGTGACAGACTGCCTTCTGACAGAAGGCGCACATCCCGACTGCCGCGTTGCGACTATGTGTGAAACAGTTCATGCGCGTACGCTCAGGCGGAGTTGCTCATGCTACTGAGCATCTGTTAGCGCCTGCCCTCCGCTGCTACTGCCCGCCGGAACGTGAGCCGCATGGCGGCCGGTCCCAGCGTGAACGTGCCGACCAGTTCGGTCCCTCCAGGATTCAATACGCCGGAATAGGAACCACCAACGGCGCTGATATCCAGTGTCAGGCCGGAGTCTTTTTCGGTGATCGCGGCAATCGGAATCTCCAACCCTTCGTCGACATTGAGAACGCTCCCTGTGGCTCTTCCGTCGCTCTGATTCGACATCGTCAGGATGAGCGGCCTTTGCGTCCCGTTCACGTCCAGCGTCCCGTTCCACACACCCTCCAGTGCTGTGCTGATCGGAGGGCTGGTTGGCGCAGGTTCAAGCCTCGCATCTCCCGTTCGCACGAGGCTGAAGGGGAACGAATTGCCGCCTTGGCTGAAATTACCGGATATCGACTGGACGTCAGCGGCGAGAACGCCGCTGAACGCGCGCTCCCCAGGAGCGCTGCCCTTGAGATGGAAGGTGACCGACGTGCCGGCCACGGCAACATTCGCGAGTGGAAACCCCTTCAGACGTTGTGCGGGTTGGCCGAACGTCCCCGCCAGCTCTCCCGTGCTGTTCTTGGAGAGATCGATCTCTATTCTCACCTCGGCGTTTGGCGCTTGGATCGCCCCTTCCCAATGGCCGGATGGGTTGACGGCAGTCTGCGCGAGCACGGAAGGCACGGGTAGGAGCAGCAAGGCGGCGAGCGGGAGCAGTCGTGCGACAGGACACATGTTCGGTTCTCCTCTGGATGTGCGCGTCAGAAATCCTGGCGCGCGATGTTGAGCGTGGAGGCATAGAGCATCGCCATCGATACCAGCATGGTGAGGAGCAGTCCCAGCCACGGAACCCCGTCACCACGGAAGTAGGCTTCCGCCGTCATGACGTCCAGAAGGCTGGACGAGACGCGAACGACTTGTCGGACGAGCGACATCAGCACTGCGAAGCAGAGCACGATCAAGGGCGGACGCCACAAGTCGCCAAACACGGTGGACAACAGAAACGTGAGGCTGAAGAGCGTCGAGCCCGCAACGAACATACAGGCGCCGTAAACGAGCGCGTCGGCGACGCTGTAGGTTTGGCCGACGGCTGGCGAGAGCAGCGGAAGCAAAAGTGGCGGGACGATCGCGAGAATCGCCAACTCAGCGAGCGCCGTCGCGGCACGCACACCCAGCAGTCGGCGGCGCGAGGCTGGCAACGACAGCGTGAACAGCGCGCCGCCGCGGGACGCCTGCGCCAGTAGTCCCCCTGTTCCGAGCAGGACCGCGAACAGCGCCCACATCTGCCGCATGTTCTGTCTGAACCACTGGGACCAGATATATGCGCGGTAGTCCTGAAACAGCGCGGCGTTTTCGGCGACCTTCCGGCCGAGCTCGCCTCCGAGATCGATCTGCGAGGCAGCGGGCAGCATTTTGACCACCTCTGCATACGCGAGCACTGTGGCTGCTGCCGAGAACATCAGCAGCGCCAGACCGATTACGAAGCGCCAGCGAGTTTCGAGCCAGGCCTTGTACCAAAGCATCTCAGTTCTCCACCGTGACGGTTTCTAGAAAAATCTCTTTCAGCGTGACCGCCCGGACATCGACAGAGACGGGGTTCAACGCGCGAGCTTCCTCGAGAATCTGTTCCGCCCCCGCGCTCGACAAGACGGTCAGCACTCGACCATTGCGTCGCACGCGCTCGACGCCCGACGCCCGGAACGCCAGCTCGGGCGCGTCGCCGTCAAACACCAGTTGGATGTGCCGAAAGTTCTCGCGGAGCTCGTCGAGAGCACCTGTCACAACCGTGCGGCCGCGATCGATGATGGCGACTCGGTCTGCAATCTGGTCTACTTCGGCGATTTGATGTGAGGAGAAGAACACGGTCATCTCCTCGCCGGCGACGTGAGCCACGAGGGCCTGGAGGACCTCCTCAGTCATGGCGGGATCGAGCCCAGAGGTCGGCTCGTCGAGGATCAGAAGCTCCGCTCCGCGGCACAACGCCAGCAGCAAAGCGAGCTTGGTGCGCATGCCGAGCGACAATGTCTTGATTCTGCGGTCCAGAGGCAGTTCGAACCTGCGTAAATACCGCTGCTCCAGGTCGGCCCGCCAGCGCGGGAAGAATGGCGCCGTGAATCGGATCATCTCGTCCACTCTCATGTAGTCGTAGAGGTCCTTTTCGTCGCTGACGAATGCGGCACGGCGTCGGATCTCCACGCTGGCGTCCTGCGCGTCAGAGGCCAGGCCGAAGACCCGAGCGCGCCCACTCGTCGGCCTCGCCATGCCGAGCAGGACCTTGATCGTCGTCGTCTTACCGGCGCCGTTTCGTCCCAGAAAGCCAAAGATCGAGCCCGGAGGCACCTCGAGGTTCAACCCCCGGAGGGCCTCAACGCCGTCGTACCGTTTGCGAAGGTCGACCGTCTCGATCGCGAACGCCTCACCCACTGTGACCTCCTGTTTTGGTCAACCCCGCCAGCTGCGCCTCAAACAACCGCCTGATCTCCTCCTCGGTGACGCCGCGAGCGTGCAGCTTCTCCACTGCCGCGGCGACGATGGCCTGTCCGGCCCGAAGCTTGTCGGTCAGCTTTTTCGCGCCGGAGTTTTCGGAGACGAACGCGCCGGCGCCGTGTCGCAGCTCGATCACGCCTTCGTGCTCGAGCTCGCGATAGGCCTTGGCTACGGTGTTCGGGTTGATCACGAGCTCCTCCGCCAGTGGGCGAATGCCGGGCAACTGGTCGCCCGATCGAAGCGCCCCGGTTTCGACGGCGTGCTTCACCTGCTCCATCAACTGGAGGTAGATAGGGACACCGGACGACGGATTGGGGCGAAGGAGCAGCGTGGGCACGACTGTATGAACCCAACAGTATTACTGAACTAGCACAGTATAACTGTTAGGGACGCCACCGGCAGTTGTCAAGAGAAAAGTGGTGCGGGCTCGCCATGCAGGGATGTGGCGCGCTAGGCTGAGACATGCCGGCACAGCCATTTCCGATCGCGCCCCCGATAGAGCCCATGCTCGCGAAGCTCGCGACGGAACTTCCCGTCGGCAATTCCTATCTCTACGAGCCGAAGTGGGACGGGTTTCGCGCGATAGTCTTTCGCGGTGGGCAAGATGTATTCATCCAGAGCCGCGATCTTCGGCCGCTCGACCGCTATTTTCCTGAGCTACACGCGGCCCTTCTGGCCGGTCTGCCCGATGGTTGTGTGGTGGATGGCGAGATCGTAATCGCAACGCCGCATGGGCTCGACTTCGACGCCCTCCAGATGCGACTCCATCCGGCCGCCTCGCGCGTCGCCAAGCTCGCGCACGAGACGCCGGCTTCGTTCGTGGCGTTCGACGCGATCGCGAAAGATCGTGAGGATCTGCGCGGCGTCCCCCAGCGTGAGCGGCGCGCCCACCTGGATAAGCTGCTGGCACACACCCAACCGCCGATCTATTTGACTCCGATGACTCGTGACCGTGCCCGTGCCGCCGAGTGGTTGGCGCAGTTCGAGGGAGCCGGCCTCGACGGCGTCATTGCGAAGCCTGAAGACGGGACGTACCAGCCTGGCAAGCGTGCCATGATCAAGGTAAAGCACGCGCGGACCGCCGACTGTGTCGTCGCGGGTTTCCGCTGGCATAAGGCGGGGAGAAATGAGCTCGTCGGATCACTGCTCCTCGGGTTGTACGACGACGAGCGACGGCTGCATCACGTCGGAGTGACCTCGTCGTTCACGATGGCGATGCGCAAGCAGCTCGCGGCGGAGCTGGCGCCGCTCCGCGAGCGAGCGCTCGAGGAACATCCCTGGCGGGAGTGGGCCGAGGTCGACGGTGAAGCGACTCGCATGCCGGGTGGTCAGAGCCGATGGAGCGCAGGCAAGGATTTGTCATGGGAGCCGCTTCGAATCGAGCGCGTCTGCGAGGTCAAGTACGATCACATGCAGGGCCCACGATTTCGTCACGCAGCCGTATTTCAGCGATGGCGTCCAGACAAACGGCCGATCGACTGTGGCTACGACCAGCTCGAGGTCACGGCTCCTTACGAGCTCGAGAAAGTGTTCGGCGCGGCCGGCCGCGATCGCTGACACTGGTCCATTCCTCGGCCATGTTCTCGTCGGGATCGAGCGTTTCCTGTTCGGGGCGAAGCTCAACCGGCACGTGTTGAAGATTCACGCGGATCCTCGTCCACGTGCGAAAGCGGCCCCGCAGGCTATCAACGAGCACGTCGGCAGGTGTCAGGTGTGCGCTCGCGTCGGCGTGACGTGTCTTCCAACGCTCGAGGCCCGCGAGGGCGTTTGCTTTGTCTCGAGCGCGTCCGATTTCGATGAGCGGCCGGGTCGGCGTCCGGCGGCGTGACGGGGCCACGCGCGGCGCTTCGCCTGGCTGCTTCCGGTAGTGAGGCGGCCACGGCGCGTCGGCGAGACCCTCGCCTTCCTGACGCGCCGATAGCTCGAGCAGCGAGTCGAGAGACCCAACATGACTGTCCATGCCGGCGTGACGATCTCCGATCCGGGCGTAACGCGTCGGCATCGTGGCCAACGTGAACTCGGCCGGCTCGCAGTCGTCGATCTCGTCCCAGGCTAGAGGAGCGGACACACGCGCGTCCGGTGTCGGCCTGACGGAGTACGCACTCGCGACTGTCCGATCTTTCGCGTTCTGGTTGTAGTCGAGAAACACTCCGTGACGTTCTTCCTTCCACCATTTGCTCGTCGCGAGCGTGGGGGCACGCCGCTCAACCTCACGCGCCAACGCCAGCGCGGCGCGTCGGACCTCGTCGAAGGTCCAACGACGCTCGATGCGCACGTACACATGCATACCGCGAGAGCCTGACGTCTTGGGCCAGCCGACGAGCCCGAAGTCGGCGAGCGTCGCGCGGACAACGCCGGCGACGTCGCGAATCTGAGACCACTCGACGCCCGGCACCGGATCGAGATCCACACGCAGCTCGTCAGGATGATCGAGGTCGTCCGCGCGCACTGGGTGCGGGTGTAGCTCGAGACAAGCGAGGTTGGCCATCCAGACGAACGCCGATGCATCTCGCGGCACGACTTCCTCGGCGCTGCGGCCCGACGGAAACTGCAGTGCGACGACCTCGACCCATGACGGTCGTGACTGGGGTGCACGCTTCTGATAGAAAAACTCGCCGTCGATGCCGTTTGGATAGCGAACGAGTACGTTCGGGCGGTTGCCGGCGCCCTGCATCGCGCCCTGCGACACCGCCATGTAGTAGCGGGCGAGATCCAACTTCGTATAGCCAGGCTGTGGAAAGAGAACCTTGCGAGGGTTCGAGATCGCCACCTCGCGCCCTGCAACCGTGAGGATCTCGTGTTCGGCGTGCTCCGTCATGCGATGATCTCGAACATACTACTTTGCCGTGAATATTCCTTGGCGCACATGGCAGCCGAAGCTGCTCGAGACGCTCGCCTCGTATGACCGGCGTGCGCTGGGCTCGGACTTCATTGCGGGCCTCACAGTGGGTGTCGTCGCGCTGCCCCTCGCGATGGCGTTTGGTATCGCGTCTGGAGTGACGCCCCAGGCAGGCATCTACACGGCGATCGTCGGCGGGTTCCTGGTTTCGCTGCTCGGGGGCTCGCGCATTCAGATCGGCGGACCTACGGGGGCGTTCGTGGTGATTGTCGCCGGCATCATCACCGCGCACGGATTGTCCGGTCTGCTGATGGTGACGATGATGGCCGGCGTCATCTTGCTGTTCCTGGCGGTGACGGGGCTGGGCCAGGCGGTGAAGTTCATCCCGCGTCCAGTCGTCTTGGGTTTCACCAACGGCATCGCGTTACTCATCGCGTCCACACAGATCAAGGATTTCTTCGGCCTGGGCATCGGCGACCCGCCCAGCGAGTTTTTCGCCCGGATGACGGTGCTCATCCAATCGATGGATACGCTCAATCCGGTTGCTCTGGCGCTTGGGGTCGGCTCACTCGCGCTCGTGCTGCTCGTCCCGCGCTGGCTGCCCAAGGTGCCCGGTTCCATCGTCGCTCTCGTTCTGGGCACGGCGGCCGTGGCGGTCCTGCAGGTGCCGGTCGATACGATTGGCTCGAAGTTCGGGGGCATTCCCAGCGGTCTGCCGCCCATCGACATTCCCGACTTTCGCGCCGACCTGATTCTGCCGCTGCTGCCATCGGCTTTGACGGTGGCGCTCCTGGCTGCAGTCGAAAGCCTCTTGTCGGCCGTCGTTGCGGACTCGATGACGGGCGACCGGCACAACTCGAACGCGGAGCTCATGGCGCAAGGCGTGGCCAACCTCGTGACGCCGCTCTTTGGCGGGATTCCGGTGACCGGCGCCATTGCCCGGACGGCGACGAATGTCCGGTCCGGGGCACGCTCGCCCATCGCCGGAATCATTCACGCCGTGACGCTGCTGTTGATCGTGCTGCTGCTGGCGCCGCTCGCCACGTATGTGCCGCTTGCCACGCTGGCCGCCGTCCTCTTCGTTGTGGCCTACAACATGGGCGAGTGGCGGGAGATTGGCAGCATCTGGCGACTCGACTGGGCTGACAAGTCGGTCTGGATAATCACCTTTGCGCTCACGGTGATGGCCGACCTCACCGTGGCCGTGGAAGTAGGCATCGCGTTCGCCGCGCTCCTCTACATCGATCGTGTTACCGACACCACGAGCGTTGCCACCGTGACGCCTGAATATATTGAAGACGGTCGCGCGCATGTCTTGCAGGACAAACAGCTTCCGTCCTACGTGACGATCCTTCGGATCCACGGGCCGTTCTTGTTCGGGATGACGGACAAGCTCGCGGATGCGACAGCCGACCTCTCGGCGTTCGCGCCCATCGTCATCCTGCGGTTGCGGAACATGACGGCCATCGACGCCACGGGCCTCCACGCGCTCGAAACTCTGAGCGATCGACTGACGAAGTCCGGCCGCGCGCTCATTTTGTGCGGCGCCCGACACCAACCCAATCGATTCCTTCACCAGGCCGAATTCATCGAGCACGTGGGCGCCAACAATATCGTGCCGCACGTTCAAGCCGCACTCACCCGAGCAGAGGAAATCCGCCCGCGCTTTTCAGATGTAGGAGAGGCATCCCCGCGGGGTCTCGCGGGGGCTACGCCGTAAGCTGTCGCAGCTGAAGGTCCGCTTCAGCTGCTATTCGACGATGGCGAGCTGCGACTCTTTGTTTGGGAAAGGTGTGAACGTTGCCATTCGTCCGAACCGGTCCGTCCCCGTGACTGTGTAGTTGAGCGTGCCGATCGGTGCGTCCTCGGGAACGGTCCACACGCCTGTCCACATCTCAACGGGAGCTCGCAGGTATTCCTGCTGCGGGAACGGCAGGTTGCCTCGCCATCGCATGGGAAGGTCAATCGTCTTGCCAGCGTACGAGAGATGGACTGTCAGCACCGCCGTGTTTTCTACCTCGTTTGTGCCGCCGTCAATGGCGGTCATGCGGAAGCCGACGCGCGCACCGCGCTTGTAACGGCTTTGGGCAATACAGCGGTTCGGAGTGCCAGGGCGTTCGAAGTTCACGAGATCGCCCCAGATCACGAGCTTGGCCGACGGGTGACCAGCCTGAGGGGGCGGTGGCGGCGGAGGTTCGCCTCGTCCACGGCCCTGGGCAGGTGCTGGGGCCTGCCCTGCAACTGCGGAGCCGACGGCGATAGTCACGAGCGCCACGAGAGCCAGGACAGAGATCGTCTTGAGAAACGTAGTCATTGAGTCGGCATCGTAGCGAATTCAGCGTGCCATTTCTAGTGTCACGACTCCTGCCACCCCGGGCCGCCGCTAGGGCATCGCGATTAAGACACCGGCTCTTGCAGCGCGCGGCAGACCGGTCGTCAGCGTGGGCGTGCGGCCCACGTCGTACGAGGCGTCGAACAGGTTTTCAACCGCAACAAACGCGGAGACCTTCCCGGCAAGCGTCCGACTCCCAAATACGTCGAGTACCGTGGCGCGACGCAGCGTGTAGATGTTCTGGTCGTCTTCGAATTGCGGTCCGGTCACACGAAGCTGAGCGGATGCGTTCCAGACAGGTCGGTTGTAGCGCACGTTCAGGCCCACGTTGTATGCCGGCACTTGGGGCACACGCTTGTCGCGAAGTTGTGTGGTGCCTTTGAACCGCGAACTGACAAACCCACTTGTAAACGCCACCGACAACGACGACGAGAGTCGCACGTCGCCTTCAAGCTCCACGCCCGCGGCGCGAAGCGTATCGGCGTTGGCTCGCTGCCTGATGATGAGCTGCGGCGTGCTCGACAGCGTGATCGTCGTAATGGCTTCGTCCAGCACATTCCAGAAGCCGGTGAGGCGTCCGGCAGTCCGCCCGCGCTTGATCAGCACGCCGAAGTCGCCACCGGTCAACCGCTCGGGATTGAGCGCCTCGTTGGGTCTCGTCTGTGTGTTTCCAGAGCCAAAGTTGCGATAGAACTCGTTGAGCGTCGGCGCCCGGAATCCATGGTAGACGGCTCCACGCACGATCATTCCGCCGTCGCCCACACGGAACGACCCTGACGCCCGTGGATTGAACGATCCCGATGACTTGGAGTACCCCGTGAGCTTGGATGTGGACTCCCAGCCGTCCCCGTGCGCACCGAACACCAGCGTCAGCCGATCGCTCACTCGAAACTCGTCCTGCACGAATGCAGAGCCGAGATGCTGAGTGCCGCCAGCCTCCGTCGTCGCAAGCGGGCGGCCTTGGGCATAAGGTATTTCGATCGACGTCCCTTCGATGTACCGTCCTTCGGCACCGAACAACAGCATGTGGCGTCCCCAACCACGAAACCACTGGCTTCCGACTCCTCCGGCGGTCGAGGGAATATTTTGATCCCGATTGAGCGCCTCCGCCGTGCGCGTGGCATTGACGGTTGTGAAGGTCTGCCGATACTGCTGCGTCCCACCGAAGAAACGCGCGCTGAACAGACCGCCGCCCACGCCACCAGCCACCTCTCCGGAGGCTTGACGCGAGGCGGTGGTGTTGATGGAGGCCGGCGTGCCGTTCCTGCGGTCTTCGGAATAGACGTTGCCCGAGACGTCCACCCGCCAACCGTTGGCTGCCTGATAACCGGCTGATGCGAGCCCGGATCGATGTGTAGACCCGAGATTGCTATCGATGGGCCCGCGAGGCGCAATGCCGGGATCCTGCTCCGTCGCCACCGGAATGTAACCCTCGATCGTGAACCACTCGCCGCCGGCACTGTACCGCCAGCCATGGGTTCGACCGCCGCCGAAGAGCGAAACGCGGCCCGTGCCGAGGTTGCCCATCTCGAGCAGCGCGCGCCCAGCCGGCCTGGCGGGTCGTAGCGTGACGAGCTGCACGACACCGCCAACTGCGTCAGCCCCATACAAGTCGCTGCCGCTGCCGCGTTGCACCTCGACGCGATCGATAGCGGTCTGCGGGACCTTGTTCCAGTAGACCCATCCACCGAAGGCGTCGTTGAGCGGCACACCATCGACAAGAACCAGCGCGCGGCTCTGCGCTGTGCCGCCGATTCCGCGGAGCGCCACGCCCTGGGTCGTCGGATTGGCAGTGCGCGAGGAGGTCCGGCGGAAGAGCGTGAACCCGGGGACCGTCTTCAATGCATCGTCAAGGGTGACCGCAGCACTGGTCAACAACTCCGAGGAAGAGATCACCGTCGTCGTGCCCGTCGGATCCGCCTTCGGTACGTCAGTGCGCGACGACGTCACGTTGACCGCTTCGAAAAACGCCGCGGGCTGCAACGTTATCTGCACTGTGCGTTCGCCTGGCACCACGGTCTGTGTGGCTCGGGCGAAACCGCTTGCCGTCACCACAACCCGGAGGTTGCTGGAGAATTCGGTCGGGAACTGGAAACGGCCGTCGTTTCCGGTCGTGAACTCGGCGATGGTCGTGCCAGAGGCTTCCAGCCGAACGCTGGCGTTCGGCACCGCCGCTCCTGACGGATCCAGGATAGTGCCGGTGAGAGGTACAGTCGCTTGGGCTGCTGCGGCCAAGCCTACGGCAAGGAGAAAAAGAATCTGCATGAAGGTTGGTGACGAGTCTAACCGAGGCGTCTCTCGTTCATGCGAGCGCCCTGCGGAGCGCCCCGGTCCAGTCTTCGCCATGGATAAGACGGGCCGCTGTGCACGCCCGCAGCCGTTGTAGCGGCTCCAGCTTGCGCAATGCGAGTCGGTGGGCATTGTCCGGCGTCATTTCAGCTTCCGCGGGCGTCAACGCCAGCTGAGCGCGGCGGAAATGAAGGGCCTGCAGATCGCGGTTCACGATCTCAATGTCTTCCCGGAAGACGTACGTAGCCGCAGCTGGCCCGGAGAGGATTTCGAGCACGGTCGTGGCCCCGACCGGCACCAGCATGAACGCGGCCCAATGCTTGGGCAGGGCCGCTGCGGATTGCAGCATTTCTCCGTCGGGATCGAGCAGCTGGACGAAGCCGAGGCGCGGGTCGCCAGTTGCGGCGGCGAGGAGGGCGCTGGCGCACGCCTTGCGTTCCGCCGCGGTGAACCGTTCGACGAGGCGGTCGAAGCCGCGGATCCGGGAACGGGCCACGCCGTGGCCATCGGCGAAGGCATCCTGCCCCGTCACCTCCGCCAACAAGCGGCTCTGCTCCACGAGTTGTTTGGTGACCGACCGGTGGAAGGCGTCGCGCTGCCGGCCCAGCTGTCCGATCGTTATTGGCGTGTCGGTCGTTTCCAGCACGACGGCGTGTGAATCATCCTGAACGCACGTCCCGGTCACCGTGCCGAAGGGCACCTGAAACGGGTCCCCGTCGTCGGGAACGGCAGTCACGTGCGTGTCGTACACCTGGAGCTCGGCGGAACGCGATGCCCCGCCACCGAGGAGGGCCCCAGTGAACACCTCCGGGGCGCTGATGCCGTGCGCCAGCAGGCCGGCGACGCGCGCATGATTGCGGAGGCGGCGCAGCTCTGTCGTGAAGGTGTCGAAGCGGCGGCCCAAGTGATTCAGGACCAGCTGACCCTCGGGCCACAGGTCGAGCTCGATCGAGTAGTCGACGACGCGGACAACGTCCGCGTCTAGAAACGAGACGGAGACCGGTCCCACGCTGAGCGACGCGTCGTCGATGAGGGCTTCGCCCTCGCCACGGCGCACGACCCCGCCCCGGACATTGCGGGTGGCGAAGGCGGCCGTCGCTCGTCGCGGCTCGTCCAGGACCTCACGCTCCGTACAGGCTGGCCGCATTCCGGACAGAATTTCGGTGTCCCGTCAGCTTCGGCACCGCACCGGCCGCATTTGCGCCTGGGACTGACCGACGCGCCGCACTCGGGACAAAACTTTCCGCCTTGTGTCTTGGAACCGCACTCTGGACAGAGCGCCGCAGCTACCTGCGCCAGGTCTCGCTGACCGACGAAATTCACTTGCCGCGTCTTCTCGATGACCTGTTCCCTGGCTGCGGCGGCCTGCGCGGCCGCGATTTCCTCGTCCAAGTCGGGGGCACACGATTCGCATAGCCCCGCCTTCTTGTTCCAGCAGACCGGCTCACAGACCCAGTGACCGCAGCGGGTGCATTGCTTGAAGAGCGGGCTAATCTCCCGAACGGCCGCGTCGAGCGCGGCGTCGTGCTGGGGGCCTGCCGCCAAGGACTGGAGCGAGTTGGCCGTCTGAGCAGCCCGGCCGAAAATTCCTCCGAGCAAAGAGGCTGCGGCGTTCGCGGCGGCGGCAACGGTCCCCAACCGATTGGGCTGAAACGTAGACATGTAGCCGTTGCGGCACTTCTCGCAGAAAAACTTGAACTGGAAGCCGCTCTGCGATGAAAGGTCGGTGTGATTGTTCGTGAAGGGAATACTCGCCATGGTCGTGTTCGGTGCGATACCGAATGAGGCGAGCATTATGTCACTAGGTCTGTTCTGCATCTCGCCGATGCGCCGCGCCAGCTTCAGGCGCTGAGGGCACACAGGCGGCGATCATGCGGCACCCCGGTGATAGAATCCGACGCTATGGCGAAAAAGACCAAGACCGCGCCGAAAGGCCAATCCCGCAGCCGGAAGCTCTCTGTCAAGAAACAGCTGATCAAGGACCTCGCCCCCAAGAAAGCCAAGGACGTCAAAGGTGGGGCGGCCCGACGGATACGTTAGGATTGCAACCTTCGACAGATCGGGAGCGGTTCAGCCTCGCCGGGCGGTCAGGTAGGGCGTCCACTCACAAACTGGCGGGGTAGTCCGATGCGTAAGGCCAGCGTCGTGCTCGTCGCGATGCCGTGGCATGCGCTAAGCCTGCCGTCTCTCCAAATCACCCTCCTTCAGGCCGTTCTCGAGCGCGACAGCATCCGAACAGAGGTTCTCACGCTTGCGCTAGCGTTCATGCAGCACTGCTCCGACGAGACGGCAGACCTCCCCGAGTCCGAGCAGATTGGCATTGCGGATTACTGCCGCCGTTGTTGAAGAGTGCGACCGCGTCGGCCTGGGCGACTGGATCTTCGCCGTTCCGCCCTTCCGTGACGATCCGGATTCCGACGCGCGGTATCTCGCCTTCGTCGAGACGCGAGGAGTGCCTAGGGGCATGATCCAGAAGGCGCTGACGTTTCGTCGCCTCGTGCCGTCTTTCCTCCAGCGCTCCTGCGACGAGATCCTGGCTTCAGGCGCCCCCGTCGTCGGCTTCACGTCGAGTTTCAGCCAGAACGTCGCGTCGCTCGCGCTCGCACAAATCCTGAAGCAGCGTAACCCGTCGCTCTCGATCGTGTTCGGCGGTGCCAATTGCGATGGTCCGATGGGCGAGGCCATTCACCGGGCGTTTCCCTGGGTCGATGTCGTCGTCCGCGGAGAAGCAGAGAGAATCGTTCCAGACCTGATGCGGGATCTCGTCGCCGGCGGCCCCGTGCGCCCACAGCCTGGGCTCTGCTACCGCCAGGACGGGCGGTCCGTGACGGTCCCGCAAGTCGGAGGTGCCGACGTCGCGATGGACGACATCCCGACTCCGTCGTTCGACGAATACTTCGAGCGGCTTGCCCAAACCAGCTTCGCCGCGGAGGTGGCGCCCGACGTCCAGCTCGTCTACGAGAGCGCACGCGGGTGCTGGTGGGGAGCGAAGTCGCATTGCACGTTTTGCGGCCTCAACGGTACGAGCATGGCCTTTCGCAGCAAGAGCCCGGCTCGCGTCCTGGGAGAGCTCACGGCGCTCGCCCGCCGCTACCAGCGGCTGGACATCCGCATGGTCGACAACATTCTCGATCTTCGGTACCTCCGGGACGTGATGCCGCAGCTGCGTGACGCGGGCTACGACCTGAACCTGTTTTACGAGACGAAGGCGAACCTGAAACGCGATCAGGTGCGCGTGCTGCGAGAGGCCGGCATCCGGATCATCCAGCCGGGAATCGAGAGCCTGAGCACGCCGATCCTGCGTCTCATGCGCAAAGGTGTCACCGCCCTCCAGAACGTGCGCCTCCTCAAGTGGTGCGCCGAGTACGGACTCCATGTCGAGTGGAATCTTATTCACGGTTTCCCGGGCGAACCCCCTGACGAGTACCGGCGGATGGCCGACGTCGTCCCATCCCTCACACATCTGACGCCACCCTGGTTGAGCCGGCTCACCGTCGATCGATTCAGTCCGTACCACCAGCGACCCGGCGAGTTCGGGATCGAAATTCTTGGACCGTGGGCCTGGTACAAGCACGTGTATTCCGTCGACGACGCAACACTGATGGACCTCGCCTATTCGTTCGAGTACCGCCTCGTCGAAGGTCCCGATCCCGAGACCTACATCGGGCCGCTGCGCGGTCAGCTGGACACGTGGCGCACCAATCAATCGACGGGCTATCGAGCGCTTCGCTACCGCCGTGGGCCTGGTTTCCTGGTCATCCAGGATCGTCGACCGAACCTCCAGTCTGCCGAGTACTCGCTCGACGACGTCGAGGCGCGGCTCTATCTCGCATGCGAGAGCGGAGCATCCGCCAGCGAAGCATTGAACCAGGTGCGCGCAGACACTCAATCTAGGATCGACGTGGAGGATGTGCATCAGTTCTTTGACGAGCTGATGGGGCTGAGGCTTCTCCTCGAGGAAGATGGTCACTATCTCGCTCTGGCTCTCCCCGCCACCCTCCCCGACGTCGTTTGACCGCTTCGCCGAGGCGCGCGGTGCCAGTCGTGCCGATCCGAATCGAGCGGCTGTTATGCCACCAGATCCTCGCTGAGCGCCGGCGCTCGAGCGGCGGCACCGGGCACGATTGCACGCAGTTTCCGTCCGAGCACGCGCCACGCGAGAATGAGCGACGTGACGCACAGAGCCGTCCCACCCACCATGAACGTGATCACGACGATGTCCCAGAGCGGACGGTAGTTGTAGAGCCACGGAAAGTCGAGCGAGTGCAGGCCGTGATAGGCCCAGCGGCTCATCCAGTTTCGCGAGCTGTAGCTGCCAACGACACGGGCCGTCTTTGGATCGATGTAGTACCGAGTCTGCTCCTCGTCGTTGAGCCGAACCAAGACGACCGGCAGTGGACGCTGTCGCCGACGATCGAGATAGTAGCGATCGTACTGATCGAGTGTGCGCAGCTCCGCGAGGTTGTCGCGTCCTGCGGCGTTTGACACGACTTCTTTGACCCACTCCGTGTTGAAGCCAGGCATCGGGTCGCCGTCGACAGGAACGACACGAGTGTCGCCATCGTCGAGTGTCGCGATATAGGCCGCGTTGTCGGCAAACGAAACGAGCTCCAGCTCTTTGACCCTGACACTGGACAGCTCGGCCAGCGCGCGCTGCGGCGGCTTACGCGCGAAGGCCGTCATGACAGGCCGGCTCCGGAGCGCCGCTGGAATGCTTCTCGGACCAGCGGCGGCGCCGTTGCGTCCGAGCTGCTGGCCACCTCCCACGGGCCGGTTGGTTCGCTGCGGGAATGGATCCATCGACAACAGGCCGCTGAAGGCCCACGTCGCCGCACCGAGCCCGAAGACCAGGCCGAACACCGTGTGCCACCGCTTCTGCCCTCGATACGGAATGCTCGTCGGCGATCCCGCACGGCGGTATTTCTTTGCAGGCGAATACATCCATAGGCCGACAACGATGCCGATGAGCGAAGCGACAGTTCCGATGCCAGACGACCAGATGACGACTTGGCTCCACTCGCGGCCGTGCTTCCGTAACGGCGTGAAGTACAGCCAGTGCGGGATTGCCCCGACGTACGCGCCGAGTCTCGAGCCTGTGGTCGTGTACTGCTCGACCTCGCCAGTGTTGCCCGAGACGTACACCTGTTCTCCGTTCGGCCAGGAAAACTTCCAGAGCGGTGCGACATCGCGCAGGCGCTGCTGGACGGTCCACTGGTCGACGTCGGTCAGTTCCTCCACTGCGGCGGCGCTTACCGACTGGCCCGTCCACGCCTCGGCCGCGCGGTTCACCATCTCCATGGGCACTTCGAGCTGCTCTTCTCCAGTGTCCGCGTAAACGATCTGTTGCCCTCCGCGCCCGCCGAAGCGATACACCGGACGGCCGTCGAATGTGTTGAGCCGAATCTGTCCGGGGGAGGCGTCATTGCCAAGCGTTTCAGACGCTTCGGAAGGCGAGACCTTCACGGTCGTCAGATCGAGCGGTGCCGCACGCTCCAGCCGGTCTGCGGCATCGACGCTCGGGTAATCCCAATACATCATCCCGATGCCCGACGGAAACCAGAGCAGGAAGACGACGCAGAGCGTGATCCCGAGCCAGCGGTGGACGAAGATCAGTGTTCGTTTGAGGAGAACCCCTGGCGACATATGGCTCCCTGGGCGCGCCAAGCGCGCGAGGCAGGCCGTGGCAACGATCGCAACCTGGAACTTCCGCCGGACTATATCCGGCCGGCCCGTCGCCGCGCACCTGAAGAGTTCCTGAATTGTTGGTCAGGCGGCCGGGAACGTCCAGACGTGCCAAAGAGTCTATCGGCCAGCCTCGAGCAACGCCAAGGAGGCAAACGCGGTGGCCGCGTCCTGCATGAAAAACGATTCCATCGAGCCAGCGGGATAGCGTTTGTTCATCGACACGGCAGGCCAAGCGCCGGTTTCGCGGTCTTGATGACCAGTCAGCCAGGCCAGCGCGCGTGTCAGACGCGGATCGGAAGGGTGTACGCCGGCTCGTTGGAGGACGTAGGTCACATAGCCGGTCGCGTAGCTACTGCTGCCTGAGACGGTGGGTTGCTGTGGGTGTGGCGTCCAGGGACCGAGCGACGCGTTTGTCCAGCCTCCGTCTGGTTGCTGTCTGGCGAACACCTCGTCGACGAGCGATTCGCGCTCAGTCGTGCGGAACACATCTTTGAATTTCGACGACGCCCACAGGAGAGCCAGACGATCGTGGAGTGGTCGACGAGTAGGCGGCGGCGCTCGGAGATGTGTTGTCAACGCGGCGACGTGCGAGACGACTGGGCGATCGTTGGCATACGTCTCGCCTGCGTTCCCAACCGCGAGTGCCGCGAGCGCTGCGCCAAAATAGGCTGACTCGGAGTGCTCCCAGGGATCCAGATCAACGGACAACCATTCCCAGCTGCCGCTCGACGGCCCATCGGGCAGTTGCAGCGTCCACAACTGACCGAACGCCTTGCGGGTATCGGCGCTCATCGTCTTCCCCCCGTCCAGTTCCGAGAGGAACAGCGCTGCAAAAATCACTTCGACGCCTTGCAGATAGGACTCGGGTTTGGCGCCCACGTTAGTGCGCAACCGATCGAGCAGCCCTTTCTCGTATGCCGTTGGCTGTGGCTCACCGAGTTTTCGACGGAGTGCCGGACGCGCCATCAGGTAGGTCATGCCAGTGTGGCAAGAGACGCAGGGACCGTCGGGGGAAGCCGCCGGCTTCCACGCGAACCATTTTTGCAGCCGCCCATCGAGATACCGGGCCGCGCGCTCGGGACTCCAGTCATCTCCGATTGCGGAGGTCGAGCTCAGACCAAGAGCGGCGACGGCTAGGCAGACGAGTCGTCGATACACGTGCGTCTCCTCCTGCCAGTATTCTGCCTGATTCAGGAGCTTCGCTCAGCTCCCTCGCTTGACTTTGTCGAGGCTCAGGCCTGTGCGCTGTTCGCCTGTGAGGAGCGGTCCAGGGCAGCAGGTATCGAGCGGGTTGTTGGCATAGTTCGCTCGTGCGATGAGAGCTCCGACCGCCTTGTTGGCATCCGCAATGACGCGGTTCACATCCACGCCGACGAGCTGTCCCTGCCACTTCATCACCTTGCCAGCGATGAACACGGTGTCCACGTTGCTCGTGTCCATCAGCGTGACAATCGCGCCCGGCACGTTGTTCAACGGGGCGACGTTGATCCGATTGGCCGCCAGCATGATGATGTCGGCTTCTTTCCCGGGTGACAGTGTGCCGATCTTGGAATCGAGATGGGTGCATCTGGCTCCCTGGAACGTGGCGAACTCGATCACGTCACGGCACGTGAGGAGGGCCGGCGGGTTCCTTTCGCCCTGAATCGTGCGCTCGTTGACCATCGCACGTTGCCAGCAGAATGCCGTTCGCATTTGCGTGAATGCATCGGCAGTCATGTTGCACTCGACATCGACGCTGAGACTCGGACGAATGCCGAGATCGAGACATTCCTGAAGCGGCGGATGCGCGTGTCCCATCTGCATCTCGATCGCAGCGGCGATCGAGACCTTGCCGTCGGTGTCGGCAATCGCTTTGAACAGCTCCTTGCTGATGCGGGTGCAGTGGATATATTCGTGGTCGGGGCCCATCAGTCCCGATTTGATGATGGCCGGCTCGTCAAGATTTCCGCCCTGACAGTGAGAAACAGTCGGCACACCGAGCGAGCGCGCCATCCTGAACAGGTCGGGAGTGACCGCCGTGTTTGCAGCCAGCGTCAACAATTGATCATCAGAGGAGAAATACTGCTTCTTCAGACGTGTCAACTCCGGAACGAACTTGCTGGCGGCGTTTTGACCGCCTGGCCCGTAGGCGAACAGGCAGCGGCGTCCAGACTCCTTCAGGCCGGCAAGGCACGCATCCGTGTGCTCAGGTGTGAGCTGGACCTGTGAGGTGTCCACGGTCGTGGTAACACCCGCACTGATTTGGCTGAGGGACGAGAGGAGCTCGGCAATCCTCGCCTCGTCTGGGGTGTACAGCGGCGTGAAGACCTGCTGAATAACCGAGGTGTAGTGTCGTTCTGGCAGACGATCCTGAGGCAGGCCCCACATGCCATCGGCAATGACGCTGCGAAGGATTCCTTCGTACTGGTGATGGTGGGTGTCGATGAACCCCGGCATCACAATCATCCCGGCGGCGTTGACGACCACGGCATTTCTCGGAGCCGACGCTGCCAGGTTCGGACCCACCGAGACGATCTTTTTTCCCTGGATCAGGACGTCGCCCTTCATGAAGTCGCCGACCTGGCGGTCGACGCTATACACGATGCCGTCCTTTAGCAGAATCGGGCGGCTGTTCGTGTTGGCGGTCCGGAGCGTCTGGGCCAGCCCGGCATTCGCGCCATTCTGCTGGGCGCCTGCTTCGCTGGGCAACAATTGCGCGACTGCGGCGCCAGCAACCACGCCGACACCGCCCGTCAGGAAACCGCGACGGGACTTTCTGCGTCGCGCTGCAGCGGATTCATTGCTGGCCATCGGCGGATCCCTCCCTGTCTGAATGTCGAAGTTCGCAAGACACTTCTAGAGCCGGTGCCGTCGAGACGACGCCGCCGGATCACAGTGGAACGACGGGATTCTAGCCCGGTATACTGCGTGCGATTCTTTTCTTTTCGTAGAAGGAGTTCTCGATGCGGTCAGTATCGACGTTCTTCGTGACTCTGGTGGTGCTCGCCGCAATGCCTGCATGTTCGGGGGGACAACCGGAGGCGCCGCAGGCGGAGGCAGACGTCGCACGCGACGAGGTCGAAAACACAGACATACAGGACTCGGATGCGCCTGCTGCGACGCCCGAAGCGCCCGTGCCGGACCCCCCGCCCGCTGGCGAAGTCCAACGACCGTTCAACCAGCGACCGGCCGACGTGACGGCGGTCATGTCTACGAGTCGGGGGAAGTACGACGGCTCGTACACGCAGAGCCAACTCGCGTCAGTCTGCGGGGAGGTGCCTGCGGAGTTGAACTTTGCCGGCGTGCCTGCGTTCATCGTGGAGTTTCCAAACGGACTCGGCGACTTCTCGGTGACCAACGTGTCGTTCAGTTCCACGGGACTGGTCCAGGGTGTCACCACTACCACGAAGTTCCTTTTGAATGTTGGCGTGAAATCGCCGCAAATTGGCCAGCCTCCACAATACGTGCTCCATACCGATCAGCCCAAGATGACCGGAACCGCGACCTTGACGACTCCGTCGGCTGGGACGGTGAAACTGAAAGTTGACGGCGTGAATGACCTGGGCGAGACGGTGAATTTGACGGTGGTGTGCGGGCCAAGGCCCAGTTAAGCGGAGTCGATCGAGAGAGGCCTGAACCTCCACGCCTGGTCGGCGTGCGCAGGTGATCACAGTTGGAACACGAGAAAGGCGCCGCGGAGGTTTGCGTTGCTGGCAGGCTTCGTCATCGTCGGTGCGTGGGCGAAGGCCTCCACGAAGTTCGGGTTCGCGACGAAACAGGCTGCACGCCAACCGCTGAAGCGCGCAAGGGCGCGGCCAAGGTCGGAGTAGAGCGCGAGCAGTTTCTCTTCGCCATGCTCCGCGCCAATTCGCACACCATACGGCGGGTTGAAGCAGAAGACACCCGGCTTCATGTTGCGCACGGCGGGCAGGATGCGCTCGAGGTCATCCGGAGTCAGCCCTCGAACGTCATGTTGCGCGATGACGATTGAGTCTTTGTACGCCGGACCCGTCAGTCCGGCGGCGCGAAGGTTGCCTACCATCGCGGGAATGCACTCCGCGTCGGAGTCTAGCGCGACAATCTGCGGCACGGTTCCAGGGAACAGGTCGGGCGCTTCGTGCGGCAGATCCTTGAACGCGGCGAGACGGCGCTGCGGAAGATCCGACGGGCGACGAATGGCGGCGCCTGCCGCGAGGCCCGCCGCCTCGATCGGAATCGTCGCGCTTCCTGCCATCGGATCGACGAGGGGCTCAGTACGCGCGTCCCAGCGCGACAACAGGATGAGCTGCGCCGCCATGGTCTCGCGCAGCGGGGCAGGCCCGCCGGCCACGCGCGCGCCACGGACATGTCGCGCTCCGCCGCCGATGTCGATGCCAACCACCGTGCGCCGCGATTCAGGCGTTCCTGCGCGGCGCACGACGAACACGACCTCAGGCGAGTCGGCGTCCACTTCCGGCGCGACGCCTCGTGACGCCAACGCCTCGGCGACCGCGTTCTTGACAACGCCGCGGAGTTGGAGCGGCGAAGCCTCGAAGTCGGACGAGGGACCAACTTCGACCGAGAAACGCAGGTGAGTTCCTCCTGGGAGCCTGTCGTCCGACGAGAGCGCAGGCAGGATGTCGTCGAAGAGTGGCTCGAGGCGCACCGCAGCGCTCGAGCAAAGATCCCAGGAGACTCGCGACGATGTGCGGTGATGGCACGCTGCTACCCATGCGGTGCGCGCGTCGAAGGGATAGAGCAGCGTCGCTTCGCCTTCGCGCTTCGGTTTCTCGACGCGCACGGCGAACGGCGAGCGCATCACGAGGCGCTTGAACTCCGCCTCCATGACCCGGTTCGCGCCGCCGGAACCCGTCAGGCGGAGCTCGTTGCAACGTTGCGCGCTCACGCGTCGCCCTCGCGTTTCATCTCGAGTAGACCCGCCCAATGAGTACAAGATACTAGTCCTGTCATCAGGCGGCGAAAGTCGTAAGCGCGACGCAAACTGCAGGCTCGCTCTATTCGCGGCATGTCGAGTGTGTGCCGCGAGGCACGTAGGTTGGCGTTCTCACGTGGCAGGCACGGGCTTTGCCTCGTGGGACGCCGTGCTCGCACGACGTTTCGCGTTGCTTTTCGTCCTGATCTTCTCATCGGCCGGACCGCTGTTCGCTCAAACCACCGTCGCCGAGCTGAATGATGCCGGCTGGAAAGCCTTCCGCGACGGCAACGCACGGCGTGCTCTGTCGCTCTTCGACGAAGCGCTCACGATGCGGCCGAACGATCCTGTGCTGCTAGTGGGATCTGGCTCGGCTTTGCATGTCGAGGGGAAGCACCGTGAAGCCATGGCCCGGTTGCAGCGAGCCATCGAGCTTCGCCCGGACTTCAAACAGGCGTCCGAGCTGTTGGGATACATCGCCTTCGACGAGGGCGACGTCGCGCTGGCCATCAAGACATACGAAGCCGCGCTCAAACACGCGCCCGACGATCCCGCTCTTCTCAACACACTCAACGGATGGAAGCGCGAAACCGACTCGCACAAGACATTCGAAGAGACTCGTTACGACCGTTTTCGGGTGATGTTCGAGGGCCGCGCCGAGCAGTCGCTGGCGACGCAGGCGACTGGCATCCTGAACTCAGCGTTCCGGCGCATCGGGGAAAAGCTTGGCAACTACCCGACGACGACAATCGTCGCCGTGCTGTACACGGAACAGCAGTTCCGCGACATCACCAGGGCGCCTGAATGGGCGGGCGGCCAGTACGACGGGCGTATCCGCATTCCGGCAGCGGGCGCATCGCTCGATCCCGAACTGTTCGAGCGCATATTGGTTCACGAGCTCACGCATGCCGTCCTCGATGCGGTCGCGAGGCGCCGTGTGCCGACGTGGCTGAACGAAGGGCTGGCACAGTATTTCGAAGGCAGCGATCCCGAGGAGGCGAGGCGTCGAATGAAGGCTGTTGGCGGGACCATTCCTCTCCAGGCGCTCGAGCGTGGCTTTGGTCGCTTGAACGCGCTTCAGGCGCAGGTCGCGTACGACGAGAGCCTGCTCGCCACGCACGTCATGCTCGATCGACCAGGATTCGGCTGGCACGTGCTCCTGAGCAGGTTGGCCAACGGGCAGTCGTTCAGTGAGGCGATTCCGAATTTCGGTTTCTCGTACGAAGATCTTGAGGCTGGGTTCAAACCCTAACGCAACTGAGTTGGGCGGGGCATCGCAACTAACTAACTACCTGCGGGACTCCGATCAGCTTGGGAGTCTCGCCCGTCGCAGGATTTCCTGAAACCGCGGATCCTCACGAAGGCTGTCAACAACAAAGGGGTCTCTAACGGCGCCGTACAGGTTAGGGTCGCGTACGTCGACGGACTTCGCGAGCCATTCCAAGGCAAGGTCTTTCTGCCCGGCCTGCACATACGGGATGAAGACATCGACCGGAGACACATACCCTCCGCGCACTCCTGTGGAAAGAAGGTCGCCCACGCGGCGCATAGCTCCGGAGTAGCCCGCTCCAGCATAACCACGCGCCAGAACGTTTTTGACGTCAGGACTGTAGTGACCGATGCAATTCTCGGCTGCCTTGAGAGCCTGCTCGGGTCTGGCCGTCATGCTGTAGGTATGCCAGAGGCCGCAGTGAACAATCGCTGAGCCCGGCGTCGCGATCAGTGCGCTCTGGAACTGAGCGCCGGCCTCATCGTACCGCCGGACGAAATACAGGATCCATCCGTAGAGAGCTTGGTTGAACGCATTCAAGGGATCCAGTTGCACGGCCCGTTCGGCTTGAGACACTGCTTCCTCGGGACGTTTGAGCGCCACCAAGAGATGCGAGTAGACGGCGCGCACGTCTGGAAAATTCGAGTCGAGCTCGATGGCTCGTCGAAACTCTTTCTCATTGGTCTCCCAGTCCCACTCGTTCCACGCGACCATACCCAACGCGTAATGAGCGAGCGCCAGTGTGCTATCCAGCTCGATGGCTCTCATCGCAGCTGTCTTGACCTGTGGCGTAGCTTCGCTGGGCGGCACGTATCCCATTTGGTTCCGGGCGGCCCAGACGAATGCGATACCCGTGTAGGCCGGGGCGTAGTTGGGATCCTTCTGCAGCGCCACCTCGAAGTACTCCAGCGCGAGGTCGAGATCCTGCGGTGTCTCTTTCTGTGCCTGGAAGCGTCCTTTGAGATACGCCTCGTACGCCTCGGGATTGACGGGCCGGGCGCTGGCCAGCCGCATCTGCTCGTCTGGAAGCAGCGTCAGCCTCAGTGATCCAGCCACCGATCGTGCGACGTCGCTCTGCAGCGCCAGAATACCGGCGAGCTCGCGGTCGAAGGTGTCGGTCCAAAGCTGCGTCTGATCGCGCACCTGGATCAGGGTGGCGTTGATACGTACGCGACTGCCCTCGCGGCGGGCACTTCCTTCCAGCACGTAGTCCACGCCGAGGTCGCGGCCAATCTGATCGATCGGGACGTCGCGCTTCTTGTACTGCATGGACGAGGTCCGCGCGATCACACTGAGGCGCTGCGGGTGCATGCGACCAAGTTGGCTGATCATCTCCTCGGTCAGGCCGTCGCTGAAGTATTCCTGCTCCGGATCGCCGGTCAGGTTCTCGAAGGGAAGCACTACCAGTTTGATCGGATCTGCAGCGGGCGGGCTTCCGCCGAGCCGCTCCCGCACGCCTCCGACGTTCACTCCTACCAGAAGCGCTGCGACACCGAGCCCCAGTGCGGCCGACGTCACCCAAGGATGCCGCCGGACCCACGCGCGCCAGGCAGCCCACGGCGTCACCGTGCCGTCCTGAGTCGCCGGGCGCGACGACAAGCCCGTGGCTGGGCCCGGCGCCGTTTCCTTCCACAACCCGCGCAGCTCGTTGTAGACATCGCGGGACGTCTGGTACCGGTCAATCGGCGCCTTCTCGAGGCACCGCTCGACAATGCGACCGAGGTGGCGCGGCAGCTCGGGCCGGAGGTCGCCGAGCGATGGCGCCGGGTCCTTCAGGACCGCCGACAGCAGCTCGATCGCGCTCGCACCTTGGAACGGGCGCGTTCCCGTCGCCATCTGGAACAGCATCACGCCGAGCGAGAAGATGTCCGACCGATGATCGACAGGCTGGCCGCGCGCCTGCTCCGGCGACATGCAGTACGGCGTCCCCAGAATCATCCCAGCCTCGGTGCCGGTCTGAGTCGCCTGGTCCATCAGCGAGGCGCTGCCGGCCTCGGCCAGCTTCGCCAGCCCGAAATCGAGCACTTTCACGCGCGCGCCATCATCGGTCACCATCACGTTGGCGGGCTTGAGATCGCGGTGCACGATCCCCCGTGCGTGCGCGCTCGTGACGGCATCCGCGATCGGGACCGCCAGCTCGAACAGTCGCTCCAGCTGGAACCCGCCCGCGGGCAGCAGCGCGTCCAGCGTCTTCCCTTCCACCAACTCCATCGTCAGGAAGTGCACACCGTCGGCCTCTTCGACCGAGAAGAGCGTAACGATGTTCGGGTGATTGAGCGCAGCGATGGTGGTGGCTTCGCGCTGAAAGCGCGACAGCCGATCGGCGTCGCTGCTCATCGACGGCGGCAGCACCTTCAGCGCCACGTCGCGCCGGAGCTTGGTGTCGGTGGCGCGGTAGACCTCGCCCATGCCGCCTTCCCCAACCTTGCTTAGGATCCGGTAGTGGCCAAGCGTTGCGCCGATCACGGGGCCAGTATAGAGCCTGTTGTCACGCAGGAAACCGAATGCACTTGTGGTCTCGCGCGACGCTGTACCGGACGTCACTGCACTGGTCTTCTCTTCCAGGTGCCGCGCTGGCGGTCGAAGGATCGATCTAGCCGGAGCTCTTCATCGCGAGGGCGGCGCCGACGCCGCACGACGCGCCTGCGCCAGCGCGATCACGTGCAGGATGAGATAGCCCGGCACAAAGAACCCAGGGATCAACACGAGCGGGAGACGCGTCATCGCGCTCGTCGGGATCGCACCGACCACGTTGGGAAAGAGTAGCGGCACGACTGCCGCGACGGTGACGGCGACGATGAGATCCAGGATCCCCAGCACGTTCCAGGTGACAAATCTCCGGCTCGCGGCGAACCCGGGTTCACGCGCGAGGCCCACGAGCATCCACGGCGCGGCGGCCCCGATGGCCATGTCGCCCAGTCCCGCCGGCCAGGCGAAGTAGCCCGGCAACACGCCGTAGGCATAGAGCGCCAGGAACGCGAACCCGCCGAATCGCCAGGCCTGTGTCGCCGTGACGAAGCGGAGGTCGGCCATCAAGGCAAACTCGCGTACCGCCGCGGACAGCCGGTAGGCGATCAGAAAAGCGCTGACGGGTCCCAGCACGGCCGCGAGCAGGCGCAGCGGCGGCGTACCGGCCGCCGCGACGAACGCCTCGGTCGCGCCGAACCCGAAGATGAGACCCACCCAGACCACCAGGAGGGCCGAGACGAGCGCCGAAACGCCCGCACGCGATGCGGGCTGGTCGCCAGGGAACGTGGCAGCGTGTGACATGGTTCCTCCCGGGAATAGTGACTTGCAATATGCAAGTCACACCGGAGCGTAGTATATTAACTTGCAATATGCAAGTGACTCGGACAGGAGATGGCTGTGGCCGCCCCGGTTAAACGCGCGCACGGATTTGCCCGCTCGCCGTGTCCCATTGCGAGCGCGCTTGATGTGGTGGGTGACAAGTGGTCACTCCTGGTCGTTCGGGACATGCTCCGTGGCAAGCAAACCTACAACGAGCTGCTCGGATCACCTGAGCGCATTCCCACCAATTTGCTCGCCGAGCGCCTGGAGCGCCTGGAGCGTGCGGGGCTCATCAGCAGCTCGGCCTATCAACAGCGTCCGGTCCGCTACGCCTACGTGCTGACCGACAAGGGGAAAGCCCTAGGGGAGGTGCTGAAAGCCTACGTGCAGTGGGGAAAGCGTTACATCCCTGGAACGCGCACACTCCGCGAGACACAGGAACGCTAGGAGCCGGCGCCACATTCCAGGCGTGGTCATCGTCTCCAGATTACAAGCTCCTGAACGGCATCTTCAGCAACTCCCAAAGCGTCTGTTCGCGAGGTTCGCGAAAGCGGTGCAATCCAAACTGGATGGTTGCGACATTGGCTCGGCCCGAGGTGCCGAACAGACGGTCCCAGACGCTGAAGACGCAGCCGTAACGCGAGTCGGTCTCCGGCTGATGACGGCTGTGGTGGACCCGGTGCCAGTCGGGCGTGACCATCAACAGACTGCCCCAGCGCTCGTACCATGCCGGGTACTTCATGTTGCTGTGGTTCATGACGAACAAGGGCAACGCCACAGTGTTGTAAATAATGACGCTGGCCAACGGGGCCCCGACGAGCGAGATGACGATCGCAATCACACTTGATAGCAGCACGAGCTCGAATGGATGGAGGCGAAGACCACTCGACGCATCCAGGGCCACGTCGGCATGGTGTACCCGGTGGAAGCGCCAGAACAATCGAACCGAGTGCATTGTGACGTGCAGCGCGTAGGCACATAGGTCGATCAGGAACACTCCAATCACCATCGCGATTGGGGGCCACACTCCCATGCGGTACATAAGGCCGAAGTGATTCGCGTCGGCCCAGACCGCGGGAAGCAGCATGACTCCCCCGAGCGTGGCGTTGATCAGGAAGGCGATCAATACCATTCCGAGGTTGTGCCAGCGCTGACGTCCTCGGCCTGCCCCATGCTCGAAATATGGAAGCCATCGCTCGAGTGTCATGAAGATCGTCAGGCTGCCGACGGCGATCACCGGCGTCAGATTGTTTAACGATTTGAGGAGGTCTTCCATGTCGCTGCTCGGCGTAGCCCCAACGCCGGTCGATTCTAGCGCGGTATATCGGAACGGACGTGGTGCCGCACTTGGGGCCGCCGGAGCGTCATCCGTGCTCGGACCACTCTGTGGCAGTTGGAACGTAGCTCTAAGCCGGCACGCTCTCTGCTTCAGCAGTCCTCAAGGTTCGACGGATCTACGGATCTCCGCGGAAACGCCTCGATTCCATCGGCGGCATTAGGTATGTCGTGACCTGCGCCACGAGCGGCAGTGACTGACGAGCAGGCTGGCGTTCGAGAAAGGTTCCCGTTCTGCGAATCACAGTGTTCGTCTGCACTTGCCTGCTGGCGCTTGTCACGATCGAGACCGGTGTGGCCCAACAGCAGCCACTGCAATTTGGCGGTGCATACGCAGGCCTCGGCGAACGCCGCCAGCGCTTGGTCGACGACTGGGTGTCGCGCCTCGAGAACACGACGGGCCAGAAGCTGGAGCCCGTGCTTTTCTACGACGAGATTCTCGCCGTCTCCTCGAAGACGACGTTCGACGCCGTCACGCACGCCCTGATGACGACGCCGCTCACCGACGCGGCCGGAGCGAAGCTGGCGGGGCGGGAGGACGCGCTCGCGTTGATCGAGCACGTGGAGTCGATCAGTGGCCAGGTCCCTGGGGCGTCCGGCGATCATCAGTTCCGCATCTACGCCCGCCTGATCCCCGCCGCGCTGGACACGCTGGCGCGGTCGCAGGAGTTCAAGCGCGGTGTCGACAACACCGTCTTTCACAGGGGCTACCCGACCAACTATCGCGTGCAAGGTGGTACGCCGTCGATTCAAATCTCGATTGCGCCTGACGGCCGCCGCGCCGACATCGACGTGGACTACCGCTCGTCGAGTTTTCCGGCGGCGATGTTCAATGGACACTTGAGCTCCGCGAATTCCGACGTGCGCGCCGGCGACAATGTCGACCGTCACGGCAGGCGCTGGGCCGGCCTCCAGGACTGGTGGCGCAGTTTCTTTGGCGTCAACCTGCAGCGCGCGCCGGCGGATGCGAAACCGTCGGTACTCGCCCTGCCGAGAGTGCCGCGCGCCGGGAAAAAGAGTATCGACGTGATGGCGAACGACTTTCTCTCGGCCTGGCTGGTCGAGGGCGACGTCATGGCCGCCATGGGCTACGTCTCCGAGCGGGCGTATGCGTGCATCGCGCAGAATGCCGACGATCCGTCGGCGGTCGATCGAGGTATGGCGCCGTTTCAGCTGATGACGAATTTGAAGGCCGCGCACGGCACGCTGGGTAAGCGGACATCGCTCGATGGGCTGATCGTCGGCGTCCGTCTCACCACGCCCGCGCTGAAGGTGGTGCAACAGCCGCATCACGCGCAGTTCGTCCTCTACTCCGTGCCCGACGATGTGGCCGCCGCCTTCGACTGTGAAAGCCGGATGACGCCGGGTGGCGCGAAAAAGCCCGCGCGCCAGTACGGCAACTACTTTGGTTCCACGTTCTTCGTGGATGGCCACGCGGATGAACGCGTGGCGTTGCTGTGGGGTAAGGACAACGGCTACTGGAAGATCGTGTCGTGGAGGACAGGCGTCGACGACGCCCGCGCGCCGGTCGCCGCGGACAACGTCACCATCACGCGCGTGCAGGCCGATTCCGGGTTCGCGACCGCGGCGCAGGCATTCCTGCAGACCTGGTTGATCAAGAAGGACTACGATGCGGCGTTTCGCTATCTTTCGCCGGCCAGCTACGCCTGCTACGATCTCGCGCGCAATCCTGCCGATCCCGCGTCAACATCATCCGACGATGCGGGCCGAAAGATTCGCGCCGGCCTCGAACGCGCCGGGCAATTGGCGGGGCCGGCGCGAAACCTCGACGCCATTCTCGTCTCGGCGGAGCCGATCCATCCCGCGGTTCGCGTCATGGATCACGCGCACTCACGCACGTTCAGCCTGACCAGCATACCCAACGCCATCGGCGATGCGGTCGAGTGCGACGTTCGCGGCCGCGGCGCGATCCCGCCCGATCGCCTGCCGCTCGAGTACGGCAAGGCGTTTGGCCTGACCGTTCGATTCAGTACCGGCGCCAGCGGCGCGCCGGTACTACGAATGCTGTGGCGCAATGAGAACGGCGCGTGGCGAATCAGGAGTTACGACCTCGAACTGCCATAACGTCACAGTCACGACACGGTCTCGAGTGCAGCAATTTCCTCAGCCAGGATCGGTATCGCCATGTTGATCGTCTCCTGTCCGAAGGACGTGGCGATCTTCAGCGTCTCCCGAAGCGTCCAATGCGATGCTGAGCAGTTCGACGAACTTCGGTGGAGAGTCTTGCCGGGCGTTTGGCAATTCTTGCCCGCGTGCGCCGATAGTCACTTCGTTTTGTTTTTTCGTCCTAAGGGAACCGCTCCACTCTTGGCACCGGGGAACACCGAGGAGGAGTGGAGCGATGGACTCTAGAGGCGCCGGCCGTCAGAATCGCCACCAAGGATCGATACCATCGGCCCGGCACTGCCCGTAGACGAGCACGACGTAGGTCAGCTCGGTCACGAAGATCACGCCGCCCAGGAACCAGACGAGCGGCGAGGAGAAGTAGTGCATGTGGACGTAAGGCACCGAGATGCCCGTGCCCAGCATCTTGCCGATGGCGATATACAGCGACTGCCCTCGAACGCTCTTGCGGCGCCAAAGCATCAGGATAAACGAGACGGCGTAGATGTAATAGTAGATGTACATCCCGAACAGGGCGGCCGAGATGTACCCCCGGCCGCCTTCGGGCTCGAGCGCGGTCAGCTCACGCATGAACAGGTACTGCATCCCCACGTTGGCCAGGAAGACGAACGCGAAGCCCGGGCCGAACCAGCCCATCGGCACGTGCGGGTACTCGTCCCGGCTGTAGCGGAACAGGAAGTACATCATGAACGAGTCGCCGACGCAGAAGTAGACGACGCCGATCCAGTCGACCAGCGCGAATGGCGGATGGAAGTTCAGGAAATAGACGATGTTCCACGGGAACGCGCACAGGAGCGCCGTGGCCGGGTACGGGCTGACCCTGTCGACGAAACCCCTCCGGATCAGGAGCAGGAAGGTGATGGTCCAGAGGACGACGTACGTGTAGAGCGTAAAGTTCTCGAGGGTCGGTTCGGTCGGCATCTCAGGAGGTCCCCTGCCGCGCCACGCGCCGCCAGCCGGTCAGGGCTCCTCGACCTTGTCAGCGCGCACGACGGCCATTATCTGCACCCAGCGGACCGCAGCCGTGCTGGCCGCGCCCTCGGGTGAACCTCGTCTTGTATCACGGGGGCTCGCGCCGCGATGTCGCCGCTGGTCAGCGTCTCCACGGGGCCGCCGGTGCCGAGGACGGACGACGCGGCGGACGGGCCGCGTCAGAACGTCTACGCCACGCCGGTGAAGCGCTCTTCCAGTTGCTTCACTTTGGCGACGGCTTCCCACGCGCGATACAGCTCCAGACTCGCTGACACCGTCGCGGCGGCCTCGCCGCCGCGACCGAGCGCAATCAGCACTTCGGCGTGCTTCTCGAGGATCAGGGCCTGCTCGCTCCGCAGGCCCGCGTCTTCAGCCAGCGACTCGGCCTTCTGATACAGGGGCAACGCAGCCTCGAGTGCGCCTCTGCCGCGCAGCAGTTCAGCTTCGAGGAACGCGACCCGGTGTGCGAAGTCGATCGGGTTGAGGGCGGCGAATCGGCGCTGTGTCCTGAGAATGTAGTGCGCCACGAGTCTCAGTTCGAGACGCCGCCAGGGCGGAACACGCGTGCGCAGGGCGGCGCAATTGGCGATCGACGCGGCGAAGAGCGCGATCCGCTCGAACGTGGTACCTGGCACGCCTTCATTGAGCACCCACACCTCGCGCCAGCCGATTCCGCGATCACGCCTCGGACCACCAACTCCCCACGCGCTCGTCACCATCGCAAAACCCGCAGCGACGGCACGAGTCGACGCCGACCATGAGGGGTCGATGCGGCGCTTGGCCCCCGCGGCGGCGGTCTCAGTCGAGGGCGCTCTGAATGCTGCAATGGCGCCTGCCAGCAGCTCAATGTAATGGGCCGCCTCCGGCGTCTCGGTACGTGGCCACTGGTCGAGAGTCCCCTGCGCCTGTCGAGCGGATTCACCCAGCGGTCGCCGGCCGAGAAAAAGGTCGATCATGAGAACCCCCCAGTGCGCATTCGCTTCGTAGGCGCTGTCCCGCGCACGTCGGCACTCTGTGGCGGCCATCACCGCCGGCTCGCGGAGATGCAGCAAGGGAACCGACAGGTTCGCCGGCCAATGGGCCCATAGGAACCTGGCGCGTCCACGATGTTCATCGGGCAGTTCGTCGAGGAGCGATCGCACGGCTCGACCAAACGTCGCAACCATCTCGAAATCGCGAAAAATCCCCACGATGATGGCCATCCCGACGGGGGCGATGAGCGCAGCCTCCCTGAGCGAGCCATGCACGGCCGCCACTCGGGCCAGAGAGAGAATCTCGAAGATGAACAGTTGAGGCGCCGTCACGAAGGCGGAGTTGACGGCAGGTTCCGTGACTCGAATGGCTTCAGTCGCCAGCGGGTGAGCCGCCGCGTCCATCGGGCGCATCAAGTGCGCGACCCCGTACCGCTTCACCAATCGCCACGTCTTGACGGCCGCACCAAGCGCAGCGAGCCTGCCGGGATGGCGCGGCACGCGGAACGCCGGGTGCGCGCGATTCGAGAACGACACGTAGATGTCCAGGACGTCCGCATGGCGCCGGAGGTAGTTGAGACTCTCCATCTTCGGAACGCACAATCGGCCCTCCTCGACTAGGTTCCGGGCATGCGCGATCCCGGCGTCGCACTCCGCCACACAGGCGTCGAACTTCAGCATCGCTCGCAGGATGGTGGCGCGCTGCGCGTGCAGCCGCATAGCGTGCACATGGTGCCGCCACATGTCGGGCATCAACGCGGTTTCTGCGGCCCCGAGAAACGACAACGCCTGACCGAAGTCCCCCGCGTTGCGCGCACTTTGCGCAGCATCGAGATTCAGGTCACTGCGTTCCAAGCGCCCCGTCTCGCCAGTCGGCAGCGGCGTCTCATTCAGGTGCACCGCGGCAAACACCGCCACATCCGCGCGCCGTGTCGTGGCGAAGTCCTGAAAGTACGCCACGCCGAGGCGAGCGTGAAGGCTCTTACGGTCCGCCAGCGCAGTCGACGCGAAGAGCGATTCTCTGATGCGGTCGTGGTCGAGTGAGTACATCGCCGAATCGCTTGCAACCGGCGTGACCAGACGTTCCTGCTCGAGCAGAGCGAGCTCTTCAACCACCCGGTGTCGAGGGTGCCCGGCCGCCGCGCACAGGTGCACCAGCGCCACGGGCCGCGCCGAGATCGCGAGGAGTTTCAGGATGTCCTGCCCAACCGGACTCTGCTGATTGGCCCGCAACACGATGCCGTTGTCGATCTCTCGCTTCCAATCGAGCTGCCCGGCCGCGACGATCTCCCCGCGCTGAACGTGGAGGGCTTCTGCCTCTGCCAGCCAGTGCATGGTTTCGTCGATGTAGAACGGAACGCCGCCGGACGCCTCGTGCATCTTGGCGACCAGAGGCGGCGACACCGACAATCCAGCGATGGAGGACATCATCGCCTGCACGTCGACGGCATCCAAAGGAGCCAGAACCACAGGCAACTGGCGCACTGGGTCCACTGACGCGAGCCATCCCTCGATGGGACGTCCGGTGATCTGGTCGCTGCGAAAACTGAGCACCAGCGCGATCCGCCACTTGGCGTCCGATGTCAGCGCATCCACCAGAGACTTCAGAGCGTTGATGGTGCCTCCCGCCGCCCACTGCAAGTCGTTCAGATGCATCACGAACGGGGTGACGGCACTGACCTCCAGCAGATAATCGCGGGCCGCATGTGAGATGCGTTCGCGCTCGGCCTCGCCGTGGCTGTACGGCAACGAGGGTCTGCCGCCGTACAGGTGGCCGAATTCGGGTGTCATCTTGACGAGCTCCGGCAGGAACGTTTCGACGATATCGCGCCGGCCCAAAGCGATCACGAGTTGCGCGGAGGCCAGCAACACCGGTGTGAGGGCGGTGAACTCGCCAACGTCGCGGTCGTACCCGTCGCCCTGCAGGAACACATGACCCTCGGCCTGGAGCTCGTGGCGTATTCCCGCCACGAGGCGCGATTTGCCCATGCCGCTCGGCGCGGACACCGAGCACAGGACAGGACCGTCGCCCCCCATCAGGCGCCGCCGCGCGAATGCATGGAGACGCCGACGCTCCTCGCCTCGGCCCACGAACGCGCTGCGCGACAACGTCAAGGGCCGCCGCTGGTTGCCCTGGGCCAGCGCCGCCTCGTCGAGAAATTCCGCCGCCGATCGATAGCGGTCTTGCGGAGCGGGGGCACACAGCTTGAGCAGGCAGTCCCGCATCCAGCCCGGGATGCCCTCCATCTGCGCTGTCGTGAACGGGAACCGTCGGTCGTGTTTCGCTTGCACCAGAGCGGCAGCACTGGGTGTCTCGGCATACGGCCGGCATCCCACCAGCAGTTCAAGGCCCGAGAGGCCCAGACAGTACAGATCCGAAAGCGGCGACGCCTGCGCGCCCTGCAGCAACTGCGGATCCATGTACGCCAGCGTCCCGGCGATGCGCTCCGGCTTCTGCGCCAGCCCCACGAGGCCAAAGTCCAACAGCTTGCACGTGCCGTTGGGCATGCGTACGGCGTTGTCCGGCTTGACGTCGAGATGCAAGATGTCGCGGCTGTGCAGATATGCAAGCGCCTCGCCCATGTGCGTGATGCACTGCCACGTCTCGCTGGGCGTCGCGCCTTCGCCCGATTCTCCGACCCTCCGACCGGGCACGAACTCCATCGTGAAGAAATGCCCAGCCCCTCCGGAGAGCGGTGCGAACTCGTACACGCCGGCGACGTTGGGGTGGTTCAGTTCGGACAGCACGATGAACTCCGAGCGAAACAGCTCGAGCCATTCGCCGTCGCTCAATCTCCGCATCGTCTTCAGCGCCGTGGGGCGAAGCTGAAACATGCGATCGCGCACCCGGTAGACGACTCCCATGCCACCTTCGCCAAGGATCTGCGTCACCTCGTAGCGACCGTTGATGAGGTCCCCCGCCGCGAACCGCGGCAGCCGCGAGGCATCGAACGCCGCGCCCTCGGCCTCCCGACCGTCCAGGGTCCCGTCGGCGGTTTCGGCGAGCGACTGGATCTGAAATCGCGATGCGAGGAAACGTTGACGACGCAGGTTGGCGTCCATGATGTCAGGAAGTATCCGCGCGGCGACTGTCACTCCCGCCGCGTGGTTTCAGATCTATAACTGATACAGCAAGAGCGCAATGCTCATCGACGCAAGATCTCCGCTCGTTTAGGCACAGGCGTTCGGTAGGCGAGGCTCATTTGGGGGGCCGTTCGAGTGTCTAAGGGCCGCGATTGCGTCGTGGCTTGGCGACCGCGGCGACGCGGCGGTGATACGCGAATGGCTTCGGCCGACTCGCCCCGAGGTCAGACTGCTGAATAAGTGAACGATCCTCGTGCGCATTGCCGGTACGGTGCCAGACGATGCCGCGGTCTTTGCCCAGCCCGATCATGCGTCGGAGCTCCCGCAACTCTGGAAAGTCGCCGAGCTGCGCCCACTCTCTCGACGTATCGGCCAGACGAGACCTATCAAATGCACCGGAATGCACATCGGGCCTCGGTGTGACCTGATGATGGCGGTCCAAATTTGATTCGAGAGCTTCGTGGTAAGTCGCCGGTGTGTTGGGGGTTAGAAGTTGGTGGACCAGAACGTCGCCAGTTGGAACCCAGTGATCAGCTGGCTGCGGCGGATTGAGCGCTTGAAGTTTGCCGAGTGACACGCGGATCACGCCCCGCTCACCGCAACCGGGCGTGTTCCGCCCGTCTTCGGTGATGAGCGGGATCCTGGCGTCGGCGTTCTCCCACAGCGCAAACAGATCGTCGTACACGCTTCTCGCCTTGACGGTGTCTGGTCATAGCGGGCATCCTGGAAAAGAGAAGGGCATCACACTGTTCTCTATGGGCCTGCCGGGCTCTGACGCCCAGGCCTTTGCCAGTGAAGGTCCTGAAGCCAAAGGAGAAGCGCCCACGACCGGGGCCCTGGGTCCCATCGGGAATCGTCCACAGCAGTTCGCCGTGTGCGCGCGCCACCGCGGCGAGGAGGTCCAAGACCGATCCGATGTGAGGACGGACCGAGAAGGTGCGGTCGTCGGCGAACGCGCGGAGACGCGCGAGCGCTCGTGCCAGTGCAGGCGCGCCATCGCGTCCATGGGATTTCCGCCGCGATGTTGTCCCAAGTCATGGGAGTGACCGTGCGATTCGAGCGGATTGTTTGCGTCGCTCCACGCGACTGCCGGCGAATGACGATCACGCCATTCGCCTCTTCCCAGCGATAGCGCCCATCCGCTACGACCAGAGCGTCCAGGCCTCGTGCACGGTCAGATCCGTGAGCACCGACAAGCACGATGCTGCGATGATCGACGATCCGCTGGAACTCGGCGGCGGCTTCGGCGGGTTGACGTGCGGCGAGGTACGCCAGTTGACCTGTTGACCATTGGTGCCCGCGAAGGTCGCCGCCTATCGTCCGGCAGGTTCTTGCCGACGTAGTCGGCCTTGATCGGCAGCTCCCGATGCCCGCGATCGACCAGCACGACGAGCTGGATACCCTTCGGGCGGCCGAAGTCGATGAGCGCGTCGAGCGCGGCTCTCGTGGTTCGTCCCGTGTAGAGCACGTCGTCCACGAGCAGAATCTTGCGGTTGTCGATGGAAAACTGAATCTCGGTGCGGCGCACCTGGGGCTGAAGGCCCACGGTGTGGCGCATCAGATCGTCGCGATACAGCGTGATGTCGAGCGCGCCGGTGGGCACGTCCTGGCCGGTGATCTCGCGCAGTGCGCGGGCGAGACGCTTGGCGATCGGAACGCCGCGCGTGCGCAGACCGACCAGCGCGAGGTCGTCGACGCCCTTGTTGCGCTCGACGATTTCGTGCGCGATGCGGGCCAGCGTACGGCCGATCCGATCCGCATCCATGACTACGGGCATGCGGACCTCTCGAAGGGGATGTTGTCTGGAAAAACGCGTGTAGGCATGTTCACCTCTTCGCGGCCTCGCTGGACCGCAGTTAAAGAGAGTGAACGGATTATGTCAGTTCGTCCGGGCCAGCGCTGATTCGTAGTGCCGGGCGAGAAAGTCGTACAGCACCAGCTCCTGCTCGCGCTGCACGGAGCGAAGGAGCCGGTTCGCGTACTGTGCACGTAGCTCATCGCGATCTCGTGAAGCGATCCCGACAGCCGGCCGGCCGCTTCCAACGCCTTCAGCTCCGCGACGATCGGTCTGAGCCGCTCCGACCGCTGACCGAGGATCTCGAGCCCCGGTCCCAACGGGTTGTCCTCGCTCTTCCCGACATGGCCGAGGAGGGCGCTCAGGTTCGAACGCTCTTGTCTGAGCTTCTGGCCGATTTGACGATCGAGGACTCGATCGGATCGAAATTCCCTTCCAAACGCATTCCTTTCCTTTGAGAGCATCGACGCCCGCGCGCCGAGATCGATGCCCAGGTCGTCGAGCAGGCGATCCATCCCGCACAGAGTCAGCCGCCATCGCTCGTCGAGGCCGCCATCGCGTGGATCCAGGAGCTCGACGATCTCCAACACGGCCTCGCTGTCGGCGTGAAACAGCCGCTCGGCCAGCATCGTACCTTCGGCGCCACCGTATCGCTCGACCTCCCGCTCGTAGGTGTCGAGTTCCACGCGCCAGATCCGTCCGTCATCGAGCCACGGCCCGATCGCCGCTTTGAGCGCGGGCCAGACTGCCCGCTGTAGGGTCTCAGCGTCACCGTGCAGGCGCAGGCGAAGATGCGATGCGGGGTCCGAGTAGCGGATGAAGAACCAGCGGTCGGCGACGCCTGCGTTGATGGCCTCTCGCACGCACGGCCCGATCACGTCGCGTAATACCTGGTCGGCGGTTGCCGTGCCCGAGTACAGCTTGATGTACAGCCACTCCGAGCCGGGAGGGTACGACCGGTCAGGACGAGGAAAAAGAACGTGGTCGGCAGAACGCGTCGCGATTCGCGCCGGCGCGTTGGCTGTTCTGACGAAAGGCACGACGAGCTCGTGGACGAACCGTCCGTCGGGGTCACGGGCGCAGAGTTGGTCGGGAGCGGGGAACAGTTCCAAGAGGACCGCCTCGTCGCGCTCCTTGACGAGGTGTGCGAATGACTCGAGGCTCAGGATGTTGTCGAGGTCCACAACCAGCGTGTTGTCGGCGTCGGCGAGGACGACCCACCGAGGAAGCCGGCGCTCCGCACGCCAGTCTTGAACTGCCTCGAAAAGGGCGCGGCCCGTACGGTTACCGAGTCGCTCGAGCTCATGTTTCCCCAGCAGCCAGCGGGCTCGCGCTAGTACGAGTCGTCTGGTGACGATGCGCGGCAGGAAGGGCGCGTGGGCCAGGGCGCCCCAGTCCCATTCCCAGACGACCGCCTCCTGCGATTGGAGCGAGCAGAGAAATCGGTAGACGCCGACGCTGCGCCACCCATAGTTGTGCGCCGTCGTGAGCCGCGGGATGATCTGGCGGTTCAGGGAGGCCGAGCGCAGGATGATCTCCTTACCGCGCACGGAGACCATGAGATCGGAGATCGGCACCTGCCGCTCCCGAGGAGCGCCGGACCGTCCGAGGTACGGATCTCGAAGGTGCGCAGGACCGGTCGAAAAAGGATATTCCCCAGCCGTCCCTCCGGAAGGTGCACGATCTCGGCGAACACTGCCTCGGGTTCGAGTGCCTCCTCGGCCCTCAAATGCCTTTCGACATGTTCGCGCAAAGCCCCATCCGCGTGACAGAAGCGGCCCAGCAGCTTCGCGCCAGACGGCCCGTCAACGCTGTCGACCCGCACGAGAAAGGTCCCTCGGGCAAGTGCGACGTCGTCTGACGCGGCAACGGTCGCCACCACCGCAAACGCCTTCGGAAGCGGCAGTGGCTCCTTCGCGGCCAGCGCATCGAGATCGGCGGACTCCAGGCGGATCTCCTGCCGTCCGTTCGCCAGCGCGTCGCTCAGCTTGCCCAGCAGGATCGTGTCGCGGTTGGTCCACGGAACGGTTTCCTCCGCTGCAGATGGAAACGTGAGGTCTCGCAACAAGGGCGATGCGTCGGCTGCGAATCCGAACCCGATACCGGCTTCCTCGTCGAGGACCTCCACGAGAGGGACTTCTCGCCGCTCGTACCGGTCGACGAACGCCTCGCGAAAACGCCGCAGCGCCTCGTGGTGGCTCGACCGGCTCAAGCGACGTAAGATCTCGACGCCGGCCAGGATCTCGTCGAGGACCGGCGGACCCAGCGTGGCGCATTTCACGCCCTTCATCAGGTCCACCTGAAAGAGCCGATCCAGATCCACTTTTGCTGGGAGAACTTCGAGCACTCGCGCGGCCGCCCGGTAGCGTTCCGGCAGCACGCCCAGCCCAGTCGCGTCGAACTCGGTCAGCAGCTCGCGTTTCGGACAACACCTCGGCGCTATGTGAGGTCGTGGCGCGCGCGCGCAGGTCTTCGATCAGCACATCGATCGGATTCTCTCCGGTGACCGGCACCGCCAGATCTGAGACGAGCACCTGGCTGTCGACGAGCTCGTCGATGTACTGCTCGGCGTCGGCGAGGGAGATGTCTTGGTCCACCAGCGCGGCGGCTAGGGACTCGAACGTGGCGCCGTCGCGCGCCCGATCGAGCGTTGTCTTCAAGAAGGCCGTCGCTTCCACGGACACCAGGTGCTGCGATCGACGTTTCCCGTCGAGGCGCGCCTCGATGTAGCGGACGCGCCCGGCCGCACGGTAGAGACTCGAGTTCGGCCGGTAAACGCCGCCTCGGCGGACCGCCGGATCGTGCGACAGTGTTTCGACCAGCGAGAACAGGTAGTCCATGTCGAGGCGAGTATGCCGGCTGGAGCTGGCGCGATTGGCGAGCGCCAGATGTGTCTCGTCGCCCAGCGCGCCGACCGAGCATCCGGCGAACAACCCGAACGGCGTCGCCCGCCCGGTCATCCGGGCGAAGGTACCGAACCACCGCGCGCTCGACGCGCTGGCCGCGGTCGCTCTCGGGCTCGCGCAGCCAGAGATCGAGCGCCTCGTCGAGGCTCGGCGAGGCGACGAAGACCGCTTCACGGATCTCGGGCCGCAGCACCACGGCCGCGAGCCGGGCCCTCAGATTCGCTCGATCCCTGGCAAGCGATGCATCGAGGCGCGCGGCATCGTCTAGCGTTCCGGGCGCCTCGATGGCGCCCGACAGGGCCAGCAGCTCGTCGAAGGGAAGAAGAGGCGTTCGGAGGACGAAGAATCCTGAGGCTGTGACGGCATCCGGCGCCGGCGAAGTCGCCACGGCGGTCAGGACACGGACGCCGGCTGTCGAGACGGGAGGGACAGCAGCATCAGACAATCCCAGGCCGGTTCGATCGGGCTGACCGCAGCCAGCAGCGCGAGCCCGATCCCGGCCGCACCGGTGAGCAAGCTCGGATCGTCCTTCCAGCCGACGGTTCCGTCCGCCTGCGGATGGCAGGCGGCGTATCCGCCGATGCCCTGACCGGGTTGGCGCATGTCCAACGTTCTCGTGAGCCAGAACCGTGCGGCCTCCCAAAGGCCTGGGTCACCCGTGCTCTGGTACATTCGATTGAAGATGTGTCCGAGCCCGGCGGCCCCATGGCAGAGGCCGGCATCATGGACTCCCGTCTGGTCGGGCGGGCGTGCGGCCGCTCGCAGTGCGATCGCGAGCGCCTCGCGGTCCCACGACGGAACGCGGGCGCCCCGGGCGGCTACGACGAGCGCCGCCGCGATCCCCGGGTCCCCATAGCACCAGGCCGAGCGCGCCGGTCGCGTCTCGGCACCGGGAGCGATCCAGGCCGGGAATGTGGAGCTGGCGTTCTCCGCCAGCTTCTTTGACAGAAGCCACGTCACGGCTCCATCGAGCAGCGGCCGTGCCTTCGAGCGGGCGACGCCGGCGGCGACCGCGCCGCCGAGCACCGCGATCGCGCCCGGAACACCATGGGCCAGCCCTAGATTGTAGTGACCCTCGGGGCACTGCTCACGTTGGTGTTCGGGGAGCAAATGGGTTGGGGTGAGCCATGTGATGCCCGCTTCCGTTCGCTCGGCGGCGTCGTGCAGACGATTGACGACGAGCTCGAGCAGATCGCAAGCCCTTCGAGAGGGCAGTCGCTCCATCGCGTACACGCCGATGCCGGCCAGACCGCTCACGAGGTCGTATTCATCGGTCCAGGGTGAGTGCGTTAGATGCTCGTGAAGGGTTTGGTCGACTTCTTCGTCCAAGTCGTCGAGCGCTTGGTCCTTTGAATCGTGGAGGTGGGCGACTGCCCATGCCACACCAGTGAATCCTGAGTAGAGGCCGAACGGCATACTAACTTCGCCGAGCGCCGCGATCGCTTCGTCCAAGAGTTCGGTGGCGGCGGTGAGCGCGCCATCTGCGAATGCGGCTCGCGCGAGATAGGCGTAGAGGATCGCCAGGCCGGCGCGGCCTCCGGCGAGCGATGCGTCCTCGATCACCGCGCTGTGCTCGCTGCCGACCATGGACGGTGGTGGTGGGACGCGGAGTGCCTCGGCGATCGCGTGGACCGCCTCGAGCGCGCGCGAGGCGAGCCGGCGATCGAGTATCGGCACCCAGGAACGCGGAGACCCTCCACGTCCGCCGGCCAATCCGATTTGTGACATGCGTGCCGCGCTGCGCCTCCGGCTAGATGCACCCGCTTCCCAGGCCCGAACACTTCCGCGCACCACCGCGCACGGCCTCGGCCTTTCCTCCCTTGGAAGTGAGATCCCGGATCGTTTCCTTGCTGAGCGTCAGCTTCTTTCGCGTCTTCGAGACATCGTCACGCTGTGTCTGCTTGGCGTCCTTCTTCGTCGTCATGGCTGCTCCTCTATGTGTGCATCTGCCAGTGAACCTGCCGCCCCTACTGACTGGTCACCGCTACCTCTACTATTACTATCACCACGAGGCTGAAAGCGACAGTATCGATGGGTCAACGGATTCCAAGGCTCTATCATCCACGCGATGGCGACTGACGGCGAAGTCTGGGCAATTGACGCGCGCGGTCTCACCAAGACATTTGGAACCGTGACGGCTGTGCGGAGCGTCACTCTGCAAGTACCCAGCGGCACGATCTTCGCCTTCCTTGGCCCGAACGGATCCGGCAAATCGACCACCGTCAAGCTGCTCACGGGCCTGCTTGTTCCGACAGCGGGAGAGGCGCGGGTAGCCGGCCGCGTGGTGTCGGTTGACGATGTCGAGTTGCGCCGGGAGATGCCAGGCCGCTGATTGCGAGTCTCATGGTCGTGAACCCGGCGACCTTAGTGACGACCGTCGCGGTCGCGACCACACCGTACGCGATGGCCGTTCCAAAGGCGACGTTGCTCGTCAGCGGTGCCGCGGTCTGGTATCTGTTTCTTCGGGGCTTCCAGCGGAGCCTCCATGGCGGAAACACCGAGCGGACAGCTCGCCGCGCAACGAGCATTGCGGCTGCCCTGGCGTTTGGGTCCTCTTGTACCTGAAAGAGCAACGCTCCGTCAGCCGGGTGTTGGACCTCTGGATGGGTCTACTGGTGGTGGCAGTCGCTGCGCTGTCGCTCTTTGCTCCGCTGTCGTCGACTGTTCGCCAGGCGATCTTCGTAATCGTGTGTGCCCTGAACGCCAATGTGACGCTGAACTGTCTAGGCCTCCTGAGCAGAAGAAGACCCACGTGAAGGGTTGGTCCGATCCGGACCTGGTGCAGCCGGAGATCCCCGAGGGATGGAATCGAGCGGAACGTCTCGACCACAAAACGGACATCGATCCGGACTGCCGGGAAGCCGTGGCCTTCTGTCCGGAGTTGCTACCGCCGACCGAGTGCTCCTTCGGCCGTCCGACCGGTGTCACGCACTACTTCTACGATGCGCCCGGCTCCAAGAACGAGGGGTTCAAGGACGAGGACGGCAACGTCATCATCGAGATCCGCACGGGGACTGGGCACTACACGGTCATCCCGCCGAGCCACGTTCCTCGCAAGAGCGACCCGTCGATCATCGACACGCTGGAGTACGTGAAGAAGGGCTCTGTCGCTGCTCACTTGAGTCCGCCCGGTGCGTCTTCGGCACGCTGGCTCCGAAGTCTAGTTCGCGCTCAAGTCGCTGCACGTTCGCGCTGTCGCAGTTGCGCAGCAACTTCTGCAAGTCACGCCACGAACGAATGTTCCGGAAGCCTTTTTGCGGAGCAAGATACAGAACCACCGACTTGTCCTGGCGGACCATGTTTGATCACGCTGTTGACGGTCCCCTTGCTCTTGCCGTCCCACAGCATGAGTCCGTACTCCGCCGCCTCCGCCATCGCGCGGTCTTTGACGGAGTAGTACTCGAAGCCGCGCGCACCACGTGGCGCCGCAATCTCCCGGGTCGGCCAGTTCCCGACGTTGTTCCGGCAGTGGTCCTTCATGCAGTGCACGAGGACGTTCGGTACGACTTGTCGGCGAGGTACCGCTGAACCGCTTTGTCGGCGCCGTTGGCGTCACCGACGAGGATCTGAAACCCCTTCTCGATCATCGTGTCGAGACGGGCTCCTCACCTCGGCGGGAAGCCGCGAAATCTGCCGTGAACCGGCGACGAAAACAGTCGACATGGCCCGTCCGCAAGGCTCGATCATCGCGCGGATCGGGTCCGCCTATGCGGCCCGAGCGGGCCTGTAGTCCTGTTCCGCGAGGGGCGGCTCGCCAAGCTCCGCGAGGAGCTGGTTGAGGCGATCTAGAGGAACCGCTTGCGGCGCGGTGATCTCGACGCCCAACGGTCGGCCCGACGCGGCGTAATCGACGATGAGCAGCCCATCCGGCGATGCCACGGTCCTCGCGCTCTTCTCCCCGGTTGGGTGCGAGAGGTGCAGGTACGCCGCAAATGTCCGGCCCTTCCGATAGGTTACCTGCAGCGAGCGCTCCGTCATTGGGACACCTCGTAAACGGTCACGACGACGAGCAACCTGGCCTCGGCGTCTGGCTCGACGATCACGACCCAGGGGCTCTGCCCGCGTCGGGTGTGGATCATGAATCTGCCCTCCACGACGCTGGCCTCGAACCCGGTGGCTCTCTCCAGCATAGCGCGGACCTCCACCTCGGTCACGCCTCGCTGCTCCATGCGCAACTCGGCGTGGCCAGTGAACGAAAGATCCCAATTCCACCACTCCGGGAAGGTCGGCATCGAGCCTCTGGACGGGCCGATCGTAGCACCCGGCCACACGCTCGGCAGTGTGAGAGCTGTCCCCACATTGGAAGCAGTTCGCCAGCGCAGGTCAGCGCGCTGAGCGACCGCTGCTCAATCAGCGCTCAAAGAGGGGGAACACGGTGGGGGAACAGCCCCTCCGCGCGAGGTGTTCCCCCTGGACAGCAGAGCGTTGAAGGAGCCTCCTGCGTCGCGTCGGGCGACTCGCGCGCGGCGAGTGCAGAAGGCTAACGACTCGTCGTCGCGCAGGTTACAGGCCGTCGTCGTCGGGCGGCGCTCCGTGCCGCCCGCCTAGTGGCGCCACCGCCCGAGCGGTCGCCACCAGCAACCCCGTGGCGTGAGCGACCGCCCAAAATGACCACTACTCCTGCCAAGCCCGCGGCCACCGGTGTGGTCGCTCACGCCACGTTGAAGGACGTCGGCTCTCATGACGGCGGCGGCCGTTCCGCCGCAGGTATCGCGAGCGTTTCAACCGGTCCTCAGTCGCAAGATCCATGACACGATCCTGCCCGTGTTCGCCCGGCGATCCACGCGCTGATATCGGACGTGTCGTCGCGTCAGAACTCTCATCAGATCCTTCCGACATTCGCCGCGCTTCCGACGATGATTTCGGCGAAGATCATCGGCCATCACATGGTGAGGATCGAGCCGTGCTCGTCGCCGTCAAGGCTCTCGCTGCGCTCGACCCTGCGGGCTACGGCCTTGACGGCGCCTCCGCGCAGCCCGAGGTCGCACTTATGTGATGGCCGAGGAAGCTCGTCCTCATTTCCACGTCCTCATTTCCACGTTGACGAGGGGCATCGGCAGTCGTATCGTGAAGGTCTCGTCGGTGCATCGCGCACCCCTCCGCAGTCGGCCAGACGCGGAGCGCTGTAGCCAACGCTCTCAGAGCAAAGCTCTCGCCCCTTCAACAACCAGTCGATTGATCGCGCACACCGGTGCGATCACCGCGTTCGACTTCAAGTCACGCGATTCGGTGTCGGCGGCACGCCACATCCACGCTCATCGTCATCGGCGCGCCGGCCTCAGGTCGGCGCGCTTCGAGCGCACCTCCACCGCATCAGAAAACGTCTGCAGCGAGTTCGCAGGGGTGCCCATGGAGTACTTCGAACAACCGGATCCGATGCCGGAGCCGATTTCGATCGCGCGATGTCGGGAACTGCTCGGCGAGGACGCGGAATCGATGACCGATGAGGACATCAACGACATCCGCCGACACGCCGAGACGATGGCGTGCATCGTGGTCGAGATGTACCAGGAGCACTGCCGCGCGTCCGAGTAGAGACTGTGCCTCGTAAACGCTGCTTGCCCGGCTCGGCGAATGGATCTACGCTGCCGATCATGGTCGGCGCCGTGATCTACGTTCGCGTCAGCACGAAGGAGCAGACCGAGAACCTGAGCCTGCCGACGCAGCTTCGTGCGTGCGAGGAGTACTGCCGCCGCCAGGGGTACGAAGTCCTCGACCGCTTCCACGAGGAAGGCGAGAGCGCCAAGACCACGGGCGCAGCCAGCTTCAGAAGCTGCTCACCTTCTGCCGCCTGAACAAGGGCCGCGTGCACTTCGTCGTCGTGTTCAACCTGAACGCGCTTCGCGCGGGACAAGAACGATCTCGTCGCGCTCCGCTCTCACCTGCAATCGCTGCGCATTTCGCTGCGGTCGGCAACGGAGCCGATCGACGACACGTCCACGGGCAAGCTGATGGAAGGCGTGCTTGCCGCATTCGCGCAGTTCGACAACGACTGTCGGTCAGACCGGACCCGGGCCGGAATGAAGGCTGCGCTGGAGCTTGGACGGTGGACGTTCCTGGCGCCGATCGGGTACTTGAACGCCCCGTCGCGCGATGGCAAGAACTTGATCCCGATTTCGGATGCCCGACGCGAAACCGCCGATCGCTCGCCGACTTCCTCCGCATCGCCGCTGTCCGCTCATTCCAGGCCCTCTGCCTTCTTCGTCAGACTGTCGTCCTTCGCCGCCACGGGTGACTCGAAGTGACGCCTCGCGAACGCACGACCTGAGCCCGACTTGAGGTACCGCTCGAAGTGAACGGCCGTGGGCTCGTCGACGAACTCGATGGTGACGTGCAAGAACCAAGGCCGGTACCGCGCCGTGTGAAGACATTGTCCGGCATTGTGGCTCTCGAGGCGGGCCGAGACATTCGCGGTCAAACCGACGTAGTAGCGGTCGGTGACGTGTGGGCTTTTCAACACGTAGACGAAGTGCTTGGTCTCCTGCATTCGAAGGTCCAGTGCGAACAGGATTCCGTCAGCCATTCGCGCAATTGTCTTGGACTTCTAGTTGAATCACGGCCGAAGTGCGCACTTCTTGCACGCGCCCGGGCTTATGCCGGAAGCAGTCTGAGCGACCTGGCGAGGATCGCCCGCCTCCGCCGCTGCGGGCTACGGCGCGGCATCCTTCGCCTGTTTCTGGACTCGCTGGGTTTACCGAGCCGTAGCTCGCTGAAGGCGAGCGAAGGATGGTGGACCAGACCGGGATCGAACCGGTGACCTCATGAATGCCATTCATGCGCGCTCCCAACTGCGCTACTGGCCCACTCGTGGTGTGAACCTCCATGTTAGCGGACCGTCATTCGCCCCGCAAGGCTCGGAAGAGAGGCCCGCTCTCCCAACGCTACCCTTGCAGTGTCGAAGCGGCATAGCCCTGTTCGGCCACGAGCGCCGCGCGTTGGCGATAGAACTCGGGATCCTCCGGCGCCCACGTGGCGAGGCCGTCCACGTAGCGGTTACACATGCAGAACACGGCCGCAATCAACACGGTGTCGTGGATCTCGAGGTCGGTGGCGCCCTGATTCCGGGCCCGTTCAACATCGGCCGCGCTGACGTTCTTTCCGCCTTGTGCAGTCTTAGAGGCAATCACCAACAGCGCCTTGAGCTTCTCTGAGACTGGCGCTCGTTGAGGGTCGCTTTTCACCTTCACGACCAGATCCTCGTCACCCTTCAAGTGGTGGGCAGCGATCGCGCCGTGAATGGTCTGACAGTACTGACAGTCGTTCTGTGACGACACGTAGGTCGCAATCAGCTCGCGTTCCCCGCGCGAGAGGGAATGGGGTCCGCGCAGGAGCACGTCCACCAGCTCGTTGAGTGGCCGCGCGGTCTCCGGTCGAAACGCCAGAGGCCCGCGAATTCCTGGGAGCCCGGGGGGAAGTGTGATGTGCGCCATCATCGATCCTCGTAGGACGGGTCCTTCCGGACCCCGGCACCGCGTCGTCTATTTCAGTCCAGCGACTTCCGACTGTCGCTGAGCCTGACTGACACCGAGGTAGCCTTGTGTGGCCAACCGCTGGCCCATCTTGTCGTAGGCCTCATGTCCAGCCGGCGTCCAGGTCGCGAGTCCGTCGACATAGCGGTTGAACATGCTGAACGCCGCGGCAATCAGCACGGCGTCGTGGATCTCCGTGTCGGTCGCGCCCTCCGCGCGGGCGCGTTCCACATCGGCGAGCGTGACGTTCTTGCCGCTCTCTTGGACTTTTCCTGCAATGGCCAAGAGCGTCTTGAGCTTCGGCGAGACGGGCGCGTTCTGGTAGTCGTCGCGCACGGCGTCCACCAGGCCGTAGTTCCCGCCGAGATTGTGAGCGGCTGCCGCACGGTGGCTCGCCTGGCAGAACTGACAAAGGTTTCTCGCCGACACGAACGTGGCGATCATCTCTCTCTCGCCGCTCGTCAGGCTGTTTGGCCCTCGCAGCAGCACCTCGGCCAGCTCGCGCATGGGCTTGGCGGTTTCGGGCCGGTACTCGAAAGCGCTCGAGATACCAGGAAGATCACTGGGCAACGGGATATGTGGCATGACAAGCGCCGATTGTAGACAGCTCCTCGCGGCCACTCAATACCGCGAACTGACTAGGTGAACGGAGGATGCCCGGCACGTCCGCTGCTATGATCGCGTCGGATCCGACAAAAGGCGGACACATATGCGAGTACGCACGGCAGTTTTTGCGTTGGGAGTCGTTCTCGTGGCCCGAGCGGCTGTTGCTCAGGGGCACGGCTACACGCCGCAGGACATCGAGAACGGCGGATTGATTTACCAGACCGCATGCGCGTTTTGCCACGGGCCTGAGGGGGACGGCATTCCCGGCGTCAACTTCGCCAGCGGTCGGTTCCGACGTGGCACCACCGACGACGAGCTCGTTCGAATCATCCTTGGCGGCATTCCTGGTACGGCCATGCCGCCGAATAACTACTCGGAAAGCCAGGCCGGTACGATCGTCGCGTACCTGCGCGCCTTCTCCACCTCGCCGAAAGAGTCCATCATTTCCGGGGACGTGTCGCGAGGGAAAGCGATCTTCGAGGGCAAGGGCCAGTGCCTCACGTGCCACAGCGTCGCGGGAGCGGGCGCTCGTGTCGCCCCTCCACTGACAGAGATCGGCGCCATTCGGCGAACGAGCGAGCTGCAGCGATCGATCGTCGATCCGAGCGCCGAGATCAGAACGGACAATCGCTCTGTTCGGGCGGTGACGCGTCAGGGCACAACCATCACGGGCCGTCTCATGAATCAAGACACCTTTTCGCTTCAGCTCCTCGACTCGAGCGAACGGCTCGTCGTCGTCGACAAGGCGAGCCTGCGTGATTACACAATTCTCAAGGAGTCTCCGATGCCGAGCTTCAAAGACAAGCTCGCGACTCAGGAAGTGGCCGATCTGGTGAGCTACCTCACCACTCTGCGAGGACGACGATGAGCCGGCAACTGTGGCTGGGGGTCGGCGTGGCGTTCGCGATCGGCGCGACGACGCTGAATGGGCAAGTGTCGTTCGATCGCATTCTTCGCGCCGAAGCGGAGCCGCAGGTCTGGTTGACGTATTCGGGCAGCCTCATGGGCCAACGCCACAGTCAGCTCGCCCAGATCACGCCGGCGAACGTCAAGAACCTCGAGCTGCAATGGGTCTTCCAGGCGCGATCGCTCGAGAAGTTCGAAGCGACACCCCTCGTGGTCGATGGCGTGTTGTACACGGTTCAGGCGCCGAACGACATCGTTGCGCTCGACGCGGTGACTGGACGAGTGTTCTGGGTGTATGCACACACGCCGTCGCCGCTCTCGCGGCTCTGCTGCGGGCGCGTCAATCGTGGGCTCGCCCTGCTCGACAACACGCTTTTCATGGCCACGATTGACGGTCGTCTCCTGGCGATCGACGCCAAGAGCGGTGGTCTCGTGTGGAATGTTGCCGTCGATGCGGCAAGGCCGGAGGCGGGTTACTCGCTGACGGTGGCGCCACTCGTGGTGAAGGACAAGGTGATCCTCGGCACGGCCGGTGGTGAGTATGGAGTGCGAGGGTTTTTGGCGGCCTTCGACGCGCGCACGGGCAAGGAAGTCTGGCGGTTTCACACGACGGCTGGGCCAGGGGAGCCCGGGCACGAGACATGGGCCGGCGACTCTTGGAAGACCGGTGGGGCATCCGTGTGGACCACCGGTTCGTACGATCGCGAACTCAATCTGACCTACTGGGGTATTGGAAACCCAGGGCCCGATTGGAACGGCGACGTACGCATGGGTGACAATCTTTACAGCGATTCCGTCGTTGCGCTTGACGCTGACACCGGCAAGCTCACATGGCACTTCCAGTTCACGCCCCACGACGTGTTGGACTACGACGCCACACAGGTTCCAGTACTCGCCGACATCCAGTGGCAGGGCCGGCTGCGCAAGGCCATGCTCTTTGCAAACCGCAACGGCTATTTCTATGTGCTCGACCGCACGACAGGAGAGTTCCTGCTTGGAAAGCCGTTCGCGAAGACCACCTGGACCACAGGGCTCGATGCGAAGGGCCGGCCACAGAACATGGTTCCGTTGACGGAAGAGGGTGTGGTCGTCTATCCGGGTGTTCAGGGCGCAACCAACTGGTTCTCGCCCGCCTACAGCCCGCGGACGGGGCTCTTTTACGTCTCCACCTGGATCGACACGTATTCCACATTTTCGAAGCGTCCTGTCGAGTATCGAGAGGGCCAGCGGTTCACTGGCGCGCTTCCTGGCGTGCCTGTCAGGCTGCTGGTGCCGAGCCCGGTGATCAATCGTCGCCGACCGGAGGATGGGCATGGAGCGATTCAAGCCATCGATCCGCAGACTGGAACGAAGAAGTGGGAGTTCACGATGACCGACGTGGTCGACGCCGGCATTCTCAGTACCGCATCCGATGTGTTGTTCTCGGGCGGCCGCGAAGGTTATGTGCTGGCCCTCGATGCCAAATCGGGCGCCCTTCTGTGGAAGGCGAACGTGGGTGGTCAGGTTTCGAATGGGCCCATCACATATTCAATAGGAGGCAGGCAGTACGTGGCGTTCGCTGCAGGAAGCTCACTTTTCGTCTACGCCTTGCGGCCCTAGCGCCGCAGCCCTAGCGCCGACCGTTAGCTCGGCTACAGCACATGGATCCCATTCGGTGGCAACGCGTTGAGCGGCTGTATCACGAAGCGTCGCAGTGTCCAGCCAGCGAGCGGAAATCGTTCCTCTCTGGAGCATGCGGTGGCGATTCGGCATTGCGCCAAGAGGTCGAGTGGTTGCTCGCGCAGGAATCAGAGACTGGAACCGTTCTCCAAGCTCCGGCGGTTGAAGTCGCCGGTCCTGACAATGACCCTTCTCCACCGGAAAGTGCGCCGACACACATCGGTCACTACCGGGTTCTCGAGAAGCTCGGCGAAGGCGGCATGGGTGTTGTCTACGTGGCCGAGGACGAGCGCCTGGGTCGTCGAGTAGCCCTCAAGGTTCTTCGGGCGAATTCGACCGATCCGAATGCCCGCATGCGGCTCGTGCGCGAAGCTCGCGTGGCGGCTGGCATGTCACATCCGCTCATCTGTCAGGTCTATGAGCTGGGCGAGTGGAACGGTCAGCCGTTCATCGCCATGGAGCTCATTGACGGGGAACCCCTGTCAGCCCGCTTGGCGCGCGGGCCGCTTTCGCCTATCGACGCGCTTCGCATCGCCCTCTCGATTGTCGAGGCGCTGGGTGCTCTTCATGGCCGCGGGATCATCCATCGCGATCTCAAGCCGTCGAACGTCTTCGTCACAGCCTCCGGCATCAAGGTGCTCGACTTCGGCCTCGCTCGTCCTCTTGACACGCCCCTGGGTGAAGCCGAGACGGCCCTGACCCACGTTGGTGCATTCGTCGGCACACCGCAGTACGCAGCGCCCGAGCAATTGTCTGGGTTGCCGGTTGATGTTCGCGCCGACTTGTTCTCGGCTGGCGTGGTGCTCTTCGAGATGCTCGCCGGGCGTCCGCCCTTTTCTGGCGCCACGCTCGCCGCGCTGGTTCACGCGGTGTTGTACGACATGCCGCCGGTTCTCACCGGATCGCCGGCTGTGACAGCGGTCGACCGCGTTCTCCACCGAGCATTGGCAAAGAAGCCGGATGAGCGATATCCGACGGCCGAGGCCTTGTCGTCCGATCTAAAGGCCGTGTTGTCCGTCATCGATACAGGTCAGGTCGTCGAGGCTCGACCGATCCTTCGGTTGGCCGTCCTGCCATTTCGTCTGCTCAAACCGGATGCCGACGTGGACTACCTCGGGCTCAGCCTCGCGGATGCGCTCGTGAGCACCCTTCTGGGCTTTGAGTCGTTGGTCGTCCGGTCGAGCCTCAAGTCCGCCCGCTACGCGAACACGGTGCCCGACCTGAACGCGATCGCTGTCGATCTCGCCGTGGATGTCGTACTGACCGGGTCCATCCTTCGAGTGGCCGATCGTGTACGCGTGAGCGTCGAGCTCGTCGCCGTACCCTCCGGCGATATCTGGTGGTCGCAGACAACACACGTTCCGCTCGATTCGGTGCTCGATCTGCATGACGAGATCGCCCATCGAGTGATCGCCTCCTTGCCGCTGACCGGCAAGGATCAGGCACGCAGACCGCAAGGCCGAGCGGGTAACGGGAAGGCCTTTGATCTGTACCTTCACGGCATGCGGCTTCGTGGCGAGACTATCAGCTGGCGTCGGGCTCACTCGTTTTTCGATCAGTGCATCGCACTTGACCCAGAGTTCGCGCCGGCATGGGCCGAGCGAGGCCGTCTGGATCGACTGCTGGGCAAGTACGAGGATCCTGCCCTGCTTCCGAGGGCGGAATCAGCATTCGGGCGGGCTCTCGAGCTCGATCCGGAGAACGGCGCCGCACTCTACTACTATGCCCAGCTCGAGACCGACTTAGGCCGACTGGATGCGGCATTGAGTCGCCTTCTTCAACGCGTTCGTCAGCGACGGGCCGAGCCGCACATCTACGCCGCCCTTGGGCATGCGTGCAGGTATGGCGGGCTCCTCGAGGAATCCGCGGCCGCCCACCTGCAGGCTCATCGGCTCGATCCGAACGTCCAGACGAGCGCGCATCACACCTTCTATGCCCAGGGCGACTACGCTCGAGCGTTCGAGGAAGCCTACAAGAGTAGTGATCCGTTCGAGGCTCGTGTACTCGGGGCGATGGGTCGAAGTACAGAGGCACTGGCCGCGGCGCGAAGCGAGGAATCGCGCTTCGCTGCAGTTCCGCTGATGCGAGCCTTCTCGACAGCGCTTCGGGCGGCATTTGAAGGACGGCAAGAAGAAGGCTTGGCTGTTCTGCGTCCGTTCGAATCTCCCGGCTTCGCCGACGGCGAGGGTCTGTTCTATCTCGCGGAGATCTACACGAGCCTCGGGTCACCCGAGCTGGCGCAGGTCATGTTGTCGCGCGCCGTCGACGCGGGGTACTTGTGCCTTCCGGCATATGAAGGCAACGTCTACCTGGCTCGACTTCGTGGGACGCCATTCTGGCAGTCGTTGATCGGGCGGGTCGGCTCGAAACGCCAGATCGTGGTCGAGGAATTCGCCCGCGCAGGCGGGCGGAGTCTGTTGGGCCTCGAGACACGAACCACAAAGAGGTGAGCAAGGGCCACTAACGCCAAGGATCAGCGCCCGGGTCAGGAAAGGGGTTACTATTCAGCGTCTTTACGGAGGCGTCCATGAATAGATGTCTGAACCTGTCCCTCGCCCTCCTGGCTGTCATGCTGGTCGCGCCCTTGGCGGCTCAGCAGAACGTGCCCCCTCGAGCCACGGCGTTCGCGACGGCACCCGACCTTCCCTACGAGTCGGTCCCAAATTTTCTGAAGCTGCCGCCGAACCTGTACCTCGGCGAGGGCATTGGCGTCGCCCGCAACTCGAAAGGCGATGTCTTTGTTTTTCACCGAAGCGGTGACACCAGGCTGTTTCAGTTCGATCCCACAGGGAAGTTCGTCCGGGAGATCGGTCAGGGCCTCTACGGCTTCGAGATGGCCCATGGCGTTCGCGTCGATGCGCAAGACAACGTCTGGACCGTCGACGAAGGGACGAACATGGTCGTCAAGTTCAATCCCGAGGGCCGCGTCCTGATGACGATGGGCCGGAGGCCCGAGGCTGTTGAGGGTCTGGAAGGAACCCCGGTACCCGGAACAGGCAACGTTCCCCCGCCGCCCGCGGAACCGTATCGGTTCAATCGGCCGACCGACGTCACGTGGGATCCGTCTGGCAACATCTTCGTCTCTGACGGCTACTTCAACTCGCGCGTTGCCAAGTACGACAAGAATGGTCGCTTCATCAAGTCGGTAGGCACGAGAGGCGCCGAGCCAGGCCAGCTCAACACGCCCCACTCGATTACGTCGGACGCTGCAGGAAACATCTACGTCGCGGATCGCGGGAACCGGCGCATCCAGGTCTTCGACAGCAATCTCATCCTCCGCGCGATCTACGACAACGTTGGCGCGCCGTGGGCCGTGTGCATCAGCCCGGGTCCGCATCAGTATCTCTTCAGCTCCAACTCGAACCCCGATAACAACAACTCGCTCTTGATGGCGGTGAGCGGCGAGATCTACAAGATGGAGCTCGACGGGACGGTCATAGGCAAGTTCGGCAAGGGAGGAAAGCAGCTCGGGGAATTCGGAACCGTTCATGCCATCGACTGCCGGAACCCGGACGAGCTTGTCGTGAGCGAGATTACGACGTGGCGAGTGCAGAAGCTCCTTCTGAAGCCGCAGGCACCGCGCTCGAGCAGCGCGACGCGGTAGGGCTCAGTCAACAGTCGGAGGCTCATATGAAACGTACTCTGCAGTTGCTCGTTGTGGCGATGCTGACGTTGGCGAGCCCTGTCGTAGCGCAGCTATCCATTCCGGAAATCGCGTACGACGCCGTCGATCCGCTGAAGCTGCCAGACAACCTGTACCTCGGAGAAGCAGTCGGCGTCGCGACCAACTCCAAGGGAAACATCTTCGTCTATCACCGCTCGGGAAATCCGGCCGCATCCATCGGCACGCGCCGCACTTTCGCACGGAGCTCGGCACGGCTCTTCGAGTTCGATCCGTCCGGCAAGTTCATCCGAGAGATCGGTCAGGACTCGTACGGGTTCGTCTTTGCCCACGTCGTCCGCGTCGATCGCCAGGACAACATCTGGGTCGTGGACGAGGGCTCGAACATGGTGATCAAGTTCGATCCCGAAGGCCGAATCGTGATGACGATGGGAAGGAAACCCGAAGCGCTGAACGTTCCCGGATTCGGAGGTCCACCTCCACCTCAACCCGCAGCACCTGCTGGCGGTCGAGGCGGAGGGGAGGGCCGAGGCGGGGCTGCCGCCGCGCCTCCACCTCCGGTGGGCGCCGGCGTTCCCGGTGACAACTTCAATCGTCCGACCGACGTGGCATGGGACGCCGCCGGGAACATCTACGTTGCCGACGGTTATGGGAACTCCCGCATAGCGAAGTTCGACAGAAACGGACGCTATATCAAATCGTGGGGCTCTCGCGGCAGCGCGCCGGGTCAATTCAACATCGTCCACACGATGGCCATCGACGCGCAGGGCAACGTCTACGTTGGCGATCGCTCGAACAATCGCATTCAGGTGTTCGACGGTGAAGGGACCTTCAAGGCGCAATACCTCAATGTCGGCGCGCCCTCGGCAATTTGCATTACGCCGGGTCCACAGCAGTACCTCTATGCGTCGAACTCCAACCCGTCCACGTCGATGGAAAACGGCGAGATCTACAAGATGACGCTGGACGGAAAGATCCTGGGCAAGTTCGGCACTGCGGGGAAGCTGTTGAAAGAGTTCGGCTCAATCCATGAAATGGACTGCCGGAGCGAGAACGAGCTCTACGTCGGCGAGATCACGAACTGGCGGGTGCAGAAACTCACGTTGAAACCCGCACAGAGAGCTGCACGATAGAGGTGCGATCGCACTGACGCGCGTCGGTGCGATGCTGCATGGCTTGTCGGTGCGATCGAGCTGACGCGGTCGGTGCGACGCGGATTGCACCGACAACGTCAGTCTGATCGCACCAACCGCGTTGAGTTCGATTGCGCCCTACCGAAGCGGCTTCAACTCCGGCTGCACGCCATCCGGCAGCGGGTACTGGTCGGTGTTGAGCAGCATCGACACGAACTGGTAGTAGCCGCTCACCCCGATCAAGTCAACCACGCCGCGCTCGCCGAACTTGTCTTTCGCCGACTGCAGGGTCTTGTCACTCATCTGCTTCGTCGTCAGTAGCTCCGACACGAAGTTGTAAACCACTTCCTCGTCCGGCTGCATGGATGCCGGACGTGTCCCGGCCGCGATCGCATCGATGATGGCTTGGCTGAGGCCGGCGGTCTGAGCGGCGCGACGATGCGCGTACCACTGGTACCTGCGACGTCCAATGGCGCGCGGTGATGATGATCGCCAGCTCGTTCAGCTTGCTCGGAATCGACGAGTGGAATCGCATCGACGCGCCAAACTGTTGCGCGAGGTCACCCATCTCCGGACTGCGGAGAAGGACGTTGAAGGGACCGGCCGCCCCGCGACGCTCGCCTGAAATGAGGTTCTCGAACATCTTCTTTTGCGCCGGGGTCATCTCTTGATAGGTCAGGGGCTTGAACCGGTTGCCGACAAGGCGGACGTCGTTCGGGTTCGGACGCGTGGTGTTCTGGCCCTGGTTCTGCGCCGTGACGACGCCGAGAAAGCCCATCACACAGACTATGAAACAGCAGATGACAACCTTGCGAGGCATCGTCTCTCTCCTTACTTCCGGATGTGGCGTTCGAGCATCCGACGGCGCACGACGCCGCCGTAGACGTTCCCTTGTAAATCGACGCCGAGCCCCTCGGCGCCGGAGTGATCGGCGACTGTTGATTCCATGTCTTCGATGAAGGCTATGACGGATCCGTCCCGAGCGCTGCCGATACGGATGCCCTTCTTGATGCCGCGGAGCTCGTGCGCCCCGGTGTCTGGACCCGACTCGGAGTCGGTGACGTAGATCGTGTCGTCTGCGGTAATGGTGATCCCACTCGGGCGTCCAAACTGGCGCCACTCGGTGATGTAGCGGCCTTCCTGATCGAAGATCTGGATGCGATTGTTCTCGCGGTCGCCGACGAACAGCCGCCCACGCGAGTCCATGGCGATCGTGTGGGGCTCGCTGATCTCTCCGGGGCCGGAGCCTTTCCTGCCCCACTCCTTGACGAACTTGCCGTCCTTGGTGAACCGAACGACACGATTGTTCTTGCCGTTGCGGTGGCTGTCGGTTACGAAGATGTCTCCGCTGGGCGCGACGAGGACGTCTGTTGGCTGATCGAACTGATCCGGGCCGGACCCGCTGACGCCGGCCTTGCCGAGTGTCATGAGCACCGTGCCCTCGGAATTGAACTTGAAAACCTGGTGGCCCTTCCCGTTCTCACCGCGCGCGTCGGTGACCCATAGATTGCCGTCCCGATCGACCGTTGCACCGTGGGGAAAGATGAACATCCCGGCTCCCCAGGTCTTGAGAAGCTTTCCGCGCGCGTCGTACTTCAGAATCGGTGCCTCTGCGCGGCCCGCGCAGGAATTCTCGAAGCAACGATGGACGACGTAGATGATGCCACCAGGCGCGGGCTCGATCGCCGTGACGGCTGCCCACGCCACTCCGGCGGGAAGTTGGCCCCAGTCTCGGGTTGTGCGGTACGGCTGCGGCAAATCGTTGCGTGGAGAGACGGCTGGTTGTTGAGCGAATACTCTGGTCGTGACGAGCGTCGCCGTCACAAACGCGAGAATCAGCGCGGGTCTCGCCACGTGCATCTCCTTGGTCTCACTGACCGAACTTCTGATTCTCGTTGCAGACGTACTCGATAAGTTCCGTGTCGGGAAGCAACCGTTGTGCTTGTGTGTACGTCAGGGGCCTTGTGCCTTCAACGCCGCCAGGGACGCCAGTGGGATCGCTCTCAGGTTGCCAGACGCCGGAGACGTCCAGGGTCCCTTGCGCGGTTCTAGGAGCCGGGGCCGACAGATTCGCCGTGCCGTCGGGCAGCCGAGGTATGGCCTTGTCGGGGCGATCGGGCCACTGCGCCGCGGATGGCGTCAGCATGGAGACGACAAACGACGCGACAGCCATTGCCGCTGTCGCGCCGCTTGAGGACCATCTCGCGCTCAACAGGCGCCCTGGCTAGCTCGAGGCTAGCGCTTTTGCGATCGCCGCCCGCAACGCAGGATCTTCAGGCGTCACCTTGCTCTCGAAGAACGCCACGATCCTGCCCTGTTTGTCGACGACGTACTTGCTGAAGTTCCAGGCGGGAAGGTTGCCGGACTGGCCGAGGAACGAGTAGACGGGCGACTGACCGGGGCCCTTCTTCGTTACGGTCTTTTCGAACATGGGGAAGGTCACGTCGTAGGTCAGCTTGCAGAAAGTGGCGATTTCTTCCTCGGTGCCGGGCTCTTGCTGGCCGAAGTCGTTGCTCGGGAACCCAAGCACGTTGAAGCCCTTGCCCTTCATTTCGCGCTGGAGCTTTTCGAGGCCCTCATACTGGGGCGTGAACCCGCACTTGCTCGCCACGTTGACGACGAGGCTCACTTGACCCTTGTACTGCGCAAGATTCCCCGGCTTGCCGGTGAGGGTCATAGGTTTGAGATCGTAGAAGGACGTCACAGCGCCTCCGGACGTCGCGCGTGGCTGCTGCGCGGCTGCTGGTGAAACAACGTACACAGCCGCCGCGAGAAACGCGGCAACCAGAGTCAGTTTCGCGGTCGTCTTCATTGTCGCTCCTTCAGGTCGTGGGCCAGGTGATGTGCCATCAATCTGAGCCATTGCGCGTAGATAGATTGTACAAGCAACCCCTCGGTCGCGGGTTACACTGACTCCATGACGGCCTCGAGGCTCCTGGCGGTCGTTCTCGTATCTGGCGCGCTGCTGCATGCGCAGGAACGCAAGATTCCGCAAGACTCCGAGCTGATTTCTATACCAGGGTGCGCCAAGGGACGGACGTTCATCGTCGCCTCCACGCCGGAACATGAGCCCGTGCGGTCAGAGGTTGCGCCAGGTCGTCGCTTTCGCCTGTCAGGACCAAAGAAACTTCTTGGCGAGATCCAAGCCCGCGAAGGCAGGTTCATCGAAGTAACCGGGCTCATCCGGAAGGCCGATTTGTCGGGACCAGGCGGCATATCTGCGGCCGGGGGCCGGGTTCGCGTCGGCGCGGGCCGTCCTCAGGAGCCCGTTCATTCTCAGAGCCCGGACCTCGGGTACAGCCAGGCCGTCATCGACGTCGAAGGGTGGCGTTTGCTGGCGGACAACTGTCCTTCGCGCTAGCCGAGCGGGTCTGTGACACCTTCGACGACCGAGACCGTTCGTCTCGGCATTTCTGCGTGCCTTCTCGGCAATCAGGTCCGATACGACGGCGGGCACAAACGCGATCCATTCCTGGTCGACTCATTCGGACGCTTCGTCGAGTGGGTGCCGGTGTGTCCGGAGGTCGAGGCGGGCTTCGGCACACCACGTGAAGCAATGCGCCTCATTCAAAAGGGCAGCCAGGTTCGACTGATAACCGTTCGAACGAAACTCGACGTCACCGAGGCGTTGCACCACGCAGCGTCAGAACGGCTGAAGCACTTGGGCGAGCTCGATCTGGACGGCTATGTGCTGAAGAAGGATTCCCCCTCTTGTGGGCTCATGCGCGTCAAGGTCTACTTGGAATCAGGCCCTGCCGCGCGATCGGGGAGAGGGCTCTTTACGGACGCGCTCGTGGCCGCGCTGCCACTCCTACCGCTCGAAGAGGAAGGCCGCCTCAGCGATCCGAGACTTCGTGAGAACTTCGTAGAACGCGTGTTCGCCCACCGGCGCCTGCGCCAGCTCCTCTCCGCAAAAGTGCTCGTGACGGATCTCATCCAGTTCCACACGCGACACAAGCTCCTCTTGCTGGCGCACTCGCCCGCTCGGTATGCCGAGCTCGGCCGGATGGTCGCCGGAGCGAACGCCCGTGGCATGAAGCGGCTCTTGACGAGCTACGCCGAGTCATTCATGGGCGCCCTCGCCGTTCAGACGACGCGCGGACGACATACGAACGTGCTCCAGCATATGGCCGGCTACTTCCAGGGTGTCGTCGACAATGACTCTCGTCGAGAGCTGTCATCGACGATCGATGACTATCGTGCTGGCGTGGTTCCGCTGGTCGTGCCTTTGACGTTGATTGCGCACCACGCGCGACGTCATGCGATTGGGTATTTACTGGACCAAATCTATCTTCAGCCCGATCCCAAAGAATTGATGCTGCGAAACCATGTTTGAGCGGTTGGAGTCCGATCCGAGATACGGGTCCAGCCTTTGCTTCGACCAGCTCGTCCACCGACAGTGTCGCTGCCCACGGACCTAGGCTGTCACGCGGCGCGCATATAACAGTCTTACGCCCAGCCTCAAGAACCGTCCAAAACGTCTGAGAATCTAAGTCTTGAGCCCAGGTGCTGGCGAGCGAAGCTCGGTTGTCGGTGTCGCACAGCTCTGCCGTTGATGCGCCAGCGTCAGCCATTCTGTGAGATGGCGGGCCGCTTGATGCGGCGTGGGGCCGTAGAACGGCATCATGGCGGTTGGGATGCCTGGGCGTCGCCGAAGCTGAGCTCGCCACCTGCTGCCGGCTGGTGTGGCCTCAATTTCGTACACGCGCCCGCCGATAGTCTCTTCGAAACAGTGAATTGTCACAGTACCTGTCTTCGCGGGGGAAAACTTGAACGGCGATGATTCTACGCGCGTGTAACATCCGATCAAGCGAAACGGGGCGCGAAGGCGTTGTCCACAGGGCGATCGCGCGCCGTACTTTCGTGATCGCCGCGAAAGAATATTTTCATTATTGTGATCTCAACAGGTTTTACACGACTCATCCACAGCTTTTCCACATCTTGGCGCTGGCGGCTCCGTTCACGGCTCGTTTCGAGGGTTACAATGCGACATCCTCACGAATGAGCGTGGTTCTTCGATTGCTGTTTGGCTCGTTGGCTCTGCTGACGCTTGCTTCCACTGCGAGCGCTGCGCCCGACGCCACGCTCTTTCGCATTTTCTTGAAGGACGGAAGCGCCGTCGTCAGCTACGGCGAGTTTTCCCGAGTCGGGGATCGCGTTGTTTTCTCTATGCCCGTCGGCGGAACGGCCGATCAACCGCGTTTGCACGTCGTCTCCCTTCCCGAGTCGACCGTGGACTGGTTTCGAACCGATCGGTATTCAGCCTCCGCAAGATACCAGCACTATGCGAAAACCCGTGGCGAGTCGGATTTCTTTGAGCTGAACAACGAAGTTGCTCGAGTGTTGAACGAGATTGCGCTGAGTACCGACCGGCAGCGCGCGCTCGACATCGCTGATCAGGCACGACGCACCCTCGCCGACTGGCCTCGAACTCACTACGGCTACCGCCAGGAAGACGTCAGGGAGATAGTCGCGTTGATCGAGGAGGCAATAGCTGGCCTGCGCGTCGCCGGGGGCGCCAACGCCTTCGAGGTCGCTCTCGTGGCAACGACGCAGCCCGTGGAAATCGAACCGGTTCTTGGCCTGCCGACGCCGCGCGAGCAGCTCGACCACATCTTCCGCGTCGCCGCCAATACCGACCAGACGTCGGAGAAGATCGCTCTTCTGCAATCAGCATTGGCGATGCTCAACGAGGCCGGACCCGCGATCAACCCTGTTGAGGCCACCGCACTCCGACGATCGGCGGAACGGCAGATTCGTGACGAAAACTCGATTGATCGCCGCTACTCGCAGCTTTCGGACCGGCTCATTACCGCCGCGACCAAGGCGGCTCGGAAGGCCGAGGTCGCGTCGGTCGAGCGAGTGCTGAGTCAGATCGCCAAAGAGGACGCAAAGCTTGGCGGGAAACGCCCGCAATCCGTGCAGGCGTTGCGCACGATGGTCGAGGCCAGGCTCGAGGGGGCGCGGCGTCTCCGGCTGCTACGGGATCAATGGACGGTCCGACGCGCGATCTATCGCGACTACAACAAGCTTGTCGGGCTGCAGTTGGGTCAGCTCGTTCAGGTGCAGTCCTCCCTGGAGGCCATCAGGCGACTCGATGGTCCTAAACCCGACGCGCTGCGGTCGCTGAGGCGGCGCTTGAGCGGCGGCTCGGAGCGTTTGCAGCGCCTCCGAATTCACGAAGACCTGCGGCCGACGCACGAACTGCTCGTCGGCGCCTGGCGATTTGCGGAAAGCGCTGCGGCCGGGCGCTATACCGCCATCTCGACCGGCAGCGTCGCAAAGGCCTGGGAGGCCTCGTCTGCAGCCGCCGGAGCGCTGATGATGCTTGCCCGCGTTCAGCAGGAAATGCGCGGTCTCCTCGAACCACCTCAGCTCCAGTGATCACCCCGCGCACGACACGCCTGGTTCGAACAAAGGACCTCCAGGCGTTCCGTGAAGCGGTGGTGGCGCTCGCGTGCGACGGATCGCCCACCGAGGCCCGCGACTGCCTCGTGATCGTCCCCACGCGCGCGGCGGCCGCCCATCTTCTCGGAAGTCTCGAGAACCGTCGTCTGACCGACGGAGGAGCCGCGCTGCTCCCAGATTTCGTGACGTGTGACGACCTCGTCGTGCGCCTGAGCGAGCGTGTGGGGGTTGATCGTCTCGTCCTGACGGGCGCTGAACGGGAAGTGCTGCTTGGCTTGGCGTGCCGAACGGCGCGGGCGTCCGGAGTCGCCCCTCCGTTTAATCTTCGCCCTGGGCTCATCGCCGAAGTCCTTCGTTTTTACGACACGTTGCGGCTGAACCTGAAAGACGTTGACGCTTTCGAGCGGCTGGCGCTTGGAGCGTTGGAGCCTGATGCGACGCACGACCACGGGGCGGAGCGGCTCGTCCGTCAAACCCGTTTCCTCGTCGCCGCATTTCGTGACTTCGAGCGCCGCCGCGCCGAGGCCGGGCTTGATGAACACGAGCTTCGGGAGCGTCTGCTTGTTACTCCTGCGGGGCGTCCGTATCGGCACCTCGTCGTGGCGGTGGGCGATCGTGCGTTCGACCCACACGGGCTTTCACCGGCCGATTGGGACCTGGTGGCGCGCATTCCAGGACTCGAGCGTTTGGACATCGTGGTCACGGAGACTGTGCTTGCCGGGGCATTCCACGAGCGGATTCACCTTTTGCTCCCAGGCATCGACGAAACACGCATCGAGCAATCGACATTGTCGCTAGGACCGGCGCTGCGGGTGCCGCCAGGTGGGTCCCTGGTCCACGTGTCTCGCGACCGCGAAGAAGAGATCGCTGATTGCGCGCGCCGCCTGAAGACCGCCGCTCGGCGTGGTGACCTTCGGGCGCTCGACCGCGCCGCCATCGTGGTTCATCAGCCTTTGCCGTACGTCTACATCGCGCGGGAGGTGTTGCGCTCAGCTGCCATTCCGTGTCAGACGTTCGATGCGCTCCCCCTCGCGGCCGAGCCGTACGCCGCGGCGCTCGACCTTGTGTTCTCGGCCGTCAGCAGCAGCTTTGCTCGCGGCCCAGCTGTGGCCCTCCTTGGTTCGCCACATTTTCGATTGGCCGTGACTCCCGATCGGTTTTCCGCACGCGACGTCGTCGCCCTCGACAGGGCACTCGGTGAGGCCGGGTATCTGGGTGAGATCGGGGCGCTCGAAAGCCTGGTTTCGGTCTGGCGCGCGACGCAGTCGGCGTCGGGCTCGATGGCGCGCGCTCTCCGTGCTGGCGAGGTACTCCTGGCGGTCGCTCAAGAGTTAGCGCCCTTACGATCCCCCGCTGCGGCCTTCGAGCACCTGAGCCGTCTATTTGATTTCCTGATGAAGTACGAAACGCTGCCTGGTCCAGACGATCCCCTTCGCGCCCGCCAGTTGCGGTCTCGTGGGGCGATCCTGGGCACGCTCGGTCTCCTGCGCGACGCATATCAGCGGTTCGATACAGCTCTGGTCGAGTTCGACGAAACGACGGCGCTGGTTCGACGCTGGATCGAAGGGCAGACCTTCTCGCCACGCGCTGGTGATTCGGGTGTTCATGTCGTCGATGCTGCAAGCGCGCCATTTGGGGACTTCGACGAGGTGCAGCTCGCCGGACTCGTCGAAGGGGAGTGGCCCGACCGGCCCCGTCGCAATATTTTCTATTCGCAGGCTTTGTTGAGAGAGCTTGGTTGGCCTCAAGAAGCTGATCGCATCGAGGGCGCCCGTGCGGCGTTTATGGATCTGCTTCGCCTTCCGGCGCGGCGGCTGACCGTGTCGACATTTACACTCGAAGCCGACGCCCTCGTTAGCCCATCGCCATTCCTCGACGACCTGGCATCGGCCGGACTCGAGGCGTTCGAGGCGGTTCAGGGAGCCCAGCGCATCTTCGAGCACGAAGCACTCGGCATCGAGCCCGTCGATGCCCGAGCGCTCCCTCAAGCCGTACAAGATTGGGCGGCGCTACGCGCTGGGGCGCCTCCCCAACAAGATGCTCGGTTTCGTGGTACCACGGCGGCGCACACCGCGGCTGCCTTTTCGGTAAGCGCGCTCGAACGCTACCAGGACTGCCCGTTCAAGTTCTTCGCGTCCGAAGTCCTTCGAATCGACGAGCCGGCCGACGATGAGACCGCCCTTTCCCCCCGTGCGAGGGGACGGTTTGTTCACAGAGTGTTTCAACGGTTCTTCGAGGAGTGGGACCGTCGCCGCGGCGGTTCGATCTCGTCGGAGGACATGGATGAAGCGCGTGCAGTGATGGCAGAAGTCGCCGTACCGCTCCTTGAACGACTTCCGGACGCTGAAGCCGCGCTCGAGAGGACCCGGCTCTTCGGCTCCGCTATCTCCGTAGGGCTTGTCGAGGTTGTGCTCGGGCTGGAAGCGTCGCGACCCGTCGACGTGCAGGAGCGGTGGCTGGAGTATCGCCTCGAAGGCGAGTTCTTCTTGGGTTCACCCGAGGGGCCTTCCGTCGCGCTGAAGGGCGTGGCGGATCGGATCGATCTGCTGTCCGGAAACAGGCTTCGGATTATCGACTACAAGTCCGGTTCAGCTCCAAACGTCAAGCGTGCGCTTCAGGTGCCGATCTACGCGCTTTGTGTCCAAGAACGTCTCGGCGCTCGGGACGGCGTGCCATGGGCAGTCGATGAGGCGGCGTACATCGCCTTCGGCGGCAAGCGTGCGTTCGTCCCCGTGGTCAAGCCTGGCGCCTCCGAAGCCGACGAGGCCCTCTCGGGCGCGCGCACTCGCTTGCTCAACGTGCTGGCAGGTATCGCTCGTGGAGAGTTTCCCCCCCGACCGCACGACCCGATGATCTGTCGCTACTGCTCGGTACTCGACGGTGTGCAGGAAAGATTATGTCGGTGACGAGTAGCCTTCCGCTCCCGTTCGACGAGCCGGAGCCTTCCATCGACTCGCGCATCGATGCCCGCGACAAGGCGGCGCGAGAGCGTGCAGTCGATCCTCGATACAACGTCGCACTCGAGGCGTCGGCCGGCACTGGAAAGACGAGAGTCCTCGTCGATCGCTACATCAACCTGCTCAGGGCCGGCGTCGATCCGGCAAACATTTTGGCCATTACGTTCACTCGTAAGGCAGCGGCCGAGATGCGCGAGCGAATACTCACCACCCTCAACGCTGCGGCAAAGAGAGGCGAGATCGCTCCGTCTCGCTGGCGAGAGCTCTACAACCGCACGTCGGACATCGCCATCAGTACGATCGACGCCTTCTGTCTTTCGCTGCTGCGGGAGTTTCCGCTCGAGGCGGATCTCGACCCCGGCTTCCAAATCGCTGAGGAAACCGAGATCCCTCGCTTGGTTGATGAGTCGCTCGATCGCTCGGTTCGGATATGCAAAGCGCTGGCGCGCGAGGACGAGGACGTCGCGCTGGTTTTCGCACAGTTGGGCGACCGTCGCACGCGGGCTGGCCTCGCCGCCCTTCTCAGCCGGCGCATCGTCGCGCCAGGAGTTCTGGCCAAGTACCTCGCGTCAGGTCCCCGGGAGTGGAACGTCAGCAGCGTCGCTAGCCGCGGAGCGCGCGGCCTGCTCGACGTGTTCGAGGCCATGCGGGGTGGCCTGGACGCGTTCCTGGAATCAGGTCCGTTGGAGCTGCCCTTTGTCATTTTGGTCCGGAGGCTTCGAGCGATGGAGTCCGGCGTCGCCGGTGCCTTACCGTTGGATCCCGCAGGTGTGCAGGCGGCATTCGTCGGAGCCCGAGAGCACTTTCTCAGGCAGGACGGCCAACCAAGGAGCCGGCTGGCTTACACGAAGGCCATGTTCGCCTCAGCATCGGATTGGCAACGGCACAGAGACCTGGTGGTCGAGCATGCTCCATCGCTCGCAGAGGCATACAAACGCTACAGGCGGGACCTCAACGTGCTGGTCTCTCGGGGAGTGTGGCGTATGTTCCGGATCGCGGAAACCGAGTATCGCCGGACGCTCGACACCCGCGCCGCCCTGGACTTTTCAGACGTCCTTTTGCGCACGCTCCTCCTTCTGCGACAGATGGAGGAATTCGCTCGGAGCCGCTACCGGCTAGAGTCGCGGTATCACCATGTCCTGGTCGACGAGTTCCAAGACACCAGCCGGGCGCAATGGGAGCTGATCTCGCTGCTGATTCAATCGTGGGGAGAAGGTTCCGGCCTCACACACTCGGGGCCTCTCGAACCCTCGATCTTCATCGTTGGCGACCGCAAACAGTCGATCTACGGGTTTCGCGATGCTGATGCCGGTGTTTTGCAGGAAGCCGGCCGGCATCTGGCTGGCTTGCGTGCAGACGGGGACGTGGGACGGTCGATCTCGCGCAGTTTCAGGTCGGTTCAGCCCCTCCTGGCATTCGTCAACGATGCCTGCGCCGACATCGGAAAGACGCCGGCTCGAAGAGACGCGTTTCGGTACGAAGAGGAGGACCGATTTCCCGTTGGCGATGGGGTGACCGGTGATCGAGATGCGCTCGGGATACTCGTTGGAGATTCTCCCGAGTCGTGCGCCGAGGTGGCGGCGGCCGAGATCGCGCGGCTGCTCAGCGATGGTATCGAAATCAGGGACCGCGAGACAGGCCTGCGCCGGACCGCCCGTCCAGGCGACATCGCCATCCTCTTCCGAACTCGTGAAAGCCATCGGGAATTCGAGGGCGCGCTGGAGCGTCGTGGAATCCTGTCCTATGTCTACAAAGGCCTCGGCTTTTTCGATGCAGATGAGATCAAGGACGTCCTCGCGATGCTCTGGTACCTTGCTGACCCGCTGTCGGATCTTCGGGCCGCCGCGTGGCTACGTTCGCGGTTTGTTCGGTTTTCGGACGAAGGGCTGCGTCGGCTGGCGCCCCGTCTCTCGGAAGCCATCTTGTCGGACGAGCTACCAGAAACCTCATTGGATGAGAGTGATGCGCGGGGCCTTGCAGCGGCCCGCGAGGCCGCATCACGGTGGCGCCGCCTCGTCGATCGAATGCCCCCTGCCGAGCTCCTCGATCTCGTTCTTCAAGACTCTGCTTATGCCTGGGAAATGAGGGGCTCTCGACATCAGCAAGCCCGGGAGAATCTGAAGAAGTTTCGTGGATTGGTTCGCCGCATTCAGAACCGCGGATACGCCACGCTCGGTCGCCTCGTCGCTCACATCGACCGTCTGGCAGTTGGCGACGAGGCCAACGCTGTCATTGACGCGCACGATGCCGTCAACTTGATGACGATACATGCTGCCAAGGGCCTCGAGTTCCCGATTGTGTTCATCGTGAACCTCTCGCGGGGGACGGGCAATCGTCGCGCTCCGATTCGCGTCGGCACCGACGCCTCGGGCGAGGACGCGTCGGTTGCGGTGGGTGACTTTCAATCAGAGTTCGACGAGGATGAGCCAGAACGAGATCGTGAGGAGACCAAGCGCCTCCTGTATGTGGCGATGACTCGAGCTCGTGATCGATTGTATTTGAGCTCAGCCCTCAAGGACGGTCGAATCCAACCGGGCCGCGGCAGCCTGGCAGAGGTACTTCCTGAGGCGCTTCTGGATCAGTTCAGTTGCGCCTGGTCGGGAGGGGAGTTCGTTCAGTGGCGCGCCTCGTCAGGAGCCACACACACGTTGCGCGTCTGCCCCTCACCGGGTGTCGGAGAAGCGCAGCCCGTTGCAGGCGTACCTCGGGGGGACGATCCTGAATGGCAAGACGACTTTGGGCCGGTCGAGGATGTTGGCCAGCGCAGGCGATCCGCGGGCGACGTTGCGGCCGGCATCGATCGGCAGAATGAGACTTTCAAGGGAACGGAATCGAATCGGCTCCTAGGCACACTCGTTCATCGTCTACTGCAGCGAGTGGGCGTCGTACACCAGATGAGCTCGAGCCACCTCCGTGACGTTGTGGCGTCGCTTCTGCGTCCCGAGGAAGCGGCACAAGTCCCAGACCTCGAGCCGCTGCTTGTGCAGACCGTTGGAACCTATCAGACGATCACGCAGCAACCGGACCTTCGCGAGCTCTACCTTGCTCCAGAAGTGCTGCACGAGGTGCCGTTTACGATGAAAGTTGACGGGGACATCGTTCGGGGGACGCTTGACTGCCTCGTTCGAAGCTCGTCGGACCGAGTGACCGTTCTGGAGTTTAAGACCGGGAGGCCTCGACCGGAGCACCAGGCCCAGTTGGAGATATATCGGCAAGCTGCGACGCGTGTCTTCCCAGGTGCTGCGGTGACCGTCCGGCTGGTGTACGCCGAAGAGAGCACGGGCAACATTTAGGGGGGCCGGGCCCTTAAAGGACCTCGGAAGGGGGATATCGTCACTTTTCTGCGTATTGTCGTGAAAGACTTCGGGCTTTTCGCATTGCGCAGCGCGAAAGGGTCCCATACAATCGATTGTCGGGGGCGGGAGTGGGTTCCGGGTCCCAGTGAGGAGTCGCCAGTTGACGACCAAAGAGGAGACGCTCGTGGCGTTGACTTGTCCGAGTTGCGGGAACGACCAGAATTTCCTCGTCAAGACGCTACAGATGCACGTTGTCCACATTGAGGACTCGCGGTTCGATGTCTCGGAAGAGGGTCGCCCGGCCGTACTCGAAGTTTTGTGCGACGAGTGTGAAACCGCGCTGAATCTTGACGATGTCGACGAAGGTATCCGAAAGGAACTACTGTTGATGCTTGGCGCTCGCTAGATGAGCGCCCATCGTCCCCCCGCTACCTAGAGATCCCCGTCTTCGGCGTCCTCGAAGTAGTCACATTCAGGGCACACCCATTCGCGCAGTTTCGTGGTTGCCACCTCTGGTGTGCCTGGCACGCGATCGACGATCTCCCGCGGCCGCAGGAGCATGATCTCCCCGCACATCGGGCAGTCCTTTCCTGGCATTTGACTTCTCCTGACTCGCTCCCTATGGTACCAGGAGTGTCATGAAAAGGATGCCATTCCGTCCCTTTGGCGGCGATTCGGTTGCAGTCATGGCGGGGCCCGATCACGGGCACGACTCGAGTTGTTTTGCCGACGAGGTCGCGATCGATTTCCCTTCGATGACGCCAGCCGTCGATCGCATGCGCACCGCCTTTCTGGCGGAGGAACGCACGACGCCGTTGACGACGGCCATCCGGCTGTCTTGCCGAGAGGCGCGCGACGGAGCCACGTTGCCGCTCGAGGTTCCGGTCCGTTGCACGTGCCGACGGTGTGGAGGACGGGGTGAATCCTGGACGGAGCGCTGCGATGGCTGCAACGGCAGCGGCGCCGAGTTATTGAGTCATCAGCTCCGAGTCAATCTTCCTGCGGGCGTAATGGACGGCGCGTTGTTCCGCTTTACCGTGACCCCACGACACCACCCGACGACCCGCATCGAGCTTCGCATCCAGGTCAATTAGGTGGAGCGCCACGTCAGGCTGCTCGGCATCCTCGCAAGTCTGTGGGGCTTGCTAGCCACCGTCGTTGGGGTCTCGATGCTGCTTCTTTCAGCCGGCGCGCTGGTAGAGCTCCTCGACCCAGTTGATAGTGCTGTGGGGCTTGCCGCCGGGCTTACCGCCGGTGTTTTCGCCGTGCTTGCCGCGTTCGCGCTCGTCTGGGGTGGTGCTCACATCTGGGCAGGAGTTCTCTTACGCCGGCATCGTCCATACGGGCGCAATTTCATGTTGGCGCTTGCGGTCATCAACCTGCTCGTGCTGCCGTTTGGCACCGCGCTCGGTATTTACGGGCTGTGGGTGCTGCTGACCAACGATACGCGCCGTCTGTTTGTGTAATGGGGTAGGGTGCTGAAAGACGACACCGGGTTTGATTTTCTGTTCTTCGTGATGTTGGGACACGAAAAATCAAACCCGGTGTCATTTTTCAGGGTCCCGACCCCATTACAATCAGGTAAGTAAGTATGTCCACCACGCCGGACCGAGACGCGATTCTGAACTCACTTCGCGTTATCACCGATCCCGATCTGCGCCGCGATATCGTGGCGCTCGGCTTCGTGAAAGACCTTGTGGCCACCGATGGCCGAGTGTCGTTCACGATCGAGCTCACGACACCGGCGTGTCCCGCAAAGGAACAGATGCGGGAACAGGCGGTTCAGGTGGTCCGCGCACTTCCTGGTGTTTCAGACGTGGACGTGACGATGACCGCGAAAGTGCGGTCTGCCTCGGCGCCGGAGACGGGCCGTCCTCCTCTACCAGGTGTCAAGAACGTGATAGCCGTTGGTGCAGGAAAGGGCGGCGTCGGGAAAACCACCGTAGCCGTGAACCTGGCCGTGACGTTGGCACGTTGCGGGAGCCGGGTCGGCATCCTGGACGGCGACATTTACGGCCCAAATGTTCCCATCATGTTCGGGCTGCACACCCAACTGGCGACTGACGCCGAGCGCCGCATCGTGCCGGCGGAGAAGTACGGAGTTCAGGTCGTGTCGGTTGGTTTCCTGACCAATGATGATGCGCCGATCATCTGGCGAGGGCCGATGCTTCATAGCGCGATCCAGCAGTTTACAAAGGAAGTCGGCTGGAAGGATCTCGATTACCTGATCATCGACATGCCGCCTGGTACTGGCGATGTGGCGTTGAGTCTCAGCCAGACCGTGCCGGTGGTGGGCTCAATCGTAGTGACCACGCCACAGCAGGTATCGCTCAGCGACAGCCGCCGGGCGGTTCGGATGTACCAAAAACTCAACATCCCGACGATGGGCATTGTCGAGAACATGAGCTACTACGCCTGCCAGAACTGTCACCACGAGACCGACCTCTTTGGACACGGGGGTGGGGAAAGCCTCGCGCACGACATGGGAGTGCCCTTTCTCGGCCGGCTCCCGGTGTATCAGCCGATCCGCGAAGGCGGAGACGCCGGCGTCCCAATCGTGGTGAGCGAGCCGGGCGGCGTTGCCGCCAAGGCGTTCCTCACCATCGCCGAACGCGCTGCCGCCCAGGTGTCAATCGCGGCACACCGTTCAGCCGAGGCCAACAAGGGGAAGATTCGCCTTATTCCAGTCCGTTGACCGTTTTTACTCCGTGACCCGCACAGAGCTGCTCTTTTTCAAACGAACGCTCGGCAATGGCCTTGACGTCATCGTGCACGAGGACCGTCACGTGCCGATCGTCGCCGTCAACTTGTGGTACCACGTCGGCTCGAAGAACGAGCGTCCGGGCAGCACTGGATTCGCTCACCTGTTCGAGCATTTGATGTTCGAGGGCTCCGAGCACCACAATTCCGGCTACTTTCCACCCTTACAGCAGGCTGGAGCTCTGTTGAACGGCTCCACGAACACTGACCGCACGAACTATTGGGAGGTCGTTCCAACGAGCGCGATCGATCGCGCGCTTTGGATGGAGTCGGATCGGATGGGGTACCTGCTGCCGGCGCTGACCCGTCAACGGTTCGAGACGCAGCGCGAGGTTGTGCTCAACGAACGCCGGCAGAACTACGAAAACCGACCGTACGGCCTGGCGATCATGGCCGTGAGCGAAGCGCTCTTCCCGCGCGAGCATCCGTACCAGTGGGCAACGATTGGCGCGGCAGACGACATTCGCGCGATGCAATTTGAAGACGTTCGCGATTTCTTCCGAACCTACTACCACCCTTCCAACGCATCGCTCGTGCTCGCAGGCGACATCGACACAGACCTCGCGTTCGACTTGGCGGAGCAGTACTTCGGCGAGATCCCGGCCGGGGTCAAGCCGGCGCCCGTTCGCGCGTCAGCCTCGCTGACACGCGAACACAGGCTCTCGCATGAAGACCGGGTCGAACTGCCGCGCCTCTACGTCGCATGGCACTCACCGGCGATGTTTGCGCCGGATGATGCGGAGATGGACCTGGTGGCGGACCTCGTCGCGAATGGAAAGACGTCTCGACTCTACCGCACGCTCGTGTACGAACGGCAGATCGCGCTGGACGTCTCGGCGGCGCAGCACTCGCGAGAGTTGAGCAGCTTCTTCCTGCTCGCGGTGACCGCCGCTCCGGGGAACGGTCTGACCGAGATTGCCGCGATCGTGGATGAAGAGCTTCGGCGTGTGTGCGACGAAGGTCCGACCGAGGCAGAAATGGAGCGCGCGGCTGCGCAGGCCGAGGCGCACTTCCTGTATCGTCTGCAGACTGTTGGCGGCTTCGGCGGGAAGTCGGATCAGCTCAACGCCTATAACGTGCTCTGCGGCGATCCTGGGTTCTTTGCCGCCGATCTGGATCGCTACCGGCAGGCAAGTCGTGACGGGGTTCGTGCGGCCGCAGCCCGTTACCTGAGGCCTGACCAGCGAGTGGTCCTGAGCGTGGTGCCGCGCGGTCAGCTCCCGCTCGCCCTGACAAATTCCCAACCGGTATCCGTGTCCTGATGGGCGTCGATCGCTCTCGGCTTCCTGAGGTCGGCGCGGATCCCTCTTTCAGCTTTCCTGCGATCGCGCGCCACACGCTCGCCAACGGGCTCGAAGTGCGAACCGTCGAGCATCACAGCATGCCGGTCCTGACTCTGGCGTTGATCGTGGAGGGCGGCTCGGGAGCGGATCCGACTGGGCGAGAGGGCCTTGCGGCAATCGTTGCCGACATGGTGGATGAAGGAACCTCAGGCCTCAGCGCGATTGACGTTTCGGATGCCATTGCTCGAATCGGCGGTTCATACGACGTTGAAGTTGGGCCGGATGCGACGCTGTTCAGCCTCGTCACGTTAACGCGGTTTGCGCGACGAGGCGCGTCGCTGCTGTGTGACATGGTGACGAAGCCCAGCTTGCTCGACGGCGATTTCGATCGTGTCCGGAAGCTCAGGCTGGACCGGCTGCGGCAGATCAAGGATTCGCCACCCGCTGTCGCTGAGCGAGCGTTCCTCGAATTGCTGTACGCCCAGCACCCTTATGGGCATCTGTCGATCGGCCATGAAGGCTCGTTGACGAAGCTCTCGCGTCAAGACGTGGTGACATTTCATCGTTCGGCGTTTCGGCCTTCGAGCGCCACGATGATCGTGGTTGGTGCAATGAACCACGAGGAACTGCTCCAGACGGTCGCGGAGACGTTTGGCGGCTGGGAAGACCAGGAACCACGAGGCCGCTCCGACAGTCACCAAATTGCGGCGGAGATCGAGCCTGACGAACCGTTTCGCGGTATTGCGATCGTGACGCGAGACGGCGCCGCACAGTCCGAGCTGCGGATGGGGCATCTTTCCGCGCGGCGCGACACTCCCGACTACCCTGCGCTGCTTGTCATGAATGCAGTGCTCGGTGGTCAGTTCGTTAGCCGCATCAACCTCAAGTTGCGCGAGGAGAAGGGCTACACGTACGGCGCTCGCACGGGCTTCGACTGGCGGCGCGGATTGGGTCCGTTCTCGCTCCAGGCAAGTGTTCACACCGTGGCTACGGCCGACGCAGTCCGCGATTCGCTCAACGAGCTCGAGGCGATTCGGGGCTCGCGGCCAGTTTCGGGGGCCGAACTGTTGCTGGCGAAGGCATCGCTCACACGGGGCTATCCGAGGGGTTTCGAAACCGCGCAGCAGGTGGCTCGTTCCGTCGCGCAGCTGGCGCTCTATGGGCTAGCCGACACGTACTTTGCCGAATTTGTCGCGAAAGTGAACGTCGTCAGCGACGCTGACGTCACACGCGTGGCCCGTCAGTACCTAGACCCCTCTCAGCTCATCACGCTCGTCGTCGGGGACTATCCCACGATTGGTGAATCGCTGCGTGGACTGGGCTTGGGAGAACTTCGGGTGTTATGAAGCGGCCGCAGGGGCGGAAGGCGCCGCTCTAAACCGTCGTGTTGGCCGATCCTCCTGGACCTCTAGCGCGCAGGCTTAGGCCTGCGCGTTTGCGCTGACTGCCATTTCAGCCCCTTGTCGAAGCGAACCGCTTGGCGAGTTCGCGCGTCCAAGATAGGGTCAACGTGGTACGCTAACCCAGCTTTAGAGACACGTGCCTGCCACCGAACTTGCGCCAGACGATCGCGAGCGTACGTTCGACCGCGTGATCAGCATCGGCGTGCTGATCGGTGTTGTCGCAGCGGTTATTGCGGGCGCGACCATCTGGCTGTTGCTGACTGACCCGGTGACTGTGGCGAACGCCGTTGACACGGGCGAATTGTCCCCGCTCGTCCAGCAGCTCGCCGAGGTGATCTACAACGCCCTTTCAGGGCTCCTGCAATATTTGTAATGGGGTCGGGGGTCATTCGCCCCTCCACGAATGACCCCCGACCCCATTACAGATTCTTCCGCAGGAACTGCGTGAGCACGTATCCATCGACCCACTTGAATGGTGCCGCGCCGCTGCTGTAATGCCCGCAGGGCAGTGCCACGACCTCGTGCGGAAGCTCGCGACGCCGAAACTCATCGACCAGTATCCGCGACAGGTCCACCGGGAAGGTCAAGTCGTATCTGGCGTACACGAGCAGCGTCTTCGTGTGCCGGACTTGCTCGAGATACGAAAACGGACTGATCGGGCGCCAGAGCGTTCGAAGGCGATCGAGCTCGATGTGCCCTTCAAGTCCATCACGAACGTGGCGCGTCGAAAGGCCCCTCCACACGACATCGGCAAACCATGGCGACACGTGATTGAGAGCTTGCGCGCGAATTCGCGGCTCGTGTGCTGTGGTCAACATCGAGAGGCACGACCCCAGGCTCGTGCCGAGAATGCCAATGCGTTCGACGCCCTGCGATTCGAGCCAATCGATTGCCCGGCGCGCGTCCAGTACCGCCTGCCGGCACACCTGAACCGTACGGGCGACGTTAGCGCTGACAATGTAGTCGGCGCGCCTGAGCTCCGGGGGCATGCGGACGTCGTGGTAGGGAAGGCTGATGCGCAACGCTGACACACCGAAGCGTGCCAGAACCTTCGATAGGCCGATATGCCCTTCGCCGTCCGAGTTCCACTGCGACAGTACGACCACGGCACGAGTAGCCTCTCGCGACGGAAACCAGCGCGCGGTCACGGTGTTGTTCTGCGGATGCGGCGACGTGAACGCGCTGGGGAACCTCAGCGTGCCAGCCTCGCCCGTGCGCTGCACCTCCGCTGACGCGGGCTCGAAATGAAAATCCGATGTTGGTGGGGGCGTGAAGAACGCGTGCGAGTCGCCCATGGCCTGGTTCACCCATCGCTCGACCTGCGTGTCTGGCGTCGTGTCTTCGTGCCCGTTTGGGCTCAGCCAGTCGACGCCCCACTCGAACGGCCGAACGACGCGGTCCTTCGTGACGGACGCAAGGCGACGCTCCCAGGCGTGGAAGAAGGACGCGAGCACGGCTACCTGAGATGCGATTCGAGTGAGGCGGCAACACGCAGCAGCCCGGCGGTGTTGTGCAGCCCGCCTGCCAGTTGCGCTCCGATCGGCAGACCTTCCGGCGTCGTTCCGCACGGAATCGTGATCGCCGGGTGGCCCGTCACGTTGAAGAGTTGCGTCAGTCGAAGAGTCATGTTGCGGACGGGCTCTTCCGAGGCGCCGACTCTCACCGTCGCCGCGCCGAGCTTCGTGGCCGGTATGGGCATGGATGGCAGGACCAGCGCGTCGAGTCCGGACAGCGCCGCGTCGACTTCGCGCACCAGCACGTCTCGGCCGTGCAGCGCTCGCACATAGTCCTCGGCCAATACGTAGCGACCCATCTCCAGCCGCGCCCGCACGTTTGGTGTGTAGTCGCCAGGGCGGCTGTCGAGCGTCTGAGCATGGAAGACGGCCGCCTCAGGAAGCGTGATGTGCATGTAGATGGGCGACAGGTCGCGGGCATGCGGAATCGTCACGTCCTCGAGCACAACCCCCGCCTCGGTCAGCCGCTCACACGCTCGCTCGAAGGCTGCCCGAACCTCATCATCGAGTAGATCAAAGAAGTAGTTTCGCGGCAAGCCAAGCCTGAGACCGCGAGTCTCGACCGACATGATCCCGGGAGGCGTTGCAGAGCCACGGAGGACCCCATAAAGAATTGCGGCGTCTTCAACCGATCGGCAAAGCGGCCCCACGTGATCCATCGTCGGGCTCAAAGGCACGACGCCATCGGTCGGAATTTCACCGATCGCGGGCTTGAGGCCGACCAAACCACACGCGGCGGCCGGGATGCGAATCGATCCGCCCGTATCGGTGCCGATGGAGGCATAGGCCATTCCCGACAGGATCGACGCTGCTGATCCACCTGAAGACCCGCCAGGAGACCGTGAGCTGTCGAGTGGGTGGTGCACGGGACCGAAGGCAGAGTCCTCGTTGGTCGTGCCGAGCGCGAACTCGTGAAGGTTGGTCTTTCCGATGAAGACCGCACCCGCTTCCCGCAGGCGGGCGACGACCGTCGCGTCACTCAACGCCAAGTGCCCCTGGCGCACTCGTGACGCCGCGGTCGTTGGCGTGCCTCGCAGGTCGATCAGGTCTTTGAGCGAGATCGGAACGCCATGGAGTGGACCGCGATAGCGGCCCGCTGCGATCTCCCGGTCCGCGTCCCGTGCCTGCGCCTGGGCCTCGTCAACGAGCACTGTGATAAACGCATTGATCGACGAATTGCGTTCCGCAATGCAGGCGAGGCACTCGCTGACGACGCCTTCGGAGGTCACCGTGCGCGCTGCAAGTGCCTGCGACAGTTTGGCGATTGTGTGTGGTTCAGTGACCATCCTGGGCTGGCAGATCGGCAAGCGTCGGGCCGGCGTTGGTATTCCAGTCAGCTGCGCGCAATGCCTGGGTGGACCGCGCAAGCGCTTCGAGAATAGGCCGCATCGCCGTCAACCCGCGCCGCTCAGCGTCTTGAATCGCGTATTCGAGCCAGAAGGCTATCGTCATTGGATCGTTGAACGATCATATCGCCTTGAGCCTTGAGCCTTGAGCCCTAAGCCCTGAGCCCTAAGCCTTGAGCCCTAAGCCCTAAGCCTTGAGCCCTCTAAGTCTTGGGCTTTGAGCCGATAATCAAATCATGCACCCCCAGCCGCTTGCCTATCTCGATCCGGAGTTCCTTGAAAGCGATGAAGCACGTCCAATTCGCATCCTGACGGAGTACCTGGAGCCTCTCCGGCGGTTCCAGGCGCAAAACATTCATGACACGGTCGTCTTCTTTGGATCAGCTCGGGTCCACAGTCGCGAGCATGCTGAACAGGCCTTGGAACGGCTGGTGCGTCGCTCTGGATCGCGCGCTGGGGAAGAGCTCGAGGAGCGCCTGGCACGCGGGCGAAAGGCCGTGGAGTGGTCGCGGTACTACGAGGACGCGCGGGCATTGGCGATGATGCTCACGAAGTGGTCTCTCGCGCTTAAGTCTCCGAACAATCGTTTCGTGGTCACATCTGGCGGCGGCCCCGGAATCATGGAAGCCGCCAACCGTGGTGCGACCGAAGCCGGCGGCAAGACCATCGGACTCAACATTCGCCTGCCGTTGGAGCAGGGTCCAAACCGCTACATCACCGAGGGCTTGCACTTCGAGTTTCACTATTTCTTCATGCGGAAGTTCTGGTTCGCGTACATGGCCAAGGCGCTGGTGATTTTCCCTGGCGGCTTCGGCACGCTCGACGAGATGTTCGAGATTCTCACGCTCATGCAAACCGAGAAGCTCGCCAAGCAAATTCAGATCATCCTGTACGGCACCGACTACTGGGATCCGATTTTGAACCTTGGTCCGATGGCCGAATGGGGAGCCATCGGGCTGGGAGACATCGATCTGGTGCAGCGAGCCGACACCCCGGAGACCGCATTCGACCTCCTGAAGGCACATCTGACGGAACACCACCTGGTTCCGCCCATAGCACAGGACCTGCGCGCACCGGCGATTGCGAAGACAAGGTCATGAACGGTGCGATGGTGCGACGGTGCGACGGTGCGATGGTGCGACGGTGCGATGGTGCGATGGTGCGATGGTGCGACGGTGCGACGGCGCCCCAGCTACCTAGTAGAGGAGATACGCTCTCCGTAGCGCGAGGAACGCTTGTTTGTCGTTTTTCCAGCTCTCCGCAATTGCCGCCGCGGTCAAGTTCGATTCCACCTGTTTACGGAGCGTGTCCGATCCCGCCAGGATGTCGATCGGGAGCTTCTCCTGCTCGTACTCGTTCACGGTGGCTGGCGCCAGATGTCGCGACTCGGATCGACCCGACGAAACATACCGATCAATGCGGCGCCCGTCAGCACGGGTCTGAAGATCTCGCGGTCGGTCACGTGAGACTGACAGCCACCGCACGTCTGCTTTGCATGCTTCTGAAACGTGGGTTCGAAGACCGCCGGCCTGAAGGACACCGCCGGGTAACCCAAGGCCATTCATCTCGCGCGCAAACGTCTCCGCGTCGACGCCTGGAGCGCCCACGAGCTCGAACGGTCTCCGTGGTCCCTCGCCCTTCAGACAGCGTCGTCCCTTCGAACAGCACGTACCGGGTAGACGATCGCCGTGTCGAGTGTGGGCATGTTTGGTGAGGGCATCACCCTACGCACCTACTTGTGGCAGGTACACCTCTCGGCGCCAGCCCTGCATCGATATGACATCGAGAGAGGCCCATGCCGAACTGTTCGTTGAACAAGCGCGCAAGCTCACCGATCGTCATGACGCGCCGCATTCGGATGGCGAACTGGCCGACGAACGATTCATAGTGCGTTCTTGAGTCGACGTCAATGCCGTTGATTGGATTCGGGCGATCGCACACGACGACCTGAAGCCATGCCTGGCGCACGCCCGCATGCAGTTCGCCATCGTGTAAATGTAGGTGTAAATGCGCGCGCCCTGCAGGTCGATGACGAGCACGTCCAGGCCGCGCAGCATCTCGGCGGTGGGCTGCGAGTCTCGCTGTAGAGCGATTAGCACGGCACGCGGCGGCCGGGATCGTCGCGATGCGGTCGCTGCACGTCGGATCTGAAGCCGCGCTGCGGACCAAGATTCCTGGCCAGCGTCACACCATCACTGCCGCCAGCCTGTTGACGCACGGAAGCGGCGATCGACGATGCGTGATTGCACACGATGCCCCGCGCGCAGCCGCGAAGGCGAGGAGAAGCGAGGAGGATGTCGGCAACCGAGGCGCACGTCGTGCGCAGAAGTGGGAGACATCGACGCATTATGGCCGGGCCAGAAAGCAGCACGCCATTTGCTCTTGACGCACCCATCTGGGGCCGGTTCGGCTACCGGTGTCGTCTTCGCGATGACGGATTTGTCATTGATGGCTCGTGTCGCGGTGCAGTCTTGAACGGGGAACGCCACGAATACGACCGCGCACTGAAACGCGCCGACCCAGATAGTGGGGCAGGAGGCACTGAAAATGATTTGTCACGCCTGTCGCAGTCGGCGCTTTGTCTGGAGTTCTTCGTTGCTCTCGGCTCAGATCTTCGAACTTACAGTAACCACGGCCGGCGCGCCGGTTCACAGGGCGCCGAGCATCGGCAGTTCAGTAGTGGGCCATGTACCCGCGGGCGCCAGGCTCGAGATCATGCGCGACGTCGGCGACTGGGTGAAAATCGCGTGGCCGCCCGCCCCCGACGGTATTGGTAACATACGAAAGATCGCCGGAGCGATTACACAGAAGAACTTGCCGGTAGTGAGCCGAATCGCCAATCCGACAGCGGACAACCGGTCCCTGTGTCAGCCGACGTCTGGCCCAGGTCGAGCCAGTCAGCCCGGCAGACGGCGCCGACGCAGCCTAGCTTCGTGTCCGTGCCGACGCATGCTTCTTGGGTCGGCGGCCAGGTTGGCGGGCGCGGTGCTTGGCGCCTGAATCAGTGCACGCGTCTGGCCGCATCAACGATTCGGAGTTCAGTTCGACGTGTCGCGATACTCGATGACGGACACCGCCTCGGTGACGCGCATGAATTCAACGAGCTTCGGCCCGCGAGTCCTGTATGCGCTGCGGGACCACGTGTCCGACTATGTCTGGGGCGTGTCAGATGCGGCGCCGGCGCGCACCTGTATCGGTCGACGCTGACCGACGTCGATCGGTCTGTCGATGTCCGACAGCAGGATCGGGGGCCAGGTGTTTGTTGGAGCGGCAGTGACGTTGTCGAACGTGCCGCGCTTCGGCTTGAGCGCCGATGTGGGCTACAACTGGTTGCGGAACCCCTACCTCGACGGGTACGCGCTTGACGGGATGGCGTTCACGGCCGCGGGGCATTGGGACGTCAAGTAGCGACGCTACCGAACAGCGCTTTCTGGGACTGGAGCCCTCCGGTCGGATTCCTGTGGGAGAATCAACGGTTGGCCGCTGTTTGAGCACAATGGCATGACCTTCTGGGACTTTCGCAATGAGACCGGACACCGTCGGAGGAGTCCTCGTCTCGAATGCGGCGCACGAAGATCATCGCGACAATTGGTCCAGCCACGAGCAGCGCCACCGCTATTCGTGAGTGGGCTCAGCGCTGGTGTTGACGTTTTCCGACCGAACTTCTCAACTGGGGACGCACGAGGGCCATGGCGAGGTCGTCGCGAACTGGGCCGCAACGTCGCGCTTCTTCAGGACCTGAGCGGCCCCGAAGATTCGCACCGGCGCGCTCCGCGATCATCAGCCCCTTCCAACTGCATGACAGTTGATCATCGCCGTCATCTTCATTGGAGAAACCAGGCGCGTCGCCGCGACCAGCTCGTCGCTTCGTCAAGGCGGTTGCTGCTCCTGGGATTACGGGACCTAATTCCCATGTGTCGCGACTGACGGAAGATACGGTACCACAGTCGTCTGAGGAGGAATGCTCGGGAGCACAAAGGCATTAATGCGCCTGGGGTTCCTCTGCCGGCGTTGGGGTCGGACGCCCAAGGACGTCGGAAGACTCGGACATTCGGTGTGAAAAACTGGCGTTGACTTTGTCGCGATGAGCTTTGTCCAGAGCGTGCCAGGACTTACGTCAAGCGCGTGCCGCTTTACGCCGGTGGGGTGACGTCCCGCTCGTTGCAAAAGCCTGGAGCGCCCAGAGGCGATCGCCGAATCGAGGAGATTCTTCACGCGTGCGACGCCGTCATGGTCGCTCGCGGCGACCTGGGTCTCGAGTCGCCTCTCGAGACGGTGCCGCGAGTTCAGAAAGAGATCACGAGGCGGCGGCGGCGTTGGGCTGTCCCAGTGATCGTGGCCACCCAGGTGTTCGAATCGATGGTGAAGAACCGCGGCCAGCCGCGCCAAGTCAGCGACGCCGCCAACGCGGTGGACGACGGGCGCGGATGCGATCATGCTTGCGGGTGAGACGGCAATAGGCGCGTATCCGGTCAAGGCGATTCAAGACGCTCGATCGCTTCTTCGCCGACGGCGGAGCGGATCCCGTTGAACAGCGCTGTAGCACTCGAACAGGCGCACGTCCTCGCGGGTCACGGGCGGCGCCATGCGCGAAGTGGTGGCCGAGCGAGGCCACGCCCTGCGATGTCGCCGTGACTCGAGGCGGCAAAACCGCTGGCTTGCTGTTGCGTCGAGACCGCGAACCACTATCGTCGCCGCGACCGATCAAGAGGTTGTGTCTCGGCGCCTCGCGTTGGCCTGGTAGTGACGCTCGTCACGGACTTGAGTGGCAGCTTGCACTCAGCGGCGAGTCGCATCGGTGCGCAGCTTGTGGAGCAGCATGTGGTCCCGCCGGGGTCGGCGATCGTCCTCGTCAGCATGACGCCTGATCTCGGTCCAGGGCCTTCGAATTTCCTCAAACTGCAGCGCGTGCGCCTGTCGTCACACCTGACGGGGCCACAGACGCGCAGGCTTTAGCCTGCGCGGGTGTCCGCGATGCTCCACGTAACGCGGAGGCGCGGAAGCGCGGAGGGCGTGCCCCCGAGTCGCTCCGCGGCTGTGAGGAACCGCGCCGAACCTACGGGGGTGGAAGTTCGTTGCTGCTGTGAAATTTAGCCTTTGACGTGGGAGAAGGGGGGGGCGTTGTCCCAGCCGCGGCGGCGCAACGCGTCGCGGAGCGCACGCACACGCGCGACGGCGCGAGGCTGCATCGTGAAGTGCTCAGAAACCATGATGCTTGTGGGGACTCGATGACGCAGCCGCAAGCTGTCCGTGCCACGACAGACGACGCACGACAGCCGCTCGTTGTTCCAGGCCAGCTCCCAAAGTGTTGCAACGCGATCGTGAGCCCGGGGGGTGGGCACGTTGCGGCCTATTATCCACAACTGGAATCAAGCTGCACCCAAATCTTTTAGCCGAAGGTGCCGAGGCGCGAATCCGAGCCACAATCCTGAGCCGGTCGGCATCTGGTTTTCACATTGGTCAGTGAGGATTGAGGTGACAACCATGACGCTGAAAAGGGTGATTCTCGTAGTGGGGGCCGCGTACAGCGTTCTGTCGGCGCCACTGGCCCACGCTCAGACAACCTCGCAATGTGGTGCCTGCGGCGCCGCCGAATTTTCGATCGGGTATGCCGGGTTTCTCGATGACGCGTTCATCTCTCACACACTCGTGGGCGGCTCGGCGAGGTGGTATCTGTCGCCGCGCGTCGCGGTAGTTGCAGAAATCGTCTACATGATTGGCCCAAGGACCGGGACCTGCTCGTGACCGGAACCTCACGTTCGCAACTCCGCCCCTTCTCCCCTCCCTCGTCGCGCCATCGTTCCCTATCTCGTGGGGAGGGGGTGGCCTGTTTAACACGGGGATCGGTTCGGCCCGCTGTCGTTTACCAGCACGAGGGCGCGTTCACCGCAGGTGGAGGGGCGCGCGCGTGGGTTTCACGAAAGGCATATCTGGCGGTGAGGGCCGCAGGCCTGGGCAGGCCGACGTCAGCGCTCACCTTGGGCTCGTTTTCGACAGTAAGGAACTCTGTCAATGCCACCTGAACCTCCAACTCCCAACAGTTGGGACTTGGACAAGGTGAAGTTGGGAATTGGGAGTTGGACAAGGAGAGGTTGGGAGTTGGGAGTTTTGTGAGCAGGCCTGAGTAACCTTGACATGAGCCTCCCCATTCCTTCCACGTAGAGATATGTGGTTGCTGGCGATGGCGGTGGGACGGGCGGGGTTGCGGGTGGTAGAGTCCGCACCTGACCGGCGCCTTTTGGAGCGCATCGCTCGAGGCGACGAGGGTGCCTTGTGTGATGTACCACTATGCCAAAGGCCGTCTATCTGGCCGTGCGCATACTTCGCAACCAATCCGACGCCGAGGACATCGTGCAGGAGGTGTTTTCTCAAGCGCGGCAGTCCGCTCGCTACGACGCCGCCGTCACCGGCTGGCTGCTGATGCAGACGAGAAGCCGCGCCATCGACCGGCTCCTGCGGCG
>CAWBMG010000003.1:0-31239 GCA_963789815.1 uncultured Acidobacteriota bacterium | reverse complement strand
TCCAGGACTGGCTGACGCGGCTCTCGTCGCGTGGACGCGGTGCCGCACATCCTTTTGTCGTCGGCCGCGACGAATATCAGAGGTTCCTCGACGTGATCGAGGGATGCAGCCGGATTGCCCTCGCGCGTCGCGGACTCTGAGTGGTAGTCACTTGAGTTTCGTCGAGAACCGCTCGCCTTCCGCACACACTTCGTCAATCAGCTCGGTATCCGCTGCGAACTGCTGACGGAGGGTCACCGTCCACGGCTTTGTATATGCCTTGGGGTCATCGACGGTGACCTCGATCTCGAGGTGGCCGAAGTCGGGGCGTCGGATTCGTTCGCGAACCTTTGCGGTCTCCGTGATTATGCTGCCGTCCCAATCGATCCACAGGTCGTTGCGAAATCCGATGCTGTCGACGACAAGCATGTCGTCGGCCCACGTCGCCGTCGAATAGCCCTGCCACGACGGATTCGGGGCGTCCGGCAGCTGGCGGCCGTCCGTGAAGACCTGGCGGTAGGTGCCGTTGTACCGTTCAGCATCACCAGCAGATCCGGTGTCTGGACGAACTTCAGATAGTGAGGGAGCCCGTATGCACGGAGAAGAAGCTCGGGCAGGCATCGGATGTGCGGATCATCGATCGCCTGGTTCGCCGTGCGCTCGTCAACGAGCTTGGCGAGCCACGGCTGGTATGGCAGCCCGCCCGGCATGTCGATGCCGATGTGGATGCTCTGACGCGAGAAGCTGGCTGTGCGCGGCGGGCACGTTCGCGACGCAGGGTTCATCTTCAGAAGCTCGCTGATCGGTGCTGTCCCCCGGATGACGCAGAGAGGCTCCGCCGTCATCCATACGCCAGACAAGTCTGGTCTTCCATTCGCCAGTCGCGGGGGTGCCGCTGTCAGATCGACTTCGCCAGTCGCTGTGCGCGGCGCGCGCGGGCTCGCGATTTGAACCACTGAGCACCTGACGATCCTGATGCTCCAACAATGACGACGATGATCAGGAATGCTCTTGCCCGTCTATGAATGTGTGGCCACGCAAGGTTGTGCACGGAGAAAGGCTCGCACAAGAGTGACGCTCCACGTGCATCGCCAGATGCGATACCTGCCATCGGTCGACTCGATGACCACGGATTGCGCACGCAAGACGAACAACTGTGGTTATGCTTGTCACTTTCGCGAAGAGGAAGTTGCGATGCCCAACAGGACCGTTGTTCTTTCACTGGCACTGACGATCTCCATGGCGCTCGTGATTCGCATCGCGGGTCAGGGCACTTCCGAACTGCAGCTCGTGACGCGTGCCGCTGATGCGCTCGGCGGCCGCGACCGAGTCATGGCAGTGAAGACGCTGCAGATCATCGGCTACGGCGAGCTGGCGTACTTCAACGGCGGCGGCAACATCACCGGCGACCCGGCCGCTCCTCAGAAGTGGCAGAAAGTCCTCGAGCACACACGCACCATCGATCTCGAGCACTGGCGTACGCGTGTGCAGCAACGCCTGAAAATGGATTTCGTTTTCGCATCGACGGCCGGGCAACTCGGACTCAATCGGACCAACGACACGCTAGACGGCGATATCGCTTACAACATCGGCGGAGGATTCCTGGCTGCTCCTCAAACAGGTGTGCAACAGCCACAACCCGCGGGTCCCGCAGCCGCCCGCCAGCGTCGCGTGGAGCTGCTCGCCCATCCGATCACGATCTGGTACGGGCCGCGCTCGATCCGACGAGCAAGCTGTCGAACCTCCGGAAGCAGGGAGACCTGCAGCTCGTCGACATCACCGTGCGTCAGGGTGATCTGCTGACGCTGGCGGTGAATGGCACGTCGAATCTTCCTGCGTGGGTCAGTTATGTCGGCCCAAACGCCAACCTTGGAGACGTGACGTATCGAACCGCCTTTGCTGGCTACGTACCGGAAAAAGGCATTCAACTGCCGACTGGCATCGCGACCACGATCGACTTTCGTAACGTGGTGCAAAGCAAACTCTACGTCGATCGCAACATCGTCGATGCCACGATTGACGACCTGAGTGCGCCGGCCTCAGTCCGCGCCCCCCGTCCTCCGCAGGGTGCGCCGCAGGCAGGCAGTGCGAACCCGACGCCGATGAAGGTCGCCGACCACGTGTGGTTCATGAACGGCAACACCTTCTTCGAATTCGACGACCACATCACCATGGTCGAGGCCAACCGTACGGATGCCGCACTTCAGGCGATCCTCAAAGCGGTCAACGGACTCGTGCCCGGTAAGCGCGTCACACAGGTGATCCAGACCCACCACCACTTCGACCACAGCGTGGGGCTTCGCGCAGCCGTCGCTGAAGGGTTGACGGTCATCTCACGTCGAGGAAACGAAGGCATCTTCCGCGAAATGGTGGGTCGTCCCGCCAGGCTGTTTCCTGACGCCCTGGGACGGAATCCCAAGCCGTTAAAGTTCATGCCGGTCGACGATCATCTGAAGCTGAAGGACGCGACGAACGAGATCGACATCTACCACATCATCGGCAACTACCACATGGCGGACGGCGTGATCGTCCACGTCCCGGCGTCGAACCTGCTCGTCGAGGCGGATCTCACCACGCAGGACTGGGACTTCAACTGGTGGGGCGACAGCCTGATGAACAACGTCGACTACCGCAAGATCAAAGTCGACACCAATCTGGCTGTGCACGCGCAGAAACCGTTTCCCCTGCCAGAAGTGGTCTCGGCCATCGAGAGACAGGTGCGCAACACGCAGGCGTTCTGCCGTCGTGCCGCTGAGGCCCAGTTCTTCCAGCCGGGCTGCCCGATTCAGTACAACCGGCCGTTACCGCCGGTCTCGAATTGAGCAGCCGTTATCTCTATGAGACCGGCCGCCACCGCGCATTGACGCGCGCCAGTAGGGGGGAATGTGCTGTTCGCAGAACTCGACAGCGTCGTAGTCCTCGTGGCTTACAACTAGGGAATTTGGTGGAGGCGGCGGGAGTCGGTTCCTCGCCAGCCGGCACGAGCGCTCGCGTTCGCTCCCGCATCCACGACCATCACTTCACCGTCTTTGAGAACTGCTAAGACAGAAATCCCTACTGAGAGCCAGCCGGAACGCGAAGCGTCGCGGGAGGAAGGATGTCAGAACCGCTGGCTGGCCGGCGGAGTGATGCCGTTAAGACGGAGGTAGACGACCATCTGACCGTAGATGTCCCAGGTGTGGCCGATGACGTAGTAGACGACGCGGGCCTTGACCGACGGCCCCATGAAGCGATCGAATCGCGTGCTGGTCGCCGCCTCGACCATCGTGCGGTCGGTCTGCTCGTTGAGCGCCGCGGTGCCGTAGTCGAAGGAGTCGGCGAGCGCCTTGAGGATCTCTGCCCGCGACGTTGCCTTCATGTTGACGACCGGCGGCATTGCCTTCGGCCCGAGCCGCCCGATCTGATTGACGTTCGCTTCTGCGACGTGAAGGATCTGCTCGGCCCAGGTTCGCTCGGGAGGCGTGGCTTTGTAGCCAAACTTCTCCTCCGGCATTGCCTCCGACATCTTCATCATCGTGTCTTTCAGCTGCGTCCAGTCCTGCAAGGCGCCGTCACGAATCGACGCTTGCGCCGCGGTGTACCCTGGCGCGATCAACGACAGGAGCAGCCCCGCGACGCTAGCAACGCGCAGTTTCGTCATGGCCGTAGTTCTACCACGAGGTCAGCGGCGCCGGGCCCCGCTGCGCCACGAGAAGAGAGCTTGACCTGTTACCCATCCGTCCGGAATTCACAGAAAGGAATTGGCTCCTCGGGCTGGGCTCGTGCCAAGCACGATGAGCCGCCTTCGCTTGCTCCCCGGCTGGTAGCTTCGGCGCCCAAGGCGGAGCGAGTCGTGCGATGCCTGAGACCGCCCGTGGTGCCATGGACATGACACCGCCGAAGGCGCCGCCCGAGCGTAGCGAGGGCAAGAGAAAGAGGGAGCCAAACCCGTTTTGATCGCATCGGGTTTGGCTCCTCGGGCTGGGCTCGACCCAGCAACCCTCCGGTTAACAGTCGCGGCGACGTGTTCTGATATCGAGTCACACTGAGGCATTCCACCCAATAGAGACGGGCTCGAACTGAGGCCCAGCGGTGGCCAGTTCGTCGTACCGAGTCCCATGGATGTCCGTCGGGAGGGGTACAGTTTTGGGTACAGTCTGCCTGCGCCTTGGCGAGCGTCTCGACAACTTAGCGTCGCCTGACACCTCGAGACCCGCGAAGCGGATGCCTCGGTTCGCGCTGCGCCCACCGCGATGACCGGTGAACCGGTGCGCCCTCGTCCCGAACGCGGCGCCTCGGTCAGGAGACGTGGAGCGCGGGCGCGCTGCCGACGGCCGCGATGGGGCCTGATCACGATCTCGACGTCCTGATCGAGCGCCACGAGGAACCGTAAGAGCCGCTCAACCGAGAACTGCCGAAACTCGCCCCGCACCATCTTCGACACGTCCGGCTGCCGGATGCCAAACAGCGCGCGCCGCCTCCGCTTGCGTGAGGCGCCGCGCTTTCATGAGCGTGTCGATCTTGAGGACGAGTTGCGCCTTGACGCAGATGCTCCTCAGCCTGGGGCACACCCAGATCCTTGAACACGTTACCGCTGCTGGTCTCGTATCCCCTTCTGCTCATGACTCCCTCTCCTTGGCGATCTGCTCGGCCTCGCGCAACCGCCGTCTGACCATCTCGATGTCCCGCTGTGGTGTCTCGCGCCCGGTCTTCGACTTCTTCTGAAACGCATGGAGGACGTACACGGCGCCCGCGTGCCGTACGTGTCACGGCGCGAAACGTATCACCGCGAAAGTCCTTCACCACCTCCACGACCCCCGCCCCACCAAACCCGGACAACACCTTCGTGTCGCGGTGCCTGCCGCCGCGCTGTGCGACATACAAGGCATAGCCGACGTGGTCCTGCACTGGTTCGGGGAACCGCCGGAGGTCCTTCCGGCTCGTGCCAACCCAGATCACCGGCCGCAGAGGTCGGTCGTCGGTCATGTGGCCACATAAGTTATAGTGATTTCACTATAGGACAGCAAAGGTAAGCCCTGCGTCCACGGCAAAAGAGGGGCCCGCCTGGATGGATCTGGAGCCAGTTGACCACGACCTGGATCTGAGGAGCCGCCGGCGTGCCGGCCCGCGCGATGTTCATGGCGGTTCGCCAGCTATTTCCCCGGCTAAGGATGCCAATTGAAGATCAGCGTGATTGACGTGTCCGCTGATTCTTCGGTCTGCTCATTTACCAGAAAACGACCATCGGCCGCGATGGAATACTGTGGTTTGGGAACACTTGCGATGCGCGTTTGAAACAGCGGAGCCGGCTTCCCTGGTTCCGAAGTCGCGCCGGAGACTGTGATGGGCGCAGCCATCATCTTGAAGTCCGGCGCAATGAAGTACAACTCTTTCCCGTCGCGGCTCCACCGCGGCTGGACGCCGCCATCGTTAGAGACTTGCCACTTCATCGAAGGATTTGGGAAGCTCTGGACGACGATTTCATCCCGGCGAGATTCATTCGTCTGGTAGGCCACCCATCGTCCGTCTGGTGAGAATTGTCCGTTCTGTTCTGCGAACGGACCGCCTGCGATCACGATGGGTTTCCTATCTGTGCCTTTCATTGGCAACGCCATCAAATCGCCGGCGGTCTTCGGATTCGCTTCGAAATACAGCAGGTATGCTCCATCTTTGGACCAGTCCAGCGGCCATTTATCGTAGATGGATTCCAGGAGTGGTCGCTCACTCACCGCAGCACCTGCCGCTTTCAAGTAGAGGTCGTAGGGTCCCTTGCGTTTCGACTCGAACGCGATTTGGGTCGAATCCGGCGACCACACGGGAAGGCCGTCCTGGGCCGGGTCGAATGTGAAGCGCGTGACGCTTCCACGCTGGAGCTCCAAGAGCCAGATGTCACGGTTGCCCTGGACCGTGCGATCCAGCGCGACGCGGCGGCCGTCGGGAGACAGTTCGGCAGACTGTAGCTCATTGGGGTCAGGCTCGGCGGCCGAATCGGAACGCCCGCCTGCGCGGTCATGCCACATCAGTTGGCGGCGAGCAGCCGGACCGAACCGGTACGCAATCCGGCCGTTTGCGGATGCAGAGAAGGAGCCAAAACCTAATGCGGCAATATAAGGGACCGAAGCAGCCACAGTTTGTGGTTGCCCAGTCAACTCACCTCGGGCGAGATCGAGACGGCGAGCCAGCAGCGTTCCCTGGTTTATGAACAGAACATAGCCTGGTTCGACATATTCAGCATGCGCGTCGGCAGCGCTCAATCGCTTGGGATTGCCGCCATCCAGCGAGCCTAGATAGATTCCCTGAGCATCGGGACTTCCTGCTGCGAAAAACAGGAAATGCCTTCCGTCCGGCAGGAACCGCGGCATCAGGTGCCCGTATACATGAGGCGGATCCAGACGCGTCACCGCCGTGGACGGGCCACCCGAAGCGGATACTCGCAGGATCGGACCTGTCAGTGACGGTGCAAACAGGATATCGCCATCCCGGTTCCAGGCTGCGCCAACGTAGGCCGGCGCATCCGCCAGCGCCTGTGATGGTCCGCCGTCGAGATCCGTTCTGAAGAGCTTATTCGAAGCAGAGAATCCAATAGACCGGCTATCGGCCGACCAGAATGGAAATCCCGCTCCTTCCGTCCCTGTAAGCGGCTGCGCCTCGGGCTTATCAAGGCGGCGAAGCCAAAGCCGCTGCGGACCGTTGCTGGATGCGACAAACACGACGCTGAGGCCGTCAGGCGACAGCGCAAACTGCGCTGGCGACCCCATCGACGGCGTCCCTATCTCCAGACGCATTTCGGGCGCGACCGGACTCGAGCGCAAAGCGAATCCGATTGCGACGGCAGCCGACACCGCGAACACCGCGGCTGCGAACCACGCTAACCGTGCGTTTCCTGCGGAGCGCAGGGAGACGACGTCTTGCGGCCGTTCCGCCGATATCTGGTCGATATCAATGACTACGTCGCCCGCGTCACGACGCCGCTTTCTCATGTCCTTCTGAAGGCACAGGCGCAGCAGTTCGCGGACGCGCGGCGGCACGTCGCGTGGAAGCTTGTCCCAGTTGGGTTCGTGCGTAAGAACATGCGCAAGGATGTCCGCGACGTCTTCCCCCTCGAATGCCCGCTTGCCGGTGAGCATTTCGTAGAGCACCGCACCAAACGCCCAGATGTCGGTGCGCTTATCGACGGTCTTGCCACGTGCCTGCTCCGGCGACATGTACGCCGCCGTGCCGAGGATTACCCCGGCCATCGTCGCGTGCAGCGACAGCGTCGGCGACATCGAGACGCTGGGCGAGGAACCCGCATCAGGCTCCATCGCCTTCGCCAGCCCGAAGTCGAGCACCTTCACCGTGCCGTCCCCGCGGACTTTGATATTCGCGGGTTTCAGATCGCGGTGGATGATCCCCTGTTCATGCGCGGCTTCAAGGGCTTCCGCGATCTGCTTGGCGATGGGGAGCGCCTCATCGATTGGGATCGCACCTTGTGCAATGCGGTCAGCAAGCGTCGGCCCTTCCACCAGCTCCATCACCAGCGCAGTGGTGGCACCCGATCGTTCCAGGCCATAGATCGCGGCGATGTTCGGATGATTCAGCGCAGCGAGAACTTCGGCTTCGCGTTGGAATCGAGCGAGTCGTTCCGCATCGCTGGCGACTGATGCCGGCAGCACCTTGATGGCGACTGCGCGCTTCAGATTGGTGTCAGTCGCCTTGTAGACCTCGCCCATCCCGCCCACGCCGATTTGTGCGGTGACTTCGTACGGGCCGAGACGTGTGCCTGGACTGAGAGCCAAACGACTGAAAGTATAGCGGCTAGGGTCGCGCGGACGGGATTCGTCGCGGTACACGCCGTGGTGTCTATCTTCGGTCCGTGGGAAGGGTCGCGTGGCCAAGATCTACACCGTTCGTGAGTTTGAACGAGGTCCAAGGGGGGCACAGTTCTGGGTACAGTCGTGGTCGTCGGGGAGCGAATCTCAAAGGAACCTAACGACCGATGGGAGTTCAGAGTCCAGCAACCCTCCGGTGTTTCATTAGCGGATCGCTGGAACACGAAATCAGCGATGTTGTTAGGAAGTTGGCTCCTCGGGCTGGGCTCGTGCCAAGCACGATGAGCGGAGCGAGTCGTGCGATGCCTGAGACAGGCCGGGGAGATCAAACCACCTTCGGTGGTTTGGCTCCTCGGGCTGGGCTCGAACCAGCAACCCTCCGGTTAACAGGTTGATGCAGGTTGGCTATCTTGTTGGTTCTTCGTGTCTTTAGCTCGGATGGGATCCTGCTGTTACCTGGTGTTCGGGAGCAAATTGTTCACTGATTGTTCACCAGAAACCAGAAGGCTCGGTTTCAGTTCTAGCCGGCCTTCTGCTTCTCCAATTGATGCACTCGTTGATGGGACAGTCCCAGAATGCTGCCAGCATCACGGTGCCCGAGCTTCATGTTCTTCCGGAGATAGCGGACGGCTCGCTGCTCCGCGACACTGACCTGCACGCGAGCCGTTTCAAGCTTCTGTCGCATCTGCCGTGCGTTGCGCACGGCCCCCTTCACCGCTGCTGGCATGCGCACATCGTCCTCGATCTCTGCGGTGTCGGCATTGTCCACAAACAGCCCGAGCGCTTCGCGAATCCGATCACGCGCCTGCTCGATTGTGCGGCCATAGGTGTGGCACCCCTTCACCTTCGGGATCGCAACGGTCCAGCGGCCGTCTGGCTCGCGTTCGTAGACGGCTCGATACGTCATTTCCGCAACCATCCTTTCCCAAGACACGGTGCAAGATCGCGCTCAATCCTGCTGAGCGTTCCGGCTGGAAGAGTTTCACCAGCATGAACGGCCACCGTCGTTACGCAGGTCCCGCACTGCACGCGCACATGCGACCCCTTCTGACGAACCTCCTTGCAACCATACTTGCGAAGGATCTTCAGGATCGCCCCGCCCGTGATTTGCATTCGTCTACCTGACTAGACAGATTCTACCAAGCCAGACCATAAGCGTCAATCCAGATAGACGGATTCAGACATCGGGTCACCACCAGACCCTCCGCTCCTATGCTGATGGAGTCGCTGCTGCCAACGCCGAAACCAGAATCACGCCGAACGCGATGAGCGGCACGAGGGCGATCCAACACTTTCGGCGAGAACGTGATTCGTCTGCTGATTGGCCTGTTGCTTCTGAGCCTCGTGCGATGCCTGAGACAGGCCGGAGTGCCATGGACACGACACCCACCGAAGGCAGCCGCCCGAAGCCAAGCGAGGGCAAGAGACACAGAGCCAAAACCGTGAGGGGACAAGTAACAAGCCCCGAAAGGTTTTGGCTCCTCGGGCTGGGCTCGAACCAGCAACCCTCCGGTTAACAGTCGCGGCGGGCCGGGCTGCGATCGTGGCGTACCAGGTGACGTGACCTCGTTGTTACTGGGTCAAAGTGCCGGAAGCCAGAGAGTGATTCTTCGTACCAAATCACACGAGTTCCCATCGGGAGGGGGTACAGTTTTGGGTACAGTCTTTCGAGGTTGGACTACTGACGCGAGTAGGGCGCTTGGGCGTCAACACCCGGAATCACTCGAAAGTGTTTCGAGTTGAACGTGTAGGCGAGCCTTCCGGACGAGCGCCATCGCGGCGACGAGACAATCCGGGATCCCCAGCCCCGACGTGAGCCGATGCTCTGCGAGCAGCTCATACGCTGCGCAAACTCGGACGCGTCCGGCCAGACGATCGAAAACGTGTCGAGGAATCTCTGAAGGTGTTGGATCTCCGCACGATTCCGACAACCGATCAGGAGTTCCATCGCCACCACGCCCGGAAGGCCCAAGGCCTCAGTGGACGTGCGTTGAAGCCATTCTCTCGATGGAGCTGTACCGCGCAGGCAATCGACCACGACATCGGTGTCGACCAGAACCATCTACGCGGAGCGCTTCCAGCCTTCGGAGCGCAGTCCACGAGCGAAGTGGACGCTATCCGTGATGTCCGAGCGATCCCGCCACATCCCGAAGAATTCCGAGTCCACAAAATCACCGAGCGTGCGCCCGTTCGCAACACCGGGCGAGGAGACCACTACGACAATGTCGGCGGGCCCCATCGGCACGTCTGGCGGCAACGTGATTCGCAGCTCACGACTGGCCGGGATGTCCGTCGTGATGTTGACAGTCTTGACCACGCCCTCGCCCTTCCGTTGGATCTGTGCAGGGAGCACAGGTTGTGCCCGCAACGATCATAGCAAATTGCTTGGTCGGGACTGCCCCTCAGCGAATCACGAGCTAGTCACCTCATCTCGCACACCAGCACGTGGAGTGTTTTCGTTCGCGCCGCGTCGAAGTGTTGCAAATGACGAAATGGGAGTGAATACTACGCGAGCCCAACTTCACGACTGAGCTTGCAACTGACGATCAGTTCGACGAACAGCAAAGGAGCCTCATATGCGGCGGTTAACTGGGGTTCGCGGCATGTTTGTGGTCATAGTGGGGCTCCTCGCGCTCGTTCCCGCCGCATGGAGCGCGCTCGCGGCAGAAAAGGTTGACGTCCGCGTCGTGTCGAGTCGGCACGACATGGTGAGCGGCGGCGACGCGCTCATCGAGATCACTGGCGTCGCGACGACGTCAGCGTCACCCGTTCTCAGTGTGACTGTGAACGGGCGGGACCTGACGAACGCATTCCGTGTCACGAGACAGGGTGGACCGCTGCTCGGCCGCATCAACTCCCTGACGCTCGGCAAGAACACGTTAGAGGTCCGCTCCGATGGGAAGCCCGTGGCACGTTTGGATCTGACCAACCATCCGATCACAGGACCAATCTTCTCGGGTCCACACCAGACGCCGTTCGTCTGTCAGACCGAAGAAGCCGGTCTCGGGGTTGCGTTGGATGCCGATTGCAACGCAAAGACCGTCGTGACCTACGTCTACAAGACGACGGCCCGCCGGTAGGTCGCGGCGCGGGAGGCCCGCCAGGATTCACGCCAGGCGCGTTGCCAGCCGGATTCAAACCCTACGATCCCGCCGGAGGGCGTCCCGCGGATCTCGCGCAAACAACTACGACCGAGGGGCGCACGATCGACTACATCGTCCGTCGCGAACGAGGCGTCATCAATCGGGCCATCTATGAAATCGCGTTCCTGCACGCGCCGGGTGAGCCGCTGCCCGATCCCTGGACGAAAACGCCTGGGTGGAATGGCCGGCTGGTGTACTCCTTCGGCGGCGGCTGTTCTGCAGGCTATCGCCAGGGGCGGGGAGCCAGCGCGATCAGCGACGTCGTGCTGTCAGCAGGTTACGCGTCGGCGGCGTCCACGCTGAACGTGTTCGGCAACGCCTGCGACGATGTGATCTCGGCCGAGACGCTGATGATGGTCAAGGAGCATTTCATCACGCAGTTCGGCGCACCGATGTACACGATCGGGACTGGTGGATCCGGTGGATCGATGCAGCAGCACCTGATCGCGCAGAACTACCCCGGCCTGCTCGACGGCCTTACGCCGAGCGTCAGCTACCCGGATATCGCGACCGTCCTCTCCAACGTGGTCGACTGTTCGCTGCTCGCCCACGTTTTTGACGGCGCCACGCAGACCTGGATCGACGAGCAGAAGACCGCCGTGTCGGGTTTCGCCACATGGCGGACGTGCAGTGACTCGTGGAATCGCTCGTTTTCGCCGACCTTGATTCGTCCGGCTTCCTGCGACGCGAGCATCCCCAAGTCGCAAATGTATGACCCGAGCACAAACCCCACGGGGACGCGCTGCACAATTCAGGACAACGAAGTGAACGTCTACGGCCGGGATCCCAAGAACGGGTTCGCGCGGCGTCCGCTCGACAACGTCGGAGTGCAGTACGGTCTCGTCGCCTTCAACGCGGGCGCCATCACCGCGGAACAGTTCCTGAAGTTGAACGAGCGCATCGGCGGATACGACGCCGACGGCAACATTGTCAAGACGCGAAGCGTCGCGGATCCCGTGGCGCTCCGGCTGGCGTATGAAACCGGGCGCGTGAACACGGCCGGCGGGTCGCTCGCAGCGATTCCGATCATCGACTCGCGCCCGTATCTAGACCCGACTGGCGACATCCACGACTCGTTTCGGTCGTTCGCGACACGTGCCCGTCTGGTTGCCGCCAATGGCCGGGCTGACAATCACGTGATCCTGCGAATGCCGAACGGCCGGGGCTCGGGTCCCGGTGCGGTCGTCCAGGTGAACACGATCCGAATGATGGACGCGTGGCTGGATGCCATCGCGAAGGATCGTTCGAGCGATCCGCCCGCGTCCAAGGTGGCCCGCAACAGGCCGGTCGACGTGGCGGACGCGTGCTTTAGCGACCAGGGCGAGAAGATCGTGGAACCTGCGTCCTACACCGGCGTGGGTCGCTGTAACCAGATGTACCCGCCGCATGCCGACCCGCGCATCGCGGCGGGGGGCCCGCTGACCGACGATATCCTGAAATGTGAGCTGAAACCGATCGACCATAAAAGTTATAAGCAGGCGTTCACCACGGACCAGATGGCGCGTCTGAAAGCCGTGTTCCCGAAGGGCGTGTGCGATTACAACCGGCCGGGCGTGGAACAGCGGCGGGTCAGCAGAACCTGGAAGCGATATTAAGTGCCGCAGCGCTAACGCTGCACTGCGAAGCGCAGCAAGAAACATGTCACAGTCCACGTCACAATCGGATGATCTGAGGAAGGAGCTGCGCGAGAACGTTAAGGAATTTGGCTCCTCGGGCTGGGCTCGTGCCAAGCACGATGAGCCGCCTTCGCTTGCTCCCACCGTACTGGTAGCTTCGGCGCCCAAGGCGAAGCGAGTCGTGTGATGCCTGAGACCGCCCTCCGTGCCAAGGACACGACACCCGCTGAAGGCGCCCGCCCGCGCGAAGCAGGCTCGATCTACCCCGAAGATCGAGGACAGTACAGCGCCTGCCGAAGGCAGGCCCGCCGAGCGAAGCGAGGCCAAGAAAAATAAGAGCCAAATCCTGCTTGATTCAGAGGATTTGGCTCCTCGGGCTGGGCTCGAACCAGCAACCCTCCGGTTAACAGTTGCGGCTCGCCGATCTGCGATCGTGGCGTACCAGATAACTTGACCTCGTTATTATTGGGTCAAAGTGCCCGAAGCCAGCGAGTGATTCTTCGTACCAAATCACACGAGTTCCCATCGGGAGGGGTACAGTTTTGGGTACAGTCTTCTGCGTGCTCCAGACGCGCCTGTGCTTCGACGCACGGCGCGACAACCGTTATCAGACCTAGCAGAGCCCCTGTGTCCGGGATCAGAGTCGGTGCCCGTCAGCGGTTTGTTGCGGCCCGAAATGACGAGAACTCGCGCGCGAAATCCAGAATGTTCGTGGAGAGCTCGGATGGGTGGCGCGATTGCGCCGGACCGATTCGTAAGTCTGGTCTACACGGACGTGTCCCGCAAGCTGAAGTGAGCTGAGGAGTCGGATATCCGACGCGTGTGTGTTTCGCCCGCTACTGGGGCGGCACGAGACGCTTCAGCTCTTCGCTCCAATTCAGCACGACGTTGATCTGGGCCGGCGCGTCAAACGACTCGATCATCTTGACCAACAGGAAACGTTGCCCGTCCGTGGACACATCGTAATCGGGCCAGAGCGCGGAGCTCACCTCGTACGGCCGCTCGAACAGCCGCCGCGGCTTGCCGGCGCTCAGCAGGGGATTGGTCGTCACTTCCACCGCCATCATGGCGTCGCCGCTCCGGTAGAACAGCTCCCGACCGTTGCGCGACCACACCGCCTCATTGCCTCCTTCTGTCGAGATCGTCAGCTTCTCTCCAGAACCGAGAAACGGCATGACATGAATCTCGCTTCGACCTGATTCGCCCGACACATACGCAACCCAACGACCGTCCGGCGAGAGCGCCGGCGCCCCTTCGACAAAGGGGGTCTCAAGAAACGGCGCCGCTTTTCGCTCCGCGCCCATTCGAAGGGTCCAGAGGTCCTGCGCGGAACGCAGAGAAATCGAGACGAACATCAGAACGCCGTCCCGCGACCAGGAAAACGGATAGTTGGGTCGGTCCGAGGTGAGCAATCGCTCCTCGGCCCCTCCATCCAGAGACCGTCGATACATGTTGTCGAGGCTGTTCTTGTCGGACACGTACGTCAGCGTGCGGCCATCCGGCGCCCAGAGGGGAAAGGCGTTGTTCCCGGTCGACGTGAACCGACTCCACGTCTCGCGCGTCAGATCGTACATCCACACATCGTCGTGGTCGGCGCCTCGCACGGTCACAGCCACGCGCTGACCGTCCGGCGAGATGCGCGGCTGATAGTACGCGCCGCCGGATGCTTTGGTGGGTGTCTCGACGCCCGTTCGATCGACCCAGACGAGGGTCGTTTGCTTGGGTGTCCCTGCCGGCACGTACGCCAACGTACCCGCCGCTGAGAAGCTCACCTGCGGGGCTTGATTTCCGAGCGCACTGTTCCGAAGGCGGTTCATTTCCATGATGCCGGACAACACGGCCACGGGGGGCCCTTTGACTTCGAGGCGGGCCGCATCGAACGGCACCGCCATCAGCGTCCCCGCCTGCACGTAGGCCAAGTGCCCCGTTGGAAGGAATGTGGCGCCGGAACCCTTGAACAGCGGGCGGCGCGGTCCGTCGCCGAGCGGCTGGATGTAGACCTGGGCTTCGTCAGAGCCTGTGAACGCACTGAACAGCAGCGCCTTCCCACCTGGCAGGAGCTGGGGCCAGCGATGGCTGCTCTCGCCACCAACCAAGCTTGTGACGGCCGCCGGCGTACCGCCTCCGGCGGCCACTCGCCAGATGCCAGCCCCGACCGACGGCGTGAACAGGATCGTGTCGTCAACCTCCCACCTCGGCGCCGATTGCCATACCACCACGGCCGACACTTCGGAAACCGTTACCGGCGTGCCGCCCTTGCGGAGGACTTTCATCAGTCGTCCGGAGGCGGAGAATCCAACCCACTCGCTGTCGGGCGAGAAGAACGGGTTGCTTCCTGCCTCGGTTCCAGGAATCGGAGTGCTGTTGAACTGGTTCAAATCTCTGACGTAGATCTGCGTGTGGCTGCCGCGACCGGCCACAAAGGCGACCGAGCGGCCATCGGGCGACACCGCAATCTGTGCGGCATCAACGGCCAGCGGCACGGCCGGAGGCTGAGCCACGACGAGACGCGAAACCGACCAGGATGGGGACGGAGCCGGCCGCCGCGGCGTGAGCGCCCACACGACAAGGCCAGACAGAACGGCCGACCCAGCGGCAACAGCGACCCATCGCGCCATCGCCGGCGCCTTCGCGAGAGCGCCGGTTATCGTCGGTAGCGCGTCGGGCGAACCGAGCGCATCGTCCAGCTCGAATCGTGCGTCACCGATGTCGCGGACGCGGTGCTTCGGATCCTTGGCGAGGCATCGTTCGAGCAGCCGTCGCACGCGGAGAGGAGTGGTGCCTGGCAGCACCGCCCACACCGGCTCCCGCTCCAGAATGCCGGCGATCACGTCGGAACTGGTCTCGCCGCCAAACGGCGTGCGTCCGGTCAGCATCTCGTACAGCACGCACCCGAACGCCCAGACGTCGGTCCGCTTGTCCACCGGTCGCCCGCGCGCCTGCTCCGGGCTCATGTACCGCGCGGTGCCGAGAATCGTGCCCGGGAGCGTGCCGGCGCTCATCGTCAGAGCGAGATCGGCCATGCTGGCGGATTCGGAGATTCCACCGTCGAGAATGCCCGCTTGAAATGTGGCCAGCCCAAAGTCGAGCACCTTGACATCGCCTGAGGGGGTGAGCTTGATGTTTGCCGGCTTCAAATCACGATGGATCACGCCTCGTTCATGAGCCGCATCCAGCGCGCTGGCAATCTGACGGGCGATCTCGAGAGCCTGTTTCAGCGGCAGTCCGACTCTCGAACTCGAAGCCGGCGCGGCGTCGGACTTCTGGGGGTCCACGCGGCCACGCTCGTACGATGACAAGAGTTCGGCCAGGGTGTGACCCTCGATCAACTCCAGCACCAGCGCCGGCATACCGCCGGCCTCCTCGACGCCGTAAATCGCGCCGATGTGCGGGTGATTGAGCGAGGCGAGCACACGGGCCTCTCGCTCCAGGCGGGCTCGCCGATCCGGATCCGTCAGCCAGGCTTCGGGCAGGACCTTGATCGCGACATCGCGGCCGAGCTTCGCGTCGCGGGCGCGATACACCTCGCCCATTCCCCCCTTTCCAAGGAGAGCCACGATCTCGTATACGCCGACGCGCATGCCCGGCTGCAGAGCCATTGGCTCCTTCGAGGCCTACTGCGGCGTCTCTCGCCAGTATTGGTTCACGAGTTCTTCGACCTGGGTCAGCAACCTGATGCAGGCGTCGTCGTAGAACGGCAGAACCTGCATCAGCACCACGACGCCGATCCGGCGTTCCGGATCGACCCAGAAGTGGGTGTTATTGATGCCGGCCCAGCTGTAGCTGCCCGGTCCACGCCGGTGAGGCAGTATCGTGGGCGCCGAGATCTGGAAGGCCAGACTCCACGAATCTCCAAATCCCCAGTGCTCATTCGCGCCGCCGAGAGGGAATGGCTTGCTGACGAGTAGATTTGCGGCTGGCTGTCTCCCGACAACCAGGCCACCGATTTGGCCTCGCGTCATGTCACGAATGGACGCTTCGGTGAGAAGACGAGCGGAGCCTGCCAATCCGCCGTTCAGGAACATGCGCAGGAACGCTCCGTAGTCCTGGGCCGTCGAGAACTGGCCGCCATCGCCCCGTACGAGCACTTCTCGGGACGTCCGGGTTCGGCCGCTCCATCAGCTTGCCGTCCACGCGCTGATGCAGCGTCACCAGGCGGGAGCGGGCGCCCGCGGCAACTTCGAACGAGGTGTCGGCCATCCCGAGAGGTTCAATGAGGCGCGCGCGCAGGAAGGTATCGAGGGACTGCCCGGATACGCGTTCGACGATGTCGCCGAGATACTTCGTGCTTGCCCCGTACGTCCATTTCTCGCCGGGATCGTGCAGCAGAGGAAAATCCTGTTCGCCTTTACCCGCTTGCTGAAGCTTGAAGAGGATCGGGTCCGAAAACGAGTAGCCGATTCCAGAGGTGTGCGTGAGCAAGTGCCGGATGGTAATAGGGCGGCGCGGCGGTCTCAATTCGAGCGACCCGTCGGGATTGACGCGGGTGACGACCTTTAAGGCATCGATACCTGGCACGTAGCGACCTGCCGGATCGTCGAGCCCGAGCCGGCCGGATTCCTGCAGCATCATGATGGCGGCCGAGGTCATCGGTTTGCCCATCGATGCAATTCGGAAAATCGCGTCCTGTGACAGCGTCGCGCCAGCGGCCACGTCGCGCCGACCGGCTGCATGCGTGAAGATCACCTTGTCGGCGTTGGTCACCAGCACGACCACTGCCGGCACGTCGCCACGGCGGGTTGCCGCATCAAGAAGCTGGACGAGAGCGGCTGCGCCTGCCGCGGAAAGGACGGGTGAAGCCGCGAGTAGTGCGTGTGAAACGGCCAACACCAGGGCCAGGGCAAGGAGGGTGATGGGGCTCCGCGTTCTTGGCGCACCTGACCGTCTCATGGGCGCATTCTATCTCCATATCCCCCGGCTGATCCTCGCCATGGCAGGCGTTATTTGACCTCTCCTGGCCAACCGTAGGATAGTCGCCACTCGTCCGCAAGAAGCGCAACCGAGTTGGCTCCGAGAGGTGCGCGACTTGTCTGGAAAGCGAGGAACTGTATGAGTTGGTTGCCGTTGGCCCGTCGTTCGTTTCTCTCGAAGCTCGGCACGGGAGTCTCTGCGGCTATCGGGGCCGCGACGCTGGTCGCAGGTGGGGCGACGTTGCGGGCGCAATCCTCCGGAAGCGCACGACCCCAACCGAGGCGCTATGCCCAAGACAATTGGCTGGACGAGCTACCCGGCCAGCATCGGCTCCTTCTCGACACGACCACCGCCACCGGGCTCGGGAACGCGTTGCTGTATGCGAACAACTTTCTGAACTCCAGTCAGACAGAATACGGCTTGAAAGACGCCGATTCGGCTGTTGTGATCGTGGTGCGACATCTCTCGACGATGTTCGGGTACAACGACGCGATCTGGGCCAAGTACGGCGCCATCATTTCGCAGCGAATCAACTTCAACGATCCGCAGACTCAGAAGCCGGCTACGATTAACGTCTACAACTCAACGTCGCACTCGGCGGCACTGCCAAGCCTTGGTATTACTCTCGACGCCGTGCTCAAGCGGGGAGTGCATCTTGCGGTGTGTCAGACGGCCACTCGACTCTTCGTGGGCGGGTTGGCGCAGTCCACCGGAGGGACCGCGGACGCCGTCTACAAGGAAGTCCTCGGTAACCTGATGGCCAACTCCCATATGGTGCCGTCAGGAATCGTTTCACTGAGTCGAGCGCAAGAACGCGGGTTCACATTTGCGTCGGTGGGATAGTTCCGCGGTGAAGTTGATGCCCTGGCATCCTATTCCCGCGCGGCGGGCGGGCAGCCATGTCGCCATCAGCACGGCGGCCACCCAGACAATAGGAACGCTTTAGCAAGGCTTAGAGTAGTTGGGACAATAGGCCCTTCGCAACAGACTCGAAATGCTCAGCAAGTCAACCGGCCTATCGGTCTCCTTGTGCCCTCCCCTTGCCGCGCCATCCGAACGGCGCGCTGCTTAACAACACGGATCCGGCTGGCGCGCAGGGAAACACCTTGCCGGCGGCGACGTCGAGTGTGATGTCACTCGCGTGCGGAGCGCTCACAGGCGCAATCGTCGCGCCGCGAGGACTGTCGGTCAAGCACCAACGTCGCGGGCTCCCGGACGCCTTCGGCGCATCGGCGGGGTTGACACACCGAGGGTCCGTCGGCCTCACACCAGACAGCACCGTCTCGGCTCTTCCCGTTCCCCCTGAGAGTGTGTGCCCTGCGCAAGCGGAATCACCTCGTCCGCGGTCTACACGAGATGATCTCGAATCTGATCCTCCCGTGATCGCCCGTCCGATCCGAGCATGGGCATGGCCGAACACGTCAGCCCAAAAAGATTCCAGGGCCGGTTGTCTGCAGTGCCGCCAACCGCCGAAACGACGTCCAAGGGTGGGTACAGTTCTGGGTACAGCCGAGGTTATCGCGGAGTGCGTTTCGAAAGAACCTAACGAAAGATGTGGGCTAATAGACCAGCAACCCTCCGGTGTTTCATTGAGGGATTGCTTGAATACAAAATCGGCGATCTTCTTAGGAAGTTGGCTCCTCGGGCTGGGCTCGAACCAGCAACCCTCCGGTTAACAGTCGCAGCGTGTCGATGTATGGCTCAGACGTACTGAGTGACTTCGCCCGATAGATATGGGCGTGAAGCGACAAGACACGACCATCGACTCTTCGTCCCGAATCACACGAGCTTCCATCGGGAGGGGGTACAGTTTTGGGTACAGTCTTCTGAGCGCTCCCGACGCGTTCGACGAGTTCAACATCGTCACGCTCTGCCTGGGGCACACATAGCGAGAGGGATCAGGAAGGCCAGCCCTCGCCTGTGTTCACGGCCTTGGCCAATCGGCACAATGATCGTAGTCGGCCCAATCGGTGGCGCGAAGATGAGCGATGAACACTTTCACGAACTCATCTTGAGCCTGCTGGGGAATCACCACGCGCAACAGCTTCAGCCGTGTGGGAGACGCGCCTTGGCGGGCATTGTGGACGAAGCCGGCGTCTCGCGTGAAACAGAGATCGTAGTCCCGACAGGCCAGGCTATAGAGCGTGCCGTTGTCGACGCCCTGCTGGTGCAGCGTGTGAACCGATTCAGCCTCGTGGCCCTCGGCTCGAAGCGCGTCCACGAGTTTTCGAGGAAGGTTCTCGTCGATGAGCACCTTCACGCGGCGGCTTGAGCTTCGGCCAGTTCGGCTAAGACACCCCGCACGGCTTCGACCGTCAGGCTTGGATAGGCATCGACGATATCAGGGATGGTCATGCCCGCAGCCAGGCATTCCAGCACGTGCGCCACGGAGATGCGCGTGTCGCGGACCCGCGGCCGGCCTGCCAGATGTTCGGCGTCCGCCACAATCCACTTCGTCATGGTCGTATGGTCGCAGGATTTGGTGGATCGGACAAGTCTCGAGATTCAGGGCCATGTCGGCCGCCATCGCATGCGGTGTACGACGGCTGCGGACCATCAGCCGCCCCCGCCGCCGCGACCACAGCGGGCCGGCTTCGTCCCCCTGGTTCTCGCTGCAGGGGCCAATTCCGATCGAGGCCACGGCGGGAAACGTCTGGCCCAGAATGGCCACTCAAGAACACGTCGTCGCCTCGTTGACGGTCAACGCTCTGAGCCGGGAATCAAGACGCGACAGTCGACCCGTCGTCAAAAGCCCACGAACGCTAGCTCGAGACCTGTGCGGCGGCCACGACACCGCCGAACTCCGCCGGTGAGATCGTCCCGGCGTTCATCTGCGCAAAGCCGTCCATGGCCTTCTGATTGCCCTGGATCGCGCCGAGCAATTGCTGCATCTCGGGCGGCGGCGGCTGCAGCGTGGCGAGCTGACACGTGAACTCGTACATCGGCAGCACTCCCTCGTCGCGCTCGCGCTGGTACTCGCCCATCGCATCGTCGAACGAGCGAGCTCCGGTGAACGCCTGGTCCAGTGCGGTCGCGCAGCGTTCGGCGTCGCGGAACGCGTCGGTGATTCCCTGAGCCGTAATCGGGTCCCGGTTGTAGCCGGCGTCGCCCACGAGCGCCCAACCGGGCCCGTACGGCTTCCGAAAGAAATTCGAGACGGCTGCGCCCGCGAATGGCGCCTCGCGCTTCGCGCCGCGTACACGTTCTGCGAACTCGGGCGCGAGATCGAACATCTTCAGAAAGTGGCCTTCGACATCCTTCTTGTTCGCCTCGAATTCCGAGTGCGGCCATCCCCCAACTGTGAGAGTCCAGCCGTCGTGTGTGGGCGCGGCCGCGAATCCTCGGTGCGACCGGATGTAGGTTTCGAACCGCCCGTCCATTGGAAGACCGCTCCAGTAGGTGTAATAGGCGGCGAGCAGCGGCGGTTTCTCGTTGTACTGTTCGGGCCGGACGGCTTCGGCCACGAGCGAGTACCGGCCATCCGCGCCGATGACGACCTGGGCACGCTCGGTGACCGTCGCCGCGCCCTTCGAACGCCCTTTGATGCCGACGACGCGTCCGTCTTCGATCAGGACCTCCTCGACGGCGAAGCCTTCGCGGATCTCCGCACCGGCCTCGGCCGCGGCGTCGACGAGCAGTTTGTCCAGGACGGTGCGCCGGGAACAGTACGCAACCGGAGTCTCCTTCGTGCCCGGCGTGCCCGCGATCGTGAGCGGACCGAAGTCGAAGGCGTAGGTGTGAATCGGCGGACAGCCAGTCGCGGTCAGGCGATCGATGAGCCCCCAGCGCGCGAGCGCGGCGACGGCGCGCGGCTGCACCACGTGTGTGGAAACGGTGTCGCTCGGGAACGTCGCGCGGTCGACCACGAGCACGCGGTAGCCCTTGCGGGCCAGCAGCATCGCCGTTGGCGAACCGGCGCACCGCGCCCCGACGATGATTGCGTCGTATGCGTGTTGCATCTCTGTGCTCCTTTTAGTCCATTGTCAGTGCGATCAGTCGCGCGTCGCGAGGAGATACCGGAAGCGGTTCTCGAGCCGGTATCCACCGTTCGACAACCGGAACGGCGCGATCGCTCGTTCGAGCGTCGCCCGCACGCGATCGCGGCCCGACGTCTGGATGGCGAGAATCGACGGACCGGCCGCGAGCATCGCGGCGAGGGCGATGTCGAGGTCCTCGAACTGCCACGTGACGTCCACATCTTCTACCAACTGCGGCTGTCAGGCCGGCCGACGCCACGAGCGATCGGAGCGATCCCTCGTCGGACAGCGCAAATGGACCGCCCGCGCCTGGTGGCGCCGGCGGCAGCAGCGGCTTGAGCGCCGCCAGATACGCGGCCGCCTCACACGCCTCGGGCAACCCCCACGTCGCGACGAAGACCTGCGCGCCGCGTTTCGACACGCGTCTCGCTTCGCCGAGGGCCCGCCGCGGATCCGCAGCATACTGAAATGAATTCATCCCCGTGACGATGTCGAAGGTCTCGTCGGGAAAAGGCAGCGCCTCCATGTCGCCGTGATGAAACGACGCGCCTGGCGTCCGGCGGGCGACCGAGAGCAGCGGCTCCGAGGCATCGAAGCCGATCGCGTCGCAGCCACGTGCGACCATGAGCTGCACGAAGAGGCCGCTGCCGCAGCCGACGTCGAGCACATGCGCACCTGGCGTGAAGCGGCCGCGCGCGAGCACGGCGTCGAAGAGCGGCCGCCCTTGCGGTTCCATCAGCGACGCCCAGTCTTCAGCGGCGGCGCCCCACAACGCGCCCTGGACGGCACCCGATCCCTGCGTCTGCGTGATTGTCATGAGCATCCCTCCTACCGTGATGCTACGCGGGCGCGTATCGCAATGCTTCGCCAGATCGGGCTATGCACCCGCGACGTCTTCGGATGGCCCGATCGGGCCAGGCTCAGATCGCGCCAGACCGCGCTGCCGCTGCAGCGGCGGCCGCCCGCGAGGGCAGATCGAGTTTCGTGAGAATGTTCGAGATGTGGCGGTGGACGGTGTGCTCGCTGAGACCAAGCCGCTTTGCGATCTGGTGATTGCTCAGACCGTCGCTCACGAGCCTGAGCACGTCGCGCTCGCGCGCCGTGAGCCGATCGAGGCCGGGGCCGGACGCACGGCTCGCCGCTGGATCTGGTCCGCTAGGATCCGAGTCAAGTCGGCTGCACAACTCGATGGCACGTCCAGCGTCGCGCACCGCGCCGATCGTCTCGAAGATTCGAGCCGCCGCGCGAGCATCGGCACGGGCATCTGATCGGCGGCCTGCACCCTCGAGGGCCCGTACGCGATTGAGCCGGGCGTGTGCCGCCTCGAATGGCATGCCGGCGTGCGTGAAGAGATCAATCGCATCCTCAAATGCCGTCCGAGCCGCGTTCCAGTCGGCGTCGGCCAGCGCGAGAATGCCGGAGCTGCTGGCCGTCATCGCGCGGATCGGATCAGTCGCGAGCTTGGCTGCAATAGCTCGGAGTTCTTCAACGGTGGCGACGGCCGCGGCGCGATCCGACAGGGCCGAGGCCGCGCGCACGAACAGGTCGAGCGCTGAGATCCTTCCGGTGCAGTCGCGCGGGGGCACTCGCCGCAGATACCGCTCGACGAGCTCTCGCGCTTCCAACGGTTGATCCTGATCGAGCGCCAGCGCGGCACGCCCGAGTACCGCAAGCGGATGCGACGCCGCATCGGTGAAAAGCGCCGCGGCCTCGTCGAAGCGTCCCTGGCGGCGACGCAGCTCGCCGAGCCGGGCGAGAGCTTCGGGGACTGCTGCCGGATGTGAGGCCGCCAGCTCGCTGGCCGCAGACGTCAACTCAGCTTCGGCCTCCGGCCAGGCCCCGCGTGAAAGGCAGATTCCTGCGTACAAGGTACGGCAGACAGCAAACAGCGGTCGGATGCGCCAGCGCGCCGAGAATTCCTTGAGCCGCTCACACCACTGCGCGGCGCGGTCGTAGTCATGCGTACGCTCGCACGCTGCGATGACGTGGCAACTGGCCGTCCCGATGATGGCCAGGTCGGTCAACTCGCCGCCGACGATGGCCGTCATCGCCTCGTCAAGGCAGAGCCGGCCGGCGGTCGGATCACCCTCGGTGACGTGCGCCAAACCCTCGAGCGCCAACGCGCCGACCTCGAGGTCCACCCAGTCTTGGGCGCGACCGATCGCGTGGCATGCCACGGCGTGGTCGCGCGCCGCCGCCGGATCGTGATCGCCGAAGAGGGCCGCCTGGGCCTTGCGATAGCGCAGCCACCCATACTCGCGGGTCGAGTCCAACCCTTCCAACAGCCGTTCCGCGCGTTGGAGCCAGCCGTTCGAAACCGCGGCATCTCCTCGAAACGCCCTGTAGTCCCAGTACAGCAACAACGCGATCCGCGCCGCCGCGGCCCGGTCCCCTCGGTCGCGATACAGCCGATACGCCTCTTCGCGCGCCTCGAACACGCCTGCGGCATCGTCGAGCCACCAGCACGCGGCCCCGAGCCCCTCGAGAGCCTCGGGACTGCGCGTCGGTTGGAGCGCCGCTTCGAACGCGCCGTGCGCCTCTTCCCAGGCGCCTCGCGCGAGCGCTTCACGGCCTCGCTGCACGAGCGTGTGTGGCATCAGATGGAGTGTATGCCAGCCGGACTTGTGGGATTCGCGCTGCCATTACCGGGAGGCCCCAATCATCGTTGAGTCTACGGATAAGCGGATGTCCGCCATGCGCGCGATCTCGATCATCAGGAACACGGGATCCTCGCGGTGCTTCCGACGTGTGTCCGCACGTGACGGAGATCGTGTCTCTCCTCGCCCATCTCCCGGCGATGTCCGGCGCCTCGCGCTCCGCGATCACGCCGATGCTCGAGCGCTTCCCTCGATCCACGGTACCCACAGCCCGGGAACCTGACTCGCAGCTCCATAGTCGGGCGCTGCGCCAGCGGCTTCCTTCGAGTCTCGCTATCGAAGGTGTCTCGGCTTCAACATCGAGCTCGCTTCGAAGCCATTTCTTCGCCTCCGGAGTCCAGTTGTTCGCAGTGCGGCCAACCGCGCGAAACGAGGTCCACGGGTGGGTACAGTTTTGGGTACAGCCGGAGTTGTCGCGGAGTGAGTTTCGAAAGAACCTAACGAAAGATGTGGGCTCATAGACCAGCAACCCTCCGGTGTTTCATTGAGGGATTGCTCGAATACAAAATCGGCGATCTTCCTCAGGAAATTGGCTCCTCGGGCTGGGCTCGTGCCAAGCACGATGAGCCGCCTTCGCTTGCTCCCGCCGGCTCGTAGCTTCGGCGCCCAAGGCGATAGCGAGTCGTGCGATGCCTGAGACGGCCCGTGATGCCATGAACACGACACCCGCCGAAGGCGGCCGCCCGAGCGAAGCGAGGGCAAGAGATACAGGGAGCCAAACCCGTGTGGGGACAGGAACAAGCCCCGAGGTTTGGCTCCTCGGGCTGGGCTCGAACCAGCAACCCTCCGGTTAACAGGTTGATGCAGGTTGGCTATCTTGTTGGTTCTTCGTGCCTGTAGCTCGGATTGGAAGGTGCTGTTACCTAGTGTTCGGGAGCAAATTGTTCACTGATTGTTCACTGCGGACGCTGGCTTGAGCTGGTCCAGCGCGCGAGCAGCGCGGGTCTACTCATCACGCCCCGGCTTGAGTGCGTCGATATCGGCGAGGTCTTTAGGACGAGCGGCAGCGCGTTTGTTGCGCAGGAAGGTCTCGCGGCCGAGAAAGTACACGGTGTGGCGACCAAGCGGCCCTGTGACGCGATCGGCCCACGCCTCATCCCACTCCACTCCGCTGATGGCACTCATGACATGAATCTGCACCGGAGGTACTCCCATCTGCAGCATCCGATCGCGCTCTACCACCACCTCGGGACTCAGTTCCGGGACGGGGAAACCGAACGCCTCGAGCGCGCTGAGCAGCCGCGCGGCGTTGTCGAGGGAGGGTCGAACGAGGACGTCGAGATCGCCCGTGAAGCGAGGCGCGCCGTGGAACGCGAGGGCATACGCGCCGACGATAACGAACTCAACGCCACGGGCAGTCAAGGACCTGATGAACTCGTCGAAGTCGGGCGCCAGATCCATCGACCTGCCTCCGCAGATATTCGACAGCCGCGACGCGTTCTGCCGGCGGCCGCGATAACCAGTAGCGCAGCGCCGGCCGCCTCCGCTCCTCTTCGGCAAACGATGTGAGGCGCACGACTCGCTGCGGTTCAGGCGGCATCGGTCTTCCGCTCAGTGTACCCCGAAGAGGTGCGTCCGTCTGAGCCTTCGCGCCGCGCGCCTACGTTCCTGATCCCCGATAAACACTGGCGCGATGGTAATCCAGAAAAGCCTGTTGATCGCGATCGAACGTTCCGACGTTCGCGCCGGCGTCGATGCCCCACTTGTCCAGCAGGCCGGTTCGGGCCTCTGGAACAACGAGCAACCGCTCGTTGTTAGAAAATGTGATGTATCCCTGATCGAACAAGTGATCAATATGCGGCGACAGTAGCAGTCCGTTCTTACCATTGAGCCGCTCGTCGTTAGTCGCGTCTCGCCATGGCTTGATGTGACTCGCTCTCAGGTGCTTCGGATCGGCGACGCGCGTCACACGACACTCCGTCTCCGACAGCAGCACGCTTGCTCGAAATACTCCCTGACCGCGGCGCGCCCTGACCAGTTGTTCCCTGAAGGTTGGACCGAATTCGGCATCGATCGTCGGCTCGCCGTTCTCCTCCACGTCCGGGCTACTTGGAAACTCTGTCAGCGAGGACAACGCGTCGAAATACCCTTGCCCGAGCAGGGCGATAAGGGCGTGAGCCATCGATTCGGGCATCTCAGCGAGATAAACCGACTGCAGTCCATCCCCGTTGGACTGCAGCGGCGAGTATTTCTCAGGCAGAAAGGGGCGCAAAGCCGCGATGTGATCCTTAGGGCGAAGCGGCTCGTCCAAGGCGCAGTAGTACACGGGAACAAACCAACCCTCCGTTGACCAGTTCAGCCCGGCGTTACCGAAATCGGGCTTCGGCGCTGTCTGGGCGACGCCCGTCGCCGTTCCCACTGCCTTGATTTTCGTGTCGCAGTAGGAGAAGACGATATCGCCCGGGGCCACTTCGCGCATGTTGTCGTAAAACTGGTTGCGCGCGCCGTTGGTGTTGGCTTTAGGCGACCACATGAAGTTGCCCCGCACCTCCGCTCGGTACGTCTGGTTCTGATTGACCCACCAGTAACGCATGTGGCTGTTAACCCGGCGGAGCCATTCTAGTGTCTAGTGGCCACTCGGGAGCCTTGAATAACTTGGCCTCTCTTCAGACACAAGAGTGGTGTCTCGGGCTGAGCGAAGCGAGGACGGCCTGAGGCCGAGGAGCCAAGACTGAGCGAAGCGGCTAGGCTCGTGCGACGCCTGAACACAGCCCGGTGTGCCAATGGACACGACACCCGCCGAAGGAGGCCGGCCTTCGCTCGCAAGCGAGCTTCGGCGCGCCAAGCCGCCCGAGCGACACACTGAAAGAGACGTGGCAACGAACTCGCCCTCGATGACACCGCGCGCCGAAAGGCGCGCGTCGCCCGAGCCGAGCGAGTCCAGGATCCAGCGAGCGAGGCGAGGGCAAGAAAGATAGGAGTCAAAACCCTCTTGATCGCACGGGTTTTGGCTCCTCGGGCTGGGCTCGAACCAGCAACCCTCCGGTTAACAGTCGCGGCACCCTGACCTTCGCTGGAGTCGTACTGAGCGAGATGGTTTCGCGAATACGGGCTCAGATACGCGATTCACGGGATCAGGTTTTCGCACCAAATCACGCCGTGTTCCACCGAGAGGGGGTACAGTTTTGGGTACAGCCTGGCGGTTCGCTGAGCTGTCCTCAAGGACGAGCGGGCAAGCAGATCAGTGAAGGCTCGGCGTCGATTCCCACGCGCGAGCACGAGCGGTGAGCTCGTCCACGACCAGTGGCCAGTCGTGAAGCGTCGCAGGGTCGAAGTCAGCCCCGTTCGGCCACACCAGCGTGTGGACCTCAGGGTCCAGCCGCACCTGCGCGAAGACGTCGGCGTCATGAAGCGGGCCATACAGCTCGCCGGCAAGCACCGGCGTGAAATCGATGGTCTGCGTCGAACCGTCCCCGAACTCCACGCGGAGCGAGTGCGGGCCAACGCGGTCGAATGATCGTACCTGGTGGAGCGGATGCGCACTCATCGGGCCCTATTGTAACGGAGCAATCGGCAGGGGCGGCCGCCCCGCCTGCAGACGCTCCCAATCGGCTTTGAGCTCCGACTGGTGAAGCTCTGCCCACGCTTCGACAAGCCGACGCTGCGCTCGGGGCAAATCGCCTGCGATGAGTTCGACCGGATCAAGGCTAAACACACCCACGTGCTCGTGGTAGTACGCGGCGCTGGCGAACATGGGCTTCTCGTCGGCGCATGAAATGATGCCGCTGGCGCGCGCGGCCGAAGAAAACGCGTTGCGCGTCGATCCCGCGCTGCCCGAGGCGCACGCCTTGCTCGCTGTGTGCGCGGGCGGCTTCGGGCACGACTGGATCGGCGCGGAACGCGAGTGGCGGCTGGCGATGGAGCGTGAGCCGATTTCTCGCGACGTGCGACTTTGGTATGGCAATCATTATCTGTTGCCGATCGGCCGCCTCGCGGAAGCCGTCGAGACCATAGCGAGCGGGCTGCAGGAAGATCCGCTGAACCTCATCTATCGCCATCACTATGCGCGCGGGCTTCGACACCTCGGGCGGCTCGACGAGGCGGAGGCTGAACTCCGAGCGTCCTGGACCTCGACGCCAGTTTCCCGTGGGCACTGGAGACGCTCGGGGCCGTGTGCGCGCAGCAGGGAAACTCGGAGGGGCTCGGCTTCATACCCGTGCAGCATGAGCAGTACCACTTCGTGGTGCCGCATGCGCGCACGGAGCGGTCCGGCGTCAAGACATTCCGCGAGCGGCTCGCCGATCCGACGACCCGGGCCGCCCTTGCGCATCTGGGAATGAAACCGTGAACTACTTCTGGGGCGCTCGAGCCTTCAGTTCCTCGGTCCAGTTGAGCACAGTGTGGATGCGCGGGTTCGGAGCAGCGGTCGCGGCCGTCTGCGCCGCGGAGAACACCATCACCAGCTCACGCCCGTTTGGCAGAATGTCGTATTCCCTGTAGTTCACCACGGGCAGGAACCCTTGAATCGGCAGCGCTTTCTCGCTCGTGAACGCGGGGACCGGCTGTGTGGTGATGGCCACCGCGTTCAGCTTGGGAGTGGCGCCCGCGGTCACGTTGAGCCGGTAGAGCAATTCGCGACCGCCCGGCGCCCAGATCGGCCACGCACCGCCGCTCTGCGAGATCTCGTACTTCACACCCGTGGCCGGATAGGGCTGGATGTAGATGGCAAACCGCGTCGCGGGACTGCTGGCATCCGGTCCCGCGTTGCTGGCATACGCGATCCACTTGCCGTCTGGCGAGAACACCGAGCCGAACTCGTTGGAGGTCGGCAGATCGTAAAAGAGCTCGGGTTTCCGCTCACTGGCATCGACGCGCAGCGTCCACAACGCCCAGGCTGCAGCCCCCAGTCCGCGCACACTGCCGAACGATAAGACCTTGCCGTCGGGTGAAAACGACTCGGGGTAGTGGGCGGATCCGTCTGCGGCGGTCGTCAGCCGTTCCGGCAAGCCGCTCCCGTCGGCCAGTTGCCAGTAGATTCCGGGCGCCTTCTCCCGGTCGGAGCCGTAGACAACCCGCGTCCCGTCGGGTGTCCAGATCGGCCGCGAGCTGTTGCCCTCCTGGGTCAGGCGACGGATCGCGGATGTGCCTGAGAGATCGTAGACCCACACGACGCTCTGACCAGTCGGCGTAATGGTTTCGACCGCGATGCTGCGACCGTTGGGGGATACGCGCGGGTTGCGGTAGTTGGCCTTGGGTACGTCCAGCAGCCGCACGCCCCCATTCCGGTCCGCGATGCCGAGCGTGCTTTCCGGCGTCGTGGCGGCGGTCAGGGCGTTCAGATACACCAGGTCTCCCCGATCCGACAGGCCGTAGCTCGCACTGGCCGTGTTCGCCGCTGGGGCGGTCGCGCGCTGGACACCGTTGACGATCGCGACGGGCCCACCCACGGCTTCGAGACGATCGGGATCGAACGCGATCGCGTACAGGACGTTACCAACCGCGTAGACGAGATGCCCGGTTGCGACATACACGGCGTCGCTTCCGCCGCGGATCAACACCTTGGGCTCAGAGCCTGGCTCCTGCGCGATCACTTCGGCTTGATCCCAGCGTGTGCCCCCGGCGACGCGGGTCAGCGTGTAGAGAATCGTCTTTCCGTCGGGCAAGAGGGACGGGCCGTATATGACTTCGCCATCCTTGGACGCAATCACCAGCTCGGGTGAACCGCCGTTGGCCGACACGCGCTTGATGCCCTCGGACTGCCCGAAGAGAATCTGGCCGTCGCGTCCCCACCGTGCTCCGAATGGGTTGGTGGCAGGGCCAATCGTCACGGGCGCTCCACCACTGATCGCAATCTTCTGGAGCCCCGACGCGTCGTTCGACCAGAACGCCAGCCATTCGCCGTCTGGAGAGAAGAACGGGCTCGTCAACCCCGGCTCGGTTCCCGGGATGAGACGCGACGTGAGCGTGTCCATGGAGCGCAGAAACATGCCGCGCGGCGTGTTGTAGGCGAAGTGGCGTCCGTCCGGCGAGAACGCCAGCACCGGCCGCCCAGTCGCGCGGAACGCGGGGTTCGCGGCGTCCTGGGGCACCTCGAACTCGAAGCGCACGAGTGGTCGGGGCTCGGGAGCAGGATTGGGCTTCAGCAACCAGGCGCCCGCTCCGGCAACGATCGCTGCGGCCGCCGCGTACGGCAGCACAGCCTTCACACCAGCTCTCGGCGTCGAGGCCACACTCGCGGCCTGGGCGAGACCTTCGTTCGGGTTGGCGAGGATTCGTTCGAGCTCCACGCGCAGGTCGCCAACCGCCTGCCAGCGTCGCTTCGGGTTCTTCTCGAGACACCGTTGAAGCGTCTCTCTGAGGCGTGGCGCAATCGTCGGCGGCAGCTCGGCGAACTCGGGCTCGCGCACGAGCACCGACGCCAGTATGTCGGACACCAGATCACCGCGAAACGTCGGGCGTGCGGTCAGCATCTCGAACAGCACGCAGCCGAATGCCCAGATGTCCGCGCGGTGATCGACCGCCTGTCCGCGCGCCTGCTCGGGAGCCATATACGCCGCGGTCCCGAGGACGACGCCCTGTGCGGTTGCGGTCATGCTCAGCGTCGGCGAGTTGCCGACGTCGCCAGTCTCCGCGTGGAAGGCCTTCGCGAGGCCGAAGTCGAGCACCTTCACCCTGCCATCAGCGGTCACCTTGATGTTGGCGGGCTTCAGATCGCGATGCACGATGCCCTTCTCGTGCGCGGCCTCAATCCCCTCGGCGATCTGGAGAGCCAGCCGCAGCGCTTCAGGCATCGACAACGGGCCGCGCTTCAACAGATCCGCGACCGTCTCGCCGTCGACGAGCTCGAGGACCAGGAACCTCGTCCCCGCTGATGCCTCGAGGCCGTAGATGGCTGCGATGTGGGGATGATTCAGAGACGCGAGGACTTTGGCTTCCCGCTCGAAGCGTGACAACCGATCGACGTCCTCCGAGAATTCCGGGGGCAGCGTCTTGATCGCCACATCGCGTCCAAGCCGCGTGTCCGATGCCCGCCACACCTCTCCCATCCCACCCTTGCCGAGCAGGACGCTGACTTCATAGTTTCCGAGGGTCGCACCGCGTGAGAGAGACAAGGTCACGCGAGACGATAACCCAGAATTGGACGAGTTGGAACAGCGCGCCAGGCGGGGTTGGGACATCCCGCCGGGCGCGATGCGCTCAGGGAGCCAGGTAAGGGTGTGACCTTC
>CAWBMG010000002.1:0-838582 GCA_963789815.1 uncultured Acidobacteriota bacterium | reverse complement strand
CGGCATCGGCATCTCGCTCGGCAACATCCTGGGCAGCTTCAACCTCGACCTCGCCCTGACGGCGCTGGAGCGGCAGGGGCGCGGGCGCCTCCTCTCGACCCCGAAGGTCACGACGCAGAACAACCAGTCCGCCGAGATCAAGCAGGGCGTCCAGATCCCGATCCAGACCGTGGCCAACAACACGGTCACCGTCTCGTTCAAGGACGCGGTCCTGACCCTGAAGGTGACGCCGCAGATCACCGAAGCGGGGACCGTGATCCTGACCGTCGAGGTCGAGAACAACTTCGGCCACTTCGCCAACCTGGTGAACGGAATCCCCCCCATCAACACCCAGTCGGCCAAGACCCAGGTGCTGGTGCGGGACGGGGCCACCGCGGTGATCGGCGGCATCTACCAGAGCAACGAGCAGACTTCCCAGGGCCGGAACACCGTTCCTGGCCAACCTGCCGATTCTCTGGGGGCTTGTTCCGGAACCGGTTCATCACCAACAGCAACAACGAGCTGTTGCTGTTCATAACCCCGCGCATCATCAGGGGTTGATGATGCTGATACGGATGGCCGGGCGTGCCGTCAAAGCCGAAGGGTTCCGTGGAGGGATGGTCATGAAGTCACTGCAGATTCTGGGCGTCGTCGCCTTTGCGGCGGTGATGACGGGTGTGTCCCCGACTGGGCTCGTGAGAACGAGACCGGCCTCCTCATGGAGATTACCCGTATCACGGGAGAGCCCGGCGGCACCGGCCCGGCCGGGGACATCCTCTTGTCCGACGTGACGCCCGTTTTCAACGACCAGGCCAGCGTCTCGGTGATGCTTCTTCCGCAGCACGATTCCGACGAGGTCGTACTGCTCGAGGACGTCGGGCTGGAAAGCTATCAGGTGGCGATCTCCGGCATCGATGGACACAGCATCGAAGGGGAGGACGTGCCATACCGGATCACCGGCCCGCTGAACTCGGTCATCCTGCACGCCCCAGGCGGCACCTCTGAAGCGACGGCGACGGTCATCATCTACGTCGTACGACACCAGGCGAAGGAGGAGCCCCCGCTCGTCAACAACAGATCCGAATCACCGTCGGCATTAGTGTGCTGGTAGTAGTCGATGTAGCCGCTCTTGAACCCGAAGAAGTAGTCGAACCCGTGTGCGTTTGGGCTGAATTCTGGCCTGTAGCCGAGGTGCCATTTGCCGATCAGCCCGGTCACGTAATTGTTGTTCTTCAACAGCCGCGGAAGTGAGTAGCCGGTTGCCGGAAGACCGCTCTGCCCTGCCGGCGTCTTTGGACCGGTCATCGCGGCCTCGAGTCGAAAGCGCTGCTGGTAGCGGCCGGAGATCAGCGCCGCTCGCGTCGGGGTGCACTGCGGCGCCGCGTAGAAATCGGTCAGTCTGACGCCGTTCTTGGCGAGACTGTCGATGTTCGGCGTCTTGACATCATGCGCACCATAGCTCCCGATGTCCCCATACCCCACGTCGTCGGTGACGATCAGTACCACGTTCGGCCTGGTTGGCGTCTGCGCACCGGCGGGCGCAGCACACACCGCAAGTACCGCGATAAACACGACAACGACCCGAGCGGTCGTCTGCATCATGAATAGTCTCCCCACGTTTGTGGCTTCCGGACCTGTGTTACCGAGCATCTGTCGGGTCTGCCGTCTAACGTTACGCATCACCAGCGGCGCGCTGTCCAATCACGCCGGCGCGCCGTCTGGTGCATGCGATGTTAGACGGCGTGTTCGAGTGCCGCAACCACTTCTTCGACGTCCGCCGGCAGCTTGCCACGACGCTCGACCTTTGGCCACAGCGTGATCGGCGGAGACAGAACCAAGGTGCTGTTCAACGTAATGGCAGCGAGATCGTCGTGGAGATAGGGCCGCCGACCGCAATGAAGAGCATCACACGACTGCCGCACGCCAGGCCGACAGTCTCGCCAGTGGCACGTCCGTCCGATGTACGTACCCCGTTCGTCGGCGAGAAACACGTCAGCCCCGCGATTGAAGCTCTGGGCCTGGCCTTGCAACCGCCGTGCACACGTGGCCAGCGCTGTCAGATCGGCATCGTCGGCAACGACCACAAGTACGTCGATGTCCTTGGGATTCTGCTTGGTCGTCACGATCGAGCCCAGCAGCGAAATGCGGCGGACACCGGCAATCTCTCGGGCACCTGCCACGAAGCGGCGCAATGCGTCGAGCAATTGTTGACGATGGCCCTCGGAGGTATCGTGCATCGGTGCTTCAATCCAGTGGCGGAACTTCGCCGAGCGGGACCACGACCTCGATCGAACGAGCCCGACCAGGCGTGCGTTTGATCAAGCCACGCCGTTCGAGCGTGAGAATCATGTTGTGAACTGACGGCGGCGTCACATCGAAGTACCGCTGAAAGTCGGCCTCGGCCGGAGCGCGACGATTCAATTTCACGTACGCCACGACGAATGCCAGGTATTGACCCTGCAGCTTGGTGAACCGGTTTTCCACGGATCGAGTCTTCCGGGAATCCTGTCTGTATCAGCCGTCTAACGTCAGGCATCAGCCGCAGCGCGCTCACGATGGCGCCGGCGCTGTCGGCTGCATGCCGTGTTAGGCATCCGCCTCCGGAAGACCTTCCATCAACGCAGCAACCACGAGGCGATGCTGTGCCAGGCCGCGGTGGCCGACACCTGGGCCACGACTGGTGGAATCGCGGCGATGGCCAGCAGCCCGCCCCACAGGTACGCCGGGTGCACGCGCCGGCGCGTCACGAGGTCGTAAACGGGCCCGGCGAGCAGGAACGCCAAGGCCAACACGCCAATGACCGGCGGCCTCCCGCTGGCGAACGGCAATCGGCTCACTCCGGGACCCACCAGTCCGCCGACCGTGGCCATCAGCATCAGGCGTTTGTGCGTCTGTGTGTTGCGGCGGAAATACCATCCGGCGCCGACGAGCGTCGCGAAGACGACGATCGAGCCCAGGTTCAGGAGCAGGAACCCCTCGGCGTCGGGGAACTCCACTCCCGGAATGCCGCGGTGCCCCAGGCGCGCGACGGCAATGGACGTTGCCGTGCCGACAACGAGCATGAGCGCAGCGAGCACGACTCCGGCGACGCCCAGCCGACGATGAACGGCCGTCCGGCCGGCTGAGGACAAGGGTCGTCTGCGCGACGAAGAAGGCCAGCCAGCTCGTGAAGACCACCGCGTGAAGGTGGACGATGGGCGGGAGCGCGGGCGCGCCGGTCACGACTTTCGGTACGTACGTCTGGAAGAAGCCTGCGACGATCGTTGCCGCCGTGACGATCGCCATGAGACTGAAGAAACGGTGATCGCCTGGCAGCGTCTGGAACGTGCGCGAGGCAACACTGCTGCCCTTCGTCGTAGCAGTAGATAGCGTCGTGTTCATCAGCAACCGCCTCCGATGATAGTGGCCCAGTACGGACAATAGGGAATGGTGTGCCTAACGTCAGGCATCAGCCGCGGCGCGCCGGAATCTCAGCGCCGTCGGCTGCATGCCGTGTTAGGCCCCGGCTTGTATCTCCCATCGCCAGACATGTCCATCCTCCGGGTCAATCACGTCTCCCACGAAGGTCATCCCGGCTCTTTCCAGCACCCGAGTCGAGGCGTTTGTCTCCGGCAGCGTGTGGGCGATAATCCGTCGGACCGCCGCCGAGCCACTCGCGAGTTCGATCAGCTTCGTTGCCATTCTTGTCGCGTACCCGCGCCGCTCAAAGCCGGGGTACGTGAAGTAGGCGATCTCGACCGTCCCGTCCTCGCTGGGCGGGGCCTTGAACGCACACGAACCAATCACTTCGCGCGTACCCTCATCCACGACGAAGTACCCGCCCCATTGCAGCTCGTCCAGGCTGACAGGGATCGGCACCAGGACTCGCCCGACCCGTCTGTGTACCGAGCTCGGCCACCCGCGCCCAATTGTCCTGCGTGAGTGCCTCCATGAACTCCGCGTCCTTAGCGAATGCCTCCTCGATGGCTGGATCCAGCTTCACAAGCTGAATGTTGCTCATGACACTATCGTTTTGAAAGGGGCCTAACGTGCCAAATGAGCCGCGCGCCGTAACGACATGATGGCACGAGACGGCGGGCGCGTCGGCTCCATTTGGGTGTTAGCCAGCCCGCCACGAGCGAGGATTCCGTTTGGAGATCGGCCGCGTCACTTCACCTGAGTTCCGGTTAGACGGCCGGATGTTTCGAGTGCCACTGGGTCGCCCGCTCGTACGCGTGACCCATGCGGCACAGCACCGATTCGCTTAACCGGCGACCAACGAATTGCACGCTCAGCGGTAGGCCGTCCGCCGAGAAACCGCACGGCACAGACAAGGTTGGGCTGCCGCTGAAGTTGAACGGCTGGGTGTGAATGTCATTCCTGACTTGACGGCTCCACGATGCTTCGGTCTCTTCGTCGTACGGATCCGCCTCCTTCACGCGTGCAGTGTTCGCCATCGACGGACACACCAGACAATCGACGGTGTTCAGCATGCGCTCGAGTGACGCGGTGACTTCTGATCGAACCTTCGCGGCCGCCGCCAGCGCCGCGGGAGTGACTCGCTGACCAGACTCGAGCGCAGCGCGAAACCCCGGCCCGTACTCGCTGGCCCGGCTCGGGAACGTCTTCGCATGGGCGGCAAGCGCCTCCACCGCACACAGGTCGAGCCACGCGCTGCCGACTTGGCTGACGTCCGGCATGTTGACGGTCACGACGGTCGCGCCCAATCGGGTCAGTTCCGCGAGCACGTCATCCATCGCCTTGGCGACATCGGTTCGACGTTGTCGGTGGCGTAGCGACGGTCGAAACCGACGCGCAGGCCCGCGATTCCTCGACTCAGTTCGGCACGTACCGAAGTTACCGGGTCCGGCAGCGACGTACGGGTCGTGAGGATCGGGACCGGCCATCGCTTCGAACATGATGGCGGCGTCTTCTACCGTGCGAGTCATCGGCCCGACGTGGTCCATGGAGGCGGCCAGGGCGAACACGCCGTAGCGGCTCACCCGGCCATACGTGGGCTTGAGCCCCACGCAGCCGTTCGCGGCCGATGGATACCTGATCGATCCCCCCGTGTCGGTACCAACCGACGCAAAGCACAGGCCGGCTGCCGTCGCCACGCCGGAGCCACTCGATGACACGCCGCTCCACCGTGTGGCGTCCCACGGGTTCGCCGGCACCTGCAGGCCGGGAAAGTACGGACCGAACGCGCCTTCGCACAGGACGAGCTTACCGAGGATGACCGCACCCGCAGCTTCCAGCCGCGCGACGACCGTCGCGTCGAAATCGGGTACGAAGTCCGCCAAGACCTTCGTGCCCGCCATCGTGCGGACGCCACGAGTGTTGCAGAGGTCTTTCACGGCGATGGGCACGCCATGGAGAGGCCCTCGGTACCGGCCGGCGCGAATCTCGGCGTCCGCGCGCCGAGCGCTCGCGATCGCTCGGTCGGTCATGACCGTGACGTAGCTCTGGAGGCGCCCGTCCACCGCCGCGATTCGGTCGAGCAGTTGTTGGGTGAGGTCTATCGACTGGAGCTCCCGTGCCGCGATGAGCTTGGCCACGTCCGCCAGACTCGAGTAGTGCAGTGGGCTCTTGACTTGCGAGACCGAAGAACCCGCCGGGCCTCGGCCGCACGAGACCGCGGCGACCGGCAGTACCGCCGCACCGGCCAAGAGTGACAGGAAATCGCGGCGCGTCAACCCGGGTTCGACCATTGTGCGGTAACAGTAGCCCAGGTCCATGTCTGGCTAACGTTGTATGGGTGGAGGGCGCCAATCGCTGGTTTTTTCACGTAGGACTCGCTTCAGCGCCGCCCCTCTCGCACCCGTCGGGGACATTCTCCTGGGCGAACGGTTGGCGGTCAACTCTTTCCAGCAGGAAGGCTTGCGAGCCGTCGTCGAGTTGTCACCCATGGATTGGTTCCGGCGCCATAAGCACGCCAGACCGTGGATAGGTGGAAGGCGACAATGACTGGCGTTCGATGACATCCCGGGTTGACAGTTGCCGTGAGCACGAGAAACCAGCCGGCGCGACGGCCCCGGCAAGACTCGCACCGACAACGTGATCGGCGCGTCATGTTCAGCCGCCACGCTGGCACATCCGTTGCCCTCACGGCGACGGAGGTGCGCCCATGCGGGAGCTCGAGGCGTCGCTACAGCAGTTTGGCGAGTTCATCCTGAAGGCCCAGTTGGTCAAGGAGAAGGCGGCGCCGTACTGCGTCCGCTGGGTCCGCCGATTCCTGACGCGACCGGCGTCCGACGAGCCCTTGGCCGACCAGGTACGCAGATTTTGCGAAGAGCTCGAGCTCAACGGCGGCTGTGAGGACTGGCAAGTGCGCCAGGCCGAACACGCCCTCCGCATCTACTTCGTCAACTTTCTCCAGCGCACCGACTGGCAGCGCAAGCCGGCGAGTGCCGTCGTCGATGAGCGCGGCCACACGAGTCCCCTGGCCGCACTCGAACAGCTTCGGCACCGCCTCCGCACCCGTCACTACTCCTATCGTACCGAGTGCACGTACGCCGACTGGGTCCGGCGGTTCTTCGCCTACCTGGCCGAGCGCCAAGGGGCGCCCCACCCGCGCGTGGAGTCCGATGCCGTGCGTGATTACGCCACCCACCTGGCCGTCCGCCAACGCGTCTCCGCCAGCACCCAGAATCAGGCGCTCAGCGCGATTCTCTTCCTCTGCCGGGAAGTGCTCGGCGTCGAGGTCGAGGGCCTGGCGCTGGCCGCGAGGGCCAAACGGGGCACCCATCTACCCGTGGTGCTGAGTATGCCGGAGGCGGCCGCGCTGCTCGGGGCCATGCGCGGGACGACCGGGTTGATGGCCGCGCTGATCTACGGCGGCGGCCTGCGCGTCTCGGAATGTTGTGAGCTGCGCATCAAAGACCTCGACTTCGATCAGGGACTGATCTTCGTCCGCGGCGGCAAGGGCGCCAAGGACCGATCGACCTTGCTGGCCGAGCTGGGTCGCGACGAGCTCCGCGCCCACCTGCAGCGCGCCGAGGCGCGCTACCGGGCGGACCGCGCGTCGGGTTTGGCCGGTGTGTGGATGCCGGACGCCCTGGAGCGCAAGTACGCCAATGCGGGTCGTGAGCTCGGGTGGTTCTGGGTCTTTCCCAGTCACACCTTGTCGACCGATCCCCGCGCCGGCATCGTGCGTCGGCATCACATCAGCGACTCGGTCATCCAGAAGGCCGTCAAGGTCGCCGCCACCCGCGCGCAGATCCACAAGCCGATTTCGGTACACACGTTGCGCCACAGCTTCGCAACGGACCTCCTGCTCAACGGCGTCGATATCCGGCAGATTCAGGAGTACCTCGGTCACGCGCACGTCGAGACGACGATGATCTACACGCACGTGGTGAAGGAGCTCCGCAGTCCGGCCCAGAGTCCGCTCGACATCCTGCGCGCCCGCGCGCCTCGCTAAGCCCTGCGCCGGCCTCCTGCCGGTTGCGTCGACACGTTGAAGGGTCGACGTCGACCCTGGCGGCCTGACCCACGAGGGTCAGACGTGACCCTCGTGACGTCCGACCCACCCACGAATTCCCACGCAGGCCGAGCCGATGACGCGGCCCGCGACGTGTCACGGTTCTTGCCTTCTCGCCTGCGTGACACCAGCCGCGTCGGTCATGCACGAGCCCGAGCCTGCTTTCGACTGCGCCCGCGAGTACCTCCGCTCCCAACCGCTGCCGACGGCTCGGTGCTGCCCCACAGCGCGGTCCGGTCATGGTGCACGGCGTGTGGGTGACGCGGGCGCCGATGAAGACGGTGCTTCGCACCGGGAGTTGGCTGACACGTCACCCCCAGCCGGGTGCTGCGTAGAAGCTTTTGTTCCTACTCAGGAACCATCAGCACATCAATGAGTTACGGCGACGTGCCATGTTAAAGGCTTCCATCGGGAAACTTTTGGGTTCCATATAGAAGCCATTGAGCTGTTGAGAGTTACGCGTGATGACGATGACGTTCGACGCGGAAAGAACTTCCCGTGTGCAACGCAAGCAGAGCGGCGCTTTTCGGCGGGTCGAAGAGAGCAGGGCGCGGCAAGCAGGACAGCCGCCTTAGCGACCTTTCTCGGTTGTTGTCGTCGCGTTCGAGGTTCAGCTGAGCGCTCGACTGGACGCGGTCGCCGTCGGCGTCACGATCGCTGACGTCCACGTTTGCTGCAATCCGACTCGTTCATGTTCGCCGATCGATGTGAGCGGCTGCCGGCGTCGCCAGCATGATGCCGCCGTGCTCGGTCGCGTCCAGGTGCTGCACTGCGTTCCGCCCTTTGGGCGCCTTCGGCGACCTGGACCCGACCTGCGCGCGGCGGCAGGGGACTCGCCCTTGTTGCCGGCAGCCCGCAGATCTCGAAGATCGACAAGTTGAAAACACCGGGAGGTGGCTTGCTGGCGTTGGGGCGTCACGGTCGGAACGCTGCCGTAACCCTCTGGCGAGTTGCACACGACATTCGCTGCTGCCAGTGCGGGAGCCTCAAATGTGCATGACATTTGCTTCAGTCCGCCGGCACTGTTCGATCGTCCCCGAAACAGTTCACCTCACGACAAGGAGCGGACATGAACGCACACGAGATCGTCGCGACGGCGACGCGCATTCTCGCTGGCACTGGGCAGACCGCGACCCCGTGGATCGACGTCAACGAAGCAGCCGCACGCGCGCGGTGCGGGGTCAAGCTGCTGTATCGGGAAATTCGTGCCGGTCGATTGCAGGCCGCCCGAGTCGGCGGACGACGCGAGCTGCGCTTGCGGGCCGAATGGATCGACGCGCGTCGACCTTCTCGAAGCCGACTGTTCAATAACGACTTAGTCGTTGGTGCGGAAGAAAGGACTCGAACCTTCACTCCCTTGCGGGAACTAGCTCCTGAGGCTAGCGCGTCTGCCAATTCCGCCACTTCCGCAGTGGGTGATCCTCGTAACGCGGCAGGAAGAAGGCAGTATAACCTATGGCCCGGCGCGCGCTGCGCGCTCCACCCGGCCCATGTCGAAGCTCCCCCTCATCGTCATTCTCACTTGGACAGTCGCCGCCGTCCTTGCCGTGGTTGGCTTTTACGGCCCGATGTCGATTCCACCGGTCGTGCTGCTCGGCTCGCGATGGGTAGCCATTGCGGCGCTTGTCGCCTATGCACTGCGCCGTAAGTCGCTCACAACCTGGATTCTGGTTTCGATGGTCGTTGGCGCGGAGGTTGGTCACGACTTCCCGCAGGTCGCAGTGACACTGCGCGTGCTCAGCCAGATCTTCCTGCGGCTCATTCGCACGATCGTGGCACCTCTACTGTTTGCGACACTCGTCGTCGGGATCGCCGGCCATTCCAACCTCAAACAGGTTGGCCGGATGGGCATCAAGGCGCTGATCTACTTCGAGATCGTGACGACGATCGCCCTGTTCATCGGCTGGGCCTCGATTTCGATTAGCCGTGCGGGCGTCGGAATCAATCTGCCCCCACCCGCGGACGTCGAACGAATCGCTACGCCCGCGCAGCGCACGTGGCAAGAGATCGTTCTCCATGTCTTCCCCGAAAACATCGCCCGCGCTGTCGTTGACGCCGAGATCCTTCAGGTCGTCGTCTTCAGCGTCCTCTTCGGCATCGCGCTCGCGATGATCCCGGACGAGAAGCGGCGCCCGATGCTGGCGTTTGCCGAAAGCCTCGCGGAGACGATGTTCCGGTTCACGAGAATCGTGATGCTGTTCGCGCCGATCGGCGTAGGCGCAGCTATCGCGTACACAGTGGGTCAGCTCGGAGTGGGAATTCTGGTGAGCCTCTTCAAGCTGCTCGCGACCTTCTACGTGGCCGTCGCCCTTTTCGTCTTGCTCGTGCTGCTCCCGGTGGCGCTCATCGCACGAGTGCCGCTCCGCCGGTTCGCCCAGGCGGTTGCCGAGCCCGTCTCAATCGCGTTCGCCACTACGAGCTCGGAGGCCGCACTGCCCCGTGCCATGGAGGCGATGGAAAAGCTAGGCGTGCCTCGCCAGATCGTCGCCTTCGTGATGCCGACCGGTTACAGCTTTAATCTGGATGGAAGCACGCTGTATCTATCTCTGGCGGCGATGTTCGTGGCCCAGGCCGCCGGCATCGACTTGTCGGTGGGACAGCAGCTCGTCCTCTTGCTGACCTTGATGCTGAGCAGCAAGGGCGTGGCCGGCGTTCCGCGCGCCGCACTCGTGATTCTGCTGGGGACCGCCTCGTCCTTCGGCTTGCCCGCCGAGCCCGTGTTCATCATCCTGGGAATCGACGCTGTGATGGACATGCTGCGCACGGCGCTCAACGTGCTCGGCAACTGCCTGGCGACGGTCGTGATCGCCAGATGGGAAGGGGAATTCGACTTACAAGTGGAAAAGTGAAGAAGTGGAAGAAGTGGAAAAGTAAGTCGGGAAGTGGGTAAGCGGGCGTGGCAGCAGACTGCGCGTCGCACGGATCACTCGCACCGTGCGATGAAGCCTGCGTTCATAGGTCTCGCTCCACGGGAAGCCGTATTGCCGACGCAGATCGTCAGGTAGTAGCCCCACCGATACGATGCGGTTGGCCCAGGTGACTGGTGCGATGAAGTAGGAGAGCGGCGGCGCGAGCACTGCCGACGCCAGCTCCAGCGCTTGCGGGCCCACGGCAATGCTGCCTGAGGAGGTACATCACGTCCATGTAGTGGCCAAGTGCTCCCCACGTCCGCGGCACATCCACCTCCCGTGCGCCAAGCGCTATAGCCACATCGGCGGCTTCATTGCAATACGCGTCGCGGCCATCTGCATCGAGGGGGGCAACCAGATGCTCATAGACAAGGGGAAGCGAGTCCAGAAGGGTCGCGTGCACCCAGAGCACGAGGTCGGGATCCTCGGCAGAATAGGGCGTGCCCGATGAGAAGCGACCGACGGCTGTGGGCAGGTGGCCGTTCACTCGCCTGTGGATTGCCCGAATCGTTTCGAGTGCAGCTTCACGCTGAGTGTTGTCGCCGAAGGTGAGGGCCAGCATGGAACGAATCGTGTGGTGCAGACGAGCCGCGGCCGCAAACGGACCGCCCCGAAATGAGCTGTGTTCAGCGACGCCGGCCGCAACGAGCGGGTGTGCCAGTTGAAGAAGAATGGCACGCGACCAGCCGAGTAGGACGATCCGCTCAGCGTTGACGCGGCGCGAGACGGAGTCGGCTCGGCCACGCATGCTCTATCGTAGCCGAGCCCGGGCCGCGACTGTCCGCGCGACTGTCGTGGGGGCCGCCTTTAGGCGGCCCAGTACTTCAGGCGACGATCTGACGCGCGCTTTCAAACAGCTCTGGCGCGCGCTGATCGAGCGCGTCGAGCCACGATTCGGTAATGCTCATGCGCTTCACCACTTGATCTTTGAGGAGCCCCTCGTCCGGCGCCGCTTCGCATCCGAACCCGTAGCGATGGCTCAGCATGTTCGCCACGTAGGCCACCGCGGCTTCGTCCGGGAAGCGCGTGCATGCGTCGGGGTTGTGATGAAAGACCACGGGGTCTTCGATCGCCTGTGGCAGTTGCCACTGCCGGAGAAGGCGGCCGCCGCACTCCGCGTGCCGTTCGCGGAGCACGACATCCAATTCCTCCGCTGACGGAGGCTTTCCGCCCACCCGTGTGTAGTCTTTCGAGAGCTTCAACAGCATGAGCTTGCCGAGGTCGTGCACGAGACAGTAGAGGAACGCCTCCTCGGAATCGGTGCCAGCTTGCTCGGCGACGAGCTGCCCAAGGAACGCCGTACCAATGCCGTGATCGAGCAGCGTACGCCCGAGCGGCCCGTACACGCTGCCCTGACTGAGCCGCGACGCCATACAGGTCGCGAGCACGACGTTGCGCACCGCGGTCGTCCCGATCCGGTACGATCGCGTCGCTGATGGTCGTGATTTCCTCCATCGGCGCGCTGTACGCGGAGTTGGCCAACCGCAGCATGCGTGTCGCGAGCACTTGATCCTTCGACGCCGCTTGCGCGAGTCGCGCGCTACTCACGTCCGGGTCGAGCGCCAGCATCATGACCTCGGATGCGAGCGCCGGCAGCGTCGGCACGCCCCCATCGCTCAACTTGGCCCAATCGCCAGAATCAACCCAGTCGGCCCACGTCTTGTACTTTGTGACCGGTCCACCGCCGGCCGTAGATTTAACGGGCAAGAGCCGCCTCCAACTTTTCTCGAATGGTGTCGTGCGTGAATGGTTTAACGACGTAACTCGTAACTCCCGCCTTCATCGCTTCGACGATGTCGTCTCGGGAGGCATTGGTAGTGACCATCACGATCGGAATCTGGCTGGTCGAGTCGTCGCGCCGCAGCGAACGGACAAAATCGATTCCGCTCATCTCGGGCATGTTCCAGTCAGTGATGATCAGATCGAACGGGCCGTCTTTCAGGCTCTCGAGTCCTTCGCGCCCGTTGCCCGCTTCGCAGATCTCCTGGTGGCCCAAGCTCTTGAGCGTGTTGACGATGATTCTCCGCATGGTGCTCGAGTCGTCTACTACAAGGAAGCGCATGCTGTATCCTGAGCGATCGAGATGACCGCTGACACGTAAAGCTAATCGACCGTTTCCCGGAGAGGTTTAGCCGATGGCGCCCGAGAGCCCGACTCCCGACGATTACGTAACACTTAATCGGCTTGCCACCGTGGCGCGGCTAGTTTCCGGCGCGGCGCACGAAGTGAATAACGCGCTTCAGGTCATCAGCGGATCCGTTGAATTGCTACAGGGCCGCACGGATCTGCACGAGACGGTGCGGAAGGGCATGGAGCGGATCGGGGCTCAGGCGGCCCGGGCGGCCGCCGCGATGACGGGTGTGACGACCCTCTCCCGCGCGCAGACAGATGCGCGTGAGGAAATCGACCTTCGCGAATTGACCGCCCGTGCTGTTGGCTTGCGGCGCTACGCGATCGAAAGAGCGGACATCAAGGTCAGCGTCGAGACGCCAGCCACGTCCGTCCTGGTGGTGGGCAATGCTGCGCACCTCCTTCAGGTGGTGCTCAATCTCGTGGACAATGCGGAGCAGGCGCTTGCCGGTCGCAAGGGGGGGCAGATTCAGGTCCAGGTTGCCGAGGATGGGCAGGATGTGATCGTTCGCGTGCGCGACAACGGGCCAGGCGTGCCGCGCGAGGACCGGGACAGGGTCTTTGAACCGTTCGTCAGCTCCCGATCTGGGGGTGGGTCGCCTGGGCTTGGCCTGCCCGTGGCGCGTCTGATCGCTCAAGCGCACGGCGGATCGCTGTCGTTCGAACCGGTCGAGCGGGGCGCCGTCTGTGTGCTTCGGATCCCTCGTGTGCGGTGATGTTCCCTCGCGCGGAGTAGCGCGGGGGCTTCAGCCCCTGCGGACATCCCAGCTACCCAGCCACCTAGCTACCTAACTACGCCGCGCCCCGTTCGACGCTCAGTCGATGCAGCTTGTCGATAAACGTAGTCCGGCTCAGGCTGAGCAGGCGCGCGGCCTGCCGCTTGTTGCCGCCGGTCTTCTCCAGGCACCGCAGGATCAGGTCGCGCTCGAGTTGCGATACCACCGACGTGAAGTTGATCCCTTCGTCCGGGATGGCGACCGACGCCGTCGTTGCCGACGATCCGATGTCACGCAACTCCATGGGCAACGATTCAGCGTGAATCTCGGTTGCATTCGCACTCATCGCGGCTGCGTACTCGATGGCGTTCTCGAACTGCCGGATATTGCCTGGCCAGTCGCAGGTCATGAGCACGCGCATGGCGTCCTGAGAGACGGTCTTGAGGGGCAAACCGTTCTCACGACACGACTTCTTCACGAAGTGTTGTGCCAGTAGCGGGATGTCTTCTCGACGCTCGCGTAGGGCAGGCAGGTGCACGGGGATGACGTTGAGTCGGTAATAGAGGTCTTCGCGGAACTCGCCCGTCTTCACCATCTTCTTGAGGTCTGTATGGGTCGCGGCGATCACACGGATATCGACCTTCATGGGTTTAGGATCACCAACGCGCTCGACCTCCCGCTCCTGCAGCGCCCGCAGCAACTTGGACTGGAGCGGGAGTGACATCGACGACACTTCGTCAATGAAGAGGGTCCCCCGATGGGCCAATTCGAATCGGCCCGCCCGCGTCGCGACGGCGCCCGTAAACGCGCCTTTGACGTGCCCAAAGAGCTCGGCTTCTGCCAGCGTTTCAGGGATGGCCGCCGCGTTGAACGCGACGAAGCGCTGCTCGGCGCGGGGGCTGTTGTGATGAATGGTGCGAGCGATCAACTCTTTGCCGGTCCCTGTCTCCCCGTGAATCAGGACCGTGCTATTCATCGGCGCAACCAATTCGAGCGTCGCAAAGAGCGCTTGCACCGTGCTGTGGCGGCCTATCACGTTCTCGAAGCGGAACCGATCGTGCAACTGGGCCTTCAGTGATGCGTTCTCCTCGCGGAGCCACCGCCGCTCGAAGGCGGCCTTTAGAACACGTGCGAGCTGTGAAAGCTGGAACGGTTTGATCAGAAAGTCCACCGCACCGCGTTTGATCGCTGTGACCGCTTCGCCGACACCGCCAAAGCCGGTCATGATCACGACGCGAATACCGGGGTAGCGAGCCAGCGCTTGATCGAGCACCGTCATGCCATCCCCGTCAGGCAGCTTGAGATCAACCACGAGGCCGTCGTAGGCGAACCCTTGCAAACGATCGATGGCGTCGGCTGCGTCACAGGCCTGTGCCGCGGCGAATCCGTTGGCCTCGAGGGACTCCACTATAGTCAGGCGGAGGTCGATGTCGTCCTCGACGACAAGTACAGTGGGGGGAGTGGGCTGCGTCATTAGTTTGACCTGCAAAGGCGCTAAAGCGTCGGAAATCCGACGCATCATCGATTAGCGCGTCGTGATACCGGCCTTAGCGCGGCTCATTTCATTCAAGATTTCGGCGTCATGGCCGATTTGCCGATCGAGGGCGTCGACCGGCCGTCACTGGAGTGAGCAATGGGCGTACCGACAAGACGTTGGATCCCGGGTCTAACTCCCAACTCCCAAAAGCTCAACTCCCAAGGACACAAACGCCACGACTCCACGCCGGGTCCTTGGTTGGGAGTTGGAAGTTGGGAATTGGGAGTTAGTAAGGCGAGGCATCAGTCGCCGAGCCGTCTGATCATGTCGGCCCTCCGTCGCTCCTAGAGCTAATTCCTGCCTTCCCTTCGCGGAATTTCACGCTGTCGCATCGGCATCTCGCTTGCCTCCTCAGGCCGCACGGCCCGTGTCAGCGGCCATCGGTAACCGCATTGAGGGAACTGCAGTGAACGAGATCAACGACGCCGCGCTCGTCGCGGCTCTGCGGCGGCAAATGACGATCGCCGTCGCCAGGCAAGTGGCCTCGGCCGGCAACCTCGCCAATGTCGACACGCCTGGGTACAAGGCTGTGGAGCCGACCTTTGCTGAGGCGCTCGATAGCCGCCTGGCGCCGATGGCTACCCAAGCCGGACACATCTCGCCGGCGGCCAGCGCCGGCGTCGGGGTCAACGAGCTCCGAAACGTCACCGCCCGACGCGACGGCAACACCGTCGAGATCGACCGCGAACTGCTGTCCATGACCCGCGCCGCGGGAGACTTCAGCCAAGCGCAAACAGCGCTCGCCGCAAAGTTCCGGCTCGTGCGTTACGCGATTAACGAGGGTAGGTAGTCATGGCCACACTTGGTTCCGCCATCACCGCCAGCGCCAGCGCGCTCTCAGCCGAGCGGACTCGCATCGAGGCCGCCGTTTCGAATCTGGCCAACGCCGAATCGACCCGATCGTCGAATGGACAGCCGTATCGCCGACGCGACGTCGTGTTGGCCTCCGACCCGGTCGGGTCCTTCGACGCAACGCTCGGTCGTGCGACCGCGATCGGCGTCCGTGTGGCGCAAGTCGTCGAAGACACCAGCGCGGCACGTCGCCGGTATGAGCCCTCCCATCCGGACGCGGATGCGGACGGTTTCGTATCGCTCCCGAACGTTGACGCACCACAGGAGATGGTGGACATGATTGGCGCCGCGCGAGCCTACCAGGCGAATCTCGCGGCCATCGGAATCATTCGCGACCTCGTGGCCAAAGCCCTCGAGCTCGGACGGTAGCGTCGATGGCGATTGATCCAATCACGCTTTCGACACCGGCCAGTGCGGTCACGCCGTCAACGAAGACGGCGCAGCCCGCTGCGGGCGCCGCTGGTTTTGCCGACACGCTCGGTCGTCTCGTGAATGGTGTCGAGGCGAGCTCAGCCGAGGCGAACACCGCCGTGGCCGGGATGCTGAACAAGACCGTCGACGTCCACGACGCGATGATCGCGCTGCAGCGTGCCGATCTTTCGCTGCAACTCACGGTGCAGGTCCGCAACAAGCTCGTGCAGGCCTACCAAGACATCATGCGGATGCCCATCTAAGCAATGGAGTCTCAACAGCTTCCCTCGTGGCTTCGCCCGCTGACATCCTCGTTCAGCATCTCTCAACTTGTTGCGCTTGCCCTGACTTTCGTCCTCGTCATCGCAATCGTCGGAGGGTCGGCCGTCTGGCTGAACAAGCCCACGTACGCGTTGCTCTTCGCCGACATGGACGGAGACACGATGGGCCAGGTCGTCACGCGATTGAAGACGTTGAAGGTGCCTTACCAGCTCGATGAGGGCGGACGGGGAATCCGCGTCCCGGTCAGCCGCGTTGACGAGCTGCGGCTCGAGTTGACGGCTCAAGGGCTGCCCGCGTCTGGGCGAATCGGCTTCGAGATCTTCGATCGGACGGCCTTCGGTGCCACGGAGTTCCTCGAGAAGGTGAACTATCGGCGAGCGCTCGAGGGTGAGATCGCCCGTACGGTGGCCACGTTGTCCGAAGTATCCAGTGCTCGCGTCCACATCGCGATGGGTCGCGAAGTACTGTTCGGCGAACCGCGCCCGTCCACCGCCTCGGTCGTCCTCAAGTTGCGCGACGGCCGGCCACTCTCTCCATCAGCGGTCAATGGCATCACGAACCTCGTGGCCGCCAGCGTCGAGGGCCTCAAGCCGGAATCCGTCGTCATCCTCGACAGCTTCGGACGCCCACTGGCTCGGCCGCGACGCGATGATGGCGATCCGATGGGCGCGGCACAAGTCGAGCGCCAGCAGGGACTCGAGCGCGAGATGGCTGCCCGTGTCACGGCACTTCTCGAGCCCGTCGTCGGCGGCGATCGAGTGCGCGTCAACGTCGCTCTCGCTTTGAATCCCCAAAGTCACGAAGAGACGCAGGAGACGTGGGATCCGAACACGGTCATCCGAAGTCGTCAGGTCTCCGCCGACACCTCCACCGCGGGCACCGTCGCTGCTACGGTGGCTGGAACTCGGTCAAACCTGCCCCCGACGCCAGCCGAACCCCCGCCGGCGCCATCGGCTGTTCCGGCCGGACCGAACTCGACCCGGAACACTGAAACGACGAATTTCGAGATCAGCCGGACGACGCGCCGTACGGTGCAGCCACCTGGTGACGTGGCACGGCTTTCCGTTGCCGTCATCCTCGACGACGACCACGTGATGAAGACGGAGAACGGCAAGCAAAGTCTCACACGCGTACCGCGAAGCCGAGAGGAACTGCAAAAGATCCAAGGCCTGGTCGCGGCCGCTGTTGGGCTCAACATGGAACGAGGCGACCAGTTGACCGTCGAGAACGTGTCGTTTGAAGAGCAAGTGGCCGAGGAAATCGAAGCGCCCAGCGTGCTCCTCCGGTACGCGCCGCAGATTCAGGACGGCGCCCGAATTGGCGCTGTTCTGCTGGTCGCGGTGCTGACGTTGCTGTTCGTGGTGCGCCCTCTCATGCGTCGTCTCGCGCCGGTCGCGTCGACAAGCCTGTCGATATCGCAGCCCTCGATGCAGAGACCGAAGACCGTGGCTGAAATGGAGAACGAAATCGAAGCGCAGCTCGATGCCGCGGTTACAGGAACGGCCACACCAGGGCGTCGCCTGCCCGTGCTGACGAGGCGCGTGGCCGCTCAATCGCAGCAGGAGCCCGAGAACGTTGCCAAACTCCTGCGCAGTTGGATGACGGAAGCGGAGCGCTGACGTGAACGTTCAGACGACGATGTCGGGGCTTCGTAAGGCGGCCATCGTGGCCTTGATGGTCGGTGAAGAGGCGTCCGCCGAAATCTTCAAGCATCTCGCGGAGGACGAGGTCGAGGCCCTCGCCAAGGAGGTGGCCGCGCTGGGGCGCGTCACCGCACAAATGGGCGAGAAGGTTCTCGAGGAGTTCAACCAGCTGGCGCTCGCCGCGGACCACGTGACGCGCGGGGACGCGGAATTCGCGCGGCGCGTGCTCAATAAGACGTTCGGACCCGAGCCCGCCCGTCGCATCATGGACCGCGTGATGCGGTCGTTTCAATCGACCGCAGGCTTTACTTCGCTCGAGAAGGCCGATCCGCAGCAGCTGTCGAAGTTCATTCTTGGCGAGCATCCCCAAACAATCGCGCTGATTCTCGCCCACCTGAACCCGCTCCACGCCGCCCAGCTCGCGACGCTCTTGCCCGACGAGCTTCGCGTGGATGTGTTGACTCGGATGGCTAGCCTCGAAGACATCTCGCCCGACGTTGTCTCCCGTATTTCCGGGGTTATCGAGCTGCGGTTGAAGGCCCTTGGCGGCCCCTCGCGCGAACAGCACGGCGGTGTGCGTGCGGTTGCCGAGCTGTGCAACCGGCTCGAGCGCACCGTGAGCTCGCCAGTGCTCGAGGCCATTGAGGCACAACGTCCGGACCTGGCGGTGGGGATTCGAAACCTCATGTTCGTCTTCGACGATCTCGTTCACGTGGACGACAACGGCATGCGCGAGATCGTCCAGCGTGCCGACAAGAAGGCGCTCACGCTGGCCCTGAAAGGATCGAGCGAGGAGATCCGAGGCCGCTTCTTCTCCAACATGTCGAAGCGCGCGGGCGAGATGCTCAAGGAAGAAATGGACGTCCTTGGCGCGGTGCGCCTGCGCGACGTCGAGAAGGCCCAACAAGAGATCGTCGCGGTCGCACGCAAGCTCGAGGAAGAGGGGCTCATCGTGACGGGTGCGGCGGCGGGTGAGGCGTATGTCGTCTAAGGCGCGGCGGCTTCCCCACGCGTCGGGCGTGTCGCCATTCGCGTGGTCGGGAGCGTCCCTCGATGGCGAAACGGCGCCGATGCCACAGCTTGGGTTTCCCACAATGGCGAGCCCCGAGTCCCCGATGCACGCCGTCAGCCTCGGTGTCGTTGAGCGAGAGGCCTTTGCCAAGGGCTTCGCACAGGGCGAACGAGTGGGTATTGAGGCGGCAAGCGAGCGTACTGACGCGATGCTGCGTCGGCTTACCCAGACACTCGACGAGCTGATGGCCCTTCGGACGCAGATGATTCGCCAGACCGAGCGTCAGATGGTTCAGCTCGCCATCGCCGTCGCCCGGCGCATCGTGCATCGCGAAGTCACGCTAGACCAGGACTTGATCCTCGCCATGGCCCGCGTCGCCCTCGACAGGCTCGACGAAGCCGCACACGTCACCGTGCGCCTTCATCCTGAGGAATTCGAGGCGACTGCCACGACGCGTGCGTCCAAGTGGACGAGCAGTCACGTGACCGTAGTTGCCGACCCACGCGTCGGACGTGGCGGCTGCCGCGTCGAGTCGGAGTTCGGAACGATCGAGGCCAGCGTGGACGCGCAGATTCAGGAGGTGGCGCGCGCGCTGTTGGGCGACGAAGAAGGGATTCCGCGTGCCACCCCCTGACGGGTTCTCGCTCCAGCGCTTCTGCGACCGTCTGCCAGCCATCGACACGATGCCACAGACCGGCCGCGTGATGAGAACCGTCGGTCTGCTGATTGAGTCTGCCGGCCCACGTGTCCCCGTCGGTGCAATCTGTGACATTGGGAGTGGGGACGGTCCGCTCCTTCCGGTCGAGGTCGTCGGCTTTCGCGACAGCACGTTGCTGTCAGTCCCCCTGGGTGATACCTCGGGGGTTCGGCCGGGCGATCGCGTTGTCGCACGAGGCATCGCCGCGTCTGCGCGGGTCGGGAAGGCCCTTCTCGGGCGCGTCGTGGACGCCCTTGGCCGGCCGCTCGACGGAAAACCGCTCGAACTCGAGGAGCGATACCCGCTCCATGCCGCGCCCATCAATCCGATGGAGCGAGATCCCGTGTTGGTCTCCCTCGGAACCGGCGTGCGTGCAATGGATGCGCTGCTGACCTGCGGCCGCGGCCAGCGCATCGGCTTGTTTGGCGGGAGCGGCGTCGGAAAGAGCACTCTGCTCGGCATGCTCACTCGAGGCACCGCCGCCGACGTCATCGTGATGGCGCTCGTGGGCGAACGCGGTCGCGAGGTGCGCGGGTTTCTCGACCACGACATAGGACCGGAAGGCCGTGCACGGTCCGTGGTCGTCGTGTCCACCTCGGACAATCCGCCGCTGCTGCGGATGCGCGCCGCGTACACCGCCACGGCCATCGCAGAATACTTCCGCGATCAGGGTCTCAATGTTCTCCTGCTCATGGACTCGGTGACGCGTTTCGCCACCGCTCAGCGCGAAGTCGGCTTGGCGGCAGGCGAGCCGCCGACAACCAAGGGCTACCCGCCGTCGGTGTTCGCACTTCTGCCGGCGCTGCTCGAGCGGGCGGGCGCCATTCAGAACCGTGGCAGCATCACAGCGATCTACACCGTGCTTGTCGACGGCGACGATCACAATGAGCCTATCGCCGACGCCGTACGCTCGATCCTTGATGGCCACATCGTGCTGTCTCGAGAGCTGGCCTCGCGCCACCACTACCCGGCGATCGACGTCCTCCAGAGCGTGAGCCGCACGATGCCCGACGTGACGGAGCCACGGCACCGCGAGAAAGCCGGTCACGTGCGTGCGTGGATGGCCACCATCCGCGACACCGAGGACCTCGTCAGCGTCGGCGCTTACGTAGCGGGCTCGAATCCGCGGATCGACGAGGCTCGGGCTCGACGCGATGCGATCGAAGCGTTCCTATGTCAGCCGTCCGACGCCCTGTGTGGGTTCACCGACGCTGTGGCCGGACTCGAGGCGTTGTGAGATGAGGTCCTTTATGTTTCGCGCGCAGCCCGTGCTCGATCTGCGCAAGAACGAACACGAGCGAGCGTTGCGGGCGCTCGCCAGCGCCGAGCGAGATCTCCGGACGGCGCGTCAACTTCACGAGGAAGCGTCTGCTTCGCTCGCCGATGCGTCACACAACGCATGCGAGGTCATGCAGTCGCGGGTAGTCGTCGAGACTCTGAGCTGGCACCGAGTTTGGATTACACAGCTCCAGCGAGTGCGCGCCACTCATGCCACGGTGGTCGCCGAGAGAGAAGGCGTGGTCGCCAAGGCCGCCACGACATGCGAGGTAACGCGACGACGGGTAGAAGCGATGGAGCGCTTGAAAGAAAAGTTGTGGCGGGCGTGGGAGCAGGCGGCGCACCTGCACGAACAAAAGGACATCGACGCGATCGCAACGCTGCGTCACACGTACGCGTCGCGCGAGTCGGCATCGAGGAGTGAATCGTGATAAACGCAACGACCGGCATCACGGGTGCCAGCAGTACCACGGACACGACCCCAGTCGCCGGGGGTGTCTCCGCTCTCGGGCGCGACGCTTTTCTGAAGCTACTCGTTACGCAGCTCGGGCACCAGAACCCGCTCGAGCCCCAGAACGATGGTGAATTCATTGCGCAGCTGGCGACGTTCAGCTCGCTCGAGCAGCTCACGCAGATCCAGAACACGCTGACCCGGATCGCCGCCGCATTCGGCGCGACCGACGTTGATAACAAGGCTTAGGGCTTAGGGCTTAAGGCTTAAGGCTTAGGGCTTAAGGCTTAGGCCGAAGGAGAGAACATGGCGGTTGGATCATTTTCAGCGGGGCTGTCCGGCCTCAACTCGAACTCGATTTACCTCAACGTCATCGGCAACAACCTCGCGAACATCAACACCGTTGGTTTCAAGTCGAGCTCCGTGACGTTCATGGACCTCGTGAGCCAGAACGCACCGGGTTCGAGCGTGAACCCGATGCAGATTGGTCTTGGTGTCGTCACTGGTGCCATGTCGCCGGTCTTCAGTCAGGGCGCCATTGAGAACACGCGCGAATCGACCAACGCCGCGATTCAGGGAAACGGGTTCTTCGTCGTCAGTGGCGGCGGCGGGACGTTCTACACCCGCGCCGGAAACTTCACGCTGAACAACGAGGGCGCGCTCGTGACGCCCGACGGCTTCAAGGTGCAGGGCTTCAACCAGCGCGATCCGGTGACTGGCAACATCATCGTGTCGGGACAGCCCACCGACATCATGGTGCCGCCCGGCGTTCTGAGGGAGCCCGTGCCGACGACCCTCTTTCGAACCTTGACGAACCTCGACACCGACGCGATCGTTGGTGAGACCTTCAACACGCCCGTGCAGATCTTCGACTCGCTCGGCAGCGCGCACGTGATGACCGTGAATTACACGCGGACAGCCACGGGGTGGAACTTCGCTTTGACCGTGCCCGGCGCAGACGTAAACCCGGCCAGTGCCACACCTATCACGGTGGCGGCTGGGGCGCTGGCGTTCAACAATTTGGGCGAATTGCGCCTGGTCACGCCGACCGCGCCGGCGACCGGCGGCGGGACCCTCCCCGCGCCTTTGACCGACGTCGTCTTCACCGCTCCGGCCTGGGCCAACGGCGCCCAATCGAGCATCATGACCTGGGACATCGTCGATCCGACTGGGGTCGCCGCGCTGACTGGCTTCGCCTCACCGTCGGCGACTTCGTCAAAGAACCAGAACGGCGCCGCAGCGGGCAAGATCGACAGCATCAGCATCAATGTGGATGGCGCGATCGTCGCGACCTTCGGCGCGGGCCAAACGGTCAACGTCGGACAACTGGCGCTGGCGACCTTCAACAATCCGAAGGGCCTCGTGAAGATGGGATCGAGTCGCTACGGCGAAAGCCAGGCCGCCGGCATCGCCAACGTGGGCACAGCGGGAACGGGTGGTCGCGGCACGTTGATCGGCTCGGCGCTCGAGCAATCCAACGTGGACATGGCGCAGGAGTTTACCCAGATGATCCTCGCGCAACGCGGCTATCAGGCCAACTCGAAGACGATCACCGTGTCCGACGAGATTCTGGTCGATACGTTGAACCTGAAGCGGTAATCGCACATGACTCCAGTTGTCACTGCAGCGTCCGAGTTGCCTTTCGCGGATGGTCCCAACCCGTGCGACGGAAAGGCTTCGCCGGCAGCGCTCGGTGGCGACGACCTGACAACGTTTGCATCACTCGTAAACGACGCCATCGATGGAACGGACGAGGCCGAGGAAGCCTCGTCCGAACTCGCCGACGGGGTTGCCGCGTTTCTTCCACTGGCGCATTGGTGGCCAATTCTCGACACGGTCGGGGGAACATCAACGATGTTGCTCCCGACGAGATCCCGAGTGAGGAAGCGCCGAGTGAGCAGACAGAAGGCGACGTTGACGCAGTCGCCGACATTGACCTCGTTGCGCTCACACCTTCAGTCGCGGTGCCCGCTCCGTCGCCGATCGACGTGACCGCGGCTTCAAGAGGGTTCGAGCCAACACCGACTGATAAAGGCCAACAGGCTCTCGGCGACGTGTTGCAGTCCAGCCAGACACGGCAAAGAGGGCAAACAGGGCAAGCAGGGCTAGTGGGGCATGTGGGCAACGTACGGGACGTAGCCGAACTAGGGGAAGTAGGTGAAGCAGGGCAGGGAGGGCAACGAGAATCGATTCGTGACCTCGAGCCGGCCGAGCAGGCCACGAACGCGGGGAAGGGCGCGGTGTATCGGGTTTCTCAGAGGTCGTACCCCGAGCCTAGCGTTGCATCTACACAGTCCAGTCCACTTCCCGTATCCGCGTCATCGACCCAAGCCAACGCATCAGCCACATCTACCCAATCGACCCCGCCTGTCCTATCAGCCCCGGCCATACCCGCAGCCCAATCGGCTCCGTCGAGCCAAGCGGTCGCGTCGCTTCCGTCCGACTCGCCAGCCGAACCCGTCGTCGAGGGCATTGCCGCCCTGCTGACGGGCGCCGGTACCGGTAGCGGTCGTGAGTCCTCAACGAACTTCGGATTCGGCGGTCATCGTGAGGATCCGCACGCGCCTGAAACGCTCGAATCCACGCCGGTCATACGCGCGGGTGCGGTTGCCGCGATTCCGACGACCAGCCTTGGCGATGGCCTGAGCCCCACGCTCGCAGCGACGGCGTCGGCGGCCACCTCCGCGCCTCTGACCAAAGCCGACGACGTGCTGCCGCAAATCGTCCAGGCCATGAGACTGCAGATGCGTCAGGGGATCGGGGAAGCGCGGGTGTATCTCAAGCCTGAGCACCTCGGTGCCGTGACGATCTCGCTGCGCCTCGAGCACGGCAGCGTGTCTGCCACGATTCATGCCGAAGCGCCCGTTGTACGCCAGTGGATCGAGTCGCACGAATCGGTGCTTCGTCAATCGCTGACCGAACACGGGCTGCAGCTCCAACGCCTTGTTGTCCACGGCGATGGCGCATCACCGAACCAGGAGCGCGAGGCGTCCGAAGAACGGCTTCGCCGCCAACGTCGCCACCGCGCCTCGCTCGAGAACGCTCCGACCTTCGAGGTCGTCGCCTAAACGCCTCGGGTGCCGGGCGCCCGACACCCTGTCGAACTCCCGGCGGCGCCACCCCGGGAATCGCCTGATTTCTCCATAAATATCCGCCACATAGGCGGGCATCTGACTTGCTCCGCTGGTAGGCATGTCTCAAGAAACTGCCGCGCCTGGTGCGCCAGATGCGGCGTCAAAGAAGAAAAAGTCGAAGCTCGTTCCCATGCTCGCCGGGCTGGTTCTGCTGGGCGGTGGCGGGGCGGGTGCCTACTGGATGACGAACCGCGCACCGGCTGAAGGTGCAGCTGCCAAGGCGCCCGAGCCCAAAGAAGAGGGCATCGTGGCCTTCGAGCCATTCGTCGTCAACCTGGCAGACGAGGGCGGCGCGCGCTTCCTCCGGGTCACGCTTCGCCTGGTCGTCGAGGGTGCCGACGAAGCGAAGGAGCTGGAGGAGAACGCAGTAGACCACGCGCGAGTCCGGTCCTCGATTCTCGAACTGCTGGCCACGCAGACCGCCGATCAGCTGGTCACGCCGGAGGGCAAGGTTGCCCTCAAGAAGGAAATCACCGAGCGTGCCACGCACGCGCTCCACAACATCAAGGTGGCAGATGTCCTCTTCACCGAGTTTGTCGTCCAGTTCTAGTCGGGCGCCGTCCACGCTCGACGAATTCACGCCGCTCCATGACGTCAGCTGTGACGTCGCCGTGGTGCTCGGGACTGGAAAAATGTCGGTGCGCGAGTGCCTCTATTTGAAGCCGCAGACGATCATCAGCCTCGTGCAGCCGGCGGGCGCCGATCTTGTCGTGATCGTCAACGGCGTACCGGTCGCGCGCGGCGAGGTCGTGATCGTTGACGAGAGCACAGCGATCCGTTTGACCGAAATTACGCCGCCACCCAGCGTCGAGGAATTCTCATGAACAGCCTGGCGGCCGTTCTTATCGTGCTCGCCCTGGTGGCGGCGCTGGCGTGGCTGGTCCGTCGCGGCACGATCGGATCGCTGCGGGGTCGGGCGGGTGCGATAGCCGTCGAAACGGCGGTCGCGCTTGGTGAGCGCCGATCGCTCGTCATTGTGTCGGTGGAGGGGCGCCGCCTCCTACTCGGGCTCACGCCGACGCACATGTCGCTCGTCACCGAGCTGCAGCACACGCCCATGCCTCGCGAGGCGCAGTCTTGAACTCCCTCGATCTACAGCTCGATGGCATCGGATCGATCTCGGCGCCGCTGCAGATCGTCCTGCTGCTGACGCTGATCTCCTTCCTGCCGGCGATCCTCGTGACGATGACCTCGTTCACGCGCATCGCGATCGTCTTTCATTTCCTGCGGCAGGCGCTCGGCACGCAAGAGATGCCGTCGAATCAGATTCTGATCGGGCTCGCGTTGTTCCTGACCATGTTTATCATGGCGCCCGTCGGCTCGCGTATCAACGAGGCGGCGCTCGGACCCGCGATGAGCGGGCAGATCACCGTCACGCAGGCACTCGAGCGCGGCGCGCCACCCCTTCGCGACTTCATGCTGCGGCAAACCCGCGAGAACGACCTCGCGCTCTTCGTCGATCTCAGCAAAGCCCCGAAACCCAAAACCGCAGCCGAGCTCCCGATGACCGTCGTCGTGCCGGCGTATGTGATCTCGGAGCTGAAGACTGGCTTTCAGATGGGCTTCTTCCTTTTTGTTCCATTCCTTCTCATCGATCTCGTCGTGTCGACCACCCTCCTGTCGATGGGCATGCTGCAGTTACCACCGGCGATGGTGTCGCTTCCGTTCAAGGTGTTGCTCTTCGTCATGATCGACGGTTGGAACCTCATCGTGGGCTCGATTGTCAGGAGCTTCAACTAAGCCATGCCTGAAGCGCTGGTTGTCGGTACTGTCCGGCAGGCGATCGAGGTTGCCATCATGGTGAGCTTGCCGATGCTCGTCGCTGGGCTTCTGGCGGGCGTCGCTGTCAGTGTGTTCCAAACCGTCACATCCATTCAGGACAACGTGCTCGCGTTCATTCCGCGAGCGGCCGCGATCTTCGGTGTCTTTGCCCTCACCTTTCCATGGATTCTCCGCGTGGTGACGGGCTTTTCTGCTGACCTGATCCATCGTCTGCCGGAGTTCATCCGGTGAACGACCTGGCGGCCATGGCCGGTTTCGGATTGTTGCTGGTGCGGCCGGGTATGTTGGTCGCGGTAGCCCCGACACTGGGGGGGACCTATGTGCCCGCCCACGTGAAGGTCGCGCTCACAGTGCTCCTCGCCATTGGGGTGTTGCCATCGGTGGTCGTGCCAGCGGCGGCGAACAACCTTGCGCTGACGACCATCGTGGCTCGTGAGATGTCCATCGGCCTCGCCCTCGGGCTGGCACTGCGTGCGCTTGTCGGGGGTGCGGAGTTGGCCGGTCATCTGAGCGGCTTTCAAATCGGCTTTTCGTACGCGGCAACCGTCGACCCGGCGAGCGGCGTGCGGAACTCGGTGCTGACGTCGCTCTATGGGCTGCTCGCCGTGCTCACCCTCCTTGCCGTCAACGGCCATCACGCGATCTTGCGAGCGCTGGCGGCGTCGTCCTCGGGACTGCCCATTGGCGCCGGGGGTGTCGACCAGTCGCTGCTCGAAGGTGTACGCCACCTGCTGGCGCTCGTCTTCACAGTCGGCGTGCGTCTGGCGGCGCCCGTCGTCGTCGTGCTGCTCATCGTCGAGATCGCTGTCGGGTTGATCTCACGCACCGCGCCGGCTCTGAGCTTCATGGTCATTGGTTATCCGTTGCGGCTCGTTGTCGGCCTGTTTGTCGTCGGTGTGCTCCTGTCCACCATCACTGGCGTGACGGGTTCCCTCGTCGAGCGGACGATCCGGCTCGCGCTCGAGACCGCCTCGGCATTTCGATAGTTCGATGTCCAACGAGCGCACAGAACAACCGACACAAAAGAAGGTACGCGATGCCCGCGAGAAAGGGCAGGTGGCGCGCAGCCGCGACCTCGCGCTCGTGGCGGCGTCGGTGGCGGCCACGGTCGCGCTCGCGCGCCTCGGGGGCCACGTGATCTCGGCGCTGACCGAACGTGTCTCGGCTGACCTCGCACACTTCGGCGACGCTCCCCTTCGCACGCTGACGGGGCCCGATGTCACGGCGATCGCACACAGCGGGATGTGGCTTCTGACAACGCTCATCGGCCCGGTCGCGCTCGCGACGATGGTGGCCGGCGTGGGGATGCACGGCTTCCAAGGAGGCTGGGTTTTCTCACCGGGCGCCCTGCAGTGGAAGTGGTCCCGATTGAGTCCCGCCAGCGGCATGAAGCGTTTTGGCAACCTGCAAGCGGGCGTCGACACGTTGAAGGCGTTTGTCAGCGTGGCGGCCATGACGTACCTCGGGTGGCTCGCCGTGCGGGACGTCACCGCAGACAGCCTCCGCCTGGCGTGGCTATCGCCGGCCGACGCGGCTATTACCGGGTGGACGCATATCGAGTCGCTGCTCTGGCGCGTGTCGTTTGCACTCGGTGCGCTTGCCCTTGGCGACTACGCGCTTCAGGCATATCGACTGCACTCGTCTCTCAAGATGACGCGTCAAGAGGTCCGCGACGAGGCCAGGTCGCAGGAAGGCAGCGTCGAGGTCAAAGGACGTGTCCGCAAGATCCAGCGCGAAATGGCCCGCCGCCGCATGATGAGCGACGTCAAGAAGGCGACCGTCGTCATCATGAACCCGACACACTTCGCGGTTGCGCTCGAATATCGACGGGATTCAATGCCTGCGCCGCGCGTGCTCGCAAAGGGACGCGATCATCTCGCGCTTCGTATCCGCGACATGGCTCGCGAACACGGCATCCCGATCGTCGAGAACAAGCCACTGGCGCAAATGCTCTTCAAGACGACTGAGGTGGGCGACACCATCCCGGCGCCGATGTTCGCTGCGGTCGCAGAAGTGCTCGCGTACCTCGTTCGGATCAAGCAGTTGATGCTCTGATATGGCGACAAAACCCGCAAGAGCCAGTCATCTCCTCGCACCCGGCGCCGTGCTGGCGGTCGTCATCTTGATGATCGTGCCGCTGCCGCCACTGCTGCTCGACCTCCTGCTTTCGGTCGACATCGGGTTGGCCGTCGTGCTGCTGCTCACCGCCATCTACGTGCGGACACCTGTCGAGTTCTCGGTGTTCCCCTCGTTGCTCTTGCTGCTGACCCTCATTCGTCTGTCGCTCAACGTGGCCTCTACACGACTCGTGCTGCTCAACGGCGGAGACGGGATCGAGGCGGCCGGCAGCGTGATCATGTCGTTCGGCCAGTTTGTCGTTGGCGGCAACTTCGTGGTCGGCGTGGTCGTGTTCGTCGTTCTCATCGCGATTCAATACATCGTCATCAACCACGGCGCGGTTCGCATTTCCGAGGTCACGGCGCGGTTTACGTTGGACGCCATGCCGGGCCGGCAGATGGCCATCGATGCCGACCTCAACGCCGGCATCATCGACGAGAAACAGGCACGCGAGCGACGCGAACGCGTCCGGCGCGAATCGGATTTTTACGGCGCGATGGACGGCGCGATCCGTTTCACACAGCGCGACGCATTGGCGGCCGTGCTGATCACCTTTGTCAATATCGTGGCGGGACTCATCATCGGCGTCCTGCAGCACGGCCTCGACCTCGCGACCGCGGCAGAGACCTACACCATCTTGACGGTGGGAGAGGGGCTCGTCACGTCGATTCCCGCACTGCTCGTCTCGATGGCGGGCGGTCTCATCACGACGCGTGCTGCCGCCGAGTCACATCTCGGCGAGGAGGTGGCTACGCAGTTGTTCGCTCGGGCCAGACCACTCGCGGTCGCGGCCGGAGTGCTGACCCTGCTCGCGATCATCCCTGGTCTCCCGAAGTTGTCGTTTCTCACGGTGGCCGCGTTGTTGGGGCTTGCGGCCTACAGCGTGCGCACGAAAACTACGGATATCGCTGACGCTCCCGGGCCCGCGCCTGCGACGCCGGAGTCGGCGGAACCGACGGTCCTTGTCGAACCGCTCAGCGTCGAGGTGGGCTATGCCCTCGTGGGACTCGTCGACGAGAAGCAGGGCGGCACTCTGCTCTCGCGCGTCCGGGCGATCCGTCGGCAGATTGCGACGGAAACCGGCGTCATCGTGCCGCCGGTCAGAATTGCGGACAACCTGCAACTCGGCCCGCGCGGGTACTCGATGTTGGTCAAGGGTGTCGAGGTCGCGCGGGGCGAGCTCTATGCAGAGCGGTTGTTGGCGATCAATCCCGGCACTGCCTCGCGGCCGCTCGAAGGCGCGCAGACCCGCGAGCCCGCGTTTGGCCTGCCGGCCACGTGGATCGCTCAGGAGCATCGCGATTCGGCGACGGCGGCCGGTTACACCGTTGTCGACGCCACGACGGCGCTCTCCACACATCTGTCCGAAACCATTCGGAGCTTCCTGCCGGACCTCCTCAGTCGTCAGCAAACCAAAGAGATGCTCGACCAGGTGGCACAGGCGTCACCCAAGCTGGTGGAGGAGTTGGTGCCGAAGGTGGTCTCGGTCGGAGACGTGCAACGCGTACTGCGGCAGCTGCTGCGAGAGCGAGTGCCTGTCCGGGATCTCGCCACGATCCTCGAGGCGCTCGCCGACGCCATGACGTCGACCAAGGATCCCGACACCATCGTCGAGGCCGTCCGAATGTCGATCGGCCGGGCGATCTGCAAGCCCTATCAGAACGAGAAGGGCGAGCTGCCGGTGATCGGCGTTGCTCCCTTGCTCGAAGAGCGACTTCTCGCCTCGGTCGTCAGGACCGAACAGGGCGCCGTCTTGGCGCTCGACCCGCAGCAGGCGCAGGGTCTGGCGTCGCGCATTGCTCGAGCGCTCGAACAGGCTCTGGCACAGCCTGTGCTCTTGTGTTCGCCGGCGCTGCGGCCGCACTTGTGGCGTCTCTTCGCGCGCGTGCTACCGCACCTCGGAGTGCTGTCACACGGCGAGGTACCGGGGCACGTGCACATCGTTCCGGTCGCGACCCTCGACTGATATGTATCTGAAGCAATACCGCCGCAAAACGCTCAGAGAGGCGCTACGAGCCGTCCGTGAAGACCTCGGCCCAACCGCCCTGGTCTTGTCCACACGCCTGGTGCGTGTCGCCGGCCCTCGAGGTTGGGTCGGGGCACAGGAGGTGGAGGTCACTGCGGCAAGAGACAGGCACGACATGTCGGAGACACGACAGGTCGAGCCGATGAACCGGACAGGGGAGCAAGGGGTCAACGAAATCGCCGCCCGTCTTGGTGCGAGCGGAATGGAGCCTGCCGTTGCTCGCGCGCTCGCGACGTCGCACCCGGCAAACCGCCGACGTGGTGCCGGCAGGGTCGGCCTCCACGCGACGCTGACCGAACGGCTTGGGTCGCTGGCGGCTCCCGACGACGATTTTGCCTCGGTCGAAATGTTCGTGGGTCCGCCCGGGGTAGGGAAGACCACGACAATCGCAAAAATCGCGGCGCAGGAGCGGGCCAAGCATGGCCGGCGACTGGGTCTGCTCGCTGCCGATGGCTATCGCGTCGGAGCGGTCGAACAGCTTCGGCTCTTCGCCGAGATCATCGGGTCGCCGATCACAGTCGCTCGCACCGCAGAGGAGCTTGACACGGCTCTCAGCGGGGCCCGTCGCCCGCTGCTGCTAGACACGGCTGGCCGCTCGCCTTCAGACGGCGTCTCGCGCGAGATGTTTCGAGTAGTGGCCCGCCGGCCGGACGCTCGCACCCATCTGGTGATGGCGGCGAGTACGCCTGCCGATTCGATTCTCCGCACCGTCGAGCGCTTCGGTGATACCAAGCCCTCTCGAATCGTGCTGACGCGGCTCGACGAGGTCGAGTCGCTGGCTCCACTCGTCGGTGCTTTGCAGGAATGCGCCATCCCAATTTCATTCGTCGGCACCGGCCAACGAGTTCCCGAGGATCTCTACCGTGCGACGCCGTCCGCGCTGGCGTCGTGGGTGACCGGCGACGCGACCTGGCGTGAGGTGACAGCATGAATCCGCGTCCGACGAAAGCGCCGAAGCGCGGCACCGTGCTGGCCATCACGAGCGGCAAAGGCGGAGTCGGGAAGACGAATGTCGCCGTGAACCTGGCGGTGGCGATGGCGCGGCTCGGATTGCGCGTGGCCGTGCTCGATGCTGACTTCGGCCTGGGTAACGTGGACGTGCTCCTTGGCCTCACCCCGGATTCGCACATCGGCCATCTCGTCGCCGGCGAAAAGACGCTGCGCGACATCATCGTGCACGGTCCACACGGCGTGCAGATCATTCCTGCGAGCTCGGGGCTTCAGTCGCTCACGGCGCTCAGTCCTACCCAACGTACCCGTCTGTTGACCGCCCTCGATCGCGCCTGCGAGGACCTGGACTTCCTGCTCATCGACACGGCGACTGGCATTTCGGACAACGTGATGGACATGCTTCAACTCGCCGAGCGCGTGGTGCTGGTGACCTCCCTCGAGCCGGCGGCGATCGTAGACGCGTACGCGCTGACGAAGGTGCTGTCGAGCTCCGACGCCGAGAAAGAGATCGGAATCGTGGTCAACGGCGCGCGCACTGCCGACGAGGCTGCGCTTGCGTATCGACAGATTGAAACCGCGGCGAGGCGGTTCATCGGTCGGGCGGTCGCGTACTACGGATTCATTACCGATGACCCCGCCGTTCGTGACGCGGTGCTCGTGCAGCGGGCGATCGTCGAGCACCTGCCGCAATCACCCGCGAGCCGGTGCTACCGAATTCTTGCGGCGCGCATCGCAGGACTCGGCCCAACAAAGGGCGGGCTGCGGCTCGTGGGTTCAGGCCCGGGCCGAAATGTGGAGGTGCCGCAGTGCGCCTAGCCACGTCCACGGCGCCCGCACAGGCACGCGACGAGCTCGTCATGCGGCACGTGCCGCTCGTCAAGACACTCGCGCAGCGTCTGGCGCAGCGTCTGCCGTCGCAGGTGGACGTCGAAGATCTCATCAGTGCCGGTGTGCTCGGATTGATCGACGCGGCAGGCCGTTACAAGCCGGCCCTTGGTGTCCCGTTTGACGCGTTCGCGCGGCGACGCGTCCATGGCGCCATGCTCGACTCGCTACGCGGTCTCGACTGGGCGCCGCGCTCACTACGTCGCCTGCGGCGAGATGTTGACGCCGCGATCATGGCTGCGCGCCACCGCTTCGGGCGTGAGCCCGAAGAGCCCGAGATCGCCGAGATCCTGGGCATGAGACCCGAGCAATACGCCCACGCACTCGAGCAGCTCCGCGGGTTGGAAGTAGCAGCCGTGCGGGAGCTCGATGCACCAGCCAGTGACGGGACGCCGCTCCTCGAGTTCTGCGTGGATCCGGGGGAAAACCCAGCGGCGCAGATTGAACGGAAGGAGCTCCGCGCACATCTGGCTCGCGCGATTTCACGTCTGCCCGATCGTGAGCAACAAATCCTCACGCTCTATTACCAGGAGGAGCTGACGCTGGCCGAGATCGGCGAGGTCATCGGAGTGTGTGAGTCGCGGGTGTGCCAGTTGCGCTCGCTGGCCGTGTCACGTCTCCGTACGACCTTGCGGGCCTCACTCGGCCTCGAGGAGACGGGCCGGTGAGCAGGATTCTCTCGCAAGACGAAATCGATTCGCTGCTCCAGTCAGGAGGCGGCACATCGGACAGCAAGGGCCGTCGGTCCGGCTCACATGGTGTCGTGGGCTACAATTTTCGGCGCCCCGATCGAATCTCCAAGGAGCAGCTCCGGTCCCTGCACCTGCTGCACGACCGCTTCGCGGTCAACGTCGCGACGTCGCTGTCCGCGTTCCTTCGATCCATGACGGAGGTCACCATCGTCTCGGTCGAACAGTTCGCGTACTCCGAGTTCGTCATGTCTCTTCCCGATCCCACGGCGTACTACGCCCTTTCCATGCAGCCAATCGAAGGCCATTCGGCGCTGGAAGTGAACCCCACAGTTGCGTTCACCATGGTCGATCGCATGCTCGGGGGAACGGGGCTGACACTCGGGCCCAACCGGGCGCTCACCGAGATCGAACAGAACGTCATGGACTCGGTCGTGAAGCTGCTGCTCGACTCATTGTCGGAGGCGTGGCGTCCGGTGACCGAGGTGCAGTTCAAGATCCACGGACGCGAAACGCGCCCGCAAATGCTACAGGTCACCGGTCCGAACGAGATCGTGATCCTGGTGGCGTTTGATTTACGTGTCGCGGAGGCGCGCGGCATGTTGAACCTCTGTATCCCGGCGTCGGCGATCGAGTCGGTCGGTGACCGGTTTGCGCAGGGCTGGCAACGCGCGTCCCGACAGCCGACGGCCGACGAAGAGTCCTGGCTGTCGACCAACCTTGGACGCGTCACCGTTCCGGTGACGGCGATGCTGGGCACAACGCTGTCCGCCAACGAGCTGCTCAAGCTGCAACCGGGCGATGTGATTGCGCTCGGCCACTCCGCAACCCAGCCCATTGACGTGCAAGTCGGAGAAGTGAGCCGTTTCCGCGGCCGCCTCGCGAGCGATGGCCAGACGATGTCGGTTCGTGTGGAATCGCGCACCGACTCAACACGAGGAGCCTCCGCATGACACCTGACCTCACTCCACTCCTCGCTGAGGAACTGGCGCTCGTCATTGGCGCACTCATCGATTCGCCATCTGCGCTCGCGCAAGCCGCGCCGCCGCAGGGTCGCCAATGGGTGGGGACTATTCAGGCAGACGATCCGGCGCGTGGGACATTCACGGTCGCCGTCGATGACACCAGCGCGTCGGCAGCGACCGCCCTGGTGATGGGCTTGACCAGCGATGTGCCAGATCAGTCCGTCGCCGACATGCTCCGCGAGGTCATCGCGCAAGCGACCAGTGCCCTATCGCAGAAACCGATCGCCAATGGGGCGGCGCTTCGACTGGTGACGCTCGAGGCCGTGGCAGAGTTCACCCCCGTTCAGCCGTTTGCGGCGTTCACCCTGTCGGCCGAGAAATTGGGCACGCCACTGGTGTTCGCGATCTGTGGATCCATTGATCTCGCGGCGAGCCCCGGCGACGAACCGCGACGGTCGGAGCGCCCACCTGCGCCGGCCGTGGCGTCGGCAGCAGATCGCATTGACGTCATTCTCGACATCGATCTTCCCCTCGTCGTGCGCTTCGGGCGAACCGAACTCCCGCTCAAGACGCTGGCACGACTTGCGCCCGGCTCGGTCATCGAGCTCGGCCGCTCGGCAGACGATCCCGTCGAGGTGCTCGTCAGCAACCGCATCGTCGCGCGCGGCGAGGTCGTCATCGTGGGGGGGAACTACGGCGTGCGGATTCTCGACGTGGTCAGCCCAAGACAACGCATCAACTCTATGGAGGCATAACGTGAACGTGAGGATTACGCCTGAAATGTACCCGTGGATCGCCGTTGGCGTCGTGGTTACTTTGCAATTGGCACTGGTGTGTTTGTTTCTAATGCGGCAGCGGAAGGTCAGCCGCCTCCACGACCGCGTGGCACACCTGTCGGACGCCATCACGATGCTCACCGACACCGTCGAAGGCGGACTCCAGGAGGTGGCGCGCGAAGTCGTTCGACAGGCGACCCAGCCACCCTCTTCGCCGTCGCGGGCGCGCGCGGCTACGAAGCGGCGTGTCGCCGTGGCTGCCAAGCGAGGACGTTCGCTGCGCGACATTGCAGCGGCGGAGCAGATTTCGGAAGGCGAGGTCAACCTGTGGTTGCAGCTTGCCCGCGCCGAGAGCAAGGACGTCGTGAGCGATGCCCAGGTGCGCTGACACGGCGTGCGCGCGCTGGCGCCCGGGCCCGCCGGCACCGCGCTGGATGGCCGGGCTGCGCCTGAATGACGCGTGGTATTGCTCGCGCACGTGTCTCGAATCGGCGGTTCGCGACGGGCTGCAAACGCTCGTCACCATGCCGCATTCGGTGGTCGGGTTGCCGCCATTGAAGCTCGGTGCGCTCCTCCGACATCAGGGGGCCATCAACGAGACGCAGCTCCGTTCGGCACTCGACGCACAGCGCACGACCGGCCTTCGACTCGGAGCGCAACTCGAGCAGCTTGGCTGGCTCGCGACCGAACCGTTGCTTCGCGCACTCGCCGCGCAGGCCGGCATCAGCTATCTGACGACGCTGGATCTGTCACGCGTCAAGCAAGCGCCAGGGGACCTGACTGAGACCACGGTTCGGGCGCTCGGACTGATCCCATTCGAGGCCGACGAGGATCGCGCACGGCTGCACGTGCTCTGCACTGCGCCCGTGCCGCGTGCTTCACTGCGTGCCCTCAGCAGGCTCACGACCTGGACGCCCGAGCCGTACCTCGTTGACGACCGATTGTGGGAGCGCGCCCTGGCGGCCTACCGCCCGGCAGACACCCCGGTGCCCCACGACGCTCTACTTGTTGGCGATTTTCGTACCGCTGCGACTCGCGTAGCGCAGGTGGCGAGGCAGAGCGGGGCGGTCACCATGAAACAGGCGGATTGCCGCGACTACGTGTGGGTGCGTGTCGAAGGGTCCTCCCACGTGCACGACGTGTTGGTAACGACATCGGAGGAGAAAACATGCCAGGCGGCGTCTACAGTGCTCTGAGCGGGATGCGGTCGCGGCTCGAGGATCTCGACCGCCTCGCGTCTGATCTGGCCAACGTTGGCACGTCCGGCTACAAGACCGAACGCGGGGCAACAATGGCAGCCGTGCGCCCGACCTTCTCCGCGGCGCTCGACGCCGCGGTCGACGTTACTGGTGATGGCGCGCGGCTTGATTTCCGCCCCGGCACCATCTCCTCGACGGGCCGAGACCTTGATGCCGCCATCGAGGGCCGTGGGTTCTTCGTCGTTCGTACGGCCGCGGGCGAGCGCTACACGCGCAACGGCGCCTTCGTGCGCCGCCCCGACGGTGTGCTCACGACCGGCGACGGTGACCCGGTCCTGGCAGAGGCCGGCGAGAATGCGCCGGGCCGCGAGATGCGCGTTGGCCGAGGTCAGATCGTCATCAGCGAGGACGGAACTATCAAGGCTGGTGAGGTCACGGCCGGCCGGCTGAAGGTGGTGGAGTTTGCCAACGACAGCGATGTCGAACGGGAGACCGGCGTACGCTTTCGCGCCGTGAAGGGTGCGACGCCGAAGGTCTCGACGTCTCGCGTCGTCGGCGCGTCGCTCGAGCAAGCCAACGTGTCGATGGTGGACCGCATGGCGGCGCTCACCGAGATTTCCAGAGGATTCGAGGCGCTCCAGCGCGGCGTCTCGGTGCTCATGAATGACATTGACGGTCGCGCGATCGCCGAACTGGGGCGGCGATGAACCGGGCTCAGGGCTTAAGGCTCAGGGCTCAGGGCTTAAGCCCGAGGCCTAAGCCCTAAGTCTTAAGTCTTAAGTCGAAAGTCTTGATCCAACGGAGGACTTCGTGATTCGAGCACTCTACACAGCGGCCAGCGGCATGAACGCCCAGCAGGCGAATATCGACAACATCGCCCACAATCTGGCGAATGTGAACACCACAGGATTCAAGAAAAGCCGAGTGGAGTTCGAAGACCTCGTGTATCAGCAGATCAAGGCGCCGGGGGCACCGACACAGGAAGTGGAGTCGCCGCTCGGTCTCGAAGCCGGGCTCGGCTCCCGTGCCGTTGCCACCGCCCGAAACTTCACGGGCGGCAATCTTCGCTCGACGGGGAGCCCGCTCGACCTGGCCATCGAAGGGCAAGGCTTCTTCCAGATCACGCTCGCGGGAGGTGAGACGGGATACACGCGGGCGGGCGCATTGCACCTCAACGGACAAGGACAAATCGTCACGGCCGACGGCTACTCGCTCGAGCCGCAAATCTCCATTCCGCCGAACGCGACGGCGGTGACCGTCTCGAAGGACGGTGTGGTGTCGGTGTCGCTGCCTGGGCAGGGCGGACCGCAGCAAGTCGGCACGCTCGAGATCGTGAATTTCCAGAACCCCGCCGGGCTGCAGGCGCGCGGCGGCAACATGTTCACGGCGACCACTGCGTCGGGCGACCCAAGTAACGGTGTTCCCGGCACGGACGGCCTCGGGACCATCGCCCAGGGATTTCTCGAAGACTCCAACGTCAGCGTCGTCGAAGAGATGGTCAACATGATTCTCGGGCAGCGCGCGTATGAAGCGAACTCGCGCGTTATTCGTGCCGCCGACGAGATGCTCCAGCAGGTCAATAACCTGTCCCGGTAGTGATGCCTCGCACCGTTGTCGCGCTTCTGCTTGCGTCCGTGATGCCAGGCCTTGCGGCTGTGGCGTTCTCGGCCCCCTCGGAGACTCACACGGTGGGTGGTGCCATCGAGCGCGCCGTCCGCCAGCGAATCGGCCGCGACGTGACAGTCACGATTTCCGAGCTGCGCACCGAAGTCGGCGATGCGGACGGGTTGATCGCAGTGCCAGATCCTGGTGCGCGCACTGGACGTCCAGCACAGTTCACGATTCGTGTAGGTACACGTCGCATCGGCACGGCGGTTGCGCGACTCGATGTGTCGGCGCCACACCTACGCGCACGTCGCGCGATCGATCGCGGGGCGACAATCGGTGCCGATGACGTCGAGCGTGTCGAGGGAGAGCTGAAGGCGGTTCGTCTCGAGAGGTTGCCGAACGTCGAGGACCTCATCAAATCTCAGGCGCGCCGACCCATCCCTGCGGGAGAGATTCTCACCTACGCCATCGTGGCGGCGCCGCACGACATCCGGGCCGGCGACGAGGTCCGCGTGGTCATCCGAGTTGGGCCCGTGGAAGCCTCGGGTGTCGGCCGAGCGTCAAGCAGTGGCCGGATCGGCGACACCATTCGCGTGACCCGCGCTGGCACAAGAGTGATTCACAGCGCACGGATTACTGCGCCAGGCGTGGTGGAGATATTGCAGTGAGGCACTGCGGAATGAAAAACGTGGCACGACACCTGGTGGTGGCCTGTGGGCTCCTGTTGGCGGCGACCGTCGCCTCGGCCGGGCAGGCCCAGGCTTCCAAGGCGAATCAAGCCACCGCAACGGCCACTCCCAAAGGCCACGATAACTACGACGCCCTGCTGACCAAGTACTTGCTCGCGGCGCGCGCACTCGAGTCGAGCGCCAACGTGCCGGCCGACGCCACGTGGATGACAGGTCTCTTTTCTGATCTGCGCGCCCGGCGGGTGAACGATCTCGTGACCATCCGCGTCGTGGAGAACGTCACGGCCGCTGGCGCCGCCGATTCGTCGGTCGACAAGAATAGTAAGGCCGCGGCCTCGTTGACCAACTACCTCGGGATCGAAACAAAGTTTCCGGGTTGGCTCGACCCGACATCGCTTGCCTCGCTGAGTGGCAGCACACAGTTCAAGGGCGGCGGGAGCACGGCGCGCACAGGATCGCTCACAGCCGTCATCACCGCGCGGGTCGTGGAAGTGCTACCAAACCGGGATCTCGTGCTCGAAGGCATTCGCGAGGTTGATATCAACGGCGATCGTCAGATCATCGTTCTCACTGGAATCGTCCGGACGGCGGACATCGGTCCCGGCAACGTCGTGCCGTCCACGGCAGTGGGGCAAATGCAGATTCGCTATTTTGGCAACGGGTTGATCAAGGACAGTTTGCAGCCCGGATGGCTGGTCCGGATCTTGAACAAGGTCTTCTAAACATGCGTACAGTGCTCATCTCTCTCATGGCCGTCGCTGCCGGCGCGGCTGGCGTCGCCGGGAACCTGGCGCTTCTCGCCGTTCTCGCCAGCGGTGCGGATGCTGCGGCGGCGACCGGTAGCGCCCGGCTCAAAGACGTTGCGTCGCTGCAAGGCCCTTCGGCGACACCAGCTGTTGGATATGGCCTCGTCGTGGGTCTGAATAAGACCGGCGACCGTCGGCAAACGATTTTTTCCGCTCAGACGCTCGCAAGCATGCTCGAGCGGTTCGGCGTGGCCGTGGCCCCCGGTGAAATCAAGATTGAAAACGTGGCCGCGGTGGTCGTGACCACCGAAATTGGCCCTTACGCACAAGCCGGCGCCCGCATCGACGTCCTCGCGTCTTCGATTGGCGACGCGCGGAGCCTTCAAGGCGGGACGCTCTTGCCGACGCCACTCCGCGGGCCCGACGGCAGCATTCTGGCGTTGGCGCAAGGCCCCTTGTCTCTCGGAGGCTTCGGTGCCGGCGGTGGCGGGAATTCCGTCTCCGTGAATCACCTCACCGTCGGCCGCGTGCCGCGCGGCGGGCTCGTCCAGACGAACCGGTCCGCCGCGCCTGTCTCGGTCGACACGATCAGCCTCGCGTTGAATGAGCCCGACTTCGCCTCGTCATCTCGCATCGCCGCCGCCATCAACATGGAGTTGGGGGCGAGTGTCGCTGCGGCTGTAGACGCGGGGTCCGTCCTCATCCAAGTGCCACCCTCGTACCGCAGCAGTGTCGCCGAACTGGTGGCCCGACTGGAGCCACTCTCGGTGAACATGGACGCGACAGCCCGTGTCGTCATCAACGAGCGTACGGGGACAGTGGTCATGGGCGGCGACGTTCGAATTGGCGCGGCCGCGGTCGCTCACGGCAACTTGTCGGTTCGCATCGCCACGCGGCTCGATGTCTCACAGCCTGCTCCCATGTCGAGAGGTGAGACCACGGTGGTCCCACAAACGCAGCTCCAGGTAGACGAAGGCGACGCGCAGCTCATCGCGCTCGAGTCGGGCACAACTTTGGCCGAGGTGGTGAAGGCGCTGAACGCGCTCGGAGCGACCCCGCGCGACATCATTGCCATCATGCAGGCGCTCAAGGCCGCCGGCGCGCTGCGCGCGGAGATCGTGGTCCTGTGAGCTCAGACCGCATCGCCGGCATCGGGCACATCGGTGCTGCCGCCGCGGAGCCCACGGGCACTGGTGCGACAAGTCGCGCGACGCTCGCGACGCTCGCGCAAGAGTTCGAGTCGATGCTGTTGGTCAAGATGCTCCAGGAAATGCGCAAAGCCGGGTCGTGGAAGGTAGAAGACGAGGAAGGAAAAGAAGGACTGGGCGCGGACGCGCTCTTCGAAACCCTGGATGTCGAGCTGGCATCCCATCTCGCAAAAGCGCAGGGCTTCGGGTTGGAAAAGACCCTGCTCAGCCAGTTCGCTGGTGAACGACCTGAACGACCCGAACACATCGAACGACTGGATCCACGTGAACGATCCGAACGCCTCGAACGTTCCGAACCCTCCGAACGATCTGAGAATAGTCCGTTCGGCTGGCGGCAGGATCCCTTCACAGGGGGGCTTCGCTACCATCGCGGTGTCGACCTCCACGCCGTGTACGGCGAACCGGTGGCCGCTGCAGCAGAAGGGCGGGTCGTGTTTGCTGGCGAGCAAGGCAGCTACGGAAGCACGGTGCTCATCGAACACGAAAATGGTATTCAGTCACGGTACGCTCATCTGTCAGAGATCCTGGTGGGCACCGGTGACAGAATCGTCTCTGGGCAGTCGATCGGCCGGGCGGGTCAAAGTGGGAGGGCCACAGGCACCCACGTGCACTTCGAGGTGACCGTCAACGGTCGTGCCATCGACCCGTCCATGACCGGCCTGACCTCGCTAAAGCCAGAGCGGGTTGTTGCCGATTTCGCGGTTGGCAGTCCAACCAACCACGACGAGACGATAGGAGCCACGCATGAAGATCGACGCTAGCCGGGGCGCGCTCGAGGCCGACAAGCTGAGCCGCGCGGATCAGGAGGCGCCGCGAAAGACCGAGCGAACGGCGTCGGAGCCCGCCTCGTCAGCCAGCGGTCAAACAGACCGCGTCGAAATGTCTGACGACGCCAAGATCGTTGCTCGCGCGGCGAAGGTTGCCTCGGCCGTACCCGAGATCCGCCGCGACGTCGTCGAGCGTGCGCGCGCCCTGCTCGATTCGGGGACGCTTGTCGTAGATAGCACCAGCCTGGCCGACGCGATCATCGACGATCTCCTGAAACGCCCATGACCTCGTCCTCCGGATCACGCGCTGCCGCGGCCGCGGGTAGGCTCCGACAGGCCCTCGAACACGCCGCCGCCGCGCTCGCGTCTCCGGATTTGGATGCACTCCTCAAGAGCGAGTGCGCCATCGAGAGCGCCTTGGCCGATCTTCCTTCGCACGAGGCCTTGAGCCCGGATGACGTGTACGCCGTGCGCGCCGAGCTCGAGCGCGCGCGCAGTGCCCTGATGCGTTGCCGGCGCCTCGGTGCCGCTCTCAACGACTTCATTCGTCTCAGCCTGGCGGCGCAAGGTGGACAGTCCGACTACGGGCCGCGCGCCGATGCCGCGGCCGAGTACGCTGGCCGGGCGCTGAACACCAGAGTCTAGGAACGCACAAACGTGTCAGATCTCTTCAGCAGTCTCTCGCTCGCCTCGCGCGCGCTCGAAGCGCAGCGAATGGGGCTGAACGTGACGGGCCAGAACATCGCGAACGTCAACACACCGGGGTACTCGCGGCGTGTGGCGGACTTCGTCGCGCTGCCGCCGGACATGCCGCGGAGCGCCGGACGAGGCGTAGACGTCGCGGCGATTCGCGCGGTCCGCGATCGACTCATCGAACAGCGGCTGCAGCAGGAGGTTCCTGCGGAACGTCGTGAGGGCGCGCTAGCCGAGATCCTGTCCCTTGTCGAGTCCGCCCTCGGCGAGTCGGGCTCATCGCTCGACAAGAATCTGAACGAGTTCTTCGGTGCGTTTTCCAGTCTCTCCGACAACCCGACCTCTGCCGTGGCGCGGCATGAAGTGCAGGTCCAAGGCGAGGCGTTGGCGTTTTCGTTCCGCGATGTCTCCGCCCGGATCGTGCGTTCCCAGCGCGATGCGGACGGCCGGATTCGGGCGGCAGTGGAAGAGGTGAACAACCTGACCACGCGCATCGCGGCCCTCAATCGCAGCATCGGCGAGGCCAGTCCGAGCCAGGGAAGTCTCCATCAGCAGGACGAACAGACCGTCCTCATTCGTCGTTTGATGGAGATCGTCGATATCGATGTGCTCACGCGCGCGAACGGGGGCGTGGACATCACGTTCGGCAACGGGCGGGCACTGGTCGAGGGCGAGTTCTCGTTCTCGCTCGACACGGCCTCGACCCCGCCCTCCGGTTTCGCTGCCTTGAAGACCGGCGGCCTTGACGTGACCGTGGAGGTCACGGGCGGTCAGCTCGGCGGACTCCTGGCTGCACGCGACGTTCACGTTCCCGACTACTTGAATCGGTTGGATACGATTGCGTTCGAGGTCGCCTCCCAAGTCAACGCGCTCCACACGTCGGGATTCGACCAATTGGGCAACGCGGGAGGCAATTTCTTTTCGTTTACGGCTCCACCGGTTGGCGTCTCGGGAGCCGCGCGCTCGATCATCGTCGCTCCGGCTGTGGCGGCGGACACTCGCCTCATCGCCGCGGCAGGCGTCGCGCTGGTCGGCGACAACACGATCGCCACGGGCATCGCCCGCTTACGGGATGCGCTTGTGCTCGAGGGTGGCAGTGCGACGTTCGCCGACGGCTGGAGCCGACTGGTGTATCGCGTCGGCCGCGATACGCAAACGGCGGCTGACGGTCAGAGTGGCCGCGCAGAGATCGTCCGTCAGGTAGATGCGTTTCGCGACGAAGTCTCAGGGATCTCCCTCGACGAAGAAGCGATGCACATGCTCAAGTATCAGCGCGCCTACGAAGCCAGTGCCCGGTTTTTTCGCACAATCGACGAGGCGATCGAGGTACTGCTTCAAACCGTCGCACGGTAACGCTGTATGCGAATCACATTCTCGGCCATGCATCGTGAGGCCTCCGCCGACATCGAACGGGCGGCCCAGCGATTGCTCGAGCACCAACGTCAAGTGTCCACCGGGCTGCGCGTTACCAAGCCCAGCGACGATCCCTCGGCAACGGCGACGGCGATCGTCGAGAAGAGCGAGATCGCCGCCTCGACCCAGTATGCGAAGGTAGGCGATTCGGTCCAAGCTCGCCTGACCGTGATGGACACGATCCTGAGCGACATGATCACAAAGCTCACGGCCGCGCAAACCACCGTCTTGAGCGCACAAGGCTCCACGGCCACACAGGCTCACCGCGACGTGGCGGCTCAGGAGCTCGCCGCGTTGCGCGATGCCGTGATTGAAGACATGAACACGTCTTTTCATGGAATCTTTGTCTTTGGTGGCGCATCGGGCATCGTGCCGCCCTACACGAAGAACGGCCTCGGGGTCGTTGGTCCTTACGCCGGCTCCACGCGCGAAGTGAGCGTTGAGATCGACCGCGGCCGCTCGGTGACTGTCGTGTTCAACGGCGCCACGCTGGCTCAGGGCACCGACGTGCAGGACGTCTTTGCCGAGTTCAACGACGCGATCGCCGCCGCACAGGCAGGCGACAACGCCGCGCTCGACGTAGCGATGGAAGGGTTCGAGAGGGCGTTCACGAGAATGACCCATGCGCAAAGTCGCGTGGGCGTGGAGCTTCGGACGATCGACGAGCAACACCTCCGCCTCGATCAAAGCAAGCGCGCCGGCCAGGCCCGCGTGTCGAAGCTCGAGGACGCGAATCTCGCGGAGGCCATCACGAACATGAATCAGGCTGAGGCCGCCTACCGGGCCGCACTCGGGGCAGCCGACGCCATCACGAACCTCTCCCTCATGGATTACATCCGATGACGCCCAGACCCCTGCGAACGTCTGAACTCGACGTGCCAGACGCTCCGCCTGCGCACACACCCGTCGCGGACAACACGATCGAGTTTCCCGACGGCATTCCGGGCTTCGAGTCCTGCAGGCGATTCGTGCTCCTTGCCTCCGAAGAGGCGGCGCCGTTGCAGCGGCTCGATGCGGTTGACGGTCCCGCGGCGTCGTTTCTCGGCGTCGACCCTCGACTCGTGTTCCCCACGTACCGGTGCCGACTCAATGACAGCGAGCTGCGCAGACTGAAAGCCGACGAGACGACGACGCTGGTGTGGCTGGCACTCGTGATGGTAGAAGCCGATGGCACGGTCGCGGTCAATCTACGCGCCCCCATCGTCATCAATCCCGAACGGATGATCGGCTGCCAGTCGATGCCGGATAGCGGCCTCTATCCCATTCGGCACGTCCTGACGCTGCCGGGAATGTAGCGTCCGTGCTCGTCTTCACGCGCCGGCGCCAGCAGACGATCCGCATCGGCGACGGCATCGAGGTGCGCGTGCTCCGAATCGGTCGCGATGGCGTCCGGCTGGGCATCGTCGCGCCACCCGACGTTCCCGTTCATCGTGAAGAGATCTACGAAGAGATCCGTGAGGCCAACAAGAGCGCCGCCGGGCATCAAACCGATGTCGTGGGGTTGGCCGCGCGCCTGAGAACGCGATGAAAGTCAGTGACTGGCGTCATGCCGACGTTGACCAGATGCGTGCGCTCTATGAGGATGAGCGGCGGCAGTGGTGGGATGGGCTCGGCTGGGACACGACCGAGTCGTGGAAGGAAGTAGAGGAGGCGCGCGCGTCTTGGCGCCTTCCCGGTGCCCTGGTGCTCAGCGATGGCGGGGACGTGCTGGGGTGGACCTTTTTCTTGATCGAGCACGGCACTGCCCACATTGGCGGGCTCACATCGGACACGGTCGACACGACGCGTGCCCTGATCGATGCTGTGATGGCTCGTGCTTCGCGATGCAACGCGGAGGCAGTGGCCTGCTTCACGCTCGACCGAGCGCCAGGCCTTTCAACTGAGCTCGTGGCCCGCGGGTTCGACCACGACTCCTACCGGTATTTGTCTCGCGCGGCCGACACCGCAGTCACGTCGTCGGGAGTGTCGGTCGCGGAGCGGTGGCGGACGGAAGACGTGCTGCCTGCCGCGGCATTGCTGCAGGTCGCGTACGGGGATCGCGGCCGTCACTTCGCCGCGCACGGTGAGGCGACAGAGTGGCTCCGTTATGTTCGAAACCTTGTCGACTATCCGGGCTGCGGACGCTTTGACGCCGCCTCGTCACGCGTGCTGCGCGACCGCGATCGGCTCAGCGGCGTGGTCATGATGACGACGCTCGGGGATGGTGTGGCGCATGTGGCGCAGGTTGCCGTCCATCCGGAGGCCAGACGCAATGGCGTCGCGGGCCGCTTGCTCGATGACGCGTTGGCCGCGGCCGCCCTCCATGGCCGCCCCCGGGTCACACTGCTCGTGGAAGAAGGAAACACCATCGCCGGCAAGTTGTACGCGGACCGTGGTTTCACGCAGTGCGCCACGTTCGTAGCCGCGCGACGACAGTGCCCGCCAGCCTCGTAGCGCGCAGGTAACCTGCGCGGGCGTCGGGTGCTAAGATCCGCCCAACCCCATTCTCTGCAGAGGTATTCAGATGAACGCGCGCACTCTGGCACTATCGAGCCTCGTCGTGGGCCTTGTGACATCGGCGACCCTGCCGGTCGCGGCCCAGTCCGCGCCGGCGTCGAAGGCCGCGGCGGCTTGGGCGTCTCTTCGTACGCCATGGGGCGATCCTGATCTACAAGGCACGTGGACCACCGACGACACGATTGGCGTGCCGGTGCAGCGCCCTGTGGAGCTTGGCAACAAGCTCTTTTTGACCGACGCCGATCTTGCCGAGGCGGCGCGCCAGCGACAAGTCAGAGCGGCCGCGCAGGCCGCGCGGGCCGGCAACGCTCCGGCGCCCGTTGGGCCTCCCGATCATTGGGGTGAGGCCGCCAGCCGCCCTGTTCGCCAGACATCCTTCGTGGTCGAGCCGGCAGATGGACGCATCCCTGCTGTGACCCCAGAGGCGCAAAAGCGTGCCGCGGGACGCGACACGGGGAGCTTTGGCGCCGGTCCGTTCAACTCGCCTGAAGACCTCACCAATTTCGACCGGTGCATTTCGCGTGGCGTCGTGGGTTCGTTGCTGCCTCGCCCCTACGGCAACGGGCTCGACATCATCCAGGCTCCGGGCTATGTCGCCATCCGCTACGAAATGATCCACGAGCCGCGCATCATCTCGCTCGATGGCAAACCGCATGTCGGTGCGAACCTTCGTCAATACATGGGCGATGCGCGCGGACGGTGGGAAGGCGCCACGCTGGTCATCGAAACGACCAACATGACCGACAAGACGAGCATCGGGTTCAACGGCAACGGGTTGCGCCACAGCGACGCGATGCGGCTGGTCGAACGCTTTACGCGGGTCGATGCCGACACGATCGAGTGGGAAGTGACGATCGACGATCCGAAGACCTACACCAAGCCGTTCAAGATGGCGCTGCCCATCACCAGCCGGCCTGGATACGAGGTTTTCGAGTACGCATGTCATGAAGGCAACTACGGCATGCGGAACATCCTGAGCGCGGCGCGGATCGACGAAGGTACCGGCTCGGCAAAGTAGCTCCACAGAGCGGGCTGGCCTTCAGCCAGCTCCCACGTCCTATGCCGCTGTAGGGGGTTGCGGCGCGTACTCCTGGAGCTTCGGTCCCCATGCGCGAAGGACGGGCCCGAGGTCGAGCTCGAGGATATCGGCAATGGTGAGCCAGTCTTCGTTGCGCTGCGCCTCGATGAGTGATTCAAGCCAGGTCGCCAGTTTCGCAATCTGGTTGTCGAGTGTCACGCCTTCGACTTCGAGCCGCTCGGGCTCGATCGCCAGCGGACCACGAAGCACGTCCACCATCACGACGAATTGAACGAGCTCGTTCGTCAGGAGCGAGAGGCCTTCGTTGGCGGTCTTCAGCTCGTGATGACGAAACTGGCTGGCGAGCTGCTCAACATGCTCCGCGATTTCGACCACCGCGCTCGAAGCGTCGGTGAAGAAGTCCCCGAGCACGTCGTTAGACATCAGTCATTCCCACCTACCCAGCCACCCAGTGACCCAGCTACCCATGCTCTTGTTGTCGGTTGGTTCAAGTGAGCAAGACAGGGGCCAGCTAGTTGGCGGTGCACGAGAACGAGCGGCCGGCGTTTTCGCTACTACGGCATCCGGTTTGCCATCTCGTTAGCACGTGGGGGCGAGATCCCTTGGAGATCTGCAGTCATGGCTGCCTCGACCGCCTGTCTCCCGGTCGTCATTCCGACAGTCGTCCGGGTTGCCGACAGGTCTGCGTGGAGTCGAGGGAGTCTGTGCGATGGGAGACGCCATTTGTCTGGTTCTTCGGGAAGGCGCGTGGCTGAGACTGACCGCGTAACGCTCGTGGACGGCGCATGGCGCGTGTCGGACCAGGGTCGTAGCGTTGCGATCCATAGCCGCGATCCTCAGCGGGAGGCCGATCAACTGGTGCGAGGCCTGTTGGAGAACCGACCCGACCCGCAACTCCTTGTCGTCATCGGGCTCGGTCTTGGATACATCCTCGACGGGCTCGAGCGGCGGCAATGGCCGGGCAAGGTGGTGGCCATCGAGCCGAATCCCGATACCGTCGCGCCACTGTTGGCGAGAAGAGACTGGCAGGCGTGGATGAGCGACGATCGGCTGCGTCTGCTCGTCGGGCCTGACTACGACGGCGCGTCGGATTGCTGGCGGCTCTTCGGCGACGGATCCCAGGAGCCCGCCGTCTTTGTCAACCCGGTGTTCGAGCGGTTGTATCGAGCCGAGGTGGGGCGGGCCCGAGCCCTGCTCGGCCGCATGCGCTTCAACGCGAAGGCCAACGCCGACGCACGCCGGCAGCACGGCGCGCGATACCTGCTCAACACGCTCGCCAATCTTCGCACCGTCTCCGGCGAAGGCGACGTTGCCGCGTTGACTGGCGCGGCGCCAAGTCTTCCGGCGATTCTCGTGGGCGCGGGGCCGTCGCTTGACTCGACGCTCGCCAGTCTTCGCGATGCGCAGGAGAAGGCGCTCATCATTGCCGTGGACACCGCCTTACGGCCGCTCTTGAGCGCGGGCATCGCGCCGCATTTGGTCGTAGCCGTCGATCCAGCCGAGGCGAACGTCAGGCACTTGTGCGATCTACCGCCCGCACCGGACACGTTCCTTGTCGCGGAAGCGAGCGTCGATCCGGCTGCCTTCGAGCACTTCCGCCGTCGCACGTTTCTTTTTTCCGTGTCCGACCATCAGCCGTGGCCGTGGCTCAATGCCCACGGGCAAGGCCGTGGAAGACTCCGCGCGTGGGGCTCCGTGCTCACCTCGGCGTTCGACCTTGCGTTGTTGATGGGTTGCGATCCCGTCGTCTTTGCGGGCGCCGATCTTGCCTTTACAGGCGAGCGTCTCTATTGCCGTGGTGTCGTCTACGAACAGGACTGGCGCCGATTGCAGGAGTGGGGCGTGGGGCTCGAGTTGCAGTGGGTACAGCAGTTGGAACGGTGGCCGCGTCTCGATAAGCCGGGCATCGCTGGTAATCCGGTTCGCACCGCGGAGCACCTCGTCGCTTTCCGGGACTGGTTGGTCGAGCAAATCGGGCGCGAACCGCGTCGCTCGTTCATCAACGCGACCGGTGCAGGAATTCTTCACGGTCGAGGCATTCGCCAGGCGTCACTGGACGCAATCGTTGCTTCGCTGCGCCAACAACGGCAGTTACCTGTGGATGTGGTCCGTGGGCGCTACAAACCTGCCGACGGTCGAGTTCTCCTCGCGGCCGCCAGAAAGTTCGCCACGTCGATTGCCGACGAGGAAAGCATCGACAACAGCACAGAAACGCTCCATGCGTGGGCGACGTTTGCCGACGGTCTGACGCGAGATCGGATAGCGGAGACACTGTCCCATGCGCTGACCGATGTGGCGCATCCCGACTCCGTTCTCGATAGTGAACACAGAGCGACGGATCAGTTTGACGGCTTCTGGGCCGAGCCGCTCGCCAGAAATCTGCCGCTCGTGACAATGCCAATCGAGAGAACGCGAATCGAGCCACTCGGCGGCGCGCTCTACTGCTTTCGTTTCCGAACGACGACAGCGCGACTGATTGGATGCGTCCTGCGCATGCCGGAAGGAGCGGTCACGGAGAACGGCCAGCCACTGAAACTCGCGGCTAGCGTCGAGAACATTCGCTTTGGTGAGTACTTCATCTGGCGCGACGAGGTCCGCTTCGTCAGCAGCGATGGATCCGATCCCAGACACAACTACCGACCCTACACAGTGCTGGCGCCGCACTGCGTGGCACATGTGGAACGGCTGCCTCTGTCCGAGATTCTCGAGAGGCATCTATGACGCCGCTGCCCACGGCGACCCACGACACCGACGTTGCTGCCGGAGCGCCTGCTCGCCATCGACCTTTGGGCTCCGGCGTCGTGGCCGGACTGCTGACCTACCCGAGTAATCGCGCTGTGTCGACGCCTCGTGCGCGTGTGGCTGGAACATTTCGGATTGCCCTTGTCGGCGACTCGATGACATACGCGGCCGGCTTGCCGTATCAACGGTCGTTGGCCGCCCGTCTTGGCGTGCACTTGAACGGCGCGTTGCCTGGGCTCTGGACCGAATCGGTGCCCTTTGGTGTGCCTGGGGGATGCCTCAATCACGCCACGGGCCGCGTCCTCACGCAAGTCCTGCCAGTCGAGCCAGACGTCGTTGTGCTCTGTCTCTGTTGCAACGACGCAACGCTCATGAGTCCGCAGCCGGCCGATCCACACGAGCTTGGACAACAGTGGAAGACTTTTCGGCCGCTGATGGACACGACACTCGAGGTCTTCCGCGACGAGGTGACCCGGGCCGGTGCGCACCCGGCCGTTCTCTATCTGGACCAGTTGCGTCAGGCGGGCGAGGTGTCACCGCCCATCGAGTTGGAGAGCGCGTGTGCTGCACGTGAGCTGCCCTTCCTGGACGGGTCGGCACTGCTTGCAGGCTACTCGAGCCAGCAGCTGAACGTCTCCGTCGCAGACGGCCACCTCAGTGCGTTTGCAAATGACATCGTCGCGCGTGCGCTGGCGCAGTTCCTTCTCGGCCTGGGTTGGGCGCCGGTCGCAGCAGGTTTCGAGGATGAACGCTGGATCGACGCGATCGAGCGTTGCGCGCACGCGCGGGTCGCAGCTGGAGTTCCGCGTGCCCTGGCGTACGGCGACGCGTTGACTGTGCTGCAGGTCAAATGGATGCACCGCGCCAACACCAATCGCCAGACATTCAAGCAGAGATACGAAGAGGTACGAGAACGGCTCGCAGCGGAGCACGGAGCGACATTGACGAATCTCGGGCTCGAAGTCGTGAGTCGCGCGATTCGCGTGGCTTATCCATTGAGTTCGATGACCATGGCAGAACTGTGGACCAACGAGGCGGCCGCCGTGTTGTTCGCGTTCGAGCATGTGGCAAACGCTCCCGACACCGACCTGTTGCGCGAGGATCTCGGTCATCTCACCCCTCCTCGGTCGGCCAGGGGCGTCATCGACATCGAGTTTCTCCAGCGCTGCCGAGAGATCGTCGAGAACGCGGGCGCCGTCTTGAGTCTTCTGACTGCCCACGGCGGAGCACACGGGCGTCACGACTCGGCCGATCTTCAGTATCTGTTCTTCTGGAGAAGCCGGGTGATGCAGTGGGCGCTCGCCGCCGATTGCTGTGCAAAGAAGTATCTCGAGATTCTTCCGAAGCTCACGCACCCATCCGCGCCCGAAGTCGAGCGGCTATTGTCGTACTTGGAAGTGCGACTGCGGCCGATTCGCGAAACGCTCGACGCCGTCCGTCGCGTGGCCGAATGGATTCCTGCCGTTGAGCGCGAAGCCGTAAAGGCAATTGGCGCCACATGGCTCACGCTGGAGTTCGTGGTAACGGCGCCTCCCGGCTCGGACGTGTGGGCCTTCAACGTCGGCGTCGACAGCATCTCTCCTGGATTCGCAGAATGCCATGCGTCCTGTGGAAACCTGATTCGTGACGGGCGGCCTCATCGATATGACTGCGAAATCCCGCTGATGTTGTTGGGCGACCTCCACTTGGAGATCGCCGGCGCTGGCTTCTCCAAAGAGGCGGCACAGCTTGTCGTTCACAACGCGCGCCTTCGCTGGCACGGAGGGGTTCCCTCCGATGTGGCATTGGCGCGTCCCGAGTTCACCTTGCCCTACCCCGACGCCGGCTCCTTTACCTATCGAAGGGTACGCACCATCGCGCTTCCTGGATAGACATCAGCCGCTTCCTCATACCGCCTACCGCCTACTGCCCCCTGCCCTCCCCCTTCTTCCCCCTTCCCCCTTCCCCCTTCCCCTACGACTCCATTCATGAAGCCGCGCTGGCACATCGCTTGCTCAAATCGTCGCTGCTGACGGCCATTGATACTCGCCGTCGTGCCGCATTCGTGAGTCGCACGTGTTTCGTTTGAACGTCCGCAGGGCGCGTCGCGCTCGGTGTCGGCAGACCGTCACTGGCTGCCGTTAGGGCGACACCGAGTAGTGGGCGGATGCAAGCCGCGCGGTGAGGCAGAGATGAACGCCACGACAATGATCACAGATGAAAGCGTCGACCGTCGCCAGCCCGAGTCGGATCTGGCGACCGAGGTAGACGCCGCGACCCGTGTGCGCCAGACCCTGCACAGGCTTCAGCGCCGGCCTGAAACAGAGACCGGCTGGATCTCTCGTCAGCGCCGCACGTCGCCGCTCGAGACGAGGTTCATCACACGATGAAGGTCCTCGGCCTGTCTTGCCATTATCACGACGCGGCCGCTGCCCTCGTCGTGGACGGTCGCGTCGTCGCCAGCGTCGAAGAAGAGCGGTTGTCGCGCATCAAGCACGACAACGCGTTTCCAGCCAGGGCAATCCGATTCTGCCTGGCGCAGGCAGGCATCGCGCCCGAGGAGCTCGATGGCGTGGCGTTCTACGAAAAGCCATTGAGCAAGTTTCATCGGATGGTGCACACGGCCAGACGGTACCCACCGTCCGATGTGGCGGACCTGACGTCTCGCCTCGCTCGCACGCGGCACGAAAGCCTCGACATCGACCGGCGCTTCCGTAACGAGTTCGGCTACGACGGGCCGTTCTGGTTCGTGGAGCATCATGCCAGCCACGCTGCCAGCGCCTTCTTCTGTTCGCCCTTCGACCACGCCGCCGTGGTCACCCTGGATGGCGTCGGCGAGTTCGCCACCACGACCATCGGCCGCGGGATTGGCAATCGCTGCGAGATCCTCTCGGAGATTCACTATCCCCATTCGCTCGGCCTGTTCTATGGCGCTATTACGGCATTCCTCGGTTTCGAGGTCAACAGCGACGAGTACAAGGTCATGGGATTGGCGTCGTACGGCAAGCCAACGTTGCTCGACGAGATGCGGCAACTGCTTCGCGTGCGGGAGGACGGCTCCTTCGACCTGGATCTCGAATACTTCAGATTTCACGTCGACGACCGAGTCATGTATTCGGACCGTCTGATTGCGCTGCTCGGCGAGCCGCATCCCCCGGGGGAGACGGCCGGGCAACGGCAGATGGACATCGCTGCCTCGGCGCAGGCGCGGCTTGAAGAAGCGGTCACTGCCGTCCTCCGCCAAGCGCACGTCGTCACGGGTGAGAGCAATCTCTGTCTCTCTGGAGGCGTCGCGCTCAACGGCGTTGCGAACTGGCGCTGCTTCAAGGCGTCGCCGTTTACAGACCTCTTCATCCAGCCAGCTGCCGGCGACGCCGGTGGCGCGATCGGCGCTGCGCTGTACGCGTACCACGAACGTCGTGGCGCCGAGCCTCGGCAGCTGCAGTCGTTCTCGCCTTACCTGGGTCCCGAGTTCTCCGACTCGGAAATCGAGACGGCGCTGAAGGCATTCCGTGTGCGACATCGACGGCTCGACCAGGACGAACTGGTCAGCGAAATCGCCGGCCGCATTGCACAGGACCACATCGTGGGCTGGTTTCAAGGGCGGATGGAGGTTGGCCCACGCGCGCTCGGCGCACGGAGCATTCTGGCGAACCCGCGAAATCCTGACATGAAGGAGCACATCAACGCTTGCGTCAAGTTTCGCGAGGAGTTTCGACCGTTCGCCCCGGCCGTCACCGAAGAGCAAGCGGACACATTCTTTTCCTTGGACGGAAGACCGGCGCCCTACATGCTGCTCGTTCCAGACGCACAGCCCGGTGCGGCCGAACGCATTCCTGCGGTCGTTCACGTGGACAACACGGCCCGCGTGCAGACGGTGTCACGCGATGCGAACCCTATGTTCCACGCGCTGCTCGAAGCGCTCGACCAGGCGACGGGCGTGCCCGTCGTTCTCAATACCTCGTTCAATGTGAAAGGCGAACCCATTGTGTGCACTCCCACTGATGCGCTTCGCTGCTTCATGAATACCGACATCGACACGCTGGCGTTGGGCAGTTTCCTCGTGGAGAAGACACCGCTTTTGGAGAAGGCACTGTGACGGGACTCGAGCAGGATGTGCGTGGTCTTCTGGCAGAGCTCAAGGATCCAGATGAAGCGGAGGCGGTGCAGCTGTTGCTCGAACTGGCCGGCGAGCTCGAGTGGCAACCGGCACCCGACGACGGGTATAGGCCGTTCGTTTACCCGCACTGACGCGTCGACCAGGACACGAGATCAGTCTGATGGCTGGGCTTCACGCGTCTCTCCCGTCACGTCGCACCACTACCACTGAGCGGCCCAGGACGCTCGTATTGCGCTCGTGCCGTGCTCCTCAATTCGCGCGTGCGGTCGCACTCGTTCGTGAACGCGACCCAGAGGTGGAGGTGGTAGCCCTCAGCCACCGTGGCCATGAGGCGAGTCTTCGAGCGGCTGGCGTGGACAGCATTCTGGAAATTCCCGGACGCCGCTTCAGTCTTTCGAAAGTCAGCCCGCTCACGCTGCGACGTCTCCGATCGCTGCAATTTACCGAGGTGGTCGTCCCGCAAATGGAGGACTACGACGCCGGGCACCTGAATCTCTACTGGCTCGTCCGATCGCTGAGCCCAGTTCGGGTCGTTGTGCTACCTGGCGCGGAATCCCCCCGAATCTTCGACGCCGCAGCGTTTCAGGCGTTCTTGTGGAAACACACCCGCGAGGCGTTGCTCCGATTGCCCGAGCGCTACGACGCGCCACGAGTCATCGGCCAACTCGTGTTGGCGTGCCTCATGCCACGTGCCGCGGTGGCCGTGGTGAAGGGAAGCAGGCGCCGAGTGCTCCACGTCATCTCCAGCCTCGGCGTGGGCGGGGCGCAGCGCCAGCTCGTCGAGTTCGTCAATAGAACGCCACCCGAGTCTTACGCGGTGGACATCGTCGTGCTCGGCAAGTCAGACGGCGAGTTCTCCCGTGCGTGGCTATCGCGTCACGACGTCCGCGTAACTTTTCTCAAGTCTTGGCCGAGGCTGATCGATTCCGTCCGTGAGCTCCGCCAGATCTGTAGAGACGGCCAGTACGACCTCGTGCACACCTGGCTGTTCATGGCCAACGTCGTCGGCACCGCCGCGGCCCGGCTCGCGCGGGTCCCGAGGGTCATCGTATCGATTCGCAATCTGAGTCTCTGGAAGCGCACGTGGTATCGCCGGTGGTGGTTCCGACCGGTGGACATGCTGCTGTCACGCGCCGCCGACATCGTAACGGTGAACGCAGGCGCTCTCGTCAGAGACCACGCGGCATGGGCGTGGCTGCCGGAGCGACGCATCGACGTGATTCCGAACGGCCTCGATCCATCAGGGTTTCTTCTGGACGCTGCCGAGGTGCGGCGGCACCTCCGCACTGCGGCGAACCTGCCAGCCGACGCGCTGGTCATCGGTACGACGGGTCGATTGGCCGCGGAGAAGGACCATCTCACGTTCCTGAGAGTGATGAGCGCGGTTCATCGGCAGCATCCGCTCGCGCGGGGAATTGTCGTGGGTGACGGCGCGCTCCGCGCCGATCTCGAGGCAGTCGCGAAAGACATGGGCCTCTCGCACGTCGTCACGTTCATGGGCGAGCGCCAGGATGCGCGGCAGCTCATGGCCGGCTTCGACCTCTTCCTTTTGACATCCATCATCGAGGGATTTCCCAATGTGTTGTTGGAGGCCGCCTTCCTCGGCGTGCCCTCGATTGCCTCGCGGGTGGGAGGCAGCCCCGACGTGCTGAGCGACGCGGAGGCCACATTCACGGCCGGGGACCACATGGAGGCGGCGCGGCTCGTGCTGGCCGCACTGGCGCATCGGGACGACGACTGCCAGGCGCGCGGATCGAACACGGCGACGTGCGCTTGACCGGTTCACTGCGGACCGCACCGCGGCCGCCTGGTTTCGGCTGTACGACCGTTGCCTGACTGAGGAGACACGTTGATGAAGCGCGAATTTGCCAGTTTGTTGTGCTGCCCGGACTGCCAGAGCGATCTGTTCCTGCTCGACGAAACACCGTCGAAGCCGGAGGTCGAGACCGGATCGCTCTCATGCCGTTCGTGCGGCATCCTCTACCCGATCGTGCGGGGCATTCCACGCTTCGTCGACTCTGACAAGTACGTCGGCAGTTTTTCTTACGAATGGAACCGTTGGAATCAGGTCCAGCTCGACATCGCCAACGGCCGTCGCGAATCTGAAGAGACCTTCGCCGAGAAGACCGGCTTTACGCCGGACGACATTCGCGGAAAGCTCGTGCTCGACGTGGGCTGTGGCGCCGGACGATTTCTCGACGTCGCCTCACGCTGGGGAGCGCGCGTCGTTGGCATCGATTTGTCCTTTGCCGTCGAGGCGTCGCAACAGAACGTCGGTCGTCGCGAGAACGTGGTAGTCGTTCAAGCCGACGTGTTCCGACTCCCGTTTCGACAGCACACCTTTGACGCCATCTTCTCGATCGGCGTGTTGCACCACAGCCGCGATACGCGCGACGCGTTCCTGCAGCTTCCACGGTTGTTGAAGGACCAGGGCGATCTGGCCGTGTGGCTGTACTACTACGAGGATCAGATCTACAACGCGGCCAGCGATTTCTGGCGCGCGGTGTGGCGCCCGTTTCCGACCTGGGCCCTGTACGCGTGGTGCTGGCTCATCGTGACGCTCTTTTCATGGCTCTGGGCCCGGCCGATCATGTCCACGAGACCCTGGGGGCATCTGCGCCGAATCCTGCCGGTCAATACTCATCCCGATCGCCAGTGGCGCATACTCGACACCTTCGACTGGTACTCCCCGCGATATCAGGACAAGAACTGTTCGCCCACTCGCGTGGTGGGCTGGTGCCGTGAAGGCGGTATCAGAGATGTCCAGGTCCTGACGTTCCCCACGTCGATTCGAGGCCGCCGCGACATGAGCGGAACGCTACCGCTCGTGCGATGGTCCATTCCGGACGTCCGCGATCGCCGACTCCTCGTCTTCGGTGCCGGCGCGGCCGGGCGTGAGGCCGTCGACTTCCTGAACCGCATCGCGCCCGGTCGCGTCGTCGGCATCGTGGACAACGACCCGCAGAAGGAAGGGGTCGCGATCGACGGCTTCCGTGTCACGCGCTTCGATCAGGTGCCGCGGAATTCTTACGACGTCGTGATCATCGCGTCACTGCCGGGACTCAGGCCCATCAGCGAACAGCTCAGCGCGGCAGGCCTTGCGGCGGACCAGCAGTTCCTGTCGGCCGAGAAGGTCGAACAGTGGCACAGCTTGGTCATGGAATACGAGAACCTCGTCGCGGCCTGAGTGCATGTGCGGCATTTGCGGAATAGTCGGCCGGCCCGATCAGAGCGCCGTCCGTCGAATGGCGGCCGCGATGGTCCATCGAGGGCCAGACGACGAGAGCTACTTCGCCGACCAGAACGTTGCGCTCGGCTTCAGGCGCTTGGCGATCATCGATGTCGCCGGCGGCAAGCAGCCCCTGTCGAATGAAGACGGTTCGATTCAGGTCGTCTTCAACGGCGAGATCTACAACCATCGGGAGCTTCGCGGCCGACTCGAGCAGCAGGGGCATGTGCTCCGCAGCGGCAGCGACGGCGAAGTGATTCCCCATCTCTATGAGGAGGTCGGCGAAGAGCTCGTCGATCGTCTCAGCGGCATCTTCGCGTTTGCCTTGTGGGACCGACGGCGGGAACGGCTCATGCTTGCGCGGGATCCGCACGGGGTGAAGCCCCTGTACTACGCGCAGCAGGATGGGCGAATCCTGTTCGCCTCGGAGATCAAGGCGCTGGTGGCGAGCGGCTGTCTGTCGAAGGAGCTGGATCCGGAAGCGCTCGCGCAGTACCTGACATACCAGGCCGTGCCGCCGCCTCGCTCGATTCTCCGCGACGTCCGGGCGCTCGAAGCCGGACGAATCGCGGTGGGCCGGCCCGGGTCGCTGAAGATTCGTTGCTACTGGAAGCCGCCGTCCGAGTCGGCACGCCCGATCGAATCGCCGGAAGAAGCGTGCCGGCTGGTGCGCGAGAACCTGGAAACGGCGGTCACTCAGCAACTGATGACCGAGCGGCCGCTCGGCGTGTTTCTTTCGGGCGGTGTCGACTCGAGCGCGATTGTGGCCATTGCCGCCCAGCAGGTCTCGCATCGCCTCAAGACCTTCTCGGTCGGTTTTGTGGGCCCTGACGAGACCGTTCTCTCGGAGTGGCCGTGGGCCAAGCTCGTGTCGGATCGCTACAACACCGACCATCACCAGTTCGTGCTCACAGAGGATCTCTTCCGCGAAGCGCTGCCACACACGTTCCGCGCGATGGACCAGCCGACCTCCGACGGCATCAACTCCTACTGGGTCTCGTATGCCGCAGCACAGCACGTCACGGTGGCGCTCTCCGGCACCGGAGGCGACGAGCTGTTCCTGGGGTACGGCCGCGATGCCTTCATGTTGGACGGGTACGATCTCGCTCGACCGCTGCAGAACCTGCCTGCGGGGTACGTGCGTTTCATGATGCGCCTGATGCAGGGCGTTTCCGACGATCAGATCTGGGAGCCGCTCGCGCGCCTTCGACGTGCGGCAAGTTGCCTGGCACTGCTGGACTCGACGTTCGCGTCGCCGAAGGGCATCGGCATCTTCGACATGCCCGACCGCGACGCCGTGCTTGCCCCGCTCTTGCGCGCCGGTGCCACTCGGTTCCGCGACGGTGTCGACTACCTGCGTCAGGACGTGCCGCCCGATATCGGCCGCCCTGGCGACTGGCTGGCGCGACTCGAGCAGCGCGGCTACCTGTCCTTCGTCCTGCTGCGCGACATCGACGCGATGTCGATGTCCCACTCGCTCGAAGTGCGCGTGCCGCTTCTCGATCGAGCGCTTTCGGATGCTGCGTCGCGGATTTCGTGGCGCCTCAAGCTGCGCGACGGGGTAGGGAAGTGGGTGTTCAAGCACGCGTTGCGCGACCTCTTGCCAGACGAAGTGCTCTTCCGTCCGAAGATGGGATTCGGTCTGCCTTACCAGGTGTGGATGCGGCGGAGTCTCGAACCCATGGTGCGCGACCTGCTTTCACCCGCGCGCGTGAAGCGACGCGGTGTATTGGATCCAACCCTCACGCAGGAACTGGTCGATCGATTCTATCGAGGCGATGACAACGTGTGGCGTCGCGTCTGGACGCTCTTCATTCTCGAAGGATGGGCGTCGGAGGTGCTCGATGCCGCGGCCTGAGCGGATCCTCGTGTTGCGTTCCGGCCGCCATCTGCAAGTGGCGTTGGCGGCTCTACGCGCTCGTACCCCGGAGTGTGACGTGGCGGTCGTCGGAACCTCAGGCAGCGAAAACGCCATCGCGCAGGCCGGCGTGTCACCGGCCCATACGTTCGTGTACTCGAAGCGGTCTCGTTTTACGCCGGCCGCATTCTTTTTCAGCTCGACGGCGCTCGCCGTTCGCGATTGGCGATTCGACCGGCTCGCGGTGTTGTGGAACGACCCTGATGGGGTTGGCCAGGGCAACGTGGATCGCACTGCATTCGCGATCGCCCCGCGGGGCTTTCTCGCGGTCACGCCCGACGGTCGCATCATCGAGCGAACGGTCCTTCCGCAGATCAAGCACGAGGCGAGGAGAGTCGTCGCGTCCATTGCGACGGCGCTGGTGCTTGGTGCGCTCTTTCTGCCCGCGCTGCTGCTGCCGGGAAGGCGGTCGTGAGCATGCGCTTCCTGCACGTGCTCGAGTCGCTGGCGCCCGGGGGAATGGAAACGACCTTCCTCAACGCGCTTCGCACCTTCCGCGAGGCCGATCCGTCAATCGAACACCATGTCCTCGCGTTCGCCGGCGGCGCGCTCGAGGAGCGATACAAAGACGCCTGTGCCCGCCTCACGATCGGATGCAGCCCCGACACGATCGACGCGTGCCTGACGGGCCGGCACGACCTCGTCCATGTGCTGTTCGAGCGGTGCGCCTACCGGTTGATGCCGCGGCTCGTAGCCCGCAGCGCCACGCCTGTGGTGTACGGCAAGGGCTACGACATGGGCGGCATGTTTCGACTGACCGATGGTTTCGACTGGCAGGCTGATGCATCGATGCTCGCGGCCGCTAGCGGGACGGCCTTCACAACCGCGCACCTCGCTAGAGGCTTTGATCTGCCCGAGGGCCGGACAACAGTGCTGCGCAAGGCAGCCGATGTTGCCCGATTCAATCGCATCGAGGCGCCGAATCCCGCCACACCAAACCGGATCGTCTGCGTGGCCAACCTGCATCCGCGCAAGCGGCTCGGCGATTTGATGATGGCGTTCAGTGTGGTGAGGCGAAGCCAACCACGGGCCGAGTTGAGATTCGTTGGCGGTGGCAATCGCCATGAGCGCGCTCGGCTCGGTCAGCTTGCCGTCGACCTTGGCGTAGCCGGGCACGTGTCGTTTGCCGGCGTCGTGCACGATGTGGCGTCCGAGATCGCACAGTCTCGCGTCGTTGCGTTGCCGTCCTCGTGCGAAGGCGTACCGACCGCGCTTCTCGAAGGCATGGCGACGGGGCGGCCCGTTGTGGCGACACGCGTTGGCCACATCGACAGCATCGTGGACGACGGCGTAGAGGGATTCCTCGTCGACGTCGGTGACATCGGGGCGATGGCGGAGCGGTTGACCCAGTTGCTCGATGATCCGGACGGAGCCAAGAGGATGGGCGTCGCCGCCCGGCGCCGGGCGGCACGGCACGATGTCAACCACGTTGCACAAGAGTTGCTCGGCGCGCTCCGCGGGGCTGCGAGAACCTGATGCTCCCATCCTTCTTCCAGGCCATTGGCACGGATCGCTACCTGAGCAAGGCCGAACTGGTTGCCGTGACCGGTGACCACCCGGACATCGCCACGGCGTGGCCGCTGTACCAGAGTGCTTTCGAGGGTTTCTGCGAGACGGGACTCGACCCGCAGTTTCATCGATTGAGGCACCCGACCCGTGCCGTTGGATCCTTGACGCTCGACCCGGGCGATGCCGTCCTCGTCGTGGGAACAGGGCCATCCACGACGCAGGCACTTCCGACGCTGGCGCGGATGAAGGATCGCATGTGGCTGTTCACATCGCCACGCGGTGCGGAACTGCTCGCGGGTCACGGTCTCGTGCCGGACTTGGTGTTGTTTGAGCATCGAACAGCCCTCGACGCGCATCACTCCACGCGACATGTGTTGGACGGGCACTCGAGTACGCTCGGCGCCGTTCCTCTTGTCGCGGCCGACTGGCGAACGCCGTCCGCGCTCCTGAACGGCGTTCCGCCGAATCGACTGTTTGTGCCGGATCCTCTGCCGACGTGGGGCATGTGGCCGGCCACTGCGGCTGCACTGGCCGCCAACGCCGGCGCGACACGCATCGGTTTGCTCGGGGTCGATCTGGGAACAACTGATCGCCCTGACCAGGCATTCGCGCCGCTCGCGTCGCTCCTCGGTGTCATCGCCAAGGTCAGTCGCGTGAAGACTGTGGACTGCGGTCCTGTTGGCGCGCGCAAACCCGGCTGGTCCGTCGGCACCCTGGAATCACTGGCCTCAGACGAGCCCATCGGAGTACTCGAAGTCGTGAGGCGCAGCGCGCCGTCGATTGACGAACGTTACGCGCTAGCCCAGCACGCGCGGCGCAGACTGTCACGCATCGTGAGCCGCTCGCGCCACATTCTGGCGATGAGCCTGAAGGCGCGCGCCGGCGACCGCACGGTGCGCGGCCTCGAGGCCGGCGCCACCGACCTGCTCTCCTGGTCTCACGACCCGGAGGTTCGACTCGACCTTCAAGAGAGCCTCGGTCTCAGCTTCCTGCCTCGGATGTGGAGAACCGGCATCGATCTGAGGCTCGGATCGGAGCTCTGGCGTCCACTCGTGCTCGCGACGCACGAGCTGGTCGGCCAGGCGGATCGGCTCGATGCGATCGTTCGGAAGGCAGCGGCATGACAGGCTTACGCCAACTTCCAACGACTGTCGCTCGGCCAACTCCCAACCTCCAAGCGACCTGGCGCGCACTTGGGCGTTGGACAAGCGTCAGAGGTTGGGAGTTGGAAGTTGACCGCTGTCTTCTCACGCCCTTGATGAGGCACAACACGAAGAGGATATGAATTGAAATCACCGAGTGTCTCTGTGTTGTTGCCCGTGCGCAACGGACTGCCGTGGCTCGGAGCCGCGGTCGCGAGTATCTGGCAGCAAACATTGGACGATCTCGAGCTCATCGTTCTCGAAGACGGGAGTACGGACGGCACCCCCGATCTGCTGAAGACTGTCTGCGACGATCGATTACGCCTGATCTCCACCGGGGGCGTGGGCATCGCACGTGCGTTGAACATTGGGCTCGAGGCCGCTCGCGGCACCTACATCGCCAGGCAAGATGCCGACGATGAGTCGTTGCCGGCCCGTCTGGCTCGCCAGGTCGAGCTGCTCGAGACGCGACCCGACATCGGTGTCGTCGCCACGATTGCGCAGTACATCGATGCCGATGGCCAGCCCCTCGATAACGATTGGGTCAGGACCATCCGGCGGCAACATGACCTGGCCGTGACCCCCGCGGCCATTGCTCGGCTGATGCCGCTCACCTGTTGCGTCACACATGGTTCGGTCATGGCTCGGGCAGGTGTGCTGAAGGCCTCGGGCGGGTACAGGCCCGAATTCGTTCCGGCAGACGACTACGATCTGTGGCTCCGTCTGTTACCGAGCTGCAAGTTCGCGAAAGTCGATGAGCCGCTGTATCGCTATCGCATTCACCCGGCCCAGCTCGGAGCGCAATCCGGCGCGACGCAAACGTCCAACGCCATTCTCGCCAAATTGCTGCACGTGCGACGAGCCTTCCCGCATCTTGAGGAGCCGGCCAGGCTGGCTGTGCTTGGCGCAACGCGAGGTGATGATCTCTATCGCTCGGTCGCGAGTCAGGCGGGATTTCACATCGTTCCCACCCAGAGCCCCTGGGACGTCCTGGCGATTACCGACCTGGCCAGAGTGCAGGAGTACGAACGCCGCCTCGCGCTCAAAGGTCACGCTGGCTTCGAGACGGTCGGCAACTTCTTCGTTCGAGTGCCGGCGGGCGAGCAACGCATGAGCGCCTGATGCGGGCACTGTCGATTGTTCACCTCACCACGTTCCTGCAGGGTGGCGCCGGAAGGGCGATCACGGACCTTGCCTGTGCCCAGCAGGAGAACGGCAATCGAGTGTTGGTGGTGGCATCGGCGACCGGCGAGGACGGATACGGCAACTACCCACATTACGTCGAGCGCCTACGGGCCGCCGGCGTTCCGCTTCTCCTCGAGGACTCACTGTTCAAACGGGATCCCGCCCTCAATCTGCGCGTGCTCGAGCAACTGCAGACCGCAGGTCCGCATCCGTCGCACGACGTGATTCACGCGCACGCGGGTACGCCGGCCTCGGTGGGCCTGCGGTACGCGTGGCGCGCCGACCGGCGCACCGCTGTGATTCAGACGCAACACGGGTGGGGCACGAACAAGACCCCGGAGCAGTCTCGGCACGACTTGGCGGTTCTACGTGAAGTCGATCGCGTCGTGGTCACGTCCAATGCGACGAAGGCCATGCTAAAGGCGAACGGCATCCCCGACGAGCAGATGCGTACGATTCCGTGTGGCATTCCGGGGATCGGGGATCGGGGATCGGGGATCGGGGAGGCGCTTGCGGTAATCGCGCCGCTTCGGGCACGTGGGTTTCGGGTCGTTGGATGCGTTGGCTCGGTCACTGGAAACAAGAACCAGCGGCTGCTCGTCGAGGCCATCTCGCGCATCTCCGATCGCGCAGTTGCAGCCGTGTGTGTCGGAGAGGGCGGAGAGCAACTGGTTGAACTCGCACGTGCGCTGGGTGTCAGCGACAGGATCCATGTGCTCGGCTATCGCCCCGACGCGGACCAGTGGATGCCGGCGTTCGACCTGCTCGCCATCCCGTCATTCACCGAAGGACAGGGGCTCGCCGCCCTCGAAGCATTTCGAGCGGGCGTTCCCGTCATCGCAAGCGATATTCCCGCGCTTCGTGAGGTGGTGACAGAAGGTGAGAGCGGATGGCTCTTCGATCCGAATGATGCGGACGACATGGCCGCTGCAATCGAATGCGCGCTCGACGCAAGCACGCGACAGCGCGCCCACGTGGTCGAGACCGCGCGGCGCCGTTTCCTCGAGCACTACACGCTCGACGTCATGACGGCACGGCACGACGATCTGTATCGCGAACTGCTCGACGATCGTTCAGACCGGCAGCCGCAGCGTAGCTTTGGTTCCTCGGCGATCTGACCGATTCTCGAGAGCGAGCGTTCCGCCGTGCGCCTCGGCGATCTGGCGGCTGAGCGCAAGGCCGATGCCCGACCCTCCAGGCTTTGTCGTAAAGAACGGTACGAACAGATTGGCCGTGCTCTGCAATCCTGGGCCCTCGTCTTCGACCGCCACCTCCAAGATCTGATCCTGCACCAGCCATCCAGTCACTACGGCTCCGCCCGTCTCGAGAGCGGCGTCTACGGCGTTGCGGAGGAGGTTGATGAGAAGCTGCTCGAGCTGGTCCGCGTCTGCGTTGATCGTGATGCTTGGTCCCTTCTCGAGCGACACGAGCATACGTGAATCGAGACGTGCGACCTGCTCCATGAGCGCACCGAAATCGAATGGCTTTCGTTGTGGTACGGGCAGTCGCGCCAAGCGCGCGTAGGCGCTCGTGAACCGGCTCAGCGCGTCGGCTCGCGTGGCGATGATGCCCAGCCCCCGCTGCATGTCGTCGCGCCAGTCGTCGGGAGGCGGATTCTTCGCGAGGAGCGACTCGAGACTGCCCGCAATCGACTTGATCGGCGCCAGTGAGTTGTTCAGCTCGTGGCCGATGACCCGAATTAGTCGCCGCCATGCTTCGCGCTCCTGCTCCCGCAGCGGCTGGCTCAAGTCCGACAGGACGAGCAGTTCGTGCGGGGTGCCGCCCTGCCAGAACGTCCGCCGCCGCGTTTCCCATCGCCCTGATCCGCCAGGGAAGCTCAAGTCTTGGATCGTTCCGGTCGCGCGCAGCGCTTCGTGGAGCCCCAGGGCATCGGCCGGCTGACCAACCAACTCGCCGGCTTCACGGTCGAGGAGTCGCTCGCCGTAGCGGTTGACGAGCACGAGGAGCTCGGTGCCGTCGAAGGCGAAGATCGCCACGTCGATTTCGGCGATGACCGACCGCAGCAGCGCTGTGGCCTCTTGCGCGCCGAGACGCTGGACGCGCAGCGTTTCGGCCAGCGTGTTGATCTCGAGCATGACGTCGCCGAGCGGGTCCCGCGTCGCTGCTCCACGCGCGCGTATCGAGAAGTCGCCTTCTCGCAGTGCGCCGAGCAGATTCGACACGGTCTGCAGCGGACGGGCGACCCGGTCGCGCACGATGATGGTCACGCCGAGCCAGCCGCCAACGACGAGCAACGACAGCGTCAGCCGCAGGAGTGTCGAATACGTCCCGGTCCACAACAGCGTGAGCGCAACAGCGACCGCTGGGAGCCCTGCCGCGAGCGTCAGCAGCGTGATGCGACGGTCGTGAGTCATAGCATGGGATCAGGGATCAGGGATCAGGGATCAGGGATCGGGGATCGGGGATCGGGGATCGGGGATCGGGGATCGGGGCGCAAGGCTCAAGGCGTTGGGCGTGCGCGTTGAGCCCTGAACGGTCTGCCGTGAGCCTTGAGTTCTGAGCCGTGAGCCTTGAGTCCTGAGCCATGAGCCTTGAGTCCTGAGCCTTCAAGAAGGACGGTACCGCTCGAGACGGCGATAGAGGGCCGAGCGACTGAGTCCCAAAGCCTTTGCGGCGTGGGTCACGTTGCCGTAACGCGCCATCGCCTTGCGAATAAGGAAGGCTTCGACGTCTTCGAGGCTCATCTCGTCCAGGCTGCCCAACGGCGCGCCGGCGGTGCGCAGCCCGAGGTCCGTCGCGTGAATCACGTTTCCCTGCGCCATGAGGATCGCGCGTTCGACTGCGTGGTCGAGCTCCCGCACGTTGCCAGGCCAGCGATGGTCGACGAGCGCCTGGAGCGCGCTCGGATCGAATCCGGTGATCGACTTTCGGTACCTCTGCGCGTGGGTGGTGAGAAAGTGCTTGGCCAGTCGAGGGATGTCCTCGCGGCGCTCACGCAGGGGCGGGATGTGAATCTCGATCGTGTTCAGCCGAAACAGCAGGTCTTGCCGAAAGCGACCCGACGTAACCTCCGCGTTCAAGTCGGCATTGGTCGCCGAGATGAGCCGCACGTCGGCCTTTCGCGTCTTCGACGACCCCAGCCGCTCGAACTCGCCGGTTTCGAGCACGCGCAAGAGCTTTTGCTGTTGGCCGAGCGGCACGTTGGCAATCTCGTCGAGGAACAGCGAGCTTCCCTCGGCCAGCTCGAAGCGACCGACACGGTCAAGCTTGGCGTCGGTAAACGCGCCCTTGACGTGACCAAAGAGCTCGCTCTCGAACACACCCTCCGACACGCCGCCGGCGTTGATGGTGACAATCGGGCGTGCGGCGCGAGGCGACACGGCATGCAGCGCCTGCGCAACGAGACTCTTGCCGGTGCCGTTCTCGCCGGTGATGAGCACGTTGGCATCGGATGGCCCCACGCGCTCGATGATCTGGAGGACGGGCCGCATCGTCGGCGCATCGGCGATGAGCGTGGAGCCGTCGGCGTGATCGGCACGGGTTTGCGCTTCCAGATTGCTCGCGCGCCGAAGTGCGCGGGCAAGCTCTACCTGTGTGCGAATGATCGCCAGCAGCCGCTCGTTGTCCCACGGCTTCTCGACAAAGTCGCGCGCGCCCCGGCGCATCGCTTGGACCGCGACACTCACCGACCCCCACGCCGTCATGACCACAACCGGCAGTGACTCGTCGGCTGCACTGATTTGCCTCAGCAGCTCGAGCCCTTCTTCGCCTGACGTCGTGTCGCGCGCGTAGTTCAAGTCGATGAGCACGACATCGTAGTCGCGGCGGTCGAGTGCGGCGAGCGCGGCGGCTGGGGACTCGACGGTGTCGATGTGGTATCCCTCGCCCTTGAGGAGCAGTCGAAGCGCCTCCAGTACGTCTCGCTGGTCGTCGGCGATGAGGATGCGAGGGGTCGGTGCGGGCGTCACGGGCTCTGCCTATCACTCGGCTCGAAGGGCCACGATCGGATCGACCTTGACCACCCTTCGAGCCACCGCATAAGACGTCATCATGACACTGGCAAATGTGGTCGCGGTAATTACTCCCCACGTTGGAATGTCGACCGGGCTCACGCCGAATAGCATCGTCCGCAGCAGTTGTGTGACGGCGGCCGCCAGAAGCAGGCCGAGCAGGACGCCAACCGACGTCCGAAGGACGGCGCCCCGGAGCACGTGCCACTGCAACTGCCGGGACTCGGCGCCGACCGCCAGACGCAGCGCGAACTCCCGCGATCGGTGCGCAAGCTCGAGGCTGAGCTGTGCGACGAGCCCCAATAGCGTCAAGAACAGCGTGAACGCCGCACAGACGGACAAGATCCAACTGATCAGACGCCACGTCGCGAGCTCGTGGTCAACAACGGCCTCGAGGGTCGTCGTGCCGGCAACGACCGCACGGGGGTCCATATCGCGAATGACGCGTTGCACGCCCGGCGCAAGCGACAGGGGTGGCGCGGAGGTACGAACGACAATAAAGGCAGGCTGCCGATCGCTTTGCATGGCGGGTTCGTACACGTCGAGACGTACGTCGCCAACGCCTCGATAGTGCACATCCTTGACGACACCGACGACCGTTTGCCACACCGTGTCGGACCTGGAACGCAGCCGCGAAGGTATCGTGAGCTGCCGACCCACTGGGTGTTCGCCGGGCCACAGGGCGGCCGCAGTGCTTTCACTGACGATGACGACAAGTGCTGTCTCGCGCCGGTCGCGGTCATCAAAGAGTCTTCCTGCCAGCAAGGGTATCCGCATCGCTTGAAAGTAGCCTGGCGTTGCACTCTGATAGTTGACACGCGGATTGCCCAGGGCCGCTTCGACCGTTTCCGGCTGCTCTCGAAGCAGCACTGTCATATCGGTGCCCACAGCGCCAAATGCGACCGGGCGCAGAAACACCGCGCCGGCCGCCTCGACGCCGTTTAGCCGCCCTAACTCCGTCGTCATTTCGCGCCACCATTGCCCAGGCGAACCCGGCGCACGTCGTGGCTCGACGTACATCGTCAACACTTGCTGCGGCTCGAATCCCAGGTCGAGGTGTCTGAGGTTAAAGAAGCTTCGAACGATCAGGCCGGCGGCAATCAGCGTCACGAGCGCGAGACACGTCTGGACAGTGACGAGAGACGCGCGAAGCCGACGCGAGCGATGCGAGACGAGACTGCGTGCGCCAGCGCTCAACGTTGCTCCGAGGTTGTTCGAGCGCGCCGCCATCAGAGGCGCCGTCCCGCACAGCATGGCGACGACTGCGGCCAGGCCCAGCGTGAACGCCGCGACCGGCACGTTTAGGCGCATATTCGCGATGCGCGGGATGTCGTCTGCCGCGAGCGCCTTGATGACGGCCGTCACCGACGTAGATGCAACCAGGCCCAGGCCGGCGCTGATGGCGGCCAGCACCGCAGCTTCGACTACCCAGCGTCGACCAAGCAGACCTCTTGTCGCACCAAGCGCGAGCCTGACGGCATCGTCGCGTCGCCGAGCGGTGGCCCTCGTGAGCGTAAGCCCCGCAAGGTTAGCGCACGCGACGAACAGAAGGACCGCGACTGAACCGAGCAACCACCAGAGTCCCGCGCGCGCGGGGCCGATCACATGGTCGAGAAATGGCGTGACCACGCTCACCCGTGGTTCGCGGCCGGCGCTCTCGAGGCTTCCGGCAATGCGATCGAAATCCTCGCGCACGGCTCGAATCTCGGTGCCTGGATTTGTGCGCCCGAGCACGTGCAATACCCGCACGTTCTCTCGGACGTCGGTTCCCCATACCGCCGACATGTCGATCAGAATCGGCACAAGAGGCGTCCACAGATCCGTCCCTCGAGGGAAGTCAAACGCAGCCGGCATGACGCCGACGATGGTGGTGGGCTTTTCGAGAGCGATCGTGCGTCCGACGATCTGGGGATCGGCGCCGAAGTGACGTCACCCACACCCGGTGGCTGAGTATGGCAACGCGCCCGGCGCGTTGTCCGTCATCTTCTCGCGTGAACGTTCGACCCAGTGCGGTCCTGGTGCCGAGCGTAGGGAAGAAGGACGCCGAGACAGCGGATACCGCCAGCCGTACCGGTTCCGATCGTCCGTCGATGACTGCCGGCCAGTGAGACGAGCTCAGTGCCGCAAGCGAGCGTACGAACGGACTCTTCTCCCATTCGAGGAACTGCCGGTAGGTGACCTCGCCGGTTGGCTGACGGTGTCCAGGATCGCTGTCCCATGCGATCACGAGCTCACCGGGGCGCTCGATCGGATCGGGCTCGAGCAATACGGCATACACCGCGCCGAAGACAGCCGCGTTCGCTGCTATCGCCAGCGACAGAGTTAGGAGCGCGGCAGCCGTGTAGCCGGGCGACTTTCTGAGATCACGAACTGCCAGACGAACATCGCGCCACAAGCCCATGAGCTACTCGAGGATCTTCACGTCCAGGTGTGTCCGCTATCAATCGTCGTGCCGTGAAGCACAGCAGCGAATCCGTGTTGTGAGGGCTGGAACTGTCCGCTACTGGGACGAATCATCCCGTAGACGGACATGTCGATCATCGGCAATCAATCAATCGTCCAGAGCGTCAGCGACGAGACATCTTTGACGAACAGTCTATTTCCCGAGATGACGGGCTGTGTCCACGTCTCGCTCGTTGCGACCTCATACCTGGTAATCGGTTCGAAGCGGCTGCGGTTGTGGCGGACCACCACCAGTTCGCTATCGTCCTCCAGCGAAAAGATCGTGTTGCCGGCCCGCGCGATGGCCGCGTGCGCCGCCTGCCGCCCGTCACTCTTCCAGAGGACACGCCCCGTGTCGAGATCGAGGGCGAAGTATTGCCCGCTGTTCAGGTGGGACAAACCGAAGAGCGCACCGTCGATGACAACGGCGTCGCTCATATGCATTGAGACTTCGTCGGTGTGCCAGACGTTTTCCGTCGTCCATTCGTCGCCGCGCGGAATGGCACGGAAGGCCGTCACCCCGTTCCCGCGCCCCATCTCGATGACGGTGTCCTTGTACAGAATGGGCGTCTGGCTGGTCGTCGTGGACGGCGTCGTATACGGGCGCCGCCAGAGAAGCTTTCCCGTTTCAAGCGAGACACCGACGAAGTATTTCTGCGTGAACGTCACCACTTGAGGCGTCCCGGAGAGATTGAACAGGAGCGGTGACCCATACGCCGGGCCGTCGCCATTCCATCTCCATCGAACATCTCCGGTGGCGACGTCGAACGCCGTCAGGGCACCGTTGTCGTGCCCGCCAACGTGCAAGATTGCGAGGCTGCCGACGACGAGCGGCGACATGCCTGTGTGATAGAGCGGTTCCACCGGGCCGGCTGGCTTCTGCCAGATCTGTTTCCCCGTCTGGGCGTCGAAGGCTGTGACGATGCCGCTGATGCCGAGCGTAAATAATCGATTGCCGGCTAACGTCGGAGTCGATTTCGGTCCTGGACCGTGAGGCGCGGTTGCGGGATTCATCTTGAAGGATGCCGGATAGCTCGTCTTCCAGATAACCTTTCCCGAGGCGGCATCGAGTGCCGACATTACCTCGTTCTCTCCTTGGCGGCTGAACACGTACACACGGCTGCCGACAACGAGCGGCGTGGCGTACCCGGTCCCGACCTCCAGGTTCCATCGCTTGGTCAGCGTCTTTGGCCACGAGGCCGGTTCGCGGAATGACGCAATTACGCCGTCACGGCTGGGTCCGCGCCATTGAGGCCAATCTTGAGCCGCCGCCGCCGGCGCGAAACAGACTGCCAGCGTGGCGACCAACAACAGGTTGGGATAGGTCATCGCCTCGAGATCATAAGCTGTCTGCCTACGGAGGGCGATTTTCGCAGCTTGCGCTAGGTATTCACCACAAACCCATCGCGCAGATTGATGATCCGATTCCCGTAGGTCGCGTTCGTCTCCGAATGAGTGACCTGGACGATCGTCGTGCCTTCGTCGTTGAGCTTCTTGAAGAGCTCCATGATCTCCTGTCCCTGCGACGAGTGGAGATTGCCGGTCGGTTCGTCTGCGAGGATGACGGCGGGTTTGGCTACGATGGCGCGCGCCACACCCACGAGCTGCTGCTGGCCGCCCGAAAGCTGGTTCGGGTAGAGGTCTTTCTTCGCGACCATGCCGAAGCGATCGAGCACATCGGCGACGATGCTCTGGCGTTCCGACTTCCTGACGTCGCGATAGGAGAGGGGGAGCTCGATGTTCTCGTAGACCGTGAGGTTGTCGAGCAGGTGATAACTCTGGAAGACGAAGCCGATATGGCGCTTCTGAAGCGCAGCACGTTCCTTCGCGGGAAGCTGATGGATGGGATGGCCCATCAGCGCGTATTCGCCGCTCCAGGCGCTGTCGTGCATGCCGAGGATGTGCAGCAGCGTGGACTTGCCCGCGCCCGATGGCCCCATGATCGAAACGAACTCGCCGGGCTTGATGTCGATGGTGATGCGCCGCAACACGAACGTTTGCCCCGGGCCGACCGGGAACGATTTCTCCACGCCTCGCAACGACATGAGCGGCGTGTTGCCGGTGGGCTCCCACGGCGCGTCAGTTAACGCAGACGATGATGAGCGTTTAAAGAGCATGGTTCCTTCCCTTGCGCGGATAACTCCAAATTTCCAACTTCCAACTCCCAAATTCACAATTCCCAACTCGAAACGCCCACTTCCCACCCCGGAGCTCTTGGGAGTTGGACAAGCGGTGGTTGGGAGTTGGGATTTTCCTATCAAGCCACGTGCCTGACCGCCCTACATCCCCTTGACCGTCACTTCGGTCTTCACCGAGTTGGCGATGAAACACTGATCGTGTGCGGCGTGGTGAAGCCGTACCTCGTCCTCGTGCGAAGGACGTTTCTCGCCACCGTAGGTGATACGTGGCGCAAGCACGACCGAGCTGACCCAGAAGCTCCCGCGTTCGTTCTTCGTCATCACGCCCACGGCATCGTCTTCATAGCCCACGACCTGGAATCCCGCTTTCATCGCCACGTAGAGGAACGTGAGCATGTGACAACTGGAGAGGGACGCCACGAACGCCTCCTCCGGATCGACGTTCGCCTCGTTCGAGTAGGGTTTCGGAACTGCGGATGGCGATGAACAGGCCGGTACAGTGACTCCGCCATCGAACGTCCACGTGTGCTCGCGCGAGTAGCGGCCCTTCAGAAAATCTCCCTCGCCCTGCGTCCATCGAATCGTTGCCTTGTGCTCGGACATCGTGCCTCCTGGTCGTTCGGAACTCTCGACGATCCGAACGTGTCGAACGGGTCATTTCATGCGAACGATCCGAATGCATCGAACGATTCGAACGTCCCGAACGACCTTACACCGTGAAGATCTCGTATGCCTGAGCGAGGCTCTCGATCGGGTTGCGGCCGGGTCCTGGCCTGAACTCGTGGGCGACGTATCCCGCATATCCGAGCTCAGCGATCACCTTCGCGATGTAGCGGTAGTTGAGCTCCTGCGTTTCGTCGATTTCATTCCGCTGTGGAACGCCAGCAGTATGGAAGTGATTGATCAAGGAGAAATTGTCCTTGATCGCGCGGGTGACGTCGCCGTCCGTAATCTGCGCATGATAGATGTCGAAGACGACCTTGACGCGCGGCGAGCCAACGCGCTTGCAGACGTCGAAGCCCCAGGCCAAGCGGTCGAACACCTGGTCGGGGCGGTCACGTCGGTTGGTGATCTCGATGCACACGGTCACGCCCTTGTCTTCGGCGTAGCCCTTGACGCGAGCAAGAATCGCCGCGCAATTGTCGGCCCCCTCTTCGTAGGACATGCCGCGGCGTTGGCCGGGAATGGCGATGAGGTTCGGACACCCGATCTGCACGCACTGATCGATTGATGTACGGAACCCCTTCTCGAATCCATCGTGAAGCTCTTTCCGAATCAACCCGTTTTCGAAGGTGGTCCCCACGCTGGCGGTCGTCAGCGTCGGGGTCAATCCGTACTTCTTCAGGATGGGCCAGTCCTGAGCGCCGGTCAGATCGAAACCATCGAAGCCAAGGCGCACGGCCGTGCTGCACATCTCTTCGAAAGGCGTGTCGGGCGCAAAGTTGACCCGCATGACGCTTTGCTTCAGACGTCCCTTGCGGGCCGCCGGTCCACGTTGCGCGGACGTCACGTTGGCGGCTACAGATGTCGCCGCGAGGCTGAGCAGAAACGCTCGACGCTGCATGCTTGGCATTTTACTCAACGTTCGGTTCAGCCCGTTCGAGTCGTTTGGGGCGTTCTCGTCGTTCCTGTCGCTGATTTCGGGCCGCCTTCAGGCCGGCCCGCCTATTCCGTCCGCAGCGCGACCAGCGGATCGATGCGAGCGGCACGTCGTGCTGGGATGTAGGCAGCGACGAGCGTCACGGCGACGAGCAGCGGGACGACCAGGAAATATGTCGCGAGGTCGATGCTGCCCGCGCTCGGGAAGACTCCCCGGAGTAGACCGCCGGCTGCGACGCTGCCAACCACGCCGAGCGCCATGCCGCAGGCAGACAGCACCAACCCGTGGCGCAAGACCATCCGCAACACCGAGGCCGGACGCGCGCCGATGGCCATTCGAATCCCGATCTCTCGCGTTCGCCGAGCGGCGGCGTAGGCCACGAGGCCGTACAGATCCAACCATCGCCAGCGTCAGCCCCATCACGCCCATACCGCCGGTGATTCGGGTGAGCGCCGTCACGATGCCGACTGCGTTCCCGTAATAGAACTCCTCCATCGTCCGCATGCCCGAGATCGGCATGTTCGTGTCGATCTCGCGCACGATGTCGCGCAGCGGCACTGCGAGCGCGGCGGCATCGCCGACCGCGGCAACGAGCAGAGTGCTGCGAAATCCCAGATCCTGCCGCTGCGGGAGATACATCCAGGGAGTGGGCGCCTCTCCAATCCAGTTGTACTTGCTGTCGGCCGTTACACCAACGACTTCGGCCCAGGGCTGACCATCGCGATCGGGAAGGCGAATCCGTTTGCCGATTGCATCCTTTCCCGGCCAATAGCGCGCAGCCATGGCCCGGTTGACCAGCACCACACGCGGCGTGTCCGCAGTGTCACCCGACGTGAAGCCGCGGCCCTGGACGAGGGGGATGTTCATGGTGTCGAGATAGCCCTCGTCTATGCGTGCCGCGAGCACGGAGGCGCTCTCGGTGCCCTGGGGCAGTTCATAGCCATCGGGGATGATCGTCACAGGCTCGCGACGGTCCTGGTTCAGAGGCATGACCGATGTCATACCCACTGACGTCACACCCGGCAAAGCCCGCGCCCGATCCTTGAGCAGTTGATAGAAGTTCTCGGTTCGCGGCCGGTCGTACCGCGCCAGCCCGGGCTCGAAGTTGGACAGGAGAATGCGTGCGGTACGGAATCCGGGCTGACTCAACTCGGCTTGGAAGGCCCGAGAGAGAAACACCGTGACGGTCAGCAGTATGAGCGACAGAGCGACTTGACCAGCCACCAGCCCGTTGCGACCCCAAAGCCGCGATTGCCGTCCCATGCTGCCGGCTCCCGCTCTCAACGTCTGAGCCAGGTCGATCGAATGCGCCGCGCGCCAGGCGGGGACGAGGCTCGAGAGGAGCGTACTGGCTGCAGCCAGCACCAACCCGACCACAATCGCCCGCCGGTCCAGGTCGAACGTCAGGCGGACACCGATATCGCTGACGAGCGGCAACTGACGGAAAAACAGGACGCCGCCGTAGCTCATCACCAGGCCGAGGGCGCCGCCCCCGACGGCGAGGAGGGCGCTTTCTGTGATCAACTGCCGGGTTACCCGGAACCGGCCGCCTCCAATCGCGAGGCGTAATGCAATCTCTCGTGCTCGCGCCGGGGCGCGGCTCATCAGGAGACCCGCGACATTGGCGCAGGCGACGAGCAGCACTACGAACGCCAGCGTCATGAGCATGAACGCGCTCGGTGCGGACGGACCTCTCTCCTCGAGCCGTGCGTCGAAGTCGGTTCTGACCAGCAGCCCGTAGTTCCGATTTGTGTCGGGATAAGTCTGCTCGAGAGCCTTGGCGATGAGCCCCACTTCCTGTCGTGCCTGTTCCAGAGAGACGCTGGATTTCAAACGGCCTTTGACCATCAGGCCGCGAAAGTCGCGTCGTTCAAGCGCCGCCGGCGGTGAACCGGCAAGGGATGGCGAGATGGCCAGCGGAACGTAGAAGACCGGCGGGAGCGCCAGATGCATCCCCGAGAAACTGGCTGGCGCCACGCCGATGACCGTGAAGTCCACGCCGCCAAGCCGCACGCGTCGCTCGAGGATGGCTGGATCCGATCCGAACTGGTCGGCCCACGTTTCATACGCGAGCACGATCACCGCGTCTCGTCCGGGGACGCGATCCTCTTCGGGCAGGAAGAACCGCCCTAGCGCCGGCTGCAGCTTCAGCACGTCGAAAAAATTCCCGCTAACGATCAGGCCGAGCTTGCTCTGAGCTGGCTCGTCTTGGCGGCCGGCGAAGCTCGTGACGGAAACGCCATATGCGAACAGACCGTCGAAGCTTTGCGCGCGATCTCGAAGGTCGACGTAGTCGCGATAGGACACCTGTGTGTTGGTGATGAAGCTGGCGCTCGCACGAGGTGAAATGGCACTCACGGCAACGATCTCATTCGGGCGCGGCACCTGCAGTGGGCGAAGCACCAAGCCGTCCGCCACGCTGAACATCGCCGCGTTGGCACCGACGCCAATCGCGATCGACAGGATCGCCACGAGCGTGAAGCCCGGGTTCTTGATGAGCATCCGGGCGCCGTGTCGAAGGTCCTGCCACATGTTTGAACTCCACTTGTCGTTCGGATCGTTCGGGCGTTCGAGCCGTTCGGATCGTTCTCTTCGTTCGAGTTGTTCGGGCGTTCCTTGTGTTCGGGCCGCTTCCCCGTTCGGCGACTGACTGACCGAACGCTCCGAACGGGTGAACGCCCGAACCTTCCGAACGTTTTGGATCGCCGAACGTTTCGAACGCCCGAACGGTTCGAACGACCCGAACGCTCCGTTATTCCTGTCGCAAGGCCACCAGCGGATCGATCCGCGCCGCGCGTCGCGCCGGGATATAGGCGGCCAGCATCACCACCACGATCAGTGCGGGAACAACCAGCACGTAGGTGCTGAGATCGATCCCTTGGGTCTCGAGCAGGGTTGCCCGAAAGTTTGCGCGCAGCAAGACGCTCACGCCCGCGCACGCGGCCAAACCGAGTGCGATGCCGCCCATGGCCAACAGCACGCCCTGTCGCAGCACCATCCGTAACACGGCGGAGGGCGGGGCGCCGATAGCCATCCGGATCCCGATCTCGCGGGTCCTTCGGCTGACGGCGTACACCGCGAGGGCGTACAGACCTACCATCGCGAGCGCCAAGCCCATCGACCCCATGCCGCTCACGCTTCCCACGAGGAGCCGGGTGGTGGTGACGACGCGCGACGCAAAGTAGTCCTCCATCGTGCGCACGCCAAAGACAGGCATGTTCGGATCGATTGAGCCGACGAGCTGCCGCAAGGGTCCGGCCATCGACGCCGCCGGACCCGCCGTGGCGACGACGAGGGTGGTCTGCGTTAGCGGACGCTGGACGCGGGGGAAATAGAGGAATTCTACGGGCGGCTCAACGATGAAGAAGTGCTTGGCATCTGAAGCGATGCCGACGATCTCAGCGAGGGTCCCGCCGTCCGCTTCCAGCCGGATGCGCTTGCCGATGGCGTTTTGCCCCGGCCAGTAATGGGCGGCAAACGTCCTGTCCACGACGACAACAGGGGGTGCGTCCGACGTGTCCGTGGAGCGGAAGCCGCGCCCCTGGACGATCGGGATCTCGAACGTATCGAAGTATCCGTTGTCGATCAGCGCCGACAGGATATTGACGCTTGTCGTTCCGCTTGGAAACTGAAATCCCTCCGGTGCGACCGACGTGAATTGGATGCCGGCAGTCCTCATGGGCACCACCGATGTCAGGGTGACAGACGTGACGCCCGGCATTGCCCGCGCTCGCTCGTCGAGCAGACGATAGAACTCGCGGGTCTGCTGTTCGTTGTATCGCGCCAGTCCCGGGTCGAAGGTCATCATCAGCAGACGATCGGTACGGAAGCCGGGTCCACGTCCGAATTCCTGCTGAAACGTGCGATACAGGAACACCGATACCGTCAACAGGACGAGAGAAAGCGCGACCTGTCCACAGACAAGCGCGCTTCGTCCCCACATGCGCGATCGCTGCGAGGCGTCTGCCCTCGAGTCCTTGATCGAGCTGACGAGATCCACGCGCGTCGCTTGCCATGCTGGAACCAAGCTAGAGAGGATTGCGCTGGCGCTGGCCACCACCAGGCCAACGAGAAGCACGCGCCCGTCCAGCTCGAAGGTCAGCTTGAGCGGGATGTCAGTCGGAAACTCGATTTGCCGGAACATTGCGATGACGCCAGAGCCGGCAATGAGACCGAGCACGCCGCCACCGACTGCCATGAGCAGGCTCTCGGTCACGAGTTGTCGGACTATTCGGACTCGTCCTGCACCGATCGCCAGGCGCAGAGCGATCTCGCGAGCCCGGACGGGCGCGCGGCTGACGAGCAGGCCGGCGACGTTCGCGCAGGCGACCACGAGCACCGCCAGCGCGAGCGTGACCAGCATGGCCACCAAGCTCGTGTCACCACCTCCAGGAGCCCCCGCGTAGTAAGCCTCGAGTTGCGTTCGGACGGTGAGGTCGTGATTGCGATTCGTGTCAGGGTAGCTGCGCTCGAGGTTCGCAGCGATCTGTTGAACCTCCTGCCGAGCCTGCGCAAGGGCGACATCAGATCTCAGACGACCCTTGACAGTCAACCCGCGAAGGTCTCGCCGCGTCAGCACGTCTGCCGGCGCGCCATTCTGCACGGCCGTAAACATGGAGAGAGGAACGTAGAAGGCCGGTTGCAGGTCGTGGTCGATGCCGGTGAACCCATCCGGCGTGACGCCGATCACGGTAAACTCCACGCCGCCGATCCGAATGCGTCGATTGACGATGGCGGGATCGGCCCCGAAGCGCTGCGCCCATTCGTCGTGGTCGAGGATCACCACCGCATCGCGCCCGGGGACCTCATCCTCATCCGACCGGAACGATCGACCGAGCACCGGCCGAACGTCCATGACGTCGAACAGATTGCCGCTCACGGCCATGCCGAACTTCCGCTGCACGGGTTCGTCTGGACGATTGACGAAGCTCGTGGCGACGAGCTGGTAGGCCACGAGCCCGTCGAAGCTTCGCGCCTGATCGCGGAGGTCGGCGTAGTCGGGATACGACAGAGTTCGACCGCGGAACCCGGTCCCTGGCGTCACGTCACTAACGGTCACGACCTCGCTCGGTCGTGATACGGGAAGGGGACGCAGCACCAGGCCGTCCGCCACGCTGAACATGGCTGCGTTGGCGCCGACGCCGATGGCGATCGAAGCGATCACGACAAGCGTGAAGCCCGGATTCTTCGCAAGCATCCGTGCCCCGTGCCGCAGGTCCTGCCACATGTTTGAACTCCACTTGTCGTTCGGATCGTTCGGGCGTTCGAGCCGTTCGGATCGTTCGACGACGTTCGAGTCGTTCGGATCGTTCTCTTCGTTCGAGTCGTTCGGATCGTTCTCTTCGTTCGAGTCGTTCGGGCGTTCCTTGTGTTCGGGCCGCTTGCCCGTTCGGCGACTGACTGACCGAACGCTCCGAACGGGTGAACGCCCGAACCTTCCGAACGTTTGGATCGCCGAACGTTTCGAACGCCCGAACGGTTCGAACGACCCGAACGCTCCGTTATTCCTGTCGCAAGGCCATCAGCGGATCGATCCGCGCGGCGCGGCGCGCGGGAATGTAGGCAGCCAACAGTGTGACCGCGAGCAGCGTTGGCACGACCACAAGATACGTCCCGAGGTCGATGCTCCCGGCGCCCGGAAACACACCCCGCAGGAGCCCGCCTATTGCCACGCTTCCGACAACGCCGAGGACGCTGCCCACCACAGCGAGCAGCATTCCCTGACGAAGGACCATACGCAGGACTGAACCGGGATTGGCGCCCACGGCCATGCGAACGCCGATCTCGCGCGTGCGCCGGCTTGCGGCGTACGCAACCAAACCGTAAAGACCCACCATCGCCATGACGAGCCCCATCGAACCCATGCTGCTGACGGTCCGGACGAGCACGTCATTGAACACGGTGTTCGCAGCGTAGAACTCCTCCATGGTCCGGACCTCGAACACGGGCATATTGGGGTCGATCGCACGGATCGTCTCGCGCAGGGGAGGCGCCAGCGCAGCCGCGTCGGCGTCCGTCGCGACAAGGAGGGTGCTTTGCGGTGCCGGGTTCTGAGTGCGCGGGTAATAAATGAACTCAGTCGGCGCCTCCGACAACGACCGGTACTTGGCGTTGGCGACGACGCCGACGATCTCGACCCACGACCGGTCGCCATCGCTCATGCGAAAACGCTTCCCGATGACGACCTGTCCGGGCCAGTAGCGGGCGGCAAGCGTTTCGTTGACGACGGCGACGCGGGGTGCGTCGGCACGGTCGGTTGATCGGAATGTCCGACCGCGGACGATGGGGATTCCAATGGTGTCGAAAAACCCGTCGTCGATGCGCGCCGACCGGATCCTCACGTTGTCGGTTCCCGGGGGAAACTGGAATCCCTCAGGCACGATTCCCGTATTCTCGATGCTGACCTGATCCATGTGAACAGACGATGTCACGGTGACTGATTTCACGCCGGGCACTGTTTTGGCCCGCTCGGTGAGAAGCTGGTAGAACGCCTCGGTGCGCGGTCCGGTGTAACTCGCCAGCTCGGGATCGAACGTCATCATGAGGACGTGATCGGTGCGGAACCCGGGCCCGCGCAGGAACTCCGCCTGGAACGAGCGGTACAGGAAGACCGCGACGGTGAGCAGCACGAGCGAGAGCGCAACCTGCCCGCAGACGAGCGTGTTTCGGCCCCACAACCGCAGTCGGCGTGCGTCTGCGCCCGTTGGATTCTTCAGGCTCGTCACGAGATCGACGCGTGTTGACCGCCACGCTGGAACAAGGCTCGACAGCAGCGCACTCATCGACGCAACGCCTAATCCGACCAGGACGACGCGCTGGTCCAGAGCGAAGTCGAACTTCAACGGAACATCCGTCGGAAGCTTGAGCTGCTGAAACATCGCGATGATGGCGCCGCCAATCGCGAGACCGAACACGCCTCCCCCAACGGCGATCAACAGGCTCTCTGAAATCAGTTGGCGCGTGAGACGAAGCCGACCCGCTCCGATGGCCATCCTCAGTGCCATCTCGCGCGCGCGGACCGGGGCGCGGCTCGCGAGGAGTCCGGCCACGTTGGCACACGCAACGAACAGCACAACGAGCGCAAGCGTCATGAGCATCGTCGCCATCACCGCGAGCGGCGGCCGCGCCGTCACTCGGGCATCGAACTCGGTTCTCACCGTGAGCCCCCGGTTCCGATTGGTATCCGGGTAACTCTTCTCGAGACTCGCGCCCAACAGCGCAACCTCCTGGCGCGCTCGGGCAAGGGGCGCGTCTGGCCTCAGACGGCCTTTCACAATGAAGTTCCGGAGATCCCGCCGCGTGAGCTCGTCAGGCGCGTTGCCGCTCTGCAGGCGCGGGAGCATCGCTGCCGGAAAGTAGTAATCGGGGCGGACAAACTGATCGGGACCGGTGAAATCCTTGGGCATGACGCCTATCACGCTCATCTCCACGCCACCGATTCGAATGCGGCGTCCCAGAATGCCTCTGTCGGAGGAGAACTGCCGCTCCCACATGTCGTGGTCCAGCACGACGACCGCGTCGCGTCCCTCAACTCGGTCTTCTTCGACACCGAATGGCCTACCAAGGGCTGGTTGAACGCCAAGGGTATCGAAGAGAGTGCCGCTCGCCGCCAGGCCAAACTTCCGTTGCGGCGGTTGGTCCACTCGATCGGCGAAGCTCGCAAGCACGAGTCGATACGCCATCAAGCTGGCGAAGCTGCGGTTCTCATCGCGGATGCTGACGTAGTCGGGATACGACAGCACCGATGACGTGGGGCTCGCGAAGCCTGAGTTGGGCACCACCGCGGTGACCGTGAAAATCTCGCTGGGACGGGAAGCGGTCAGCGGGCGAAGCACGATCGTGTCCGCCACACTGAACATTGCCGCATTGGCGCCGACGCCGATCGCAATCGACGCCATGGCAATGAACGAAAAGCCCGGATTCTTGACGAGCATCCTCGCGCCATGTCGGAGGTCTTGCCAGATTGTGTCGAGCATCGTCATTCTCCACGTGTTGGACGTGCCCGGCCGGTCCAAAAGGACCGGCCCTACGGATGCCAATCTCCACGTCGCCCGGCTCGTAGGGCACGTCCTTTCGGACGTGCCTGGCCGGTCCGAAAGGACCGGCCCTGCGAGTGCCCGCCCTACAGATCAATCACTCGGCGCGCGGTCTCACGACTAGTCGATAGCGGCGCACACAATCGTCGCGTCATCACGGAACGCGTGGTTTCCCGTGAACTGGCGAACCGCGTCGAGCACACCGTCGGCGACGCTGCGTGCGTCTTTGTGGCGAAGGTTCTGAATCGCTTCTATCAAGCGTTCGTCCCCGAATTCTGTCCCATCGGCTCGCTCGGCTTCCGTGATCCCATCGGTGAAGAGGACCAACCGATCACCGGGCCGAAGGGCGAGCTCGGCTTGATCGAAATGGGTCTCGGCGAACACGCCTAGTACTACGCCCCCCGAAGAGAGGCGGTCAACGGAGCCATCGACACGAACGAGCACCGGCGGATTATGTCCCGCGTTGGTGAACCTGATGATTCTGGCGTCACAGTCGATGACTCCGCAAAAGAAGGTGACGAAGGTGGAGAGGTTGGCGTTCCGGCAAAGCGAGCGGTTCACGTGCGCGGTCACGTACTGTGGCGAGGCCTCCGGTTCGATGAACGCTCGAACGGACGCTTGAAGATTGGCCATGAGCAGCGCGGCCGGGAGCCCTTTGCCGGCGACATCGGCAATCGACACGCCGACGCGTGACTCGCTGAAACGCCAGGCATCGTAGCAGTCGCCCCCGAAGCTGGACGCCGGTTTCCAGATGGCGGCAAGCTCACAACCTTGAATGCTGGGCAGAGACGCCGGCAGAAGGGCTTGCTGGATGACCTGCGCGTGTTCGATCTCCCGTGACGCGCGCGCATCCGCCTGGCGCGTCGCAAAGCCCTGATCGACCTCGCGCCGGATCGTCTGGGCCAACGCCGCGTTGTCCCACGGCTTGTGCACGAACGTGCGGGCGCCGAGACGCATCGCCTCAACCGCGGTGTCGATGCTGCCCCAACCGGTCATCACGATGATGGGAAGGGTGCGGTCGCGCTCGTGCACCTCAGCGAGCAACTCGAGGCCTTCGCGGCCCGACGTGGTGTCGCGAGCGTAGTTGAGGTCCATCAGCAGCAGGTCGTAGGCATTCGCATTCAGCCGTTCTCGCACGCCTTCGATAGAGCTGGCCGAATCTGCGACGAAGCCACCGTCGCGGAGGAGGAGACGCAGGGCGGCGAGGACGTCTGCCTGATCGTCGGCGACTAATACGCGCGGTGCGGCAAGGCTTGCTGACACAGTGGCGGATATATCAAGGCACGTGCCACGCGCGAGGTCGCGTGGTAGCCGGCGATCGGCCTATTCGCGCCTGTTTCTTGCAAACGTGAGGGCTGTGGGTGAGTGGCCGTTCGACCTCGAACGAAGGCCGTCCGATTCCGGACGCTTGGAGCCCTCAAGTCTTACGCGTTTCGCAGCGCCATCATTGGATCGACGTGACCGGCGCGCCGAGCCGGGAGATAACAGGCGGCCACGCCCACTACGGCAAGTAATGCGACCACGAGGCGAGGCGGCTCATAGCCGCCAGGGGAGTGCCGCGACCAAGAACCTGCTGAAAACACGTAGGGCCGGGCACGTCCTTTCGGACGTGCCCGGCCGGTCCGAAAGGACCGGCCCTACGAGTGTGTGGTCTCCACGTAGGGCCGTCCTTTCAGACGTGCCTGGCCGGTCCGAACCAGCCTTCGCTCTTCGAGCTTCGGCGGTCCGCCGTAGCCTTGGCGAAGGGAAGGACCGGCCCTACGAGTATTGAGCACCGGCCCTAGTGCGATGTGGCGACGGACTCCTCGACGACGCGGCCGTCGAAGAGGTGGATGGTGCGTTCGGCGTGTGACGCGTACCGTGCGTCGTGCGTCACCATACAGATCGTTGCGCCAGCTTTGTGAAGCTCGGCGAGCAGGTCCATCACCGCCTCGCCGTTCTTGGAGTCAAGATTTCCAGTGGGCTCGTCGGCCAGCAGGATCGAGGGCTCGCCGCACACCGCGCGAGCGACCGCGACACGCTGCTGTTGACCGCCCGAAAGCTGGCTGGGGAGATGTTTGGCGCGATGCGCCATGCCGACCCGTTCGAGCGCGGCCGTCACACGCTGTTTCCGGTCGCTGGACCTCATGCCGCGGTAGGTCAGGGGCAGCTCGACGTTCTCGTACACGGTGAGATCGCCAATCAGGTTGAAGCTCTGAAAGATGAAGCCGACCTCGCGATTGCGAACGCGCGCGCGCTCCGAGAGCGACAGATCGGTTGCCGGCCGGCTGTTCAACACGTATTTGCCGTCCGTTGGGGTGTCGAGCAAGCCCAGGATCGACAACAAGGTGGACTTGCCGCAGCCCGAAGGTCCGGCAATCGACACGTACTCTCCTTTGCCGATCTCGATGTTGATGTTGTCGAGCGCATGCGTTTCGACTTCGTCGGTATAAAAGACCTTGCGGACGGATTCCAGTCTGATCAATGGCGTCATGACATTCATCACTACCTCAATCTCACACGGTCGAATGCGTCCCACGCGGACATATCCGAAAGCACCACAACATCACCCTCGTTCAACCCTGACTTGACTTCAATGGCGTTCACCGAGCTTTTCCCCAACCCAACTTGCACACGGGAGGCGTCGCCCGAAGCGTTCGTCACTCTAAAGAGGCCCACCGTGCTTTGTTCTTGACCGAGCGACGGCCGCCCGACATAAAGAACGTTCTCGAGCCGCTCGAGTTGCACCGTACCGTCCACACTCTGGTCAGGAACCGCCCCGCGCAGCAGCTCGCCGGTCAATGTGACGTCAACGGTGACCGTTCCGTTGGCTGCCGCCGGATCCTTTCGACTGACACGACCGGCCATGACACCGTTGCGCGTATCGACCTCGGCCGATTGGCCAACCTCGATGTCCTTCGCCTGTGTCTCCGCAATCTTCAACTCCGCCTTCAGCCGGAGGGGATCGGCCACGCGCGCGAGGTTCTGGCCCGGAGCCACGCGCTGACCGACCTCGACTGGCACCTGCTGGAGCACGCCGGCGAATCCGGGTCTGACCTTCAGATCCGCCATCCGGCTCGCCTGCAGCGCCGCAATGGCGCGCGCTTGATCGACGGCAGACTGCTGCACACGAACGCGCGCGTCGATCGACTGGCGGGCGGACGCCAGCCGCTTCTCGTCGATGTCGAGCCGTTTCTTGAGCGTCTGAGCCTTGAGCTGCGATTGACGGCGAATGAGCTCGGACACGAGCTGTTCCTTCGCAAGCGCCTCGTTGGATTCCGCCTCCAAACGCGCCAGCTCGAAGTCGGCCTCGAGCGCGGCCAATTGTGATTGCTGGGTGAGCAGCTCATTCTCGAGCTGAACCTTCAGATTCTCGAGCGCCGCTTCCGTCGACTGGAGCGCCAATTGTGCGTTCAGCGCTTCCTGCTCCACCTGTTCGTTACTGAGCTCCAGAATGACCGTGTTCGCCTCCACCTGCGCACCCGGCCGGAGCAGGATGCGCTCGACTCGCGCGTCGGTCGTCGAGGGGAGCCACCGCGTATCTTCAGGCACGAGTGTGCCGAGACCACGGACCTGGCGCACGATCGAGCCTCGCTTCACCGTGTCGGTCAGGACCGTTGCGCGATCCACCGTTGGTGCGGCTGGCTCCATGCGAGCCAGTTGCACCGACACGGCGATAAGAATCACAACGATGACCACGGCGTAGCCGGCTTGACGAAGCCGTTTTCGTTTGAGGATGGCGGGGTCGCGAGCGATGTCTGGCATCGGAAGGTGACCTCTGAAGGTCAAAGCGTATGCCACTTGAGTCGCTCGTCTAAGTAGTTTATTTCCCGGTGTTTGACCTGGAATCGACGGCTGGCCTGTTCGTCCCTGTGTTCGCTTGTGGGACGATCACGTTCGATAGCGGCCAAGCACGTTACCGGGCTTAGACGCCGTTCTCCGGGGTTTGGTTCGCTGCGCGATCGAGCAAGGAGACCCACACCTGTCTCACTTCGAACTCGGCCGATAGCATGGCGCACCAGACCGAACGTCCCTCTCCGGTGTCTAAGGGAGCGCCGGGGGTGGTCCTTGGTCCTTGGTCCCTGGGAGGTCATGTGGAGTTCGTCGTCCAGGATCTGAAGCACGCTCTCCGCATGTTCCGCCAGCATCGCGCGTTCACAGCCGCAGCCGTGGCTGCGCTGGCGCTCGGCATCGGCGCAAACACCGCCATCTTTTCCGTCGTCAACGCGGTGATGCTGAAGCCTGTTCCTTTTCCTGATCCGAGTCGTCTCGTGATGTTCATGAACACATCACCGCAAGGCTCCGGGCCTGGCGCGTCGCCCGCCAAATTCCAGCACTGGCGTGAACAGACGAGCGTGGTTCAGGACGTTTCGGCATTTCGGACCAACGTGGTGAACTACACCGGTGGCGCGTTCCCTGAACAGCTTCGCGCTGGCCAGGTCAGCGTCGACTACTTCCGTTTGGTGGGCGCACAGCTCTTTCAAGGGCGCACATTCAGCGCCGAGGAGGATCGGCCGGGCGGGGAACACGTGGCCGTTCTGAGCCACGGGCTGTGGGCGCGGCGGTTCGGCGGCGATCCGAAGGTGATCGGGCGAACGATTCTGCTGAGCGGCGATCCGTACGTCGTCATCGGGATCATCGCGCCGAGTTTCGACGTCGAGGAATTCGGTCCCCCGCCCGAGTTGTGGGTTCCTTTCCAACTCGACCCGAACACCTCCGATCAGGGCCACTTCTTTCAAGCGGCAGGTCGACTCAAGCCTGGCGTCACACTCGAACAGGCCCAGGCACGCTTGAAGCTTTCGGCCGACGACTATCGCCGCAAATACCCCACCGCGCTCCAGGCGAACAACGGCTTCAGCGTGGACCCCCTGCAAGAGGTGTTTGTCAGAAACGCGAGACCCACGCTGCTCATCCTAAGCGCAGCGGTCGCCCTCGTGCTGCTAATCGCGTGCGCCAACGTGGCCAACCTGCTCCTCGTGCGCGCGACTGCTCGAAAACGCGAAATGGCCCTCAGGGCGGCCATTGGCGCCGGCCGCGGGCGGATCATTCGTCAACTTTTGACCGAAAGCGTGTTGCTCGCCGTGACTGGTGGTGTCATCGGCTTGGTCGTTGGCGTGATTGGCATTCGGGGACTCTTGACGATCAACACGGCCGGGCTCCCGAGACTCGGTGAGAACGGCGCGCTTGTCGGCCTTGACTGGCGCGTCGTGGGATTCACGGCGCTCATCTCGGTCATTACCGGAATTCTTTTCGGGCTCATGCCGGCGCTGCAAGGCTCGCGCACGGATCTGAACTCTACATTGAAAGACAGCACCGGACGGTCGGGTGCCGTGATGCGCCACAACAAAGCGCGCTCGACATTGGTCGTGGTGGAAGTCGCTCTTGCGCTCTTGTTGCTGGTCGGATCCGCGCTCTTGATTCGTACGCTTCTGGCACTTCGAAGCGTCGAGCCCGGCTTCGACTCGAGCAACGTGCTGACGATGAGGATGTCGCTGACCGGCCCACGCTTCCTCACCTCGGCAGGCGTCGAGCGACTCGCGCGAGACGGCATCGAGCGCTTGCAAGCGCTTCCGGGGGTCGAGCGTGCGAGTGCCACCTGTTGCGTGCCGCTCGAGGGAGGATACGGGTTGCCGTTCACGATCGTCGGCCGGCCCTTGCCGCAGGGATCTCCATTCCACGGCGGAGGGGGCTGGCTCACAATCTCAGCCGGCTACTTCGACGTTTTCAAGATTCCGATCAAACGTGGCCGTTCGTTCACAGACCAAGACGATGCGCTCGCGCCGGGCGTAGTCATCATCAACGAAGCGATGGCCCGCCAGTTCTGGAAGGACGGCGATCCCCTGAAAGACCGCCTGATGATCGGCGGCGGGACGATGAAGGAGCTTGCCGAGGAGCGAGAGCGACAGATCATAGGAATCGCGGGCGACGTACGCGATGGCGGTCTCAACAATGACCCCCAACCCAGAATGTACGTCCCGAACGCACAGGTCCCGAATGCACTCAACGCGCTCAACGTTCGCATCACGCCTGTTGCGTGGGTCGTCCGAACGCGCGTGCCACCCTACTCAGTGAGCGCTGCCATTCAAGAGCAGCTTCGGCAGATCAGCGGTTTGCCGGTGTCTGACATCCGCTCGATGGATGAAATCGTATCGCGCTCGATCTCGCGCCAGCGCTTCAACGTGCTGCTCATGACCGTGTTTGGCGGAGCGGCGCTGCTGCTCGCGGCCATTGGCATCTATGGGCTGATGGCGTACTCGGTCGCGCAACGAACGCAGGAGATCGGCATCAGGATGGCACTCGGAGCGGACGGCGGTCAGGTGCGCAGGATGGTCGTCTTCCAGGGCATGCGGCTTGCGGTCATTGGTGTCGTCGTGGGGCTCACGGCCGCGTTTGGGTTTACCCGGTTGATGGTCAGCTTTCTCTTCGGGGTTCAGGCGCGCGACCCGGCGGTCTTCATTCTCATTCCGCTCTTGCTGACCCTGGTATCGCTCGTGGCCGTGTGGCTACCCGCGCGCCGCGCGAGCACGGTCAATCCCTTGGCGGCCCTGCGGTACCAATAGCCACGAAAACCACTGAGAGAATCAGCCACTGAGGGCACAAAGCTCACGGAGCTTCGTGTTCTCCGTGATCTCCGTGGCAATTCTTCTTGGTGTTCTTTGTGGCGCTATCCGCGGCGGTTGACGATGCGCGCGCCTTCGAGAGGGGGTGCAACTACCCGGCGATACGCGGCGAGTGTGTTCTCACCCTTTTCCACCGCGTCGGCGGCGAACCGGCGGGCAAGCTCGGCCTCGCGGAGCAACTCCAGAGAATGGCTGTCGGCCGCGAGGATTCGTGCCACGAGATCTCCGGCTTCACGGTGCAGCGCCGCCACTTCCTCGAACGCCGGTGTGCCTCGGAGCACGGTCCTGGCTTCGACGAGCGTCGCCCGCAAGGGCCGCAGGTCGTGTTCGAGCGACACCAGACCCGCCATGACCCGTTCGCGCTCATCCGCGACCGCCGCGAGTCGGGCGACGCCGGCCGTCGAGGTCGTGTCCTGGTCACTAGTGGGGAGGCCTTCCAGTCTGTGTAGCAATGCCAGCTCGGCCTCGAGCCCGGCTCGGTACTGACTCAGGGCGTGGTCGAGATCTGGCCGGGTCATGGCCGGCCTGGCGGAGCGATCGCAGACGCTGCTTGGACCCATCCATCGCGTAAGGTCGAAAGCAGCTTCTGCACCTCGTCGAGCGCGGCGATTTCCCGCTTCACGGTCACGTCGACCAAGCGGCGAGTGATGTAGTGATACAGGCGGTCGAGCTCGGCGGCAATCTCCTTGCCTTCCTCCATGTTCAGCGTGCTTTGCAGCTCGCCGATAATCGCGAGTGTCCGAGAAATCGCGGCAGCGCGCGCACGCACGTCGCCACGGTCTTCTGCATCGCGGGCCTGCTGCACGAATCGAAGCGCGCCATCGTAGAGCATGACCACCAGCTCGAGAGGCGACCGCGACTGCGCATCGACTGCCAGATAGGCGTGAGCTCCCTGCCCGGCGACATGCGAAGACCTGAGCGGAGAGCTGGACATCGTCAGAACAGACGATACTGGTCTTGCAACTGCGAGAGTGATCCGACCTGTGCCGTGAGTCGCGACATGGCCTGGTCGGCCGCGATGAACTCCTGTTGAAGGGAGTTACGACGCCTGAGGAGTTGCGCATCGAGCAAATCGATGCGCTTCGTCATCTGCTTCACCTGCTCTGAAAGGCGTGCCTGTGCGTCCTTCACGAGGCCATCCACGTCGGTGTACGTGGCTACAAGAGACGACAGCGCATCGAAGGCTCCCGCGCCGCCGCCCGTCCCGGCAAAAAGTTGCTGAACACCGGTCGGGTCGGCCGCGACGGCGTCATCGAAGAGATCCTCGTTGAGCGTCATCTTGCCGACGCGGTCGAAGCCGATTCCGACGCCTGCGAGGCGCGTGATCGTGCCTGTGCCGTACTCGTCAAGGAGGGCATCCCGCAATCCGCTGCGAAGGCCCTGCACCATGGGATCGCGCGCCACGTTCGGCTTCCCGCCGATTGCAGCGGCGCGCTGCTCGTTCACGAAGCCAACCAGATCGTTGTAAGCCGTTACGAACGCGTTGACCCGGTTCTTGACTGCCGCCCCGTCGCGTGTCACCGACACGTGGACGGTCTTTGGGTCCTGACCGTTCAAAGTGAGCGTAGCGCCTGGGACGACGTCGGTCAGTGTGTTCGACGCACTCGTCACTGAAATGTTGTTCACCTTCAGAGTGGCGTTGACGGCGTCGACTGAGTTGACGTCAGATACCTCGCCGAACGTCCCGTTGCCGTTCGGGTCGTTGAACGTGAGTCCAACACCGCCGGCAAGTGTCTTGGTCATCGTAAACGCGTTAGCGGCGCCAGTCTCCTTTCCCGTGAGCACGAGCCGGTAGCTACCGGGAGCGACTTGGACCACGCTGGCCGCCACCGGGGAATCCGCCTCGGCGTTGATCGCTTCGGAAAGCTGCTGCAGCGTCATAGACCCGGTCACGACGATCGTCACGGGGGGCTGGGAGGCGGAAATGAGTTGCAGCGATCCCGACGTCGCGATGATATCGGTTGCCGCAAAGGCGGTCGCGGAGGCCGTCACCTGGGCGCGGGCCCGTTCGGTGACGACGATGTCGTAGGTGCCGGGAACAGTGCCGCCGGCTGTCGAAACGCCGACGATCGAGGAATCGCTGGACGTCGCCGCCAACACCCCAAGGGAGTCGGGCGTTGCCAGGTTCTCTGCAGCCGTTTCGAGCGCCGCCAGGCGCGACGCCAGTGTTCCAAGTTGCGTGTTTTGCTGTTCGAGGGCCTTTTTTTGCGTTTCCAGCCGAGTCAGCGGTGCCCGCTCCTGGAGCATCACAGCTTCGAGGATGGAGTTGAAATCGATTTGGTTGAAACCGCTCAGAGTGATGCCCGCCATTGCCGACTCCCTTCTCGCGGTACTCGTAGCGAAAAACGGGCCAAAGGGAGGAAGGAAGGCAGGGGGGCGTCGCCCACCTGCCTTCCAGGCCCTAATCGACGTACCGACTTACCGCAGGAGCCCGAGCACCGAGGCGCTCTGCTGGTTCGCCTGTGCCAAGGCGGCGAGACCGCTCTGGCTGAGGACGTTGTACCGCGTCATCGCCGCCGATTCCTCGGCGATGTTCGCGTCGCGGATTCGGCTTTCCGCGGCTTGCGTGTTGACCGACTGCGCTTGCGACAGGCTGATGGCGTACTGCAGCCGGTTCTCCAGAATACCGACCGAGTTCTGCACGCCGCCGAGCGTGGTGATGGCTGCGACGACCTGGGCCAACGCGGTCTGCGCTTGCGCCGCCGTCGAGAACGTGGTCTGCGTGACGTTGAGCAGAGCCACCGTGACACCGCCGATGGTGCCGCTGACGGCGCCGTTGCCCACCGTAGCTTCGTTCGAGACGAACACCGAGAAACTGGCGCTCGCCGTCATCGTTCCAACCGCTGCCTCACGGTCGATTTCTGTGGTCAGCGTCGAGAACTCGGTGGACAGCGTCGAGATGTTGACGCCGCCGGCCGTTGATGCTGCTTGCGTAGCCAGCGTAGCAAGACGATCGAGCAGGTTCGAGATGTTGTTGAGTGCGCCGTCTTTGATCTGGAGCGCCGAGAGACCGTCGTTGGCGTTCCGGACGCCCTGGTTGAGAATCGCGACCTTGCTGCGATACGAGTTCGCAACCGCCAACCCTGCGGCATCGTCGCCCGACATGTTGATGCGTAGACCACTCGACAGGCGGGTCAGCGCCTTGTTGAGGCCGGTGTTCGATACGAGCAGGTTGGACTGCGCGTTGGCCGACGCGATGTTATTGACAACTGAAAACGCTGCCATTTCGTGTTCCTCCGTGAAGTGTTGATAACGGGCCGCGTCCTTGCGGCACCGGCGCCGGTCCTTACCCCGTTTTAGGGCAGCCGCCGCGAGTCTGGGAGGTAATCGGGAAACGAAACCGGTTCTTTAACGGACCAAGGTTCCGAGGGTGCGATGGTGCCCCGCGCAAGGGGTGCGACAGTGCCTGGGCCAAGGGTGCGCCGGGAGGCCGGTAGCGTGCCGGGGGGCCGGTCGTCATGGTCGGCTCGCCGTCACTTGAGCGAGCACAAAAGACCCGCCGACGCTGAATTGCTTGAGAAAACGGTCAATCGTGTGTCAGCCGGTACGGCCTCCGGGCGGGAACTCGAGTTGCAACCAGGCGCGCCGGACCACTCTAGATGCCCACGTCTACCGTCGCCGTCATGCCCTATCGAGGCCCCTCGTGAGTGCCTGCGCCGCCCTCCGTGTGCTTTTTCGAGCGGCGGCCGGCCCGAGGCGAGGCTTCGGACACCTTGTCCGTTGCCGCTCGCTCGCGCGCGCCCTGGGCGTGCGTCCCCTCGTCACTCTCCGGGGGGGAGAAATGGCCGAAGACACAGCCCTCGGGCTCGGCTGCGATGTGGTGCGTGGACACGCGAGCCAGTTGATTAGTGCACTCGCGCCAGACGTCGTCGTCGTTGACGACCCCGCCGCGGCCGACGCGAAGCGATGGATCGACGCAGCTCACCGACAGGGTTGTCTCGTCGCCAGTGTGCATGACCTCGGTCTGGGGTGCCGCGATGCCGACCTGGTCATCGACGGCAGCATCGTCTCGACGGCGACCGCGAACCACGGGCAAACGCTTGCAGGCCCGCAGTACGCCGTGCTCGACCCATCGCTTTCGAGCACGGCGAGCGCGGGCGTCGAAGGTACGCACCACCTGCGCCGCGTGCTGATCGCGCTCGGCGGCGGACCACATGTCGATCTCGGACGCGACATTGCTCGCGCAATCGTTGCCGCGCTTCCCGATGCCGACGTGCGGATCGCTGGTGGCTTTTCCGCTCCGATCAGCCTTCACGAGCACGAGCGCATCACCTGGACGGGCCCGCTGATGGGGCTGGCCTCAGAGTTGTCACGGACTGGTGTGGCCGTCGTTGGCGGAGGCGTGTCGCTCTACGAGGCCTGTGCGCTCGGCGTGGCCGCCGTGGGCGTGCCGGTCGTGGCGGCACAGAGGCCAACCATCGAAGGATTCAGACGACTCGACGCCGCACGAGGTGTCGGAGCAGAACCCGTCACAGCGGAGCGAGTGGCCAGGGAAGCCCTCGCCCTGCTACAGGACGACACATTACGTCGTCGCATCGCCATACAAGCTCGACGTCTCGTGGACGGCCGCGGGGCCCTTCGGGCCGCTGCCGCCATTGAGCGCCTATTGCGCCGGGCGCCATCGGAGGCCTGTTGACGCGCGCCGTGATCTTCGACCTCGACGACACGCTGTACCCGCACACGCGGTTCGTACGGAGCGGCTTCGCCGCCGTGGCGCACTACGTCGAGCGCCGGCACAGCATCCTGGCTCACAACGCATTCGCGACGTTGTGCCGGGCTCAGACGTTCGGCGCACGTGGCAGGGAACTGCAAGCGCTCTGCGCAGAGCATCGCCTGCCGAACGACATGGTCCCAGAGCTGATCGAGGTGTTTCGCGAGCATCGGCCAACTCTGTGGCCGTTTCACGACGCCTGCGAGGCGCTGACCGCTCTGCGCCTGAACGGTTGGCGACTGGCGATTCTCACGAACGGCATCCCCAGCGTTCAGGCCGGAAAAGTCGCGGCCCTCGGGTTGCAGCCTTTCGTGGACCACATCGTGTTCGCGGAGGATCACGCGCCAGGCGGAAAGCCTGCCGCAGTTCCGTTCGTCGAAACGCTGCATCGGCTTCAGGTTCGCGCCGAGTCTTGTGTGATGGTTGGCGATGACTTGGAGCGAGACATCCTCGGCGCGCGCCAAATCGGTATCCATACCATCCGCGTGGCCAGGACCGAATCGGCATCGGTGATCGCCGCCGACGCCGAATCCATCGTGAAATCGCTCAGTGTGGTGCCAGAAGCGGCGGCGGCGCTCGTCGACGAGGTGAGAGCCCATGTTGCGTGAGATCGGTGGTCGCGCCATCGGCCGAGACGCGCCCGTGTTCGCGATCGCGGAGATCGGGTTGAATCATGGCGGCTCGCTTGACCGAGCGTTGGCCATGGTCGACCGGGCCGCGGCAGCCGGTGCCAGTGCGATCAAGTTGCAGACGATCAGGGCTGACCGGCTTCTCGCGGCGGACTGTAGTGCGCCCGCTCATGTCAAGGCAGCATCTCTCCGGGAATTCTTCAGCCGATTCGAGCTCGATTGGAACGCGCACAGAGCGATTGCCGCGCGCGCGCGCAAGCACGGCTTGGCCGTGATGACGACGCCGTTCTCGGAAGACGCCATCTCGCCGCTCGTCGCGCTCGGATTCGATGCCTTCAAGATCGCCAGCGGCGACCTGACGTACGACGGGCTCATTGCCGCGGCGGCCGCGACTGGCAAGCCGGTCGTCTTGTCGACCGGCATGAGCGACAGCCATGACGTCGGACACGCGCTCGACGTGGCACGCCGCGCCCGTGGGTCCCAGTTGGCCCTGTTGCACTGTGTGTCGGCGTATCCAACACCGGCCGCTTCTGAGAACCTTCGAGTCATTGAGACGCTTGCCCGGACCTTCGGTGTCCCGACGGGCCTGTCAGACCACGGTCGCGGCCTGCTGTCGGCCGTAGCTGCCGTCACGCTCGGCGCCTGCTTGTATGAGCGCCACTTCGTGCTTGCCGGCGACGACGACGCCATCGACCGAGCGGTGTCGAGCACCCCAGAGGAGTTCGCTGCGATTGTGACCGCGATGAACGAAACGCGGGTAGCGCTCGGTGACGGCGTACGGACTTGTCAATCAGCCGAGCGACCCAACGTGGCATCGAGCCGCCGAGGGCTCTACGCGACGCGAACGCTTCGAGCAGGAGACACAGTCGAGTCGAGCGATGTCGCCGTACTGCGTCCGGCGTCTTCACTGTGTCCGTCACAGGTCGCAGATCTTGTCGGAGTCACGCTGCGCCGTCCGATCGTGGCCGGTGAGGCCTTCAGCCGCTGCGACCTGGCGTCCGGGAGCGCCGCATGACGCCCTTCAACATCCTGGTCACCGCGGCGTCGCGGCGCGTGCCGCTCGTCCAGGCGTTCCAAGCGGCGCTCGACGCACTCGGCATGCGGGGATCGGTCATCGTCAGCGACGTCAACCCGTACTCGCCAGCCGTGCACCTGGCGGATCGCGCGTATCGAGTGCCGTTGGCGACGGATCCGAGCTATCTCGACGAGCTGTTCGCGATCTGCGAGGCCGAAGGGGTGCGCCTCGTGGTGCCGACGATCGACGATGAGCTCCCGATGTTTGGCGCGGCCAGGGAAGCGTTCTTCCGCATGGGCACGTTCGTCGCCTGTTCGAGCGAAGCGACCGCCCTGACGTGCAACGACAAGTACGCAACCTGCGTGCACCTGTCCAGCAGGGGTGTTCCTGCCGCCCGGACCTACTTGCCGGACGACCTGCCGGACGATCCAACGTTTCCGCTCTTCATCAAGCCCCGCACAGGGCGCGGTGCTGTCGGCGCGCACCCCCTCCGCAATCGGCGCGAGCTCGAGTTCTTTTTGGGGTATGTCGACACGCCAATCATTCAGGAGTATCTCGACAGTCCTGAATACACGATTGACGTGTTGTGCGACCTGAGCGGCCGCCCCCTGTCGATCGTTCCTCGCGAGCGGGTGGTCATCCGCGCCGGCGTGATCGATCGTGGGAGGACCGTAAAGTCGGCTCCGCTCATCGGACTGGCCGAGCACGTATGCAGCGTCTTGCCCTTCGCGGGCCCGCTCAACGTCCAATGCCGGCTGAGAGACGGCAAGCCGGCCGTGTTCGAGATCAATCCACGTTTCTCCGGTGGTATCCCGCTGACGATCGCAGCTGGCGCGGATTTCCCGAAGATGCTGATCGCGCTCGCTTCCGGCGAGGCTGTCGAGCCCAGGGTCGGTCAGTTCAGGGACGACCTATGGATTGCAAAGTACGAGACGGCCGTTTTCCTTGATGGCCCGCGGGTCAACATTCCCGCACTTGGGGAGCGACCCATTCGCATCGGCGAGGTCGCGTGATGCGAACTCGAGCAGGCATCGTGCTTCAAGCGCGGACCGCATCTAGGAGGCTGCCTGAGAAGGCTCTCCAGGCGATCGGGCCGTACACCCTTCTCGAGCACTGCCTGCGACGACTCGTCGCCGCGGGTGTCGCGCGTGTCGTTCTTGCGACAACCACCCGACCCGAGGACGATGTTTTGGCCTTTTCGGCGGCGCGCCTGGGCGTGTCGGTGTTTCGAGGCAGCGAGGACGATGTGCTTGGCCGCTTCGTCGGGGCGGCGGAAACATTCGACCTCGACCCCATCGTCAGGGCGACGGGCGACAACCCTGCGGTCGACGTACAGGGACCGGGCCGCCTGCTCGAGGCGTTGAGGGCCGAAAAGGCTGACTACGCCGTCGAAGAGGGACTCCCGTACGGTGCGGCCGTCGAAGCGTTCACACGAACCAGCCTCCAACGCTCGGCGACCGACACTCACGATGTCGACGACCGTGAGCACGTGACCACGTGGATGAAACGCAACCCGCAGACGTTCAAGCTACTGTTCGCGCCTTCTCCGGCGCCACTGCGCCGGCCGGACCTGCGGTTCACGGTAGACGTGCCGAGCGACCTCGCGTATCTCCGCACACTCTTTGCGCGGACGGGCGCCGACGAGCCCTCGCTGCTGCAGCTCATTGCGGCCGCCGGCCGCCGACAGTGCGAGGTCGCGTAAGTGGCGAATCGGCCGACCGTCAAATCTCGGCGACGTTGGGATCCCGGCTCCATCCTTGCGGTGCCCGCGGCGATCGGCATCGTGCTGGCGGCACAGGCCCTCGAGGGTGGATCCGTGCAAGCGCTTCTGCAGGGGGCCGCGGCCCTCATCGTGGTGGGCGGCACGATGGCCGCCACGCTCATCAGCTACTCGCCACGTGAATTGCGACGGGCCCTTCGGTCCGCTGCAGAGACGTTCAGGACCGATGACGAGGATCTCCCGAAGCTCACGGCGTCGCTCGTGAGTCTGGCCATTCGCGCGCACCGCAAGGGCATGCTCTCGCTCGAGGCTGACCTCGACATGATTCGCGATCCATTCCTGCGCAACGGGCTCACACTCGCCATCGACGGCGTGTCTGCTGACACGCTCCGCCAAGTCTTGACCGCCGAGCTGCGTGCGCGTGAAGACGACGAGGAAACACCCGCGCGCATCTTCGAGGCGGCCGCCGGATATGCGCCGACATTCGGAATTCTCGGGGCCGTGCTGGGGCTTATTCAAGTGATGCGTAACCTGGCTGCGCCAAGCGCGCTCGGTGCCGGCATCGCGGTGGCATTCGTCGCGACGGTCTACGGTCTTGGTCTCGCCAATCTGTTGCTGCTCCCGCTGGCCGGGCGTCTGCGCGAGCGGGCCGCCGTGGCCGGCCGTCGCCGAGAGCTCATCGTCGAGGCCGTCGTCGCGCTGCAGCAGCGCATGAATCCGAGGCTGCTTGCGCAAGCCATGCGCGCCTTCGCGCCGAACATGGCTCGCGTTGACGAGATCGTCGCGCGCCTGCCGCAAACGCGCACGCAGCCGTCGAGGTTCACTTCGTGAGGCGCCGTGTGACCAGTCCTCGTGGCGGTACCGATCGGTGGCTCGTGTCGTACGCGGATTTCATCACGTTGTTGTTCGCGTTCTTCACGACTCTGTACGCCATCTCGAACGTGGACACCGCCAAGCTCGAGCCGGTTGCCTCGTCTCTACAGAAGGCCTTCGCTGCCAACCCCGTCGAGGCCGCGGCGTCTGGCCGTCCAACGCTCGTTGCGCCGGTCGAGGTGCTGACACGAGAGCAGACGCTGGCCGCTGTGCGGGCGCACATTTCGCGCGAGCTGTCGGGCGCGATCGCGTCTGGACGGCTCGAGGTGGCCGAGGATCCTCGAGGTCTGGTGCTCTCGCTTCCTGACGAAGCCACATTCAGGATTGGCAGCGCGGACGTGACGGGCGAAGCAAGAGATCTGATCGGACGGATCGCCGGGACCCTGCTCCCACTCGAGAACGGCATTCGAGTCGAGGGCCACACCGACGACGTGCCCATCCGTACGGCGAGGTACTCGTCGAACTGGGAGCTATCGACGGCACGGGCAAGCGCTGTTGTGGCGTTTCTCATCGAGTCAAAGCTGGCACCGCAACGGCTGTCGGCGGCCGGCTATGGGGAGTTTCATCCTCGTGGGCCGAACGACTCTGCGGCCGCGCGCGCACGAAACAGGCGCGTGGACATCGTTGTGATTACGCCGGCGCGGGCGGTGGAAGAGCCAGGCGGGGTGGAGGCTGCGCAGTGACCGACTTCGATCGTGAGGCACAGGAGCGGCTGCTCGGCCGGCGTGTCGAGGCTGTCTTGACGGCCCCGGATCGGCGCGCGTTTCGTGGCCAGCGCGTTTTGATCACGGGAGCGGGTGGCTCCGTGGGCGGAGAGTTGGCACGTCAGATCGCGCCGTGCCGCCCCGCCGTGCTCGCATTGTTCGATCATGCCGAGTACAACCTGTTCAGAACCGAAGCCGACATCACGGAGGCCTTCCCAGACGTCTCGCTCGAAGTCTTGCTCGGAGACGTGAGCCGCCGTGCCGATGTCGCCGACGCTTTCCGGCGCGTGCGTCCACACGTTGTGTTCCACGCCGCGGCGTACAAGCACGTCACCATGGCTGAGCGGTCCATTGTGGCGGCGGCGAGGACCAACGTAATTGGCACGATCGAGGTCGTCCGCGCCGCTCGAGACGCTGGTGCCCGCTTTGTTCTCATTTCATCGGACAAGGCTGCCGCCCCACGCAGCGTGATGGGCGCGACCAAGCGTTTTGCGGAGCTCGTGACCTTGGACCAGGCGAGCCCGGCATTTCGGCCGATCGTTGCTCGCTTTGGCAACATTCTTGGTAGTAGCGGCAGCGTCGCCGAGATCATGCTGCGCTGTGTCACACGGGGTCGGCCTGTTCCGGTCACCGACCCGGACGCGACGCGTTTCTTCATGACCGCCGAAGAGGCGGTCTCACTGGTGATGAAAGCCGACCGTATCGGTTGCGGCGGCGAGGTGTTCTGGCTCGACATGGGAGAGCCGCTGCGGATCGGCGACCTCGCGGAGAGATTGATCGCTTGGGCGACGCCCGTGGGCATTCCGCGCGTGGATGTCGAGACCATCGGTTTACGGCCGGGCGAAAAATTGCGCGAGGAGCTCACCGCTCAGGGGCTCGAGATGCGACGGACGTCCCATCGTCGCATCTGGTACGCACGCCAGAGGCCTGTCCCGCGCTTGGATGTCTATCGCGCCTTACGCCGCCTGCGGCGAGCGTGCCGAGACGGCCGGGCGGCAGAGGCGCTCGACGCGATAGTGATGGCGGTGTCGGACTTCAAGCCGAGCCACGCTGCGTGCGAGGCGGCGGGCCGTGTTGTGATGCCATCGATTGAGATCCCGCGAGAAACCGTCGGACAGGTGCGACCCTTCACGACCCCGTAGCTTACGAGCCCGTAGCGCGTGGGCTTCAGCCCCCGCGTGGCGGACTACCGCTCTCGCCGGGCGCTCTCGAGCTCTGTCTCGAGCCCTCGAATCATCTCGGGTACTGGCGATCTGCAGTTTGTGCTGCTCGTGCCGCAAGTCGGCTATCAGCTTGCGGCGCCGTTCGGCCAGCTCGAGTCGTGCGCGTAGCTCGTTGATGTGAAAGGGTTTGAACATGACGTCTGCCGTGCCCGAGCCAAGAATTTCCGCGATCGGGTACTGCCCGGCATGCCCCGTGATGATCAGGGTGAAGATGTCTGGTTGCATGCGCCGTGCTTCCCGGATCACCGTGACGCCGTCCGGGTCTGGCATGTTCATGTCGGTGATCAGAAGGTCGATTGCCTCAGTGGCCAAGTGCACCAGTGCGGTGGCGGAATTGGTAAAGGACGCGACATCGTGGCCCTCGGCGATACACACGCGCGAGAGCAGCTTCACGATGGGTTCTTCGTCGTCGAGGATGAGCATTCGCATAAAGACCTGTTAGTTCAATCGGCATCCTGCCCACAATCCTGCAGGGGGCGGCGATTCAATGTCGTGCCGTCCCGGCCGATTTATTCAGCGATGCGTTCCACCCCTCCGGCGGTCCTGGTGGTCGACGACGACCAGGAGGTTCGGACTCTCCTATCCGGTTGGCTGACGGAGGCAGGGTATGCCTGTCACGTGGCTGCGGAGACCTCGGCCGCTCTCGAGGAGGCGCGACGTCATCATCCCTCCGCCGCCATCGTCGATATCGGCCTGCCCGGCCGCGACGGCCTCTCGCTCGCACGTGAGTTGCGGGAAGGGCGGAGCGATCTCGGCGTGGTGCTGATTTCTGGTACGCGGTCCTTCGATGCCGGGGTCGCGGCACTCCGCATCGGAGTGCTGGACTACCTGCTCAAACCGTGCAATCGCGACGACGTGCTCGTGTCCGTCCACCGAGCGCTGGCGTGGCATCGCTCGGTTATCGAAGGTCACGAGCGTCGTCGAGTAACCGAGGCGGAGCTCGCGCGTCGTCTGACGCGGCTGACCGAGGCGGTGACCACTGTTTCGCCGGCCTCACCTGGCGCGCTCGACACCCTTCTCATGACGTTGACCGCGTCGTCGCCAGGCCTGTACCCGCACATGCGCCGCGTGGCGCTCTTTTCGGCCGCCATCGCCGACATGATCGACTTGCCCGCGCCGGCACGCGAACAATTGGAGCGTGCGGCGTTGCTGCACGACGTGGGCACCTTGGCTATCCCCGACATCGTGCTGGACAAACACAGCCTACTGACGCCGGTGGAGTTGGCACTCGTGCGATCGCATTCGGCTCTCGCCTTCGAAATCATCCGAGGCGTGCCGTATCTGCTCCCGGCTGCGTACCTCATTCTCGCCACTCGCGAACGCTGGGAGGGCGAGGGCGATCCAGTTGGGTTGGTGGGTGAGCAGATTCCGATTGAAGCCCGGATCATTGCCGTCGCCAACGAGTTCGATGTCTTGACAGCGGCGCGCGGCTATCGGGGCCCGGTGTCGCGTGATGAAGCAAACACCGAGATCGTGAGACGCGCCGGCACGCAGTTCGACCCGGCCATTGTTCGCGCCTGGCTCAGGGCGTCCGAGACCTTGTCATGTTGATCATTGCTGGAGCAATCGTGGTGTTGGCCGCCGTGATCGGCGGGTTCGTCATGGCGGGCGGTGCTGTCGGAGTTCTCGTCCAACCATCGGAGTTCGTGGTGATCGGCGGGGCCGCCATCGGAAGCCTCCTCATCAGTACACCGTCGAAAATCGCGAAGATGTTGGTTGTGCAGATCAAAGGCGCGTTCGGCGCGGGGACGACGCGCGCCGACTACGTCGACCTGCTGTCGATGCTCTATCAAATCTTCAAGCTGATTCAGCAATCGGGCGTGATGGCCCTCGAGACACACTTCGAGGACCCCGACAACAGCAACCTGCTCGGGCGCTACCCGCGGTTCCTCGCGCGTCACGAAGCGGTGGACTTTCTCGCCGACTCCGCCAAAGTCATCATCGTCGGCGGCATCGCCGCCCACGACCTCGAGGCGCTGATGGACGAGGACCTCAGGGTTCATCACGACGATGCCGTGAAGCCGTCAGGCACGCTAAGCAAGATTGGTGACGCGTTGCCCGGGCTCGGGATTGTCGCCGCCGTGCTCGGCGTCGTGATCACGATGGGGCACATCGACGCCCCACCTGCAGAGATCGGACACCATGTCGGCGCCGCCCTCGTCGGCACCTTCCTGGGCATTCTGATGTCGTACGGGTTCGTGGCTCCGCTTGCGGCCAACCTCGAGCAGCGTGTGAGCGAGGACCAGGTACTACTGCCTCTGCATCAAGGCGGGTCTCCTCGCGGTGTACAAGGGTCACCCTCCCGCCATCGCGATCGAGTTCGCGCGTCGGGTGTTGCCTCATGACGTGAGGCCGTCGTTCAACGAGACCGAGCAATTCTGCCGCGCTGCGGCGAACACGAAGCCCGAAGAGGCGGCGGCCTGACATGCGTGGAGGGGACCCCGTCATCATCGTCAAGAAGCAAGCCCGTGGTCATCACGGTCATCATGGCGGCGCCTGGAAGGTCGCGTATGCAGACTTCGTCACCGCGATGATGGCGTTCTTCCTCGTCATGTGGATTGTTGGGCAGAGCCCGCAGATCAAGGCAGGGGTGGGTGGCTATTTCCGAGACCCAGGGGTCTTCGATCGGGGCCGCGGAGACGCTCCCGTTACGGTCGTGACCGGGTCGGGTACCGGCCCCGCAGTCGTGGAGCCTCCACAAGACGTTGAGACGGCCAAGAAGACACTCGAGCAGGCCGCGGCGCGGCTCCGCGAGGCGCTGCAGCAGCTGCCGGTGTTCTCGGCGTTGCAGGATCGAATCGAGATCCAGGTCACGAGCGAGGGGCTGCGTATCGAGTTGGTAGATACCTCGGACCAGAGCTTCTTCGAGGTGGGTCGGTCGGAGCTACGCCCGGAGACTCTGCAGATCCTCGGCGTTATCGCCGTCCAGCTTGGCGACCTGCCGAACAAAGTGGCGATCGAGGGTCACACAGACAGCCGCGCCTTTGCCGGGTCCAGCACGTACGGCAACTGGGAGCTGTCAACAGAACGGGCCAACGCGGCGCGCCGTGTGATGGAGCGAAGCGGGCTTCAGCCCGCACAGCTCGAAGCGGTTCGAGGATTTGCAGACACCAAGCTCCATTACCGTGATGACCCGCTCGATCCGCGCAACCGCCGCGTGTCGATCGTGGTTCGGAACGGAACCGAATGACGATGACGCCAATTCTCGTAGCCGACGACGATGCCGTCGGTTTGGAGCTGGTCTCGCGGGTGCTCCGAAAGTCGGGGCATCATGTGATGGCGACCGGTGACGGCGCGCGCGCCTGGGAGATGATCCAAGCGCTCAAGCCGCCGCTCGTGGTCCTCGACTGGGACATGCCCAGTCTCGACGGCCTCGAAGTCTTGCGTCGGCTGCGGCTGCGCTTCGAGCGCACACCACCCTACGTGATCATGCTGACCTCGCACACACAGGTGAAGGATCGAGTGCGCGGTCTCACGATCGGAGCAGACGACTACCTCACCAAGCCCTTCGATGCCGCCGAGCTCGCGGCGCGGGTCCAGGTGGGGCTTCGGGTGGTTCGCCTCCAGCAAGCGCTGGCCGCGCGCGTCGATGAGCTCGAGCATGCGCTGACGCACGTGCACCGCCTCGAGCAGCTTCTTCCAATCTGTGCACACTGCAAGCGCATTCGATCAGATGAAGGGCGATGGCAGGAGTTGGAGGGATTCCTGGCAACCCACGCCGGGGTACGGTTCAGCCACGGCGCCTGTCCGACGTGCGCCGAACGATGGCTTGAAGAGGACGGGCCTCAAGGTTGAGAAGTCCTCGCCGATTGATGAAGCAAGTGGTGACCTGATGAACGCAGCCGATCACACGAAGAACATTCGCTCGTTGGTGCACGAATTCAACAACGTACTGTTCGTCATCAGCGGTCACTGCGAGGTGCTCTCTCAGGACCTGCCGCCCGACAGCTCGGTTCTCGCCGATTTGAAGGCCATTGCCGCCGCCGCCGAGCGCGCGACGGCCCTGACCGCGCGCCTTCGCGCGCTGGTGAAACCCGAGGGGCAGTCACCGACGGAGACAAGCGATCACGCCAGTGACTGACAACGCCCTGTCGGTGGGTGTGGCCCAGACCGACGCGCCGCCGTCCGTACAGCCGTACCGCGCCGAAGAGTTTACGCGCTCGATTCTCGACCACACGATCGAGGCCATCATCGGCGTTGACCCACAGGGGCTCATTCAATCGTTCAACCGGGCCGCGGAGCGTATGTTCCTCCACACCGAGCGCGATGTGCTCGGGCAGCCCGTAAGCCTGCTGATGCCAAAGCCCGAGCGTCGCCGGAATTCCGACGAGTCCGAGCATCTCCGCATCGCCGACGGGAGGATCAGCGGGCTCGGCCGCGAAGTCGTCGGCCTGAGGGGTGACGGCAGCCGGTTTCCGATGGATCTCGCGGTCACGCCGTTTGTCGTCGACGGCGCGGTGCACGCCACATGGATCGTTCGCGACATGACGGAATCCAAGCGCCTCGAAGAGCAGCTTCGACAGTCGCAAAAAATGGAGGCGATGGGACAGCTGGCAGGCGGCGTCGCGCATGACTTCAACAACTTGCTCACCGTCATCACGGGGTACTGCGAAACGCTGACTGGCCCGTCGAGCTCGCCCGACGATCGGCGCGTGGCGGTGGACCAGATCATGAACGCGGCGGCAAGAGCAGCCAATCTCACAAATCAACTGCTGTCGTTCAGCCGCAAGGCGGTTGTGGTGTCGCGCGTGCTCGACCTGAACGCCATCATCGAGGACATCGGCCGCATGCTGCGACGAGTTATCGGCGAAGACATCTGTCTCGAAGCCGTAACGTCGAAAGCCCCTGCCTTCGTGCGCGGCGATGCTGGTCAGATGGGTCAGGTGCTCGTCAACCTCGCTGTCAACGCCCGCGACGCGATGCCACACGGCGGACGGCTGACGATCAGCACCGATCATCTGACCTTGGACGCGGCCGCCGCCGCTGACCGTAGAGTGACGGCCGGCGAGTACGTCCTACTCACCGTCTCGGATACGGGCGTGGGCATTGCCCCAGACATTCTCCCGCGAATCTTCGAACCGTTCTTTACGACGAAAGCCCCGGGCCGGGGCACCGGACTCGGGCTGGCCACGGTGTACGGCATCGTCCATCAGGCCGGGGGTGAGCTGTCGGTTCAGAGCCAACCAGGGAAAGGTGCGTCATTTTCAATCGTGCTGCCCGTCGCGCGCCCGGAAGCAGCGGCCGCGACAGTTTCCGTACCCGCCAAGAGTAGCCACGAGAGAGGCTCCGAGACCGTGCTGGTGGTTGAAGACGAGGCTCGAGTTCGCGACATCACCGTGCGGATGCTCGAGGCTCGCGGCTATCATGTGCTCTCGGCCGCCGATGGATCGCATGCTCTTGCCCTCGCACAAGAGCACGGACATATCGATCTCTTGGTGAGCGACGTCATCATGCCTGACGTGAGCGGCCCACAGGTGGCCGAGCGTCTTCGAACCGCCCACCCTGACATGCGGATGCTGTTCGTCAGTGGCTATTCCGACGATGCAGTGGTCCGGCACGGCGTCCACGATGCGGGTTTGGCGTTCCTGCAGAAGCCGTATACCGGCAGCCAGCTCGCGTGCAAGATCAGGGAGATATTGGACACGGCTTAGGGCTCAGGGCTCAGGGCTTAAGCCGGCCTAGGCCATGAGTCCTGAGCCCTGAGCCTCTCAAGTTCCGCCCGCAGATGCCGATTGACCCAGCATGATTGGTGCCGAGCGGGCTGACAGCGAAGCGGCGAGGCTCGAGGCCCTCGAGGCATGCGCCATCCTCGACACGGCGCCAGAACCCGACTACGACGACCTCGCGGAGGTCGCAGCGGCCATCGCCGGAACGCCGGTTGCCGCGATCTCGTTCATCGATGCCACGCGGTGGTGGGTGAAGGCCGGCGTCGGCGTCGCCACGCGAGAGATGCCACGCCACACGACGCTGTGCGCCGACGTCGTTCGCACCAAGAAGCCACTCATCGTGGAGGATTTGAAGGCGAGCGCGCGCTTCGCCTCGTGCGAGCCAATCGGCGGCGATGCGCAGGCTCGCTTCTACGCGGGCATTCCGCTGGTCCTTCACGACGGCTCGGCGATTGGCGCCTTGTGGGTGTCGGATCGCAAGCCCCGGCAGCTCGACGCCTGTCAAGTCACGGCTCTCCAGCGTTTGGCCCGCCAGGCCGTCCGCCTCATCGCCTTTCGACGTCATGCGGGCGTGCTCGCTGAGACCCACGAAGCCCTTGCAATCAGCGAGGCACAGCATCGCATCCTTGCCAACACGGCGACCGACGCGATCGTCATCATCGACGCACACGGTCTCGTGAAGTTCACCAATCCTGCGGTCGAGCGGATGTTCGGCTACACCGCCGACGAAGTAGTGGGCCAGCCGGTGACGCTGCTCATGCCGCCCGCGGCTCGATCGCGCCACGAAGCGACGTTTCGTCACTATCTCGAGTCGGGCGAACGTCAGCTGTCGTGGAGCGCCGTTCGAATGTCCGGCCAGACAAAGGAAGGTAGCGAGATTCCCCTGGAGATTTCCTTTGGGGAAGGGCAGGCTGGTTACGAGAGGTTCTTCACTGGCATATTGCGCGACATCAGCGATCGTGAGATCGCCGAGCGCGCACTCATTGCCGCGCGCGAGCAAGCGTTGGCCAGCTCTCGGCTCAAGTCGGAATTCCTGGCCAACATGAGCCACGAGATCCGCACACCGATGAACGGCATCATCGGCATGCTGGAACTGCTCCTCGAAGACACGCTCTCGACCGAGCACCGCAATCGCGTGAATGTCGCGCTCGTCTCGGCCCAGGCGCTGCTGTCGCTCATCAACGACATTCTCGACTTGTCGAAGATCGAAGCAGGCAAGCTCGACCTGAAGCCAGAATGGCTCGACGTCCGAACGCTCGTCGATGACGTGGTCGGCTTGCTCCGCCCACGAGCGGTCGACAAGAATGTGCAGCTCGACGGCTCGTGCGGCGTGGATGTCCCGCCCCAAGTATTTGCCGACTCCGGCAGGCTTCGTCAGATCCTGATGAACCTGATCGGCAACGCCACGAAGTTCACCGATCACGGACGCATCTCGGCGACCGTCAACACCGTGAAGAGGTCCCGCGACCACGTCACGCTGCGGGTGGCGGTCACTGATACCGGTATTGGCATTCCGGCCGATCAGATTGACTTCATTTTCGACAAATTCACTCAGGTCGACGGCGCCGCCAACCGCAAGGCCGGCGGCACGGGCCTCGGGCTGTCAATCTCCAAGAAGCTGGTGGACATGATGCACGGGCGCATCGGCGTCGTGAGTCAGCCGGAGCGTGGATCCGAGTTCTGGTTTGAGATCGACCTGCCGTGTGCCGAGGCGGTCGCCCGTGCGCCGGTGCCGATGGCCGGGCCGGTTGAGCCGCGCCGAGCCGACGGCGCCCTGGTGTTGCTGGTCGAGGACAACCCCGTCAATCAGGAGTTTGCGCTTGCGGTTCTGCAATCCATCGGCTGCCTGGTGGACGTCGCAAAAAACGGCGAAGAGGCGGTTCGGGCCACGAACAGCAAGCAGTACGACATGATTTTCATGGACTGCCAGATGCCCGTCATGGACGGATACGAGGCGACTCGCCGGATTCGCGCCAGCGGCGTGAGGGTGCCCATCGTGGCGCTCACCGCGCACGCGATGGAAGGCGACCGCGAGCGATGCACCGAGGCTGGCATGGACGACTATCTGGTGAAACCTGTGCGGCCGAACGCGCTGCGCGCGGCCGTCGCCCGCACTGTTGGCCGCTCGGCGGAACCGGATCCGCTTCGGGCGCTCGGCATCGACAAAGACGATGTGGTGGCGCGGCTCGGCGGCGACGCGGGTCTGCTCGCCGACGTCGCGCGCATCTTCGTGAGTCATTGCCCGCTGATGCTTGGCGCGTTGGCCGATGCCCGCAAGTCTGAAGACGCGTCAGCGATCGCATCGGCGGCGCATGCGATCAAAGGGTCGGTCAGTAACTTCACCGAGGGTCGTCCGTACGAGCTCGCGCGCGACGTCGAACGGCTCGCCCGAGGCGGTGACACGGCCGCTGCACTCGAAGAGATGCCCGCACTGGTCGTGGAGGTCGAGCGGTTGCGCGTCGCGTTGGATACGGTCGGCCGAGCGAGCGTGAAGGAGCCAGGGTGAAGGCCCTCCTCGTTGACGATGACCCGAGCGCTCGGTTTCTCCTTCGCGCCACGCTCACAAGAGAATTCGCCTGGACCACCCTTGAAGCACCGGACGGTCTGGCGGCGCTGAAGGTCCTGGAAACGAATGACGTCGGGATCGTGTTCCTCGACCTCCACATGCCTGGGCTCGGCGGCATCGAGACGCTCCGCATTCTTCGCGACTCGCCCAGGCACGCCAGTCTTCCCGTGATCGTGATGACAGCCGACAATCACGAGGAGATCGTGACCGAAGCGATTACGCTTGGCGTGGGGGACTACCTCGTCAAGCCACTGCGTGCCGCGGCAATCACCGATCGGGTGACACGCGCGCTCACGCGAATGCGGCGGGCTGTTGAGCCGGTCAAGCACGGAACCGTCGTCTCGCTGAGCGAACCTCCTGTCGACGTTGACCAACAGCGTGCGTACGGCCGGCACATCATTAGTGCCACGGAGCAGGTGCTCGGGATGATGATCTCCGCCGATGTCGAGCAGCTCAAGACGCCGCCTGCGTTGGGTTGTACCGACGGTGTCGGCGTGATTGTCAACCTCGATGCCGGCGCGTCGCCCGTCTGGCGGTTCGAGCTGGCCGTACCGATGGCCTGCGCCAGCAAGATCGGCGCGGCGTTCGGGATCGATCCCGACGCCGTGACGCCAGAGGGGCTGACCTCGACGGTTACCGAGCTGTCCCGGATGATCTCAGGCCGCTTCCGCAACGTCATTCGACAGCAAGGCCCAGACGCCCAGACGAGCACGCCGCAACCAACAGCGATCGCGTGGCCGCCTGATCCTGTTCCCCATGTGGCCCCGTTCGTGTTTCTTCGAGCCGGCGAGTGTTTCTTCGGCGTGTCGATGACCTACGATGCGGGAGGCGGAGACCAACGACCCGCTTGAGCACCTCGGCCTGATGCCGGAAGCGCTATACTGTGGCCTCCCTCCGGCGAGGCTGACATGACGTCGTCGCGCACGGGTTCCGGTCCACTCTCCGACGCATTATTCCGCACGGCCCCGTTCGATCTCAGCCGGACGGTGAGAACGTGACATCGCGGCCTTCGCCGCCCGAACGTCCCGTCATCCTGTTGGTGGAGGATGAGGAACCCGTTCGTGAGCTGATCGCCAACGTGCTCGAACAGCACGGCTTCGATGTCATCGTGGCGGCGTCTAGCGAGGAAGGGTTGAGGCTCGAACGCGATCATCATGTCGATCTGCTCCTCAGCGATGTGATGCTGCCAGGGCAGAACGGCTTTTACCTTGCCAGCCAGATCCTCGAGCACTCGCCTCACATCCGGGTGATGTTCATGTCGGGTTACACCGGCGAGTCGAGCATCGCGTCCGCCGGCCTTGACCCGGATACGCCCCTCATTGCAAAGCCCTTCAAACTCGTCGATCTGGTCAACCGGATCCGAGCCACGCTGGGCGTGTCGGCGCGCCGAGCGAGCAATTCGAGCGCGTCTTCACGACCGACGTGATTCAGTCGAGTGCGGACGGCAGCGTCATCATCGACGTTCGCGTGATCCCGCGGGCGAGCAAGTCTGGCCTGGATCTCGTGTTCTTGTGGCCGCGATGTTTTTCGTGACCTTCGATGATGAGCGGGATCCTGGCTTAACCGTTCTGGCTCAGAGGCCGGGCGATTCGTGTATGGTAGGTCGCAAACCACCATGCACCGAGCCGTTCGATCCACCTGCTGCCTGAGCCGAACCCTTGCCGCCTGGGCAACCGGCCTCGCGATCTGTGCACTGGCCAGCGGATGCCGTGCGGTGGTGGATCGCTCGGTCATCGAAGACGCCCAGACATCGGCGCGCGTCAAGACGGCGCTTATCAACGATCCGGACGTGGGCGTGAGCGACATCGACGTGCGGGTCCAGCGCCACATCGCACAACTGACAGGCCACGTGCAAACGCAGACACAGGCTGACCGGGCCGCAGCCTTGGCCCGGTCGGTGCCGGGCGTGCAGGGCGTCGAGCTGGACTTGCTGGTCGGCGTGGAATCGCCGACCGAGTTGCCCGAGGCGGTCGCCCGCTCGCGTGCAGCTCCCGCCGACAACGTCCCAGAGATCGAAGGAAATCCCGATGTGCTCGCCGTGGGCGTATCGTTCGGCGTGAGCTATCCTCGGTCGCCAGCACTCAAGTCACGGTGGGCGATCAGCCCGTTGATCAAGCTCGGGTCTGGAGAAGGGCTCGGGATCGCGATCGGACTCGACTGGTTTCAGGCCGAGACCCGACCCGCAGCCAGCGGCCCGGCGGCCACGACGCGAATTCACGTCAAACCAATCATGGTGGGCTTCAGCTACACGATGGCTGCGGATCGTGTGTCTTTCTCGCCTTCGATTGTCGCCGGCTACGCCTTCAACAGTCTCAGCGTGACCGATAGAGGCGTCGTTGGCAGTCTACCGGTAGAGGTCGACAACAGCCTGGCGTGGCGCATTGGCGCGTCGGCTTGGTTCGACATGAGTCGCCGGATAGCACTGAACCTGTCTGGGGGCTATGTCATGACACAGTTGCGAGTGACGACTCTCGAGGGCCCGATTCTCGTGAAGCGGAACCAGGACGGTGACACGGCCGTCGTGCACCTGGGTCTTGCCTACAGACTGTTTTGAGAAGGGAGTGAGGATGCAGTTCCTGGTCATGGTTGACGAACTCTCCCGGTTCGCGGGACGCGCGATCGTGGAGGCATTCCGGCCGCCGTACGAGTTTCGAGAAACCGTTCGTCAGCTGTTCGAGTTGGGCTGCAGGTCCGTACCCCTGATCGCGGCAAGCGGCTTTGCTGTCGGCGTCGTGCTGTCGATGCACACTCGAGCGTCACTGGCGCGGTTTGGCGCGGAGGCGCTCATACCGGCCGGGCTTGCGATGGCGCTGGTGCGTGAAACCGGTCCCCTGACGGCCGGTCTCCTGCTGTCCGGCCGGATTGGTGCGGGCATCGGCGCCGAGTTGGGTGCGATGAAAGTAACCGAGCAGATCGATGCGCTCGAAGCGACGGCCGTCGATTCGTTCCGCTACCTCGTCGTCACGCGTGTCATTGCCTGCGTGATTGCGCTCCCACTCCTGACCACTGTGATGAACGTGACGGGCATGCTGGGAGGATTCGCTGCGGAAACGGCCATCACAGGCTTGCCGATGCGCGCGTATTTCCGGCAGGCGTTCTCTCCGATCCAGTTCTCCGATCTGATTCCCGCAACGCTCAAGACCATGGTGTTTGGATTTATCATCGCGACCGCGGCGTCGTACCTGGGTGTCAATACGACGCGCGGTACTGAAGGTGTCGGCCAGGCATCCACTCGCAGCGTGGTGCTCTCGTCCATGCTCCTCATCATGGCCAACGTGCTGCTCGTTCGAATCATTTTCTTCTTTTACCCGGCATAGGAATGGCCGTCGATCTTCCAGCCATTGAGTTTCGCCACGTGACCAAGGCTTTTGACGGCCGGACCGTACTCGACGATGTGTGTTTGACAGTCGCTGCTGGCCGAAGCGTCTGTATCCTCGGCCGTAGCGGCACCGGCAAGAGCGTCGCGCTCAAGCACATCGTCGGCCTCGTTCGTCCGGATTCCGGTGCGGTTCTTGTCGAAGGCGAGGATATCGGTCGGATGTCCAGCCGCGATTTGGCCCGAGCCCGGCAGCGGATCGGGTTTCTCTTTCAGAACGCTGCGCTCTTCGACTCGATCAGCGTCGGGGCCAACGTCGAGTTCCCGATGCGCCGGCACACCAAGCATTCGAGCGACGAGATCCGCGCGCGCGCGCAAGGCCTGCTCGCCCAGGTCGGGCTGGGTCGCGAGTACGACAAGATGCCAGCCGACCTGTCGGGCGGCATGAAAAAGCGGGCGGGACTGGCGCGCGCCCTTGCGCTCGAGCCGCCCGTTCTGTTGGCCGACGAGCCTGGCGCCGGACTCGACCCCGTGACATCCGCGGAGATCGATTCGCTCCTGATCGAGCTGAAGAATCGTTCAAAGACGACGCTGGTGGTCGTCACGCATAACATACCGAGCGCCAGGGCAGTGGGCGATGAGTTCGTCTTCCTCCATGAAGGTCGCGTGCTTGCTCAAGGGCCACCCGAAGCGCTCGACGGAAGCGACATTCCCTTGGTGCGCCAGTTCATGACGTCCGAGGGAGGTGGGTAGTGCGGGACTGCCAGCAGTTCATGACGGGAGGCACAGGCCAATGAACCGATTTCGCGGCGCGCTCGTGGGAGCGTTCGTCCTTGGAGGGCTGCTCCTGTTCGGCGGCGGCCTGTTTCTCATCGGGGACCGCCGACTGCTCTTCACACCGCAGTTCGAGCTCAATTCCACCTTCGGCAAGGTGACCGGCCTGCAGGTCGGCACTCGCGTGCGGGTGGCCGGGCTCGATGCTGGGGAGATCGTCGAAATCTCGTTACCGGCGCGGCCGTCCGAGCGATTCCGCGTTCGCATGCGTTTGCGCGACGATGTGCGGCCGCTCGTGCGCACGGACTCGAAATGTGCCATTCAGACCGACGGCATCGTGGGGAACGCCTTTATCCAGGTCAGCGTCGGCATGGATAGCTCTCCTCAGGTCACGCCCGGCGACACGATTGTCGGCACCGATCCCATCGAGTTCGCCGATCTGATTCAAGAAGGCCGGGAGACGTTTCGGACCGTCAGCCGGGAAGTGGTCGATCTCAAAGGAGACATCTCGGTGGCCATCGGGGCGTTGACGCAGACCGTCAACACGGCCAACGGCGTGATCGACAACGTAGGCCGGGAGGTCGAGGAACTGACATCGGCGAGCGCCCAAACTGTCGCGGACGTGCGAGAGACCGTGGCGGATGCACGGGTCCTCGTCAAGGACGTGAAAGCTGGGCAGGGAACGATTGGCCAGTTGCTCACCGATCGGGCGCTCTACGACAGGATGACGGGCATCAGCCGAGAGACCGAGGGGACTGTCAAGAACCTCCGTGAAGCGACCGACGCCATGCGAGCGGCGGTCGCCAACTTCGTATCGCCTGACGGAACCGCGCAACAAATCACGCAGACGCTGCGAAACGCGCTCATCGAGGTCCAGGAAGTGACATCGGACCTCGCCGAGGGCACCGAGGCGCTCAAACGCAATTTTCTGTTTCGAGGCTTCTTCAGGGAGCGGGGATTTTTCGATCTCGATTCGGTCTCACGTGAGGCGTACCAGTCGGGTGTACTCGAAGGGAAGGACCGGACCGCGATTCGGATCTGGCTCGACGCGAGCGTCCTCTTCGCCCGCGAGCCAGACGGATCCGAGCGGCTGACCGAAGCGGGCCGCCGACGCCTCGATGCGGCCATGGCCGATCTCGTACGCTTCCCTCGAGACAGCCCGCTCGTAGTTGAAGGATACGCGGAAGCCCGCGAGGGCGACACTCCGTATCTGCTGTCGGTCGATCGGGCGCAGTCGGTTCGCGACTACCTGCTCGCTCGTTTCCGGCGTCAAACCACGATCACCGACATCATGCCGATGGGCGAGGACGCGGCAGGGGGGCCGCGAGCCGACAAGCGCTGGTCGGGCGTGGCCCTGGCGATGTTCGTTCGCAATGACGCGATGACCCGGGCAGCGCCGCAGCGGACCGGAGGTCGCGCCTCGCCGTGAGGCGATGCCCAAGCAACGTTAGGGGAGGGAAACTGCCTTCGCTGTGCCCTTCGGGCTGACGCGATCCACGTCGAGCTGGCCGTTGAAGGTTGCACCGTCTTGTAAGACGATCGCTCGTGTTATGAGCGTTCCGTTGACATGTGCGGTTGGCGTGAGCTCGATCCGTTCGGCGGCGGCCACGTTACCCGAGAGCGTTCCATGGATCGTCACGCGCGTGCCGTGCACGTCCGCGGCGACGTTTCCTGACGGCGCCACCAGCAGGGAGCCCTCTTTCATCCGAATCTGGCCCTTTACAAGGCCATGAATGGTGACCTCCTCTTGACTGGTCAGTTCGCCGGTGATGATGAGCGACGGTCCGATAATGGTCATGGGTGCACGAAAAGGCGTCCGCTGGGGTGTTCGGAGCGACCTTGCTTAATTTCGGCACCGGCGGGTGAGATCTGTAGTCCTAGGACGTCTCGGGCAACCCGGTGAAGACATGTGATGGTTTCTAGATCTCTTTCGTCACGTGCAGCGTGTTGACTCGTCCCGACGGCTACCTTAGTGTTGGAGCGGATGTCGACGGAACGCGCCGAGCTCACTGTGGGCTTGGTGCCTCAGGGCGGGGCCGAGTGGATTGCCGGTGTCATCTATCTTGAGAACATCGTTCGCGCCGTGCTCGCGACTGGTGGCAGTCGCTTGGAACTCTGCGTTGTGGCAGGCCCCGACCATCAATTGGGTCGCGGATGCTCGCTGACGATTGACCTGCCGACATATTTCTACACGCATCGGTCGCATCGTCTGTGGCAAGCGGCGTGGAACAGTGTGAAGTCGCGCCGCGTTCCCGAAAGCCTCGAGAGCCTGGCCAGCAGGATTGGCCTGAGCGTCTTGTTTCCGATGCAGTCGGCGCCGCACGGGGGACTTCCTGTGCCGTGGGTTGGATGGATCCCCGACTTCCAGCACAAGCGACGCCCAGAGTTCTTCTCCGCCGTCGACCGAGCCGAGCGTGATCTCCGCTTCCAGCATCTCATCGATGAGGCATCACACGTGATCGTCAGCAGCCAGGACGCCCGTGCGGATCTCATGCGCTGGTTTCCGACGACCGACGCTCGCGTAAGCGTTCTCCAATTCCGGACGATGCTCGATCCGGCATGGTTCGACCTGAATCCACGGACGATTGCCGAGCGCTTCGACCTTCCGCTGAAATATTTGACGTATCCGAGCCAGCTCTGGGCTCATAAGAATCACAGCACGGTGTTTGCCGCGCTGAGTCTGTTACGGGCTCGGGGCAGGACGGACATCGTGCTCGTGTGCACCGGCCACGAGTACGACTATCGCCGCCCTGAACATGCCGATGGACTCAAGGACGAGATTGCGCGGCGCGGCCTTCAGTCGCAGGTGCGTCTCCTCGGATTGTTGGATCGCCCAACGCAGATCCAGGTAATGCGAGCATCGGCGGCGGTGGTACAAGCGTCGCTCTTCGAGGGATGGAGCGCTCTGATCGAAGACTCGCGAGCTCTTGGCAAACGAATGTTCGTGTCGGACATCGCGGTGCATCGAGAGCAGAACCTGGAGGATGCTTCCTATTTCAATCCCGAAAGTGCGGAGGATCTCGCCGATCTGATCGAGCGCGACTGGCCGCATCTCGAGCCGGGGCCCGATCTGAGTTTGGAACGCCGGGCCAGAGAGAGGCAAGAGGGGCTTGCGCGCGATTTCGCGTGTCGGTTTGTGGATGTTGTCGGGCGCGCGCGTCAAGCCTCATGACGGAACGATGATGCTGGCGAGAGCGATGGACGGCACGGCAAATCTGCACATCTGGCGCGAGGGCCAAGAGTACCTTCGCCAGAAGGGCCCGACTTTCCTCAATCAGTGGAACAATGTCGTCTTTGCGGCGCTCCCAGGGCCGCCTCTGGCGAACACGCGGTATGTCGACTTGAGTACGACGCCTCTGGAGTATGCAGACGAGACGTTCGATGCCGTCTACGCCTACCACGTCTTCGAGCATCTCACCCCGTCCGACGGCGAGCGTTGTGCGCAACAGATCTTCAGTGCCCTGAAGGCAGGCGGTATTTTCCGTATTTCTGTGCCTGACCTTGAAACGGCGTGCCAGGACTACCTCAACGCGCTCCAGGCTGCTTGCAACGACTCGACGCCGCAGAATGTGGTGCGTTACCAGTGGGCGGTGATGGCGATTTTCGAGCAGATGGTGCGCGATCGCACCGGAGGCCGAATGCTCGAGGCCATCGAGCAAGGAGACTTCGACGAAGGGCAATTGCGCTACATGTTTGGCGACATGCTCCTTCCGTTAGTCGAGAGGGCGCGGGCCGTCAGTGCTGGCGTCGCGGGCGGTAGTCGGGTCCAACACAGACGGTCGTTCGACGCCGTCAGCCTCCTTCGGAGGATGTATCGGGGAGCGCGAGCACTCCTCGGCCAATCGCACCCACGAGTCACGAATCGCTTGGATCCGCGCGTGACGAAGGAAGCGGTGCAGTGGATGTACGACCGGCTCTCGCTGCGCTTGCTGTTCGAACGGGTTGGTTTTCAGGATGTCCGCCAGATGGATCACCTCTCTTCGAGCATTCCGGGGTGGGCGGGATACGACTTCGACCGGTCGAACAACGGTGACTATCCTCTTGACCCATCGATCTACATGGAAGGCAGGAAGCCCGAACGACCGCGGCGTTCCCCATAAGGCGAGGTCGATGACGACGTCTCCGCGCATTACGTACACGCCCGACGGTCGCGCATACCTGCACATGTGGAGAACAGGGCGATCGTACGCACGACAGAAAGAAGCGCTGTATCGCCGCGAATGGACGAACCTGCTGTTCAGCATGCAGGGGCAGCCGCAAGACGAGCCTGATATCCACTATCACGACGTCCGGAAGGCGCTGCCCTTCGCGGACGAGACGTTCGACGCTGCCTACGCGTTCCACATCATCGAGCACCTGACGCCGGCCGAGGCCGCCTCGCTAGTGAAGGAGCTTTATCGCGTGCTGAAACCGGGGGCCGTCGTCAGGATTTCGACGCCCGACCTCGAGGATATCTGTCGCTCCTATCTGCGGCAGCTCGGCGAGTGCCGGACCAGCCGCTCAGATCTGAACATGGTTCGATACCGCTGGGCAGTGTTCGAGCTCCTGGATCAGTTGGTGAGAGAACGGTCCGGCGGCCTGATGACTCAGGCGAGCGCGGTTGGAGATTTCGATCCGGAGTTCGCACGGGAAAGGTATGGCGACGTGTTCGACGAGTTCGCGCCTTCTCGGTCGGCACCGACGAGCGGGCACAGACGATGGCATGAAAGGCTGGCATCGCTCACGTTGTCGTCAGTGATCTCGAGCATACGGTGGCGTGTCGGAGCCGCCATCGATCCGCGCTACAGGACCTGGCTGCGAACATCTCTGACCGATCCGCGCAGTACCGGTGAGCTCAACAAGTGGATGTACGATGAGCTTTCGCTCGAGACGCTGTTAAAGGCAGGAGGCTTTGGCGAGTATCGCCGGCAGGACCACCGGTCGTCGATGATCCCAGATTGGCAACGGTACACGTTCGATCAGTCGACTCACGGCGTCCATGCGATCGAACCGTCACTCTATTTCGAAGCCAAAAGACCTTCGTAGTCATTTGCTTCGCTCCCATTTCCACTCTGGAGCAAGGATGCCGGCTCGCGGGTTCAGCCAATACGGTGAATCACTCAATCCGCCCCGGATTGTAAAGTGCACCGCGGGGCTGTTGTGGCCGGGCCGTGTGATCCATTCGCGATGATGAAGACTGCAGCTCAACTCGAGCCTGTAGGTGCCTTCGTTGAAGAGCCGTGTGGGAAGCGCGCACCTGAGCTCGACTTCGCCGCTGCTCAGTTGTGGCCAACTCGCTTCGGGCCCGTCTGTCGTGACCGACGACAGAAGCAATTCGGAATCCTGATTGAACAACCGAAATCCAATTTTCAGCGACGGATCGAGGCTGTGAATATTGGCGCGGACGACCACGACGAGCGACGCGTCGTTGCGGGCCGGCGCCGTCAGGGGCTGGCCTTGAGCATTCTCAATCGCAAAGTAGAGCGGTTGCATCACGGCGTGATTCAGAGTGTTGTCGTTGTTCGTCCAGACGCTTGTCGCGAACTCGTCGCCGGACGCTGTGCCGAGGTGGCGGGCGATGATTCCGCGTACATCACTCCCGTGTTCCTTGACACGGCCGCCCTCGAGACGCAGGGCGGTCGTGCAAAGGCTCTCGATCGCATTCATGTTGTGGCTCACGAACAGAACGGTTCGTCCTCCGGCCGCGACCTCACTCATCCGCCCCAGGCACTTCTTCTGGAACTGCGCGTCACCCACCGCGAGCACCTCATCCACGATCAGAATCTCCGGCTCCAGATGCGCCGCGACGGCGAAGGCCAGCCGCACGTACATGCCGGACGAGTAGCGCTTCACCGGTGTGTCGAGGAACTTGCTCCACCTCGGCGAACGCCACGATCTCGTCGAATTTGTCGTCGTGATCTCGGCGCGCGCCATCCCGAGGATCGCGCCGTTCAGAAAGATGTTCTCCCGGCCGGTCAGCTCCGGATGAAAACCGGTGCCGACTTCGAGCAGGCTCGCGACGCGGCCCTCGAGAACGTCACCCGTCCTTCGGTCGGTTCCGTGATGCGGCTGAGGATCTTGAGCAGCGTGCTCTTGCCGGCGCCGTTGCGGCCGATGATCCCGACCACCTCGCCCTGCTTGACCTCGAACGAGACATCCTTGAGTGCCCAGAAGTCCTCGGTGCCCGAGCGGCCGGGGGTCGATTGCGCCGGACCGAACCAGCGAATGGGCGCGGCCAGCTTCGAGGCCAGCACGTCGCGCAACGCGACGTAGCGCTGGCCTTGCTGCTGGTGGCGGATGCGATACCGCTTGCCCAGATTCTCGACCGACGATGATGGACGTCGCTCATGACAGCGCTGGTCAAATCACGTCGGCGAAGCTGCGCTCCATGCGGCGGAAGTACCACGCACCCAGCAGCAGCGAATGACGCGGTGACGGCCACGGAAAGCCCAGACCGACTGGCAAGTCGAGGGGCGGATGGCCGCCGAGGATGGACCACCGGAAACCGTCGATGATGCCCACCATGGGATTGAGCGCGTACAGCGTTCGCCAGCGTTCGGGGACGTCGGCCGTCGTGAAGGCGATCGGCGAGATGAACAGACCGAACTGGACGATGAAGGGCACGACGTACCGGAAATCGCGGTACTCCACATTCAGCGCCGCAAGGAACAGGCCCGAGCCCGAGCGACAGGCCGAAGGCGAGCAGCACGAACAGCGGCAACGTCAGAAGCTGCCAGCCGGGGGCGACGCCATACCAGAGCATGAGCGACTGCGAGCAGGCCCAGAGTGATGAGAAAGTCCACGAAAGCCGTCACCACCGCGGCGCCGGGAATGATCAGGCGCGGGAAATAGACTTTGGAGATCAGGTTGGCATTGCCGATCAGGCTGCCCGAGGATTCCGAGAGGGCAGTGGAGAAGAACTGCCAGGGCAGGACGGCGGCGAACACCAGAATGGGCTCGGGCAGCTCCACCGGGCTCGATGCCGACGAGCCGGCGGAAGGCGACAAACACCAGCATGGTGAGCGCAGGGCGGAGAAGCGCCCATGCGACGCCGATCGCGGTCTGCTTGTAGCGCACCACGATGTCGCGCCAGGCGAGGAAATACAGCAGCTCGCGATAGCGCCAGAGGTCGCGCCAGTAGTTCTTGGCGGCCAGGCCGGGCTCGATGATGAGCTTCATTGAAACGCGCCAGTGGCGAGACTGGCTTTTAGGACCACTAGCAAGGTGAGTCTGCGAATTGTCTCAAAAGCGCTCCCCGGAGTAGGGCTGAAGCTGTTTCGAGAACAGCCAGTAAGGGCTCGTGAGGATGGTTTTGTAGAAGCATTCCTTGTGTCCAACTCGGCCTGCAATGAGCTCGGCAAAATAGTAGTTGACGTGCTCATTCCTGACCATTCTGTAGAAGCTTAGCTTCTGAATCGGGAAAAACATCCTCGCATTCAGTTCAGAGTAGGTCAGATCCGCGTAAAGCTGTTTTCTGACGAGACGCGCGTACACGTGATCTGTGGGGCGGTCGAATGACGTTGAGAGTGCCTGTGCTGCGATCGCGGCACTCTTGAGCGCAAAGTAGATCCCCTCTCCGTAAAATGATTCCGCGAAGCCTGCTGCATCGCCAACCAGTAGGATGTTGCCGCGCTGAAACTCCTGGCGCCTGTTCCGCAATGGTATCGAGAACCCCGCGTATTTGATGGCCGATGGCTTGTCGAGAAGCCCATACCAACTCATGAATCGTCGAAGATCCGTCTGAATCGACCGGGTCTTGAACCTGGAAAATACCCCGACGTTGAGGTGGTCCCGTTTCGGGAAGATCCATCCGTATCCGCGAGGCATCCCGCCGAAATCAAACAGAACGCGATTTCCGATTTGCTCGAGCCTGTCAGGGGGAACGTAGACGAGGGCTTCAACGGCTGGCGCATAACGCACGAGATCTCGGCCGAACATCTTTGCCCGAACCTGACTGAAGACTCCGTCAGCGCCGACTAGATATCCGCCCTTGAAGGTTCCGCGTGTGGTTGCGACGGCGACCGTGTCGGCCTCGCGTTGCGCGTCAAGGAAGGCCGTGTCGCCGCTGAACTCAACTCCAGCGTCTCTGGCTTTGTCGAGCAAGAAGCTGTCAAATTCCGAACGGACGACTGCTGCGCCTGCGCGGTCGTCGAGATCTTTGACGACCGTGTCGTTGTTCTGATAAGTGAGAAACGCCCCGCTCATGCGACGCTGAACAACGGGACTGATGTCGAACTTCAGCAATTCAAGTGTCTTGTTCGAGATCCCGCCGCCACAGACCTTGTCTCTTGGGAAGGTGGCCTTGTCGAGTATCAGAACTCGATAGCCGTTCGTGGCTAGCAGATAGCCCAAGTACGAGCCAGATGGTCCGGAACCAACGATCACGACATCGAATGTCATGGTGCTGACACTACTCTTGCGACAAAGGGTGACGCGACGGCTTCTTTCGGGGAAAACCGTCCGCTCTCTGTTACTCGGCGAGCCCATTGTCGCGCCGCGCGCTTGGGTGAGCAACCCTCGCACCTGGCGAATCCGCCTCAGCTTCGCTCGGTCTGATGAGCTCGCACGGGTCGGGAGACCAGCTGCGGACGGGCAGCATCGATCGGGAGAGCGGCATCACGGCACAGCCCTGATTCGAGAGAACACCTGCCGAGAGGCAGCACCTCTGGCTATCGACTCGCCAGCTGCACAGGCAGGGTCCCTGCCTTCCAACGCCTGAACGTGTCTTTCATGTCGCGCCCGTCTACGGCGAAGTGCCACGACTTGCCCGAACCATCCTTGACTCCATCGTCGTCCAGCTCCACTTGGTCGATGGCATAGACGAATGAATCGTCCGGTTGATTGGTTCGGAAACGAACAGCGCTGACCGAAAACGTCAAGACGCCTTCACAGTCGCGCAGGCGGTGTTTGTGCTTGGCGGGAAAGACCGCAAGGCGCACGCCATCAGCAAGTCTCGACGCGGGCGCTGGCCTGACAGGTGGGGAGGCAGGCACAGGCGACGGTGCCTCAAGTGCGGCATTCAAGGGCATCGTTATGTCGACGACGCCTCCCTTGTTCCAGGTCTGCGTGGGCCATGCGAGCCATGCGACGACGATCCCAATCGGCAAGACGATCCAGAATCGGCCTCCGCCTGCCGACTCCTTGCCAACACCCATCAGGTTCGCTGTGGTCCACGGCAACCCGCCCACACCCACTGACACGAACATCAGGCCAAGAATTGCAGTCCACAGCGGGAGGATGCCCACACTCAGGATGACAAGCACCACGCCGACGACAATTTCGCCGGCCGGCAGATGACGCTGCAACCAGACGAACTTGCTGCCCATCAATCTAGTTTATCGGTCGTTCTGCCGGTGAGGCTTAGAGCGGCTCGGTCGTATCCCCCAACTCATGCTCGGGGCTCGGCGTCACTCCCTGACGTCAATGAGACTTCCGTCACGAATTGCCTGAATTGCCAAGGCGCCTCACGCGAGCGAGTTGCTCCTTTGTCTAGTCCAGCTATTTGTCAAGCATCGTGATGGTATGCATTTTGTAGAACCGGTTCGGACGCAGATAAGAGCGGAAATTTTTTCAAATTTAGGGGAAACGATGAATCCGTATCGCGCCTGTCCACGCTGCCATCGGTCCGACCGCATGTTGGCGCACGCCATTGACAACTCCATCGAGGAATATTTTGGCTGCGGTCATTGTGGACACGCGTGGTCCTACGCAAAACGCGACCCCGGGGAGCCCCCGATAGCGTCACCCAGGGAGCTCAGCCGAGGGGAATGGCGTCGAGATTCCCCCGCGATGCCCACGACATCTCATGACATTGACTCGCGGGTATGTCCGCGTTGTGGTCACGCAGTATTCAGGAGTTTGTATCCCGTACTTGCCATTCGAGCCGCTCAGGGAAGCGTCCAACTCGCTGGGCGGATTCGGCACACACCGGCATGGGTCTGCCGGAATGGCAGCTGCGACTACCGAGAGCCGTTTGACATGCATGACCCTGTGACGACCACGGTGGCACGCAAGGCGTCCAAGATTGCGTGAAGCACCGCGCGAGCAGCGATGCAGGGTAGGGAATTGCGGTTCCTTTGACGAAGGTCTAGAACGGGTAACCTTTGAGCCTTGGCGTCTTGGGCTTCCACTCAGGAAGAGAAGCGAATCGATCACCAATTGGCATCTTGACCTTCGGCAGACTCTGCGCGTCGAGTACCTGGTCCTCCGGGATCACCTTCGTTGATGGAGAGCAGAAAGGCCGTCAGCGCGTAGACCTCATCGGCGGTCAGCGTCCCCTCTCGATTGAGAGGCATCGCGCGATTGATGTAGTCCCAGACCATCGTCGCGAACGGCGCGCGGACCGGGAGAATCCGCCCCCGTTGCCAGGTCTCAGCTTCCGGGCCGGCTTTGCGCTTTCAAAACGGGAGCCGTGCCCCTTCCATCCCGTCGCCCGTGGCATCCTGCGCACCCCTTCTGCACATAGAGCTGCGCGCCTTCCTTGGCGGTTCCGCGTCCCGGCGGGAGCTCGTCTCCGGTCGGACTGATGGAGATATCCCGGGTGCGGATTTCGTCTGCGCTCGGCGTACGTCCGATGCCGTACCTGGGGCCCTGCGCCAGCGCGGTGCTCCCCATCAGCACCACGAACGCGAGAGCCTTAAGCGTTCGCAAGCCCATTGGTCACGCTCCCATCGCGCGCGATGTGCCACGGCATTATGGTGTTGTCCAGGCCCGGGATGCTGAATCCTTCCAGCGGCTTGTTGAAGAACGCCGCGGCCTGGGCGCGCGACGGTTGCACCGACCCGAGTTCGTCCGTGCAACGCGACATGATGACGGTCTCGGTGCCGTCCCACGTCCACGGGAAGCCGAAGCGCGTATGCGCCATCCGCTGCGGCGTTCCCTTGATCTCGGCCTTATTCCACTTCTTGCCGCCGTCGGTCGAGACTTCGACGGTCCGAATGGCGCCGCCACCGGACCAGGCCAGGCCGCTGATCTCGTAGAAGCCCTTGCCGGGCAGCTGCTGACTGCCGGATGGGAACGTGATGACCGACTTGGGGCCGATCTGGTTGCTCAGCGCCGCGTCCTTCGCGTCCTGATCGAGGTGCCCGAAGTCGTTGTAGTTCATGTAGTACCGATCCACCAGCTTGATGCGCTGCAGCCACTTCGTGTGGAAGATGCCTTCGAAGCCAGGGACCATCAGCCGCAGCGGAAACCCGTTCTGTGGCCGCACCGGCTCGCCGTTCATGCCGTAGGCCAGCAGACAGTCGTCCATCGCTTTGGCGATCGGCATGCTCGACGCGCCCTTCACTTCTTCGGCGCCTTCGGCCACGAACCAGGTTGCGGAGCCTTTCAGGCCGCACTCCTTGAGCAGCGTCGAGAGGAGCACGCCGGTCCATTCAGCGCAGCTTGTCATCCCGTGCGATTCCTGGACGTTCTTCGCCCTGGGCGACGACCGGTTCCCCGCGCATTCGATGAAATGAAGGCGGGTGACGGACGGGAAACGCTTCAGGTCGTCCATCGTGAAGGTCAGCGGACGATCCACCAGGCCGTGGATCATGAACTTGTGTTCACGGGGGTCGATGTCCGGGAGGAACGAGCCGCGGGTCGTCGCGAAATAGTGGAGCGAGGATGGCGTGATCACCCCGACGGAGTCCTGGAGCGGCGTCGCCACATGAAACGTCAGGCCGAACGTGTCGGGCGACGGCCGGCCGCCGTGGGGGATGCGCACCGACGTGACGTACTTGGAGCGCTCGCCGTAGGCGATCATCCCGTCCTTGTCGCCCTTGATCATCGGTGGGGCGGCTGGCGTTGCGCGGCCGCGCCGGTGTCTGGCCGATCGCGGGTGCTACGGCTCCCATGGTCAAACCACCGGCCAACGCGGCGCCGCCCTTTAGAAATTCCCTTCGAGCAGGTCGTTTCGAACCCATGCGTCTCTCCTTCGCAGATGAGCCTAGCAGGAAATCGCTTCCCACCGTCGAGAGTATACGCCGGTCTCGGGTCAACTCGAGCACAGTCCGGCAACATCTGCGTCGGACTAGGAGTCCACACATCCACCGTCTGAGCTGCTGCGGCCGTAGGCGGTGTCAAGGGCCGGGATCGGATGACGGGTGGACGACCTCCAAGGTTAAGATTGCGGCCAGAACACATTCCCCGGTCGTTCGACTTCTAAGGTCCATGCCACTCGGTACCGGCACCAAACTCGGTCGATACGAGATCACCACGCTGCTGGGCAAGGGCGGCATGGGAGAGGTCTATCGAGCCCGCGACCCGCAATTGAAGCGGGACGTGGCGATCAAGGTCTCCGCCGCGCAGTTCACCGACCGCTTCCGCCGGGAAGCCGAAGCAGTCGCGGCCCTGAATCATCCCAACATCTGCACACTGCACGATGTCGGCGCGGACCACCTCGTGATGGAACTGGTCGAGGGCCCCACGCTCGCCGAGCGGATGTCGGCGGGCGCGATACCACTCGAGGAAGCATTCGCGCTGGCGCGCCAGATCGCTGATGCGCTCGAGCACGCACACTCGAGAGGCGTCATCCATCGCGATCTGAAACCGGTCAACGTGAAAGTCCGTCCCGATGGAACGCTGAAGGTGCTGGATTTCGGTCTCGCCAAGGTTGTGCCCAGCGCGCGCGGATCAGGGGTGGACGCCGGCACGACAACAATGGCGGATGTGACACAGGCAGGCGTCATTCTCGGCACGGCGGCGTACATGAGCCCGGAGCAGGCGGCCGGTCAGGAGGTAGACAGGCGCACCGACATCTGGGCCTTCGGCGTCGTGTTGTACGAGATGCTGACGGGCAAGCCGTTGTTCAGAGGCGAAACGCCACTGGACACGCTGGCGCTGGTGCGCATGAAAGAGCCGGACTGGGAGACGACTCCCGCGCGCGCGCGCGTGCTGCTGAAGTGGTGCCTGGAGAAGAACCCGACGAAGCGACTGCGCGATATCGGAGACGCGAGACTCTTCCTGGACGAGGGCTCTGACGCATTCGTCCGCACCGAAGCCCGGCCCACGAAATACAGACACCTCGGATGGATCGCGGCGGCTGCTGCGGCGTTGTTGGCAGCAGCTGCATGGCTGTCATTGGACCCACCCACCAACGATCGGCCGCTGCGGATGTCCTCGCTGCTGGCACCGGAGGGTTCCGAGTACAACTTCGTGAGCGTTGGCTCATTCGTCGCCATTCCCGCGCTCTCCCCGGATGGTACCCGACTCGTGTTCGGCGCGCGTTCGCCGGATGGAAAGGCAACCCAACTCTGGGTACGCTCTTTGGATTCGCAAGCCGCGCAGCCGCTGCCGGGGACCGAAGGTGCAACCCAGCCGTTCTGGTCGCCGGATAGTCGCTATGTCGCCTTCGGTTCCACGGTCGACAGGGCGTTGAAGAAGATCGATGTGCTCGGCGGCCCGCCGGTGACGATCACGCAGCTGGCCGACACGTTTCAGGGCGGAAGCTGGAACGCTGAAGGCGTCATTATCTTTGCCGACAACAGCCGGCAGAGCCCGATCATGAAAGTGTCGAACGGCGGAGGCACGCCTGTACCGACCTCTTCAGTCGAGACGGACAAGGACACACTCGGGCACCGATCCCCGTGGTTCCTGCCGGACGGACGGCACTTCGTGTACCTGGCCCCGCACGCCAACGGTCCTAATGCACTGCGCATCGGATCGCTCGCCGACGCGTCCACGCCGGGTAAGGAAGTGGCAGAAGCGGACTCGAACGGTCAGTTCTCCCAAGGCCATCTCCTGTTCCTGCGTGGCGGCACGTTGATGGCACAGCCCCTTGACGTGGACAGGCTGGAGACGACGGGCGAGGCCCGCGCGATCGCGGAGGGGATTCCGACTTCCCTGCAACCGGGTCGCGTCGCACACTTCACCGTGTCGGCATCGGGCCTGCTGGTCTATCCAGGACGAGCGACAGAAACGTCCAACTCCAGACTGGTCTGGAAAGACCGAAGCGGTACGCAAGTGAGCACGCTCGAAGAAGTCCAGGGCCGCATCGTCGAGATTCAGTTCTCGCCGGACCGGAAGCGTCTGCTCGCAAGCCTGACAGAACGAACCAACAACGACCTGTGGATCTATGATCTCGCGAGCAGTCGAAGAACCCGCTTCACCTTCGACTCGGGGGCCGAACCCTACGCCGTGTGGACGCCGGATGGGAAGACCATCATCTGGCGTAATGGCAGAGGGGATTTGTTTCGCAAGGGCTCGAGTGCTGCCGGGGCGGACGAAGTGCTGTTGTCCGGCCCGGGCCTGAGTCCCCGCAGCGTGTCGCCGGACGGGAAGACGCTACTCCACGTCAAGGGCGGCATCGACGTCTGGGCGCTGTCGCTGATGAATCCGCCGGGGGACTCACTCACGCCCAGGGCGATCCTCGACACATCGTCGGGAGAGGACCACCCGCAATTCTCGCCCGATGGAGAATGGATGGCCTACACGTCCAGTGAGTCAGGCACTCGCGAGGCGTACGTCATCAACTATTCGACTTCGAGTGGGAGACGGCAAGTGTCCTCTGGCGGCGCCTCACACGTGCGCTGGCGCAGCGACGGCCGCGAGCTGTTCTACGTGACGCGTGAGGGAGTATTGATGGCCGCCGAGATCGCGGCGCGCGGGCAAACATTGGAGGTTGGGCAAATCCAGAAATTGTTCGGGAGCGTCATCACGACCGTCGGCTACCTGTACGATGTGTCGGCCGACGGGTCGCGATTCATCGTGGCGCAGGAAGGAGCGGAGACTGCCGGCGCCCGTCCACCGCTGACGCTGGTGGAGAACTGGACCGTGCTCCTGACGCGGCGCTGAAAAACCAGCGCCATTACGGCTGTTGTCGCCTAACGAGCTCCAATGAGCGCGCGTCAATGGCTGCTCTTACCCACTCCGTTTGTGCAAGCGCCGGCGAGAGGCCACGTGCTGCATCCGGCCGTCGGCGCCTGGATTGAGGAACGTGACGAAGCCCTGGCCAGTCGTGAAGTGGCCGTCGCGGATCGGGCGCAGCGGAACCGGCGGCGATTCCTCCAGTGTGTCGGTTTCGTAGAAGCGCACCTTCCCGCGCACCCGGAGCGCGATGCCCTCTTCGTGCGGGATCACTCGCAACGCCAACGCAACAGACTCGTATTGGCCGACGTAAGAGCGCGGGTCGACCCGGGTGTCTGTGGCTTGCCTCTCGAGCTCGTCGTACTCGGCCGCCAACGGCTTCGCACCCGCGGCGTCGTACAACGGCGCGGTGATTTCGTCCAGCACAGGTCCGCCGTGCGCCGCGTTCGTGAGGACAGCGGCGACTGTCTTCGCGGCCGGATCGGCATAGAGCCACGACACGATGCCGGGCCCGCCGCCGTCATGGCCAAGAATGCCCTTGTCAAAGGTCATCCAGCCAAGTCCGAAACCCCCACCCGCGACACCTCGCCAAGCCGCCGACTGCCGCTGCATCCGGCGAGCGCTGGCTGCCGACAAGAGACGATGCCCGTTGGTGCCCACTCCATCGTTCACGTGGGCCAGCGCGAAGGTCGCGAGGTCTTTCGCGGAGAGCATGGCCGTCGCGCCGGCTGGCGCGAAGCTCGGGTTCAGAAACGCGAACGAGGTTCGGGTGTTCGTGCCGTCCTTGTTCAGAAAATGGCCCACCGTGGCGCGGTGGAGCAATGCGTCCGCCGGCTGCACCACTGAGTGCTGCAGCTCGAGCGGCTTGAAGATCCGTTCCTCGATGAGCGTATACCAGCTCTTTCCGAGGAGCCGCTGAGCCAGATAGCCCGCCAGCACCGCACCAGAGTTGCAGTACGACAGCTCGGCGCCGGGCGCGTGGATCTGGCCCTGTCGCGCGATGCGAGGGATGACGTCCTCGATCCGTTCTGCGTCAGGTCCGGCATCGGGAAAGTACTCCCCATCGATGCCGCAGGTGTGGTTCAGGAGCATCTCGACCGTGATCAGTTCCGTAGCATCCCGATCGGCGACCTGAAAGTCAGGGAGGTAGCGCTTGAGCGGCGTCGCCAGCTCAACCCGGCCTTCATCGACCAACTGCATCACCAGGGTCGCCGTCAGCACCTTGGTGATCGAGCCAATGTGCATCACGGTCTCAGCAGTGACGTCCACGCCGGTGGTGGCATTGGTCACGCCGGTGGCCGCGACTTCCCACTGGCCGCCGCGGAACACTGCGGCGCTCGCGCCCGGCACCTTGTGCTTCTGGATCGACGCGGCGAGCCGGCTGGCGAGAGTGTCAGTGATCGAGCGGCCTGACACACTGGGGAACGACTGCCCGCCAGCAACCGCCGGGTCCCGCAAACGCCCCACCGCGGTCACCGCGCCGACCGCCCCCAAGGTGCGCAAGAGGTCCCGTCTCTTCATCTGTCCATCCTATTTGACCACGGCACGCCGAAGGGTCTGGCCCGCGCCAGACGTGCGGCCTGAGAAGCTCCAACGGTTTCAGGCGTTGGAGTCGGATGACCGCCGACACCAGCCGAACCAACTACTTGCGACATCGTGACTGATGCAGCCACACAAACGAGCGCCAGATCTTGTCTCTTTGATGGGCCGTCGGAACCGATTGTGCGGTTCGTGAATCAAGCGATCAAGGCGCTCCGAGGTGAGGCGTAGTGCCAACTAAATTTCCGGTCCTTGTCGATTCACCCGCAGTCTCAACGATTGACCAACTCGAAGACTCTCGACGGCTCTCAAGACGACTGTCGGAGATGGCCATCGAGCTTCACGCCGCCATCACTGCCTACATGCACGAACTCGAAGAAGACTCGAGCGCTGCCGCAGACCGACAGGAAACACCAACGAATGACGTAGGTCGGAGCACTCTCCAGCACAGGTGCTAGACTCAGGCAGCCTTTCTGAGCCCTGCTCGCTGCCGCGTCCCAGGCGAACGTTCTCACCAAGCAAGAAAGTTCGCCATCATGCCGCACCGGATCTGTCTGCACTGTCAACATCAGGGCCGCTTGCTGGAGAACGCCAGTCAGCACGCGTACGTCGAGTACTACCGCTGTGATACCTGTGGACACGTCTGGAGCCACGACAAGAAGAATCCAGACGGGCCGCCGAACCACATCACCACGCCGCGGCCAAAACGGAAATAGGAACGCCAGGGTCACTGCGCCCAGTCGATTTTGCTAACGATTCTGGTGAGCCGGGGGGGAATCGTGCCTGTTTGGCGAGCCCGAAGGGCGAAGCCAACGTGCCTGAGAACGCCCCGGCGCGGCCAACTCAAGCGAAGCGAGAGTTGGTGAGCCGGGGGGGAATCGAACCCCCAACCCGCAGATTAAGAGTCTGCTGCTCTGCCAATTGAGCTACCGGCCCGCGTCGAAAAGGCTGCGGTGTAGTGGAGACGCTTGCCCTATCACCGCAGCCGATGAATTTATCACACAAGGTCAGTATCTCCGAGGCTGGAGAAACGCACCTTACGCCTCTTCCCATCTGAATCGCCACAGAGCGACGACACCAAACAGCACGGCGAAGGCAAGGAGCACGATCGTCGGCATCACGGCCGCCTCAATGCCCAGCCCACGCCACGTCATCGCATCCAGACCGTCAACAGCCCACCGCGCCGGCACGACGACAGTCACTCGCTGCAGCCACGCGGGAAAGATGAACGACGGCACCCATGCGCCGCCGAGCATCACCATGACCAAGACGGCGAAGGTCGCAACGCGTCGGGTCGCGGCCTGTGTCCCACCGACCGCAGCCACCAGCAGGCCAAACGCCGCCGCCATCACCGCGCAAGCGACCGCGACTGCGAAAAACCCGACAACGCTGCCGTAGATCCGAACGCCGAACACGGCGATCGCGAATCCGAACGACACAAGAAGGGTCAAGAGCGTCAGTATCGTCCCGCTCACGGCCTTGGCGGCAAGCAGCGTAAAACGCGACAGCGGGGCGCTGCGAAACCGCTTCCAAATCCCACGCTCACGCTCGAGGAGGATTCCCGCTGCGAGGTCGATGGCGACAAACAGGAGAAACTGGACGCCCATGCCCCCGAAGGAGTGGGCGTAGCCGTTGTACTGCGCCTCGACGCCGGTGATTGCCTGTTCACGGACGTCGTACGGCACCGCCATGACGCCACGTGTTGTGTTTCCAGATGTGAAGCTCTGGGCGTTCAGCTCCTGAACCGACTTCAAAAGTCCCCGCAAGAGCTCTCGCTGTCCAGCCGGCAACGTCGCAGCGTCGAGGTCCTTCATTGCTTCATCGACGAGTGTGCGGCCCTGCTCGCCTGAAAACACTTGCTGACCAACCGCTTGCATCACGTACCCGGTCAGGATTCCTCGTACCATCCCCAGTTCAGCGGCGCGCGACGGATCGTAAAGGAAGTCCAGTTGAGGTTTCGCGGCTCCCGCGAGAAAGGCGCGCCCCGCGGCATCACCGAAACCTTTAGGAATTACGACGGAAACGGCTGTCTTGCCTTGTTGCACCTGGCTCCGAGCCGTGTCGAGCGATGGTGTCGAGATCGAGAGGTTCTTGTCGGCCTTCGCCGACGCGACCATGCCCTGCGAGATCGCGCTGCTGTCTTGATCGACAATCGCGACGAGGATCTTCGCAGGCTCGTTGTCTTGGCCTGCGCCCGCGAAGATCGACCCGAAGAACGACGCGATCGTGATTGGGACGGCGAAACTCAGAATCACGGCGCGGCGATCGCCGAAGAAGATCAGCAAGTCCTTCTTGACGAGAGCGACGAGTGCCTGCAACCCCATTAGTCTCGGAGACTCCTTCCGGTAAGTGTGAGAAACAACGACTCGAGCGACGAAGACTCGTTTGCGCCATCCAACGTCGTGCCCGCACGCAGACCGCTGAGCGTGTCGTCCGCCAGCACCTTCCCGTGGTCCATGACGACGATACGGTCGGCGAGACGCTCGGCTTCTTCCATGTAGTGGGTCGTATAGAGAAGCGCCTTGCCCTTGGCTTTGAGCTGCTCGAGGTTCTCGAAAATCGCGTTTCGGCTCTGGGGATCGACGCCCACCGTCGGCTCGTCCAGAAGCAAGATGTCCGGGTCGTGTAGAAGACCGGCGGCAAGATTGAGCCGCCGCTTCATTCCACCGCTGAACGTCTTCACCTTGTCACGTTCCCGTTCCGCGAGTCCGACGAGGGTGAGCGTCGATTGGACCGCCGCATCAAGGGCTCGTGACGTGAGTCCGTACAGCGCGCCAAACAGGTTGAGATTGGCTCGTGCGGAGAGCTCGTCGTACAGCGCCAAATCCTGTGGTACCAGTCCAATCCGCCTCTTCGTCGGGTCGGCGTCGCCAGAAAGGGGAGCCCCGCCGATGGTCACAGCGCCCTGATCTGGCGTCACGAGCCCGGCAATCATCGAGACCGTTGTGGTCTTGCCGGCGCCGTTCGGGCCCAGCAGGCCGACGAGCTGGCCTGGCCCCACCGCGAACGACACGCCGTCCACGGCGATCGTTGCCCCAAATGATTTCCGCAGGTTGTGGACAACGAGCGCGGTTTTCATGGGTGTCGTGGTGGGCGCCCGCACCATTCGAGGCTCGGCCGCGCTGAGTCTAAGTGACGGGGCTGCGAGGGATTTGTTCCATTCTCCGGCCGGTCACTTCCTGCCTGCCGCGTCAACACTGCTCGTGGGGTCGGCCCCTTCCCACGACTCGTCCGCCGTGGGGCCGTACGTGGCGGGGACACGCCTTCCAAGAAGGCGAAGGTAGACGGTCAGCTGCGTACGGTGGTGAGCCGTGTGGAGAACGCGCCGCCAGAAGATCCAGATACGCTCCCGCTCCACGTCGAAGAAGGTCACACGGGCAAGCCACCAGTCGCTCGGCTGCGTGGCCAGAAAGGACAAGCGCGGCACAGCCAACTCAATCAGTCGATTCGTGTAGGCCTCGACCGAGGCGACGGGTGGAAGGACGCCTCCTGCCGGAGGTTCCGGAGCGCCCAGGAACTCGCCGAAGAAACGACGCTCAGAGAGGAGCTGATGTTTGAGGACATCGGCGACCGAGCTCGATCGTTCGTGAGGCTTGAAGGCCAGGTCATCGTCGCTGAATGCCTTCCACACCGACACGACCTTGTTTGTTTCGCTCGCGTAGGTCTCCACCACGTGCCGCAGCCACGGCCAGGAGACCGGAGGAAGGTCAGCGTCTGGGAGGGCCTTTGCTGGGTACTGTCTGGGCATCGCGTCACTGTTACAAGAAACGCACGGGAAATGATAGCCTCCTCATGGCTTTTGCGGGCGCGTCGATTCCGTGGACAGGCGAGGGAGTGTGGTGGAGAGAAAGAAGCTGCTAATCGTCGAGGACGACCCGGTACAGATCCAAATTCTCACGACTCGGTTGAAGGCGAGCGGCTACGACATCGTTATCGCGCGTGATGCTGTGCAGTGCATCGGCTTGATCCGAAAGGAAAAGCCGCAACTCGTTCTCCTCGACATCGGGCTTCCCGGGGGAGACGGCTACGTCGTCCTCCAGCGGCTGAAGTCCATTACTCATTCCGCTCCCATACCGGTCATCGCGGTGAGTTCGCGGGAAGCCTCAACCGATCGGGCGAAGATGCTGGCCGCAGGCGCCGACGACTACTTTCAGAAGCCAGTCGATTTCGAGACGCTGCTTGGCCGAATAAGAGATCTTCTCGGCGAAGCCTCCGTTAGTCCGCAGTAAAGAGCGCGGACAACCGGTCCGCCAGAAGTTTGCCAGACGCGTCGAAAATATCCCGCACGTCGAATCGGGGCAGTTCCCAACGAGCGCGAAGATCCGACGGCTTCACGATCGCCCTCTCCTTGGTCGAGGCGCTGGCCACGCCCAGCTCAGCGAGCAACCGCTTCGTCGTCTCGTTCCAGCTTCCGGCGATGCCATAGGGATACGATGCGTGGACGTCCTTGAGGCCGAACTCCTGGGTGAGGTAGTTCACGGACATCTGCAGGTCGCGCCGCTGTTCGTCTTCTGTCAAGCGGCTCAACACCGAGTGGCTGTGGCCGTGCGCGCCGATCTCGAGCCCGGCGTCCTGACACCGCCGGATGTCGTCCGGCGAGAGATACAGCTTCGCGGCGAACTCCTTGTCCGATCCGATAAAGCGTTCAAAGAGCTCCCTGAGAATCGGGTCCAATTCGACATAGGGAAGCTGGAAGTTGAGGAGCTTCTTGAATCGTCGCGTTGGCTCGTCGTCGTAGGGATACAAACCCTGGAGCCCGGGATGTCCAGCCGCGTCCAACTCGACGGGCGGCCGCGATGCCAGCACGCGCTCGAACTCCTCACGGAATGTTTGAACCCCCAGCCTCGCTTGAAGCAAATGGACACGATGCACATTGAGCATTCGGCCTTCGAGCATCGGCGCTGAGCAACAGTAGATCGTCGCCGGAACGCGCCACCGCTGCAGCACAGGCAAGGCGTACTCCACCACGTCCTTGAAGCCATCGTCGAAGGTCACGACGGCGACGGTTTCGGGCAGGTCCGCCGCCGGGTTCATCAGCTCCTCGATGGTCGTGCAGACGAAGTTCTGCGTCAGCACGCGGAGCTGACGGTCGAATTCCTCGGGAGTAACAGCCTTGGTGCCCTTAAGCAGTCCATCGGGCGGATGGCAATAGTGGTAGCTGACAATCAGCGCATACCGCTCGGCGATTCGAGTGGGGAGAGCACTAAACTCGAAGTCGATGCTGTCGGCCTGGACTGACTCGCCACGAGGACGGCTCGACTCTGGCAATGGATTGACGATGGCCCATCGACCGGGCAAGACGTGGAGCAAGCTGTCGCCGGCATCGTCGTACATCGTGAACACTTCGGTGCCGCGAGGCACCGTGCCTTCGAGACGGGCGACGGCAAGGGCCTGATACTCGTGCGTCGAGACGAGCACTCCATCAATGCCTGACCAGTCGATGGTGCTCAGCGCCGTCTCGGTGTAGACCGTCAGCTCCCCAGATTCACCAGGCTGGTCGTCCATCGACACAAAGGCGGCGACATCCAGATCGGCGAAACCGTCGATGTATAGATGGAGACATCGCGTGTGCCCCCGCGTGCCGACGATCACGATCTTGGCGGCCTTGCCCTTCCACTCGGCGATCTTTTCCTGGAGCTCGTACCTCGACCGATACTCCCGGTGCCACTCGGCGATCTTGTTTTCTTCGGCGAGGTAGGCGTCACGCTCCGAGAGGTCGTAGCGTGTGAGGTACTTGGCCGTGATTGTTTTCCATTCCTCGTCAAGCACTCGCGCACGGTCGGCCGTGAGCTTCTTGACCAGCTCCGGGTTGGCGTAAGGCCGGCACTCGATCAACAACCCCTCCAGATAGAGGAAATCGATCGCCGTGCCAAACGCGCAAATCATCGCGTCGAGGACTGTTTCGACTATTGGCTCCCGGTTGATGTTGAGCGACGTGTTCAGCACCATCGGAACGCCCGTCAGCCTGTAAAACTCGCTGATCATTCGGTGGTAGTTGGGATTCTCCGCCGCCGAGACCGTCTGTGGCCTGGTCGTGTTGTCGACGTGAGTAATTGCCGGCACTCGGGCGCGCTTGTCTTCGCGGACGTCGACTACCATCAGCATGAACGGGCTGTCGGCGTCGAGGTGCAACCACGCCGCCGCGTGCTCCGCCAGGACGCTCGGAGCATACGGACGGAAGCCCTCGCGAAACTTCACCCGCTGGTTCAACGTGTCCTTCATCGTGGGATCGCGCGGGTCGGCCAGGATCGAGCGATGGCCGAGGGCACGTGGTCCGAATTCGGATCCGCCTTCGAACCACCCGATGACTTTCCCCGCCGCAATGTGATGTGCCACCTGTTCCGGCGCGACCGCGAGGTACTGGATGCCGTAACGGTCGAGCGTGTCGCTGATTCGGTCGAGGGGATACGAGCGGCCGGTGTAGGCCGTTGTCATCGACACGCTCACCTTCGAGCTCTCCCTGGTCGCCACGTCTTGGAAATAGCCCCACAGGGCAAGACCCAACGACAGGCCAGTATCGGAACAGCCGGGGGGAATCCACACATGGTCGAACGGAGACCGCTGGAGCACTCGCGCGTTTGCCAGACCGTTGAGACCCACGCCCCCTGCGATGCAGAGGTTCCGGCTGCCCGTGCGTTCGTAGGCGTATTCCGCCATTCGCACCATTTGCCGCTCGCACTCCTGCTGCACATCGTAGGCGGCGCGGGCGAAGTAGGGCTCGAGGACACGTTCGCGGTCCTCACACTGGCGAACCCCCTTTGCGACAATGCGCGGAAGTGGGGGACGACTGAAAAAGGCGCTGTAGTCGGACGACATGCCCTCGTCACGAGGCGAGAAGTCGAGAACCGGCCCTGGATGGGCAGCCCCATAAGGAGCGAGACCCATCGTCTTGCCGAACCCTTTCTCCGGCCCGTAGGGGAGCACCGATCCCGTCACGAGCGAATAAAGGCGTCCAATTCCCCAGAGATCCCCTCGCTCGAGGACGTCAACGTCCGTCCCGCGGAAGTGGTAGAGCGTTTGGGTGTTCAGGCGGGAGCCGAGCGAGTCTACGACCAGCACGGCAGCCTCCTCGAACGGTGAGGGATAGAACGCGGAGGCCGCGTGGGCGTCGTGGTGGTCCATGACGCGAATACGCTGGCGCGGATACCGAAGACGAAGCTTCAGATAGTCGTGTTCGAGCTTTCGATACCCGGGGCCGCTGTTCAGCCACCGTGGCAATCGCGCGTAGTCTGTGTAGATGAAGTCGACCTGCTCGAGCGACTCGAGACCGAATGCGTCGAGACAGTAGTGAATGCCGCGAAGGGGAAAGGCGTAGGTATGCTTGGTTCGCGTCAGTCGATCTTCACCGACCGATACGTACGCGATCTCGCCGCCGTCGCGCGGAACGCGAATAAGCGCGGCGCTTGCTTCGTAGTTGGCGAAGTTCGGAACGCCAAGGACATAGACGAATTGACCCACCCAGGGGCAAAGTCTACCATCCCAGCACGTGAAGATCCTTTTCTTTGGGCGACACTACACCTACTTCCGGAACTTCGAGTCGATCCTACGGGCGCTCGCCGAGCGCGGCCACCACATTCATCTCGCTGCCGAGCGTGACGAGGCCATCGGAGGACTGCAGCTCGTCGAGACGCTGGCCAAGACCTACCCCACGATCACGTACGGCGAAGCTCCAGCGCGCGCGGCTGACGATGCCGCGTGGGTGGCCAGCCGGTTGCGACTGGGTCTCGACTACCTCCGATACCAGCATCGCATCTTCGACGAGGCCCTGACGCTGAGGGAACGGTCGCGCGACCGGACTCCGGCCGTCTTCGTCGCGCTCGGCAAGATCGTTCGCAGGACTGGCGAGGCGTCGCGCCGAGCGCTCGTCGCGCTTGTGCGCCGCCTGGAAAGGGCGGTTCCCGAAGATCCTGCGATCCGCGACTTCATCGCGTCCCACTCGCCGGATCTCGTCCTCATCACGCCGCTCATCAACCTCGGCTCGTCGCAGATCGAGTATCAGCGGGCCGCGCGAGGTTTGCGAATTCCCAATGCGCTCTGCGTGTGGAGCTGGGATCATTTGTCGAGCAAGGCCCTGATTCGTGACTGGCCGGACCGCGTCTTCGTCTGGAACAACACGCAGAAGCAGGAGGCGATCGAGCTGCACGGTGTTCCGGAGGAACGCGTCGTGGTCACGGGGGCGCAATGCTTCGACCAGTGGTTCGATCGCGCGCCTTCTCGGGACCGCGCTTCGTTCTGCTCGCACGTCGGCTTGCCGGTGGATCGGCCGTTCCTGATGTATGCCTGCTCGACGCTCTTCGACCATAGCCCGCCGGAGGCACGCCTGGTCGTCGAGTGGATTCGCCGCGTCCGCGCCTGCGGACTGCCTCACCTGAAAGATGTGGGGATCCTCGTACGGCCGCACCCATCGCGGCTCCACGAGTGGAAGGACGTGGATTTCAGCGACCTGGGCCCCACCGTGCTGTGGGGCCGGAATCCGCTGGACCCGGCGTCGAAGGCCGACTACTTCGACTCCCTCTACTACAGCGACGCGGTGATCGGTCTGATCACCAGCGCCTTCATCGAAGCGGGCATCGTCGGTCGCTCAGTTCACACGTTGCTCGTGCCGGAGTTCGAGGACAACCAACTGGGCACGGTTCATTACCACTACCTGACCAAGACGGCGGGCGGGCTTCTGAACGTGGGGCAGGGCTTCGAGGACCATCTGCGTCAGTTGGATGCAACACTGGCGAATCCGACTACCGAGGTGAAGCCATTCATTCGCGCCTTCGTACGGCCCCATGGCTTGGATGTGCCAGCCACGCCGCTCTTCGTGCAGAACGTCGAGGCACTCGCCCAGTTCACACCGAGCCCGATTCCGTCAGAGATTCTGGCGCCCGTCTGGCGATGGGCGATCGGTCGGCTGTGCCGCACGCGTTACAGCGAACGGTTCGAGCGATGGGTGTTGTCTGAGCGAGAGCAGTTCGTGAAAACTCGGAATCGGCAAGCCGCGGGGGAGAAGGCCGCCAAGCGAAGGGCAGTGCGGCGGCAGAACGAGCTCAGCGAACGGCGCGGGTCAGACAACCCGCTCTGACTTTAGATGTCGAGTTCGAGAGACTATCGCCCCTTCCAGTTCAGAAGGAGGGTGATTGGCGACGTTCGCTCCTCCGTGATCGTATTCATCAGGAACCTGTGACCATCAGAAGAAGGGGCATACTGCTGCCTGCTGACCGTGACCGCGCCACCGACGTGCGTCCAGAACAGCGGGACAGGCGAACTTGCTTCGACTATCTGATGCTGCGAGTCCAACCGGACCGAGACGGACATCAGTCGTTCGTCCAAGCCGATGTAGAACAACTCCTTGCCGTCGCGTGCCCAACGAACTTGCGCGCCGCCACTGGTGGAAATCGGCCATTTGCGTCCGGGCCCAGGGAAAGGCTGGACGTAGATCTCAAACTGGCCCGACTCGTCCGATTCATATGCGATCCACTTGCCGTCAGGTGAGAACTGTCCATCCCGCTCGTCGAAAGTCGTCTGAACGACGGGGAACGTCTGTCCCTCTCCGTTCAACCGCAGCGCCCAGATGTCGTATCTCGTTCGGGGGTCCTGGCTCCGATAGAGCAAATAGCGACCGTCATTTGACCAGTCGGCTGGTTGTTTTGCGATCGGCGTGGTCAGCAGCAGCTCGTCGTCTCCGTCGCCGGTGGCTGGAGCCCGATAAAGACTGTTGTCGCCCTTTCGGTTCGAGCTGAAAGCGATTCGGCTGCCGTCTGGCGACCACATCGGGTTGAGCTCCGTTGCTTCGCCAAAGGTGAAGCGGCGAAATACGCCTCGTACCAAATCGAGCAACCACACGTCCTGGTTGCCATCAACCGTCCTGGTAAGCGCGGCGGTATGGCCATCCGGTGACATCGATGGGCCCCAGATCATGGTTTCATCTGGTGGCCCAACTCTTCCAATCTCTTTACCGGATCGATCGAACCACGCGAACTGTCGCTGGCCACGAGCCAAACCGGTCCGATACACGATGCCCCCCGTGGCCGATGCGGACACAGACGCAACCCCGACTCCGACATCGACTGCCACATCGCTGGCCACCGCTACCGGGCTTCCGCTCAGCTCGAGGCGGACGGGGTCCAGAGGCTGCGCAAACAGAGTCCGCTGGCGGACGAAGAGCAATTGCCCAGAGGCGTACGCGGCGGCCGCATCCGCATCGAGTAGACGTCGCCCCGGCGATCCGTCCACCTGACCGACGTAGACCCCGCGGGCCCGTGGCGTGTTTGTCGTGTAGTAGAGGAAATGGCGGCCATCGGGCAAGAGTTGAGGAAATCGATGGTTGCTCCGTTCCGCATCAACTTGCGTCAACTGCGCGCGTTCGCCTCCAGTCGCAGCGATTCGAAAAATCGGCCCTGCCTGCGGAGCAAAGAGGATCATCCCGTCGGCTGTCCATGCGCCGCCGCGCCCCGCGGTCGCGACCGCCAGTGTTTGCACCGATCCGGCATCGATGTCTATGCGTTTGAGCTTGCCATCGGCGAAGAAACCAACTGAGCGACTGTCGGGAGACCAGAACGGATAGGACGCCGAGTCGGTGCCTGCGAGGGAGCGAGCTGTCGGGGCATCGAGGGCACGAAGCCATAATCTCGACTTGTCCTGATCGGTGGCCACGAAGACGAGCTTCGCTCCATCTGGAGAAATAGCTAGCGATACAGGATCCGTCGTCGGGGGCGTGGTGATCTCAACGCGCATCTCGGGTGAGATTGGGACCGCACGAACACTCCACCAGCGAACGAGCGCGATTGCGGCGACCACGGCTAGCACTGACGCCCACATGAGCCGCTCTCGTCCCTTGGAAACGACCCGAGCTCCCCGAACAGGAGCGCTCGGGCTGTCTTGTGCTTCTTCGATTTCGAGACGGGCGTCTGCGATGTCGTGAAGCCGGCGCCTCCGGTCTTTGTTGAGACAACGTCGCAGAAGGCGTCGGATGCCTTCGGGAGTCTCGGCCGGCAGCCGCTGCCAGTCTGGCTCCGACTTGAGCACCTCGCTGATGATCTCGCTGGTCGTGCCGCCTGCGAAGGCCGCGCGTCCACTGAGCATTTCGTACAGCACACATCCGAATGCCCACACGTCTGCCAATCGATCCGCGTCTTGTCCCTTTGCTTGTTCGGGCGACATGTACGCTGCCGTTCCCAGAATCGTGCCCGGCGACGACGCGAGCATCGTCGACATGTCTGAAACGTGGGTTCTCGTGTCCTGTTCCACACCAGGTGGTCGGATCAGTTTTGCGAGGCCGAAGTCGAGAACCTTCACTCGGCCCTCGGGACCGAGCGCGATATTGGTTGGCTTCAGATCGCGATGGACGATTCCTTTTTCGTGGGCGGCCTCGAGTGCCTCTGCGACCTGACGAGCGATTGTGAGCGCCTCGCCCAGAGGAACGACCGTCCCACTCAATCGCTCCGCGAGCGTCCGGCCTTCCACGAGCTCGAGGACGAGCGCCTGCACGGCGTCGAATTCCTCGAAGCCATAGATAGCGGCCACGCTTGGGTGATTTAGGGAGGCGAGGAACTGCGCTTCTCGTCGAAAGCGCGCGAGACGCTCCGGGTCGGAGGAAAACGGATCGGGCAGAACCTTCAGCGCGACGTCACGATTCAGCTTCGTGTCCCGTGCGCGATAGACCTTCCCCATCCCTCCCGACCCGATGACGGAGAGGATCTCATACGGCCCGAAACGGACACCGGCGTCGATCGCCATGCGGTACGGCGTCCGAATCTTATAGTGCGGGCTCTAAACTTCGAACTTTAAACTTCGAACTTCCGGAAGTGGCGCGCCCGGCCCGCCTTCGTTCCGTGATCGTGCGGAACTTCGGCGCGCTCGCATGGCCTGCCAACCATAGCTCGCGTGACATCGAGAGCGAGCGAAGGTTGGCGCGCCCGGCAGGATTCGAACCTGCGGCCTTTGGCTCCGGAGGCCAACGCTCTATCCAGCTGAGCTACGGGCGCAAACAAAGACTGACTGACGCTGCAAATTCTCAACTCCCAACTTCGCAACTCCCAAACCTGACGCCCTCAGTCATATTGGGCGTTGGAAGTTGGGCTACCGTAAGACGTTGGTAGTTTCTGTCTGGCGCGCCCGGCAGGACTCGAACCTGCGACCTACGGATTCGAAGTCCGGCGCTCTATCCAACTGAGCTACGGGCGCGCGAACGAAAATCATACCACCTTGCATCCCGTAACCTCCTGCGTGGAGAATAGCGCGGCTCGAACACGACGACGTCATTCGAGCCTACAAGGAGAGCCCCATGATCGCGCGTCTCTTTGCCGTCTGCGTGATGCTGGCCCTTGCAGTTCCATCGTACGCCCAGGAAAACGCCAGCGCACAGCAGTCGCAGCAGCCGAACCCGAAGTCAGAGCAGGCTGCCGACCAACCGCTCGCCTTCGAGGAACAAGTTGTGGTGACCGCCTCGCGAACGGAGCAGCAGCTCGTCAACGCGCCGGCCGCGGTCAGTCTGATCACCAACCAGACGATCCAGAATTCACCAGCTACCAACATCGGAGACCTGCTGCGAGCGGTGCCCGGCATCAACGTTACGCAGGTCTCGGCGCGCGATATCAATTTGACGACGCGCGGCGCGACGTCAACGCTCTCGACCTCGCAACTGGCGCTCGTGGACGGCCGGTCGATCTATCTCGATTTCTACGGGATGGTCATGTGGGACTTCGTGCCCGCCAACCCCCGCGAGATCAAGCAGATAGAAGTGATTCGCGGCCCGGCGTCCGCCGTCTGGGGCGCCAATGCGATGAGCGGCGTGGTCAACGTGATTACCAAGTCGCCGCGCGAGCTGGCGGCCGAGGGCGGCACGTCGCTGACGATTGGCGTGGGCGGCTTTCAGAGAAGCGCGCAGGGTGAGGATCGAACCGCGGGCTCGCTCTTCTACGTCAACGGATCCCACGCCGAGGCCGTGAACGACCACGTGGCCTTCAAGCTTTCCGCCGGGTTTTTCACGCAGGACGCGCTGCCGAGGCCTATCGGGACAATCCCCAATCCGTACAACACACCGTACCCGGCATACGTGAACTCCGGCACGTCACAGCCGAAGTTCGACGCTCGCGTGGACTACACGCTCGACAACAGCGCCACGCTCACGTTCAACGGTGGCGTCGCTGGCACCGAGGGCATGATCTATACGGGGATTGGACCGTTCGACGTTGCCAGCGGCTCGACGCTGTCGTACTTCTCCGCGCGCTACCAGCAGGGAGCCAGGCGAATCGCCTTCTTCACCAATCTCCTCAACGGCGACGCGATCAATCTTCTGTCGCGTGGCCCGACGGGAGCGTTTCTGCCGCTCGTGTTCGATACGAAGACCTTCGACGTCGAGGCCGGCGACTCCCGAGCAATCGGCACGCGTCACGCCCTCACCTTCGGCGGCAACTTCCGCCACAACACGTTCGATGTGTCGATCGCGCCGAATGGCGACGACCGGAACGAGGGCGGCGCGTACGTTCAGGACGAGATCTTCATCGGCGACCGACTACGCTGGGTCGTCGGCGGGCGCCTGGACAAGTTCTCGTCCATCGAGAACGCGGTCTTCTCTCCCCGCACCACGCTCCTCATCAAGCCGGCAGCCAGCCAAACGCTCCGCGTGTCGTTCAACCGCGCATTTCGTGCGCCGTCTTTCATCAACAATCATTTGTTGACCGCCGTGCTCAATCAAGTGAACCTCAGCGCAATCTCGCCGGCGCTGGCGAATTTCATCCTGCCAGTTGGGGCCGTCGGCAACCCGGACCTGAAACAGGAAACGATGACGGCCTACGAGCTTGGTTACACGGGTACGCTGCGCAACCGCGCGACCGTGTCAGCATCGGTCTACTGGAACACAACTGATGATGGGATCTTCTTCACGCAGGTGGCGAGCTATACGCCAGCCAACCCGCCACCAACGTGGCCGCCGACCATTCCCACGTTCGTGATCGGTCTCATTCCGCCGCCAGGGTTGCCCTCGCTCTTCAGCTATCGGAATCTCGGCACGGTGAAAGACAAGGGCGTGGAGCTCGGCATCGACACTGCCGTCAATCGCGAGGTCAACGTGTTCGCGAACTACTCATATCAGGCCGACCCTGATGTGGAAGGTTTCAATCCCCTCGAGATCAACTTCCCGGCCAACAATCGCTTCAACGTAGGCTTCAACTTCGGCCACGGGCGCTTCCTTGGCAACCTGAGCCTGAGCTACACAGGCGAAGCCTATTGGCAAGACGTGCTTGACCTGCGGTTTGCGGGCGTCACCGACTCCTTCACGCTCATCAACGGTGGGTTCGGCGTGAGGTGGCTGGGCGACAAGGTGGTGACAAGCCTGAAGGTCACCAACTTGGGGAACGAAGAAGTGCAACAGCACATCTTCGGTGACATCCTGCGACGTCAAGTGGTGGGGGAGCTCCGGTTTACTTTCTGAGCGAAGGACACGAAGATTAGCCACGAAGGGCACGAAGATCAAGCCACGGAGGACACCAAGGGCACGAAGATCAAGAACTCTCCGTGTTCTTTGTGCTCTCCGTGGCTGATGGCCTTCTACCGTTGTGATCTTCGAGGCTCAGCTTTTCTTCGTGATTTTCGTGGCTGAGACGGCTTTCAGATCAGCGCCTTTCGCTTCTCTGAGACTTGCCCAGAGATCTCCGACCTCATCGATGCGCGCCTGAAAATTGCGGACGGTGAAATCCTTGGGGGAAACGCCGCCGTCGATTTCCTGCCAGGTTAGCGGGGTAGACACCCCCGCAAAGTCGTTTGCCCGCGCGCTGTAGGCGCTCGCGAGTGTCTTGCCGCGCGCGTTCTGCATGTAATCCACATAGATGCGGCGACCGCGCGCGGCGAGCGACCGTTCGATCGTGGCTAACTTCGGGTGCTTCCGACTCACCATCGTCGCTACGATTTGCCCGAATAGGATGCCGGCGTCGAATGGCGTGTCGGGAGGCATTGGCACGTAGATGTGCAGACCGCCGGCCCCCGACGTTTTCGGGAACGCTGGCGCCTTCAAAGCGTCCAGCTCCTCTCGTACCCATCTCGCCACATCCAATACTCTGGCGAAGGGCAGGTCGTCCGGCGGGTCGAGGTCCAGCGCCACGTGATCGATTCGTTCCTCCGAGCCGACTCTGGAGAACCAGGGATCCTGCGAGATGGAGGCGAGTTGGGTCGTATAGAGCAGCGTTTTCAGCGCGCCGCCGATGATGTGTGGCCGGCGCTCGCCCTCGCTTGCGACCTCAGCGACAGAGACTCCTGGGGGAAGGGAGTCTGGAGCGCGATGCTGATAGAAGGGCTTTGCGGCTACTCCGTTCGGGTAACGCTTCATCACGAGCGGCCGGTCCGACAGTACGGGAAGGAGGAACCGCGCCGCGCGAACGTAGTGACGGAAGAGATCGCCCTTGGTCAGCGCAGGGGCTGTCCCCAAGCCTGGCCAGAACACTTTCCCGAGATTGGTGACTTCAAGACGGTCGCCATCTGGAAGCTCGAGCGCGCCGCTTCCGCCATGGCTGTCGATGGCGTCTATTTGTGCGAGGAGGTGCTCGGCGTTTATGCCGTTCTTGGAGGAGCCCTCAGGCCGTGGGCGGGACGCGGATGATCTCGAGCGCCGAATCACAGGGCGTCCTGGATCCTAGAACGGCCAACACGTCGGTGGTTGTATGTGTGGCGCTGACTTGGAGCACCACGCTGCGCTCGGGTCGATCCGAGCACGCCAACTGAATCCACAAGTAGGCGCCTTCGGCATGAATGCCCATCACGCGCACGATGCACGTGTCGGGACCAATCGCAAGTAGACGACCGTCGAGAGCGGCGAACCACGCGTCAGCGTCGACCTCTGCCGGAGCGACTTCAGTGTATGCGGGAAGATGTGCTGTGCCCATCGACGTCAGTTACTGATGACCCAGATATACACATCCAATGCCACCGGTCACATTTCTTGTACTTCGAGAGATCGCGCCGCAAATCGTTCGTGAAAATGTGTAGTCTGCGAGTTGAGCGCGACTTTTCCTGGCAGTTTGGCGACTGGCGGGCTCAGAGTGTTTTCCGAAAGTACGACCTAAGTTCTCGTTTTGGTTGGCAATATTTGTGTCAGGGGGATCGGGGATGGGGATCGGGAATCAGGGATCAGGGATCAGGGATCAGGGATCGGGAACTCGACAGTTCGGGTCTCTGCTTGGGTGGCGCTTAGCGATTGACCGCGTCTGCTCGGGTCCTCAGCCGTCCTCGAGAGTCGGCCGGTCGCTCACGTTTCACCGCCGACCGAGTTCGCCGATCGCCAGGCCGCTTTCTCCAGCCACGGAATACAGCAAATACCTTCTCCCGTCCTCGAGGAAGATTCCTGGGTCTCGGAGTTGACGGACTCGCCCGGGCGCCTCGTCTGGCGCCGACACCTCAAGCGCGAGGCTCGCGCCCTCGTAGTCTCGGTCAGGCGTCAACACGTCCGCCGGGGGCGATGCACGCCGCGACTGCCAATCATCCGTGAGGCGAGTCTCGGACACCAGGATCCGTTCTGGTCGATCCCCGCAGTCGGCGACGAACGAAACCTCAGCCCGTCGGATGATGTCGCGAAGAACGTTTCTTGCTCATTGATGTCTACGCGCCCGTTGGCATCGACCTTACCGCCAGACGGACAATGGAAGTACATCAGAATCTCGCGTCGCGCCTCGTCGACATGAACGTCCGGATTTCGCCCGCCGAAGGTTGGCGCGGCCGGCGTCGAGTGCAGCGCATGTTTGGCCGCATGTGGCCCTTGGCTCACGAACACATCGCAAGTCCATTACGACTACTGACGATCGAATACGATGACCTGCTCGAAGGCCGCACCACTGGCGTCGATGCCCGACACTGTCGCCGTCAAGAGGCTTCCGTCGCCGGACACTTCGTAGGTACCATGCCCCAGCACGCTGTCATTCTTCCTCGCTTGCGTGTCGATTCGGTGTGTGCCCACCCACTGCGAGAGCACCACGACACCGGGAGCCTCTGGCGACAGTGGATGCTCCACGCCGTCTGCGTGAAATACCACCCGACTGGACTCCTGTTTGCCGGCCGCATTGATTCCCGCATAGGTGAGCGACACGACCTCGCCCGCCACCTCGAAGTTCATCGTGGCGCTTTCGAATTGATGATTGGCATGTCGCCGGGACTTTGAGAGGTTTGCCACCCAAGAGCCAGTGAACGGATCCATCTCAGCCTCCCACTTTCAGTGACGATCTGTCCCAGCCGACTTCCGAGGTAGTACTCCTAGCGATTCAGCGCGAGGCTCCCAGCACCCGCTGCACGGCCGACACGATGAGACCCGGATCCTCTCGAGGAATGGTGTGAGTCGTGTTGTTTGCCATCACCAGCGTGCCATGAGGAGAGGCCAAGACCCATTCGCTGAGAACTCTGAGTCGATAGCGAAGGTCGGCTTGAAAATGCCGCTGGAGATCGAACGGAACGGTGAGCGGCACCGCGAAGTACTTCGCGGCAACGACCACGACCATCGGCACGGCAGGAATAGGATGAAGGTCTCGGTCTGCGAGATCCCTTTCCAGCAGCCCGCGCAACACCTGATTCTCGGCGCGGACCGCCGGCGATGCCCGCGCCAACAGCGCCGCGAAGTTCGACCAATACGCCTCGAAGCCCGCACGCCCGACGCCGATCGCCTCGAACGGCATCAGATTGTCGGCGAGCGACTCGGTCACCATTGGACTTGGGTCGACGAAGACGAGTCCGACCACGTCACTGGGGTAATAACCCGCGAAATAGCGCGCGAGCATGCCGCCCCATGAGAAGCCCACGAGCACATACGGCGGGTCAGCACCAATCTGTCGCAAGCACCCGTCGAAGTCTGTCGGCCACGTGCTTGGGCGTCGGACTCGTGTCGTCCCACTCGGAACGCCCCAACCCTGCGCGGTCGTACGCGACGACCGGCGCCATCGACGCGACCTGGGGCAGGATCCCGCCCCATATCTCGAGCGAATTGGTCGCACCTGCCTCAAAGACGACAACGGGCTGTCCTGGACGTCGGTCCTGCAGTCCGATCGCCTGGACCCGCACCGCACGGCCATCGAGATCGATCGTCGTCACCCCAGGGAGGGCTGGATTCTGCTGCGCGTACACGCCCGGACTGACAACCAGCGCTACAGCCGCCAGAACTGCCCATCTCACGACGCCACCCAAGCAAGCCATCCGAACCTCCATATGAGCGTCACGACGATCGCGCAGCAGGATTCGATTTCCAGAGCTCCGGGTCTGCGCGTATCCAGGCTTCAGCGGGAAAGCTCCACTGCGGCTGCACCGCCAATATCATCGCGCCGGACCCAAACTGCATAGCAATTTCTTCCGCTACTGCGCGGGTAGGCGCGGATGCGATTCTGACCCAATCGCCATCGGCCGATTCGAAAACCGAACCTGACGAAGCTCCCTGGCCCTTCGTAACGCTGACGACCAGGAAACGGGCACCGGGGAAGGTTAAACCCGCTCGGCCATTCACCTCCGGTCGATGCGATGTCCGAATTGTCGAGACCGCCTCTCTAAAGTCCTCCTTGCGCTTGCCGAGCGGCACAACTGCCGCCATGAGTGGCTCGTTGCGAGCATACGCGGCGTCCAGACCGTCTCGCTCCTCGCCCGACGCGAAGGCGTTCAGCCACCAGACCTCTCTCGCGTCGTCAACCGACACGAGCGCGAGGTACGGATGTGGGCATTTCAGCGCCGCACACGCCGCTGCAAGCCGCAGCTCGTTCCCGTCGTAAGCCGCCTCGCTTCCCGGACGCAACCATTCCCGGACGATCAATAGGAACTGAGGCGTGCCTTCTTGAGTGTTCACGACGCACCAACCGAATATCGTGGCGACCAAGGAGACCGTTCGCCATCGTCGATCTCGTGTGGTGTGATCGTGACCTTCATCGCGCCGTGCTGCCGAACGTCATTCGATGACCGTCTCGTGTTTGCAGGGCGACTTCCCGGCCTCGACTGCTTGTCAGCATCTCAGTTGTTCGAGCAGACCCAGTTACAGCTCACCCTTATAGCCGGTCAGTGACAAGCACGCGACCCTTCGCGCCAACAGCGGTTTTGCCGTCCTGACCACGAATGCGTCCGCGCAACTCAACAATCTCTCCGCGCAGCTTCTCATTCGGCGTCACCTTTACGACGAGCCACTCCAGAGAGATCGTTTCATCTGCGTAGATCGGCCGGCGGAATCGCACCCAGAACTCAAGCCCGAGCATCGCACCCTTCTTCGAAAAGTGTGATGCGGTTAGTGCAAGTAGCAAAGCGGTGGTGTGAGGACCACTGGCAGTGGGTCGCCCGAACCGCGTGTTTGCAGCGAAGTCGGGGTCATGGTGTATCGGGTTGTTATCACCCGCGGCGTTTGCAAACGCGACGACCGTTGACGGCGTCAGCGATACATCGGAAGAAAAGCGCTCTCGGGGATAGGCTCTCACGGTTGCCCCCTCGCGATGTGTAGTGTCGCCGAACGATCGCGTTTCAGCCGCGGCGCGTTCGGTTCATTGATAACGATAGACGCGGGCGCCGTCAGCTGCAAACGCTTGTTGGGCAGCCATGAGCTCATCGACCACCTCCTGCACCGGCCGCATCGTTTCAACCTTCCTGGCTGGAAGACTTAGATAGATGGGGAAACGTGCGCGGATCACCTGTTCCTCACGATCTGCCGATCGGGCGAACGGACGGGTGACCTGGCGACGAACGATCTCAGCAACACACGCTTCGAGCTCGAATGATGGAAGCAGGACAAACGTCGAGGGGCTCGATGCGATATCTCGGCGACAGCTTTCGTACTCGGGATGAATATCGGGCCGGTACGTCATGAAGCCCGATGACAGCGCCAGCACCGCCTCCCGCCCGGGCGCGGTCAATGCGAGGTAGACATCCACGTTCTGCCTGCCGTACGCGTCGTAGCCATCCGCGTCGAGGTACAGCGAGATGTCGCCGACGTTCGCAACGAACTCCTCATCCAAGTCGACGAAAGCAACATCAAGCCGCTGGGCGAGTAACGCACCTGCGGTACTCTTGCCAGAACCTCCGGGCCCGACGAGTTGGATCATGCTAGTGCTTCGTTACACCCAAACATCGTTCCGAGCCGTCAACTCACCGCCGGCGTTGCCAGTATTGACGACACCGCGAGGCTCGACTACAAGAGCGTGGCACTCTCGCTCAGCTCGCGTGATGTGCTCGACGCCTCTCGGAACAACGTACATTTCACCAGCCCTGAGGGTTACCGTGCCAGTCCGGAACCCAATCTCCATTTCTCCATCGAGCACGAGGAAGGTTTCATCGGTGTCGTCGTGCGTGTGCCATACGAACTCGCCCTTCAACTTTACCAACTTGAATTGATAGTCGTTCATCTCGGCTACAACCCGAGGTGACCAGTACTCGGACAAGGCTGTGAGCTTGCCAGCCAGGTTGATAGGCGACAGCCTCGTCATCCGGATCTCCTCGATCAACTAACGACGCACAACATGCTCAAACCGAATCAGAGTTCGCGCACGCCGTGCAAGTCCACATTGCTTCGACCAGCCGCCGTTACAATGATGCCGCTGAAACCGATATCGAGCCTGCCCAGGGGTCGGATATCCGGTGACAAATCGTCGGCAACCGCGGCAAGTCTCATCATGGTGTCCCCCGGCCCGGAAAGGCCCGAGCCGCGAGGACACTCTGTGGACTGCTCCGAGCTCCGTGCTCGCGCTGTTGGCGCTCGACTGGTCTCGGGATGGGCGATTCCTCCTGTTCAAGCAGTACGTTTCCGAGGGCACGTCATGGATGTCTACGCGCTTCCAATGACCCCCGACGCCCGCACCGGCGGCGAGCCGATCGCGCTCGTCGCGAGCAAGTACGACGAGCGCGACGCCCAATTCTCTCCAGACGCAAAATGGATCGCCTACCAGGCGCGCGACGTGTTCATGCCACCGATCACCGTGATCCTGAACTGGAGAGGGCCTTCGCCGAGCTCGTCGGGACGTTGAGCCACCTCGGAACTCAGGTTTGTAGGTCGGCGGTCGCTCGATCGCACTCGTCCAGAATTGATGGTCGGCCCGACGTTCCGCTTCAGCCGCGGCGGCTCAGGATCGCATCGGCCGTGTGCATGGCGATTCTCACCGCAGAACGCCACGATTCCGCATCGACAATGCGTAGACGAGTTGTAGGATGGCAATTGCCGCAATGACGGCCGTCAGGATCAGCCAGCCCCGGTCTGCAAGAGCAAGTGACGTTCCTGCCGCGACATCGTAGGCGTTGTTGATGACGATCGCGATAGCAGAAAGCGCGAACAGCCATAGCGCGCTCCGGCTGCCTAGTAATAAGGCCATGGCAGCCACGAGCGGCAAGAAGAGCGCAATATCCGTGGCGATGACGAACCAGGTTGGCTGTGCCGAGTAATACGCCGCCTCCTGGATATCGACATCGGAAAGCCGACCGGCTTGCGCCATCACGATGGTATAGGCGCCTGATCCGTTCCACAGGAACGTCAGGATTGCTACCACCCACAAATGCCACGGCCTCTTGCGGACCGACGTGGAAATCGCTGACATGCCCCACCCCCGTTCAGATTCTCGCTGACGCGCGCTACTGCCGCATAACTCGACGCTTCAGCCGCGGCGATTCATGATGCGCTCAGCGCCGTCGGCTGCAAGCGCCTGTCGGCAGCCACCACGTACTCGCTCTGCACAAGGCCGCTCGCGTACTGACGCGTCGCCACGTGCGTGAGCAAGACATCGTGCTGCAGCTCGCCAAAAAGTGGAATCCCAGATCCAATCAACACCGGGACCCGCGTGATGATGAGCCGTTGAATGAGCCCCGCCTGAAGAAACCGCTGAATCGTAACTCCGCCATCGACGTAGATATGTTGGAGGCCACGAGCGGCAAGCAGCAACACGATCTCGCCTGGAGCGCCCGACAGGTGCTCCACGACTGCACCCGGCGGCGCGGCGGCGAGCGGGCGACTGCTGAGGACGAACACGGGCTTCTGGGCGTAGGGCCACGCATCAAAGGCCAGGACCGTTTCGAATGTCTTCCGGCCGATCACTAACGCGTCCACGGTCGCCATGAATTCGTCGTAGCCGTGCGGCTCGCCACCGCCTGGGGGAAGAAAGTCGAGATCGCCGTTGCTTCGCGCAATGAAGCCATCAAGACTCGTCCCGATAAAGATCGATGCCTTCACTGGAGCGTCCTTGTTGTTGCCTGCCTCACGGACAGCGTTCACTCGCGGCCGCTCCCGATCTCAATCGGCGGCCGTCGAGTGCAACGCGTGTTAGATTGCGTGCCTCAGCTAGCGAACTAGCAGGTCCAGCGCGCGCTCATCGAGACCAGCCTCGCGATAGTACTTCCGAGTCAGCTCAAGAGCGGTGAATCCATCCTCGTAGGCAGCAAAGCCGCCGTTGACCGCCTTGTCCAGATAGATGAGGCCGCCCTCGACTATGAAAAGGATCAGCGCTGGTTCCGGTGAGTCGTCGGTGATGACCAGCGTATGAGCCTCGCCGGCTGGTTCGTAGATATAGGTTCCGGGCTTTGCAACCCAGTCATGCTCCAGGTACCGCCAGTGACCACGCAGCGTATAGCCGTGAACAGTGCCAACGTGGTAATGAACGCCCAGCTTGGCGCCGGGGAGACCTTTCAGCATGACGCTGAATCCACCAGACGTGACGTTAAAGCAGCACGGCTGGAACCATACACCTTCTGCATACGGAACCCAGAGGCGATCGTCCTCCACGTTGATGTGGGCAATGAAGTGCTCGCGGCTCCTTCGATTCGGATCGAGGCCGTCGGTGAAACTGTTGAAAGCGGTGATCGGCAATGTGTCCCCTTTGTCGGCTCAATGACCGAGCGGCCAGGATCGATTTGGCACAACGAGTCGTAGTGTTCTTGCTCTGGTGTAACGTTGCATCTTCTGCAAGCGGCCTAGACAGTATGGCTGTTGGAGCAGAGGCCTGCCTCACGTAGTAAATCGTGGATTGCGCGAAGCCGATGAGGGTGACGCGCAGAGCCACATACAACGGAGGCAGGCCATGGCGAAACGTAGCATGTACGTGGGGATGGATGTCCACAAGGAATCGATCGACCTCTCACTCGCGGAGGCGGGACGAGACGGCGAGGTCCGCCACTACGGGGTGATCCCGGGGGACTTGGAGGCGGTGGCCAAGGTCGTCCGGGCGCTGCGGGCACCGAGGCGACGATTGCGGTTTGTCTATGAGGCCAGGCCCGTACCGAGCGACCAGGTGCCTTTTACGACGGTAATGTTTTCGTCTGTCGGATGCGTGTGCGGCAGGGTGATGTATCCCGCATCCTGATGGATTCGAAACACAAAGGGTTCCCCGGTCTTGGTGAAATCGCCCCGCACCTTCTCGACCCACTGTCCCGCCTGGAACGTATGGAGAGGAACGACGCCGTGAGCCGGATCCTGTGATTGCGCACTCTGCCCGCCGAGCACGAGCAGCAGTGCCAGGACGAAGACTCTGGCATTGCGCGCTCGAAGCCGCGCACGAGCAGGGGATCGTCCACCGCGATCTGAAGCCCGCGAACATCAAGGTGCGCGCCGACGGCACCGTCAAGGTGCTCGACTTCGGTCTCGCGAAAGCCATTGACCCGGCCGGTGCGTCGGGCGGCAACGCCGCCAGCTCGCCCACGCTCACCCACGCCACGGCGCTCGGCATGATTCTCGGCACGGCTGCCTACATGGCGCCAGAGCAGGCGAAGGGAAAAGCGGTCGACAAGCGTGTGGACATCTGGGCGTTCAGCATTGTCCTCTATGAGATGCTCGCGGGGCGTGCGGCGTTCGCGGGCGAGACGGTCACCGACATCATTGCGGCTGTCGTCACGCGCGAACCGGAGTGGACGGCATTACCGCCCGCCACACCCGCGTCGATCAGGCGATTGCTGGCGCGCTGTCTCGAGAAGAATCCGAAGCGCCGCGTGCGCGACATCGGAGACGTCCGGTTCGAGATCGAGGAGACCCTCGCGCGGGGATCGAGCGACGCGCGCGCGGCCGAATCGGTGTCCGGTCCGGCGCGCCTCGCCGGCGCGACGCGGACAGAGAAGCTCGCCTGGACAGCACCGGTGTGGTCGGTCTGGCGCGCGTTGCCGTGGGTGATAGCCACCGCTGCCGTCCTGGCGGCCGGATGGGCGCTTTGGGGCCGCCCTGGCGCCGCTACAACCGACCTGCCGCTGACGCACCTCGATATCGGATTCCCGAGCGACGTGGAGCCCAGCCCTTCCAGCGCGCGCGGGCCTGCCATCGCCTCCGACGGCCGAACCGTGGCGACGATCGGTGTGAGCAACGGCTCGCGCCGCGCCTTCGTGCGACGGCTCAATCGTCCGCAGACCATCGCGTTGCCGGGCGATGGCGCGAATGGGGTTGTGTTTTCGCCTGACGGCGCGAGCGTCGCAATCATCTACAGCTCGGGGCTGATCACCCGCATCTCCCTGGCGGACCAGCAGCGGAAGGACCTGACCTCCGGGGTAGACGTTACGAGCGGGATTGCGTGGAGCAAAGCCGGCATCATCTTCGGCCGCGGGGGCGCGCTCTGGGTCATTTCGCCGGACGGCGGAGCCCCGCGCGCACTCACGGTGCTCGATGCGGCCCGGCACGAAGTGGCACACGACGGGCCAGTGGTGCTGCCAGGGGAGCGCCTGGTCCTGTTTGCCAGTCAAACCACGGAGCCAGGCGCCGAGCGTATCGAATCGGTGTCGATCGATGGAGGCCCGCGTTCGGTCGTGGTCGAACGAGCGACGACGCCCGTTTGGTCGCCTACGGGCCACCTGCTCTTCTCGCGGGATGGTGCCGTGCTGGCGATGGCGTTCGACGCGCGCACGGGCATGCCGAGTGGCACGGCTGTACCGGTGGTGCCGAGTGGAGAGATCGAGGCGCTCGCCTCCGGTCAACTGTCATAGCCTGTCGCCAATGGACCTGTTCGCGCCGTTTCGAGGATCGCGCGCGTCGTCTCGGCGAGCCGCGACGGCGCGGCCCTGGCCCTCGACCTGCTGCCATCGAATCGGTATGCAAATCCTCGAATCTCGCCGGATGGCCGCCGGCTTCTGGTCGAGGTCGGTGGCAACGTGATCGAGGCGGTCGATCTTGCCCGTGGCACGCGGGCGCGGCTCACGGCGGCGGCGCTGAGTGTGCTGTTCACCACATGGAATGCCGACGGGACACACGTCGTGTTCCGGCGGTTCGGCGTACCGTTCTGGGCGGCCGCCAACGGCAGCAGTGACGCAAGACCGGTGACCAGGGGGACTCTGAACGACTATCCATCATCACCTGGGCCCGATCCAGACTCCATGATCATCCTCCGCGTTTCTCCCGAGACGTCGGGGGATGTGTTCCTCATGTCGATGAGCGGCGCCTTTGAGCCCAAACCGCTGATCGTGACGCCAGCCTACGAAGGCGGTCCGCAGTTGTCTCCAGATGGACGCTGGCTGCTCTACCAGTCGGATGCATCGGGTCGGCCGGAGATTTACGTGCGGCGCTATCCGGACCTGGATCGGCCATGCATGAGCGGCATTGCGGCGAAGGAAACGATGCCCGAGTGCACTTGCTTCCATCGCTGGGGGATCAATGGGGCTTGGTAGGTTGAATGGGGTGGGTGACGGGTCTCGAACCCGCGACTTCCTGAGCCACAGTCAGGCGCTCTACCCCTGAGCTACACCCACCATCCCACAGCAGAACGCACCATTTTACTCCACCTCTTCATCTGGCCCGAGCTCTACGAGGGTTCCGTCGTTGAGCCGGACACGGACTGGGAACACATGGTCGAGGTGTTCTGCCTTGGCCTGGTACATCGAGGCGTCGGCGCGGGCGAGCAGATCGTGAGCCAGCTGACGTGCAACGGGCCGGCGCTGCTCGAGCGGTCCGAGCAGCAGGCACACGACGCCCACGTCAACCTTCACCCCTCGGTCGACCAGCCGTGCGTCTTCAGTGGACCAGTCATAGAGCTCCACGGCTTCTCGGAACCGCTCCGCGATGATCCACGCGTCGTGAAAGTGGTCGAGCTCGGGGATGAGGAAGCAGAACTCGTCCCCGCCAAATCGTGCGTGCAGCTCCTGGGTGTCGCGGGCGTTCGTTTCCTGCGCGAGCAGGTCGTTTGTGCGAATCTGCTCGGTCAGGAGACGCGCCACACGGTCGATGATGCGGTCGCCGAGGGCATGGCCGAACGTATCGTTGAAGGATTTGAAGGCCGTAATATCGACCAGCCCTACGCCGCACCATCGTCCTCGTTGCTCGAGCGCCAGAAACGCCTCGAGCCGCTCGATGAACCTCCGGAAGTTCATCAGCCGCGTCTTGGGGTCGCGATGCGCGCGGTCCGTCAGGTCGGCGACGATGTCCTCGAAGTATCTGGCGATGCTGCTGACCGAGGTTTCTCGCGCGTCGAGCTCCTCACGCATGCGGTGCATCCGGTCGGCAAAGCCGGCTGATATCGCTTGGATGGCTTCCTGTTTCGATTGTTGCCACAGGCCTTCGTGTCGCAGGAACACGCCGTCGATCGCTCCGAGCAGTGCCTGTTCCTGCGAGGACGATAAATCGAGTTGATCCCGCACCCATTGGTGCAGCTCGGCCAGCGTTTCCGGTGGGGCCTGAACGCCCGACGGATCGATTTCAGTTTTGCGCGTCGTCATATGCCGGGGTTCCGAAAATAGCGATGGCAATTGCTACAAATGGTGTGCCGCTCTTGACGTCGAGAATGCTGACGTCTTTCCCGCGTTTGTTGAAGTGTCCTCTCTGGGCTGTTCCGAAGCGCGACATTGCGCGACAGAATTGGTGAAAGCCCTTTACGTGCGTCGTGGTTTCTCAATCAGTTCTGTCAGTGGATTGAAGCGGAGCGGCCTCTGCGAGGCCGCTCCTGAATGTGACGCGGCGACTAGCGCGATGTTGCGGAAGCCCTATCCAAGTCGGCTTGTCCAAGATCCCGCCACGCCGTCGTTTCGGGCGAGTCACCTGAACTGCCCCAGATCACCGCGTCATCGTTATTGCTGCCCCAGATGACCGCGTGACCGTTGCTCGTTCCGATCGAGTCGCTTCCCCAGATGACGGCGCTGCTCCACGAATATGAATCCGTCCAGACAATGTTGCTGCCCCAGATGACGGCGTTGTCCCACGTCGAGTCGGAGCCCCAGATGACGGCGTTGCCCCACGCGGTTTGGTTGACCTCTAGCGTGCTGCCCCAGATGACCGCGCTGCCCCAGATAACGGCTTGCTTCCAGGCCAGTGATTCACCGCCAATCGTCGTCCATGGCGAGGGGGTCGGATTGAGCCAAAGCGTATTCGGCTGGGCCCACGTCTCGATCGAACTGGCCGAGTTCTATGGCCCCTCGTCCGTTCAACGCCCCTGCACCCTGCCGCAGCGGGTCGTATTCCAACCCCAGGTCGTTGCGAACGGCAAACGCCGTGTACTGCAGTGCGCCTTTGACCGTGTTTGGCGTAAGCGGCGGGCCGTCCCACCGGCGATTCGTGTGATTGGCCTCGAGCATCAACGCCACGACGCCGCTCGTCACCGCTGTGGCCATGCTGGTGCCGCTCAACCGCATGTAATCGGAGTCCGCGGCCTTGAGCTGGGGGTATTTCTGGTACAGCGTGCCGCGCTTGGCTGCTACGGCGATGATGTTGTGTCCGGGCGCAACAATGTCCGGCTTGACCTGGGCGTCGTACCACGTGGGGCCCGAGGAGCTGTAGTCGGGGATGCGGTCGTCGCGGCGCGAAACCGTGTCGTCGGTTCTCACGGCGCCAGCAGTAATCGCCGATGGGGCGTTTCCGGGCGATGTGATTCCGGCGTAGCCGGGGAGGCCCGTGGTGGGATTCTTTCCCATGTTCCCCGCGGCCGCCACGACGACGACGCCCGCGCGTGCGGCTCGCTCGACTGCCTGAACGAGCGGATCGCTCGCGGCCGGTTCGTAAATCGGGTGACCGAGCGAGAGATTGATGATGTCGATCCCGAGGGCCTCGCGATTTGCGACGGCGAAATCGACGGCTTTGATCACGTCGCTCGTGTAGCCGGCGCCGTTTGCGTCAAGAACCTTGAGGACAACGAACGTGACGTTGGGCGCAAGACCGCGATAATCACGGTTCGGCGAAAGCGCGCCTGAGCCTCCGATCGTGCCGGCGACGTGCGTGCCGTGTCCATAGTCGTCGAAAGTGGACCCTCGGACGCCACCGCGCGTGAAGTCGTAGAACGCCCTCACGCGCCCGTCGAACTCCGACGACATTTCGAGCCCGGAGTCGATGACAGCCACGCCGACACCGCGACCGGTCCACGTCCCGTTCAACCCGAGCGTTTCACGCAGGACTCGAGGTGGGACTGGAGGACCGGGCTGGGGTTCGCCAGGGTCGAGAATGTTTCCCACCGTTCCCAAGAGTCCGCTGACAGTCTTGCCGAGGGTGCTCGTGAGCGCGCCTAGAAGACCGCCAAGCAGTCCCGGTCCGCCGTGGGGCCGGACAACCGCGTCCACGGACACCGAGATCACGTCGCGCGCGTTTGCCAACGTCGCGAGGTCTTCGCCATGTACGACCACGGTGAGGGCGTCGATCGACTCGTGCTCCGCAAGGACGTCATCTGCGTGAGAGGTGAGGGCGCGCTTCACAGCCGACCGAGTTCCCGGTCGAACGCGGATGATGACGCGCTGCTGATCGTGAGCTCCATCGTCGAGAGCGGCATTGAGCAAGGCGTCGAGCCGCGCTTTGCGCAGTATTGACTGCGAGCCCGCGGCCAGTATGCGGGCGTCGCCTACTGTGAGCACAGCGACGAAGAAGAGCAGTGCGATTCGAAGCCAGAGGTTTCGCGGCGTAATTCGCGTCATAGCCTGCCGTTTGCCGCTCGTTTCACACGGAGACACCATGCCTCTTGGAAGGAGCACCAACGGCTAGAGCAAGCAGGGCTCCATTCCGGGCGATGTCGCTACGCGGGGTTCCAACTGGCTATCAGACCAATGCTTTACGGGGGAAAGTGCCGTTACAGGGTATGGGTCCTGAGGGGGCCGAGTGTTCCAGTCTTCGACAAAGCGTTTTTGTCCTAGAACACGCGTGTGCCGGTCTTGAACATGCGCCCGACGGTCGTCAGCGCGCTGACGCTCCTACGAGTGGCACGGAAGGAACGAGGTAAACGGCCTGGCGGGCGGCTGCGAAGGCGGCGGCGTACGCTACTCGGCGGTGAGTTTCATTGAAGACTCCGGACTCGCACGAATATACCGTCAGCACGCCAATTGTGCGTCGGTCCGCCACAATCGGAACCGCAAGCGCGCTTCGCAACGGGCTGGCTTCGCGCACGTGCTCGTCAAAATCGAGCCGCGCGTCGGAGTTGAGAATCGATTGCCTCGTAGCAGCCACCCAACCACTCAGGCGCTCACCAAGCGTGATGCGGGTACGAGCGCCCTCAACCAACCCTTCGCCGGATGTGTGAACCGCCGAAATCGAATCCGTGGCCGCATCGTACGCGAAGAGCACGAATGCGGAGGCTGGAACGTGTCGCCGCAAGTATGTCCAGATGGCCTCGCCTACTTCTGCCGCAGAGTCCGACTCGATGAGCGCCCGGCCCAGGTCGTAAGCCGTCTCGAAAGCAGGCGAGTCGTCGACGACTTCGGCAAGCGCTGGCGCGGTGGGCCCATGCGGATCGACCGGTGCGGCCGATGCTGGACGTTCTGGTAGTTTTTCCGTTTCACTCTCCTCGCTCGCGTGAAGCTTGAAAAATGCATCGACCACTGTCGGGTCGTACATGGTGCCCCGGCGGTCCGTCAGGATCTGCAACGCATCGCGATCGTCAAGGCGTGGCCGATACGGGCGGTCCGACGTCAGCGCATCGAAGCAATCCACGACAGCGAGGATTCGGGCGCCAATGGGGATGGCATCACCGGCCAGGCCGTCCGGGTAGCCAGATCCGTCCCAATGCTCATGGTGGTGCCGCACGATCGGCACGACCGGATACGGGAAGCCGATGCCCGTCAGCATGTCAGCGCCGATCGGCGCGTGTCGCTTCATGATTTGAAACTCGGATGGAGTCAGCCGCCCGGGCTTGTTCAGGATGTGCTCGGGGATGGCAATCTTCCCGACGTCGTGCAGCAGCGACGCCGCCTTGATCGCCTGAATCTCACCATCGTCATCGATGGCCAGCGCTCGCGCCAAGCGGACGGATCGGTTCTGCACGCGTCGAGTGTGTTCGTGTGTCACATGATCTTTGGCGTCAATCGCCTGTGCGAGCCCCTCGATCGTTGCCAGGTAGACGCGATTCACTTGTGCGAGATGACCGATCTGGTCCTGCGATCGACCAAGCGCGTGACGGAACGTGACGTACAGAATGATCGGGAGTGGCGCAATCAATATCAACAGCTCGGACAGACTGACGCCCGAAAGCATCATCATCAGCGCTGCGGCGTAGGCGCCGCCGAAGTAGGTGACCCATAGACCCAGGAAGTGCTCTCGCCAGACCGCCAGGAGCGGCTTGCGACGCTCGAAGGCGATCGCAGCTGCAACGATACCCGTGTTCAGAAAGAAGTCGAGCACCGCGAAGACGGTCAGGAGAGTCAGGAGCCGCAGCGCACCAAGCGGCCCGGCGACGCGGGGCGCCGGTCCCGACAGAATGAGGAACACCTGGGCCGACAGCCACGTCGCGATCGCGGGCGCCGCCATGTTGAACAGCACACGATGCACGGACCGCCGATTGATCAACATTCGGTACGAGAGCACGCCGCCGTCGAGGGCGGCCGTCAGCGCGCCGGCCGCGGGTCCAAAGATGAGTGCCGCGATGATGTTGAAGGTGTCGGAGATGGAAAAGCTGATCGGCATCTCCGGGACGCGCAAAGTGGCCCATCCGGTGACGAACGTCAGCGCGAGCAGGACGAACCAGATCGGGCGGACTCCGTGAGTGAACACATCCCACAAGGAGTAGCCCACGACGACGACGCCAAGGAAGATGACGCCTGCCACGAACACGGCGGCATTCCTGCCCATCGGGCGGTGTGCGGGGCTCGGGATGGGGTCTGGTTGGTCCATCGAGTCGCTGCGCCGGTTACCATTTCTGCACGCCAAGGGAGGCGCCCGAAGCAGTCACGAGGCCTCAGGGGTGCACACTCGGTTTATCGACCAAACAACTCGCCAAGGTGAGAGCAAATTCGCCGCGCCCACGACCAGCGCTGGCCCTGCTTTGAGGGCTATGGCAGCGGGACGATCCCCATCCAGAAGGGGGTTTTGTCGGGGTCCGCAGTGAGGTCGTAAGTACGGACGAAGTCGAGTCTTCCCTCTGGACCAACCCGAAAAACAGCCAGGGAGGGTGTTGAAGAGACGATACGGTCTCCTTGTCGAACAGGAACCGACATGAGATTGGCGGCCACGAGAATCCGGCCGCTCGCATCGAGCGCGAAAGTTCGGGGATGTATGCCTCGCGTATCTGCCTGCTGGACCAGCACCGGCTCTCCGGTGCTCTGATTGATTCGATAGACGGCGATCGTGTTCTCGCCGCCAACGAAGACTCGCTTTCCGTCCACCTCTGTGGTGCCGCTTGCGCGGTTGGCGACGTACACCCATCGACCACTGGGATGCATGTGTACCGTGCCAAGAGCTTGTCCCGGTCGAATGTTGCGCGGATCTGCGAGCGTGTCGACCGTAAAGGCCGCCTCGCTGCCGAGCGAGCCATTTCGCTCACGCACGTAGACCTGCAATTTGTTCTGTCGTTCCAGTGTCACGTAGACCCATGGCTGCGACGGATGGAAGTCGACATGACGCGGCTGAAAGTTGAAACCGCGGCCGGGCGCGATCGACGCGCGATTTGTGAGCACGCCGTTGTCGTAGGCGTAGATCTTCAACGCACCCGGGTCCTCCGGCGAGCTTTCGGTGGGCCCGTTGCCTCGCGTGACGAGGATGGCAGTGGTGTTCGATGGCTCGACTCGGATCTGGTGCGCATAGACGCCGGTGTCGAGTGCTGAGGGCGGCGTGACCAGAGTGCCGATGCTGCCATCTGGCTGAATCCGATACACGGCAACACCGCTGGGATTGTTGAACGCAGCCAGAACATGGGCACCGCGCCTGTCCACGGTGACATGGATCGGCCGTGTGGGCAGGGATGCTGGCTGACCATGTGGTCGCAGAGCTCCGGAGACCCGGTCGATTTGAAACGCACTGAGGCCGTTGTTGTTGCCAGGACCGCCGCTCGGGGCCGCAGGGTTCGCCGAGCTGCTCCATCCCACGTACAAGAAGCGACGCGACGGGTCTGGCGATGCCTCGTGCACGTTTGCCGGCAGGGCGACCGACCCGCGCCTGGTCAGCGTTCCTTGCTCAACATCCACTTCGTACCACGCCAATTCGGGTCCCGCGGTCACGTAGAGCGCCGACCTTCCAGCCGGCGTCTGGCCGAACGTGTGTCCGGTCGCAAAGACAGCCAGGAGCAGGCTCAGCGTCGTGACCACGACGCCTGCACGAAAGCGCTTCGACATAGACCCTCCTCGGGCGTTCCGGTCAGCGAATGAAATATCTTCCGCGCACGCTGAAGCGTGCGCGCTACAGGCGCAATGTCGGAATCCGTGGCAATGTCGGAATCCGTAGCGCGGGGGCTTCAGCCCCCGCGAGAGAATCCGTAGCGCGGCGCAATGTCGGAATTCGTAGCGCGGGGGCTTCCGCCCCCGCGAGAGCCATGATGATGCGATTACACTACACGAAGATCGAAGGAGCCAAACCATGAAATGTGCGGTGCTCATAGCGGTGGTGTTGATGCCGACGTCGCTCCTGGCCCAACAGTGGACGAAGGCGGCGCCGCAGGACATTCCACGCACCACTGACGGCAAGCCAAATCTCTCGGCGCCAGCGCCACGACTCGCCGACGGCAAGCCTGATCTTTTCGGGCCATGGTCGTCGAAAGACAACACATTCCTTCGCGACATTGCTGCGGGCATGAAGCCTGAGGACGTACCGTTTCAGCCCTGGGCGAAGGCGCTCTTCGACGAGCGCAAAGATGGGTCCCACTCGAGAGAGGATCCGGACGCGAACTGCTTGCCGCAAGGCGTGCCCAAGGTCGGAGCCGTGGCATATCCCTGGACCATGGTCCGGACACCTCGTTCGTTCGTGATTGTCTACGAGGTCTTCAACCTCTGGAGACAGGTCTTCATGGATGGGCGCGAGCTTGTCGCAGACCCGCAACCCACGTGGCAGGGATACTCGACCGGCAGGTGGGAAGGCGACACGCTCGTGATCGAGACAAAGGGGTTCAACGGCAAGGCCTGGCTCGATCAGTTGGGCCGGCCGACCACCGACGCCTTGCGCGTCGTCGAGCGGTTCACTCGGAAAGACGTCGGGCGGATGCAGATCGCGATCACGATCGACGATCCGAAGGCATACACGAGGCCATGGAACGTTACGCAGGAGGTGTATCTGATGCCGGATGTCGACATGCAGGAATTCATCTGCAACGAGAACAACCGTGACGTGCCGCATCTGCCGGGAAAGGACGTGCGCGCACGATGAGAGGCACCACACGATTGGCCGTGCTCGCGTTCGCGACGTTTGCCTCGCCCGTGCTCGTTGCGCAGACCCAGCCTCAGCCGCCGCCCCAATCCCAGACGGAATGGCAACGGAAGCACGAGCTAGGGCTCAAGCATCGGACGGCCTGGGACCTCTATGTTTCGCTGAAGGCCGCGAGCGGGCGGCAACAGTCGGCGGCTCGTGTCCAGCTACCGGACTGGTCCGGGGTGTGGACCGGATCGGGCGGCGGCGGCCCAACCGCTGCCGGGCCGGGGGGAATCGAGCCGAAGCTGACGCCCGTTGCCGCTGCCGCGCTGCAGGAGGGACGTGAACGCAACGCGAAAGGGGTCTCCTATGACGAGAATCTCAGCGAGTGCGGTCCGGCCGGGCATCCTCGCTGGCTGAGAGAGCCGTTCCTCCGAGACTTCGTCGTCACGCCCAATCAGTCCTGGCTGATCAACGAGATGGTCAATGAGATCCGCCGCGTGTACACCGATGGCCGCGACCACATACCGGAGGCCGACCGCTATCCACTGCCCGAAGGAGACTCCATCGGTTTCTGGGACGGACAGAAGCTGGTGATTCATACCAACCAGCTCATGGCGCGATCGATGGGGCGTAACCAACCGTCGCAAAGTGAGCAGATGGAGACCGTCGAGATCTGGGAGAAGCTTGACGCGCGCACGATCGCGGTCGATGTCTGGCTCTACGATCCGGCACTCTACCTGGAGCCCTGGTATATTCAGCGGCGCTACACCCAGATCGCCAACAATGACAAGACTCTTCGGATCCGATACTGGGATTGCAACGAGAACCCGAACAACGCGGTCGTCAAGACGAAGGACGGCAGCACCGAGTTCAAGGACCTGACCTTCACGGACAAAGACAATCGCTGAGGAGAGTTCCGATGACGCGCACGAGACTCATGGCGACGCAGGCGAAGTGGGTCACAGGCAGCCTCGGCCTGATGACCGCCACGTTGGTGGGCGTGTGGATCTCCTCGAAGGTGGTGCCGACGGCCCCGCTGGCGCAAGCGAATCCTCGCCCAGCTGGTTGGAGCGAGACGACGCACGGCGCGAAGGTGGCGCCCGACTACGCTCGGCTGTTCGCGATGGACAAAGTCCACGAGATCCGCATCGCGATGGCGCCGGAGCAGCTTCCGCGACATGCAGGCAGACCTGAAAGCGATCACGCCCCCGATGCCGCCCATGGGGCGCGGGGGGATGCCTGGTCTCCCTGGCGGCGCACCCGGTCCCGGCGGCGCGCCCGGGTTCCCGCCCCCGCCGGGCGCTATGGCCGCAATGATGGAAGCCGGTATGAAGGCCTGCGAAGCCAAGGCGCCGGCCGCCGCCTGCAGCTCGATGGGAATGCAGGGCGAGTGCACGGCGCTCTTCGGTGGTCCGCTGATGTGCGTGCCCGCCGAGATGGCCAAGATGATGGCGGGCGGGTCGATGAGTCTTACGAGCCGCGATCCCATCTACGTTCCCGTCTCCGTCCAGCACGACGGCAAGGTGTGGACGAAGGTGGGGATGCGCTACAAGGGAAACTCCACGTTGGCAGCCGCCAACATGGGGGGCATCGCCAAGATACCCTTCCGACTTGATTTCGACCGTTACGAGGATGAGTCTCCCGAGATTCAGAACCAGCGTTTCTACGGTTTCCAGAAGCTGACGTTCTCCTCCAACTTCAGCGACGACTCGCAGGTGCGGGAGGTGATTGCCACAGAGATCTTCCGCGACCGCGGAGTTCCCGCGGCGCGCGCGGCGTTCTACCGCGTGTTCATCGATACCGGCGCCGGTCCCGAGTATTGGGGCCTCTACTCGATGATCGAAGACCCGGCCGACGGCGCCATGCTCGACGCCCAACTCGGGGGGCGCACTGGAAACCTCTACAAGCCTGAGGGTCCGGGTGCCGACTGGAAGGCGTTTGTCGAGAAGGGATTCGACAAGAAGACGAATCAGAAGGCAGCCGACTTCAGCGACGTGTCAGGAGCCATAGCCGCCCTCCATGCGCCGCGCACCAACGCGCAAGCCTGGCGCGCCGCGCTCGAGGCCAAGTTCGATGTCGATCTTTTCCTGCGGTGGCTCGCCGTCAATACCGCCATCGAGAACTGGGACGCGTACGGCGTGATGTCTCACAACTATTACCTCTACTCCGATCCCGCGCGAGGCGGACGTGTGCGTTGGATCCCCTGGGACAACAACATGGCATTCGGTGTCGGTGCTTTTCCTGGCATGCCGCCGGGTGGCGTCGGTCCTCCTGTAGGCGGCCGTTCCGGAGGCGGTCCGCCGGCATTGGCGCCCCCTGGCCTTGGCTCGGCAGGCACCGACGTTACTGCACAAGAACGTGGGTGAACGCTGGCCGCTGATTCAGTTGCTCGTTGCAGACGAGGTGTACGCCGCGCGGTATCGCGAGCTCCTCGAGCATGCGCTCGGCGGGCTGTTCGCGCCTGATGCGGTGGCCAAGCGTGCGCGAGAGCTCCACGCGCTGGTCGCGCCATCGGTGATCGGCCCGAGTGGCGAGCGACCAACACACAGGACAGTGCAATCGCCTGAAGCGTTCAAAGTGGCTGTCGACGGTCCTGGCGGGCTGCTGGCGCTCATCGAGAAACGTCGCGCGCTGATCCGCTCCGCGCTCAACGGGACTGTCAGTCGATGAAGGAGACCCACGCCACTACACCGTCTCCGCTTCCGACGAGGGTGTCATGAACGGAATCCGACTGGAAGGTTCACCGTTGACCGTCAGCCCGTTGTGCATCAACGAGCCGGCGCCGCGCAGGAAATCGGCGGGGTAGTTCAGCGTCGGCTCTGACACTTTGTTCAACGCTTCGAGATGTTCCGGGGCAAGCGTCAGATCGACTGCGGCAAGGTTCTGATCCAACTGTTTCAGCCGTCGTGCGCCAATGATGATCGATGTCACCCCTGGTCGCGAGCGGAGCCACGCGAGCGCCACGGCCGCCGGCGTTGACTCGAGCGCACTGGAAATGCGCTGGAGCTCGTCGACGATGGCGAACGTGCGATCCGTCAAGCGCGACAGCGCGAAAGCTCCTCGATCGGAGGTCGCGGTCGACGCGTTTTCACGTTTGTACTTTCCAGTGAGCACGCCGCTCCCTAGGGGCGACCACGGCGTCAGGCCGAGGCCGAGCTCCCGCGCCATCGGCACAATCTCGCCTTCGACAGTGCGTTGGATGAGCGAGTATTCAATCTGCAGCCCAATCACCCGCGACCAGCCGCGGAAGAGCGCGGTCGATTGCGCCTGAGCCACCTTCCACGCGGGCGTATTCGAAAAGCCGAGATAGCGCACCTTGCCGTCGCGGACGAGATCGTCGAGCGCTCGCATGGTTTCGTCGATTGGCGTGAGCTTGTCCCACGCGTGCATCCAGTACAGATCGATGTAGTCGGTCCGAAGACGGCGCAACGACTGCTCGCACGCCTTCGTCAGCGACTTGCGGCTCGCTCCGCCGCCATTGGGATCATTGTTGGAGAGGTTTGCAAAGAACTTGGTTGCGATAACGACGCGGTCTCGCGTCGCGCGATCGTGTGCGAAGAAGTTCCCGATAATCCGTTCGGAATGACCGCCTGTGTAGCCATTCGCGGTGTCGATGAAGTTGCCGCCGCGGTCGAAGAATCGAGCCATCAGCGTCTCGGACTCGGCGACCGAGGAGCCAAAGCCCCATTCCTCGCCGAACGTCATGGCGCCCAGGCACATCGGGCTGACTCGCAGTCCCGAGTGGCCGAGGGTGATGTAGTGATCCAGTGGCATGGGTGAACGTATACGATACACCGCGACACGCGAGCGGAGAGAACATGGACGAGGACTTGGACGAAGTGTCGTGACACGGGCATGACCGTCCTGCTGTGGGTTCTTGCCGCAGTGCTGGTGACTGTCGGCTTGGTTGGCGTCGTTCTGCCGGCGCTACCCGGGGCGATTCTGATCTTCGCTGGCCTGACTCTGGCGGCGTGGACTGATGGCTTTGCTCGCGTCAGCATCGGCACGCTCGCTGTGATCGGCGTGATTGGCGCGGCGAGCTACGCCATCGACTTTGTTGCCGCAGCGCTGGGTGCCCAGAAGCTGGGCGCCAGCCCGCGCGCGATGGTCGGGGCCGCTCTGGGCACGTTGCTCGGTTTGTTCTTCGGGCTTCCCGGCCTGATCATCGGACCGTTCGTCGGAGCCGTTCTCGGTGAGTTGAGCATGCATCGGGATTTGAAACGCGCGGGACGGGCCGGCCTTGCTGCGTGGGTCGGCTTCGCCGTCGGGGCCTTCGTCAAAGTTGGCTTCGCGTTTCTGATGATCGCAATCTTTATCGCAGCGTTCGTTTTCTGAGCTGCGCGCCACGTTCCTCAATATTTTGGACAGTCGGAAGCGAGTAGATGCCTGATTTCGAGCAATCCCTGAGCCGCCTCACGATGGCGCCCTACATCGTCAAGGCGATGGCCTTGATCGGCGTCAGGCGTCGTGGTGGCAGCAACATGTTTCGCCACCAGTTGAGCACCATGGCGATCCTGCTCGACTACAAGATCATTGACCCCGTGCTGCTGAAGGCAGCCGTGATTCACGATCTCTTTGAGGACGCGCCGACGATGCCCGGGGTGACGGAGGAGGAGATCGTGCGCATTGATTCGGACGGCCCCGAGGTGTTCGCCCTCGTGATGGAAATGACACCGCGAGTCGTCGATGGTGTTCGGGAACCCAAGTCAGAGTATCTGCTGCGCGTCATGACGAGCGGGAGTGCACGGGCGAAAGTGCTCAAGCTGGCGGACCGCATCAGCAACCTTACGGCCCTGGGCTTCGTTCACGACATTGGCTTCGTCAAACGGCACCTGAAGGAGACGCGGGCCTGCATCCTCCCTTACGCGGAGCAGGTGAACGCGGACATGTTCCGAGAACTGTCGGACCTGGTGGAGAACCGGGAACGGCTGTTGCCGCTGCTCAGAGAGGATTGAGCCCTAGCCGTCGGGGGTGAGATACGGCCTTCGGGCGTTCGCCAGTTGGTGACTTGGACGAACGCCCGGAAGCCGCGGCGTCTGGTAATCGGCTTACTACACGGCGCCTCTTCCGCGGCCACCAGGCCGCGGCAATGCGAAATTCACGATCGCGTCGGCCTTGGCCGTTGGTTTCACCCAGCCCACCGTCCCTCGCGGCACCGCATCGCCCACGGGAGTTCCCGCGAGAGTAATCGTGAGCTTCTGATGATCGCTGGCCGCCAGACTGGGAACGCGCCATACCGCCACATCGCCGTTGGACTTTTCGTCTTTCTTCACGCCCTGATATCCCGTTCCCGTCGCTGACACCACTTTGGTGCCCGCCGGCACGATGAGCGAGATCGTCACGTCTTCAGCCGTCAGGCCTTTCTGTTTGAGACCCTCATTCTCTACATCCAATGTGTAGGTCGTTCCGGCCGCGTCCGCGGGCCCGCCGCTGAGTCGCGCCACAACAGGTACGAGCATTCCCAGGTCATTGATCCACGACCAGATTTCTTGAAGCGTCGCTTCCGGCAACCGTTTGGGTGAGAAATTGCCCATCCGCACGCGGCCCCGGGTCCTGCCCGGGTCTTCGCTATCGAGCAGTTTCCATTGTTCCGGCATCGTAGTCGCGTGGTTGTACACCTGCTTCTTGAACCACTCGAAATCAGCGTTCAATCCGGCGGCACCATGGCGCGGAGTGCTTAGCGTGGCGCCATGACACTGTGCGCAGCCGACGATGTTCACGGCGAGTTGCTGGCCGCGCGGGGCGTCGGCGGGCGCTTCGGTCCTCCACTTGCCGATGGCCGGGGCGACCGGCAAGGTGTTCCAGTACGCCACCATGTCGGCAATTTCCTTGTCGCTCAGTTGGGAGGGGACAAACGCGGGCATCCTCCATATCGGGTTACGGATCGCCGCCGTAGCCCTGCCGAGCGTGATGCCCTTGCCGGCCAGATCTGGCCCCCAGCCTCCCTGGCCCTCGAGCCCATGGCAATTCGTGCAGGAGGTATTCCCGAAGGCAAACACCGCCTTACCGTTGACGGGATCACCGGCGGGTTGCGGCGCTGCGCTCTGAGCGGAGCCCGTGCCACCCTGAGCGACGAGAACGAGGACCACGAAACCGGCGGCGAGGAATGTGCGCATAAGTCGATGCCTCAATGCTGATGGTCGAAATCACCGGGTTAGAACTTCCCGGACAGTGTCGGATCGAGCCCTCGTATACCACAACGCCCAGACCTTGTGTCAATCGGGTACCGCTGATCGCCCTTCGCCTCCACGCCTTTCACATTGACGTCAAGTCCCGCCCGTAGTCCTATCTACTGGTGATTCAGCCGGGCACAGCGCTTGGACATTATGAAGTCCTTTCCGCCCTTGGAAAAGGTGGCATGGGGGAGGTATATCGGGCGAAGGACCAGAGACTGGGACGCGAGGTGGCGATCAAGGTGCTCCCAGACGCGTTTGGTCAAGACCCGGTCCGGATTGCGCGATTCGAACGGGAGGCCCGCGCCGCCGCCGCGCTCAATCATCCCAACATCTGTGCGATTCACGAAATCGGCGAGCACGAAGGCCGACCTTTCATCGTGATGGAACTGATGAAGGGACAGACACTCGAGGCGAGGCTTTCGACGCAGGGGCACCTCGAATACGACGAAGCCCTGGAACTGGGCACGCAGCTGGCCGATGCGCTGGACGCTGCTCATACTGCCGGGATTGTTCATCGCGACATCAAGCCGGCGAACATCTTCATCGCGGATCGAGGGCAGGCGAAGATCCTTGATTTTGGCCTCGCCAAAACGAATCACCTCTCGGAAGAGGAAGTCCTGACAGTCTCGAACGGCGTCGGGCCGCTGACGGGCCATGGAGCCACCCTGGGCACGATCGCGTACATGTCGCCCGAGCAGGCGCTGGGCAAGGAACTGGACCCACGGACCGACCTGTTTTCCCTGGGTGCCGTGATCTACGAAGCCTTGACGGGCAAGCCGCCTTTCATGGGTGCGACATCGGCCGCGATCTTCGACCAGATCCTCAATCGAGCGCCGCAATCGCCGGTACAGCGCAATCCCAGGATTTCGCCGGAACTCGAAGGCGTCGTCAACAAGCTGCTGGAAAAAGACGCCGGTCTCCGCTATCAGCACGCCTCGGAGCTCCTCGTCGACCTCAAGCGGATGCGGCGCGATGCCGACTCGGGGCACCACCAGCAGCAAGCGTCCGTCGGGGGCGCAACGCGATGGCGTGCGCTGACGGTCGGCGGCGCGGCCGCCCTCGGTGTCCTCGCGCTTGCGGCCACGGCCTGGTGGGCATGGAGCTTCGTCGGCCCGGCACCGGCAGGGACGAGCGCGCCGCCTTTGACGATTAGCCCGCTGACAGATACCGATGGGCTTTCGTTGTCGGGGAGCTGGTCTCCCGATGCTACACAGGTGGCCTACGACTACACCTTGAACGGATCGATGGATATTGCTGTCATGTCGCTCGGGGGTGGAGAGCCTCGTCTCGTCGCGGGCGGCCCCAACGACGAAGCCATGCCGCGCTGGTCGCCGGACGGTTCCCGGATCGCGTTCGTGTCTGACGATGGCACCGGCATGAACGTCTATTGGGTGCCCCCCACGGGCGGAACACGCCGCAAGATCGCGCAGACCCATCTTCAGTACCTGGATCGATTCACGTCATTGGGTGCACTCGGCTCGCAGCCGTGGTCTCCGGATGGACGGCGTCTCGTGTTCTCACGGCTGGAGCCCAACAACAGCGTGGCCCTGTGGACGGCTGATATCGAGAGCGGCCAGGAAATGCGCCTGACGTCTCCGCCGCCTGGCGCCAACGACTGGCGGGGAGCGTGGTCGCACGACGGCAAAGAGATCGCGTTCAACCGCGTATCCACCGGCTCGCCATCCACTCTGTATCTCATGGCCGCGTCGGGCGGGGAACCGCGCGTGGTGGTCCCGAGCAATACGGCCGGCCGCGCTGCCGCGACCTGGTCGCTCGACGACCGCTCCCTTCTGTTCGTTCCCGGCGGAGCGGGCGGAGACGTTTCGGAGGTCCAGGTCGGGACGGGGACGATCAGGCAGCTGACGGTCGGGGCCACGGTCAGTACCCCGATTCTCTCGTCCACAGGGCGCGTCGCCTTCTCGCGCTGGAGCCATGAGACGTTCTTCTTCAGGATGCCCGTCGCCAACCCGGCGGCCGAGCACGAGCAGATCTCGCTCAGCGGGGGTAGTAACTTCGCGCAGCGTTTCTCGCCAGACGGCCGGCAGATCGTGTTTCAATCGAGCCGCGGCGGGCGGTCGGTGCTGTGGCTCCACGACATGGAGACTGGTGCGGAGCGCCAGCTCACCTATCCGCCGGTCGAACGGGAGGACAGAACGCCGGACTGGTCGCCCGATGGGAAGCAGGTTGTGTTTCTCTCGAATCGCGGCGGGCCGTTTCAATTGTGGGTCGCGGACGTGGACGGTGGAGCGCCCCATCGCCTTTCCGAGCAGGAGATCCCCATGGATGGCGACTGGTGGGTGAATGCGCGAGTCGCACCGAGGTGGTCGGCGGATGGCCGGGCCATTGCGTATCTCGCTCCTGGCCAACGGGGCTCGGCGTTGTGGCTCATCCATCCCGATGGCCGCGACGAACACCCGAGTCGAGTGTCAGGAGTCTTGCGCTTCGACTGGTATTTGGACAGTCGCCGGGCGATCTATACGCGCAACGGCGCGGATGGGCGAATCGAGATCATCGCGACCAACCTCGATACGGGCGAGGAGCGTCTGCTGCTGAAGGCGAACGCCACGGAGTTGAGCGTCGCCCCGGACGGGAGCGCGGTGGCGTACAACAGCGCGGACGGACACTTCAGCATGAATCGCTACGTGCTGACGCTCGTCCGCCCGACGGGGGCGAACGAATTGCCTCACGCGACAGGGGCCCCTCGGCAGATGACGTTTGGCGCGGGCAAGTGGCATGTTCATGGCGGCGCGTGGTCCCCGGACGGCCGATGGATGGTGTACACCAGGGACTTCGATCGCGGAAACCTCAACGTCATCGACAACTACCGTGTCGAGCCCCGAACGCTGGCGAGGGTCACGCCGCAATAAGTGGCCGGCGGCGCATTCCAGTTCGAGCCCGAGTGGGGGTGACCCCGAGCAACGATCTCAGCGTGCGGCAGCCTCGTCGGCTTCCTGCTTCCTCGCCCCCGCGAGAATGCCGGACATCCCGATGTTCCCTTCGTGACATGCGTACTCCAGCAGCGGCTCCGTAGTGCTCTTGAATGGGATGCGGACCGTCCAGGGACGCGCCCATGTCGTTGGATCGTTCATCGTTGCTTCGTACTGAAGCGTGTCGGCCGCGATGCGGGTGAAACGCTCGACAAGGTGGAGGTTGCTTGAAGAGCCCATGAAGTTGCTCTTGGGCGAGAAGCCCTTTGTCTCCACAACCAGCGTGTCCCCCTCCCAATGCCCGCGGGAGTTACCGAGCCACTGCTGTATCTGTCCAGGTAGAGGCGCGCCCGCGTCGAGCGAGATGATTCGCGCGTCGTGAATGGTTTCCATATTGAAGACGACGTGTGTGGGGGACTGCACGATCTGGTACACGCTGCTGTATGCGGCTTGGAAACGTGGCACACCGAAGGTGATGCATCGCTCGCTCAGGCCGCGATTCTCGGGACCGTCCGCAGGGTGAAGGCGTCGCCGTTCGGCCAGTGCCGCGCGTCGCTTTTGTGCGTCCGGCGTCTCGGGTGGAATCCGGCCGTTTGGCGGATCGATGATCAGCGACGTCCTGTTGTCGAACTCGCGGCCCGGGAGCCAGAACGCGTTGTAGTTGCCAGTCTCAGTGTCGTGCGACTCGGGCTTCTGCTTGCCTTCTAGCGTATCGAGGATGAGCTCGTCGCCGAATAGCGCATCGCCATTCTGCTCCAGTTCTCGGCTCGCCTTCTTGACCCGCTCGACTTCGGCGTCGGTCAAGAACGCTTTGTCCGCCCACGCCGCCGGACGCTGCAAGGGCGTTGCGTTGTTATTCGTCCAAACGCCCTCCAGGTCTGGCTGCCCGAACGAGGTTCTCGGGACGGTGTACGACCGCGTGGTCGATGACGATCGGTTGGGTAGCTGGTAACCACTCGACACCAGCCCCATACACCCGATCCCAATCAACGTCAGAAAGCGAGCGACGGCACGTGGTTTCGTCATAGCAGGTCGAGTTTAGCAGGGAGGCTTTCCCTGAGTCAGCGCGGCGGTCGCGCTGACGAGGTCGTCGGTTTCTGCTGCGAAGCGGACGGCTCGATCCGCAGGACGCCTCCGTTCTCGTGATCGACCAGGACGTAGAGGAGTTCGTCGGGACCCTGCCGGACGTCGCGGATGCGCATCCGCAGCGGAACGAGCAGTGGCTCGCGGCGGAGTTCCTCCAGCTTCTCGTTGACGAGCACTCGCTCGAGATGACCCGTTCCAGGGATCTCGCCGGTCCGTTGTCCGCCGACGAAGATATCGCCCTTCCATTTCGGGAGCTTGTCTGCCCGTGTAGAAGACCATGCCGGACAGGGAGATGGCCGGCATCCAGTACACGACCGGCGATTCGATCCCCTCCTTCGAGAACGTCTGTGACTGCCAGGGTCCCGGGTAACTGCGTCCGAGGCTCACGATCGGCCAGCCATAGTTGGCGCCTGGCTTCAGGATGTTGATTTCATCGCCTCCGTTTGGACCCATTTCGCTCTGCCACATTTCCCCTGTCATCGGATGCGCGGCGAGCCCCAGCGAATTGCGGTGGCCGAACGTGTAAATCTCCGGCTTGTGTCCGGCGCGTCCGACGAAGGGATTGTCCTGCGGCACGGTGCCATCGTCGTTGAGGCGGAGCACTTTGCCCGAGTAGGTGTTCGGATCCTGTGAGCCGCTCCCGTTCCCGCCGCTGGGAGTGGTCATATAGAGTTTGCCGTCACGTCCCCACGCGAGCCGCGAGGGCCCACCGACGCCTGCGCCACAAGTGAAGATGTCCGTGAGATCGGTAATCGCGGAGCCATCGAAGCGGCCACGAGCCACGGTCAACGCAGCCTGTCTCTCGCCGCCGACGGGTTTCAGGTACGAGAAATAGATGAAGCGGTTGGCGGCAAACTGCGGATGGAGCAGAACGTCCATCAACCCCGATCGGCCTTGGACGCGCACGGCCGGAACACCGGGGATGGGCTTGGGGTCGAGCACGTCATGGCGGATGATCCGCAAGCGCCCTTCCTTCTCCGTGACCAGCATGGTGCCGTCAGGAAGGAAGGCCAGGCTCCACGGATTCACCAGTCCGCGAGCGACGGGGACGACGCGGATCCGCATCACTTCGGCGGTGTCGTATTCAATCGGCTCGGCCGGAATCGGTTGCGGCTCGAATCCAGCCGGTGCGATTGGCGAACCGTTCTCGAACGGAACCGTCTGCTGGGCCGCGCCGGACAGCGGGACGGCGATACAAGCGCAGACAACGCCAAGCCCGATCATCCGTGCACGCCGACAGTGCTCTGAGAGCTGCATCATCGAATCACCTCGTACGAGCCGTTAGTATACGACCGCCGTGGAGATGGCGGCGGCCTTCACGCCTGCCGGCCGTCATGACCCGCCTGGCCAACAACGAGGTGTCGCTGCGGGAGTGTTCTGCGAGCAGGCGGGTACACTGGGCCGACATGCGAGCATACGTCCTTACTCGATATGGCGGCCCGGAGGCGGCGGAGCTGCGCGAGATGCCGGTGCCGGAGCCGGGCGAGCGATGCGTGCGGATCCGGGTGCACGCGGCGGGGCTAAACCCCGTCGACTTCAAGACGCGCGACGGCAAGCTGAAGGTGATCCGTCGCTATCCTCTGCCGATCGCGCTGGGCAACGATCTGGCGGGCACGGTCGAGGCGTGCGGTCCGGGGGTGACGCGCTTCGCGGTGGGGGACAGGGTGTACGCGCGGGTCGACAAGGACGAGATGGGGGCGCTGGCGGAGTATGCATGCGTGCACGAGGCGCTGGTGGCTCGCATGCCGACGACGCTCGACTTCGACGCGGCGGGTGGGGTGCCGCTAGCCGGATTGACGGCCCTGCAGGCGCTGCGCGACGAGCTACGGGTCGCGCCGGGCCAGCGGATCTTCATCCCCGGCGGCGCGGGCGGGGTCGGGACCTTCGCGGTGCAGCTGGCCAAGATCCTCGGCGCGGAGGTGGCGACGACGGCGTCGCCGCGCGGTGAGGCGCTGGTCCGGCGGCTCGGCGCGGAGGTGGTCGTCGACTACACGCGGCAGCGCTTCGAGGACGAGCTCCGCGAGTATGACGGCGCCTTCGATCTGATCGGAGGCGACACGCTGTTGCGCTCCTTCGCGGTGGTGAAGCGCGGGGGGCTGGTGGTGTCGATCGCGGGACTGCCGGAGCCCGAGACCGCGCGCAAGGACCTCGGCCGCGGCGCGGGTCTAGCGGCGCTGTTCTGGCTGGTGAGCCTCGGTACGCGGCTGGCGGCGCGCCGGCGCGGGGTCCGGTACCGTTACTTGTTTATGCACCCGAGCGGCGAGGACCTGGCCGAGCTCGCGGGTTTGATCGACGCGGGTCGGCTCGAGGTCGTGGTCGACCGCGTGTTTCCGTTCGCGCAGGTCGCCGAGGCGGTCGCGTACCTCGAGAGCGGCCGCGCGAAGGGCAAGGTGGTGGTGCGCATGATCGAATAGACGTGACCGATCGCGATCGACGGGCGCGGGCCGATCCGTCACACTGCGATCGATGTCTGCCATGTCGCTCGTGTCACCCGAATCTTGATGGCGCACACGCGTGCGAATGAATCAGTATAGTGTTCGGGCATGCCAGCCTTCCCGTCGGCCGCGCTTACGCCTGGCACGCGCCTCGGGCCCTATGAGATCGTGGCGCTCATCGGCCGCGGGGGCATGGGCGAGGTCTACCGCGCGCGAGACACCCAGCTTGATCGCCACGTCGCGCTGAAGCTAGTCTCGGAAGCCTTTGCGTCAGACCCCGAGCGCCTGGCCCGGTTCCACCGTGAAGCCAAAGTGCTCGCGTCCCTGAACCATCCCAATATCACGCAGATCTACGGCTTCGAGCAGTCTGGCGCCAGTGCGTGCATTGTCATGGAGTTGCTGGAGGGCGAGACATTGCGCAGCCGGATCGCGCTCGGGCCCCTGCCCGCGCGCGACGTCGCAGCAGTGGCCCTCGATGTCGCTGAGGCCCTCGCAACGGCGCACGCGCAAGGGATCACGCACCGCGACCTGAAACCGGAGAATATCTTCTTGACCTCCAGTGGCCGGGTCAAGATCCTCGACTTTGGCTTGGCCCGCCGGGAATCCCACGAAGCGGTGGGCAATGAAACGGCTGCATTCACTGGGACCGAAGCCGGCACGGTGATGGGGACCATCGGCTACATGTCGCCCGAGCAGGTCCGAGGTGAGAAAGCCGAGGCTACGAGCGACATCTTTTCTCTTGGCTGCGTGATCTACGAGGCGGTCACAGCCCGCCGCGCTTTCGAGCGGCCGTCGCCGGCCGAGACGCTGGTCGCGATTCTCAACGAAGAGCCGATGGCGATGGATGGCCTCCCGCCGGAGCTCTCCCGAGTGCTTCGCCACTGCCTGGAGAAACACCCGCACGAGCGCTTCCAGTCGGCTCGGGATCTCGCGTTCGATTTGCGGAGCCTCGCGGCGTTCCGCAAGGCGGACGAGGAGGCCGCGGACTCGCTCGCGGTGCTTCCCTTCACCAACGCCGGCGGTCCCGATGCGGAGTACCTGAGCGACGGCATTGCTGAGAGCCTCATCAACAGCTTTTCTCAGATCTCACGACTCCGCGTGATTCCCCGCAGCGTCGTGTTCCGCTATAAGGGACACGAGGTCGATCCGCGAGTCGTGGCGCGCGAGCTCGGTGTTCGGATGCTACTGTCAGGCAAGGTCGTCACGCGCGATGGACGCTTGATCGTACAGGCGGAGCTGGTCGATGCCGTCGCCAACAAACAGCTCTGGGGCGAGCGCTTGCATCGACCTCTCACTGATCTCTTCGAGGTTGAAGAGGAAATCACGCGACAGATCACCGACAAGCTGCGCATCCGTCTGAGCGGCAAGGAAAAGCAACAACTCGCACGGCGCTCCACGGACAACCGTGAGGCGTACCAGCTGTATCTCAACGCGAGATACCACTTCCTCAAGCGCACGCCGGCGAGCCTCGAGAAGGGCATCCAGTATTGCGAGCAGGCGATCGAGCAGGACCCCGAGTTCGCCCTGGGGTACGCGGCGCTCGCTGACTGTTACATCATTCTGGGCGCGATGAGCGTCTTGCCGGCCAGGCAGCCTCTTGCAAAAGCGCGAGAGGCTGCGAACCGGGCCGTGGACGTGGACGGGACGCTTGCCGAGGCTCATAGCTCGTTGGCGTTCGTGCGCGCCTTCGACTGGGATTGGCCCCAGGCCGAGAAGGGGTTCCGGCACGCGATGGAGCTGAATCCCGGTTCCTGGGCCACGCATGACTGGTACGGGCAAACACTGCAAGCCCAGGGACGCCTGGACGAAGCCCTCGTCCACATTCGTCGCGCACAGGAGTTGGAGCCGCTGTCAGTCGTGCTGCACCACCATGCGGCGTGGCTGCTATGGCTTGGCCGCCGCCACGAAGCGACGATCGAAGAATGTCGCAAGGCGCACGAGCTCGATCCGAACTTCCCGCAGTCCTACATGTGGACCGGCCTGGCGTACGAGCAGATGTCGAGGTATGAGGAGTCCCTCGCTGCGCTACGAACCGGCACAGAGCTGTGGAAGCGCATGCCGATTTGTCTGGGATCGTTGGCTCACGCCTGCGCGGCGTCGGGTCGTCACGACGAGGCCCGGGAGCTTCTGCGCGAACTGGAAGAACGCGCCCAAGAGCGCTACGTGGAGCCGTATGCAATGGCCCTCATCCATGCCGGGCTTGGGGAGACGGATCGGGTCTTCGAGTGGCTCGGGGAAGCCTCCAAGGACCTGTCGCTCTGGCTCACGCTGTTGGTGAAATGTGACCCTCGGCTTGACGCCCTCCGGTCGGACGCGCGCTTCAGGGATCTGCTTCGCGGCATGCGGCTGGACTGAAGAAGAGTACCCCAACGGCCACGTTACACTATGGATTCCAGCCACACGCGCCCGTAGCTCAGTTGGATAGAGCACCGGCCTTCTAAGCCGGGGGTCCCGCGTTCGAGTCGCGGCGGGCGCGCCATTTCCCAAAGAATTCGCCGGTTTTCGATCCGAAGAAAATCGACGGCGAACACAAATCGAAAAAAGTGACCGGTCTTGCGAGTTTGCGCCGCATCTTGGCGAACTCGCGATCGGTGCCTTTCCTCAATGATTCGCCGCGGACCAATATTTGCGACACATCGCACATCGCCAAAACAGCGCCTGACCTCCGGCCAAGTACGCCGGAGGGCGCTGGACGACCGATGCCGCGAATGGCATCGTGTCGTCAACGATGAGCGAGATTCGCGAGCTGCGCCGGGCTGCGGGGTTGAAGCAACGTGAGTTTGCTGCCCTGTTGTCGGTGCCCCTCGAGACCCTGCGCACCTGGGACAGTGGGCGACGACTTGTGTCTCCGGTGATTCTCCAGCGTGCCAGGGCAGCGGTCGTTTATCACCAACAACAGGAGGAGTTGTTACCGCTTGAGGCCCTGGCCAAGGATCTCGGCGTGCACGTTCGAACGCTCCAGGCCGCCGCTCGAACAGGACGACTCGAAGCACATTTCAGTGTCAGGTCGGTCTTCGGCCGGCCGATGCGCTTTGCGTCGCGCGGCGCAGGTGAACGGTTCCTCGCGAAGCACTACCGCTGCTTCAGTGGCCAGGAGCTGTGCCCTGCGCCGCTTCCAACCGTCCCTGACGATTACGATGAACACTTGCGACAGTTGCGTCGACGTATGCGTCTCACGCAGGGGGCTTTGGCACGCCGGCTTGGCGCTGCAAACAAGGCGGTTGTGTATCAGTGGGAATCGCGGAAGCGGACACCCTCACCCGTGTTGTGGCAACGCATCCTCGAACTCACGCTTCACCTCGAAGGATGACGGCCGCGGGCGCGTGCCGCGGCGACGAGCTCGTCCACCTGACGCATCAACAGGCGATCGGCCGCCATCAGATCGAAATGATCGGTATTGGGAACGATCGTGACCTCGTGCTGCGGAAACTCTTCGCCGAGGATACCGCGATCGAGGTTTTCAAGCTTGAGCCGCGCGAGCGCATCGCGCACCGCTTCCGCGTCCGAGAAAACGAGACGCAGCACGACACCCCGTTCGCGCGCGCCTTTGAACCATCGTGCGAATACCTCGAACCCTTCCGTTTCCTGGAGCGGCCGCACGATGTCGGCCGCCGCGCGCTGCAGAAGCACAGCGTCGGCCTGGAACTTGCGCAGCACCTTGACCAGGTAGCCGTGGATGTTGAGCCATTCATTGAGCGTGGCCGCCGTGCCGCCAAGCCGCTGCAGATCGGACACGAGCGTGTCAGGGCGATCGGGCGCCATGCCTGCGAGGACGCGGGACACGAAGCAGGTCTCGAGGCTCAGATTGCAGTCGAAGGACAGGAAGCCGTCGATACGCGGAGCCGGATCGTCCTGCGGCGACAGCAGCAGATCGAAGCCCATGTCGGCGCCAAGGGAGAAGCCCACCATCACGACGATGGACGGTTCGAGTTGGTTCACGACATCCCGCAGCCATTCACGAAGGATGACAGTGTGATCCGCCAGCGAGAGCGAGATGCGCGTGGGACGACCCGGCTCGCAGCCGTAGAGCGTCGGGCTGAGGCCGCGGTACGGCAATCGTTCGAGCGCCGGATCGAAGTCGTGATGATCGAGGCCCAGGCCGTGCAGGAAGAACACCAGGACGTCGGAGTGCACCTGGTTGTCCACATACGAGAGGCGGTCGCCGATGACGCGTGGATCGAGCGTCGCGCGATTGAGCTTGCGACAGACACGCTCGCTCAGCGTAAACTGGCGCTCCACGAGCTGATTCGCCGCCACGGCCGGCGCCGACGTGAGGTATCCATCTGCCGCCATCGCTTCGAGATGCGCGAGCAGTTCACTCGCGGCCTGCCAGCGATCGGACGGGTGCTTCTCCAGGCAGCGCATCACGGCCTGGGCGAGCCGAACCGGAACGGCTGGCCGATACGTCTGGATCGGCGCCGCTGATGTGGCCAGGTGCGCTGCCAGCATCTGCTGTGGCGTCGCCGCGTGAAACGGCAAGCGGCCGGTCAGCATCTCATACCCGAGAACTCCGACCGCGTACAGATCGGCGCGATGGTCAGCCCGTTCTCCTGCGATCTGCTCGGGTGCCATATAGGCCGGCGTCCCGAGGATCGTGCCGGCGACGGTCATCAAGCTGGTGGTGGCCGTTGTCGGTGTGTCGTCGGTGAGTCCTTTGGCGACACCGAAATCGGCGACGAGCGCGTGCCGATCGATCAGCAGCACGTTCTCCGGCTTGATGTCGCGATGCACGACGCCTCGTGCGTGCGCATAGGCGAGCCCCTCGAGCACGTGCCGCAGGATCCAGAGGCACTCAGCCATTGGCAGTTCGCCCGCGCGCGTGAGTCGGGCGCGCAGCGTATCGCCATCGATGTACGGCATCACGTAGAACAGCGAGCCGGAGTCTTCACCCGAGTCGATGAGCGGCAGGATGTGGGGATGGGTGAGTTGCGCCGCGATGCGGATTTCACGCAGAAAGCGGTCCGCGCCCGCCGCCGCCGCTACATCGTCTCGCATCACCTTGATCGCGACACGCCGATCGTGACGCGTGTCGATCGCCTCGTACACGGTGGCCATGCCGCCGGCACCGATTTCCCGCTCGATGCGATAGCGGCCCGCGAGCGTGTCGGACATCGTTCGCGTCATGACGTGCCGCAATTCTACGCTGCCGCGAGGGAGCTCTCCGAATGCGACGTCGGCGGCCCGAATCGGCGTGTGCCCTGCGCCGCTTCCAACCGTCCCTGACGATTACGATGAGCACTTGCGACAGTTGCGTCGACGTATGCGTCTCACGCAGGGGGCTTTGGCACGCCGGCTTGGCGCTGCAAACAAGGCGGTTGTGTATCAGTGGGAATCGCGGAAGCGAACAGACAGGGCAGCAGCCCGCAGTACGGTGCCAAGTTCTTCATGCTGTTCTCGAAGAAGTAGAGCTTGCACGTCGCACCCCGAGAGCCAGACAGAGAATGTGTGTTCGCGTCATACATGACGTCCACGTTCTCGACGTTCATCTCTCGTCCCCTTGCTTGTGCCTCGGAAAGCGCGTATTCTCGGCTCGCCTCGCTTTCTTGAGCACTGCCGCACCTCCGCCGGGGAACCTCCCCGACCCTGAGTAACAGCCCTCACCAAAGCTTTTCCCGAACGTGGCACTCTCGGCCGGCGTGTCGCCATCCGGTTCCGTGAGATCGGCGGGAATGGCCCGTTGCTCGATTCGGCTTCTCTGATGGTGACAAGGCCCTTCAGATGCGTATTGTTTTGCAGCCGTTCACCCAGCCCGTGCAGCGACCTGCCGCCCACCGGTCCCTCGCTGCGCGCGTCATCAGTCAAGCCTTTCGAGATGCGCGCAATCCGAACGGAGCGCCGACCGACAGTGCCAGCGCCCGAGCGTTTCTATCGGGATCGCCGTGGCTGTCCTACTGGTGCGAGGTTGCGGAGCTCGATCTGAACAGCGTGATTGTCCGGGCACGGACTCTGATGGCTGGCTACGACGCCGGCCGGCGCGGTCGCGCCGGCGCTGAAGTCCACTGCGCCACAACGCGCACAAATATGCGACCCGCGTTCGACTCCTCCCAGAGATTCTTTCCTGAAGGGAGGCCCATTGTGGCCGCGCGTCTGGGTGTGAACGGCTCATTTGCGGAACTGGTGCGCCGAATCCGCGCGGAATACCTCGAGATGCCGGGTCGTAGGCTTACGGCGTCCCAGGCCCAGCGCCTGTTCGGTCTCGATTCCCGGACGTGGGACGCAGTCTCTGCCGCGCTTCTGGACGCGAAGTTCCTTTCCCACACCCACAACGGCGTGTTCGCGATGGCAGCAATACCGGCGTAGCGCCGGGCTGGATGTCAGGAATCAGCGTGGCGAACGAAAATGTCACCTCCGTCGAAACAGCCCTCCAGGTCGTCGAGAAGTTTGCCCGTCGTCTCACAGTCGGCGACGCGGAAGGACACGTGGACCGCTCGGTGGATGAACTTTGTGCGGCCGTGAGAAAAAAGGCAGGGATCGAGCCAGCGGTCGCTCGGCTACTCCGCGGCTTACGAGGTCTGGATGACGCCCGTGCCGCCAGACGTCGCCGCGATTTTCGGCGTGACTCGCCTGCGGTCGATCGCCTCCTTGACGCCGTTCATGAAGAGTTGTTGCCGGCGCTGAGGCGCGTCGGCTATCACGTCTGACGTGGGCTGCGAGGGCAAGCCCGATGAGGCGAGCGTTGGCGCCGATCCAAGCGCTAAGCGAGACGATCCCGTTCACGACGTGTTCGGGATCGCTTCGCGCGCCAGCAGCGCTTCGACCACGTCACGGTGGGTGTCCGGGCATTTCACGGGGCGCCCGATGTCCCGGGAGAAAAATCCAGAAGTTGACAACGCCTGGCGGGCAGTGTGGTGCCTGCTTCTTTCTCTGGCGGGTCCGTCCGTCCGCGAGGCCAGGCTTTTATCGTGGTTTGGATGGAGGGAATGCCATGACTGGAAGTCTGCGGCCAACCGGAATCCACAGGAGGCGTCACCGGAAGGAAAAGCGGCAGAAGCTTCGAGCGAAACTGGCGAACGCGCCCGCGCAGGAGCGGTCCACGCTGGAAGCGAAGCTGCAGAAGGTAGGTGGCTTGCCGAAGAAGTAGCCCACCTCTCGGAACGGATGGATTAGAAAATCATGGTCGCTCGTTACACCGTCCAGAGAGCTTCTTTCGATGCGGATAAGCCGCGCCTCTGGTCTGAAGGTCAGTTTACGGGTTTCGACCTTCACGCCAGCGGACAGCAATTTGCCGTCCTGAAGGCTTCGGAAGACGCAAAGCGACGAAAGCCGAGCAAAATCGGACGACGGCAACGATTCAAACTCACTCGCCGTCACGAGTCATAATGGCTGGCAAGGAGCAGGCATGGGAGACAAGGGTGGCAAGAAGGACAAAGAAAAGAGCAAGCAACAGCAGGTGAAGAAACAGAAACAAGAGGAGCAAAAGAAACAGGACAAGGCCCGGCCAAGGACTCCGTAGCAGGAAGCTACCGAGTCCCGCATCCATCCCTGCTCGAACGGTTCAGCGTCGCCGGCGCGAGCGGTTTCTCGACGCGATCAGGCGTCTTGCTTATCGTAGTTATGCCCCTAAATCACCTCATTTCCCTTTGGCGGCACTGCCCTTCTGGGCCGTGGCTCACCGGGGTGTATAATATGTATACACTGCTTTCCTGAGCCACTGCCCGCGCCGAGTCCTTCCGGGATTCCTCATCAAAGCCCTGTAGCCAAGGAGATCAGCGTGGTCTCTGGTCGGCTCGGGCGAATCCGTCGTCCAGCCGAGCCTCGTTGCGGCTTCTCACGCCGAAAGGGTTTGGGCACATGTCTGTCATTACTCGCATGACGCGAGCGCAGCTGTCGTATGTGGTCGCCGCCTCGTGGCTGTTCTCAGGAACGGCGCTGTTCCTGCTGTTGGGCGCAGAATCGTGGCGCAGTTGGGGGGTATTGCTCGTCACGGGATTCCTGCCGCCCCTCGTCTTGATCGGCCTCGTCGGCCAGGAGCCCCCGCTCACGATCGCAGAGATTCTGCATAACACGGAAGTGGGGCCGTGACCCCGCCGACGGGCGCCGCGATTGTTCTCGAGGTCGCGGAGTGTGCCTTGTGCCATAAGTCGCATCCGTCCGTGTCTGACGCACCAGGATACGGCGCTGACTGGCGGTGCGAGCGGTGCGGGCAGGAGTGGACCGCGAGCAGGCTCGACGCCGTTCGGGAGTACGCGGCCTTCATGGGGAGTCGCGCCTGATGTCGGGCGTCGCAGCGGCCGCCGGCAACGCGGAGCTGATCCACCAGCTCGCACCGACGAGTGCCGAACACCTCATGAACGTGCGCTGGCACCGTTGGGGAGCGCGCAATCAGCGTCGAAACGTGCCCAGACGCGCGCTCATGCGCGTGGTCGCCTTCGCGCTCGGCATCGGGCTGCTGTGGCTGGCGATGCGGCCCGTGACGTTCCTGTGGATGGCCCTTGTTGCCAGCGGCGTGTTGCTCTTCGTCACAGGCTCTCGGCTCTGGCCCAGCGATGACCTGGACCTTGGGTTCGTCAGCGAACGATGGCTCATCGAGCACCGAGCCGCAAGCGCCCGCGACGGCTGGCGCTGATCCTCGTGGAAGCCCGGCCCTCGACGACATCGCGGCCCGCCCGGGCGCGTTGACCTGCTGAACAGCGGCGGCGCTCAAACGATCGACGCGTTGACCCAGGTCGCCTCTGGGCACGCAGTCACATCGGTCGTCAGGTGACTACGTCCGGGTAGCGTCGGAGTGGTCACGCGACAGCTTCTCGACGCGCAGAAAACGAATAGAACACTCGTAATATCCACACCCAGGCATTACGAGGAGCAGCTGACAACCGTCCCCAACAGCGGGAGTGGATGCGTGACCTAGTGGCGCAGTGGTGGACGATGCTCGAAGAGAGGCCCACTAAAACTATAGGCCAACGTGCGCAAGTCGGAGGGCGACGAAACGGAAGGCGATGAAGCATGACCCTAGAGGAAGTGAAACGGCACCGAGGCCGCCTCGCTTCGGAAGAAATAAAGAAGCGACGCGAAGAGTGCGGGCGTGTCGGTCACAGATGGACGAAGTCAGAGACTGGGATTGATGGGGGGCGGTACTGCCCCCACTGTTACCGCATCGAAAGCGAGGCAGAGCCTGACATCCCTAGTCGGTGAAGAGGGCAGACGCCCTTTGCGGGAGCCGGTACGCAGTCGTGTTCGGCGCCTGTGTTACGTGCGACGACGGCGCACCTGCGTTCTGCGTGTCGTGAGACCATGCATGCCAGCAGTCGTCGCAGCGGTAATACTCCACGGCCGCGTCGTCGCTTGAATACTCCAACACGCGGCCGGGTTGATGACAGATAGGGCAGTCGCGATGCCGCATAAAGCCTCCCCGCTTTCGTCGCCTCGTGAGAATGCTGTCTGACAGAATCAATCTGGGAGGTATAGCAAAGTGCCAGTGCGGTCCGCTGTGCAATATTGCGCACCCTTGGGAAGGGAGCACGTCGGGATCGTTCGGTAGGAGCCTCAAACAGTCGCGGTCGCAGTGAGAAGGGCCCCTTGGATTCTCCACGCCAGTCGAGGAATCGCGCCGCCCGCCGTCGCTGTAGGCTCGTTCCTTGCTATGTGGTCGATCGCACAAACAGGCCATTTCCAGCGCGGGACAGAAAGTTCTCCATCACGAGCGCCCTGAGCATCGCGGCGCACACCGAGCCGAAGGGGAACACCACGACAGGGTCAAGTGGGGGAGGACCGATCACGAGTTCGTTGCACCGGGTCTGGCTGGCGTGACTGAAAAGGAGAGAAAAGGCGATGGCGTTGAAAGTCTGGGGCTGGCATGCCGGGGACCCCAACTGGATGAGGATGCTCAGTGCTTCGACCATGGTCAACGTCGCGGATGACGACGTGGGGGTGGACCCGGACAAACCTCGGTGGATCTATCTCGAACAGTCCGGGCGAGTGGTCCAACACAACTATGACGATCCGATTTCAAAACAGCCACGGTGCCCTAGCCGCCCAGAACTGCGGGGGAAGCAGAAGCGTCCGGGCAGGCATCTTCTGCTCTCGCTCGATGAGGCGAAAGAACTCCTTCGCTATCTCCTCGATGCGGGCTTTGTGAGCATCGACGCGGAAGAGGAAGAAATAACCATCCACGACGACCATGTCGGAAAAGTGCTCAGACAGAATCGCCAGTATCCAACAGCCACGAACATGTCCGCCAGCGATAGGCGGTCACTTCGTATCCGGGAGAGGGCGATTCAGAACGACATGCAGATAGCGTGGCAAGCGACGAAGACGCCGGTTCGCCGGAAGCGTCGATGAAGACGTCCGTCGCTCAGACGGGTCTGTTGGCCCGAAGGACACGTAACTCTTCGACGAGCACCCGTTGCTCGTCTTCGACCGTTCGTCGGAAGTCTTCGGCCTGCTGGCGTAACCGCTCGACCCGCACGAGCAGGCTCTCGGGCTCACCAGAGGGGGGCGACGATGTCTTCGATGGCCCAGACATGGTCGGCGAGTCCAGCCTCCGTCGCTGGAGTTTCTTCAGGCGATCAGTTGTGCAGCATGACGCTCAGGAGAGAGCTGTTGATCTTCAAGCTGCCGTTGTATTCGATGAACCCGAGCTTGCGAAACTTGTTCATGAAGAAATTAATGCGCGAGCGCGTCGTGCCGACCATCTCTGCCAGCAGTTCCTGCGACGGGATCGGAAGCGCACGCTCCGGTATCAGCGGTTCACCGTATCGCGCGAGGAGCAGGAGTGTGCGGGCGAGTCGTTTTTCGCTCGAGTTGAACAAGTGATCGACCAAGTCTTCTTCGATCCGAATGTTTCTCGTCAACATGTGCGAGAGGAATCGGTCGGAGAACGCAGCGTGCGTGTGGAGCTGCCGCGTCATTTCGTCCTTCTCGATGGTCAGGAGCGTGGAGGGGAGGACGGCCGTCGCGGTCGCCATGCGCCTGGTCTGGCCCGCGAGGCAGCCCTCGCCGACAAAATGGCCGTCGTCGATGAGGGCAACGACGGCCTCTTTCCCGGTGTGGGACACGACCGAAAGCCGCACGGCGCCCGTCTCGACGAACAAGACGCTCGTGGCCGGATCGCCTTGAGAAAAAATGACAGCGCGAGGCGTGTGTGTGACTCGCTGCGTCCTCACACCCGCCCAATCGAATGGCCATGGCGCTTTCGATGTCACGGCGCGTTTCGTCCTGCCCATCGCTGTCTTGCCGCCTCTCTGGAGCAGAGCTGGTTCCGCAGAGAAGGCCGATTAGACTTGGCGTAGCTCTAACGCCTTGCCTAACGCGGAGGCTTTCATGGACGGCTCAGGTTGTCAACGGGCGCCATATGCCACGCAAAACCGCGTCGTCATCGTCGACGGCGACAGTCGCGGGTGCCCACATCTCGCACCCGACCGCCTAATCTATCCAGATCAGGACATCTCGAAGGTCCAACTTGCACGGTATATACGAGAGCATCGCCGACTGGATCGTGCCTCCAACGTTCGAACAGTGTTGCTCAGCTTCGCGTCGCTATCGCGCGGAAACCTGCAGTCTCTACCCCTTCTACTTTCTGAAGTCCCTCCCGTTTGGCGTGACGCTTGCGGCCCCTTGTCTCAGGGCTTACACTCCCAGCGCCGGGGGAGCCCGTCGTGGCGTGCGCCTCATCAATTCGTCTAAGGAGTCGGAATGAAGATTAAGGCAACGATAGCGTGTTTCGTCCTCGCCGTCGTGACCGCTGCGGCCCAAGTCCCCGCACCCAAACCACCGGCAAAACCGGCGGGAGCGGCTGCTGCCCCGAAGTTCAAGGCAATCTGGGAGCCGGTGCCGTTCAACAAGGACATCAACCTGAATGCGGTGGCGTGCGTCGGACCTGAGACATGCTGGGCCGTCGGAGCCAAGTCAACCATCCTGTTCACAGCCGACGGCGGGACCACATGGCAGGTGCAGCTTGGCGGCGATCCAGAGGCCACCGACGCCGACCTGTCGAAGGTGTTCTTCCTGGACGCGAAGAACGGCTGGGCGATGACAACGAGTGGAAAGATTCTGGGCACCAGGGACGGAAGCACGTGGGCGGAGCTATCCACCGTCAGCGGTACTTCATATGGCCTGTGGTTCCTGAGCCCACAGAACGGGTTCGAATTCGAGAATTCCCCTCAGGCGACGCAGCGCCGCAGCAATGACGGCGGTAAGACTTGGAAGCCGGAGAGCCGCTGCAGCGTGGACGCCAGTGTCGGCGGGCTACCGCGAAAACTGCCATGCCTATTGCATGCGGCACACTTTCTCTCACCGACTGTGGGGTTCGCGGGCGGAAGAGCAGGAGCAGCCATCGACGGAACGACCGGGAATGCGTTTGGCAGGACGGCCGACGGTGGACAGACCTGGACCCTGTCAGTGATTCCGGAAAGCAAGCGGCCCATCACCACCGTCAGGTTCTGGACTGAGAAAGACGGGATCGTCGTGATGGAGAAAGGCGAGGAGATCTACTGGACCGGGGATGGAGGCACGACCTGGACGCGGTCCGTCACGCAGCGCCTATGGCCCAGCGTCCACGGTGTCGGCGAGGGCAAGATCATCGTCGCGATCGGTGAAGGCGGTGGCATCGGCTATTCGTTCAACGGAGGACGCAACTTTGCCTCCAGGCCCTTCACTCTGCCGGCGCGCGCCCAGGCGGTGACGTTTCCCGATGCGCAGCACGGATATGTGGTCGGGCAGCACGCGATGGTGTATCGCTACCGGATCGTGCCGATCGACTACACGCGCCAGGGGGTGATTGCGGCGATGGCGCCGTAAACCGACGTGGCGCTGGAAGCATCTGGAGAGAGCCGACAGACGAGATCGGCTCGCAGCCTCGACGAAGGCACGATCTACGAATGACTTCGTAGTGAGGTGGATCGGTATCGCGTTCAATACACTTCTTCGATCATGGGTTTGCGGAACCAGTTGCGGATACGTAGCTTCTTATCCTTGCCGCGTCATTTGCGGAGCGAGCAACGAACTGCACTTCGACCACGACGTTCCGTTCTCGCGAGGCGGCACCTCGGTCACCGCCGCCAACGTCCAGCTGCTGTGTGCACGACACAACCTCGAGAAGCGAGATTCGATCGTGTGAGACCTCGCGGGAATCGCGTCTTAGCCGGCGGCTCGCCGTGACTTCGCTTTCGCAGGATTGAGGTACTCGACGAGTCGCTGCCCAGCAGTAAGGAGTTCACGCTCGTTCACAATGTTGTACCGATCGAAGACGGCGCGAGTCTTGTGTCCCGTCAGCATCATGGCGACACGTTCAGGAACGCCGGCCCGAACCAAGTTGCGTGCCGCCGTTCGTCGGCAATCGTGCAGAAGGCGGTGGGGCACCTCCGCGCGGCGACAGGCATCGCGTAGGGCATGACGCCACGTGCGTACGGGAACTCCATCCCGATGAAACACGCGGGAGTCGTCAGCGCGTCGTCTTTGCTCGCGACGCTTCAGCACCTCTCGAAGCGGCGGTGAAATCGGCAGCACCCGACCGGTTTTTGTCTTTGAACGCCTCGGTGTCAGCCGAATCACGCCACCGGCCAGATCGACCTCTGCCCACGAGAGGTGCGTGATCTCGTTGCGCCGCCAACCCGAGTAGTAGGCGAAATCGAGTACGTCCTGGAAGGCATCGGGCAGCTGTGCCCGCACTTTCAGATACTCGTCATGTTCAAAAAACCCATCCCGCGGCGGATTCTCTTCAAGCCGCTTGGGAAAGAGTGGCATCCGCTCCAGTTGCCCACGCCGAATGGCCAGCTGAAAACATGCGGCTCAGCGCTGAGGTTTCGCGATTGATCGTCGCAGCTTCCACGGTGTGCTCTCGACGATACAGCTGGTAGTTACGAACGCTATCTGAGGTGATTGCCTCGACGGCCCAGCCTCCAAAGAAGCCGCGCAAATGCTCCACGCGGGGCCGCGCCGTGTTCAGAGTGCGGTACCGCTGGAGTACATAGTCCTCTAGGTACGCTTGCGCCATGATGTCGAAGGTCAGCGGTGTGCCGTCCGCGATGGGAATGATCGCCAGGGGTGGGTTCTTTCTTCCGCGCGTCGTTGTTGTCCCCCTCCGTTTACGGGAGGCCGGGACGTCCGGCCTCCCGAACCGATGTCCACACATTCGCTCTGGTGACGGAGAGAGGGAAGTCATATGTCGCATCGGCGAAGACACGGCGATGGGGTCGACAGAGCGGCCGGACTATTGGGTCTTGCTCGAGCCGCGGTCTTGGTGGATGGCACGGGCAAGGCGAAGAAGACCTATAAGGATTTCGTTGCCTTTTGAAAGCACGCCGATCCCAACATTCCGCTCCTCATCGCAGCTCGAATGGAGTAGGCGGCACTTCAATAAACGAAACGGCAAAAGCACTTGACGGATCGGCTCACGCGCCACGGACTCTTGGGTAGGGCTACTTCAAAGTAGCCCACTACCGACTCTTGTGTTCTATTCCCAACAGACTCCGAGGAACCTATGATCAGAGACCAGCCTGAGGCACTGCGGCCAACCCGACCTGCTCACGACCGGAAGCGCTACCATCCGATAGCTGGCACTGCTTTCAGACTATTCTTCCAGGGAGCGATTCCTATGGGGATGACACCGCCGGACAAGCTCGGTCGATGGATCCAAGCAGCCGGGCAGACTGGAAAGGCGAAGTCGGTCGTGGACCGAGTTGTAACCGCCGGAGAGTTTCTGGAGAAGACGGCGCGGATGAACGAACCTGATGCGTGTTCATGCCTTACGGGAATCGATTTTTCCAAGCCAGTGTCTGTGGTCCGCCTACCCAATTCTGTTTACGTTCAATATGAACAGCAACATAGGGGAGTCTGGTTTACCGACACCGGGCTCACGCCAGATCTCGTTGGGCTGGCCCATGGCCGCCGAACCCGCAAATTGTTTACTCCTTTGGGCGTTGTGCACGCCCTCCAGTCCACTGCGCGATCAATTAAGGATTCATGGACTGCCGACCGCCTATTTCAGTCCATTTCTCCGGCTGCACGAGGCAAGCTCGGGCAAACGACTAGGGGCGGTGGCACCCAGTACATCGTCCTTGACAAGTTCGCCATGAAGGAAATCTGACCAACGTCACGCCCCTTGCGTACGAGAAGCAAAATAGGCAGCAATACCTCTTGCGCGTTCTTCAGGCCGCGTATAGGCGATTTGAACCAACTCCAACGGATAGCCATCAGGATCTGAGAAATAGACCCAGCGCCAACCAGCTAACACGCCCTCATCTACGACGTTGACTGGGCTAAAGAATTCAACGCCCTTCGCCTCCAGATCGGCCTTGGCTGCGTGGATGTCCTCAACGATGAAAGCCAGATGTGAAGCGCCGGGATTGTTTGACGCCAGTGGTTCCTTTCTTGTTGATTGAGGTCGCCTGTACTCAAGGAATTCAATCTGCGCAGAGCCGGCGTTCACTGTCGCAATGCGAAGGGAAGCACCGCTGACGCCTATAGCCTTGCTCAAATCGTCGCCGTCGAACCACGGGGTTGGCTCATGGGTCACACGAAGGCCCAGCACCTCATGGTAGAAGCGAATCGAAGCATCGAGATCCTTGACAGTTACGCCGACATGATGGAGGTAATCCACAACGTGTCTCCTCTTCGATGCGGTGGTGCACTGCAGGCTGAGCAATTATGTACATCACCCAGCACAAGAGTCCTTCGCACCGAACGGAGTGTAGGCGATGAGCACGCGAATAGATGCATTCCCGTGCTGCTTAGGTGCTCGGATCCAAGGTCGCACGTGCGCGGCCGGGGGCCATTCGACATCACCGGTTCATGCCGAGCCGTGCCGCCCTAGCTCGGTCATTGTCGCAGTGTGTCGCAAGTTCGCCGTTTTACATGTCCTCAATATTCAACTTGTCGAGCGGAATCGCGGGGCGCACCTAATCATGGGTGCGCTTGGTCAATCGTAGCCTCGGCTACTAGTCGACTCCCTCACCTATAATCCGCCTGTCAATCGCCCGACGAAGTATGGCTGTCAGATTCGCCAAACATCTGAGGTTGTGAAAATCGTCGCAGCACACTTAACTCACGCTTCACCGTGAGGATCGCTGTGCCCTTGCAAAGTGAGATGCAAAAGGCGTCTGTATATCGCAAGAAATGAGCGGGTAGTCTTCCGATTAGGTTCGCGCAAGCTTGCCATCGCTGAATGTTGCGGTCGGTCACCAGAATCGTCGATTCGTATTGTCCAAGCGCTCCGCCGCCGAAATACGTCGACCGTACTCGTCAGTCCGCCGATGGTTCTGAATCGCGAAGAACTCTAGGGCCAAGAAGGAGATCGGGACATGTTTTCAAGAGAAGGCATCACGTTAAGGTGGGACATCCTGACTGCGACTGCGATTGGAGCGGTCGTAGCGGTCAGCGCGATCGCGGCCGTTCAGGCGCAGCAGAGGACAGGCGGGAATGCAGCGTTCACCCCGCAGGATTACATTGAGATTCAACAACTGGTTGCCAGGTACCCGTACGCCTTTGACGGCGGCCTGGGCAAGGGAACCACCTACGCTGACCTGTTCACCGCTGACGGCGCCTTCATCGATCCGCGCGGCAGACAAGAGGGGCGTAAGCAGCTGGAAGCCCTGGGTGGGTCGGGCCGGAGATTCGAAACGCCGCTGAATGCAGCCCACTATATCGTCAATCACGTGATCCAGCCGATATCCGGCACCCGCGCCACGGGGAAGGAGTACCTCGTGGTGCTGAGCATCTCCGAAGACGGCGCCGTGAACTCTTCATCAGGGTCCATCAGACTCGGTGGACAGTACCGCGACGAGTACGAGAAGACGCCCCAAGGGTGGCGGTTCAAGTCGCGACAGTTCATCATGAAAGACACAACGGAAACCGCCGAAGCGACTGCCGAGAAGCTGCGCTCTAAACCATTCCAGCCGTCGGCGAATGGAAGGGGACGCGGAGCAGCGCAGCAAGGGACGACGGGTGTGGAGACACCGATAGACATAACGGCCGGTCACGATTCTCGGCGTCGTGCGCGTTTGCCTGTTCGCGATCACGGCGCGTGATGGAATCGGGCGCCCGTCGCGGCCGGTCGGATCAGTATCTGAGCGACGTGCCCGCTTGCCTAACTACATTCCGATCAAAGAGCTTGTAACGCGATTCCACTTCTGGGCACCGTTCGTATCGATGTTTATGTCGTCTGCTGATCAGAAGGAGTCACTATGCAGAACAGGCTGGCGCTGGTTGCGACGTTCTCACTCGTTCTCTTCGCCCTAGCCGTCACATGGGGCCAGCAGCAGGTCACGAAGAACCCAGTTCTCATGCCGGCTGACTATGCGGAGATTCAACAATTGTATGCACACTACGCGTTTGCGTACGACTCAGGAGCGGCCGACGAGTATGTTCGCCTTTTTACTCCCGACGGAGTGTTCGTTGTTACAGATGGCGAAACCTATAGCGGGCCGAAGCGACTCGCCGAGCTTGCGCGGGGAAACGGCAAGAAGAACAAGTTTACTCTCAACCACTTTGCTACGAACATCGCGATCGATCCGTCTCCCGAGGGCGCAAGGGGCCGCGCGCTGCTCGCTGTCGTCGATGTCCGGCGTGGCGGCGAGCGATGGATCCGAAGCAGCGGCCTGTACGAAGACGCACTCGCAAAAACGCCAGATGGTTGGCGATTTAAGTCTCGTGTGTACACGCGCCTTCCGGACGCGGATGGCGTCTTCACGGCCCCGACGCTTCAGTAGATCGTTTCGACTGGCTTGAGGGGGGAAACCTGTCGAGGACTGCCCGAGCGTGGCTACCGAACTTGCGCCAAAGCCACAGACAGTCTGCGGTAGGCCGTTTCATTTCTCTTAGCAAAGAACGTATAGGCGTCATCCCAGATTCGGCTAGTACCCCAACCGACCATCGAGGACACGATCTTGGTTCTATTGTCTGCCAGCGGGACGAACTGCACGATCTCCTGAAGGTGGTCGTCCGCATCACGGATGGTCTCAGAGAATCTGTCATCGAGGTTGATCTTGAAGGTAATGATCTCGTGCTCGATGTAGTTGACGATATCCATGCTCGTGACGCCGGTATCGCCGAGTCTCTCGCCAGACTTACCCGTTCCGCGGACAGACCCCGCGGTCTGCATGTCAACAACCGCCCCGGCCGAAAACCAGTCGGCCAGCCCCGTCGTGGTTGTAAAAGCGTTCCACACGCGATCGATTGAAACTGGAATGATCGTCTCGGTTCTCAAGATTCGTTCGCCGGCTTGGTTCGTCGAGGACGCAGTACGTACCTTCCTGCGCGCGGGGCGCTGCGGTGAGCGCACAGAGCAGCACTGATAGAGCGAGGGCGTGAGTTCGCATATGTGCCTCCGTTCGGAACTAACAGGTAGAGTCTCGTCGCAAACCTCCGTCCGTAATCGCCACTGCTGCGCTCAACGAAAGTCCTTGCTGTCAATATCCTAATTGGTCGGCGGTCAGTTACACGTCGGATGTCGAAGCTTACAGCACCTGAGTCGTTGGTCTTGACCTGTGAAGGACCAGGCTCGCTCACGCGTGTATTCGGCGTCGCCACTCTGCGGGCTTATCGCATCCCGTCCCTGCGGCGCAAACATCATCGCCTGATGCGGGTACGGCGCCCGTGGTTCTCACTGGACGACGCCGAGCGCTTTTTCCTCACACTCAATCACTGGCTGAAATCGCCAAAGTGGGCAAGAACAGTAGTTCTTGCTTGGGATACAACGCGACGATTGCTGCGACAAACTGCGACGACGTGGTGTGACAGTCCGCACCTAAAATTGTTCTTAGAAAATCGATTACGAAGTCTCGCCGGTGAGCAAATACGGTCGTGTTGAAACTATGTACCAGGGTTGCGGGCTGTTTCTCGCCGCGGTTATGTGGGTCGGCACGAGCCTGTGGAGCGTTCCGCAGGCGGCCAGTCGATCGTCACAGGCTGTTGTGGCGGCCGGTGCGCTGGCACCCGGTTACCAGACGGTAGTCAATCGATACTGTGTCACGTGCCACAGCACTCGGCTGAAGACGGGTGGGCTGGCGCTGGATGTCATTAACACGGCTGCGGTTGGCAGTAATCCTGCGGAGTGGGAAAGGGTGGTCCGCAAGCTCCGCGCCGGTGAGATGCCGCCGGCTGGTGTGCCACGGCCGGATGAAGCCACCTACAAGCGTCTGGTTGGCTCGCTCGAAGCGGCGCTTGACGCTGCCGCCGCCGCCCGTCCGAATTCGGGGCGTCCGCTCCTTCATCGACTAAACCGCGCGGAATACGCCAATTCCATCCGCGACCTCCTGGCGCTCGACGTGGACGTCTTAGCTCTCCTGCCGCCCGACGACTCCACTCACGGGTTCGACAACATGGCAGACGTTCTAGGCGTGTCTCCCCTGTTGCTCGAACGCTACCTGGCAGCGGCGGATAGGGTCAGTTCTGTAGCGGTTGGCGATCCGGATGTTGGTGCCGGCTCGGAAACTTACCGTATTCGACAGGACCTTTCACAGAACCAGTATATCGAGGGATTGCCGCTGGGAACCGTCGGTGGTCTTCTGGCACGTCCGACCCTGCCCCTGGACGGCGACTACGTCATCTCCGTCAGGTTGATGCGCACCAACACTGGCGCTATGCGTGGCCTGGAGTTCCCGCACCAGCTCGAGATCGTCGTGGATGGCGAACGGGTGCACCTAGCCACGTTTGGCGGTGAGCCTGATCTTCGCGCGCAGTACCACGAATCCGACGATTTCTGGTGACGAAATAGATGCGCGGCTGCGTGTGCGGCTTCGACTCAAGGCTGGTCCACGAGCCATTGGTGCGGCGTTTCTGCAGAAGACTGCGGCAGCGAGCATTACTCGGCTCCAACCATTTCTGAGGGCGGCTGACACCATCGAGACCTCTGGCGATCCTCATATCGACATGTTGACAGTGGCCGGGCCGTTCAAGGCCAGCGGTTCGGGCGATACTCCGAGCCGCCGCCGGATCTTCCTGTGCCGCCCTGCCGACCGCGCTGATGAGATCAGGTGCGCGACGCGCATCGTCAGTATTCTTGCGCGTCGAGCATTTCGCCGGCCAGTGACGCATGACGAAGTGAAGGACCTACTGGAGTTCTTCAGGGACGGCAGGGCGAAGCGAGGCAGCTTCGAGGCCGGGATCCAGATGGCACTTCGCCGGATCGTTGCGAGCCCGAAGTTCATCTTCCGTGGCGAGACGGAGTCTTCTGAGCTCACACCGGGGACGCCGTATCACGTCAGCAACCTGGAACTGGCGTCGCGCTTGTCGTTCTTCCTGTGGAGCAGCATTCCGGATGACGAACTGCTCGCCCTGGCAAGCGAGGCCAAGCTCCGAAATAGGAAGGTGCTCGAGCAGCAGGTGCGCCGCATGCTGGCGGACCGCAAATCGAAGGCGATCGTCGACAACTTTGTTGGCCAATGGTTGTATCTGCGGAACCTGCGCAGTGTGCAGCCGAATTCGAACGACTTTCCGGACTTCGACGACAACCTCCGTCAAGCGCTTCAGCGGGAGGTCGAGCTATTCGTTGGAAGCATCGTGCGGGAAGACCGCAGCGTGCTCGACCTGCTGACGGCTGACTACACGTTCGTCAACGAACGGTTGGCGCGCCATTACGGTATCCCGAATATCTATGGAAGCCAGTTTCGTCGAGTGACTCTTACCGATGACAGTCGTCGCGGTCTGCTCGGCAAGGGTGCCGTCCTGACGGTCACGTCACAGGCCGATCGAACGTCGCCGGTCCTGCGAGGTAAGTGGATCCTGGAAAACCTCGTCGGGACGCCTCCGCCCCCGCCTCCGCCGGATGTTCCGAGCTTACAGGAAAACGAAAAGGCCAAGCCGCGAACGATGCGCGAACGGATGGAGGCGCATCGGGCGAACCCTGTGTGCGCCACCTGTCACAAAGTCATGGATCCGCTCGGTTTCGTGCTTGAAAACTTCGACGCAGTTGGCGCATGGCGGGGCCGAGAGGCTGGACACCCCATCGATGTTACAGGCACGTTCTGGGACGGCACTCAGCTCAACGGCGCCGTCAGCCTTCGGGAGGCGTTACTGAAACGCCCCGAGGCATTCATCGGCAACTTCAGCGAGAAGTTGCTGACCTACGCGCTTGGGCGCGGGCTTGACTACTACGACATGCCGGCCGTGCGCGACATCTTGCGCCAGGCGGACGGCGCAGATTACCGATTCTCGTCGGTTGTGCTGGGCATTGTGAACAGCAAGCCGTTTCAAATGAGAACGAAGCTCGCCCAGGATGGCGAGGCATCGTCTCTTACTAGTTCGGTGCAGTAAGCGTATTTCAGAGAGGTCCCGATGTTCATTGCGAAGAAGGCATTGGCGCGACGGACGTTCCTAAGGGGAATGGGGGCGGCAGTCGCCCTCCCTTTGCTAGACGCCATGTTTCCCGCGTTTACGGCCTATGCGCAGTCAGCGGTGAATATCCCCCGTCGTTTCGGCGCCGTTTATATCCCGCACGGCGTGATTATGGATCAGTGGACGCCCACGTCTAGCGCCGGATTCGAGTTCTCGCCAATTCTTAAGCCGCTCGAGTCTTTCAAGGACCAACTCGTTGTCGTGAGTAATCTCACCCGACCAAAGGACACCGAGGGAGGCACTCACGCTGTGAGCTCAGCGAACTGGCTCACTGGGGCAGTGGCGAAACGCACCATGGGCGAAGACTTCCGCGTCGGCATCAGTGTCGATCAGGTCATTGCCAATAAGATTGGCGGGGATACGCTGTTCCGTTCAATCGAGCTTGCGACCGAGGATTTCAGCGGCTTTGTCGGCGCCTGCGACATCGGCTACGCCTGCACCTACATGAACACAGTGGCATGGTCGTCCCCGACGACACCGCTACCAGTCGAAATCAACCCGAGGGTGGTGTTCGAGCGCATGTTCGGGAGAACGGGAACCAAGGAGCAGCGCACGGCACGTATCCAGGAAGATCGGAGCATCCTCGACGCACTGACAAGGGACGTTCGAGATCTTCAGAAGACTCTCGGCGCACGCGACCGAAGCCGGCTTGGGGAATATCTCAACGACGTCCGCGAGATCGAGCGGCGGATCCAAAAGGCGGAAACGCAAAACAGGGCGACCGTTGTTTCAAGTGACTCGCCGTTGGGCATTCCGGACTCGTTTGAAGAGCATGCCTCGCTGATGTTCGACATGCTGGCTATTGCTTACCAGGTTGACGTCGCTCGTGTGTTCACTTTCATGCTCGCGCGCGAGTTGAGCATGAGGACCTATCTCGATCTCGGCATCACCGAGCCCCACCACCCGTTATCCCATCATGGGAACAATCCTGACAAGGTTGCGCTGCATGCGAAGTTGAACATCTATCACATGCAGCTGTTCTCGAAGTTTCTTGCGAAGCTGCGTGCCGCGCCAGACGGCGACGGTTCGGTCTTGGACCATTCGATCATCCTGTACGGCAGCGGCATGAGTGACGGAAACAAGCACAGTCCCGAACCGCTTGCGCTCGTAGCGGTCGGCGGCGGTGTGGGACACGGGCACCGCCACGTCGAAGCTCCAGTGAGCAGTCCAACCGGGAATCTCTGGCTGAGCGTTGTGGAGAAGTACGGCGTGTCGATGGAAACGTTTGGCGTTAGCACAGGGCGAGTCGAGCTGTAATCGCTTGCGGATACGCCGGGAACCTCACATGCGAAAAACACGGATGATCGTCGTAGCTGCCTTGGCGCTGTGCTGGATCATTCGGCTTGGCGCCGCTGATGAAGTTTCGCTCATCGAAGCCGTGAAGGCCGCCGATGGCCCCAAGGTTCGTTCGCTGCTAAAGCAACGAGTTCAGGTGAACGTCGCAGAGGCTGATGGGACCACAGCCCTCCACTGGGCCGTCCGGGCCGACGACGCAGAGACGACACAGCTCCTGCTCGCTGCCGGCGCAAATGCCAAAACCGCGAGCCGGAACGGCGTGACACCTCTCATGTTGGCCGCCACCAATGGAAATGTGGCGATTGTCGAGATGCTGCTCAAGAGCGGCGCGGATCCGAAGTCGGCGCTGCCGGAGGGGGAAACGGTGCTGATGACCGCGGCGCGCTCGGGGAGTGCGGCGACCGTGCGAGTGCTCTTAAAGGGAGGGGCGAACGTTAATGCGAAGGAAGGGTGGCTCGGAGAGACGGCTTTGATGCTCGCGGCTGCCGAGAACCACGGCGAGGTCGTGGCGGCGCTCATCGAGGCCGGAGCCGAGATCGAAGCCCGTTCCATCCCGACCAGCTTTCCCAAGTTGGAATGGGGCGTTGGAGGGATGTCGACGACGGTCTTCCCGCGTGGCGACTGGACCGCCCTGATGTTTGCCGCGCGCCAGGGCGCGCTCGATGCCGTCAGGGCCCTAGCCGACAGGCGAGCAAACCTGAATCAGGTTGATCCCGATGGTACGACGGCGCTCGTGTTCGCGATTATCAACGCTCACTACGACGTTGCTGCATTGCTGATCGACAAAGGTGCCGATCCGAACGTGGCAGACGTCACGGGGATGGCGCCGTTGTACGCGACCGTTGATATGAACACGCTGCCCTGGATGCATAACCGGCCACCGTCGAAGCCGTCCGGCCTATTGGAGGCAGCTGGCCTGGCGAAAATCCTCCTCGAACACGGGGCGAATCCGAATGCTCGGCTCAAGACGCCCATTCTGCAGAAGCATCACGACGCCGGAGACCGGAATCTTGGTGAGGGCAGTACGCCATTGATGCGGGCGGCTAAAGCCGCAGACGTCGGCCTCATGCGCTTGCTACTCGCTCAAGGAGCCGATCCAAAGGCCGTTCAGAAGAATGGAACGGATGCGCTTTTGATCGCCGCGGGAGTCGGTCGTGGAAACGCGGGGAGCTACGGACGTGTTAGCGGCTCCGCCGAGGAGGCTATCGAAGCTGTTCGCATCCTGCTGGATGCCGGTCTGAATATCAACGCTGCCAATGCCGACGGGCAAACGGCGCTGCATGGCGCCGCGGGGCGCGTAGACGATGTCAACACCCTAATTCAATTTCTGGTCGATCACGGCGCAAGTCCGCAGGCCAAGAACAAGCGAGGGCTTACGCCACTCGAGATCGCACGTGCGGGCGCGCAAGTGGGAACGCTCCGCGTCCTCAATGACAAGGCGGTTGAGTTGCTGAGCCGACTCACGCCCGGCGCACGTGAGAAAAAGATTGAGTAACGACGAGAGTGACATGCCGCGTCTGCGTATCCATACGATCGTATGCCTGAGAATCGTCGTCACGCTGAGCCTCGTGGCTCTTGTCCACCTTGCCGTCGAGGCGCAGGACGGGCCGGCGAACCGGTCGACCCTGACGCCGACGGACTACATCGAAATCCAGCAGCTCGTCGCTCGTTACGGATTCGCCGTTGATTCTAGCGACACCACGCGTGCGCTTCGAGCGCCGGAGTCTCAGCCGGCGCAGGCGCTTCCTTTTTGCGCGTAGGCCAATGCTGACGCTCTCAACAACCGACTCGGTATCAGATGACGGCTCAGGAGGACAGGCGGCATGACCAAAACTGTGGTGTGGGGGACATTCGCGTTAGTGCTCGCTGGCGGGTCCGCGTGGGTGCCGGCTACGTTGACTGAAGCGCGTCAGGCGGGGGCTGATCGCATAGCGATCGATGTCGATGACATCGGCGGCGTGGTCAACGGGCCCCGGGGACCGGAGGCTGGTGTCTGGGTGATCGCCGAAACCACGGAGCTGCCGACCAAGTTTCGCAAGATCGTGGTCACCGATGACCGGGGGCGGTATGTTCTGCCGGATCTACCTAAGGCCAACTACCAGATCTGGGTTCGCGGGTACGGCCTCATCGATTCGACTGCGGTGCAGTCAGCTCCTGGGCGCGAGCTGAATCTGACCGCATTGCCCGCTCCAACTCCGCACGCCGCCGCGGCGGTGTATCCGGGCAACTACTGGTACTCGCTGATCCAGGTGCCGCCCAAGGGTGACTTTCCTGGCACGGGGCCACAAGGAAACGGGATCGGCGTAGGCATGCGTACGCAGTCCGATTGGCTCAGCCAGATGAAGACGGGTTGTGAGCTTTGCCATCAGATGGGAACGAAGGCGACGCGTGAGATTCCGAAATCTCTCGGTGTCTTCGACTCGAGCCTGGCGGCATGGGGTCGCCGGGTCCAGGTGGGTCTAGACGGCGGCACGATGGCGGGGTCGTTCGCAAGGTTTGGCCCTCGAGGCGCCGCGATGTTCGCGGACTGGACCGATCGCATCGCCGCAGGCGAGGTCCCGCCCGCGCCTCCGCGCCCGCAAGGAGTAGAGCGCAACGTCGTACTGACCCTGTGGGATTGGGGTGGTCCTACCAGCTTCGTGCACGATGAGATCTCCACCGACAAGCGGAACCCAACCGTCAACGCAAAGGGGCCGCTGTACGGTCTCGACTACACCTCGGACAAATTGCTGGTGATCGATCCCGTCACGAATACCGCGTCGAGCGTACCGCTACCCGTTGTCGACCCTGCGGCCCGCCCGTCGAAGCCGACGAGAATGCCGGCCCCGTCGCCCTACTGGGGTGACGAAGTTTATTGGTCCGGTAAAGCCGCGGCTCACAGCGCGATGGTTGATCGCAAAGGACGAGTCTGGATGACGACCCAGATTGGCCGACCCGCGATGCCCGAGTTTTGTCGGGCGACGGGTGTTGCCCGTCTTGGCGTATCTGAATCCGAGACCGGCGCTACGCTGCGGGGCGGCTCTGTTGTGCTGGTCTACGACCCGAAGACACAGAAGGTCGACTCGATTGAGACATGCTTTGCGACCCATCACGTGCAGTTCGCCGAGGACAAAGATGACACGATCTACTTCAGTGGGGACGCGAATGTCCTCGGGTGGATCAATACGCGCATGTTCGATGAAACGCACGACGCCGCAAAATCGCAGGGATTCTGCCCGACTGTCGTTGACAACAACGGTGACGGCGTGATCGGCAAGTACACGGAGCCGACCGAGCCGCTCAATCCGACATTGGATCGACGGATCAGAGGAAATTCGTACGGCCTGATCCCAAATCCGAAGGACGGCAGCGTGTGGTACGCGACGTCGGGGCCTATGCCAGGCAGGATCGTGCGGATCGAGAAGGGTAACAACCCCCCGGCAACCTGTAAGGCAGAGATATATGAACCGCCTCTCAACAACCCCGCAGCGTCCCTAAGCGGCTACACGCCGAAGGGGATTGATGTAGACCGAAGCACTGGCATCATCTGGACGGGGCTGAGCGGAAGCGGTCATCTGGCGAGTTTTGATCGACGCAAGTGCAAGGTCCTCAACGGTCCGTCCGCGACTGGGCAGCACTGCCCGGAGGGCTGGACACTGCACACCACGCCGGGACCGCGATTCAAAGGGGTCACCGACGATATCAACGCCGACCACCTCTATTACAACTGGGTCGATCAGTTCGGCACGCTCGGTCTGGGCGAAAACATCCCGCTCGCCAACGGCACGGGGTCGGATTCGCTCGTTGCGCTGAGGCCGAATGGCCAGTGGGTCGTCCTGCGAGTTCCGTATCCGCTTGGTTTCTACTCCCGCAGCATTTCCGGTCGCATCGACGATCCCAAGGGTGGATGGAAGGGCCGCGCCGTCTACGCTGACTACGGAGCAAACAATGTCTGGCATACCGAGGGCGGCAAGGGCACTCGGAGCGCCATGGTGAAGTTCCAGATTCGTCCCGATCCACTTGCCAAGTGAGTGAGTCGAGAAGAGAACCCTCGCCGATGGCGCTTTCAATTTTCCAAACGGCGATCCTCGGTCGCGAGGTCCGTCGGTGCCCGGGAGTCGAGCGGTGAAGTGCAAGGGCCACGATGTGTTGGCCAGGCTTGCTCGAGGAAACGGCAACGCGAGTCGGCTCACCCTCAGCCACGTGACGATGGACCTCGTGATTAACCCGCGCCGGAAGGCGCCACCAGGAAAACATATCTCGGGCTGCCGCTATCAGGTTGCGGAGCCGAAGCCGACGGGCTGATGGTCGCAGGGTTGTACAAGGACGTGCTCGTGAGGACGCCTCAACGATGGCGCTTCAAGATGTCTGTGCACATCTCCATTCTGAACCTCCAGTGCGGAGTATCACCCGCGGCGGCGCGTTAAGCCGTGCGCCGCCGCGTGACACGAATTGTGCTTTTTGGCCCTTCAACGGTGAAAGGTGGCTGGCATGCGATGTGTACGATTGTGGACACTAGCGTTGTTGATGCTCACGCCGACGTCGGCCCTTGCGCAGGGGTCGATCACGGGCGTCGTTCGGGACTCTTCTGGTGCAGTGTTGCCAGGTGTGACTGTTGAAGCGGCGAGCCCAGCTCTAACCGAGAAATCACGAGTCGTAGTCACTGACGGCGCCGGCCAATACAGGATCGTCGAGTTGCGAGCTGGTGCCTATAGCATCACCTTCACCTTGGTCGGATTCAGCTCTGTCAAGCGTGAAGGCATCGAGCTGTCTGGAACCTTCACAGCGACTGTGAACGCCGAGATGCGTGTCGGGACGCTCCAAGAGACGATTACCGTCACCGGTCAATCACCGGTCGTGGACGTGCAGGGTGTCACGAGGCAGGCAGTGGTTTCGAAAGACGTTATCGATGCGATTCCGAGTGGCAGGACGCACTTGGGAATCGCTACTTTGCTCCCTGGTGTCGGAAGCGCCAGCATTGACGTGGGCGGCACCAACACCATAACGCTGGGCGCGATGACGGTCCATGGCAGCCGTGCGGGCGACCAGCGCGTGAATGTCGACGGCCTGAGCATCGCCAACGCGGACCTCAGCGGTCAGACTGGTGCGACGCTTCCAAATATGGGCAGCGTTCAGGAAATGACGGTGGATACGGGGGGCGGATCGGCGGAGCAGTCGACGGGTGGCCTGACCATCAACATCATTCCGCGGGAGGGCGGCAACAGGGTGTCCGGATCCTTTTTTGGGACCGGGTTCAACTCGTCGTTTCAGGGAAGTAACTATACGCAGGAGTTGAAGGATCGCGGATTGCGCAGTCCCACCTCCATCAAGATGAACTATGACGTGAATCCGTCGCTCGGCGGGCCAATCAAGCGCGACAAGTTGTGGATCTTCGCGTCGAGTCGATGGATGAAATACGAGAACTACGTAGGCGACATCTTTTACAACAAGAACGCCGGCGACCCAGTGAAATGGAAGTTCTATGAGCCCGACTTCGACAAACCCGGCTATTTTGGCGCCATTCAGCGAAGCGTGCTGGGCCGCTTGACGTGGCAGGCCAGTCCTAAGAACAAGTTCAATTTCTCATATGACGACCAGTATCGCCTCTGGTCACCCCGCGTCACGTTGACTGTAGCGCCCGACGCGGCGACCGACCTCGCTTGGCCGATGCAACGAAACGCGCAGTTGGGTTGGAGTTCTCCTGTCACCAATCGGCTACTGCTAGAGGCTGGCTTGTCGAATCGCGGAGAGGCATTCAGTTACCGACGTCCACCTGAAGGCGACCCGCGGCTAGACAGGGTGCCCATTCTGGAACAGTCCACCGGCATCCTGTACGGGACGATCTGCTGCGAGCAAGGGACGCAGCCGTACAACCAGAACTTTTCCAATATCTGGAATGCTCGCGTGGCCGCCACGTACGTGACGGGGACTCAGGCACTCAAGATGGGATTCAGCTTACGAAACTTAGACCGCGCAGGTTGGATCTTTGACAACCACTACAACATGACCTGGCGTTTCAATAACGGAATACCCAATCAGCTCACACAACGCGCGACGCCGGTGTTTCGGCACGATCAGAACCCTGTGGACCTGGGTATTTTCGTGCAGGACCGCTGGACTCTAGGAAGGCTAACGATGAACCTTGGGGCGCGATTGGACTATTTCACAATCGTCTTCCCCGAGGTCCATCTGGGACCTGCGCCGTTGGTGCCCAATCGCGACATTACTTTTCCGAGGACGCAATGGGCGACCTATAAGGATGTGACCCCACGGATGGGCGTGGCATATAACCTCTTTGGCAACGGCAAGACGGCCGTCAAGGCGAGCCTGAACAAGTATGTAGGAGCGGGGTCCATTCACCTCGGCGTGCTAGGCGGTGGATCCAACCCGGTCAACGCCCTGGCGAACTTCGTTACGCGATCTTGGAACGACGTCAACGGCAACTACTTTCCCGATTGCGACCTCACCAATGTCGGAATAAACGGCGAATGCGGGGCCACTTCGGATCGGAACTTCGGCCAGCCGATCGCTACTCTCACGGTCGATCCTGACGTGCGTTCCGGGTGGGGGAAGCGCGATTACAACTGGGAATTCACGACCGGCGTGCAACATGAGCTCATCCCGCGAATGTCAGTGGATGTCGCGTACTTCCGCCGCTGGTATGGGAACTTCATTGTCACGGACAATCGTTTGATTGGCCCCTCCAACTTCGACCCATTCAGCATCACTGCGCCAAGTGACTCGCGACTGCCCGGCGGTGGGGGCTACACGATTTCCGGGCTCTACAATCTGAACCCGGCGCAGGTTGGCCTTGTGGATAACAACGTCACCTTTGCGAGCAATTTCGGCAAGCAGACTGAGCACTGGAACGGCCTGGACATCAGCGCAACTGCTCGGCTTATCTCGGGCCTGACGATGCAGGGTGGGATCAGCACCGGACGAACCACCACCGACAATTGCGACGTGATCGTCGACAGCCCACAGACGCTGTATTGCCACAACGTACAGGCATTCATCACGCAGGCGAAGTTTTTTGGCGCGTACACGATTCCGAAGGCTAAAGTGCAGGTTGGCGCAACTTTCCAGAGCTTCGCTGGGCCTCTCATCGCGGCAAACTACAACGCTCCGAATGCGGCCGTCGCCCCATCGCTGGGTCGACCCCTCTCCGGCGGCGCAGCCAACGTTACGGTGAATCTGGTTGAGCCTGGCACGTTGTTTGGGGAGCGAACCAATCAGCTGGATCTGCGGTTTGGAAGACCCTTCAACGCCGGAAAGACTCGGACGACCCTTAACCTCGATCTCTTCAACGCGTTGAACTCGAGCGCAGTTCAAACACTAAACAACAACTTTGCAGTCTGGCAACAGCCGGGGTCAATCATAATGGCCCGCTTTTTCAGGTTGAGCGTGCAGTTCGACTTCTAGGGTGAAACCGAACGAGAGAACCGGGTTGAAGTCATGAACAATCGCGCAGCGATACTTCTTGGCACGGTCATCGCCGTAGCATCGACGGCGTGGAATGTACCGCAGGCCGCGAATCGCGAGCCGCTGGGTCTCCAGACGACATCCTCGCCCTCAGCATCCGCAGCCGTCTCCAGCCCTGACTCCAGCGCCGTCGTCAAGCAGTACTGCGTGACGTGCCACAACACGCGAACCAAAACCGCCGGGTTGATGCTCGATACACTCGACGTTACCCAACCCGGCGATCATCCTGAGGTGTGGGAGAAGGTCTGTACGCAAGCTGCGGGCAGGCCAGATGCCGCCCGCCGGGGTGTCCCGACCCGACCCCGCGACGCTCGAAGAGCTAATGGCGGGGTTGGAAAAGAAGCTCGATGTCGCGGCGGCGGCCCGTCCGAATCCGGGCCGACCGCTGCTTCACCGGATGAATCGGGCCGAATATGCCAATGCCATTCACGACCTTCTCGACCTTGAGATTGACGCCAAACCTCTGTTGCCGCCTGACGATTCCACGTACGGCTTCGACAACATCGCCGAAGTCCTTGGCGTGTCACCGCTTCTGCAGGAGCGGTATCTTGCGGCGGCGGACCGCATCAGTGCGTTGGCGGTAGGAGATCCACAGATCGGCGCGGGTTCGGATACATATCGTCTACGCCAGGACCTCTCGCAGAACCAGCACATCGAAGGTCTGCCGTTCGGTACGGTCGGTGGAATCCTGGCACAGCCGACGCTACCGCTCGATGGCGAGTACATCATCCAGGTTAAATTCATGCGCACCAACACAGGTGCCGTGAGGGGTCTCGAGTGGCCGCACCAGCTCGAGATTCTCGTCGATGGTGCCCGGGTCCACCTGGCGAGATTCGGAGGCGACGCTGACCTGAAGGCGTTGTATCACAACCCGACCACGGCGTCCGATGACATCGACGCGCGCCTGCGTGTGCGGCTGCCCTTAAAGGCGGGTCCGCGGGCCATCGGCGTGGCTTTTCTCAAAAAGACGAACGCAGCGAGCATCACACGGCTGCAGCCCTTCTTGCGATCCTCCGACACCATCGACACTTCGGGAACTCCGCACATCGATCTTGTGAGCATCACCGGGCCGTTCAACGCTACCGGCTCCGGAGATACACCGAGCCGTCGGCGGATTTTCTCCTGTCGGCCGTCAAACTTGGCGAACGAAACAGCGTGCGCTACCCAGATCCTGACGACCGTAGCCAGGCGCGCGTACCGCCGGCCGGTCACCGCAGGCGAGATGCAGGAGGTCCTTGGCTTCTTCGGGACCGGCCGAAAGGGCGGCGGGAGCTTCGATTCCGGCATCCAGATGGCGCTTCGGCTGATTCTTGCAAGTCCGAAGTTCGTGTTTCGCAGTGAGACGGACCCTGACAGCGTCGCGGCCGGCAAGACATATCGCATCAGCGACCTCGAACTCGCGTCGCGGCTGTCGTTTTTTGTCTGGAGCAGCATCCCGGATGACGAGCTCCTGGACGTCGCGAGCAAGGGCAGGCTCAGAACTCCGGCCGTGCTCGACCAGCAGGTGCGTCGGATGATTGCGGATCCGCGAGCCCGCGCGTTGATCTCAAATTTTGCGGGGCAGTGGTTGTACTTGAGAAATCTCGGCGGCATGGTGCCGGATTCAAACGTCTTCCCGGATTTCGATGACAACCTCCGGCAGGCCTTTCAGCGCGAGGCGGAGCTGTTTTTTGAAAGCATCGTGCGTGAGGATCGCAATGTCCTCGACCTGATGACCGCCGACTACACGTTCGTCAACGAGCGACTGGCCAGACACTATGGGATATCGAGTGTTTATGGCAGTCAGTTCCGGCGCGTCGCACTGACCGATGACGCCCGGAAAGGACTGCTCGGGAAAGGGGCGATTCTCACCGTCACCTCGAACGGGAACCGAACCTCACCGGTGAAGCGCGGCAAGTGGATTCTGGAGAATCTCGTCGGGATCCCGCCGGCTCCGCCGCCGCCGAACGTGCCGCCGCTTCCCGAGGACAGCGAGGACGACACAGCGCCACTCAGCATGCGTCAGCGCATGGAAAATCATCGGGCGAACCCCGTGTGTGCGAGTTGCCACAAGATCATGGATCCGCTGGGCTTTGCCCTGGAAAATTTTGATGCCGTGGGCGCCTGGCGCGACACTGCCGCGAGCGCACCTATCGATGCGTCGGGGGCGTTCTGGGATGGGACCCCAGTCGATGGAGTCGCCGGACTCCGAAAGTCACTGCTCCGCCGACCGACCGTGTTCGTGCAGACCGTGACCGAAAAGCTCCTGACCTACGCACTGGGTCGTGGGCTCGACTATTCCGATATGTCGGTGGTGAGGGGAATTTTGCGGGAATCTGCGCCGCGTGATTATCGTTTCTCGGCCGTCGTCCTCGGTATCGTCAAGAGCATGCCGTTTCAAATGCGAATTAAGCCCGCCCAGGAAGACGAGCCTGTGACGGTCGACAACCCCACTGTTTTGCGTTAAGGAGAGCTGCCAAATGTTTGCCTTCAAGCGCTCGCTGCCTCGCCGGACCTTCTTAGGCGGATTGGGCGCCACAGTTGCGCTCCCGCTGTTCGACGCGATGGTTCCGGCCTTCACCGCCCTCGCGCAGTCGCCGGCGAATCCCGCACGCCGCTTTGGCGCAATCTACATTCCGCACGGCGTCATCATGAGCCAGTGGACGCCCAAGACGGAGGGGCTTGAAATCACCCCGATCCTGACGCCTCTGGAGCCGTTCAAGGATCAATTGGTGATGGTGAGCAATCTTACGCGGCCCCTGGACAACGGCGGTGGCAGCCACTCGGTGAGCATGGCCAACTGGTTGACCGGAACGGTCGCCAAGCGGACCATCGGTGAGGACTTCCGTGCGGGCACAAGCATCGACCAGGTCATCGCTCAGAAGATCGGTCAGGAGACGCTCCTCCCGTCGATGGAGTTGTCGACCGAGGATTTCAGCGGGCAGGTAGGTGCCTGTGACCCCGGTTACAGCTGCGCATACCTGAATACGCTTGCGTGGGCGAGTCCGACGAGGCCGCTGCCCTGCGAAATGAATCCGCGGGTCGTCTTCGAACGCATGTTCGGCCGTACCGGCACCGCGGAACAGCGGAAGGCCCGCATTCGTGAAGACCGCAGCATCCTCGACACGCTCAGCAAGCAGGCGCGTGATCTCGAAAGGGGACTGGGCTCCCGGGATCGCAATCGTCTTAACGAGTATTTGGACAACGTCCGCGAAATCGAACGACGAATTCAGCGGGCCGAGGCGCAGAACGGAAGCCAGATCACGCCGATTGATGCGCCGATCGGTATCCCCGACTCGTTCCAGGAGCACATGTCGGTCATGTTCGACCTTTTAGCCGTGGCCTATCAGGCGGATATCACCCGCGTGTTCACGTTCACCATGGCACGTGAGCTCAGCATGCGGACGTATCCCGAGCTGGGTATCACGGACCCGCACCATCCCTTGTCTCACATGGGCCGCGAACCGGAGAAGGTGGCTTTGCACGCCAAACTGAACACCTATCACGTGTCGTTGTTCGCCCAGTTCCTTGAGAAACTGCGAAAGACGCCCGATGGCGACGGTTCGATCCTCGATCACTCGATGATCGTGTATGGCAGTGGTATGAGCGATGGCAACACTCACTCGCCTGCTCCGCTTGCGCTTATTGCCGTCGGCGGCGCCACCGGAAAGGGCAATCGTCACGTCGTCGCTCCGCAAACGCTGGACAGCCCCACCGGAAATCTCTGGCTGAGCGTCGCCGATAAGTACGGCATCCCGATGGATCGATTCGGCGCAAGTAACGGACGTGTTGAAATCTAAGGCAGCGTGCGCGTCAGTTAGAAACTCCGCAGAGGTATGAACATGCGTAGGACGTTCGTAGGCGCACTCCTGGTGATCGGCTTCTCCTGCCCGGCCCCCCTCGGTGCGGCCGGCCAGGAGCTCTCGCTGGTCAATGCCGTGAAGGCGGGCAACCGTGAAGCGGTACGGGCGCTGTTGAAGCGGCCTGCGACTATTAACGTGCCCGAAGCCGATGGTTCGACAGCCCTCAGCTGGGCCGTGCGAGGCGACGACGTCGAGACAGCGCAGCTGCTGATCCGCGCCGGGGCCAACGTCAAGGTGGCAGACCGGTACGGCATCACTCCGCTCGCGCTCGCTGCACTGAACGGACACGGTGTGATGGCCGAGATGCTGTTGCAGGCCGGCGCCGATCCTAATGTCGCTGAACCGGAAGGCGAAACACCGCTTATGACCGCGGCGCGGTCGGGCAGCGTCCCGGCCGTGCGCACCTTGTTGGCGCATGGCGCAAACGTCAACGCGACGGAAGGGTGGCTCGGGGAGACAGCGCTGATGATGGCGGCTGCCGAGAACCATCCGGCTGTCGTGAAGATGCTGCTAGAGGCCGGTGCCGCCATCAATGCGCGCTCCAAGCTGACGAATCTGCCGGATCTCGAATGGGACGTCGCCGGCATGTCCACCACGGTCTTCCCTCGGGGCAGCTGGACGCCGCTGATGTTCACCGCGCAGCAGGGCGCGACCGCTTCGGCGCGTGTGATCACCGAGTGGGGAGCCGACCTCAATCTCCAGGATCCCGACGGCACGACCGCGCTCGTCCTAGCGATTATCAATGCTCACTATGACGTGGCGGCCCTGCTGCTCGAGAAAGGCGCGGACCCCAACGTGCCGGACTCGCAGGGGATGGCGGCGCTCTACGCGGCTGTTGACATGAGCACGTTGCCGTTCATGCACAATCGGCCCGCACCGACGGTGACGGGACCTCTTGAGATTGGTCAGCTACTCGAAATGCTGATTGCTCACGGGGCAAATCCGAACGCTCAGCTGAAGAAGCCAGTCTTGCAACGGCACCATAACCTTGGTGACCGCTCGCTCGGCGATGGCAGCACGCCGTTGATGCGTGCCGCCAAGGCAACTGACATTCCGGTCATGCGCATCTTGCTGTCACACGGCGCTGACGCGAAGCTGCTACAGAAGAGCGGGACAAACGCGTTGATGATTGCGGCTGCGCGCGGCGAGACCGGGGGCTACGGTCGCCTCAAGGGAGGCACGGAAAAGGGCGCCGTGGAGGCGATCAAGCTGCTCTTAGACGCGGGCCTCGATATCAACGCGGCAAACAACGAAGGTCAGACCGCTCTTCACGGCACCGCAACCAGGTCTGACGACGTGACGAGCCTTATCCAGTTCCTTGTCGATCGCGGAGCCAATCCCAACCTCAAGAACAAGGGAGGGCTGACCCCCCTTGATGTCGCTCGTGGAGGGGCCAGGACCGGGCTTCGGGTTGCCAGGAACGAGAACGTCATCACTCTACTAACTCAATTGACATCGGCTGCGCCCGCGACGGAAAAGAAGTCATCGGTGCCCGAGACCAAACCACGCGTTTCGGAACAAGGCGTCGCTGGCGAGGCGAGATGAGAGCGGACTAACGTATGCAGCAAAGGGGAGACGCTGTGCTGACGTGGAAAGGACTGACAGGTATCGTGCTGGTGTTGAGTCTCGCGCCGCTGTCGGGCGAGGCGCAGCAGCGGGCAGCCAAGGACACGGCGACCGAGAGCGCGGCGACCCTGACCCCGCTGGACTACGCGGAGATCCAGCAACTGTATGCACGTTACGCGTTTGCGTACGACACCGCCGAAAACAACGGAAATGACTACGCCAGGACGTTCACCGCGGATGGCGCTTTTTTCTTTCCGAACGGTGATCCGCTCAAGCGGTGCCCCCCATCAACGTCCGGGCGGGGATCGACGTGCCAAGGTCCTGAAGCACTGGCCACGCTCGCGCGCGGAAGGGGCGACAAGAACCGCTTAACCCTCAGCCATGTGACGACGAACATTGTTATCGAACCGGTACCAGGGGGCGCAACCGGGAGAGCCTATCTGACGCTGCGCAGCGGATCAGGCGGGCTCTACGAGGATCAGCTCGTGAAGACAGTCGATGGCTGGCGTTTCAAATTGCGTGCGTACACGCCGCTGCCAAATCCAAACGGTCAGCGCAGAGAGCAGGCACCATCGGCCTCGCGCTGACGGCCAGCTTGCGGAGCCTTCATAGTGGACGAGAGGGAAGCCTCCAATGACCAAAGGCACAGGGTTCTTCGGCGCGGGGGTGGTGTTCATTGCTGCGGTCGTGGGAGCGGCTCTTGCGCTGTGGACCATGACTGGATCCGGTCAGGCCGCGTCTACGCGGGTAGCTATCGACGGGGATGACATTCTCGGCGTCGTGACCACGAGCAACGGATCCGCAGCCAGCGTGTGGGTCATCGCTCAAACCACGGACCTGCCGACACGGTTCCGTAAGATCGCCGTCACTCATGACCAGGGTCGTTACGTCCTGCCCGTTCTACCGAAGGCGAGCTATGGGATCTGGGTGCGCGGACACGGGCTCGTGGTACTCAGCTTCCGTTCAATTCGCTCCAGGGCAGCTCAACCTGGACGACGCCCTGGCGCCGACGCCTCGGGCAGCCGCCGCCGTACATCCGGCGAACTACTGGTACTCCATGATCCGAGTGCCGCCCAAGAGCGACTTCCCTTCGAATGAACTCTTGGATCGGACGATATGATGCGAGGCCTCGCCAACAAAGGAATCACGACGGCGGCCGTTCTGCTGTGCCTAGTCATGGCAGACGATCGCTGGTCGGAGGGGCGCGCACAATCGGCGTCTCCCACGCTGGGACCCACCAACTCTCAGACCTCTGGTGCGACGCCGGTGTCCCCGCAGCGTGCGCTCCTCGATCAGGACCGTCTGGGCTGCCACAGCGACCGGGTCAAAGCGGGCGGCCTGGCGCTGTCGGCACTCAACCTCGACGCGGTCGGCGAGCACGCCGAGATGGCCGAGAAAGTGATCCGCAAGCTGCGCGGCGGCTTGATGCCGCCGGCCGGGGTCCGGCGTCCGGATCGTGAGTCCGCGGCCGCATTCGTCGCGTGGCTGGAGCACACGATCGACGCCGAGGCGACGGTCGCCCGCCCCGGCCGTGTGCCACTGCGCCGGCTCAATCGCCGGGAGTACGCGTACGCGATCCGCGACTTGCTCGGGCTGCACATCGACGCGACCGCCTGGCTGCCGGAGGACAACGTCCGGGGCCACTTCGATAACGACGCCGCCGCCCTGCAGGTGTCGCCGAATTTCGTCGACCAGTACATCTCCGCGGCCCGCGCGGTCGCGCGCGAGGCGATCGGCAACCCCAAGGCGCTGGCCGAGACGACCACCTATGGCGACGTCGCCAACATGGTGATCTCCCTGCCGCCGGCCGGCGCGCCTGGCACGGGCCGGCAGCAGCATCACATCGACGGGATGCCGTTCGGCACGCGGGGCGGCTTCATCGTCGAACACACCTTTCCGGCGGACGGCGAGTACGAGCTCACGATCGGCGACATGGCACTGGCGCGCGAAGTGCCGCGGATGGAATTCGAGAACACGGTGATCGCCCTGCTCGACGGGACCGAGTTCTATCGCACCACCATCGGCGGCGACGCCGACCACAAGGCGATCGATCAGCGCCTGGATCCGGCGGTCGAGGAGATCAACGGGCGGCTGCGGAAGATCCGGTTCCGAGCCCCCGCCGGGCAGCACAGACTGGCGATCACCTTTCTGCAGCGCAGCTTCGCCGAGAGTGATGAGCGGACGCGGACGGTCGCGCTGGAGGGCGGTCAGGAGCGCATCCAGGCCGCGCATGCCGTGCAGATCCGCGGACCGCTCGCGGTGACCGGTATGAGCGCGTCGGCCAGCCGCGCGAAGATTTTCGTGTGTCAGCCCAAAGGGTCAGGCGACCCTTCGACACGCGCAGGGTCGTCCCGACCCTTCGACGTGGCTCAGGGTCGTCCCGAGCCTGTCGAAGGACGAGCGCAGTCGAGGGACGACGAGACACCCCCCGCCTCCGCCACGGCTACGGCGAGGTCTCGCCGAAGCTCGTCTGCGGGCGAGGCGAGCGAAGGCGGATGCGCGCGCCGAATCGTCGAGCAGCTCGCACGGCGCGCGTTCCGGCGTCCCGTGACCGCCGAGGATCTCACGCCCTTGATGGCGTTTTACACGTCGGGATCTGCGACGGCCGGCTTCGAAGGCGGTGTGCGCGATGCGCTGAGCGCGATCCTGGCGAGCCCGCATTTCCTGTATCGCGCGGAATCGGGCGTCGGCGTCGGCGCGACGCGCACGCTGAGCGATCTGGAGCTGGCGTCGCGTCTGTCCTTCTTCCTGTGGAGCAGTCTGCCCGATGACGAGCTCCTGACGCTGGCGGCAGCATCGCGTCTCGGCACACCCGCCGTGCTGGCCGCCCAGGTGCGCCGGATGCTGGCCGACCCGCGGGCGACATCCCTCAGCGACGATTTCGCGTTCCAGTGGCTCCACCTGGCCAAACTGGACGAGATCACCCCGGACCGCGGGCAGTTTCCTCACGCGAGCGGGCTGCTCGATCCCCGCGGGATGTTCAAGGAGGAACTGCGGCTGTTCCTCGACAGCGTGTTACGCAGCGATCGCAGTGTGCTCGATCTGCTGACGGCCGACTACACCTTCCTGAATGAACGCCTGGCGATGCACTACGGCATCGAGACGGTCAAGGGCAGCCACTTCCGTCGCGTGACGCTCGCCGACCGGGCGCGCCATGGCCTCCTCGGCAAGGGCGCGATCCTGATGTTGACCGCGTATCCGAATCGCACGTCGCCTGTGCTGCGTGGCGCCTGGATCCTCGATCGACTGCTCGGGACGCCGCCCTCCGACCCGCCGCTCGAGGTCCCGACCCTGCCGGAGAACAAACGGGGTCAGCCGGCACGCACCCTGCGCGCGAGGCTCGAGCAGCACCGGGAGAAGCCGAACTGTTTCGCCTGTCACGGTGTGATGGATCCCCTGGGGCTCGCGCTGGAGCACTTCAACGCGGTGGGGCAGTTCCGAACCAGCGACCCCGATACCCTGACGCCGATCGACGCGGCCGGTCAGCTGCCGGATGGGACGACGATCACGGGACCGGACGATCTGCGACGGGCGCTGGTCGCACGGCCCGATCATCAGTTCGTGCAGGCCTTCACGGAAAACCTGTTGACCTACGCCCTGGGTCGCAGTCTCGACTATCGCGACATGCCCACGGTTCGCCGCATCGTCCGTCAGGCGGCGGCGGACCAGTACCGTGTCACGTCGATCGTCCTCGGCGTCATCACGAGCGAGGCGTTCCGCAAGAGGGACGTCGAGGGGAGCGGGTCCGCGCCCGCGCACACCGCGTCCATTCGGACTGGAGGACTCTAGTCATGTTCCTGAGTCGCAAACATGTGTCACGGCGCGCGGTCCTCAAGGGCGCCGGCGCGACGCTCGCACTCCCGTTGCTGGACGCGATGATCCCGGCAGGCCGGGCGCTGGCGCAGACCGTCGCCGCCACGAGTCCGCGGCTGGGCTTCATCTACTTTCCCCATGGCGCGCTCCAGGACGAATGGACGCCGACCCGGGTCGGCCGCGATTTCGAGTTCCCGTTCATCCTCAAGCCGCTCGAACCGATGCGCGAGCATGTGACCGTGGTCAGCGGTCTGCGCAACAAGGGTGGGGAGAGCGCCAGCCCACACGGCATCATCGAAGAGACGTGGCTGAACTGTATCAACCCGCGGCGGCGCAGTGCCAAGACAGGGGTGGGGGTGACGGCCGACCAGATCGCCGCCCGGCATCTCGGCACAGAGACGTCGCTGCCCTCGCTCGAACTCTGCGCGGAGCCGGGGGGCATGATCTCGTTCCGCACGCCGGATCAGCCGCTGCCGATGGAGAACAATCCGCGGAAGGTGTTCCTCGGCATGTTTGGCCAGGGCGAGACGACCGAAGACCGCCGTGCCATCCTCAGGACGACCGACAGCCTGCTCGACTACGTCCGGGAATCGACGGCCAGCCTGACCCGCACGCTCGATGCGGGTGACCGGACGCGGGTGAGCGAGTACTTGGATTCGGTGCGTGAGATCGAGCGTCGCGTGCAACGGATCGAGCAGAACGCCAATTCGATGGGCGATCTGCCCGGTGCGCCGCTCGGTCCCCCGGAGGATTTCGGTGAGCTGCTCGGTGTGCAGTTCGAAATGCTCGCCCTGGCCTGGCAGACGAATCGCACCAAAGTGGCCACGCTGAAGATGGTCGAGGAAGCGAGCATGCGGACGTACCCGAACCTGGACGTCCATGAGGCGTTCCACCCGACGTCGCACTGGGGTGGATTCCCGGACCGCATCGCCAACCTGCGAAAGATCCAGCACTACCACACCGCCGTGTTCGCAAAATTCGTTCAGCGCCTCAAGGACATGCGCGAGGGCGACGGGTCCGTGCTCGATCATGCGATCATTCTGTTCGGCAGCAACATGGCCAACAGCGACGCCCACAACAACGATCCGCTGCCGCAGGCATTGATCGGCCGTGGCGGCGGCGTCAAGGGTGGCCAGCACCTGCACTACCCGCAAGACACGCCGCACGCGAACATCCTGGTCACGATGCTGGACCGCGCCGGCGTGCCGGCCGACGAGATCCAGACGTTTGCCGACACGACCGGCACGTTCTCGGACGTGTGAACCATGAAGGGCTGGCTCGAAGCATGGTCGTCGTCGCGGCGCGGTGCTGCCGGTCGCGACGCAGGCACAGACCCGTAGGGCCGGTCCTGTGGACCGGCCGTCCTCGTCGAAAACGGATGTCAACCGCCGACAGGCGGATGGCAGCACGCCGCTGCAGTGGGCGGTCTACGCGGGCGACCTCGCCGAGGTCAAGCGCCTCCTGCGCGCCGGCGCCAACGTGTCGCTCGCCAACAACTACGGCGCCACGCCGATGAGCCTCGCCGCCGACGTCGGCAACACCGAGATGCTGAAGGTGCTGCTCGAAGTCGGCGCGGACCCCGACTCGCCCAATCGCGACGGACAGACGGCGTTATTGGCGGTTGCGCGAACCGGCAACGTGCACGCCGCACAGCTGTTGCTGGACCATGGCGCAACCGTTGATGTGCGAGAAACCTGGGGTGGACAGACGGCGCTCATGTGGGCCTCAGCGCGGCGACATCCCCAGATGATGGAGCTGCTGATCTCCAACGGTGCCGATGTCAATGCACGATCGATCGATCGCGACTATCAGCGTCATGTGACGGCCGAAGGGCGTCCCAAGAACCTCGACAGCGGTGGATTCACGCCGCTGCTCTATGCCGCGCGTGAAAACTGCGGGGCGTGCGTGGAGGTGTTGCTCAAGCACGGCGTGGAGATCGACTCGCCCGATCCGGTCGGCGTCTCGCCGCTGCTCCTGGCGATCATGAATGCCAACTGGGACCTGGCCAGGCAACTGATCATGGCCGGCGCCGACGTCAATCAGTGGGACATGTATGGCGAAGGCCCGCTGTTCACGGCGGTCGACCTGCGCAACCGGATCGACGGCGGTCGCGCATCAATCGATCCCCTGAACGCAACCACGGGACTGGCGGTCGTGAAGCTCCTGCTCGAGCGCGGCGCCGATCCGAACATGCAGCTCTTCTTCAAGCCGGCGAACATTCGGGGAGAGACCAATACGCGTGGCGCCACCCCACTGATTCGCGCGGCCGGCAACGGCGATGTCGAGGTCGTCACGATCCTGCTCGAGAAAGGCGCCGATGCCACCATCGCCACGGCGGACCGCCAGACGCCGATCCACGCGGTGGTCGCGGGTCGCTCGTCAGAGCCGCAAGCGCTCGAGCTGATTCGCGTCCTGCAGCACGCCGGTGCGGACGTCAATGTCGTCGCCCTGATCAACCACCCGGAGGAAATCCGCGGCGGCACGGCGCTCCACTACGCGGTCCGCAAGCGCTACAAAGAGGTCATCAAGCTGCTCGCCTCCTTTGGCATCGACATGAACGCCACGGATCAGGACGGCCTCACCGCGCTGGACTATACGCAGTCCCGAGGCTTCATGCCGTTCATGGCACTGCAGACTCCGTTGTTCAAGGAGGAGGCGGCGCTGCTCCGCGAGTTGGGCGCGACCACGCTGAAGGACCGAAGTCCGGTGTGGCCGGTGTTGGGCCCACCCCAGGGCGTCTGGGCCGACATCTGGCCGCTGGGTGAGTCGCAGGTTCATGAGCCGATTTACAAACCCTCGACCGACTGAGGATCGGTCGCGACGACGCTTTCTGCGCACCGGAGGCGCCCTCAGAGCAATTGCGGGTGTTGATTGGACCGCGCGCGTCAGGAATATCGACAAACTGTACGACGCGACGATGACTGCCAATTCTCTATGCCGTCATGTGCGCGAGCTGGACGCTCATCACATAGAAATCGACAGTCGAAGATAAAGCGGAGATCACGTGGGGAATAGACCGCAGCATTGGACAATTACGATCCAGCTGCGTGATGGTGTAGCGCTTACAAAGGAGGGATCGTGGAAATCGCGCTTCTGATCGGTCGGCTGATCGTAGGCATCTACTACCTGATGAGTGCCGCCAACCACTTCGTGCAGCTCAATGGCCTAGCCGGTTACGCCGCATCTAAGGGGGTCCCGGCTCCGAAACTGGCGACGCTCGCGGGTGGCTTGATGCTGCTCGCCGGAGGCCTCACGATCCTGACCGGTTACCGGCCGGAGATAGGAGTGTTCGCCCTTGTACCGTTCTTCCTTCCGGTGACGTTCATGATGCATCAGTACCTGGAACTGTACAGGATCCGATGGCACGGATGGGCGAACGGATTAACTTCATGAAGAACATGGCTTTGATGGGATCGGCACTCATGTTTCTTGCGATTCCAGCTCCGTGGCCATTCAGCGTGCCTCAGTAGGTTCAAGCTCAAAACAGCACATCTGGCGGGAGTTTAGCCCCGCGACCGTGGTAGACCCGGCCCGGCGTGCCTGACATGAAGCAAAGGACCGATCCAGCCCGAATCACGGCCCGAATCTCGAGCGGCCTGCGACAATTTGAGACGGCGAGTTCGTCCAAAGCCGTCTTAGGATGTTTCTATCTGGGCTAGGCGGCGGGGCTGTTTCGCAGGATTGCACCCAGGTGTCTTCGGCTGTGCCATTTCCGCCTTCGGGCTGGCTGCAATAATGGCCTGACCCGTTGGTCAGATCCCAAGGGTGAGCCAAGCCGGCAGCTAGCGGTTGCAGCGGACACTAGTGACATCGCTGGGGTCTTCGGCCGGCTATACGCTCGGAAGCCGAATTGGCGGGCTCTTAGAGGAGTCTGAGTTTTTGACGCCTTCAGCGGGAATGTGTGGATACCAACCGCCAGGACGGATGGGGGCCATCGTGAAGTTTCGGGCGCGACCCGATAGCTTGACACGGTGGTCGGGAATGTAGCCGATGTCGTCAATCGGCGTGATCGGTTGCCAGGGTGATGAGATCAAGATCCAAATGGAGGCTTCATGCTGAAATTGGTAGCACGCACGGGGATTGTGATGGGGGTCGTGGGTCTGGCGCTCGCATCAACGCAAGCCCAGCGTGGGGGTTCTGAGAGTCAAGCAGCGCGCTCTGTCAAACCGACACTGACCGCGATGGACTATGCAGAGATTCAGCAACTGTATGCCCGCTACGCGTTCGCGTACGACACAGCTGAGGAGAACGGCGAAGTCTATGCCCGAACGTTCACTTCCGATGGAGCGTTCAATTTTCCAAATGGCGATCCCCGAAAGCGTTGCGAGCCCGTATCACCAGGAAGCAAGGCTGCAGAATGCAAGGGATTTGCTGCGCTCGCCAAGTTGGCTCGTGGGACGGGTGTGACCAAGGGCCCATTGACCCTCAGTCACGTGACAACGAACATCGTGATCGAACCATCACCCGAGGGCGCGAAGGGAAAGGCGTACCTCTCTCTGCCCGGAATTGGACCTGAGGGCGGCGGCATGCGAGTTTCCGGCTTGTACGAAGATACGCTCGTGAAAACACCAGACGGGTGGAAGTTCAAGTTACGGCTCTACACGCCGATCCCCAACCCACGGCGCGCGCCCGGGACGGCCCAGCGAAGCACAGCGGCCACGCCAAGTCTCGAGGAGAAATAGCCAGGAAGGCGGCGAGTGTCGGAGGCCGGATGGAGAACAGAGTTCGACGAGCGCTCGTGCTGAGTGTAGCCATGTGGATGACGTCTGCCGCATGGACTGTGCCTGAGGCGGCGAAGCTTCAAGAAGCAGAGTCAGCGCTCCCTCCACCCTCGGTTGGCTACCAGGCAACCGTCAGGCAGTGACTGCGTCTCGTGTCACAACGAGCGCGCCAAGACCGCTGGACTCATGCTCGATCACTTCGACGTTGCGAAGGCTGGCGATCAGGCGGAGGTGTGGGAAAAGGTCGTGCGCAAGGTGCGGGCGGGCCAGATGCCGCCTGCAGGCGTGAGGCAGCCAGACGCCGCCTCGCTCGAAGAGCTTGTGACGTGGCTGGAGACTGAGCTCGATCGGGCTGCGGCCGCCCACCCGAATCCTGGTCGTCCCTTACTGCATCGACTGAATCGTGCGGAATACGCGAACGCGATCCGCGACCTGCTCGATCTCGATATCGATGTCACGATGCTCCTGCCGCCAGACGACTCGACGCAAGGGTTCGACAACATTGCCGACGTTCTTGGCGTCTCTCCCTTCTTGCAGGAGCGGCATCTTGCGGCCGCAGAACGGATCAGCGCGATCGCAGTCGGCGATCCGCGGCTCGGACCAGGCTCCGTCACCTTTCGGGTTCGCCAAGACCTTTCCCAAAACCAACACATCGAAGGGCTCCCCATCGGCACGGTGGGAGGCGTCCTTGGGCGTCCGACGCTCCCGCTTAATGGCGAATATGTGATTCAGGTCAGGCTGATGCGCACTAATACGGGGGCGATGAGAGGCCTGGAGTATCCCCAGCAGCTGGAAATTCTGGTCGACGGCCAACGGGTTCATCTGGCGACCTTTGGGGGCGACCGGGATGTACGGGCGCTGTACCAGAATCCGACCCTCGCGTCCGACGCGATCGACGATCGCCTCAAGGTGCGGCTCTTGCTAAAAGGCGGAGCGCACGACGTCGGCGCCGCATTCATCGAGAAAACGAACGCGGCAAGTGTCAACCGGCTGCGACCCTTTTTGCGGGCGTCCGACACCATGGACACGTCCGGCTTTCCCCACATGGATTTCATGAGTATCACGGGCCCGTTCGATAGCACTGGTCCGGCAGAGACTCCAAGCCGCCGACGCATTTTCGTGTGTCGCCCGTCCGATGCCCGCGCCGAGAGTGCGTGCGCCACTCAGATCATCACTACACTCGCCCGCCGTGCCTACCGTCGACCGGTGTCGAGTGCGGAAGTGGAGGAATTGCTTCGCTATTTCCACGCAGGCCGAACCAGCGGAGGGCGGTTCGACGCCGGCGTCCAGATGGCACTGAGGCGGATTCTCGCAAGCCCAAAGTTTGTATTCCGCAGCGAGACCGACCTGGCCGAGGTTGCACCTGGCACACCCTATCGCGTCACCGATCTCGAGTTGGCCTCGCGGCTGTCCTTCTTCCTTTGGAGTAGCATTCCCGACGATCAACTCTTGGACGTGGCGAGCCAGGGGAGGTTGAGAGATCCGGCCGTGTTGGAGCAGCAAGTACGCCGGCTGTTGAAGGATCCACGTTCGGAAGCCCTCGTCACCAACTTTGCAGGCCAATGGTTGTATTTGCGCAATCTGCGCAGTACCGTGCCGGATTCGAACGTGTTCCCCGATTTTGACGACAACCTCCGCCAATCGTTCCAGCGTGAGACCGAGCTGTTTTTCGAGAGTATTGTTCGTGAGGACCGCAATGTCTTCGATCTGCTGACGGCGAATTACACGTTCCTCAATGAACGGCTCGCCCGACATTACAAGATTCCAAACATCTATGGCAGCCAGTTCAGGCGCGTTACGCTGACAGACGAAGCCCGCCGAGGCTTGCTCGGGAAGGGTGCCATTCTCACCGTCACGTCCCAGGCGAACAGGACCTCCCCGGTGATCCGTGGCAAATGGATCTTGCAGAACCTGGTTGGGATTCCACCGGCCCCGCCGCCTCCGAATGTGCCGATGCTGAAGGAGCCAGGCGAACAGGATAAGCCACTTACGATGCGCGAGAGGATGGAGGCCCATCGCACGGATCCTGTGTGTGCGAATTGCCACAAGATCATGGACCCGCTCGGTTTTGCGTTAGAGAATTTCGACGCTGTTGGGGCGTGGCGTGACCGTGAGGCCGGCGCAGCAGTCGAAGCATCCGGACAATTCTGGGACGGTTCGGCGCTGGACGGTGTTGTCGGTCTCCGTACGGCGTTACTCAAGCGTCCCCAAGTTTTTGTGCACACTATGACGGAGAAGCTGCTGACGTATGCGCTCGGACGGGGACTCGACTATCACGACATGCCCACGGTGCGATCGATTCTACGCGGCTCCGCTCGTCAGGACTTCCGCTTCTCATCTCTCGTCATTGGCATCGTTACCAGCGCGCCATTTCAAATGAGGATGAAAGCTTCTCCCGCGGAACACGCTGTCGACCGACAGCGGCGCGGGTCGGTAAACCAGCAATCTTCGGCGGGAGGATGAGCACTATGTTTGTCACGAGGATGTCGCTGCCGCGGCGGACGTTCCTGCGCGGTCTGGGAACCACTGTCGCGCTCCCACTGCTCGACGCAATGGTTCCGGCGTTTACCGCGCTTGCGCAATCGCCGGCGAATCAACCGCGTCGCTTCGGGGCGATTTACATTCCGCACGGCGTCATCAACAAGGAATGGACTCCGCCGGGCGAAGACCTCGACATCTTGCCGATTGTGAAGCCGCTGGAAGCGTTTCGTGATCACTTGACCTTGGTGAGCAATCTCACCAGGCCCCAAGACACTGATGGCGGGACGCACTCAGTGAGCACAGCCAACTGGCTTACCGGAACGGTCGCCAAGCGGACGATCGGAGAGGACTTCCGTGCAGGGATCAGCATCGACCAAGTCATCGCGAAGAAGATTGGCCAGGAGACGCTGTTTCCATCTCTCGAATTCGCGACCGAGGACTTCAGCGGCCAGGTCGGAGCGTGCGATCCTGGCTACAGCTGCGCGTACCTGAATACGGTCTCGTGGTCGAGTCCGACGACGCCGCTGCCGTGTGAGATGAATCCGCGGGTGGCCTTCGAGCGAATGTTCGGCCGAACCGGCACGGCCGAACAGCGCCTGGCCGGCATTCGTGAAGACCGCAGCATCCTGGACGGCATCTTGAACGACGTTCGAGATCTGCGGAAGGAATTGGACGCGCGTGACGGGGTGCGCCTGGGCGAATATCTGGATAACATCCGCGAAATCGAACGGCGAATTCAGCAGGCCGAAGTCCAGAACACCACTCGGATCACGCCAATCGACACACCGCTCGGCATTCCCGATTCGTTCGAAGAGCACATTTCGTTGATGTTCGATCTACTAGCCGTGGCGTTCCAAGCGGACATTACGCGAGTCTTTACGTTTATGTTGGCGCGTGAGCTCAGCATGCGGACTTATGCCAATCTCGGCATCACAGAGCCCCATCACCCCTTGTCGCACACGGGCGGCAGTGCCGAGAAGGTTGTCAACCACGCGAAGCTAAACACCTATCACGTGTCGCTGTTCGCAAAGTTCCTTGAGAAGCTGCGTGCGACGCCGGAGGGTGATGGCTCGTTGCTTGATCACTCGATGATTCTTTATGGCAGCGGCATGAGCGACGGAAACGCCCACAGCCCGTATCCACTGGTGTTGGCGATGGTCGGTGGCGTGTCGGGTCCGGGCAACCGGCACGTGAAGGCGGCGCCGGAGAGCCCGACCGGTAACCTGTGGTTGAGCGTGGCCGAGAAGTACGGCATCGAGCTTGAGAGGTTCGGCGTCAGCACGGGAAGAGTAGCAATTTGATCGCGATTCGAATCGTCGTGGAGGGACAAATGCGGAGGAAGCATGTCGGCGCATTGTTGCTAACCGGCCTCGTATGGCATGCCGGCGTTCTCCAGGCCGCCCAGAAAACGCCGACGCTCATTGAGGCGGTCAAAGCGGGGGATCGACAGGCGATCCAGACGTTGCTCCGCCAACGGGGGACCCTCAACGTCCGAGAGGCAGATGGGATGACGGCGCTTCATTGGGCCGTACGTGCCAACGACGTCGCGATTGTGAAGATGCTTATCCGCGCGGGCGCAGTCGTGGACATCGCCAACCGATACGGCGTTACACCGCTCTTTCTTGCTGCTGTCAACGGGAATGCGGAGGTGATCGACTTTCTGCTCGAGGCCGGTGCGAATGCGAACGACGCCAAAGCTGAAGGCGAAACTGTGCTCATGACGGCGGCACGCACGGGCAACCAGGAGGCCGTCAAACTGCTGCTCGACCACGGCGCGGACGTCAACGCGAAGGAGCAGTGGTTGGGCGAAACGGCCTTGATGTTTGCTGCGGCAGAGAACCATCCGGAGGTCGTGGCGGAGCTCCTCGACGGAGGCGCTGAGATCAATGCCCGGTCGGTGTTGACCAATCTGCCGAACCTCGAGTGGGCTCCCGCAGGGATGTCGACTACGGTTTTCCCCAAAGGCGCCTGGACGGCGCTGATGTTCGCTGCGCAGCAGGGATCGGTCGAGGCTGCACGCGTGCTCGCAGATCGTGGAGCGAACCTCAACATCGTTGATCCGGACGGCTCAACTGCGCTTGTCTTTTCGATTCTGAACGCCCATTACGACGTGGCGGCCCTCCTGATCGAGAAAGGAGCAGATCCCAACATCGCCGACGTGACCGGCATGGCGGCGCTCTATACGGCCGTTGACATGAGCACACTCCCATTCATGCACAATAGGCCGCCGCCACCTCCGTCCGGCAAGATGGAAGCTTTTGAGCTGATCAGAGTACTCCTCACTCATGGAGCGGACCCGAATCAGCGGTTAAAGACGCCCACCTTGCAGCGACATCATGATCCGGGTGATCGTTCCCTTGGGGAGGGGAGCACACCGCTGATGCGGGCGGCCAAGGTACCTGACGTTCCAGTGATCCGCCTCTTGCTTGACAACGGCGCTGACCCCGCTCTGACACAACGAAATGGCTCCAATGCGCTGATGTTTGCAGCTGGGCTCTCGCGCGGGAACGCCGTGGGATATGGACGCGCGAGGACTGGTACGGTAGAGGACACCATCGAAGCGGTCAAGCTGTTGCTCGCAGCGGGCCTCGACATCAACTCCACCAATAACGACGGGCTGACACCGTTGCACTCCTCAGTCCAGAACATCTCTGACGTTAGGCCGCTCATTCGGTTCCTGGTGGCGCAGGGAGCCAACCCGAACATCAAGAACAAGCGGGGACAGACGCCCCTTGACGCTGCGCGCGCCGGAGTTCGTGTAGGGACGCTGCTCGCGAAGAGCAAGGAAACAATCGACGTCCTGACGGAATTGACTGATCCGACACTGAGGGATCTCAGGCCCGGTGGCGCCGATCAGTCTATCGAGCCATAAGGCTGGCGCTCAGCGTGCGCCCGAAGAATAGCAACCTCGACTGACGAGCAAGATTGCATCCTTTGCGGCCATACGGCAGTTATCGCTGCATCGTCGGTCGCCAGGGAACGTTCAGGTGAACCGCTGGTGCGTGAAGGGAGGGGGAGATGATGACCAACGAGGGCGTGATGCTTAGATGGAGGACGCTCACCTGGCTTGGCGTTGCGGTAAGTGTCGTGATGATGTTTGTGGTCGTTCAGGCGCAACAGCGCGCGAGCAACCAGTCGAGTCTCACACCAATGGATTACATCGCGATTCAGCAGTTAGTCGCGCGGTACCCTTATACCTTCGACGGAGGTTTGCGGAAGGGCGCTGCGTACGCCGACCTTTTCACCACAGACGGTGTCTTCATCAATCAAGACGGGAGGCATGAGGGGCGCGAGGAGTTAGAGAGGCTCGGTGGCGCGCGCAGGTCGCGGGAGGCGCCGTTGAACGTGGCTCATTACATCGTCAACCATGTCATCGAGCCGCTGCCGAGTGGTGGAGCCAAGGGGCAGGAATATCTCGTCGTGTTGGATATGGCTGAAGAGGGCCCTGTGCACGGGCCCCGTACAGGGTCGCTCCGACTTGCCGGCCAGTACCCGAGACGAGTATCAGAAAACCCCTCAAGGTTGGCGTTTCAAATCTCGGCAGTTCATGAACAAGGATACCTCTCCGGAGGCCGAAGCCAACGCTGAGAAGCTGCGTTCGCAGCCGTATGTTCCCAGGACAGGATCTGCGCGCGGACGCTGAACTGCGGTGAGTTGAGAGTTCCCACGCTCGGAACCTTTCATGCCCGCCCGTGGCGCACTTCGACTGACTGTTCCGCTTCTCGTGTGTCTGTGGATCGGACCAGCGTGGGGGGGGGTACCGCGGAGGGCGAGCGCAAGCGCCCAAAGTCGCCCCGCTGCGCTCCCACTGCGATCGGCGTGGGAAGGCGCCTACACGCTTCAACAGGCAGAGCGAGGCGACGAACAGTACAACTTGCATTGCACCGCCTGCCATGGCGGCGATATGCACGGCGACGGCGGAGAGGTGCCGGCTCTCCTCGATGCGCGGTTTGCCAAGAAATGGGAACGGAGCACGCTGAAAGAGCTGTTCACAACAATCAAAGAAACAATGCCGTTGAATCGCCCGGGCACGCTCACCAGTCAGGACGCTAGCGATGTGCTGGCGTACATCCTGCAACGCAACGGGCGTCCAGCCGGTGCCCGAGAGCTAGCCCACGAGCCGGACGAGCTATCCCTGATTGTTTTCGATCAGGTGGATTCGGCACTGCACTAGAGCAAGAAGGAAATTGGCTCGACAACAGTAACGAGTATAGTAATGCCCCTATTCGAGTACGATTGTCGCGTTTGCGGCCACCGCTTCGAGCTGCTGGTGCGCGGATTGCCTCCGAGCACGAAACCCACTTGCCCATCTTGTAAGACTGAGGAGATCGAGCTGGTACCTTCTGCGTTCGGGGTAAGCTCAGCGGCCAGCCGCCATGCCTCCATACAACGAGCTCGCCGGGAACTTACGAGGAGCCGGGATCGGACAGAACAATTGCATGCCCAAGGTGAGGAGACCAGGGAGCATTTGCGCGACGATTACGGCATCACGGTGCCAGAGAAACCGAAATCGATCGTGTAAGGCTCTGGTGTCTACTTCAGGAGCTCCCGAAACATCTGCTCGACGTTGTCTCTCAGACGTTCGGGTTCTCCAGCCGCATAGCCCTTGTATTTCTTCGACGGCTTCCACCCGCTGACGACCTCGCTTACGCTCAGGCCACGATTGAACCCGTCGACCACCCAATCACGAAACTCTTTGTTGAATCTCGCATATTCCTGGAGGTCAGCCATTGTCATCACGCCGCTATGGCCCGTGATCACTGTGTCGATGTTCCTTACAGAGGCTGCCTTCGTCAAAGTGTCCGGGTACGCGATTCCACTTCCTCCGAAGCGTCGATCAATGAGTGGGGGCTGTTTGCCAGCGAACATATCGCCGGCGAGCATGACGCGCGGCGATGGAAAGACGACCCAGGCGTCGCCATTGGTGTGACCGGCACCGAAATAGTACAGCTCAACTCTATCCTTACCTGCTCCAAGCACCATCTTGTCCTTAAACATGAGCTTCGGGAGGAAATTGACTTTGGTTCCCTTGAATTCGTCCATCGTTTCCATGTTTGCGCGTGTGTTTTCATGTGCCACGATCTCGATCGCCGTTCCAAAGGACTCATTGTTCCCCGTATGGTCGCGATGCAGATGTGTGTTGATTAACATCGTCACCGGCTTTCCAGTGACAGTTTTGATCCTGTCGACAATCGATTGCCCCCAGCCGGCGAGCTTCGTGTCGACAACGACGACACCGAGATCGGTCACGAACATAACGGAGTTCGCCCCTCCGCCTTTCAGCATGTAGAGACCGTCCCCGAGTTTCTCCAGTTCGATGTTTGGTGTCACATCGCTCCGCGCCGGAGCTTGCCCTCCAACACGGCTCAACGTTATGGATAAGGTGCCCACGCATACGAGCGCGTACAGCACAACCGAGCGTCTCATTCCAGCCCTTTTCACTTCGCTCTCAACCTGGCGATGGTAGCAGGTCCTCTCGACGAGCCGCCGTGGTGGAATCCAACGCCTCGAATCACTGAACCCATCAGGCATGACCACGACGCTCATGCGCTGTTCGAGCTGATGGTAGACTTCACGCCTGGCGTGACGCTCGTGCCGCGATTCACGGAGGTGCTTGCATGATTCCCAGTCATGTCCGGTTGTTTGTTGCCACGGCGGCGCTTGGGCTCTTAGGAACATCCATCACCTTCGCGGGACCGAATCCTGCTCCCCAACAGCGAGGGAGAGACGGGCAGCCGCCCACTCAAGCACAGCCCGAGCCGACCCCTCAGAATTTGCAGGTGCTCCCGAAGGACCTGTCGCAGGCGCAAGTCACCCAATTGATGCAGAACATCGCCTCGGCTCTAGGCGTGCAGTGCGGCTATTGCCATATGCCAGCCGCCGCACCCGAGGCTGGTCGGGGTCGCGGCGCTCGGGGAGGTCGCGGCGTCGCCGGAGTGGCATTCGACTTTCCTTCTGACGAAAAGTCGCAAAAAAGGGTTGCGCGGCAGATGATGTTCATGGTTCGTGACGTCAATCAGACCATCGAAGGCGCGGTCGGCAAAACCGCTGGAGCAAGCACGCGCGTCGGCTGTGTCACGTGTCACCGCGGCGTCACCATTCCCAAGCAGCTTCAAGAAATCCTCGATCAAGTGACAAAGGAGAAGGGCACTCCGACAGCCATCGCACAATACAAGGAGCTGCGGAAGCAGTTCTTTGGCGCCCAGGCGTACGATTTCAGCGAGGCCAGCCTCATCAGTTACGCTCAACGTGCGACACAGACCGGCAGCGCGGATGATGCGATTACGTGGCTACAACTCAACCTTGAATATTTTCCGCTATCGCCATCAACCTACGTGGGACTGGCGCAAGCGCAGCAGAGGAAGGGCGACAGGGATGCGGCGATCAGAAGCCTAGAAAAGGCATTGGAATTGGATCCGCAGAATGCCCAGTTCCGACGTCAGCTGGACCAACTGAAAGGGTCTCTCAAGTCGGATCGTTGAAAAGCTCTATGCGGGCGATGCCCCGGCCGCGACAAATTGCGACAAAGTGTGTCTGGTGTCGACACCTATTCTTTCTCTCGCACGGATGCGAGCCGTTGAAGAAACATTGAAAAAGCGCCCTTCTAATCTGCTGCTTGTGTCCGTCTACGCGCTCGCGGTGGGCACGTTAACAGCCGCTTGCCAACAGCCTGATGTCATCAAGCCGCGCGGAACCCTCAGAATTGTAATGCACCCCGTTCAACGTGCCCGGATTGGTGGCATGCTCGAGAGAGGGCTTTCGAGAGCACTTCCAGACCTTGATGTCGAGATCCGCGAGCTCAGGCACGAGACCGACGTCGCGAAGGCCCTCCAAAACGGAGAAGCCGACGTGGCTTTCGCGCACGCGGACATTTCGTACCTCGCGTACGCTGGAGAGCTGGACGGTGTGCCTCTGGACCGACTGCGCGGTATAGCGACGCTCGACACGAGTCCACTGTACATCCTAGTACGTCGAGATTCTGACATCAGGGACCTTGACGATCTGCGTCGTCGACGGGTGAGTGTGGGACTTCCAGACGACAGTAATGCTCTGACGTTGCAGATTGTGCTCCAGGGACTCGGGGACAAGGTGAAGAAGTCGTACGAGCCGTTTCATGACTCTATGGCAAAACTAGCTGATGGACGTCTAGACGTAGTCTTTGTCGTTGGCGAGAACAGTCTTGAGGCGCTCGAGAGTGCGACAGCCGGCGGCATCCGTCTTTTGTCCGTCTCTGAGACGGTGACGCGTCGTCTTCGGCGCGAACACCCGCTCGTTCGTCCACTTATGATCCCTCGCGCCGTTTACCAGTACGGGCCGATCTCGACGATCGGAATCGAACGACTGTTGCTCTGCCGAGAGGGGCTCGACGAGGAAGTGGTTTACCGCGTGACGCAAGCGTTTTTCGACTCCTTGCCGGAGCTGTCGTCATCAGATCGACAGCTCCGGCAGATGGACGTCGAGAACGCGTCGGCCACGCCGGTCCCACTCCACCCCGGCGCCGCTAGGTATTACCGAGAACAGGAACAGCTGTGATGCGGTTCAAGTCGCTGAGACAGGGGCCTGGTCTCGCCGTCGTCGTCGCAGTTGGAGCGTTCCTTTTGGTATCGCTCCTCGCGTGGCCCGGATACGTTTCGGTTCGGGAGTGGCAGCGTAGTGTTGAGGTGCGTGCCGAGAAAGAAGCCGAAGCGGCGTCCGGACTTTTGTTGGGCGGACTGATGCGAGATATGAGGGCCGTTCAGCGGTCGGTACTCTTATCTCCCGCGGTGAACGGGGTGACTCTTCGGCCTCCGTACGAGGCGTTCAATCTCGTTGCTGGCGCTTTCGCGCGATATCAGTATCCGGAATCGTTCTTTCTCTGGAGGCACGACTCGACCAACCAGGCGGGTCTACTTCTACATCGACGCGAACGACGACCGAACTGGGCTAAGCCGGCCAACGACCCTCATCGGTTTCCGCTTACGGTGGAAAACGACGCTCCTGCTATCCACGAGCTGCTCGATCGCATCCGCGTTGACGCGGCACAAACGCGGCGGTTCTCCGTGTTCGAAACGACCCTCGAGGGCAGCCGCTACCAGGTTGTCGCACGTCTCTTCTACGGCGGGACGCAATCGGAACTCGAGGCTGTGTTTGGGTTCACGGTCAACCTGGACTGGGTGCGACAGCACTACTTCACATCATTCCTTCAGGAGGCAGTGTGGACACGCGGTGCCGGGGCCGACGTGTTACTGGCTATCAGGAACGATCAAGGCCAGCCCATCGCCGACACCGGACGCAAGCCCGAAAGGAAAGCCATTTCGCCCCACGAAAGACTGTTTCCGTTAATGTTCTTCAATCCGCAATTAATCGCAGCCGATCCCCCGCCGGACTTACAGCGGCGCTGGTGGGTGATTCACGCTGCAGTGCGAGACGACTCTTCACTTGTGGCCGCGCTCGATGCCGCCAAGCGCATGCTCGTGCTTGAGGCAGTTGCCGCCGGAGCGCTCGCGCTTGGTGTTTTCCTCACCGTGCGCGCGTCCTGGGCAAAGGTCAAACTTGCCGATTTGCAGTCCGAGTTCATCTCCCGCGTTACGCACGAATTCAAGACGCCAATCGCGACGATCAAGGCAGCGGGCGAGAGTCTCGTTGCGGGAAGAATCGACGGCTCTGCTGCGAGGCACGAGTATGCGGGGTTCATCGTCCAGGAAGCGCGGCGTCTCGCGCGACTTGTCGATAATCTCCTGACGTTCTCGCGTGTCACAGACACCACCGTAGCGCAGCACCATTTCGAGCCGGTGGCGCTCTCGAACCTCGTCAGCGAGACATTGCGGCGATTCGCGCCTCAGATTGGTGAAGGAAAGTTCACGGTTCGGGTCGATGTGCCTGAGAGCCTACCATTCATTACTGGTGACGCCAGTGCGATCGAGTTGATGTTGGACAATCTGATTGACAACGCGATCCGACATTCTCGAACCGGGCAACAATTGGAGATTCGCGCCGCTGCGCGGCACGACAAAGTGACTCTCGAAGTAGCAGACCTCGGTGGTGGAATCGCTGAGGATGAGGTGGCGCTTGTGACGAGAAAGTTCTACCGCGGTCGCAACGCGGGCCAGGGTGGAACCGGGCTCGGTCTGGCGATTGCCGAACGCATCATAACCGAGCATGGCGGGACGATGGCCATTCGTAGTCAACCGGGCCTCGGTACGACAGTCATCGTGAACTTTCCAGCTTCGTCGACCGACAAGGTGGCGAATGTAGCCTCGATGGCGTTCCCCACAACCTGATTTCTACACCTGCCGTGAGTGCGCGCATTCTTGTCGTAGAGGACGACCCGCTCCTTGCAAAGATATTGCGCGACAACCTTTTGCTGGATGGCTTCCAGGTGGCGCGTGCCGCCGACGCGAACTCGGCAGTCAATCTCGCCCGCGAATTCGTTCCTGACCTCATCATCCTGGACGTCATGCTTCCGGATCGCTCCGGCTTCGACGTCTTCGAGAATCTGCATCAGGGAGGCCGGACGCCGATCATCTTTTTGACCGCTCGCAGCCAAAGGGGCGACAAGGTCCGTGGACTCAACCTCGGAGGCGATGACTACATCACGAAGCCGTTCGACCTTGAGGAATTCCTAGCCCGAGTGCACGCAGTGCTGCGTCGTGCTCGCGCCGTGGTCCAGCAGCTCAAATTGGGGTCCGTTGTCATCGACTTCACGACGCAGACGGCGACCAGAAACAGGACTCTGCTTCACTTGACGCATCAGGAGCTGCAGCTTCTCCAATACCTGGCCTCGCGGGCTGGTCGGGTGGTGTACCGAAGCGAGTTGTTACGCGCCGTGTGGGGGTACCCAGACAATTCGCCAAGTACTCGTTCTGTGGACCACGCCATCGCGCGCCTCCGTAAGAAGATCGAACCCAACCCGGACGAACCGAAGTTCATTCACACCGTTCACGGAAACGGGTACTCGCTGACGCCAGATCTGCGGTAACGACAGCTGGTCCCGGGCGAGATGGGACGAGTCTCCTAGACTCTGTGAACTGACAGTTCGGGTCAGATCCGTCACGGATCTTCGACGTGGAAATCGGCCGAAACGGTTCGCGAACACGCTGATACCGATTGCGACAATTAGCGACGATTTGAGTGCCCCAACGCTCCTACAATGGCGCCCGTACAGGTGGCCGACCACAGGGAACTCACCATCTCTGTGGCTTTACCAAGGGGGCACGATGGGTGCGAGCGCCATGCGTCTATTGACATCGCTTACGTGCGTTCTGGTTCCAGCCTTGGCCGCGGCTCAAGGGTCGATCACGGGCATCGCTCGAGACACATCCGGCGCGGTGCTGCCGGGCGTGACAGTGGAGGCGTCAAGCCCTGCTCTGATTGAGAAGTCTCGGTCGGTTGTGACCGACGGGTCGGGCCAATATCGCATTATCGAGTTGCGGCCCGGGATCTACGCTGTGACGTTCACGCTACCGGGATTCAGTGTCGTCAAGCGCGAAGGCGTCCAGCTGAGCGGCGCATTCACGGCGACGGTGAACGCCGAACTCCGCGTTGGCACACTCGAAGAAACGGTGACGGTGACTGGGCAATCCCCGATCGTTGACGTTCAGAGTGCGCAGCGACAGACGGTCATGACCGCCGAGGTCCTCAACGTGATTCCGTCTGGCCGGACGGCACTTGCCGCGGCGCAGCTCCTTCCAGGTGTCGGAACCCGCAGCCTCGATGTGGGCGGTACGAACACCATCAGCCTCGACTCGATGTCGGTGCACGGGAGTCGTGCGGGCGATCAACGCGTGAATGTGGACGGTCTGAGTACAGCCAACGCCGACCTGAACGGTCAAACCGGCGCGACGTTGCCCAATATGGGCAGCATCCAGGAACTGACGGTCGACACGGGAGGCGGCTCGGCAGAACAGCCGACCGGTGGCTTGACCATCAACGTGATTCCGCGCGAAGGGGGGAACACTCTTACGTCTTCATTCTTCGCCACGGCTATCAATAGTTCGTTTCAGGGAAGTAATTACACCCAGGAGCTTAAGGATCGGGGTTTGCGCAGCCCGACCGCTATCAGGACGAACTATGACATCAATCCCTCGATCGGCGGTCCGATACGGCGTGACAGAGTGTGGCTATTCGTATCAGCTCGGTGGACGCACTACGAAAACTACATCGGTGACATGTTCTACAACCTCAACGCGGGCGATCCGACGAAGTGGACCTATGAGCCTGATCTGGGCCAGCCAGCCTACTTCGGTGCCACACAGCGCAGTGCGTTGGGTCGAATCACGTGGCAAGCCAATTCGAAGAACAAGTTCAGTCTTTCTTACGACGACCAGTATCGCCACTGGAGTCCGCGTTCCACATTGACGGTCGCACCCGATGCAGCGACAGACATCTATTGGCCGATGCAGCGCAACGCTGGAATTACGTGGAGCGCGCCGTTGACGAATCGGCTTCTCCTAGACGCGGGTGTGTTGAATCGAGGTGAGGGATTCCAGTACCGGCGCCCGCCCGAGGGCGATCCGCGCCTGGATATGGTCCCTGTGCTCGAACAATCAAACGGTATTCTGTACCGTGCCCCGTGCTGTCAGGAGGGGACGCAGCCTTACGGTCATAACTTTTCGCTCATCTGGAATGCTCGCGCGGCTGCGTCGTACGTAACCGGAGCTCACGCGTTCAAGTCTGGCGTCACATTCAGATCGCACGATCGGCAAGCCTGGCTCTTCGACAATCACTATTACATGACCTTTCGTTTCAATAATGGCATACCGAATCAACTCACGCAGCGCGCGACGCCACTGTTCCGGCACGACCGCAACGGGGCGGACCTCGGCCTTTATGCGCAGGATCGATGGACGGTCCGACGGCTGACTTTGAACCTTGGCCTGCGGTTCGACTACTACGCGAACTCCTTCCCTGAGGTTCATCTCGGGCCCGCACCGCTTGTTCCGAATCGGGACATCACGTTTCCAGACACTCCGTGGGTGAGCTGGAAGGATATGACACCGCGTTTGGCGGCTGTGTACGATCTCTTCGGCAATGGCAAGACTGCGCTGAAAGCAAGCGTGAACAAGTTCACGCTTGCTGCGACGTCACATATCAACGCGTTTGGAGGTGCGTCGAACCCTGTCCAACGAATGGCCAATTTCGTGACCAGGTCGTGGAACGACACCACCTTTCCGATCGGTGATCCACGCCGCGGGAATTTCTGGCCCGACTGCAATCTGACCGACGTTCTAGCAAACGGCGAGTGCGGAGCCACGTCAGACCGAGCCTTCGGCCAGCCAATCGTCACCGCCGATGTAGACGAAGACGCCCGTAGGGGGTGGGGAGTGCGTCCCTACAATTGGGAATTCACCACAGGTGTTCAGCACGAGCTCGTCCCGCGAGTCTCGCTCGACGTCGCGTACTTCCGCCGCTGGTATGGAAACTTCTCGGTCACGGACAACCGGGCGGTCTCGCCCAGCGACTTCGACCTGTTTAGTATTACTGCGCCGGTCGATTCAAGGCTGCCAGGCGGAGGCGCCTATCCGATCTCTGGACTCTACAACCTGAACCCCTCCAAAGTGGGGCTCGTCGACAGCGTGGTGACGCTTTCCAGCAACTTTGGCAAGCAAATCGAACGCTGGAATGGAATCGATGTGAGCGCCAACGCCCGACTGAGGGATGGTCTGTTGCTCCGAGGCGGCGTGAGCACCGGCCGGACAACGACCGATAATTGCGACGTGGTTGCGAAAGTCGACAATCCGAGTCCGTTGTACTGTCATGTTGTCGAGAGCTTCCAGACGCAAGTCAAGTTTCTTGGTGCATACAGTATCCCGAAGATTGGTATTCAGCTCGGCGCGACCTTTCAAAGCTTCCCTGGTCCGCAGATTTCCGCGAACTACAACGCCCCGAACGCCCTCGTTCAGCCGTCGCTGGGGCGGCCGCTGTCGGGCGGTGCGGCCAACGTGACGGTGAACTTAGTAGAGCCGGGCACGATGTATGCGGAGCGGACGAATCAGCTCGACCTCCGAGTTGGGAAGGTCTTCAGAGTCGGACGGTCACGGTCCTCACTCAACCTCGATATCTTCAACGCGTTGAACTCGAACGCTGTGCAGTCACTGCAGAACAACTACGCCGTTTGGCTACAGCCTCAGACGATTCTCATGGCGCGCTTCGCCAAGATCAGCGTCCAGTTCGATTTTTGAGAACGACTCGCAACAGTCAATCGCGACAGATAGTGTCGTATGCATGCGCATGCAACTCCGCGGGGACCTTCCAGCGCCGCATGTAATCGACCCGCGCGCTCTGAAAAACAGCTGTGTTATAGGTCGCGGGGGAGGAGTTCAATGACACCACTCTTTCGGCTGAGCTCGATCGTCATCGCGGCAGTGTGGCTCACGACTATCTGTACGTATGCCGCCGAGTTGAAGGTCGGCGATAAGGCTCCCGAGTTCAAGCTGCAGGGGTCTGACGGCAAGACCTACAAACTGGCCGACTTCAGGGGCAAGCAGGCGGTCGTGCTTGCCTGGTTTCCCAAGGCGAATACGCTCGGATGCACAACGGTTGACTGCGTCACGAGCCGCATCATCGTTCAGTCTCTCGTGGAACTCAGGGACACGATTAGGAAACACGACGTCACGTACTTCATGGTCAGCATCGATACGGTGGAAGACAACACCGAGTTTGCAGAGAAGTATCGCGCTGACTTCCCAATACTGGCAGACCCCGCCATGGAAGCTGCTGAGGCGTACGGCGTGATTGGCCAGAAAGGGCTGCCCAATCGGTGGCGATTCTATATCGCAATGGACGGCACGGTCGCAGCGATTGAGAAGGTGATCGATCCGGCGAAGTCAGCGGAGGACCTTGTGGCGAAACTGCGGGAACTCAAGGTTCCGGAGCGCCCGTAGCATGCGTCGGTGGTAGGTGACCGCTACACAGCTACTGCTGTTGGGGCGATGTTCGTCGCGCGTGTTCAAACGGTGTCGTCCCGGTAGCGACCACGCCAACCGCGGCAGTAGGTCTCGGCCGCTGGTCCTCAAGCGACAACGCCCCACGTCGACGCCTGGAAATGGTGGAGGCGGGAACGGCAGGGCAGCGGGTCTCGTGCCCGCCGCCTCGAAGACTTGGTTCGAGACAGTCCGCCTCAGCAACCGGTGATCCTTCCAGTACGCCGGCCAGTCAGACCGACGCTCACGACCTCCGGCCTAGCAGGCCGGGGGTCGCTTTGCGCCACCGCGATGCGACGGCATCGTGTCGGCATGACCGTATTCCGCAGCTTGCGTCACAGCAGCGGGTCTTTCACAGCAGGCGTTCGCCGCCGTACTGAACGTGCCGCTCAATACGTTTCGAATGTGGGACAGCGGGCTGCGAATGGCGCCCGCCGACCTACTCGTCCGAGCGCAGCTTGGCCTCCTCACTCATCAGCGGCAACACGAACTGCTCTCACTGGACGCCCTGGCGACTGAATTCAGCATGCACCAACGTACGCTTCGTGACGCAGTGCGCGCGGGCCGCCTTGCCGTGCAGTTCTCGACACGGTCGGCTTTCGGCCGTCCAATACGACTTACTACCCGAGCGGCGGTGTCGGCCTATCAAGAGCAGTAATACCGGCAGTCCTACTCGCGGACATTGCAGAAACCCCCGCGGCTAACGCGGATTGACGTCCCCGCAGACTGCGGCGAACAGATCATTATTGCGCGCCATGCGCTACACATGACGCTCGCTGAGTTTGCCGTGCGGGTCGGCGCCGCGAATAGGGCGGTGGTCTATCAGTGGGAATCGGGCAAACGCAAGCCTTCTCCGGTATTACGGGTGCGCATCGTGGCGGTGCGACCGACGCGGGACTCGCCGCGCCCGACACCAATCGCTGGGACACGCAGGCCGGGACTGTCGAGATAGCAATTCGTCTTGAAGACGGGTGTGGGCCCGTATCACGATGGTCCATGACTGATAAGAAGGTGTGGCTGATCACTGGCGCTGGACGAGGCTTGGGCGCCGACATCGCCAAATCGGCCTTGGCTGCCGGCCACTCGGTCGTCGCGACGGGCCGGGACGCGACGAAGGTCGCGGCTGCCATCGGCGACCATGAGAATCTGCTGACGCATACGCTCGATGTCACTCGATTGCAAGACGCGCAGTCGGCCGTAGAGGCTGCGGTTACAGAGTTCGGGCGACTCGACGTTGTGGTCAACAACGCCGGCAACTTCTTCGCGGGATTCTTTGAAGAGCTGAGTCCCGCACAAATCCGCAATCAAATCGATACGCTCCTGTTCGGCCCAATGAACGTCACTCGCGCGGCGCTGCCAGTGATGCGTAAGCAGCGTTCAGGCTTGGTGCTCACCATCTCCTCGACCGCAGGGATCGCCGGACAATTGTTCTGCACCGCCTATGCCGCCGCGAAGTTCGGCATCGAAGGATGGATGGAGTCACTGACTCCAGAGGTCGCGCCCTTTGGAATTCGCACGATGCTGGTCGAACCCGGTTTCTTTCGCACCGAGTTGCTCACGAATGAGTCCACCACCTACGCCCAATCCACCATCGACGACTATGCTGGGCAGACGCGGGATATTGTCGCGGCTTGGAAAAGCATGGATGGGAAGCAAGGCGGGGACCCTGCCAAGCTCGCCGACGCCCTCGTGAAGCTCGCTGCGCTCAAGGAGCCGCCGGCGCGCTTCGCTGCCGGCGCGGACGCTGTGCAGGCGTTCGAGACTAAGGCTAACGCACTACTCGCACAGGCTCACGCCCACCGCGACCTCTCTACCAATCTGGCGCACGAGAACGTATGAACCATGCGGTCGCCCGCACGGTTCGTCTCTCCGACTGTGCCTCAAGGGTCTGGCCGAAGCACGTCCGTCGGCATCACCTGGACCGCACAACAACGTAATTCTGTCGTTAGAATGGCTCCGCGAGGCACGTATGCAAACGGTCACGCTGAACAATGGCATAGCGATTCCCATCGTTGGCTATGGTGTCTTCCAAATTCAGGATAGCCAGGAGTGCACGCGCTGCGTCATCGACGCCATTCATGTCGGATACCGCCTGATTGACACCGCCGCTTCATACATGAATGAGGTGGCGGTTGGGCAAGGAATCAAGGACGCCGGCGTCCCTCGCGAACAATTGTTTGTGACGACCAAACTGTGGGTGCAAGATGTGGGTTCCGAGCGCACCCGTCAGGCGATCGACAATTCTCTACGTCGCTTGCAGCTCGACTATCTCGACCTCTACCTAATCCACCAACCGTTCGGTGACGTCCATGGCTCGTGGCGCGCCATGCAGGAGGCGTACCGGCGTCGGAAAGGTGCGTGCCATCGGCGTCAGCAATTTTCAGCCCGACCGACTGATGGACATCGCCGCGTTCAACGAGGTCAAGCCTGCTGTGAATCAGATCGAAGTAAACCCATTCCAGCAGCAAGAAGACAGCGTGGCGTTCATGCGTGAACTTGGCGTGCAGGCAGAAGCGTGGGCGCCTTTCGCTGAAGGACGGAACAACTTGTTTCACAATGCGGTGTTGGTGGAAGTCGCCGCCAAGCACGGCAAGAGTGTTGGCCAAGTCGTGTTGCGTTGGGTGATCCAACGTGGCGTCGTCGCGCTGGCAAAGTCGGTGCGCAAGGAGCGCATGGCCGAGAACCTCGCGATCTTCGACTTCGAACTCGACGCCAGCGACACAGCCCAGATTGCGTCCCTGGACACTGGCACCAGCAGCTTCTTCTCGCATCGCGATCCGGCCATCGTCAAGTGGATGAGTGAGCGCAAGTTGGACATCTGAAGGCACGGACGAGACTGGACCGCGTACTAGTGTTTTGCCGAATGGGACGCGGCAACACGAACCGCTGCCGCTTACAGGGAAAAGTGATCAGTCTGGCGATTTCGCGCCACATCTCCGCGAAGACGCGCGTTGATCACGGCACGGGAACCCGATACAAGTTGCGCTGCACGCTCTCGCGCTTGAAGGCGTAAATGTCAGCAGTCGGGCCGGGCACAACGTTGCGCAAAGAAATTACCCGCACTCCTGGCAGCTTCAAGATCTCCTGCTCGGACGGAAGCCCATGGACGATACTTTCGGGCACCAGATGGCCCGGGGCCAATGGCAAGACGTAGGCCTTGCCCAGGTTTGTCGGACCCTTACCTTGCACAAACAAATGCTTCCCGTCCCCGGACCATTTGAGCGTCGTTGCAGAGGCCTGGATCTGCGTCCGAAGCGGAGCGCCGCCATCGACCCGGAAAATAACCACACCTCGCGGAGCCCAACGCCAGCCAGTTACGGTCTGGGGATTCGCCCGATAGGGCAACAACAGGCACGTCGAAGGCTTTCCGCAGCTGGCCTCCGTCTTCCTGGACACGGTAAAGGAACGCAGAGGTGCCCTCGACGCGGCGGAAAAAGATTTCACCGGTTGCGCCGAACACGGGCTGTTCACCTTCGATGTTGGGAATTTGCCGGGGCGGCGAGCGGCGGTCGAGCGGCGCGAGCCACAACCGCAACTTACCATCGCCATCAGGTGACGCCACAACGACCTGACGGCCGTCCGGCGAAATGTCGTAACTTCCGTAGGAACCAGGCCCAGCCGCTGCAACGGCAAAGCCCGGCAGCAACGGCTCGCTGCGTCCGGAATCGAGTTCCGCCACCCACAATTCGCTCGAAGCCCCTTTTCGCACGTTGTAGAGCAGCCGCTTCCCATCGGGGGTGAATTTGGGTGCGAAGGCGTAACCTTCCAGCGAGATCTGCCGATCGCCTCCGCCGTCGTGCAGCCAGATGGAACTCTGCGTCAATCCCACGGCCGTGATGAACGAGCGGCCGTCGGGCGCCAGGGCGAGTCCTTCTTCTTCGGTCGGCCCCGAAGTGATTTGCTCCGGCTGGCCGTCGGGGAACCGCTGGCGCCAGGTATGGAAGGCCCCGCCGGAGTCGGAGCTGAAGTACATCCACTCCCCATCGGGCGACCATGCGGCAAAGGTACAGGCGCCACTGGGCGGGCCGATCTGCTGCCCTGTCGAACTGCCGTCCATCGGGGCCAGGCGGCACCGGTCAATGTCTCCCCGCTCGTTCATCTCCACCATCAGCATCCGTTTGCCGTCGGGTGAGGGATAAGAGCGATGGGTCATGCCGCGCTCATGGGGCGGCACATAGAGATCACGCGACCCGGCCCGGCTCTCATCGGCGGTCACGATCGCCATATGCTGAGCGCCGATCTTTGATCTCAGAAAACAGCAGCTTCGATTTGTCGATCCAACCGAGGCCCGAAGCGTTCGGGAGCCACAGACGCGGTTCTCCCCCCAAAACCGGCACGGCCCAAGTGTCCCAAGTCCCTGGAACCGTGTACGCGATCCGCGACCCGTCCGGTGAAAAAACCGGGCTCATCTTAGGGCGATTATCGTGGGTGAGTTGGACCGGCTCGCCGCTGGGCAGCATCTTCACGTAGACCTGCCCGGATGTAATGAAGCTCGAAGGGCCGCGAATGAAGGTGAGCATGCGGCCGTCCGGCGAGAGCGCCGGCTGGACGGCGGAGTCGGGCAGGTTCGTGATTTGCACCCATTCGGAGCGCGCCGGGGCGGAAGAAGGCCGCTTCAGCAGCCACCAGGCAAGGCCCGCTGCGGCAACTACCAGCGCAACAACTCCCGCTGTGATCGCGACAAAGCGTCGAGGCGACCGCGCGGGCGGGCGAACGGCCGCGGCTGCCGCGACTTGCCCCGAGAGTTTGCCCGACTCGGACTCCTCCTTCAGCTCTTCGAGAGCGAGCTTGATATCGGCGATGCCCTGGGCGCGGCGTTCAGGATCCTTGCGAAGGCAACGGGCGATGATCTTTTCCAGCTCCATCGGCACGGCCGGTGAAATCTCGCTTGCGGCCTTCGGCTCTTTGTGCAAGATCGCGGAAAGCGTTGAGATTTTGGTAGCGCCCTCGAAGGCGCGCCGCCCGGTGACCATCTCGTAAAGAACCGAGCCGAAGGAAAAAATGTCGGAGCGGCCATCGACCTTCCTGCCCTCGGCCTGCTCAGGCGACATGTAGGCCACGGTGCCAACGATGGCGCCTTCTTCTGTTTGAGGGCTTTCCTGCGCCGCCATGGTCGTCGTAGCGCCTTCCGGATCGTCGTCGATTTTTTCAGTCAGCTTGGCCAGGCCGAAGTCGAGCAATTTCACGCGGCCATCGTCGGCCACGATGATGTTGGCCGGCTTCAGATCGCGGTGGACGATTCCGGCGGCATGGGCGCGCGCCAGGGCGTCGGCGATCTGAATTCCATACTTCAATGTATCTTTGAGACTCAGTCCATTCTTGCCGATGCATTGGTCGAGCGTTTTGCCCGGCACGAACTCCATGGCGATGAAGTCGATGGGACCATCAGGCAGATTTGCGGTGTCGATGTCGTAAATGTGGATGATGTTGGGGTGATTCAGGGCGGAAGCCGATTTCGCCTCTTGCACAAAGCGACGCTTGCGCTCAGGGCTGGCAGTGGCATCTGGGCGCAACACCTTGATAGCGACGGCACGGTCGAGATGGGTATCGAAAGCACGATACACGACGCCCATGCCGCCCTCGCCGAGCTTGGAATCGATCCGGTAATGGCCTAGCGTCTGGCCGATCATAGCGGCGTCAATGTGAACTTGCGGAACTCGACCGATCCGTGGTCTCCCTGGACGTCCCTCGACCTCTTTGCGGTCGATGAGAGTTTTCCCGTTCAGCACTCCCTCGCGGCGGTTGACGGATGCGGGCTTATCGGACCCAACCCTCGCCCTCTGCGACAGCGCCCATTAGCGCCGACGCCCAATCGCACGCCGCTGATTATGGCTCAACGAAGACGTACGTCAACCGTCAACGCGCGTTCAACGCGCGACGTCAACGCGCGACGACGCGCGGTACAAGGAGGGCCGGACACCCGTGTCAGGGCTGTCATCAGCCCACGCCATCGGCGACGTACGAGCCGCGCTGTCCCGCGCAGCGCGTGCTCCATCAGATCGTCTTCGAACACTTCGAAGATCGCGCAGGCGCATGCGCTCCATCCCGACGTCATCGTGATGGACGTGTCGATGCCGCGAATGGCGTGGAGGCGACGCGTCGTTGCTGGCCAGGTCGACGTTGACGCTGGCCTTAGTCCCGGCGGGAGCTTGGGAGCCCAACACCGCGTGGCACATCCGCGTGGCAGTCTTCGTAACATATTGAAAGCAAGTCGCCTCTGTCACAGGAATTTGCCCTCTAAGCCGGGGGCCCGCATTCGAGTCGCGCCGGGCACGCCAACTTTGCTGAGGTAGAAGCGGCCGCGGCGTCTACCGCAGCGGATTACGGCAGTGTCGCGAAATCGCCGACGTGGTCAATGGCCCAGTGCTGGAACGAACGCGCCGGCGCACCAGTGACCTCCAAGACCGTGGAAGTCACCACCGCCGGCAGACCGACCGCGGCAGCGTAGGCATCCAACAGCATGTCGGCGACGGGCGGCGGAAACATCATCGCGAGCATCTGCTCCCGCGCGGATTCACGCGAGAGCTCCTCAAAGCGCAGCGACCTGCCGACGGAATCGCCAATGATCTGCACCTGCTCACGCTGGGTCAGCGATGCTGGTCCCGTGAGCACGTACTCGCGGCCGTCGTGTCCTTCATCCCATAATGCGCGAACCGCAATCGCCGCGATATCGCGTTCGTGCACCGGAGCGGTCGAGGCGTCGGCGTAGCACCAACGCACAACGTTGCCGTTTCGGAGTTGCGGTGCCCACCAATTGCGGCAATTGATCGCGAATGGTCCTGAGCGCAAGAACGTCCAGACGAGTCCCGATTCCTCGATCACCTGCTCTACGCCCGCGGCAATGACGCGCATGCCGTTGGGCTGTTGGAAGAATGGGTGAAGAGTACGGTGCGGCGCCGTGAGCAGCACGATCTGTTTGGCGTGCGCGGCGATCCGCGCTACCGCTGGCGCGGCCGCAGCGAGCGGCGCGATCCAGACAAGGAACACGCTGTCGATGCCGTCCAAGCACGCTTCGAGTGTGTCCGGCGCAGAGAGATCCCCGCGCACGACTTCAACGTCCGCCGGCAGGTTTCCGGAGCGCGGATTGCGGCTCATGGCACGAATCCGGCAGCCAGTGCCACGCAGTTGCGAAACCACTTCTCTGCCGATCTGTCCGGTTGCGCCGGTGACGAGGACGCGCTTCATCGACGCTTAGAATGACACGGCTCGTGTCACTGCTGCGGCAGCTAGACAATTCGCGTGGCACATCCGCGTGTCAGCTCCCGCAAGCGATTCATATGACAGCGCTTGGCTCATTGACAGTATGACGGCGCAGCCCGTGCAAGCAAGCATTGTGCGGGCATGGATACCGTCCACCACGGTCCTTACCTCAAGAACTCAAGTTCGTAAGACGCAATCTCCGTCGTAGTTATCTCTTTGTCACACCCGTGACCTACTGCGACCCCAATTGGCGTTCACAACAATTGCACCATTACCGTGCGCCCGTGAGGACCGGGGCAAACCTCTGGATCCGCTTGCCGAAGTCGACTTCGCCGACATAGACATTGCCGAACGTATCGATCCCAATGGCGTTTGGAAAGGTCATCTGACCGGCCAGACGGCCGCTTCCGCCAAAGTACCCGAGCGTCTTGCCGCTCTGGCGCTCGACGGTCCAGACGACGTCGTTGTGCGCGTCGGCCACGAAGAGATACTTCTGCTGCGGGTCCTTCGAGATCACCATCTTGTACATCGTGCCGCAGATGGACTGGGTGAACGTGCCGACGATTTGCACCGGTGGGGCTTTGAGCCCTGCGTCCAGCCCACCGCAGCCGCCGCGCTGCGCGGGTGAATTCGGCGACACGTAAATGTCCTGCAGCCACTTCCCTTCCGTGGTGAAGACCTGGATGCGGTTCTGGCCGCGCTCGCCGATGTAGACGCGCCGGTCTTTCGAGATCTCGACGAAGTGCAGCGTCGGGACGAAATTCTTTTCTTCCGGAGGCGGCCCGCCGGTCCACTTGTAGCCCGCGATCGGACCGTTCTCAATCTCGCTCAGCGGCATCCCGTGGCCACCCCAGCCGCGCTTGTAGGCGCCAGTTGACCCGTCGTATATCTGAACGCGCTTCTGATTGATGATGTACAGCTCGTTGGCCACCTCGTCGAGCTGGAAGCGCCCTTTGTTGAGGATGTAGCGTGTCTCCTGATTGTTCTCCGGCATCATCGCGGCCTCGGGCGGCGGGCGATGATCGAAATCCCACACGAACTTTCCGTCGCGTGTGAACTTCAGGATGCTGTCCTCATTGGCTTCGCCGCTGACCCACACGAACCCTTTCGTATCGACGACCACGGTCTGCAACTGGACCGGCCACTTCGGGTGATAGCCGGGGCCGCCCCATGCGTTAAGGACGTTACCCTGCTGGTCGGCTTCGATGAGCTCAGGTCCACGGACACAGCAGAGGGCGGGCGAGGGGTTCCCTTCGGCCGTCAACTCGATGGGGAGCGCGGACCGACCGCGGTTGAGGAACCAGACGTGGTCCATGTGGTCGACAAAGATCCCCACAATCTGCTGCATGCTCCACTTGTTCGGCAGCGGCTTGGGCCAGAACGGGTCAACCCGGTACTGCGGTGCCCCGTTCTCCATTGCCTGTTTCGGGACTACCTGCGCGTGACTGACGCCGCTCGTAGCAAGCGTCGCAATGGCGCACAGAACAACGACTCCTGCACATGCTTGGGTCTTGGTCATCACGATCCACCGTTCTCCTTTTCGTCGATTAGACATCCGTCTACTCGAACGAGCCGCCGGCGCATGTTATCTCACCGCCCTTCCACTCTGTCACCACAGACCGCGACCTGCCTTCTAACCGGGTCCTCTTATCCGGTTGTTTCAGCAAGCACTGTATGTAGGGTAGCGGCGTGCCGCGGCCTCCGTTTCCGAAGGATCCCTGCCAGCGTGTGCATGCACTCGCCCGTTCGGCGTCGTTCGCGGCGGCGCGGGTCGGGCAAATCAATCGCGTGGCACGCCCGCGTGGCAGTCCTCGCAACCTGTTGAAATTCAAGCCGCTCCCGACAAAGGAATTCACCCTTCTAAGCCGGGGGTCCCGCGTTCGAGTCGCGGCGGGCGCGCCAATCTTCTGGAGTTCGTTCAGCACGGTGGCACCGTGCGTGGCACTAGCGAAAGCGTGGCAGACGGGTCACTCGCCGCTACGGATGGCGGACGGGACGCCACTGCGGTCCGGTTGCCGGTAAGCACGATTCGGTGAACACTACGGCGTATTGCGGGACCTATCCGATCCGCGGACCCTCTCGCCCGTCTAGTCACGCACAACATTGGCTCTTACCCCCGGCTCCTGCCTCGGCGTCTACGAAATGATCAAGCCGATCGGTGACGGCGCGATGTGCCAGCTATTCCATGCGATACGAAGCTGGCGCGACGTTGCGATCAAGATCCTGCCCGAAGCGTTCTCGCACGACGCCGACCGCGACGCTGAATTCTTGGCGCCGGAAAAGGACCTCGTTCCGGCCGATGATTCCAGCTGGAACCGAAAGAAGCCCTCCGCAATCTGGGTTAACCTTCCATTCGAGGTGGTTCCCGCATCGCCCGCGCCTTGGTTTCGGCGAGGCTTGCATGCTGCTTAGGGATTTCAGCAGACACGTTGGACTGTCCGATCAGCCACCTATCAACGCGAGGAGAGTCACATGATGCAGCATGTCGTTTTTGTGTACGGCATCAACCTCATGTTCGCCAAGGGACTCGTCGCAGACCTGACCGCCGAGCAGATGTGCCAACAGCCGCACGGAGTCGTCAATCACCCGGCGTGGAGCCTGGGTCACCTCGCGGCCTCAAAGGTCGGGCTGCTGAGGCTTCTGGGCCACGACGCGTCGCTGCCGGTGAGTTGGGGAGAGGACTGGGCAGGCGCCTTGCCAGGAGCGGGCGGCATCCCGAGTAGTGATCCGTCGGGGTTCCCTTCGAAGGACGAGCTAGTCTCGACGTTTGAGTCGCTGCACGATCGGGTCACCACGGCCGTCAAGGCCGCCGACGCCGCGACCCTCGCGACGCCACATCCACATGAAGGCGTGCGCAAGTATTTTCCGACCATCGGCGACCATGTCGTGTTTCTGATGACGTCGCATGAGATGGATCACCTGGGGCAGCTGGCGGCGTGGCGGCGGGCGATGGGGTTGGGGCCCGGCCTTCTGGGTTGAGTTGCGCGACTCGCAGGATGACTCCGATCTATCGCGCCAAGGACACCAAGCTCCACCGCAAGCCATGACGCCTGAGCGCTGGCAACAAGTCTCGCACCTCTATCATGCGGCCCTGGAGTGCGACGCAAATGGACGCGCGGCGTTCCTGAACGAGATGTGCGCCGGCGACGCCGCGTTGCGCCAGGAAGTTGAATGGCTGCTGGCGCAGGGACAGTCCGCGGAGAGGTCCTTGGCAGCCCCCGGGCAGGAGGTGGTGGCTCAGCAGATGGTGGAGAAGCCAGGCCGTTCGTTGACGGGCCGCCAGATCGGCTCGTACCAGATTCAGTCCCTGCTCGGTGCGGGCGGCATGGGGGAAGTCTATCGCGCGCGCGACAGCAAGCTGAACCGCGATATCGCACTGAAGGTCCTGCCTGAAGAATTTGCCCTCGATGCGGATCGGCTCGGGCGCTTCAAACGTGAGGCGCAGGTCCTGGCCTCACTGAACCACCCCAACATCGCCGCGATCTACGGCCTCGAAGACGCTGATGGCATCCGTGCGCTCGTGCTCGAACTCGTGGAAGGGCCGACGCTCGCCGACCGCATCGCGCAGGGGCGGGTTCCGCTCGATGAAGCACTTCCGATTGCTCGCCAAATCGCCGACGCGCTCGAAGCGGCGCACGAACACGGGATCGTCCATCGCGATCTCAAACCAGCGAACATCAAGGTGCGACCTGATGGCACGGTCAAGGTGCTCGACTTCGGCTTAGCGAAGGCGCTCGGACCTGCGCCCGCCTCCGACCTGTCGCAGTCGCCGACGATGACGACGCCGGCTGCGACGCGCATGGGCGTCATCATGGGCACCGCTGCGTACATGAGTCCCGAACAAGCGCGCGGCAAGACCGTAGACAAGCGCGCCGACATCTGGGCGTTCGGGTGTGTGCTGTACGAAATGCTGACGGGTCGCGCGGCGTTCCCAGGCCGCGATGTTTCAGAGGTGCTCGCGGGGGTGATCAAATCTGACGTCGCGTGGGATGCGCTGCCTGCAAACATACCACCCAAGCTCTGCGGTCTGCTCCAGCGCTGCCTGCAGAAGGACCCGAAGCGCCGCATGCGCGATATTGGCGATGCGCGCATCGAAATCGAAGAGGCGATCGCAGAACCGGCGCCTCATTCGCAAAGTGCTGATGCATCGCGCCCGGCGGCGCCATTCGCGCGAGTCATTCCCTGGGCGACTGTCGCACTACTTGCGCTCGCGCTCCTCATCACACAGATCGCCTCTTGGCGCGCGGGGTCCGCAAGCCCACGGGTCGTGAGAGTGGAACTGAACATGCCGGCCGGCGTGGAGGTCGCCACGGCGAGTACCCCCAACCTATCGATATCCCCTGATGGAACGCGGTTCGCCTTTATAGGGGGGCTCGGTGGTCTTCGGCGACTCTACATCCGTCGTTTCGATGAGTTCGAGGCCACGCCGTTGCGTGGGACGGAAACGGTCAGCACCTGCTTCTTTTCCCCGGATGGTCGTGCCCTGGCGTTCGTCACGAATGATCGAGTCCTGAAGAAGGTATCGCTCGCGGACGGTCTGGTCACAACCGTCGTCGTAGGCGCCGACTACACTGCGGGAGCCTGGGGACCGGACGACCAGATCACGTTTGGGCGCGGCGGTACGCTTTGGCAAGTGCCCGCGACGGGAGGTCCGGCCCGACAGGTGACCATGTTGGACAGCGGCAAGAATGAGCGTTTGCACGCCTATCCCACGGTCGTCGCAGGCGGAAAAGCGATCCTGTTCGAAACCGTGACCTCAGACAAGCGAATCGCGACGAATATCGAAGCGCTGTCCCTCATCACCGGACAACGACACCGTGTGGTCGAAGCCGGAAGCAGTCCCATCTACGCGTCGAGCGGCCACGTGATCTTCTTCCGCGATGGGGTGCTGCTCGCCACGCCCTTCGATGCGGAGAAGCTCGAAGTGACCGGCCCGGCCGTGGCCGTTCTGGAAAACATCAGCCTGGATCAACTCGGTAGTCCGATGGTGGCGCTGTCGAGCGCCGGTTCCCTCGCGTACGTCGCAAGCGGAAATGCTACGAAGCGGCTCGTCTGGGTATCGCGTGAGGGCGTGGAGCAGCCGATCACAGACATCAGCCGACCCTATCAAAATCCTCGCCTTGCACTTGACGGACACCGCATTGTTGTAGAGGTTGGCGGCGGTGACCTGTGGATTCAGGATACGGCGCGCGCGACGTTCACACGCCTTACGTCGGGAGACACAGTTGGGAACACGTTTCCGGTGTGGACGCCGAGTGTCCGTCGCATTGCATTTCGAACACTGACCGGCCTTCGCTGGATTGATCCCGACGGCGGCGGCTCGCAGGCCATTTCGGGCACGTCAGAGAGCGACATTCCCACGTCGATCTCGCCCGACGGTCACACGCTGGCCTTCATTCGCCAGTCGGTGGAATCGAGTGGGGACCTCTACGTGCTTTCGCTCGAGGGTGACCCACAATCCCGTGCCGTGGTGAAGACGCCGGGGTACGACGGCGCCGGACAGTTCTCGCCAGACGGCCGCTGGATGGCCTACGCCTCAAACGAGTCCGGCCAGTTCGAGGTGTACCTACACCCTTACCACGGGCCAGACCGCAAAATTCAGGTCTCGACGCAAGGTGGAACGCACCCGAAGTGGAACAGGAACGGCAAAGAGCTGTTCTATCGAGTCGGGAACAAGATGATGGTGGTGGACGTCTTGACGAGTCCGGATCTGACGCTCTCTCAGCCACGCGTGCTCTTCGAGCAGCGGTACGCCTTCGGCAGCGCCACGACGATCCCCAACTACGACGTCAGCCTCGATGGGCAGCGGTTTGTCATGGTCAAGGACGACTCGGCCTCCGGACGCGTGAACATCGTCCTCAACTGGACAGAAGAGCTGAAGCGAGTCGTGCCGACGAAGTGACTGGTGCCCGAGTCTTGTCCTCACCTTCGCCCTCGCAGGACTACTCCTCCCTTCGGTCCTGACGCTCCTGGCGGGAAAGGCCGTGTACACAGCGCCGCCATTCGATCGGCTGTCGCGATTCGGTGTAATGTCATGGCGCCATCGCGGAGGATCACATGAGAGTCTGTTCGTTTGTCATCGTGGTGCTGCTGGCGGCGACGTCCCCCCTCGCGCACCACAGCAACTCGGCGTTCGACGGCGACAAGGTGATGGTGCTCAAAGGCACGGTCACGGAATGGAAGTGGACGAACCCGCACGTGTGGATCTTTCTGTCGGTCGACGACGGCAACGGCGGCAAGGTGCAGTGGGAGATCGAGGGCCGGACCCCCGGCCAGTTGATCCGCGCCGGCTGGTCGAGGAGCACCCTCAAACCCGGCGACACGATTACCGTGGATTTCAGCCCGGCGAAGGACGGCAGCCGCACCGGCCTCCTCACGCGCGTCACGCGCGCTGATGGCATCGTGGTCGGGCAGCAGGCGCCGCCGGCGGCTCAGTAATCACTGAAGGAGGACACCATGTCGAAGACCGTTGCCTTGCTTTCTTCGGTGCTCGTGTGCCTGCTGTTCGTATCGACGGCATCGCCTCGCGCGCAAGGGACGCCCCCAGACTTCACCGGCGTGTACTCTCCGATCGACCCGTTTGGCCAGGCGGGACGCGGCCGCGCCGCGGTGCCTCCGCCGGCGGCGGGGACTCGCGGCGGGGCCTTGCCGCCGCCGCGACCTGTGTTGGTTCTCGATGGACGTGCGGGCCGGCCGGAAAACGCGCCGAAGCTGACGCCCGAGTACTTGGCCAAATGGGAAGTCATTCGGAAGTCGCGCATGGCCGGTTCGTCTGAATTCGATCCGAACGCCAGGTGTCTCTCCGGCGGCATGCCCAATATGATGGGGATGACCTACGGCATGGAAATCCAGCAGACCAAAGACCGGATCACCATGTACGGCGAGCTGAACGACGTGTATCGCCGGATCTATCTGGACGGCCGCAAGCCGTCACCGCGAGTGCTCGACGATCCGACGTTCGCCGGGTATTCCACGGGACATTGGGAAGGGGACACGCTCGTCGTGGACACGGTGGCCATTCGCGAGGACGCGCTGTTCGACACCTTCTCGCCGCACAGCGATCAGTTCACCGTGCGCGAGCGAATCAGGTTCGCGTCGCCTGGCGTCCTTGAGGATCGGATCACTGCCATGGATCCGAAAGCGCTGCTCGAACCCTTCACCTCGGTTCGTACGTATCGGAAGGTGTCGCCGCCGAACGACGAGTTGCGCGAGTTCTCGTGTGCGGAGGGGTTGGCGTCTGCAAAGTAGTGCCTGGCAACTCCAAGGAGTGCATCGTGACGAAGAAACTGTGGTTGCTCGGCGCAGTGATCGTCGCAGCCGGGGCTGTGACCACGATCGGAGCCGGTGGCGACGAGAAGGTCCATAACTGGCCGGCCTACTCGGGCGACAACGGCAGCACGAAGTATTCCCCGCTCGATCAGATCAACAAGAACACCGTCGGCAGGGTGCAGATCGCGTGGCGCCAGTCGGGCGTCCCGGCGGAGCTCAAGGCAATTTGGCCCGAGGCGAGCGCGCCCACCAATTGGCAGAACACCCCGCTCATGGTCGACGGCCTGCTCTACATGAGCAGCGGCGTCGGCGCAGTCGTCGCGCTCGATGCGGTGACCGGCAAGGTGGTGTGGTTTGATGTCCCGCCCTACGAGGAGGGCAAGGCGCCTCCGCGAGCGGGGTCCACGCGCGGCGTCGCATACTGGGCCAACGGAAGCGACTCGCGGATTTTCGCGACGAACGGTTCGAACCTGATCGCGCTGAACGCGAAGACCGGCAAGCGTTATTCGGACTGGGGCGGGAACGGCACGATCGATCTGACGAAGGTCGGCTACGACCGCGGCAGCGTCTCCGGCTATCGCAATAGCAGCAGCCCGATTGTCGTTCGCGATGTCGTCGTCGTGGCCGGTGTGGCCTCGCCGGCGACCGACTATCTGAACGAGCGCCAGAAGGCCACCAAGGAAGGGCCGCCCGGCGACATCCGCGGCTTCGACGCGAAAACTGGCAAGCTCCTCTGGACGTTCCACGTCGTCCCGCGGCCCGGAGAATTCGGCGAAGACACCTGGCTGAACGGGTCGGCATCGTTCTCGGGAGGCAGCGGCGTGTGGTCGCTGCTGAGCGCGGATGAAGACCTCGGCTATGTGTATCTACCTCTGGAAACAGCGACGAGCGATTACTTCGGAGGCGCGCGTCCGGGAAACCATCTCTTCGCCGAGAGCCTCCTGTGCCTCGACGTGAAGACCGGCAAACGCGTGTGGCACTTCCAGACGGTGCATCACGGCCTGTGGGACTACGACCTCCCGGCCGCGCCGATACTCGTTGACATCAGAGTCAACGGACGGAACGTCAAGGCGGTCGCGCAGGTGACGAAGACGGCATATACGTTCGTGTTCGATCGCGTGACCGGCAAACCGATCTGGCCGATCGAAGAACGTCCGGTGCCGAAGGGCGAAGCGCCCGGCGAGTGGTATTCGGAGACGCAGCCGGTTCCGACGAGGCCGCCCGCGTTCGATCAGCAGGGCGTCGCCGACAAAGACCTCCTCGACTACACGCCGGAACTGAAAGCCGCGGCGAAGAACGATCGTCGACGAGTACAACTACGGCCCGCTCTTCACGCCGCCGGAAGTGGTCGGCACGCCGAAGGGCAAGAAAGGCACGATCTTCGTGCCCGGCACGAACGGCGGCGCCGACTGGGGCGGCGCGGCGTTCGATCCGGAAACCGGCATTCTTTACGTGCCGTCGACGCACATGCCGGACATCATCGGCCTCGTGCACTCGGAACACCCCGAGTCGAACGTGCCGTGGGTGAAGCGGGCGTGGCCGAAGATGCTCGGGCCGCAGGGTCTGCCGGATCCGTTCAAGCCGCCGTACGCGAAGCTCACCGCCATCGATCTGAACAAGGGCGAGATTCTGTGGGCCGTCGCAAACGGCGACGGCCTCAGGAATCATCCCGCGTTCAAAGGGCTGAATCTTCCGGCGCTCGGCACTCCTGGCCGAAACGCCGCCATCGTCACCAAGAGCCTGGTGTTCATGGGCCAAGGCAGTGACAGCGGCATCGGCGTGCCCGGCGGGTTCGGCGGGAAGATGTTCCACGCGTTTGACAAGAAGACGGGAAAGATCGTGTGGCAGATGGAACTGCCGGCCGGCGTCAGCAACTCACCGATGACCTACATGGTCGACGGAAAACAGTACATATTGGTCGCGGTATCTGGCAGCAAGTTTCCCGGTGAGCTCGTCGCGCTGGCGTTGCCCTAACGGCGACTCATGCAACTACACCACGCGATAGAAGCCCTGCCAGTTGCTCCCGTCCCACCAGGTTCCCTGCACGCCGACTTCGTCGACGGGTGCACCATCAGGCGCCACGCACCAGAGCTCCATGTGCTCGTCGCTTCGAATGAGGCCTTACACGCGAGTAATGGCTTTGACGAACTCGGCGGTCACTGCGGCGAACCCACGGCGAGTGGGATGGAGCTCGTTTGCCCAATCCTTTTTGTACGTCCTATCGTTGGCTAAGATATTTCGGAGGTTCACATAGCGCACGTGGCGGAATTCAGGCACGCTGCTTACGCAAATTAGCATCTTGTTGAAGGAGTTGATCAGGTCTTTCATTACCTTCCTGTTTTTTACTGGGTCTCCGTGCCCCTTCTTGTGGAATCCGGGTCGCAACCACGGTCCCGGTAGTGGTCCCCAGCCGCCGAGGAACCCGCGTCCGTCCGGAATCGGATAGTCGTAGCCGTGCGTAATAATCGGAATGGTGCGATCAAGATATCTCTTTGACACTTCGGTCAGCCCGCCAATTAGGAAGAGGTACGCATCACGGAGGCGCACATCGATGATGCCTCGCACGACGTCGTCGTTGATCGTCGGCAGTTCCGAGCCCGCATAGTTCAGGAGCATCGCAAATTCAGCCCCGGCGATGTCGTTCCCTCCACCTGAGAGCAAGAGTGCGTCGGGGACCCGCTCTTGACGCAGGACTTTTTCCAATAGCCGGGCGAAGTCCTCGAATTGCCCTTCGGCGTACGCCATGTCTTCCACGTTGTCGCCCCTGTGGGCGACGTGCTCGACGTCGAAGCCGTACTCGTCGTCCAGGAAATTCAGGATGTCGTGCCCCGGGTAATCAAACCAAGAATCCCCCTCTGCGATCAGCAGGCCCGCCGACGCGTTCGGTGCCAGCGCGCGCAGGGTGCGTGCAGGGATCTTGCGCGGACTTGGGGCCCGCGGCCGTATGGGCAGGGCGGCAATAGCGCGCGCCCGCTTCCGCTGTTGGGTCGCACGACGGGCGACGACCACCCTCGCCTGTGCGCGGCCTCGCCTAATTGCGGCTGCAACTGCTTGAGTCTTCTTGGACGGCATGTTGTGTCACCCCAATACGACAGTCTGGCCTGGATAAACGTCGACGAACGAACGATCGAACACACCCCCAAACTCACTCACTTCGAGCAAGGTGCGGAAGTGCTGTTCGTACCTCCGTTTCTAGACGTTATCAGTAAGTGGCGGATGGCTACACTGCCGCCGCCCCCTGAACCCGATGCAAAGGAGTTCTCCGATGCCGCGAACCAACGCCAAAAAGCGTCCGAAGGCTGACGCGCAACCGACCGACTCGCCTCATCTTCTGAAGGCGGAAGCATCAACCAAGGCGGATCCCGAGGTCCACGTTTTCGGCAACGGCTTCAGGTGCGATACCGAGACGCGGGGACACGCGACACCACAAGGCCGATCGCCGCTTGAGATCGTCGTTGACGCGTCCGAGGGCTTCATCCCGCTCTGGATAAAGGGCACGACACTGCGCTGGCGATTTCGCGAGAGCACGATGAAGTACTTCAAAAGCCCGGCGGCTTCCAAGAACGAGATTCGGAAGCTGCTGGGAGAGGCTCTCTTGGCCTGGGGCGATGCGGCGCCGGTCAAATTCGCCGAGCGAACCGACGTCTCGGACTTCGAGATCGTGATGAGAAAGAACGACGACTGCGACGCCAATGGATGCGTCCTGGCAAGCGCCTTTTTTCCCGACTCAGGTCGTCACCAGCTGACGCTGTTCCCGAAGATGTTCACGCAGGTCAGGCAAGAACAGGTGGAAACCCTCGTCCACGAAATCGGCCACGCCTTTGGGCTTCGGCACTTTTTCGCCAACGTCAGCGAGACCGCGTGGCCGAGTCAGATATTTGGCACGCACAAGCCATTCAGCATCATGAACTATGGCAGCCAGAGCGTGCTGACCGTCGATGATAGGTCCGACCTCAAACGTCTGTATCAGCTAGTCTGGTCGGGCGAGCTGACGCAAATCAACGGCACGCCGATCAAGCTGGTGAAGGCGTTCCACACAATCGGAGCTCCGCCGGAGAATCTCATCGCCGTCAGTCAGATGCAGCCCGCGCCCCAGCCGCTGCCGAGGGCCGCGTATGTCACCGCGATCTGAGGCTTTGTCAAGTTAAGGAGCGCACTCATCTGGATTCTCGGGTCGTACGGGCGAGTGGTCGTGCGGCATGTCGTCGCTCGGCGAGGTCACGTCGACTCCGTCCATATGCGGTTGATGGCAGCGATCAGTTCGTCTGCAGCAGACTTGTGGAAGAAGCCTGATGCACCGGCCGCCAGCGCCTCAACCCCGATGGCATCGTCGGTCATGGCGCTAATAACGATGACTTTCACCCGTGGACTGTTCTGTGTGATGCGGCGGCAGACTTCCAGCCCACTGACGTTCGGCAGGTTCAGGTCCACCACGATCACGGCCGGCTGAAGCCGCTCTGCGACGTCGGCGGCCTCGCGGCCGTCGGCGATGACGCCAACCACGTCGCACGTGGGTGAGAGCACGCGCCCGAGCGCCTGCGCGAAGCCTGGATGATCGTCGACGAGGAGGACGCGGGGGCGAATCGGCACTACGAACCGGCGTACGAACCCGCGCGATTGCCAGCGTCGCGGGATCCGTGAAAGGCCAGCAGGTGATCGATCAACCGTTGCGTGTCGGTCCCTTTGACAAAGAACCCAGCCGCCCCCGCATGCTCGATCGCGTCCGCGCTCTCATTCCGAGCCAGCATCGACAGCCCGAGAATCCGGATGTTGGGGAGCTCGGTACGAATGCGCGCAGTCGCTTCGACGCCGCCCATGTGCGGCATCGCGATGTCCATGAGGATGACATCGGGCCGCAGCGTGTGCGCGTGGGCGATCGCCTCGAAACCGTTGGACGCATCGCCGACGACCGAGAGCTGCGGCCGCTGATGCAGTATCTCTCGCAGCGCGCGCCTGACCGCTGGGTGATCGTCGACGATGAGAATCTTGAGCGCGTCCGGGGACGCGCGATCGTCGTCGACCGCCGTTGCCGCTCCGGTCACTGCGAGGCTCAACTCGTTCGCGCCGACGACGGTGTCCTGAGCGGCCTCGCGCGGCGCGATGAGGCGGACACGAGTCCCTCTTCCGGGCGCGCTGTCGATGTCCAAGCGGCCGCCGAGCAGCGTCAGGCGCTCGCGGATGCGGAATAGCCCCCAGCCCACCTGGCCGGTCTTCGACCGATCGTCCAGTCTCGCCGGCTCGAACCCAACCCCCAGATCCGTCACCGTGATGCACAGCTGATCGTCGGCATCGAGCTCCAGCGCCAACGTGACTCGATCCGTCTGCGCGTATTTGACCGCATTAAAGAGAAGCTCTCTGACCGACTCAAAGAGCAGCGTGCGGACATCCTTCCGCGCGGAGTCTGCGCGCGGATCGGCGCCGATCTGGACACTCAGCTTGTACTTGTCCTGCGTCCAGTTCGCCAGCCACGTTAGAGCGGCCGGAAGGCCGGAATGCTGCAGCACGGGAGGAAACAGCTCTACGTTCAGCGACCGCGCGACGGCGATCGCTTCGTTGAGCTGCTGCTTTGCCTCGACAAGCAGCTCGCTCGGCCCACCTCGAACCTCAATCTCCCGCTTCAGCTGCTGTTCGAGGTTCAACGCTACGATGACCAGGAGCTGCTGGAGCCCATCGTGCAGCGTCCGGGCGAGCTGCTCGCGCGCATGGTGCTCGGCGAGCGTCAGGTCCCAGGCCATCCGACTCAGTTGCGTCGTCCGGTATTCCAGTTCGGTCGTGCGCTCCTGAAGGATCACCGCGGCACGCTGGCGTTCGGAGATGTCAGTCACGAACACGAATGCGAATGCGCGTTCGCCGCCGGGCGTCGGAACGTGAGTGACGGTGACTTCGATCGGAAACACGGACCCGTCCTTGCGTGTGCCGACGAGGTCCAGGCCGCCCGCGGAATTCGGGCCGTCGCGAAAGACCGATGGTATCAGGCGCTCGATCGGTTGGCCGATCAGCTCTTCGGCGGCCCAGCCGAACATCATCTCGACCGCACGATTCGCAAAGACGAGCATCCCATGCGCGTCAGCCGAAACGATGCCCTGCGTGGCGGTCTCGAGCAACCTTCGCAGCGTGAGATCGTGTTCCTCGTCGCGACGAGCCTGGAGCAACTCCTCCATCCGCCGGTGCTGGCTGAAATCAAGGTCGAGCCCGGAAAGCCGCGTGACTTTGCCGTTGGCGTCACGGTCGGCGCGGCCCCGGCTCTGGATCCATGTCACTGTTCCATCGGGACGCACGATCCGGAACATGGTCTCCCACGAATCCTTGATTGTTGACGTCAAGACCTCGTCGAGCAGTGCGAGCGCACTCGGACGGTCGTCCTCGTGCATGAGCGGCACCCACGCGTCAGGTGTCGCCGGATCGTCGGGCGCAAAGCCGTACAGCGCGCGGAAGCGTTCGTCCCAGTCGACTTCATTGGTCGCGACGACCCAGGTCCATGAGCCGCCGGCCGACGCTTCGAGCGCGAGGCCGAGCCGCTGCTTCTGCTCCCGTAGTGCCGCTTCGGCTCGGGTGCGGTCGACAGCGTCCCAGGTCCGCTCGGCGACCTCGCGAACGAGCTCGATCTCTCCCGTCGTCCACACGCGCGGAGTGTCGTGATTGAGGCCGAACGCGGCAACCATCTGCCCGTCTTTGAACCGCGCCACGCCGACAACTGCCGCGATTTGCCGCGACCGGAACGCCGATCGATCCTCATCGCTGAGCCGCTGATCCGCCTGCGCGTCGTTGACAACGATGGTCTCGCCGCGCCGGAGAGCCTCGCCCAGCGTGCCTCGCATAACGACTCGCAGGGGCGTTCCGACGAGCGGCTCGGCGCCGCGCGTGTGCTCGCGGCCAATGATGTACTCGCCGCCCCTGAGTTCCACATAGCCGACGCGGGCCACGCCGAGATGCTCGCAAAGATGCCTGGCAGCAATTTCCTGGATGGCCGCCGCATCGCTCAACGGGCGGACCGCGTCATTGAGCCGGAGGAGAAACGCCAGGCGCTCCTCGTTTGCGTGCAGCTCGGCTTCCGCCTTGTGGTGTTCGAGCGCCGCCCAGATTCGATCCGCGACTTCCTGAACGAGGGTAATCTCGTCGGGTGTCCACACGCGTGGCGAGCGGCTGTGAATGGCGAACGAGCCGACGAAGCGGCCGTCCTTGATCAGCACCGGACAGATGTAGGCTCTGATGCTCGCCGCCTCCAGCCCCGTGCGCTCCTCTGGCGTGTGCGACTCGGTCGCCGTGTCATTGACCGACAGCGTCCAGCCTTTCAGGATGTCTACTGCGCGGCTGCCGGCCATATTGCGCCACTGAACGTGGCCCGCCATCGAGGACACACCGTCCACGTAGTCGTGAACGACAATGCAGTTGTCGCCCTCGATCTCGCAGAAGCCCACACGGTTGACGCGGAGATGTTCGCCGAGCAGCCGGCATATCTCCTGAAGAATGCGCGCCCGATCGGTGAGCAGCCGAAGTCTTTCGTTCAGGCGGCGCAGGAACGCTTGCCTGGTCTCGCTGCGCCCCAGGGCCTCTTCTGCGCGGGTCCGCTCGGCGGCCGACCATGTTCGCTCGGCGGTGATTTCGACCAATGCGATCTGGTCACGCGTCCAGGTCCGCGGCGTGGCGCTGTGGACGGCGAATGTCGCGACCCATCGACCACCCTTGATGAGCGGCGTGGCGACGAACGCGGCAGTCTCGCCCGCGAGGATCTGCTCGCGCTCCTCGTCCGCGAATCGCGGATCCGTGTTGACGTCATCGACGGCCACCGTCTCGCCACGGCGGCACGCGTCGACATTGGCCTTGCCGAATCGGGCGAGCGAGGCTCGACCGGCCGACGGCGGGACCCCGTCGGAGTAGGACCGGCTGATGACGAACTCGTCGCCATCGATGTGCGCGTAGTTGACGCGGCTGGCTTGGAGATGCACCCCGATCAGGCGGACGGCGACTTCCTGGATCTCAACCGGGTCCTTCAGGGGTCGCAGCCACTCGTTGAGCGTGATCAGGAACTGCCACTCGACAGACATACAGGCGCAGCCAATTTTAGTCGCTTTCGCTGCACCCGTCCCTCAGCGGCTGTCTATATCCGAGATCGCCAACTGTTCACCTAGCGCGCGGGAGGCGGCGCCTTCGGCTTACCGTTCTCGTCCACTTGGACCGTCTTGACTGGTCCCATGCCGACCAGCATCAAGACCGCGGGTTCCTTTTCGCCTAGGCGTGCCCCGTCCCAATGCACTGTGTTCGCCGCGTCGATGGCGACGGTGCCAGCTCGCACGGGATAGGTGGTCTTCTCGTCATAGACGTTGCTGGTCGAGACCCACCAGGTCCCCGAGATCACATACGCGTAACGCTCCTGATCGTGAAAATGCGGCTGAGAGAAGTTGCCCGGATACCACTTGATGACGACGCCATAGAGTCCCGGCTTGGTGGGATCGCCAAACAGCAGACCCTGTTGTTGCCGGCCTTCCTGGCCCGTCCACTTGATGTCCTTGGGCAGGACAGTGGGAATGTGGGTTGGATCGGGCGGTGGGCCTACGGGGTCGTTGATGGTTGCCTTGGCGCCCTGCGCATGAGCGACGCCGGAAAGAACAGCGGCGCCGACAGCCGTGGCGATAGCCACACTCACAATCGTCATTCTGGTGAAACGCATTGTCGTCTCCTGCGCGTGAATTGCCGGCACCGTAGGCGGGATGAGTGTGAACGCCACCATCACTCCCGCGGGCGTGAGGCCCGCGCCGATTATGACTCCGTACAACGGCGTGTCAAAATAACGCAACGAGAATTTTTCCAGTCGGGTAGTTGTCGAAATCGCCCACGTCGAGTACAAACTGTCCCGTGGCCCATTCTCCACCCCCGCTCGATCTTCGTTGGATTCTTGAAGCGCTTCCCGTCGGCGTTTGGGTTGCCCAGGTACCGAACGGGGAGCTCGTCTATGCCAATCCCGAGTTCCAGAACATCGTTGGCATGAATGCCGTGGAGGGGTCCAGCATTCATGACGCACCCGCCACGTACGGCATCTTTGACCGCGAAGGCCGACCCTATGTGATCGAGCGACTCCCGTTCTGCCGCGTCGTCGCAACTGGCCGGCCGGCGACCGTCGATGATGTGGTGATTCATCGCCACGACGGCCGCAAGGTGAACGTCCGCGCCTCCGCATATCCGTTGTCAACCAACGGCGGAGAGCTCACACACGTCCTCATTGCCTTCATCGACGCCACCGCGGAGATGACGGCCGAGGCGCATCGCAGGCAGACTGAGACGCGCCTGGCGTTCGCCGTCAACCACGCTCCGATTGCGATCTGGGCGGCGGATACGATGGGTGTCGTGACCCTTTCCGAGGGCGCAGGTCTGGCCTCCTTGGGTGTGAAGTCTGGTGAGCTCGTTGGGCAGAACCTCTTCGATCTCTACAAGGATCATCCCTCCATTCCTGGTTTCCTTCGGCGAGCCCTGGCTGGCGAGTCGTTCCGGTACACGGTGCAGGTTGGCGAGGCGGTGTACGAGACTTGGGTGAACCCGCTGACCGATGTCTCTGGACGGGTGACGGGCATGGCGGGCTTGTCCAACGACGTCACGGCCCTGCGAAAGTTTCAGGCGAACGCCATCCAGAGCGACCGCGTCATTGCGCTGGGTACTCTCGCAGCCAGCGTCGCTCACGAGATCAACAACCCTCTGACATACATGCTTGGTCACCTGGACTTTCTGGCGGAATCGCTGAATCAGCTGGAGTGGGTAACGAAAGGGCTGGACGAGCCAGCGCGCCGTGACTTCCGCGACCTGGCCGAGATGATGCGTGAGTCGCTCGAGCCCGTGCGTGAAGGGACGGAGAGGATTGCCAGCATCACGCGGGAGTTGCGCTCGTTCAGCCGGCCTGTCGTCGGGACGGCTCTCGTCGATGTGCGGGCCGCCGTCGACTCCGTGCTCAAACTGATTGGCAAGGAGCTCGAATCGCGCGCCGAGGTGCACGTGGATCTGCGGAAGACGTCTCCGGTACGAGGCGATCCGGCGAGGCTCGTGCAGGTGATCCTCAACCTGGTGGTCAACGCGATGCATGCGCTGCCGGCCGATCGAGCGCGCACGAACCGGGTCTCGGTCAGTGCCGCAGACGAGGGTGATACCGTTGTGATCGAGGTCGCCGACAATGGTCCCGGCGTCCACCCTGAGGAGCGCGAGCGCATCTTTGAACCGTTCCAGACGGCCAAGGACGTGGGCGAGGGCGAGGGCTCTGGCCTTGGCCTCTTCGTCTGCCGCAGCATCGTGACCGCCTGGTCCGGGACGGTGACCGTGGACGATCGCCCCGGCGGTGGAGCGCGGTTCCGCCTGACGCTGCCGATCGTTCGGGACATGACGACCTTACCATCGCCTGCGGTCCTCGTGCCGGAGCCGGTTGCCACACACATTCGCGGCCACGTCATGGTTGTGGATGACGAGCTGCCGGTGGCAAACTCGCTGCGCCTCCAACTCGAGGCTGCGGGCTACCACGTCACGCTCGAAACGCAGGCTGAGCGCGCGATCGAGCGGCTCACATCCGGGTCTGATGGAATCGACCTTGTCTACTGCGACCTGATGATGAAGGGGATGAGTGGCATGGATTTGGCCGATGCACTCGCCGCGCTCGCTCCCTCGCAACTCGATCGGGTCGTGTTCATGACAGGCGGCGCCTTCACCTCGCGCGCGCGGGATTTTCGCGACGCTCGGGCTGCGTGCTGTGTGGACAAGCCTTTTGACGTCGTGACCGAAACGGCATGCCGACTCGAGCGGCGTCGTCAGGGCTGAGCCGAGATGCGCCGTCCCGCGTAGCTGAGGCTTCGCACCAACTGGCGCCCTTTGCTATCCGTCTAAGGTGCCATGGATCTCCTTGCCGACCTGCAGTACGCCGTCCGCGTGCTGCGAAAGACGCCTGTCTTCACCGTCGCCGCGATAGGTACGCTGGCGCTCGGCATTGGCGCCAACACCACCATCTTCTCGCTCGTGCAGACGGTGCTGCTCCGGCCGCTGCCGTTTCAGAATCCGGACCAGGTCGTCATGGTCTGGGAGGACCAAACCGCGGCGGGTTTCCCCAGAAATTCGCCCGCTCCCGGCAACTACCAAGACTGGCACGCGATGAACCGGTCGTTTACCGACATGGCGGCCACGCAGTTCGCGGCCGCGAGCCTGACTGGCGACGGCCCGCCAGAACTCGTCCTCGGCCGAAACGTGACGGCGAACTTCTTCTCCGTGCTGGGCGTCCAGCCCGTGCTCGGCCGCGCCTTCACGGCGGCGGACGACACCAGCGGAGAGCGAGTCGTGGTGATCAGTCACCCGCTCTGGCAGCGCCGCTACGGTGCCGATCCGGGCATCGTCGGCCGCACGGTTTCGATGAGCAACGTCACCCACCAGGTGGTCGGTGTCGCCCCGCCGTCGTTCGTGTTCATCAACCGCGAAATCGACTACTGGGTTCCGATCCGCTTCTCGCCCGAGGAGGCCGCGACGCGCCGCGCGCACTACCTGAACGTGGCCGCCCGCCTGAAGCCCGGTGTGTCCATTGAGGCTGCGGACTCGGACATGCGGGCGATTGCGAGGCGCCTCCGCGAGCAGTATCCGGAGACCAATCGCGATCTCGGGGCAGTGGTCGTCCCGATCCGCGAACAGGTGCTCGGCGACACCAGAGTTCAGGTGATCGCACTGATGATTGCGGCGGCGGCCATCGTCCTCATCGCCTGCGCCAATCTCGCCAGCCTGCTCCTGGCCCGCGCGTCGGTGCGACGCGGCGAGTACGCGGTGCGCCTCTCGCTCGGCGCCGCGCGTGGACGCCTGGCGCGGCAGGTGCTCGTCGAAGCCCTGTGTCTGTCGGTTGCCGGCGGCGTCCTGGGCCTCGCGATCCCGGTGCTGACCACGACGTTCGTCGAGCGGATCGTGCCCGTTGGACTGCAGGCGTTCACTGTGTCGCTCCTGGATTGGCGTCTGCTCGCGTTTGCCGGCGCGTTCTCGATCGCGACCGGTCTGTTGTTCAGCCTGGGGCCGGCCCTGCAATCGGCGCACGCCTCCACCGCGGAGGTGCTGCAGCAGCACGCCCGCGGCGATACCGGCCGACGGAGCCGCGCGTTCCGCGACGGCCTGGTTGTGCTGCAGGTGGCGGCCACGCTGGTGCTGCTCGTCGCCGCCGGCCTGATGCTGCGAACACTCTCCAACCTCAACGCCGTCGAGCTGGGGTTCGACGCGCGCAACCTGTTGACGATGCAGGTGGCGTTGCTGCCGCCGAAGTATGCGGACCCGATCAAACGCCAGGCGGTGTTCGAACGCGTCATCGCCGGCGTCCGCGCACTGCCAGGTGTGCGGGGGGCCGCATTCGGATCAACCCTTCCATTTCAGGCCATCGGCAACACGCGATTCTTCAGTGTCGAGGGACGTCAGCCCCTGCCTGGAGACGAGCCGGACGCGTTGTTTCGTGTGGGTACGGCCGACTATCTGCAAACGCTTCGGGTGACGCCGGTCGAGGGGCGCCTGCTCGACGAGCGCGATGGCGCCGATGCGCCTCCGGCCGTTGTCGTCAACGAAACGCTCGTCCGTCGATTCATGCCGGGACAATCGGCCCTCGGCCGACGAATCCGGTTCGGCCCAATCGAGCCGTTGCGCGAGCGCGGGTGGTTCACCGTTGTCGGCGTGGTGAAGGACGTCCTCGAGCGTGGATACGAGCTGGAGTCGAAACCGGGCGTCTACGTGGCGGCGGTACAGGTGGCAGGCAACCCGTCGAATCTGATCCTGCGCGTCGACGGCGACCCGCTCGGCTACGCGCTGGCAGTCCAGCGGATCGTTCGTGCCGTCGATCCCGACCAGCCGATCCGTTTGATAAGACCGATGACCGAGATTATCGGTCTCACCGTTGGCGATCGCCGTCAGCAGACGACGCTGCTGGTCGTGTTCGGCGTGCTGGCGCTCGTCATCGCGTCGCTTGGCCTGTATGGGCTGCTCGCGCAAACGGTGTCGGCGCGGGGCCGGGAGATCGGGATTCGCATGGCGCTCGGCGCCACGTGGCGGAGCGTGATGCGGATGGTGATGTCGCGCGGCATCGTCCTGACCGGCGCTGGCGTGGGCCTTGGTGCCGTGCTGGCGTGGTCGGTCACGCGTGCCATGGACACGCTGCTCTACGGTGTGGGCGCGGCCGATCCGTTGACGTTCGCGCTGGTGGCCGGCCTGCTCGCCGCCGTCTCCGCCGTGGCGTGCGCGATTCCGGCCGTGCGCGCGGCTCGCGTCGATCCGATGCTCGTCCTGCGCGACCAGTAGGGGGCACCGCACGGTCGGAGATCCACCATCCCTCGCTTCCTGACGGACCTCGGCCCGCTTTGCGGGCGTCGGATCAGTCGGTGCGCAGAGCGGCGAGCGGGTCTGCGCGACTGGCGTGCCGCGCCGGCAGATAGGCAGCCAGCCATGCCGTGACGCCGAGCACGAGCGGCGCAGCAGTCAGGGCGACAGGGTCGAACGTCCCGACGCCAAAGAGCAGCGTGGCGAGGAAGCGTGCCGCGATGAGCGACGCGGCCACGCCGATCGCGCCGCCGACCAGCACCAGTCGCAGGCCGTGCGTCGCGAGCAGCCGCGCAACGCCGCCGGCGTCGGCTCCCAGTGCCATGCGGATCCCGACCTCGCGAGCGCGCATCGCCACTGTGTAGCGCACCAGCCCGAACACACCGATGGCCGCCAGCGCCATAGCCATCGCGGCAAACGCTGAGAGCATGAACGCACCCATCTGCGACGGCAGACGCGACATCGCCAGATGCTGCGCCATCGTCGTGGACTGCACGACTTGCAGGTTCGGATTGATCTCCCGGGCGGCGGCGATCAGCGCGGGCGAAATCGAGTCTGGATCCGACGCCGTGCGGACGACGAAGTTGAACATCGGGCTGCCCTCACCCTGGGTATAAGGCTCGTAGACGACGTCGCGGGGAGCTTCCCCGAGCGATCGCACGTTGATATCGCTCGCCACGCCGACAACCGTCAGGTCAGGCTCGGCCGGATCAGGCCGGTGGAGGATGCGGCCCAGCGCGTCACCGTTCGGCCAGTAGCGACGAGCCATCGCCTGACTGATGATTGCCACGGGCTGACTGTCGCGCCGGTCGCTATCGTTGAAGGTGCGGCCAGCCACGATCGCCATGCCGGCCGCGTCGAAGTACCCGCCGTCCACTTTGGCGTTCTCGCCGCGAAACGTTTCCCGGCCAGGGGGCGGAATGTGACCGTCGATCGTGAATTCGGTGGAGCTAGAGTTGAAGTCGAGCGGCAGCGGCCAGACGAGCCCTGCGGCTTGGACGCCGGGCTGCGCCCGAAAGCGCTCGAGCACGCCGCGCGTCCGCTGCATGGCGTCGTCTGAAGTCGAACGCGAGTTCCAGAGGCCGAGGATTGACGTCGGAGCCCGGCCGAACCCCGGATCGACGGCCAGCATGTGCTGCCAGCTTCTCAGGAACACTCCTGCCCCGACGAGTAGCACGAGCGACACGGCGATCTGGACGACGACCAGCGCGTTGCGCCACTTGAGAGGTCCGGGGGGATCGCTCCCTCTGCTGCCCGTCTTGAGTGCCGAGCCGAGATTGACGCGTGTCCCCTGCACGGCAGGGACGAGTCCCAGGAGTCCACCTGCCACGACGCCCGCACCTGCCGTGAGTGCGAGGATGCGCCAATCGAACAGCGCTTTCGAATCGATACCTAAATGAAGATCGAGCTTCAAGCCGAAGGGCAGCGGGAGATCGAGTGACAACAGGAACTGGACGAGTCCGAGCGCCAGGACGAGGCCGACCGCTGCGCCGGCAATGCCGAGCAGTGCGCTCTCGACGAGCAGTTGCCGGACAAGCGCGCCTCGGGTCGCGCCGAGGGCCCGCCGCACGGCCACCTCCTGCCCCCGATCGAGGGCACGTGCAAGCAGAAAGCTCGCGAGGTTCGTGCACGCCAGCAGCAGCACCAACCCCACCACCACCGTGAGCAGCCAGACCGCCGCACGCAGCAGCGGATCAACTCCAGGGGCGATCTGCACGTCGGCGGTCGGCACGAGAGAGAACTGCTGTCCGGTGATCCACCCTTCCGGCCGCGCGCGAGTAAGACTCGCCGCCACGAGGGAGGCGGCGTGCTCGGCCTGCGCTCGCGTCACACCCGGCGCGAGCCGCGCCTTGGCGAAGAAGCTGTGGAAGTCGCGCTGGTCGAGCACCTCGACACCCATCAGGTCGTTCGCCATCGCCATCGGGACGTAGAAGGCCGGCGTGAGGACTGCAGTGCCGCCGCGATAGTTGGCCGGGGCGACGCCGATGATGGTGTAGGCGCGCCCTCCCATTCGCAGCGTGCGGCCGACGACGTTCGGGTCGGCGCCAAAGGCGCGCTGCCAGTAGCCGTGGCCGAGCATCACCACAGGATGGCCGCCCCGCGCGATGTCGTCCTCGGGCAGAATGGTCCTGCCGAGCAGCGGCTGGACGCCAAGGAGCACAAAGGCACCTCCCGTCACCGCCTCGCCCATGACCATCGCCGCCGTGCCGTCGCGATCGAGCGGCGCGAAGGCGAACGTCGATGCTGCGATGCCGCTGAAGACATCGGTCGTACCCTTGCGCAGGTCCTCGATGTTCGGGTGCGACAGGGGACCGAACCCCAGACCGCGTTCGGTTTCATAGATGTTGACGAGCGTCTCGGGGTGGACCAGTGGAGAGTCGGGGAAGAGAACAGCGCGAACCACGCCGAAGATGGCGGCGTTCGCGCCGATGCCGATCGCCAGCGACAGCACGGCCATCGCCGAGAAGGCCGCATGCCGGCGGAGCGAACGCAGCCCGTAGCGGACGTCGCGCACGAGGTGCTCGATGCGGGCAGCGCGAAACACGTCCCGCGTCCCTTCACGCATTTGTTCCACGCCCCCGAATCGGATCAGCGCCTGCCGCCGCGCTTCGTCTGGCGCCATGCCGGCGCGCCGGTTCTTCTCGGTCTGCTGCTCGACATGGAAGCGGATCTCGTCATCGAGCCTGTCCTCGAGTCCCTGTCGACCGGCGAGCGAACGGAGCCGCCGCCACACATATGCGAGCGCACCCATCAGACCCTCTCAAGAATTACAACCCCCAACCACCAATTCCCAATTCCCAAGAAATGGTGGGAGTCGGGACTCCACGCGTTTTTGAGTTCACGTCGTCGCGTCCAGAACGAGGTTGATCGCACGCGACATGCGTCGCCACTGCGCCAGCGACTCGTTCAGGTGTCGCCGCCCACGCGCGGTCAACGAGTAGTAGCGCGCGCGCCGGTTGTTGTCGGTGACCCGCCACTCGGAGCGGATGAAGTCCTGGTGCTCCAGGCGATAGAGCGCGGGATAGAGCGTCCCCTGCCCGAGTTGCAGCACGTGCTCCGACCATTGCTCGATACGTTCGGTGATCCCCCAGCCATGCATCGGTTCGAGCTGCAAGGCTCTGAGCACCAGCATGTCGAGCGTGCCCTGCAGCACGTCGCTTTTGTCCTTCGGCAATACGGACTCCTTTCGACGAACGAAAGGAGTCTACCAGGAGCTCCTTTCGAACGTCAAGGGGAGCCGAGGATCTGTGTTTACGCTCCTTGGCTGGGTTGTCGTGCTCGTCGCCACCTTAGTCTTCCGGCCTGGGACCTTCGCGCCGGCGTAATGCGACTTCAGTGAGAAAGGGAGACCTCTGCGGCTGGTATTACCTTTGCCTCTTGGCGTGCCCGAGGCTGCGATGCGATTGGTGTATGACGAGCCGACCGTCATGTGGAGAATGCGGCGAGGGGATGGCCTTTTGTCTCACGCTGTGATTGGTCCGCGTTCGGACGGAGCGGTCGTCGTGTGGTTCATCAACGGCCGTCCGCTCGGGTATCGAGACTTCGGCGATTGGACCAGCGCGCTCCGCTGGAGCGACCAGATGCAAGCCCAGAACTGGGCCGTGGGTTGGCGCCTCGCGTCTGAGTAGGCGATGCGCCTGGTCAGGTTCAAGTCACCGCCAGCGCGAGCTAGCGTCCTGCAGGTGGTGTCAGCCCAGCCTTCAACAGCGTCGAGGTCACCTCGGGCGATGCGAGGAAGCGGAGCAGCGCGCGAGCCGCGTCCGGGTTCCGGGCTGCACTGGTGATCGCTCCGGAGAAAGAAAACCCGGGCTGGAGCTCGGCCGGAATCGGCCCGACGAAGGTGACACCAGGGACGTGCATGAGCTCGCTGACCTGCTGAAAACCGATCTCGACCTCGCCGCGCGCGACGACTGCGGCCACTGGTTCGCCGGACGGTGGCCCGCGTACCTTTCGACTCTTGCCCGCAATTTGGTCCGCGACGCCCAGCTTCGCGAACAGCGTCGTGGATAGATAGGTGCCGCTGGCGCTGTCCGAGTAGCCGATGGACTTCGCCGCAAGCAGCGTGCTCCGGAACGCCTCGACACTGGCGATATTCGGTTTCGCGACCCCGGCGCGCACGACCATGCCGATCCGCGACCGGGCGAGATCAACCTTGCTGCCGGCGCGCACCAATCCCCGCCTAGCCAGCTCGTCAGCGGCTTCTCCATCCAAGATCACGACGTCGGCTGTCTCGCCTCGCGCGAGGCGGGTGGGAATCGCCTCCGGAGAGTCGCCCATCGAGGGGCCGCGTGTCGTGATTAGGCGGTGGCCCGTCGCGCGCTCGAACGCCGGACTCAGCTCGGCATAGACACCATAGAAACCGGCGGAGATCATCACGTGCACTTCGTCGGCAGACGCCGAGCCCGGGATCAACAGAGCGACCAGGCTCAGCTTGGCTGACCATCGAGTGAGCGACAGTGTCTTCATGAGGCCCTCCAACGCGAGCCGGCACAAGAAGAAACGGGCATGTTGGCCAGGCTCTGGAGTGTAGCTCAGGAGCCCATCCTGAGCTCGCGTACATCCACCCTTCTAAATTGACAGTGCCGACGGATCGTTGTACCGTCCGGGCACGAACCGTGCATAGAATGGCGGAATTATTGTGCTTTAGGATACCGCCGCTCAGGCGCGGGGTGGGCGCGGTGGAGGCGGCCGCGGTAGGCAAGGCGGCGTACGTTGGCCGATTCCGTCGATAGCCCGCCGGCCGGATCTGTCTTGATTCCAGGAAAGATCGTCCGGTTCTTGGATCAGCGGGCTAACGTTGCTTTCGCTGGGACCCGCAACCGGGATCTGGTGCCTCTCGGCCACCGCGTCGCCGGGTGGTGCGTCGGTGCCGACGGACGCACCTTGACTGCGTTCCTCACGGAGCCGTTCACGGGCGGCCTCGTCGAGTCCCTTCAGGAAAACGGCGAGTTTGCTCTCACGGTCGAGGACTTCCCATCACACGAGACCTATCAATTCAAGGGCCGCCATGTGCGTCACCGGCCCGTGCAACGCGAAGACATCGACATCGTCGCCCACATTCGTGAGCGCTTCGTGAAGAACATGAGAACGGTGTACTCCGCAGTGCCCGAGGGCATCGCGGGAGCATTCATCTCGAAGCCAGGACTCGCCGTCGAGTTCGAGGTGTTTGAGATCTATGTGCAGACACCCGGCCCTGGCGCTGGTACGCGGCTCGTGCCGCCGGCGGAGGCATGACGCGCCGATGAACCGGCTTCCCGACGAAATCCGTCCGGTGATGGACAGCGGTGTTCCAGCTGTCATGGTGACGTGCTCCGCCGACGGGATACCAAACGTGACGGTCATCTCGCAGGTCTACTACGTGGACGACACTCATGCCGCGCTTTCGTTCCAGTTCTTCAGCAAAACGATTCGCAACGTCCGTGAGAATCCGAAGGCTTACGTCTGCGTGTGGGACATGATCGGGCGCGCGAGCTGGGTTCTTCAGCTCGAGTTCCAACACTCCGAGACGGAGGGGCCTGTCTTCGACGCGATGGACATGCAAATCGAGGCCATTGCTTCAACGACGGGCATGTCGGGCATCTTCAAACTGCGAGCGGCCGACATTTACCGGGTGGTCTCGGTGGAGCGGGTGCCATACGCGGACTGGACCGCGTCCTGAAGCGATGTCTGCTCCTCCCGACGACGATGACGACTCGGTCCGACAGGCCGACGGGAGCACCCAGGACCCTGACCGTTCCGCCTTCGCCAAGGCTACGGCGGACAGGTCTGCGATAGCGATCGAGCACGATCCCGCAGGCCTGGCTCGCACCACGGCAAAGCTCGCCCGCCAACTGCGGGAGTTCCAGGTCCTGCAGCGCGTTTCCGCCGAAGTCAATTCGACCCTCGACCTGGAAGAGATCTACGAGATCGCGCTGAGGACGATGGACGAGCTCTTCGAGTTTCATCACGCGATCATCCTGCTCGTCGAAGCTGGCGGCGAGACGTTGAGAGTCGTGGCAAGCCGCGGCTACGAGAATCAGGCGGTCGGTGGACGCGCGAGAATGGGCACGGGTGTCATCGGCATCGTGGCAAAGAAGCACAAGATGCTGCACGTGAACAATCTCGGCCATCAGCGTGCATACGCCGCGGCGCAGCGACGCCAGATGATGAAGGCCGGTCGGGGCGAGGAGCTTGGAGACGCGGTGCCCGTCCCTGGACTGCCCAATGCGGAGAGCCAGGTCGCCATTCCGTTGCTGATTCGGGACGAACTGATCGGGGTGTTTTCAATCGAAAGCCCGGTGCTGTACACCTTCAGCGAGCACGACCGCGGGCTCGTCTCGATTGTCGCGAATCAAATCGCGAGTGCCATCAACAACGCACGGCTCTACGAGGAGAGGCAGCGCGCGGCCGAGGCCCTGCAGGCGGCGAACGCGTCGCTCGAAGCGCGTGTCGCGGAGCGTACGGCAGCACTCGAACGCGAGTTGCGCGTCGCCGAAGAGCTCCTCAGCAGCGCTCGCAGCCGCATCGAGGGCCCATTGCTCGGCGATAGTGTGGCCATCCGTACCCTTCGCGATGCCATCGCTCACGCGGCGGTGCGGACCGATCCCCTGCTCCTGGTGGGTCCTCCTGGGGCAGGAAAGGAGGCGTCGGCTCACGCGATACACAGCGCCTCCAAACGTACGGGCGCGTTCATCTTCGTCAGCTGTCCGGAGCTGCATACCGAGAGTCGGCTCCTTGCCGACTCCAGGCCGCACGCTCGACCCGAAGGTTCGCTGCTGTCGAGCAAGCTGGAGCTCGCTTCGGGTGGCACGTTGTTTCTCGATGCCGTCTTCGAGCTTCCGCCACCTATCCAACTCGAGCTTCATCGGGAGCTGGAGAATCACGAGAGAGCGCGCGCCCGCGGCGAGGCAACGGTACCAGACGTGAGGGTAATCGCGTCCACTACTCGCGACCTCGCCCGCGAAGCGCAGAGCGGGCGACTCGGTCCGCTGGTTCAGCTACTCGCCAGGAACCAAATCAGCGTCCCCGCGCTCGTGGACCGACGCGAGGACATTCCGGTTTTGGCCGACGTCTTCGTCCGCCGGCACGCTCGGCAATTTGGCAAGGTGATCGATGGTGTCTCGCCCGAATCCATGCGACGACTCGAGGCGTACATGTGGCCCGGAAACGTTCGCGAGCTTCGCTCGGTTCTCGAACGTGGAGTCCTCGTCTGCAGGAGCACGGTACTCGAGATCGACGAGGAACTGCTTGACGAAGGGCTCACGGTTGGCAGCTACCGGCTGGTCACGCAGCTGGGATCGGGGGGCATGGGCCAGGTGTGGCTTGGAAGGCACCGGCTCCTGGCTCGTCCCGCGGCCGTCAAGCTCATTCGCCGCGACGCGCGGCCTGGTCTGGAGGAGGAACAGCTCGTGCGGCGCTTCCAACGTGAAGCACAAGTGACCGCCGGCTTGCGCTCGCCGCACACAGTGCAGCTCTACGATTTCGGCGTGAACGACAACGGCAGCTTCTACTACGTCATGGAGTTGCTCGAGGGCCTCGACCTCCACCAGATTGTCGCGCAGTTCGGACCACAGCCTGCCGAGCGGGTCATCATGCTCTTGCGTCAGGCGTGCCGGTCGCTCGCTGAAGCGCATGAGCACGGGCTCGTGCATCGTGACATCAAACCCGCGAACTTGTTCGTCACACGGCTGGGACCTGAGTACGACTACCTGAAAGTCCTGGACTTCGGGATCGTCAAGGATCGGTCAGGGCCGGAATCGACGATTCTCACGAATCAAGGGATCATGCAGGGCACTCCTGCGTTCATGGCACCCGAGCTCGTATCTGGCGAGGACCGGATCGACGGCAGAACCGACCTCTACTCGCTCGGATGCACGGCGTACTGGGCGCTGACTGGACAGCTCCTATTCCAGGCGAACACGCCGGCCCAGATGGTTCTTCACCACCTGCAGACGCCACCAGTGCCACCGTCGGAGATTTCGGAGCTGCCCATTCCAAGAGGCCTCGAAGCCATTCTGATGATGTGTCTCGAAAAGGATCCGGCAAAGCGACCTTCCTCGGCTCTCGAGCTCGATTCGCGGCTTGCACGCGTTCCTCGCGAACAGGACTGGACCGACGACAGGGCGCGTGAATGGTGGGATGCGCACGCGCCCGACCTCGTTGCGGGACGGGCCATGGAATAACACGCGTCGGCTATATTGATGGCACCGCTAAATTACCTATAAGAGGCCGGGTTGCTCGTTGGACCCGGCGGAGGAGACGTCATGAAGCAGTTTGGACAGTATCTCGCCGGCCTTGTACTTTTGGCCATGTTCTCCGTCATCGTCTTGGCTCAAGCTCCGGCTGCTCCAGCGCAGGGCGCTCGCGCCGGTGGGGCCCCGCCAGCACAACCGATGACGTTCTTCATTACTAGTACGCCGAAGGGAGACGGCGCCAACTACGGAGGTCTTGCAGGCGCAGACGCTCACTGCCAGCAGTTGGCCGCTTCGGTCGGACGCGGCGCCGCGACGTGGCGCGCCTATCTCAGCACGCAAGGTCCGGGCGCAGTGAACGCACGCGACCGCATCGGCACGGGCCCCTGGGTCAATGCCGCAGGACGGGCCGTCGCGGCGAATCTGGATGAACTTCACGGCGATACGCCCGACCGCGCGCGACAGGGCAACAGGCTCAACAAGGGCAATTCGCTGACCGAGAAGGGCACCGTGATCAACGGCGTTGGCGACATGCCGAATCAGCACGACATCCTGACTGGTTCTCAGACGGACGGGCGCGCGTACACGGACGGCGTCGACCATACCTGCAACAACTACACGAGCAGCGTTCAAATCGAGCCCTTGGCGCGCGGCGCGACGCCGCCTGCGACCCCGGCCCCTGCAGTGCCAGGTGTGCAGCTCGGCCACCACGATCGGATCGGGAACAACAGCGGCTCCTGGAACTCCGCTCACGGCACGCGCGGGTGCAGCCAGACGAACGTCATGGCCGGCGGTGGCAACGGTCTGCTCTACTGCTTTGCGGCGAATTGATCTCTAGCGGCCATGTCCCTAGCGTGAAGGCGCGTACGAACCCCAATGCGTCCCGTCCCAGGGTCGCAACGCCTCCGGTGGCGTGTGCGGGATGAAGCGCGACCGACCGAGATCGACGGCGGATTGTGCCGCGATTTTTGCGGCACGCGCCGTCATTGCTTCGGGTGAGGTCTCGCTCCATTTGCCGGTGTCGAGGCGTTCAACCAGCGTGAGGAAGCCGGTGATCCGTTCGAGTGCCGATTGACTCGAGTGCCCCGCTGAGCGGACCCATGTGAGGCGATGCAGTGCGACTGTGCCGGCCTTGGTCAGCGTCTGTTCGTACGCGCGTTTGTACGCGTCGGCGTCGACCGGGTCGCCGATGTTGTCCACGACGACAATGGGTCCGCGAATTTTTCCAGTGTAGGAGGTGATCTGCTCGGCGGCAGCCACGGCAGCGGCAGTGGAGGCAATCCTTGGCGCACGCGTCAGAGTATCTAGGTCCGACTTCAGACTGATACCGGCTTTTGTGTACATCGCCTCGACCAGCGGCGACATGCCTGAACGGGCAAGCAGCGATGTGTAATCCACGCCGTGATTCCAGGAGAAGTTGCCGCCAGCCACTCGCTCGACGCCATAGCGCACCTGTGCAGGGTTGGCGAAGCCAAAGCCACCGGCGATCTGCTCGACTTGCGCCTCGTGGTCCGTTGCTGCAGGTGGGTTGTCGCCGCTTGTCCATGTCGGAAACTGCTCGAACGCCGCCGCGAGTGCGAGGCGCGCCCGCCCAGCCGGAGTCGATCGCAGTTCGGTCACGAGCGCGCCCAGCCGTGTGTTATCAGCCATCGCATCATCCTGGCTGTCGTAGTCCACCAGCTTCAATGGCGCCCCGGTCAGCGTCCTCAGCGTCCAGAGCCCGTCAAGCTTGGAGTTGAACGTCCCAATCTCGCCTGCACCACCCCCGGCGCTGAGAAGAGCCCCTTCGAAGATCTCGGGATGAAACTCCATCGCCAGGCGCGAGACGAACGCACCTCGCGACACACCCCACGTCAGCGTCCTGCGAGGCGCGTTGCCCCACTTCTCGGAAAAAGACCTCCGGACGGTCAGAAGGTCATCAACGGCCTGACGAAAGCGGTAGGCAACGGGTTCGCGCGAAATGCCTCCAATCGCATAGCCGTTGGCCACCATCCAGCGCTCGACCGTGCTCGGCGGCGCGTCGAGCCGGTTGGCAAAGTCCAGATCGAGCACGAGCGTGCCGTTCCAGGTTGCTGGCTTCACCACCCGATAGTTGCTGCCATCAGTCAACTTCCCCTGGATCGCATCGGCGGGCGCAGGATCTGGCGCCGCCTGAACCGCCAGGAATGCCCGCGTCGGAACGATGATGGCCCCGGCACACAGGCACAACGTCAACACCGGCACAAGTCCGCGCGCGTTCATAATCGGCCTCCTACGCGCGCAGCAGCCAGCGCGCGGCGCTCCTCGCCCCAAGGGTCATTGACCGCGATCGTTTCACGATTGAAGACCATCGTCGGCCACTGCGTCGGGTTCCAAGGACTCCAGTGGGGGATGTCGCGATGATTCGGATTGCCGCTCCGCGCGAACGCGACCCACGCCTCGCTCATGTTCCTTGCAAGCTCGTAGCGTTCGGCGCCGGCGCCGGTCATAAACTTCAGACGATCCGGATGGTCGAACACGAACGGCAGGTCCATACAGTGCATCGAGCGAAGCTTGCCGTTGCGAACTGGTGACCGCCAGTTGAAGAGGTAAAGGTACACCGGCGCCTTACCCTGATCGAACTTGCGTTCGGCGATCGTATACGACGCCTGCCGCAGGCTGGAGTTGTCCCCCGCGATGATCGTCGCGATGTCACCAAGAGTCTCATTGGGCCGATGCGAACGATACAACGCAATCAACTGGTCTGCGGCGCTGTCGCTAGTCGAGACGATTCCCTTGATGCGCTCGCGCAGTGAGGAGACATCAGTCGGCTCAGCGGTCCAATAGGCGTCGCCTGGATTGGCGTACGGAATTCCTTCGCACTCGTTCGAGCCCGTCAGGATCGGGATGTTCGCCGAGAGCTGCGAGGCGGGTTCGAACGGATGGCCAGGTAACGTGCGTCCGTCGACGACGGGTACGTAGCGAAGTGAGAGATCCTGGGCTGGCCCTGCCTGTCCTGCCTGCCCTCCGGCTGCGCCGCCACCGGTCAGCGCGCCAATGATCTGTTCGGCCGGAAGCGATTGCAGGCGCGCGGAGTCAGAAGCCCTGACACCGAGACGTCCCAACAAAAGTTCTGCGGCCTCGACCGCTCGCTCGGGTTGCAGCCCAGTGACCGCCGTGTCCACGAGCGTGCTCATGATGATGGCGCGGTGGAAGAGACCGCGCGCCGCTGGAAACCCGGTCAGCATGGCCGTCTTTCCGCCGCCACCCGATTGTCCGAAGATCGTGACGTTTCCCGGATCGCCGCCGAATTGCCCGATGTTGTCGCGGACCCACTGCAACGCCAGCACGAGATCGCGCAGACCGAGATTCGTGCTCTCGGCGAACCGTTCGCCCGTGCCGCTGACGCCGGCGAGCCAGAGATACGCGAACGCATTGAGGCGATGCGTGGTCGTGACCACCACGACGTCGTGCTTGCGCGCCAGCTCACGCCCATCGTAGAAAGGCGAGTTGCCGGACCCGGTGCGCTGACCGCCGCCATGGAACCACACCATGACCGGCCGCCGCCCGGCACCCGTCGAAGGCGTCCAGATGTTCAGGCGGAGGCAGTCTTCCCCCATCGGCCCGGAGCCTGTGAGGGCGTCACCGATCTCGGGAATCATCGGGCGGAATGGCTGAAAGGCCCGAGGCCCGTAGGCGCTCGCGTCGCGCACGCCGGTCCACGGCGCCGGAGGCTTCGCCGGCACGAAGCGGTTGGCGCCAGCCGTCGACGCTCCGTACGGAACGCCGCGAAACACGCGGACGCCCTCGTCGATGACGCCTCGAATCCTGCCGCTGGTCACCTCGATGGATGGTCCAGACGCCTGCGCTAACAGCCGTTCGTGGACGAGGGAGGCGAGCAGGGAAGCGGCGCCCGCCTCGAGAAATGCGCGTCGGTTCATCGATCCTCCAGCGCCGCCGATCGTGCTCGCGACCGCGGGCAGGAGTCCTGAGCGGGCGTCTTTCGAGTGCTGATCATTTCCTGATGAATCTGTGAAATGTGCGTTCCTTCCGAGGAATCAACGTGCGACCTGCGACTCCCAGTTCACCAGCATCGTGATGGGGGAACGGGCACTGGCCGGGTCAGCCGTGTCGAACAGGAAGCGCCTCCCGTCCGGGGTCACCGCATACTGACTCCGGTAGGTGCTCAGGTCAGCGACGACCGAGGTCTGAAACAGGGCCTCGGGACGACCGACGTCGCCGCGCGCATCGACAGGCGCCGCCATCAGGGTCCGATCCGGAGCGAGATAGAAGAGCTCGTCGCCGTCCGCCCGCCAGACGGGCTTTGCGCCCCCGCCGGGCGACACGGCGCGCTTGTTCCCGGGCTTCGGGAACGACTGCACATACACCTGCCAGGAACCCGACTCATTCGAGGCATAGGCGATCCAGCGTCCGTCTGGCGATACCTGCGCCTGAATCTCGTTGCCTGGTGCAACCGAGAAGGGGATGGGAGTGTGATCGCCAATCATCGGCAGCAGCCAGAGGTCACGGCCGGTGCGGGCGTGACGAGAAGCGTAGACGAGGTATCGCCCGTCACGCGTCCAGTCGTTTGGCAGCTTGTTCTCGGCGGTCCGCAGCAGCAGCTCGTCGTCATTGCCACCAAGCGTTCTCACATAGAGATCGTTGATGTTGCCTCCCCTGACCGCATTGAACACGAACCTCGAGCCATCCGGCGAGGCGACCGGCGTGCTGCCGTCGGCAATGAGCCGGGTGGTCGTCCCGCGCTTCAGATCGACGAGCCAGACGCCGTTGCCGTCCACCAATACCTGTTCGCTTTCTGGCAGCAGCGCGGGGCTGTGTACGTCGCTGGCGTGGGTCGTCGACACCTGCTGCCCGGCGCGATCAAGCCACACCAGACGGCCACCGGCCATTCCACCGCCGAACGAGAGCAGTCCCTGTGCGGCGCTGACGACGGCGCCGTTGCGGATTGACGGCGCGGTCACGTTGCCGGCGATCGTTACTGTCGCTGGCCCGACCTCAAGGCTCGCGGCATTGAAGCGGCGCGCGATCAGCGTCTCATCGCGGACGTACACCAGGTATCCCGGCGGCGCATAGATCGCGTGCTGATCTGCGATGAGGCGCTTCGGGGTGTTGCTGTCGATCGACCCGATATAGGTGCCGGTGCGTTCAGGGTCGGCCGAGTCAACGGAATAGAGGAAGCGCTCGCCTCTGCCGGGCAGGAATTCCGGCCACTCATGCGCTCGATCGCCGAGCTCTGTGTCGACCGTCGTGACCGCCCTGATGGCACCGCCGGCGGCTGCGACTGCATTGATGCTCGAGCGAAACCCCGCAAAGACGATCCAGTCGCCGCTCCAGGACGCACCCGCCGGGACCAAATCGATCGGGGCGATCGTCCGCGGCGGACCGGAAGAAACCTCGATCGTCTTGAGCGCCCCGCTTGCGAAGAAACCGAGGAAGCGCGAATCGGGCGACCAGAACGGCTGCGCTGCTCCTTCCGTCCCCGCGAGGGCCCGCGGCTCGCCGCCGGTCAGGGGCGCCACCCACAGGCGTCGGGCAGAGGCTCGATCTTCCGCCACGAACGCCGCCATCGATCCGTCAGGTGACAACATCGCGCCCGATGTGAGCACCACGCCAAGCGGCGGCTGCAGATTCATTCGCAACGGTTTCGTAATCCCGCGGTTCAGCGCCATTCCTGCGGCCAACCCCGCCGCGGCGGCGGCAAGGGCGACAATGGCAGCAACCAGCCATCGGCCTCGCGGCTGTCTCGGCGCAGACGCGATGGCCGCCCGGGGAGTGGGAGAGGGTCGTTCGTCTACGGACAGGATGGCAGGCGGGGAAAGCGGCTCCTCGGTTACCGGTGCGATGAACCGGTAACCGCGTCTGGGAGCCGTCGCAATGAACGCCGGTTCCGACGAGTCGTCGCCGAGCGTCTTGCGCAGCGACGAAATACACTGGCTGAGGCTGTCGTCCGACACGAACGCCTCGCGCCATACGGTCTTGAGGATCTCCTCTTTGCTAAGTACCCGGTGCCGGTTGGCCACGAGAAGTACCAGGACGTCGAACGTCTTTGGCGGGAGTGCGATCCGCTGGCCGTCACGAAGGAGCTCGAGCGAGTCCACATTCACCCGGAATCGGTCGAAGAGGTAGCTCGTGCTCACGACCGAGGAGCCTAACACACCGGGATCTTCACGCCTTGCATCGGAATTGATCAGCGTTTCTTCAACGGTCCATCAGGACTCCGGTCGGCCGGTGGCGGTATAAGTGAGTCGGTGAGATACCTGATTTGCGCCGTCGCGCTCGCGTGGGTCGCGTTTGGCTGGACGGTGTCTGGCCAGTCTGGCCAAACGTCCCGTGCCGGCTCCACGACGGCTGCAGCGGCCGTAGAGCCCGATGTCATCGTCAACAAGTATTGCCTGACGTGCCACAACGATCGCACGAGGACAGGCGGGCTGACGCTGCAGGGGCGGGCACTGCAGGCCGGCGAGGCTGACGTCTGGGAGAAGGTCGTGCGCAAGGTGAGCGCAGGGCAGATGCCGCCCGTGGGAATGCCGCGTCCCGATCCGGCGACGATTCGCCGCTTCGTCGCACACGTGGAGAGCGCCCTTGACGGCTTCGCCGCCGCCCACCCGAACCCAGGGCCATCCCTGCTGCATCGGCTGAATCGTGCCGAGTACGGCAATGCGGTCCGGGATCTGCTAGCGCTTGAAATCGATGTGGCGGCCCTGCTACCGGCGGACGCTACGAGCAACGGCTTCGACAACATTGCGGACGCCCTTGACATGTCACCGGTCCTGCTCGAGCGGTACCTCACGGCCGCCGATCGCATCAGCGCGCTGGCAGTTGGTGATGCGCCGAGCCGGCCGGTTGCACAGACGTTCGTCACGCGCGCAGACAGTCATCAGCTCGATCACGTCGAAGGGCTGCCGCTGGGCACGCGAGGAGGACTGCTCATCGAGCAGACCATACCAGCCGATGGCGAGTACCGTATTAGCGCCAAGCTCTATCGCACCAACAACGGTTTCACCCGCGGCCTTGCTTCTCCGCACGAGGTCGAGTTCAACGTCGACGACGAGCGGGTGTTCCTGGCTGCCGTGGGTGGCGAGGAAGACTGGATGGCGTTGTTGTCGACTCCAGGTCCTGGTGCGGATCGCGTTGATGCCCGGCTGCAAGCCAATGTGCGGCTCAAGGCGGGGCCGCGACGGATCGGAGTGACGTTTGTCGAGAAGACCGGCGCGCGCAACCAGGCATACTTCCGCCCCCTGATCGCTACCACCGACGTCGTCGACTCCGATGGGGTACCGCGCATCGACAGTGTGACGATCACCGGACCCTCTAGTGCGACTGCCGGCGCGGAAACGCCGAGCCGTCTGCGCGTCTTCAGTTGCCGGCCGTCGGCCGAGCGAGGCGAGCGCGTCTGTGCGAGCGCGATCACGCGCCGACTGGCGCGGCACGCGTTCCGCCGCCCGGTATCCAATGCCGAGGTCGACGGGCTGATGAAGTATTTCGATGAGGGGCGCAGCCGGCGGGGCACTTTCGATGGCGGCGTACAGATGCTCGTGCGTCGCATCCTTGCCGATCCAGCGTTCCTGTTCCGCACGGAGCCAGAGCCGACCAGGAGTTCCGCGGGCGCCGCATATCGTGTCAGCGACGTCGAGCTCGCGTCACGCTTGTCATTCTTTCTCTGGAGCAGCATTCCGGACGACACGCTGCTGCGGCTGGCGGAGGCAGGCCGCCTCAGCGAGCCGTCGGTGTACGCGGAACAGGTGAAGCGAATGCGTGCGGATCCGAAAGCAGCTGCGCTGGTGAGCAACTTCGCCGGCCAGTGGCTGCAGCTGCGCAACCTGCAGCGGGTGTCGCCGGACCCGATGAAGTACCCCGACTTCGATGACAGTCTGCGGCAGGCGTTCCGCCGTGAGACGGAGCTGCTGTTCGAGAGCCTCCTGCGCGAAGACCGCAGCGTGCTCGATCTACTGCGGGCCGATTACACCTTTGTCAACGAACGGCTGGCGCGTCACTACGGCATGCCTGGCGTTACCGGTTCACAGTTCCGGCGTGTGGCCGTGACCAGCGATGCGCGTCGAGGGTTGCTCGGACACGGGAGTATCCTGACGGTGACGTCGCATCCAAATCGTACGTCGCCTGTGAAGCGGGGCAAGTGGGTTCTCGAACAACTGCTCGGATCGCCACCGCCACCGCCGCCGGGCGACGTGCCGCCCTTCGACGAATCGACGAGCCGTACGCATCCGCGGACTATGAAAGAGCGGATGGAAGAGCATCGGCGGAACCCAACATGCGCCAACTGCCACCGCCTCATGGATCCGGTCGGATTGGCGCTGGAGAGTTTCGACGGCGTCGGTACCTGGCGCGTGCGCGATGCCGGCGTCCGGATCGACACGGCCACGCAGTTGTCCGACGGCACTGACATCAAGGATGTTGTCGACCTGCGGAATGCGCTGCTGGCGCGGTCGGATCTCTTCGCGCGGACGTTCACCGAGAACCTGTTGACGTACGCGATCGGGCGGGGACTGACGGCGGACGATATGCCGGCCGTCCGGAAGATCCTGCGTGGCGCCTCCGCGCGGGACTACAGGATCTCGGCACTCATCGACGGCGTTGTCACGAGCATGCCGTTCCGGATGCGCGTGAAGAGCGCGCCGCAGTCCACGCTCGCGGAGTAACAGGAGACTCGACATGTTCATCTCGAAAAAAATCGTGGCACGCAGGGCCTTCCTGCGTGGGATGGGCGCCACGGTGGGGCTGCCGCTGCTCGACGCGATGATTCCGGCGGCAACCGCATTGGCGCAGACGGCGGCGCGGCCGGTGCGGCGGTTCGGCGCGGTCTACGTGCCGCACGGGCTGCTGCAGTCGCAGTGGCTGCCCACCACGACAGGCGCGGGATTCGAGTTCTCGCCGATTTTGAGGCCGCTCGAGCCGTTCCGCGATCGACTGACGGTCCTGAGCGGGCTCTCCGCTGGTCCGACGGTCCAGAATGGCGGACATGCGGTCGCGCCGGCGTCGTACTTGTCAGGCAACGTTCAGCCGAAGCAGACCGAAGACACGGACGTGCGCGGAGGCGTCACGATCGACCAGGTCATCGCGCGCGCCGTGGGGCAGGAGACTGTGTTCCCGTCGCTGGAGCTGGCGACCGAGGACTTTTCGACCTCGCTTGGCGCGTGCGACACCGGCTACAGCTGCATTTACATGAATACGATCTCCTGGGCGGGGCCGACGACACCGCTCCCGATGGAGACGAATCCGCGTGCGGTCTTCGAGCGCATGTTCGGCGGTGGCGCCACGCCGGCAGAGCGGCGCGCCCGGATGGAGACAGATCGCAGCATTCTCGATGGTGCCATCGAGAGCGCTCGGCGCCTGCAGACCGGACTCGGCGCGCGCGATCGGTCCAGGCTGGCCCTGTATCTGGAGAACGTGCGCGAGATCGAACGCCGGATCCAGCGAGCCGAGGCGCAGGCGAGCGGGCACTCGATCGATTTCGACGCTCCGGTCGGGCCCCCCGAGGCGTACGATGAGCACGTCGCGCTGATGTTCCAACTCCTCGTGATCGCCTTTCAGATGGACGTGACGCGCGTCTTCACCTTCATGGCGATGCGCGACATCAGCAGCCGCGCGTTCCCGCACATCGGCGTTCCGGATCCCCACCATGCGCTGTCGCACGAAGCCAACGGGCGTAGCGACGATCCCAATCAGCAGGTGAAGTTCACGAAGGTCAACATCCATCACACCTCGCTGTTCGCGAAGTTTGTGGACACGCTGCGGAATACGCCTGAGGGTTCAGGCTCGCTGCTCGACAGCTCGATGGTGCTCTACGGCAGCTCAATGAGCAACGCGAACGACCACACGCACGCACCGCTCCCGCTCGTGGTGGCCGGCGGCGGCGCGGGGCAGATGCGCAAGCTCGGTCACCACATCGCCTCACCCGCGAATACACCGATGGCGGACCTGCTGCTGGCGCTGGCGCAGAAGACGGGTGTTGAGACCGACCGCTTCGGCGAGAGCACGGAGGCGATGGACTTGTGAGAACGCCAATCACGCGTGTTGCGCTGCTGCTGGCCGTCGTCGCCGGCATGGCTGTGTCTGCCAGCGCGGCGGGGCTCACCGATGCAGCGAAGACCGGCGATCGCGCGGCGGTGGCCGCGCTGTTGAAGACCGGTGCCGATGTCAACGCGCTCGAGCCGGATGGCACGACCGCGCTGCATTGGGCCGCGCGCCGCGGCGACCGAGCGATCGTTTCGATGTTGCTGTCCGCGGGTGCGAAGGTAAGCGTCGCGAATCGCTATGGCATTACGCCGATCGCGCTAGCGGCTGCCGGAGCCGATATTGCCACGGTGCAGGCGCTGCTTGCCGCCGGTGCCAGCCCTGCCACCGTGTCGCGTGAGGGTGAGACGGTGCTGATGATTGCCTCCCGTGCTGGCAACGCCGGCGTAGTTCGCGTGCTGCTCGCTCGCGGCGCGGATCCGAACGCCGTTGAGTCGTGGCAGGGGCAGACCGCGTTGATGTGGGCGGCCGCCGCCAACCATGCCGACGTGGCCAGGCAGCTTCTCGAGGCCGGAGCCAAACCGGATGTGCCCGCCAAGGTGCTGCCGGGCCAGCCTAGGCTGCCCCGCGGGGGGGGTGTGGCCATCCAGGCCGCGCACAGCAACTTCCCGAAAGGCGGGCTGACCGCGCTCCACTTCGCCGCCCGCGAAGGAGCGCTCGATGCCGCGAAGGCGATCGCCGATGCAGGCGGCAACCTGAACGTCGTCGACCCCGACGGCATCACGCCGTTGCATCTGGCCATTATCAACGCGCACTTCGATCTGGCGGCGATGCTGGTGGAGAAGGGAGCAGACGTGAACAAGGCCGACCGTGTCGGCCGGACGCCGTTGTTCATGGCCGCCGACGCCAACTCGATGGAGTGGCTGTTCAGCCGTCCCGTGCCGCAGGCGTCGGGAGAGTTGTCGGCGCTCGACATCGCGGCGCGTTTGCTCGACAAGGGAGCGAATATCAACGCGGCCCTCACCGGACGACCCTTCATCCTGCACCACAATGCGACCGGCAACCGTAACATCATGGAGGAGGCCACGCCGTTCTTCCGTGCGGCGACGACGTCTGACTTGCCCATGATGCGGCTGCTGCTCGATCGCGGCGCCGATCCGCTGCGGACCACCCGCAACGGCACGACGGCGCTGATGGCATTGGCGGGGCTCAACTGGGTCGAGATCTCGAGCCTCGGGACTGAGGACGAGAGCATCGAAGGGATGACGCTGTTAATCGCGCGCGGCGCCGACGTGAACGCGGTGAATGCGCTCGGGGAAACGGCCGTCCACGGTGCCGCGCAGCGGGGCGCCAATCGCGTCGTGCAATTTCTCGCCGACAAGAACGCCCGGCTGGACGTGAAGAACAAGGAAGGGCGAACGCCGATGGATGAAGCGCGCGGCCAGGCGGATACGAGCGCCGAGGACAACGTGCGACGCCCCGAGCACAAGGACACGCAGGCGCTCCTGAAGCGGTTGATCGAGGCGCGGTGACTCGATACCTCTCTGGCAATTTGTCAGCTGGGAGTCAGCATGAAGAAGACAGTATTTGTTGGCGTCTTGCTGGGCCTTGGCGCTGGCCTGGGTCGAGAACAACGTGGCGCCGGCGAAGGCGCTCGTCGTTACGGCCGGCGACAGAAGCCTTCCTCTCTGTTCGTATCCGACCTATCCGCGTTACCTCAGCGGCCCTGTGGAACGAGCGCAGTCGTACACATGTGCTGACACGGCGAATTAGAGGCAACGCCGGCGCACAAAGGAGTAGGCATGAAACGCTCCGCTCTGTGGCTCGTTATCGCGAGCTTTCTCATTACGGCCGTGAGCGCGCACGCGCAGCGGGCCTTGCCGGCAGTGCCCTGGGTGCCGCCGGACACGCCGCGTGGCACCGGCCGCTACAAGGCGATCATGGAAATGGACGCCATGCTGCCGACCCACACCGTGTATCGGCCGACGGATCTCTCCCAACTCGGTGGAATGAAGCTACCAATCGTCGCGTGGGGCAACGGCGCTTGCGTCAATGCCGGCAACAGGTTCCGTCATTTCCTAACGGAGATCGCGTCATACGGTTATCTCGTCGTCGCGCTGGGCCCGGTTGGTCCTCGGAGCCTTGAAGACGCCCCCGAGCCCCCCGCCGCGCGAAGCGGCGCCGCTCCACCCGCCCCCGCTCGTGTTGGTGGTCCTCCCCCCGGTCCTGCCACGAAATTCATCCAACTCACCGAGGCCCTCGACTGGGCCATGGCCGAGAACACGCGCCGGGGGAGCAAGTACTTCGGCAAACTCGACACGACCAACGTCGCCGTCATGGGGCAGTCCTGCGGTGGTGTCCAGGCAATTGCGGCCTCCACCGATCCGCGCGTGACGTTAACGGTGGCCTGGAATAGCGGTCTCGTGCCGACGCCCACCCCCCTCATGGAGGACGTCAGCAAGGACGTGCTCGGCAAGCTGCATGCGCCGGTCGCCTATTTCACGGGCGATGCCGGCGATGTGGCCTATCCGAACGCCGCCGACGATTTCAAGCGACTCGCGGCCCAGGGTAGGCTGCCCGTTATTCAGGCGTACAAAGACGGCCTCCCGCACACGGGAACCTATCGGGAGGAGAACGGCGGCGAGCTCGGGAAGATTGCGGTGAGCTATCTCGCGTGGCGTCTCAAGGGCGACGAGCACGCCGGCAGGATGTTCAAGGGAGCGAATTGCGGTCTCTGCGCGATGCCCGGCTGGCACGTGAACAAGAGCAAGATCGACTGATCACTGAGATCCGCCACGATGTACAGCGGCGGCCATCCAATGCGTCTGCGCTGCCGCGGTGACGAACGCCACGTCATCGACCAACAGGAGACGTCTCGCCACGAGCGCGCGGGCCGCGTCGCCAATCTTCGTCAAATAGACATCCATCGAAGGATAGCGCTCGGCGATCGAGAGGCGTGGATCGCCGGCGCGCTCACGCTCGGCGCGAGTACGAGCCAGCGGATAGTACGAGCCGGTGGACTGGACGAGATCGGTGGGCGCGCCGATTTGCGGTGACCGCAGGTTCCATCCGGTATAGGTGGCGAGCGGCACCTGCTGCTCCGGCACGCGGACGCCCGCGAGCTCGTTGCCGTCGGCGTCGATCTTGGCCACAAGCGACACATACGGTTTGCCGTCGTCGGGCCGGTAGAAGAGTTTCGGTCCGGGCGGCGTCTTGATCGCGCCGAACCCGCGCATGTCGAGCTGGGATGTCAGGTACCGAGCGTCCCCGCTGCCACCGTTGGTACTTCGCTCGGCGGCGGCGCTGCACCATCCTGCACCCACTTGTCGAGGGCCACGAACAGGGCGCGGAGCACGGGACGATAGTTGAGGGGGTTCTCGCGGAGCTGGCCCGGCTCGACCTCGTCAAACTGCGGCGGAAAGGCCACCGGCACATGCTGTGTGCCGGCCATCAGGTAGACGCGGCTCGTGTCGGGAAGCCGCATGTCCGCCATGCCGTCGATCGTGGTGTGGATGTTCGAGGCTACCGCGCCCCAGTACTCCCACGCCGAGCTGGTGTAGAGGATCTTCGGCACGACGTTCGCGGCTGAGGATCGCGAGAGGAGACCGTCGCGCTGGCGCGTGACCGCATCCGTCTGCTCGAGATCGGTGAAGGGGAACACTCGTGAGGGCGGGCTGAGCGAGGCTTGTGAGAACCGGCCGTTGAAGCCGCGGCTCGATCCGCCGGCGATGTGAATCATCATGCCGTCGAACACCGGGCGTCCCGCGGTGACGTCGGCGTTGAAGCCGTCGTGCACGAACTGGCGGAGGAAGCGGCCGCTTTGCGAAATTCCGAACGCGTAGGCGCGCGTGGCGCGGACCAGCGCGGCAGGATCGAAACGCATCCACGCGATGATCTCGCGCACGCCTGCCAGGCCGAGGCCCGAGACCCATGGGTCCTTCGACAGATACGTGTATTCGTAGACGGCGCCTGGCTCGAAGCCGCCGTCGAGATGGAGGTGCGTCGCGTCGAAGCGCCACTGGCTTCTGGGGATCGGCTTGGACACCTGGCCTCGGGCACCGGCCACTCGCAGGCTGTTTACCGCCGCGCTGACGTCGGCGACTTCATACGGAATCGCGCCGCGGTCGCCGAGGGGCACTTCGTTGACTCGCTTGGGGACCACGAACTCGCCGTTTACGACTCCGGTGATTCCCTGAATGCGCGGGCCGGTCATCCGCAGCAGGTTCGGCGCCGCGGCTGCGTCCTGCTGCCAGCCGAGCCACACGATCGTCACGCCCTGCTTCATGAGGAAGCCGTCGCCGAAGAACGCCTCGGCGTCAGCTCGCGCCGGAAGGCTGCCGTGATTGAGGAACGAGAAGATCTGCGGCCGTCCGCGATTGACGACGTCAAACACGACCACCCCGCTCGCGCGTGCGGGATCTTTCGGCCGAACGATGAGGATGTCGGCCGAGAACTCGACCAGGCCCGCGGCGTTGCGCGGTGCGAGCGCGACGTCCACGACGATCGCGTTGCGCGGCTGCCTTGGGTCGAGTGTGAAGTACGCTTTGCCCTGAATCCACTCGTAAGCGCCTGCCGTGCCGAACGCCCGGCCGCCGAGCACGTCCTGCCTCGTCGCCACGTCCACACGGACGACCTCCGCGCTGGCGGGCGAGGTCGCCAGCCACACAACTACAGCCAAAGCGAGCGCCCTGATTCGTGGACTCATCAACGCCGTGACGCTCCTGACTCCTCCATCGTGTCGCACTCTTTCACCCGTGCTTGTTCGCCTCACTTCTGCTGTGGGAGAGGTTTGGGCGGCGCTGAGTAGCGATCAACGATCTTCGGCCGTTCGCCTTCGGTCGAAAGGCCCGCTGCGAGCATCAGCTTGGTAATGGCTTCGATCGTCGGTGCATCGGGACGCGGGAGACGGCTGGTGTAACCCTCGGCGATGAATAGTGGCGTCCCGCCAGCTTTGTTGGGTTTCTTCCAGATTTGCGGATCGGCTCCACGCTCGGCCAGCAGCTTCACGACAAGCGGGTAAATGTTATACGCGGCTCCGTGCATCGCCGTATCGCCATTGTTGTCCACGGCGTTGATGTCGGCGCCGAGGTCGAGCAACATCTTCACAGCTTCCAGCGCTTCGCTTTCCTCGCCCGCCTCTTCCTGCGGCTCTTTCGTGCCGACACCGGCTGCAGCCATCAGCGGTGTGGTGTTGTTGAAGTTCGGCAGCAGGGGATCAGCGCCCAGTTCCAGGAGCAGGCGCATCAGCGGAACGTCGGAGCGATCGGCGGCAAAGAGAAACGGCGTCGCCCCCTCAGACCCGACTGCGCGAGGATGTGCCGGGCTGCTTCGGCGTGCCCTTTGGGCAGGCGAAAATTGACGTTCGCGCCTCGCTTCACGATTTCGCGCACGAAGTCAAGGCTCGAGAGGCGGCCCGACCCGGCCGGCGGCGCGGGATCGCTGCCGTCGCTCGAATCCGGCTTTCGCACCCCGGCAATCATGTGGAGTGGAGTGAATCCTGTCCGCACATCGTTCGGATCGGCGCCCGCGTCGATCAGCGCAATCGCAAGCTCGAAGTGGCCGTTCTGCACCGCGAGCAGCAACGGACTCGTGCCCGGCATTCGCCGCGCCTGGACGCGCCCGCCACTGCCGGGCGCGCTCTCTGGACGCTGCATCATCGCATTCACATCGATGCCCGCCGCGAGAAACGCGCGCACCGTGTCGAGGTGGCCCTCACGCACGGCAAAGAAGAACGGCGTAAACCCGGAATCGACTGTCGCGTTCATGTCGGCTCCAGCCTCGATCAGCGCGCGGACGACGGCGGTGTGCCCCTCGGCCGCCGCCCACATCAAGGCCGTCTGGCCGAGCCGTTCGCGTGCGTCGGGCTTGGCGCCGCGCGCGAGCAGCGCCTTCACCGCCTCGGCATTCCCGGAGCGCGCAGCCAACATGAGGACGGTTTCCCCGCCTTTCATCGTGGCGTTCGCGTCGGCTCCAGCCTCCAACAACAGCTTCACAATTGCAGCGTTGCCGTTCGTACATGCCTGCGCCAGCGGCGGCACGCCATAGCGGTTCACAGCGTTCACATTGGCGCCCGCTCGCACGAGCAATGCAACCGTCTCCGCATCATCGTGATACGCGGCCCAGTGCAGCGCGGTGGTCCCATCGACCTGGGCGGCGTTCACGTCGACGCCCGTCTGGAGGAGCGTGCGGACGCCGGCCTTGTCGCGTTGTTCCGCGGCGTCGGCGAGTGCCGCACGTGTCCGCCGCGACGGCTGGGGCGGCGAGGCCGAGCCGCCAGGAGTACGAGTCCACTTATTTTTCGCCAGTGCATGTGCGGCTCCTTACGCGACGTCAATTCGCTCGAAGAGGTCTTCGATTTTTCCGGTGCTGTCCATGAACGAATCCAGATGAATGCCAACGCGATCGAGCAGCGTGAGGTGGAGGTTGGCCAGGTTCGTTCCCTTCTCGTACCTGATATGCCGGCCGCCCTTCAGGCCGGTTGCGGCGCCGCCTGCGACCAGGATCGGAAGGTTTTCGTGATCGTGAAGGCTGGGATTACCCATGCCGCTGCCGTACAAGTAGACCGAGTGATCGAGGAGCGAGCCGTCGCCATCGGGAGTGGCCTTCATTCTCTGGAGGAAGTCTGAAAACAGCGAAACATGGAACGTATTGATCTTCGCGATCTTCGCTAACTTTTCCGGATCGTTGCCGTGATGACTGGTTGGATGGTGCGGGTCCGGGACGCCGATCTCCGGATACGTACGATTGCTCTGCTCGCGCGTGAGCTGGAATGTGACGACGCGCGTGATATCCGCCTGAAAGGCCAGAATCTGCAGGTCGAACATGAGCTTCGCGTGGTCGGCGAACGCCGCGGGGACGCCTACCGGCCGATCGAGGTCGGGCGTCTTGTTGTCCGCTACCGCTTGCTCGGCACGCTCGATCTCACGCTCGACCTGACGAACACTGTCGAGATACTGATCCAGGCGCACGCGATCGGGAACGCCCACGCGTTGCTTGAGCCTCGCGATGTCCTCGGTGAACGAATCAAGCAGGCTTGCTCGATTGCGCAGCGCCGCGCGGCGCGCGGCCGCATTGCCGCCCTCGCCGAACAGGCGCTCGAAGACGACGCGCGGATGCGCCTCGGACGGAAGCGGCGTCGTCGGCGACGACCATGAGAGGCAATTCTGATAGACGCATGCGTAACCGTTGTTGCACACACCGGCGAGCGGGTTCAGATCCATCGCGAGCTGGAGCGAGGCCAGCTGCGTCTCGCGGCCCATCTGCCTTGGCCGCGATCTGGTCGACTGTCGTGCCCAGAAAATAATCCGAGCTCTCGGTGTGTTTGGCGAGCGCCGCGCTCAGAAACGCCGAGTTGGATGTGTCGTGCGTACCCGGATAGGCATTCTGCAACCGCGTATTGGTGATGACGGTCACCTGATCTTTGACCGGCTTGAGCGGGGCGAGGATGGGTGAAAGCTCGTCGAGCTTTCCCTGGCCGGGCGGGGTCCATCGCGCGTGATCGCACCCCATCGGGATGAACACGAAGCCGAGCCTCGGCACCGGCTTCGCGGGCGTCTGGGCCCACGCCGTGGCGGCGGGAATCATCGCGTCGAGTAGAGGCAGGGCCAGAGCAGCCTGCGCGCTTTTCAGGAACGTCCGCCTGGGAATCGCCTTCTTCGTCAGAAACATCACGCTCTCCTTCTATCTACCGCTTACCTGCTGATTTACTGCCGTACAGACGCTTCGATTCATTTCAGCGCGCCGCATTTGAAACGGAACGCTCTTCACGATTCCGAGAATGAGCGACGAGAACCGGTATCCGTCCTTCTCGGCGTCGCTCACGATCTTGCGAACGGCAGGCGCGTCGTAGTACTCGACGCCTCGTCCGAGCGCGAACGTCAGAAGGTTCTCCGTCAGAGTTGCGACAAACAGTTCGGGACGGCGCAGCAGCGCGTCTTCGAGTCCGTCGATCCCTCGGAACTCCCCGCCGCCGGGCAAAGCTCCCGACGCATCGACGGGTTGCCCCTCCACCTCCAGGTCTCGCCACTGTCCCACCGCATTGAAGTTCTCGAGCGAGAAGCCCACCGGATCAATCGTGCGATGACAGCTCGCGCACACGGCGTTGCTGCGATGCGCAGCCAGGCGCTGGCGCATCGGAAGATTGGCGGCCATCGTGCTCTCGTCGAGCGCCGGCACGTTCGGAGGAGGGGGCGGCGGCGGCGCGCCGAAGATGTTGCGCAGCACCAATACTCCGCGAAGTACTGGCGATGTCCGGGTCGCATACGACGTGACCGACAGCACGCTGCCCTGCCGCAGCAGGCCGCCGCGCTTGCTTTCGGGGGCGAGCGTCACGCGGCGGAATCGGCTTCCGTAGACGTTGGGAATTCCGTAGTGCTTCGCCAGGCGTTCATTGAGGAACGTGTAGTCCGCCTTGATGAAAGTGCGCACGCTGCGATCCTCGCGCAGCACGCTGTCGAAGAAGAGCTCGGTTTCCTGCCGGAAGGCTTGCCGCAGGTTGTCATCGAAGTCCCGAAAAAGATTGGCGCTTGGATTGACCGCGTCGATATTGCGCAGCCGCAGCCACTGTCCGGCGAAATTCGTCGCGAGGTTGAACGAGCGGCGATCGGCGAGCATCCTGCGCGCCTGCTTCTCGAGCTCTCCGGGCTGACTCAGCTTGCCCCGAATGGCGGCGTCGAGCAGCTCATCGTCCGGGATGCTGCTCCACAGGAAAAACGACAATCGCGATGCCAGCTCGAGATCGCTGATTCGGTAGACACCGCTCGCCGCTACTTTCTTTGGATCGCTTTCCACGCGGAACAGGAACTCCGGGTTGGTGAGCACAGCACTCAGCGCCGTTGCGATTCCGGCGTCGAAATCGCCTTCGGCACGCCCTTTGCGATAGAAGGCCATCGGCTCGTCAACGTCAGCTTTGGCGATCGGCCGCCGATAGGCGCGCCGCATCAGCGTCGAGAGAATCGTTCCTGCACACTTTTCTTCCTGTGCTTTGTCTTGTCCGGTTGGCCGGCATACAAACAATCGGCGGCGGCTCGGTGTGTCCCCGGCGCCTTTTGGCGCATAAGGTCCGGTCACCGAAACCTGGTTGATGGCGGGCGCCGTACGCGGATGTCGCCGGTCGTTGAAGCGAGATTCTGTAGGCTGCCTGGAGCGTGTCGATCAGCGATGAGCCCTCCTTGACGAATGTGACGGCGATGTTGTGCGGGCCTGCCTTCACGGTAATGCGCACTTTCAAATCCTTGTCGATCAGCGTGTCGTCGCCGTTGGCTGGCTTCTGGACCGTGAAGGTCTTGACCGGCTCCCGGTCGAGCAGCACCAGCAGCTCGTGCGGACGGGCCTCGCGCAACCCGCTGACGATTCCTGCCAGATCGCGAGCGAGCAAGATCTGGATCTCGTACTCGCCGTCCTGGGCAAACGTATAGGACGTCGACATGCCACCGCGCGTGCCAATCGGCAGCCCAGGCAACTGATCTTCCTGCGTGAGATCGGCAGGCAGGCTGAATGGTGTCGCTCTGCAAAGAGGACTGCGTGCTCCCGACCGCCAGGCGGCTGATTTTCTGGGCGGCTGAGATGTAACGATTCAGGAGCGTCGCCGACAGATCGCCGACGATGACGTTGTCGAAGCCATGACCGCTCTCATCGGCCGGCAGAAGCGAGGCGGCGTCGATGTCGAGCGCCAGCAGGTCTCTGATCGCGTTCTGATACTCGGTTCGATTCAGGCGTCGCAGCGTTTCGGTGCGGCCAGGATTCGGTTTTGCGGCCGACGCCGCATCGAGCGATGTTTCCAGCCACGTCAACATCGCGAGGCGATCGGCCTCGGAAGGCTGCGGCATGTTGGGAGGCGGCATGACGCCCGTGTGCAGCTTGCGCACCACCTTCTCCCATAGTTCGGGTTGCGCACCAGGCCTGGACAAGTCGACCTGGACCAGACTCAGGCCGCCAGTCTTCAGGCGTTCGTTATGGCACGTCGCGCAATAGCGATCGAGGAATTGACGCTGGCTCGAAGTCGGAGAAGGTCCCGCAGACGCCGCATTACTCTGCTGTGCAGATATCTTCACCTGCACGGAAAGGAAAAGCGTCGCTGCCAGTCCGGCAAGGCCTATTTTCAGCGCTCCACGGAACGAGACCGGCTCCGTCATCTGCTGCCTCCCTCCGAGCGATTTACGCAACCGCATGGGGACCTCCTGGACAAGGTTCGTACCTCAGATTCGCAAAGCTTGGTCGCTCCCTGAGAGTATGTCACGGACGGGAAGGGACTTCTTCTCCACGGCCAGCAGGCACACTAGAGCCGTCCCCATTGGCTGATCGGCTCTACATCTCGCCGAAGACCGCTGTCCGCGTTACGGTGTCCCGCTGGCGCGCGGCACGGGCCTGGCGTAGATCTCGACTTGCGCGACGTCCACCCAGCCACCGGCACCATGTCCGCTGCCAGGCATCAGATCCGCGAAGCCGATCTCGTCGACGCGGCTCAAGTCGACCTTCTCGACGAAGTTACCAGTGGTCACCACGCGCGCGATGTCCAGCTTCAGCCATCGCAGATCCGATGGCGTGATCTCGCTCACGAGCCAATCCCTCGTCGAGCCGCCGTCGGCGCGGTCACCGATGAGCCATGTGCCGTCGGCCAACTTCACGACCGGGCGGATCTGATGGAATCCGGACATCTTCGTGTTCCAGCGGATCCGCGCCAGGCCTGTGAGGTCGGCATAGTTGTTCTTCTCCCGGAAGCTGACGGCCACGGGCGAGGTGGACGTCCCGGTCCACAGGTGAATCGGGTTGTTCTCGTCGCCGGCGCGGCCGGTGAGCTGGATATCCTGGCCAGGACCGTGCAGCGTCATCTGGAGATTCGGATTGCCAACCGAGGCTGCCGTCGCCGGATGCTCATCGTTCTTCTCATTCTGCTTCCACTCCTCCTTGAAGAAGAGCACCGGGCGTCGAGCGGGGGCAGGCCTGGCCGCCGCGGGCTGTGCGGGCTGGGGCGCCTGGGTGAACGCGGGCGTGGCGAGCGCGAAGACGGCAAGGAGTCCTGAAACGTAACGGTTGATATTCACGAGCGGCTCCTCATGAGAAAGAAAGGACATGGGTGCACGGGCGGCATGTTACTCCGAGTGGCTCAGAGGTCAAGTCCGCGCTGGCAGGCGATCAACTAGAATTGCGTGGAACGGCCCCAGTACGACGCATCGGGCTCACTGAAATCGTGTCTTGAAGCGGAGGCTGACGTGAAGGCACTGGTCACGTTCGCGTTTGTCGCGCTCGCTTCCTCAATGGCGTTCGCCCAGTGGGTGAACGTACCTGCCCCCACCATCCCACGCACGCCGGATGGCAAGCCGAACCTCGCGGCCCCGCCGCCACGACTGCCCGACGGCAAGCCGGACCTGTCGGGCATTTGGAGCCCGCCGGCGGGGTCTGTGGCAAACCTCGCGCGAGAGCTGAAAGAGGTGCCGTTCCAGCCATGGGCCAAGGCTCTCTACGAGGAGCGGGCCGCTGGACTGCACTGGAAGTCGGATCCGCCCGCGAGCTGTCTGCCCCAAAGCGTGCCGAGAGTTCTTCTAGCTCCGGCGCCCTGGAGAATCGTTCAGACGCCGGCAGTGGTGTTTTTCATTCACGAGGCCTTCAATCTCTGGTGGCAGGCGTTTCTCGACGGCCGTCAGTTCAGCCCCCATCCCGATGTCAGTCCGACGTGGCACGGCTATTCGACGGCGAAGTGGGAGGGCGACACGCTGGTGGTGGATAGTGCCGGCTTCAACGGAAAGGTCTGGCTCGATCAACTGGGCAAGCCGTCCACCGAGGCGTTGCACGTCACCATGGGTTTCCGCCGGAAAGACTTCGGCCACATGGACATTCAAATCACGATCGACGATCCGAAGGCGTATACGAGGCCTTGGGGCACGACCGTCGAGGTTACGTTGCTGCCAGACACCCAGTTGATGGAATTCATCTGTCTCGAAAACGAGAAGGACACCCGATGAAACGACGAGTCGCAGTATTGGTCGCGATAGCGGTCGGCGTCGCCCTGGCAGTCTCGCAGACTGGGCGGGCTCAATCGTCGGTCGCGATCGGGGGGCGCGTCACGTCGGTCGAAGAAGGTCCGATGGAAGGGGTGCTGGTGAGCGCGAAGCGCGCGGCTTCGACGATGACGGTCACGGTCGTGAGCGACGCGGAGGGCCGCTATCGTTTTCCTTCCGCCAAATTGCCGCCGGGCGCCTATACCCTTCGGATTCGGGCGGTGGGCTATGACATTGAAGGGCCTCAGAACGCGGAGGTCAAGACCGGCGAGACCACGACCGTCGATTTGAAACTGACACACGCTCGCGATCTTGCGTCGCAACTCTCCAACTCGGAGTGGCTCGCCAGCTTTCCTGGCACCGACCCCGAGAAGGCCTCCATCCGCGCGTGCGCGCACTGCCACACACTGGAGCGCGTCGCGCGGTCCCGCTACGACGTCGATACATTGACGACGGTAATCGAGCGGATGTCGACATACCCTCAGCTGTCATTTCCCATGAAGATTCAGAAGCTCGTCGCGGCGCGCCTCGGCGGCGGCGGTGAAGATCCGCTCGAGCAACGGCGGGCGGGATGGCGGCGGCAGGCGCAGTATCTGAGCACGGTCAACTTGAGCAACGGCGATCACTGGAGTTTTGCCCTGAAGACTCACCCGCGGCCGAAAGGACGGGCGACGAAGGTGATCTACACCGAATACGACCTGCCGCAGCGCACGAGGCAGCCCCACGACGTGATCGTGGACTCGCGCGGATTCGCGTGGTACGCGAGCTTCGGCGAACAGATTTTGGGGAAGCTCGATCCCAGCACGGGCACGGTCGCCGAGTACGACGTGCCGTTGCTCAAGCCGAAGATGCCGACGGGAATCCTGGGCGTGCGGTTCGACGAGGACGAGAACGTCTGGCTGGGTATGCAGTTCCAGGGTGGCGTCGCGAAGTTCGACCGGAAGACGGAGACGTTCCAGACATGGAGTCTGCCGCCGGAACTGAACGGCGACCACGTCCAGATCAACCAGGTGAGCGCGGATCATCACAAGGTAGACGGCAAGGTATGGCTGCAGGATGCTGGCACGTACACCGTCCTTCGCCTTGATCCGGCGTCGGGGAAGTTCGACGTCTACGAGCCATTCAAGATCCCGCGGCCCAATATTTACGACGTCATGTCAGACGAGGAGAACAACGTCTATTTCACGGTCTACGGCCGCGAGAACATCGGCAGGATCGACGCAAAGACCGGTGCGATCAGCATGTGGAAGACGCCAACGAAGGGCTCGGCTCCGCGCCGGGGCATGATCGATGCGCACGCACGCCTGTGGTTCGGTGAGAATCGCGCCGAGCGCATCGGGATGTTCGACACACGAACCACGACCTTTGAGGAGTGGGTGGCGCCGACGCCGGAGTCGTGGCCGTACGACGTGATGGCGGACACGCACGGGGACGTGTGGGCGGGCGGCGAGTACAGCGACCGCGTGATGCGCCTCGATCCGAAGACGGGCGCCATCACCGAGTATCTGTTGCCGCGGTTCACGAACATCCGGCGCGTGTTCGTGGACAGTTCCACGAAACCTGCGACCTTCTGGGTGGGGAACAATCACGGCGCCTCGATCGTGAAACTCGAGCCGCAAGACTGATGGCTGGGCGGGCTGGAGTTTCGGGCCGGGTCCGCGCGTCACATCGACGCGGGGCCATACTCGCGCAGTTGTGGAAACCACCTCATGCACATCAAGGGGGAGAATGAGATGCGGAAATCGACGATCGCTCTGGCGTTTGGAACGGCTGGGCTTCTCGTGGGGTTGGCGTTCTCCAGCGCGCCGTCTGCGGCCGGAACCAGCTACGGCGAGGATCGAGCGCAGATCGAGGACCTGCAGGCCCGCTACTTGTTCGCGCTGGATTTTCACGATCCGCAGCTCTATGCCTCCACCTTCACGCCAGACGGAGTGCTCGACTATGGCGAAGGCGATGTCCGCGGCCGCGAGGCGATCATCAAGGTCATCGCCGGCATGCCGGGCAACCGGCCTGCGCCCGCATCGCCGGACAGCGACAAGCCGGCCCTGAGGCCCGCCGCCGGCCGTCATCAGATCACGAATATCGTGCTCAAGATCAACGGCAACAAGGCGACCGGCCGCTCCTCGTGGTTCCACATCGGGAACGACAATCCGCAGCGCAGCAACACCATCGGCGGCTTCGGCCACTACGAGGACGATCTGGTCAGAGTGAACGGCCAGTGGTTCTTCAGCAAGCGGAAGATCTACAACGAGGGCAGTGCGAGGTGGCAGTACAAGGGAGGCGTCAACCCCGCCTGGTAGCCCTGACGCCTGATCCTCGCCGCGACTCTCATCGCGACCACTTTCACGGCTTAGAGTTGTTGCCACTCTGGCTTGCCGGCGTAAACGTCACGATAGTAGTCGCTTCTTGCCAGTTGTGTGGCGGCCGATTCGTCGAGTATCACCTGCGCGTGAGCGTGAAGCTGCAACACCGACGCGGGAACACTGGCCGTGATCGGGCCTTCAACCATCTGCGCTACGGCTAAGGCCTTCTCGTGTCCGAATGCCAACAATAGACAACGTCTGCTGTCCAGAATTGTGCCAAGCCCCATTGTGATCACATGCCTTGGAACGCGATCCTTGTCACCAAATGGCGCGGCGTTAACACGGCGGGTCCGTTCTGTCAGCGTCTTGATCCTCGTGCGCGAGCTCAAAGAAGATGACGGCTCGTTGAATCCAATGTGACCGTCCACACCAATGCCGAGCAGCTGCAGGTCGATGCCGCCGGCGTGTTTTATTGACTCCTCGTATCGAGTGCACGAAGCAGGAACGTCTTTCGCCATGCCGTCTGGAATGTGAATCTGTGATTCCGGCACGTTGACATGCCTGAACAAATGCTCCTGCATGAACGCGTGATAGGAGCTCGGATCCGCAGGAGAGAGACCGATATACTCGTCGAGGCTGAACGTGGTGATGCGTCTGAAATCCAGTCCGTCCTGACGGTGCAATCGAATCAACTCGCGATACAGGAGCAACGGGGTGTTGCCCGCACACAGTCCCAGGACGGCGTCGGGTTTGTTGCGGATGAGACGAGCGACGACTCTGGCGCCCAAAGTGCTTGCAATGTCCGGAGTCGGCTGGATGATCACTTCCATTTCGAGGTTCCAGCTCTCTCAGGATCTGTACCGCCCCGTCGTGTAGCATCAGCGCTGTCGCCCAGGCCGGTTCAGAAGGGCCGGCCCTACTCTTACCCGCCTGACCGCGCGGGACGCTGAATCCGCAGACCACTCGCATGAACGCCACGCACGACGCACACGGCACTCCGCCGCTCTTCACGCGCGCGTTCGTGCTGGCGGCGCTGGCCAACACGATGCTCAATCTCGCGGCGTTCCTGTTCCTGCACCTGCCGGGCTTTCTGCAGCAGCTTGGAGCTGGCGAGGCACACATCGGCCGCATCATGGCGGCGCAGGCGCTGGGCGCCATCCTTGCCTGGCCCCTCGTGGGGCGCGCGATGGATGCGCGCGGACGACGAACGGTGATTCTCGTTGGTGTCGCGCTGTTCGTCGTGATGGTCGGACTGTATCTTTCGATCCAATCGCTGGGACCAGGCGTGTACGCCGTGCGAGTGCTCGACGGTGTGGCGACGACGATGTGGTACACAGCACTGTTCACGTACGCGGCGGATCTCGTCCCGGTGCAGCGCCGCACCGAAGGCCTCGCGATTTTCGGCGTCTCCGGCCTTGTCGCGATCGCCCTCGGCGCGCAGTTCGGAGACGTCATCCTGGCGTACGCGACCTATCGCGAGTTGTTCCTGGGCGCGCTCGGCTGTGCCGTTCTGGGGTTGATTCTATGTCTTTCACTGCCAGATCTGCTGCCGGTGTACGGCGACCAGACCGTACCGCCACGCGGCGTCGTGGCCACGGCCGTGCAGCGGAACCTGCTACCGGTCTGGCTCGCGGCCTTCGCGTTCTTCATCGTGGTAGTTGCAGTCTTCACCTTCATGAAGACCTTCGTGATCACGACGGGCATAGGCAGCGTGGGCAACTTCTTCAGCGCCTATGCCGCCACGGCCGTGACGTTGCGGATCTTCCTGGGGTGGCTTCCAGACCGTCTGGGCGCGCGACGCACGCTGGGTATCGCCATGTCGTGTTACGCATGTGGGTGTGTGGCGTTGTCGCTGTCGCACACGCCGGGGGGCGTTCTGGCCGCAGGGCTCGTGTGTGGTGCCGGCCACGGGTATACGTTTCCGGTTCTCTTGAGCTTGGTGGTGGCGCGCGCTCGCCCGCAGGAGCGCGGCGTGGCAACGACGTTCTTTACGACGCTCGACTGGCTCGGACTCCTGATCGCCGGCCCGGTCGTTGGCTACGCCATCGAACGGGCGGGTTACGGCATGGCGTTCATGGGCTTGGCGCTGTTACTCGCGATCGGGCTCGGGGTGTTCTATGGCCTCGATCGCGGTGGGGCGGAGCACTGACTGGGATACGTGCCTTCTACTTCTTCTGATTAAGTTTGTAGCCCACCGGCGGCGCAAACAGGTCGTCAGCCAGCGGCGTGACTTCCACGGAGTCGACAGTGGACGTCATCGTGATGTTGCCGATCTTCGACAGGAGCCCAGCCAGCGGGCCGCTGCCGCCCATCTTGATTTGCACGTTGGTCTCGTACGGAACGCCGCCGATCTCGGCCATCTGCTTGTACATCTCGGCCATGGCTTTGGCCTGACCGGGCTGGGCTTTCGCCCCGCGCGGGTCGGAGAAGATCCAGCCCTTCTCGACGGCTCCCTTGTAGAACCTGGCGTAATCGGCCGATCCAGGCGCGTTCTTCACGACCCAGATCGGGCCCGCCAGGCTCACCATCATGGTCATCTCCTTGCTGCCACCCATCGCCGACGGCATCGAAATTTCCATGTCGTAACCAGCCGCGGTTTGCGCGCCGATCTGCTTTGTTTGCCCGTTCGGCTTCACCGACGCTTTCGCGCTCGACATGTCAACGTTGTTCGAGAGCTCCGCACCGAAGGCGGCCATGTCCCACACGTCGGCTTCCTTCTTCTTCGAATCGAATATGTACATCTTCTGGGCGTCGACGTCGAAAATCGTCGTCTGCGTTTTGTCCCCCGTGACGACATCAGACCGCATCTTGTTGCCCTTGATGTAGGTGGCGCCGCTGGCGTTCCCTGAGATACCCATGCCCTTGCCGCCAGTCGTCTGCTTCAGAGTGACATCCGCATGGGCCGGCAGGGCCAGACCAAGGCCGAGAACGATAGCAACAAGAGTACGTTTCATGACCTGCTCCAAAAGGTGAACTTCGCAAAAGTATACTGCGCGCCTGGTCACTTCTTTTCAGCAGCGGCAGGAGCTGGCGCCGGCACTGGCCGGTCCGAGTTATAGGTGTCGCGGATGTAAAGCCACTTGCCGTTCAACTTGCGCGACACCGACAAGTAGCTGCCGCTGTCCACGGTGGCGCCCGAGGCGTCGGCGACGGTGTACGACCCCGACTCCCAACCGGTGTCACCAGCGACCCCGGCCGTGGCCGCGCCAGGAACGATCTTGACGCCTGCAGCCTTCGCGGTGGCCGTGTCCGTCGCCAAGAACGCGCGTATGCCTACATGCCCGGTCGCCACAGCCGCATGAGGGGGCATCAGCACGCCGTCTTCCGCATACATGGCGACGATGGTCTCGACGTCACCGGTGTTGTACGCGTTGAGCCACGCCGCGGTGACGGCCTTGAGGGCAGCCTCTTCAACGGCTGTATCAACTGGAGGCGGAGCGGCCGGTGCACACGCGCTCAACACGATCACGGTTCCAATACCCAGGGCTAGGTGTCTCAGCGTACGCATGCGTCGCTCCTTGAAGGCTATGCGTGGACGTCACGTCCACAGCCCGCACATCATACCGCTACGCACACACGCTAGCGGTCGGCGTGAAGCGGTAGGAATGCCGCTTCAGAACGCAACGTGGGTCTGGGCGAGCAGCTGGCGCACGGAGTAGCGAAGAAAGCGGAGTCTCTCGTCGTTACAAACATTGCTCCGTGTCTCCGTTCCTCCGTGTGTAACCGTTCCCTCCGGAGAGTATGCTGTTTCAGGAGCGAGATGCCGTGCTGCGAAGCATCCGAACACCTCAAGCATTTGTTGGTCGGAAGATCCAGGTGACACCTTTTGCACCTGCGCTTGGCGGCGAAGTGCGGGGTATCGACCTGGCGAACGGTCTGGACCAGGAGAGCTACAGCGAGGTCCGCTCGGCGTTCCTTCAGTTTGGGGTGCTTTTCTTCAAAGGGCAGTCGGAGATTCCGCCTGCCGTGCAGGTGGCGATCGGCAGGATGTTCGGGGAGCTCCACATGCATCCGGCGGCACCTCAGATGCCCGGCTTCCCGGAATTGTTCGTCATTCATACCCAGCGCGATTCGAAGGTGGCCAACGGCGAATTCTGGCACTCGGATGTTTCGTGCGATGAGATACCGCCGCTCGGCACCATCCTGCAGATTCACGTGCTGCCTGATATCGGCGGCGACACGCTGTTCGCGAACATGTACGCGGCCTACGACGCGCTGTCAGCGCCGATCAAGCAGATGCTCGCGGGGCTGACGGCCCTGCACGAGTCGGAGCACGTCTACCGCGGCCGCTACTCCGATCGGGGCGTGGAGGATCAGAACAAGGTCTATCCGAAGGCGACGCATCCCGTGATTCGCACTCATCCGGAAACCGGTCGGAAGGCGGTCTTCGTGAACCGCACGTTCACGACGCGCATCAACGAGCTGACCGAGACCGAAAGCAACGCCGTGCTCGAGGTATTGTTCGATCACTGCGAACAGATCGACTTCCAGATCCGGTTCCGCTGGGAGCAAAACGACGTCGCCCTTTGGGATAACCGCTGCGTCATGCACCACGCCGTCTGGGACTACTGGCCGCACGAGCGCAAGGGCCGACGCGTCACGATCAAAGGCGACCGGCCGCGCTGAGACCGACCACATTGTCCCTTTCGGTGGTCGCCCTTCACCCAGCCGTCCGGATCCTCGGCTGCTTGTCAGCCGGGCTCGCTCTCGGTGTCCTCTTTCCGCGAAATCCCGTCGTGCTGGGCATCGCTCAAAGCGGAACCTGGTTTCCCAAGACCATCGTCACCTTCGCGACCGCCATCATTTTCGTCCTGATGTCGGCGGCGCTCGCCAAGACGCTCCTGACACACCGCCGCTCGGGACGCTTTCTCTTCTACATCATCGGCTTGTACGTCTCGATGGGTTTCGTGTCGCTGCTGTACGTCTCGGCGTGGATTCCCGCACTCACGGGCCTTCCGATGAACCATCCCGGACAGCCGCTGCCGGGACTTGCCGGCTGGCTCCGCGGAATCGCGACGGCGTTCTCGACCGTGCTGACGGAGCAGCCGCTCCTCCAGGTGCTCCTGGCGTCGTTATCGATCGGGGCGTTGACAGGGTTGATGCGCGCCCTTCACCCGGTAGCGCACGGACTCATTCGCTGCTCCGAGTGGATGTTGAATGGCTTTTCGAGGCTGCTCTGGTACTACCCGATCATGATTGGCTGCCTGGCGATTTTCATTCCCGCGCGTTTCGGTATCCAGGGGCTGGCGATCTACGGGCGCACGACGCTGAACCTTGCCGTCGTGTCGGTGGTCTGGTCGGCCGCGATGATCCTGTTGGTGCGGGTGATCACCAAGCGAAGCTGGACGCAGATCTGGAAGTACTTCGCGACGGTGTACTCGGCCGGGTTCGGCACGGGCGGTTCGTACGAGACGTTGCCGGTGAATCTGCTGTCTGCCGAGCGCGATCTTGGGCTGCGTCCGGATGTCGCACGCGTCTCGATAGTGCTCGGGACGGTGCTCAACAAGAACGTCGCGACGATGGCGGTGCTGTTGGTGACGGTGCCGACGTGCGCACTCTTGAACGTGCCCATCAGCATGGTCGAGATCGGCGTGCTCATCATGCCAGTCATGCTCCTGGGCCTCGAGTCGCCAGGCGTCCCCGGCGGAGCAGCCGTGTTCATGTCGCCCGTCATCGCGTCGTTGCTCGCCGTGCCCGATTCAGGATTGTTCGTGACAACGTTTGTGACGTTGTATTCGGGTGTCATCCCCATGCTGACCACCGCAGGCAACACGACCGACGACGGGTTCGTGGGCGCAATCGTCAACGATCGGCTGTTGGACTGGGATGCAGCCGACGGGAGTCCGCCTATGCCGTCGATCGCATCGGACTGGGTCCCGTACCCGCTGGCCATTCGCGCAGCGGCGGCGGTGTTACTGCCTCTGGGGGTCTGGATGATCGTGGCGCCCCAGGCTCGCAGTGGGTTGCCCGCGCTCCAGTGGCTTGCCCGCTCGACATTTCAGGGCGAAGCCCTGCTGGGCGCGGCGGTGCTTCTCGTCGCGCTCACCGGCCTTCTGGGCGGGCGACGGCGACGTTGCTAACCTTGACCCGGCAGCGTCACGTCGGGCGAGACGCCAATCCCCTTAGAACTCGACGTGGGTCTGCGCGAGCAGTTGGCGCGTGAGCAATTGGGAGTTGCCCGTCTGATAGACCTGCTCGAGCGACACCACGATACCCAACCGCGCTCGTCCCACCATACTCCAGTGCCCGCCGCCGAAGACCATGCGGCGCCGCCCGTCGTTGTCGTTGGACGCGTCCGGAACGAAGAGGTCCAAACCGCCCACCCCGGCCCAGCCGGTGAGACCTTGTCGGGCTTCGCCGAAGAACGACACGCCACGGCGCTTGACGTCCACCGCAACGAACGGGTTGTCGGTCGCGGACAGATACTGCCCCGTGAGCACGAGATGGTCGGCTTCGTAGCTGCCCATGACGATGGCGACGTTGCGCGGTCGATCTCTCGCGTACCAGCCGGTACTGGTAGAACCCGGAGATGCTTACCTTGCCCAACTCGCTTTCCTCATCGAAGGGGCGGAAGGTCGCGCGCCCATCGATGCTCTTGTATTTGTCGATTTCGGCGCGTCCTTGCCCCTCGCCGTTGTAGACGCCCACATGAACTTCGGTGCGTTCGCTGATGGCCTTGACGCTCACTCCGAGATCGGTGACTCCGGGAATCAGTCCCAGACGTTCCGAGAAGAATGGCGAGATCACACGGTAGCGGTTGACCGACTCCTCAAAAGCGAGCCAGGGCATCTCGTGCAAACCGAACATGATCGAAATGCCGTCAGTCGCCTTCACATCCAGCGAGGCGTATTCGAGGCGCAACGCCAGGTTCTGATTGAGGCTGGCGTCGGTCGTCGGCCGCACGTCCGGCGTGAACCGCACGCGCACGCGGTCCGAGAGCCGCGCCTGGATGTTCAAGTAGCCGCGCGTCACGTCGAACGCGTTGTAGCCGTTCGAGTCGTGCAACTGCGCTGCATACTGAAGGAACGAGGCAACACCGAACGTCACCGCTGGAAAGGTAGTGGGAGCGGGCGTGACCACCTGTCTCGGGGGTAACTGCTCGGGAGCGTCTGTGGCCGCCGCGCTCGCGAGTGCCGTCGCAAGAACGGGTGTGCCCCCCGCGTTCTCAGGTGCCGGCGCGGGCTCGAGTGTTGCCGCCGCGTTCGCGGGTGCCGTCGTGGGCGCGGGTGCGGCCGTCGCCTTCTCGGTCGCAAGTGCCATCGCCGGAGCGGGTGTGGCTGTCGCTGTTGCCTGTGCCTGTGCCGACGCCGCACCAGGCAGGCTCACCAATACGACTGCCGTCAAACAAAATCGATTCACACTCTTCATTTCCAACACCCTAGAAGATAGCCGGCGCACCGGCACGAAAGTCACCATTGAGAATCGGCACCGAGTTCACACCAAACCATTGGTCGAGCAGGCTCGCGTACACCGCTCGGAAGTCAGTCTCGTAGTGGACGTCACCGGAGCTGTTCTCCAGTGTTGGGTTACCCGGTGCGAGCGAGGCCGCTGTACCGTGGAGCCCTCCACGCACCATGCCGCCGAGCACCATCATGAGGCCCGCGGCGCCGTGATCGGTGCCCCCGCTACCGTTCTCGGAGATGCGGCGGCCGAACTCAGAGAACACGATCAGGGTCGTGTCGTTGAGCAGGCCCTGGTTGCGTACGTCGGTGTAGAACGCGGCCACCCCATCGCCCAGCGTGCCCATGAGATTGCCGTAGGCGCCAGCAGCCCCGCCCTGCCCCGCGTGCGTGTCGAAGCCGCCGGTCTGCACCCAGAACACGCGTGAACCGATGCCACGCACCATGGCGCCCGCCACGGTGCGCAGCGCGAGCGCGAAGCCGTTGTTCGGATACGCGATGGTCGGCGTATACGACGTTGCCAGCGCCACGCGGTCGAGCGTCTCGATCGCCCCCCGGCTGGTGCTATTCACGAATGCCAGATGCGGCCGGCCGTTCGCCGGGTTGGACGCCATGGCCTGCGCGGCGGCTCGCTCCTCGAGTGCAGCCGAACCGCGGTTCGGGCTCGCATACGTGTACGAGCCCGCGTTCGGAATCGCGGGTACACCGCTTACCGCGGACAGGAGCGCACGCGGCGTCTCCGCCGTGGTGTTCCACGCGGCGAGCGCGTCGAGCGGTCGAGGAAGTGTGTCGAGATAGCGACCCAGCCAGCCAGAGCCGGTCGATGACTGCGGGTTGGCCGTGCCCCAGATGTCGGAGCCTTCGAAGTGCGACCGACTCGAATTCTGGTATCCAGTACGCTGCACGAGAGCCAGGCGGCCTTCGTTGAAGATGTTCCGGAGGCCGCCGAGTCGCGGGTGCAGTCCGAGTGCGCGCCCGGCGCCATCAGTACCCACCTGCAGCACCTGGCCAGCCGGTATGGCAATCGAGGGACGACGGCTGTAGTAGGCCCCGTCTTGATACGGGATCAACGTGTTCAACGCATCGTTGCCACCGCCAAGGTACACAACGACGAGGTTCCGCGTCCGTAGGCCCTGTGCCTCCGCGATCGCGGTCAAGAAGGAAGGCGCGGTGAGCCCGAGCGTGACGGTCGCAACACCGTTGCGAATGAAGAGTCGTCGAGATACAGCCATGGTCGCTTTCCCTCTAAATGAGCTGGTACTCGGAGGAGCCGATGAGGAGGCGCGCAAGGCCGGCGGCCCTGGTATTCAGTTGCTCCCCGGTGCCGATCCACGTGCCAGCGCCGCCGAGGTATGACATCAGCGCCTGCTGTGGGCCCGAGTCGAGGGGCGCCGGCGTCACGCGATCGAGCAGCGCCGCGAGCAACTTCTGCGGTGTTCCACCATCAGCCAGCAGATCCGCGGCAAGGAATTCTTTCTGGCTGGCAGCCAGCGAAGCGGCAAAATTCGTTCGCGCGAGCATCGTTCCCGTCGAGAACCACGCGGCGCCCGGCGGCCATCCGGCGACGTTCGGCGGCTCGTAGAGCTGCTGGCCCATGGCGGCCAGCGGTGATCGGGCCTTGTCGAGGGAGTAGCCTTGCCAGCCCACTTCCCTGATAGACCGCACGACGAATTCCACCGGCGACGAATACCGCGCGAAGTGCGTCGACGGGTCGTTGAACCACGGCGAGCTGAGGATGTACCGGATGACCGGCCTGATCTCGGTGCCGCTTTGCCGATAGACGCCGGCCACGCCTTCGACGAAGGCCGGATCGGGCGCGCTGACTTCGCTGATGAAGGAGTTCCAGAACTTTCGAGCGAGGCGACGGCCAGTCTCGGGATGAGTCGCCAGTGCGGTGATCAGGTCGATGCCGTCCTGAATCCCTGCAGACTCGCTGCGCGCTGCGATGGTCCGGCTTCCGCCGGCGTAGATCGGGAACGAGAACGTCTTGTCGCTGGTCTCGTGTTGGTCGGCGTTGTAGACGAATTCCTGATACGCGTTCAGGTCTCCATACTCGTCCTGGCGGTAGTCATCAGACCCCCGCAGGTTCCAGCCCGAGAACACACGCGCGGCCGCGTAGACGTCTGGCTCGGTGTAGTACCCGACACCCACCGTGAACAGCTCCATGATCTCGCGGCCGAAGTTCTCTTGCGGCTTTGCCTTGGTGTTGCTCTTGCCATCGAGCCACACCACCATCGCTGGATCCTTCGCCACTTGAATCAGGAGATCGCGAAAGTTGCCGAGCGCGTACTGACGGAACAGCTCGATCTGACCTTGCGGCCCGCGCAGCACACCGGCTTTGTGCGCGAGCATTTTGGCCGCCTGTCTCTCGCCGGAGTCGGCGGCCAGCTTGCTGAAGGCGGTGGCGAAGTGGTTGTGCCAGAACAGCGCCATCTTTTCCTGCAGCGGGCGCCGGGTGTGGATCATGCGGAACAGCCAGCGCTGGCGCGCGTCCTCGATGTCGATGTCCGGAGCAAAGAGGTCCTTCGTGGAGACCTGCACGTGATCGGGCCGTCCGATGCGCGCATCGACATCGTCGGGTCGGCCCTCGTAGTCGACGAGATACGCGACCGCCTCGGCGGGCGACATATCGCGAAAAGTGTCGGCGTCGAAGGAACTGACGCCGAAGCCGGCGCGGCGAAGCAGGTGATCGATTTCCGGGTTGACTTGAGCCATGGCGGTCAGAGGGCGATCGTCAGGACGCCGTCAGTGAAAGTGGTGGCGTACTGACGCAACGAGGCCTTGGCAGGCCCGCCTACCACCTGACCGTTACGGTTGTAGCGCGACCCGTGGCACGGACATACGTAGGTGGCCCCGTCTGCGCCGGTGACGGTGCATCCTTCGTGTGTGCAGACCGCGTCGACCGCAGAGAACGCGCTTGCGCTCATCCGCGCGACCAGGAACACGCCTGCCGTGGACTGCACGAGCACCGCACCGCCCACGTCGGCGAGCGCGGTCCCGACGGCGGAAACTCGGACACCGGTGCCCGCCGTGTACTGGCCGGCACTCACGCCCAGGGTTGAGGGCATGCCGCTGGGCGACGTCGGTGAGGACCCGCTGCAAGCAGTAAACAGGGTTGCGATCGTGGCGCCTGAGGCCACCTGGCAGGCTCCTGCGCAGAACTGGCGTCGTGAGACGGGCGTGTTCGTGTCTGACTTCGTGTCTGACATTGGAATTCTCATGAGGGGTAGGCAGTGCCGGGGAGGGCAATATCAAGGCCACTGGCAAACGACCGGGTTTTTCATGAATCAGCAGTACCCGGTGGGTTTCCGCCGATCACAAACCTGGGGGGCGACCGCCGATTTTGTAATCGGAGATGATGCACTCGATCCGCGACGGATCGAATTCAGATGAAGTGGTTCGAGGAGCTGAAGCGGCGTCGATTACTGGTAAACCCGTGGTCGAATCTCACATTATCGATCAAGGCAGTCGCCCGTCGTTGCCGCGATTGACTCGCTCAGTGAGACCGGCGTATGGTCTGTGCGTCTCGTCCGCCGAGCGAAGCCGCGTCTTCGTCTCGCACACCGGTGCTCTGCCGGTCCGTGGTTCATGTGGTGGGTCAGAAAGGCGTCGTATGAAAAATCGAACGCTAAATATCTTGGTTGTCTCCGTTGCCGCGCTCGCGGTCGTCGTGCTGAGTAACCGTGTAGGCGTCGTCCAGGGGCAGCAGAAGAAGACGCCGGGTGACGGCTTTGCGGCTGTCCCGGGACTCAAGGGTGGGCAAGACGTTTTCGGTCCGTACGATCCGGTCGCGCAATGGCCGAAACCGCTTGGAGAGAGCCTGCCAAACCACGAGGCCTGGACTTGGTCGCAGTCCACAGATGTGTTTCCCGAGAGTCCGGACCGTGTGATTGTGGCGCAGAAGGGCGAGCTGCCCGTGCTTCCGATGGGGCGGGGGCGCGGGACCACCTGGCTTCCGCAGATCGGCCCGAGCATCAAATTCCCCATCGGCGGCGGCCTACCGATACGCGAAACCGCCAGTGCCACACCCAGCAGCGGCAAGGCAGCAGCAGATGGGAGCGACGGCCGGCCAGGCGTTGATTGGCGATGGGAGCACGTCATCGTCGTCTTCGATCGCAACGGCAAGATGATCGAAGACTGGTCGCAATGGGACAAGATTTGGGGGCGGCCCCACGACATTGAGATCAGCCCCTACGACCCCGAGAAGCACATCTGGATCGTGGACGCCGACAACCATTTCGTCAGCAAGTTCACGCACGACGGCAAGACGCGGCTGCTGACGTTGGGGACTCCCGGCGTGCCAGGAACCGACGATACGCACTTCAGCCGGCCGACGTTTATGGCCTTCATGGACGCCAACACGTGGTATCTGGCGGACGGTTACGACGGCGCCCGCGTCATCAAGTACGACATGAACGGCAAGAAACTCCTGGAGTGGGGCATGAAAGGCACCCAGCCCAACGAGAAGCGGCCCGGCTACTTCAATAGCGTGCACGGCATCGCCGTCAATCCGAAGACAAGGCGTGTGTACGTCAACGACCGCAACAACGGTCGCCTGCAGGTGTTCGATGAGAATGGGAAATTCCTCGACCAGTGGGATTTCGGCCCTCGACCACCGATGAACATCCACAGCATCTACATGGGCGCCGACGGCGTGCTCTGGGCCGCTGACCAGGGATCGCACAAGCTCCTCGGCTACGACGCCGAGGGACACTTCCTCTACGCGTGGGGGACGTTCGGCACGTGCCAGGGCTGCATGTGGGGTGTGCACGGGTTCGCCACCGACAAGGACGGCAACCTGTACACCGCCGAGGTGAGAACGGGCCGCGTTCAGAAGTACGCGCCGCGCAAGGGCGCCAACGCCGCCTTCATGGTGGGCAAGCCTTGGCCGGGCGTGTGGTAGCTGAGGCGCGGCGCCGAGGGAGAGGACCCATGAAAAAGAATGCTGGTCACAATGTTCTAGCGAACGTCGTCATCCTGGCGGTCGCGCTCTGCGTGGTGGGCGCCTATGTGGCAGTGCGCGCGCAGGGCCAGGCCTCGCCGCGCTACAAGTACGATCCGGACTGGCCCAAGCCGCATGCCGAACAAATGGAAGATCGGCGGCGTCACTGGGCTGGCCGTCGCGCCAAGGACGACAACGTCTGGGTGTACGACCGTCCGAACGATCTGACGAATCTCGAGCTCGAAGCCGAGCTCGGCGTGTCGGATTGCTGTGTGCGGTCGCCGTCGATGATTCATATCGACAAGGACGGCACCGTCATCGGGTCGTTCGACGCGCCGCAAGGGCACGGCATGGACATCGACAGCAAGGGGTTTGCGTATCTCGGGCAGAACACCGTCCGCAAGTACGACACGAAGACCGGCAAGCTGGTCGGCGAGATTGCACGCATACGCCGAGCGGAAACGGCGGCGGTCTCGGTCCCGGCGGAGATTCCGACAGCGCACGTCCAGGTCGTCGGCGGTCGCGGGTCCGGTCGCCGGTTTCCTTCCGCAGCCTCCCGGGCGGCGCGGCCGCGGTCGCGGAGGCAACGCCGACGCCGCTGCTCAGGCCGCGGCGCGCGCGGCGTTCCGCGCGAAGTACCCGCCGTCCACGCCGATGATCGTCGGCGGCATCGAGGAGATTCGTCTCGACGAGGCCGCCAACGAGGTGTACGTCGCCGACAACTACCTCGGCGGGCGCGTGATGGTGTTCGACCTGAACACGTTCGCGTTCAAGCGGGGCTGGGGTGCCTACGGGCACAAGCTGTCGGATATCTCGATCAACGACGCAGACCACGAGTTCGTGGGCGAGTCGCCTGCCGAAGGAGTTCCGAGGCCACCTGACGCTGAACATTGTCCAACGACGGGCTGGTGTACGCCGCCGATCGAGCCGCGGACCGCATCCACGTCACGACGAAGGACGGCAAGTTCGTGAAAGAGTTCGTCCTCGTCGCCGCCGGGGACCAAGCGCGGTGAAACCTCGGACCGCGGCGCGTCCGGCGGCGTGGCCTTCTCGCCGGACAAGGCACAGAAGTACCTCTACATCTCCGACATCAAGAACAACACGATCTGGTTCCTGAACCGCGAGGACGGCAAGGTCGTCGGCCGGCTAGGCAGCATGGGCGAGAGCGGCGGCCAGTTCTTCGGGCTGCACATGATCGCCACCGATTCGAGAGGCTACATCTACACGGGTGAGGTGTTCGCCGGTCAGCGCGTGCAGCGGTTCGTGCCTGCCGACAGCCCGCGAGGAAAGCTCCTCGATCAATTGTCGCGCCTGCAATAGAACGCGGACGCATCAGCGCCATGATGCGCACTGCGCAACTCCTCTGTGCCCCGGCGCCGATGGCGCCGGAGCAAGTCATGCGCGTGCCACCGCAGACCCCCAATGGTTCTAGTCGGAGCTCGCGTCTTCGTCGTCTTCGTGGTTCGAATGGTCCACGTCGAGAAGGTAGAGCGTCGTATTGCTCGTCGTCACGCCCGGTGCGGCCACCTCGTTCGCGATCGCGAGATAGAAGCTGCCCCGGTACTTGTAGGCGGCCAAGCCCTCCGGAGAGAGATCACCGGTCGTGACGATCATGTCCACGAAACGCACATCTCTAGGGCTGGTGACGTCGAACACCGCGACCGCGCTCTTCGTGGTGCGCTCGAGCCCGATGAAAGCGTACGTCCGTCCACGAATGTCCAAAAGCGCGACGCCTTCAGGCTCCACGCCCTTGTCCCGGCTCCGGCCGTCGTCGTAGATCAGCCGTTTGTGAGCTTCGCGGTCGAGAATGCTCCCGCTGTCGTAGACGAGTTCGCCGTCTTCCTTCCGAATCGAGAAGGAGCGCGCGCCGGCGGCAAAAAGGCCAGCTGACGAGTCCTTCAGTTCCTTCACAACGCGCAACCGGTCAAGCGGTGCGGCCGCGCCCGCTGCAACACGATCGACGTTGTCTTCGCGGAAGTCTCCTTCGTTGGCCACGACTAGATAAGTGTCGCCACGGTACTCATAGGTCGCCGCTCCGTCCGGCATGAAGAGTCCCTTGGCTGCAACAGACACGAATGACACCGAGGCGGGGCTGTCGTCCCTTGGATCGATTTCGTTGCCCGCCTGGCTGAAGTCCTTGGCGCCGAGGCCAATCAGTTCGGTGAATTCGTTTGAGGTCAGATCCAAGACGGCAACAGCGTTGGCTTCCTGGACGGTGACAAAGGCCTTGCTGTCATTGTGGTTGATCGCGATGTATTCGGGTTCGAAATCCATGCCGGTGCTGGTCGGGAGGCGAAGGTAGGCGCCCGAGGTCGGAACGCCGCTCAGCAGGGGTGTGGCCACGACTGTGCGAGTCCTCATGTCGATGATGCTCACGCTGCCGGCAGGATCGACCGCCGCGTAGTTGGCGTCGGCCCGGACGTTGGGAGTTGCCTCGTTGGCTACTAGCAGCTTCCGGCCGTTGCTCGTGAAAGTGAGCATGTCGGGCAAGGACCCTACCGAGACTTCGCTGACGCCGTCGCTGGGCAGGCGGGTGCGTGTGTCGTAGAACAGCACCTTGCCCGGGTTTCGGCGGTCGCAGGAGGGACACGTGCTCGACTGGCTCGCGGCCTCGACGGCCAAGGCGGCAAGACCATTGTGGATGGCCACGCTGTTCACCGCCCCCTCGGGGGTCACGTCGATGTGTGTCACGAGCGTGCCGCTGTCGGCATCAAGCACGTCCACGCCCACCACACCCGCTACCCAGATCGTGTTGGTCCTGGGGTCGAAGGCGGGGATTTCCGAAACTTGGCCCGGCGTGGCATGTCCAAACGTCCACAGCTTGGTAAACGTGAGCCTGGCCCGATCATTTTTGGCGCCAACGGACTGATAGCCTCCAAGCATTACGGAAAGCGCCACAGCGCCCCCCAACAAGAATCGAAATGAATGCATGTAACCTCCCGCCGCTCCTGCGGCAGGTATGGTTGTTATCAAATGGATGTAACACGCGTGCGACCGATGAATGACGCTGCAGCAACGTCATCCAGATCGCATCGCTTTGCTGAGCAGATCGCTGAACCAAGAATCAATGGCCAGTCGCGCTATATGGCGCCAGTGAGCAGGAGCGCGCCGAAGCACACCAACAGGACGCCAGCGGCGCGCGCGGTCATCATCCCAGCTGGTCCCATCTTCTCAAGGCAGACGAGCACAGTCAGCGCAACGACCCAGACAAGGTTCATCACGCCGACGGCAAACAGAACGCACATCAGTGCCCAGCAGCAGCCAAGACAGTAGGTCCCGTGTCGCAGTCCCATACGAAGTGCACCGATATTTCCGCTGCGCCAGTGGGTCATCAGAAACCCCAGCGGACTACGGCAGTGCGTCAGGCACGCTGCTTTCCATCGCGTCACCTGGTACGCACCCGCGGCGATCAGAATCGCGCCGCCGACTCGGGAGCTCGACGCAGCCATCGCTGACGACAAAAGCGCGGCCTCGTGAAGGGCCCATTGAACCCCCGTCGCGGCCCCACTGAAAGCTAGCCAGATCGTCGCGTAGCCAAGTCCGAACATCAACACCGACACCGGCACTCCGTGCGCCCCACGGCTGCTTTGGGCGGCTGCGAACAACAACAGGACAGGCGCCGCTGCTCCGGCCATCATGCCGACCATCATGACGGCCCACATGCCAAAGGTGAACGAGACGTCGGCCGCGTTCCAAGGCCGATCTACCGTCATGCCCATTGCTGCCATCGCCTTTGCGTAATCGGCAGACGATGACATCTGACGCGCGAGATAGGCGAGGTACGTCCACGCCAATAGTGTGAGGACGCCGATGCAGGCGACGACGATGGTGCGATCGCGACGTGTGGGCGATGGGGCAGATGAGGGACTATGCACCCTGCCACGAAAACGGGGCGTACTGCCCGTTATTCCCACCGCTCGCATCGTCCCATGACAGCCCGAGGGCGTGCACGTGGCTTTTTGATGCGCGGGCGAGCGCGAAGCGATCGGCAGCCGGATGCCCCGTGTTGTCGAGGTACAAGGGCTCCGTTGCTTTCGGATTTATTCCCGTGGCACCTTCCGCGGCCATCTCGACGAAACTGGACGCGCTTACGGACCAGCGGGCGCCGGTGCGATCGAAACGAATCGGCGCCGATTCGATGCCGAGCACTTTTCCAACGAGCCCCGACAACGCCGACATCGGACCGCCGGCAGCGCCACTTGCGATCGCGGCGATAGCGTCACGCTGTTCGGTGCTGGCCCGTTCGTCGGCGATGATGCCGACCGACCAGTTTCCCATGCCCATCGCCTCAGGTGTGAATCCCAACACGATGAAACCGAGACCATCGAGCGTCATCGCGCCGTAGACACCCCGCTCGATCTGGAATCCCATGGCGAAGGTGCACGACCCGTGGGTTGGCCTCACGGCCATCTGTCCAGGGAGACAGGGGCACACGAAATCACAACTGCACGTTTCGTAATACTGCCCGGCAATTTTCCACGATGGGGTGGCCATACGCTTGAACCTCCGTTGTGTGGCAATTATATGCTGCACCACGACACGACAGCGGTCGCTACGGCTTGAACTTCTTCGCACCTATCAGCGCATCGATGCGAGCAATCAGGTGGCGAGCGGCCGGTATGGCCATAGTCGCCTCTTCGACGAGTTGAGGCTCTGGGCTCTTGACAGTATTCCAGATGAAGAGCCATCCGTGCAGAGCGTCACGCATGACCGCGAGATGAGCCGGCGTTAGATTCAACGTCACCGGAAACTGCGCCGGGGCCCATATCGCCGGAGACTGCTTGAAGAAGACGTAACAGAACGCCGTGAATCTCCTCTTTGTCACGGTGATTCCCAGCTTTCGCATTGCGCGCCGATTCCGGATGCGATTGATCAGCCCTTCTGTTTCAAAACTCCGCGACATGAAAGCCAACGCTTCGTTCAGCCGCGCGAGCTCGTTCTCAGAAAAGAGAAGCTCCATGAAGTCTGCAACCCTCTGAGCAGTCCACTGCGATCCATAGTAGCCGTCACGGCCCCGGCGGATCTAAACTTAGCCGTTTATGATGACCGTTGCCCAGCCGTGGTAAACGCAGCACATCACGAAACCCCGTCATCTGGTCGTCCAGCACGAGTTCGGTTCGAACCCAGCGCGAAAATGACAGTCCGCTTGTTTCTGGCCGTGATCCTCTTGCTGGCCCTGACATCGCTTGCGGGTGCGCAGACCGGCAGTGTCGTGGGGGCCGTTGTGGATGAAACCGGCGCGGTGGTCCGCGGCGCCCAGATTGTGCTCAACGGATCGTCCACTCGAGACACACAGATTACAGGCGCCGGAGGTGAGTACCGGTTCCAGAATGTGCCGTCCGGAACCTATCGCCTGTCGGTATTCGTTCTTGGTTTTTCAGAGGTCATCCGCGACAACGTCCTCGTCGGCTCCGACGAAGTGACCATGCAGCCGATCCAGCTCTCCATCGCCGGCTTGAATGAAACCGTGGTAGTCAGCGCGTCGAGGTCCGCGTCGGCGCTCATCAACGCACCGGCGACGATGACGGTTCTGCCGTCGAGCGTGTTGGAGGCGAGTCCTGCGCAGAACTACGCCGACCTGCTGCGATCTGTGCCCGGGATGAACGCGATTCAGACGTCGGCTCGCGACGTCAACCTCACGAGCCGCCAGGCGACCACTGTGCTGGCGACCTCGCAGCTCGCGCTGGTGGACGGACGCTCGGTCTATCTGGACTTCTTTGGGATGATTCTCTGGGACTTCGTGCCTACCAATCCCAGCGACATCCGACAGATCGAAGTCGTTCGCGGCCCGGCATCCGCCGTCTGGGGAGCGAATGCGCTCACAGGCGTGGTGAACATCGTCACGAAGTCGCCGCGCGAGACGCGAGGTAAGACGAACGTGACGTTGAACGCCGGCCTCTTCGACCGGAATGCCGGATCCACGCAGGGAAGCAGCAACGGAGCGCTGTATGGTGTCAATGCCAGCACCTCGCAAGTCGTGAACGAGACGTGGTCGTATCGCGTCAGCGGCGGCTACTTCAACTCCGATCAGTTTGCCCGGCCCACAGGTCGTATCCCCGTGATCACCGACCCCAGAGACCCCTCGGGTACGGCGACGGTGGGCGGCGCGTTCTATCCGACCGACGCGCCGGGGCAGCTCGGTACGGCGTTTCAGAACCAGGGCACGAGCCAGCCCAAGTTCGAGGCCAGAGTCGACCAGGAGCTGCAGCGGGGGCGCATCAGCTATTCCGGAGGCATGGCCGGCACTGACGGGACGATCCATACCGGTATCGGCCCATTCGACATTCAGCCGGGCTCCGTGATGGGCTACGCCCGCGTGGGCTACACCCGTGACGCCTTGCGACTCAGCGCGTTTACCAACGTGGTCACGGCCGAGGCGCCCAATCTGCTCGTGCCGGACCCCCGAACAGGTGGGCCGCTTCAGCTCGATTTCAAGACGCAGACGTACGACGTCGAGATCGGGCACGCCGCGGCCGTCGGTGGCCGTCACGCGCTGAGCTACGGGGGAAACTACCGACGCAATAACTTCGACATTACCCTGGCGCCGACGGCACAGAATCGGAATGAGATCGGCGCATACGTCCAGGACGAGATCTTCCTGGATCCGTTCCGTTTCTCAATCGGCACCCGCCTCGACAAGTTCGGCAACATCGAAGATCCGGTCTTCTCGCCGCGGTTCACCGTCATGTATCAGCCGAGGCGGGATCACTCACTGCGCGTGGGCTTCAACCAGGCCTTCCGTTCGCCGTCGACCATCAATAACTACATCGACATCGCCCTGGCGAGTCCCATCGACTTGAGCCCGCTCGCACCCCTGCTGCCGCCGCCGCTGGCCCCATTGGTTGCCGATCCGTTCCCGCTCGTCGTGCGCGTCGTTGGCAGCGAGGTGCCTATTGGGACCGTCGTGCGAGAGCCACTGGGAAAAGAATCGGTCACTGCCTACGAGATCGCCTACGCGGGCACGTTCCGACGAACGACGGTGGGAGCTGCGTTCTATGTCAACGACTTGGACGACAGCATTACCTTCACGCCGCTTCCCCCGAGCCTCGACCCGTATACGCCAGCCAATCCGCCGCCCGGCTGGCCTCTGCCGCCGTCGATTCTCGGCAACATGGCCCAGCTCGGCATCTTCCTCCCGCGCACGGGCTTCTCGTATTTCAACCTCGGTCCCATACGGCAAAAGGGTCTCGAACTGTCGGTCGACCATCGCGTGAGCCAATCGCTCAGCGCCTTCGCGAATTACTCTTGGCAGGGCGATCCCGTGATTCTTGACGACCCGGATCCCTTTCCGTTCGCCGAACTATCGCTTCCTCCGAAACATCGGTTCAATCTGGGCGGAACGTACAACGGCCGCCGGTTTATCGGCGCACTCAACATGAACTACGTAGCCAAGGCGTTCTGGAGTGACGTGCTGACGAGTGCCTACGATGGGTTCACCGACGCGTTCACGATGGTGAACGGGAGCTTTGGAGTTCGATGGAACGACGGCCGCGTCACGACGTCGATAAAGAGCACGAACATTTTGAACGAGACGATTCAGCAGCACATCTTCGGCGATCTCTTGAGACGCTCGGTCACGGCCGAGGTCAGATTCGATTTCTAACTTCCGCGGAGTCGAAGGGCCCCGGCGCGAGCATCGCCGCGAACTTGGCTGGACTGCGGATCGTCTGTGCGCTCATCCACGCATCGGCTTCCTCAACGAGCGCACGACCATCGCTCCCACCGATCAGAGCGCCACGTCGACGCTTCGCGACAGCGCCATGCAGCGGCATGTCGAGAGTGCTGAACGCGTCCTCGGCCGCATGCAACCGACTCAGCGCCGAGTCGTGCTGGCCCTCAGCGAGAGATGCTGAAGCACCAATCAGGTCAGCCACGGCCTTCGCCCACGGTGAATTTTCCCGCGCGAGCCGACTGATGTCCCGCCAGGCAGCACGACGCAACCCTGCGCGTTGGTCAGGTGCGCTTGCGGGATCAAGAGAGGCGCCGAGGGCGCAGCGAGCGCGGAGATAGTGGGATTCGATTCTGACGTTTTGGATTCGCAGCAAGACGGACCGTTTGAGGGCCGGCCAAATCCGGCAGACCTGATCCCATGCCGGAACGCAGGACCCCTCATACAGCTGGATCTCGCCTTGTGCGTACAACTCCCACGAATGCTGGGAGTGGAAAGTCTGACGCGGCCACCGCGCCATCCCTTCGCGCACCTCCGCGCGGGCGCGCTCCGGTTCGTCGTCTGCCAAGGAGACGAGGTACGAAACGCGAGTGCGAAGGTTCGTGGTCCCCGTCCGATCGTCGCGCTCTTCGGCTTCCTTCAGGAGCGACGGAACGCGGACGCGAAGCTCACGCACCTCGCCTAGGTAGAACAAGGCCAGGACCAGATAAAAATTGGCGGCATCGCGCTCCCAGGCCACGCCGGTACATTTTTCTCTCAAGATCGCTTCAGCGCGATCCAGGAGATCATGCGCGGTTCTCCATCTGCCTTGAAAAAAGGATGCGGTTCCTTTCGCGAGGGCGAGGAGCGCCACGGCCGAGGGGTCGCTCACGCGGGCGACGACTTGCTCGGCAACGGCGGCCAGCCGCTCGGTACGTCGTCGTGTCCGCGGCCCCGCGAGCGACGCGTACGGCAGCTCGACGGCCAGCGCCCGGGCGATGCGCAACGGATCACCCGCTTTGAGGGCGAGCAGCAGGTGGCGCGCCTGGAAGTCCGCTCCCCGAATTGCGTCGACGAGGCCCAAGCCGATCGCGACGGACCAGCACGCGTCGACACGGACGAGCTCTTCCGCGGAGATTTGAGTCCGATCACGTTCCTGGAACTGCAGCCCTCCGAGACGCACCTGAACACGCTGTCGAAGAAAGGACAACTGTGCGCGGACCGGCGTCCCGGCCAGCTTCATACCGAGCGCGTCCAGCACGGATCGCATGACGTCGTACCCCTCGTTCATGTATCCGCTGCGGAAAAGCTGATCGGCGGCGCGTCGCTTCAGTTCGAGCCGCTCCGTCACCAGCGCACCCTGCGCGGCGGCCAGATAGGCGCTCGCCGATTCGTAACCGCGTCCGGCACCTGCCAAAACGTCGCCGAGCCTCATCTGGATGCTGCTCGTGCTCGAGTTGTCGGCAGCCTCGCCCAGAGTGAGCGCGAACCGATACAGCCGGGCCGCACGGTCGAAGGCCAGCGCCTCGCGAGCCCGATCGGCCGCACGAACTGCATAGTGTGCGGCGCGCTCGCGGTTGCCCGCTTCCGCGAAGTGGGCGGCCAACGTTTCGGAATCGGTCCAGTCGGCGTCCTCCAGCACTGTTGCGAGACGCGCGTGATATGCCTTCAACACCGGTGGTGACAGGCGTGCGAGGACGGTTTCCCGGATGCGATCGTGGTAGACCTCCATCTCGTCGCCCCGGTCCGTGAACCGTGTACGCATCAGCCGCCCGACGCGAAGGGCCGCCATGGCGCCGAGCTCCTCCTCCTCCAGATCAGCCGCTCGGCTTGCCAGCGACACCGGAAGCGGTTGGCCAAACACCGCGAGAATCTCGACTAGCCGCCGCGACGCGGGGGAAAGCCCAGCAATGCGATCGACGATCAGCGACTCGACTGTGGGTTGGGGTCGAAGAGACGGTGTATCGTCGATTCTCGGTTGCGCTGGCGCGGTCTGAAGCTGGCCAGGGGTTCGCCAGTGCCGAACCAGCGCATCAAGGAAGAACGGGCTCCCGTGAGACTCCTGCGCAATCGTCTCGGCCAGGTCCCGCGATCGGCCGTCCTCGTCCTTCAGGAGATTCATCGCCAGCTCTCGGGCCTCGCTCTGTCCGAGCTCGCCCACTTCCAGGTCGCGGACGTCCACCTCTGGCGACGCTGTATCGCGACGGCTGAAGAGCGCTCGTAGCGTAGCGCTGCTTGTCTCTTCCTCCGATCGATAGCAGAGAATGAGCAGTATCGCGGGAGGTTCTGGCGGCAGCATGAGCTCGGTGAGGAGCACGATGCTGTCGGCGTCACCCCACTGCAGATCGTCGATGAACAACACGAGGGGCCCTTGGTCGCTGAGGCGTCCAATCAGCTCGCGGAAGGCCGCGAACCCTCGTCGGCGCAACTCTTGTGAGTCCCTGATCTCGACGCCGCGCTCGCTCGCCCGCGCGACCGCGTCAACCTCGTCAAGCATCGGGAAGAGCCGGGCCAGCGCGCGGACGTCGCGGGGTAACAGGACCTCGGCCTCGAGCGGCGGGAGCCCTCTCAGGGTACCGACTCAGTCTATCGACGATGTTGTCGAGCGCCTTATACGGAACCGATTCCCGTTCGTAGCAACGACCGCTCAGCACAACCACGTTTTCCTCGTTCGCCCGCAGCTGTTCCAGAAAGCGTCGAACGAGGGCCGTCTTGCCCATACCCGAGCTGCCGTGCACGTGGACGGTCGCCGCGCGTCCGGCCTTGGCTGTTTCGTAGGCGTCCATGAGCACGTCGAGATGATGTTTGCGGCCAACGAACATCCAGCGCGCGACCGGGCGCGTCGGTTCGGAAATCACCTGACCCACATCGGCTCGTTGGACCGGGATACGAGCAAGCATCTCCTGTCCCGAAGGGCGGTCCTCTGGTCGCGGCGAGAGCAAATCCCACGTCAAGTCGCTCAGCCAGCCAGGGATTCCGTGCACCAACAGCTGCGGCTCGCTGGTCTGGCGACGCTGCTTCGCCTCTAATGTGTCCAGGACTGACCCGGTGAAGGGGAGACCGCCGGTAAGAGCCCTATACAGCAGGACACCCACGCTGTACCAGTCGCTCGCTTGGGTGAGCGGCTGGCTGCACATCTGCTCGGGTGACATGTACGCCGGCGTTCCCAAGATGCTCAGGGTCTCTTCCTGGACGTCCGGTGTGAGCTCGATCACGAGGCCGAAGTCGAGCACTTTGAGGCGACCGTCGGTCGTGACGAGCACATTCGAGGGCTTGATGTCGCGATGGAGCCTGCCCTCTGAATGCAGGTAGCAGAGCGCTCGTGCCAACTGAGAGAGAGAGAGTTCAAGGCGCACGAGATCACACCGCGTGGCAACCGATGCGCTGGACGATGCGATTGTCGCCTTTTGAGTCTGCTCGGGAGGAGACACCAAGGTGGGCTCCCTGGCGACCCGCTCCTGCTCGACTGTGGGCAACTTGTGCCCACGCCCCACGTTCATCGACACGTGGCTGATGAAGTCGGTGCCCTCGACAAGCTCCATGACAATGAACCAGCGTCCGCGCTCGAACAGCAATTCGTAGAGCGACACCAGGTGCGGGTGCGACAGATCCGAAAGCGCTCTGAATTCCTGCTTGAAGCGATACAAGTCACTGCTGATATTCGGACGGGCTAGAAGCTTCAACGCCACGTGCGCGTGACGCTGTCGATCGTAGGCGCTGTATACGACCCCGAAGCTGCCTTTTCCAAGGGAACGTTCGATCGCGAAGCGATCGCTCTCTGGGAACTCTGACGGAGGTACGCTGGTCACGACTGGGCCTTCACGTGGCCCTTGCCCAATGTCAGGCTATCCCGCCCGTTTCGCCCGAGCTGTGTTCGAGGCATGGGCCGCATCAGTACGTGGTGACGTGCTACGTAGACGCGAAACCAATGAGTGAAGTAGTGCAGCGTCCAAAGCGGCTTCACCGTGCGGTATTGCAGAAGGTACCACGGACAACGCGGGTCCTCGTGGTGGTGCACGTGCCGGTTCAGATTGAACAACGGGATGATCACACGGGTACTCGTTCGCGAAGGCTGAGTCGCCGGGATGGCTGTGATGTTCGAGCGCTCCTCGAAGTGATACTGGACCGAGTGTGTTGAACAACGTCAGCACGAGGAGCTTACCGACGAGGTCAGCGCGTCCTGCCCAGACCCAGAATCCAATCCACGCGACCGACAGCATCGCGCCCGAGATGATGCGAGAGCGGCTGACATACGGATGCCGTCCATGAAAAGCCTCGACCAGGTAGATGAGATGCTGCACAGCCTCGAGCCCGCTGACCCAGCGCACCACTCCACCCTGCCCTGATTTCGGACGCTCGGCCGCAACTGCCGGGTCGTTCTCCGTATTGAGCCAGCGATGATGCGCCAGATGTGTGCCGCGAAAGAGATCCAATGAGCCAAACATCAGCATCATGCCGTCGAAAACACTCAAGACCGCAAGATTGTGCCGATAACGGGCAAACGGGATTCCGTGAATGTACTCGTGCAGCAGCACGCCGATCCGGTGGTGGATCAAGGCACACGGAACGAACGCGATCCAGAACGGAAGCCGCAGCAGCAGTGCAAACTCCACGGCCGTGAGGACCACCAGACATGCGTGAGTCAGTAACGAGGCGTTTCGGCTGCGAAGAAACTGCTTCGAGAGTTTCGCGAGCGCCCGCGGAGTCGATATCGGACTGGTATCTGCAGCGTGCATGTTCAGGTAGACGAAAGCCTCAGGGCGGTCGTGCCCGCACTTTCGTCTGACTAGTGAGCGCAGTCAGGCGGTAGGCGGCGATGCGTTGCGCCGTCGCGCCACGATATCAAGTTCCGGGGTCGCGAATGTACCGAAGACCTTGTCCCAGAAGTAGTCAGCCACCATGAAGTTGACGTTGCGCCGGTCGTGATGGAGATCATGCCTGGCCTGGGCGCGACGAAACCAGGAGAAGCGGGCGAGCCAGCTCTTGGTAAGGTGGAAGTGCATGTGCACGTAGCTGTGCGCGACCGCGATGAGTACCAGTTGTACCACCGCTAACAGGCCCACCCGCGCCGGCAATATTGCCCATATGGCCATGGCCAAGCCGACGAGCCACGGGAGCTGTGGCACGAGGCTGTCGTGGCGCCCCGTGCCATAGAGAAATCGTTCACTGCGTCCGCGACGCGAGTTTGGATAGTGACGATGATGGCCGCCCATGTGGAAGCGCCGTAGCGGGCTGGCCAGGCGGTGGGGCTCATAGTGACCGAGCCAGATCATGAGAGTCGTGAGGTAGTAAACGGCGAGTCCCGCGATCACAAGCGTCGTCAGGCTGGTGGTCGTCAGCGGCATCCGCATCCTTGCTCGTTGTCCACGCCGAGGTCGGAGCTGGCTTCGTAACCTGGCATGAAGAGAGCAATTATGGCAGTGAGCCCAAACCTGTCAATGGGGTCCAGGCGGGGTCCAGGAGGGCAGGGCGTCAGGCGATTCTCTGCTACTCCGAGCGTCTATGATGAGGGAGCAATGGGGGCCATACAGCTGGAGGCGATTTGGTTGGAGATGTTCCCGCGCTGGCAACGGATGCCCGAGATCTTGCGGGCCGGAGCGATCGCGATGGCACGGTGGCTCACTCGAATCGACGAGATCAATTCCCTGTTAACCTCCCACGCGCACGAGTGCGGTTTGGCTTTCCTCGACGGCATTTTCAAGGACCTCGATTTTTCATTCTTCGTTTCCGACTGCGACAGGGCTCGGATCCCCTCGCAGGGTCGTCTCATCATTGTGGCCAATCATCCGTTGGGGGCCATGGACGCATTGGCGCTGGTGCGCGCCGTGCTCGACGTGCGACCAGATGTTCGCGTGATCGTGAACGACATCCTTATGCACGTCGAGAACCTGGTTGGGCACTTTCTCCCCTACGCCTTTTCCGCGAGGGCCCAGAGGAGCCACTTGACAGCCATCGGGCGGGCGTTGGAGAAGGAATCCGCCCTGGTGATCTTCCCATCTGGCGCAGTCTCGAGTCTGACCAGTGCCGGCCTTCGAGACGGCCCGTGGGTGGGGGGCGCCACGCACCTGGCTCGCAAGTACAACGCTCCGGTGCTGCCCGTGTTCATCGGAGGCCGCAATTCATGGCCCTTTTACGCCGTTCTCCCCTTCAGCCGGGCACTCGCCATGCTCCTCCTCCCCAGGCAGATTTTCCGTCAGCAGGGTAGGACGCTACGCCTCAAGATCGGCATTCCGATCCCTGCCACCGTCTTCGCACAATCCCCCTTCGATCCTGCCGTGGATATCAACCTGCTGCGCGACCATGTCTACCGACTGGCCGAAAATGAGACCAACGCGCGGGGAATCGAAAAGACCGACGGTCACGAACTTTTCGCTTGAGTATGGTCATGTCTGTACAGGATAGTCCGGCCTGATTTGCAGGGTTCTGACGTAAACAGCGAGGCGATGAAGCCGCGATCACCTCTTCTCGTGAAGATCGCCAGTGAGAACTGGGAATTCGCTCAGATTCATCGGCTCAACCACCGGACGTTTGCCGAAGAGATTCCTCAGCATGTGGCCGATCCTTCTGGACGGTTGGTCGATCGATTCCACGACGAAAACACGTATGTGATCGCGCTCGCCGGTCGGCGGCTTGTGGGCATGCTCGCCATTCGAGGCCGTCGTCCATTTTCACTGGATCAGAAGCTGTCCAATCTCGACTCCCACCTCCCGGCAGGACGTTCGATCTGCGAGCTTCGCCTGCTGGCCGTCCCCAGGGCGCACCGCGCCGGGCAGTTGCTGCCGGCCCTGCTCGACGGCGTGTGGCGACATTGCCTGCGAGAAGGGTTCGACCTGGCGCTCATTTCGGCGGTGACCCGGCAACTGAAGCTGTATCGACATCTGGGCTTCGAGCCATTCGGACCGTTGGTCGGCGCGCCCCCGGTGCTATTTCAACCGATGATGCTCACGCTCGAGCAATTCGCAGCACGTGCGCCCAATCTATTCCGTCGCACGAGGCCAGCCGTCACTTTGGCCGTCAGTTTCTTGCCGGGGCCCGTGGCCGTCCATCCCGAGGTTCATCGGGCGCTCCAACGCCCCTCGCTGTCGCACCGATCGGCGGAGTTTCTGGTCGAGATCGAGTCCACGAAGCTCCGGTTACGTCAGCTGGTCGCCGCGGCACGTGTGGAAATCCTGCTCGGAAACGGCACGATGGCCAACGATGCGATCGCTGGTCAGTTGTCGCTCGGTCAGGAGCCAGGCGTCATTCTGAGCAACGGAGAGTTTGGCGATCGTCTTATAGACCATGCGCGCCGGTGGGACCTCCGCTTCGATGTGATCGCCAGGTCCTGGGGAGAAGCGTTCGACATTGGGGAGATCGAACGGTATTTGGCGTCGAGTCCTTCGTGCCGCTGGCTGTGGTTCGTGCACTGCGAAACCTCCACAGGGACGCTGAACGATCTCGACGCGCTCGGCGCTGCGACCAAGGCGGTGGGTGTCAAGCTCTGCGTCGATGCAATCAGCTCCATCGGTGTCGTGCCAATGAATCTGGCCGACGTCCATTTCGCATCGGGTGTGAGTGGCAAGGGCCTCGGGGCGTTTCCAGGGCTCGCCATGGTGTTCTATGACCACGACGTGTCTCCGGCGCCGACTGCGCTGCCGCGCGTGCTGGACCTTGGACTCTATGCGCGTGAGTGTGGCGTGCCATTCACACACTCCTCGAATCTGATGGGCTCTCTTCACACTGCCTTGCAACGCGTCACATGGGACGAGCGTTTTCGAGAGCTGGCCGAGACTTCCGTCTGGCTCCGCGCTCGTCTCAAGCGTCTCGACTTCGAGCTCGTAGGATTCGGCGGCGCAACCGTCGCCCGGCATCGTGACGCTCGCATTGCCTGACAGGGTGAGCTCCGTGGCGGTCAGTGCCGAACTGGAAAAGGAGGGATACCTCGTCAGCGCGAACAGCCGCTATTTGAAGGACCGAAACTGGATTCAGATCTCCCTGATGGGCCAAACGTCTCGCGACCAGCTGTCAGCCGTATCGACCGCATTGTTCCAGCTTTGCAGCGAACATGGCGATGGTCGGAGTGCTAGCGGCCAACATGCCGACGCGGATGGATCCATTGACGGCGCCACGGCGCCCATGAAGCCCGTCTATTGATGTTCCTCGCTCTGCGTCATTCGACTCAAACGTGCCAGTACAGATCGACCGCGAGGAACGAAACAATGGCAACGTCATCTCGCATCAGCGCCGCGGATGCGGCTTTCGCCGCCGTCAAACAGTTCTATTCGTCCTCGCGCTACAGCGAGCGGCGGTTGGATCCCGGCATTTCCGACTTCACCTTCGGCAATCCGCACGAGATGCCGTTGCCTGGGCTCGTCACGGCGATTCGCGAACGCGCACAGCCCGCACGACAAGAACTGGTTCGCCTACAAGACGAGTGAAGAGGAGCCGCAAGCATTCCTGGCCGAGCACGTTGGCCGCGAACTGGGCCTGGCTTTCGACCCCGCGGATATCGCGCTGACGACCGGTGCCTTCGCCGCCATCATGGTTGCCTTTCACCACGTCCTTGACCCGGCGACGAAGCGATCTTTTCCGAGCCGGCGTGGTTCTGCTATGAACCGCTGCTGCTTGCCGCCGCTGCCGTGCCGCGCAAGGTTGCCCTCAAGGCGCCCGCATTCGACCTCGATCTTGGCGCGATCGACGCGGCGATCGGTCCGAGGACGCGTCTCGTCATCGTCAATACGCCGCACAATCCGACCGGACGCATCTATAGCCGTGAGACGTTGGAGAATGTGGCGGACCTCCTCGAACGGGCCTCAGCCCGCATCGGCCACCGCATCTACCTGCTCTCGGATGAACCGTATCGTCGGCTACGGTTCGACGGCAGGGGGTTCGACAGCCCGGCCGCCGTTTATCCGTGGACGTTCATTTCCTACAGCTACGGCAAGGTGCTGCTCGCCCCTGGGCAACGACTCGGCTATCTGGCGATTTCGCCACTGATGCCGGACGCGGAGCGTCGGGCCTTCAGCGACTCGATGCTTGCCGCGCAAATGGCCCTCGGCTGGTGCTTCCCGAATGCCGTCATGCAGTACGCGGTTACCGGACCTCGAGACCCTCTCGATCGACCAGGCCGCGCTGGCCCGGCGGCGCGATCGGCTGATGAGCACAATGGCGGAGAACGGCTACGAGACCCTGCCGCCCGAAGGCACGTTCTATCTGTGGAGCAAATGGCCCGAAGGCAATCCCGAGCAGCTTTGGACCGACTTGGCTGATCGCAATGTCTTCGTTCTGCCAGGCAGCATCATGAACGCGCCTGGCTATTTTCGGATCAGCCTGACCGCGTCCGACGAAATGGTCGAGCGCGCTTTGCCGGCATTCCGGGAGGTCGGGCGGCTGTCATCTCCATCGAAGTAAGAAGCACTCGCTCTAGCCGTATATACTCACCCTCGACTGGGAGGCCGGTATGAAGATTCTGACGATGACATGCACCGTATTGGTTCTCGCGTGCCTGTCTGCTGAGCCCGCGTTTGCAGCCTCGTGCGATAGCCTGGCAGCGCTTGCCTTGAAGGACACGCTCATCACGATGGCTCAGCTCGTACCGGCGGGCCAGTTCTCAGCTCCAGGGGAGCGGCAAAACGCAGGAAGAGGCGCCAACGCCTTCAAGGATCTTCCCGAGTTCTGCCGCGTGGCCGCAACCCTCAAGCCCAGCAGCGATTCAGATATCAAAGTAGAAGTCTGGCTGCCTGCCACTGGCTGGAACGGCAAGTTCCAGGCGGTAGGTAACGGAGGTTGGGCTGGAGTGATCAGCTATTCCGCCATGGCCGACGCCATTCGAGCAGGATATGCGAGCGCGTCCACCGACACCGGGCATGTCGGGGGCCGCGGGACTTTTGCGCTCGATCATCCCGAAAAGCTGATCGACTTCGCGTGGCGCTCCGAACACGAAATGACTGTGAAGGCGAAGGCCGTCATTCAGGCCTTCTACGGTGGCGCGCCCAAACTGTCCTATTGGAACGGATGCTCGACAGGTGGAAGACAGGGCCTCAAGGAAGCGCAGATGTTTCCGGATGATTACGACGCGATCATTGCGGGAGCGCCGGCCAACCGTACGGCGATCTCCTTGTGGATTGCCCACGCGGTGCTGAAGGATCCGTCAAGCTACATTCCTCCCAGCAAGTATCCGGTCATCCACCAAGCCGCTCTCGCTGCCTGTGACATGCGCGACGGGCTCAAGGACGGCCTCATCGACGACCCGACCAGATGCGACTTCGATCCCAAAGTGCTGGTCTGCAAGAGCGAGGACGGTCCTGCCTGTCTGACCGTCCCGCAAGTGGAAGCGGCGAAGAAGATCTACTCTCCCGCGAGCAACCCGCGTACCGGAAAGCATCTGTTTTCGTCTCTCGTGCCGGGAACGGAACTAGGCTGGGGCGTTCAGGCCCTCGGTCCCGAACCGTCAGCAAATATCTACGATCAGTATCGATACGTCGTATTCAAGGATCCGAATTGGGACTGGAAGACTTTCAATTTCGACAGCGATGTGGTGCGTGGGGACCTGCCGGAAAACGTCGTCATGAACGCCACTGATCCGAACATGAAGCCGTTCTTCTCACGCGGTGGGAAGCTGCTGCTCTATCACGGCTGGAGCGATCCGAATGTCCCGACTCTGAACACCATCCAGTACTACAAGAGCGTAGTTGATAACCTGGGCGGCCCGGCCAATGCATCCAACAGCGTCCGGCTATTCCTCGAGCCTGGAATGGGCCACTGCGGCGGCGGGGAGGGTCCGAACGTGTTCGACAAGGTTGGCGCACTCGAGCAATGGGTGGAGCACGGCAAAGCGCCGGAGAAGCTGCACGCGTCGCACAGTACCGACGGAAAAGTGGACCGCACGCGTCCCCTGTGTCCGTATCCTCAGGTCGCCAAATACAAAGGCACGGGCAGCATCGACGAAGCGGCCAATTTCGTTTGCCGCGCGCCGTAGCGCCGCGCAATGGAGGTGGGCGCTACCGCCTGACGGTTCGCTTACGCGACAGTTTCAGCACGAGAAGAAAGAGCACCTGCGCACCGGTCAGCCCGTTGGCCAGCATCAGCGGGCCTGACATCCGCAGGTATCCGTAAACAAACCAGAGCCCAACGCCTGAGCCAAAGAGCGCGAGCATCGCCCACGAAAGTTCATTTCCACCCATCCGCCACGTTCGGACCACTTGAGGTGTAAACGCCACCGTGGTCAGGACGGCCGCCCAAAAACCAATCGTCTCCGTGTGAAGGCCAAGCCAATTCATACGCGCAGCATCGTCGATCGGGCTTCAAGCATCGAGCGCCCCCGCAGCGCCTACTTCCGTGCGAACCGGTAATTGCCCGAGACGTGCTTCACGAACAGCCCGCCAGAGCCGCCCTGAATGAACTCGACGCCGAGGCCGTACAAACCTGAAAAAGAGGTATCGGACGATGCGATCAGAGGCACGTTTCCCCTGCCGTCCATGTTGCCGAGAAGGCTGCCGTTCGAGACCGTGATCTGCACGACTCGAGGCGCGATTCTCCAAAACGGCGGCTGCTCCTCATAGGTGCCGATATACTTCGAAAGTAATTCTGGGGCAACCCGTACCTCGCCTTTCCTTTCATCGGAAGCCTTGCCGACCCAGTGATCGAGGCTGCGCCTGTTTTCGTTGCAGACCCATTCGATCATCTCAGTGTCGGCCGCCAATTCGGCCCGGACAGAGACGGTCCATGGCCGTGCGTAAGCCCCCGGGTCCGAGAACGTCACCTCGAGATCGAGGCTGCCGAAGTTGCGGCGGCGGTAACGCTCGGTCGTGCGCAACGCTTCGGTGTGCGGATGACCGTCATGATCGAGCCACGTGCGGTCATTGAATCCCAGGCTCTCGACTACCAACGTGTCGCCATCCCAATGCCCAACCGAGTACCCCATCCATGCCGGATTGGGGGATGGTTCGAGTGCGCGGCCGTCCAGAAAGATCTGGCGGTAAGTGAGATCGGGGTTGAGAATGATGATGAGCCCCGGTGTTTGGACGATCTTCATCATCTCGGCCCCGGTGCTGTCGGCGGAAGTGGTGTAGCCCGGGCCAAGGGGCACACACTGCACGTTCATGTAGTCCCTGCCGAGATCTTCCTTGCGCTGCTCGACCAGGGCTCGCGCCCACGGTTGAACGTCTTCGGCCTTGAGGTCTGCCGCGATGTTCCGAGAATACTTCGGGGAGATCCTGTTCCACAGACCAGAGAGGTCGGGCTTGCCGTCAGGCGTGCGAGGCGCCGGCGCGGCCAAATTCGGTTTGCCGTCGGATGTCCTCGGGATTCCCGCCGTGGGCTGGTTCAACCACTGTGCCGCGACCGTCGCGCTCAAGGCGAGCGCGATGACGGTGACGAGAGATGCTTTCATGGTTGCGAACTCCTTGCAGGCTGTCAACAGCGGCGCGATGTCCCGCCCGGAGAATTATGTGACGAATCGCCGCTTCGCAACAGGCGACACGTCAACGTGGCCCAAATAGAACCGACGGCCCCATCGTCTATCGATGGGACTTGACAGCGACACGACGGCTCCGGAATACTCCCATCGATACACGATGGGAGTCACCAATCTACCCCCGGACCTTCTTCCAGGCACCCTCGACCTGCTTGTTCTGAAAACACTTGGTCGCGGCTCCATGCATGGGTATGGCATTGCCCAGTACTTGCGGACAACCTCCGACGATGTGCTTCACGTCGGCGAGAGCTCCTTGTATCCGGCGCTGCAGCGGCTCCTCCTGAATGGATGGGTCAAGGCGGTGTGGGGTGCCTCGGAGAATAACCGTCGTGCGCGGTACTACACCTTGACCGCAACGGGGCGCAAACGCCTGGCGGCCGAGCACGAAGAGTTCGACCAGTTGGTCGTCGCCATTCAGAAGATCCTGAGCGCCACCTAAGGAGCCATGTGATGGGTACGCTGCTTCGTCGCGTCTGGTACACGATCCGACGCCGTAGGCTCGAGGCCGAGCTCGAGGAGGAACTTGAGTTTCACAACTCAATGAAGCACCGGGAGCTCGAAAGTGGCGGTGCGTCTGCGGAAGACGCCGGGGCCGCAGCCCGCCGGGCCATGGGGAACATGACGTTGGCGCGCGAGGAATCTCGCGAGGTATGGACCTGGGCATGGCTCGACCAATCGGCACAAGACCTGCGTCATGCGACGCGCAGCCTCGTCAGGACCCCCGGCTTCGCGCTCGTCGCAGTCCTGATGCTCGCTCTTGGGATTAGTGCCAATACGGCCATTTTCAGCGTCCTTCGCGCAAGCTCGCTTCGCGCATCCGCGTTTCCCAATCCTGATGACCTGATGCTCGTGTGGAGCACCCCGCCGAATGATCCCGCGGACAACCAGAGTGCGAGAGTCACGGAGTACTTCTACTGGAGAGACCAGAACGACGTCTTCGCGGACACGGGCGCGATGCTCGGATGGTCGAGCACGCTCGGCGCCATCCATGACGACGAGTCGGCAGACCGCTTGAATGGGTGGCGGTTCACAGCCACGATGTTTCGAGCACTGGGAGTAAAGCCACAACTCGGTCGCTTCTTCACCGCCGATGAGGACCGCGTGGACAGCCGCAACGACATCGTCGTCATCAGTGATCGGCTGTGGCGCGACCGCCTGGCGGCGGATCCCAAAGTGATTGGCCGAACCCTGTTCCTCGACGGCACCGCCACCACCATCGTCGGTGTGATGCCTCCGGGGTTCCGGGTGTTCAACAATGAATCGGACTTCTGGATTCCGATGCCCTTCAGTCGCTTTCAGGTCCAGGCGCGCAGCCCGAATCGGGTTCTGACGGTGGCGGCTCGCCTGAAACCTGGTGTGTCGGTCGAACAAGCCCAAGCTCGCATGAATCCAGTGGCGGCGGCGTTCGCGCGCGTGGAACCGGACCATCAAACTGGCCGAGGCGTTCGCGTGCAGCCGCTGGACGCGGCGCTCTTTGGCAACGTGAGGGAAACGTTGCGCGTGCTGCAGGGCGCAGTCGGCTTCTTGCTGCTGATCGCGTGTGCGAACGTGGCAGGTTTGCTCCTCGTGCGCGCGGCCTCGCAACATCGACAGGTCGTCATCCGCCGCTCGCTTGGCGCCAGCCGCCTCAGGATCGTTCGCTACTTCCTTGCCCAGAGCGTCTTTCTGTCGGTGGCGGGTGGAGCGCTGGGGACCCTGCTGGCGTGGGGCGCTCTCAGGATGCTCGTCGCGGCTGGTCCGGCGTGGCTCTCGACGGCACAGGGCATCGAGATGGATGGCGCGGTTCTCGGTTTCAGTGTGGCGGTGTCTGTACTCACTGGCCTTGTCTTTGGCCTGGTTCCTGCCATCGGCTCCTCAGCTTCGGACCTGGTCACGCCGCTCAGGGACTCGGGGCGGATCGCCACGCTCGGCCGTGGTCACCGCCGCCTGCAGGGCGGACTACTCGTGGCGCAGGTGGCGCTCGCGTTGGTCTTGCTCGTCGGCGCTGGTCTCTTGGTCAACAGCTTTTGGCGTCTCCAGCGGAACCAACTCGGATTTGAACCGCGGAACGTCATCTCGTTCGACACGCGCCTCCCGGCCAACGCGTATTTTCGTCAGGTCGGTGTGCGTGATGGCTTTACACAGCTGGACATCAGCCCAGTGCCCGCGACGTTGTTCGACCGCGTGCGCGAGCGTTTACTGCAGGTGAACGGCGTCGAGCTCGCGGCAGGCGCGAACGTTCCGCTGGTGAACGGGAACTCGCTCCCCGCGCCTTTCACGATCGAAGGACGGCCTCTGATAGACGCTGCGGGCGCTCTAGAGACCCTCAACGCGAACTATGCCTTGGTCACTCCGAACTTCTTCACGACGATGCGGGTGCCAGTGCGGAGGGGGCGCGACTTCACTGACCGCGACACGGCCGGTACTCTTCCGGTGGTCATTATCAATGAGACGATGGCGCGCCGCTTTTGGCCGAATGAGAACCCGATCGGCAAACGGTTGACTGTGTCGATCGTGACTGGCGAGCGGCCGCGGGAGATTGTGGGCGTCGTCGGTGACACCCCGGTGAGCCGCTGGGATCGCCAGCCGGCACCGGCCCTCTACGTTCCACACCTGCAGGAGTCGCTCCGTTCTCGAACGCCGTACGGACAGAGCCGGTTGCAAATGACGTTCGTGCTGCGCGTCAACCAGCCCCTCGATGCAATCGTGCCAGCAGTGCGGCGGGCGGTCGCGGAGATAGACCCGAGCTTGCCCGTGTCACACATGGGGACCGTGGACGCAGCCCTCGCGCAACAAATCCAGATGCCGCGAGATTCAATGCTGCTGCTCACGATGTTCAGCACCATCGCGGTGCTCCTCGCCGCTGTCGGTATTTACGGCATCGTCGCTTACGGTGTTGTTCAGCGCACCAAGGAGATCGCGATTCGGATGACGCTCGGCGCGCAACGCCGGAGCGTTCTCCGCCTCGTGCTGAGCCAATGCACGGTCCTGACTGTCATCGGAATTATCCTCGGCGTCGCTGGAGCGGCCGCCCTAACGCGGTATCTCGAGACACTGCTGTTTGAACTGACCCCCCGCGACCTGGCGACGTTCATCGCGGTTCCAGGACTGTTTGTGCTTATCGCGGCCCTCGCGTCCTATCTCCCGGCGCGTCGTGCAACGAGACTCGAACCGCTCGTCGCGCTCAGATTCGAGTAGCAATCAGCCCGCTCGTGATATGACTGGAGGTGCGATGCCTAGCCTGTGGTAATGGGGTAATGAGTATGCCTCCGCTCCTCAAGTACGGGACCGTTGCTCTGTGTCTTGTCGGCGTACTGGGCGCCACCGGAGGGCAGCAGCCGGTTTTCCGCGGCACCGGCGACGCCGTGCGGGTCTTCGTGACCGTGACGGACCGAGACGGCCGGATCGTCACAACGCTCTCACAGGGCGACTTTGAGGTGCGCGACGAGGGAAAGCCCCAGCCGATCACACTGTTCGACAATAGCCCTCAACCTATTCGGCTCATCGTCATGCTGGACGTCTCGGGCAGCATGGAGGGCAACCTGCCGCTGCTGCGGGCGGCCGCAGATCAGCTGTTCACGCGGCTTCGTCCCGACGACGTCGCTCGCGTCGGTTCGTTCGGGCACTCGATCACCATCAGTTCCACGTTTACGCGGGATCCAAACGAGTTGCGGCGAGCGCTGCCGACCGCGATTGCCTCCGATGCGCCCACGCCACTCTGGCGCGCGGTCGACCAAGCATTGGATGCGTTCGGAAAGGAGAAAGACGCGCGCTCCGTGGTCCTCGTGCTGAGCGACGGCAAAGACAGCGGCCCGATCGGTTTCCGTCAGCCAGTCGTCAGCCAGGCCGAGGTCATCGACCGCGCGCGCGTCGAGGATGTGATGATCTACGGCGTCGGCATGCGAAGCCGCGGCGCGCGGCCCGTGCAGCCGGGAATCGGTCCGGGTGGTCTCCAGGCGGCGCTGATGGCTGACTTGGCCGACCCCGGCCTCGCCCTGGTCGCGCAGGAGACGGGTGGAGGCTACGCGGAGATTCGCTTCGGGCAGGACCTTGCGGACGCCTTTGCTCGAGTTGCCGACGAGCTACACAGCCAGTACCTCATCGGCTTCGCTCCGCCAAAGCGCGACGGCAAAGTGCACGATCTCGACGTGCGAGTCGCACAGCGGGGGCTGAAGCCGCGGGCTCGAAAGAGCTACGTCGCGCCGAAAGAGCAACGGTAGAGTCGCGGCTCGTCAGCGTCGCGGTGCTGGCGTTGCGGCGCCTTTGCGGACGGCTCTTTGGTCTCCGCCGGCGCCCCGGACCAGTAGATGCGTGACTTTGCCCTGCGCATCCTTGATGAACTCAAAGCCATTCGGGGTCGCGGTGGACATGAATGTCGTTTCCGACTGCGCCAGGAGCGGAAGCTTGGGCTCGTTGAGACCCCGCACGAAGAGGAGGTCGTCGGTGACCGTGATCACGGCCTCGCGTCCCGGTGCGAGCTCGTACACGCCAGCGTAGGTCGCGAGAAGTTCGGGGCTTAGCCTGATCCCGTTGTCACCGGACATACGTGCGCGGTCGCGCTCGTTCTCGCAGACGTCTTCCAGGAGGTCGGTATCGGCCGCGAGCACACGTTCCCTCTTGATCGTAAATGGCTTCGTAAACGCTTTCGGATCGTCGATGGTGATTTCGAAATCCATGTGACCGAAGTCGCGACGCCGGAGGCGTTCCGTGATGCGCAGGGATTCGGTTTGTGGATGTCCGGCGCTGTCGAGCCACGCTTTGTCGTTGAACCCCGCCGTCGTCACCACCAGCGTGTCGCCCTCCCATCGCCCGATCGAATAGCCGAGCCAGGTGGGATTAGGGTCTTTGGGAAGGTCGCGTCCATCCGTGAACACGGTGCGATGCGGGCTGTTGGGCGACTCGTAGAGCATCACCATCAGCGCCGGGGTCTGGACGATCCTCGTCAAGTTGAAAAAATTGTGGAAGGGAACGCTGACAGGCAGACATCGCGCGAGAGGACTGTCCTTGCGGGAATCGCGCACGCGCTGCAGGAAGAGGGCTTCGGCCCAAGGCTGAATGTCGCCGGGTTCGAGATCCTGAGCGATGTTGAACCGGTAGAGAGGGCCGGCGCCACTCCAGATGCCGGAGAGATCGGGTTTGCCGTCGGCTGTACGAGGTGCTGGCGCCGATAGGTTAGGCTTGCCGTCGGGCAGCCGCGGGATCCCGGGCGTGGGGTAGTTCAGCCACTGCGCGGCAGCGGTCGTCGACAGAAGTAACGCCAACACGGCTACGGCGGCCGCACCGGACCGAAGACGAGATCTCATGGGGCCTCCAGGAGCCCGATTATATCCAGTATGCTCTTCGCACCGCGCCTTCGATCTGCCGTCGCGGTCCCTCAAGGTTGGTGAGAATGTCGACATTTACTCTTGTGCACGTCCTCATAAGCCTCATCGGGATTGTCTCGGGATTCGTCGTGGTGTCTGGACTGCTTACGGCGAAACGACTCGACGGCTGGACGTCAGTCTTTCTCGCTACGACCGCCGCAACGAGCGTGACTGGGTTCGGCTTTCCGTTCGAGCGTCTTCTGCCGTCTCATATCGTGGGCCTCATCTCGCTCGTCGTGCTGGCGGTGGCGACATTCGCGCGCTACAGCGGCCATCTGCGAGGCGCGTGGCGTTCGATCTATGTCGTCGGCGCTGTGCTCGCTCTGTATCTGAACGTTTTCGTTCTGTTCGTGCAGCTGTTCCAGAAAGTGCCTGCCCTGAAAGCCCTTGCTCCGACGCAGTCCGAGCCGCCGTTCCAAGCTACGCAACTCGTCGTACTGGCGCTCTTCGCCGTCCTCGCCGTTGCCGCGGTAAGGAAGTTCCGCGACGCGGCGTACGGCCTCCGGAAGTAAACTGGTGACAGCCACGCCAATGTGACAGCCTGCGCGGCCGAAACGGCTTTTTGAGGCGATGGAGGATTCGATGAGGATTCTGAAGGCTCTTGGCGCGGCAGCGATGATAGTAGCAATGCTTCTGCTGCCACTGCCGTCGTTTGCGCATCATTCATTCGCAGCCGAATTCGACGGCGCGAACTGCAAGGAATTCACGGGCACGCTCACAAAACTCGAGTGGACGAACCCTCACGGGTTCTTCTACGTGGACGTCAAGGATGCCAGTGGCAAGATAGAGAACTGGTCGTTTCAGACCTATGCGCTCATCACGCTGAGGAGAGCCGGCACCGATCGACAGCTGTTCCTCGACAATATCGGGAAAGAGGTCTGGGTCCGAGGGTGTGTCGCGAGGAACGGCAAGCAGCATTATGCGGCCGCCGGCTCACTCAAGTTCGCATCGGACGGCATCTTGCGTCAGATGGGCCAACTGCAAGACTAGTCTCTGGAGAGCCGTGCACATGACACTTCACCTTCGCTATGCCGTAGCAGGCGCGGCAGCGCTCACGCTTGTGTGCCTCTTGTCCATCTCCGCCGGAGCCCAGCAGAACACGGAATACACGGTCAAGCCGCTGCCGCCCGGCGGCCCCGCGCCACGGTTGGCGGATGGCCACCCCGATCTGTCTGGGCACTGGTTGCCGAATGGTGCGGGCCAGGGTGTGAGCGGCCGCTTCGGTGTTGACCCGGCCGCGCGAGGGCAGTTCGATCCCAAGGTGACGCCTGAGGAACGCCCGGTGTTCCAGCCCTGGGCACTGTCGAAAATGAAGTCGATGACGCCGACGGAGCTCGAATTGTCGAAGTCGTCCGTGAATTGCATGCCGCGTGGGCTTCCCGCCATCTGGCTGCAGAACCCCTATTCAACGGTTATCGTCCACACGCCGAAGATGATGGCGCAGCTGTACGAAGTCCTCAACAATTGGCGCCTGGTCTACACAGATGGGCGCCCGCTTCCAAAGAATCCCGAACCCTGGTTTCACGGCACCAGCACGACCCGCTGGGAAGGCGACACTCTAGTCGTCGATTCGATAGGATTCGACGAGAAAACGTATGTCATGCCGACTGGGTGGTTTCACAGCGACGAGATGCGCGTCACCGAGCGGTATACCCGTTCGTCCATGAACTGGCTCATCGTCGAGATTACCGTTGACGATCCGAAGGTGCTCGTGAAGCCGTGGAAGTCCGCCCCCCGGCGCTGGACGCTAGGCAATGGGGAGGTGTACGAGTTCTATTGCACGAACAACCGAGAACTCGACGAGCTCGAGAAACTCAGAGCGCAGGAGCTGCAATCCCAGACGAAGTAGGAACAGCGAAGAGATTCAGCGAATCGCTCAGCCTTCCCAATTACCAACGGTCTTTCCATCGGGGAACTTCGCGCCGACGAAGCCCCCTGCCGGCGCACCATTGATCATTGGATGCAGGCGCATCGTCACTTTGGCGCCGGCGGGGAAGGTCGAAGGGCGGATACCTTGGCGTCCCAGCGAATTCGGGCTGCCCCATTCGATGCTCCACTCGACCTTCTGGCCCTTGTCGTCCTCGACGATGATCTGAATCCACGTGTGGGGATTCTTGAACTGGAATTCCTTTATCGTGCCGGTGAGTTCAATCGTCTTGTCGCTGTTGAAACCCGCCCCCGAGTGATGCGCAGCCGCATGCGGAATGGCAACAAACAGTCCTGCCGTAGCCAACGCTGCACAAACGAACTTCTGAGCCGTCGTCATGGCGAATACCTCTCTGAGAGCTACTCTTTGTTGAGCGGCGTGCCGTCTGGACTCAATACGAGTGTTTTGCCCGTTTTTTCGTCCACCGGATTCCGGTTGTTTTCCGCGCACCCATAGTCATAGACGCGCGTTCCAGCAGGCAGCTTCCTGAATTGCTTCGTAACGACCCACGGCTTCGTCAGCGCCTTCGGGTCCTCGATGGTCATCTGGACCTCGATGGTGGTCGGGTTGATCTTTCGAATGCGCGTCGTCGCGTGTGATTTTTCACTCAACACGAGACCTGTTCTGTCGAGAATGACATCCTTGTCCCGATAGTTCTTCAAGGCGACGGTCGTGAAGACAAGTGCGTCGCCCTCCCAGTGGCCGACCGAGTCACCGGTATACGTTTCCCACTGGTCTTCCAGATGCTTCCGTCCGTCCGTGTAGATCCGCAAAACGTTTGGCCCGTTCTCTGTCAAGACCCAGACCTGCTCGGGGCGCACGACGAACTCGTAAGGATCGGGCAGGTTGAAGTGCCTCGGAAATCCGGCCGGAACTCCACAGTTGGAAATCGTGTCAGGGAAGAGATTCTTGTCTCTCAGGTCGAGGTTCTTCTTGTAGATGGCCTCCCACTCCGCGTTATAGGGGGGATGCGCTCGTACGCCTACTGATGTCGCTCCGCCTTGCCCGGTCTGCGTGCCTCGATCGAAAACGGTTCCCCCCATCATCGCCCAGACGCCGCTCCAGTCGGGCAGCTTGTCATCCGCGGGCCGGGCCGTCTGCTCGCTCTGCGCGAAGCCCGAGCCTGGCGCGAACAGGAAACTGAAGGCCAGCCCAATCAATAGCGCTCTGACTTTGGTATGCATAGGATGCTCGACCTCGAGACAAGAGCCATGCTACACCCGGGAGCGCTTGCCAGGCCAGACTCCGCTCGCTCTCGCTGAGGCACTTGAAACGGCCGACTGATGAGGCCGGGGTCAGTCCAGGACCGCGGATAGCCCAAGGGTATTCAGCTGCTCGGGCACCACGTCAAGTGTCACGGCCTGTCCGCGAGTGCGGTGTCGGTTTCTGGCGTAGGCGGCGCCGAGCAGTCCGAGTCCAACCGCCACGTAGACCCCCATTCGGAAAGGAGATCCCAACGACAGCGCCTGGAGGTCGGCGAGCCTGAAACCATAGAGGTGCAGCGCCACGAGGAACCATGGCCATCGTGACTTCAACGTGTCAGCCGATGGTTCGTGGCCTGTCGCAAACGGAACCTTCGTCCACGTTGACAGTGCCAGCTCGGTCAACAGGATGCCAGCGAGGGCGTCAAGCAGCGTGAGAGATAGTGCTGTCGTCCAGCCCCACATATGTGCGCTGGCCAATGTCCATACCAACACAGGTGGAAGCACGCCGAGCCCCACGATCAACAGACGCGTCGTGGCGAGTGCGTTCGCGGCAAAAGGCGGTGGCAGCCGGAGCGGCCAGTTCGCGTCGAAGTCGGTCGGGATGCTGCAGGCCGATCGGAGCCCGAAGACGGTGAAGAACATCGCGACGAGCGGTATCGCCAGCAGATACGCGACGGGCCTATCGAGCGTCAAGGTCCCGCGGATGTTCTCGCCGACGAGGCTCACGATCGCCGTGGCGATGGCGAGTCCGACATACGCCGAAAGCACAAGAAGATGTCGCCTGTTTCGCGCCAGGCTTGCGACCGCGAAGAGGAGTAGGCCCCGCACCGACGAGGCGCTCACACAGGCACGGGCAAAGAGGCGCGCGAGCCACGTAAGACCGCCCGTGTGAGGGATCGCGCGGCTCTCGAGAGCGCGTCTGGCCATCCACGCCGCGGGGACAAGGGTCACCAAAACTGCCGCGATCGCCGCCACGAGTGTGGCCGTCACCGAAAGCTCAGCAACGCCCGGCGCCACGACACGACCCTCGGCGATGCGCGCGAAAAGCGCGGCGAACCAGATCGGCGGCAGAAGGCTGTATGACGTGCCTCCTTGCTGGAGACCCCGCATCAACGTCGGAAGCACGGCTGGGAGAAAGAAGAAGACTTCAACGAGCAGCACGAACGTAACGACCTGCAGCACAACGGCCAGACGAGTGGCCACACGCTCGCCCGCGCAGACGATGACGACGGCTCGAGCCGAGAGCAGCCCCAGGAAGGTGAATGCGCAGCCCAAGGTTGTCGCGATCAGATGACCGGCCAGCACGCGGGGGAATCCGCCGACGAGAGGATGCACCGCCGACGCTGCGCTATAGATGAGCGCTGCGGGCGCGTTGATGGCGGCGGCAAACCCCATGGCCATGGCCAGGGCAGCCGTGAGCCTCGCGGCCGCGAGCGTGCGCGGCCACACGGGAAGGACGCCAACGATCTCCTGATCGGTTCGTGTGGGGGAGAGCGCGTCCCAGACGAGCGCTACCAGAAGAGTCGTCGCCAACATGCCATACAGCACGAAGAACACGCGGTCGGCAAGAACGACTCGCTCGACGACCCCAGCCGGAGCGTGCAGGAGGAAGGGGTAGTCGATGATCTTTCGAACGGCCACGAGAAACGGCGGCGTCATCGCGAGCGCGCTTGCCCAGATGGCAAACTGCATCGGGTCGGCGTCTCGGGCGACGACGACGCTGTCGAGCAGTTGCCGGAGCGAGTCGCGCGCTAGTAGTCTGAATTGACGCCATTCGCGCGCGTGCTCCGGGGACAGCGTCATGACGCGGACACGTTCGCGAGGGCATCGCCGAGACGATCCACGTCCTGGTCGACGGCAAGCGCCGCAAAAACCTGCTCGAGTGACGCCGCGTGAGCCAGCGCCCGAAGGCGCGATACGGAGTCGTGTGCCACCACGTGGCTGTTGTGAAGGATGAGGACGTCGTCGCACACCTTTTCGACCATGTCCATCTCGTGCGAACTGTAGATGATGGTCTTGCCCCGCGCGACGAGCCTGGCGATCATCCGCCGGTGAATCAAGGTGGAGGCGACGTCGAGACCCGAACACGGCTCGTCCAACACAATGAGCTGGGGGTCGTGAAGCAACGCGGCCGCGATCAACACCTTTTGCCGCATGCCCTTCGAAAACGCCGAGAGCGGCGTGTAAACGTCGGAAGCAAGCCCGAAAAGGTCGAGATACTCGGCGACTCGGCGTTCGAGCACCTGTACCTCGATGTCGTGTAGTCCGCCTACTAGTTCGAGATACTCGGGCGCGGTCAGATACGCGTACAGGCGTGGCTCTTCAGGAACGTAGCCGACGATGCGCTGGTACTCGCGCAATTGCTGTTGGACATCGACACCTTTCCAGCGGATGACACCCATCGTGGGACGCAACAGTCCCACGAGCATCTTGACGGTCGTCGATTTGCCAGATCCGTTCGGGCCAAGCAGACCCACGACCTGCCCCGGCGCCGCCGTGAGGCTGAGTGCACGCACTGCCGAGACGCCGTGGTAGGCCTTCCAGACGTCGATGACCTCGAGCATGCGTGTCTCCCAGCTGAGTCGCTAGACGTCGGTCGGCGCGTCGAAATCCACTCGCCAAGCGGCGCGAGCGCGCGTGGCGACGAACATGGTTCCAATAACAAAAGTGAAGGCGAGGATCGTCAGGACCCAGTCGCGTGGGACATTCGAAATGAATCGAGCCGCCCTCGTCATGTCGAGCTGCCGACTGAACCCAAGCAGCAAGATCAAGATGGCGAGGTGGTACGACGCGACGAGGAGCGTGAGCGTGGCGACGGTGGCCGCCGCATCGGCCCAGGGCGGCGTGCGGCGGTCCCAGATGAGGTCGTGCCAGATGGCACCGATGAGCGCTACCCACGTCGCGACGTACGCTCTGATGCGTCCTCCGGCCGAGTGCGTGGCGGCCTCGAACTCGAAATCTGCGACGGCCGGCATGACGACGAGGGCCAGAGTGTCCGCGTGCAGGAGCAGACGCGCCAATCGAAGAACGATGCGTCCGGTCACGACCCCGCCTCCGACGGTCGGAGATCGAGCGCTTCTCGCAACAAGCGGTAGGCGTCCCTGACCTTCAGCCCGTAAGCAGTCGCCGTATACAAACGCCGGGGCAGCCCGCTGGCGTTCGGAGGACGGTCTTCTTGGCGCGACGCGACGAAGCCCTTGGCCTCCATGCGGGCAAGGATGACGTAGACCGAGCCGCGCTTGAGGGTGCCGCCCGAGTGATCGACCAACTGCAGGCCGAAACGCTCGCCGCCTTGGAGCAGGTCGAGGATCAGCGACTCGGTGGCTGAAATCGACGGTAGACCCGTGCCCATGGAAGTGTATCTTACACGGTGTCAGAGTGACGTCAAGAAGGGGTATGGGCCGGACCTACAAGACACGCGCGCCCTTCCAGCGTCCTTCTCTGATGGTAGAGTAATGGTATGAGAACTACCATCGATAAGGCAGGCCGTGTGGTGATTCCAGCGGGTGTCCGCGAACGCGCGGGGCTCAAGGCAGGGGCCGAGATCGAAATCACTGAAGACGAGCTCGGCATCCGCCTGGAACGCGTCGCGGCTGGCCCCAGACTCGTGAAAGTTGGCCGACGCCTGGTGGCTCGTCCGACAGTTTCGGCGGACGCGCGGCCCACCCTCGACATCGCCGCACTCATCGAGGAGGAGCGGAACCGATGGCCGTGAGTGTCTTCCTCGACACGAGCGTGCTACTGGCCGGGATGGTCGACTTCGGCCCGCAGAGCGCCCCCGCGCAATCGCTCATGCACGCTGTTGCGGAGAAGCGCGTGACCGCAGCCTCAACGGCGTGGCATTGCTGTCTCGAATTTTTCTCCGTCGCCACGCGGCTGCCGCCTGAGTTCAGGGTTGCGCCGGCCGACGCCGCGGTGTTGTTGCAAGAGGAAGTGTTCGCGAGGATGGTCGTGCATGACCTGCCGGCGACGGACCGCCTGCCAATGCTCCGAGCGGCGGCGCGCGATGCCATCGCCGGAGGCCGCGTGTACGACGCGCACATTGCCGAAGTCGCTCGCGCTGTCGGAGCGGCGGTCGTGGTCACCGACAATCGGCGCCACTTTGTTTCGGCGCTGCGCTACGACCTGCGCGTCGAAACACCGTCTGAATTCCTGGCCAGTCTCAAAGGCAAGCGCTAGAGTGGGGCGTCTTCGGGCGACCCTGTAGGCACGTCCTTCCGGACGTGCCTGGCCGGTCCGAAAGGACCGGCCCTACGAGTGGGAAAGACGTGCCGAGCGCCGCATGTGTGTGAGCACCACGGCAGCCAGCAACGTGATCCCGCCCACGTCTGCCCTCGGATCCGGATAGAGCAGCAAGAGTCCAGCGGCGACTCCGGACGCTCGCTCGACCGTCGTCAGGCGAGTCCTGAGCCAGCCCCCGGCGCCCATTGCAAACGCCGCGACACCCAGCGCGGCCGTGACTGTGGACACGATCACGTCAACCAAAGGCGCCTGCAAGAGCAACCCCATCCCTTCGCTGCTCAGCGTGAAGACGAACGGCACGAGAAACGCCGGCAGCGTGTACTTCCACGTGATGAGCATCGTACGAAGCGGATCGCCGCCAGTGATGGCGGCGGCCGCAAACGGCGACAGCGCCGTCGGAGGGCTTACTTCTGAAAGAACCGCGTAGTAGAAAACGAACATATGCGCCGCCACTGGTGCGATCCCGACTTGGGTCAACGCAGGCGCAATCATGACGGCCGCGATGATGTAGGACGCGGTCACCGGTACGGCCAGCCCAACGAGTAGCACGGCGGCGGCGGCATAGATAACCGTGAGCACCAATTGTCCGCCGGCAAAGGCGACAATGAGCCCGGCCATCTTGAGCCCCAGCCCGGTCAGCGCGACGACGCCGACGATGATGCCTGCTGTGGCGGTCGTGGCCGCCACCGGCAGCATCCCGAGTGTTCCGTCCTCCATCGCACGAAGGAGCCGTGTTGGTGTCATGGCAGTGTCCCGTTGCACAAAGCTCGAAACGATGGCGAGCACCATCGCCCAGAACACTGCGCGAAACGCCGTGAAGCCCATTCCAAGCAAGGCCACCATCACGATGAGCGACGCGAAGTGGTACCCTCGCGTTCGCGTAAGGGTCCAGAACGATCGGTCGTCGGTCGCCGACGCCTTCACACCAAGCCGCCTCGAATCGGCCTCGATCATCAGCAGCACTGACAAGTAGTACAGCAACGCCGGGATCACGGCCATCGCGATGACCTGGAAGTAGCTGATCTTCAAGAACTCGGCGATGAGAAATGCCGCCGCGCCGAGTGCAGGGGGCATCATGATCGCGCCGATGCCACCGGCCGACAGCACGGCCCCCGCAACCTCCGCCGGATACCCCGCGCGCTTGAGGAGGGGCCAAGCCACCGACCCGAGTGTGACTGTCGTTGCGACGCCGCTCCCCGACACCGTGCCGAGCAGCACGCTCGCCAGGGTTGTGGCTCGACCGGGGCTCGCCCCGCTCCTGGATCCACGCATGGCGGCCATCGCCCAGTCGAGGAAGAATGTGCCGGCCCCCGACTGTTGCAGTACGGCCCCGTACAGAGTGAACAGGATGATGTAAGTGGCGGCGACGTCGAGCGGGACGCCGAACATCCCGTCGAGAGTGAGGTACACAGTGCCAATGACGCGGCTCAAGTCGTAGCCCCGATGCGCGAGCACGCCGAGGCCAACGACATCCAGCATTGGACCGACGTATGCGTACGCGAGAAACACGGCCGCACACACAGGAAGGATCCATCCCACTGTCCGCCGCGTGGCTTCCAGCACGAGCAGGATCGCGATGGCCCCGCAGATCAGGTCGGCTTTCGTTGGGCTCGCCGCACGGTAGATGAAGTGAGAAAGGTCGGTCAGCGGCCACCCCAGGGCGACGAGCGTGAGGCCCACGAGCGTCCAGTCGATCATGCGGACGCGCTGCTCAACGACCTCGCGGGAGCCTGGATATCTCAGGAACGTCAGAACGAGAGCACAAAGCAGAAAGCTGATGCGATAGAGGTGAGTGTCGATCGTAGTGAGGACCCAGTACAGCGAGAATAGCGACAGGCCGATCGCGAGGCATCGCACGACGACATGCGTCGCACCCGAAAGCCGTCTCGCTGGTGCTTCGATGTCGACGGTCGTGAGCAGGTCGTTCGTGGTCGATAGCAGCCCGCCGTCTGCTGGGGAGCCGTTGCCCCGTTCGCTCATCGCGCCCAGGCGCCCTGTTCGCGGTAGTAGCGTTCTGCGCCCGGGTGAAAGGGCGCCGGCGATCCCGTGGCGGCTGTCTTCAAGCTCAAGTTGGCGGCCTCAGGATGAATGGCTGCGAGCTCTTTCTGTCGTTCGAACAGCAGGCGCGTCAGTTCGTAGGCGAGGGCTTCAGGCATGGTGTCGCTGACGACGAGAAGGTTAGTCATGCCTATCGCCGGTACGTCGGCATCGAGGCCTGGATATGTAGACGCCGGAATCACCACGCGCGAATAGAGACTCTCGCCATATTTTCGTTGCAGCGCAGCAAGGTACGCGTCGCTCGGAAGCATGCGAATCGTGATGCCCGGTGTGTGGGTCAGATCGAGGATGGCACCCGTCGGTAGACCCCCCTGCCAGAAGAACGCCTGCACCTTTCCGTCCTTGATCGCGTCGGTCGACTGGGCCACGCTGAGGCCCTGCCGGCGGACGTCCGTATCGTGGTTCAAGCCGGCTGCTTCCAACACGCGGAAGGCGACCAGTTCGCCCCCTCCGCCGGGCGCGCCGGTCGAGATCGTCTTTCCCTTCAGGTCCGCAACAGAGGTGATACCGCTCGACGTCAGCGTCACGATCTGCGTGTAGTTCAGATACAGATTGGCCAGCGTTCGCGCTGCGACCGGCTGACCAGCAAACGCACCGGTGCCCTTGATCGCTTCAGCCAGCATGTCTGCCTGAGTGAACGCAATATCAGAGGTCCCGGCACGCAAGAACTTCAAGTTGTCTATCGACGCGCCCGTCACTTCGGCCGTGGCCTCGATGTTCGGCAGATATTCCGTGATGATTTTGGCGATGCCTCCGCCGTATGGGTAGTACACACCGCCTGTCGTGCCGGTGGCGATTGAAAGGCGGCGAGTTGTGGATCCTCCAGCCGTTGGTTGCGTGTTGCACCCCACGGCGACGACAGCGGTGAGCGCCACTAAGGCTGCCACGCGTGGAGCTGCGAAAGGCATATGGTGGGGGGAACGGTAACGCATGCTCAGGTCGATGATCACAAACCCGGAAGGGTCCCGGGAAGAGGCAGAAGCTTATCAACCCACGCTCCGCAAGTCACTTGGATCGGGGATCGGGGATCGGGGATCGGGGATCGGGGATCGGGGATCGGGGATCGGGGATCGGGGATCGGGGATCGGGCCGAGGCAAAATTCCCCTTCTGATCCCCGACCCCCGACCCCTGATCCCCGATCCTGCCATTGACCATCGACGGCTGGTCAGCTAGTGTGAGCGCGATGAACGCCGCCCCGCTCGTAACAATCATCGCGGTTGGTGTGTCGCTCGCGGGAGCTGGCGCCGGCCGGGCGCTTCAAGGCGTATCGACGCAAGCTGGCGACGGCAAGCGCGAATTCACGATCTCGGGATGCCTGCTTCGAAGCGGGTACGCGGGCTACCAGATCGACGATGCCAAAATCGAGGTGATTGATGGGAAGCCGGTGCTGGAGCGTACCGGTCCCGCCGACGCGATACCGAAGAAGTGGACGCTGGAGGGCGGGGGCAACCTCGGACCTCGTGTGGGTGAGAAGGTCCAAATCGTCGGACGATCAGATTGGCAAGATTCGTCCGCATCTAAGACCTCTGCAGACGAGCCCCCGGGGAAGAGCCCAACGCTGGACGTGAAGTCGGTGAAGACAGTCGCATCCAGTTGCACGTAGGGCCGGTCCTTTCGGACCGGCCGGCCAGGCACGTCCAAAAGGACGTGCCCCACGTTCTACGCGCCGTCGCCAACGACGGTGCGGCCGCGAAGCTTCAGCACGGTGCGCGGATCGGTCTTGGCGTCCACCACGATGCCAAAAAACGGCGACATCATTTCTTCCCAGGTCATTCGACCCGGGTACACAGTGTTGTTCGGATTCGGGTTGAACTTGTTCGCCGTCGAGTTGTCGAAATGCGCGTCGATGCGAATCTTCGTACCCTTCGGGATGAAGATCGGCGTCATCGGTTGATAGACGAGCTGCCAGTTGAAGTCGTACTTGGGCACGTTCAAGATCACTTCGCTGCGTCCGTCCGGATACGTGAGGCGATAGGTCATGTCCTTACCGCGCAGGTGCATGTGCGGCATCATCTGGACGAGCCACGAATCAGCGCCGAATTCGGCCTCGGCCGGAGGGCTCGCGTAATTGCCCTCGTTCGGCGGAATCGCAAAGGTCGGTCCTGCCCCAGAAATGTTGTATGAGATCCATTGCTTGTCGGATGGCCCCTCAGCAACGGTGAAGCCGACGAGCGGCCGGTCTACGACTTCCTTGCCCGACGGCGTGTAGTGCACCTGGAAAAAGATGTCGCTTCCGGCAGGGATCAACTTCGCCGCGTTGTACGGACGATAGTCATCCGCTTGCACTCCAGGGACGTAGCACGCGAAGCCGCCACCGGTGGCGACACCGGGCACGGCTGGCGGTGCTCCTCCGGCCCCTGGTGGACGCGCGCCGGCCTGTCCCGCGCTTGCGCCCTTGTCCGTCGCCACACCTTCCTCATCGCGCGGTGATTCCTGCCAACTCCACTCGTAGTACTTGACGTTTGGTCGATGGGGCGCGAAAGAGATGCAGATGTGGTGGGTGACCGAGAGATCGCTCGGCTTGATCTCGAGCGATGTGACCCACGTATCTTTGGTGAAGCCACTCGGAATCGTCGTGCTTGCCCACTCGATCACGTTCTTCGGCGGACGTGCCGGCACTCGGAACTCGGGTCCTCGGACGATCAGATCGGGCTTGACCTGCCATCCGTCCGTCGGCCACTCAATCGGCGGCGGAGCATCCTTCTGATCGCCCTGCGGCGCGCCGGCGTCAACCCACTTCGCAATCGTGTCAATGTCGTCTTGCTTCAAAGAGCGATCGTTGGCAAACACGCCGCTGTGCGGATCGGCAAACCACGGTGGCATCTGACGACTCACGACTCGCGTCTTGATGCTCCTTGCCCAGGGACGCGTGCTCTCGTAGGTCAGCATCGAGAATGGCCCGATTTGACCAGGACGATGGCAGGACTGGCAGTTCTTCTGAAGGATCGGAAGTACATCCTTCGAGAACGTGACCGGAACAGCGGCATCCTGAGCGGTGATCGCCGAGTTGGTCGCAATCATCGAGACCAGACTGACGAGTAGGGCGGCCCAGCTATATCGCCACATGGTGCACACTCCTCTGGAACCAGAGCATTGGTAAGATACCTGACCGTTTGGTCAGGGGTCAAACCCCGCCGGCGTCGAGTAAGGCAGGCTCGATGAGGGGCAGGAGTGCAGGAATGACGAAGAGCATGACGAGTGCGCGAGCTGGTGTGCTGGTGACGCTGCTGGGGACGTGGCCGGTCGGGCTTTCTGGGCAAGCGGGAGGCCAGTTGACGGGCAACCCGACACCCGGCACCACTCAACCAGAACCACCGAAGCTGGCCGATCGAATCACGTTGACGGGCTGTGTTGAGCGCGCTCCATCGATTGGACAGGAAACCCAGAAGCCAGCAGACGCGAATACACCAGACGCGTCCCGATACTTGCTCACTGGCGCCAAACGCGAGAATCGTGTGCCTCCCGGTACAGGGACATCAGCCGTCGCGACCGCAGCCGTCAGTGAGACCTACAAGCTCGCAGCGATTGAGAGTGTCCTGTCGCCATTTGTCGGCACAAGGGTCGAGATCTCCGGCGGGGTCGAGCCCTCCTCGACGAAAACAGAAGGAGTCAACGCCAACGCTCCCACCCTGCAGGTGGAGTTCGTCCAGAAGCTGGCTCCGAACTGCCGATAGCCTGGGGGTCAGATCTTGAATCGTGCCCCCCGCGTCGCGATAGGCCAGCCTGCCAGGTCAGGGGCACGATTCAAGATCTGACCCCTACGCGGACGAGAGATCTTCTCGATAGGTTTCCTTCAGCCCGAGCGCGCACAGCCACGAGACGAGCGACAGCGTCGTGATGTACGCCGTGACGAGCGATGAGTTGCCAGTCAGGCCGAAGAGCGCGGTAGCAATGACGGGCGCGAGTGCCCCACCCAGGATAGTCCCGAGTGTCAGACTCAGCGAGGCTCCGCTGTAGCGGATCGCAGTGGGAAAGAGCTCGGAGAAGACCGCCGGCTGCGGGCCGATGTATGCCCCCTGGAGGAAAAGCATTCCGCACAATGACAACGCGATGAGTGGAATCGACTTCGTGTCCGCAAGTGGGAAAAACACGAGCGACCAGAGGACAAGCGCTCCCAAGCCCCATCGCACGATTCGCCGCCGTCCGAAGCGATCTGACCAGATTGCAAAGGCAACAATCGAACCGGCAAAGACCAACGCCGACATGACCACCAGCGCGAGAGTCGTCGCGAGCGGGAGGCCGAGCTGCCGGGTGGCGTAGGTCACGAAGTACACGAGCACGATGTAACCCAGTCCACTGATGCCGACGTAGCTGCCCGCCGCGAGCAGAATCGTACGCATGTCGCTGCGGATCACATCCAAGACGGGCATCCGTCGCGCAGTTCGAGCCTTCTGGACCTCGGCGAACACCGGACTCTCCGCAATGCCAAGACGGATGAACATCCCCACCACCACAAGCACGGCGCTCGCGAGGAACGGGATGCGCCAGGCCCATGCAGCGAACTGCGCCGGGGCGACGAGCGTCGACGTGACGAGGAACACGAGATTCGACAGGATGATGCCGACCGGCAAGCCAAGCGCGACGAAGCTTCCGAAGAATCCCCGTCGTCCCTGGGGAGCATGTTCCACCGACATCAATACCGCGCCGCCCCACTCTCCACCCAGCGCGAATCCCTGGACGAAGCGGAATGTGATGAGCAGCACGGGCGCCCAGACTCCGATCTGTGCATAGTTCGGCAGGAGTCCGATCGCGAGCGTCGATAGCCCCATCAGCATCAACGACCACACCAGCATGAATTTGCGGCCAAGGCGGTCACCGAAGTGGCCCATCACGACGCCACCGAGTGGGCGCGCGATGAAGCCGACGGCGAAGGTGGCGTAGGCGGCGAGCGTGCCGGCCAGCTCAGAGACCTGCGGGAAGAACTGTGGTCCGAAGACCACGGCCGCCGCGGTGCCGTAGATGAAGAAGTCGTACCACTCGATCGTCGTCCCAATGGCGCTCGCAACCGCCACGCGCCGCGCGTTGGGTGCGCCGTGCCCGGCGGTCGTCACACTGGTGTCAATCATGATAGGCGGGAGCTATTCTGCATCGATTCTTTCAATCGAACGGCATGCCGACATAGTTTTCGGCGAGGCTGGTCATTGCGGCGCGGGAGCTCACGAGATATTCGAGCTCGGCCAACTGCCGCTGATAGTCGAACGGGTTCCCGCTGTCGCTCTTGTGCAACATCGATGTCATCCACCACGAGAATCGCTGGGCACGCCATGTCCGTCGCAGGCCCTGGCTGGAGTACGCGTCCAGGAGCGTCGTCGAGGCCGACTCGTAGTAGACCGCCAAGGCAGTCGACAGCCGGCGCACGTCGGCCATTGCCAGGTTCAGCCCCTTCGCCCCGGTCGGCGGAACAATGTGGGCGGCATCGCCAGCGAGAAAGAGCGAACCGTAGCGCATTGGCTCCGCGACGAAGCTGCGCATCGGCGTCACGGCCTTCTGAGTGATCGGTCCCTCGTGAGGTGCCCAGCCGTCATCGGTCCGCAGTCGGGTCTTGAGCTCATCCCAGATGCGGTCGTCGGGCCAGTTGGAAATGTTCTCATCTGGCTGGCACTGCAAGTACAGCCGCGTGACAGTCGGCGAACGCATGCTGAAGAGCGCAAAGCCCCGCTCGTGGAGACTGTAAACCAGTTCGGGCGACGCTGGTGGCGCGTCGGCAAGGACGCCAAGCCACGCGAAAGGGTAGTCGCGGTCGTACGTGACCAGATCCTTGCCAGGGATGGACGGGCGGCAAATACCGTGAAACCCGTCGCACCCCGCTATGAAATCACAGGCGATGCTACGTGCCTCGCCCTCGTGCCGGAACATGACGCGTGGCTGCCGAGTCTCCAGGTCGTGAATGCTCACATCGGCGACACCGAAGTGGAGTGGGGCCTTTGTGGCGGCGCGTGCGGCAATCAGATCTTTGACGACCTCGTTCTGACCGTAGACGGTGATCGCGCGACCGCCGGTCAGTGCGGCCATGTCGATGCGATGGCGAGCGTTCTTGAACGCAATGTAGACGCCGTCGTGACGAAGCCCCTCCCGGTTGAGCCGTCCGCCAAGTCCGACCTCGATCATCAAATCGACGGTGCCCTGTTCGAGCACGCCGGCGCGGACTCGTTCGATGACGTATTCCTGATCGCGATTCTCGATGACGACCGAGTCAATGCCTTGCAGTTGCAGCAAGTGACCAAGCATCAACCCGGCGGGTCCGGCGCCGACAATAGCAACCTGCGTGCGTGTAACGTCCATCATCCCTCGCGCTTTACCGTCGCGCACGTTGAAGCGTGCGCTCTACTCGGCGTAACTTCGGTCCGTGCACCAAGTCTTCCGCCTTGAACATGCCGGCCGCCGCGGCCATAATCGGCGGAGCTGTCATGTGAGAGGACATCATGAATCGAATCCTCATCGTTGTACTGACCCTGCTGATCGTGGCGCCGTTATCGACCGCGACCGCACAGGCGCCAAAGCCGGGTAGTCCCTATGCGCCACCGAAAACACCATGGGGCGATCCAGACCTCCAGGCCATCTGGTCTGGCGACTCGGCTTTCGGCATTCCTCTCCAGCGTCAGCAGCAACTCGGCAACAAGGCAGAGTTGACCGACCAGGAATTCGCAGAGAAGGTCGCGCGAGATGAACGGTCCCGCAAGACAGCTGAAGGCGCTGTCGGATCGTTCCGGAACGACGGCGCCTGGCTCGTGCGGTCATTTCGTCAAACGTCGCTCATTATCGACCCGCCCGACGGTCGAGCCCCGACCTTGCTGCCCGAGGCTCAAAAACGGCGAAGCCCGCAGGGCACTTATGGCAACGGTCCTTTCAATGGCCCTGAAGACTTCACGTTATACGACCGTTGCATCACGCTCGGCTTGGTCGGGTCGATGACGCCGAAGATCTACGGCAACGGTTATCGCATCGTCCAGGCGCCCGGCTATGCCGTGATCATGTCCGAAATGATCCACGAGGCACGCGTCATTCCGCTGGACGCTCGCCCCCACGTCGGCAACGGTGTCAGGTCGTACCTGGGCGACTCGCGCGGGCACTGGGACGGCACTACGCTGGTTGTCGAGACGACCAACTTCAACGGAAAGGCCGGCATCCCAGGGAACCCGGTGCTCGCCAGTACGGAGCTGAAGATCGTGGAGCGAATAACGCGCGTGGAACCAGATTTGCTCCGTTACGAGGCGACCATCGACGATCCCAAGACGTACGCACGTCCTTACACGGTTTCCATTCCGTTCACGGCGCCGCCTGGGTATCAGGTGCTGCCGTACGAGTGTCACGAGGGCAACCTCGCAATTCTGCAGGCCCTCGGCGGCGAGCGCGCCGAGGACAGGGCACTCGAAGAGGACGCCAAACGCGGGGTCGTCCGTCAGAGGCGGCCTGTCCAGGGTGGGCTCACGGTCGGCGGACAGCCGATTCCGGAGACTCCCGCATCGAGTCAGGGAGGACAGCCATGACCCGCCGAACTGTAACCGTCGCGTCGGTTGGTATCGTGTTAGCGGTCGCGGGCGCCGTCTCCATTTTGCGCGCGCAACAGACCGCCACGGTCCCTCCCCCTGACCTGATCTTGTCAAACGGAAAAATCGTCACCGTCGATGAGCGCTTCGCGATCGCTCAGAGCGTCGCCATCAAAGGCGATCGCATCGTGGCGGTTGGTACAACACAGGAGATTTCTCAGCTCGCGGGGCCGAGCACACGGCGGATCGACCTCAGAGGGAGAACCGTCACGCCTGGGCTCATCGACAATCACATGCATCTTCTTCGGGCAGGTACGACCTGGCAGTTGGAGTTGCGGTGGGATGGCGTCTACTCCCGCAAACAGGCAATCGACTCGCTCCGCGCCCGGGCAAAGGCCGTGGGCCCGGGAGAGTGGGTGTTCAACATCGGCGGGTGGGCGACGGCCCAATTCGCAGACGACCCGAAGCCGTTCACGCGCGAGGAACTGGACCAGATTGCCCCAGACAATCCGGTCGCGCTGCAGGAGTCTTACTATCAGGTCTTTCTGAACAGTCGCGGGCTGAAGGCATTCGGGATCGAGCCGAACACTCCGGACCCGGCCGACTTCGTCAAAGGGTCGATCATGCGCGACGCTGCCGGAAGGCCCACAGGCGTGATCCGGGGCGACATCGCCGCGACCCGTCCCGTGGCAGCCAGGCTTCCGAAAGTGCCGCCGGAACGGCTCGAGGCCAGCAGTCTTGCGCTGGTGAAGGACATGAACCGGGCCGGGCTCACGACGTTCGGTGTCGCTGGCTGCAACGCCGATGTGCTCGAGATTTTTCAGAAGTGGAAGGCGCAGGGGCATCTCAACGTGCGGGTGTTTTGCATCGGCGGCGCCGCCGCCGGCACGCCGGAGCAAGTGGACCGGTCCATCCAGCAGATTGCTCGGATGAAGCTGTATCAGGGTGACGAGTACATCGACGATGTCGTGTTTGGGGAGAGCGTATACACGCCGCTCCATGACCGCATGTTTGCCGTCAAGTCCGATCCCCCAGCCGATCAGCTCGTGCAATGGCGACGGATGGCGATGGAGATCGCAAAAGCCGGACTGCCGCTGCACGTGCACGCCGAACTGCACGACACGATTGATGCGTTTCTCGATCAGATCGAGGCGGTGAACAAGGAATACCCGATCCGGAACCTCCGCTGGGCCCTTGCCCACGTGAACCAGATCAACGCCTCACAGATCGAGCGAATGAAGCGGCTCGGCATGTATGCGGCCGTGCATCCGTGGGCTGTGATCAATGGTGGAATCATGCACGAGGGATTCGGAGACGGTGCCTTCGACATGCCACCTCTCGCCACGATCCAGAACAGCGGCATCGCGTGGGGATTCGGCACGGATGGCAGCGCGGCCAACCAATACCTTCCGTTCACGACGCTCTATTTCGCTGTGACCGGAAAGATAGCGGGCGGCGGCAGGAAAGTCATTCGCCAGACGATCAGCCGCGAGGACGCACTCATCGCGCACACGCGGAAGAATGCGTATTTCGTGTTCCAGGAGAACAACCTTGGCGCGATTCAGCCGGGCAAACTGGCCGACCTGGTGGTGCTCGACCGAGACTACCTCACGATTCCGGCGGAACAGATAAAGGACATCAAGCCCGTGATGACGATCATGAGTGGAAGAATCGTCTACGACGCTGGGACAGAAGCGTCCACAAGATGAAGAAGGCGCTTTGCCTTCTGGTCTTGGCGGCCACGTTCTCCATTCAATCCGCGGAGGGGCAGTCGGGGGCGTCAAGGCCCGTCGCGCTCTACGAAGGGGCACGGCTGATCTCGGGCGCCGGCACGGCACCGATTGAGCGATCGGCGTTTGTGGTCGAGCGCGGCACGATCACGAAGGTGGGCACCGCAGGCAAGCTTTCCGTTCCCGCGGGGGCGGTGCGCGTTGACCTCACTGGCAAGACGGTCATGCCTGCCCTGATCAACACGCACGGACATCCTGGCTTTCAGAAGGGCCTCACGTACGCTGCCGAGAACTTCACGCGCGAAGTCGTCATCGACGACCTCCAGCGCGCGTTGTACTTCGGCGTAGCCGTGGTGCAGTCACAGGGAATCGAAAAGGGTGACCTGACGTATCAGATTCGCGCTGAGCAACAGGCAGGGAAGCTCGGCGGCGCGCGCCTGCTCATCGCCGGTCGTGGCATGGGCGCGCCCAACGCCGGCCCAGGCGCCGCAGCCTACGCGGGCATCGCGTACGAAGTCACCACTGAGGAAGAGGCGAGGCGAGACGTCCAGGAGTTGGTCGCCAAGAAAGTGGACCTCATCAAGATCTGGGTCGACGACAGGAACGGGCGCGCGCCGAAACTGAGCTCGACGCTGTTTCGCGCCATCATCGACGAGGGACACAAGCGTGGCTTCAAAGTGAACGCGCACGTCTTCTATCACTCGGACGCAGTCGACCTGGTGAACGCCGGGATCGACGGACTCGCCCACCTCGTTCGAGACAAAGAGATGGACGATGCGCTCATCGCGTCAATCGTCCGGCGGAATGTGTACGTGATGCCGAACCTTTCGGGTTCCGAGCGCACGACGTACACCGAGCTTCCGCGATGGCTCAAGGAGGGAGATCCTCTCTTGAGCCTGCTGCGAGACTCGGTGTCGTCCGAGGTGATCCAAAGAATGAGGGATTCGTACTCGAAGGTTGACGCGGCCGCAGTCGCACGCTCCCGCGAGCGATACGCCATCCTGCAGCACAGCCTCGCGAAGCTCAGCGCCGCCGGCGCCCGCATCATCCTGGGCTCCGACACCGGTCTCGAAGATCACCTCTTCGGCCTCGCCGAGCAGCGAGAGCTCGAGGCGATGGTTGGGGCGGGGATGTCGCCAGCGCAGGTCATTGTGGCGGCGACGAGTCGGTCGGCGGAGTATCTGAAGCTCGAAAAGATGGGCACTCTCGCGCCAGGCAAGGATGCCGATTTCCTGGTGCTCGATGCGAATCCGCTCGACAACATCGCGAACACATCGCGGATTGACAAGCTCTACATCAGGGGAGCCGAGGTCGACAGAAACGGCTTGCGCGCCGCGTTGACCAGGCGCTGACTAGGGGGTCAGATCTTGATTTTTGCGTGTTTGCAACGTGCCCGCAAAAATCAAGATCTGACCCCGGTCGCCGGCGTGGGGGGCTGTTCCTTCTTGGTCGTTCCAGGTTTGGCGCCCTTCTCGACGAGAAACTTGACGACGCTCTCGTACTTCAGGGCCTCTGCCGCGTCGAGGGCCGTGCGACCGTCTGTGTTGGCGACGTTGACGTCAACGCCGAGCTCCACCGCGAGCTTGACGGCGTCAAGTGTCAACGATTCGCGCTCGCGGCTGTCTGGCAGGACCCACGCTGTTCCCCGGCTCATTCCCACCGCTGCCATTAACGCCGTCGTGGCCTCTTTCCGGCGCTCGTACGCCGCGCCACCTCTCCCATCGACGGTGTACTCCGCGTGGTGGACGAACCGAGGGTCGGCGCCATGTTTCACGAGCAGTCGCATGACGCTCGGTTGTGTGAAACGGGCGGCCAGCCAGAAGGGTGTCGCTCCCACGAGCGGCGGCAGGAAGCTGAAGTCTTTCGCATCACGCCGGATCGGAGTCCAGGTCCGCAGCGGGGCGTTTGGATCGGCACCGTGAGCGAGCAGAGCCGTGACCACCCTCTCGTCGCGGCGCATGACCGCCTCGTGAAGGGCCGTAAAGCCGGCCGCCGCGGCGTTCGGGTCGGCGCCTTTTTCGAGAAGAAACTCGGCGAGCTCGCCAGCACCGGAGTGGGCGGCGAGCACGGTGGCGCTGACGCCCCATGCGTCGGTATCGTTGACGTTGGCGCCGGAAGCGACGAGGAGCTTTGCGGACGTGAGGTCACCTACGCGCGCCGCAAACATCAACGCCGTATCGCCCCCGTGCGGAATCATCCGGTTGTATTCGGGCACGCCGTGCGGTGGCACGGCCATCATCTGGCTCCAGACCTCTGAACGTACCTGGACGTCGGCGCCGTGCGCGAGCAACACCTTCACGACGTCGGGGTGCTTCTGCGCGACAGCCCACATGAGCGCCGTCTGGCCGCGCGCCGCGCGCGCGTTCACGTCGGCGCCCTTGTCGAGGAGTTGTTCGACGATGACAGGGTTGCCTGAGCGAGAGGCGACCATCACGGGCGTTTCGCCCAACAAGAGCGCGGCGTTTGGGTTCGCGCCAGCCTGTAACAGCCGTCGAACCATCGCGGCGCTTCCATTCAAGCTGGCCGTCCACAGCGGAGTCGCGCCAAGATCGTTGGTGGCATTTACCTTGGCGCCTGCGCGAATCAGTAAGTCCGCGCTTTCGACATCGTCCCGGTAGCTCGCCCAATGGAGCGCGGTCGTGCCATCCGCTGCGGCTTCGTTCACGCGCGCTCCCTGCTGAAGGAGCGTGCTCAGCATGTGGCTATCGGCGTTCTTCGCCGCGTCGACAAACGATCGTTGCTGGCCCGCCGCGCCAATGAGCAGCACTGCCAGCCCCGGCAGGACGAAGCGTTGCCACGCGCGTGTCATCGTTGACCTCAACCTTTGCCTTCGAACTTACTTCGAACTTCGAACTTCACACTTCGAACTTTTCTAGACTCCCGCGAGCGTGTCGAGCGGGAGCTTGCCTGTGCTGCCGCCGAGCCGCTCGACCGGAACATCGAGCTTGTCCATCAGTGTTACGAGCAGGTTCGCGATCGAGGGCTTGTCCGCGTACACGAGATGACGCCCACCCTGAAGCCGGCCAGCTCCGCCACCGACGACCAAGAGCGGGAGGTTCTCGCCCGAGTGTCGCGTGCTGTTGGAAATGCCGGAGCCGTACAGGATCGTCATGTGGTCGAGGAGCGTGCCGTCGCCGTCAGGGGTCGCGCGGAGCTTCGCCAGATACTTCGAGAACAGCTCTGTGTGATAGCGGTTGATCTTGGACATGTAGGCGATCAGATCCGGCACATCGTTGTGGTGCGACAGCGGATGATGCGCCTCGGGCACGCCAATCTGAGGATACGGGCGAGCGCTCTGCTCCTTGCCGATCATGAAGGAAATGACGCGCGTCAGATCCGACTGGAAAGCCATGAGCTGCAGGTCGAGCATCAGTGCCAGGTGATCTTCAAAGACCGGTGGCACGCCCAGCGGCTGGTCGACGGATGGTAGTTCGATGTCGCGCTGTTCTTCGGCTTTCTGGATGCGCCTTTCAACGTCTCGAACCGACGCGGTGTACTCATCGACCTTGACCTGATCCTGCGGGCCAAGCGTTCGTTTGAGGTCTGCCAGCTTTTCCGTTACAGAGTCCAGGATGCTCTTGTGCTGACGCAGCCTGGCTTCGCGCGCCACACGCTCGGTGCTGCCACTGTCACCAAACAACCGTTCGAACACCGCCCGCGGGTTGTATTCCATCGGCAACGGCTGCGTGGGGCTGCGCCACGAGATCGTGTGCGTGTAAGCGCAACTCAAGTTGCCAGTGCAGGCGCCGGCATTGGCCGGGCCGTCCATCGCGAGCTCGAGTGAGGCCACTTGCGTCTCTTTCGCGAACTGCCTCGCGAGCAATTGATCCATCGACACGTCGGCGAGGATCTCCACCTCGTTCCGGCCGCCCCGGGTGGTGCCCGTCAAGAACGATCCGGATGCGCCCGCGTGAATGTAATTCCAGTTCGCTTTGAGACCCGAGAGCACGAGCATTTGATTGCGGTATGCCGCGAGCGGCTCCAGGATCGGCGTGAGCTCGAAGGCCTTTCCTTCACTCTTCGGCGACCAGGTACTGCATCGCCATCCCATTCGGCACATAGAAGGCTTGGAACCGATGCACAGGCTTCCCGATTGCGCGCGCGCGCGTCGAGAACGCAGGAACCATCGCATCCAGGAACGGCAGCGCCATCGTGGCGCCCAGACCTCGCAGGATGGTTCGGCGCGGCAACGATTTCCCGGTGAGAGAAGCCATGTTTGTCGTCTCCTTCAGAAGGGGTCAGATCTTGATTTTTGCCTGAGAGCTCTACCTCTCGCAAAAATCAAGATCTGACCCCAAGCGTCAGTTCGTCGCCGTGGCTGCGCTGGATGACCGCATCAGAAACGTCGGGCTTTCGACTATACCTAGAATAAGCGACGACCAATGGTAATCATGTGCAGCTGCGTCGCCGACGATCTTGCGCACCGTCGGCCGGTCATAGAACTCGAGCCGTCGCCCGAGGGCATAGGCAAGGAGCTTTTCCGTCACCGTGCGGGGAAACTGATCCGGCTGCTCGAGCAGCATGGCCCGCAGGCCCGACAGTCCGTCAACTTTCGCACCGCTGACCGTCATTCCGCTCGCATCCACGGGCTTGCCGGACTCGTCAACGGTTCTCCAGCCGCCAATCGCATCGAAATTCTCGAGCGCAAACCCAAGAGGATCGATGACTGAATGGCAACTGGCACACGAGGGGTTCGTCCGGTGCTGCGCCAGTCGTTCGCGAATGGACGGGGGCACGGCGCCAGGCTTGGTTTCGGCGAGATTGGTGTCGACGCCAGGAGGAGGCGGCGGCACCGGCAAACCGAAGATGTTGTCCAACAGCCACTTGCCACGCAAGACAGGAGATGTTCGGTCGGGATACGACGTGGTCGCGAGCAGAGCTCCGTTGGCAAGCAACCCGCCGCGCTGATTGAGGTTCGAGAGGGTAACCCGGCGAAACCGGCTGCCGTAGATGCCCGGAATACCATAGTGACGCGCGAGCCGCTCGTTGACGAACGTATAGTTCGCGCGCAGAAGGTCCAGCACGCTGCGATCCTCGCGCAGAGTGCTGCCGACAAATAGTTCTGTCTCCTTCTTGAAGGCTTCGAGCAGGCTGTCATCGAAGCTCGGATAGAAATCAGGATGAACGACGACTTCGTCTACGCGGCGAAGATTGAGCCACTGCGCAGCGAAATCGTCGACGAGCGCCATGGTCGAACGCGGGTCGGCCAGCATGCGGCGCACTTGCCCCTGCAGGACGAGCGGCTTAGTAAGCTGACCCCGCTCTGCCAAGTCGATCAACCGCTCATCGGGGATGCTGCTCCACAGGAAGAACGACAACCGCGAGGCGACCTCCAAATCGCTCAAGCGATACGCGTTTGGAACCGCCCGGCTGTCGCCTTCGCGCTCGGCGCCTCGTCGTCCAGGTGAGCCGGACGCTAGGTTGGAAGGCGGATCTCGATAGACACGCAGCAGGAAGTCTGGGTCGACGAGAGCTCGTTCGAGCGCGAATTGAATACCGGCATCAAAGCTCTCGCCGTCGCGCCGGCCGTTCTCGAAAAACGTGAGCAACGTCTGAACGTCCGCCTTCGTCGCCGGCCTGCGGTAGGCCAGTCGGGCCATTCGCGACAGGATCTTCGTCGCGCAGGCTCGTTCGTCGGCAGGCACACGCGGTTGACAGACAAAAATCGCGCGGCGGCTGGGAGTGTTTTCTGACGAACCTGCCTTGGCCCCGTCGCCAGGTTGGTATGGGCCTCCTATTTGAACCGCGCCGACGCTCGCGTGATCCATGTAGATCTGGTCATTCGTCAGGACTCGGCCTCTTTGCAGAGGCTGCGGAAGACCTTCAGGTTCCCAGAGCTCTCTCACGAATGACACGCCAACGACGCGGGGTCCCGCTGCGACCGGCACGCGGATCTCCAGTCCCGCGTCTCCGGCAACCTGCATGTACTTTTCCCATTCGGGATCGCCAGCGAACCCGGGTTCGCCGTCGCCCGCATAACTGGCCGCGGCCGGCCGGCCTTGCGCCCCCCCTCCGACCGTAAACCGTTTGAGTAACCTGCCATCGAGGCGTACGTCGAGCTGCTGCGGCCAGCCCATGCCCATGATGTAGTCCTGGTACTGCCTGCGGAGCCGAACCTTGATTCGATATTCGCCATCGACAGGGAAGTCATAGCGGATCGCCATGCCGCCACGAGACCCGAACGGCAGGTCTTCGCTCTGCCGATCGTCTTGAACGACGTGCAGTGGAATCTCGAATGTTTCAAGCTTCGGACTTGTCGGAGGCAATCCCGTTGCGAGCCGCGTGACCTGGCGGGCCACTGACAAGTATCGCTCGAGGTGCGAAGTCGAAATCGTCAGGACGTCCGCGAAGTTGTCGAAACTGCCGTCTGCTGTTTCATCGCCCGGTAGCAGCGACTTCACGTTGAGGTCGAGCGCGAATAAGTCACGAATGGCGTTGTTGTATTCAGTGCGATTGAGACGATGGACCGCGTTGATCCTGCCCGGGTTCGGACGCATTGCCCACGCCCGGTCGATGTCGGTTTCGAGCGAGCTCGCGACGGCGCGATACGTAGCCGCATCGGGCCGGGGCATTCCAGGCGGCGGCATCGATCGCGCTCGAAGCTTCGCGATCACACGCTCCCATGTGTCGGCATTCGCGCTGGGCTTGGTCGGATCCAGCGCGTCGAGCGCAAGTCCGCCGGTTCGGAGCCGCTGGTTGTGGCAGGTGATGCAGTACTTGTCGAGGACCGCGCGGGGCGTAACGGTGCCTTCCTGCTGCGGGCGCGAGGCGGTTGTCGTGGACTGACCTGAAGCCTGGCGGGCCGACGTTCCGGCGCTGAACAGCACCACGGCTATCCCGCCCATTAGTAACAGCTTTCGGCTCACTTGGGCGCCGAAGCGCGGACCGCGAAGGCGGCAGCCGGAACGCACATTCAGGCCGGAAGCCACACCCATCGCACGCCGCGCCGGTGAGCGTCGAGTGATCATCTGCCGCCTCTCGTCGTGGCCAAACGACGGCATTCCGGTCCTCCTTGCTTCGCTCGGCGTTACTTGCCGGGCGTCGTCGTCATGGCCGGCTTCGCGAGGTTGTCCTCAAACCGTTGGTTCTCACGCACCGAGCAGATCTGTTGATATCGCAGGAAGCCCGTCTTGGACAGCGTGAAGTTTCGGTGCGCATTCCACGGCTTCGTGTACGCCCCTGGATCGTCGATCGTCAGGTCGAGCTCGAGCGTCGTCGCATCGACGCGCTTGTACCGCTCGGTCAAGTGAAGCTGCTCCGTCTGCGGATGACCCATCTGATCCAACCACGGCTTGTCGTTGAACCCGACCGTGTCTACAACCAGCGTGTCGCCGTTCTCATACCAGCCGATCGAGTGCCCCCACCATTGCGGATCCGGGTCCTCGGGATGCTTGCTGTTCAACCAGATCACTCGATAGTACGGGCCGAGTTCGTGGAGGATGTACACCGCTTCCGGGGTCTGAATGAACTTGGTCTTGATCGGCCACAGATAGATGTGGGGAACGCCGGGCGGCTCGCAGTACCTAACCTGCGGATCCGTGGTCTCACCAAACTTCGGGTCCGGTCCGGTTGAAGTTTTCTCGGAGAGTGTTTTCGCCCGTGCCCAAGGCTGATACGGAATATCGTCTTCCTGTCCCCTCTTCAGCCCGCGAATGTCGGAGAGGCTGAGGCTCTGGCCGATTCCGCCACGCCTGCCGTCGGGCGCCCAATCTCCAGCCAGATCCGCAGGCTTCGAGGAGCCGCTCTGACTCGGCGCTGCGGCCGCTCGCGGGGGAGCGGCGGGAGCGGCTGTTTGTGCTCGCAGGCCAATCGAAAAGCCCGCTACTGCCAGCACCGCCGTCGTCAAGACCGCTACACGATTTCGCATATGCAACACTCCGTGACACCAGCCCTAACGTGCTGCAGGCGGAGCAGGCGGGGGCCCAGCCGCCGTCAGCTCTTTGCCGTCGGCCAACACGATCCTTTGAAGATTTCCAACAGGCGCGCCGTTCTTGGCGATGAACACGTACACGGTCACCGGGTCACCCTCTTTCAGTGACCGCCTGGTCCAACCGCGCTCCAGCATCACCTGAGGAGGCTCCGTGGCAGCAATCCAATGGACGAGCGTGCCTTTGTCGTCGGCCACGTCGAAGTAGATCTGATTGTGGGGATTGGTCCACTCGAACTTGGTAATCGTCCCCTTCATCATGACCGCCTTGGACATGTCGTACACGTTCGCCGCTCCATGGTGAGCGAGCGCTGGGCCGGACATCAGGAATAGACCGATGGCCATTGCCGCGAGGATGAGGAGATTGCCCTTCGCGTTACTCTTCACGCCTTCCTCCTACTTGAACCGTCCAATTTTACCCTTGCGCGAGGACGCTACATCTACCGGCCTTCCGGGTCAAGCTTCAACGGGACACCCCGAAGTCCCTCGCTAACGGGCCCCGGCGGTCGCACTGATCTTCCAGATACGATTGCCCGAGTCATCCGAGACGAGGAGCGCGCCGTCGCGAGCCACGGTCACGCCCACCGGACGGCCCCACTGTTGAATCGGTGTGTCGTTGGCCCCGTTTGTCGCGAGAAAGCCCGTCAGAAAGTCCTCGATCGGCCCAGGCCGGCCGTTGTTCATCGGAAAAAAGATGACCTTGTATCCGGCGGCCGCCGACCGGTTCCAAGAGCCGTGCAGCGCGACGAACCCACCGTTGCGATACCGCTGGGGGAACTGCGTGCCGGAGTAGAACGTGATGCCCAGTGCCGCCGAATGCGACGGGATCAACACGTCGGGGATCGTGGCCTTGTTGACCAGATCAGGAAATGACCCGATGTACCGAGGGTCGTAGTTCTTGCCGATGTAGGAATAGGGCCAACCGTAGAACGCGCCATCCTTCACCGAAGTCGCATAGTCGGGCACCAGATCGTCGCCGTAGTTGTCTCGCTCGTTGATCGCGGTCCAGACCGTGTCCGTCCCAGGCTGGAGCGCCAACCCCACTGGATTGCGGATGCCCGAGGCAAACACGCGGTAGCCGGTACCATCTGGATTGAACTCGAGGATCGCGGCGCGACGGCAGTCTTCTCCCGCGTCGTTGTTCGACTGCGAACCAACCGCGACGTACATCTTCGTTCCGGCACGATTGAAGAGGATGTTCCGTGTCGAGTGACCGCCCGTAGGCAGGTTGAGCAGCTTCTCGGGCTCGCCCTGCGCTTTCATGTCGCCGCTCGCGTACTTGTAGCGCACGATCGAGCCGGTGTTACCCACGTAGAGATAGCCGTCGTGGAAGGCCATGCCAAACGGCGCCGCCAGTGTTCCGGGACCGCGTTCGGCAAATGGAGCAGGCGGGGCGCACGCCGGTGCGGTGGCGCCCAGAATAGAAGGAGCAGCGCCGCGTCCCGGCGGTGGGGGAGCGGCCGCACCTCGTGCTCCTGCCGGTGGCGGGCCGCCGCGAGCCGGTGGCGCACCTCCCTCTGCGTACACGCCACGGGCCTCGAAGACTCCGTCGTTATTGGCGTCGCGCAGAACCGTAATCGTGTTCGTTCCCGGGGAGCTCACGAAGAGGTCCCCATTTGGCGCGTACACCATCATGCGCGGCGACGGCAGCTCGGCGTAGCTGGTGACGGTAAACCCGGCCGGTACCGCGGGCGTCGCACCCTCCGGCCTCGGGGCCGGCCGGCTTGGTTTTGGGCTCGCGGTACCTGGGGCAGGGAGTTTGTCGGCCCGAGGTTGTGGCTGGGCCGAGTTCTGTTGCGCGGCAAGCACGCCAGCAACAGCCAGCACCCACGCACAGACGGTCAGTGTGGTCAGCCACGCATGAAGACGTCGTGGCGCATTCGAGGCTGGTCTCATCGATGACTCCATGTTGACGATCGAGAATGAAGGCATCCTCGCTCGCCAACCGGGTCGCTGTCAAAGGGTTAGTGGCGGTCAGTGGACCGAAAACCGCTCCTCGTGCAACAGCAGCCCGTCTTTGGCCCTGAGCTCGACCTTCCAGTCCCCGGCTCGGTCGGCGCTCACGCTGTTGCGACTATAGGTGCGGTAGCCGCCGCCCTGATTGGCCCGAATCCGGAGCTTGACGACCTGATGAACTCGGTCGCCGCGATACCAACGATGTTCGACCGTTGTGTCGCCGGGTGACAAGAGTCGCGTGTAGAAGTAGAACGCGCCTGGGCCGAGGGGGCTGTTGGCGGCGTCGCAGTGCCAGTCCGTGCGGGTTGACAACGTCTTGCAGAGTCGCGCGTCGGCCACCATCGGCGTCACCGACGAGGATCTTGCAGGTAATGAGGCGGCGGCAGGTGTTGTCTTCGGAGGTGCTGGAGTGGTGGTCTTTGGCAGTTCGGCAATCGGGGCCTTCGGCGGTGTCGCAATCGGGGGGTGACTGATGGTCGTCACTTCCGTGGTCACTGGGCTCGGCTTTGCGGGTGCAGGCTTTGGCGTCGGAGTTGGACTCGCCGCGATTCGCTGTTTCACGCTGCCTGTTGAAGTTCGAACCGGTTCGTGCCGGCTGGCCCCCTGTCGGGAGGCAAAGAACAACCCGAGAGCCAGCGCCACGACGCTGGCTGCTCCGATTACGACTGGGCGCGAGAACGCCTTGGACGCCGCCGGCCGAGACTCGGCCGAAGACGACGGCCATTCCGACTCGAAGGGAATTCCGCGAGCCCGACAAAAATCCCGAAGGTTCTTTCCACTCGTTGCTACGAAGGGATGGTCAGGCGCTAGCACCGTCGTGGCGATGACATAGGCTCGCCGATAGCAATCCTCCGCGCTGCCAGGTTTCTCGGCTTTTTCGTACACGACGCCAAGATTGTTGAGCGTGTTGGCGAGGTCTGGATGAAGCAGGCCGAGATGCGTCTCCTGCAGAGTCGCGGCTTCTCTGAGCCGCTCTGCGGCGGAGTCGTAGTCGCCGGCGGCTGCGGCGTGTTCCGCGGCGGCGACAAGAGAGCCAAGTTCTCGCGCGTCCAGCATGGCCTACGACACCAGCTTCAGGCCCCGTCTCGCAAAGGTCAAGTCCAAGGACAAAACCGACCTCGCGTGCAACGCGCTAGCGTGCGATCGGAACGACGCGTGTCGGCATGTCCGCCTCAGCGTGATCTCCGCCCGATTCGGTGGACGCGGCGACGGTTTCCAACAGATTTCGAATATAGGCGAAGCGCTCAGCGCGCTCCGGGCCCGCCACGCACACTTCGTGAATGATGGCCTTGAGGATCGCGATCGCGAGGGTGAGGCGCTTGACGTCGAGCTTGTCGTTGCCCGGCGTCGCGGAGGTGTTGAGGAGCGTCAGGAACGACGGCGGCAGCGAAGCGTGCCGCTCGCCAAGCCTTTTCAGCTGCTCGGCACGGTCTGCGCCCTGCACCCCTTCCAAGGTAATGAGCGTCTCAACCGCACGCTGTATGCACGCGGTGCCGCCGGTGAGAAATGACATCTTCAGACACCCGTCTGCCTCGACGAGCAGATCGCGCAGGGCCTGTGGGACTCTGCCATCGGGGGTCAAGAACGCCGGAGTCTTCGAGGAAGTTTCTGTAGCCATATATACACGGACTGAGAACGATGCTTAGAAGCCTACAATCGACGTACCTGGCTTCCCGTGCTTTCCATGCGGCTGTGAAGTGACTGCATGAGTTTGGCTTACCAGGATTGGTTTCAGGAGTGCCGGACCCTTCGCGCCTCAGACGCACCCACACTTTGCGTCGGGCACCAACAGAAACGTGATCCTGCCGGGCTGAATTCTCGTCGCCGCGCCTGATTCCTGAATACACTTAGCCAATCGGGATGCCAGCCGACCTGTATACGGCCCCAAACCACACCGGCGGAGTCAGTCAGGCTCGCGATTTCGTCGTCGAGGGGCGCACGACGCGACTCTTCTCGATCCTGATCCTCATTCACATCGCCCTGGTTGTCGCGTCGCTCCTCGGGCTCAACTTCATCTTCGTCCAGTCGACCGGGACTGGCATCTACGCCGATCGGAACTTCTGGGTCGTCGCGGGCGGGCTCGTCTGGAAGGTCGCCGCGTACGTGCTCTTGAAGATTGGGCGCCTCAAAGCCGGCGTGTTGATGTATCTCGCCAGCTCGGCCATTCTGCCGCTCACGGCCCCGTTCGTGCCCGACCCCGATGCGGCTATCTCCCTTCTTTCGGCCGCAGCGATCCCAGTGCTCCTGGCTTCCGTCTTGTTCTCGGCACGCACCACGCTCCTGATCCTTCTTCTCGAGGTGGCCGTGGCGGGTGTTCAGCTCGCCACCACCAACGTGCTCACCCCCGAAGAGCGCAACACGGGCATCGGACTCGTGGCCGTGGTCGCGGTGACAGGCGGCCTGATCGTTGTTGTCACTCGTCATCTGCGCCTCGTCGAGGCCGAACGCCTTCAGCACATTCGCGACGGACACGAGGCGCTTCTGCGGAGTGAACGTGAACGACGTTCGAATGAAGAGCGTTACCGTGGACTCTTCGAGACGATCACTGACGGCATCTTCGTGTGCGACGCGACGGGGCGCCTCGTCGAGGTCAATCAGGCCGCGTGCCGGCAGCTCGGTTACTCACGAGATGAGCTGTTGCAGCTATCGATCGCCGACATCGTGCCATCGCCGTATCGGGGCGTCCGGTTTGTGATGGACGCGGCGCGCGCCGCGGGAACGACGTTCGTCGAAACGCGTCACCGGCACAAGAACGGCAGCATCATCCCCATTGAGCTCGCCGTCGCCGCCATCGATCTGCAAGGCGCGCAGGGATTCCTCGGTGTCGCCAGGGACATCACGGAACGTTTGCGTGGGGAGGCGGAGAAGGGACGGCTGGTCGAGCAACTCCACCATGCGATGAAGATGGAGTCGATCGGCCGGCTCGCGGGAGGAATCGCCCATGACTTCAACAATCTGCTGACGGTCATCGTCGGCAACACCGAATTGGCGCTTCGAGCCGCCGCGACGTTGCCCGAGCTGTGCGAGCCGCTCCAGGACGTTCATAGCGCAGGACAGAGCGCGGCGACGCTGACCCGTCAGCTTCTCGCATTCTCCCGGCGGCAGGTCCTCGAGCCGCAGCCGGTCGATCTGAACGCGCTCGTCGAACGCACTCAGAACATGCTTGGACGGCTCATCGGTGAGGACGTGACCGTGACGTTGGTTGCCGGCGAGACCCTCGGGTTGGTCACGGCCGACCCCAGTGTGCTCGAACAAGTGATCATCAATCTCGTGGTGAACGCGCGCGATGCGATGCCTCACGGTGGGCGGCTGATCATCGAGACCCGCAACGTCGTGTTTGGGGCGCACGATCTGCCACTCGAATCAGGGCTTTCCGTCGGCGCGCATGTGATGCTGAGCGTGTCCGACACTGGCACCGGGATCGCCCCAGACGTCATGCTTCGATTGTTCGAGCCGTTCTTCACGACCAAACCGAAAGGCAAGGGCACGGGCCTTGGTCTTGCGATGGTCTGGGGTGTCGTCAAACAAAGCGGTGGTCACGTAGAGGTCGAGTCCGAGCTTGGGAAGGGGTCGACCTTCCGCGTGTATCTCCCGAGATCGGGCGAGGCGCGACCGCACGCGGATGTCCCGATCGCAACCACTGCTACGCGCGCTACCGGTGAAACCATTCTGCTCGTCGAGGACGAAGATCTCGTTCGTGCTACCGTCGCGCGTCAGCTGGAGGGGCTTGGCTATCGTGTCCTCGAAGCCGCCGATGCGAGCGCGGCGCTCACTCACGCGCGTGACGCCGCGGCGATCGACCTGCTGCTCACCGACATCGTGATGCCCGAGATCGACGGCCAGACGCTCGCGAGTAGTTACCTTGCACTTCATCCGTCCTCCAGAGTCATGTTCATGTCCGGCTACACCGACGACGGCGTCGTTGCGCGATATCGCGAGCTCGATCCGATCGTCGATCTGCTGACGAAGCCGTTTTCGGTGGATGAGCTCGCCATACGCGTGCGTACGGCTCTGGCCCGGGGCCCTTCGGCCGCGGTCGTGGGCCTGCCGACAGACATGTCTTGACGTCAGGACAGATCGCAACGAATGTCCTGCGCGCAACGTTCGGACGCGCCTCGGGAAGAGAACGACCGCTTGTTCCAGCGCGTGGTCGAAGTGAGGTCCTGGAGGGTCGGCGCTAACGCTGCAGGTTGACGGCGAATGAGGGATTGTTGGCCACGGTTGTCAGCGGTGCGAAGGATGCGCGTGCGCCACCGCGTCGCGGATAGAACGTGAGCCCGAGAAAGGCATCGACCGTTCCCGTGGCTGTGGGCGTAATGAAGTTCGCCGCCCCGGTGATCGAAAATCTTTCATCCAGGGGCAGGTTCAGCTCCGAACCGTACACCAAGACGCGGTTGTTCCTCTGCTCGTCGGGAAGGACCCACACGACGTTGCTGTGGCCGTTGGCCACGCCAACCCACACAGTGGTCTGCGCACCGCTTGACCACGTGTGACGCGTGTACACATTCACCTGCCCAATTGGATCGACGCGCACCTGCGCGCCCGCCATGTGTCCGTTGTCTCCCTTCAAGCCCTTCGTAAACCAGACTCCAACCTCGTCTTGGCTGGCGAGAGCGTAGCCAGCCTGCCCGCGCAGCTGGCCGAGCTGGAAGTCGTCGTAGTACTGCTGGATTTGGGCGTCGTACGCGAGCCCCCAGTTCAGCTTCGCAAGATCTTTCTGAAACACGCCGAACGTTGCGAATGTCTGCGTGCGGCGGCTGGTGCCCTCTATCTGATCGAGCACGTGCACGGCTGCGTCGGAGACGTTGACGCCCGCGCCGACCTGCGCGCCGATATTCAGCCGCTCGAGCAGTGGAAACGCCCAGTTCGCTGAGGCGCGGATTCCCATGTTCGCGTTGATTCCAAGGTCCTGTGGTTGCTTGGAGCCGTCGGGGCCCACGAAGAGGCTCAAGTTGTCGAGCAGTCCCCGCGCTTTCTGAACGGGGGCCTGCGCCGCGGCGGGCGCGTTGGCAGGCGCATCGTCCGGGCCCGAGGCATGCAGGACCCCCGGCGCGGAGACCGTCAGCAGACCAGCGAGCAGGACATGCCCCGTGTGCGACCGCCGAACCGTGTCAGTTCCCAACATCGAAACCTCTCTTTCAGTTGAAGGAATCAGGTGCGCCTCACGCAGCTTGTTGATAGTCCTCTTCCAGGGCCCGCTCCAACCGTACCGCGGGCACGTCGACTGCCGGATCCGCGTGCGTTCCGCTCAACACGACATGGAAGGCAGCGAAGCAGTCGGGATCGAGACCGGTGCCGACCTCGCGACTCATGATCTCGAGCACGCGCTCCGGTGGAAGCCCCTCGCGGTAAGGCCTAGACGTCAGCAGAGCGTCGCTGATGTCTGCGATGCAGAGGATTCGAGCGCTCTGCTCGAGTAGCTCGCCGCCCATCCCGCGGTGATACCCCTTTCCGTCCAGCCGCTCGTGATGCGACGAGGCGATTTCAGCCAGCTGATGAAAACAGCCGACTCGGCTCAGGATCGCGTTGGTGTTGGCCGGATGCCGTTTCATGGTCGCGAACTCTTCGTCTGTCAACTTCCCAGGCTTGTCGAGCACGAGACTCGAGACGCCGAGCTTGCCGAGATCATGAAGGAGCGCGGCGCGGTGGAGGTCGCGGGTTTGTTGCGGTGAATACCCCAGCACTTTTGCCATCGCGGCAGCGGTGGTAGCCACGCCATTCGAATGGCGGTAGGTCCACGGCGATTTCGCGTCGATGACCTTCGCGAAGGCCTCGGCCACCAGGTCCAGCTGATCCTCGTCAGCCATCAGGACACTGTCGGTGGGCTCAACCGCACCCAGGTGCTCGAGCTCGTTCCCATCGCCCAGACAACGCCAGAACGCCGCATCCTTTCGCACCGACATCAGGGCATCCACGAGTGCAGGGTCGAACCACGTGCCACGGCGCGAGCGCGCCATCTGAAACGCTGTGCGTTCGTCGTGAGTGCTGAAGTAGACCTCGACGGTTTGTGCCAAGCCCACAATCCGCCCGAGCAGCGGGATCTCAGTCCGCTTGAGGTTGTAGGGCTGACCAGCGCCGTCCCAGTGCTCATCGAGCGCACGAATGGCCTGCACGGTGTCATCCGGGAATTGCAGCAGCCGAGCGATGTCGGCACCGCGTTCGCAGCGAGTCTCGACGACCTCACGGGCGCCCGCGGGCCCACGCGAGAGCACGGCGAGTGTCTGCCACACGCGACGCAGCCAGAAGCTTCCAGGAGCGACGTTGGAGGCGACGAAGTTGAACGACTCGAGGGCGTTCGACCAGTTGATCGTTTTGAGATTCGCTTTGAGCGTGTGATCGTCGGCCGCAAACAGCGCCGCGAATCGCGCGGCATTGCTCGAGCATCCAAGATCTTTCATCAGCAGCGCGTAGAACAGTGCCGAGCGCTGCTCCTGGGCCAGTCCCATCGCTTCTGCGATGCGCATCCCGATGAGCGTGGATCGCACCGCATGGCCCTGCCGCTGTCCTTCGGTGAGATCGAGGGCAAACGACAGCCCGGCGAGTACTTCAGAGAGTCGCACCTCGGCGCCGCCGTGCCGTGGCCAGCCGCCTTGCGGTGAAAGTACCCCGTGCTCCGTTCGCATCAGTTTCATCGGGCCCCTTCTGTAAGTGCCGCCTTGACAAGAGCAAGTGCATCGCCAATGCGCCCACGATGTTCGGCGTTGCATCCATCTCGTTGTGTTGCAGCGATTTGTGAAGATCAGGGTTGGGCCCGGCAGGCCGTGGACCGTACAAAACTGGAACCCGGTGTGCCGGCGCGAGACAGGGGGGTGTTCAGAACTGATCCACAGGCCCGCAGAGCGTGCTACGGTTTCTCCTATCATCGCGTAGCAGGACGCGACATCAAGGGCACTCCCAATGCACCACATTCTTGTTTATGGTGATTCGTTGACGTGGGGGATCGTTCCCAACTCGCGGCGGCGCCTTCCATTTGAGGCGCGTTGGCCCGGGGTGATGGAAACGGACCTTCTGAAAACAGGGCATCCGGTACGCGTCGTCGAGGATTGCTTGAACGGCCGCCGCACCGTGTGGGACGACCCCTTCAAGCCGGGTCGAAATGGGCGCGTTGGAATCGAGCAGCGAATCGAGGCGCAATCACCGCTGGCGCTCGTCATCCTGATGCTGGGGGCGAATGACTTCCAGTCGATGCACCAGTTCAACGTATGGCACTCGGCTCAGGGCATTGCCACAATCGTCGGGGCTATTCGAAACGCTCCGATCGAGCCGGGAATGCCGACCCCAGGGATTCTGGTCGTCGCGCCTCCACCGATCCTGACCCCAAAGGGTCTGATCGCCCCCAAGTTCGAAGGCGCGAGAGACAAGTGCGTCGGTCTTGCCGAGGCATACAAGCAGGTCGCAACCGAGCAAGGGTGCCACTTCCTGGACGCCGGTCACATCACGGCGACGAGCCCCATTGATGGCGTCCACCTCGATCCTGATCAGCACCTGCTGCTCGGCCGAGAGATCGCGCGAGTGGTCGGAGGAATCCTCACCGCCAGTGCTGCACACGGCGCGGTTCACTAGCGGCTGGGCTGAAGGCCCGCCCTTACCACGCGCCCTGGCGCCCACTGCGAGCCTCGAGAATGGTTCGTCGCTCCTGCGCCGCAGGTTTGCGAGATAAGATACGCCTCGATCGTTGTCAACGCAGGCAAGTCTCGAACCTCCCTCCGATTGTTCTTTCTTTCGATGTGCGCTGTGCGCGATGCGAAAGTGGGTTTCGACGCCCGTAAGCAAGGGCCGGCCGTGAGGGTCTAAGCTGTTGATCCGACGGTCGCTGGAAGTGGTCCGTTTCGTGCTCGCCGCCTTCCCCGCTAGCGTTGTGTCCGACGACAAGGAGCTAATGCCCATGAAACGACTGTTGAGCGTGATTGCCGGTGTCGCAGCCGGCGTGATGATTTCGGCAATGCCTGCGTCCGCACAGAGCACCGTTGTGATGACAGCTACTCTGACCGGCGGCGAGGAAACACCAGCACTGATCGGGACCGGAGCGGTAGGAACGGCAGCGGTCGCCGTGGACGTCGCCAACGAGGAGATATCCGTGACGCTAACGTTGTTCAACCTTCCCACTACGACAAGTGCCGGGCATATCCACATAGGTCCGCGTGGCGTCGGCGGTCCAGTTGTCGTAGGGTTCCCGACAAGTCTGAACGGTAGGACCGGGGACATCTCGATTGGCTTTCGCCTCGGGGTCTCGGCGTTTATCGCCCGCCCGGAAATCGGCATCAACACGATGGCGGACGCGATCCAGGCCATCATCCTGGGCAACGCCTACGTCAACGTCCACACCACGCAGAATCCAGGTGGTGAGATTCGAGGCCAGCTGAGCGTCGTGAGGTAGTAACTGGGCATTTGGTTGGGTGGGGAGCCTCGGCGCCCCACCCGCTTCCTTCTCGCAGTCGACCGATCCCCGATCCCCGATCCCCGATCCCCGATCCCTCATTCTGGATAAGATAGCCCCCTCATGAAGCGAGTGGCGACCGTTCTGCTCGGAGTGTCCCTGGCGGGCATGCTGACTTTCGCTCAGGCAGTGGATCCAGTCCTCGCGCGCGTGCGCCAGCAGCAGGCGCCCTTCATGAGCACGCTGAAGGAGCTCGTGTCGATCGAATCGGGCAGTAGAGACATCGATGGCTTGAACCGGATTTCAGACCTCATCGCGAACAGACTCCGAGCGCTCGGCGGAGAAGTAGAGGTCGTATCGCCTGGTGCCGACGTGTACCGCATGGAAGACACGCCCGCACAGATTGGCAGGATCGTCGTCGGGCGGTTCCGAGGAACTGGAACGAAACGCATTCTGTTGCTTGCCCACATGGACACCGTGTATGAGAAGGGAATGGGTGCGCAACAGCCGTTTCGGGTCGAGGGAGACCGGGCGTACGGTCTCGGGATTTCAGACGACAAGAGCGGCGTCGCGCTCATCCTGCACACGGTGGCGGCTCTGCAGGCGCTGAACACGCGGGACTACGGGCTCATCACAGTGCTCATCAACGGTGACGAGGAGATCAGCTCTCCTGGATCTCGCAACCTGATCTCGAGACTCGGCAGTCAGCACGATGTCGTGTTCTCGTGCGAAGGCGCCGGCGCCACGGATAGTCTTCGGTTGACGACGTCGGGGAACGGAGCCGTGATTCTGCGGGTCAAGGGCCGCGCGTCTCACGCGGGAAGCGCGCCGGAAGAGGGACGAAACGCGCTGTATGAGTTGGCTCACCAGATCATGCAGATGCGAGACCTCTCGGATCCGAGTACCGGACTGAAAATGAACTGGACTGTTGCGACGGCTGGGGGCACGCGCAACGTGATTCCCGCAGCGGCTGAAGCGCTGGCTGACGCGCGGGTCTCGAGGGTCTCCGATTGGGACGTGCTTGAATCGAAGGTTCGTGAGCGAGTGAAGAATCAGCTGATCCGCGATGCGCAAATCAGCGTCGTCGTCGAGCGTCGTCGTCCACCACTCGAACCCTCAGCTGCGGCTCGAGCCCTTGGGGCGCACGCGACGAAAGTGTACGCGACGATCGGTAAGTCTCTCGGCGTTCTCGACGTTTCGACCGGTGGAGGTACAGACGCCGCGTTCGCTGCCCTCAACACGAAAGCGCCCGTCATCGAAGGATTCGGCCCGCAAGGATTTGGAGGGCATTCGAACGAGCGCGAATACATCGACGTGCGCTCGATCGAGCCGCGCCTCTACCTGCTGACTCGGCTCATCATGGACGTCGCCGCGGGGAAGACAGCGAACACCACCAACTAGTAGTACATACGGGCCGGCTAAAGCCGGCCCCCACACAGTCCTGCCCACAGTCGTGGGGGCCGCCTTCAGGCGGCCCGTGCATTGCTGCCGTTCCGATAGTGTCGCGGTACCCAGAACACCTCCGCGGATTGAGTACGTCGGATTCCATCGTTACCTTCTCACGTTTTGTACAGACGAGCGCAAGACTCACTTTCGAGATGCAGAGAGCGTCGCGCTCGTCCTCGATCAGTTTGCGCGCGCTTCGACGCAGCAGAATGTCGCCGTTATTGCGTACTGCTTCATGCCCGATCACGTTCATCTGCTTGTCGAAGGGGAGCGCGAAGACTCAGACCTGAAGCGCTTCATTCGAGGCGCGAAGCAATACTCTGGCTTCTATCTCTCGCGACGCAGGCGCGAAATGTTGTGGCAGCGGTTCGGGCACGAGCGCGTTCTGCGAGACGAGGAGGCCACGCGAACAGTTGCCAGGTACGTCATTGCGAATCCAGTCCGCTCCGGACTTGTCACTGTGCCAGAGGACTACGAATTCTGGGGGTCGCTTGTCTATTCCCGCGAGGCGTTGCTGGAGTACATCCGGGCCGGCTAAAGCCGGCCCCCACGACAGTCAGTCTGAGGTCGCTAAGCCGACCCCCACGACAGTCAGTCTGACTGCCGCTATCTCAAGGGTTGCAGCAGGCGCTCGAGCACGGCCGCGATCAGCTCGGGCTTGAGGGGCTTCGAAAGGTAGTCCGTCATTCCAGCCGCCAGGCACGTTTCCCGGTCACCCGTCATCGCGTGCGCGGTCATGGCCACAATCGGGACGTGCGCGCAGAGCGTGCCCTGACGAATGCGCTTCGTGGCTTCGTACCCGTCCATGACGGGCATCTGGCAGTCCATGAAGATCACATCGAAGACGCGCTCATTGGCTCGCGCAACAGCCTCGGCGCCGTTCTCAACGAGGTCCACCCGACAGCCGGCCTTTTCCAGGAACCGCCGCGCCACGAGCTGATTAGTGGCGTTGTCTTCGACGAGCAGGACCTCCGGCGATTTCTGCAAGGCTCGAGGTCGTTGTGACGCGGTTGTTTGCGGCGGGGTCTCGACGACATGGGCCGCCGGTCTCAGCGGGATCGTGAACCAGAATATCGAGCCGCTGCCGGTTTCGCTGCGCAATCCGATCTCGCCGTCCATCAGCGTGGCGAGCTGCCGGCAGATCGCGAGTCCGAGTCCGGTTCCACCATATTGGCGGGTCGTCGAGCTGTCGGCCTGGCGGAATTTCTCAAACACCACAGTCTGTTGCTCAGCCGGGATGCCGATTCCCGTGTCCTTGATGGAAAACCGCAGCATGCGCTGGTCGCTCTCCGACGCGCACTCATCGACGAATACCGACACGCCGCCGGCAGCCGTGAATTTTACGGCGTTGTCCAATAGGTTCGTCAGGATTTGCCGGGTTCGGCCGGGGTCGCCAATCAGTCGGCCCGGGACACTCGGCGCAACTCCAACATCAACGTTCAGGCCCTTCTTGCGAGCACGCACAAACGCGGGCTCGGCAACCTCGGCGATCCACGAGCGGACCTCGAACGGAACCTGCTCGATGATGAGGCTGCCAGCCTCGATCTTGGATATGTCGAGGATGTCGTTGACGAGTGCCAGAAGTGTGTCGAGCGAATGCTGAGCGCCTGTTGCGAGCTGCCGTTGTTCGGGCGTCAACTCCGTATCGAGGAGAATAGTCGTGAGTCCCATGACGCCGTTGAGCGGCGTCCTGATTTCGTGACTCATGTTGGCAACGAAGTCCGACATCATCGACGATGATCGAACGGCCTGCGCGTGAGCGCGGGAGATTTCGTCGGCCAGCGCCCGCTGCGTGGTGACGTCGCGGAGTGTCCCGATGGTGCCGACTGGCCTGCCATCGCAGCTCAGGATCCTCTTTGCGCGCGCCTCCATCCAGCGGTAATGGCCGCCGCCTGTCATGTAACGAACACCTTGGGCGCCGTGGTGGATCCCTCCGGCCATCAGCGTTTCGAAGCGTGCGCGAGTCCCCTCCGCGTCTTCGGGGTGAACGAACTCGAAGAAGTGGCGCCCCAGGCTCGCCTCGACGGTGAATCCGGTGATGTCGTACCACGCGGGATTCAGGAATGTCCACCGCCCCAAGACGTCCTGCTCAAACAACACGTCGGTCACGTGTTCGACGACTTCGCGAAACCGATTCTCGCTCCGTTCGAGCATCTGCGCAGCGCTGTCGGCATCGGACTGTTCTTGCTTCGCCAAGTCCGCCACGCGTTGGTCTACCGCGGACATCAACTCGATCAGGGTTGTGGCCTGGTGAGCGAGGCGGCGAAGCGCCGACAACTGCTGTGCCGAGAACTCGCGCGGATAGTGGTCGGCGACACCAATCGTGCCGTGAGGATGACCGTCGGAGGACCGGACCACGACTCCTGCAAAAGATCTCAGACTCGGTTCCTTCAGCAGGAGCTCTGGGTCATCCACACGTGCATCGTTCATCGCATCGGGGATGAGGAAGGCTCCGTCCCGTTCGAAGAGAGCCGGGGCGCAGAACAGGAGCATTCGCGTGTCACCGGCATCCAGTCCGGACGCGGACCTGACCCAATGCCGCTCCGTGTCCGTGAGTGTCAGGACGCCGATGGGCGTACCGCAGATCTCGGCCGCGAGAGCCGTCAGGTCGTCGAAAGGCTGTTCGGCGAGCGTGTCGTAGATCGTGCGCCGCCTGCGGGCCTCCACGCGAGTCGTCTCACTCGAAGGCGCGGGGGCTGAAACCATCGAGAGCCTCTCCGAGCTTGTCGCGTCACGGGGACAAGCCCTTCTCGTCAAGGGAATCGGCCTCGACATGCGCCGCTTTAACGGGCTCCGGGTAGGGAAGGCGATCCTGGGTGTATCGTAAGTCGCGTCCTCAGGAGGCTTTCCCGGCTCGATGAGGGTTGGAAGGAGCGATGCCATGTGTGGTGCACGTCGCGCGTGGACCTGCCTGCAGTCGGTTGCCGCGGCTCTTGGCGTGGCCGCAACCTGCGTTGTCGGGAACGGTGGTGAGAACGTCTTGGCACAGGGCCGTACGGGAGCCGCCGACCCTGCCCAGGGATCCTCGGCGGGCCCCCTCGCTGATTCATGCGGCGTGCCTCCTGGCGGTGCCGCCTCACCAGGCGGGCGAGGCCAGACCGCGTCTCCAGTCTTTCCGGTTTCAGCCTATCCAGTTGGACTGCCGGCCGTGTCACTGCTTGGCGCGCGCAACGATTTGCCCAACCCGTACCTACCAGGTGTGCACTGGGGCCAGTTGCCGGGCGGAAGGAAATGGGGATCGACGGCGGGGGTCTATGCGGGCCCGGACGGAACGGTCTGGGCCATCGATCGATGCGGCGCGTCCGGGGCCGGCGGCTCGTCGTGTGCCGATTCGCCGCTCGATCCCATCCTCCAGTTCGATACTTCGGGGAAGCTGCTGAAGAGTTTCGGCCGCGGCCTGATCGTCAGCCCCCACAAGATTACGCTCGATCGGGAGGGTAACGTCTGGGTCGCTGACAACGGGATCGTGCCTGGCAAGGGCCAACAGGTTCACAAGTTCTCCCCAAGCGGAACGCGCCTGATGACGCTCGGCAAAGCCGGAGTCGCGGGCGCGGGCCTCGATGAGTTCGATCAGCCAACCGAGGTCGCGGTCGCACCGAACGGGGACGTCTACGTCGCCGATGGCCATGCGGGGGGCGGAACCGCAACCGGTAATGCGCGCATCATGAAGTTCGACTCGACCGGCAAGTTCATCAGCGCGTTGGGAAAGAAGGGAATGGGTCCCGGGGAATTCGACGTCGTGCACACGATCGCATTCGATTCGCGGGGTCGGTTGTTTGTCGGCGATCGCCAGAACAATCGAATCCAGATCTTCGATCAGACAGGCAAGTTCGTCGCGCAATGGTTTCAGTTCGGCAGGCCGAGCGGCATGTATATCGATCGAAACGACGTGATCTACGTCGCCGACTCAGAGTCCAGAGACGGGCGCACCAATACCGGGCAGCTGTCACTTCCGCAAACCGGCTACGGTTTCAATCCAGGGACGCGGAGAGGCATCCGCATCGGCAGTGCTCGCGATGGTTCGGTCCGGTCACTCATTCCAGACCCGTGCCCATATCCCTACGCCGCGGGCTCGTCGCTTGCCGAGGGTGTCACGGTGGATCGCGAGGGGAATCTCTACGGATCAGATTTCCTGGGGACGATCCGGAAGTTCGTCAGGAAGTAGGACGTGGAAACGGAGATCACGGAGGAAACGGTTACACACGGAGAAACGGAGCAACGGAGAATGAAAGAAACTCTCCGTCTCTTCGTTCCTCCGTGTAGAACCGTTTCCTCCGTCCTCTCCGTTGACTTGACTGTCTCTATATGGCGACGACTCCGGTGCTGTCTCCGAACTTCTCCGTCGGAACGTCCAGCTTGTCGAGCATGGCCACCAATAGATTGGCCATCGCGGTGTTTTTGGGATTCCGGATGTGACGTCCGCCTTTGAGTCGGCCCGACGCGCCGCCGGCCAGGATGATCGGCAGATCCGTGTGGTTGTGCTGATTGCCGTCGCTCAAGCCGCTGCCGTAAAGCACCATCGAGTGATCGAGGAGCGTCCCATCGCCGTCGGGCGTTGCTTGCAGCTTGCCGAGGAAGTACCCGAACAGGTTGACGTGGTAGCGGTTCAATAGGGCGAATCGCTCCTTGTTCTCCTGCACGTTCGAGTGGTGGGAGAGGATGTGGAACGCGTCGCGGATACCGCTCTTGGGATAGACGGCGTTGCTCAGCTCCTTGGCAAGCAGCAGCGTGGACACGCGCGTGATCTCGGCCTGCCAGGCGAGGACCACGAGATCGAACATCAGTTTGACGTGTTCCTCGACGTCCTTGGGAACTCCCGTCGGCGCGCTGGGCACCGGGAGATCGTCGGACACCTGCTGCCCGGCCTTCTGGACTCTCCGCTCGATTTCTCGCACGTCGCTCAGGTACTGATCGATGCGACCGCGATCGGCCGCAGGGAGCTTTCGCTGCAGAGCCGCTGCCTCTTCCAGGACGGAGTCGAGAAGACTCAGAGACTGCTGGCGACGCCTCTTCCGCTGTTCGCTCGTGTTCCCGTCACCGAACAGCCGCTCGAACACCACCTGCGGGTTGTTCTGCATCGGAAGGGGAGACTCGGGCCCTTGCCACGAGATCGTGTCCCGGTAGGAGCAGCTGAGGCCGTCGCCGCAGTTCAGGCTCGCTTCCTCGATCATCAATTCGACCGACGGGAGCGGCGTGTCCTGTCCGATCTTTCGCGCGGCGGCCTGGTCCACCGTGATCCCAAGATGTGCCTGTGCTCCGACTTTGGCGAACGCCCCGCTCAGGAAGGACGCGGCCGCTCGGTTGTGATTGGCCGTGGCACCGCTCCCGTACGCCAGCGCGTGTCGGAGATCGCTGATGACGTTCATCTGACCGTAGAACGGCTTCAGGGGCTGAAGGATCTCTGAGAGCTCGAAGCCCGCGCCCTCGGTGGCCGGCGTCCATTTGTTCATGATGGCGCCGTGTGGAAAGTAGATGCACCCGAGCCGCGTGCGGGCTTTGGCAGCCGTCTGCCCCAACGCCGTTGCCGCAGGGATCATCGATTCGAGAAGGGGCAAAGCCAGCGTCACGCCGACGCCATTGAGAAAGGTGCGGCGCGACAGATGCTTCTTCGTGACGAACATGCTCACTCCAATTCGTGGCCTGCGGCTGAAGCCGGATGCTACCGCTTTATTCTCATCTGAAACGGCGCGCTCTCGATGATACCCAAAACTACGCTGGAGAAGCGGTTGCCGTTGCGAGCCGTCCGAGAAACGATCGACCGCACCTCTGGCATATCGTAATAGTGAACGGGTCGCCCCAGGGCGTAGGTCATCAGCTTTTCGGTCGCGGTCGTCAAGAACGCGTCAGATCTGCTCAAGAGTGCCCGTCGGAGATCCGCCGGGCCGTTGACGGGCGTTCCGTCTGCCAGTTGGCCGGTCGCGTCGATTCGCGTTGGGCCATCGGAGTCGCGCCACGTGCCGACCAGATCGAAGTTTTCCAGGGCGAACCCCATCGGGTCCATGATCTTGTGGCACGACGCGCACACAGGGTTGGCGCGATGCTGCTCGAGCCGCTGCCGCAGCGACGTCGGCTTGGCGGCATTCGGATCGGCGTCCAGGTTTGTTTCGACGCCCGGCGGTGGCACCGGCGCGGGAGTGCCGAGCAGATTCTCGAGAACCCATTTGCCGCGAGACACTGGGGACGTGCGCGTCGAGACGGATGTCACCGTCAACATGCTGCCTTGACCGAGCAGACCGCGTCTCGGGTTGGTCGGACCAAGCGAGACTCGCCGGAAGTAGCTGCCGCGAACATCGGGAAGACCGTAGTGACGCGCCAGTCGCTCGTCCACGAAGGTGTAATCGGCATCGATCAGGTCGAGCAGCGGGCGATCCTCGCGCACGATCGCTTCGAAGAGCATCTCGGTCTCGCGCCGAAAAGCCTGACGAAGGTTCTCGTCGAAGTTCTTGGCGTCCGTTTGCACGTTTGCCAGCTCTCGCAGGTAGAGCCACTGACCCGCAAAGTTCTTGATCAACGCATCCGATTTGGGGTCGGAGAGCATCCGCCGTACCTGTCGCCCAAGCACGGTCGCGTCGCGAAGCTGGCCCTTGCTGGCAACATCGAGCAGCTCATCGTCGGGGATGCTGCTCCACAAGAAGAACGAAAGCCGCGAAGCGAGATCGACGTCGCTGACGCGATAGGCGGATCCCGCCGCGATCGTCTGAGGCTCTTCTTCGGCACGGTACACGAACCGCGGCGCGACCAGCACACGTGCCAACGCCTGCTGGATGCCTGATTCGAAGTCACCCTCCGCGCGGCCCAGCCGATAAAAGCTCATTAACGTTGCGAGCTCGCTGTCGGCAACCGGCCCACGATACGCGCGCCGCGCCAGCGTCGCCATGATGCGTTGTGCGCAAGACGACTCCTCATTGGCTGTCGTCGCTCGGCCGGGCTCGGGACGACCCTGAGGCTCTCGAAGGGGCGAAGGACGGCAAACGAAGATCTTGCGGCGGCTCGGCGTGTCTCCCGTGCCTGTCGGATTGAATGGTCCCGTGATGGTCACGGTCTGTACGCCACCGACCGCCGTGAACACCCCGTTGGCCCTGAAGTCCGGGTCCACCTCGTCAACGCCGGCCGCTCGCTGGCGATCGACCAAGGCCAGACCGACCGCTCGCGGCCCAGCCGCGATGGGCAGTCGAAAGCTGCGCGGATTGGCGACCGCGATTTTCTGGCCGTCGAGTGTAATGTCGATGGTCGCCGCGCCTCCGGGGCCGCCAGGTCCGCCACCGCCTCCACCGACCACGCTGAACTCGTATTCGGCGTCGAGCGGAAACGTGTGCGTGAAGCGCAGTCCTCCCCGAGTCCCGAGAGGAAGGCCTTCGATGTGACGGTCCTGCGATAGGCCGCCCGGTGCGGCGTACGTGATCTGCGATGGAATGAGTGTCCGGTCCCCCACCGCCTGCCGGCTAATCTTCAGTGCGGCCGACACGTAGCCTTGGATGAGGGACGGTGACACGCCGAGCGCCTCGGCGAGATTGTCGAATCCTTCACTTGAACCGTCGGCGGGGAGGAGCGTCGAGACGTCCACGTCGAGGGCCAGTAGATCTCGGATGGCGTTGGCGTACTCGGTGCGGTTGAGCCGATGGAGGGCCGGCGTTGCGAGATTGGCGCCCTGAACGGCGGCGCCGTCGAGACGATTTTCAAGCTGCGTGGCGAACGCGTCGAGCGCATTCCGCTCGGGCCGGCGAGCGCCGCTCGGGGGCATCATGCCGGTCCGAATTTTTCGTACAGACCTTTTCCCATGTTTCCGCGTCCGCGGCGACGTGCGATACATCCAGGGAGTCGAGCGCCAATCCAGCCGTCTTGAGGCGTTGGTTGTGACAGGTGATGCAGTATTGGTTGAGGAACACCGCTTCGGGCGCTCCCTGGTTTGCGGCTTGAGTGGCCGGCGGCTGCGGTGGGCCAGCGCTCTGTGCGTCGCCTCGGACGATCGCAACCGTCACCAGCGCGGCAACCAAGACGCACGCGGAGGATGTGAACGCGTCGTGTTTGCGCTTCTTCATTGTTGCGTCGCCGGCTTCGACGACAGCTGCTTGATTAGTGTAATCGAGCTCGGCTTCGGCTTCGCCGGGTGTGTCGCAAGGAAGACGCCTTCTGCCCACGCGAGCGGAGTCCGGCCCTCCTTGTCCTTGACGTCGAGCCTCGCCCCCTTCTCTACAAGAAACCGCAGGATTTCATCGGAGCCGCGATTGGCCGCCCCGTGGGCAGCTGTGATGCCCATCGAATTGATCGCGTTCACGTCCATGCCGAGCTCGAAACAGAGTTGCACCGCTTCGAGCAGCGCCTTCTGCCCGGTATCGTAGGTCTGGTCGTACACCCAGTTCACGCCGGCGGCCGCCATCAGCGCCGTGGTTCCTTCAAACGTGGGAATGAGTGGATCGGCGCCCTTCTTGAGCAGCAGACGCATCACGTCCAGATCTCCAGCGAGCGAGGCGGTCAAGAATGGCGTTTGACCCGTGAAGTCGACCCAGGCGAGAGAGCCGGTAACGCGCAAGAACTGCCTTCTGATCGGCGGGACTTCCTTCATCCTGATATTCGGGTTGGCGCCCCGCTCGAGCAAGATTTGGATCAACTCGAGGAACGGTCCGCGATCGACGCTGTTCTCGAACGTTGCGTTGTCCACGTCCATGTTGCGCGTTTCAATCGCCGCCCACAACGGGGTTCGGCCGTACCAATCAACCGCGTTGATGTTGGCCCCTTGGTCCATCAGGAAGCGCGCCACGTCCACGTGGGTGTTGGTGATCGCCATGAGGAGAGGCGTGATGCCATTCGCGTCGACCTGGTCGATGTCGGCCTTGGCGTTCAAGAGAATCCGCGCAATATCGAGCCTGCCGTCACGCGCCGCATAATGCAGCGGAGAGAGGGATCCAGGAATCGGTGCACGCGAGCCCCGCTCGGGGAGACCGCCGCGCACGATGCCCACACCATGGCCGAATCCTGGTACAGAGTTGGGCAGAATCCACGGGGGCGTCGTCCCTGTTCTCGTTTTCGCGTTCACTCGAGCGCCGCGGTCAACGAGAAGCTTGACCACATCGGGATGGTTTTCCCTGACGGCAACCATCAAGGCCGTCTGCTGAAACGCCGGATCCGTGGCATCGATGACGGCGCCACGATCGAGCAGTACTTTCACCGCTTCGAGCGTTCCAGCACGCGCCGCGATCATCAACGCTGTCTCACCGGCAGGATCGACGGAGTTGGCGTCGGCGCCTGCGTCGAGCAACAAGCGGAGCATGGAGGCGTTCCCGTTTGTGGCTGCGAGCGAAAGGGGCGTGACGCCGTATCTGTTGGCCTTCTTGGCGTCGGCTCCGGCGCCGACCAGCAGGCGCGCTGTTTCCAGGTCATCCACCCGAACCGACCAGTGCAACGCGGGCGTGCCGTCTTTCCCTGGCGTGTTGAGGTCTACTTTCTGACCTAGCAGCGTTCGAATCGCCGCAGCATCTCGAGCCATTGCCGCGTCCGCGAGGCGAGTGTCGCCTTGTGCGGCGACGCTCCCGGCACAGCCAAGGAGGAACAGTGGGAGAAGCAGAAACCGCATCGGACAATTACACACCAATTCGTTAGAAATTCCTAGGCGAAGGCATGTTCTAATACCGCTCGACTTGAATCCCCTTCCCGCGATCCGAATATGCGATTGAGCGTGATGCCAAGGGGTTCGCAGAAAATTTCACGCGAAGCGGATTCTAACGCAGGCACAGCACGACTTCGCGTGTACGATGCGCTCTACGCAAAGCAGATGAGCTCGAAGGGTTCAGCAGGAGTCGCGGTGATCCACTTCACGTCTGTCCTCGACTTTCGCCGTCTCGCGCAGACTTTTGTCGCGGGCCAGACCGATAAGATTGCGAGCTGCATTGGTTTGTCGCAGGTTTTCAGCGGATCGTCGGTTGCATTCGCGCTACGCTTCGCGAACAAGAATATTTCGGAAGGACACAAACGCTCGCTGCAGGGCTGCGTGAACCTCAGCGTGCGCGCGACGACATGGGCATGACGCCTCGGATTCTCATCGTTGAAGACGACGTCGCCACGCGCGTGGGTCTGCAGGAGCTTCTTCGTCAGGCAGGCTTCGACGCGATCACAGCCGGCACGTTCCGCGACGGCCGACGGGCGTTGGAGCAGGAAAGCCCAGACCTGCTGATTGCCGACGTTCGGCTGGACGGTTTCAATGGCTTGCAGCTCGTTCTCCTCAACCCGCGGCCCATTCCCGCCATCATCGTCACCGGGTTTCCAGACGAGGTCCTGCAGGCAGACGCGCGTCGGCTAGGCGCGGAGTACCTGGTCAAACCGTTTTCGTCCGCCGCTTTGATCGAGCTGATCAAACGGTTGCTGGCTCCGGCCCCACTGCATGCCGAGCGCCGACACTCACCGAGGAAGAGGCTCGCCTCCGACGTGCCGATGGAAGTCAACACATTGCCGGCGCGTTTGCTGGACGTCAGCTATGGCGGGCTCCGGTTCGAGATGCAGGGACCATCAGGACTCAGTGTGCCCCCGTCCGTTCGCCTCACATTCCCCGCTCGCAATATGTCGCTCGAGGTGGACGTCGTGTGGGCAAACCGAAACCGAAGTGGGGCCTGGCTTTGCGGCGCGGCAGTCGTCGACGACCAGAACCCAGCCTGGCGAATGCTCGTCGACGGAACCGCCTAGGGAACGGGACCTCACCGTTTCCGCAGGTCGACGCTCACGCGCGCCGGCTGCTTCATCGAGACAATGACCGATTCCCGACGTTCACCAAGCTCGGGATGTTTGAGCACGACTTCATGTCGGCCAATTGTTCGCGACAGGTTGCCTATCGGTGTTTCCCCGACGCTCTCTCCATCAACCCATGCCTCGGCCCACGGAAGGGCGTTGATCGACAGCGTGGCGTGAGGCAGCTCTAGCTGGATGGTCGCCGTCGCACCTGCCGCGATGCGTACTGTTCGCTGAACCCCGTATCCCAGTTCGTCGCTGTTGATGTCGAGCACGTGCTCTCCCACAGGCAGCATGAGCCGATCGATATCGGTGGTGCCAAGGAATCGCCCGGCTTCCGAAATTCGCAAAGGACTGGAGACGTCGATCGCGACCCAGCCTGATGCCACGCCGGGCATCGACGGCATCGCGATTTGCACCGACGCGGTGGTGCCGGCATGAACCTGAACCTCCCGTTCGACCGCACCAGCGGGGAAGCGCACGACCAGCCTGTGCGGGCCCATTGCGAGATCGGCGATGGAGAGCGGCGAGAGGCCGCGGGCTGTGCCGTCCACCACCACGGTCACCCGTGAGGGATCGGTCGTGATTTGGAGTGTGCCGGTCGTGGCGTCGCCCGCCACGGCCGGCGCGCTGGGGACGAATTCAAAACGCTGACGCAGGGTTTCGCCGCCCTTGACCATCAGCGCGACTGAGCGAACGACATCGCCGTGTCGCAATTCGACGACTCGTTGACCCGGAGCCAGCCGAATCTCAAGTGGCGAAAGTCCCATGGCCTTTCCGTCCACCGTCACCTCAATCCCAGTGGGTTCGGTGTCGATCACCACAGTTCCCGTGGACGCCGGCAAGTCGACTCGAGATTTCAGCGCCCAGAGTACAACGATAGGTACTTGCGCGATTGCAAGGACGGCGAGAACAACGATCAACCAACCGGGGCGACGAACCGGACGCGCAGACCAAAGCCTCCAGGCCACGCTCTTCAATCCGGTTGGTTCGACGGGTCCGGTCTCGCCGGTTTCGAGGTCGAACTCGCCGATGCCGTCGCCGTCGCCGATGACGGTGATTTCATCGATTGGAGTCGGAGGGCTAGTTTCCTTTCCCGCAGGAACCGGGAAGGGAATCATCGCGGTGGCGTTTTTCATTTTTTCTCTAGAAAGTGTGCAAGCCAACGGCATACCAACAAATCCGTGGCAAGGAGGTGTCTTTCTGAGAAGGCGTGGCGAGGGTTTGGCGGAGGAGCCGACCTAATGTCAGCCTGCCTCAGCATTTGCGGCGCGGCTGAGGCTCAGCGCACGATCTGATTGAGTCGGTTCTCGGCGATGATCCGTACGTCGGCGAGGCGCCACTGTCCGGCGCGACGGACCCAGATTTGTGAAACGCGAGAGACGTGCGGCTGCGCAGTCGCTGGGCCGCCTTCCGTGCGTTCCGTCATTCGAGCAGTCAACAGAGCGGTGTCGCCAGTGAGAGCGAGTTCAACTTGATCGAGGTCGCGCTGCACGCCGTTTTGCCATGATGGAAATCGTTCTGCAGTCGCCCGTTCGTCTGTTACGGTGATGTTGTCGGTCCCAGCAGTGGACATCGCCTCGCGGTCGCGTCGCTGATACGCGTCGAGCCACTGCTGACCAGCCACCACGAGGTCCGGACGCGCCCCAGGGCCGTCCTTGGCCGTCGCCGGCTCCTTGGACGCCGCGGGCGCCGACGCGGGATTCGGTACGACCGGCCTTGGTGAACGGGAGTCCGCGCGAGCTGCAGCTGGTCGCCCGCTGTTCTCTACTGCCAGCGCAACGGGGCTTTCACTCGGTGCGGTTGTGGCCGTACGATTCTCGCTGTCCCGCTTCTCTGATGGGCCGGCGACCGGCCGCGCTTTCGGAGCGTCCGCTTCCTCGATCACGTACCGGCGTGTCATCACAGCGCCGTTAGCGCCAAGTGGTTGCGCTTGCTCGCCGTTTACAGATACGTACACGGCCCCAGCGTCTCCAGCGCGAATCACCACTGCTTGTGCGCCGACAATCCGCTTCTTTTCGCCCTTCTGATACAAGCGACCGGCATCTGCTTGACCGTCGATCGATGCCCGGATCCAGGATGGCCGACGCGCTTCGAGGATGAGAGACGCCTCGTTGCTTTCATTGGTCGAAGGAGCGGTCGAGACTGTTGGAGCCGGAACGCTGTTCGGAGTGGATTCCGTTGGCGGCGCTGTCACGGCCGCAGGGGCCGGCTCAGGCTCACGCGTGGCCGACTTGTCGCCAGAGAAGAGCCACCAGGCTGTCCCCGAGGTGAAGAGCACGGCAGCGGCGGCGATCGCTCCGACGATAACCATCGACGAACGAGGACGCTGCGGTTGCCCTCCATTCGAATGCAGGACACCGAACGGCCCCCCGCTCGGTCTACTCAGCCCCGAGAAACCAATTTCGTCGGATTGCGAAAATATGCTCGAAGTCTCGGTGAAGATGCTGGAGGGCTCCGCCTCGGACATGAGCCTGTCGACTGGCGGTGGTTGGGGCGTAGGCGCCCACTTCGCTTCCTCGAAAAACAGCTTCTCGATTCTCCGGGGTTCCAGTTCGATTCTCTGGAGTTCCGGTTCGACTCTCCCTGCTTCCGGTTCGACTCTCGGGAGTGCCGGTTCGATCGTCGGGAGTGCCGTCTCGACTCGCGGGACTGCCGTCTCGACTCGCGGGAGTGTCGGTTCGACGGGAGCGCTCTGCTGCGTGGGAAAGGGAATCGGCGCCTCTGAGGCGAGGGCCTCGATCTCGGCACGTGCTTCGTCGAGGACGCCCCGAACTTCACGTCGAGCCCCGAGGACGAGTTCCCGCGTCACGCCGAGAGAGTCCTGCGCTGAAGAGACCTCCGAGCCCACCGAGCTCGTCTCGTTGTCTTGGAGCGCGATCGTCGGGGGCACCGAAGACTGGTCAACCGCCTCCATTGCCGCATGCAACTGGGCCGTCAAGACCATCAACTCGCGTCGAGCTGCGACCACGATGTGGCGCACGTCGCGGCGCGCCGCTGTGACGATGTCCATTGCCTCTCGCTCCGCGGCGGAGCGCACTTCGTCACGGAGGCGAACTAACTCATCGGCCTGTGCGAGCCAGGCTTTCCGCTGCTGGCGGTATTGGTCGATGAGGCCAGGCACCCCCGAATCGGCGGACGCGGAGAATGGGGAATCGCTATTGTTTTCGGACACGTCTGGAGAAGATCGCACCGATAGCCAGTCTCGCGCAAGCCAAAAGTGGGGCATCAGAACGAAACGCCAGGGCTTGTTCATCGGGCCCTCCTGTTCGACGGTTCTGCAAGCCGGCAACGAAGACCGTCGTCGATGGCGCTAGCGAAAATGTGCACGACCGGCGTCCATCTAGTCGCTCTAAGCCTCAGATGGGCAGGGGATTAGTTCGGTCCACGAGTCGAGCCGGTCACGACGGTACGAGCGTTGCCCTTCCGCCCAGCAGTTGGTCATTAATCGAAGGGAGTTCCGATGATGGTGGTTATCGTGGCCGTCACTATGGCGGTGCTGGGGATGGTGCTGCTGAAGGTTCGGCGACAGCGGAAGGCTCGGCAAGCACCCAGCTCGAACTAGGGCTGGCGAGGCGATTAGAACGCCAGCCCGTCGACGAGCTGGCGCCACACCGGGGAGCTGGGTTCGGGGACCTCTGCGCCACAGAGCCATCCGCTGGACCCGCTCGGTCTCTGCCACACCACATTGACGTCTATTGCCATGTTCGACGTGGGCAGCGTCACCGAAAGCGAGTACGGCAGCCGCGTTCGGAGCGCCCGGTCGATCTCCAGGCGGAGCCCGCCATAGCTGATGTCGAGAACGCGGGCGGGAACGTCCTGAATGAGTGCCGTGAGTCGCGTGCTGACAGCTCTCCGCGTCCATCGTCTGGCTGGACTGAAAGCGGCTTGCGACCGGTTCAGCTTCTGACGGACCACATCAAGCAACGCGGCTGGTGAGACGGGCTTTACGAGATATTCGGCACCCATCTTTTGTGCGTCGGTTTCAAGCATCCGATCCGGGAACCCGGTAACGACAATTGCTGGGATGGCCGGCGGTCCCATCGCCAGCAGTTGCAGGCCGTTGTACCCCTGTAAACGAACGTCGGTAATAAGCAGGTCCGGCGCGTCGTGCTCGAGCTCGTCCATGGCAGCCCTCAAGGTGCCGGCGCCAACTGACTCGTAGCCGGCGTGCGAGAGCAGCTCGACAAGGCCCTGCCGAGTTACCGCGTCGTCATCGACGATCAGGATCCGTTGCATCTTGGAGTCCGGTGTGTTCGCCATGCCTGTCTACATCGCAACTGGCATACCGATCGCAAGAACTCAAGAAACATCAACGGGTCGGGCTATGTGCCGGCGTGTGCGATCTTCACGCGATTACAGATGCGATCTGACCGATCTCACGTTTGTTGTGAGTCGACTACGGAGGAGCTTGCTAGCTTCGTGGTCGAGGCGGCGTGGCGGCCTTCTGTTTCCTCGCCGTCGAGCGGAGGGAGGCAGGGTGAGCGAGCCTCGTCTGGAGGTGCGCAATCTGTGCGGGAGAGAACTGCCAGTCCTCCGGGCGATTTCGCGCGAGCTCTTCAGGTGTCCACACCTCACGCATGAGTCCCGTGGGGGTGTGCTCGTTGGTTCCGAGCATAAGGTGGCCAACTTCGTGAGCGATCGCTCTACCAAGAACGAGATTGCGCTGCGCCGTTAAGGTGCCGGCAAGCCAGTTCACGCGATCCACGTACACCGTAGCCAGGATGCCCTCGCGGGGGCTCCCGGCGAGGGCAGAGTGGCCAAACGCCCGTCGTGCGCCCTCTTGTGCAGGAAGGGGGCTGTTGGTGAGCCGCACAATGATTTCTTGAGAAGTGGGAGGTTGAGCGCACCCCCATCCTTCTCTGTGTGCCGGACAGGTGAGCCACTCGACCTCGAGCTCGGCGCGGAACAGGATTTCCGCCGCGTGGCGCAAGGCCGCCGATCGGTCGGCGGGCTTGACGCCCGCATTGTCGTAGACGCGAATAACGAAAGCGTCCAGGATGATCGCGGCCCGGCTTGTGCCCTGCGCAAGGAACTCGATCGCCAGCATCACGACGACGCCGACCAAGATTCGTGTGAGCGTTGTGCGGTGCATGGGGCGTTCAGTCACCTAGCGAACTGCGGCAGAGTTGCCCTGGTCGACTGGCTCGATGCGGAGCAGCGCACCTTGCGCCTCTCCGGTGACGACATACAGCAGTCCGTCCGGCCCCTGGCGCACGTCGCGAATGCGTTGTTTGAGCTCGCGCAGCATCGGTTCGCGCCGGAGCTCTTCCCATTTGTCGTTGAACTCGATGCGCTGCATTTGCCCGGTACGCGGCGTCTCGCCCTCCCGAAGACCCCCGGCAAAGAAGTTTCGCTTCCACCCGGGGAATCTATCGCCCGTATAGAAGGTCCCGCCGGCCACCGCGATTGATGGCACCCAGACAACGATCGGTTGCTCGGTGCCTTCTCGGAAGGGGCTCTCCGAAATCCTTCGACCCATGTAGTTGCGCCCGTGACTCACGAATGGCCAGCCGTAGTTTGCGCCTGGCTTGAGGATGTTGATTTCGTCGCCCCCGTTTGGTCCCTGCTCAGTCATCCAGAATTCACCGGTTTCCGGATTGAGCGCCATCGAGTGGCCGTTGCGGTGACCAAGCGTAAAGATGCCCGCCTTGTACCCTGGTTTGTTCACAAAGGGATTGTCCGGTGGGATGCTGCCATCGTCTCGCAGCCGCACCGTCTTGCCCGCGTAGTCGTTGGGATCTGCTGAGCGGAACACGTCCGGACCCGTGCCCGACGCGCTGATCGACATATAGAGCATGCCGTCGCGGCCGAAGCCGATGCGTGAAGACTCGGTACGCGTCGCACCCGATTCGAAGATGTCCCGCACTTCGGTCAGTGCCGTCCCGTTCCACACACCGCGCACGATGGTGGTGGCGCCTTCGATCAAGGGCGCCCCCTGCGGAGTCGTCGCGCCAGGAACGGGGGCAGGTTTGTGGTACGACAGGTACACCAATCGATTTTCGGCGAAGCGGGGGTGCAGCACGACGTCCATGAGTCCTTGCAAGCCGGCCGCTCGAACTTGGGGTACGCCCGCCACAGGCGTTGGATCGAGAACGCCATTGCGGAGAATTCGCAACCGCCCGCCGCGTTCGGTCACGAAGATGTTTCCGTCGGGAAGGAATGCGATCGACCACGGCTGCTCCAGCCGTGCCACCACGACCACGCGTATGTTGCGATGGGCGGGCACGGCTGACTCGAGGAGAAAAGGTCCGTCGCCGAGCGGCGGGGTGGGCCAATTATTGATGGGCGCCGCGCCGATGTTGCACTCTGCAGCAGATATCTTTGGTTGCAGACACTCAGGGCGCACAGCTCCGCGCCCCGGCCCTTGGCCCGCCCCCTGTTGGGCGCCGCGGCCTGGCGCCTGCTGCGCGCCGCCGACGGTGACTGCCAGGAGCGCGACAGCCGCGAAGGCGCAGCCTCCGACCACACTCATTCGATCCGGCATGTTGTCTCCCAAGTCCGTTGTGCGTCTTGCAAGAAGGGCTTGAAGAATACCACGTAGGCTGCGCCGATCGTCACGCGCACGCCGCATGCGCACTCCGGCGCTCCGGCGCACGCTGAAGCGTGCGCTCTACGGGGACTGACCACGCCGGTAGCGCACGCTAAAGCGTGCGCTCTACAGGTACTACAGATACGAGGATGGACGAAATCGGAACTTTGGTGTTATCGATCCACGGCCGTGCGGCCGCCACCTCCGCCTCCACCCGAGCTGCCACTGGACCCGCCGCTCGAACTGCCGCTCGAACTGCTGCCTGACCCGCTGCTCGAGTCGCCGCTGGTGAACCCCTGTGAGGTCACGCGTGCTCCTCCACCACTTCGTGAGGAGCCGCCGCTCGAGGCACTCGCTGCGTCGCCGGACGCGTCTCGAGGCGCGATGCGCGTGTATCCGAGTCCATTGACGACACGGCCCGGGCCGCTGGGCGGAGCGCCGGTCCCAGGCGGCGACGGATCGACAATCACGATCGGAGATCCGTAATACGGGGGATACGAACCCAGGTACGAGTATCCAAACGGCGAGTAATAGTACGGGGACCAGTAGTAATCGCTGAACCCGTATCCGAAATAGGACCCGTAGCCGTAGGGCCAGAGGGGATACCCTGGGGCCCACCCGCCCGAGAACGGGTAGGCGTCGAACGGCGTGACCCGGTCGTCTCTCGACGCGCGTTCAACCGTGAACGCTTGAGGGAACGTCAGCGCCACCATCAGATCCACCACGCTATCGGGCACACCGGCCTTGTCGAGATCCAGCAGCGCCTTGCCAGTGAGGCCGAAGGTCGAGTTCGTCTCGATGAGCGCGGCCTCGAGCGCTTGCGCACTCACCTTCGTTGCAGCTTCCTTGACGTCGTCCAATGTGAGTCTTGTAGCTGCGAGGCTGCGCGCAGCGGCGTTTGGCTGGTCCGCGGCCCGTCGATAGCGTCGGATGCGAACGCTGCTGCGAGAATTGATTGTGACGGACTGAACATCCAACCAACTGCCGTTGGCGACGAGCAGTGCGAGGCCGCTCACCGTTCGTGGAGCTTGATTCGGGCACCGCAGCTCGGCGTTCGAAAACAGACGAAGGCCATCTTTCGACCATTCGGCTCGTTGCGTGCCTTTGCACTCGGGCTCTGAGATGGGGCGGTCGCTTCCGTCCGCAATAACGGTCTGTTCAAGCACCGGCTGAGCGCCTATGAGTGTGCTGAGCACCACACCGCCTGGGGCCGGCGCCACACAGACTCGCGCTCCACGGCTGTTCGTCTGCTTGGACGCGCGGCTGGGCTCGAGAGCGGCCTCGGCCGACGGCAGGTTCTCTCTCACTGCGTCCGTGACGAGGTCCCAGCACCCCAGCCAGGCCGACCATCGTGGATCGGGCGCGGTTTGAGCCCACACCGGCGTGGCCAGTGCCATGAGCGAAAAGCCGAGGACGATCGTTCTCATCGTCTCCTCTCCTGCGAGTCGAACCGCAATCTCCGATCTAGTAGAACAAGCTTACACCGGCCGATAGCTTGAAACCGGCGAGGTCGATGGGTTCGAAATCGACCCACGTATTGCTGAGCGTGGCGGCGGCCCATTGATACCGAGCATCGAGCGTGACGAACATCCGACGGAGCACCCTGACGTCGACGCCGCCAAAGACGTGTCCGCTCGGTGTCCAGCCATGCGATTCGAAGGAGTTCGGGAATACGGAGCGATCCACGAAGTCGACGAAGTCTCCGGTCTGATCGAGCCCGTACCACAACGCCCCGCCTCCTGCGCCCACAAAAGGTACGACGCCGCGCGGTACCCACGCGAGGCGGCTCACGCCGCGTCCACGTTCAGTCAGCGCGAACTTCAGGCTGCCAGTGAGGTTCGTCGTTCGAAGGCGCGTTGTCTGGCTGATTGGAAGGCGATTGTTGTCGACGAATCGACGGTACTCCGAACCTTTCTTCGCTTGGCTGAACTCGACGCCGAACACCGCGTCCATGCGAGGTGCGATGCTGAAACTCACGTCGCCAGAGACACCGGCTGCGTTGAAGTCCTTCGCCTCGACCGTGAGTTGGTCGGTCACGAAGTCGTACCAGTCGCTGTCCGCGCGAGCAAAAACCCATGAGCCCCGAATGCCGACCGACCCTTGGGGTCTCCCGAAGAGAAAATCTGGCGTCGCCGGCCGCTGTTGAATTCCTGCCTGTTGATCCTGCTCGCTTTGATCCTGGTCGCCGGCCGGGGCAGCCTGGGCGGCGGAAGCGGCAGACAGGGCCAGCAAAATGACGAGACAGAAGCGCATCAGATACACCTCAACTGCGGTTCAGCTTAGCAAAGCGCGCACCAAGTCGTGGCGCTGAAAACTCAGTTGAATCTGACCGCAGTGTTCGACACCTGGGCGCGTCGTCCTCCGCTGGAGACTGTCGTGTCTCCAGCGCCGAACATTGGCGGATGACTATAATCAGCGGCCATGTGCACCCGTCGCGTCACTTGGTTGCTCATCGCCGCGGCTCTGATCACTCGAACGGTGGCCGCGTCGAGTCAAGCCGCTCCGACAGCTCCCCCGCCCGCGCAGGGCGCCGCCCCCGGGAATGTCGTTGTCGGCTCAGGCAACTTCAGCCCAATCGTTCGGGATCTCGAGAAGGCGATCGACTTTTACGGAGGCCTGCTGGGACTGACCGTTCCTCCGGCGCCAGCACCGGGTCCCCGGCCCTTTGGCAACGACCCTGCGCTGTTGAAGATGTTTGGCATGCCCGGGGCGGAACTCCGATTCACGACCGCGAGGATCCCTGGAGCCAGCGTCGGCGTCGAGATTGTCGAGCTCAAGGGTGTCGACAGGAAACCGGTGTCTCCGCGGCCGCAGGACCCTGGTGGTACGACATTGATCCTTTTGGTCCGCGACATCAACGCGGCGTTCGCGCCGCTCAAGCGCGCCGGAGTGCGCGTGGTGACGCCGGGAGGCGAGCCCATCTCGTTTGGCGCCAACAACCAGGCGAGGGGGATCATTTTCAGTGACCCCGACGGACACTACGTCGAGCTCTTGCAGCCCAGCCCTCTTCCAGAGACGACGGCGCCGGCCGACAGCAACATCATCGGCGCTCGTGTGCGGCTGACCATCGCAGATACAGACCGCACTCTGCATGTGTACCGCGATGTCTTGGAATTTCAGCCTCAGGTCGGCGCATTCGGCAACATCCCTCTCTTGGATCTGATGGGCCTCAAGGGTGCGGAACTCCGACTCACCAACGCCCTGGTTCCAGGGTCGCCACTGCGTTTCGAATTCATTCAGCTCCGCGGCGTCGAGAGCGCTGCGGTGCGGCCGCGACTTCAAGATCCGGGGGCCACACGCTTTCAACTGAGAGTGCGAGACCTCGACTCGACAATTGGAAAGCTGAAGGCAGCCGGGTCCACTGTCGTGTCGACCGGCGGAGAACCAGCGACATTGCAAGGTGGCCGTCGCGCGGCGATCATGTCGGACCCCGATAATCTGTTCTTCGTCTTGCTCGAGGCGCCGCCGAACTAGCCCCGGAACCCGCGTCACTCACGATTGCTGCACCAACTCCTGGTCTTCGGCGTGGCCTGCCTCGCGGGAGCCATCAACTCGATGGCCGGCGGCGGTACGCTGCTCTCGTTTCCCATGCTGATCTGGCTCGGCGTTCCATCCGTCGCGGCGAATGCGACGAGCACGGTGGCGCTCTGGCCGGGGTCGCTCGGCAGCATCTGGGGGTATCGTCGCGAATTGCGCGGCGCCGACCCTCACGTCTACACGCTGGTTGTGCCGAGCCTTGTTGGTGGCATCGTTGGCGCCGTGTTGCTCCATCGCACTCCGACGGCCGTCTTCGACCGCCTGGTGCCGATCCTGATTCTGTTTGCGACGTGTCTGTTCATGGTGCAGGAGCCGATTCAAAGGCGGTTCAATCTGGCGCCGTCAAGGGATGAGACGTCTCATTGGCTCTCGTGGGCCATGCTCTATCAGTTGCTCGTCGGTTTGTATGGCGGATACTTCGGGGCGGGCATCGGAATCCTCATGCTCGCTGCGCTGAGCATCATGGGCCACACGGACATTCACCAGATGAACGCACTCAAGAATCTGCTGGCCCTCTGCATGAACGGTGTTGCGGCGCTCTACTTCATGTTCAGCGGACTGGTGGTCGGGCAGGACGCGCTCGTGATGGCGGCCGGTGCGATTGTCGGGGGCGCCGGAGGCGCGGGCCTGGCACGACGTCTCGGGCAACCGACAGTGCGGCGTCTCGTAGTCTTCGTCGGCCTCGCGATGGCGCTCTCCCTGATGCTCAGGCTCTAATGCCGTTGGGCCTTTGCGCGATTCTTCCCACAAGACCGTCGGCTGAGTCCGCGCGCTACACTTACAGGGCCGTGACCAGCCCGGGCGAGCAAGTTGCCGTCTCCAGGTTCATCGAGTTCAACCGAGCCGAGTGGGCGAGGCTGCGCGATGCGACACCGTTGCCGCTCACGGAGCCGCAGCTTCGAGGCCTCGTTGGGCTCAACGAGCGCATGTCACTCGACGAGGTCTCCGACGTCTACTTGCCGCTCTCACGGTTGCTGAATCTGTACATCGGTGCGACGCGCAACCTTCAGCGCGCCACCGCAACCTTTCTCGGCTCCGACAATCCCCGCGTTCCCTTCGTCATCGGCCTCGCTGGCAGCGTGGCCGTCGGGAAGAGCACGACCTCGCGCGTCCTGCAGGCGCTGCTCGCCCGGTGGCCGAGTCACCCGCAGGTCGACCTCATCACGACGGACGGATTCCTGTTGCCGCAGCGCGTGCTCGAAGAACGCGCCCTGCTGCATCGCAAGGGCTTTCCAGAGAGCTATGACGTGAGGCGGCTCGTGCAGTTCCTTCTGGACGTGAAGTCGGGCGTGCCAGAGGTGGTCGCCCCCGTCTACTCACACCTGTCGTACGACATCGTTCCTGACCAGCAGCAGATCGTTCGGCAACCCGACATCGTGATTGTGGAGGGGTTGAACGTCCTTCAAACAGGTGGCGGCAGGGCGGGACGGCCGCTCCCGATGTTCGTGTCAGACTTCTTCGATTTCTCGATCTTCGTGGATGCGCAAGAGGCCGACGTCGAGCAGTGGTATGTCGAGCGGTTCCTGACGCTTCGCGACACCGTGTTCAGGAACCCGTCGTCGTACTTCCACCAATACGCGGCGCTCACGACTGATGAAGCCATCGAGACGGCACGCGGGATCTGGAAGACGATCAACCTCGTCAATCTCAGGGAGAACGTGCTACCGACCAGGGAACGTGCTCACCTCATCCTCGAGAAGGGGCGGGATCACGCCGTGCGGCGGGTGAGGTTGCGGAAGCTGTGAGTGGCCGTCATGATGCTCTCAGGGTCCTCGAACGCCTTGATGAGCAGCGCCTCCACCGCGTCCCTCGACTGCGGCGCTGAGAACAGGTGTCCCTGCGCGTGCGGACAGCCCAGCGCGAGCAATTGCTCGGCGTGCGCGACTGTTTCGACACCTTCAGCAATCAGCCCCATGCCAAGCTCCTGAGCTAGCTTCACGATCGCGTTGCCGATGGCGCACTCGTGATCCGGCGTGCCCATCAGGGCAACGAAGGATCGATCGAGCTTGAGCGCATCGACCGGATAGCGCTGCAGGTAGCTCAGCGACGAATAGCCAGTTCCGAAGTCATCGAGATACATCGCAACTGAGATCTTGCGCAGGCGCTCGAAGTTTCGGTGCACCACCTCCGAGTTGTTGAGCAGCGTGCTCTCGGTGATTTCAAGGCGGAGACTGCCGGCCAGCAGGCCGCTCGTCGCCAATGCGTGCTCGACTTCGTCCACAAAATCCGAACGGGCGAACAGCCTCGACGAGATGTTGACCGACATCGCCAGCGGCCGGCCGAACATCTTCTGCCACTTGGCCGCTTGCTGACACGATTCTCGCAGCACGTGATACGTCAGCGGGATGATGAGACCCGTCTCCTCGGTGACGGGAATGAACTCGGCAGGCACCGCGACCCGGCCATCGGGCCGCACCCACCGGACCAGGGCCTCCAGACCGCAGATCTCGGACGAGGGCAGCTCCACGATGGGCTGGTAGAAGACCTTGAACTCCTTTCGTTCCATCGCCTGCCGCAGTTCAGTCTCGAGTGTGAGGCGCTGCACGGCCGTCGCATGCATGACGGGGTCGAAGAGTTGATACCCGCCTCGGCCGGCCGCCTTTGCGCGATACATGGCAATGTCGGCGTCTCGCAAGAGGTCGTCCACGGCGGCGTACTGCGGCCCGCCCAACACGACCCCGATGCTCGCGGATGCGTAGAGCTCGCGTCCCTGCAGACAAAACGGATCAGTGAGCGACTTCTGGAGTCGCTCGGCGATGAGGCACACCTCTTCGGCACTGATGAAGTTCTCGATCAAGACCGCGAACTCGTCACCGCCAAGGCGCGCAAGAGCATCGCCTGGCCGCAGCTGTGACTGCAGCCGCTCGGAGATCGCCACGAGGAACTGGTCACCGACCAAGTGGCCGAGACTGTCATTGACGAGCTTGAAGCCATCGAGGTCCACGTAGAGGACGGCGTAGTGTTCGGCGCCTCGCGCACCCTTGGCGATCGAGCGCTGGAGCAGCTCGCCGAACAGGCGACGGTTTGGCAACCCTGTGAGGTGGTCGTGGCGTGCCGCGCGGGCCAGCGTGTCCTGAACCTGGCGCCATTCCGTCACGTCGGTCTGTGAGCCCGCCATCCGAATCGGTTGCCCAGTCTCGTCACGCACCGCGATCCCGCGGCACAACACCCACTTGAGCGTCCCGCCTATGTGGTGAATTCGATACTCATGCTCGAAATGCGTGCTCTGTCCAGCCAGGTGCGCATCGAGCGCCGCACGAAGGCCCGGTCGATCTTCTTCGTGCACGTAGAGAAGCCATTGGTCGATGTTGGACACCGGCGTCGAGGCGGTGAGCCCGGCCATGAGCTTCCAGCGTTCGGAGCAGTACAGCGCGCCTGCGGGAATGTCCCAGTCCCAGAGTCCGTCGTTCGAGCCGGCAGCAGCCAGAGCGTATCTCGCCTCCGACAGTCGGGCGGCCTCGAGGGCTGACACGGCGTCCTTGTGAAGTCGCTGAACTTCCTCGTTGTGCCGCTTCTCCGACGAGATTCGGTCCAGGTAGATGCTGTAGGAGCGGAACGTCAGATAGACGGGCGCTGCGGCGAGTGGCAAGAGCCAGCCCTGGTCGGTATTCCAGAGGGCGACGCCTGCGGCGGCTGCGCCAGCGCCCACGAAGTAGCTCGGGGCGGTCCACAGAAAGTTCGTATCCCACACCTGCCATGGCCGCTGACCCGACGTCAGCCCGATCGCAATCGCAACGAGCGCCGTATTGACGAGATAGTAGGCCAGCGCGCTTGCGACCATTGGCTTGGCCAGCGTCCGCACGTCGGAGGCGCTGATGGGATTGTCGAAATATCTGAAAACGAACCCTGCGGCGTGGACGGTCAGGATCAGCGCGGCGATGTTGAACAGGATCCGCAGCGGAGGATTGCGCCGGTTGACACCGAAGATCGACTGCGTGGCCGCGCTGGCACCGGCCACCACCGTCGTCAGCTCCGGTCCAATGAGCAGCAGCGACGCGAAGTCGATCGTGTACGACACCGACAGATTCGACGAGCTCGTGCCGAGGGGCAGGTGCAGTCTGAGCACCGACGCCATCGACGACGCGAACGCCAACCCGAGGAAGAGCCAGACATTCGGCACTTGATCGGGGAACCGCATCGCCAGGACGACGCTGCCGGCCACGATGACCGCGGACACGTATAGACGAGCGGCGACGGGCAGATCCGCCGTGCCCGCTGGGGCCGGCGCATCCGCGCGCTGCGACTCTGTCTGCCGTGTCAGCCGATCACGGAGTGGAGCCAGCGAAGCGAAGACGCGTGCGATGGTCATGGTTGGTCGCCGCTTGAAAAGCCGGCGTCTCGTCTGGTTAGTCCCAAACGACCTTACGTCTCGGCCGTGGATCGATGTGTTGCAACGCATTCCTCTTCATAGCTTTCTCACTCCTCATCGAATTTCGAACGGTCCCCACTAGAAGCTGCCGAGAATGAACAAAGAATCGCCCCAGACGATGTTGTCTACGTCATCGCCCCAGACGATGTTGTCGTCGTCGCCCCACACGATGTTGTCGTCGTAAGAGGTCGCCCTGTCTTGCTGCAGAGAATCACCCCAGACGATGTTGTCGCCCCAGACGATGTTGTCTTCCCATACAAGGCGATCGCCCCAGACGATGTTGTCGCCCCAGACGATGTTGTCGCTCCAGTCCACGCGGTCGCCCCAGACGATGTTGTCGTCGTACCAGGCGGCCTCGGCCCTGTAGATGCTGTCGCCCCAGACGATGTTGTCGCCCCAGACGATGTTCTGTGCCCACGACAGCGAAGCGCCACCGATGGCGCTGACGGGCGCGACGCTCTTCGTCAGCCACGAGGAGCCGCGGCGCGCCGAAGCGTCGATGGCGCCGGCCAATGCGATCGCTCCATCCGCGTTCAGCCCACCGGCACCCTGTGTCATCCGGTCGTACGGGAGGCGATTGGCGTTCTTCATCGTGATGGCGGTGAACTGCAAGACCGCCTTCACCGCCTCGGGCCTGAGCGGTCTGCTGTACCTGTCGTATCGGGCCGCGCGATTGGCCTGGATGACGAGTGCTGCAACCCCTGAGGTGACCGCCGCCGACATGCTCGTGCCCGTGAGCGAGACGAGGGTCGCCCTCGTGATCGAGGAGGCCACTCGAATCTCGGGAATGGCGGTTGCCAGCAAGCTGGCGCGTCCGACGGGCGCAATCAGCTTGTGGCCCGGGGCGAGCAGGTCGGGTTTTGCGTATCCGTCATGCCAGGTCGGACCGCGGGAGCTGTACGGGCCCACGACGTCGTCGTCGCGCCTCAGGGTCCCCAGGGTGTGGAGCGATCCCACTGTAATTGCCGAGCGCGCGTTGCCCGGGGAAGTGATGCCTGCATAGCCGGGAAGACCAGTCGCCTGGTTGAGTCCCAGATTGCCTGCGGAGACGACGACGACGATACCGGCGGCAGACGCCTGTTCGACCGCCTGGACGAGGGGGTCGGTCGCCGCCGGCTCGTAGGGGATGTGTCCCAAAGACAGGTTGATGACGTCGATGCCAAGCCGTGCTTTGTTCGTCACGGCGAACTCGAGCGCGTCGATCACGTCGCTGGTGTATCCGCGGCCTTCGCCGTCGAGGACTTTGAGGCCGATGAGAGACACTCGACGCGCCACCCCGCCGTAGGTCGTGCCCTCTCCACCGATGAGCGACGCGACGTGCGTCCCGTGGCCGTAGTTGTCGTAGGGCCGTGTGGCGATGCCGCCCCGCGTGAAGTCGTAGAAGGCGCGAATGCGCCCCCCGAAGTTCCTGAGCGGCGAGATTCCGGAGTCGATCACCGCGACACCGACATCCGCCCCGGTGGCGGAACGCTCTGAATCGATGCCGAGTGTCTGTCGCAGCAATGCGCCCGAAGTGGGGTCAACGGTGGTGGCGTGCGCGGAGACGGGAGCATCGAACGAGAGCGACTCGATTCCCTGTGTCCGCGCGATCTCGTCGAGCGCGTTCACGGGGACGTCGAGTGTCAGCGCCGAAATTGACTTATGGTCACGTTGGAGCGAGTAGCCTTTCGCCGTAAGGTTGCCGCTCACCACACTTCGATCTGCAGCCCGGACGCGAGCGATCAGACGCACGCGCGACGTGCCCCGGCTCTTCACTTCACGGAGCGCTTTGTCGATTCTCGCAGGTGCACTCTCTTGGGCTGCGGCAATCGGTACGACAGCGAGCCCGATCGCCAGGCTAACCGCCATACGCCACAGTCGAAGAGAGACCGATCCCGAACTTGTCATGCCCTCGTGTTGAGCAATGACGAAGCCAGGATCTCGATCACACTACTGTGGGATGGTTCGTGGCGCTGCGCACGATTGCGAACGATACGGGTGGCAGGACGAAGGCCTCGGTCTATCGGTCTTCTGAGAAACTCAGGTCTTCTCGCGCGCCGGGAAAGTTACAGGTCTGACGTTCGTCGATTCGTCAGAACGTCGCGATGGGATTGAGTGGCGACCCGGTGCCTCCACGAATAGGAAGGGGAGCCGCAGTCACCAGGAATTCCCATCGCTTCCGAGCCGCGGCGGTGTCGGCCAGGGCTTCGAGATCGCAGTTGTCGAACAAATGGACGCCCAGGTACAGCAGCGCAAAGTCGTGCACGGCCCCTGTCAGCGGCGCGGGCGAGACGTATTGGGGGTGATCGCTGCCAAGCAGTGCGATGTCGCGCTGCCTGAGCCAGGGGATCACTGACGGATCGAGGCCGGCCGATCGACCGCCTTCTGCACGCCCCCGCAGCCATGGCCCGAGCGCCTTGCGTCGGGCCCAGACGCCAGTACGGACGAAAAGCGCATCGCCAGCCGACACTCTCACACCGGTTTTTTTCTCCCACGCCTCGAGGTCCTCGACGTAAATCGGCGTGCCAGGCTCTAAATAGGGCACCCCCTTGAGTCGTGGAATGTCGATGAGCACGCCGCGGGTGAAGATGCCGTTCTTCACGTTGTGGATCGAGTTTTTCCCGTGGCCTTCCTTGACCACTGTGTCGCGATTCGGCGCGTAGCCGTTATAGAAGATGCCGTTGTCGTTGATGTGCGCGAGCGAATCGAGATGGGTGTGCGCAATGCCGTGATAGGCCACGCCGATTCTGTCGGATCCGATGCCCAGCATCGTGACCTCATACGGCGTCGGATTGTCCACGGCCTTCACGGTGTCCACATCACCGGCAAGCGACACCGAAACGCCTTCTTTCACGAGCGCGGCGGCCTGCCGGCGTTTGGCTGGCGTGATGAGGTTCAGCGTTCCGATCTCGTCGTCCTTCCCCCATCGTCCCCAGTTGGACAGTTCCTTCTTCCAACGTTCGTACTGCTCAGGGGTGACGTTATGACTGGAGGCAGTTGTCTGCGAGAGGGGTGTGGCCGAGCCCGCCGTCAGGATGGTCAACACCGCGAGGAGTGCGGTCGTCACTGTTCTCATGGCTCTGTCCTCTGTTTCTGCATTCCAGTGCACAGCCAGTCTACCAACGCGCGAAACGCCTCGCCACGGTGCGCGACACGGAGCTTTGCCTCTTCGCCCACTTCGGCCAGAGTGGCACCGTAGCGTGGATACCAGAAGATCGGGTCATAGCCGAACCCGCCGGCGCCACGCGGCGCTGGTGCAACCTCGCCCTCCACGGTACCGACCGTTCGAAACACCACGACGCCGTCGTGGATGACAGCCAGAGCGCACACGAACCGAGCGGTCCGAGGTGCCTCGGGTCGTTCGGCGAGCCGTCGATAGATCTCATCGAATCGTTCGGAATAGCTCGCATCGTCGCGTAGAAAGCGCGCAGAGCGGACGCCGGGATCCCCGTCCAAGGCGTCGATCTCCAGTCCGGAGTCTTCGGCGATGGTTAACACCGGATCCGGGCATCCCACACGTTCCACGCCCGTCGTCAGCGGCTGCGTCAGGGCTCGATGGTAGTAGCTGGCTTTGAGGAGCGCATTCTCTTCGAAGGTTGCGCCGGTCTCTTCAGGCTCTGGAATTGAAGGCAGGTCGCGAAGGCCGAGGATTTTTGCGGGAACCCCAGCGAGCAGTCCTCGGATCTCGCGCAGCTTGTCTTGATTGGATGTGGCGATGAGCAGCGTCACGATCTCGCGTGTTGCGGGCCTTGAAAGAGCCGCTCTACTTGTTTGTCAAGTGCTGGCCAACGAGTCCGCGCTGGAGCGCGATGAGCTGCCGGATCCCGGTGTCGGACAGGTCGAGAAGCCGGTTGAGCGCCTCGCGCCCGAACGGAAGGGCCTCGGCCGTCCCTTGGAGCTCGATATAGAGACCGCCGCCGGTCTTTACGACATTCATGTCTACGTCCGCACGCGAATCCTCGGTGTACGCCAGGTCGAGCATCGGTTCACCTTCCACGATGCCGACGCTGGTAGCGGCCACGAAATCGGTGATGGGCATCGTGCGGATGGCGTCGCGCTCGCGCATCGACTGCAGGGCGAGCACAAGCGCCACGAAGGCGCCCGTAATCGACGCCGTTCGCGTGCCGCCGTCCGCCTGGATCACGTCGCAGTCGAGCGTAATCGTCCGCTCGCCAATCTCTTCGAGCCGCGTGACGGCACGCAGGGAGCGTCCGATCAGCCGCTGAATCTCCTGGGTGCGGCCGCCAACCTTGCCAGCGGTCGATTCCCGCTGCGAGCGCGTGGTCGTGGCGCGCGGCAGCATTCCGTACTCCGCCGTGACCCAACCCTTTCCGGTGTTGCGACGAAAAGGCGGCACGCGATCCTCGACGCTGGCAGTGCAAATCACTTTCGTTCGCCCAGCCTCTACGAGCACCGACCCTTCGCCATGAATCAGGTAGTTCGGGGTGATGCGGGTGGGGCGGAGTTGTTCCGGAAGACGATTGTCGGCTCTCATTTGTCAAAGGAACTGTAGTTCATCTTGCATTGTGAATTCATTGAGGCGCCAATTCTCTGACGAGCGCCGAGTCGGCTTGAAGTGGGCGTCGCACGTCCACGTGTCCTGCGATCGTGTCCACTTCCTTCCCATCGACGAGGAGTTGTACGCGCTGAACGCCCGTGAGATTCGCCGTGACGGCATGGACGAGCGAATACACGGTCAGCAGCTCTGTCAGCGAGCCGCCCGGATGCGCGCGCGAGACCTCGCTGCTCAGGTCAACAAACGCATCTCCGCGGTCGGTGACGTAGAAAGCGCGCAAGGTCGTGCCCACTGGGATGACCGACAAGTAGGGCTCCGGCGGTGGCTGTAACTGAGCCACCAGAATCTGGCGTCCTTGCGCAATGACACCGCTCGCCAGCGGTATCTCGCGCCTGACCGGCACGAGGGCTTGTCCATCGTTTGAGGCGTAGAAGAGGGTGGCCGTGATGTGCGCGGTTGGCGGCGGGGGCGGCGCCGGAGGCGAGGCCGAGGACTCTGGAACTACGAGGCGCTCGAGCCCCCTGTTGACCCCCCAGGCCAACCCAGCGAGCAGCACAATGCCCGCCACGATCTGTATTCCCAGCCGCCGGCTCATCGCCCTGCCCGCCCCTCGAGATACACACGGAACCGGACGATCGTTTCATAGAGCGCCTGAGTGATCGACGTTTGGTAGGCATCGCTCGCGATGCGCTTTTCCTCAGCCGGATTCGTGAGATAGCCAATCTCGATCAGCGCGGCCGGCATGTTCACGCCCATCAAGACCCGCAGTTGCGCCTGTTGCAGTGGACGCGGGCTCATCGCAAGACGTTCGCGGAGCGCTTCCTCCAGGATGCTGGCCAGACGGGCCGACGCATCGACATGACCGGTTTGCGCGAGGTCCCACCTGATGACTTCTATTGCGCGAGTGCCGCCGCCGAGCACCGGTAGCGCGACTGCCTGCGCATCGACGTCGCGCCGCGCATCCTCGCCTTCGCGGTCGAGGCGCATGTGGAACACCTCCGCGCCCGCGACAGTCGGAGAGGGCGCGCCGTTGGCATGGAGGCTGAGAAAGAGATCGGCTTTACTGTTGTTGGCGATCGCCGCCCTCTCGTCGAGACTCACCATCCGGTCGTCGTCTCGCGTCAATACCACACGGATGCCGAGCCGGGCTTCGACGAGAGTCTTGAGCCGCCGAGCAAGCGCGAGGGTGATCTGCTTCTCTTCGGTGCCGGTTGTGCCGCGGACCCCGATATCTTCGCCGCCATGGCCTGGATCGATGACGAGGGTCTGCAGCGCCACTCTGGGAACGGGCAACGTGGCCGGCGGACTCACAGGACGAGCAGGCGCTTCGGCCGGGGAGGCGGCGGTACGCCCAGGAACCTCCACAGTGACGCGCGTAATGTCGTCAGCCGTAGAAGAAACGGCCCGCGCGGGACCGGCTCCGTCGTTCAATGCAATCACGAGCGAGTTTGGCTGCTCACCTGAACGGACGTTTTCAATCAGTCCAGCGCCGGCTGGCGGCAACGTGAGGTCGAGGGCGTCGGCCTCGATCCGCAGCAGCACGCGAGCATCCGAAATCTCAGTCGAAACCCCGGTGGCCGGCGTGATCTCGATGGTGACGCGCGCCGGAGGGCCCGTCGTATCGACACGCGCAACTACGCGCGGCACCCGGACGTCGCCGATCACGATCAACCGCGACAGGCGGCGCACGTCGATGCGCCGATCGTAGATGGGGCCGAGGGCGCGCTGCAGAAACTCGACCGGCACGAGCCAGCGATTGCCCGAGCGAACGAGAGGAGAGGGAAGTGAAACTACACGCCCGTTCACCGACGCCAGAGGCCGATCGGGGGCGACGACGATATTCCGGCCGCGATATCCGATTGTGAGGCCTCCAGCCAGGTTGTCTTCGCGCACCGTTACTTGAAAGAGCGACACGATATCGTCGAGCGCCACCAGTTCCTGGCCATTGACCATCGTCGACGGCATCGGCCGCCGCCCGTCGGAGGAGATCAAGGTCAGAGGACTGGCCGGTGGCGTGCTCTGCGCCTGAAGCAGCGATACGAGGAGCAGCACGACGATCGCGGCTGAGGTAGTGGTCGTCGCTCGCAAACGCCTTATCATACGGTGTTAATCTCTGACGTCAGCCTCGACGGATGGCGCTTCAAAGGAGGGTCACGTGAGACGCACGTCGTTCATTCTGGCGGTTGTCGCCTTGACGAGTAGCCTTCCCGCTTACGGCCATCACTCGTTTGCGGCGTTCTACTTCGAGGATCAATCGGTTTCGATCGAAGGAGACCTGGTCGAGTTCGATTTCCGCGCTCCGCACGCGTGGGTATACGTGCGAGCGCTCGACCCGGAAGGCCAGATGCAGAAGTATGGGGCGGAGTGGGCGAACCCGAGTCGGTTGTCGCGAGACGGTATTACCAAGGAGACGCTGAAGCCTGGGGATCGCGTCACGATCACCGGGAGCCCGGGACGAACCGCGTCGGAGTACAAGCTGCACTTGAAACAGATTCAACGTCCTGCCGACGGCTGGGGCTGGCGAGGGGGACGAAGGTGATGTTCTCTACTTGAGTCCGTGCTGTTGCTTGAACGAGGCCCAATCGCGCTTCAGGTGCAAGAAGTCCTCGAGGCGAACGCACTGCAGGAACGGATTCGTCTTCCTCTCGAGCGCCACAGTCGATGCGGGTCTCACGCCGTAGTCGTGCCCAGGCCAGACAGTCGCTTCGTCTGGGATCGTCGTCAGGAGCCGCTGGAGGCTGTTCCACTCCGTGCGCGCATCGTCCTCGGTGCTCGTCCCTCCCACTTTGCCAACGAAAAGCAGGTCTCCGGTGATCAGGATCTGATTCGAGGGCTCGTAGATCAGCACGTGATCATCGCAGTGTCCCGGCACATGGTAGAACCTGAGTCGCAGCGATCCCACGGACAGTTCCTGGCCGTCTGAGAGCGGCACTGAGGGTGCGGCGGGAGAAGTCGGGTGCGCAGCGACGGGAGCGCCCGTCAACTCGACGGCCCGTTCGTTACCGTTGACGTGATCCGGGTGTCCGTGCGTATTGATGATGTGTGTGACCGCGAGCCCCTGATCACGTGCTCGGGCAACGAACACGTCCGGGGAATAGGAGGGGTCGATCAGCACACCCTGCTTGGCATCGCGATCACCGAGCAGGTAACCAAAGTTGCGGTCTCCGCCGGCGCGGATCTGTTCGAAAACGAGCTGCATGTTCACGTGAGGCGGCTGGGCCTCTGCCCACTAGAACTGTCGGCGCCGTGAGTCAGGTTATGAGTCCTCGGGATTGATGAACTTGAAAAGCCCCGCGGCAGTGATAGCGGCTGCAAAATTGGCGACCAGATAGACCCAGATGTTGGTGGCCTTGAACAGACCCATCATGGTGGCACCCAGGGCAACGGCTGGATTGAACGCACCTCCAGAAATCGCTCCGACGGAATACGCACCTGTGAGCACGGTGAAACCGATAGCCAGACCATAGAAGGAATTCCCGCTCGTGCCCTTCGCAGTCGCCACGTTGAGCACGACGTAACACAGCGCCGTCGTATAGAGGAACTCAGCCAGCAGTGCCCGTGTTGTGTCTATTTCAATGGGGGCCACCGAAGGATGGCCTTTGAGAACGCCAACTGCGAGAGCTGCGATTGCGGCACCGGCACACTGGGCGAGGACATAGCCTGGAACGTCGGAAGCCGGACACTTTCCGCGGAGGAACACCGCAAGTGTTACCGCCGGGTTGAAGTGGGCGCCAGACACGTGACCGCCAGCAAAGACCATCACCATGAGAGCGGCACCAATCGCCAAGGGCGCCATCATCCCGGCGTCGCCTGGGGCAATCACGGTGCAGCCGATGGTCGCTACGAGAAAGAACGTTCCAATGAATTCCGCAGCGTATTTTTTCATGGCGTCGCGGCTCCTATCATGAGGTAAGTGCTCGGTTGCCCGCTACCAGAAATGGTCTTTCACGAATTCTCGCCCATCTCCCGACTTCAAGTATTTCTCAAAACGCAACGCCGAGGCCTCGTTGGCGAACTGAAGCACCGCCGCAAGCTTCCACGGGCGGTACTTCGCTGTTTGTGGTGAATGGCCGGCGTTGTGAGCGGCCACCCGCATTGACACGTTCGAAGTGGACTCGACAAATCGGCGCGCCGGGTCGGTCACGCTCTGAAGCACGTACACGAACCGCTTGGTGTCTTGCTGCACGACCGAGCTCACCTGCAAGCCGCCAGCCGAATGAATTTTGGCCTGTTTTCGCCTCAGGCGTTCGTGAAGTTGTCGTTTCTGAGTGCGGCCCGATGCCTCGGTGTTCGCAATCCCTCACCACTCCACCACGAATGCGTGGTCGGTTCGGCTCAAGAATTCCACACCTAGGCCGATTCCCGGTTGAAGTAGGGAGTCATCTCCCGCGACAGGTGTGGACAAATCATGAAGATCGGTGATGACGCACGCGAGACGGTGTTTGTCAGTCGCCAGCCGATTCTGGACCCGACTGGCAAGGTCTTCGGCTATGAGCTGCTCTATCGCCATGCAGCCGAGGCCCACGCGGGCGAAGACTCGGGGGAGAGCGCGGGGGCTCGAGCGCTGACAGACGTCGTGCTGAACCTCGGGCTCGATTCGTTGGCGGAAGGGCATCCGGCCTTTCTTCACTTCTCGCGCGATCTGTTGCTCGGTGAGGCCGGTACCCTGCTTCCGGCCGACAAGGTCGTGCTTCAGGTCTCCGAAGGTCTTCTGGTTGACGACGAATTGGTGGAGGCCGGCAAGCAGCTCAACACGAAAGGCTACAAGCTCGCGCTGAACGGCTTTGTCGCCGGTTCATCGGTCGAGCGGCTCGTCCCGTACGCGAAGTTCCTGAAGATCGACGTCACAACGACTGACAGTCCTGCCCACGCGGCACTGATCAAGCGCTTCTCGACGGGCGCGGTGCGCCTCATCGCGTCCAAGGTGGAATCGGCGGACGCATTCAAAGCAGCCCACACGGCAGGGTATCGCCTATTCCAGGGACAGTACTTCTGCAAGCCGGTTACGTGTAAGGCGGGCGCTCTTCCGGCGCGGCGACTCGCGTACTTACAGCTGCTCGCGGCGCTCCGCCAACCGCACGTTGGCGTCAGGGAGATAGAAGAGCTCGTCAAGCATGACGTGTCGTTGAGCTATCGCGTGCTACGGTGCGTCAACTCGGCGGCGTTCGGCCTTCGGTCCGAGGTCACTTCCATTCGACAGGCCCTCATCATGCTCGGCCTCGATCCCATCCGGAAGTGGGTGTCGGTCTGGTCGGTCGCTGGTCTGAACACGGGTGGCACATCCGAGCTCGTGTCAGTTTCGGTGCTCCGAGCTCGCTGCTGCGAGCTCCTCGGTGAAAAAGTCCACGGGAAGACCGCTGAATCCGAGCTGTTCCTGCTGGGTCTCTGTTCGCTCCTAGATGCCATCCTCGACAGGCCACTTACCGACTCGGTCGCCGAGCTTCCGCTCAGCGCGGAAATCAAGGACGCGTTGCTTGGCCAGCCAAACTTCGCGCGCTCGGTGCTCGACATCGTCATTGCTTACGAAAGCGGTTTGTGGGACGAGGCGACGACCAAAGCGAGGTCACTCGGTCTTCCCGACGACGCGCCGGCAAAGGTCTACGCCGAAGCGCTCGAGTGGGCCCGCGAGGTTTCGCGGGCCGCCGCGGCTTGACGCGGGGACGAGGTTTATCTCTCATGCAGGCCAAGTCCACCGCCGAGCCGCCCACAACGGAGTCCAAAAACCTGGTGCACGTCGCGCGGCAGTCGATTCTCGACGCGCGTGGCAAAGTGTTTGGCTACGAGCTCCTGTACCGCGCCGGTCCCGGTGCGACCTCGTGCACGGCTGAACGCGACCTCGCCAGCGCCAGCGTCATAACAGACGCCGTTCTCGAGATCGGCCTCGACACACTGACCGATGGCCATCAGGCGTTCTTCAACCTGACCAGGACGCTGCTCTTGTCCAAGGTCAGCGAACTGGTTCCGTCCAAAGCCGCCATCTTCGAGCTGATCGAGGACATCGTGATCGACGCCGCGGTCGTCGACGCCTGCCGGGAGCTTCACGGGCAAGGGTATCGCCTCGCGCTCGACGACTTCGTACCCAACTCGAGCGCCGAAGTGCTCCTTCCTTTCGTTTCGTACGTCAAGATCGACGTGTTGGCGACGCGGCCCGATGTGGTGTGCAACCTCGCCGGGCGGCTGGCGCCGACGGGCGTGAAGCTGGTGGCCGAGAAAGTCGAGACACGAGAATCGTTCGAGCACGCAAAGGCGGCCGGCTACGACTATTTTCAGGGGTACTACTTCTGCCGGCCCGTGATCCGATCGGGTGCCGCGATTCCCGCCCAGCATCTCCGGTACTTGCAGCTTCTAGCGGCGCTCAATCGCCCGGGCCTTACGATTGCGGCGGTCGAGGAGCTCGTGAAGCAAGACGCAGCGCTGAGCCTGAGAGTGCTGCGATGCGTCAACTCGGCCGCGTTTGCCATCCGAAGAGATGTTCGATCGATACGCGAGGCGCTCGTGCTGCTCGGCATCGATCCCATTCGCAGGTGGGCATCTGTTTGGTGTCTGGCCGGCTTGAGCGCCGGGAACACGCCCGAACTGGCGACGTTGGCGCTCCTGCGCGCCCGGTCGTGCGAGCTCCTGGGAGAGGCACTCTCAGACGTCGAAGAATCCGAGTTGTTCCTCGTAGGGCTGTGTTCGCTTCTTGACGTCATGCTTGGCAGCACGATGGCCGACGCCCTGACACACCTTCCTCTCTCTCACACCGCTGAGCATGCGCTCCTTGGTCGTCCGGGCGCGGTTCGTTCCGTGCTCGAGGCTGTCATTGCTTACGAAAGCGGCGGCTTCGACGAAGCAGCGGCGACGGCGCGGGAGGCCGGAGTGGACGAGGCCCTGCTTCCTCGCGCCTATACCGGCGCGCTCACGTGGAGTCGAGCAATGTCGCGGGTGTCGGTCGGCGCGTAGCAGGCTAGTCCTTGGTCCTTCGTTCTGGGTCCTTCGTCCGTCCCTGGTCCGCTCGTCCGTCCTTGGTCCTTCAACGCGAAAAATGAAGGGCTGAGTGCCGAGCGCCGCGAAATACGGGCCGACCTGTCAACTGAGTGTGACGAACTGCACGCCTCAGGTCACATGTGTGCCAGTCCTTGTCAGTTTCGTGACTACACCACGCGGCGCCTCAACCCGAAAGTCGCTAGGTAGTGAAGGGGTCGGTCGTTGGCGATTCACCGCCGTAGAAGTTCATGAAGGGGGTCAGAACGCAATGCGACGAAGACGCTTGATCGCGATGTGCATCGGTATCGCGTTCGTCTGGAGCTCGCCATCGCAGGCGCAAGGCGTGCAGACAGGGACGGTGAGCGGCATCGTGGAATCGCTCGACGGGGCGCCTCTTCCCGGCGTGACGGTGACCGTCGAATCGCGTGCGCTTCAAGGCGACCGCAGCGCAATGACCGACGTCAACGGGTACTACGCATTGCGGGCGCTGCCTCCCGGCACGTATGCAGTCAGCTTCGCCATCGACTTCTTTCAGCCGACCAGTCGCGAGGGAGTCGTCGTGAGCCTTGACGGGACCACACGCGTCAACGCGAGGATGTCGCTCGAAACGCGGAGAGAGACCGTGACCGTCACGGCGGAGTCGCCCTCGATCCTCACGGCGACGACGATCGGTTGGACGTCGGTGAAGAGTGAGATTGACGGCCTGCCTGTCGGACGACGGCCGGTGGATGTGGCCGACCTGGCCCCGGGCCTCACCACCAACACCTTCAATGCCGGACAACTCGCTATCGGCGGCGCGTTCGGCTTCGACAACGTGTTCATGGTCAACGGCGTCGATACGAACGACAACGTTTTCGGCACGTCAAACAATCTGTTCATCGAAGACGCCGTGGAAGAGGTCTCGGTGCTGACCGGCGGTATTCCGGCCACGTACGGGCGGTTCTCCGGAGGGATCGTCAACGTCATCACCCGTAGCGGCGGCAATGCGTTCAGCGGAAGTTTTCGCGAGAACCTGAGCAATCCGGCGTGGATCAATGAAACACCTCGCGAGCGAGAGAACAACATCAGCCACGCCGACATCCTCAACAAGACCTACGAGGGGACGTTCGGCGGTCCCTTGTTGCGCGACCGCGTCTGGTTCTTCACTGCGGGGAGGCACGAGCGGACCGCCGCACCAGGCACGCTCGCACAAACCGGTACCGCCTACACCAGGACCGACACCAACCGCCGTGGAGAGCTGAAGCTAAAGGCCACGTTTGCGCCGGGTCAGATGGCACAGACCAGTTTCATCTCGAACCGCACCACGCAGGCCAATGCCTCCGGACTCCCAGCGAGCGTTCTTGCCGACGCGGCCACATTGGTCACGAGAACCTTGCCAAACGATCTCTTCGCCGCGAGCTACAGCGGCACCCTTCGTCGCAGGCTGTCGGCCACCGCCCAGTACTCGCGGAAGACGCAGGGCTTCCGAGACAATGGCGGCACGAGCACCGATATCGCCAGGTCGCCCTTCCGAACGCTTGGGGCCTTACCAGGGGTGCCCGGGGGGCTCTTCTATCACGCACCGTATCTGGACGCGACCGATCCGGAGAACCGTGACAACCACCAAGTGACCGGCGGCCTTGCGTATCTGCTGTCCACGGAGCGCCTCGGAAGCCACGACCTCAAGGGCGGCGTCGAGCACTTCGTCAGCACGGCGATCGGGGGCAATTCACAATCGTCCACGGGCAATGTTTTCGCGACCGACTACCTCACGCAGAACGGCACTCCAGTTGTCGACGGCGCGGGCAGTCCGGTTCCCGTGTTCCTTCCCGGCGTCTCGGAGGTCTGGAACTTCGCGGCCACTCGAGGCGCGACGCTCGACCTCAAGACCACGTCCTTCTATTTCCAGGATCAATGGGTCGCAACACCGCGGTTCACCCTGGACCTCGGCGCCCGGCTCGAGGTCGTGCGCGGGGCGGCGACTGGCGGCGTCAGGCCCGTCGAAACCTCGTCTATCGCGCCACGTCTGGGAGCCGCGTTCGATCTCCGAGGCGACGGCCAAACCATCGCTCAGGCGACCTATTCAGAGTATTCCGGCAAGTACAGCCAAACGCAGTTCGCCGCCAACACCAACGTCGGCCGCCCGAGCGAGGTTGACTTCGTCTATACGGGACCGGCGGGTCAGGGAAGCGATTTCGCGCCGGGGTTCGATCTGAGCAACTACACGACGGTCGTGTTCGCGAACTTCCCGACCGCCAACGTCCGCTTTGCGGCCGGCATTCAGTCGCCCGTCGTCCGCGAGTTCTCGTTGGCGCTCGGACGATCGTTCGGCAACGGCGGCCACGCGAAGGGAACGTATGTGTCGCGGCGTACGTCGCAGTTCGTCGAAGACTTCGCCGACCTCTCGGGCGGCGTCACCACTGTTCCCGAGGTCGGGGCGCTCACCAATCGGGTGTTCAGCAACACCAGTGAGCCGACACGAAAGTATGAGGCCCTGATCTTCGAGGCCTCACACCGCGTAGGGGCGAGGCTCACGGCCAACGGGCACTACACGATCCAGCTTCTCAATCGCGGCTCCTTCGTCGGCGAGGCTGCGAGTCAACCAGGAATTCCGTCGGTCTTTGGAAACTTTCCCGGAGATCTTTGGCCCGGCCCTCGACCGCCTGATGCCCGAGGGGCGGATGGACAACTACCAGCGGCACAAGCTCCGTCTGTATGGCGTGTACATGCAGCCGCTCGGTCGCTTCGGCGCGCTTGATCTGGCTCCGGTCTGGCGTGTGAATTCCGGAACCGTTTACAGTTTGAGCGCAAGTCTTCCGCTGCCGGCAGTGCAGCTCGCCAGGAACCCCGGTTACCCGGTCAACGACATCAATTCTGCCGTGCGCGAGACGGTCTTCTTCGGCGAACGAGGGCAGTACAGCTTCAAAGGATACGGCGTGCTCGATTTGGCGGCGACCTATCGCGATTCCCGTCTGGAGATCCGCGGCCCCGTGGCTGAAAGCGGAGGTCTACAACGCTTTCAACAACCAGAAACAGATCGGGTGGGACCGGACGGTGACGGTGGACCGCAATAGCCCGGCCGACGCCAATGGCATCCCGACGGGTTACGTCCAGGGACCACGGTTCGGACAGGCCACGACAGACAGCCACTTTCCGCAGCCGTATCCAGGCCAGAACGGCGGCCGCGCGATTCGCCTCGCATTCGGCTTGCGGATGTGAGCGAATTATTTTCGACAAACTCGTGTAGGGCGAAGTCTATTGTGGCAATATAGGCGCGCTCCAACGGCGGGGGTCGGGAGCCTCTGATCGCTTACGAGCGCCTCCTAGCGACGCCGCCGCGTCATCATCGTTCTGCAGTTCATATAAGCGTCGGGCCACGTTCGTTCATATCGGGTCGTCCCCTCATATCTCGCCGTTTTCATAAACCCACATATCGCGCGGCGTGACGCCAGGCAGGCGTACACGCACGGCGGTCGCCATGATGGGTCGGAAATGGTACCGGGCGTTGGCCGTCTGCGTGCTCGGCCTGGCGGCATTCAATCTCACGTTTCGCATTGGGGCTGAATCCGTCACCGAATGGGACGAATCGCTCTACGCGACGAGTGCGTTCGAAATGATCCAGAGCGGGAACTGGATCGCGACGACCTTCAACGGGGCTCTCGACTACTACAACGCCAAACCGCCTCCCAACGTCTGGCTGATCGCGCTGTCCTTCAAAGCCTTCGGCATGAGCGTCGTGTCGCTGCGTTTGGCATCCGCGCTCTCGGCGTGGCTCACGGTGCTGGTGCTCCTTCTTTGGTCCGCGCGCCAGTTCGGCCATCGCGTTGCGCTCCTGGCGTCCCTCGTCCTCGTCACGAGCTTTGGATTCTTGCACGTGCACTCCGGGAGAACTGCCAACCCTGACGCGCTCCTGACGCTGCTGATGTTGCTCGTTGTCGTCGTTCTCAGCATCGCGCGCGATCGGCCCTGGTACCGAGTCTGGCTCGGTCCGCTTCTGGCGGCAGTGTTCTTCCTCAAAGGCATGGCAGTGCTCATGCCGCTCGTGCTGGTGCTGGTGGTGGAAGGGTGGCGATGGCCCTCGCAACGTGACCAGTGGATATCGCTGGCGGTCGCCCGCCGTGCGCGGTGCGACGCCGGTCATTGCGTGGGCGGCCGCGCGCTGGCAGCTGGACCAGTGGCTATTCCTCGAGGGGCTCGTCGTTCGCGACTTCCTCGATCACAGCTTCACGTCGGCCGACGGACACTCCGGCACGATGCTCTACTACCTCAACATCCTCCAGAAACACCACTACGAATGGCTACTGGCCGCGATCCTGTGCGTCGTGTCTTTCTGGTCCTGGGCGCGCGCCAGAGCCGTGCTTACGTTTTGGCAGGGCGATGACCGGACACGACTCCTTGTCACTTGGGCTCTCATCGCGCTCGCGGTACCGACGCTCATGCGCACGAAGCTCCCCTGGTACTTGAACCCGTTCTACCCGATGTTCGCGCTCGGTGTCGGATGGATCCTCGCGCACGCCGTCTCCGCCCCCGCCCTCCGTCGCCGCATGCTCGTCGCCGTCATCGTCCTCATGTGCTGTGTGGCCGAGGGCAAGATCCTCTGGTACTCGTTCAACAACCGCTCGATGGACGGGTCGGTGCAGGGCTTGCTCCTGTCGGAGTCGGAGCTGGTGAGAGGAACACGGGTGTTTCGGAGCTCCTGGGACCACGCGGACGCATTCGTACTACGCGGTCTCTTGGACGCGCGGCCCTAACGCGCTGTGGCGACGACGGAGGTGACACGGAGAAATGTCCGGCTAACCGCCTACGCGCTTCGCGCTACGGCGAGTCTCGCCGAAGCCTTTGGCGAAGGCGGAAGCCGGACACTACGTACTAGCGATCTCGGAGCGCTTTTTCAGGTTGCGGTACCGTGCTCGCCAGGTGCAAACTGGCGCTGCCATGAACCTGAGAATCCTGTCTACAGTCTTGAGAATGACCGCACTGTTTGGTGCGTGTGCGATGGCGACCGTCTCGGTCGTTGGCCAGTCTGGAGCCCAAAAGGGCGAATGGCGCTACTACGGTGGCGACCAGGGTCACACTCGCTACGCGCCGCTCGATCAAATCACCGGGACGAATTTCGGCACGCTCGAAGTCGCCTGGCGCTTCAAGACGGACAGTCTTGGACCGTCCCCCGAGTTCAACTTCGAGTCGACGCCGCTCATGGTGAACGGACGGCTGTTCTCCACAGCAGGTACGCGCCGGGCCGTCGTCGCCCTTGATGCCGCCACGGGTGAAATGCTCTGGGTCCACAGCGAGAGAGAAGGCGCGCGCGGCGCCGCCGCACCCCGCCAGCTGTCTGGTCGAGGGCTCGCGTACTGGAGCGACGGCAAAGAAGAGAGAGTTCTTTACGTCACGCCGGGCTATCGCCTCCTGGCTCTTGACGCCAAGACGGGGCAGCCGGTCTCCAGTTTCGGTCTGCGTGGTGTCGTCGACTTGAAACAGGATTTCGATCAGCAAATCGACCTGACGAAGGCGCCTGTGGGTCTCCACGCCACGCCGATGATCGCCGGGGATGTGGTCATCGTCGGAGCGGCCTTCGAGACCGGCGCGAATCCGAAGAGCAAGGCCAACGTCAAGGGCTACGTGCGCGGCTTCGACGTGCGAACCGGCAGGCGTCTCTGGATCTTCCACACGATCCCTCGGGCCGGACAGTTCGGTCAAGACACCTGGCTTAACGAGTCGTCGTCTTATACCGGTAACACGGGCGTGTGGGCGCAGATCTCGGTGGACGAGCAGCTCGGCCTCGCGTACTTACCGGTGGAGATGCCGACGCACGACTACTACGGCGGCACGCGCCCGGGGAACAACCTGTTCAGCGAGAGTATCGTGGCGGTGGATTTCCGAACGGGACAACGGAAGTGGCACTACCAGTTGGTGCATCACGGACTCTGGGACATGGATATTCCGTGCGCGCCGATTCTCACTGACATCACGTTGAACGGCCGGACAGTGAAAGCGCTCGCACAGCCAACCAAACAGGCATTCCTGTACGTTCTGAATCGCGAGACGGGCGAGCCGATCTGGCCGATCGAAGAGCGACCGGTACCCAAGGGCGACACGCCGGGCGAATGGTATTCGCCGACGCAGCCGTTTCCGACGAAGCCGAAGGCGTACGACGGGCAAGGGTTGGAAATCAACGACTTGATCGATTTCACGCCGGAGTTGCGGGCAGAGGCGATCAAGCTCGTCGCCCGATACCGGCTCGGGCCGATCTTCACGCCGCCTTCGGTCAGCCGCGCGGAAGGCCCGATTGCGACGCTGACGATGGGGGCGCAGGCGGCGGCGACGAATTGGCCGGGCGGTTCGTACGATCCCGAGACGCACACGTTGTACGTCGCATCGCAGACGTCGATCGCCACGCTCGGACTTACCCCGCCTCCTCCCGGCGCGTCCGACTTGCCGTACTTCCAGGGTACGGTGCTGACGGGCGCTCGTACGACGGGCGGTTCGGGGGCAGGAGCGGGAACTGCCGCGAACGAGAACGCGGGCGGAAATGCCCCTCTGACCGCGCAGGGCCTTCCGCTCGTCAAGCCGCCATACAGCCGCATCACCGCAATCGATATGGACAGGGGCGAGTTCCGCTGGGTGGTACCGTTTGGCGCAACGCCAGACAACATTCGGAACCACCCCGCGCTGAAGGGGCTGAACTTGCCGCCGCTCGGGCGCCCAGGCAACAACTCCGGTACGCTGGTGACAAAGTCGCTCCTGATCGTCGGGGAGAAAACGTTCGGCCCGACGCCAACGAGGCAGCGCGGTGCGATGTTGCGCGCCTATGAGAAGGCCAGCGGCAAAGAGCTTGGCGCGGTGTACATGTCGGCCCCGCAGTCTGGGTCGCCGATGACCTACATGCTCAACGGCAAGCAGCACATCGTGGTGGCCATCAGCGGCGCGGGGTACAGCGGCGAGTTGGTCGCCTTCAGGTTGCCTGAATGAAGGCTGCGGTAGACTAAGACAATGAGCATCCAAAGCACTCGTCGGGAAATCCTACGGGGAACCCTTGCCGCGGCGGGATTGAGCGTGTTCGGGATACCCGAATGGGCGCTGCCGGTCCTCGCGCAGAGTGAGGCTCTCGTGCCTTTCACGGACCTGCCCGAGACCTTCCCGGCGCCAACCGTTGACCGACGAACGCTCGATGTCCGCAAGATCGACGGCCCCTTCACGCCGCGAGATCAGTTTTTTACCACTCAGCACTACGGGCACCCCGAGGTCGATCCGGCGACGTTTAGCCTGAAGGTTTCCGGGCTGGTGGATCGGCCGCAGTCGCTCTCGCTCGACGCGCTGAAACGCATGCGCAGCGCCGAGATCATCTTTGGCTTCGAGTGTTCTGGCAACCGGCGGCCCCTCCAGGGCGCCTGCGGGAACGGTCGCTGGACAGGCGTGCCGTTGCGCGCCCTTCTCGACCAGGCTGGCGTCAAGTCCCAGGCGCGTGAGGTCGTCTTCTTCGGCGCGGATCGCGGCGAGGAAGAAGTGGAGTTCCGAACGAACAAGTACAAGGTGGAGCAGCAGTTCGGCCGCAGCCTGCCGCGCGACAAGGCTTTGTCGGCTGAGCCCCTTCTTGCCTATGCCATGAACGGGGAGCCGTTGACCAAGCACCAGGGCGCCCCGCTTCGCCTCATCATGCCTGGGTGGTACGGTGTGGCCAACGTCAAATGGCTCTCCGAGATTCATGTCCAGGAAGACGCGTACCTCGGCAAGTATCAAGCTCGCTGGTACCGCACTCTTCGAGGCGAGATGATCAACGGCGAGATGAAGTGGACCGAGAGAGCGGTGACGCACATGCAGTTGAAGTCGTTCATCGCGCGCGTGACGCGTGACGGCGGCGGACACAAGGTGCTCGGGGTCGTGCTGAACGACGGCACGCCGATCAAGTCGGTTGAGGTCCGCGTGGACGAGGGCCCGTGGCAGGCCGCGACGCTGGATCCGGCCACGAGCGGCAAGTACTCGTGGAAGCTCTTCACTTACACATGGAACGGCGCGACGCCAGGTGAGCATACCCTCGTGTCTCGCGTCACCGACATCACTGGAAAGGTTCAGCCGACCGCCGAGGAGTTGGAAGTAAAAAAGACGTTCCTCGAGGACAACTCGCAGTATCCGCGGAAGGTGAAGATCGCCTGACCCTTAGCGCGGCCGCCGGGGCGACAAGAACTCGAACAGGTGTATCTCATGTTGAGTCGATCGATTCTCGCTGGCGCGGCGGTGCTCCTTGCGGTGGCGGGGTCCAACGTGTCTGCCCAGAGCCAAGACGCGAATCCGGAAACCAATGGTCAGGTCACTGTTACGGGTTGCGTCAGTGGCCTCCCAGTCAACTCCGGCGACTTCACGCTCACCGACGCGAACAACGGTAGCAAGTATCGTCTGACCGGTAAGAGCGTGCGGAAGTACGCCGGGCAGCGTGTCGAGGTCGTGAGCGGGCGTTCAAAGCGTCTAGCGATCCGAGGCGGCCTCTGGCCGTCGCCAAATGCCGCGGGGCAGGCCGGCGCGATAGATCCGGCCCAAGAGTCGATTGCGCGTCAGCCCGGTGGTGGCGGCACAGGCGCGGGGACTGCGACTCTGCCGGAGCTCAACGTGGTTCGCGTCCGCGGTGTCGAGGGCCCCTGTAAGTAGGGCCAGGAAGAACCGCACGGGCTACCGCGTGTTTCGCAACGGTGTAGCAAACGAAGCGGGCGGAGGTCACGGTATTACACGGAGAAACGAAGTCACGGAGGCAGCGTCTTGTGACGAACAGATACTTCGTTTCTTCGTTCCTCCGTGTGATGCCGTTTCCTCCGTCTCCTCCGCTGACTGCACGGTTGTGAGAACACTCCTGATCTCCGCGGCTAGAAATCTCTGTGGCCTCGGTGGCCGGTAGTCAGCGCGCGATCGTCCAGATCGTCAGTCTGCTGTACCGCGCTGCGCTTCGGCTCCGATGGCGTCGCGGGTGGGCGAGGGCATGCCGGTTGTTGACCTACCCGCTGATTGCAACCCGGCTTCGCGAGATCGTGCGAGGTGATTTGGCGGCCGCGGCCAGCGAGAGACACGAGCGGTTCAGCGTTCCGCCTTCAGACGAAGTGGACTCCGACGCCGAAGTGCGGGCGGAGCGCGTCGAGATCGCCGGCCTGAGCTGGTGGGTGCCGCTCGACGATCGACGGCCCGGCAGCTTGTCGGATCGCGTGTTGCGCAGAGAGCTGCCGATGGCCGACATCCTCCGCACGCACCCGTTCGTGCACGGCGGCGTGCTGATCGACATCGGCGCGAACATCGGCACGACCTCGATCCCAAGGCTGTTGCTGGGTGAGGTCGACCGCGCCTACGGGGCGGAACCCGAGTTGGCAAACGTCACGTGTCTGCGCCGCACGCTGAGCGAGAACCACATCGACGGACACGTCGTGGTCGATCGCGTGGCGATAGGCGCCGCCGATGGAGAAGCCCATCTCCAGGTCGCCACGCGAATGGGCGGACATCGACTGCTGACCTCGCCCGGGGCGAGCCGAAAGGTTGTCCGCGTGCCGTGCCTGACGCTCGACACCTGGTCGCGGCGGCTCGGGGCCGACTTGGAACGTGTGACTTACATCAAGTGCGACACACAAGGCTGGGAAGCCCACGTGCTCGCGGGTGCGTCACGGATCTTGAAGCGGAAAGACATCGTGTGGGAGATGGAGATCTGTCCGGGTCTCCTGCTGGCTGCAGGAACCACGCTGGACGACCTCTGTCGTGTGTTGGCGGGGGAGTTTCGCTGGTTTTGCGATCTCAGAGCGATCGGACGCGGCATGGCCACATGTTCCATCGCGGATCTGGAATCCACGGTGCGCGCCGCCGTGGGTCGCGACCGAAACTACACCAACGTACTGCTGTTCAATCAGGGCTAGAGGAAACTCCCAACTACCTCTCGCCCAATTCCCAACTCCCAAGAGTTTGGGAGTTGGACAAGCATGAGTTGGGGCGTTGGGAGTTGCCAGTAAGCGTCGGCGGCTGGCATCACTATCTGTCCTGACCGGCATCTTTTGGGGCGCCGGTGCCTGACGACCCGACGAATAGCTTGCGTCCATCGGGGAAAGTCAGTTCTCTCCCGTTCCCCCTCAGGGAGCCGTCCTTGGCCCGAAAGCCCTCGACGAAGATCTCTATGCCAGCGGGGAGGGAGTTCCTCGTGAAGCCTCGCCGATACAACGCGTTGGGCGGACCGCCTTCGATCATCCAGCGTTCGACCCCTCCGTTGGGCTTCTTCACGTCGATGTGAATCCACGTGTGGGGATTGATCCATTCCATCTTCGTCACCGTGCCGCGCAATTTGATCGGCTTGGTCGCGTCGAACTCCGCGGCGAACGCGTGATGTCCAGACACCGGTACGGTGGTGAGCACGATGCCCAGACCAGCAAGCAGCATGAACAGGTTCGTACGCATGGACTACCTCACTTCGACGATGTGCTCTTCCTCGCCGCGTCGGTGCGACCACCGTGCAGAAGGTTGGGCATTGCGTAGTTTCCCTCGTGGCACGCGTATTCATAGATCTGCGTGTCGTCCGCCAGCTTCGAGATGGGAATGACTGCGGTCCAGGGTTTTGCAAACGTCGCCGGATCGTCAACCGTGATGCGGTACTCGAGCGTGTCAGCATCGATCCGTGTGAAGCGCTCGACGAGATGCAAGGTCTCGGATGGGCGCGTAAAGACGTTCGCCCATTCGTAGTTGGTTCTGTCGAGAAAGCTGGTCGTGTCCACGACCAGAGTATCGCCTTCCCAAGAACCGACGGCGTCGCCGAACCACTGTCGGATGTGTCCGTGCGGACGGCCGCTGACGGGAATGATACGGCGGTCGCGATACTCCTCGTGAAGAATCGTTACGTAGCCGGGACTCTGCACGATTCGATTGTGCCCGCCGTTGGGACCTTGCCACATCAGGGCCGTGACCCCGTCGGTCAAACAGCGTTCACCGGTATCAGGATCGAGGTACGACTCGAAAGGCCCGACGCCGTAACGGGCTGCGGAGCGTGATTCAGCGTTGCGCGCGTCCAGTGTGTATGGGATCTGTCCATCGCGCGGATCCACAACCAGCGACGTCTGTTTGTACACTTTTCGAGGCCTGCCGTGGTCCTGCCAGAAGCTGTTGTATTCATTCCCGCGAATGGGTGATTCAGCAACGGACCGCCTGCCCACCGCAGCGCCCTCGAAACCTTCCAGTCTTTTCGCCGCCTGTTCCTGCTCCACTTGGTCGAGCTGCGTGACTTCCTGGTCGGTCAGGAACTCCCTTCCTTCGAAGCGCGCGGGGCGTTCGAGCGGAACCGCGGCTTCGTATCGCCATACGCCCTGCAGGTCGGGATCACCCCACGGCGTGCGGGGCTGTGGCCGGTCGCTCGCCGCTCTCGTGCCGGTGTCTGAGGAGCTCGGGGGCTGGTTCTGACCGGCAATCGCGGTGACGATCGCGATCACGACCGCCAGTGCACTCGCTGCCACGATGTAGCGCTGGTTCATCTCACAGCTCCGGCTACTTATTGACTTTCCCGGTCGCAGGGTCGACGACGCCAAGGTGTCCGTACATCAGCTCTTCGACGAACTCGACGCACTTGTATTCGAGGATCTGCTTATCTCGTTCGAAGCGACGGTAGAGGGGCATCCGCAATTTCCAGGGACGCGTGAACACCTTCGGATCTTCGATGGTGGCCTCATACAAGAGGTGATGCGGACTCATCGGAGTATAGCGCTCGACGACGTGCAGAGCGTCGCTGTGGAAGTTTCCGGCTCTGTCGAACCACGTCTCCTCGTTGAAATCCGTGATGTCGACGACGAGCGTGTCTCCATCCCAGCGGCCCCGCGACCAGCCCATCCACGTCGTGCTAGGACTGTCGCCGACCTTGTCCATATGAATCGTGCGCGTGGCTCCCGCAAACTCGTAGGCCATCAGAATCTTGTCTGTGCCCTGCAGAATCTGAAACGGATACGGCATGTACGTCGCACGAGGGACGCCGGGCATGAAGCACTTGATTTCCGGATCGCGCTCCAGCCAGTGTTCAGCGTTCTCTTTTTTCTTCGCAGCTGCCCAGGGCTGGTACGGGATCTCATTGCCCTCTACCACGCCTTCACCGGCGGGCACGCCGCCGACGGCGCCGAGGGCGCGCACTTGCGGTGCAGGAAGCTCGATGGGCGTGGCTCGGACGAGTCCAGGCGCACCGGTACGCTGTGGCGCTGGAATGACCGTCAACGCCGGTCGTGCGGGATGGTCCTGGATGTCGAAGTGGGCGGTGTTGACGGCCTGCCAGATTCCGTTCAGGTCCGGCCTGCCGTCGACCGTGCGTGGTGCCCGGTAGGGTTCGGCCTGGCTCGCGGCCGGCGGCATCTGCGTCCAGACGACCGCGGCGACCGCGACAATCGCGATCGCAATCATCGCGCTCTTGAACGCCCGTCGCATGTCGCGGATCCTACAACAACTCTTTCGCTTGACCCCCTGAAAGCGTTCAACTCCGCGTATATTTCTAGCGGCTTACGGAGAGCCTTCCGGGGGAGGAGTACATGGCGAAGACGGGTCTCTTTGCGGGTCTGGCCGGCGTTGTCGTGCTGGCTGCACACGGGATATTTGCTCAACAGCCCTCGCCTGCGCCGGGCCGATGGATCACGGCCTGGGGCACTTCTCAGCAGGGCCTCGGCATGAACGCGGTGACGAACGCAACCGTCCGCATGATTGCGCGGGTCACGATTCCGGGCGAAGCCGTGCGCCTTCGACTGGACAACACCTTCGGCACCGTTCCCTTATCGATTTCGCAGGCGTATGTGGGGCAACGGATTCAGGGAGCAGCAGTCGCAGCCGGGTCGAATCGACAAGTGTTCTTCAACAAGTCCGCGAGCGTCGCCATTCCGCCCGGCGGAAGTGTCACGAGCGATTCGGTGTCGATGAACGTTCTCGCTCAGCAGGACCTGGCGGTGAGTCTGTACATTCCTGACACGAACATACAGCCCAGCCAGCACGGGGCCGCCCAAGTCACGTCTTACCTGACCCCGAGCGGCGCCGGAGATCTGACCGCCGAGGAAACGGCGCAACCATTTACCGGCACCACGACGTCGACGCTTTGGCTGAAGGCCATCGATGTGTCGTCTGCATCCTCAACGGGATCCGTTGTGATGTTCGGCGATTCGATTACCGACGGTACGTGCTCGACGCTCGATGCCCATGATCGATGGGAAGACACACTCGCCCTGCGTCTGGCGCTGGACGCGGCTGATCGGGGCAAGCCGGGGGCGCACAAAGCTATCGTCAACGAGGGCATCGGCGGCAACACGATCACGCGCGAGAAGATTCAACCGCCCCCGGATAGTCCTCCGGGCCTGGAGCGCCTCGAGCGCGATGTCCTCACGCATCATGGCGTGACGCACGTTGTCGTGTTCATGGGGACCAACGATATTCGTCGGGAGGCCGGTGCCGGACAAGTCATCGCCGGGATGCAGTACATCGTCAGCCGCGTGAAGGCGCGAGGACTGAAGGCGATCGGTGTCACGATTATCCCACGCCATAACCGCCCTCCAGTTGAGAACAACACCGGATGGAGCGCGGCGAAGAGCGAGATCCGCAACGAAGTGAATCGGTGGATTCGCGGGAAGGCTGCATTCGATGCCGTCATCGACTTCGACAAGGTCGTTCAGGATTCGCACAACGCCGATCTGATCCTCCCGCCGTTCAACTGCGGAGATGGCATCCATCCCAGCCCTCTCGGGTATTTCGAGATGGGAAGGTCGGTGAGGCTGGATCTCTTTCGCTAGTGTGAGACGACGACTGTTCCAGTGTTAGCCACGAAGACCACGAAGGTCAGGCCACGAAGAACACGAAGATCACGAAGACCACGAAGCTGAGAGGGGTCCGAAGACGCCGTCCCGATGAAAGGGCTCGAGCCGGACTGTCTCGGTGTCCTCCGTGGCTAAGGTCTCTGTTCTACGTGGCGCCCACTAAGTGCAGCGTGGTCCTGAGCTCGAAATCGTCTGCAGTAGCGACGCGGATTTCGTATGTCAATCCGGCTTCTACCGGAAAGCGCAATGGGGGAGCAAAGGGATGGTAGATGGCGAACGTCCCATCTGGCTTCACGACGTCGGTGTCGACGGGGGCCGAATGGGTGACCTCGAGCGTTCCAGATGCCTGGACGGTCAAGGCGAACCGGTGGCACGAGCCCGTGCCGTAGCCATAGTGCGAGCAGACGCGCTGACTCGCGCTCGTGTGCGCCCGCACGGTGTCGCCGACGGCGATGTATAGCAACGTCTCGAGTTCGAAGTCGAGCTGCGTATCCCTGGAGATCGGCGTGTAGCCTCCGCCTGCGAACTTGATGTCGGCGAAAAACCCTGGTTTCGATGCGCTCAGCAGCGGAGCCATACTCCAGATTGACGCCGTCACGGCCGGAATACTGGACTGCCCATTGCCATCGGTGGTGGCGGCGACAGGCGGTTGCTGGTCCACGACGACCACCCTTGCCCCAGCGACCGGCACGTTCCCCGCGGTCCTGACCACGCCCGAAACGGCGTAGGTCGCCGCCAAGAACGGGCCTGGAGCAAAGAAATTCGACGGGAAGGTGGGCGTTGTCAACCTGTTGCCGCCATCACACGCCACCATCAGAACCCCAAGCCAGACGAGCGGCGCGACGATTGTTCGCATAGCTATGCTCCCTGCTCGATCTGGCGGCGTTACACCGCCGCTCGCGATGAGCATGGAGGAACAATGCGATGAAGTCCTGGGAGAGTTCCTGGAGTTTTCCGGTTTTGTTGTGGTTGGGGCCGAGCAGAGTGTCTCGACTGCGTGCGAATCTGTCTGTACTCACTGAAAATGCTGCGTCTCGGTGACGCCGCCGCTCCCCGCGACACGAAACTTCACGACGACCGATCCCAACCGGATATCGTCTCCGTCGGTCAGCGGTGACGGCGCGATGAGGCGCTCGTCGCGCAGATACGTGCCGTTCTTGCTCGCCAGGTCTTCGATTGTCACCTCGGTACCTGAGACCCGGACGCGTGCGTGGTGGCGGGAGACGCTCGGCGACTCGAGCCATACGGCAACGTCGCCGTCACGACCCAGCAGGTGCTCTCCGTCCGTCAGCGGGACTTGTCCCCACTCCCAGATGATCCAGCAGCGTGCGCGCTCGGCCGCCAACTGGTCCGTGCGGCGACACCTCCGTTGCGATTCCCTCGAACGCGTAGCCAAAGCGATGCACGGTTCGCACGAAGCCTGCGTGCCCCGCTGTCTCCCCGAGCGCCGCACGAACCTCGGCGACCAGGCTCGTGAGCGTCGCGTCGGAGACGAACGTGGACGGCCACAGCCGCTCGTGTAGCTCGGCCTTCGAAACCGCCCTCGGACGATTCTGGAGTAGCAGGCACAGGAACTCGAAGGCCTTGGGTGACACGTGTCGCTCCGTCTCGCCTTGTCGCAACTGGCGGCTGTCGGTATCGACGATGAATTCACCAAAGCGAACTCGCATCGTGTCTCGCCACAGAACCCGGAACTTTCCAGGGTGTCCCCCAGGACTCCTCGCCGCCGGGCACCCATATTAGTGCAGACGCTTCTAAATGCGTTGAGGCGTGGGGAGGCTGGTCATGAGACAGCTGCTTGTCTATGCGAGCACAACGATGTTGTTGGCGGCCTGTGAGGGTCACCCGAACCCGTCCACAGGCCCCAGCGCGATTCCGGCGCCGAGTGTGGCGACGAGTAAGGGGTCATTTCAGACTCACCAGATCTCAGGCGTGGTCACCGCAGCAGGCACGCCGGCGTCTGGCGTCGAAGTCGCCGAGCTCCAGACCGTCTACGGTGACGACTGCTTCACGCCGCACGAGCTGTCGAGCAGTACGACCGATGCCAGCGGGTCCTACACGCTGCCCGCGGTGAACGACTCGTCGACGTCCATGTGGGCGTCATGGATGCGAGCCTACAAGTCCGGTTACTTTGTCGACTTCCAACGGCCGCGCGTATCGCAAGACGCGCGCCTCGACTTCCAGTTGGATCCGTGGACGTTCGTCCCCTTGGGCGAGGTCGTGCATGGCACCTTGAACTCAGGCGACGCAGTCTGCCACGGAAACTCCTATGGCCTGCCAGGGTTCTGCGATCGGTTTGCGCTCGCGATCCCGTCCCCTGGCACGCTCGAAGTGACCCTTACGTGGCCCAACGTCCGCCCCGACGTGGTGCTCGATGTCGTTGGACCCGGCGGCATCCCATGCGCGCTCTTCTCGTGGCCCGGAGGGACGCGCCACAGCCTGAGGCTTCCGGTCAACGCCGGGTCGACGTACGAGGTGCGTGTCGTCGACGACGGCAGCGCGAGTCCTTTGAACTATGAACTGACGACCGCGCTCCGCTGAAGAACGAGCGCGGGACGAGATCCGAACTCCTTGTGGAGGGGTAATGCGACGAATCCTTCTCTTGAGCCTTTGCCTCGTCCTGTGCGGGTGCGATGCCGGCAGTCGGGCATCCTCAATCTCCGGCCGGGGAGGAGTCTCGACGCCGCGCGTGCCCGTTGCCTCACGCGTGGAGAACATCCCTATCAACATCGGCGAGGTCGTCAAGGGTCGTGTCACAGCCGACGACCCCCCGTGTGTTGGTGAGCCCCAGTGGGTGTGTCAGTCCTTCCGGCTGACAGCCCCGAGCGACGGAACCTTCGAAGTGACACTGAGCTACTCGGATGGAAATCTGAACGTCTCCGTCACCGATGCCGAGCGGTCCATCTGGTGGTGGGACCCACAGCCTGTATTTGGCTCGGTGCGGGTGAGGGCACAGGCCAAAGCTGACGCCGCTTATCAGATCGTCGTCTGGGAATATGAGAAGCCGGGGGTCGAATTCGAGCTGCGCACGTCCCTGCGGCCGAATTGATTTTCTCGACGCCAGGAACTGTCCGGAGAATCCCCAAAGGACTGCTGGCCGCGGCGCAACAATAGTGGCGGCCGACAATCCTCCTGAATCATTCGGAGTGAACGATGACTTTTGAGCGAACAACGAATTGCGGCCTCATCTTGTTAGCGTTGTCGGGATTGCTGCCGTCGATCGCGCTGGCACAGAGCCAGAGCGGCGCGATCGCCGGTGTCGTGAGAGACGCGAGCGGTGCCGTCCTGTCGGGTGTCACGGTTGAAGCGTCGAGCCCGGCGCTGATCGAGAAGACGCGGACGGCGGTGACCGACCGTCAGGGCGCCTACAAGATTGTCGAGTTGCGGCCTGGCACCTACACGGTCAGGTTCGCCGTCGCCGGCTTCGCACCGTGCTGCCGAGAAGGCCTCGAGCTTCCGTCTTCGTTTCACGGCGACGGTCAACGTTGAGATGCAGGCCGGCGACATCTGAAGAGACGGTGACGGTTCTCCGAAGACAACCCGATCCTCGACACCCAGAACGTCGCCAGCCAGAGCCGTCACGTCGCGTGAGGTGATGGATGCGCTGCCGACAGACCGCAACTTCACCAGCCTCGCGTCGATGACGCCCGGGCATGCAGGTGGTCGGGGTGTTGCAGAACGTCGGCGGGTCAGATCCCTGAAACACCGACTGATGCTGCAGACGCACGGCAGCCGCATCGGCGAGAGCCGGCTCTTCGTGGACGGCATGTCGGTGATGAGCGGGAACGGCGACGGGCGGCGTGAATTTTGGCAACTTACCTGAACAACGCGATGGCCGAGGAGCTTGTCGTCAACACCGACTCGATGTCGGCCGAGTTCGAACTGAGCGGCGTGACGTCGAATTTCGTCACGAAAGCTGGGTCCAATGCGGTCCACGGTGCCTTCACCGGCCGCTACGCGAACACGGCTCTCCAAAGCGAGAACCTATCGGACGATCTCATCGCTCGTGGCCTGACGAGCGGCAACCGGATCGAGAAGATCTGGGACGCAAACCCCTCCGTTGGGGGGCCGCTCATCAAGGATCGCGTGTGGCTGTTCTCGTCGTTCCGGCACTGGGGCACGTACAACTACATCGCCGGCCTCTACGACGATCTGGACCCAACGGCCCTGGTCTATACGCCCGATCTGAGCAGGCCGGCCATCCATCCCGTGTGGCACGTCAACGGCGACGCACGGCTCACCTTCAGGGCGACACCCAGGAACAAGATCAACGCGTACTACCACTATCAGTACACCGATTTCGGCACCTGCTTGCGACCGACGCTGCTGACGGCGCCCTCGGGGTGCGCGCACAACAAGAACGACCCCCAGTGGTTTGCCCAGGCGAGCTGGAGCTCGCCGCTGACCAACAGAGCTGTTGACTCGAGGCGGGCGGAACGATCACGCTCCAGAACTCGACCGGCCGCCGGGATCCGGGCGTGCCCGACAATCTCTCGGCGATCACGGAATCGTCCACGCGGATTCACCTGTCGGGCGCCCACTGCAGGATTCGGCGGGACGCCGCAACCACCAGTCGAACTATCGCGCCGCGGTGTCGTACGTGACCGGCACGCACGCCGCCAAGGTCGGGCTCACCCTCATGCACACATGGCGTGTCATCGGCAACGATCACAACAACGGGGTGAATTACACCTTCTTCAACGGCGTGCCGCTGCCGGCTCACGCAATTCGCCGAGCCCACCACATTCTCCGAACGCGTGAACTACAACCTGGGGCTGTACGCACAGGACCAGTGGACGATCAATCGCCTGACGCTCAATCTTGGCGTGCGAGCCGATTTCCTCAACGCGCAGGTCGATGCCGCAGAGCCTGCCCGCGGGTCCGCTGATTCCGGCCCGCGAGTTCGACGCGATCAAGAACGTGCCGAACTGGCAGGACGTGTCCCCGCGATCTGGGCGTCGCCTACGATCTCTTCGGCAACGGCAAGACGGCGATCAAGGCGACACTGGGCCGCTACGTCGCTGGCGAGTCGTACACGCATCGCCCGCGCGGTGAACCCGCTGCAATCGACGGTCAGCAATGCGTCGCGGACGTGGAACGACAGTGTCTATCCCGTCGGCGACCCGCGTCGAGGCAACTTCGCGCCCGACTGCGACCTGAAGAACGTCGCCGCCAACGGCGAGTGCGGCCCCGCAAACTTCACCACCTTCGGTCAGATCATCGTGACGCACGAGATACGACGAGGCTCTCGCCCAAGGCTTCGGCGTGCGACCGTACAACTGGGTGGCGAGTCTCAGCGTCCAGCACGAGCTTCTTCCCCGGCATCTCCGTCTCTGGCGGCTACTTCCGCCGGTGGAACGGCAACTTCACCCTCATCGCGGGGAACACCGCGATCACGCAGAACCTCGCGGTGACGAACGCGGACTTCACGCACTACTGCATCACGGCACCAGTCGATCCGCGACTGCCCGGCGGTGGCGGCAACCAGATCTGCGGTTTCTACGACGTGAGCGTGGCGAAGTTCGGCCAGATGGACAACCTGATCACCGGCTGCCGACAACTTCGGGAAGCAAGAGGACGTGTTCGATGGATTCGATGTCACGTTCAACGCCCGCCTGCCGAACCGGACTTTCCTTGAGCGGCGGCCTGAGTCTCGGGCGTCAGCGGACGAACAACTGCTACGCGATCGACGATCGCAGCCTGTTGTTCGTGGCGACGTCGCCCCGCACGGACCCGTTCTGCGACGTTCATCCGCCGATGCAGCCGAACGTGAAGCTTCAGGCCGTGTATCCGCTGCCGTGGTGGGGAATCCAGACGTCCGCGACATTTCAGAGCTTGCCCGGCCCGCAGATCCTCGCGCAGCAGCAGACGACCAACGCGCAGATCCTGCCGTCGCTCGGCCGCAACCTGGCGTCGTGTGGCGCCGCCGCCGTGTGCAACGACACGGTCTTGCTGGATCTGCTTCCCCCGGGCACGCATGTACGGCGACCGGTCTACCAGGTGGACGTCCGGTTCAACAAGACGATCACGGTCGGGCCGGACCGTCATTCGTCCGATGGTGTCCGTCTACAACCTCCTCAACGCGAACCCGGTGCTCTCGTACAACAACCGCTACGATCCATCGTGGCCAGCTCCGACGGCCATTCTGACCGCGCGATTCGTGGACGTTGGGGTGCAGGTGGATTTCTGATGCGGACGATCCGTCGCGACCGACGCGTCTCTGTTTTATCGAGGTAAGGCCCCGAGCCAATTGAGGACAACGGTGACCGGGGCAGGCGTCGATTCTTCGACGATCGTGTTGGTCAAGAAACGCTGGCCATCGCCGGTCGGGACATAAACGGGTCTCGTCCCTTCGCCGGCGCCGAATGTCGCGATACGAGTCTTGAACAACGCTCGAGGGACGCCCGCCTGGAAGTCACCCTGGGTCTGTAGAGGAACGGCCATGAGTCTTCCGTCAGGGGCCATGTAAAACAGCTCCCTGCCATCACGTCGCCAGCGGGCCTCGACGCCACCGAGCGTTGAGATCTGCCATCGTGTCCCGACGGCCGGGAACGCGCGAACGTACACTTCCCGCCCTGCCCGATTCATCCGACGTGTACGCCATCCATCGTCCATCGGGGGAAAAGTGACCGTGGTTCTCGTTGAACGGCGTCTGAAGGAATGGAACCGGTTTTCGATCCTGGCTCGTAAGGTTGGGACTTGCCGGCACGGTCCACAGGTCCCACTGTGTCTTCGGGTCCAGGCTCTGGTAGGCAATGAACCGTCCGTCGGGGGACCAATCCGTCGGTTGAATTTGCAGCTCGGATCCAAACAACATTTGCTCCTTGTCCGTGCCGTTCGATACCTTGTGGAACAAGGTCGGAGGCTTACCCGCGCGCGGCGATGAAAAGACGATACGGTCGCCATCGGGAGACCACAAGGGGAAGCGTTCGGCCTCCGGATCGAACGTGAACCGAGATGTCACGCCCCGCCTGATGTCCATCAGCCAGATGTCCGGGCTCTCGAGCTGTGAATCGATAATCTCCACGGCCACAGTCTTTTCATCTGGGGAAAGATCGAGGCGCTGGTGGTATTTGCCAGGTGGAGTGAGAGTTTGGAGCCGATTGCCTAGTCGATCGAACCAAACCAGTTGTGTGATTTGTTCGCGAGCGGCTCCGTAGACGAGGCGTCCGCTCTCAGAGGCGGAGAAGGCCCCGTGGGCGAAGAGTGGCAGCATCGCGACCTGCTCCGCTATCGGAATGGGGTCGCCGACCAGTTGAAGACGGCCGGTGTCGAAGCGTTGCGCCATCAGCGTCCCCGACGTCTCAGATTTCGGCCCGCCCGCGAGCAGCAGCAGATAGCCTGGTGCGACGTACTCCACCGCGGCGTAACCGCTCGCCAAGAGCTTCGTTTCCTTGGACTCGAGCGAGGCGAGATAAATCCCTGGCTTCTGCCGGCGCCCGTAGTAGACGAATTGACGACCATCGGGCAGAAAGTCTGGCCCGTGACCTTCATCGTTGGGCTGGTCGAGCGTAAGAGGTGCCGCTTCGCCTCCTGCCGCGGCGACACGATAGAACTGCCGCCCTGCGTTGGCTGAAAACAGAATCACGCCCGCTTGATTCCACGTGCCACCACGCGGAAGCACCGCGTCACAGAGCGTCTGAACGGGTCCGCCCACAGCCGCCGTCTTTTTGAGCCTTCCCTGTGCAAAGAACCCGACGAAGTCACTGTCTGGCGACCAAAACGGGTTCGATGCCCCCTCAGTTCCCGGCAAGGCCTCGGCGGCAAGAGAGTCTATCGATCGTGTCCACAGACTGCGCGTGCCGTCCGCGGCCGTCGCCACGAAGACCAGACGTTGCCCGTTCGGTGAGATGCTGACCTGTCCGCCGCTCGCAGCGTCGGCCAAGGTCACGCCCTCTGGCGGGGTGAATGTCAGCCGAACGGCGGAGTCGTCGCGGGGGGCACGTTGCACATACCCGACGCTGAACGCAGTTGCGCCGATCGCAATGATCGCCAGCGCAGAGACGACGATCAGGCCGAGGCTTGGGCTCCTGCGGCGCGCCCCCACTTCGATCGGTGCTGCCGCGGGTTCAGCGATCCACTTCAGCTCGAGCGTTAGATCGCGCGCGGTCTGCCAGCGGTTGTCGGGATCCTTGGCCAGGCAGCGCGAGACGATGCGGTCCAAGGTGGGTGGGGCCAATGGTTGGAGCGACGAGACCAGCGGAGGGTCGGTGTGGAGAACCGCGCCGATCACAGTCGCGGCTGTCGTCGCCTGCAAAGGCCCGCCGCCCGGTGGCCATCTCATACACGATCGCGCCAAAGGCAAAGACGTCGCTGCGCGCGTCGGCCTCGCGGCCCTGAAGTTGCTCGGGCGCCATGTACGGAAAGGTGCCGAGCACCGCGCCGTCGGCGGTGAGCGGTACTCGCCGGGGGACAGGGTTGACAGCGCGAGCACGTCCGTCGGTGACCTGCAGCTTCGACAACCCGAAGTCGAGCAGCTTCGTCCCCGACTTGGTCAGCATCACGTTGCCCGGCTTCAGATCTCGGTGGACGAGCCCGCGTCGATGCGCGTGGTCGAGCGCATCGGCGAGCTCGATGGCGTATCGCAGCGTTTCGGCGGCGGGCAGAGGACCGTGCAACAAACGCTCCGCCAGTGTCTGCCCCTCGAGATACTCCATCACAAGGAAGCGAATCATCTCGGTGTCGCGGCCCGTCGAGGCCGAGCCACGGGTTTCGCCGACGTCGTGCAGCGCGCAGATGTGTGGGTGGCTCAGCGCCGCGACCGCCCGCGCCTCACGCTCGAAGCGCGCACGTCGATCGGGATCGGCGGCAAACGGTTCGGACAGGACTTTGATCGCCACGGTGCGATCGAGCCGCGTATCCCGCGCCTTGTAGACCTCGCCCATGCCACCTGCGCCAATCAGGCTCAGGACTTCGTACGCGCCGAGACGAACGCCGGACGCAAGAGGCATGGGCTGTCGTGTTGGCGCGATTATACGGGTATGGAATGGCGAGCGACGAGCCGGGGGCAGGCGGGTCCAAAAAACAGGACCCGCCCTCCGTTGAACGATCCGAACGCTTCGAACGATTCGCGAACGGTTCGAACGACCCGAACGGTCCGAACGACCCGAACGATCTGATCTCTAGTTCGTTCCCTTCGCGAGTGACATCAGATCCGCCCGCGTCATCGGCCGATCGGGATTCGGCGCGTGAACGAGTATGTGTCCCTCAAAATCCAGCTTCAACCGTTCCACATTCTGCACGAGCGTGGCAATGAACGGACTGGCGGGCTGCCCTGGTGCAGGCACGTTGAAATCCGCGCTGAGCAGGACCTTCTCCTTGGGCAGGTACGCGACGAGCATGCCGTCGCTGTGCCCGAGGTTCTTGATGTGATGCAGCTCGACGGTGTGGGTCTCGTCTCTGAGCACCCGTTTGTCGCCGACGCCCTCGACCTTGGGTTTCCGGTTTGCCTTCGCGAGGGCATCCCCGACCAACGTCCGCGGGGCGCTCAGTGCCTTCTCGAGAAAGTCCTTGTTGTTCTCATGCGTGATGATGGTGATGCCCTCCGCCGCAAAAGGCGCGAGCCCGCTGCCGTGATCGAAATGTGCGTGCGTGTTGACCACGTACCTGATCGGCTTATTCGGAATCACGCGCTTCGCCTCGGCAAGGACGGCCAGACCGCGCGCTTCATTCTGCCCGCCCTCAATCACGACCACGTGGTCCTTGAACTCAACGGCTAGCGCCACGTATCCGCCCGTGATCCGATACACGCCCTCGCCGAGTTTTTCAGATGCCACGGCTGGCGGCGCGGGCGGGCCGCCAGGCGCCCCGCCTCCTGGCGCTCCCCCTCCTGGCGCTCCCCCTCGACCTTGCGCTGGTGGCGGCGTCAACAACTGAGTGATGTTGGTCGGGTTCGCGCTGGCACTCGTAATTGTCGCGTCGAATGACTGCAGCTCGGCTTGCTTCTGCACAATTCTCGTCGGAACCTTCACGCCGCCGAAGTCCTGGTAGTTGCTGTAGGCGGTGTCGACGTGCATGTCGCCGAGAATCGGGTGCTCCACCCACGTTTCGACGCGTTCCACCATGTTCAGGGTGTTGATGTAACCGACGACCCGGTACGCTTGTCCGGACGGCGCCTTTTGAGCTGGCATCCATGTCACGACGTTGTACGTGGTGCCGCCGACCCGTTGTGAGCGCACCGTGGCGTTGTTCGCTGCAGCTCCCCTCAGAAAGCCCCAGGGGGTGACCCAGATTTGCAACTGCTGCGTCCAAGCCGCGTTGGCAGGTGTGATGTTCTGGTTGAAATTCCCGGCTTGAGGCGGCGGACCGCCTGGAATCGCGGGCGGCATCGTCGCACCGGTGGCACGAGAAGCCGGCTGGGCGAAATCGATCGCCCTCGTGTAGTTGGTGATCGCAGTCATTGCCAACGGGCCAGCAATGGTCGTGCTCTGTCCGAAATTCCCGTTCGACGCGGATCCCGAGTACGTAATCGAGTTCAAGCCTCCCGCGCCCAGCGCTTTCGACGCGTTGTCGATGATGGCCTTGGCATCCTGTGCGCCCGTGCCGATTGACAGCGCGGTCATGAGCAGCGCCGAGACCGTAAGCGTCCTAGACATGTCGTGCCTCCAAATTTACCGCGACGGGGTAACTTCCAGTTAAGCCCGGAAGCCACACTGAGTAGCTCGAGCCGGACGCCACAACGAGTGTTCAGCCACGGAGGTCACGGAGAAACACTGAGATCTCCGTGAACTTGGTGTTCTCCGTGGGCTAAGGTCTCCGTGTTCTTCAGGGCCCGATCGTTCTAGAACGTAAACTCGGCGCTGATCCGGGCCATCCGCGCCGTGAGCACGGTCAGTGGCTGCTGCCAGCTTCCGCCAGGAACGAACGCGGTGTTGTAGGTCAAGATCGCGCTCGCGTTGTGACGACGAACGACGCGAGTATGACCAGGGTCTTCACGACTGCACGCATCAAACACCCCTCAATATGGTTTCCCGCTCGGTTCAATCAGCTTTCGCCGGCCCCCAGGTGGGGACGCGATGGTACACGGTTTCTTAGGGGGCCTCAAAATAGACGGTCCTGGGCCTAGAGTGGGCCTAGAGTGGGGCCATTCTCGAGGATTGCTGGGGTGAGTCGCGCTTATCGCGCCTTATAGGTCTTGCTGAACCCGTTTCGACTGTTCGTGACCGTGAAGGTTCCGTCAGCTCGGACCGAGGCGCGAATCCAGTGGCCTTTGCACTCCGCGGATTCTTCGAAGTTGGCGATCATGTCTTCCGCGGTGTTGGAATTCTTGTCTTTGTCCAATAAGGACAGATGCCCTTGCCAGATACCTTCGATGCCGGGTGTCTTGGCGATTCGTTCATAGTGTCTGGTCAAGGGTTTCGGCGAGCCGGCTGACGCGCCACCGAGGCCCTTCCGCGGCCCGTTGTTCACGACGACGACCTGCGGCGTGATTGCGTGGAGAAAGCCCGGGGCGCCCGCACCATCGAGCGCTCCATGACGACCGGCTTGCCAGATGGTGACCTTGCCGAGCCTGTTCACTGGACAGGCCAACTCCATTTCTTTCTCCCAGTCGAGGTCCGCCAGGTCGAGGAACCGAAACCTGCCGTAGGTAAAGAGCGCACCCACCATGAACTGGTTTTCGGGGCCTTCCGGTGGCTTGTTCTCCGCCGTCGCGCAGAGCGGATTGGCCCCGCCGCCGCTCAAGGGCTTGGCGACCAGTTGCCCGTTTGAGGCAACCAGATCGATCTGAACGCCCTTCAGCGGGATCTGGTCTCCCACCTTGACGATCGTTCTCTTGGACGAACAGGTGCTCAGATAAATATCGCGCCATTTCTGATTTGCCGGCTCGATGAAGTCGCCGCGATCGAAACACTTTCCAATCGGGACGAGCTTCGCCAACTCCTGAAGCCCGCCCGCGTGGTCGGCGTGAAAATGACTGAGGACGAAGTAGTCGATCCTCTTGAGCCCTGCCTGTTGAACGACGGCCGCGATACGCTTCGCGTCGCGGCCATCAACCTCCCAGCCTGCGTCGTAGAGCAGGGACTCTCCTGACGGCGACACGACGAGGGTAGCCGCGCCGCCTTCGACGTCGATCCAGTAGATGTCGAGACTCCGTTGTTGCGCACTCGTTGATACCGGCGCGAGCAGCGAAACCAGGATGAGAGTCGAGAGCGCGAAGGATGTGCGCATACGTTTTTGAAACAGGTTCTCGGGTGCTCTAGTGCTTGGGTGCTCAGGTGCTCAGAACCAGTGAACCTGAACCCCAAGCACCTGAGCACCTGAGCACCTCGAGCACCTAAGAACCGTTCTTCACCACGTGAGCTCGGCGCCAATCCGCGCCACGCGCCCGGTCAGGATCGAGTTCGCCTGCAACCACGTGCCATTGGGCACGAACGTCAGGTTGTACGTCAGCACGGGATTGGCGTTCAGGACGTTCAAGAGATCGACTGCGAATCTCGGTCGCACCCTGCCAACCCTGAAGTCCTTCGCTGCCCGGAAGTCGAGCTGGTTGATGCGGTCGCCATACATAGTGCCAGGCTCGATAAGATTCACCGTGACGTTTGGCACGTTGCCCGATGGGGCTCGCCCCAGCGACTGTGCGACGGTTGCCGCCGGCACAGCGTAGTTGGCTGCGAGCAGTTGCCCCGGTTTGCTCTGGAAGACGGCGCTCACTTGCGCGTCGATCTTCGGGATGTTGTAGGAAACGAGTCCCCTGAGCTGCGTGAGCATGCCGTAGGCGACGTGGCAATATGGGCTGGTCGTGTTGACGGTCGAGCCGACGAGTCCAGCGCCAATGTTAACGTTAACCTCCGGCAGGTTCGCTCGAACCGCGCAGTTGTCGGCCACGTTCTGTCCTGTGCTGGTGCCGCCTTGGAAAGTCAGCCCGTTCTGCGCTCGCAGGTTGAGCGTAATGTCCAGGCCGTTGAAATACTGATACCAATCGCCGTACTTGTTGGCGAGCGTCGTCAAATTGTCGACCTGACCGAAGCGTGCCGGGACGACGTCGTAGAGCCCCGAGACCGTATAGCCGCCGCCGTTGGGCAGCCGCGGATCCTGGGGGGCCGTGATGCTGTACTGCTGGTAGTCGGACGCCTGAACCAGCGCGTTGTCACTCAGGGTGAAGCCGCTGAACCACCGGCGGTAGTAGCCGACCTCGACGGACATCCGCGATGTGAGCTGCTGCTGAATGGACACGCCGAGGCTCCAATCCGCGGGACGCACGCCCCAGCCGTTGAGGACGTCCGGATCGTAGCTCCCGCTGAGAACCGGTTGGCCGAAGCGGGTGTTGGAAAGCTGCCCGCAGAAATCGGCACCTCCGCCTCCTGGCAGGGCCGCAGCGTTGCCGTTGGCCAAGGGGTTCAGAAGGTCGCAGTCCGGAACGAAGTCGCCGTCAGCGTCCGTCCACGTACGCGTCACGCCCGGCACGCCAAACGGCCCGGTTGATGTGGGAATCCGCAGCGTTGGGTTCGAGTTGGCGTAGTTTGTGGAGAAGCCGACGCCCTCGAGATACTTTCCGAGGTTGACCTTGAGCGCCGTTTTACCGTTGCCGAACACGTCGTAGGCCAGACCCATCCTCGGCGTGATGTCCTTGTAGCTGTCGATGCCCTTGGAGGCGGGGAAGTCGTAGGCCACCGGCAGGAACCTCGTTGGTCCGTTCTTCTGCGCCGGGAACCAGCTCTTGGCGATGTCGAACCGCAGCGCGCCTTGTACGGTGAGGCGCCCCAACGTCCACTGCTCCTGTGCGAAGATCGCGTGCCACCCGGCCCGTCCGTCGTTGACCCAGGGCGAGATGACTTGCGTGAGCTGGTTGGGTACGCCGTTGTTGAGGCGGTACCAGAGATTCTGGGTGTTCGAGGACCACGTTCGATCGTCGGTCATCAATGTCCGCTGGTAGCCGACCTTGATGCTGTGGGTCCCGGTGACGTACGACAGCGCGCCCTTCCAAATGTACGATCCCGTTCGGTTGGTACCGAAGTCTTGGGAACGATAGGTCACGCCGGGACGATTGCCGTTCGCCGCGCAACCGGCCGCGCACTGCTCGACGACCTTCACCAGATCGCGCGTCGGGTTCGGGTCGTTTTCGAAGTTGCCCCACCCGTAATACGTGCCGCCGAACCCTGCGTCCAGGAGCAGCCGGTTGGTCACCGGCGATGTCCACGTCACCTGGGGAACTCGAAGGGGTAGTGTCTGGCCCCTGCCATTCGCCTCAGGCGAAACAACGGGGGGAGTCGTAATACCGATCGTGTTCCCTTCACACGTCCGGCAGACCCACTGCTCGTCCCAGAACCCGCCGATCTTGTTTCGGGCCGTCGCCTGCCATGTGACGCGCCCGCTCACGTTCTCCCACGAGCGGTCCGAGAATCCCGGCTTGCCGGAGTCGGGGTCAAAGGTCCATTTGGTCGGATCCCCTGCGTTCCGGTTGTAGAACTGGTTCGCGTTGACCCTGGAACCTCCCTGGGTCCGTGCCGTGACGAAGTACCACACCCGATCCTTGACGATCGGTCCGCCGACCGCGGCGTTCCAGTCGTAGACGCCGGTGAGCGGCGCCGGGGCGCCGATGCCTGTACCCTTGGAGTTATCGGACTGCAGGGGCTCTCCGGTGCCGGCGTAGGAGAAGGAACCGGAAAGCGAGTTGCCTCCGGTTTTCGGGACGATGTTCATCACGAGCCCGCCAGTTTCCGACTCGCCCAGCCCACCGGACGTCGTGAACGTGATCTCCTGCGAGTTGCCCACATCAACCGCGTATCCCGGGGGCTGGTTGCCGCCGGGCGGGTTCCCGATGTTCAGACCGTCCACTGTCATGCGGCCCTCGTTGTTGCGGCCGCCGTGGATCGGAAACTGGGTCGTGGAGGTCCCGGTCTGCACGTCGTTGGTGTTCGTGACAACACCGGGAACGATCACGACAATCGCGTTGTAAGAACGAGCAGTCGGAAGAGCTCGAAGGACTTCGTTCTCAACCGTCGTTTGTCGCCGTGCGCTCTGTACGTCGACGATCGGGCTCTCGCCTGTGACGGTGACGGTTTCTTCGAGAGCACCGACCCTCATCTCGGCATTGATGGTGGCCGTGAACGTGCCGGTGAGCTCAACCCCTTCGCGCTTGAACGCGCTGAAGCCTGGCAACGTGAACGTCACCGCGTATATCCCCGGGCGCAGATCCTCAACGCGGTACTGTCCGCCGCTGTCGCTGACGGATGTGCGCACCTTCTCGATGAGCGCCGGGCTGGCAGCTTCAACGGTGACCCCGGGAAGCACGGCTCCTGACGTGTCCCTAACCGTGCCGGCGATTACCGCCTGCGCCGATGCGGCTGTTGGAATGAGAACGACCCACGCGAGGACTGCCAGAGTTTTCACGACTGCGCGCATCTCCCACCTCTCTTTTCGTTCGTTTCCCCGCGGTCAATTCACGCTGTATCGTCTCGACGGGTCCACTATGAAAACAGAAAAAAGATGAGCTCCAGTATGAGCGCCCAAGCTACATCTAGTGGCAACCGGGATCAAGCGAATTGAGGAGCCTGAGAAGCCACCGAAGGTTCGTGCTATGGCAGTTCAAGTTGAACGCGGGTGCCGAGCGCCCAGTAACTGCCCGGGCGACCTGCTTCCGGCGCTGAGCGAGGCTCGGAATAGCGCTCCAGACTGGCGTTCCCGAGCACGCGTGCCCATCGGGCCAGATTCCAAGAAACACCTGCCGTCACCGTTCGCGCCGCCCTGGCGCGGACGTCGGTCGCCCGCGGCCGAACACTGTCGCGCAGTGTCTCCTCACCCGTGTCATCGAAGGCAAGCGAGTCGAAGCGAAGCTGGAGGTCCCACTCACGGATCCTGGACCGTGCCTGACCTCGGCGCCGGCCGAACTCGCGCCGGACAGCTGCGCTCCACCCAAAGCCAACAACGCTTGGCAAGTCCTCGACGTCGAGGCCCTGCGCCGCGCGTTCATCACTTGCACGAAGCACCTCGGCCGTGAATCGCCAGGGTCCGGGCTGCCATTCGACATCGGCTCCAAATCGGGTTCGCGATCCCCGCACGTAGAGCCGTTCGAAAAATCGGAACCCGGACGGGGCGCGACCGCCGAGGCCGTTGCCCGGATCTTGGTCCACCGATTCTGTGCGACCCTCGCTGAAGGAGCCGGCCAGTTCCAGATCCTCTCCAAGGGTCCAGATGACCCGGCCAGCCGATGTCAGGCCGGCCCGCGACCCGCGCCCGTTGCCGTCACCGGCGAAGAGGCCTGCCTGATACTCGAGCGCACGACCGATCTGGCCTGTTGCCATGCCGCCAATGTCGCGGCCGGGAGCAATCGAATCGGCTAGCGCCGAGCGTTCCATGAAGTCCATCGATCGTGCAGCCGTCAGGTATTCGCGGCTGCCAGGAACTTTGAACTGACCGCCGCGCACACGAAGCCAACGTGCGAACCGCCACTGTGCGTACGCGTCCTTGACGAAAACGCCGTCATCATCAAAGGGATCGACCGTAAACTCGAACGACATCGCTCGCCATCGACCGTCAACGCCACCACGCAGACGCCGCACCTCTACCGTCTCTCGATTCAAGCGTCCGGTGCCGGTCGCAATGTCCCAGTCGGGATATCCGCGCCAGTCGAGTTGGACGTAGCCACGTGGTGCGATTTCGAACCGCGAGTTTCGAGCCTGGCCCGGTTCAGTGCCTGTCTGCTGGGCGAGCGCGGGTACGGCTGAGAGCACGAACAACAGTGCGACGCACCCGAACGTAGGCGCGCAATGGGTCGAGCCATGAGCCATGCTCACTGCGAAGCTCCCAACGCACGTCTAACCGCTGCCGCGCGGTTCTGCGTGTATTCGATCAGCCCGCCCGGGCCGTACACAATCGCGTCGAACTGTGCCGGATTCGTGACGAACGTTCGACCCGCCTGTTCACCCTCGGCCCCGATCACGTATGGAGCGATACGGGCCTGCTCCGAACGGAGCAGCGCGCTCACTCGAGACGGTTCGAAGACCGTCGCCAACAGATCCTCGACGTGAGTGCGATAGGCAGCCCGGTAGACCGGGTCATCCATCAAGAATCGAATGAGCGGCCACGTCGCGTTGATGTTCGCGTTGAAGATGTCCACATTGGTTGCGCCTCCGCCGCCACCAACCCCGCCGAGTCCTCCGCCGCCGGTCGGCATGGCGAGGTCGTGGTCCCACGGAATCCAGAACAACCGATCGCGGTGCCGAGGACTGCCGTACAGGTAGTAGTTGTGGGCCGAGAGGCCGCCATAAGCGTCGTTGTTGCCGACCATCGTGTTGAGGGCGAGCCAACGGAGAAACCCGCTGACATCGAAGCGCGCCTCGAGCCGGCGTCGCCACAGCGGGCGGTCTGTTTTCGACGCGTTGAGCGCGGCGATCGCGTCTTCGATGTCCGTCCAGTCTTCGTCCGCCTCGTTCGTCTTCTTTGGAAACGAGTCGCTATCGAAGATCGTCCATCGGCCCCCGGTGCCGTGAGGCTTGTAGAGGTTGCCATCGTCCGATCCGAACAACGTCCTGAGCATCGGGCCGTCCGGCACCTCGACCATCGTGTAGAGCCCGAGGTACAGGCTTCCGGCGCCGCGGTCGAGGTACACGCGCATGAAGGCTGTGCGAGGTGCCGCGAGACCTGCGGCGCGAAACAGATCCGTCACGACCTTCGCCCGCAGATAAGAGCTGTCGAGGGCGTTGTTACTGAAGCTGAGATTTGGAAAGCCGAAGAACGTCTGGTCCCGCGTTTCGGGAAAGCGTGCCTCGAGTCCGTCGATGTTCAGACGGAAGGGCAGCTTTTCGCTGCCGCTGCGCCAAGTGTTCACCAAACTCGAGTTGCCCTTGAGGCGGAATCCCACGTGACGAAACGTTTCTCCGTCGAAGGTGATATCCGCCGGCACGTAGATCGGCGTTCGCGGCAGGAGCTCGACGTCATCTCGCCCTTGCCCTGCGCCTATACCCCCGCCGCCGACTGCGCCCCCACCCCCGCCGCCGATAGAAACACAGGCGAGGGCACCGCCGTTAAGCGTCTGTGCGCATCGCCCGTTCACCGCGGGCGTGCCAAAGCTGCAGGCGTTTCCTTCGAGATGACCCGCGCAGGCAGCGATCGCGTCCGCGGAGAAACCAAAGCCAGGTGGTGCGCCACCAGGGGGCTGACCGCCTGGTTGCCCTCCTCCTGGCGCTTGTCCGCCTCCAAATCCACCGCCCTGACCGCCTGCAGGCCCAGCCATGTCCTGCATGTCGCTGACGAGCGCCTGCCAATCGCTGGCGTCGATTCGCACGTCAAGACGGCCAACGCGATCTTGTGCGAAGACTCGCCTGTAGTCCGGCTCTGCGTTTCGTCCGTGCGTGTCATCGCTTCCCGACTGGGGTGCTGCGCCAGCCCCGGATGTCTGGATGGCTGTTGCGAGCGCGAGACCGACGAGCACACTCCTGCGGTGACGACCCCTCATGTAACGGCATTATGACGGCCCATGGCCGGGGCTTTGTTAAGTAAGGGCTAAGAATTTGTTAAGGATGTAAGGGTGGGCTTGCCGTCTTGCCGAGGGTCAGGCAAACATCCCTGGCGCCCATGCGAACGCCCACGCCGAGAACTGCACGACGTAGTTGCGGACGCCATCGGGTGGACGTCCCCAGAGGATGTTCATCACGAGGTAGAAGGTGACTCCGCCGATGACGGCGGCGGCAACACCTCGCCCGGCAATGGCCGCCCACGTCCGCCGATGTGGCGCGCGGAGCCACCATCCTTCGAATGCGGCGAGAATCAACCACATGATGACCCACGCCGCCGGAATTGCCGACCCGTACGTGCGCCCGTCCATGACCGCGACGAGCGCGTAATAGCTGGCGGCTTCGCCGATGCCCGCGAGCGCGCCAATGGGGAGTCCCTTCAGAACGCGGCCGCTCGCGGCGCCGAGCACGGCGCCGAGCACGGCGCCGACGACGGTGAGCAGCAGGGCCCCGTGCACGAACCCAGCCACGATGGTGTGCCGAACGCCGTAGGTGTACCAGATGGCGTCGGCGACCGTGGCGACGGCAGCAGTTGCAAACACACCGACAAGGGTTTTCATGTCAGGAACCGGTCGTATTCCAGTCCTACGCCCTCGGCCGTGCTTTGCGAGTCAAGGCGCCTATAATCGGACCGCTGAGAGGAGAGCGAAGCAGATATGAAAGAAGACGTGCAGGCGCGCCGGTCGTGGTTGTGGGGGCTCGGTGTAACGGCGGCAGCTTTCGTGCTGGGATCCGGGAGGGCCCTGGCACAGTCGGCCGAGAGCTCCTTCCGGCCTGCTCGCCATCGCGAGGACGATTGGCTGGAGGCGCTCCCGGGTAAACATCGCACCTTCATCGACACCTCCGCGGCCGAGGGCGCCGGTGACGCGATGCTCTACGCCAACAACCTGTACGTGGCCAACCAGTCCGGATACGGCCTCGGCGAGCGAGAGCTGGCCATCGTTGTCTGTCTCCGTCACGCGTCCACCGTGTTCGCGTTCAACGACGCGATGTGGGTCAAGTACGGGAGGGTGCTGAGCGACAGGGCCGCGCTCAAGGATCCGAAAACCCAGCAGCCGCTATCGATCAACCTGTTGAACACGGCGGTTCCCGATTCGGTCTTGGGGAACCGCGGCATCACGCTGGACTCGCTCGTCAAGAAGGGTGCGCACTTCGCCGTCTGCAGCTTGGCCACGCGGGCTCTGGCTGGCCGGGCTGCCTCCGCTACCGGCGGGAATGTCGATGCGGTCGTCAAAGAACTGATGGACAACGCGATCGCCAACAGCCACTTCGTGCCGGCGGGCGTGGTGGCGGTCACTCGTGCGCAGGAGCGCGGGTACGCCCTGCTCCGAGCCTGACGTGGGTCGTTTGCCCGCCCTCAGGTCACTGCCTGGACTCGGTCGTTCGTGCGTGGGGATCCTGCTCGAGCCGAGACGTGGACTCGCGGGCTTCGGTATACACGCTTCTGACAGCGGCCACCGCGACGCTGAGCGCTAGGAAGGCTGCACAGGCCGGGCCGGCCGGTAGGTCGAGGTAGAAGGACGCTGCAAGCGCTAGCGACGGCACCAGGACGCCGAGGCCGGTTGCGACGATAAACGTCGCCCGGATGCTCGACGTCACGAGGAGCGCGGCCATCGCGGGCAGCGACAGCAGCGCGAAGGTCGGCAGGGCGCCGATCTCGTGAACCGCAGATGCCGCCACGGCGCCAATCGAGAGATTGAGGGCGAGAGACCACCATCTGGTCTTGACGCCAGCCACCTTGGCGGTTTCCGCGTCGAAAGTCACCAGCAGGAACCGGCGCGAGAACAGAAAGTGCAAAAAGACGACGACCGCGGCCTGAATCAGGAGCGCGATCACGTGGCTGGTCTGGACCGCGAGAACGTTGCCGAACAGCAAGTGCAGTGTGTCCGCGCTGCCGCCCGCCACCTGCGAGAGAATCAGCACGGTGGCTGCCGAGGCAGTAGCGTAGGCCCAGCCCATCAGCGATTCGTCCGAGACCCGTGTCGACGAGCCGACCTCACCAAGACCTGCGGCGGCAACGATGCCTGCCGCGATCGAGAGTGTTTCCGGCGGCCAGCCAACGGTTTCGGCGACCGCGGCCCCGAGCGTCGCGGCATTGGCGAGGACCAGACCGAAGAACACGACGCGCCGAATGACGAGGTAGACACCGAGCATGCCGAGCGACACGCCGGTCGCCACCGACGCGAGCAGTGCCATCTGCATGAACGCAGGTTCAAACATGGCTGTTTGCGTCGCCCACAACCAGCGTTCGTCGCCCCGCGACGATGCCGAGATGCACGGGCACACCGTACAAAGCCCCCAGTCGATCTTCCCGGAGCACGTTGTTCATCGGGCCCTGAAGGATGGCGTGGTCACCCATGAGCATGATGGAGGTGGCGAGATTCAGCACGATCGGCAGCAGGTGCGTGACGATTACGATCGTCACGCGTCGGCGCTGATTCAGTTCGCGCAGGAACTCGATCATCGCGGCCTCGCTGGCGATGTCCATGCCCGCCGTAGGCTCATCGAGCACGAGCACGTCCGGTTCACCGGCAAGCGCGCGCGCAAGCAGCACGCGGCGCTGTTGCCCTTTAGAGAGGTTGCGGAAGAGCCGGGGCGCAAGCGACTGGTCGCCGAGAAGGCCGAGCGCGCGCCGTGCCGCGTCGTGCTCCGCGTCCCCAATCCGGTGAAACGCGCCGCTCCGGGCTGTAAGTCCCATCAGGACCACTTCGAGGACCGTGATCGGGATGCCGCTATCGATCCGGTCGCGCTGGGGTACGTAGCTGATGCTCAGGCCGGTCTGTTTCGCCACGTGGCCGTCGAGCGGCTTCAAGAGCCCGAGCATCGTTTTGAGCAACGTGCTCTTGCCCGACCCGTTTGGCCCAACGATCCCCAAGATCTCCCCTCGAGCGACTTCGAAGGAGAAGTCGTTGAAGAGTACCTGACGTCCATAACCTAGTTGGAGGTTGTGGCCCCTCAGTACCCAGTCGCGCGTGCTGTCCGTAGTGGTCATGGCGGTGCTCATCCTACGTCAAGAACACAGCCTAATCGTGCCACAGCGCTTTCTGGTGTGGCGCTTTCTGGTGCTACGATCGAGGCGGTCTTCAAAAGGAGCCTCGCATGATCTTGCGCGCGCCGGCGGTTTGGGCATGGTTTGCCGTCTTGTCTGTGTCAATCGCGCCGGTGACTGCTCAGGCGCCGCGCGACCAGCACGAGGCACACCAGCTACATCAGGATCCCAGGGCATACATCGCCGCACTCGAGGATCCGCAACGCGATGCGTACCAGAAGCCGCACGAGGTCTTGCAAGCGCTCGGGATCAAGGCCGGCGAGGTGATCGCGGACATCGGAGCCGGATCGGGGTACTTCACCGCCCGCCTTGCGCAACACGTCGGATCGACAGGCCGTGTCTACGCTGTGGACATCAGCCCGGAGATGATCCGCCATTTGCACGAGCGGGTGCGCGACATGGCGCTGCTCAACGTGTCGCCCATCCTGGCGGGCCCGGACGACCCGCTCCTGCCACAGCCCGTTGATCGCTTTCTGATCGTCGACGTCTGGCACCACGTGGAGAACCAAACAGGTTATCTGGCGCGGCTCAAGGAACGGCTCAAGCCAGGAGGCCAAGTCGTCATGATCGACTTTCAGAAACGTGACCTGCCAGTCGGCCCTCCGCCCGCGATGAAGATCGCGCGCGAAGACTTGATCCGTCAGATGGAGGTGCACGGGTTCCGCGTCGCCACGGAACACACGTTTCTGCCTTACCAGTATTTTCTCGTCTTCGAAGCTGTTCGCTGACGGCGTTCGAGTACGCTGCGAGGGCCTTCGCCAGACCAGCCAGACAAACGCGATGCAGCTTCCCCGCAGGCACTTCTTCCTTCTGATCGCTGGCGCGCTCGTTCAGCCAGCCGGCGATCGCCCCAAGCGCGACATGCTGGTGCGCGCCGCTCGTCCTGAGGATCTGGAGATGCCGCTGTCCGGCTTCTCGGACTACATCACGCCCATCGACCGTTTCTTCGTTCGCACGCATGTCAACGTCCCGCGCGTCAATGTGAACGAATGGCGCCTGACGGTCGACGGCGAAGTAGCGAGGCCGCTTTCGCTGACCATGGAAGACTTGAAAGGACTGCCCGCTGTCGAACTCGTGAGCGTTCTGGAGTGCGCCGGCAACGGACGCGGACTCTACGAGCCCTCCGTTCCCGGCCTGCAATGGACCGATGGAGCCGTCGGCAACGGGCGCTGGCGTGGCGTGAGGCTGGCCGACATCCTCAAACGAGCCGGGGTGAAGGAGTCTGCGAAGGAGATCCTCTTCAACGGTGCCGATGTTCCGCTTGGCACCATGCCGGACTTCCAACGTTCGATTCCGATCAGCAAGGCGCTTGATGCCAATACCCTCCTCGCGTACGAAATGAACGGCGAGATGCTTCCCTCGAAGCACGGCTTCCCGCTGCGCGTCGTTGCGCCGGGCTGGGCAGGCGATTGCTGGGTCAAATGGCTCACCTCGATTTCCGTGCTCGACAAGGAGCACGACGGATTCTGGATGACGCGCGCGTACCGGCATCCCGGGAAGCCGGTGCAGCCTGGAACGGCCGTTCCTCCAGAGCAAATGCAGCCGGTCACGAGCCTCCGGGTCAAGACAGTGATCAACGCACCGCTGGACGGCTCGCAAGCGGTCAACGGAAAGCCGGTGACGATTCGCGGCGTGTCCTGGAGTGGCGATGCCGGACCTGTGACGACAGTCGAGGTGAGCGTCGATGGCGGTCGCACGTGGAAGCGAGCGATCCTGCGACGCGACCAGCGGACCGAGTTCGGCTGGCGGCAGTGGTCATACAGCTGGACGCCGACACGGGAGGCGTACTACACCGTCCTCGCGCGGGCTCGGGATGTAGCCGGCAACACACAGCCATTCGATCAGGAGTGGAACCCATCTGGCTACGGTTGGAATGTCATACCGCGCGTGGGCGTGAACGTGGTGGCCAGGCTGACCGAAACCGCTCAACGGCCACAGCCGTCCACGGTCAACCTCGCGCGGCCCGAGGCGTTCAAGAATGCCTGCGTCGTCTGCCATGATGACGACGTCATCCAGCAGCAGCGCCTGACGCGTGCCCAGTGGGACGCCGAACTCAACAAGATGACCGGCTGGGGCGCCAGGGTGCGAGGCGAGGACCGCAACGAACTGCTCGACTACTTGGCCAGCAGTTTTGGCCCGCGGCGTCGGTAGTCGTCTCGAACCGGCGATCTCTCGAGTGTCACGGTTTCATATATGTGAATCCGCGTTCCTGAAAGAGCGCGAGCGCCATCACGTGCGATGGGACCAGTCTCACGCCAGGATTCAGTCCTGCGACCACATCTGCTCGCACCTCGTCAACGGGCATTTGCGTCGCGGCCGCCAGCTGCTGTGCGACGATTCCAAGTGCCACGTTGCACTGCCAGAACACTGTTCCGCGCGCCTGCATGGCCTTGACGCTGATGTCGCCGCCCTCGAGAAATACGTTGCGTACGGCAGGCTGGTTCGTGGTCGGGTCGACAATCTTCGATCGCTCGCCCAGGCCGTACTTCGCCCAGAGTCTGTCTGACGCATTCATCGGAAACGCTGGACCGGAGATGCCAACCGCCGTATTGATACCTGGGAACTCGAGCTTGTACACGTCGCGGAAGGTATCCAAGAAGTTACGCGCGAAACGCAGCGGCCGGGGGTCGGAGGCGAGATTCAGGCCACCGAGGTCATATAACTGCTTGTGCCTGCCTTTGAGCTGATCGAGCCACGCCAAATCCCAGCCGCCCGCAAGACGCACGGGCGCCTGTGCGGCTGAAGAGTCTGCAATCGCGACGCCGGCGAGTGATGTGACCGCGGCGATGAACGACCGACGGCCCTGAATGGACGACATTTCAGCGCTCCCCTCTATCGAAACGTCCGTAGTAACGTCTCATGCGGATTCTAAGCTTGTTCTGAGGTTCTGTTTGACCGAGATGCCGATGGACCTCTAACATGTTCCCAGTAGTTCTTCACTCCACACGGTTTCTCCGGCTATTTTGGAGCGCGATCATGCAACGACGATTGTCTTTTCTTCTCATCGTCTGCGTCTTTGGGATCTCGGTAGCTGCGCACGCGCAGATCGTCACGAAGGAATCGCTGCCGGGCGTGACAAATTTTGCCCGCGTCGAGACAACGATAGCCTGCGCCGGCGCGACGACACCTGCGGCCGCTGCCGGATTGAAGAAGATGGGGTACGCGTCCATCATCAACCTGCGCCAGGCAAGCGAGCAGGGCGCCGACATCGAGGGCGAGGCTGCCGCAGCCAAGGCGGCGGGCATCAACTTCGTCCATCTGCCTTTCAATGCCGCGTCCCCTGATGCAGGCCTTGTTGACCATTTCCTCCAGGCCGTGACGGCTCCACAGAACCAGCCCGCGTTTGTGCACTGTGCCAGCGGAAACCGCGCGGCCGCAATGTGGATGATCAAACGGATACAGCTGGACAAGTGGGACGCCGACCGTGCCGCAACCGAAGCCGCTGCGCTCGGCCTCACGAGCTCGCCGCTCAAGACGTTCGCGCTCGACTACGTCCAGGCGCATAAGAAATAGGCGTGGGCACCTCCACGAGCTAGGAACAGCGACGTCCGTCGCGGGAGGGGGAATATGGCGGAAGAGATGACTCGGCGGGAGACGCTGAAGCGAGGCCTAGTGGCTGTGGGCGCGCTGGCGCTTGTGCCCGAGTGGGCGCTACCCGCGCTGGCGCAGGGTGAGATCGACGTTCCCTTCACGGACATCCCCGCGACGTTCAACCCCAACCCGCCCACGGGGCCAATCGGTTCCTCGACCTTCGCAAGATCGACGGATTTCTCACGCCGACCGACCAGTTCTTCTTCATCCAGCACTACAACAAGCCCGAGATCGAAGCCGCCGCGTATCGGCTGAAGTTTACGGGACTGGTCAACAAACCGACGGAGCTGTCGCTCGCGGACCTACAGTCCATGCGCTCGGTCGACGTCGTCAACGGCTACGAGTGCTCGGGAAACAGCCCGCGGGCGATGCAGGGGCTGTCGTCCAACGGCCGGTTTCACCGGCGTCCGCCTGCGCGACGTGCTGCGGCGCGTCGGCGTGGACGACAAGGCGCGCGAAGTCGTCTTCTTCGGCGCCGACAAAGGTAACGAAGACGTCGTCTTTCGGCAGAACACGTTGAAGGTGCAGCAGCAGTTCGCACGGAGCATCACGCTCGAAAACGCGATGAAGACTGAGCCGCTCCTCGCCTGGGCGCTCAACGGGACAGCCGCTCGACCGCGACCACGGGTTTCCGCTGCGCGTCATCATGCCAGGCTGGTACGGGGTCGCCAACGTGAAGTGGCTGGCCGAAGATCCACCTGCAGGAGAACCGGTTCCTGGGCAACTTCCAGGCGCGGTGGTACCGCACAGTGCGCGCCGTCGGCGGCACGGGCGAGCTGACGGACGCCGAGACGCAGTTCGTCGAGACCGAAGTAACCAGGCTCAATCTGAAGTCCGTGATCGCCCGCGTGCGCAAGACCGCCGGCGCTCATCAGGTGTTGGGCTTCGTGCTGAACGACGGGACGCCGCTCCGCTCCGTCGAGGTGAAAATCGACGACGGCCCGTGGCAGCGGGCGACGCTGGATCCGGCGAACACGCAGTTCTCCTGGAAGCTGTTCACCTACCGGTGGGAAGGTGCGACGGCCGGCGAGCACACGCTCGTATCGCGCGCAACCGATGTCAACGGCGTCGTGCAGCCGACCGCAGCAGACCTTGCGCGGAAGAAGACGTTTCTCGAGGACAACTCGCAGTTCCCGCGCAAGATCATGATCGCGTAACGCCACGCAGGCTGAGGCTGTCCGCGACAGCCTCGGACCAAGCGGCGCCCAAGGAAATTCCTGCACCCCTGCGAGAATGTTCTCCTGCCATTGCCCGATTCCGGCAGGAGCAACGCATTGGCACCGTGCGATGCGGCCCAGGTTCGGGGCCGACAGGAGAATTGAGGGATCAATGACGACTCAAGACGCGAAACAGCAACTCGTGGAAGGACTCAACGCGGACCTGCGTGGAGAATTTCAGGCCATCATCATGTACCGCATCTACGCCAGCACCGTGCAAGGACCGTATCGCCAGGAGCTCCGCACGTTCTTCAGCAACGAGATTCCCGACGAACTCGGGCATGCGCAGATGCTGGCAGACAAAATTGCGGCGCTCGGCGGCACGCCGTCAGCCGTGCCAGCGCCCGTGACCGTGGTCTCGGAACCCAAGGCCATGCTGGAAGCCGCTCTCGCGGCCGAGCTCCAAGCGATCGAGGGATACGTCGCACGCCGCAAGCAAGCGGAGGCGGCCGCCGAATACGGCCTGGCGACGGAGCTCGACACCATCATCGCCGATGAATCGAATCACCGTAACGAGTTGCGCATGATGCTCTCACGGTGGCCATGACCGCCTACGGCGGCGATCGACTGAGCGAGCTGCCTATTTCTTCGCGGGCGATGCGCTTTTGTTGGCGGCTTTCATCTGCTGTCCACAGCAGACCTCTGAATGGACCATCCCGTCGGGACAAGGACACGCTTTCTCATACACCAGTGCCGCCCCGCAGTTCTCACAGACATAGCGGTCTCCAACGCTTCGAGGCATCTCAACCCTCCAGTCATGACAACCTCCGTCAAGACGTTCGACGAGGTTCATAGCAACAAACGAGCCGGAATCGCCGACCGGCTCCAAGAGCGTGTCGCCTGGGTCTGGCGTTGCTGCTGGATCAGATCGCGTAAGGCGGGAGGCAGCTCGCCGCGTCCCAGGTTCACACAGGTCTCACGTCCGAGGCAGCAGGTCGAGGCAGACCTGTCGATCGTGATCGGGAGGGGGAGCGGGGCGCACGGGCAAGTGCTCGAAAAGCGCCCGGCGCAGAAGCAAGCGCGCCCGATGCACGCGCGTCTTGACCGTGGCCTCCTTCAATGCCAGGATGCGCGCGATCTCAGAGGTCGAGAGTTCTGCGATGTCGGCGAGTACAAGAGGCAGCCGAAAGTGGTGGGGAAGCCACGCAAGCGCTCGCGAGACGGCCCGTTCAGCGTCTTTCCGGAGGTGCTCGTCGAGCGGACCGCGCCCGTCGGACGGAAGGGCCATCACTGGATCCGCAGGAGAGGGCAGCAAGGCCGAAAGGGATTCCATCCGCTTCGGCTCTCCGGCTCGTCGTCGATGCCGGCGCTGACAGAGTCGTCCCGCGATGGTATAGAGCCACGTCGCCGGATCGGAGCGGCCCTCGAATTGGCGCCACTTCCGATATCCTTGCAGCAACCTATCTTGAACCAGATCCTCCGCCTCGTCCGCACTTCCGCACATCCGCACGCCAATACGAAAGAGGCGAGGAGCTACTCGTTCCGCAACATCCGCGAAGGCAAGGTCGCCGCGTTGTGGCTCAGTCATAGGGCGACCGGGCCGGGCGACCTCAATCGATCGGGACGATGGCCACCACACAGTCGTGTGGACCGCGCACGTGGCTGCGGTGGCCTTTGCCGTCCACGTCTTCCATCAGCACGCGGTCGCCCGGGCCGAATGACCGCTTCTCGCCGTCGCTCGTCGTGATCTCGAGGTGGCCGTCGAGGCAGATCAGGAACTGCCGCTTCGGTGGATGAATGGCCTCACCGGTCCAGCCGCCCGGCAGCTTGACGAACTGGAGGAAACCAGATTGGAAGGCGTGCGAAACGAATAGAAGCGGTGCTGGCGGCCGGTAGTCAGCCTCGTTGAGAGCGAGTTCGGCCTCGGCAAAATGGCTGTCACCGCTTTTGTCGGAATACAGCCTGACGTATTGCATGGCAACAGCCTACTCCATTCGGTCCTGGCGTTTGAGCGCCACGCTTCGGCTGTGACGGTCGCGCTCGCGGAACCTTGCTAGGTTCTAGAGGTACGCGAGGGTTCGTGCCCCATCGTCGTCAGGGCTCATCCGGCGCACCGGGACGATACAGATCGAACGCGCCGTCGGTTTCCACGAGCTCCAAACGAAAGGCACGGCGTGCCAGTGCGTCGAGGGTCGCCGACGCGCGACTTCGGTCGATTACAACGAAGCCGATGTTCGACCGTCGAGCGAAGGCGGGGCCTTCCTCGGTCAAGCGCTGTTGGCGACCAGAGGACAGACTGCGGCCTTCGCTGAGGATCATCAGGGCATCGAGAACGTCTTCCCGACGAATCTCCGCTCGTCTTCGGCGCGAGACACGCGACAGATACCCCCCAATGAGAGGCCGGCCGTGCGCGGTCTGAAAGTACTGCGACTGTGCGCTGAAATCGCCCTCGCTGCTCGTGCCGTCCCGGACGCCGAACGGCAAGTTGAGGACGCGGGTGTTCGGCGACGCGCTCGCCACGTGGCGATAGATCGCCGGCACGGCGGCAGAATACAACGGGCGCGGGGCGGGCAGCAGCTCCCAGATCAACAGCAAGGCGGTCGTCACCACGAGCCACACGCGCTGGCGCGGAAATCTCGCGCCAAGCCACGCGAGAGCGGACGCCATCACGATCGTGGCGCCCAACATCATCACCACCGAGAAGCGCGCCGGAGTCCGCGCCAGACCCACGATTGGCACATAGCGCAGCAGCGCCCACGGACCGGGCACGAACGTGTTGGCGCCACCGACGTGCACGAACGGACCCAACGCCAGAAGTCCGAAGGCACACGTCACGCCGGTCCACCACCGCGACGGGCGCCAGCCAAGCGCCCACGCGACGACGGCGATCGCGATCACGCCCAAAGGAATCGACGCGACGTTCTCCAGATACGCGTCCGGGCTGGGACGTCGCCAGCCACGCGCGCCAGGCCGCTGGCGCGAGGGGATGGTTGGGGTTTGGCAGGAACAACGCCAGGAGGTCCACACCGTTCGGGCTGCTGCGCCAGAAGATCGGCGATGAATCGAAGCCACCCTGCGCGATGCGGCGTGCGAGCGCCACGAGCAAGGGCGACAGCAAGAGGCTCGCCGCCACGCCCGCGGTTGCCACCATACGCACGCCTCGCCACAGGTCGGCGGGGACGACCGTCGCCAGCGTGACTCGGTAGGGCAAGGCCACGCGGGCCGACACGAGTGCCGTGAGGAGGAGCATGGGTGTGTAGAGGCTCTTCATCCCGATCGGTTGGTCGAAGACCACAAAGGCCCAGCCGCCACTGGTGGCCATCGCCGCCACGAGCACCGTCGTGGACGCGATAAGCACGTCGAGCGTGAGGCGTGCGGCGCGCGTGAGGCGCGCGGCGCGCACGGTCTCGGTCGGCGTTCTCGCGACATGGACGACGCGGCCCATGACGAACATTGCGCCGAGCATCAGGCAGTAGACACCGTAGTACACGTCGGTGCTCGTGGCCCAGGCCAGCGTCACGCCGAGCGCCACCGCGTCGCGCCATCCGGGCCGCTCGCAGGCGACCCTGAGGAGGACGAGCACGAACACCGCGAGCGGAGCCGCGGCCATGAGGCTGAAGTGCCCCATGCTCCGCGTGACGAGCACGGGACTCCACGCAAAGGCCAGTCCGGCGACCCACGATTCGGCGAGGCGACCGGTCACGTGTCGGGCCAGAAGGAACGTGGCAAACGCCGTGAGCACCCGCATCGCCAGCATCACCACGTTGAACGTGGCGACCACGCCGAGGGTCTTGATGAACGGGGCCGCGACGAGGTCCTGGAACGGCGTGTAGTTGTGCAGACTGAGGTTGGCGTCGCTCCCGCTCAGCGAGAAAATCATGTCGGTGAAGTACGGGAGCCGGTGCGCCTCGAGGAGCTCACGCTGAAAGACCCATTGATTCCACACGTAGACGCCCGTGTCGCCGGTCGTCGCGCCGGTGAGATGCGTGGTGAAGTGGAGCGGCAGTGGCCACGAGAACGCCACGGCCACTGCGGCATAACCCACGAGAACCGCTGTGTGCTGACGTAAGGGGATGCCAAGCACGGGTCTGGGCAGGGGACACTAGCACCCGTACTGCGTCGCGTCAAGCCATCTGACCCAGCTACTTGACGAAGCGAATCAGATGCTCGGACTTACCACCCATGAAAAACCGGGCGACTTCGCCGGCGACCTTGTCCGTCCCGGAGACGCCGTCGAGTCCCATCACTTGCGGATACCACGCCCCACCTTTCAGGATCTGCGTGGGTGCTGGACCACAACCGAGGGTCATCCAGGCGAGGAGCGAACGACACGTAAATCCCTTCCTGATCGAAGTTCTCGTTCTTGGCCCGGTTCAGAAGCATCACGTACTGCATGAGATACGTGTTCCAGTGGACCGAGGGTCCCCAGAAGGCATCCACAGCGTCGTCCTCGTCGTGCCATGGCTCGAAGGCCGGGAAGATTGGCAAGCCCACTTGGTGCGCCAACATCGTCTCGCCGTCCGGCGTCGTGAAGGCCCGAGAAGCTGGAATCCACGTGCGGGTGCGCCACACCATAAGCTTACCGGCCGGATCATCACGGTCGGCCCAGGCGAGTCTCGCGATGCCAACGCCCTGCTGCTGCTGCATGCGGAGGTATTCCGAGAAGAAGATGTACAGATCGCGAGACTCGGGGTCGAGCTGGACGCTGATATCGCCTACGCCTCCCACGAAGTACTTGTTCCTGGTCGTGCAGTCATAGCTGTTGCGCGGTGCTTCGAGCAGGAGTCCCAGCTGCTCCCACGTCTGCCCGTGATCTCTGGACACCGCGGTGCCGACGCGGGGAATGACCCGCGGGCCTCCTCCACACACATCCGCCGGAATCTCGTTGTGGTAGTAGCCGTACCACGTACCGTCCACGTCGGCCACTACGGCCTCCATCCAAACGCCTCCGCCTGGCCACGGGTCAAGTGCGGCAATTCGACGAGCCGCCCCGAGTCGCTCCACGCTCGTCCCGGACGCGGTGCTTGGAATGCCGTTGACCGATGTCATCACGTAGAGGAGCGTTCGGCCTCCCACCATGTCCCAGACCGCCGGACTGTTGCTGTCGACCTCCCCGGGCAATGTCAGCGAGCTCGCGCGGATCAGTGCCACGCGAGGGAGCGCACTCTGTGCCTGGAGGGTCGGGTGGCCGCTCGCAGCCATGAGCAAAGCGACCCCGACGGACAATGAACGCGCACATCGACAGATCGAGCTCAACCAGACCTCCGGATTTCCCGCTCAACGATTATGGTAGCTCGACTTCGAGGCGCGTGCCGAGCACCCAGTAACCGCCCGAGCGGCCCGCCTCCGGCGCTGAGCGGAGCTCGGAGTAGAGCTCCACGCTGGCGTTGCCGAGCACGCGAGCCCATCGGGCAAGATTCCAAGAAGCACCTGCCGTCATCCTTCGCGCCGCCCTGGCGCGGACGTCGGTCGCAGGAAGCCGTTCATGTCGCGGCATTATGACGACCGAGACCGATCAACGTTGTTAAGTGGGCTAAGACTTTGTTAAGGATGTAAGGAGTATGATGAACGCCCAGTTAAGGAGCGTCGGATGAGCCTGCGCCGTTTCGCCATCCTCAACGCGCTGACGAGCACGGCCGCGCTGATCGTGCTCGCCTCCGTACCCGCCGACGGACAGACGCGGCGCACGCCGTGGGGTGACCCCGACCTTCAAGGCACGTTCACCAACTCGAACGAGTACGCAACACCCCTCGAGCGTCCGGACCGATTTGCCGGTCGGCGGCTGGAGGACATCACCGACGCGGAGTTGGCGAGCATGCGTCTGGCCGCCGAACAGCAGATGATCGCGGCGCTCGCGCCTGGTCCCCGCGGGCCAGACTACTGGTGGCTGGAGAACCTCGATCTCACGAAACGCAGTCAACCTTGGCTCGTCGTGAATCCGTCCGACGGAAAGATTCCTCCGCTGACGCCCGAAGCTCAGAAACTGGCGCAATCGGCTGGCAGGGTTAGAAGCAGTTTCGTCGGTGGACCCTTCAACGGCCCCGAGGACCTCGGGCTGCTCGAACGGTGCATCTCGCGCAGCGTGCCGGGGTCCATGATTCCCGTGATGTACGGGAACAACTACCAGATCGTGCAAACGCCGGGCTTCGTCGTGATCACCTACGAGATCATTCACGAAGCGCGGATCATCCCGTTGGACGGGCGCCCACATGTCGGCCAGGCGATTCGGCAGTACATGGGAGACGCTCGCGGCCATTGGGAAGGGGAGACGCTGGTCGTCGAGACGACCAACTTCAACCGACTGGCCGCATATCGTGGATCCAATCCGGCAACGCTCCGAGTCGTCGAACGCTTCACGCGTGCGACGCCCGACCGGATCGATTGGACCGCCACGATTGAAGACCCAGCGACGTGGACGAAGCCTTGGACGATAGCGATGCCGCTGCGCTTCGATCGCCAAACGCTCTTTCCGTTCGAATGCCACGAAGGGAATTACGGGTTGGCCAACATCCTCAAGGCGGCGCGGGCGGCAGAGAGCAGCAAGTAGCATCAACCTCCAACGACGGTCGCTCGACCAACTCCCAACTCCAAAGAGACGCGGCCGAATGCCTGGATATTGGACAAGCGTCAGTTGGGAGTTGGACAAGCGTTAGAAGTTGGGAGTTGGGCGTTGACCTTAATACGTCACTCGCACACGGTATTTCAACGTTGACGAGCCATCCGGCGCGACAAGCACGTTGAACTGTGCGGCCCACGCGTCGGTCTTGGTCCACTCGTGCGACGAGCGGATGATGCGCCAGGTGCCGCCGATCGGCTCGTTGACTTCAACAGTCACCGGCGTCGTCTTGTGGTTGCGCAGCACGACCTCGTACTCCACCTCGTAGACATTCGACGCGATCTTCTCGAAGTCCACCTGCTTGCGCTCCGAGACGACGTCGAAGGCGTTACCGATCTTGAGGTTGAGCGTCTCGTCCTTGGGCGTGTGTTCGATGCGATCCTCGCCGACGAAATGCGTGCCGCCTTTTGAGTCCGACTGATAGACACGAACCACGCCCGCCGGCATGGGCATACCGAGTCCGGCGCTCTCTTCGTTCTTGAACTGGTAGTACACCTGCACGACGTCCTTGATCGGCGAGCCCGGGTGCTGTGCGTTTCGGTAGTAGAAGGCCTGTCCATCCACGATGTAGCGCTTGCGAACAGGGAAGTTGGTGGCCCCCAACATACTGACCTGCTTTGTCTGGTTGTTGTTGACCGTGGTCTTGCGTTCCAGCGTATAGAGGTGGTAGTCGGAGAACGATTCTTGTGTCATCTCTCGTGGGGAGGCCGCTGCGTTTCTCTCGAGCATCCGGTCGGCCTCCATCCGCCCGATCACCTGGCGCACCCGGTTGAGATCCCCGGCCACCAGTTGCAATTTAGCGTTTCGAAACTCCGTGCCGCTCCCGTTGTTGATGGTGACCCACCCGTCGATGTCGGCGCCTTTGTCGTCGCGCGCGACGGTGAGCACGTAGTCGGCGTTCCACGCGAGCTTCGTTGCAAGGTAGGAGGCCTCGACGCGGTGTCGGGCCCCGCCCTCGTTGCTGAGCGACCAGATGAGTGTTGGCCGCGAGTACAGATTTCCAGGAAGCTCGGGGAATCGAATGTGATCCGCGTGCAAGCCTGTCACTATCTCTTTGCCGATCTGCCAGACGGGCGCGTTGTTGTAGCTGAGGAGACGCGCCGTGACAGCTTCTTCTCTCGTGGCGCCGCCCTCCTGACGCATGCGCACGAGCGTGACGTCGCGGCCGACATACTTCCGCAGCAGCTTCTCCGGTTCGAGCAGGTCGTACTCGTAGTTCTGCTCGAGCACACTGACGCGCGCCGGTTCGCTGAGCGACCGGAAGTGCACAGTGGCGGGGTTGACCGTGGCGGCGATATCCATGAACCGCAGGTCGAACGTGCCCCGCGGCAGTTGCAGCATGCGCACATCGCGGACGAGCGCCAGATCGGAGTTGTAAACCGTGAGCGCGAGCTCGGTTTGGTCGTCGAGCGTCGATGAGTCTTGCCCAGCCGGCGGCGTGGCGGCGGCGATGACGGTTGGACCCTCGTGGGCGACGGCGATGGCGCCAACAATCGCAAGGACCGGCGCTGCAATCCAGAAACGTGCAGTCATGTGAAGACCCCTCTCCTCGGTAAGGCGGGTCCTGTTCTTCGGACCTGCCGGCTTCTCGTCCTTAGAACGGGGAGACGGGGAAAGCTTGCAGGTCCGAGGGTGCGACAGTGCGAGGGTGGGACGGGGAAAGCTTGCAGGTGCGGGGTGCGACGGCGCGACGGTGGGACAGTGCGTCCGAGAGTGCGAGAGTGCGAGGATGGGTCTGAGGGTGCAAGGTTAGGTTTCCGTCGCACCGTCGCACCGTCGCACCCTGCGAGGATGCTATACTCCGCCGCGCTTTCGACAATTAGAGGTCACGCCCATTTTTTCCGGCTCCATTACCGATCTGCAGCAGCGCCTCGCTGAGCAGCACTACGTGGCAGACCGCGGTCTGGCGGTCTCCCTCTTTCTTGCGCTTCGGCTCCGTCGTCCGCTGTTTCTCGAGGGCGAGGCCGGTGTCGGTAAGACGGCGCTCGCCGCTGCGGTAGCCGCCGCGCTCGGCACCGACCTGATTCGACTGCAGTGCTACGAGGGCCTCGATGTCAGCCACGCCGTGTACGAATGGGACTACGCTCGTCAGCTCGTCGAGCTGCGCATTCTCGAGGCCACCAAGACCCTCGATCGACAAGCCGCGCGGCGGGAGCTGTACAGCGAGGCCTTTCTCATCAAGCGCCCACTGCTCCAGGCGATCGACGCCAATCGATCGCGTCCGGCAGTCCTGCTGATTGACGAGATCGATCGAGCGGACGAAGAGTTCGAAGGGTACCTCCTCGAGTTGCTTGCTGAGTTTCAAATCACGATTCCGGAGCTGGGGACGATACGCGCCGTCGAACCTCCGCTCGTCGTGCTCACGTCAAATCGGACTCGCGAAGTGCACGACGCGCTCAAGCGCCGATGCCTCTACCAATGGATTGAGTACCCGACGTTCGACAAAGAGCTGGCTATCGTCAGGCAGAGAGTGCCTCACGCATCGGCGCGTCTTGCCGAGCACGTCACGGCGTTCGTGCAGGAGCTCCGAACAGTGGACCTCTACAAGGTGCCTGGCGTGTCGGAGACCCTTGATTGGGCAGCCGCGCTCGCAGCTCTCGACCGGGACGCGCTCGATCCCGGCGCCATCGAAGACACCCTCGGTGTGGTGCTCAAAGCGAAAGAGGACATCGAAGCCGTGCGTGGTGAGAAGCTCGGTGCGCTGCTCGCTCGGGTGACAGCCCGCGGAGGAAGCTGAGAACGCGGGGAAGGATTGGATCTCACGCAGAGGTCGCAAGGGGCCGAGCCCCTCAGCTTCCCCAGCGCCCAGACGCATGTCACAGATTCAACGGAACCTCCTCGTCTTCGGCCGGCTCTTGAGGAGTCTTGGCCTCGATGTGCACCCCGGAAGAATGCTCGACGTCACCGACGCACTCCAGCACGTCGACATCGGTGCGCGGGACGAGGTGTACCACACGTGCCGAGCGCTTCTCGTCCATCGTCACGAAGACCTGCCGACATTCGACAAGGCCTTCGATGCCTTCTGGCGTGCCGACGTAGGTGAGCGCGTAGGGCGGGTCCTGTCCTCTGGCCCCGCCTTGTCGGCTAGGTCCTTCGACGATGACCCTACCCAAGATAGAGAAATAGAGTCGGCAGGGCAGGACGTTGCGCCTGGCGTGGCCGAGGAGGGTCATTCCGACTCCGACACGTTGTCGTCGGACGGCGTACTGCGGGTCTGGAGCGACGTCGGCACCCTTGCCGAGAAGAATTTCGCGGAATTCACCCCAGATGAGATTGCCCTCGGGCGCGTGGCGCTCGATCGTCTCGTATGGAATCCGGGCGAACGTCGCACACGCCGGTGGGTCACGGGCCGAGGCTCGCGGGTCGACCTGCGGCGCGCTCTTGCGCACAGCCTACGCACTGGCGGCGAGATGGTGCGGTTGCCGCGGCGACGGCGACGCGCGCGCCCGCGTCCGCTGGTCCTCCTCTGCGACGTGAGCGGCTCGATGGAGCCCTACTCCCGGATGCTCCTGCACTTCGCTCACGCGATGACCCATCGGTACCGACGTGTCGAGGCGTTTCTCTTCTCAACGGAGCTCACGCGCGTCACATTGCAGCTGCGCCGGCGGCGGCTCGACGATTCCGTCAACGCTGTGTCGCGGTCAGTGCCCGATTGGTCGGGCGGCACTCGAATCGGCGCTGCGATTGCGCAGTTCCATCAACGATGGACACGTCGCGCGTTGAATGGCGGTGCCGTGGTGCTGCTCGTGTCCGACGGATGGGACCGTGGGGATCCCCTCACGCTTCGCGACCAGATCGCCCGTCTTCAACGAAGCTGTCATCGACTCGTCTGGCTCAACCCGTTGATCGGCACACTCGACTACGCGCCGCTGACCCGCGGGCTTCAAGCCGCGCTGCCGTTCGTGGACGATTTCCTGCCGGCGCGCACTCTGACCGATCTCGCGAGCCTCACAGTACACTTGAACGCCCTCGCGGTCGCACATCGCAGGGCCTAGCCATCAATGGACATTTCCGGTTCCTATACGTTCAACGCACCGCCGGACCGCCTGTGGAGCGTGCTGATGGATCCGGCGGTCATTTCGTCGTGCATCCCAGGCTGCGAGCGGCTGGAGCCCGACGGAGAGGACCGTTACCGCGCAAGGCTCCATGTCGGGCTGTCAGCCATCACGGGCACGTACGACGGCACGGTCGTTATTTCCGAAAAGGCCCCGCCCACCTCGTATCGTCTTACCGTCGAAGGACAGGGGAAGCCCGGATTCGTCAAAGGGAGTGCGGTGATTACGCTTCGAGCCGACGGCACCACCACGATCGTTGAAGTGGGAGGCACAGTGCAGACCGGTGGTCCAATTGCGCGCCTCGGTCAGCGGCTCATTGCGAGTGTGTCGAAGATGATGCAGGACCGGTTCTTTACCTGTCTGCAGTCGAAGCTCTGACGCAAGACGAAACCGGGTGCTATGCTCCCGGCGCGACCATTCGCAGATTCAAGGAGACGCCCGATGAACTGGATCACAACCCGGATCAAGGGGATCATGCTCACGGCTGCTGTCCTGACCGGCACCACGTTCTGGATGGCGGTCGCTCCACAGGCCGGACTCCAAAACATGTTCGGCGAGGCACTCGACGGCCCCCTTGCCGATATCATCGTCCGGGACTGGGGTGGCAAAGTCGCGTTGATCGCCGGAATGCTGGTTTATGGCGCGTACAACCCTCAGGTCCGCCGCCTTGTCTTGACCGTCGCCAGCATCGGAAAGATCGTCTTCGTCAGCCTGATCCTCTCCCACGGCACCCGATATTTGGGTCAGCAGGCCGCTATCGCCGTCGTCGTGGACACCGTACTTCCGCTGCTCTTCATTGCCTATCTCGTAGCGGCGCCGCGCACCCCTTCCGGCGCGTAGCCGGCACAGAACCTCGACGAGACGCCCCAGCGGCGAGTCGCGGTCAGCGGCCCCGGGGCTCCTCAGACGCCAAACTGCCTGAAGTGGTGATCGAGATGTTTGGTCATGAGAATGCCCCATTCCTTCCTTGTCATGCTTCCAAGATGTGTATGTGCACGCCAGTCGGTATCCTGCTTGGTCTCGTACGCCCGTTGAAGAATTGCGCGTAGCCTGGTCCTGTTCTCTTCGAACGATTGCGGCGTGACCACCTGCAGCGTTCGTCCGGTCTGCGCATTCTTCGGGAAGCGGGGGATGACATACAGTGTGGCGAACTTGAGGACGGTTCTCGAGAACACACTACTGGCGTCTTCCAGCTGCACGACACCCACGCCGCAGCCGATGGCTCTACACAGATGCTCGAGCATTTGTGCAACGTCCATCTTTCCCCATTTCGCCGTATGCGCAGGTGTGAGTTGCTGTAGGCGATGTTGGAACTGTTCGTAATTCGTTCGGCGAAAGAACGATGCTGGTTGCTCGTTTTCCGTCTCGCTCATGTGAGCTCCAATCCTGGGACAGACCAGGTCATCAGTTGAGTCCCTTTGGCGCGGTGTATGAAGCGCGACGCCACTCGTCGACAGAGAGCCGGCCGCCGCCCCCCATGACGAGCGTCAACGTGCCGGCCAGGATGATGAACCCCTCCCGAAACGGGGGCAGCGGATCGCCGCCGGGAAGTGGTTCAGGGATGCCACCGGCCAGGGCGCCGAGCACGAGCAGGTTGACCATGTTGAGGGCGTTGAGACCGGCAGAGAGAGGGAGGTACATCCCAAGCACCATGCCCAGACCGCCGAAGAATTCGTTCATGCCGACCACCCAGCCCATGAGATCAGGGAGCGGGAAGCCCAGTTGGCTGACGAGATGCGAGATGTTCTCGTGCCCGCCTGGAACGAAAAGCTTGATCCCGCCGTGGAACATGAGGGCGATGCCGATCCCCAGCCGCAGCGGCAGCGGTGCCCACGGTCTCAGTCGCTGGAGGATGTGGCGAAGACCGTATCCATATCGAGGGCCTTCAGCAACTTCGAGGCTCATGCACCTGTCCGCGCGGCAAAATGCATGGTGAACCGTCCGGTCACGATTCTGAGGCTTCCCTCCGCCACATTGGGGCGACGTCGGGATGGATTGGACACCTCTCTCTTCGAGATCACGACATTCACGAACGTGTTGAGCAACTTGGTGGCGTATGCAGCGCCGGGACAGCTGCGGGCTCCAAGCCCAAACGGCATGTACACGCGATACTCCGAATCCAGGTCTTCTTTCCACCCCGGTAGCCATCGATCGACGAGGAACTCATCGGGTCGCGTCCAACCCCTCCGGTCGCGATGGATCGCTGTGTGATTTACATAGATCTGGTCCTCGGCATGGTTCATCTCTTCTATGGCGATGCCGTCGCTTTCGACGCGCTCTTTGACACGTCTGGAAATGGTCGTGACGGGAGGATACAGTCGCAGCATTTCTTTGACTACAGCAGGGCCGATGTTCTCTCTCACGACCCGCTCCTGTAGCTTGCTATCCTCTCCGAGGACGTAGAGGCTCATCGTCATCGGGAAGGGGAGGAGGGCGTTGACAGCCATCAACAACCCTGGAAACGCCTGCCAAACGAACTCGGGGTTGCCCGCCTCGATCCCTTGCTGACGGATTCTCCCAAGGAGGCAGTCAGTGTTGTCGCGGTACCTCTTGTACAAACGGTTGATGAGGTACCAAGCGACCCTCGCGCGAAGTCGATGTACCGCGACGTAAGGTGTCGGCAGACGGTCCATGAAGGGCCACAGCAAATGAGCAAGATGCCGCTTCGGATCCACCGCCGGCACGTTGATGTCAGACATGACCTTGGTGAACCACCTATCCGGTGGCAGTTCCCCAAAGAGCATCAGATGAGTGATCTCGGCGTTCAGCGACCGTGTGGAACCGACCAGATCAACTGGCCCCAGGCCGATGCGGTCTACCCAGCCCGCAATGTGGTCTTCAATCCGTGCCTTATTCGCGTCGAAGCCCGCCGACAGCTCAGAGCTGTAGGTTTTCCGAAGCGTCACAACGTGGGGATGATCGGCGTCTGAATACGTGAGGATGTCTGCAGGTATCCGATAGTTGTAGAGCCGGTGATGAAATCTGTACCACCCTTTGGATTTCGGATTCCTCTTGTTGAGGAGCAATTGCCTGGCCAGGCCTGGATTCTTGGTGTACAGCGCGTCCGGCGTCCTCCAGCTCATGATCCCGTGATCGAAGCGAGTTGTATCGGGGATGCGTGGATCGGACAGAAAGGCGAACGGGCATCCGGTCTTGTTGAGCGCGATGTGTGTCCCGAACACGCTGGAATGTCCCGGCGGCGTCTCACCGTGAGGAATCTTGTTCATCCATGGGCGCTGATGGCTGAAGCCAGGTCTGACTCTCTCAGAGATGGCTTGCGCCAGTGCATGGAGCCGGGACATGGGGCGAGGCGCTGACTAGGGCGTTCCGGCGCGCGGAACCGCTCGGCCGTACACCTGGAACTGGCTGACATGGATATAGCCGCCGGTTCCGTGGCCGCTGCCGGGCATGAGATCGACGAAGCCCACTTCGTCAACGCGGCTCAGATCCACATTCGGTACCCAGATTTCGTTGAATGGGGCTCCCTGGAGGCCCATTGTGACAACACGCTTCGGATCCAGCTTGATCCAGCGGATTGCCCCAAGCGGCACCTCGCTCTGAAGCAGCATCGGCACCGAAGCGGCAGCCGTCTCTCCCGCGAGCATGGTACCGTCGGCAAGCTTCACGACCGGCCGAACCACGTGGAATCCTGACGTCTTGACCGCCCACCGGATCTTCGCCGCGCCCGTGAGATCGACGTAGTTCGTCTTGTGCCGGAACAGCGTAGCGAACGGCCGTTCGCATTCACCGGACCACACGCTGAAAGGCGTCGTCTCGCTGCCCGGATTGCCGGACGTCAGCAAACAGCTCTCGTGCAGTCCGTACTGTTTGAGCTCGAGGTTCGAGTCGCCGATATTGTCCTGGACGACTTTCGTCTGGTCGGTCTGGCTGGCGGGGCGTAAGAAGGTGACGTCGAAAAACATCGGCAGCGCCGAAGCTCTCGCACCCCCGGTGCCGCCGCGTCCCTGCGCCTGCCCTCCGCGGCCGCCTTGCGCGGGCGCGGCCTGCTGCGCCGACACGGTGTAGACCATGCCCAACACACAAAGGAGTCCAACGGTCGACTTGATGAAGATCTGACGATGCATGGATCCTCCCTGACTGGGCTTACAGGTGGACAAACCTGAATCAACCCGCGGTGAGTCTACGACGGAACTGTGACCCATGGGTAGGCCGGCGTTACGATGATCGCGCGAGCGCACCGAGCAGCGCTCGCCGAGTGAAGACCGGGATCATCGCGCGGCGGTACTCCTCGCTCGCATGAATGTCAGAGTTGACCTCCGCCATGCCTACTCCAGCCAACTGCGCCGCCGCGTCGATGGTGCTCCTCGAGAGCGGCTTACCCGCGAGCGCCTGTTCGACGCTCGTCAATCGTGTGGCGTGCGTGCCGGCGCCTGTAAGCCCGATCCGGGCCTCCCGAACGAAACCCTGATTCACGTCGAGCGCAGCCGCCACGCCGACGATGGCGAAGTGCGACGCGCGCTGGTGAAGTTTCGCGTACGCAGCCGCTCGCATCGGAGCGAACTGAACACCGGCGATGATTTCGTCCGCAGCCAGGTCCACGGTAAAAAAGTCTTTGAAGAAGTCGCTCGCCTTCACCGCGCGCCACCCCTTCGGGCCCTTGACGTGAATCTCAGCGTCAACGGCGAGCATGACGGCCGGATAGTCGGCGGAGGGATCGGCGTGCGCCAGGCTGCCGCCCAGCGTGCCACGATTGCGCACTTGCGGGTCGCCGATCTCGGCCGCCGCGTCGGCAACAACGGGGCAAAGCTCGTGCAGTAGCGATGACGATGCGACATCGTGATGCACCGTGCCGGCCCCGATCTCAATCTTGCCGTTCTTCTCGCGAATGCCCGAGAGACCCGGGATGCGAGCAATGTCTATCAGAACCTTCGGCTCGCTCAATCGCAGCTTCATGAGCGGCACGAGGCTGTGGCCGCCAGCAAGAATCTTCGCGTTGCCGTCGGCCGCCTGGAGCCTTGCCAGCGCGTCGTCGAGTGACGTGGCGCGCTCGTAGTCGAACGTGGTTGAAATCACGCGTGACCTCCGTGAATGATGCGCCACAACTTTTCGGGCCGCAGCATCATGTCGATGTGTGTGACGCCGAACTCGCTCAACGCGTCCACTGCCGCCGCGACAATGCACGGTGTGGAACCGAGCGTGCCGGCCTCGCCCACACCCTTCGCGCCCAACGGGTTCACCGGCGTCGGCGTAACGGTGTTGTCGAGCTCGAATCGCGGGAAGTCGGTGGCGCGGGGAAAGGCGTAGTCCATGAACGACCCGGTCACCAACTGGCCGTCGTCGTTGTAGACGGCCTCTTCGATCATGGCCTGCCCGATGCCTTGAGCCAGACCACCGTGGATCTGGCCATCGACGATCAACGGGTTGATGAGGTGTCCCGCGTCGTCAACCGCGACGAGCTTCAAGAGCGTGGGTTCGCCCGTCTCGCGATCGATCTCGAGCATCGAGATATGGCAGCCAAACGGATATGTGTTGTTGGTGGGTTCGAAGAATGCCTCTTCGCTCAGGCCTGGTTCGAGGCCCTGGGGCAGCGGAACCGGAACGTACGCAAAGCCGGCGACTTCGGCGAACGACTTCCCAGAAGACGGGGAGCCCTTCACGGCGATCCGTCCGTTCTCGAAGACGAGATCGTCCTCGTGCGCCTCCAGCATGGCGGCAGCGAACTTCGCCATCTTCGACTTCACTCTGTTACCGGCCATATGCAGCGCGGCGCCCCCGACCGCCTGCGATCGACTGCCGAAGGTACCGATCCCTTGCTTCACGATCCCAGTGTCGCCGTGCAGAATCGTCACGTGCTCGATCGGGACACCGAACTGGTCCGCCAGCATTTGCCCGAACGTTGTTTCGTTCCCCTGCCCGTGGGGTGAGGCCCCTGTTGTCGCGCTGATCCGGCCGTCACGTTCGATGGTTACCTGCGAGTGTTCCCAGCCGCCCGTCGGGAGAATGGCAGAGGGTCCAAGACCACACACCTCTACGTACATCGCGAGCCCAAGGCCGACGAGGCGTCCCTCCTTCTTGGCGGCATCGCGCTCCTTTTTCAATTGGTCCCATCCGGCATTCTTCAGGGCGCGGTCGAGCGCTTTCTCGTAGTCGCCCGAGTCGTACACGGCACCCATTTGCGTCGCAAAGGGAAACTGGTTCGGCTGAATGAAGTTCTTGCGGCGCACGTCGGCCGGATCCATGTGCAGTTCGCGCGCGAGCATGTCCATGGCGCGCTCGACGAAGTACGTCGCTTCAGGGCGGCCGGCCCCGCGGTACGCGTCGGTTGGCGTCTTGTTGGTGTACACCTCGGTGACGGTTACCCGGATGGCGGGGATGTTGTAGGTGGCATTGGCCATCAACATGGTGAGCGTCGGGATCATCGCGGTGAAGAGAAAGTTGTACGCACCAACATCGGCGATGAGGCGGAGCTTCATGCCCAGCACTGTGCCGTCGCGTTTGGCTGCGAGCTCAACGTAGCCGATGATGTCGCGCCCGTGGCTCGTGGCAACGAACGCCTCAGAGCGGTCTTCGACCCACTTGATGGGCAACCCCAAGTGCTTGGAGAGCGCGGCGGCAACGAAATCCTCACCATAGACGTTGATCTTGGCGCCGAATCCGCCGCCCACTTCCGGGGCAATCGCACGGACCTGATCCTGGCCGAGTCCGTTCATCGCCGCGATGATCGAGCGCAGCACATGCGGATTCTGGGTCGAGGACCAGATCGTCATCGTCCCTTTCCCGGGCTCGAAATGTGCGACGACACCCCGCGGCTCCATCGCGTTCGGCACGAGACGTTGATTCACCATCCGCTGCGAGATGACGACGTCGGCGTCGGCAAATGCCTGTGTGATGGCCGAGTCATCGACGTTCTTGCCCGAGACACCAGTGCCACCGGGGATTCCGGGCAGCGCCAGGTTGTTTGCAAACCCCGCGTGGATCACAGTCGGCTGACCGGTCATGGCCAACTCGGGGTTGACGACGACCGGCAACGGATCGTACGTGACGACGATCGCGTCTGCGGCGTCTCGCGCGACGTATCGGTCGCGGGCAACGACGACCGCGACTGGCTCTCCGGCATAACGAACAATGTCCACGGCGACCGCTCGATGCTCGGGCGCCGGCCATGGCGTGCCGAGCGGCATTGGCGGGACGAGCGGTGCGATCTGCGCGCCGGTGAACACAGCCTCGACGCCTTCCATGGCCTGCGCAGCGGTCACGTCGATCGAGCGAATGCGACCGTGGGCGATGTCGCTGCGCTTGAACGCCAGATGCTGCATGCCAGAGACCTTGATGTCGTCCACGTAGGTCGCACGGCCTTGGATGAGACGGGGATCTTCGCGCCGCTTGACGCGCTGGCCCACGAGCTTCGGCAGGACGGGGGACGTTGCCATTGATTAACTCCGCGGCTCGGGGCTCGGGACTCGGGGCTCGGGGCCCGGGATCCGGGACTCGGTCTTTTGCGCGGCTGACTGGATGGCGTTGACGATGTGCTGATAACCGGTGCAGCGGCAGAAGTTTCCCGCGATCCCCTCGCGAATCTCGCGCTCGGACGGCTTCGGGTTGTCGGCCAGCAGATTAACGGCCGACATGATCATGCCCGGCGTGCAATAGCCGCACTGAAGGCCATGCTCTTCCCAAAAGCCTTCCTGAAGGGGATGAAGCTGCCCGTCTTTCGCCAATCCCTCGATGGTCGTGATTTGTGAGCCGTCGGCTTGCACCGCGAAAATCGTGCACGACTTCGCGCTGCGGCCGTCGATGAGCACTGTGCAGGCGCCACATTGGCTCGTGTCGCATCCGACGTGTGTGCCGGTCAAGAGAACGTGCTCTCGCAGGAAATGCACGAGGAGCATTCGGGGCTCCACGGTGGCTTTTCGTAGCCGGCCATTCACGGTGATGGAGACCTGGGCCATGCGCGCCTCTCTTTCTGTGAGGCACATAGCCTAGCGCCTTTTGGTCAACTTCCAACGCCCAACCTCTGACGCTTGACCAACTTCCAAATGTCCGCCCCCGCTTCCTAGGAGTTGGGAGTTGGTCGATCGACAGCTGTTGGGGGTTGACGTGACTCGTTCAGAGGCGCTCACGCCGCGCTCTACGGCGTCACGCGATTCCAGGTCGCTCCCGCATTGGACGTGCGGAAGGACCGGCCGTCGGACGCGATCACGGTGGCGTTTCGGTCGTCAGTTGCCCGAACGGAGACGAGGTCGATGGCCTCTGGGAACGTGACGCGGGCAAAACGCTGCCCGTCGACCGTGAGCAGCACTGTTCCCGCGCGACCGACGATCCAGCTCACGGACATGCTGGGCGAAACACCAGCCGTCAGCGCGTCCGATGCGGGAAGCGCGACCGTCTCCCATCGCGCGCCGCCGTTGGTGGAGCGCTCGACGATCCGGCCAGCGGTGATTCGCCAGCGAACGGCGGGGTTCGGTGACAGGATTTCGAGCGGTGCGCCCACTCGGCTTGCGACGGCCGCGCGCAAAGCGCCAACTGATCGGGCCGGAGCCGGTGGAGCTGCAGGCGCAGGGGCCGGGGCGGCGTCTGGTCTGGCGCCCACCGTCGCGACGCGGTCTCGATCGGCCTCAGCCTTCTCGGACGCGACCTGCGGCGCGGCCGCGAACTGATCGACCGACTGACGCGCTTGTGCCTCTCGTGGGGCCTCCGCCACCCGGTTTTCCACGCGTGCACTCGTGTCTGACGTTTGCTTGGAAAGCCCCGCCACCGGCGCCGCGGCTGCGTCTGAAGAACGGCCCACAGATTCGATCCGGGCAAGCTGGTCTCGTCGCTCGATCTCCGCCGCGGGGGCTGAAGCCCCCGCGCTACGGCTCGTGTTTGCCGCGGGGGCTGACGCCGCCTCATTCCGGCGCGTGGTTTCCGCAGGGGTTGAAGCTGTCGCTAGGCGGTTGGGGTCTTGTGCGGGCGGCGTGCTTGTTTCAGGGGTTGTGGGTGACGCGCCAGCAGGCTGTGCGATCGATGACTGGCGCTCGACCGTGACCGGTTCGGCAAGCACCTCTTTTCCACGCTGCGAGTCGTTACCTGGGATGACAAACCAGAACGCAACCGCCGTCGCTGCCGTCGCGAGCGGCACCAGCCAGCGAAGGTGCCACCGTTGCCACACTGACTCTGCAACAGCAGCCTCGGGAGTTGTGCTGACGAAAGTGGCCAGCAGTGCCTGACAACGTGCGCACCCCGAGACGTGGGCCTCGACGATCACCGTTTCGTCGGCGTTCAGGGCATGGTCGGTCCACGCGGCCAGAGTCTCCGCGTCGAGGCATGCCTCCGACATGCGGGACGTCTGCGGCTCGCGGAACGACTGCCTCAGGACGCGTTCCACCGATTCGTCGCGGTTACGTTCTCCCTGCACGACTTATCCTCACGGCGGGTCTAAACAACAAGACCCGCCCTACTGGGAACGATCTTGCGCCACTTCCTTGCGGGCCTCATCCTGGCCCAGCATCTCGGCGATGTCGAGCGAGCCCGTGTTGTCGATCACCGCGGCAAAGCAGTCAGCAATCTCGGGGTCGGTCATCCGCTCGCGCTCGCGCAGCTCACGCTCGACGTGTTCCCGAATCACGCGACGGGCACGGGCCAAATGGCGCGACACCGTCGCTTCGTGTTCGCCGAGCGTCCGCCCGATCTGTGCGAGTGTCAGGTCTTGACCATAGTAACAGCCGAGTCGAAGGCGGTCTCGTGGGGCCAGCGCTGCCACAGCGTCTCCGACGGCTCGTCGCATCAGCGCTAGATAGCCTGCCCACTTGGGATCCACCACCTCTGCAGCAGACGGGATTGCGTTTGGAGCCTCGTCTGCCGGAAGGGGATCGAGCCGGCGCACGCTTCGCAGGCGGTCGACGTGGCGCTGTGACAAGACCGCGCGGAGCCACGTCGCCAGGCTACTTCGGCCATGGTAGTAGCGGAAGTGCGACTGTCGTTCGCCATCCCGTATGTTGAGCCCGAAGAGCTCGCCGTACAACGAATCGGCGAGATCGCGAGCTCGGCCGGTCGGATCGATCGCGTCAGCCGTGCGGTAGAGCGCGGGTCGATACTCGCGAACGAAGTGCTCCCACGCAGCCTCCATCCCTTCGGCGCACGCACACGCGAGCGCGAGGTCCTCGACGTGCAGCGAGGAGAGATATTGCTCCAGCTCACGGGAACTGCGCGACTTCGAGGCGAAGGTCTTGGACGCGCTGAGCTCCAGTGCGGACCGGAAGCGCTCGATCGGCAGGCCCCATCGGTCTGCTTTCGCCTGACGATGTAAGCGGGCGACCAAACGTAGGTCAAGGGTCAAAGGTCAAAGGTCAAAGGTCAGGGTAAAAGTGTAAGGGCAAAGAGTAGGGCAAAGGGGAGGGCAAAGGGGTAGGGCAAAGGGGTAGGGCAAAGGGGTAGGGCAAAGGGGTAGGGCATAGGTTGTGGAATAATCCGGCCGTGCGCCCCTCATCACTGCTTTTCACCACCGCGCTGGTTGCGCTGTTCGCGGTTTCGACCCGTGCTGGCGATCTGGCGCCAACGGGGCGGCTGCGCGCTGCGTTCCTTGGTACGAACCCCGTTCAAGGCCGAGTGGATCCCAAGACCGGGGACATCTCGGGACCGGTTGCCGATCTGATCAAGGAGCTCGCGCGGCGGCTCAACGTCCCCTATACGCTCATACCGGCTCCGGACGCGCGCAGCGTCATTGCCCATCTCAAAGACGGCACGGCCGACGTGGGCTTTCTCGCCTACGAAGAGGCCCGCGCGCAAGAGGTGGACTTTGCGGGCGGGTTCGCGCTGATGTTCAACAGCTACGTGGTGCCTGCCGCGTCACCGCTGAAGAGTGTCGCGGACGCAGACCGCGCGGGCGTGCAGGTCGGCGTCGTAAGGGGCCAAACGCAGGAAATCTACTTGAGCGGGCACCTCAAGAATGCCCGCGTGAAGATCTTCGAGGTCATGCCGCAGCAGGCAGAGCTGCAGCGACTGCTCGTGAGCGGCGAGCTCGACGCCTTCGGGCTGAATCGGCAGCGCGCCGAAGAAGCCACGGCCGCGTCTCAGTCTCAGTTACGTGCGTTGACCGGCAGCTACGTAGACGTCGAGCAGTCGTTTGTCGTGAAGAAGGGCGACAAAGAAAGCGCGGCGTTCATCAACAAGTTTGTCGACGAGTTGCGGGACTCCGGTTTCATCAAGGCGTCAATCGCGCGAGCGAAGCTCGTCGGCGCCGGCGTGGCGCCACGGCGAGCGCGGTAGCGTACCGGGGTCAGATCTTGAATCTTGCACGACCGAGGAATCACGATCTGCGAATAGCACCGATCCAACACGCTCGTGCAAGATTCAAGATCTGACCCCGATTGATGACCCCTATTGAACCTTGAATTCCACCGTGACGCTCATTGCTGTTTCCACTGGCACGCAGTTGAGCAGGATTTCGTCGAACTCCCACTGACGGACGGCTTCGACCGCCGCTCGTGCCAGATCGGGGTGCGGTGCGTCGACGACGCGAACCTCTTTGATCAGACCGGTCGTGTCAATGATGGCTTCCAGGCTGACGACGCCCTGGACCTTTTCGGATCGCAACTGGTCAGGGTATCGCGGGCTGACATGGTAAAGCTTCCTCGGCTGCCGGATGTTTCCGCCGATCCCACCAGCAACCGGCGCGGCGCACACGGGCAAGGGCCGCCTCGCGCCACGCCGGTCGGAGCTCGACGGATCTGAAGCGCCACTGTCGCTGCCGACCACGACGATCGTTTCCTGCAGCGAGCCGACCTCGAGCTTGAGGTTCCACCGGACGTCCTGTCCCTCGAGCGTCAACTTGTCGTGCTTGGTCTTGAAACCCGGAAGGTTGGTTTCCAACACATAGTTGCCCTGAGGCAGCCCGAGAAACTCGAAATGCCCGTTTCTGTCTGTCAGAACCTCGTGCCTCGACACCCGCTCCGTGTCGGTCAACACAAGTGAGACTGCCGGCAGAACGGAGTCGGTTGAGTCGACGACAGATCCGGAGAACGTGGCGAAGGTATTCTGCGCGAAGCTGGCAATGGGCAGCGTGATGCACAAGAGCGCGCCAACGGTCGCCAGGCGAGCAAGGTTCGTGATAGGACGGCGGTTGAGGCGATCGTTCAGCATGGCGCTAATCCTCCGTTCGAGACTCGATGGCCGAGGCGCTATCGCCTGAGCCGGAAACCACATTCGACGTCGTGCGCCCAATGCGCGCGCCAGGTCGAGCAAGTGCAACGCGTACGCGCGACCCTCGATTCCAACGTTCACGACGGCGTCATCACAGGCGTGTTCGCTCTCTTGCCGAAGTCGTGAGCACGCGAGCCACAGGAGCGGGTTGAACCAATGCAGCGAACACAACAGCTCTCCGCACATCTGCACGAGCCAATCGCCTCGGCGCACATGCGCCAACTCGTGCGACAAGACGATGTAGATCCGATCTTCTGCCCAGTCGACCGCCCCCTTCGGCAGCATGATCTTCGGCGTGAAGAGCCCCCAGGTCACAAGCAGGGAGGGATGCTGACTGTGCAGGATCCGGACCGGCCTGTGTGGCTCGTGTAGCTGTGAGATCCGCGCGGCGAGCGCATGCCACGGGCCTTCGCGGACCTCGACGGCGCACGCTGCGAGTCGAGTGAGTCTCACGAGACCGACGAGGAGGATGGACACATTGACGCCCGCGCCGAGCAGCCACACCGATACGAGGAGGCGCATGAGGTCCGTGGTGTCTGGCCAGTAGCCGGCCGCCGGCGGCGTGTTGCCGGGGACTCGCAACGCAACCAAACCTGTTTGGTCCCTCGATGCTGGGGCTGGATCAACCCGGACAGTCGATCGGGGCGCGTTGGACCTGACAAGCGGCGCCGAGAGAGAAGGAAGGCTCCAAGAAGGAGCGACAAAGATCAGTGCTGGTGTGGCCAGCGCACAGATCGTTGCCGATGCCAGCACCCAGTGGCGTACTTCCGCTGAGCGGCGCCGCAGCAGCGCGGTAATCGCGAGTGCTACGCCGACGATCAATGACACCTTGATCGCGCTTTCGAGCAGCAGGATCATTTCGGCCCCTCTTTCCGCGCTTTCGCGATCAACTCCGCGATGCGGCCGAGCTCATCTTCCGAAAGACGCGCGGCTTCACCGCCGAGGAGCGCCGCCACCGTTTTTTCGGTAGACCCGTCAAAGAACGTTTCGACCAGGTGCCGCAAGGCAGACTTGCGGGCTGCCTGACGGCGCACCGCCGGGGTGTACACGAATCGAAGGCCTTCTTCCTCGTGCCGCACGTGGCCCTTTTCCTCGAGCACGCGAAGCTGCGTACGGACCGTGGAATAGTGCGGTTCGCCATGCAGTTCCTCCATCACCTCGGCCGCGGTGGCCCGGCCGCGTTTGTAGAGGATGTCCATGATCTGTCGCTCGCGCCGGCTCAGTCCGGAGTGTGGCGTCTGTGTCATGCGGTGCCGAGCTCCGACTCATCTGAAATGCGATTTTTATAACACATCGGCGATAGAAATAACACCTTCTTCAAGTCGTGTCAATGTTGCTAGCTGGCGTTGCTAGCTGGCGTTGCTAGCTGGCGTTGTTAGCTGGCGCTGCTGCCGGCGCCGCCGGCCGGCCACTGGCCGCCCTTGGTGCTCGGCAAGTCTCGCCGAAGCGTCGCGCTGGAATCTGGCCCAACCAGGTCGTGTGTTCGGATGTACGGGCTGCGTCGTTTTCATACAAGAGGTGATTCCTTTGCTGGACCGCATCGAGCCCCGTTTACAGGTCGTTGCCGGGGCACTCCGAGGTGCTGAGCTGCCGAGCTTTGCCACGGTACCCCACGCCGCCGACAGTGTTCCCAGCATCGACCGGGAACTCAGCCTCATCGAGTTCTTCCGGCGAGTGCTGGAGGAGGCGCACGACGAACACCATCCGCTCCTCGAGCGGGTCAAGTTCCTCGCGATTCTGGGAACGAACATCGAGGAGTTCATTGCCCGTCGGGATACCGATCGACGTCGGCCCGTTCACTCGGCAATCGAGCGACTGACACGAGACGCGGACGAGCACATCCGCCGGCGCCTTGCTCCCATGCTCGCCGCCGTGGGAATCCACTTGCCCGCGTCCGAGAAGCGCTGCCGGCCTTGCTTGTCGGTCAGCCTCGAAGGCCTCTGGCAGGTCAGCAGGCTCGATCGGCAGGAACTGCGCGATCCGCCGCTGTGCCCACGTCTGCCCGTACGAATGTCGCCACGCACCGACGTGTTCGAGGCGATTCGTCGTGGCGACATCCTCTTGCACCATCCGTACGAGTCCTTCGAGCCCGTGATCGAGCTGATTCAGCGGGCCGCCGTGGACCCGAATGTGCTCAGCGTCTCCATCACGATGTATCGCCTTGATCGCGACTCTCGGATCGGCGATGCGCTCGTAGAAGCGGTGAGGCGTGGAAAGCAGGTGCGAGCAGTCGTGGAGTTGAACGCGCGCCACGATGAGTGGAACAACGCGCTATGGGCGCGCACGCTCGCCGAGGCTGGCGTTCATGTCGTCCACGGGATCGCCGGCGTCAAGGTTCATGCGAAGCTGGCGCTCATCGTGCGTCGCGAAGGCCCGGAAATTCGTCGTTACGTACACGTGTCCACAGGGAACTACCACGCTGGGACGTCCACGGCCTATACGGATATCGGGCTCCTCACGTGCGACGCCGCGATCGGCGCTGATGTCACGGCAGTGTTCAACATCCTGACCGGACGATCGGAGCTGTCAACGTTTCGGAAGCTGATTGTTGCGCCGTTCACGATGCGGCGACGGCTCGGCGAGCTCATCGAGCGCGAGATCGACCACAGCCGCCGCGGCGAACACGGGCATCTCATCCTGAAGATGAACGCGCTGATCGATCGGGAGATCATCCAGTTGCTTCAGCGCGCGTCTCAATCGGGCGTGAGGGTGGATTTGATCGTTCGTGGGATCTGCTGTCTACGCCCCGGCGTTCCTGGCGTGACCGATCACGTCCGTGTGCGCAGTATCGTTGGCCGGTTCCTGGAGCACAGCCGCGTGTGGCACTTCCGGAACGGCGGTCGGGAAGAAGCCTACATTGGCAGTGCCGACCTGCGACCCCGCAACCTCGACCGGCGTGTCGAAGTCATGGTTCCGCTCTCTGATGACGTGCTGGTACGTCGGGTCCGCGACGAGATTCTGGCGGTGTACCTGGCTGACAACGTAAAAGCACGCGAGCTCTCGCGGGACGGCTCATATGTCCGTGCGTTGCGTCGACCGGGTCAGCGAGAGGTCTCCAGTCAGGTTGTGCTCGCTGCCGGCGCTGACTAAGAGGGCGAGGGCGGTTAGGCAGCGACAGCCTGGCGCGCGTCGAGCTCCCCGTACCGGAACGCAGTGAGGAAGGCCTCGACGACCTGCGGGTCGAAGTCGGTGCCCTTGCCTTTGACGATGATGTCCTTCGCGTCGAACGGCGACATCGCTTTTCGATACGGGCGGTCGCTCGTGAGCGAGTCGTAGACGTCAGCCACCGAAATAATTCGCGCTTCGAGGGGAATCTCTTGCCCGCGCGTGCCGTGGTAGCCAGACCCGTCGAACTTGTCGTGATGCGCGAGCACGATCGGAATCACTCGGCGAAGCGAGCCTCCGACTGATTCGAGCGTGGCCACGCCTCGCTCGACATGCTGCTGCATCTCCTTGAACTCTTCATGAGTGAACTGGGCGGCTTTGTAGAGCAGCTCTCGGCTGATTTCCAATTTGCCGATGTCGTGCAGAAGGCCGGCCGCGCGCACGTCCTCGAGCCGTTCGTGGCTGACGTTGAGGCGGGCGGCGATGCGAGTCGCATATTCCGACACGCGGTAGGAATGGTGCTCTGTGTACTCGTCCTTGGAGATGAAGTGTCGCAGCAGAACGAGGACGCCGTTGTAGGTGCCGCGCAGCTCCTTGAGCTGCGCGTTCTTGATCTCATACAGCGAGCCCATGAAATAGCCGGTCACGATGAGCATGCCGCCCCAGGCCATCAACTCAGACCAGAGAGGCGCAACCACCTGCGAGCGGGCCTGAAACATTCCTGGCGTCGCAACCGTCAGCAGCACCACTAACAAGACGCTGGCCACGGCGGTCAATGTGGCGTGACGACGTCCGTACAGGTACGCGGCCGCCAAAGTCGGCAGAGTGTAGAAGCTGAGCAACATCCGCTGCGCGTCGGCCAGGACGTTGAGCAGCAGCGCGATGATGAACATCGACAGGAGCAGCCAGAGCTCCTTGTTGACCTTCTCGAAATGACGAAACGTCGTGGGCGGCATCGGAGGCTTCTAACGCAACGCTGGTGCCGCGGGAGGCAAACGACTCGGGACCCTCGGCTTCGAAGACGCTAACCGCTTGAGGACAGACGACTAGCGCCGTTTGCAGGATGGCTGGAACCGTTTGCGCCTTCGGTGTAGTTCTCGCGGCGTCTGTTCCATTCCGGCACAGCTACGTGTTCCGGTGTTAGGTTGTGGGACACAAAGTCAAAGACCTGAACCGTATTGACGCTCGCGTTGCTCAGGCTTAGCATGTCCCTCCCCGCCCCATGGCTTTAGCGAACTACAACCCAAAACCGCTCGACACCTCGTCCCTCGAGCTCCCAGCGGCGCTACAGGATGTGGTGGAGGCGTTGGCGAAAAATAACCATGAGGTGTGGGCCAAGTCGAGAGAGGCCGAGGGATGGAGTTACGGCCCGGCGCGGGACGACGTCAAGAAGCAGCACCCAGGTCTCGTTCCTTACGAGCAGTTGAGCGAGTCGGAGAAGGAAATCGATCGGGCCACAGTCATTCAAGCCCTGAAGGCGGCCATGGCCAGCGGAGTCGAGCTCCGCGTGACGCGAACGACGCCGAGCGATGACATCCACAGCTGGCCCGTAGCCTTTCCAGACGACTTGCAGGCGACACGCCAAGTGTTGGAGAGAGCGTTCAATACCGCAGACACTCAGGCGCTCAAACATCAGTGGTGGCATAGATGGGCAACGAGAGTCGCGGCGTTGTTTGGGACCGTGGCCGTGCTGATCGCCATCTGGCAGCTCTACCAGCCGGGCGGAGCGTGGGCTCACGTCGCGGAACCCGTCGCCGCCGCGCTCGCAGTGGTGGCAGTGCTGCTGGGCCTGTCGCTGGCGTTCGGACCCGAGTGGTTGTTGGAACGTCACAAGGCGGAGCGATTGCGCCTTCAGAAGTTTCGGTTCCTGCTGGATGTCGCGCAATGCGACGGCAGTGTCGGCGCGCTCGAAATCTGTGGGAGGACGACGAGCAGTGCTGTGGGAAGGATTGAGACGCTTCAAGAGCCCTCGCTCGACTTGTGGTTGGACGAGGCACCAGAACCGCCGAGTCGCAGCGTGGACACCGGTGTCGCGTCCGCCCGACTGCAATCGCTAGCCAAGCACTATCTCGAGGTGCGCGCCGACGTTCAAGTGGAATATTTCCACAAGAAGGCCGGACATAATTCGAAATGGGATTGGCTAACGCGCTACATGCCAGCCGGCTTCTTCTTTGCCAGCATCGTGTGCGCGCTGGGGCACTTCGCGCTGCCTCTGTTGTCGGGGAGTGAGGAGGCGAGCAGATTTCTGTTGTTCGGAGCTGCAGCGTTGCCTGTGTGCGGCACCTACGTCCGTACGTTGCGCGGCGCCTTCGAGTACTCGCGCAACACGCTCAGATACCGGGCGAACTACATCGCTCTGCACGATGTCGCCCAGCGTCTGCGAGGACACTTGGCAGCCGCGAACCCTCAGGCCGCAGCTATCGTTCGTGAGATCGAGCAGGGAGAGCGAATTCTGGCGCACGAGCACCGTGAATGGTTGCGCCTGATGAAAGAAGCGGAGTGGTTCGGCTAGAAGACGCGTGTTCGGATCGGCGAGTTGGGCTCCGTCCCTACCTATTCGGGGGATGCGCGATCCGGTAACCGCTTCGTACGATCTGGGCATGTCCATTGAAGCCGAACGTCTCCCTAAGACAGACGAAGAGCTGCTCGATGCCTACTCGACCGCCGTCGTCGGCGCTGTCGAGGCCATTGGACCCGCCGTCGTGAGGGTCGAACGTGAGCGGGGGGGCGGGTCGGGCGTGATCTTCACCCCGGACGGCTTCGTCCTCACGAACAGCCACGTCGTCCACGGCACCGATCACACGACCGTCACGCTCCCGGACGGACGCACGACCAGGGCTGATCTCGTGGGCGACGATGTCGATACGGACCTAGCGGTCTTGCGGATCGACGGCTCGTCGCTTCCCTGGGCGAGCCTTGGCGACTCTCGTCGTCTTCGAGTAGGGCAGATTGCAATTGCGATCGGCAATCCGTTCGGGTTCCACCATTCGGCCACGGCCGGTATCGTAAGCGGCGTCGGACGGTCGCTCAGGGCCAAGTCGGGCCGACTGATGGATGACATCGTTCAGACGGATGCCTCCCTCAACCCGGGCAATTCTGGTGGACCACTGGTCACGTCGCAGGCCGAAGTCATCGGAGTAAACACAGCGACGATTCTGCATGCACAGGGTCTCTGCTTCGCGGTTGCCATCAACACGGCTCGGTTCGTCGCTTCGAGGTTGATCTCGCACGGCCGCGTGCCGCGCAGCTACATCGGCGTCGGTGGCCAGGACACCAGGGTTCCACGCGCCCACGCCAATGCCAATCGTCTTGCCGTGTCATCGGGTGTCCTGGTCCTCTCGGTCGAGCCCGCCAGCCCGGCGGCGAAGGCGGGCTTCAAGAAAGGCGACGTCATCATCGGGCTCGGAGACGAGGCCGTCTCGGGTGTCGATGACCTCCATCGTTGCCTGACTGACGAGCTCATTGGCGTGACGACGGCGGTCGCAATCCTACGCGGTGGGGAACGAAGGCGGTTCGCCGTCGTGCCTGCGGAGTCGCGGCGATCGTAGACTGCTTCCTCTGCGCTCAGAGCGAGATCAGCCCTCGCCTGACCGCCCTTCGCACGGTCTCCACACGGTTCGACGCCCCCAGCTTGCCCATGATCGAGGCGACGTGAAACTTGACCGTCTGGTCGCTGATCCTGAGCCGTTCGGCGATGGCTTTGTTCGGGAGGCCTTCTGCCAGGAGCTCGAGGACCTCGAGCTCTCTTGGCGTCAATGCCTCGTCCAGAAGGCGGTCCGCACCCGGATCGAGGTCGGCGGCGAATCGGCGCCTCGAGTCTGTCGCGGAGATGATGGCCTCGGCGTCGATGCCCGACGTTCGCGCGTCGGTCCCAGTGGCGAACTCGCCGACGATCTCGATGGTCGCCGGCAACTGCCAGCGCAGCCGTTCACGGGCTTGCGGCGGACCGACGAGAATGGCGCGCATTCACTGAGCCGGTCGCTCGCCGATCGTCACCGTGACGTCAGCGACGGCTCCGCCGCGCAGCACCTGCAGTGTTGCTGGCCGTCCCACTCGTTCGCCGATCAGGAGGTCGAGCAAGTCCTCGGGTGATTCGATCGGCCGCCCATCGAGCGCGAGGACGATGTCGCCGACCAGCATTCCGGCCTGCGCCGCGGGACTTTCGCCCGACACTCCAACGACCAGCAGCGCCGCGGTCCGGCCCTCGACACTCGACTGGTGAGTCGGCAGTGCGACAGGCTGGCCGACAATGCCGAGATATCCGCGCTTCGACCGTCCGTGCTCGAGCAGACTTGCCGCCGTCTTCCACGCAATCGACGCGGGAATCACCACGCCGAGGCCGCGAATTGCAGCTGCGGTCGTCATGCCGACCAGGTGACCCTCGGCATCGACGAAGGCGCCGCCCGAGAAGCCGTCGTGCATCGGCGCAGACGTGCGGATCACTTCGTCGATCGAGCGGCGGCGTCCGGTACGGAGCGGCCCTCCGATCACCGACACCACGCCGGCGCTGGCCGTCACGGCATTGCTCCACGAGCGCGCGACGGCGAGAGCGAAGTGGCCCACGCGGGCCGGCGCGCCGGCGAGCTTTGCCGGGGGGGCGTCGAGACCCGCGACGCGGAGCACGGCGAGTGTCGTTGTGGGATCCCAGCCAGCGAGCTCGGCATCGAACACATGCCCATCGTGCCGGCGCACACGCACACCGTCTTCTCCACCCACGGCACGCATCGTCGTGACGACCACACCATCGGCGTATACGAGGCCGCTCGCAGGACGGCGACGGCCTTGGACCTGGACGACCGATGGGGCGACTGCCGCCACTGCATCGGCCATTTGATTCGAATATTGAGTCAGCATGCGACCGATCGTGTCAGGTGCCTCGCCGTCCCACATCACCCGTTCGGGCAGGAGCGATGGAAATCAAAAGCGCTCCCTTTGGGCGGCCTGCGATGCTATCCAAACAGCAGCCAGCACAGCACCGCGCCCACGACACACATCGACAGCCCCCACGCCAACAGCGCGTTGAAAAGGCTGCGGGCGTCCGTGCCCGCGGGCGCGGCGGCGATAAACAACGCCCCCACGGTCGAGAGTGACGACAGGTCCACGAGGCTCGCCCCGATGTTCATGGACCAGGCGATTGGAAGCGGTGCAAGCCCACCGATCCGCTCCGCGAGACCGGGGACCATTGGAAGAAACGCGGGAAGAACCACGCCCGAGGTGCTGCTGTAGACCGAAATGACTCCTGTCCCGAACGCGACGATTGGCGCGAGCGTCGCGGGCGTGGCAATCGAACTTATCGCCCCGATGAGAAGATCGGTGCCCTTCGTGTGCTCCAGCATCGAGACGAGCACGGTGACGCCCGAAACCATCAAGATGACGGCCCACGGCATCTTCTGAATCGCCTTCTGCTCGTCCACGGCCCGGAGTAAGGTCAGGATCGTCGCGATGGTCAGTGCGGTCATGCCGACGTTCATCCCGAAGCCCGCCACGCCGATGATGAGCAATCCGATGCCGCTCAGCGTGAGCCAATGAGCCGTCTCGAACGCCTCGACGTCGGTTTCTGCAGCCGGCAAGACCCCCTCACGCTTCTTGAACAGCTTCAGGCCACCGAGCAACAGAAAGCCGCCGAACCCCACGACCGAATGAGCCAGCACGTTGTACGCGTAGGTCTCCCATGCAACGCCGGACAGACCGATACGCGCCATCACATTGTTGGCAACGACTCCAGTGGGAGCAAAAGGAGAGAGCGTTCCGGCCAGCGCTCCATTGCCGGCCATGATGGCCATGAGCAGCGGCGGCACTCCGGCCCTCGCCGCCACGGCCATCGCGGGCCCCGCGAGCAGCGCACTGGCCGGTGTCCCGCCAGGCCCAATCGTCGCCAGCGCGAGACCGAGGACGAAGAACATGATGGGGAGCAGTCCTGCGTGACCGCGACAGAGCCGTACGGCGCGTTTCGTTACGCGGACAAGGGTCCCGTTCTGCTCGGCCATGCTGAAGAGCAACGTCACGCCGATGAGCGTCACCAGCAGCGCAACCGGAAAGCTCTCGAGCACGGCATCGACCGACATGCCGTTCAGATACACGCCGACGATCCAAGCGAGCGCCAGCGAGAGAATGCCGACGTTGACTGTCGTGGTGCAACTCAGCACGACGGCCAGCACGAGCGCGCCGATCGAGATCCAGGCGAGGGTCATGAGGTCAAGGTCACGGACCCGGGGCGATATACGCGCGGCGGGCGCGAATCCGCACGCCGCGTCCGGGCACTTGGACGGTCAGCGAATGTGATTTTCCGTCGCGCCTGGGCTCGAACCCGAGGGTGTACTGGTTGGATAGGTCGGCCACGATCTCTGCGAACGGCTCGTTCAGCTTCTCGCTGTCTTCCGCGAAGAGCGCGAGGCCACCACTTGCCTCGGCTAATTCCCCGAGCTTGGCCTTCAACGCCTGAGTCCGCGCGCCGCGACCGAGCCCAACGGCGAAGAGCGTCGCATCGCTCTCACTCGCCACCCGTTTCACGTCTTCGAATGTAGCCTGACTCGATACGTCTTCGCCGTCACTGAACACGACCAGCGCGCGGCGTCCAGCCTGCTGGCCGAGGAGCTCGAATGAACGCACCATTGCATCATTGAGCGATGTGGCGCCCCACGCGTTCAGGCCATCGATCGCCGTGAGCCTCGTCTCGAGATCCTCGTCTCGCCGCGCTACGGTAAACAGCTTGTCGTTGAAGGCCACGATCGTGACCCGGTCCTGGGGCCCGAGAGCCTTCAGAAACGCCCGCGCAGCTCGCCGCACATCCGGGAGCGCGTCCTTCATGCTTTGGCTGATGTCGAGCGCCAACACCAACTCGAGCGGCGCGCCTTCTGGATCGAAACCGAGGATGGCGCGGTCTTCTTTGTCGTCGAGCAGGCGAAATGCTTGGCGAGTCAAACCCTTCACGAAGCGCCCACCGTCGGTGACGACCGCATTCACCTGGACGATGTTGACGGAGGCGGATTCGGCGACTCCGAGGGGAAGCGTGCGAACATTCGCGACGAGCCGCCCTCCCTTTTTCAGGGTGGCCACGGCGCGAAGGGCATGCTCGACGACGATCGGGCCTGCGTCCCACGAACATTCCAGGCGCGATCCGGGAGCCACGCACACCTGACGACCGTCTGCGAAAAAGGTCACGTCCAGGATCGCGGACCCTCCTCCTTCGCCGTTGTGAACGACCTTGAGCAGAACCGGTCCGCTCACATACGTGCCTGCCGTTGGGGTTACAAACGCCAGCGCGGCAGCCGACTGCGTTCGCGGGGCCTCGGCGGCGAAGACGATCATCAACGCGCACAATGCGCGTACCTGTCGAGTCATCGCGCGCCCTCCGAGACGACGGTGCGGCGCACTGGTCCGGTCACAACGAGTGCGGAGACGTAGTCTTCAACGCGTTCCCTGGACACCTGCCACGCCTGCCCCGATATCGCAACCCAGTCATCGTAGTACATCGCGGGCGCGGTATCCACGTAGTCCTGCGTGGCCCAAGACATGACGCCGGGAAACAACGCCGCCGGCACTTCCAGTTCCGAGAGGAGTCCAGCCACAGCGAGGTTGAGGTCGGGAATTCCGGCAGCGAGCTGATTGGTTGACTCGCGCCCGGCAAGGAGGTCCCACGAGCCCGCCTCCGGAAAGCGAAGACAATAGCACCCGCTCAGCGGCTGGTGAGACACGCCCCAGGCGTTCAGATGTTCCCGCTTGCCCTCGTCTCTGCTTGCAGCACCGAGCCAGAATAGTTCGCCGACCGACACCAGGCTCGTGAGCTGGTCGGGCTCTTGCGCAATCGTCCAGGCAACGAGTTGGCGGCGCGTATCACTCATTCGCGCCTCCGCGGCGAGTGCGTCGAATGCAGATGGATCGCGCGATGCGTTCGCGACGCGTTCACGCCCGCGTGCGAGAGCGTTCCCGATCTCGCTCAGTTGGGCGTTCGTGAGCGTGCGCGGATTGAGCAGGGCGAGTGTGTTCGTCAGGGTGACGCTGTCGTTGGAGTTCAATTTCGAAGCGCTTGGGAGCCGGTCTGTGGCGAGCCGGCGCAGTTTCTTTCTCGCAAGTGCCAGGTCGATTCCCAGGAGGGAACCCGTGAACGCTTCTCCCTGCACGGCGCGGGATCCGGCGCTTGTCTGCACCCACGCGATGTGTCGTGCTCCATTGCCTGAAGCCATTAGGGCTCCGACACCGAAGGTATGACGATGCGACACGTCAGCCGAAGGCCCCAGGATTCCAGCCGCGTCCCCGAGGACGGGCGCGTACACCAAGGCGACGAGTGTCTCGCCCATTAAATAATCCGCCAGTTCGACCAGCGGCTTCGCGATTCGCGCTGTCTGCGAAAGGTCTCCCTCCTTCGAAATCTTGCTCAGCTCGTTCACCGCCCGATCGATAGTCTTTTCGAGTTCAGGTGCGTGTTGAGGGTTGTCCGGCCACGGGCGAGGAGCGGTGAGCTTACCGGCATCGCCTCGAAGAGCGGTGATTCGCGCCTTGATCTGCGCCAGCGTGTGTGGCGCCTGCGCGAGTGCTCTGGCGTCAGCAGCCAGGGCGAGTACCGCGTCGAGCGTGTTGCCTCCCTGTTTGGCTCGAACGGCCTTCAGATCCCGGAGCGAGACGCTCGCATCCAAGAGGTACGACTCCCCCTCCCACGAGAAAGCGGCCGTCGAGTCAAGGGGATCGGTGAGCGCTTCCAGCAGGCGGTCTTCGTTGGATGGGTCAGTGTCCCGAGATTGGGCCAGCGATGGAAGCAACTGTGTTCGGAGCCACTCGGTTAACTGACCGTGATACCCGCCGTCGCTCATGCCCAGTGCGCTCAGTGAGGCCACGAGCGACTCGAGCGCGTCTCGTCGAACGGCACCGGTTCGAGCAAGACGCTCGAGCAGCGCGAGGGCCCCTTGGAACTGAGACAACAGAGGTAGCGATCGCGATGGCTCCGCGACACGCTCGATCGAGAGCGCCCGCCGCGCCATGCGCCCATAGAGATCTGGACGACGAATGCCGATGCGCTCGAGCGCGAGCATGACCGTTGGGAAACGGCCGAAGCCGCGCAACGCAACGAGGACCTCCGGGAGCTGCGCTGGTGTCGAGGCCGAAAAGACGCGCTGACCGAAGGCCAGTCGTTCAAGACGGAAACGACGCTCGGGCGCGACCAGGCCGCTCAACTGCTCGGCCAACCACGCAGCATCGGCGACGCCATCCGCCTCGGGCGCTCGCATGTCGCGCCTATCGGCCTCAGGAAGGTCGGAGCCGTCAAACGCGCGTGCCCAGAGCCTTTTGAATGAAGGAGGAGAGAGCTCTCCTTGGGAATTGACGGCAACAACCGCCAGCATGGTGGCGGGGTCGTAAGGCGGCCGTGCGAACGGCAAGTCGCTCGGTGCCCAATGTTCATCAATGGCCACGAACGTCGTATAGAGCGCCCGGAAGCGGTCAAGACGCTTACCGCGGTCCTTCGACTTCAACCCAAGCGCGAACCGTCGATGCGGCTCGTCGAGCATGGTCATCGCATTGAAGAAGTAGGCGAGGCGACCCGCGTCGCGGCCGAAGAGGGCGCGGCCGAATCGATCGGGCCGCGAAATCGGCTCGCCGACGAGCGACTCCCACAACTCGACAGCGTCCGCACCGCCTGGGATAATGACAGCTCCGTCCACGCCAATGCGAAATGATCCGCCAAACCCCGCCACGGCTCCTGCCGAGTCGCGGTAGAAATGGCGGAGCGTTTCCGGATTCTTGGTCAGATAGTTCAGAGTCGCGGGCGTCATCGCCTGCAGCCCGCTATACAGCAAAGATGCGTCGCGATCGCGGATGATCGAGCTGAACAGAGCACGCGGAGGAATCACTCGCTCGAAGATGATCTTGGCCCACGTCTCTGGGTCGAGCGGCAGCGGAAGGCTCGTCACAGTCAAGCCGTGTCCACTCGTACGAGAGTCTTGCCCCTCCGCAACATCGAGGTCGAGCAGGAGACGCTCGACCTCGAGCGTTCGCGAGGGCGCCGGATCCTCGCGTGGGCTCGAGTGGAGGAGCCGGATCGCGCGGGACATCACGAGGGCCCGCCCATGATCGAGCGGAATCTCGAGCATTTCTAACGCCGCTGTGGGTGCCGAGAGTTCAGTGGTTAACTGCTGCGCGTTGGCCGGCGAGAGCGTGCCTACAAGCAACGACAAACTGATGATGGCTCTCATACCCGTGGTGATCCGTGGTCGCGCTCGGAGCCGGCTTTAGGGGAAACCTGTTAGCGTGCCTCGGCCCGGGTCCACCCGTCGCCCTGACCGTAGGCGAACGTGACGAACGGGAACGCCTCTACTTCGTGAATCCTGCCTCCACGACTCCCAAACGTCATGGTCGCGGACACGACAGCGCCAATCACACCCATGGCCAACCACAGCTTCTTCATCTCATCCTCTGCGGGGTCATCCTCTCCGGGGTCAGATCTTGAATCTTGCCTCCGAGGTGGACTCATTCCCGCGGACCTGGATTCCGGATGCAAGATTCAAGATCTGACCCCGTGACCCGGCAATGGTAGCAGCTATCGCCAAGCGGGTAGACTGTCGCGAGACCGGCGAGCGCGACCCGTAGGGCCGGTCCTTTCGGACCGGCCTGGCGTCCCAAAGGACGTGCCCTACGTCGGCAACGACGACGACGATGGACAGGCGTGTGGGGATATGAAAATACCGTTCGCTCTCTCTACTCTGCTCGCGGCTCTGCTCTGGGCGGGCCCTGGCGACGCTCAGAGTCCGGGGCCCTCCTGGACCGCCAATCTCAACGACGTCCGCCGAGTCGCGCGCGTGATTCCCGGGCGGAGGCCGCTCCGGGTCAATGTACTGAAGTTTGCCGAAAGCCGTCGTTCGAAGAACTTCTCGATCCAGGGTGCGCCCGCCGATCCGAGCGTACAGGCACGCACAGCGTTCCAGTTAGTCTACGCCGACGGGTTCGTCATGGTGGATGCCGGAATGGACCAACAAGTCCACAAATTTTTCGGCCGTGGGGTTGACGAGCCGTACGACATGGCGGCGGCCCAGCAAGTGGAGCGCGCGCTGCGCGGCGCCAAACTGATCGTCGTGACCCATGAGCACGGCGACCATGTGGCCGGCGTGATTCATTCTCCGTTGGCAACCGAGCTCGCGCCCAAGACGATTCTCAGCAGAGCTCAAGTACGGACGCTCAGTACCTCTCCGCAGATGCCAGAAATCCAGCTCACTGGAGAGACGGCCAAGCGGTATCTCGTGATTGACTACGACAAGTACTTCCCGCTCGCACCTGGTGTTGCGCTCATCAGTGCGCCAGGGCACACGCCGGGTTCGCAGATGGTCTACGTCGCCCTTGAATCGGGCAGGGAGTATTTACTCATCGGCGACGCGGCGTGGCACATGGATGGCGTGCGCCTGGTCACCGGGAAGGATGCTCCTTGGATCACAGAGGATCGGCCTGCCGTCTTGGACCAGTTGCGGTGGCTGAATGGGCTGTCCACCACGGAACCGAACCTCGTCATCGTCGCCAGCCATGACGAGGAAGAGCGCAGTGAACTGATCAAGAGACGTATTCTCGGAGACGGGCTCGAGTAGGTGTCAGTCCAACTTCCAACTCCCAACTAATGCTACAACTCCCAACTCCCAACTAATGCTTGTCCAACACCCAAGTGCGACGTGTCCAACGTGTCCAACTTCCAACGTGTAGAAAGGCAGCCCTCGATGCGCAAGACGCAAATCGTCGCCGCTGTGTGCGCTCTCGCCATGGCTGCGTGCGGCAGCTCGACTGACGCGCAGCGTGGGCCCGCAGTGCCGCCGCTCGTCAAGGAAGGCGCCACACAGAAGATCTCGGACCACACCTACGTCATCCTTGATGAGAATGTGCCCCTGGTCTGCAACATCGGCATCATCGTCGGGAGTCGAGCGACGTTCGTGGTCGATACAGGTCTTGGTGCGCGCAATGGGCAGGCGATCGTGCGTGAGGTGGGGAAGATTACCAAGAACGCGGAGCTCTACCTTGCGACCACACATTTCCATCCGGAACACGATCTTGGCGCTGGTGGATTCCCGGCCAACATCACGATGATCCGATCCCGTGATCAGCAGGCCGACATCGACGAGTTCGGTCTCGACTTGGCCGAGCGATTCGCCAGCTTCTCGCCGGTCAACGCCGAACTGCTGCAGGGCGCCGAGTTCCGCAAGGCCGACGTGTTCTTCGACAAGGATCACACGGTTGATCTCGGCGGTGTGCGCGTGCGCTTGATTGCCATGGGCGCAAATCACACCCGCGGCGACACTGCGTTCTTCGTCGAGCCAGACAGCATTCTCTTTTCGGGTGACGTGGTGATGACCGGACTTCCAGGACTTGGCAGCCCGTACTCGCGGCTGTCGATCTGGCTGCAGAGCATGGACCTCTTCGACGGGCTTCAGCCGAAGCGGATTGTCCCCAGCCACGGTCCGATGGGTGACGCGTCCATGATTGCGGTGTACCGGACTTTCTTTACGAGCGTCCGAGCGCGCGCGACAGAGTTGAAGAAGCAGGGCAAGAGCGTCGAGGAGACGGTCCAGACCGTTCAGGACGAGCTGCAGGGGAAGTACGACCGAAACCGGATGGCGGGAACGATTCGCGCCGCCTATAACGAGGCGCCCTAGGCCGAACGCCTATCGCGCGTACAAGCCGAAGCCTCGCGCTTTCGCGTCTTTACGAAGCGCTTCGAGCAGTTTCGCTCCTTCCGCTGGGGATCGACGGCCTTCGATCGCCGCCCTCGCGCGGCGCGCCTCGAACTCCGATCGAGGGATGCCACGTGCAGCGGCCTCGGATCGCACGCCTTCAAGAGCGCGCAGCGCCGCGGCCGGATTCGTTGCGCTTTCGACGCGTGCGGCCGCGATGGCCACCGCCATTCTGGCCGTCACGTACCGTGGAGTGCGGACGAGCGTTCTGGCTCGCTCGATCTCGCGTTGCGCCGGCGTCTGGCGCCCCTGCGCGAGCATCGCGAGCGCGATCGTGGCGCGGGCGGCGGCTTCGTCGGGTGTGGTCTGGGTCTCGAACACCGCCGCCGCCTCGCGGGCCAGCATCTCGGCGTCTCCGGCCCGGCCCTCTTCGAGCGCCAACACTGCAATTGCCGCGCGGCTTTGCGCAGCGGTGAACTTCTCACCCACCTTCGTGCGAATGTCGAGCGCTTCCTGGTGGAGTGCCCGCGCACGGGTAAGGTCGCCTTCAACGAGCGCCACTTCGGCAAGGAAATACAGCGAAAACGCAATCGGCCGCGGCCGGTCCGCACGTCGATCCATCTCGAGCGCTTCGTTGAGCGACTTCTTGGCCGTCGCCAGATCGCCCTGCACGACCGCGGTGTGCCCGACACCAAAGAGCGACACGGCGAGGCTGGCCGGATCGTCGATGGTGCGGCGGATCCGCAGCGCCTCCTCGTTTGCCACGCGCGCACGCGCAAGCTCTCCCTGGAGGATCATGCCTTCGGCGGCGTTGTGCAGCGCGCGCGCTTGTCCGCGTCGATCGCCCATCTCGCGACTCATCGCTGCCGACTCTTCGTAGTGCGCAGTGGCGGCCTGCGGGTCTCCGAGATCCAGCAGCACGTTCCCGATGTTGTTCAGCGAGACCGCAGCAGTCGTCTTGTCGCCGGTCTCGCGCCGAATCTTCAGCGCCTCTTGGTTCATCGAGAGCGAACCCCGCAGGTTACCCGACCGACGCTCGAGGATGGCCATGTTGTTGAGGAATCGCGCCACGAGGTCTTGCGTGCCGATCGCGCGCGCGATGGCGAGGCCTTGCTCGTACAACTCCATCGAACGCTTCGGATCGGGACCATCGGAGATCGCGCTTGCCAGGCTGTTGAGCGACCGTGCGAGCCCGGCTCGATCGCCCGCCTGCTCATAGATGCTGCGTGCCTCTTCGAAGAGGGCAACCGCTTTGTCCTCTTGCCCGAGCCGGAGGATGGCGCCGCCCTCACGCAGCTTGGCGTTGGCGACGAGCAGTCGCGCCCCTTGTGCCTCACCGGCCGCGCTCGCGGCAGCCGCGGCGGTTTGCACGCGCTTGAAATCAGACAAGGTGTCCAATCCTGCGGCTTCGGCGAGCTCGAGGCGAGGATCCTTGACGCTTGGAAAGCGTTTTCTGAACCCTTCGATGGTCGTCAGACCTTCTTTAGCGGCCCCGGAGGCGATTTGTGCGTTGGCCAAACGCAGCGTGTGCTCGATATCGTCCGGAAAAGAGCTGACGAGCGACCGCCAGATGGGGATTGCTTTGGCCCACGCGCCCGCGAGCTCGTAGGACGTGCCTTCTACCTGCATGCGGTCGGTTCGCGGGAGGCCGGCAGATAACGCTAACGCCCGCTGTGCCGATTCCCGCGCCCGATCGTCGTAGCCAAGAGCGGCCCACGTGCTGGCCAGCGCCGAGTGCGCCAGCGTGAACTTGGGATCAATTTGTACCGCGCGGTCGAGCAATTCGCGGGCGCCCAGCGAGTCGAAGCGCCGCAGGCGCATCAAACCCTCGGCATAGAGTCGCGTGGCATCGGACGAGGAGGGTTGCGACGCGCGAATGGACGCCATCGCGTCGGGCCCGGCGTCCACACCGAGCCGCTCGCGGAGCCGCGTTCCGACGCGGGACACGAGATCGAGGATCTCGGACGACTTGCCTGTATCGCTCACGAGGGAGATGGTCTGCCCCTGTCGCGAATCCTGCAGCCGAATGTCGACGCGCAGCTCCGAATCGTTGCCCTGTCCAACGGTCACGTACGAGCCGAACACGACGAGGTCGGTGCCGAGATTCTGTCGAATGCGGCCGAGCGTGTCGGCAGCGTAGGAGTCGGCATCCGCGAGCGACAGCTCCATCTTCATTCGGTTGACGTTCTCGCCGGGGATCGTTCGGAGTGCGTCGCTCGCGCCGAGTTCCGTTGTCAGCATTTCCGCGAGTGCGGTCGAAAGCCATTGAGCGTCTTCACGGCCGGCGAGGTTGCGGAAGCCAAGCACGGCCACCGCCGGTCGCATTGTGTCGGTCGTGGCCCCGTTCACCGCAGAGGAGGGCGCTTCCGCGCCTGTTCGAGCCCGATCGTTCCAACCGCGCCACCCGAAGACGCCGACGACGGCGAGCAGGAGAGCCACGGCCCCGAATGCCGCGATGGCCGAACGCGATTCCCACCAGCGCGCTCCTGGTCCGCCGGGCTCGAGCGCCTGCACCACGTCCGTGGCTTCCGAGAATCGGTGGTCTGGATAGCGCGCGAGACAGCGCATGATCACGCGCTCCCACGTGGCGGGCAGTCCGGGAACAACCTCTCGCGGCGATCGTGCGGGCGGCCCGGAAAGGCGCCGCAGCGCTGACGCAAGCGGCGTGTCGGCCGCAAATGGCCGCTCGCCGGTCACCATCTCGTACAGAACGACACCAAGGGCATAAATGTCGGTCGCGCGTGTCACGGCGCCACCCTCGATTTGCTCGGGCGCCATGTAGTCGGGCGTCCCAAGCAGCTCGCCGGCAACTGTGATCGACGCCGCGGCTACGACGTTGGCCTCACCCAGCGCGAATGCGAGACCAAAGTCCGTCACCACGACGCGCGGCGGGTCCACAGTACGCTCGGCCGGGAGGAGCATGACGTTGTTGCTCTTGAAGTCGCGATGCACGATCCCCACGGCATGCGCGGCCGACAACGCCGCAGCCATTTGCCTGATGATGGGCAGCGCCTGCTCCGGCGTGAGCCGTCCCTCACGTTTCAGACGGTCCGCCAGCGTCTCCCCGTGAAGCAGCTCCATCGTGACGAACACGGCGGGGGGCGAGCCGGCGCGCGAGGCCGCCGCGGGCAGATGCTGGAACAGGTCGAAGATGCGGCAGATGCTCGAGTGCGTGACCCTCCTCGCGAGCTGCACTTCGCGCCGGAACCGCTGGTGGACTCGCTCGTCAGAGGCGATCTCGGGGCGGATGGTCTTGAGCGCAACGCGTTCGCCCAGCGCCACGTCCTCCGCTTCGTACAGCTCGCCCATGCCGCCGCGGGCGATGAATCTGACGACGCGAAATCGTTCGCAGAGCAAGTCGCCGGCGCGGAACGACAGGAGCTGTCGGCCGCGGGTGGTCTCCGCCTCGTCGTGGTCGGGCGATGGCGGCAGGTTGTCTCGATTAGACTCCATCAAGCATCGGAACGTAGGGCAGGCCTAGTTTGTTCGCCCGCCGGCACTCGGCTCAATGACAAGTGCGGAGAAGTGAGAGATTATCTCATGCTCATGAATTTGAACCTTCGGTCAACATGGGAGAGGAAGGAGCCGCTATGCGCCGCAACGTTTGGTTGGTAGGCCTGGTGGTACTGGTTGCCGCCGGCTGCGGGTCATCGGTCAACGTGGAGCAGGAGCGCAACAACCTGCTTGCGGCCGACCGTGAGTGGTCTCAGACCACGAAAGACATCGACAAGTGGGTCTCGTATTTTGCGCCCGATGGCTCGAGCTATGTTCAGGGCAGGCCCGTTGCGACGGGCCCCGAGGCAATTCGAAAGGAATATGCCACCGCGAGCGCGATGCCAGGCTTCGCACTCACCTGGACGGCAACAAAGGCCGACCTGGGTGCGAGTGGAGACATTGGTTACACCCAAGGCACTTACGAGGTGACCGTCAATGGCGCCACTGAAAAGGGCAGATACGTCACGGTGTGGAAGAAGCAGTCTGACGGCACCTGGAAGATAGCCCAGGATATAGGGAACTCCGAGGCGCCACCGGCAATGCCGCCCTCACAGCACGTTGCCACAGCTGCGAGCGCGGTGGCGTGGGGCGATGCGCCGCCCGTCTTGCCGGCAGGCGCAAAGATCGCAGTCGTTTCTGGAGATCCCGGGAAAACAGGCCTGTTCACGCTGCGCCTGCAGATGCCTGCCGGTTACACGATCGCTCCGCACTGGCACCCGACCGACGAGCACGTGACCGTGTTGTCCGGCACGTTCGCGCTCGGGATGGGCGAGAAGCTCGACAAGGCGTCGATGAAGGATCTGTCTTCGGGTGGCTACGCGTTGCTCCCGGCCGAGATGCGGCACTACGCGATGGCCAAGGGCGCGACGACGGTGCAAGTGAGCGGCATGGGACCGTTCATGCTGAATTACGTAAACCCTGCGGATGACCCGAGCAAGAAATAGGCGGGTTGTCGTGTGGGATAGCGCTTGTCGCGCGGGCCTTTAGGGCCCGCGTCAGCGCTGCGTATTGATCATCATCGCCGACACGGCGTCGAAGAACTCGCGCAGTAGGGCCGTGGCATCAGATGGGAGGCGTGCCTCATCGAGTGCCCGACCCATAAGCAACATCCACCGCTCGCGGGCATCTGGGGTGACCGGAAACGGCGCGTGCCGAATCCGGAGTCGAGGGTGTCCGCGCTGCTCGATATAGCGGGTGGGGCCACCAAACCGCCCAACCAGAAAATCGCGCAGCCGCTCCTCGGCCCCTTCAAGATCGTCGGCCGGATACATCGGTCCGAGAATGTCGTCGGTGGGCACCTGCCTGTAGAAGGCGGCAATCAGGCGGTGGAATCCGTCTTCGCCGATGGCCCCGTAGATGTCAGTGTCTTCCAATGCATCGATCGTAGCAGAGCGCGGAGCAAGCCGAGGTCGCTGGGAAAGCGCTCACGCTGAGATCGCCGGGAGCAAGCAAGATCCTCTCCTCTCTGCGGTCTGGTGTGGTTCAATGGGGACGCCCTTGATGCCAGAACCGCTGCGCATAGCCTTCCTCGGATGCGGCTTCATTACGCAGGTGCACAGCCGGAATCTCAAGTCGCTCAAGAGCGAGATCGTCTGCAGCTACGCCAGCCGCGACCGCAAGAAGGCGGACGACTTCTGCAAGCGTTACGGCGGACTGGGCAGCTATTCGGACTATTCCGCGGCGATCGACGACGCCCGTGTGGACGCTGTGGTCATCGCCGTGCCGCCTCGCTTTCATCTGGATCTGACGCTACGCGCGATTGCTGCTGGCAAGCACGTCCTCGTCGAAAAGCCTGCCTATGTGAGCATCGAAGACTACCGGACGGTACTCGACGCACGGAGTCGCGCGAATCGTGTGGTGCTCGTGGGTGAGAACGATCACTACAAACCGCTCGCCGTCGCCTTACGAAAACTCCTCGCCGATGGCGCCATCGGTGACATGGTCTTTGCGTACTTCAGCACCATCGCCAAGAAACTCAAAACGGCAGACGACTGGCGGAACGACGAATCCATGGCCGGCGGCGACGCATTTTTCGAGGAAGGGATCCATTGGCTTCACATCGCGGGTAGTCTCGGCCCGGCGATCACCGCAATCCACGGCTATCGTCCCTCCCCGGCCCGCGAGGGACCCGACACGCGCGTCAAGAGCATGATGGTGGCGTTTCGGTACGACAATGGCGCGGTCGGTTCTCTCTACTACTCTCGCGAGCTCCCGTCACTGATGAAGGGGCTGAGACTCTCGAAGCTCTATGGCCGCAAAGCCATCATCACGTTCGAATCGAACGGGCTTTTCGTCCTCGTCAGAGGAAACGGCGTGCCCAGATTGTCGTTCCCAGGCTTCCGAGACATCCGCGGCTATCAGGCCATGTATCGCGATTTTGCCGGGGCGATCAGGGAGGGTCGCGTTCCGGAGATGAGTCTCGAGCGAGCTATGGACGATCAGCGGTTGATGGACCAGATTTACGCGAGCGTCGAGGGCTGATTCTCCTTCGATGCGCACCGAACGCTACGATATCGTCATCATCGGCAGTGGAGCCGGCGGAGGAACCGTCGCACAGGCGTTGGCACCGACCTCGGCTCGAATACTCATCGTGGAGCGCGGCGAGTTCGTGCCACAGGAGTCGGAAAACTGGAATCCAGAAGCCGTCTGGAAGCGCCTTCGCTACCGCGCGACCGAACGCTGGCTCGACGGACACGGCCGTGAGTTTCTTCCCTATGCGCACTACGGTGTTGGTGGGAACACAAAGTTCTGGGGGAGCGTGCTCTACCGCCTGCGGCGTCAGGACTTCTTGGCGCTCGACCATGTAGACGGCGTCTCTCCGCCCTGGCCCATCGACTATGAGACGCTCGAGCCGGTACTACGAGCAAGCCGAGCGCCTCTATCACGTCCACGGCGAGCACGGCATCGATCCAACGGAAACGCTCCGCGGTCCCTTCCCCTATCCGGCCGTTCCTCACGCTCCGGGGATCCAGCGGATCGTGGAGCAGTTGCGGCAGATGGGGCTTCATCCATCGCCCCTGCCCCTGGGCCTCATCCGCCCTGGCGAGCCCGGTGGGTGCATCCTTTGCAACACCTGCAATTCGTTTCCTTGCCAGCTCCTTGCCAAGAGCGAAGCGGAGGTCTGTGCTGTTCGGCCGGCGCTGCAGCGGCCAAATGTCGCGCTGTGGACCGGAGCCTACGCGCGGCGTCTGCTCACCGATCCCGCAGGCCGCAAGGTGGAGGCTGTCGAAGTCGAGCGAAGCGGCGAGACCTTTCGTGTGGAAGCGCCACTGTTCGTCGTGTCGTGCGGGGCGGTGAACTCTGCCGCGCTCTTACTGCGGTCGGCGAATCCCGCCCATCCCCATGGCCTGGCGAACTCGTCGGGGCTGGTAGGGAAGCGGTACATGGCGCACCTCGCCACGATGATGCAGGGCTTCCACCCCCTTCGCCGCAACGACACGGTGTTTCAAAAGACCGTGGCGATCAACGACTACTATTTTCGGGGTCCCGACACGAACTACCCGCTGGGACAGATCCAGTCGCAAGGGCGGACTCATGCTGTCATGGCCCAGACCGTCGTTCCCTGGGTGCCACTGAGGGCGTACGAGGCCTGGGTGTCTCGTGGTGTCGACTGGCTCGCGATGTCGGAGGATCTTCCGAGCGCGGACAACCGCGTGACCGTGGACCCGGATGGCCGGATACGTCTGCACTACCATCCAAACAACGTGAAGGCTCACAAGGCGCTGGTGAGGGAGACCAAAAGGATTCTTCGGCGGCTCGGCTTCTGGATCGTGATGTCGCATTCGCACGGCAAGATGAACACGACGCACCAGTGCGGAACGCTGTGTTTCGGAAACGACCCGCGTGAGTCTGTACTCGACCCATTCTGCCGGGCCCACGATGTCGAGAACCTCTTCGTCGTCGACGCGTCGTTCTTTCCATCGTCGGCGGCCGTCAATCCGGCGTTGACGATCATCGCCCAGGCGCTCAGGGTGGCAGATCACATCAAAACAACTGAACTGAAGTCGGCGGTGGGCAGTGGGTAGTAGGCAGTAGGCAGTGGCAGCGCAGTCGGCAGTCGGCAGTCGGCAGTATGGAGACACTCACGTGAAAGCTCGATCGTTCAGCCATGTCGGCATCACCGTGTCGAATTTCAACAAGGCCGTGCGGTTCTATTGGGACGTCTTTCGCTGTCCGCTCGTCGGCGTGGCCGACACGCCTCCGGAACGCGTGCGGAGCTTCTTTCAGGTGGACGGTGCGCAGCCGGCTTGCAAGATCGGGTGGATACGGGTGCCGGGAGGCGCGGTGCTCGAGATCTTCGAGTTCCAGCCGCAGCTCCCGCCAGGCGCCGTACCTTGGAATCGCGTGGGCCTCACGCACATGTCCTTCAACGTGAGGAACCTTCCGCGTTGGTACGACTACCTCGTGAAGAAGGGCGTCGAATGTGTCAGCAGGCCGGAGCGCTCACCCCGCGGGCACTCCTTTTTTTTTGTGAAGGACTTCGACGGAAATCTCATCGAACTCATGGACTTGGGCCACATGTACCACATCCTGAAGTGGCTCGGCCCTCTTGGCGGCTGGATCTTCAGACGTGGCATGTACAAGCAGGTACTACGCGTAAGTCGCGAGGGCTAGACTCTCTGAATCGACCTGGAGCTGCACCAGCTCGAGTGTAGGCCGACCCAGCTATCGGTAATCGTCCATGGCTTTGATCAGGGCCTTGATGGCTCGTGTGACGGCCATTCGGGCCGCGTCGGCGTTGGACTTGCCGAGCGCGATGGCGACCTCCTCATAGCTTTGCTGCAGCTCGAGACGGGCGATGATGGCTTCGCGATCGGCGGGCCGCAACGTCTCAAGAGCTGCCTCGTACCGGGCGAGCCCCTCTTGCCCTATTGCTTCCTCTAGCGGCGACGGCCCCTCGTCGGGATGGCTGTCCCGGAGCTCGGTAGCCATTGGACGCGCGTTCACCTTCCGAATCTCGTCTCGAATGTGGTTGGTAACGGCCTGTCGCAGATAGGCCTGCAAAGCGCCGGGATGCTTGGCTTCAAACGTTTTCAGGCGAGGAAGCGCGCGAATGACAGCTTCCTGAACCAAGTCCTGGGTTTCGGCGAGTCCCCTGGCCCACTGGGGGAGCCGGCCCCGGGCCCACCGCTTGAGCGGGGGGAGCGAACGCTCGACCAGCTGCCCCACCGCCTGTTCGTCGCCTTGTTTGAACCGGTCGAGCAAGTCGATCGTGCTCGTAAGCGCTACAGGCTGTTGAGCTTTCTGAGAACTCATATCGTCGCTGCTGAAGGTCATGTGGTGTCCCCGTTTGGAGTATCCCCTTCTTCACTATGGGAAACGGGCCGGACGGGCAAAGCCGAACGAAGTGAAGGCTAGCCGAAGACGCCGCCAACACCCATTCTGTGCAATTCCGGGAGTTCAGTGGGAAGTAGCGGCGGCCGCGAGCTGTTGAATCAGCCCGCCGAGGTTCCAGCTGTCCCACCCCCGGACGATCTGACCACCCCGGATCTCCATCCAGGTCATGCCCCGGAACGAGACATTGTTAAAGGTGGGTGGGAGGCCGAGCCCGCTGCCACCGTGGATGGCGGTGACGCTCCATCGCACGGCAACTCGGTCGCCTTCCTCGATCAGGTCGTCGACGCGGATCGTGAGGTCGGGGAAAGCCCCGAGCAGTTGGCGCCATTCCACTTTGAAGTCGGCTGGGCTATGCACCTCCCGGTCGTCGGCCAGCCAACCGGCGCAGCTTGTCGCGATCAGCGCGTCGATGGCGCCTTCGCGTTTCTGGTTCCAAACCTCCTCGAACCAGCGTCGTGCGATCTCTGCATTTGCGCCCATCACTTCCCCCTATCCCCTAATCCCTTCCCCCTATTTGAGAGGCCAATCTTAGCCCAGCCGTCAGCGCTTCGCTTTGGAGCGGTGCCGCATCACCATGAACAACGCGACAGAGATTGCCACCGTCAAAATCACGACCGCTACGCCGATCAGCGTGAAGGACAGGACAAACCCGAGGCCTTCTCTCATGCGGACTCTAGACTATCCGTCCGTGTCGGAAGGATGTGGTTCTCGCACGGTCAATCTCTAACTCCGACGAGCCAATTCGTCACCACCGTCAGAGGCATAAACACCACGCTCGGCCAGCTTGTTGGCCACCATCACTCCCAATAACCGGTCACCTTCGTTGTCGAGGAAGACGGTTCGGGCTTGGAGACTGAGTATCTCGGCGCGGTTCGCGAGTTCTTTAAACCGTGGATGAGAGCGCAACGAGTCCAGCCAGGGATGGCAAGAGAGAGCATAGTGGCAGCGGTATCCTTGGTCGACTGCCACGGACAGCAACTCTAGCGCGCGTTCGGTCTCGTTCAATCTCGCCAGCAGGAACGCTGCACAAAAAAACCCCTCTGGATCCGTCGGGACAGACCCCAGCGCTTGATCGAGTGCCTCCAAGCTCTTTCCGCGATCGCCCTCCAGATAAGCCCGCCACATGGCGCGCCAGGGCAACAATAGTTTCGGGCAGGTTTTCTCCAGTTCTCGCGATTGTTCGATCGCCTCCTGCTCGCGGCCCAGAGCCGCTAACGACGGTATGCTGACGTGCGCATCGATGGAGCCGCAGTGCTCCAGCACCTTCTGGAAGTTACCCAGATGAAGGTATGTGTAGGCAACACTGGTCCGGACGTTAGGGTCGAGCTGTCTTGCATGATTGTGAGCGGCGACGGAAGCCTCCAGCAGGTCGCAGTAACGGCAAGCCTGCACCAGTCCCGTGAACAGATTGGGGTCGTTGCGATGCGTATGTGCCCGTTTCAGCAGACGCTCCATCGCGTCCAGTGACTGCCCCAAATCGGTCTGCAGAGAAGTATAGAAATTGTGCGCCAGCGCCAAGTCGGGATTGAGCGCAAAGGCCTTCCGAAACGCCTCTTCCGCACGGGCGAGGTTGTGGGCATTGACTTCCACAAATTTCCCGATGAAGCGGTGAGCTCGTCCCAGGCAGGCCCACGCCGGCGCATACTTCGGATCGAGCTCCACGCAGCGCAGATAGAGATCTCGCGCCAGGCTCATGTTGCCGTCGCCGGCGGCCGCGGCGGCGGCAAGCTGATTGGCGCGCAGGTAGTATTCGTACGCCATCGCGCTGGCAGGCACGTCGTGCTTGAGGGCAAGACGCTCGCGAGCCGTCAACGGAAGCGTCAGAGACTGAACAATCCGGTCGACCAGCTCATCCTGGAGCTGGAAGATGTCCCGCAGAGACACCTGCGAACTGTTGGACCAGAGCACCGTGCCGCTGGGCGCCTCGATCAGTTGGTTGCTCACGCGGAGATGCTCGCCGTCGGACAGGATGGTGCCAGTGAGAATGGCGTCCACCTGCGCCTGCTCGGCAATTGCGTTCACGTCGAGTTCGGTAGAGGCGGCGAAACGGGAGGCCGTCATGGTCGACCGCACCACCAGAGAATCAATCGCGGCGAGCGAGCTGGTAATCGCGTCCGGCAAGCTGACGGCAAGAAAGTCGGATGCCTCGTGCCGGCGCAGAAGGCGGAACGGAAGCACGATCAGCCGGGTAGGAGCGTGAGGGGGGTGTGCCGGTTGGTGATCCTCCGAGAGCTCCGTTGTTCGCGAACTCGCGCGGCTGGCGAGAGCATCCAGAACCGCTTCGGCAGAGGGGTACCGATCCGCGGGATTCTTGCGGAGAAGTTTCTGCACAACGGAGGCTAATCCGACCAACGCAGCGGTGCGAATCGGAGGCGGATCATCGTGAAGAATCGCGTGCAGCGTATCCACAGTTGACTTGCGAGGCCACGGATGCTCGCTTGTCAGCATTTCGTGGAGAATGATCCCGAACGCGAACAGGTCGCTCCGCGGATCGGTTTCCTTTCCCTGGATCTGCTCCGGCGACATGTATGCAATCGTTCCGAGGATCTGACCCGGAAGACTCAAATCTGTCGCTGGAACTTCGGAGGGCACCATTCCTGAGGCCAGAACGCGCTTCGCGAGTCCGAAATCCAGCACCTTGACGTAGCCATCGATGCGAACCATGATGTTTGCGGGCTTCAGGTCGCGATGGATGATGCCCGCTTGATGCGCCGCCCGAAGCGCCTCCAGCACCTGGCGTGCGACCTCCACGCTGCGCTCCACGGGGAGAGCACGTTTGAGCCAATCGCGCAAGGTTTCGCCTTCCACGAGCTCCATCACCAAGTAATTGGGGCCGACGTCGTGAAGGGTGCAGATGTGGGGATGATTGAGCGCCGAAATGGCGCGTGCCTCGCGCTCGAAACGTCCGCTGAACTGTTCGGCGGAAACCTTGATGGCCACCTTGCGGCCCAGACGAGTATCAACGGCCGTATAGACCTGCCCCATTCCGCCCGCGCCCAGGATTGCCTCGATGCGGTAGGGACCCAAGCGCTGCCCGATGGTCAGTTGGGAGCCGGCGCCAACCGGGGGCGAACTCGCCAGCACGGTCGCCGTGTCCTGCCACGCGGAAGCGTTTGGGGCTTCGCTGGCTTGGGCCAGAAGCGCCTCCACCTCCCGTCGCAAATCCCCGTCGTCCTTGCAGGCATCCGCAAGGAAGGCGGCACGCTGGTTTGGCTCCTCCTTGAGAGCGGAGGAATAAAGCCGTTCGACTTGTTGCCAGCGTTGCCGATTTAGCACGGTTTCAGCAGGGCATTTCGCCCAAGCTTGTTGTCAATGATAACTCCGTCGGTGATTCCAGAGAGATTCCGCCGCCGCCTTCTTCGCCAAGAGGTTTTGCCTGACGAGGAGGATGCCGATTGCAACCAGGCCTATCGTCATCAGCCCGAGGACCGCAGCCGTGACCGTCAGGAACGCGACGTACGCGAAGCCTTCAGTCATACAATCACAAGTCTACATGTGACGTGCATCGTCGCAGGGTGAGGGAGGACTTCCGCACATGATCCGTGTATGCCCTTCCTGCGGGCAGAAGAACCGCGTTCCTGCGGGGAAGCTTGTGAACGACGCTCGGTGCGGGAAGTGCAAGACACTGTTCGGGCCGATCGCCGAGCCGATCGATGCGGACCCTGAGTTGTTTGCCGATGTCATGCAACACTCGAAAGCCCCCGTGCTCGTTGACTTCTGGGCCGAGTGGTGTGGTCCATGCCGCGTCGCCGCGCCCGAGGTAAGGAAGGTGGCCGCGAACATGGCCGGTCGTGCGGTGGTGCTCAAGGTGGACACCGAGAAATACCCTCAACTTGCCGCGCAATACGGCGTCCAGGGCATCCCGAACTTCCTCGTGCTCAAGGATGGTCGAGTCGTGTTTCAGCAGCCGGGCGTCGTTCCGCACACCCAGATGCAGAAGTGGCTTGAATCAGCCGGAGCCTGACGTTTTCGACCCCGCTGCATTGCGGCGCTCAGGCTTCACGCGCCGATTGCGCTATTTGCCGAGTGCGCGCAGCGCCTGCCTGACCCCAGGCCCGGCTTGCTGACTCTGACGGGATCGCTTGGCGATCACGTACGTGAACATTGCCCCCATTTCAACCCATGCCATGACCGGGTTTGCCAGATAGGTCAGCATGAGCAGCGCAAGCACTGTGATACCGAAGACGATGCGTAGCATTTGATGGTCCTCTCTTGACGTGGCCCCGTGAGGCGCCCTTTCCCGTTCGGTTGCCATCGCAAGAAGAGGGCCGAGGCGTTGCTGACCACTCGATGCGCAATTGCCTAGTGAATTGGCCGGTCTGGCATCAACCGCTCCCTGGCCGTGTTGCTTTGTGGCACACAGACGCTCGCAGAATCGGACACGCGCGTCTCCGGGCTTGGCCGCTCGATATAATGCCCGATGCGTCGTCAGCAAGGTCAGTCTGGCTGCCGGTGATGGAACGGACCAAGTCATGCGAAAGAAACCTCGTTTGCGCGACGCGAGCGCGCTTTCCATCGCGCGCTCCGGCCAACTGAAGTTCAGCGATCAACAACTCGCCGGCCTGACGAGTCAGGTCGTTGGTCGGGTCGTGCTTCCGCAAGATCCAAGCTACAACTCCGATCGGGAGGCGTTCATGAGCGCCTTCCAGCACTTTCCGCAGATCATCGTGCTCTGTGCCGGGTTCAGCGATGTGGTTGCCTGCCTTCGCTTTGCGAAGGAAGTGGGGTTTCACGTCACGTGCCGGTCTGGAGGGCACAGCACCGCCGGTTACTCGGTCAGTGATGAGATGGTCATCGACGTCAGCGGGATCAGTTACGTCCGAGTCGACCAGTCTCGCCGGGTTGCCGTTTTCGGAGCCGGAACCAACTTCGGAAAAGTGAACGCCGAATTGGAGTTGTTCGGCCTCCACGTGCCTGGTGGAGGCTGTGAAACGGTGTGTGTCGCCGGCTATATGCAGGGAGGTGGCTACTCGTTCACGTCGCTCATGTACGGGATGAATTGTGACCAGGTAACCGGGGTGCAGGTGGCCCTTGCCGACGGACGAATTGTCACTGCGAATTCGGCGGAGCATCCAGATCTCTTCTGGGCGGTCCGCGGCGGTACAGGCAACAATTTCGGCGTGCTGCTCGAGGTTGAGTACCGGCTACAGGCCCTCGGGTCCCTCTGGGGCTTCGGGTTCAAATGGCCCCTGAGCTCCGCAAGCGACGCGGATTCAGCGACCAAAGCCGTGACGACCTGGCAACGACACTTCACCGGCGCAGGCGTGCCGGACAATCTTGGCAATCAGGCGCTGCTCGTCTACACGCAGGACGCGGGTGACAGCAGCCTTGCCCGGTACTTCGTGGTGCGAGGCGTGTTCAACGGCTCCGAAGCCGAGTGTCGGGCGGCGCTCGCCCCGCTCCTCGCCTTGCCGGACGCTGAAAGCCGTCGCGACATCTGGCGCCAGGGCTCGTATCGCGAGCTGAACGAGTATCTGCTGAACTTTCCGACCGAACTTCCGGCCAACGTTCCCGCTTCGGCCCGCTCGCTTGCCAAGTCCCACATCGTCGATCGCCACCTCTCGGCGACGGAATGGGGGAGGATCGTGGAGTTGTTCCGATCTTCGCCGAACACCAACAACTTCATAGGGCTGGAGGCGTACGGCGGCGCTATCAACACCGTTGCACCGGACGCTACGGCTTATTGCCATCGCAGCTCCACGACCGATGTGTTCTTGTTTGCCTTCTGGATGTACGAACACCATCGTGCCGATGCCGAATCCTACGTGCGCGAGTTCGACCGCGTGGTGGCGCCGCTGTCGAGCGGTCACTCCTATCAGAACTATCCCAACCGCGATCAGCTGGACTTCGGTCGTCGTTACTTTGGAGGCAATCTCGAGCGCTTGGTGCAGGTGAAGCGTGACTACGATCCTGACGATCGATTTTCGTTTCAGCAGGGACTGCTCTCCGCATCGCCACACGCATGGGGGGCCGGCATCGTCTGATGGAGCTTGCCCCGGGTGAAAGACTAGGCCCGTACCAGATCATCTCGGCCATAGGAAAGGGCGGGATGGGCGAGGTGTATCGCGCCACGGATACGCGCATGGGCCGAGACGTCGCCGTCAAGCTGGTCACAGAGCAGTTTTCAGAGCGCTTCACTCGTGAAGTTCGCGCTATTGCGGCGCTCAATCACCCGAACATCTGCACGGTCCACGACGTCGGACCCAACTACCTCGTGATGGAGTACGTCGTCGGCTCGCCGGTGAAGGGTCCGTTGCCGGAATCGAAGGCGCTCGAGCTGGCCCAGCAGATTGCGGCAGCGCTGGAGGCGGCGCACAACAAGGGAATCATCCACAGGGACCTGAAGCCCGGCAATGTCCTGGTGACTGCCGATGGAGTGAAGTTGCTCGATTTTGGACTCGCGACGCTGGCGCGGCAGCAGTCGAGCGACAGCGATGTCGTGGGCGCGCCATGGACGAGCACTTCCAATGAGACGTCGACGTCAATGGGTTCCGAAGACCAGCTGGAGACGATGCCGTTCTCGAGTGCGCAGACACGCGTGGGCGACGTGATGGGCACACCAGCATACATGTCGCCGGAACAGAGCACGGGCGTTCCGGTCGATGCAAGAACTGACATTTTTTCCTTCGGAGTCATGCTCTACGAGATGCTGAGCGGCCGCCGGGCATTTACTGCTGACACGATGGATGCGACGGTGGCGTCTGTCCGTCAAACGGAGCCCGAAGAGCTGGACGCGTCTCCTGAGGTTGCGCAGGTCGTTACCAAGTGCCTTCGCAAGTTGCCGGCGGATCGCTATCGCAACGTCATGGAACTTCGATTGGCGCTCGAGAAAGCAGCAGCCGCCATTTTGAAGAGGACTCCGTCGATCGCCGTTCTCCCATTCGTCGCCACCGGTGCGCAGCAGGAGAACGAATACTTCGGCGACGGTCTGGCCGAAGACATCATCAACGCACTTTCGAGCGTGTCCGGGCTGAAGGTCATCGCTCGAACCTCCACGTTTGCCTTCAAGCATCAGGCGCAGGATGTTCGCGGAATCGCGAGAACACTCGGCGTGGACCATGTTCTCGAAGGCAGCGTGCGAACCGCCGGTAACCGCATTCGCATTACCGCACAGCTCATTGCCGCCGGAGACGGTACCCAGCTCTGGTCAAAACGCTACGATCGCGATCTCACGGACGTCTTCGAGATCCAGGACGAGATCTCGAACGCGATTGCCATGGAGCTGAAGGTCAGCTTGACGAGCCGGCCACTCGTGAAGCCCCCGACGGCTCACTTCGCAGCGTACGAGGCCGTTTTGCAAGGGCGCCACTACTTCTTCCGCTTCGATCCCGAAAGCCAGGGGAAAGCGCTGGCGAGCTTCGAGAAAGCCGTCTCGATCGACCCGAGCTACGCGGCCGCTCATATCGGCATCGCGCTCTACCACTGGGGCCAGATGGTGGTGGGGATGGCGGACCCGCGTGAAACGATGGTCCGGTCAGTGGCGACGGCGCGTCAGGCATTGCGTCTTGATGCGGCAAGCTCCGAAGCCCATCACATTCTGGGGTCTGTACTTCGCCAATTACGAGTTCGACTGGACCGAAGCGGAACGATACTTCCGCCGCGCGATCGAGCTGAACCCGAACTCGCTCGACGCCTATCATTGCCACGCGATGTACTTCCTCGCCCCGCTCGGTCGGATGGAGGAGGCGCTGGCAACCGAGGATCTCGTGCTCGCGAAAGACCCCCTTGCGTTGGGCACAATTTTCATTCGCTCGATGATCCTGGAGAGCCTGGGCCGCGATGAAGCGGCAGCCCACAGCGTCGAGCGGTTGAATCAGCTCGATCCTGTACTTCATTTTTGGCCAACTGCTCCTGGTTCGTCTGCGCGCACGGCAAGGGAAGTTGGACGAGGCGATCGCGCTCGCCGAACGAATGGTCGGATTCGGCGGTCGTTGGGGAGTGCCGCTCGGGGCGCTGGGCATTGCGCACGCGGTGGCCGGTAACACAGCCGTGGCAAGCCAAGTGATCGCCGAGCTCGGCTCCTCGCCCGTCTGCAGAGAGTCGCGCGCGTTCTACACAGCCCTCATTGCTGCCGCGCTAGGGGACAAACCCGCCGCCTTCCAGTGGGCGGCCCGAAGCATTGAGCGTCGCGATCACCTCATGCCGTTGTATGTCCGAAGCTCGAGTTTCAACCTACTTCGTACGGAAAACAGCTATGCCGAGTTGTTAAAGATGATGAATATTGGCTAACCACGAAGGCCACGAAGAAAAGCTAAGCCACTGAGATCACCAAGAAAGGCTAGGCCACGGAGATCACAGAGATCACAAAGATTGACCTAGCTAGGATGAAATCTGACGGTCACGTGGAGTGTCGGGTCTCCGCAGAGGAGGCCGAGCGTGACGACCGCACAGAAGGTGATCAAGACGAAGGTCGGGCTGCTGGAACTGGCGAAGCAGCTCGGGAACATGGCAGACGCGTGCCGACTGCTGTCGGATCACATCCTGGCTACTACACAAAGACAACTAAGGTAGATGTCTCCGTGATCTTCGTGTTCTTTGTGGCTTGGATCTTCGTGTTGTTCGGCTTACACCTTCGTGCGCTTCGTGGCTTTGAGCCACCGAAGCAGCTTGGTCCCGTGCGGCGTCCCGAGGCCGGTGCACGGGTCCCACCCGTGACGCGCCCGATACCCCTGCCGGCCTGACAGCTGGTTGTTCCCGTGGCCGATGTCGCGCAGCGCGCCGTGCCGCGCAGCGTTACCCGTGTAGAGCAGCGGCGTGAGATACCCGACGCGTCGGCCAAGCGCCTCGTTCAGGCATGCGACGAGTCCAGCCCAAAGCGGTGCGGCCGCACTGGTTCCACCCATCGACATCGACGTGTCGTCGGCCCAGATCAAATAGCCGGTCAACGAGCTGGCGTTGGCCGCCACGTCTGGAATCCCGCGACCGGATCCTTTCACCGACCCGACTCTTGGCGGGACGCGTCGCCCTGACTGAAACGGAGGCAGATCAAACACTCTGCTGACCCCCCCACCGGAGGCCAGGCCAACGGCTCGGGACTGGTTCCACACCGTTTCCACCGTGCGGCTGGCGCGTGCATCGAGCCGCGTGCCTCCACAGGCGAGCACATGTGGGCTCGATGCCGGAAACGGAACGGTGTAGGGCGTCTTGCCGGCCTCGAACACGCCTCGATCGCCCGAGGAGCAACAGATGGTGATCCCGAGGACCGCCGCCATTTGAAACGCCTCGTCTATCGCAGCGATCGTCTGCGCATCCCAAAACTGTTCCGCCTGTCCCCAGCTGATTGACAGGACCGATGGACGATGAGTCGTGTCGAAGATGGCGGCGTGCAGCGCCTCCACCCAGCCGCGGTTGTTGTTCTCGGCGAAGTACACCACCAGCGTTGCGCCAGGTGCGACGCTCGCTAGAATCTCGAGATCCATGTAGACCTCGACGTCGGGCGACAGTGTGCCAGGTTGATTGACAGGACGATTCCGGCCAGGTGCGATCTCGCGCACAACCACGGTGGGCGTGTTGACGCCAAGCTTCGCCAAGTACGCATTCAGCTTGCTTCGCTCGAACCCGCCACCGAACTCGAGCACTCCGATGCACTGGTCTTTGCCAGTCGCCCTGGCGGGGAAGGAGTACAGCTTTCTGAACGCCGACGGGGGCTTGGTGTGCGGGTTCGGCGGCGGTGGCAGCAGCGTGGATCCTGCTGCGAAGCGCGGCCGCCGCGATATCGGTCGATTGTCGAGACCGAAAACTCCGCAGATGATGCCTGAGAGCTCTTCTGGGATCGTCAAAGTCTCCCCGTGGCTTCTGAAGGCGTGCCCTGCGCCTTCAAAATGAAACAGGCGGATGCCAAACGCCCGTCCCATGTCTCCCGCGCGGCCGCGAAGAACCATCGTTCGCCTGCGGGTGTGCACGCGCAGAACCTTCAGGCGATGCAGGGCGGCGAATCGACGGACGGCGAGCACGTCCTCGCGCCGAGCGACCAGCGGACTATTGGCCGTTGGGAGCTGGCTCTTGGGAATTGGAAGTTGGGTGTTGGGAGTTGAGGTGTCCGTCTCCCGCAGAAGAAGCGTGACCTCGAGTACCTCCGACCGGGGAACGGCGCGAACCGGATGCTGGGCGGCTAGCGTCGCAGGCTTTGTTCCCGAAATGGCGATCCGGTTCGTGCGCGCGCTAACCATTCGTGCCGACACCGATCGTCGCGCTAGGATTGGGGTGCATGACCGCGGGCGCTGATGCCGAGTTGCCGAATCCCGGAGCGCTGCTCGCTGAATTTCGCGCCTTCGAGCGGAGTCTCGCCTTGCGCGCTGCACTGGAACTGGACCTGTTCACACGAATCGACTCCGGCGTCGACACGGTGCAATTACTGGCGACCGCAACCGGTGCATCCGAACGTGGCATTCGCATCCTCTGTGACTTCTTGACCGTTGCCGGTCACCTCTCGAAACAGTCCCGCTCTTACAGTCTGCCTCTGAATTCGCGTCTGTACCCTCTCGGCGAAGTCGCCAGCCTTCGTGGGATCGGCAGTAAGGTTCCTCGCGAGCGACCGCAATCTCCACTCGTTTTCCCAACTTGGCCAGTCAGTCAGAAACGGCGGCGCCTCTCCGTCCACGCAGTCCATCCCTGACAGCGCCACGTGGGTGGGATTCGCGCATTTCATGGCCGATATGTCCAGGCCGGTTGCCCAGGTTGCTGCTGCCGCTCTCGGATTGAAGCCCAACCTCCCCCTTCAGGTCCTGGATGTCGCTGCCGGCCACGGCCTCTACGGTCTGGCAGTGGCGGCGCGCAACCCGCTGGCGCACATCTTCGCGCTGGACACCGCTGATGTGCTCGAGGTCGCGGCCCGAAACGCCCACGCGGCAGGTGTCGCCGAACGGTACCATCTTGTTCCCGGTGATGCCTTCGAGGTCGTGTTCGGTGGTCCGTATGACCTCATCCTCGTCGCGAACTTTGCGCATCACTTCGACAGCCAGACCAACACGGCGTTCTTTCGAAAGTGTGGCGACGCGCTGACACCCTCGGGTCGTGTAGTCCTCATCGACTTCGTCCCCAACGACGACCGGATTTCTCCAGATCCGGACGCCGCGTTCGCGCTGACCATGCTCGCGACCACCGCAAGCGGCGATGCCTACACGTTTCGCGAGTTCACTCGAATGCTGCAGGACGCAGGCTTTCGCCACGTGCGTCAGCTGGATATGGGCGATCTTCCGCGATGGGTGATCGTGGCGTCACCGTGAGCCAGGTGAGCGTTCGTGTCGGCGTCTTCGTCAGAGGCGATGATGTCCTCCATGATGCCGGTCATCATCCGAATCGTTCGGAGTGAGCTCAACCCGATGAGGGCCAGGTGATCCTGGGTCAGCGGCAGCGAGTCGAGGACCTCATCAAGATCACGGCGATGCTGCGGATCGATCCGGGCATGGTAGAGGAAGCTGCTGAAGCAGGTGAGGGGCAGCTTGTGTCTCTGAGCGACTTCTTCAACGAACTCTGTCGTGGGGGGATCACCCTCCATCGTCGCTATGAAGCCGGCCAGGGCGATGGGGTTGTAGTGGTGAATCCAGTAGTACTGCACGCCGACGAGCTGCGTCGCGCTCTCTTTCGGCAGGCGGGCGAGGATCGCTCCACGCTCGAGTCCCATCGCTTCACCGTCGTCGAGAATCCACTCATGGTGGCCAGTTTCCTCCGGGATGTGGTGCCGGAGGTACCGGGCAAAACCCTGAAGGGCCGGATCGCCGGCGTGCTGCGGCAGTGTGCAGGCATCCGCCGCCGCCACCATCAGAGGAACGCTGGCCCGGATGATGGAGTGGCTTTGGAAAATGTACTCACGATAGAGACGGGGAAAGTTCGGACTGGTCCAAAACGTGTACGCCGTATGGCCCAGACGCCTGCCGAACAGGGCAATCTTCGCGCGCACAACTTCGCTGTGCCGCGGATCGGAGCTCACTGTGGTGGCCGACATCTGGGCGAGAAGCGACGGGCAGGCTAGTACAACATTCCGTGCGACGCGTGCTTGGCAAAGAACTTGGGGCCCATCTTCGTTTTGGTGCCGATGATCGCCTCGACCTCGCCGGCCGACAATCCTTCAATCGCGGCCTTTTCCGCGGCCGTCAAGTGCTTGTATCCGGCCGGAATGACGCCCGCCTTCGTGAGTGCTGCGAAGTTCGTTGACTTGGCGGTCGCTGTCTTTGCAGTCGTCTTCTTTGCCATTGGTCGTCTACTCCTCTAAGAGAAACCGAACCCCGGATCTTACTCTCAGTTCAGGTGCGTGGCTACGTTCCGGCGACCAGATGGCGCCGGAACAGATTCAGCTCTGAGGTCTTTCAATCGTTCGCTCATCGCGTTGAGCCACCTCGGCGGGCTCTCCAGGTCCGCGTAACGCGAAGCGAGCTGAAGGGCCTGCGTCGCGACCTCACTCGCGAGCCAATGGCGGTACGTTTCCGCGGCATCGTCCTCGTTTACCGTACCAGCATTGACGTGGGCGATGAGGTCCGCAGCCTTGGTGCCCGCAGCGAGCGCCCGAGCGACACCGCTCGCCGCTGCGGGATCCAACGTTGCGGCCGCGTCGCCGCACAGGAAATAGCCGGCGCCCGCGCATTCCGGCACTACGCGCCACGTGACGTCAGCGCCGCGCAGTCGGGGCAGGCGATCGAACGGCGCGGGAAGGGGAGGCAGATCCACGCCTGGGTCGAGTGCCAGACGCACACACTGGCAGCAGTCCATCTGCACCCGCGCCAACCACGTCCATCCACTCGAATGCTCGTGAAATTCCGGGATGGTTCCAAACTCGCAGTCTCCGCGCACGTAGCCGTATTCCGCGACCAGCCTTGGCGAGAGCCGGTTGATGTGCAGGCCCAAACTCCGCGATACCCATCGCGTGGTGCCGGAGGCGTCAATCAGATGTCGAGACGCCAATCGTTGGCCCGACACGTTGACACCCACGATTCGGCCGTCGGTGAGGATCAGGTCGCTACGGCCCGCAGGCTGAACGACCATGACCCCGGCGCGCTGCGCTTCGGCCAGGAGCATCGAATCAAGCTCCGCGCGCCACAGCTGATAGCCGAATCGAAAACCCGGCTTCGAGGAGAAGGGAATGAAGGTCCGCTCGCCCGAGCGCTCGAGGATCCATCCTGGGTAGCGAATGAAGCGAGGATTGGAGATCGCAGTGCCTATACCCAGGGCGTCAAACACGCTTTCCACATCCGGATGCAACGCTTCGCCGGGGACATCGCGGGGAAAGCGCGCCTTCTCAAGAAGCGCCACCGTCAGTCCGTGTGAAGCTGCGCGTATTGCAGCTGCGCAACCCGCCGGACCGGCGCCTACGATGACGACATCAAATGACAGGCCAGTCAACTCGGCGCTCATGATGGCACGATGGCCGCCACAAGGGACACGACCGAGGAATTAGCCAGGAGGTCACGGAGTTCACAGAGGAGTTCTCCGTGTGCCGTGGCCAAGCTGTGTGTCCTTCGTGGCAAAGAGGGCGCCCTGGTCCGGGGTGATATGCTCGCGATCAGTGTCGTCTCGCGCTCGAATCTCAGCCGTCGTCATCGCACTCGGCATCGCAGTGCCTGGCGTCGGGTGCAGCAGCAGCGGCGTTGCTCGCGTTCCGTCATCCAGGCCTGCCAGCCAACCCTCGTCCGTGCAGTCCGTGCAGAATCTTTACGAAGCCGGGCGCTACACCGACGTGGTCGGTACGGTTGCTGCCGCGCCACAGTCACGTCCCGAAGACATATGGCTCGCGGCCATGAGCGCCGCGAAATTGGCGCGACAGGCCGATGCACGGGCTCTATTTTCGCGTCTCGCCTCCAGTTCGGACGAGGCGTGGCAGGTGGTGGCGCGGCTCGCGCTGGCCCTGCTCGATGGAAACGGGGAGGAACTTCAGCGCGCGGCGGCAGCGGCGGAGGCCTATCCGTCACATCCGTTTGTACAATGCCAGCTGGGACTCGCACGCTCGAGTCTGAACGACTTCTCCGAAGCTGCCCGTGCGTTCGACCGCTGCCTTGGTGCCGACCCTCGTTTTGCGTATGCGTACCTACTTTGGCGGCATCGCTTATGAGCGGCTCAAGCGAGCGGACCTGACCGCCGATCGGCTGGAGACGTTCTTGCGATTGGCTCCGGATGCGCCCGAGCGCCCCGCGGTGGAGTCCATTCTCCGAACCATCCGAGGCCAATAGTCCGCCGCCTTTACTTTTACCTTTGACCTCACCTTTGCCCTTTGACGTTTGCCCTTTGACCTTCGTTGATCATGTCAAGAACAGCGTCAGCGACGGCGCTGGGCTGGCTGTTTCCGATGAGATGCGTGCTGTCGGGCACCTCACGCCATGAGCCCTGTGTCGAGCGCTTCGCCAACTGCCGATGCGTCTCCGCCAACTGCGGTCTGAGCGATTCGGCCGTGCGTCGAAGGCCCGGAGGCAGCAGGTCGGTCGCGCTCGAGGCACTGAGCACGGTCAGCGGCACGTCGGAAGGTAGTGGCGGCGCCTGGTCGAATTCTCGTTGACTCGAGGAGAAGCCGCGTGCCATTGCGCACACCTGTCCCACCGCTCGCGCGTGGTAGGTAATTGCCGCCCCACGGCGAGCCTCTTCTGAATCGTCGCCCAGCCCGAAGGGGTCCACCAGGCGAACCACACCAAGATGCGCCAGTACGCTGGCCGTGCAGGCGGCTGCGATGACGGTGTTAGACCTCTCTGCCAGCAGAGGCAGGCTCAGGCTGCTCGCTGCATCGACGAACACGAGCCCGGCCACACGCTCCGGATATTGCCGCGCGAACATTTCCGCCGTCAGGCCACCGATAGATGCGGCCACGATTACGAACGGCGCACGCAGCTTTGCTCGGTCCTGCAGTACGGCGAGATCGCGTGCGAGGTCCCCCGCCGAGACGATGGCCGGCGCCGGATCGCTCCACCCTGCGCCACCGCGATCGTAACTGCATACGGTGGTGCTCATGGCGAGCCGCTCGCGCGCGCCGGCGGAGCTGAGCGCGCTTCCCCAGCCGCTCGGCTCGAAGATGACGGTTGGCTGGCCATCGCCGATGCAGATCAGATGGAGCCGGCGCCCGCCGATATCGACGAGTGTGCCTGGTGGCGGGAACTGACGGGCATCCCTCGCGTCTGTGTACGCCTCGTAGACGAGCCCGGCCGCTAGCATGGCGAAGGCGATGCCGAGATTCGAGAGGAGCAGGGCCCTGCGGCTGAGAAACACCCATCGTGGGACCCGTCGTACGTACCGTTGCCATTCGTCTCGGTGTTTGCGGGCGAGCCAGGGCTCCTCGCCAAACACCACACGAAGGTGGAATGCGACGGTTACGGCCAACGCGTACAGCAAGAGGGTTGCGGACCAGAAGCCGATCGCCCAGCCGAGGAGCACGAGGCTCACGGCGATGTACATCGGGTTGCGCGAGATGCGGAACGGGCCGGATGTCACGAGGTTGCGGGGTGGGGCCCATGGAGCTAGGGTGCCTTTGCCAACGACATAGAAATCGCGCACGCACCACAGCAGCAGCGCGACACCCGACACCAGTGGGACAAACGCGATCGCTCGAAAGGACCCCGATCGCAGGTAGGGCCGCGCCAGAAGCAACGGCACGGCGAACGCCACCAAGCCGGGCAATGCGACAAAGGCCAGTACCGCGCGCGTCAGTCTCGGAGTCCAAACGTGAGAAGCGAATTGCCCGAGATCACGGCGACGTACTGCTTGCCGCCAACGAGGTAGCTCATGGGCCCGTTTACGATCTGACCGCCAAGGCTCGCTTTCCAGAGCTCGGCGCCGGTGCGGGCGTCGAGCGCATAGAAGTAACCCTCGCGCCCACCGGTGAAGAGCAGGTCAGTCGCGGTCGTCAGGATGCCGCTGTCCGTCACATCGTATTGATCGAACTTCCAGCGCTGTTCACCGCTCTGCGGATCGATGGCCATCACGGCGCCGTGGCCGACTGCATCCGTCCAATTGTTGACGGGACTCGCGCGGCCGATGCGTACCCCTGGTGCGCCGGGAACAGGAGTCACCACCGTGTGACCACCGCCAGCGAAGTTGCGCCCCGCTACGTACTCCGCCGGCTCCTTCCGGAAGATCGACGCGTAGCCCTCCCACGCTGACACGTAGAAGAGGCCCGTGCGTGGGCTGAAGGACGGCGAGTACCAGTTGGTGCCACCCTGGTTCCCAGGCCACGTTGGCTGGCCCGCGGGCTGTGGTGTTGCAATCGGTCTGCCCTTGGCGTCGAGCCCGCTCGCCCAGTTGACCTTCACGAACGGTCTGCCGAGGAGGAACTGTCCGTTCGTTCGATCGAGCACGTAGAAGAAGCCGTTCCGATTGGCCCAGAGCATCGCCTTGGTCGGCGTGCCGCGCCAGTTCAAATCGGCGAGCACGGCAATCTGCACCGAGTCGTAGTCGTACGTGTCGTTGGGCGTGAACTGGAAGTGCCACTTCAGCGTGCCCGTGTCGGCGTCGAGCGCTACCACCGAATCGGTGTAGAGATTGTCGCCAGGTCGCAGATCGGCGTTCCAATCTGGCCCTGGGTTTCCGACGCCCCAGTACGTCAGGTTGAGCGTCGGATCGTAGGACGGTGTCACCCAAACGGACCCGCCGCCAGTCTTCCACGCCTCGCCCTTCCACGTTTCGTGACCCTTCTCGCCAGGGCCGGGCACCGTGTGAAATCGCCACACTTCTTTGCCGGTCCGCGCGTCGAAGGCGGCGATGAACCCTCGGATCCCGTACCTCACCGCCGCCGACACCGACAAGCACTTTGTCTTTGACGACAAGCGGAGCCATCGTGACCGAGTAGCCTAACTTCGGATCGCCAACCGGGACGTTCCACAGCGTCCGGCCCGTTTTTGCGTCGAGCGCGACGAGGTGACCGTCGAGCGTGCCCATGTAAAGCGTGTCGCCGAGGATCGCCACGCCGCGGTTGTTCGCGCCGCAGCAGACGCGCGAATCGGGCGACACCGCATAACGGTACTGCCAGAACACACGCCCCGTCTTTGCGTCGAGCGCAAGAACATCGTTCGGCCGTTGCGTGAGGTACATGATCCCGTCCACGACGAGCGGTGTGGACTGCCAGGCGCCGAACACCTGGTTGGGCAGAATCCATTTCAGCTCCAGGTTCTTGACGTTGGCCGGCTCGATCTGTCGCAGCGTTGTATGGCGCTGGCTTAGGTAGCCGCCGGAATAGGTGAGCCAGTTCTGCGGCTCGTCGGCGGCGCGCAGGAGACGATCGGAGGTCACCTGCGCATCGATGGTGAGCGACAGCGCGACCAACATCATCGATGCGGCGAGCACATGTCTTGTCATCATTACGGCTCCCTCAATGTGAGCAGGTACGCGACGACATCGGCAATCTCGTCGGGCGTCAAACGATTCGCGTACGATGGCATCGTCGACGCGGTTTCAACGTCGAGCGTACGGACATCGCTCTTGGCGATCGATCGCAACCGCTCCTGGTCGTCGATAAGCTGGACACTGTAGGTGTCCTCGTTCAGGCGCCGGCCTCGGATCGTTTGACCGTCTTTCATCACGATCCGGACCGGACGGTTGATCGGGAGCATGGCGGACGAGGGATCAACGACCGAGCGTCGCAGCGCCGCTGGTGCGCGCGCGATACCGATGTCGCTCAGGTCAGGGGCGACGCGCGGTCCTCGTCCGCTCACGCGGTGGCACGTGCCGCACGCGCCCTTGCCCTCGAAGATTGCTCGCCCGCGCGGCGCGACTCCCACCGCGACAGAGGCTGTCGTGTCAAATCCGGCGCGAATGTAGGCGACGATGCCTGCGAGCTCACGTGTTTGTAGCTTGAACGGGGGCATCCCGCCGGGGGTGCCGCTCGCGATCACTTTCATCAGGTCATCGTCTGTTGAGGAGCGGCGGAAAATGCCACGGCGAAGGTCGATGCCGGACACCATGTCGCCGTCCCTCCCATGGCAGTGAATGCATTGGGTGCTGTAGACGCCGCTGCCGGTAGCGATGTCCTCCTGGCTGTATTGCCCAGGGTGATCTTGCGTGCCTTGTTGCGCACGAGCACTCGCTACGAGCGCGACCACAACGAGTGCGGCGATCGCGGGTGAGAAACGAAGCATGGACTTCATGTGTGGACCTTGTACCTGACACGGGACGCCCGTGGCAAGGAAACCCGACCTTCACTCTATAATCGCGCATGCCGCTCATGACCGGCACTCGTCTCGGTGCGTACGAGATCCTCGGCCCGCTCGAGGCGGGCGGGATGGGCGAAGTGTACCGGGCGCGCCCTGAGTCATTGGCGCGGGAGGTAACGGAGGGGACGGAGGAAGCGGCTTCACACGGAGGAACGGAGAAGCGGAGCAAGTCTTTTCCAAATGAAACTCCGTTCCTCCGTTGCTCCGTGTGATGCCGTTTCCTCCGTCCGCTCCGACTCTTAGTGAACTTCCGAAGGAGATCGAATGCGTTCGAGAATAGCCACCGCTTTGACGGCGTTCCTGTTGACGGCGGTTGTCGGTGTGTCTGCGCAGGCGCCCCGCGCGGCCGACGCGCTGAACGCGCGCGTGCAGGCGCTCGAGGATCGCGAAGCGATTCGCACGCTGTGGGCTGAGTACGGCCGCACGCTCGATGCGAGAGACTTCGCGGCCTTCGCGCAGCTCTTCGCGCGAGACGCCGAGTTTGTTGGCGGGCCTGGCTCACCAGCGAAGGGAAGGGACGCGATCGGGGCCTTCCTCGAGAAGGCCATTGGCACCAACTATCCCAACTCGAAGGGCCGGAACTTCCACTTGTATTTCAACGAGTCGATCGACCTGCAGGGAGATCGCGGTACGGGCATGAGCAAAGGCGGCTTCGTGATGGCCGCGAGCGACAACACGAAGGCGGACTTCCTGCTGCTGGCCACGTATCGAGACGAGTTCGTGCGCGAAGATGGACGCTGGAAGTTCAAGCGACGCGAGGTCGTGGGCGACATCCCCGTGCCCAGGATCGCTCAGCGATAGACGTCCGGACTATCTTGGACCTTTGGCGGGCCTCGATCGTTCAACGCCAAGGAACCAGAACAGTGCTGCGCACGAAACGCCGACCAAGCCGTAGGTACCGATCTCTGGGAGAGAGGTGAGGAGCGACGTGTGGCCTCGGGGTACGCGAAGCTCGACGAACGCCGCGAGGAACAGGCCGACCGCTGCACCGACGGCGGCGTAATGCCAGAGGGCGCGCCACCCGAACCGTCGCAGCACGAAGTGCGCCGGCAGCCCGACGACGAGATAGAGGATCGACATTGGCACGCTGGTAAGCCAGAACAGGAGGAACCATTCGTCTGGCAGGTAACGCGGCATCGCCAGCGTGGCGGCCGTGGCCACGACCGTCGTCGCGATCGCAATCGATCCAGATAATCCCAAAAACAGCCTTGTTCGATTGGTCATTGAGGACGCTCGCCGACGATACCTTGAATCCGGCGCGACTCGCGAACCGATTCCGGCGTCAAAACCGGCACTACATCGTCATGTCGAGCTTGACCGAAGCGGCGGCGATTCTGTGTATTGCGTATTCCCTTCGGCGAGCGGCTGCAGTACGTGCACATGGGTTTTGGCTCCATCCACGAGCGCGAATTGCACATTCGTATCGAACAGGGCAAGCAGTTAGAGACCTACCCTTAGGACTTACCGTTAGGACACCTCAACTTAGGACCTAGACCTAGACCTAGGCCCAAAACCTAGGACCTAGACCTCTGTCCTTACCTTTGCCCTTTGACCTTTGCCCTTCGGCGTGCCTACGGCACCAACAGTCTGATCGTTCCGTCCCGCTTGTTTAGCAGCAGGACCTGGTTGTTCGGTCCCGTTCCAAAACGCAGGTCGGCCCGTGTCGCGGGCGGCTTACCTTGTGCCGCATTCTTTTCTTTGATCAGCCCGAGCAGAGTCTTCGCCGCGCCGCCGTTCTGAGCGAACAGAATGCGGCGAATGGGATCTTGTCCGCCGCTCGGAAGCTTGTCGGCATTGAAGTAGAACACCTCGCCGCTTGGGTTATCGCCGAAAATCACCAGGTTCGTGAGCTGCTTGATTGCGGTGGCGCGGTAGACGACGACGCCGGTCACTGCGGATTGGGGCTGGAGCAACGGGTCCGGCTGACCGTACTCGACGACAGGGTAGGTAACCTTGGCATCGCCCCGCTGGTTGGCTGTGCCGACTTCCTGCCGGCTGATGAACTTGAAGCTGCCTTCCCACTCGTTCCACCCAAGATTGGCGCCGGCGGTGACGAGGCTGATCTTCTCGACAATGTCCTGGCCGATGTCGGCGAGGAACAAGTTGCCGTTCCTCGAATCCCAGGCAAAGCGCTGAGGATTACGCACGCCATAGGCGTAGATTTCGCCAAGCGTGCTGGCGTTGCCGTCGTTTGCGAACGGGTTGCTCGCCGGAATGCCGTACTTGCCGTTGGTGCTGTTTGTGCCGAGCGGGTCGATGCGGAAGATCTTTCCGAAAGCAGAGTTCAGATTCTGTGCGAGGCGGAGTGGGTCACCGCCGCTGCCGCCATCAGCGACGCCCATGTAGAGCAAGCCATACTCGGCACTTCCCTGCGCGGTGAGTGGGTTGAAGCTGAGATGACCTGCATTGTGGTTCGCAAACGGTTGTCTCAACCGAATCAGCTCGCGCGGTGGGCCGCCGTCATAGACTGCCGAGTCTGGGCTCTTGGCAGTCCATTCGAGCAGCACCGTGTCGTGCGTGTGGTTCGTTGCGCCTGCCGGTGTGAAGTCGGGCATCGGCGTCATGTTGGTCGTGTCGAGATAGGTGTAGAACTTCCCGAAGCCACGCGCGCCAGCCTGACCAAACTGTGGATGGAAGGCGAAGCTCTGGAAGCCTCGCTCGTTGCCCATCGGCTGGACGGGCACGCCCTGGGCGTTGAGGTCGAGATACTTTGTGACCGTCCTGCCGTCGTAGCTGACGCTGTACAACAGCCCGCGCATGTCGTTGACGAACATCCGTCGCGTGGCTGGCTCATCGATCAGGAGCATCATGCGCGCCGGCTGTCCATCCACATCCGGGACAGTGGCGAACTCGACGATGTTGACCTTGATGACGCCATCGGCGGCGGCGATTGGTTGAGCGAATGGATCGTTGGTTGTTTGGGCAAGCGCAGGGGATGCGCTCAGCAGCGCTGCCAACGTCACGTGAATCATGCTCGTCGTCATATGAGCCGGGATCGTAGCACCCTCTTCGGTCGAGGAGACCGTGGCCGGTAGCGTGACGATCCCGATATACTCCTCTGCGAGGTCCTACGTTCATGACGCGTCTCATTGCGACGTCTTTCGCTGTCTTCCTTTTCTGCTCCCAGCTCATTGCTCAACAAACGGCGCTGACCGAGGCCCAGCTCAAATCTGCGGAGCTCGAGGTTCCAGAGCTCGTGGAGTTGCTGGAGTTGAAGCCCGGCATGACGGTCGCGGACGTCGGCGCGGGCTTTGGCGCCTGGACGATGAGGTTTTCGAAGTCAGTGGGTCCGTCCGGTCGCGTCTATGCCACGGACCTTGGCGCGGCGCAGCTTGCGGCGCTGCGTGAGTCTGTCGCTCGGGAAAAGCTCACGAACGTGACAGTCGTCGAAGGCGCGCCGACCGCAACGAATCTTCCCCCGCTCTGCTGCGATGCGATCCTCATCCGCGACGCCTATCACCACCTCACCCAGCCCGAGGCCTTGATCAAGAGCTTCGCCGCCTCATTGAAACGCGGTGGGCGGTTGGCAGTGATCGACTTTCCGCCGCGACCGAACAGCGACGTTCCGCCTGGTGTTCCTGCCAATCGAGGTGGCCACGGCGTGCCGCCGGAGGTCGTGCAGGGAGAGGTCGGCGCGGCACTGACGCACGTAAGGACGATTCAAATGTGGTCGCCAAAGAGCGAGCCTGCGTCTCTGTTCCTGGTGCTCTTCCGGAAGCCCTAGCGCCGCCGCACATGAATCGAGGTCCGCACGACGGTCGGAGTGATGCAACTCGGCCTTGATCGGCCGACACGTTTCGATAGCACAATCCTCAGTGTTCCGAGGGATAGCCCCTTGGAACGATAGCAGCAGATATCGCCGCCCAATGGTTCGGCGCCCCGCCAGACGTAAGCCCGTCCCTCGACGGTACTCTGTCTACGTGATCCAACTCTCCCGCGACGCGGTGTCTGAGCCGTGCGCGCTGGCGCCGGTCTACGTCGGACAGACGGCGCACCCCGTGGAGCGCCGCTTCGAACAGCACAAGGCGGGTGGGTTGCTGTCGGCAAGAATGGCGCACCTGTTCGGCGTCCGACTGCGCCCTGATCTGACGAAGGGCATCGGCCCCTTCAAGACACGACAGGAAGCAGAGCGGGCCGAGAAAGCGTTGGCTCAGGCGCTCGAGAGGCAGGGGCGGCGTGTTTTCTGGGGGTGATGAGGGGAGTCGAACGCCCAGAACCGGGTACGATCATTCCTGTGCGGACGCTTCTGGAGACGCTTCGACGGACGTTGGCGGGTCCCCTGCCCGGGCTCGAGGCGCAGCTGCGGATGGCACCACGCCTCAGGGACGGACCGGAGCCTCGTCTGACAACTGAGGACATGCTTCCGGCGGCGGCGTTGCTGTTGATCTACCCGCACGACGGTGCGTGGCACGTGCCGCTCACGGTACGCGGAGCGACGCTGCGCCATCACACAGGTCAGGTCTCGCTGCCGGGGGGGCGTATCGATCCAGGGGAGTCCGTCGAAGAGGCCGCGCTGCGCGAGGCGCAGGAGGAAGTGGGCGTGGTGCCGGGCGTCGTGGAGGTACTGGGCCGGCTGACGCCTCTGCCTATTGCGGTGAGTGGTCACGTGTTGCATCCAGTGGTCGGCCTGACACCGCAGCGTCCAGCCTTCCGCGTCGCGCCGGGTGAAGTGGACCGGCTGATCGAAGTCCCGGTCGCGCGGTTGAGGCATCCCGACGTAGTCCGGTGGGAGGAACGGGTGCGCGCGCGCCCGCCCCACGGTGTGATGGACGTGCCCTACTTCGATGTGGACGAGGCGCGGGTCTGGGGCGCCACGGCCATGGTCCTCGCGGAGTTCCTCGCTCTGGTGGGCGAGCTCGACGTGTAAGAATGTCAGGGTCGATATGCCAATCGACTACCGCCGAGACGACCTCACGCGGCTCATCATCGTGACGGCAAGCGAGCCCGTGACGGGCGAGGAGCTCATCGCGCTCACGGAACGGCAGGCCGCGGAGGGGGCATGGTCGTACGGGCTTCTGTACGATGCGACCTCGGGGCACGAGCCGCCCAGTCGCGACACGATACATCGACTCGTACATCTGGCGGGCGTGCTCACCACAAAATATGGCCGGCGTGGAGCGGTGGCAATGGTGTTGCCCGATCCGGCTCTCAGGCGAATGGGAAAACGCTACGCGACTCTTGGTGAACTGGCCGCGGTCAATGCCTGTGTGTTCACCACCGTGCGAGAAGCCGAGGACTGGCTGAGCCAGGACGGAGGCCCATTGACGCTTCTGCCGTCATCGCGGTAGCTTTCGTGGGGAACGTTGCGCACGGTTCTCAGGCTCGCTGGAGAGGATTGCCGATGACACGCAGCATGAAAACGGCCGTGACCATAGTGGCGCTTCTCGCGTTCGCGCCGCTGCTGTCGGCATGCAGCACGGCGAACGCGCCGGCGGGCGGAACCGCGACGAGCGCGCCGGCCGGGCGAATACAGGAGCGCACGAAGGAACAGAAGATCGAGCTTGGGCGCCAGCACAAGACGGCTTTCGAGTTGTATCAAGCACTCCTCAAGGAGGCCGACGGGGGCCAGCGCCTGGCGGCAAATAGCCTTCCTGATTGGCGAGGCGTCTACACACGCGCACCGGTCGCTGGTTTTGCCTTCGATCCGGAGCAGCCCGCCGGCGGGATTCCCACGGCCAATCTCACTCCTGAATACCGCAACAAGATGCTGAGGCGAATCGAGGACGTGAAGAAGGGTATCGAATGGGATCCCATCTCCACGTGTGCACCGCCCGGACATCCGCGTTGGCTCACCGAACCCTTCCTGCGCGAGTTCATCGTCACGCCCGACCAAACATGGCTGGTCAACGAGATGGTCAACGATATTCGCCGCATCTATACGGATGGCCGCGACCACGTGCCGGAGGAAGATCGCTATCCGCTCTACAACGGCGACTCCATCGGCTTCTGGGACGGACAAAAGCTGGTAATCCATACGAATCAACTGCAGGCGGGCATCTACCAGCGCGCTCATCCAGACTACACAGACCAAGTCGAGACAGTGGAGATCTGGCAGAGGGCTGACGATAAGACACTCGGTGCAGACGTGTGGGTCTACGACCCACCGGCGCTCGCGGAGCCGTGGTACACGAAGCAGTCGTACCTGAAGCTGAGCGATCCGAACCTGCGCATCCGGTACTGGAACTGCGGTGAGAACCAGAACAACGCCGTGGTGCAGACTCAGGAAGGCGCGACCAAGTTTCAGGATTTTACGTTCACCGACAAGGACAACACGAAGAAAGGCAAGCCATGAGGAACGCGTTTGTCACCGCGATGTTTGGGCTCGGCGCTCTGGTCGTCACGGCGGTGCCTGGGCTGGCCCACCATTCCGGCGCGATGTTCGAGAAGGAGAAGACCATCACGGTTGAGGGCGTGGTGAAGGAGTTTCAGTACACCAACCCGCACTCCTGGCTGCTGGTGGATGTCACGGACAAGAACGGCAAAGTGACGACGTGGGGATTCGAGGCCGAAGGGCCGAGCACGCTGGGGCGAGCCGGCATCAAGCCGAGCGATCTCAAGCCGGGCACCAAGCTGAAGATCACCGGGCGTCCCATGAGAGACGGCAGTCCCGCAGCAGCTTGGGTCGACGCCGTAAGAGCCGACGGCAAGCAATTCAATCCTGGCGCGGGATTCGCGGTTAAGTAGGGATTCCGGTTGAGTGGGCCGCTCATGGGCGGCCCACTCCTGTACGTTCGAAGCGCCCTAGGTCGACGACGGCGCCAGTCGCGCCCTGATGATCAGGTGCAGCGGATCCCGAAGATAGATCTTCAACAGTTGCTCGCGCGCCGCCGCCGCGGCCGTTTTGTCTCCTGCTTTCTCGGCGGCCAACAAGCCCTGCCACTTGCACATCTCGTCTTCTCCCGAGCACTGATCGAAGTGCGTCCGAGCCCCCGCAACATCGCCCTTGGCCATTGCCGACATTCCCCGGCCGAAGTGCATCGCCGTCTGCGCGTTCGGGTCCTCGGCGCGGGCACTGGCGTCCTGGTCGAGTATCGCGGCGGTCTTTTCCACGGCGGATGCATCGCGCAACTGCGCCTCGGCCTGGGCTCGGGCTCGGAGAGCCGTGCGCCGGAGGTTTCGTGAAGCGCCAGGCGGCAACTGTCCGCCGTCCGCTGTCTTGAGAGCGTCGGCAATCGGCGCAAGGGCATCGCGGAATCGTCCGGCGTCGATCAGCACGTTCGCGCGTTGCACCGGAATGAAGGCCACGTCCGAGAGCTGCGCCCCTGAGGTTTTCTCCGCCCCAACCAGAATGCGCAGCGCTTCTGCCGTATTTCGCTGCGCGACAGCCGCCGCGGCCACCTCCAGGTCTACCGAGATCGTGTCGCTCGGGAGTGTGGCTGCCGACTTGGCCTTGACCATCGCGTCGCGCCCGCCTGCCCAGTTGCCGGCGTAGAACCTGGCGAACGCCATGCCCTCGTGCGCGTTCCAGAACTGCGGGGCCACCTCGACAGCCTTCTGGAACGCCGCCTCGGATTCTTTGAAACGACCGGCGGCGAGCAACGCCTCGCCCAACGAATCCTGCGGATTCGGCTCCTGCGGCAAGATGCGGACGTATTCCGTAAAGGCCGCAATCGCGCCGTCGGTATCGCGCTGCCTGAGGGCGGCGTAGCCCAGCATGTTCTGCGCCCCGCCTGCGTTCGCATTCAGGCCCGTCGCTTTGCGAAGGGCCTGCACCGCGTCCCCGTACTTCAGGTCATTCAGAAGCAGCGTCCCCAGCAGATAGTGCCCGCGATAGTCGGTGGGCGCTAATTCGGTGAGACGCGTGAACGCCGTTCGGGCCGCCGCGTTCTCCCCCCGTCTCATCGCGAGTATGCCGTCAATCAAGGCGCGCTCACCTTCCGGCAGACCTCCCGCAGTTGCCTGGGCGCTCTCGAGCTCCTTGAGGCCGTCTGGTCCAGGCGTCGCCTGACCGTGATACGCCCGCGCGAGCACGAAGTCTGGATCGAGCTTCAGCGCTTGGCTGAATTCCTCGGCTGCTTCCTGGCTGCGAATGTTATCGAGCAGGGCCTCGCCTGCCTTGAAATGCGCGAGCGCCTCTTGTGACTTCGTGGTCACCGGGATTGTGGCGCTGGTGGCAGCGGACTCCTGATTCACTGGTGCGGTCGGCTGCGCCGTGCAGGCAGACAGCATGGTCGCAGCCAGGAAGGCGAGCAATCTCTTCATGATCTCTCCTCGGGGACGAATGGGCCTTGGATGGGGATGAGATGTACTTTGGAAAGTACGAATTACGGCACCTAGTGTATCCGAGAGGCGCGAGAAGGCTATCGAAGAGCCGGCAGGCCGAGCGCCGCACGCATTTCCGCGGCGAGCCACTCAGCCTGCCGCTTGTTGCGAATGCCGCTGCCGAGCGAGAGCTTCCGGCCGTTCTTCCGCAGCGCCCGCAGCTCGTAATATGGGGTTCCGGAGCGGCCGGTGGTCTGCATCGTGATCGGCAGATCGATCTGCGAGATGTCCCCGAGCGCAATCTCACGCGTCGAGCCCACACCGAGCACGGTGTGGCGCCGGCGAACGATGCCAGAGCCAATCGTCACCGTCGTGGCGCCGAACCAGAGATCGACCGCGATCACGATCAGGAGCAGCTCGATGAGCCCGCAGATCAGCAGAAAGATCCAGGGAAACCCCACGCGCCACTGCAGCCACAGTCCCCCAGTCCAGATGAGAATGAAAACCGTCATGCCCGCGGCGAACGACAGATTTCGCATGGCACTGAAGTGATACGCGGTGCCAGCGTCGGTCGGCTGCACGATGATGCCGGATCGCGCGAGGCTGTCGAGCGTCACGGGATGAGCAACGGGTACAGTCGGCGAAGACGCGGGCTGCGGTTCGATGGCGGTGTTACCAGCTTTCGCGACAGGAATGTCGAAGTCTTCCTTCAGATTCACGCCGGGAATCTGCGCCTCGGCGCTGAGTACCCAGAAGATTCCCGACGATTTTCCTACAGCGGTCGTCTCGAGCGCGTCCGCGGGGATGGAGAATCGAACCGGGATTGCCGCATCGCCTGTGCCAAAGACGATACGCTGAGCGGACACTTCTTCTTCCTCTCGCCACACGATGTTCTCCCGTGAGTCGCTGTCATCGGATCGGCGCGTGATCGTTCGCCGGAGGCACGTGAGCTTCACGAGAACGGTCAGCGGCTCGGAGCCTGACGGGGGATCGAGGCGGATGTGCATCGTTCCCGTCAGCCGGCCGCCAGGCGCGGCGGAATGGGTTGTCGTCTCGAGCCACGTGTGCCCGAAGCGCCGCCATCGCAGCGTGGTCATGACGGCCCACCCGAGCAAGCCCACACCGACAAGCGGGAAAAGGAATCCAACTGCAGCCAGTGGGTTCCGGTCGAGCTCGGGCGGGATGTAGACGAGGATCGGTGCGCTCACGAGATTCCACAAGACGGTGAACGTCCACGTCGGCGCGATACTCGCGCGTGTGTTGCCCGGGATACGCAACGCGGGCGTCAAGCGGCCCAATGCCGGGTCGGTAGCCATGGCCTCGACCGTTGTATCGGCGCCTGGACAACGGTTCTTATGTTCGGTTGGGCAGGGCAGCGGGGTAATATTTCACGTCGTTACATGAGGGCTAAAAGAATGAAACGGTTCCTGACCTTCGCCTGCGTGGTTCTGCTCTGCAGTCTGGGCATCGCCCAAGATCTCTCAGCTCAGGACCTCGTCATCACCAACGCTCGAATCATCGTCGGCACAGGTGTCACGATCGAGCGCGGCTCTCTCGTTGTTCGTGGCGGGCGAATCGTTTCCGTGGCCGCAGGCGTTGCGAACGTTCAGGGCGCGCAGCAGATCGACGCGCGTGGCATGACGGTCATGCCCGGCTTCATCGATGCTCATCGTCACATCATCAACGGTAACGAGGAGCGATGGTTCAAGGAACAGTCCGTCGCGCGCATGCAGGAGTTCCTCGAGGCCGGTTACACGACTCTGATGTCGGGCGGTGGTCCGTTCCCTGGCATCCTCGAACTCAAGCGCCGGATCGAAACAGGCGTGCTCAAAGGGCCGCGCATCATCACATCCGGGAGAGTCGATCCCGATAACTTCAAGACTGAAGATGTTGCGCGCGCGCAGGTGCGGAAATACGCCGAGGCAGGTATCGAGATCATCAAGGCGCGTCTGGATCTCGAGCCGACCGCCCTGCAGAAGACGATTCTTCCCATCGTCGTGGACGAGGCGAAGAAACACAAGCTCGATGTCATGGTGCATGCCTCGAGCGTGCCGGCCATGCTCGCGGCACTCGACGCCGGGGCCACAAAGCTCGTCCACACTCCGCACGGGAGCTGGTTGAGCGAGGCCGACGCCAGGAGGGTCGCCGCGGCTGGCGTCGAGGTGTTGTCGTGCACCGGCTTCGGGCTGCCCGTCTTCGGTGTCTTCAACAAAGAGAACGTGCCGACCTTCCGCGACGGAAGCAAGTGGCCGGACGAGATCATCGAAGGAAAGGGTCAAGGGCGCGAGGCGGGCGAGAAGACAGTCAATGCGCGCACCCTTTGGGATGCCGGTGTGACGTTCGGCTTCGGCACCGACACAGGCTACCTGCCGAGGGAAGGGCTGAAGCACGAGCTCCGGGCGCTCAGCCTGATGTTCTCCGCGCAAGACATCATCAAGCTGATGGGGCCCAATACCGCCGCCTTCATCGAGAAGAGCAAGGACCTGGGCACACTCGAAGCAGGCAAGCTGGCCGACATCGTGATCATCGACGGCGACCCGCTGGACCTGATCTACAACGTGCTGAACGTCAAAGTTGTGATCAAGGGCGGCGCGATCGTGGTGGACAAGCGATAGGCACGTGCGCACTGCGTTAATCGCCGGCGCCAGTGGCCTGGTCGGTCGCGCCTGCCTGCGCCGGCTGCTCGGCGAACCCGTCTATACGAACGTTGTGGCCCTCGTACGACGCCCGCTCGATGTCTCCCATCCCAAGCTGCGCACCGTCCTCATGGATGTCGAGCGCGCTGATCCAACACTGGCTGTGACGGCCGACGACGCCTTCTGCGCACTCGGCACCACTTTGGCGCGTGCGGGTTCCAAAGAGGCGTTTCGCGCTGTGGACTACGCTGGCGTCCTGGCGGTCGCCGATCTCGCCCGGCAGGGAGGAGCCCGCCAGTTTGTCTTCGTGTCGTCGGTCGGAGCCGACCCGGCGACCGGCAACTTCTACCTAAGCGTCAAGGGGGACACCGAGGCCGCACTCGGCATGCGTGGATTCGGCGCACTACATGTCCTTCGACCGGGTCTCTTACTTGGCGAACGACAGGCCTCACGACCGGCGGAGGCTGTCTTCAGGTCCATTGCGCCCGCTCTGAACCTGTGTCTCGTCGGACCGCTGCGCCGGTATCGCGCCATAGGGGCCGACCGCGTTGGCGTGGCGATGGTTGCTTCTGCGATCGAAAACGGGGATGGGCTACGCGTATTGCACTACGACGAAATCATGCGTCTGAGCGCCGAGTCGCCGCGGCCCACCTGATCACACCGCCTGTCCTCGCGCGGCAGGGACTTCGATGTGTCCCCATTTCCTGAGGTCGTCCATTGTTTCCAGGACGGTCGCCCGAACGGGGCGGAACTGCATGCCTAGCTCCGCGCGGATCTTGCTGGTGTCGTACTGTGGTCGCCTGCCAACGTTGGTACGAAGGTAGCTTCCCACTCCCTTGGGTTGAAAGTAGGACGTGAGCCACACGATCCAGTTCCCGACGGCGGAGTCGATCCCCCTGCGTGGTAGCTTGGTTCCCTGACCGTAGCCGGCCTCGACTAGCCACTCCACCACGTCACGCATGCGCACGGTGTCCTGCCCACACAGATAACGGCCGTGAGCCCCTGGCGTGTCCGCGGCCAGTATGTGCGCGCGGGCGACGTCCCGCACGTCCGCCATTGGCCACCGCAGGTCGATGATGAACGGGAACACGCCGTTCAGCAGGTCGACGAAGATCTGATTCGACGTATTGACACCCGGACCGAGCGACGGGCCAACCATGATGAACGCATTGATTGCCACCAGGTCGTAGTCCGGTTTGCGCTGCTCTATGAAGTCCCAGGCCGCTCGCTCCGACAAGGCCTTCGAAAAGTGGTAAGGGTTCCTGTCGAGCGTGGACTTCGTGTTCCAGTCCGCTTCGGTCAGCTGGCGGTCTGGCGGCTCGTCGGTCACGGCGACGATCGACGAGGTCAGCACGACTCGCCGCAGATTTGGAACAGTGGCGCACGCGGCCAGGACGTTCTTCGTGCCGATGACTGCCGGGTCCACGAGATCTCGCTGCGGATCCTTGACCGCGATCACGTAGGGGCTGGCCGTGTGAAACACGTAGTCGCATCCAGCGACTGCGGCTTCAAACGCCCGAGGCGTCAATAAATCGGCCTCGACGAGCTCCAAAAGCTCGGGCGCATTGGGCAACGCTAGCAGGTGCTTCGAGCGACTGAGTTGCCGAACCGTTCCCCGTACTCTCACGCCTCGACCGAGCAGGTCGCGTACTAGCCACGATGCCATGAAGCCCCCCGCGCCCGTGACGCACACGAGCGATCGAGGAGAGAGCGTTCCGCTTCCCGAGCCGGAGATCACGGCACGTCACGTTGACCGATGACCCACACGTCAGGGACGTCGGCGAGCATGGATGTTGCCCAGCATAGGAACGCCGCGCACGAGCTTGTACATCGCATTGATTGACACAAGGATACATCCCGAGACGAGAAGTTCCGATCCACAGCCCGCTACCGGTTCAATCGATCCTCTAGCGCCTCCAATCGTCTCGACATCATCGTCAAGACATCCGTACGCGTGGCGGCCGACTCGTTCATGAGCGACTGGAAATCGTCCTTCAACAGGACCAGCACTTCCGCGTCGGCGCCGCTCGTGACGCGCACAGTGGCGGTGCGCGGCGTGCCTTGCAGAATGCCCGCTTCGCCGAACCACTCTCCGGCTGCGAGCTCCTGCAGCACGTGTTCATGAGAGCTTGGGCCTCGTTGCACCACCACCTCGACGCGGCCCCTTGCGACTACGAAAAACGCGTCTGCTGTGTCGCCCTGGCGAATGATTGTGGTACCAGCGGCGTATCGTGTGAGCCGCACATTCGGCAGGAGACGACCGAGCCGATCCCGGTCGAGGTGCGGAAGGGCATCGGACAGACGGGTCGCCGTCGTACGCCGGCGGACCATCTCGGCGATTTGTTCGCTGACGACGTCTGACTCCGAGATCATCCCGACGAACGTCTCGCGGTCCACGACGAGGGCGCGCACCGCCGTCGTCGCCCTCACGCTGGCCGTGCGCCGGACGCGCCGCAGCAACCCGATCTCGCCGAAATAGTCGCCTGCACCCAGCGTCGCCAGCAGTCTCTCGCCGTCCGGCTCTAGATGCTTGAAGACCTCGACCTGTCCTTCTGTCACGATGAAGAATTGCGCGGCGACATCGCCTTCGCGAATGATGAGCGCGCCGCGTTCATAGCGGACGCTCTCGACGCGCGCGAGCAGTTCGGTCCAGGCCGGGGAGCTCCATTCCATCGACGGAGCGGTCAACACGTCATCGGGCTGCGGCAACGCTGAGGCGGCAGCCTTTGGCGTCCGCAAACCGATCATCCGAATCGTGAATCTGGACTCGGGCCCGGGCAGCGGGTTTACCCTCGTCGTGACGGTGTAGTCTGGAGGCTCCAGTCGCCAGTCGGCAACGTGAAGGAGTGTCGCGGTCGTGGCGAGGCCGATGATCTCCACGAGGCCCACGGCCGCGCAGACGCGCCCGGCGAACCCGAAGGGTGCAAACGCGCCTGCGGCATGGATCTCTCTGCGCGGTTCGGCGCAGCGGCCGCTGTCGAAACGATGCGGGTTCGCGTAGACCTTTGTCGAGAAATGCACGGGCAACGGCGTCAACACCACGCGGTCGCCCTTTCGAATCCGGCTTCCGCAGAAATCGAAATCCTCCTCGACCAGGAACGGCAGGCCCAGTGCAACCGGATGAAAGCGAAGCGTTTCGAGGTAGGCGTGGCGCAGCGTGGGCATCTGCCTCAAGCCTTGCGACGTCAAGTTGCCGCTGGCGAAAAACGCGTCCGCTTCCCGGATCGCCTCCTCTCGAAGCTGCGGGTCCTTCAGCAACTCGTACAGCAGATACGAGAGGACTCGGTTGAGGTACACGAGACTGCCGACGAAGCCGTAGAGCGCCGTCGCGATGATGTCAGCGTCGGTGAACGCGGTCTGGTCTTCGCGAGTCGCGTCGAGCAAGGCGTGAAACACGTCGAATTCACGCTCGGGATCCCCCCCATGCGCTCGGTGCTCCTGGAGGAGTCCGCGCATCAGCCCGAACACGCGTCGCTTGGCACGCCGATACCGCGGCAGCGACAGCAGCAGTGGGGGGCGCACTTGTGCCCCGACCCTCATGATCGTTTCCGAGTAGACCAGGGCGTCCTGGAAGTACTCGGGCAACGGCCTTCCGGCCATGACCAGGCTGTAGGCGTCGAACGCGAGAGCGGCCATCAAGTCGGGCACTCGAACCGGCCGACCGACGCGCCAGGTCCCGGCCCGCTTCCGCACCTCTTCGATCATCGACGCGACATAGGGCCCAGCCACCTGTCGCGAGAAGCCGAGCTGCATCGTCTTACGGAGTTGCCGATGTCGGTCGCCCTGAACGCCCAGGATGAACTCCCGTGCACCCAGTTCGTGGGCGAAGCGTTGATAGAACGTCGCTCGGCTGAAGTGCTGCTCCCCGACCGTCCTGAGAAACTCCAGTGCTTCGCGGCCCGCCATGACTGTGTACGGCTGGCCGAACGCACTCACGCGAAACGCCGGTCCAAGCCGCTCGTACGCGTCAACCAGGAACGCCGTCGGGTCGCGCAGGATCGCGAGCGTGTTGCCGAGGATGGGCAGGCCTGGAACACGCGGCGGCGCGGCGGGTGACATTGGGCGTGGGGAGACGTGACCGCGAAAAGGTCTTCGGCGGATCAGGAGGAGACGCTCATGTCGATCTCCTTAGGGAACAGCTGCCAATGGCGGCTCGGTTGGCCTTCCATCTCACGCTGAAGATCCAAGAAGTCGTCTCGAAGACGACCCATAATGCCCGCTGCACGCCTGTCTAGCGCCAGGTACGAAATGTCGGAGAGGAGGTGGCTCGTCGGCGTGGCGATCACGAGCTGGAAGTTCACGATGTTCTGAACCTCTCCGACTGACTGTTGAGAGCCATCCTGGCGAACGGTCGTCGGCATGAACACAGCGTAGTTCTGCAGCGAATTCTCTGTGTGCGCAACGCTCAACGAATAGATCAAGAGCGTGCAGAGCTTAGTCAGATTCTGACGCGTAAGCTCCGGGACGTACGTCCGGATTCCACGCACGATGTGCGCGTCGAGCGCTTCGAACCACAGGCGGGCGTCCCGATCTGCCGCAAGCGTTTCCTCACTCGCATAGTAGCAGTCAAGGTAGCTGCGAACGTATCCCTCGAAGAGGCGGTAGTAACGCAGGGCCTGCGGAAGGTACGGATAATCGAGCGAGTCCGGGATTCCTCGCTCGTTCGTGTCCAGCTCAACGTCCAAGCGACGAATGTCGAAGTCCGACGCCCCATCGTTGTAGTAGCGCAAGATGACGTCATAGGGAAAGGCGAAGCCGGTCACATCGAACCCGCTGCGGCGCAGGGTCACGTGGGTATTGATGTTAGTGGTCGCATGTAGCGTAAGGTGCGCCGCAAGTAGGCGTCGCAACGGATGCTCCGGCGGCAGATAGTTGTGCGTGAGTATCGGAACAGGCGCAAGTCCCCCGACGTGATACTCCATCCCTTGGCGCCACACGGTGAGATGGGTCAGAAGCCCCGCTAACGCGATTCGCTCGATGCGCTCCCAGCCGGGGCCGCCCGGGATGGTCACCTGCCCGTCGTAGCTGACGCCCGTGACGACGAGTGTGCGTCCCCGCGCCCTGTAGTGGATGGCCGATCCAAGGTGGCATAGCCCTTCGCGTACCGGGTAGTTCAGAAAGTGGAGCAGCTCGATCACGTAGTCGTTGCTGTCAGAACTGGTCCGACGCAGAAGCTTTGCGAACGGTCCACCAACGGCGAGCGCCCCGAGCAGGTTTCCGGCACGAGACGCATCGACCAGGTCTTGATGCCAGCGCGGCGCGTCTCGGATAAGACGATAGAGGAGCGTATAGGCCGCATCGAATCGTCGCTGAGGGTCGCTGTCGGCCTCGGCCTGATGCGTGGTCACAATCGGGTACATGTCTTGGAGCAGCTGCACGATCTGTGAACCTAGCTCCGTCCCCAAATCCTTCTCAGCACAAGGCACGGCGCCGGGCACGACGAGCCTTGGCGACTGAAAGTCTGCGTACGTTTCGGGAGCCGAGAGGAGGCGAATCGGCTTCTCCAACCTCGGTATCGCGGCTCGACGAGGCGGCAGCAGTACGCGGACGCTGCACCAGGTAAGCATCCAGAACAGCTTTCGGATCCTCCAGTCGAGCCAACGAAGCGGCGCGCTGCGGCCGAGGAGGGCCTCTCTCATCGGAGCCAGCAGGTTGCTCCGCCCCAGAAAGCGACCGAGCGATGTCGTGTCTGGAACGAGCGACCTGCTCAACGAGGTAGCGATCCTGTCGAGGATGCAGGCCCAGCGCTCCGGCGTTACCAAGATGGGCACCACGAGGAGCGGGGCCGTCAGCCACTGGTGTCGCTGTTGCAGGGAATGGAGGCTCATATTCAGAATGTCTTCAGGTACTCGACGATTGCGCGCTTGTCGTCGTCGGGGAGCGTCGTGCCGTATTCATGGCCGAAGTTGCCGTTGCCCGGCACCGACACGTCGTATCGGAAAAACGTACGGCCGTCGGCGGCGGGGACGTTCGACACAAATCCCAGGTTGAGCCGATCGACGACGTCGTAGCCGCGAAAGAATACTTTGGGTCGCCGAACAGTCGGCTCCAGCAAGTCGCGCACCGTGGGAACGGACCCGTTGTGAAGGAAGGGACCTCGTAGCCAGACGCCATCGAGCGGCTGATTCGCGTATCCGTGCGTCTTGCGGAAGCGTGTGAACCGGTAGGGCGAGCCAGGGTAGAGCGAATACAGGTTGGATGTGAAGACCGCTGTGAACGAGTCCAGACGGTGCCGGTCGGTGGCAACCTCGCTGATATCCTCGACACGTCCAAGACGGCTTCCTATCTTGACCCGATCGCGAAACCGTTGGTCGCCGTGGCACTCGAGGCACTCCTGCGCGTAGACCACCGCACCGCGCGCCGCAAGCGCAGCATCGACCGGATAGGGGTACGGCGGCGGTGGCAGCGTCCAGATCCAATCGCGCACGCGCTGGAGCAAGGCATGGTCCACCGTAACGGGGGTGACGCCGGCCCCGAGGGCGGCGCTCAGGTTGCGCTCGTCCACCGAGTCGTTGTCACCATCCCAATGCAGTTGCATCCCCTCGCGCGGCGCCTGATTCCACAACGAGGGGAAGTCCGCCGCGCCAATCAATTCCGATGGTGGCAGCGCGGTGAGATCCCAATTGAACTGGAGTGCCTTGTATGGATTGAACGTGTCGACTCGTCCGCGCCCCCAGGGGGGCACGCGGCCGCCGAGCAGCGGAGCAATGCGTCTCCGACTCTCGACCGTCAGCTGTTTGAGCTCATCGAGGAAGCCAACGCGCAAAAGCAGCCGCTCGAAGACGGAGGGACCACCCGTTTCGGGCAGCGTCGCGCGGACGGCTTCCGCGGTCAACCGCGGATCCAGCGAACAGTCGAGCGCCGCTTGCAAGAACCCGTAGAGGTCCAGCTGATGCGACGGCATCCCCAGGACGATGCGCGGTGCAGAAGTTGGTGTGTCACGAACCGTGCCGCTGTGGCAGGCCGCGCAGTTGAAGCCCACATGGTCCAAGCCGATCCGCCGGCGTCGCGAGACGCCAATTGGGAGCTCGTGGCCGGGCTCGAACGTGAACCCGAACGATGCATAGCCATCCGGCAACCGGTCAGGACAGATCGAAGGGAGCGCCCGGAAGACCCAATACGGCGGCAAGGCGCCCCCGACGGGACTCAACGGCGAGCCCCCTGGCTCGCTCCCGATCGACCCGTACTTGAAGTGTTCGCTGATGTCGTCGAAGGTGACCGGGCGGTCCGCAGTCACCGAAACGAACACCCAAAGGGTAGCGGCGGCAGCCAACGTCAGGCCGGCGATTCCGGCCGAACGGAAGACGAGTGACACTCGTTTGACCATTCTACGGCGCGACGCATCATACTCGGCGTGCGAGAAACTGAGAAGGTGGCTGACCCCTATCAAAACCGGGAAGTATCGCCGGAACTCGTTGACGGGCGCGCGCGCTCGGTATAGTTTCTGATCCCTCAAACCTGATGGCTACAGCATTGACGCTTGGGAATGACCTGCCGAACGTACTGCGCTCGGTAGACGGCTTTGGCCCCCTTTCGGATCAAGTGCTCCGAGAGCTGGCAGAAGAGATGCGCGGAGTCTCGCTGACAGACGGCGAGGTCTGGATCCGACAGAACGACGTGGGGACCACCTTGTGCGTCGTCGTCTCGGGCGTGCTTGGCATCAGCTGGACGGACCGCTCGGGCACGGAGCGGACGTTGCCGGATATCGGTGCAGGCCGGACGGTCGGCGAGGTTAGTGTTCTATCCGGTGGCCCGGCGCTAGCGACCGTGCGGGCGCGGGGCCCCGTGATCCTCGCGCAGCTTCCCCGCGAAGGTTTCGTTCGTTTCTCTCAGCGCAATCCCACGGGTGTGCTCGACCTTATCGAAGCACTTCGTCCGCAGGTCCACAGGCACGCGCTGCGCCTTGCGCTGCGGCAGAACGTGAAGTTCCGCGACCTCGATCCACAGTTGATCACCGACCTCGAATCGGAGCTCGAGCTTCTTGCGTTGTACGGCGGGGAAGTGCTGGTGCGCCACGGTGAGACGAGCGACAGCATCTACATCGTGATCAGCGGGCGACTTCGGGTCGTCAGTCCGAACGCGGACAGTGAGGAGAAGGTGCTGGCCGAACTCGGGCCCGGCGAGACGATCGGGGAGATGGCTCTCATCACCGGTGAGCCTCGCTCGGCCGACGTGTACGCGATCCGCGACACGCAGCTGGCGAAGCTGTCGAAGCCGGCAGTGGAACGGCTGCTGGTGCGCCATCCGATGGCCGCGCTTCTCATGCTCGCCCGGGGCCCCGTTGCGCGCGTGAGAGACATGTCGAATGGCAAGTCTCAAGTTGCGCCCATTTCAACTATCGCCATTGTTCCCGCGGGGCCCGGTGTGGCCCTTGCCGCATTCGCCGAAGGGTTGAGCAAAGGGCTGTCGCTTCTCGGTCCGACGCTGCTTGTTACGAGCGAGCTCGTCGATGGCCAGTTCGGACGGTCGGGTGCCGCTCAGGCCTTCGATCGTCACGGTGGCGGCGCCCGGCTGCTCGAGTGGCTCGCAGAGCAGGAGGTCGAACACCGCTACGTTGTCTACCAGTCCGACGCGGGCTGCACGCCGTGGACCGAGCGTGCGATTCGTCAGGCTGATCACGTGGTCATTGTCGCCGACGCGACGGGCAACCCCGCGCCAGGCGAGATCGAAAGCGAGATTCTGGGGCGTCGGGTTGGGGCGCGGGTCGGTCGCACGCTCGTGCTGCTTCATCAGAAGGGCACGGTCCCCTCCGGAACCGCGCGATGGTTCACAGGACGAACGCTCGATCGTCATTTGCACGTGCGCCCAGACCTGCCGAGCGACTTCGAGCGGGTGGCGCGATTGCTGACGGGCCACGGCGTGGGGCTTGCGCTCGGCGGCGGGTTCGCCCGAGGGCTTGCTCATGTTGGCGTGCTGCGCGCGTTCTGCGAGTTGAACATCCCCGTCGATGCAATCGGAGGGTCGAGCATGGGCTCCATGGTTGGCGCCCAGCATCTCCTCGGCTGGGATGCCGCTCGAATCGTGCACGATACCTCGACTGCCTTTTCCAAGTCGTTCGACGACATGACTATTCCCTTCGTGGCGTTCAAGCGCGGGGGGAAGCACAACCGTCTCATGAAAACCTTCTTCGGCGATACCCTCATCGAGGACCTGTGGCTGCCCTACTTCTCCACGTCGGCTAATCTCAATTCCGCAGATTTGAAAGTCCACACGACAGGCTCGCTCGCGGATGCGGTGCTCGCAAGCACCAGGGCGCCCGGCGTGTTTCCGCCTGTTGTCATCAATGGCGAGCTGCACGTGGACGGAGGACTCATCAACAACGTTCCCGTCGACGTGATGAAGACCATCTCGAACCAGGGCATCGTCATTGGCGTGGACGTCTCGCCGCCCCACGAGTTGGGAGTGGTACCTGCGTACGGCGACGATGTATCGGGTTGGCAGGCCATTTGGCATCGCTTCAACCCGACTCGAGAGAAGCGCACGTATCGACCCAGCATCCTGCTCGTGTTGATGCGCCTCATCGAGTTCGGTGGTATTTCCTATCGGTTGCGGGTCGCGGAACAGGCGGATATCTACATTTCGCCCGACGTGCTTCGGTTCAAGCGAAACGAGTTTCAGTCGGCGGCGGGGCTCGTGGAGGCCGGCTACAAGGCCGCACACGAGGCGCTCAGCAAATGGCTGGCCGCCGACTTAGAACAGCGTGACCGACCCCGTTTCGGCCCGGTGGCACAAGTGGATGCAGGCGAGCGTGCCGTCAGTGTCGCCCGGTCCTGACGAAAGGAGACTCCCTATGACCGTTGCCCGCCGCGTCCTGAGGCCCTCGGGACTGGCAACCCTGCTCCTCCGCCTGCTGTGCGCGGTATGGGCAGTCGTCACCTTTGGACACCTCGCGCTCGAATCGAAAGCGCCTGCCTCACAGGCACCACCGTCGGCATCTCGAACCCCTCAGAGAGTCGAACCGCGACCGGCGACTGATCCCGACACCTTCGGATACGGCTCCACGCTCACGCCCCTCGAGATTCGGGGCCGTGACACCTGGTATTTCTGGACGGGCGGCGATCAGCACTTCTATCGGCAAGTGGCGATTCTGAGCGATGGCCATTTCGACTTACTGAAAATCATCGACTCGAGGCGTAACGGTCGGCGGTTTCAAACGCTTGGCATGTTGACCGACCCCGGATGCGTGCCGGCCACAAAGGCCGACGAGTACGGACTCTGGCTGGATCAGTGCGCACCTGACAACATTCCCGACATTCCCGGGCAGCCATCTGGCGTTGTCGGCTTGCGGCGGTTCGACAACCCGAAGTTCGACCGATCGAAGTGGTCGCTCGAGCAGTACATGCAGCACCCACGGAACGTGGAGCCGCCCTACCTCGTGGGCATGGCGTGCGGGTTTTGTCATATCGGGCTCAATCCGCTGGATCCACCGGATAATCCCGAACGGCCGAAGTGGCGCAATCTCCTACCGACGGTCGGGAACCAGTATCTCGAGGACGCCAAACTGTTCAGCATCAACATGACGCCGGACGACTTCCGGTGGCACGTGGCGAACAAGCAAGCGGCGGGAACGGTGGATACGTCCCGATTCGCCACCGATCACATCAGCAACCCCAACGTCATCAATACCATCTTCAATCTGGCCGACAGGCCGACGCAGCAAGAAAAGATGAAGGACGGCACCATGCGTGCCGTTCAGCACATCCTCAAAGACGGGGCCGATTCGATAGGCGTCGCGGGCGCCTCTTTGCGCGTCTACGTCAATATCGGGATGTGCTCGGACTACTGGTTGACGCTGCACGATGCCATCACCGGGATGGTGCAGCAGAAGCCCTTTTCGATGGACAAGGCACGAAAGGAATGCCCGGATTGGCAGGCAACCGAGGCGCGCATGCCAGCCGCCGCCGCTTTCCTGACGACCCTCGGGCCGCCGCGCCTCAAAGACGCGCCCGGAGGCGAGCGGTACCTCCAGACTGATCCGATTGTGCTCAGCCGGGGCAAGGTGGTTTTCGCTGAGCGGTGCGCAGGCTGCCACTCGAGCAAGCAGCCTCCGACAGAGGTCGCGTCGGACGAGAAAGCCAGGGCCGAATGGTTCCGTCGCTCTGTTTCAAGCGACGACTTTCTCGATCACAACTTCATGTCCGACGATCGACGGCGCCCCGTGACGCAGATCGGAACGAACATCGCGCGCGCCATCGCGTCCAATGCGATCGCCGGCCACATTTGGGAGGAGTTCTCATCTGAAACCTACAAGGAGCTCCCATCGGTCGGCCAACTGCGCGGTCTCTACAATCCGCTCTACCCGTCAGAGCCGATCGACTTCACGCTGCCTGGCGGAGGCCGCGGCTACTACCGCACACCATCGCTTGCCGGCATCTGGGCGACTGCTCCTTACCTTCACAACAACTCGGTCGGGATGTTCAACAAAGACTTCACGGTCGAGGGGCGGTTGATTGCGTTCAGGGATGGAATGGAAAAGATGCTCTGGCCCGAACGACGTCTGGGACTCCAGTCGATTCCCGTGACGACGACACCGAGCAGGGTCCATCTGTCCAGTGGGCCGTCGATGGAAGTTCCCGTGAATACGGCAATCAACCTGATAGCCAGAATCGACCCGAGAGAAATCCCGCAGCTTGGGCAGCGCTGGATTGATCTCATCAACTGGACGTTCGGAAACAGATTCCTGCTCAGCCAGCTGCAATCCCAGAACCTGGCGCCAGATTTCGTCGAAGACCGGGGACACGTCTTCGGGTCGACGCTGTCAGAAGAGGACAAGCGCGCGCTGATCGAGTTTGTCATGACGTTCTGAACGCGACCATGAGCAACGATCCCCTGTTCACGCCGCTCCGCTTCCGCTCGTTGACGGTGAAGAACCGGATCTTCCGCTCGAACATCTCGGGGCGCTTCGACAACTTCGACGGTTCGGGAAACCAGGCCCGCATCAACTGGGAAGTAAAGTTCGCACGCGGGGGCGTCGGGGCCATCGTCTCTTCGTTCGTTCCGGTGCAGATGCGCGGCCGCATCGTCCCCAACTACGCGACCATCGACCGCGACGAGCGGATTCCCTTCTGGCGCGAGCTCGGCAAACGCGTCCACGAGCACGACTGTAAGTTCATCCTGCAGCTCAGTCACGCGGGCCGTCAACGCGATGTTGCCGGCTTCGAGTTCGCATCCGGGCACAGTTCCACCGCTCGATGTGAGCCCATCCACGGGCTTCCGTGTCAGCAGATGACCGTCGGCGAGATCAGTCAGACAGTGCAGGCTTTCGCGGAGGGTGCGCGAAGGGCACGCGAGGCGGGTCTCGATGGAGTCGAGCTTCACGGCGCCAACGGCTATCTCATCACGCAGTTCCTGAGCGCGGGCATCAACGACCGGACTGACGAGTACGGCGGTTCGCTCGAGAACCGAGCGCGATTCGTCCTCGAGATCGTACGCGCGATCCGCGCCCGCGTTGGCGCCGACTTTCACCTGCAGATGAAGATCAGCGTGACGGAGCACAACAATGCGGTCCGGTTCTGGGACCACAAAGGGAACACGCTGACCGACTCGTTGCAGGTGTGCACGTGGCTGCAACAGGCCGGGGTCGACGCTATCCACGTCTCCACGGGAAGCTCGTTTCCCCATCCCAGGAATCCGGCTGGGGATTTGCCGCTCGACACGTTTGTGAGTCTGTATCCGACGATGATCCCGAGCGGTAGCCGAACGTTTCTCAACTACTGGGCAGCAAGGAACCGGCTGACTGGCCCGTTCTTTCGGTGGCTATGGGTGAGGAGCGGCGTGAAGACGATCGAGGGCGCGAACCTCGATGATGCAGCCGCGATCAAGCAGTCAGTGGGAATACCGGTGCTTTGCACCGGGGGCTTTCAAACAGCGTCGGTGATTCGGCAGGCGATCGCCGACGGCCGTTGCGACGCCGTCACGATCGCGCGGCCGCTCGTCGCCAACAACAATCTGGTGCAGCTGTTCGCGCAAGGGGCCGACCGCCCCGAGAAACCGTGCAGCTACTGCAACAGGTGCCTCGTCAACACGGTCGCAAACCCGCTCGGCTGTTACGACGAGTCGCGGTTTCCCTCGCGCGAGGCGATGGTGCAACAGATCCTTTCCGTCTTCGACCCACCGCCGTTTGCGAGCTGACAGGCGCAGGGATCCCGGATGGCGGAAGAGGTCCTGTATCAGCAGGTAAACAAGGATCATGCGTTCTGGTCGGAGAAGCGGCGCCACGGACAGCTTCGCGGCGGGCACACGTCAGGGCTGCTCACGCACATCGTCGACGGCACCGCTGTCACCAATCTGCTGTTCGACGCGGGGCTCGGCACGATCGACGGCCTCTGCGATCTGTCGGTGTTCCAGTGGGAGTGGCCCCTCGACATCTTCCTGACCCACGCCCACATCGATCACCATGCCGAGCTCATGCTGCTGGCGGAGCAGTGGTGCACTCGTGTGGGGCCGCGGCGCCGCGCGGCCGTCAAGGTGAGGTCCAGCGCCGCGACGCTGGACGCGGTGACGCCCGTGCACGCCGTCGGGTTCGGCAGGGGGGCCACGCTTGCGCCTGTCCCTGTTGTCCCGGGCGTGCCTCAGACTGTTGGGATTTTTCGCGTCACGGCACTCGAGGTCGATCATTTCCCAGGAGCGATGATCTATGTGGCCGAGTTCGGCCACGAAAAGATTCTCATCGGGTGGGACATGAAGTCGCTGCCAAGCCCTGTTGAACATCCGTTGCTCCAGCGCCCATCGTTGGCCTTCGTCGATGCAAACACCTGGTCGGCACAGTCGCGAACGGGCCATTCGAGCGTGGAGGAGATAGTGGGCAGCGGCTTCCTACGGGAGCTGCGCGTCGAGGAGGCCCCAGGCGCCAGGTATGGCCTGTATCTCGTTCATTACAGCGGGGCGGAGGACCCTGAAGGGTCATTGAGCGATCGGGCGGTGGCGCTCAAGTTCAGGCGAGAGCATCCCGACCACGCTCGGTCTGTGGATGTGGCCGCACGCGGTCAGCTGTGGAAGTTCACCGTTGCGAACGACTCGCGGTGATCTCTGACTCGTCAGTCACGCGCGTACGAGCACTGCGGTGATGTTGTCTTTACCGTCCCGCTCCAGCGCCGCCTTCACCAGAGCATCAACGCCCCGGTCCAGATCACGCTCGTCTGTGAGTATCTTTGCCATCACCTCGGCGGGCAAAGCTCCGTGGAGCCCGTCGGAGCACAGGAGCAGGGTTTCGTCGGTCAGCGTCACCTCTTGGGCGGTCACTTCCAGCTCGGGCTTGGCCCCGACGACTTTGGTGAGGACATTCCGGAGCGGGTGATTCTTCAGTTTCTCGGGCGTGAAGTCCGGCCCATCCGCCAGCATCGTCAACCAGGAATCGTCGCGGGTGAGCTGCTGTAACCGTCCCTCAGTCAGCAGGTAGCAGCGGCTGTCGCCTACGCTGGACAAGGTCACCCTCGATCCCTCGACGACTAGTGCAACGAGCGTTGTACCCATGCCGACGTAGTCACGAACCTCCTCCGAGCGCTTGAACACACGCCGGTTCGCGATCTGCAGGGCCGTTATGAGGCGGTTGGCCGTCAGCGACACCTTCGGGTTGACACCAAAAGGCCAGGTGAAGTCGTCGGAAGACGCGCTGCGCCGCATGAAGCTCAGCACTGCGTCGAGGGCGGTGCTCGAGGCGACCTCGCCAGCTTGGTGACCACCCATACCGTCTGCTACGGCCACAAAACCGATGGCTTCGTCCCAGGCCATGGCGTCCTCGTTGCTGGTCCGAAGGTTGCCCGTATGAGAGATACCGCGAACGTTCATCAGTTTGCACCGGCAGAGATTCGGATTGGGGGGTTGGCCAAGAGACGTCGTATTATAGCCACTCGCAAACGGCGCCTCTGCCGCGAGAGCGTGTGGGGTCCATACCTAGCCATATCGGTCCGTATGAAGTGGTCAGAGTGCTCGGCAAGGGCGGCATGGGAGCCGTCTATGTTGGGCACGATCCTGCCATCGATCGCCTCGTAGCGATCAAGCTTCTTCGAGAAGGCATCGATAGTCCCGAGCTGCGCGAGCGGTTCGCTCGTGAGGCCCGTTCCGCGGGCCGTCTACGGCATCAGAACATCGTGACCGTGTTCCACGTTGGCGAACATGAGGCGATGCCGTACATAGCCATGGAGTACATCCCTGGCGACACCCTGTCGGACATCATCAAGCGCCGACTGCCGCTGTCGGTCGGGTGGAAGGTGCGGGTGATCGAGGATTTGTGCCGCGGGCTCGCGTACGCCCATAAGGCAGGCGTCGTACATCGCGACATCAAGCCCGCCAATATTCTGGTCGACTCCGAAGGGATGGTGAAGATTCTCGATTTCGGGATCGCTCGAATCAACGAGCTTCGTACCGGCGAGCAGGCACTCACGCGGTTAGGGATGCTGATGGGCACGCCGAACTACATGTCGCCGGAGCAGATTGTCCCCGGCGCTGCGGATCATCGAAGCGACGTGTTCGCTGTTGGCCTCGTGTTCTACGAGCTGCTCACGTTCAACCGGGCTTTCCCCGGCGACAACTTTGCCGTGTTGCACAGCATCCTGCACACCGAGCCGGCTCCGGTCGACGAAGTCTGCGCCAATCTGGATCCTGCGATCACAGCAATACTGCGCCGTTCTATGGAGAAGGCTCCGGATGCGCGGTACCAGGATCTGGAGGTCATGCGAAGCGAGCTCCGACAGGCGAGAAATCGCCTTCGTGACGCGATGCATGACGGATCCGATGAGGGCCCCGTCACGGCGTTCACTGGCGATCTCGACACACAGCCGAGGACACTCGCTTCCGACGCGAATCAGATAGAGCTGGCGAGGCAGCTATTGGCGTCGGCCAAGAAAGAGCTGGGCGAGGGGAACGTCGAGGTCGCGCGGCAGCATCTGCAGCAGGCTGAGGCTATTACCAGTTCCGGCGGCGACGCGACAGCGCTGGAGCCCGATCTCCACGAGATTGGGCGTGAGGTAGCGACGGCGCAGGCTTTGGCAAACGAGCGGGAACGCGCGGCCAGCCAGGTCGTCGCCCGCGCGCGGGCGCTGGCGGCTAGTAGCAATTTCGTCTCGGCCCTTGACGCTCTGCGCGATCATCGACCCCAGCACCAGGCCGTCAATGCGGCGATGGCCGAGGTCCTCGAGCTGCAGCGTGTCGCCGAACGGAAGGCCGCCGATGAGCGCAGAGCCGCTGAGGCGCGGGCCGCGGCTGAACGGAAGGCCGCGGAGGAGCATCAGGCCGCCGAACAGCGCGCCGTCGCCGAGCAGAGAGCGGCCGAGGAACGTCGAGCGGCTGAAGCGCGGGCCGCGGCGGAACGAAAGGCCGCTGAGGAACGCCGCGCCGCCGAAGCGAGAGCCGCCGCCGAAAAGAAGGCTGCCGAAGATCGCGCGGCTGCAGAGCGGAAAGCTGCGGAAGAACGAGAAGCCGAGGAGCGAAAGGCCGCCGAAGAGCGCGCGGCTGCCGAGCGGCAGCTACGCGATGAGTACGCCTCGACGGCAGCGAGCATCGTGGAGGCGGCGCGCGCCCGCGCCGGCCGCGGTGAACTCACGGAGGCCCTCGCGCAACTCGCCGGCATTCAGTTCGGTGGAGAGCTGGCGAGCACCGCGCTCGAAGAGTTGCAACCCGCGGTTCACGCGCTCATCGCCCAGTGCGAGGCGGGACAGCACCTCGCCGCCGCCCGCAAGGCGTTGGCGGATGAGCGGGTACAGGACGCCAAAGCTGCGCTCGATCGGGTTCGCCAGCGGGACCGCTCGCATCCAGACCTTGTCGCCGTCGGTCGGGCTCTTGACGTCGCCGTCTCTCGACAGCAGGCAGTAGCGCGCGCCCGCGATCAGTTGCAACGCGGTGAGCTCGATGCCGCTCAGACCACGCTTGCCGAGGCCGCCGCCCTCGCGCCGGGGCATCGGGATATCGTGGCCCTCCAGGCCGACGTCGTCGCGGCGGTGGCTGCGCGCGAACGGGCGGCCAAAGACGTCGTCACAGCCGCGCGTGCGCGTGCCGCACGCGGTGAGTTCGCACCTGCCCTCGAGGCCTTGCGCAGGCATCGACCCGAGCACGCCGACGTGGCCGCAGCCGTCGCCGAGATCGTCGAGTTGCAGCGCGCAGCCGAGAAGAAGGCTGCCGAGGAACGCCGGGCTGCTGAGCAACGCTCCGCCGAGCAGAGGGCCGCCGCCGAGCGGAAAGCTGCAGAAGAACGGCGAATCGCGGAGGCACGCGCCGCCGACCAGCGGCGACGTGAGGAGTACGCGGCGACCGCCGCCGGGATAGTACGTTCAGCGCGCGCCATGGCCGCTCGCGGCGACCTGACGGAGGCTCTCGCCGAACTTGCCGGCATCCAGTTTGGGGCCGAAGAGTTGACGAGTACCGCGCTCGAACGGCTGCAGCCCGACGTCAACTCACTCGTTGCGCAGTTTGAGGCCGGGCAGCATCTGGCCGCAGCGCTGCAAGCCATCGACGCCGGACACCTGCGCGAGGCCTCGGAGGCGCTCGACCTCGCGCGCAAGCGAGACCAGACACACCCTGAACTCAATGCGGTCAAACAGGCGATCGATAAGGCATCGGCTCTTCAGCTGGCGCTGACGCGCGCCCGCGATCAGCTGCAGCGCGGTGCGCTCGACGTAGCACAGGCTGCCCTTGCCGACGCGGTGGCGCTGGCTCCTGGGCATCGCGAGGTCGCAGACCTTCAGACCGATGTGAAGACGGCAGTGGCCGCGCGCGACCAAGCGGCCAAAGAGGTTATCGAGCGGGCACAGGCAATGGCGGCTCGAGGCGAGTTCGGACCCGCGGTCGCCAGCCTGCGCAAGCACCGGCCCGAGCAGGCCGCGGTTTCCACGGCCATTGACGAAATTCTCGAGATGCAGCGCGCCGCCGAACGGAAAGCGGCCGAGGAGCGCCGTGCTGCAGAAGCGCGTGCCGCCGCGGAGCGGAAGGCCGCCGAGGAGCGGAAGGCCGCCGAGGCACGTGCCGCTGCCGAGCAGCGAAAGCGCGAGGAATACGCGGCCAAGGCTGAAGGGATGGTGCGCGCGGCGGGTGCAGCCGCGATCAACGGCGACTTGGCAGGGGCCCTTGCTCAGCTGACGGCCATTCAGTTCGACTCGAGCGAGCTGACAAGCGCGGCACTCGAAAGGCTCCGGCCCGAGGTCCACGCGCTCATCGCCCGGTGCGAGGCTGGCCAGCATCTGACCACGGCGCGGCAGGCTCTCGAGGCCGGACGGCTGCAGGAGGCAAAGGCCGCGCTCGATCGTGCCCGTCAACGTGATCGCACCCACGTTGAGCTTGATGCGGTCAGCCAGGCCGTAGACGCCCTGTCTGCGTTGCAGCAGACGCTCGCGCGCGCTCGAGAGCAATTTCAGCGCGGCGCGTTGGACGCGGCGGCGGCTGTCGTTGCCGACGCCATGGCGATGGCGCCAGGAAATCGCGAGGCCCTTGCCCTCGACGCCGAAGTGAACGCCGCTGTGAGGGCGCGAGAGAAGGCAGCCAGCGAGGTTATCGCGCGTGCGCGCACGCTCGCGTCCCGCGGAGAATTCGCACCTGCGCTCACCGCCCTGCGCAAGCATCGCCCGGAGCACGCCGGCGTCTCCGCCGTCGTGGTCGAAATTACCGACCTTCAACGCGCCGCCGAGCAGAAGGCCATCGAGGAGCGCAGGGCCGCAGAAGAGCGTGCGGCGGCAGAGAAGAGGGCGGCCAAGGAACAAAAGGCTGCTGAGAAGAAGGCTGCCGAGGAGAAACGCAAGGCTGAGCGAGCCGCCGCCGGTACTTCGGGAACGCGCCGGCCTTGGCTGGGTGTGGCCGCAGCGGCGGTCGTGATCCTGGGTGTCGTCGGTGTCTGGCGGATGATGACCCCTCCATCGAACGAGGCACCGACCGGCGCGGTTGACTCCGGTGGCGCGCCTCCGACCGGCGTCGTCGTCCCTCCTCCAGCTGTCACTCCTCCTGCTGAAACCGGCGGGGGCGTACCGACTTCGCCCGCTGCCGCACCTCCAAGCGAGACCCAAACCGGCGCCGGCCCCGAACCGGCTGCGGTGCCTGGCGTCGGCCCCGTTCCGGCCGCGCGCGGCGCCACCACGGTCCCTCCTGCAGACGCCCCGCCCGCGCGCAGCGGCGGGCCGACTCCTCGGGGAGCCGCCCCTATTGCCCGAGGCGCCTCACCGGTTACGCCTGGCGGCGCATCTGCACCGCCTGTTGTCACGCCAAGCCGTGGAGCTTCGGCGGCGCCCCAGACTCAGGTAGCGGAAGGGAGACCGACGACGGCGCCGCCGCCAGACCCAGCTCCATCCATCCCACCCTCGAGCCCGTCGGCAACGCCCCAAGTTGCCGCACCATCGGTTCAACAACCCGCTCCACAGCCCACACCGCAAGTGCCAGTGGCGCGCCCGCAAGAGGCGCCGGTCACGAGACCGCCGGAACCCGCACCCGCGGCCCCTGTCACGCCGCCGGTGAACGCCCAACAGACCGCGCGAGATACCGCTTTGATACGAGACGTGCTCAACCAATTCACTCTCGGATATCAGCGTCTTGACGCGTCAGCGGTACGTCGCGTCTGGCCGTCGGCTCCAAACGCGCTGCAGGAGTCCTTGGGTGTGTTGCGGTCATACCAGGTGACGCTCGAGAATCCTCAGATCAGCGTGCTGAGCGACACGGCAACCGTGACCGGCACTCGCAGAATCCGCGCGCAGCCACGTGTTGGTCGAGTTCAGGAGACCTCTCTACAGACCGTATTCCTCCTGCGCCGCGGAGCCAATGGCTGGTATATCGACGCCATCCGTTAGCGAGGCCCTCCGCGGCGCCGTGTTATACTTCGGCCCCAATTCCGTGGCGTTCTGACGGGTACTCACGCAGGCTGCCACGCTGCATAAACGCATTCGCCGCCGGCCTCCGGCGAGGACTTCATGACTAGATTCGTTGTATCGCTTTGTCTCGTTTGCGCCTTTGCGTTGTCTGCACCCACCAAGGCTCTCGCCCAGGATCAGCCCTTGTCGAATTTGCTCGTGAATCTGATTCAAGCGGAAGTCCGACTCGCGCCGCCACCTCCAGGATTCCAATCGCACGAAGCGCACTTTCTGCCTGGAACCGACCAGGTGATCGCTCCCTATTTGTTCAACCAGCAGTTGGTGGCGCAGTTGGCGACCTTTCCCACCAGCTCGCCGACGGGGGGATTCAGTTTCATGCTTGACCCCGCGCTCGGCACATTTCAGCGCGCGACCGACAGCTTCGGGCCGACGTTCGCCGACCGGGCGCTGACAAACGGGAAGTCGAGGCTGACCATCGGAGCCAGCTTTCAGCATTCGAGCTACTCGTCGTTCGAGGGGAACGATCTTCAGAATGGCGACGTCAAGTTCTACCTTGACCATCTCGATATTCCGGGCAGCCTCTTCTTCGAGGGCGACGTCGTAGAGGCATCGCTCAAGCTGAAGGTTTCCAGCACGACGTTCACGATGTTCGCCAACTACGGTGTTGCGAACAACCTCGACATCGCTGTGGCTGTTCCCATTGTTAGCGTCAACATGGACGCGACCGTTGACGCAAAAGTCCTCAGGTTCGCGACGGGCGACGCCTCGCCAATCCACGTGTTCCCGAACGGGACCGACCGAGAATCGTTTTCAGACGACGGCTCCGCCACCGGTATCGGCGACATCCTGGTGCGCACCAAGTATCGATTCTTGTCTACGCCTGGCGGCGGGCTGGCGGCCGGGCTCGACGTCAAGCTCCCGACCGGCGATGCGGAAAACCTCCTGGGCGCGGGCGCAGCGTCGGTCAACGTCTCACTCATCGGGTCATCCTCGATCGGACGAGTGGCGCCACATTTCAACACGGCGTTTCTTGCCTCGGGTAACTCAGACGTGGTGACCCTCGCGAATGAGTTTCAGTACCGGTTCGGGACTGAAATCATCGCGGCCCCGACGGTGACTCTGTCGGCCGACATCATTGGGCGCACGTTGATCGACGCGGGCCGGCTTCAGTTGGCCGACCGAACGCGGAGCTATTTCAATCAGGCTGGCGTAGCCGGTTCGGTCACTCAGCAGGAATACGCGGCGAGCGAGGGGACCTTGAATCTGGTGAGTCTGGCGCTTGGCGGTAAATTCAATGTGGGAAGCAACCTTCTGATCAACGCCAACGTGCTGGTCGCGCTGACCGACGGCGGAGTCACCGCACGATTTACGCCGGTCGTCGGCTTCGACTACACGTTCTAGGTTTGCATCACCAACCGCACGTCGAAGCCACGTCTCGGCGTCTCCGTGTCCCGTTGAAGCGAAAACGGCACTAGCGTGCGATGAGTCTTGGCTCCAGCCGATCGGGTTGTGGCGATGCAGCACGCCGTCGAGCTCGGTGCAGAAGGTCAGACAGAAGAGGTTGAAGAGGGTATCAGGAAAAGGCCGAGAACGGGCTCACACCGCGAGGCGGATACACGTTTCGAGAATGATCCCCAATGATCCGGAAAACTCCTGAAGCGTCCGTTCGTCGTCGGGGCCGAAGGTGCTGTCGTTCTCCTTGTTGAGCAATTGCGCCACGCCGATGACTGAGTGCTGGCGGTCAAAGACCGGCATGCATAGCATCGACTGCGTGGTGAACACCTGCTTGGTCAATCCAAGCTCCGCCCGCAACGGATTCGCCTGGTCGAACACGGGGTTGAAATCGGGGTGGGTGTAGGCGTTGACCAGGTTGATCGTTTCACCGGTCTCGGCGACGCGTCCCGCGATGCCCGTCCCAATCGGCATCTCGATGTCGAGCGGGCCAGCGCCCGTGTGATGCACGATTTTGGCCCGCAACATGCCACGCGCTTTGTCCACCAAGTACACAGTCGCACGCCTGGCCCGGAGTAGCTCCCGAATCCGGATCGCAGTGAGTTCCATGACTTGCTCCAAGAGCGCGCGTGTGGCGTCCGCATTGACCACGTCCATCGTCCTGAGGAGCGCTTCGAACTCAGATGTCACATCCTCGAGTGTTTTGACGAACTTCGCATCCGGCATTTCCCGCAGATGGCGCTCGAGCTCTCCCTTGCGCTGCATGTTGGTGAATGCCGTCATGAGGTTCTGGGTCGTCGCGGCGATACCAGCGGTGAACGACGAAATCTTCCCGTCCTCGAGCGTCAGAATACGGTCGGCGATGTCCAGGATGCGATTGTCGTGCGTGACCATCAAGATCGCGCACCCCTGATCGTTGGCCAGCCTGTGCATGATCTCGACGACCTCGCGCCCGCTGGCCTTGTCGAGCGCGGCCGTGGGTTCATCGGCCAGCACAATCTTCGGTTGCCGCACGAGCGCCCTGGCCACAGCCACGCGCTGCTTCTGGCCCCCCGAGAGCTGGTGTGGATAGTGGTCGATTCGCTTTTCCAACCCAACAGCGGACAGCATCGCGATGCTTCTCTCGCGCGACTCTTTGAGCGTGCCTGGGTTGTCGAGATGCGCACCCATTTGTACGTTCTGGCAGGCTGTCAAGGCGTCGAGCAGGTTGTGCGCCTGGAAGATGAAGCCAATGTTCCGGCGGACCTGGACAAGCGTCTCCTGCTTGGCGCCGTTCAACTCCACGCCGAGTGTCTGAACGCTTCCGTCTTGGACCGACCGCAGGCCGCATACCAGTGTCAGGAGCGTGGTCTTACCGGATCCCGATGGGCCCGTGTTGATGACGATCTCGCCGGGATGGATGTCGGCGGAGATGTCGTACAGGATCTGTTTGCGTAGATCTCCGCTACCAAAATGGTGATTGAGATTCCTGATGGTGATCGCCGGCGCCACGATCAGTCCCTCATGTGTCCTGCGGCCACTAGAAGGCGTCCGCCGGATCCGCAGATTTCAGCTTGCGCATGGCCATCAGCCCCGACAACGTACACATCACCATTGTCAAGGAGAACACGGTGGCGATTCGGGCGAACGTCATTGTGACCGGCAGACCGGTCACCTCCCGGGTCAGGTAGTAAATCCCCAGCGCAAAGACGAGACCGACCGGGAACGCCAAGACCGAGAGGATCACGGCTTCCTGAATGACCACCATGTACAGCGAACGATCCCGATAGCCCATTGCCTTGAGCGTTGCGTATTCCGGCAGGTGGCCGGTGACGTCGGTGTAAAGAATCTGATAGACGATCACGGCGCCTACGATCAGTGCCACGAAAAGCCCACTGTTGAAGATGAAACCAACGGGCTGCGTGCGGTCCCAGTAGTCTCGCTCCATCTGGAGGAACTGCTCTCTGGTCACAACTTGCACGTCTGCCGGCAATGCTGCCGCCAGCGAGGCGCGGACGGCCTCGACGTCGCTGCCGGGGTTCAGACGAACGAGGCCGAGCTGGATGGCTCCTTCGTGAGTGCTGAAAATGCGCCGAAACGTGGAATCGCTCGTCAGCATATTCGCGTTTCCGGTGAAGCCCAAGCCCATCTCAAAGAGACCGGTGACCTCGATCCGCCGGCCCGTCGCTTCCGCGACAAGGATCCCGTCTCTGCGGAAGCGCGCGAGAATCGGTCGGTACTCGGGGCGCGACCGCGAATCGAGGAGCACGGTATCCGCAATCTTGAGCTGTGCGAGATTTGCGCCGATCGAGGCGGCATCGATGGCGTCCTCGTCGGGACTAACGCCAATCAAGAGGACTTGGCGAGTGTCATGGGTCTCCGCATCCTTGAATGGCGCGATGCTCAAGTGCACAGAAGCAACCGACTTGACGTCCTTGTGCATCAAGGTCTGGTAGAGGCGACGCCGGGGGATGTCGCCAGGCGCGATCATGTACTCGTAGTGAGTGCTGACCAACACGAGATCGGCTTGGAGCTTGGAATAGACGGTTGTCGCTGTCGTAAAGAGGGCAGCGCTAAATCCGAACTGCATCAGCTGCAGCATCGCGATGAAGGTGATGCCTGCGACTGCGGCGAACAGACGCAGCTTCTCGTTCGTGAGCTGCCGCCAGGCGAGCTGGTTGATCATCGACCGTCAGCACGCGGACTGGTGGACGACTGCGGATCGATCACCACGTTCACGCGCAAGTGAATGAGATGCGCAACTTGAGCGCCGTTGTCCAGCCGGATCCTCGCCTCGACGATCCGCGCATCCGAGAACTGCGCAGGACTGAGCTGCATGACGCTGTTCTCTCTCACCTTCAGCCCAACGGTTTCCACGGTGCCGACGAGCGCCGCAGGTAACCCGAGTCCGGTAATCTGGGCGCGCTGGCCGGCGCGCACGCGTGCCATGTCGACCTCTGCCACCTCGGCGAGCACATACATCAGGTCCGTCTTGGCCATCTCTAGGATGCCATCGGGCCCGACCTCTTCTCCGGGCCATGCGTAGATCTTGATGATTCGGCCGTCCAGTGGGGAGCGAATGAGACTGGCCATATATTCGGCGCGCGCGCGCACCGCCTCTCGAATGCTGCTCTCCAGCTCGGCTCGCGCAACGTCCACATCGACCGGGCGGATTTCGGACAGACTGGTCAGACGGTCGCTCGCTTGTCGCGACGACCTCATCAGCGACTCGGCGCGAGTGCGGACCTCGTCCAACTCGGCCTCGGCGATCGACTTCGTCGCGTTGAGCCCCTCGTACCGTTTGAGGTCCCTTCGAGCGTTCTCGAGCTCCACGTTCAGCCGTTCGATCTCGGCTCGCTGGGCCGCGATGTCTGAGGTCTTGGCGCCGGCCTGCACTTGTTCCAGGCGCTTGCGGGCCACCTCTATCTGGGCCTGCGTCAGCTGAAATGTCGCCTGGAGCTGATCGGTGCTGTCGAGCTCCGCAACGACTTGCCCGGCCTTCACCTGGTCTCCTTCGCGGACCCGCAACTTGGCGACAATCGATGCCTGCCCGCTGAGGCTCCGTGCGGCGAGTCGCACGACGCCGTCTCCGGGCTCAATCCGGCCCAGGGCCCCAATCGCGGTCGTCGACTTGTCCGCTGGTACGGTGGCGGCCGCCGGCGTGACGTCAGATGCCTGGCGGCTGTCGAGCGAGACGACCTGCAGGTACATCGTCAGTCCCACAACGACGACCAAGACCAGCAGCAGCGAGAGCGAAGTCTTCACTCGACTCATGGGATTTGTCTCTTCATTCTGAACGCCACAGCAGGGTCACGGCCACTCTGGTAGGTGTCGTATCGCGACTCGTGGCGCTCGATCTCGATGAGGCGCGAGAGTCTCGCCAGCGACGGATTCGCGGCGTGATGCGCGGCATTCTATACCAACCTGCTCGACACTGTCCTGTACGCCCGCCGGGCTGCTCAGCGCCCCAGGGCGCGGTCCAGACGCGCGGCGGCGAGGCGTGCATCTGCGATGGCTCGCGTGCGATCGAGCTCCGCCTGCATGAGCGCGGACTGGGCGTCGAGGGCGTCGGTGTTGGTCGAAATTCCGGCGGAATATCTCTCGGCCAGGACCCGGCGGGCTTCTGTCGCGCTGCGGACACCGTCCTCGGCGGAGGCGATGCCTGCCAACGCCGATTCCAGATCCAACCTGCGTTGCCGCACGTCGCTGTCGAGCATCGCGTCGAATTCGCGAAGGCCCGCCTCGACGGCGCGGCGGTTGGCGACGGCCACGGCGACCTCCGATCCGACGCGTCCCCCGTCCCACAACGACCAGTTGAGATCGACACCCACGTCCCACGTGTTTTGCCACTCGTCGGTGCGAGGGAAGATGGCTGGGTTGGGTTTCGAGAAGTCGTCCCCGGCCCCCACGGTGATGGTCGGTCGGCGGCCGGCCTTGGCAGCAGCCTGTCGCTCGTCGGCGCCCTGCATCCGAATCTCAAACGCACGGCGTTCAGGCCGACCGAGGCGCGCCTGATCGACTAACGCCGCAGCAATCGCCGCCGGCGCGGGAGGCGGAATAAGGGCGGCGTCGATCTCCACAGGTGCATCAGGCTGCAGACCCACGAGGCGACGCAGGTCGGTTGCGGCCGACTCCTGCAGATTGCGCGCTTCGATCAGCAGCATTTGTTGCCTCGAGCGCAGGGCCTCGCTCGACAGCACGTCGCTCGGAGGAACGAGGCCGTTCTGAAGCCTGCTGCGCGCGTCACCGAGGTGCGCATCCATGCGCGCCAGCGCCTGCTCCACGACTCCCACCGATGCGCGCGCCGTCACGAGCGACCAGTATGCGCGTGTGACCTCGAGCCTCAGGTCGGCCTGCGCGGCTGCGCGATCCTGTCCGAGCGCATCGGCATCCGCTCGTGCCGCGCGGGTCAGCGCATCCGCTCGGCCGCCCGTGTAGATAGGCCACTGAAGATCAATCCGCGTGCGGTAGTTATTCGGCAAGTCCGGATACAGCAGCGTCAATCGACCGAGTGGATCCTGCACGAAAAACCTCGGCACGTGATTGGTACGGGTATAACCCGCCTGCAGCGAGACGACCGGCCTGTCGGTCGCATCCTGCCCCTGGGCTGCCGCGTCTAACGAAGCGCGCCTTGCGTCCATTTCGGCGAGACGATGGCTCGTCTCGACCGCGCGGACCAGGGCATCGTCCAGTGTGAGCCGGACCGGCGCTTGTGCTCGTGCCTCGGACCCGCCGAGGAGCATCGAGAACGCCACTGCAAGAATCATCGAATCTTTCATAGCGGATCGCTTTTCGTTGTGCGCGTCGGCGCTCGTCACGATTGACACGTCACCCTCCGCGTGCGGCGCTCGTCGGGCCGGTCCTTTAGAACAGGCCAGGCGCGTCCAAAAGGACCCGCCCGACGTGAGCACCGGGGCCGCAGAGTTCACTCGCGACGTGTACCGCGATGAACCCACTCGCCACCGCGGTGCCGCAATACTATGGGCGATGCATTTCGAGGTCAAAGCCCATCGCAAGGTCGCGGGTCACCTTGGGGCCCGTTGCGGGTTACACTGCCCCGTAACTGGACGAGGCTCGTTGGTCGTGTGGAGCCGATGGGAGGTCATCATGCAGTCCCGATCCTTCGCTACTGTCGTTTCGGCCAGCCTCGCCGTCGTGTGTCTGGTCGCCGTCGGCCGGGCTCAAACGCAGAATTTGTCCCGTCTGCCTTGGGGCGATCCCGACCTGGAGGGAAACTGGACGAACGCGACGCTGACACCCCTGCAACGGCCCCCAGAGCTCGCGTCAAAGGAGTTCTTTACCGTCGAAGAGGCGGCTGCCTTCGCCAAGCTCCGCGTCGAACAGACAAATGCCGATCGCCCCTCGCGGCCGGGCGAGGTCGGCGCCTATAACGACGCGTTTTTCGAGCGAGGCTCGCGCGGAGTCAAGAGCCGCCGGACCTCGCTCGTGATCGATCCGCCAGACGGGAAAATCCCCGCGCTCACTCCCGAGGCGCAGAAGAAAGTCGAGGCGCGCCAAAAGCGCGAGGCCGCGAGTCCGGCCGACCGCCCGGACGACCGATGGTTGACCGAACGATGCATCCTGTTCGGCGCGACGGTGCCGATGTTGCCCGAGCCCTATAACAACAATTACAGAATCGTCCAGACTCCGGGCTTCGTGACGATCCTCGTCGAGATGAACCACGATACGCGGGTCATCCCGCTCGATGGACGACCACACCTGGCGCAGACCGTCCAGCAATGGACCGGGGACTCGCGTGGACGCTGGGACGGCAACACGCTCGTCGTGGAAACGAAGAATCTGAAGTTCAACGAAAAGAGCCGCTTCGGCGTCGGCTATTTGAACGGCCTCAGCGATGAGAACCTGCGCGTCGTTGAACGCTTCACGCGGACGGAGGCCAACACCCTCACGTACCAGGCCACGATCGAGGATCCGACCGTGTTCACCAAGCCGTGGACGATCGAGCAGTCGATGGACCGGACCGGAGGTGAGCTCTTCGAGGTTGCGTGCCACGAGGGCAACTACGGGATGTTCAATATCCTCTCAGGGCATCGGGCAGAGGAGCGCGCTGCGATACGCGCACGCTAAAGCGTGCGCTCTACGGGTACCTGTAGCGCGCTGGGACACGCGCACGCTAAGGCGTGCGCTCTACGGGTACCTTGTAGCGCGGGGGCTTTAGCCCCCGCGACAAGCCTGGCGCTTAGCCCCCGCGAGCACGACGGAGGGACCGCAAATCATGAACGTTCGTCAATCAGCCACCTTGGTAGTCGCCGCGCTGCTCCTTGTCGCTGGTGTCGTGACGAGCGCTGCTCAACAAGCCTCGAGCGGAAACGCCGCGACGCCACTGGTGTTCGACACGTACACGCCAGGCCCGTGCTCGCCGAACGGAGAGCCGCACGGTGGATGTGCTCGCGGAGAGCTGATTCGGATTCGAGTCCAGACCGTGGTCGCGGGGCTCGTCCATCCCTGGCACATCGCGTTCCTGCCCGATGGCAACATGCTGGTGACCGAGTTGCCCGGGCGGCTCCGCATCGTTCGGAAGGGCAATCTCGATCCTCAACCGGTTGCAGGCTGGCCGGTGGCCTCGCTGCAAGCTCGAGGCCTCAACTCGGTCGTCGTGCACCCGCAGTTCGCACGAAACGGTTTCGTGTATCTCTCGTACTCGAAGGGCGCCGATGCGCAGAAGACGACGATAGCCCTGGCGCGCGCGCATTTCGATGGAACAGCGTTGACAGAGGTCTCAGAAATCTTCGTCGCCGACGCATGGGGCACGGGAGCTGCGGCCGGACGAGCCGAGTTCGGACCAGATGGGATGGTGTACTTGACGGTCGGCGACCGCGACGCGAAGGTCTTTACCGACGACGACAGCGCACGTATCCTCGCGCAAGACCTCGGGAGCCATGTCGGCAAGGTGCTGCGGCTTAGAGACGATGGGAGCGCGCCTCCCGACAATCCGTTTGTTGGCCGCCGCGGGGCCAAACCCGAGATCTATACATACGGACATCGCAACGTGCAGGGCCTTGCATGGCATCCTGAAACGAGGGCGCTCTGGGCAACCGAGATCGGGCCAATGGGTGGCGACGAGCTCAACATGCTTCGTCCCGGCTTCAACTACGGGTGGCCTCTCGTGTCGTTCGGAAAGATGTACACAGGAAACGCGGTGTCGGAGCAGCCGGTACTGGCGGGCAGGCATGGAGATGCCCAGAATGTTCTGGATGCCCGCGATCAGCCCGTCCAGTCTAACTTTCTATACCGGCGACCGGTTCCCTGCGTGGAAAGGGCATATCTTCATCGGCGCGCTGAGCGGACAGCAGCTCTTGCGCGTGGCGTTCAACCAGCCCGCTCCGCAGTCGGATCGTCGTGAGTCCATGCTCACACAGCTCGACATTCGATTCCGCGACGTCCGCCAAGGACCAGACGGTTATTTGTACGTCGCAACCGAAAAGAACGGACAAGATGGCCCAGGCAGCTCCAAGGAAGTCGCCGACGGAATGATCCTGCGAATCGAGCCCGCCCAGTAGAGGTGTAGTCCGCGAGACTCGCGGAAAGAGAGGCGTTGTGGGGTTTTCCGTGTCAGAATCTGCGATGTCAGCCCAGTCGTACGGCCGCCCCCGGGTGTGTCTAGGACCCTGTTCGGCGAGGTGATCATCATGTTCCTTCGACTGTCACTCGTGGCGCTTGTTGCCGTCGCGGTCTCCGCTCAAACCGATACGTCTCGAGACGCCTTGTTTGCGGCTTTGCAACGCGGATCGGCTGTCGAGGTCAAGCGGTTGCTCGAGAACGGCGCCAGTGCCAACGCCGCGGATGCCGAAGGCACGCCCGCGCTGATGGCCGCCACGCTCTTCAGCGACGCCAAGATGGTCGAGCTTCTCCTGAAGCATGGCGCCGACGCGAACAAGGCGGACGCCTCGGGTGCAACGGCCTTGATGTGGGCCATTCCGAACGTTGAGAAGGCACGCATCCTCCTGTCAGCCGGCGCCAACGTGAACGCGCGGTCCCAGACGGAGCGAACGCCGCTCCTCGTGGCTGCTGCGTACCCCAGAACGGTCGAATTGCTGCGGCTGCTCCTCGACCGCGGCGCTGACTTGCGCGTGCAGGATCGCGCCGGTGCGACGGCGCTGAGCCTGGCCGTGCGCTCTGCTGATGTCGATGTCGTTCGCTTCCTGGTTGAGAAAGGGCTGGACCCGAGCGCGCTGTCGCCCGCGGCGCGTCGCGTTGGCTTTACTCGTTGGGACTTGCCGACGACCGACTACTTGATGTCGAAAGCGCCGACCCCGGCCCAGGATCTCTTGGGCGCGGCGGCCACCTGGCAGCCGACAGCGCTGGTTGGTCGTTGGATCGATCTCGGGGCAGACGTCAATGTGGGTGTGCCCGCACAGTACGGGAGAACCCCGCTCATGAACGCCGTGACGTCGGAGGCGGAGGGGGCCGACACGGTGAAACTGCTGCTCGATCATGGCGCCGACCCGAATGCCGTGACGACGGAAGGCGAAAGCTCTCTCGACTGGGCGATTTACAAAGGGGACCGCGCCAAGATTCAAGCGCTCGAACAGCACGGCGCGAGCCGCGGTAACGGACCCCGCCGAGCCGACATCCCTCCGCCCGACAAGGGCGGTGTCACCGATCCTCGCATCTCGGTGAACAGAAGCGTCGCACAGATCCTCAACGCGGCCTCGACGTTTCGGGAAAAGACATCCTGCATTTCTTGCCACCACAACGGCTTGCCGGCGATGGCGGCTGCGACCGCCAAACACAAGGGCATCGAGGTCGACGAGCGATTGGTGAGACGCAACCTCGATGACATGCTGACGTTCTTCAAGACCAACGCCCCGAGAGTGATGCTGGGCGATCCGGCAGTCGGTGGCGAGGCACTGACAGTGGGTTACGTCCAATTGGGGCTCGCAGAAGAGGGACATCCACTCGACAAAGTGACGGCGACGATGACCCATTGGCTCGTCGCCCGGCAGATGCCGAATGGGAGCTGGCTCGGCAACGGCCTCAACCGTCCACCGTTGGAATACAGCATCATCAGCCACACAGCGATGGCCGCCGGCGGGTTGGTTGCCTATCCGCTCCCCGGCCGGAAGGACGAGACCTCAGAAAGCTTGAGACGAGCTCGGCAGTGGCTGCTTGCAGCGCCGGCGAAGTCTGCGGAAGAACGCGGGATGCGCCTGATGGGACTCGTATGGACCGATGCGCCGCGGGCTCGCGTGCAAGAAGCAATTCGCGAGATTCGTGCTCAGCAGGAGGCAGGCGGTGGATGGTCGCAGTTCTCGCGGACGGATCCGGATGCCTATGCGACGGGGCTATCCCTGTATGCGTTGCACGTGGCCGGCGTGCCCACTTCCGACGAAGCGTACCGTAAGGGCGTGGCGTTCCTGCTCGGCACGCAGTATCAGGACGGCACGTGGCTCGTGAAGACGCATTCCTTCCCCGTGCAGCGATACTTCGAGAGCGGGTTTCCGTTTGGCCGGCATCAGTGGATCTCTGCAGCGGGAACGAGCTGGGCCTCGTTGGCCATCGCGCAAACACTGCCCGATCGCCCGCGACGATAAGCCCGCTACCAGACGCCTTTCCACGGGGTGCCGACGATGAAAGCGGGGTTGGCACCCTGGCGCGGTCTGTACTTCTGAATGCGTCCGTTGTTCACTTCGGCGACGTAAAAGTTGCCCTCCTGGTCGCTGGACATCCCGTGCACGCCCCACATGCCCCCGGGATACTCGCCCCAACTACCCCACGAGTACAGGAAGTGCCCCTCCAGGTCGTAGCCAAGAATCTTGTGAGTACCCTGGTCGGCCGCCCACAGCCTCCGATTGCTCGTCACGCGGAAGCTGTGAATATCCATCGGCGGACGTGAGCCGAAATTCCACTGGTCCAGGAACTTGCCGTTCTCATCGAAGACCTGTACGCGGTTATTCGTGCGGTCGTTCACGTACACTCGCCGAGTCGTGGGGTCAACCCCGATGCCATGCACGCTGTTGAAGTAGCCGGGTCGCGTCTCGTGAGGGGGCGTGCCCCGCTGGCCCCACTGCATCAGCTTCTTTCCATTCATGTCGTACTTGATGACCCGCGTGCCGTCGTACCCGTCGGCCAGATACATCGTGTTCGCATCCATGAACGCCAAGAACGTCGGTCGGCTGAAATGAGTGTCGTCGTCGCCCCTCACTCGCGGTGTGCCGAGCGTCAGCACCAGCTTCTTTCCATCGTTGGTGAACTTGTAGACTGCATGCCCCTCGGCGTCCACGATCCACACGTGCTTCTCCGGATCGTACGGACTGATCTCTACATCGTGCGGTCGCGTAAAGAGCTTGTCCCACTGCGTCCAGTCCTCGACGATCTTGCCGTTCGCATCCACAACTACGATGCAATGCTCCCACCGCCAATCCACGCCTGCCTTTCCGTCTGCAGGCGGGTCAAGCGGGTTGGCGCCCGCGCCAGCACCAGCCTGCCGCAGCGGCAAACGGAAAACGGGATACTGCAGGCCCGGACCGAATTCGGGGACCCACTTCGTCTCCGGCCTTTTGTCGATGCGCGCCAACTCGCCTTTCTGTACCAGGAAGACACGGTTCGGACTCTCGGCGAAGACGTCCATTGCGGTCGACCAGGTAAACTTCTCGTGATTGGGAAGGCTGTCCGACATCGGCCTCGGCCAGTTCGGCACGACCTCGTAAGGGCCGAAGATGTCTTGCCCGCCCTTTAACCCCGGGATTGCAGCGAACCCGGCACCCGGCACTTGCTGCGCTGCGATAGGTCCCAATTGACTGTCCAGCAGGACGATTCCGAGGAGGCCCGCACAGACAGCAGCCGCAATCGTTCCCGCAGGCTTGTTCATGGCTACTACTTTTTTCCTTGAAGACTTCGGTACACAGCTTCGATGAACATGTCTGTGGTCCACGCTCCAGTGGTCGATCCGTAGCGGCCGTCGAAGTCGAGCGACGGGCGGGCAGCCTTCACCTGCTCGAGCGTCACGCCCTTACCGATGAGATCCTGCACGCGGTCTCGAATCATCACCAGCATGTTTCGATACGACGCGACGTCGGCCGTGTCCGATAGCCGGCCGCGCCCGGGAACAACCCACGTGCCGCCCTGGGATCGGTACTCCGGCACGGCCAGATCGAGAATGTGATTCAAACCGCGAATCACGCCTTGTACGCTGCCGCCTTTCGCGATGTCGATCATCGGGTAGCTGACGGTCGAAAAGATGTCACCGGCGCTGATGACCTCGGAATGACGGAACATCACGATGCTGTCACCGTCCGTGTTTGCGGCGGGCTCGTAGTGGACGATCACGGCCTCACCGTTGAAATAGGCCGGCAGTTTCAAGAACTCGTCGAAGAAGGTAAAGGTGGGCCAAGCTGCATTCGGCGTGGGCGCCTGTTTGCCTGCTGGTGCGCTCATCCGGTTGAGGACGTTCTCATGGGCGATGACTGGCGCCCCTTCCACGTTTGAAGCCGCCCCGCCGAGCTCGCCACCCCGAAGACCGGACCCGGCCGCCACAAGCTTCTCGTTTCCGCCCGTGTTGTCCGCGGCCGCGCTGGTGTTGACGATGTAGCGAATGGGTCGCGCAGAGCCGGGGGACGTGATCACCGAGTTCATGTACGGACTCGACCACCCCCACGTGCCTGGACACGTCGCACCAAAGCACCTGTTGGTCGTGGGTGAAGCCGACACGGAGCTTGCCAGTTTGTTCAAGGCGGCCAACACCTTTTCCGACATCTGCCGTGGGCCCGTGTTCACCAGCGCGATGCCCTCAGCACCCACCGAGGCTGTGATGTTGGTGCCGTCGGCAACCAGCATGTAGACGTTGCCTTGCACCGGCAAGACGTGGACCTCTCCATCCCGTGGACTCTGTGCCGCGATCAGTTTGTCCGCCGAAATCGCGGACTTCGACGCGGGCACTGTCAGCGAGTTGATGTTCACCGATCCGTTCAACGTTGACCGATACTCGGGATAGAGAGTTTTCACCCCACCGCGAGCCGCCTCGAGGGGAACCCAATCCTCCGCACCGACGACGGCACGTGCCCCACCGGCTATCAGGCCTCCCTTGGTGATCCATTCGGTCAGGACGTCTTTGTTTGTACCTGGGAGAAAGTGCGGGACCCAGTGGCGGTCGGTCCCACCGTTTTCGGCGCCCGCCGGCCCATTACACGTCTCGGTGTTCACGCGAAACGTCGCGTCAAACGTGTACGTTGTCGAATGGATGTAAGGCTGATCCTGGTAGATCGGATCGTCGATGACGGTGACGATCGTCAGAATGTCGTCGTGTCGGGTGATGAACTCCGTCATGGCGTACATGTCGGTGGTCTGCGGGCCTCCGCGCCGAAGGTACCCGTCTTTGAGGTGCGTCGTCGTGACCTTCAGCGTTCTCCCGATCCACTCTCCAGTCGAGAAGCCCGTCCAGCTGTGCGGCGCATACGCCGGCGGGTGAGGACGGCCGTCCATGTAGATCGGCCGGTCGAGCGACCGCATGAACTGGACGTGATACACGTTCACGTCGCGTGTGAAGGGGTCCTGCTCCTTGAGGATCCGTGCGCCGCCGAGGCCGCGCCACTGGTGCGGCGCCGAGTGCGGCCGGCATTGATACTCCGGAGTGCCCCAGATCGATTCAGGCGTCGTCTCGGATCGCAAGCGGCCCGCGTCGTTGAAGGGAATTCCTGTGTAGTCGCCGAGCGGTGCCTGCGAGCTCGTGTCCCGTTCGTTATTGTCCAATCGCCATTCGGCGGCGATATCAGGTGGAACTATGGGGCCTTGAGCGAACACGAGCCCGTTGACCAGTATCGCTGCGGCGAGCAGAAGCGCTGCAAACGGGATTCGATTGGTCTTGTCCATATTTTCACCGTTCAGGCGTTAGGCGGGATCTGGCTCACGCCGTTTGAGACGATCTGTTGCTCTGCGACGTGAGAGGCGGTCGACTGGCAGCCCAGAAGACGCTCGACCGCCAACCACGCAGGAGGGGAGGCGGGTTACCGAGCCGAGCACGGAGTGGGGTTCCACCCGTTGGCGTTGGGAAGCTTCTTGAAATCCGAAGTGGTCAGGTAGTGTCGGACGAAATACTGAGGATCCTCCACTTTGGTCGTCACGGTCAGCCACTGCTCGCCGTTTGGCAGCGTGTTGACGTCGTAGTACTCGGTCACGATTGCACTGCTGCTGTGGGGAGCGCCGTTCTTGCGCACGTAGCCCGCTCGCAGGTTGGTCGTCACGACCTTCAAATTCCCCATGCGGGCGGCGCCTCGCCCTCGACTCGGGCCATACTCCCACGTTGCCACCGACCGTCCTTGCCAACTCGGCGCCGCCGCTGGCGGCGGCGCGCCAAAATACAAGAGCCGGGTCTGTGTACCAGCGTCGGTGTCAATCCGGAGTGCGCTGGGGTTCTCCCACGTGACGTGCAGACGGCCCGGCAGCCGCATGATGTTTGCGGCGCCATAGGCGCGGCACTGCTCGTTGGCTGCTTCGTCCTTCGCCGGGTCCCAGCTCTCCCCGACCTTACGGCCTTCGGCGTTCAGCGGGATCGCCTCGAACACGCCTTTCTTCGGCGTGACCATTCGCCACTTCCAGTCTTCGACGATCACCGAAACCCAGTAGCCGGTCAGATCCACCGCGGCTGCATCCCGCGGTGCGGGCGGTGGACCACCGCGTGCCGGCTGTTGGGCGGGGAGCGCCACTGAAGAAGCCAGCAGGAACAACGTGATGCCAAGTAGTCTCATGATTGGGTGGCAGGCCGGTCCAGGCCGGTCCAAAAGGACCGGCCCTACGAGTAGGGCGCGTCCTTTTGGACGCGCCATTGCCAACTAGCTAATCGACAGCTTCGCCTCGGCCGCCCCACGCGAAGCCATCGGCGGGCCGCTTCAGGCTGACCATCAGGGCCTTCAATTCACCCTGCACGCGCGAGGGATTCCCGACGACGACAACCTCATCGCCGGGCTTAAGTGTTTCGCGCGTCACACCCGCATTGGTCAGTTGGCCCGTGCCACTCCATTCGAGAGACCACCGCTGCGATACGCCCTTTGAGTCAGGAGCCTGGATGGTGACGAAGGAATGCGGATTCTTGAACATGAACTGCACCAGTTTTCCTTCGAGCGTGATTCGTTGACCGGTGTCGTACGTCGCGCTGTAAGAATGGTGCGCGTACACCGCCGAGCACGCGACGAGCGCCACCGCAACAACGAGAAGAAGCATTCTGCGCATCACTTTTTCTCCTGAAGGCTCCGATACACTGCCTCGATAAACATATCCGTGGTCCAGGGTCCCGTGGCCGAACCGTAACGCCCATCGAAATCGATCGATGGGCGGGCGGCTTTCACCTGCTGAAGTGTCATGCCTTTGCCAATCAAATCCTGAACACGATCGCGAATCATGACGACCATGTTCCGGTACGACGCGACGTCGGCCGTGTCAGACAGCCGTCCGTGGCTTGGAATAATCCACGTGCCACCTTGCGATCTGTATTCTGCAAACGCCAAATCGAGAATGTGATTCAAGCCGCCCACTACGCCTTGAACACTGCCGCCTTTCGCGATGTCGATCACAGGATAGCGGACGGTCGAGAAGAGGTCGCCGGCACTGATCACTTCGGAGCGGCGGAACACCACGATGCTGTCGCCGTCGGAGTTGGCCGCCGGCTCGTGGAAGACCGTCACTCCTTCACCGTTGAAATACGCGGGGAGCTTGAAGAGGTCGTCGAAGTAGGTCACCGTGGGCCAGGCCCCCGTCGGTGTGGGCGCCTGTTTTCCGGCAGGAGCGCTCATCCGGTTGAGCACATTCTCATGAGCGATCACCGGCGCGCCTTCCGCGTTCGCGACGGCCCCGGCCAATCCGCCGGCCCGGAAACCGGATCCCACTGTCGCGAGTTTTTCGTTGCCGCCAACGAGATCCGACGCCGCACTGGTATTGATGATGTAGCGAATGGGCCTCGTGGGCGCCGGGGAGCTAATGACGGTGTTGATATACGGGCTCGACCATCCCCAGACGCCTGGGCACGTCGCGCCGAAGCAGCGGTTCGTCGTGACCGGAGCCGCGACCAGCCGCGTGAGCTGGTTCACTGCCTCCAGGATCTTGTCGGACATCTGGCTCGGCCCGGTGTTCACCAGGGCCACACCCTCAGGACCGACCGACGCAGTGATGTTCGTGCCGTCGGCCACGAGCAGGTACACGTTGCCCTGTACGGGCAGGATGTGGACTTCGCCGTCCTTCGGACTCTGGTCGGCGATCTTCTTGGGCGCCGAGCTGGCCGAGCGCATCTCCGGCACCGCGAGGCGCGTGACGAGATTCTCAACGGCGATATTGCCCTGCAGCGTGGACCGGAATTCTGGGTAGAGGGTCTTGAGACCGCCGCGTGCGGCCATCAGCGGGACCCAATCCTCTCCGCCGGGTGGGCCGGCAACGGCCGTCCGCGGATCGCCCTTGGTCAGCCACTCGGTCAAAGCCTCGACATTCTGGCCGGGAAGGAAATGCGGGACCCAGTGTCGGTCGGTTCCACCGTTCTCGGTGAAAGAGCCGTTGCAAGTTTCCATCGTCAACGTGCTCCCCTGAGCCACGGTGTACGTCGTCGAATGGATGTAGGGCTGGTCCAAGTAAATGGGGTCGTCGATGACCGTCACGATGCTCAGGATGTCACCGTGCCGCGTGATGAACTCCGTCATGTCGTACATGTCGGAGGTCTGTGGCCCGCCGCGCCGGAGGAAGCCGTCCTTAAGGTGCGTGGTCGTGATCTTGAGCGTGTTGCCAACCCACTCGCCTGTTGAGAATCCGGTCCAAGTGTGGGGTGCGTACGCGGGCGGATGGGGGCGCCCGTCCATGAAGATCGGCCGGTCGAGGGACCGCATGAACTGGATGTGATAGACGCTGACATCGCGAGTCAGCGGGTCCTGCTCTTTGAGAATCCGTGCGCCACCGAGGCCGCGCCACTGGTGCGGAGACGCATGTGGCCGGCACTGATACTCCAGCGTGCCCCAGATCGACTCTGGAGTCGTGTCGGATCGCACACGGCCCGCTTCGTTGAACGGAATGCCCGTGTAGTCACCGAGCGGCGCCTGCCCGAACGTGTCCCGTTCGTTGTTGTCCAGGCGCCATTCCTGAGCAATGTCAGGCGGGGCCGGCGCACGGCCTGGGCCCCCACCATCGAGTTGGGCAGACACCAGCTCGCTGGTCAACATCGCCCCTGCCAGCAGCAGGGCCGCAATGGGGACCCCGGACGCCGTCCTCGTCACGTTTACCATTCTCCTCGCAACAGGATACTCCGTCAGAAGGCGTATTTCAGAGCGAACTGCATGATACGCGGACTGCCGACTTGGGTTGTAATCCGGCCGAATTGTGGGGAATCGAAGTTCGACACCGGATCGCCCCAGTTGAAATTGTTGAACACGTTGAACGTCTCGACGCGGATCTCGAGCGTCCTGTTGCCGTTCACGCCCAGGAGCCTCGCAAGGGCGAGATTGACGTTCCAGTAGCCTGGCCCGTTGAGGCTGCGCGCAGGGTGGTTCCCGTAGGTCCCCGCCGCCGGGAGGGCGAACGCCGCCCGGTTGAAGAACCCGACGATGGCGTCCGACTGTTTGGTGGGGTCGGCATATACGTCGTCACTCACCTGATTCACACGCTGGCCGCCGACACCCGTGCCGGCGGGGTCCGTGCCCGTCGTCACAGTGAGCCAGTTACCCGACTGGGCGTTCAGCACGCTCGAGACGCGCCAGTCCGACGCCACGACGCGAAGAGCCGTGTTGTCGAACCGAGGCGTCTGATAGCCCAGCGTGAACGCGGCGATGTGCGTGCGGTTGAAGGGGCAGTTGCCCATGTCGTAGGACGGGTCGGTGGGATTGGTGTACTCGAAGTCGCTGACGAAGCGTCCGCCGTACGGGCTGTCCGTCGTGCAGTGGGAGAAGGTGTAGTTGCCGCTCATGCTGAGCCCGTCGGCGTCGCGCCGGCGGAACGAGAGCTTGAGCCCACTGTAGTCCTGCACGCCGATGTCGGTGAAGGTGTACACGGTGGAGTAGGCGCCGGCGATCGCCGGGTTCTCGAGCGTCAACACGCGACGCGCCTGCAAGTTCGCCCGGGTCGTGCACACGGCGAAGGAGACGCCGTTCAGCGTGCACGGTCCAAGACCCAGGAAGGTGCCCTGGTTGATCTGCCCTCGTCCCCAGATCCGATCGATGTGGCTGCCCAGGTAGCTCGCGGCCACTTGCCAGGAGTCGCCCACCTGTTGCTCGATGGTGCCGTTCCACGACTGCACGCGAATAGAGTTTGTGTCCGGCTCGATTGACGAATACGGCGACAGCGACGGGAAGACGGCGTTGGAGGGTGCCGGAATCGGCACCGGGTGTTGGGGCGCGCCCGTCGGCACCAGGCTGTAAGGATTAGCGAACGGGATGACGCCGTTGATGGAGACGTTGTTGTTGAACGGGGGCACGTTCGCCGCAGCCTGCTGGAAGGCGCCACCCGGGAAATCGTAGTTGAGGGCGTACGACGACCGCACTGCCAGGCGACCGTCACCCCGCACGTCCCAGGCTGCCCCCAGCCGTGGCGATATGTTCCCGTACTGCCGCAGGGTTCCGGTCTTGCCCGGCGGGAACCCGTTGTCGCCGGGGTACAGCAGACCGGCCGGCGCGTTCGGAAAGCTGGTGCTGCGGACGCCAGCGCGGAAGTTGTCGATCGAGAAGTTCGAGATGGTCCCGTTCTCCCACACCGTGCCGAAGTAGGGATCCCAGCGAAGGCCCAGGTTGAGCGTGACCTTGTCGGCGATGCGCCAGGTGTCCTGGCCGTAGACGCCGAAGTACCACTGGTGGTTGGTGTTGATTTGCGGGGCGCTGTGTCCGAAGTTCGACATCTGGCCCGTCAGGAAGTCGCCGAGTGCCAGGCCGGTGATCGTCCCGTTGAAGGTGAAGGTGCCATTCGAGCCGGCGTAGTCCCAGCCGTCGAAGTACCAGGTACTGGACGTTGGTGCCAACGCTGAGCTGGTGGCGCCCTCGAACGCGGGACAAGTCCTCCGAGAACTGGTAGATCCGGCTGTCGATCTTCGCGGCCACCGTGTGATTGCCCGAGAAGCGGAGATCAAAGCCCGTGGCGCCGACGAACACGGTGGTCGTGCCGGGCACATAGGTGTAGATGTTCGGGATGCCGAGGTCGGCGGCGCTGAAGTATTTCTCGGGTGGATCGTTGGCGCGGGTCTTCGTCTTCGCGATGGTGAATCGGAATGAGTTCACCGTGTTCGCACCGAACACCTGCGTGTCGCCAAAGGCAAGCATCTGGGCGCGCCGGTTGCGATACGGCAGGTAGTTGGTCTGGATGGTCAGGATGTTGTGCGTCTGGTCCAACATCGAGGGGCGGCGTTCGAACGTGTCGAAATACCGCCCGAAGATCTGGTGGTTGGCGGTCAGCTGATAGTCGCTTCGGATGACGTACTGCTCGTCGTTGTTGTCGAAGTTGACGGCGTAGAGCGTGTTGCCGCAGGGGTTTGTGGCGCGCGGAATCCAGCCAGAGTTCGTGATCTTGAGCGCCTGCTGGCTGAGCAGCGAGGGGTCGATGCGGTTGTTCACGAACGGCGCGCGCAGTGTTACCGCGCCGCCAGAGTTGCAGGCCGCGGAGGCATATTGCGTGAAGTCACCGGCCAGCATCGCGTCGGTGGGCAGGAACGCGAGGTTGTCCTGCGTGGTCTGCCGAATGCGGTTGCGCTCGTAGCCGACGAAGAAGAACATCTTGTCCTTCACGAGCGGTCCCCCGAGCGTGCCGCCGAACTGGTTCTTGCTCAGCCCGTCGCCGGATTTCTTGCCATCGGGTCCGATCGCGGCGAAGTAGGCCTTCGAATTGAAGCGCTCGTCGCGGAAGAACTCGAAGGCGTTGCCCCGAAACGCGTTGGTGCCCGACTTGGTCACAGCGTTGACCGAGGCGCCCGAGTGCATTCCGGTTGCAGCGGCCAGGCCGCCGCTGGCAACGCTGAACTCCTGGAGCGCGTCCGGGAAGGGGAACGGGAGGTTGCCGAGGTCGTGCGGGCTGTTGTGCGCGGCACCGTCGAGCTGGTACTCCACGCCGTTACGCAGTCCGCCAGCCACCGAGATGCCCACGCTGCCAGAGGTACTCAGGGCCGAGACCCTGCCAGTGTTGACTGCGCCGCCGGCCAGGACGATGAGGTCTGTGACATTGCGCGTCTGGAGCGGGAGCTCCACGATCCGCTCCTGCTCGACGACCTCGCTGATGCCGGCGCTCCGCACGTCCACCAGGGGCGTCGCACCCACCACCGTCACCGTCTCCTCCACATTCCCTAGGGAGAGCGACGCGTTGATCACCGGGTTGGCGTTGACCTGCAGCACGATCCCGGTCTGCACGTAGGGGCGAAAGCCCTGCAGCGTGATCTCCAGCTTGTACGGACCAATCGGCACGTTCGGCATCGTCCAGGCCCCCGATTCGTCCGTCACTACGGTGCGGGTGAAACCGGTGTCTGTTTGCGTCGCCGTAACAGTCACGCCGGGTAGCACGGCGCCACTCGTATCGCTCACGCGGCCATTCAACTGCGCGGTCGCTTGCGCCCAGGCGCTGCCGCCCATGAGGAGCAGACTCAACGCTAGAATCGAGTAAGTACGACGCAAACGCACCATCACGTCCTCCTCTCACCATGACCACCGTTGTTTCCAGCCGTGCTTTGCACTTCCCGGAAAGTTACACCGCGGAGACAGATGGGGGTTATCCCACGTCGCCTGGGTCTGTCAAGGAAATAGCACAATTATGGAAGGCTTGCAGCACTGCGGATCGCGGCTCTCGCGTGTTCTATAAGGCTCCGAAATGCGCGGCTGCTATTTCAGATCGGCTGCTCGTCACACTCGTTGTTCTGTGAACCGAAAACCCCAATTCGGCGTCTAACCGACGATAATTGGCTCGACTTGCGTCAGCCCGTCATCGCGTTCCACTCATCGATGGAGGTCGTATGCGACTCTCGTTTTTGGCAGCAGTCGGTACTGCTGTGCTCGTTGCCGCGACAGGCGTTCACACTCAACAGCAGTTCACTGTCTTCGCGAATATCCTCGACGGCACAGGTGCTCCGGTGGCCGCTGTCCAGCCGACGGACCTTCGAGTAACGGAGAACGGGGCCGACGCCACCGTCGTCAAGGTGGAGCCGGTGACCTGGCCTACGAAGCTTCAGATTCTTATGGACAACGGTGTCGGGCTCGGCAGCGGCAACGTCCAGCATCTCCGCACCGGCGTCCGGGGTCTTCTCGATGCGCTGCCGCCTGGCGTCGAGGTGACACTCGTCACGACGGCGCCTCAGCCAAGAATCCTCGTACGCAGCACTGCCGACCGTGACGCCATCAACAAGGGTTTCGATCTCCTCGCCTCCGACGGCGGCGCGGGACGCTTCGTCGAGTCGCTGAACGAAGCGACGCAGCGGAACGAGCGCGACAAGACGGACTTTTTCCCTGCGATTATCTCGATAGCCACGAACGCGGGCGATCGCAACGTCCTCGAGAGAGACGTCGAAAACGTGATGAAGCGACTCGAAAAACGTCCAACGACGGTGCACGTCGTCGTGTATTCCGGCTCGACTCAATCGGCGGGCGGAGGGGCAAATCAGACGCAAGTAGGCTTGGCTGTGACCCAGTACACGAAGGGCAAGTTCGAGAACATCAACTCGTCAACGCGGCTTGCCACCCTACTACCCGAGTTTGGTGTGCTGATCGCCAAGAGCCACGAGCGCCAGAGCCACCAGTTCCGTATTACCGCACAGCGGCCAGCCGGTGCCTCGGGTGACGTCGGGAAGGTCAGCATGGGCGCTCGTTCGGGCCTGGCAGTGAACAGCCTCTCGTTCGACGGCCGGATACCGTAACCGACAGCTCTTTGGTCCTTGGTCCTGAGTTCTTGGTGCTTCGTCCGTACTTGGTCCGTAGTCCGTCCTTGGTCCTTGGTCCCAAGAACCAAGGACGACTCGCGATATCGAACAAAGCACGGTTTTAGCCCCGCGGTGTAAAGTCTCCACAGGGACTGACCGATTCGCTGTACACGCCCGAGGCGCTCGGAGAGAGGCGCTTGTGCGCCGAGCCCGGACGGCCTTGGTCACGGGGAGGGGTATGGGGCCACTACCGGAACTTCTCGCGGTCGACGATCGACAGACGCTGGAGTTCTTCTTTCTCGGCCTGAAGGACGTCTCCGAACCCAGCGTCGACATGCAGGAACTGCTCTACAACGCCAGCGTGCTTGCGCACTACGCGCAGGTATCTACCCAGGCCACCGGCCAGGTCCCAGCTCCCGCGAGCCTCAGCGCAGTGTTCGACCACTTCGTGCTCGACACGACTCTGTTGCACGACAGCCTGATGATGGAAACGGCGGGCGCCCAGTGCCTGCTGTTGGCAGGCTTCTTCGAGGATCAGATGCGCGCGCGGCACAACATCCGTTGGTATACCGAGCTGGGTGCGAGCTTCTTCAGTCGCGCCGCCAGTAAGCAGTCGTCCGGCCGCAAGGCGCGCCTGCTCGAAACTCTCGCTCACCGCTTCGAGCCTTGGCGTCGGCGCCACGCGCGGCTCAGCCGCGAGCTGCGCGACCAGCCATATCTGCTGACCTTGCCCCCGCCGCCAACGCTGATGTAGGTCGCCGGCTGGCGGCCCCCGCGGAGCTCCCGGAGTGAACGGATCCACACGGAGGAACGGTGGAACGGAGACGAACGGAGTCAAGCATTGCCCATAGACGACCGCGAGACAACAACCGCAAGAATGACTTCCGCGAGGGTGGGCGCGCGCTTCGCGTCCCTCTCGATCCATGTGGCCGGCCGAAGGGCCGGCCGCCCACCCCTGCGCTATCTCGGTTCGTCTCCGTTGCTCCGTTTCTCCGTGTGAATCCGTTCCCTCCGTCCCCTCCGTTCCCTCCGTCCCCTCCGTGTGCGAACTCTGCGTTGACGCTTTTCTCCGCGCTCCCTGCTTCCTCCGTGCGCCGAAAACGAGACGATAATGCCTGAGGGAGGATTGATGAACGCTTCACGTCTACTCGTTCTGTCGGGAGCGCTGTTGTTGATCGCGATTGACCTGTCGGGGCAGCAGCAAGCCGCCGCGCCTGCCGCGGGTGCACAACCAGCCTTTGCCGTTACGCGTGGGACGGGCGGGAATCGCGAGCACGGACGCTACATCGTGGAGCGTGTGGCCATGTGTTTTGAGTGTCATTCAACACGCGATGCCCAGGGGAACATCGTCCCGGGAACGAGGTTTAAGGGCGGCTCGCTGCCGATCCGTCCACCATGGGCGAACGACTGGCCACTCGCCATTCCACGGATTGCCGGTCTGCCTGGCTACTCGGACGAGCTCGCGATACGGCTTCTCACTCAGGGCGCGATCAAGCGTGATGGGACCCAACTTCGATACCCGATGCCTCGGTTTCGGATGACGCCACAAGACGCGGCCGATGTGGTGGCTTACTTAGGCTCGTTGTAGAACCGCGAGTACGCGCTACTGATAGCTGAACTCTCGATCAGATGATCTGAGACGCCGCCCATGAAGAATCGGGCTCGGGCGCCGGCGAACTTGTCCGTGCCCTCGGTTGGATCGAGCCCGAATACCTGCGGATACCATCTTCCGCCCTCGAGGATGCGCCGAGGCGGCGACCAGAGCGCCGGGTTGTCGAGCGACGGCGCGAACGACACATAGATACCTTCTTGGCCGAACTGCTCGTCCTTCGCGCGGTTGAGCAGCATCACATACTGCTCCAGGTACGAATTCCAGTGCACTGATGCTCCCCAGAACACGTCGTTCAAGGTGTCAGCATCGTGCCACGGGTGCGAGGCGCGCACGAGCGGCATGCCCGGTGGATAGATCCACGTGGCAGCAGGCTCCTCGTCGAGAAACAGGAGGGGAGACTGCCAGATTCGACCTTGCCAGATCGCCACACGCCCGACCGGCATGTCGCGGTCGGCCCACGCAAGGCGTGCAACCGAGACCCCCTGGGCCGAGGGATATCGGGAGGTACCGACTGAAGTAGAAATACAGGTCCCTGGAGTGCTCGTCGAGCATCACGCTCAGGTCTCCCACGCCGCCAACAAAATACATATTCTTTGTCTTGCAGTCATGCCACCCGCGAGGTGCCTCGAGAACGATGCCGAGGTCTTCCCAACTCTGACCGCGGTCGCGTGAGCGGGCTGCCCCGATGCGCGGCAGCGTGCAGTCGGGGCGCCCACAGAACACGGCGGGAATCTCGTTGTGGTAGTACCCGTACCAGGTGTCCCCTCGTCGGCGATCACAGCTTCCATCCAGACTCCGTTACCGGGATGGGGGAGAAGCGTGACAGGCACCGCCTGCCCCAGGCGCGCCAGCCAGCTTCCCGACGCAAGGCTTGGCTGGCCGGCTGTGGACGTCAGAACGTGAAGAAGCGGCCGACCCTCCACCAGGTCCCACACCGCAGGGCTGTTCGCATCGACACTCCCAGTAAGACGCAGGGTGGGTGCTGGCAGAAGTACGGCGGTTGGAAGACGAGCGGCTTCTTGCGCCACCGTCGTGCGCGTTGCAAGGACGATCAACATGACGCCTGAGAGCAGTGCGAGGGCGTACATGACGAAGGGCGGTCTCGCCAGCTTCATTCCTCCTCCCTTGCAAGGTAATCGAGAATTTTCCTGTCAGCCTTCCGACGTATGTACGAGCCGAGTAGTTGCCGGCCTCGACTGTCGCCATCGGTGCGTTAGGTGTTTGCTAGGAAATTCTTAAGGGCGGGACTTCTAGCTGAGGAACACGACTATCTGAGCAACACCACCGCTCCTGTCACCACCAAAGCTCCGGCCCACAGCCAGTCCATGTTGAACCAGGCAGTGCGCAGTAGCGCGAGTCCCAACTTGCGATAGACGACCCATGCGACAAGCGCCGTCACCGTGAAGTACGTCAGCGTGTGAACGCCCAGCGCTGCGCTCGCCCACGGTGTAGTGATCGCGGCCGGGGTGATGTGGTGCGCGTGCTCGAGGCTCTCGGCCGACACGCCGGGCGTGGTCATCACAAAGGGGAGCACCATGAGCCCCGCGCCGTGTGCCGACGCCATGAGGAACGACCACACCGCCAGATCGCGGAAGCCGACCTGCATCCCGCCGAAGCGTGGGTGACGATGGCGCCAGAGCCGGTACAGACCCAACGCCAAGAGCATTGCCGCCACGACGAACTTCAGGGCATCGGGACGTATCACGACCTGTGCGGCCACGGCCGCAAACAACACGACTCCTACTGCCACTGCGTGGCCGAGCGCAATCGGTGGGAGCGCGCGCCACACTCCGCGACCGCTGCCTTGCTGCATCCCCAGCGCCACCGCGAACAGCCATCCCATGCCGGGATTGATCCCGTGGTAGGCGCCGAGGAGCAGCATTGCGGTCCATTCCATCGCGATATTCCGTCGGACTCAGGCGTAGCAGTACGAGTCAGATGATGCGTCGCCGCCTTCAAGGCGAACCTGGTGCGTCCGCATGTTGTCCGATTCGAGGAAGAACTTGCCGTCGATCTCCATGCCGCCCTGAGGCTTGACATCAACCTTGGCCATCCAGCCGCGCACCCCATCTGGATAGAACTGATCGTCCCATGGCGTGTACAAGCCATTGGTGAAGTAGATCCGCTTGCCGTCGCGACTGATCTCCACCATCTGCGGTCCGCCGTTGAGCGCCTGCGCCGGTTTGCTCGGGTGCGCAGCGCGGCTGACGATGCCGCCGAGCCGGATCGAGCTGACCTTCTTTGGATTGAATGGATCGCTGACGTCGTACTGGATGAACTCACCCGTGCCCCAGCACGACGCGTAGAGGTAGCGATCGTCGATCGAGAGGTTAATGTCGGTCAGGAGCGGTGCCACTGCCTTGAACCCTTGCAAGATGGGCGGCAGCTTTTCAGGATCGGCGGGCTCGGCGGGAATCTCGATGACTTTCTTGATGGCCCACGTACCGTCGGAACCGTTCGAGCCATTCTTGCCCTTCTCGCGGTACCACAGCCAGATCGATGACGACAGGTCCTTGAGCGAGACCACGACGCCGACGAATCCGTAGGCGCGGGTCGGGTCGTGTGCCGGGCGCAACTCGAGCGTCATTTGCTGTTCGGCGCCGAGGTCGAGCTCTTGGATGTGGCGCCGCCGCCGAAGATCCCACACGTGCAGCGTATGTCCGTATTTTCCGCCGAGCAACAGCTCGGGGTTCACGCCATCCTTCACCATGTTTGGCGTGCCCCATGTGCTCGTGACCATGGTGTCGAGGCCGAGGTGCCACCAGACGTCGTACGCGAGGTATTGTGGGCCGCGGTCGATCTCCCAGCGGCCGCGCACGTCGAATGTCTCCGGGTCGAGGATGAACGTGCCTCCGGGTCCATTGCCGTCGGGTGCACCGAGCGCGCTCAGATACACACCGTCGGGTCCGCAGTGCACGGTATGCGGAGAGGCATAGTTGGTGCGCGCGGCGAGCGTCTCCGGCTCGATCACCTTGACGATCTTCGGCTGCCGCGGATCCGGCTTCGTGTCGAGCACGTGGATACGCGATGAGTTGATCCCCGGGACGATCAGATACCGCCTCTCCATGTGCGGGTGAGGCGCGTACGGGCACAAACACGAGCTGCAGGCGTTCCAGCCGAAGTGATGCAGCTCATCACCACTCTGCGGCATGTCGGTCTGACCGATCAGGCGGCCATAGCTTTTTGAAGCGGGGTCGAGGTCCACCACGCCGATGGCGTCGGCGGGCCCCTGTTTCTTCGGATTGATGAGCGCCAGGTAAGCCAGCATTTCTGGAGGCGATTGCATCGCCATCTTGGGTGAGGGATAGAACGTTGGATCGGGCTTCAACAGAGGCATCACTGTGCTCCTTACGTTTTCCTGAGGATGAGACCGGGCCATCTGTACCCGAATTCGAGTCAAAGGTCTACTAGGCGCGCCTGCAGCCGTTCGTTTGTAGCTCCAGCTCAGGTGGAAGCCACGAACTCAGCAGGCTGCTGAACTCGTGACGGATTGTTTGTGGCCGAGGAAAATCGTGTGACGTGGGCCGCCCTTCTTGAGGCGACCACGCACGCGTTCGACCTCGACGATGAAGCCGGCGTAGCGTAGGCGCTGCTCGAACTTGCGATCCTCCCGTGCGGACCAGACTGCCAGCACACCATCGGTCTTGAGCGCCGCGCGAGCGGCGGCCACACCGTAATTGTCGTAGAGCGCGGCGTTATCCGACTCGGTGAAAGCGGATGGGCCGTTGTCGACATCGAGCAGCACGACATCGAAGCGGTCCGGGTTCGCGCGCAGCGTGTCCGCGACGTCGCCGACAGTGACCCGGACGCGTGTGTCCTGTAGTGGATGGGCTGCCAACGGACCGAGCGGGCCACGATTCCACTCGACCACGGCCGGCGCGAGCTCTGTGACGAAGACGCTGGCGTCTGGCGGAAGGAGATCGAGCGTGGCTCGGAGCGTAAAGCCCATTCCGAGGCCGCCAACCAGCACGCACGGTTGCTCCAAGGCTCGTGCTCGGCGGCAGGCGAGCGTGGCCAGCGCCTCTTCCGAACCGTGCATGCGGCTCGACATGAGGCTCTTGCCGTTGGCGAGGATGACGTACTCGTTGGTATGACGGGTCAGTGTCAGATACGTGCCATCGGGCGTGTGCGTTTGGCCGAGGAGCTCCCAAGGCTTCACGGCAGAGATGCCGTGCCGCGTAGCCCGAGGGCATCGGCATGCTCGCGCATGAAGCGGATGACATTCGCCGCGTGTTCTTCGAGCGGCAGCCCAAGTTCGTCGGCGCCTCGGCGTAGATCGTCTCGCGAGACGGCGCGAGCAAAGGCCTTGTCCTTCATCCGCTTGAGCACGGAGGAGGCTTCCAAGTCGAGGACGCTCTTTGACGGCCGCACGAGCGAGGCCGCGGTCACCAGTCCCGCCATTTCGTCACACGCGTAGAGCGTCTTTTCGAGCCGGCTGTCGCGCGAGACGCCAGAGTAGTCCGCGTGCGACAGGATGGCGCGCATCACCCATTCGGGATACCCGAGTCGCCGCAGTTCCTCGCACCCGCGGAACGGATGATCGGCGGGCGTCGGAAACCGCTCGTAGTCGAAATCGTGCAGCAATGCGACGACGCCCCACGCTGTTTCGTCTTCTCCGAACGTCCGAGCGTAGCCACGCACCGCAGCCTCCACCGCCAGCGCATGCTTGCGCAGGCTCTCGCCCGTCGTCCATTCGGTCAGCAGCGTCCAGGCGGCGTCGCGCGCTAACGGCAAGCTCATGCCGATCGCTTCTTGGACGGGCTGCGCTTTTGCACCAGCGTCGGGGTCATGTCTCGTCTTGCCGGACGCGGATGTTCTTTCGCGATGTGCGTGGAGAGCGAGTTCATGGCAATGTGGCTACCGCAGAATCTGCAGAGTGCCTTGCCGGGTGAGATGCTGATGACTCGTTGCATTGGCCTACCAGGATCGATGGTGAAGCCCCGCGCGTCAAGCCCGACGTGCTAGGAGTCCGACGGGGGCGTCGCGATTCGCTGTAGCTCGTCGAGAAACGGCGCCTGCCCTGGATGAATCTTGCGCGCGGCGGTCGCGAGCGTGAACCACTCGGCTCGATCGATCTCCGGAAAGGCGCTCTGCCGTCCAGACTTCGGCGGCCATTCCATATTGAACATGTTGCTTTTGAGCGTCGTTGGGTCGAACGTGCCCTCGAGAGCCCAGGCGAAGACCACCTTGCCGCCAGGTTGGCGGCGTGGCTCCAGCGCGATGAAGCTGCCCGACGGAGCAGCGCCCGTCTCCTCCTCGAACTCCCGCTTGGCGGCCGCAAGGGCATCTTCGTCATCTGCGAACTCGCCCTTTGGAATGGACCAGGCTCCCTCGTCTTTGTGTTCCCAGAAGGGACCGCCTGGATGGACGAGGAGCACCTCAAGGGATCCGGATCCCTTTCGAAACAGCAGCACACCGGCGCTTCTCTTCGACATCGCCCCTTTCCAGTAGAATCTCTCATCATGTTGCCCTACTGGCGTCGCGTCTCGCTCACATTGTTAGCATTTGTGACCATCTTGACGGCCGGCATTTTCGCGCAACAGCAGCAGCCGCAGATCGGAATCGCCCCGGTTGCCGTCAGCGCACCGTCGTACACGTTCGACACGGCCGAGCAGCACCGTATTCGCGTCGTGGTTGTCACGAAGGGTTTGGTGCATCCGTTCAGTCTGGCCTTCCTGCCGAGCGGCGACGCGTTGGTGACCGAGCGTGGCACTCGGCTGCGTATCATTCGCAACGCGACCGGCGCCCAGGGTGGAGCGGCGGCCCGACTCGAACCCGAGCCGGTGCCGGGGGTTCCTGACACACCTGGGTTTCGGGGCGGTGGGCTACAGGAAGTCGTACTGCACCCGAAGTTCGCGACGAACGGGCTCGTCTATTTCACGTATAACAAAGCCGGCGCTGTTGGCGCGAACCCTCAACAGCGGAAGAGCGCGATCACATTGGCTCGCGGGAAGTTCGACGGCAAGGCGCTGACGAATGTCGAAGAGCTGTTCGCCGGTGAGTGGAACGACCAAGCCAGCGGATCGCGCCTGGCGTTTGGCCCCGACGGTCTGCTGTACATCACCACCGGAGCACCATTCAGCGAACAGGCTCAGGACCCGAGCTCCGCCTATGGAAAGGTGTTGCGCCTCCGAGACGACGGTAAGGCGCCGAGCGACAATCCCTTCGTAGGAAAGACCGGGTCGCGACCTGAGGTCTTTTCAATGGGCCACCGCGATCAGTTGGGAATCACTGTTCATCAGGCCACGGGCGCCGTGCTCGCCGCCGAACACGGACCAAACGGCGGCGATGAGATCAACCTCATCCTGCCCGGACGCAACTACGGTTGGCCAAAGTTTACGTTCGGGCGCAGCTACGAAGGCCCGCGGATCGGGGCGGGGCCCGTCGCGCCTGGAATTGAGCAGCCCTTAGTGATCTGGATCCCGTCTATTGCACCGACAGGGTTGGCCTTCTACACGGGCGATCGGTTCCCGGCATGGAAAGGCAATCTCTTCGTCGGCAGCGCCCGCCGGGGTGAAGTCCCTCGCACCGGAGGCCTGGAGCGGGTCGTCTTCAACGACAAACTGGAAGAGCTTCGCCGTGAAACGCTGCTCACGGAGTTGCACCAACGGATTCGCGATGTGCGCCAGGGTCCCGATGGATTGCTGTACGCCGTGACTGACGAAGACGACGGCGTGCTGTTGAGGCTAGAACCTACACAGTAAGGCGGTTCTCGGGTGCTCGGGTGCTCGGGTGCTCAGGTGCTCAGGTGCTCAGGTGCTCAGGTGCTCAGGGCTTTCCGCAGGAACGACACGACCTGGGGCCAGATCTGTGCCGCGAGTGTTTCGTTGAGTGTCCCCAGTGCGTTGTGGGGTCCCATAAAGGCGTGGCCTGTGCCGGGATGGACGGTCAGCGTCACGTCCTTGCCCATTGCTCGAAGCTTGGCTTCGAGCGCATGTGCCGCGGCGGGCGAGAAGTAATCATCGTGCTCCGCCATGTGCCCGCTGACCGACGCAGTCAGCTTCGACCAGTCCGGTTCCGCAGGACCTTGTGGGAATCCGTAGAAGGGCACGACGGCCTTGACCTTGTCGGGGCGATTGGCTGCGATGATGAACGACAGCATCCCGCCCATGCAGAACCCGACGACGCCAATGCCTTTGCTTGTTACTGCGCTGTGGCTTGAGAGATAGTCCACCGCCCCGCTCATGTCCCGGCCCGCACGATCGGGCGGGAGGCTCTGCATGAGATGTGAGGCTTTGTCCATCTCATCATGCCCGGCCAGTTCGCCGTGATACAGATCCGGCGCGAGCGCCACGAACCCGGCCGCCCCAAGGCGGTCCGCCATCTCCTTGATGCCGGAATCGAGACCCCACCATTCCTGGATGACCAGCAGGCCTGGGCCTGAGCCCGCCGCTGGCTTGGCGAGGTATCCCGACGCGACACTTCCATTGCTCCGGAACTCAACGGTTGCAGACATGCGCGTAAGGATAGCCGGGATTTTGATCGATCGCGAGAGGCCCTTCGCGCCTGGCTGGGTCGATCGAGGCCTTCCGATTCCGACTACAATCTGTCCGCCATGGTCCTTGAAAACCAGGATCAACCTCCGATTGGCGAGACGACGTGGCACTACCAGATCGTGAGAGAACTGGGTGGCGGAGGGATGGGCGTCGTCTATGAAGCGGAAGACCTGAACCTTCGGCGCCGTGTCGCGCTGAAGTTCCTGCCAGACTACCTCGCACACGACGCCGCCGCCCTGCAACGATTCGAGTGGGAGGCACGCGCAGCCTCGGCCTTGAATCACCCAAACATCTGCACGATTCACGAATTCGGACGACATGACGGCCGTGCTTTCATCGCGATGGAAATGATGAAAGGGCTGACCGTGAAAGAGTTGGTGCGCGCGCGGCCGGTGGAAGTCGATAAAGTGTTGACTCTCGGTATTGACATAGCCGATGCGCTCGATGCCGCGCACGCTGCTGGATTGATTCACCGCGATATCAAGCCCGCCAACATCTTTGTCACCGATCGTGGCCAGGCCAAGCTTCTCGACTTTGGCATTGCCCTGCACGGGAGCCACCGGAAAGGGCCCGAGCACGCGGAGTCGACGCAAACGATCCCAGAGCATCTGACGTCAACTGGCGTCGTCCTTGGAACGTTCGCTTACATGTCGCCCGAACAAGCACGTGGCGACGAACTCGACGCCCGAACCGACCTGTATTCCTTTGGTCTTGTCTTGCGTGAGATGGTCGCTGGCGTGCCACCTCCTTACAGCGGCGGTACGGCGTTGCTCGACACGACGGTTCCGGTCAAGCTGAAGGAGCTCATCGAGAAAGCTCTCGAACACGACCGCGATCTGCGCTACCAGAGCGCCTCAGACATGCGGGCGGATCTGCTACGCCTCAGGCGCAGCGGCCCGACTGCAAATGCTCGCGTGCCGTCGGGTCAGTCTGCGCGTTCCACACGGATGTACATCGGAGCAGCGGCGCTTGCGGTCTCGTTGATCGGAGGAGTGTGGTTTGCGAGAACGAACGGCTCTTTCCGGGGCGATGTTCCTGCCCCTGCAGCCAGTGCTTCGTCGATCGCGGTTCTTCCATTCGCCGATCTGAGCAGCGACGGAAATCAGGAGTACTTTTCCGATGGCCTTGCGGAGGAGGTGCTCGCTCAACTGGGGCAGATCCGCGGACTGCGCGTCGTGGCCCGGACTTCTTCATTTCAGTTCAAGGGCACCAAGGCGGATCTGCGATCCATCGGCAAGACGTTGAATGTGTTCAATATTCTGGAGGGAAGCGTTCGCAGAGAAGGGAACCGCGTCCGTATAACGGCGCAGCTCGTCAGCACCGCGGATGGATTTCGCGTGTGGTCGAATCGGTACGACCGAGAACTGAACGACATCCTCGCGGTTCAGGAAGACATCGCGCGTTCGGTCGCGGGAGCCCTTAAACTCACGCTCCTGGATACGAAGGGGCGAGCTCCATCTTCTCGGACCATTAATGCGGACTCGTACAGCTCGGCCCTTCAGGCTCGCTACTTTTTCTCCAAGCGAAGCAAGGAAAATCTGGAGAAGGCCAGCGTGTACCACGAACAAGCGCTGCGGTTGGATCCCGGCAACGCACAGGCGTGGGTCGGCCTCGCTGAGGTGCATCACTCGCAGGCTGATGCCGGCTACATTTCGTCGGACGAGGGTTACCGGAAGGCTCGCCTCGAAGTGGAGCGCGCGCTGACGCTCGATGAGAATCTGGCGGTGGCCCATGCGGAAGCGGGCTGGATTAGAGGATTTCATGATTGGGACTGGGTAGGAGCGGACAAGTCGTACCAGCGCGCTCTCGAGCTCGAGCCCGACAATGTGAAAGCGGTTTTGGGTGCGGGAGTGCTAGCTCACGGATTGGGGCGCGCCGATGAAGCCATTGCGCTGGCCCAGCGGGCGGTGAATCTGGATCCGCTGAGCGTTCCCGGCTACAACAATCTGAGTTTTCACGCCTACTACGCGGGGCGTTGGCAGGAAGCCGCATCGGCGCTCGACAAGGCCTTGGAGCTACGGCCGGATTACCCTGGTCTGCACACGCTCTTCGGCAGAATCTATCTGGCTCAATCGCAACCAGAGAAGGCTTTGGCCGCCATGGCTCGCGAAAGCGACCCGACGTGGCGCCTCTTCGGGCTGGCGCTCGGCCATCATGCGGCGGGACACACGACCGAGTCGGAGGACTCGACGCGTCAGCTCATCGCCCAATACCAAGAGACGATGGCCTATCAAATCGCGGAGGTCTTTGCGTTTCGTGGAGAAATCGAACAGGCCTTTGCCTGGCTGGACCGAGCTTACGTTCAAAGAGACAGCGGGATGGCGGACTTGAAAGACGATCCCCTTTTGAGAAATCTCTACAAGGACGCTCGGTACGCCGAGTTCTTGCGAAGAGTCGGTCTCCCTGGAGAGCCCTCTTCCGCGCCGTCAAGACGATAGGAACTATCGGAGGAAGTCGGGGCCTGCCAATTGACAGGCCCCGCCCCGAGCGTCGTTCAGAAGGTCATGTTCGCGCTGAACTGCACCATGCGGCCGTCCTGCAGCAGCGAGGGCTGCAGCCACAGCGGTCCGTAGTTGATGTTGAGTGTCGAGCTGGCGCTGCCGTTGAACACGTTGTAGATGTTGAAGTTCGCCTGCAGGCGCACCCGTTGCGAAAGCTCGATCCGTTTGGCCAAACGCAAGTCGAGCCGAGTCAATCGATCGTCGAACATCGTCTGCGGCGCGATCAGTGGCACCACGGTCGTCGTCGGTACAAACCGCCGCGCCCCTGCAGGCTGCCAGGTCTCGGCCCAGTGACGGCCCGATCGAGGCGTTGCTTGCCGCGTAGTTCGCCGTGATCGTCGGCCCAGAAATGTTCTGGAACACCGCGCTCACGACGAAGTTCCACGGCAGTGGGTACGTGGCAAAGCCCTTGAGCTGTGTCTGGCCCTTGAACGGCGTGACGACTCGGCAGATCTTCTCGCCGTTGATCGTGGTGTTGGTGAACGGCGTCGGAGTGGAGAGTAAGCCAGCGCCTCCCCCGACAAGATTGCCAGGAAGAGCTGTGGCCACCGCGCCAGGAGAGTCCACGTTGAAACAGGCGTCGTTGACGCTGCGCCCAGTGTCCACGCCGGCGCCCACCTGAAGATCCCTGGCGAGCCGCGCGTTGATGCTGACGTTGAAGAAATCATTGACGCGCTGCAGCTTCCCGTAGTTGTCTGCCTGCGTAATCACGTTGTTGACCAGGCCGAACTTTGCCGGTGTCACATCCGCGAGGCCGCAGACCTGATACCCGCCGCCGCCCGGCAGACGTGAATCGAGTGGCGCCGTGATGCAGAACGGATCGAAGTCCGCCGGCGTCACCTGCGTGTTGTCCGTGACGAGGTGGCTGCCAAACCAGTTGCGGTAGTAACCGCCGGTCATCGACACCCGGGGGGCCAGCTGGTGCTGGATCTCGGTCGTGAAGTCCCAGTTGTAACCTCGCGCGCCGTAGCCGAGAATCGCGTCGTCGGCATAGCGCGTGGTGACGCCGAGGCCGCCGAAGTTCTGATTCGCCCAGGGCCCGCACTCGCCGTTTGCCACCCGGTTCGCCAGGTCACAGTCCGGAATGAAATTGCCGTTCGTGTCACCCCACGTGCGGTTGACCGAGTTGACGGAGGTTTGAATCGGATTGTTGTTCTGCGTGATCGTGATCCCCGACTTCGAGACGTATCGACCGAGCGCCACTTTCAAGGCCGTCCGTCCGTCGCCGAAGAGGTCGTACGCCATGCCCACGCGCGGATCGACGTCCTTCCACAAAGGAACGTTCTTCACCTCGGCGAAGCTACGCTCAGGGACCCAGCCGTTTGGCGTTGCCGGCACATGCTGATCCGGAACGTACCCGTTGAAGAATTCATAGCGAACACCGTAGTTGACCGTCAGGCGCCGAAGGTTCCACTGATCCTGAACGTAGAAACCGAAGTCCCTGTTTTGCGCCTTGAGTCCGTACGGGGTCGCCCACTGGGTCAGTTGGACGGGCACCCGATTGTTGAACGCATACTCCACGTTCTTGTTGCCATTTTCAGCCTCGATTTCCAAGTAGCTTTCCTCGAGTTGGAAACCTGCCTTGAAGTTGTGGCTTCCAGTGACGTACGAGGCCGAGAAGCGCTGGCTGAAGCGCGGCACCAACTGTTTGGTGTAGTACAGCGGACCGAAGGTCGGTGTGCCCGAGTTGTATCGCATGCCGGTAGACTGCTCGACGATGGACACGTCGTCGCGGGTCACTTCCGGCTGCCGGTAAATCGGCCAGCTACCATCCGCACGTCCCGCGCCGGCCTCGAACAGGAGCTTGTTGGTCACTGGTGAGTTCCAGGTGATCTGATAGAGCCCGGCCGGCTTGAGCTTGTAGCTGAAAAACGCCTCGGGTGCGTTAACCGATCCACTTGCCGTCAGCGCCGGGCAATGGCAGTCTCGTTGGGGATCGGCGAAGAAGTTCACCCTGTTCTTTTCGGACACTCTCCAGGTGACACGGATGGCCTTGGATTCGTACCACTCCTTGGCGAACGCCGGCCGGCTGAGGTCGGGGTTGTAGAACGGCGTGCCTTGCGTGAGGTTATAGAACTTATTGGCTGCCTGCCGCTCGTTGCCCCACTCGCGAAACGACCCGTAGAACCAGAGGCGATCTCTCTTGATCGGGCCGCCAAGCGTAACGCCCGCGTCGTAGATGTAGTTGAGGCGATTCACGCTCTTGAGGCCTCGCGCTATCAAGTCGTCGCTCAGGTTGTCGCTCATGAGGCTCTTGTTGGCGTAGAGGCCGGAAACGTTACCCGCAAGCGTGTTGCTTCCCTCTCTCGGAATCATGTTCACGATCGCACCGTCGGCATTGCTGTCAGCGGTGATCCCGCTCGTTGACATCACGAGTTCCTGCACCGTTTCGGCGTTCGCGTTGTAGCCCTGGTTCCCGGACGCGTGTTGGATACCCATGCCGTCGAACTGGACGTTGGTGCCTCCCTTGCCGTGGTAGGTTCCGCCGATTTGCCCGCTGTATGCGCCGGTGACGTCGAACCCTTCGTTGCCGCGGAAGCCGGGCGTGAGCGCGACCAGGTTGTTGAGGTTTTTCACGCTGCTCGGAAGCACGTTCAGCAGGTCGGCCGAAACGACAGTCTGTTTGCGGGCGTTGCGCGTGTCGACCAGCGGAGACTCTCCGGTCACGGTGATCGTCTCGGTGAGCGCTCCGATCTTCATGTCCGCGTTCACCACCGCCGTGAACCCCGACGTCAGCTCGATGCCGTCACGCCTGAAGGCGTTGAAGCCGGGGAGCGTGAAGGTCACCACATACGTGCCGGGCCGAAGATCGACGATGTTGTAGCGGCCCTCGCTGTCACTGACACTGCTGCGGACCTTTTCGATCAGGGCCGGACTCGTCACTTCGACAGTCACGCCGGGCAGCACGGCACCCGAGCTGTCTCTCACGACCCCAGCGATTCCGCTCGCCGACGTTGTCTGCGCCAACGCGAGGCGCGGAAGCAGCAGCACACAGACGATCACGCTCAAAACCAAGCCTACGACGTTCCTTCGTACCATGGACATCATCCTCCTACCCCGCCTTTGGGCCAGTCTGAACGAACCCCGGTTTGGCCTTCTCGCTGGGCGAAATTGTCGCGAAAACTAAACCCGGTTTCGTTACGGTCTCAATACATACGCCGGAGCCGTGGTGTTTTCCCCCTTGTAGCAGCAGTTTCCCAGGTAATTCGGACGGTACGGGTTACTGAAACTGTTGTTGCCCGCCGGTATAGCGCCGACTTTCGCGGGGCCGTTAATCCGGGCGAGCACGCGGTCCCGCGCCCGCTCGACTTGCCGAAGCAGTTGCTCAATGTCCCATCCGACAAGCTTGCCCCTCCAGTACACGAACTTCCCCGCAATCATCACGTCGCGGACGTGCCGCGGGTTCATCATCGTGACGATCGTGCCCGGCACATTGTTCATCGGCCACGTGTTGATGCTGCGCGCGTCGAGCACGACGATATCCGCCTCCTTGCCCGGGGTTAGCGTGCCAACCTTGTCCAGGAGACGGTTCGCGGCCGCCCCCGCTATGGTGGCCATCTCGATTACTTGACGCGATGTCACAAGCTGCGGAATGGGCAGGCCACCGGGGTTGCTCTCCGGGAACGCGAGGTCGTTGGCCAACGCACGCTGCAAGCAGAAGGCTCCCCGCATCAGCGAGAAGGGGTCGGTGGTCATGTTCGTGTCGACGTCCGGGCTCAAGCTGGGCAGGATGCCGTGGTTGAGCGCCTCCTGAAACGGAGGCATCCCGTGTCTCATCTGCATCTCGATGAGGTTCGCGATCGAGACGTGGGCGCCCCTGTCGCGACAAATTTCCCATGCTCTCGATTTGTTGCCCTTCGGGTAGCCAGACGCCCCGTCGCCAATCTGAGCGATCGGGGTGTCTTGCCAGCGGGTGCAGTGGATGAACGTGATGTCGGACCAGTCCGTGCCGTTGCGAGCGTCGGCCGCCCCGGTGATCAGCATCATCGGGTTGGCGACGTTGTGAATGCTGACCAAGGCGCCGAAAGAACGGGCAAGTTGCCATCCGGTATACGGGGCCCCTGCAAAGGCCGGCCCTGGCCCAATCTGGAGACCCAACGTGACCAGCTGGTCCTTCGAACTGAAGAACGTTTTTGCGATCCGTCCGATCCCCTTCGTCGTGTCGTTCATGGCGCCGGGGAATTCGAATGGAATTCCCTGGGCACTCCGGTCGGTTCCGCCGCTGTAGTCGAAGACCGTTCGGCGGCCAGAGTCCATCAGCCCCTTGATCATTGCGTCGGTGTGTTCCGGGGTGTGGTTGGCCTGGGAGGTGTCGGTCCCTGTGGTGATCCCTTCGCTGATCTCGCTCAGACACGCGACAAGCTCGGAGATGTAGCAATCCTCTGGGTCGGTACGGAACACGACCGAGATCCCAGATGAAGGTGTTGGGGGTTTGTGGATGCGGGATCCGCCCAGCGGTCCAAATGTTCTGAACGACAGACCCATAGCTTTCTTGCGGCCAGGCGCCCGCGAGAGTGCCGTCAGCGATCACGCTACGCTGCAGGGTTTCGTACTGATGATGGTGCGTGGTCACGAACCCCGGCATGACGATCGTGCCGGAGCAGTCGACCACGAGCGCATCGGAGGCCGCGACGTTCGGCGCGACCGCTGCGATCAACTTCCCGTCAATAAGGACATCGGCGCGCTCAAAGTCGCCCACCTTCGGGTCGAGGCTGAGCACGACGCCGCCTCGCAACAGGATGCGGCGCCTGCCGTCGTTACCGATCAGGTCCTGCGTATCTGCGGGTGTTGCGGAGCGCAGCCCGGCAAGCTGCGGCGGGGCAAACGAGGCTCCAGCCAGACCCGCCGCGGTGGCGGCAACGAACTCGCGGCGAGACGGATTCCCGGACATGGGTCGGCCTCCCTGACCGATGGAAAAGTACAAACGGCACGCTATCGGACGCTCAAACGCGGGTAATGTCAAGGAGAAGTTGGAACGTTATCGCTCCAAATCGCGGGGCGAGCCGATGTTCGAAAAGCTCTGCGCTATGCGGCTTTCGGCGTCTTTCGCGCGACGAAGATCAGCTCGCCCGGATACTGCGATCCGTAAGGACTCTTGTCGAAGCCTGCGTACAGGTGCTCAACCTCGAATCCGCACCGGGTGAGCAGGTGCTCCGCCTCGAATCGAAACTGATATCGCATTGCGAAGGCATGAACCAGGCGCTCCTCGCGGCCATCTGCGTGCGTGACGTAGTAGACGAGCTCGACCTGAAGGAGTTGATTGAAGCGGTCATGTGCAGTGGTCCTGTGCTTCCGAACGACGCGCCGGCCATCTGGCGTCGAGAATTCCGGTTCGTCACCGCACTCCTCCCCAATTACTTGATTCACCAGCGCGTCGAGGTGTGGGTTGAACAGGTCGAGAATCAGTCGACCATCGTCAGCGAGATGACGCCGAATGGCGTGCAGACACGAAATCTGATCGTCGACCGTAACTAGATGTTGAAACGGCCGAAAGGGAATCGTGGCCAGCGCAAATCTCCGCGGCAGGTCGAAGTGGCGCATGTCTGCCTCGACAAGCCGAACCTTCGACTGCACATCCACGCTCTCGCTGTGGAGGCGCTCCTGGCACACAGCCAGCATCTTTGTGGACAGGTCGAGACCAACAATGTCGACGCCAGCTCGCGCGGAAGGAATCAGCACGCGGCCCGTGCCACAGCCAATCTCCAGAACCGGACCAGCGGCTTCTCTGCCAGCTTCGACAAAGAATGCGATGTCGGGCCTGTGACGGTACAGAGTCACGTGGTCGTAAAGGTCGGCGATGAACGCGTACTCGTCGTGACGATCCTCCGCCGAGCGTCATGGAGTCCTCGTTCATGGCGTTATCAGGGAGCGATTGTATGCGTGAACAAACGGCCGGTGGAGCGGCGGCCCGGGCCGTGCGCCAGCGGACGACTGCGTCCCACCATCGAACACGGTCTGAGGAGAACAACAACTGGAACCCTCCACAAGTTGAACCCGTCTAGAGACTTGGGCCGCACCAGGCGCTGGCACGCGGTTTGACCATGGCAGCGTAGATTTACGAGATGAGGACGCGATGACCACGACGTTCTTCCAGGAGATCCGCCACGCCGCCCGCATGCTCGTGAGGACGCCTGGCTTTACTGCAGTCGCCGCCCTGTCGCTTGCGTTGGGCATCGGGGTAAACACCGCGATGTTCAGCTTCCACGACGCGATGCTTTGGCGCCCGTTGCCCGTCCACGACCCAAGCTCCATCGTCACGGTGACGACGCAGAGCCTCGCCGGCCCGGGGCTCATCGACGGACTGGTGTCGTACCAGAATTACCGCGACCTGCGGAGCAAGTCGCAATCATTCGCCGGTCTCGTGGCGCACCAACTGGCCACTGTCAGCTTCGCGCGATCGCGCCAGGCCGCTCGTGAGATGCGGATGGGGATGCTGGTCAGCGACAACTTCTTCGACGTGCTCGGGATTGTGCCGGCGCTCGGACGCAGCTTTGCGCCTGCCGAGGGGCAGGTGCCGGGCCGTGATGCGGTTGTTGTACTGGGTTACGACTACTGGAAGAACACGCTGGCCGAGGACCAGTCGATTCTGGGTGGCGTAGTCATTATCAACGGTATCGATTTCACCGTGCTCGGCGTGGCGCCCGCAAGCTTCCCCGGCATGGAGTGGCACAGCAGGCCGTCGTTTTTCGTGCCGATCATGATGGCGGAACGGCTCAATGCCTTTCCCGATCGGGGCCGAGGGGTCGCGAGCGACAATCCACTTGAAAACCGAGAGGCGCGCTTGTTCGTGGTCAAGGGCCGGCTCAAACCGCGGGTTTCGCAACAGGCAGCGCAGACCGAGTTGACGGCACTCTGGAACGGGCTCGTTCAGGAGTATCCCGACGCGAACCGAAATCGCACGGTGGCCGTCCGCAGTGAACAACAGGAGCGCCGTCGCGTCGACCCAGGCAACGCCGCCGTGATTTCGATGATGACCGCGCTTGCGGCAATCGTCTTGGCGATCGCGTGCGCGAACGTCGCGAACCTGATGCTCGGCCGTGGCCGCGCCCGCTCACGAGAGATCGCGATCCGGCTCGCGCTGGGCGTCAGCCGGCCGCGGTTGGTCCGGCAGCTGTTGACCGAGAGTCTGTTACTGTCGCTCATTGGTTGCGCGATCGGTTTTGCCTTTGCCTACGGCGGCATCCGGTTCCTCTCGTCCAGCCTGCAAACGACCGTTCAGACCGACCTGCCCATCGGCGCCGATCCGAAGCTCGATGGGCGGTTCCTACTCTTCAGCCTATTGGCCACGTTCGTGAGCGCAGTGCTGTTCGGCGTGGCGCCTGCGTGGCAGAGTCTGAAGACCCAACTCATCCCCGCGCTCAAGAGCTCGGAACCGGGCCAAACGACGCGGCATAGAACCATCGGCCGCAACGTGCTCGTAAGCGCACAAGTCGCATTGTCGATGGTGTTGTTGGTGGCCGCCGGGACGTTGATGGGTGGGCTTCGCAACTCGCTGAACCTGAATCCAGGGTTCCGGACGGACCATCTGATCATGATGTCGACCGATACCGCGCTCACGCGGTACACCCCGGCCAGGAGTCGCGATTTCTATCGCGATCTGGCGGATCGCGTGCGAGCCCTGCCTGTCGTCGCGTCAGCCACGCTCACCAGCTCGATTCCGCTCGGGTCCAACGAGCGTGAGATCGTCATTCCCGAGGGGTTCGAGTTCCCTCGAGGGCAGGAGAGCGCGCCGGTCCTTTCGTCCGTCGTGGACGAGCGCTATTTCGGCACATTGAAGATCGAGGTTGTGCGCGGGCGTGCCTTCACGTCCGACGACAACATGGATTCTCGCCGGGTGGCCGTCATCAACGAAATGTTTGCGAGCACGTATTGGCCCAACCAGGATCCGATCGGAAAACGGATCCGGTTGAACGACAGTCGAGGTCCGTGGCTGGAGGTCGTCGGTGTGGCTAGAACCAGTAAATATCTACAACTGGTCGAAGCCCCAAGGCCGTTCCTCTACCAGCCGTTTGCACAGAGCCCGAAGGCGCAGATGTCGTTGCTCGTTGAGTCGACGAGCGCCGATGCGGCCATGCTTGCTACACCATTGCGCGACCTCGTACGCACCCTCGACGTGAATCTTCCAGTCTTCAACGTCCGGTCCTTCTCGAATTACTACGAGCGCAGGGCCATTGGTCCGCAACTGCTGGTCATGCAAGTGGTAAGCACGATGGGCCTGCTTGGATTGACCCTAGCGCTCATCGGGCTTTACGGCTTGGTAGCGTATTCGGTGGCACGCCGGACGCGGGAGATTGGCATCCGCATGGCCATGGGCGCCGGCAAAGCGGACGTGTCGAAGATGGTGTTGCGTCAGGGACTGACGCTCTCGATGTCAGGCATTGTGGTGGGCGGCGTGGCCAGCATAGGCGTTGCGCGCCTGCTCGCCGCCGCTCTGGCAGGAGTCGCCTCCCCGAATGTCGCGACGTACGTCGTCGTTCCGGTCATGCTCATCCTTCTGACAATGGCCGCAAGCTACTTTCCGGCACGACGTGCCGCAGCAGTGGATCCTCTCCGCGCGCTCAGGTATGAGTAGAAAGGCTCAGGGCTCAAGGCTTAGGGCTCAGGCCTCAGGGCTCAAGGCTTAGGGCTCAAGGCTCAGGGCTCAGGGCTCAGGGCTCAGGGCTCAGGGCTCAGGCACACAGCAGTAGTGTCCGGCTTTAGCCGGACCCGAGGAGGAGCATCGTGTTCCAGGAGATCCGACACGCTTTCCGGATGCTCGCGAGGAGTCCCGGCTTCACGGCCGTAGCCGCGCTGTCGCTGGCGATTGGCATCGGTGCGAACAGCGCCATGTTCAGCGTGGTCGATGCCGAGCTCCTTCGTCCGCTTCCCGTACCCGACGCTGGTGCAGTCGTCACGATCAGCGCAGCGGGTCCGGACGATCACGGAAGCGGCGTGTCCTACCCCAACTATCGCGATCTGCGGGAGGCGTCGCAATCGTTCGTGGGACTCGTGGCGTATCAGCGGTCTACCGTAGTGACCTTCGCCCGATCGCGCGGTGACACACGTGCGATGCGTATGGGCATGTTGGTCAGCGACAACTTCTTCGACGCGCTCGGTGTCCAGCCGGCGTTGGGGCGTGCGTTCGCGCCCCAAGAGGGACGTGTGCCAGGCCGCGATGCAGTCGTCGTGCTTGGTTACGACTTCTGGAAGAACACGCTGGCGGGCGACTCGTCCATCGTCAACAGCGTCGTCTGGATCAATGGCATCGATTTCACCGTCGTCGGCGTGGCGCAAGCCAGTTTCACGGGCATGGACGAGTCGATCCCTGCGTTCTTCTTGCCAGTCATGATGGCCGAACGGATCAGCGCGGCGCGCGGGAACCCGCTCGAGGAGAGAGGGGCTCGCACGTTCGCCGTCAAAGGCCGGCTGAAATCTGAGGTGTCGCGTCAGAAGGCGCAAACCGAGCTGGCGACTATCTGGAAGCGTCTCGAGCAGCAGTACCCAGACGTCAACCAGAGTCGCACGATAACGGTTCGCAGCCAGCTGGCGGAGCGCATTCGCGAGGAGGGGCCGGCCACGACAGCCGTGCTTGCCATGGTGATGGCGCTCGTGGCGATCGTTCTGGTGATTGCCTGCGCAAATGTGGCCAGCCTGATGCTCGGCCGTGGTCGTGCCCGCTCGCGCGAAATGGCCGTTCGGCTCGCCATCGGCGCGGGCCGGGGCCGGCTTCTCCGGCAGCTGCTGATAGAGAGCCTCGTGCTCGCTCTTATCGCGTGCGCACTCGGACTCGGCTTCGCCTATGGTGGTCTCCAGCTCCTCAAGACGATTCCCGTGCCGACCGATCTGCGGCCCGTGGTCCCGCCCCAGTTGGACTACCGGGTCCTCATCTTCAGCCTCTTTGCTGCGCTGACGAGCGCGGTGCTGTTCGGACTGGTGCCAGCCTGGCAGAGCGCGAAGACTCAATTGATCCCGGCGCTCAAGAGCGCGGAACCTGGTCAGACCACTCGGCAGAGGACGATCGGGCGCAACATGCTCGTCGTCGCTCAGGTCGCGCTGTCGATGGTGCTGCTCGTATCCACCGGTGTATTGCTCGATGGTTTTCGCAGAGTGCTGATTCTCGACCCGGGCTTTCGCACCAACCATCTGATAACGATGTCGCTGGATACTTCAACCGTACGGTACACGCCGGTCCAGACCAGCGATTTCTATCGCGAACTGGTGGGGCGCGCGCGCGGGTTGCCGGGTGTTGTGTCGGTGGCGCTCACCAGTTGGATGCTGCTCGATCGCGGTGGGGAAATCCAGGCCGTGATTCCTGAGGGGTACCAGTTGTCACAAGGGCGAGAGTCCGAAACAGTCTTTGCGGCGGTCGTAGACGAGCACTACTTCGACACAATGAACACGGAACTATCCCGCGGACGCGCTTTCACCGCGGACGACAGGGAAGGCTCTCGGCCCGTCGCCATCGTCAACGAGGAGTTCGCGAAAACATACTGGCCCAACCAAGACCCGATTGGCAGACGAATACGCTTGGCCGACCGCCAGGATTCATGGCTCGAGGTCGTGGGCCAGACGACGACCGGCAAATATCTCTTCGTGGCCGAACCACCAAGACCGTTTCTCTATCTGCCGTTTGCGCAACACGACAGGACGGATATGTCGCTGCTGGTCGAGACGACGAACGCCGATGCGGCCCCGCTCGCCGCGCCTCTTCGCGACGTGGTACGTGATCTCGACGTGAATCAGCCAGTCATGAGCCTCCGGACGGTCTCGAGCTTCTATGAGCAGCGGGCAATTCGAATCCCTCTGCGGATTTTGCAGATGGTCGGCACGATGGGCCTCATCGGGTTGGCTCTGGCTCTCGTCGGGCTGTACGGTCTGGTCTCGTTTTCAGTGGCACGCCGAACGCGGGAGATCGGCCTACGCATGGCGGTTGGCGCGGCCAGGTCGGACGTGTTGAAGATGGTCCTGCGCCAGGGATTGGTGCTTTCGGCCGCGGGCATCGTGGTCGGCGGGGTGGCCAGTGTCGCTGTCGCGCGGCTGCTCGCAGCCGGCATGGTGGGGCTCGGCGCCGCGGCGAGTTCGGCTACGTACGTCGTCGTCCCGCTGATGTTGATCGCGCTGACCATGGCGGCAAGCTTCGTTCCGGCGCGTCGCGCAGCGACGGTGGATCCCCTTCGCGCGCTCAGGGACGAGTAGCCGAAGATCGCCGCCGACGACCCGATGACAACCAGGTTCCTTCCATCAGAGTCCGCGCGCCGCTTGACAACTACCAACTAAGTACTAAATGATTAGTAGCAGCATGCCTCGCACGTCTCCGACGCTCACAACCCAGGAACTCGCCATCATGAAAGTGGTGTGGAGCCTCAAGGACGCGACCGTCCGAGAGGTGTATGAAACGTTGCGCGAGCGGCGCCGCATCGCCTACACCACGGTGATGACGATGATGAACATTCTGGAAACCAAGGGCTACCTCAAGAAGGCGCAGGACGGTCGCGCCTTTCGGTACCGGCCCGCTCGCCCCGAACGTCGAGTGATGACGGCGATGGTGCGGGAATTCGTGGACCGTGTGTTCGATGGGGCATCCCGGCCTCTGCTTGCCCATCTAGTGACGGATAGCCGGTTGTCGAAGGCCGAGCGTGAGAAATTGCGTCGCCTGATCGACGAGGCACCCTGATGGCACCCGCTGCGGTCGCGCTTCTGGCGTACAGCACACAGATCCTTTTCGTCGTGTGCATCGCGACGATGGGTGCAGCGATCTTCCGCCTTTCTCTCCCTGTGGCGCGACTCGCGTACTGGCAGGGCATAGGAGCGTTGTGTCTCGCGCTGCCGATGCTGTCGATGGCACGACCCGAGACGCAGGGCACGTCGGCCGTCGTGTTCGGCGCCGTGACGATCACCGGAGTTGGCGGCCTCCCGTCGGCGTCGTTGCTGACGACGGCTGGTACGGCCATCCTCTGGGTCTGGGCGGGCGGAGCACTGGCGCGCCTCGGTTGGCTCGTTCTCGGGGGTCTTCGACTGCGGCTGATTCGCTCGCGCAGTACCCCAGCCACGCTCGCGGTCGAGATCGAGACGATGCGGATCGCAATTGCGCCGCGGGCGCAGTTTCGTTGGACCGACGAGTTGAACCAACCCGTCACGTTCGGCGACCGGCACCCCGTGATTCTCCTGCCACGACGATTTGACTCACTGAGCGAGGAGGCGAGGCGAGCCGTTGCGTGTCACGAACTCCTGCACGTCGCCCGACGGGATTGGCTCTGGATTGTGGGCGAGGAACATGTCCGCGTCTTGTTCTGGTTCCACCCGGCAGTCTCGTGGGTTCTGGAACAGGTGCAGTTGAGTCGCGAACAGATGATCGACCAACTGGTCGTGGCGCGCACAGCGTCTCGGCGTGAGTACATGAACGCGCTTCTCGCTTTCGCCGACGTCGGACGCGCGGTCTCGCCGTCAATGGCGTTCCTGCGGCGACGTCATTTGACGTCTCGTTTGCGACAACTATCGAAGGAGTCCCGCATGTCTTGGACGCGTCTCGTCTGGACGGTTGCTGCGCTGGTAATGGTGATGGCCGTCGCGACCCGAAGCATTGTCTCGGCTTTGCCACTCGACGTCGCCGCGCTAGGGTTGCAATCCCCCTCGGCGACGCGGCTCGAGATTCGGCTGGCCGACACCGAGCCCACAAGCGGTTCGACCGAGGCCGTTGTCGCCGGCTCCGGTCAGCGAATTTACCTGTTCCCGACAGCGGTCGTGACGAGCGCCGACGTCACGAATGCGCGTGTGATCGCAGCGAGGGGCTCTCAGTTCTCGGTCGAAGTGGGCTTCAGCGACCCAGGGGCAGCGCGAATGGCCACCGCGACCAAAGGACACATTGGCAAGCCCGTCGCGATCGTTCTCAATGGCCGAGTAATTGCGGCGCCAGTGCTGAGAGGACCCATCGGAAGCAGCGCCGTCATCACCGGTGATTTCACCAAGGCACAGGCAGACGAGATCGCTGCCGGCCTCGCGCCGGCGGCATCCTCGCCGCCGCGAGAGGCTCGCGTCAACGATGTGGCCGTTCCTTCTCAAGCCCTTCCGGTCAGCAGTCAAGATGACGGCGTCGTTCTTCCGACGGTCGTGAGACAGGTGAATCCTCAGTACACTCAACCGGCCAAGGAGGCCAAGATTCAAGGCGACGTCAAACTGAGCGTCGTCGTGCTGGCCGACGGCACTGTCGGTGACGTGACGGTGACGCAGTCCCTCGACACGGAGTTCGGACTCGATCAGCAGGCCGTCGACGCGACGAGGCTGTGGCAGTTCAAGCCCGGCACGAAGGACGGCAGTCCTGTCGCTGTGCGCGTCGAGGTGTTGATTCGCTTTGCCCTGACGTGAGTTAGCCCTGGCTAGAGGGTCTTCAAGTACGCGAGAACCGCGCCTACCGGCGAATTCATGATTCGCATCTCGATCTCCTGGCGATCGCCAATCGGATCGAGGCCGGTCGTATCGGGGCACCAGTCGGCGCCAAACACGTGGCCTGTATTGGCTTTACCTGGGACCGTCGTGTCGTACTCCTTGAACAGGATGGAGTCGTTGGGCCCGTATCGAGCCGTCGGCTTGTTCAACCATTCGAAGCCGACCAGCGCTTCGTCGTAGTACAGATTCCCACGCAGGAATCGCCGAGGACGCGCCGCCGGGCACACCAGTTGCCCCAATGTGGGAACCGATCCGTTGTGCAGGTACGGTGCCTGCGCCCAGATGCCGTGCAGCATGTCCGCCTTGTACCCGTTGGTGCCCTCCGCCACGCGTCGCGGCGTGTCGCGGAAATACTCGTCGAGCCGCGCCTGCCAGTCGCCTTTCGGGACGCACCAATCGGCCCCGGGCTGTCCTTGATTGTTCAGCCCGTAGATCTGACAGGCTTCCATCACGAGCGCGGCCAGCCCATAGCGGGACACGCTGGTATTCACCATCGTGCGATTCGGATCGACACCAAGTTGCGAAACCGGGTAGATCGTCTGGTTGCGCGGAGTGTGGCAGGTGGCGCACGTCGTCTTGAAAAGCGCCTTGCCTTCGCGCGCCCTGACGAGATCCACGCTGGTGAATGGATACGGGGGCGGCGGCAGGTTGTCGATAAAGGGGTTGAGCGGCTCGTGGATTCGCACGTTGACCATGCGCGGATCGCCGGTTGCGGAGGCACCAGAAGCCAGGGTCCGCGACGAGGCGCCTTGATTACCGTCCCAATTGGCGTGGTAGCGCTCGACGGCCCAGTTGACGCTCTTGACGTCGATGGGCGCCGGCACAGGCGGGGCCCACGCCGGGATGTTCTTGAAGATTCTGTCGGCGGCGACCTTGCCGTCCGTAACCCGGTCGGTCATTCCCGGAACGTCGACCGGCAGGCTGTTCGCTTTTGAGAATCCCGTAAAGATCGGGCTGTTCGGATTGTCGCGGCGGACGAACTCCACGAAGCTGTTATCTGGACGACGTGTATGGATCGCTACCAGGCCTGAAGCGATTCCGAAGGCATCCATCTGCCCTGGGCGGTCCTCGAGGACGTCGGGAAGCGCCCTCTTGTACGCGTTGTTCTTGGCCACGACGTGATAGACGAAGTGAGTCTTCACACCGACTGCGATTAGGTCCTGCATGACACTCGGGAATTCATCGGCAACGGCCAGCGTCTGAAGTTTTCCACGGGCGATCTGCGACGGGGACGAGCCGTACAACGTCTCCGGTCGCTGACGCGCCTTGTCCAACATCTCCGTGTACAAAGCTCGGACGGCGCTGGTGTTGGGCTTGATGTTGGCCGGGTTCACGGGCGTAGTCGACGCTGGGTCGAAGCCGGATTCGACAAGCGCGGCTCCCGTAAGCATCAAGAGCTTCGAGAAGTATTGCGCTTCGATCTCCGTGTTGGGCATCCCGGGAAGGAACTTCATCTTCCCAGACACCACGACGCGTCCGACGTGGCAGGCCGCACAGGAAAAGAACACGCGATCCATCGCACCCGGGCTCCCGAAACCTGGACGGTCTCGTTCCCAGTTCTCCTCTCTGTCCACGGTTCGGACCTTCGCGATCAGCAGGCTCGTGTTCTGAAAGACACGCCGCGCGAGCAACCGTCCGTCGGCGGTCGTCGCCTCGGCTGCCGACAGCGGCTCGAACGAACGCGGGTTCTCGAACGCGAATCCGAATGGCAGCGGCGACTGGCGTTCGCCCGCGGGGCGCGCCACACCGCTAACGTAGTCGGACGCGTTCGGTGAGACGCCGATGTGATCGAACGTCCAGTTCGGCGCAGCCGTTCCGGAGCCTGGCAGGATCGCTTCGCGCTTCCAGATCCGGGCGATGGCGCGCAGCGTCGAGTTCTCGTGGTTGGGATCGAGGTCGAGAAGCGTCTTGAAGAGCACGAACGGCACGCCATTGAACCCGACCGGGTTGTCGCGGAACCAGCTCCAGGCCAGCCGCGGATTCTGTCCGCTGCGGAAACCGTACTTTTCGGCGCGGGTGGGATCGGTGTCGTCCAGATACGCCTCGATCGCGCGCTCCCGTTTCGCTGTTTCCGTCGCCCAATCAGTGACGACCTGCCCGTCGACCCACGACACAATCTCCGCGCTCGTGTCGTCCTTGAGCGGCCCCACGAGCCCTCCGCTGGCCGACACTCCCGCCGCCGCATACGGCGCGTTACTATCCGACGCTCGACCGCCGCACGCGCCTACGGCGAGGCAAACCAGCCAAGGGGTCGATATCTCGATGAGAATGCGCTTGGCTGGTTGACGGTATCTTTTTGGCGCGCTCCGCGCGCCTAGGACCGCCATGCGGAGGACAACGAGTACAAGATTTACGTAACGAGCCGCACAGCGGTCCAAGGCGATGGAAAGGAGCCTGCGATTTCTGTGGGTCAACATTCAATCACCTCGATGTCAGCTGCGGTGTGTCAGGGCCAGAAGCGTCGTGTCGTGCCGGTGTCAGAGAACTGCAGGGAAAACGTGGTGGCGTAGAGGCACTGATCGTCGAATTGGCAGCGGCCGAAGCGCCGTTCGAGCGGGAACGACGTCTCACCAGCTCGGGGCGCCGGGCGGGTAAGGCCCTGTAGTCCCAGCACTGCAATCATCGACTCGACGATGATGACGGGGGATACGTACTGACCGAGACAGGCGTGCCGGTTCCAACCATAGTGCAGGTAGTGTTCGCGGGGACGGTCAAGAACGAACGCGTCGGCTTCCGGCACATCCTTCATCGCCGATCCCTGAGAGGCGAAGACGAGAGTGCCCGCGGCGATCGGACGGCTGTCGGCGATGCGTGACCCGTCTCGCGCGCACTTGCGGAGCAGCACTTCCCCCTGCGGCTGCATGCGGAGCCCTTCCTGAAAGTACTTGTACAGATCGGCTCGACTCTCTTTGACCTGTGTACCGCTCAGCACATTGAGAGCCAGGGTTGCGGCCTCCTCGAAGCTGCCGTACCGGTTGTGCGCTGTCCCCGTGATTCGATAATCGCCCTCTTTCAGCCGGATGAGCGAATCAATAACCCGACACGTCGCCTCTTCCTGGCCGGCGATGGCGCCCACGATAGTTCCCATCACGTTTTCGGCGATGCGAAGATCGGAGACCAATCGGGGATCGAGGTCAGGCGGTGGTGTCACGCTCGCGGCGGGACGACCCAACTGGAACCGCAGGAGCCGCGTGAGCATCGTATCGTCCACGGGTTGTTCGTTCAGCAAACGCTGACGTTGGATGCCGATCTCCCGCAAGAGGTACGCGAGCAATTGACGGCATGCGCGGAGCCCCTGGTCGTGCACCACGGGGTCTTTCTGCACGTTGTTGAAGAAGTGCTGGAAGGCCGCTTTGATCCAGAGGTACATCTGGTGCTCGTCGGGAATCACCCCATCCGCTTTCGTCAACGCCGTGTCAGGTCGCCCGTCTATCGGCGTTCCGTAGTAGGTGAGCATCTCTGGGGTGAGCTCAAACGATCCAGGCTGCGAGGCAACGGGAACGCCAAGGTACTTGTGGCCGAGCGTCACGGGCACATAGCGGGCGACGGCTTGAACGACATCGATGGTCGAGGAGCCGCTCTCACGCGCGGACGCGAGCGCGCGTCCAACCCTCCGGACGCAATCTTCGTGAACAAACTCGGTGATCGTTTCGGCGTCCCTCCGGGTGCAGACCGCAGATAAGAGACGTTTGTCCGGTTCGTAAAGGGCGTTGTCGTCGGTGCTCAGAACAAAGGTGGTGAAGCCGCCATTGTGCTGCGGCGACATGACCTTCATCATCTCGACGCCGTAGGGCTCCACCGTGAACTCCTGGTCGCGCTCGAGGACGTCGCGGACGGCGGCCCCGTCGACGACAAGCATTGGACCGAAGAGGGGTTGAAAAAGCTTCGCCCTCTGGCGGATCTCCTCCAGCATCGGATACGGTTTGAACTTCAGGAAGAAACCAATCACCGCGCCGACCGCCCGACCCTGGCGAAGCGCCTGCACTTTGAGTCCATTGAGCTCCTGCGTTTCCGCCTGCGTCAGTTGAGTCAGGCGTGCCTTACCGCCAAGCTCCTGGAGTCGCGTTGTCGCCACCGGATTGTCAGCTGCGATGCGATCGATGGTGCCGAAGAACGATCGCAGGGCCGCCCCGAAGTCGCGCGTGAGGAAGCTCAGGTCCGGCATGGCCGGATCGGGCGTGACGGGCGAGGCAGGCACAGCTGCTTCAGTATTCAGTTCGAATGAGAGTCGCATAACAGAAGAGGCCGTCCAGTCCTTTCGAACAATAACGTTCCTGTCGGGCATGCCGAACTGGCTCCTCGATTCCCCCAAACCGAGACACGTTCGGAATCGAAATGAATATCGGACTCCGGACGCTGAAAGATGAGAGCTCGACGTGCCTTTCGAGCGGGGGTCGCGCAGGACGTTATACTTCCGTTTTGACTTCCGTTTGGCGCGGTGCCGCAATCGCTGCGAGGAGGTTCTCTGTGGCTGAGTTTTCATCACATACGCCTGGCACGTTTTCGTGGGTAGAACTGTCGACGACCGATCAGAAAGCGGGCGTCGCCTTTTTTCGGGAGCTGTTCAGCTGGGACGTCAATGAGCAGCCGATGGGACCTGGCGAGACCTATTCGATGTTCATGATGCGCGGCAAGGAAGTGGCAGCCGGCTACGGGATGCGTGCGGAAGAGCGCCAGAGTGGGGCGCCATCGCACTGGAACCTGTACGTGACCGTCGCAAATGCGGACGAGACCGTAAAACGAGCAGAAGACCTGGGTGCAAAAGTCCTCGCGCCACCGTTCGACGTCATGGACGCCGGCCGGATCGGGATCCTGCAGGACCCGACCGGTGCAGTCTTCTACGTGTGGCAAGCAAAGATGCACATCGGCGCCAAGATTCTCAACGAGCCGGGCGCTCTGTGCTGGAGCGAGCTCACGACGCGCGACACGAAGGCGGCTGAAGAGTTCTACACGCAACTCTTTGGCTGGACCGCGAAGCACGGTGCAGCGGGCTCCGGGATGGAGTACACGGAGTTCAGCAATCAGGGACAGACTGGCGTCGGCATGATGCCCATGCCCGAACAGATGCCCGCGGGCGTGCCCTCGTACTGGATGCCGTACTTCCAAGTTGCCGATTGTGACGCGAGCGCCGCGAAGGCCAAGGACCTGGGCGGGAGCGTCGTCGTGGCGCCACAAGACATTCCGAACACAGGGCGATTCGCTGTGGTTCAGGATCCGCAGGGAGCAATATTCGCCGTCTTCAAGTTCGCGGAAGTCGCGGCGGCAGTCTAGGGCTCGTGTGATTCTTTCGTGACCGTGATCAGACGACCGAGGTCGCACATGGCTGGCAGGTTGACGTCCTTCGGCGGTACGTTCCCTACATAGCAGCCCGGGATGAGGTAGAAGGTCCTTGGCGTAACAGACGCGACGTCGGCCGATGCAGTGACCAGCGCCTCGGGCGCTGGTTTGTCGTTTAAAGGCTTCAGCGCACCTCGATAGGTGATTGAACGATCGAAAGGAATCCTCACATCGACTTCGGACGTCTCGTAGCCGGGTGCTCGCATCTCGATTCTGTGGGGGCCCGTCTCGAGCCGCAACTCGCCGCCAACATCATCAAGTGTGCCGACGTAGTAGCCGTCGACGAAGAGCTGCAGGTTTCGGTCCGGCTGCATCTCCAACCGCACCGCTCCGGTGGGCGGTTGCGCCTCCCCACGTTCTCTCGACTCGTCTGAAATGAGCGCCGGGGCCGACGTCTGCGCCGGGTAGGAATCGTACCAGCCGTACGCGGGAACGAAGTAGACAGCGCCTCGACGATGCTGGCCCTCGGGCGGTCGGTGCCGATGTCGGTCGCTGCGGGTGGGAGTGTTCGCTCGCGCTGGGACTCCGAATGGGGAAAGAGGCAAGTCGAGGGGCGACAGGGGCAAGCGAATCGAGGCGAGCGGCGCGACACCGCTTGTAGCAGGAGGCCGCGTCTGCGCCGCCACGACAGCGGGCAAACCGACGATCACGATCGCCGCTAACTGAAGGCGCATCTGACCCTTCTGGCACTATAGCGCATGCGACGGGTCAAGCGGGCAGGTGCGGATCTGACCCGGGGTCCGCGCACGCGGTAGAATCGTCCGTTCTCGAGGAGTGAGGAAGGCTGATCATGAAGAAAATCTGGCCGTTGGTGATTCTGCTTGGTTCTTGGCCCGCGCTCGGATTGACCCAAACGACAGACGAGTTGGTCAACGACGGCAAGAACACGTCGAATGTCACCACGCAGAGCATGGGCTACGACCGAAAGAGCTACAGCCCGCTCAAGCAAATCAACACATCCACCGTCAAGCGACTCGTGCCCATTTGGAACGCGAGTCTGATGAATGAGCTGGGTGAGCTCGCCGCACCGACCATATACAACGGTGTCATGTACGTGATCAACGGCAAGTGGACCTTTGCCATCGACGTTGAAACGGGCAAGCAGATCTGGCGAACACCCGTGCAGCTCGAGCCAGGGATTACGCGGGCCGCGATCACCAGAGGCGCGGCCACCATCTATAACGGCAAGGTCTTCCGCGTGACGATCGACAATCATGTGCTCGCACTCGACATGAAGACCGGCAAACAGATCTGGAACGAGAAATTTGCCGATGCACGAGAGGGTTACTACGCTACCAGCGCGCCCATCGTTGCCAACGGCGTGTTGATTTCAGGGATGGCGGGCGGGGAATCGACCACGCGTGGATTCCTCGACGGTTGGGATCCGGATACCGGAAAGAAATTGTGGCGGCGGCATACGATCCCGGCGCCCGGCGAGCCCGGTTCCGAAACGTGGCCGAAGGAGAGCGACGCCTGGATGCACGGCGGCGGGCCAACGTGGCGCTCTGGTTCCTACGATCCGCAACTCGACCTCGTCTACTGGGGCACCGGCAATGCGGAGCCATACGACCCCAAGCCCCGCGGCAGCCTTGATAGCTTGTTCACGTCGAGCGTGCTCGCCATCCGTCCGAAGACGGGTGAGATTGCTTGCCATTTCCAATACACACCCAACGACGTGTACGACGTCGACGGTACCGACGAGAATGTGCTCGCTGATATACGCGTCAACGGCCAGCCTCGAAAGGTGATGGTCCAGGCCAACAAGAACGGCTTCATGTACGTACTGGACCGCACGAATTGCAAACTGATTGCGGCGCACCCTTACGTCAAGGTCAACTGGGCCACCCACATCGATCTCGCCACGGGTCGACCAGTGTTGACCGATGTCTACAAACGCTTTCTTGCCGGTGAGGAGGTCGAAATCTGGCCGTCACGCGGTACCAATGCGGTACCCGTCGCGTTCAACCCGAACACCGGACTCGTCTACGCCACGACGTGGAATCTGCCCCGCCTGCAGAAACTCTCGCCGCCGGCAACGCCACCAGCCATCGGCGCGAATTCCACCGGTGTCGCTGCCAGGCTTCCGGACATAAAGCCTGGCGATGCGCTCGGTCACATCGTGGCGATCAATCCGTTGACCGGCGAGAAGAAGTGGGAGGTCCCGTTGACCGACATGCCGAGTTCGGCCGGCGTGCTTGCGACCGGCGGTGGGCTGGTGTTCACCGGCAAGTTGACCGGCGAGTTCATCGCTCTCGACGAGGCGACTGGCAAGGCGCTGTGGCAGTTCAAGACTGGCTCGAGCGTCAATTCGACCGCGATTACGTATACGCACAAGGGCCGGCAGTACGTGACGATCGCGTCGGGACTTGGTGGCGGTCTCGCCAATCGCTATGCAACCGACAAAGTGCCCACGGGCGGCTCGGTGTGGACGTTTGCATTGATGCCGGAGTAGGAGACGGTCGTCCTTGCTGCTTCGGCCTTGGTGCTGGTCCGTCCGTGGTCCTGTGGAGTGTGTCCCTCTCGTGACGCGCGCACCAAGGACCATGGACGAAGGACGGACGAAGCACCAAGGCCAAAGGGCCAAGGACGAAAGTCACGGTAGCGCCTGTTAGCCGCGCACGCGCGGCATCAGGATCATGTCCCACGGGCTTGGCATCGGACCGCACGGCACGTGAATCAGCGCTGGCCTGTTCAAGGCTAGCGCCTCCCCGACGGCGTCCTCCAACTCGTGCGGACTTGTCGCGCGGAACGCGGCTGCGCCGAACGACTGTGCGAGGGTCACAAAGTCTGGGTTCTGAAGGTCGCACGCGATGTGCCGGCCTCCGAACGACTGCGCTTGGATAAGGTGGACGTTGCCGAACTGCCGGTTGTCGAAGACGACGACCACCACCGCGATGTCGTGCTGCACCGCGGTTGCCATCTCGCCGACTTGGTACATGAATCCGCCATCTCCGGCAATGGCGAGCACGGGGAGATCGGGGCGGGCTGCTTTGATACCGAGCGCCGCGCCGTAACCCCACCCCAGCGTGTCCTGATAGCCCGGCGAGAAATACGTGCGGGGTGCGAGAACAGGAAAGGCCAATCGGCTCGCAAAGCCCACCTGCGTCACTTCGTCCACGAAGATCCCGTTCTCCGGCAGCGCGGCTCGCATGGCCCGAAGAAATCCCACCTGTGGCTCGAGTAGGCGGAGTCGATCGGTCAGCCATGCTCGATGGGGAGCAAGGTCGGCATCTCGAGGGACGCGCTCCCCGTTGAATGCAGGCAGCCGTCGCAGGAGCGCCGACGAGTACTCGGCCGCATCACCAACCAGTGCGACTGCCGGCGCTTTATAGCGCGCCGGCTCGGCGGGATCGATATCGATACGAACCACCTTCAAGTGATCGTCGAGGCCCCATTGCGCTTCCTGGTAAAGCATTCGGGTTCCGATTGCGAGCACGCAATCTACTTCAGACCAGAGCCGGTGGGCGATGGGCAAGTTGATATGAAGACGGTGGGTCGCAGGCATGACACCTTGCCCGCGACGGTAGGCCACCACCGGAGCCTCGAGCATTTCTGCCAATGCCACGATCTCGGTGCTCGCGCCCAGCGCGCCGCCGCCGACGACGATCAGCGGTCGCGCGCTGCCGCCGAGGATTGTGGCTGCCTCCGTTGCCGCGTCCTCATCAACCTGTGGGCGAAGGCAGTCCGCTGGCATGACGGGGAACGTCACCTCGCTCCTGCGCGCCCACGTGTCCATCGCGCATTCGACGACCACAGGTCCCTGTCGTCCCGAACAGGCGTGCCGCAACGCGTCGGTCACTGTGAAGGGCGCCTCGTGCGGCGCGTTGATCCGCGCCGCGAACTTTGAGAAGTGGCGCGCAAGGCCCGGCTGATCCGGGATCTCGTGGAGGTGTCCCAGCCCGCGGTCGATGTCTTCGCGAGGAATCTGTCCAACGAGAGCCAGAACCGGCGCGTTCATGCCGGAAGCCGTCAACAGCGCGGCGCTCGCGTTGAGCAGTCCTGGCCCGGGAACCACCGCGAACACTTGAGGCTTTCCGGTCACGAGCGCTGCGCCGAGAGCCATGTACGCCGATGCCTGCTCGTGGCGTGTGTGAATCACGCGCAGCCGATCCTTGAAGGTGAAGAACGCGTCGAAGAGCGGATCGTTGTGAAGGCCCGGGAGGCCGTAGACCGTATCAATGCCGTGACGAAGCAGCGTCTCGACAACGGCCTCGGCAGTCGTCATGGTAAACGTGGGCTGCATGTGTGTGTGGGAGTCGGTGTTGAACCCTCTACGAGGACGGCTGAATCTTAACGCGGAGTCCGTGTAGGATTTCACGAATGGCGAACCGCTGGGTCCTCGCTGCTGTGTGTCTGTGGCCGGTCGTTGCCAGCGCACAGCTTGCGGTGTCCTCCAACGACAACAAGGCCGTTCACATCGACGGTGTCAACACGGTTCCCACCAGTCCTGCACCGGATAACGTCACGATCATCGACCTCAACGTCTCGCCGCCACGCATCGTCGGGGAAGTAGAAGCCCCTGGTGGATGGTCGGCTCCTCCACAAAGCGTGGCGGTCGCGCCGGATGAATCGATCGCGCTGGTCTCCTCATCTGCCAAGGTCGATCCGGCTGATCCGCGGCGAACGGTCTTCAACGACGTGCTGACGGTGATCGACCTGCAGACGTCGCCGCCGAAAGTGATTGCCTCGCTGCAAACCGGGCGACGTGCGGCGGGCGTCTCGATCAACCGCGCCGGCACGCTCGCGCTCGTTGCCAACCGTGCCGAAGGTACTGTCTCGGTGTTCACCATCCGCGGAAAGACCGTGACACCAGCCGGGAAAGTGGACCTGGATGCGCCTGACAGCGAACCCTCCCTTCCCGTGTTTACCCCTGACGGGCGGAGCGCACTCGTCACGTTGAATAACGGTCACCGAGTTGCCGTGCTCGCGATCACGGGCACCGCTGTCGAGTACACCAAGAGGGACATTTCCGCCAACTTGAAGCCCTACGGCCTGGAGATCACCCCCAAGGGCGATGTCGCCGTCGTTGCAAACATTGGCAACGGCCCAACGGGAGGGGCAGACACTCTCAGTGTCATCGATCTGGCAGCGAACCCACCGCGCCTGGTCGATGCCGTGACCGTCGGTGTCATCCCCGAAGGGATCGCGTTGTCGCCCGACGGTGCCTACGTGGCAGTGGCCCTCCAGAACGGGTCGAACCTGGCGAAGTCATCGCCGTTCTTCAATGATCACGGCGTGTTGAAGATTTTTCGTCTGTCGGGCACGAGGCTCGTGCCAGTCGCAGAGTCGCCGATCGGGCGTTGGTGTCAGGGCATCGCCTGGAGCCGGAAGGGCGAGACGGTGCTCGTCCAATGCGGAATGGACCGCGAGATTCTGGTGTTCACTTTTAACGGCCGTGGACTGTCGCGTGCAGGGGTGATAAAGGTGAGCGGCGCCCCTACCGGAATCCGAACGGCGCAAACACCGTAACGCGGCAATCGCTTCGACTGCGTGCGGCGCCGCGCCCAGCGGCAGAGGTATGTTACCGACGCAATGTTTGCCTGGCGAGACGCTCCAGTTCACGCGAGGCCGTGACCGTGTATTCGTGGGCGTACGCCTGGTGGTTGCGCTCGAGATCCCCGAGGTCGTAGACGTAGTTGACCGTGATCCCAAGCGAGCGATCCAGGCCGGCCGGCGAGGTGTCGCCCATCCAGTTCAGACGCTCGAGCCGTGCGCCGTTCGCCAAGTGAAAGCGGGCGACCGGATCGAGCGGTCCTTCCTCCCCTTTTACATGCATCAGGTAGTGAGCGCAGAGCCCAAGTAACTCCCGGCGCAACGCCGCATCTCGCGCGTAACGCTGAAGCGCTGAACGAGCGTCCGATGACAGCAGCGCCGCGAGGGCGGGGGAGCAACGTGTTCCTTTCTCGCTGGCCAGATCCTGCAGCCACCCTCGGAAACCGGGCACGGGCGATAAAGTTGCAAACTGCCTCAGTGCTCGAAACTCGCTTCCGAGCTCCTGGACGACCTGTTTGATGAGGAAGTTGCCGAACGAGATACCGCGGAGACCTGCCTGACAGTTCGTGATCGAATAGAAGACAGCGTAATCAGCCTTGAGTGGGTCGGCGACAGGCGCATCAGGATCGAGCAGCGGCTGCACGTATGCCGCGAGTCCACGAGTGAGTGCCACCTCTATGAAGATCAGTGGCTCGTCGGGCAGCGCGGGATGGAAGAACGCATAGCAGCGCCGGTCCGCTTCGAGCCGACGATGCAGGTCACTCCATCCCTGGATGGCATGCACCGACTCGTATGCGATGAGACGCTCGAGAACGATCGCGGACGTGTGCCAGTCGATGCGCTGCAGGGCGAGGAAACCGCGGTTGAACCACGACCTGAACAGGTGTACGAGGTCCGCTTCGATCACTGACCGATCTGGATGAGCTGTGAGTGTCGCTCGCAACTGGTTCCGCATCTTGACGAGTACCGCGGTGCCGCCAGGGGCCAAGTTGAAGCGCCGAAAAAGCTCTTGCCGCGGCGGCTCAACGACCGTCTGGAGCCGCGCGAGGTTTGCGGGCGTGGGGTTGCTGTGATACGCCGTGGCCTGCCGGAGAATCGCGTCCTCCGACGGTGAGAAATCGCGGACGAGTAGATCGAAGAAGGCGTCGCGGCCGCGGTCTTCGAGCGACTGGTACGACGCGAGCGCTTCAGCGGCCAGCCGTGCTCCAGAGAGCTCGCCTCGATCGGACAAGAGTGTCCGGCAAAGCGCGATTGTGTTGCGCGCATCACTGGACGCCGGGGCGCGGCGGCCTTCCGGTCGAGCCAGCGCACGCTTGAGGCGTTTCAGCAACGTGTGACCCCGAGTAGTAACGACGGCAGCAGATTTTCAAGAACGAGGCGGCGGCTCTACACCGAGCCACGGCATCGCGCGCAGAGCCCGTGAAGCTGAACCTCGCCGCGCTCGACTCGGAAGCCTGGCAACGGCGACCGCTTACGATCCACGTTGAAATCCACGCCTTTCAGATAGATGTCCCACACGTGACCGCATGTCCGGCAGACAAAGTGGTGGTGGGGCTCCGGGTTGACCTCGAATTGCACCGCCTTCCCGCTACGCTCGAGCGTGCCTAGGAGGCCCGCCCGCACCAGCTCCTGCACGTTGCGATACACAGTGGCGTGGGAGACCGACGGCAGCACCGCCCGCACCTTTTTCACGAGCAGATCCGCGGTCGGATGGCCGGTTGTCGCGCTTAGCGCGCGAAGCAGGATGTCCCGCTGCGGCGTGAGGCGCAACCCACGTTCGACGCAGGCTTCACGCAATTCGGCGTAGCGGCTGGCGTTCGACTTGGTCAAATGCGATCCCACGAAATGGTACAACGCCGAGTTGGATGCGCCAAGCGCGCTCTGTGCCCACCTATGTACCGAGCGCGCAATCGCCCATGTACATCTCTGGACTTGACGTGAAACCAGGTACGATGACGTCGGCGTACTCGTGCCGTGTGTGGACGGCCATCAGGCGCCCATCCTTCGTCTCCTTCGCAAGCACCGTCGTCGTGTAAAGCGGTCCGGTGCTCTGCATCTGCATCAGGTGCAGATAGCCCCTCGAGTATCGGACGACGATGAACGAAGCTCCTGCCAGTTGGCCTTCGGTGCTGGCCGTGCCCTCGTCGACATCAACGTTGACGTAGGTGACGACGAGTTTCGCAGGCGTCACCTTTGCGCGGGGCTTGCCGTTCGTCCATGCGCCCGTTGCCAGCACGGAGAACGTGCAACTGAGGCCAGTCGTCGTCGCGAGACGCTGCGCTAACGCCTGCGTCTGTCCAACCGCGGTGCCGTTGAGGCCAAGCACTAGCGGGAATGGTAGGAGGCATTTGATCAGTTGCTTGAGATTCATGTCCAGAATACTTAGCACGCCGGGCGATACCTGACTCCGTCCTTGAACCGCCAACCGCGCGCAGTTGACTACAATACCGGCGGAGCCAGCCCGGTGGCCGCATCTCTACTTCTTTTCGTTTCGGCCTTGTTCGTGGCATCTGCGGGGAGTGTGCTCTTGTCGGCACAGGTGCTCGGCGCGTCGGGGCGTACCGTCTGGGACGGTGTCTACACCGACGCGCAGGCTGAGCGCGGCACCGCCATCTTCGGACAGAGCTGTTCCAACTGTCACACGCTCACGCCCCAGGGCAGCAGACCCCTCGCAGGTGACAAGTTCTGGGAGGGCTATACGCAAAAGACCGTTGGCAACCTGCTCACCTATGTCAGGACCAACATGCCCAACGGTAACGGCGGTTCCTTGCCGGCCTCGAGCTACAACGACCTTGTGGCGCTCATCCTCAAGTCGAACGGCTTTCCCCCCGGCATGAGCGAACTCTCACCGGAGACCATTTCCACCGTCCAGATCATTCCGAAGGATGGGCCCGGAGAGTTGCCGAGCAACACGCTTGTCCGCGTGGTGGGCTGCCTGGCTCGGAACGGAAGTGACTGGGTGTTGACGAGCGCCACGGCGCCGGAGCGCATCGAGCGGAGCGGGGTAGGCGCCGAGGATGCCAGCCGTTCTCTTGGCGATCGCACTGTGGCCCTCAAGTTTGTTCTGACGCGGCTGGATTCGTTCGTCGGGCAGCGCATGTCGGTGAGCGGGATCTTGATAGGTGCCGGAGGACTGAATGGGGTCAACGTGGCAACCGTGAACCGAGTGGCCGACACCTGCCCTTAGCTCGACCGCCGTTTTCGGTGGATTTTGCCCGCCATCCCCACTTCAGCCCCGTTTCAGAACGTGAACCCTGTATTCAGCTTCCGTTCCTGGACATTGCGCGGAATTGCGCCGTATAGTTGGCCGGACCGACGGGACCAGACACGGGTGGGGAAATCAAAGGAAAGCCATGAAACGCGGGGTACTTAGCGTCGCCCCTTGGTCCAGTCGGTGGGCGCAAATGCCAGCTGCGCAGCAACGTCTAAAGGTGTAAAATTTAACGGTCGCCAGAGTGTCCAGGTCTGCGCCCGTTGAGTTCAGCCCGGTGGGCACTCTGCCGGAGCACTACTCGGTCGCGTTTCATTCTTCGCCTGGTTGCTCGACTTTGTGTAAGAGGTGGGGCCAAGATGCGCACTCTAAGAACTTCCAGATGGCTGCTGATATCCCTGTTGTCCCTTGTCATCCTGCTACCGGCTCGTGGGGGACAGGCGGCCGGCGAGAGTAATACTGTCGTCGCGGCAGCTCGAGATGGTGACGTCCAGGCTGTTCGCTCGCTGATTGCGAAGCGCGCGAATGTAAATGTGCGCGGAAGCGATGGCTCCTCCGCTCTCCTCTGGGCGGCCTACAACTCCGACAGCGAGATGGTGCGAGCCCTCATCGCGGCCGGCGCCGAAGTGAATTCGCCGAATCGTTACGGCATTACCCCGCTGCTTCAGGCGAGCCGCACCGGCGACGCGGCCGTGATGGGCGCGTTGCTCAAGGCTGGCGCGGATCCGAAGCTGACGCATCCTCAAGGCGAGACGCCGCTGATGGCCGCCTCGAAATCGGGCCGCGTCGATGCGGTGCGTTTGCTGCTCGAAGCGGGCGCCAACGTGAACGCCGCCGATGACTATCAGCAGCAAACGGCGCTCATGTGGGCGGCATCTGAAGGTCACGCGGACGTCGTGCAGGCGCTCCTCGACGCGCGAGCGGACCCGAATCGAAAGGCCTACGTCACAGGCTTGGAGGAACGGAAGCACGCTGACCACGCGACTGGCGGCTTCACGGCTCTCATGTTCGCGGCGCGCAACGGCTACGAGGATGTTGCGCGAGCACTCATCAAGGGCGGGGCTGATCCAAAACTGACCAATGGCGACGGTGCCACTGCCACGATGGTCGCCATCGTCAACGATCGGTTCGATCTGGCCAGCACGTTGGTCGACCTGGGTGCCGACGCGAACGACGGGTCGTTGTACTTCGCCGTCGACATGCATGACGCCACGACCGACATGCGCGCCCGCGACGGGTCGCGCCTGCGCGCCAATCATCCCAACAAGATGAACGCGTTGGATCTCGTCAAGCGGCTGCTCGATCGCGGCGCCGATCCGAACAAACCGTTCGTCGGTCAGTTGCACTCCACGACGTTGTGCTGCGGCGAGGAGATCAACTCATCGCCGTTCTATCGCGCAGCGGTCGCGGCCGACGTCGAGGTGTTGAAGTTGATGGTCGCCAAGGGTGCGAAGATCGACTGGACCCCGGGCGAGGTCAAGAAGGAAGGTCGGGGCGGCGGCGGCCGCGGCATGAACGGCAATGTTGGAAAGCCTCCGACGATGGTGGCGCTGACTGGTGGCCGTGGTGCGGGGTTCGCAGCCGGTCCCGGGTTCGACCGTCTGGGCCCGCCGCCCTTCCGCGAAGAATCGAATCGTGAGCCGCTCGAGGCCGTCAAGGTGCTGCTCGCCGCGGGGGCCGACGCGAATGCCAAGTCGCCGGACGGCGCGACGCTTCTGCATCAGGCTGTCACGGCGCGACAGGTGCCGATCATTCGTGCGCTGGTCGCGGCCGGTGCCAAGCTTGACGCCACCAACAAAGACAACATGACACCGCTGCAGTTGGCGGAAAAACCCGAACCTCCACCGCCGCCCGGCAACAACACCGACTCACGCACTTACAGGGCCAAGCGGGATACCCGTGAGGACGTGATCGCCGCCCTGCGGGAGTTGATGAAGCTCGGTCCGAACGACCCCACGCCTGAGCCACCGCCGCTGCCGGACGAGAAGAAAACGGACGAGAAGAAAGACGAGAAGAAGACGGACACAGTGGCTCGGAACGGCGGGAATCAGCCCGGGGCGGCCAGATGAAGAAGGCGTTGTTCAGTGCGGCCCTCCTGTGGGTCGGCACAGCGGTGTTGTTTGCGCAGGCCCCTCGACCTAGCTCGGGGCAGGCAGGCACCGCCACGCGTGTAACATCCTCGCCTGTGGCTCAGCCGCAGCCTGCGACGACGGCTCGTGCGCAGGCGGTTGCCGCCACAGGTCCGCAGTCGTCAGCTTCACCCGCCGCGCCGATAGAGGCGGCAAAGCATCGCGCCTGGTTGAACCAGTACCGTGTTACCTGTCACAACAGCCGCACGCCATTACCCCCCAACGACCCCGTCAACCTCGAGTCCGCCAGTCTCGATGACGTGTTGTCGCAGGCTGTGACCTGGGAGCGCGTGCTTCGCAAACTGAGCGTGCGCGCGATGCCGCCCCAGGGCATGCCGCACCCGAAAGAGGCCGAGTACGTCGGCTTCACGACCTGGTTGGCCGGATCGCTCGACCGAGCGTGGCAGGGCCGGAGCACCCCGGGCCGCTACGTCATGCATCGGTTGAACCGCACCGAGTACGGCAACGCCATTCGCGACCTGCTCGCGCTCGATATCGACATGAGCGAATTGCTCCCGAGCGACGGCGCGAACTTCGGGTTCGACAACATTGCGTCTTCACTGAGAACGTCGCCGCTTCTGCTTGAGCGATATCTCACCGTCGCGCAGCGCGTCAGCGCGATGGCAGTGGGTGATCCGAACGTGCGGCCGGGCACCACCGAGTATCCAATCAGTCGGGAATTCAGTCAGAGCGGACACGTCGATGGCCTGCCGATTGGAACACGCGGCGGCACGCTGGTCCGTCACGTGTTTCCCGCCGACGCTGAATATAAGCTTTTCGGGCGCCTTGTTCGGGGAGTCGAGGAAGGTTACGCCGGCGTCGAAGGCAACGAGTCTCCCGACACGTTCGTCATCACAGTCGATGGTGAAGAGGTGTATTCCGCGCAGGTCGGTGGCCTCAAGGATCATGACGTCCAGACCAAGGACATGAATGAGGCGAAGGCGTTGGTTGACGCGCGCATGACAGGACGCGCGTTCGTGACCGCTGGTCCTCATGATGTCGGCTTCACGTGGAAAGAGCGGCCGGCCCAGCGGCAGGATGTGTGGCAGCCTGCGTTGCGAGATAGCCAGGAAGTTCACATGATTGGTGGACTGGCTCGATTGAAGACGGTGGGCGTTGAAGGCCCGTATGACGTGAAGGGCGTTAGCAACTCGCCAAGTCGTGAGCGGATCTTTGTGTGTCGCCCGACCTCATCCTCAGACGAGTCCGCCTGCGCCGAAAAGATCTTCACGAACTTGGCACGGCGTGCCTACCGCCGTCCGGTGGCAGCGCCGGATGTCGAGGCGCCGATGACGTTCTATAAACAGGCGCGCGAGAGTGGCGAGAGCTTCGACGCCGGCGTCGGCGTTGGGGTCGCGCGCATCCTGGCCAGCCCATCTTTTCTCTACCGCATCGAGCGGGATCCTGTGGGAGTACGCGTTGGCACGGCGTTCCCGGTCAGCGATGTCGAACTCGCTTCGCGCCTGTCGTTCTTCCTCTGGAGCAGCATCCCCGACCAGACGCTCATGAACCTGGCTGTCGCTGGACGGCTGAGGGAGCCCGGCGTCGTCGCAGCGCAGGTCAAGCGCATGCTTGCAGACCAGCGGGCCGATGCCCTGGTCAACAATTTCACCGGGCAATGGCTGCAGCTCCGGAACCTGGAGTCGAAGGTTTCGCCTGACCTGCTGATGTTCCCCGATTTCGACGACAACACCCGCAAGGCGTTCCGGCGGGAGACCGAGCTGTTCTTCGCCCACATCCTGCGCGAGAACAAGAGTGCACTCGAACTGCTGAGCGCCGATTACACCTTCGTGAACGAGCGGCTGGCCAGGCATTACGGCATTCCGGGCGTGTATGGCACCAGGTTCCGCCAGGTCACGCTGACCGACCCGAACCGACGAGGGCTGCTCGGACAAGGGAGCATCCTGTCACTGACCTCAGTGGCGACGAGAACCTCGCCGGTGTATCGAGGCAAATTCATTTTGAGCACGTTCCTGAACACACCGCCGCCCCCGCCGCCGCCGAACGTGCCAACGCTCGAGGAAAGCAGCAAAGGAGCGACGACTGCGCCGAAGACTGTCAGGGAGCAGCTGGAACGCCACCGAAGCAACCCAACCTGCGCGTCCTGCCATCGCATCATCGATCCTGTGGGTTTTGCGCTTGAGCAGTTCAACTCGGTTGGTCAGTGGCGCGAAGCAACAGATGACGGGGCGCCCATCGACGCGGGTGGTGTGCTGGCAGACGGCTCGAAGGTGGATGGACCCGCTGCGCTGCGCAATGCGATCCTGAGCCGACCCGATGCCTTTGTTACGGTTCTTACTGAACGAATGTTGACGTATGCGCTGGGCCGCGGCGTTGAGGCGTCCGACATGCCCGTTGTTCGCAGCATCGTGAAGAAGACAGCGCTCAGCAACTATCGCCTCTCATCCATCGTTACGAACATCGTCGAAAGTGCGCCATTCCAGATGCGGACCAGGCTGGAGCCGGCCGAAACCACGAACACAGTCGCACAGTCTCTACCAGAACGCCTCGGCGGCGTTCCTACGCCTCTACCGGAACGCCTCGGCGGCGTTCCTACGTCTCTGCCGGAACGTCGAGCCGGCGTTCCATAGCGAGGGTATGCAGCCATGATCATCACGAAGAAGCATCTGTCCCGCCGCACGTTTCTGCGAGGCACATTCGGCGCCGCGATGGCGCTGCCCATGCTGGATGCAATGGTGCCGGCGCTCACGGCGCAGTCGCGCACGGCGGCGAGTTCGCCGTTTAGGTTCGGCGCCATTTACATGCCAAACGGCGTGTTCCCCGACACGTGGCATCCGACGACCGTCGGCAGCGACTTCGAGTTCAAGCCAGTGATGCAACCGCTCGAGCAGTTCCGCGATCAGCTGGTCACCGTCAGCAAGATGAAGGCGCCGTGGGGAGAATCAGTGCACCTCGGAGCCAGTTCGGCGTTTCTCAACGGCACCGGCCCCGTGGGTTCCAGAGAAGGAACCGGCGACGCCTTTGGGAAGATCCAGTCGAAGAAGACTGTCGATCAGTACATCGCCGACACGGTAGCCGAGGACGCGCCCCTGCGATCGATCGAGGTGGGGACCGAGGACATGGGCACCGCAGCCGGCGCATGCGACGGCTTCCCCTGCACATTCTTCAATGCGCTCTCTTGGCGCGACGACACGAGCCCGTTGCCGATAGGCATCAACCCCCGGGTCACCTTCGAGCGGATGTTCGGCGAGACTGGATCGAAGGAGCAGCGCACCGCACGTCTCAAGCAGAGGCAGAGCCTGCTTGACTCGGTCATGCAAGAAACGTCGAAGCTTCGGAAGTCGCTCGGGGCACCTGACCGCGTGATTCTGGACGAGTACCTCAGCAACATCCGGCAGGTTGAGCAGCAACTCGACCGCATGGAGACCCGACTCGGCACCATCACGGGTACGCCGGAAGCGCCCATCGGGCTTCCGGAAGCGTTCGACGATCACATGACCGTGACGTACGACCTGATGCACCTCGCGTTTCAGGGCGACATCAGCCGTGTGTTCTCGTTCATGGTCGGCCACGAGGCGAGCGACCGCGGCTACGCGCACATCGGTATTCCCGAGACGCACCACAGCATCTCGCACCATGGCAACGACGCCGAGAAGCTCGCGAAATACGCGAAGATCGGCACGTACCAGATCGTGAAATTCGGTGAGTTCCTCGAGAAGCTCAAGACCACGAAAGATGGTGACGGCACGCTGCTCGATCATTCGATGCTCTACTGGGGCAGCGGTATGAGCAACGGCAACATGCACGATCGCAGCAACCCGCCTGCGGTCATCGTCGGCGGCGCCCACGGTCGGTTGAAGGGCAATCGCCATGTTGTCGCGAAGCAGGATGAGCCAACGGCGAACCTGCTGCTAGCGATGGCCCATGTCGCTGGCGCAGAGATCGACAGACTCGGTGCGAGTACGGGCCGGCTGGATTTGTAACGCTTCTCAACGATTACGACCCGCCGTCACCTGACGGCGGGTCCGAAGAACAGGACCCGCCCTACGTGGCACCGTAGGGCGGGTCTTGCTGTGTACACCCGCCCCTTTCCGCAATCTACACGGCACCGTAGGGCGGGTCTTGCAGTCTAGACCCGCCGATTTCCGGAAGGTTTCTTCTCCACGAGCCGATAGTGTCTTCTGTTGCACATTGATGAGCAGAGGTGAGCGTATGGCAGTCCGGAACCATAAACACCCGTACTCGCGCACGATCGGCTTCGCTGTCTCATGCTGCATGGCTTTTCCAACGGTTGGCGCCGCACAACAGGCTAGCGACATCGCGAGTTCCAGTCCGGTGAGGCAACCAGTGGAGGTGAACGACAGCCTCCGTCGCGAACTCAACGGGGGCGCGGCCGCTCAATTCCGCGCGCATGATTCGGTCGTCAACGGCATGCTGATTGGTCTAGGGGTTGGCATCACGGCGGGAGCTGTTGTTGCGTTCACTGACGCTGGCGGACCGCTGTCGCGTCACTATTGCGACAACGAGGGGGTTGGCCACAATTGCACGCAGGACGCGGCCGTCACGACGTTGCTGTTCGGCACGATCGGGGCTGGGCTCGGCGCGACCGTCGATGGCGTAAGGTCGCAGCGAGTTCACGGACCGTCAGGCAGGTCGAGTCCAGCACCGGTTACCTTGGCACCGCTTGTCGGTCGCGGTCGAAACGGCATGCTATTGAGGATGACGTTCTGATCTAGCGAGCGTATGATGACCCGCCGGGGGAATTCGAGATGAACAAAACGAAGGTCGCTGCGGCGCTCACGTGCGTTCTGCTCGGCGCAGCACTCTCCATCAATGCCGCCCAACCGAAGCCGTGTACCGCATCGGCCGGGCTCAGCTTTATATGCGGCGTCCAGAATGCCGAAGATCTCGTGCTCGTCCCCGACACGCGCTGGCTCATTGCGAGCGGGATGGCGCCAGGTAGCGGATTGCACATCGTCGACACTCGTGCGAAGACGGTTCGTAACCTGTACGCCGACGCGTCGAATACTCGCCCGGACCGAATGAAATACGGGGCGTGCCCTGGCCCACTCGACCCGAAGCAAGCCGTCTTGCACGGCCTGAGCCTCCGGCCGGCGCAGGCCGGCCGCTATACGGTGTACGCCACGAACCATGGCGGCCGTGAGTCCGTTGAAGTCTTCGAGCTCGACACGCGCAGTACCGCGCCGTCGGCCACGTGGATCGGCTGCGTGCTCACGCCGAACGGCATGGCGCTGAACAGCGTCGCGGCGTTCAGCGACGGGTCGCTCGTTGCCACGGTCCTGATACTTCCGGGCAAGTCGTTCGCCGATGCGTTTGCCCAACGCGATACCGGTGCAGTGTTGCAGTGGACGCCGGGCTCGCCCGCGTTTCAAATGCTGCCCGGCACCGAGCTCCCCGCGAATAACGGTATCGAGACGTCGCCAGACGATCGGGAGTTTTATGTCGTCTCCACGACGCTCAAGCGCGTCATCGCGTACTCCAGGAACAGTCCAGGCAAGCCACTCCGTTTTGCACAGCTCACCGAATTTGGTCCGGACAACGTTCGGTGGACCGCTGACAATCGCCTGATCACGGCCGGAATGCTCGACAACGAGCCGGCATGCGGGGGAGCTCCCAAGACGGAAGAGGGGATCAGGTGCGCACGCGGCTATGTCGTGGCGACCATCGACCCGAAGACGATGGCCGTGACCGAACTCGCGCGCGGACCGGCAACACCGTCGTTTACTGGAACGGCGATCGCCGTGCGCGTGGGCGACGAGCTATGGCTGGGATCGTTCAACGCCGATCGGCTCGCCTATCGCTCCCTGAAGCCGTAACGCTTCAGGCACTCATTCAGGTCGCACGGCATCATCCCATAGTCGGAGGAAACGGGATCACACGGAGCAACGGAGGAACGGAGAGTCTCTACCTCCGTGTCTCCGTTGCTCCGTGTGATCCCGTTCCCTCCGCGAGCTCCGTTTCCTTCGCGCTTTGCCTGTGATCATCTTGTAATGACGGTCTCCAGGTATTCAGCCGGGACTACAAGGCCGCGGGCTCCGCCACGGTCCGATTGCCGAAGCAAAGCGATCAAGTCGGCCTCGAGAGCGGCCTGACGCTCGGCGTCGAGAGCCAGGAAGGCTTTGTGGACGGGCCCGTAGTAAGTCCGAAACACGTCGACAAAGTGCTCCGGCGACCGATACCGGAAAGCGAAGTGTCGAACGGTGTGCTCGATCGTCGCAGCCCCCATGAACAGATTCTTGATGTGAGCATCGGTACCCCACAAGAGTGGAGAACGAACACCCGGGATGGGCGGGACGTGCGAGGCCACCACGCGAAAGAGCTGGCCCAGAAAGCCTGTCGGCGTCCAGGATGCCAAGCCGATTCGGCCTCCTGGCCTGCACACACGCATCAGCTCGCTGGCGGCCAGATTGTGGTCGGGCGCGAACATGACACCGAAGGTGGAAACGACTACGTCGAAACTCGCTTCTCGATACGGCAACGCTTCCGCATCCGCCACCTCGAATATGACGTCGAGGCCTTCCGCTTCAGCGCGGCGCCGACCACGATCCAGGAGCGCGGGCACGTAGTCGGTCGACGTCACCGTGGCAAAGCGGCGAGCCGCCGCCAACGTCGCGTTGCCATTGCCCGCGGCGACATCGAGCACACGCTCACCGGCCCGCAGGTCGACACGTTCGCAGAGCAGCTCGCCGACAATCTGCAGCGTTGTCCCGATCACGGCGAAGTCTCCCGATGCCCATGTGGCCTGTTGACGGGCTTTGATCGACGTTGAACTATCGGGCTGGAGCGCGGGATCACACGACACGACATTTGTCATAACGCCTCCTTCGACATGCGCTTGTGAAATACGGCTTACCGGTCCAAAGCCTTTCGTACGCCCGCGAGGTGGTGATAGCTATGTCGGACAGCGTGATCCTCGAGGAAGAACTGACACGTGAGGGGCGCGTCCGAATAGAGCGACACCGGAGCGGCCCGGTCGAGTTCGTCGTCGCGTAATGCCCGGATCGCGGCCGCCGCTGCGGCGCTGTTCCGGCGGAGCAGATCCAGTGCCGCCTCTTTCGTGACAGCGTCGTGCTCCTTGGCGTGTGCGGCATTTATCTCGTTGACGACATCCGAAGTCACGCCCGTTACGGGCGCGCCTCCGGCAAGCGTCTGGGCCAACTGGATTTCCAGCGGGTACATGCTGGCGACGTGATGCACGACGACGCCGACCTTGCGCCCATCCTTAGGAAGGCGGGTTTGCCACTCGGCGTTCGTGAGAGCGCTCGCGAAGCCGGCGAGAGCGCGGGCCCCTTGTTCGAGGCGTTCGGCAAGGGCGTTTGCGCGGTGGCTCGTGGATCGCTCCGGCTCGATCGCGAGATCACGAGAGATGACAGTCGTCATAGACTTATCCTTTCGACATCGCCGGCGCCTCTCTGCGCGGCATGTCCCTACCGTACGGTGAGGGCTGGTGTTAGAGCCATGCGGGAACGTCCGATTTGTTTAGCCGCCCGTCTGCAAGTGACGCCGAGCTGCCCCGGCGTCCGAACCGGATGCTCGCGCGTCCGCCGGCACGAAGTGTCCGCGTGAAGGCTGACGTCCTCTCGGATGTGCTCCGCGCGGTCCGTTTGACCGGTGCGGTGTATTTCGACCTCGAACTGAGCTCTCCGTGGGTGGCGGAGGCGCCCCTGTCACGGGAGATTGCCGAGAGGGTGATGCCGGGCGCCCAGCGCGTCATCGAATACCACCTGATCGCGCGGGGCACGTGCTGGGGACACGCGGTCGGCCAGGACCCTATCCTTCTGCGCGAGGGAGACCTGATCGTCTTTCCTCAGGGTGATGCGCACGTTCTGTCGAGCGCGCCTGGGATGCGATCGCCGCCCGACATGTCGGTGTTCGCTCGCCCGTCCACCTCGCTGCCCATCGTCTTCGAACTTGGCGGCGGCGGCCCCGACCGTGCGCGGGTCGTCTGCGGGTTTCTGGGCTGCGACGACCGTCCGTTTAATCCGCTGCTCACCGCGCTGCCGGCTGTGATCCACCTCTCTGGGGCGGGTACAGAGGCGACCACCGGATGGCTCGGGACGCTGCTGAACATTGCGGTGAGGGAGTCCGGTAGCGCCCGGGCGGGCGGCGAGAACGTCCTGGCGCGTCTTTCGGAACTGATGTTTGTCGAGGCGATCCGCAGGTACCTCGAGACGCTCCCTCCTGCTCAGACGGGCTGGCTCGCGGGATTGCGAGATCCGGTTGTCGGACATGCCTTGGCCGCGCTGCACGGCAAGCCGGACGAGGCGTGGACGGTCGAGGGGCTGGCGCGACTGGTAGGTGTTTCTCGCTCGGTTCTCGCAGAGCGATTCACGGAACTGGTCGGCCAACCCCCGATGCAGTACCTCGCGTTGTGGCGCATGCAGCTCGCCTCGCGTCTGCTGGTCGAAGGCGGCCACGTGGCGGCGGTCGCCAGCGCTGTTGGCTACGAATCGGAAGCGGCCTTCAGCCGCGCCTTCAAGAAGCTCGTGGGCCAGGCGCCGGCGACGTGGCGGAGACGTACGAATTCTGCCGGCGATCGAGCGGAACGGGAGTGAACTCGCTGCTTTCTCACGACACTGTTCACGTCTGGATCGCCGAACTCGATCGGTCAGAGTGGCAGGGTGAACCCCTGATCGGAACACTTTCAGACGACGAACGGGAAAGGGCAGAGCGATTCGTCTTCGAGCGTGACCGGAAGCGATTCGCCGCGGGCCGCGCGATTCTCAGGTCCGTTTTGGCTCACTATCTGAACAGCGAGCCGGAGCGCGTGCGATTCTGTTACGGTCCGCGCGGCAAGCCTGCGCTGGCCCCCGCGTCGGTAGGTTCCGGCCTCGAGTTCAATCTCGCGCATTCGAACGGTTTGGCGCTGTATGCGGTCACCCTGCGACGTCGCATCGGCGTCGACGTGGAATTCAGCCGCGTGCTCGCCGACGCCGAGCAGATTGCCCGGCGCTTCTTTTCCCTGCGGGAATACGAGATGCTGCTGGCGCTGCCGGCCGCCGAAAGGCCACACGCGTTTCTAGGTTGCTGGACTCGGAAGGAAGCTTTCATCAAGGCGCTCGGGACTGGCCTGTCGCAAGCGCTCGATCAGTTCACTGTCACGGTGACGCCCGGCGAGCCCGCGGAACTCCTGAGCGTGCACGGAGACCCGCAGGCGAGCAGCCAATGGACGCTGAGTGACCTGTCGCCAGGTCCCGGCTTCGTCGCTGCGCTTTGCGTGGAAGGCCGCGGCTGTCAGCTGACTTGTCGGCCCTGGGAGCCGACCTGACGGACGCGCGAGCGCTGAGCGGAGCGTGCGGAGGGCACAGTGTCACACGGAGGAACGGAGTTACGGAGGTAATGTCTCTGACGAACAGCTACTCCGTTCTCTTCGTAACTCCGTGTTGTTCCGTGTTCTCCGTCCGCTCCGGTCACTACACGATCGTAATAACCGCGTTAGAACTTCGACAATGCGACTCAAGCCACCGCCTGCGCCCAGTCCAGTCGAGGGGAAAGGTTTCGCATGAGCGGATCCACGGGTCTACTTCGCGCAGCGGAAGGGGAGTTCCCCGACGATGTCGAGGGCCAGGGTTCCGAGAGTTGCGCCCAGCATGAGCCGCATCTGCACTGTTTCCCCACCGATGGTTGTGATCGTTAGTGTCTTCCACGGCGCAAGGCTGTTTCGACGAAGTTCGTCGGCGGAGATAAACGCGCACTGGCCAAAGAGCGCACGAATCGCATCGTCTGATAGTCCGCCCTCCCAAGAATTCAGTGAAGCGTAGGGCACAAACACCTCCTTGATCGAGGTCGGTGGAATCGCGACGCCGATGGGCTGGCCCTCCAACCGCGACGTGGAGAGCGCCCGTAGGAGCCTTGTTCTCGACTCGCTCTCTGTTTCACGTCGAATTGGGAATCGTGCCGGCGCCTGCGCTAGGGAAGCGTCCGCCGCCAGGAAGGACAGGGAGACCATGCAGAGACAGACGACACGGCTCGGACTCATGACTCCTCCTAGGGGGTGACGCGTTGCGAATCTCATGGTTACACGGCACCCTCGCGCAACTCTTCCGGCACTGTAAGGTGCGTCGAGGCGCGATACCGGCGAAGTTGCGGAGTGCGTGCCGCGATCCACCCAGTGATCGCGAGACATCCGAGCCCGCCGGAGACCACCGACGGCACTGGTCCCCAGGCGCTCGCCACGAGGCCTGCCTCGAGCTCGCCGAGTTGCGGGCCGCCCATGAAGAAAATCATGTTCACGCTGGTCATGCGGCCACGCATGTGGTTTGGAGTGGCCAGCTGCCGAACAAGGTTGCGTATGACCATGCTGACCGTGTCGGCCGCACCCGTAATCGCCAGACAGGTGAACGACAACATGAATTGGTCAGAAAGGCCGAACAAGACGGTGGCGACACCATAGACCGCGATCGCCCAGAGCAATACCAGGCCTCGTCGCTCAACTCGGTCAATCAGTCGCACCATGACCAAGCTGGTCAGAATTGCGCCCACAGACGGAGCCGCCGACAGTACTCCGTAGCCGTGCGCTCCAACCAGCAGGATGTCTTGCGCGTAGATCGGCAAAAGCGCCGTCGCCGACGCGAAGAACGTCGCAAAGAAGTCGAGCAGCATCGTGGAGCGTATGAGCGGATTGTCGAACACGAATCGTAGGCCCTCGGCGGCGGCTGCCAGACTCACCTGTCCGGCTCGGCCCTCGACGTGCCCGGAGACGCCGCGCATCGCCAGCAGCGCCGCGATCACGAACAGAAACGAGACGGCATTGCACGCGTACGCCCAGCCCACGCCAAGCTCGCCAATGAGAAGACCACCGACGGCTGGCCCCAGCACGGAAGCCGATTGAAACATGATGGCGTTGAGACTGATGGCGTTCGGCAGGTGTTCAGCTGGAACCAGTGTGGGAATCAACGATTGCCGCGCCGGATTGTCGAACGCGCCGAAGGCTGTCCCGATCGCCGCAAGTGCGTAGATGGGCCACACCGTTCGCACGTCCGCGAAGGCGACCCACGACAGGAGCGCCGCCGAGACGGCCATCCCGCTCTGCGTGATCAGCATGAGACGCCGCCGATCGTGCGCGTCTGCGACGACGCCTCCCACCAGCGAGAACGCAATGATAGGGACGACACGCACCAGACCGACCATGCCCAGCGCCAGGCCGCGCTGAGCGGGCTGCACGAGCAGGGACACATGCCAAAGGATCGCCGCGCTCTGCATCATGGAGCCGGCCATGGAAAGAAGTTGGCCAACCCACAGGAGACGGAAGTTGCGGTGCTGGAGTGCCGCGAACGGACCCACCTGCGCGGCTGGAGTCATCGACCGGGCTACCGTCGGCTCTCTGTAACGGCAATCGCGCTGATCTCGATCTTGCACCGTGGATGCGTGGCAAGCCGGCTGACTTCGACGGTAGTCGTAGTCGGTAGATGGCCGCCGAGATAGGCGGCCCAGACGAGGTTGAGCTCGTCTTGCTCAGTCACGTCGGTGAGGAATCGCGTGGCGGCAACGAGGTCGGCGAACGACGCGCCCGCGGCCTCGAGAGTCTTTTTGAGGTTCTCCATGCAAAGCGTGGCCTGTTCCCGCATCGTTGGCGGCAGGTCGAACTCCTCCTCTCGGTGTGGGTGGCTGTGGTACACGGCGGCCGCGGTCACTCCAGACAGAAAGACGAGGTCGCCGCGGCGCACCACGATCGCCGGTGCGTACGGCATGACGACGTCACGGCGTCGGTCGGCGTGATGGACAATCGCGATCTCCTTCGGCATCGATCGAGCTCTCCCCTCAACACGTCGCCGTTCTTATGGGCGCGGCCGCTAGCCTGTCTGTCTTGGAACGCGGCCTCTGCTACGTGCCGCTCGACCCTGCAAACGAGCGAGCGAACAGCCGTTCGATCGCGTTCCTGCCGTTTTCTTCGAGATGCCGGGTGCCCGTGCCGGTGAAGTGCGGATGTGTGACGACGGGTGCGTCTCCTGCGATCGGCGTCCACAGGTCGCCCGTCCACAGGAACCAGCGGTCCTTCGTCTGATCGAACACGTGCAGTGGCTTGTTGCAGAGTTTGGCGAACTCGGCGCCCCATCCCGTGCCGCCCAACACGGTGTCATCAGCCTGTATGGTCCCGATCACGTAGATCTCCTGACCGTTGTTCACCTGGTACCAGAGCGTCTGGAGGACGCGGCGGAGCGTAGGGCCTTCGGTGTAGCGGCGGTGCATGAGCCGCGAGAGGTATTGGAGGCTGACGTCGCCGGAGAGGAGTTCCTCGTGGTTTAGCATTCGGACGCCGCGGTGACGGTCGATCTTGTGGCCGTCGAACGTGAAGTTCACTTCCTCGACGCCGTGGCGCTCCGCGCAGGCACCGAACGCCGCCTCCGCCCCAGATGCGCCGCCACTGAACAGGATGCAGTCGGATGGTTTCATTGTGTGATCATGGTAACCCTGCCGCGCTTAGTCGCGTGGATCACCACGTCACTCGGTCTGGAGCGCGGTCTTAGGGTCGGGTCGCACGGCCGTCCCGACCTGGAGCGGCGGCAGAACGGTCGCGACAGCCGCGGCACCGGAATGGAGTCAGTGAACGTCGCTGTGCGGAACAGCCTCCGACCGGTCACTCATCCAGGCCACGAGCAGGGTGTAGCTCACGGCAAGGATCACCGGACCGACGAAGATACCGATCAACCCAAACGCCAGCAGGCCGCCGATCACGCCGGCCAACATCAACAGCATCGGCAGATCCACGCCCTTGCTCATCAATATCGGGCGCATGACGTTGTCGAGCGCGCCGACCATCAGCGCCCAGACCAGCAGTGCGGTCGCTGCCCCGGTGGCACCCTGCCAGTAGAGCCACGCCACGCCGGGAACGAACACGAGGAGCGGGCCGAGCTGGGCGATGCAAAAGACGAAGGTTACGACGCTCAGCAGCGCGGCAAACGGCACGCCAGCTGTCGCAAGGCCGATGCCCGCGAGGGCGGCTTGCACCAACGCCGTGACGATCACGCCGAGCGCGACGCCCCGAATGGCTTGCGCGGCGAGCCGGACGACGCGCTCGCCAGGCTCGCCCGCAAGGTGCCGGCCGAAGCGCAGCAGTCCGGCGGCGGCACTCTCGCCCTTGGCGTACATGACAACGGCAATGGCAAGCGTCAGCAGGAACTGCACCAGCAACAAGCCCAGGCTTCGCAGTGTGCCCGCCATCCAAGCGACGGCCGTTGCGGCGTATGGCGCGGCCGCCGATGCAAGGTCGCCCACTGGACTGACGGCGATCGTCCGCCACACCTTCACCGCCTGCGTCCCCACGATGGGCAACGTGCCCAGCCACTCGGGCGGTGGCTCCATAGTGAACGACCCCGCCGTCGAGGTCCGTTCGATGATTTCGCCTGCATTGGAGACTATGGTGGAGGTCGCGAGCGACAGCGGCAGCACCAGCACGAGTAGCCACGTCGCGGTCATTGCGGCAACGGCCAGGTTCCGGCTGCCCCAAAGCCACGCCTGCAGCTGCCGCATCAAGGGCCATGTGGCCACCACAATCGTCGCGGCCCAGATGATCGCCCCGAGGAAGGGCCGCAGAATCCAGACCGTCGATGCGATCAACGCCACCATGAACAGAATGCCCAAAGTGGCGCGCGGAAGGTCAGGGCGGGGGAGCAGGACCTGTGTATCCGTCATCCGTCTTCTCCTAGCGAGACAGTCTGGCCCGCACTCGTTGGGCGGGCTCAGCGTCCGGATTGTCGGCTGAGACGCGGCGTGCTCAGAAGACGGCGCTCAGCAGACGTTTCAGCAACTCTTCGAGCGAGATCATTGTCAGCGTGAGTGGCAGCAGCGGCACGAGCGTGACGACCCCCAACTGAAAGACGGTCTCCTTCGAGAAGGGCACGTACTGCATAGTCCGGATCACATCGAAGCTGTTGGCCAGGTCGGCGAGCGACTGGACGTCGGCACTGCCGACGAACCGTTCGGCCGGGTCTCGGTCGCCCCGTACCCACTTCGTGTCGAACTCCCTGATGTAGCGCTGCGCGAGCACACCGTACTCGCCAAGGCCCGTACGTTTAGCGCGTGCGAGCTGTCCCATGAACACCATGAGCGGGCAGAGCACCACGAACACGAGCACGCCCACCGCACCGATAATCTCCAGCGTGAATTGCGGAAGCGTTGCTCCAGTAAAGAAAATGCGATCGGCGATCATCGCCGCGAGCAGGACCCCGTGGGCGAGGAGCAACGGAGCAAAGGAGTAGACAATATTGGCGAGGAATCCTAGCCCTCCTGCCCGGTCGGGATGGGTCGGGATGAGCTTGAGGTCGATGCGTGACACCTGCCAGAGCAAGCGCGTCCAGATGAAGATACGGAAATACCAGCGGACGAGCAGAAACTGGAAGAGGGGCACGCTGACCAGCGCCTGCCACCAGCCGGCGAGCGACAGATTGGCGAAGCCGGAGCCGCCTCCGACCGCCGATCCCGTTGCCCATGTGCTCGTTTCCACAGCCAAATAGTTCCGCAGTGGGATGCCGCCGCCGAAAACAAGAACAAGGAGCAAGAGCTCGGCGGCTAGCGAATTTCGGAGACGCATGGCCGATGCAATGATCGCGTCGAGGCGAGGCCGGTCTGCGTCGGCAATCAGGTTGCGCGCGAGAAACTGCACCACAAGCTTTCTCATCCGAACGTGGACGACGAGCTCCGCCACTACGAGGAGCGGCAATGCGATGAGAAAGCGCGCGTGTGGCTCGACGTTCAGTAGAAACGGAACGTCGACGTTCCCCCGCCACGCGCGCCCCTCCCACGCCGAGAGCAGCAGCAACGGCAGCCACGTGATCGCTGCGCCGACGAGGATGCGGCGCTGGACCATCGTCAGCGCATCGTCGGAGAGGTGCGACCGACGAAGCAGCTGGTACCACGGGCCGCCCAGTACGAGGGAGAAGTCGGCGGGCCCCTCGGCCAGCAGGTCTGGCGTCTCCGGACGATTGGTGTCCATAAGATGCTCAGGCATTCCTGCGACCCTAACCGTGCTCGAGGGGCGACGTGCAATCGCTACGGTGCGGTTGGCTGGGGCGGCAGCTCGAAGCTGCCACCGAGCGCAAGGTGGAGATTCACGCGCTGCACGCGCTGCTCGGCCTGCACGTGGATGAGCGCGGAGCGCGTGGCGTTCAGCGCCAGCTGCCGCTGCTCGACGAACCTGAGATCGGTACTCCCCACTTTGAACTGGGTCTGCACCAGGGTGAGCGCCTGCTGATTGTCGGAGAGCGTCTGCGCCAGGATCTGCTCGCGCTGGCGTGCGGCGATTTCGGCTGACAGTGCGCCTTCCACTTCTCCAAAGGCCCGCAATCCCACCACGGCATACTCGGCGATCGCTTGCTTCTGCTCGGCCGTCCGAATCTCGACCTGCGTCTTGAGCGCGCCGCCCCTGAAGATCGGCGCGAGCAGGCCAGCACCCACGCTCCACACCGGGTTGTCGTGATCCTGCAGCACGAACAGCTCGCTCGAGATCGCGCTGAGACCGGTCGTCAGCGAGATGACTGGCAGCCGGGCTGCCTTTGCCTCACCAATCCGATTGAACGCAATCGCCACGCGCCGCTCCGCGGCGACGACGTCTGGTCGTCGCTCCAGAAGCGTCGATGGCAGCCCGGTCGGAATCTCGCCCGGGTAACCCGGTAATTGCGGCGTAGTAGTTGCCGCGGCCGAGGGATACCGGCCAAGCAAGAGCTCGAGTGCTCGAATCGCTTGCTCACGAGCCAGCTCGAGCTGACGCAGGGCGTCGCGATAGCCCCCGACGCTGGCGCGCGCAATGAACACATCCTCTTGACTGCCGACCCCGATGCGCGTTCGGTCGTCGGCCAGACGGACGAGCTCCTCGCTGGCACGAATGGTCTCGCGTGCCGCCTCGACCTGCAACCCTGCCTCGGTGGCGAGGAACCAGCTCTTGGCCACGAGTGCCGCAATCGACTGTCGCGCGTACTCGAAATCCTCCTGCGCCGCCGCGGCTTGAGCGGCGCTCGCCGCCCGGCCGTAGCGCACTCGACCCCAGAGGTCCACTTCCCAGGTCGCGGAGAGCACGCCGCCTTCGATGCCCGATCCGTCGCCGGACAGCTTGCCGCCGCCACGCGCCAGGAAATCGACCGACGGCCACAGTTTCGCCCCCGCAAGTTTGGCGTGGAGCAGCGCCTGTTCGACACGCGCGGCTCCCACGTGCAGATCGGCGTTGTGAACGATGGCTTCGGCGACCGCCGCTGACAAATGATCATCGCTGAACCCCGCGAGCCAGTTGTCGGCAACCTCGCCAGCGCCGGCGCCTGCCGCTGTCCACTGCGCGGGCGGCTGCATCGAGGGCAGCGCAAGCTCTTTGAGGGCCTCCGCATCAGGAGGCTTGTTCAGCACACAACCCGCCACCATGGTCGCCACTAGTCCGGTTGCGATCGGAACAGCTATGGCCTGAAGCCGGCGCCGGGTAGTCATACGAAGTGGAGCCGTCATTGCTGGCCTCAGTGGAGGCTGATTGAGTGCTTGATAATGATGTAGTCGAGATACGACGCCGTCCTTATCAGCACTTTTCGAATGAGGTGAATGAGCGTCAGATGCTCGGTGTAGATCGCGGCGGCGCCGCGGGCGCCAGCCGCCAGGAAGAGCGGGTTGTCGTGCTCGGCGACGACGAGCTTCACTGGGAACTGGCCAGGAGGCGCGGTGAAGGTCGTCCTCGGGAGATCGCCGGACGCATCCCCCTGTCCCTGTGCCTGAGCCCAAATCACTGAGTCCACATGTGCCTTGATGATGTGGCCCGGGTATGTGTCGAGTGTAATCTCCGCTTCGTTCCCCGGCACGACCTGGTGCAGCTCGTTCTGGTTGAACATCGCGAAGACTTGGTACTCCGTATCGACGAATGTCATCACCTCGTTGAACGCCACGCCGGTCACAAAATAGCCCGGTCGCAGCATCACGTTCACCATGGTGCCGTCGCCCGGCGCGAGAGTGGTCGTCTGTTCGAGATTCCAGCGTGCGTTCTCGAGCTGGGCGCGCGTCGTGTCGACCTGCGCCTGGGCGACTCGGACCTGCGCCTGCGCCGTGGAGATCTGCGCCTTGGCTCCCGCCACGGTCGCAAGGTCTCCCTTGACCCGACCAGACAACTTCTCCTTCACCTGTTGCTCGGCCGCGCGTGCCGCGTCGATCTGCGCGGTTAACTCGACCACGTTCGTCTGCGCCTGCTCCAGATCGAAGCGATTCCCGGCGCCAGAGGCAGTGAGTTCCGTGTTCTGTGCCACACGTTTTCTAGCCAGTTCGAGCGAGGCCTGCAGCGAGGAGACTTGGCCCGTCGCCTGGTTGAGTTGTTCCTTGAGCTCACGCTCGCCTGCCTCCGCGTCGGGAAGCCGGGTCTCCATCTCGCTGAGCCGCGCTCGCTCGGCCCCGACCTTTGCCTCGTCCGACGACGAGTCGCGCTTCGAGCGACTGAACTTCGCTCTTGTACGGCGCCGGGTCGACCCGAAACAGCACGTCGCCCTTCTTCACCGGACGGTTGTTCTCGACCGGCACTTCGATCACGCGTCCCTTCACTTGCGAGACGATGGGCACGACGTACTTGACGACCCTGACGTCGCTGGTCGTCGGGGCAAAGACGTTCAGCAACAGCAGCATGGTCCCGAGGGCGACGATCGGAAGGATCGCGACGCCGACTTTCCAAGGCGTCGTCCACGGCAGCAGCTTGAACTTGATGAAGATCAGCCAGACGAAGAGCGAATAGATGCCGAGCAGGATGACTTCCATCAGTGCCCTTCGTTCCTGTCGCCCGCGGTCAGCCGCGACTCGATCGCCACGAGGTCAGCGCGAATCGCGTCGAGCTCGTGAGCTGGCACACCGTGCTCTTCGAGCGCGGCCACGCGCTGCCGGATGTCGGCCGCCGGGCTCTCAGGCTCCGGGAGGCCGTGTTCCTTGAAGTAGTCGGGATGCTTGTCAGTGCCGTAGGCCAGTTTGTATCCGACGGGTTTCGTGTACGCCCACAGCCAGGCGATCGGCCAGAGCAGCCCGCCGAACACAAGCGACAGTAGGCACAAGGTCTTGATGGCCTCGAGCTGCGGATGGTGCCGCTTGTGTGCGATCTTTTCCGGAAGCACGTGCACCATCCAGAACAGGACGATGAGGGAAATCGGGACGAAGCAGAGCGCGAAGATGGCGATGTACGTCGCCATCGCGTCTTCGAGCTCGGGGGACATTAACGACGCATCTGCCGCCGACGGGCAGGCCAGTAACCACACGGCCGCGAACAGACCGACGACGACTGCCCGCGAGGCGTGATGTGCAAGTGTCGCGGCGTTGAGAGGACGAGGATTCGGAGTCATTGGAACCAACCTGTGGACTCAAGCGGAGCACGGGCCGTGCCAGGGGGACATACGACGCGAATGGGGCGAAGCTGTCGTGTTGACAACGAGTTGCCCAACGTCGTCTTCAAGCGCGGGCCGCCGCACCAAGCGCTGATCTCCGGCTTTTCGGGGCCCCTCCGTCATTCCGGGGCCGAACGAGAACGATCCTCGCCCCCGGAATAGCGGAGCAGACTCCAGATGCCGTAGCCGAGCGAGGGCGTCATTTGCCACGCGATCGCGATTCGGGGAGAAACGCCGCGGCTTTTCGACGTGGCATATGGGTTGCTGCCGTTCGACACTCCAGGCAACCGCGTTCCGCGAGAGGTGGTCAATGACCGTTACATCCAGGACGATTGGTGCGACCGTGCTTTCGGGCGCCTTGCTGATGGCGTCCGCGTCCCTCCAGGGACAGGCGGCCGAAGTGTTCACCGCAACGGCGGCGGTGAAGACCGCCGGCGGCGCATCGGCGAGCGCGCCAGTGACCATCACGATCGACCGCAAGATGTCCCAGAAGCGAGGCGGACTCTCTGGCGGCCGCGTTCAAGGCCGGCGGTGCGGCCGCGCTGCGGAAGGCGCTCGTGGGGGTCCCCCCACTGGCACGGTTCGGATTGGTGCAGGCAACGCCACGCCGACGCGCTTCACGATCGAGCGCGCCACTCGGCGACGGCCGGCTTCTGACGATCCTCACTGATCAGCCGCTGCTGTTTGTCGGCGCAGGCGTGCCGGGCGCCAAGCCGAAAGAGGGCTACGACTTTGCCGTCATCGACATCGAGGTCGATGCCAAAGGGCAGCGGTTCCGGGACGATCGCGCCCGCCGCAAAGATCAAGATGAATCAGGGCGCGTTCGTCGTGGAGGACTTACGGCGCCGAGGTCGTCCGGCTGACGGCGGTCAAGAAGACAAAGTAGGAAGCTGCGTAGGAAGCTGCGCTGCCTGCCGGCAGCGCACTGCGCACGACCGAGACCCGCAGATCACAGGATTCCGGCGGCCGCCACAACAGGCGGTGATCAGGGATCCGTGCCTTCACAGTCGTCGTCCGCCGAAGAGCGCGTCCATCCCTTTCATTCGAAACCACTTGCCTGCATCCCGATGGCGCGCCTCGGGCCGGCACGACACGTGATAGAGAGCTTTGCGCGCAGTCCAGAGCTGCGCGAACTGAAAGGAGTCGGCCTCACTCCGTTTGTCGAGCACATTGGTGGAGACACTTCATGCCCATTGCTGCGTGTGCCGAAAGAAGCTTCACGAACGCACAGTTGAACTGGTGCGGTTCATCGATCTGCCCCCCACCGACGTGGACGCCGCGATCCAGGAGGCTCAACGCTGCATCGTCGAGGCGCTCGATCTTGACGGGAGCACGCTGTTCGAGCTCAGCGATGATGGCGATCTGCTCGACACCCACGGCTGGTGGCGTCCCGAGGTTCCGGCGCCGCCCGCACGCGTGTCGGCCAGGGAGAGCTTCCCGTGGATGCTCGAGAAGCTCCTGGCCGGCGAGTTGGTGTGCCTCTCGAGCCTCGACGAGCTGCCGGACGGCGTCGACCGCGCGAGCCTGCTTCGCTTCGACCTCAAGTCGACCGTCGCGGTCCCGCTGTCGGTGGCGCAGCGGATCGTCGGCGTCGTGACCTTCGCGGTGACGCGCAGCGAGCGGCGGTGGCCGCCAGAGATTCTTCAGCGCCTGCGCCTCGTGGCGAGCATGTTCGCCAGCGTGCTCGCCCGCCGGCACAGCGACGAGGCGCTCCGCCGGGCGCTCGCCGAAGTCGAAGCGCCTGAGCGATCAGCTGCGCGCGGAGAACGTGTACCTGCGCCGCGAAGTCGAGAGCACGCTCGGCACCTCGGCGTCGTCGGCCAGAGCGCCGCGATTCGCCGCGTGCAGGAGCAGGTGCGCCAGGTGGCCGAGACCGACGCGACGGTGCTCCTTCTCGGCGAGACCGGCTCCGGCAAGGAGGTGTTCGCCTCGCAGATTCACGAGCTGAGCCGGCGCCGCGGCCGGGCCATGGTCCGCGTCAACTGCGCGGCCATCCCGGCGACGCTGATCGAGAGCGAGCTGTTCGGCCGGGAGAAAGGCGCCTATACGGGGGCCCTGTCGCGCCAGATCGGGCGCTTCGAGCTCGCCGACGGATCGACGATCTTCCTGGACGAGATTGGCGACCTGCCGCCCGACGTCCAGGTCAAGCTCCTGCGCGTGCTGGAGGAGAAGCAGATCGAGCGGCTGGGCAGCTCGAAGGCCACCAAGGTCGACACGCGAATCATTGCCGCCACGCATCGGGATCTCGAGAAACGGATTGAGGCCGACACGTTCCGCGAAGATCTGTATTACCGGCTGAACGTCTTTCCGATTCGGGTGCCGCCCCTGCGCGAGCGGACCGAGGACATTCCCATGCTGGTGTGGCGCTTCGTCGAGGACTTCTCGAAGGCGTTCGGGAAGCAGCGTCGAGTCGATCGCCAAAGACAACATCGAGATGCTGCAGCGATACGCCTGGCCGGGCAACGTCCGCGAGCTGCGCAACGTGGTGGAGCGCGCGCGTGATCGTCGCCAACGGCCCGCGTCTGACGATCGCGTTGCCGCAGAGTTCCGCCGCCGCCGCGCGACGCAGCGTCAGGCTCGCCGACGTGGAGAAGGAGCACATCAAGGGCGTGCTCGACAGCACCGGGTGGCGGATTCGCGGCGTCGGCGGCGCCGCCGATCGGCTGGGGCTCAAAGCCACGACCCTCGAGACGCGCATGGCGAAGCTGGGCCTCCAGCGCCCGCGCCACTGACTCCGGCATTCCGGGCGTCGCTCCGCGATTCGGGGGACCGACGCCCGCCCGTCGCGGTGGCAGCAGCTCTCGCCGATCGGCGACAACTCGAAGCTGCACAGAAGCATAGGGCTGCCGGCCCTGCGAGCCTCCACTTGGTACGTCTGCTGCTCCTGTGCCGCCGCGTGGTGCGCCTAGCCGTCGTGCTGGCGACGCCAGCGCGCGGCACACAACAGCTCGTTCACGCCTTGCGATTCCTGGCCTCGCCCACCCGCATCGAGCCGGGCTGCCTCGGGTGTCGGGTGTGGACCGAGGACAGCGACGAGTCCACTGTGCGGTACGTGGAGGAGTGGGCAACCGAGGAGGCGATGCGCCTGCGTGTCCGTTCGGAGCGGTTCACGCGGCTCCTCGAAGTGTTGGAGTCCGCACCGGAGCGCACCCAGCGTCCAGTTCGATTTCGTCACGGAAACGCGCGGCCTGGACTACGTCGAAGAGGTGCGCAGCAAGGAGGGGATGCTCCGTGGTTGCTGATTGCCGGCTTCCCGGCGTGACTTCCGCAGAGTGAGGAACATCATGGGCGATGGCAAAGGTCGGCACCCAATCGCCGCGGTACTGGCCGACGTCGACGGCACGCTGGTCACGACAGACAAGTTGCTGACCGAGCGCGCGATCCAGGCCGTACAGCCGGTTGCGGGAGCGCGGAATCATCTTCACTATCTGCAGCGGTCGTTCACCCCGCGGCCTGCGGATGCTGGTCGAGCCGCTCCGCCTGACGATGCCGATGGCGGCATTCAACGGCGGCGTGATCGTGCTCCCCGACCTCTCCGTGCTCGACGAGCGGGCGCTGCCCGACTACGTGGTGCCCGCGATCGTGGAGGGCATCTTGGCCCACGATCTCGACGTGTGGATCTACAGCGCGACCGACTGGTACGTCCGCTCCCGTGAGGCCCCGCGCGTCGATCGCGAGGCGTCGACCAGCCAGCACGAGCCCACCGTGGTGGCCACGTTCGACGGTGTGCTCGGCGGCGTCGTCAAGATCGTCGGCGTCAGCGATGACCACCACAAGGTCGCCGCGTGTGAGGCGGAGCTTCAGAAAGACATTCGGCACACAGGTCTCCGCCGCGCGGTCGCAGCCGTACTACCTTGACGTGACGCACCCCACGGCTAACAAAGGCACCGTCATCGAGCGGCTGGCGCGATACCTGAAAATTCCGATGGAGGCCATTGCGACGATCGGTGACCAGCCGACCGACGTGCTGATGTTCAAGCGGAGCGGCCTGAGCATCGCCATGGGCAATGCGAACGAGGACGTGCAGCGGCAGGCCACGCACGTGACCACCTCCTATGAGGATGAGGGTTTCGCCAACGCCGTGGACCAGTACATCCTGCCCCGAGCCGAGCCGGCCGGGGCTGACGTGCTGAAAGCCACCGGTCAGCTCCATCGGCTGGGCCAGAGCCTGTGGCTCGACAACATCACGCGCGATCTGCTGTCGAGTGGGACGCTACAAGCACTACATCGACGACCTGTCGGTCACCGGACTCACCTCAAACCCGACGATCTTCGAGCAGGCGATCAAGAACAGCTCCGCGTACGACACGTCGATCGCCGCAAAGCTCGCTCAGGGCAGGTCGGGTGAAGCGCTGTTCTTCGAGCTCGCACTCGAGGACATCAGACGCGCCGCCGATCTGTTTCGACCCATCTACGATCGGACCAACGGCATTGACGGCTGGGTGTCGCTCGAGGTGTCGCCGCTGCTCGCGTACGACACGGCCGGCAACCATCGCGGCCGCCAAGACGCTCGCCTTCGGAAGGGCCGGTCGTCCGAACCTGATGATCAAGATCCCCGGGACCACGGAGGGACTGCCCGCCATCGAGGAGGCCATCTACGCCGGCATCCCGATCAACGTCACCCTGCTCTTTTCGCGCGAGCACTACTTCGCAGCCGCCGAAGCGTTCTTGCGCGGCATCGAACGCCGGATCGACGCCGGCCTCAGGCCGGACGTCGCATCCGTGGCCTCGGTGTTCATCAGCCGCTGGGACTCTGCAGTCGCTGGCGCCGTGCCTGAGGCGCTGCGCAATCAGCTCGGTATCGCCATGGCAAAGCGGACCTACAAGGCGTATCGATCACTCCTCAGCTCGCCGCGCTGGCAGCGCGTTTACAACGCCGGCGCCCGCCCGCAGCGGCTCCTGTGGGCCAGCACCGGCACCAAGGACCCCAAGGCGTCAGACGTCATGTACATTCGAGCGCTGGCCGCACCATTCACGGTCAACACCATCCCCGAGGCTACATTGAAGGCGCTCGCCGACCACGGCGAGCTCTCGGGGTTGTTGCCGGCCAACGGAGGGGATTGCGAGCAGGTGCTGGCGCAGTTTACCGCTGCCGGAGTGGGTCTGCATGCGCTCTCGGTCCGGCTGCAGGCCGATGGCGCCACGTCGTTCGTCAAGTCGTGGCACTCGTTGATGGCGGTGATCGCCTCGAAGAGCGCCGCGCTCACGGCAGCGACGTAGACGCCGCCACCTAATAGGGCCGGGCTTTGGCCCGCCTTGGGCAAGGAGACATGCGCATGCGGGTGCTGGTGGGTGGACATCGGCGGGGCGAACGTGATGATGATCTGCAAGGAGCGAGCATCGCCATGAGCATTGGCAGCGGGACGGCTATCGCCACCGGACGAGTCATCGACCAGCCGGCTTGGAAGGCCCTCCAAGAGCACCATCAAAGCATCCGCGCCCTGCATCTCCGCGAGCTATTCGCGCGCGATCCTGGACGCGGTGAACGGCTCACAATGGAGGCCGCGGGCGTCTATTTTGACTACTCGAAGAACCGCATCACCGATGACACGGTGACGTTGCTCGTCCGCCTCGCGGAGGCCTGCGGCGTGCGCGCCCGCATCGACGCCATGTTCCAGGGCGAGAAGATCAACGTCTCGGAGAATCGAGCCGTGCTCCACGTGGCGTTGCGCGCACCGCGCGGCACGTCCATCCTGGTCGATGGCGAGAACGTGGTGTCCGCGGTTCACGCCGTGCTCGACCGGATGGCGGACTTTGCGAATCGCGTGCGCGGCGGGGCCTGGACCGGGCACACGGGCAAGCGGATCCGCAACATCGTCAACATCGGAATCGGTGGCTCCGATCTTGGACCGGTCATGGCGTATGAGGCGCTCCGGTACTACAGCGACCGAAGCCTCACCCTCCGTTTCGTCTCGAACATCGATGGCACCGACTTCGTAGAAGCGGTCCGCGATCTCGACCCGGAGGCAACCCTCTTCATCGTTTCGTCCAAGACGTTCACGACAATGGAAACGATGACCAACGCCCACACGGCGCGCGAGTGGTCGCTGGCGGGTCTCGGAGGCAACGAGGCCTCAGTCGCCAAACACTTCGTCGCGGTCTCGACCAATGCTGCGGAGGTTGCGAAGTTCGGCATCGACACCGCCAACAGGTTCGGTTTCTGGGACTGGGTCGGCGGGCGCTACTCCATGGAGTCGGCCATCGGCCTCTCGACGATGCTGGCGATCGGTCCGGACAACTATGCGGCGATGCTCGATGGCTTTCACGAGATGGACGAGCACTTCCGCACCGCGCCCTTCGCACAGAACCTGCCGGTGCTCATGGCTCTCCTCGGTATCTGGAATACCAACTTCTTCGGGGCCCAGACCGTCGCCGTGCTGCCCTATGAGCAGTACCTCAAGCGATTTCCCGCCTACCTCCAGCAGTTGACGATGGAGAGCAACGGCAAGGGCGTGACGCTCAATGGTGATGACGTCTCCTGCGAGACTGGTCCGATCTACTGGGGAGAGCCAGGCACGAACGGTCAGCACTCTTTCTATCAGCTGATTCACCAGGGGACGCGGCTCGTTCCGTGTGACTTCATCGCGTTCGGCGAGACGCTGAACTCGCTCGGTCAGCACCACCGGATCCTCCTCGCCAACATGTTCGCCCAGGGCGAGGCGCTGGCCTTCGGCAAGACACCCGAGGAAGTGCGGAGCGAAGGCTCTCCCGACTGGCTGGTCCCGCATCGGACGTTCGAAGGGAACCGGCCGTCCAACACGATTCTGCTTCCGCGACTCACGCCCGCAGCACTCGGGAGGCTGGTGGCGCTTTATGAGCACTGCGTGTTCACCCAGGGTGTGATCTGGAATCTCGGCTCGTTCGATCAGTGGGGCGTAGAGCTGGGAAAAGTGCTGGCGCAGCGAATCATCCCCGAGCTCGATGGCCGCGCGCAGCTGCCGCTCACTCACGACAGCTCGACGAACGCGCTCATCCGGCGCCACCGCAAAGTCAGCGAGACCACGTCGTGATCAGTCGCCGAGCGCGCGCAGGACATCGCACCTCCCGGAGGGGTGGGCGGCGAACTCGACGACAAATGAGGTCGTGTTGTCCCATGGCTGATGTCGGAAAGTCATGTACCTCGAGGTTCTAGCCGACGTCGAATCGGTGGCGCGCCACGCGGCCGAGGTCATCGCTGACGAGGCGCGAGCGGCGGTGAAGGCAAGGGGCTGCTTTGCGGTCGCGATCAGCGGCGGCCGAACTCCGTGGGTGATGCTGCGCGCGCTGAGCTCACTGGACGTGCCGTGGAAGAACATCCACGTGCTGCAAGTGGACGAACGAATAGCCCCCGCGGGTCACCCCGACCGGAACCTGACGCATCTGTATGCCAGCCTGCTCGCGCAGGGTCAACCCGGTCCAGCGCAGATACATGCGATGCCCGTGGAATCGGCCGACCTCGACGAGGCGTCGCGACGCTATGCGCGGACACTGGTCGAAATCGCCGGATCGCCGCCGGTCCTCGATCTCGTCCATCTCGGCTTGGGTTCCGACGGGCACACGGCGTCGCTGATTCCGAGCGATCCGGTGCTCGACGTCACGGACGCCGACGTTGCGCTCACCGGGTTCTACCAAGGACGGCGCCGGATGACGCTGACCTATCCGACCCTCAACCGAGCGCGCCGCTTGCTTTGGCTGATCACCGGCGATGACAAAGCGGCCATGCTCGTCCGCATGCGGCGCGGCGATCGTGGCATTCCCGCTGGACGGGTACGGCAGGACCACGCTCTGGTGCTGGCGGACCGCGCGGCGGCACCGGCTGACGACAGCTAGTCGCGCGCGGCCGCGCGGCGCGAGAGCGCGCTCAAACCACGGCCGCAATCTTGCACCCAGGCGGCGGGTGTGTCGGCACATACCACCGCAAAAGGGGGCAACGTCATGACTTTTCGAGGGCAGCGTCGGCGTCGATCGTCTGAACACGGATTGAACACGGGGTTGGAGTACCACGAACGGCCGGCGTGGCCCGTCGCTTCATCCAGTCAGGCTGATGCCTTGGAGCGCACCCCTTCGGCTGACCGCATGCGATCAGATCTCGCCCCCATTGTCCGGCGGGTCCGCGACGAGTTTCTCGAAATGCCGGGGCTGAAGCTGACGCCGGCGCAAGCGACGCGGTTGTGGGGGCTGGAGCACGAAACCTGCCGCGCGGTCATCGAAACGCTGATCACGACCACGTTTCTCCGCTGGACGCCGAGCGGCGCCATCACGAGAGCGGACTGAGAATGGACCGGCAGGAACACCCGTCCCGCGTACGGCTCCTCCGCTCCGCCGGCCAATCACCGCAGGCTGAGACGCGTCACGATCCCTTGTGACGCGCGGCGCCATAACGGCCGGCCCCGACTCTCGAGTGCTAGCTCAGCACCGGGCCCTCTGTTTGCAGCGGCGGCCGTCGTCTCGCTGCGCGACCTGATGTGCACCGCAGACCTCACCCATGAAGATGCTCGACTGGCTCGTCGGTTATCGGAAGGAGTGGCTGCGACCGGACATCATCGCCGGCCTCATCACGGCGGCGGTCGTCATTCCGAAAGCCATGGCCTACGCCACGGTCGCGGGCCTTCCCGTCCAGGCCGGGCTCTATACGGCGTTCGTGCCGATGGTGATTTACGCGGTGCTCGGCAGCTCGCGCGTGCTGAGCGTGAGCACCACGACGACGATCGCGATCCTCACAGGGGCCGACCTCGCCTTGGTGGTCCCCGATGGCGATCCGGCCATGCTGCTGCGCGCGTCGGCCACGCTGGCCTTGATGGTCGGCGTCCTGCTCGCGCTGGCCTCCGTCCTGCGCCTCGGTTTTCTGGCCACGTTCTTCTCCGAGTCTGTGCTGTCCGGCTTCAAGGCGGGTATCGGCGTCGTGATCGTGCTCGATCAGGTGCCGAAGCTGCTCGGTGTGCATTTCCCCAAGGGCACGTTCCTGCAGAATCTCCTCGCCCTGTTCCAGAGCCTGCCCGACACGTCCGCCGCCACGCTCGCAGTGGGCCTCGCAATGATGGCGCTGCTCCTTGGCCTGAAGCGGTTCGTGCCGTCGGTGCCCGCGCCGCTCGTGACGGTGGGTGCCGGCATTGCCGCCATGGCGCTGCTTGGGCTCCAGGCCTATGGAGTTGAGACCGTCGGGGCGATTCCGCGCGGTCTGCCCGCCCTCACGCTGCCCGACTTTGCGCTCACCGCACAGCTGTGGCCCGGTGCCCTGGGCATTGCGCTCATGAGCTTCGCCGAGACCGTGGCTGTGGCGCGAGCCTTTGCGCAGAGTGGGGAACCCGCGTTGCGGCCGAATCAGGAGCTGGTGGCCACGGGCATTGCGACGGCCGGCGGGGCACTACTCGGCGGCATATCGGCCGGCGGCGGCGCGTCCCAGACTGCCGTGAACCGCCTGGCTGGCGCGCACAGCCAACTGGCCGGCCTGATCACGGGCGGAGTGACGCTCCTGACCCTGCTGTTCTTTGCGCCGCTGATCAGCCTAATGCCGCAGGCGACGCTGGCGGCGGTGGTGATCGTTTACTCCGTCGGCCTGATTCAGCTGCCGGAGTTCCGGGCGATTCTGGCGGTGCGGCGCACGGAGTTCATCTGGGCGATCGCCGCCTTCGCCGGGGTCATGCTCCTCGGTACTCTCGAAGGCATCGTCGTGGCCATCATCATTTCCCTGGTGTCGCTCGCGCACCAGGTGGCCGACCCGCCCGTGTACCGGCTCGGCCGTAAGCGGGGTACGAACGTGTTCCGCCCGTTCTCGGCAGAGCATCCTGACGACGAGACTTTCCCCGGTCTCCTGATGCTGCGCCCCGTGGGCCGGCTGTTCTTCGCCAATGCCCAGCGGGTGGGGGAGAAGTTGCGGCTGCTGATCGATGAGGCTCAGCCCCGGGTCGTCGCGCTGGACTTGAGCGGCGTGTTCGACGTGGAGTACACCGTCCTCAAGGTGCTGGCGGAGGGCGAGGCACGCATGAAAGAGCGCGGCATCTCGGTGTGGCTCGTTGGCCTTACCCCGGACGTGCTGACGGCCGTGCGGCGCTCGCCATTCGGCCAGGCCGTCGGCGAGAGGCGGATGTTCTTCAACCTGGACCAGGTGGTGACCAGGCACCTCGCCATCCAGCCGCCAGCATAGCGCCGAAGACACAGCTGCTCGAGGGCCGGAGCTCTGGTCATCACATCCTGCGCCGACGCCGCACCTGCAGCTGCGCCAGCGAGCGGACAAGCGAGGCGTTGACGGACGCCACTTCTTCGTCGGCGATCTTCTCGCGCAGTCGGGCCTCGGCGCGCGCGCGTGCCTCCTCAACTTTTGCTTCGTCGATGCGCTCCGCCGGAATGGCCATATCCGTCACGATGGCCACGTGGTGAGCGTCGATCTCGACGAGACCCTCGCCGACGGCGAAGAAACTCTCGTCGGCGCCCCGGTTCACGATGATCTCACCGGGCACCACCTGCGTGATCAGCCGGACGTGTTGAGGATAAACGCCGATCTGCCCCCCGACGGCAGGCAGCGTGACCATGGTGACGTCTTCTGAGAAGACCGTCGCCTGTGGCGTGATGATTTCAAGTCTCAGCGTGTCGGTCATTGCCAGTCACCCATGTCACGCCTGCTGGATCTCGTCGATCCCGCCCTTCATGTAGAAGTTCCCTTCGGCCACGCCGTCGTGCTTGCCTTCGAGGATCTCCTTGAAGCCACGCACCGTGTCGGCGACCGCCACCTGCCTGCCCTCGCGGCCGGTAAAGACCTGCGCCGAGCTGAACGGCTGACTCAGAAACCGCTGAATCTTGCGCGCGCGGTACACCGTCAGCTTGTCATCAGGCGACAATTCGTCCATGCCGAGGATGGCGATGATGTCCTGCAGGTCCTTGAATCGCTGCAGCACGCGCTGCACGCGCCGCGCGACGTCGTAGTGCTCTTCGCCGACGATCTCGGGCGCCAGGGCCCGTGAGGTCGACGCCAACGGATCCACGGCGGGGTAGATGCCCAGCTCGGCGATCGAGCGCTCGAGGACGATCGTCGCGTCCAGGTGGGCGAACGTGGTCGCCGGCGCAGGATCGGTCAAATCGTCGGCCGGCACGTACACGGCCTGGAAGGACGTGATCGATCCTTTCTTTGTCGAAGTGATCCGCTCCTGCAAGGTGCCCATCTCGGCCGCGAGCGTTGGCTGGTAGCCGACGGCACTCGCCGTGCGCCCGAGCAGCGCCGACACTTCCGACCCGGCCTGAGAGAACCGGAAGATGTTGTCGATGAACAGCAGGACGTCCTGCCCCTTTTCGTCCCGGAAGTACTCGGTGATGGCCAGGCCCGAGAGCGCCACCCGAAGGCGCGCGCCCGGTGGCTCGTTCATCTGACCGTAGACCAGCGCGATCTTGGAGGCGCCGAGGTTCTCCTGATTGATGACACCCGCCTGCGACATCTCGTGGTACAGATCGTTGCCCTCACGCGTTCGCTCGCCGACGCCTGCGAACACCGAGACGCCGCCGTGGAGCTTGGCGATGTTGTTGATCAGCTCCATGATGACGACCGTCTTGCCAACGCCGGCGCCGCCAAAAGCGCCGACCTTGCCGCCCTTCAGGAAGGGACAGATCAGATCGATGACCTTGATGCCGGTGGACAGCACCTGGGGCGACGTCGACTGATCCACCAGCGGTGGCGCCGGACGATGGATCGGATAGTACTTCTCCGCCGTGACCGGCCCGCGCTCGTCCACCGGGTTCCCGGTCACATCGAAGATACGCCCCATCACACCCTCGCCGACCGGCATGGATATCGGGCCGCCCTTGTCGGTCACCTTGAGGCCCCGCTTGAGACCCTCGGTGCCCGCCATGGAGATCGCGCGGATCCACCTGTCCCCGAGATGTTGCTGGACCTCGAGCGTCAGCGTGACCGGCTGGCTCTCAACCGTGTAGTCCACAGTCAGCGCGTTGAAGATTGATGGAAGCGCGTCGGGAAATTCGACGTCGACCACCGGACCCACGACTTGAACGACTTTGCCGATGTTCATGTTCGTACCTGATGACGAAGCGCGAGCCTTGCCGCGGTCATTCCGCCTGGCCGCCCGCAATCTCCAGCAATTCCCTGGTGATGTTGCCCTGGCGCAGCTTGTTGTACTCGAGCGTCAATGCCTTGATCAGGCTCTGGGCGCTGTCAGTGGCGTTCTTCATCGACACCATGCGGGCGCTTTGCTCGCTCGCCTTGGCGTTGAGCAGGATGTGGTAGATGTAAATATTGAGGTAGTGCCCGAGCAGGTAGCCCAGGACGAACTCCGCGCTGGGCTCGAACACGGTCTCGGCGGTGTCGGCAGCGAGCGCCTCTTCCGATTCGGCCCCCACCACCTTCAGGCCAGTGATCTGGCCCACCGGCAGATATTCGATGGAGACCGCCTCCTGCATTAGCGTGTTGACGAATCGCGTGGCGACGATGAGCACCTGGTCCACGTCGCCTGTGAGAAAGAGGTCCCGCGCAAAGGCCGCAATCGCCCGCGCCTCGGGGAACGTTGGCGAGTCGCCGTACGCGAACTCCGCGACCAGCTGCCGCTTGGTCCGGGCCACGAACTGTGCGGCCTTGCGGCCCGCCGTGATGAAGATCGTCGTCTGGGGATCGAACTGCGCCGCCAGGCGGAAGACGTTGGTGTTGAGCGCCCCGCACAGCCCCTTGTCGGCCGCGATCAGAATGACGGCGCGCCGGCGCACAGGACGCACGTTCAAGAGCGGATGCTCGAAATCGACGACCCGAGTGGTCGCGGTGCGCTGCATGCGATACAAGCGGCGCGCAAACGGCGCAGTGGTCAACGCGGCTTGCTGCGCCTTGCGCATCTTCGACGCCGCCACCATCTGCATCGCTCTCGTAATCTGCGCGGTGCCGCCGATGGACTTGATGCGCCTGCGAAGATCCCGGGGACTGGGCATGACCTACTTCTTCCACGTCTGCTTGAACTGATCGGCCGCTGCTTTGAGCTCGGCTGTCAGCTCGGGGCTCAACGCCTTCTCCTGGGCAATCTTCTGGAGCACGGCCGCCTTTCGCGTCGTCAGGAATTCAGTCCATGCGGCTTGGAACTCCTTGATGCGCTCGATCGGTACGTCGTCCACGTACCCGTTCTGCACCGCCCAGATCACCCCCGCCTGCACCTCGACCTGTATCGGGCTGTACTGCGGCTGCTTGAAGAGCTCGACGACGCGCTTGCCGCGGTCGATCTTGGCCTGCGTCGCGGCATCGAGCTCCGACCCGAACTGAGCGAAGGCGGCCAGCTCCCGGAACTGCGCGAGATCGCCCTTGAGCTGCCCGGCGACCTGTTTCATGGCCTTGAGCTGCGCGGCCGATCCCACGCGCGACACCGAGATGCCGACAGAGATCGCCGGGCGGACCCCCTGGTAGAACAGATCGGTTTCCAGGAAGATCTGTCCGTCGGTGATCGAGATCACGTTGGTGGGGATGTAGGCGGACACGTCCCCCGACTGCGTTTCGATGATCGGCAGGGCCGTCAGCGAGCCGTCGCCGTACTTCTCGCCGACACGCGCCGCGCGCTCGAGCAGCCGGCTGTGGAGGTAGAACACATCGCCCGGGTAGGCCTCTCGACCGGATGGGCGCTTCAACACGAGTGACACCTGCCGGTAGGCTACCGCGTGCTTGGACAGATCGTCGTAGACGATGAGCGCGTCCATGCCATGATCCATGAACCATTCGCCCATCGCCGCCCCGGCGAAGGGCGCGAGGTACTGGCTGGTCGCCGAGTCCGACGCCGGCGATGCCACGATGATGGTGTACGGCATCGCCCCGGCCTCTTCCAGCACGCCGATGATCCGTGCGATCGTCGATTGCTTCTGTCCGATCGCCACGTAGATGCTGTACAGCGGTCGATAACTCGTGTCGCCGGCCGCGGCGGCTGCCGCATTGAGGCGCGCCTGGCTGATGATGGTGTCGATGCAGATCGTCGTCTTGCCCGTCGAGCGATCGCCGATGATCAGCTCGCGCTGGCCGCGGCCGATCGGAATCATCGCGTCGATCAGCATGATGCCCGTCTGCACCGGCTGCCCGACCGGACGGCGCCGGATGATTCCTGGCGCAAGCTTCTCGACCGGGTACGCGACCTCGCTTGGAATGGGGCCTTTCCCGTCCAGCGGCTCGCCGAGTGTGTTGACCACGCGGCCGAGGAGGCCCTTGCCGACCGGCACCTGCAGCAGCTTGCCGGTCGCCCGCACCTCGCCGCCTTCGGCAAGCTGCGTGTAATCGCCGAGCACGATCACGCCGACTTCGGTTTCTTCGAGGCTCAGGGCCAGGCCGGTGATGCCCTGACCGAAGTCGAGCATCTCGTTCAGCATGACCTCGTCCAGCCCCTCGACCTTGGCGACGCCGTCACCAATCTCGCGGATCACGCCCACCGACTGCCTGGCCATCGCCGCTTTGGCTCCAGCGATCTGGGCTTCGATTTCCTGTACCAAGTCAGCCATATCGTCCTTGTCTCAGTCCGGATTCACAGGCGTGCTTCGAGCGCGGCCAGCTTGGCCCGCACGCTGGCGTCGTACACGTCGCTGCCGACCCGGATGCGCATCCCGCCGATGAGTCGCGGATTGACCTCGAACGACGTCTCGAGCCCGTGACCGTAGACATGGGCGAGGCCGGTCTGGACGTCGATGCGCATGTCGTCGGGCAGCGGCGTGGCGCTCTCGACGATCGCGCGGTGCCCGTCGCGATCGAGCCGCACGAGTCTCAACAGGTCCCCGAGAATCGCGAGTCTGCCGCGGCGGCCGGATGCGGCAATTCGGTCCGCCACCAGCCGGACCCGCTCGGCGTCGAGCCGTTCATCGACCCGGCACACGCGATAGAGTCGTCGCGCCACTCGCCGCAGTCTTCTGTTGGCCTTCATCAATGGCTCCGGCTCATCCCTGCTATTGCGCCAGTTGCCTCGTCGTCTCTTCGGCGAGGCGACGCTGATCGTCGGCCGTCAGGATCTTGCCGGTGACCGACGCCGTGGTCTGGACGACGAGGCGGCCGACCTCGCGCCTGAGTTCGGCGAGCATCCTGGCGCGTTCGCGCTCCGCGGCCTCATGGGCGCGCACGAGAATCTGTTCGGCGGCCGCGATCGCCTTCTGGGTTTCCTCGGCCTGCACGCGGGCGGCCGCGGCGCGGGCCTCGTCGATCAACTGCCTGCCTTCTGCGCCGGCCTTGGTCATGACATCCTGGCGCTCGACTTCGATCCGGGCCAGCTCCGTCTTGATCTTCTCGGCGTTGGCCAGACCGCTCGCAATCTGCTGCCGTCGTGCCTCGAGGATCCGGAGAATCGGTTTGTAGGCGAGGGCATACAGCACGGCACACACAATTCCGAAACTGATCATCTGGGCGCCCAGGTGAGTCCAGTCCACGCCGAACGCACGGGCGACTTGCTCGACCTGTCCGCCACTCTCCGCTGTGACCTGCAGTGCTAGAGCCAGCATGGTCTATTGCACGAGGAAGAGCGCGTAAAAGACGATCGCCTCAGCGAAGGCAATGGCCAGAATCGACTGGACCATGATCTTCGTGGACGCTCCGGGATTGCGGCCGACCGCGGTCGAGGCGCCCATCCCGATCAACCCGACTCCGATTGCGGCGCCCAACGCGGCGAGGCCGACGTGCAAACTTCCGATCATCTGCGTGTCCTTTCTGTGTGTCGCCGGCCATTGACACGGCTCATGTTCATACAGTTCCCGACGCGACGTTCGCGCCGCCGGTGGCCGCAGGCGCGGCTTCTTCGTGGTGGCAGATCAGGAGCGTGAAGACGGCGGTCAACAACATGAAGACCAACGCCTGCACCAGCCCGACCAGCAGCTCCATGAAATAGAACGGAATCGGCAGCAGCCAGCCCAGCCCCGGCAGAATCTTCCCCATGGTTTCCAGCATCTGCTCGCCGGCGAACACGTTGCCGTACAGCCGGAAGCTCAGTGACACCGGACGGAACAGGATCGAGACGATCTCGAGGCAGCCCGCCGCGAAGAACACCACGATCATCAGCAGCTTGAGCAGTCCCGTCGTGTCCCCCTTGGGCGCAAAGAGCTCCTTGGCCATCCCGCGAACACCGACTTCCTGCAGCGCCCAGACAATCCAGAACGCGAAGAACAGCAGGGCCATGGCGAGCGTCAGGTTGAGGTCGGCGTTGGCGCCACGAAACAGCGGCCGATCGACCGTGAAGCCCGCGGCGGTCTGGTGGCCCCACCCGATCGTGCCGACGCCGGGCACCAGGCCGACCCAGTTGGTGGCGAGAATGAAAATGAAGATGGTCCCGAAGAACCAGAACGTCCGCTCGACCAGGTGCCGGCCGATGATGCTTTCCAGCAGCCCGTAGAGACTCTCGACGATCCATTCCAGGAAGTTCTGTGCGCTCCCCGGCACCTGCGTCATCTTCCGGGTCGCACGCTGTGCGAAGACGATGAGACCCACCGCCACGATCCAGGTGACGATCATGGAGTTCGTGATCGGAAAGCCGAAAGGCCGCGCGATCTCCAGCGCCATCTGCGGGAGGCCGTGTTCCACCGGTTCGGCGAGACTCTGAGCGGCAAGGTCGAGAGCGTCCATCACAATCCGATGCGACGTGTGAGCACACCGCGTACCACCGGACGCGCCCGTCTGCCGACGTCCCTCGAGCGCGGCCCAGCAACCGCGCACGCAGTCGCTGCTCTGTGTTCGGCCTCTGGTCGGTAGGTTGAAGCCCCGGCATTTCGGATGTGCTCCGCGATGCCGGAGGCACGTCCGACGTCGGCTCGACGCTACGCCCGACTGCGACTCGAGACTGCCCGTCCTCGTCGTGAGCGGCAGATCGGGCCAGTGTCGGCACGGCTAGTGCATTTCAATTCCCCTGACCACGGGCGATCCGTGTGTGCGGCTTGTGGAGATTGACGATGAAACGGGCGAAGTACGAAAAAGAGCTGGGGAAACTGCAGGTCCGGCTGTGCCACCTTCAGCGATGGGTCAAGGAGACCGGCCTGCGGGTCGTCGTCGTCTTCGAAGGGCGCGACGGCGCAGGGAAGGGCGGCACGATTCGCGCGGTCACCGAACGACTGAGCCCCCGCACCTTCAGGGTCGTCGCGTTGCCGGCTCCCTCTGATCGCGAGAAGTCACAGGTGTACATGCAGCGTTACCTGCAGCACTTCCCGGCGGCTGGCGAAGTGGTCATCTTCGATCGAAGCTGGTACAACCGCGCCGGGGTCGAATACGTGATGGGCTTCTGCACGCCGAAGGAGCGGGATCGCTTCCTAAAGGTGTGCCCCGAAGTGGAGAAGTTCCTCGTCGATGGGGGCGTGATCCTCATCAAGCTGTGGATGGAAGTGGGCGACGACGAGCAGAAGCGGCGCTTCGAGGCCCGCGCCACCGATCCGCTCCGGCAGTGGAAGCTGAGTCCGATGGACCTGCCCTCCCGGAAGCGTTGGTACGACTATTCCCGCGCGCGTGACATCATGCTCAAGAAGACCGATACGGATTTCGCGCCGTGGTACATCGTCCGGTCGGATGACAAGCGGACGGCACGCCTGAACACGATCGCGCATCTGCTTTCAGTGATTCCGCACAAGAAACTGCCCCAGACCGTCGTGGAGCTGCCGAAGCGGTCGTCGAAGGGTGCGTACGACGACGATGCGTCGATCGCGCGTCGGCGCTTCGTGCGCGAGCGCTACTGATTCGCTGCTAGGTCCTCTCATCTTTCGCGGTCATGTCTGCCATGAAGGATGACTGACGTCGGACGTCAGGGTTTCTGTGGAGACACAGGCGCAGCCCGCAGCGACAACTGCCCCTGCCTGATGTAGTCGATGGCCTCTCCCAGGATGCGCGCCGCCTCCTGTGGCGCATGGAAGCCGTTCGAGTTTTCCGACTCGACGAAGTCGAGATAGAACTGTCCGTGGCGCTGGAACTCGCGTGGGTCTGTCAACTGCGCGTCAGGCACGCCCGCTGCCTTTGCCGCCTTGATGTCGGCGATGAGCGCCATGAGCGCATCCATCGGCCGGTTCCGGAGATCCACCGTGCGCTGCTGGACGGTCTCCACGCGCCCCTTCAGTTCTTCCTCGGACCACTTGTGACACGTCTGGCACGCGCGGTTGATGTTCAACACCGGGCTTCGCACGTGATGGTCGCTGATCTTCTGCGCGCCCTCGCGCATGTAGGGCATATGGCAGTCGGCGCAAGCCACTCCGGAGCGCGCGTGAATGCCCTGGTTCCACATTTCGAACTCGGGATGCTGGGCCTTGAGCGTGGGCGCTCCAGTTTCGGCGTGCGTCCAGGCCAAGGGCCTGAAGGTGGACCAGATCTACCAGTACTACCGCGAGACAGGCTTCACCGACTGTAGGCCCAGCCTCGCGCATACGCAAACGTGTAGGAACCGAGCCCGAGCGCAACGCCGTTCACCATCACGGCAATCACCATTGACGCGTGGGAGGCCTTCATTCACACGTCCCCGGCGACGTCATGACCCTGGTGTCACGCGACATGAGCCGCTCGATAGCAACGAGCGTGCCCCCATTGAGAGCGCGACTCCCGAGACATCGGCAGCCCCGAAGGACCACCACGCGTTCTTGATCTCGCGCTCATCACTGCCTGCCGTGATGGCCCTGACGATAGGCAGTGATCCCGCGACAGCACGCAGCGCGCTGACGGCGACCTGCGAACCCCCCTCCCGCCCAATATGTGGGCTTGAAGCCTAGTTCTTCGAACGCCGAATGTCACAGAGCCGGCGCGTTGAGATTGTCGTCGCGGCATTGGCACTGAGCGTGCTGTATTCGACAGAGCCGAGGAGAAGCGGTCGGCAAGAACCTGGGCGACAACTCTGGGCCAGTCGCTCAGCGCACGTCGCGCAGTAGTTATTCGGGGCGAGCGGATGACCAGGGGATGGCAGCGCGGAGAGATCCATGACGCAACGAGGAAACGTGACACGGAGTAGGCCGTTTGGCAGCGTGGTGAACGCGCTCGTGTTGCTGGCGGTTCTTCTGTCTTCATTCAACTCGGCCAACGCTCAGACGAGTTCGCCGGCCGCGAGCGGACCCGCGGCGCCGACGGACGTCGAAGGCGGGCCCGCGGAGCCGCCGGCCAACGAGCAGAACCCGCCGCCAAAAACCGAAGTACAGGTCGAGCCGGCACCCGACGGATTCAAGGTCGGCCTGTTCAACTTCAAGCCGGGAGGCCGGATCAAGCTCGATATCATCAAGGACTACGACGCCATCACGTCCGAGGACTCATTCGATCCACGCACGATCGTCGTGCCGTCGGAAGACGGCGGCAATTCGAGAGTCCATGCGCGTGAGACACGGCTGTTCCTCGACATCCGCGGCCCGATCGGGGCCGAGGGCAAGGAACTGCAGATGTACGTCGAGGGCGATTTCTACGGGAGTGGCAGTGTGTTCCGCCTGCGCCACGCGTACGGCAGCTATGGTGGGCTGCTGGCGGGACAGACCTGGACCAACTTCCTGGACCCCGACAACTTCCCAAACACGATCGACTTCGAGTCGCCAATGGCGTTTCCCTCGTTTCGGCAGGCGCAGGTGCGCTTCACCGCGAAGCTGAACGACAAATCGTCATGGTCGGTGTCGGTCGAGGACAACAATTCGTCGATCGAGAAGCCCTCGGTGCCCGGCAAGGCCGAGTACCCGAATCCAGATCTGACCACCAGAATCCGCTTCGGGGGGTCGCGCGGACACGCCGTTGCCTCGGTCTTTCTCGGCAAGGGGCGCTATCGCCCGACCGAGGGCGATCCGGACAACGTGACGCTGTGGGGTGCCCTTCTGTCCGGGAGGTTGAAGACTGTCGGCAGTGACTACGTCTATGGACAGTTCACCTTCGGCGATGGTGTTGGCCGCTACCGCGGGGGCGTGACCGCCGTGCCCGACGAGACCGGCCAGCTGCGGGCCGTCGGGCTCACCGCGATCATGGGCGGCTACGAGCATTACTGGTCGTCGAGAGCCACGTCCAACGTCGTGTACAGCGTGACACAGGTAGAGGACCACGATTACTACGCGGCCTCGTTCAACAAGCAACTCGATTACGCGGCGTTCAACTTCATCTACTGGTTTCTGCCGAACCGTGCGTGGGCCGGCATCGAGTATCTGTACGGCAACCGCGAAGTCTTCGGCGGTGACGAAGCGTCTGCGAATCGGCTTCAGTTCGCGGTCCGCTTCAACCTCCCGTAGTGACGACATGAGCACCGTGATCACCGCGCCAGTGCGATTGCACGTCGAGCACTTCTGCCGGCGCTCTGACTGCCGCGTGTCGCGAGTCATCCCTTGCGACCATCACCTGCCGCTCTCTGACACATAGGAGCAATTCGATGGCAAAGACCCAAGCACCTAAGATCGACCACTTCTTCTCCGCGGTTGCCGCACGCCTCGATTTGTGGCGTGACCTGAGCCGGGCGGCGCAGGCCTGGACCGCGAATCCGGCGAGCCGCGGCGATGCGGGTTTGCAGGCCGCGTGCAACGAGGCGCTCACCGCACTCTTGCCCATGGAAGCCTTCCAGGCCTACCCGGGTGCGCGCCTGCTCAACGCTCTCAAGGAACGCCTCGCCGGCGCGGACGCACTGGGCACGGCGCGGCTGGTGCAGCGAGTCTCATCGGCGCTCATGTCGCGGAGCTACCGCAGCGATGCCGGAGAGTGGGAATCGGAGGACGACGCGCCCGCGACGGAGCGCGCGATGCCGACCGCACTGGGGGAGTCGACAGGGCGGCCCTATTTCGAGGTGTTGTTCGTGACGCCTACGCCGCCCTCGCGCTGGCCCGCGCACGGTCAGCACGTCCGGAAGCTGCGGCGCGCCAGTGACGCGTTCGTCTACGAGCCCGTGTTCGTCGGCTCGTTTGAGGACGCGGTGCTGGCCGTGATCCTCAACACGAACCTCGAGTCGGTGGTGATCTACGACGGCTTTCCCTACGAGTCATCGCGCGACGTACCGCTGCTGAAAAATGTTCTGTCGTCCAGGCTGTCTCTCGACAAGGATCGCGCGTCGGGCGACTACGCTCTGAAGCTGGCGGCGATCGTCAAGCGCTTCCGGCCGGAGCTCGACATCATCGTGCTCGCCGACAGGAACCCCGAGGCGATGATCTCAGACCCGGCGGCTGCGGGAATCCGTCGCATCTTCTACGAGGTCGAGGAGCCGCTCGAGATCCACCTTTCGATCCTCTCTGGCGTCGCCGAACGCAACGAGACGCCGTTCTTCGACAACCTCAAGAAATACGCGCAGAAGCCTGTGGGAACCTTTCACGCGCTACCGGTCGCGCGGGGTAAGTCGATCTTCAAGTCGAACTGGATCAGCGACATGGGCGAGTTCTACGGGGCCAACCTGTTCCTCGCGGAATCCTCAGCGACCTCGGGCGGCCTGGACAGCCTGCTCGAGCCTACGGGCAACATCAAGAAGGCACAGGACGCGGCCGCCCGCGCTTTCGGTGCCGACCGCGTGTTCTTCGTGACCAACGGCACGTCGACTTCTAACAAGATGGTCCATCAGGCGTTGCTGAAACCGGGCGACATCGTGATCGCGGATCGCAACTGTCACAAGTCGCACCACTACGGGATGGTGCTGGCGGGGGCCCAGCCGTACTACGTCGAGGCCTTCCCCATGGTGGCGTTCTCGATGTACGGCGCCGTGCCGGTGCGGGCCATCAAGAAGGCGTTGCTCGACCTCAAGGCAGCGGGCCGGCTCCACAAGGTGAAGACGGTCACGCTGACCAACTGCACCTTCGACGGTCACGTGTACGACGTGCGCCGCGTGATGGAAGAGTGTCTGGCGATCAAGCCCGACCTCATCTTCCTCTGGGACGAGGCCTGGTTCGGCTTCGCCCGTTTCTCGCCGCTCTACCGCCCACGCACGGCGATGGGCGCGCGCGCGGATCTGAAAGAGGCTTTCGCCGACCCCGCGTACTTGGAGAGGTACCTCGCGCAGGAGAAGCAGCTCGGCGCGGACTTCGACCCTAAGGACACGCGAGTGCTCGACACGCGGCTCATACCCGATCCGCGCAAGGCCAAGCTGCGCATCTACCAGACGAACTCGACGCACAAGTCGATGTCCTCGCTGCGTCAAGGCTCGATGGTGCTGGTGGCTGACGAGGACTACCAGCGCCACGAGCAGGCCTTCAAGGAGGCGGTGTTTACTCACGCCTCGACCTCTCCAAACCAGCAGATCATCGCCTCGCTCGACGTGGCGCGCCGCCAAATGGAGCTGGAAGGCTATGGGCTGGTCATGCAGGCCATTCAACTCGCGATCGAGATCCGCCACGCGGTGAACACCCATCCGCTGGTGTCCAAGTACTTCCGGGTCCTCGATGTGGCCGACATGGTACCAGCCGAGTATCGGCAGTCCGGCCTCAAGACCTACAGCGAGGGCGGCGCCACGTGGGCGGATGCGGCTCGCGCTTTCCGCGAGGACGAGTTCATCCTCGACCCGACCCGGCTCACGCTGTTCTGCGGGACCGCGGGCTACGACGGCACGCAGTTCAAGAACCTGCTCGCCGCCGAGTACGAGATTCAGCTCAACAAGACCTCACGCAACTCGATTCTGCTGCAGACCAACATCAACAACACACGCAGCGACGTCGCGAACCTGCTCAAGGTGCTCGTCGAAATCTCGAAGGAGATCGAGGAGCGTCTCAAGAGCGGCGGTGAACAGGTGCAGAAGGCCTTCGCAGCGCGCGTGAAGTCGCTGGTGGAGGACGTCCCCGAGCTGCCCAACTTCAGCTACTTCCACGCCCGTTTCCGCGACGAGCCGCAGGGCACGACGCTCGAAGGCGACATGCGTACGGCGTTCTACATGGCCTACGACCACGGCGGGTGCGAGCACCTGAAGCTGATGAGCCCCGAGATCGACAAGCGCCTCCTCTCCGGACCGCCACTCGTTTCGGCCCACTTCGTGATCCCTTACCCGCCGGGCTTCCCCATCATGGTGCCAGGGCAGGTGATCAAGGCCGACACCATCGAGTTCATGCGCAAGCTGGACGTCAAGGAGATTCACGGCTACGACGCCAACCTCGGGCTCAAGCTGATTAGCCCCGCCGTCCTGGGGGACAACACGAAGGCCGTGCCGGGGGATAACACGAAGAGGGTCAAACCGACACCGGTACATGTCGGCGTGTAGCGCAGGTAGTCAACCACTGCGCCACGGCACATGAGCGATACCAAACGGAGCAAATCATGATTGATTGGTTTTTCGCGACACTGAAACAGTACCCGGAAATCGCGATCTTCCTGACGCTTGCTATCGGCTACTACTTCGGCAAGTTCACGGTCAAGGGCATCGGCCTGGGGTCGGTCACGGCGACGCTGCTGGCCGGTGTCCTAATCGGGCAGATCGGGATCACCATCGCTCAGCCTCTCAAGGCGACGGTCTTCCTCATGTTCCTGTTCGCGGTCGGCTACGCCGTCGGGCCGCAGTTCGTTCGCGGCGTCGCGAGGGACGGCGTGCCCCAGGCGCTCTTCTCTGCGGTCCAATGCATCCTCAGCCTCCTGGTCCCTGTCGCGATCGCGAAGATCGCGGGCTACGACCTCGGCTATGCGGCCGGGCTGTACTCGGGGTCGCAGACGATCTCCGCCGCGATGGGGCTCTCGACCGACGCCATCAATCGGTTGGGCCTGGCCGCCGACCAAGCCAAAGCCCTGATCGACTCGATGCCCGTGGCCTACGCCGTGAGCTACATGTTCGGCACCATGGGCTCTGCGATCGTGATCGCCATCATCGGCCCCAAGCTCCTCAACATCAATCTCGAGGCCGCGTGCAAGGACTACGAGCAGAAGCAAGGCGGCGTCAAGGAATTGGGCGGCCCCGGCACGGCCTGGCGGCGCTGGGAACTGCGGGCGTATCGCATCCCGCCTGGCGGGAGGGCCGCGAACCTAAGCGTGATCGAGGCTGAGGCGCTGGTGGCTCAGTCGCAGCTGGGCGGGAAGGCCGCTGGCCTGCAAGTGATCGAGGCCAAGGTGCCCGCGGCACGCCTGTTCGTCCTGCGTATCCGCCGCAACGGAGTGATCGAGGAGGCGACCGAGGAAACCGTTCTGCGCGAGGGCGACGTCGTGGCGGTCGTGGGCGCCCGTGAGGTGCTCGTGAAGATACTCGGCGAGAATGCAACCGAGGTCGAGGATCGCGAGTTGCTGGCAGTGCCGATCGAGGGCCTGGATGTCCTCGTCAGCAACAAGGATCTCGACGGCAAGACGCTGAACGACCTGGTGCAGATGCCGGAGACACGCGGCGTCTTCCTCCGGAAGATCACGCGCGGCGCGACGGCGACCAACATCCCCATCCTGCCGACCACCACGATCAATCGCGGCGACCTCTTCACGATTGTCGGCCGGACGCAGGACACCAACAAAGCCATCAAGCTGCTGGGTGTCGCCGATCGCCCGACCGACGTCACCGACATGGCGTTCGTGGGTGCCTTTGTCGTCATCGGCGCCCTGTTCGGCTCGCTGGTTCTCAACATCAGCGGCGTGCCGCTGACACTGTCCACGGCCGGCGGCGCGCTCATCGCCGGAATCATCGGCGGGTGGCTGCGATCGGTTCGACCGAGCTTCGGCCGTGTCCCGACGCCGACCATCTGGTTCATGAACTCGGTCGGCCTCAACATCTTCATCGCCATCGTTGGCATTTCCGCCGGCCCGGGCTTTGTGAATGGCTTGAAAACGCAGGGCGTGGGCCTGTTCCTGTGGGGCGCGCTTGCCACGACCGTGCCTCTGATCATTGGCATGTTGATCGCCAAGTTCGTGTTCCGCTTCCACGACGCGCTCACGCTCGGCATCGTCTCCGGCTCGCGCACGACGACGGCCTCGCTTGGCCTGGTCTGCGACCAGGCCAAGAGCCAGGTGCCGGCGCTCGGATACACCGTGACCTACGCCGTGGGCAACACGCTGCTGACGATCTGGGGCATGGTCCTGATCATTCTGCTTTCGTAACGACGGAGCCTGAGGACACGTTCATGGAACAAAACCTGAAGTATCAACAGTACGAGACGCTGGGCCCATTCGAGATCAAGGACTTCCTCGCCAAGGTGGCGACGAAGTCCGCGCAGGAATCGTCGCTCACCTACCTCAATGCCGGTCGCGGCAACCCGAACTGGGTCGCGACCGAGCCGCGTGAGGGATTCTTCCTGCTCGGACAGTTCGCCGTCCTCGAGAGCAAGCGCGTACTCGACCTGCCGCCGGGCGTCGGCGGCATGCCGAAAGCCGCGGGCATGGCGGCGCGGCTGGACGAGTGGCTCGCGAAGCACGAGGACATGCCGGGGGCGCCGTTCCTGCAACGCATGGTGCCGTTCGCGGTGCAGAAGTTCGGCTTCGACGCCGACAAGTTCGTCCACGAGCTCGTCGATTCGATCATCGGTGACCATTACCCCGTGCCAGACCGCATGCTGGTGCACAACGAGCAGATCGTCCACGAGTACTTGGAGTGGGCGATGTGCGGCAGCCCGCATCCGAAGGGCAAGTTCAAGATCTATGCGGTCGAGGGCGGCACCGCCGCCATGTGCTACATCTTCAAGTCGCTGAAGGCCAACCGCATCCTGAATCAGGGCGACACGATCGCGCTCGGCGTGCCGATCTTCACGCCATACCTCGAGATGGCGCACCTCGAGGACTACGACCTCCACTTCGTCTCGGTGCACGCAAAGCAGGAAAACCAGTTTCAGTACCCGGACGAGGAGCTCGAGAAGCTTCTCGATCCGAAGATCAAGGCGTTCTTCGTCGTCAACCCGGGCAACCCCTACGCGGTGGCGATGTCGGCAGGCACCATCAAGAAGATCGGGGACGTGCTCAAGAAGCGGCCAGAACTGATCCTGCTGACCGACGACGTCTACGGCACCTTCGTACCTGGCTTCCGCTCGCTGATGGGGGAGTTCCCGAAGAACACCATCGGCGTCTACTCCTACAGCAAGTACTTCGGCTGCACCGGCTGGCGCCTGGGGACGATCGCGGTCCACGAGGACAACATCTTCGACGAGATGATCGCAGCTCATCCCGAGCCGATCAAGAAGCTGCTGGACAAGCGCTACGGCGGGCTCACCCTCGAGCCCCGCAAGTTCGCATTCATCGACCGCATCGTCGCCGACAGCCGCGACATCGCGCTGAATCACACGGCGGGCCTGTCGCTGCCGCAGCAGGTGATGATGACCATGTTCTCTCTGAGCGAGTTGATGGACACCAAGAAGGACTATCAGAAAGCCTGCCTGGGCATCGTCAAGAAACGCGTCGCAGCGACGATCGAGGGGCTGGGCATCGAGGTCGGTCCGAACGCGCAATTCGACTACTACTACGGCCTCATCGACTTCGAGTTCTTTGCCCGCAAGTACGTGGGCGAAGACATCGTCGAGTGGATGAGGGCGAACGTGCATCCGCTCGACATCGTGTTCCGGCTAGCCGAGGACCATGGGATCGTTCTGCTCAACGGCGGCGGCTTTGCCGCTCCGGACTGGTCGGTGCGTATCTCGTTCGCGAATTTGGACGATCACGTCTACGACGATATCGGCCGGGCGTTGCGCGCTATCGCGCGCGGCTACCGCCAGGCCTATGAGGCAGCCACCGGCAAGAGCGGCCAGCCGGTCGCCGTTGAGAAGGTGCTCGTCAAGAAGTCCTAGCCCGTCGCGGCACCGCCGGCGCGCGCTATCGCGTCGGCGGTGCCACACGGCGACCGGGCGGCCAACGGCTTCGTGCCGCGGAGACTGGTATGACGACATGCTGAATTCCATTCGAAGCCACCCGGAGCTGGCGATCTTCCTGACTCTGGCTGCGGGGTTCGTGATTGGTCGGATCAAGATAGGGTCATTCAAACTGGGGAACGTCGTGGGCACGCTCATCGCGGGCGTGCTCATCGGACAACTCGACATCAAAGTCGATCCCACGGTCAAGGCGGTGTTCTTCTCGCTCTTCCTGTTTGCCACCGGCTATAAGGTCGGGCCTCAATTCTTTCGCGGCCTCAAGAAGAATGCGCTTCCCCAGGTCGTGCTGACGGTCGTATTCTGCGTCACCAGTTTGGTGACGACGGTCGTGGCTGCGAGACTGCTTGGCTACGACAGCGGAACCGCCGCAGGCCTGATGGCCGGCGCGTTCACCGAATCGACCGTCATCGGCACGGCAAGCGACACGATCGACCGGCTCGATCTGCCAGAGTCCGAGAAGGCGAGGCTGAAGAACAACATTCCGGTGGCGTATGCGGTCAGCTATCTCGTCGGCACCGGATTCGTCGTCTGGTTCTTGTCGGCCGCGGCACCCCGCCTGCTTCGCATCGACCTGAAGGCAGAGAGTCGGAAACTGGCGAGTCAGGGGTCGTCGGTGGAGGGAGCCTCAGACGAGGTTCACCTCGCGTATAAGGAATGGAGCATCCGCGCGTATCGCCTGGACGATGTCCCGGCGGGCCGGACAGTGAAGGATCTCGAGCGCTCAGCGGGCCCCGAGCGTGTCTTCGTGGAACGCATCCGACGAGGAGCAGAGCTCATGGATGCCACGCCGGAGAGCGTTCTGCGATGCGGCGATGTCGTGGCCATCGCAGGCCGGCGGAGAGTGTTGCTCGGTGGAAGCCTGCCGCTTGGCCAAGAAGTCGATGACGCCGCGCTTCTCGACTTTCCGATGGCGACGCTCGACGTGGTCGTCACGAAGGGAGAGGCGGCGGAGCAGCCGCTCTCGGTTCTGGGCCACCGCCACGGGCGAGGCGTCGCTCTCGCGAAGTTGATTCGCGGCGGCGAGGAACTTCCTTTCGCTCCCGAGACCATCATCAACCGGGGCGACCTTCTCCGGCTTGCCGGCGCGGCGCGGGACGTGGAGCGGGCAGGGCAGGCGCTGGGCTACATCGAGCGTCCATCCAGTGAGTCGGATGTCGTGTTCCTCGGCCTGGGCATTGTCGTCGGCGGTTTGGTCGGCCTGTTGACGCTCGACATCGGAGGGCTTCCACTCACGCTCACGACGAGTGGAGGCGCGCTGATCATGGGACTGATCTTCGGCTGGCTGCGCTCGATCTATCCGACGTTTGGCAGAATCCCGGAACCAGCTCTGTGGATCTTCGACACCGTTGGCCTCGCCGTCTTCATTGGCATCGTCGGGTTGACCGCGGGCCCCACGTTCGTCGGCGGGCTTCGCCAGACAGGGCCGAGCCTGCTGGTCGTCGGGTTCATTGTCGCGGCCACGCCCCACTTTGTGGCGCTGTTGTTCGGACGCCATATCCTGAAGATGAACCCGCTGATCCTGCTCGGCGCCTGCGCCGGAGCGGGAACCGTCACGGCGGCGCTGCGAGCAATCCAGGACGAAGCACAAAGCAAGATCCCTGTTCTCGGATACACCGTGCCCTACGCCATCGGGAACATCCTCCTAACGGCATGGGGCCCAGTCATTGTCATGCTCACGAGGTAGATCGGGGATCGGGATCGGGGATCGGGGATCGGGGACGGACCAAGCACCAAGCACTAAGGACTAGGTAGTCGCCCGAGCCAAGCGGGCGACTCCTGCCTCATCCTGGAATGTGATAATGCGCCACGACCGCGGTGACGTCGTCTTCCGTTTTGGATTCGATGCTGAGACCAACCAGCGCGCGACACTGTTCGTCTGGCGTGTTGTGCCGTTGGAGCTCATTGGCGATGTGTGCGTCATCGACCACATCGGTCAGGCCGTTCGTGCACAGGAGCACGATGTCGCCGTCCAAGATACCGCAGCGCTCGACATCGATCCTCGGGCCGCCCGCGCGGGTCCTTCCGATCGTTTCCGTCAGCGTGTGATGCAGATCCCGGGCGCTGCCGGTGAGGTCCGCGCTCGCCACTCGGCCCGGGCGCTCGCCGGCGAGCGTGTGATCGTGCGTCAACTTCAGCAGCTTGCCGTCGCGAAACAAATAGGCGCGTGAATGTCCCACGTGCGCGAAGAATAGCTCGTTGCCAGCAGTGACAACAGCTGTCAGCGTTGTCTGCAGTCCGAGCGGGCTGTGCTTGCCCGCCTGCACCATCGTTGCATCGACGTCTCTGTAGAATCGCTCGGCCCGGTCCATCACTTCCTCCGCCGTCGGTTCGTCGATTCTCACGTTCCATTTTCCGAAGTGAACCAAGAGGTGGGAGAGCGTAGTGATGGCGAGCCGGCTCGCGACTTCTCCGCCACGGCCGACCCCGTCGGCGATGACCATGCCGTACGCGAACTCGTCGAAGCGCTTCGGGATCTCGTCTTCGGGGAGACTCGTCACGAGTGTTTCCAGGTGTCTCCCCGCACGCAGGATCAGGTAGTGGTCCTCGTTGATGGACCGCAGTGGAGCCCGCCGCGAACGCGCGCCGAACTCGACGTGCACCTTGACTGACGGAGGCGGAGAATTGAGGTGTCCGTAGATCGGCGTAAAGCCTGGCGGCGGGTCGGTCGGAAGCGGATCGTCGGTGGGCATGGGTGTGCGGACCCTCGGCGAGTGCAAGACATGGACCGCGGCCCAGTCTTTTGTGGCGGCTGGTCTCGCCTCAGATTTGGTGTGCGTCACCATATGTTGTCAGCGAGGTCTCGGCGGTTGGCGAGACGGTCGCTTGGGGCGGATGTGATTCACCGGCGCCGGCGAGTTTGTCGGTGGAATGTCAGCGTCTGTTCGGTTCGCAGGCGTGGCCTGTCTCTTGCTCGGCAGAGGGGAGGAGGCTTGTGACATGACGCGATTCGCACAGTTGGTCCTGATCGGCGCCCTTCTTCTGGCGCTCACGCCCGCGGTGGGCAGCGCCCAAGACAGGCGGGTGTATGTGAACCTGGGCGGCGGGCCCACCTTTAACGCCGGCGATCTCGGGGACCACTTCGGGAACGGCTGGGGCCCGGCGATCGGGGTGATCTTCGAGGGGCCCAGTAACCGCGTTGGCTTCCAGTTCGAGTACGCGTACCGCTGGTTCGAGATCAAAGACGACGCGCCGTTCTTTGGGGCGACGCGATTCTCGGCCAACCACACGGTGCACCAGCTGGACTTCAACGTCATCGGAAACCTGACGGAGGCCGCAAGCGCCATCCGGCCCTATATCGTCGCCGGCCCGGGCATGTACAACCGCAAGGTGGAGATCACGGAGTACGTCGGCAACGGCGTCATCTGCGACCCGTATTGGTATGTGTGCGGCACGTATCCCATCGACGCGGTGGTCGGATCGCGCGGCGGCTGGGACTTCGGGTTCAACATCGGCGGCGGCGTGGGGTTTGGCATTGGGGAGTCCTCGGAGTTCTACGTCGAGACCCGATTTCACTACGTCCTGGGGCCCGAGATCGAGACCGCGACCCCGGTGGGCACGACAGAGACGGGCGGTGGCAGCGCCAACGGCAGTTACTACCCGCTGACGTTCGGCTTCCGCTTTTGAAGGAGGATGGTCATGAAATCTCTTGTTGCAGTCGCAGCCGTCGTCCTGGTGTTGCCCGCGCTCCTGCTGGCCCAGAAAACCAGTTTCGATTTCGACAAGTCGGCGGACTTCTCGACATACAAGACCTTCACCCTCAAGGACGGAACGAAGGTCGGCGATCCGTTGATCGACAAGCGCATCGTCGCGGCCATCGAGACGGAACTGGCGGCGAAGGGGCTGACCCGTAACGACTCAACCCCGGACGCCGTGGTCGTCTACCACGTGGCCTTCGACAAGAAACAGGACATCACCACCTACAGTACCGGCGGCGGCGGGTACGGAGGCTATGGGTATGGGTGGGGAGGCGGCTGGGGCACGACGGACGTGCGCGTCAACGAGATCCTCGTGGGCACGCTCGTCGTCGATATGGCCGACGCGAAGAAGCAGGAGGTCGTGTGGCGCGGCATGGGCGTCAAGGAAGTCAACACCCAAGCGAAGGCCGAGAAGCGGGACAAGAACATCACGGAGGCCGTGGCGAAGATCTTCAAGAACTATCCCCCAAAGAAGAAGACGTAAGGGGAGGCCTCGGTGGCGCTGATGGTCTCCGGTCAGCGGGCCGTCCATGCGGCCAGGACTCCAGTCCAGGGAATCTCGGAGAAGAGCAGGATCAGGAGAAACACTGAGACATAAGCACCGCGGAGCCGTCGCTGATTGGGTTGGCATTGTGCAATGCCCATGGTCGCAATCAGCCATCCGAAGCCGGCCACCGGCGCCAGTGCGTATGTCGTGGAGCAGAACGCGAGCAGCGCCGTATGTCGGCCGACCTCGCTTCGGCCCGTTACCGGGATCAGACAGAGCAGAGCGATCAGCGATTCCAGCACCAGTCCACCCCAGGTGGCCACCGAGGCGAAGACGCGCAGACGCGGCGGCTCCACGAACGCGGGTGGATTGAGGAGCTCCGCTCCCTCCGGCAGCGGCGCGAGGAACTTGCGGTTCTCGACCATCTGATCGCGCGACAGTCCGCCAAACACCAGGGACGCGTCGGCAAATCGCTCGTCGGTCAGCAGTGTCACCCTGAAAAAGCGACCGTCCACGTAGTCTGGCGACAGCACCGATTTCCACAGGACCGCCATCGCGAACGCGGCGCCGAGGAGCCACCGACTGCTCGTCGCGAGCGTCGCCGCCGGCGTGGGACTCGAGAGAGCCAGCCCGATCGCCAGACACCAGTAGGCGAGGAGGTAGATGTGATTGTCCGAGAGCGGCCAGACGAGCACAATCCTGGCCGCCACGAGCATCGCCAGAAGAACCCATGTGATCGGCGCTCTTCTGACGGCTCGCAGTACCAGCGACAGGCATGCTGCCACCAGAATGAAGGGAGCCACCCACCAGACGTCGAACGGTCGCAGCAGCAGGATGATGGCAGTCAGCGTGAGGACGGAGTCGGCGACGCCATCTTCGTCACGGGCGGGGTGCAGTAGTCGCGTCCACACGGTGCACGAAGTTGCGAATGCGGCGCGAGACCGCGGCCAATGTGACGGGCGCGTAATCGATGCGCCACGTTTCGATGCGGACCTCTGCCACGGGGCGGCCATTCCGTCGCTCGCGTTCGACCACGCGACGCGCGAGTCGCGAGAGCTCGTCATGACTTGGCAGCACTGCGGCTCGTCTCGCCGCATCCTCGAGTGATGGTGTGATGGCGATTTCCTCTGAGCGCTCGGGCGCGGTCACGAACACCCGCACATGGCGCCGAGCAGCATCGTCGGTCGTCGAGAACATCCCGAAACCGCCACCCTTCCACGGGCTCAGGCCGGCCGTTCTGGCGAGCGTCACCTGCGCGCACGCGACGGCGAGCAGCAGCGCGACGGGAACGGACGCGCGCCATGCCGTGCGGCCATTCGAGCCCGCGCCACTCGCCTCCGGCGTCACTGCAGCACGACCACTTGATATCCCGTCGACACGCGCGTGTAGTACGTGGTGCCGCACTGTGTGTACGCCGTGCCTCCGACTTTCACACTGGTGCAGCCTGCTGGGAGCGTCGTGATGATCGCCCCTGCGGGAGGCCCGACGACCTGGTATGTGACCGTTCCACTGCTCATCACGCGCGTGTAGTACACATTGTCGTGATAGTAGTACGTCGATCCGCTCACCACGACGGTCGTTGCGGCGGCCGGTGGCTTTGCCAGCATTGTCCCAATGGCGATGCCGGTTCCTACCGCAGCCACGGCTCGCCAGGCTTCGTAGCTTTCGTAGCGGTTGCCGACCACCACGGAGCCATAGCGGCCCACGGCCGCTGCGCCCTCTTCGCCAACGACGACGGCGCCATGGCGGCCGACAGCGGCCGCGTTCACATCGATGTCGTCGCCCGTCACGACGTTGCCATGCCTGCCGACTGCGGCGTAGCCTTCCTCACCGCTGACGACCGCGCCACGCCGTCCCGCTGCCGCGTAGCCGTCTTCGCCTTTGACGGCAGCGCCTCTGGGTCCGGCCGCCACAGCTACGTCATCGCCCTTGGCCACCGCGCCGCGCCGGGCGGTGCGCACTTGGGCAAACGGCTGTGTCACGCCGATCGATATGACCAGCGCTCCCAGGACGAAGAGGCACATGAGATGTCGTGTCGTATTGCGTGGCTGCATGATTCGGGCTCCTTTCAACCATCTGGCTGAAGCCGGACCGTTCTCGAGACTACTTCTTGACGACCGGCGCAGGTTCGGCGGACGCCGTGTTCTTGACTGCCGCGGCCCGTTGCAGCATGGCGATGCCTTCATAGTCCATCGGCACATTTGCGACGAACGTGGCCTCGCTGAGCTGTGGCGCGAGGTTCCAGGCCGCGAACGTCACGTCAGCCACCGGCTGACCGGTACGGCGCTTTTGTACGATCTTCAGGCGCCTCGGCAGCTGCTCGCCCTGCACCGGAAGCCAGATCTCCCAGTCCACGCCCACGTCATGAAAGGCCAGGTGGTAGCAGGGTGTGTCGCCCACACTCTCGGTGCCGGCGTATCCGCCGGTCGTCGTCTCGGAGAGTAGCGCCTTCTGCGGGGAGCTATAGAAGAGATCGCCAAGTGGTAACGCAACGTCGTACCGCTCGGCGATTGCGTCCAAGGTCCGGTCGACCGTCTCAGGCATCGGCGCCTGCGCGAAGACCTTGTCTTGCTGGATGGCCACGGTCAGCCGCTTGCCGTCGTACCACGCCTCGAGCCCTCGACCGCCGGTCATCTTGGCGTAAAAGCGATCGGGGCGGCGAATCGTGTACACGCCCGTCATGGGCACCGATTCCTTCCTGCCGGACGCACGCACCACGTCTCGCACTTCGGTGGTCGTGACGCTCGCTTGCGTGGCCGCTGCCAGCCGCTCGCTCATCTGTTGAACGAGCTCCCGCCCGCGTGCCAGGCGTTCGGCATCGGTCGTCGGCTCTCGAGGGCTGCACGCGACGAGGCCGATTGCGGTCAGCCCCGCGAGAGCGGCTCGAATACGAGACGCTGTCGGTCTGCGCATTGTCATGAATTCACCCCGCAACGCAAGAAGGTTGTGAACTACTGTTTCGGTGGGTAGCGCTTGAGTAGATCGCGCACTCCCTCGCGGAGAATCGCCTCGCGCTTCTTGTTGTCCGCCTCAAACGCGACCCGGGCCTGGGCCACGCCGCGCCAGATCACGACGTCCTTGGTGCTCAAGTCGAGGACCAGCGCACCCTGGTTCATCATCTTGATGGACTGTGTCGCCGGCGCAACCCCGACGTAGCCCCACGCCGTCGTCGCCGGCAGAAACTGGCCGATGGTCTGCGTGGTCATGTTGGTGGTCAGGAGGAGGGTGTAGGTGATCACCAGGTCCGGCTGGGCCTCTGCCCGTTGCAGACCGCGACCCGTCAATTCGGTCGCCACCGCATCCAGGATAATCGGCTCGGCCCTGCTTTGCATTGCAGCTGGATCGTCCTCCTGAGTGCGGGCCATGATGACCTTGCCGGCACCTTCGGCATTCCACGCCCAGGTGCGCACTGACTTGAAGTCGAAGGCTTTGTGATACTCGACATTCACGTCGACCCCCTCGAGGGCCACGTCCATTGTGAGCGCCAGTGCCGTCGCGATTGCCAACACCACGATGATCGATTTTGCTGGTTGCATGATGTATCGCCCTAACTACGGAACTCGCTCGAGAGCGACCAGCCGCCAATCACCGGCCGCCCGCCGAAAGTACACACTGACGGGTTGCTTCCACTCAGCGTAAGCCGTTCCGATCGCCGAGACCTGGACTCGTACGAACGCCCCCACGGATGAGAGAGCACTGGGCGCGGGGATCTCGTTCGAAAGCGACGTCGTGGCCTCCCCGAGCGACCTGGTTTGGCCCGTGGCGTTGTCGAACTCTGCCCAGCTCGCGCTGTAGCCGCTTGGTGGCGGCGGGGATACGCGTGCGTCCACGGCAGCGTTGCGGAACGTCAGACGCCCATTGCCGGAAAGCGCGAAGTCGATCAGTGGATTGACCGCCGGGAGGTACGCGCCCGCAATCTTCTCGCGACGCTTGATCAAGACGTCACCGAGGAGCGCCGCCGCGGCAGGATCGGAGTAGCGACCCGCCCGCACGGCGCTTCGGATCATCTCGTCTGTGAAGGCCGTGACGCGTCGCGCCGCCCAGAAGTTGTCGTCGGCGCGTGCGCGCAGGAAGGCCGCTGTCGCGACGCGAGGCCGCCATTCCGGCGGATCGAACTCGTCGCCCTCGAATCGCCCGATGGAGGGATGCTCGACATACTTCGCCGTTTGCCACGGCTCGATGAAGAAGCCGAGACTCGCCAGCCGCTTTCGGGTCAGCTTGCCGTCATACAGCAACTCCCACCCTTCGTCGTACTCGCGAGGGCCGTTGGCGCCTGTACCAAACGTGGACCCGACATCCTGCAGGTAGTGCCGCACTACGCTGCGACCGTTGTCGACGACGACGGTATCGAGCGAGTTGCCCGCCTTCATGTCTACCAGGTTGGTCCACGCGCCAAACACCTTCAGTGCTCTCAGCTCGCGCCGGTGTTCGTGAGGGACGACGTCGTTCGGGTCGTCTGGACGCGTGCCGTAGTACCGAAACCCGCCAATCGGACGGCCGGGCAACGCACCGGCGGCGACGGCGCGAAAGCTGCCGTCCGCGCTCCGGTGCGCACGCTTGAAGACATCCTCCAGATCGCGCGGCTCCATCTGGCGCTCTCGTCCAGAGGCTGGAGTGAAAGTTGCCGCTTCAGACACGGAGATCTGGTCCGGCGCGATGGTGATTAGATAGTTCTCTACCTGCCAGTACCCGAGCGCCCAGAAAATCTTGTTGGCGACCATGATCGCGCCGGTGGCCGCTTCGGGTTGGCCAGCCGCATCGAACGACACGAACCAGAGATCGCCGCGCGAGTCTCGCATCGTGAACCCAGGCGCGGCGCCCGCCAGCTTGCGCGACACCACCACCCAGGGTCCTGGCGCCGGCCCGCTGCCGGTGAGCGGGCCGCGTGACAGGTCGTCCGGTGTTACTGGCCGCGCCAGGACACGGTTGGTGAACCAGTTCGAATCCGGCACCTCGTCAATCGTGTTGATGTTTCGCGCGCGCACGTCGGGTGTGGGGTCACCGGGCCGGCCAAAGAGGTTCGTTGCCAGATCGAGAAACAAATCGATCTCCCACTCCTCTACCTTCGACGCATCCTGCGTGTCGGGCTCCCGCGTCAGCGGATCGTCATCGAAGAACCGGGGTTCGGCGCCGGCCAGCAGCGCCGAGCCGATGGCTAAAAGGCAGCAGAGTCCAAGTCGCGCAACGAGTCGTATTGGTGCGGTCATGGTCAGAACGCCGCGCTCGCCGAGAACACGACCTGCAAGCCTTCGGACCCTTTTGCGAACTCGACGCGCAGCGGCGTGCGCGCCGGCCCGTGAAACCGTATGCCCACGCCGAAGTCGCTGACAAACGAGTGCAGCGCGATCGCATCGAGATGTGGTGCGACCATGCCGGCGTCGTAGAAGAACGCCATGTCGAGTGCCATTCGATTCGGGATCCACCGCCACTCGCCCGACAGCAACATCGCGTGTCGGTCGCGGAAGCGCCAACTGCTATAGCCGCGCAGTGTGCTGCCACTGCCAAGCGCCGGCAGCATGAAATACGGCACCTGGTCGTCATCGTCGAGGGTCGTTTCGAGCCGGCCGTGTAACGAGATCACCCAGTTCTCCCTCAGGATCGGAATGTGCTGAACGACCTCGGCATCGAGACGGTCGAAACTGTACGTGCCGTCCTGGTCGGCGTAGTGATGACGAGCAATCTTGTAGAGCCCCCCGCGTCGCGCGTAGTCGGCGGCAGGCCTCCAATCAAACGACGCAGACGTCGTCGTGTGCAGATACATCGGATCGACTCCGAGACCGGGGGCGGTCTGGGGCGTGAATACGGCCTCGACCGGCGTGTGAGACCCGGTGGGATCCTTCAGGGCGTAGTCCTCGAGCGAGACCGCGGCGGTGAGCAGCAACAACCGGTGGGGCCGCACGGTCACGTCGCCGCCGGCGTATGCCTGCTGCATGCGAAAGGCGGTGTCGGCATCAGCCGGGCTGTCAATCCCCAGCCCGTGATAGGCCACCTGCGTGGCGTCCCGCCATGAAACGGTGGCGTGAAGGTCGAGGTGCTCGGAGAAGTGACCTGGCGATGTTGCGCCCGCCCGGATCAGTTTGTAGCTCTTTCCCGAATACAACCCCTCCACGTTCAACTGCGTTCGGTCGCCCGTGAAACGGCGATACCCGGCGCCAAGCGTGAATCCACCGCCACTGTAAACACTGTCGAAGTACGGATAGAAGCCCGCGGGTTGCTCGATGAGTGACTTGCGCACGCTCAACAGAAGGTTCTCGGCCCAATGCGGCTCGTGCGGGGCGAGACGGGTGGCCTTGTCGGCCTGTTCGGCGCCGATCAACCCGGTGCGCGTCTCCTGCGCGATAGCCATCGCAGGCATCGCGGCCAGGACGGACGCGAGCAGCAACAGTCGAGTGGACATTGGCCTCGGCGAGTGCAAGACATGGACCGCGGCCCAGTCTTTTGTGGCGGCGGGTCTCGCCTCCAGATCCGGTGTGCGTCACCGTATGTTGTCAGCGAGGTCTCGGCGGTTGGCGAGACGGTCGCTCGGCGGCGGATGTGCGTCACCGGCGCCGGCGAGTTTGTCGGTGGAATGTCAGCGTCTGTTCGGTTCGCAGGCGTGGCCTGTCTCTTGCTCAGCAGAGGGGAGGAGGCTTGTGACATGACGCGATTCGCACAGTTGGTCCTGATCGGCGCCCTGCTTCTGGCGCTCACGCCGTCGGTCGGCAGCGCCCAGGACAGGCGGGTGTACGTGAACCTGGGCGGCGGGCCCACCTTTAACGCCGGCGATCTCGGGGACCACTTCGGGAACGGCTGGGGCCCGGCGATCGGCGTCACCTTCGAGGGCCCAGTAACCGCGTTGGCTTCCAGTTCGAGTACGCCTACCGCTGGTTCGACATCAAGGACGACGCGCCGTTCTTTGGGGCGACGCGGTTCTCGGCCAACCACACGATGCACCAGCTGGACTTCAACGTCATCGGGAACCTGACGCAGGCCGGAAGCGCCGATCCGGCCCTATATCGTCGCCGGCCCGGGCATGTACAACCGCAAGGTGGAGATCACGGAGTACGTCGGCAACGGCGTCATCTGCGACCCGTACTGGTACGTGTGCGGCACGTATCCCGATCGACGCGGTGCGTCGGATCGCGCGGCGGCTGGGACTTCGGGTTCAACATCGGCGGCGGCGTCGGGTTTGGCATCGGCGAGTCCGCGGAGTTCTACGTCGAGATCGCGGTTTCACTACGTGCTGGGGCCCGGAGATCGACGACCGCGACCTGCCGGTGGGCACGACAGAGCACGGGCGGTGGCAGCGCCAACGGCAGCTACTACCCGCTCACGTTCGGCTTCCGCTTCTGAAGGAGGGATGTCATGAAAGTGCTTCTGTGGCAGCCGCGGCCATCGTCCTCCTGGCTGCCCGCGCTCGCGCTGGCGCAGAAAACCAGCTTCGACTTCGACAAGATCGACGGACTTCTCGACGATCAAGACCTACACCCTCAAGGACGGCACGAAGGTCGGCGATCCGTTGATCGACAACCGGATCGTCGCGGCCATCGAGACGGAGCTCGCGGCCAAGGGGCTGACGCGCAACGACGCGACCCCGGACGTCGTCGTCGTCTACCACGTGGCCTTCGACAAGAAGCAGGACATCACCACCTACAGCACCGGCGGCGGCGGCTACGGTGGCTATGGCTATGGGTGGGGCGGCGGCTGGGGCACGACCGACGTGCGCGTCAACGAGATCCTCGTCGGCACGCTCGTCATCGATATCGCCGACGCGACGAAGCAGGAGGTCGTGTGGCGCGGCATGGGCGTCAAGGAAGTCGACACCCAGGCGAAGGCCGAGAAGCGGGACAAGAACATCACGGAGGCCGTGAAGAAGATCTTCAAGAACTATCCACCCAAGAAGGGGTGAGAGCCGACGGTAGAGCTTGGCGATGACAGTATGCCGTGAGTGATCGTGCGACATCACCGCAATTGAAGTGGGATTTCCGCCACAGCAGTTGCGCGGTGGCGGTCGCCTTCTTGCCGTTGCAGGCGATGGCCCATGACCTTCTCACGACAGATCCTTACCGGGCTCGGTCTTGGCATCCTCACCGGGTTGTTCTTCGGCGAGCGCGCGGCGGCGCTCAAGTGGGCGGCCGACGGGTTCGTCAAGCTGCTCCAGATGATGGTGTTGCCCTACATCACCGTCTCGATCGTCGCCAGTCTCGGGTCGCTCCGGCCCTCCGAGCTCCGCACGCTGGGCTTGCGCGCCGCGGCGGTGATTGGCGGGCTGTGGCTCGTGGCGCTGTCGTTCGCGTTCCTGGTCTCTCTGACATTTCCCCACGTTCAAAACGCCTCGTTTTTCAGTTCGAGTCTCGTGGAGCGGCGGGCCTCATTTGACTTCATCGATCTCTACATTCCAGCGAACCCGTTCAATTCCCTGGCGAACAACGTCGTGCCAGCCGTGGTTCTCTTCTCCCTCATTCTGGGCATCGCCGTAGCTGGTGTCGAACGGCGGGAGCGCCTGCTCGACGTCCTGCAGGTCGCCAGAGACGCGATTTCAGCGGCAACGCGCTTCATCACTCGGCTGACTCCGTACGGAATATTTGCGATTGCGGCCAACGCAGCGGGAACACTTGGTCTGGAGCAGTTGGGCCGTTTGCAGGTCTACCTCGTGGCGTACGTCGCGGTGGCTCTGCTGGTCAGTCTGTGGGTGCTCCCGGGACTGGTCGCCGTACTCACCCCGATTCGAGCAAGGGATGTCCTCGGCGAGTCGCGCGACGCGCTCGTCACGGCGTTCATCGCCGGCGACCTGTTCATCGTGCTGCCGGGTCTCATGCAGGCCAGCCGCAGACTCCTTGGTCGGCTCAGTCCAGGCGACGCGGAGCCGGGCCGGCTGACGGAGGTCATCGTGCCGGCGTCTTTCAATTTCCCGCATACGGGGAAGCTCCTCTCCCTGAGCTTTGTCCTCTTCGCGGGCTGGTTCGCCGACGTGCCGGTGCCCCTGTCTGGCTATCCCCAGTTGGCGCTCGCAGGCCTCGTGACTTTCTTCGGGAGCCTCACCGCGGCCGTGCCGTTTCTCCTCGACCAGTTCCGGATTCCAGCCGATACGTTTCAGCTCTTTCTCGCGACGGGCGTCGTCAACTCGCGCGCGGGGTCGCTCGTGGCGGCAGTGCATACGCTCACCGTCGCGCTCCTCGTCGCCTGCGCCGTTACCGGCCACCTTCGCTGGCGACGCGGACCATTTCTGTCGTACGCAGGTGTTACCGCTGCCCTCGTCGTCCTGGTCATCGGTGGCACACGGATGGTTTTTGCCAACGGTCTGTCCCGGGAGTATTCAAAGGACACAGTGCTCGCGTCGATGCACTTGCTGCATGAACCGGTCAACGCCACCGTGGCACGCACTTCGTCGCCGGCACCTGTCACGAACCTGCCGCCGCTCGAGACGATCGACGCGCGCAAGCTGCTGCGCGTCGGGTACCTGCCCGACGCGCTGCCCTTCGCGTTTTTCAATCAGGACCAAGACCTGGTGGGCTTCGATGTCGAGCTCGCGCATCGCCTGGCGCGCGAGATGGGCGTCAGCCTCGCATTCGTGCCCATCGATCGTGAAAGGTTGGCGGAGCAGCTCGCGGAGGGTTACTGCGACCTCGTGATGTCGGGCGTGGCCGTGACCACGAACCGGGCGAGGGAAGTGCTTTTCTCGGATTCGTATCTGGACGAAACACTCGCGTTCATCGTCCCGGATGACCAACGCGAACAGTACGCCACCTGGGACGCCATTCGCGATCGAGGCGCGCTGACGATCGCCGTTCCCGATGTGCCGTACTACGTCCGCAAGCTCCGAGAGTTGCTGCCGCGTGCCGTGATCCAGGTACACGCCGCCGCCCTCGAACCATTGTTCGACCGAGCAGTCACGCACGCGGACGCGCTGGCGGTCCCCGCCGAGCGTGGGTCGGCATGGACCTTGATGTATCCGGCGTACTCAGTGGTCGTGCCAGGCCCCGACCCGATCCATGTGCCGCTCGCGTATCCGATCGGCAAACGCGACGAGCGGTTGGCGAGTTTCGTGAACACGTGGATCGCATTGAAGCGCAAAGACGGCACGCTCGACGCCGCGTACAAGCACTGGATTCTCGGGCAGGACGCCGCGCCGCGCCAGCCGCGCTGGTCGATCGTCCGCAACGTTCTGCATTGGGTGGAGTGACGCCGCATGCCTGAGCAGGCCCGCACATCTGGACTCGAGCGCTTCCTCAACCTGTTCACGGAGGTGCGCTCTGGAGAGGCACGAACGGCGCTGCTCCTCGCCCTGAACGTCTTCCTGATCCTGATGGCGTACTACATTTTGAAGACTGTGCGCGAGGCGCTCATCCTTGGAGAGGGCACGGCGGAGCTCAAGAGCTACCTGTCCGCCGGTCAGGTGGTGTTGCTGGCGTTCGTCGTTCCCTATTACGGCCGTCTCGTCGCCAGATTTCCTCGTATGAAGTTGATCAACATCGTCACGGCCTTCTTTATCATCTGTCCGCCAGTCTTTTACTTGCTGGCACGGGCCGGCGTGCCGCTCGGGGCGATCTTCTTCGTCTGGATCGGCATCTTCAATCTCATGATCGTTGCGCAGTTCTGGTCGTTTGCCAACGACGTGTACTCGAAGGAAGAAGGGGAGCGGCTGTTCGTCATCGTCGGCTTCGGCGCCTCGCTCGGAGCCGTTGCCGGATCCCTGGTCGCCGATCGTCTCATCGAGCCCTTTGGCGTCCTCCAGCTCATGCTGGTCGGTGCCGCCGTGGTGGGTGCTCAGTTGCTGCTCACCAATCACGTCGATCGCGTGGAACGCGGCCGTCACCCGCTCGTTGCCAAGAAAGCAAAGGCCACCGCGCCCACCAACGCGTTCGCGCTGGTCTTCAAGACGCGCTACCTCCTGCTGATAGGCGTGATGCTGCTGATGTTGAACTGGATCAATACGACGGGGGAGTACATCCTCGGCCGCATCGTGAAAGACACGGCGTCAGCGATGATTGCCTCGGGCCAGGCCGGCGGGCTCGACGAAGGGCAGCTGATCGGCGATTTCTACGCGAAGTACTTCACGCTCGTGAACGCGATCAGCCTCGTGCTTCAGTTATTCGTGGTTTCTCGCATCATAAAGTACTGGGGGGTTGCCTGGGCCGTGATGGTCCTGCCGGCTCTGTCGTTCGGTGCCTACAACATCCTGTTCTTCGTACCGACGCTCTACGCCGTGCTGGGCGCCAAAGTCGCCGAGAACGCGACCGACTACTCGCTGAACAACACCGTGCGCAACATGCTGTTCCTGCCGTGCACGTACGAGGAGAAGTTCAGCGCCAAACAGGCGATCGACTCGTTCTTCGTCCGGATCGGAGACGTGCTGTCGGCGATGCTCGTCTTCGTCGGGACGACCTTCTTCGTGCTGCCGCCGAGTGGATTCGCACTCGTGAACGTCATCCTCGTCGTCGTGTTTCTGGTCCTTGCTTGGCGTGTCGGGCGCTATTACAAAACGCTCACCGTCTCAGGCGCGGCTCCGCGGGCTGCGGCGTAGTACAACAGGTGATCCCGGTGCATCGGCTGAGGGTCATCGCACATGGGAGTTGATGTGTCATGAAGAATAACCTCGACTGCACGACCGTTTACGCCGTTGTCGTCGTGGCGCTTCTCGGAGGCGGCTGCGAGTGGCCGGCATCCGAATCCGTGCTGATAACTCCTTCGTCTGTCGCGGCTCCTGTGGGCACCACGTGGGTCGCGATTGAGGTCGACGGGGTTGCGGCGAGCGGCACCCGGCCTCCGGATCTCGCCTTTGAGAGCGAGCGCCGAGTGGGAGGCTCATCCGGGTGCAACCGATATTTCGCCGAGATCAACCCCTCCCCGCCGTCCGTCCGCATGGGCAGTGTTGGCGGAACCCTCATGGCCTGCGAGCCGCCTCTGATGGAGCAAGAACGCCGATTCATCAACGCGCTCCAGTTCACCAGCACATATCGCGTGGATGGAAATACGATGCAGTTCAACGACAGAACCGGACGAACGGTGATCCGCTTCAGGCGTTCGTCACCGGACGCGAGTCCACTAAGGATCCCGTAATGCGACGAACAGTGTCAGTACTCACCACCGCTGCGATCGCTATGACTGCGGTCGCGGTGCTTTCAGCGGCGATCACGTTCACCTCGACTTTCAAGTCGCTCGATGCCGGCTCGGTCAGCTTCGCGGGGAAGAAAGTGGCTGCGCTCGTCATCTCGAACGACGACTCGTTGCGTGTTGCCGGGGAAGAGTCGCTCGTGCGGGAGTTGAGCGCGCGCGGGATGCAGGCCGTCGCCACCTACCGTATCGCGCCGAAAGAGGAACTGCTGCGCGCGGAGACGGCCAAACCCTGGTTCGAGAAGGCCAACGTGGAAGGCGTCGTCGTCGTGCGACCAATCAGCGCCGACACGCGGCAGGCGTATACGTCGGCCACTTGGGTGACTCCTAACTACGGCACATTCTGGGGATATTACGGCTACGGGTGGGGCGCTGTGTACGTGCCCGGCTCACGGCAGAAGGAGACGGTCGTCGTCGTCGAGACCACGATCTACAGCATTCCGCGCAACCAACTCCTGTGGGCGGCTGTCAGCGAGACGAAGAATCCACGCGGCCTTCGCGCGTTCGTCGAAGAGCTCGCGAAGGAGTCGATCGAGGAGATGCAGAAGCAGGGACTGGCCAAGAGCCAGCCGCGATAAGGGCCACAGCCAGATCCGAAAGGACACAGCAAGGTCCGATGAGGCGTCTTGGTGGAATCGCCGTTGTCGCCTGGCTGTTGTGTTGGTCTGGGACGAGCCATGCGCAGGCCGTCCAGGTGACGCCGTTTGTCGGATACCGGTTCGGCGGGGATTTCGTCGAACGCATCACAGGACAACCGGTCGATCTCGACGCCGCGCGGGCCGTTGGCGCCGTGGTGAACGTGAAGTTCAACAATGATGGGCTGTTCGCCGAAGCGCTCTTCACGCGTCAGGAGGCTCGGTTGACGTTCCCGGGCGGACTGTTCGCTCCGCCGACGGGTTGGCGGATTACGGTCGATCACTGGCAGGGCGGTGGATTGCAGGAGCTCGGGACCAACCGGCGTGTGCGTCCCTTCCTGACCGGCCTGCTGGGGCTCACGCGCTACGCGGCCGAGGGCGATAACGAGATCCGGTTCACAGTCGGCGCCGGGGGCGGAGTGAAGCTGATGCCCCTGCGGCACCTGGGCGTTCGGCTCGATGGACGGGTGTTCGCGACGTTCGCCGACATCGAAGGGCGAACGATTGCCTGCTCGCCCGGCCTGTGCCTCGTCGCCCTCTACGCCGACATTGTGTGGCAGGCTGAGTTCAGCGCCGGGCTCGTCGTGGCGTTTCCGTAACCTTCGTTAGCGCCGCCGCCCGCCGCCTCGGCTTCCGCCGCTCGGACGATAGCTGCCTGACCTCGAGGAGGTGCCGCTCCGCACACTGCTGGAGTCGTTGGTCCGCTGCGCACCCTCGGCGCGTGCGGCGGAATCGCGGTTCACTTGGCTGCGGGTCGTCGAGTCCCAGCCAGACGCTGACGCACCGTCGCGCGCGGCACCCGACTGCGCCGCGCGGTCCTGGGCCTGCTGACGCTGCTGTGGTGTCGGCTGATCCACACCGCTCCAGCCGCCGTCGCCGTACTTCTGCCAGCTGTCGCCGTTCTTGCGGTACACGTTGCCGTCGCCGCCCGCGTATACGTCGCCACTTCCCGTGCGCACGACACCGCCCGCGCCACCAGGACCGGTCTTGGTGATCGCGCCGCCTCCTTCGCTGCCGCGGGTCACGCGCGTCGTGTTCCCCGTGACGTTGCTGGTGTACCGCGAGGTGCTGGCCCACTGGTCGCCGCGGGCCACGCCCGTCTGCCCCCAGCTGCCATACACATTCGATCCCTGCCGGGTGGAGCCGACCGCGCCCGTGCGCGGGTTGTAGGCGCTGGCCGCCCCACGCGCGCCATATGGGCCATAGGCCGCGGCCCCACGCGAGTAGGTGCCGGTCCTCGGGTTGTAGCGCTGGGCAACGCCGGCCCCACCGTAGGGACCGTATGCCACGGCGCCACGGGTGTAGGCGCCGGTCCACGGGTTGTAGGAGGCGCCGAACCCATAGGTTGGATAGTACGGGCGGTAGTAGGGATACCCGCCGCCGTACCACACGTACGGCGGGTAATAGTAGCCCGTGCCCCACACGGCGCAGCCCCACGCAACCATGACGCCCGTGAAAGCCGCTGCCGTCGCATACACCACCGCGTCGTCGTTCGATTCCTGCACGGTGACGTAGGTGACTGCATGGGACGGCGAGCTCACCGGAATCTCGTAGATGGACTTCGGCACCTCACCGGTGACCTCCCACGGTCCTGTCGGCGTCTTCGACATGAACCAGACGCCCTGGAAGCACATGTAGTAGAGGTCGCCGACCTTCAGGATGTCCTTGTCGGTGTTGACCGCCCGCTCCACCGATGTCTTCTCGATCGGCTGGAACTGCGGTGGTCCGCCCTCATACGCGACCTCAGGCGCCATCACGGTCCGACTGACGCGCGCCGTTTGTGGAATCCCCGCGAGCAGGACGGCTTCGATGGCCTGTGTCGTGCCAGGCACCGAGGCAAGAACGCGCGACCGCTCGTGCTCGAGCGGAATCTGCTTGAAGTCGTCAGGCAAGTTCGGCGTGGCGAATGTCCACGGGCCTGTGAAATCAGGCGCCGAAAACCACCGGCCCGCCACGAGGAAATAGACCGCACCGGTATTGCCCATCCGAAAGACGTCGTTCTCTGTATTGTTGACCCACAGGAGCTGCTTGGCGCCCTGCACCTTCAAGTAGCTGGGTGTGCCTCGCAGCAGGATCAACTCCGCCGGCTCGAGGGAGACAAACACCTTCGGCGCCTGGTTGGCGCTCACCTTTTGACCGGGGAGGGTCGCCTTCACGTCCTTCCAATTCTCATCGGCAGGGAGCTTGGCGAAGCTCTCAGGCAGATCGCCGGCCGGTACCCACGGGCCCTTGACGTCGCTCGCCTTCATCCACACGCGCTCGTTGCGAAGGTAGTAGGTCTTGGACGGACCGTGCTCGAAGAGGTCCCAGTTGGTGTTGACGGCCGACCGCAGATCGTTTTGTGGAATGGGTGCCCAGACCGGCTCACCGTCGATGTTGACGAGCACCGCCGTCGTCTGGCTGAAGAAGACCGTGGGCGGATCCGCCTTCACACCTTCCACGTTTTTCGGGACGATCTGGCTTGTATCGATGTTGGCCAACACGCGGTCGAGTGCAATCACGCGCTCGTCGAGTGGGACCGATGTGAGGATCTCGGAGACAACGGTCTTGACCGCGTCACGCTCGAGCGTGGGGAAGCTGGACTGAACGACCTTGAAGTCCGAGAAGCTCACGAGCCGCTCGTCGATCGCGACCCTCGTCTCGGACTCTACTCTGATTGTACCGAGGGCGGGTTCTTTCGCACCGTTCGCGGTGTAGGCGACGGCTGCGTACAGAGTCGCGTGTTTCTGATCGGCCCAGCTCGCCACCTGCGGCTGGTAGATGACCAGAGCGGCGCCACTCGGCGTCGTGTAGGCGCGCGGCCACCCCCCATCTGGGGCAGCCGGATCCGTGGCGGCTGCGCCGGACGCCGCCGGCGCCTGTGCTGCCACGAGTGGCCCGACAGATGAGGAAATCAGGCTGATGATCGTGAGCACCGCGACGCGGGCCCTGATGCGAGCGTAGGCGAAGGCGTATGTAGTTAGCATGGTGGTCAACCCCAGGTGGCCGGCGAGTGCCAGCTACATCTGCATCTCTGAGTTAAAGAGCTACGACGGTTTGCGCGTGACGTTGGTCAGCGCGATGGGCTCCTCGGCGTAGTCGTCAAGCAGCACGCCGCCGTCGCCATCGGGGCGCACGCGCGCGGCACCCGCCATCGTCCCGCGCCCTCGTCCCGTTCCGTCCAGCTGAATCTGGAGCACGGCCACTTCGTATCCGGCTCGCGGCTTGGCGTCGGCCCGTCCGGCGCCGACAAAGAACACGGGCCTGTCGGTCACCACGACGATCGTTCGGACACCTGCCTCGACCTTCTCGCGCGCATACCGGATCGCGTACGGCTGGCCTGCCGCCGAGCACGAGCTGCCCGACCTCGGGCGCGTTCCGAAGGGCCGTGAGAAACCGCGGGTAGCCACCCAGACGGAGCGCCTCCTCCACGGTTTTGCGATCGAAGTCCGGCGTGTAGCGACTGACGCGAACTTCAAGCGTGCCCGACACCGCGCCGGAGGCATTCTTCGCCTGCGCCGTGGCGCTGAAGACCTCTGGCGCACCGTCGTCGGGCGGGCCGCCTGCGCCCCGACCCAGCTGGGAGCGCCAAGGAGCAGGACGGTCATCAGGATTTTCGCAGTGCGCACGGCTCCTCCTCCTCGGTCTACGGGCTTCTCTTCCAGCGGCTGATCGACAGCGGCGCGCCGCTGTCGTCGCGGGTCGTCAGCGTGAGCACGTCGGCGGTGACCTCCCAGTGCCGCGGCCGATTCGGCGCGAGCGGGCCCCCACCCGTGGTCAACGAGGAAGGCTGGCCTTCGAGGAAGTAGGTGAGCGTGTGGTTCTGCAGATCGATCGCGGTCCGCCCGTCGGTCGAGATGACGCCATCACGAATGTCGATCCCCGCGGCCCGAAGCAGATCCGACGAGGCCTGGTCGGCGCGGATCTCCATGTGCAGGTTGCCGAAGTCGTCGTAGTTCAGGACTCCGGAGCCCTTCAGGTGATCGGCGCCTTGCCAGGTGGACGCACTTCGAACGACTCGAGGGCCCAGCGGCCTTCCAGGAACTTGCGCGCTTCGGCGAGCGTCCCAGGACCACTCTCGACACGTCCCATCGGGAGGGGCTTTTGACGCGGCGCCCCCGCACAGGCGGTCGCCGCCACGAGCAGCGCCGCAACGCCCGCCGCCCGCCACACACCCGCCATCGAGAAGAGCAGCGCCGGCGCACGGAGTGAAGCCATCTGTCTCGAACCGGTTTTCATCGGGGTGGTCCCTTTCATCGGATAGTCCGTATCACCAAGACCGAACCCTCATCGCTTCGACGGGTTGGGATACTTGTCGAACATCGCGGTCACCGCCGCGTTGATCACTGCCTCGAGCGCCACCGGATCCTTCTCGATCGGCGTGTCCGTCCGCACGCGAAAGAGCAACTGACTATTCGTGGCGTCGCTCAGGCTGACGACGAGCGAGCCGACGAGAAACTCAGGCAACGAACCGCTCTTCGAGGCCTTCGCCTTCAGGTCCACGTCAGTCCTGCTGACTGAGGCATACGTGACCACCACGTCGCTTTGTCCAGTGGGGACCTTCGTAAAGCCGCGTGCGGCTAGTTCGCGGTCCACTGCGGCAACAATCTGTTTGTCGGCGTTCTTGTTGAGCGACGGCTGGCTCACCTTCCACACGTAGGTCTTGACCTTCGCCAGCGCAGCGGGTTCGACCGCGTTGACGGTCACCCCATACTTCGTCTGGCCGGCCGCCATGAGGGGCCCTGCACCGAGCAACGCACAGGCCAGGATGAAGGAGTGTGTGATTCGCATTTGCATACCCTTGGCAAGGAGCAGGCCAGTTGGCTGATTGAGACGGCCGCCACCCGGGCTGGAATCCGAAGGAATTGACGACTCGCGAGCCCGGGCGAAGGGGGGCCCAGAGACCGGTCACAACATGCCGTGAACGCGCGACCACATCCCGGTAGAACCGGCGAGAGAGGTCGCCCGCCCGTACTCATGGGTCTTGCTATTTCCGCGCTCCAGCTTGCGCCTTCGCTCCTTCGCGCCGCTCCTGCTGAGCCTCCAGCAGGCGGTAGGTGATGTAGTACTTGAAGATGTTGCTGACGTAGGTGACAGTTTCGCGGCCGATCCGCTCGGAGGCGACGCGTTCGACGTTGCCGAACCACAGGTTGGGATTGAGGCCCCTCTTTTCCGTCTCGCGCCGGAGCTGTCTCACGCGCCCGGGGCCGGCGTTGTAGGACGCGAACGTCATCAGCGCCTTGTTCAGATTGTCCATGGGCTCGTCCTTGTCGTACTGGTCAACCATGAACCGCATGTACTTCACACCGGCGTGGATGTTGGCATCGACCTTGGTGATGTCGCCGACGTTCAGTTCCTTCCCGGTCGGTGGCATGACCTGCATCACGCCAATCGCGCCCACGGGGCTCTTGACGTTCTGGTCCAGCGTGGACTCCTGATACCCTTGCGCCGCCATCAGCAGGTAATCGACGTTGTACTGCGCACCGTATTTCTTGAACAGTTCGACCACGGCGGCGAGTTTCTTGCGCTCGGCATCGGCCGCGGCATTCTTCGCGTACTTGACGCTCTCGAGATAGCGGCGTTCGATCACGTTTCGAAATGCGTCGCCCTGGCCGTGCTTCCGGAGCCACTCGTTGACGGCCTCCCGGAGCTTGGGATTCTCCTTGCGGAACGCGACGGCCAGCATGCCGCCAGTCCGCAGGGTAACGTCCCGGTGCACCGTGATGTCGGTGAACACTTTGCTCCAGAACTCGGCCAGATAGTCGTCCACGACCGTGATCGGGGCGAGGCCGGCGTTGACCATCTCGAGCACGTCATCGTCTTCAAGAACATCGGGGGCGGCCGTGATCACCACCGCCGGCTTGCCGCGCGCCTTCAGCTGGGCGTTCAGGGCGACGAGGCTCTCGTCGTAGATGCTCCCCTTGCGGACGAACACCTCTTTCCCGGCCAGGTCGTCCAGCGTGGCGACGGGCGGCGCTCCTGGGCCGGTGACGACGACTTCGCTCACGTTCGTGCGCGTCGGATCCGAGAAGGCGACGAGCGTCTCTCGCTCGGGCGTGATGGTCACCATGGCGGCGACCATGTCGACTTTGCCGCTCGAGAGGGCAGGGTACAGCCGATCGCGCGACATCGGCACGATCACGATTTGCACTCTGAGGTTGCCGGTCTTCAAGTCTGCGTTCAGATCGTTCTCGAACAGCTTGAGCGACTCGAAGGTCAGTCCGCGCTCCTGGCCCTTGTCGATGAAATAGTGAGTGCGGTTGAAGGTCACGGCCACACGAATCGCGCGACGCTTGACCAATGCGTCGAAGTCGCCCATGAACGGCTCGCTCATCACGAGTCGCACGCTCTCTGGAAGGGCGTCGTACGGCGAAGCCGTTTCCGGGATAGGCGCTTCGGCCGCGGACGAGCTCGCCAGCACCGCGGCAGGCGAGGAAGGTCCGGCGCATGCACTGACCACGAGCAGGCAGAGCGCCAGCGGAAGTCCGCGTGAAATCGGCATGATCGTCAGTCCTTGGAAACGGCCGGTCCGGCCATTCGTACTCGTGGCGGCGAGCAGCCACCTGGCCACGTCCCGACGTGGTGTGCAAGACGTGATCCATCGAATTGATCTGTTGTCGCTTGTCTTCGTTCTGCGGCATTGGCGGCAGGCCATCACCCGTCGCTAGTGTTTCACCGCCGGTGGTGAGCCTCCGATCCTTCAGCTCGGTTTCGCAGCACGAGCCGCTGATTTGTTCACTCTCGAAGCAATTCTCCGCGTCCTGTGCTGGGGTTGCCCGGCCCGCAGTTTGCTACCGGGCTCACAGAGTGCAGAAGTATCGGGAGGCGTAATGGGCGCACAGGCAGATGTCACAGAGCAGAGACGGCTGAACGACGCGCGCGAAGCGCACATTCCCTGGAAGAAGTGGGGACCCTACCTCAGCGAGCGACAGTGGGGTACGGTCCGTGAGGACTATAGCGACAACGGCGACGCGTGGAATTACTTCACCCACGACCAGTCTCGGTCACGAGCATACCGGTGGGGCGAGGACGGGCTCGGGGGACTCTGCGATGACAAGCAGCAACTGTGCTTTGCGCTTGCATTGTGGAACGAGCGAGACCCTATTCTAAAGGAGCGCCTGTTCGGGCTCACCAACAACGAGGGGAATCACGGGGAAGACGTCAAGGAGTACTACTTTTACGTCGACAGCACGCCCACGCACTCGTACATGAAGTATCTCTACAAGTACCCGCAGTGTGAGTATCCGTATCGGGACCTGATCGAGACGAACCGCAGCAGATCGCGGAACGAGTTCGAGTACGAGCTGCTCGATACCGGTGCCTTTGACGACGACCGGTATTTTGATGTGTTTGTGGAATACGCGAAGGAAGGTCCAGAAGACATTTTCGTCCGCATCACCGTGCACAATCGTGGACCCGAGGCGGCCCGGCTGCGTGTGGTGCCGACGCTATGGTTCCGTAATACCTGGTCGTGGGGCGCGGATCAGCCAAAGCCTTCGCTACACGAGGTGGGGCCTGGCGTCATGCAGGCCACACACCAGGACCTCGGCGAGTACTGGCTGTTCTGTGATGGAGCCCCGGAGCTGATCTTCACCGAGAACGAGAGCAACGCATCCCGGCTATGGGGGCAGCCGAATGCGTCTCCGTACGTGAAGGACGCGTTCCATGAGTACATCGTCGCGGGCCGGGGAGAAACGGTTAACCCTGAGAAGGTGGGGACCAAGGGCGCGGCCCACTATGTCCTCGACCTGCCCGCTCGCGGCAGCAAGACCGTCGGTTTGCGTCTTGCGGCCGCTGGCGGAGACGAAGCCGTTCAGGGTTTCAGGGTCGGCGATGCCTTCGAGGGGTTCGAGAAAACATTCAAGAGCCGGATTGCGGACGCGGACGAATTCTACGCTCGGATAACGCCGAAGTCGCTGAACGACGATGAACGGCGTGTACACCGCCAGGCGTTGGCGGGAATGCTCTGGAGCAAGCAGTACTACCACTTCGACCTGGAGCAATGGCTGACCGATCACCGAAGTCATCCCCTGCTCGAATCCTCCCGCCCCGGCGTGCGGAACACCGAATGGTTTCACATGCTCAATAGCGACGTGATCTCCATGCCGGACAAATGGGAGTATCCCTGGTACGCAGCCTGGGACCTGGCGTTTCACACGATTCCGCTGTCGCTCGTGGATTTCGATTTCGCCAAGGAACAGCTTCTGCTGATGCTGCGCAGTCTCTATGCCCACCCCAATGGGCAGATTCCTGCCTACGAGTGGAACTTCGGCGATGTGAATCCGCCGGTGCACGCCTGGGCGACTTTGTATCTTTACAAAACGGAACGGAACCTCGGCCGGGCGGACCGTCGCTTCCTGGAACAAGCGTTCCAGGGCCTGATGCTGAATTTCAACTGGTGGGTGAATCGGAAGGACCCGTCCGGGAAGAACGTGTTCGCCGGGGGGTTTCTAGGTCTCGACAATATTGGCGTCTTCGACCGCAGCGCACCGCTCCCGACAGGCGGATCTCTCGAGCAGGCGGACGGGACGGCGTGGATGGCGTTCTACTGCCAGAACATGCTGGACATCGCCCTCATTCTAGCCGAGGACGACGAGACGTACGAAGAGGCGGCCTTCAAATTCGTCCAGCATTTCATGTGGATCGCCTATGCGATGGATCGCCGGGGCGAGAATCACGACGAGATGTGGGACGAGCAGGACGGATTCTTTTACGATCTGCTCCGGCTCCCCGACGGACAGGCGATGCGTTTGAAGATACGGTCGATGGTGGGACTCTTGCCGCTCTGCGCTTCGACGATGTTCGATAGCGAGGTCGTCAGTCGCCACCCGAAGCTGATGGAGTTGGTCGCTCAATTCCGCACACGCCACCCCGAGTTGGCGTCGCAGGTGGCGCCGACCAGTGAAGGCTTCATCGGCTACAAGGGACGGCGTCTCCTCTCGATCCTCAACAAGCAGAAGTTGGAGCGGGTGCTCGCATACATGCTCGATGAGAACGAGTTTCTCGGGCCTCACGGCATTCGCGCGCTCTCTCGCTATCACCTGGACCATCCCTTTGTGTTTCACGTGCACGGTCAGGAACTCAAGGTCCAGTACCTGCCCGGCGAATCGGATACCGGAATGTTCGGCGGCAACTCCAACTGGCGAGGGCCCGTCTGGATGCCGGTCAATGTGCTTCTGATCCGGGCGCTCTTGAACCTGTACGGCTTCTACGGGACTGAGTTCAAGGTTCAGTGTCCGACCGGCTCGGGGCAATACATGACGCTGTTCGACGTGGCAAAGGAAATCACCCGCCGGCTGGCGAGTACTTTCCTGCGCAGCGCCGACGGACGGCGGCCAGTCTACGGAGGAACCACGAAGTTCCAGGACGATCCGCACTGGCGCGATCTGATCCTCTTCTACGAATACTTCCACGGTGACAACGGAGCGGGGATCGGCGCCAGCCACCAGACGGGGTGGACCGGTTCGATCGCGACGCTGCTTGACCTGTTTGGGCGTATCGAGGCCAAAGATGTGGAGTTGGAAGGCGAGCAGCGAGCTGCTGTGCGCATGAGGAAGTAAGTGCGCTATCCATCGCTGTACCAAGTCAACACCCGTGTCTGGCTGACGGAGCTGTCCCAAACGTTGGGCCGGGCTGCAATTCTGGACGACATTCCCGATGCGGCATTGGATCGCATGGCGGCGCAGGGTTTTGACTGGATCTGGTTCCTGAGCGTCTGGCAAACAGGACCGGCAGGGCAGCGAGTGTCGCGCGCCAGCGCCGAGTGGCGGAAGGAATTTCACGAAACGCTGCCGGACTTGCGAGAGGAGGATATCGCCGGCTCCGGTTTCGCGATCACCGGTTACACAGTCGATAGCCGTCTGGGTGGAGATGCAGCCCTGGCCCGGCTGCGACAACGCCTTCGACACCGTGGTCTGCGCTTAATGCTCGATTTTGTCCCTAACCACACCGGCCTGGATCATCCCTGGGTGGAGAAACATCCCGAGTACTTCATCGCTCGGACCGAAGTGGACCTGGCCCGGGAACCGCAGAACTACACCCGGGTCACACGCACGCGCGGTGATCTCGTGTTGGCCTACGGTCGCGATCCGTACTTCAGCGGCTGGCCCGATACGCTGCAACTGAACTACGCCAACCCGGCGACGCAGGAAGCGATGATCGGCGAGTTGGTCAAGGTTGCCGGGCAGTGTGACGGCGTGCGCTGCGACATGGCGATGCTGGTGCTGCCGGATGTGTTCGAACGAACCTGGGGCATCCGCTCGCAGTCTTTCTGGCCCAAGGCGGTCGATCTCGTGCGGAAAAAGGCGCGAGACTTCTGCTTCATGGCCGAGGTCTACTGGGATCTGGAATGGACGCTGCAACAAGAAGGATTTGATTACACCTACGACAAGCGGCTGTATGACCGCCTCCGCGAGGGTCACGCACGATCCGTGCGCGGGCATCTCCAGGCGGGGCTCGATTTTCAGGACAAACTAGCCCGCTTCATGGAAAACCACGACGAGCCGCGGGCGGCGGCCACGTTCTCGTGCGAGGTGCACGAAGCCGCCGCAGTGGTGACGTTTCTGTGCCCTGGCTTGCGTTTCTTTCACGACGGACAATTTCAGGGCCGCAAGACCCGCATCTCTCCCCATCTGGTTCGACGTCCGGCGGAGCCGATCGTCCAGAGGCTGGAACAGTTTTACGACGAGCTGCTTGCTGTGCTGCGTCAGCCGGTCGTGCGCAACGGCGAATGGCGATTGCTCGACTGCACATCCGCATGGGACGGCAATTGGACCTGGGATTGCTTTTTGGCCTTTGCCTGGCAGGGCACGGGTGGCGAGCGGTTGCTGGTGACGGTGAACTATGCGCCCAACCAGAGCCAGTGTTATGTGCGGCTGCCGTTTGCAGACCTCGGCAACCGTCGCTGGCGACTGCAGGACTTGATCGGTGACGCAACCTACGATCGGGAGGGCTGCGATTTGCAGGCGCAGGGACTGTACCTGGATGAGCCGGCCTGGCACTATCACGCCTTCACGATGGTGGAGGCGCGCTAACGCTCTCGCACGAGGGCGTTAGGTATTCAGAGCCGTCGCGGGAAGCGTGAGGGGAACGGGGGTCGCGAGCGATGTGCCGCTGGTATGGATAACGTCCATGATTCGGAGCAGAAGGTCTTCCTGAATTGCCAGGAAGGCCACCTGATCGCTCTCGAGCACGTACGCGAAGATCTCGAGGTCCAGCGCCGCGCCGCTTAATCGGATGAACCGGGCACGTGCGGATGCGGGCTCCACCTTGGGATGACCCTCGAGCAGCTGGCGGATGCGGGCCAGCACGTAGCGCAATTGGTCTGCCGTCGTCTGAAGTTGCAATCCAACCGTGTGATGAAAACGGATGCGGTCACGGCTAGCGAAGTTTTCCAGGATCATCAACGCGAGTTGACCATTGGGCACGGACACAACGGTTCGGTCCAGCGTCCGGATACGCGTCGAACGAATTCCGATGTCTTCGACCGTTCCAAAGACCTCGCCCGCTCGGCACACATCCCCTACGTTGATTGGCTTATCAGAAATCACCATGATGCCGCCGAACAAGTTCTCAATCGTTTTCTGGGCGCCGAAGCCAATGGCCAAGCCGCCGACGCTCAGCCCGGTGAGCGCGGCAGTGAGATCGACATCTGAGAGATACAGAAGAAACAGAGCCGCGAAGATCACCGTGGCCGCCTTTGAGAGACGGTTGATCAAGAGCACCAGTGCCGTGTCTCCAGACCGATGGAGTCGTGCCAGACGCTTGAGGCTCAGCGCCGCCACCAGATTAAGAAGACGTAGGATCAGCCAGCACATCCCCATGACCAGCAGCGTGTCTGCCACACGATGCCAGAAGGACCGAACGGCGAGGTTGAAGGCGAGGAACGAAGCGCCGTAGAAAAACAAGGACAGAACCAGCAAACGCAACGGCCATTCGGGTACCGACTTGCGGTCATCCTGTTCTTGCCCGAGGCGGCCGAACATCAGATTGAGTAAGACCGTCAGCGCGCGTGTAGAGAGCTTGGCCAGACCGAAGACCAGAGGGAAGATAAGAAGGATACCGATCCATCGATAGAGTGGCACCGACAGCCATAGAGTGGTTCGAAGCCACGCGGGCAGATACCGCTCCACCCACGGCGGGTGGATTTCATCGTAAAGGCGAGGGACCTCCTCCAACGAGCTCGAGGAGAACAACCAAATGGGTTCGGCTTGACCTCGCCTGACGCGGTCCACGAACATCTCGACGTTACCGGACGGGCTCTCGATGAGACCGACACGATCACGGTCTGTGAGCCCGTCGCCAAGATCTCCCTCAGGCGTTCGACTCAGACTACCCAGACTCGTGAACAACTTGCGGTCCAGGACGAGGTGGAGTTTCCGGGCCAATTCCCGCCGCTCGGCAGGCTTGAGCCCGGACTCCAGGTATTCCGCGGCGCGATCGAGGTTCTCCTGTTCAGCAGCCATGACCAGACCGACCACTGTTCCGGATGGCGTGCTGCGGCCCAAGGCATCCTCGACGGGCTTTTGGTCAACGGTTGGACCTTGCGGACGCCCGGCCAGCGGTGACTGGGCTTCCACTCGTTGAAGCAGAAGCAGACTGAGCAGAACCAAAGAGGTATTGAATATTTTCATGGTCCGATTGATGCGGGGGATCTTGGCGAGGGCACGGCGTTCCCGTGGCAAGGACCGGGCCAGAGTCCACACGTTGGAGGCCGTTGCAAGATTGCTGGGAAGTCGACCTGAATCGACCGCGCACGAACGTGGAGTCGCGAAGGATGGAGAAGCTCACAAGATACGGTGACGCTCCGCACGGTCACGCGTCGAATTCCAGGACCGACTACAGGCCATTCACTCATCTCAGACGGCCCTGAAATTGCTTAACCAACCCTGAAAATCAACGCTCGTGGCCTGAAGCCGGGAAGATGGAGGTGACAGTTGAGAACGACAACGACGCACGCACGCAGAAGTGCATCCTGCCGGCAGCGCCGGGCGCCGCTGATGTCGATCATCGCAGCCGTGGCCATTGCGACGGCCGCCTGCTCCACGTCTGAGTCTCAACAGCCTGCGGCATCGCTTTCAACAGCGGAAGCGCCTTCGCAAGGCCAGCCGTCGGCGAGCGCGCAACCCGCGCAAGCATCTCCTCCGGTTCAGCAACCGGCGTCCCAGCCCGCGGCTGCGCCTGCTCGTGCGCCCGCGCCCACGCCCGCAGCAGCGCCCGCGCCCGTGGCACCGCCCCGGCCTGTGGCACCGCCGCCGCCCGTGGCACCGCCCCCGCCGCCAAAGCCAAGGGTCGCCCGCTTGAATGCAGGTCACGTGATCACGGTCCGAACAACCCGTGACCTCTCGACGAAAACGATGAAGACAGGAGACGTGTTCTCCGCAGTTCTGGAAGAGCCGATCACCGTTGAGGGTTGGACCGTGGCAGCCGGGGGAGCCAGGATCGACGGCCGCATTGTCGAGGCAGACAAGGGCGGGCGGGTGAAAGGAAAAGCAAACCTCTCTATCGAGCTCACGACTCTGACAATCGGTGACGGCAGGAAGGTCGAAATCGTGACGTCCCCGGTCGGCTACGAGGCGGCGGCGAACAAAGGCAAGAATGCGGCGAAGATTGGGGTTGGCGCGGGCGCGGGTGCAGCGGTGGGCGCCATCGCCGGTGGCGGAACAGGCGCCGCTGTTGGTGCGCTGATCGGGGCCGGTGCGGGCACGGCGATGCGTGGCGACGCCGCTGAAATTCCTGCGGAGACCGTGGTGGCGTTTGAGCTCCGGTCACCGATCACGATCCAGGAAAGACCGAGGCCCTGAGCAGGCAACGAACCGATGTGGGCGTCGGGCTACCGAATAACGATGGCGGCGCCCACTGACCAGAAGTTGCCCACGACGTCCTCGACCGGGACCCCACCTATCTGAAAGTCGCCGAGTGCGGATACGTGCTGCGCTCCGAAGACCTGCAGACCTAGTCGATTGGTGTGTCGGAACGTCCAGCCGGCGCCGTACGTAAGTCCCAATGCCTTCGACGTGATCGGCGGAAGGGTGCCGCTCACGTCGTAGGCGAAGTTGCGCATGAAGACCATCCCCATGCCGGTCTTCACAAAGAAGCCGCGCGACTCCCAGGGCTTGAAATGCGCCGTGGCCAGAAGAAACGTCGATCGGATGTCATCACCCGCTACAGAAGTTGCGGGGATCCACGACACTTCGAGACCGGCGTCCATGTGGCGGTTCACCCGAAAACCGACGACGGCGAGGATGCTCCCGGTGTGCAGGTATGCCCCCGTGCCGTGCGCCGCGCAGTCCTCCTGGCAGTCACCTCGAAGCGTGGTCGCCGTGCCGCCAATCACGATCCACTTCCTGGACTGATCAGCCGTGTCGCCGGCGGCCGAAGCCGAGGGCGAAGTGGTTTGCGGACTGGCCACAACCGGGCTGACGCACGTGATGGCGAGGACCCCGGCCGCGATCCCAAACGCGCGACATGTGCGCCGGCTCACGACATCCTCCATGTCAGGTACGCGCGGAACTGGGGAAAGTGGAATTTCCTGGTCTCGTTGGCGGTGTCCTGGAAATAGGTCCGGCGATCGAAGTACTCGCCGGAGACGCCGATACCGAGCGGGCCGCGCAGAGGCGCCAGCAGGTCTAACCGCAGTTGCTGCAGGAAGTGGTTGGCTCGAACGCCGTCGAGGCTATAGAGATGATGGGTTTCGTACACGAAAGCAACGATGGTGCGGCCGTCGCGTGCGAAGAGAGCTCGTGCACCGAAATCCGATCCCGGTCCGTAGTCGTAGTAACGTGGGCCTTCCGACACACCTTGCCCAGACGACTCACCTGGTGGCTGGTCTTCTTCGGGCGCGACTCCCGTCAGCGGAATCGAATCCACCGCACCGAGCGCAGTCAGGCCCCCCCAACCGGACACCAAGAAGGACAGACGAGAGGACAGCTTGCCGTTGTACGACGCGTTCACGTTGAACGACTGCGCACCGAACTGGTAGGCGGTGTTCTTGCTGAAGTCATATGCCTGCGACACGTTCATCTGGAAGCGATTCTGTCGAAAGGGTTGTCCAAGCAGTCGGCCTCGTACCTTCGCCTCACTGAAGGACCCACCGCCGCCAAAGCGGAGGAGGACGGTAAATGCGTCATACGGGGTTCGGCTGCGATCGTTTAACGGATCCCCATAGAGCAGATCCAGCTCGAGGAAGGGTTCCCCCGTCGAGTTGAAGGCGCTGGTGTTCGAGCCCCGAAAGAGCACGCCAGCCGAGACCGTGCCACCAACCCTCGAAGGCACCATCTCGGCGGGCTTGTCTGATATACGGGAGGAGTCACCAGACATGAATCGGGTCACGCCCGTCACCGGATCGATTGCGGTGGCTGCGATTTCCTTCATCAGCCGGCCGCGACCCGTTGCGCGCGTGTCGCGCACAAGCCAGGCCGCGCGATGGAACATTTCGCCGAGAGCGATACCGCCAAGCGTCGTGTTGACCAAATCGTTCAGCGAGGCATGGTTGGTTTCGCCGAAGTACTCCCACGTGCCGCTCCCGAACGCGGTGATGCCTGCTGATTCCCAGAAGCTCAGACCATTGGATCGGCCGGCGTTGAAGTAATTGTTGCCCTGATAGGGGTGGCCGATCTGGTTGACCAGGAAGTCGTCCAGGTCCCAGACGAAGCCTTGCTCCATGTTGGCCCACCACGTTTTCGGCGTGATCCGCGCGGTGACCTGACCTCGCGCGAGGTTGGCGACTCCGTAGAAGACGTTGATGACGGTCGTGTCCAGGAAGGCGCCGCCGACGCTCCGTCGGGGACAGCCGTCGCACGCACGTCGCTCTGTGGCCCAAGGCGCAGGATCGGGGCCAGGAGGACGCTGGCCTGCCGTGTCGGTCGCCTCACCGTTGAAGTTGACGATGAACGGGCCACGTGATGGACCCACAACTGCTTCCGGAAGCGCAGGCGCCGCTTGTTCGAGGAGCCCGGGGGGCTCGGTTTGAGCGTTCGCCGGGCCAGCCGTCGCGAGGAGGGCGATCAGCGCGAGGAGGAGAAACACTCTTGACCAGTTCTCCGTCATTTGCGCGCCGACAGCTCGCGCTTGGCGGCCGCGAGACGCTGCCGCTGCTCCTCGGAGATCTCTGGGAACGTGAGGCCGAGCCCGTCGATCGAATGGGTGATGATGCCCGCAACGATCGTACGGGTGACCCACTTGTGGTCGGCGGGAATCACCTACCACGGCGCCCACTTGGAGCTCGTGTGCTGCAGCGTCTTCTCGAACGCGTCCTGGTAGTCCGACCAGTGCTTACGCTCCTCGAGGTCGCCGAAGGAGAATTTCCAGTGTTTCTGAGGGTCATCGAGCCGCTCCATGAATCGCTTTTCTTGCTCCTTCTTCGAGACGTTCAGAAAGAACTTCAGGATGAGCGTGCCGTTGCGTACCAGGTGTCGTTCGAACTGGTTGATGTCGTCATACCGGTTTCGCCAGAACTCGTCGTCGCGTTTCCTGCGCGGAAGAAGGCTCAGTAGTTCTGGATGGACGCGCACCACGAGGACGTCCTCGTAGTACGAGCGGTTGAAGATGCCGATGCGTCCCCGTTCCGGCAGGGCCTTCATGTACCGCCAGAGGAAATTGTGATCGAGCTCTTCGCTCGACGGCTTCTTGAACGCGAACACCTGGCAACCCTGCGGGTTGACTCCGGACATGACGTGTTTGATGGTGCCGTCCTTTCCAGCGGCGTCCGAGGCCTGCAGCACGATGAGCACCGCATGCGTGTCGGACGCATACAGCCGCTCCTGCGCGTTGGCGAGCTCACCGACGTTTCTCTTCAGGAACTGAACGGCCCGCTCTTTCAGCTCAGTCTTTTCCAGCTCCTTGAATTCCTTGCGCGCCGCCCAGCCAGGGTCGTAGTCACTCAACCGAACCCGACCCCTCGTGGGAACCTGGAATAGCCGTTGAACTTCCTTGAACGTGAGGGCCACACCTTGCTCCTGGGAAACGGGTTGACCGAGCCATTGCTTCGCAAGACCTGGGCCACCACAGCAGTTCATTGAAACCCTGACTGCCGGCACGCGTTTGGTCGCGTTTCTCAACGCCTGACGAATTTCGATCGCCCGCGCCGTTACCACATGCCGTGAGCTCTGTCTCGGTCGGTTAGAGGCGACCGGGCCGACAGCGAACAACCTCGGGGAACTTGAGGCGGCCGCCCGTCTTGAATGGGGTCCAGGTCTTGCAGCCATGTCCCTCCCGAGCGCGTGTACATGGCACATCGACGGATCGTCCGGACCCCCGAACGGTGATGCTGAAGGCGGGTCGATACGGCGTACACGTGACGCCGGCACTCGCACCGGCGGGGGTGGCGCTTCGCATAGCGCTGGTTCCGGCTGGTTGAGGACACGGTAACGATTCTGACAAGGAGATACGCATGAAGACTCTCAGCACGATGTCTCTGGCGGGCTTGGTATTGCTGTCTGCCGGCAGCACAGTCGGCGCACAGAGTAAGACGTTCCAGGGGGAATCGATTTCGACGACGGTGACCGTCGAGGCGATTGAGCAGAGCACGAGGACCATGACCGTCAAGGACGACAACGGTATCTACGAAACGCTGCAGGCTCCTCCAGAAATGAAGCGGTTCTCGGAGATCAAGGTGGGCGACAAGATCACCGCGCGCTACTACGAGAACGTCGTTGTCCGTTTGAAGAAACCCGGCGAGGCGGCTGTCGACGTGGATTCAGCGGCGGTCACCCGTGGCGAGGGGAAGACGCCCGGCGGCACAGCCGCTGCGCAGCGGACCATTACGGTGACAGTGACAGCGATAGATCCCAAGACATCGTCAGTCACGGTCAAAGGGCCGAACGGCTATGTCTACACGCGCCGAGCGACCGACAAGAAGGCGTTTGCTCAACTGAAGGTCGGAGACCAGCTCGACATGACCTGGACAGACGCTCTGCTGCTCTCGGTCGACCCCGCGAAGAAGTAGACCGCTCGTGGATACGCGGTTTGTCTGCCGTCTTCTGATCGGCGTCGTCTGCGGAACCCTACTACCGCATTCGGCTTTCGCTCAGTCGGCGGACCCGCTGGAAGGGCTTGTCGTTCGGGAAATCCGAGTGACTGGCCTGCGGCACGTATCGCCTGATGTGGTCGAGCGGCACCTGGCCACACGGGCGGGACAGCCGTTTCGCCGTGTAACGCTCTCGTCGGAACAGCGCCGGCTCGATGAGCTCCGACTATTCTCGTCGGTTCTCATCGAACCATTACTCGAGAACGACGGCGTGGTCCTTCAGGTTTCAGTTACAGAAACACTGCGACTGCTGCCAGTCGTCATCGTCCGCGTGACAGACGAGAATGGCGTCAGTGCCGGCCCGGGCCTGCGAGGCATCAATCTGCTCGGTGGCGAAACACAGTCGGGTGTGGCTGTTCGTTTCGGTGGCGAGACGGGCGTGACGGCGACAGTTGATGCAACGACGATCACACCCGGCACCTGGATGCGGCATGTCGGGTTCAGCTACTCAAAACGGCGGAACACGCTTTACGACTTCGACGAGCGCGCAACGTCCGCTGACGGGCGCATCGCTCGCAACTGGAACCGTGGTCTGAGAACCGGCGCGACCGCCGACGTCCAGGCGATCGACACCGGGTCCTCCGGCGAGTCGCTCTCCGCGGATGGCACGGACGTCATTCCGACCCTCGGTGCATTCCTCACGGTGGACACGCTGGATTCGTCCACGAATCCGCGAGCTGGAACGTGGGCCGAAGTCGAAGTGGACCGGCTCTTCGGGGACGCGCAGTCGTGGACCTTCATCCTGGACGGCCGACGATACCAGCGGCTCTCAAACCGGCACGGCCTCGGGCTGTTCTCGCTCGCGACGTTTCAAACCGGCGAGGTGGGCGTTGGTCTACCGGACTACCTCCAGTTCGCGCTGGGGGGAGCCAACAGCGTACGCGGCTGGAGCCTGGGAGCCCGACGTGGTCGAAACCAGTTCATTGGCACCTTGGAATACACGTACGTCGCGCTACCTGTCCGAGCATTCTCCGTGGCAGGTCTGAACCTATACGGGGGGCTACAGCTTGTGGGGTTCGCAGACCTGGGTCTGGCATCGAATGACGACAGCGACCAGGAGTCAGAGTCTGCAATCGATGGCTACGGCCTCGGGCTGCGCCTCCTCGTACCATTTGTCGACGTCATCCGGCTCGACGTGGCATGGGGCGAGCCAGGGCGAGGCGTGTTCGCCTATTTCGGAGTGTCGATCAAAGCCACGCGGCAACGCCAGCGTGTGCGATGAGGTTCACGAGGCCCGTTGCCCGCTCCCAGGTGTTGATATTCGATGACGACCGGCTGTAACCAAGCGGGACGTGGCCGCGCCCCCACCTGAGCCCCGAGGGGGATGTGCAAAGATTTGACGCACGTTCTGACAAATTCCCGGTTCGTCCGTCGTGGCTTGCGTTTTGCCTCTGAACGGGCCGTGGAGTGCTGGATCGGCGTCGTTCAGGAAACCGATCGACGCGTCGTACGGCTGGCTGGCCGTCTGAGTGTCGCGCAGGTCCCAGAACTGCTCGGAGCATGCGCGGAAGTCCTTTCCATTGAGCTCGATCTGACGGAGCTCGTGTCCGCCGACATGGCGGGCATCGAAGCCCTGCAGCGATTGCGAGGCCAAGGCGCAACACTCGTTGGTGTGCCTGGATATCTGCAGTTGAAGCTGGATTCGAATGTCGAGTCGCCGGCCCGCGCATCGCGACCGGTCGGACGAAGGGAAACGGATAGATAACGGCGAGCTCAGGCCGGACTGACCCTGCGCCGGCCGATGGTGGTGCCCACTATTGGTCGGGACATACCACTCCCAGTCTTTTCATCCGAAATCGCAGAGTGTCGTTGGTGTGCCTGGATGTCCGGATTCGAATCGCGGGTCGCCGGCCCGCGCATCGCGACGGGCCGGCCGAAGGGAAACAAAAAGAGAGAACGGCGGGCTCAGGCCGAATTAGCCCTTTGCGCCGGCCGATGGTGCCCCTTATTGTCGGGACACACCACTCCCAGTTTCTTCATGCGAAATCGCAGCGTGTTCGGATGGACGCCCAAGCGCTCCGCGGTGTTTCCCGTCCCGTTGATCCGCCAGCCGCATCGCTCGAGGACGCTCTCGATGTGGGCGCGTTGAACGGCATCGAGATTCTCCGACGCTTCGGTCTGCACTCTGCCCCTGGGGCTCAAGGCAAGTGGAGCGTCGAGTTGCAGCGTGTCCCCAGAAGACGCGATCATCGCGCGCTCCACCACGTTCTCGAGCTCTCGAACGTTTCCAGGCCACGCGTAGCGTTGCAAGGCTTCCATGAGAGCCTGCGGAACCTTCGTGATGTGTCGCCCGAGATGGCGCTGGTGGCGGTGGATGAAAAACCAAACGAGCCGCGGGATGTCGTCCACGCGCTCGCACAGGGAGGGGAGATGAATCGGGTAAACGCTCAAGCGGTAGTACAGGTCGGCCCGAAAGCGCCCCTCTGTCACCGCCGCCTCGAGGTCGTGATGCGTCGCAGCAATCACGCGAACATCCACACGCTTCGAACGGGAAGATCCCACGCGCTCGAATTCCCCTTCCTGCAATACGCGGAGAAACTTCACCTGAATCTCCGGCGGCAGGTCACCGATCTCGTCCAGGAAAATCGTGCCGCCGTCGGCCAGTTCGAAGCGCCCCTGTCGCATCGCCACGGCGCCAGTGAAGGCGCCTTTCTCATGGCCGAACAGTTCGCTTTCCACGAGTGTTGGTGGAAGCGCCGCGCAGTTGACGCGCACCAAAGGACGCGCATGCCGGCGGCTCCGTTCGTGCAGCGCCCGGGCAAACAGTTCCTTGCCGGTTCCGGTCGGGCCCATTAGTAACACGCTCGAGTTCGTTGGAGCGACTTGACCCAGGCGCGTCAACGCGAGTCGGAGCGCAACGCTCTCGCCAACGATGTCGTCAAAGTCGTGATAGCTCTTGATTTCCTCTTTGAGATAGACGTTGTCCGCCTCGAGCCGAGCGTTCAGCCGTTCAATCTCTGCGACGCTTGAGCGAAGAGCGTTCTCTTGACGCCGGCGCTGTAGCGCAGCGCCCAGGATCTCTGAAATGAGCCGCAGGCGCTCGACCAGTTGCTGCTGCCATCGCCGCGTCACCCGAGTGCAGTCCACCACGAGCGCGCAGACCACCTGCCCAGCCACCGACGCCGGAACACCCAGTATGGAACACCCCCCCGTCTGAGACGCCCGCTCCCGAAGAGCCACGGCCTCGTGGGGAAGCTCGGCCGGTCGTGAGATGGCCACCAGCTCACCGCGCGAGAGGCACTTGAAGAGCCACTCGTCGGGAATCGGCTTTGGGGTCTGTTCGTTAGCCCTATTTTTGGCTGGGCTGGGAACGTGCGCACGAACCACAGTGCCCAACTCGTTGAACTCGAGGAGCTGGCATGCTTCGACGCGCGTCGCCGCGGCGACTTCCTGGAGGGCCTGGGCGATTGCTTGTGGGATGTCATCGAAGTGCACGCGCGCCAATCGTCCCGAGAGTGTGACGGCCAGCTGCGAGATCTGCTCGAGCTCGCTTTCGGGAAGTGAACGTGACGACGAGATGTTGAGGACTGACATAGAAACCTCTTATGAAACCTCTTATCGCGCACTAGCTCTGACTCTGGTGTAGGGGCGGTACCTGACTGACGTGACGTTCGCCGCGCAGCACCGGTCGCACGGCCGGTCAGGCGGCAGTCTCTCGGCGGCGAGTAGAAGGCGTGATCGATTCATGACTTCCCGCTGTAATGGCAGGATTTTATGAACGGGCGAGTGGGGCGAGTAGAGGAGGTGTACGGAGACACCCCTGGAAAAACTACTAGTGCTGCTGCGTAAAACTACCTGGGGCGGGTCCTGCGGTGTAGACCCGGCTGGCCCAGGCGGTTCTCCAACCCAAGACGCGCCCTACGGCTAAGCCGCGCGAGGCGTGGTCACCCCTCGATGAGGCGATGCTCGATGGCATACTTCACGAGTTCCGCCGTCGAGGACACGCCGAGGGCCTCCATCATCTGATACTTGTGCGTTTCCACCGTTCGCGTGGACAGTTGGAGCGCCGCCGCGATCTCCTTCATCCGGCGTCCGTCGAGGATCAGGCGCAACACATCGAGCTGTCGCGCGGTCAACATCGACTCGGACGCATCGGATGACCCCGCCAGCTGCTCCATGACCCCCTTCGTCACCGCCGGTGTGAAGTACACCCGCCCTTGCAAGGCTTGGTGGATGGCGGTCACGAGCTCCTCACCGGCCGAGTGTTTCAGGAGAAAGCCGGAGGCGCCAGCGCGCGCGGCCCGCGTGGCCAAGGCCGTGTCGTTATGCATGGTGAGCACGATGACCTTGCTGTCGACGCGCTCGGCCTTCAGCTTCGCCAGCACGTCGAGGCCGCTCGGTCCTGGCGGCATTGAGATGTCCGTGACGATGACATCTGGTCGAAGCCGCACGGCCGAGTCGAGGAGCTGCTCGCCGTCGGCAACAGTGCCGACCACTTCGAAGTCGTGATCGATGAGCAACTTCTCAAGACCCTCTCTGAGCACTGCGTGGTCATCGGCCAGGAGCACGGTGCTGCGGCGTCTCCCTCGCTCGACAGGCTCGGCGCGCTCTCGTGTTGTCGGGAAGGACAACCGTTCGCGGTCGCGAAGCCCCGCCTCGGTCTCGTGCCGATGCAGCGCCAGCTCGATGACGCTGCGGAGTTCAGCCGGCTCTACGGGCTTGCGAAGATACCAGTAGGGTTGGGTCTTCTTGGCTCGCTCGATGATGCCGTCGTCTGTGTGCGCTGTCAGATACACGACGGGGACGCCGTAACGGCCGTGAAGGACCACGGCCGCGTCAATCCCGTCGAGCGGTCCCTTGATGCCGACATCCACGAGGGCCAAATCCGGGCGGCGTCTCGACGCCTGCGACACGGCCTCTTCCGCGGAGGAGGCGATGGCGTAGGCGTCGTAACCCAGGCTTCTAAGTGTCTGCTGGAGGTCTTTCGCCGCACTCTGGTCGTCTTCGACGATCAGGATTGATTCCGCCTTACCTGGCACGTTGCGTCAGACTCTCAGGCCGACGGGGCGTATCGTTCGGAATAGGCGCCGACGACGGTCTGTCCGTGCCGCGCTGCCGGAAACTGGACATGAACCCGCGTCCCCTTGTTCAATTCTGACGAGATACTGAGGGTTCCTCCAAACAGCCTGACGCGCTCGCTGATGCTGACCAACCCGAGGCCCGCGCCGCTCTGGCGCGTTCTGACGACATCGAACCCCGTGCCGTCATCGGCAACGGTGAGCTCAATGCCGTCGCCGGTGCACAGCAGCCGTACGTCGGCGTGGCGGGCTTGCGCGTGCGCGACGATGTTGCGGAGCGCTTCCTGCGCGATCCGATACAAGCAGAGCGCGAAGGCAGGGTCGATGGACTCGAAATTCCCGTTCGGGCTGAACGTCACCTCGAGGCCCCGCTCGCCCTGGAACTCGCTGCAGTGGGCAGTCAGGGCGGCAACCAGTCCAGCGTGCTCCAGTACACTGGGATGCAGGACGTGTGAGAGGTGCCGGACATGCTCCGACAGGTCGATCGCACGCTGCTGAAGAGATGACACGTCCTCCCGCAGAGCCGTGCCGTTCGCCAACGCTAACACCCGGCGTTTGTGACTACTGAGAGCGATAGCGAGACCGGCGAGTTGCTGGCTTATGTCGTCGTGGAGATCGCGTGCGATGCGCGCCCGCTCGGCTTCCTGAACAGCGATGAGGCGTCCGGCCAGGTGCTGAATCTCCCGATCGCTTGCCTGCAAGACGGCCTCCTTCTCGCGAATCGCCTCTTCGGCGCGCTTCCGATCGGTGATGTCCACCTTCGTCCCTATCAAACGGTGCGGCTTGCCATCCGCACGTCTCAACAATGATCCGCGCGAGAGGAACCACCGCACGCTACCATCCTTGTGGATCATCCGATGCTCGACTTCGTACTCAGGGATGTCGCCGTCGATGCACGCCTGCGCCTGTGCCGTCACCGCCGCGAGATCCTCGGGATGGACTCTGGATCCCCAGTCCTCTGCCCGGACTGTGATTTCCGCGTTCTCGAACCCCAATATCGATTTGAGCGTGGGGTCCACGTAGACCTCGTTTGACTCGAAGTTCCAGTCCCAAATGCCGACGGCGCCCGCGGCGGTCGCGACCGCGTAGCGCTGCTGACTTTCGCGGAGCGCATCTTCTGAATCCTTGCGATCGGTGATATCGAGGCAGGAGCCGATATAGCCTGAAAAACTGCCGTCCCGTCCATACCTTGGCACACCCGTATCCAGGACCCATCGGTAGAGGCCGTCAGCTCGCCGGAGGCGGTACTCCATTTGGAATGGCTGGCGCGCGTCGAACGCCGAGATGTAGGTGCGCAGAACGCGGTCCCAATCGTCCGGCCAGACGCCGTCTGCTCCAGCCGTTCCCCAACTCCTGCTCAATCGTGCGCCCAGTGAACTCCAGCCACGGGCGATTGACGAAGTCGCACAGTTTGTCGGTGCCTGACCCCCACATCATGACTGGAGTCGTATCCACCAGGAGGCGGAAGCGTTCTTCGCTCTCGCGCAAGGCCTGTTCGATACGCCGGCGGCGCGAAGGGACTTTCATAACTCGCCCCGCTTGGCGTCGTTGAAAGCCGAAGAGGGAGGTCAAGTCTAGCCTGGATTACAAAACTGGTGGTAGCTTGGTTGCACAGTAGTTGCACCCGCGCGGGCGACGGCGCGAGGCCCCGAATTTCTTGTCTGGAGCGTCTGCGTTCTCTGTAGTTACCGGCTTTTCCAGGGTTTTTGCGCTTGGCTCTCCCCCTACCTCGGGTGTGAGAGTCCAGGGTGCCCGATACCATCTCCGAGTCGTCTCCCCCCTCGATCGCGCCTGCCGATGAAGATCCATCGGACTGGTGAAGCGCATGTCTGCTTGGAGAAGTGGGCGCGCGAGTACAACAAGTGGAGGGAGTGGGAGAACCGCACGCGAAGGATCGACACTCCAGATCCTCATCAGGTCCCAGCGTGGATCGCGCCGGCCTCTCAGTGACATTCAAGTGAGCGCCTGTCGGTCGGCCGCGTTCTGTCGCTACCCCTAATCTGGCGCGCCGTACCTTTGCTGTTGAAGCGCAATTCCGTGGAACGCAATTCCGCGGAAAGACATAAATTTCTTCGAACACAGTCATCACTGTTCGGCGTTACAAGTTACAATGCGTTCACAGTGGACGAAGTTCCGTCCTTCGGCAATCCCCAACTTAACCAGCGATCGAATCTGAACACGGTGTCCAAGCCTGGTTCCCCGCAACTCGCGACGGACGCTTGGCTCGAAAGTGAAAACCGATTTCGGACGCTAGCGGACTGCGCGCCGGTCGTCGTGTGGATGACCGACACCGAGAATCGTTGCACGTACATCAGCAAGTACTGGCGTGAGTTCACCGGGCGTGATCCCGAGCAGGACCTGGGATTCACCTGGGTCGAGGCGCTTCATCCAGACGACCGCGATCAGGCCGCACGGGATCTGATCGAAGCCAGCAAGTCCCTCCAACCGTGCCGGGGCGAGTATCGGGTCAAACGCGCTGACGGCGAGTATGGCTGGTTGTTCGATTTCGGCGTGCCGCACTTTCGAGCCGATGGTTCGTACGCCGGCCACATCGGCACGTGCATGGACGTGACCGAGCACAAGAACCAGGAAAACGCTGGCCGCAAGGTCCAGGACAACCTAATGCTCGGCCAGGAGGCCGAGCGTAAGCGACTGTCCCGTGAGCTGCACGACGACATTGGGCAGCGCATTGCGATGCTCGTCGTCGCTCTCAGCGAGACCTCGGACCTGGTTCCCTCGGCGGCATCGTTTCTCAAAGAAAGGCTGCAAGAGGTACGACGCGACGTCGAGGTCCTCGCGTCGGATATTCGTCGCTTGTCCCACAACTTGCACCCTGCCACGGTTACCCAACTCGGCCTGGTCCCCTCACTCAGACAGTTGTGCCGAGAATTCTCCGAGCAGATGCGCATCCCGGTCGAGTTCGTCGGGGGCAACTTGCCTCCGATGCCGGAGGAAGTGGCCGTGGCGCTGTTCCGTGTGAGCCAGGAGTGCCTGGCCAACATCGCGAAGCACAGCAAGAGCTCTGACGCGCGCGTGTCTCTCATGAACGAGTCGGGAGAAGTGCGGTTGACCATCACCGACCGAGGAGTTGGATTCGACATGACCAGACTCAAGGAGAACCCCGGACTGGGGCTGATAAGCATCCAGGAGCGCGCGAGGATGATCGGCGCCAGCATCCAGATTCGATCGACGCCGTCGATCGGAACGCGGGTTGAGCTCCGCGCGCAGAGTTCCGTTGTCGGTCTGTAGTGCAATGACGGCCCCTCGCGTGTCTGGGCGGAACAACGGCGATCGTCGGCCGACACTTCTTGTGGCCGACGACAACGCGTCGATTCTGAAAACGGTGTCCACGCTCCTCGAGAAGGACTTCGATCTCGTCGCCGCGGTCCCTGATGGGCGGCAGGCTCTGGACGAAACGCTCCGGCTCGATCCAGACGTCGCCGTGCTCGACGTGACAATGCCTCACCTCAACGGTTTTCAAACAGCCCGCGAACTGAAGCGAGCTGGGTCGCGTGCGAAGATCGTCCTGTTGACTCTGCACGATGCGGACGAATACGTCGGCGCCGCCATCGAAGCGGGGGCGGAAGGCTACGTAATAAAAACGCGCATGCTGTCGGATCTCGCAAGCGCGATCGAACACGCGATGGCTGGGCGGCTCTTCGTGCCCTCTCTCACCTCTCTTCTCGCAGCCACGCCTGCAGGCGTTGGCCGGCATGCAGTGCAGTTCCGCAGCAACGATCGCGCCGCGTTCGATGAGCTGAGTCAACTGCTCGGCGTCGCGCTCCGACGAGGCGACATGGCTGCCATCGTCGCGACCGATGCGTTTCGTGCCTGCGTCACAGAACGGCTGTTCGCGAATGGGTACGATATCGCTGAAGCTGCGCGCCGAGGAAGGTTCATCCAGCAGGACGCATCGGCTGAATTGTCGAAGGTGATAGTGAACGGGCAGCTCGATGCCAGCCGCATTGCAGCGAGCATCGACGATTTCGAGCGCGCACGCCTCGCCTTATCAGCGTCGTACGTGACGATTGTCGGTGACATGTCGGTCGTGCTTTGTCGCGACGGCAACTCTGAGGCCGCCATTCAACTCGAACGCGCGTGGGACGACCTGACCCGCGGACTTCCGATTCTCACGGTATGCTCCTATCCAATAGAGTGCTTCGGTCAGGAAGGAGAACCCTTTTCAAGCATCTGCGCTGCGCACTCGGCGGTCTGCCACGCACTCGACGCATAGTTCGTGCCTCCGGCTTTGGTGATTGGCGGCGGCTGACATCTGCCGCGCGATCGCGCGAGTGACCGACGCGCCGCCCGGTTGCTAGAAGAGGCGGAACATGGCGACCGCGATGAGGGTGGGCACGAGGGCTCCGAGAGCGAGGCCCAAAGGAGACACCACATCACCGAAGTATCTGCCGAGGAGCGCCTGGCCCGCCGGATTCGGCGCGTTGGCAATCACTGTCAGGCCGCCCCCGACCACGGCGCCCTCCAGGATCGCGATCTTGAGCTCGTCGCCGAGGTTCGGCACCAGCGTGGCCAAGTAAGTAATGAGGGCGTTGTCATTGAACGCCGTCAACACCGTCGAGCCGAGGAATAAGGGACTCTCGGAGAGGCTTCCCAGGAGCGGCGCGATCCACCATCCCTGCAGGCCGCCGTGAATGACTAAGCCGGCCAGGAAAAACCCGACGAGCAGAGGTGTCTTCAACTCGATGCGACTCTGATACGACTGGGTCACGCGAGCGAATCCGAGGAAGAAGAAGAACCCCCCAACACAGAGTACCGGATAGTGGGCGTTCACCACAGTCCACGCCATGAACATCAAATGCGCGGCTGTCACCCAGGCCGGGACCGGCAAGAGGACGGCGCCCGGCGTGTCCTGGTCGGGTTGTTCAACGTCTGCCACCGGACTGCGTCCGGCCAGCACGGTCAACTCTCGTCTGAACGCGAGATAGTAGACGGCCGTCGTCGCGGCGATCGCCGCCGCTGCCCGCCAGCCAAAATGACCCAACATGAAACTTGTGTCCCAGCCCCACGGTCGCGCCACCATGAGCACGGGCGGTGCGGCGAAGTGCGTCAGCGTGCCGCCGATAGAGATGTTCACGAAAAGGGCGCCCAGGGTCGCGTACTTGAATCTCGTGCTGGGTTCCAGGTCGTAGAACTGACGCGCCAGCAGTAGCGCGCAGATTGTCATCGCCGCTGGTTCCGTGATGAGTGATCCGAGGAGAGGTCCGATCGTCAGGATGCTGATCCACCATGGAGCCGGCGTGCCCCCTCCGGCATTGGCCACGCGACGCAGCGCCGCTTCGGCGAACAGGACAACGGGGCGCGTTGACGCGAGCGCCATGATCACGACCACGAACAATGGTTCGATGTAGTTGACGGTGTCATTCAGGTAATGTCTCGCCGTTTCCAGTCCAGCGTACGCTGCGATCGCGACTGCAAGGACCACGGCCCACAGTCCGAACACGACTTCGACTTCTCCCAAAAAAAGCAGCCCTCCGGCAACGAGGCTCGGGGTTGCGAGTTGCCCGCGAGCACGAGCCGTTGCATCCTGCCGATGCTGGATTCGGTGAGCGAGTGACGTGAATCGGCCCGCCGAGAACGTGTGGAGGATGGCGAGGAAAAAAATGCCGGTCGCAATGGCATTGAACGGCTCGATCTCGGCACGCACGATCAGCGTACGAAAAAGGCTCGCGCCTGCCAGTGTGGGATAGTCCGTCAGCGATCTGGGGAGGTTGACGATCGTCTCGGCGCCTGGAATCACCAACGGAATTTAGCACGGAGCCTTTGCGTTGATCTCGTGCCACCAGCTGTCATCTAACGTTCATCAGTCAATTCTTATGCTAGTGTCGCCGCTATGACTGGATTCCGGCCTTGCCCAGACCAGGAGTGCCCTCGGTGATATCGCGGGTCGCTGCGTTGGTCGCTTACTCGACTCTGGTCTTCTCGGCTGAAGTCGGCGCGCAAGACCTGGCCGGAAATCTCAGCGACAGAGACCCATACGGAAATCTGTTCAGCCAAGGGCCGATAGCTTCCGAGAAGGACATTGTTCGACGCGACGAGTTGCGCAGACCTGTCTGCGACCAGGCATGCAGGAACTCCATCTCGGCCTCCGATTCCGCTCTGAGCGTGCAGCAACCAGGCGCCAAACCGCCCGAGCCGCGCCACACGGGCTTCAAGGCCCTGCTGTATGAAACCGGCAACGACTTCAAGGCGTTCCCACGCCGACGATCCACATGGATGATTCTGGCCACTGGCGCTGCAGGCGCTGCGCTGGCCCATCCTCTCGACGACGACGTGAACGCTGACCTTGCGGGATCGGACGCGGCCGGGAAATTCTTCGCGCCAGGCAAATGGATCGGCTCCGTGTGGGTGCAAGGTGGGACGGCCGTCGGCCTCTACGTGATCGGGCGATGGGTGCTTCCGCATGAGGGCGAATCGAAGAGCAACAAGGTCTCGCACCTCGGGTTTGACCTCGTTCGAGCGCTCATCGTGTCGCAGGCGTTTACGCAGGGCATCAAGCTCATCGGCCAGCGGGATCGCCCAACGGGCGAGTGCTGCTCGTTTCCGTCAGGGCACGCCTCCGCAACGTTCGCCACCGCAGCGGTGCTCGAACGGCATCTCGGTTACCGCGCCGCCTGGCCAACTTTTGTCCTTGCGGCGTACGTCGCCACGTCGCGTCTCCACGACAACCGCCATTTCTTGAGCGATGTGGTGTTTGGCTCTGCGCTTGGCATGGCGACGGGATGGACCGTCGTCGGCCGGCATGGCCGATCCGAATACGCGCTGATGCCCGTTCCGATTCGTGGAGGAGTGATGATCGCCTTAGTGCGCACGCCTCACCGAGTCGCCGCTTCGGGCTTTCAGGAAGATCAGAACTCGATCACGAGTCCGGCGGACGGCACGATGGGCATCAGCGATTGGGTAACCCCGAACACTCGTCCGGCGCGGTCGACGAAATAGGGTGTGTTGCGCAGGTTCTCATGGTTCAGGATGTTCCCGACCTCTACGAACAATACGAGTCGACGGCCCGACCAGTTGAATGCGCGATCCGCGCGGGCGTCCAAGCGGGAGTATGCCGGCAGGCGCAGTGTATTGCGCTCGCTCACTAGTCCAAAATACAACGGACGGCCATCGACCTCGGGTGCGGGGCCTGAGCCGGCTGGCGGTTCCCCGATGTAACCGATGAGGGGGTAGTTCGAACCGTACCGGTACTTCGCGCTGAGGCTGGTCCGGCTGGAGAGACGATAGTTCCCGTATAGGGACAGCGTGTGCCGCTGATCAGCGTCTGCCCAGAACGTTTCGCCGGTCTGCGGGTACGAATACCTCAGGCGACCGTAGGCGTAGCCCGCCCATCCGGAGAAACCGTTCGCCGCGTCGCGGCGCAGGACGATTTCAGCGCCGCGGGCTCGCCCGGTTAGTGCATTGGCCCAGGGCGCGTCGCCGAAGCCGGGACGGATCGTGCCGTTCGACGAGGGCTGCGGCTCGGAACCTGGCGTCCACAACACGTCCGTTTCGAGACGAGTGTAGACATTGAGAAGGATCCGCGTCTGGTGCGGCAGTGTGTGTTCAATCCCCGCATCGATGTGCCGCGCGCGTTCCGGACGCAGGTCGCGCCCCCCGCCGCGGATGCCGTGAACCTGGTCGAGATCGGAAAACTGGTGATACAGACCGCCGCCTGCGCGCAAGCGCGTGCGGTCGTTGAGCCGCAGCACCGCGTTGACCCACGGAGACGCGGTTGTCGAACCCGTCAACGTCCAGTGGTCGATCCGGCCTCCCGGCGTGACGGTGAGTCGCGAGGCAAGACCGATACGTACCTGTGCGTAGGCCGAGGCAGCAGCGGCGCGCTCGTCGTAACGGTTCAGCGTGACCTGGCCACCGGTGTCCGACAGCTTTCGCGAGAGGACGCTCCGGCCGCCTAGCCGTTGTGCGTCGCCGCCGAATTCTACGACCCAGTGTGGTGCCGGTGAAAACGAAGCATCGGCACGCCATCCAACTTCGTTGAACCGCGCGGCATCCAGCGTCGCGCCGGCGCGGTTGTCGTTGTCGAACCGGAGGCCGGTTGAATACAGACGCTGCGATACCGCGAAGCGCGGGCCAGGCGTGTACCGCCACGATGCCGACGTGAGCCACGCGTCGCTGCCAGCCGTGCCAACGTCGTTCTCATCTACATCCGGCGCGCCTTCCTCAAACGCGGCGCGGCCGAGCAGCACCGTCACGGACAGTTGATGGCGTGCAGTGAGGTCGTACACCACTTTCGTCTGCGCGTCCACGAATCCGAACGCAAAGCCCGCCTCGCGATCAATTCGCTTGATCAAGTAGTCGAGATAGCTGCGTCGAACCGATGCGAGCCACGTCCCTCGGCCGTGGGCAATCGGCCCTTCCCCGACAAACGTCGCGCTCGTACCACTCAAGCCCGCGCGTCCGCGGAACTCCTCGCGGTTGCCGTCGCGGGTCGCCAGGTCGACCTCGGCGCCGATCCGGCGGCCCGTTCGTTGCGGATAACTTCCTGGGAGCAGCGACACGCTGCCAAGAATCTCGCTGTTGATCATCGCGATTGACCCGCCATCGGTGATGCCATTGACGGCGTTGTGCATCAGATACCGCGTCGGAATCCCGTCAACGACGAGTCCCACGTGCCGGAACGAATTGCCGCGAACGGCGAACTCGCTATAGAAGTCGTCTGTTGCGGTCGCTGAAGGTAGCGCCTGGATTGCACGCAACGGATCGTCGAGAATCGAGCCGCGCAGATTTTCCAGCTCACGACCGTGAAGCGACGTGCTTCCCGGCACCGAATCAGCTTCGGCGTTGAGGCTGCCCGACACGGTCACCCGCTCTGTGTACGCACCGGAACCCTCAGAGAGTCGAATGGTCATGTCTACGGGCACGGCCGCAACGTCGATGTCGGCGCGCAGAAGCGCGTAACCAATCACTGAGGCGGCGATTGTCTGTCGTCCGATCGGCACGGACAGGTTGAATCGTCCACTCAGATCCGTCTCGGTCGCAATCGACTGGTTTTCGATATAGACCAGCACGCCGCGGATTGGCTGTTCAGTGCGGTCATCGATGACGATGCCCGCGACGGGCCCAGTTTGCGCGAGTGCCGGTCCGGCAAGACATACGATTGAAACGATGAGGGAGGAAACGGCGCGCAGTTCCCGCGCCTCTATTTCCGCACCCACGTCTCGATGGCCTTTTCAGCCTTGGATCCCGCCACTGCCTGGCTGACGCTCTCGACCGTGATCGACTTGCCGTCCGCCGACAGTGTGCTGGTGGACGTTCCATACAGCTTGCCGCCCATCTTCACAATGCCAGTGTAGTGACGAGCGTCCACACGAGTGATCGCCATTGTCTGTCCGGTCGGTTTGCCATTGACCAGCGACGGCACCTCTGTCCCATTCATTGGCGAATCAACCGTCACGGTCATTGGTGGCTGGCCAGTGATCGGCACATGGTAGATAAGGCGAAGTCCGCCGTTGCAGCACGCCTCGACCGTCATAGTGAGGCCATTGGCTTGGGCGTCGGTCCTTACCCAATTGCCGACGGGGATTTGTGCGTGCGCTTGACTGGCCCAACCCACCGCTGACAGGAACGCGAGGCTGCAGATCAATCGGTTGGTCGCTGCCATGGATCTCATCGTGACCTCCGCGAAAGAACGATTCTCGCCGCGAATCTCCTTACTTTGCGCCTGGCATGTTACCCCGTCATATCGAATGTAGCATCCGCTGCCGAAACATTTTGGGTGGCTGCTTTGCTGCCCACTATTGCTTACGCGGGCATAGCGACTCACGAAGCGTCACTAACCGTCACCCGAATCGGATCGAGTCCAGATGTCCAGACAGAGTTCTGACCGACGAGACAAGACGCGGCCGCCGAGTCCGCCGTGTCCGACGTGTAGTGCCTCCGGCAACGACGTTCGACTTACAACACGGACGACGTACTTGCTGTACTTCAAGTGCAGAGCCTGTGGTCGAGTGTGGCAGGTAGAGAAGCCTCCACCGCTCGGACAGCGCCGGTGGGACCGGTAAACCAAGCGCGAAGGTCGAGTGCTACTGGCCCAGCCTGAAGCTCTGTGACGTTTCAATTCGGGCGGTCGGTGCCTTTGCGGGGTAGGACGAGGCCACGAGCATCCAGATCATCACGCCGACCCCCGCGGTCAACGTTGCGCCCACAACGGTGAAGCCGTACGCCAATAGCACTCGCGACCACGGCCAGGTGAGCGGATTGAGCCAGTCGCGGCCAAACGAGTCGTTGAGCAACCGCAAGAAATCGTCGGTGATGGGCTTCGGCTCTACGGCGTTCCACAACTCCCACAAGAACCACGCGGCGACGCCAATCAGCATCAGCCCGATGAGCGCGGTGAACGCGGCATTCAGCGCGCCGCCTCGATAGACGATCCGTTCGCAGGGGAGCGCGACAGGAGGCGGCCCGTAGCAGTTCGTGAGGTCCGACACAGCGAGGATGCGATCGGGCGACGAGTTGATGAGGAGGAGGCCGAAGCCGAGGATGACACACACGAGCATGCCCATCCAGAGCTCCCAGATGGCGAGCCTGAGCCAGGCCTGCATCGAGTTCGGGGGAATCGTCAGCGGACGTCGATTCCACGGGCCCATTCCGGGCATCGACGCGCCCGCCATGTCTAGCTCCTTCCGCCACGAACGAGAGCAACCTCGGTCGGTGGCTCCTCGATTGTAATGATTTTGTTGGCGCCTCGATCCCCCCAGGGCGGCGGTGGGCCATCGCCGACCCGGATCGTGATCACCGGAAACGGAGGGGCCTCCTGTGGCCACGGGGTATAGCAATCGCTGACGACGACGAGGAGGTCGATTGGAGCCCGTTTCTGCTCGGTGAACCAGCGCAGCCCGGCGCCGATGTCGGTGCCGCCGCCACCGTACAACTCCAACTGCGCGGCCGTGAACACCCTTTTCACGTCGTGGACGACGGCGTCGCAGCACACGACGATCACGTCGGTGCTGTAACCCAGCTGACGCGTCAATCCGCCGAGCTCGGCAACGGCTCTCGCCAGCTGCGTATCCTCCATCGAGCCTGACGTGTCGATCAGAAACCCCGGTCTCGGCCGGGGCTGGTGAAACGACGACATGATGAACTCGCCGTAACACGCCTGCCGGCGATGCGGCCGGTTGTACGTGCGGTCGTACCTCCCGAGGGTGCTTTCCCGCAGGGCCTTGCGCACCGCGTGGCGAATGGTGGCCATGTAGTCCACCTTCGGCGTCAGGTAGGTGCGCGCCCATCGGCGCCAGCCAAGCGGGATCTCGCCGACATCGGTCGAGTGGTCCAGGATGCGTTCAGCGACGTCGCGCCGCACGAGCTCTGCCTTGACCGGATCCACCCCCGGCACCCCGCCCGGGCTGCCATCGTCATCGGGCAACTCCCACGGTCGCTGTTCGCCGTGGGCGCCGGAACCGCAGTCTTGGGCTGGTGGCGGAGGCCCTTCTGCGCCCTGGACCGCTTTGGCCGATTGAGCTGGCTTAAGCAGCTGGCGGTAGTAGGTCTCGGCGTTTTCGCCAGTCTTCAATCCGTACTGGCCGGGTTGCGGCGGATCGCCGGGCAGTGGCAGCCCCTCCGCGATGAGATCGTCGTTGATTTCACAATCGGCCGCAGTGTTCCAGAGCGTTTCGTCCCTGACGGCCGCCGCTTGCTTTCGCGCCTCGTGCGCGCGCAACAGATGGCTGACCTCGTGTATCAGTACGGCCGCGTTCTCTTCCACGGTGTGCGCCGCCACCCAGTCGTCGTTGTAATAGAGGCGCCAGCGCGAGTCGACCGCCATGCTGCGGATCAAGTCGGTCTTGACCGGAATCAAATTGAAGAGCGCCGGCGCGAAGTAGGCGCGCTGATACGACGCCCGCACACGTGCTGCCTGAAACGCGCGCGAGTACCCGTCGCCACGTCGTTCCAGGCCGCGAATCAACTCAGCGAGCCGGCTCAGCATGGTCAGTCCCTCGGCAGAACCTTCGCCAGCTGCATCAGTTCGTAGAACGGCCGGCACTCGTCGGGCAGCTTGATGGCCCCTTCGGGACGGTTCCGCTTGTCGCACAGCGTGCGCGCGGCCGCCGTCGGAATGTCTGCGTTCTTCGCGCACGCGACGCCGAGCGCGATCAACGCTGCCTGCCATCGCTCTGGTGTGTTGTTATTGAGGACGGCGCCGACGAGCGAGTAACACACGGCATACGCCCGATCGGTCCGGTCCGGCAGCACGAGGCTGCGTGGGTTCTTCAGGATGTCTTCAGGATCCGGCAGGTTCAGTGTCTCGCTGTACTCGAGGAATGGCATGGCCTGGTCGCCGACGAGTCCGGCAAGCGCTGCCCCATAGAGCAACCGATTGCCAGGTGACACCGCTTCGATGGCGGCGAGCATTCGTGACGCGAGATACCAAGTCCGACCTGAGGGCCAAGGGCCGCTGCGCCGCGCCGGATCGTCTGGAGGTGCCAACCAGGCATCGCGCCCCGCCGCCCTCACGTACGCGGCAATCAGTGCCCGTTGCCGATGATGGTGAGTGCGCAGGTAATCGGCCGGCAGCACCGGCAGATTGCTGGGAGGGGGGAAGTCGCTCACCATCATCTCGCACCAGGTTTCGTGGTCCATGGGGAACTCGCCATGCCACAACCGGTTCGCCATCGGCGCCTGGACTTCTTGTCCGCCGGCCGCCCACTCGACCGCGTTACTGGCGCACAGATAGACGACGCCGCCTTTCTCGGGTTCGTAATCCGGCAGCTGCAGCTCACCGCAGACGTTTTCGGTCAGCAGACGCAACATGGCAGCCTGCGTCGTCGGCGGCACCGTCGTCAGTTCATCGAGAAAGATGACGACCATGTATCCGTCCTCGGCAAGCCGCTTGGCGTCACGCGCCCACGCCATCGGCAACAGGCGCACCCCATCCGGCGTCGACACCGGAAAGCCGCCGAAGTCCTGCGGCTCACGAATGGACCCAATCAGGATGAAGACCTTGCACTTCACGCCCGCACGCGTGAATCCCGCCTCGAGGCTCTTGGTGAACTCGGTCTTCCCGACGCCAGGAAAGCCGGTCATGTGCATTGGGATGCGCGCCTGCAGCCCAATGGCAATCAATTGAACGAAGTGAGTGAACTCCATGTCCTATCTCGTTAGACACCACGAACCAGAAAATGGCAGCGCTTCAGTTTGAGTGCCCCTCGATGTCCATTGTGCTGACTACGGGGAGGAAGGTGTTTTGAAAGCAAGATGACACTTGACTCTGCCGCCGCTCCGGAACAATCTGTCATCCGCGCAGGCGCTTTGAGCACGTGGTGCCGGAACGCGTCGTTTATAGAGAAGGGAGCTCAATGTGGATTCGACCAGACGCACCCTACTGACGGCGGGCGCTGCGGCGGCGGCGTTAGCCACTGCGCGCGCGTTTGCGCAACAGCGCACTGGGCAAGGAGGAACCGCCATGCCGTTCTACGAAAAAGGCAACGTCCGCATCCACTACGAAGAGACCGGCTCCGGTTTCCCGTTGTTACTCATCGCCGGCGGCGGTTTGAACTCGACCATCTCCTTCTTCACCGGAAACTCGCCGTTCAACGCGATCGAGGAGTTCAAGCACGAGTACCGCTGCATCACGATGGACCTGCGCAACGCCGAAGGCGGCCAGTCCACCGGCCCGCTTGAAATCGACCGGCCCTGGGACGCGTACGCCGATGACCAGCTCGGCCTGATGGATCATCTGGGCATCAAGGAGTTCATGGTGATGGGCTTCTGCATTGGCGGCCCCTTCATCTGGAACCTGTTGCGGCGGGCGCCCACGCGTATCGTCGCTGCCGTGCTAGCGCAGCCCAGCGGATTCCGTCCGGAGATGCCCGACCTCTTCTACCAGAACAACATCACGGGCTGGGGCCCAGCGCTGGTCGCCCGCCGGCCCGAGATCACGATGGCGATGGTCGACAAGTTCCTGAGCAAGATGTATCGCTCCAACGCCGACTTTGTTTTCACCGTGACGCGCGATTTCGTGCGTTCCTGCCAGACGCCCTTACTCGTTCTTCCGGACGACATCCCGGCGCACCCGTACGCCGTTGCCATGGAGTCCGCGATGCTCGCGCCGAAGGCCGAAGTGAGCATCTTTCCCTGGAAGGAGCCCAAGGAACGAATTCCCTTGGCTGTGCGCCAGATACGCTCTTTTCTGCGGGCGCATCGGCCCGTGAGAGCGGCAACGTAACGACTAGTCGCGTAACGGCGACTCAGTCACCGATTGCCAGTCCTCGAGCCTTTTCGGTCGTTCAGGTGAAGCCTCGCCCTGCTCGGATCGCAAGTCATACAATGCCTCGCGTGCCCCGGGCGTGTCTCCTTCTGCCTGCTGCGCTCTTCCTCTGCGGTGTGGTCGCGTCTGCCCAATCTCAGACCCCGGCGGCCCCTCAGCCTGTGGTCGTCGTTGCGGAAATCGACGGAATCATTCACCAGGTTTCCGCCGAGTTTCTAACGAGCGCCATAGACATGGCCGACATGTCCAAGGCTGACCTCGTGGTTCTTGTTCTCAAGACGCCCGGCGGCCTGCTCGACTCTACTCGCGCGATGGTCTCTCGAATGATCCGCTCCAACGCCCCGGTGGTGGTATTTGTCGGACCAGCCGGCGCACGTGCTGCCTCAGCCGGATTCGTGCTTCTCCTTGCGGCCGACGTCGCCGTGATGGCACCGGGCACACACACTGGGGCCGCGCATCCCGTCTCCGGATCCAACCCTGTCGTGGAAAGTGCGACGACGAAGAAGGCAGCGTCGGATGTCGCCGCCTACGCCAGGTCGATCGCCGGTGCGCGCGGCCGCAACGTGGACTTCGCTGCCGAAGCGGTCCTCGAGAGCCGCGCCTTTACCGATCGCGAAGCTCTTGACGCACGTCCGCCGCTCATCGACTTCACGGCGGCCAGCCTCGACGAGCTCCTACGACAGCTGGATGGCCGCGCGATCAAGCGATTCGACGGGCGGTCTTCCGTGGTTCGGACGGGCGGCGCTGAGATTCGCCATGTTGAGATGACGCGTCGCGAGCGGTTCCTGAGCGCTATCGCGCATCCGGAGATCGCGTACCTGTTGATGACCCTCGGCCTGCTTGGTCTGACGGTGGAGCTGTGGAACCCGGGCGCGATCGCTCCAGGAGTCGCTGGCGGCCTCTGCTTGTTGCTGGCCTTCTTCGCGTTCCAGATCCTGCCTGTCAGCGCCACGGGACTGCTACTGGTCGTCTTCGGGATAGCGCTGCTTCTCCTCGAGCTGAAGGTCCCAAGCTTTGGAGTATTGGGCATAGGCGGCGCCGTAAGCTTGTTCATTGGTTCTGTGATGATCACCGAGGTCGTTCCCGGCGTCCGCGTCGGGTTCGGCATGGTGCTGCCCGCCACACTGGGCTTCGCGGCCGTATTCCTTTTCCTGGGCAAGCTCGCGCTGAAGGCACAAAGGCTGCCACCGGCCACAGGTGCCCAGACGCTGATTGGACAGCACAGCATGACACGCACACCCGTCGCGCCTGACGCGCCTGGACAGGTGGAGGTTCGCGGCGAGATCTGGCGCGCGTTGAGTCGCGTGCCACTGCCGTCAGGACATCCAGTGCGAATCATCGACATGAATGGGCTGACGTTGATCGTGGAACCGGAAGGGATCGCGGAACCTGAAGGCCCCCTTGAGCTACCTCTCGAGCGGACTCAGCATCAGTGATGTTCGTTCGTCAACATGTGCGGTGAATCTCGCTCGACACACGGAGGGTTTTCGACGAGCGCATCGGCTGGGTTCTTGGACAGTCTCAACGTCCGAGGATTCATGTTCCATGGTTCCGCCAAAACCTCCGTGTCGTCGACGGTTGCGGAATACCGCAACGTATCCCCGTTGCGTTGAAATCGCTCGATGACGCGCATCGCGGACGAATGAAAGTAGCCGTCGCTCCCAAGCCACGTGTCGTCTGTGAACTGGTTAGCCTCGACAGTCAAGGTGTCACCCTCCCAGGATCCGATCGAGTCGCCGAGGTAGGACGGCTCCACGTCACTGCGATGCGTACGCCCGTCTGTATATACAACCCGGAACATGTTGTGATCGCCGTAGAGGAGCACAACCTGACCCGGAGTCTGGACGATTTGGGTCGGTGGTCCCATGCGGGGCACTCCGGGCGGTTTGCAGAAGAAGGCCGGGTCGAGTTTCGCTTGTAGCTCAGATAGTTCTTTGACCTTTGCCAGCAAGTGAGGTTTGTACGATGGCTTGTTGGGGCTCGCGGCTCTCCGTTCAACCGTCAGCGAGTCCATCTGTTTGAACACCGTCGGGCTGTTCGGATCAAGGCCTGGAACGTTGAGGTACACCTGAACCGACTTGCCTTGTTGAGGGGCAGGAGAGTTCGCGTTTCCAGCCGCCCAGATTCCGGTGAGGTCCGGACGTCCGTCGGCAGTTCGAGGTGTGGGAGCTTGCGGCGCTGCCGGGGCTTGAGCTTGCGCCGAGAGGGACATGGCTATCCCAAGAAAAAGAACGCCCGTCCAGCCTAGAACATCCCGACCGAACGTGTTACGTGGACTCATCGCAACTCCCTTGTTCCTGTAGCGATCTCTGGGGGCCCCTATTTCGCTTCCTTGATGTCCCCAACCCAGACGACGACCTCGCGGCCATCTGCGAAGGTGATCTTCCTCAGGAACGCAAGATTCCCGCCCGCCCTGGCGTGATAGGCCAGGATTGTCACCGCCTGCCCCTGTCCGAGCATGTCGCTCCTGAGGCCGCCGCGTCGCAGCGTGGTGGGAGGCAGCGTCTCGAGTGACCAGTTCGCAACCGCTCCACTTGGATCCTTTACATCGAGGTGGACATACACGTGCGGATTCACCCACTCAACCTTCGTAATCACGCCTTGCAGCGTCAACGGCTTGCTCTCGTCGAACTGGGACGCAAGGGAATGATGAGCCTGTAGTGGCAACGTTGCCATGAGAACGCCGACGATCATTGGGACACTGAAGAATCTTGCGTTCATCGCCGTCCTCCGAGAAAGTCAACAGGAGCCGCAGAACCACGCGATCGTCGAGGAGTCAGAAGGACGAGCCCAGGTACGGAAGCATGCGCCCGAAGAACATGACGCCAATCCACAAAAACAACGAAGTCCCAGCCACGACCTTCGCGGATACCGGGGCCTCGTCACCTTCCTCCAACGCTTCAACCTCGTCAGCAACGCCCGTCACGTAGAATAGCGCCACATTCCATCCGGCAAGAAAAATGAAAAGCATCTTCCAGAAGAAGGCGGGATTGTCGATGTACTGAAGCGGTTCGCCCACAAAGAATAGCAGGCCCGTGACCGCATTGATCAAGAACCCGAGGATGCCCCATCGCACCAGCGAATTGACGGCCGCGACCGGGGGTTGTTTCCAGAGCCCGAGCATTCTCAGGTCCAGCACCCCAATGCATCCGAACAAGATCGACATTCCGATGAAGTGCAAAATCTCGCTGGTGGCCCACATCCACGCGTAGTGGGTGACGGCCCATGAGGCGTCCGTACTCTTGACCCATACGGCGAAATCATGCATCGGCGTCCTAGAATACGTAGGCGATAAGTCGTCCAGCGGCGATAGCTGCGACCCATGCGAGAAGAGACGCGGCTGCCATGAACCTGAGGCGGCCCGTTGAAGCCGCGGACGGGTCCGTTTCGAGTCGAACAAGTTGCCGCTCGATGATCGCCATGACCATGACACCGAGCGCTACGAAGGCCAGCTTGGTTTCAAACAGCGGGTTGGCGGCCTTTCTCGGGGCATCTGCGACGAAAAGCATGAGTCCGGAGACAGCGTTTATCCAAAACCCCAGCCAGAGGTACCGAAACAAGGGACCCATCGAGGTCATCGAAATCCGCGTGGCCGCGCCCAGAAGACGAGCGTTCACCGCTACGCTGAGGCCAACGACAGTCGCAAGGCCAAAGGTATGGCTGAACAGAATCCCGGGGTAAGCGAACATCGACTCCGATTCATTGACCCACTTGGCGAACGCGGTGTCGCTCAACCACAAGAGGAACAGGCTTCCTCGGCCGGGTGCGGCGGCGTCAACGTGGATCGCAGTCGCTCCCGTCGCGCGCAGCACGAGATCCACGAGAAGAACCATCGCGGCCACACTGGAAGCGGCGATCGCCCACGACCTGAAAGAACCAACGTCGGAACGCCGTGCCGAAGAGACGCGAACGGCATCGACCACTCTCGCGTAAACCTGTGGGGACGGCTCATGTCTCATCAGCTGCCACTGGAGGGACTCATCGATTGCACGGTCGAGTAGCTCGCCGGACATCGGCGTTTCTCGTGGCGCCCGATGTAAGTCACGAAAACCGTAACGCGCTTCTTTTGCAGTCACGATGTTTTTGCGTGTCCTAAACGCTCAAGCTTGAGGCGGAGCAATCGCCGCGCTTCTGACACCTGCCACTTCAGAGTGCCGGTTGGTACGCCCAAGATCCCCGACAGTTCTTCGTAGCTGTACCGCCCGCTCGCGGCAAGCAGAAGAGGATCGCGCAGCCGGCTGGGAAGCACTCGAATCAAGCGCCGAACGTCGCGATAGATCTCAGCCGTGATCAGAAGGTGTTCCGCCGACGGTTTGTGCTCAGAGCTGTCAGCCCAGAAGTCGTCTCCCGACACCAGTTGTTGCAGACGACGCATGGGACTTTGACGGAGGCGAAGCGCGCGCCGCCATGTGATTCTCAAAAGCCACGTTTTGAAGCTCGCGTCGTGTCTGAAATAGCGGAGCTTTCGAAACGCGAGCACGAAGGCATCCTGCATCACATCCTCGGCATCCGCGGTTGATCCGAGCGCGGCGAGCGCAGCACGATACACGGCCTGACCGTACCTCACAACAAGCTCATTGAAAGCTGAGGAGTCCCCTCCTAAGGTGCGGTCGATGAGCTCGTCATCGGTCACACGAGGTATAGATGCGCGCGCAGGATCGACGGTTGGCAAATTGTGAGACCCGGGAAAGAATCACGATATCGCATTTGTAACAGGTATGGGTCCTCGCCCAGGCCAGGGCCTCGGCCCATGCCATAACGTGACCGCGCATCACGCGCAACAGTTCAGTAGATTCCGTCATTTGAAGACGGTTGGAAAATAACGTCGGTCTCGTCTTCGATCGCCGAGACAGGAGAGGCCGCCGCACCAAGTGCGAGAGCTCGATGACGGGCGTGGCCCAGCCGGCACACTTGCGGGCCGGGCACTTCAGGTTTTTTTCCAACCGTCCCGTGGCACGCGTCTCTAATGCGCCAGAGTCGAACTGCAAATATTCGACAATGGCCGATTGCCGCACTTTTCGGCCAAATATCTGAGGCTGAGCACGGGTCTGTGGCTGAGCGCTGGGCCGAGTCGTTCTGCCAGGCCATGGCCCGGTGGGGATCGTCGCGGCCCTCAGGCGACATCGCGTCGTGTGGCGACTGTGCGCGACGAATCCGAGGGCTCAGGAGAGCAGGGATGACCGAGCGTGAGGTCGTGACGGCAAGACCCACACGGGATACAAGGAAAGGGATTCAATTGGCGCAATTCAGAGCCGTGCACGGGGGATCGATTCGTGTCTCGCATCAGCCGGGGAGAGGAGAGAACAACATGCAACTGTTTTTGCACAGCCTGCTGGTTGGCGCGGTCCTGGTCATGCTGCCAACGGCGGCATTGGCTCAAAGTGTGTCCACAGGGACGATCAGTGGCGTCGTGCGGGATACGTCGGGCGCCGTGTTGCCAGGCGTGACGGTGGAAGCCGCCAGCCCAGTGTTGATCGAGAAGGTTCGATCAGTTGTGACTGATGCGCAGGGCGTGTATCGCATCATCGATTTGAGACCAGGCGCGTACGCGGTGACGTTCTCTCTATCCGGATTTCGTGCGCTGCGGCGTGAAGGGGTGGAGCTGACGACCGGGTTTACGGCGACGGTCAACGCAGAGCTGGGGGTTGGTGAGTTGCAGGAAACCATCACCGTCACTGGAGCCTCGCCCATTGTCGACACGCAGAACACGTCGCAGCAGACTGTCTTTTCGCGCACGGTGACCGAGAATCTGCCGCTCGGATCGGGCATCAAGAACTACGCGACGATGGTCCCGGGGGCGGTGTACGCCGGTGGGGCGTCGAATCAGGACGTCGGCGGGAACAAGGGCGAATACTCGCAGAACTTTCTGATCCATGGCGGCCGCGGCGGCGATTTTCAGCAGTTGCGCGACGGCATGTTCTTCGGCACGCTGGTGGCGGCGGGGAACTGGATGACCAGCTTGAACCCCGCGACCGTCGCCGAGACGACGGTCACGACGTCGAGCGGAGGGGCGGAGCTCGAGAGTGGGGGCGTCCTCATCAACGTCGTGCCGCGCGATGGCGGCAATGTGTTCAGCGGTACGTTCAACGGCAATTTCTCGCATCCCGATCTGCAGTCGGACAATCTGGACGCTGAGTTGCAGGCACGCCAGATCACCTCGGCACCCTCGTTGAAAGCTCGGTATGACGTGGGCGGCGGCATCGGTGGCCCGATTCAAATCGACAAGCTCTGGTTCTTTGCCAGCACGCGGTCGTGGCGGACGTCCCAGTATTACCCCGGCAACTGGTTCAACAAGACGCCCGGCACGCTGTTCTATACGCCGGACGCCGATCGCCCCGCCTTCGACAACAGCTACTACAAAGAGGTGCGGGGTCGGGTCACGTGGCAGCTGACCAGCCGGGACAAGATCAACGCATCGTTCGGCAATGAGTGGAATTGCGATTGTGCGTCCACCGCGATCCTGGGCAACACCTCGCCGGAATCATTCGCCGGCTACGCCACCGATCCCAGTTGGCAGGGCCAAGTCACGTGGTCGCGGCCGGCCACCAACCGCCTCCTCTTCGAGGCCGGATCGGTAATCCTGAAGGGGACCCTCCAGTCCACGCTGTTCGGCGCAGGCGGTGAAGCGGGGGGCACGATCGACGATCGGTTCGTGCTCGACGCGTCGAGGAACTACGGCTACGGCGGAATACGCTCGCTCGGCCTGAACGGCGGGTGGGGCCACCAGGACTTCGGCCAGACCAACCAGAAATTTAGCGTCTCCTACGTGACGGGGTCCCATTCGGTCAAGGTTGGTGTCCAGTATCTGTATGGCTTTGGGGGCACCGACTACGGCTTTCCGGCATCACTGCGTGACTCGACTTACGTGTTCAACGGAACCGTGCCGACCCAGGTCACCTATTATGCGTCGCCACTGGTGACGAAGCACCGGCAGCAGAAGGTCGGCCTGTACGCGCAGGACCAGTGGACCCTCAGTCGGATGACCGTGAATCTGGGAGTGCGTTTCGATTACCTGAAAGGGAGCGTGCCCGCGGTGGACATCCCGGCGGGGACATGGGTGCCGGAACGCCACTTCGACGCAGTCACGAACATCCCGAACTGGAAGGACTGGACGCCGCGTGTGGGAGCCGCCTACGACCTGTTCGGCAACGGGAAGACTGCGATCAAAGGCTTCTTGGGGCGCTATGAGATTTTCGAGGCTGTTACCGGGATCACGGCTCTGAATGGCCCGGCCAACCGGATGGTCACGAGTGCGACACGGGCGTGGGCAGACAATGGGGACTACATCCCGCAGGAGAGCGAACTCGGACCGCTCTCGAACAGCAATTTTGGGAAGGTGGTCGCCACCACCACCTATTCGCCCGACGTGCTGACGGGGAATCGGCCGTACAACTGGCAGGGCTCGGTGCAGCTCTCGCAGGAGCTCGGACGGGGGCTCGGGCTCAACGTGGGCTACTTCCGCACGTGGTACGGAAACCTCCGCCTGACCAACAACCTCGCGCTGACCCCGCAGGACTTCAGTCACTACTGCATCACGGCGCCGCTCGATCCCTTGCTGCCGGGCGGCGGGGGAACTCGATCTGCGGCTTCTACGACGTAGTGCCAGCAAAGTTCGGCCAGTCGAACAATCTAGTCGACCTGGCCTCGAAGTACGGCGACCCATCAGAAGTGTTTAATGGTGTGGACGTATCCCTGACGGCGCGGCTCGGCGGCGGTCGCTATCTGCAGGCCGGGTTTTCCACTGGTAGCACGGTCACGGACAACTGCTACGCCAACAATCTGCCGCAGTTGATACCCGACGGCAGGACGAACTCGGACTCGAGGACGTCGGAATTCTGCCACGTCAAGACTCCGTGGTCGGGCAGTACGCAGTTCAAAGCCGCGATGGTATTACCTCTCTGGTGGCAGCTCCAGGCAAGCGCGAACTACCAGAACCTGGCGCCGATTCCAACGGCGGCAAACGCGGCGATCTCGAACGTGGCGATCGTGCCGTCGCTCGGACGCGACTTGGCGGCGTGCGGCGCGCGCACCGGCGCGGCGTGCACCGCGCAGGTGGTGGCCAATATCGTGCTCCCGAACACGTATTATCTGGAACCGCGCCTTAACCAGCTCGACCTGCGCTTTAGCCGGTTGTTCCGGATACCCAATGGCGGCACCATTCAGCCGCAGGTCGATTTCTTCAATCTCTTTAACGCGAACTCGGTACTCGGGATCACAACGCGGTTGGGGCCCCGCTATAACGTTCCCACCGGCGTGCTGGACCCGCGGGTGGTCAAATTCGGCGTGAACATGACCTTCTAGGGCAGTTTTGGACAGCTCTGGTACATCAAGTTCGAGGACGTAAGACGAGGCGATCAGAGAACGATGATGAAACGATGATGAAGAGACTTCTGGAACACGTGGTGTTTGCACTGGCGGCCTTTCTGCTGCCAGTGGCAGCGACAGCCCAGAGCGTCGCGACCGGCACTATCAGCGGCGTGGCGAGGGACGCGTCGGGGGGCGTGCTCCCGGGTGTGACCGTGGAAGCCGCCAGCCCGGCGCTGATTGAGAAAGTCCGATCGGTGGTAACCGACGGGCAGGGCGTGTACCGGATCATCGATCTGCGACCGGGCACGTATACGGTGACGTTCACCCTGTCAGGCTTCAACACGTTGCGCCGGGAAGGCATTGAGCTGACAACAGGCTTCACGTCGACAGTTAACGCCGATCTCACGGTTGGTGACCTTGCAGAAACGATCACCGTCTCGGGCGCTTCGCCCATCGTCGATACGCAGAACGTCTCGCAGCAAAGCGTCTTCGCGCGCCAGGTGACCGAGAACATCCCCGTCGGGGCTACTGTCAATCTCTACGCGACGCTCATCCCCGGCGCGAACTACAGCAGTGGCGCCGCGTCCCAGGACGTCGGCGGGAGCAAGGGCGAGTTCCAACAGGGGTTCACGATTCACGGCGGCCGCGGGGGCGACTTCCAGCAACTCCGCGACGGCATGTTCTTCGGCACGCTTGTCGCGGCGGGGAACAGGATGACGAGCTTGAATCCCGCGACTGTCACGGAAGTCACTGTGCAGACGTCGAGCGCGATGGCAGAGCTCGAGAGCGGCGGGGCGCTGATCAACGTCGTGCCACGCGACGGCGGCAACATCTTCAGCGTCACACTCAACGCATCCGGGTCGGCCAAGAGCCTGCAATCGGACAACGTGGACGATGCGCTGAAGGCGCGAGGGGTCACGTCAACACCGTACATGCGCAAGCGGTACGACGTGGGGGGTGGGCTGGGCGGTCCTATCCAACGGGACAAGGTCTGGTTCTTCCTCAGCCTGCGGTCATGGGCCACATCCGACTACTACCCCGACAACTATTTCAACGCAACGGCTGGGACCTTGTTCTATACACCGGACTTGAACAGACCGGTCTACGACGAGAACCGCTACCGGGAGGCACGGTTCCGCGGGACGTGGCAAGCGACACCCAAGGACAAGATCGTCGGCATGTTCGGCAGCGAGTGGAACTGCAATTGCCCGGGCATGTACTTGTTGGGTACCACGTTGCGGTCACCGGAAGCGGCCGTCGGCTCCGATTACCATCCGAATTGGCAGACTCAGGTGACGTGGAGCCGACCGGCCACCAACCGTTTGCTGCTGGAGGCCGGAAACGTTGTGGTGAACGGGCGGCTCAACATCGTGCAGTTCGCCGGCGCCGTCTCGGATCCGCACGTGCTCGACTCGTCGCGGAACTACAGCTACGGGAGCTTGTCGTACGGCCTCGGCTTGAACGGCTCCCAAGGCTATCAGTCGTTCCGCCAGGTGAATCAGAAGTTCACTCTCTCGTACGTGACAGGCTCCCATTCGCTCAAGACAGGCATGCAACTCATGCACGGGTGGCGCGACGCGTACTTCTATATGGACCCTGCAAGGAACTACTCGAACTTCGTCTTCAACGGGCGCGTGCCGACCACCGTCAACTACTATGCAGGGCCGATTGGCGATCAAGGCCGGCAACGGACGCTCGGCGTCTTCGTGCAGGATCAGTGGACGATGGACCGGTTGACGCTGAATCTGGGACTGCGCTACGACTACCTCAACGGCCGCGTCCCGGCCATCGATCTTCCGGCCGGCACGTGGGTGCCGGCGCGCAGCTTCCCGGAGGTCAAGAACGTCCCGAACTGGAAGGACTGGAATCCACGCATCGGCGCAGCCTACGATCTGTTCGGCACCGGCCGGACGGCAGTGAAGGGGTTTCTGGGGCGGTATGTGATCTTCGAGCCGATCGCGGGCATCATCTCTCAGAACAGCCCCGTGAACCTGACCGTTACCACCGCTTCGCGCGCGTGGACCGACGGCAACAACGATTACGTCCCGCAAGAGAGTGAGCTCGGTCCGCTTTCGAACACCAACTTCGGCCGCACGGTCCAGAACACGACTTATGCCGACGACGTTCTGACAGGGAACCGGCCGTATAACTGGCAGGGGTCGCTGCAGGTTCAGCATCAGCTGTGGCCGAGGGTCGCGCTCAATGTGGGCTATTTCCGGACGTGGTATGGGAACTTCCGGGTGACCGACAATCAGGCCGTCACGCCGCAGGACTTCAATCAGTACTGCATCACGGCACCAGCAAACGCGGGGCTGCCCGGTGGTGGTGGCAATCAGATCTGCGGGTTCTACGACGTCGTCCCCGCGAAGTTCGGTCAGACGAACAATCTGGTCACCCTGACGGAGCACTACGGCAAGCAGACAGAGGTGTTCAACGGCATCGACGTGACGATGTCGGCCCGGTTTGGCGAAGGCATTTACGTGCAGGGTGGGCTGGCGACCGGCACGACGGTGACGGACAGTTGTGACCTGAACGATCAGCCAAACATCCTGACGCAGGGTGCCCTAGTGTCGACCTCGAGAACGCAGGAGTACTGCCACGTCAGTCCGCCGTGGTCGAGCGGCACGCAGTTCAAAGCTGCGGTTGTCTATCCGCTCCCGTGGGATCTGCAACTGAGCGCGAACTACCAGAATCTCGCTGGGATCTCAACCGCGGCAAATGCGGTGGTGAGCAATGCCGCCATCGTGCCCTCGCTCGGTCGAAGTCTCTCGGCGTGTCGGAACCTCGTGCCGTGCACGTCGACGGTCATTGCCGATGTTGTCCTCCCCAACACGTATTTCCAGGAGCCGCGATTGCACCAGCTCGATTTGCGCTTCAGCCGAACGTTCCGGCTGCGCGGCGGTGCGCGGGTGCAGCCGCAGTTCGACGTCTTCAACGTGACGAACTCGAATTCGGTCCTTACCATGAACACGCGATTGGGGACGGCCTGGCGCAATGCGACGGCCGTGCTGGCGTCGCGGGTGCTCCGATTCGGCGTGAACATGAACTTCTAGATCTATAACGTGGCCAGCGAATCGCGATCCGGTGAAAGGACTCCGCGTGGTCACACAAATTCCTTCAACGAAGGCGAGCGTCTTATGAACAGATACCTCAATCGGTCTCGTGTCGCGCTCTTGTCGGCACTTGTTGTGGTGGCCGCGCTTCTGTTCCGGCCTGACGCACGTGCGCAAGGCGCAGCCCAACAGATCGTTACAGACGCCGTGAATGCTCTTGGGGGCCGCGAGAGAGTCTTGGCGGTCAAGACGTTGATGTTCGAAGGGGGCGGCCACGACTTCCAGGTCGATCAGGAGTTCGCCTACGACGAGCTCGGCTCCCAGTTCCTCGTGTATCAGCTCAGGGACTACAAACGGTCGTACGACCTGGCAAATGGACGCGGCCGGTTCGAACAGGTACGCGAAGCGCAATCCACCATATTCAACGGCGAACGGCCGCAGCGGACCGTTCAGTCGCTGGATGGTGACATCGCCTTCAACGTCGGAGGCGACGGCAATGCGACTCGCGCCTTCCAGGGGGTGGCAGGCCGGCGCGTCGAGTATCTGCGCCATCCTCTCACCCTGATGCGAGCGGCGCTCGCGCCGAACGCGACGCTGAGCAATGTGCGGACCCAGGGCACCGAGCGTCTCGTCGACCTCAAGCTCGACGCGATTCTGCTGACCGTCGCCTTCGACGCGAACACGAAGCTACCGTCGCGCGTCGTTCAACTGGTCAATAGCGACTCGCTCGGCGACCGGCCGAATGAAATGCGCTGGAGCGACTATCGTGCGGTCAGCGGCGTGCAGCTGCCGACGTTGTTCACCTGGAAGGTCGGCCGCTGGACAGTCGGTCAAGTCCGCGTCGTGCGCCAGACCGTCGATGGCGATGTCGGCAATCTGGCGGCGCCGGCGACGGTGGTCTCAGCGCCTCGCACGGCGCCGCCGCCGCCGCCCGAGTCGGCCGTCCGGGAAATTGGCAAGGGCATCTGGGAGCACACGGGGACGACCCACAAGAGCTTCATCGTGGAATTCAGCGATCGCCTGGTGCTGGTCGATGCGCCCAATGTGGAACGGACGCTGGCGGTCATGGCCAAGGCCAAGGAGCTCCGGCCCAACAAGCCTGTCACGACGCTCATCGTGGGGCACAACCACGGCGATCATACGGGCGGCATCAGAACGGCCGTGGCAATGGGCGTCAACGAAATCGTGACGCATCGCAGCAACCTGACTCTGCTCGACGAGATATTTAAGAATCCCCACACGCTCAACCCTGATCTGTACAGCAAGACACCGAACGCCAAGCCGCCCAAGATCACGGCGATTGACGACCAGGGTGTCCTCAAGGATGGGATGAACACCATCAACCTGTATCACCTCCTGGACAGCAGCCATTCCAGGACACAGCTCATGATTTACTACGCCAGCGCGCGGATACTCACCCTGGCGGACGTCTACATGCCGAATGACCCTCGCGTCATGATCCCAGGGGAACCGCTCGGCCATGCGCCATGGCTCAGGAACGTAGTGGCCAATATCCAGCACAGAAAGATTCAGGTCGACGCTATGGCGCCGGTTCACGGAGATGTCACGACGTTCAGCCAGTTCATGGAGGAGGCGATATCTCTCACCGCGAAGCCCCAGGTGCCGGCGGCTCACTGATTGACGCATAGGTCTGGCGCAGACACGCTATAAGGTTGAGGGAGGAGCAGAATGGCGAACGAAGTTCAGTTGCGCGTGAACGACACGATGCGCACCGTGACGGCGACGCCCGACACGCCGCTGCTGTACGTGTTGACCGACGAGCTGGCGCTGCAGGGCCCGCGCTTCGGGTGCGGCCTGGGGCAGTGTGGCTGCTGCTCGGTGCTGATCGATGGCGTGGAGGTCCGGTCGTGCATCACGCCGCTTTCGCGTGTGGCCGGCAAGGCGGTGACGACGCTCGAGGGGCTGCCGGCGTATTACGCAGCCCGGATGAAGTTGTCGCGGGCGCCGGCGCTGCATCCGCTGCAGGAGGCGCTCGTCGCCGAGCAGGCGGTGCAGTGCGGGTATTGCTACAACGGCCAGATCATCAAGGGGGCGGAGTTGCTGTTCAAGACCCCGCAACCAACCGAGGCGCAGATCCGCACGGCGATGAACGGGCACATCTGCAGGTGCGGAACGTATCCGCGAATTCTGGCGGCGATTCAGCGCGCGGCGAAGGCGATTGCGGCTCGGGCGACTACCGCCTCGACCGGGGTCCCCGCCGCGCGTTCTGTGCGCGGTGGGGTGGAGGCCGGGGTCCCCGCCGCGCGTTCTGTGCGCGGTGGCCGGTGGAGACGGCCGAAGAGGTGCGTCATGCGTGAGCACGACAAGCAGGATGCCGACGGCACGCCGGTCCTCGACCGACGCGACTTTCTGAAGACCAGTGGCGCGATTGTGGTGGGCATTGGCGTGGCCAACGCGGCCGCGGCACAGGCTCCGGGCGGCGCCGGCGGTGCGTGGCAGCGGGGCCTGGAGTCGGGTCCGCCGGATCCGGCGGCGATCGATTCGTACATCGCCATCCATCCCAACAACACCGCGACGTTATACCTTGGCTACGTCGATCTTGGGCAGGGCGGGCCGACTGCGCTCTCTCAGATCGCTGCGGAGGAGCTCGACCTCGAGTTCAGTCAGGTGTCGATTGTCAGAAACGACACATTTGTGTGCACGAACGGCTTCACGGCCGCCAGCCGGACCACCGCGATCGGTGGAACGGAAACGCGCGTGGCTGCCGCCGAGGCGCGCCGCGTGCTCTTGCGTCTGGCCTCGGAGCGGCTGAAGGCGCCTGTGCAGGACCTGACCGTAGCCAAAGGCGTCGTCTCGGTGAAGGGTGCTCCACAACGGTCGGTGACCTACGGTGAGTTGTTGGGGGACAAACCGTTCGGCGCAAGTTCGAGGCCGTGCGCTACAGCGGGATTGGGGCCGAAATACCGCGAATCAGCCCCGACGTCGCACCGTTCAAGTCGCGCGCCGAGTACAAGATCGTGGGCACATCGGTTCCGCGTCTCGATATGCTCGAAAAGGTCCGCGGCACCTATCAGTACATGCCAGCACGTTCGCATACCGGGCATGCTCCACGGCCGTGTCGTGTGGCCTCAAGGTCAGGTTGCCGGCGGCGTCACACCGCCGAAGGTAATCAGCATCGACGAATCCTCGATCAAGGACATCCCAGGAATCCTGATCGTTCGCCGGCTGAACTTCGTCGGGGTGGCTGCGGAACGCGAGTGGGACGCCGTCCGCGCCGCCAGACAACTGAAGGTGACATGGGAGCCATTCCCGGCGGTGTTCCCCGGTCATGAGCGGATCCATGACACCTTCCGCGCCGCAACGACGAACGACGACTCGGTCGTCGACACGGGGGACGCAGACGCCGCGCTCCGCCAACAAGGTCTCCGCGTCGCATCCGCCTCGTACCGCGGGCCCGTACGAGGCGCACGGGACGATGGCGCCGAATTGCGCCGTGGCGGACGTCAAGGCTGACAGCGCCCTCGTAATGTGCTCGGCGCAGGGAATCTATCAGACTCGCGCGAGCGTTGCCGTAGTGACCGGCCTTCCCGCCGACAAGGTTCGGGTGCAGTACTACTCGGGCTCGAACACGTACGGCAGCAGCTGCTACACCGACGCCGCGGAAGCGGCCGCGATCATGTCGCAGGAAGCTGAGAAGCCGGTCCGCCTGCAGTTGAGCCGTCAGGACGAGTTCGGCTGGGACAATTACGGTCCGGCGCACCTCGCCGAGATGCGGGGGGCAGTCGATGCCACCGGCAAGATCGTGGCCTTCGAATATCAGGCGTGGGGGCACGACGGTAATGGGGTTGGCACCGCCTCGCAGACTTCTCGCGCTGGGTCCGCAACAGGCTGGCCGCGGAGGGCTTGCGCCGGGCACCGCTGCTGAGGGTCGCGGCCAAGGTGTGGCGCGTGGCGCCGGGCCAGGAGGCGCGGGGCAGGGCGGCCGCGGGCCGGGCGGGCCGGGTGCCACCGTCGACAGGGGCCTCTATCAGATCCGTGTGTCGCAGAACGACATGTACGACATTCCCAATCGTCGGATGCTCGAGCACCGCGTGCCCGGGCGGGGGTATCCTGAAGCTCGGCGCCCTTCGCGCGCCGCTCGATCCGCCGTATTTCTTCGCGCAAGAAGGGATGATCGACGAGCTCGCGCATCTGGCCAAGCTGGATCCGTACGAGTTCCGCAAGCGCAACATCTCCGCATCCGCGGTGGCTCGGCGTCCTCAAGGCTGCGACAGACGCCGCGAAGTGGACGTCGCGTGTGGCGGCGTCGAACGTGTCGGGGGCGAGAGTCGTGACCGGACGAGGCATCGGACTCGGCACGCACCACCTGCAGCCCGAACCAGGGCGATCGCGTGACGTGTGCGGCGGCTGTCGTGGAGGTCGAGGTCAACAGAGACAACGGAATCGTCCTCGCTAAGCACGTCTATGGCGCGATGGATTGTGGGTTGGCGATCAATCCGGGGATTGTCGAAAGCCAGATTGTCGGCATGTCGGTTCACGGGACGAGTCTGGCTTTGAAAGAAGAGGTGCAGTTCAACCAGACAAACGTCACGAGCCTGGACTGGAACACGTATCAGACACTGCGGTTCGGCGAACATCCGGCCGTGACGCCGATCGTCGTGCAGCAAATCAACGAGAAATCCACCGGTGCGGGCGAGGAAGTCCTGCCCGCGGTGGTCGCGGCGATCGGGAACGCGTTCTTCGATGCGACGGGCGTGCGACTCCGTCAGTTCCCGTTGACGCCGCGGCGTGTGCTGGCCGCACTCAAGGCCGCGTCTACCAGCCGCCCGGCGTAGGAACGCTCGGTGGGTCGCGACGACCGCGCGGAAGTGATAGCCTCGGCGCATTTGAGAGTGCCTGACAAATCTTCGCGCGACGGTGCCTGCCTGTTGTCGAGCGAATGGATCAGGGAATCGGTGACGAGGAGATCGATATGCGCAAGATCGCGGAAGTAGTTATCGTCGTCACGATCTGCTCTGTGCCGCTGGCGGCGCAATGGCCGAAGTATCAGGTGGCGGGCGTGCCGAGAGACACCGAGGGGCGGCTCCGCCTGGACGCGCCGACGCCGCGCATGCCCGATGGGAAGCCGGATTTGTCCGGCAACTGGGTCCGGGTCACTGGCGAGGGCAGGTTCGACCCCCCAGAGCTTCGCGGTTTGTTCCGCAACCCGCCCGCCCGCGCTGAGGTGCCCGCTCCGCCTGTAGATCCGACTTCAACTCCTATCGCTGCCTTTTGGGAGCTCGGCGCGAACATTCCGGGAGGGTTGCCCCTGACACCCTGGGCCGCCGAGCTGAAGAAACAGCGAATGGCGACGGAGATGAAAGACAATCCCGACGCAAATTGCCTCCCGATGGGCCCGACGCAGTTCCATACGCATGGCCAACCGCGCAAGATCATGCAGAACTCCAGCGTGATTGCGATCATGTACGAGGCGAACTATGGACTGCGGTACATCTATGTCGATGGTCGCACTCTGCCTCCGCAGGGCAGCGTCCAGCCGTTCTGGTACGGCTACTCCGTCGGCAGGTGGGAGGGTGACACGCTTGTTGTCGAAACCAACAACTTAAGAGGGGCGGAGACAAGTCCATATGACGGCTGGCTCGACGTGCGAGGCAGTCCTTATTCCGAGCAGGCCAGGTTCATCGAGCGCATCCGCCGGCCGACTTACGGCAAGCTCGAAATCGAATTTACGATCGATGATCCCAAGGCCTATACGAAGCCGTTCTCGGTCCGAGTCAATCAACAAGTCTCGCCGGACGACGAGATCATCGAATTCATCTGTGGTGAGAATCAGCAGTTCCGCCGCCGAGTCAAGATCGATTGATTCAGAAGGAGCCCATCGATGCGACGAGTTGTTGTGCTGTTCGTAGCTCTGGCCGTCTTCGGCGCGGCTCAACAGGCGGCCGCGCAGTCCGCGCCAATCAGCCCCGCCGACCTCGCGGCCACCTGGCAGCTTGTGTCGATCGAGCGAGGCGTGTCGACGGGAAAGCCTCAGCGCATACAGCAGCCGCGCGGCATGCTCATCCTCGACTCAGCTGGCAATGCGTTCGAGTGGGTCGGTACCCCGCCAAGGGATCAGCCCGACTCTCCCGCCACCGACCCGGTGAAGGCCCTCAATGACTACAGTGGGTTCTGGGGTCGCTACCGTGTGGACCCCGCGCAGAAGCGGATGGTGTTCGCTGCGCGCGGCGCGGTCAACCCCAGCCTGACCGCACGTGAGTTTTCACGGACCATCGAACGTTCCGGTGATCTCGTGACCCTGACCTCTGTTGACGAGCCGCAGTCGCGCGGCGGCACCCGCTGGGTCTACGAACGCATACCACCCATCGAGGCGCCGAGCCCGACGTTCCGGAAGGCGGTTGGCTTCTGGGAGTACGTCGTCGAGAAGCGGATCACGACGACTGGCGAGGTGCTCTCCGAGCAGAAGCGCGGCGGGCCGAGCACAATCATCTACACGCCGGCCGGTTTCGTTGGCGTGCACTTTCTGCCGATCAACGCGAAGCCGACACCGTTTGCAGGGGAGGTGCCCACGCCGGAGGAGGCCCGTGCCGCGGTCCAGGGTTACATCGGCTACTACGGCGCACTCAGTGTGTATCCCGGGCAGGTCTTCCACAATCTCATGTCGGCCATGAGCAACGTGCCAGGCACCATCCTGCGCCGTTTCGCGGACTTCTCGAACGATGGCAACGAGCTGAACGTCCATTTCCCGCCCGCACGCGACCAGCAGGGACGCATGGTGGCCACCTGGGTCATGTTGCGCCGACTGAGCGGCGAGGCGGAGATGCTCGGCAACAACAAGAAGTAGGCGCGCGTATCTGCGTAAGACCGATTCGGCGACGAAGTAGCACGTAAGGATTCGAGGCTGCGAGAGGAAGAGGAATGGCGAACGAACTTCAGCTCCGCGTCAATGAGAAGGTCCACACGATTTCCGCTTCGCCGGAAACGCCGCTGCTGTACGTGCTCACCGACGACCTGGCGCTTCAGGGACCGCGTTTTGGATGTGGCCTGGGCCAGTGTGGGTGTTGTTCTGTGCTCGCGGACGGGGTCGAGATCCGCTCCTGTATCACGCCTGTCTCGAGGGTCGTCGGCAAGTCTCTGACGACGTTAGAGGGGTTGCCGGCGTATTACGCCACGAGAATGAAGGTGACACCCGCCCCCGCGCTGCACCCACTGCAAGAGGCGATGATCGAGGAGCAGGCGGTGCAGTGCGGATACTGCTACAACGGGCAGATCATCAAGGGCGCTGAGCTGTTGTTCAAGACGTCCGAACCCACCGAGAGCCAGATTCGATCGGCCATGAACGGTCACATCTGCCGGTGTGGGACGTATCCGCGGATCATGTCCGCGATCCAACGCGCCGCGCGCGCCATGGCGACCTCGCCGCGCACGAGGGTCTCAGATGACAGGGAGGAAGCAACTCATGTCTGAACCCAACGACCCGTCCGGACTGGCTCGGCGTGAATTCCTGAAAACGACGGGAGCCGTAGTTGTCGGCCTGAGCGTCGCCGAGAAGGTCGGAGCGCAGGCACAGAGCAATAACGTCCCAGCTGCGCAGCAAGGACTGGTTTCCGGTCCGCCGGATCCGGCGCAGGTCGATTCGTACCTTGCCATTCATCCAGACAATACGGTCACGATCTTTTCAGGCTACGTCGAGCTGGGCCAGGGAGCGCCGACGGCGCTTAGGCAAATTGCCGCCGAGGAACTGGACCTCCAACTGGAGCAGGTCAAGGATGTCAGAACGGACACGTTCGTCTCCACGAACGGCTTTACCGCCGCCAGCCGGGCGATTGGGATCGGCGGCGCGGAGCTCAGGGCAGCGGTAACCGAGGCACGTCGAGTCCTCTTGGGTCTCGCGTCGGAGCGGCTGAAGGTCCCTCTCAACGAGCTCGCCGTGGCAAAGGGTGTGGTGTCGGTGCGGGCCAATTCGCAGCGCGCCGTCACGTACGCCGAACTGCTGGGTGGAAAGCGATTCAACCGCACGTTCGAGCCTGTTTCCTACCAGGGAGGAATCGAGCTCCCGCGCAAAGGCCTCGACAATGCGGTCCCCAAGCGCCCGGACGACTACCGCATCGTTGGCAGGCAAGTTTCAAGGCCAGACATCGCCGAAAAGGTGAAAGGTACCTTTCGAGTACGTCCAGCACGTGCGTCTGCCCGGCATGCTTCACGGGCGCGTGGTGTGGCCTCGCGGACAAGGCGCCCGTGGCATCAGCAATCCGACGGTCGTTAGCATCGACGAATCTTCGATCAAGGGGATTCCCGGGGCCCAGATCGTTCGCCGGCGCAACTTCGTGGGCGTCGTGGCGCCTCGCGAGTGGGACGCCATCCGCGCGGCGAGGCAGTTGAAGGTCGTGTGGGAACCGTTTGCGCAGGCGCTTCCCGGACACCAGGGTGTGTTCGACAGCTTCAGGTCGGCCAAAGCGACCGATGCGATCGACACCAATTCCGGTGACGTGGCAGCAGCGCTCTCCCGCGGCGCCCACGTCCTGTCGGCGACTTATCGCGGGCCGTACCAGTCGCACGGGACGATGGCGCCGAACTGCGCCGTCGCCGACGTCGGCAGGGATGCTGCGCTCGTGTTTTCTTCCGATCAGGGGATCTATGGAACGCGCAACGGCGTGTCACGCCTGGTCGGCCTGCCCGTGGAGAAGATCCGGGTGAAGTACTACTCGGGTTCGAATACGTACGGCGCCAGTTGCTACCGGGACGTTGCACAGGCAGCCGCGATCATGTCGCAGGAGGTGGGCAAGCCGGTTCGCCTGCAGTTCAGCCGCGAGGATGAATTTGGCTGGGACAACTATGGGCCAGCACTTCTCGCTGATCTGCGCGCGGCCGTCGATACGAGCGGCAAGCTTGTCGCGTTCGAGTGCAAGGCATGGAACCACCCCGCCGCATGGGGAGCGCCTGATACGGCGACAGAGTTGGCCCTCGGACCGGCACCAGCGCCGCCAGGCGGCGGCTTCAGCCCTCTCTTCCACGTGCACCTGTCGCAAACCGACATGTACGACGTCCCGAATCGGCTCATCGTTAATCATCGCGTGGCCGGGCCCGGATATCTGAAGACTGGCCCTCTGCGCGCGCCGATGGACCCATCCGTGTTCTTCGCGCAGGAAGGCATGATGGACGAGCTGGCATACGCGGCCAGCCTTGATCCCTACGAGTTCCGCAAGCGGAACATCTCGCACCCGCGGTGGCTGGGCGTGCTGAAGGCGGCGGCGGATGCTGCGAAGTGGATGCCGCGCGTGGCAGCCTCGAACCTTTCTCGGAACAGAGTCGTGACCGGGAGGGGCATTGGGCTCGGCACGCACCACCTGCCACAGAACCAGGGCGACCGGGTCACTTTTGCGGCGGCTGTCGTGGACATCGAGGTGAACAGAGACAACGGAATGGTGGTCGCGAAACACATTTATGGCGCAATGGATTGCGGACTGGCCGTCAATCCAGGGAGCGTCTCGAGCCAGATCGTTGGCATGTCGATTCACGGTGTCAGCCTGGCGCTGAAGGAAGAAGTGCAGTTCAACCGGACGAACGTGACGAGCCTGGACTGGAACACCTATCAGACACTGCGGTTCGGAGAGCATCCAGCAGTCACGCCGATCGTGGTCCAACAGCTGAATGAGAAGTCCAGTGGGGCCGGAGAAGAAGTGTTGCCGGCGGTTGTCGCGGCAATCGGAAACGCATTCTTCGACGCCACGGGCGTGAGAATACGAGAGTATCCGTTGACGCCGCGGCGGGTATTGGCTGCGCTCAAGTCAGCAGCTGAGCCCGTCCGTTCCGTCTAGGCTCTCCGTCGACTGGGGCAAATTACGCGGGGACGAACCGTGTCTACACGTCTGCAGATCGACTGCATCGACAAAGACGACCAGCGGAGTCCATATGAGCGCGTCCGATCCGTTAGCGGACCCAACCTGCCCGGCGTCTGGCCCCCCGACGCATCGAGACTGGTCTCCGCGCTTCACAGGCGCGGGGTTGCGATTAGAGAAAGACCGCGCTGGACGTTGCCGTTGGATGCTGCGATTGAAGGCATTCAAGAGGGTAAGTGGAGCTTCTACGTTCAGCTCAACGCCTACGACATCGTCAACGTCGAAGTCGCCACGTCGCCGTCAGGACATCTCTATCTGAAGACTGAGGTTGACCAAGACACGCCCGACGAACTGTTGTTCCTGCCGAAATGTCGATAATCGCGGGCGCACGGGAGCACCTTTTCCCAGCCGTGCCGCGAAACTTTCCCAACCGAGTGGAAAGGCGTGAATCTACTGAGCAGAGAGCATCGTGGGGTACGTGGGGGTCAGTAACGCTCGATGAAACGACTAACTAGACTGTTCGCACTTCCGAGTGTCGTTGTGCTCGCGGTCATGCTCTCTGTTGCCGCGCTCACTGCTGCACACCGACTGCAAGAGCAGCGCCCGCCCGCCCCGTCGGCAGCCGCTGAGGATCTGGACGTCATACAAGTCAGGCCGAATTTCTACATGATCGTCGGCGCCGGCGGCAATATTGCCGTCCAGGTAGGCGGCGACGGGGTCGTCCTTGTCGATACAGGGTCTCGGGCCAACGTCGATGCTGTGGTTGCTGCGGTAAAGAAGCTCACGTCGGTTCCGATTCGATTCATCATCAACACGAGCGCCGATCCGGATCATGTTGGCGGCAACGACACCTTTCTGCGGGCGGGCGAGTCGTCTTTCGCGACGATAACCAACCTCTTCCCGCGGAACTATTTCCTCAGTGGGCCAGTCGCTATCCTTGCCTCCGAGGGGGTATTTCGGCGTATGAGCGCGCCGACGGGGCAAGTGTCACCATTTCCAGTTGCGGCTTGGCCAACCGAGACATTCGAGACGGGCCGACGTTACTTGTATCTCAACAACGAGGGCATCGAAGTAATCCACCAGCCCGCTGCGCACACAGATGGCGATTCGATCGTCTTCTTCCGCCGCTCGGACGTGATTGTCGCAGGTGACATCTTCGATACCACACAGTTTCCGGTTATCGACATCGAGCGAGGAGGGTCTCTTCAAGGAACCATCAACGCGCTCAACCGCCTGATTGCGACAGCGATCCCCTCATTGCCCGACGTGTCGCGCGAGGCGGGGACGTCGGTCATTCCGGGACACGGTCACGTCGGCGATCAGTTCGACATCCTGAACTACCGAGACATGTTGGTCATCATCCGCGACCACGTTCAGGATCTGATTAAGGCGGGCAGAACGTTGGAACAGATTAAGGCGGCGTCACCTGCGAAGGGGTTTGTCAATAGGTACGGATCGGAGTCAGGTTCATGGACGACCGGCGACTTCATCGAGGCCGTTCACCGAAGCCTCGTCGACACCAAGTGAGGCGCTTCGAGCACACATTGATCCTCGTTCTGCTCGCAGGTGCGTTCGCGAGCGACGGGGGAGGCCTGCTCGCGCAAAACCGCGGCGGCGCGCCACCAAGGCCGGCGCGCCAGTCGGCGCCGATGGATCTCACCGGCACCTGGGTCTCCTACGTTACTGAAGATTGGCGATTTCGGATGATTACGCCACCCAAGGGGGACTATACGCGCGTCCCACTCACGCCGGAGGGACGCAAAGTGGCAGACGGCTGGAATCCCAAAGCCGACGAGGCTGCGGGCGATCAATGTAAGGCGTATGGAGCGGCTGCCATCATGCGAGTCCCCGCGCGGTTCCGGATCGCTTGGCAAGACGACAATACACTGCACATTGATAGTGATGCCGGCATGCAGAGGCGGACGTTTCACTTTGCGGCATCGCCGCCGCCGCGCGAGCGGACGTGGCAGGGGCATTCGATCGCCAGATGGGACGCACCTGCGCGAACATTATCGGTGACAACCACGAACATGCGTGCCGGATACCTGCGCCGAAACGGCGTGCCTTTCAGTACAGACGCCCTGGTCACTGAGTACCTTGTGGTTGCTCCCTACGGACAGGACGACCGAGTGCTGATCGTGACGACAGTGGTCGAGGATCCTCGATATTTGGCGCGACCATTTGTCGTGAGCTCACACTTCAAGCGAGACAGGGAGGAGTCCAGATGGAATCCCACGCCATGCGTCGCCACCTGGTAACGTCCTGGCTGTTCTCCCTGTGTGCGCTGGTGCTTTGTGCAGCCCTTGGTCTTCGCGAGTCTGCACATGCGCAGCTAAACGATTCGGGATTGCCAGAATTCGAGGGTTCGTGGGCGCCCACAAACAACGAAGATGTTTCCAACGATACGGTTCCAGTTGACTACATGGGGCTTCCTCTGAACGACGAAGGGCGGGCACGAGCCCTGAGTTACTCGGAATCGCAGCTGGGGATGATCGAACGCCAGTGCGAGGGGTGGGCTCCGACCTACCTCATGACCGGGCCGTTCGGGATGAAGATTTCTGCCCAGTCCAATCTGGCCCGGGGGAGCATCATCAAATACACAATCGGTGCCTGGCACGACAAGCTGCCGCTCGACATCTGGATGGACGGTCGGCCACACCCTTCGAAATACGCGGATTACACGCGGAGCGGCTTCGCGACGGGTCAGTGGGACGGGAACACTCTCGTCACCCGAACGACCCATATGAAGGCGAGTTTCATCCGGAAGAATGGGCCGCCGAGCAGCGATCGGGCGACGATGACCACGCGCTTTTACCGTCATGGCAACCTGTTGATGTTGTACGCCGTCATCGAAGACCCCGTATATCTCAGCGAGCCGCTCATCTGGACGAGGAACTTTCAGGTCTCTCCGACCCGAATGACGCCGATCGCACCGCCGTGCATCGTCACGTTCGAGGGGACCACCGCCCAGAGCGACGTCCCGCACTACCTGTGGGGAAAGAAGCCGGAGGAGTTCATGAACGAGATGACCAGGAAGTACGGGGTCCCTCGAGAAGCGGCGCTAGGCTATCCTGAGACGCTCTATCCCGAGTACCGCGAGAAGTTGAAGGCCGCTTCGGGCCGCTGATCGTGCCTACTCACGCCCTGCCGAGAAGACTACAGAGGCTGGCGGAGTCTTCCGTCGGCCGCTAAGGAGTTGTCATTCATGAGCCGCCGCGTGTCCCGTCGTGTGTTTGTCGAGAAGTCCGGGGCTCTCGCGGCCAGCGTCCTGGCTGGAGCGTCGACATTGGCGCGAACGGAACAACTGCCGACGGGAGGGTCGGCGACGCAGCTCACCGCGGGAATGATTGACTTTCACGTCCACACGTCCCCTGACACTGCCGAACGGACTGTCAACGCAGTGGAGGCTGCACGCACCGCACGCGATAAAGGCTTGCGCGCAATCGTCTTGAAAGGCACGGCTTTTGAGACGGTTTCGAGGGCAGCCGCGGCAAACAGCGAGGTAAAGGGAATCCAGGTGTTTGGGGGCATCGTCCTGAACTGGTCCAGCGGCGGCGTCAATCCAGCGGCCGTGGAGGCGATGGTGAACCTTCGTGGCGCCGGTTCGGAGAAGGTTGGCCGTGTCGTCTGGATGCCTAGCAACGACTCTCGCAACCACTTTGAGCGTTTCAAGATCGACAGATCACCCGTTGACGTGTTCAACGGTGCGAAGCTCGTCCCCGCGATGCATGAAGTTTTGGCGTTGTGCGCGAAACACGATCTGGTCCTGCAGACCTGTCATCTGTCGCCCAAGAAGCGCTCGCCCTCATCAAGGAAGCGAAGGCCGCGCGCGTGCAAAAGATCGTCTGCACGCATGCTGACTACGACCCTATCAACATGTCCGTCGATGATCAACGCGAGGCGGCACGTCTGGGTGCCTTCATCGAACACGCGTACATAGGCGTCTACCTGGGGCCCAATTCGCCCGCCGAGCGCTTTCGGCCGTGGCGTGGCACTACCGTCGAGCAGATCCTTGCCGCGATCAGGGCCGTTGGAGCGGGAAGCTCGATTCTATCGAGCGACATGGGCGCGTCTCCGATTGGGATTCCCGCCGACGGTTTTGCCGCCTTCGTCAAACGTCTGAATGAATTGGGAATGACGGACGCAGAGCTCGACCAAGCGGGCCGCAAGAATCCTGCAGCGCTTCTGGGTTTGTGAGCCGTCCGCCCGTCTCTCACCAGTATTCCTATAGCGTTTTTCACAGCGGTGAAGCGAACGGAGCACGCGGAGGGCACGGTGTCACACGGAGGAACGAAGTCACGGAGGCAATGTCTGTGACAACCCGCTACTCCGTTCTCTTCGTTTCTCCGTGTGGTTCCGTTTGCTCCGTCCGCTCCGTTCACTACGCGGTCGTGAAAACAGCCCTAGTCTAGCGGCCCGAAGCAGGTGCGACGGTGGGCGTGGCAGCCGGTGGCCTGGGCGGCGCCAGCGGCGGTTGCGGCCCGAGAACTTTCGTGAGCGCCTGGTATGCGCACATCTCTTCTTGTGCACCGCCACCGACTCCGATCGCGCCGATCAACTGATCCTCGACGACAATCGGGAGGCCGCCGCCTGCGAAATAGTAGGCAAGGCCGGAGGCCTCGCCCAGGTCGAGCCTGATCATGCGTGAGTCGGTCGTGCTGAAGCGCTCCGTGATGGCTCTTGACGATGTCCGTGCATACAACACCGTTTTGGCCTTGAGCATGGCCGCCTCAACCGCGATAGGGAACTGACCGTCCATGATGTGGGCGTCGACTATGTCGCCGGTCGGCGCGACGACAAAAACAGAGTAGGAGGCATTTGTCGAGCGGGCGAATTCGACGCACGCGTCGACAAGCGCCCTCGCGGTCGCGGCGTTGATTTGCATCTTCATCAACGTTTTCTTGGCGTCTTCGACCGACACCGTTACCTTCGCCAGTGTCGCCGGCGGGGTTCCTTGTGCCCGCGTTTCGCCGGCGGCGAGCATCAGCATCATCGCGCAGGCGATGGACGCCCCCCGTCTCCTCAACCACATTCTGCCAATCATTCTGTCTCCTTCCGGCGCGCATGGGTGCCAGCGCGCACTCATCATCCATCCTGACCTGCCGAACCACGGTATTTGGTTGCCGCTCCACTCTATTGGTTGGCAAATATTCAAGCGCCCCAGCGCGATCGGGTGCGGGACCACGCGAAACTCTGAGTGTTCGTCTTCGTGCCCACGGGCGGCCGTGGGTCCCGCCTGTGGCCAAGGCGTCAGCATGGAGAGCGGCCGCACATTTGTTCGGCGCTTGGGAGACTAATTGCCTCGTTTCTGAGCGGTCTGAGTACCGCTATCCATCGTTCGTCCACTAACTTACGAGACTCCGCCAGCACTCGGGGAAAACATTCTCAGTCCGCGCTGGAATGGCATTTGCGTCGGCTACCTCGCCTCGCATCCGTCGGTCGGCACAAGACAGTGAACGGCTATGAACACGGCTCAGACCCCCACGCACGAAAGCGACAGCGCTGGACTCGGTGAATTGCTTAGGTGCGCCCGTGAACGTTGCGGTCTCACCGTCGACCAGATCTCGAACGAGACAAGAATCCCCCGACACCATCTCGAGGCGCTCGAACGCGACAACTTGACGGCCGTACCAGGCGCGTTCTACCGACGCGCCGAGATACGCGCCTACGCCCGAGCAGTCCACCTCGATCAGAATCTTGCGTTAGCGCAGCTCGAGCGCGCTTCGAAGCCGTCCGTGGCACCCGAGCCGGTGCCTGACAGATGGCGGACCCAGACATCAGCCCTTTCGGGCGGGGCAGTGCCGATCGTGGTCGGTATCGGTCTCGTACTGACGGCCGCATTGTTTTGGCGTGGGACCGGGGAACGCGAATCGGCACCCGATCGTGACGCTCAACTGCGTAGCGTCACCGATTCATCGCTGCGCGCAGGGCCGGTTCGCGAGACGCCGCCCGACGCGGTGGTCGCGACGTCCCAGCGCAAGCAGTTGGACAAAGTTGCGCCACCGTCGCCTTCCGAGGGCGTGCTGGCGGTAGCGGAAACGACCGCGACCACAGTGGTGGTGCCTTCTATCGCCGACCCTGCGGTGATAGCCGATTTTGAAGCCCAAACATCCGCGGATTCGGTGACCGAACTCGTCGTGACGACGGAACCGCTGGGAACGCGAGTAACGGTGAACGGGATCGCATGGGGCACCGCCCCGGTGACGATCCGCTATCTGCCGCCGGGAGACAAAACGATACGAGTGAGCAAAGAAGGGTACGTCACCGAGGAGCGACTGGTGCGGCTAACCGACGGTCATCCGAGTAGGCTCGACATTCAGTTGCGTACCGGACCCTAGGCACGACAGCCCACCGGCTTGGCACAGGTCGACAGCCGTCAGACTCTGAGTCTCCTGCCGTTCCCGAGAAGAGCACTCTCGAGTTCCTCGAAGTCGATCGGCTTGACGAGGTGCCGGTCAAATCCAGCCGCGCTCGTTCGCTGCCGATCGGTCTCCTGCCCATAGCCCGTAACCGCGATCAGTCGAAGGTGTTGCATGCCGGACAGTTCCCGAAGGCGTCCGGCCAGCTCGTAGCCGTCCATGACGGGCAGCCCGATGTCGAGCACGGCAACGCTGGGTTTGAACTCCTCGCAAATCCGGAGTGCGGTGGGACCGTCGTGCGCCATACGCGCCCGATGGCCTTTCGACACCAGCGCATGCACCAACATCTCCGCGGCATCTTCGTTGTCGTCCACCACAAGAATCTGGAGTCCGTTGGCGTGTGAGGCGCGTGCCTCTGGCTCGTCCGCAGTCGTGTCCCAGTCTTGTTCTTCCGCATTCCCTGACGCGGCCGGGAGTCGAACGACGAACTCACTGCCGCGTCCCTGCCCTTCACTGTTTACCGTCACCGTACCGTTGTGAAGAGCCACGAGACTTCGGACGATCGTCAGGCCGAGGCCGAGCCCGCCTTGCGACCGATCCAGTGCTTGCCGTTCCTGAACGAACAGATCGAAGACACGAGGCAGCATCTCTCCGGAAATCCCCATGCCCGTATCGCGCACCTGAATCACGATGTCATTACCCTCCCGCGCAGCGTGAACGGTGATGCGGCCTCCCGATTCCGTATACTTCGCTGCGTTTGTCAGCAGGTTCGACATCACCTGACCCAGCCTGAACAAGTCGCCATCTACAATCAATCCATGTCTCGGCACGCGCACGTCGAGCGCGTGCTTTCTTTGCTCGAGCAGCGGGCTGGCGATCTCGATGGCCTTGGCCACCACCTCGGCGATCTCGATACGAGTCCTGTCCAAGTCCACCGGTCCGCGGGCGATGCGCGAGACGTCCAGGAGGTCGTCGACCAGGCGGGTCAGATGATTGACCTGACGCTCGATGACCATCCGTTCACGTTCGGCGGTGTTATTTCCTCTCAGGCGCATCAGCTGCAGCGCCGTCTGAATCGGAGCGAGAGGATTGCGTAGTTCGTGGCCGAGCATCGCGAGGAATTCATCCTTGGCGCGGTTCGCGCTCTCGGCAGACTGTCGCAACTGGTCGAACTGATCGCGAGCAAGAATCTCGTCGGTCACCTCGGATGCGGTCATGAAGACGCCTTCGATGTCGCCCCTGACGTTCCGAAACGGTACAGAGACGAAGTTGAAGTACACCGTATCGAAGGTGCTGTCCCCTCGTCGATCCAGTCTGGCCGGGATACCTTTGCCAATATACGGGGTTCCGGTGCGATAAACACCCTCCAGTGATTCCTCGAAGACCTGTCCTCGAAGTTCCGGAAGGGCGTCGAGAAGCCGACGATTGATCACGTCCTGATGACGGCGCCCCCAGACCTGACACACCAGATCGTTGGCGAGCTCGACAATGAAGTCTGGTCCTCGCAGCACGAGAACAAGGGTTGGCGCCTGCATGAAAAGCGCATAGAGGTGTTGCTTCTGAAGCTCCGCCTCCTGGCGAGCCACCCGCTCCCGTTCGAGGAGCGACTCGCGTTCCCGCGCGTGTTTGGCGAGCGCGAGCTGCGAATTGACGCGGGCGATAAGCTCGCGCGCGGAAAAGGGCTTTACGAGGTACTCGTCCGCGCCGCTCTGTAGCCCTTCGATCCGCGCTTCCTCGCCGGCGCGCGCGGAAAGCATCACCACAGGGATCCTCGAGGTGTGCTCATCGGAGCGCAGGGCGCGAAGGAGTTCGAATCCGTCGAGCCCCGGCATCATGATGTCGGTCAATACCAGATCCGGAGGCCGCTCTCGAGCGGCGGCAAGCGCCGCGGCGCCGTCGCCCACCGCCTCAACCGCCCAGTGGTGTCTCAGTAGACGCGTGAGGTACTCCCGCATGTCGGTGTTATCGTCCGCGACTAACACACGCCCCGGCTCGGTCTTGAGCGTGTCAGTCGGTGGGAGGCTTTCGGCGGACGTGCTCGCATCTCGAGTCGTCACGCTGGTCGCATCCGCCCCGGGTATCCACCTCAGCGCCTCCTCGACGAACGCCGTGCTCCGAACCATGGCGGCGGTATCGGGTGGCGACGAGGTGATCGCGTCTTCCGGTAGATGAGCGGTTCCCTTTTGGAGCCGCACGGTGAAAGTCGTGCCTGCGCCGACCGTGCTCTCGACGTCAATCGTCCCGCGACTCAGCCGCACGAGATCGTTCACCAGCGCCAGCCCGATGCCCGAGCCTTCCTGGGTACGCGCCTTCGCTCCCTTCACGCGATGGAAGCGCTCGAACACACGCGACAGGTCTTCCGCAGCAATGCCGATACCGGTGTCTCGGACCGTAAGCGCTACGCAGCCGCCCTCGTCGCGAAACGAGACCTCGATCCGTCCATCGAATGTGAATTTCAGCGCGTTGGAAATCAGGTTGAGGACCGTCTTTTCCCACGTCTCGCGATCCACGTACACGGGCTCGGTCAACGGATCGCATGTGACGATGTATTCAAGGCCAGCGCGCTCGACGGCGCTGCGGAAGACGCTCGCCAGCTCCGTCGTCAGCTTCGAGAGATCGGTGGCCGCATACGAGGCGCGCATACGGCCGGCCTCAATCCGCGAGAAGTCGAGGAGAGCGTTGACGAGTTTGAGCAGGCGCAGTTCGTTGCGATAGAGCGTCACGAGACTCTCGCCGGCCAGCGTGCGGCTCGGTGACCCGAGCGCATCTTCGGTTGGCCCGAGCATCAACGTGAGCGGCGTGCGGAACTCGTGGCTCACGTTCGTGAAGAAGGCGCTCTTCGCGCGATCCAATTCGGCCAGTGTTTCGGCCCGTTGGCGTTCTTCTTCTAGCGCCCGTACATTGGAAAACGCTGTCGAGATCTTTTCCGCGACGAGACCAAAGAAGTCGCGATAGCCGTGCTCCAGTGCCAGGAAGCGGCTTACGCCGGCGACGAGGAACCCCATCATAGCCGTCGCTGATCGGAGGGGGAGGATAACCACGCGCTGGGGATCCGCCGAGCCCGCAGGCACATCGAGCCAAGGCACCGGAGAGCATTCCGCGGCTGTTCGAGCGAGCATCACTTGCGCGAGAGGCTCCATCCCTGGTCGGTTGGACGCGAGGTCGATCTCGCGGGCCGCCTCGGTCGGCGTGGCTCCGTACGATCCCACTAGTCGAGCCGTCGTATCCGATGCGAGAACATAGAGCAGCGCATAGGGGAGATCGCCGGGATCCGTGGCCATCGCGTCGAGCGCCCCTCGACACACCGCGTCGATGCTTCGGGCGGTCTCTGTGCGTGCGCTCAACTCGCGAAGGGTGTTGAGACGACGCTCGCTGAGAACCCTTCCGGTCGTCTCGCTGACGATGCAGAAGACACCGCCCACACCGGCAGTCTCGTCTCGTACCGGATCGTAGGAGACATCAAAATACGTCTCCTCGACGTATTCGTTGCGCTCGAGATAGAACAAATGGTCCCGCGCCCAGAAGGCCTCTCCAGTCTGAGTAACGCCGTCGAACAATGGCTTCAAGACGTCCCACACTTCGCGCCAGCACTCGCGAGCCGGTTGACCGAGTGCCCACGGGTGTTTTCCTCCAAATACAGGCTTGTACGCGTCGTTGTAGAGGGCGACGAGCTCAGGTCCCCAGAACAGCACGATCTGGGCTTTTGAGGGAAGCAGGAGGCTGATGGCGCTCCGCAGGCTCTGGGGCCACCCTTCGACAGGACCAAGAGGCGTTCGCGACCAATCGAGAGCTCGGATCCGTGCCCCGAGCTCGCCACCGCCAACCAGCCACGCTACGGTTTTCGGACGGGAATCGTTCACCACGTCGGGAGCGAGGGGCAAGTTCTTATCTGCAGACACTCTGCATGACAGCTGTTCGCGATTCCTGCCAACGCCCGAGCAGCGCTGCAGGATCGTTGAAAATCTCCAGGGCTCCCCGGAGCTGAATATCGGACCAGTGTCCGCCGCAACGTAGCGCGATCGCTCCGATGCCCGCGCGGTGAGCCGCCTCGATGTCGTAGGGTGTGTCGCCAATCAGCACGGTTAACTCACGCGGAGCGCGAGTCCGCGCCAAGGCGGCGCGTACGATATCCGGATCGGGCTTGGACTTCGCCGCATCGTCTTTTGACGTCCGCTTACGAATGAGATCGTCGATGCCCGCCCTCTTCAGCAGGGGGCGCATCTCTCGGTCGTTCGCGGATGTGGCGATCGCCAGATCCACTCCCTGGTCGTCGAGCCACTCGAGCAGCAGCCGCGCGCCTGGCGTTGGAGAAATGAAAGGAAGCAGCGTCTCAAAGATATGCTTCTTACGGCGCGCAATGGACTGTCCCAGGGCCGAGTCCTCGCTGACCTGGGCTGCGGCCGGCAGGAGCTTATCTCCCCCCATGCCTATCAACGGACGAATCCGTTCCACCTCGGCCGCGACCCCGTGTTCCCGTAACGACAGGGTCCACGCCTCGGCATGAGCGCCGTTGCTGTCGATCAAGGTTCCGTCAACGTCGAGCAAGACGGCCTGAAACGGGAATGGGACTGTCATGACGTAGTGAGTTCATCGTTGGGGAAGCAAACAAGATGCCGTTCCAGCAGAGGCGGGTCTGGGCTTGCAGCCCTGCATTTATTGAGCAAAAGACCGGTCGGACGCGACCGACGGTCTCGAGACGGACAAACTTACAAGCCGCTTTCCACCGTCAGGGCCATCCTGATTCTTGAGCTCCTCTGAGAGATGTGAACGGTCGCCGAGGATCGTCAGTTGAGCCGTCCTGTTCGTGACCCCGAATTCATGGTAAGGAATAGGCCGGAATAAGAACGGGCCACGTTTGCTTTGCCGTACGGAGGACAAGCTGTGTCGAACAAACTTTATGTAATCGCAATCTGCCTCACGTTTCTGTCTGGGAACGCGATGGCGCAGGATGCAAAGGCCGTAATCGCCGACGCGCAAAAGGCGCTGGGCGATCCCAAGTCGATCACGTATTCGGGAGCCGCCAAGGATGTGGCCTTCCAGCAATGTGGCTCCAACGCGGCGGACATGAACTGCAGGGCAACCCATGATCCGATGCGGCCGATCAACAACTACGTTCGCGTGATTGACCTGACCGCCCCAGCGTCGCGACATACGGGAGCGACGAACAACCCTGCCGGCGGCGGCGCCACGGCTCCGATAGCCGGAACATTCTTCCAGCAAGTCACGCCGCAACAGGCGGACGTCTCGCAACCGTGGGCCCAATCCGTGGAGCTTTACATCACGCCTTGGGGCTTCCTGAAAGGTGCGGCTGCGAACAACGCGACCGCGAGCCGTCGCGGGAACCTCACAGTCCTGACCTGGAGCCCTGCGGTCAAGGCGCCCTCTGGCAAGAACTACGTCATCAGCGGTTACTTGAATGGAAACAATCTCGTCGATCGCGTCGAGACGTGGCTGGGTGAAAACATCATGGGCGACATGCACATCGTCGCCACCTATACGGGTTGGAAGGATTTTGGCGGCGCGATGGCGCCGACAAGGATCGTGCAGACTCGTGGCGGATTGCCGTTCTTTGAAGTTTCGGTGACGGCGGCGAAGGCTAATCCTGCCGATGTCGCCACGCTGGCTCCTGCACCTGCACCGGTCGCGGGTCGTGGCGGCCCTGGTGGCGGCGGACCCGGCGGTGGAGCGCCAGCGCCTCTGACGGTCACTTCCGAAAAGCTCGGTGACGGCCTCTACAGGCTCACCACGGGCCCCGGCAGCTACGACTCGGTGATTGTGGAGTTCAAGGACTACGTCATGATGCTCGAGGCCGGCCAATCCGAGGCGCGTGGCCTCGCGTACATCGCGGAGACGAAGAAGCTCATTCCCAACAAGCCAATCCGTTACGTCATGAACACGCATCCTCACTCGGATCACACTGGCGGGCTGCCGGCGCTGGTCGCCGAAGGCGCGACGATCGTGACGCAGAAGAACAACGAGGAGTTCTTCGACAAAGCGCTCAACACGCCAAGAACGCTGCTGAACGACACGCTCGCAAAGAGTCCCAAGAAAGCCAAGATCGAGGCGGTGTCGGAGAAGAAGGTCTACTCGGATGGAACGCGAACGGTGGAGATGTACCACATATTTCCTGCGCCCCACTCGAACGGCTTGATGGTCGCCTATATCCCCAAGGAGAAGGTGCTCTTCCAGGGTGACTTCTCGCTGCCTGCGCCGGGGCAGCCAGGAAACGATCACGTCAAAGCCCTGGTTCCGGCTCTCGAGAAGCTCAAGCTCGTGGACTTCGATCGCTATATCAACGTGCATACATCGGCCGCCCCGCAGACCAAGGCGGAACTGTGGAAAGCCGTAGGGAAATAGGAAGGAAATAGGAACCTCCTCAGGACCAGCGCGAGCACCCGAGCGACAGGAAAATACATCTGTATCGGGCTCGTGCTGGTCGTGAGCGTCGGAGTCGCTCGGTATGAAGAAGACGGTGTTCATTGGAGCGGTGCTTGGTCTCGCTGTGGGCCTTGCCGGCATCGCCGCGCAGAGTTCTGGGGCCGATGCCGTAGTCCACCGCTGGTGGAGTGCTGGCAGCGGCGAACCCATGCGCGCCTCGCTGACCTACGCGAACGGCGCCGGCGAGATCGGCGTCCTCAACGTCGACGGAGCGATGGAGAGTAGGGGACACCCGTTCTTCGAGCCGCTCGGGCCGAATGGGCGGGCCTGTGTCACCTGCCACCAGCCAGCCAACGCGATGAGCCTTTCGCTTGACGCGGTTCGCGAGCAGTGGCGTGCGACGGCGGGACGCGACCCGCTGTTTGCCTCGGTCGACGGCTCGAACTGTCCCAGCCTGCCACAGGAGTTAGCCTCGTCGCATTCTCTTCTGCTCGAGCGCGGGCTGTTCCGCATCGGCCTGCCATGGCCGCCGGTCGTGGCCAACGGCACGCGCGTCATCCCGGAATTCACGATCGAGGTCGTCAGCGATCCGTCGACGTGCAACAAGGACTCGATGTATGGCCTGCGCAGCGCGACGCCGACCGTCTCGGTGTTTCGGCGCCCGCGCGTGGCCGCGAATCTGAAGTACGTCGCCTCGGGCTCCCCGCCGTTCAACATCAAGACAGGCGAGCTGATGGATGTCGATCCGGAGACGGGAACACCGGTGGGCATGAATCTGATGTCCGACGCCCGCGAGCCGACGTTACGCACGCAGGCACGCAGCGCGGCGCACGATCATCTCCAGCTCACCCGCGCCCTCTCGAACGACGAAATTGCGAAGATCGTCGGATTCGAGAGCCAGGTGTATGTGGCGCAGACGCGCAGCGCCATGGGCGGCAATCTGGTCGAGGAGCGTGGCCCCGACGGCCTCGGGCCTCGGGCACTCGCGGCCGGACAGCGCTCGCTCGGCGACAACATCTACACACCGGTGTTCGGCTTCTTCGAGCCCTGGAAAAAGATCGACGCGTCGGCGCCGCTGACGAGCGGGCAGCGCGCGTTCCGAGAGTCGGTGGCGCGGGGGTCGGACGTCTTCTTTCTGCGTCCGATCTGGATTCGCGATGCCACCCATATCAATACGATTGGCCTCGGCAATCCTCTCAAGCGGACCTGTGCCACCTGCCATAACTCCAAACTGGTCGGCATGGACCTGGCCCCTGGGTATGTCGATCTCGGGACGACGACGTTTCCGCGCTGGACAGAACCGGCGCTGGCCGAGGCCTCGCTCCCGCAGTCCCTGCCGGTCTTCAAGCTGACCTGCGACAAAGATGCGCCGCCGCATCCGTTTCTCGGCCGCGTGATCTATACGACCGATCCAGGACGCGCCCTGATCTCGGGCCGCTGCGCTGACATCGGCGCGATCGTGATGCAGCAGCTGCGCGGACTGTCCGCGCGCGCGCCGTACTTCTCGAATGGAGCTGCAGGCAGCTTGCGTGAGCTGGTCGACTATTACGATCGCCGCTTCGACGCGAAATACAGCGAGCGTGAAAAGCAGGACCTCGTCAACTTCCTGAGTGTGCTGTGATGAACCCAACACGACGCCGCCATCGGCTCCAGGGCATATTCGCGCTCGCGACGTTGATTGCGGCTCCCGCGCTTGCGCAGCAGAAGCCGCCGGCCGATCGCCGCAACTTCCTGGCCTGTCCGGTCGTGCGCGACACGAAAACGGTGCCGTGCTTCCTGGCGGAGTTCGAAGGCGAGCTCTACTTCCTGGGCATCCAGGAAGATACCGGCGCTGCCTGGTATCCTCCGCAACTGGGGCACAAGGTGCTGGTCGAGGGGACAGTCTCGAACGAGCCGCGGGTATGCGGCGGCATTGTTCTCAAACCGGTCGTCACGTCCGTGATGCCCGAGCTCGAGCCTTCGTGCAACACGATGCTGCCGGCTGAGGAGGGCATCGAGGCGCCACACGCCCCGCGTGGTCCCGGCCCGTCGAGTGTCCGTCCAGGAGCGGCGCCCGCACCCGCCGCTGTGCCGGCGCCGCTGACACCGCCGTTTGCCGTGCGCACGTACACACTTCCGTTCGATTTCGACAGCGACTTCATGCCGGGACGTGTCACCCGGATCGTGAATGACGCACTGCGTTACGTCAGAGAAACGGGCGCGGCCCGCGTGGAAGTGACGACCTATCGCGGTGCGTCGCTGCTGTCCACCGGAGAGACACTACGCGAGAGCCCAGTTGTCGTGGCGCGACGGGCGAAGAAGCTCGAGACGATCCTTCTGGGCCTCGGCGTGCCCGCATCGGCGCTGAGCGTCACTATCAGGTCGGAACCGGAAGCGGCTGACGGCATCGGCGACGTCGGCAGGCGCCGCGCGACCATCGTGGTCAGGCCGGCCGGCACGGCGCCGTAGTCGATCGGACAAACAGGCCATCTCCGGCGCGGGACAGAAAGTTCTCCATTACGAGCGCCCTGAGCATCGCGGCGCACACCGAGGGTGCTACCCCAAATAGCAGCATGGCCTGCGGCTTCGTCAACGTGAGCCCCGGCATTTCTCGGTATTGTTCGCGGACTTGCTCCAGCAGTGCGGCAAGTGGTGCGTAGCGGGGAAGGGATGTGATCATGTCAACCTGATTTCTTTGGGAAATGAGCCTTGATGAGGGCAGAGGCCAGGGCTGAAGAACGCCCAGCGAAGTGGCCGGAGGCTCAGAAAAGCGTGACTGACCGTACACCTTACGCCTTTCCTCTGAGGGGCACAAGCTGGGCAAAGCGGAGGACCAAGCTAAGCTAGATTAGGGGAAGTGCCTCTTCTCTAGTCACCCGGAACGTTCTGAGCTCATGCCGTACACAGTTCGCCTCGCCGGGTGAACCTCTGGCAGAACGAATGAAGACGCTCCTCATTGTTACTTGGCTGACTAGCATCCCCGCGGTCGCGTTCGCTCAAGCAGCGATTGCCGGATCTGTGAAGGACTCGTCTGGCGCTCCGATCGCCGGCGTCGTCGTGGAGGCAAGCAGCCCAGAGCTCATCGAGAGACTCCGTGCGACCGTTACCGACGAAACCGGGCGATACCGTGTCGAAAACCTGCGGCCTGGCACCTATCTGGTGAAGTTCTCGCGGCAGGGTTTGAGTGTCCACCAACAGGAAGGCGTTGAGCTCAGTGGCTCGTTGACCGCCACCGTCAACGCGGAGATCGCAACTGGACCCCTGGCAGAAACGGTCATCGTCACTGCTGAGGTCACCGTGGTTGACGTCCACACCGCGAAGAGAGAGGTGACGCTGAGCGGGGAGCTTGTCAGGTCGATTCCCACGGTGCGTAGTTACAACGCCTTGCTCGCCCTCGTCCCCGGCGTCGTGACCAACTTCAACGATACGGTTACCGCGACCGCGACGGCATCATTTCCCATTCACGGTGGCCGGGCGAACGAGGGGCGTCTCTCGCTGGACGGGTTGAATATCGGGAGTCCGCCGAGCGGCAATTCGGCGACGAGCTACGTCGTCGACATCGGCCAGGCGCAGGAGGTCACGTTTACGACTTCCGGGGCGCTCGGCGAGATGGAAACGGCCGGACTGGTGATGAACATCGTGCCCAAGAGCGGCGGGAACGCGATCCGCGGCTCGTTCTTCGCGAGTGGCACCGGTGGCAGGCTGCAGTCCGACAATCTCACACAGGCATTGAAGGATCAAGGTGTGACGGCGGCGACTCCGCTCACGAAAGACTACGACGTCTCGGGCACCCTCGGCGGTCCGATCCGGCAGGATCGCGCGTGGTACTTCGTCAACGCCCATACCGGCGGAAGCACACGGGAAGTGGCCAACGTCTACTACAACCTGAACGCGGGCGATCCTTCCAGCTGGCTGTACAGGCCCGACGTCAACCGGCGCGAATACTCGGACCGGACTTTCGAGAACGCCAGCGGACGCGTCACCTGGCAGATGACGCCGCGCAACAGAGTCGGTGGATTCTGGGACGCGCAGGCCTTGTGCCGGACGTGCACGGGCGCCACGCCAGGGCTTTCAGAGCCTGCGCGAGTCTCGCCGGAAGCGGTGGGCGTCCTCGGCCGTCCGCTCCATGTGTCGCAGGCAACGTGGTCCTCTCCAGCCACGAACCAGCTGCTGCTTGAAGCCGGCTACGGCGGCATCTTCTTTGGCGTGGGCAACTTCGAGCGCGAACCGAATCCCACCCGCGGCCTGGTTCGCGTCGCGGAGCAGTGCGCGAGCGCTTGCGCGGCCAACGGCAACATCCCGGGCCTGGTCTATCGCTCGCAGGACTTCAGCGTCGCGCACACCGGCTCATACCTGTGGAAGGGGGCGATCTCATACGTGACGGGCACGCACAGTCTGAAGGTCGGGTATCAGCACACGCTGATGACCGACGACCGGACGTGGATGACGAACGACCAGAACCTGACGTACCGCTTCAACAATGGTGAGCCGAATCAGCTGACGCAATCCATTTCGCCGTGGGTGAACAATGCGCGTGTCGCGTGGGATGGCCTGTTCGCTCAGGAGCAATGGACGCGCGAGCGCCTGACCGTGCAGGGTGCGCTTCGCTTCGATCGGGCTTGGAGTTGGTTTCCCGCGCAGCAGGAAGGGCCGTCGAGATTCTTGCCGACGCCCATCGTCATTCCTGAGACACGGGGCGTCGATAGCTACAAAGACATCACGCCAAGGATGGGTGTGGCGTACGACGTGTCCGGCACGGGTAAGACGGCAATCAAAATGGCCCTCGGCAAGTATCTCGAGGGCGCCGGTGCGTCAGGCAACTACGCCAACACGAATCCCACCTTGCGGATGCCGCAGACGACTCCAGTGTTTGGCACGGCAGGTGTCACGCGGGCCTGGACCGACGCAAACCGCAATTTCGTGCCCGATTGCGATCTCCTGAACCCCGCCGCACAGGATCGCCTGGCCAGTGGCGGCGATCTCTGCGGCGTGCTGTCGAACACGAGCTTCGGCACGAAAATCGTGACCAACAACTTCGACGCGGGCATCCTCCGGGGCTGGGGCGTCCGTCCCTCGGATTGGACTCTGGCGGTGTCGCTTCAGCAGAAGGTCGGAGCGCGTTCTTCGATAGACGCGACGTACATCAGGCGCTGGTATCAATCCTTTTTCGTGGCCGACAACCTCGCGATTCAACCCTCTGATCTGACCCTGTTCAGCCTCGTGGCCCCCACTGACCCTCGCTTGCCTGGAGGCGGTGGTTACGTCGTGTCGGGCCTCTACGATGTCGTCCCCGAAAAGGCCGGACAGGTGGACAACCTGATCGCCGACTCCAGAGGTTACGGAGCGTGGAGTCATTACTTCAACGGGATTGACGTGACTGCCAACATGAGGGTTGGCCGAAACTTCGTTCTTGCGGGAGGCACGAGCACGGGTCAGACGGTCGCCGACAGCTGCGACGTCCGTGCTCACCTGCCGGAACTCGCTACAACAACCACCGGGACGAGTGCGTTCGGCGCCGGTCTCGCCACATCGGCCGTGACCCTCGTGAGCCCCTACTGCCATGCCGCATACGGCGTGCTGACGCAGTTCAGAGGTCTCTCCTCCTACGTCGTCCCTAAGATCGACGTCCAGCTCGCCGCGACGTTTCAGAGTAAACCCGGAGCTATGCTCGCGGCCAACTACGCGGCCCCGAACTCGGTTGTGGCGCCGTCGCTCGGAAGGAACCTCTCAGGCAACGCGGCCAACGTGACAGTGAACCTGGTGGAACCGGGGACGATGTATGGCGACCGTCTGAATCAGCTCGACGTGCGAGTGGCCAAGACCCTGAGGTACGGCCGTTCACGAACCTTGTTCGCGCTCGACATCTACAATGCACTGAACTCGAGTGCCGTACTGACCTATAACAGCACGTTCGTCCCCGGCGGCACGTGGTTGCAACCGTTGACGATCCTGACGCCACGGTTCATTAGAATCACCGCCGAACTCGAGTTGTGACTCTGGTCGTGAGCGGAGCACTGTTCAAGCCGCGTCAGACCGCAACCGTCCTGGTGCCCTCGATAACGCGGAGAGGCACGGTAACTTCCAGGCTTGTGCCCTCACCGAGCCTGGAATGAATCTCGAGCGTACTGTCGATCGCCTCGAGGCGCTCGACCATGCTGATCAGACCGAGCCCCTTGCCCCATGCTGTGGCGACGTCGAAGCCCACGCCATCATCCACTATGCACAGCGAGAGCCCGTCCGGGCCGCCACGCAGATCGACCGACAGGTGCTGCGCCCTGCTGTACTTGAGGGCGTTCTGCAGCGCTTCCTGGACGACTCGGAATAGACAGACCGTCAGCTCGAGCGGGAGCACCGGTGGAATGTTGTCGTGCGTGACGGTGATGGCGACGCCGGGCTGTGACAGTTCGTCTCGAAGACCCTCGAGGCCGCCCACCAGACCAAGCAGACGCAATCTGGCCGGATGCAGACGGTGCGACAGGTCGTGCACGCTTCTGGCAACGTCATCAGCGCGGTGCAATACGTCTCCGGCCAGCCCCTTGGCTTGCCCTTGAACGACGCTGCCCAACCGCGACACGGCGAGTGTGAGCCCCGCTATCTGTTGGCTAATATCGTCGTGCAACTCCCGCGCAACACGGGCGCGCTCGGCTTCCTGCGCGTTCAACAACCGGCCGCCAAGGTCGCGGATTCTCTCGTAACTTGTACGCAGCGCTGCCTGGCTGTCACGCACCTGCTCCTCGGCTTGTCGTCTTCGCGCCCGTTGCAGGAGGAGCCCCACGATCAATGCCGACTGCGCCAGGAAAAGCGCCGTCCCACCGAGAAAGTAGACCCTGTACCGGTCCCAGATGCTGGGTTCTCGAAACCTTACGAGCGTTTGGGCAGGAAGACGCGCTTCGCTGAGACCCCAACGTCGAAGCTCACGCCAGTCGACCTGATCGACAGTGACATCCTGGGCGGAAACGGGGATGCTGTCCGCGCGCTCTCCGCGGAGCACGCGGAGGGCGAGTTGTGCGATGCGGCGAGTAACCTCTCGCTGGCTGTACAAGCTGCCACCCACGATGCCGCGTTCCATGGCCGAATCCACCCAGCAGTAGGTCGGGGCGCTGGCCGCGGCCGAGACGCGCTCGAGGTATTCCAACGGGTGGAATTTGTTACCCACACCATCCTGTGTGACGAGCATGTAGTAGACAGCCGAGCGTTCGGGAAGCGTTGCTAACCGCCGTTCGAGTTCCGGAGTCGCCAGGCCTGACAGATATGTGAAGGTGAATCGAGTTTCGAACGACTTGGACTGGATGCGCAACTGGCTCTCATACGCCTTGTCGGCAGCCGCGGCGCCGCTGACTACGAAGATGTGTCTCACGTCGGGCTGCAGCTTCTGCGATGAACGAGAGTGTTGCGCTGAAGTTCCGTTCGACGATCAAGCCGGTCGAGTTCGCGACTCCCTGAGCCGTCTGACTGTTCGCCAGGAATACGACAGGTACTTCGCGGAAGAGGTCGTCGCGATTGTTGCCGACGAACTCGAGGGCGACATCCCCCATCGCGACGACAACGTCGAATCGAGTTCCCTGGTACTTCTGGCGAATGAAATCGTCGAAGGCTTGTCGGTACGTAAGGTCCGGAAACCTCGCCGTGTCGATGAATTCAGAGTAGTAGTCCAGGTCCTGTCCCAGACCGACCTCGAGACTTCGCGGTAATTCCTCCTCACCGATGGTGGAGACTTGTGAATCTGGCCTCGTCGAATGCAGAACGAGTACTTGCTTGTGATCGTCTGCGGCCCAGGCGAAACCCGCCAGCGCGAGTTGTGCAAGAACGATGACCGTCGGCAACGGCCATCGCCGGAGCGAAAACCGCTGTTGACGTGACGTGCGACGTGCCGACTTTGCAGAGCCCAGAGAATCAGCCTGCTCTATCTGAAAAATAGGATCTCGAAGATGAACGGTTAGCGACGACGCCCGCAACCAGTGCGCATGCTACCAAACCGTTGGTCGTCGTTACCAGCGAGTTGCGCCGCGGCCTTGCCAGTTCTATAACCCTGTTTCGGGCTTTCGCCCTCGTCGGTCATCGACTCAACAGCGGCAGCAGCGCCTTCCGCTCCGGCGGAAGGTGCTGATCGACAGCGTTCATCATGAAGCCCACTCTGAAGTAGTCGCCCATGATCATCATGAGCTGCACCGTGTGCTGGCGCCCGAAATGTCCGACCATCTTTTGCCACAACTCGCTGCTCACGCGGTGCTCGCGATACAACGTGCGTCCAAAGGTGATGAGCGTGGCGTCCTTGTCGGATAGGCCCGCCACATCCTTGTTGTACCTGACGACGTCGATGACCGACTGCTCGAGTCCTTGCCTCAAGCCCGCGGGCTCGTGGGCGGACCACTCGGTACTGCTGGTCGATTTCTCTCGCGATGATGAGCACCGCAAGCTGAAAGTACCGCGGGCCGACGGGGCTATCCACGCCCGTGGGAATACCGAGGCTGCGCTCCCTCGGGCTGTAACTCGTGACGTGTGTGGGGCCCGGCCCCGGCTTGACCGCGGGCCTTTGGGCCAGTACCCGCCGCCCTTCCTCGTCGAGATCTTCCGGCGTGACCGGCGGCAGCCGCGACAGTGTTACTGGGTTGATATCCGGCGGCAGCGCGGTTTGTGCCTGCGCGATCGCAGGCAGGGACACAAGCAATAGCACGAATAATCGAACGCCCATGAAGTCACCCTCCTACCGTCGTTTGCATTCGCGCCTTAGCCGAACGCCCGTGAGCGCTTCGGCCACCGACGACCTTCGAGAGCACGCCCGCCGATCCTAGCCCGAGCGCCAAGGTTGCGAAAGCAGTGAAATCGCCCCGGGCCCGGTTTACTATCCGCTTCCATATGTGCGCAATGGATAGGCGTCGCATCGCAGTGATCGGTGGTGGCATTGGCGGGCTGACCCTGGCGATCGCACTGCGCCCGTACGGCCTCAACGTCGACATCTACGAACAGACCGCCGAGCTGCGCGAGGTCGGCGCCGCGGTGGCGTTGTCGGGCAACGCGACTCGCTTCTTTGAGCGGTTCGGGCTCGAGCCGCAATTCGCCTCGCGCTGGTTCGAGGTGTCCGCGCTGATCTACCGAGATGGCCGCAGCGGCCGCCTCATCGCCGAACATCAAGCGGGGCCAGCCTACCGCCAGCGCTTCGGGGCGCCGTACGTCGGTATTCATCGCGCTGAGCTGCAGGCGATCCTGTCCGCGGCCGTAGGGCTGGATCGCATTCACCTGAGCAAGCGCCTCGTCGGCATCGACGACACCGGCGCACGCACGGTGCTGCGCTTCGACGACGGCAGCACCATCGAAGCCGATCTCGTCGTCGGCGCCGACGGCGCGCGCTCGTTCGTACGGCGCTGGATGCTCGGCTATGACGACGCACTGTACTCCGGGTGCAGCGGGTTTCGCGGCGTGGTGCCAATGGACAAGCTACCGAGCCTGCCGGACCCGACTGCGATTCAGTTCTGGATCGGGCCGGGCGGGCACCTGTTGCACTACCCCATGGGCAACAACCACATCAATTTTCTGCTGGTGGAGCGCCACCCAACACCATGGCCGCGACGCGACTGGGTGATGCCGGCGACCGAGGGAGAACAGTTGCGCCACTTTGCCCAGTGGCATCCTGCGGTCGTCGAGATGATCACGGCAAGGCCCGTGAGCGACCGTTGGGGCCTGTTCCATCGTCCACCGCTCGGCCGATGGACCAGGGGGCGCGTGACACTGCTGGGGGACGCCGCACACGCGCTGGCGCCGCACCATGGGCAGGGAGCCAACCAGTCGATAGAGGACGCCGTCGTGCTTGCCGCCTGTCTTGGCGAAGCCGGATCGGGCCCATTCGCCGAGGCGATCGAGCGCTACGAGAGGCTTCGCCGCGGTCGCACGCGCAAGGTCCAGTACGCGTCGATCAGCACCGCCGACGTCCTGCACCTGCCCGATGGCGACAACGCCGACCAGCGCAACGCCCGGCTCGGATCGTCCGAGGGCGCCCTGCATCACCTGGCCTGGATCCATGAGTTCGACGCCAGCACTCAGGAACCCAGCGAGCGGCAGGGTGGCACCTGGTTATGATCTTCGGCGGGCTGTCTACCCGGGGTCAGCGCAGTATCGCGATGATCAGCGCGGCGAGGGCAATCAGAAGCGCTGCGAGGCTGACCAGATTGGCCCATGCAGTGGGCTTCAGCCCCGCCGTGATCTCCTCAAGAGCCGACCGCGGCCCGATCTCGGGGCGTGATTCCTCCGGATGGAACAACGACTGCCGCATGACTCGTTTGCCGGCCAATGCGTGGCGAATCCCGTCCTCCAAGTGGTGATGATGAATCGCTTTGAACGCGTCGTTGCCGGATTCACCTGCCGCCGCCAGAGCGGCGTTCAGCACAGCGTTTCGGATATCTCCTCCGCTCGTTTCGTACTGCTCCGCCAGCTTACGAAAGTTCACGTCGTCTGCAAGCGGCGTGAGCGTCGGATGCATCTGCACACGCCAGATCTGCTCGCGTTCGTCAACCTCGGGGATTTCGAACAACACGTGCGTCCGGATGCGTCGCTCGAACGCGGGGTCGAAGTTCGCGGCGAGGTTCGTTGCAAAGATCACCACCCCGTGGAAGGATTCCAGTTCTTTGAGTAGCACATTGACCACGGTGTTCGTCTCGCGCAGGAACCCGTGCTCCATCGAGGTGGACCGCCGCGAGGCGATAGTATCGGCTTCGTCGAACAGAAGCACCGCGTTCTCTTCACGCGCCAGCCGGAAGATCGCCCCGACGTTCTTCGGCGTCTCGCCCATCCACATGGACTCCACCTCGGCATAGCGGACGATGAGCAGCCGGCGGCCCAGCGCGTGGGCAATCGCCTCGGCGCAGATCGTTTTCCCGGTGCCTGGCGGACCTGCGAAGTTGAATGCGAGAGCCATTCCCGTCGGATGCCGCTCGCCCAGCCCCCACCGGTTGAAAATCAGGTCGTGCCTGGTGACGTGCGCAAGCGCGTGATCCAGCGTCTGGCGGGTTTTCGGCGAAAGGATCACGTCGTCGAAGCTCCGTCGTGGCACGACCGACTCCACGACGCGCCGTGAACCGATGAGTCCGCTAAAAGCGCGGATTAGAGGATTCGAGGACACGACTGGATATTACCAGGGCCAGACCTTTCCATTGTCGTGTGCGGACGTGAGTACGCGTTTACGCTGTTTGATCAGCGACCACACGCGGTCGTCACAACTAGAAGTCTACGATCCGAATATGAATACACGACGCTTTCTTGGCGACCTTTCATCAGGCCACACGGCGACACTCGACTGCGGCTGTGTCGTCAGACGCGGGCAGAGTGTGCGCTACGTCGAGGTAGAGGTGATCCGCCTCTCACCCGAATGCGAGATCCACTCTGTTCATCACCTGTTGTATTTCCACTTAGCAACCCCCGTCATCTGTCAAGCCGGTGAATGAAGAATGCGCCGATCTTGTCAGCGGAACGCTTCCGGCAGGAGAGTCACCTCAGAGCGTCGTGCCGCACGTCATGCGACGCGGCTCTTTGAGGTGGCTACGACGTCTGCCCGGAAACCTCGCTCAAGATGGTCCGAGCCGCTCTTAAGTCCGCGGTGTCGTGGCCTTCGGTGAACCACTCGACAACAGGCTTGACAAGACGCATCGCCTCGACGCGCTTGCCCTGGGGCGAGTAGAGGCGGGCGCGCGCCTCGCGTCGTGTCCTTGCTCGAAGTGCATGGCCAACTCCGCCGCGATTTCGCCGACGCGCCCCCCATAGATGGCTTCGCCGCTGTGGCCAATTCGCTGGTGTATGTGTGCTCGTCGCATCGCCGGTATCAGGCGATACGGCACCTCGAGATAGAGAATGTGACTGAACTTGTAGCGCGGCGTAATCGTGCCGTCCGGCAACTCGACCAGCCTGGCCGGAGACAGGAACTGATGCCGTCGCACGAGCGCTTCGCAGTGGTGATCGACCCAGTCAGTCGCCTCTTCGAGTCCAGCACCGATCGCCACCGATGAACACTCCATGCCCACGACGCTCGCGCCTTCGAGTACACGCGTCTTTCGTCCGCGCTCAGACGATCGATCTGCTTCTCGATGAGCTGTCTGACGTTCTCAGGGATACCGGACTCGATGTCCGCGAAACTACCTTGCAGCAGCCAGTCTTCTTCACGCTTGACGATGAGTCTTTCGGCGATCAGGTACTCGACGAGATTCACCATGAACAGCGGGTTGCCCTCGGTACGGCGGTGAATGAGCCTCGACAACCATTTGGGAAGCTGGTGGCCTGGGAGCGTGACCACAAGGTACTGCTCGACGGCAGCCTCCGTCAGGTACTCGAGCGGAAGCTCGCGGCACAGTCCGTGCGCTTGCAGCTCGCGCTTGATCGCCTTGAGCGGATGCTCTCCGAGGATGACATCGACCGGCCGATAGGTGCCAATCACCATGAGCCGCGCGCGATCCCGGCGCCGGGCGAGATAGGTGATCAGGTCCAGCGTCGAGTAGTCGCTCCAGTGCAGGTCTTCGAGCACGATCATGAGCGGCGACTCGACCGTGATGGCTTCGATGGCGTCAGCGAGCTCACGCAGCATGCGCTCGCGAGTAGCTCCCATGACCTGCTGTCGCAGCGCCTCGCGCTCGGCTGCCGGAACGAGTGAAGGCAATTCGAGAAGCCACGTTGGTGCGTGCTGACGCAGCAGCTCGGTGATTCGTCCTCCGGCCGGTGTGCGACCGAGTCGCGACAGACCATCGAGGACCGGGAGGTACGCTTCACCCGCGCCGTACTGTTCGAGGCATTGGCCCCACGCCATCCAGATCCCTCGAGCTGCGGCGACGTCCCGCACCGCGCTCACGAGTGTCGTCTTCCCGATGCCGGGCTCGCCCGTGACGAAGACGATCTGCCGTTCTCCCTGCAGGGCGCGTTCGAGGCAGCGGTCCATGCTCGCCAGCTCCGCCTCGCGTCCGAGGACGCCAGTGGCATGCGGGCCGACTGCGCCGCTGGCACGCTTCTCGGACGTGTCGGGCTGGGAACCGGAGACCGCAGCGTCCTCAGACAGCCGTCCGATGAAACGGTAGCCTCGCCGATGCGCGGTTTCGATGAAGCGCGGCGAAGTCGCGTCATCATCGAGGGCCTCACGAACCTGCCTGATGCTGTCCTTCAGAACGGTATCGCTGACGAACGTTCCAGGCCATACCGCGTCGAGCAGTTCCTGCACACGCTTTCGAGTTATGCGCCTGGTGGCGCGATGGGCGCTCGCTTCGACCTTTTCCAGTTCGCCGGCTTTCCGGGCACGCAGCCGCGCGGCTATCCCATCCACATCCTGGTTCGGGACGCACGTATCACGTTGACGGGGGTCGTCCGCTCGGCGGGCGACAAGCACCTAGCCGAGGTGCGGGCTCGAGAGATTGCCGGTGTGCAGGGTGTGCACAACGCCTTGGTCGTCGCTCAGTAAGGAGGACGCGCAATGAGTCACTTCCATGTTGTCGGCGCCTTTGTCGTGCAGTTTCGAGCCGCAACCGACTTCGACTTGGGGCGTGTCGAGGGGCGCGTCGAACATGTCGCGTCAGGCCGGACCGCACATTTCGGATCGGCCAGTGAGCTGGTGGAAATGCTCGCGCGGCTGTGGAAGACCGCACCGGCCGATCACCCGGGCATTGTGATGGGGGAGTGAGATGAAGGAAACCGTTGAGACCTCGTTACACGAGCGGATGCTTGCCTCGTTCGGTCTCCTGCTTATCGTGTTGCTCGGCTGGGCATGCGATCAGCAGACATCGAAACCGCTCTCATATCGGAGGCGTGCGCGGCGGGTCCTCGCATGGCTGGTTATCGAGTTCATCACCGCAATCGGCTGGGCGATCGATCACGTCGCACTCGTCAGGGTCAGCGACGACAGGAGGCTGTTCGCGGTTGATCCCAACACGCAAGGAGAAGCCCGTGCCGGGAGCCGTTCAGTCGACTCAATTTGAAACGAGGATAGCGATGCCGAACCACGTAGGTACGCCGACACACGAGGTCCTAGAGGCACCTCGAATCTCTCTCTTCATCGAGCCGTCGAACCCGCCAGACGACCCGGTTGCAGAAGCGCTGGTCAGCCAGGCGCGTGCCGCGCAACGCCAAATCGAGGGCTGGAACGAGGGACGGGTTGATCAGCTCCTGCGCGCGCTGGGCAACATCGTCGCCGACCACGCTCACCCGTTGGCCGTCGCCACGGTCGCCGAAACCGGGATGGGGAATGTACGTGATAAGACGTTGAAGAACTTCAACGCCAGTGCGGGGGTCTACGCACACATGGCCGGGCACATCGCGTACGGCGAAATCGCGTTCGACAACGAGCGCCACGTGGCAGAGATCGCCAGCCCAGTAGGAGTGGTCGTTGGCCTGGTGCCGGCGACTCACCCCGTGGCGACGTTCATCTTCAAAGTTTTGATCGCTCTGAAGGGGCGCAACGCCATCATTCTGAGTCCCAGCCGGCGAGCACGGCACGTGTCGCAACAGGTCGGTGAGCTGATCCAGGAGGTCCTGCGCGAGGTTGGCGCGCCCACCGACCTTGTGCAGTGGCTAGGGGCTGGCAGCAGCCGGCAGACCACCGCTGCCCTGATGAGTCACCGGCACGTAGGGTTGGTGCTGGCGACCGGCGGGCAGGCGATGGTCAAGGCCGCGTATCGGTCTGGCAAGCCGGCGATCGGTGTGGGGCCGGGTAACGCACCAGCGCTGATCAGCGCTGACGCCGACCTCCCACACGCGGCGCGCAGCGTTGTGCTGAGTAAATCGTTCGACAACGGTTTGATTTGCGGAGCCGAAAATCATCTGGTTGTTGAGGCGAGTGCCCGCGCGTGCCTGATCGCCGAATTGATTCATCACGGCGCCGCGGTTTTGACAGAAGCAGAGAGCGCCCGTTTTCGAGACGCGGCTGTATATCCCCAGACGCAGCGGTTCATGTCACTAGTCGTTGGCCAGGATGCGGCGACGCTAGCCAAGTTGGTGAATATTGAGCGGCCGTACACGATTCAGCTGCTGGTCATTCCGACCGAGTTGGTGGCCGCCGAGAATTACCTTGCCGCTGAGAAACTGGCGTCAGTCGTCAGCCTGTTCACAGTCGCCAACATGGATGCAAGGATTGAGGTGTGTCGAGCGTTGCTCGAGATCGATGGGACCGGCCACACAGCCATCATCCATACACGTAGGGTCCGGCTGATCGAGCGCTTCACGACAGCGATCCCAGTCAGCCGCATGGGCTGTTGCACCCCGAGTAGATACACAGCGTCGCGACGGATGCGGCTCGGCAAGCACTTACACAGAAGTCACGCCGTCTAATGACGGAGCGCATGACGGGATGCAACCCTGACCTTACTGCTGCGAATCGAGAAGCTCGAAGTAGAAGAGCTTGCTCTTCACCAGCGTGTCGTTGCTCAGCCGGCGATTGGCGTCGAAGGTCGCGTTGTCGACGAGCCCGAAGTCGTTGTCGTTGGCAACCACGAGGACGCCCGGTCGTACCAGGGCCATGCCCTCTATCTTGTTTGGTAGTCCAAAGACCGACAGATCGACGACGAGCGTCTTCGATAGAACGGTGATGCCCTGGCTCGCCGGATTCGAAAGCGTTTCCAGTGCCGTCGTGGTGGCGCCCGGCGCAGAGGCGACAGTGTCCCAAAGACTGCCCAGGATGTTCGTGGCGTTGGCAATGTCCACGCGGTAGACCTTGGCCGCAGTGTCGGTCCGCTCGTCGACCAGGAACGAAGTGGCATTGATCGCAGTGAGGCTCGAGATCTTCATTTCATCCGGGGCGACCGTGCACCCCGCCTGCTGGCCGAGAAACGCGCAGACCTCGTCGAACTGGTACACGAACTCGCCCGTCACCCGTTCAGAGCCGATGTCGAATCTGAGAATCCGAATGATTCGGGAGGCTCGGCCAAGGACCCTGGTCGGGTATTCGAGCGGGCTCTGCATGGCGATGAAGAGCGTCCTTTCATCGGGTGTGATCGAAATACCTTCGAAGCCGCGGTTTTGCCGTCGAAAGTTGAGGATCTTCGGAAGGTACTTCCTGACGCGGTAGTTGGGAGTGGTGGCGAGCACCGAGGCAAGCTGGGAATCCTCTGGCACGAACCGATCGAGGATGCGGCCATCGCGGTTCACGTGGACCAGTGACGGACTGTACTCGTCGACGAGCCAGAAGCTTTGATCGCGGACCCGCACGATGCCCTCGGTGTCCAGCCCGTTGGGGTTGAGACCGATGACACTCGTTCCGTCGAAGCTGAAGGGGGTTTCATCGAAGGTCTCTACGTTCGGCAGTCCCGTGACGGGAAGGCCGCTCGCGTCGAGGATCGGCAGAGCGCTCAAAATTGTGATGCGGTCGGACTGCGCCCGAACATGAAGAATCTCAGGGTTGAATCTCGGGGCCACGAAGGTGCGCATACCGGGATTTCCGTTTGGTCCGCGGTCGGTGATGGCCCAAAACTCGTTGTATGAGTCGTCGGGATCGTGAAAGATGTCGCTGCCAAGCGACCCGAGGCGCAGGCCGTGGTCATCGACAATCTGGTCAATGGCGAAACGAAACACGCCGTTGTGGAACGTGCTCAGAGCCATGTCCGGCAGTTCCGCCACTTGGATCATGCGTGCCCCAGCCGCCCGAACTGCGACGTCCGTTCCGGCCAGTAGCGCGACGGCACCAGCGCACGCGGCCACGCACACGATACCTGCGCGATTCATCATCTACACCTCCAGTTGTAGAGTTAGAACAGACGCGGCCGACATGAAGGTCAATGACGTGGAAAATCCGTGTAACACTTGGTGCCACGAGGCGTGATTCGTGTTTGACGGCGACCTCTCGCACGTCACGACGTTTCTTGAGCGCGTCATTCATCTGAACGCGCGATACCGAGCCGGCGGGCTTCAGGCCTACGTGCCAGAAGGGTTGCACGATAGCGAGCGGGGGCTCGAAGGGCTGATCGAGGAATTGCTGCCGGCTTCACATGCCGCGCTCAAAGAGGCTTCGCGGAGTCTGTTCTTTTCGTTGCCTGTGGCATTCGATCCTGCAGAATCCGTCGGACCCTATCTTGCCGCCGTTGATCGAGATGCCGGCGGCCGGCCGTACTGTTTCCTCGATATGGGTGCGTTGATCGCGACGAGCGCCTTCGGCGAAAACGATCCCGAGGTAGTCCGCGCGATACTGGAATCGCTGCCCTTCGTCACCTCGCGCTACGCGCATTCCGAGTACCAGACCACGCTGTCCCTTCGCCTCAAGGCCGAACTGAACCGAATCGCGCCAGTAGGAACACCCCGCCATTTCGTGGTGAACACGGGCGCCGAAGCGGTCGAGAACGCGATTAAGTCGGTCCTCCTGAATCGCGTGAAAACGTCGGAAGACGGTAACGGTGGGTTCATCGTGTCGTTCGAAGGAGCCTTTCATGGCCGGACGCTGGGCAGTCTGGCGGTTACGCACCGAAAGAAGGCGCGACTCGGGTTTCCCACGTTCGACTGGCCGCACATCGCGTTTCCATTCGAGGAACCTGACGCACCCAAGGCAACCGCGCGCAGGGAGGAACGCAGCCTGAAGCAACTGTGGGATCTGCTGGTATCCGGACGATTGCCGCGAGCGGAGAAACTCATCGATACCTACAAGCGGGAAATGGACGCGCTCGACGAATTTCTTGCGCGGCCTGACCCGGACCTCAAGGCGTTCGTGGACGCGCAGCGCGCGAACCTAGCGCCCGACGTCGTTCGGCGAGCGCGTCGCGTCGCGGCTGTGCTCGTCGAGCCGATTCAAGGCGAAGGTGGCGTGCGTCTGGTGAGCGCACGGTTCATGCGGAAGCTGCGGCTGTTGACGAGGATTTACGACGTGCCGCTCATCTTCGATGAAGTTCAAACCGGCTGGGGCATGACGGGCCGCCTGTGGGCACACGAGCTCTTCGACCTGCCCTGTCCGCCCGACGTGGTGACCTGGGCCAAGAAAGCCCAGAACGGGGTCCTTTTCGTCAGCGAGGACCTGGCCACGTTCTTCCAAGAGGAAAAGAAGTTCAACACCACGTGGGAGGGAGACTCGGTGGGTATGGTGCGGCTGCTGGCCCTGCTGGACAAGCTGGATCTCGATCAGGTGCAGCGCACCGGCCAGCGGGCGAGACAGGGGCTCATGGCGCTGGCGCGCGATTACCGTCAGATCGTCAAGAATGTGCGCGGCGCCGGTGTCATGCTGGCGTTCGACGTGCTGCGCGCCGACTGGCGCGACGTGCTACGCGACCGTGCATTCCGGCGTGGCCTGGTGCTCTTGCCGGCCGGCGAACGCGTCCTGCGCTTCTATCCGCGGTATGACACCGAACCGTCGGCCATCGACGAGGCGCTGGCGATTCTTCGCCTGGCCCTCGAAGATCTCGTTGGTGGACGCGTGGCCTCGGACGCCACATCCGCCCTGGAGGTTCGGATCGGCACGTTGGAAATTCCCCTCGACACGCTGGAGGTCATCGATATCACACAGGCCACCTTCGAGACCCACAAGCTACAAGTTCTTGCCGTGGAACAGGAGCGCTACGGTGCGACTGTGAAGTACCCATCGGATGTGTTGCGCATCGGACGACGACCCCTGCTGCAATTTCCACTCGAAACGCTCGAGACCACCGCGTCGAACCTTCGCGCGATTGGGATTGCCTTGCGTGACCGCGTCTCATCACGGTTCGTGGGCTACGCACTCGGCAGCCCGCTGGAGAACCACGACGAGGAGGGGGTCGACTCCGATCCCCACTTCGGCGAGAACAATACGTTCTACCTACAGGCGATGGCCACGTCGCCGACCGCGCAGAACGACGTCGAGCTCGAGAACTACCTGCTGGACTTGTTACGAACGCGTGCGATCGCGGCCGGATTTCAGCTCCTTTCGACGTTGATTGAGGAACGGCTACGAGACACGAGTTCGCTGTGGTTCCGAAACGCCGCCGTTCTGAGCCGAATCGAGAACTACCTGCACAGCGGCACATCGTTCGTCTACCTGCAGGTCGCGCTGACGCCGTCGGATGATCGGGATACAGAACCGACGCAGCGACTAACCTAATCAGGCTGCGGTCGATGACGAGGCATCTCGAGTGTGCAGAAACATGGGCCAGTAACAAGCGGACCGCGAGTCTGGTCGAACTTCCAGGTTTGACGGCATGGGTGCATTCTGTGCCAGTAGGGCCGGGTCGCGCCGGAGGCGATGTCCACTACGTGTCAGTCTGCCCGAGTTGCATCGTCTCGCGGATCGCGCTTGCCGATGTGAGTGGCCACGGGCGGGCAGTGGCCGTTTTCAGCGAGAAACTTCGAGCGCTCATGCAGCAATACCTTCGCGCTCTGGAGCAGACCGCATTGATGCGCGATCTCAATCACGCGCTTCGCGCAGAACTGGGCGACGCGCACTACGCCACGATGGTGGCGCTCGGGTGGCACGGTCGTCGGGGTCTGGTGGTCATGACCAACGCTGGGCACCCGCCGCCTCTCTGGTATCGTGCCTCGCGCGACGAGTGGAGCTGGCTTGAGACGCAACGCGCAACCGAGCGAGAGCGACCGGCCGGTGTACCGCTTGGCCTGCTCGCCGACGTCACCTACCTCCGGTTAGTCGTCAAACCGCAATCAGGCGACCTTATCGTGCTGTATAGCGACGGCGTTTCCGAAGCCACGAGTCCGGCTGGAAATGAACTCGGTCGGGACGGCCTGATGAATATGGCGCGCGCGCTTGACATCCACCTCCGCTGAAGCTCTCGGCACTCAACTCGTATCAGCGCTCCGTGCCTTTCGCGAACACGGAGAGCCTCTGGATGATGAGACGATCATCGTCATGAGAAGGAGCGACCAGCCCTCTGGGCCGCGCGTCCCGGCGGAAGGTTCTGATTGACAGCGTTCGTCATGCCTGCTCTGAAGTAGTCCCCCATGATCATCATGTCTTCTTTCGCCTACCAGACTGGCGTGAGCCAGTCGGCTCGCTTGGGCACGCGGCCGCGAACGACCGCTTCGAAGTGCTCAGACAGACGCCTGGTGATTGGCCCGATCACGCCGTCGCCGACCTGTCGCCGATCGACCGAGCGCACCGGGGTGACCTCGGCACCTGTCCCGCACAGAAAGACTTCCTCGGCGACGTACAGCTCGGTACGCCCGATCGGTCGTTCCACGAATGGGATGTCGAGCTCCTCGCGCGCGAGCGTGATAAGGCTCTGACGTGTGATCCCGTCCAGGTTGTCGGCCGTGCTCGGCGGCGAGATCAGCTGACCGTCGCGCACGATAAACACGTGCTCGGCTGAGCCTTCCGACACGTGGCCGTCCTCCGTCAGCAGAATAGCTTCCGTGTAGCCGTTGTCCATGGCCTCTCGGCGGGCGAGCGCGCTGTTCAGATACCCGCCGGTGGCCTTCGCGCGCGCGGGGATGGCGTTCTCTCGCACACGCCACCAACTCGAGACGCACACGTCGATCGGCTCGGCTGACAGGTACCGTCCGATCGGCATGCAGAAGATCGCCGTTTCGCTGGTGTCCGGGTCCAGCAGGGGCGAGAGCTCGTTGGAGTTCGCGAAGACGATCGGACGAATGTAGACGTCGCCGCGCATCTCGTTTCGCCGCAATAGCTCGACGATCACGTCGGCAATTTCTGACGGGGGGCCCGATAGACGCAGCCGCAAGATCCGCGCAGAGTGCTCCAGTCGGCGCACATGGCGATCGAGGCGAAACACGTGGACCTGACGGCCGTCGTCGGTCTTATAGCCGCGAATTCCGGCGAAGCATCCGAGACCGTAGTTTAGGGCGCGCGATCGTACCGAGATTGTAGCTTCTCGTTCAGGCCGAAACTGCGCGGTTGAAGTAGATGACGGATTCCATCGGCGGCATCCTTGCGTCTAGGGCAGGACAGCCGAGGGATTCACCATGAACCCGCGGCTCGTCGAGCCGGGGTTCGCCGTCGTGTGCCTACACGCGGCCGTCCCCGCTCGTCCCGGTAAGGACGAGAACCGCGAGGACGACGCGCAGGCACCGCGACGACATGGAGAGGTCAGGATACCTGCCTCACCGGGCGCCGCGCAAGCGCGATGGGGGTGGCAAGGTCATTGCTGGAGACTCCGGTCAGTGACCAAGAGTCGGTAGCACACATCGAGCTCCTCGAGCCGCCGAATGTGGCCGAACTGATCCTCCCAGGCCCCGGATTCGAGATCTCTCCTGAGACGCGCAATGCCGCGTGCGACCACGTCTTGGTCGAGGAGCGCAAAGCCCGAGATCCCCGCTCGTACCCGTGGATCGAGATAGGCCTCGGGTCGCCGCCAATACGCGGCGAGGAATCCATCGGCGCAGTCGTGCGGTATAGCGACCCGGTCCACTCTGCACTCACCCAGGTGGCGCACGAGATCAGCGACTGACGGACACCGTCCGCGAATGAGCTCGACGATCTCGGGAAAGTAGGTATCGGTGAGCCAAAAATTGCCGACGTCACCGGGCTCGAAGGTGAAGGCCACGAGGCGATCTGCCACTCGTCTCATCTCGTCGAAGCCGCGGCGCCAATCCGTCCAGTGATGCACTGTCAGCAACGCGAGCGCGGCGTCAAACGTGTCATCTCGGAAGGGAAGGGCCTCAGCCGATGCCTGAACGACGAAGGCTGCCCCAGCTTTCCTTTGGCGAATCATGCGGGCCGAAGGCTCTACCGCGACAATCGAGCGATCAGTGGGCTCGTACGCACCAGCGCCGGCTCCGACGTTGATCACCCTGTGAGAGTCGCCGAGCGCGTTCATGATTGCCGCGGCAATCCTGGGGTCGGGATGCCGCGTCGAGGTGTACGCCCTGCCAATTCGGTCGTAAAGAACCTGACGCATGTGCGTGATGTGGCAAGTTTACGGTTTGGGTGCCAGAATCCGTACGACCGACGAGACCAAGAGCGACCCGGGAATGACGACGCCAGCGATGGAGCCCCTGTGAATCGGAGAACGAAGTTATCGACGTCGATGACCTTGAGCCAGTTCGAGAATGGGTATTGGTACGCGATCCAGCTGAAGGAGTTCGGAAAGGCGATCGGGATCCCGTCGGCAAGTAAGCTCCGGAAGGATGAGCTCGAGAGAGCAATCAGGTCCTTCCTGGTGACAGGCAAGGCCAGGAACCCCACCAAGAGAAACCTATCGACCTCCGGTATCAAGGACGTGGAACGAGGTCTGAGCCTCGAACTCGCAGTGGTGCGCTATACAAACGATAAGGAGACCAAGTCGTTTCTAGAGCGCGAGGCTCGAAAGTGCGTTCCGGGTCTGAAGCGAAAATCCGGCGTTCGCTACCGTTTCAATCGCTGGCGAGAAGAGCAGCTCGTCAATGGGGTGAAACTCACGTATCGAGACCTGGTCGAAGAATATGTTCGACTCAACCAGACCGAGCAGCGATTCGCGCAGATTCCACACGGAAGGTATATCAATTTCATGAGCGACTTTCTGGCTGCCGAGAAGGGGGCGACTCGCGAACAGGCGATGAAGGCATGGAAGAAGCTGAAGGCGTTGGACGTGCCGAAGAACTATCGAGCATGGACGCACGCGCAGTCGTCGAAGTAGGGCCACCGGCGGAAGCCCTTCATTGCGCCCTCCTTTCCACGACGCTCCTGTCTGGATCGATCAGGAACATCCAGATCAGCGCGCCGATGCCCAGCACGATAGCGCTGACCATGAACGGCGCTACCCAGTAGCCGCGTCCGAAGAGGGAGCCGTACACGATGGGTGTGAATGACGCCGCTAGTGCACCGGCCATGTTCATGATGCCGGTCACCGTCCCGCTGAAGCGGCCCCCGACGTCCATCGGCACCGCCCAGGCCGGACCGATGACCCACTCCAGAAAGAAGAACGACATCGCGAGGAAGAGGATGGAGGTCGTCACATTCGTAGCCATGGCGGCAGGAATGAGGAACGCTCCGGCGAGCAGGAAGCCGGGTGCAGCGATGCCGCGGCGTGCCAGCTTCGCCTTGCCCGTCCGCTTGAGGATCAAATCGGACAGCGATCCCCCGACGACATCACCGAGCATGCCCGCAACGAGGGGAATCGATCCCCAGAACCCGAGCGCAGCGACCGAGAGGCCTCGATACTCGCGGAGGTAGGTCGGGTACCAGGTCAAGTAGAAGTTGGTTCCGAAGAAGAAGCAGCAGTAGCCGAGCGCAATCCACCACATGTTCGGTGCGGTCAGAATCTGCCGCCAGGGGGTTCTTGGCTTCGACAGATTCATTCCTTTCACGCTGCCGTCCGGGTTCACGCCGCGAATCTCCGCTAGCTCCGCGGGGTTGACGTGAGGATGATCTTCCGGGCTCTCGCGATAGAACCACGCGAAGGCCAGCACCCAGATAAACCCGATCGCGCCGAAGAAGAAAAACATCGCTCGCCAGCCGTACGCCACAAGCAGGCCACCGGCCGTGAGCGGCGTGATTGCGACGGCAAAACGGCTGAAGAAGTGAGTGATTCCCTGGATGCGCCCGCGCTCCGACGGAGCGAACCAGAGCTGCATGCCCCGGCTGGCGACCGGGAAGGCACCGGCTTCGCCGACGCCAAGCAGGAAACGCGCAGTGAACAAGGACGTCAAGCCGGTCGCGGCGCCGGTCAGCATAGCTGCCGTCGACGTCCAGGCGAGCAGCACTGTTAGTACTCTTTTTCGGACCAAACCGGTCGCCAAGCCAACCAACCGGCACTTGACCGATCGCATAGGCCCATGTGAAAGCCGCAAGGACGAGTCCCATTTGACCGAGTGATAGGCCGAAGGACGCTCTCATCTCGGGCTGCGCGACCGAGATGATTCCGCGATCGAGGTACGCGATCAGGTACATGAGACTGAACAGGACTAGCATCCACCACCGCGTGCGGGTCGGTCGCGCTGCTGCTCTGTCCTGAGCAGCGTGCGCCAAGGCGCCGACAACCGTGCGGCCGGTGCTTTCCATGTGTGCCTCGGGTTGACGGTCTACGCGGGCGTCGGGGCGAGCGACGGTTCGCTCGTGATGATCAGCTCCACGGGTCGGTTGGTCTCGGCCGACTGGTCCGCAGCCTGGTACAGTTGCATGACCATCCTCGCGTGCTCCGCGGTCACCAGCGGTTGCTTACCTGTGGCGACACTTTCAAGGAAGTGCAAGGTCTCGGCTTCCATAGGCCCGGCGTACACGTGGTTGACCTTTTCGCCAGGCATGGACGAGATGGGGAACCTGATGCCGTCCTTCATCGACGTCACGTATACGTCGCGGTGTGTGTCATCCACCATCACCGCGCCCTCAGTGCCAACGAACTCAATCCAGGTGGACGCGAAATTCGGGTACGCCGGCGGCAGCACCCATCCGGCGCCAATCGTGAACACGGTGCCGTCGTCCATGGTGACCACGATCCAGACACAATCCGATGCGTTGTACTGCGATTGCATGATCTTCTTGACTTCTTGCGCGTACACCCGAATGGGCTTGCGCGGCGCTAAGCACCAGAGCACGAAGTCGATGTCGTGAGTGGCCTCCATGGCCGCCGGCGATAGCTTTACGCGACCGCTGATTTTCTTTCCTAGGCTGCGGGTGATGTGGCGGCTCACGAGCGCGCTGACCGGCTCCCCGATGGTGCCGTCCTCGAGAGATCGTTTCACGTACGCGAACTTCGGGTTGAATCGCTGCGAGTAGCCAATCGTGAACAACAGATTCTTCTCACGTGAGATCGCGATGAGCTCGTCGGCCTCCAAGAGCTCGAGCGCGATCGGCTTTTCAAGGAACACATGCTTCCCGGCGAGCATGGCTTCTTTGGCGAACGGGAAGTGCGTCCCCTCTGGGGTCGTGGAGATCATCACAGCGTCGACGGCTGTGTCTTCGATGATGCGGCGGTAGTCAGTCGTTGCCGTGCGCGGATTGGTCATTCCCGCTACTTCCCTCAGCCGCTCTTCCTTGATCTCGGCGATGTGCAGCTCCTTTACCCAAGGGCTCGCCGCGCAGGCCACCGCCCGGATCCCACCGCACCAGCCGGTACCGATAATCCCGACGTTGATCTGCCTCATCTCACATCCTTCATCGTGTTCGATTCACCTGACGCCATCCTTGCATCGTGCCGACGATGCCGGCTCACAAGAACGCAATCACCCGCCCGGCCCAACCGACGCTGAACCAGAGCACTAGTGTGACGAGACCAGTCAGCCGGCAAGCCATCGGCGGAAATCGCCCTTCGGCTGCGCTCGTGACTACGCGGTAGATCGTAAAGTGAAACGACAGCGTGACGAAGAGCAGCACCATCTTGAGGCGGAACCAGTAGCCTGAGTAGTACGCTTCGGCGCCACCCGTAAAGATTAGTGCCCCTGTCGTCACCATCAGCAGCAGCCCCGCAAGCATCGCGGGACCGATCTCTTGGCGCAGTTGTGCCCTCGGCTTGTGCCGCTGAAAGAGACCGAGTAGATGCAGGCTCGAGATAATCACCGTGCCGAGCAGCACCGTGAGGCCGAACAGATGCAACGTGAGCAGCCACGCGATGCGCCACGTCGACTGTCCAAGCCACAGAGCAAACGGCGTGCTACCCAGGCGCGACGCGAGGGGCAGCAATACTTCCCATGACATCGAAGATCCCCGCTCGGAAAGGGAGGCCCTACCGCGCCGTCGGTGCCGCCGGCTTGCCAGTCCCGGCCGGGTCCCGGATCGTGCGATTGAACTCGAGCTCGTCGACGGGCGCGCAGAGATCCTCGAGCAGGCCGCTCCAGCCTTCCGGCGTCTTGATGAAATCCTTTGCAAGAAGCTTGAACTGTTTTGTCTGGCCCTTCCAGGGCTTCGCGTAATAGCTTGGATCCGTGATCGTCATGTTCAGCTCGAGCGTATCAAATGCGATGCGTCGGTAGCGCTCCTCGAGCTTCATCATCTCGCTGTGTGGATATCCGAAGTAGTCAATCCATGTGCGGTCCTCGTGGCCAACAGACTCGACGACGAGCGTGTCGCCCTCCCAGCGGCCGACCGAGTAGCCCCACCAGCGTGGCAGGTCGAGCGGGGGAGTCGGCAGCTTCCGACCGTCCATCCAGATCGTGCGGAGACCGTAGTGCCATTCAAAGTGCTGCAGGATGCGATCGGGCAGCACATAGAACTCGACAGGATCGGGATAGAGGAGCGCGCGTGGTACGCCCATTGGGTTGCACTGACCGTACAGGTCGTTGCCGAGCGCGGGCGGCTGCGCGCGCCGACGGCCGATGTGTTCCTCCGGGTGTGCCTTGGCGTCTTCACTGTCTTTTGGACGGCCGTACGAGGGGATATTCTTCTCGAATGCGGCCTGACCATCGGCCGTGAACTCCGGAAACTCGAGACTGTAGCCGCGGTCGCCGCACCCAGCGCAGGTCCCCCCGCCACCGTACCCTCCAGCATTGCGACTCCAGATGCCGACCAGTTCGCGCGCGTTGAATTGTCGGTTGTCAGCGGCCGGCGTGCCCTGACGGCCCGCGGCGCCCTGTCGGCCGCCTGGTTGCTGACCAATGAGCGCCACTGTAAGCGCGACAATGGCGGCCAAGACACCGAGTGATGTAGCGAGGCGATGCTGCATGTGACGCTCCTCTAGCAATGTGCTTACTCGGCGCCGCGTCCGGCGCCGCCCTGTCGGCCGGCATCGGGATCTCCCTGACGCCCTCCAGCACCGCCTCCACCCGTAACCAGCTCTTCACCCTCTGGGCTGGTGATGCGCAGCAACAAGGCGACGATCCCCCCAGCCTTCGACGGTGCGACCGTGACGACCACCGGCGTGCCCGGCTTCAATACCTCGCTTGATCGCTGGCGGCTCCACCCGTTCCGCATCAGCTGCGCCGGATTCGGCAGCAGCTCCAGGCCCCAATGTTCAACCACCCCCTTGTCGTCCTTCATTTCCACGAACAGCTGCGGATGGGGATTGCGGTACTCGAATTTCGTGACGATGGCTGGCTTCGTGAACTGCTTCGAACGGTCGTACGCGATGTTCGTGCCGTGGTGAGCCGATGCAGGGAGTGCCATCGCGATCAGCGCGAGAGTTGCGCTCATCAGTACGCTTTTTCGGGTGTTCATCGGGTGCTCCAGATACCGAGACGCTGTCAGAGACAGCAGACAGTCAGGTGCGTGACCGCTCAAATCTATGTGAGCCGCCAAGGGCTGTCAATAAAGAATTTGCCAAAGCAAATCGTTTGCATATAGTCTACAGGACAGCCGGTGCCACGCTCCGTTTCGCAGTCGCGGAGAGGTCGTGACAACCTAGCGACGTGGTCCGCTTCTTGGTTTCGAATTCGTCCCGTTTACCGGCGCGATGGTCGTCGCTGGTCAGCAGACATCCAAGGGCGCGGAGATGTGATGTCACTCCTCGACTGGTGCCAATGGTTGCAGGATACCTCCCTCGGCACCTCGATCCGGGAATCGGGCTACGCCTATCCGTTCATCGAAGGAAGCCACGTGCTTGGCCTGGCCCTCTCGGTCGGTACGGTGATGTGGTTCGATCTTCGCCTGCTCGGCGTCGCCATGCGCCGCGATTCTGTGTCGAACGTGTTCACTCAGGTGAGGCCCTGGATGATGCTCGGCTTCGTCGTGATGTTCGTCACGGGCGCGCTCCTGTTTTCGGCACGAGCTGCCGAGGCCTACGCGAGCACCTACTTTCGCATCAAGCTGGGTCTGCTCGTGCTCGGAGGGCTGAATATCCTCATTTTCCACACCACGATCGACCGCCAACGCGATCAGTGGGACACCACAGACAAACCGCCATTGCGTGCCCGCGTAGCCGGCCTCGTATCACTCGTTTTGTGGTTCTGCATCATCGCCGCGGGCCGAATCATGGCTTACAACCTGTAGCCTCATGCCGAGGGATCTGGTCGACGCCGAAACACTCGAGTTGACGATGACGATCACCGACCCCGAATACTACGCAGCGCCGTTTCGCAGCGACGTGAAGCTGTTCCGCCGCGACCGCGCGAACGAGAAGATCCGGGATGAGCGGATCTACTGCGTGCCCTCGGAGGAGGAGCGCTTCAACAGGTTGATCCGCGACGGTGTCGTCGGCAAGTGAGTGCCGCGGACGGTGTTGAGCGGTTCCAGCCGTACATTCTGTGCGTCGTGCGCGTAGTCGCCGGCTTGCTGTTCATGCAGCATGGGTTGGAGAAGCTGTTCGGGTTTGCAGGCGCGCGTCCCGAGTCCACGCTGTGGGGTATTCGTGGCGTCGGTGGCATTCTCGAAGCCGTTGGCGGGCCACTTCTCGCGCTGGGGCTTTTCACGAGACCGACGGCGTTCATTCTGAGCGGCGAGATGGCTGTCGCCTACTTTCGATCCTGGGCGCCACGCGGGTTCTTCCCGATCGCCAACGGCGGTGAGGAAGCCGTGCTCAACTGCTACATCTTTCTATGGTTCGTGGCCGCCGGCGCGGGGGCGTGGAGCCTCGACGCCGCGATCGAGCGACGCCGCGCGATAGGACCTTTCGTAAGGCGTATCGCGGCCTGGGAGCCACAGGTCAGATCGGTGCTTCGGATCATTGTCGGCTTCCTCATGGCCCTTCATGGGTGCAGGAAGTTGTTCGGCATGTTCGTCTCTGTTGCCGGAAGACGGAACGCGCCACCGCTGGCGCTGGATTCACTGCCCCCATTCACTGGCTACCTCGAGTTGGCGGGCGGTATGCTGCTGATGCTCGGGCTCTTCGTGAGACAAACGTCGCTGGTCCTCTCTGTCGAGGCGCTGCTGGCGTATGTCCTCGTGGCGGCCCCGCGTGAGACCTGGCCGATCCGCAACGGTGGGATTGAAGCATTGCTGTACTTCGTCGTTTTCTTGTACTTTTTCGTCGCGGGAGCCGGTGCTTGGAGCGTCGATGCGCGCCGCAGACGTGCGCCCGATCGACAGACTCGGATACACGTTTCCGAAGGGTAGAGCAGGCTCATCACTCAAAGTCTTAGAGGTGAGCCGTGTCGTGCCGCCGTTTTGGCTTTTCAGCAATGGCAAGATATGAGAATATCCCCTTTTGAAAACGTTTCCAGGTCGTCGGCGAACTTATCAGGAGGAGCGACGCCCATGACTCTTGGTCCTCGCGTGTGGCGATTCGGCGTTGGGCTCGCAGCACTCGTTTCCTGCGGTGTTGTGCTCGCCGGGTCGACACAGCAGGCGGGGCCGCGGTCGCCGGCCGGGCCCGAACCTGTCGACTACAACTGGGACGTCCGGCCCATCCTTTCGGAGAACTGCTTCCAGTGCCATGGGCCCGACGAGAAAGCCCGCCGCGCCGGCCTGCGTCTGGACGAGGCCGAGGGCGCCACGAAGGTGCTGAACGAGCGCAGCGGCCGGAGGGCGATCGTTCCCGGCAAGCCTGACGAGAGCGAGCTGCTCCGGCGCGTCGCGCACGAGAACGTCGCAGTCCGAATGCCGCCGGCTATCACGAACAAGACCCTCGCGCCCGAGAAGATCGACATCCTTCGCCGATGGATTGCCGAAGGCGCGCAATACAAGCCCCACTGGGCCTTCATCACGCCCCAGAAGCCCGTGCTTCCTCCGGTGACGACCCGAGACCGAGCGATGACCGAGATCGATCGCTTCGTCATCCGGCGTCTGCAGCGCGAGGGGCTCCAAATGTCGCCCGAAGCGGATCGGGAAACGCTTATCAATCGGGTCACGCTCGTGCTGACTGGTCTCCCGCCCACGCTCGCGGAGGTCGACGCCTTCTTGAAAGACAGGACACCGCGAGCCTACGAGAGGGTTGTGGATCGGCTTCTGGCGTCTCCGGGCTTTGGCGAGCACATGGCGTCCTACTGGTCCGATCTCGCTCGCTACTCCGAGAGCGACGGCTTCCTCGACGACTATCACGACCGTCTGTTCTGGCCGTACCGCGACTGGATCATTTCGGCCTTCAACCGCAACATGCCGTTCGACCAGTTCGGCACGTGGCAGATCGCCGGCGACCTAATGCCGAGCCACTCGAAGGAACAGGTGCTGGCGACGGCATTCCTGCGCGTCGGTAAACGTACGACGGAGAACGGTGCGATCGATGAGGAATACCGCGTCGAGTACGCCGTTGATCGCACCAACACGATTGGGACCGCCTTCCTTGGCATGACCGTCGGCTGCGCGCGCTGCCACGACCACAAGTACGACCCGATCAGTCACAAGGACTTCTATTCGATGACCGGGTTCTTCAATAGCACGGACGAGCCCGGCTTCTACGCGCCCGGTACCACGGGAATTACGCCAGGGCCAACGCTTCCGTGGACGGATGCGGCCACCGACGCGAAGATCGCGGCGGCAGCGGTGGCGATCCGCAGCGGCGAGGCCGCATTGGCCACGGCGCGCACCGCCGCCAGCCACGATGCCATGAATCAAGCTGCGACGATTGTGCGAACGCCGGCGGAAGTGTCGGACACCGTTCGCCAGTCGCTACAGCGCGCGCTCGTCGCCTACTACCCGTTCGAGGAGACGTCGCTTGTGCCCGACGATCAGTTGCCGCGATCGAAGCCGCGACGTCGTCTCGCCCCGCCGCCGCTCGCACCGGAAACGCGCTCGCGGTTTGGCTTCGGTGGACCTCCCGTGCCCGTGCCGCAAGGCGGTACTCCGGCAGTCGCGCCGCAGAGCCCGGCTGCAGCGGGGCGCCAGGGCGGACCCGGTGGGCGCGGCGGTGCGCCCCCCGCGGCGGGACGCGGCGATCTGACAGGGGAACAGCTGCAACAGGTGGTTCGCCAAGTGCGCACGTTGCCGGGGGACCTTGTGCGCGACGCGCTGCGCTTCTCCCCGGCAGGTATGCCGGGGCTCAAGCCAGCACTCTTCGAAGCCCCCCTCCTCAAGGACGGCGTAAAAGGCAAGGCGTTTTTCTTCGACGACAACAACCGAGGCATCCTCGGGGACGGTGTCGGAGACTACGAACGGACGCAAGCGTTCAGCATCGATCTCTGGGTGCTGCCGAACCAGGTTTACGACGACGCTACGGTCTTCAATCATCGAGAGGACAACAACTCCGGCAACGTCGGCTACCAGCTGCAACTCGATCGGAACCGACTTCAGTTCGACCTGCAGCACTCCCGCGCCGGAAACATGATTCGCGTCGTCAGCAGAGCACCGCTGCCGCTGAAGCAGTGGTCGCGCGTCACTATGACCTACGACGGCTCGAGCCGGGCGGCCGGCGTGGCCCTGTATGTCGACGGCCTGCGTGCCGACGCGGACATCATTAGCGACAACCTGACGCGGACCATCCAACCCAACGGCGGCGGTCTTTTCGGCGGCGAGTATCTCGGGATCATGTTCGGGCGCCGCTTCCGCTTCACGCCGATGAAGGATGGGGCGATCGACGAGTTCCGTGTCTTCAATCGCGCGCTGACGCCGCTCGAGGTCCGCTACGCTGGCGAAGCCGCAGGTCGTCCCGCGCCGGCGGCGGCGGCCGTCGCCGACGTCGCCGATGTGCTGGTGGCCAACGATCCGCGCGTGGCCGCCGCGGCGGCGGCTTTGACCGAGGCGCGTAACGCCGAAAATCAGATCGTCTCGGTGCTGCCGCAGGTGCCGGTGATGGGTGACACGCTCAAGCCCCGCCCCACGTACCTATTGCTGCGCGGCGTCTACAGCGACCACGGTGACGAGGTGCAGCCGCGCGGCCTCTCCCGCATCTTCGCGTGGGATGAGGCTCTGCCGAAGAACCGCATCGGGCTCGCCCGCTGGTTGTTCGACGCGAAGCATCCGTTGACGTCTCGCGTGTTCGTCAACCGGCTTTGGCAGCGCGCTTTTGGCCGCGGCCTCGTGGAGACATCCGAAGACTTTGGCGCCCAGGGGGCGATCCCCTCCCATCCCGAACTGCTCGACTGGCTCGCTGTGACGTTCGTCGAATCGGGCTGGGACGTGAAGGCGCTGCAGAAGCGGCTCGTCATGTCGGCGACATTCCGACAGGGCTCCAACATCGACGATGCGCTGCTCAAGCGCGATCCACGCAATGTGCTGCTCGCGCGCTTCAGCCGTGTGCGAATGCCAGCGGAGATGGTCCGCGACCAGGCGCTGGCGGCGAGCGGGTTGCTCGTGCGGGACGTCGGCGGCAAGAGCGTCTACCCGTACCAGGCGGATAGCATCTGGGACGGACTCGCGGCGTATTCATACCCGACCGCCGATGAGGTCCCTGCGGATGGCCATCACCGGCGCACGCTCTACACTTTCATCAAACGGAACGCGCCACATCCGGCGCTCGCCACCTTCGACGTGCCTGACCGCGGCACGAGCGTCGTACGCAGGCAAACCTCGAACACACCGCTGCAGGCGCTGGTGCTCCTGGACGACCCGCAGTACGTGGAGGCATATCGCGTGCTCGCCGCCAACGTCATGGGCGCGCCGGGCGATGCCGACGTGCAGGTCACGACCATCTTCCGGCTCGCGACGCGCAGACACCCGACGGCGAACGAGCGCACGCGGCTACGGGCGTACTACGACGCGCAACTGCAGCGCTATGCGAGCGACCAAGCGGCTGCGGCGACGCTCCTGCGCATCGGCGTGAGCCCGGTCCCCGTGGGTATCGACCAGGGACGACTGGCGGCGCTCACCAACCTGACCGCTGTGATCATGAACACGCCCGACGCCTACACGCTTCGCTAAATTGGCCGAAGATGCCCGTTACAGAGGGAGCGTTTATCGGCGTAGAGGTCGATTCAATGTCGTTCTGGAGTGAGAGATGAACGAAGACATCAAGAACGTTATCGATCGAGGGCGCCGCGGCTTCTTTCTGAAGCTCGGGGCCGGGCTCGGCTGGTTGTCCGCTGCAGAGTTGCTCGGCGCGCCCGCGTGGGCTCAGCAATCGGCAGTCTCGCGGGCCGCTACTCCGTTCAGCAACGGCATCTTCACAACAGCGAACTTTCCGCCGAAGGCAAAGCGCGTCATCTACCTGCACATGCTCGGCGCCGTGTCGCAATCAGACACCTTCGACTACAAGCCGACGCTCGAGAAGATGCACGGCCAGGAACTGCCTGCGTCCGTGCGCGGGACGGCGCGGCTGTCGACGATGGTCGCGGGGCAGACCTCATACCCTGTCGTTGGCCCACTCGCCAAGTTCAAGCCAGGCGGCAAGAGCGGAATCATGGTCAGCGATCTCATGCCGCACACGCGCGACATCGTCGATGACCTCTGCATCATCCGAACGATGCACACCGAGCACGTCAACCACGATCCCGCGTCGAAGTTCCTCCACACAGGATTCCAGATCGCCGGCCGGCCGTCTGGCGGTGCCTGGGTCAACTACGCCCTCGGCTCGAACAACCAGAACCTTCCGACATTCGTCGTTATGAGCTCCGGGCAGCCCAACGGTGTGCCGATAGACGCCGCGGCCTGGGGCGCTGGCTTCTTGCCGTCGCACTACCAGGGCGTGCTCTTCCGCTCAGGCGAGAATCCGGTTCCGTACATCAGCAATCCCACCGGGCTGACATCGAAGGATCGCCGCGACATGCTCGATGCCATCGCCGACGTCTCGAAGATGCAGCACGAGTTGTCGAACGATCCCGAAATTTCTTCGAAGGTGAGCCAGTACGAGATGTCGTACCGCATGCAGACGTCGGTGCCCGAGGTCGCGGATATCTCCGACGAGCCCGACCACGTGCTCGATCTCTATGGGCCGGACGTGCGGAAGCCAGGGACGTTCGCCCGCAACTGCCTGCTGGCGCGTCGCCTGGCTGAGCGCGATGTGCGCTACACGATGGTAGTGCAGCTCGGGTGGGACCATCACTTCGGCATCCCGCGTCTGCTGCCGGCTTCGTGCGTGACGGTCGATCAGCCGGCGGCGGGTCTCGTCACGGATCTCAAGCAGCGAGGGCTGCTCGACGACACGCTGGTGATTTTCGGCACCGAGTTCGGCCGGACGTCCTTCGCGCAGGGCGCGCTCAAGGGGGACTATGGCCGCGATCATCATGGTGGGAATTTCAGCGTATGGATGGCGGGCGGCGGCATCAAGGGTGGCCTCGCCTACGGGGAGACCGACGAGTTCTCCTACAACATCGTCAATAACCCGGTCCACATCCACGACTTCAACGCCACGATCATGCGGACCCTCGGCATCGATCACACGAAGTTGACGTTCCGTGCGCAGGGTCGCGACTTCCGCCTGACGGACGTCGCCGGCAAGGTGGTCACCGAACTCCTGGCCTAGACTTCATGATTGGTTCTGGCGCGTGTTGCCTCTCCGGAATGGTTTCGCGCCGTCCTTCGCGCTGCTCGAGAGAAAGGCTTTGCCTCATGGAGACGTTTCGATTGGTCGGGTGCGCGTTGCTTGCCGTGTTCATGACGGGACCGGTCCTGGCGCAGTCGCCGGTCGCGGGCAAGCCCGACCCGCCTGCGGCTACGCGGCACATCGAGGCCGCGCGGAAAGCCGCCGGCTCCGACTGGATGCCTGCGGTCGACTTCATCTGCTCGCCGGCTGCGAACCGGGCGAACCGGCCGGACGACCCCGAGATCGAGCCGACGAAAATTTTTGACAACCTGTACGCGATGGGCCGTCTCGGCACGGTGGTGTATGCCATCACCACGGCTGAGGGGATCATCCTGATTGACTCGGGTTACGCGGACCAGCTCGACACCGTGCTGCTGCCCGGGATGAAGAAGCTGGGGCTTGACCCGAACAGCGTGAAGTACGTCCTGCTCGGTCACGGCCACGGCGACCACTTCGGCGGCTCGTCATACTTCCAGCAGCGGGGCGCACGCGTGGTGTTGTCGGCGGCAGACTGGGATTTGATGGAGGCGCCTGCGCCGGCCGGACGTACGGGTGCGCCTGCGACCTCCGGGCCGCCTGCCCCGAAACGCGACTTCGTCGCGGCCGAGGGCCAGGTGATCTCGCTCGGCGACGTGAGGGTGACGCCAGTGCTGATTCCCGGGCACACTCCAGGCTCTCTTGGCTACATCTTCTCCGTCAGAGATGGCCGCACGACCCATATCGCCGGGCTGTTCGGTGGGACGATTCTGATTCCTGGACGGATTGCAGACGAGGCACTTCAGCAGTACATCCGCTCGCTGGAGCACTTCGGCGAAGTCGCGCGCACGATGAATGTCGACGTCGAGATCCAAAACCACCCGCTCTACGACGGGTTGGATATGAAACTTCAGCGCCTCAAAAACCGGCGGGGAGGGCAGCCGCATCCCTTCGTGGTGGGCCCGCTCGCGTATCAGCGGTTTCTAACCGTGATGGCCGAGTGCACCAGGGCTCAGATCGAACGGCGGAAGAGCGCCTGAGAGCGGTTGCCAAAAGGAACGACAAGAGTCACGAGGAGAACGACCATGTTGACAGCTAGGAACACCGCCGCCGCCTTGTTGGCGGCGCTCTTTGTCTTGCCGGCCGGCGCGGCGGCGCATCACGGCAGCGGCATCTCGTATGACCTTACGAAGCTGTGGACGACCAAGGCGACGATCACAGACTTCAGGTACATCAACCCGCATCCCCTCATCCTCTTCGACCGCACCGACGAGAAGGGGATCGTGCAGCACTGGCATTCCGAGATCATCACCAACCCGTCTCGCATGGTCCGAGCGGGGTGGTCGAAGAGCCACTCTGAAGAGGTGCTAAAGCCAGGGACGGTCGTGACGCTGACGCTGGCCACCGCCAAGGCCGGCGGCTTCTCAGCCGTCATCACCAAAATCGTCAACGATCAGGGTGAGGAAGTGGTCACCAATGATCGGGACTAGCCTTACCAGGAGCGCGTGATGAGAACATTGACACTAGTGACGCTCGTGCTGGTGGCCCACGTCTGGTCGCCCGCGGCCTTTGCCCAAAATTCCCGCACGGCAGCGGTCGGCTCGAGCGCGGCGGCACCGGCCTTTGATCCGCGAGACCTCTCCGGGTACTGGACGCGGAACCCACAGGAGTTCTTCGGACGCAGCACTCCTCCCTGTCCTGAGTGTCGCGAGCCGATAGGCGGTTACGGCTTTGCACTGAACGTCCCTCCTCTTACGCCTGAAGGCCAGAAGCGGTTCGACGCCAACAAGACAGGGAAGGGGTTCGCACCTGACAGTGCACAGGCGCTCGCCAATCCGCAGATTCACATCGGCAGGCGACGGGGCGTGCCACCGGCCTTCTCGAACGACCCACAGGCGACCTGCAATCCGGACGGCGTTCCACGCCTGCTTTTGATGACGCCGGCGCCGTACGAAATCCTGGTCAACCAGGATCGCGTGTTCCAGTTCTTCGAATGGACGTGGGCGCACCGCGAGATCTGGACGGATGGACGCACGCTCCCCGAAAAGATCGACTACGTGCCGCGGTGGTTCGGCTATTCCGTTGGCGCATGGGAGGGCGACACGTTCGTCGTTCGGTCAACGGGCTTCGACGAGCGATCATGGGTAGACAGTTTCGGCTATCCACATAGCGACCAGATGAAGCTCGAGGAGCGGTACCGACTGCGTGACCGCGACACCATGGAGCTGCAGATCACGCTGACCGACCCGGCGATCTACACGCGGCCGTGGGTGAGCGAGGTGAAGGTCAACAAGCGCGTGCCGAAAGAGGTCATGGGTAAGGGAACGGGGTGGCCAGGCCTCATGGAGGACATCTGCGCGCCGCTTGACGAAGTCGAGATCTTCAACAAACTCGCGCGTGATCCGGCGGCCGCGGGTCCAGCCCCGAAGAAGTGATCGGGGTTACCATCGCCCGGGTGGGGCGGTACTGGCGCGCACAACGAGCGTGTGAGGCAGCCGCACACACGAAGGGGGCTTCGCTTTTCCGTTCAAGATCTCGAGGAGCACGCGAACGGCGTGCTCCCCCATGTCACGCATCGGCTGCGCCACAGTCGTCAAGGGCGGGTCCATGAACCGGGCGAACCGGATGTCGTCGACGCCAATGATCGACAGGTCGTCTGGAACTCGAAGGTTGCGGCGGTGCGCGGTGTGCAGCACTCCCATAGCCATCTCGTCGTTCAGACAGAAGATGGCCGTGGGCGGTTCCTTGAGCGCTAGCATCCGTTCGCCTGCGACGACACCGGACTCCACCGAGAAGTCTCCGTTCATCACCACCAGGTCGCGTTCATGTCGTTGCTGCCGTGCCCGCGCCATCGCGCCCTGGAGCCGTTCTGCGCTGACATAGCTGAGGGCCGGCCCGGTCACCACGCCGATTCGGTGGTGGCCCATCTTGTACAAGTGGTCCATGGCATCGGCGCCGGCTGCGGCGTTGTCGATTTGCACGCTCGGGATCCCGAGTTGTGGCTCGAATCCCAACGCGTTCACGACTGGAACCGTCTCGCCGCGTTTCGCTCGCACGAGCGCCTCGACGCCCGACGACAGCTTGCGCCCAAGAAAAATCAGGCCATCTGCTTCATTCTGTTTCAGCATCGCCGCGTAGCTTTCCTCGCGCCCACGGTCGTACTGGGTATCGCCGAGCAGCACCGAGTAGCCCTCACGGTTCGCCGAGTCTTCGATGCCCTGCAGAATAAGCGAGAACATAGGTCGGGTGATATCCGGCACGGTCACCAGCAGCTTGCGAGTGCGGCGCATCCGCAAGTTCTTGGCCGATGCGTTCGGTGCGTACCCCAAGCGCTCGACTGCGGCCATGACGCGTTTGCGCGTTGCGGCGGCAACGACTGGATGCTGGCTGAGGACGCGAGAAACGGTGGACGGTGACACACCGGCACGCTTCGCGACATCGTGGATATTGGACAAGGCCCTCATGATACCCGAGCACGGCTGAGCCCGGGTTTGGCGATGTCATGAAGCGCCGGAGAACGCTCCGTCTCGTGCTGCTTACCTCGTGCTTTGCTGGCCCTTGAGCGTCGTGTAGACGGCCTCGACAAACATGTCCGTCGTCCACGGGCCGCTGTTGGCGCCGTAGCGCGAGTCGTAATCAGCCGTCACGCGCGCCGCCTTCACCTGTGCGAGCGTGGCGCCGGCGTCGATCATCGTTTTCACGCGATCGCGGACGATGACAACCATGTCGCGGTACTCGACGACCTCGTGCTCGTCGGACAGATAGCCGTGGCCGGGGACGATGTAGGTACCGCCTTCGCCCTCGTGCTGGAACACAGTCTTGTCCAGGATCGCGTTGAGCGCCCTGATTTCGCCTTGGACGGTACCGCCGTTCTTCACGTCGATGAAGGGATACTGCGTCGTGGTAAAGATGTCGCCGGCGACGATGACGTCGGCGCGGCGGAACTGGATGAGGCTGTCGCCGTCGGTGACGGCGTTCGGTTGGTGGAAGAACTCGATGGAGTCGTCGTTGTGGAACTTCCGCCGTCGGTCCTCGAGGTAGGTGTCCGCGGGAACGGCGCCGGCCGGCGCCTTTGCTTCCTGCATTCGAATCATCACATTGTTGTGCGCCATCATCGTCGCATGTGAAAGCGGGTCGCTGAAAAAGCCGGTAACGCCGCGCGGCGCCGAATTGACGAAGAACGAGCCGGGCAGGCTCAAGTCCTGGCCAGCCGCGCCAATCGCGGCGTTGCCGCCAGTGTGCTCGAGATGGAAGCTCGTGTTGGCGATGAACTGAATCGGCTTTTCGCTTATCTGACGGATCGCTGCAAGAACCTTTTCCGCCAGTTTACCCAATCCGGTGTCCACGACGAACGCACCCTGCTCGCCCGTCTGGACGACGATGTTGCCGCCGTCGCCGACGAGCATGTAGACGTTGTTGCGGATGGGGAAGACGTGGATGTTGCCGTCGCGCGGCTCGGGATCCACCGCTTTGCTCGTCTCCGACGGTCGGCCGGCGGCCGGCTGCAGCAGAGCCTCGCCTTGCGCGGCGGTCACCGCGCGAAGCCGTGTCGGGAAGTCCGGATACATCGTCGGCGCGCCCATCAGCGTTGCCGCGACCGGCAGCTTGTGGCGTTCGGATACTCCTTCGCGTACGGCTGCTTGCCGAACAGGTAGTTCGGTACGACGTCGGGCGCACGGTCGAGAATCTGCTCGCCGTCGTCACAGGCGTAGAGCCATGCCCCATGGTCCACGGGGTTGCGGGAGTAGTCGTTGCTACGGACCTGCGGCTCGCTCAGAAACACCGGGTCGTTGACGACGGTCGTGTTGACGAGGTGATCGCCGTGGCGCACGAAGAAGTCAGTAACAGTTGCCTGATCGCTTTCTGGCGTGCCGTTGCGGCGGAGCCAGCCCTGCTTCAAATGCGTGGTCTGCACGACCAGCGCATTGCCGACGAAACGTCCGGTGGAGAAGCCGCGGAACGTATGGGGGGCCCACGCTGGCGGATGCGGGCGGCCGTCCATCCAGATCGTGCGATGGCCTTCAGTCGTCTGTCCCCAGATGTGCACGGCGACCAGCCGCTGCGTGCGTGAATCGCGCTCTTCCCATACGCGGAAGTTGCCGGTGGCGCGCATCTGGTACGGCATCGACGTAGGCGTCGCACTGGTGATGCTTCAGCGTGACGCGCGACGGGTCGTAGGAGAGCGCCCAAAGGCGTCCCGCCTCGTTCAGTGCGAAGCCGCCGTAGTCGGCGAGCTCCGAGCCGGCCCCGCGCTCCATGGCGTCCTCGTGCATCGGCGGCGTCCAGTGGCCGGTCAGGTCCACGGCAGGTACCGGCTGCGGCGTTGCGGCACCGCCAGGCGCCTGCTGCTGGCCAACGAGGGTGACGCTCAGCAGCGCCAGGCAGACACATACGATGGCACGAAGCTTGGTCATGGTCTGTCCTCTCCACGTGCCGCACACGGCATCGGGTTCCATCCGGTCGCGTCGTTCTGCCGCTTGAAGTGGGTACTCGTCCAGTAGGGCACCGCGAGGTACTCCGGGTCCACGATCTCCGTCGCGACGACGAGCAGCGAGTCGGCCCCCGGCACGTCGAGCCGATCGAAGTACTCGGTCAGCACGGCATTCGCACTGTAAGGGACGCCGTTTTTGCGCAGATACCCCGGCTTCATCTTCGTCGTCACCACCTTCAGCGCGCCGCCCGGCGGCGCGGGTGGGGCGCCGCGGCCAGCGGGGAACTGGCCGCGAGGGTAATCCCACGTGGCGGTGGACACGCCCTGCCAGTCACCGCCCTGGTCCTGCGCCGCGCCGAAGCGCAGCAAGCGCGTTTGTGTGCCGGCGTCGGTCTCGAGCTTGAGCGTGTTGTCGTCCTGCCACGTGATGTGCACGCGCGTCGGGATGCGCAGCAGCCCTCCGACGCCGTACGCCTTGCACTGGTCGCCGGCGGCTTCGTCCTTCGCGGGATCCCATGCGTCGGCCACCTTGCGGCCGGCGGGGTTGAGCGGGATTGACACGTAGTCGCCTTTTGCCGGAGTAAACATCCGGTACCGCCAGTCTTCGGTGACGAGCGAGACCCAGTAGCCGGTTAGATCAGCCAGCGCCGCGGCCTTCGGCGCCGGCGGCGGCCCTGGCGCCGCCCCGCGGCCCTGCCCCGAGAGGGTAACGACTGCAATTGAGAAAAAGACGACGAGCGAAATGCAAGAACGGGATATTCGACAGGTACTCACGAGTCCTCCGATGGCGGCCGAGCCAGCATTGGTGAGAATAGCAAATACCCACCAAAAGTCCCATAAGAAATCGATACCATTCGCAGCTGGCCCATCCGGGCTTAGTGCGCGCGCGGACCTTTGGCGGTGTACCTGGCGAGTACGAAGTTGTCGAGACGGATGTTCTTCGTCCAGACAAACTCCGCGTTGCCGAAAAATTTCTTGTAGTTGGTGTACGCGCGGTAGAAGGTCACCTCGATCGGACGCCAGATGATGGCGTGCGGCCAGGCGCTGTCGTTGAAGCGCGGCGCCGTCCAGCCGTCCGGAATCGGAAAGTGGACTGCCTTGCACGTGTCCGGTTTCATCTGTGCGCACGCCGGCCGCACCGCCTGCGAGCAGAAGCTCGAGTCTCGGCCGCCGGCCGTGCGCACGCACTGTGGGTCGTCCACCGGCGCGACGTAAAACGTCTCGGCGCGCCAGTCTGCGTGCGTGCCGTTGCCGTCGCTGAAGTAGGCGATGAACCCCGCGTCGCCGATGTTGTACGGGCCGTACTCCATCCCCACGCCGTGGTGCGTCTCCCAGTCGATGCCCTTGATCGCATACGTCATCGGATACTTCGCCTTGAACCGGACGACGGTGGAGTTGAACGGCGTCATGCCGACCGAATCGCGGGCGACGATATGGCCGTTGACCGAGAGCTCGTAGTAGTTATCCGCGAAGATGAAGCCGGTGATCTCGACGCCGTCCTTGTCGATGACGACGGTCTTGAGCTGCTTGTCCCAGTCTGGGTTGTCGCCTTGGCCAAGGCAGTCGTTGTACAAATCGACAGCCACCAGTGCGTTGTCCTCGACCGGTCCGGGGACCACCCACTTCTTGCCGTCGGTCGACGTGCTCATGCCGATGCTCACCGGAAACACGTCCGGCTCAATGCGCATCGATGCGGGCGTCGTGGTGCAGTTGGGCGCCAGTTTGATCGGGCTTAAGTCGGTCGCGGGCCCGACCGACACCGAGCCGCCCTTCGGCGGGTCGAGCGGAATGGGAGGCGCGGTGTCGAACTGCGCCGCGGTACGCGCGAGCGCTACGAGGGCAAACAGAATTGCGACAACCGGTACGCGCTTCATGACTCCATCCCGCTTTCTCCAGATCAGTCTTATGCCGTGTTGGCCGCGAGCGTGGGGACGTCGGTAATCTTCAAGTCGACCGGCCGATTCGTCTCGACCGACGCGTCGGCTGCCTTGTAGACCTGCATCACCATCCGCGCGTGCTCCGCCGTGACGAGCGGCTGCTTGCCCGTGGCGACGCACTCGAGGAAATGCAGGGTCTCCGCCTCCATCGGTCCGGCGTAGACGTGGTTCACTCTCTCGCCCGGCATCGTCGACAGCGGGAAGCGGATGCCGTCCTTCATCGACGTGACGTAGACGTCGCGATGCGTGTCGTCAACCATCACGGCGCCCTCAGTGCCGATAAACTCGATCCACGTCGAGGAGAAGTTCGGATAGGCCGGCGGAAGCACCCAGCCGCCGCCAATCGTGACGACCGTCCCGTCGTCCATGGTGACGATCATCCAGACGCAGTCGGGAGCGTTGTATTGCGCCTTCATGATCTTGGTGGCTTCCTGGGCGTAAATACGAATCGGCTTGCGCGGAGCAAGGCACCAGAGTACGAAATCGATGTCATGCGTCGACTCCATCGCGGCAGGCGATAGCTTGACGCGACCGCTGATCTTCTTGCCGAGGTTGCGCGTGATGTGGCGGCTGACGAGCGCGCTCACCGGCTCGCCAATCGTCCCGTCCTCGAGTGAGCGCTTGACGTAGGCGAACTTCGGGTTAAAGCGTTGCGAGTAGCCGATGGTGAAGAGCAGCTTCTTCTCGCGCGAGAGCGCTATCAGCTCGTCCGCCTCCGACAGCTCGATGGCGATGGGCTTCTCGAGGAACACGTGCTTACCGGCCTGCATCGCTTCCTTGGCGAACTGGTAGTGCGTGGCTTCCGGCGTCGATGAAATCATCACCGCGTCGATCGCCTTGTTCTCGAGGAGGCGGCGGTAGTCGGTGGTCGCGGTAACTGGATTGGTTTCGTTCGCGACTTCCTGCAGCCGGTCTTCCTTGATTTCAGCGATGTGCAGTTCCTTGACCCACGGGCTCGCGGCCGAAGCCACCGCGCGGATGCCGCCGCACCAGCCGGTCCCGATGATCCCGACGTTGATCTGTCTCATATGTCTCTATTCTCGATCAGAAGAGCGCAGTGGCCCGGCGGCCCAACCCGCCGAACCAGAGGGCGAGCGTGACGATCCCGTAACCCAGGGTGATGGCGCCAGAAACAAGCAAGCCGAGGTTGCCGATCGCGAGTTGTTTCATCTCACCCACGAGAGAGCACTCGCAACTCCAACTCCCAATTTGGGAGTTGGAAGTTGGGAGTTGGCGAGAAGGGCTCGTCTTCGCTAGAAGCTGTACTTCAGCGCGAACTGCCAGATGCGCGGAGTCGCACCAGCCGCAAGCGAGGTGATTCGCCCGAAGGTGGCTGGGTTGTTAAGCGTCGCCTGAGGATTGCCACGGTTGAAGTGGTTGAGAAGGTTGATCGCCTCCGCGCGCAGCTCGAAGCGGTGACCCTCACCCAGGCTGAAACCCCGCACGAACGACTGGTCCCACTGCCAGAATCCCGGACCGCGGAGCAGATTGAACGTCGCATCGCCAAAGGTGCCCGGGGCCGGCGGGCTGAACGCCGCGATGTTGAAGTAGCCGGTCAGCGCATCGCGGTCGCCGTACGGGTCGACTCCCGGCACGACGTTCGGGCGCTGCGTCGGCGCATTATCGGTGAACCCATTGAGGGCGGGATCGCCGCCCGCGATCACGTTGACGGGGCCGCCGCTCCGAACCTGCACCACGGTTGACGCCGTCCAGTTCGACGCGATGACGCCGAGTACGCCGTCGAAGTCAGGCGTCCGGAAGACCGACGTGAGGTTGAAGAGGTGCCGCCGATCCGCCGGGCACGGCCCTTCGTCCAGTGCGATGTCCGTGCTCCCGTTGTTCTGGAGCGGCTGATGGATGTGGTTCGCGCCTACATTCAGCAGTGCGTTGTACGGCACCCCTTCGCACTTCGACAGCGTGTAGTTCGCGTTCAAGTTGAGGTATCGACCGAGATCCAACCGAGTGTTGAGGAGCATCCCGTTGTAGTCCTGATACCCCACGTCGGAGTACTGCGTTACGTAGCCGAGGGCGACCGAGCGGTTGGCCAGGTTCAGCGCGCGCCGCTGGTCGCGGTTCGCGGCGGTGGTGCAGACCGGGTAGGCGCGATCTGCGCCGATCGTGGCGTCATATAGCGTGCACGGCCCGAACCCGAGATTGAGCGCGGGGTTCTGCTCTTCCGCCTGGATCGTGTTGACGATCTTCGTCCCGAGGTAAGTGGCCGAGGCGAACCACCTGGAAGAGATCTGGTGCTGGATGCTGGCGTCCCACGAGTACTGCGTTGTCGGTTTCAGGTCCGACGGCAGCGGCAGGAACGAGGTATAGACCGGGAACGCCGGGTTGTTCGGATCGTACCGGTACGGGAACGGGTTGCCGCCAGGGTAGGCCGCCCAGGGGTTGTCGAGACTCGCCCCTGGGGGGAGGTTCACGGTCAAACGGAAGGGCGAGACTGACGAGGTGTTCAGGTGGAGCTGCTGATTGAAGTAGTCGTGACCCATGCCGGCCCCGGCGCGGATCGCGGTGCGGCCGTCGCCGTTCACGTCCCAGGCGAAACCCAGACGCGGATCCCACTCGTTGATGTGCGACTTCACGCCGGACTGGCCTTCGAATCCAGGATCTCCCGGGTAGCTGAACCCCGGAGGCGCGTTCTTCACCACCGTGCTGCGGATGCCCTTGTTGAAGGCGTCCAGGCTGAAGTTGTAGACGTCCGCCTCATAGAAATTCAGCGGCAGGAACGGGTTCCACACGACGCCGTAGTTGAGCGTGACGCGATTGAGCTTCCACGAGTCCTGGACGTACGCCCCGGCGACCGGCTGGGTCACCTTGACGGGGTTCTCGCTCGCCTGCCTATGGAAACCGACCCGTCCCGCGAAGTAATCGGCCATGGCATTCCCGGTGAACTGCCCTGTGAAGGTATAGCTACCGACCGACCATGCGTTGGCCACAGAGTCAGACTTGGTCCAGAGGTAGTGGCCGCCGATGCCGAACTGGTGCGATCCCCTCACAAGCGTGAAGTCGTCGCTCACGCCGCTGTTCTTGATCTTCGTGTAGAGGTTCGACGTGAACGAGCCGTTGCCTACGTTGAATCCGTTGTTCACGATCAGGCGAAGGTAGCCGGGCACGTAGGTGTAGGCGTTGATGCCGACGTCCTGCGGGCTGAAGAACTGCGGTCCCGGCTTGTTGGCGAAGACGTCGTTGCCGAGCACGCGGACGGAGTTCACCGTTGTCGAGTTAATCACCCAGGTGTGCCCGACCGTGATGTTGTGTGCACGGTCGTCGGAGCCCGGCGCATTTGTCACCAGAATGTTGTTGCCCGAGGCGTCGAACGGAATCGTCCGATCGTCAGTCGTCAGCATGTACCGAACAACCAACGAGTGGTTCTGGCTCGCTTGATAATCGACGCGAATCGGGATCTGCGACTCGTTTTGGTGGACCGGTGTGCCCCAGAACACCTTGCCGCACTCGTCGATGGGCGTCGGCAGCCTGCGCGAGATGTTGAGCGCCGCCGGGCTGATGAGGCTCGGATCGATCTGGTTGTTCACGAACGGCGCGCCCAGTGTGAGCGGGCGGCCGTTGTTGCACGCCGCCGATGCAAAGGCGCTGAAATCACCGGCGCGCATCGCCGCTGTCGGGACGAACGCCTGCTGGTCGAGCGGATTCTGCCGCGTCGTCGTGGTCTGTAGTCCGATGAAGAAGAACAGCTTGTCCCGCGCAATCGGCCCGCCTAGAGTGCCGCCGAACTGATTCCGCTTCAGACCGTCCTTCCTGCCCGACAGGAAGTCCGGCTCGTTGAAGTGGCTGTCGCGGACGAACTCGAACGCGCTGCCGTGCAGGAGGTTGGTCCCTGACTTCGTGACCGCGTTCACCGATGCGCCGGCACGGATGGTGCCTGCTGCTTCCTGCGCGCCGGTGGTGAGCCGGAACTCCTGCAGCGCGTCGGGGAACGGCAGGTGCATGCCGGTGCCGTCGAAGTTGTTCAGGTGCGGGGCGCCGTCCAGCGAATATGACACGCCAAAGTCGTTGCCGCCAGCGACCGAGATGCGCACCCCGGTATTCATCGAGAAGCCGGGCGAGCTCGCCGTCTGCACGGCGAGACCCGAAAGGGTAATGAGCTGCGTGACCTGCCGCGCATTGAGCGGCAGCTCGACGATCCGCTGGCTCTCGACGACGGTGCCGACACCGGGCGTCCGGGTATCCACCATTTGCGTAACGCCGGTAACTTGCACCTGCTCAGCGAGCTGGCCGACCCCCAGTACTGGGTTGATCGCCGCGTTGCTATTGACCTGCAGGATGATCCCGGTCTGCGCGAACGTGCGGAACCCGGTGAGCGTCGCCTCGAACCGATACGGCCCCAGCGGTAGGTTGGGCAGCGAATATGAACCGGTTTCGTTCGAGACCGTCGTACGCACGAGGCCGGTATCCACCTGAGTGGCGGTGATGGTGACGCCGGGCAGCACCCCGCCGCTCTCGTCGCGGACCGTGCCGCTCATGCCGGCCGTCGCTTGTGCCCACGCGGATGCGCAACCCAGCGCCAGCATGAGCGCCGTGTACGACAAACAACGCACTAGACGATTCATTTGGTGATCCTCCGGAACACGGGGTTGCTTCTAAGGGCGGCCGGAAACGCAGGAAGAGCCACTCCGCGTCCCCAATCCATTGCAAATTGCACGTGAGCCGGCAGCTTCAGCGCGGGAATCTGACGGACCGTCGTTTCATACGCCTCGAGGAGCGGGAAGCCACTCCCGAAGAGGCGCTGGGTGGCGGAGGAGACTTCATCGTCGCCCCCGGATGTGAGCATGAAATCGTTTTCCGACACGGTGGCGCGCCAGTCTAAGACTTCTTTTGCCAGCCGTCAACTGACTTATGGAAACGTTTCCATACCAAAACAAATCGTTTGCATCGGACGCGCGAGACACGCTACTGGACGTGCTGTTTCAGAAAGGTCACAGTCCGGGTCCACGAGTCGAGCGTTGCGGCACTGTTGCCTCCGAGGTCTTGAAATTCCAGGAAGCCATGGGTGGCATGCGGGTACACATGCGTCTCGAATGACTTTCCCAGCTTCGTGGCCGTCGCGCTGGCAGCGGTGATCGTGGCGGTGACCCGCGCATCGTCTTCGCCGAAGAAGCCGATGACTGGCGCCTTGATTTTGGCGAACGTCGCCTCGTCGGTCGGATGCGTGCCGTAGTAGACGACGGCCGCACTCAGCTCGGGAACCTCAGAGGCTAGGAGCCAGGCTTGCCCCCCGCCCATGCAGAAGCCGATTGCGGCGCTCTTGCCGTTGGCCCGCGCCAGCTTCATGCCGTAGTCGCGGACGGCCCTGTATGCCGCCGTCGTCATCTCGGGCCGTAGGTTGGCGTTGGCGGCAAAGGCACCATCGGGGCCGTCGAACGACTCATAACCGCCGCCATTGCGTCCCATGCCGGTATGGAGATCCGGAACGAGCGCGATGAATCCATCCCGCGACAACTGGTCTCCGACCGACTGCATCCATTCGTCCATGCCCGGTCCATGCTGCATGACGACGACGATGCCGGCCCTCTCGGTTCCTTGCGGGTAGGTGATGCGCGTGTGCATCCTGCCCGTGTAGATCCCCGGCGTAGGGATGTCCACCCACTCCGATCGAAGGGTGGACCGCAGCAGTGTCCCCTTCGCGGTGAACAGGCCGGCGGGCAGGTTGTCGAGTTTGCCTCCCGGGTACCCGACGCGGTCCCTGCGCGCGCCCCGTCGGGGCCCGCTGATTCAGGAGATGCGCATGAGACGGCATCTCGACGACGGTACTGCGATCGTTCTCTGAATACTTGTTCAGAAACGCCATCGCCGAGGGCCAGGATACCTTCGACAACTCGAATCGCGCGTCACGTGTGGGGGTGTCGATGTCGATGCTCGATGAGATTACGATGTCGACTGACCTGCCGTTAGAGGCAGGGTGGCGAAGGACGTATTGGCGGACGGCAGCGACGTTTGTGAGGGCACCGGCGAAGGCGTCAGGAACAACAGCGATGAACCCCTCCGAGGTCACTTGATCGGCGACTGCCCGCAACCACGGACTCAACTTCTGATCCTTCGCGGTGATGACGACGACGGCCGCACCATCGGGCCGGTCCGGGTAGTTTACGGCCGCGAGGATGGTTCCCGAGCGGGTCGGTACGCGAACCCACTCGCCGTGGTGATGCGTGGTATTCAGCAGCGCCTTGGCCTCGCCCGGCAACGGCAGCATTGAATGCGAAGGCACCGACGGCTCAGCCGCTACGCGATCGAGCGCTGCCGCGGTGAACGCAACAATCCCGACGAACGATACACAGAGGAGCTTCGCGGCAGTAGTCATTGGATTCACCTTGCGCTGCAGGGACGCGCTTGTCCCTATCTGCCCTTTATGAAATCGTTTTCTCAGCGATGTGCAGTCTATGAGGGTCCCCTTGTTCACGTCAAATATCTTTGGATCGAACGGCGAGTTGACACAAGATTCGGTGGTCAGACGAGCGAACAATGTGCGTGAGAAATGAGCGCGCGAAATCGTATATTGCGATACTTCGGATAGATACAGCTCGCGCGACGAAACGCAGCTGAACGAGATCAAGGAGAACCGCATGGCCAACGTGCATTTCGTCGGCAGCGTGGCGCTGGATACGCCAGAGGAGGTGTTTGCTGCAATCGGACGATACTGCGGGCCGTTCCTCAGGCGCGTCCCCGACGGAGAACCTGGCGGGAGGCGCTTGTGGGTGAGCTGGCAGATCCCGGTATTGCGTGCCAATCCTTCACTCGTCCAGGTCGGTCAGGGACAGACTCCATTGAAGCTGGCTGAGGGCATCAAGCCACAGGATATTCACTTTGGCGAGCTCGGGTACGCTCGTGAGGCGCGTACTTCTTATCAGGACTTTCTCACTGCACGGCGCGACGGTCAACTCCCGCCGAGCTGTACGGTTTCAGGTCTCGCTGCCAACGCCGTGGGCGGTAGTCACCCCCTTTTGCCAGCAGCCCGACGCGCAGCAGATCTATCCAGCCTACGAAGAGGCCATGCTCCGCGAGGTGGAGCGCATCTGCAAGGCCATCCCGCATCAGGATCTGGCTGTCCAGTGGGACGTCTGCATTGAGATGCTGGCATGGGATGGCCGCTGGCAGAATGCGCCGCCCTTTCCCGGTATGGAGCAGCTCTTCGCCGCCAGCTTTGCCCGATTGGGCGCTGCGGTGCCAACTGACGTCGAGCTGGGTTTTCATCTGTGCTATGGCGATCTCGATGCCAAGCATTTCATCGAGCCCGCTGACGCCACAAAGATGGTGGAGATGGCGAACTTGATCGCGCGAAGCGTGCCGCGTCCCATTACCTGGATGCACATGCCTGTGCCCATCGACCGCACCGATGACAGGTTCTACGCTCCGTTGAAGAATCTGCAGCTCGGACCGGGCACCGAGTTGTATCTCGGGCTGGTGCACGTCAAAGACGGCGTGGAAGGCACGAAGACACGCATTGCCGCCGCGAAAAAGTGTGTCCAGAGCTTTGGAGTGGCATCAGAGTGCGGCATCTCGCGAGGTCGAGACGCGAACCTCGCGCTCGAGTTCATCAAGACGTACGCCGGCGCCGCCGCCAGCATCGATTGAGACGATTTGCGCCCTCCGTGAGAACGTTTTTGCGTCGCAAATGTCCCGATGCCTATCGCGTGATGGCCGCCGCGCCGTAAACCGGCATGCGCCAATGGTCGTGGCGGGACCGGCCGCGCACCATATCGTGGTAGGCCGCCTCGACGCGGCGCGTGATAGCCCCGATCCCTCCGCTGCCAACCTGGTAGCCGTCAACTTCGACAACTGGCTGGATCTCGGCGCCGGTGCCGCAGAAGAAGATCTCGTTGGCCACGTACAGTTCGGTCCGATCGACCTCGCGCTCCTCGGTAGGGATGCCGAGGTCTTCACGGCACATCTGCAGCAGCGTCCTCCGCGTCACGCTCTCGAGGATGCCGCTGGTAATCGCGGGCGTGATCGCGACGCCGCCGCGGACGATGAACAGGCAGGCAGCGGGTCCCTCGGTTACTTTCTGCTGATCGTTCAGCAGAATCGGGAACTCGTAGCCATGACGTTCCGCCTCGATGAGCGCCATCCGGCTGTTCTGGTAGTTCGAGATGCACTTGATGCGCGGCGACATCATGTTGTCGTTCAGTCGCGTCCACGAAGACACGCACGCCTTGACGCTGCGGCCGGAGCCGAGCACGGCCTGAAACGGCGTCGTCCAAATGAAGACGTTGGTCGACGACTCGGCGCAGGTCGAAAACCACGTCGCCTCACCGAAGTAGGCGATTGGCCGCACATACGAGTCGCCTTTGATCTCGTTGGCTCGAAGCAGCTCGACTGACGCGTCGACGAGCTCCTGGGCGCTCCAGCGCAGTGCCATTCGCTGCAGCCGCATCGATTCGAGGAATCGATCGTAGTGCTCCGGGAACTGAAGGGCGTACAGTTCCGGCTGCTGGTCGTTCCAGTACGCCTTGATTCCCTCGAACACCGCACCCATCGTCGACCAGCCCAGCGTGGTGGCGTGGACTTTTGCCTCATCCCACGGCACCAGTGTGCCGTCCGACCATGCGTACTTGGCGTGTTCGGTCATCGCGCTCCTCTACTCGACAAGGTCAGTCGAAAGGTACTTCAGGCCGGTGTCGGGGGCGATTGTGACGACGAGGGAACCCGGCGGCGTGTCGGCGGAGAGCTTCAGCGCGGCCGCGACGTTTGCGCCAGTCGAGAAGCCACCGAAGATTCCCTCCTCCTTCGCAAGCCGACGTGCCGTCTCGCGCGCTTCCTCGTCCGACGCGGTCAAGAAGCCATCCACCAGTTCGGGGTCCCAGAGCGGCGGCAGAAGCGCATAGCCAGTTCCCTGAATTGTGTGGCTGGTATTCGTCACCGCGCCGCCGGCAATGAACGCCGCCGTCGCCGGCTCGCATGCATAGCACCGCACCGCCGGGTTTTCACGCTTGAGCGCGCGGCTGGTGCCAACGAACGTGCCGCCAGTTCCGACCGAGGCGACAAAGTGCGTCACGCGACCGTCAGTCTGTCGCCAGATCTCCTCGCCGGTCGTCGTCTCGTGGGCAGCCACTGCGCTCGGATTGTTGAACTGGTCGGGGCGGAAAGCGCCGAGTTCTTCGACCAGGTGCTGCGTGCGCAACTCGACCGCGTGGAGGTCTTCGGCCGATACCTGCCCGGGTCGCGGACGGCCAACCTGCGGGACCAGCTCGATCCTGGCGCCGAGCGCTTCAAGGGTACGCCGACGCTCGACTGAGTTGCCCTCGGACATCACCGCCACCATTCGGTAGCCCTTCACCGCGCAGGCGATCGCCAGGCCGATCCCCATGTTGCCGCTGGTCAGCTCGACGACCGTTCCCCCGGCCTTCAGCCGGCCGTCGCGCTCGGCGTCTTCCATGATCCGACGGGCGACCCGGTCCTTCACTGATCCTCCCGGGCTGTCGTACTCGAGCTTCAATGCGACGCGACCTGGCAGCCCCGCAGAGACGCGGTCGATGGCAACCAGCGGTGTTTCCCCGATCGCGGAAAGAACGGAGTCGAACATGGCACGCGTACGCTATCAGACGACTCACGGACCGTGCCCTGATTTTGCTGATCTCTGATCGGCGTAGAATCGCCGCCATGCGATCCCTTATCTATCTTGCCGCCGTGCTCTTGCCGACGACGCTCTTGGCTCAGTGGCCTTCCAACCGATCGCTGAGCTTGCCGCGTACGGCCGATGGGCGCGTCGACGTGCAGGCACCCACCCCGCGCACGGCCGACGGCCGACCCGACCTCGCAGGCATCTGGGCCAACGGATTGCTGCCCCAAGAAGTGCCGCCGCCAGGGATTTTCGCCGGGGCCGCCCCTTCACGGGCATTTCGCGATCTGCAAGCCGCTGTGCCCGGGGGCCTTCCTCTCCAGCCGTGGGCGGCAAAACTGAAGGCGAATCGATTCGCGCAGAACAGCAAAGACCATCCCGACGCCCACTGCCTTCCGCTTCACCCGGTCCAGCTACACCTGCACCCGCAGCCGCGACAGATCGTTCAGACACCCGGCCTCGTCGTGATTTTGTACGAGGCTAACGATGGACGGCGCCTGATTCACACGGATGGCCGCAAGCTGCCTTCAGACGATGTTCAGCCGTGGTGGTACGGCTACTCCGTGGGTCGCTGGGAAGGCGACACGCTGGTGGTCGAGTCAAGCGGGTTCAAGGACGAGGCGTGGATTGATGAGTACGGCACGCCGGGAAGCGACAAGGCGAAGGTGACCGAGCGCTTTCGCCGTCTCAACGTCGGCACGCTCGAGATCGGGGTGACCGTCGATGACCCCAAGACCTTGACCAAACCGTTCACGTTCACCTTCCAGCAGCGCCTCATGCCGGACACTGAGCTCATCGAGTTCGTGTGTGGCGAGAACAACCGCAGCCGGGCACATCTGGTTGGCAACTAGCGTGAAGGTGTATCCCGGTTACACGGTCACGTTTTCATTTCACCTCCGAACGACGCCAGCGCCAGCGGCAAAGACTTCGTCCCTCAGCTAACTGAGTCGGGCCAGGCGCCAAGCAGCCACGGCTGAGAACACCACCGTTACCGCCAGAAGAATGAGGACATGGGCGAGAGGGTCGCCCTGGCTCGGCACGCCAATGGCGGCCAGCCCGAGTTCATGCAGATGATAGGCAGGCCAGATCGCTTTGATCGACTTCAAGAAGGGCGGCAAGCGGAAAGAAGAGACCCGCCAGATTGATCATGGCCATGAAGGTGGTGTTGGCGACCGCGTTGGCGGCCGCGGGCGGAAAGGCGGTACCGATGAAGAGTCCCATCGCGCAGCCGGGCGCAACGCCGCCGGCCATGATGGCGATCACGAGCAGCAGACGGCCAGCCGGGATCCGCACGCCGCCAAGAGTCGTGGCCAGCGCCATCAGGAGTCCCGATGACGATGACGCCGAATATCAATGCCATGAAAATCTTGGCGCCGATGTAGCTTGCCGGTGGCATGGGCAGCGCGCGTTTGTACGCGAGCAGGCCCTGGGATCGTTCCGTCGCGAGTTGGATGCCGATGATCGCCATGCCGGGATACAGAGCGGCAAAGGTGGCGAAGCTGAGGAAGACCCCGGCGTCGCTGATGGCGTGTGCGCCAGGCTGGTTGCGCATGTCGGCCATCGCCACGCCCAGCAGCAGATACAAGGCGAGCGGAAGAGCGATCACCGGCACGGCGAATCTCGGCGATTGCGCAACACGCGCAGACACTCGAACCGCGCTTCGTTCAGTAGAGGCCGACTGTTCGCGGCCACGGCATGTTCGGATTCAGCTCCGCGGTCGCCACGCTCATTGGACACGCTCCTGCGTCACGCTGGCGATGGCTTCGGAGAGGCTGGTCCGGCTCACTTCCACACGGCTCAGTCCTGCGTCGGCCGCTAGCAGCCGGCGCAACACGGTTTCCACGTCATTGGTGAACACGCTCATGGTGTCTCCTTCGATGACGGCTTCATCCACTTCCGCCCAGCCGAGGACGTCCGCGATCGGAAGCCGGCACCCGCAATCGATCCGCTTGCCTTGAACGACCGCGCGCATCTCGGCGACCGTTCCTGACGCGATGCAGCGTCCCTGGCCGAGCACGGCGACGCGGTCGGCGAGGGCCTCGGCTTCCTCGATGTAGTGCGTCGTCAACACGATGGCCGTCCCCTCGGCCACCAACTTGCGCACGGCGGCCCACAAGCTGTGGCGAGCCGACGCGTCGAGATTCGCGGACGGCTCGTCCAGGAACAGAGCGACGGGCGGCCGCAGATTGCGAGCGCAAACTGGGCCTGACGCTTCTGCCCACCCGACAGCTTGCCGTAACGCCGGTCGGCGATCGCCTGCACGCCCGCGAGCGCGATCGGTGGCCTCCACGCCGCGCGGCGCGGGATAGTAGCCGGAGACTTGTTCGATCAGCTCGCGGACCTTGAGTTCCGGAGCCTGAGCCGCTTCCTGCATCATCACGCCGACGCCGCGCCGCGCTTGCACCTGACGAGGCGACCGGCCGAACAGCTTCACCATCGCCTTCATCCGGTTGCTGCAGGCCCAGCATGAGCGCAGATGGCCGTGGTCTTGCCGGCGCCGTTCGGTCCGAGCAGCGCCAACAGCTCGCCGCGCCGGACCTCGAGGTTCAGTCCGTCAAGTGCCGCCACCGCGCCGAAGCGCTTGCGGACGCCCTCGAGACTGGCGAGGACGTCCATCAGCTTCCGGCCCTTCACGACCAGCGGCCGCACGTGGAGCCTCAGGAGGCGCAGCAACTCGTCATGGAACGGGATCGGTGAAGTGGCTGGAGCCGGGGATAATCGCGAACGCCTTCGTCGGGGCCTTGATCTCGTCGAAGTATTCGCGCGCCGTCGCAGTCGGCGTGTTGAAGTCGTTCTCGCCCTGGAAGATGAAGACCGGAACCTTGAAGGTCAGACCCAGATGGCGCGCCTCCCAGCTCCAGGTCTCCGCGAAGACGGCGCGCTGCGTCGCCATGAAGCTGGCCATGAAGTTGAAGTCGGCCGGGACCGGCAGAGGGGCGTTGTAGTGGGCGTCGGGCGGCGGCGGGGCACTCATCAACTTGTTCATCGCCGCCGTTGCCGCCACCTCCGCCGGGCTGGAGGGCTGGCCGGGCGGATTGCTGTATTGCTGGCGGACGAACAGCTCTTCGAGCGTCCGGTACGGTGGTGGGCCGACCTTTTCCAGCGCCGTCACCGCCACTGCATCGCCGCGTTCGCGCGCCGCCTTGAGGGCGAGCTCGTAGCCGAGCGTGTTGCCCTTCTCGCCGACGGCCTGCGACGTGCCCACATAGGCCGAGAACAGCTCCGGCCGGCGTTGGACCATTTCCACGCCCAGCAGGGTTCCCCACGAGACGCCCATCAACACCATCTTCTCGACCTTCAGATGCGTGCGGACGAATTCGGCGACCGCGATTCCGTCCCGCGTGTAGCGCTCGACAGTCATGGGACCGGAGGGAAGATCCTTGTTCTTCAGGAGAGTGGCGCCCCCGCCAGGTTGATCCCATTGGACGATCGTGAAGTCGGTCTCCCAGTCCGCGAACACCGGCGCCAGGTAGCTCATGTGAATGCCGGGACCGCCGTGCAGCCACAGCAGCACCGGGTTCTTCAGGTTCCGCCCGCGGATCGTGATCCACTGCGGCACGCCGTTGATGTCGACGAACATGCCCTCGTCGATCGCGAGCGCGGCCGCCCGGCTGTGCCACGCTTCTTGCCGGCAACGCGGCGGCGCAAAGCGACACCGCCACCGCAACGACGAACATCCTTCGATTCAAATTCATGTTCGACCACCTTTCATCAGGTAGTCTGCGGCGCCGCAGGAAGGGGCCGAACCAGTGGGGATCGTCATGCGACCGGCATGACGAATGTCATCATCGAACGGCTAGAGCCAGCCTTTGTCGCGCGCGATGCGCAAGGCATCGATGCGATTGGTGGCACCGAGCTTCTCGATCGCGTCGGAGAGATAGTTGCGCACGGTTCCCGCGGACAGACGTAACTGCTTCGCGACGGCCGAGGTGCTGACGCCTTCCGCGGTCAGGCGCAGTATCTGTCGCTCGCGCTCGGTGAGCGGGTCTGCCTCCGTCCATGCTTCCGTCGCCAGATCGGGATCGATCACACGCAATCCCTGATGAATGCGACGCACGGCATCCGCCAAATCGCGCGCGGGCCGGGCCTTCAGGACGTAGCCGTGGGCACCGGCTTCCATGGCTCTGCGCAGATAACCCGGGCGCGCAAAGGTGGTGACGATGATCACCCGCGTCGGGCCTCCCTTGAGTGCGCTCGCCGCGTCGAGCCCGGTCATTCCTGGCATTTCGATGTCGGTGATGAGGACATCCGGTTTGTGCTCGCGCACGGCCGCCAACGCCTGCCGGCCGTCGCGAGCCTGCGCGACCACGATGATGTCGTCTTCCATTTCGAGCAGGGCAGCCAGTGCGCCGAGCACCATCTCCTGATCTTCCGCGATGACCACGCGAATCTTCGCCCGCGCGACGCCCGACTCACGTCAGACATCGCCACCGGCGGTCGCGGCAATCGGAATCAACAATGGTCAGTACGTGTCCCGGGCCCGGCACTCCACGACACCTCGCCACCGATCGCTGCCACCCGTTCGCGGATGCCGCGCATCCCCATGCCTTCCGGATGGGCGCCGCCTCGACCATCGTCACGGACCTCCAGTTGATAGGCGCCGCCAGTCTCTTGCAGCGTCATGCGACAACGTCCTGCATGTGCATGACGCAGGACGTTCGTGACCGCCTCGCGCAGCACCAGGGCCAACACTCGCTCCTGCGTCACCGGCATCGTGACAGCCTCGCACTGTCGCTCCACCACGATGCCGGCAGCCTCGAGCGTCGACTTCGCGTGATCGAATTCGGAGAGCAGGTTGCTCGTGCGGTAACCGGCGATCGCGTCCCGGACGTCGGACAGGGCATTGCGTGCGATTCGTTCGACCTCCTCGATCTCGACCTTAGCTCGCGCGGGATCACGCTCCAGCAGCCGGCTCGCCAGCTCCGACTTGAGAATGACTCACCGACAGGCTGTGGCCCAATATGTCATGCAGATCGCGGGCAATTCTCTCTCGCTCCGCCGTCTTGTGAAGCTGCCTGACCGCCATCTTCTGTCGTGCGACGAACGTCACGGCGCCGCCCACCAGGAACGCTTCGAGAGCCACGACATACGGCATCGTGCTTGGCGGCCAGAACGAGCCTCCATTCCGCGACGATCAGCAGAACGACTACGGTGACGATGGCTCCGGATCTGGTGACGCTCCCGCCCACAGCCAGCGGGGCGAAGCCCGCGACCAGGACGAAGTAGGCAATGCCGATCTCTCGATAGGCAGCGAACGCTGCAGCCAGAAGGGCCATCGCGACCGACACTCGAAGGATGACGTGCCTTCTCGACCAGTAGATCAAGCCAGCGGTGCAGAGCGCGAGAAAGATCGCGAACGCGAGCCCCGTCCACATCCACTCGATCCATGGGGCGCCGCGTCGATAGGGATCGACGAACACGTAGAGCATGCTCACGGCCCCGAACAGGCCCGCCCACGCCGGCTTGTCTTCCCCGCTTGGCAACGTGATCCACTTCATCGTGTCGTCAAACCGCTTGTAGTGTGGCGCAGCTCGAGTCGATTCATTCATGACAGTTGTCATGCGGGTGCGCGAATCGATGACTCCAGGGCCCCTCGACGTGTCAGCGCCAGCCGAGATCCGGAGCGACATACTCGAGAATGCTCTTGATGGCGTGGGTGTTGTAGTCCACGCCCAACTGGTTGGGGACCGTCAGGAGGAGCGTGTCGGCGACGGCGATGGCCTCATCCTGGGCGAGTTGTTTGACGAGCGTGTCGGGTTCGGCGGCGTACGAGCGGCCGAAGATGGCGCGGGTGTTCGCGTCGATGTAGCCGATCTGGTCCTGGTCGCGGGCGTCGCGTCCGAAGTAGGCACGGTCGCGATCGTCGACGAGCGCGAAGATACTGCGGCTCACGGAGACGCGCGGCTCACGCTGGTGCCCGGCCTCCTTCCATGCCTCCCGGTAGACCTCGATCTGCTTGCGCTGCTGAACGTGCAGCGGCTCGCCGCTCTCGTCGTCCTTGAGGGTCGAGCTCTGGAGGTTCATTCCGAGTTTCGCGGCCCACTTGGACGTGGCGTTCGAGCTGGAGCCCCACCAGATCCGGTCGCGCAGCCCTTCCGAATGTGGCTCGACCCGGAGGAGCCCGGGCGGATTGGGGAACATCGGCCGCGGGTTGGGTTTCGCGAAGCCTTGCCCCTCGAGCATGTGGAGGAACACCTCGGCGTGCCCGCGGGCCATGTCGGCATCGGTCTCGCCCTCAGTGGGCGCATAGCCGAAATAGCGCCACCCTTCGATCACCTGCTCCGGTGACCCTCGGCTGATGCCCAATTGGAGCCGGCCGCCCGCAATGATGTCCGCCGCCCCCGCGTCCTCGACCATGTACAGCGGGTTCTCGTAGCGCATGTCGATCACGGCCGTGCCAATTTCGATCCTGTTGGTGCGCGCGCCGATGGCCGCAAGAAGCGGGAACGGCGAGCCGAGTTGCTGGGCGAAGTGATGCACGCGGAAGTAGGCGCCGTCGGCGCCCAGCTCCTCGGCGGCCACGGCCAGCTCGATCGATTGGAGCAGCGAGTCCGCCGCCGTGCGCACCTGCGAGTGGGGCGACGGCGTCCAGTGCCCGAACGACAGGAACCCGATCCTTTTCACGTGTCCATCCTTCTCTCAAATCGATGATTCGCCTCATGAGCCACGCCTTGCTGCCACGGCGACAAGAGCCGCGAGTCGAGGCTATAGGAGAAAAGCCCGTTTGTAGGAACAGGTTGCAATGTTTTGATATTAGCTAAATATAGATCTGGCGGAGCCCGTGTCACTGCTGCTGCCCATCGTGGCGCAGGTCGGGCGAGGAGGAGGGAACATGCGTTTGGCCGGACTCGCGCGAATTCTTGGGACAGCGTCTGTGGCGTCGGTATTTACCGGAATTAGCGACGTGTTTCCGGACGCCAGGCGGCCGCGACTGAAAGACTAAGGAACCGAGAACGTTACTCCACGACAACCGATGCAAAGCAGTCGACGTCCGGATCCGCGCGCAGCGGCAGCCAGCTGCCAAAGCTTCCATCGAGATCGGCCGCGAGCAGGACAGGCGACAACGCCATCGGATCGAACAGCGACACGTCACGGCCGGTGGTACGCAACCGCTGGGCGACCTGCTCGCGGAACTGGGTGAACTGCGGCAGATCGAACAAGAGGAAGTAGACGCCTCGAACGACCCCAGGTGCACTGATGCGGTGCCGGGCCATGCAACGTGGCCGGAACGTCGCCGACTCGAGACCAGCCTCCCGCGCGGCGTCGAGTAGCGCCTCCGGCGTAAGCACGCCTGCTATCGCGCGCTGGAACTCGCTGCGCAGCACGACGGGCATGGCCGGTGGCGGATAGTGCAGCGATTCTCCCATTCGGGCAAATAGGTCACGGGCGAGCGGCGGCATTAACTCCGCCTTCGGCGTGATCGAGAGCGACGAGCCGAGCGGGTCGGCATCTGCCGCGAGGGTCAGGGTCCATCCCGCGAGGTGCTGCCGCGCGATCGTGAAGGGCTGTGCGCGCGTGCTCTGGGCCGAGCGCACAAACAGCAGGGCGAGAACGGCTACCGCCCCGAGCGCGATCATCACCTTGAGCAGTGTCTTCATCAGCGAGCTGTCAGGAAGCCGAGGGCGTGATGGACACCGCGCCGGTGATCGCCATGACGGGCGGATCGTAGCACGCACGCTGGCGTCACTGAGGTGACTCGGAGCCGCGGATGGCATGCGCGGCAATGGCTCGTTCTAGTGGGTGGGCACGACCTCAAACGTCCCTGGCGACGATACGACTCCCCAATAGGTGGCGACCACCGTTGCGGTTCCGGGTAAGAGTCCTTCTACGACCGGTCGGCCGCTATCACGCCGGATTCTTAGGATCTCTGGGTTGTTCGACGTTGCCCGGACTTGCTCTTCGCGCGTGCCCGCCAGCCGTTCTACCTCTCCGGTCTCGAACTCCACGATTGGATTGACGCCAAACCAACGCGTCCCATCACTTACAGGTATGGTCAGGCCAGACCGGATGGTGAGTCGGGCAATCCGTCGGACGACGAAATTACGCTCGCCGGGCGTCAGCGTCCCATTGCCTGAATACGTACCTTCGTAGCCGTTTGGCGGGAGCACGGCATCAACGTATAGCGACACAGTGGTGAGGCAGGCCTGCGACGATGGTGCGGCCTCGACGCGGCTGGCGATGTGGCCCCACCGCAGTTCGTCTCTGTCCTCTCGAGGCGCTCCGGACAGAATAGAGTTCGACTACTGCGAATCGTGGCACAATCCGCTCGCGGAGAGCGCAGCTATGAAGACAGGTCTTGTCGCCGTCCTCGTGATTGTGTTGAGTAGTCAGGTTGCCGCTCAGTGGCTCAAGCAGCCGACGAACGGGGTTCCCCGCACACCCGACGGCAAGCCGAACCTGACGGCGCCGACGCCGCAGACGCCGGATGGCAGGCCCGACCTGTCGGGGTTGTGGTCGAAAGTGTCGCCAAAGTTCGCACGTAACATCGCCGCAGATCTCAAACCTGACGAGATCCAGCCGTGGGCGCGCGAGACGGTAAGACGGCGGCGTGAAGATCTCGCCAAAGACGGCATGCAGGTGCGCTGTCTGCCACTCGGCCCGGCCTACGCTACCGCCGGCGACAGCACCGGGTCGGAGATGATGCGCATCGTCCAGACACCGCAGCTCATCATGATGCTCAATCCCGATCTCACGTATCGCCAGATCTGGATGGATGGCCGAGCGCTCGAGTCGGATCCGAACCCCTCGTGGATGGGGTACTCCATCGGGCGCTGGGAAGGTGACACCCTCGTCGTCGAGAGCTTGGGCTTTCACCCCGGGACCTGGCTCGACCGGGATGGCCATCCTCATACCGAGCGGCTGCGTCTGACCGAACGGTACAGGCGGCCGAGCTTCGGTGCGCTGGAGATAGAGGTCACGTTCTCGGATCCCGGCGCGTACACCAGGCCGTGGACGGTGAAGGTCGGCGCCGAGTACGCCGCCGACACCGAGATGCTCGAGTGGGTCTGCAACGAGGGCGGGAGCCGGAGCCTCGTGCACTGGATCGGCACGGCAGCGGACGAGCGCCGGAATGAACCAAAAGTGGCGCCGGAGATCCTGGCGCGATTCATAGGCACCTACGAGGAGCAGCCGCCCTTCTGGCGAAACGTGCAAGGGGTCGGGGCGCCTCGCGCGGCTGGTCGCACGGTGATCATCACCCTCGAAAGCGGCAGGCTTGTCGGCGATATGGACGGTCGCGGCAGGCAGGAACTCGTCGCGCTATCCCAGAACGAATTCACTGGCCTCTACGGTCTCGGCGTCCAGTTCATCGACGGCGGCCTGTACGTGAAGCACGTCTCAGGGAACTACCGCTTCGCGCGCAAGTAGCGCCGTGTGGTGTTGCCTCGAAACGACTGGGCTCTGTAGTCCGCGTCTCGCTGAGAGGGTGCCGTCGTGACGAGTCCGATAGCACTTGTGGCCACCTGGCGCGAGGGCCTGTTCGTCGTCGCCGGCGAGAGCCTCGACCAAGAGTTCCGCAATCAGTCAATCAGAGCCCTGGCACCCGACGGGCGTGGCGGCGCTCTCGCGATTGTCAACGGACGCTCAGTTCGCCGGCGAGCGCCGGACGGCGCATGGAGCACGATCGCGACCACGGAGTTGGATCTAGCCTGCTGCGTGGCAGTTGGCGACGTCATCTACGTCGGGAGTGACGATGCACGCGTTCTGCGCGTCGGCGCGGACGGAGAACTCGAGCAACTCCGTGGCTTCGATGCGGTCGCCGGCCGCGAAACATGGTACGCAGGCTCGGCAGTGATTAACGGGCAGCGCGTCGGACCGCCGCTTGGGATCCGCTCGATAACCGCCACTCCCGACGGTGCGGTGATCCTCGCCAACGTCCACGTCGGTGGTGTCCCCCGGTCGACTGACGGCGGAGCAACCTGGCATCCTACTATCGCCATCGACAGCGACGTCCATGAGGTCCGCGCTCACCCGAACCGTCCAGGCGTCGTGATGGCCGCAGCCGCGATCGGGCTCTGCACCAGCCGCGACGGTGGGGCGACATGGAACGTCGAGCAGGACGGCCTGCATGCCTCCTATTGCTCCGCGGTCGCGTTTGCGGGCGACGACGTTCTCGTGTCCGCATCGGTAGACCACTTCGCGGCAGAGGGGGCGATCTACCGACGAAGGGTCGATGGAGACGGTCCGCTGGTCGCCGTCGCCGGGGGCCTGCCCACATGGATCGAGGGCATCGCCGACACTCGTTGCATCGCCACCCACGGTTCGGCAGCCGCGCTCGCTGATCGGAAGGGCAACCTCTACATATCCGCGGATGCCGGCCGCAGCTGGTCGCGCCAGGCTGATGGCCTGCCCACGCCGAGCAGCGTCCTCATCGCCTGAGAGTCGGCATTCCCTGCGTCATACTCGAGGCGTCGCACGCCACTCCGCTTCAGGACGAGGTGCGCCGGTCGCCAGGTCGATGTGACTCTCCTCGAGCGTCCGACCGATTCGTGCCAGGTCCGTCAGCACACCCATCGCAAGCTCACGGTGTGCGGCGCTGCTGAATTGATAGGCGTCGGCGTTTGGGTCGGCGACGACTTCCGCCCAGGTCGGGTCGTCGTGGCGTCCCAGAACGCGATGGATACCGCGCAGCTTCTGATCGATACCCGCCAGTAGTGTGCGCATGCGGATGCGGCGATGGTTGTACCAGGCGCCAGCGCGGACGTCGAGGCCGGGAACGAAGGCCTTCCGCAATAGATCCGCTGCGTCGGAGCCGCTGCGAGCGAGCGTGCTAATCACGGGCGGCGGCATGTTGAGATTCAGGCCGCCTTCGTTCTTGGAGTGGCTCACGTGCACGATGCGGTCGCGGTAGCCTGGCATGCCGACCTGTACCTGGTCGCGCCAGTTCATCATCGTACTGACAATGAACCCGAGAAAGCGAAAGACGGAGCTGAGGCCGGGCCTTTTTGGCATATCCGGGATATGCGTTTTCACGCCCCTGTTGTTGCGGAGCGGCTCGGGCATCCACACGCGCTCGTCGGGATGATCGGGATGAAACTCGCGTAGATTGACGCCGAAGGTCGGTCGCGACGGCAGCGGCGCGTCGAAGAAATGCACGGGGAAGTTGCTGCAGATGCCGCCGTCGGAAAACAGGATGGACGTGGCTATAGTCGGGTTTTCGGCGTTCACGCTCCGCGTGCGGTCGATCGAGTAGAGCGGTACCGCCGACAACAGGATGGGGACGCTCAGACTCATGCGCACGCCCAACAGCACTGGCATGTCTTGGGCCGCGGGCAGCGCGAGCATCGTGCGTTCCGGTGTTCTCAACCGATTCGCCGTTTCTGACGGCCTCGCTTTGGCGACCATCCAACTCGCGACCTGCGGGGGCAGCAACGCGTCGAGCTCTTCCTTGACGAAATAGAAATCACTCGACTCGAATGGAAAGCGATACGGACGGCCGACGTTGAGAGCCGTCGTGATCATGGCCAGCTCGATGCGTCGTGGACCTGTGCCGTCGTGCGGCGCCGCGTCACCTCGACCGCGCAGCCTGCCCGCCCAGAGCTCCCCGAATGTGAGTGGCTCGTCGAGCGGCTTGCCCGCCAGTGTGTTGAGATAGCGGTGCAGCCAGGTCGAAAGCGCTTCGGCGCCGCGTCTGCCATCTGGCATTCCGTTGCAGATGCCGAAATGGTTGGCCGGAAGATGCGTGCCGAGCGAACGAGCAGCCGCGATCGCCGCGCCGGCGGCGAGTCCGAGCAAGGCAAAGAGAACACCGATGGCGCGGCCAAGGCCCGCGCTCGTCCAGACGACCAGCAAACCGGGTGTCGCGCCGAGCAGAGCGCCGACGGGGAAGCGCAAGATCGCGGCGCACGTCACTCGCAGTCCCGCCCACGTCTTCGATCGCGCATTGAGCGCGGCAGTGAGCAGCGCGAAATGCCGCCGAAACGGTGGCTGGGGCTGAAACAGGTTGAAGAGTATCGAGCCGCGCTCGCCCTGGGCATTGCTTCCCAGAAGATCGGGCAGTTTGCCCAGTTCAATGAACGCGTTCGGGACGTTGCCGCTCAGAACGCCGAGCTGCGCAGCCGCGGCGGTACTCGCGCCGATCGCGCCCGCTGAGGTGCCACCGATGCTGCGGAAATCGTAAATTTCGGACAATGTCGCAGCGAGCCGCGGGTAGATGACACCGCTCGTAATGCCGCCCTTCATCACGAGATCGCACTCGAGCCTGGCGGGCGCCGCAGCTGGCATCTCCATCACGTCCCCCTGCCGCGTGATTCCGGTGGTGGGTCAGTCTGAGAACCCCCAGGTCACTGGGCCTGATCCCGGTTCTCGCGTAAACGTAGTGGCCCACTCCCTGGCTAGTTGAATCGCTGAGTCCCTGTCCGCGTCCGAAAATCCTATTTGAGCGAGTTGCCCACGCAGCTCGGCCTCTGGTATGCGAGCGAACACGCGAAAGCCCTGATCGGTAAGATCGACGACTTTTGCTTCATCGACGGGAACGACGATGAACCGCTCGCCATCTGAGCCGTGGATACAGAGGATTCCAAAACCATGAGCGTCACGCCAAGAGGCTAACGATTGCGTCAATGCTCCAGTCATCTGTTCGCCATCCCTTCCGTCGCCGTCGTTCCGCTCAACATCTCATGCACTCGGGCGACGTCGCCATACACGAAGTATAAGAAGTATAGGACGTCGGGTGCTGGTGTTTACGGAGTCCTCACTCGGTTGTACAAGGAAGGTCTTATGATCTGGACGTGATTACGATGAAACGGACACTAGCCGATCAGGGGACACGGCGAGCTCGATCTCAGATCAGGCCAAACCCCGAGCAGATGTTTATCGCCAGTGACGATGGTGGTCGCGCAAGGCGGACAGCGATACACTACCGGCCACCAGTAGGGCGCTTGTGGATCCACCAAACGGCGCGGCAACCCCGAGCCTGACGGGCCTTCAGATCGGCTCGTACGTCGTGCAGGCGCGCCTCGGCGCCGGCGGTATGGGCGTCGTGTATCGCGCGCTGGACACCAAGCTCCGGCGGTCCGTTGCGATCAAGTTCCTCTCCAGCGACGTCGCAGACCCGGCCGCGCGCCGACGCTTCCAGCGCGAAGCGCAGACGGCGTCCGCGCTCAATCATCCGCACATCCTCACCGTGCACGACGCCGATGAAGTCGATGGCCGTCAGTATCTCGTCACCGAGCTCGTCGACGGTGGGACGCTTCGGGACTGGGCGCAGGGCACACATGGCTGGCGCGAGACGATCGACCTGCTAACGGGCGTCGCGGACGGCCTCGCCACAGCGCATCAGGCCGGCATTCTGCATCGCGATATCAAGCCCGAGAACATCCTGATCACGAAGAGTGGCTACGCGAAGCTGGCCGACTTTGGATTGGCGAAGCTGAACGACGCCCCGCCAGACGAAGCGGTCACCACGACCGATTTGCGTACGCGAAGGGGCGTCGTTGTCGGGACCGCGGCGTACATGTCGCCCGAGCAAGCAGCAGGACGAGCTGTCGACGCACGCAGCGACGTCTTCGCCTTCGGAGTTGTTCTGTACGAGGTCTTGTGCGGGCACCGACCGCCGCCCGGAGGCGTCGCGGATCCGCTGCCCGCGGACGTGCCTGCTCCGCTGCGGATGATCGTCGAGAAGGCGCTCGAGAAAGATCCTGCCGACCGCTTCCAGTCGATGCGCGAGATGGTCGTCGATCTTCGGCGCGTCGCGCGTCGAGGTGCGGAGTACCCCGGGCACGCTATCGGCTGGCGGCGGCCGCGGCGCTCGTCGTCGCGCTCGTCGCGGCCGGTGTGCTCCTGGCACCGCAGCTTCGTCAGCCAGCGCAGCCGCCGGGTCGCGCCGAGTACGCGCCGCTCACGAACTTCGCCGACTCCGCCACGTCGCCGGAGCTTTCGCCCGACGGCCGGATGCTGACGTTCATCCGCGGCGACAGCACGTTCTTCGGTCCTGGACAGGTGTACGTCAAGAGCCTGCCCGACGGCGATCCTGTTCAGCTCACGAACGACAAGTTCTACAAGATGAGCCCACACTTTTCCGCGGACGGCTCGCGCGTCCTGTACTCGACCGGACTCGGCGGCGACAGTCCGACGATGGATACGTGGGTAGTGCCGGTGCTGGGCGGCCGGCCGCAGCTGCTTTTGACCAACGCGGAAGGGCTGACCGTGTTCAACGACCACGCGGGACAGTCTCGAATCCTGTTTTCGGAGCTGACCGGCCGCGGCGGCCAGATGTCCGTCGTCACGGCGAACGAGAGACGCAGTGAGCCACGAAATGTGTACGTGCCGCCTGAAGAATTCGGTATGGCGCATCGCTCGACGCTCTCGCCCGATCGCACGCAGGTGCTGGTCGTCGAGATGGACGCACGATCCTGGCTCCCGTGTCGACTCGTGCCCATGGACGGCAGCGATCCCGGAAGGCCTGTCGGACCGGCGTCGGCGCAATGCACGGATGCCGCCTGGTCGCCGGACGGAAAATGGATGTATTTCACGGCCAGCACGGCAGGTGGAGTCCACATCTGGCGGCAGCGAGGTCCGGATGGGACGCCCGAGCAGGTCACCTTCGGTGTAACGCAGGAAGAGGGGATCAGTTTCGCGGCCGACGGACGCTCGTTCGTGACGTCGATCGGCACAGGGCAGAGCACGGTGTGGATCCACGATGCGCGCGGCGATCGGCAGGTCTCGTCGGAAGGCTATGCTTTTCGTCCCTCGATCTCGCCGGATGGTAAGAAGGTCTACTACCTGGTGCGTGCCTTCGGAAAGCAAAGTTGGATCTCGGGCGGCCTCTGGGTCGCGGACCTCGAATCGGGACAGCGGCAGCGTCTGCTGCCCGAGATGGAGATGCTGTACTACAGCATCTCGGCGGACGGCGAGCGCGTGGCGTTTGTGAGCGTGGAAGACGGCGGCCGGACGCCCGTCTGGCTGGCGCCACTCAACGGCCGAACGGCGCCGCGGCGGCTCGGCACGTTCGATGGCTCGGTGGCCCACTTCGGCGCGCCAGGCGAAGTCGTGTTCGGGACGATCGAGAAGGAGCCGTTCATTTATCGCATCAACGAAGACGGCACCGGCTTGCAGAAAAAGATCTCGAAGCCGATCTTCCTTCCGCTCGCGGTCTCGCCCGACGGACGCTGGGTCGGGGTGATGGACGCCAACGCGTGGGGCACGCTCGACGTGTATCCGGCCGGCGGCGGTCCTCCCGTCCGGGTCTGCGGCACATGCTCGCCGCCGCAGGGCGCCGATCCGATGCCGTTCGCGATGAGCTGGACGCCGGACGGGCGGTTCGTCTACCTGACATTCGCGGACGAATCGCAGGTAGGTCCCACGTATGCGGTCCCGTTGAAGGCAGGGCAGATGTTGCCGCCGATCCCAGCGTCGGGTTTCCCCTCGAAGGAATCCGTCGCCGCCGTGCCTGGGGCGCGTCTTGTTTCGACCGAAACCATTTACACCGGTCCTAACCCATCGATGTACACCTTCACGAAGCTGACGACGCAGCGGAATATCTATCGAGTTCCGGTTCAGTGAATGAGCGCGTGCATGATTATTTGGGCATCGGAATCGAGACCGCCTTGCCGGTGCCGCGTTCGGCGATCCAAATCGTGTCGCCTGCTGGCTCGACAGCCGTGGGCGTCTTCAGGCCCTCTTTGATCACCGTAACGCTGGCTTTGTCGCCATTTACCGTGATGACAGAAATTTTGCCGCTGCCATTCTCCGCCGTCAGGAGCTTGCCATTGGCCGCCCGCATGCCGTCCGGCCCCTTCAAGGGCTGATCCATCCAAATGTCAACCGGCTGGCCAGGCTTGCCCGCGGCATCGACCGGGATGCGGTAGAGATTGTTAGAGAACACGTTGTTCACGTAGAGGATGCCATTCAGGAACGTAATACCGTCGATGCCGTACAACGCTCGATGCTCCAGGAAGAGCTCTGCGGTAGACGCGCCGGCCGACAACTTGTAGATCTTGCTGTTGGTTGTGTCCGCGATGTACAACGCCTTGTCGGGACCGATCGCGAAGTCATTGCACGTATTGTTGTCGCCCGGCAAATTCCAGCGGATCTTCTCCGCGCCGGTGGTGAGGTCGAAGCTTCTCACTGCGGTGTGGCGCTGCGACTGCGTCACCGGCGTGAGCTGGCACGTCCAAAGAGTGTTCGTGGCCGCGTCAGCCAGCATGCCGAAGAAGAAGGTGCCCGCGCCTTCAGCGCTTGCATCGACAAACTTTTCAGCGGTTGTCGATCCGGGCCGCACTCTGTACACGAACGGCGTGCTGGCGCTGCCCACGAACAGAACCCCGCCGGGTGCGACGGTCAGGCTCTCTGGTTGCGATTTGTCGTCCCCGATGAGGATCTCCGCAGCGGACGCGGCGTGGGTTAGGCTCGCGAAGAGGACCAGGCACGCGCCAATTCGGCAAACATCGTGAATACGCATCGTCAACTCTCCCGTTGGCATAGAGTTATACACGGAAACAAAATCCATCTTGATGCGAATCTGAGCGAAGGAGACATGAACATGAAATTGGCAACAGGGGCGTTGCTGCTGACCCTGGTCTCGTCAGCGGCATGGGCTCAGGTCAATGCGGGCGACCAGAAGCCCGAAGCCAGCCTGCCATTCAACATGACCACCGTGGCCAGCTTTACCTTGCCATGGCGAATGGCCTTCCTGCCGGACGGACGGATGTTGATCACCGAAAAAGTCGGGCCCGTCTGGCTGGTGACGCAGCAGGGACAGAAGACCATGGTGGCCAATACGCCCCCGGTCTACTGGCAGGGGCAGAACGGTATGCTGGGCGTCTACGTCTCGCCGACGTACGCCACCGACCAGCGGATCTATCTCACCTATGCCGAGCCGGGGGACTATGGCGGAGGCTTGGCACTGGCTCGCGCCAAATTAGAGGTCACCGCCACCGCCACACGCGTGCAGAACGTCGAGGTGCTGTGGCGTCAGTTGCCCAAGGGGAGGGGCGGCCAGGAAGGTGCCGCGGTCGCGTTTTCTCCTGACGGCCAGTACTTGTTCCTGACGGTTGGTGACCGTCAGCGGTTCACACCGGCTCAGGATCCAGATCAGCCCGTGGGCAAGATTCTGCGTCTCACGCTCGATGGCAAACCCGCGCCGGGCAATCCCAACTTCGGCAAGACCGGCGCGGCCAGTATTCCTCTGATTGATCCACCCACCGACACCGAAGCCGCCAAGACCGCGAAAGTGGTGAGCACCTATACCTTCACCGGTCCCAACAACACGCCTGCCGAGACGTGGACCATGGGCCATCGCACGCCTTACGGTCTGGCGTTTTCTCCGACCGGCGAACTCTGGGAGATCGAACACGGCCCGGCCGGTGGCGATGAGCTGAACCTGATCGAGAAGGGCAAGAATTACGGCTGGCCGCTCGTCGGGTATGCCCCCAACTACAACAAAGTGGCGATTCCTCATCCCGACACGCGACCTGACCTGGCCAAGCCCGCGATTTACTGGGTGCCGGTGATCGCGCCGGGCAATCTGATGTTCTATCGCGGGGCCCAGACATTCCCGCAGTGGGACGGCAATGGATTCATCGGCGGTTTGGGAACCCAATCGCTCACCCGCGTCATCTTCGACGGAAAGGGCGGCGCCAAGCTTGCCGAGCGGTGGAGTGTGGGTAAACGCATCCGAGATGTTGCAGAAGCCCCCGATGGTTCTCTCTGGATGCTGGAAGACGCCCCTGTCGGCGCGCTGATCCATGTGACACCTAAGTGAGCCCCCTACGTTAGGCGAGAGCAAAGAAAAGGGCCGGAGCGATCCGGCCCTTTTTGCGCTGATGGCGCCTATGAACCCGCCTGACTCACGCCAGCCAGGGAGCACGCGAAAATGGAATTCCGCACACTGGGAAGGACCGGCCTGCAAGTCAGTCTGATCGGGTTGGGTACGATGACCTTCGGTGAGCAGAACACCGAGGCCGAGGGCCACGCGCAACTCGACTACGCCGTTGACCACGGCGTCAATCTGATCGATACGTCCGAGATGTACGCCGTCCCGCCTCGAGCGGAGACGTACGGTTCCACAGAACGCATCATCGGCACGTGGCTTCGCCGCAGCGGGAAGCGCCAGGACGTCGTGTTGTGCTCCAAGGTGGCCGGTCCCGGACGCGCCCTCGGCGTCACGCACGTGCGGGGCGGGGCCAACAAACTGGATCGCCGAAACATCCTCGAGGCCGTCGACGACAGTTTGCGGCGCCTTCAAACCGACTACCTCGACCTGTACCAGGTGCATTGGCCGGACCGGAACACCAACTTCTTCGGCCGCCTCGGCTACCAGCACGTGGATCAGGAAGACACCGTGCCCATCGAGGAGACGCTGGAGGTCCTGAGCGAGCTGGTGCAAGCGGGCAAGGTGCGCCACGTGGGCGTTTCGAACGAGACGCCGTGGGGGCTGCATCGGTATCTACAATTGGCCCATGAGCGGGGACTGGCGCGCCTCGTCAGCATTCAGAATCCCTACGGTCTCCTGAACCGCAGCTTCGAGGTCGGTTTGGCGGAGATCGCCATCAAGGAGAACGTCGGCCTTCTCGCGTACTCGCCACTCGGTTTCGGCATGCTGACAGGGAAGTACTTGAACGGAGCCCGTCCGGCGGAGGGGCGTCTCGTCCGGTGGACCCGCTTCGTACGGTACAGCGGTGAGCTCGCGGAGCGTGCGACGGCAGCCTACGTAGCGATTGCCCGGAGCCACGGCCTAGACCCCTCGCAGGTGGCGCTGGCCTTCGTGAATCGCCAGCGGTTCGTCACGAGCACGTTGGTGGGCGCCACGACGATGGAGCAGCTTGCCACCAACGTGGCGAGCGTCGATCTCCGCCTCCCAGAAGAAGTGATTCAGGCGATCGAGCAGGTCCACAAGACGCAGCCCAATCCTTGCCCATGAGAGAGGGGCACAGCCGTCGCCGGAGCGCGTAATCCGCTAGGATGCCGCGGCCCGGCGCAGACCTTGATCAGGGACGCTCACTTGCCGGTGGCGTGACGCCGTTCAATCGCAGGTAGACGGCCATCTGGCCGTAGATATCCCACGTGTGACCGATCAGGAAATAGATCACCCGCGCTCTCGACGAGGGACCGAGATACTGATTGGTCTGGATGATTTGCATCATCGATTGGTCGGTCTGCTCCCTGATCAGCGCCTCCCCGTAGTCGTACGAGTCGGCAAGCGCCTTCAGGATCTCGCCCTTGGACGTCGCAGTCCGGTTGAAGGCTGGCGCGACCGCCTTACCGCCGAAGAATCTGAAATAGGCGATGTTTCCGCCTGCGACATGCAGGATCTGCTGCCCGAAGTCACGCTGTGGAGCGGTGCTCTTGTACGAGAACTTCTCCTCGGGCATCGCGGCAGCGGTCTTCATCATTAGCGCCTTCTGCTCGGTCCAGTCTTTCAGCAGTTCGGCGTTCAGGTTTGCAGTCTGGCCGACAGAGATGCCTGGCGCGAGGCTTGCGGCGCAGGCTAAAGCGGCGCTCAGCACGAACCTGTTCATCACGTCCTCCCTAGCGCTTCCGACGGCGTGCCGACGCCACCTTCGCGCGCTTCCGAGGCGATGCGACTCTCGCCGCGGGCAGGATCACCTTGTGCATGGGCATGATGCTCGGCTGACCGGGATCAATCCCGATTTGCTGCAGGATGGGCGCCAGGGTCTTCCCGAACTTGTCGAACGCCGCTTGCGACGTCCACACGTCGAACACCATCAGTTTGTCCTTCGGGCCAAACGACGCGTGATACGACCGCCCCGACGGGTTACCGGCCCCGGCCTTCCGCAACAACTTGATGCACTCGTCGTACTTTTCCGCCGACATAGCGGCCGGTGCGAAGTAGATCCCAATCGCCATAGTGGCAACCTCCCTTTCGTGGGGCTCGCCGCAACAGCGGTCCCGCTCGAAGACAGTACTGCCTGAACCGACGGGCGGCAAGTCCCTTCACAACGACGGCGCTCTCGGGGCTTTGTCGAGTTAAGGAGCGAAGAGACGATTGTTGGCGTAACGGGTTCCTATGAGACGGTGATGCCGCGTTGCTGGCGGTGGCTAACCACCAAGGCGACCAGAGAGGATTTGTCCGGGACGCCCAGTAGAATAGCTGCCTGAGAGGAGTGACCCCATGAGTATTGGTGTCCGTTTGCTGGGTCGCGTCATTGGAGTGGTCTTGGTTGGCGCAGTGGCGAGCCACCACGTATGGGGACAAAATGCCCGACCGACAATCGCGACTGAAGTCGACTTTCGCCGAGCGATGAAGGAACTCTCAAACTGGGGCCGTTGGGGAGAACTGGATGAACTGGGCGCCGCCAATCTGATCACGCCCGCCAAGCGAAAGCAGGCGCTGGCGCTCGCACGAGAGGGACGGGCGGTCTCGCTGGCACACGACGTCCCTCAAGAAAAGGCGGTGGACACTCCCACCTTTCTGGACCGTGCGGTTGTCACCGTTGGTCCGACGGTCGCGCTGGACCGGTACCAGTACACGGGCACCTACCACGGCGTGATTCACAGTCATCTCGACGCGGTGGACTGTCACATCATGGTGGATGGGAAAGGCTACAACGGCGTGTCGATGGAGGAGATTAAGGCCGCCGGCGGCTGTCCTCGAGGCAGTATCAACGCCCTAAAAGACGGAGTCGTGACGCGGGGCATTCTGTTCGACGCCACGCGCTTGCCCGGCAAGACCGCTCCGCAAGGGTGGTTGGAACCGGGAGCCGCCATCCACCGTGAGGACCTCGAGACGCTGGAAAAGATCCAGCGGGTGAAGGTCTTGCCCGGCGATGTCATCCTGCTCTACACCGGTCGGTGGAAGCGTCGCGCGGCGCTTGGTCCTTGGCCCAACGCCACCGGGTTCGCCGGCTACCACGTCGACGTCGCGTATTTCCTCAAGGAGCGCGGCGTCTCATTCATCGGCGCCGACGGGCCGAACGATGTCTCACCCTCGGGTTTGCCTCAGGGCGTGGGGCTTCATCAGTTGGCGCTCGTGGCCATGGGTATCAGCATCTTCGACAACCTCGATTTCGAGAGAGCCGCCGAAGAGGCGAGACGGTTGAATCGCTACGAGTTCCTGTTCATGGCCGCGCCGCTCCGCGTCGAGAAGGGCACGGGATCGCCGCTCAATCCTCTCGCGATTTTCTAGACGTGGAGGCCCGCGTTTGGCAGCCAGCGTCGACTTGCCAGTCACACGACTACCAACCTGCTTTCAACGTCACTTGCGCTCCACGATCCAGATGTCAGCCTCCGCGCGCGCGGCGCCGTAGTAGATCGTTCGGTTGTCGGGGCTGATCGCGAACATCTCGTTGATGACCGCGGGTCCGGGCAGGCGCACGTCGACGACGCTGCGCGTGCGTGTTGCGGTATCGAGCGTGACGAGCTCCGTACCGTTCTTCGCGAAGTAGACGATCCGGCGGCTGTCGGCCAGCCACTTCACCGCATACGCCTCGTCGGCCGAGAGCGCCGTCGTGGTGTGTGCGGCGAGATCGTAAGTGCCGATGCCGGATGGGCGGCCGCTGTCCGAGATGAGTATGCCGGCCAAGCTGGCGCCGTCAGGCGACCACCCGGTGGGGTTGAAGTACTTGCCGCCGGTCTGGGTTCCGCGCAGCTGTGTAGGAGACGTTCCTGCGATTGGCACGAGCGGCGCCGAGAACACCTCGCGACCCGCATTGGACACAAAAACAACCGTGTCTCCCTTCGGCGATACGTGCACATACACGGCGCCGGGCCCCTCACCCGCGACCTTGCGCAGATTGCCGCCGTCCACACCGACCGTCCAGATGGCCCAGTTGCCGTCGCGATTCGAATAGAACACGAGAGATCGCCCGTCGGGCGTGAATACCGGCGCGCGGTCGCGCGGCGCGTCATCCGTCACGCGGCGCATCGGGCCATCCGTCGGGCCGACGAAGATGTCCTCCTGGACGTCGGCGATGCTGTAAAACGCCAGCTGTTTTCCGTCCGGCGAAACGCCGCTGGGGATGCGGACGTTGTTCCGCGAGTCGAGGAGGAGCGGCACACCCGCGCGGCCCGTGGATGGGTCGAACGGAATGGCGACCGGGTTGACCGACGCGACACGTGATCGAAAGGCCAGGCGGGTTCCGTCCTTCGAAAAGCGCGGAAGCCCAGCGGACGCTTGAACGCCGGCTGTCACTGCTTCAGGTGCTCCTTGCGGCTGGCCGCTCGTTGGATCCACGGCGATCCGCCAGAGGTTCATCGCGCCGCCGCGATCGCTCGAGTAAAAGACGAACCTGCCGTCGGGCGACCACACGGGCGACCAGTCGAGGGCCGGATCCTGTGTCACCGCCACTCGCGGGCCTCCGCCCGCCGCAACGGTGTAGATGTCGCGTTGTCCGCCGGTGTTGCTCCAGTAAACGATTCTCTGACCCGAAGGCGACCATGACGGCTGCACGCCGTCGCCCTCGACCACCTTGCGGACCGCACCGCCGGTCGCATCGGCGACGTACAGCGTGCTGTCACCAACTCGCGAGGCGGGATCGACGATCTCCTCGGTGCCGAAAGCGATCTGTTTCCCGTCGGGCGACCACGCCGGATCGAAACCGATGTCAGTGACCCTCCGCACAGACTCGCCCGTCGCGCCTGCGACGAAAACGCCTCCCACATCGTCCGATTCGTGAAATGCGATCAGCGATCCGTCCGGGGAGAAGGCGGCTCCTCCCTCGTCACGCTGCGGATCGTTGACGATCGGCGTGGCATTCCGCCCGCCGACACGCTGCGAATAGATATCCCAGCTCCCGTTCACGCGCGTCGAGTACGCGACCGTGGTGCCATCGGGTGAGAGGCTGGGCGAGGTCTCCTCGCCGGCTGACTCGCTGATCCGCGTGAAAGAGTCCCAGCGAGGTTCTGACGGCTCCGGGGCACCCTTCAATAGCCACGAAGCCGCAGCCACGAGCAGGGCACTTATCGCGACGGCCCACGGCAGCCACGTCATGCGGGCACGACGAGTTGGGCGTTGCTACGTCTACGGCGGCCGACGATGACGTGGACGCGGTTGAAAGAGTCTCTAGAGCGAAGGCGAGATCGTTGGCCGATTGAAATCGGAGATCCGGTGCCTTCTCGAGACATCGTCGGACGATGCGGTCGAGACCTGGGGAGATCGACAACCGCGCCGTATCCAGGTCTGGCGGATCCTTTGTCAGGATGGCCGTCATGGTGTCGGCGGCGGTTTGCCCCTTGAACGCACGTTCGCCGGTGAGCATCTCGTAGAGCACCGCGCCGAAGGCGAACATGTCCGCCCGATGATCGACCGCCAGGGCACGGACTTGCTCCGGCGCCATATAGCCGAACGTTCCCAGGACGATGCCGGCATTGGTCGCGGCGCGCGTCATATCCGTTTCGTTCATCTCGACCGACTTGGCGAGACCGAAGTCGAGTATCTTGACGCGGTCGTCGAGCGTAATCATCACGTTCTCAGGCTTGAGATCGCGATGCACGATGCCACGAGCGTGGGCGGCGGCAATCCCTCTGGCGATCTGAAGGGCATATGCGATCGCGCGTCGCGAGGGCAGTGCTCCGCCTTCGAGGCGGGCGCGCAGCGTTTCGCCGTCCACCAGTTCGGTGACGACGAACGCGGTGCCGCCGTCGTGAGCGAATTCGAAGATCGCGAGGATGTTTGGATGCGAGAGCTTGGCGACGCTCATCGCCTCGCGCTCGAACCGGCCGAGCGCACCCGCGTCCATCGCGAGCTCGGTGGACAGGACCTTTATGGCGACCTCGCGATCGAGCCGCGGATCGCGTGCTCGATAGACTGCGCCCATCCCGCCCGCGCCGATCGCCGCGACGATCTCGTAGTGCCCGAGGCGGGTGCCGGGCGTTAGCGCCATTGATACGTCATGAAGAGATCAGGAGCGGAGTAGTCGACGCGCGATCAGCCGCACGACTTCACGGCGGCCCACACCGGGACATGGTCGCTCGCATGGGTCCCATCAATGGCCTTGGCCGCCGGGGGCGCAGCCGAGGCGCACAGCCCTCGCACGAGGATGTGATCGAAGTCGAAGACACCGAACGTGTTGTGCACGTCTCGCGTCAGCCAGGTGAAGCCGGCCTTCTGCAACTCGTCGGCCCCGGCCGTCCCGTTGAAGTCGCCCGCCACCACCACCGGCCCCGCGTAGTCCGAGGCGTCGGCGGCAATCGTCCGCGCCTGGTCGCGGCGCGCGCGGCCCGACGCACCAAACGGCGTCTCGAAGTGGACGGCGTACACGCGCACGGGCCCCGATGGCGCGAGCACTGTCGCCACGGCCGCGGTCCGGCGCATCTTTCGGGTCCGGTGGAGGTGCGGCAGCAGGATCTTGCGCGCGTCGTCAATCGGCCATGGCGACAGGATGGCCACGCCGAAATCCCGGTGCGACGACGGGTGGACGGTGGCAGGCACGTACACGAAGTTGAGGCCCAGCGCGCGCGCGAGGGTTTCGGTGCCTGGCCCGTCCATCTCCTGCACCACCAGCACGTCGGCGCCAAGCAGAGGCCCGGGGCGCGACAGCAGGGCGGCGGCGCGGTCCACGTGCTCGGCGAACTTGATGTTGAAGGTCACCAGCCGCACATCGCCGCCGCCGGCGTGCGTCGGCGCGACAGGCGGGCCGACGACGATCGGCCCCGCCGGGTCGTCGTAGTTGCGAGCCGTGGCGCAGCCGATGAGGCCTGTGAGGACCGCGATGGCGAGGGCAGTGTGAACAGTTCGTCGTGCAGACATTCGCAAAACTCAGAACGGGAACGCCGCGTAAATTCGTACGCCCGATACCGTGCGTCCGAACTGGTAGCCGGCCGCGATCCACGGCAGCCTGACCTTCCAGATACGCAGGACCGGCGCGGTCGAGAAGCTTACACCCGCCTCGAACTGGCGGCGCAGGACGACGGGATCCTGCCCCTCGCGATGCAACTCCAGTCCGCTGAACCCACGCGCGATCGTGAAGAGCCCCGCGCGCGCCGCCTTCTGGCCGATGGAGAAGCCCAGCGGCACCTCGCCATCGACGCCCACCTCGAACGTGGAGTGCTCGATCGTAGTCCCGCACGTCGGCCTGCGCCTTGCGGTGCGAGGCGGCGCCGCCGATGATGAGGTTGAGACGCTTCACGGGCTGCGTCATCCTGGCGCGCAGGCCCACCCCGTACAGTACCTCAACCGAGCCCCCTGCCGTCCCCTTGCCAACGCCGGCCTCGACAAACGGGCGTATCAGCCCGCGTGCGCCCACGGGCAGCTCCAGTTCCATCCCCGGGACGATGGCGGCGATGCCGAGCTTCTTCACAAAGCCGCCGATGTCCGAGGCGCCCTTGACTCGCAGCGAGCTCAGCGACACGGGAAACGTGACGCGGAGTCCCCAGCGATGCGCATCGAGTCCGCGGATTCTCACCGAGAGAGGGAGGCGGTACAACTGCACGCCCGTCGCGCGCACGTCCGCGGCATCACCGCTGTCGAGTCGGGCGGGCGAAGAGCAGCGGGTCGAGGCCCTGGTCCTGGGCCGCGGCCGGCGCGGCGGCCAGGCCGAGCAGCAGGGTCCACGGTACGGCGCGCCGAAACATCACTCGATTCTAGTAGAGCGGGCTCCGACCTCCGTTCACGTAAACTTGACAGCGCCTCACCGCTCGCGATCAGGGCAAGACTCGGAACGCGATCAATGTGCGGGCCGGGCCCGTGCTCTGACTCGCAATCAGCTCAATCAGATAGTCGCCGGTCGCCAGCGGAGCGACACATGTCAATCCGACTCCCTGCTCGACCTATAAGGCGGGACTCCGACGCTCGTTGCACAGGTCCGCTTCGTCGAATTCACCGCCGAAGGCCATCTTCGACACGCGGCGTTTCTGGCGATGCGAGCAGACAAGAAGGCCTAGGATGTTCGACGCGAGTGAGAGTGGCTGCTGACTATCGTCGCGGCGTATGCGATAACTAACTCGGTCAACAGAATCCGAGAGGCGGCATCCTGACAATGGTCCTATGGTTATCCCCCATTCTAATCACGCTACTTGTCGCCACGATCACGATCGCCGTGACCGCGATGATCAGTCTGCGGATCAAGTTCGCACCCGATCAGAATGCAGCCCGACGCGAGCGGAAAGAGAGTGTGACCGACCTGCTACGTTGGGCGGCTACTTTCGGAGTGATCGGATTGCTCTTTTACCAGGTGAGCATACCCGAGCCTCTCACTCGTGTTGACGCATTGCTTTTGGTCTTGAATGTTGGAGTGCTGCTCCTCGCACTGATCATCAGTCTTATTCTGCAGATGATCGATCAGGTGTATCGAAAGCTCTATACGTTGGTGGACGTATTGACGCATCAGGCGAAGACGACAACCGAAGCACTTAACCGCAACATCGCCGTGACCAACACTCTGGTAGAAGGATTGAGCGAGCGAAGGGGTCGGCGGGCCGGCGATGTATTTGTGGGCGAGTGAGGAAGAGTGCAAAGCTCGCGAACCGGCACTTGCGAGACAGGTTGACTGTCAACACGTGTAAGGTGTACGGCAGCCTGCTATTTCCCAGCACGACGTGCAATGAAAGTGGACCCGATAGTCGCACTGCGTGTGACGTGAACGTCTAGAGAAGGCCCAGCCGGTCAGCGGGCGATCTTGGTCGCCGCCACGAGCGGCGCCGGCGCCTTGTCGGCAACGGGCGTCACCGTGAAGCCGTAGACGAACTTCTTGAACTCCGGGTGCAGGAAGTCGGCGCCGAACTTGAACCGCTTCATCTCGCCAAACGCCTGATCGGACGTCCAGGCGTGCTGCGTTATTCGGTAGACCGCGGTCATCACGCCGGTGCGATGCTTGCCGCCGACACAGTGCACGTAGACCGGCTGGCTCGCCGGGTCGTTGACGACCTCGAGGAACTGCGCCAGCTGAGCGGCAGTCGGCGCAACGCCGAGTCGTCATCGGAATCGCGACGTAGCGCATCCCGGACTGCTCGACCATCGACGGCTCGTCGGCACTCGCGTCGTCGCTGGTCAGATTGATCACGGTCTTTACGCCGAGTGCCGCGAGGTCCGTGTAGTCACGCCCCTCGGGCTGGGCACCGCGGTAGTAGGAGGGGCTGATGCGTCCGAAGTTGTCAATCTGGATATTGGACAGACTGGCGAGATCAGCCTTCGACGACGCGCGCGCGACAGAGCCGGACTGGGCGATGACGGGACCGGAGCACAGGGCGACGAGGACGGCGGCGGCGATCGATGGTCGCGAGAGGATTACGGCTATGCGCATGTGGGGCACCTTCCCGGAGTCAACGGTTGAGTTTCGCGGGGCTCGGCTTCGTGGACTTCTGCCGTCCCCAATGCTTCTCAAGGGCAAATGAAAGGCCAACTGGACAGACGACGGAAGCGGCCTGTTGGCCTCACTGAGCGAAGCAGAGCCGTTCGAGTGGGTAGCATTTCGAGGACGAATGAGGCCGGGCTTGAGGCGAACCTCGCACCGTCTGTTTCCAGAGTTGAGCCAGGCGGGTGTTAGGGTCGGGAGTGTGGCCGTGTGACGACCGGAGTCCACCTCGCTTGCTCGATGAGGTTCTCCGAATTCTTCGGTATCCCCAGTCTTGGGAATCGAATGCGATTTCCAGCCCTGCAAGGCGTGCACTTCGTCCGAGCAATGGACCCGCAGGACTCGGCCCAAAGAGTGCTGGAACCTTCAATCGAACACCGCGCAGTTCGCGCCGGCCCTTCACCTATTCTGACGACCCTTGTGACGAACGTGATTTTGGAATCCCTGCGTTCACCAACCTGGGCGGTGACCTCCCAACAACCTGGCGTCGGAAAGATCACGTGAGTCGCCTGGAAACCGATGTCGCGGTGGGCCGTTAACGGTCTTGAGGAGGTCCCCCAACACAGCCTCCCGACGTCGAGGCAAGAACCTAACGCGCGCAACCTAGCGAGCGCCGGGGGGGACCGCGGCGAACTTCTGGACCCGCTTTCCGTTGTCGACTTCGCCCACGTAGACGTTCCCGCGCGTAAGGCGCTCGTGGTGTTCAGGCCGCCGCATTCACCGCGCTGCGCCGGCGAGTTCGGCGACACGTAGATGTCCTGCAGCCACTTCCCGTCGGTGGTGAAGACCTGGATCCGATTCTGTCCACGCTCACCAACGTAGACGCGCCGGTCCCTCGAGATCGGATGATCACCATTCACTATCGGTCTGAGTCGCCTTCGCGGAAGTAGTCCGACCAAGGCACTCTTTGGAAACTTTCGTCGGGCGTCCAGCAAATCACCTCTGACGCCGCGTAGACCGGCTGATGCGCGGCGGGTGGCGCCGCGCACCATGGCGCCGCATTCGTCTCACGGGTGGACCAGTTTGACGGTGAACGCGATCGAGTCCACGATGCCTCCAACATCGAAGGCGAGGACGCAGTACGTCCCCTCTTCGACGTCTATCGTCAGCTGTGGCGCATCACTCGACGCAGCCGTGACTGACGTGGCCGCTCGGCAACTGATCCCGCTCGCCGCTGCCGGCACACCGATAGCGATGCCGATCGGAACGGCGGCACTCTGCAGTGTGACCGTGACGCTGCCGGCCTGCGAGGCGACAAACGATCGGGAGGCCGCGCCCTTGGCGTAGAGGAGCGTCGTCCAGGTGACGGTGGTTGGCGAGGTCACTGGCGTGGGCGCCGTTGTCGCTGCCTCGTCTCCACAGGACACGCTGCAGACGATGGCGAGCAGCACACAGACGCTGGCGCATCGCGCGGCCGTGGTCATGAGTGAATGAACCGAATGGAAAACACCGCCGCGTCAGGAAGCGCGCCGATGTCGCTGATGTTCATGCAGTAGATACCCGCAGCGAGCGTCGTCGTGAGCTGGGTGACGAGCGCCGGTGACACGTCCACGAACTCGGTCACCGCGCATCCCTCGCCTTTCGGAACGCCGACGCCGAGACGCACTGGCACGGCGAGCACGTCACGGTGACCGACGAGCGTCAGGCTAGCGAGATGTGCCGTCAGCGAACCCGACTGCGAGACACTGAACGAGTAGAATCTCGCCCCCTTCAAATTGAGCGTGCCCTCGAACACGGTGGGCGACACCGTCGTAGCCGTCGTCGCCGTGTCATCGGGCGCAGTCGGGCTGTCGCCGCACGCGGCCATGAGCAGCGATGCCAGCAGAACGAAAGGCGTCCGTCGCGTCATGGGTAGGCGATGGTGACGCTAAAGGAAGCCGGTGCGAACAGGTTGCCGATGTCCAACACTGTCGCGCAGTACACGCCGGCGTTGTAGGCGCCCGTCACCTGCGCCGTCGAACCCGCCGCGGTGTTGACGGTGCTCGTGGTCACACAGTCGGTGCCGGATGGTTGTCCGAGGCCGAGCCCCAGCATCACGGTTGACGGGACGAAGCTTCCGCCAACCGATGCCAGCGTCAGGTTGATCGTCCCGTAGGTCGACGTGGTGAACGAATAGAACTTCGATCCGCCAACAGGGACGACGCTCGAAAAGTCCTCAGACACTGTTGGTGCCGCCGCTGTCGTCGTGGACGAGGAGGTGCTCGTATCGGTTGGACTGGTGGGCGTCGAGTCGCCGCAATTGACGGACAGGGCGAGGGCCGCGATCAATATGTGCACACGCATCGTGTTCTCTGGAAAGGTCGCGATTGTGCTCGCGCGCGGACAGAACGGTCCCCGCGCAGGCTCGCGGGCGCGGGAAAGCAAGGATAAATCCACGATCGGAAGATCTTTTTGACGATTCGGTGAAACCTTTGTGACGATTCGGTGAAAAGGATTGGGCAGACTTACAGGAGGCGGCGGGAACGGCCGGACTTGATGAAACCCGATCTCTCAAGGCGTAGTCGCCAGGTTTTCCGGGAGCATCGCCGTCGCGCTCCATCCGCCCCCGAGCGCCCTGAAGAGCTGGACGAGATCGCTCGATACCGTCGCGCTGCTCGACGCCAGTGAGTCCTGCAGCACGAGCAACGAACGTTGCGAGTCGAGCACATCCCGGAAGTCGCGCAGACCGACCGTGTAAAGCTGAAGTGAAAGGTCGGCCGCCTGTTGCGCCGCATCGGCCGCAGCGGCAAGGTGGCCACGACGTACCTGCTCCTGCGCCAATGCGGTCAGCGTATCTTCGACCTCTTGCAATGCCCGCAGGACCACCGCCTCGTAGCTGCGCGACGCCTGCTCCTGACGTTCGCTCTGAACGACGAGATTCTCCCGGAGCTGCCGGCGATCGAACAGTCGTGTGCTCGCTGAGGGGGTGGCACTCCAGAAGCCCGCTCCAGGCAGGAGCAATTTGGCGATCGACAACGACTCGAGTCCGATCGATCCGGCGAGTCTGAAGCTCGGATAGAGATCGGCCCGCGCGACATTCACCTGCGCCGCCTGTGTCGCCAGTTGCCGCTCTGAGCTGCGCACGTCGGGACGACGGCGGAGCGCGTCAGCGGGTACACCGAGTGTGGCCTCGATCGGTGCCTCAGGGATGGGAGCCGGCATGCTGAATTCCGCATTCAGCTCGGCCGGCGGGCGACCGAGAAGGATGGCAATCGCGTGAATGGATTGTCCGGCCTGACTTTCGAGCGACGCGATCTGGGCACGCGTGGTCTCGACGTTCGAGATCGCTTGTTGAACGTCCAGGTCCGTCGCCAGACCGGCCTGCGCGCGGAACTGCGTGAGCTCCAGCGTCTCCTGCTGCAGGTCGATATTCGACCGTGCCAGCTCGACACGGCGCCGCAGCGAACGAATGTCGATGTAATTCAGCGCCACGTCCGCTGTCAGGCTGATGAGGACGTCCTGCAGGTCGGCCTCGCGTGCGTCGGCAGTGGCGCGTGCGGCGTCGACCGTGCTGCGGATCCCGCCGAACACATCGATCTCCCAGCTCGCGTCGACCGCGAGGCTGTACAACTGCGTGACGCCGCCGATGCCGGCTTCGCTGCCGGTGCCTGTGCCCCGCACTGATCCCGTCGCGTCGGCCGACGGCAACAGCTGCGTCCGCGTGGATCGCATCGTCGCCCGCGCTTCACGGACTCGGGATATCGCCGTGCGTACATCGAGATTGCCTGTGACCGCGCGCCGCACGAGCGCGGTGAGCTGTTCATCGCCGAAGGTGTCCCACCAGCGCGACAGACTCTCCACATCAGCGGCAGGTTGTGTGACGGGCGCCGACCACGCGGCCGGTGCGTTCGGCACCGGCGGCTCATACGAACGTCGAACGCTGCAGCCGGCGCCAGCTGCGATCGCAATCACCGTGAGCGCCGCGATCGCACTATTCATGACGGAGCGCATCGATTGGATTGAGGCTCGCCGCTCGCCGTGCCGGGAAAAAGCCAAAGACGATGCCTACCGCCGCGGAGAACATGAAGGCCAGCGCGATGATGCGGTAGTCGAGCGCGAACGGAAGCGAGAGCGCTCGCGCGGCCGCGAACGATGCGGCAAGCGCCAGCGTGATGCCGATCGTGCCCCCGAACAACGAGAGCACGACGGCTTCGATCAGGAATTGCGTCAGCACGTCGCGTTCGAACGCGCCGATCGCCAGGCGGATGCCGATCTCGCGCGTGCGTTCAGTCACCGACACCAGCATGATGTTCATGATGCCGATGCCACCGACCAGAAGGCTGATCGCCGCCACCGCCGCAAGCAGGGCCGTCAGCGTGCGCGTGGTGCCGGAGATCGTGTTCGCGATCTCCTGCTGGTCCATGATGTTGAAGTCGTCGTCTGCATCGCGTGCCAGCCGACGGCGCTCGCGCATCAATCGAGTGATGTCCTGCTGCGCTTTTTCAGTGGATACGGTGTTGCTGACCGAAAGCTGCACCTGTTGAATGTCTTCGCTCCCGCTCAACCGGCGCTGCATCGTCCGCAACGGGATGACTACGGTATCGTCACGGTCCTGCCCGAAGTTGCTTTTGCCTTTCGATTGCAGCAGTCCGATGACACTGCAGGACAGCGAGCGCAGCCGGAGGCGGCTGCCGATCGGATCGGCCGACTCGATCAGCTCGTTCTTCGTCGTCTGACCGATGATGCACACCGCGGCGCCGGAGCGAAGCTCGCTCTCCGAGAACCAGCGACCGCTCGCCAGTTTCCAGCCGCCCGATTCGAAATATGCGTTGGTGGTTCCCGTCACGTTGGTCGAGCGGTTCTTTGCACCGCTGATCACACTCACATTCACGGTGGCCACGGGCGCGATTGACGTCACCGAGTCCACTTCACGCGTGAGCGCATCGACATCCTGACGCCGGAATGGTTTGGCGCTACTCGACGCGCCGCCGGGGCCGACGCGCTGGCCTGGCATCACGGTCAACAGGTTGCTGCCCATGCTGGCAATATCGGCGCGTACCTGCGCGGTGGCGCCATTGCCGAGCGTGACCATGATGATCACCGAGGCGACACCGATGATGATGCCGAGTGCCGTCAGCGACGAGCGCAGCACGTTGCGCCGTATTTCGCGAAGCGCCAAGACGAACGCATTGAGTAGCATCAGTGGACTCCCCCGGCCGGCTCGTCGCTCTCGACGTGACCGTCGCGAAAGCGAATCGTCCGCGAGGCAAACGCCGCCATGTCGGACTCATGGGTCACCATCACGACGGTGAGCCCGCGCTCGCGATTGAAACCGACGAGCAGGTTCATGATCTCGACGCTGCGCGCGGTATCGAGATTCCCAGTGGGCTCGTCGGCGAACAGCACGGATGGCTCTGTCACAATGGCCCTGGCGATCGCCACGCGCTGCATCTGTCCGCCCGAGAGCTCCGCTGGTGTGTGCGACTCCCAGCCGGTGAGCCCGACGGCCGCGAGCGCTTCACGTGCTCGCTGGTGCCGCTCGCGTGCGCTCACACCGCGATAGACGAGCGGGAGCTCCACGTTCTCGAGCGCAGAGGTGCGATTGAGCAGGTTGAAACCCTGGAAGACGAATCCGATGTAGTGGCGGCGCAGTAACGCGCGCTGCTGCCGGGTCAACGACCCGACGTCCACACCGCGAAAGCGATACACGCCGCCGGTCGGCGCGTCGAGGCAGCCGAGGATGTTCATCGCCGTGGACTTGCCCGACCCACTGGGACCCATGACGGCGACGAATTCGCCCGGTTGCACGTCGAAGTTCACGCCGGCTAAGGCGTGAACGGCGGCCTGTCCGCGCCCGTACGTCCGCACGACGTTCTCGAATGCGATGACTGGTGGTGTCATGGCGGAACTCAATTCGCGCTGGCGAGATCGACGATGACGGCCGCGCCGTCGGTCAGCTCACCACTGCGCAGCACCGTCACCCGGCCATCGGTGGGGCCGATCTCCACTGGAACCTGCTCGAGGCGATCTCCAGACACCCGCCACACGCGTGACTGGCCATCTTCGAGCGAGCGATCGCGCCGCGCGAGGCCCGGCGGGCGTGGAAGCAGGCTGAAGCCTCGGCCCCCTTGCGCCTGCTGCGCGGCCGGCGGCGTAAATCTGAGCGCTGCATTCGGCACGAGCAACACATCGGCCACGTGCGTGACCGTGATTTCTGCCGTCGCGGTCATACCGGGTTGAAGAAGGCGCTCGGAGTTATCCACCGCCAGGACCGTTTGATAGGTCACGACGCCATTCGACGTTTTCGGGGTGCTGCGGACTTCGCTGACCTTCGACGAAAAGGATCGATCCGGATACGCGTCAACACGAAAGTTTGCGGTCTGTCCCACGCGGACGTTGCCAATGTCGGCTTCGTCCACGTCGACGATCAGCTTCATCTTGGTGAGATCCTGGGCGAGCGTGAAGAGCGTCGGGGTTTGAAAGGATGCCGCCACTGTCTGGCCCGGATCGACTTGCCGGTCGAGCACGATGCCGCTGATTGGCGAACGGATGATCGCTTTCTTCATGTCGGTTTCGATGGCGGTGAGGCTGGCCTGGGACTGCGCGACCTGAGCGGCCAAGCTCGCCTGATCGGCGCGCGCCCGCTTGACCATCGCCTCCTGCGAATCCAGTTCCTGCTTCGAAGGTACACGGCCGCCACTCAGCTCGCGAACCTGCTGCAGCCTGGCCAATGCAGCCTCGGTTTCGGCCATCGTCGCTTCTGCTTGCAGCTGCTTGGCCTCCGCCGAGCGCAGTGCGGCGCGGGCCTGAGCGGCCTGGGCTTCGAGCTTTTCGGTGTTGACCTTGGCGAGCGTCTGCCCAACGGTCACCGTGCTGTTGAAGTCGACATCGACTGATTCGACGATGCCAGAGATCTCGGTGCCGATGTTCACCTGCGTGACGGGCTTCAGTTCGCCCGTCGCGGTAACGGACACGGTCAGCGCACCCTTCTGCACGCTTTCGGTCTTGTAGGGGCTCACCGCCTGCGTCGGCGCCGCGCGCATACGCAGCACGACGGCTCCCAGCGCGGCGATCGTCAGCACGGCAATGAGCCAGCGTCCGATGCGCCGCCGCCGGCCGCGAGGTGTCAGTCCAAGGGTGTCGTGGATGTCGGGGGGTGTCGTCGTGGATGTCATGGATTCGGGCAATCACCATTCGGTGTACGCAGGATCCACACTAAGAACGTTCGCCGCCGGAGTCGAGTTAAGTTTTGTAAAGATCGCGGCGCACATGCGTTTAACCTGCCCATCTCGCGATAGCGTTAGAAGCGAGACGAACGCGACGACAGCATGGACGATCGAGCACGCACGATTCTGATGGTCGATGACGATCACGGCTTATGCGAACTGGTCCAGGAATTCCTGGGCAGAGAGGGTTATGCAGTCACCGCAGTGCATGACGGCGCGTCCGGACTGGGTGCGGCGCTCGACGGCAATTTCGGCCTCGTGATTCTCGACGTGATGTTGCCGGTGCTCGACGGATTCACTGTGTTGCGACAGCTTCGCCGGCAGTCGAACGTGCCCGTCATCATGCTGACCGCGCGCGCGGCCGAGCACGACCGCATCGGTGGCCTCGGCGAGGGCGCCGATGACTATCTGGTCAAACCATTCGCGGCCGGCGAGCTCCTGGCGAGAATCCGTGCCGTCCTGCGTCGCACGCTTCAGCGATCCGATCGGACTCCCAGCGTAGTACAGGTAGGCGATCTGCGAGTGGATGCGCTCAATCGGGCCGTGTGGTTCCGCGGGACGCCGATCGAGTTGACCCCGACCGAGTTCACCATCCTCGAAGTGCTGATGCGCTCCGTCGGCCGGATCGTCTCGCGCGACGAGCTCGCAGGCGTGCTCTATCAACGCCAGACCACACCGTACGAACGATCGCTCGACGTGCACGTCAGCCACTTGCGCCGGAAGCTCGAGGGAGTCGGTTGGACCGCAATCCGAACCGTCCGAGGGCAAGGCTATATTTGCGTCGCCGATGCGTAGAATCATGCGCTCTCTGACAGCGCGAATCGTTGTCGCCGTGCTCGGCACGTTGCTGATCTCGCTTGTCGCATTCATGGCGACGTTTCTCGCGATGTCAGGACCGGCGAATGTGCGGCTCATCCGCCAAATTCAGGCGCGCCAAATCGAGGACGGGATCGCCGCGTTGCAGCAACAAGGGCCGGACGCGGCAGCGACCTTCATCGCACGTCTCGATCAGTCGCTCGGCGCCACGCATTACCTCACTGATGCCGGGGGGCGCGATCTGATTACAGGTGAGGACCGCTCGGCACTGCTGCAGGTGCCGCGGCCCTGGTTCGGCCCGCCGCAGATCGATGACCGGCTCGTGGTGGTCGAGTCCTCGCAGGACAGGCGCTATCGGCTGATCGTCCTCGCACCGCCGCCCTTCAACATCTGGTCCTTCGTTCCGTACTACGTGCTCATTCTCGCGACCGTCGTGTGTCTCACCTGGCTCCTGGCGATCGGGATCGTGCGGCCAGTACGGCACGTGGCCCGCGCCGTCAGCCAGTTTGGGCGCGGCGATCTGCGCATGCGCGTGCGCGTGACACGCAACGACGAAATCGGCGACCTCGGCCACGCGTTCAACGACATGGCCGAGCGTCTCGAGACGCTGCTCACCGCCGAACGGCGGCTGCTGCAGGACATCTCGCATGAGCTGCGATCACCACTCGCGCGGTTGAACATCGCCATCGAGCTCGCCCGACACGCCGAGGATCGCGATGCGGCGGCGCTGCGGCTGCAGCGCGAGGTTGACCGTCTCACGTCGCTCGTCGGTTCGTTGATCGAGGTCACGCGGATGGAGGGCGACCCGACCGCGGTGAAGTTCGAGCCGCTTTCCGCCGGGGCCATTGTCGACGACGTGGTCAAGGGATGCACGGTGGAGGCCGACGCGCGGCAGTGCCGTATCGTGGTGCGCAACGAAACTACCCGCGGGCTGATTGGACATCCGGAACTGCTGCGCCGTGCGGTCGAGAACGTGCTTCGCAACGCGATTCGCTACGCTCCCCGCGATACTGACGTCAGCGTCGAAGCCGTGGACTCGTCGTCAGGGATCACGATCACAGTGTGCGACCGTGGGCCGGGTGTTCCTGAAGCCGACATCCCACGCCTGACGCAACCGTTCTTTCGAGTCAACGAGGCCCGCGACTCGGCCAGCGGCGGGATCGGGCTGGGACTCTCCATTGCGTCGAGGGCTGTACGTCTGCATCACGGATCGCTGGCCGTTGAGAACGCACACCCGGGGCTTCGCGTCTCGATCATTCTCCCTGAATCAGTGGGCTACCAGGCGGCGGCGTCATAAGAATCGAACGCCTGGGTCAAGACATTTGCCACTGAAGTGGCATACGTGCGCCACCGAGTGTGTCGGCGCCGCTCATCAAAATGAGATGCGATGAACTGGCGATGTCTTGGGTGCCTGTGTGTCGTGCTTTGCGAAAGAAGACACGCGGGTCATCGATCACAAGACTCTTCAGCAAATCTCGCGGGACCTCGGTCTCGACGGAAAGCGTTAGTTCATTTCTTCAGCAGCTGCGGCCAGTTGACGATCACGGTCACGGGTGTGTTCGACGAATCGGACGCGACCAGCCGGAGAGCGCGTAGAGCAGCCATCGAGGGCGGACATGCGTTCGCGTCCGAATTCCCCGACATCGTCATGGATCGCCGTCTTCGACGCCTGGCCCCTCGACTCCGGGCGAGTTCGTGGAGCCGGCTTCCCCGGACGTTGGTGACATGAGGAAGCCCGTATCGGAGCGCGCCAATTTGCCGGTCGGCCACGGGGGGACGTTCAACGAACCCAACGATCGCCGCCGGCACGTGCGAGATCCGCTTGAAGTCGTCCATCCCGTTTTCGTACGCGATGTCGGTGGGGCCGCCCTCGATGTAGATTACCGGTGTGTGTAGTGTCAGCAGCACGTCTTTGCCAACGCTCGTGCGGGTCATGTTGGTTGGCCCATTGTTCAGCACGCCGCTGTTGTGAATCACCAGCGTCTTCACACGCGGATCTGAAACCCGCCCAGATTCAAGAACACCGTGCGCCGCGATCGGCCGATGGGTGAGTGTTGTGCGTTTCCGTCAGGTCATGTCTCGGCTACGTTCGCCACGGCGTCGGTCCTCGAGCGCCACGTCGGCTATCGAGGCTCTTGGCCCATGTTTCTCATCGCCAGCTATGTCGCGACGTCCCGCCTCTTAAGTTGAGATGGCTGGAGTGGTCGGGACACTCTGCCATACCCGCCACTCGAACGCCTCGTGCGGCTGCAGATGTGAGCCGAGCTACTCGGCGCTCTCGTCGGAAACCTCGTCGTCCACTGTCGTGTCGACGGCACGCGGCAGCGTGACCGTGAACGTGCTGCCACCGCGCCCGCTGGACTCCAGCACGAGCGAGCCGTCGTGCGCCTCTGCGATCCAGCGCGCGATGGGGAGCCCGAGTCCCGCGCCGGCGTATTCCTGACTCAGGCGGGCGAAGCGCTGGAAGATGCGCTCGTGCGCATCAGCCGGCACGCCGGCGCCATCATCCACGACCCGGATCGTGATGGTCGACGCGGTCTGCTCGACGGTGGCGCGTACCGCGCCGCCGCGCGCCGCGTGACGGACGGCGTTGTCGAGCAGGTTGGTCACCATCTGCCGCAGCAGCCGGTTGTCGCCGGTGAACCGCACTTCGGTCTCGCCACAGGCCGTGACGCTGACGTCGCGCTCGCCTGCGAGGACCTGCAGCGCCCGCGCCGACTCGGAGACGATGTCGTCGACGTAGACCGGCTCGGGCGCCAGCGGGAGCCCGTTCGCTTCGGCGCGCGACAGCAGGAACATCGTGTCGACGAGATGCGCTGAGTCGATCCGCCTGCTCGCCGACGATCGCCATCATCTCGCGATAGTCCTCGGATGACCGCGCGTCGCGCGCGAGCGTGACCTGTGCCGTCGTGCGCACGACCGACACGGGCGTGCGGAGCTCGTGCGACGCATCCGCCATGAACTGCCGCTGTGCCTGCAGGGCATGCATCAGCCGATCGAGCAGCCCATTGAAGGCCGTGCCGAGCCGTCCGAGCTCGTCGTGCGTATTGGGAGTCTGCAGGCGCTGGCCGACCGTGCTTTCAGTGATCGCCGTGGCCTGCGTCGCCATCGCCTCCAGCGGACGCAGCGTCTGGCGTCCGACCAGCCAGCCTCCGACGGCGGCGACGCCCAGCGCGACGAGGATGCCGAGGCCGAGCGTCCGGCGCAGATCCGCGGTCGCTGCCTCGAGTTCACCGAGCGGCGTCATGACGACGGCGACGTAGGCGTGCTCGCGGTACTGGACGCGCTCCGACAGCACGCGCATCGGCGACGCCGTTGATCGTGGCGGTGTCGAGGACGTTGGCCACGAGGCTGGGCCGCCACCGCGGATCCGTCGGCGCGCCCCAGCGCGCCAGGAGCCGGCCGTCGGGCCGCGTGAGGATCAGCGTGCGATCCGGCGCGAGCACTTCGATGCTCGCTTCGTCCGCGGACGCCTCGAGGCTGAGTCCCTCGCCGAACTCCGTGCGCATCACGCCCTGCAGCGTGAACATCAGCCGCCCCAGTTCGTCGTCCAGGCGCTGCAGCATCACGCGCTCCTGCCTGATGTCGACGACGAGCGTGCCGGTGATCAGCACGAGCACGACCACACCGCTGTACCACGCGGTCAGCCTGGCGCGGATCGACCACTTCATGCGGTGGATGGCGCCGCGAGCATGTAGCCTTCGCCGCGGCGGGTGAGGATCAGGGACGGCTGCCCGTGGCGATCGATCTTCCGGCGCAGCCGCTTGACGCAGACGTCGACGGCGTTCGATGCCGGCTCGTGTGAGGCTTCCCAGACATGCTCCGTGAGTGCCGCGCGGCCGACGACGGCGTTGGCGTGCAGGACGAGATACTCGAGCAGCGCGTACTCGCGTGCCGTGAGCTCCAGGAGACGGCCGTTTCGGCGCACGCGGCGCGCGCGTGTGTCGAGCGAGAGCGGGCCGACCGTGAGCACCGCCGGTGTGACGGGACGATGGCCGCGGCGGAGCAGCGCGCGCAGGCGGGCCAGCAGCTCACGGAAGTCGAACGGCTTGGTCAGGTAGTCGTCGGCGCCGCTGTCGAGGCCACTGCACGCGCGCTTCGATGGCATCGCGTGCCGTGAGCATCAGGATCGGGATCTGCAGCCCCGCGTCGCGGAGCTGACGGCAGACGGCGAAGCCATCCTGCCGCGGCAGGCCGATGTCGAGAATGATGGCGTCGAACTCCGAGATGGACGCGTCGTAGACCGCCTGTTCGCCGTCGGGCGCGATGTCGACCGCGTACGCCTCTTCGCGCAGTCCCTTGGCCAGGATCTGTGCGGCGCGTGGTTCGTCCTCGACGAGTAGAATCCGCATGCTGAAGATTACCCGGTGGCGCGACGCCCATAGCGATAGTAGAGCGCCGGCAGCAGGAACAGGTTGAGGACCGTCGAGGTCACCAGGCCGCCGAGAATCACGACCGCCATCGGATGTTCGACTTCCTGCCCGGACCGGCTGCCGCCGACGACGATCGGCACGAGGGCCAGGCCGGTCGCGAGCGCCGTCATCAGGATCGGCGCCAGGCGTTCCTCCGCCCCGCGCTCGACGAGATCGGGATCCGAACGGCATGCCTTCGACGTCCTCGAGGTGGCGATAGTGGCTCACGAGCATGATGCCGTTCCGCGCGGCGATGCCGAGCACGGTGACGAACCCGACCAGCGACCCGAGCGACAGCACGCCGCCCGACAGGAACGCCGCCGCGACGCCGCCAATCAGCGCGAAGGGCAGCGTCAGCGCGACCATGGCGACCAGCCGCGCCGACCCGAAGTCGACGTGCAGGACGAGCAGGATGCCGAGCAGCGACAGGAAGCCGATGGCCAGCAGGCGGTTCTGCGAGGCCTCCCGCGCCGCGTACTCGCCCAGCACCTCGGCGTGATAGCCCTCCGGGAACGTCACGCCGCCGAGCGCCGTCTGGATGTCCTGCGCGACGGCGCCCAGATCGCGATCGCGCACGTTCGTCGTGACGTCGATCCGGCGTGATCCGCCTTCGCGGGTGATCTCGTTCGGCGTCGGCGCCAGCGTCACGTCGGCCACCGCCTCGAGCGGCACGTAGCCGCCATTGCCGGTGTCGATCGGAAGCCGCTTGATGGCGAAGAGATCCGAGCGCACCGCCGGGACGCTCCAGACCACCGTGTCGAAGATCTTCTGGTCGTCGTAGATCTCGCCGACCTTCGTGCCGCGCAGCAGCGTGGCCATCGAGTCGCGCACCTGCGCCGGCGTGACGCCGGCAATCTGCGCGGCCTCGGGACGCATGCGCACTTCGACCTGCGGCACGACCGTGAGCTGCTGAACGGTCAGGTCGGCGACGCCGTCGACGGTGCTGAGCGCCTGCCCGACCTCGCCGGCCGTCGCCGCCAGTTGCGTGAGGTTGGGGCCGAAGATGCGGACGACGATCGTGGCGCTGGCGCCGGTCAGCACTTCCTTGATCCGTTCGCGCAGATACGTCAGCAGGTCGCGCGTCAGGCCGGGATAGCCGTCGACGACGCGCTGAATCTCGGCGACCTTCGTCTCGTAGTCGACCGACGGGTCGAGGCTGATCCAGAGCTCGGTGAAGTTGACGCCGACGACTTCGTCGGCGACCTCCGCGCGTCCGATGTGCGCGCCGAAGTTGCGCACGCCTTCGACGTCCATCAGCTCGCGCGCCGGCGTTGACCGTGACCCGCCGCATCGCGTCGAGCGACGTGCCGGGCTTCTCGACCCAGTGCATCAGGAAGTCGTACTCCTGGAAGTGTCGGCAGGAACTCCTCGCCGAGCAGCGGGAAAGCCGCGGCCGTCACCGCCAGCGAGATGGCGACGATGGCGATGGCGCGCTTGGGCGCGGCGATCAGTCCGGGCAGCCAGCCGCCGGTACCGTTCCTTCAGGCGCGTGACGACGGGCGCCTCGCGCTCGTGCGTGTGCTTCGGCAGCAGCAGGAGCGACAGCGCCGGCGTGACGATCAGCGCGACGAGCAGCGACGCGAGGATCGCCAGCACGTACGAGAGCGCGAGCGGCCGGAAGAACGATCCCGCGAGTCCCTCGAGCAGGAACACGGGAATGAAGACGAGGATGACGATCAGGCTGCCGTAGACGACGGCGCTGCGCACCTCGACGGAGGCGTCGAGCACGACGTCGAAGGCCGAGCGCGGATTCCCTGCGGCCGCATTCAGCCGCAGCCGCCGGACGATGTTCTCGACGTCGATGATCGCGTCGTCGACGACCTCGCCGAGGGCGATGATCAGCCCGGCGATGACCATGGTGTCGAGCGTGCCGCCGCGGTAGCGCAGGACGAGCGCCGCGGCGATCAGCGACAGCGGGATGGCGATGATGCTGATGAGCGCGGTGCGCCAGTCGTAGAGGAAGACGATCAGGACGAGCATCACCAGCACGCAGCCGATGAGCAGCGCGCGGTTGAGGTTCTCGCAGCGACATCTCGATGAACGTCGCCGGCCGGAAGATGGTCGTGTCGATCGCGACGTCCGGCAGCCCAGGCTTCAGCGCGGCCATCGCCGCCTCGACGTCGCGCGTGACCTGCAGCGTGTTGCCGTCCGGCTGCTTCTCGACGATCAGCATCAGGCCGTCGCCGCGGTTGATGACGGCGTCGCCGATCGGCGGCGGGAAGCCTTCGACCACTTCGGCGACGTCGCCGATGCGCAGCGCATTTCCCGGACTGCCGGCCGCTGGCGGCGCTGCCGGCGGTGCTCGGACGCACGATGATCTGCCGGAGATCGTCGGGCGTCGACACCGCAGGGAAGTGCGCGATGGCGAGCCGCTGCTGCGGCGTCTCGAGATAGCCGCCCGCCGCCACGGCGGTCCCTTCGCGCGCCGCCGTGACGACGTCGGTCAGCGTGAGGTTGTTGGCGCGCAGCCGATCGGGATCGACGAGCACCTGGAGCTGCCGATCGCGCTGGCCCCAGATCGCGACGTTGGCGACGCCGCGGATCGCCATCAGGCGCGGCCGGATCGTCCAGCGCGCGAGCGTCGAGATCTCCACCTGCGACAGCCGCTCGGACGTCATGCCGATCTTCATGACGCGGCTGAGCGACGACAGCGGCGACAGGATGACGGGCGGATGCGCGGCGGTCGGCAGGCTGGTGGCGATGCGCAGCAGGCGCTCCTGCACGAGCTGACGCGCGCCCATCAGCTCCGTTCCCTCCTCGAAGATCATCACGACCGACGACAGCCCGAGCACCGACTTCGAGCGAAGCGTCCGCAGCCCGGCACGCCGTTCATGGCGTTCTCGAGCGGGACGGTGACGAGGCTCTCGACTTCGCCGGTGGAGAGGCCGGGCGCTTCCGTCTGGATCTCGACCAGCGGCGGCGCGAACTCGGGGAACACGTCGAGCGGCGTGTTCTGCGCCGCACGCGAGCCGGCGACGATCAGGACGAGCGCCAGCGCGACGACGACGAAGCGCAGGCGGAGCGAGCGTTCGACGATCCACCGCATCATGGGCGCCTACTTTCCCGCGCCGAATTCGACGCCGAACAGCTCCGCCGCGCCGTCGGTCACGACGCGCGCGCCGGCCGCTGGTCCCTGCGACAGCACCGCGAGGCTCCCGGTGATGTCGGTCACCACCACGCGTTGACGCGACATAGACGCGCGGCTCCCTGCGCGACGTAGACCCACGTGCCGCCGTAGGCGTCGTGCAGCAGCGCCGCCTTGGGGACGACGAGGCCGGTTTCGGACTCGCGACGGGGCAGGCGAACCGCGACGCGCTCGCCGGGCCGGAAGCGACTGTTCGGGATTGGGCAGCGCGTAGTACAGATCGACGCCGGCGGTGGTGGCGTTCGCAGACGGCGGCGCCGCGATCGGCTGCGCCGTGACGCCGGTGGCATCGGCCGCCTCGCCGAGCGTCTGCACGTCGGCAGGCGCGCTGGTGTCGATGTCGTTGGCCTCGCCGGCGTAGACCGGGACGCGCACCCAGACGGTCGTCGAGGCGCACCAGGTCGATGAGCGGCGTGCCGGCCGCCACCGTCTGGCCGGCGCGTACGTGCACGTTCTGCACGATCGCCGTCTCCGGCGCGTCGATGACGACGCCGCCCGACGACGTGCCGCTGCGCGTCGCGAGCGCGACCCGATCGCGCGCGGCCTTGAGCTCCGCCTCGGCGACGGCGAGCTCGGCCTGCGCTTCTTCCAGCGACCGGCGGCTCACGGAGCCGTCCTTCACGAGGCGCTCGGCGCGCTGCACCTTCAGCGTCGGCGGCGTCGCGCCTGGCGGTGGCGATGTCGACGGCCTGCTGCGCGTCGACCGCGGCGTCGCGCTCCGAGGGTTGGATCGGCACCAGGCGGAAGAGCGTCTGGCCGCGGATCACGGACAGCCCGGCGGTGGGAATCGCCGCGGCTGCCTGCAGCGTGCCCGCGACCGGCGCGGTGATGGCGAGCGCCGTTCCGGAAGGCGCCACGATCTCGCCGCCGATCGTCCGGGTGCGCGGCACGGCGCGCTGCGCCACCGGCTTCGGTCTTGATCGCCAGGCGCTTCTCCGCCTCCTCGCTCAGCGTCACCGTCGTCAGCTGCGCTTCCTTGACGGGCGCCGTCACGGTAGCCGGCTTGGCCGCGGGCGCTGCCGGCGGGGCGTCGCCGCCGCAGCCGGCGATGCGTCAGGCACAACATCGAGATCCAGGACTCTAGAAGCCACCGGTCCGTTCTCCTTCCGTGCCGCAGCGTCGGCCGACCGCCCGTTCGAGCCGGGCCAGCGCGCGCGCGATGTCGGCTTCCGCCTCGCGCGTGCGAAGACGCGCGTCGGTCAACCGGCGATTCATCTCGATGACGAAGAGATAGGCGACCTCGCCCTCGTTGAAGGCGCGGTCGGCGACCTGCACCTGTTCTTCGAGCGGCTCCAGCACGGTTGTCCGCCACTCGACCGCGGCCACCGACGCCTGGCGATACTGCGCGGTCGCGGCGCGTACCTCGGTGGCCACGCGCTGCCGCGCGGCGAGATAAAGACCGCTCGCGCGCTGGAGCTCCGCCTGCGCGCGCGCCGTGCCGCCCTGATTGCGGTTGAAGATGGGCAGCCCGGCATCGATGCCAGGCCCCATCTCGAAGCCCTCGGTCCCGCGGCCGTTGGCGTCGAGGACCGCGGTCAGCGTGAAGACGCGGGACTTCTCCCAGCCGAGACGCGCGCCCGCCGCTTCGATCGCGAGCTCGGCGGCGCGCACGTCCGGGCGTGACGCCAGCGCCTCGTCGAACAGCGCGGGCGTGATCGCGCACGTCGTGAGCGGTGTCGCGGCGAGCACGAGGGGCGCCTCCGTGGCATCGAGCGCGAGGCCGAGGCGGGCGCGGAACTCGTTGGCGCGGAGTGCAGCGTCGAGGCGCGCACGTTCGACGATCCTGCCGGGCGCGCGCGGCGTCGATGGCGGCGGTGCGCGCCTCGAGCTGGCTGATGTCGCCCGCCCTGAAACCGCGAGTCCATCAGCGCGGCGACGGCGTTGAGCTCGGTCAGCGCGCGTTCGGCCAGCGCGATGCGGTCCTGGGCCAGTGCGTACTCCGTGTAGGCGAGCTTGACGTCGGAGACGAGCGTCAGGCCGTCCTGCTCGAGCCCGCGGGCGATGCTCTCGGCCGCGAGCGCGGCCGCGGCGACCCGGCGGGGACGCTGCCAGAGCAGCTCGATCGGGAATCGCAGCGTCCACTCGAGCTGCTTCGGGCCCAAGCGGAAACAACAGCGACAACACCGGATTCTGCAGGAGACCGGCCTCGACGAGATCGGCTCGGGCGAACCCGAGGTTGGCCAGTTGCACCTGGAACTCGGGATTGTTCCAGAGCGCGATGGCGACCGCTTCGTCCTGCGTCAGCCCGTCGGCGACATTCACACCCGGAGGAAGGACGGTCCCCTCGACGTCGGCGGGACGCGGCGGCACGCCTGTGCGCCGAACAATGTCATCTGGCGTCGCGATCGGAGCATGCGACGCGCATCCAGTGGTGGCAACGAGAAGCAACGCTGCGGCGAGCAGTCGTGACGGTAATGGGCTGCCCAACGTGTGGCAACGATGGCACTTCGTAGATGACGGATTGATGACGGCACCGGTGCACCGCCCCGTACCCTCCACCCTCGCCACGGCGATCCGGACCGCTGTGGTCATGACACTCGCCTGGTCGCTGGTGTTCGCCCTGGGACAGCAGCACGGGACGATACGGCGCCCGGTCGTGTGCTAGCATCTGCGCTTTTCTGTCCAATCTACAGGCGGTGGCCACCGCCGCATGTGCGCTTGTGGTCGTCTCGATGTTCTTCGTCTACTTTGGGCGGGCCAACGCCACCTTTTCGCGAGGTGGTATGCCCGCCAATGAGCTTCGCGTGGAGTTGGATCGCTGGGCCGCCTGGCATTGGGTCCGCAGTGGCCTCAGCCTTGTCGCACTTACAGCGGCCATCCTGGCTGCTTGGCAGTGAACGTCGAAACGATCAAGGCGATGAGGCAGGGTGCCATTGAATCGAATCGTCTCTCGAAGACAGTGTAAGGAGGCTTTCTGCCATGTGGATCGTTCACAACATGCGCTGGATCATGCTCGTGTCCGGCGTCCTGACGGCAACGATGCTGCAGGCCGCAATCACGCCCGACTCCGCGCTTCAATCGAACTTCGGGGAGACGGTGGACGGTGCTCTGGCGCACCTCGTGGTCCGCAACTGGGGAGCGCTCATTGCCTTGGTCGGCGGGATGTTGATCTATGGAGCGTTCAATCCGATCCAACGCCCTCTGGTGCTAACCGTCGCGGGCGCGAGCAAGGTTATTTTCATTGCCCTGGTGCTTTCCGAGGACGCGCGATATTTGAGCCACCAAGCGGGTGTCGCCGTCGCCATAGATTCAGTGATGGTCGTCCTGTTTGGGTGGTATCTAGTGGCACGCTCGGTGGCCGAGCGGACCGCGTCAAAGCCCACTCGCCTATCTGTGTAGTCGTCAGTCGGAACGACCACTCGCATCACACGAGGCTGTCAGCTGACACTCAGTCCGCGCCGAGTCGTCACGCGGGGGCTTCGACCCCGTCAGCACGTATACTCCACTCCGTCAGCCAGGAGGTCGCGATGACACGGAGCGTCTGGACAGTTGCGGCTTTCGTCCTCGCGAGCGCCTGCGCGCAGGTGCCCCCCGAGCGCCAGCTCATTGCCGATGCCGCCGCCGCCCTCGGTGGACGAGAGCGTGTGGATGCCGTCAGGAGCCTGCGCATCGAGGGCGAGGGCGAATCTCCCAACCTGGGCCAGAACACGATGCCCGATGGCGAGTTGCCTGTCTGGAAGGTCACTGAGTACGTACGGACGATGGATCTTGCGAATGGTCGGGCCGTGATGCGGCAGACACGGACTGCGCAGTTCCTGTTCGCTGGCGCCAACACGCAGCAGCAGCACCAGGGGCTCGACGGTGACGTGGCGTACAACGTCAACGCGAGCGGCGAGGCGGCACGAACGAGCGATCAGGAGGCCGGCGCCCGCCGCATCGACATGCTGCATCACCCGCTCACCGTCGTCCGCGCCGCGCTTGCCGAGCGCGCCACCGTCACGAACCTTCGGCAGGAGGGTGAGGACGACGTCGTCGACGTCAGGACGGCGGCCGGCGACTCGCTGACGCTCGCTGTCACTCGCGCTACCCACCTGCCGGCCCGCGTTACGACAATGACGACGCACGCCAACCTTGGGGACGTGGCGATCACCACGGCCTTCTCCGGCTACGCGGACACCGGCGGTCTGATGCTGCCGGCGCGGCTTACGACCACGATCGACAGGTACCCGCAGTTCGACCTACGTGTTTCACGCAACAGCGTGGATGTAGACACGGCGGATCTCGAAGCCCCGGCAGCGTTGAAGGCTGCGCCGGCCCCGGCCCCGGCGGCGGTTCGAGTGGACGTGCAGCCGGTGGCCAAGGGCATCTGGTGGCTGGCCGGGTCCGGCAATCACCGCAGCATCGTCTTCGAATTCGACGACCATCTGGTGCTCTTCGAGGTGCCTCTGAACGAGACGCGGTCCAAGGCGGTGATCGATGCGGCGCGCGCGCTCAGCTCGAAGCCGCTGACCCACGCCGTCGTCTCGCACCACCACTTCGATCACTCCGGCGGCCTGCGCGTAGCGGTGGCCGAGGGGCTGACGATCATCGCGCAAAGTGCCAACGAGGCCTTCTTCAAGGATCTGGTGTCGCGCCCACACACGATCCTGCCCGACGCGCTGGCGAAGAGCCCGAAGGAGATGACGCTGCAGCTCGTCGACGACACGCTGACGCTCAAGGACAGGTCAATGGAGGTGCAGCTCTATCGCTTGCTCGACAACCCGCGCGAGGGCACGAACCTTTTCGCCTATGTCCCGCGCGAGCGGATCCTCGTGCAGGCGGACCTCTATGACAACACGTGGCAGCAGCACCTCTGGGGCGAGAACGTGCTGCAGAACATCGAGCGGCGCAAGCTGCGCGTGGACCGGCACGTGCCCGTGCACGGGGCCATCGAGCCCTTCGCGGACATGGTGAAGAACATCAAGACGAAGACGGGCGTGAAGCCGGGTGCCTAATACTACCGTGTCAGATCGCGGTGACCGCAGCGCTCCCGAGGACTTCTCCAACCCGTCTACGGGAGTGGGCCGAACATCACGATCTCGCCGCTTCGATCGGGCCGGCCTTCTGAGACCCACTTGAACCGCATCACGTTCGCGTTGTCGCCCGTGCCAATCGTCCCAGACATTACGTTGCGCTGGATGCCTTGCCGCGCGGCATCCGGCGGCGTGTCGATATGGTTGATGTTGAAGGCAATCGTGTCGCCCGCGACCACCCCATCGATCATCGTCACGACCGCTGGCGTGCACGGCCCGCACACAAGGCCCCAGATCCGGTTGTCCCGCACCTTGAGAATCCAGTTCTGCTGAGCGACACGTCCCGCCGAGACCCAGTGTCCTGCCTTGAACGGAAGCGATGCCGTGACGGATGCGCCTACGGAGGACGGCAGTGGAAATACACTGAGCTCGTAGTTGGGGACGACGCGCGTAAGGGACCGCGAGACCGTGGTCGCCTTCGCATTTGAATCCAGACGCACCAAGAGAGTCATCGCATTACGCGCGAGCGATGCCTCGACTCGTTCGCGATACGCGGCGACCTGTTGCCCTGCTCGCTCAGCGGCGTCGTGGCGAATGACGAACGTGGCGCGACCCGGGTCCACAATGCGGCCATCCTCGATCTCGAAGACGGCGTCCGGGTCGTCGCACCGACCGCAGACGATGCCGGTAAATTGCCCGCCGATCACCTTGAACACGTACGTCAGGGTGTCGGCTCCTTCGCCGGATGTCCAGGTACCTGACAGCAGATCGGCAGCCTCGAGAGGCGGGACAGCGAACAGGAGGCCCCCGATGCAGCAGGCCAGGAAGGTCGAGGAACGCGTGCGCACCATCTTCTTCCTCCATGCCGCCCACGCCGATTTGGGCGGTGATTTCAGAGACCAAAGCCCAGAGGTCAGAGTCAGCGATCGTACAGGCGCGACGTCCGCAGCATGTGCTCCAGGCC
>CAWBMG010000001.1:0-1026560 GCA_963789815.1 uncultured Acidobacteriota bacterium | reverse complement strand
GGGACGCAGCTGCAAAGAAGTAAGGCCGTGGTCAAAAGCCTGAACGCCATTGGAGGACGCCGATGACCATCCGCACGCGAGGAACGTTTCCGGTCTGCGCGGCCACCCTTGTTGTGACCCTGGCTGGGGCTTCTCTCTCGATACAGCACTCGTATGGCGCGCAGGCGGTCGCCGTAGATCGAGGCAGCAGGGACTACACGCTGCCTGACCAGATGCAGTGGAGAGCTACCGAGGACGGCACGACCTCGAGTCTGCACGGTGATCCCTCCAAGCCGGGGCTGTACGCCTACATCGTGAAGCGCGGCCCAAACGCGTGGAGCAAGCCGCACTTTCACGACAATGACCGGTTCGTGACGGTGCTCGAGGGCACGTTGTGGGTTGGCACCGGAAAACTCGATCCGCAACGCACGGTGCCGTTGAAGGCCGGGTCGTTCGTCAGAGACGTCGCGGGCGGCATTCACTTCGAGGGAACCAAAGACGACGGCGCGACGCTGTATTTCATCGGAATCGGGCCGTCGCCAGGCCATCCGGCGGAGGCCAGTACGACCACCACCACCGGATCAGGAGCCGGCGTGATCGATCCGGCGGTCAGGCAGGTTCAGCGGGTGGAGGATATGCCGAAGGAATCGTTCGTCCTATATGGCGACTCGAGCAAACCCGGCCTTTACGTTCAGTACCAGAGACGCGCCCCGAACAACTGGAGCCGCCCGCACTATCACTCGATCGAGCGTGTCGTCATGGTGCTGGGCGGCACCATGTGGATCGGCACGGAACCGAGCGGCGACAGGGCCAGGACGGTCGCGGTGCCGAAGGGCGGATTCATCCGCGATATCGCGCAGGGTATTCACTACGATGGATCAGGGAACGATCCCTTGTGGATTCAGATTGCCGGCGTCGGGCCGACGGCGACTACCAATGTCGACCCACCGAAGTAGCTTCGGCTCAATGCCAGTGCCATGGCTGAACGCTACGCCGGACGGAGCGCTGAACGCCGGCGGCGACGTGAGCGATCACTACCGCCCGGCCGGCTTGTAACCCTTCCACACCCATTCGAACGCTTCGGGCAGCGTCTGCATCTCCACGGCGCGCTCGACGTGGCCGGACGCTTCTGAAAACACGAACTGGTACGGGTAGCCCTTGGCTTTCAACGCCGCGGCCATCCGGTTGTTCGCAACCACCCAGTTGCGCATCTGTTCAGCGGGTGACGTCGCGCCGAGATCGTTTTCGCTCACGTGCAGCCAGATGCGCAACGGCTTGCGCTCGGAGTTGGGGATGAATGTCTGGTGAAAGTCCCACGCGCCGTTCGGTGCGGTGGCGTTGCGCTGCAGTGCGACGAACGTGCCCGAGTAGCTGATCACCCGGCGATACTGGTTCGGGTGCAGCCACGCCATCGTCAGCGCGGCCGCCGCACCGGAGCTCTCGCCGAATGCGGCGCGCCCTTCGGGATCGGTCGTGAAAGCCACTTGGTAGTCGCGCGTGATGCGAGGCAGCACCTCGGTCTCCACGAAATTCACATACCGGTCGGACACGGTGTCGTACTCGATCGTGCGCTGCCCACCCGGGCCTGGGGAGAGCAGGACCGCGACGATCGAGGGGATGCGTCTCTGGTAGATCAGGTTGTCGAGCATCACCGGCATGAAGGGCAGATCCGTTCTCGGCGTGCCGTCCGCGGCGGTTGGTGCGTCTTCGGGGACGAACCAGCGTTCGTCCTGCACGACGATGAACGGCGCTGGCGTATTGGGCACGTATCCGGGAGGGACGTAGACCGCGACCTGACGCTGGAACGTCTGATGCTGCGGCGGTTCTACAGGTCCCGCTGCCGGTTCGCCGCGCCCGCGTCCGGGGCCGCCTGGGCGCCCCGCGGGTGCCGTTGGAAAGAGTTTGCTCTCGGCGGAATTCATCGTGAACCGGATGACACGCCCCTTTGGGACGTCCGGTTTCGCCGTGAATGCCGGATCGGCGACGTAGGGCGGGCCGATTCTGAAGTTCCCATCCGCATTGAGACGTACGGGCACGAGGGGTGCCGCATTCGTCGGGCGCGCGGGACTTCCGTCGCTGCTCTGCATTCGGCCGAGCGCGCCGGCGCTCACCGGCAGAATGCCCAACGCAAGGATCCAGATGGCCGTCTTCTGCATAGTCATGCCGTGTACCTGCTTCCTCGCGTTGCATAATACGCGCTCCGGTGTGAATGATTCGAACTGACGGGACGATCTCGAGGCGACAGGAGACTCATATGAGAGTGCCGGCTATGACACTCAAGCCCTTGATCCGCGTGCTCGCCGTCGCGGCGTGGGTAGCGATGGCGGCAGTCGCTCCGAACGTAGGGGCCGCGCAAACGCCCGGGGCTGTGCAAGCCGCTCCTGCCGCGCCTGGCGCCGCCGCACAGGCGCCGGGCCGTGGGCGGGGTCCGCAGCCGGTCGATCCGCGTGTGCAGATCCGGATGCATCACTTCGCCGAAACCAATCAGGAGATCCCATACTCGCTGTTCGTCTCGTCGAAGGTGAAGAAGAACAAGAAAGCGCCGCTGATCGTGACGCTGCACGGGATCGGCGGCACGCACCTGACGATGATGCGGCCCAACGCGATCGACCTGGCAGAGGCTGGCGGCTACATCCTGCTCGCGCCCATGGGCTACAACCCGCGCGGCTGGTACGGCGCGCCGGCGCCGCGGGGACGCCGCGGCGCACCACCGGCGCCGCCCGCCGACGCCGCTCGCGGCGCTGCGAGCGATGGTCCCACAGCGGGTGCTGCTGCGGCACCGCCGCAGGGACGACGCGGCGCGTTCCCTCCGGGTGTGCTGAGTGACCCGAACGATCCGCCGAACCTGCGCGAGCTCAGTGAGAAGGAAACGCTCGAAGTCATCGATCTGATTCGCAAGGAATTCAAGGTCGACGACGACCGGACATACCTGATGGGACACTCGATGGGCGGGGCGGGCACGTTGTACCTGGCGATCAAGTACCCGCAGCGGTGGGCTGCCATCGCTGCGCTCGCGCCTGCCGCCTTCGCTGTCGATCAGGAGGGTCTAAACAAGATTCCCAAGATGCCGATCATGCTGGTGCACGGCGACATGGATACAGTCGTGCCCGTGACGGTCGGACGTGCGTGGGCCGAGGCGATGAAATCGATCCCGATGAAGGACTACCAGTACATCGAAGTGGCCGGCGGCGATCACGGCAGCGTCATCGGGTCGCACCAGGCGGAGGTCTTCGCCTTTTTTGCCAGGCACTCCCGATGATTGGCCTGGTCGCTGCGCGATACGAATCGAAGGGACAGAGAGAACTGCTCTCTGTCCCTCAACTGCTGCTCTTGGCCAGTCTCAGTGCCGAACCTGACTCGTTTCGTTGCCCCCTTCGTACACTTCGCAATTCGGATATGCATGCTGCCGGAGTGGAACAGGCCCCTCGTCCCAACCACGTCGTATCGTCGAAATTGATGGAGTCGATGACGAGCGTATCCCCTTGCCAGGTTCCTGTGCTCTGCCCGTAGAACGTTGCGAGGTTCTCCGCATTCCGGTTCCGCGCGCGACCATCCGTCGGGATGGCGCGGTATTCGTTGTTTCCGCCACCGTAATCGGAGTTTATTGGATAGAAGGAGGCGGCGTAGGGAGTACGGCTGCCCGGCTCGGGCGCACAGGCGGATCATACGCTGCTGCCTCATGGAACGAATCCGGCCTGTTCTCGGGACGACATAGGCGAGCGGTTTGATCAACCCATCGTGGTCGGGCCGTCCGACGACACCGCAGGAGAGGACGGCCGGGTGCTCGAGCAGTGTGTGCTCCAGTTCGGCGGGGCTGACCCAGAGGCCTCCGACCTTCAGCATGTCGTCGGATCGCCCGGCGAACCAGTAGAACCCATCTCGATCCTGGTAGTAGTGATCGCCGGTCCGAATCCAGTGACCCTCGATGGTGTTCTTGGTCAGTTCATGCCGGTTCCAGTAGAAGGCGCACGTCGAATCGCCCTTGATCAGCAGATTGCCGATCTCGTCGATCGCCACTGGCACGCCCTGTTCGTGCTGTGGGGAACGTTGAGCAGATCTCTCCTGCCATTCCTCCTGAAGCGATTGGGATTCGACCCGTGCGGCCCGAATGCCGAATGGCGGCGATGACCATACAATGTTAGGCCGATTGAGACTCACATGACCGCAGACGGACGATTGGTTTCCGAGAGATTTCCGCGTTCGTCGAAGTACCACGCCGAGTGGGTTATCGCCGGTGCCAGTGGCGGGGCGAACGCGTTGTGGCTCACCGAGTGGCTCGCCGAGGCACTCGACCTGCGGCCCCAGATGCGGGTGTTGGACCTCGGCTGCGGACTCGCGACGTCATCGATCTTCTTGCGCCGTGAATTTGGGGTTCAGGTCTGGGCTACCGACTTGTGGTGCAGTGCCGCGAACAATCTTCGGCGCATACAAGATGCTGACGTCGAGGACGGCGTGTTTCCGATCCACGCGGACGCACGGTCGCTGCCATTCGCAACCGAGTTCTTCGACGCGATCACGTCCATCGATTCGTTCGTCTATTACGGGACTGATGACCTGTATCTGAACTACCTGGCTCGCTTCCTGAAGCCGGGCGGCGCACTGGGTGTCGCAGGGGCTGGGTTGATGCAGGAAATCGAAGGTCCCGTCCCAGACCATCTCCGAGCGTGGTGGGAGCCGAGTATGTGCTGTTTGCACTCCGTGGCGTGGTGGCGTCGACACTGGGAGCGGACCGGCATCCTGGAGATTGGCATGGCCGACACCCTTCCGCATGGCTGGCAGTTGTGGCGGGACTGGCAGGCAGTGGTGGCGCCGGACAACGCAGTGGAGATCCAGGCGGTCGAGGCAGACCGCGGCAGCTATCTGGGCTACGTGCGCCTCGTCGGCCGTCGCCGGGCCGAGGCACGCCTCGAGGAGCCGATGGTGTCCATTTCGAGTGCGTATAGGAAGAAGCCCTTGCTCAGAGCAGCCAGCGTCGAATAAGCGACGCTCGCCTCCGGTCTCACACGCGAATGGAGCCGACGCGATGCCGAATTGCGACGGTGCGCGGCTCGCGTGCAAGAGTCAGTCACGATCAAAGCCTATTTCTCAGTCAACGCGCCACAGGCGTTTTGCGCCGGTGACCGCCAGGCGGTCACCGAGTGCTCACACTCCGTCTACTCGTCGGGGGACCGGAAACGGACCGTGTGCCCGTCCGGGTAGGTGATCGCGACCAGAAGCCCAATCGGACTCTTGCCGTCCAACGCCGGCATGAACGTGACGGTGATTTCATCCCCGGGCTTGAGGGCATTCGGCCTCCGAGCTCTTTCCGAGCCCGAGCCTCGCGACTGCTGGACGCTGCCGCCGACGATCGCCCACTCGACTATCGAGCCATTCGGGCCCTTGACGTCGAGTCTCAACGACGAGTGGGGATTGACAAGCCTGAATGCCTTGAACGCCCCGGTCACCTTCGCTTCCTTTCCCAATGCGTACACGCCCGCCAGGGAATGATGCGCGTGCAACGACGAGGCACTGGCCAGGAGGCCGCACAAGACGACGAATCGCAAAGTCCACTTAGTCATGAGTACATCTCCTCCAGGAACGCCGCTAGGCGCTCCGGTAGACCTCAGGAACGCCGCTACGTTCCTCCTAATGCCGAATCTGTGAAGCGGCCGCTTCGGTCTCTTGACTCGTCTCGCAGTTGCCTCGCTCTCGCAGAAGACCCGCGTTCGGATTCGTGTTGCGCCGCAGCGTTCGTGTCGGGAACACCCACGGCTCCACCAGCACCTCAGGGTCTTCGATCGTGACGTCGTACAGGATCGCATCGCCCTGACGCGTGAATTTCTCCACGACATGCATGCGATCGGAGTGGAAGAACCCGCCGCGCCCGATCCACGTCGTATCGATGAACGCGATGGAGTCGAGCACGAGCGTGTCGCCCTCCCAGCGTCCCACCGTATTCCCCAGGTACGTGATATCGAACTCCGCGTCCGCAGTGCGCTTGCGGCCATCGGTCGGGATGATGCGATACTCGCCGTAGCCGCCGCCGGCATCACCGCCCAAATAGAGGAAGGTGATGTCGTTCTCCGTCTGGTAGATGCGCCGGGGCGGGCCCTGCCGCGGGACTCCCAGCGGCTGGCAGGTCATGACCGGGTCGTACTTGTTCGTCCACATGTCGAGCTCCTGGACCTTGTCCCAGTGCTCCGGCTTGTACAGCGGACGATTCAACTGGCCGAACCGCGAGGGCGAGTAGAGCTCGAAATCTTCAGTCTGATTGACACTCCGGTTGCAGCCGGCTTCTCCTGCGTCGGACCGCATCGGCGCCCGCCTCCCGTCATGTAGTTCCCAATCCAGTCGGTGTACGCCCAGTTGCCCGTCAGGTCAGGATGCGCGCCCAGCCGCGGCGTCGGCGCCGACTTGTTCACCTGCGCATCCGGCTTCGCGAACACGCCGTTGGGAAGCTGCCCCGTGACGGCTTGATCGCCGTCTGCACGCTTGCCGGCACGGGCGCCACCACATACACGTTGCCCGTCTCCGTCACGTCCGTCGTCAGGTCGCGGACGACCGCGCCGTTCCGGCGCTCGACCATCTTGCCGGCGTAGAACACCTCGATCTTGTTCAGCGGGTTGTTCCAGTCCTTGTAGCCGCTGTAGGTGAACTCGGTGGTCGTCGAGCCCTGGGTGACCACCACGCGCTCGGTCATGTACTTCGCATCGAGCGTGGCTGTCGCGGTCGCTCCTGGAACGCCAGGAATCGGGAACGTCACGACCGGCTTGCCCGCCTCCCACGACACCGAGGTACTTGCCCACCTTCGCGACACCGTCCGGGAACAGAGTGCCCGGGTTGGCCCCCAACTAGAACGTCTCCGTCGTGCCTGCCGACGCGGCCTTGGCCGCGCCCTGCGGACTTGCCCAGATGCGGATCAGCCGCTCCTGCACGGTCGCCGGCATCGGAGTCGCCTTGCCCTTCGTCGGACCGATCTCCGCGCCGGGCGTGTCTTCGTTCCAGGCGTACAGCCCGCTGACGACCTCGATGTTCGAGTACCTTCTGTCCGTTCGCCCGCGTGCAGGCGTACTGAATCCGCTGACTGAAGGTCTGGTAGTTGGTGCTCGCGCGAAATTTCGTCAGCGTGCACGGTTGTCCGTCCACCTGAATCGTGCCCTTGCCCTGATATTCGAGCGTCGCGACCATGTCGCGTTCATCGTGGCCCTTGAGCATGCCCATGTCCCACATCCAGTTGAAGAGCACGGCCTTCAGGTCTTTGGCGTCCTTTGCGGGTGTGTAGGGTTCAGCAGTCCCCGCCCCGGGTGGAGCCTGCGCACCGGCCGTCAACGGCACGCCGATCGCGAGGACGACCCCGAGCGCGACCCTTATCCAACTAATCCTTCGACCAAAATCCATGGTGGTCCTCCCTCTTGTCTGATCATTGGCGCCACCGCGAGAGACCTACGATTCGCCAAGCGCCCCTCGAGCCCGCCTCGACAGACAGATTGGCCTCCGGCACAGGCGGGTGACTGCCCCGGCCGAGCATGTTCGCGTTGAGCATGCCCGTCCGGAGCGCCGAGGTCAAGGCCCATGTTGGTTTCCTTGAGATTTCTCGCTCCTTGCGAAGTGCGCGATTCTCCTTGGGGAGGCGGGCCAATTCTTCGCGCCCGGCGGTCGTCAGGCCCGTGCGGCCCTGCGATCGGCTCGCAACGATGTGCAAACCAACTTCCGTCCACCGGTGGAGGGTAGGATCTGTGGTTTGAAGTGAACGTTCGGGAGGCTTTGAGGAGGGCACATGGGAACCCGGTCCAAGGGCAAGCAGCAGCTGACACGACGTGGTGTCTTGAAGACGGGTGCGACAGCGCTCGGCGGAGGCGCGTTGCTCCTGGGGAGCGGCTCGAGGCTCGACGCAGTCCGCGGCGCGCCGGCTCAGGCGCCCGCCATTCAAACGGGAACCCAGACGGGCCGGGCATTTCGCGGGCTCGTCCGTCACGATGCCACGCTCGACGTCCAGGAGATGCGGCTCCTGCCCATCGATCCGCGGCAGGTCGTGATCCGTTCCACCGCCGTGGCGCCGTGCTACACGATCGTGCGTGGCGCGCTCAGCACCAATCCGATCCGCCGCGCCGAGGTGCCGAACCACTGTGGCTTCGGTGTGGTCGAGGCCGTCGGCGCGATGGTCAAGCGCGTGCAGGTCGGCGATCGGGTCGTGGTTGCCGGGACGTCACAGTGTGGCCAATGCTACCAGTGCCTGCACGGCCGCCCGGACTATTGCCAGTTCACGTTCTTTTCCAACGCGCCTGGTGTCGAGCCATTCGCCCCCTTCGCGCAGTTTCGCGACGGCACCCCGGTGTACGCGCAAGCCGGTATCGGCGGCATGAGCGAGATCATGACCGCTTTCGAGGAGTACTGCGTACCGGTCTTCACGGACCTGCCAGCCGCGCAGCTCACGCTCCTGGGCGATCAGCTGGCGTCGGGTTTCGCTGCCGGCCATGCCGACATGCACTTCCAGCCCGGTTCCGACGTCGTGATCTTCGGCGCCGGACCGGTGGGCCTCGGCGCGGTGCAGGCCGGGCGCGTAATGGGTGCGGGCCAGGTCATCGTCGTCGAGCCAATCAAGTACCGCCGCGAGTTCTCGATGAAGCTTGGGGCGACGACGACGCTGGATCCGAACGTCGAAGGCGACGGCATCGTCGAGCGGATCCGTGAGCTGTGCCGCGGGCCCAACGATCGCCGCTTCGCGGGCGGCGTGTCGTGGGGCCGGGCAGCCAACGCGGTGATCTCACGGGGCGCGGACTTCGTTGTCGAGGCGGCCGGCCTTCAGACGCTGCCGCCGAAGGTCGAGACACAGCCGGATCCCACAAACGTGAAGACCGTGCAGCAGGCGTGGGACTGTACTCGGGCTGGCGGCCACGTGATGCTCATGGGGTTCACGCTGCAGCCGGTGTCGTTTCCTGGCGCGTCGCTCGCGCTCTTCGGACGGACGATTCACCCCGGCCAGCAAGGCGGTCTGCACGTGATGCGCGACATCCCGCGTTACGTCAAGCTGATCGAGAAGGGGATCATCGACGCCCAGTCGGTCATTACGAAGCGATACACGCTCGATCAGAGCCGGCAGGCCGTGCAGGACACGGCCGACCGGACGATCATCACCGGCGTGATCGAGTTCTCGTGACGGAGCAGGCTACTGGAGGGGCGATCAACTCCAGCTGAGATCGTGCCTGCGGTACGGCAGATCCCGGAAGCGTTTGCCGGTAATTTGGAATATCGCGTCGCCGATCGCGGATTGGACCGACGTGGCGCGGTCGTGGCCCATGCCCATCAGCCAATGGCCGGTCGCGAAAAAGCGAATGTTGATCTCGGGCGGGTCTTCGTCGATGCGCGACAGCGGGAATGTGTGGAAGTTATTCTCGACGATGTGCCCGTCAGCGATCGTGGTCGCCTGGTGCATGGCGTCGTTGTAGAACCAGGTGATCTGGCCTTCGATCTGTTTCTTCACCGAAAGCGGGTTGACCAGGCCGAAGCCGGTCTCGTGCGCGACGTCGACACGCTCCAGCTTGACCTTGCCTTCGCGGCTCACCGAGACGGTATGCACCATGGCGCTGATCGTCGCCATGCCGTTGCCTTCCGCGCCTCGTTCCTCGAGAGCGATGGCCCGCGCCTTTCCCCGCGGTAGCGGTGTTCCCCAGCCCGACATCTCGGCGGCCATGTCGAGCGCTTTGATCATGTCCTCCTTGTAGGGGAGGGCGGTGCGGGCGATGAGCTCGCGCCGATAGCGATACGGATCCTTGCCCGCGGCGTGGGCGAGCTCGTCCATGAAGCTCTCGCGATAGAACTCGTGCGCGGCCTGGCCGATGCCGCGCCGCGTGCCGACGGGCACGTGGAACGTCGTCGTGTGGCTCGAGTAGCGATAGTTCGGCACGTGGTAGCGCGAGATCACGTCGAACGAGGACTCGGGGCCGAACCCGCCTCCCTGCATGCGCCGTGCGCACGTCGAGCGCGATCGGCCAGCCGTCGGCATCGAGACCTGCCTTCAGACGCGCCGCGCCCATAGCGCGATACGTCGTGCCGATGAAATCCTCTTCGCGGGTCCAGAGCATGTGAATCGGGATGCCGCGGTTCGCGTTCGCGATCATGATCGCGTGCTCTGCCTGCGGCCCGTTGCCGTTGCGGCCGAAGCCTCCGCCCAGGTGGCACAGATGCAGATGGACGTTCTGCTCGGGGATGCCGGTGATCTTCGCGGCGCTGAAACGCGTCTCCTGGGGGCTCTGATCACCGATCCAGATGTCCACGCGATCGCTCGTGACGAGCACCGTCGCGTTGCCAGGCTCCATGCGAGCGCGCGGCAGATACGGCGTCGAGTACGTCGCCTCGACGATCTTGGCGGCTCGCGCGAAGGCCGCGTCGACATCGCCTTGATTGACGCGCACGCGGCCGGGCTGATCGAGCGCGGCCAGCAGAGTCTCGTGCATGTTCGCCGTGCTGAACGCGGCGTGCTCGGGGGGAATCGTCCACTCGATCGGCATCCGATCGAGCGCGGTCTTGGCCTGGTACCAGGTGTCGGCGATCACCGCGACGCCGCCGCTGAAAACGCGACCGCGGGTCAGCGCTGGATCCGGAATCGGGAACTGCACGGCGGATCGCACGCCAGGCATGTTGCGAATCGCTGCGAAGTCGTACGACTTGACGTCGCCGCCATACACGGGGCACGCTTTCACGGCCGCCCATTTCATGCCGGGCATGCGAACGTCGATCGCGTAAACCGTCTTGCCGGTCACCTTGAGCGGCACGTCGAGGTTCTTCTGCTCGGTGCCCATCAGCGTCCATTGGTCCGGCGACTTGATCGTGATCGTCTCCGGATGCGGATGCGGCGTCTCGGCGGCACGATGGGCGATCTGGCCGTAGCTTGTCGTGCGGCCGCTCGACGCATGCGTGATGATGCTGTTCTTGGCGGTCAGCTCGGCGACGGGCACGCTCCAGAGCCCCGCCGCGGCCAGGAGCAGCCGTTCGCGCGCTTCGGCTCCAGCAAGCTGCAGGTAATACCGGCCGTCCTTGACCGAGGACGCAGCGTTTGTCCGCATGCGTCGATACAGACTGTCGGGAATGCCGCTCACGCCCGTGCGGTCGCGATTCCCGAAAGTGGGCTCGCCGCCGCCCTTCGGATCGGTGGCGCCCTTGCCCATGACGTTGAGCGTCCACTCGGGCGCCTTCTCGCGCGCATCGCGGTTCGCGGACGCGTACTGCGGCCGCACCTTCGTCCAGTCGCACTGCAACTCCTCGCAGACCATCATGGCGTTCGAGGTCCAGACGCCCTGGCCGAGCTCGGTCTGGGCGATGCGGATCGTCACGGTGTCGTCCGGCGAGATCACGATCCAGGCATTGACTTCAGGCGTCGCAGGCTCCTCGTACCAGACAGCGCCGGGCACCGTCTGCGCGTCTGCTCTGTTGCGGCATCCAGAAGCCGAGCACGAAGGCACCCTGGGCTGCGGCGACTGTCGCGAGAAACTCGCGACGGTTGACGCCGGCTGTCACACTCTGCCTCCCTTCCTTCATCAGGTCCGCGGCCAGGTGGATAGCTTGTCTGACGCGGTGGTAGGTGCCGCAGCGGCAGGCATTCGTCACCTGCGTGTCGATGTCGGCGTCGGAAGGGTCCGGGCGCTCCCGCAGCAGGGCGAGCGCGCTCATGATCATTCCGGACTGACAGTATCCGCATTGCGGCGCGTCGAATTCCTTCCAGGCGACCTGGATCGGATGGCTTCCGTCCGGTGAGACTCCTTCGATCGTGACGACCGGCTTGCCGATGGCCGTTGCGACGGGGACGCTGCAGGAGCGGATCGCCCGGCCATCGACATGGAGCGTGCACGCACCGCACTGTCCGATGCCGCAGCTGAACTTGGTGCCCGTCAGCCCAACGTGATCGCGGATCACCCACAGCAGGGGCGTCTGCGGGTCTGCATCGACGGTATGCAAGGTTCCGTTGACGATGCAGATCGAACGCCATGTTCTTCCCCTCTTCCGGCTTGCGGAATTGTAGCTTGTCTCGACGAAGCCGGAGACGAAGTCAGGTCTGCTCAGGCGACGTACCAGCGTTACAATGTCGCCGCTTGCATCACCCAGTCGGCACATTCTGTTTCGCCGAGCTTCAAACACCGACGCCCGAGCTGTCAGCGGGCTTCTACAGCGACCTGCTCGGCTGGAGTGTCACGCAGATCTCGGACCGCTACTGGATGTTCTGCTCCGGTAGCTCCGAGGTCGCCGGCATGCGGCGGGCCGACACTCATCGATGGCTCGCCTGCGTCCGCGTCGAAAACGTCGAGAGTTCGATAGCTCGGGCGCAGACTCTGGAGATGACAGTGGTGACACCGGTCGTCGAGACGCCGGGCGTCGCGCGCGCGGCCATGCTCCGCGATCAAGAGGGCGCAGTCATTGGCCTTTGGGAACCGCGCGGCGTCGAGGGGACCGCGCTCGAGACCGGACACGGGAGCCTCTGGTGGGTCGAGCTGGCCACTGGGGTCATGGGTCCGGCGCAGCGGCGTTATGCATCGCTTTTCAACTGGGGCGTTACCCACACGATGAAGTTCGAGAACGGACCGCACGGTTACACACTGTTCAAGGTCGGTGAGCGATCGGCCGGCGGCGCATTCCAGTTCGAGCCCGAGTGGGGGCACCCCGGGGCAGTCTACTTGACATAACTTTTTCCTACCCCTTCGGGCATTCTCTCCGCCACAATACGCATCCTAGAGCCTTCTCATCTACTTTGGAGGGAGCGTAATGCGCATATCAGGTGCGGCGTTTGTCGTGGTGGCGTTCTTCCTTGCGGCGCCACCCAGCCTGCTCGCGCAGGCGTCCATCACGGGAACCGTTCGGGATTCGTCGGGCGCCGTGCTGCCTGGCGTGACCGTTGAGGCGGCCAGCCCGGCGCTGATCGAAAAAGTGCGGGCCGCGACGACCGACGGAAACGGTCAGTACCGCATCGTCGATCTGCGGGCCGGCGAGTACGCCGTCACGTTTAGCCTGCCGGGATTCACTACCGTCAAGCGCGAGGGTGTCGCCCTCGAGGGTACCTTCACCGCGACCATCAACGCCGACTTGCGCGTCGGCGCACTCACCGAAACCATCACCGTTACCGGGGAGTCGCCGGTCGTCGACGTGCAGAGCGTGCGGCGGCAGATGGTCCTCGACAACGACATCATCAGCGCGATTCCTTCCTCGCGCTCGTACAACAACCTGATTCAGCTGATTCCGAACAGCGTCAACGCGGCTGGAGCCCCGACCGACGTCCAGGTGGTGCCGGGCATGGTCGTTTTCGGCGGATTCGGTGGGCGGTCCAACGAGGGTCGCGTCAACGTCGATGGCCTCAGCGTCGGCTCGGCCTTCAACGGCGCGGGCGTGTCGTCGTACATCGCCGACGTGGCGAACGCGCGCGAGATCGCGATGACCATCAGCGGGGGCCTCGGGGAAACGGAAGGCGGCGGCCCGTCGCTCAACATCCTGCCGAAAGAGGGCGGCAACGCGGTGCAAGGCTCGTTCTTCGCCGCCGGGGCTACGAGCGGCATGATCGGCAGCAACTACACGCAGGAGCTGCGCGATCGCGGGTTGACCACTCCTGGCGAAACCAGGAAGGTGTGGGATTTCAACCTCGGTATCGGCGGCCCTGTCGCCAAGGACCGCCTGTGGTTCTACGCGAACGTGAGGGAGGAAGGGAGCGAACGTACCGTGCCGGGCATGTTCGCGAACGCGAACGCCGGCGACCCGACGAAGTGGACGTATGTGGCTGACACGAGCCGTCCGGCAGTGCTCGCGGCGTCGTATCGCATCACCGCGCTCAGGCTCACGGCTCAGGCCACGCCGCGAAACAAGTTCACGGTGTTCTGGGACCAGCAGCTCCCGTGCGAGGGCGGTGCCGCCCAGGGATTCTCGGGCGATGCCTGTCGCAAATCGGGCGACGGCGAGGTCTTCGCCGGCTCGACGGCCCCCCCCACCCCTTCGGCGTCCGCCATTCTTGCGCCCGAGACCGCGGGATATCGTGACTATGGCAACCGCGTGGCACAGGCGAAGTGGACGTCACCGATGAGCAATCGGCTCCTGCTGGAAGCCGGGTTCGGCATGTACCGCAGCCGGTACGGCGGCGGGCAGCTTCCCGGTCTCGCCACTGAGAATCTGATCCGGGTGGTCGAGCAGTGTGCCGCCGGCTGTGCCGCCAACGGCAACATCCCCGGACTGACGTACCGAGCGCTGAACTGGACCTCGAACGTCAATTGGAACAACCAGTGGAACGCGGCCGCGTCGCTCGTCACCGGCAGTCACAGCATCAAGTTCGGCTATCAGGGCGGGCTGCTCATCGATCAGCGGAAGAACTTCGCGAACACGGAGTATCTCCAGTACCGGTTCAACAACGGCGTCCCCGATCAGCTCACCATGAACATCAATCGCTTCGGGATCGAGCAGACGGTCCGCTTTGATGCGTTCTACGCTCAAGAGCAGTGGACGCTCGGTCGCATGACGCTGCAGGGAGCCCTGCGCTACGACCGTGCGTGGAGCTACTTTCCCGAGCAGACCGTCGGACCGGTCCGCTTCTTTCCCACGGCCGTGACGTATCCGCGCACGACGGGCGTTGAGGGCTACAACGACCTATGGCCACGAGGTGGTGTCGCGTACGACGTGTTCGGCACGGGCAAGACGTCGGTCAAGGTGAATTTCGGCCGGTATCTGGAGGCGGCGCAGAACGGCGGGCTGTTCATCGCGCTCAACCCAACAGGGCGCCTGTCCACGACGACGACGAGGACGTGGACCGACGCGAACAGCAACTTCGCGGCCGACTGCAACCTGCAGAACTCGGCGGCCCAGGACCTGCGTGCGAGCGGCGGCGATTTCTGCGGAGCGAACGCGAACCTGAATTTCGGCACGGAAGTCTTCGATTCGACGTTGGACCCCGGGCTCCTGTCGGGGCGGGGAGTGCGCTCGGGCGACTGGCAGTGGGGCGCGTCGGTGCAGCAGGAAGTGCTTCCTCGCGTCGCGGTTGAAGTGGGATATCAGCGCCGCTGGCTCGTCAACTCCATCGTCACGGACAACCGCACGCGGGCGCTAGGGGACCACACTGAGTTCGGCCTCAACATTCCCGTTGACTCACGCCTGCCGGGCGGCGGCGGCGGGGTGCTTGGCGGCCTGTACAACGTCACGCCGGAGGCCGCGAACCGGTTGACCGACAACTACCAGACGCTCTCGTCGAACTTGGGCGCCTGGACGCAGGTCGCCGACTCCTTCAACCTGAACGTGACGGCGCGGACACGGAACGGCCTGGTGCTCCAGGGTGGGTTCAATACCGGGAACGCGGACAACGACTACTGCGAGGTGAGGCGTGCGATCCCGGAGTGGACGATTACCCCCCCGACAAGCTTCACCCAATCATCGACCAACCCGTGGTGCGGCACCTCGTCCGGATGGGTGACGCGCCTGACGGCGCTCGGCTCGTACACGATTCCGAAGGTTGGGGTGCAGGTCGCCGGCACGGTTCGGAGCGATCAAGGCCAGCAACTTGCCGCGAACTGGACTGCGCCGAACTCCGCGACCGTCGGCCTGAACCGGCCGTTTGCCGGCCTCGGCAGCCAGACCATCACCGTGAACCTGATCGAGCCGGGAACGCTGTACGGCGAGCGCACTAATCAGATCGATATGCGATTCGCCAAGATCCTGAGGTTCGGCCGCACGCGAACGACAGTGGGACTCGACCTTTACAACATCGCAAACTCCGCTGCAGTCCTGACGTACAACCAGACCTTCGCGCCGACGACCACCACGTGGCTACGGCCAAACAGCGTCTTGCAGCCGCGGTTCGTGAAGTTCAGCGCCCAGATCGATTTCTGACATGAAAGGCCTATCCAATAGGAGACCGTAGGACGCCGACTACCGCCGACGGGTGAAAAAGGAAACGCCGCGCTCGAGAAGCGCGGCGTTTGTAAAGCTTGATCGAAGACTCGCACGGGAGAGGCTATTTCGCGAGCGGCTCCGGACGAACCTGGAACTTCATCACCTTGCTCGTCGTTCCCTTGCCGGTCTCCATGTGGAACGGCGCTCTCGTCGACACCGTGGTCCAGATGCCGCGACCCTTCCAGCCGGCGTTGGGGTCGTCGATGCGGCCATCCATCCACTTCGTGTAGAACCCCAATGGATACGGCACGCGCAGCGTCACGAACTTGCCGTCCTTCAGCGCCAGCAGCGCTTCGGCGGCGTTCCCGGTGTTGATCGGCACGTTGCGCCCGAGCCCGAGCGTGTCGAACTGATCGACCCACGTGTAGTAGCTCGCCTCGGTGCTGCCGGAATCGGTGACGCCCTTGAACTGCGGCGCCGGCTCGGTATAGAGCGTCCAGCCTTCGGGACAATGCTGACCGGTGGCGGTCGGACCGTTCAGCGGGCCCTTGCACTTGCGGCGATCGAAGCTCGCGAGGTGGCCGCTCGCCAGGGCCGCCCAGTACACGCCGTTGCGGTCGACGTCACCGCCACGCGGCGAGAATCCCTGCACCGCGCGTTCGGATTGTCGACGGGAGGTTGATAGATCTCCACGAGTGCCGTCTCGGGAGGGTTCGACCCGGGCGCGAGCCTGATGATGGCCCCTGGATAACCAAGCTGCGTGCCCCAGACGGAGCCGTCAGGCGCCGGCGCCACGGCGTAGAGTGCGCCGCCGATTCGCTGATCCTTGCTCGCGTCGAGCGGCTGATCGGGTTCGACATACGCGTCGCGCTTGCCGTTCCCGTTGGCGTCCCTGATGAGCGCGGTCCAGCCCTGCGACTTCATCTCGTCCTGCGTCTCGTCGAACATCTTCGTGTTCAGCCAGCCGATCACCTGTCCACCGCCGCTGGTCCACAACGTGTGATTGGCGTCCTCGGCGAACATCAGGTGGTGCGTCCCGAAGCAGGTGCCGATGTGCGTCAGCTTCTTCGTCGCGGGATCGTACATGGCGAGGTGGCGGCCCGCGTTGGCGACGGGGAAGAGCTTCGCCGACGGGTGACTCGAGCCCTCCTTGCACTCGGCGGGGTTCGCCGCGGGCCGGACCGTCGACGTGAGCCAGACTCGTCCCTTGTGATCGAGCATCGGATTGTGCACGTTGTTCTTGCTGGTCCAGATCGCCTCGTCGGCCCAGTACGGCGAAGGCTCCGGCATGGCCGCGCTGGTCGCGGGCGTGTTCGGGTCGCGGACGGTCAACGGCACCCGGCTCGCGCTGTGGGTGACCGGATCCAGCACGGGGACGTAGTCGGCGCTCAATTCGAGCGAGCCGTAAACCGGCCCGTTGGCATTGACGCGCGGATTCCTCCGGTCGGTCGACACGACGTCGTGCAGGTACGCCTTGGGATCGGCCCAGTCCCACTGCGTGATGACCACGTTCCGCTCGATCCCCTGCGGCCGTGACGGCGCCGGTGGAAGGTCACCGGCACGGATCCGATCGGTCCAATCCGCGAACATCTTCAACACGCGCGCGCGGCCGAACTGATTGAGCGCGCCGCTCATCTGAGCGCCCGCCTGTCCGGACTTCACGCGGCGATCCCACGCCGCGACGGTGGTGGGGAACGGACCGAGCGCCGCCGGGATTTCCCGCGTGGCCTTGGTGCCGAGCGCATGGCACGCGGTGCAGCCGCCCGATTTCACGCTGCGGATCCAATCGCCCTGGCTCTTCATGTTCGGCGAGATGCCGTTGCCGCTGTCGCCGGTGCCCGGGAATTCGCTCTTGGCCGGCATCTCCATCAACGACAGCCAGTGCGCGGCCGGATAGTACTGCGCCGCCGCCGCCGGAGAGCTCGCCGGCACCGCTCGGAGATTCAGGTTCTTGCCTGGAGTGGTCTGGGTCTTCGGTGAATCCACCAGCCCGTATCCACGGACCCAGACGCTGTAGTTGGCCTTGGGAAGGTCTGGCACCAGATATCGTCCCCGATCGTCGGTGACGACAATCTTCGCGAACGGCGTGGCCAGGTCGGTCGTTTGCGGCGATGACCCAGACGCCGGCCTCAGGTCCGGAGGGCCCGGTCACCGTCCCCGCCAGGTCGTCGCTGTCGATCGCGATGGCGTCGCCGGACGTCTGGAATGCGCGCGTGCCGCTCACGACTCCGGCGCAGACGGCGAGTCCGATGGCGATTCCGACGGTCAGTAGTTTCTTCGGCATAGTGCTCTCACCTTCCTGATGTGGCGGTCAGATCTTGAGTTCTTGCCTCGCCAGGCTAGCAGACAAGGCAAGAATCAAGATCTGACCCGCCAATGAGTCAGGGTGAGGATATCGCAGGTGGTGGTCTTGACGCGAACGGGCGCAGCGAGCAGTATCAAGCGTCCGTTCCAAGGAGAAGTCTCTGGCACACCTGCGATTCGGACGCGTTGCCTGGGCGATCGTCGGCGTCGGCGATGTTGTGCGCGGCTGGATGGTTGCCATTCCGCCTCGACGCTCAGCGCGGCGGCATGTTTCTGGGGTCGGCCGACGATCCCGCCATTGCGTACTCCACCGCACCGCTCAACAACGTCGTCGACGACCTGAATCGAAAGCTTCAGGATGGGTCGGCAAGACTCACGTTCGAGGGTCGCAGCGGATACCTGCAGTCGGCGATCGACGCGCTGAAGTTGCCGATCGATTCACAGCTGCTCGTGTTCTCCAAGTCGAGTCTTCAAGGACGGTTGATCAACCCGTCGAGTCCGAGAGCGCTGTTCTTCAACGACCGCGTCGTGCTCGCCTGGGTGCGCGACGGCGAACTGCTCGAAGCCGCGGCGCACGACGAGAAAGCGGGCGTCGTCTTCTACTCGCTGGAGCAGCGGCCCGCGGAACGCCCGGTGTTCAAGCGCGAGTTCAGGTGCCTTGGCTGCCATCTGACCGGAGACACACTGGGCGTCCCCGGTCTGCTCATGTTCAGCACGACGCCTGAGACCGGCGATCGACCGATGAAGATCGTGGCGACGGATCAGCGCAGCCCGCTCGCGGAGCGCTGGGGCGGCTGGTTCGTCACGGGGAACAGTGGAGCGGCGCGGCATCTTGGTAACCAGGTGCCCGCGCTCGAGGGCCATCCGGTCGGAGGCGTCACGTCCGTGGCGGGACTCTTCGACCCCGATGGATTTCGCGGGATGTCGAGCGACATCGCCGCCCTCCTGACGTTCTCGCACCAGACCCACATGATCAATCTGCTGACCCGCGCCTCGTGGGAGGCGCGTGCCGTCGATCCAGCGCTTCATCCTGGCGAGCCTGCGGCGCCTGGCCAGATGCAGCTGGTGGAGTCGATGATGAGCGGCGTCGCCGACGAGGTCGTCGACTACATGCTGTTCGTCGACGAAGCCCCGCTGCCGAATCCAGTCTCTGGTCGATCAGGTTTTGCGGAGCGGATGTCGGCCAGCGGGCCGCGTGACCGCCAGGGGCGGTCGCTCTATGAGCTCGATCTGAAGAGACGGCTGATGAAATATCCGTGCAGCTATCTGATCTACTCACCAGCCTTCGACGCGCTGCCGCCTCTGGCCAAAGTGCCGATCTACAAACGGATGTGGCACGTGCTCGCGGGCGAGGCCCGTGAGCCACGCTACCGTTCGTTGTCGCTGGCGGATCGACGGGCGGTCGTCGAGATCCTCAAGGACACAAAGCCCGATCTCCCGGCGTACTTCACCGCTGTGACGAAGTAGATCGTCTGGGGCGCGGCGCTCAGCGCTTGTCGACGACGACCTTGCCTTCCTTCAGCACGACCTTCGTCTTGAGCATCTCGTAAATGTTCTGCGTCACATCACCATCGATCAGAATGATGTCGGCCAGCTTGCCCGCCTCGAGCGTCCCAATTTGGTCGGCCATGCCGACGAACCGCGCGGCATTCGCGCCGATGATCTTGTGGATATCCGCCATCGAGAAGACGATGCTGAACGACTTCAGCTCGTGCTCGAGGACGACGATGTCCGCGGCGTTTTGGTCGGTGGAATACGAGATCGTCTGATGGTTCGGGTCTGCGTCCCAGATGCGGCGGGCATTGATGATCGTGTAGCCACCCTCTGTGCCGGTCGCGCGCCCTTTCGGGTCGCGGTTGGCGCCCGCGATCGCTTCGGGCCAAGGCTTGCCGTCACGGAAGCGCGTTGTGTTGTCCTTCGGCCATTGCACCTGCGCAGGCGCAGGCGACAGGCTGTCGATATTCGGTGCGCCGAAGGCGATCAGGCCGGCAACGATCGCGCCGCTCTGGGCCACCTTCTCCGCCTGCTCGTAAGTCGTAAAGTCCTTGTTCGGCAGGTGCACTAGACGGGTCACGCCGGCTTCGACGGCTGCGACCATGGCCGGGGAACTCACCGCGTGCACGTTCACCTGGACGCCTACCTTTTTCGCCTCGTCGACGATCGCCTTGAGCACTTCGATCTCGGCCTGAGGTGGCGCCGGCTCAGGGGTCAGACCGATTTCACCGGTGTGCTTGACACCTTTGGCCGCCAGGGCCTGAACTGCTGCCCGTGCCTCCGCCGGCGTCTGCCGGAGGACCACCTGTCCTGAAGGAATGATGCGCGGGCCGTTGATCATGCCGGAGTCGATGTGGTCGCGCAGCAGGATGTTGTTCTCCGCCATGCCGCCCCCGGCCAGAACGGTTGTGTAGCCGGCCTCGAGCAGCGATTGCATCTGCCCCTTCTCGTTGGGGCCAGGGTTGACGTGCTTGTGGCCGTCGATGAAGCCGGGCATCGCGCTCATGCCTTTGGCATCGATGACACGCAGCCCCTGCGTCGGCGCGGCGCCCGCGGTCACCGACACGATCTTGCCGCCACGAACGATGATGGTGCCCGAGTTGATCACCTGCCCTGTGCCAACCACGATGCGGGCGTTGGTGATCGCTGCATCCTGCGCCGATGCGAAGCCTGTGACGACCAGGCCGAGGGAAGCCGTCAGGCACGCGATCAGGCCATATCTACGAAATCGTTTCAGCATTCTCTTGATCCTCTCGTGGTGGTGAGCCGTCGGCGAGCCTGAGCCCGCCGCCTACTTCGTTCCGTCGCGGGCTCTCAGCTTCTTGATTGTCTGCTGGTATTCCGGATACATCGTTTCCTTGCCCCCGCGGGTGGCTTCGATTGGAAGGCCGAATTTCTCCGCGAATTCCTTCAACCCGGGGTTCTCGCCGGGCAGGTAATGCGGCACGAACGCCTTCGGCTGCCCAGGAATCTCGTCGACGATCGTGCTTGGCGGGGGCGGCGCGATTCGCTGCTGCGGATCGAGGATCCAGCTCAAGCTCGATACGAACGGCTCTTCGAGGTACAGCGGGTCGTCGGCGATCCGGACGAGCGTCAGTATTGTCCCGTGTCGAACGAAATGCTCAGTCAATGTAGCCTGGTCGCTCACAGGCGGACCGTTGCGACGGATGAATCCGGCCTTCAGATGAGTCGTCTTCACGGTCAGCGCGTTGCCGCTCCACGTTCCAGTAGAGAACCCCTGCCATGTGTGCGCTGCGTACTCGGGCGGATGCGGCCGCCCGTCCATCCAAATTGTGCGGCTCGTTGCGCCAGCCAAGCCGCCACGATAGATCGTGTACGAGACCAACCGCTGTGTCGCATCGTCGATCGTCTTGGAAATGCGAACGCCACCGGGTGAAAGCAACCAGTACGCACCGGGCTGCAGGATCGTCTGGTGCTCTCTGAGGTTCTGGATGCGGGGGTCCCAGCTTTGTGCCCTCAGGCGGGCTGCGTCGTTGAGGGGAAGGCCGGTGTAGTCTCCAATCCACGGGCCGCCAGCTCCGGAGATCCCCGGGGCAACGGAGGCTTCATCCAGTCGATGACCGATGTCCTCGTGCAAGACGGAGCGCCATTCGCCGGCAAGATCGATCTGCGCGAACGCGCGCGCGCTAACACCGATCGTCGCGAGCACCATCACGACGCACACACGGCGGATGCGCTTGAACACGTTCGTGGTCACTCTGGAGACAAAGACGCGGCATAGGCGGCGAGGTCGACAAAGTCCGTGTTGGTCAACTTCGCTGCCGGCTTGGTCATCAGAAGCGCATCCGGTCCCTGGCGGGTCCCCTCGCGGAACAGATACAGCTGCCGGACGAGATAGATCGGGTGCACGCCTGCGAGTCGCGGCACGTTGCCCAATCCTTTCAGTCCCTCGCCGTGGCAGATGACACACGCCACAGTCTTTCCATTGCCGCCGGTCTCTGAGAGCGCTTTCCCGCGCGCGATGCTCCCCGGAGGTACGTAGGACACAAAACCAGATCGCGGATCGCGTTGTCGCGCGAGATCCTCGTCTTCCGGCAGCGTGATGATGCGCGTTCCGATTGGTTCCATTGCCCCCTTGGTTTGTGGGTCAACGAACCGCATGCGTCCCTGGCCCACGAACGTCTTGGGCACCATGGTGGCCTCGACGACGCGGTTCCACTTGCGACGCGGGAGTGACGCGAACCATTCGGCCGTCTCGCGGATCTCCAGGTCCGACATACCTTTTGCAAAGCCGTTCATTCGCGCTGCGAAGTCAGGCCGTGCGCCGCTCTTGAAGTCGTTCATCTGCTGCACGATGTAGGCGGCCGTGTACCCGCTCACATCGGCGGACTCCGGGTGGCCCAGGCCTGACATGAGATGACACGAACCACAGGCGAGCACGCCCGGACGCCCCTTCAGGACCAACGCAGGCGCGGCAGGATGCTGATCGGGAAGCCAGTCAGGCGGATTCATCAGGTCGTCGATCTCGCGCGGTGTGTACTTCTTCGTGCTGCCGGGGATCGTCTTCGGTTCAGGTGATTCAGCCGGCAGCGATCCACCCAGAACCGGGAACGCCCACGACGGCTCGCGCGGTACGGGCGAAGGAAGAGCCGATGACTGAAACTCCGTGGGTTGCTGCGACGCCACACTGACAGACAGCGCGGCAGCCACGGCCACAACTAATGCAGCTGCTTGTCGGTTCATGCTCGCCTCCAACGACAACGACGAAGTCTCCAGGCGGGATCTTACTCGGAACTCGAGGGTAGACGGTCACGGTCGCGTCCGAACTAGCCTGAGCGATCGAACCGAAGGCTTCCGGTCGCAGCGATATAATTCCGAACGGTCCTCGTCATGCGCATTGCTTTCTTCACCGTCCTGCTGCTGCTGACATCGGGAACTCTCCACGGTCAATGGTTGAAGTACCCGACACCGGGGATTCCGAGGTTGGCAAACGGCCAGCCGGATCTAAGTGCTGCTCCTCCTCGGATGGCCGACGGTAAGCCCGATCTCTCCGGAATGTGGCAAGTCGCGACTCTGCTGCCGTGTGACGATGTCAGGCGCATGTGCACCGACCTCCCGATCAGCGCGCAGTTCGGAAATATTGGCGCCGGGCTGAAAGGCGGCTTGCCCTATCAGCCGTGGGCGAAGGAGAGGATGGCTCGGAAGGGTTTGGCCGACGATCCGTACACGCGCTGCCTCACACCTGGGGGGCCGCGGATGCACCTTCTGCCGACGATGAAGAAATTCGTTCAGACGCCGGCGCTGCTGATGCTCCTCAACGAGTACAACGCCAGCTACCGGCAGGTCTTTATGGACGGGAGGCCTCTTCCAGTTGATCCACAACCCACCTGGAACGGCTATTCGAGCGGGCGATGGGATGGCGATACGCTCGTGGTCGACAGCATCGGGTTTCGGGAGGATCAGTGGTTGGACGCCGCGGGCAGTCCCCTGACCGACGCTGCAAAAGTCACGGAGCGGTTCCGCAGGCCTACCTACGGCCGGATGCAGATCGAGATTACTGTAGACGACCGCAAGGCTTATGTGACTCCGTGGACAGTCACTGTCGAACTCGCGATAGTGCTGGACACCGAGATGCTCGATTCCCAGTGTCTCGAGAATGAGAAGGACGTTCCGCATCTTCTCAACGCCAAATAGCTTGTCCCGAGTTCTGAAAATCGAGTTGAATCGGCCAAGGAGCTGAGCGACAATCGGCGGCAGCCCAGCCTAGGAGGACGTTCTGTGAGACTTGTCTCTGTCACGGCATGCGCCATTGTCGTCGCCGTTGCCCTCGGTGTCGCCCTCTCTGGTCAGGGTCAGCCCGCCGCGGCACCAGCGCAGCAAGCCGGCCGTGGTCAGGCCGCACCGCCCGCGCCGCCACCCCCGCAGGCCGGTCACCCTTCGGGCAAGCTGGTCATCTGGGGCGACGTCGTCAACTTCAACGCGCCAGGCACGCCGAACCAGTGCATCGGGCAGACCCGCTTCAAGCGTGGCGAGCGCATTGGCTTCCGGATGACTGCCATGGATGGCGGCACTGGCGAGGTGGAGAACACGGCCGTCCTTGTGGCCCACCTCACCTACGCGGGGAAGACGATCGATGTACCCATGCGGTGGCGAGGTGTCGGCAACTACCCGGCCGACCAGTACCTGCGCGCGCCACGGGAGATGTGGACTGGTGGCTGGGCCGTGCCCGCGGATGCGGTACCCGGCACGCTGTCCTATACCGTCACGGCTACGGATCGCTTCGGGCGCACCGCCACGTTCACGCCGTTTGCCGCGATTCCGTCTCAGCTCGCCGTTATCCAATAGCGGAGCGGTTCGTAGACGACCTCGAGCGCCGAGGACCGAGGCGCGACGAAGTTCCGATGTCAATTAGCCTGCCCGCATGGCACAGACGCGCGTAACCGCGCGGCATCGTTTGCCGTATCTTCTGGCGGAGTCTGGTCCGCTGTCGTGAGACATTTCGCCGAGTGGCTCTCGCAAACATCACTGAGCCTTGCGATTCAGAGTCACGAGTGGGTGATTCCGACGGTCCAGTCCGTTCACATCGTCGCCATCGGTGTCGTTCTTGGCTCGGTCTTCATGATCGACCTCCGCATCCTCGGATGGGCGGGGCGTGATCAGACGCTGACGCAGACGGCCGCCCGTTTTGGTCCGTGGCTGTCGTGGGCGTTGTGCGTGCTGCTGGTGACCGGAGCGGGGATGGTCGTGGGCGAGCCAGCGCGTGAGCTGTTAGCGTTGTCGTTCTGGTTGAAGATGGGCCTGGTCACGATTGGCACGGTCGTCGCCTTAATCTTCCAGCGGTCGCTCAGGCGCCACGAGCGTCATTGGGAGAGTGCGATTGTCGACCAACAGAGGATCAAGGCGCTGGCGGTTGTCACACTTCTGATCTGGGCCTGCGTTGTCGTCCTTGGCCGCCTGATCGCCTACGACTATGTATGGGGATCCTGGTCGAAGTCGCTGAAGGGATAGGGTTCGGCTGAAGCCGGACGCTACGTACACGATGGATATCGCCGGCCTGCTCGCCTCACTCGAAGCCTCTCGTGTTGCCACCGGCATCCGAAACTCGCTGTATCTGTTCCCGCTAATCGAATCCGTTCACGTGCTCGGCTTGACCATGGTGTTCGGGACGATCCTGATCATCGACCTCCGGCTCCTTGGCCTCGCATCCACCCGACGTCCGTTTACAGCCATCGCGTCGGACGTTCTGAGATGGACATGGTTGGCGTTCGCCGTGACGGCGACGACCGGCCTGCTGATGTTCATGACCAACGCGGGGGCCTATTACCACAACGTGTACTTCCGGTCGAAGATGGCGTTGCTTGTCCTGTCCGGTGTCAACATGCTGGCGTTCGAGTGGACCGCCGGACGGTCGGTTCACGCTTGGGACCGGAACGCCGCCGCCCCCGCGGCCGGCAGGACCGTCGCCGCCTTGTCCCTGCTTGTCTGGATCAGTGTGATCTTTCTGGGCCGCTGGGTTGGCTTCACCACGACGTCAGCGCCAACGCCGGGGGACAGCGACATCAATTTCGAAGAGCTCGAGAAGCTGTTGCCGAAGTAGCGTGCTGGCTTCAGCCTGCGCGGGAGATCCTATTTGACGGTGACCGCGACGTAGGCAGTCGTCCAGCAACACTGGTCGCCGCCGCCGTCGTCGCCGGACTCGTCGTTGACCTGCGCCCGCAGCACGTACTCGCCCGGTATCTTGAACGTGGCGGTGGTGGCCGCCTGCAGGAACACCTTCGGATCCTTCTTGGTCACGAGCGGGATCCGTGGCTGGCCGATGGTTACTGCACCGGCGCCTCGATGCACCTTCCAACTGACGGTGATGTCGGGCTTCGGCCCTCGAGCGCGGGTATCACGACCGAGGCCACCGAAGGTCTGGTCTCCGATCACGGCGAACGGGTCGGCCAACGGGTTGCCGCGACCGCGAATCTCGGCGAGCTCGTCACCGGCTCCTGGCCGCGCCGCGGGCACGTCGGAGGCCCACAGGCGGAGCGTCACGGGTTGTCCCGTCATCCCCGACAGCGACTGCGCGATGCCGAGCGGCGGGCCGGTCGTCGTCGGACCGTCCGCGGCAAACCTGATTACTGGCGGCTCGTTGCCGGTCGCGGCGTTCTTGAAGAAGTCGAGCCAGTAGGGCGGGTTCAGCCAGAAGCTCACCGCGGTCGTCTGCCCGTTGACTGTGAGCGTCCAGGTCAGCCGCTTTGTGCCGAAGTCCTTGGGCACCTGGATGGCGAAGAGGCCGTGCTGCTGCCCGGTTTCGAAGTGCGTGGGCTGTCCGTAGTCGGGGCCTCCGGGCTCTATGCGATTGTTCGGCCCGACAGGGATGTCGATCGTCTGGCTTCTGTTGCGGTTGAAGTAGCCGAGGAGCAGGACGGTGCTGCCGTCTTTGTGTGGACCCCATCCCTCGAACACCGGGTAGATCGACTCGCCGGTTGCGCCGAGTGGTTCCGCCGGAAGCGGCGCGCGCGACACCTGCGCCTGCCCAGCGATGGACAGTGTCCAGCAGGCGGCGACGGAGACGAGAGCGCCGATCGAATGACGGCGGAAGGCACGCATCGCAAGCTCCTGCGGGCACGCGGCCCGACCGACCAGGCCGGGCCGTCCTGCTTCGCGTTGGTGTCAGGCCGGCTACGGTGCCGATGACCTCAGTTGCCGCGCCCGAACTTCGCCGAGGTACTGCTCTTCGGTGAGGTACGTGACGTTGACCCAGGCGTGCGCCATCTCGTCGACGGTTCGCCCGCCGTACCCCACCCAGACGTTCGGATCAGGGTTGGCCTTGTTGGTCGCTGTGTTGTCGTGCCACGCCTTCACCTTGATGATGGTTCCTTTCGGCAGGATCGGCGCCGCATTGTCCGCGTAGACATACGCGTTGTGCCACATGAAGTTGAACTCGGGCACGTGGCTGAGGACGACGCTCTGGCCCGTCGGCAGGACCGCTTCGAGCGTCATCGCCTTCCCGCGCAGGTGCATGTGCGGCTGGAAGCTTTCGATGCGGGCGGCCTCGCGCAGCGGGAAGTACAACTCAGTCAGTTGGACTGTGTTGGGAGGAATATCTAGTGCGCCGTCCCCGGTGCGTCCCATGCGGATGAGATGTTGCCGATACTTTGGTTCCTGGCCCTTGGGGTAAAAGTAGATGCCCAGCTCGACGACGTCGGTGACGTCCTCCTTGCCGCTCGAGTAGTGGATGTCCCACCCAATCCGCGATCCCGGCAGCATCAGCTTGCCGCTGTCCGGCCGCATGAGCTCGACGTCCTTGCCCACGGCCCACTCGGTGAAGCGGCCAGGCGTCATCTGCGCCGCGGGGGCGTCGGGATCGATCTGCAGGATATCGGCGTTGGCGTGGTGAATGACCTTCCTGCCGGTGATCGTGCCGGGCCTCGTCTCGACGGCTCGGACCCACCGCGCTTCCTTGAGTCCGGTCTCGACCACGGGCTTCCACCACGTGTCGTTGGCCCCGGCCTTCTGCGTCCACGGCGTGGAGCGGATGATGAGATCCGGTTCTTTCTGGCCGATCGTGGCAGCGAAGCTCCAGACCTGTTCTGTCGGCCAGACCTTGGCCGCGGGCATATCGCTTGGGTCGCCCTGCGTCGCTCCCTGGTCCACCCACCGGACAATCGTCTCGATCTGCTCGTCGCTGAGCGAACGGTCGTTCTTGAATTCTCTTACACCGATCGTCTTGTCGATGTGCCACGGGGGCATCTGTCGCGACTCGACCTTAGCCTTGATAGATCGAGCCCACGGACGCGCCTCTTGAAAGGTCCGTAGCGACATCGGCGCGATCGAGTCGGGGCGGTGACATGCCTCGCACTTCTCCTGGAAGATCGGTGCGATGTGCTTGGAGAACGTCGGATTCTCCACGGCGCCCGCCGCCATCGCCGGGCGCGAGCTCAATGCTCCGATGAGCAGGCAGGACATGAGGAACGCGCGAGCACACGGGGTCGTTCGCATGGCTCAGCTCCAATCGTCAGTCGATAGGGATAGTCCCGTACGCGTGTAGCATACAACATCGAACAGGGCGTCGGTTAACTCCCGACAAGGCCGGTTAGGAACGCGGGGCGGCGGTCTCTTTCGGTATTACGCCGGCTCCGAAGGCCTTATTGCCCGCGACCGAGTCGCAGTGCTTGCCTGGCTCGGGCTTGCTGCCCTTGGGACATTGGAACAGGCCCGACTCTCCTCTGTCTCCCGCAGGCTTACCATCCCGCCGCGGATGAAGTCCCATGCTGAAGACTGCCCCCTGAGGAAAGCTCTCTCGGGTAATGCCATCCTTGAAAGCTTGCGCGGCGCTCTCCATTTGAACCACCCAGACGAGGGGCTGGCCTTTCTCATCGCGCACCAGAGCGTTCCGGTCTTCGTTCAAGGGTACGAAATGCATTTCGAAATGGGCGGCGTTGGGGACGACGCGAACAATTACTCCGGTGAAGACCCGGTAGACACTTCCGTCGTACATGGCGTACGAATGATGAGCGCCGGCCGCTGGCGCCACCAGGAGTGCCACCAACAAGATCCCAACGAGTGTCGCACCCATCCGCATCGTCCTCGCTTTAACGTTCTTGGCCGCCATCACCGGTCCTCCATGGTACGCGCTCATTTGAAACCGAGATCAAGTTCTTCCTTGGGCCGTGCCATGTCCTTCTCGAAATGCTCTTCCCAGATCTTTGCCCATGGCCGGTCGAGCATGTCGGGGACCTTGTACTCGATGACTTGGCCAGGCGCGACCTGAGTCGCGTATCCATCGATGGGGTAGAGGGGGCGGGTGCATTCCGACCATCCGAGCCGGTCGGCGGTGCCCCAACCCTGCTGGTAGTTCCTGTGCCACAAGATTCGCACCGGCTGCGCGAGGGCGTCGGAATCGTAAATCACGGCTTCCCAGTCGAGGCCAAGAAACTTCCCGGCAGCATCGCGGACTGGGGTGAGGATCTCGATCGTCTCGAGTCGATCGCTCCACTCCCAGCTCGAGTGCTGGTTCCAGCCCTGGACATTGGCCGTCCACGTGATCAGCGCGTCTCCATCCCAGAATCCGACTGTGTCTCCGTACCATTGCGGAACGGTGCTTCCGAGAGGGAAGTCTCTGCCAAGGTGGACGACCCGCCACATGTTGCCGCTGCCGCTGCCCATGAACAAGACGACCTCTGGCGTCACGACAACACGACTCGGCTTGGGGCCGGTGGCCCACTGACGCATGAAGCCCTCGGGCCAGCAATATGAGGCGGACCACTGATGCGCGGCATCCACGCCTTCGTGATAAATCTGTCGCACCATGCGCTGCTGATATTCAGGCTTGAGCAACGACAACAAGGTTGGGACCTGATTCGCGCGCGAGTAATTCCAGACTCGCCGCCCGTTCGGGACGTACTCCCCGTACACGCCGTCCCATTTGGGCATCGTTTCGTAGGTGTGCTTGGTCGGGCCACCGCGGGATTTCGCGTCGGCGAGCAGCGCCTGGTAGTGGTCCTTCGCGGTCGTGAAACGGTAGGGGCTCACGATGTTCTCGCGAGGCCAATCCATCTTGCAGTCTCCCCAGCGGGCTGTGCCGGGCGGCTTGCTCCCGATTCGCGGGTCGGCCGTGCTCGAGCCGGCGCCTCCGCTACGCATGTCGGCAATCTGCCGCGGGGCGTTGCAGCGCCAGTAGCGCATGTCGGTCCAGAGCGCGCGATCCTTGTAGAAATCCTTGCTCGTGAACATGTCCACGGGGAGCGGTTGTACGCCTTCCGGGGGTCGCCCGTCCCATTGCGGCCCCTCTCCGAAGCTGCGCACGTCGGGCGGCGGATTCATCGAGGGAAACGGGGCGCCGCGCAGGCCACTGACTTCCGGCGGTCGCAACTGCGCGAACGCCGCCGACGTGCCGCCTGCGATCAGCGCGAGCGACAACACCGTGACCCCGAGAGTCGTACGAACTGCAGACATCGATTTCCCCTCCAAGAACACGAAGGTGCTCATTATGCCCGATGGTCGGCGCTCACTGCCCGTCGCCCGCTCCGACCCGCGAAACTCGGGCCCGCGGTGTGCAATGATGCCGCTACGACAAACACGAGCCCGACGCCTGAGATGGGCCACCAGGAGGGAATGAGAATGCGGAATCTGATGATCGGTCTGGCTCTTGGTTCTACTCTCGGCGTCGCCTCGTCCACCTTGGTGGCCCAGCGAAGCAACGACACATATCCAGACGCGGTGACCGCGGACCCGAAACACTACAGCGTGTCGTTCGAGAACGACGTAGTGCGTTTCCTCCGTGTGAAGTACGGTCCGGGTGAGAAGTCGGTGATGCATCGACACCTCCCAGGTTGCGCAATTTTTCTGACCGACCAGACCATGAACTTCACGATCCCCGATGGCACAACCGAGCCTGCATCGGTCCCCGCCGGCGCGCTCGGGTGCAGTGACGGCAACGTTCATCAGCCTGAGAACATCGGCGCGGAGGCGGAGTTCATCATGGTGGAGTTCAAGGACCGAGCGACCTTCCAAAAGTAAGCCCGGTGATCACGCCCGTATTTCAAAATGGGATGCGCTCATCGCAACCGTGGTGAATCTCCTCAGCGCAGTCTCTGCAGAATGGATCACGGTTTCGGCCGCGGCGACGTCGGGTTAGCCGGAGCCGCCAGGTTTTTCGAAAAGAACGGGAGCACGCTTCTCTCGATCCGTTCGCGGACCTTGTTCGTGTGGTCGCCGTCGTACTCCTCGTACCGGTGGGGAATTCGCAGGCGCGTCAGAGCTGCGTGCAGTTCCTTGTTCGACGCGAGCAGCCCGTCCGCGGTGCCGATGTCGATCGCGATGGCGTAGTACTCATGCAGGGCAGGTACGTACTGTTCGACCAGTTTCAGAGGGGCGTTGGCCGCCCATTTGGCCACGATGTCTGGCCGCACCTTGCCGTCTTTCACTGGAAGATCGAGATAGAGCGGCGGGTTGCTGGGATTCGGTGACCACGCTGCGGCGGAGGCGAGAGTGGTAGAGGGTCCGAACCCGGGCGCCCGTGCCGCCTCCTCGGCCTGCTCGCGTGTCTTGATCGCGTCCACAAGGGCGATCGCTTCCGGCCGCTGATTGGGATTTGCCGCCAAGCAGCAGGCGCTCATGACGTAGAGCGCCGAGAACACGTCCGGCCGCTTCATGCCAATCCGAAGGGCGCCGTATCCCCCCATCGAGTGACCGGCAAGGCCGCGGCTCATGCGGTTGGCGATCGTTCGGTAGTGGCCGTCCATGTGAGTGACCAAGTCCTCTGCGATGAAACGCTCCCAGTCACCCGTGGTGGGCGAGTTCGAATACATGCTGCCCTTGTGCAGCGTGTACGCATTTGGCGTGACCACAATCGCCGAGCTGAAACCTTGAGCGGCGGCAAGCCGGTCACTGCTTTCTTGAAGAGTGGCCAAACGGGCGGCAAAGGTGTCGTCGCGTCCACCGTAGCCGTGCAACAGGTAGACGACTGGAAAGCGTCGGGCTTGATCGCTGGCATAGCTCGGCGGTAGATAAACGGTGACCTGCCGATCGGGAGAGTCGCCCTCGAGATTGCCTTCGAGCGCCTTGCCGTGCACCGTAATGCGTTCGACGGTCCCTGCGCGGGCGCCTCCTGCGGGCCCGCCAGCGCGTTCCTGGCCGTGCAACATCGCCGCGACGCCGAGAGCAAGAGTCACCACGCACGCAACGGTCTTTGCTGCCTTCATTGCCATCGCACCCTCCGATCGACGAGTGATTCTACCTTGTCGCGGTTGGCCCCGCGCCTCGCTCTGTGTCCAGAGATTCATTGGACCGCAGCCGGCGAACGTGAATAATCGAGGCCGGAGGAAACGTGAGATTACGCGCGCTCTCTGTTCTGGCAGCTGTCGGACTCCTCGCTGGCTACGTGGCGCGACCATTGAACGCGCAACAGGCCCCGCAGACACATTGGGAGCAGTACAAGAACCGCCCTGCGACTCCGCAGCCCGATCAGCACCTGACCGATCCGGCGCTCGTTGGCGCGATCGACCTTCACGCACATCACGATCCCGACAGCTATCCCCGAGAGGTCGATGCGTTCGATGTCGCCAAGCTGGCCAAAGATCGAGGCCTGCGCGGCGTCGTGCTGAAGAATCATTGGACGGAAACAGCAGGTCTTGCGTATCTGGCTCGGAAGTACGCCACGCCTGGGTTCGAGGTGTTCGGCGCCGTGACGCTGGACTCACCGGTCGGTGGTGTCAACCCTCAGGCGGTAAGGTACATGGTTGACGTCGTCGGTCATCGCGGCCGCATCGTCTGGATGCCCACGCACGATTCGGAGCACGAGGTCCGCTACAACAAGGAACGCCGGCCGTTCGTCAGTGTGTCGCGAGCAGGCGCGCTGCTGCCAGCCGTGCACGAGGTCATTGCGCTTGCCGCCCAGCACGACCTGGCGCTCGCCACCGGGCATGTCGAGCCCGAGGAAGCGCTGCAGATTCTTCGCGCAGCCAAAGCGGCCGGCGTCAAGCGCCTGATTGTCACGCACCCGATGCTCGATCCCCAGTTCACATTGATGTCGCTCGAGCAGCTTCGTGTCGCTGCCGACCTCGGAGCATTCATCGAAATTACCGGCGGCGCGGTCGCTCACGATGGAGAACCGAAGAGACGCGCGCTGGCCGCACTGAGGTCTGTCGGCGCCGCGCATTTCTTCGTAGCAAGTGATGCGGGGTTATTGGGAAGGGAGAATCACACCGACACCCTGGCGCTCGCCGCCAAGTCGCTTCGCGCCGCCGGGCTCACCGAGGCCGACCTCACGGTGATGTACAAGGACAATCCGGCGTTTCTCGTCAATCTGCCGGTAATCAAGTAGGGCCACGCCGGTCTTGTTCGTAGGATTCGGGGCTTGCCCTTGCGCCATGACGATCGCGCTGGCGAGCAGGAAGGTTGCGGCGGCAGCAATCTGCGAGGGATGAAACCTGACCCCAGGCGCGTACACTAATTGAGTCATCTCACGTATTCCATGAAGCAGGTCCTGGCTGCCATTGTCTCTCTCGTATTCATTGGTTTGTCTTCTGATGCGGACGCTCAGAAGGCGTGGGGTGTCACCGAACTGGCCGAGTATCGTCTGACCGGGCCGGTCTTCCAACAATTCGGACGGGCCAGTCATCTCATCGAGGTCGCCACGCGGGACGATTTGACGTTCATTCGCGCCCCGCTGTTCACCAAGGAGGTCTCCCTGTCGGGCGAGGTGCAAGCCATGGCTATCGCGCTCGAGGCGCGCCTGACACACGAACCGCTCCTTGCATCCGCGCTCCTCGAGGCCGGAATGACCGCGCATGACTACGCGAAGTTCGCGCTCGTCCTGATCGCTGCCCGGTTCGCGCACGAGTTCGTCGAGGCCGGAATAATTCGAAGCGTCCCAGCCGGCCCAGCTGCCGACAACGTCCAGTTCGTTGACACGCACAAGACGGAGATTGTGGAGGTTCTCAGGGCAATGGGTGTCGGGAGCTAATTGGGAGGGAGGACTCCGTCGATCGGCGTAGGACGCGGCCGCGCCTGAAGAAAGGCGTGGATGTCGGCCAGCTCGGAATCAGAAATAACCTTCTCCGTGTACGGCGGCATCTGAGCCCGCGGCGTGCGCACGTATCGGGTGAATGCGGCGAGCGGCAGGGGGTTGGGACCGAGGCGCGGACCGGTTGTCGGTGAACCTTGCCCCTCGCGGCCGTGGCACGCGTAGCATCCCTTCTTCACATATGTCTGCCGCCCGTTGTCGATGTTGAGCGCAGGCTTGGCCGCAGTTGTTGCCTGGCCGCCGGCGTGCACCCATCCAGGAGTGAAGGCGGCAAGGACCGCCGCGGCGACGAATGCGTGACGGATACGAGTTCTGATTGTCATCGTGCGTCTACCGAGGCTGCATGATGACGTCCACGAGCGCTGGCTCGCCGCGTTTGACGGTGTTGATCGCGCGCCTGATTGCCGGGCCGAGATCCGCGGGATTCGAAATGGGGCCCTCCGCGTGAACGCCCAGGCTTTCGGCGAGCTTTGCGAAGTCGATCGACGGGTTGTCGAGCGTTGTCCCAACTCCCGCGCGATCGATTCCGCGACTGCGCCGGCCGGCCATTCGCTGCATGTGCATCACTTCCTCGTGGTACGCACGATTGTTGTTCATGATGACGAGCAGCGGGATCCGGTGATGGGCCGCGGTCCAGAGCGCACCAGGACCGTACATGAGGTCGCCGTCGTTCTGAATGCTTATCGACAGACGGCCGTGCTTGCGATTCGCCAGCGCTGCACCAACCGTCGCGGGCGCACCGTAGCCGATGCCGGCAGCGCCTGTACTGCCGATGTGGTGGTAATACTTTTCGAACTTCCACAGTCGCTGCGGCCAGGCCGACCATCCGGCAGACGAGGGGCCGACTGACGAGGAGACCAGCGACCAATCCTCCGTGCGGACCTGGGCCCAGAGCTCTGCTGCCGCGCGAGCTGTGCTGATCGGGCTGGAGCCCCATCCGTACGACGCGTCCGTGCGCGCCCGCTCGAACGCCACGCGGCTCGCCGCCGCGAGCCGCACGCCGCGTTCCTGGAACGCCCGGCGGCGATCGTCAGTGCTCAGGCGCTTGACTGCTTCGATGAGCGATGGCAGGGTGGCCTCCGCATCAGCGGCGATGGCGACGTCAACTTCTGGATAGCGTTGAAAATCCTGGTAATTGGACTTGAGAAAGAGATCACCTGCGGTGATGCTGGCCAGCCTGACGCCCGCCTTTGTGAGCGGTCGGAACGATCGGTGTAACTGATCGCGAAACGCGTTGAGGGCGCCGAATAGGTTGCCGGCTTCGAGTCCGAGGATCACGTCGGCTTCGCCGACGACAGCCTCGGCGCGAAGTGTGTGATTCAACGGGTGCTGTGACGGAAAGTTCATGCGGCCGTTCTGATTGATGACCGCCGCCTGCAGCAGTTCCGCCAGCTCGATGAGGCGCTCCAGTCCAGCAGCAGTACGCGCCATCTTGTCGGCCACGAGCACGGGTTGCGTTGCCGACACGAGGAGCCGAGCCACTTCGGAGACGGCCCCTGAATCGCCCTGCGGCGGGGAGGGAAGCGTCAGCTTCGGTATTCGCAGCGCCGACCGGTCGGGAAGCGGCCGCTCCTGGAGCTCCGTGTCCGCGACAATCACGACCGGGCCGTACGGCGGCGTCATGGCGATCTTGTACGCTCGCACCGCCGACTCCCCAAAGTGTGGCAGCGAAGCTGGTGTGTCGTCCCACTTGATGTAGTCGCGCACCATGGCGGCGGCGTCTTGCACGCTGTGCAGCCACTCGAAGCCGGGCTGCCGCATCACGGCATCGAGCGTATTGCCGAGTACCGATGTACACCGGCACGCGATCGCAGTAGGCGTTGTAGATCGCCATCGACGCGTGTTGAAGACCGACAGTGCCGTGGGCGAAAACGCCGATCGGCTTGCCCTCGACCTTGAAATACCCATGCGCCATCGCGACTGACGACTCTTCGTGACAGCACGTGATCATCTCGGGATTCGCGTTCCCCCCGTAGTTGACCACTGACTCCTGCAGGCCGCGGAATGACGATCCAGGGTTGGCGCAAACGTAGTCCAAACCGAGCGACTTGAGAACGTCCAACATGTAGTCGGATCCGCTGGAGTCCTGGGTGAGGGTCTCGGCCTCGCGCGCGGTCTCGCTCTGGACGGGTTGGGTTGTACCGCCGGCAGGGCTTTGAGGCAGGTCGGGTGGGATGCCAGCGAGCGCGGGAGTCGTGGTCAGCGCCGCGGCCCCTGCGACAGCCTGTCTGATGAACACACGACGATCGACGCCATTGTCAGTGGGCTCTGGCATTGCTCGAAGTAATTCCTAAACTACCAACTCCCAACTCCCAACGTCCAATTCCCAACTGTTGTGAGTTGGTTGCTGGGCGTTGGGAGTTATCAGGTGTTCCTTTAGAAGTCGATCTGGGCGCCAATCTTCACGAACCGCGGCGTCAGGACCGACAGCGGGGCTTTCCATGCCTGCGAGCCGGTGGTCGTTGCCGGGTTGAAGTTCTGGTTGTACGTCAGCGTCGCGTCGGAATTCATCGCGTTGTAGATATCGACACCGACGTTGTACCTCGTTCGACCGAAACGCAAGATTTTGGCAAAGCGAAGGTCGAGCGCGTTAACGCGGTCGCCCCACACCTGACCCGGTGCGACCAGGTTGTGCGCGACCGTGGCGACGCCACCCGCAACCGGCCGGCCAAGAGCGGCTGTAACGATCGCCGCTGGAGCGTTCCAATTTGCGTTCAAGGGGGCACCCTGATCGCTCCGAAGCGTGCCACTGATGGACACGTCAATCTTCGGCACGATATAGCTGCCAAGCGCTGTGAGCTTGGTCACAAAGCCTGGGTCGCTGTGGCAGTACGGATTGCCGACGTTGACGTTGGGGCTGACGCCTGGTGCGTTCGTGGCTCCGGGCTGGACTGTCGCCAGTTCCGGCAGTTGCGCGCGCACATCGCAGTTGTCCTGGACCGTCTTCCCGGTGTTGATGCCACCCTGGAACTGCAAACCCTGGCCAAGCCTCGCGCTTACGTTGAACAGGATCCCGTTATAGCGCTGATACTGGTCGCCGAAGCTCTCTGCGAGCGTGATGTTGTTGCTCGTCTGGCCGAACTTGGTCGGGACGACGTTGTAGAAGCCGCCGAGGACGTACCCGCCGCTGCCAGGCAGGCGCGGGTCGGAGGGCGCGGTGATGCTGTAAGGCGTGAAATCTCCTGGACCGACGGCGAGATTGTCGGTGACCGTGAAGTTGTTCAGCCAACGTCGGAAGTAGCCAACCTCGATCGACACGCGCGGGAGCACCTGCTGCTGTACGGAAGCGCCAATCTGCCAGTCGTTCGACCGCCGGCTCCACCCCTCGAGAATACTCGGGTCGATGTTTGCAGTGGTCTGAGTCGTCGTGCCGAACGTCTGGGCGGCCATCTGCGCGCACTCGCCGTTGGCCAGCGGACTTCTCAGGTCGCAGTCGGGAGTGAAGTTGCCATTAGCATCACTCCAGCCGCGAGTGGTCGTCGTCGCGATGCGAGTAATCGGGTTGGACAGAATGTAGTTGTTGTTGTTGCTCGTTGGTTCCAGGTACTTGCCGAAGTTCACTTTCAGGGCCGTCTTCCCGTTGCCGAAGAGGTCGTACGCCACGCCGCCGCGCGGGGAAAGGTCTTTGTATCCAGTCACGCCTGGCGTCTCAGGAAAGACGATCGCTGTCGGGAGGAAGTTGGAGGCGGGAATCTGTTGTTCGGGCGAGAAGCTCCAGTTGCGATCGAATCGCAGTGCGCCCTGAAGCGTCATCCTGCCGAGCGTCCACTGATCCTGCACGTAGACGGAGGCGTTGCGCGTCCGGTAGCTCGTCGTGTACGGCAGCAGGCTCTGGGTGAGCGAGATCGGAACGCCGTTGTTGACGGTGTAGAGAAGGTTGAGATCGTTCGTGTGGTTCTCGAGATCCGAGACCAGGGCCACGCCGCCATATCCAATCTTCAGGTTGTGGGCACCGGTCACGTACGAGACTGACGCGCGCCACGTGTACTGAGCGTCCCAACTGTGGCCCCAGTTGGCCGAGCGGTACGTCATGCCGGGAAGGCTGCCATTCGCTGAACACCCGGCGGAACATTGTTCGGTCATTCGCGCAAGCGGGCGAGTCGGGTTACCCGGACTCTCCCTGGGGCCGAAGGGCGACTGATAGGCGCCGAAACCGCCCTCGAACAACAAGCGATTGGTCGCCGTGGACTGCCAGGTGAGCAGCCGAACGCGAGGGTGGGTGTCCAGATACCCACCGATCTCGGGCGACGTCGTCGACGTCAAGCCGCCCAGTCCCAGCGGACCGTACACCGCTTCAGACTCCGGCTGATTGCGGCACCCTTCGCCAGTCGTGGTGAAAGTGGCGCCGTTGCACGCATGTTGCTCATCCCAATGGAAGTTGATCTTGTCGCGGGATGACGCCTGAATCGTGGCGCGGCCGCTGTAAAGCCTCCAGCTCTCGGCCCCCCGCACCTCGCGGGTTCGATCGGGTGCATAGAGAAACTTCGTGGGATCTCCAGCATTGAGGTTGGGGAAGACGTTCGGAATCGATCGGTACTGACCTTCGTCGCGGGCGGTCACGTAGTACCACAAACGGTCCTTGAGGACCGGTCCGCCAATGCCGAATGTGAAGTCCCACTGTTTGAGGAGCTTCCCAGGCGTGGTCAAGCCGGCGAGCCGAAGTTCATCGCTGTAGTTACTCCCCACCATGCCCTTGCTCACACCAGACAGGTATGCCGCGCCTCTGATCGTGTTGCCGCCGCTCTTCGGAATGATGCTGAGCGAGGGCCCGCCGACTTCGACTTCACCCAACCCGCCGGAGGTCGTCGTCACCACTTCCTGCGCGTTCGAAATGTCCGCCACGTAGGTGGAGACACCGCTGCCGCCGAGTCCCGCACCCGCGTTCAGACCGTCCACCTGCATGCGGCCCTCGTTGCTGCGTCCACCGGCGCCGCCGAACACGGTCATCTGCGGTGTTACTTGAACGTCCGTCGGGCCGCCACCTGTCGTGATGATGCCCGGAATCAGGAGCGCCGTGGCCGCCCACGAGCGCGCCGTTGGAATTGCTGTCAGCACTTCGTTGCTGATCGTTGTCTGCCGTCGAATGCTCGACACATCGACGATCGGCGACGCGCCCGTCACCGTGATCGTCTCCGTCACGCCGCCGACGGCCATCTCGGCAGAAATCTGTGCTGTGAACGAGCCGGTCAATTCGACTCCGTCGCGCCGCACCTGGTTGAATCCAGGCAGCGCGAACATTACGGTGTAGGTCCCTGGCGGCAGATTGACGATGCGATACAAGCCGCCTTCGTCACTCACAGCCGTTCGAACTTTTTCGATGAGCACCGGGCTCGATGCCTCGACGGTCACTCCAGGCAATGCCGCACCGGACGAATCACGCGTGGAGCCAGCGATCGACGCCTGGGCGAACGCTGACGAAGGAAGAAGGATCGTTACCGCTATCAGGAGGAAGCCAGAAAGAGAATTGCGCATTTACACGGGTCTCCAGCCAAAGTTGTGTACCGCAGGGCGCGGCCGGGGTTCGTCGCACCGGGCGTTAGCCTATACCAGAACGTCCGATTTGCGGGCGCACTTGGGACTTCCTTCCGGGCGCGCGGCTTCAGCGGCTGAAGATGTCTGCGGGGTGAAAATGGCCCTACAATTGCCAGGCACTCTCTTCTTGTGCCACAGGAGACACTGCATGAGTAGTCGATACCTCGCGTCGGGCGCCGCTGCGGTGGCAATGGTAATGGCGTCTGTGCCTCTTGTCGGACAGTCGCAGAGCGAAGCCTCGAAGGCCATCTCGACGCAACTTGCCATGCCGGCCAAAGGCTTTACCCAGTCCAAGACGCCGTGGGGCGAGCCCGATATTTCCGGCGTCTGGACCAGTGACGCCGCGCTCGGCATCCCGCGCGAGCGGCCGGCCAAGTTCGGCAACCGCGCGATGCTGACCGACGAGGAGTTCGCCGAAACTCAGAAGGCCGACGCGGCGCGCCGGAAAAGAGGCGAGGACGCGTCTGGCGCGTTCCGCAACGATGATGCGTGGAAGACCAAGTCGTACCGCCAGACCTCGCTCGTGATCGAGCCGGAAGATGGTAAGACGCCGGTCTTCACGGCGGAGGCGCAGAAACGGGCCGCAACGCGCGACCGGGGCAGCTTTGGCGAGGGACCCTTCGAGAGCCCGCTCGACTTCACGCTGTATGACCGCTGCATCACGCGCGGTATCGTCGGCTCGATCATGCCGGTCGTGTACGGCAACGGCAACCGGATCATCCAGGCCCCGGGTCAAGTCACCATCAGCTACGAGATGGTGCACGACACACGCACGATCTATACGGACGGACGCCCGCACGTCAGCCCGAAGATCCGGCAATACCTGGGCGACTCGCGCGGGCACTGGGAAGGCAACACGCTCGTGATCGAGACGACGAACTTCTCGGACCAGACGAGCATCGGCGGCGGCAACGGCAACGGTCTCCGTCACAGCACCGACATGAGGATCACCGAGCGCATCACGCGCGTGGACCAGGACGAGCTGCGCTACGAAGTCCACGTCGATGATCCGAAGACGTACACGGGCGCATTCACGATTTCCCTGCCGCTCAGTTCTCCGCCCGGATACGAGCTGCTCCCATACGACTGCCACGAGGGCAACTACATGCTGCCCCACTCGCTCAGCGCCGAGCGCGAAGAAGACAGGGCCATCGAGGCCGATGCGAAGAAGGGCATCATCCGGAAGCGGAAGAGCATCCAGCAGAACCTTGACGCGGGCGCACGGCCGATTCCTGGCCGCGCCAATCCGAACGACGTTGAACAGTAAGTGACAGATTCGCCCGCGGCGCTTCGTGCACCGCGGGCGCTCGCCGCGACTAGTGTCCTCCTCGTATGAAGCGGTTGACGACGCCGTGATCCCTGGCTTGAGGTGTCTCGATCGTCACGATCAGACCTGACGCAGTCCTGATCGTTCAGCTAGTGTCTTTGCGTTATTGCGACTCGCAGATCTTCACAATAAATTCTCACTCCGTCGCTTGAGTGCGCGCCCGAGTCTCAGGGCTGCTCCTTGCGGTGCCCAGCCAGCTCGCCTGAAGACCGCACAACGCGTCTTGGTCGGTCAGCGGCCTTCCGCCGAGGCCCTGATGAAGAGGCTCCACGCGTTGGTATTGCTTACGTCGCTCTCAGTGCCGCTTCATGCTCAGACGATCGACGATGGGATCATGCTGGCCAAGCACGATCTCCAAGCCGGAAATCTCTACTCCCACCAAAGTTGGGACGAGTACTGGGAAGGTACGCTCAAGCGCGTGAACGGAAACATCGGAAGGGTCACGACGAACACCAGCGTCTGGTCCGCGAACTATGGCATCACGGATTGGCTGAACGTGATTGCGACGGTGCCGTATGTGTGGACCCGCGCCAGTCAAGGTGTGCTCCATGGCATCGAGGGCTTCCAGGACATCACCGTGGCGGGGAAGTACAACTTCCTCGAGAAGACGTCCTCCAAGTACGGTTCGCTGAAGGCCATGGCCGTCGTCTCTGCCGGCATTCCGCTGACCGACTACAACCCCGAACTGCCGCCGCTCTCCATTGGAAACGGCAGCACGCGAGTGTCATGGCGCGGCACTCTGAACTTTCAATCCAATCCGGGTTGGTTTCTCAATTATTCGACGGCCTACACATGGCGTTCTCAAACCGAACTCGACCGGCCCTACTACTACACAAACGATGAGTTCGTCATGAGCGATCAGGTCGACCTGCCCAATGCGTTCGACCACGTGGCGAGCGCAGGCTACATGAAAAGAGGGCTGATGACCGCCGTTTCCTTCTCGCAGCAGAGGACGCTTGGGGGCGGCGACATCCGTCGCCAGGACATGCCCTTTGTGTCCAACCGGATGAACTTCTTCAACGTGGGCGCCATGGTGATGGCCCCCCTTCCCAAGCTCCGGGACCTGGCGTTTCAGTTCGCGGTTGGGCAAACGATCGACGGCCGGAATGTGGGGCAAGGCACGACAATCACAGGCGGCCTTCTCTACAGCTTCCAAGGCTGGCCAACTCAATGAGGGTGCCGCGTACTGTTTCCCAGGGACTGCTCGCCGTGGTGATGGCTTTGGCCCCTGCCGGCACGGGCTCAACAGCCACCAGCACCGACGCCGGCGCGGGCAACTGGCAGATGATCGTGCTGACCGGGCCGACGCAATTCGGTGTGGCGCCACCGGCTCAGGTCACCGGCCTCGAGTATCAGGCGGAGTTGGCCTCGATCAAGAATGCTCAGTCGCGGATCACAGCCGACCAGCAGAAGGCGATCGACTATTAGAGCAGTGGCGGCATCTTGCGCTGGAACCAGATCCTGCTCGCGTTGGTCTCCCGTTTCAACCTGCCTCCCGCACCCAACCCGGACGGCACGTACCCTGTTCCAGACGCGAACAACCCGTTTTCGGACCCGCAGTTTCCGTTCGGCAATCCACCTTACGCCGCGCGGGCTTACAGCTACGTCACCGTCGCGCAGTTCGATGCCTTGAAGGCGGCGTGGTACTACAAATACTTGTACAACCGGCCCTCGCCCTCGAAGGTTGACAGCAGTGTCAAGGCCTTGGTGCCGACCACGGACCTCCCGGCCTATCCGTCTGAGGATGCAGTGATGTCCGGTGTCACGGCCGAGGTTTTGTCTTACCTCTTTCCGAGCGGCGCGAAAGAGTTTGACACGCTGAAGGATGAAGCCTCTATATCTCGGCTGTATGGAGGCATTCACTATCGATCTGACCTCGACGTCGGCAAGGCTCATGGCAAGCGAATAGGAGGCTACACAGTAAGTTTTGCCAGGACCGACGGCGCCGACCTTCCTTGAAGCGCGACAGCAATCACCCCCGATCGGCCAACGCAGACTGCGCCGAAACGGTCGAGCTAAAGACTCAATTCGAACGCACAAGATCCGCCAATCAGTAGTACGCGGGTCATCGATCTGACGTCCAACACGCTTTATGTCGTCGCCCACACCTACGCCGGGGGTGTGGTGAGCTTCCGACTCCATGCGCTGGACATCCGCACGGGAACCGCAAGAACCGGCAGTCCCGTTGTCATTGCCGACACCTCCCGCAGGTCGTCGGCGTACGGCAGCACCGTCCCCGGCCCCACCACCGTGTAGTCGCTCAGTTGCGCCGTCACCCCCGCCTTACGCGTCAGACTGGCGTCGCCCCAGTGCACCCAGTCTGCGCTGCCTTCCGCCGCCAGATCCACCGGCGCCGCCGATGTCGTCACCGTCCCCCCAACGACCCAGCCGTACAGTTCCTCACCCCCAATGGACAAGGGGCGGGTGTGTGGCAAGGCGGTGTAGGGTCGGCGGTGGATTACAGCGACACGTCGCCGATCGTGAACGGGATCGACAACTACGATTGCAACTATGTGATCACGTATCGGGCGGGGAGTGCGGGGCAGCTACTGACGGTGACGTGGGTGATGACGGCCGGCACAGAGAACGTGAGCCTGGCGGCGGCTCTCTCCGAGATCAGCGGTCCCTGACCAGCGTCGTCGCGCAGTCCCCAACAAACGATGTGTGAATGACGCTTGTGTTTCGCGATGTGACAAACGTAACACCCATCCGAGTCAACACTGAAGTCTTCCAATCCAATTAACGGAACCAGGCTTACCTCATCCGGTGGACCTCGGTGGTGGAGCGATCATTGCACTTTGGCGAAGTCCATACGTCTCCTTCGACCCACTGACTTTGGGCGGCACAAGACCGCCGATGAGTTTTAAACCAAATTCGCATGAAAAACGCCAGATTGTTTGCCCGCGGTCTACTTCTCAGGTGGCTGCCTCTCACTCCAAATAGGGTTCTTACTCGAGTCATCTTTTCAAGAAGGTTCGTCGCTTATACAGTCTTCTGTTGCCTGATCGTCGGCGCAAGCCGCGTCGTGTCGGGCCAGGCGGTGACCACGCACTTCAACGATCCCCATCGGACGGGGACGAATCCGAGCGAGACCACACTCACGACGTCGAACGTCAATGTCGACAGCTTCGGCAAACTGTTCTCACGCAGCGTAGATGGGCAGATCTATGCACAACCACTCTATGTGCCCGCTCTCGATATTCCCGGGCGAGGGGTTCACAACGTCGTCTTCGTGGCGACCGAGCACAACAGCGTGTATGCCTATGACGCGGACACTCCCTCGGAATCGACGCCGCTGTGGCAGGCCAATCTCGGTCCGTCGGTGCCTATCGCGGTCCTGAATATCAGCGACGACATCATTCAGGAAATCGGCGTTACGGGTCCACCGGTCATCGACGTCACGACGAACACGATCTACGTCGTCGCCCACACCTACGCGGGCGGTGTGGTGAGCTTCCGACTTCATGCGCTGGACATCAAGACGGGCCTTGCTCGAGCCGGGAGTCCGGTAGTCATTGCTGGGAGCGTGCCGGGCACAGCGTCAGACAGCGTCAGTGGGGTCCTGACGTTTGACGCGCGCACGGCACTGCAGCGCCCCGGGTTGTTGCTGTTGAATGGGCGGATCTACATAGGATTCGGCTCGCACAATGATCTGCAGCCCTATCACGGCTGGCTCTTTGGATACAACGCGGCGACGCTGCAACGGACGGCTGTTCAGTCTCTCACTCCTAATGGACAGGGCGCTGGTATTTGGCAGGGTGGCGTAGGGCTCGCGGCCGATACCGCTGGGAACATCTATGTCCAAACGGGCCACGCGGAGCAGGTCACCGCGGGGATTTCATATGGCAACAGCCTGGTTAAGCTGAGCACGCCCAATCTGACGATCGTCGACTACTTCAGCCCGTCGAACAGAAACGCACTCGACCAATTTGATATCGACTACGGCGCGAGCGGTCCGATTCTGATTCCGGGAACAACGTTTGTCGTCGGGGGCGGCAAAGACGGCCGAATGTTTCTGAACAACACAAATAACCTCGGGCAGTTCCACCCTGTGAATCAAGTGCTGCAGGAGTGGCAGGCCACCAATAGTGCATTGACGGGCCCCGGCGGTCTGTTCGCCAGAAACGTGTATTACAACTCGACGCTCTATCTGTGGGGTCGTTTCGACACGCTCAAGGCGTTTAGATTTCAGGGGTCGCTCTTCAACACCACGCCGATCTCGCAAAGCACGTTTAACGTGCCAGACGGGTATTCGAATGAGCCGGGTATGTCGATCTCTGCCAACGGCACCAGTCCGGGCACAGGCATTCTCTGGGCTGCGTATTCCTCAACCGGCGCTTCGAACGGCGGGGCATTTCCGGGAGTTCTCTCCGCATTCGATGCGTCCGACCTGACTCGCGAGCTGTGGAACAGCAATCAGAATGCCGCGCGCGATTACTCGGGCAGCTGGGCCAAGTGGTCCCCTCCAACCGTTGCGAACGGCAAAGTGTATCTGGCGTCGTTTGACAATGTGCTCAACGTCTTTGGGCTCATCACGGTGGCGCCGGCAGCGAGTGTGACGGCGACGGCGGGGACTCCACAGAGTACGACGATCAACGCGCCGTTTGCGACGGCGCTCAAAGCGACGGTCAGGAACGCGAGTAGCACTCCAATGCCAGGAGTGCAGGTGACGTTCACGGCGCCGGCCAGTGGCCCGAGCGGGAGCTTTGGTGGCGCATCGAGCGTGTCGGCGATGACCGACAGCAGCGGAGTTGCGACGGCCCCGACCTTGACGGCGAACAGCACTGCGGGCAGCCACGCGGTGACGGCGACGACCGCGGGTGTGGCGACGCCAGCGACCTTCAGTTTGACGAACACGGCGGCGAGCGGGGGCGGGAGCGGCTCCTTAGCGGGGGCGGTGACGATGTCAACGGCGGCGGTGAACGTGGCGACCGAAGGTAGTGCGGACTGGGTGCATTGGAACACGGCAGGCCTGACGCGGAAGGCGGGGGTCGCGGCGCAACTGAGCAGCTACACGATGGTGGGGACGGGCCCGGTGCTGACGTACCTCGATGATCTCCGCTTGATCTCGTGGACGGGCGGGACGCCGACGGCGAGTGGCACCAACAGCAAGGAGGGCGTCTATATCCGGGCGGTCGGGAATGGGTTTTCATTCACGGCGCCGGCCGACACCAGCAGTCGGCAGCTGATCGTGCACGTGGGGGGGTATCTCAGTGGGGGGCGGCTTCTGGCGCATCTGTCGGACGGGTCGGCAGTGGACTACAGCGACACGTCGGCGACCGACACGAATGTCAACGACAACTACGATCGCAACTACACGCTGACCTACAAGGCAGCGACTGCGGGGCAGACGCTGACGGTGACGTGGGTGATGACGTCCGGGACGGGCAACGTAAGCCTGAGTGCGGCCGCGCTCTCGGTGGTCGGCGCGAGTGGAAGCATTGTCGCCACGGCTGGGACGCCGCAGAGTGCGGCGATCAACACGGCGTTTGCGACGGCGTTCAAAGCGACGGTGCGGAACGCGAGTAACGCGCCGGTATCGGGGGTGTCGGTGACGTTTACAGTGCCCGCCAGTGGCGCGAGCGGCCGGTTCAGCGGTCTAGCGAGTGTCGCGGCGACAACCGACAGCGGCGGTGTTGCGACGGCGCCGGCCTTCACGGCGAATGGAACGACTGGCAGTTATGTGGTGACCGCGACGACCGCGGGTGTGGCGACGCCAGCGACATTTAGTTTGACGAATACGGCCGGAGCTGTGGCGAGCGTGACGGCGACGGCGGGGACCCCACAAGGCACGACGATCAACACGCCATTTGCCACGGCGCTCAAAGCGACGGTCAGGAACGCGAGTAGCACTCCAATGCCAGGAGTGCAGGTGACGTTCACGGCGCCGGCCAGTGGCCCGAGCGGGAGCTTTGGTGGCGCATCGAGCGTGTCGGCGATGACCGACAGCAGCGGAGTTGCGACGGCCCCGACCTTGACGGCGAACAGCACTGCGGGCAGCCACGCGGTGACGGCGACGACCGCGGGTGTGGCGACGCCAGCGACCTTCAGTTTGACGAACACGGCGGCGAGCGGGGGCGGGAGCGGCTCCTTAGCGGGGGCGGTGACGATGTCAACGGCGGCGGTGAACGTGGCGACCGAAGGTAGTGCGGACTGGGTGCATTGGAACACGGCAGGCCTGACGCGGAAGGCGGGGGTCGCGGCGCAACTGAGCAGCTACACGATGGTGGGGACGGGCCCGGTGCTGACGTACTTCGATGATCTCCGCTTGATCTCGTGGACGGGCGGGACGCCGACGGCGAGTGGCACCAACAGCAAGGAGGGCGTCTATATCCGGGCGGTCGGGAATGGGTTTTCATTCACGGCGCCGGCCGACACCAGCAGTCGGCAGCTGATCGTGCACGTGGGGGGGTATCTCAGTGGGGGGCGGCTTCTGGCGCATCTGTCGGACGGGTCGGCAGTGGACTACAGCGACACGTCGGCGACCGACACGAATGTCAACGACAACTACGATCGCAACTACACGCTGACCTACAAGGCAGCGACTGCGGGGCAGACGCTGACGGTGACGTGGGTGATGACGTCCGGGACGGGCAACGTAAGCCTGAGTGCGGCCGCGCTCTCGGTGGTCGGCGCGAGTGGAAGCATTGTCGCCACGGCTGGGACGCCGCAGAGTGCGGCGATCAACACGGCGTTTGCGACGGCGCTCAAAGCGACGGTACGGGACGCGAGTAACGCGCCGGTATCGGGGGTATTGGTGACGTTTACAGTGCCCGCTAGTGGCGCGAGCGGCCGGTTCAGTGGTCTAGCGAGCGTCGCGGTAGTGACGGACAGCAGCGGTGTCGCCACGGCACCGGCCTTCACGGCGAATGGGACAACTGGCATTTACGCGGTGATGGCGAGCACGGCCGGAGTGGCGACGCCAGCGACCTTCAGTTTGACGAACACGGCGGCGAGCGGGGGCGGGAGTGGCTCGTTAGCGGGGGCGGTGACGACGTCGACGGCGACGGTGAACGTGGCGACCGAAGGCAGTGCGGACTGGGTCCATTGGAGCACGACAGGCCTGACGCGGAAGGCGGGGGTCGCGGCGCAATTGAGCAGCTACACGATGGTGGGGACGGGCCCGGTGCTGACGTACTTCGATGATCTTCGCTTGATCTCGTGGACGGGCGGAACGCCGACGGCGAGTGGCACCAACAGCAAGGAGGGCGTCTACATCCGGGCCGTGGGGAATGGGTTTTCATTCACGGCGCCGGCCGAGACGATCAGCCGGCGGCTGATCGTGCACGTGGGCGGCTACCTGAGTGGGGGTCGGCTGACAGCGCATCTGTCGGACGGGTCGGCGGTGGATTACAGCGACACGGCAGCGACTGCCACGAACGTCAACGACAATTACGATCGCAACTACACGCTGACGTACAAGGCGGCGAGTGCGGGGCAGACGCTGACGGTGATGTGGATCATGACATCCGGGACTGGCAACGTGAGCCTGAGTGCGGCCGCACTCTCCTTGGCTAGCGGCCCCTAGCGCAATCAGGGCGGGAAGTGTCACGTGCGGCTTACTCGTCGCGAATCAGGCGAAAGACTTTACCGGTGAGGTTCTCCTGACCGATCGATAGATACAGTTCGCGTTCAGCGATCGACAGGCTAAAGGTGACGCGCCGCTCGAGACGCGCGACCAGCGCACTCACAAGAGCCCGATCGATGGCGTAGAGCTCCAGCGCCTGAGCGTGGTGAATCTTCTTGCCGGCTAACTGTTTCAGAAACTGCGTCGGGTCCTTGTGCGTGTAGACCGCGACGCGCGCTGCAGCCTTCGACGCCTTGTGGAGCCGCGGCGCATCCGGCGTGCCGATGTCGATCCACGTCGTGATCGCGCCCGTCAGATCGCGAATCGCGATCGGTGGCTCGTCAGGGTCGGACACGGCGCGCGAAAACTCGATGCCCTCCCCGAACTCCAGCAAGTACGCGAGCACGCGCGCCACGAGATACTCTTCGGACTCGGAGGGATGCCGCGCAACTCGGAGTGCCAGCGACTCGTAGACGTGACGATCCGTGTCTGCAAGTTCGATGTCGAAATTGTAGATGGTCGCCGTGAGCGTCATGCCTTCCGAACCGGCACGCCGATTCGTCCTCTGAGCCGCGCGGCCAACTGCTGCTGGCGTTCCGCTATCGTGTTAAATAAACGAACTTGAATGACCCGAACGCGGGAACAACCTAGGGGGATCCCCACGCAATGTTCCACAACGGGACATTTAGAGCCCTTCAATTTGGGGTTCCGCACGAAGTCTTAACCAGGTCATCAAGCTCAACCAATCCTGATTGGCGCAATACCTCTTTCGCCGCAGCTGGATACCAGTTGATAATCCAGTCCATCGGCTCGCCGAGCAACTCTCCAATCCCGAGTATCGCTCGAACGGACGTCAGCCGTAGCGCGTTGCTGAGCCGGCCTTCGCCGGTGCACAACTCTGGCAGGTGTGGCACGTGGCAGTACGCCAGAGTGTCGAGCGTAGACCCGCTCGTCAGTTATCGACGGAATTCACATGACATACACGAGAGCGTCCTCCATACATTCGATGCTCACGTGGTTTCGGACACTGTCTACTAGGTTTCTTGTCATCTTTTCAATAAGACTCATTACATACACAGCCGTCGGTTGTTTGGTTCTCGGCGGGTGCCCCGCCGTGGTATCGGGCCAAGCGGTCACCACGCACTTCAACGATCCCAACCGTACGGGAACGAATCCTAGCGAGACCACCCTTACCACGTCGAACGTCAACGTCGACACGTTCGGCAAGCTTTTCTCGCGCAGCGTGGACGGGCAAATCTACGCCCAACCGCTGTATGTCCCGGATCTCGATATTCCAGGGCGAGGCGTCCACAACGTCGTCTTCGTGGCGACCGAGCACAACAGTGTGTACGCGTATGACGCGGACACGCCCTCGGAATCGACGCCGCTCTGGCACGTCAGCCTAGGTCCTGCGGTGCCCATCGCCGTGCTCGACATCACCGACGACATCATCATCGAGATCGGTATTACGAGTACGCCGGTCATCGACCTAACGTCGAACACGCTGTATGTCGTGGCGCAAAGCTATGAGGGCGGTGCGGTGATCTTCCGACTCCACGCCCTGGACATCAAGACCGGACTCGCGCGAGCCGGGAGTCCGGCCGTGATTGCGGGGAGCGTGCCAGGCACCGCGTTAGACAGCGTCGGTGGTGTCCTGACGTTTGACCCGCGCATGCAGCTTCAGCGTCCCGGTCTGTTGCTGTTGAATGGGCGCATCTACATTGGATTCGGCTCGCACAACGACCTGAAACCATATCACGGCTGGGTGTTTGGCTATGACGCGACCACGCTGCAACAGACCGGAATCCAGTGCCTTACGCCTCATGGACAAGGGGCGGGTATCTGGCAGGGCGGCGTTGGTCTGGCTGCCGATTCCGCTGGGAACATCTACGTGCAGACGGGCCACTCGGAGCAGGTCACCTCCGGGATTGCGTATGGGAGCAGCCTCATCAAGTTGAGCACGCCCGATCTGGCAGTCGTCGACTACTTCACCCCGTCCAACAGTGACCTACTCAACCAGTTTGATATCGACTACGGTGCCAGCGGTCCGATTCTGATTCCGGGCACCTCGTTTGTCGTTGGCGGCGGCAAGGATGGCAGGATATTTCTCAACGATACGAATGACCTCGGGCAGTTCAACGCGGTCAATCAGGTGACGCAGGAGTGGCAAGCAACTTACAGCGCGTTATCAGGTCCGGGCGGCCTCTTCGCCCGAAACGTGTTCTACAACTCGACGCTCTATCTCTGGGGCCGTTTCGATACGGCCAAGGCGTTTGCGTTTCAGGGGTCTCTGTTCAACACCACGCCGATCTCTCAAAGCACGTTCAACGTGCCAGACGGTTATGCAAATGAGCCGGGCATGTCGATCTCCGCCAACGGCACGACGCCGGGCACAGGCATTCTGTGGGCAGCATATTCCTCAACAGGCGCCTCCAACGGCGGGGCCTTTCCTGGAATTCTGTCTGCGTTGGATGCGTCCGACCTGAGCCGGGAACTGTGGAACAGCAATCAGAATCCGACGCGCGATTACTCCGGGAGTTGGGCGAAATGGTCCCCGCCAACCGTTGCTAACGGGAAAGTGTATTTAGCCTCATTCGACAACGTCCTCAACGTCTACGGGCTCATCACGGCGGGGGCGGCGGCGAGCGTGACGGCGACAGCGGGGACACCACAGAGCACCGTGATCAATGCATCGTTTGCGGCGACGCTGCAAGCGACGGTGCGGGACGTGAATGAAATTCTGGTGTCAGGGGTGACTGTGACATTCACGGCGCCGGCCAGCGGTGCAAGCGGCGCCTTCGGTGGTGTCGCGAGCGCGGCGGCGGTGAGTGACACCAGCGGGATTGCGACGGCTCCTGCGTTCACCGCGAACGAGATCGTCGGCGGGTTCGAGGTGACGGCGAGCGTGGCGGGCGTGCCGACGCCGGCGACGTTCAATCTGACGAATGTCGCGGTGGGGGCGAGCGGCTCGTTAGCGGGTGCGGTGACGACGTCGACGGCGGCTGTCAACCTGACGACGGAAGGCAGCGCGGACTGGGTGCATTGGAACGTGGCCGGGCTGACCCGCAAGGCGGGTGTGACGGCGCAACTGAGCACTTACACGATGGTGGGCACGGGCCCGGTGCTGACGTATGCCGATGATCTGCGTGCGATCTCGTGGACGGGAGGCACGCCGACGGCGAGTGGCAGCAACAGTAGAGAGGGCGTCTATATCCGCGGGATCGGGAACGGGTTTTCGTTCACGGCGCCGGCCGACACGACCACGCGGCGGCTGATCGTACACGTGGGGGGGTATCTCAGTGGGGGGCGGCTGCTGGCGCATCTGTCGGACGGGTCGGCGATGGATTTCAGCGACACATCGGCAACCGATACGAACGTCAACGACAACTACGACCGCAACTACACGCTGACGTACAAGGCGGCGAGTGCGGGCCAACTGCTGACGGTGACGTGGGTGATGACGTCGGCGTCGGGTGTGGGGAATGTGAGCCTGAGTGCGACCGCCCTCTCGCTGGTTGGCGTCCCGAGCAGCATTGTTGCCACGGCGGGGACACCGCAGAGCGCGACGATCAATACAGCGTTTGCAACCGCGCTCCAAGCGACGGTCCAGGATGCGGGCAGCAATCCAGTGGCGGGAATTACTGTGACGTTCACGGCGCCGGGTAGTGGCGCGAGCGGGAGCTTCGGCGGCGCGGCGAGCGTCAATGCGGTGACGGACGCGAGCGGGGTGGCGACCGCGCCGACCTTGACGGCGAACGGGACGACGGGCACCTATTCGGTAACGGCGAACACCGCTGGCGTCGCGACGCCGGCGGCCTTCAGTCTGACGAATACGCCATTGGGGGGTGGAGGCGGGTCCTTAACAGGCACAGTCACGACGTCAACGGCGGCGGTGAACCTGACGACGGAAGGGACCGCGGACTGGGAGCATTGGCGCGTAGCTGGCCTGACTCGCAAGGCGGGCGTGACGGCGCAACTGAGCAGCTACACGATGGTAGGCACGGGCCCGGTGCTGACATATTCCGATGATCTCCGACTGATCTCGTGGACCGGGGGGACGCCGGCAGCGAGTGGGAGCAACAGCAAGGAGGGCGTCTTTATCCGGGCCAGCGGCAATGGGTTTTCGTTCACGGCGCCGGCGGACACGACCAACCGGCAATTGATCGTGCACGTGGGGGGGTATCTCAGTGGGGGCCGGTTGACGGCGCACCTGTCGGACGCGTCGGTAGTGGACTACAGCGACACAGCTCCGACCGACATGAACGTCAACGACAACTACGACCGCAACTACACGTTGACGTACAGAGCGGCGAGTGCGGGTCAACTGCTGACGGTGACGTGGGTGATGACGTCGGGAGGGGGGAATGTGAGCCTCAGTGCGGCTGCCCTCTCCGTGATCGGCGCTCCCACTGGAAGCATTGTCGCTACGGCGGGGACGCCGCAGAGCACGACAATCAACACGGCGTTCGCGACGGCCCTCAAGGCGACGGTGCAGGATGGGAGTAGCGCGCCGGTGCCGGGGGTGACGGTGACGTTCACGGCGCCGGGCAGCGGCGCGAGCGGGAACTTCAGTGGCGTGGCGAGCGTGTCGGCGACGACGGACGCGAGCGGGGTGGCGACGGCTCCGACCTTCACGGCGAACGGGACGGTAGGTAGCTATTCAGTCACTGCGAGCACGGCGGGTGTCGCGACACCGGCGAGTTTCAGCTTGACCAATACGGCGGCGCCGGCGGCGAGTGTGACGGCCACGGCGGGAACGCCGCAGAGCACGACAATCAACACGGCGTTCGCGACGGCCCTCAAGGCGACGGTGCAGGATGGGAGTAGCGCGCCGGTGCCGGGGGTGACGGTGACGTTCACGGCGCCGGGCAGCGGCGCGAGCGGGAACTTCAGTGGCGTGGCGAGCGTGTCGGCGACGACGGACGCGAGCGGGGTGGCGACGGCCCCGACCTTCACGGCGAACGGGACGGCGGGCAGTTATTCGGTGACGGCGAGCGTCGCCGGTGTGGCGACGCCGGCGAGTTTCAGCCTAACGAATACGGCGGCGCCGGCGGCGAGTGTGACGGCCACGGCGGGAACGCCGCAGAGCGCGACGATCAACACGGCATTCGCGACGGCGCTCAAAGCGACGGTCCGGAATGCGAGTAGCGCGCCGGTGCCGGGGGTGACGGTGACGTTCACGGCGCCGGGCAGCGGCGCGAGCGGGAACTTCAGTGGCGTGGCGAGCGTGTCGGCGACGACGGACGCGAGCGGGGTGGCGACGGCTCCGACCTTCACGGCGAACGGGACGGTAGGTAGCTATTCAGTCACTGCGAGCACGGCGGGTGTCGCGACACCGGCGAGTTTCAGCTTGACCAATACGGCGGCGCCGGCGGCGAGTGTGACGGCCACGGCGGGAACGCCGCAGAGCGCGACGATCAACACGGCATTCGCGACGGCGCTCAAAGCGACGGTCCGGAATGCGAGTAGCGCGCCGGTGCCGGGGGTGACGGTGACGTTCACGGCGCCGGGCAGCGGCGCGAGCGGGAACTTCAGTGGCGTGGCGAGCGTGTCGGCGACGACGGACGCGAGCGGGGTGGCGACGGCTCCGACCTTCACGGCGAACGGGACGGTAGGTAGCTATTCAGTCACTGCGAGCACGGCGGGTGTCGCGACACCGGCGAGTTTCAGCTTGACCAATACGGCGGCGCCGGCGGCGAGTGTGACGGCCACGGCGGGAACGCCGCAGAGCGCGACGATCAACACGGCATTCGCGACGGCGCTCAAAGCGACGGTCCGGAATGCGAGTAGCGCGCCGGTGCCGGGGGTGACGGTGACGTTCACGGCGCCGGGCAGCGGCGCGAGCGGGAACTTCAGTGGCGTGGCGAGCGTGTCGGCGACGACGGACGCGAGCGGGGTGGCGACGGCTCCGACCTTCACGGCGAACGGGACGGCGGGCAGTTATTCGGTGACGGCGAGCGTCGCCGGTGTGGCGACGCCGGCGAATTTCAGCCTGACGAATACGGCGGTGGGGGGCGGGGGTGGCTCGATAGCGGGCGCCGTGACGACATCGACGGCGGCGATCAATCTGACCACAGAAGGGAGCGCGGATTGGGTGCATTGGAGCGTGGCCGGGCTGACACGCAAGGCAGGCGTGCCGGCCCAACTGAGTAGCTACACGATGGTGGGCACGGGCCCGGTGCTGACGTATTCCGATGATCTCCGACTGATCTCGTGGACCGGGGGGACGCCGACGGCCAGTGGCACCAACAGCAAGGAGGGCGTGTATATCCGGGGGATCGGGAACGGGTTTTCGTTCACAGCGCCGGCCGACACGACCACTCGACGGCTGATCGTGCACGTGGGGGGGTATCTCAGCGGGGGCCGGTTGACGGCGCACCTGTCGGACGGGTCGGCGGTGGATTACAGCGACACGGCGGCGACCGACACGAACGTCAACGACAACTACGACCGTAACTATACGTTGACGTACCGGGCGGCGAGTGCGGGCCAACTGCTGACGGTGACGTGGGTGATGACGTCGGCGTCGGGTGTGGGGAATGTGAGCCTGAGTGCGGCCGCGCTCTCGCTGGTTGGTGTCCCGAGCAGCATTGTCGCCACGGCGGGGACGCCGCAGAGCGCAACGATCAATACGGTGTTTGCGACGGCGCTGCAAGCGACGGTCCGGGATGCGGGCAGCAATCCCGTGTCCGGCGTGATGGTGACGTTCACGGCGCCGAGCGGCGGCGCGAGCGCGAGCGGGAGCTTCGGCGGCGTAGTCAGTGTCTCCGCGACGACGAACGGAAGCGGGATTGCGACGGCCCCCGCCTTGACGGCGAACGGCATAGCGGGGAGCTACTCGGTGACGGCGAGCACGGCGGGTGTGGCAATGCCGGCGACCTTCAGCTTGACGAATACGCCGGTGGGCGCAAGCGGGTCCTTGTCGGGCGCCGTGACGACATCGACGGCGGCGGTGAACCTGACGACGGAAGGGAGCGTGGACTGGGTGCACTGGAGGGTGGCCGGGCTGACACGCAAGGCGGGTGTGACGGCGCAACTAAGCAGTTACACGATGGTGGGCACGGGCCCGGTGCTGACGTATTCCGATGATCTCCGCCCGATCTCGTGGACCGGGGGTACGCCGACGGCGAGTGGCACCAACAGCAAGGAGGGCGTGTATATCCGGGGGATCGGGAACGGGTTTTCGTTCACAGCGCCGGCCGACACGACCAGTCGGCGGCTGATTGTCCATGTGGGCGGCTACTTGAGTGGGGGCCAGTTGACGGCACGCCTGTCGGACGGGTCGGCGGTGGATTACAGCGACACGGCGGCGACCGACACGAACGTCAACGACAACTACGACCGGAACTATACGTTGACGTACCGGGCGGCGAGTGCGGGCCAACTGCTGACGGTGACGTGGGTGATGACGTCGGCGTCGGGTGTGGGGAATGTGAGCCTGAGTGCGGCTGCGCTTTCTGTTGGCCCCTAGTGCGATGACTGCGGCCGGTCCAGAAGGACCGGCCCTACTTCGCGCGGCCCTTATAGCCCTGCGCGATCATCTGGATCGCATAGACCTGGGCGGCATTGGCGACGTCATTGCCGTCGGCGTCGGTGGCGCCTCGAGCGAGGATGAAGAGCGTCTTCTTGTCCTTCCCGCCAAACGCGGTGGTGATCACGCCGCGCGGCGTGGGAATGGTGCCGAGATACTTGCCTTCGGGACTGATCACCTGAACACCCGGGTTGGTGGTGACGTAGATGCGTCCGGCCGCGTCAATGGTGCTGCCGTCTCCGCCAACGCCGCCCTCGAGCTTCACGAATTCGCGCTGATTGGTCAACGAGCCATCCGGCTGAACGTCGAAGGCTGCGAGCGACGGACCGTTGGTCACGTATAGCGTCTTCTCATTCGCGCTGAGGATGACCCCGTTCGTGGTGAGATTCTCACCGTACCTCGTGACTACGCCTTTCGGGCTGACGTGAAAGAGCCCGCCCATCGTGAAATACACGCCGCCCTTGCTGTCCGCGGTGAGATCGTTGATCGCTCCGCCGATGCAATCGAGCGGGTCGCCCTGATAGGCGTCCGCCAAGACTCTGCGTTGCGGGGCGAGCTGCACCACGGCCGCGTGTAGGCCTCGCTCGTTGATGAACAAAGCGCCCTTCGAGCTCATCGAGAGCGCGCCGCCGGTATGCGTGTCGGAGTAGACAACCGACGCCTTGCCGTTCGTGTCGAGCTTAACGACCTTGCTGTTGTCGTTCTGCGCGAGCAGCAGACCGCCATCGCTCGTGCCGACAATGCCGTCGCCGTTGTTGCCCGCTTCCTGCCAGACGAACTTCCACCTCTGTCCAGCGGAAATGACCCCAGGAATCTCGGTCACCATGTAGTCCCTGGGCCCCGGAGTTTGACCGCCGCGGCCGGCTCCGGCGCCGCGAGCTGCACCGCCTGCACGTCCGCCGCGAGCGGGCGGTGCGGTCTTGCACATCGCAATCAGAGCCGCGTAGCCGGGGTCGGCCGCCGACTGCAAGGACGGCGCAGGAGGATTGGCCGGCGCCGGTGGCAAGCGCGGCGCCTCGCTCTGGCCGACGGCGAAGGTCGAAGCGAGCACGCAGAACCCGATCGTGAGAATGCCTTTCGATGTCATGAGACGCTCACTCCTCAATGAATGCCCCGGCAGTCGGCCGAGAGATGATGAGATTTCTGGCTCACCGTCGGGACAGTTTACAACGATGGCGGCCAGGCTTTCTGGACAGCTACGGTTGCTTTGCACCTGAATGTGGATATCGGTTGAAATGAAGGAACATGCCGCACACGATTGAACTGGGTCTTGATACGTTCGGGGACGTCACCATCGACCACGAAGGACGGCCACTTGCGCAGGCGGAAGTGCTCCGCCATGTCGTCGCCGAAGGCGCGCTCGCCGATCAGGTGGGGCTCGCCTTCTTCGGCGTGGGCGAACACCATCGAAAGGACTTCTCGATTTCCGCTCCTGAAGTCGTGTTGGCGGCCATCGCCGCCAAGACCACGCGCATCCATTTGGGCTCGGCGGTCACGGTCTTGAGCTCAGACGACCCTGTGCGAGTGTTTCAGCGATTCTCCACGTTGAACGCCATTTCGAGCGGCCGCGCCGAAGTGATCGTGGGCCGCGGTTCGTTCACCGAATCGTTTCCGCTGTTCGGCTATGACCTCTCCAACTACGAGGACCTGTTCGAGGAGAAGCTGCAGCTTTTGGCCGAACTGCTCAAGCCTGAACCAGTCACCTGGAGCGGACGTCTGCGCACACCCCTCTCCGGCCAGATCGTGTATCCGCCGAGCGAGACGGGGACGCTGCACGCGTGGGTGGCTGTCGGTGGCACTCCGGAATCGGTCGTTCGTGCGGCCCACTATGGCCTGCCTCTCATGCTGGCCATCATCGGAGGAGACCCTGCGCGGTTCGCCCCGTACGCGGAGTTGTACCGTGAGCGGTTGGCGCGATTCGGCAAGCAGAGCCAGCCAATCGGTGTGCATTCACCCGGGCATGTGGCCGTGACCGATGAAGAAGCGAAGGAAGACCTGTGGCCACATTACGCGGGCTTGATGAACCGGATCGGCGCCGAGCGCGGATGGTCGCCGATCGGTCGCGCGCATTTCGAACGCGAAGCGGGCCCTGAAGGCGCCCTGTTCGTTGGCTCTCCTCAAACGGTTGCGACGAAGATCGTGCGGGCCGTCAAGGCCCTCGGCCTTTCACGTTTCGACCTCAAATACAGCAACGGCACCTTACCGCACGAGAAGCTCATGACGAGCATCGAGCTCTATGGGACTCAGGTCGTGCCCCTGGTGCGCGAGCGTCTCGCCTGACACTCGGGTCACACCGCTCCCACTACTCACGAAACGCCAGCCGAGCTTGCGCCATACGCCCGTGAGCATCGTGGCCCCTCACGATGCGAGTCGCGACACATCTCGCTTGGATCGACCGTCTTTGAAATCGCTCATCGTCGTCGAACGGCCCAGTCGCAGAGGCGATGGTGCGCCGCGTCGATCGACATTCGTCAGAGCGGCGCCATAACCGTTACGCGACGGTCCCGCCTCAACCGAGGTACTTCAACACGTCTGCGAATTTGTCGAGGGGAACAAAACCTGCACTGCCGCGGCCGGCTGCAGAACACTCTGCGGCCGTGTAGGCGCATCGACGAATCTTGCGCGGGAGGGATCGGCTGTGACACGACAGACACGTGCTTGGCTCAGCGCGGCACTCACGATTTTTGTGATCTCGCTTGCGCTGCCTATGCAGCTCGACGCAGGCACCACGAGAACACCACGAGGACGCCGCCCCCTCCGCCCCCACCACCAGCTGCCGCGCCCCAGAACCTCAGGGCGGACGCGGAAAACGCACACGTCGTCCTCGACTGGCGGCCCGTTGCGGGCGCTACGGGGTATCGCATCTTCAGGAGCGTCGCCGGGGTGTGGGATCCGAATCCAGTGGGCACATCGGGTTGGTCACGGTACTGGAACGGGCACCTGGCTCTCGGAACGATGTACGCCTACAAAGTAGCGGCGTTCAATCGAGGGGGCATGGGTCCGTTGTCGGCTGAGGTGCGCGCGTTGCCGCTCGCACCGCCAGCCGGCCTTGCGGCTGTCGCCGGGGATCAACAAGTCAAGCTGACCTGGCGGGCCTCGACTGGCGCCACGCGCTACGCTGTGTTCCGCAGTACGAGGTGGGAACACCATACATTTGCGCCCGTCGCGACCAACGTTACCGCGCTGACATTCGTCGATACGGGCCTGATCAACGGCAGGAAGTACTTCTATCGTGTGCGAGCTCTTGCCGAAGGCGGCGAGAGTGCGCGATCACCCCTTGTGTTCGCGCAGCCGCTGCCGTCGCCGACCCCGCCGCCCGCCGTAGCGCCCGCAAATCTCGTGTCGTCGCTCGACGGCCCGAAGGTTACCCTCACGTGGGGCGCCGTCCCAGGAGCCGCGAGCTACCGCGTATTCCGTACCACGACCGGCACGTTCGATGGGACGCCCATCGCGACGGTCACCACTCCAACCTTTACGCAGACCGGTCTGGTGACCGGCGTCACTTACTCCTACAAAGTTACGGCGCGCAACGCGGGTGGTGATGGGCCCGCCTCGGCGGTCGTGGTCGTCACGCTGCCTCCGGCTACGCCGCCGCCGGCGGCTGCGCCCCAGAACCTCTTGTCTTCACTCAACAACGGAACCGTCACGCTCACGTGGGACCCTGTCGCGACAGCCACAAGCTATCGCGTCTTCCGCACGACAACGTCAGCCTTCGACACCACGCCCATCGCCACCGTCACGACCCCGACCTTCAGCCAACCAGGGCCGGCGATTGGCGTCACGTTCTCGTACCGCGTGGCCGCGCGTAACGCTGGCGGCGATGGCCCCTTCTCGGCCGTCGTGTCGGTGACGCCGCCACCGCCGACGCCGCCGCCGGCGGCACCCTCTGGCGTCTCGGCCGCACCGGGCAACGGGCAGATCACCGTCTCATGGACCCCCGTGACAGGGGCAACGGCGTACAACGTCTATCGAGGCACAACTGCCGGGGGGCAAGCGCCCGCTCCCGTGGGTCCCGCGATTGTCGCGCCGCCCTTCGTCAACACGGGCCTCACCAACGGCACGACCTTCTTCTACAAGGTGACGGCGATCGGGGCCGGCGGCGAGGGAGCGCGCTCGGCGGAGGTCAGCGCGACTCCGCAGGTTCCGCCCCCGAGCGCGGACCCGACGGTTATCTCGTCGTTCCGGCTATTGCGTCAGTCAACCTGGGGCCCCAAGCCAGGCGACGTCGATCGCATCGTAAGAGGCGGTGTCGATGCGTTCCTGGCCGAACAGTTCGCGGCCGCGCCTTCGGTCTATCCAGACGCCCTGTTCGACCAGTCGGTGGAGACGGCCCAGGAGCACTTCATGAGCCTGGCGATGAGCGGCCCGGATCAGCTGCGCCAGCGCGTCGCATGGGCGCTGCACAAAATCTGGGTCGTGTCTGCAGTTGAGGTCAACAACTCCAGAGCGATCATCACGTACTACCGCCTGATGATGAACGGGGCGTTCGGGAACTACCGAGACCTGATGAAGGCCGTGACGCTGAATCCCGCGATGGGTCGCTACCTGAACATGGTCAACAACCGGGCGCAGGCCTTCAACAACAACATTCCGGCCAACGAGAACTACGCGCGCGAGCTGATGCAGCTCTTTACGCTGGGTCTCAGTCAGCTGAACCCTGATGGCACGCCGATGCCTGGGCCGGTACCAACTTACTCAGAGGACGATGTCAAAGCCCTCGCGCGCATCCTGACGGGCTGGACCTACGGTGACGGCAACGCCGCGACTGTTCCAACAGGGCGTGCGTCTGAGAACTTCGGCGTGCCGATGGAGGCGATCGCCGCCAACAGGAATTATCACGACGTCACGGCGAAAACGTTCCTCGAGGAACGTTTCGACCCAGGAGTCGACGCCGCGACCGAACTCGATCACGCGCTCGATGTCATCTTTGCGCACGCGAATGTCGCGCCGTTTGTCTCCCGCCAGCTCATTCAGCAGCTTGTGACTTCGAACCCGAGCCCCGCGTACGTCGCGAACGTGGCGGCCGTGTTCGACAGCTCGCGAGGTGACCTGGGGGCTGTGGTGAGAGCCATCCTGACGCATCCAGAGGCCGCGCTCACGACGCCGACTTCCGGCAAGCTGGCCGAGCCGGTGCTGTTCGTCCTGTCGCAGCTGCGGGCGTTCAACGCCACCATCACCGACCATCCGTTCATGAGCACCAAAGTTGCGGAGATGGGTCAGAACGTGTTCTTCCCGGGGTCGGTCTTCAGCTACTTCTCACCGGGGTACCGGGTGCGCAACACCGGGACGCCGCCGCTTGGCGGGCCGGAGTTTCAGGGTCTGACGTCGGTGACGGCGCTCGTGAGGGCCAACTTCGTGGGCAACGTCATTGGGGGACGATTTGGAACGGACGTCACCATCGACTACACGCCGTTCACCAGCCGCGCTGCGAATGCTGCAGACCTGGTGGACTACGTCGGTCTCGTGTTTACCGGAGGCCGCCTGTCGGCCCAGGAACGCTCTGAAATCATCGCTGCCGTGGGAGCCTCGGGCACCAACGCGCAGGAGCGTGTGCGCACGGCGATCTACCTGACCCTGGTGCCTGGCGTGTCCCAGGTGGACCGGTAAGTCCTAGGAAAAGGAGCGTATCGTGAGAAGCCGAAATCGTCGTGAATTCCTGAAGGGCTGCTGTGCCGTGGGCGCGGCCGGGGTCGCCTCGCAGTTTGTTGAACTGGGCATGTTCACCGCGCACGCGCAGGCCCCCGGAGACTACAAGGCGTTGGTGTGTGTGTTCCTCTTCGGTGGAAACGACTCCAACAACATGATCGTGCCAATCGACGGACGGTATGGCGCGTACCAGACCATGCGCGGGGCTGTGGCTCTACCTCAGGCCTCGCTGCTGGCGGCGGGAACGTCGGGGTTCGGTCTGCATCCAGCACTCACCAGAACCGGGGCCCTCTACGCCGCGGGAAGGGTCGCGACGGTCTTCAACGTCGGCACGCTCGTGCGGCCGACGATGAAACCAACGATCGGGAGCACGCCGTTGCCACGGAACCTGTACTCGCACTCAGACCAGACGCAGCAGTGGCAAAGTTCTGATCCCAACGGCGGAGGCACGGGCTGGGGCGGCCGCATCAACGACGTCGTCGTGTCGCAGAACAGCGGTCAACTGCCGCCAGGCGTTTCGCTCCAAGGTGGAAACGCGCTGTTCTTGTCGGCGCCGAATACTCAAGGAGTGAACTTCTCGAACGGATCCACTTTCGGGCTCGAGGCGTTCGGCGGCACCACGGCCATGAACGCGCGGGTCAACTCCCTGCAGCGGCTCCTCACGTTCGATTCAGGCCTACGGCTGGTCACTGCTGCCGACGGTGTGCTGGACGGATCGCTCCAGGCCGCTCGAGAGATCAACGCGGCGCTGAGCAGCGCGCCGGCACTGCCCGTGGCGTTCCCGCAAAGCGGGTTGGGTCGCCAGCTGGAACAGGTAGCTCGGATCATCTCCGTGCGAGGTGCCCTCGGCATGAACCGGCAGATCTTCTTTGCCGGAATGGGCGGGTTCGACAACCACGAGAATCTCGTGGCCTCTCACCAGAACCTGATGGCCTCGTTGGACGCCGCGATCGGCACGTTCTACCAGGCGCTCGACGCGACGGGGATGTCGAACCAGGTCACCACCTTCACCGAGAGCGAGTTCAACCGCACGGGCGACTCGAATGCCAACATTGGCAGCGACCACGCGTGGGGGAGCCATCATCTGGTCTACGGCGGCGCTGTGCAGGGTGGCCCGTATGGGACGTTCCCTCAACATCTGCTGCGCGGGCCGGATGACGCCGGAGATCGTGGCTATTGGATCCCAACGACCTCTCTCGACCAGTACGCGGCCACGCTAGGGGGCTGGTTCGGAGTGTCCGACGGAGATTTGGCAAACATCTTCCCGAACCTGCGGAACTTCACGCCGCAGAAGCTCGCTTTCGTCTGAGAGCTCGCACTATGAAGGGCGCTGCGCGGTGCCCTAGCGCCGTGTGATCGCAACAACCCCAGGCCGCGGTGGGCTGTTAACGCCGCGACTTGGCCAGTTACTGCCGCGGGGAGCGACCATCGCACTTGTGCGAACACATGCCGTTGTTCTGAAACGCCGTGTATCGAATTCGAGGGGTATAACGCCTCTGCGACCGAAGTGTGTCGCTCGGGCAAACTCGCGCCTAGCCCGGTTTTTGATCTCTGGAGCCCGCGCGGCAGTTCTGGCACACTGGGCTGCAAAGTGCCGCGCAGAAATTGCCGATAAGGTAGTCGCCAATGGCGAGCAGACCGAAGCACGCACCGGGTCGGCCGCAGACGAAACAGCCCTCAACCCCCGTCGGTATCGTTGTGCGTCGCGGCGCCCTGCGACGCTTCGACGTGCTCAAACGAAAGACGGCGGAGCTGCCAGTCGTCGTGTCGTGGGACCGGCGCAAGGAGGACCGACGAGGGTCAACCGAGCCCCGCCGAGTCGACCGTCGCAGGACCGAACGACGCCAAAAGCCGCCATATACGTGGCAAGTCGCGGACTTCGTTGTCGTTGACCGGTCCCCAGACGTGACCGAGGGCGGGAGGCCGCGGATGGCCAAGGCCGCGACGGCACGAGTGGCAGCCCGGAAGAAGAAACGCGGCAAAGCCAGCTAGACCGCAGCACCCCTCTCGCGCCACTCCTCGCGCATTGCGCATCACGTTCGACCAAGGCTGAAGACTCGATCGCCGTCTTCTTCGCCCGTAGTGATCGAGATAAGATCCGTCGGCAACGCGATCGATTCTCTTCAGTCGTGGGGGCGGGCTAAATGCTTTCAATACTTAGAACGTGTGCGTTCGTCTGTCTGGCGGCGCTACTCTCCGCGCTCGCCTTCGCACAGGTCGAAGTCAGGGTGTTCGTCGGCGGAGCCATGACCGCCCCGGTTCGTGAGGCTGGCGCCGCGTTCGGGCGCGAATCTGGTACGTCCTTCGTCTACGTCAGCGACACGACGGGCGCGCTGCAACGGCGGCTCGCCGCGGGAGAGAAGGCCGATCTCATCGTGGTCGCCAGCCCCGCCATGGATACCCTCCAGAAAGAAGGCCGTGTCGTAGCGGCGACACGCGTCGATCTCGCACGGGCTCTGATCGGCGTGGGCGTACGCGCCGGCGCACCATCTCCGGATCTTTCGACGCCCGACACGTTCAAGGCAGCCCTTCTCAACGCCCGGTCAGTGTCTTACGTCAACCCGGCGTCGGGCGGAACGTCTGGAACATATTTCGAAGGCTTGATGCAGCGCATGGGTATTGCCGATGCGATGAAAGCAAAAATCGTCTATCGAACGCAAGGGTCTGAGGTTGCCGACGCCGTGGCGAAAGGCGACGCTGAAATCGGCATCACGTTCACTAGCGAGCTGCAGCCAAACAAGGGCGTGAAAGTGGCAGGCCCCCTACCCGCTGCGATCCAGTTACCCACGATCTATTCGGCGGCAATCGTAACCGCGGCTGCCAACAGTGACGCGGCGCGCGCCTTTTTGCGCACGCTCTCCGGCGCAGAGGGTCGCACGGCTGTGTCGAAAGCAGGGCTCGAGCCGCTGGGCGCGGGGCGATGATACTCCGACGTTGGTACACATGATGGGGGCGTCCCAAGTAGGTCAAAGGGCAAAGGGCAAGGGTCAAAGGTGAGGTCAAAGGGCAAGGTCAAAGGGCAAGGTCAAAGGGCAAGGTCAAAGGGTAAGGTCAAGGGGTAAGGTCAAGGGGCGAGGTCAAAGGGCGAGGTCAAAGGGCGAGGTCAAAGGAGGCTGCATGAGAACGCTGACGTTGATGGCGCTGGCGGTAGCGCTTGCGTGGTCCGTGGGGGTGTCCGCACAGGCGCCGCCAGACTGTCGCCCTGATGGTGACGTGCAGTTTGTCTGCGGTCAGCAGGCGCCAGAGGATCTGGTCGCTCTACCAGGATCGCAGTGGATTGTCGCTTCGGCGTACTCCGGAAGCGGTGGGGTCTATTTGATCCGTGTCACGGACAAGACCGCCACTGTGGTGTACCCGGGGACGACGCCCAAAGAGCGCTTCGACGCGAAGACGTACAACACGTGCCCCGGTCCGCCCGACGCAGCGGCGAAGGCCAAGTTCACGACGCACGGCCTCTCGATCCAGGCAGGCGCCAACTCGGTCCACAAGCTCTTTGTCGTCGCTCATGGCAGCCGGGAATCGGTTGAGATATTCGAGGTAGACGCTCGCCCCGCCACACCGGTCGTGACATGGATTGGGTGCGCCGTCGCGCCGGAGCCAATCGGCCTGAATTCGGTTAGAGGTTTGCCCGACGGCGGCTTTGTGGCGACCAACTTCCTTCCGCGCGGTGTCGATGCCGCCACGCGACAGAAGATGCTGGCGGGCGAGAAGAACGGCGAGCTGTGGGAGTGGCACACGGGCACCGGGTGGAAGACGGTGCCGGGCAGCGAGGCAGCCGGCGCCAACGGGCTCGAGATATCGAGCGACGGCCGTTGGTTCTACATCGCGGCCTGGGGGAGCCAGTCGTTTTTCCGCCTGTCGCGCGGGCAGACACCGGCAAAGCGGGACGAGGTCCCGCTGGGATTTCGCGTGGACAACATCCGCTGGGCTCGAGACGGGTCGATCCTGGCGGCGGGCCAGGGAGGCGCTCCCGGCTCGCAAACGTCCAACATCGTCAAGATCGATCCGAACACACTAAGCGTGAAGGAAATCGTCCGCCGTCCAAATAGCGAGGCGTTCGGCGCCGGGACGGTGGCAGTGGAGATCGGAAACCAGCTCTGGGTCGGGTCATTTCGCGGCGACCGGATCGCCATCATCCCGGTAGCACCCTAACGGGAGGGACGCCGAACGCCTCCCTGCCCGCGCTATGGATGTAGGGCCAGCACTGCGGCAATCTCACGGAGCTTCGCCTGAACGGCCTGGACGTTCCTGGGTCCCATGCGCAGTAGCTGCTTTTGTGCCGCTGATAACGATTCGAGCTTCGGATCGGCGAAAGCGTTCGAGGCGACCTTCGGCCGGAGCGCGACATCGGTTGTAATCACTGGCACCTGCAGCAACTCTCCGATCGCCCGCTCGAGAACACGATCGAAGTCTCCTTCAGGATGCCCGAGCTCGCCGTACGCATCGAGGATGCGCGGCTTGAGCGTGGCATACAAGCGGGCCGTCTCCGAGGCGTCAAGCGCCGCGACTGCGTCGCCATAGCCGTTGTACCGCTCATAGCTCTGAGCATCCAGAAGCAACACATCTCGCGAACCCTTCGTGCGAAAGCGACCCTTCGGAGCCAGCGGCTTGAGGTATTTGGCAGGTGTCCGCCCTTCTGAGATGTTGAGCGTGACCAAAACGAAATTCTCGATGAGGCCCTTGGTCGCGAGCCACGCCAGAACCGTCGAATGAGACGAGAGACGGCCCACGAGGTCCCGAACCAGCGGATCCATCTCGCGAAGCGGCGGAAGAGCGATGTCCGCTCCGACCACCGATGGCACATCTTGTTTCGGCGCGACCACCTGCTCCGGTGCGGCGGCAGGAGGCGTCGCCTGTGACGCTTTGTTTCGAAGTTGTGCGAAGTACCAGAGGCCTCCGCCGATCGCGAGCAGAGTGACGAAGACAATTGCCCATCGGGCACGCTTTGGAGGCTCCGTGCGGACGGGTTGGTAGTCCGAATGGTTGAGCTCCAGGTCGTCTAGACCGCTCACCGGTCTAGTGTAGCCCTGTTGGATCCCTTCTCTGCGTTGCCGTCGAAAGGATGAGCATGAGGTCGACGAGGCTTCGCTGTCAGCGGCGGTCGCGGAAGAATGTGCGCACGTCCTCGACGAGCAGTTGCGGCTCTTCCATGGCGGCGAAGTGACCGCCTCGCGGCATCTCGGTGAACTGAACCAGGTTGTATTGCGCCTCGATCCACTTCCTCGGGACGACGGCAAAGACTTCGCCAGGAAAGCGCGCGCATGCGAAGGGGACCTCGACTCGGCCCTGCTGGCCGGCGTCGATCCGATTCTCGTAGTACAGCCGGACAGACGAAGGCGCCGTCTCGGTTGCCCAGTAGATCGTGATGTTGGTCAGTAGCTCGTCCCTCGTGAACCGCTTCTCGACGTCACCCCCCGAGTCGGACCACGTGCGAAACTTCTCGACGATCCACGCGGCGAGACCCGCTGGCGAGTCGTTCAAGCCATAACCAAGCGTCATGGGCTTGGTCCCTTGTATCTGGCTGTAGCCGGTCTCGGTTGCCATGCGTGTTCGAATGGCCTCCACGTGCTTCAACTCGTCGGCCGGCACGCCGTCGTTCGGATTCGGTCCGGGTGGCGCGCCCGCAATGCACATGTTGCTGTGCAGCCCGACGAGGTGCGATGGATCGACGAACCCGAGCTGTCGGACGATGGCCCCGCCCCAATCGCCGCCCTGTGCACCATATCGCGTGTATCCCAGGCGCGCCATCAGCTGGGCAATGGTCCGCGCGATCCGACTGGCACTGTAACCAGGCGTACGAGGCTTGCCGGAAAAGCCATAGCCGGGAAGCGACAACGCCACGACGTGAAATGCGTCGCGTGCGTCGCCGCCGAACTTGGTAGGTTCGGTCAGCGGGCCGATGACCTTGGTGAACTCGACGAACGAACCTGGCCATCCGTGAATCAGGACGAGCGGGGTCGCGTTCGGATTACTCGATCGCTGGTGGACGAAATGAATATCCAGGCCGTCGATGGTCGTCTTGAACTGTGGAAACTGGTTCAGCTTTCGCTCTTGATCGCGCCAGTTGAACGTCGTTCGCCAGTACGTAACGAGCTCTTTGAGGTACGTAAGGTTCGTCCCGTAGTTCCATCCCGAGCCTTCGATCTCGCTGGGAAAACGGGTGCGCGCAAGACGTTCTTTCAGATCGGTCAGCACGGCATCTGGCACATTGATCCGGTAGGGCTGAATGGCGTCAGTGGCGGACTGGGCAAAGACCGCAGAGGCCGGGCCGTTTAGCCGGCCGGGCGGATCCCCCACTACAAGCGCGCTCAACACGGCCGTTCCTAAGACCATCGCTTGTGCGATCGCTCGTTTGTTTTTCATGGCAGCCTCCTATCAAATCGCCCGAGATGGGCTGCCTCAACGGATCCGCGGGCTGTTCCCGACCTGCTCGTAACTGAAGCCGTCCGCAGGTCGTTCGAGCCGACGCACATAGAGACTGCGAGCTTGCGAGCGAGCGCGGCTGCCAAGGACGATGACGCGGTCTCCGGGCTTGAGGGTCTCGGACGTCATCCCAATCCCGACAAGCTCCCACCGATTGTCCATGTCGGCCTGCCACTGTTGGGCCACACCAGTAACGTCCTTGACGTCTACGGTCACGAAGGGATGCGGGTTGACGAAGTGGAATTCCTTGACGACGCCGTCGATGGTGACTTGCTTGCTGCTGTCGTAGACGCTCACGATCGAATGATGCGCGTGAATCGCGGCCCCGGAGATGGCAATTGCAAGAGCCGCCCATAAGACTCGCCTCGGCACCACCCAGCCACGCCCTTTGGTTCTCGTCGTTTCCACAGTTGTGTCCTGCCGATGGACGAGTATAAATGAGAGCGATGCGGGAGCTCTCCTGGCCTCGGATTCTCATTTTATCCGTGACCGTAGTCGCGGCAGGCTGCGCAACCCACCGGCCTGGTGCGACCGCCGCTGTTCCGTCCTCACCAGCCGCCACGGATCTGTCCGATCTGATCAGGGATGGATGCTACCGATGTCTCGAAAAGGCGTTCGCTGACGCCGAGGCCAGCCATGCAAGGTCGCCGGCCTTCGAGGCGGCCGCCCTTCTGGTTCTGCGCTCGAAGGAGCTCGGACTGCCCGCCGAGCCGTGGCTGGATCGTGCTCGTGCGCTCGCGGCGGCCGACGGCTCGTCGGCCATGTATCTCGACATCGTCGACGCGATCCCGCCTGACCGGCTGAGCGAGGACCACGAATCGTTGCTCAATTTCAGTGGGCGCACGCGAGCGCGCGGCTCGATCACCATGTGGCGAGAGGCGCTTCGAAGCGGAGCCGCCTCGGACGCGTTTCGCGCCTATCTCGACGTGTCGATCGTCTGCGCGTTCGGTACGTTGAAGGAAAGCGATCAGAGCTTCTCGGGTTCCGCGGACCCGGTGGCGGTGACGCCACTATTCCAGTACGCGATCGGCATCTGCGACAGCACGCACGCTGCGCGACTGTCGGCGCTGCGCGCCCGCGAAGCCGATTTCGTGGACGCCGACTACGCGCTCGGCCGTTATGCGGTCGAGGATCCCGTCAGCCCCGATCCGGAGGAAGGGCTCAGACGCCTGGAGTCTGCGGCGGCAGCGTTTCCGCGCTCGCCGGCGATCGCGACCCGGATCGGCAATCTACATCGCGCATGGGAAGACTGGGCGCCTGCGCTGGCTGCGTACGACGCGGCAATTGCGATCGCGCCCAATCACCCCGAGGCGTTGATTGGCAAGACCATCAGCCTGTCGCAGTTGTCACGCCCCCAGGAAGCGATCACCGCCGCGACGCGGGTGATCGACGCAGGCCAGTGGCTGCTCGGGGAGGCGCACTATTGGCGCGCCTGGAATCAGCTGCGACTGGGAAACTTCGGGCTCGCGCGCAGCGACGCCGATCGCGCCCGCACGTTGATGGCGAACTCCGCAGTCTTCGTGTTGTCGGGCGTGATCGAATGGCGGCTCGGCCGGCGAGAGACCGCCGAGCGAGAGTTCCAGGAAGCGTTGACCATCGATCTTGGTGAGTGCGAAGCGGCATTCGATCTCGGGGTCGTCCGCGACGAGCGGGCGAAGCTACCGGAGGCGCTCGCTGCCTTCAAGCAGGCCGGCCAGTGTACCGACCTTTCGATCACGCTGCGCCGAGAGGCTATCGCGAAGATTCTAGCCGGACCGGGAACCGAGACTGCCAAGGCGCGCGCCGCAGCGCTCCACGAGAGGGCGCTCAAGGACTTGGAGACCCGCCGCGAGGAAGTCAACCTCGCGATACGAGCGCTGGAGAGAGTGAGAAGTTCGAAGTGAGTTCGAACTGAGTACTTTGGTGAAGTGAGGAAGTGGCTAGCGCAGCGGCGTGGCACCGCAGTTGCTCTTGCAAGGCTCGGGACGCACGTAGGTGTCCTTGATCTTCTTCCGGTACTCAGGATAGAGAGTTTCCGGGTTTCCCAGCACCGCTTCCCTCGGGACGGAAAAGAGCTTCGTGATCTCATCGACGAACGGGTTCTTCTCCGGCGTAAAATGCGGGACGCCTTCCCCCGGCTGCCTTCCTTCGAACCCGGTGACGCACGGTGGGCCGATTGGCGAGATCGGCGCAGCCGAGAGCTGAAAACTCTTCGTGATGATGTGCGGTTCGGCCAGGTAGATCGGATCGTCGATCACAGACAGCACGGTCAGGATGTCGCCGTGACGAAAGAACCGCGACGTCATGGTCGCCTGATCGCTGCTCGGCGGCCCGTTTTTTCGGAGGAAGCCGGCCTTCATATGCGTCGTGTAGGCGACCAGGGTCGTGCCCTCCCAAGTGCCGGTCGTGAAGCCGCCGCGCGTGTGCTCGGCGTACACAGACGGACGCGGCCGCCCGTCCATCCAGATGGTCATGGGCGCGCGATCTTCCCACGCGCCGATCGTGAACGAGATCGTGGTGCCTTTGATCGGTTCCATGTCGCTCCAGATCTTCAGACCGAATGGACCCTGCACGAAATAGAACTGCGGCCACCCCTCGCATTGCCGCTCGATCATGGCGAGCTGTGATTCGTTATAGGTCAGCGCTCTGGTGCGCCCTTCGCTATTGAGCGGGAGTCCGACGTAGTCGACCGGGAACGAGTCATTTGAAATGTCCTCGGTGTTCCTGGGCGCCCACGACCCGGTGAGCTCGGCTTGTCCAAAGGCGCTTGCGCTCGGCAGCGCGGCGAGCACCACGAGGAGGGCGAGCGTCGTGCGGAGCCTCACCATGTGGTCGAGCAGGGTGTTGGATCCCATTTGGATGCATCCGCCTCTTTCTTGAAGTGCGAGCTGACGATGAACGGCTGCGTCAGATACCTTGGGTCGTCCACAACGGTCGTAACCACCAGCAACTGACCACCACCTGGCTGTGGCGCCACGTCGAAGTACTCCGTGACCGTGGCGTTCTCGCTGTACGGGACACCGTTCTTGCGCAGATACCCAGCACGCATGCCGGTAGTCACCACCGTCAAGGATCCGCCGCGGGGTGGACCTGCAGGGTTGCCGCCGCGGCCGATGCCCGGGCCTTCCCATCGTGCGGCCGAGTTGCCCTGCCACGTCGGCTTTGCGTCGGAAGTGGGTGAGGGCGCAAGCGCAAACCGGAACAGCCGCGTCTGCATGCCGGCGTCGGTGTCGAGACGCAAGGTGGTGTCGTCCTGCCAGGTCACGTGGATACGTCCGGGGACGCGCATGATGGCCGCTCCGCCATACGACTTGCACTGGTTGCCGGCGGCCTCGTCCGCAGCCGGGTCCCAAGCGTTCACGATCTGCAGCGCCTCTTTCGTGATTGGAACGCCGCGGTAGTTGCCCTTTGGCGGCGTGATCATCCGGAAGCGCCAGTCTTCATTGACGAGCGAAACCCAGTAACCCGTCAGGTCGAAGGGCGCCGACATCTTGGCCGTAGGCGGAGGACCGCCTTGCCGTCCCTGAGCACCTATGGGAACCGACAAGACGCCACTCATGATGGCAACGGCGAACGCCCACACGTTCCACTTACTTTTCCACTTTTCCACTTTCTACTTTTCCACTTGCCTCGTGAGGCTCCGATACACGGCCTCGACGAAGTGGTTCGTCGTCCACGGACCCGAGTCCGACCCGTATCTCCGCGTGTAACCTCTGGCCGGGGATGCGGCTTTGACCTGGTCCAGTGTCATGCCCGCCTTAATCAGATCCCGAGTTCTGTCACGAATGATCGTGACCATGTCCCGGTATTCGGCCACGTCGAATTGATCGCACAAGTGACCGTGCCCTGGGATCACGATCGTGCCAGCCTCCCTCGAGACGATCGGCACGGATGGAATCGCCAGATCCACAAGTCGATTGAGCGCCGCGATCTCGCCGTCAACGGTGCCGCCCTTGGCCACGTCGATCACCGGGAAGCGAGTAGTGTCGAGGATGTCGCCAGCAACGACCACGTCCGAGCGGCGAAAGAAGACCAACACGTCACCATCGGTGTGTGCCGCAGGCTGATGCAGGACCTCGATCCCTTCGCCGTTGAGGTACATGTACTTACGGGGGTGATCGAAGGTTTCTGTCGGCCATGCCGCGGCTGGAAACGGAGACGATTGTCCTGTCGGCGCGCTCATTCGCTCCAGCACTTTTTCGGCGGAGAGAATCGATGCGGCGCCCCCCAGAAAGTTTCCGGGAATTGAGATCGAGCCGGGAGCCGTGAACAGCGTCTGACCCGCTTTTGAGAGCGCCTCGTTGCCGCCGACGTGATCCGGATCGGCACTGGTGTCGATGACGTACCGAATGGGCCGCGGCGTGAGCTTCTTGATTGCCGCTACGACGGCGTCAGCCCGCGCGGCCGACCCGGTATCGACGACCACGACACCATCGTCTCCGATCTGGACGCCGATGTGGCCGCCGGCGCCGGCAATCAAATAGAAGTTGGGGCGTAGCTGCAGAACTTCGAGGTCGCCGGTGTCGCCGCTCCTGGCCTGCTGGACGCGGGGGGCATCGCGCGCCTCGGTGACGCTTACATAGGTGACGGCACCTAGCAACACGGCCACCGCTATGGCGAGACCACTCCGGGCAGCAGGTGTCATTGCGCGCGATCGTAGCAGACCTCGTGACCCAGTGACACGTCCCTGGCCTTCAACGTCGAGCGGTGACGGGCACGTTTCGGGGCTGGTCCCCGGGGTCGCCTAAATGGCTGCGCTCGCTTTCGCAACGCCGGCCCGCATGTCAGCTGCGTTCATACACGGATGCAGGTCGACCTCAGCGTTGAGCTCGAGAAAGAATGGCTCGGCGACCGAGGGGATGTCGGATGCATCCTTCAAGTCGAAGACGAAGAGCCCATGCCGCTTTCCGCCTTCGGTGTAAAAATAGGTGGCTTCGGGCTTGAGTGCCTGTATCGCCGCCTCGACTACGCCGGCAAGGCGACCGTTCTTGATTCCAAGATTGCCGGCTTCTACGGGGATTGTCACTTTCATGATTGTGCGCATCGATGCCTCCGGTTCGGGAGCAAAATACTATTGAGAGGGTGACGAAGGCCAGATCCTAACATGCGCATGTCTTGTAGACGGCCCTCTGTTTCCACCCTGTGTGTCATACGGACCGGACCGTAACATGATCGGCAACCGACATCCTGGCGCGCGGCTAGGGTACAGGCCTCACGGAGGACGACGTGCAACTCGAAACGATGTACTCCCAGCTCGACGACCGTGTGGCGACTCTCGTACTGAACCGGCCCGACGTGCTCAACTGCGCGAACGAACAGTGGGCGCGCGATCTGAACACGCTCGTTGACGACATCTCGGCTAACGATCGCATCCGCGCGGTGGTTTTGCGCGGTGCCGGCCGGGCTTTTTGCAGTGGAATCGACCTGACGGCGCTGTCGGCAGGCGAGACGTCGATGGGCTTCTATCGAAACTGGGAATCGGCCCTCCGCAAGCTCGAGACAATGGATCCGATCGTCATCGCCGCGATCCACTCTCACTGCATCGGCGGCGGTCTCCAGGTCGCGCTTGCCTGCGACCTTCGCGTCGTTCGCGACGATGCGAGATTCGGGATCACCGCGGTAAGGGAGGGCATCGTTCCGGGCATCGGGATGTGGCGCGTGGCGCGATATGCCGGCCTCGGCCGCGCAAAACGGCTGGCGCTCGCGGCCGACGTCATCGATGCGGCCACGGCGTACGAATGGGGACTCGTGGACTATGTGGTCGAGGCGCATGCCTTCGAGGCTCAAGTTGCCGAGCTGACCGATCGGGTTCTTTCGATGGCCTGGACGTCTACCCGCCTCACGAAGAAGCTCACGAATATGTCCTTTGAGGCGTCGTTTGCCGACTTCGTGGAGACATACTTCGAGTATCAGCGGCTCTCGACGGCGTCGCCGGAGCACCTGGAGGCAATGGCGGAGCATCGAGCGAAACGCGACAAGCCCGCGTCGCGCTGAGCGTCATTGATGCCGCGACGGTTCCACACCACCGACCACCTCGACCCGATCGAGACCGCGAGCCGCGACGAGCTGACGAGCGTCCAGCTCCAGCGACTTGGATGGTCGCTGCGCCATACCTACGACAACGTGCAGCCCTATCGAGAGAAATGTGCCGCCGCCGGTGTTCACCCGGACGATCTGCGATCGCTGGACGATCTCGCGCGCTTTCCGTTCACGACCAAGCAGGATCTCAGGGCGGCCTATCCCTTTGGGCTGTTTGCGGTGCCGCGGGAACGGGTCGTCCGCGTGCACGCGTCGAGCGGCACGACAGGCAAGCCGACCGTCGTCGGCTACACAGCGCGCGACATCGATATGTGGGCATCGCTGGTGGCTCGATCCATGAGAGCGGCGGGCGCTCGCCCGGGCGACATCGTCCACGTGGCCTACGGCTATGGACTGTTCACGGGCGGTCTGGGTGCTCACTACGGGGCGGAGAAGCTGGGATGCACGGTGGTGCCGATGTCGGGAGGGCAGACGGAAAAACAGGTTCAGCTGATCACCGACTTCAAGCCTGACGTGATCATGGTGACGCCGTCGTACATGCTGAACATTGCCGAGGAGTTCGTCCGACAGGGGCTCGATCCCCGGGAGTCATCCTTGAAAATCGGCATCTTCGGCGCCGAGCCGTGGACCGAAGCCATGCGCGCCGAGATCGAACAGCGCATGGATATCGACGCTATCGACATGTACGGGCTTTCGGAAGTCATCGGCCCCGGCGTGGCCGCCGAATGTCTTGAAAGCAAGGACAGCCCCGTTGTCTGGGAGGACCACTTCTACCCCGAGATCATCGACCCGGATACGTGCGTTGTGCGTCCTGACGGTGAGCAGGGCGAGCTCGTGCTCACCTCGCTGACGAAGGAGGCGTTGCCGGTCATTCGCTATCGCACTCGCGATCTCACGCGCCTGCTGCCGCCGACCGCCAGGTCGATGCGGCGCATGGCGAAAGTGACTGGGCGCACCGACGACATGCTGATCATCCGCGGCGTGAACGTCTTTCCCAGCCAGATCGAGGAACTCATCGTCAAGCATCCTCATCTGGCGCCGCACTACGTGCTCGAGGTGAGCCGCAGTGGCACTCTCGATGAGCTGAGCATCAGGGTCGAGGCGCACGCGGCTGTTGCCGGTCAGCTCGCTGTGTGCGGCCAGGCGGGCAAAGAGCTTCAGAGCCACATCAAGTCGTACATCGGCGTGAGCGCGCTCGTGTCAGTGTGCGACCCCGGCACTGTGGAGCGCTCGATCGGAAAGGCGAGGCGAGTCATCGACTTACGCAAGTAGAGGGTCTGGCGCGCAGCGTGGTATCCTGCCGCTCTTCTTTCACTCTGAGGAAAACATGGTCCTGACCAAGTCCGAGCTCATTGCCTCTCTGCAGCACGAAGTCCACGTTCTGCTTCACCTCGCGAGCAAGATCGACCGTTCGATGCTCGATTACCGCCCGACACCGAAGCAGCGCAGCACGATCGAGTTGCTGAAGTACTTGAGCCTGATGGGGCCTTCGATGGTGCAAATGGCCAAAGCTGGCACATTCGACCCCGCCGGCTGGACCGTGGCCCAGCAGGCCGCCGAGGCGCGGGACTTCGACCAGACAGTCGCCGCTATCGCCGCCCACAAGGACGCCTATGCGACGCTGCTGGCCGACGTGTCCGACGCCGACTTCCGCGCCGAGATTGTGATGTTCGGCACCACGTACACACGTGGGTCCTTCATCGTCAACCTGGTGCTCTGCGGGTGTGCGGCGTACCGCACGCAGCTGTTCATGTATCTCAAGGCTTGCGGCCTCGAGGAGCTGAGCACGATGAATCTGTGGGCGGGCGTCGATGCGCCTGCGACCGTCTAGTCACTCGTACAGTGAGACGGCGATTGTGACCAAGGCGTCCGAGGGCATTTCGCCGCTGGCAATCAGGTAGAACCTGCCGGCATCGTGCCAGGTGACCACCGAGGGATTGCGCCCGTCGATGTCGCCGGGTGGTGGTTCCGGGCCAAGCTCATACACGCGTGCGGCATGGCCGGCAATGTCTATGTCGCGTGCTGCAGGGCCGTATGAGACGGCGAGGGCCAGTCGCCAGGCCTCGCCGACGCCTTTTTCCGACTGACTCAGCACGAACCCACCGTAGTGTGCCTCGAGGGTTCGGTCCGCGACTGCGATCTCACGCTGCTTGTGATCGCGGACGTGGATTCTGATCGATTGGAGGCGGAAACCTGCCGTGTGCTTGGGCTTGACGGGCCGAAATGTCAACAGCGCGCGAGCCGCCGTCCAGGACTTGGCGGTTTCGAAATGAGGGTTGCGCTCCACTGCGTCCGTGTTCAGTCGTGAGCTTCTACGTAGACCAGGTGAAACCGCGATCCGGCGCCTTTCGGTTCGATGGCGACAATGTGCTGCCGTTCTTCGGTCCCGGCCTTGAAAAGCCGTCCGCCTGGCTCGGGCTTGTCGTTGTCGCAATTGAGGGCGCCGGTCGACGAGCGTGCCACGCGTGCAGCCGACCCGCCGCATTCCAACACGGTGCCGTACTTCTCCAGAGCTTTCTGATAGTAGGTCGCGATGGCGCCGGGTGAGTCTGGCGACTCCAGCTTCATCACCGCAAGCTTGAATCCAACGGCTCCACCCCAGAGTCCAAGACTGACTGACGGTGAGTCGTTGGAGCTCTCCGGAGACGGCTTAGCTCCTGGGTAGACCGGCAGCCCCACGTTTTCGGCAGTCGCCACCTTGCTGATGCTGAGCCCGGCTCCTGACTGGCCCTGCACGGTTACATTGCATCCGCAGATAATCGCGAGACCAATCGCCCACAGGCTGAGCTTCGAGAGCATCGGCGCACCACCTTTCGCACAGTCTGAGACGGTTGGCTTGGCCGGCAAGTTCCAGGCGCTGCGCTAAGCCCCTTCGAGCTCATCTTCTGCGCTGGCATGGGACGCTTCTGTTAGCATTCCCGCGGGAGGTTTCGATGAAACGTTCCAAGTCTGTCGATACCGTAGCACTAGCTCTTGGTCTGGCGCTTCTCGCGTCGTTGGCTGCTGCGCAACAGCCGCCAGCCACGCGTCCCGCGCTGTTGTTCAAAGAGGAGTGGAAGCAGCCGCCCTACACCGGCGCCCTCAACGACGAGACGCGGCGCGCCACTCAAGACGCGGTGACACACCCGAGGCTCGAGCTGAAGCTATACGGGACCGAGTCCCGCAACGTCGGGGTGTACAACCACGAGGGGCGGTTCGATCTCTGGACCGGGGTCGTGGCATCACCGGTCGCCATCATGGTGAGAGACAAGAGCAACTACATCGATCTCACCGGGCTCGCGAGGCTACGCGCCATCATCCGCACGTTGAGCCTTCATGTCGTGCGTCCGGTCGTGAAGTTGGCGGATGGGACCTACCTCGCTGGGGGCCGGAGTATCGACACCGAGGGTGAGTTCCTGGAGACAGAACTGGCGTTTGGAGCCATGCGTTGGTTCAAGCTGGATCCGCAGAAGGTCGTGACCACTGTGGAGGTCAAGAATCCTGATCTCGCCAAGGTTGATGAGATCGGATTCGTGGATCTGGCACCCGGCGGTGGACATGGCATTGCCGGCGCGTTCAACCTGTCGACGCTCGAGGTGTACGCAAAGGCACTACCGCGGTAGATCAGGAGCCGACGTCACCCACTTCTCATTGTCACAGTGGTGCTCCAATAGCTCGGTGTCGGGGAGAAGCTCGAACTTCACCCGTGCCGACCAGGGCTTGGTATACGCCTTCGAATCGTCGAACGTGAACTCCACTTCCAAGTGGCCGAAGTCAGCCCGGTGAAATCGCTCAGTGGTTCGTAAGGCGTCGCTGTGCGGGGTGCCTCCGGCGTCCAACCACGACTTGTCGTTGAAGCCGGCCGTTTGCACGACGAACGCGCCATTCTCCCACTTGCCGATCGAGTAGCCGAGCCATGCCGGCTGCGGGTCCACCGGCAGCGCCCTTCCATCGGTAAATACCTGTCGCCAGTTGTTGAATTCCTCATAGAGGATGATCGTGAGGCCCCCGTTCTGCACGATCTTGAACGGCAGCTCTCGCGTCAGCATCGCGTCCGGGATTCCGTGAGGAAGACAACGCTCGGTAGGCGCCCCTGCCCCCGAGGCCTTCTGTCGTTTCTCGAATAGAGCCCTTGCCCACGGTTGAAACGGCGGGCCTCCCGGGAGATCGGCCGCGATGTTGTAGACGTATTTCGACCTGAGCCTCCCGTGTGTCGGATTTACCAGATCGCCGACCACTTCCCAGATACCGGAAAGGTCGGGCTTTCCGTCGAGGCCTATTGGCGCTGGTGCTGAGAGATTCGCCTTTCCATCAGGGAGGCGAGGGGTCCCTGTCGTCGGATGACGGAGCCACTGTGCGTGGCCGGTCGCAGACACGAGGATGGCGCTGGCAAGGGCGATGACGACTCGTAGTGCCTTAATCTGCATCTCTGGCCTGCTCACTGAACGGACGTGTTCAACTTGAATAGTCGGCGCGCATTGCCGGACGCAATCTTCCGACGGTCATTCTCGCTGATGGGCGCTCGTTCGATCCAACGCGCGGCCGGCTCCATCGTCTCGTATGGATAGTCGACGGCAAACAGAATCCGATCGGCGCCAATCGTCAGCACGGCGCATATGAGCGCTTGATCGTTGAAGTTGCCGCTCGTGGTGACATAAAAGTTGTCGCACAAATAGTCCTGTAGCCGCCGCTGCAAGCGCTTATCAGCCGGGTTGTATTCGAAGCAGTGTTGAATGCGCCAGGCAAAATAGGGAAGCGTCTCCCCAAGGTGGCCCAGGATGATGGTCAACGTCGGGAAGCGGTCGAGCAAGCCGCTGAACACGAGGCGCAGCGCGTGGGTCGCGGTTTCCGGAGCGAAGCCCCAGGTCGCGCCGAGGAGCTCGTTGTGTCCTTTGTAAATCCTCTGGTCGAGCGCAGGGCGCGGATGGAGGTAGGCGGGTACATCGAGTGCGGCCACTGCTTCCCAGAAGGGGAGAAACTTCTCCTCGTCCAGATACTCGCCCGTGTGCGCGTTGTCGACGTTGCTGTAGCCGTTGATCATCACGCCTTTGAACCCGAGTTGATTCACCGCCCGTTCCAGCTCCTTGACGGCGGCGGTCGGGTCGTGCAGCGCGACGCTCGCGAAACCGCCAAATCGATTGGGATGCTTGCTGACCTGGCTGGCCAGAAAATCGTTGACGTCGCGCGCGGCGGAGACGGCCGTCGCCGGATCGACGATTCCCTGCACGCCAGGCACGGTATGCGACAGGATGGACATGCTGATGCCGCTGGCGTCCATACCGGCCAATCGTGTCGCATCGAACTCCGTCAAACGGTCGCCGACGATGTTCGACCAGTTGGCGTCGTAGTCCATCGAGCGAACAAGGCTCTGCAGATCGACTCCTGACGTGCCAGACGAACTGGCCGTCAGAAAGTTGAAATGCTCCTCGACGGCAATCTTTTCGAGCATCGGTGGGGCAGGAGGCCTGCCGACCGCCGGCAGCTCATGATGAGTGCCGTCCTTTGCCTGGTCGTTGTGCGCCATGGTGGTGTGGTCCTATCGTAAGAGAGCCGTGCTCGCCAAAGCGGCTCCTTCGCTGAGCGATCTCAGCTTAGCCCACGCAATCTGGGGATGAGACCGGCCGCCAAAGCCGCAGTCCGTGCTCGCGATGACGCGGTCCGGTCCAACCAGCCTTGCGAATCGTTGGAGGCGCTCCGACACCAGCTCCGGATGCTCGATGAGATCGGTTGAGTGCGTCACGACGCCGGGCAGGATCGCTTTGTGTGCCGGCAGCGTGACCCTCTCCCAGACGCGGTACTCATGTTCATGGCGGACGTTGGCCGCTTCAAAGGAATAGAAACGCGCCTTCACGCGCAGCATGAGATCGACAACATCAGAAAATGCGATGTCGTGAGCGTGCGGCCCGTGCCAGCTTCCCCAACAGAAGTGATAGCGGACCCTGTCCTCGGGCACATGCGCGAGCGCATGATTGAGCGCGTCGATGCGGAGCGTGCAGTACTTCTTGAACTCGGCAAGCCCCATCGCGATCCCGATCCGATCCCACAGCGCAACCAGCCACGCATCGTCGACTTGCAAGAGGAAACCTGCATCGACGATCGCTCTGTACTCGGTCCGCAGCGCTTCGGCGAGCGCGTAGACATACGCTTCAGGCGAAGCGTAGAACTCGTTGCCACGATACGGCTCGAGGCTTCCGGGCGCGGTACTGGTGAGGAAGCATTGGCTCGGGTTCGGAACGACAGATCGAAAGGTAGCGAGCTCGCGCTGCAATGCAGGGAGGCCGGTATAGGTGATTGGCGCCGTGCAGGTCGAGTAGCGCCGCACAGCCTGGATCCGCTTGTCGCCGGTGAAGAACAAGGTCTGGCGCTCTGTAGCGAACCTATAGAAGTCGGCAAACTCCTCGCGATCCTTGCCCTTCGCCAGCATGGAGGTTCCTGCGGGCGCCGGCCGCGTTTCGAAGCCGCCGAGGCGGTCGTCCACGAACGACAGCCAGTCGCCGCCCTTGGTCAGCTCCCCTTCGTTGATGATGTCGAGCCCGGCCGCTCGCTGCGCGTCCACGACCCACTGGACGCTCGCTCTCAACTGCTCGTCGGAATGCGACGCAGTTGGATCGAACGCAGGCGGACCTGGAAGGCTTCCAACGTGCGTGGTCTGGATTCGCACGTCGCCATGATATGCCGGCCGAATCCTTGAATATCATCCCGACGGTGGGGATAATCAGCGCGCGATGACCAGCCGCAGAGAGTTTCTCCAGATCGGCTTGATGGGGGCCGCCCTTGTCCCAGTTGCCACAGTTGGTGGCCGCCGGCTTAGGCCGGAAGCTACGTTCGATGGTCCGGCCGCGCCCGCCCCGCTTTACAAAATGATCTTCGACGAACGATTTCCAGCGAGTGTCGCCTTTGCGCAGGACGCTAGCAGGCGAGGGATACCCGTACACGGAATACGTGGAGATATCACAGCGCTCTGGTACCACGACTTGTACTTTCAATGGAAAGACTACCCAGCGCCACTGGCCGGGATGACAACGAACGAGTCGCTGTTCTGTTTGGAAATGCTGGCCCGCGACGCCGGGCTTCGCGTGACCGCTCGACGTGTGCTGGACGAGCGTCTGGTGTCATGGTCGATTGGGCCTAGGGTCTAGAAAGGACGACATATGGCGACGCGGCTCCCGCCTGGCGTGAGCCAGAGAGATTTCTCGCAGGCCCTCGCCCAGTTCGGGGCGGCGGTCGGCAAGGAATGGGTGTTTTCGAGTGACGAGGACGTCGAGCTCTATCGCGACGCCTATTCGCCTTTTTGGCACGAAGAGGAGGACCCCGTGCCCTCCGCGGCCGTCGCGCCGGATCGCGTCGAGCAGGTCCAGCAGATCGTCAGAATCGCCGGCAAGTACAAGATTCCCTTGTGGACCATCTCGACAGGGAAGAACCTCGGTTATGGCGGCTCCGCCCCCAAGACTTCCGGCAGTGTCGTTCTGGACTTGAAGCGCATGAACCGCATTCTGGAGGTGAACGACAAGAACCACTACGCGCTCGTCGAGCCCGGCGTGAGCTATTTCGATCTCTATCGATACATTCAGGACAGAGGGCTCAAAGTTTGGATCGATCCTCCCGATCCCGGTTGGGGAAGTCTGGTTGGCAACGCCTTGGAGCGCGGTGGCGGCTACACACCCATGCGCGACCACTTCGACTCACACTGCGGCATGGAAGTCGTGCTCGCGAGTGGCGACGTCGTGCGCACGGGCATGGGTGCTCTGCCGAATGCCAAGACCTGGCAGCAGTACCAGTACGGCTTTGGTCCGCAGGTTGACGGCATTTTTTCGCAGTCGAATCTGGGCGTCGTGACGAAGATGGGTTTCTGGTTGTACCCGGAGCCAGAAGCGTACTTCGCCGGCAACGTGATGGTGCCGAAGCACGACGACATACACGCGCTCGTCGAGACGCTCGCTCACCTGTTGAATTCCGGCGTGGTTCAGGGCACAACCAGCGTCCTCAATACGGTGGACTTCGGGCCGCCAGATCCAGACCTGGCGCGAATCCGCGTCGGCTCGTCGACGACTGACCTCGAGCGGTACGTCGCCCAGAAGGGCCTCGGCTACTGGACTGTCGATCTGCCTTTCTATGGGCCCGCGAAAGTCATTGCCGCGCAGTGGGAGTACGCGAAAGAGAAGTTTTCCACGATACCCGGCGTGAGTTTCCGCGATGGCGCCTCGTACCGCTTTCCGCTCGACAAGGCGGCGCTCGAGAAGATTCCGAACCCCGTGCCCCTCGGCGTGCCGAGTCTGACGACCTTTGCCATCGGAGGCCCCAGGAGTCAAGGGCACATGTGGTTTTCGCCGATCATTCCGATGACGGGTGACGCGGTGGTCGAGGCCACGAAGGTCTTCGAGCAGGTGTACAAAGATCTGGGCTTGCCGCCCGGCGCGCTTCCTGGACTGCCGATCTGGTCGTTCTTCGCCAGAGCATTCGTCATCATCTACTTCTTCCCGATCGAGCACGACGTAGAGAAGAACCGGAAGAACCGCGAGATTTTCCGGCGGCTGGTGAAAACTGCGGCCGAACACGGCTGGGGTGAGGACCGAACCCACACGGCCTTCATGGACGATATTGCGGAGGCGTACTCGTTCAACAATCACGCCTTGCGCCGCCTGCATGAAACGCTGAAGGACACGCTCGACCCGAATGGCATTCTCGCGCCGGGAAAGAACGGCGTGTGGCCCAAAGGCATGCGAAAGGCGAGAGCATGAAGTCCACATTCATCGTTTCGATCGCTCTGAGTGTGGCGCTTGGAAACGTGGTCACCGCCGCCCAACAGTCCACGACTGAACGCGGCAAGCAGGTCTACGACAAGTGGTGCACGCCCTGCCACGGCGCCGGAGAAGGAAAGCCCGGCACGATTGCCGCGGCTGCGCTGTACAAAGGCTCGAAGACCGCCGTGCTCGCTGAACGCACCGACCTCACGCCTGCCTTCATCAGGACGTCCGTACGGACTGGGGTATTCGTGATGCCCAGATTCCGCAAGACCGAAGTCTCGGATGCCGACCTCGATGCGATCGTGGCCTACCTGACGCGCGGTCCGGCGCCGGAGAGATGATGTTCGATCTCAGGATTTGGACGCGATGGTAAAGGTGAAATTCGATTAGCGCCGCAGATCGGCGGTTACCGAAGACTCGCCTGACGCCTTGACAAGCACTTCGCGCGAAAAGCTGCCCAGGTCGGGATGCTCAAAAACAACCTCGTGTCGTCCCAGCGAGAGCCAGATGTTTCGCAACGGCGTTTCCCCTACACGGCGGCCGTCGATCCACACGTTGGCCGCCGGTTGTGAGCTGACCTGGATCACGCCCTGGGGCAACGCTACCGCGAGCGTGTGTTGTTTCCCCGGCTGGATGTTGATCGCCGCCTTGGTTCGAAACTCGAGCTCCTGGTTCACGAGATCGAGTACCGAGTCGGCCAGCCGGGACTGACATCTCCTCCATACTGCTGAGGCCGATGAGACGTCCGTTGTGGAACACCTCGACTTCAATCGGGGAGGACACGAAGAGCGAGGCGAGACGTGCCGGGTCACCAGTCGTCAAATCAACTGTCGTCGCCTGAGGCGACTGCGCGTCTGTTGCGCTCGCTCTGGTAGATGTTGGACGCACAGCCACATCGATCGCAGCCAGCCAAGACGAATCGATGCCCGCTGGTTGGTCAGGTTGCACCTTTGTCATTTCAAGATACTGATTCAATTCCAGATTGCGACGCATCGCGATCGTAGACTTTCGAGTCTCGCCCTCCTTCGACACCTCGAGGTCGTACGTCCCTGGCTTGAGCATGTGACGCAGCGGAGTCACCCCAATCTGGAGTCCGTCAATCCGCACGGTTGCCCCACTGGGCACAGTCGTAACAACAAGCGTGGAAAGGCCGTTGTCCAGCACGGCCGTAGTGGGGATGCCGACGAGTGCGAGAGTCACAGCAAGGCTTGCTGCCACCACTGACACAGAGATCCAGGTGCTTCGATTCAGGCGCGAAGTGCTGCGGGTATTCTGGGGGATCCGACGTAGCCCGAACGATGGAAGCCCGCCCGAAAGCGGCATACTCCTGGTGACGAGGCCAATTGGAGCCGGAAAACCACTCGAAGCACTTGAAGCCGCTCCACGTGCCGAGGAGCCCTTCGCGTGAGCCACCGGAACGACACTCGTCTCCTTATAGGAATCGTCACACCAGTCCGAGAGCGCGTTCGCCGCCTCCACGGCCGATCGGAAGGAGCCCGCCGCACTTCTTTGAAGCGCGCGCTCCAGCCAGTGAAGAAAGGGTTCAGAGGGGAACTGAGGCCATTTCTTGAGAACGACTTCGACCTCGGACAGCAAGGTGTCGATGCGGTCAGGGAAGTCGCCAGGTGCCAGATTCCGCCCAACGATCGTCGACAGCGCGATAAGGGCGATCTGCAATACGTCGGTTCGGGGTTCGATCGTCCCGATCGAGCCGCCAGCGACGGTGCCCAGGCGCAGCTCCGTCCAAAACCGCCGCTGGTCGTAATCGAGCTCAGCCAACGCGGCGCCGAGCGCGTGCTCGACGATGATCACCGTTCCGTGCGCGGTCAAGACGACCCGTTCGGTTCCGAGCGCACCATGGATCAGACCGTCCACGTGCGAGTGGAGCGCTGCCATCGCACGCGTCAGCTGAGCCACGATGAACAGGGCGGCGTCGACTGGAAGAGCGCGGCGCCCTGGACTCGAACGGTTGAGCACTTCCGACAGCCGCACGCCCGGAACATGGCGGGAAACAATAGCCAAGGCGTTGCCCGAGTCCTCGAGACGTTCGATCGAGTAGATCGGCGCGAACGACGGCGAATGGAAGCCTTTCAGGATTTGTGCTTGTGCGCGGAGTCTCGTCTCGAAATCCCGATACGTCGTGAACGACGCGGGCAAACGAAGCATCTCGAGCGTCTCGCCATCGACGTTGTCGCAGAGGAGCAGCCGATCGCCGAGGGCGTCTGACAAGCCAGGTGTGTACCAGCTTGCGACGGGGGTTTCGCCAAGGGATGGAGACACGTCGCTCGCGTGTGTCAGCGAAACCCTGGTGCCGTCTACCAACGCCTCATTCCTCGGTCAACGCCTCATTCCTCGGTCGGTGGCCGCGGTCCCAGATAGACCGCGCCGGCGGGTTGCCCCGGCCCAGTCGAATCTTCGAGACTCACGATCAGTGCTGTCGCGCGTGGGATGGTCAGTGCCTTGTCCACCAGGAGGTTACCGCGACCGTCCTGGTTTAGTTCGAACACGCCGAGACTGGCAGCCTCCCCTTGCATCAGAGCCCAAAGGTGATAGACCTTCCCTTGTGGCGGCGGCGGCAGGCGGAACGCGCTCAAATGGAATCCTCGGGTACGGCTCCAAAGCACCTGTGCCGATGCTGACGGTGCAGGTCCCTTCCCCACGAGGTCGATGCGGCGGAGGTCAGGCGCGGCGACGATCTCCGCAACAGCCTGCGCGTAGCGTGCCGTTTGTTGTGCCTCCAGGATCTGCTGCTGAGCGAGCCGTCTGGCTTCGGCAGTCTGTCGCTCGGCGTCAGCAATCCGCGCCGTCGCGTCCTGGACGCGTGAGTCGAGAAAACCAACACGTTCGCGCATCTGAAAACTGTATACGGCGATCCCTAGGAACGCGAGGAGCACAAGACCAAGCGCGCTCCACCAAAGGACGCTTCGCCCGGGCAGCCGCTCAGGCTCCTTCAATTCGATGTCTATCGTTTGTCCCTTGTACTGATCGTCGAGATTCTGATCGCCTTCTATTTCGCGCCCGGGTTGTCGTTGCTGCGCGGAGCGGACGTCACGGTGCACCCTTGTCACATCCTCGAGCGCCCATGGCTTGGCGTCGGAGGCCTGGCCCGCAGGCACGTTGACGGATGTGGGGCCACGCGCGGCAATGGCCGCATACGTTTCCTCTGCGATTTGTCTGCAAAGCGCTACCGCTTGAGCAGCTTCGAGACTGGTCCGCCGAATCGCAAGCGCTTGTTCCTGGAAAGCCTGAAGGGGTTGCTCGTACAGGTCCCGAAGGGCCTCCCACTCGCGGCCCATGCCCGCTTCGAACCGCTCAATCCGGCGAGCGGACTCGTCGACGAGGTGGCTCAGTCGGTCATTGAGTGCATCCAGTTGTTCGACGGTTGTGCCACCCTGCAGAAGACCTGCGCAAGTCTCGGTCATGCGGCGGAGCGAGGCTTCATTTTCTTTGAGACGGCTCTCGGTTTGTTGGACACTCGCGATCGCTTCGTCCAGTTGCTGGACGCGCTGCTCAAGGGTACCTATCTTCCGCAGATCCCCCTCTCGTCGCAAAGGGAAAGGTTCGACCGTAGCTTCCGGTTCCATGTGTCTCTTGCTGGTAGAAATTTTCTGTGACAGCGATGATACCGGACAATGGCGCGGGTCGTCAGAAAAGAATCGAAACGCGCCAACGTGTAATTTTTCGTGCAGGCAGTGTCTCGCGAAACCTTGTCCATCGCTGCGCTGAGGGGGCCATGGTCGGGTCGAACGGGAGGCCGCAAGATGGACCGGGTTCAGGTAGAGTAATCGCGCATGTAGTGTGGCGACGAGAGTCCTCGCTCGCCCACAAGGTGAGGCCGACATGAAAACGCTGCTGCCGTTCACGATCGTAGCCTTGATCTGCTCACCTGCTTTCGCGCAGTGGGTGAAGGTGCCCCCCGCCCCGATCCCACGCACGGCCGACGGCCGGCCGAATCTGGCCGCGCCGGCCCCGCGCTTGCCCGATGGCAAACCGGACCTGTCGGGAATCTGGAATACGCCCACGGGGTATCTGAGAAACCTCGCGAAGGATCTCAAGGAGGAGGTCCCGTTCCAAGCGTGGGCCAAGGCTGTCTACGACGAACGGGCCGCTGGCGTGCACTGGAAGGACGAACCGGATGCGAACTGCCTTCCTCAGGGCGTGCCCAAGGTCCTTGTCGCGCCCGCCCCCTGGCGGATCGTACAGACCCCAGGCGTCGTCTTCTTCGTCCACGAGGCCTTCAATCTGTGGTGGCAGGTCTTTGTCGATGGCCGTGAATTCGCTCCGCACCCCGACGTGAGCCCGACGTGGCATGGGTACTCGACGGGTCGGTGGGACGGTGACACGCTGGTGGTCGATAGTCGCGGTTTCAATGGACGTGTCTGGCTGGACCAGTTGGGTAAGCCCTCGACCGAAGCACTGCACGTGACCACGACCTTCCGGAGGAAGGACTTCGGGCACATGGACATCGGGATCACGATTGACGACCCCAAAGCCTACACGCGTCCCTGGGGCACGACGGTCGAGGCGAGTCTTCTGCCGAACACCGACCTGATGGAGTTCATCTGCCTCGAAAACGAGAAGGACACGACGAAGAAGTGAAACAGTTCGAAGTGAGAAGGTCGAAGTAGGAGAACGCACATGATTCGCACCATCGTGTTCGTTGTCGTGTCCTTGTTGCTCGCCCTGCCTGCGGCGGCACATCACGGCGGGGGAAGCTTCGATAGCTCCAGGGCGGTCGAGCTGACGGGGAAGCTCACCAAGATTGATTTCATCAATCCCCATTCATGGATTTACTTCGACGTTACCGACAAGGATGGGAAGGTGAGTGCCTATCGGTGTGAGACGCGGTCTGCGCACACACTGCGCCGCTCGGGTTGGACGCCGGAGATGTTTCGGCTCGGCCAGCGGATCACGATCGAGGGGTCGCCCGATCGAAACGATCCAAACTCGTGCTATCTGAGCACGATCATTCTCGAAGACGGAAGCCGCATGGATCGCTACGGCCAGTTCACCAAGGCTCCAGTGGTTTCTGCGAAGCCGAGAGCGCTGAAGCGTCCAAGCGGCGAGCCCAACATCTCGGGCGACTGGGCGCCTGAGCAGTTGGTTATGACCGACCCGCGTGGCCGCGGCGGTGCACTGGTTCCACTCAGCACGGTCAGTAAGTACAAACCCGGCGAGGGAAGAATCGGTGGCCCTCGAGGTGCGGGTAGAGGCGGCCCTCGTCAGTACGGGGGCACTGAGCTGACCGAGGTTGGGGAGAAGGCTGCGGCGAGCTTCGGCACCTTCTCGGTCAAGGACAACCCTCGCATGCGCTGCGAGACGACCAGCATTATTTTCGACTGGACCTTCGACGGTCCTGTGAACCGCATCACCCAGAACCGGAACACGATCGTCATTCAATACGGTCAACTGGGGCTGACCCGGACCGTCCACATGGATCTTGCGAAGCACCCCGGCAACATCAAGCCGAGCCGTGCCGGTCATTCCATCGGCCGCTGGGAGAACGAGGTGCTGATCGTCGACACCGTCGGATTTGCTCCCGGCGTGTTGTCGGCGCCCGTTCTCAACAGCGACCAACTGCACGTTGTCGAGCGCTTTTCCCTCGATCCGAAAGCGATGACGCTGACCCGCAACTATGTGGTCGAGGATCCTGTGTACCTCAAAGGGCAAGCCGCGGGCTCCGATACGGTGCAGGTTGCCGATCAACCGTACGCCCCCGATCAGTGCAAGGAACTGGGTTTTGTCGACTACTCGAAGGAAGGTCAGCGACGAGGAGCCAGCAAATGAACGGTCTCGACCGCCGAAGCTTTCTCACCAGCCTGATCGCCTCGTTAGGGATCGCCGCCACATCGAACGGCGATCGTCTCGCCGCGCTCGCGCAGTCGTCGCCGGCGGTGCGGCCGCACCGGATCGATGTGCACCATCATTTCGCTCCGCCGGCATGGGTCACAGAAGTCAAGGGCAGGCCGTTGCTGCAACCGGCGAACACCACGTGGACTCCGGCAAAATCGATCGAGGACATGGACCGCGGCGGCGTTGCCGCATCGATGATCTCGGTCACCAATCCCGGTCTATGGTTCGGCGACCAGGCGGTGACAGGGCGGCTCGCCCGCGCATGCAACGAGTACGGCGCGAAATTAGTGCAGGAGTATCCGACGCGCTTCGGCTTATTTGCCTCGATGCCGCTCCCCGACGTTGACGGCACGCTCAAGGAGATCGCGTACGCGTACGACACGCTCAAGGCAGACGGCGTCGGCCTCTTCACGAGCTACGGCGACACGTGGCTCGGTAACGCCGCCTACCGGCCCGTCATGGAAGAGCTCAACCGGCGCAAAGCCGTCGTCCATGTGCATCCGACGGCGGCCAACTGCTGTAGGAACCTCGACTACGCGCCCGGCGTAGGGCCCGGAAGCATGGAGTACGGCACCGACACGACGCGGGCTATTGTCGGCGTGGCATTCAGTGGCGACGCCGCGCGGTTCCCGGACATCCGCTTCATCTGGTCGCACGCTGGCGGGACGGTGCCGTTTCTGGCCAGCCGCATCGACGGCGCCTCGCGGGGCGCGAAGGACCGGCTGCCAAACGGCTTCATGGCAGAGCTGAAGAAGTTCTATTACGACCTGGCCGGCGCGGCGAACCGCGGGGCGATCGCGTCGCTGCTCGAGCTCGTCAAACCGTCGCAGGTTCTGTTCGGGACCGACTTTCCGCCAGGTGGCACGAGTGCAGAGTACGCGAAGGCGCTCACGGACGTCGGCCTCTTCAGTCAGAGCGATCTGCGCGCGATCGATCGCGACAACGCCGTCCGGCTCCTGCCGCGGCTCAAGGGTTAGATTCGTAGGGCCGGTCCTTTCGGACCGGCCTGGCACGTCCAAAAGGACGTGCCCTCCGAGCCCTGCCCCTTCGTGACCTTCGCGATCTTCGTGCCCTTCGTGGTTCAGACCTAGCGATGTCGGAGCGCCGCGATCGGATCGGTGCGCGACGCGCGCCAGGCCGGAATCAAGGACGCCCCGAGCACGATCGCCAGTACCGTCGCCGAAGCCGACGAGAACGAGATCACGTCAGTCGCGCTCACGCCGTAGAGGAGGCTGGCGAGGAGTCGCGTCACGACGACGGACGCGAGCAGGCCGCAGGCTGCCCCTGTCACGCCTAGCCTGAGGCCGCGCGTCAGGAAGCGACGAAGCACTTCGCCGCGGCTGGCGCCGATGGCGATGCGGATGCCGATCTCGTGTGTGCTTTGTTTGGCGGCATACGACACCAGTCCGTACGTTCCTAACGCAGTCAGTATCATCGCGATTACGCCAAACATCATGAGCGTGTTTGCCGCCACGACGAACACCGACAGCGCGACGCGCGTCTGCTCACTCAACATGCGTGCGTTCAGGATGGGAAGATTTGGGTCGAGCGTCTGTACCCTCGAGCGAATGCGCGACACGAGCGCGGGCTCCACGTCTCGGGAACGAACCTGCAGCGTCATGCTCGGCCTATAGGCTTGCTCGAATGGGAGATAGACGTGCGGGCGCGGATCTTCGGTGACTCGCGCGTACTTGATGTCGCGCGCCACTCCGACGACGGTGCGCCATGGGCCTCTACCAACTTGCACTCGACCGCCGAGCGCCTGCTCCGGTGTGCCCCAGAACCGGCGCGCCATGGTCTCGTTGACGATCGCGACCGGCTGGCCGGCGGCGATATCCGTGCGAGCGAAGTCCCGGCCCGAGAGGAGCGCGATACGAAGCGTCTTGAGGTAGTCGGGGGACACAGTATTGGTTCCGAAGCGCATGTCCTCGCCCTTGCGAGGAGGGCGTCCTTCGATCGCCGTGTCACTCGACGAGCCGTCCACCAGGGTCAGAGGGAGGTCGGAGGCGAGCGCGGCCGATTCGACGCCAGGCTCGGCCTTCACAGTATCGAGCAGCTCCTGGTAGAAGGCGCGCCCCCGAACCTCGTCGTAGCCGCTGGGCTTCACGTCAACAGTCACCGATGCCACGTTCCGCTCGTCGAAGCCGGTATTCGCCCGGCGCGCCGCATCAAGGCTTCGAAGGACGAGCCCGGCGCCAACAAGCAGCAGCAGGGAGACAGCGACTTGGGCGACCACGAGCGCGTTTCGCATCCGGCCCCGCGATCCGCCTCGCGGCGACAAGTCGTCCTTCATGATGCCTGCGAGGTTGACCTTGGAGGTGCGCAGTGCGGGAATGAAGCCGAAGAGCAGCGAGGTTCCACAAGACAAGAGCAGCGCGAAGGCAACGACCGTCCAGTCAGTCGAGGTGTTCATGAAGATCGGGACGGGTGCAGCCGATGTTACGTTGCTGTCGCGGAGCAGCAACGAAACACCGCGGGCGGTGAGCAACCCCAACGCAGCGCCGGGGACCGACAACGCGGCGGCCTCGACGAACAGCAACCGAAGGATTCTCCCGCGGCTCGCGCCGAGCGCCAGGCGGGCGGCGATCTCTCCTCGACGACTGACTCCGCGCACCAGCACGAGGTTGGACACGTTGGCACAGACGATCAGGAGGAGCAGCGCCCCCATAACGCTCAGCAACACGATTGCCGGCAGCATGTAGGTTTGCGCCCCGAACGGTGAGCGCCACATTGGAATCACTGTTGCGCGTTGGTCAACTTCACGCTTCGGGTGCCGCGCTGCCAGTCGATCAGACAGCACGTTGGATTCCGCGTCCGCGGCACTGATAGAGGTTCCGGGCTGGAGATGGCCCAAGCCCCAGAGCATCGGGGCCTGCCGAGCGGAGAGCAGGTCCAGACCTCGAAGCTGGGGTTGCATCATGACAGGTAGGAACAGGTCCATCGAGAGGCTCACGATCGACCCATGAAATCCGGGCTCGGCTACCCCCACGACGGTCAGTGGATAGGCGTTGACCTGAATCGTCTTACCGACGATCGCAGGATCGGACGCGAAGGAGCTCTGCCAAAGTCCATCGGAAATCACAACGACCGGATGCTTGCCGGGCGAGACGTCATCGGACGGCTGGAGCGTACGGCCGTGGCTCGCGCGAACGCCGAGCACTGAAAAGTAATTGCCCGTGACCATCTCGCCAAACACGCGCTCGCCGTGCGTGCCGAGACCAAGGCTATACGCCTCCATCGACGTGCCGGCAATTCCCGCGAAGGCTCGTTGCTCGTTGACCAGGTCGCGAAAATCAGGATGCGACAGCGGCAAGATTCTGCCGGCGTCGGTCCGTGCAACGAAGACCCCGAGGCTGGCGGAGCGCTCGACGCCCGGGATGGGCTTGAGTGCGAGGGCATTGAACAAACTGAAGAGTGAAACGTTCGCGCCGATGCCGAGCGCCAGTACAGCAACGACGACGAGGGAGTAGCCGGGGCTTCGGCTGAGGACCCGAAGCGAGTAGCGAACGTCCTGGAGGACGTTGGCCAGACGCTCTCTCCATGCCCCGCCCCAGCTGAGGCGCGTCGCCTCGCGCGTGAGCGTGACGTTGCCGAACTCCTTGAGCGAAGCGAGCCGCGCTGTGTGCGCATCCTCTCCAGCGTCGACGCGGTCCCGGGTCGCCATGGACAGATGTGCGCGAATCTCCTCCTGCAGGTCGTCGTCTCGATGACGCCGAAGGAGCCAGTCGATGAGCTTCACTGCTGTCAGCCTCTCGCGGGATTCGGGTTCAGGATGCCGCCGATTGCGACGACGAGCTGCGCCCAGCGATCGCGCTCGCGCAGCAGCTGCTTCTTACCGGCTGGCGTCAGTCGGTAGTACTTCGCGCGCTGGTTTGTGTCGCTGATCCGCCATTCCGACTTGACCCATCCCTGTTTCTGCAAACGGTGCAGGGCGGGGTACAGCGATCCGGTCTCTACCTGCAGTGCCTCAGACGACTGCGCGCGGATCGTCTGGCTGATCGCGTATCCATGCTGGGGACCCCACTGGAGCGTCTGCAGGATGAGCATGTCGAGTGTGCCTTGCAGAAGGTCGAGACGTGTCGCGGCGGTCTTTGGTTCCATGGCTGTAGGCAATCTACACCCATGGCTGTAGATTGTCTACAGATCGGGGATCGGGGATCGGGGATCGGGGATCGGGGATCGGGGATCGGGGATCGAGGATCGGTGAAGCGCGCATCGCGCGAAGGCGGTTGTAAACCCGACCCTTCGATCCCCGATCCCCGACCACGTGTCCTCAAGACATGACAGGCGGTACTGTTCTCCGGGGCCTGTCGATCTCACGGCTCCTCGTTCGACGTGTAATTAGAAGGCGAGATACAACAAGGAGGCACAACGTGCGATTCATGGTGCTGGTCAAGGCAAACAACGACTCAGAGGCGGGCGTCCTTCCAGACGAGGCGGTTCTGACCGAGATGGGGAAGTTCAACGAAGAGCTGGTAAAGGCTGGTGTTTTGCTCGCCGGTGAGGGGCTCCAGGCGAGCTCGAAGGGCGCGCGCGTTCGGTTCGAGGGCTCCAAGCGAACCGTGGTTGACGGGCCCTTCGCCGAGACCAAGGAACTGGTTGCCGGCTTCTGGCTCTGGCAAGTGAAGTCCAGGGAGGAGGCGGTCGAGTGGCTCAAGCGCGCTCCTTTCCGGGAGGGTGAGGTCGAGATCCGGCAGGTGTTCGAGACCGAGGACTTCGGTGCTGCGTTGACGCCCGAGCTCAAGGAAGCAGAGGAGCGCCTGCGGGCGCAGGCCGCGAAACAGTAGTCGAGGACGAGAAGGAGACCGAGCGATGCGATTCATGATGTTGTATAAACCAGGCCAGGAAGCCACGGCTCCGCCCTCGCAGGAGCACATGGCCGAGATGGCGAAGTTCATCGAGGAAACGGCAAAGGCAGGCATTCTCCTGGCGACCGACGGGCTTCAATCGAGCTCGAAGGGCGCGCGTGTCCGAATCACAAAAGGCAAGTTCACCGTCACCGACGGCCCCTTCACGGAGGCGAAGGAGATCATCGCTGGTTACGCGATTGTTCAGGTCAACTCGAAGGAAGAGGTGATCGAACAGGCCAAACGCTTTCTCGCCATGATGGGCGAAGGCGAGACCGAGATTCGCCTCATGCATGATGCGCCCGGCTACGCTCCTGCCTGATCTGCCGTTGCGCTGACGGATTGAAGGTGGTGTGATCGCCCTTCGACCCTTCGACAAGCTCAGGGTCGTCGTGAGCTAGGTCGAATGACGACTATGCTCAGGGCGCCCCGAGCGCAGTCGAGGGGCGGTAGCCTGTGGCAGTTCCCGATACACATCGAGCGATCGACGCGGTCTGGCGGATCGAGTCGGCCAAACTCATCGCCGGCCTCGCGCGGATGGTGCGCGACGTTGGCCTTGCCGAGGACCTCGCCCAGGACGCGCTCGTCGCCGCGCTCGAACAGTGGCCGAAATCGGGCATTCCGAACAACCCAGGCGCTTGGCTCATGGCCGCCGCGAAGCATCGCGCGATCGATGTCTGGCGTCGAAACACGCTACTGCAAAGGAAGCACGAAGAGCTCGGCTACGAAGCGGAGATCCAGCAGGAGCGAGCCATGCCGGACCTCGACGCCGCGCTCGATGACGACATCGGGGACGATTTGCTCCGCCTCGTGTTCACGGCATGCCATCCGGTGCTTTCCACCGAGGCGCGGGTTGCGCTGACGCTTCGCTTGCTGGGTGGTCTCACAACAGAGGAGATCGCGCGTGCGTTCCTTGTCTCGGAGACGACCGTCGCCCAGCGAATCGTCCGGGCGAAGCGGATCCTTGCCGACAAACGAGTTCCTTTCGAGGTGCCTCGAGGTCCCGAGCGTGCCGCTCGCTTGTCATCTGTGCTCGAGGTCATCTATCTCGTCTTCAACGAGGGCTATTCGGCGACCGCCGGCGAGGACTGGATCAGGCCTGCGCTGTGCGAGGATGCGCTGCGCCTCGGGCGAATCCTCGCAGAGCTGGTTCCGCAGGAGCCCGAAGTCCACGGACTCGTCGCGCTCATGGAGATCCAGGCGTCGCGCTCGAGGGCGCGCGTCGGACCGTCTGGTGAGCCCATCCTGCTCTTCGATCAGAACCGCGCGCTCTGGGATCAACTTCTCATCCGTCGTGGTCTCGCCGCGCTCGACCGCGCCGAACAGCTCGGCGGCGCACGTGGCCCGTATGCGCTCCAGGCAGCGATTGCCGCGTGTCACGCGCGAGCGCGCGCTCCGGAGGATACGGACTGGCCACGCATCACGAGGCTCTACGCCGACCTCGCAGCGCTCACGCCCTCTCCGATCGTCGAGCTGAATCGTGCGGTCGCGCTGTCGATGGCGTTCGGTCCGGCGGCAGGCCTCGAGCTCGTCGATGAGCTGAGGTCGGAACCCTCGCTCGCGGGCTACCACCTCCTGCCGAGCGTGCGCGGCGATCTTCTCAGGAAGCTCGGCCGCCTCGACGAGGCCCGCGAGGAGTTCGAGCGGGCCGCATCACTTACGCGCAATGCCCGCGAGCGAGAGCTCCTCATCGGTCGCGCTCACGCCTGCGCGCACGACCTTGCCATGCGTCAGCGCGGGACCTAAGCTGTCAGGACTATCGCGATTCACAAGGGCCCTCCTCCAGTGTGACGCTTCTAACGTAGACTCTGACGATGCCAAACACCGTTACTGTCGATCTGGTTTCAATTGGCTCATCGACAACCGAGGCGCACATCCGGCAGCACAAGGTGGTCGTTGACCGGCCGGAAGCGAAGGGCGGCATGGATCAGGGACCAATGGGTGGCGAACTCTTTCTCGCCGCGGTGGGCGGCTGTTTCATGAGCAACCTCCTCGCAGCGATCAGGACGCGCGGCGCGGCGGTCTCGCGGGCGCGAGTGGACGTGGTGGGAACCCTGGCAGAGGGGCCGGCACGCTATCAGTCCGTCGACTTGACTGTCTCAGCTGAGTGTGAGGATGCCGACCTGTTTCAGAAGCTCGTCGAGATCGCAGACCGCGGATGCATCATGACCAACACGATGCGGCCCCTCCTCAACCTGACTGTGCGTGTCGTGACCGGAGCGCCACCGGCGAGGGTCTGAGACGACCTTCGGATCTCAGCCGAGGCGGCGAAACAGGGCCAGCTCGTACCGAATCCATCCCTTCTCGAGGCACGTCTGCAGGGCGCGGCCGCCCAGAAGAGGGGCGAAACGCTGGCGGTCGATGGGGAGCCAACCAACGAGCGACAGGAATGCGCTGATCATGCGGTCGCGGACTCGGTGAATCCGAAGATGCGGCGACAGATCGACGGTCGAGATGTGCTCGAAGCCCGCCGCACGAGCAGCGGCACGCAGCTCGTCCGGTTCGAGTAGCGAGTTGATGTGCCAACCCTCGCGGAATTGGTCGATCGTCCGTGCCGCCGCCGATCCTCCGGCGTTCCCCGTGAAGTCGTCGCAAATCGCGAGCACACCACCCGGCCGAAGGAGCTGAGCGCACTGGTCGAAGAAGCGGGTGGGCGATGGCCCATGGACGAACGACTCGATCGCATACGCGAGGTCGGCGGGACCAAGGCCGGCTGGCACATCGCAATAGTCGCCCTCGAGACATTCGATACGCTGCGATAGTCCGGCATCGCGGATTAGGCGTGTCGCCAGCTGAGCCTGGATCGGGCTCAGCGTGATTCCCGAGCCGCTGATCGGTAATCGTTCGGCGAGATAGCGGAGGCTCGCGCCCACACCGCAGCCAAGGTCAACAACGCGCAACGTGTCGGACCCTGGAGCGAGGCGGCGAATGACCTCGACGATCTGGTCTTCGACGTAGTGAAACGCGGCACGCCGATCGCCGACTCCGGGTCCCCACACGGCGCGATGGATGGTTCCGGCGCCTCGGCCCTCACCGAAAGAGACGAAGGTTGGTGTGTGACGATCGTAGTAGCTTCGGACCTGCGCCGGATTGAATCGGGGCATCATCTGGCGTCCGGCTTAAGGGGGAGGCGTGCGTCGCGTGGCTTCCGGCTTGAACCGGGCGCCACAGACCGCCACAGGCTCACCACGCACGGGGCCGTCATCAACCAGATCATTGGCTCAATCTGATAGCGATATCGCGCAGACTCCCGGAAAGTGAACAGGCTGCTGGCGGCAACGACAAAGCCGACTTGGAACAAGCAGAAGAACAGTAGCGCCCCGCGAGCCGTCGCGTCCGCGTCGCCCACACTCATCAACGACCGGCCGCGCCAAACCGCCCACGCCATCGTCAGTGGCAAGAACGCGTACAAGCCAACCGGTGAAACGGGAAAGCCATGTACTGCTCGATTGTAGAAGGCCTCGTACCAGCCAAGTACCTGGCGGTGCTGGAAGTGAGGAGACTCGTTCGTCTTGTCAAGCGGGTGCCACTCCGTAGACGGCGTGAACACATCCCTCAGGCCCTTCAGGACCGTGACTGCATAGTCGAGGGGAAGTGTCTTGACGTAGTACAACGAGTCCGCGCGCCGTCTGCGGTTCACCTCGAGGAAAAACCAATGGTTGTAGTTCGCGGCATTCACGGACGGCCGCTCCAACACATTCATCTGACGCGGCCAATCCTCGTTTTCGCTGGTCTTGAAGAACGGCAAATACTCGCGAGGCCCGCCGTAGACGTCCACCGCAGCAAACGGCGATAGTTTGCCTTCTTTGATCCACTCGTCACGGACGTCGACGGGTAGGTTCCAGATGGTAACGAGACTCTGACTCACTGGGCCAAACGTGAATGCGTCAAATGTTCCGAACAGCGCAAAGTTCTTGAGGTACAAGGCCAACAGCAGCACAGCCGGACCGCACGCGGCGCCGAGCACCCTGCGCCGAGAATGGCGCCCTGTGAACGAGACGGCCAGACCCACCATCGCGACGAACCACACAAGGTGAAACGTGCTCCTGGTCAGACCAATCGCCGAACCTATGAAAAAGAAGCCGAGCCATGCCCAGAAGGGCTGCTCGCGCACCGCCTTGTACAACAAGACCATCCCGAGGCACAGAAGCGCCGTAATCGGATACTCGTAGAGGTAGAGATGCTCGAAATAGATCGACTGCGGAAGGAGGGAGAACGCGACAGCGAGACCCAACGAGACTGGCGTGGACAAGCCAGACACGCGGAAGAGATACAAGAGCGAATTGGCGATAACGAGTCCGAGGCCCCAGGACGTGGCAAGGGCGAGCGTAGCCGCGTGCGATCCGGCCAGCTTTAGGAGAACACCGGTTAGCAGGTTCATGCCAGGTGGAAAGGCATGAAAGTAGTAAATCGTCTCGAGCAACCGGTCACTAAGGTCGGCGGGGTCACTCAGCCACATCCAGTTGAGGCTGAAGTCGAATCTGAGACCGGCCGAAAGAAGTGCTGCGCGGCTTACGACGAATATCAGACTGAGGACGACGTGCACCCGCTTGACGCGCATTCTCGGTCCATCCTACCCTGCGAACGGCGGCGATGGCTTACCGGGCCCTGTAGTCCTCTGCGAGGCGAGGCGGCATGAAGCGCGTCAAGGTGATGGTTCTTCTGATCGTGCTAGTGGCGGCTCCGGCCTCCGCCAGGAGTCTCGAGATCTTCTTCATCGATGTCGAGGGGGGATCGGCGACGCTCATCGTGACGCCGGCTGGCCAGTCCTTGCTGATTGATACCGGGTATGGGCGCACGAGCCGCGACCCCGACCGGATCCTCGCAGCCGCCAAGGAAGCTGGTATCGAGCGCATCGACTACCTCCTCATCACACACTTTCATGGCGATCATGTCGGCGGGGTTCCAGAGTTGGCGTCACGGATTCCGATCGGGACGTTTATCGACTACGGTAGCCCCCTCGGGACGATGTACGGTGCCGACCGGATGACCGTCCGAGGTTTCTCCGCTTACGAACCCATCCGCAGCCAGGGCATTCACCTACAGCCTGCCCCGGGGGACCGGTTGCCGCTGATAGGTGTGGCGGCCGACGTCGTCAGCAGCGGTGGCGAGCTTCTGTCGATGCCGCTGCACGGGGCCGGTCAAGCGAATGACGCCTGTACGACTCTCGAAGATCACCCTGAAGATGGCACGGAAAACTTCCGGTCCGTTGGCATCGTGCTCCGGCATGGCGCGTTCAGCTTCGTGGCTCTTGGTGACCTCAGCGGCAACACGCTGCCGAAGCTCGTGTGCCCGAGAAACCTGCTCGGAGAAGCGTCGGTGTATCTGATTGCGCACCACGGGGACTACGACAGCAACGCTCCCGCCGTGTATGCCGCGTTGAAGCCCCGGGTGGCGATCATGAACAACGGCGCCACCAAAGGCGGTGATCCGGCGACATTCAGGGTGGCGCAAGCTCGGCAAGACATGGACTTGTGGCAATTGCACGCTTCGCTGAGAGATGGGGCGAGGAACGTCCCCAGCGACTTTATTGCCAATGTGGACGACGATGGCGCGACTGCCCATTGGATCAGGTTGACCGCGAACGAAGACGGCAGTTTCACCGTCGTCAATTCCCGCAACGGCTTCAACAAGATCTATCCACGCACGTCGGGAAGAGACACTCATTGACGGGTGCAGAGCGGCCGCTGTGGGATCACGCCTGGGACATCGTGCTCGCGGCTAGCGCACTGGCAGAAGAGCTCGAAGAGCAGGGAGTCACCGCGGCGTTTCAGCGCGACGACCAGGGATGGCTTCGACCGGTTCCAGTCGATGCGTCGGACGCTGTGATCACCTGGTCCCCGGAGGCCGGCTGGCAATCACGGCTTCAGCCGGACGATCCGCGATCTCCGCTGCTGGATCTGTATCTGCCGATCTGCGGCGGCACGCACGCCCGTCCGGTGACGGTCGGCCATCTCGGACAGAGCCTCGATGGGTTCATTGCCACGCATTCGGGCGATTCCCAGTTCGTGACTGGCAGCGAGAACCTCGTGCATCTGCACCGCATGCGTGCGTTGTGCGCAGCCGTCGTGGTTGGCGCCGGCACTGTGGCGGCCGATGATCCCCAGCTCACGACCCGCCTGGTTCGCGGGCCAAATCCGCTCCGGGTCATCTTCGACCCGACACGGCGGCTGGCGCCGACCTACCGCGTTTTCACCGACGACGCAGCCCTGACGCTTTATGTTTGCGAACGATCGCGGATCGGTCAAGACGAGAAGCACGTGGGAAACGCGACGATCGTGGGCGTCGATGACGATGGGCCGGAGCGCCCGGTCGCACAGGTGTTGAGCCTGTTGCGTGAGCGCGGATGCGGCCGGGTGTTTGTGGAGGGCGGCGGCGTCACGGTCTCGGCATTTCTTGACGCGAATCTCCTGGATCGGCTACAGATCGCCATAGCGCCAGTCCTTATCGGCGACGGGCGTCCCGCGATCCGGTTGCCGCCCCATGCCAGCCTGGGCGACTGTCGTCGGCCCGGCTATCGTGTGTTTCGGATGGGGGGAGATGTACTCTTTGATTGCGAGCTCAACGGGCAAGCCGACACCACCAACGGCGCGATCGCGACCTCGCCAGTGATCCGCGTCATCTGACGACGATTGTTCTTGTGAATCCTCCTCTACCCAAGGCTGTCCTTCTCGATCTGGACGACACGATCCTCGACGACAGTGGAGGCATCGAGCATTGCTGGAAGGAGGCTTGCTTCCGCTACGCACACGACCTCCATGGCATCGATCCCTTCCCCTTGTACGAAGAGATTCAGAGAACCCGGGAATGGTTTTGGGCCGATCCAGATCGCCACCGTCGCGGACGTCTTGATCTGGAGGCCGCCGCTCGAGACATCGTCGCGCGATCGCTCGATGAGTTGGGAGCATCCAATTCCGCGCTTGCCGCCAAGATCGCGAAGAGTTACCGCTTCGAGCGAGATTCGAGGTTAGAGCCCTTTCCAGACGCAATCGACACGGTGCGGTGGCTTCGAGAATCCGGGTGTCGGCTTGGTCTCGTGACAAACGGCAACGCTGCCACTCAGCGAGGAAAGGTGACGCGGTTCAGGCTCACCGAGCTGTTCGACGCAATCCTGATTGAGGGGGAGTTGGGAATCGGCAAGCCGGATCCCAGGGTTTACACACGGGCGATCTCAGAGCTCGGCGTGACAGCAGCTCAGGCTTGGATGGTCGGGGACAACCTCGAGTGGGATGTGGCACAGCCCCAGCGAATGGGCATGGTCGGCGTCTGGGTCGATGTGAGCGGAGCTGGCCTGCCCGCAAAGAATGCCATCCGCCCAGACCGGATCGTGCGAGGGATATCGGAGTTGAGGTTGGGGATTTGACGGAGCCCTACGCCGGCAGCCACGCGGCGACGTCGTCGTGGCCGACGCTCAGCCGTGAGCGCCCGGCATCGACGTGCCGGAGCCTGCGAATTCGCCAACCAGCTATGGTCGCGGAAGCGCCGGGCTCTATCTCTGCGGCTGCCTCAGCCCATCCGTCGATGAGCTGCCGCTGAAGCTGCCCCTCCTCCGATCCCAACGTCCAGTCGCTCGGCTCGCTCAGCACGCGAAAGCCGGCCTCTGAAAAGCAGCGTACCGCACACCCCGCAGCATCGGGCCCAGCAGCAGGTCCCCCAAGTCCCTTGTCAGTTCGCTGATGTCGGTTGAAGAGGTCCAAGATGAGGTCGTCCTGAGGCTCGACCGGAGAACAAGACGACCGACCGTTGTAGGTGAGCGTGAAAAGCGCCGCTGCGCCCGCCACCCGACACCGTGCCGCGAGCGAACGCAGCCACGACTCCGATACCAGATCGAGTAGCGCGGACGCAGTCACCAGACGACGATCTGCGAAGAGCTCGGCGGCGTTGAGGTCTTCCAGATTCGACTGACGAGTTTCGATCCGACACTCCAGCCCCTCGCGACCAATGACGCACCCGGCTGCGTTAGTGACGACATCGTATCCGCGTGCCGCTCCCCAGAGAGACATCCGGATCGACAATTCCGCGAGAAGCGTCGGACTGTGGTCAGCGGCGAGCCAGTGCTGGCGGCGGCTTGGAAGACGATTCATCAGGTAGCGGATGTTCGACCCGGTGCCGGTCGCCAAATCGAGCACGCGCACCGGATCATGGCCGTCAAGAGTCCCCGCGATCGTCCGCGTCAGACTCTCCGACCGCCCGGCCGTATCGGCTGGTTCGCGCAAGGCCAGCCACTGCGCGAGCGCCTCATCCATGAGCGTCAAGACCGGCGAGCGCCGCGCTCATTTGGCCGAAGGCATATTCCCAGCTCGGGAGGCGGTCGCGCACACGCCTCGCACCTTCCGCGAGACGCGCACGAAGACCTGAGTCTCCAATCACGAGGGAAAGCGTCGCTGCGAGGGCCGCGGTGTCCCCAGGCGCCACCAGCAATCCCGCATCGTCACCGACAAGGGCAGGGATCGCGCCCGTTGAAGTGCTGACGACGGGCAGCCCATAAGCCAGGGCCTCGGCAACCGCCATCCCATAGGTTTCTTGGAGCGTGGCCAGGACGAAAAGATCCGCCCCATCGTAACAGCCAGAAAGTCTCTCCGCGTCGAGCTCGCCAACGAGCGACACGCGATCCTCCAGTTCCAAGGTATGAGTCAACACGCGCACGCGATCCACCGTGGCGTGATCGCGGGTGAGGCTTCCGGCGCACGTCAAGCGCCATTCGCGGTAGGGAACGTCCGCAAGCGCCCGCAATAGGATCTCATGTCCCTTCCCCGCGTTAAGCGTGGCTACCGACACCAGTTGCACCAACACTCCTTGCGAGCCACGCGCCAGCGGCGCGCGGTCGGTGCCGGGCTCTACCACAATGACGCGATCACCCAGCTCGTACCTCGCCAGCATCGGCAGCGTGGCCGGACTCGTGACGATGACCTGAGCGGCGCTCGCGAGCGCACGACGCTCGGCTGCCTCCAGACGGGCAGCCGTGTCACGGTCGATGCTCACGTCAGCGGCGAGCGGCAAGTGGATGAGCGCGACGATCCGAAGTCGTGACGCCTCGCGTTCTGCGATGCCCGGCATCGCGCCCAGCGCCAGACCATCGACGACCACGATGCGCCCGTCCGAAATGGTGGCGAATACACTGGCGGCGTGAGTCAGCGCCGCCTGAGTGGGGAAGGGGAAAGTTCCGTCGAGCTCGCGGATCTCCACCGACCACCCTTGCTGGCGCAGGCCTTCCGTCATGCGCCGGTCATAGATGTAACCGCCGGTGCGGGTATCGATCCGTCCGGGAACGATGAAGACGATCGAGCGCATCGGTTTACGAGTGTGTCTGTGTTCCGACGAAGCCACCCGAGGGCGCAGGAGGATTCACGTGGCCATCGAAGGACGCCGAAGCGACGTGCGATTCATGCAGCGTGACCCTTATGGACTCGACGGCGGCGGCGCCCGGTCCCACGTCGCCGCGGTGAATCGCGGCCACGATGCCATCGAACACGACTCGAGAGAGAAACTCTGTAGTTGTGTTGCGTCCCGCGAACGCCGGCACGTCATCGAGGTTGCGATAGTTCAGATCTGCAAGGACCCGGCGCAGGGCCTCCGACGCGCGTCCGATGTCGACGACGATTCCGTTGGCATCGAGCTTCGGGCTCCTGAATTCGACGTCGACCACGTAAGTGGCGCCGTGCAGGGCCTGGGCGGGCCCGAACACGTCACCTCGAAAACTGTGCGCGATCATCACGTGATCGCGCACGGACACGCTGTACATCGCTAAGACTCCATGGTTCGCAGGTTCACAGGTGCTCAGGTTCTTGGGTGCCGGTTCTCTGGTGCTCGGGTTCTCTGGTGCTCGGATTCTCTGGTGCTCAGGTTCTCTGGTGCTCAGGTTCTCGGGTTCTTCGCTGCACGAACACGAACCCGTGCACCAGAACCCGTGCACCTGAGAACCCGTGAACCAGAACCCGTGAACCAGAACCCGTGCACCAGAACCCGTGCACCTGAGAACCCGAGCACCTGAGAACCGCTTTAATACCGTATCCGATGGCAAAGGGCATCGCCGGGCGATGTCGCGAGCTCCTCCATCACCTTCGGCAGCGTTTCGAAACTGCTTTCGCCCGTGATGAGCGAGTCGAGCGAGGCGTCGCTCAGCAAGCCCAGAGCGAGCTGCATCCTTCGTCGAGTGTCCCATCGTGCCCGCTGCGTCGCCGCTACGCTGCCGACCTGGGACGCCGAGATCATCAGCCGTTTGGCATGAAACGCCCCGCCGAGGGCTAGCGGAACAGGCTGGTCGCCGAACCAGCTCAACTCCACGATTCTGGCCTCGAACCCGGCAATACTCAAAGCAAGCTCGAGGCCCCCTGGTGAGCCGCTTGCGTGAATCACAACGTCGGCGTCGTGTGCGGCGGCCGCCGGCTCGGCGAATCGCGCGCCGACCGCGCGGGCGACAGCGGCTCGACTCGGATTGATATCCACGAGTTCGACGTCGCATCCGATGATGCGTACGGCCAGCCAGGTCACCAGACATCCGACTGTTCCGGCGCCAATGACGGTGATTCGGTCGCCGACTTGAGCGCGGGCGTCCCAAATACCGTTGATCGCCGTTTCGAGATTGGCGGCTAATACGGCCCGTTCCGGAGGAGTCGCGTTGGGCAATATGTGCACTGCCGCCGCTGGTACGACGTAGCGGGTCTGGTGAGGATAGAGGACGAACACGGTTCGACCCTCCAGCCCGCGCGGACCACGTTCGACCTGGCCCACGCTCGAATAGCCATACTTGACGGGCGCCGGAAATTCGCCCGTTTGAAAGGGTGCGCGCATGCGCGCTCGTTCGGTTTCGGGCACGCGCCCGTTGAAGACGAGCGCCTCGGTGCCACGACTGATGCCGCTGTACAGTGTGCGAATCAACACGTCGTCCGAGGACGGTGTTGAGAGCACTTCACCCCGGATCTCGCCGCGTCCTGGCGCTGCAACCCAGAACGCTCGAGCTTCTTCAGTCACGCCCACACATTAGCATCCCACCGCGTTCTGGGTGGAGGTCTGTGCGGCGGGCCCACCCGGCGTTGGAGGTGGGAGGGCAGTTACAATGCCGAGGATTCGGCGGGCCCAACCATCCACATGAAGGTCATCTGGTGAGGGGTGCGGATGCGCCCCTTCGCATAGGCTTCGTCCGCGCGGCCGCGCTCGGATGTCTGTTCGTGACGGGCGTCGGGCTCATCGCACAACCCTTGGTCCACGCCGGCACTGTGTACCCGTGGAAAGCCGCGTCTTTGTTTGCGGCGATGATGGCCGTGACGCTCGTCTTCCTCGGCGAGCATCCGTTTCCACGGCTTGGCCCTGCCAACTACGTGACGATCGTCCGCGCCACACTGGTTGCCCTAGCCGCGGGCCTGATCGGTGAGCCCGTGACGCCGCGGATCGCTGGGACTGCGGTGACCATGACCGCAGCCGTTGCGGTGCTGGACGGCATCGATGGATGGCTGGCCCGTCGTAGCCGGATGGCAAGTCCGTTTGGAGCCCGCTTCGACATGGAGACGGACGCGCTGGTCATACTGGCGCTGTCCGTGCTTGTCTGGAGGCACGACAAAGCCGGCGTGTGGGTGCTGGCGTGCGGTCTGATGCGATACGCGTTCGTGGCGGCAGGTTGGCTGCTGCCCTGGGTGGCCGGTCCGCTGGCTCCGACGCGCCGAGGCAAGACCGTCGCGATCGCTCAGGTCGTCGGCTTGAACCTGGCGCTTCTCCCGGTCATTCCGTCACGGGTCAGCACGCTCATTGCCGGCGTCACGTTGGCGGCACTCACGTGGTCGTTTGCGGTGGACATTAGCCGGTTGTGGCGGCAACGCGCCACATAGTGCCGGTGCTTTCGGATCAGACTGGCACGTCCAAAAGGACGTGCCCTACGAGTAGTCCAAAAGGACGTGCCCTACGAGTAGTGCCCTACGAGTAGGGCCGGTCCTTTTGGACCGGCCATTTGGAATCGATTAGATCTCAGAGAACAGGTGCCCGAGCTTTTCCTTCTTCGTTTTCAGATACCGAAGCGAGGACGCCGAGGCGGCGATTTCGATCGGCAGCCGCTCACTGATGGAGAGGCCGTCGCCCGTTACGCCCGCCAGCTTTCTCGGGTTGTTGCTGAGGAGACGAGTTGACCGAACCCCCAGGTCGCGGAGCATCCGCACGCCTACACGGTAGTCGCGCGAGTCCGCAGGGAAGCCAAGGCGCTCGTTGGCCTCCACGGTATCGAAGCCTTCATCCTGCAACGCATACGCCCGGATCTTGTTCGCCAGGCCGATGCCGCGGCCTTCCTGCTTGAGATACAGGACCACACCGCGACCCTCTTCCGCGATCCGACTTAGCGCCATGTGTAGCTGAGCGCCGCAATCACACCTCGACGAATGGAAGATGTCGCCGGTCAGACACTCAGAATGGACGCGCGTCAACACGTTCTCTCCGCTGCCGATCTCGCCGTGGACCAGCGCAACGTGCGTGTCGCCGAAGCCACTCTCGTAGACGTGGATCTCGAACTCTCCGTACTCGGTTGGAAGCCTGGCAGTCGCCACGCACCGTACTGGGACAAGGCCCCCGAGCGTTTTCACGAGGGACCGCATACGAGCGCGAACCGATGGAACCATTATGGGAATGGGGATGATATCGTCTTTTGGGGTTGGAGGCTTAGACAGGTATCGTAGAGGGGGGATGGACAACGTGTCAAATCGGACTGCGGCCCTGGGATGGGCCGTCTTGGCCGTCGCGGTTGTGCTGCTTAACTCGTCATTGACCTTTGACAACGTCTGGCCGACGTTATTTGTTCGGCTAACGGGCGCCATCTCGGTCGAGGCGGCCCTGTGCCTTCTTGCCCTGGTGGCCGCCCGTCGGTGGCTCGGCGCCCCCTCGCGTGTAGCTCTGCGGTGGCTCGGGGGGCTGTGGGTCTTACTCGTAGTTGGGCGTTATGCCGATGTGACCTCCCGGTCGCTGTACGGGCGCGACATCAATCTCTATTGGGATCTGCGCCACATGCCCGACGTCGGTGCCATGCTGTCCTTCGTGGCGGCGCCGTGGCTGGTTGCTGCCACGATTGCTGCCGCCGTCCTACTGCCGCTCCTCATTTATTTGCCGATCCGGTGGGCCCTCGGGTGCGTGAACGACGCCACACATGATCCGCGCGCGCGGCGAGTGCTGGTTGGGCTGGCGGGCGGAGCGCTCGTGTTCGGCGCGGTCCAGACTCTTGCTCTAAGTCTTGACGAGCAGGTCCCGGAAGTCGTGCGCGTCGCCCAACCCGTCACGGCTGTCTACGCGCGGCACGCTGGACAGCTCGTCTATGAAATCGGCGGCATGGGGATGCGAGCGCTTCCCCCCGCGCAACCCATTCATTCAAACCTCGCTCGCATCAAGGGCGCCGATGTCTTCGTCATCTTCATCGAGTCGTATGGCGCTGTGAGCTGGGATCGCCCTGCTTTCGTCAAGGCGCTCGCCACGAGCCGCGAGCGTCTCGATGGCGACATTCACCACACCGGCCGTCGAGTCGTCTCGGCGTTTGTCGAGTCGACGACTTTCGGCGGCGAGTCATGGCTGGCGCACATCAGCCTGCTTTCCGGCACCGACGTCCGAGACGAGGACACCAACGTGCGGCTGATGGCACAACAGCGTGACACGATGGTGACCGCCTTCTCGCGTCAGGGGTATCGAACCGTGGCGATCATGCCTGGCTTGCAGCGCGAGTGGCCGCAAGGCTCGTTCTACGGGTTCGACGAAATCTACGGAGCAGATCGGCTTGCCTATGAAGGGCCGCCATTCGGCTGGTGGGACATCACCGATCAGTTCGCACTCGCCCGTATGGACGCCCTCGAGATCGCGCCACGGGTCCGTCCGCCAGTGTTCGTCTTCTTCCCGACGATCAGTACGCACACGCCCTTCACGCCAACGCCGCCGTACCAGCCGGACTGGAGGCGAATCGTGACCAAAACCCCGTATGACGCCAAGGACCTCGATCGCGCCTGGTCAGAGCCGCCCGACTGGTTGAACCTTGGACCGGGGTATGCGCAGGCACTCGGCTACATCAACGCCTCGCTCGGCGGTTACCTTCGCCTTCGCGCGGACCGCGACTTCGTGCTCGTACTGGTCGGCGATCATCAACCGCCGGCGATGGTGAGCGGAGAAGGCGCCTCCTGGGACGTGCCCGTGCACGTGATCACCAACCGGGGAGAGGTGCTCGATCGCCTGTTGCAGCACGGATTCCGCGAGGGTCTCCAGCCGCGGCATCCCGCAGCGACGAAACTTCACGCCTTGCTTCCAGTGCTCCTGGATGCCTTCGGCAACGAGAACCTGAGCACCCGAGCACTTGAGCACCCGAGCACCCGAGAACCCGAGCACCCGCACCCTGCTAGCAGTAGTGTGGCGGCGCGTCGATGATGACTAAGCGGCGGCGCAATTCGCGGTAGTCGGGCCCGAGGGCGGCAGGCGTGATCGGGCCGGTCAGGTCCGCTTTGATCGTCACAGTCTCGGGCAGATACTCGCGGCACGCGCCGAATTCCTCCTCGTATTCAGGCGTCGGGAACGTCAGGGTCAGGACCGACGATTCATCGCGTCGCTCGACCGTGTACAAGGGATTGACCCTCAGTTCGCCCGTCACGTCCAGAGTCTCGCTCACGTCGTATTTCCGGAACAGATCCGCTCGCCTGCTGGCGACAAGCGTTAGAGACGGCTCGGCACCGAGGTCCTCCGGAGAGACGTCGATCGTCAGGTCGACGACCTGCCGCTCGAGAACCTGCCTGAACAGCTGTTCGTCGCTGAACAGTTTCGGCTGCTGCGGAGCGAGGAGTTCGCTGTAGGCGGCCGGAGTGAGGGTCATGCCGGCTGAAAAGTTCTCGCCAAGCGAACTGTGCAGATGCGGCATTACGATGACCCCGTCGGGTCCCACGAGGCGCATCATCTCGCTGGCCAGCATTCGCTTGTGCCAGATGTACGGAAACGCGTCAGCCAGCACGGTCATGGAGAAGGTGTCGCTTGCGAACGGCAGCGGATTGTTCGCGTCGCAACAGATCGGGTCGCAATCGGGCGATGTGAAGTGCTTGGCTACCCAGAGTTTCCAGAAGTAGACGTCCGCGTCGATCGTGCCGCCGGCCGGTTCGAGGCCCGCTAGGACACGCGTCAGGTGTCCCGACCCGCCGCAGAGATCCAGGACCGCGCCCGACATAATCCGTCGGTTTTGCCCGAGCGCCCGCAGCAGCGCCTGGGTAGTTCGGTACGTTGGATCAGAGAAGCGATACAAGAAATAGTCCGCCTCAGCGTCGAGGCTCAGGATGGCAAGCGCCTCGAGGTAGGTTGCCTGGCGGCCGGATTCGAGTTGCGTTCGAAACGCGACACTCCGTGCCTCGTCAAGGCCCAGCATCGTGAAGAGCGCTTGCTCGTGCTGCCCACCCGTCACCTGATCCATGGCGCTTCTGGTCGTGTCGTCGGCGATCATCACCGGGATGCCCGCGACGACCGGAAACGCGCAGCAGTCGCATCCGAGGACGCCTGCCTCGATACGGCCGTTCGACCGCTCGAGGCCTTCGTTGTCCACGACCGTTAGCCGACTGCCGCAAAATGGGCACCGGAGAACGTCCAGCAGGGCTTCGCGCATCCGAATTAGTGTGAACCGTGTTTCCGTGTTTCTGGGGTCAGCGAAAGTGAAAAGTGCTCGATGAACGCATCGCCTTGCGAACCGACGTCGGCGCGTCTGAAGTGCTCGGTGCCGAGCAGTCTCACCGCATCGCTCTCCGACAGCATGTCGAGCGCGTCGCCATCGACCTGGGAGCGGTGGCACTTAATCGCGGCAAGCTTGCGTATCGCGAATTCCCCGGCCTCGATGACGAGCGTGGGCGCCGCCGCCGAAGCTCCAAAGGCGTCGGCGTCGGTGATCCCGAGAACGGGCCTCGGCGACTGGCTCGGGCTCCGCGCAGCCACGCTCTCCACGACCGCACGCATTTGCCCGGGAGGCATCGTCACGTAGTACAACGCCGGGGCGTCCCCGTCGAGCGCCGCGACGGCAGCGGTCGTCCTCTCGTGCACCGCGACGTGATCCGGGTGCCAGTAGAGGCCGTCGTCGCCGAAGGTAACGACGACGTCGGGTCTGCGCTCGAGAATCGCCTCGCGAATATCCGCTTCGAGTCTCTCGGCGTCCACCCATGGCAGCATGCCGTCCTCGTTGTCCAGCATGACGACGTCGGTGACGCCCAGAATCCGGGCCGCTGCTTCGAGTTCGCGAGCACGTGTCTCGCCAAGGCCATCACCGTAGGACGGGCCTGCCCTGAGCCTGAGCCCTGCCGAAGGGCCCCACTCGCCGCGTGTCACACATATCAGCGAGACGCGAGCGCCGAGCGCCGCGCAGCGCGCGAGAAGACCGCCGCACGCGAGCGACTCGTCGTCTGGATGCGCGAAGATCGCCAACAGTGATCGTCCGGTCAGTATGCCAGCGGGCGCGTCCATATCAGCTGGTTCGCCGTAGCTCCAGGGGAGGCGACGTGGCGCGCCCGTGACGCCGGTGGTCCGCAATTACCCGGCAGTAGACGTCGGCATAGGCGTCGACCATCCGGTCCACCCCGAATCGCTCCACCGCCCGGGCCCTGACTAACCGCCGATCGAGCGCGAGGACTCGAGGCAAGCCATCGACGAGCGCGTCCAGGCTATCGAAGACGCCACCCGTAACCCCGTCATCGATGACCTCGGCCACGGCGCCCCGGTCGAGGGCCGCGACCGGCGTACCGCACGCCGCGGCCTCGACCAGCACCAGGCCGAAGGGCTCGCCCTCCTGCACGGGATAGAGGAGCGCACGTGCACCACCGAGCAGCGTCGCCAAGGCTGCCCGATCCACCTCGCCGACGTACACGACCTCGCGCTGGTCGACGAGAGGGGCCACGACGTCGCGGTAGTAATCGTTCTCGGCTGCCGCGAGAAGAAGGCGCATCCCGGCTCGCCGCGCGGCTTCGATCGCGTGCACGACGCCCTTGCCTTCGGTGAAGCGGCCGAGGAAGAGAAGATAGTCGTCCGGATCGGCGCGAAACGTGAATTTATCGGTGTCGACGGCGTGATGGACCGTCGCGACGACGTTGAGGCCCGACAGCAGACGCCGCTGCGCATCGGATACGGCGACAAACGGGGCCTCTGGATACTGCGACCAGTGAGCGACCTCAGGAGGCGTAGGGGAATGATGCAGCGTCTGCAGGATGGGTGTCGGTGACACTCGTGTGTACGCGAGCGATACCGGGTAGTACTCGGCCTGATAGTGGATCAGGTCGAACGATTCCGCGCGTTCGACCGCGGCCGCAAGGTTCAACAGCTCGCACAACTCCCACGGCCACAGCGACGGATCTTCCTTGTATCCCCGCGGATACACGGCGTGCAGCTTCGCCTTCGTGACGGACGCCGCCGTCGCAAAGAGCGTCACGTCGTGGCCGCGCGATACGAGACCGTCGGTGAGTAGCGCGGTCATCGTCTCGATCGACCCGGAGCGCACGGGAGGGATAGACGTCGCCACAGGTCCGACCTGGGCGATGCGCAGCGGTCTATCGATGTTGTAGACGGATGGCCGGGTCATGCGCAGGCCGTTTCAAGCAGTCGCGGCAACACCTGCGAGGCGTCGAAGCAGCTGCGGGCGATCTCGACTGCGCCCCTGGCGTGCACGGCGTAGTCGCGGTCGATGCGATCGAGCCCGTCCAGCGCTTCCTCGGGTGTGGCAAATCCGATGAGCCCCGCTGTGGCCGGTAAGTGCGCGCTCCACCCCGTGTCCTGTACGAGCGCCGGACGCCCTGCGGCGAGATAGCATTCGGTCCGGTCGCTGAACCATCCGGACCGCCGCGACACGTACGCATGCTTCGCCACGGCGAACTCGCCCTTGGAGCCTTGAATGAATTCACGGTAATCCCATAGCGACCGGGACACGCCCAAGGCGTCGACGGTGGACCACCCGTGCTCGCGGAGCAGGTTTTCGGGGCCGTTGACGGCGAGCTCGAAGTGATGGCGCGTGCGTCCGGGGAGGTCGATGAAACGGACGAACTCTCGATCCTTGTTGCCGTCGACGTCGGTGAAACTTTCCGTCTTCCACGTCATGACCGTGGTGAACCGATCTCCTTCGGGCGGCGTCTCGGTTCGCCAGAGATCGGTGACGACCGGCTGCCACGTCTTGTGCCAGGTGAACTCGCCCGTCGGCACATCGGAGGCGGGCGTGCCGATGTTGGCGCCGAAGGTGAACAGATAGTCGAAGCCCCGGAAGAAGTCGACGTACCAGCCCTCTCCCTTCGCAATCGCAAGCTGTGTGAACACCGGATCCGAGTCAACGAACACGCGGCGCGGGATCCGCGCGTATTCGTCGCGCCAGAACCAGGAGCCGCCTGACAGGTTGATGAAGAGATCGGCGTCCGCGCAAAATGCCCGGAGCGCCTCTCGTGACGCACCGTGGTGCACCCCGTCGTAGTTGACAAAACTCCATCGGTCGCCGAGGCCAAAGGGCGCGAGCGCCGCGTGGATATAGCGGGTCCCGTACGAGGGATCCAGCGAGCGCATGTTCTGCTCGGGGTCGTAGATGCACTCGCCGGTATCTTCGACGTAAAACACTTCGTGACCGAGCGCGCGCAGTCCCAGGAGGTACATCAGGGAGCACCACGTTACTCCGCCGAATGGGTAGCGGGCGATGATGCCGGCGAAGACGATCTTCACGCCGGCGCTCTCAATAGCTCGTCGATCGACTCTGGCTCGTCGAGCGATCGACCGATGGAGAGGCGCGCGCACATCCGCCGATAGAGGTCGTTCGACGCAATGAGCTCGTCGTGCGTGCCCTGCGCGGCCAGCCGTCCCTCGTGCAGAACGAGGATGCGTGTTGCGTCGCGGATTGTGGACAGCCGGTGGGCGATGACGATCGTGGTACGGCCTTCGCGCAGCCGGCGCAGCGCGTCGAAAACGGCTTCCTCCGAGATGGCGTCGAGCGACGAGGTCGGCTCGTCGAGGATGAGAATGGGCGCGTCCTTCAGCAGGGCCCGTGCGATCCCCAGGCGCTGGCGCTCGCCACCCGAGAGCGTGGCCCCGGTTTCCGCCACTCTGTGCATCGTACGCCTTGGGCAGCCGTTGCACGAACTGGTGCACGTGCGCGGCGCGCGCGGCGGCCTCAACTTCTTCGTTCGACGCCTCGAGCCGCCCGTACCGGATGTTGTCGGCAATCGTGCCAGTGAAGAGCACCGGCTCCTGCGGCACGAGAGCGATCCGTTCACGCAGCGACTTCAGCGAGTAGCGGGAGACTTCGACGCCGTCGACGAGGACGCGCCCGGCCGTGGGGTCGAAGAATCGCGGAATCAGGCTCGCGAGCGTTGTTTTTCCGGCGCCTGTAAGTCCCACGAGCGCGACCATTTCGCCGGGCCGCGCGAGGAAGCTCACGTCCTGCAGTACGGGCTGTTGGTCGTCGTAGGCGAAGCTGACCCGCTCGAAGCGGATGTGCCCCGCGATGCCAGTCGCATCCAGAGCGCCTGGGGCGTCGAGCTGTTCCGGCGCCAGCGCCAGAATCTCGCGCACACGCCGCGCGCTCACGATCGCCTGCTGCAACGAGCCGATCGTCGAGGCAATCGAGGACAGCGGGTTGTACACCGCGGCGAGATAGGCGATCACGACGAGCAGACCACCAACCGTCAGCCTGCCGTCCATGACGTGCAGGCCGCCAACCACCAGCACGAGGGCCGTCCCCGTCAGTGTGATCGCGGTCACGGTAACGGAGAAGAGAGACTCCTGCCAGGTGAGCCTGAGGCGCGCAGTCATGGTGTCTGCTCCCGCCTTGACGAACCTCGCGAGCTCGTGTGTTTCTCGCGCGAAGCTCTTGATCGCGCTGATGGAAGACATGATCTCGTACGCACGTTCGATGAGCTCGGATTCGCGGCTCTTCACGCGCTCGGCTCGGTTGGTCATCCTCACCGAGTAATAGCGAAGGCACCCATAGAGGAAGGGCGCCACGGTCAGCGATAGCAGCGCGAGCGTCGCGTCGAGCCGTACGAGGATGACGAACATGACAGTGAGCTTGATCGCGGCTGTCGCCAGCGGGAAGACCCCGCCGAGCACGAGGTCGCTGACGCAGTAGGCATCCGACTCGAGGCGATAGACGGAGTCTGCGGTCTTCGCGAGGAGGTGATGCCTGAGCGGCAGCGCCTGGAGATGCGAGAGCAGGGTCGATCGAAGGTCGTAGACGAGGCGTTGTCCGGTATCGACCTGAATCTGTGTGTGAAACATGGCCACGACTTCGCTCGCGATTTGCAGCAGCAAGCCGGAGACAACGATGACCAATAGAAGCGCGACGGCGCTCGAACCGACCACAGAAGGGAGAATGGCGGCAAGCGGTTCCGGCAGCGGACCGCCGCCCAGCACGTTGTCGACGACGACCTTGAGTGGCCACGGTGCCAGCACGCCGAGACCGATTTCGAAAACCGCGAGTATCGCGATCACTACCACGCGGACCCGATACGGCCGCAGCAACGATAACGTCCAGGCGAGCTGCGTCATGTCATTCCCGGCCGGCAGGCCGCCCTGGCGCGATCGCGGCCTCGACAGGTGAAAGCTTCGACGTAGCCACCGCCGTCACGCCGTCTGGGCTTGCATCCTTCACGTACAGCCAGCCTGCGGGGTGGTAAGCCACTCGCGTGGGTGAAAGGATGCGCCCTGGGCTGTCGAGCGTCGAAATCCCACCATCCGACTCGACGACGCGCACCTTGTTGTTGAGCAAATCAGCGACGTAGACGACGAGCCGTCCGTTTGTTGATGACAGCGCCAGTCCCATCGGTGCCGCCAGGCTCGCCCGAATCGCAGGGCCGCCGTCTCCGTTCGAACCGGTACGACCATCACCGGCGATCGTCGTAATTGTCCGGTTGTCCGCGCTGATTCGGCGCACAAGATTGTGCCCGGTGTCTGCGACATACAGGTCGCCGTTCGGGGCGACGGCGAGGCCAGCCGGGTGGTCGAGCTGGGCCCGGAGGGCAGGTCCGCCGTCACCCTGGTGTTCGCCTGCCGTGAGCCCATCGCCCGCAATCGTCGAAATGAAGCCCGTTGCGTGCGCGATGACGCGAATGCGGTGGTTCAACGTGTCAGCGATATAGACGTCTCCGTTGTGGGCCACCGCAACCGCGCTCGGGCTGCGCAGAGATGCAGATACGGCCGGGCCTCCGTCCCCGTCGAACCCGGCAGCGCCTGATCCAGCAATGGTGACGATGTGCCCCGTTGATCGCACGACTTGGCGGATGCGATTGTGTCGAGCGTCGGCGATGTAGACATCACCGTCGGGGGCAACGGCGATATCCGCGACGGTGTCGAACGGCACGGCGTGACCAAGGAGAGGATCCCCGCCTGTGCCGATGTCATCTGCCGTCCACGACGCATCGAGCGGCGGGCGCGGCCGGAGGCGCCTGATCACGCCTTCCTGCGCGTCGGCGACGAACACGTCGCCTGCGAGGCCCACAGCCACACCACCGCTCGACGCGGCGTCCGGGACCGCCGCGGTCGACGCGGCAAGCGTCGCCAGCAGGTGACGCCCGAGCGACAAGCCGCCGCGACCAAGACTCACGACGATCATCACGACGACGGCCGCCAGGAGGGCTCGCGCGGCAGTGGCCGGCCGAAAGCTCGAACGACCCGGTTCCGGTGTCGGTGTGGAGATCGGTAGAGTGAGCATGCCCCCGTCTGCGGTCACGCGCGTCAACGCTCGATCGAATACAGCGGCCGCGCGAGTGGTCTGCCACAAGACACGTGCCACGATGCCAGCAGCCGCAATCGTCGACAGCGCCCTCAGCCACGACCAGTCCCCGCTCGCCGAGGCAGTACCGACCGCGGCGGTCACCGCGACAGTCAGTACCACGCCCAGAATGACCCCGGCGTAGCTGGGTCGAAGGCAGGCGCCGGTGCGCAGGAGACAACGGCCCTCCGCGTGTTCTTCGACCAGGACGCGAACGTGCAGTCGTCCCCAGCGACCAACCGCAACGCTGAGATCGCGATCAGCGTGCCAGCCGTCGTCCAGCTCGACGATTTGAGCAGGACGCAAGGCGCGAAGAACGCCAACGAGCTCCGTCAGCAGCGTCGTGTGTGCGACCCACGACTCGCTCCAGAACGCTCGCTCGCAGTCCGCGCCCGTGAGCAAGAAAACTGAGGAACCCATGTCGCGCAGGGACAAGAGCGAGGGCTTCCACGGGAGGCGTGTCACGTGCTCCGGTTGGACGACGTGCGGCATGGACCACATCCCGCGGATCCGACCGCTCATCCGTGCGAGTGGCTGTATGAGATGCAACCACGCGATCGCCGCCCGGTAGAGGACGCGGCTCTGCCTGGGCGACAGTCTTCCGGCAGGGGCCAGCCCGTCGAGCCTCGACCGTCGCGCAAACATCACGCAGCGCGTAAGCGTCGTTACCCATCCTAGGAGGCCAGTGGCGAGGAGCCACATCGCGGCAGTAGCCGGCAGCGTCGCGACGGCGATGAGCAACAGCGCCGAGCAGACGGCCATCCATACCGAGGAATGTGGAAGGAACCGCAGCGGGTGGGCGCCGGTGGAGTAGACGGACGGAAACGCCGCGGTGCCCCAGGTGCCCGTGTTGACGCGCCGGTCGTGAAACGCGCGCACGAACGGGAGCGGGCTGTAAATGTGCCCGCGCCAGAGCATTTCCCCAGCCGCGAACTTGTCAGGGTGGTGTGCAGAGAGCCAGGCTTCAGCCTCGCCGTAGCCCACCTGCTGGCGCCAGAACGCGGTCAAGCTCGGGCGATGGTGATGCCACACCAGCGCGGCCCCCGCGAATCCGATTTGCAGTCCGCTGGCCTGCAGCCGCCAGCAGAGATCCACGTCGTCGCCGGCGCGGAGATACACCGGATTGAAACCGCCGATCGAGAGCAACGCGTCGCGCCGGAAGGCCATGTTGCAGCCAGGGACGTGCTCCGCGATGCGATCGTCGAGCAGTACGTGGGTAGGCCCTCCTGGTGTGCGAGCCACGCATTGGGCAACCCAGGGATCGTCCTGGGGCACGATATTCGGTCCACCGACGCCGGCGACATCCTGGTGGAGTAGTGGTTGCACGAGATAAGTGAGCCAATCGGGATCGACTCTGACGTCCGCGTCGGTGTAAGCGACGATCTCGCCGCGTGCTTCGGCCAGCCCCACGTTACGCGCCGCGCTGAGCCCCCCATGCGGCATGTCGATGACGCGCACCCCGCCGTGCTGACGCGCGATCGCCGGCGTACGATCGCGCGATCCGTCGTTGACCACAAGAACCTCGACTTGCGGGTAGGTCAGCGCCGCCAGCGAGGTCAGGCAGTCGTCGAGCGTGTCCGCCGCGTTGTGGGCACACACGACCACCGAGACCATGGGCCACTGTGAACGCTCGTTCGGACTGAAGGGCGCATCGGCGAAAGCGCTCTTGACGGCTGCCAGTGCCGGCTTCGGGCGGCGTTCCGCGTCGACCATGCCAAACGTCCAGTCGTTCACCACATGACCGCCGCGCCACCATTGGTCGGTCCATGAGAAGGCTACTGCGCCGCACGCGCCCTCCTCGAAGGCCGTACGTACGTGCATCGCTGTGATTCGGGCCTGGCCGTCCAAGCCTTCGCGCAGGCTGTCGGCGCCGGCTTCTGCGAGTAGCAGCGGCTTCGGTCCGGCGATGTGCTGCAGACGCGCGAGGTACGCGCGAAGGTCGGATTCGCGATGCAGATAGACGTTGAAGGCGTAGACGTCGAAGCAGTCGAGCTCGAGGTACTCGGTGGGGGGGAAGTTGACGTACGTGACGAGGCTCTCCGGCGCGGCTGACTTGATGTCCTGGTACAGCTCATGAAGGAACTGCTCTATGCGGCGTTGGCTGTGCCAGCGCACGACGGCCGGTGAGATCTCGTTGCCGACGGCAAACAAGAGTGCTCCCGGGTGCGATGCCAGGCGACGCACTGTTGCAAGCGCGTCGCGCCGGATCTGTCGAGCTAGGCGGGCGTCCGAGAGAAAGGCGATGTGTTGCGGCCACGGTATGCCGACGATCACACGGAGCGCATGCTGGGCGGCCGCATCGAGAATGGCCGTTGATGGAACCGTGTAGGTCCGAACCGTGTTGAAGCCCGCCGCCGCCATCGACGCGAAGTCCTCGACCAATTGGCCAGGCGGCGGAAACTGCGCCCCGTCCGCATCGGGCGCAAACGTCCCGTACGACACGCCCTTCACAAGGAAGCGCCGGCCATCGACGAGCAGGAACTTGCCGTCGATGCGCGGCGATACTCCGGTGACGACACGGTCAGAGGAATGAATCACTGTGGTGGTGCTTGTCCAGTCCTAGTCGAACATCTTCTCGACGCCGCCTGCAGGCGCGACGTACCTGAGGAGACAGCCATCGGTTTTGTTTGATCGGGAGCCCCTAGTCGGTCTAATAGTGCCAGAAAGGGACCCCCAAGCGCAGCTTTCGCCAGCCAGGAGGCCCACCCACAACTAGGCCCGGCGGGGGGCCATTGCCGCGCCCGCCGGACCCTGTGGCGCCGACTCGAGCATGAGCCGGTAGTCCACGGCCAACTCATTGGCTGAGTCGCGGCTCGGACATCAATGCCAGCGTGTTTCCCTCGGTATCCTCGAAGTCGGCCAGCCACACCTCTCGATCGGCCAGAGTCGCGATCTTGTGGGGTTCCGTGCGGAATGCGACCCCGCGCGCGGTCAGCGTGTCTCGCATGTGCTGGATGTCGTCTACCGCGAAGTAGAGGACCGAGCCTGGGTGGTCAAAGCCGGGCTCCGGGGTGGACAACATCAGCCGAACGCCGGCGCAATCGAAGAACGCCAGTCGCGGCGGCGCCGCGAACAGGAAAGGCAGACCGAGTGCGTCGCGATAGAAACGCACTGCGCGCGCGACGTCGTGGGCGCGCATCGAGATCTGGTGAAGACGCGAGAGCCCGCTGGCAGGTGTCATGTCATCCTCCGCGTAACTTAGTTAGCCAAGGCTAACTAAGTTATACTTCCACCATGGCGACTCGCACAAGTGCAAATCAGAGGACCGCTGTCGCCGACGCCTTGCACTCGGCCGCCATCCATTTGCTGCGCGGCGTCCGCAAGGAAGACGAGCTGACCGGCGTGGGCCCGGCGCGACTGTCCGCCTTGTCGGTTCTGGTGTTCGCGGGCCCCATGCGCCTGACCGATCTGGCGCGGGCCGAACAGGTGAGACCGCCGACGATGACCAAGGTCATCGCCGGACTGGAGGCGGAGGGCCTCGTAAGGCGCCGCCCGGATGCGGAGGATGCTCGAGCCGTGAGGCTCGAGGCGACGGCGCGCGGAACAAAATTGTTACAGGAGGGCCGACGGCGCCGGGTGGAGCGTCTTACAGCCGCGCTTCACGCGCTAGCGCCGGCAGAAGTCGCCGTGCTCGGCCGTGCCGCCGCGATTATCGAGCGCGTGTCGCTCGCAATCTGAGACGAGATCGTAACCCCGACGTCAGTGCGCGCGGAATGGACGCCGTCGCTGATATCGTTGAGACGTGGCTCCCGATCCGCATAAGGCTCTTCGCGAGGATGTGCGGTTGCTCGGGGAGCTGCTCGGCGAGACGCTGAGAGCGCAGGCCGGAGAGGAACTCTTCCGCAAGGTCGAGCGCGTGCGCGCCCTGGCGAAGAGCGCACGCGGGGGGAACGACGCCGACTTCACCGTGTTGGCCGGCGAGCTCTCGTATCTCTCTCAAGACGAGGCGCTGCCGATCGCCCGCGCCTTCACACACTTTCTCCACCTGGCCAACATCGCAGAGCAGCATCACCGCATTCGGCGGCGCCGCGCGTACCAGCGCGATCCGCAGGCGCGGCCGCAACGAGGGTCGTGCGAAGACAGCTTCGGACGTCTCCTCCGGAGCGGCGTTATGCCGGACCAGTTGTACGACGCGGTGTGCGCCCTGCAGATCGAGCTCGTGCTGACGGCGCACCCGACCGAGGTGGCGCGCCGCAGGCTCGTCCAGAAACACAACCGGATTGCCGCGGGCCTGGCGATGCGCGATCGCGCCGATCTCACCGCCCCGGAGCACGACGAGCTGGTTGATGCGCTCCGCAGAGAAATCATGACGGCCTGGGGGACAAGCGACGTGCGGTTGCAACGCCCCACCCCGATCGACGAAGTCCGCAGCGGTCTCATCGTCTTCGAGCAGAGTCTGTGGGACGCGCTGCCTCGATACCTGCGGAGCGTGGACCGCGCCCTCCGGGCAAGCACGGGCCGCGGTCTGCCGATCGACATCACGCCGGTTCGTTTTGGCTCGTGGATCGGAGGCGATCGCGATGGCAACCCGAACGTGACACCACAGGTGACTCGCCGCGCGTGTCTGCTGTCGCGGTGGGCCGCGGCAGACCTGTACCTCAAGGAAATCGACGCCCTGCGCGACGAGTTGTCCCTCGAATCCGCTATTCCTGAACTCCGTGAGCGGGTTGGTGAGAGCCACGAACCCTACCGCGAGCTGCTGCGAGCCGTGCGCACACGAATGCTGGCGACGCGGGAGTGGGTGGAGGCGTCTCTTCGGTCCGAAGAAGACGTGGCAGCCGGACCTGATGTGTATGTCGACCACAGCGAGTTCACGGCGGCTCTGGGCCTGTGTCATCGATCTCTCGAGCAAACCGGCCACGCCCTGGTCGCTGCCGGACGGTTGGCAGATCTCCTCAGGCGCGCTTCGGCCTTCGGTGTGACGCTTGCGCGGATAGACGTGCGTCAAGACGCCAGTCGGCACACGGAGGCGCTGGCGGCGGTGACGTCGGCGCTCGGGCTCGGGTCGTACGATGAATGGGACGAGCCGGCCCGCCTCGATTTCCTCCTTCGTGAGCTTTCCGGCCGACGGCCGCTGATTCCGGAAGACCTTGAGACGACACCCGGCGTGCGCGACGTCCTGGAGACGTTTCGCATGATCGCGCGCACGCCTCCGGGCTCGCTTGGCGCATACGTGGTCACGATGACGCGTAGTGCGTCGGACGTGCTCGCCGTAGAGTTGTTACAGAAAGAAGCGCGCGTTCCGACTCCGCTGCGCGTTGTTCCGCTCTTCGAGACGGCGCTCGATCTCCAGAACGCCGGTGCCGTAGTAGATGCCCTGTTCAGTCTCCCGTGGTACCGCGCGCGCACGGCAGGTCGGCAAGAAGTGATGCTCGGGTACTCCGATTCGGCCAAAGACGTTGGTCGCCTGACCGCCGGCTGGGATCTCTACAAAGCGCAGGAGGCCATCGTCGCGTCGTGCAGTCGGCATGGTGTTCGCGTCACGCTGTTCCACGGCCGCGGCGGCAGCGTCGGGCGCGGCGGCGGTCCAACCCATCTGGCGATTCAGTCGCAACCGCCGGGCTCGATCGACGGCACGCTCCGTGTCACCGAGCAGGGCGAGATGCTGCAAGCGCTCTTCGGTCTGCCAGACATCGCGGTTCGCACGATGGAGGTGTATACGACGGGAACGCTCGAAGCGTGGCTGGTGCCCGCGCGCCCGCCCGCCAGCGAATGGCGGGACTGCATGGAACGACTCGCCACGGACGCACGCGATACGTATCGTCGAGTCGTCTACGGCGATCCCCGTTTCATCGAGTACTTCCGCGCGTCAACGCCGGAAGCCGAGATCGGGGAGCTGAACATCGGCAGTCGCCCCGCGCGCCGCCCTTCGACCCTTAGCGCAGCCGAGGGGCGCGGCAGCGATGTAAGCGTGACGGGTCTGCGCGCGATTCCGTGGCAGTTTGCCTGGACGCAAACGCGGCTCATGCTTGGGGCGTGGCTGGGTGTTGAAGACGCGATCGATCTGGCCACTGCGCGCGGCGAGCGCGATCGTCTGATCGAGATGTACCGCGAGTGGCCCCACTTCCAATCGGCGATTGGGTTGATCGAAATGGTGCTGGCCAAGGCGGACGGCCGCATTGCCGCCGAGTACGACCGGCAGCTCGTGCCGGAGCCCTTGAAGCCCCTTGGCGAAGAGCTCCGCGCACGCCTCGCGCGCGCGATTCGAGGGGTGCTCGATGTCGCCGGTCACGACGAGCTGCTGCGATCGACACCGGTCATCCGCCGTTCGATTGATGTGCGTAACCCGTACGTCGATCCGCTCAACCTCGTGCAGGTGGAACTGTTACGCCGCGTGCGGCAGCAGTCGGACCCGCGCGCCCGAACGGCCCTCATGGTGACGGTGAATGGCATCGCCGCCGGTTTGCGGAACACAGGGTAGCGAGTACCGAACGTGGGGCGGGTCTTGGTTTCTAGACCCGCCTGGCTGGCGGGTCCGAAGAACAGGACCCGCCCGCTGGATTCGAACAATCTCAGACCGACTACGTCGTCGCGGTGCGCGCGGCCTTCAATGCGCCCGCCCACCACGTCAAGTGATCGAGCAGACTCTTGGCACTTTGCCGATTGGCCTCCGTGTCGATCTCGCTGATGTCTTTGATGAACCAGGGGTTCGGGATGTGGACGGCGAATCGCGTCGGCGCCATGTCCAGCTCGATTGCCACGAGCCGGAGCTGTTCGACGCCCCTCGCGCCTCCGGCTCCGCCCCAGCTCACGAAGGCGACCGCCTTTCGGCTCCACGCAAAGTACACGTAGTCCAGTGCGTTCTTCAGCACGGCTGGGTAGCCATGGTTGTACTCCGGTGTGCAGATGATGAAGCCGTCCGCCTCTCGGACCTTGTCACGCCACTTCACGACGGCCGGGTTGGTGTATCCGTCCTTCGCCATGCCCGGCGGCATTGCTTCCTCAAAGAAGGGGAGTGGGTAGTCATTCAGGTCCAGCAATTCAACGTCGAGGTCGGCGCGCTTTTTCGCCTCGGTGAAGATCCACTGTGCTGGCTTCTCACTGAACCGGTTCGCGCGGGTGCTTCCGACGATGACTTTGATCTTGAGTGTGCTCATGAGGACGTCATTGTGGCATAGGAGGCAAACGGCATCGACAGATCTGAACGCCCGCGCTCGGAATCGTAAGCGCCACTCCCTCCAGGAGGCCGCTCTCGCGTCCCACGTCGGCCAATCGACGCGAATCTGAGGGCAAACGGACCAATCGTGTCACACGGGTGCGTTTGGCTGCACGCTACCGGGGCCAGGTACGACGCTTGCCCCGTGATCATTCGAGGAGTGCAGTGTTTTGAACCGAGGACTCTCATGCATCGTGATGTTCGCGGCCCTGGTAACTGCGTGTAGCAGCGGCGAGGGCGTGCCTTCTCCAACCCCGACTGGCCCGACGCCTGTAACACCACCAGTGTCGTCGCCAGCGCCGTCGCCGTCTCCCGCTCCGTCATGTCTGCCCGGCGCTCCCTCGAACCTGAGAGTGTCAACAGTCGGCAGCAGCAGGACGTTCACCTGGAACGCGGTGAGCAACGCTGTCGACTACTTCATCCAGATTGGCACCGAAACTGGCCGGTCGGATCTGGTCTCAACGAATACGAGTCAGACGACCTACACGTGGACCGGCAATAGCCCAGGGACATACTTCAGCCGTGTCTACGCCCGCAACTCGTGCGGCTCGGGCAATTCGTCGACCGAAATCGTTTTCAACTGACGGCCGAGAATCCGTTGAGTTGACGCCCTTCGGGTCCTGTCGCCGGGTCTCCCCGGCCGCGGCCACCCCATCGCGCACAGTCCGCGCGACGGGGACCCCGGCGTCCTCGGCGCCAAACACACATGCCACGAAGAGGGCGCCTGCGCGGCGGCCGGGGATGCCCCTCCCGGCGCCACCCGCCCAGAAGAACGTTCGTCAACTCAACGACTCCTGGGAGCTACGGCGGATTGTGATCTCAAAGGGGCCCGGCCGAACGCGGCCGGGCCTTCAGGTCGTATGCAAGGTGGGGACGTCTCGACGATTAGTTGACAGTGAACTCGACTTCGTTCGACGACGTGCTGGTCCCGAACGAGTTGGTGGCCTGGACGCGCGCGTAGTGCTTGCCCTGCGCCACGCCGCCCCACTGGTAAGTAGGCTGCGTCGTGTTGGTCAACAAAGTGTTCGAGCTGCTCGGCTGGGTTCCGACGATGACGACGTACTGGGTTGCGCCGGCTGAGGGCGTCCAGGAAAGCGTTACGGTGGTTCCGACGACCGACGTCACCGTCAGATTGGCCGGCGGGTTCGGCGCGCTGACCGGCTGAGGCGCTGGCGACGGAGACGGCGTTGAGGCGACTGGTTGATTCGAGGGACCTGTCGGAGATGCTGGAATAGCCTCTCCTTCGCCGCACGCGACGGCAACGATAGCGGTAACGGCCGCAATGCACAGAAGACTAGCCCGTCTCATTCCACGACTCCTCTCGTCTATTTCCGTGTGACTTCGCAGGCCGCAATCAAGCTCGGCCGATACCTCAAGCGGCAAGCATCGTGCCCTGCGCACGCTCGACCTGCAGTTCCGTGTAATTGCCGCCCCGCGTCCTCTCGGATCGCACGATCGCATGACAGTTCGCGCAGGTTGGTCCAGGTTTGGTGCACGCGCGTGGTGGTCGGCGCGTTGACAGGCATTACGGATTCGATGTGGATTGCGCGGTTTCGTAAGAAAGGAGGCCCGTGTAATCTTGGAGCGATTTGAGCACGAAGGATCGACGGAAGCATCAAAAGAGGCCATCTTCCGCAGACGCTGAGACGGCGCGGCCCGGACTGCGATTGCGAGCGATCGCGATCGCGGCCGCGATCGCGCTGACCTACCTGAATGGTCTGTCCGGCCCGTTCGTCCTCGACGACCAGGCTTCAATCGTTGAAAACGAATCCATCCGCGGGTCGGCGCTCCAGTCTGTCCTCGCGCCTCCGGCCAACTCGCCAGTAGCAGGGCGCCCGGTCGTCAACGTGTCGTTTGCCATCAACTACGCCATCGGTGGCTTGAGCGTTCGCGGCTACCACCTGTGGAACATTGCGATGCACATCGCCTGCGCGCTGCTCACATTTGGCATCGTGCGGCGGACGCTTGAGCTGCCGAGCCTGCGGGCGCGGCTGGGGCCGCACTCGATCGACCTCGCGTTCGCGGTGGCACTCGTCTGGGCCGTGCACCCGTTGAACAGCGAGGTCGTGGACTACCTCACGCAACGGACTGAATCGATGATGGGCGTGTTTCTGTTGTTGACGATGTACGCCGCCCTTCGGGCCGCAATGGGGCCCGCCACGTCGTGGTCCTCGATTGCGTTCGTGTCCTGCTGTTTGGGGATGGCCTGCAAGGAAACGATGGTCACGGCGCCCGTACTCGTCATGCTTTTCGATCGTGCGTACGTGTTCAGCTCCTGGAAGAGTGCCTTCCGCGCTAGACGCGGCTTGTACCTTTCACTGGCCACCTCGTGGCTCGTTCTGGCCATGCTGGTGTTGTCGGGTCCACGCGGGGACGTAGGTGGGTGGTCTTCGGGCGTGTCTGTTTGGAGCTACCTTCTGAACCAGGCGGTCGCGATTACCGACTACCTGCGTCTCGCGATGTGGCCCACCTCACTCGTCGTCTTCTACGGCTGGCCGCTCTCGCTGACGCTCGGCCAGGTCGCAGTACAGGTGACGGTTATCCTCGCGTTGCTCGCCACTACGGCCGTGGCACTTGTACGAGCACCGAGGTGGGGGTTTTTCGGCGCGTGGTTCTTCATCACGCTGGCGCCGACGTCAAGCATCATCGCCATTGCCACCGAGGTGGGGGCCGAGCGGCGCATGTACCTACCGCTTCTGGCGGTGATCTCTCTGGCCGTCGTCATCGTGCATGGACTGATGAGAAAGACGCTCCGTACCGCCGCCGCCCCTCTAGTGGTGCTCGTGGCGGTATCGGTGGCGTTGGCGACAACCACCGTCGCCAGAAATCGCGAGTACGCCTCCGGTGTGGCGCTCGCCCAAACCGTGGTCGACCGCCGGCCTAGCGGCATCGCTCATCACATTCTCGGCGAGCAACTCCTGCTGGCTGGCCGCGACGAGGAAGCTGTAACGCACTTTCGCGAGGCCATCGCCCGCGGCGACTCCAGAGCGCGATACGCACTTGGTCGCACGCTCTTTGCGCAGGGAAAGAGCGCCGATGCGATCGAACAATTCGACGCCTTCATACGGACGGCCGGCGTGAGGCTTGTTCCTCGCTGGCTCGAACCACCGGTCGTCGAGCTCACGATCGCGCGGGCGCTCATGGCAGAACTGCTCGTGAGGGAGCAGAGATGGTCCGAAGCTGTCGCTCAAGCACGCCTGGTTCTCGAGACCGTGCCGGCGCACATGGCGGCGCGCCGCGTGCTGGCGACTGCGGTCTTTGGTCTGAGGCAGTGGGCCGAGGCCGTCGAGCGGTATCGCGACTACCTGAGCGCGCAGCCGCGTGATGCCGAGGCTTTCTCCAATTTGGGCATCGCACTAGTAGCTACAGGTCGGATCGACGAGGCGATCGATGCGTTCCGCCGCGCCATGGCTCTTGACCCGGCCAACCCGGGAGCCAAGCGTCTGCTCGAGATGGCGATACGGGACCGAGACGGGGCACCACAGTAGATGGTTCTCGGGTTCTCAGGTGCTCTGGTGCTTGGGTTCGGACGCGAGAACCGGAGAACTGACGAACCAACGAACCGGAACCTGGGCACCCGAGCGCCTGAGAACCCGAGAACCTGAGTTCCGTGTATTCTTTGGCGCATGCTTCGAACCCTCCCACAGCCCCATCGCCACCGCGCAGCGCTGGCGCTGTGTGGCGTGATCGGGCTCGTCGCGGCCAGCGGCGCAACGCTGGCGCAACGAGCCGGGGTACATCCGATCAGCGGCAGGCAGTACGCGCTCACGATGAGCGTGGAGGGGGCGCCGTGGCTCGAACGCCGCGAGCGAGACGAAGAGGAAGACCCAGATCTCGCGTTGCGATTGATGAAGATCGCCCGAGGCTCGACGGTCGGCGATGTCGGTGCCGGATCCGGCTACATCACCGTTCGGCTGGCGAAGAGCGTCGGACCCACCGGCCGTGTGTATGCGAGCGACATCCAGCAAGGCATGCTGGACCTGCTGCAAAAGAACGTTGCGAAGGCCAAGGTGACTAACGTGACGCCGGTGCTCGGGACCATCGACGACCCGAAGCTGCCGGCCGACTCGCTCGATCTGGTCATCATGGTGGACGTGTACCACGAGTTCTCAGAGCCGCAGAAGATGCTCCAGAGAATTCGTGAGTCGTTGAAGTCTGGCGGCAGACTCGTCTTGCTGGAGTACAAAGCCGAGGACGCCAACATTCCGATTCAGCCGTTGCACAAGATGACGAAGGCGATGGTGAAGCTCGAAGTCGAACACGAGGGCTTCAAGCAGCTGCGCGTTTACGACGATCTCCCCTGGCAGCATCTCATCATCTTCACGAAGCCTTAACGGGAGCCGAAACTCCCCAATTCCCAACTCCCAACGCCATTTGGCCAACTCCCAAAGTGGTGTTCGCTTGAGTACAAGGCTGGTAGCACGCAGGCTTCAGCCTGCGCGGTGGTCACGTCGAATCAGCGCGAATGAGACAGGTATGCCGAGTGCGAGCACGGCAGCACCGGTCAACGTTTGTCTTGGCTGACCGACCGCGAACAACGCGAGCACGCCCACGATCAATGTCAGAAACAGCAGAATCGGAAGCGGGTGAAGCGGTGCGCGGAACACGGTCTCGTATGCCGAATGGCGCGGCAGGACCAAGACGGCGGCTGCAGAGAGCCCCAGAAAGAACACGGCCGATGGCACGAAGTAGCCCAGAATGTCGTTGAACGTCCCGAGCAGAACGAACCCGCACGCCAGCAAGACCTGCACAATCGTCAAGCCACGCGACGCGCCTCTCGTGGAGTCGAACCGGGCGAGCACAGCGGGAAACAGGCCGTCGCGCGCCATGGCGAGATACACACGAGGTGAGCTCAGAAGCGTCGCCGCCAAGCTTCCCGAGACGGCGACGACGACCATGGCGGCGAGCAAACGCCCTGCGGCGTCACCGAAGAGGGACGCGCCAACGATCGAGACGAAGGCTTCGTCGCTGCCGGCCACCGTTCCCGACGCCGCCAGCATGAAGGCGATGCTTGCGAACACGTAAATCGTCGTCACAAGGCCGATCCCGCCGACCAAGGCGCGCGGCATCGTGTGCCGCGGTGACTCGACTTCCTCCGCCATCCTGCCCAGCTCCCACCACCCCCCAAATGCAAAGAACGCGGCAATAACCGACGTTGCCAGGGCGTCAGCTCCGATCGCGGTGGACGCGCGAGCCGAGAGTGCCAGCGAGGCGCCGCTGCCTGCTTGCACCAGCGCCGCACCCACCAGAACTGCGACAATGGCGAGCTTGGCGACGGCCGTCCAGCGCATCACGCGTGCACTCGCGCTAATCCCCATCAGGGTTACCAGCCCGAACACGCCGACCGTGGCAATCGCGACACCGGTAACGATCTGTGGTGGACCGCCAACAATCACGAGAGCGTACTGGGCGAGACCAATGCCAAGCGCGGCCGTCAAGCCGGGGTCGATGACGAGAAGGGCCATCCAGCCATAGACGAAGGCGGAGCGTGGACCAAACGCCTCTCGAAGGAACACATAACCGCCGCCCGCTCGTGGGAAGCGTGTTGCCAACTCGGCGTAGCACAACGCGCCGGCGGCACTGAGCGTTCCCATGACCACCCAGATAGCCAGGGCAACCCACGCATTGCCGATGGTGCGCATCATTGTCGCCGGCGTGAGAAAGATGCCAACACCCACGACCTGGCTGACGACCATCGCTGTCGCCGCCCAAGCGCCGAGCCGGCGATATTGCGTCATGGGCGTCGGATCTGTGGACGGCTTATCCAATTCCAGACACAGCCATTGGCTACGTCAATGCCGGGGGTGCCCGCGCCGACGGAGCAGCAGCTTCACCCACAAGAGGCCAGCCAAGACGAAAGGCAGAACGTAGATAGCCACCATGAACAGCGGAGGACGCAGGTTGTAGGTTGCCTCGACTTCCCCGTCCACCGCGGCCGCACCAAGAGGACCATCGACGCTGACGTGGACGGCGAAACGGCCTTCATGATCCATGACGAGCGCAGCGAACTGGTTCGTAACGTCTCGAACAGGCGACGTCTGGGCGCTGACCAATGGGCCCTCTCGACCGACCGGTCTGATTGTGACCGCCGCACGGGTTTGCGCCGGCGGCGAACCGGCCTTGTCCGCGCGCCCGAGTACCACCCAAAACTGTCCGCCCGCGGAGCCGTCGTCGGTCGAATCGGGATCGGTCCAGATCGAGACGACATACGGGCCGGCGAGACGGTCCGAAACGATCGGGAAAGGCGGACCGTCGTGCGCGAACGCAGTTCGTGAGACGGCCGCTACGCCGATGACTACGACAAGAGCCGTCCTTCGCATTCTCATCCGAGAAAGCTCACGCCTCGCATCTCCATCGGTTGAGCGAGGATCCACAACGCCGCAGCCGTAAGCCCTGCCACCAAGACGAGCCACGGGACGGAGGCGAGGGCCGAGCAAGATGGGTAGTCGCGTTGCGATGTGGCTTGCACCAGTCCGACCGAGCCCACCGCGCCGAGCAAGACGCATCCGACCTGGACGGGGAACACCGCTCCGGGCTGCAGGCCGACGAATCGCCAGGCCGGTTCGCCGAGCGCGGCCCAACCGAGCCAGTCGATCGCGGCGCTCTGCGCGACAGGTACGACGGTGAACATCCCGGTCAGCAGGTGGAAGCCATAGTGCGCCAGCCACATACCAAAGCCGAAAGGGACGAGAGCAAACACGTAGCGCTCAGCTGTGGCGCGGAGCGTGCGCGGCTCTGCGCGTGGCAGGAATTGTGTGACCGCCGCCGCGAAGCCAAGAAGTATCGCCGGCGCAACCACGAGAGCGATCACGAACAGCAGCGCGAGCGCAGGGGCCTCTCGGGACGTGCCGAGCATTGTCGCCAGGCCGCGTTCCACTTCGCGCGCAGGTCCCGTCATAGCAAACGCGTTGACCAGGCCCGCAAACGTGAACACGACCGCCAATGCGGCGATATCGGTCCGTTGAGTCAGACGGCCAATGCCGGAGCGTCGCCGTGTCTCGAGCAACTCGGCGCCAGGCACCCGGGTCGTGAGCGCGATGTTGTCGTGCGGGCAAGCTCGCACGCAGTCGAGGCACATCGTGCAGTCGAGATTCCCTACCTTCATGGGGAGGAACAATGCCAGCTCGCATCCTCGTTGCTCGAGACGCTGCGGCGCATCGACCTCGTAGCGACCCCTGATGCAGTCGGCCGTACGACACGTGCGACAGACAGCTGTCTCGCGCACGTGAAGCTCGGTTGGGGACATCGCCGATGCGGCGAAGTTGAACTGGCCGATCGGGCAGATGTACTTGCAGAACGTTGCGCCCTTGAAGACCACATCGACCGCAAGCGCGAGAGTGAAGTAACCGACCACGAGCCACGCCGTTGCGCTTGGGAGTTCCCACAGGTCGAATAGCTCATAGGAGAACAAGACTCCGACGAGCAAGGCGATCCCGAGCCACTTTCCCCGTAGTTGCCTGGGCCATCGCAGGGCTGGGTGAAACAGTTGCCGGCCTGCGTCGCGGACGAGCACCATGGGACACGCCGTGCAGAAGAGATTCCCGACGGCGAGGAGGGCGACCACGAGCAGTCCTCGCCAATGAATCGACGTGAGTACGGTGGCGAGATTTCGTGGGGCGAGCCTGGGACCAAACAGGCCATTCAGAACAACGACGACAGCGACAGTCAGAAGCGACAACTGAAGCGCGGTGCGCAGATGTCGCCAGCGGAGCAGGGAGCCGAGAATGGGTAGCCGGAGAACGTCCACGTCTACGGCTGACCCGGTGCCGCAGGGGAGGTGTCGCGCACGCCGGATACGCCAAGCTGTTTCGTGATTCGAGTTCCGTTCGACAACTCTCCAGTCAGCACGAGCGTCCAATCGCCGGCCATCGAGAACTGAAGTCTCGCGTCGTATACACCTTCGCCGCGCTCAGTGATCGCCGAGGTCACCGGAGCCATGCCCGGATGCGACATGTGTCCTTCGAGATGCAGTTTCGCACCGCGCAACGGCTGTTGGTTCTTGTCTTTCAGCGTAATGCGAGCGACAGTGGCGACTCCGGTGGCAGGCGGAGCCGGGTCGATGCTCCACGCCGCGCTGACTGTATCGCTCGCCTGGCCGCCACAGCCTATCGAGATGCAGCAGCACGCGAGCAAGGCGGTCGTCAGACGACGGGCGACAGCCCCCGATGCCAGGCGCACGTGCACTGCTGATGCCGCGCTTTGGGCGGCGGGAACATGTGGAAGTACATCGCGATCACCATTGGGATGAAGACGATGGTGTTGTAGAAAAGGTGGAGCTCCACGCGCGGCACCCAGAGCTGGACGATGCTCGTAGGCACTGGCCGGCCGAACAGGTTCTGCCCGAGCAAGTATTGGCCCTGGAGCAGGAAGTGCTCGATGTGGTGGAAGAACTGGATCGAGAGCGCAATCGTCCACCAGCGTCGGTCCTCCGTGCCGGTGAAGCCCGGCCTCAAGATCCAGAGGCCGATCAGCATCACGAGCGCGTATCCGTAGTGCAGCATCTCGGACGTGACGAGATAGGGGAAGAAGTAGCCCAAAGCGCCCCGCGCTTCTGGCACCGGCATGCCCAGGCTATAGATTTGGAACGCCTGTAGCAAGTGCTCGGCCCAATGGGCGAGCACAATTGCCACGAAGAGCTGCAAGGCTCGCTCGTGCCGTTCGCCGTTGAGTCGTTCGACGAATGTCATTCTCGCGCCCTCGTCGTCAAGACAGACCCCAGTAATGTACGCGCGAGGGCCTGAGAGAGGCAATAGTGTGGAAAGATTATGAAACTCCCAACTCCCAACTAGACGGGCTTGTCCAACTCCCAAAAGTTCAGGCATCCCCTTGGTGGTTCCGGATGATGGTCGCGAGGATCCGAATCAACTCTTGACTCTCGCGGATTACGGGCTCATGGTCTGGCGTGAGCAGGTCACACTCACGGAAGACACGCAGGCGAAAGCAGGTTTCTTTGAGCTCGCGCAGAGCAATTCTTTGCTTCGCGACGGAGTCGCGAAGACTCGTTCCATCGTCAGCTTCCTCATAGTTCGCCCCGGCCGATGTTCCACTCTTCAGGAGCTGGTAAGAAAGTGCCGACGCAACAGGACCGCGAGTGTGCAGAAACTGCACGAGCCGGACCGTGAGGCATGCGAACTCGAAGAGCCTCTCGCGAAGGTCGTAGGGCTTTCGCGGATTCCAGTCCGAAGATCCCATGCCATTAGCATCTGCAATGCCAGGCGTCTCGGCTTGGGAGTTGGGAGTCGGACAAGCCGTCGGTTGGGAGTTGGACAAGCCGTCTAGTTGGGAGTTGGGAATTATCTCGCTTCTCTCAGCATACCCGCCTTCGAGACACTCGTAGGCCTTTCCTGTTTCCACCCCTTTGAACTCTTGCGTCGCGCCGCTTGGCCAGCCGATCACGACGCGGTCGATGCGGTCGCGCTTCCCAACGCCGAACGTGAGCGGAAGCTCCGATTGCGAGAGATAGCTCGATCCGCTTTTGACCATCCGCGACTGTGTCGTGCCGCCATGAAAGATGCGCACCGTCGCGCCAATTGCGTCTCGATTCGACTTCGTGCCGACCAGGCGAAACCTGAGGCTGCGGTTGCCACCACTCTGATCGTTTCGAAAGAGCACGGCAGGGCCGTTGTTGGTGGTCATCAGCAGATCCACATCGCCATCCCTATCGAAGTCGCCATAGGCGAGGCCGCGGCCGACCCGGGCTTGGGCGAACCCACTCCCAGCGAGACTGGCGACATCGCGGAACGAGGCCTCGCCCTGGTTCAGAAAGAGAAGTGGCGCCTGCGCATAACCGACATTGCCACGGATGTTTCTGACTGTGTCGTCGATGTGTCCGTTCGCGACCACGAGATCGAGCGCCCCGTCCAGATTGAGGTCTGCGAAGACACAGCCGAATCCAAGCCTGTTGAGCGAGGCGACCCCAACGCCCGCCCGCCGTGCCTCGTCACGGTAGAGGCCAGCAGCTTGTGGACGATGCAGCCCGATCATTTCGTTGTCGAAGTTGGTGACGGCGAGCCCCGCTCGACCCGAGTTGTCGAAGTCGGCGGCGTCCACGCCCATTCCCGCGCGCGCCTTTCCGTCGTCGCTCAGCGCCACGCCGGCCTCGAGCGCGACATCTCTGAAACGGCCGTTGCGCAGGTTGCGATACAGCTTGTTGGGTTGGGTGTCGTTGGCGACGAAGATGTCGGGCCAGCCGTCCTGGTCATGGTCGATCATCGCGACGCCGAGTGACTTCGAGCTCGAGTCGAACACACCGCACGTTGCGGTGACGTCTTCGAACGTGCCATTGCCTCGGTTGCGAAACAGCCAACAGGTGTCGCCCCGATAGGCTTCCGGCGTGCAGTAGGACTTCTGTTTACCGTCGAGGCTGCAGAATACGTCGTGTTCTGCGGTCCATTTCACGTAGTTGCAGACAAAGAGATCGAGGAAGCCGTCGCGGTCGAAATCGAACCACAAGGCGGACGTGCTGAACGCCGTCCGGCCATCAAGGCCGCTGGTGCGTGTGACATCGACGAACGTGCCCTTCCCCGTATTGCGGAACAGGCGGCTTTGACCCACGCACGTGACGAGCATGTCGGGAAAGCCGTCGTTGTTGAAGTCGCCAACGGCCACGCCCATGCCGTAGAGCTCCACGTCGAGACCGGCCGCTCGCGTTACGTCGGTGAACGTCCCGTTGCGGTTGTTGTGGAACAGGCGGATCGTGGACCGCTGCTTCTTGTGGCCCGGCCAATCCATGCCGTTGATGAGCACGATGTCTTGCCAGCCGTCGGCGTCGTAATCGATAAAGGCGCAGCCGGAGCCGAGCGTTTCAGGAAGCAACTTCCCGCCGTACGCGCCGCTGTTGTGTCGAAACACCAAGCCCGCCGAGGATGTCACGTCAACGAGGCCGAAACCGAGCGGCGATCGTGCCTGCGCGAGCAGGTCCGCCGGTAGTGCCGTCGCGGCCGCGCCGTAACCCAATCCCAGCAGGAAGTCGCGTCGGTTCACAGCGGATTGACGAGCCCGTTCTGAAGCGCGTACACAACGAGCTCAGCGGCCTTGTGTACGCCCAGGGTGTTCATGATGTTGGCGCGATGCACGGCGATGGTGTTAACGCTCACCTCGAGCTTCGCCGCGATCTCGCGATTCGACAATCCGTCGCAGATGAGCTGCAGGACTTCGAGCTCCCGCGGCGTGAGACGGCGATTGCGTTCTCCGGCGAGCGGCGTCGCCTTGACCACGGATGGATCGAGGACGGTTTCACCTGCGGCGACGCGCTTGACAGCCGCCGCGAGGTCGAGATCGAGGGCCGACTTGAGGACGTATCCTCGGGCCCCAGCAGCCATCGCCTGGCGGACGAGCGTCTGCTCGGAGTGCATGCTGAGCATGAGGATCGCCACGTTCGGGTGGCGATCGACGATTGCTCGCGTCGCAGCCAGTCCGCTCGTTCCCGGCATGGCCGAGTCCATGACGACCACCCGAGGCATCAGCTCGCCGACGAGTCGAATCGCGTCATCGCCGTTGCTGGCTTCACCGACAACAGTGATCGCTGCATCGTCTTCGAGGAGACGCCGAAAGCCGCGCCGCACGAGAGCGTGATCGTCGGCAAGAAGGACGGTAATGGTTTGTGTCACGGGTTTTCGTCGCGGAGGGGCTGGGGTCCGATCGGCACAGTCAACCGAACCAACGTACCGCCCAGAGCGGGTTGTAAGAACACCATGGTCCCTCCCAGCAGCGCGGCACGCTCTCGCATGGCGACCAGCCCCAGCCCACGAGGCGAAGAGTCTGGGTCAAGCCCTCTCCCATGATCCTCGACTTCGAGGCGCAACGTGGCGGCGTCCACCTGAAGCCGAACGGCGGCACGCGTCGAGTCCGAGTGACGCGCGACGTTGCTGAGCGCCTCCTGCAGCACACGATACACGTGAATGCCTACTGTGGCGTCAATCGACGCGGGTGCGCCCGTTCGCTCATACGTGACCGCTATCCCAAGCTGTTTCTCGACGGTCGATAGGTACCAGTCGATGGTGCTCTCGAGGCCGAGCTCTTCAAGGATCGACGGATGCAGCGTCTGCGACAATCCACGCACGCTCTCGAGCGCCGTTTGTGCGACTTCGCTAATCTCACGCAGGTCGGTGCGAAGGGCCGCTCCGTCCGGAGCGTGTTTGGCGGCCCGGCCCAACATCGAGCCGATCGCCGTGAGGATCTGGCCGAACTCGTCGTGCAGCTCGCGCGAAATCTCCCGCAGCGTGGATTCGCGCGTGGCAATGAGCGTCTGCGCGAGCTCTCGACGCTGTTCGGAGAGCGACCCGAGCTGCGCAAACAGCCGCCGGTTCGACCGAATCAGGTAGAGGCTCACGGCAACGATGGCAGTCAGGGCGGCGGCGAGGAAGAAGTACACCTGACGCTGCACCTGAGTGTAAATGTCCTGCACTTGCTGCGCGGTCTGTTCCTCACTCTCGTTGTTCTCGACCAATAACCGTGCCACGGCCGTGCTGAGGGCGGCTTGCCGAGCTTGAAGAGATAGCTGGACCTGCGCCCGCGCCTCGGTCTCATTGCCTTCGCGGGCGAGTGTGAAGATGCGATTGGCGGCGTCCCAGAACTGCGAGAGGGACGTCGCAAGATACCGGCTTTGCTCGGGCGTTCGTCGAGCGACTGCCACTTGCTCCTGGCGCTTTAACGCGTCCTCGAGGTCAAGTCGAAGCCGCTCGAATTGAGTCGACCATGCTGTCAGCGCATACCGCCTTTCGCTGTCCAGCATGTCGCGCATGGCGAGACCGAGCTGGTTCAAGTCGTTCTGAATCCGCAAGAGTTGGAGCGAGTCCCGCCGATTGCGATCCGTGGTTTCGGTTTGAAGCCGGCGGAGGCCGGAGATCTGGCCGGAGATGTACCACGGTACGCGACGACAGTCGCGAGCGTGATGATCAGACCGAGCAAGAGACCCGCGGTCGGCGAGCGGCCGTGGGTAGAAGTGGGTGGCACGTCTCGTGGCTGGGTTGACGCGATTATAGCGGGCGCCGGCCGAGTGTTCGGTCGCCGCGGTCGGACGTCTTCTCGTCCTGTATAGTTGCACCTGAGTTTCCGAAGGCCGCGCGCGACGCCGCACCGCCAGGATTATCTAGATGACGCACTCCAGTCGCATCGTCCGTGATTGGTTCCTCCTGTCGCCACACGAACCCCTCGTGGCTGGCGGTGCCGCCGAGGCGTTCGAGCGACACGTGCAGCAGCTCGTGCGCAACGGCTATCGAAATCTGGTGGTGGACTTGTCAGGAGTGGACGCCATCGACAGCGGCGGAATTCGTGCCCTCGTCCGCGGCCACACCAGCACGCGGCGCGTCGGTGGCACGCTCCGTCTCGCGGCCGCCAAACGAGCGGTCTCGGGCGTGATCGAACTGTCTCACTTGAACGGCATCTTTGAAACCTACGATTCGGTGGATGCCGCGATGATCGCCGCCTGGCCTTGGGAGACCATCAAGATCGCTGCTGCAGGCGTCGCTTTGTGCGGGGCGTTGGTGTGGATGGGACTCCGATGGCCGACCGAGCTCGCGGGTCTGGGCGAGACCTTGGCGAACTCCTTGACTCGGTCGAGCGAGGGCGCGGCGCCAACCGCCCGATGGCAGCCTTTCATCGAGCTGGGCAAGCTCGTCACCGCGGCGCTCATCGGCCTGCTCGTCACCGCAGTACACAAGCCGTCGTCGCGCGACCGTCTCGGGGGGCGGTCCATGGAGCAGGCGCAAATCCTTCTCTGCGTGTCGGGGGCGCTCATGATGATCATCATCGGCAGCTCGCTTGTGCGTGCGTTCGGAATTGCAGGCGCCGCGAGCATTATCAGGTTCAGAACGCCTGTGGACGACCCCAAGGACGTGACGATCCTTTTCCTCTTGATGGGCCTCGGCATGTCGAGTGGTATTGGCAGCTTTGCCGTGGCCGGGCTGGGAACAGCGTTTCTGTGCGTGACGCTGCTCGCGCTCGACCTCTTCTCCAGGCAGCAGGCGCGACTCATGTCGGTTGAGATCGTCGCAGGCGGCCGCAACTTTCCATCAACGAAAGTGGAAGAAGTGTTCGCACGCAACGAGATCGTCTTCGAGCCTCGCGAAGTCTCTCAGTCGGACGACGTGACCGTGAAGTATCACGTGTGGCTCGATCAGCGGACGTCACTTGACGATCTGAGCGCCCAGTTGATGCACGATGCCTCCGGAGTGACGTCTGTCGCCTGGGAACACCCCAAACGGGTGTGAGCTCCGCTTCGAGCGTGTCAGCGAAGCCGTGCGGACTCGCTGAGCACGAACCCTGGGCGAGTTCGGGCGATCGAGATCAGCTCGGCGACCGCTTGATCGAACTCCGTGTTCGAATACGGCTTGAACCCATCGGCAAGCGCGGCGGCGCGAATCTGCGCGTGCTGCCGGTTGACCTCGTTGACAAGCCAGTTGTTCGACGCCGCCAGAGAGGCGGCATTGCTCAGCTCGTTGAAGAACGTGGCACGAAGGCCTGGGTTGTTCAGCACGCGTCGCATCAGCGCGTTTTCGTTGGTTCCCGCCAGGATGGGATAGGCGGCGGCTTGAAACGTATGGTCCTTGTCCCAGCTCACGAGTCGTCCTCGTTGACCGACGCGCGCCAGATAGACGTTGTTCATGCCGTCATAGCCGAGGAACCCGTCCCACTCGGCCAGTAAGGCATCCGCCGCCACGAGGCGAATCGCGCCGTCAAGATCGAGGTGCTTGTTGACGTCGGTTGCGAACGTGGCGTCCGGAGCGTCGTTGATGACCCTGAACAGGTCACGAATCGGCGAGTAGAGGTCGAAGGTCGATTGAATCGTTTCATTCCTCGGCTCGAAAAGCGTGCGGTACGGCTCCAGAGTCTCGCCGAGAAACGTCGCGAAGTACGCGTATGTCCATCGATACTCGAACAACGTGCCCCCGGTACCGAATGTCTTCTCGACGAAGGTCGTATCCACGGGCTCGACGATCGCGTAGAGGCCGACGAATTCTCCGTTAACGAAGAGGCGCGCGTGCGTTTCGCGTGAGGCCGGCAGGCCCATGTGGCGCAAGAACGCCATGGCGACCCGCTCTCGCAGCATCGAGGGATCGGTGACGAGGTTATCGAGAACAACGGACTGAAGCCCGAGGAAGCGCTGTCGGGCTGCGTAGCGATCGAAGCTCAACTCAAAGCCGGGCTTGGGCCCGAATCGGCTGCCGAGTCCTCGTGACCGAATCCCGACGTTCCGCATCCGAATGCCGTTCCACACCAGATCGCACGGATAGTAGTCGTTCGAGAACACGTTGCTGTGCAGGTTTTCCCAGTCCGTCGAGTGAACTGTGAGACTCAGGGTTTGGACAGCCTGGTCGTTGAGCAAATCGTCTGAGGTCTGCGCTGAAAGTGGCGTCGCGGGGGCGAGTATCGCAACGGCGAACACACCGATCCGAAGAGTCATGGAGAGTCGGTTCGTGAGTCGCATTACATGGCCACCTGGAACCGCAATACCGTGGTCCAGATTGGGGTGCCACTCGTCGACAGCAGTTGGAGCGAATCGACCACCTGCTCGCGAGACGTGTTGGCCATCACTTTGACCCAACGGTTCACCAACCAGGTCGTCCCGAATGTCCAGGCGTCCTTGCCAATCGGCGCCACGTGCTCGGCGCGGGGGTTCAAGAATGGCTCGTCGGTCGTGTTGGCGCTGCCGAACGCGATGCGATCGAATCGTGCTGCCACGTCGAGGTCGCCGAGGCGTCGAGTCTTTACCACCGTCCGGACGGCGCTGAGGTACCAGCCTTGAGCAATCAAATCCGACAGGTCGCCGTTGTCCAGTGCCTGGCCTCGGCGCGTGTCAGCCGAATGGATCAGCTCGCCTTTGAGCGACGTTCGGCCCGCATGCCACTCGCCGCTCAGGCCAAAGCGAGTGCGTGTGCCGTTGACGAACATCTTCTCGAAGAACGTCGGGCCCATGATGAGCTGCCCGGGAAGTCCCGATCGGCCTTCCGGCAGATCGTTCTGAAGGACCGCCACGGCGAATTGCAAGTCGTCGGAGCCCCGTGACTTGCCGTCGCGTAGCGGCGCAACTGTCAATCGGGCTGCGACGGTGCGTTCCGCGGAGATCGCGTGAAGGTCGACACCGTTCCCGAAGCGGAACATGCCCGCCTCGTATCTGAGCACTCGATTGGCGACGCGCCCGTGCACCATCACACCCACGTCGCGGCCAGGTGACAGGGCGTTAACGACCGTGGTGCGCGAGATGAAGTCCAGTTCGTATGCGCTGGTCGTTTGTTCTAGGCTGAACGGCACCTTGAACTGGCCAGCCCGCACCCGAAACGATGGGTGCAGGCGCACGTCAGCGTATACGTCGCGCCACGGGTTGTCGTCGCGGATCTCGCGTTCAATCTGGAATTCGACGCGGTCGAAGAGCACGCCTTCGACCCCGACCCGGCGTCGCGGAACGGACAGCCGCTCCTCAAGGGTGGGCGGTTCCTCTGATTCGTTCGCGTCGTCACGCAGCCGCACATCGCTTTGGATTCGGGCGTGCAGGTCGATTCGCAGGACGTCGCCGAACTGGAAGCGCGGCCGATTGCTCCAGCGGGCGACACCGTCCTCGACGTCGGTCTGAGCGTCCGCTGAGGCGACGGGCTGTTGGGCACGGGCGGGCACGGCGCAGAGCGTAAGAGAGAGTGCAATCGCTAGGTGTCGTACAGGCCGATACGAAGAAGCAGTCACGTCCTCAAAGCTATCGGCAGCCCATCGCGTCTGCAGCACCGTTAGGCCGCGTGGGCCGCTTCGATCGTGTCAAAGGACGCCTGATACCTGTTTTCGCACGGCGTTGCACGAGCGCACAGAGAGCCAGTAGGCAATGATCCGGGACTTGACCGTGAGACTTAGTCTCAGTAATGTCAGATGTTGACCTCCAGCTCCAATTCCTTTCGTTGGGCGTGCTGGCTTTTCCAGGGTCTCGCCTTCTCGACGGCCTGCGGCGGGGAGCCACCGGCAATCGTCCAGCCGACGCCGACCTCGACGGTCATGATCGCCGCGGGAGATATCGGGCAGTGTGATTCGATGGCCGCCCTGGAGACGGGGCGGCTGATCGATTCGATGCCCGGTACCGTTCTCGCCCTCGGCGACATCGCGTACTTTCACGGCAGACCGGAGGAGTTCAAAAGGTGCTACGAGCCGGCATGGGGCAGGCTCAAGAACAGGACGAGACCCGCCCCGGGCAATCATGAGTACGAGATGGTCGATGCGTACCCCTACTTCGACTACTTCGCGGAAGCCGCCGGCGCGGCCGGGTATGGGTATTACAGCTTTCGGTCGGGCGAGTGGTTGGTCGTGTCGCTGAACAGCAACATTCCGGTGAACCGCGGTTCTGAGCAGCTCACGTGGCTCCGCGCCGAGCTCGGGGCGCACACCAACCGCTGCACCTTGGCGTATTTCCACCATCCGTTCATCAGCTCGGGACCGAATGGTGACAATCCATCAATGGCCGATCTCTGGTTGCTGCTCAACGAGTTCAATGTTGATGTCATCTTGAGTGCGCACGATCATCTCTACGAGCGTTTTGCCCCGATGACGCCGCTTGGTGTGCGAGACGACTCCCGCGGGATGCGGCAGTTCATCGTGGGAACGGGCGGAGCTGAGCTCTACACTGCCGCGCGTGCCCACAGGAACAGCGAGCGTATCATCAGCGCGCACGGCGTGCTGAGGCTGACGCTCAACCACGATGGCTATGAGTGGGAGTTCGTGCAGATTGGCGGGACGCGGGGCGACGTCGGATCAGGCGTGTGCCACTGAGGCTTGAGTTAGTCCTAAGCCTTAAGGCTTAAGCCTTGATCAAGTCCAAATCAACCACGCGAAGACGACCATCAATAGTGCGAGGACGAGTGCCATCGCTCGAAGCCCGGTGTACAGGCGGCGAAGACCGATGTGTTTCGCGTTGTTCTTGAGCGAGAGACTGTGGACCTGAATCGCCAGCTCCGCGTTGAGCTGTGACAGTCGGACGTCTTGCCATGCCTTCCAGTGTTCTGTAGCCGATCGCTGGATGGCATCCTCATAGTACCGGACACCAACTGGACGATCCTCGTCGTGGCTTGGCCAATCCTGGAGGCGGGGACGAAAGTGACCTGGCCGGAGGGCTTCGATGGCTTGGAGAAGGAAGACCAGAGCCATCAAGATGTACCCAACGAGCAGAGCGCCGATCCAATACCGTTCGGTCGTCGTGAGCGATCCGATCGCATCGCCCCGCGTGAGGAGCACCGCGACTGCGGCGTTGAGGGCGCCCATCAGAATCAGAGCAAACCGGGCTTCACGATTGCTGATGTCGATGAGCTCGTATGCTTCGTCGGTGGCGTCAACGAGCGCCCGATAGCGCTCCCACCCATCGAGCGGTCTACTGGCGTCGTAAATTTGCTTCCGCTGTCGCTTCCTGAGCCGCTCGAGCTCGGCCTCGTCATCCGCGCTTGGCGGCGTGGCCTTGGCGGCGACCTGGTCCTCCAGCGCGAACTCGCTATCCACGACAGAGGTATCGGCCCCTGCCGTTGACGGCTGCACGGGGAAGTCAGGTCCTCAGGTTCTCGGGTTCTCGGGTGCTCAGGTGCTCGGGTTCCGGTGCTCGGGTTCGGCGGTGCTCGGGTTCGGCGGTGCTCGGGTTCGCCGGTGCATAGGTTCCCTGGTTCTCTAACCCAAGCACCTGAGAACCTGAGAACCTGAGAACCTGAACCCAAGCACCTGAGCACCTGAGAACCCGAGAACCGGTTCTCATCTCCCCGGCGTGAAGCCGAACAGGCGCGCGGCGTTGTCCTTCATGATCAGCGGCCGCACCTCGTCGCGGATGGCGATCTTCGCGAAATCTTCCATCCAACGGTCAGGTGTCAGCCACGGGTAGTCGGAGCCGAACAGGACCTTATGCTTCAGAAGCGTGTTCGCGTACTGAACGAGCGTGGGAGAAAAGTACTTCGGCGACCAGCCCGACAGGTCGATGTACACCTGTGGCTTGTGAAGGCAGACGGAGATGGCCTCGTCCTGCCATGGAAACGAGGGGTGCGCCATGATGATCGGCATGTCCGGGAAGTCCACCGCGACATCGTCGATAGGCATCGGATGGCCGTACTTCAGCCTGATCCCCCCTCCGCCCCGCATCCCTGTCCCCATGCCGCTGTGGCCGGTGTGGAAGAGCACCGGAAGTTTCGCCTCGGCGAAGACTTCATACAGCGGATATGCGATCCGATCGTTTGGGAAGAACTGTTGAATCGGCGGATGCAGCTTGAGTCCACGAATCGTGCCCGAGGCCACTAAGCGCCGGGCGTCGCGCACGGCTTCCGGTCCGCGCGTCGGGTCGAGGCTGGCGAACGCAATCGCGATGTCCGAGTTGTCTGCCGCGAACTGGGCCACGGCCTCATTCGAGAGACGTTGCGCGCCTGTGAGCTTCTCCTCGACGGTGAAGACCACGCAAGCGATGTTCCGCGACCGGTAGTACTCGGCGAGCGACGTCGGGTCGCGCGCAGCGACGCCCTTGAAGTACGAAGCAGCGTGCGCGTCGGTGGCGGTCATGTCGCCCGCGTGCTCGAGGTGGACGTGCACATCGAAGGCGACGATGCGGTTGATGTCGATGGCGGATGCGTGGGCCATGCCTCTAAACCTCGCGAGGTGAAGCGTCGAACGTGATGACACGGGGCGAGACCGTGTCGGCATAGAGCTCATCCACCAACGCCGCTCGGTGGGTCAGGACCGCTCTCTGGTTGAGTGAGCCCTTGTCGGTAATCTCGCGAGCGTCGAAAGATGGTCGCTCGTCCATGAGAATGATGCGGGCGATTGTCATAGCGCTTCCCGTCTGCTGCCGTGCGAAGTCGCTGATCAGCAGCCGAAAATGCTCCCTCACGGCCGAGTGATCCAGGATCTCGCGTGGTGTAGAGGCGGAAGGAGCGAGCCGCTTGCACACATCGACGTGCGGAAAGACGAGCGCCGCGACAAAGGCACGGTCTGGCCCGGCAATCACGACGTCCTGCACGTATGCACCAAAATGCGCGAGGAAGCGTGCACGCAGGGGGCCCACGCTGACCCACGTGCCGGTCGAGAGCTTGAAGTCCTCGTTGATCCGACCGTCGAACATCAGCCCCCTCTTGGGGTCGTTTGGATCAGCGAAGCGAACGGCGTCGCCAAGCTTGTAGTAACCCTCTTCGTCAAACGCCACACGCGTGAGCTCGTCCTGGCGCCAGAATCCAGGTGTGATGCTGGGGCCCCGCAAACGTGCTTCCGTCTTCGTGCCGGCGGACACCAACTTGAGCTCCACGCCCGGCACGGGAAGCCCAATCATTCCTGATGCGGCCCCGCTCTTGCCCGTAGAGATGGCATAGGGCGCGCTTTCTGTTGCGCCAAGTCCCGTCATCATCAAGATCTCTTCCCCGCACGCCTCGATTGCCAGGTCACGCACCTCGTCCCAGAACCGTTGTCCGAGTCCGGCCGCGGCGTAAAAAAGCAACTTCGTCCGGCTGAAGAATCGCTCGCGCAGAACCGCATCGCTTTTCAAATGAGGCAGGAGCACTTCGTAACCACGGGGCACGTTGAAGTACGCGGTCGTCGCGATCTCGCGCAGATTGCGCACGGTCGTCGTGATGCCTTCCGGCGTCGGCTTGCCCTCGTCCAAGTACAGAGTGCCACCGTTGTACAGCACCAGGCCGACGTTGTGGTTCCCGCCGAACGTGTGGTTCCACGGCAACCAGTCGCAGAGCACAGGCGGCTCGTCCGCCATGAACTGCATCACGGTCCTCAGCATCTCCTGGTTCGAGCACAGCATGCGCTGAGTGTTGATGACGGCCTTGGGTCGCCCGGTGGAGCCAGAGGTCAGCAGAATCTTCGCGACCGTGTCCCCGGTGACCCGCGCATGTGCGGCATCGACCGACGAGGTGACGGGTGTGGCCTCGATCGTGGCGAGCAGTGTGGACGGGATGCTTTCGGGCGGCGAAGACACGACGAGCTCTACACCCGTCGGGAGCACGTTGCGAAGCGCGCGCTCGTAGGCGGCCCCCTCGGCAGCGAAGACCATGCCCGGCTTCATCAGGTCGAAAATGTACCGAAGCGCGTCGTGCTCCTTGGCAAGTAAGGAGTACGCTGGAGCCACTGGCGCGTACATCACGCCGCTGTACATGGCGGCAAGCGCCAGCACGGCGTGCTCGAGACTGTTGCCGGAGAGAATAAGGAACGGCCGGTCGCTCGACAGCCGGCGGTCGACGAATGCCTGCGCGAGACTGCGAACGCGCACGAGCGCCTCGGCATAGCTGAGGTGCCGCCAATTGCCCTGGGCGTCGCGTTGCGCCATGAACGTGCGTTGCGGCGCGTGAGCGGCCCAGTGCTCCAACCTTTCGGTGAGCTTGTCCGGATACGGACCGAGCGGTTGCGGCGACCGCATGTAGACGGTTCCGTCCGCCCGGCGATCGATGATGCTGTCCAGGGGCGCAATGCGGACGTCGCGGATGCGCTTGGTGGTGCCGAGGGTCATGACGTCCTACGAAACCTAAGTCGCGGCTGCCGTCTGCTCCCGCCCGGCGTCGAACTCGCGGAACGTGGACCCGCGCTGTGCCAGTCGCTCGAGTAATGGCGCCGGCTTCCATCGGTCTCCCAGTTCACGGTGAAAGGCGGCGACGCGGTCAAGGATCCGCGCGAGACCGATTCGATCGGCATAGAACATCGGCCCCCCGCGAAAAGCGGGAAATCCATAGCCGTTAATGTAGATAACATCGATGTCCGCAGCGCGCAGCGCGAAGCCTTCCTCGAGTACACGCGCCCCCTCGTTGATGAGGGCGTAGATCGTTCGCTCGATGATCGCGTCACCGGTGAAGCTGCGGCGTTCGATGCCGGCGTCTGTGGCCATCCGCTCGATGAGCGCTTGTACCTGCGGATCGGGCGTGGGCTTTCGGTCGCTCCCATAGAGATACCAGCCCGCTCCCGTCTTCTGGCCGAAGCGGCCCATCTCGTTCAGCCTGTCCGCGACGAGCGGGCGGCGAACGCCGACCTCCTGGAAGTGACCAAGCTCTTGCCGCACGCGCCAGGCGACATCGAGGCCCGCCATGTCGTCAACCGCGAAGATCCCCATGGCCATTCCCCAGTCAGTCAGGGCACGGTCCACCTGCTCGGGAGTCGCGCCCTCTTCCACGAGAAACTGGGCTTCATACATGTAAGGGAACATCATTCGGTTGCCGACGAAGCCGGCGCAGTTGCCGACGACCACGCCGATCTTGCCGAGTCGCTTGGCGAATGCCATTGCCGTGGCAATCGCGAGCGAAGATGATGCCGTGCCGTGGACGATCTCCACGAGCCGCATGACGTTTGCCGGGCTGAAGAAGTGGAGCCCGAGCACGTCTTGCGGCCGGCTCGTGGCGGCAGCGATCGCGTCGATGTCGAGGGTCGATGTGTTGGTTGCGATGAGGCAGCCGGGCTTTGCGACGGCGTCGATCGCTGAGACGACCTGCTTCTTCAGTGCGAGGTTCTCGAAGACAGCTTCGACGACGAGGTCGACGTCGCCAAAACCATCGAACCCAACATGCGGCTCAATGAGGGCGAGTCGCTCGTTGACGGCTTCTGGCGTCAGCCGCCCCCGCTTGACCGAGATCTCGTAGTTCTTGCGAACGGTTGCCAACCCCCTGTCGAGAGCGGTCGCATCAGCATCGGTCAGCCGGACGGCAATCCCTGCGTTGACACAGGCCATGGCGATGCCGCCACCCATCGTGCCGGCACCGACGATCCCCACCTTGGCAATGGGTGAAACCCGCGTATCTTTGACGATGCCGGGAACCTTCGAGACGCCTCGCTCCGCAAAGAAAGCGTGGATGAGCGCCTTGCACTGTTCCGATCGAGCGCAGCGAAGGAAGATCTCTCGCTCTCGACGGCAGCCCTCGTCAAACTGCAGTGTGGCGGCGGCTTCGATGGCCTCGACCGCCGCAAGCGGCGCTTCAAGGTTGCGGCGGGTCTTTCGCGCCGTATCCCGTCCTAGCGCGAGAAGCGTGTCCAGCGACTCCGGTGGTGGCAGCTTGGCGCGGCGATGGCGTGTCTTCGGATGTGGGCCTCGCTTGTCCGCGCTGTCGCGGACGAGCGCGATCGCGCCCTCCTCGAGATCTCCGTCGACGATCCAATCGATGAGCCCGATCGAGAGAGCCTCGGCCGCCTTGATGGGCTTGCCCGACACACACATGTCAATCGCTTTTTCGACGCCCACGAGACGGGGCAGGCGCTGGGTGCCCTCGGCCCCGGGAATGATCCCGAGGTTGACCTCGGGTTGACCCATCTGCGCGTCCGGCGTGGCGGCTCGATAGTGTCCAGCCATCGCCACTTCGAGACCGCCGCCAAGCGCGGTTCCGTGCATCGCCATCATCACGGGCTTCGAACAATCTTCGATGCGCCGGAGGAGCTCGTGCATGTCAGGCGCCGCGGCATCGTCGCCCCAGGCAAATTGCTCGAGTCCCTTGATGTCGGCGCCGGCGATGAATGTTCGCCCCGCGCAGATGATGACCAGAGCGCGGACAGCCGGGTTCCCTTCAGCCTTGCTGACCGCGGCCGACACCCCCTCAATGACGGCGGGGCTCAACGCGTTGACCGGTGGATTGTCGATGCGGATGAGAGCGACCTCGTCCACGATCGTGGAGGTGACGGTGCTAGGCATGTGTGTGTCTGCCGGGAGGGAACATCAGGACACTCAGAATTGAGACATGATAGTTCAATGACGATCCGGAAGAGCCGTTACATCGTCACCTGTGCCCTGGCGGGCGCTGCGGTCGTCGCGCTCGACGCGCAGCGGCGTGACGTGTTCGTACAGCCTCGGGACCATCCCGCGATCCGATACTCGGCCCCCGATGTCTCGGATGCCGTCGCCCGACTGAATCGGCGCATTGACGACGGGACCGCTCGGCTCCCGTTCGATCAGGCCAGCGGCTATCTCCGCGGGATCCTCGACGCATTGAACGTCCCCATCGAGTCGCAATCGCTCGTATTCTCACCGACCAGTTTCCAGGCCGAGCTCGTCAACATGCACAACCCGAGAGCGGTGTTCTTCAACGACACCGTGGCGGTCGGATGGGTTCGCGGCGCGCCCGTGCTCGAAGTAGCCGCGCAGGATCCGCGGCAGGGCGTCGTCTTCTATGCCTTGGATCAGAAGCAGACGGACAAGCCTCGACTCAGCCGCGACAATCAGTGTCTCGCGTGTCATCTGTCTTGGGACACGCTGGGCGTCCCTGGCCTGATGGTCACGAGCATGTATCCGTTACCCGACGACCCGAACGCGTATGCCAACGGATTCACGACGATTCAGGGGAGTCCCTTGGATCAACGTTGGGGCGGATGGTGGGTAACCGGAAATCACGGGGGCGCACGGCACATGGGCAACATCCCCGTGATGCCGTCCGACAAGGGCAAGGCGAAGCTCGCTAATCCCCGGGCAGTGCTGACGTCGCTGGAAGGCCTCTTCGACTTGAAAGGCTACCCATCTACGCGTAGCGATGTGGTCGCGATGATGGTGCTGGCGCACCAAGCGCGAATGACGAATCTAATCACGCGGACGGGATGGGAAGCTCGGGTCGCCGCCTCGGCGCCGAGTCCCGACGCTGTCGCACGCGTTCGCGAGGCCGCGCGCGACATGGTTGACTACATGCTTTTCGTCGACGAAGCGCCGCTCGTGGGCCCGGTCAGTGGCTCGGCTGGCTTCGCGGAGCGCTTCGTGGCATCCGGACCAAAAGACTCGAAGGGGCGCTCGCTGCGCGAGCTTGATCTTCGGCGCCGCCTGTTTCGATATCCGTGCAGTTACATGATTTACACCGACGCGTTCGACGGCCTTCCCGCAATGGCAAAGGATGCAGTGTTCGCTCGTATGTGGGAAGTGCTCTCCGGTCATGAGACGCAGCCTCGATACCGCGCTCTGGCGCCCGCCGACCGGCAGGTCATCGTGCAGATCCTCCGCGACACCAAGAAGGACTTGCCAAGCTACTTCGGCGCCGCCGTCAATTGAACTGTCCCGCGGAGGCTAAAGCCCCCGCGCTACCGTTGGGTGGCCGTAGCGCTACCGTTGGGTGGCTGTAGCGCGCAGGCTTTAGCCTGCGCGTGAGCTAAAGTATCCAGAACCTCATGCGTTCACATCGTCTTCGCACACTTGCCATCGCGTGCGCCGCGGCTCTGTGGCCGCTGACGAGCGCGTCCACACAATCCTCGACGCCAACCTCGTGGCTCGACCCGCTTCGCGGCGATGTGGCCCGTCTTATCAAGGCCGCCACCGCGGACGATTTCGCGTGGCAACGGTTGGCTGACTTTACCGATACGTTCGGCGCACGCTTGAGTGGCTCCGACAACCTCACGCGGGCCGTGTCGTGGGCGGTCGATGCCATGAAGGCGGACGGTCTGGACGGGGTGCGGACCGAGCCCGTGATGGTGCCCCGTTGGACACGGGGGCACGAGAGCGCCGAGATCATCGATCCACCCAGGCACGCTGTCTCGATTCTTGGTCTCGGAGGAACGGTATCCACGCCGGCCGGGGGACTGGAAGCCGACGTCTTGCCCGTTGCCAGCTTCGACGACCTTCGGGGGAGAGGCTCGGACGCGCGGGGCAAGATTGTCCTCTTCAACGCGGCGTACAACGGCTACTCCGACACCGTGACCTACCGCACTGCCGGCGCGCGGGCGGCCGCCGAGCATGGCGCCGTCGCGGTACTCGTCCGGGCGGTGGGCCCTATCGGGCTGAGAACGTCGCATACGGGCAGCGTGCAGTACGCACCTGGCCAAACGCCGATTCCCGCGGCGGCAATTTCCGCCGAAGACGCAAATCGCATCGTTCGGCTGGTTAACCGCGGCCGCCGCGTGCGCCTGCGGTTAGTGACTGAGGGCCGATACGAACCTGACGCGATGTCGGCCAACGTGGTGGGAGAGATTCGCGGGCGTGAGAGGCCGGATGAGATCGTGCTGATTGGCGCCCACATCGACTCGTGGGACGTCGGGGCAGGCGCATCCGATGACGGCGTCGGATGCATCGTCACCTGGGAGGCCTTGCGTCTCATGAAGAAGCTTGGGATCCGGCCGCGCAGAACCATTCGGCTCGTCCTCTGGACCAATGAAGAGAATGGGTTGCGGGGTGCAGCCGCGTATGCGGAGAAGTACGCGGCGAGCGCCAGCAATCATGTGTTCGCGCTCGAGTCGGACTCAGGCGTGTTTGCGCCTGCAACGCTCGCCTTCTCAGGTGGCCCCGCGGCGCAGGCCCTGATCGCGCAGATTGGAACACTGATCACGCCGCTCGGGTTTCCCGAGATCGGAGCGGGCGGGGGAGGCGCGGACATCGGACCAATTGCGCAGGCGGGAAACGTTCCGACGATGGCCTACCTCGGAGACCCGGTCCGGTACTTCGTGATCCACCATACGCCAGCCGACACGATCGAGCGCATCGCCCCTGAAGAAGTGTCGAAGGCCGCGGCTGCGATCGCCGCGATCACGTACGTCGTCGCAGAAATGCCGGAGCGGCTTCCTCGCTAGCAAACTCCCAACTCCCAACTCAGACTTTGTCCAACCCCCAAGTTCTTGGGAGTTGGGAGTTGGGCAAGGCGTAGTTGGGAGTTATCGCAGTTCTGTGAGGGATACGTCCAGAATCCGAGACTGACGCGGGGTCTGTTGCCACTGTACGAGAATCGGGCTCTGGTAGGTTCCTTCGACAATTCCTGGCGTCCCTGTTTCGTCGGCGGAAACGAGCAGGCTGATCGAGCGCCGCATCCGAAAGAATCTTGCGGCTGGAACTGCAAGCGTGCGCGCCAGCACTTTTTCGACGATCGATCCTCGCAGCCCGAAAGCATCGAGTCCCTGGTTGAGAACCCGCACGAAGTCATACTTTGCGTAGCCGAGTGTCTTGGCCGGTACGGCCCGGGGATTCGCCAATGCGTGGCGGTACTTCTCGGCGACGAAACGCAGGGGGTTCTTCAACACTTCGGCCAGGTCGTAGCGCATCAGTAATGTTTCGAACTCGTTGACCGTTAGCGCCGAGTGGCGTTCGGTAGGGTCCAACGCGACACGGAGCCGGCCTTTGCTCACTCCGGCGGCCCTCACGAAGTCAGCCAGTTGTGACGAGATGCCCAACCGTGGATCCTTCAAGTTGATCGAGTCGATGGGATGCGCGGAAACCGGGACCTCAATGCGCGTGCTGCCAACCGGGCGCTCAGCATTGAAGCCTATCAGGCGCGTTCGCCGTCGCCGGGGACGACCGTCTGCGAGCCCGTCGAGGTCCACAAAGCAAACGCTTTCGCTTGGGAGGTTGGGGTAGGTTACGCACGTCCGCAGTCCACTGGCGATAAAAGCGAGGTGTGAGTCAGCGTTCCGCGGCTCTACCTTTCGCTGCTTCGGGTCCAGATCCTTTCTTCGTTCCAGCCTATCGTGCTGGTATCCAGCGCCTTCCGGGAAGATCGTGCGGAAGACCTCCACATAGTTCGGGATCTGCTCGGCGCTGAGGCGCGCGGCCAGGCTTCTGTCCAAAAAGCCTGCAGTTGTGTGAAAGGACCAATAGAGGCAGTTGGAGTACGACGCCAGCGCCCGATGCTCGGCGGCGAAACGTGAGCGCAAGTCGACGACGTCGAATCGCGCCTTGGGGACTAGCTCGAGGGCGAGATCGAGCGGTTTATCGGGCATTCCTGTCGGTCATACGAACCTCGTGCCAACCGCCATAAGGGTAACACACGCGTTACATCGTCAATTGGTCTTTTGCCCTTAGCCTCGGCCTGGCCCTAGTTGTTCGCGCGCTCAGCAGTGAGCGTTAATGACTAACAGGATCCGCGGGGCCAAACGGGCAAGGGACTGTACACATGAAGGCGCTGGGTTTCGACGACTATTGCCGCCGTAAGGAAGAGACCGCGCTTTCGGCGCGGATCACAGGTCTGATGACGGTGGCTCAAGACACCGCCGGCGCAGACCTCATTACCATCGGAAGCGGCTGGACGCGTGACCTTTTCGATGGAGAGTTCTACCGCAGCGCCAGTGACATGTACGCCGATCAACTACCGGCTGTGAGCCTGTTCGTGGGCCGGTCCGGTTCCGGCCATCTGCTTGCCGGCCATCAGTTGCTACACGGATGCGGCGACACGAGCCTGCACCTGATTCATGAGGGTCTATCGCGTGTAGACGCGGATGCCGTGTTAGGCAGCATCGGCGCCGTAAGCAGGCAAGACGATGTGTTCTCCGTCTGGCACCCGGAGCTCGTCGCACTGCGGCACGACGTGGGCCATGATCGCCATCCAGCACAGGTTATCGTGACGGCGAGTGGCAGCCTTCCATTTGAAGAATGCCTCTTGTTTCATGAGCCGACGCTGCGGGTGATTGTGGTGACGACCACGAGCGTTGCGCCTCTTCTTCAGCAGCAGTTGAAAGATCAGCCGTGGATCGAGATCCTCGATGCCGGCGAGCCGCTGTCGCTCTTTACGGCGCTCGTGCGGCTGCGCGAGAAGCGGCTGCGCGTGATTTCGGCTGTGGGGGGGCAGCGGACGGCGTCCGCATTGTTACGCGGGGGGCTGGTCACCGACCTCTATGTCACCACGCCCCCGGGCGATCGCGGCAGTGCGGTCGGTCCCCTTTACGATGGGCCACCTCTCCTTCGTCGTCGCCTGGTGGCGAAGGCGAGTCGCCACGGGGACGAGCGCGTATGCTTCGAGCACCTGGTCCGCCCGAGCGTGTTCTCCGGCTGGTAGCCCCGAGATGAGACCGGGTTTAGTTTTCGCTGCGAGAAGGTCGGAAAACCAAACCCCGTTTCATTTCAACCCAACCATCAACTAGACATTGAGCCCCGCGCGGTAATCGACATACGATCGTCGTTCGCGCGGTTGTCCCGCGCGGCGAGGAGGCGGTGGCATGCGTGGGAATGTTCAGGTCATAGCGGAACTCAACAACGCGCTTCGAGAAGAGTTGTCGGCAATCAATCAGTATTTTCTCCACGCTGAGATGTGCCACAAGTGGGGCTATCACGCGCTTGGCGCCTTCATCAAGAAGCAGTCCATTGACGAGATGAAACACGCTGAGAAGCTCATCGAGCGACTGCTGTTCCTCGACGCGGTTCCGAAGATGGAGTACCTGGAGCTCAACGTCGGCCAAGACGTACGTTCACAGCTCGAAGCCGACTACAAACTCGAGACGAATGCTGTCGAGATGTACAACAGGGCGGTCAAATTGGCCCGTGACCTTGGCGACGACACCTCACGCGAGCTGTTTTCACTCCTCTTGAAGGACGAAGAACTGCACGTCGAGTGGCTCGAGGCGCAGCTGCATCAGATCAAAGAGCTCGGGTACGAGACGTATCTCTCGAATCAAACGGCAGGGGAGAAGGGCTAGTCCTCGGAATCCGCGGGCTTCGGCTTCTGGTGATCGGCGTTTCGAAAGGCCAGACTCCTGGCAGGCAGTTGCCAGGCACTCCTCAACGCTTTCGCGAGATCGGGATCGGTTCGAGCGATGTGCTCGGCAAGAGCAGAAACCTTCTGGTCGATCCGCCCGAACCTCGCCTCGTATTTCTCGAGTTCTTTCTTGTGCTGCATGTCGCGTCGCAGCAGGCCCACCTTCTCGACGAGCTCGACGAGCAGCGCGGCGACCTCGGCGCCCATGCTCAGAGAGGCCTCCCTCCCAGCGTCTCATCGCCGACGCCCTCTTGCTCAAGCGTGAGATAGACGGGCCCGGCGCCAAGAAAGCCGATGATCAAGGCGAGCGCCGAGTAGGTTCCCCAGCCCGATCGGTTCACGGCCGTGAAACCCGCATGCTCGCCTACATTCAGCGTGAAGTCGATGCGTCTGGTAAAGAGCGTGTTCTGCGCCTGGAGCCGATGAGAGCCCGGCGCAATCTGTCGCGTGATGACGTCTCCGTAACTCAGTATCCCGATTGTTTCACCGTCGAGCGAAATGTAGATCTCCCGATAGCCTACGTCCTCTCGCGACTGGCGTCTGATGGTGAGTGCAGCGGTCCAGGTGCTCTTGAGCTGCCGGATGATCCGGTCAAGATCCTCAGTGCTTGGTTCTGGAGCAGTGGTAACGCTCACGGACCCTATCCTACGGCACCTGATTTCAATTCCACCAGAGGCTTTCCTGGCTGCACGAACTCACCCGGGCGACAAGCGACCGACCCGATCGTGCCGTCGCGGGGAGCTTTGATCGCCAGTTCCATCTTCATGGCCTCGAGTCTTACGAGGACGTCACCGCGGGAGACCCGCTGCCCTGGAACAACCTCGATCGAAACTACAGTGGCGGGCATTGGGGGCGCCAGGGCCGCTTCATCGTCTCGCTGACTAGCCTGTAAGGCGTCTCCGTCGCGATCCGGCTGGACGACGTAAACGCGTCCGTCGATAAAAACCCACGTATCGCGCCCAGCCTGAACCGCAAATGCCGGCTGGCGCCGATCGCCATCGACAACCAGGTATCGATCGCGGCCAAGCGAAGTGACTTGCAACGGTTGAGTCGATCCCGGCTCAGACACGAGCATCCCGCAGGAGAGTCCAGGGATCGAGGCGAGCAGAGGACGGCGAAGAGTCGCGGCTGGCCGACCGGGCAAAGGCGGCCACGGCGAGAGCTTCCGGCGGGACATCGGCCGAGCTGGAATGCGCCGCACCAGGACCGTCAGCCATGGCGTCGATGAATCTCGTATCGAGATCTCCTGTGACGAAGCGCTCGTGGTCGACGAGATCCAGGAGGAAGGATGTGTTCGTACGGATACCGAGGATCGCGTACGAACGCAGCGCTGCCCGTGCTCGCTGGCGGGCGATCTCGCGGGTCTCGCCAGTGGCAATGAGCTTGGAGAGCAACGGATCGTAGTGGACGCTCACCTCGCTCCCCTCCACAACGCCTGCGTCGATTCGGATGCCCGGCATCGATGGCTCGCGATACAGCGCGAGGATGCCGGCCTGCGGCAGATAGCCCTTTGAGGGGTCTTCCGCGTATACGCGCAGCTCGATTGCATGTCCGCGCTGGCTGAGCGCGTCTTGGGTCCACGGGAGGGGCTCGTTGGCGGCAATGTTGATCTGCGCACGGACCAGATCGATGCCGGTGACTTGCTCCGTGACCGGATGCTCCACTTGAAGACGCGCGTTCATTTCCAGAAAGTAGAAGCGAGCGTTGTCGCCCCGGCCATCGAGGAGGAACTCGACTGTTCCCGCGTTCCGATACTCCGCCGCACGTGCGATGGCGACCGCGGCTTGTCCCATGCGGTTCCGGAGCGCCGGGGTTAGTGCGACCGAGGGTGTCTCCTCAATCACTTTCTGGTGACGGCGCTGAATCGAGCACTCTCGTTCGAACGCGTGCACGACGTTGCCGTGATTGTCGGCAAGGATCTGAAACTCCACGTGCCGGGGCTGCTCAATCAGCAGTTCGACGAACAGCGTCCCGTCGTCGAAGGCGGCGACCGCCTCGCGTCTTGACTGCGCGATTGACGCCGGCAGCGCGGCCGCATCGCGAACCTCCTTCATGCCAATGCCACCGCCACCCGCAGACGGCTTCAGGAGCAACGGGAAGCCCACTCGATAGGCAGCAGCGGCAATGGCGTCGTCGGTTTGGTCGACAGGCACCTCGCCGGGGACGACAGGGACGCCAACTTGCCGTGCGACCTCACGAGCGGCAATCTTCGATCCCATCCTCTCCAGCGCCTCGCCTGGAGGGCCTATGAAGACAATCCCGGCCTTCACACAAGCCCTGGCGAATTGCGCGTTCTCCGAAAGGAAGCCGTAACCGGGGTGAATGGCATTGGCGCCTGATTGGCGAGCGGCATCGATGATGGCGCCAACGGAGAGATAGCTTTCCGTTGCCGGGGCCGGGCCGATTCTGACTGCGTGGTCGGCAACCGTGACGTGCAGCGACCGCGCGTCAGCATCGGAGAAAACGCAGACCGATTCGACACCCATCTCGCGGCACGCGCGAACGACCCGGACGGCGATTTCGCCGCGATTGGCGATCAGAATGCGCTGGAACATATGCCCTGCAATGAAACCGGGTTTGATTTTACAGTTCTCGAAAAACCAAACCCGGTTTCGTTCTTACATGCGGAACACGCCGAACTTGGGCGGCGGGATCGGGGCGTTGAATGCGGCCGAGATACCGAGCGCCAACGCCTCGCGCGTCTTCAGCGGATCGAGGATGCCATCGTCCCATAGCCGAGCGGTCGAGTAGTAGGGCGAGCCCTCGCGCTCGTACTTTTCGAGAAGGGGTTCACGGATGGCGCGTTCCTCGTCGGCGGACAGCGTCTGGTTATCGCGAGCGAGTTGCTCTCGCTTCACTGTAGCGAGCACGCCTGCGGCCTGCTCGCCGCCCATCACGGATATCCGAGCATTGGGCCACATCCACAGGAGTCGCGGCCCAAACGCGCGACCACACATGCCGTAGTTGCCCGCACCGAACGAGCCGCCGATGATGACGGTGAACTTTGGAACCACGGAGTTCGCCACGGCGTGGACCATCTTCGCGCCGTCTTTCGCGATGCCGCCTCGTTCGTACTCAAGGCCGACCATGAACCCTGTGATGTTCTGCAGGAAGACGAGCGGAATTCCACGCTGATTGCACAACTCGATGAAATGCGTGGCTTTTAGCGCAGACTCCGAAAACAAGACACCGTTGTTGGCAATGATGCCCACGAGGAAGCCGTGCAATCTGGCAAAGCCGGTCACCAGCGTCGGGGCGTATCGCTGCTTGAACTCGTCGAAGCGGGAGCCGTCAACCAGCCGAGCCAACACCTCACGCACGTCATACGGCTTGCGGGGATTGGCATTGACGATGCCGTAGATCTCGGACGGATCGTACGCGGGCTCCTCGGGTGTCGTCATGTCGGCTGGCAACGTCTTCCGCGCGTTCAACGTGGACACGATCGTGCGGGTGAGATGCAGCGCGTGCACATCGTCTTCTGCGAGGTAGTCGGCCACGCCGGACAGGCGCGTGTGGACGTCCGCACCGCCCAGTTCCTCCGCCGTGACGTCCTGTCCCGTTGCCGCCTTCACGAGCGGCGGTCCACCAAGAAAGATCGTCCCCGTGCCCTTGACGATGATGGTCTCGTCTGACATCGCCGGCACGTAGGCGCCTCCGGCTGTGCACGATCCCATGACGACGGCGATCTGAGGAATGCCTTCCGCCGACATGCGCGCCTGGTTGAAGAAGATCCGCCCGAAGTGATCCCGGTCTGGGAACACCTCGGCCTGAAGCGGAAGGAAGGCGCCGCCCGAGTCCACCAGATAGACGCAGGGCAGCCGGTTGTCGAGAGCCACTTGTTGAGCTCGCAGGTGTTTCTTGACGGTGCTTGGATAGTAGGTTCCGCCTTTGACCGTGGCGTCGTTTGCCACGATAAGGGTTTCTCGGCCCGAGATTCGACCGATCCCCGTCACGATCCCTGCGCCCGGGGCGTCGTTGTCGTGCATCTCCCAGGCAGCCAGGGACGACAACTCGAGGAACGGCGAGTCGGGATCGAGAAGCCGCTGAATCCGTTCCCGGACGAAGAGCTTGCCCTGCTCCCGATGCCGTTGCTGCGACCGTTCGCCACCCCCCTGACGCACCGTCCCAATGCGCTCCCGCAGTTCGTTTACGAGGCGGAGCATGTGGTCGCGGTTGGCGGCGAACTCAGGTGTGTCAGTTCGAACGCTGCTGGGGATCTTGTCCATTCTGTTTGTGGCATCCGGCTTTACGCGGACGCCCACGGGAATCTGTTGGAGTTGGCCGCGATTATAGGTCACGGAGATCGTAGCCTTCCTGCCTCAGCCGGAAGACCTCCCGAAGGGGCCGCCAGCGTCAGTTTCCAAAAATTGTCCTGTTTCTTGCCAGATAGGCCGGCTGTGTATTGATTGAAAACGGTCTGTGATAGGTTAGGAATTCTCCGCCCAAGGTGCTTCATGTCCACACCTACCCCAGCTTCCAGTAAGCGCCGGAAGCGCGTCCTGGCGATAGATGACGAGCCCACGGTGACCGACTGGCTTCGGCTCGTCATCGAGGCCGAGGGGTACGAAGTGCGTACCGCTCTCGTTGGCAACCGAGGCGAGGAGGTGTTCAGGCAGTGGCGGCCCGATGTCGTGGTCATCGACCCTGTCTTGCCCGATCTGGACGGCATCGCGCTTTTGAAGCGACTGAAGGAAATTGACGAGGTGCCGGAGATCATCGTGATGAGCGCCCCAGGGAACGTCTCGCGTGCGCTCGAGGCAGGGCAAGCCGGAGCGTTCTATTTCCTGGAGAAACCAGTCAGCCAGGAGGGCTTGATCGACATCCTCCACAAAGCCATCGAACGCATTCGCGAGCGTGCGGAGCACCAACAGCTCAAGGAGCAGATCCGGGGCCAGTACAGCTTCGCGAACGTCGTTGGCCAGAGTAAGAAGATGAAGGACCTCTTCGAGCTCATCGAGAGCGTGGCCGCGAGCGACGCCAACATCCTGATCGTGGGTGAGAACGGTACCGGGAAGGAGCTCATCGCCAATGCCATCCACCACAGCTCCAACCGCGTTCGTGGCCCTTTCATCAAGATCAACTGCGCTGCGATTCCACACGATCTGATCGAGAGCGAGCTGTTCGGCTACCGGAAGGGTGCCTTTACGGGAGCCACGATGGACAAAATCGGCTTGTTCGAGATGGCCGAGGGAGGATCGCTCCTCCTGGACGAGATTGGCGAGATGCCACCCTACGTGCAGACCAAGCTGTTGCGTGTTTTGCAGGAACGCGAGTATCGGCCCATTGGTAGCGATCGCCTCGTGCACGTGGACTTCCGGCTCATCTGCGACACCAACATCGATCTGGAGGTCGCGCTGCGAGACGGCAGACTGCGCGAGGACCTGTACTTTCGCATCAACACGATTACCCTGCACGTACCGCCACTTCGAGAGCGCAGCGAGGACATTCCACTGCTGTGCAATCATTTCCTGTCGAAGTTCAACCAGCGCTATCAGCGATCGGTTCGCTCGATCTCGCCGGCGGCGTACCATCTGCTCATCCGAAGTCGGTGGTCGGGCAACGTCCGCGAGCTGGAGAACGCCATCGAGCGAGCCGTGCTCGTCTGTAAGTCCAACGAGCTCGCTCCCCACGACCTGCCAGAGTCGATTCGGGAAGACGGCGCACCGACTCAGGAGTTCCTGGTTCCGCCCCATCGGACGCTGGCGGAGATCGAGAAGATGGCAATCGTGCAGACGTTGCAGCGGACCAACTGGAACAAGCAGGAGGCGGCTCAGATTCTGGGTCTGTATCGGCCAACGCTCTATAGCAAGATGAAGAAGCACCAGATCAAGGACCAGCGCCCGCAACAACGGGCAACTCGGAAATCAGGCGCCCACTGACGGTTGGCGCGCGCAAGGAGCAGGGACAATGGCGGATCACGATCGTCGCGGAGAAGGCAGTGGGTGGGCGTTCATGTTCGGCCTGCTGGCGGGGACGGTGATTGGTGTGGGAGTCGGGTTGCTGCTGGCGCCGAAGTCGGGTGAGGAGCTCCGCGGAGAGCTGGGTGAGCGGACGCGAGACCTCGGTAACAAGGCTGCCGAGCAGTATCGACGGGCAGGCGACCGCGCCGGTGACTGGGCGGCCAAAGGCCGCGATCTTGCCGACAGAGTGAAAGACGCCGCGGCGCGTGGCGTGGCGGAAGTGAAGGGGTACACCGAGGGAGTGTGACGGCGCACGGCGTCTTGCGACGCGTTCGTGCGGAGTTGCGGTTCTCTGGTCTCGCTGCCTGGCGCGGCCTGATCGAGTTGTTGAACTCCAACGATTTCACCCACTCCGCGGCGATTGCGTACTACGCGTTACTTTCACTCTTTCCGTTTCTGCTGCTGGTCATCTCGCTCCTGGGCGTGGTGACGGCTGACGAGCAGGACCGAACTGCCGTCCTCACCTTCGTCTTGCAGTACTTCCCAGCCCGCTTCGACTTCATCAGCGATCAGCTCGACGCTTTCCGACAGAATCGCGTGGGGGTGGGCGTTGCAGGTGGGCTGGCGTTGATCTGGGGATCGCTTGGCGTTTTCGGCGCCGTGACCAGCGCCGTCAACGAAGCTTGGGGCGTCGAGAAGCCGCGTGGCTTCTGGAAGCATCGACTCGTATCCTTCCTGATGCTGTTGGCGGCAGGCGGGGTCATGCTCCTGGCGCTCGTGCTCGTGAGCGCGATCCAGGTGGCGAAAGCTTCCTGGTTTGGCGTGATGCTGTCGCCCTTCGGGTGGCTCGCCGCGTTGCAAACGTTCACCCTGCAGTATCTTGCGACCGTCCTCCTCGTCGTCGGCCTCGGACTCGTCTTCTATTTCATCCCGAATGCAAAAACGAGGTTTCGCGACGTGTGGGTGGGCGCAATTCTGACGGGTGCGTTGTGGCGGGGCGCATTCGAAGGCTTCTCATGGTACGTTGCCCGCAACGGGCAGTTGAGAATGATCCCTGGGTCGATCACGGTCGTAGTGGTCTTTCTGCTGTGGATTTACATTTCATCGGTCATCTTGATGTACGGCGTGGAGTTCACTGCTGCGTGGGCGCGCCTTCGACGGGGACGGAAAGACACCATGCCAGCCGCTCCACCGCGGGAGTGAGCCGCCTGAGATAATCGAGACGTGTCCAATCGTTTAGCACTCGAACACAGCCCCTATCTTCTCCAGCACAAGGACAATCCAGTGGACTGGTATCCGTGGGGAGACGCGGCGTTCGAACGTGCGCGATCGGAGGACAAGGCGATCTTTCTGTCTGTCGGGTACTCGACGTGCCACTGGTGTCACGTCATGGAGCACGAGAGCTTTGAAAACGACGAGGTCGCCGCTGCTTTGAATCGGCACTTCGTGTCGATCAAGGTCGATCGTGAGGAACGGCCCGACGTTGACCGCGTCTACATGACGTTCGTCCAGGCGACGACAGGCTCTGGCGGCTGGCCTATGAGTGTGTGGCTGACACCGACGCTCGAGCCCTTTTACGGCGGCACCTACTTTCCGCCGGCCGGAAAGTGGGGGAGACCTGGCTTCGTTGACGTAATCGAAGAGATTGCCAGGGCGTGGCGTGATGAGCGCGACAAGGTTGTGACCTCGGCTTCCGCCATGCTCGAGCGGATCAGCAGCTTTGGGAACACAGACGCCTTCGGACGCGTGCGCGGCATCGACGCGCTCGACCGAGCGGTCCAGGAGTTTGTGGCAGCCTTCGACCGGCGCCGCGGCGGCTTCGGCAATGCGCCGAAGTTCCCCCGTCCGAGCGAGTTGCTGTTTCTGATGCGCGAGCATGCTCGCACGGGCGCCGCCGAGCCGCGCGACATGGCGCTACTCACGCTTCGCGCGATGGCCCTCGGCGGCATGAGGGATCATCTCGGCGGCGGGTTCCATCGGTACTCGGTTGACGGCGACTGGCGTGTGCCGCACTTCGAGAAGATGCTGTACGACCAGGCTCAACTGGTACTCGCATACGTGGATGCGACGCAGTTGACGGGCGATCCCTCCTACGGCGCAGTCGCCGCCGACACGCTCGAGTATGTCCGCAGGGACCTTTCCGATGCGGCAGGGGGATTCTTTTCGGCCGAGGATGCCGACAGCGTGCCACCCGAGCATGCAGACGCAACTTCCGGCGTCAGCGGAAAGGAACCCCACAAGATGGAGGGTGCCTTCTACATCTGGCGCGACGATGAGGTGAAGGCGCTGTTGAAGGAAGATGCAGACCCGTTTCGTGAACGGTATGGGATTCTGCCCGATGGCAACGCACCGTTCGATCCGCAGGCCGAGTTCACGCACAAGAATCTCCTCCACACAGCCCGCGGGATCGCCGAGATTGCGTCCCAGAGCGGCCGCTCGGAGCAGGATGTCGAGGCAGCGATATCGAGGGGACGCGCCACGCTCTTCGTGGCTCGAGGCGCTCGACCGCGGCCGCACCTTGACGACAAGGTGCTGACGGCTTGGAACGGTCTGTCAATTGCCGCGTTTGCGAGGGCCGCGCGAGTGCTCGAAGGCGCTGAAGACTACCTGCACGATGCCACGCGGGCCGCGTCCTTCCTCCACGACCGGCTCTGGGACTCGTCGACAGGCACACTGCTCCGTCGTTACAGAAAGGGGGACTCGGGCGTTCCCGCGTACGCCGAGGACTACGCGTATCTTGTTTTCGGTCTCCTGGAGCTCTTCCAGGCAAGCGGCGATCCGAAGTGGCTGACGTGGGCGCTCACCCTGCAGCAGCGACTCGATGAGCAGTTCTGGGATCCCGTCGACGGCGGCTGGTTCAGCACAACGGGCAAGGACCCGTCGGTGCTGCTGAGACTGAAGGAACAGTACGACGGAGCAGAGCCCGCGGCGAGCTCCGTGGCGGTTCTGAATCTGCTGACGCTCTCGCATCTCTTCGGCGAGACGCGAGCAACTCCCGAATTGCCAACTCCCAATACCCAAGCGTTGGGCGTTGGACAAGCCGTCGGGTTGGGAGTTGGGAGTTATGTGGAGCGCGCGGAGCGAACGCTGGCTCTCTTTGGCCCTCAGCTCGGTCGCGCTGTGCCGATGATGCTCGTTGCGCTGTCGACGTATCATGCTGGGATGCCGCAGATCGTGATCGTTGGCGACCCGGAGGCAGCCGATACGAGAGCGTTGTTCAATGCGATACGACAGCGCTACATGCCAACGGCCGTCATCGTGCCCGTAGCGCCTCGCTATCGCGACGAGCTGGTGCGCGTATTGTCCTGGGTTGACGGGATGAAAGCACGTGATGGACGGGCCACCGCGTATGTGTGCCGCGACTTCGCCTGTCAGGCACCGACGCAATCTCCGCTGGAATTGGAGCAGCAACTAGGGATCTGAATGGACATTCATGTAGACATTTGGGTTCGCGGCGAAATTCACGCCTCCACACACGTCATCTCGACCGTCAACACCGAGCCCCGCGCGTGGAGCGACGGCGACGTGGTTGAAGTGCTGACCGGTATGCTGCGAGCCCTCGATCGCTCGAAGAACCCAGACGCCGATCCGGATCGACCCATCGCCCTGCGCGGTTTCAGCTGGATCGTGAATCCGTACGAGACAGGAGGCGTGGTTATCGCCATCGAGCTCTCGCTGGGGGCCGCCGTGGCTGGGCCATTCGATATCGCGGAGAGCGCCTTGACCACGATAATCAAACGAGTCGTAGACGCGGAGCGTGCCACGTTGGCCCATCAAAGGACCGAGACAATCCACTAGGCTAGAGTCCCCCGGGGCCACAGAGTCGAGCCGTAGGGCCGGTCCTTTCCGCCTTCGCCGAGGCTACGGCGGACCGCCGAAGCTCGAAGAGCGAAGGCTGGTCGGACCGGCCTGGCGTGTCCAAGAGAACGCGCCCTACGAATCCCGCCGCTAGAAGCGGTGCGTGTATAGAACCTTCGACGCGAAGCGTCTGTCGAGTGTGGCGAAGCGGTCGGCGACGGGGTCTTCCAGCCAGTTGTGCGTATACACGACGTACAGGTCGTTCCCAGCCTTCATGATCCAGCGAAAGCGTGATTGCCAACCCATCACTCGGCTCACGGTGTCGAATTGGATGGTGTTGACGACGGCCATGAACGGCGAGAACTGCGAGTCGGACACGAGCCGGAGCACATTGGACGCGAAGCGACCTTCCGCAAGGTTCACCTGATTCCATTCGCCGTTGAAGCTGACGATGTAGCCGGGGCGGGCGCGGAGTGTGAGATTGGCAATCGTCTGATGTCGATGGCCCGAGTAGAAGCCCCCCGTTTCGTATCGGCCCTGCAGCGCCAGCACGCGCCGGTTCGCCGTTTGTCCGCGGACCTGGAAGCGCGTGAAGCGGTACTCCGCGCCGAGCGGGAGCGTGATGCCGGGGCTGATCGGGAACGGCTGGTCCAGCCGCTCGTAAGAAGGGATGACCTCCAGGCCGAAGTTGTCCTGGCTGTGGAACTGGATCTGGAGAAGCGTCAGGTTCGCCGTACGCTCCAGCAGTTGGTTGCGCATGCCGGTGATGACGTCAACCTGGGCGTCCAACTCGATACGGCGGATGTATCTGTGGTTCTTCGGCCGAGGGCCAAACAGCACCTGCGGCGTGTAGCGTCGATAGTCGCGTCTCGCGACAAAGCCAACCGTTGGATCGAAATCGCGTTGCACCTCGCGGGCGCCGAAACGAGCTTGCCACAGGTCGTTGGGATACTCGACGAACAGCCCGAACGCGTTATTGCGAGCCGTGACGCCAGGCCGGTTTGCGTGCAGGAACCAGCCAGTTGCGGAGAGGTTCTGCGCGCCGCGAAATTGTGAGGTCGCTAGCCGGAAATCCACTCCGGCCGTGTGGCTCGCCCCCACGCCGGCATTGCGTGCGTCACGACGCGTATACATCGCGCCGAAGTAGGACTGCTGCAGGATTCTGCGCTTGACTCGTGCGACGGTGAAATCCTCTCCGATGAACCCGGCGTCGTCGTCGGCACCGGTTCGGACGTGGAGCACGCCTATGTCCTGGCCGCCGAGTTGCCCGGTGAACTTCGTGCCGAAGTCGATCCGCTGAGGCGTTGCGTCGGCGCTGAGTCCCATGCGGCGGCTGAAGAACGGTTGGATCTGATCGGCTGGGTTGGCGTTGTTGCCGCCGGCCGACGCGGTGCTGCCGAAGTCGAAGAAGATGGCGCCGTCGAGGAAGAAATCGCGGCGCTCGGGAAAGAAGAGGGAGAAGCGCGTCAGGTTGACCTGTCGCTGGTCGACTTCGGTTTGTGCGAAGTCGGTATTGACCGTCAGGTTGGCGCGCAGCCCTGGCGTGGGGTTATAGAAAAGGTCGATGCCTGCGTTCGCGTCCTGGGTTGACGCGGCGGCGCCACGCCCGGGCGATGCTTCCGACGTGAAGAGTCCGTACGGCTTGACGTCAAGGCCGAGGCCCTGCGTGACCTCGCGAATGCCGGTGACGTGCCCTGCGTTCGTCATTCGACGTAGGCCCTGGTTGCGTGCCCAGCCCATCCAGATGCTGTCCTCGTTCTTTCGCCGGACAGTGCGTTGAAAGTTGACGCCCCACGTCTCGCTATTGGGATCGAAGTTGAGCGTGCGAAACGGGATCTCGATCTCAATCGTCCAGCCGACCTCGCTTCGGCGGACGCGCGCATTCCAGATACCGTCCCACGCGCGGTTGTCGCCGTTGACCCCGAAGAGCGAGTCGGCCATCAGCCCCGATGGGTTCATCTCGAAGAAGTAGCCCGATCGGGTGTCGAGGAAGGTGTCGATCGTCCACATGAACCGATCGTCGGAGCCGAGGAACTCGTCCCGGCGCCGCTGATAGCCGAGCCATCCATCGGGATCGGAGTCGAAGCAGGTGACCCCCATGTAAAAGGCGTCCTTGCTGAACGCGATGCGAACCTCCGTCGGCTCCGTGGCTGGGCTGCCATTGCTCGGATCGACCTGGATGAAGTCGGCGGCGGGCACCGCGCGCTTCCAAACTGGTTCATCGAGCCGGCCGTCAAGCGTGATGCGTTCCTCGTCGTCGAGCCGCGCGGCCTGAACGATCCGGCGGTCGAGGTTTCCGTTCTGATCCGTCTGTTGGGCGCTCGCCGAGGGCACGCTGACAAAACCAATCAGGAGTGCGCAGAGGTATCTCGGGATTTCGCGAGGCGAAACCGTTGTCAATGTCGTCCGTCCTGTGATGTGGGGTCTAGACCCGTCGGGCGTGTTAGGCGGTATTACGACGAGGACGCACGTTTTGTTGACCACCCCGGCGCGCCCCTGCACAGAACGCAAGCACCGCAGCGGTTCGAAACTCCCAAGTTGATCGATTGCTCTTCTTCACCAGTGTGTGCTAGGCAATCGCTGGTCTGGCGACGAATCGCGGGTAAGTCGCCCTCCAAGTAGTATTTTCACAAATATTCACGGGACCGCAATTATTGGTAAAAAAAGAGATCTGAGTAGAGCCAGACTTCGCTAATCTGTTGCACGTGCAGGTCAGCGAAAGATTGGACCAATCGATGTCCATTCGGCCAGGAGCGAACCGCAGTTTGATGCCTGTTGGTCTTGTCAGGGGAAAGTCTTTCGCGAATTTCGTGTTGGCAGCGGGTGGCGCTCTTACGCTGTACGTCCTCTTCCATTTCTTGCGCACCTCTCCTGCAACTGGGCAACTGGAATTTGCAAGTCCGATGGCCTGGGTGGCGCAATGCACTGGCCTGGCATGCTTGTCAGCGCTGCTCTTCGGGTCATTGCTGCTACCGGCCGGTCAGAAGATTGTGGTCGCGGGTGTGTTCTTCTCACTTGCCGCGGGACTCTACGCCGCGGAGATCGTCGTGGCGAGCTCAGGCCTTCGTGAATCGACGAGGCCGTACTGGAGCATCGACCGGGCATCCGGTAAGACCCGCATGCAAATGGCTGCATTGGCCCGCGGATACGGGGTCACGATCGATCATCGCGATCAAGTCGAAATGCTCACTGAATTGCGCAAGCAGCGAGTGGACGCCGTCCCCGGCGTGATGCTCGGAGAAGTATTGAAGGATCGCCATCCCGTTTCGGGGAAGGCCACCACTGACACTGAACTGTTGCCGTTGGGAGGGCTTGCGAACACGTTCACGGTCCTCTGCAATCAATCCGGACGTTACGTGAGCTACGAGAGCGATGAGCACGGCTTCCGCAATCCACGGGGGATCTGGAATTCGGCTCGCGCCAATATGGCCGCCGTCGGCGCGTCCCATGCGCAGGGGTACTGCGTCCCGGACGGGGCGACTTTTGTCGATTTGCTGCGGGACGATTACCCCATCACCCTGAATCTGGGCATGTCCGGCCAAAGTGCCTTGTTGAAACTGGGTGCGATCAAAGAGTATTTGCCTCCTTACGCGCCGAAAAGCGTCTTGTGGGTGTTTAGTGAAGGAATCGATCTCCAGGACATGTACCTCGAGTCGAGGCACCCTCTTTTGATGCGCTACTTGGAGTCCGCGTTCACGCAAGAGCTCAGCACCCGCCAACCGGAAATCGACCGCACGCTGCGACGCTTCGTCGCCGCGACCGAGATGCGAGCGCGCGAATCGCGCGTGACAGTCGAACGCGTCCCGATGCTGGAAAAGTCGTTGGGGCTGGTCAAGCTGTGGAGCCTGAGGGAGACGGTGAGCTCGCTCTACGGAACCGACATTGACGATGAACGCGGGCTGTCGATGGTGGCGTCGACTGAACGCAATCTCTTGACCGACGCGCTTCAGCAGGCCCAGACGGTCGCGCGCGGCTGGGGAGGGAACCTCTACTTCGTCTATCTTCCCAGCTGGAAGCGATACAACAGCGGTCCGCAAATCGTTGAGCTCGAGCGGACGAAGGTCCTGACGCTTGTCAGCGCCCTCGGCATTCCCATCATTGATCTGCACCCCGTGTTCGATGCCCACAGCGATCCCTTGTCGTTGTTTCCGTTTCGTCGATTTGGTCACTACAACGAGGAAGGCCATAAGATCGTGGCCGAAGCAGTGCGCGAAACGCTGTCTAGCCAGGACCTCATTCACGACGACGTGATAGCAGCCTCTGGGTCCGGCGGAGCACCGTAAGAGTCAGCCATCGAAGCCCGATTGTCGAAGGGCGTCATCGCGGGACAATTCGGCCGCGACGATGAAGCAATCCGCGTAAACTACTGATTCCACGCAAGGCCGGGGTGGCGAAACTGGCAGACGCACGGGACTTAAAATCGTTGGCCTCTGCTGATCTGCCGCACCGACGAGAACGGGCAACGCTATAACTGATCAAGACTTAGCAGAATGCGGGCGGGAGGCCGGATCGCTCTGATCCCTCAACTGATCCCGTAAATGATCCCGTTCGGTGCCAGAGACGGGATCACGCGCGCGATTGTGGCCGGGTGGCGGAACTGGCAGACGCTGCGGACTTAAAATTCGCTGGTCGCAAGACCGTCCGGGTTCGATCCCCGGCCCGGCCACACCAAGTTCTGAGGAAATCACGCGATTCTCGCGTATGAGTTGGTCGATGACGCTCGCCAGCCCTTCAGACTGATCCCGTCTTGAGCCAGTCGGGTCAAACACATGGCAAAAGCCTCGCCGTTTTCGACGCAGCTTTACCTTCTCGAAGATCATGCTCGCACGCTGTTTCCGCTAACGACAACCAAGGTGGTCGTTACGAACGCCCTCTCGGAGATTCAGCAGCACGTCGCGCAAATCTTCGACCAAAAGACTTCAAACGCGTTTCTGGTTCAGCAGCGGTGCTACGCTTCGAAGACGGGGTACCATCTGCGGCGGACGGCCGCACTCGACCCGGTTGCCGCGGTACTTTATCTACGATCGATTTACACACACCGAGCCAAGCTTGGGTCGAAGCCGTCGGCGGTGCGGCGGTCGTTCGGATATCCGGGGCCGTACACGAACGACGATCAGGCGCTCACGCGCATCTGCACGGAGCACATTGCTGTTTCTGTCAGCTAGGTGTGGAACGCGAGGTCCGTATGACAGAGTCTGAACCAGCCGTCGCCGTGGCCACGGACGCCACCAACCTCACGCAAGCCGAGGAGATTCGAGCGCTGTATGCGGCGATCGTGGAGTCCTCAGATGACGCGATCGTCGCCAAGACTCTCGGCGGTGTGATTACAGCGTGGAACGCCGCTGCCGAGCGGATGTTCGGATATACGGCGCACGAGGCGATCGGACAGCCGATCACCATGATCATCCCTCCTGAGTTGCGGGATGAGGAGAACGACATCCTAAGACAGGTACGAGCCGGTGACAGGATTGAGCATTACGAAACGCGTCGTGTCTCGAAAGACGGGAAGACGATCGACATCTCCATCACCGTCTCTCCAGTGAAAGATGCGGGAGGCCGGGTCATCGGCGCGTCCAAGATTGCGCGAGACATTACGGAGAACAATCGGAGAGACGCGAGTCTGCGCGAGAGGGAAGAACTCTTCCGCTTGGCCATGAACAACGTGGCCTCGGGCGTGTACACCCTCGATCTGAACGGTTTGGTCACTTACATGAACCCGGCTGCAGAGGTGATGTTCGGGTGGACGAACGCGGAGCTGCTCGGCAGGAAAATGCACGACGTGACGCATTACAAGCATCCCGACGGCAGTCCCTTCCCTGCCAGCGACTGCCCGGGCTTGCAAGTTCTCCAAAAAGGCGTCGAACTTCGCGAGTTCGAGGACACGTTCATTCGGAAGGATGACCGTTTCTTTCCTGTTGTGTACAGCGCGTCTCCGTTGAAGACGGAAGGCACAGCGGTCGGGATCGTCGTCGGATTTCGCGATGACACGCCACGCCGTGAAGCAGAACGCGCCCTGCGCGAGAGCGAAGCGCGGTTTCGCCTCGTGACCAATACCGCTCCGGTGCTGCTCTGGATGACCGGCGTCGACAAGCTGTGCACTTTTGTCAACGACGGATGGCTGGAATTCACAGGGCGGTCTCTCGAGGAGGAACTGGGAAGCGGCTGGTCACAGGACGTCCACCCTGACGATGTGGAGATCTGCTTGGAGACCTATGCGACGGCATTTGATCGGCGCGAGCCGTTCCAGATGGAATATCGGGTTCGGCGGCGCGACGGCGAATTTCGCTGGGTGCTCGATCGGGGAGTACCCGAGATTCAATGAGGACACGTCATTTGCGGGCTACATCGGCTCATGCGGTGATGTCACCGAGCGCAAGCTGGCCGAAGAGGCTCTTTCCACGGCGGATCAGAAATTGATCGAGGCCCACGAGGAAGAAAGCACTCGAATCGCCAGAGAGCTTCACGACGACATCATGCAACGGCTGGCGTTGGTGAGCATGCGTCTCGATTACTTGACGCACACCCCTCCGGCTTCAGCGGCTGAAGTCACGCAGGAGATCGAAGCGGCAAGGCAACAGATCTCGGATCTCGTGTCCGATATTCAGGCGCTGTCGCACCGTCTTCACCCCTCGAGACTGGAAGTCTTGGGGCTCGAAGCGGCGGCGGCTGCGTTGTGCGAAGAGGTGTCCCATCGGCACGATGTACAAATTGACTTTCACATCGAGAACATCCCGACAGGACTGCCACCGGACATCGCCCTGTGTCTTTACCGCGTGTTGCAGGAAGCCCTGCAGAATGCGGTCAAGCACAGTGGATCACCACGCGCTCATGTCTCGATTACCGGTGCAATCAACAACATCAGCCTGACGGTCGAGGATTCGGGCGTGGGCTTTGACCCTCACGACTCGATGAGAGGCAACGGGCTGGGCTTGACCAGCATGAAGGAGCGCTTGAAACTCGTTGGCGGGCTTCTGTCCATTCACTCGGAGCGGGGTCGCGGCACGATGATTCACGCTCTCGTGCCTCTCCGTCTCCATGAAGTGTGCAATGCAGTTCGATAAGTATCGTCGCAGGCAACATTCAATCTGATGTACCGCGGCTACCGAATGAAGTTCGACAACCGGACCGGAGTGATCGGTCGCGATGAACGCCGCAGAGTTTTCCTGTAAGGTCAGCGTGCCGGGACGTATCGAGAAGACCGCTCGGGGCTGCGGTTCTTTGGTGATGTCGTCCGCGCAGACTGAGCCTGAACTGATCCCATCGGTTGCGGTTTCGTGCGGTTCTTTGCGGTGGCGACTGCTCACCGTTAAACGCCAGTCGGACAAGGCGTTCGCGCGAGTTCTCGAACGATTTCGCCTGATCCCGAAAACGCCTTCGGACGGACTTAAAATCCCGGGTCCTGAAAGGGGTAGGTGGGTTCGATTCCCACCCGGCACCGATTGGTCAGGGAGATTCGCGACTTCGACGATTGCCGCAGCGGTGCGACGCCACCGGATCCACGCGGCCCTTGCCGGCAAGCCCCAGGCCGTGCGCTGCCGACAGGCGGCAGAATGAGACTCCGTGGGTCGGCTGGCCGAGGTGCTGCTCCGGCTGCCGGCTACCCCGCTGTGAGACTATGAAGCGCTGCTCACGGAAGACGCGTCGCCCAGTCTGAAGAAAACGTGATACTGGCGCAAAATCGAATGTGCTAGTGTGTTCGCCTAAAATCGTTTTTGCAAAACGTTCGCAAGGAGGAAATGGACGTGGCCAAGAAAAGCAAAGCTGCGAAACCGGCGGTGAAGCAAACTGCCAAACGGAACAAATTGAAGGATCTCCAGGCGAAAAACGCCAAGGACGTCAAGGGCGGCAGGGCTGTGCTGAGAAAGAAGACCTACTAGTCTACGTCCAGCACTCTTTGCGGGCACATTGCCCGCGGAGAAGAGACGCCTCTTTCGTTGCGACATGGCAACCGCGCAGCCAGGAATTAGGGCCACGATTCATAAAAGGCACCCTCTGTCGCCTGATTTACCGCATCGCGGCGCGCTCAAGGTTGTCCATCGTCTAAAAAGGCACGGCTACGAGACCTACTTCGCGGGCGGCTGCGTCCGCGATTTCATGCTCGAAATCGCTCCGCGCGACTATGACGTAGCAACGGCTGCGAGTGGTCCCAAAGTGGATGCGATTTTCTTTGGGCAACGAACTGGGCGTGGCGTCCCAGCGCGAACGCTTCCGTCCGAGGATGAAATCGATATCGATATCATTTCCTTCGGTGCTCCTCCGTGGACCGATCTGGCTCATTGGCGAACTCAAAAAAAGATGGAGCAGGCTTCACTCGCGGAAGCCTTTATCAAGTCGTTCGATTACACAATCAACGCGCTCTATTACGATCCCACCGACAACGTCATCATCGACTTCGTGAACGGTGTGGAGGATATCCGCACTCGAACGCTTCGTCTCGTGCGCCCTGCTGAGTTTCGTCTATGTGTTGTCACCGTCTTGCGCGGAGTGGGGCAGTGCTCGAAGAAAGACTTGCGCATTGACGAACCGACTTGGCGGGCGATGTGCAATTGGGCATCGGTTGGGGATCTACGGCATAAGAAACCCGTTCACATTTTCTCCCAGATGGTGAAGATGCTCCGAAGCGGTGTCTCCGCTCGGTGCTTTGAGATCCTCGAGCGAATGGGCGCTATGAGACTGTTTCTGGGCCGAAGCACCATACCGATTAGCGACTTCACTCCCGTAAGGCGCCTTCTGGCGGCGTTCGATCGGGTGTCCACGTCCGGTCTAGGGACTTCGGTGTTGTTCGCGACTCTCTTTTATCACCCGATCGAGCTCGCCCTCGGTCGGTCGGGCACAGTGCCCAACATTCGGAGCCTCTTGAGCGAAGACTGGGCCGCTCGCCAGCGGGCCCTGTCAGCTGTGATTGAACCGAACCTACGGCCGCTAGCAGAGCCTTTCGCGATACCTAAGGTGGTTTACAGGGATACTCACAACACATTGCTTGCTGTGCGTCTCATGAGAGAAGGCTGGAACGTTCAGCACTGGCGGAACGCTCTAGTACAACCTTGGTGGAAGGGGGCCGCACGTCTTCTCGAAATTGTGAGGGACGTCGAGCGATGAGTCCAAGTCTTGAGGATTGACCTTACTTCTCTTCGTACCGCCTGCAGGCTGGCATTGCCGTTTACATTGAAATCAATCGGTAGTGAAACTCTCTCAAGGCCTTCGGCAACGACATCTACGAAGCTTGCTGGACATTTGATGGGGTAGGGAGATTTGTTTCTCAGTCGAATACGTGCTCTTGCCTTCTTAAGGCTGGCGTTGACACAAATGACGAGAGTTGTGAGTTCCTTTCTTCTTTTCAGGGCTTTGACCAGAGCGGAGGCATGAGAACTGGCGCCAGTCGTCTCTATGACAACATGTCGTCCGTTCCTCACTGCATCGAGCACATCCCTTCTCAACGCTCCATAGGCTCGTCTTTTAAAGTGCTCGTCTTCAAACCAGGCAATACTGACGTCTGTCCTCGCTGTGCTCTGGTAGGACTGATCGATTTGAAACAGTGACCAGCCATCGGCAATCAATCTCGTGGCAACCGAGCTCTTCCCAGAACCCATATTCCCAATCAGAAATACAACTGTTTGGGAGCGCCTCGTTTTAGCGCACTGGATAGCCATACACTTCTAATATGTCTCGGTGGAGACTATTGAACTTTCTTTTCAAACGGGGGAGAATTCGACTCTCCAACCCCCAATACGTCCTCGGCGAAACGTTCTTGCGCTGGGACTATAAAGAGTCCTGGCAATGTCTGCTGCACGCTTCCCGGACACTGACAGATACTCCATAACTCTTCGTGTGGTGCGCAATTGGATCGACGCATCGCCTCCTCCACGCGCCCCAACGAGCTCTTCATAAGAGAGGCATAAGACTCGAGGCTCTCTCAGTAGCCATTCATGGTCCCGGAAAGTGGTGTTGAAATAGTCACCTCCAGTATCCAACGCGTATGCAAGCCGTTCTTCCGTTGAAGACATACTCTTGAATATTGTGGATTCCCTCTCCCTGCTTGGGAATGGTGGAGGCGAATTCATGGTGTAGAAGATTTCAGAGATCAGCACATCTCTCGGATCGCGATAGTTAAAAATGATAGGCAAGTGTCGGCTCAAGACGCTGGCCGTTCTGCTGGACTTGGCACTCAGCCGATGGACACATGCGCAGGTACCGATTGGACTCTCCGATAGTATGAAAGTAGCCAGACCATCGGGGGACGGCGCCCAGCTTTTGAATGGTTTGCCTCTCTTAGCCCACAGCGTATCCAGACGATCATAACTTCTGTTGAAGCCCGGCCCGATCATGTTAAAGCCAAGAGATTCGATCAGGCGGCCCACCAAGTTTGTGCCAGACTTGTGAATGGACATGAGTACGGCATTTCCACAGCGGTCGCCGCTCATGTCGACTCTTTCGCAAGCCCGAAAATTTTGGTCACGAATAGACGATAAGGATAACGAGCAACGACTGTTGTGGCCCATGTCCCGTTGATGTGTTTATACATCCGGATCAGGCCCCTGGCGTCTTCAGAAGCAATAATTTCATCCTGCCCGTCACCGTCAACATCGATTGCTTCCACACAGTGAAAGCCAAGGTCTGTATTACTTCTGGCGATCACTTCTTTCAGCCAGGTTCCATTCTTGTGGTCGTACTTGTACATCAGTAAGAACGTCTTCCCGTAGCCAGGAATATCAAGGCTCCTTGTGCCTACGATGAGCTCCTCCTGACCGTCCCCGTCAATGTCTCCACACGCAAAGCCACGCGATTTGATGGCAAATGGCAACGTGTCAATAGTGTTCTTGTGAATGCGGTTGTTTTCGATTCGATACATGATCATTGAAGACGCACGGACAGTGCGGTTCTGTGTTGCATCAAGAACACCCACCTCATTCGCGACGATCCAAGGGTCACGCCCCTTGATATGTCCGACTCTAATCATTCTGGAATGTGTGTGATTGTCGAAATCATCAATGACTCGCCGTGTCCATCCTGTCTGTCGGTGTGTAAAGAGAAGCAGCGAGCCCGGCGTTGCGGCCCACTTAGCGGCGTCTTGGCGTGCAATCGTTGCCAGTATCACATTGGTACCATCAGCAACGGACGCAATCAGAACCTCTCTTGTATTGGTGGTCCCTTCTCCATACAAGCCGTGTTCGAGAACTGTTTCGCGATGTTTCGCCGGCTCGAGCAAGACTACGTGTCCGTGTGGCCGGCCCCCAACGACAATTTCATCAACCCCGTCTCTATTCACATCTCCTACCGAAAGAGAGCGAATGAAAGACAAGGACCGGCCAAATTCCGTGATCAATGTCGGCTTCCAGCCGTGCGAGGTCCTTGAATAGGAGAGAAGAAACGAGTCATCTGTATCCAGTGTGACGCCACAGACGATTTCGTGTTTGCCATCCCCATTGATATCCCCTGCATCGGCGACGGCCAGATACGCTTCTCTTGAAAGAGGGTCTCTGCCGGCAGAAGCTAGATGTGGGCTGGACAGTCGAAGGCTCGTGCGCTTCCACTTGTTGGAAGCGTCAATAATCAGCAACTCTACGCGCTTGTTGTGCCAACCATAAGGATAATTTGCTACGCTATCGCCCCAGTGAATGAAGGGATACTCGTCTCTCAATTCATTATCGGTGGGTGTGACAGTCCCCTTGGTAACTTGAGCCACCAGCGAAATTACAATGAGTGGCTTGGGCCTGTGTGTGCGTGCATCCGTATCAATTGGCGGCGTTGACACATGCATCGAAACTAACCTTCGACGGTCGCTACCCAGAGGTGTATCACCGACCGAGCCTGAAGGATTGTGGTCTTCTGAGGCCGGCCATCCGATTCAGGATGTTACATGCAAGGAGCGCCGGAGCTGGACTCAAAGCGCTCGGCCGTCGCGCTTCGCGCTCGGTCTTCTTGCACGATTCCCACCTCCGGCGCCAGCTATCAAATGAAGCGTCCGACGACGATCGCCGAGTACATCCAGGCCGCCCCACGCGAGGGCCAGCCGCATTTGCGCCGGCTGTACGCAATCCTCAAGAGCGTCGCGCCGAAGGCGGAGGAGACGATCAAGTGGGGAACCCCTTTCTTCGTGGAGCCCCGATTCCTGTTCGCTTTCTCCGCGCACAAAGCACACCTCAACTTCGCGCCAACAGCGGCGGCGTTGGAGCCATTTCGCAGGGAACTGAAAAAGCACAAGACCACCAAGGGCACTCTTCAGATTCCCTACAACAAGTCCTTGCCAGAGGATCTGGTTCGCAAGATCGCTGAGTACCGTCTCCAGCGATGTGCGTGAACGTGAAGACGACGCTTTCTGGTAACTCCATTTGGATATCTGGCCTCGGACTGGGCCGGACTGGGGACGACCCGCACTTCGGACGATATAGTCGGCTAACTGTACGTGTCCCCGGAGACCGTTCTTCGGGGTACGATGCGGTTGTTGCTGATGCCAATCCCCCGCACTCGACAAGTGCTCCTGACATTCGCGATGGCGTGTGCCCTCGCCGGCTACGCCGGTGAGCTCGTGCGCGCTGGCCAGGCCGGCCCGGGCAGCGACGCACCGGAACCCTTTCTCGCCGAAGTCGCTCGACTCAATCGCGCCGTGGCGCCTGTGGTGTGCCGGTCCGGTGTGACGGAGAAGCCGGTTGATCGCATTCTCGGCACGGCCTTCTTCGTTTCGGCGACGGGGGAGTTTGTCACGGCTGACCACGTCATTGCGGCCGGCACGAGAGACTGCCGGAAGGCAGTTTACCTTCCCGTCAATGGCTGGAGTCCGGATCCTGATTCGGAGATCCGACTCTACAACTTCACGCGTTGCGTCCGGGATTGGAATGCCGATATCGCCGTGTGTCGAACAGACCTCGACCTGTCGGAGTCGGCCAACATAGGTATCGAGGTCAAGCCCATCGCCTTCAACACCAGCGAGTCTCAGGATGGCACGCCGATCGCCTTCACGGGCTTCCCGCTGGAGATTCGGTATCCATTGACCGCGCGTGGGTACCTGGCTGCTTCACAGCCCGCGTTCATCGCCGGTGGGCTGCCGCGTCTCGTGCTGGATCGAATCGCGTGGCCAGGCAGCAGTGGCAGTCCGGTGTACGGCGCCGATGGCCGCGTGATGGGTATGGTGATCGAGCGCGGCATCGAGCGCTCGACCGGCCTATCCTTCGCACGCCCCGCCTCGCTCATTGTGGAGGCGGTCACGAAGTTCCGCCAACAGCACCCACCGCCAGCTCCGAAGCAACCGGCAGTTGAGAACGCGCAGCCAGTGGAGAAGCAGCCGCCGCCGGAGAACCCGCAGCCGACGGAGACCCCACAGCCTGTTGGGAACCCGCCGCTATCGAACAGCCATCGCCAAGCGAGCCGTCTCTACCGCGACCCCCAGCCTGATTGTCCGAACAGCATGTCGAAGAACTCCGGGAGCTGCGCGTCCCAGACGTCCCACGTGTGGCCGCCGGGCACTTCTCGGTCCTCGTGCTGAAACTCTACGGTCCGCGAGCAGTCGTACGAACTGGCGGTTGACGGACAGTAGCGCGTCTTCGGCTCCGCACGAGATGTAGAAGTACGGCGCGGAGTCGGCGGTCACGTCGGTGACGAGCGCAAGGGGGTCGCGCTCGCGCCGTTCCGGCGTGCCCGGGCGGCCGAAGATCATTTGCGTGCCGGCAGTATTTTCGCCCGACGGCTCCGCTCGCGCGCTCCCCAACGACGCGCTCAGCGCGCCCACCGTGCGAAAGAGATCCGGATGCCTGAGTCCCAGGACGGTCGCGCCAAAGCCCCCCATCGAAATGCCCGCGATCGCGCGGCCTTCTCTCGCCGCGATGGTTCGATAGTGTGAGTCCACGTAGTCGATCAAATCCTTGACTATCACGTCTTCGAACCGGCCCGTGGGCGCAGAAACGCTGTTGACGAAAAAGCTGCGGTTGCCATTCGGCAGTACGACGATCATGTCTCGAGACGAGGCATCCCGGTTGAACCAGGTTCGAGCGGGAAACGAGGTGTGGCTTCCTCCGCCAGGGTGCAGGAGATACAGAACGGGGTAACGCTTCTCGGTTTGCGTTGTACGTCTTCGGCAGCAGAATCGCGAATGTGTACTCGTAACCAAGAGCAGGGCTGGCAAACCTCACGGTGCGAGCCATCGTTGAAGGGGCGACGCTTTCGCCAGACTGGCCGCGAGCCTGGGCGCCCAACACCGCGGCAACGAACGTGATCACAAGGGCGACATGCGTGTGCAGACTCTTGGGCACGAGCCGCATTGTACAATCGGACCTCAGTCCCCCGACGAGTGTTCCCAAATAACTCCGAACTCCCAACCACTATTTGTCCAACTCCCAAGCAACCCAGCTACGTTTTGGGAATTGGGCAAGCGTCAGTGGTTGTTTTGGGAGTTGGGCAAGCGTCAGTAGTTGGGAGTTGGGAGTTTGTCTAGTTACCTTAGTTGCTCTGATTCAGCCGACGTGCCAGGGACGGCGATTGACGGGAGTGGAGTTCCGCGCAGCTTTCGACCTGCTCCACAGCCTGGCGCAGTGTGCGTTCCGAAGAGGGCACGGGGTTGCGCGCAAAGAATTCCTTCACGTCGTTCGCCTCCGCTGTTGAACACAAGCTGCCCAGAGAGCCAATGATGGAGGGTATGCCCTGGAACGTCCCGAGCTTCTGAATCAGGCGTGTCCAGTTCGACTTCACGAACATCCACGCCGCCTGCGATCCCCATGGACTACCGATCAGGCGGGCGATGAGCGTGCCAGTATCCTGCGATCGGACGTCCGGCGTCAGTGTGTACTCGAGCGTGCGCTGCACGAGCGCCGGATCGCTGAACGAGGCAAGAGCGTTGAAGAAGCGATAAAACTCCTCCGGCTGCGCGGATAGTGTGCGAGTCTTGGCAAGGTACTGATCGTAGAGGGCGCGATCTCCGGACACGGCGGCGACGTTCAAGACCGTTGGCGCGAGCGTGCCAGAAAGCGACGCGGAATCGGCAATGTAACCGACCGCCAGCTCGCGAGCCCGCTTCTGGACATCCTGGTCGTTGCCCGATAGACCCACCAGTCGCAGCAGCGATGCTCTTCGACTCTGGCGCTGGTCTTGGTCATTGGCCGGACCCGGAAGACCGAGCTCGGCAAGGATGGGCGCGAAGCGCTGCCGAATCCAGGCTTGGTAGCGCGGCCGGTCGGACGCGTCAACGAGGTCGTCGCCAACGTAGTCGAGTCGCGTCGCGATCGCGTCGGCGATCTCCGGGGTCTCGTCGGTCGCCCACGCCGCAGCAAGATCGAGATATGCCGTGATGTCGTGCCGTGCGGCGCGCATCATTCGCCACTCGTCGCCGAGCAGGCTGATCCGTTCCGCCGGTATCAGACTGCCGGCAGTCGCCAGGGTATGCAGGGCGTCCGGTAGATACTCCGAGTAGTAGTAGCCGCGACCCTCGGCATTCACGAAGGGCCCGTCACATCCCGCCGCCCGAATGGTTTGTTGACGCTGGTCGATCATTTCGCACCGAGGCTCGCCGACCTTGGCCTTCAAGCACGCGGGCAGCGCCCAGACCTGCGAGGATGAGGGAGGCGAACCTGGTGAGCCGACGAACCGCTCTTGCGCGAGCGTGATCTCTATGGACGTTCCAACACACGCATTCCTGACAGTGAGCACCGGAGCGCCTGGTTGGTCGACGTAGCTTCGCATGATGCGGTCCACCGGCTTTCCGGTCACGCGTGTCACTTCGTTCCAGAAGTCTTCGCCGGTTGCATTCGACCACGAATACCTAGTCAAGTAAGACGAGACGGCCTTGCGAAATGCCTCGGGGCCGACGTACCCCTCGATCATCGCAAGTACTCCTGCCGTCTTTTCGTAGGCGATTGGGTCGAATACCTCGTTGATCTCGTTCGTTGTCTCGACCTTCGTCCGGATGGCGCGCGTCGATCGCAGGGCGTCCAACCCGAGCGCCGCCTGGGTGCCTTCGGCGTCCCGGAGCTTGCTGCTCCACTCAGGCCGCCACGCGGCCAGAGGCTTGTTTTCTGCCCATGTCGCAAAGCCTTCGTTCAGCCAGATGTCGTCCCACCACTTCATCGTCACGAGGTCGCCGACCCACTGATGCGCGATCTCGTGCGAGATGATCGCCGCAACGTTCTTGCGCACACCGAGCGAGGCACGACGCTCGTCGACCAAGAGCAGCCGCTCGCGGAATGTAATGGCGCCGGCGTTCTCCATGGCGCCAGCCGCGAAGTCGGGAATCGCGATGATGTCGAGCTTGTCGAAAGGATATTTGATGCCGAAGTAGTGGTTGAAGAACGTCACCTGCTGTTCGGCCGCCGAGAGCGCGAATGCTGTCAGCTCTTGTTTGTCTGGTGTGGAACAGACGCTCACGCGCGTCCCTTCCGCCGAGCCGTTGCGGCACACGAAGTCTCCGACGAGCATCGCCACGAGATACGTCGATATCTTCGGTGTTCGAGCGAAGGTGACCGTGTGCTTGCCAGCGTCTGGTCCCGGAGTATCCGACACCTGGCGGCCGTTCGAGATCGCGGTGTCGCCGTTGTCGATCATGAGCGAGACGTCGAAGGTGGCCTTGTAGACCGGCTCATCGAAGGATGGAAAGGCGCGGCGGGCGTCGGTGGCCTCCAGCTGCGACACGGCGTACTTCCGGCCGTTTGCGGAACTCAGGTAGAAACCGCGCAGCTTGTCGTTGAGGATGCCGGTGTAGTCGATCTGGATGGTCGCCGGGCCGGCGGGAATCGTCTGGGGCACCGTGAAGGTCGCGGTCTCGGCCCGCTCGTCGGTCGAGACGCGCGCTGTTTGCACGAAGCCCGCCGCGGTGATCGTGACCTCCCTGAACGTGATCTCGGCTGAGTGCAACGCGACAGACCGCGCCGGAGAGTTCAGTCTGACCTGAATGGTTTCACGTCCGCGAAACGTTGCCTGCCCGAGATCCGGCGCGAACCAGAGAGAGTAGTGGTCAGGGATCGCCGCACCCGACAGACGCTGGGCGCTCGCGGGAACGGCCGAAAGTATGAGAGCCAGGAGAGCGAGAAAAGTTCTCACCATAGCAATCACCTTAGCAGAACTGCGCGAGGTGGGACGAAGGATGGGACAAGTGGCTTCCGGCTGCGAGCCGGCAGGGATCTCGCAGTAGACGGGCTGGAAACACCCTGACGCGTCGTGCTCGTGTCAAAACCGTCAGATCGCTACAGGTTTCCGTGTGTGGAAGCCGTATGGATGAAGCTGTTCTTTCGACTGAAGGAGGACTCGTGATGAAAGGCTTTGGCGCACTCATGCTCGCCGTTGCGTGCGTGTCTTGCGGCGGCGGAACCGGGGATACGACGACTGCTGCACAGGACGGCGTCCCGGCGGCGGAGGCTACCACTCCAGCGGACGCATCTGCGCCGGCGGTTGAGGCCACTCGGTCGGTCGTGCCGTCGCGGACGGCTGCGCCGTCCCGTGCGGCCGCCCCCGTTCGATCAGCCCCAGCGTCCGCCCACGCCGAGGCGCCAGCAAGCGCTGCTCGGCCGGCACGCGCCGCCGAGCCGGTTGCTGTCGTCCGAGAATTCACGCTTCCGGCAGGGACGACCCTGAGGATGGAGCTCAAGTCTGCGGTCGCCTCAGACACGAGTGCCGTCGAGGACAGCATCCGTGCGACCTTGCGTCAGGCCGTCACCATCGACGGCGCGACCGTGTTGCCTGCCGGCACCGAGCTGACCGGCACGGTGACCGACGTGGAACGCGCGGGCCGCGTGAAGGGCCGATCGCGTGTCGCGTTCCAGTTCAACTCGCTGCGGCACGACGGAGAGCGATATGACATCCGCACCGAGGCGATCGCCCGTGAGGGTGAAGCGACCAAGGGCAAGGATGCGAAGAAGATCGCGATTGGCGCCGGCGTCGGTGCGGCGGTCGGTGCACTGATCGGTGGTGGAGACGGTGCCGCCAAAGGCGCCGCCGTCGGTGGGGCAGGCGGTACGGGCATGGTCCTCGCCACGCGCGGTGAGGAAGTGCGGCTTGGCCTCGGCGAGGATGTGGCGACCCAGTTGACTGCGCCACTGACGATTCGAGTAGAGAACTAGCGCACTGCGGCTCGTGTCTGACGCACGACATCTGCGATGGCGTGCGTCAGACGCTCCGCCTCGGCGGGGTCACCGAGGCGAACCATCCCACGGGCATCCGAACCAGCGATCTCCGACACGCGAAGCCCCTCCCTCAGATCCACCGCGGATGCAAGACGTAGCGCATCGTCCAACCGGTTGACCTCCGTGACAGCGCGCGTGAGGTGATCAGGTCTATTCAAGAACGCCCGCATGGCTCCTTCGGATGCTGGAAGGTCGCTTGGGGGTCCAGAGAAGGCTCGTGCGACGCGCAGCCCCCCGGCGCGAGCCAACCATGGAGAGGCCGCGACCAGCCACTTCGACGAGCCGTGTAACGGCAGACTCGTGGCCGATGGCGCGTCGATGAGCACGAGCGCCCGCGCCTCGTCTGGATATCGTGAGGCAAAGAGTCGAGCAAAAACCGCCCCCAATCCGTGCCCGACGAGCACGAAGGGACCACCCTCCGGTGCACGCGCGAGCAATGCGTGCAATTCATCAGGGACCTTTCGCGGGTCGAACGGACCGTCCCCCGACTCGCTCCAGCCGAGTCCGGCGCGATCGTAGCTGCAGACGCGTGTCAGCCTTCCGAGCTGCGGCTGAACGAGGCTCCACGCGGCGGACATGCCGAAGGCGGGCGCTTCGAGAATAACGGTGGGCGACTTCTCGCCCACGCAATCGAGGTGCAGTTGGTGACCGCCGACGTCAACGAGCCGACCCGGGTGGGGAAACGTGCGCCGTTCAATAGCTGTTGCGACACCCTGATACGTGGCACCTGCCAACGTGACGAAGGTTGCCAGTGCTGCCGTCATCAGCACCACGCGGCGAGCCCGCGCCCACGCTGACGCCACTAGACCTCGGTCTCCTGCAGGCCGTACTTTTCGATCCGAGAATAGAGCTGCGCGCGCGTCAGTCCCAGAAGCTTGGCGGCGCGCGTCTTGTTGTGGCGAGCCTGGGTCAAGGCCTTGATGACCAGGGAGCGCTCGATAGCGTCAAGGTTGACGCCCCCTGCCGGCAACGGTCCCGACGGTGCTCCAGCCCCCTCGGCGGCCATTCCATGACGGAGCGATGCCATGGGAAGGTGTTCGCTTTGAACGTGACCACCGTCGGCCAGGATGACTGCACGTTCGATGGCATTGCGCAGCTCGCGGACATTGCCCGGCCACCGGTAGGCGACGAGCTGCTCTTTGGCGTCACGCGAGATGCCGGCGGCCGGCCGCCCCACGGTTTCGCCAAGCTCTACGAGGAATGAGTCGGCTAGCTCGAGGATGTCTTCGCGCCGGTCCCGCAAGGGCGGAAGCCAGATCTCGAACACGCCGAGGCGGTAGAAAAGGTCCTCGCGAAATTCCCCGCGCTCGATCGCGGCGTGTAGATCCCGGTTCGTGGCGGCGATGACTCGAATGTCGGCGTGAATGACGCGCGTGCTGCCGAGTCGCATGAATTCGCGCTCTTCGAGCACGCGCAGCAGCTTGGCTTGCACCGTCGGGGCCATCTCACCAACCTCGTCGAGGAACAACACGCCGCCCTTGGCCTGTTCGATCCGACCGGGTTTGGCAGCCACGGCTCCCGTGAAGGCGCCGCGCTCGTGACCAAAGAGCTCGGACTCGAGAAGCTGATCGGGGAGCGCCGCGCAGTTGATCGCGATGAACGGCCCGTGGCTACGGCCCGATGCGTGGTGAATGAACCTGGCCACGACCTCTTTCCCCGTGCCTGACTCACCGCTGAGCAGCACCGTCGTTCCGGTGTGAGCCACGCGCGCGGCCTGCGCGAGCACGTCCTTCCACCGCTTCGAGTGTCCCACGAGACGACGAACCCCGCTGCGCGCCTCGAGCTCACGGGTCAGCGTCGCGACCTGCGCCTCGAGGCGGGCTGCAGTTTCTCGCGATTCGGCATCGCGTCGAGCCGCCTCGGACAGTCGTTGAAGCGACAGCGCCAGCGCGAGATGGTCAGCGACTCGTCGAGCGAAGTCGAAGTCGTCTTCTGTGAAGCGGTCGGTCTCGCGAGACAGGAAGAAGAGCGACCCAAAGACGTCGTTGCCAAGGGGCATCGGCACCCGCAGAGCAGAGCGCACGCCGAACCGGCGAAAAATTCGCCCGCGAATGCCGTCTGGCTCGAGCTCGGTGTTGGCGTCGTGAACGACGTACGGCTCACGATCCAAGAGCGCGCGGTCGGAGTCATTGAGCAGGATAGGGTCCCAGAACGATGGGTCGTCGACCTCGGCCCCGGCGAGCGCATAGATCCGGATCGACGTTCCCGCTTCGCCCCACGACGTCACGACCAGCATGTCGTGCGGTAGTCCACCGCGAACAACCTCAGAGATTTCCGGGAACACCTGTCGAATGTCGAGCGCGCCGGCCATGGTGTGAAGCAGTCCGCGGAGGCTTTCGATTCGCTCCCGTCGGAGTGATTCCCGCTCGCGGATGGCGTTGTGCTGAAACGCCAAGACCAGCAAGTCGGCGGTCGCGTCCATGAACGCTTGGTCGGCGTCGCTGAACGCTCCTTCGGCAGCCGACGTCAACCAGATCGCACCGTGGACGCGCTCGCCCTGCCGGACGGTGCAGACGAGGCGCGAGCGCGCGTCGGCCTCTGCCGGTACCGGTGGCACTTCCGTGTCGCCAATGCGATGCCTGGTGACATCGACCTCGCCGTCTGCGCGTGCAATGTACAGCGCAAACGATTCGGCGCGATCGAGCCGCAGCACGAACAGCCGCTCGAATGCGATGGCGTCGTGTAGTGCCGCGGCGAGTCCCGACGCGATGCCCGTAAGGCTCGTTGCGTCAGCGACCACTCGAGCCACTGATGGGAGCACGACAGAGGGATCCTTGGTCATGAGAGTCCGGCTCACGAGTATAATGCCTCGCTCCGCATGGCCTGACCGGCCCTCAACGATCGAGTGTCTCCCCACAATCAAGGCATACGCCGCGCATTTCTTGGACGCTCCACGAAGTGGACGTTGATCCGCGGGGCGATACTGGCCGCGACCGCCTACGTGATGTTCGGCTTCCTGTTCACCCCGGTTCGAGGAGAGGGCGTGAGCATGCAACCCACGCTCGACGATGGTCAGTTTGCGTTGATCGACCGGCTGGCGTACTGGCGGGCGCCTCCCGCGCGCGGAGACATCGTTGCGCTTCGCCTCGCTGGCCCCTCCGTGGTCTACATCAAGCGCATCATCGGCATGCCGGGCGAACACGTGGCCATAGCCGCGGGCGTCGTGGTCGTGAACGGGCAGCCGCTCGAGGAACCATACGTCCTCAGACGGCGTCAGTGGGAGGTGGCCGAGATGGTCTTGCGCGAACGCGAGTATCTCGTAATCGGAGACAATCGAGGTATGCCGGCGCGACAACACGACTTCGGTAAGGCCCAGCGAGATCGGATCATCGGTCGCGTGGTGATCTGGTAAACGCCGCGCGTGCCGACGATTGGCGAGATGAGCATGAGTCCCCGGGCCTGGATCGGAGCGATCGTGGTTGCTCTTGTGGCGGCCTTCGGTGTCTATCAAGTGCGGAATACTCCAGAGCGACAAATAAGGAGCGTGCTGGACGAGGTGGCGGGGGCGATGACTCACGAAAAGCCCGAGTCCGGACTGATGGCGGCGGCGGCGGCGACGAGCCTGCAAGCCTATCTCGCCCCACGGATCACCGTCGACACGGGCCGGCCGCTCGGTGTGCTCACGGGGTCCCAGGACGTCGCGGCGGCTGCTGCCCGCCTTCGCGTTGTCACTGAGATGATGCGTGTGGAGTTCGTGGACGTGGAGGTGTCGGTGACGGGCGGCACCTCCGCCACCGTCCATGCCACCGTAAAGATCACCACCCAGCGTGGGTCGGATGGCGAAGTCGTAGACGCACGCGAACTCATCGCCTCGTTCACACAGCTCCAGGGGCGTTGGGTGGTCGATTCGGTTCAACAGCTTCCGGTGCTGGAGCCCGTGACGTGACGACACTCGCGTCTGGCCTGTCTTTTATCGATCTCGTTTTCCAGGGGCACCCTCGAGCCATTGCCACTGGCGTCATTCAAGGAGCGTCAGGCGTTGCCCTCGTGGACCCTGGACCGACCTCGTGCCTTCTTGCGCTCGAGTCTGGGCTGGAACGCCAAGGTCTTCAGCTGCGGGATGTAACCCACCTTCTGCTCACGCACATCCATCACGACCACGCCGGCGCGACGGGTACGATCGTGCGTCGATACCCGCTCGTCAAGGTGATGGTCCACGAGCGTGGGGCGCCTCACATGGCGGAGCCGCAAAAACTCATCGCGAGTGCGACTCGGCTATACGGCGACGACATGGACCGCTTGTGGGGGGAGTTCGCGGCCGTGCCGCCCTCGAACCTGACCGTGCTCCATGGCGGCGAGCGAATTGAGGCCGGCGGACGTACGTTCGACGTGGCGTACACGCCAGGACACGCCGCCCACCACGTCAGCTACTTCGATCCGGCGAGCCGCGTGGCGTTCGTCGGTGACACGGCCGGGGTCTGCGTCGACCGCGGATATGTCTTGCCGCCGACGCCGCCCCCCGACATCGATCTCGACCTGTGGCAGGGCAGCGTCGAGCTGATCGAAAAGTGGTCGCCAGACACGCTGTTCCTCACGCACTTCGGCCCCGTGACCGACGTGCGCCCCCACCTGCGAGCGTTGTTGGAACATCTTCAGATGACTGCAGAACGGGTTCGTCTGTCGCTTGGCGAGCCAGGGTCAGATGAGGAACGCACGCGACGATTCGTCGCGTGGATCAGAGTCGAGCTGCGTCGGGGGATGTCAGAGTCGCAGGCTGCGTCGTACGAGTCGGCCGCACCGTTCGCTCTGTTGTGGCTCGGACTCGCGCGATATTGGAGAAAGCGAGAGAGCTCATAGCGCCGGACCTCGGAGCGCGACGGGGTCGCGCACTCCCGACGACTGTCGGCCGACCAACTCCCAACTCCCAAAAGAACGCCGAAGGCTTGGGAGTTGGGCAAGCGTCAGACGTTGGAAGTTGACCGATTAGTTGGCTACGGCGAGGACGTCTTGGTTCGCGACGGCTGCCGCAGGTTGAATCGTCGCGGCGCCGAGCGTCGGTTCGACCAGCAGTCGCAACGCATATCCCTGCGGTGTTCCCGTTGAGGACGCGTAGGGGCCGACCCGGTAGACGGCCGACAACAGCTTCCCTTGGCGCAGAACCTTCGGAAGGTCGCTACGGTCACATGCCGACCGTTCGATCTGAAAATGCACGAGCCGGTAGAGGGGAATCGATGCCGGCACATGGCACTCCACGAAGGCGTCCGTATCGCTGACATCACGCGTCACGACCGAGACGAATCGAAGGGTGCCGCTGGCGTCGCGCCAGGTGAGGCGGCCAGGCACCGAGAGCTTCCGGCGGCTGCTGATGCGCGGTGAACGTGTGGTCGTCCGATTGGTTCGTGCGGCGGATTGAGTCACTGTGAGCCCCCCTCAAGATGTCGTCTGGCAATCCTCTATCAAGTTCAGGGCCCTTTGACGTCTGGGGATGCATTCTCAGACAACTCTATTAAGTTATTGTGTACGAGCTATTTATGGGTGTCTATCCGAAGGTCGCATGCAGTCGTAGTGGATAGTAAGTATACGCAAGCCTGTATACCTGGTTACTTGGTATCCGCGCTGACGGCGTCGAATCCGAGTCTCCTCATCTTGAGGTAGAGCCCACGACGGGTCAGTCCGAGAACGCGGGCGGTCTCCGACACGTTGCCGCCGGACCGTTCGAGGGTCGTGGAAATCAAATTGCGCTCAACCCGTTCGACGGCGTCTGCCAGGTTCCCAGGCTGACCGACCGAGGCGGGGTCAAGAAAGTGTCCGCGTGCCCCCTGAGGGGCGCTTTCGTGAGCCGTCAAGTCCGGCGAGAGTTGTTCGGGCTCGATTGCACTGCCTGGTGGGCTGAGCGCGACCGCGCGCTGAATCTCGTTGCGGAGTTGTCGGATATTGCCGGGCCACCAGTAGCGCGCAAAGAGGTCGAGCGTTGCCGAGCTCAACTGGACGTCGGGCTTACTCAGCCGCTCGCTGCTTTCGCGCAAAAAGAACGTGCTCAAGTGCGGGATCTCTTCACGCCGCTCCCGCAGGGGAGGGACGTGGATTCTGATCACGCTGAGGCGATAGTACAAATCCTCTCGAAACTTTCCTTCGGCCACGCGCTGCTCGAGGTCGGCATTGGTCGCTGCCAGAACACGGACATCAACGGCTTGCGGTCGCGTTTCGCCGACCGGCATGATCTCGCCCTGCTCCAGAAAGCGCAGCAGCTTGGGCTGCACGTCAAGTGGGAGGTCTCCAATCTCGTCGAAGAACAACGTTCCGCCCGCGGCGGATCGGATGAGTCCTTGTTGATCGGTGACCGCTCCCGTGAAGCTGCCTCGTTTGTGTCCGAAGAGTTGGCTGTCAGCGAGCTCTCTCGTCGTTGTGGTGCAGTTGTAGGGAAGAAACATCGCGGTGCTGCGGGGTGAGCCCACGTGTATCGCACGCGAGACGAGATCCTTTCCCGTTCCGCTCTCTCCAGTGATGAGGACAGTCAGTGTGTGCCCTTGGAGTCGCTGTATCTGGTCGGCCACACGATTCATCGCCGCACTGGCGCAGATGAAGCCAGGCAGCAACGGTTCGAGTGGGCGCTCGTTGACTTGCTCAACGGCCAGGGGTGGACGTTCTCGAGCGCCGCACAGCTCGAAGCCCTGGCGGGCAACCGCCGTGAGCATGCGATAGCGCCGCATCTCGTCTCCCGTAAGGCGGTGCGCCGCGACGATGGTGCACGAACGCACGGCGTCCTGGTCCTTGCCGAGCGGCTCGGTCAGCAGCAGCCGGTCACCGGATTCACGGTTGCCCTGCGCGGCGGCGCGCGCGTACCCGCGCGCGACTGCGGCGTCGCAGCCGGCTGCGGCAAGGATGCGGTCCTCGCTGCCTGGCTGAGAGACGAACACCACGACGGCATCTGCCTCCGTGATCTCGAGGAGTGTCGCGGTGGTCTCACGCGCAAGGAGCTCGGGAAAGATGGCCGCATCCACCAAGCGCTTGACGATGGCGTCGTCGGCATTGACCGCCGACATCGGCGATGTCGTCAAAGAGGCTGACTCGAGAAGTGTCTTGGCGGCGGCGGCTTCGTCCAGGTCTCGCAGCGCGCCAAGCGTCTTGAACACCGACGTGGCCATTTCGAGGTAACGGGCTCCGGTTGCTCTCGAGCCGGTCTGTGCCCCCAGCTTGGCCAACGCAAGCTGACTGAGCGCGGCCTGATACCGCTCACCCAAGAGGTCGAAGACATTCGCGCTCTGAGCAAAGTCGTGGTACGCCGCGGTTGGTCGATTCGAGGCGGCGTACACGGCGCCCCTGATGCGAAGGAACTCTCCCCAGTTCGCCGGAGAACCGCGAGGGTCGAGCCGAGTCTCACACCCCTCCAGCCGTCGCTCGGCATCCTCGATTCGTCCAGCGGCCACCAGCGCCTCACCGGCCACGAGATCCGCCTGGATCGCCTCCGACTGTGGAAGACCTGGCGTTTCGACGAGCGCTCCAGCCATTGCGAGCGCCTCCGCGTAGGCGCCCCGACGAATCGCGAGCTTCACGCCCAACACCTTCAGAGACCATTCGTACCATCGCATGGTCTGCGCGCCGTAAGAGCCGTACGCTTCGCTCGCCAGTCGAAGGTACTCACTAGCCCGTTCGTACGATCCGCGCATCAGGTGAATCTGGGCCAGGGTGTCGAATACAGCGCCAGTCGTCTCGTGAAACTGAACGACGTTGCGCACGTCGAGGGCCTTGGTGAGGGCCTGCTCCGCGCGGTCGAGATCGCCGAGCTGCACGTAAATCTGCCCCAGGGTTGCGAGGGCCACTGCAAGTCCGCGCGCCGACCCAAGCGTCTGGTAGAGCGCAACGCTGCGCTCGGCCAGTACCAGGGCTTCATCGTGCGCGTGGCGCAGAAGCGCGACATTGGCCTGGTTGTGGAACACACCCGCGAGGGCGTCGTCGGCGTGAATGGCCATTGCCAGACGCTCGGCCAACCGAAGTGCGGCAGTGGCTTCGTTGTACCGGCCTGCGAGGGCGAGGACCACGCCGAACAGCCTGTGCACCATGGCGAGATGGCGTCGGTCGCCAGCCGCGTGAAGTGCCGACGCGGCCTCGGTGAGATGCTCACGAACGATGCTGGAGTCACCGACCTGTCTGTAGCAGCGCGCGAGCTCGTAGTGGGCGAGCCCGATAGCACGCGATTCTCGAGCGAGCTGGGCATGCTTCAGCGCGCGGGTGTGAAGAGCAATGGCACGCGATTGTTCGCCCCGCCCGAAGGTAATTCGCCCGTGGAGGCGCCACAGTGCCGACAAGCGCGCGTCTGAAAGCGGTTCCCGCAGTGTGTCCGGAGGACGTCCGAGAGCGGTGGCTGCCTGCGCGAGGTCATCCTGCAGCAGCCAGCCCTCGGCTACCCCCGTCCGGACAAGCACCTCGTCTTCTCGAGGGAGCGACGTCCGCATGAGTGGCTGGAGGAGCTGCACTGCTTCGGCGCCGCGACCTCGCTCGAGCGCAGAGCTTGCACGCGCAATCGTGGATTGAACGGTTGCAGTGGCCACGCCGGCAGTATACAAAACGCGCGAGGCTATAATCGGCCGGATGTCAGTTGCCGCGCATGGAGTGACCCACCCGGGCCCCCGCGCCACGAACGAGGATGCCCTGCTCATCGACGTGGAGGCCGGGCTGTTCGTGGTGGCCGACGGAATGGGCGGCCACAATGCCGGCGAAGTGGCGTCGGAACTGGCGATCGAGACAATCCGGCAATTCATCCGGATGAGCGCCGACCGGACCGGAGCTCGGCTGGAAGAAGCCGTGAAGTGCGCGAATCAGGAGATTCTCACGGCGGCGGCACAGCACCCTGAGTATGCGGGAATGGGTACGACTGTGGCCGCGGTGCTCGTCACCGACCATCACGCGTCCCTTGCGAGCATCGGTGACAGCCGGGTGTACCGCTGGCGGGACGGCAAGCTGGCTCAACTCACGCGCGACGATTCCTGGATTTCGAAGATGTTGGCAGACGGCGCGGCACTCAGTGATCCAGAGATCGAACGGCATCCCATGCGTCACGTGCTGACCGAAGTGGTGGGTGTTCGATCGGACATCGAGCCACGGGCGTCGGAATGTGAATTCGAATCAGGAGACGCTCTGCTGTTGTGCAGCGACGGATTGCACGGCATCGTGCCCCTGGCCGAGCTGGCGGAGGTGCTCGGTGGCTCGCCGACTGTCAAGGAGATCGCCGCGCGTCTCGTCGAGCAAGCCGTTGCGCGCGGTGCGACCGATAATGTGACGGCTCTCGTAATCCGCCGAGAGGCCTAGGCCTTTTCGGGGCACTAGCGGGTCTGAATTTTGTAGACCCCCAAATTGCTGACGCCGCGCTACGACGTTCCGAGGAGCACCGCGGTCAGGCGGCGAAGGAGTGCGGGATCGCGCGTGGGTAGATGAACCTGAAGAGCACGTCGCCCGGCTCGGTCGAGAGATTGGAAGTCGCCGAGGGCTTGCGCCATCTCGAGCACGCCGAACGAAAATGGCTCCCCTGGAATGGCGAGGTCTTCATCGGCTTCAGCTGTGATCACGACGAAGACTCCGGAATTCGGGCCCCCTTTGTGCAGCTGTCCGGTCGAGTGCAGGTACCGAGGTCCATATCCCGCTACCGTAGCGCAGCCTGTCGCATCGGCAATCGCCAACCGGCTCGCATCCAACTCCTCGGCCAATGCCGGATCGTCTGGCGGCAGATAGGCGAGTAAGGCCACATAGTCCGACAGGTGGGCCAGTCGGGCTACCGCGCCGACCGGATCCCCTGCAATCTCCCGTTCAGCTGCTGCGCTCATCGTAATGCGCATACCTTCCACGGAGGCATGCGACTCCGGAATCGGAAGGTGATGCTGACGCTGATAGACGTCGAGGAGCACACGCGTCGCGTTCTTGGCCTGCTGCACGTTCGGTTCGTCGAACGGATTGACGCCGAACAGCCAACCCGCAGCGGCGGTCGCGACCTCCCACCTCAGGAACTCGGCGCCAAGCGCTTGGACGCTCTTCAGGTTCAAGACCGCGAGAGGCGCGCCAGCGGCCTGCACGCGCTCGAGAAGCGCCGGGTCTGGCGTAGTCGACCCGAGGGTGACCACGGCCATCACGCTATCGGCGCCAAGGTGCGCGTTTGCAGCATTCCCGGCGACCGGCACGATACCGTTGCCTTGCTTGCCCGTGCTTTCGGCGATCAGTTGCTCAGTCCACAACCCGAAGGAGTGAAGCGGCTCCGGTAGCACCAGCACGAGCTTGTCTCGACCCTCACGTGCGCCGGCCGCCATGAGCGCGCCAAGCGCCAGGCCCGGATTGTCGCTCGCTGTCTCGCTTCGGCAGGCGGCCTCCATCTCCCGGGCGGAGGCGAGAAGTTCGTCGATCTCGACGCCCATCAGGGCCGCCGGCACCAGACCGAAGAGCGACAAGGCCGAGTATCGGCCGCCGATGTCGCTCGGATTTACGAACGCGTCTCGAAACCGTTCCTCGATGGAACGCCGATGGAGCATCGTCTGATCGTCGGTGATCGCAATAACGCGAGGTCCCCATTCGGTGGAAAGCACCTCACGAACGCGCCGCTTTGCTTCGGCCGCCATGACATTGGGTTCGATGGTCGAGCCCGACTTGCTGGCGAGGATGAACAGCGTGCCGGAGACGTTCTGCATCGCCGAGCGTACGGCGTCCGGATCGACGGAGTCGAGCATCCGGAACTGCGGAAAGCCGGGCGCGACGCCGATCACGCTGCGGATGACCTCGGGCGCCAGGCTTGATCCGCCCATCCCGAGCAGGAGGACGTCCGTGAAGCCCTCGCGTCTCACCGACTCCACGAACGCTCTGATTCGCGCAATTTGTGGCGTTACGAAGTCGATTGCACCGAGCCAGCCGAGACGGCCGGCGATCGACCGCCGGGCGTCTGGATCGGAGGGCCAAATTTCGAGGCGACGCTTCCAGAGCGCAGCGACGAACCCGGCGTGATCGAGGCGCCGGCAGGCGTCGGCGAACTGGGCCGAGATTGGACCAGGATTGATGGTGAACGCGGTCACGCGATCGACACGTCGGGGAACGCGCGAGCACGCATCGGCGTCTGAGTAGTCAGGGTGTCGTTAGCGTTACTGGTCACGGGCCGATAGCGCATCAGAAGTCCATATAACATAATGGATCTGTCGAGATGATTCGCCTTGCTCGTGTGCTCATCGGTGTCGTAGCTGTCGCGACCGTCGCGTGCGGTCGGCAGGATCCGCCCCCGGCGGTGTCCGCCGAATCCGTGTCTCCTGCCGTCGAGAACATCGAGTCCTCATCACGGCCACGTATTGTGTTTCTGGGTGACAGTCTCACGGCCGGACTCGGTCTTGCTAAGGAGGAGTCCGTGCCGTCGTTGATTCAGACGCGCCTCGCACGAGGGGGGTATCCGTACGAGGTTGTCAATGCTGGCGTCTCGGGCGACACCTCGGCCGGCGGCCTGAGCCGTCTCGAGTGGTCTCTTGCTGGAGACGTGGAGGTGCTCGTCATCGAGTTGGGTGCCAACGACGGTCTTCGCGGCCTTCCGGTCGCGTCGTTGAAGCACAGTCTCGAGGAAATCATCGCTCGTGCACGGAAGCGAGACATCAAGGTGCTCCTCACCGGGATGGAAGCGCCGCCGAATTACGGTGCCGCATACACCGCCGAGTTCCGAAAGGTGTATAGCGATCTCGCGCGGGAACACGATGTCACGTTCGTGCCCTTTTATCTCGAGGGTGTCGCGGGCAAGCCCGCGCTCAATATCGCTGACGGGATTCATCCCAACCCTGAGGGCGCGAAGATCGTCGAAGGCACGATTTGGCGTGCGCTCGAACCCTTGCTCGCGCGGCGGGGTGTCGGAGCCAATTCCACCAGATGATCGAGCTGCGCGGGGTATCCAAGACAGTCCAGAGCGGCAGCCATCCGCTCACGATCCTCCACTCGCTGAATCTCTCGATCCCGTCCGGTCAGTTCGTCGCCGTGGTGGGGCCGTCGGGAAGCGGCAAGTCGACGCTGCTTGGTTTGCTCGCAGGATTGGACGCTCCGACGACAGGCCAAATCCTGATCGACGGCGTCAACATCACCACCCTGACTGAGGACGGCCTCGCGAAGCTTCGCGGTGAGAAGATCGGATTCGTGTTCCAGTTTTTTCACCTCGTGCCATCGCTGACCGCCATGGAAAACATCCTGGTCCCAATGGAGATCGCCGGCCGGCGCGACGCTGGTGCGCGAGCGCGCCAGCTCATCGACGAAGTCGGCCTGACGGATCGCGCACATCACTATCCCTCACAACTCTCCGGAGGGGAGCAGCAGCGGATTGCCATCGCACGGGCCCTCGCGAACGACCCTCCAATCGTGCTGGCCGATGAGCCGACTGGGAACCTGGATTCGCAGACTGGCCGGCACATCATGGAGTTGCTCCTCAACGTGCGGCGGACCCGACGGTCGACACTCGTGCTCGTGACTCACGACGCCGAACTCGCTTCGCTGGCTGATGCGCGACTGGTTCTTCGAGACGGACGGCCTGTCGACTCTCCCGTGGAGCTGGCTCGATGAGTTTTGTCGTCCGGATGGCCCTTCGCGAGATCCGGGCGTCTTGGCAGCGTCTCTTGTTTTTCTTCATCTGCATCGCGATAGGCGTCGGCTCGATCGTCGCTCTGCGGTCGGTGATCCAGAGCGTGCGAGTCACGCTCTCGAGCGAGGCGCGCGCTCTCTTGGCGTCGGATGCGCTCGTCACCAGCAACCGGCCCTGGAGTGAGAAGGTGCTCGAGACGCTGACACAGGAGCAACGCGCGGGGCGTATCACGGCACGCTCGGAGTCAGTGGAAGTTCCCACCATGGTGCGCCCGGTCGATCCAACCAAGGCGACGAGCAGGATGGTGGAATTGCGGGCCGTTGAGCCGCAGTTTCCGTTCTACGGTCTGCTCACGCTGGAAGGGCGCCCTTACTCACACGATCTGCTGCGCGGGCGCGGCACGCTCGTTCGACGGGAGTTGCTGACGCAGTTGGGAATCGCGGTTGGCGACACCCTGCAGATTGGCACCCAGGAGTTCGAGATACGTGGGGTGATTGCATCGGAGCCCGGGCGCCGCTTGGGCGCGTTCACCCTGGGCCCGCGCGTGTTCATCGATCATGCCGACCTGCCGGCAACCGGGCTGCTCACATTTGGGAGCCGCGCGTCCTATCAGATGCTTCTGCAGGTTCCCGATAGCGACCTTGAACCCCTTGCGGCGGACCTGCGGAGCAGTTTTGCCAACGAGTTCGTGGGCATCCGGCACTACCGCCGAAGCCAGGACCAGATCGGGGAGAACCTCACGCGCGCTGAGAACTATCTCAGCCTCGTTGGTCTCGTCGTGCTGATTCTTGGTGGTATCGGCGTGTCGAGTGTGACGCGCGTGTTCGTGCAACAGAAGGTGCGCAGCATCGCCATTCTGAAGTGCCTTGGTGGCACCTCACCCCGCGTGTTGGCCGTGTACATGGCCCAGGTTCTGATGCTCGGTCTGGCAGGCAGCCTCCTTGGCGTCGTGCTCGCAGCCGCAGTCATCGCGGCGGTACCGTACGTTGTCGGCGGTCTTGCAGAGCTTCTGCCGGTCGACTACGGCCTGACCGGTGCGGCCGTCTGGCAGGGGCTGGCCGTTGGTCTCCTGGTGTCGATTTTGTTTTCGATCGTGCCGCTACTCGAAGTGCGCCACGTAAAGCCGTCGCTCTTGCTGCGACAGGACATTCCTCCGCCCGCGCAATTCGACTGGCTCAAGTGGATCGTGACGGCGGCGGTCGCCGCCACTCTCGTGGCGGTCGCGTCGTGGCAGGCCGGCTCGGTGCGAGTCGGTCTGATGCTGTCCGCTGGCTTCGTAGGCATTGCCGTGGTCTTGCATCTTGCGGGCACCGCGCTCGTCTGGGCCGTGCAGCCGCTCCGGCACGCGCGCTCGTTCGCGCTCCGGCAGGCCGTGCTCCACATCGCGCGGCCGGGAAACCAGACTCGGGTCATCCTGCTGGCAGTCGGTCTCGGGGCTTTCTTCATTCTTGGCGTTCGCGGACTGCAGGCAAACCTGCTCCGTGACTTCGCGATTCAGGCGGGCCCGAACGCACCAGACATGTTCCTGATCGACATTCAATCAGACCAGCGCGAAAAAGTGGCGGCGTTCATCGACGGGGCGAATGGTCCTGCGCCCCCGCCCAAGTTGATGCCGACGCTGCGCGCTCGTGTCGTGGGCGTCCAAGGTCGTGATGTCAATCTGGATAGCTACCAGGAGGTTCGAGGTCGGGGACTCTCGCGCGAATACACCGTCACGTATCGCACCCAACTCGAAGCGAACGAGAGAGTAATCGACGGAGCCTGGTGGGACGACAGTCCCGTGACGGGCGAAGCCGAAGTATCGATCGAGGAACGCATTGCCGACGCCATCGAGATGGACCGGGATGGTCCAGGCCGGCCTGGATCGGAGGCGCAGCCTCGCGACCAGAGGCCCGTGAGCGCCGACCGCAGTGTCATTCACGTCGGCGACCGGATGCGCTTCGACGTGCTGGGACGCATCATTACCGCGCGGGTGACGAGCATTCGCCGAGTCGACTGGCAAGACTTCCGGGCCGGAGGGTTCATGTTCGTCTTTCGCCCGGGCACCTTCGACCAGGCGCCCCACACGTTCATCTCGACACTGCAGGCTCCACGCGATGCGGATGCGCGGGCAAGGATGCAGGCCGGCCTGGTCGCGCAGTTTCCGAATGTGTCCGTGATCGATCTCCGAGAGGTCCTCCAGACGATTCAGGGCATCGTTAACAACGTCACGTTGGCTGTGACCGTCGTCGGTGCGCTCGTTCTCCTCAGTGGAGCACTCATTCTGATCGGCGCCGTGTCGATGACGAAGTACCGTCGTGTGTACGAAGCCGCGATCCTGAAGACACTCGGCGCAACCAGCAGGTTGATTGCCACCATGCTCCTGCTCGAATACGGCGTGCTTGGCGCGATTGCCGGGACCGTTGGTGCACTGGGCGCAATCGTCTTGAGCTGGGCGGTGGCGCGTTACGCCCTCGAGCTTCCGTGGGAGGCCACACCGCTCATCACGATCGCCGGAGTGCTCATCACGGCGATGTTCGTCGCCGCCATCGGCGTTCTTGCCAGTCTCGACGTTCTCAGGCACAAACCGCTCGCGACGCTCCGTGCGGAGTAAAGTGCTAGAATCACCGGATGTCGGGCCCATGAAACTCCGGCCCGAGGAGCTCCAACCCATGGACCTGGCGATCTACCGGGACGCGTTGCTCCGCAAGCGCGGCGAGTTGTTGGGCGGCACTGCAGCCAAGCCGCTTCAATGGACGATGGAGAACAATTCCGGGCGGCAGGGCGACATGGCCGATCAGGCCAGCGGGAACAACGAAGTCCACATCCAACTCAAACTCAAGCAGACAGACGCGAAGATTCTGCAGGCGATCGAAGACGCCCTCCATCGCATCGACCAAGGCACCTATGGCGTCTGTCGCGATTGCGGCGAGCCTATAGCCGAAGCGCGCCTCAACGCGATTCCGTGGACGCGCTCGTGCATCGCCTGCAAAGAGAAGCAGAAGGCGTAGCGACGCCGGAAAGCGCAGCCCCTACGTGCAGCAAGACGACCTTCGGCAGTTCCTTACCAGCTTCGCATCCGAGCGTCTGGCGATCCTCGAGCGCCACGAAGCGGGCGCCCGCGTCGTGAGTCACTACGACTTCAACAACACGTATCAGTACGTGATCAGCCGCGAGGAAACACATTGGTCGTGGCTCGAGAGCGCGCTGCTCGAATGCGGTGCACCAGTGCCGGCTTCACCGGCGGCTCTGCCGGTGCCGAGCGTCCCGAAGCAAAAGAAGAACGTCGACGTTGCCGCCTTCCGCGGCGTCCTCGACGACGACGCCCGGCTGCTGGCGGCGTTCGTCAAGAGGTGGAGCGACCGGGTGGCAGCCTTGAATCACGCCCGACATCGCACGATGTTGAACGTCGTCCTCGGCGAATCGATCGAACACCAGCGCTTCTTCGAGCAGGCCGCCGCCGGGTTCGAAGACCTGCTGGGCCGCCGGACCGATGGTGCGCTTCGCGTTGGAGGAGTGCTTCCGACTCGGTGGATGGAATAACCGAGGTACGAGCTCATGACTCCGGTGGCGATCGCGATCGGGAGCAATTTGGGCGATCGCGATCGGTACCTTCACAGTGCGGTCGACGCGCTCAGGCCCTTCTTCAGCGCTTTGCGGGTGTCCACATTCCACGAGACAGCGCCGGTCGGCGTGGAACCACAGCCGACATTTCTGAACGCCGCCGCAGTGGGGGAGACGTCATTGTCCGCGCGTCAGCTTCTCGTCACGATGCTAGAGATCGAACAGCGATTCGGGCGGGAAAGACCGTTTGCCGGCTCGCCGAGGACGCTGGACCTGGATCTGATTCTCTACGGTGGTTCTGTGTTGGATGAGCCAGGGCTGGCTGTCCCCCATCCGCGCTTCCGCCAACGGCGGTTCGTGCTCGAACCGCTCGCGGAGATTGCAGCGGATTGGATCGATCCGGTGACTGGAAGAAGGATGGACGAGCTGCTTCGGATGCTGGTCGTCTAGCGCGTCTTTCCTGCGGGCGATGCATCCGCCGATGCGGGGGCTGAAGCCCCCGCGCTACGGGTGTTGCGAAACTACGGGTGCGAAACGTCAGTGCGCGTGCTGCTTGGACCCGCGGCGAAAGATACCGCTCCAGCCTTCTTCGAAGAGTGTGTACACCGCGGGCACGAGCACCAGCGTGACGATCGTGGAGGTGAGCAACCCGCCGATGACGACCCGCGCGAGCGGCGCCTGAAGCTCTCCGCCTTCCCCGATGCCAATCGCCATTGGGACGAGACCAAGCATCGTGGCAATCGACGTCATCAGAATCGGTCGCAGTCGCGTGCGACCGCCGAGCTCAACCGCGTCCCGCAGCGCCATGCCGTCTCGGCGCCGCAGCGTGTTGATGTAGTCCACGAGCAGAATGGCGTTGCTGACGACAATCCCGGCCAGCATGATGATCCCGATATAAGACTGCATGCTGAACGACGTCCGGGTCAGCAGCAGGCTCAGCACGACGCCAATCGCCGCCACTGGTACCGAGAACATGATGATGAAGGGATCGCGTAGCGACTCGTACTGGGACGCCATCACCGCGTAGACGAGCAAGACCGCAAGAATGAGAACGAGCTGCAGCTGCCGGAACGACCGCGCCTGCTCCTCGACCTCCGACCCGAAGCCAACCGAGAAGTCCGACGGCACGCGAACCTGTCCCAGTCGTGCCTGGACGGCCGACACGGCATCGCTCAGCGGCACTTCGATCTCCGCGTTCACGTTCGTCACCCGCTCCATGTTCTTTCGCTGAATCTGTACTGGGCCGGCCTCGCGATTCGTCAGCATGACGTTCTTTGCGGGCACAACCTGACCGCCGGGCGTGCTCAAGAGAACGTCGCCGACGTCTGAGATTTCCTGGCGATCGCCTTCACGCAATTGAACGACGATGGGGTACTCGTTGCCGCGTTCCCGGAACTGGGCAGCCGTCGTGCCAGCGACGTTCGTCTGGATCGTCGTGGCTACACCCGACACGGTCAGTCCGAGCATCGCGGCTTTCGGACGGTCCACACGCACTGAGATTTCCGGGCGTCCTTCTTCGCGACCGACGTTGACGTCTGCGATGCCCGGTGTTTCTTCCATCATGACGCGCGCATCTTGAGCGATTCGTCTGGCATCGTCGAGGTCGTGGCCTCGAATCTCAAGCGAGAGGCGGCTGTTGTTCTGGTTGCCGTTGTTGCCGCCGCCGAGAAGCCGATTGATCTGGAAGTTGCCTCCCGCCGGGTTGGCACGCACCACTACGCCAGGCAAACCCGCGAGATCCCGCCGAAGGCTTTGGGCGATCTCGTCGTTCGTTCGCTGGCGCTGGTCGCGCGGCACGAGCATGATCCGGATCTGGCCCCGGTGAGTCTGGCCTCCGCCCTGGAAGTTGCCGCCGTTGTTGTTGTTGCCGCCGCCACCACCTCCGTTGGTGATGATGGTGACAGCTTCTGGCACGTGCTCCTTCACCAGCTCTTCGAGGCGCAACAGGGCCTCTTCCGTGCGCTCGACGCGCGTGCCCACCGCCAGCTCCGCATTGACGTTGACCTCGCCTTCGTCCGCTTGGGGGAGAAGCTCAACGCCAACAAGCGGGTAGAGGAACACGGCGGCCACGACGAGAGCCGCGGCGCTGCCGATCACAGTGGGGCGGTGATTCAGGGCGAGGTGAATGATCTTGCGATAACGCTCGTCCATGGTTTCCAGAAACTGCTCGCTGAGGCGATAGAAACGGGCCATGACGCCCGTTGCCGTCGCTTCCTCGTCGGGCGTGTGCAGCCAGCGCGAGCAGAGGACGGGGACGATCGTCACGGCGACGAACAGCGACATTGCCAGCGAGAACATCACGACCACGGACAGCTGTGTGAACAGAATACTGGCGGTCCCGGACAAGAACAGCAGCGGAATGAACACGGCGATGTGCGTGAGCGTAGACGACAGAATGGCCGACCAGACCTCCTCACTGCCGTCGATCGCGGCGGTCATTCGATCCTTGCCCATGTGCAGGTGGCGATGCGTGTTCTCGAGCACGACGATGGCGGCGTCGACGATCATGCCGATGCCGAGCGCCAATCCGCCAAAGGTCATGGTGTTGAGTGTAAAGCCGCCGAAATAGAGCAGCGCGAACGTGCCGACGACCGACACCGGAATCGACGTGCAGACGATCAGCGTCGAGCGGAAATCGCGTAAGAACGCGAAGATGATCAGCACGACGAGGATTCCGCCCACGAGCGCGTGCTCCTGCACGTTGTCGATCGCGCGCGTAATGAATCTGGAGGTGTCCTGCGTCACGATCATCTTGATGCCGGCGCCGGCCATGTCGATGTTGACTCGCTCGACCTCGTCTCTGACACCCGCAGCGACCGCAACAGTGTTCTTGCCAGACTGCTTCTGAACCTGAATCTGGACGCCAGGCTTGCCGTTGATGCGCATGAACGACCTGCGTTGCTCGGTCGTGTCCTTCACCTCAGCGATATCGCGAACGTAGACCGGCACCCCTTGTCGGGTCATCACGACCAGGTTGCGGATGTCTTCGAGGTTCTGGAACTGTCCCTGACTGCGCACCAGGAACGTCGCGTCACCCTGGTAGATTTCGCCGAGCGGGGTGTTCTGGTTTTCCGTCCTCAGCGAGGAAACGACAGCGTTGACCGAGAGGTTGAGCGCCGTGATCTTTTCTTTGGACAGCTCGACATGAATCTGGCGTCGCAGACCGCCGTTGACCGTCACCGCCGCCACACCATCAACCCGTTCGAACCGAGGCGCAATCTCGTTCTGCGCCACCTCGCGCAGCGTGACCGCGTCCAGGTCGCCCTCGATGCCGATCTGCATGATTGGCTGCGAGTTCGAGTCGAACTTGAAAATGGTCGGAGGGTCGGCATCCTCGGGCAGGCGGTTCCGCATGCGATCCACACGGCTCCGAACTTCGTCGGCGGCTTCAGCAAGGTCTGCGCCCCACTCAAAGTTCAACTGAACCTGGCTGTTGCCCTCCGATGATGATGAATTGACGCGCGTCAGGCCGGGAACCGCGCTCACCGCCTGTTCCATCGGCCGCGTGATGAGCTCTTCCATCTCGAGCGGGCCTACTCCGGTGTAGGTGGTTCGCACCGTGAGCGTGGGCTGCTCGAACTCGGGCATGAGGTCTACGGGCAGTCGCGTGAGCGAGATGAGACCCAGGAGCGTAACGACCGCGCTGATCATGAACATCGTGACCGGTCGTTGAATCGCAAGACGAGGAATGCTCATAGCAACTCTCTAGGTGTGTCGTACGTGGTTCGAACCCAAGCGCGGGGTCTATTCTCCAGGATCCGGCGCGACGCCGGTACCCCGCTGGCCGCCGCGGCGTCCACCACCGCCAAATCGGCGCCCGCTTTCTCCCTGCCCATCAGACCCGCGGCCCCCTTCCGGACTTCCGACGCCGCGAGTCCCTCCGCTGACAGCTCCGGGAGAAGGGGCGACGTTGCCTGCAGGTGGCTTCCCGCCGGTTCGCGAGGCCTCAACGTTCAACTGGGCCGCCGCAGCATCTCCACCCTTCCGAGGCCCGCTCACGCCTGTCGCCGCTCCTGCCTGGCCGGCAGCACCTTCCCCTCGACGGCCGCCGCGGCCTCGGCCGCCTCGCTCGCCACCAGGGAGCAGGACGCGGTCTCCATCGCGAAGCGCGGCGGCGCCCGTCGTGATCACCGCGTCGCCCTCGACCACGCCACCGAGGATTTCGACCCGGTCAAGCTGCTCGGTGCCCACTTGGACTGCGCGAAACACCGCCTGATCGTTCAGCGGGAGAAACACGCCTCGTCGCCCGCCGAGATCGATGACGGCGTTGGCCGGCGCCACGAGCGCGTCCTTCTTGGTCTCGGTCGTGATGCCGACGCGCGCATACATGCCTGGCTTCAGACGGAAGTCCGGGTTCGGAATTTCTATCTCAATCGATGCTGTTCGCGTGGCCGGATCCAGCACTGGCGCGACGCGTGCAATCCGCCCCATGAACATTTCGCCTGGATACGCGTCGACTTCGACGACGGTCGTATTACCCGTCTTCATTTGCCGCAGGTCCTTCTCCACGACATTGGCGACCAGACGCACGCGCGTGATGTCAACAACGTCGACGACCGGAACGTTCTGCGACACGCTCGCACCCGGATCGGCGGTTCGCCGCGCGATGAAGCCGGTGACGGGTGACGAAATGATGGTGTTCGCCAGATTGATGCGAAGTTCGTCCAGTCGCGCCTTCGACTGGGAGTTCTGCGCCCGCGCGAGGTCCACCGCCGCGATCGCCGACTGGTACCGCGACTCGTTGTCATCGAGTGTTTGCCGAGGAAGCAATTGACGTTCGAACAGGCTTCGTGATCGCTCGACGTTGGTCTCGGCCAGCTTCAGGTCGGCCTCCCGCTGCCGAATCGTGGCGAGCGAGACCTCCTGCGCGGCTTCTGCCTGCTTGACCTGTTCGCGGATCTCAAAATCCTCGATGCGCGCGATCTCTTGCCCGCGATTGACGCGATCCCCGAGCCGAACGGCAATCGATTCGAGCCGGCCGGCGGCGCGCGGAGCGACCGACACTGTAGTCTCGCCTATCAGGTTTCCGACCACTGTGATCAGTTCCGCGATGGAGGCCCGGCTCACTTTACCGAGCTCCACGGTCATCGGCTGGCGAGCACCGCCGCCTCCAGGAAAGCCTCCGCCGAATTGCCCTCTGCCGCCGCCACGACGACCACCGGCGCCCCCGGCGCCCTGAGCACCCGCCCCCTCGCTCTGCGCGGCTGCCTGGGCTGAGGACTCTCCGTTGAACATCCCCGTGTAAAAGGCGATGCCCCCGAGGGCAAGGACGACGACGACTCCGACAATGACGAACTTTTTCATGAGATATGAAGCGAGCTCAGTTAGCGCCGCCCGGATTCCCTCCGCCAGCCTGAATGGCAAGGATGGCAGTGCCCCGATTGGCTGGCGATTCCTGCACGCGCGAGAAATCGACGAGAGCTCGCCGGTAGTCGAGCAACGCACGAAGTTCCGAGTTTTGGGCCGTCGCAAGATCGCGCTGTGCCTGCACCACAAAGAAGTTCGTGGACAAGCCGACGTCGAATCGGCTTTGTTCGGCCTGGAGCCGGGTCTGAGCCAAGTCGCGCGCCACGGTCGAGGCCTCATAGCGTTTCAGACTGCTGTCGACTTGAAGCGCCGCATTGGTCACCTCGGTCGCAACCTGAAGCTCGAGAGCTCTGAGCTGGGCCGTGGACTGGTTACGCTGTATGCGAGCCCTGGCGTACTGCGCTTCGGTCGCGCTCGCCCCGATCGGGTAACTCACATTGAGCTGCAGGTTCCAGTTCGGGTAGTCACGTCCGGTCAAGGTTTTCCAGGCGTTCGAGTAGCCAAGCGGGATCGTATCGATGACCGTGCTGCCGAGACCTGTCCCTTGGCGGATGAACTGTGTTCCTCCCAGCCCCTGCGCGGCATACGCCGCCGTCACATCCACAGCGGGCAGCGTCTGGTTCTGAAGGAATTTCATCGTGATGTCGTCGCTGTCGATCGTTCGCCGCGCCTGCTCGAGATCGGTCCGCCCCTGAAGTGCCTTTCGAACGGCTCCCTCCAGATCGAGCGGCTCGGGTCTGAACTCGGGCCGGTCGATCGGCGTAATAGTCGCTCGCCACAGCGGGTCTTCAGTGCCGTTGACGATCAACCGTTTCAAGGAGAGTTGTGCCGTGCCCAAGGTGGCCTCGGCCGTTGCCAGAGCCTGCCGTCGCGTGGCGGCTTCGGCTTCCGCTTGCACGACATCGAGCGGCGCCATGGTTCCCACTTCGACGCGTGCCCGATTGTCTTCGACGAGCTTCTCAGCGAGGTCGAGCGACCCCACGGCCACGTCAACTGCCTGCAACGCGTAGACCAGTTCCCAATACGCGTTTCGCACATTGGCGACCGTGGTGGCCAGTGTGCCCTTGAGCTGGATCTCCGACATGTCGCGGTTGATGGCGGTCACGCGTAGTTGTTGGCGCGTGCCGTCGATGAGGAAATCGCGCAAGAGCGGCTGCGTGAGCGTGGCGTTGAAGCTCGTGTTGTACGTCGGGTTGAAGTTCGCGAAGATGTTCGACGTCACCTGTTTGCTGTTGTTGAAATTGACGGCTACATCGCCGCCGCCCCATGGCAGTGCTTGTGCCACGCCGGCGTTGTACGTGGAGGTGTCGTTCTGCACGATCGTGCCGCCGTTCAATTGGTTCGTGGGCGGCTGGACGAAGGCTCGGTAGCCGACCGTCGAACTCGCCGTCGGGCGATAGGCGGCGCGAATGCGTGCGAGGTTGAAATCCTGGATCTGCGGGTTGAGCCGCTCCACGGCAATGTCGAGATTGCGCTCGAGCCCCCGCGCTGTGGCGTCGTCGAGCGTCAGTTCGACATTTGGGCCTGGTGTGCCAAGTGGCACTGTGGATCTGGTTTGATCCGCCTCGACGCGCGCGGTCGCAAACTGCTGAGCCGCAGTTTTGGCAATCTCGTCGATGCGAATGCGCTCAGCGTTCGAGCGAGCCTTATTCTGGCCCGCGTCATTCTGAGCGGCAGCCGGCGACGCTGTAAACGTCGCGAGCAGAAGGAGAGCGGACAATGCACACGTGAACGAGTTTCTGATCATGATGGAGTCTGTCGTGAATGCGGGGTGGTCTCACTTGGCGCGGTCGTGCGCCCGGCCTCGTTCCCGCTCGTCGGCTTGCTGAAGCGCTCCGAGTTTGAGCCACTGATCCGTTGTCAAAGCACGCCGCATGCGAAGCAACATGTGCGTGCGCGTCTTGCTCAGTTCCGATCGAGCCGCCTCGACCCGGCTGACCTGATCCATCACCGCGTTGTCGTCTCCGCGTTCTACGAGCCGTCCGAACTCAGCCTCGGCCTCGTCGAAAGCCTTCTTCTGCGCGCGAAGTGTCGGCATGGCGTTCTGGAAGATCTCCTCAAGTCGGCGGCTCTGCTCCTGTGTCAGTCCGAGTTCGCGCTGGTAACGGTCCGACTGCCACCACTTGAACCCCTGTGCCGAGGCCAGCGGGGCCATAAGCAAAAGAAGCATCAACACGGTGATGGAGCGCCCCAGGAATATGGGAAATTTCATGGCTGACTGCTCCGAAATACGACGTGCTCTCGAACGACGTTTACTGCAACGGACACAAACACATACGGTAACACGGACCGGCTTGAACCGGGGTGGTTCGGCATTCCAGACTGTCTCGTCGACACCTGTTGCGGCCGGGCCCTGCGCGGGACCCTCGAAAAGGGTCGATTTATCCGTTTGCCAGGACGTCCAACCTGCGGATCACGTCTCCCACGTGGTTGTCCGGTGTTGAGGCGCCAGCCGTCAAGCCGACCGCAATGGGTCCAGCGGGTAGCCAGTCGGAACTGGTCACTTCTTCCTTCTGACCGATGGGTTTGTGGACGATCGCGCCGAGCGACAACAGGGCCGTCGGCTCGGCAATGTGATAGGTCGGCAGTTTCTTGGCGCAAATCCTGGCCAGATTGAACGTGTTGCTGCTGTTGTAACCGCCGACCACGATCATCAGGTCCAGCGGCTCCGCAGCGAGCAGTGCCATGACCGCATCCTGGCGGTCCTGCGTCGCGCTACAAATGGTGTCGAACGCACGAAACCGGTTCAGAAGCTCGGCGTCGCCATGCCGGTCCCGCATCGCCTCCCGGAACATCTCGCCGATCTCCAAAGATTCCGAGCTCAGCATCGTCGTCTGGTTCGCGCAGCCGAGGCGCTCAAGGTGACGGTCCGGATCAAAGCCAGGCGAGACGGCGTGTTCGAACTGCCTCAGGAACGCCGCCCGATCTCCGCCGTGGCGCAGGTAATCGCACACCCGGGAGGCTTGATCGCGGTCGAGCACCACGACGTAGTGACCGCGCCCGCCGTTGAGTGCCTGCGAGGCCGTCGCGCGGGTCTCTTCGTGCCAGAACTTCCCGTGAATGATCGACGTGAAGCCCTGTTCCGTGTATCGCGTAACGTTTTTCCAGACGTTGAGCACGGAGCCGCAGGTCGTGTCGACGAGTGTGCAGCCGCGGGTCACCAACCGTTCGAGCAGCTCGATCGTGACGCCGAACGCCGGAAGAATGACCACGTCCTGCGCGGTCAACGCGTCGAGCGACTCGCCCGCATCGCTGAGGAACCTGATGCCCTGCGCCCGGAGCTGTTCGTTGACGTGCGGGTTGTGAATGATTTCGCCGGTGAGGTGAACCTGACGGTCGGGGAAGCGAGTACGGGCCTGGTAGGCGTAGTCCACCGCACGGTCGACGCCGTAACAAAAGCCGAATTCCCGTGCGAGGCTGATCCTCAGCCGTCCCGACTCAAAGCAAAACCCCGCGTTCTTGACGCTGGTGACAAGATCGCTGTGGTAGCTCTCTGCGAGTACCTGCGCGACCTCGTGTTTTCGGTCGAGACCCCTCCGGAAGACGAGTGGGTTCTGCTGCGGCTGAGACACTACTTAGCGGACGTCCGAAACCTTCGGCGTCAGCACGTCGATCGGGCGCAGCACGGCCGGCCCCGCGCTTCCAACGGCCAACTCCACTTGCGCGAGGAACTCGTCGTCGGGCCCAATTGCGGTTCGCATCGGTGCTGCTGCCGCCGACTGGGTGATGACAGCTTGAGCCGTCGGCCCGCTAAACGTAGGCAGTTCGTGTGCGAAATGCCCACCGACCAGCCCGAGCACCAATCCGGCGGCCGCGGCGCCAGCGACCAGTCGTGTAGCCGGCCGCGCGTGCATGGGCGGCGCAGGTGCCTGGCCGGCGGGGAAGGCGATGACGCGCGCGGGTCGACCGTCCTGGTCAACACGCTCGAGAATTTTCGCCTGCTGCCGCGCGAGGCGTGCGGGCGAAAACACGGCGTCTGATTGTGCCGTCGCTACGTCGTTGACTTCGGCCAACAGGTGTCCCACGGTCGCGCATCGTGCTTCACAGGCGGGGCAGGTCAGCAGATGCTGATGAGTGGCCGTCCCCGGTACTCCAAGACAGGCTTCAATCAGCTGATCTTCCGACAGATGTCGTTGACTCATACGCGCGACCCTTCTCGCAGTAGCAGCGTGCGCAATTTCCGAACCGCCCGAAAGAGATGCACTCGAACCGTGGCCTCGCTGAGACCGAGCGCCTGGCCCACTTCACTTGTGCTCTGCTCGGCGATATGGCACATCGTAAAAACCGTTCGTTGCCGGTCAGGTAGTTGCTCGACGGCAGCCGTAATCTGTCGAAACCGCTCGCTCGACATAAGCCGAGCCTCAGGGCTCGGCTGCGTCGCGGCCGGCTCGCTGACCGGGCCGTCGCCAGGCCCCGACATTGGCAACGCCCACCGCATCCGACGCGCGCGGGCTTTCCTGAGATCCAGGCATCCGTTCACGAGGATGCGAGTAAACCAGACCTCGAAAGGAAGCTGCTCGCGATAGGTCGTGATGTGCGTGAACACCTTTACGAACGCGTCCTGTACGGCCTCGTCCGCGTCGTGGGCATCGCGAAGATAGTGATACGCGATGCGTGTGGCGCGACGTTGCTGGTGCGCAACGAGTTCGGCGAACCGGTCGCGGGCGGCCTCGCGGTCACCTGCGACGACAAGCGCCTTGATCGCGCCGGCGAGCTCAGAGTCCTTCGATCGCGGCGAAACCTCAGGCGTCGGCTGGCCAGCACCCGGAGATGACACCGCGCGTCCAGGGGGCGTTCTCATGATTGAATACGGCGGCTCTGACGTCCTGTTTACCGCCAGACCCACTATAACCCGGAACCCGGGGCTGGTGGTTGACTTGGCTCAGACTGGCCCGGTACGATCTCTCCCTTTCGGGCGCGGATTGAGGCTGCCGCCAAAGACGGCTGGCGGCCATGGAGTCAAGTCACAATGACCGTACAGGTTGAGCGGGCGCACGGCCTTGAAGCCCTCGGAATCGTTCGATCCGGACGCGTACACTGGAACCTCAGCACCGCGGCACTCTACGAAGAAGCCGTACGCCGAGGCGAGGGGGTGCTTGCTGCCGAGGGCCCTCTGGTCGCCCGCACGGGGCAGCACACTGGCCGTTCGCCGAACGACAAGTTCGTCGTGCGCGAGCCGTCGAGCGAGCAGCACGTCCACTGGGGCGCCACCAATCGCCCAATCGATGTCGCACAGTTCGACGCGCTGCACCGCGACATGATGGCGCACGTGCAGGACAAGGACCTCTTCGTCCTGGACGCCTGGGCCGGCACCGATCCGAGGTACCGGCTGCCGATCCGGATCGTGAAAGAGTTCGCCTGGCACAACCTGTTCGCGCGGAACATGTTCCTTCCCGAAAACGATCCGAAGAAGCGCGCCGAGCATCGTCCGGAGTTCACCGTCATCAACACGCCGAAGTTCAAGGCGGATCCGGCGAAACACGGCACGCGGTCCGACGTTTTCATCCTCGTGCACTTCGGCAAGAAGCTCGTGCTCATCGGCGGCACTCACTACGCCGGCGAGACGAAGAAATCGATCTTCACGATCCTGAACTACACGCTGCCGTTGCAGGGTGTGTTGTCGATGCACTGCTCGGCAAACATCGGACAAGACGGAGACACCGCGTTGTTCTTTGGTCTCTCGGGAACGGGAAAGACCACACTGTCGAGCGATCCGCTGCGCCGCCTGATCGGCGACGACGAGCACGGTTGGAGCAATACGGGCGTCTTCAACTTCGAGGGCGGGTGCTACGCGAAGGTGATCAAGCTATCGAAGGAAGCCGAACCACAGATCTACGAAACCACGCGGCGTTTCGGGACGATTCTCGAGAACGTGATCGTTCACCCCGATACGCGGGCGCTCGACCTGGACGACGCATCGTTGACCGAAAACACTCGAGGGTCGTATCCCATCGATTTCATCGACAACGCGGAGATGTCGGGCCTCGGTGGACATCCAACAAACGTCGTCATGCTGACGGCGGATGCCTACGGCGTCCTGCCGCCCATTGCCCGCCTCACGCCGGATGGGGCGATGTATCATTTCCTCTCGGGGTACACGGCCCGCGTGGCCGGCACCGAGAAGGGTGTGACCGAGCCCAAGGCGACATTCAGCACCTGCTTCGGCGCCCCATTTCTTCCGCTCAACCCCAACGTCTATGCCCGTATGCTGGGCGAGAAAATCGCCACACATGACGCGCGTGTGTGGCTGGTCAACACTGGATGGACCGGTGGTCCCTATGGAGTGGGCAGCCGGATGAAGATTGCGTACACCCGCGCCATGATCACGGCGGCGCTCTCCGGACAGTTGGATGGGGTCACATACCGGCGGCACACGACGTTCAACATCGACATCCCGACGACATGTGTCGGCGTGCCAGACGCCGTCCTCGATCCGCGAACCACATGGCCCGACCCGGCCAAGTACGACGAGCAGGCCAAAAAGCTCGCCGGGATGTTCATCGAGAACTTCAAGAACTTCGAGAAGGACGTTGCGCCGGCCGTGAAGGAGGCTGGACCCAAGGCCTAGCGCCAACGCCCAACTCCCAACATGATTCTCGAACCAACTCCCAAACAACATCGTATCTTGCTGGCAGACATCAAGTTGGGAGTTGTGGAGTTGGGAGTCGGGCGTTGACCGCGTCAGGTCGTTACGAGCCGGTCATCGGCCTCGAGATTCACGCTCAGCTGCGGACGCGCACCAAGATCTTCTGCGGGTGCAGCACCGTCTTTGGCGCGCCGCCCAACACGCATGTGTGTCCCGTCTGTCTGGGACACCCGGGCGCACTGCCCGTCCTGAACCGCCAGGCAGTGGACTACGCGATTACTGCCGCCCTCGCCCTCGGTTGCGCGGTGCAGCGAGAATCCATCTTCGCTCGCAAGAACTACTTCTATCCGGATCTGCCGAAGGGGTATCAGATTTCGCAGTATGAGCTGCCGCTCGCTACAGGGGGCGGCCTCGAGATCGTGGCTGCGGGGGCCCCGAAGTGGATCGGCTTGACCCGGATTCACATGGAGGAGGACGCGGGAAAATCCCTTCACGAAGGGTTTTACGATTCCGATCGGCAGACGTACGTCGACTACAACCGCAGTGGCGTGCCGCTCATCGAAATCGTGTCGGAGCCCGACATGCGTTCGGCCCCGGAGGCCGCCGAGTTCTTCAGCCGCCTTCGCGACATCCTCGTGTGGCTGGGCGTGAACGACGGGAACATGGAGGAGGGCAGCCTCCGCTGCGACGCGAATGTCTCGGTGCGACCGGTGGGCCAGAGCGCCTTCGGTACCAAAGCGGAAGTCAAGAACGTCAACTCGTTTCGCTATGTTCAGAAGGCGATTGAGTACGAGATCGAGCGCCAGATCGAGATCGTCTCGGGCGGCGGACACGTGGTGCAGGAGACGCGTCTGTGGGACTCGGCGACAGGCCGGACGCAATCGATGCGGAGCAAGGAAGAAGCGCACGACTATCGGTACTTTCCCGAACCGGACCTCCCGCCCCTCGTGGTCGACGGCGAACGCATCGAGCGTTTGCAGGGCGCGATGCCGGAGATGCCTGACGCGCGCCGCCGGCGGTTTGTTGCCGCCTACGCAATCCCGGACTACGACGCGGGTGTGCTCACGCAGTCGGCCGAGCTCGCCGACTATTTCGAGGCCGTCGTGCGGGGGGCGAAGAGCCCCAAGGCGGCGAGCAACTGGGTCATGGGAGAGCTGCTCCGGACGCTCAATGACCGCGGGTCGGTCATCCAGGACGTGCGACTGCCCCCGGAGGCGCTCGGTGAGTTGATCGGACTCGTGGAGACGGGCCGTATCAGCAGCTCGATCGCCAAGGACGTGTTCGCGAAGATGTTCGACTCGGGCCGTTCAGCGGGGGAGATCGTCGAAACCGAAGGCCTGGCACAGAATTCGGACGAGGATGCGCTCCTGGCGATTATCCGTGACGTGCTGGTCAAGAACGCGGATGCGGTCGCGCAGTATCGGGCCGGAAAGAATCAGACGTTCGGCTTTCTGGTTGGTCAGGTCATGAAGGGCAGCAGCGGAAAGGCTAATCCGAAGCTCGCGAACCAGCTCTTGAAACGCGAGCTCGAAAGCGCTGGGCCCTGACAACGAAGGCCAGTGTTATACTCACCGCACTCCAGTTCACGAAGAGACCGTTGGTTCCGACTGCAAACGCCGCGTGATCGAGACGCATCATCTCTCGAAACTTTATAGCCGCGGCTTGTACGCGCTGCACGATCTCTCGCTCACGGTCACCAAGGGCGAGTTCGTCTTCCTCACCGGCCCGAGCGGCGCAGGCAAGTCCACGTTTCTGCGTCTCTTGCTGATGCAGGAGCGGGCCAGTGAAGGCGACATCTTCGTCAACGGACACAACCTGGGGAAGTTGAGCCGGCGCGAGATCCAGGAGTACCGGCGCGGGATCGGGTTCGTGTTCCAGGACTTCAAGCTCATTCCAACCCGTACCGTGCTCGAGAACATCGCATTCGTGTCCGAGGTCCTCGGCGTTCCGCCGTCACAGCGCAGCCGCCGCGCATTTCAGGTGCTCAAGTGGGTGGGGCTGCAGCACCGGATGAATGCCTATCCGGCCGAGCTCTCCGGAGGCGAACAGCAGCGCGTGGCGATTGCGCGTGCGCTGGTCAATGATCCCGTCGTCCTTCTCGCCGACGAGCCCACCGGGAACCTGGATCCGGACCTGTCGCTCGAGATCATGAACCTGCTCCGCGAGGTCAACGCCGGAGGCACGACGGTGCTTGTCGCGACCCACGACCGCGAGCTCATTCGGCTCGTCGGACGCCGAACCGTAACGCTCGATCAAGGGCGGATCGTGGAGGTCGCATGAGAGCGCTCGACTACGCGTTCCGTCACGGTTGGACGAGCCTGTGGCGCGGTCGCACGTCGAGCCTGTTTGCCGTGCTCGCCATCGCGCTTGCCATGATCGTGCTCGGCTCGTTGCTGCTCGTGACGTGGAACGTCGAGAAACTCTTGTCGCGCTGGACGTCGAGCGCCGAGTTCTCCGTCTACCTCCGCGATGACGCGACATCGGACCAACGAGGCGTCCTCGAGTCGGTTGTCGACCAGAGCGGTGCGGTTGCCGGACGCGAATACGTCTCCAAGAGCCAAGCGCTGACGCGGTTTCGCCGCGAGTTTTCCGAGCTGGCCGAAGTGGCCGACGGCCTCGACGACAATCCGTTCCCGGCTTCGCTCGAGGTGAGGATACGCGCCGACGCCGAGCGGAATGGTCGCGCCGAGGCTCTCATACGCCGCATTGCGACGCTGCCAGGTGTGGCAGACGTCCGATACGACCGTGATTGGTTGACCAAGGTGAGTGCGGGACTGGACGCCCTTCGAGGCGTCGGGTTCGCCCTGGCGGTCTTGATGGCCATAGCAGCCGCCGTGACTGTGGCGAGCGTCGTGCGCCTGGGTCTGCAGGCCAAGCATGACGAAATCGAGATCATGAAGCTGGTGGGGGCGCCGATGGCCTTTATTCGCGGCCCATTCGTGGCCGAAGGGCTGCTTCAAGGGGGCATCGGCGCGCTCGTCGCGGTCGCCCTCCTGGGGACCGGTTTCCTAGCTGGGCAGGCCGCCTGGGGACCCCAGCTGGCCTTGGCGCTGGAGGGCGTGAGGCTCGAATTCCTGCCGTTTTGGCTGTGCCTCTATCTCGTGGCCGGGGGGATGGGGGTTGGCTGCGCAGGGGGCCTGGCGGCGTCCTGGCACGCTGGAGCGTGAAAGGCTCGAAGGGCCGGTCCTTCCGGACCGGCCAGGCCCGTCGCCCAGACATTGACAGTGCCCGAGCCCGATCGCTAGACTGATCAGGATCCTGCATGCCTCCGTCACGGGACCGCTTTTCACGCTTCCTGACCGACTCGCGCCCGCAGTGGGATCCAGCTTGTCCTTCCCTGTCTAATTTCTATCGAGAAGAATTCGTCCGGTGTCAGCGCTGTCTTGAACAGCAGCGCGAGTACTATTCGGAACGCGCCGTGACTGATGTCGAGCAGGCGATTACGAAAGTCATGTCGCAGCTCGATCGGCTCTGCGAAAAGGGCAATGCCGATCAGGTCGTCGGTAAGCTGCTCCGGCAGTTCGACCTCGTGACAGGACTTTCGGCCTGGACCGATCCTCGGCAAGTGAACTGACTCCTCCCGTTTCAAGACTCCGCCACGACCTGACAACTGTCTTGCACGCCGCGATTGATGCGGCACATGCAGGGCGTCTCGTCCAGAAAGCACTCCTCGACTCGGTCCTTGCTACGTCGCTCAATGAAGCGTCGCACGTGGACGTTGTTGCGGCGGGCAAGGCCGCCGGAGTCATGCTGAACGCATTTGCGTCGGCGTCGAACGTGCCGGCGCGACGCATGCTTGCCATTGGCCCGGAGCGCCCCTCTGTGCTGCCGAGCGACACCGAGTGGCACGATGCAGGGCACCCACTTCCGAATGATGCCAGCGTGGCCGCTGCCAGCCGCGCGATGGACGTGGCGGCCAGCACACGCAGCGGTGACGTGCTGCTGGTCCTTCTGTCAGGAGGAGGCTCAGCACTCATGGCGTTGCCCGCCGAAGGCGTGACCTTGGCGGAGAAACAGTCCACGGTTCGCACGTTGTTGGAGCGGGGCGCCGACATTTCTGAGCTGAACACCGTGCGCAAGCATCTTTCCGCGATCAAGGGTGGGCAGCTGGCCGCGGCGGCGGCCGGGTCGGTTCTCACCCTTGCCGTGTCTGACGTTGTCGGTGACGACCTTTCCGTGATTGCCTCAGGCCCGACGGTCCCCGACGACAGCACGTATGCGGCGGCAATCGGCGTGCTCGAGCGGCGCGGCGGGTTCGAGCGCTTTCCGCCCGCGGTCGTTGCCCATCTTCGCCTGGGTGCGGACGGCCTTATTCCAGAAACACCGGTGACAGGCGACGCGCGGCTGGCGCGCTCATCGGCCCGAGTCATTGGACCGCAGCGAGGCGCTCTCGAGGGCGCGCGCCACGCAGCCGAAAAGCTCGGCTACAGCGTGCACGTCGTCGAAGAGCCAGTGACGGGTGAAGCGCGCGTCTCGGCACGGGAACACGTCGATCTCGTGGCGCGCGTGATCGCCTCGATGGCACGGCCCGCCTGCGTGATCTCTGCCGGTGAAACGACGGTCACCGTCGTTGGCAAGGGCAAGGGCGGCCGCAATCAGGAGTTTTCTTTCGCGATGGCCCAGTCGCTCGACCGTCTTGGTGCGGCCGTGGCGGCGGCGAGCATCGGCACCGATGGGATCGACGGTCCAACCGATGCGGCTGGAGCCATCGTCGATCCCTCAACATTCAACCGAGCGGAGGCGGCCGGAATGGCCGAGCCGAGCTCATTTCTTCAGGACAACAACACGTATGTCTTCTTCGACAGGCTGGACGATCTGATTCGGACGGGTCCAACCAGCACGAACGTCGGCGACATTCAAATCGTGCTCGTTGGTTAGGTTTTACATGCGTTCCAAAGACGACATTCTCAACACGATTCGCAACACCGTTCACCATCCCGCCACCGCTCGCGAGCTCGCTCAGACCCTGCGCGTGCCTCGTGAGGAGCGAAACAGCTTTACGCGTCATTTGAAGGCGCTCGTCACCAGCGGAGAACTGGTCCAGATTCGAGGCAACCGGTTCGGCCTTCCCGAGAAAATGGACCTCATCGTCGGTCGCCTGCAGACCAACCCTGGTGGATTCGGCTTCGTCGTGCCGGAACACACGGGTGATGGCGACCGTCCAGCAGATATCTACATTGCCGCGTCCAACCTCACCGAGTCGATGCATGGCGATCGCGTTGTCGTGCGGATTGAGCGCCACACCGACAAGGGTCCCGAAGGTCGCATCATTCGCATCCTCGAGCGCAGTCAGGCAACCATCGTCGGCCGATTCGATGTGGACACCGGAGGGTTAGGGTACGTCGTGCCATTCGATCGGCGTGTGCTCACCGATGTGCACGTGCCTACAGGGCAGTGGTTGTCGGCGGAACCAGGCGAGATGGTCCTGGTCGAGATGACTCGATGGCCGACAGCGACGCGAGGTCCAGTCGGACGGATTACGGAGGTGCTTGGCCGGCTCGACGAGCCAGGCGTGGATACCCAGATCATCATCCGGAAGTTCAACATTCCGGACGTCCACTCTGCCGAGGCCATCGACGAGGCGAGTCGTCTTGGCGGCGTCGTCAAGGAGCGCGACGTTCGCGGGCGAACGGACTTTCGAGGCGTCGCCACGGTCACGATCGACGGTGAGGACGCACGTGATTTCGACGACGCCATCACTATCGAGCGTTTGCCCAACGGCAACTACTGGCTCGGCGTGCACATCGCGGATGTGTCGCACTACGTCAAGGAGGGAAGCGCCCTCGACGAGGAGGCCTACGAGCGAGGTACGTCGGTGTATTTCACGGAGCGCGCCGTCCATATGTTTCCATCCGAGCTGGCGACGGGTCTCTGCAGCCTGAATCCGCTCGTCGATCGGCTCGTGCAGTCGTGCCTGATGGAAGTGGACCCGCGCGGCGCCGTCGTCCGGTATGAGCTTCACGATGGTGTGATCAACAGCGACGCGAGGATGACGTATACGGCCGTGAACGCGATTCTGACGAACCGTGACGCCGAGGCGATCCGAGAGTACGAAGCGTTCGTGCCGATGTTCGGGCTGATGCATGACCTGTTCGAAATCCTGCACCAGCGCCGCCGGCGCCGGGGCTCCATCGATTTCGACTTACCCGAGGCCAAGGTGATTCTGTCCGAACAGGGCGACATCGAGGCCATTATCGCAACCGAACGCAACATTGCGCACCGCATCATCGAGGAGTTCATGCTTCTCGCGAATGAGACGGTGGCCTCTCATCTGGCATCAGGTGCCGTGCCGGCGCTGCACCGTGTACACGAGCCCCCGGATTCGAAAAAGGTCGAAGACTTCGAGGCCTTCATCACCACGCTCGGCTACAGCCTGGCGGCGACGGGAGGTACGGTCCGGCCGATGCACTTCCAGAAGCTCATCGACCGCATGCATGGCACGCCCGAGGAGCGCCCGATCGCCGCCTTGATGCTCCGGACGATGCAGAAGGCCAGGTACGACGCGGCAAGCCTCGGCCACTTCGGACTCGCAGCCGAGCACTACACCCACTTCACCTCTCCAATCCGGCGCTACCCGGATCTTGTCGTCCACCGAATGCTACGCGAGTCACGGCACGGGGAACTGTCGCCGGCTCGTCGCGAGGAGCTCGAGGACGAGTTGCCCGAAACAGCCCGCCACACCTCGGAAATGGAGCGCCGGGCCGACGAGGCGGAGCGTGAGCTGCTGCAATGGAAGAAGGTGCGGTTCATGGCCGACAAGGTGGGGGACGAGTACGAAGGCTACATCACCGGCGTCGCGCCGTTCGGCCTGTTCGTAGAGCTCATCGAACACTATGTCGAGGGGCTCGTGCACGTCTCGAGCATGGCTGACGACTACTACCGGTTCGTCGAGCAACAGCACGTGCTGCACGGAGAGAACACGAAGAAGACCTATCGTCTCGGCGACAAAGTGGCCGTCCAAGTCGTTCGGGTTGATATGGAACGCAGGCAGGTTGACCTCGGCTTAGCCGAGATCCTGGAGACGGTGCGAAGGTTGGAACGGCCGCGCGGACCGGTGCGCAGCAAGATCAAACCGAAACATGAGCGGCGCCAATCCCAGCGGCCGGGGCGGCGCGAGCGCGTCGCCAAGAAGCAGGGAAAGCGTCGTTAGGACTTCTCGACGCCTTCCTTGACGCCTTCCTTTGTGGCGTCCTTGAAGTTGCGGATCCCCTTGCCAATCCCTCGTCCGATCTCCGGCAGACGGTTCGCGCCGAAAATCAGTATGACGATGGCAAGGATGATAATCATCTCGGTAACGCCAAAATTGCCCATACAGCACCCGTGGGATGTCGGTTTCGAACGCAGCGGACCAGGCGACACCTGTGTCCTCTGACACCTCGTCCTTGTACGCCGGTACTATCGGCGCCTAGCTCAAGTTGACTCGAATTGTACCACGCTGGAGTACGGAACGGCTTTTGAAGCAGCGATGTCTGATGCCTAGATTTGCGCCACTTTCGACGAACCGGACCAGATGGAGCCTGGCTTTGGGAAGCAGGCAACGGCCTACGGTGTCTGCGTTGGCCGTGCTCGCCGTGGGACAGGTCCTGCTCCTTGCCCCCGCGGCAGCTCAATCGCCGGTCGCGCAGTTCTCGTCAGGGGTTCAGTTCGTTGAGGTGTACGCGACGGTTGTCGACGAGAAGGGCGAGCCCGTCATGGGTCTCCAGCAGTCCGATTTCGAGGTGTACGAGAGCGGTGAGCCCCAGGCGATTTCGGCCTTCGCGGCCGGCGAGTTCCCATTGACGGCCGCGCTCGGGATCGATCGGAGTTGGAGCATGGCGGGTGAGCCGCTCCGTCTCGCCAAGCTGGCGGGGCAGTCATTCCTTCGCCAGCTTCGTAAGAGCGATCGTGCGTTGGTCGTGGCGATCGGCAGCGACGCCCCGGTCATTGCGCCGCTCAGCATGGACCGCGTCGAGCAGGCACAGGCCATCGCGGTACTCGATCCTTGGAGCACCACGTCACTCTACGACGCCATCATCGCCACGCTGAACCGGCTCGAGCCCGAGCCAGGACGACAGGCACTGATCGTATTTTCAGACGGAACAGATCGCTATAGCGGAGCAACGACCGCCGACGTCATCGAACGTGCGCGCCGCAGCAACGCGCTTATTTATCCGATCGCGTTCGGCAAGACCCGGCCTCCGTTCTTGGCCGAGCTTGCAGTTCTCACCGGTGGTCGGTCGTTCTTACTTCGCGACGCGGGAGAGCTCGACAAGACGCTTGCAACGATCGCGCGCGAACTCCGATATCAATACCTGATTGGCTACGCGCCGTCCGCCCAGGAAGATCCCGGCACGGGTGAGTGGAGGTCAATCAAAGTCACCGTCAAGCCTGGCCGGTCAGGCTTACGTGTGAGGGCTCGCGACGGATATACGTCGAAGCGGTGAGGAATCTGCGTATGACTCACAGCCTCGTTCTCGCACTGTTCGAAGATACGTCGGCGGCCACCAACGCGGCTCGCGCACTCCGCGCCTTGGGCCTCCGTCACGAGCGTGTCTCGATTGTCGCCAGATCACATGCAGAAGAGAGGGTCCTGGCGCAGGAGTCTGATGCGTCGCCTGGAGCGGAAATCGAAGATTCGCGTCTCGCATCCCGGTTCGGCGAGCTGAGCGCCTACCTGCTCGCGTCGATCGCGCAGGGTTTGCCCGGCGTTGGCCCGATCGTAGCGGCTGGTCCGCTCGCCGCGGCACTCGGAGAGGCGGCCGGTCACCTGGCTGGAGACATTGGACGCACCTTAAGCAGCGCAGGAATGCCACGCCCGGAAGCCGAGCGTTGGGAATCGCGAGTGAAAGCCGGCGCGATTCTGGTTGGAGCGCACGTCGATTCGTCCGCTGCCACTGAAGTACGCGACAAACTCCTCCGAGGCGGTGCAAATGAAGTTATGGAAGGGACGTGGCCGGACTGATGCCCGGAAGACGCCAAATCGGACCGAAAAGGAGTCTAAGTAGGCAATCTCGGTGGCATTTCACACGAAGTTCCCTTGCGGTGCCGCTCAGGCTCGGCGAAAATGAGCCAGTTGTGCATTTCTTCTTGTCATGCCTGACGTGATCGACACAGCGAAAGCCGAAGGGTCCGCATCGCACTCGGCGCACCTCTCGGTTCGCCCCGAGGATGCAGGACCGGGCGAGCTCCTCTTCACGTTCGAGCAGCAAGAGAAGCGCATCCCTGGAGCCGTCGGTGTCTCGGTTTTGAGCCACCTTGCTGCGATCGCCTTGATTTTCCTCATCGGGCGTTTGATCCCGGAGAGAGTCTACGAAGCCGTCCTCCCCGATCGGCTACCCGATATTGTGTGGTTGGCGGAGCCAGGCCCCGGCGGAGGCGGAGGCGGCAGTCCGGAGCCGCCCCCGAAGAAGACCGTATTGCCGAAGGCTGAAAAGCCGAAGATACCGACGCCTGTCGAACCGCCAAAACAGACGCCCGTCGAGCCGCAGCCGCCGGTTGAATCGCCCATCCCTGCTCAGACCGTAGAGGTCGCTCCGGCTCCCGCGATTGGCGTGCCCGAATCCACCCAGGCCTCGAACACCGGTGGAGGGGGATCAGGAACGGGCGCTGGCAGTGGTCAGGGGGCCGGACTTGGCCCCGGGACCGATCGAGGCGTCGGTGGCGGAGCGTACCGCCCTGGGAACGGCGTCATGATTCCCAAGGTGCTTCGCGAGGTCAAGCCGGCGTACACCGCCGAAGCGATGCGCGCGAAAGTGCAGGGCACCGTTCTTCTGGAGTGCATCGTGCTTCAGGATGGAAGCGTCGGCCGAGTCGAGGTGGTGAAGTCGCTCGACGGTACGTTCGGCCTCGACCAGGAAGCCATCAAGGCCGCCAAGCAATGGCGGTTTGCGCCCGGCACCAGGTTCGGCGAGCCCGTCGCCGTGCTGGTCACGATCGAGCTCACGTTCACTCTTCGATAGTCCTGCCGGGACTGTTCCCGCCGCACCCGAACGGACCCCGTTCGTCTATCGGCTCACCGACGCAAAGGCACTTCCTGGCTTCCATTGTGGTCGAGCATCCGCGTTCGCCAACGCAGCCACAACCTGACCAAAGAAGGCATTGAACTTTGCCGCGGCCTCCGGGACCCACGGTTGTGTCAGGTCGTCGAGCGGCGTGTGATACCGGTCGGCGTACCATCGACGGTAAACCACTTCATCGGTCGATCCTTTTCGAAGCCGAAGATAAAACCCGACCGCGGGCACTCCGATCTGCAGGAAGTTGAGATGGTCCGATCGTCTGAGGAGATTACGGAGCGGCTCTGGATCTGTCTGAATCCGGATGTTCATCCCGTCGGCGACTACAGTCCCTTTTCCTCTCCCGTCACGACCGCAAAGAGTAGTGAGCGGCGGAGTCTTGTTCCCGTCTCTCGCAGGCGCTCGGCAAAGTCGATGAGCGTCGCCACGTAGGCAGCATCGTCGAACGCGCCGTTGTAGATGCGGTCAGCGCCCCACGGCTCACCAATACCGTAGCCATCGAGATGCGCCGACACCACGACGTACTCGTCAGCGAGCGCCGGATCGGAGTCCACGCCGATTACTGCGAGGGCGCCGGCTGGAGGTGGCGGAATCGCAGGCTCAGCGACAAGCCTCTCAGGGTTGAGCCGGACGACGATCTTTCCATCCGTGCTGAGCGCAGCACCATTGTCGGAGCCCACGAAGACCAATTGCCCTGCACGGCGGTGGGCAAGGTCGGCGCAGGCTGAACGGTCAGGTGTTGGAGCCAGCGGAGTCTCTGTGACCGACCCTGCCTGGTGATCTCGATCGTGGAGTGTCACGGTTAGGTTCGGTGGCGTTTCCGACCGACACAGAAAGTACGGCGACGATAGGACAGCAAGAAGAGCGGCGGCCCGCATCTCGCGTGGAGAAGAGCACTGGAAAGCAGAAAGGGGTGGGCCCTCTCGGACCCACCCCTCTTCCTTCGTACTTAGAACCTTACCTTTGCCCTTTGACTCTTGCCTTTTTGACCTACAAGCGTCAGTACATCCCGCCCATGCCGCCCGGGCCGCCGTGCGAGTGGCCGCCGCCACCGGAGTCTTTCTTCTCTTCCGGGATCTCCGACACGAGGGCTTCGGTCGTCAGCAGCAACGAGGCGATGGACGCTGCGTTCTGCAGCGCGTTGCGAACGACCTTGGCCGGGTCAATGACGCCGGCTTTCACCAGGTCCTCATAGACCTCGGTCGCGGCGTTGAAGCCTTCGTCCTGCTTCATCTCCTTGACCTTCGACACGACGATGGAGCCTTCGGCGCCGGCGTTGGAAGCAATGTGCCGCATCGGCTCCTCGATGGCGCGCCTGATGATCTCCATGCCCACTCTCTGATCGCCTTCGAGCTTCAGCTTCTCGAGGGCCTTTCCGCCTCGGAGAAGCGCGACACCGCCGCCTGCCACGATGCCTTCCTCCGCGGCAGCCTTGGTCGCGTGCATCGCATCCTCGACACGAGCCTTCTTCTCCTTCATCTCGGTCTCGGTGGCCGCACCGACTTTGATGATGGCGACTCCTCCCACGATCTTCGCGAGCCGCTCCTGAAGCTTCTCACGGTCGTAGTCGGAAGTCGTGTCTTCGATCTGCGCACGAATCTGCTTCACGCGGCCCTCGATCGCCGACGAGGCGCCGGCGCCCTCCACAATCGTCGTGTTGTCTTTGTCGATCGTGATCTTCTTGGCCTTGCCGAGGTCCTCGATCTTGATGTTCTCGAGCTTGATGCCGAGGTCCTCCGTGATCGCGCGCCCACCGGTGAGGATCGCGATGTCCTCGAGCATAGCCTTCCGGCGATCGCCAAAGCCGGGCGCCTTCACCGCGGCGGCCTGCAGCGTGCCGCGCAGCTTGTTCACCACCAGCGTGGCCAGTGCTTCGCCGTCGACGTCTTCCGCGACGATGAGCAGGGGACGGCCCAGCCGAGCCACCTGTTCGAGCACCGGCAGCAGGTCTTTCATCGAGCTGATCTTCTTCTCGTGGATGAGGATCACCGGATTTTCGAGCACGACCTCCATGCGTTCCGGGTCGGTCACGAAATATGCCGAGAGATACCCTCGATCGAACTGCATGCCTTCGACGACATCCAACGACGTCTCGAGGGTCTTGGCTTCCTCGACGGTGATGACGCCGTCCTTCCCGACCTTCTTCATGGCTTCCGCGATGATGTTGCCGATCGTCGCATCTCCGTTGGCGGAGATCGTCCCGACCTGCGCGATCATGGTGTTGTCTTTGACTTCGCGGGCCTGCTTCTTGATTTCCTCGACGATCACTTCGACCGCCTTCTCGATGCCGCGCTTGAGCTCCATCGGGTTTGCGCCCGCGACGACGTTCTTGGCGCCTTCGCGGTAGATCGCCTGCGCGAGGACCGTCGCGGTCGTCGTGCCGTCGCCGGCCGTGTCAGACGTCTTGCTCGCGACCTCGCGCACCATCTGCGCGCCCATGTTCTCCAGGGGGTCCTTCAGGTCGATCTCCTTGGCCACTGTCACCCCGTCCTTGGTGATCGTGGGGGAGCCGAACTTCTTGTCGAGGACGACGTTGCGTCCCTTGGGGCCGAGGGTCACCTTCACCGCGTCGGCCAGCTGGTTGACACCGCGGAGAATCGCCTGGCGCGACTGTTCGCCGTAAATGATCTGTTTTGCCATTTCCTAAGCTCCATCCGTGGCACGGGTCACGGCCCGCGCCCAAAAACTCCGCCGAGTCTAAAGACTCGACGCTACTTCTTGCTGTCTAGGACCGCGAGGACTTCGTCCTCGCGCATGATGAGGTAATCCTCACCGTCAATCTTGATCTCCTGGCCGGAGTACTTGCCGAAGAGAATCGTGTCGCCGTCCTTTACGTCGAGCGGCTGCCGGGTGTTGTCTTCCTTGACCTTGCCCAACCCCACAGCGATTACCTTGCCCTGCTGTGGCTTCTCTTTGGCGGTATCGGGAATGATGATTCCGCCAATCTTTTGTTCGCCTTCTTCGAGGCGCTGAACGATGATGCGGTCGTGTAGCGGTCTGACTTTCATGTCAATCGACTCCACTGTTCGTGATTTCAAGCCACGGGGGTTGCCCGTCACCTGTGCCTTCCGGCTTGAGCCGGAAGCTACTAAACCGGAAGCTACGACGGACACTTCCGGATCTGCCTCTTGATAAACGGCGGGGCGGAAGCCCCAGCCGAAAACCCGTGGATTCTAGCCTTTGCGTACAGGCGTGTTGGCACTCCGTATACGCGACTGCTAATTCTATCGGCGACGAAAATAGCCTGTCAAGAGTCGTTCAGGTGCGTCCGGCGGGCTTAAGGCCGCACGATCTTACGCGCGACGGTGCAGGCGGTATCCGAGATCTTTCGGCTGAGCGTGTTGCGGTGCATGCCAAGCATGTCGGCGGCCTTGCCGACGTTGCCGTCAGCCCTGAGGAGCGCGTGCGAGATGAAACGCTTCTCGAATTCCCGGTGAGCATCCTCGTAGCGGACGCCTGTTGTCATCATCTGATCCACTAAATGGTCGAGCTGCTCGCGCATGGCCACTACTGGACCTCCCGTCCGGTAAGGCGCCGAAACGCCTCTACATACTTCTCGCGGGTGCGTTCGACAACCTCATCGGGGAGCGTTGGGACCGGCGGCTGCTTGTTCCAGCGGATTTGTTCGAGGTAGTCGCGAACGTATTGCTTGTCAAAGCTTGGTTGAGGCCCGCCACTCACGTATTGGTCTTTCGGCCAATAGCGGGATGAATCGGGCGTCAAGACCTCGTCGATCAGAATGACATCTTGAGATGGTGTCAGGCCAAACTCGAACTTCGTGTCAGCGAGGATGATGCCGCGTGACTCGGCATGACGCACGCCAAACGCGTACAGGGCGAGCGTTAGTTCGCGTAGCTTCGCGATGAGATCGCGACCCACCAGGCGGCCGGCCTCTACTTCGCTAATGTTGATGTCGTGGCCGCTCGCCGCCTTCGTGGCGGGCGTGAATATCGGCGTCGGCAGGCGCTCCGACTCCTTGAGTCCAGTCGGTAGCGTGACACCGCAGACCGTGCCGTCGTTCACGTACTCTTTCCAGCCCGACCCCGACAAATACCCACGAGCCACGCACTCGATCGGCACGGGTTCAGTCTTGCGAACCAGCATGGATCGGCCTGCCAGAAGGTCCTCGTGGTGCCGCAATTGACCTGGAAACTCGCCGACATTCATCGTGAGCAGGTGGTTCGGCACAATCGAGCCGGTCTGCTCGAACCAGAACGCCGACAACTGGGTGAGGACCTTGCCTTTGTCCGGGATGCCTGACCCGAGGACGTAATCGAAGGCTGAGATCCGATCGGTGGCCACCATGAGCAGGGCATCGCCCATGTCGAAGAGATCGCGGACTTTACCGCGCCGATCGACGGTGAGCCCATTCAAATGTGTCTCGAGAAGGGGAGTAGGCAGTTGCACGATTGGGGCCTCTACGAAAGCCCGGCATCTTACTCGCAGGCCGTGAGCCCTCGCAACCGTACGCAACAGTACCGGCCGTCGCCGAAAGGTAGCCTGATATATTGTGGGCGTCCGTGAAGGTTCGAACAGCGCTCGTCTCGGTGTTGACGGTCGGCCTGCTCGGCTGGTTTCTGCGAAACGCCAATTTCGCCGACGTCTGGCTGCAGGTCAGGCGTGCGCGTATGGACCTGGTTCTTGTCGCTCTGGCCTGCGTCGGCGCGACGTACTGGATTCGAGTGGTTCGCTGGCAGTACCTCCTGGCGCCCATTGGAGCTACGACGTTTCGTACTGCGTTTCGCGCCACCGTCATCGGGTTTGCGGCTCTGAGCGTGCTGCCCGCCCGCGTAGGCGACGTATTGCGGCCATACCTGCTGGCTCGAAAAGAGGGTCTGAGCGCGTCGGCGACATTCGCGACGGTGGTGATGGAACGTGTGCTGGATCTCTTCGCGGTGCTCGCCCTTCTGGCACTCTACGTCTACGGGTTCGCCGATAATTCGACCCTGCCGCCACAGCTGCTACGTCCGGTTGAGTTTGCTGCAGCGGGTGCCGGAGCGTCCGCCGCGGTCCTCATGGCCCTGATGTGGGTGCTGGCCTCCCACCCGGAACGCATCGGAACCCTCGTGTTCTCGGCTGCGCGCGTGCTGCCGAGCCGGGTTGCGGCAGCGCTTTCGCGCACGGCGAGCGCGTTCAGTACGGGGTTGGCAGTCGCCAGAAAACCCAAAGGTCTCGTGATTGCAGTGTTCTGGTCGCTCGCGTTGTGGGTCGTCTTGGCAACGGAGGTCTGGGTGGTCTCGCTGGCATTTGGCATCGCGATGCCGTTCGCTGGCTCGTTTCTACTGCAGGCGCTCCTCGTCATCGGCGTGGCTGTGCCCACGCCGGGCGGCGTCGGCAGTTTTCACGAGGCGTATCGTTTTGGTGCCACGACTTTCTTTCATATCGCCAATGACCGCGCCGTGGCGGCAGCGATCGTCCTGCACGCGATCTCGTTCATGCCGGTCGTTTTACTCGGGATGGTATTCATGGCTCAGGATGGTCTGAGCGTCGGGGGATTGCAGAGGCTCGCCCGATCAACCCGCCCGAACGACGAGAAGGAGACGGCGCATACCGATGAAGTGCCCATTCTGCGCACATCTGGGCGATAAGGTCGTCGACTCCCGCGAGAGCAAGGAAGGCGAGGTCATCCGCCGCCGTCGCGAGTGCCTCGATTGCGGTCGCCGATTCACCAGCTACGAACGGATCGACGAGATCCCGTACATGGTGATCAAGAAGGGTGGCACCCGAGAGCGCTTCGAGCGCCAAAAGCTCATCGCTGGGCTTCTGAAGGCCTGTGAAAAGCGCCCGGTCAGCATTGCCGCCATCGAGGGTGTCGCCGACAAGGTAGAGGCGATGTTGCAAGAACGTCCCGAGAAGGAAATGGGGACGGACGAAATCGGCGGCATGGTCATGGACGAACTGAAGCGCCTCGATAAAGTCGCGTACGTCCGCTTTGCGTCGGTCTACCGCCACTTCCGGGACATCGGCGAGTTCATGAGCGAGCTCAAGGACTTGCTCAATGCCAAGGAGTAGGGGGTAGGGAGCAGGGGGAAGGGAGCAGGGGGAAGGAAAGAGGAAGTTGGCTCTCACGCTTCAACACCCGCCTCTCGAAAAACAACCAGTGGCGCTGCCACCACGGCAGGGGCTTGCCACGCGACCGCGCCGGCCCATCTTCGACAACACCAGACTGTTGCTCGGAATTGCCGCGCTCCTCGCCTCGCTGGCGGGCCTTCTCGTCGTCGCCAGCCGGTCCTCCACCCTGGCGCCCGATTTCCTCTCGGAAGTCGTGCTCTATGCGCTTTCGGCCACTAATCTGACGATGCTGGTTGCGCTGGTCTTCGTGCTGGCGCGCAACGTCGTCAAGCTCGTGGTGGAGCGTCGGCGCGGGCTTCCGTTCGCGCAGTTTCGGGCCAAGCTCGTGGCGGTGCTCCTGGGCATGACGCTGATTCCGGCAGTACTGGTGTTGTTGGTTGGCAGTGAGCTCATTCGAAACAGCGTCGATCGATGGTTCAACCAGCCGATGGACGAGGTCCTTTCTTCAGCGAATCGTATTGCCGGCGACTACTACCAAGAGCAGCAACGTCTTGTCTCGGCGCTTACGGTGAGGTTGTCGCGAACGTTGGGCCGATTCGATCTCGCGACTGCCGATCCCGATGCCGTTCGAAACGCTGTGGCCCCGGACGTCCTCCAAGGGCGGATCGAGCTCGTCGAGGTATACCGGCTCCAGCCAGGAACGCCGCCACAGGCCACCCGCGTCGCCGACGTAGCCGCTCCCACGCTGCCGCGGGAGTATGTACGGGCGTCCGCCGATCGTCTCGCGCAGCGCACTGCGTCCGCCGGAGTGGAATCCCGTGTGGTCGAACAGTTACCGAACGGTGGTGAGCTCATTCGGAGTGCTTTGCCGATTCAGTCGCCCGACGGCAGGGTTCGCGGCGTCGTCATCGCAAGCGACTATTTGACGGACCAGTTTGCTGCGCGCGCGCGTGGCATCTCCTCGGCCTACGAGGGCTACCAGCAGCTCCGCGTGCTCCGGCGGCCGCTCACCGGCGTCTACCTGTCCTTTTTTCTGATGTTGACGCTGATGATCCTGGTCGGCGCCACCTGGATGGGACTCTACATGGCCAAACGGATCACCCGTCCCGTGCAGATGCTCGCTGCGGCCGCCGACGAGATCGGCGCCGGACATCTCGACTATCGAGTGGAACCGGAGACCCGCGACGAGTTCGGGTCACTTGTCGAGGCGTTCAATCGCATGGCCGGGGAGCTGGCGGCAAACAGGCGGCGGCTCGAACAGTCTGCCGTCGAGCTCGAGCGGAAACATCACGACGTCGAAGGGCGCCGTCGGTATGTCGAGACCGTCCTGGAGCGAATTGCGACGGGAGTCGTGTCGGTCGATCAGGCCGGGCGCATCCGAACCTGGAATTCGGCCGCATCGCGACTGCTCGGGATTGACGCAGGCGTGTCTGGTATGCCGGCCTCGGTCGTGTTCGGAACCTTGGCGCTCCAGCCGCTGGCCACCTTAATCGACAAGGCGTCGAGCAACCGTGAGGATCTGCGTCCTCAAGAACTGTCGATCGCCAGAGAAGGGCGTGAGCTCCACCTGGCCGTGGTGACCTCACCGCTGCGGCGCGACGACGGCGGGAGTGACGGCGTGGTCGTTGTGTTCGACGACGTGTCTCCATTGATTCGTGCGCAGAAGGTTGCGGCCTGGCGCGAGGTCGCGCGCCGTCTCGCGCACGAGATCAAGAATCCGCTGACGCCGATCCAACTGTCGGCCGAGCGTTTGCGCCGTCACTTCTCAGCGGCGCCGGATTCCACGCGAGACTTGGTCGAAGAGTGCACCAGTACGATCGTCGGGGAAGTGGAATCGCTGAAGGGACTCGTGGACGAGTTCTCGCAGTTTGCACGGATGCCCGCGCCGCGCACCGTGTCAACGGACCTCCATGTGCTCATCGATGACGCGCTGGCGCTCTATCGAGGTTTGTTTACGGACGTGACGTTGACGCGGAGATACGCGGCGTCGCTGCCCACGGTGTCGGTCGACCCCGAGCAGATACGCAGGGTTCTGATCAACCTCGTCGATAACGCGGTCGAGGCCATCGACCGGCGAGGCGTGATCGAGATCGAGACGCAGCACGACCCGGCCAACAGTCTCGTTCGGGTCGTCGTGGCCGACAACGGCCCTGGGATTCCGCTCGCCGAACGCGACAAGCTGTTCTTGCCGTACTACTCGACCAAGCAGCGGGGCAGCGGTCTGGGACTTGCCATCGTGAGGCGGATCGTGGCCGAGCACGGCGGCAGCATAGACGTGACGGACAATGTACCTCAGGGAACTCGGTTCGCGGTTGAGCTGCCGTGTTGAAGGGGTCAGATCTTGAATTTTGCACGAGCTGCGGAACACGATCTGCCCCGATAGCGCGGAAACCAAAGGCTCGTGCAAAATTCAAGATCTGACCCCTAAATGCCATCTATCCTGATCGTCGACGACGAACCCGGAGTTCGGAGCTCGCTTGGCGCCGTGCTGCGCGACGAAGGCTACGACGTGGATGCGGTCGAGGGTGGTGAAGCCTGCCTGGAGAGGCTCGGGCGTCAGGCCTACGACGTGGTCGTGCTCGACATCTGGCTGCCCGGGATGGACGGGCTGGCGACCTTGTCCCGCATGCGGGAGCGACAGATCGATTCTGAAGTCGTGATTATTTCCGGTCATGGCAGCGTCGAGGCGGCAGTACGGGCGATCAAGATGGGCGCGTTCGACTTTGTGGAGAAGCCGTTATCGCTCGAGAAGACTGTGCTCGTTGTCCGGAACGCCCTGCGGCAGCGCCGCCTCGAGGCTGAAAACATTGCGCTGAGAGCGAAGGTCGATGCCCAGCACGCGATGGTTGGTGACAGCTATCTCATGACAAAGCTGCGCGAGCAGGTCGCGATGGCCGCACCGACCAACGGCCGCGTGCTGATCTTCGGCGAGAACGGTACCGGCAAGGAGCTCGTCGCGCGGAACATTCATTCGATGAGCCGTCGGCGGTCGTCGCCCTTCGTGGAAGTCAACTGCGCGGCGATTCCTGAAGAGCTGATCGAGAGCGAGCTCTTCGGTCACGTACGGGGCGCATTCACGGGCGCCGTGGCCGACCGTCGTGGCAAGTTCGAGCTGGCGCATGGGGGCACGGTCTTTCTCGACGAAATCGGCGACATGAGCTTGAAGACGCAAGCCAAGGTCCTGCGCGTGCTGCAGGAGCAGGTAATGGAACCCGTTGGCGGATCCACACGGATCCGAGTGGACGCACGAGTGTTGGCGGCGACCAACAAGGACCTGCCTGCCGAGATTCGAGCGGGCCGGTTCCGCGACGACCTGTACTTTCGGTTGAACGTGGTGCCCATCTCGGTTCCCCCGCTCCGTGAGAGGCAGGAAGATATTCCACTGCTTGCCGAGCACTTCATGGCCTTGCTTGCACGCGAGTACGGGCGCCGGTCGAAATCCTTTACGGCAGGAGCGGTGGCCGCGATGCAGCGCTATGGATGGCCTGGTAATGTACGCGAGCTGCGAAACCTGGTCGAACGGCTGATCATCATGGTCCCGGGCGATCGCGTGACGGAAGAGGACCTCACGTTTCTGGAGCAGGGCATGGTCGCCACGCCGCGGATTCCGCTTCAGGCGGAAGCGCTCGCTCCGCTCCACTATGCGCGCGATCAGTTCGAGAAGGAGTACATCTTGCGCGCGCTTGCCGCACAGCACGGCAACATTTCGCGCACGGCCGAGGTGCTCGGCGTGGAGCGCAGCAACCTGTATCGCAAGATGCGTTCGTTTGGAATCGGGCCCCTTCGAAAAATCGAGGACGAAGAAGGGACAGTCGGCAGTGGGCAGTAGGCAGTGAGTGGTTCGCGTCCGCGGACGCTATCCGAGATTCCGACGCCCGCGTTGCTCGTTGACGTTCCGACGCTCGACCGGAACATCCGTCGGATGGCGGCGTTTTTCGCCGCCGGCCCGTGCAAGCTCCGGCCACATTTCAAGGCGCACAAGACTCCCGAGATCGCACGGCGCCAATTGGCGGCCGGCGCGTGTACGGGCCTCACGTGCGCCACGGTGTCGGAAGCCGAGGTCGCAGCCGGTTTCTGCGACGACCTGTTGATCGCCAACGAGGTCGTTGGGCCCTGGAAGGCCGATCGCGTCGCCGCGCTCGCAGCCAGTGTGAGAATCTCCGTGGCCGTCGATTCTGTGACGGGGTTGGAAGAGATCGCCGCGGCGGCGAGTCGTGCCGGCGTCGTCGTCGGCGTGTTGGTGGATCTGAACGTGGGGCACGGACGTTGCGGGGTTGCCCCGGGTGACGAGGCGCTCGCGCTTGCGCGCGTGGTGGCGCGCACCCATTCGGTCGAGCTGGGGGGCCTCATGGGGTACGAGGGCCACCTGCAGCCGGTTCGGAACCGGGCCGAGCGTGAGAGCCGCACGCGCGAGGCGATGCAGCATCTCGTGGCGACCGCGGGACTGCTGCGCGCGTCGGGGCTCCGATGCGACGTGGTGTCGGCCGGTGGTACCGGGACCTACGACATCAGTGCGAAGGTCGAGGGGATCACCGAGATTCAAGCAGGCTCGTACGCGCTGATGGATACTGACTATGCAGGGATGGGCGTGCCCTTCGAGCACGCCTTCTCGGTGTTGGGCACCGTAATCAGCCGGCCCGCGCCAGACCGCTGTGTGGCGGACTGCGGGCACAAGTCCACGACCAAGGACCACGGCCACCCGGCAGTGCGAGGGATCGCGGGCGCCTCGGTGACGTCGCTCAACGACGAGCACGCAACGATCTCGCTTCCGCCGGACGCCACCATCAACATCGGCGACCGCCTCCAGCTCCTGCCGTCGCACACGGATCCGACAATCAATCTGCACGATGTGTTCTACGCGATGGAAGACGATCGCGTTTTGGACCTCTGGCCAATCACTGCGCGGGGATACAGAGAACACAGAAGGATTCTGCAGCAGTTGGGTGAACCGGAGACGGCGCAAAGAGACGCTCCATGAACATCATGCGCGCTTGTCGGTGAAGCACGCCGATTGCGTGGTCGTCGGAGCCAGCTTTGCGGGTCTGGCATGTGCGACCGCGCTCGCACGCGCCGGGATGCGCGTGACGGTGCTCGAACGAAAGGTCGACGTCGGCGAGAAGCTCCACACGACCGGAATCATCGTCAAGGATGCGATCGATCAGGTTGCGCTGCTGGACGGACTTCCTGCAACGCTGGTCCGTCGAATCGATGGCGTGCGGTTGTATGCCCCGAACCTTCGCTACGTCGATCTCGCTGCTCCCGGCTACTACTTTCTCGCGACCGACACGCCAGGAGTCATGCGCTGGCTTGCTGACCGCGCCGTCGGCGCGGGTGCGCACATCCAGTATCAAACAGCGTTCGGAAACGCGGAGCGGACGCCGAGCGGTTTCGATCTCGGGGCTCTAGGCACGACGCGGTTTTTGGTTGGTGCGGACGGGCCGGCCTCCCGAGTGGCGAAGGCTCTCGCCCTGGGACAAAACACGAAGTTTCTGTTTGGCGTCGAGCACGAGTACCTCGGTGTCGACATTCCGGAATCCGACAAGCTTCACTGTTTTCTCGATCGGCGCCTGGCCCCAGGCTACATCGGGTGGGTAGTTGCGGGCGTAGGCATCGTGCAGGTTGGGCTTGCCGGGCGTCTTCGACCAGACCGGTTCACAGCTACCGAAGCCATGAGCGCGTTTCTCGATAAGCTGGCGCCAATCCTCGACGTCCGCCGCGCACGACCCGTCGCTGTACGCGCGGGCATGATTCCATGTGGAGGCGTCGTGCGGCCCGTCGCCGCGAACCGCGTCATGCTGGTTGGCGATGCCGCCGGAATGGTGTCGCCCGTGACCGCGGGCGGTATTCATACAGCGCTCAAGCATGGCTTCGCGGCGGGTCAGGCCATTGGGGATCATCTGGCGGGCAAGAGCGTTGATCCGAGCGAAGGATTCGTGAGGTCGTATCCACGATTTCGAGTCAAGCGACTGCTACGGTTCCTCTTCGATCACTTTCAAAGCGACACGTTCTTTGACGTCTTACTCAGCACGCCTCCTATGCGGACGGCGGCCAGCATCGTCTACTTTCACCGCAAAGGCGTGTTCGTCCCTCAGAGGAAGAGATAGCAGCCGAGCGCGCCGATTATGGTCATCGACATCCCCCAGGCGAGCAGTTTGTTGTACGTAGGCCGCACCTGTGTCGGATCCGAGATGCCCGCGACGCACATGGCCCCCGTCGTCGAGAGGGGAGACATGTCTACGAGATGGGCTCCGATGTTCATGGACGAGGCCACGCTCATCGGATCACCGCCGAGGCGCGCGATCAGGCCAGGCACGGTCGGCAGGAATGCAGGCAATACGACCCCAGACGTGCTGCTATACACCGAGATCACGCCAGTGACGAATGCGATGACGCCGGTCAGTGTTCCGGGTGTCGCGATCTGCGACAGAAGCGTCGTAAAGAGATCGAGTCCCTTGGTCTTCTCGAGTAGTGCGACGAGGACGCTGACGCCGCTCACCATGAGAATCGGCGTCCAGGGCATCCTTCGGATCGCCTGCTCGTGGTCGGCGACGCGCAGCGCCGCCAAGACGACTGCTCCCGCGAAGGCCGCCATTCCGATGTTCGCGTTGAAGAAGAGGACCGAGATCAGCACACCGCCGATCGTCGCGAGCGTCAACCCGTGGGACGCCGAAAGCGCTGTCGGCGGCGTTTCCTCGAGGGGATTGTCAGCATACTGTCGCTTGAAGAGGCGCCATCCGCCGAGCAAGAGGAAGCCGGCAAACGCGACGATTGCGTGCGCGACGAGATTCGTCCAGTAGGAGCGCCACTCGTATCCAGCGAGCCCAATCTTGATCATGATGCCATTGACGATGATGCCGGTGGGCGCAAAGGGCGAAAGGGCTCCTGACTGCGCGCCGTTGCCGACCATGATGGCCATCAGGAACGGCGGAATCGCCGCCCGTGAGGCGACGGCCATTGCCATGGGCGCCAGCATGGCCGCCGTGGCGACATTGCCTGGGCCGAGCGAGGCCATGGCGCAGCCGAGCACAAAGAACATGACGGGAATGAACCCCGTGTTTCCACGACAGACGCGCACTGCGGCGTTCGCGACACGATCGAGCGTCCCGTTCAAGTGGGCTTGAGTGAACAACAGCGTCACGCCAGCGAGCGTCAGGAAGAGTTGAACGGGGAAGCCGCTGACGACGTCCTCGAGCCGCATTCCACCGAGGTAGACCCCAACGATCCAGGCGAGCGCGACAGCCAGCACCCCGATGTTGAGCTCGGTCGTGCAGCTCAGGATCATTGCGACAACGAGGGCGCCGAGGGAGAGCCAGGCAAGAGTCATGTGGGAGGCATTATAGGGCCCAGAAACTTGTCGTTCGGGGTTCTGGGTTCTCGGACGACACGCGCCAGGAGTTGGATCAGCTCGCCGAGAGCGCTCTTGGAGAGGTGACCGGGCCGATGGACTATCTGCAATCAGCAGAGGCGCTCGCAAACGCCAGGCATGCCCGCGAACGTCGCATTGAACGCCGAACCCAGAACGCTGAACGCCGAACTTGTTACGTTCCCCTCACCAGCTCACGCAGCAGTACCGCGGGGTGAATCGCGGTGTCACCTGTGAAGTCGAAGATCTGGTGCCGGCAGGATGTGCCCGCGGCGACCACGACGGTGCCCGCGGGTCTGTTGCGAACCGCCGGGAAGAGCCTTCGCTCGCCGATGGCGCGCGAGACGTCGTAGTGGTCGCGGTTGTAGCCAAAGGATCCTGCCATGCCACAGCAACCCGCATCCGGATCGACGATTGTCGCACCGGGGATCCTCGAGAGGAGAGCCTTCGACGGCTGCACGAGTCCCATCGCCTTCTGGTGACAGTGGCCGTGCAGCAGAATTCGCTGTGGACCGGCGCTCACAGAGAAGCGCGGGGCAAGTCGCTCCACAAAGTCTTCGAACAGCAAGCTGGCCTCTGCCACCACCTGGGCCTTGCGACGGGCCTCACCGCGAAGAAGCGCTGGGGCGTCCTCGCGAATGGCCGACAGACAACTCGGCTCGCAAAAGACAAGCGGATAACCCTTGGCCGCATCGGTGTACAGAAGGTTGGCGTTCCGTTCGGCCATCGCCCGCGCGGAGGAAAGAAGGCCTTTCGAGATCTGCGGCCGGCCGCAGCAACCATTCGGCGCGAGCGAAGTGCTGACGCCTGCGACGGCAAGGACATCGATCGCTGCCAGGCCGATCTCGGGATCGTAGTGATTGGTGAAGGTGTCTAAGAACAGAAGCGCCTTGGTTGGTTCATCGGCCGCCTGAAGGCGGCCCGGGCGATCGTCGACGTGATTCCGGCGAGACTTCACGCGACTCTCAAGAGTGTGGCGCGTGAACTGCGGAAGGCGTCGTCGTCGATCGATACCAAACAGCCCTTCGTTCACGCGCCGTCCGAGGCTGCTACCCGCAAGCCAGTTCGAGAGGGGTGCGAAGCGGCTGCCCCATTCCGCCACCGTGCGAGCGTTGCCGAGCAGGCGTGCTTCGAGCGAGGTGCCGTGCCGCTGCCAGTAGTCAGCCAGAAACTCGCTCTTGAAGCGCGCGACATCGACGCCTACCGGACACTCGGCTTTGCACGCACGGCATTCGAGGCAGAGATCGAGGCTCTCGTACACACCTTGATCGCCAAGACCGGACTCGCCGAGTCGCCCGGCCATCGTCAGACGGAGCACGTTTGCGCGCCCTCGGGTCGAGTGCTGCTCCTCTCGTGTCGCCATGTACGAGGGGCACATCGTTCCTTCGAGCGTCTTGCGGCACGCACCAAGGCCGCTGCACATCTCGACGGCTCCAGCCATGCCGCGATAGTCGGAGAAGTCGAAATAGGTCTGGGGTGTCCGAGTGGAGTAGCCAGTCCCGAAGCGCAAATTCGTCGTGAGAGGAGGCGCATCGACGATCTTGCCGGGATTGAAAATGCCGTGGGGGTCGAACGTCTGCTTGATGGCGCGAAAGGCCTCGTAAAGCGCTGGTCCAAACATCTTTCGCATGAATGGACTGCGCACGAGCCCGTCTCCGTGCTCGCCGGAGAGAGCGCCGCCGTACTCGAGAACCAGGTCGGAAATATCGTTGGCGAGCGCCTCGAACGTTCGCACTCCCGCCTCGGTCTTCATGTTGACCACTGGGCGCACGTGCAGGCAGCCGACTGATGCGTGGGCGTAGACGCCTGCCGAGGTGCCATGACTCCGGACGATGGCAAGGAAGCGCTCGATGTAGTCGCGAAGCTTTTCGGGCGGGACCGCGGTGTCTTCGACGAAGGAAAGCGACTTCGCATCGTCCTTCATGGCCATCGAAAGGCCGAGTCCCGCCTCGCGCAGGCTCCAGATGCGCGCTTGGTCAGGAAGATCGAGGGCGTGGTGATAGCGATAGCCGAACTCATGCGCTCGAAGGTCACGTTCGAGCGCGTCGAGCCGAGGCGGGAGGTCCTCGGCCCGGTCAGCGTAGAACTCCACGCAGAGCAGCGCCGCCGGATCTCCTTCAATGAAGCTTCGACGAAGCGCCTCGAGTGCAGGGCTCTGGCGGGTGTAGTCGAGGATGGACTTGTCCATGACCTCAACCGCGGACGGACCATGGCGAAGGATTAGCGGCGCCGCAGCCAGCGACTCCAACAGATCCCGAAACTGAATCGCCAGGACCGCTTTGGCAAGTGGCAGTACGACGAGGTTCAGCTTCGCGGAGAGCACGATACCGAGCGTGCCTTCGGAGCCGACCATCATCTTCGTCAGATTAACGGGCGTGTTGGGCTTGATGAATTCGTCGAGGTTGTAGCCGCCGACCCGACGCAGGACTTTGGGGAACCGACGCTCGATTTCGCCGCGCTGCTGGACGGCCACTGCCTGAACGATGCGATAGCACGCGGCTTCGAGCGTGTTGCCCGCCATCATCGCCTCGATCTCGGCGGGCGTTCGCGGTCGGAAGTGCGCGATGGAGCCGTCCGACAGCACGACCTCTTGCTCGAGTACGTGATCGATCGTCTTCCCGTAGTACACCGATCGCGCCCCACTCGAGTTGTTGGCCATCATGCCGCCGATGGTCGCGCGGCTGGCGGTCGACACGTCAGGGGCGAATCTCAGGCCGTGGGGTCGCAACTGTGCGTTGAGCTCGTCGAGGACGATTCCCGGTTCTACGCGCACCCAGCGCTCGGGAACGTTCAGCTCGAGGATCGCGTTCAGATACTTCGAGGTGTCGACGATGAGGCCCGCCCCGACGGCCTGGCCGGCCTGTGATGTTCCGCCGCCCCGCATGGTGATCGGGCAACGTAATCGCGCACACGTCTGCACGAGGTGGACGAGGTCCTCGCGCGAGCGCGGCAGCACCACGCCCACGGGCTCGATCTGATAGACGCTGGCATCGGTCGAGTAGAGTGCCCGCGAGACAGGATCGAAGCGGACATCGCCAGCCACCGCGGCCGAAAGCGCACGCTGGAGGCCAGCGAGGTCGAGAGCACGAACATCTGGACTGCGAAGGGGCGCGGCCGGCTCCACGCGCAGGAGAGTCATTGCGTCACAGCGCGCAATCCACGAGACCCGCGCGGAGTCGAACCAGACCTTGCGTCAGTTGTTCACCACCGCTGGCGAACGAGACCCGCAACGTGCCTTCGCCTCGCTCACCATACGCCGCGCCGTGAACCACGGCGACGCCGGCGTCGCGGAGCAGGCGCCGCCGAAGCTCGTTTGACGGGATGTCCGTATCGCGGGCGTCCACCATGGCGAAGAAACCACCCTCTGGCGAGAGCGCGCGCACGCGGGGCAACCCGGACACGGCTTCCAGGACGAGCTGACGACGCCGCGTGTATTCCCTGCGCATGTCAGCCACGCAGTCCTGCGACGAGGTCAGGGCGATCGCGGCGGCGTCCTGGATAAATGTGGCCGGTCCGCGGCTCGACTGCTGCAGTACCAGAAACATCGCCTGGATGATCGGAGCGGGTGCAGCGCAGTAGCCAACCCTCCACCCCGGCATCGCGTACGTCTTCGAAAGGCTGTTGACGAGCACCGTGCGCGCGCGCAAGTCGGGTGAGAGCGAGGCGGGTGAAACGTGACGGGCGTCGTCGTATGTAATGGCCTCGTAGATCTCGTCGCTCACGAGGACAAGATTTCTCCGCAGGATCACATCAGCGATAGTCCGCAGTTCGGATTCACGGAAGACGGTGCCGACGGGATTCCACGGTGCGTTGAGCAAGAGCACGCGCGATGCTGGCGTGACCGCGGCGTCGATGGCTGCAGCCGTGACCACGAATCTGCCGTTCTCGATGGACGAGGGAACGGGTCGCACGACTCCGCCGGCCAGGATTGTGGGCGACCGGTAGGCGTCGTAGACCGGGTCGGGCATGAGGACCTCGTCGCCCTCGTTGAGAAGCGCCGTCAGCGCGGCATAGATGCCAAGCGTCGCTCCCGTTGTCGCGAGGATCTCCGAGCCCGGATCGTAGGTCAGGCCGTTGTCACGCTTGAGCTTCGCCGCTACGGCCTCACGTAGGCCAATCTCACCGCGATTGTCCGGATATCGAGTGCGCCCCGCGCGCGCCGCCTGCGCGGCTGCGTCGACAATGTGTGCCGGCGTCGCGAAATCCGGTTCACCGCGCATCAGCGAGACGACCGGCTTTCCTTCCGACTGAACTTGGCGGATTTCGCCGAGGATGGCATTGACAGCGGTGGGAACGAGCAGGGTCGTACGACGCGAGAGCGGGATGGTGGCCAGGAGGAAAGTCTACTGCGGAAGTGGAGAAGTGGAAAAGTTGAAGAAGGGGAAAAGTAAGTGTCGTATCCTCGACGTGTTCAGAGAGCGCTATGAGTACTCCCATCGTGAGAACCGCGACGGTCGAGGATCAGAGGCGGTTGGTCAGCACGATTGTGCTGGCGTTTGTCAGCGATCCCGTCGCGCGCTGGGTCTGGCCCGACCCGCATCAATACTTGACCACCTTCCCGGAGTTCACGGAGATTTTCGGGGGAAGGGCGTTCGAACACGGCTCCGCCCTCTATGCCGATGGGTTTTCCGGTTGCGGGCTGTGGCTCCCCCCGCACGTCGCGCCCGACGAAGAGATGCTGGTTGCACTGCTCGAAAAAAGTGTTGCTTCAGCGCGCCTATCCGGCGTCTTTTCCGTGCTCGAGGAGATGGGTCGCTATCATCCGACCGAGCCGCATTGGTATCTTCCGCTGATCGGGGTTGAGCCCACGGCGCAGAGACGCGGGTATGGCTCGGCACTGATGCGTCACGCTCTGGAGCGCGTTGATCGCGAGGGGTGCGTCGCATATCTGGAGTCGACCAACCCCGCGAACATTCCTCTCTACGAGCGACACGGGTTCGAGGTGGTCGGAACGATTCAAGTCGCGGACGCACCGCCGATGTTCCCGATGAGGCGAACGGCGAGACAGTTGACAAGTGGAAGAAGTGGAAGAGTAAGTGGAAAAGTAGAAAAGTAGAAAAGTGGAAAAGTAGAAAAGTAGAGAAGATGAGACGGCGTGAACGGGGCCGCGCAATGCGGCATCTCCCAGAAATCAGTCAGCTGATTCGACTGCTACTTACTTTTCCACTTCTCTACTTTTTTCCACTTTTCTACTTTGTTTCATCCTGTTCGTGTTCGCCCGGGCCGTCTTGACGGATGTGGCAAAGATTCTCGCGAGTTCCTGTGCCTCTTGAAGAAGCGGAGTGTCCTTCCTGATCCCCGCGTCCCGCAGGTACTCCAGGTGGTCGACGCATTCATCGGCCTCTTCAAAAACGGTTCCGAGCTTCGCTTGGAACTCCGCACGCAAGCGTCCACGTCGTGCGGCGCGGTAGTTGGACCGCATTGCGTTGGCAGCCCTCCGCAGTTGTCCGCCTGTTTCCTGGGCAGCCTTTGTGTCCGGAAGCGCGTGACCGAAATGGAAGATGGCGAGAGCAAAGAGGCGTGTGCGCTCGGTCAAATCGCGTGGAGCCATGCGCTCGACAGAGCGGGAGGAATACCACTCGTGCTATTTGGGAAATACCCATCGGTTGCACCGACCGATTTCACTTTCTACTTACTCTTCCACTTCTCTACTTTTTCACTTCTCTACTTTTCCACTTTTCCACTTTTCCACTTTTCCCCTTCCGTCTAAGTTCCCTTTCGCACGTACACGCTGCCGTTGAACGTGCGCAGCTCGAACTCGGGTCCGCCCCCGTTCACCGTGCCATAAATCGACTTGTTCACTTCGATCCGGAAGCGCCCGCCCGTCCGGCGCGAGTCATCTCGGACGGCCGGCGTTGTCGGTCTCATCTGGACGTCAAAGTCGGTGAACACGTCGCCTTGGTCGCTGCGCAGCTTGAGGGTGGCCTTCGTGGACGCAGGAAGCGTGACATCAACTGTCCCGTTCAGGGACGTGAAGGCCATTGCCTTCTCCGGCATGACGCGAGTCAACGTGACGAGAACCTTACCGTTCACCGAGTTCGCGACGACCGAACCGGCGACGTTGGTGAGGGTAATCGGACCGTTCACGTTGTTGATCTCCTGCTCGCCGTCGACACCCTCGACTATGATGTCGCCGCCGTTGACCGACGACAGCTTGAGATTCGTTTTCGTGGGCACGCGGATGTCGAAATCCATCCCGCGGCCCTGAAAGCCAGTGCTCAGGACCATTTCGTTGTTCTCTTCTTCAACGTTGAATCCCGGAGCCTGCGTCAGGCGTCGGAGCCCAGCGGGAGGCTCGCTTTGCGTGCGCCGAGCGTTTTGATCTCGAGACCGGGCCTCGATCAGTACGTCCTTCCGGTTCTCGCCGCGGATCGTGATCCCCCCATTCATCACGTGCATGCGTAGAAGACCAGGCTTGGACGGTGTGCTGAATTCCACCGTGAGACGTTCTGGATTTTGAGCGTAAGCACTGCTGCCGCCGCCGATGCAGACAGCCGCAATCGCGATCCAGGGAAGAACGATTCGCATCCTCATGAAAGCCCTCACTTAGCGCGCAGCCCGCAGCACGCGCACGTTGCCGTTGAGCGTCTCGAACGTCAGACTGGGTCCGCCACGTCCCACGCGCACAGTGGTGAACTGGTTCGACCGGTAGACGAACCTACCGCTTTTCCGGTCGCCCGTGAGCGTGGCGTTCTGCGGCAGCACGTCCACGTCGAAGTCAGTAAGCAAGTCGCCGTGAAATGTCTTCATCCGAAGATCTGCCGAGAGTCCGGCCGGAAACGTGACCGCGACCTCGCCGTTGACGGTCTTGAACTCGGCATCACCACGTGGGGACTCGTCGAAGGAAACCGTCACGCTACCGTTGACTGTGCGCGCGCGCCCGGTGCCCCTGACGCGTTCCATGGTGATGCGACCGTTCACGTGCCCGATGTCAAAATCACCCTCGGTGCCCTCAACGCGTACCTCACCGCCGTCAATCGAGCAGAGCCGCAACCGCGTGCCTGTCGGGACTTGGATGATGAACTCGAACGTCACTTCGTAGCGGCGTCGCTCCCCCCACGCAGCCGACCGCCAGTTCCCCGAGTCGCCACAGAGGGGGCGGTCAAGCTCTCGAACCGTGACGTGAAGGTCCGCCGCATTGTCGCTCGAGTCCATGATCACGTCGCGTTCGGCCGCTCGAAGGTCCTCTTGCGTCGCCGCGGCGGTCGTCCGTGTCGCCTTCACGATCACATCGCGGCCGTTGTAGCCAGTCACCCGAATGGAACCGTGAATCGCGCGAACGTCGAGAGTCCGGATCCCCGTTCCGGCGAAGCGAAGCGTCTTCACGACAGAGTGTTCGTCGCGGACTGGATAGTCCGGACCAGCAGAAAGCGAAAGCCCAATGGACGCTGAAAGCGCCGTCGTGAGCACAGCAAGACGGAGGGTCGGTGTCATGTTGTCATCCCACCTGCTGGAGTCCCCAGGCTGCTCGCGCCCGTACCGACTCTTCCAGCATTGGATCTTGAGCGAGGCGGCGAAGCGTGCTCGCGGACTCGCGTCCATACCGCTCGATCACGAAATCAATGAGCGCGATCTGCACGAGCGGCGAGTTCTGTCGCGGAAATGCGTCAATCGTGCCGCGTCGCACGAGATCTCGTTCGGCGAAGCGCTTGAGGGCGTCGATGCTCGCAAGGCGCACGTTGGCGTTGGTGTCGTGCATCAGCGTGTCGAGGAGAGCCGCGACGACCTCGTTGCCGGGCTGTTCGATCTGTCCGGTCCAGGTCACGCCCTTCAGACGGTCGCTGGCAGACTGCTGTTGCATTAGCGACAGCGTCATCATCTGACGCATGTCGCCGAGTTCTTGCCGCAGCGCCGCGATCCCCGGGTCCGGCGAAACGGGTGCCAACGGTGACTCTCGTCCGATCACGACGCCGGTCACGAGGAGAGCCAGCGCGATCGCGGCCTGTGCCATCGACGGAACCCGCCACCACGCGACGATCGCCTGTGTGACGCGCGAGAATGACGAGGGTTGAGCGAGGATTCCCTGCTCATATCCGGCAATTGTCGCGTGAAGGCGCGCTCGGAGCCTGGCCGAATCGGGCCGTTCGGCCGGGACGTCGGCCAGCAACTGCCATGTCTCGCGCAGGTCGGTGAACTTAGCTGCGCAGAGGCGACACTCACGAAGGTGTGTCTCGATATCGGCTGTCTCGGCCGGCGACAGCGTGCCGGCTAGATAATCTGCAACGTGCGGGTGGATGTCTTCACATCGCATGACGGACTCTCATCAGGTAACCGAAGGAATATCTCGCGGAGCTCACGAACCACGCGGTGGAGGCGGACTTTGACGGTTCCCACTTCGACGCCCAGGACGTCGGCGATTTGTTCGTGCTTCATGTCCTGGTAGCGGGCGAGCACGAGAAGTTCTCGTTTGTCATCGCTCAACATCAGGAGCGCTCGTTTCAGGCGTGCCACATCCCGATTCCGCTCGAGTTGCCGGAAGGGGCCTGGCGCCTGTTCCGGCCGCTCGAGGTCCGCGTCTGCCAAGGGCTCAACTGAGGGGCGGCGACGGAAGTGGTCGGCCCGGGCGTTTCGCGCGATGCGAAACAGCCACGCTTTGAAGGCGCCGCTGTCCTGATAGGTGGCGCGATACTTCAGAATCCGCACGAAGACCTCCTGCACCAGGTCCTCGGCCGCTACCCGGTCGCCCGTCATCCGGTTGAGGAAATCGAAGAGCGAGACGTGATGGCGCTCGAAGAGGAGGCCCAGCTTGGCCACGTCCCCATCACGAACGGCGAGCATCAAGCTCTCGTCTGTCACCACGACTCTGAACATGAATACTCAGGAACGGGAGCGAGGTTACACGAAGAGCCTTTCCTCGTAATTCGTTGACCGGTGCAGGGTTTTGCCCGATAATCCCTTCGGCGTGGTCGTCGGGATCGCGCGTTTCGGATGTCCGAACCACTGCGCACTACCTCCAACGTGGGACCGCCGAGCGAGGCCGATGGCGTCGGTCGTGAGGCGCGCATCGAGCAGTTGTTGCTCGCGGGACTCGATCAGTATTTCGCTGGCCAGTACGAACAGGCCATCGACATATGGACCCGTGTTGCCTTTCTCGAGCGTCGTCATCGACGGGCAAGAGCCTATATCGATCGGGCCAGAAGTGCGCTTGCCGAGCGCCAGCGTGAGTCGGAGGAGATGCTGCATCGCGGCGTCGCCGAATACAACGCCGGACGCCTTCAAGCCGCGCGAGAACTGTTGACTCGCGCCGTCGAAAGAGGCGGCCCGAGCGACACGGCGTTGGTCTTCCTGCAGCATCTCGGCCGGGTTGAACCGACGTTGTTGCCTGCTCGAGAGCCTTCGGGCTCCGCGTCCGCCGAGCCCTTTGCCAGGTCGTCCCCGCCGATGACGCGCTCGGGCTGGGTCGTCACGGCCCTCGCGAGCGCAGCAGTGGCGGCCACTATCCTGGTCGCCGAGCGCCCGATCGCGTCGTTTGTCGCGGATCTGCCGGTCCCGGCACCTGTCGTGGCCGCGCCTGCGGCGGAGCCGTTGCCGATCGTGCGGCCCACCGACATGCTCCTCGCGCGTGCTCGTGAGTTGTACACGGCGGGTCGCCCCTATGAAGCGCTCAAAGTTCTGGACCGGATCGACCTCGCGGATCCTCTTCGGCCCGCGGCGGACCGACTGCGGGCCGATGTCCAGCACGTGTTGCTTGCCGACGCGGCGCGAGCCGCGGACGCGAGGTGAGGCCGATGAAGTGTCCGAAATGCAGTTACCTCGGATTCGAGACGGGAGACCGGTGTAAGAACTGCGGATACGATTTTTCTCTGCTGCCCGACGTTGACATCCCGCCTGCGGAGCCCGAGTACGATCTCAATGCGGACCTGATCCTGAGAGACACGGAGTCCGACTCTGCACCCGCGACCTGGCACGACAGGTTCGACTCTGGCGCGACTGAGCCGCCAGTAAGAGCCGACGTGCCGGCGATAAGATTGGCCGCGGAACCGTCGCCCGTCGAGCCAGTCATCGAGAAACCGCCTCTTCCCCTGTTCAAACGCGTACCAGACGAAGACGAGCCCCTGGTGAAGTTGCCAGCAGTGCCTCGGCAGCCTTTGTCAGTCCGCAGGACGCCCGACATGCCGCGGCTACGATCGATGCCGAAGGACCCTCGGATCGGGACGACCGCGGACCCGGTCTTCCAATTCGGCGAAGATCTGGACCTGGCCCCGAAGACGCCTCGTGGGTCACAGCCCGCTCGGCCGCGGATCGACATCCCGCTTCGAGGGCAAGATGAACACGTGGATGCGACAAGACGCACCACGGCAGGGTTGCCGTCGAGCGGAGTGGCGCCGCGTCTTGCTGCGGCGATGATCGATCACGGCATCCTGTTAGGCATCGATCTCGTGGTGCTCTATTTCACTCTGCGAATGGCATCGCTGACCTTGGCTGATTGGCGGATTCTGCCCGTGGCGCCGATGCTGGCGTTTCTGGGAATGGTCAAGCTGGCCTACTTCAGCGCGTTCACCTCTCTCGGTGGACAGACGATTGGAAAGATGGCGGCGCACATTCGCGTGATCAGTGACGACGCCAGTGGGCTGGAGGCGGCCCGCGCGATGCAGCGCGCGGTCGCAGTTCTCGCCTCGCTGGTGACTCTTGGGATCGGTTTCCTCCCCGCGCTCGGCTCAGACCGCCGAGCGTTCCACGATCGGCTGGCGCGTACGCGCGTGGTCGCTCTCCCATCCGCCTGACACGGTTCTCGGCAGCGTGATGCGGCGGGTCGGACTCTTCGTCGCAACATGTGGATATCTGGGCTATGCGCCCATCGCACCGGGCACGCTGGGCTCCGCCGCGGGGCTCGTCGTGTTTTACGCGGTCCGCAGCACCGGCTCGGTCGCGGTAGAGCTGGCGGTTATCGTTGGCCTTTTCGTCCTCGGTGTGTGGTCCGGCACGGTGGCCGAGCGCCATTTTGACAAGACGGATCCGGCCGCGGTTGTGGTCGACGAAGTGGTCGGCATGCTCATCACGCTCGCCTTGTTGCCTGTGACCGTGGGCGGTGCGATCGTCGGCTTCTTCATCTTCCGGCTGCTCGACGTGATCAAGCCGTGGCCCTCGTGGAAGTTCGAGTCTCTTCCCGGTGGCCTCGGCATCATGGCCGACGACGGCATGGCTGCGCTCTACGGCAACATCCTCATGCGCGCCCTCATCGCGCTCGCGCCCAAATGGCTCGTATGACGCCGCTCTCACGTGCCGCCATCATCGCAGTCGGCTCGGAGCTGCTGACGCCCTCGCGTCTCGACACGAACTCGTTGTTCATCACCGAGCAGTTGAATCTGCTGGGCATCGACGTGTCGTTCAAGACCGTGATCGGCGATGACCGCGACGATCTTGCCGATGCCTTCCGGGCGGCGCTCGAGCGAGTGGACCTCGTAGTCTGCAGCGGTGGTCTCGGACCAACCGACGATGATGTGACCCGTGAGGCGGTCGCAACGGTGCTGAAGCGCCCGCTCGCAGAAGACGTTGCCCTTCTTGAACGCTTACGAGCGCGATTTGCATCGCGGGGATTCAAAATGCCCATGCCGGAGAACAACCGCCGGCAAGCCCTGGTGCCGGCCGGCGCGCAGATCATTGAGAACGGTCGTGGCAGCGCACCGGGACTCTGGATCGACGAAGGCGAACGGGTCGTGATCCTGTTGCCCGGACCACCACGAGAGCTCAAGCCGATGCTGGCGGCGCTGGTCGACGGGCGTCTTCGTGGGCGATCGCCCGGCCTTGCCTTGGTACGGCGCGTCCTCAAAATCGCGGGCCGAATCGAATCACAGGCCGACGAGACTCTGCAGCCGCTCTATCGCGAATGGGCCGTGTCCACCCCGCCGATCGCGGCAACGATTCTGGCGGCGCTCGGACAGATCGAGCTGCACCTCTCCGCACGTGCCGCTTCACGAGAACTGGCCGAGGCGGCGCTCGAGCAGGCGACGCGACAGGTCCTTGAGATGTTGGGGGTCGATGTCTTCAGCACTGACGGGCGCTCGCTCGAGGCTGTCCTGGGGGAGATTTTGGCCGAGCGGAGACTCCAGATTGCCGTGGCCGAGTCGTGCAGCGGTGGCCTCATCACGTCGCGCCTGACAGACGTGCCCGGAAGCTCCCGCTATGTTCATCAGTCAGTCGTCGTGTATTCGAACGAGGCGAAGACGGCCTTGGTTGGCGTTCCAGCCGGGCTCATCGCCGAGCATGGCGCGGTGAGTGAGCCGGTGGCGGTGGCCTTGGCCGAGGGAATGCGCGCGCGCGCGTCCGCGGATGTCGGGGTCGGAGTCACGGGCATCGCTGGCCCGGGGGGGGGTTCGCCTGAGAAGCCCGTCGGGATGGTCGTTGTCGCGGTTTCGACGGCAACACGGAGCTGTTCGCGGGTCTTTCGATTCATCGGAGAGCGCGAGCGCGTCAAATTTCAAGCGTCTCAGGCTGCCCTGGACATGGTGCGGAGGATGTTGCTTGAACAGTGAGGGAAGTACACTTGGGGTCAGATCTTGAATCTTGCACGAGCCCCAAGGATTCGCGGGCAGCGGACAGCTGGCAATCCTCCGACTCGTGCAAGATTCAAGATCTGACCCCTTGCTTCGCTGATGAACGACTTGATCGCCATTGTCGCCGCCTATCTGATCGGTTCGGTTCCGTTCGCGTTCTTGCTGACGCGGCGGCGTGGGATCGATTTGCGCGATGTGGGCAGCGGTAACGTCGGCGCAGCCAACGTGCTACGAACCAGCGGCGTGCGCGTAGCCGTGCTCGCGATGTGTCTCGATGGCGCGAAAGGCGCGCTGGCCGTCGCTCTGGCACAGCGGCTCGCGACCGGTTACGTCACGCCCGTCGCTGCGGGCGTCGCGTCGATAGTCGGGCACGTGTATCCCGTGTGGCTTCGATTCCACGGTGGAAAGGGCGTGGCAACGGCGGCCGGTGTGTTTTCGGTGCTGGCACCACTCGCGGTTGGCATCGCCAGCGGCACGTTCCTTGTGACGGTCTGGGCAACGAGATTTGTCTCGCTTGGCTCTGTGGCAGCGACCTTGTCGCTTGTTGTCACGGTCTTCGCCAGCGACCTTCCGGCCGAAATCGCGGCCGGTGCCGTGTCAGCAGCAGCCGTCATTCTCCACCGGCATCGCGCCAACTTCGCCCGCCTTGTCGCGGGCACCGAGCGGCGCGTGGGCCAACGTCTGTTCGAAGAGACCGCTCGGTAGGGAGGGCGCGATTCACCGGCTAGCTGTTCTCGGAGCAGGCGGGTGGGGGACCGCACTGGCCGTGCACTTCGCGCGCGCGGGCAACGACGTGCGGCTCTGGGCTCGCGACGCGTCGGTCGCAGCGGATCTGCAGGCGCGGCGCGTGAACGCCGTTTACCTGCCCAACGTCGGGTTTCCCGACCGCCTTCAGGTGACGGGCGCCCTCGCCGAGGCTCTGGAGGAAAGCGACTTCATCGTGTCCGCCGTGCCATCGCATGGTACCCGCGAGATCATCCGTCGAGCGGCGGCGCACATTCACGATCGAGCAATCGTTGTCAGCGCGACCAAAGGGCTCGAGCAGGACACCTTGTTCCGCGTGTCGGAGGTCATTGAGCAGGAGCTGGGCGAGAACGTGAGAGTGGCCGTGGTGTCGGGTCCAAGCTTCGCCGTGGAATTGGCCCGCGAGCTGCCGACCGCCGTCTCCGTGGCGTCGCGCGACTCAGCGGTTGTCGATGCTGTTCAAGCAGAGTTCCGGGCCTCCTACTTCAGGCTGTATGGCACGAACGACGTAGTTGGCGTCGAGATCGGGGGCGCACTGAAGAACGTGATCGCGATTGCCGCAGGCCTTGCCGAAGGTCTGGGCCTGGGCGAGAGCGCCCTTGCCGGGCTGATCACGCGTGGCCTCGCGGAAATATCCCGGCTCGCGTGCGCGGCAGGCGCACAGCGCGAGACGCTCGCCGGCCTCAGCGGCCTCGGTGACCTCGTGCTGACGTGCACAGGCGCCCTCAGTCGAAACCGGCACGTCGGAATCGAGCTCGCGCGCGGACGTTCACTAGAGGAGATTCTCGCAGGAATGAAGATGGTCGCAGAAGGTGTTCGTACCACCAATGCAGCGCTCGCGTTGGCGGGACGCCACGGCGTCGAGCTCCCGATCGCCTCGCAAGTGGCCGAGCTCTTGGCGGGACGCAAGAACCCGCGCTCGGCCTTGTACGATCTGATGCTGCGTCCGCAGAGAGCCGAGGCAGGATGATCAGGCGCGAACGGCTTCGGCTTCCGCTACTTCTGTTGCTGGTGTTCGCACTGGCGGGATCGCTGGCGAGCCAGACGCCGAGTTCTCCGCTCACCCCGTGGCTCGAAACCGCCTTGCGACAGGGTCGAGCGGAGCAGCGTCATGCCGTCTGGGTCTACTTTCGTGACAAAGGTCCGGAATCCGCGAGGAGCCTCCCCGCATCCTCGACGACGGTCTCCGCGCGTGCGAGGGCCCGTCGCGCGCGTCGCGCGACCGTGACGTCCACGACGTTGTCGGAGGACCTGCCCGTTGCTCCGACGTACGTCGCAGAAGTCACGGCTCGGGTGTCTCGACTTCGACACCAGTCGCGCTGGCTGAACGCGGTGAGCGTCGAGGCAACCGCGTCGCAGGTCCAGGACGTCGCCGCCCTGCCATTCGTGTCGCGAATCGACATCGTGAGGCGTTATCGCCGCGCGCATGCGGAGCCATTGACTGTGTGGGAGGCGCCGCCGGCCGAGCGGGACGATCGGGCGGTATCGCGGTCTCGCGAGTCGAAGGTCGACTACGGCTCCTCGATCGACCAGCTTTCCCAGATCGGGGTTCCCGAGCTGCACAAACGCGGTCTTACCGGCGAAGGCGTCGTTGTCGCGATCTTTGACTCAGGCTTCCCGAACCTCGAACACGAGGCGTTCGGGCGCCTGACGATTCTCGCGGAGCGAGACTTCGTGAACGGAATCGACTCTGTACGAGGCAGCATCCACCCGCACGGAACGGCCACCCTGTCCGTGCTCGGCGGCTTTGAAGATGGGCAATTGATCGGGCCCGTGTACGGGGCGACCTTCATGCTTGCGGTGACTGAGGACGGCTTCAGCGAGACGCCAGTCGAGGAAGACAACTGGACGGCTGCGGCGGAATGGGCTGAGTCGATGGGGGCCGACGTCATCAGCTCGTCGTTGGGGTACCTCGATTTCGACCTTCCGTTTACGAGCTATACCGATCGCGACATGGACGGCGACACGGCGATCACGACCAAGGCCGCGACGATGGCGGCGGCTCGCGGTGTCATCGTGGTGAATTCGGCGGGCAACGAAGGCTTTCACCCGTTGACCAACACGCTCATTGCACCTGCCGATGGAAGATACGTGTTGACCGTCGGTGCGGTCGATCGTGCTGGTGTCCGAGCCGAATTCAGCTCCGTCGGGCCGACGGCCGATGGGCGCGTCAAGCCGGATGTCGTCGCCCTTGGAGTGTCCGCGAAGGTCGCGTGGGTGCCTCGGACTGGTACCTATGCGTTTGCCAGTGGGACTTCATTCTCCTGTCCACTGACCGCGGGTGTTGTCGCCTTGCTCTTGCAGGCGCATCCGACGTACACGGTGGACGAGGTGTTCCTCGCACTGCGATCGACGGCAAGCCAGAACGCGGCGCCGGACAATCTGTTGGGATGGGGCATCGTGAACGCGGTCAAGGCCGTGGACGCCGAAATCGTGCCGGTCGGCGTAGCCGGTAGCCAGTAGGGCTGGTTCTTTTTGGACCGGCCGACAGTGGGAGTTGGAGTTGCCATTGGGCTTTCTTGATCGCCTCCGTGACGGCCTGAGCCGAACCAAGCGGCAGATCGTCGAGCGTTTCGAGGAGATCGTTCAGAAGGCGGATACGCCGGAGCTCCGGACTCGTCAGCTCGACGTCGATACGATCGAGGCCCTCGAAGAGTTGCTGATTTCGGCCGACGTGGGCATGGCCGCGACCGAGCGAATTGTCACGGCGGTGAAAGGCCGTTCGCGACGTGGTGAGAGCCTTCGGGATCTGGTGCAGCAGGAGATTCTGAGCGTCTTCGAATCTGTCGAACAGATCGCGACGACCAACGGTCATCATCCGCACGTGACGCTGATCGTGGGCGTGAACGGCACCGGGAAAACGACCACAATCGGTAAGTTGGCGAACCTGCTGAAAGCATCGGGCCAGCACCCGCTCGTGTGCGCGGCCGACACGTTTCGGGCTGCCGCCGTGGAGCAACTCGAGATTTGGGCAAAGCGCGCCGACGTGGACATCGTGCGCGCGAAAGACGGCTCCGATCCGGCCGCGGTCGTGTTCGATGCAATTCAGACCGGCAAGGCGCGCGGGCGCAATCCGATCCTTGTGGACACGGCAGGACGGCTGCAAACGCGCGTGAACCTGATGAACGAGCTGGACAAGATTCGTCGAGTTGCAGCGCGCGCCGCCGAAGGCGCTCCACATGAGGTGCTGCTCGTGCTTGATGCGACCGTCGGCCAGAACGGCGTGCAACAGGCGCGCGAATTCACAAGGGTCGCAGGCGTCACGGGCGTCGTTCTAACAAAGCTCGACGGGACGGCGAAAGGAGGCGTGGCGGTGGCCATCGCTCACGACCTGAAGTTGCCGATCCGATACGTCGGCGTCGGCGAGGGCATCGACGACCTGATTCCGTTCTCGCCGAAGGACTACGTCGATGCACTCTTCAAGGAGAAGTGGTAGAGCCGGTTGACCCGGCGCGATAGACCGTGCAACCGATGGTAGACGACACGCGGTGGATGCGCCGGGCGCTGGAGCTGGCGCGACGAGGTCTCGGACGAACGACGCCGAACCCGCTGGTCGGCGCCTGTGTCGTTTCGCGTGAGGGCGTCGTGGTCGGCCAAGGTGCGCATGAACGGGCCGGGGAGCCGCACGCCGAGGTCAACGCGCTCGAGGAAGCGGGTGATGCCGCGCGCGGTGCGACGCTCTACTGCACGCTCGAGCCCTGCGCGCACACGGGACGCACCGGTCCTTGTACGGAACGAATCATCGCGGCGGGGATTCGGCGGGTCGTGGTGGCTATGGAGGATCCGTTTCCCCTCGTTCGAGGCCGTGGGTTCGCCACACTCCGTGCGCACGGCATCGACGTCGATGTCGGTGTCGAGTACGACGCAGCGATCCGTTTAAATCAGCCGTTTTTGACGGCTGTCAGGGAGGGCCGACCGTGGGTCATCTTGAAAGCTGCAACGAGCATCGACGGGTATATCGCAGGTGGAGAAGGTGAGCGCACGCAACTGACGTCGGCTCCCGCACTCAGGCACGCCCAGTACGTTCGCGCCCACGTTGATGCCCTTGCCGTGGGATCAAGCACTGTTCTGGTGGACGATCCGTTGCTCACCGCCCGGGACGTCTACCGCGAGCTTCCTCTTGCTCGTGTCGTGTTCGACAGACGGCTCCGCACTCCTGCAAAGGCTCGACTGCTCTCGACCCTCTCATCGGGACCGGTGATAATAGTGACATCTGCCGGCGCGCTCGAAACCGCACCTGCGCGCGCGCAATTGCTGGCCGACGCGGGCGCGACCGTCGTTGCAGTCGAGGAGAGTGGTCTGGCTGCGGCTCTGCGCCAACTTCCGGCGCACGGGATTCAGAGCCTCGTTCTCGAAGGCGGCGCTGCGATCCATGCAGCCGCCTGGGACGCGGACCTCGTCGACTACGTGCACCTCTACGTGGCGCCCATGTCACTTGGCTCCCGTGGTGTTCCCCTGCTCGCCGGCCGCGCGTTCTCATCAGCCGATTTGTTTGAGCGCCGTGTCGAGCAGCTTGGGCCCGATGAGTTGATTGAAGGGTATGTTCACCGGCCTCATTGAAGCTGTCGGACGGGTCTCAGCGCTGAAGGCGGGCAAGGACGGCTACGAGCTGAGCGTCGAGACCGCGCTCGCGCGAGAGTTGCAGCTCGGTGAGAGCGTGGCTGTGAACGGCGTCTGCTTGACGGTGACGTCTGTGGAGAGCGACCAGATGCGCGCCGATGTTGGTCCAGAGACGGCGCGTGTAACGACCCTCGGGTCGCTTCAGAACGGCCAGTCGGTCAACCTCGAACGATCCGTGCGAGCCGACAGTCGTTTCGGCGGCCATTTCGTCCAAGGCCATGTGGACGGCACGGGTTCTATCGAGGGACTGACCGAGGAAGGCGACGCCTATTGGCTCTCCGTCAGGTTCCCCAGAGGACTCGCGCCCTTTCTGATTCAGAGGGGATCGATCGCAGTCGACGGCATCAGCCTGACCGTAGCCCGGCTTGGAAACGATAAGTTCGACGTGATGATCATTCCGTTCACATGGGCTCACACGAATCTGTCGTCACGCCGGCCGGGCGACGCGGTAAACCTGGAATGTGACATGGTTGGAAAATACGTCGCCCGCGCAATGGAGCTCGCGGCGGCTGAAGCCGCCGCGCTACAGAGCAAAATGTAGAGCGCACGCTTCACCCTTCGGCTGGCTCAGGGTGCCTTGAGCTCGTCGAAGGGCAGCGGGCGCGGTTACTGACATGATGACAACAAAGGACTCGAAGATTCGCATCGCGAAAGGCGCTCGAAGGCGCGGACCGTTTGCCACGATCGAGGAGGCCACAGTGGCGATACACGCCGGCCGGATGGTGATCGTCGTCGACGACGAGGGCCGCGAGAATGAAGGGGACCTGACGATGGCTGCCTCGAAGGTGACGCCGGAAGCGGTCAACTTCATGGCCAGGCATGGACGCGGCCTCATCTGCTTGGCCATGGTGCCGGAGCGCCTGGACCAGCTCGACATCCCACTCGAGGTCGCGGGCAACTCGTCGCGGCGAGATACGGCGATGTGCGTGTCCATCGATGCGCTTGACGGCACGACGACTGGGATCTCGGCAGGGGATCGTGCGAGGACTGTTCACGTCGCGATCTCGCCCGAGTCCAAGCCGCGCGATTTGGCGCGACCTGGTCACGTCTTTCCGCTTCGAGCGCGCACCGGCGGCGTCCTCGTCCGCGCCGGTCACACGGAGGCGGCGGTGGATCTCTCGCGAATCGCGGGGCTCGAGCCGGCGGGCCTCATCTGCGAAATCATGAACGAAGACGGCACGATGGCCCGCGTGCCCGAGCTCACGAAGTTCGCGAAGAAGCACGGTCTGCTCATGATCACGATCGCGGATCTGATCCAGTACCGCCTGCGCAACGAACGGCTCGTGAAGCGTGTTGCCAGCGCGGCACTCCCGACCGGGCTGGGTGCATTTCGAGTGTTTGCCTACGAAAGCCAGCTCGATCAGCAGACGCATGTGGCGCTCGTCCGCGGCGAGATCGGCGACGGCAAAGACCTGCTCATCCGCGTGCACTCCAAATGCCTGACGGGCGATGTCTTTCACTCGGCGCGCTGCGATTGCGGGTCCCAGCTCGACGCGGCGATGGAACGGATCGCCGGAGAGGGACGGGGAGTCTTGCTGTACTTGAATCAGGAAGGGCGCGGTATCGGGCTCGCCAATAAGATCCGCGCCTACGAGCTACAGGATCAGGGGCTCGACACAGTCGAGGCGAACGAGCGGCTCGGGTTCAAGCCTGATCAACGCGACTATGGAATCGGCGCGCAGATCTTGATCGATCTTGGCGTGAAGACGATGCGTCTGCTCACCAACAATCCGAGGAAGTTCGTAGGGCTCCAGGGGTATGGTCTGGCAGTGTCGGAAGCGGTACCCCTGGAGATTCCCGCCAGCGATTCCACGCGGAAATACCTCAAGACGAAGAAGGACAAGCTCGGACACAAACTGTCGTCGGTTTAGAAGGGCTTAGGGCTCAGGGCTCAGGGCTTAGGGCTTAGGGCTCAGGGCTCAGGGCTAGGGGCCGAGGGCCCGCGTGGGCTTGTGAACCGCTCGGCCAACTGTGGCGTCTTGCCAGGCTTTCAGGGGAGGGGATGCGCGGCGATGAGTAGATCCTCGACGATATGTCCGCCGACGAGATGTTCCTGGATAATCCGCTCGAGCGCCGGCGGGTCGCACGCGCCATACCACGCGCCTTCAGGGTAGACCACGGCAATAGGACCACCTTCGCAGATCCGAAGACAGTTCGCCTTCGTCCGTAAGATTCCGCCCTGATCGGAAAGCCCGAGCTCCTTCAGACGGCCTTTGAGGAAATCCCACGCGGCGACACCGCGATCCCGATCACAGCACTTCGGCTTGGTCTGTTCGGCGCACAGAAAGATGTGCCTTCTCGCCACGGGCACACCAATTGTTGTCGCAATCTTCTGTTGAGCGTCTGACATGGGCCCAGGGCGGCTACAGCCGCGCGCTACGGTTGACTCGGGTTCGGTATGCGCGGCGGCAGTGAGCTCGGCGGTGTCCACAGTTTGATGCGACCCTCCCACACCCCGCGGTTGTTCTCTTCGCAGGAGTACTCCATCAATGGACCGTTGCTGAGGGTGAGGGTGCGCTCATTCGTCCACGGCTTGCTGTAGTAGACCGGGTCGTCGATAGTGACCTTGTAGACAACGTGGCCAGCATCGATGTGGCGGAAGGTCTGGGTCAGGTGAAGCTTGTCGCTGAGGGGGTTGCCCTTCGTGTCGAGTCGCGTGAAGCCGTTGAATCCGATCGTTTCGACGATCAGCGTGTCGCCGTCCCATTTTGCGACGGAGGTGCCGAACCAGAGCGCATCTGGATCTTTCGGAAGCGCATCTTTGAACGGTGCGACGTGGAACCAGGTGCTCACCTCGAACAAGAAGGCCACGACCTTGTCGTTCTGCATGATCTGAACCGGGTAAGGGGCGTTCATCGACCTCGTCAGCCCATAGGGCATGCACATGCCGGTGTAGTCGCCGTCTCGCTCCGGGTTGTAGTTCTTGATGTTCTCGATCCCCGCCGGTGAGTAGGGCAGGTCGCCCGCGCCCTTCTGGATCGCGGGGTTGCGGGCGGTCACGGACATGTCTGGAACGTAAGGGTGATCCCAGACGCCGCTGAAGTCCGGCTTCCCGTTTGGCAAACGCGGTACTGGCCCACTGGGCGCCGTGTCGCGAGCCTGTGAGCCCGCAGTTGACTGGCCTGGACCGACTCCAAGCGTGGATTGGGCGGCGGCGAGGGCCGGCCACGCCAGAGCGAGAGCCGCGGCCACGGTGAAAAAACGCGCTGAAGAGTGGGTCATGAATCGACCTCGGGCGAAGCAAGTATAGCGCAGACGCCTTGCCGGGTCCGCCCAACCTGCCATAAGATAAGCGTTTGCGGTTACCAGGTAGCTGGGTTGCTGGGTGGCTCGGTAACTAGGGAGGGAGTCGTTCCCAGCCCCCAAGTCCCGAGCCACCGAGCTACCCAGCGACGCAGCCACCTAGCCACCGAGAATGTTCGATTCGCTGAGCACCCGCATTCAGGACGCGTTCAAGTCGCTGCGCGGCGAGGTGCGGCTCACCGAAGCGCACGTCGAAACCGTACTGCGCGAGATCCGTCTGGCGCTTCTTGAAGCGGACGTCAACTTCAAGGTGGTCAAGGCGTTCATCGACCGGGTGCGCGATCGGGCGATGGACCAGGCGGTGCTCAAGAGCCTGACGCCTGGACAGCAGGTCCTCAAGATTGTCCGCGACGAGCTGTTGGCGCTCTTTGGAGACGCCGAAGGCGGCCTGAAGAAGGACGCTCCCAAGCCGCGGGTGGTGCTGCTCCTGGGTCTCCAGGGTTCTGGCAAGACGACGACGTCGGGGAAGCTCGGACTGTGGTTGAAGCGTCAGGGCCGGCATCCGTTGATGGTGTCGACCGACGTCCGGCGACCGGCGGCGATTCAGCAACTCGAAATCGTGGGGGGCCAAGCCGACGTTCGAGTCTACTCACCGGAAACCATGGATCCCGTGGCGCGCGCGAAGGGCGCGCTCGGTGAAGCCAAGGCCAAGGGTTTTGACACCATCATCGTGGACACCGCCGGGCGGCTCCACATCGACGATGAGCTGATGGACGAGTTGCAGGCGATCAAGGAGGCCGTGCAGCCCACCGACCTGCTCTACGTCGCCGACGCGATGACCGGGCAGGACGCCATCAAGAGTGCCGGCGAGTTCAATCGGCGCGTGGGCGTCACCGGTGTCGTGTTGACAAAGCTCGACGGCGATGCCCGAGGCGGCGCGGCACTGTCGGTCGTGTCGGTCGTCGGTGTGCCGATCGCGTTTGCGGGGAACGGAGAGCGGCTCGAAGATCTCGAGTTGTTCCATCCCGATCGCATCGTGTCGCGGATGCTCGGCATGGGCGATGTGTTGTCGCTCATCGAGAAGGCCGAACAGGCGATCGATCAGGGCGAGGCCGAGCAGCTCGAGGAGAGACTGCGGAAAAACCAGTTCACGCTGGACGATTTCCGCAAACAGCTGAAGACGATTCGGCGCATGGGGCCGCTCGAGAGCGTCCTGGGAATGATCCCAGGCCTCGGCAATCTCAAACAGCTGGCGGAGAACAAGCCGGACGAGAAACAACTGGGTCGCGTCGAGGCCATCATCACCTCGATGACGCCCGGTGAAAGACGCAACGAAAGCATCATCAACGGCAGTCGTCGCAAGCGCATCGCGGCGGGCAGCGGAACCTCGGTAGAAGAGGTCAATAGATTGCTCAAGCAGTTCATGGAGATGAAGCGCGTGCTGCAGATGATGGGGCAGGGCGGTATACCGGGCGCCGGCAAGAGGATGCCGTCGCTTCCACACGCGCAACAGGGCTTCGGTGGAGGAAAGAAGCGGAAGAAGGGTGGTCCTTGGGGGCTGATCAAAGCGAGATGAATCATCAACTCCCAACTCCCAACGGCTGGTGCTTGCCCAATTCCCAAGCTTCTTTTGCGCGTTGGACGAGTACTTGGGAGTTGGACAAGAAGTAGTTGGGAGTTGGGCGTTTTTCCATTGGAGGCTGAATGCTAGTAATTCGTTTGAGGCGGATGGGGTCGTCGAAGAAGCCCTATTTCCGCGTGGTCGTGACCGAGGCGCGGTCGGCGCGCGACAGCAGCTTTGTCGAGAACCTCGGTACCTACAATCCCCGGTCGAAGCCCGCGAAGTTCGACTTGAACAAAGACCGGGCGCAGCACTGGTTGAAGCAGGGCGCGCGGCCGTCTGATTCAGTCCGCACGCTGCTCGCGAGGCACCTGTCGAATGACCTCTCGGCGAAAGCCGAGGTACCGGCGGCGCAGTAATGGCTGACGTGTCCAGTCCGCTACGCGCCGTGGTGGAGGTCGTGGCTCAAGCTCTCGTCAATCGTCCAGGCGAAGTCGAAGTGACCGAGACGCAGCGCCGTGGCGTGACGGTCGTCGAACTGACCACCGCGCCCAGTGACATGGGCAAGAATCATCGGGCGTCAGGGCCGAACAGCCGCGGCATTGCGAACACTCGTCGCCCTCGCGGCGGAAAAGCTCGGCGTGCGGGCGCAGCTGGATATTCGGGACTAGAGCGAACTCCCAACTCCCAAGAGAGCCAACTCCCCAAAAGGGTTGGCGCTTGCCACTTTGGGGGTTGGTCAAGCGTGAGTGGTTGAGAATTGGGAGTTGAGAGCCCGGACTGGGATTCGATGGTCCTTGTCGGCCGCGTGGCGCGCCCCCACGGCCTTCGAGGCCAGGTCGTCGTTCATCCGGAAACGGATTTCGTCGAGGAGCGTTTTCACCCTGGCAACGTTCTCTGGACGCGCTCGGCTGGCGGAGATGTGAGGCTGACGGTCGCTTCAGCGCGCCTTCAAGGCCATCGTCCGGTGATTGCATTCGAGGGGGTCCAGAGCATTGAGGATGCCGAGCGGCTTGCGGGCGTCGAGCTGCGGATTCCCGAAGAGGAGCTGAGGCCGCTGGCGCATGGGACGTTCTATCAGCACCAGCTCGTGGGATGCTCGGTGGAGACCGTGAGCGGCGCGTCAGTTGGCGAGGTGGCGCGGGTGAGCGGCGGGGTTGCCGGCAGCATCCTGGCGATTGATGGTCCGCGAGGGGAGATCTTGATTCCGCTGGCCGCTGAGATTTGCGTCGATGTCGACGTCGAGGCGCGGCGCATTCGTATTGAGCCGCCCGATGGACTTCTCGATCTGAACGAAACGAAGCGTCATAAGACCCCGTGAAGTTCGACATCGTCACGATCTTCCCGCGGATGATCGAAGGCGGCCTTGCAGAAGGCGTGGTATCGAGAGGAATCGAGCGCGGTCTGCTGGATGTTCGCGTGCACGATCTTCGCGACCACACGGCGGACAGCCGTCGTACCGTTGACGATGTGCCGTACGGCGGGGGCCCGGGAATGGTCATGAAACCTGAGCCCTTTGTGCGAGTCGTCGAGTATATTCGAGCGACGAGTGGCGCGCCAGACGCCGTGGTGATTGTGTCGCCACAGGGACGACCGTTCACACAGGCGGAGGCGGTACGACTGAGGGGGCTCCAGCATATCGTGCTGCTGTGCGGCCGATACGAAGGGATTGACGAGCGCGTACGCGAGCTGGTGGCCACCGAAGAGCTGTCGATTGGAGACTATGTCCTCAGCGGCGGCGAGCTTCCAGCGCTCGTGATTGTCGACGCGGTGGCGCGGTTGATACCGGGCGTCGTAGGCGACGAAGCGTCGGTTGAAACCGACTCGTTCTCGCGCGGGTTGCTCGACTATCCGCAGTACACGCGGCCGGCGGAGTTCGCGGGGCAGCAGGTGCCGGAGGTGCTGCTCTCAGGCCACCATGGCGAGGTTCGGAGGTGGCGGCAGCGGGCCGCTTTGACACGGACGATGGACCGGCGGCCAGATCTGATCGCCGACGCGACGCTCGATGAGGAAGAGCGTGGGTTGCTCGAGGAGATTCGTCAGAAGCGTTCTGGCGGCGGCTGAAGCCGCGCGAGACGCGACTGCATTCGTAGCGCGCAGGGTTCAGCCTGCGCAGCGTACCCAGAGGAGACGTAGAAATGAGCGCGATTGAACTGGTCGAGAAGTCCCAGATGACCGAACGGCCAAAGATGAAGTCGGGCGATACCGTCCGAGTGCACGTGAAGGTGCGCGAGGGCGACAAGGAACGCATTCAGATTTTCGAAGGGATCGTCATCGGAATGCATCGTGGCGGCGTCCGGGCCTCGTTCACCGTTCGCAAGGTGTCGTTCGGGCAGGGGGTGGAGCGCATCTTCCCGCTTCACTCGCCGACCATCGCCAAAGTGGATGTCGTGCGGTCAGCTCGCGTGAGACGTGCGAAGCTTTATTTCTTGCGCGACCTCAAGGGCAAGGCGGCGAGGATGAAAGAGACAAAAAGAGCCTAACCAACTTCCAACTCCCAAGGCGATACTTATCCCGCTTCTCAAGGGCTCCATTGGCTCGAAATCCCGATGTTGGGAGTTGGTCCAGCGTTAGTCGTTGGGAGTTGGGAGTTGCCCGCCGGTATGGTTCGAAAGAGAGCCATGAGGACCCTCGAAAACGCGCTCCGGCGTTGGGGGTTCTATCGCGTCGCTGGGTGCGATGAGGTCGGGCGCGGCTGCCTTGCCGGGCCGGTGATGGCGGGCGTGGTTGTCCTCGATCCCGAGCGGCACATCCCAGGGCTTGCCGACTCCAAGCTGATCACGGCCGCCGAGCGTGAGCGTCTCTACGAGGTGATCACGCGCGAGGCGCTGGCCTGGTCTGTTGCGGCCGTTCAGCCCACCGAGATCGACGCACTCAACATCCACCGGGCCTCTCTGGAGGCCATGCGGCGGGCCGTAACGGCGATCGTCCCGCTGCCCGATATGGTCCTCGTGGACGCGTTTCGAATCCCGAACTTGTTTATGGCCCAACGTGGCGTCGAACACGGTGATAGGCGCTGCAGCGCGATCGCGGCGGCGTCAATCGTGGCGAAGGTGACGCGCGACCGGGAGATGATGACCTACCACGCAGCCGACCCTCGATACGGCTACGATCGTCACAAGGGGTATGCCACTGCGGATCACCTGGCCGCCGTCGCGCAGTTTGGTTACTCCGCGCTTCATCGCCGCTCGTTCAGACCCCCATCGCTGTTTGATACGATTGGCTGACTTGTACCCACAGCAGAGACGACGCGGATTATCGGCGTGGCTATAGATCGAGCAGCGACCATCAAGCGAGCGGAGAGTCTCATCGCCGAAGGGAAGCTCGACGCAGCCATCGTGGAATACGTCCGGCTGATCGACGAACAGCCTTCGGACTGGAGCGCGGGCAACATGCTCGGCGACCTCTATGTTCGCGCTGGCGAGAAGGACAAGGCGACCGCCCTCTTCGCGCAGATTGCCGACTCACAGTACGAGCAAGGGTTTGTCGCCAAGGCCACAGCCTTTTACAAGAAGGCGCTGAAGGTCAAAACCGGCCACGAGCACGCGTTGCTGCGATTGGCCGAGATCGCGGCAAAGCAGGAACTGATGGCCGATGCGAGGCTGTATCTTGGACAGCTATTGCAGCGGCGACGTGACCGCGGTGACGACGTCGGCGTGGCAGAGTGCATGAAGCGCCTGGCTGCATTCGAGCAGAAGGACGAGGCCCCGGTTGTGATGCCGCCGCCCGCCCCTGCACCACAGCCTCCGGTGCTTGCGACGCCTGAACCACCGCCGGTCTCGACACTGCAGGTGGAGCGGTTCGAACAACCGGAACCAGCGGTACTCGAAGAGCCCGCGGCACCTCCAACACCCTCAGAACCTTCTAGTCCTCCTGAACCGTCGGCGCCTCCGGAGCCTCTCGCAGCATCTGAATCTCCGGAAGCGATTGAAACTCCGGAACCGGCACCCCCAGCGCCTCCGGAAACAGTAGTGGAGACCGCATCGCGCCTCTCGTCTATGTCTATCGACCTGATGGCGCTGCTCGACGAAACTCCTGAGCCTGAGGCGCCGGCCGAAGTTGTCGTTCCACCCGTCGCGAACGTGTCGAGCGCTCCGGCCACGCCAAACGTTCCGCCTCCGGACGTCTCAATCCCCGCGACCGTCCAGAACGTCGCGACCGTGTCGAGTGACGCGAACGTCCCGAGCGATCGGACCGTTGCGAACGTTGGAACTGTTCATGCCGACATGAAAGCCCGGTTCGAGGAGATGCTTGCTCGTTCGCGCCAGGCTCGGCCGCGTGTTGACGTCGTCGAGCCTCAGGAGCCACACGATGGCCGCGCAGCGGCGGCCGGCGACGTCGTTGCGCAGCTCGAGGCCGCTGCGCTGACACCGAGCTTGGAGTTCCAAGCGTCGGCGCAACTCGGCCGGTTGCTCATCGAACGCGGCGACCTCGAGGCCGGAATCGGGTGGCTCGACCGTGCGGCGCGCGCGCCGATTCAGGTGCCAGAGCACGCGATCGCCGTGCTGTACGAAATGGCTGACGCGCTCGAGCGCATGGGAGACGTCTCGAGGGCGCTGACTGTGCTGACCGACATCGAAAGCGACGTCGGGGGGTACCGTGACGTGCGCGAACGGCTCGACCGCCTCACGCGCGCACAGGCAGGAGGCCGTGGCGTGTGAGGCGGTTGCTCCTCACTGCGTTTTTTCTGGAAGTAGGCTTCGTGCTGGTCGTCGTACCGTGGTCGTCGTATTGGGACCGCAACTACTTCGCGCAGCAATTGCCGCAGATTCACGCGGTCATCACCAACAACTTCGTGCGTGGCGCCGTCACCGGACTGGGCATCGTCAATATTGCGGTTGCCATCTCCGAGCTCGTGTCGCTGTTCGTGTCCCGGGGCGGCCCGCAGCACTCGGTGTCGCTTTTTCCGTCCCACGTCGCCAAGGAGTGAGTCGTGCGGCCGGTTGTCTGCATGATTTCCGACAGGCACCGGCACGGTGGCAGCCTCGACAGCGTCGTGGAGCGAGTGGCCATGGCGGCTCGTGCGGGTGCGCACCTCGTACAGATTCGTGAACGCGACCTGGAGGGTGGCCCGCTCGCTCGCCTGGTCGAGCGATGTGTCGACGCCGTCCGCGCCACCTCGACCCGCATTCTCGTCAACGACCGCGTTGATGTTGCGCTCGGCGCCGGAGCGCACGGCGTACACCTGCGCAGCGATTCGACGGCGGCGCTGCGTGTACGTGCCCTGGTCCCCCCGGGGTTCCTCGTTGGCAGGTCCGTCCATGGCCTCGACGAAGCGTCACGTGTGGCTGCCGAGGGCGGCCTGGATTACGTGATGTGGGGCCCGACGTTTCAGACCGCGTCGAAGCCGTGGCATCCGGGCGCAGGCATTGCGGCGCTTGCCTCGGTAGCCGCTGTGACGTCTCTTCCCGTTCTTGCAGTGGGCGGCATCGTGGCCGACAACGTCGCGGCGGTCGCAAAGGCTGGTGCGGCGGGCTTTGCGGCCATCGGTCTGTTTGCGGAGACATCGGCCGATAAGCTACCCGAGATGCTGCGGGTCGCGATACGCGCGTTCGCCGATGCTCGCACCTCCTAGGACTGAACCAACGCATGGATACGCCGTTACTGGATCTGTTCAAGCGCGGCGAGGTGCCCCGCGATGTGCGACTGCTCGCTGCTCAAGGTGCGCTGGCGCCGCGCGCGCACGAACAACTGAGCCTGTTGATGTTCCTGGCTGGGGATTCTGATCAGGAGGTGGCGCAGGCTGCCGAATGCACGCTGCGCACGATTCCCGTCGAATCGCTTTCGAGGTTTCTCGCCCGGCCTGACGTGCCGGTGGACGTGCGAGACTTCTTCGCGGCTCGGGGAATCGCTCCGGCGCCGGTGTCCGATGGTGATCCGGAGACGCCACTCGTCGATGCGGGTCCTGCGCCCGATCCGGCGCCTGCCAACGAGGAAGACGCGTCGGCGTTTCAGCGAATCGCCGCGATGAACGTCGCGCAGCGCATGACCCTCGCCATGAAAGGCACGCGTGAAGAGCGCGCCTTGTTGATCCGCGACCCGAACAAGATCGTATCCGCCGCCGTGCTCAGCAGTCCGAAGCTGACGGAAAGCGAGGTTGAGCGGATTGCGAAGATGGCGAACGTCTCCGAGGACACACTGCGCATCATCGCGCAGACGCGAAAGTGGATGAAGAACTACCAGGTGTTGTCGGCGCTGACACGAAACCCAAAGATGCCCATCGGCCTTTCGATGAATCTATTGTCGCGGCTCAACGAGAAGGATCTGAAGATGCTCTCCACCGACCGCAACGTCCCGGACGTGTTGCGTATCACGGCACGAAAAAAGATTGTGATCGACAAATAGCCGATTCCCTGGGCTAGGACTTCGACTTCTTGCGCGCGCCGCGCTCCGCGGGCGGCAACTTCGCCCACTCCCGCCGCATCTCATTGAGCCCCTCCATGAAGACCGACGCTCGCTCGCGGTCTTCCTCCGATGGAAGGCCCTTGAGCAGCTCGATGGCGTGGATCAAATCGTTTTCGATAGTGCGCTTCGTTGTCCTGAAGTAGATGCGTCGGATCTCGGCGAGCGTCGAGGCAGGATCGAGTGCCCCCTTCCGGAGCGACGTGAGCGCAACAAAGCCGAGCTGCTCTTTTGCCACGCTACGCTCCAAGATTGCGTCGAAGGAGCGGACGCAATTCGTCGATTCCCAGGACGTTGAGCACGTCGTCGCGGCCGGCCCACGCCCGCCGGGCGACCTGCACACCCCATCGGAGCCGTGCGAGCGCGGCCGTCGAATGGGCGTCTGAGGACACGACGAGGCGCACGCCGCGTTCGCGGGCGAGGTGCGCATGCGCGTCGTTGAGGTCGAGCCGTTCGGGCTGGCAGTTGATCTCGAGCGCCACGCGATGCCGCGCCGCGGCAGCGAGAATCTGGTCCATGTCGAGCTTGACGGGATCGCGCTTGAGCAGCCGACGTCCGGTCGGGTGGCCGAGCACATCAACCCACGGACATTCGATCGCTCGCAGCAGGCGCGCGGTCATCTCAGCCTCGTCCTGGCCAAAACTGGAATGCACCGACGCCACCACGATGTCGAGCTGCGCGAGGCAGTCATCGGCCAGGTCCATTCTGCCGTCGGGGAGAATGTCGCATTCGATGCCGGCCAGTACCGTCAAGCCTTCGAAGCGACCGTTCAGCGCGCGTACTCGGGCGGCATGTTCGAGCGCGCGGTGTTCATCGAGGCCGTTCGCCATCGCGAGCGCCTTGCTGTGGTCGGTGATGGCGATGTAGCGAAGCCCTAGCCGGTGCGCCTCGGCTGCCATCGCCTGGAGATCGTCGCGGCCGTCGGTGGCCGTCGTGTGCATGTGGAGGTCGCCCTGGAGATCTGAGAGCGACACCAAGGACGGTAGTTGGCAGGCGATCGCTGCTTCGATTTCGCCTCGGTTCTCGCGCAGCTCGGGCTCCACGAATGGCATGCCTAGAGCCTCGTAGATCCCTTCCTCGGTCTCTCCGTGCACGAAGCGGTCATCGTCCACGCGAAAGAGCCCGTACTCGTTGAGCTTGAGCCCGCGCTGCACCGCGCGGTCCCGCACCACGATGTTGTGAGCCTTGGAGCCAGTGAAATATTGCATCGCGGCGCCACGGCTTTCACGCGGCACCAGGCGGAGGTCGGTTTGATATCCACCCTGCAGCCGAACGCTCGCCTTCGTGTCGCCGTGGGCCAGGACGCGCTCGACCCGTGGATGACCGATGAAGACGTCCATCAAGCCGGCGTCGCCGCCCACCGCCAGGATGTCGATGTCACCGCACGTTTCGGAGCCGCGCCTCAGGCTGCCAACCGGGATGAATTCGACCAGGGGGGCCCGCTCGTGGAGGTAGTTCACGACCTCTTCCGCCACGGCGGATGTGTCGCTGAGGAGGTGTCGTCCGGCGTCCCTTTCGCGCTCTTCAATGGATTTGAGAATGAGCGCCTCCTTGCGCGCGCCCATTCCCTTCAGGGCCCGCAGTCGCCCCGCGCGCGCCGCAGCGGCAAGGTCGGCCACTGACGCGATGTTCAAGGTGGAGTAGAGAAACGCGACCGTCTTGGGCCCGATGCCTTGAAGGCGTAGCACCTCGAGAATGGTCGACGGGAACTCCTGTAGCAGAGCCGCGTGATACGTGCAGTGACCGGTGTCCACCAGTTCTCGGATCTTGGAGGCCAGGTCCTTGCCGATGCCTGGCAGCGCGCGTAGCTGCTGCTCATCCATGCGCGCGAGTGGGTCGGCGGACGTGGCCACCGAGTCAGCGGCAGAGCGGTACGCGCGAATCCGGAAGGCGTTCTCGCCCTTGACCTCGAGCAGATCGGCGATCTCGCCAAAGACGCGAGCAATTGCGCGGTTATCCACGCGTCAGACCGTGCGTCTCGAAGCGGTAGTCGAGCAGGCGAGCGCCGCCCGACGCCAGTGCCTCCTTGACGGCGTCGCGATGCTCGGGCGGTCCGTAGCAGAACAGGCACCCGCCTCCGCCGGCGCCGCACACCTTGGCGGCGGTTGCCCCGGCACCGGCCGCGCGTGCAATCAGGTGTTCGATTGCGTCGGTCGTCACGCCAGGGGCCAGACGCTTACGGTTCGCCCACTCCTCGGCAATGGCGAGACCGACGGCGTCCCAGTCGGCTCGCACCAGCGCGCCGCGCATCGCCTCCGCCGTATCTCGGATTCGTTCGAAGCAGTCGAAGACGTATTGGTCTCCGTCGATGTGCTTCTTCGTGATCTCCCAGTTGTTCGTCCCCGAGTTCCGCGGTTCGCCGGTGTAGCACAAGACGATGCGGCGCTGGAGTTCGGAGAGGTCCACATCGAGTGGAAAGCGCCGAATACCGTCTGCGCTCAACTCCAGCGCGGCGATGCCGCCGTAGAGGGCTGGCCGATAGTCTTGCAGTCCGGTCGGGACGTTGATCGCTTGTGCCTCCAGGTTCATGGCGAGCTGAAGCAGGGCCTCCGGTTCGTAGTGTTGCCGATTCCATTCGGCAAACGCCGCGCATGCTGCCACATTGAGTGCCGACGAACCTGCGATCCCAGCGCCGGCAGGGGACTGGCTCGTCGTTGTGACCGTAACGCCGTGTACCTCGAAGAAATGGGTGATGAGAGACAGGAGTCTCAGGCGTTTTTCGTGGCGCAAGGCGCGCCAGTCGTCGGCCTCGACGGTCGCGTTCGTGTCTTCGGAGCGGATGACGATGCGAGAGTCCTGTCGGGGTTCCAGCTTGACGCGGGCACGCAGGCTGATGGCGGCGTTGAGCGTCTGGGCGCCGGAGTGGAACAGGTACAGCGGCCAGATGTCGATGGTGCCGCCCGCCAGATCGATTCGAGTCGGCGCAGAGGTTTCAATCAGCACGAACGAATTATAGAACCCTGTCGTTGAACTTCTGCGTTCTCGGTTGTCGGTTCGTCTTCTGAGTTCGGTTCTGACTCCCTATAATTAGGTTCGTGCCCTCTGCCATCCGTCGCGACATCGGCCAGCTCCTGATTGGAAGCCTGCCTGGTACGACCATCACGCCCGAGCTGAGATCGCTGGCGCGCGAGTTCCAGCTTGGCGGGGTCATCGTGTTCTCCAGGAACATCGAGGAACCGGAACAGGTAGCCGAGCTGTCGCGCGACGTGCAGTCACTGGCATCTGAGCTTCCGCTGTGGGTCAGCGTCGATCAAGAAGGTGGGCGAGTGGCACGGCTGCGCGCCCCCTTTACGGAGTGGCCGCCGATGGCCGTGCTCGGGCGCAGCGGGGACGAGGCGCTCGCGGGTCGCTTTGCGGCGGCGCTCGCCTCAGAGCTTGCGGCCGTCGGGATCACATTGGACTACGCGCCAGTCCTCGACATCCACACGAATCCCAGAAACCCGGTGATTGGCGATCGCGCGCTTGCCGAGGACGCCGAGATGGTGGCTCGCCTGGGTGCGTCGGTGATCCGAGGACTTCAAGAGAACGGCGTGGCCGCATGTGGCAAGCACTTTCCCGGCCACGGCGATACCTCGGTTGATTCTCACTTGGAGCTTCCGCTCGTCGAGCACCCGCCGGACCGCATCCGACGAGTGGAGTGCGTCCCGTTTCGTGCGGCCATTAGAGCCGAGGTCGCGTTCATCATGACGGCGCACGTCCTGGTGCCGTCTTTCGACGAAGAGCGGCCGGCGACGCTCTCACCGACAATCGTCCAGGGGCTGCTGCGCGAGGAACTTGGGTTCGAAGGCGTCATCTTGAGCGACGACCTCGAGATGAAGGCGATCGCGGCCTCGTACACCGTGCCGGAGGCGGCTGTCCAAGCCGTTGCCGCTGGCTGCGACGGGCTCTTGATTTGCAGCGGGAGCGTAGAAGCTCAGGCCACCACGTTGGAAGCGCTCGTCCACGCGGTCGAGGACGGCCGAATACCGTACGTGCGCCTCGAGGACTCGCACAAGCGGTTGCGCCGCGCCAAGGAGAGGATGCTCGCTGCACCCGTCGCCCAGGTCGCGTCGACCAAGCTTCGCCACGTGCTCGGCTGCGACTCGCATCGCCGAGTGGCCGACGAGATGTCCCGGTACCTTTGACGTAGATGCCACTACTTCGTGCTTCGTGCTTGGTGCCTGGTGCTTGGTCTATCCACGCACCAAGCACTACGCACCAACAAGGATCATGCTGAAACCTCGTCGGTTGCGACCAGGCGACCGCGTGGCCGTCATCGCGCCGGGCAGTCATTTCACACGGGACGAATTCGATCGTGGCGTGGCCGAGATTCGCCGCCTTGGGTTCGAGCCGGTGTACTCGGAGGCGGTATTCGAGCGCGGAGTGTTTACGGCCGGTTCCCCTCAAGTCCGGGCTGAAGCGTTTGTGCGTGCGTGGTCCGACCCGGGCGTTGCGGCCCTCATTGCGGTCCGTGGAGGGTACGGCAGCGTGCAAACGCTGCGCATCCTCGAATCGCTTCGACCGATGAGCGCTCCGAAGCTGTTTATCGGGTACAGCGATACGACGTCGATTCTGACATGGCTGACGTGTCAATGCGGCGTAACGGCGTTGCACGGGCCGATGCTCGATGCCCGACTCTCGCGGGGCAGCGCTGGCTACGATGAGCGTTCGTTCAGAGCGCTACTCGAGGGTGGCAGCGGTCTGCGTCTTGCGCCCGACGGCCTCTCGGTGTTACGCGATGGAGACGTCTCGGGTCCGCTGTTTGGCGGAACCATCACACAGCTCACCGGCTCGCTCGGCACCCCTAACGCATTCAACCCCCCGCAGGGTTCCGTGCTGTTCCTCGAGGACGTGAATGAACGGCCGTATAAGCTGCATCGTCTGCTGACCCACCTGCGCCTTGCCGGCATTCTCTCGCGGGCGCGCGCGCTCGTGTTCGGCGAGATGCGAGGGTGTGATGAGCCCGATGGCGCCGTGTCGGCGCTCGACGTGATCCGTGACATCACCCTAGACTTTCCCGGACCCGTCATCGTCGGCTTTCCGTCTGGCCATACCACGGGGCCGTGCTGGACGCTTCCGCTCGGAGTGATGGTGCGCATCACTACGCAACCTCACCCTGAAGTCATCATCGAGGAGTCCCCCGTTGAGTGAGGCCAAGAGCATTCATTTGATCGGTATCTGTGGCACTGCGATGGCGACCCTCGCCGCGTTGCTCCGCAGCCGGGGTCACGACGTTCGCGGCTCGGATCAGAACATGTATCCGCCGATGAGCGACTTTCTCTCGGCAGAAGGCATCCGCACGATGACGGGGTACTCAGCCGAGCACGTGACGGATGATGTGGACCTGGTGGTCGTTGGGAACGCCATCTCGCGCGGAAATCCAGAACTCGAGGCGGTGCTCGAACGAAAGCTGCGGTACTGTTCGTTGCCGGAAGCGATTCGCGATCACTTCCTGTGGGGCGCGCGGTCGATCGTGCTGGCTGGCACCCACGGCAAGACGACCACGACCTCGCTGACCGGGTGGCTGTTGACGCATGGCCGGCTCGATCCGACCGTCCTCGTCGGGGGCATCGCGTTGAACTTCGGCGAGCAAGGATCGAGCTACCGCGTCGGCGCCGGACGTGAGTTCGTCATCGAGGGAGACGAGTATGACAGCGCGTTCTTCGACAAGAGCGCGAAGTTTCTCAAGTACCTCCCTGATGTCGCCGTGATCAGCAACGTCGAGTTCGACCATGCGGACATCTATGCCGACCTCGATGCCGTCCGGCTCGCATTTCGCCGGCTGGCGAACCTGGTGCCCAAAAACGGGTTGCTGCTGCTCGGGTCAGATAGCCCTCACGCACTCGCTCTCCGAGACGCGGCGGTGAGCCCGGTGGAGACATTTGGTTTCAGCGAGGGCAGCACGTGGCAGGCGGACGCGGTCGTCCACCGCGATGGCCTCACGCATTTCGCGGTTCGGCGAGCCGGTTCGCCCTTTGGCATGTTCGCCTCGCCGCTCCTCGGCATTCACAATGTTCGAAACGCGTTGGCGGCGATTGCCGTTGGTGCCCGATCGGGCCTGAATGCGAGCGCTCTCGCTGCGGGCTTGCGTGGTTTCCGCGGCATCAAGCGCCGGCTCGAAGTGGTCGGCGTCAGCCGAGGTGTCACGGTGCTCGATGATTTTGCCCATCATCCGACGGCCGTGCATGAGACGTTGTTGGCGCTCAAAACCGGATACCCCGCTCGGCGCATTTGGGCGGTGTTCGAGCCGCGCTCGGCCTCGTCCTGCCGTCGGGTGTTTCAGTCCGACTTCGCGCGTGCGTTTGGCGGTGCCGACGAAGTTGTGATTGCAGGGGTGTTCCGGTCGACGCTTCCCGAGGCGGAACGGTTGTCTACCTCGCAGTTGGTTGACGACTTGAAGGGAGCAGGTCAGCGCGCACGCCACCTCGCGGAGGTAGACGACATCGTGCGGGCGATCGTGGCCGAATCTCATGAGGGCGACGTCGTGGTGATGATGTCGAACGGCGGCTTTGGCGGCATCCATCGAAAACTGCTTCAGGCTCTCGCCGCGTGACGTCCGGCCGTATCTGCGACGCCGGGGACTCTGCGCTCCTGCTGCAGCTCGACGACGTAATTGACGTCGCGGTCAACACACGCGTCATCGGCATTGCGAACGCTGTGCGCCGCGACGCCATAGCGGGTGTCAGAGACGTTGTCTCGACGTACCGATCGGTCGCGGTACACTTTGATCCGCTGCGAACGGATGTGACCGAGGTTCGCTCTGCGCTCGAGCGAGGGCAGACATGTCTGGTGTCGCCGGTCAGTGGCAAGACGATCGACGTGCCGGTCGCCTATGGTGCCGAATATGGGCCTGACCTGGACGATGTCGCTGCCTTCGCCGATCTCAGCTCACGGGAAGTGATCGAGTGCCACACCGCCGCCGAATATCGGGTGTTCATGCTGGGGTTCCTGCCAGGCTTTGCGTATCTGGGGAAGGTCGAGGCGAGGATTGCCGCGCCACGCCGCTCATCGCCTCGTCTGCGAGTGCCGATGGGATCCGTCGGAATCGCGGGCCAGCAGACCGGGATCTATCCCCGGCAATCGCCGGGAGGCTGGCAGATCATTGGTCGCACGGCGCTCGAGATGTTCGATGCCGATCGCGCGTCGCCGACCCTCCTGGCCCCTGGGGATTCGGTGCGATTCGTTTCTGTGGACGCAGGGATCGACTTCATGCCGCGGCTGGCGGTTCGTGAACACCCGCACAACGTCGGAGAGCAGCCTACTCAGCGGCATGTCACTGTGCTTCGGCCAGGGTTCTTTTCAACTGTGCAGGACCTCGGACGATGGGGACACCAAAGCGAAGGCGTTTCCGTCAGCGGCGCCATGGACTTGGTGGCGCATCGCGTCGCGAATGCTCTTGTCGGCAATCATCAGGAGGCTGCAACGCTCGAGGTCACGATCGTCGGACCCGAGCTTCGTTTGGAGCATGCCGCTGTAGTTGCCGTGACCGGCGCTGATCTGGGCGCCACGATAGACGGCACTGTATTGCCGCGACGCGCTCCTGTCGCGTGTCGGCCAGGTAGCGTCTTGCAGTTCATGGGCCGCAAAGCCGGTGCACGGGCATATATCGCATTCGATGGGGGCTTTGCCGTTCCACGCGCATGCGGGGGGCGCGCGACTCACGTCCTGAGCTCTCTTGGCGGTGTCGACGGCCGCGCGTTGCGGGCCGGCGACCGACTCCCACTTGGCCCCGCGGTTGCGTTGCAGCCGGTTCATTTTGTCGCATTGCCTGAATCGGTATCGGAGGGGGGAGCCCGGGTTCGCGTGCTTCCCGGGCCACAGCACGATTGGTTCCCGGATGCAGCTCTAGACACGCTGCAGCGTACGCGGTTTACCGTTGGGACGAACTCAGACCGCATGGGGTACCGACTGACCAGCCCAATGCCGATCCGGCGACGGGTTGACCGCGAGATGATCACAGACGCAACGTTTGCGGGTGGTGTTCAAGTTCCGCCATCCGGAGAACCAATCGTGTTGATGGCGGACCGCCAGACCACGGGAGGATATCCACAGATTGCCACGGTGATCACGGCCGATCTTCCAACGGTCGGGCAGCTCGCACCTGGTGACTGGATCGAGTTCGAGGTCTGCTCGCGTGCAGAGGCGCTCGCGGCGCTGAGAGCTCAGGAGGACGAACTGAGTGCGATCGAATGACGAATCGTTCAACCACGAAGGCCACGAAGATCACGAAGGACACAAAGAACCTATTGGCTTCGTGTTCTTCGAGGACTTCGTGTTCTTCGTGGTTACGGTCATCGGCACATGTGAGGGTTGAGGATCGTTCGCCGATGGTTCCCCGATCCAATGTTCCGCTCGCTCCGTTCAGCACCCTCGGCATCGGCGGGGCCGCCCGATGGTTCGTGCGCGCTGAGCGGGCCGACGACGTTGCGGCGGCCGACGCGTGGTGCGCGGAGCGCGGCGTACAAATGTTCGTGCTCGGCGGCGGAAGCAATCTCGTCATTGCGGACGAGGGCTTTAGTGGCCTAGTCCTACTGATCGGCATGCGAGGCACGAGTGACATCGCCGACGATGACGAAATCGTCGTGACGGCTCGCGCTGGGGAGCCCTGGGACGATTTCGTGGCATCGGTCGTTGGCCAAGGCTTCGCCGGACTCGAGTGTCTGTCAGGCATTCCAGGCACCATCGGTGGTACGCCCATACAGAACGTCGGTGCCTACGGGCAAGAGGTTGCCGGAACCATCGAGAGTGTCGGGGTTTTCGATCGGCAGGACCGATCGTTCAGGCGACTTGCGGCCGCCGACTGCGGATTCTCATATCGTATGAGTCGGTTCAAGGGGGATGACTCAGGGCGATTCGTGGTGTGCGAAGTGGCATTTCGACTCCGCCGCGGCGCGCCGAACACGACGTATCCTGACGTGATCGCCTACTTGAACGCGGAGCCAAACCGCGCTCAGAGGGATGCGCACAATCGGTCGCCCGGCGTGGTGGACGTCCGTGAGGCTGTCCTCGCGGTTCGTCGAAGCAAGGGGATGGTCATCGATGCGCTCGACCCTGATACTCGGAGTGTCGGGTCGTTCTTCATGAACCCCGTCGTGACGACCGGAGTGCGGGAGACAATCGCATCGATTGGTCACGCGGCTCCGCCTGGATACGTGATGCCAGACGGCCGTGTGAAGATTCCTGCGGCGTGGCTCATCGAGCGATCGGGCTTCCTGAAAGGCTATCGGCTCGAACGAGCGGGAATCTCGACGAAGCACCCGCTGGCACTCGTGAACCTCGGCGGTGCGGCCGCTCGAAACGTTGTCGGACTGGCGACTCGAATCAAACGTGCCGTGGCGGACCGCTTTGGCGTTTGGTTGGTTCCGGAGCCGATGTTTGTCGGCTTCGAGGACAACCCTGAGCTGGACTATTTGCAGAGAGCGAATCACTGATGTCGACACTGCTCATCGAGGGTGGCCACCGGCTCGAGGGAGAGGTCGCCGTCGAAGGTAACAAGAACGCTGCGCTGCCCTTACTCGCCGCCTGCCTGTTGACCGAGGACGAGTGCGTGCTGACGAACGTTCCTCGGATCGGCGACGTCGAGGTGATGGCTCGATTGCTGCTCGATTTGGGCGCTGAAGTGGACGGGATAGGCACGACAACGCTGCGCGTCCGAACGCTGAAGCTCCGGACCTACGCGCCCGATCGCGCGCTCGTCGGGCGACTGCGCGGTTCGGTGCTGCTGCTTGGCCCGTTGCTCGTGCGAACCGGGCACGCTCACATCGCACCCCCGGGGGGCGATTTTCCAGCCAGGCGCACGATTTCGACGCATCTCGACGCGCTCATGGCCATGGGAGCCCGGCATCGCGATGGGCCGGACCACGTGCTCGAGGCTCCCGCCGGCATACGCGGCGCATCGATGTATCTGTACGAGGCGTCGGTCACCGGCACCGAGACCGCCCTCCTGGCCGCGGCGCGAGCCGATGGCGTCACTGAGATTCGCCACGCCGCGACCGAACCGCATGTGGTTGAGCTCTGTGAGTTTCTCTCGAAGATGGGGGCGGGGGTGTCGGGTATGGGCACCTCGCGGATCAGGGTTGAAGGAGTGCCTCGACTTCGCGGCGCCGAGCACCGACTTGGCGGCGACTACATCGAGGCGGGAAGCTGGGCCGTTGTAGGCGCCATCACGGGTGGGGAGATGGCGATCCACGGCGTGCGCGAAGAAGACATCGAGGTCGTCGCCGCCGTCCTCAAGCGGATGAACATCGAGTGCGGGATGCGCGATGGCGTCTTCGAGGTCAAGCCGTCGAAGCCCGTTGCGGCGCGTCGCGTGACCACCGGACTGTGGCCCTCGTTTCCGAGCGACTTGGTCAGTTTGGTGACAGTGCTGGCCACCCAAGCGGACGGTCGCACGCTCGTGCATGACTGGATGTACGAATTGCGCCTGTTTGCACTCGAACAGATGAGTGGGATGGGTGCTGACATGTTTCTGGCCGACGCCCACCGCATCATCGTGACCGGGCCGACCAAGCTGCGTGGCGGCCGTACACTCGACAGCCGCGACTTGCGTTCGGGGATGTCGCTCATCGCAGCGGGTCTGGCCGCCGAAGGGCAGAGCCGAGTCACCCCGCTCGAGACCGTCGAGCGAGGTTATGGGCAGCTCGTCGAACGTCTTCGAACGCTTGGCGCGAAGGTTGCCAAGGTTGAGTAGGGGCGCTACGATCAAGAGGCCCCCCGGTACACGGTTTTTCACAACAGCAGTTTTGCTGAAGGAGTTGCCCACTGACCGGGGATAGATTGTCGCTCGACAGGCACCCAGACAAGTTCGGCGCGTTCAGCGTGCGCTCAGAGCTTGGCGCGGGCCGATTCGGTCCCGTGTACGCAGGGCGTGATCCGTCTGACGTACTGGTCGTCATCCATACTTTCGAGTTTCCAACCGCATTCCGCGGTTCAACCGAAAAGACCGAGCTTCTCGACTCGCTGCGAAAGCTGTGTGCGAACTGCCCGGATCATCCGAGCATCGCGCGCCCTCTTGCCGTCGGGGTCGAGGGCAACACTCCTTACCTGGTCTCCGCGCATCTTGCGGGCACCGGTATGGACGTCTCTATCAGGACGGACGGGCCACGGCCACTCGACGATGTGCTGGCGCGCGTCACCCACATCGCAACGACCATTGATCTCGCGTCGGCCTCTGGCCTGTACCACGGAATGTTGGAGCCCGCCGACGTCATCTTCGATGCGGAAAACACAGGCGTAACTGGTTTCGGGCTTGCCCAAGCGTTGTTGAGGGTCGGTATTCCAGTCGAGGGGCGTTCCCCGTATGCGTCGGCACAACGGCAAGCGGGAGCGCTGCCGACCAGTGCAGACGACGTGTACTCGCTCGCAGCGATTGCTCTGGAGCTGGTGATAGGGAAGCCGTCGGTCGGCACTCAGGATCCAGAAGCCGCGCTTCGCCAGGCGCAGGGGTTACCTGAGCGTCGCAGAGTGCCGAGACCCGCGCCGCATGAGACGAGATTGTTCACGGCGATCCCGGGTATCGATGCTGGAAAATTGCGCGCGGTTTTTGCAGCCGCGTTCTCTGAGGAGTCCGGCGAGAGGCCCGCGACCGGGGCCGCCTTCGTAGCCAGCTTCAAGGAAGCGATCGTGGATCGTTTTGAAGCCGATCGGCCCGCTTCGGTCAATGCCGTCAGCGCATTCGCCAGCGAGGACGAGTCGCCGGTAACACCAACTCTCTCGAAACATGTGTCGAGCGACGCGATCCAGCGGTCGAGCGACGCAATCCAGCGGCCCAGCGACACAATCCAGCGGTCGAGCGACGCAATCCAGCGGTCGAGCGACGCAATCCAGCGGCCGAGCGACGCGATCCAGCGGTCGAGTGACACGATCCAGCGGCCCAGTGATGCGATCCAGCGGCCCAGCAAGGTGGTCCAGCGGCCTAGCGACACAATCGAGCGACGGAGCAACGCGCCCGCTCCCATCGACTTGCCGCTGCGGCGTCCGCCGAGCCCTGATCCGGAAATGCTGCTGTCTTTTGCGGAGCCGGTCGTTCACGAGTCGCCCTCGATTGTTCGTCCTCCGACGATCTCTGGCCCGACTTGGGAGACGCCCGCGCCACGCGGTACGCTCGCGTTCCCGCTGACAGTAGGGGTCACGCTCGCGTTGCTCGCTGGGTTCGCGGGTGGCTACGCGGTGGGAAAACGTTCAGCAGTGTCGACGCCGTCACCATCGATCGCCGGACAGGGGCCTGCTCCCGCCTCCGGCGCGTCAAACGCGGCAGGTGATTCGGCCGCTTCAGGGGCAGTTGCTCCGGGTTCGACTCCGACGCCGGTTGGCGCTCCGGAGCCAATCGCCGAAACTCCGCCCCCCACCACCTCTCAGCCGCCGGTCGTTGCTCGTGAGCCCGCCAAGCCCGAGCCCTCGAAGCCCGAGCCGCCGTCCTCGGGACGACTCCTCGTCCGATCGACGCCCGCCGGGGCCGGCGTCTCGGTTGACGGGAAATCTCGTGGCTCAACGCCGCTCGCTGTTCGTGATCTGCCACTTGGCGACCACACGATTGAGATCTCGTCCGTGGGTTACGACACGCGGCAGCAGCGGGTGAGGTTGACGGCAAGACGGCCTGCCCGCTCGATCGATTTTCAGCTACGACCCTCGGGCGCAGCAGCAGGTCAGGCGCTGGCGGTCGCAGGCGCTCCCGGCGGCTTGCAGGTGTCTTCACGGCCGGTTGGGGCAGAGGTGTTCCTGGACGACAACCTAATCGGGACGACACCCTTGCTCGTGTCTACCGTGACGGCCGGCTCCCACCGTCTGCGACTTGAGATGCCCGGTTACCAAACATGGTTGACGACGGTGCAGATCGAGTCGGGCGCACGCTTTCGAATCGCCGCAAGTTTGGAACAGTAAAGATCGGGGATCGGGGATCGGGGATCGGGGATCGGGGATCGGGGATCGGGGATCGGGGATCGGGGATCGGGGATCGGGGATCGGGAACAGCGCGCGTTCAGCGACCCGGAGGCGGTGGTTGGTTCGGCGGCGCGAAGATAGGTCCGGTGGTACCGGGCGGCTGTTGCCCTGCGGGAGGCTGTGCCGGCGGCCGCTGTCCAGGGGCAGGTTGACCGCCCGGTGCCGGAGCTAGATCCGCCGGGATCGGCAACTCGATCACACCGCCACCGGCTCCCTCACCGTCTCGGCCCACACGGAACGGCCGAAGATCGGCCTCGGTGAGATCAAGCACGCGAACGATGCGCGGCGTGAGCGTCAGAACGATGTCGGTCTCTTGTGTCTCTCGTTTAGTATGCGCAAACAACCGGCCGACGATGGGGAGGTCGCTCAAGCCGGCCACACCTGCCAGCACTTGACGCTCGTTGTCGCGAATAAGTCCCGCCAGCAAGTTCGTCTCGCCATCGTGTAGTCGAATGACTGTGTTGATGGCGCGATTGCCGAATGTGGGCAGCCCGCCGAAGCCGGTACCCAGGATGCTGCTCACCTCGATCTTCAGCGCCAGCGTCACTTCATCGTCATGATGCGTGCGAGGCGTAATGTCGATGTTGACACCGATATTCTGGTAGTTGAACGACGTGATTGGCTGTTGAGCCACACCGCCGGTCGCAATGGGTGAAAACGTCGTCACGGGGACTGGCACCCGTTCGCCGAATTGCGCCTGAGCCGGCATGCCCTCGGACGTTCGGAGCTGAGGGTTGGCGAGCGTTCGAGTGTTGCTGTCTTGTTTGAGCAGCCGATAGAAGAGAGCTGGCAGGTTCGTGAGTAACAGATCCGACTGCGTCAGATTCGTCAGATCTCGAAGCGTGAGCCCGTCCCGGTTCGCATCAACGACGCCGTTGATCCCGATGGCCGGGTCGCTCGGGGATGCGATCTGCAGACCGTACTCTTTCAGGCGCGTGCGATCGACCTCGAGCAGCTCGACGTCGATGACAACCTCCGGACGAGCCTTATCGATGGCGGAGATGACACGCCCTGCCGCGGCGACGCGCTCTGGCGTGTCTTTGATTGTGATGGCGTTGGTTGCCGCAACTGGAGCAAGTCGGCGCAGGTCGATGACGATGCGGAGCAGATCGACAGTCTCCTTGAGATCGGCGTTGCTCAGGTAGAACGTTCGAACGACCTCTTCCTCGTACTCGCGCCGCTTCGCGGCCGTGTCGGGGATGACAGTGATCGTCCGATCGGCGGTCACGCGGTAGAAGTTGCGCGTCGACGATGAAACCGACTGAAGGCCGGATTCGAGCGAAGCATTCCGCAGATCGATCGTGACTTGCTGGTCGCGGAATTGTGGATCGAAGACAACGTTGATATTGCTAAAGCGTGCGATCGCCGTGAACACGTCGCGAGAACTGGCATCACGAAACGTCATGGCCGCCGGCAGTCGAGCGTCGGTCGGCAGGCTCAAGCCCGACGCGGTGAAATCCCGCGAGCGTTCGATCAATGTTTCGAGTTGGGTCTTGCCCTCGCGGGCGACAGCGATCTTGTTGCGCAGCTGCGTCCGCACCGTCGAAAGCGCATCGTCGATTTCGCCGTTGCCGGGGTTGAGCTCCGACGCCATTTGCAGCTCGACGAGTGCTTGGTCCAGCCGCCCGCCGTTCATCAGACGCCGACCGCGGCTGAAGTGATCGAGAGAAGATCGCAGCTTCGCTCGTTCCAACGCGCCTCGGGCTTCCCGATTGTCGGGGTCGGACCGCACGACTTTCGTGTATTCGACGATGGCTTTGTCGTGGTCCTGGAGGAGCTCCGCTTGCTGCCCGGCGCGCATGGCGGCGGTGGTGGCGCACCCCGACAGGAGCAGGCCAAGCGCGAAAACAGCGGCAATTCGGCTAGTTACGTGTTCCATTCGTGACGACGTCCACACCCCGAGGAATGCGGAACGCGAACTCCTTATCGGATATGCGCTGATTTTCCTTTAGATTCGTAAACGACAGCGTCGATTCCCCCCCTTGGCGGTCGCGAGTGGTCAGCCCTCTGATCTGTAACGTTGCCGCATCAGCGGTGACAACCAGCCATTCATACTCCTGCTCCGCCCGGCGAGGTGTCAGTTTGAGCGAGACCGACCCTGGTGTTGAGGTTTCAGCCAGCTGAGCAGTGAAATCGCGAACCAGGTCGCCCTTGCCGGCAAGGAACAGAGCCGCGCTCGTCGCCTGATTGTCCGGTGGTACGTCGGACACAATCACCTGTTGGTCTTGCGGTATGTACGCGTAGAGCTTCTGGCCATCCGAAACGAATTCTTTCTTTTCCGGACCGGTGTACTGCCAGCGCATCCGACCTGGCTTCTTAATCTTTACCGTGCCGTGCTCACGACTCTGGGTTCTCAGCACGCCTCCTCGATAGACGTGCGTAAAGTCGGCCGAAAAGTCCTGGACGCCCTGATAGCGCTGTTGAAGCGAGCGCGCCAGTGCTTCAGGGGTTGGCAGCGCCTGCCCTGTAACGAGTGTTGGGCACAGAAGAAGTGTGAGGAGTGAGACACGGCGCAGCATGATTCCGGCTCCGGTCCGGCAGAGTGGCTAACCTGAGCATAGCACTCCAATCGTCGGTGGCCGGTAGCTGGTCGTTTCAACTCCCAACTCCCAAACTCCCAACTCCCAACTCTCCGACTCCCAATTTCCGCCGACGGGCTACCCCACTACCTGTTATGAGCTAGCTGAGCCACGCGCCCCGGGATTCGGAAGCGCGGCTGTGGGGCGTAGAGACCGGCCGCGTAGGCATAGGAGCTCGCGCCGTCTGCGGCGATCCACACAAGGCTCAGGCCCCGCTCGATGAAGAGGACGCGCTCGCGTCCGCGCAGCACATGGCCGAAACCGCCACGGCGGAACGTATCGGAAGGGAGCCAGGAGTCCATTCGAATCGAGAAGATGTCGCTCCCAATCGATGCGTGGGCGGTGAACGGATGGTTTGACGACCGGTGGAACTCCGGCGGTTGGCCTTTGACACCCGCGACGACTTCGTACGCCGATTCGTTACGGTCCGGCACATGATCACCGGTCAACAGGCTCAGCGCACGCCCAACCTCGCTCCTATCGAGCTGCTGGTCCTGGGGAGGGGTGAGAAGACACAGCACATAGCGGGCGCCTGGCGGGACGAGCGCGATCTGCTCGGTAACCGAAGGTGCCGGCAGCGCTTCGTCAACCACCATCGGCAGGGCCGGTCCGTACGCGGCGGCGACGTCCGCCGCGGCGGCTGCCGTCAGGATCACATCGCGCCCGATCTCCTGGTTGTCCCGCACGAGAAACGGAAAGTGAGGGAACACGTCCGCAAGGCGAACCCACGTCAGGTCCTGACGCTCCACGCGAGAGGTGTACAGGAGCGCGTTTTCAGATTGCCAGTCCAGCTGTGACACGAGCAATGCGCGATCGTCGGAGACGCCGAACGTGAGGCGCGTCACGAGCTCGGCACCACGTCGATCCAGATGACGATCGGCCGCTGGCCACGTAATCCACGCTCGCCAGCCGATGTAGGCGGCCACGCCGCAGAGACTCGCCAGCGCAAGGATTCGATAGGCTGTAGGCGCTGGCCTTCGTTCGTCTGGCGACCCAGAAGTGGATCCCAGGTCTGATCTGAGACCCGCAAAGGCTGCGCCCGCCGCGAAGGCCGTCCAGAAATGCCCAGGGAGGAGAAAGACGTGCGTGTCGCCCACGTTGTACGTCAGCGCAAAGAGCGTCGACGTCATGAACGCAAGCCATACGAGCGTTGCCCATGCCCGCGAGATCCACCAGAGGCGCACGGCGCCTATTGCGGCTATCGCGAGCCCGATGAGTCCGAACTGCTGTTGAGCATCCCACCACCACATCGCGATGCGGTCGCGGGCGCCACTCGCCTCGACCCCCAGCACGCTCAACTCCCGCCAGTCGGCCTTCGTCGTGTCGAACCAAAACGTGGCCAGGCGGTCGTGCCAACCACCCGCCACGTCGATTCCCGTCCAGACTGACATGAAGTTCGGGGCGTACTGAAGCGCACCGAGAGCCGCGAAGGTGATTGCCAAGCCGACAACGGCAGGCCGAAACAGCTCGAACCGCGGGCGGCTCACCTGTACGAGGAAGACCGCAAAGGGCCCTAACAGCAGGATCATCGACAGGTGATTGCCGAACGACAGCGCATACACCGCGAAGAACAGCGCAAGAAGCGCCCGCGTCGGCCTGGCCGCGTAGGCGTTGAGCGTAACTAAACACGCACCGATGAGCGCAAGGTGCAGCGAGTACACCTCGGCGATGACGGCTTGCGTCCAGAACGTATAAGAAAAGGCGAGGAAGAGCCCGGCCACGGCACCAGACACGACCGATCGAGTGATCGCCCCCGCGACGAACACCAGCAAACCAACGGCGACAGCCGCCCACAGCGCGGAAAAGAGGTTGAGTCCGCGCGCTGGGTTTGTCGCGCTGACCGCGTCCACGAATGGTCGCGCCAATGAGTAGTAGAGCGGATATCCCTGACGGGCAGTCGTCTCCGGCCACAACACCGCGGCCTGAAAGCCGCCTGTATCTCCGAGGTCTACGCCCGGGAGCAGCGTTTGACTGTAGGCGGAGAAGGCCACCGTCGCGATGACGCAGGCGGCGACAACGGCGGGGCGGTCAACGGCGGCCACGCTTGTGCGCGACGAATTCGCGAATGGCGTCTACGCCGCGCGTGTTGAGCACCTGCTGCGGCTCTATCCAGCCACGACGCGCGGTTGCCACGCCGAATCGCATCTGGCGGTCGAGTGACTCGGCTCGGTGGCAGTCACTGTCGATGACGATAGTGACGCCGGCGGCGGCAGCGCGACGCGCGAGCGCGCCGTCCAGGTCCAGATGTCCAGGCGCTCCGTCCACCTCCATCGCTGTTCCCGTCTCGGCTGCCGCCGCGAACAGCCTGTCGAAGTCGAGGTCATACCCCTCGGATTGACCGGGAATCCGGTTGGCCGGGTGCGTGATCACGTTGACGAGTGGGTGGTGGATGGCCTGGAGATATCGTTCGGTCAGACGTGCCCCAGTATCGAATCCGGAGTCGTGCAGCGACGCGAGCACGATGTCAAAACCTTCGAGCACCTCGTCGGAGAAATCCAATGTGCCGTCGTGCATGATGTCGACCTCGATGCCGTGCAGGATCTCGATCCCGTGGACGAACGACCTGATCGACTGGATTTCTTCACGTTGTTTGAGAACGTCGTCGGCCACCAGGGTCCTGGACGCCATCGCACGGTGGGAATGATCCGTGATGGCCAGATACTCGTACCTCAGCTGGCGAGCCCCGCGCACCATCGCCTCCACCGTGTCTCGCCCATCGCTCCAGATGCTATGCATGTGGAGATCGCCTTTGATGTCGAGGTCGGTGACGAGCTGGGGCAAGGCCCCGCGTACTGCGGCGTCGATTTCGTCAGCGCCTTCTCGCAGTTCCGGCGGAATGAGAGGCAACTCCAGATGGCGGTACACGTCAATCTCGGACATCGTGGCGATTGCCTGGCCCGCGCGAGTCATCTGGCCGTTGGCGAACGTGATTCCTCGATGGGTGGCACGCTCCACGAGTTGTTCCGTGTGTCGTCTCGACCCGGTATACCAGGCGAGCGCGGCCCCGGCGTGTTCCGGTGCCGCGACGCGCACCGTGAGGTGCCCGCGTTTGGTCGCCGTCGTCACGCTCGACGTTGTTTCCTCCAGCACACTGGACACCGATGGCAGGCTTCCGAAGGCGGTCAGGATGCTCTTGTGCAGCTCCTGAGACGCGATCGCCAGGAGCGACACGTCGCCCACATCCGGGGCGTACCGCCGCAGACTGCCGAGGGGAACGAGCGACTCAAAAGGGATGGCGGCCTGCTGTGCTTCCCGAAAGGCCGAAATGGCGAGCATGTGCGCTCGCGCTAGCGGAGTGCGCAACTGATCAAGACCCGTTGTGCATTTTACAGGTAAGACGTACCTACTAGAGCGGGAAGCCTAGTTAAGTAACAGACGGTGGAGAAGGGCACGTGCAGCAGCCGTTGAGCATTTCGCAAGGTGGCGCCGGGACGTGCCCATCTCCTTGGTCCGTGAGCCGGGGAGGTTGCTGTGCATATAGGCAAGAGCCTGGCCAGTTCAGGGCCCAATGAAACGCCAGCGTTCGGAGGCACTTACAGTGCTAGACCTAGGGGGTCAGTCCGCTGATTGGATGTCTTTCCTCACCCGAATACGGGCTCATCACCTCGCTCTATCTCCTCTTGGGTCGGATGGGGAGCTTCCTGTCGTACGTCGGGTTGACCGTAGAGGCTGCAGTGTCTCTATGATGGGGCCACAAGTGTCCGCAGGCGTCGCAGCGATAGTGGTCGACGTACGTGAAGTGACTCGCGCTCTCGAGGAGGCGGCCTGGCTGCCGACAATCGGGGCACACCAAGTGCGGCATCATCAGGGGCGCGAGCATGTTTCGGGCGAGACGACGAACTCCTGACGACACATTTGTGGCCTTCGCCGCCGATGAAGCTCCGCGAGCTCTGCGTACGAACAGCCACGATTTCGATGAGGTCATGGCGTGTGGTATCGGCGGATGCACATGTTTGCATCAGTCGTTGACCGAGGATTTGGAACCCGATCGCGGAGAAACTGGAGAACAAGAACTGTTGGAGGGGAGTGGTGGACGGCACGAGGCTCGAACTCGTGACCTCTGCATTGCGAACGCAGCGCTCTCCCAACTGAGCTAGCCGCCCCTGTCAGCCGTGACGCGTGATCGAGCGTCACGACGGTCAGTCGCTTTCAGACCGACCGGACCAGCCAGTCTAGCACGCACAATTTGTCGCCGGCAACGCGCGACGCTTCATCGATGTCCGCAAAAATGTAGTGGCAAAGCCGCGATATAGTCAGAGATCGATGCCCAATGTCAAAAAGATTGGCGTCCTCACCGGAGGTGGCGACGCTCCAGGATTGAACGCCGTGATTCGCGCCGTCGTCAAGACGGCCCATAACTCGGGCGCTGAAGTCTGGGGGATCGAGGACAGCTTTGACGGGTTGATCTATCCGGAAAAGTCACGCCTGCTTGGTCCTCGCGATGTGACCGGGATTCTGCGTCTCGGCGGCACGATTCTCGGCACAGTCAACCGCGGCAATCCGTTCTTGCACCCCATCACGACCGCCGAAGGTACGTTCGACTACTCAGATCGCGTGATGGAGATGTTCCAGCGGATGCGTCTGGACGCGCTGGTCTGCATCGGCGGCGATGGGACGCTCGCCATTTCTTACGAGTTCTACAAGAAGGGCATTCCTCTCGTGTGCGTGCCCAAGACTATCGACAACGACATCGTTGGTACAACGAGCTGTTTCGGGTTCGACACCGCCGTGAGCTTTGCGACCGATGCGATCGATCGCCTCCATACCACCGCCGAAGCTCATCACCGGGTGATGGTCGCCGAGGTCATGGGCCGCAATGCCGGATGGATCGCGTTGCACGGTGGCGTGGCCGGAGGCGCTGACGTCATCCTGATTCCGGAGATTCCGTACGACCTCAAGAGAGTGGCGGAGTGCATCCGGGATCGGGAAACCCGTGGCGCACGGTTCAGCATCGTCGTGGTCGCCGAGGGAGCGCGTCCGCTTGACGGTACCGTGTCAGTGATCGAGGCCGCACATGGCGGCCAGGCAGAGCGCCTCGGTGGGGCAGGGGGCGTATGCGCAGGACAACTGGCCAAGCTCACGGGCAAAGAGACGCGGGCCGTCGTGCTCGGTCACTTGCAACGCGGGGGGGCGCCAACGGCCTTCGATCGAGCGCTGGCGACCAGATTTGGCGGGAAGGCAGTCGAACTCCTGCTGCGTGGCCAGTTCGGAAAAATGGTGGCCAACCATCCGCCCGACATCGTGCCGATCCCGATCGGGGAAGTCGTGGGTAAGACGAAGACCGTTCCCTTGGACTACGACCTGCTTCTGACCGCCCGTGCCTTAGGCGTGTCGTTCGGGGATTAGTGTCCCAGTAGTTCCTGATCCTTCTTCTTCTGCAACTCATCGATCAGCTTCACGTGGTCGTCGGTGACCTTCTGAACCTGCTCGAGTCCCTTCCGCTCGTCGTCTTCTGAGACCTTGTGTTCCTTCAGGAGCTTCTTCAGCCGCTCGTTCGCGTCGCGCCGGACCTGACGCACGACGTTGCGCCCCTCCTCAGCCTGTTTGTGCACGTGCCGCGAAAGTTCCTTGCGGCGCTCTTCGGTCAACGCAGGTATGGGAATGCGAACGACCTTGCCGTCGTTGGCCGGATTGAGACCGAGATCCGACACGCGGATCGCCTTCTCGATGGCGCCCATCAGCGACGGATCGAATGGCTGGGCGATGATCATCGCTGGCTCGGGAATCGAGAGCGTGGCCACCTGATTGATCGGCATCTTGCTGCCGTATGCCTCGACCTGTACGCCGTCGAGCAAGCTGACTGTGGCCCGGCCCGTGCGGACGCCGGCCATGTCGCGCCGAACCCTGTCGATTGCCGCGTCCATTTTCGTCTTGACCGCGCCGAACATGCCTTTCAGGTCGTTGAAATCCATGGTGTCACCAGGCCGTCGCCAAGCGGGGCTAAAGCCCCCGCTCTACGTCACATGTAGCGCGCAGATTTCAGCCCGCGCGGATTCAATTCGATACTGTCGTCCCTACCGGATCCCCCAGCACGACGCGTCTGATGTTGCCTGGCGCGCGCAAGTCGAAGATGACAATCGGCAGCTTGTTATCCATGCACAGCGAGATCGCCGTTGCGTCCATGACCTTGAGCTGTCTCTCGAGCACTTGGAGATAGGAAATCGTCGCGTATTTTGTCGCGTGCGGATCGAGCATCGGGTCTGCCGTGTACACACCGTCGACCTTTGTGCCCTTCAGAATGACATCTGCCTTGATTTCCATGGCCCTGAGGGCGGCGGCCGTATCCGTCGTGAAATACGGATTGCCGGTGCCGGCCGCAAAAATCACGACGCGGCCCTTCTCGAGATGTCTGATCGCCCGGCGGCGTATGAAAGGCTCCGCGACGGCGCGCATCTCAATGGCTGTGACAACGCGCGTCAGCACACTGTGCTGTTCGAGCGCGTCTTGCAGTGCCAGTGCATTGATGACAGTGGCCAGCATGCCCATGTAGTCGGCAGTCGCTCGATCCATCCCCCGCGTGCTGGCTGCCAACCCCCGAAAGATGTTGCCACCTCCGATGACGATCGCCGTCTCGACACCGAGGCCCTGAATCTCTTTGACGTCGCGGGCGATGCGCGAGGCCACTTCCGGATCTACCCCAAACTGCTGCTCACCCATGAGGGCTTCACCGGAGAGCTTGAGGAGAACGCGCTTGTAAACGGGGGATGGGGAAGCTGGAGCGGCGTCGGAAGGCATCAGCGAGCGATTATATCGGTACCTGCTCAACGCCCAACTTCCAACCACAGCTTGTCCAACTCCCAAAGAGCCCAGCAGCGTGAAACTTGGGAGTTGGAAGTTGGACAAGCAGTAGTTGGGAGTTATCCCTAGGGCAAAGCATATCTACTCAGCGGTGTCGCCGACGCGGAAGCGGACGAAGCGGCCGACCTGGATGTTCTCTCCGGTCTTGGCGCTTGCCTGCGCTACGAGCTGAGCGATTGTGACGTTCGGGTCGCGAATCGAAGGCTGCTCGAGCAGCACGAACTGGGAGTAGAAGCTTCCAAGCTTGCCTTCGATGATCTTGTCGAGCACGTGCGCCGGCTTCCCGGTGTTCTCCATTTGCGCTCGATAGATCGACTTCTCTTTCTCGATCGCCTCGGCGGGAACGTCCTCCCGCCTGACCCATTTCGGGTCGGCGGCGGCGACATGCATCGCCACTTCCTTCACCAGGCCGGAGAAGTCGTCGGTCCGGGCCACGAAGTCCGATTCGCAGTTCACCTCAACTAGCACACCGATCTTGCCGCCCAGGTGGATGTAGCTGCCGATGATGCCTTGCGCGGTCGTGCGCCCGGCGCGCTTGGCGGCTTGGGCGAGGCCTCGCTTGCGGAGCAGCGTTACAGCTTCCTCGATGTTCCCCCCAGCCTCGCTCAGCGCGGCCTTGCACTCCATCATGCCCGCACCCGTCTTGTCGCGGAGTTGTTTGACTTGGTCTGCAGTAATAGTTGCCATCTCTCGACTCTCGTACAAAGGAAGCGCCGGCTGTGAGGCCGGCGCGCCAAACCTGCCTTGTGCCTTCCGGCTCAAGCCGGAAGCCACCGTGAACCCTAGGCGCCGGCCGGCGCTGTTTCGCTGCGTCGCTGCGGTCGCACGGCGCGCGTCAGGCGCGCGGCGGCGTCGGCGGCCGCGGTCTCCTCGGCCTGGGTTGCGGCCTCTTCGGCCAGCCTTGATTCGCGCTGCGAGCGGCCGCTGGTGACCGCTTCGGCAATCTTCGATGCAAACAGCCGAATCGATCGCAAGGCGTCGTCGTTTCCGGGGATCACATAGTCGACCTCGTCGGGGTCGCAGTTGGTGTCCACGATGCCGATCACCGGAATCTTGAGCTTTCGCGCTTCGTCGACTGCGATCTTCTCTTTGCCCGTATCGACGACAAAAATCGCGTCGGGCAACCGAGACATCAGACGGATGCCCTCGAGGTTCTTCAGGAGCTTCCGCTTCTCCTTTTCGTTCCGCGCGATTTCCTTCTTCGAAAGCGTGTCGTAACGGCCGTCGGTGACCATCGCTTCAAGGTCGCGGAGACGTCCGAGACTGCGCTGAATCGTCGTGAAGTTCGTCAACAGGCCACCGAGCCAGCGTTGGTTGATGTAATACATCCCGCAACGCTGTGCCTCTTCGGCGATGACGTCCTGCGCTTGGCGCTTGGTGCCCACGAAGAGCACGGTGCGTCCGTCGGCCGCCAGGTTGGTGACGTACTCTTCGGCCTCGCGGAACTTCTTTGCCGTCTTGTTCAGGTCGAGGATGTAAATCCCGTTCCGCTCACCGAAAATGAACGTCTTCATCTTCGGATTCCACCGCTTGGTTTGGTGGCCGAAGTGAACTCCCGCCTCCAGAAGATCCTTTATTGCAATACCGGACAAGATTCCTCCCTCGTCTCTAGCGTTTGCTGAACTGGAAGCGTTTCCGTGCGCCAGCCAAGCCGTACTTCTTCCGTTCCTTGATGCGCGAATCCGACGTCAGCAGTCCGTCCTTCTTGAGCTGCTTGCGAAGCTCGAGGTTGAACTCGACGAGCGCGCGAGCAATGCCGAGGCGGATAGCACCCGCCTGACCATTGATGCCGCCGCCGGCCACGGTTGCCAGGACGTCGAACCTTTCCCCCGTCTCCGTCAGGAGCAACGGACGACGGACTTGCGTGCGAAGCGAGTCGGTCGGAAAGAAGTTCTCGAACTCTCGGTGGTTGACGGTTATGGTGCCCTTGCCAGGACGAAGGAACACGCGGGCGGTTGATGTCTTGCGGCGGCCGGTTGCGTAATATTCGAGACTTGGCAAGGCTACACGACCTCGATACGAGAAGGCTGTTGGGCAGTGTGGGGGTGATCTGCTCGTGCGTAAACCTTCAACTTCCGGTACATCGCATCCCCCATCTTGGTCTTCGGGAGCATGCCGCGAATGGCTTCCTCCACCAGACGAACTGGCTGTCGCTTGCGTAGAACGCCCGCGCGTTCCTCGCGCAGTCCACCCTCATATCCGCTGTGCCGACGATACAGCTTCTGGTCTTCCTTCCGACCGGTCAGCTTGACTGTCGCCGCGTTGACAATCACGACGTGATCCCCGGTGTCGATGAAGGTGGTGTAAATCGGCTTGTGCTTACCCTGCAGCAGTCGAGCCGCCAATGTCGCCACCCGACCGAGCACCTGGCCACCTGCGTCAATAACGTGCCACCGGGTGTCCGTATTCTTCGCGCTTGCCACGAACGTACGCATGGATATTAGGGAGTCCTTCGCTCGCACCCACCACGTCGCGCGGTAGGGACCGCTCGAAGTCGCAGGCGGCCCCCACCCCTCGCCGGCGGGACCTTACTTGCCGCACGTGCTTCTGGACACACGTGCCCCTGCAACTGCAAACCCCAATGATATGCACGGTTTGCAGCACTGTCAAGCATTGGCGTTCTTATGGTTCGGCTACAGCGGCCGATAACAGACTTGTCAAACGCCCATGGAATCGCCGGGCCTGACGGAACTGTTAGGGACCGACTGGTTCTGTAAGCCGCGGCCCCGCCGTTGCGCGCGATGGCCCGTAATTGGCCGTCTGTTGCTTTGCAAGGCTGAGCCAAGGGACAGAAGACAGGGGAGTGACACTAGTGTTTCGCAAACCGAAGACAGTCGTTGGCCTCGACATCGGGTCGAGCTCGGTCAAAGCAGTCGAGCTCAAGCCCGCGGGGAAGGCGTTTCGCGTCACTGCGTTCGCCACCCAATCGGTCCCGCCCGACTCCATTGTGGACGGCGCGATCATCGATGCCGAGGCGGTCGCTGACTCCATCCGGCGTCTGTTCGAGAACCATAAGACCTTCAAGACAAGGGATGTCTGCGCGTCGCTCTCCGGGAACACCGTGATCGTCAAGAAGATCACCCTGCCCGTGATGACCGAATCGGAGCTGCGCGACTCGATTTACTGGGAAGCGGAACAATACATCCCCTTCGACATTCAGGACGTCAACCTCGACTACCAGATTCTCGTTCCCGGCACTGGCCCCGATGCGCGCGGCAGCATGGAAGTGCTTCTGGTTGCTGCGAAGAAAGAAAAGATCGGCGACTACACGAGCGTCATTGCTCAGGCGGGGCGGACGCCGGTCGTCATGGACGTTGATGCGTTCGCGCTCCAGAACGCCTACGAGGTCAACTACGGCCTCGAAAAGAACAGGGTTGTGGCGTTGCTCAACGCTGGCGCCAGCTCGATCAACATCAACATCCTGCAGGGCGACCAGTCGGTCTTCACCCGCGACGTCTCAATTGGTGGCAACGCCTACACCGAGGCCGTTCAGAAGGAACTGGATTTGCCGTTCGAGTCTGCCGAACAGCTCAAGAGAGGAGTGCCGGTAGACGGCGCCACCTTCGAAGAGGCGCAGCCGGTGCTGCGCGCCGTCACCGAGAACGTCCTTCTGGAAATCCAGAAGAGCTTCGACTTTTTCAGGGCCACGGCCTCCGTTGAGAAGATCGAACACGTGATGTTGAGCGGTGGGGTCTCGCGGGTCGATGGATTTCGTGAGCTGCTCCAAGAACGCCTCGGAGCGCCAGTCGAGCATTTCGATCCATTCCGCGCGGTGACGTGGGATCCCAAGAAGCTTGGTGGAGCTGAGGCGAAAGACGTCTCGGCGACAGCGGCGGTAGCCGTGGGTCTCGCGCTCAGACAGGCAGGCGACCGATGATTCGCATCAATCTTCTCGGAGTCGAGCGCCAGAAGGCGCGCAAAGCGCCGTCGTTTGACATGGGCCAGCGGCTGACGGCCGCGTGCAGCCTGGTTCTGGTGGCGACGGTCCTCGGCATCGGGTGGTGGTACCGGTCACTCGGGCAAGCATCGACACGCGTCGACGCCGAGATCGCTTCGGCGCAGCAGGAAGCCGCACGTTTGCGGTCGCTGCTCGTCGAGGTCCAGCAGTTCGAAGCACGGCGGACGCAGCTGCAGCAGCGCGTCAGCCTCATCGAGCGGCTGCGCAGCGGCCAAAGCCTCCCGGTCCAATTGCTTGATCACATCAGCCGAAGCCTCCCCGACATGCTGTGGCTGACGCAGCTCGAACAGGATGGCCCCTCGGTCACCATTCAAGGTCGTAGCACCACGCTCATCGCGCTGTCCGACTTTGTCGGCAACCTCGGCAACAACGCCGTGCTTCAGAAGCCGATCGAAATCGTGAAGAGCCAGGTCGAGTCGGGGACAGCAGCGCAGGGAACGGCAGGCGTCGAGTTGATTCAGTTCACGGTGCGTGCGCAGGTCGCGGGCGGTCCCGCAGGGCCCGCGGGCGCCCCAGCACCGGGAGCGGCGCGCTAATGGCCATCTCTCTCAACTTCAACAAGCTGCCTTGGTACGGGCAGATCGGCACCTTCGTCGTGCTGTCGGCGGGCCTTGTCGGCGCCTTCTGGTATTGGTACGCGCAAGCAGCACAAGAGAGCATCGCCGGTCGCCAAGCGCAGCTCGCCACTGTCCGAGCCGAGATCGACCGCGGCCTGTCGACGGCCCGGCGTCTTCCTGAATTTCGCAAAGAGGTCGTGAACCTCGAGGCACAACTCGAACGTCTGCGCGCCGTGCTGCCCGAGGAACGCGACGTCGCCGATTTGCTGCGCCGTGTCCAGGGCATGGCGACGCAGTCGAATCTCACGATCCGCGGCTTCGAGCCGCACGCGGTCGCCAACAAGGACTTGCACGCCGAGTGGCCGATTGGGCTGCAGCTCGAAGGCTCATATCACGACCTCGGTGCATTCCTCGAGCGTGTGAGCAAGTTCCCGCGAATCATCAACGTGGGCGCCATCAAGATCATCGCGCGCGAGAACCCGACAGGCGGCGCGACGATCAACGCCCAGTGCACCGCCACGACCTTCGTGCTCCTGGAGAAGAAACCTGTCGCGGCAACGCCGAAGCCTGCGGGTCAGGCGGCCGCGCACGGCGAGAAGAGCGGGGTGACACTGTGATCCGGGGCATCGGCGTGGGCGTGCTTCTCGCACTTCTGATTCCGGAGGTGTGCGCTGGACAGACCGCCGCACCCTCTCAGGCGGCTCCGACGCAGCCGAGTACCGCAGCGTCTGAACCAGCCAAGCCAGATCAGCCCCAACCTGTGCTTCCGCTCGAGACCCCCGGCTTCACCTACAAGGCCGAGGGCCGGCGTGATCCGTTCATCAGTCTGTTGCGGCGCGGCTCCGATGCCAAAGGTAGTGCAGCTGGCGCCCGTGTGGCGGGCCTCAGCGGGCTCGGCGTCGGCGAGGTCACCCTGCGAGGGACGATGGCCAGCCGCGAGGGTTTCGTCGCAATTCTCCAGGGCTCTGACGAGAAGACCTACATCGTGCGCGCCGGTGAGCGGCTGATGGACGGCACCATTCGAGCCATTACGGCCAACGCGGTGGTCATGCTCCAGCAAGTGAACGACCCGCTTTCCCTCGAGAAAGAGCGCGAAGTGCGGAAGATGTTGCGACAGGAAGAGGCCAAGTAATGGAGAGGGTACGGAATCGCTACTCACTGCTGCTGGGGCTGTGCGTCGCCATGGCGGTCGGCGTCATCACGCCACTCGTCGCCAGAGCAGCGCGCGCAGAGATGGCCACGCTCAAGAAGATCGCGTCGCAGGTTGATGAGCGCATGGGCGTCGTCACGATAGAAGCGTCGGATCCCGTGCCCTACGTCGCGTCCCAACCAGACCCGCGAACATTCGTCGTCGAGCTGCGAGATGTCGATACCGCGGGCGTTGTGGAGAACTTCAGGGCCGACCCCCGCCATCCGATTACGGCCGTCGAAGTGCAGACCGGCCATGCGATTGACGGTGCCGCGGTCGCGCGCATCAGTATGACGTTGACTTCCGCGATGCGCCCCCGCGTCCGCAGCGCGCGCAATGTGATTTTCGTGGAAGCCGACCGTCCAGACTCGAGCTCGCCGCGACCCGGCGCGATCAGTCTGGCCGGCCCGTCGAACGTGATTCGTGACGTGCGGGTAACCAAGCGTGGGAACGCGACGGCGGTGACGCTTCTCAGCACGTCCCGTCTCTCGTATACGAGCGCGATCGAGCCCAAGGAAGGCCCTCGCCGTCTCGTGCTCGAACTTCCGAACGTAACGTCTGCGGTCCCGCTGTCGACCAGCGTCGGCCAGGGCCCCGTCGAGCGCGTTCGAATAGGGTTGAGCCCGAGCTCGCCGCTGCTCACGCAAGTGACGCTGGACCTGTCGCGCGTTGCGACCTATCGTGTCGAGTCGTCTCCAGACGGCAACAACCTCACCGTCGTGTTTGATGAGCCGGTGGCCGATCCCGTGGTGCCGGTTCGCGGTCCTTCCGTGAGCTCGCCGGCGCCGGTATCTGCGCCGGCACAGCAGGCGGGAGCGTCGGGCCAAGGGCCTCCTCCTGCCGCAGCGCCTGCGCAGGCGCAGGCTGCGCAGACGGCGCCCGCTCCACCTCCGGCACAAGCCAATCCCGCGGCGCCTCGATATACCGGTCACCCGGTGAGTCTCGACTTCCAAGGTGCCGATCTGCGCGCTGTGCTCCGCACGTTCGCGGAGATTAGCGGCCTGAACATCGTCATCGATCCGACGATTCAAGGCACCGTGGACGTCGCATTGAGAGACGTGCCTTGGGACCAGGCGCTCGACATCATCCTGCGCGCGAATCGCCTTGGGTACATGGTGGACGCGACCATCGTCCGTGTTGCGCCGCTGACAGTGCTGGCCGACGAAGAATCGCAACGCCGCAAACTGCAGGAAGAGCAGGCGCTGGCGGGAGAGCTGCGCGTCATGACTCGTCCGCTGAGCTATGCGCGCGCCGAGGATCTGCGCGCCCTGCTGACGTCGACTGCGCTTTCTCAGCGTGGGTCAATCCAGACCGATGCGCGCACGAACACGATCATCATCAATGACCTTCCCGATCGGCTCGAGCGCGCCAACGGACTGATCACGACGCTGGACGTGCCGCAGCCTCAGGTCGAGATCGAGGCCCGCATCGTGCAGACGAACCGCTCGTTCGCCTCTCGGCTTGGCGTGCAGTGGGGCTTCAACGGACGGGCGAGCCAGGCGCTTGGCAACACCTTGCCCACCGCATTCCCGAACCAGGCCAGCGTCACGGGACGGACGGGACAGACGCAGTCGGCCCCGAATTCACCGGAGGATTCCGCCGGTAGCGTGGTCAACCTCGGCGTCGTGGGTGCGACATCTGGGATTGGGTTGGCGCTTGGTTCGATCAATGGGGCCGTGAACCTCGACTTGGCATTGTCGGCCCTCGAGACATCGGGTCAGGGTCGCATTCTTTCAACCCCGCGCGTGGCCACGCAGAACAACGTCGAGGCCGAGATCACGCAGGGCGTGCAGATTCCGATTCAAACCGTGGCGAACAACACGGTGACGGTGTCTTTCCGTGACGCAGCGCTCACGCTCAAAGTGACGCCTCAGATCACGGCGTCGAACACCGTCATCATGCGAATCTCGGTGGCCAACGAGTCGCCAGACTTCAGCCGTTCGGTCAACAACATTCCTCCCATCGACACGCAACGCGCCGTGACGCAGGTGCTCGTGAGCGATGGGGAAACGACAGTCATCGGCGGAATCTATGTCAGCCGTGAACAAGCGACGCAGGACCGGACGCCAGGTCTTCACCGGATCCCCCTGCTCGGATGGTTGTTCAAGCGAAACCTCGCGGAGGACGAAAGCCGAGAGCTGCTGATTTTCATCACGCCGAAGATCGTGAAGCTCTAGGAGAGGAACTGTGACACCGAAGTCGATCAGTCATACGAAGGTAATCGTGGTCGCGGCACTCACAATGCTGATGACCAGTTGCGGCGAATACGTGCGGCAGGGCCGGTCACCCTCGCAGGTGTACGTCCAGAGCATGTTGGCTGCCTCGGGGGCGGAGCCCGACGAATTCGGAGGGACGCTGAACTCCGACGTGGAGACCATTGTCGAGCGGTCCGTCAATGGCGCGCAGGTTCAGTCGCCAACCATCTTCAGCGATATCGGGCAAGTGACGATGGTCATGACGCTGAAGGACCCCGGCCAGCCAGGCCTTGCTTCGTCGCCGAGCCCACTCAATGCTGTGACGTTCACGCGTTACCGAGTGACCTACGTCCGGTCCGATGGGCGCAAGACCCCGGGAGTGGACGTGCCGTTCCCCTTCGACGGGGCAACCACGTTCACTGTGCCCGTTGAGGGGTCAATCAGTCAGGGCTTCGAGATCGTCCGACACATCGCGAAAACAGAGGCACCGCTGGTTGCCCTCGCGAGGAACTTCAACCTCATCTCTACGATCGCCGAGGTGACCTTCTTCGGTCGGGACTTGGCTGGCAACGACGTGATCGCAACCGGGTCGATCGGGATTTCGTTTGGGAACTTTGGCGACCCTGAGTAGGACATAGCATGCAGAGCCACTTTACCCGCGGAGTAAGCAAAGTCCGACTGGCGGCGATGTTCCTTGTCGCAGCCACCGCGACTGGCTGTCAGGTCAAGAGCCAGAACGCGCCAGAGCTGTCTGGACCGTCCGAGCTATCCCACGCGCAGGTCTGCAAAGACGTCGTCGGAGGCTTCTGTACGATCGCCGTGACGGCGACGCCCGACCACTTGCCACAGGACGGTAGCTCGCAGAGCGCGGTCACTGCCACCGTGCTTGATGGGTCACCTGAACCACAGCCAGTCCGCGGCCTCGCCCTGCGCTGGAGTGTGACCTCGTCTGACGGCAGCCTGGTCACGCCGTCGGCTCAGATCACCCCAACGGACGCGCTGGGTCGCGCCACGGTCGTCATCACGGCCCCGGCGGCCCCGGCGACGATGCCGACTTCGCCAGTGACGCTTCGAATCGAGGTGGAGCCAGTCGGATCGGATTCGCAGGCGGTTTTCGGCGATCCGACCATCCCCCGTCGGTCCGTGGTCGTCGAGCTGGTTCCCCCGCAAGGAATTCCTGCGGCCAACAGACTTCCAATCGCGGCGTTCACGGTCGTTCCCAGCGTCGCGAACGTGAACGAGACGATTACACTCAACGCCTCGACGACGACGGACGAGGGTGTCGCGTGTGGCAGCCGTTGCTCCTATCTTTGGAACTTCGGAGACTCCACGAATCTGTCCACTGACACAGGGATCGTGGTGACACGGAAGTACCCCTCTCCAGGCTTTTACACGATTACGCTGACCGTAGTCGACGACCGCGGCGGCGTGGCCTCGACGACCAGATCGGTGTCGGTCGCTGGGCCGGCGGCGCCGACAGCGCTGTTTTCGACGACGCAGACGGTAGTGGGCGGGCCGGTCACATTCAACGCCACGACTTCGACGGTCGGGGCGGGCGCAACGATTGTCGACTACGCATGGGAATTCGGCGACGGCGGGACGACAAATGGGGCATCGCCTCTCGCCCAGCATGCTTACGGTGCGGCGGGGACGTATCTAGTCAAGCTGACCATCACTGATGATTTGGGACGAACCTCAACGAGGATCGTGACGGTCGCCGTCACGTAGCGCACGGCAAACAGTACGACACCGGGTTTGGTTTTCAGGTTCGACCGAAAACCAAACCCGGTTTCATTTTGCGCAGCGGACTCGGTGTTCGAGCTCCGGTATTCTTGGCCTGCCGATCTCCATCGCGATGACACGACCCAGCTCTTCCACCTTGATCCGGCGGCTGTCGGCCGTGCGCCAGACGCTTGGCGCTGCCGGTCTCGACGCGCTGGTCGTCACCTGCTCGGCGAACATTCGCTATCTCACGAATCACATTGGCTCCGCCGGGATCCTGGTGGTCTCGCCAGATGCGGCGCACCTGCTCGTCGACACTCGATACTACGAGGCCGTCCGTCTTTTGCAGGAGTCGCCGGGGGCCTGCCCGGGCCTTCGCATGTGGCAAGTACCTGGCAGTTACGACGAGGCCCTCGTTGCGTGCCTGAGAGAACTCTCTCACGCCACGACTGGCTTCGAGGCTGCCCACCTGAGCGTCGCTCGCTACGAATGGCTGCGGGCCGAGCTCGGTGCGGAAGGTGCGCGCGTGGACTTGCGGTCAACTGAGCGGGTGGTCGAGCGGGCACGCCTGATCAAGGGGACCGAGGAGATTGCCACGCTACGCGAATCAGCGGCAAGGTTGTCCGCCGTTGCGTACAGCGCCTTCGACGCGGTCAGGTCTGGGGTCACCGAACGACGCGTGGCAGCCGTGATCGAGGCGGCGCTGCGCGACCAGGGATACGAGCGTGCGGCGTTCGACACGATCGTCGCCTCGGGACCTCACGCCGCGTTGCCGCACCATCGCGCCGGCGACCGGGTGCTGGCGTCCGGCGACGTCGTGGTGCTGGACTTCGGCGGCGTGTACGACGGATACTGCTCCGATTTGACACGAACCGTGTCGGTTGGGCTACCGACCGAAGAAGCTCGGCGCATCCACGCTGCCGTCCACGCTGCTCAGCAAGCTGCCATTGCGGCTGTGCGGCCGGGCATCGATACCGCCGCCATTGATGCCGCCGCGCGCGATATATTGGAGTCTCGCGGGCTCGGCGAAGCGTTCGGTCACGGTACCGGCCACGGAATCGGCTTGGATGTCCACGAAGAACCCAGGCTATCGCGGCGCAGGACCGACGTGCCGACTGTGCCTATCGAAGCTGGAATGGTCTTCACGATCGAGCCGGGCGCATACCTCCCCGGATGGGGTGGCGTGCGTATCGAGGACGACGTCTTGGTAACCGAGACCGGATGTGAGGTGCTCACCTCCGTGTCGCGCGAGCTGCTGGCGTGTGGATAGATGCACGCCGGGTCTGGAAAGCAAGGCCCGGCCTACATATCGTAGGGCGGGTCCTGTTCTTTGGACCTGCCGGATCGATTGAATGGACCTAGACGACATCAAGCAGATCCTCGAGTTGATGCGCGAGCATGAGCTCGCCGAATTCGAGCTCGAACGAGACAACGTCAAGTTACGGTTGCGGAAGAACACGGGAGCCCAGTGGCCCGCGGGCATGACCGCCATGCCACCGGCGTTCGCTCCAGCGGCAAACGGTGCTCCGGCGGTCTCGCCGGCCTCCGCGGTGGCTGAGCCGACGGCGCTGACCGAGACGGGCGAAGACGTCGACCTTGCCGTCATCAAGTCGCCGATCGTGGGCACGTTCTACCGCGCCTCGGAACCGGGCGCGACACCGTTGGCCGAGGTGGGTCAGCCGGTAAAGAAGGGCCAGGTCATCTGCATCATCGAGGCGATGAAGCTCATGAACGAGATCAACGCCGAATGCGATGGAGAGATCGTCAAGGTATACGTAGAGAACGGGCAAGCTGTGCAGTACGGCGAACGACTGTTTGCCATTAAACCAGCCTGAACATGTTCAAAAAGATTCTCATAGCCAACCGCGGCGAGATCGCCCTTCGAATCATTCACGCGTGCCGCGAGCTCGGCGTCAAGACTGTGGCCGTGTACTCAGAGGCCGATGAGAATTCCCTGCACGTCCGGTTTGCGGACGAGGATGTGTGCATCGGACCCGCTCGGAGCGCCGACAGCTACTTGAATGTGCCCGCCATCATCAGTGCGGCGGAGATTACGGGTGCAGATGCCATTCACCCGGGTTACGGATTCCTCTCCGAGAGCGCATATCTGGCGGAGGTCTGCGGGGCGTGCCATATCCGCTTCATCGGGCCTGACCCCAATGTGATCAAGCTGCTGGGCGACAAGGCTCGGGCCAAGAAGGCCATGAAAAAGGCCGGGTTGCCCATGCTGCCAGGCAGTGACGGTCCGGTGGATGGTGAGGAAAGCGCGCTGAAGGTCGCCAAGGAAATCGGATATCCCGTCATCGTCAAGGCCGTCGCCGGCGGGGGTGGCCGCGGGATGCGGATCGTTCGGAACCCGAGCGAGATGCCGATGGCCTTGCGCACGGCACAACGCGAAGCCGAAGCGGCGTTCGGCAACGGTGACGTGTACGTGGAGAAGTACCTGGAAAATCCACGTCACATCGAGTTCCAGATCATGGGCGATCACCACGGTAACGTGGTGCATCTCGGCGAGCGCGAGTGTTCGATCCAGCGCCGCCACCAGAAGCTCATCGAGGAGTCGCCCTCACCGGTCTTGCCGGACAAGATCCGCCGCAAGATGGGGAACCTCGTGGTCGATGCCGCCAGGGCCGTGCAATACACGAACGCCGGCACCTTCGAGTTCCTGATGGACGGTGAGGGCAAGTTCTACTACATGGAGACGAACACGCGTCTTCAGGTCGAACATCCCGTCACGGAGATGATCACCGGCATCGACATCGTGAAGGAACAGATCCGCATCGCCGCAGGCCATCGCTTGTCATTCAAGCAGGGCGACGTGACGTTCACGGGTCACTCGATCGAGTGCCGTGTGAACGCCGAAGACCCAGAGACGTTCGCGCCGTCGCCCGGTCTGATTCACGCGTTCAACATTCCTGGTGGCCCCGGCGTGCGGGTGGACTCGTTTGCCCACTCGGAGTGCACGATCTCCCCGTACTACGACTCGATGATCGCGAAGATCATCGTGCACGGCCGCGACCGTCAAGAGGCCATCGCTCGTATGCGCCGGGTGCTGGAGATGACGGTGATCGAGGGCATCAAGACCTCAGTGCCGTTGCATCTCAAGGTGCTCAACGACCCCGATTTCCGGGCGGGCCGGATGAGCACGTCGTTCATGGACCGGTTCAAGCCAAAGTCAGCCGACAGCAAGCTGGCCGAATCGGCCTAGGTCAGCCGCTGTGCCGGCCTCGGCATTCCGTCGCACCGTCGCACCCTCGCACGACAGGTTCATTTGGACGTGAACCGCTTCCCCCTTCTTCACGCCATTCTCGACGTCGACGTTGCCGGTCGCGGAGGATGGGCGCCCGTCGATCTCGCACGCGCGTTTCTCGAGGGCGGCGCGCGCCTCATCCAGGTTCGCGCGAAGCATCTCGCCTCGGGCCCGTTCCTCGAATTGTGCGATGCGGTCGTGACCCTTGCGGCACGGTACGAGGCACAGGTCATCGTCAACGACCGTGCAGATCTCGCCAAGATGTCCGGCGCGGCAGGCGTGCATGTGGGCCAGCAGGATCTCCGTCCCGTGGACGCGCGCGGTCTCCTCGGCCCCGATGCGCTTGTCGGCTTTTCCACCCATACGGTGCAGCAGATCGAAGCGGCTCTCCAGGAACCGGTCAGTTACATCGCGGTGGGTCCCGTGTTTGGCACGAGCACCAAGGACGCCGGCTACAGCGCCGTGGGACTGGAGCTCGTGTCCACCGCGGCGCGGCTGGCGGGCCATACGCCTGTTGTGGCGATCGGAGGCATCACGTTGCAAAATGCGGTGTCGGTGATCGATGCCGGAGCAGCATCGGTCGCTGTGATCAGCGACCTGCTGATCACCAAGGACGCGTCCGGAAGGACCAAGGCGTACCTTCAAGGCCTCGCGAAATATCGCGTATAGTCGGCAGGGCCGCGGGAGCAAGAGGCTCGGACGGCCAACGAAGAACTGAGAGGGAGACTGTGGCTGGCTCACTTTTTCGCACCAAATCGATCGAGCGCCTCCTCGCAGAGGCGCAAGCGGGTGGCGAGAGGACGCTGAAGCGGACGCTGGGTGGCTGGTCGCTCATCGCGCTCGGAATTGGCGGCATCATCGGTGCCGGCCTGTTCGTCCGGACCGCCGCGGCCATCGCCGAGCGGTCGGGTCCGGCGGTGACGATTGCGTTCCTCGTAGCAGCCGTCGGCTGCGCGTTCGCCGGGCTCTGCTATGCGGAGTTTGCCTCGATGATCCCCATTTCCGGGAGCGCCTATACGTATTCGTACGCGACCATGGGAGAGTTCGTCGCATGGATCATTGGCTGGGACCTCGTGCTCGAATACGCCGTCGGGGCCGCAACGGTCGCGATCGCGTGGAGCGAATACTTCAACAGGGTCCTCGAATACATCGGTCTGCAGATCCCCTACGAATGGCGTCACTCGCCGTTCGAGACGATGGACGGTGTTCAGGGAATCATGAACATCCCGGCGGTGGTGATTCTCGCCATATTGTCCGGACTGCTCATTCGAGGGACGCGGGAGTCGGCTTTCGTGAACAACATCATCGTCATCACGAAGGTCTCGATCGTATTGATGGTGATTGTGATCGGTTGGGGATTTGTCAACCCGGCGAACCACACTCCGCTCATTCCCGCAGCCACGACGTACGTCACGCCGCAAGGAGTGACACACGCCTACGGAGGGGTCTTGGGGATTCTGGGCGCGGCCGGCGTGGTGTTCTTCGCGTTCATCGGCTTCGATGCGGTATCCACGGCGGCACAGGAGACGAAGAACCCGAAACGCGACATGCCATTCGGTATTCTCGGCTCGCTGGCGGTCTGTACGGTCCTGTACGTTCTGTTCTCGTACGTGCTGAGCGGCGTCGCAACGGTCGAGGACTTCCGCACGGCTGGCCGGGAAGCGTCGGTCGCGTTCGCCATCACCAAATACATGACGGGGTATGAGTGGTTGTCCCGGTTGGTGACCATCGCTATCCTCGCAGGATTCTCATCCGTCATCCTCGTGATGTTGCTGGGGCAGTCTCGAGTGTTCTATGCGATGAGCCACGATGGGCTCGTGCCCAAGATCTTTTCGGATGTGCATCCACGCTTCAAGACACCCTGGAAGTCCAATCTCGTTTTCTTGGTGTTTACCGGCCTGTTCGGTGCCTTCATCCCCGGCGACGTAGTCGGCGAGATGACCAGCATCGGAACGCTGTTTGCCTTCATGCTCGTGTGCGCGGGCGTTTGGATCATGCGCAGGCGCAGGCCAGACCTGGCGCGTGGCTTCTCAGTTCCTGCGCTGCCGATCGTGGCGACGCTCGGTGTGGTGGTGTGCGGCGCAATGATCTACGGCCTTGGCTGGACGAACTGGCTGCGACTGGGCGCGTGGCTGCTGATCGGCCTGGTGCTCTACTTCGGCTATGCGAGACACCATAGCCGGCTGGGATCCGTTGCCTGATCGCTGGTCGTGGGCCAGCGGACTGCCGCTGGCCGTCGTCTTTTCTCTCGCAACGATTGCCGGCGGCACGACCGGATACGTCGTGGTCGAAGGGTGGAATATATGGGATGCCTTCTACATGACGGTCACGACAGTCGCGACTGTTGGTTTTCGCGAAGTGCATCCGCTGTCACGCGCGGGACAGGTGTTTACCGTCCTGCTGATTGTCAGCGGTGTCGGCACCGCGCTCTATACGGCTACGTCACTGGTGACCCTGGTCACGGAGGGCGGCCTGCAGCGGCGGATGATGCAGCGCCGCTTCACGCGCATGCTTGAAAGCGTCCGGAACCATTTCATCCTCTGTGGTTACGGGCGCATCGGTAGCATCATCGCTGAGGAACTCGATCGTCAGAGCGTTCCGTTCGTCGTCGTGGAGCGTGACCCTGACCGGGTGCACACGGTCATCGAGCGAGGCTGGCTTGCCGTTCAGGCAGACGCCAGCCATGAAGAGGTGCTCGAGCGCGTGGGCATTGGACGCGCCCGAGGTCTCATCGCCGCCGTCGGCACCGACGCCGAGAACGTGTACGCGGTGCTCACGGCGCGAGTGATGAAGCCGGATTTGTTCATCATTGCCAGGGGCGAGGGCGAGGGTGCCGAGCGCCGGTTGCGCCGGGCGGGCGCCGATCGGGTGATCTCGCCCTATCAGATTGGCGCCAGTCATATGGCACAGACCGCGCTGCGGCCCGCAGTCGTCGATTTCGTCCAGCTCGCGACGAGCTCAGAACATCTCGACTTGTCCATGGAGCAGGTTCACATCAACGAGCGGTCTCCCGCTATCGGACAGACCGTCGCGGACGCGGCTATTCGTCGGAACTTCGGCGTCATTGTCGTCGCCATCCAGCGAGCCGACGGGAGAATGGAGTTCAATCCGCCTCCGGAGTCGATCATTTGCGCCGGCGATGCGATGGTCGTTCTCGGACGACCGCAGAGTGTGAAGGCCCTCGAGGAGGCGGTAGCCGTGTGACGGCGCGGCTGCTGGACGGGCAGGCGCTTGCCGCCCGGATGCAAGGGGAAATCAAGCCACAGGTGGCAGAGTTCACGAAGACGCATGGCCGGCCGCCGGGCCTCGGTATCGTGCTCGTCGGCGGCGATCCTGCCTCGCATGTGTACGTCAGAAACAAGCTGCGCGCTGCGGCTGAGGTCGGGTTCTACGCGGACTGTGAGCGGATGCCGGAGACGGCAGCGCTCGCCGATGTTCTCGCGGTTGTGGCGCGCTTGAACGCCAGCCGGGACCACGACGGCATCTTGGTGCAGGCACCGCTCCCAAAGACCATGGGCGCCGGCGCCGCACAACAGATATTCGACGCCATCGCGGTTGAGAAGGACGTGGACGCCTTCGCGGCCGAGAGCGTGGGGCGTCTTGTTCAGAACCGCCCGCAGCTCGTCGCCTGTACCCCGTCGGGCGTCATCGAGCTTCTGCAGCGCGAGGCCGTCGCGATTGCGGGACGACAAGCCGTCGTGCTCGGCCGGAGCGACATCGTTGGGAAGCCGATGGCGCTATTGCTTCTTCACCGGGACGCGACGGTCACAGTGTGCCATTCACGGACAGTCGATCTGCCCGCGGTCTGCCGGAGGGCGGACATCCTTGTGGCTGCGGTCGGGAAGCCTGGACTGGTGACACCCGAGTTCGTGAAACCTGGGGCAACGGTCATCGACGTGGGCATGAACCAGGTCACGGATCCGGGCATCGCCGCGGCGCTCTTTCCGGAGGGGCATCCCCGATTGGCCTTGTTCAGGTCGAAGGGGTCGGTGCTGGTGGGCGACGTGCATCCGGATGTCATGAACGTTGCCGGTGCGATGACGCCGGTCCCCGGAGGCGTTGGCCCCCTGACGATCACGATGCTCATGATGAACACGCTGCGAGCCGCACACGCCCGCGCAAAATCGTAGAGCGCAGGTTTCAACCTACGCGGTGTACCTGCGGGGGCTGAAGCCCCCGCGCTACGGGTGTCAGGCTGCTGAGGCCCCCACGCTACGGAGTCAGGCTACTGAAGCCCCCGTGCCACGGGTGTCAGGCTATGGTGTCGGACGACGCCCGACCTTCTCGTACACATCACGAACCTGGCGATCGGTGTCTGCGAAGGTTCCATCGGTACGAATGACATAGTCCGCGCGTCGGACTTTGTCGTCGATCGGCAACTGCGCGTCCAGCCGCTGGCGCGCCTCGGCCTCGGTGAGCGAGTTCCGCGCCATCAGTCGGCGAAGCTGGGTGCCAGGCGCGCACGCCACCACGATCACTGTCTCGAAGTCGCGATCCCGTCCGACCTCGTACAGGAGCGGAATGTCCGCTATGGCGAAAGGATGGCCTTGAGCCGTCAGCGACTCGAACCATCGCTCTGTGGCAAGTCGGACAGCCGGGTGAATGATGGACTCGAGATCGTGTCTGGCGTGCACGTCCGAAAAGACGAGCGCCGCCAGCGACTGTCGATTGAGGGAGCCGCTCGGATCCAGCACGTCCTCACCGAACCGACGGACGACCGCGGCCAGCCCCGGCGTTCCAGGCGCGACGACCTCTCTCGCGAGCACGTCAGCATCAATCGTGGGCACGCCGAGGGCATCGAACCGCCCGCGTACGTGACTCTTGCCGGTCGCGATTCCCCCGGTGAGCGCGATGCGGTGCACCGGCCCGTCAGGCCTCGCTGGCAATGGCTTCTGCGGTGCCGCCCCTGGCCGGCGCAATCCGCTCCTCGACGAACGTGTTCCACTCGTGACACTGGGGGCATTGCCACAGCAGCTCCGTGCTCCGATATCGACAGCGCACGCACACGTGAGGGTCCAGGTAGAAGACTGCATCACGCGCTAAGCCGACGTACCGGCGGACGAGGCCATCATCGAGTCCGAGCGCCGAGAGCACGAGCCAAATCTCCTGGTGGATGGCAAGCCCATGGGGATGGCGCGTGAGCGCTTCGAGCAGAACATCGAAGGCTTCGTGATGTTGGCCGGTCGCCCCCAAATGGCGTGCCCACGCCAGCCGGGCTCGCCACTCCTGCGGGTCTCTCGCGATGATTCGCTGGCAGAGCTCGACGAAGCGCGACGGCACGTTGAGCGTGCGATATGCGCGCTCGAGCCGGTCGAAGACGAGATACGCACGGTCCGGTAGAACCTGTGTCAGACGCTCCCATGCTTCGATGGCGGCGGCGAGGTTCCCCTGCTGTGCGCGCACGTCGCCGAGGTTCAGATAAGCGGGCGTGGTCTGTGGGTCGACGTCGATCGCGTCCCGGAATGTCTTCATCGCGGCGGAGGCGTCGCCGGCCGCGGCCTGCGCTCGGCCGATTTCGTTGCGCAGGAATCCGAGAATTTGATCGTTATCCCTCTCTCGTGCCCCGTCGATCCTGGCAATCTGCTCGCGCACCTTGGCGGCTTCGGCCCACTCGTGCTGGTCCTCGTGGAGTTTTTGCAGGTTGGTCAGCGCATACCGGTTGTTCGAGTCCAGACGCACCACTTCCTGGAAGGCTTCGAGCGCGCGGTCTACGAAGCCTCCGTGGCGGAAGTCGAGGCCCAGGCAGAGCAGGACATAGGCGTGCTCGAGCGTGGTGAGATCGGGACGCTGCAGAAGCGCCTGATGCATGTTGATCGCGCGGCCGACTTGTCCCTTCTGGCGGAGGAGGTTCCCGAGAATCATCTGGATCTCGAGCGCGTTGGTGTCGATGCTGCTGGCCTTCGTGAGCTCATCGATCGCCTGGTCGATCTGGTTGTCGGCGAGGAAGTTGAGCCCCAACATGTAGTGCGGGGTCTCTCGCAGGCGGCGCCGATCGATCCATCGACCATCGCGGAGCTTGTAGCGTTCCCAGGCCTTGCCAATCAAGACGCCTACCAGCAGCGCGACGAGCACGGCGAGAAGCGCGTATTGAGACATGAGTCGAGCTGGTTCTACACCATCTCGGTGCGCCAGAGATCGTGCAGATGCACCACGCCTTGCACCTTGTCGTCTCTATCGACGACGACGATCGACGTGATCTTGCGCTGCTCGAGGATGTGAAGGGCTTCGCCGACAAGCGTGTCGCACCCGATGGTCACAGGACGCCTGGTCATAACGTCAATCGCCGAGCGCGCGAGAAGATTGTCGGAGTCCGTCATGTGGCGGCGCAGGTCGCCGTCGGTGATGATGCCCACGAGTGTGTTGCCATCATCCACGACGCATGACATGCCGAGACCTTTTCGCGACATCTCGTAGATCACGTCGGGCATCGGCGTGCCTATCCGCACAGAAGGGAGGTGGTCCCCACGGTGCATGAGCTGCTCCACGCGCATGAATCGTTTCCCGAAGTAACCACCGGGGTGCAGTTTGACAAAATCCTCTTGTCGAAAGCCTTTCGCCACAAGCACGACGACCGCGAGTGCGTCGCCGAGCGCGAGGGCGGCGGTAGTGCTGGCCGTGGGCACGAGATCCAACGTGCAGGCTTCTTCTGCGACGCGACAATCGAGCGTCACGTCGGCCGCTTCGGCAACCGTGGACGCCGTATCACCAGTGATCGCAATCACGGGCACTCTGAACCGCCGAATCGTCTCGAGCAGCTTGAGCAGCGGGCCCGTCTCGCCATTGTACGAAAGGGCGAGGACGACGTCGTCTTCCCGTACGACCCCGAGGTCACCGTGGACAGCCTCGGCCGCGTGCAGAAAAAGCGCTGGGGTGCCGGTACTGGACAACGTTGCAGCGATCTTTCGGCCGATGATGCCCGACTTGCCCATGCCGGTCACGATGACCCGACCTCGACACTCGAGTATCAGTTGGACTGCGCGATGAAAGCTGTCGTCGAGGCGCTCGATGAGACCCAGGATAGCTGCGGCTTCTGTTTCCAGGACCTTCCGAGCCTGCGCGATGTTCTCGGCGGCGGATCTCGTCACGGGTGGGCTCCGGGCATCGGGACCGCCGGCACGCCTTCGTCGCGGACCGCCTCATGAACCCTGGTGAGCTTGCGAATCAGCCGTTCCAGTCCGTCCAGCCGAAGGGCGTTCGACGCATCGCTCTTGGCTCGCGAAGGCTCCTCGTGAACTTCCATGAATACTGCGTCAACACCGGCAGCGACACCGGCCGACGCGAGTGGCTCGATGTATTCCGCCTGCCCAGCCGTGACGCCGTCACCCGCACCTGGGAGCTGCAAGCTATGGGTCACGTCAAAGACAACCGGGTAGCCGAGGTCTCTCAGCATCGGAAACGCACGCATGTCGACGATCAGGTTGTTGTACCCGAATGTCACACCTCGTTCGGTTACGAGGACCGAGTTGTTGCCTTCGCCGGTCACCTTGGCAATCGCGTGACGCATGTCGCGGGGCGCGAGAAACTGGCCTTTCTTGATGTTGACCACCTTCCCCGTGCGAGCCGCGGCGACGAGGAGATCCGTCTGGCGCGACAGGAACGCCGGAATCTGGAGAACGTCGACGACGGTCGCCGCGAGTGAGGCATGCGACGCCTCGTGAATGTCGGTCAGCAGTGGGAGGTTGGTCCTGCCTTTGATGTCCTGGAGGATTCGTAAACCCGTGTCGAGGCCGGGTCCCCGAAACGACTGGGGCGACGTGCGGTTGGCCTTGTCGTACGAAGCCTTGAAGACGACCGGCACGCCACACCGTACTCCGATCTCGCGAATGGCCAGGGCCGTCTCCATGGCGTGCGCGGGGCTTTCGATGACGCAAGGGCCCACGATGAACACGAGGGGGCGGCCACCACCGACCGTGAGAGAACCGACCTGGACCGAACGCACGGTCCTATTCTAGCGGCTTGCCGCTGTAACGCTCGCCGGCGCCATCGTCTCGGTCTTATGACGGTACGCCGCCCCGACAAAGCCCGCAAACAGGGGATGAGGCCGCAACGGCTTCGACTGGAACTCGGGGTGAAACTGGACAGCAACGAACCACGGATGCGATGGAATCTCCGCGATCTCCACGAACTTGCCATCGGGCGAACGGCCCGACACCCGCATTCCCTTTTCGGCCAGCTCGTGCTCGTAGAGACAGTTGAACTCGAAGCGATGGCGATGCCGCTCGTAGATGAGAGAGGCGCCGTAGATCTTTTCGGCGAGCGAGCCTGGAGCCAGCTCGCACGCGTAACGCCCGAGACGCATTGTCCCACCCAGGTCGTCTACGCCGAGCAGGTCGCGGAGTTTGTAAATCACTTTGTGCGGAGCGTTCTCGTCCACTTCTGTTGAGTCTGCGCCGTCCAACCCACACACGTTGCGCGCGTACTCGACCGTGGCCCACTGGAAGCCGTAACAGATCCCGAAGAATGGAACGTTGTGCTCTCGTGCGTACTCGGCGGCCTTCATCATGCCCCGCGTTCCGCGGGACCCAAACCCCCCAGGCACAAGGATGCCGTCCGCGCCTTCGAGCAGCTTGGCGCCGCCTTCCTTCTCGAGGGCTTCCGCCTCCACCCAGTGCAACTTCACGTCCAGATGGTGCGCGAATCCGCCATGAAAGGCCGCTTCGTTGAGGCTCTTGTACGAGTCTTCGTATCCGGTGTATTTCCCGACCACATGAATCGTCAGTGTGTCTGCTGGGTGCTTGATACCTTTGACGAGCTCTTCCCAGGCCTCGGTGCGCGCCTGCGTCAGGGGCAGCCCAAGTTGCTTCAGAACGATCTGATCGAGGCCCTCGGCCTTCAGCACGAGAGGGACCTCGTAGATCGTGTCCACGTCCTTCGCTGTGATGACAGCGTCCTCGCTCACGTCGCAGAAGAGCGCGATCTTCCGCTTGATGTCAGCGTCGAGAAAGCGATCCGTCCGGCACAGGAGCACGTCGGGTTGGATGCCGAGCGAACGCAGGTCGCGGACGCTGTGCTGCGTCGGCTTCGTCTTCAGCTCGCCTGCAGTGCCGATGTATGGCACCAATGTCAGGTGGATGTAGATGGTGTTCTCGCGCCCCACTTCGAGGCGAAACTGGCGGATCGCTTCGAGGAACGGCATGCTCTCGATGTCGCCTACGGTGCCGCCAATCTCGACGAGCACGACATCGACGTCGCGGGCGGTTAGACGGATCGCGTCTTTGATTTCGTTGGTGATGTGCGGGATGACCTGCACCGTGCGCCCGAGGTAGTCGCCCCGACGCTCTTTGTTGATGACCGACAGGTAGATCTTGCCGGTCGTCCAATTGCTGTTGCGCGTGGCCACCATGCTCGTGAAGCGTTCGTAGTGACCGAGGTCGAGATCCGTCTCCGCGCCGTCATCGGTGACGTACACCTCACCGTGCTGGTACGGACTCATCGTCCCGGGATCGACGTTGATGTACGGGTCCAGCTTCTGGAGCGCAACCTTGTAGCCGTGGTCCTCGAGCAGCCGCCCGATCGATGCCGCCGCCAGGCCCTTGCCAAGCGAGGAAACCACGCCACCAGTCACAAAGATGTACTTTACGGGTCGTCCGTCAGGTCGTTGGCTCATTACTCACGCTCGCGATGCCGCCGCCAGATGATGGCGGACGCGCTCCAGATCTTCAGGTGTGTCCACTTCAATCGTTTCGTGTTTCGTCTCGATCGTGCGAATCTGGAACCCATGCTCCAGCGCTCGCAACTGCTCGAGTGACTCTGCGCGTTCGAGCGGCGTTTCAGGCAGCCGGGCAAACACCTGCAGGAACTCGCGCCGAAACGCATAGAGCCCGATGTGCTTGTAGGCCTGTCCGTTTTGGCGCAGATAGGGAACGGGAGACCGCGAAAAGTACATCGCGTTGCCGATCCTGTCCACCACGACCTTCACCACATTCGGGTTGCTGTAGTCGGCTGAATCGGTGATCGCCCGCCGAAGCGTCGACATCTGGACCGCGTCATCGGTCCTGAACGGTTGAAGGGCCTCGGCGATCATGTCGGGCTCGATGAGAGGGAGGTCACCCTGTAGGTTGATGACGATCTCGCAAGTCAGATCCTGCGCAACCTCAGCAACGCGGTCCGTGCCTGTTCGATGCGTCCGTTGAGTCAGCCTGGCGACGCCCCCGAAAGCGTTGATAGCGTCCACGATACGCTGATCGTCAGTGGCCACGACGACCGCGTCAACGCCCGGCGTCTCGGCCGCGCGCCGATACACGTGCTCGATCATCGGCCGGCCGCCGAGGTCAGCGAGCGGCTTACCCGGCAGACGAGTGGAGGCGTAGCGAGCCGGGATGACAGCGACGATACGAGGAGGGTGTGACGTGCTTAGGAAGGGATTACTGAACCCAACGGGGTGCACGACGAATCATAACATGCTGTTCGCGCCGGCTCACGCGTCACGGGCCGCAATCTTTCTCAGTCCTTTTCGATTCTCTCCGTTTTTCTGTGTCTTTGTATCTCTCCGGTCTCGGGACGCGAGTGAGTCCATTACTCGCCTATTCAAACTAGGTGTACCGACCGAGAATGTTAAGATGAGCCGGGTCCTCTCATGAACTGGAAGTCGACGGCAGTTGTCACGATCTCGACGGCGCTGGTTGGATGGCTTGCCTCACCACACCCGCGGACGCTCGAGCCGACCGTTGTGGCACAACCGGCTCGTGCTGCACAACCGTCATCGATCTCCGAGATCGAGCAGCAGGCGGCCCGGCTGCAGGCACGGCTGCGAGCGGAGTCAACGTTCAGAGAGCCTTCACGCGACCCATTCAGATTCGAGGAGCGAAGGACGCAGGACACGCGTCCCCGGCTCAGCGTTCAGGACATCCCTGAGTCGCGCGAGATAGCGCCTGTCTCGCGACCGCCACTCTTCACGCTCTCGGGCCTTGCCACCGATGTCGTTGATGGAGTTACGCAGCGAACGGCCATCCTCAGTGCGCCCGACGGCGTCGTGCTCGTTCGAGAGGGAGAGACCGTTGGCGGCCTCTTCCAGGTAGCGAAAATCGAGGACGAAAGCGTAGACCTGGTGCGGGTCGCCGACGGCGAGGTGTTGCACCTTCGGTTGACGGGCGCCAAGCCGTAGCGACGCGGTCACCGCATCGTTTCAGACACGAACGATTCTGGCCTCGCGGACGGCTTTTACTTTCCGGATTTCTTCGAGCACACCTTCCGGTATCTGGGACGTTTCGTCGACAGTCACGACCCCGATGGCGCGATCGCCATCGCGCCCGAGCGCGAATGTCGCGATGTTGACGCCGTGCTTTCCGAGGACGGTCCCCACGTCGCCAATGACACCAGGCTGGTCGTTGTTCCGGATCACAATCATCGTGCCGCCGAGGGATGTCTCGACCGGGATGCCGTCAACGAGCACAAGCCGGGGGGATGTCCGTTCGAACACAGTCCCCTCGATCCAGTGCTCCCCCTCGTTTGTTTGCAGCTTCAGCGAAAGCAAGCTCGTATAGTTCCGGGGACGGCTGCTGCGCGACTCGACGATCTCGATTCCGCGTTCGGCGGCCACTGCCCTGGAGTTGACCGGGGTCACGCCTGTGGACAGGATGGGCTTGAAGAGGCCCACGAGCACGGCGCTGACGACCATGTCGTTGCTGCCCGTGGCGAGCTCGCCATAGTAGCGGACGCCAAGCGAACGCGGCCGTTTGTCATCCATCTGTGCCAGAAACGCACCGAGTCGTTCGGCCAAGTCCACGAATGGCTTGAGCCTGGTGAATTCCTCCGCAGAGACCGACGGAAAGTTCACGGCGTTGCGGATGACCCCGGTCTTCAAGAAGTCTCGGAGCGCCGCCGCGGTTTCCACACCGACCAGTTCCTGGCCTTCGCGCGTGGACGCCGCAATATGCGGGGTGGCGATGACCTGCGGCAACATTTGAAGACGGTGATCGATCGTGGGTTCCTTGTCGAAGACGTCGAGCGCTGCGCCTCCGACCTGGCCGGCCTCAATCGCATCCGCAAGTGCCTTCTCGTCAACGAGATCTCCTCGGGCTGTGTTGACGATCCGAATTCCGCGCTTGGCGCGCCCCAAGCGGTCGGCGTTCACCAGATGTCGGGTCTGCGGCGTTGACGGCAAATGAAGGGAGACGTAGTCGGCCCGCGCAAAGAGCTCGTCGAGCGATACCAATTCGGCGCCCAGATCGGCGGCGACTTGTTCAGAAATGAACGGGTCGTGGGCGATGATCTGCATTCCAAACGATCTGGCCCGTCGAGCGACCTCCTGGCCGATACGCCCAAGGCCAGCAAGGCCCAACGTCTTGTCGCGAACTTCCTCGCCGAGGAACTTCTTCTTCTCCCATTTACCCAATTTCATTGCCGCGTCGGCGGCCGGCACGTGCCGCGCGAGCGCGAGGACCAAACCCATCGCGAGCTCGGCAACGCTGACGCTGTTGGCGCCGGGGGCGTTCATCACGACCACGCCACGAACGCTCGCCGCCGGTACGTCGACGTTGTCGACTCCCGTGCCGGCTCGCGCGATCACGCGCAGTTGTGGCGCGGCGTTAATCAGGGCGGCGGTGACTTTGGTGGCACTTCGGACGATCAGGGCATCGGCGTGGGCCAGGTCGATAAGAAGCTGTTCCGGAGCCCGACCGGTGCGGGCGTCTACCTCCCAGCCTTCAGCGCGAAGCAAGTCGAGGGCGGATGCTGGAAGATCGTCGGCAACAACAATGGTCAAAGGCGTATCGATGGTTAGGTCCCTGCGAATGGAGCGAGCAGAAGGATCAGAAGCCGCTGCAGGAAAGTTCTCACCAAGTATAATCTGCGATTGCTGTTTCAACGTGCGGCGTGACCAGCATCGCCGATGAATCACACCACGCGGCAAATGGGTTGTCGGATGAACAGCAGGTAAACGTCGCACAACGATGGTGCAAATTGCTAGAACGTTCGAGATCGCGCTTCGTTGTGGCCCTCGGCGACCATCTTTTCAACAGGGTTTTCAACAGGAACTGTGAGTAACCCGCGTCACGCCCGCGGGACGTTGCCCTAACCGCTTCCATGCACCCACAGAGACGCCCGAGACGAAGAGACAACCAAGCCAAGTGCTCTTCGTGTCTCTGTGTCCTCGTGGCCTGTGGAAGTGAAACCGGCATTAGACTTCGCGAAACGAGGATTCGATGAATCGGAAAGTGACAATCGTTGGAGGAGCGGGCAACGTCGGTGCGACGGTAGCACGCTCGATCGCAGAGAAAGAGCTTGCTGATGTCGTCATTATCGACATCGCGGAACAGAAAGCGGCGGGCGTCGCCCTCGACATCTACGAAACCTGTCCGATCATCGGGTCGGATTCACGCGTCGTCGGCGGAGCAGACTGGGGCGCCGCCGCTGGATCCGACATTGTCGTGATCACCTCTGGGAAGCCGCGAAAGCCCGGCATGAGCCGCGACGATCTCGTGCGCGACAACTTCGAGATCATGAAGAGCATCGCGCCGAATCTCGTGACGCACTGCCCGAACGCGATCATCGTGCCAGTTGCCAACCCGCTTGATGCGATGTCGCAGGCGCTCTTTAGGCTGACGAAATTCCCGCGCGAGCGCATCATTGGAATGGCCGGCGTTCTCGACTCGGCGCGGATGAGCACGTTCATTGCCATGGAGCTGAACGTGTCGGTCGAGAACGTCCACTCGTTCGTACTCGGTGGCCATGGCGACACGATGGTGCCGTTGCCGCGGTATTCGACTGTGGCGGGTATTCCGATCACGGAACTTCTGTCGAAAGACAGAATCGACGCCATCGCGAAGCGCACCGCCGACGGCGGCGCAGAGATCACGAAACTGGTCGGCACGAGCGCGTGGTACGCGCCCGGTCAAGCAGCCACAGAGATGTGCGAAGCGATCCTCAAAGACAAGAAGAAGATCTTGCCGTGTTCGGTGTTCCTGCAAGGCGAGTATGGAATTCGCGATCTGTTCGTCGGCGTCCCCGTCAAGTTGGGAGCGCGTGGGATGGAGCAGATCATCGAAATCAAACTAACGCCTGAAGAAGACGCTGCTTTGAAGAAGTCGGCTGCGTCGGTGAAGGAACTCGTGGACGTGATCGGAATGTAGCCCCCAAAACGCGCTGTTGTTATGCTCCTGGCGCCGCGGGGGCTGCGGCTGGTGGCGGCGGCGGGGGCGGAGCGCCCGGAGAACCCGCGGCGACTACGGGGGTCACGGCACCGCGATGGCACGTGGCGCAGCCGACGCGCGCTGCCTGGTCTGCCGGTTTGCTCACTGCCTGGGCTACCTGCGGATTAAGGGCCTGCGTCATTCGCATCATGGCGCGGGCCATGTTCTTCTGCGGCTTCGTGTCGGACGCGAAGTCGTTCATCGGGTCACCCGCCGCGATGAAGATGTGGCAATGAGCGCAGGTCACCCCAAGAGCCGCGTTGATGTTCCGCATGATCTCGACGAGCTGCGGCCGAGCAATGTCCTTGGGAAACACCTGCAGGTTCTGCAGTGGTGGAGGAGGGGCCGCCGCCCGTCCGCCCTGCGGGGTCTGACCCGCTGCCGGCGCCTGAGCAGAGACGAGCGACCCCGCCAGCACGAGGACCCCGATCACCGCTACTCCCAATGACACATGCTTCATGCTGTCTCCTCGCTCAAGTGACGTACGAACCGGTCGGAAATTTGGCGCTGATTGTAGCGCAAAACCGCGCCTAGACTTCGTAATCCACGACGCGCCGCTCGCTGCGAACATCCTTGAGAAACGAGACGATCGCCTGGTGGGCTGGATGCGGGGCGTAGGCATCGAGCGCGGCTTTCGACTCGAACTCGGAGTAGAGGACGACGTCTGAGGCCTCACCGCTGCCGTTGATGTCGATGCCGACCTCACATCGCGTCATTCCCGGAATGACGCCACGCATCGCCTCGAATCGGCGCTTCAACTCGAGCGCATTCTCCAGCTTCGATCGGCCGTTGGCACCGTTCTCGTGGAGACGCCAAAGCACAATGTGGACGAACATCCCGCGAATTCTATCGGGCCGTCGTTTGCAGGTGCAACCTTGCTTGACGCTCCCGCGGCCGTCGACTACGATGAATGGCCGGTTGGTCAACCACACTCCTTCCTGTGAAAATCCACGAGTATCAAGCTAAGTCGGTGCTCGCGCGCTTCGGAGTTCCCGTGCCGCGCGGCGAAGTCGCGCGCTCTGCCACTGAAGCCGGCGAGATCGCCCGTCGCCTCGGTGGCAACATCGCCGTCGTCAAGGCGCAAATCCATGCGGGTGGTCGCGGAAAAGGCGGCGGCGTCAAGCTGGCCAAGTCCCCCGAAGAGGCCGAGCAGATCGCCAAGCAGATGATTGGCATGACACTCGTGACACACCAGACCGGCCCCGAAGGCAAGAAGGTGGGGCTGGTGCTCGTCGAAGAGGGGCTGCAGATCGAGCGCGAGCTCTACTTGAGCATCGTGTTGGACCGGGCCTCCGCGTCTCCGGTCCTCATCGCCAGCGCCGCAGGCGGCATGGACATCGAGGAGGTGGCCGCCTCCCACCCTGAACAGATTCTCCGCGAGCGCATCAACCCTGGCACCGGCATCGTGCCGTTTCAGGGGCGGAAGTTGGCGTTTGGGATGGGCCTCGAAGCAGCCGCGGCAAACAAGCTCGTCAAGCTCCTCGAGTCGGTCTATCGCGCGTTCATCGAGACCGACGCATCGATGATCGAGATCAATCCGCTAATCCTGACAAAGAGCGGCGACCTGCTGGCTCTCGATGCTAAGGTCAGCTTCGACGACAGCGCCCTTTACCGACACCCTGATATCCGCGATTTGCGCGACACAACCGAGGAAGACCCCCTCGAGGTCGAGGCTTCGAAGTTTTCGCTCAACTACATCCGCCTCGACGGCAACATCGGCTGCATGGTCAACGGCGCGGGCCTGGCCATGGCGACGATGGACATCATCAAGCTGGCGGGTGGCGAACCGGCGAACTTCTTGGATGTCGGGGGTGGTGCCAATGCCGAGCAGATCAAGAATGCCTTCCGCATCCTCATGGCCGACAAAAACGTCAAGGCCGTGCTCATCAACATCTTCGGCGGTATTTTGCGATGCGATGTGCTGGCTCAGGGCGTCATCGCTGCCGTGAAGGAGCTTGGAGTGTCGGTGCCGATCGTCATCCGTATGGAAGGGACGAACGTGGATCAGGGCAAGCAGATGCTGCGAGAGAGCGGGCTGAACTTCGCGACCGCCGACTCGATGGGCGAAGCATCAGAGAAGGTCGTCGCCCTGGCAAAGGGCAAGTAGTAGGCAGTCGGCAGTCGGCAGAAACAACAAGGGGCATCGGTGGCCGTTCTACTCGACAAGAACACGAGACTCATCGTTCAGGGCCTGACAGGCCGCGAGGGTACCTTCCACGCGAAAGCCGCGGCCGCGTACGGGACCAATGTGGTCGGCGGCGTGACGCCTGGCAAAGGTGGAACGACCCACGAAGGCTGGCCGGTCTTCAACAGCGTCCATGACGCGATGCGGGAGACTGGTGCCAACGCGTCGGTGATCTTCGTTCCGCCCCCGTTTGCAGCTGACGCCATCATGGAAGCCACAGATGCCGGAATTCCACTCGCCGTTTGCATCACCGAGGGCATCCCGGTCGTGGACATGTTGAAGGCCGTGACGTTCATGGACGGCAAGTCCACGCGACTTGTGGGTCCGAACTGTCCCGGTGTGATCACAGCGGGTCAGGCCAAGGCCGGGATCATTCCTGGTCACATCTGTCGCGAAGGTCGCGTAGGAATCGTCTCAAAAAGTGGAACGCTGACCTACGAGGCCATACACCAGCTCACGCGGCAGAACATGGGACAGACCACGTGCATCGGCATCGGCGGGGATCCGCTGATTGGAACGAACTTCATCGATGCGTTGAAGCTGTTTGGCGCCGATCCGGACACGGACGCGGTCATCATGATTGGCGAGATCGGCGGAACTGCCGAGCAAGAGGCGGCGGCCTTTATCAAGCGCGAGTTCAAGAAGCCGGTTGTCGGTTTCATCGCAGGGCAGACCGCGCCGCCGGGTCGCCGAATGGGACATGCGGGCGCAATTATTGCCGGCGGTCAGGGCACCGCGGCGGAGAAGATGGCGGCGCTGTCCGCGGCTGGCGTCCACGTCGTCAAGAGTCCGGCCGACATGGGCGTCAAGATGCGGGAAGCGCTTGGCAGATAGGACAATCAGGGCTCATGGCTCATGGCTCATGGCTTAGGCCCTAAGCCCTGAGTCTTAAGCCGCATCGTTAAATATGGAACTGACCTTCGCGATCATCAAGCCGGACGCAGTCGAGAGCAAGCTGACCGGAAAGATCCTGGCGCGCATCGAGGCTGCGGGATTCACCGTTCGCGCCATGCGACTCCACCACCTGACCAAGGGGGAAGCCGAAGGCTTCTATGCCGTCCACAGCGCGCGTCCGTTTTTCGGGGGCTTGACCGACTTCATGTCATCTGGGCCGTGCGTGCTCCTCGCGCTCGCGGCGCCCGATGCCATCAAGAAGTGGCGTGCCACAATGGGTGCAACCGACCCCGCGAAGGCAGACGCCGGCACGCTTCGAAAGGACTTCGGCACGTCCATCGAGCGGAACGCGACGCACGGATCGGACGCTCCTGAAACAGCGACGTTCGAGTTGGGCTACTTCTTCCGAGGAATGGAGCTTCTATAGGCCGCCTTCTGATTGTCATCGGGCTACTGATTGCTATGGTCGGACTGCTGGTGACCTTGGGCTTCCCGCTCGGCCGATTGCCAGGTGATTTCACGGTCCGCAGGGGGAGCTTCAGCTTCTACTTTCCGCTCGCGACGTCGATCCTCGCGAGCATCATCCTGACGCTTCTCATGATGTTCTTGAACCGGAGGTGATCTTGGGGTCAGATCTTGAATCTTGCACGAGCGGCTGGTGTTCGCTGCCATGGGCAGACCGAGATTCCTCGGCTCGTGCAAGATTCAAGATCTGACCCCATGCCTTCCATCAAAGCCGACCGCTGGATCAAGAAGATGGCCCTCGAGCACGGCATGATCGAGCCGTTCGAGGATCGTCAAGTGCGCGACGGCGTCGTCTCGTACGGCTTGTCGTCTGTACGGCTACGACATCCGAGTTGCTGACGAGTTCAAGGTCTTTACGAATATCAACAGCACCGTCGTTGATCCGAAGAACTTCGACGCGCGGTCGTTTGTCGATGTCAAGGCCGACGTGTGCATCATCCCGCCGAATTCGTTTGCGCTGGCGAAGACTGTCGAGTATTTCCGCATTCCGCGCGATGTTCTGACGGTGTGCGTGGGCAAATCGACGTACGCGCGTTGCGGCCTGATCGTGAACGTGACGCCGTTCGAGCCCGAGTGGGAAGGGTTCGTGACGCTCGAGATCTCGAATACGACACCCCTGCCGGCGCGCGTCTACGCCAACGAGGGCATCGCCCAGGTGCTGTTCTTCCAAAGCGACGAAGTGTGCGAAGTGTCCTACGCCGACAAGAAGGGCAAGTATCAGAAGCAGCAGGGCTTGACGCTTCCCAAGCTTTAGAACAGCCTGTGGAGCAAGTGGGGCCAGGTGAGGATCGGTTTGCGCGAGTAGGATTCATTGCGCGTTCGTCAACGGTTTTTAAAGGAGCCGACGATGAAGAAACTCTTGGTCGTCGCTATGTTGAGCGTTCTTCCAGTCGTTCATGCCTTCGGGCAGACAGTCAGCCCCGCGCACGGTGAGAAAGGGGCGTCAAGTCATGCCGCCAACGCCGGCCTCGAGAAGGAGATCCTCGCCCTCGAAACGCAACGCATCGCCGCGATGGTCAAGAAGGACCTGCGCACGCTGGAGGCACTCCTCGCCGACGACCTGTCCTACACGCATTCTGGTGGCAGCACGGATACCAAGTCGAGCTTCATCACCCTTATCAAAGAGAGAGGCCGCTACCTGGGTGTCGACTACTCGAACACACAAGTGATCCCCTTGAGTGGCAACACGGTGGTCGTCCGCGGCCGGGCTGAGATCCGGCTCGAAGGCACGAGCAGCTATCCCGTCCTCTTCGTTGACGTGTGGGCGCGGCGTGATGGCGCCTGGAAGATGGTCGCCTGGCAGGCGACGCGCATTCCCCAGTAATCCTAGAACTTGACCTTGGCGGCGTCCGCGAGGATGGCGTCTCGGTACACCGGCAGGAACCACCCCTGGATGGTCAGCTCATCCAGGCTCCGCTCGACCTTCGCCTGGTAACTCTTGGTGTTCTTGTAGAGCTTCTTCAGCTGTTCCGGTGACAGGTCCATTTCGTAGCCGGCGAGTCCACACAGCTGATTCTGAGCGGCCTCGCCGCGGACGGCGACGAATGGGTGCGCGTTTGGAATCGGCGGCACGGCCCCTTCGTTGCGAACCCCATACTTCTTGACCGGGACGTCGACGTTCGCGTTCCGAATTCCCCCTCGGGCATTTCCGTACTCGTCCAGCGCCATGAGCGACCCATCGTTGGCCACGTTGCGGTCTACCAGGATTCTTTCGGCGCGGGGTGGCACAGTGCCCCTGTCGACCCACTGCAAGAGATGGTTCAGGGCCACTGACATGTACGCGGCCATCGGATATCGGCTAATCGGATACTTGCATGGGTTCGGGTAGTAGGCTGCCGCGTCTCGGGAGTCGATGTGCGCCATGCCAGCAAACTCGTAGACTCTGAACTGATCGCCCGGAGTGTCACCGTCCTGGCGTGCGGTCGCATTCCCGCCCATTACTTCCGTCATCGTCGGGACCTGAATCATCGGGACGTCGATCTGGCGAATCGTCGCCCCCGTGCTTGTCGGCAGGAAACCGTCGTAGATTGGCTTCAAGTCGTGCTGTCGCAGCACCATGTGCGCCGGCAGATAGTTGACCAGCACTCCCGCAGATGCCGACGTGCCCGCGAGGATCATCTTTCTCAGCGGAAGACCTGCAAGCGGGTTGTTACCTTGCGGCGATCTCATGAGCGCCCCGACCTGGGCCAGGATCTCGCTGGCTTGTCCTTGTGTGACCTGGAGTTCTTTGTAGCGCTCCTGGTTGAACTCGACGAATGGGACGTGGGTGCTTGTCAGGATGTCGAGGCCAATGTGGCCGGAGGTCATCGAGTAAGCGTGCGTGAAGTGGAACATCCAGGCGTTGCCGCTCGGGTGCATGGACTCGGCAAGTACGAGCCCGCTGAATTTGCTGTTGTCAGACGGCTTACGGACGACGATGCGTGTCTTGTACGGCTGACCGTTCGCAGTGCCCGAGACAAAGTACTCCTTGGCTTCGTACGTGAAATGCGTCATGTCGTCGGTGGGCTTGAGCTCCATCAACGATTCAAACATCCGACCAGGGCCGGTGACCTCTGCCGAGATTGTGGGGATGGGCGTGACGACTGGATTCGCCGGTAGGTTGGCCGCCTGAGGCGGTCCGCCACCGCGCCGGCCCTGACCCTCTCCTTGCGGCCCTGGCGTCCCGCGCCCGCCTTGTGTCGGGATCGCTGTCTGGGCAGACAGCGTTGTCAGGCTGATCGCCAGAGCAAGAACGGCAAGGGTCGTTTTTCTCATACGAGAGTATTTCCCATCTGGACGTTCGAGGGTAGTGCGTGAATGGACGCCGAGTGAGCCGAGGACGCGAAGAGCTGGCCAAACTCACTGGCTTACGTCCTATGGCACAATCCCGCGCATGACGTTTGGACGCTCGGTGTTCGCCGCCGTCGCGGCTTCTCTGCTCGTCGTCGTCGCGGTTGACGCGCAGTGGCTCAACTATCCGACGCCCGGCATTCCACGGCTGCCAGATGGAAAACCAAATCTCACGGCGCCGGCGCCACGGTTGCCTGACGGAAAGCCGGACCTGTCGGGTGTATGGGTTGCCGAGTGTGGCCTGTATGGCGATTCGTGCTTCATTCGTAGTTTGTTCTTCGATCTCGCCAGAAACCTCAAACCAGGCGATGTGGCAATGACGCCATGGGCGGCGGCCATTCAGGCGCAGCGTGAGAGCCGCAATCACATCGACGATCCGTACGGCTACTGTCTCCCGCCAGGAGTACCGCGGATAAACTTTGCCGGCGGAGCTTTCAAGATTCTGAGCACTCCACAGCTCACCGCGTTTCTGCACGAGACACTGGTCGGCATGATTTTCCGCCAGGTCTTCACGGATGGGCGGGCACTGCCGACTGTGACCGAACCTACGTGGTTGGGATACTCCGTCGGCAAATGGGACGACGACGTGTTCGTGGTCGAGACAGCCGGTTTCAAGGACGGCGGGTGGCTCGACACGCTCAAGGCCCGCCCGCACAGCGATGCTTTGCGTGTGACCGAGCGATTCCGACGTACGGATGTCGGGCACATGGAGCTGACGCTCACGATCAACGATTCGAAGGCCTACACAAAACCGTGGACGGTGAAGACCGTTTTGCAGCTCATGCCAGACACCGAGCTTCTCGAAGCGTTCTGCGACGCGCACGAAAAGACGATGGAGCACCGTCGCGTGACGCCCGCGCCGCCTGAGCCGCCCAGCCCTCGGCTTCTGCCACGCGGCGGCGCGTGATCGTTCACGTTCAACACGCCGTGAGTTGGAGTTGGGGGACACTGTCCTTTCCCGCGGTGTTCGTGGATCTGCCTGTCGTCGCGCGGATCAAAGTCTCCGACGACATACGGGCGCCGCTCGGCAGTGCAAATCTGCAGGTCTACTCGCCGAGACGCGCACCTGGGGGCGCTGCGGTGGAATCGACTTTCCGACGTTCGGTGGCGGACCAGGCGGATCCAGTCCCCCTTACGACGACGGCAGCGCGGGACGGGCCTAGCACGAGCGGAACGCAGCCGAAAGTCGAGCGTACTGGAGCCGCGATCCCGCGCTCTACAACCGGGTGAAGAACGGTGAGTGCACGTGGAGCGACTCGTCGCGCATCGGCTGCTGACCCGCCCTATAATTCCTTCAGTGCTTCGCACGTATCGGTCCGTCCACCCAACAATTGACCCGACAGCATTTGTCGACGCCAGCGCCCAGGTTATCGGCGACGTGCACGTTGGCGCGGAAAGCAGCGTCTGGATGAACGTCGTCATTCGTGGTGACGTCAACTACATCCGGATTGGCGCACGCACGAACGTCCAGGACCTGACGCTCGTGCACGTGATGCGCAATACGCACCCCACGGTGGTTGGGGACGACGTCACGATCGGGCATTCTGCGACGCTTCACGGCTGTACGGTTGAAGACCGGTGTCTCATCGGGATGGGTGCCATCCTTTTGAACGGGTGCCGCATCGGGACTGGGTCCATCGTCGCAGCGGGTGCTCTGATTCCCGAGGGCATGATCGTACCGCCAGGGTCGATAGTGATGGGAATGCCCGGGAAGGTGCGCCGCGCGTTGACGCCCGAAGAGGACGCTTCGATCAAGTGGTACGCGGACAACTACGTGCGGTACCGGCTGGACTTCCAGGCCGACACCACGCCCGCGTAGCACCCTATGGCACGCACAGAGCCAGCGCGCGGCATGCGCGACTTTCTGCCCGAGGATGTCCGGCGCCGCGAGCACGTGCTCGGCATCATCAAGCGCGTCTACGAGCGCTACGGTTTCGAGCCGCTCGAGACGCCCGCCGTTGAGAATCTCGAGACGCTGCTCGGGAAGTACGGCGACGAGGGCAATCAGCTCATTTATAAGATCCTGAAGCGAGGCGAACAGGAGAAATCTGGCGAAGCTGACCTCGCGTTGCGCTACGACTTGACCGTACCACTCGCCCGCGTCATTGCGCACCACCAGAGCAAGCTTCCGCGTCTTTTCAAGCGGTACCAGATTCAGCCTGTGTGGCGCGCCGACCGGCCGGCGCGCGGCCGATTTCGCGAGTTCTATCAGTGCGACGTTGATGCCCTGGGCTCGACGTCTCCGGTGATTGAGGCTGAAGTGTGGGCAGCGGTGAGCGACGCTTTGAAGGACGTTGGGGTTTGACCGGTTTCGTATTCGCGTCAATCACCGGCAATTGCTCACGTCGGTGTTGCAACGAACGGGTCTCCTCAGGAGCACCACGGCGACACGCTCGTCGTGTTCGACAAGCTCGACAAGATAGGACAAGAGGGGGTCGTGACAGGAGCTGGCGGCCAAGGGATCGGTGCGACGAGGTGAAGGCTTGGCGATGGTGCTCGTGCTCCTTGTACCGCACCTGCCCTCGTTGGAGCAGTCGAGCACTTTCTGGTGGGTGATGACGTTGGTCTAGCCGCGGTAGGGAATCTCCGAACCATCATTGGTCTCGCAGAGTCGGCGATCGCGCCAGAGACGATTCGCTTCGACGGCACGCTTGGCTCGCGGTCTGTCCTACTACACCGGCGCCATCATGGAGATTAATGTCCCTGACCTGGCGGGCAGCCTGGGCGGCGGCGGGCGTTACGACAACCTCGTCGGCATGTTCCTCGGTCAGAACATTCCCGCCTGTGGGTTCTCACTTGGGCTGGAACGTATCCTGGTGGTCATGGGTGAGCGTGGGATGTTCCCTCCAGCGCTGGCGAGAACGGCCGCTGATGTCATGGTTGCTGTATTTACCGCGTCCGACGCGTCGCACGCGCTGGGCCTGGCTGGACGCCTTCGGCAGGAAGGGCTGCGGGTCCTTGTGTATCCGGACGCGGACAAGCTCGGCAAGCAGATCAAGTACGCTGATTCTCGTGGGATTCCCTTCGTCGCTATCCTGGGCGGCGATGAAATCGCGGCAGGCACAGTAACGGTCAAGGATCTGGCCGCACAGGCACAACAAACGTACGACCAGTCCGCGGTTGGCGCGGCGATAATCGAGGCTCTGAAGCAACGTGGCTGAACAACTCGGCGAGCTGACACGCACCCACACCTGCGGCGAGCTCCGTCCCGACGACGTCGGGAAGGACGCCGTGCTGCTCGGGTGGGTGCATCGTGTGAGGGATCTTGGCGGGCTCCTGTTCGTGGACGTACGCGATCGCGCGGGCGTAGCGCAGGTCGTGTTCGACAAAGACGACGAGGCGCTGATGGCGAAGGCCAAGCGCCTTCGGTCGGAGTACGTCATTGGGGTTACCGGTCGAGTGCGCCGGCGCTCCGCAGACACGGTGAACCCGAAGATCGCGACCGGCGAAGTGGAGGTTGTCGTCTCCGTCCTGACGCTCCTCAATGAAGCCAAGACGCCCCCGTTTCCCGTGGCCGACGACACGGCTGTGTCAGAAGACGTGCGGCTGCGCTATCGGTATCTCGACCTCAGGCGCCCGCGTCTGCAGAGCAACATCGTGCTTCGCCATCGCGTGACTATCGCAATCCGGAAGTACTTCGACGCCAAAGGCTTCCTCGATGTGGAAACACCCATTCTGACCAAGTCGACGCCCGAGGGCGCGCGCGACTACCTCGTCCCGAGTCGAGTACATCCCGGCGAGTTTTTCGCGTTGCCGCAATCGCCGCAGTTGTTCAAGCAGATCTTGATGATTGCGGGCATCGATCGCTACGTCCAAATCTGTAAGTGCTTTCGCGATGAGGACCTGCGCGCCGACCGGCAACCGGAGTTCACGCAAGTCGACGTGGAGATGTCTTTCGCGCGACCTGAAACCGTCTTTGACGTGATCGAACCTTTGATGCGAGACATCTTTGCCGTAATTGGGCGGACGATCGAGACGCCCTTTCGCCGCATGCCATACGCGGAGGCAATCGCCAAGTACGGGTCGGACAAGCCGGATCTCCGCGTCGGCTGGCCGATTCAGGACATCAGTGAGTTCTTCCGCGAGTCGAGCTTCCGTGTGTTCCGCGAGATTGTCGCGTCTGGCGGCACGGTAAGAGGTTTCGTGATACCCAGCGCAGGCGCCTACTCACGCAGCGAGGTTGACGGCATCGTCGATCAGGCGAAGGCGCTTGGTGCCACTGGGCTGATCTGGGCGCGCCGGGCTGCAGACGGCACGGTGACGAGCTCCATCACGAAGGCGATGGGCGAGGAGGCCGTTCGGCAAGTGCTCGACCTGACGGGCGTGGTGCCAGGCGGCCTGCTGCTCATCGCCGCCGGTCCGGCCGACGCCACTTCGAAGCTCCTCGGACAGTTGAGACTCCTTCTCGCCAGGAAGGACGGGCTGCTGAAGTCAGATGACTACGCCTTCACGTGGGTCGTGGACTTTCCGCTGCTCGAATGGGACCCTGAAGACAAGCGTTACGTCTCGATGCACCACCCGTTCACCGCACCGCTGGACGATGACCTCGAGCGCCTGGCTCTCGATCCAGGAGGGGTGCGTGCCAAGGCGTACGACCTTGTGCTGAACGGGAGTGAAATCGGTGGCGGCAGCATCCGAATCCATGATTCGTCGCTGCAGAGCCGCATCTTCTCGCTGCTCAACATCAGTCCGGACGACGCCAAGCTACGGTTCGGCTTCTTCTTGGAAGCCTTGGAGTACGGCACCCCTCCGCACGGCGGTATCGCGCTCGGCCTGGATCGCATTGTTGCCATGCTCACCGGCGAGACTTCGATTCGTGAGGTCATCGCGTTTCCGAAAACGGCGGCGGCCGTGGATCTAATGTCGGGCGCACCATCGCCCGTTGACACGCGGCAGCTCAAGGACCTGCATCTTCTCGTGAAATGAAACCGGGTTTCGTTTTCTTCATCGTGCGGGTTGGAAAACGAAACCCGGTTTCATTTCTACGTCACTGACGCTGAATGAAGAGAATTGCACTGCCACAGGAAGGCATCGAGACGCTCTACGGAGCGCACGACGCGAACCTCAAGCACATTGAAGGGCTGCTGAACGTCAAGATTCGAACGCATGGCGATGAGCTGATTGTGGACGGCGACAAAGCCGACGAACAGCGGGTCGTGCACATCTTCGAGCAGCTCAAGAGCGTCATGGACGAGGGATACGCCCTGGCGAATGGCGACGTCCAGACAGCGGCCCGGCTGCTCATCGACAATGCGCAGCTCGACCTCCGCGACTACTTTCTCAAGGGTGGCCAGCGCCAAGGCGCCAAGCGTCGAGTTGGCCCCAAGAGCATCAACCAGCGCAAGTACCTCGATGCGATCGAGCAGTACGACATCGTCTTTGGTGTTGGCCCGGCTGGTACAGGAAAGACGTATCTGGCGATGGCGCAGGCCGTGAGCTACCTTCTCTCGAAGAAGGTGAGCCGTGTGATTCTGGCGCGTCCGGCGGTCGAGGCCGGTGAGAAGCTCGGCTTTCTTCCCGGTGATCTGCAGGAAAAGGTGAACCCGTATCTGCGCCCGCTCTATGACGCGCTTTACGACATGATGGACGCCGAAAAGGCCGCCCGGCTGCTGGAACGGGGAACCATCGAGGTCGCGCCACTGGCATTCATGCGTGGCCGAACTCTGAACGACGCCTTCGTGATTCTGGACGAGGCGCAGAACACCACCCCCGAGCAAATGAAGATGTTTCTCACCCGCCTCGGTTTCGGCTCGAAGGCCGTGGTCACGGGTGACATCACGCAGATCGATCTGCCCAATCCTCGTTCCTCCGGGCTCGTCGAGGCGCTGAAAGTGGTCCGGGACGTTGAAGGCATCGGGTTTGTCTACTTCGACGACAAAGACGTCGTGCGCCACAAGCTCGTGCAGCAGATCGTCAAGGCGTACGATGCGTTTTCGGGTACGCGCACGAAAGATGGGTAGTCGCCTTCAGATCGAGATCGTGGCATCAGGGTCACCTCGCCCCCGCGACCTCTCACGGTGGCTCCAATCAGTGGCGCCTGCCCGCGCCCGTGGGGCGCTCACCGTCGCTCTTCTGCCGGACGCCCGCGTCCGTGCGCTGAACAGTCGCTACAGACGCAAACGCACCGCCACCGATGTGCTGTCGTTTCCGGCGCACGAACCAGGTCAGTTGGGCGATGTGGTCATCGCGACGGGCGTCGCTCGCCGCCAGGCGCAGGATGCTGGACACTCACTCCAGACCGAGATTCGCCTGCTCGCCTTGCATGGCCTGTTGCACCTGCTTGGCTATGATCACGAGCGGGATGACGGCCGAATGGCCCGAGCAGAACGACGCCTTCGCCGCCGTGGAGGCTTGAACGAGGGTCTGATCGAGCGGGGTTCCCGCCGATGACGCCGCTCCTGCTCTTCCTGCTCGCGTGCACAACCGTGTTTCTCGGGTCAGTGCAGGCAGCCTTCAGCGCGTTGATGCGACTCTCGCTTCGACTGATGGCGGAGCGAGGAGGCCGCAGCGACCGGCTCGGGCGCTACCTCGACGATCCGCTTCGCTTGTTCATTCCGGTCCGTGTGCTCATTGGCCTGTGCGTTGTTCTCGCGGCGGTGCTCATCGTCCGCGTCAGCGACATTCGCGACGCCAAGTCGGTCGTGACATTCATCGTCTCGTTGCTCGCATACGTGGTCGTGTGCGAACACCTCGTACCCAATCTCATCGTGCAGCGTGACCCCGAGCGGGCTCTCGACGTCTTGCTCCCGGTCTTTCATCCGGTCGAGAGATTGTTCCTCCCCCTGACGTTTGCGCTAATTGACCTCATGGGCCTGATCGGAACGCGGCGCGACCGCGTCGGCCAGAATGGCGCCGGGGCCTCCGACACGGCCGCCGAGGCTCCCGCGCCGGACGCCGACCCAAAAGACGAGGACGTCATCTCGGAAGAAGAGGGGCGCGAGCTCCTTCAGTCGGTCGTCGACTTCACCGAGACCGTCGTCAGGGAGGTCATGACCCCGAGGCTCGACATCGTGGCGATCAGCGTCGACGAGTCGCTTCAGGCCCTTCGAACGCTCTTTCGCGAAGAGCAGTACTCGCGGATACCGGTCTTTCGGGAAAGCCTCGACAATATCGTCGGCATTCTCTTCGTGAAAGACCTGGTGGCCCTGCCCTACGGCGCCGAGCCCCCGCTGACGACGCTCATGCGCTCGGCGTTCTTCGTCCCGGAGAGCAAAAGGGTTTCCGAGCTGCTGAAGGAGATGCAGGGCCGTCAGGCTCAGATGGCCATCGTCGTGGACGAGTACGGTGGGACGGCTGGCCTCGTGACGGTTGAGGATTTGCTCGAAGAGATTGTCGGAGAAATCCGTGATGAGTACGACGTCGAAAGCGAGACCGTCTCGGAAGAAGTGGACGGTGCTTTCGTCCTGAACGGAAAAGTCAGCGTCGATGAGCTACGCGACCGGCTTGGCGTCGAGATCGAGCGCGAGGGCTTCGAGACTGTCGGGGGTTACCTGCTCTCCCATCTGGGCAGGATGCCATACGTCGGTGAAACGTTCGAGGTTGACGACCTGTTCGTTGAGGTCCTCGAGGTCGAGCGTCGTCGGATTACGAAGGTCCGGGTCCGTCGCCGTTATGCGGCCGCCGAGGCTCAGTGATGGTTGAGCAGATTCGTTCATGAAGTCAGGCTTCGTTGCGTTTCTCGGACGCCCGAATGCCGGCAAATCGACCCTGCTCAATCGCATCGTCGGCCAGAAGCTCGCAATCGTCTCCGACAAGCCACAAACGACGCGAACGCGCGTCGTCGGCGTGAAGAACTATCCAGATGGGCAGGTGGTCTTTGTCGACACTCCCGGGGTGCACAAACCCACGCACCGCATGAACGTTCGGATGGTGGATGTAGCGCTTGAAGCGATGCGAGACGTTGACGTGTTGGCGCTCGTGGTTGACGCTTCCGTGAGGCCGGGCGCCGGCGATCGATTTCTGCTCAATCTGCTCAAAGACGTTGCGACCCCGACGATCCTCGTGTTGAACAAGGTGGACCTTGTCGCCAAGCCAAGGTTGCTCCCGATTCTCGATGAGTATCGCAAGGCCCATCCCTTTATCGAGTTTGTCCCGGCTTCCGCCGCGGACGGGACCAACGTGGACGTGCTGGAGAGTCTCTTTCTCCAACACCTGCCCGAAGGCGAGCCCCTATATCCGCCCGACTACTTGACCGACCAGACAGACCGGTTCTTCGTGGCCGAGATCGTCCGCGAGCAGGTCCTTCGTCTGACGCATGACGAGCTTCCATTCTCGACGGCCGTGATCGTCGATCGGTTTGAGGAATCCGATGAGGACGGCGTCAAGCGCCTCTACTGCACGATCCTCGTCGAGCGCGACTCGCAGAAGCCGATCGTCGTGGGCAAGGGCGGGTCGATGATCAAGGAGATCGGTACGGCGGCCCGCGCCGAGCTCGAACACTTCTTCCAAAAACGCGTGTATCTGGACCTGCACGTCAAGGTGAAGTCGGAATGGCGCGACGACGAACGGCTGCTGAACGAGATCGGCGTTCAGCGTCGCGGGGGCTGAAGCCCCCGCGCTACGGTTACTCCGTAGAGCGCAGGCTTTAGCCTGCGCAGTGTCCTGACGCGCGGCGTCAAAAAGCCAGATCTTCGTATCGCGGGGCGGCGGCGCATGCTAAATTGAGCGTTTTGTGGGTTGATAGAAATTCATCATGGCGACGCAGCGCAGAATCGATCTCGTTCTCGACTCGGTCAAGCGACTGCTGCGCATTGGTGCAACCGCCAACCTTTTGAACCTGCTGCAGAAGCAGCACCCCGCCGACCTCGCGCAAATATTCACCGAGCTCCAGGATAGGGACCGTCAGGCTGCGTTCAGCCTCCTGGCCGACCGTAATGGCCGGCTGGCGATGGAAGCTGTGTCCGAATTGGGCCCTGAGGCTGGCGCAGCCCTCCTTGCCACCCGGCCGGCCGAAGAGATTGCCAAACTCGCTCAAGAGATTCCCTCGGACGATGCCGCGGCCCTGATCGACCACTTGCCGGAACAGCTGTCTGCCGCGGTCCTCGACCTCATGCGCCCGAAGGAGTCGGGTGTGGTCGAGAACCTCCTCGAGTACGCGGAACGGACGGCCGGTCGCATCATGAACCCGAATGTCTTCGCGGTCATCGAAGACATGACGGTGGGGGAGTCCATCACCGAGATCCAGAGCAACCGAGACGTCGAGATGGTCTTCTATCTCTACGTCGTGGACGATCGTCGCCACCTGGTCGGTGTCACATCGCTGCGGCGGCTCTTGCTGGTGTCGCCAGAAACACCTCTGAAGCGGATCATGGCGACCGATCTGATCAGCGCTCGTGTTGACATGGACCAGGAAGAGGTTGCGCGACTGGTGGCCGCGTACAACCTGCTGGCTATTCCCGTCGTTGACGAGGAGAACAAGCTGGTCGGCATCATCACGGTTGACGACGTGATCGATGTCATCAAGGATGAGGCGACCGAAGACATCTACCGATTGGCTGGTGTCGCTGGGGATGAGCGCGCGTTTACGCCCGCGCGGGAATCGCTTCGGAAGCGGCTACCCTGGCTGGGCGCGAATCTGGCGACGGCATTTCTGGCGGCAGGGGTCGTCGCAATGTTCGAGGGAACGATTGGACTATTTCCCGTGTTGGCCATTTTCATGCCCATCGTCGCAGGCATGGGTGGCAACGCGGGTACTCAGACACTTACCGTCATCGTGCGGGGAATTGCCCTAGGAGAGCTCACTTGGAGCAACTCCCGGAAGGCTCTTCTCAAAGAGATGACTGTCGGTATCGGTAACGGCGTCGTGCTTGGTCTGGGTGCGGCGCTCGTCGTGTGGGCTGTCCGAGGCAGCCCCGTGCTCGGCTTCGTGCTCGGCGCGGCGATGATCATCAACATGTTCGTTGCCGCTACGGCCGGAACACTGGTGCCGCTCGGGCTGCGGGCTGCCAACGTCGATCCGGCGCTTGCCTCGTCGGTGTTCATCACGACGATGACCGACATGTTTGGGTTCTTCTCGTTCCTCGGGTTGGCGACCGTGTTCTCCCAGTACCTGAGGCTGTGAACGGTCAACTTCCGATCCGAACACGACGCTAGCCAACTCCCAAGCGTTCGCTCTCGCTTCTTGTGGGGTGGGGGCTGGTCGAGCGACAGCCGTTGGGAGTTGAGGCGATTCTTCACAGGTCTGAACCCAGCACCCAGAAGCCCGAACGACGTAAGATGTATGGGTTTAGTGCCGCTGTACACAGCCGATGCTTTGGTGCTTCGCACGTACGCGCTCGGCGAGGCCGACCGTATCGTGGTGTTCTTGACCCGCGATCGGGGCAAGAAGCGAGGGGTGGCCAAGAGCGCGCGCCGGCCGAGGTCGCGGTTCATGGGAGCGCTCGAGCCGCTGACCGAGGCACGAGTCGCGTATTTCGAATCGACGCGGCGTGAGCTGGTAAGTCTGAACTACGCGGAAACGGTTCGGTCGCCACTCGAGTTGGCCAGTCCGGTGAAAGCCGGAACGGGCGCCCCGGCGGAAGCCGCACTTGGATACGTTGGGTACTTCGCTGAGCTGCTGGACGAGTGGGCCCAGGACGCGGATGCCGACGACCGTCTCTATCGCCTTGGCGCATCCATGTTGGACGCCATGGCGACAGGCGTACCGGTCGAGCCGCTCGCACGGTATTTCGAGTATTGGCTCCTCCGCTTGCAAGGTGTGTATCCCGAGTCTCGCGACACAATGTCGGCGGGGGCGAGGGCGTTTCTGATCGCGGCGCGTGCCTCGACGCCGCACGACGTGGGCACGGTGCCAGCCGACAGAAGCGTCCTCAAGGAACTGGAGAACGTGCATCGCGCCCTCATCACCATGCACTTGGAGAAGACATTGAAGTCTGACCGCGTGCTTCGCGACCTTCGTCGTCACGCCTGACACGGTTTCTGCGTGACTCTCCAGGATCTCATCCTCAAACTTTCGTCGTTCTGGGCCTCGCAAGGGTGTCTGCTGCAGCAGCCGCTCGATCTCGAAGTCGGAGCCGGCACGTCGCATCCGGAGACGCTCTTCCGAGTCCTTGGTCCGAAGCCGTGGAGTGTGGCGTACGTCCAGCCCTCTCGCCGGCCCGATGACGGCCGGTTCGGACAGAATCCGAATCGACTCTTCAAACACCATCAGTACCAGGTAATCCTGAAGCCGTCGCCGGACGAGGTTCAGCGGACCTACCTGGACAGCCTCGAGGCCTGCGGCATCAACCCCCGGCAGCACGACATTCGATTCGAGGAGGACAACTGGGAGTCGCCCACTCTGGGAGCCTGGGGCATCGGATGGCAGGTGATGCTCGATGGGATGGAGATTACCCAGTTCACGTATTTCCAGCAGGTCGGTGGCATCGACCTGGCGCCGATCTCCTGCGAAATCACCTACGGTCTCGAACGAATCGCGATGTTTCTTCAGCGGGTCGACAATGTCTTCGACCTCGAATGGGGCGGGGGCGTGAAATACGGAGAGGTTCGTCTCCAGGAGGAGATAGATCAGTCGAAGTATGCGTTCGGTCAGGTGAACATGTCGGGAACGGAGTTCTCGGCACTTCATCGCGATCTGTTCGACAAGAACTTTGGATTTGCCGAGACGCTACTCTTGTCGGGGCTCATCTGGCCGGCACTGGAGCACACGCTGAAGTGCTCGCACCTGTTCAATATTCTTGACTCGAGCGGCAGCATCGGCGTGACCGAACGAACGGCGTATATCTTGCGCGTTCGCCAGCTCGCGATCCGCTTGGCCAAGGCGTACGTCGAAAAGAACTATCCGGCGGCTGGTCCTGAGGGCGTGTGACGGCGATGGATCGTGAGCTTCTGATTGAGATCGGGTGCGAAGAGATTCCAGCGAGCTGGTTGCCTGGGCTCACGACCCAGCTCGGGCGGCACCTCGACGCGCGACTAAAAGAGCTCAGGCTGACGGCCGAAGCCTCGGCGGAGTCGTACAGCACTCCCCGACGGCTCACTGGGCGAGTCGCCAAGCTCAGCGAGCGTCAAACCGACCTCGAGGATCTCGTCACGGGTCCGCCAACGTCGGCCGCATTCAAGCCCGATGGTGAGGCAACTCCGGCCGCGCTTGGCTTTGCGAAGAAGTATGGCGTCGATGTCGCAGCCCTGGAGCGTCACGAGACTGCCAAGGGAACCTACCTCGCCTATCGGGTTCGTCAACGGGGCAAAGCCACCGTCGACGTGCTCGCGGACGTCCTGACGGGATTGCTGCGCGACATGACGTTTCCGAAGCACATGCGTTGGGACGCGTACCTCGAAGACGGCAAAGGCGACCTTCTTTTTGCTCGGCCCATCCGGTGGATCGTACTGATGTATGGGGGACGAGTCGTTCCGTTCGTCATCCGGCGCACGGAGCTGGCTCAGGGCCCGACGGTGCAAGACATTCGGTCCGGGTCGAACACCTACGGTCATCGGTTCCTTACGACGAGCGGTCGCGCCGGCCGCGCCATCAAGGTCAAGACGTTCGAAGATTACCAGGCACGCTTGCTCGAGAATTTCGTGATTCTCGACCGCGCCGAGCGAGAGTCGAGAATTCGCCGGGAGCTCGAGACGCACGCGCGAAAGCTTGGGGGCCGCGTCAGTGGACTGGTGGCCTCTCACTCCTCCTTGCTCCAGGAGGTTCCCGACCTCGTCGAGTACCCGTCCGTCGTGGCCGGTCACTTCCCGGTCGAGTTTCTCCAGCTTCCGGAAGAGGTGCTAACCACCACGATGGTTCACCATCAGCACTACTTTCCCGTGGTCGGCGATGACGGGAAGTTGAAGCCGGCGTTTCTGGCGGTGACCAACATGCAGTCGGAGAAGCCGGAGATCATTGCGCGAAACTCGGAGCGCGTGCTCGCGGCGCGCCTGCGCGACGCCCGGTTCTTCTGGGACGCCGACCGCAAAACGCCCCTCGAGTCTCGCATCGACCGGCTCTCCACGATTCTGTTTCACAAGAAACTCGGCAGTTATCGCGAAAAGGCCGATCGTGTGGCCGCGCTCGCGGCGTGGATGGTGACAGCCTTCATTCCGGACGAGCGAGAACACCGCGGCTGACACGCCGAGCGTGCGGGCCGCCTCTGTGCAAGGCCGACCTGGCGACCGACATGGTGCGCGAGCTCACGGAGCTCCAGGGGACGATGGGGGGCATCTACGCTAGAGAGGAAGGCTTGCCCGAGGAGATCTGGAAGGCGATCTACTTTCACTACTTGCCCGTTGGCGTCGAGGCCGATGCACCGCCGTCGCGACAACAGCTTGGTTCAGCGGCCCTGACGTGGGCCGCCGTGTCGCTGGCGGATAAGCTGGACTCTGTGGTCGGGATGTTCGGCGCAGGTGAGCGTCCGACAGGGTCGCGCGACCCTCTTGGGCCTCCGTCGGCAGGCCCAGGGAACGCGGATCCAGGACTCCTGGCGGACCTCCCAGCAGCTGACGGGTCTTGGAAAGGCGCCGACGGTGCAGGACCTCCTCGCGGCTGCTGCCGAACCCTGGCCGCCGTAGCCATGGAGTCTCTCCGACGATTCGAGGCCGGCGCTACAGGCGTTCGTCATGCGAACGTATCACGTATCTGTTCGAACAGCGTGGATTCGATGTCCGCACCATTCGCGCGGTTCTCCTGCAGCGTATGACGGCGCTCGACTTGGTCGAGCCCCGCCCAGAGCTCGAGGCTTGGCGAGATGAGCGACCTCGGAGGCGCTCCGGGGTCCGACTGGCCATGGCTCTTCAAACGGGTGAAAAACATCACCAAGGACCTCGATCAATTGGACCACGTCTCCACGGCCATCCACCTAGGGACGCTCTGCGGGAACCGGCGGAGAAGGCGCTCGCCTCCGCGTTGGACACACGCGGGCCCGTGATTCAGGCATGCGGCGCACAAGCACGACTACCGTGGTGCGTTCGCGGAGACTCAGCGCACTGCAACCGTCGGTGGACAAGTTCTTCGACGACGTGCTCGTGATGACGGACGACCAAACTACGCGGGCGAGCTCGTCTGGGTCTTGTGGCAACGTTGCGAGACTTGATTCTCGATATCGCGGACATTTCGGAGATCGTGGCGGAGGAACGCGCGGATCAACGCGCAGGCTGAAGCCTGCGCGCTACAGGGCCCGCAAGACACACGTCGCGAGACACACGTAGAGCGGAGGCGTCAGCCTCCGCGTTGTTGAGGAGACCACATTCGATGGCGAAGAAGGCAACACGCAGGCCCGCGCGCGCGGCGGCAAGACGCGTCAAGACAGTCGCTAAGAAGAGCGCCGGGCGGGCGGCAAACGTCAAGGCCGGCAAGTACGTATATTTCTTTGGCAAGAAGACTGACGGCAACGGGACCATGAAGCCGCTGCTCGGCGGAAAGGGCGCGAACCTTGCGGAGATGTGCCGCATCGGACTTCCAGTTCCCCCGGGCTTCACAATCACAACCGAGGTCTGCACCTACTTCTATGCGCACAAGCGCACGTATCCCTCCACCTTGCGTGCGCAGATGCAGGCGGGCGTCGCCGCGCTCGAGAAACAGACCGGTAAGAAGTTCGGAGACCTGAAGAATCCGCTTCTCGTGTCCGTTCGCTCCGGCGCTCGCGACTCGATGCCGGGCATGATGGACACGATCCTGAACCTCGGCCTCAACGACCAGACCGTGGAAGCACTCGCGAAGAAGACCGGCAACCCCCGTTTCGCCTGGGACTGCTATCGGCGATTTGTTCAAATGTACGGCGACGTGGTTCTGGGCGTGCAGAAGAGCCCCGAGGAGGACCACGAGCCGTTTGAGACTGTCATCGAGGCGCTCAAACACGAGCGGTACCACCAGGACATCGAGGACACGAAGCTCTCGGTCGAGGACCTGAAGGAGCTCGTGGTCCGCTTCAAGGCGCTCGTGAAGGAGCGCGCCGGCAAGGCGTTTCCGGCGTCGCCGTGGGAGCAGCTCATGGGCGCCATCGGTGCGGTGTTCGGCTCATGGATGAACGACCGCGCCATCGTCTATCGGCGCAAGTACGGCATCCCCTCCGAATGGGGCACTGCCGTCAATGTCCAAGCCATGGTCTATGGGAACACGGGCGAAAAGTCCGGTTCGGGCGTCGCGTTTACTCGCAACCCCGCCAACGGCGTCAAGGAGTTCTACGGCGAATTCCTCATCAACGCGCAAGGTGAGGACGTGGTCGCCGGCGTCCGCACGCCCGAACCGGTCGCTGAGCTGAAGAAGCAAATGCCGGCCGCGTACCAGGAGCTGGAGCGCATCCGCCAGACGCTCGAGAGACATTTCAAGGACGTGCAGGATTTCGAGTTCACCATCGAGGATGGCGTTGTCTACATGCTGCAGACGCGCAATGGCAAGCGCACCGCGATGGCCGCACTCAAGTTCTCGATGGACATGTACAAGGAGAAACTGATCGACTGGAAGACCGCAGTGATGCGCAACCCGGCCGACCAATTGGAGCAGTTGCTGGCGCCCGTCTTCGACGCAGCTGAGGTGAAGAAGGTCGCGGTCATAGCGACGGGTCTTCCCGCTGGTCCGGGTGCCGCCTCCGGAAAGATCTATCTGAACGCCGACCGCGCCGTTGTTGCGGCCGAGAAGGGCGAGCCCGTGCTGCTCGTCCGCGTGGAGACGTCGCCCGAGGACCTACGCGGCATGATCGCCGCCGAGGGCATCCTTACCGCGCGGGGCGGCGTGTCGTCGCACGCCGCGCTCGTGGCCCGGCAAATGGGCAAGGTTTGCATCTGCGGCGCCGCCGCCGTCGAGGTCGACTACCAGGCTCGTACGGTATCGGTCGGTGGCAAGACCTACAAGGAAGGCGACTGGATGTCGATCGACGGCACGGTCGGAAAGGTGTACGCGGGTAAGGTCAAGACCGCCCCGTCGGAGATTGTCGCCGGCCTGATCGATGGTGACCAGGCGGCGAAGCGCACCGAGAAGTTCAAGAGCTTCCAGCAGCTGATGAAATGGTGCGACGATGCGACCCGCATGACGGTTCGTACCAATGCCGATACCCCTGAGCAGACGCGCAACGCGATCGCCTTCGGCGCGGTTGGGATCGGCCTTTGCCGTACGGAGCACATGTTCTTCGAGGGTGATCGCATCGACGCGATGCGCGAGATGATTCTCGCCGAGACGCTCGAGGCGCGAAAGGCCGCGCTCGCAAAGCTGTTGCCGTATCAGCGCGACGATTTCGCCGGCATCTTCCGAGCGCTAAAAGGGTACCCGGCGACGATCCGATTTCTGGACCCACCGCTGCACGAGTTCCTGCCACAGACGCCGGAGCAACAGGCCGACCTTGCGAAAAAGCTCCGCATGTCGGTCGAGACGATTCACTCGCGCGTGCACCAGCTCCACGAGTTCAACCCAATGCTCGGCTTCCGTGGCTGCCGTCTCGGTATCGGCCATCCCGAGATCTCGGCGATGCAAGCCCGCGCGGTTTTCGAGGCAGCCGCCATCGTCCAGAAAGAGGGCATCAAGGTCCGCCCCGAGATCATGATTCCGCTGGTCGGGTTCAAGAAGGAGCTGGATTTGCAGTTGGAAGTCGTTCACCAGGCCGCTCGCGAGGTGCAGGCCGAGCGGAAGGTGAAGCTCGACTACATGGTCGGCACGATGATCGAGGTTCCACGCGGAGCTCTCACCGCCGACGAGATCGCGCAGTCGGCCGAGTTCTTCAGCTTCGGCACGAACGACCTGACGCAGACGGCCCTCGGTATGTCACGCGACGACTCCGGCTCGTTCCTCCCGCAGTACGCGGAACTGGAGATCGTGAAGAACAACCCGTTTGCCACAATCGACCAGGCGGGCGTCGGTCAACTTGTCGAGGTTGCGGTGCGGAAGGGCCGCAGCATCAAAGCGGATCTGAAGTTAGGTATCTGCGGCGAGCACGGCGGCGACCCGTCGTCGATTCATTTCTTCGAGAAGATGGGCCTCGATTACGTAAGCTGCTCGCCGTACCGTGTCCCTGTGGCACGCCTGGCAGCGGCGCAGGCGGCGCTGTCGATGAAGGTGGAGAACTGAGCACAGTCGAACCGAGAACCTAGAGCGCAGAAGGTCGTACGCCGTGATCTCAGTGTACGTTTTCGAGGACGGGGCAATACGTCGCGCGGAGCGAATCGAGCCGCGATGGCTCGAACCGGCCTCGACCGCCACGGTGTGGGTCGACTTGGCAGACGCCACACCGGACGAGTTCAACGTGCTCAACGACGTCTTCGACTTTCACCCTCTGTCGATTGACGACGCGCGAGGAGCCTTGCAGTTTCCGAAGGTGGAGCCGTATCCGGGCTATCTCTACCTCGTCCTTCACGGCCTCGACATCGGCGCCGGGCGGCAGCACCTGACTCGCGATGTCGACTTCTTCCTCGGCCGCAACTATCTGGTGACAGTCCACGACGGTCAGTCGGTTCAGATTACGTTGCTCCGCGAGGTCTGCGACAAGCATGATCGCGTGATGTCGGAGGGTCCGGTTGGCCTGCTCCACCGGATCGTGGACGCGATGGTGGACCACTATCGCCCGGCCATGGAGGAGATAGAGAACCGGGTCGAGCGCTTGGAGGACGAGGCCTTCGCTGGTCGAGAACAGATGGTCCGTCGGGTAGTGAAGCTCAAGCGCGAGCTCAGCACTCTTCGCCGGATCCTCATTCCGCAGCGTGACGTGCTGGGGCGGCTCGCGCGCCGAGAGTTCGAGTCGATTTCCGCAGAAATGGCATACCGCTTTCGGGATGTGTTCGACCACGTCGTCCGCCTGACGGAGGAATCGATTCTGTTTCAGGACCGTGTGACGACTATTTTCGAGGTCCACTTGTCGACCGTCTCGAATCGCCTCAACCAGGTGATGAAAGTCCTGACCGTCATGTCCACTATCTTCATGCCGCTGACGGTGCTGACGGGAATATGGGGAATGAACATCACTCTTCCTCGGTTTCCCGGCGACGACGCCGCGCAGTTCTGGTGGGTCGCTCTCATCATGGCGGGCATCGCAGTGATGATGCTGGCGGTGTTCCGGCGCATGCGCTGGATTTGAACGGGTTCTTGGGTTCTCGGGTCCTCGGGTGCTTGGGTTCCGGTTCTCTGGTGCTATGGTTCATTGGTTCTCGTGTTCGAGCGTGCACGAGCGAACGGTGAACTCGAGAACGAACCACACTCTGAACCTAAGAACCCGTGCACCGCTGAACCAGAACCTGAGCACCCGAGCACCCGAGCACCAGAGAACCGACGACTCCCATGGGCAAAATCCACCGACTCCCTGTTGACCTGGCCAATCAGATTGCGGCCGGCGAGGTCGTTGAACGTCCGGCATCAGTCATCAAGGAGCTCGTGGAGAACTCGATCGACGCGGGGGCGCGGCGCATCAGCATTGCCGTCGAGTTTGGCGGCAAGCGGTTGATTCGGGTCGAAGACGACGGCGAGGGTATGGACGGCGACGACGCACGGCTGGCCATCGAACGCCATGCCACCAGCAAGATTCGGCGAGCTGACGACCTCGACAGCATCACTACGCTCGGCTTTCGCGGCGAGGCCCTTCCAAGCATCGCGTCCGTCTGCCACTTCGTGCTTCGGACGCGGGCGCGGGGAACTGATTCGGGCACCGAGATCCGGGTCAATGGTGGAACCGCTTCGAGCGTCACCGAAGTCGGAATGCCGGAAGGAACCTCGATCGAGGTTGCCGATCTCTTCTACAATCTGCCGGCGCGCCGAAAATTCCTGAAGTCCGACGGTGCCGAGTCGGCGCAGATCTCAAAGGTCGTGACGCAACTCGCGTTGTGCTACGCAGAGGTAGGCTTCACGCTGACGAGCGCGGGGCGTAAGGTGCTGCAGTGCCCGCCTGTGGAGTCGTTGAAGGCTCGGCTCTATCAGTTGTACGGGGAGCGCACCGACCTGATTCAGGTGAGGCGCGAGAGCGGTGACGTCAGAGTGTTCGGGTACGTGGCCGCGCTCGCCGACCAAGGACCCACGCGGGGCGCACAGAACGTCTTCGTCAATCGGCGCATCGTCAAGGATCGAACCATCGCGCACGCAATCATCGAGGCCTACAGCGTCGCGTCCATCAAGGAGCGCAGTCCTGAGGTGCATCTGTTCATCGAGATGCCCCGAGATGCCGTCGATGTGAACGTGCATCCCACGAAGGCCGAGGTTCGGTTTCGCGACCAGTCGTACATCCACCAGGCGATTCGCCATACGCTCGGCGACGCGCTCGGGCAAGGCCCGGCCCCCGACTTCGCGCTGCAGACGCCTCACTTCGGACAGCCGCAGCCGTCTACGTTGCCGTTGCCGACCGGCTACGCAACGACATTTCCGAGTCGCTGGACTCGCGAAGACCGTATTGCACCGACGAGCGAAGGTCATATTGCACTGACGATCGGAGGCGGTATCGCACCGACGAGCGAAGGCACGATTGCACCGACGAACGAACGCGGTATGGCACCTGGCTTCAGACCGATGGTCGCCCTCGGTCAGTTCAGGGACACCTTTATCATCGCGGTGGACGATGAGGGCATCGCAGTCATCGACCAGCATGTCGCGCACGAGCGGGTCCTGTTCGAGCGCATCACGGAACGGCTTACGACAGGTCGCCTCGAAAGCCAACGGCTCCTCGAACCAATGTTGGTGGAGTTGCCGGCCAGCGGCCGGCAGGCGCTCGTGTCGCATGCATCCGATCTGGATCGACTGGGATTCGAGATAGAGGAGTTTGGCGGCGAGACCGTGCGCGTCTCAGCGTTTCCTGCGCTCCTGCGCCGGGAGGAGTGCGAGGCGGCGCTGCGCGCGCTGGCCGATGATCTCGAGGGGCTCGACCGTGGCTCGACTGTGACGGAAGCGCTCAAGCGCACGGCCGCGACGATGGCCTGTCATGCCGCCGTCAAGGCGAACTATCCACTCACGGCGGAGAAGATGGCTCACATTCTGGACGAACTGAGCCGGACCGCCTATTCAACGATTTGCCCGCACGGGCGGCCCGTCATGCTCAGATTGACGCGTCGTGAAGTCGAAAAGAACTTTCAAAGAATCTAGGAGGACATGATGTCGCAGCAGGCAGTGGCGGTGGCGGTCGTGGCTGTGTTCGCGGTGGCTGGTCAGGCGGCGGCGCAAGGGATCGTCATGCAGCGCAATGTGTCGTTGGCGATGGCCAAGACAATTGCCGAAGCAACGCTCGCGGCGTGCAAGTCGAAGGGCTTCAGCACATCGGCGGCCGTCGTGGACCGCGCGGGCCAGGTGATCGTTCTGATGCGGGATGAGCAGGCGAGCGCACAAACGGTGGAAATGGCACGGCGCAAGGCGTATACCGCACGGATGTATCGCACGTCCACGATGGAGTTCCAAAAGCGCACGGCGGCAGATCCGACGTTGACCCCGCAGCGCGACGTCTTCGACATTCTGGCGCTTGGCGGCGGGGTGCCGATCCAGGTGGGTAACGACACGATCGGAGGCGTGGGCAGCTCGGGGTCGAGTCAGGAGAGTGATGACGCCTGCGCCAGAGCTGGCGTTGCGAAAGTGGCGGACCTCTTGAAGTAGGTCTCCGTGGGTGCCAAGAATATCGTGATCTGTGCCGATGGCACCGGCAACACGTTCGAGACGAACGTATCGAATGTCGTTCGTCTAGTCAGGTCGCTGCAGCTGCGTAGTCCGAAAACGCAGCTCGTGCTCTACGACCAAGGAGTGGGAACCAAGGCGAAGCACATAACGGCGGCGACCGAGTTCAAGAACCGAAGCAATGGAGATGGGTTCGAGGTTGTTGATGAACCCAAAACGTGGCATTGGATTCCGCGCTTTGCCACTCGATGGCTTGGCTTGGGGTTTGGCTATGGCGTGTATGAGAATGTCGCTGAGCTGTATAGCCGCCTCGCCGCACATTACGTCGAAGGAGACCGTGTCTACCTGTTTGGTTTCAGTCGAGGAGCCTTTACCGTCCGGGTGCTGGCAGGCCTGATTCATCGATGCGGTTTGCTGGATAAGAACCGCCTGAGTCTGTTTTCGGAAGCCTACAGACTCTATAAGCCGCACTACGAATGGGTGGAGGATCCTGACGAGCTCGAACGCTTGAAAACGGAAGTCGCGCAGTTCAAGAGCGTGAACAATGTTCGAGAGTGTCCGATTCGATTCCTGGGCATCTGGGACACCGTGAAGTCCTACGGCTTCATCTACCCGAGGAGCCTGCCGCACCTGCGCCACAATTCGAACGTCCTGACGGTCCGCCACGCGCTGGCGCTCGATGAGCAACGGTCCTACTACCTGCCAACGAGCTGGGGCGGCGTTGACCACCCCACGTATGACGATGTCCGCCGATACGAATCGCGCGACGTCAACGAGGTGTGGTTTGCGGGGAGCCATTCTGACGTTGGTGGTGGCTATCCGCGCTCGAAGAGCGGTTTGGCGCTCGCGTCGTTCGACTGGATGGTTCAAGAGGCTCGCGCATACGAGTTGTGCGTGAACGAACCGGAGCTTGACAAAGTGTTGAGTGAGTTTCCGGAAAGGAGGGCAGTGAACGAATCGCTCAAGTGGCTCTGGTGGCTCGGTGAAATCGTCCGCTTTGAGATAGAGAACATCCCGCTTCCCGGCATACGCAGACTCAAGTGGGGACCCAGCGGACCTCGCAGCGTTGAGCAATTCAGCCGGGATGGGGAGGTGCTCGTGCACGCCAGCGCGCGAGAGCTGTACCCAACAATCGAGTCTTTCGTAGCGAACTCCAGGACTGTGGGCACGCGGCGCGAGCGGCTTCCCAACAACTAAGGGCGACTCTTGCGACGCTCCTCCTTGATCTTCTGCCAGCCTTCCAGGCGGCGCTTGATCTCTTTCTCGAATCCGTGGTCAGTCGGACGGTAGTACCTTCGGTCGGCGAGCGACGATGGCAGGCAGTCCATGGCGGCGATCGCGTCCGGCTCCTCGTGCGCATACTGGTAGCCTTTGCCGTACTCGAGCTGCTTCATGAGCTTCGTCGGCGCATTCCGCAGATGCAGCGGAACTGGCTCAGCCGCTTGTGTGTGGGCGTCCGTGGCGGCGGCGTTATAGGCGGTGTAAACGGCGTTGCTCTTTGGTGCCGTGGCCAGGTAAATCGCCGCCTGCGCAAGCGCGGTGTTGCCCTCAGGCATACCGATGAAGTGCGCCGCATCCTTCGCCGCCACCGCGATGGCGAGCGCCTGTGGATCGGCGTTGCCAACGTCTTCCGACGCAAAGCGAACGAGACGACGCGCGATGTACAGCGGGTCCTCGCCCGCTTCGAGCATCCGCGCCACCCAGTAGACAGCGGCATCGGGGTCGCTGTTTCGCATCGACTTGTGCAGGGCAGAAATGAGGTTGTAATGCTCCTCGCCGCCTTTGTCATACAAGAGCGCCCGGCGTTGAATGGAGTGCTCGAGTTGCGGGAGGTCGAGCTGCCGAACGCACGTGTTCGGGTCCATCGGCGCCGACGACGCCGAAAACTCGAGCAGATTCAGTGCCGCCCGCGCGTCGCCATTGGCGAAGCGAGCAATCGCCGCAAGAGCATCCTTCGAGACCTCTATCTCCGTCGAACCGAGACCGTGGTCGCGATCGGCGAGCGCCCTTCGTAGGATCCCTTCGACGGCCTCCACGTCCAGCGCCTGCAGCACGAAGACCTTGGAACGGGAAAGAAGGGCGGCGTTGACTTCAAACGACGGATTTTCGGTCGTGGCACCAATGAGCACGATGTCGCCCCGCTCGACGCGCGGTAGGAACGCGTCTTGCTGAGCCTTGTTGAAGCGGTGAATCTCGTCCACGAACACAATCGTGCGGCGGCCCGTTCCGCGGCGCCGCACCTCCGCCGCGGCCATGACTTCTTTGATCTCCTTGATCCCGGCGAGCACGGCGCTGAACGGCACGAAATGGGCCTGCGTCATCTCGGCGATGATCCGCGCCAGCGTCGTCTTGCCCGTTCCCGGCGGCCCCCACAGGATGATCGACTGCAGGAGGTCGCGCTCAACGGCTTGTCGAAGCGGCGTCCCGGGCGCGAGAATCGCTTCCTGGCCAACCAACTCGTCGAGTGTCCGGGGACGCATCCTTTCGGCGAGAGGCGTGCCGGCCTCCGAGCCATCGCTCATCCGGACTGGAGGATCGTCGTCAAAAAGGGAACCGCTCATGAATCAACTCCCAACGACTGTCGTTCGACCAACTCCCAATTCCCAAGAATCGAACGCGTGGGAGTTGGACAAGCGTTATCAAAGTCCTCCGCCTGCAAGACGTTGGCGTCTGGCGGCGTAGGTGAGCACTGCACCCGCCGCAGAGACGTTGAGAGATTCGACAGGCGTCGCCATTGGGATCGAGACTCGTTCGTCGCATTGCGTCAGGATGTCGTCGGTCAAGCCAGGCCCCTCGCCGCCGAGCACCAGCCCTACGCGCCCTCGCCAGTCGATGGCGTCGTGGTCCCGGCCGCCGCGCGGCACAGCTGCCACCGCACGCATTCCGAGCTTCCTCATACACGCCAACACCGCTTCAGCTGGCATGCCACCAACGACGGGCAGACGCAGCGCGCTGCCCATGCTTCCTCGGAGCGCCTTCCAGGAGAACGGGTTCGCAGAGGTACCGCACACAAATACGCCGGTCACGCCCGCGGCTTCTGCCACGCGAATGAGCGAGCCGACGTTGCCAGGGTCTTGTACGTTGACGACTGCGAGGGTGAAGGCGTCATCACGCTTGCAGATATCCGCGGCGGTGGAAGGCTCGCGCCGGGCGATCGCGGCAATCCCCGACGGTGTCTTGACCGGGCTCAACACCGCGAAGACCTGATCGTCGGCCTGCACGACTTCCACGCCGCGGTCGGCAAGCGTCTGAGCGAGCAAGGCTTCTTCGGTGGTCGATGACAGTCGAGAGGCCGCGACCGCGACGACCTCGAGGAACGTGCCCGCTGAATGCGCGTCACGGATCAGATGCGCGCCGTCGAGCAATAGCCGAATTCCAGCCGGGTCGGGCGTGTCGGCCAACGATCGAAATGCCCGCACGATTGCGTTCTTCCGGCTCGATATCGTCTTCACGTCAGGCCAGGAAGTTCACGGAGTTCAGAAACGCATTAGCCAGCGAGGTCACTGCCCCCTCAGAGAGTATTGGCCACGGAGATCACGGAGAACACCGAGCTCACGACCACAGAGGTCCACGAGCCTCCGTGCGCTTCGTCTCCTCCGTGGCTGCGTCTCCGTGTTCTCCGTGGCCTACCGTCTTCGTGCCCTTCGTGGCGAGACATCGCGAGTTGAGCATAACAGACTGTGCTACAGTCCATTCGGCGATGAAGGAACGGATTCTCAAGCGGTTTCACGAAGAGATCGCGACGCTCGAGCGCGAGTTGAAGGTCGAGCTCCCGAAGGAGATTCAGCGCGCTCGTGAGCTGGGCGATCTGCGCGAGAACGCCGAGTACAAGGCGGCGAAGGATCGGCAAGACATCGTCAATGCCCGGATTGCGATGCTGAAAAAGCGGGTGGGCGAAATCTCGTTGATGAACATGGATCGCATCCCGCACGGCAAGGCCGGCTTTGGTTCAACTGTTCACCTGCGCGCTACGAGCGGCGAGACGATCGTGTACCAGTTGGTGATGCCGGAAGAGTCGGACGCGGAAAAAGGAATGATCTCGACATCGTCGCCGATCGGCAGAGCCATTCTCAACAGAGAGGAAGGCGACGAGATCAAGGTCGTCACGCCAAAGGGCAACAAGACCTTTGAGTTGGTGAAAGTCGTCACCGTGCACGACGAAGGGTAAGCAATGCCGGTCACGTCCAGGTACTCTCCTGAGCGTCGCACCGCGTTAGTCCTCTCCGGCACCGGCGCGCACGGCGCGTATCACGCGGGTGTGCTCCGAGCTCTCCAGGAAGCCGGTGTCAAGATCGACCTTCTCGCAGGCCACGGAATCGGCGCGGGCAATGCGGCGGTGGCCGCGATCGATGGCCAAGCCCGTCTGTGGGATGTCGACGGCATCTGGAGCAAGGGGTCGAGCGCAGGGCTGTATGGCTGGAAGGGATCCGTCCGCGTTGCAGGATGGCTGACGGGACTGCTCGGTGTGGTTGTGTTCGCACCACTGCTGCTCGTGCTCGCGTCGGGTTTGGTTGTTTATCCCCTGGGGTTCCTGCTCGAGATGATCGGGAACGGCGCGGGAGTTGGCGTGCTTGCCTCCTACTCGGCGTGGCTGCAGTGGGCGTTCGCCGGACAGAATCTTCCGACTGCTGTGCCACGGATTGGCGCGGGTGTCGTCGTTGTGCTGACGGCGCTACTGATCGCGGGAGCCATCCGAGCTCGGAGACTGGAGCACGGAGGCCGCCGGGCCAGAGGGCCCTTCTGGTGGGGCATTGTCGGCGCCCCTCTCGATGCCGTTCGCGCCACGAGCGTATTCACAACCGCTATCTGGCAGCTCATTCGCGGAGCGGCGCCAACAGCCCATCCGTCGATGACGGCGCTCGGGCGTCGATACGCCGAGGTACTCGCTGAGAGTCTGGGGCAACCGGGTTTTCGCGAGGTCCTGCTGGTGGCCACCGATCTCGATGACAAGCGCGACGTGGTCGCCGCCCTGTTGCGAGAGCCGTTCAGACGCGATTTCATGACACCGCGTCAGGATCGGGACCGGCGCGCCGAGGTACTCGACCTGGCGGATACCGGCCGCGACCGAGCGATGGATGTGCTTGCCGGGGCGCTCACGCCGCCCGTGGCGTGCGATCCGCATCTGGTGACATTTGCCTCCGACAGCGTCTGGCGAGGCGAGGCGCACCGGCTGTGCGATCGACCCGGCTCCATCTATCGCGTGCTCGAAGAAGTTGCGGCAGCGGGCGTTACACAAGCGATTGTCGCGACGGCGACCCCCTCCGCGTCCGGACCTCATCGCCTGCAGTCGGTTCGGCTCGACGCCCGCCATCGCCTGGGCGAGTTCGTGCTGGCAGCCGAATCCGCGGCGCTGCGGGACGGCTTGGAGATGGCTCGGCTGCACTTCGACGCCGTCTACGTGATCCGCCCCGCCCACAACCCGCTCGGCCCATTCGATGTCGCCGGTGCCTACGACGAAGCGTCGCACCGTCACTGCGAGGTGCAGGAGTTGATGGAACGCGCCTACGAAGACGCCTACCGTCAATTCATCGAACCGGTGGTCGGGGCGAGCGGCGAGCATCTGGCTCGCCAGGCCATCAAGGGAAGCCGAGACGCCGACAAGCCGGCTGGCTTGAGCTTTCTGTGACCGCCGTGCGTCTTGTCGAGTGCGACCGGACTCGCGGACCGGAGATACTCGCGATCCTCAACGAGGCCATTCAGAACTCAACCGCGCTGTACGACTATCACCCGCGCCCATTGGCTTCGATGGACACATGGTTCGACGCGAAAGAGCGTGGGAAGTATCCAATCATCGGCGCGATTGACCAGGCGAACCGTCTCGCAGGGTTCGCTTCGTATGGCCCGTTTCGCGCGTGGCCGGCATACAAGTATTCAATTGAACACTCGCTGTATGTAGAGGCGGGTAGCCGCGGCAAAGGCATTGGGCGACTCCTGCTTCACGCGATTATCGAGCGGGCCAGGCAACAGGACTATCACATGCTGATTGGCGGCATCGATGCGCAAAACGCGGCGAGCATCGCGCTGCACCGACGGCTCGGCTTTGAATCGTGTGGACAGGTTCGACACGCCGGGTTCAAGTTCCAGCGGTGGTTGGACCTCCACTTCTACCAACTCATTTTGGATACACCGGCACAGCCAACTGACGGATGAATTCGACTGCGTTGTTCGAGCTTCTTCGTTCTGCGTTCCCGATTCGTGTTCAGGTTCCTGTCCTCGCGCTCGTGCTGAGCGCGTGCGGGTCGGGGCCGGCGGCGAAACCATCGGATGGCTCGGTGAGCGCGGCGGCGACTGCCGTTCCCCACTGGTTTACGGACGTCGCTGAGACCATGGGTCTGACATTCCAGCACTTCAACGGGATGTCCGGCGAGTTTTATCTCGCCGAGATCATGGGGCCCGGTGTTGCGCTTTTCGACTACGACAACGACGGCGATTTGGATGTCTACGCTGTACAGGGGCAAATGCTTGGCCGCGGAAAGTCGATCCAGCAGGCGACGATTCCCCCGCCCGCGGGCGTTCCCCTGTCCGATCGGCTGTTTCGGAACGACCTCAGCGTCGCAGCCGACGGCACTCGCCGTGTGCATTTTACGGACGTCACCGCTCAGAGTGGGATCGACGTCCGCAGTTACGGCATGGGCGTTGCCGCAGGCGACGTGAACAACGACGGATGGGTTGACCTGTTTCTCACCAGGCTTGGCTCGAGCGTGATGCTCCGGAACAACGGCAATGGCACCTTCACGGACGTGTCGGAGCAAAGCGGTATCGTCAATGCCGCGTGGGGCGTCTCGAGCTCGTTTGTCGACTATGACCGGGATGGCTGGCTCGATCTGTACGTGGGCAACTACTTAACCTACAGCGTGGAGTCAGACAGAGACTGCTTCTCGCGCAACGGCAGCGCTGCGTATTGTTCACCCGCCTCGTATCGCGGGGCGCCGGACCGACTGTTTCGGAACCGAGGCAACGGAACGTTCGTGGACGTGACCGCCACGGCCCGGATGGCTGGAGAAGCGCTACCTGCGCTCGGGGTCGTCTCCGCCGACTTCAATGGCGACGCCTGGCCTGACATTTTCGTCGCAAACGACGGCACGGCGAACCTGTTGTGGATCAACCAGCGCGACGGAACCTTCAAGGAGACAGGGTTTCTGTCGGGGTCGGCCTTGAGCGGCGATGGGAGACCGGAGGGAAGCATGGGCGTCGACGCCGGCGATTTCGACAACGACGGCGACGAGGACCTCGTCATGACGCACATTGCCGGCGAGGGGCACAACCTGTATGTCAACGACGGTGCTGGACTCTTCGAGGATCGAAGCACCGTGGTCGGCCTCACGGCTGCCACGCTTGGCTACACTGGATTCGGGGCGGGTTGGGTGGACGTCGACAACGACGGAGCGCTCGACCTTTTCACAGTCAGCGGCGCTATCCAGATGATCGAGGAGTTAGCGCGGGGCGGAGATCGCTATCCGCTGCATCAGCGAAAACAACTGTTTCGCAACGTTGCGGGTCGATTCGAAGACGTGACGGCAAGCGCCGGAACGGCGTTCGAGCTGTCGGAGGTTGGAAGAGGCAGCGCGTTTGGCGACATCGACAACGATGGCGACACAGACGCCATTGTCGCGAACAACAACGGGACGCTTCGGCTATTACTGAACAACGTCGGCAACAGAAAACACTGGGTGGGTCTACGGCTCCTCGGAAAACAGCGTGACATGGTGGGGGCTCGTGTCGTCGTGATTCGACCGGGGTCGCTGCCAACTCTCTCGAGACGGGCGCGGGCGGATGGCAGTTATGCCTCAGCGAACGATCCTCGCGTGCTTGTGGGCCTCGGCGACTCGATGGGAGCCGTTCGCGTGCGCGTCACGTGGCCGGATGGCCGCGTCGAAGAGTGGACGGACGTTCCGACCGATCGGTGGCAGACGCTCATACAGGGCACTGGGCGGTGAGGCGGCGGTCAGGTCCTCGCCGTTGGGTGGCCGCTGGGTCTCTCGGCGTGTTCTTCATGGCGGGTTGCAGTTCCCCGCGCGAAGAGGCCTCGACACCGCCCAAGTCGTCACCTGCGCTCCTGGCCGTTGTGCTGCCGGATTTGTCGCGAGCCGAGCGCGGCCTCCGCGAACGGGTTCAGACGGCGTATTCATCGCTACTCGCAGGCCGCGACAATGCGAGCACGAGTGAGGCCGAACTTGGCGTGTCGTATGGAGAGCTGGGCAAGCTGCTCATGGCCGCCGAATACCTGGATGATGCCGAGCCATTCTTGCTGAACGCGCAAACCCTGACACCGAATGACATGCGGTGGCCCTACTATCTCGGTCATCTTCATCGCCTCGGCAACGAGCCAGCGAAGGCGGTGCCGTTCTTCGAGCAGGCGATTCGCCTCAAACCTGAGGACCCGCCAACTCTGACCTGGCTTGGTCAGCTCTACGTAGATGAGGGGCGACTCGACGAGAGCGTCGCAATTCTGAAGAAAGCCCTGGAGGTCCAGCCAAAGTCGGCCGCCGCGCTCTTCGGCCTGGGCCGAGCGGCGTTGGCGCGCCAGCAGTACGGGGAAGCGGTCAGTCATCTGGAAGCTGCAATCGTGGCCGATCCACAGGCGCTGGCAGTGCACTATCCCCTCGCGATGGCATATCGGGGGCTCGGCAACCAACGCCAGGCAGAGGCGCATCTCCGGCAGTGGAAGAACGTCGAGCTCCGAACGGTCGATCCGCTCATGGACCAGATCGGATCCCTGCTCCAGACGTCGCTCGACTACGCGTTGCGCGGCACGAACGCTCTTGATCGCAAGAACTGGACTGAGGCGACAAGCTATTTTCGCAAAGCGCTCGAGCTCGCACCGAACGACGCGACCCTGCACCTCAACCTGGGCAACGCGCTCTACCTTGGTGGTGACGAACAGGGTGGCCAGGGACAGTTCGAGGAAGCCATTCGCCTTGCGCCCGGGTACGCGCGGGCGCATTTCGCACTTGGTGTGACGATGGAGACGCGCGGTCGCGACGGGGAAGCGATCGAGCAGTTTTCAGCGGCCCTCAAGTTCGATCCCGGGCTCGTGGACGCACGTTTCAGCCTGGCCGATGCGCTCAGGAGGGCAGGGCAGGCAGAAGCCTCGCTCCCTCACTACAAGGCGATTGTCAGCGGAGACCCGAGCGCCAGTCAGGCACGGTTCGGTTACGCGATTGCGCTCGTACGCCTGCGGCGGTACGAGGAGGCTCGCGCTGCGCTGGAAGAGGCGATAACGGCACACCCGGACCAGGTGGGGTTTGCCCATGCCTTGGCGCGATTGCTGGCGTCGGCGCCTGACGATCGCACGCGCGATGGACGTCGCGCGCTTGCCATCGTGCAGGAGATCCGCAAGAGTTATCGAAGCTCGCAGGTCACAGAAACGCTTGCGATGGCCCAGGCTGAACTCGGACAGTTCGAACAGGCGGCGGCGTCGCAACGTAGTGCGATCGCCGAAGCCACGCGCGAGGGTCGAGGAACACTGGCGCCGCAGCTTGCCGACAATCTGGCGTTGTACGAGAAGCGGGCTCCGTGTCGGAGCCCGTGGCGAGACGACGATCCGATTCACCGGCCGAGATCGGCATCAGGGCTCGGCCGGTAGCGAGGGCCCGGCTGGCTACTTCTTCTTCGGCGGATTGAATGTGACCTTCTTCTGCTGGTCCGCAAGCACGGCCGCCCGATCGCCCGGATACCAGTACTCAAGATGGCAATTCTCGCACGCGGCGTCGATGTCGCTGCCCGCCTTGAAGAGGGCGTTAGAATCCCTTGCTTTCGCGATTTTGAGCGACGCCAGCGCGACGTCCCGAAGGCCATCCGCGTACTTGTTCCAGAGCGCCCGGTTTGCATTGATTTTGGCTTCAATTTGATCGGGAGGGAGCTCGGGCGCCGGCTTTCCTGGCTCGACCGTCAAGCCCTCCGCCCCCGGTGGCGCAACGGCGCGATGCATCTTCAGAAGGTTCGTGCCTTCGGCGAGCATTAGCGCACCTCGTTCGACCTTCAGCCATTCCTCGTCGGTGACGGGCTTGGTCTCGATGGTACCCTTCTCGTTGACGTCCACCCCAACTGCGTCGAAGACCCAATCGGCGGTTGGATCGATGATGTGCTCCATCAACTCTTTGATCGTGAGCACTGGCGTCACGCTCTCCTCGAGTGATGGGCTGGCCGACGGGGCAGGAGCAGAAGTGGCGGCGGGCCTCGAGTTGCAAGCCTGCAACCCGACGGTGGCGACAAACAACGCGCCGGCTCCCGCGATCAAACGTCCACAACCAATGCGCATTACTCGTCCTTTCATGTGTCCGTACGTATCCCTGAAATGCTATATCAGACCGGGCGGCCGCAATCTGAAGAGTTCCTGAACTCTCCGTCAGGGCGCACGAAAGACGATCGGCTACGGCGCGCTGGGGACGGGCGGAATCTTTTCGTTGGGATACCAGTACTGCACGTGACAGTTCTCGCAGGCTCTCTCGATCTGTTCCCCAACCTCGAAGAGCTTCGCTGCGTCCTTGTGGTCGATGGCATCGAGTGCCGCGAGGCCGGCTTCGTGGAGCGCCTTGGCTCGCATCATCCACGCGCCTCTGTCCTTCGCGATGAGGACGTCCATTTCCGAGGGTTCGAGCTCGACCCCAGGCGTTTCAGACTTCTCCCCGGGCTTGGCCACTGTGCGGCCTGGCATCATGAGCAGGTTGGGCGCCTCGATCAGCGCGATCGCTCCGCGGCGGACACCGGCCCATTCTTCATCGGTTTTCGGAGCGTTCTCTTTCGTTCCCGCCTCGCTGAGGATGGTCGTCACAGAGTTCCACACCACGTCAGCGTTGGGATCGACGACTGACAGCATCAGATCCTTGATCGTGGCAGTGGGGGTGTACTCCGGTTGCTGAGGGGTGCTCTGCTGGGATTCTGCTGGTTTGCTTTGGCAACCGACGGCGAGCGACACGACAAAGACGGTTGCGCCCAGTGACAAGAGCCAAGAAATCTTTCGCATCAACAGGCCTCTCGAATGAAGGTGACCATGCGCCTGAGCCACGTGCCGAAGTTCAATATAGCCGACCGACAGCGGCCATATTTCTGAATTCTTCGTCAGAATCGAAAAGCATGTCGCAAGTGGTGTGCCGCGTGGCCATTGAGATGAACAGTGACTTCGAGCGGGTCCGGGTTTGAGATGGGGCGTTCCTGCAGCACGAATGTCAAAGCCGCCACAAATGACGGGCTTGCACGAGTCAGTGTTGTCCCCACCTAGGGACGACGCTTGGCCAAGGATTCGCAAGGCCGAAACTATGCGTAGGCGCCTGCGGAAGGTACTGCCCACACTAATCGGCCTCGGTCTCTTCCTTGTCGCCGTCGAGGTTCTTCACCGAGAGCTTCGCGCCGTGTCGTGGGCGACCCTCACGTCCGACATCCTGCAAACCCCGGCGCGTCGACTGACGGCCGCCCTGCTACTAACGATCGCCAACTATGCGGTGCTGACAGGGTACGACTTTGTTGCCCTCGCGTATGTTGGTAGATCGTTGTCGCGGTGGCGGGTCATCGTCGCGTCATTCCTCGCGTACGCCATTGCGAACAACGTCGGATTCGCCATTTTCTCCGGCGCCTCCGTGCGCTATCGCTTCTACACGCGGTGGGGAGTGACGGTCAACGATCTGTCGCGGGTCGTCCTGTCTTGTTCGGTGACGTTCTGGCTCGGTCTTCTCGCGCTAGGTGGGCTCAGCTTGGCCATCAGTCCTCTCCCACGTGCTCATGATCTGGCCGCCTCGGTCTTGCTCGCGTTGGTCGGCTGGCTGTTTATGGCGACGGCCGCAGCCTATCTCGTCTTGACCATGGTGAGACGCCGGCCGCTGCGCGTCGGAACGTTCGAGCTCGCGTTGCCGTCACCGGGCCTCGCGTGTGCGCAGTTCGTCGTATCGGCAGTTGACTGGGCCTTGGCTGGGGCCGTGTTTTACGTGTTACTGCCGCCAAGCCACGCGACGTTTCCGACCGTCCTTGGCGCGTTCCTGGGGGCACAGTTGCTCGGGCTCGCTAGCCACGTTCCAGGCGGCATTGGTGTCTTCGAGGGACTGATCCTCGTCCTGCTGTCGCCGTACATCGATCCCGCCCGGCTCCTTCCGACCCTCGTCGTCTATCGGGCGGTCTACTACCTGCTCCCGCTGAGCATTGCCATAGTCGGCCTTGCTGCAGATGAGGTGCGTCAGCAACGGTCGCGAATGACTCGAGTTGCGGCATACCTCGGGCGGCTGTCGGAACGATTGACTCCTCGGTCTCTGTCGGTTTTCACGTTTCTGGCAGGTCTTGTTCTGTTGTTCTCGGGAGCGACACCGGCGGCAGAAGGCCGGCTCGAAATTCTGGATCGCATCGTGCCTCTGGGGGTCATCGAAACGTCCCATTTCATCGGCAGTCTGCTGGGCGCCGCCCTTCTACTCCTCTCACAAGGGCTTGCGCGTCGGATCGACGCTGCGTACTTCGTCACTCTTGTTGCGATTGGCCTGGGCGTCGGTGCATCCGTCTTGAAAGGAGGCGACTACGAGGAGGCGACACTTCTGGCCGTGCTCCTGTTCGTGTTGTGGCAGGCCAGGCCGGCCTTCGATCGCAAGGCGGCTATTTTCGAGACACGCTTCTCCAGGGGATGGGTTGTCGCCATCACGGCTGCCGTCGTGGCGTCGATGTGGCTCGGGCTTTTCGCTTTCAAACACGTCGAGTACTCCCACGACTTGTGGTGGCAATTCGCGTTGGAAGGCGAAGCCTCACGATTCCTTCGCGGGTCGGTCGGGGCCGCAACGTTGCTTCTCCTCTTTGCCGTATCGCGCTTGATGGGCCGAGCGCCTCATGAAACAGACCCACCGACGGAGTCGGATTTGGACGCGGTGGGCTCGGCAATCGCCTCGCAGACATCCACCGTGCCTTTTCTTGTCTACCTTCGTGACAAGGCCACTCTGTTCAACTTCGACCGCACCGGGTTCGTCATGTACGGCGTGCAAGGGCGCACGTGGGTCGCTCTCGGTGACCCGGTGGGCCCTCGCAGCTCCGTGTCGAGCCTGGTGCGCCTGTTCCTCGAGCGATGCGCAGACTTCGGGGGCAGACCGGTCTTCTACGAGGTCCGAAAGGAATCGTTGCACCTCTACGCTGACGTGGGTCTGACCTTCGTGAAGCTCGGTGAGGAGGCGCGCGTGGACCTTCACGAGTTCACTCTGGACGGGGGGCAGGCCTCGAGGTTCCGTCAGGTGATGCGGCGACTGGAGAAAGAAGGAGGGCACTTTCGGTTGGTGTTGCCTGAAGAGGTGCCGACTGTGATGAACCAGCTGCAGGCCGTCTCGGACGATTGGCTCGACCACAAATCCGCGGCAGAGAAGGGATTCTCGCTGGGTTTCTTCGAGCGGCAGTACCTGTCGCGACTACCTGTGGCCGTTATCGAGCGAGAGGGGCGGATACAGGCCTTCGCGAACCTCTGGCCTGGCCCGCACCACGAGGAGCTATCAATCGATCTCATGCGCTACCACCGCGATGCACCACGAGACGTCATGGAAGCCTTGGTAGTGCATCTCATGCGGTGGGGCAAGGATGCCGGATATCGATGGTTCGCGCTCGGAATGGCGCCGATGTCTGGATTCGAACGATCGCCTGTTGCCCCAATCTGGACCCGCCTGGGGCTCTTCTTGTACGAGCACGGAGACGCGCTCTACAACTTTCAAGGACTGCGCGCCTTCAAGGACAAATTCAACCCAGTCTGGGAGCCGCGCTACCTCGCTTATCCCGGCGGCTTAAAGCTGCCGTTGATTCTTGCCGACGTCTCGGCGCTCGTCGCCGGCGGCTATCGGCGCATCTTCATCAAGTAGCGTCGGAGCTCTTGGCACCTCGCTTGCGAACGTTCGTGACGTGGGCGTCACGAACGCGACGTTCACAAGGAGGTCATCATGACTGCATTCACTCGCCCTGTGATTCTGGCCGCGCTGTTGGTCGGCACGGTGAGCGCTCAGGCCCACGCTCAAGACACGGTATTTGCCCGAGTCCCTTTCGACTTCGTCGTGAATGGTCAGGCGTTTCATCCTGGTCGCTACGAGGTCAGGATGAACGCGGGCGCTGACGCCCCAGGCCTGATCTCGGTGCGCGGTCGAGATGGGAGTGGATTCATGTTCGTTCTCACGGAGCCGGCCGGGGGACACGATCCCGCAGGGGTCAAACCTTCGCTCGTGTTCACTCGACACGAGAACACCTATGTGTTGTCGCAGGTCTGGGAGTCTGGAGTCGAGGGGTTTCAGATTCCGAAGTCATAGCGGTGGGCTAATCCTTGAGCTCGATCTTGAAGCGTTCGGCCATGCGGTACAGCGTCCGACGATCGATGCCAAGGACTTCAGCGGCGCGAGTTCGATTGCCGCCGACGGCATCGAGCACATGCAGGAGATACCGACGCTCGAGTTCATCGAGCGTCGGTAGGTCCGAGAAGGGCCACTCGTGCGGCGTTGCCCGGGAGGAGGTGACCGTCGGCGGCAGATCGGCAGCTTCGATGACAGAACCCTGACTGAACATCACCAGGCGCTCCATCGTGTTCCGAAGCTCACGCACGTTGCCCGGCCACGAGTACCGCATCAAAGATTCGAGGCAGTCCGACGAGAGCACCTTACGGCGTCGTGCTCGCGCACATCCTTCCTCGAGAAAGCGCTCGATGAGCAACGGTAAGTCCGCGCGCCGGTCACGGAGAGGCGGGATACGAATGACGAGCACGCTCAATCGATAGTAGAGGTCTTGTCGAAAGCGCCCTGCCGCCGCGGCCTGTTCGAGGTCAACGTTGGTTGCCGCGATCACCCGCGCGTTGACGCGCGTCGACCGGTGCCCCCCAACGGGACGCACTTCTCCTTCCTCGAGCACGCGCAGGAGCCTGACCTGCAGCGCCGGCGTTGTTTCACCGATCTCATCGAGCAGCACGGTGCCATTCGCGGCTTGCGCAAAGATGCCCGGGTGGTCGCCGATGGCTCCAGTAAACGCTCCACGCACATGACCGAACAGCTCCGACTCCAGCAGCGTCTCGACGACGGCGCCGCAGTTGATGCCAACGAAGGGCTCCTTCGCACGCGTGCTGTTATCGTGAATCGCGCGCGCGACGAGCTCCTTCCCCGTACCGCTTTCACCGATGATGAGGACTGGAGAGAGCGAGTCCGACGCGCGCGCAATCTGTTTGTAGACCGAGAGCATCGGGGCACTGCCGCCGATCAGGCCGCTTGGGGCCTGCGGCTGGGCAACCCCTGGCGGCTCCTCGGCGCGCGTGGCTTGCGCCAGCGCCCGTTCGACGATTCGCTTCACCTCGGCGATGTCGAACGGCTTGCTGATGTAGTCGAAGGCCCCGGCCCTCATGGCCTCGATCGCCGTTTCGAGTGTGCCGAACCCGCTGATCAGTACGACCTGACCTGACGGGTGCTGCACCTTGAAGGCGCGTAGAACATCGAGGCCTGACTGCCTGGCATTCAGGTTGATATCCGAGATCAACAGGTCGAAGGTGTCGCGCTCGATACTGGCGATCGCTTGGTCCGGCGTCGAGGCGGATATCAACTCCCGTCCTGCGCCTGCGAGTAGACTCTCGATGAACGCACACGTGTCGTTGTCGTCATCGACGATGAGGATTCTAGCCACGTCAACTCTCCTTCGGGGCCGCGGCGGACCCTCGTGGCAGATCGATGCTGACCACGGCGCCTCCCTCAGACCGGTTTCGGGCGTCGATGCGGCCGCCATGCGCCTTGACGACCTCGCGGGCGATCGCCAGGCCCAGCCCGCTGCCCTGGCCAATCGGTTTGGTTGTGACCCAGGGCTCGAACACGCGTGGCAGCACATCGGCAAGAAACCCCGGGCCGGTGTCCGCGATCTCCAGGTGCACACCGTGATCGGTGGCCGACGCCGAAATGGTCACAGTTCCGGGTCCTGCCAGCGCATCGAGGCTGTTCGTGATGAGGTTGAGCAGCGCCGCTTCGAGTTGTGTCGAGTCTCCCTCGATGAGGGGCAATGGTTCCACGACCTTGACAGCGAGCTTGGCGCCGGCGGTCTGGGCTCTCGGCTGAACGCTTTCGCAGACGTGACCGATGATGCGCGTGAGGTCCGAGGTTTCTCTGGGCGTCGGTTGCCGTACCTGGTCCAGCATCGAGCGGAGGACGCGCGTCACCTGCTGGATTTGTCGTTGGACGACTTCTAGTCGCTCGCGCGAGCGTGGCTCGAGCTTGTCCTCTCGAAGCATTTGCACGTAACCCGAGATCAAGTTCAGGGGCGTGCCGACTTGATGGGCGATGTTTGCGGCCATCTGTCCGAGCGCGGCCATGCGCTCGGCCCGACCAAGCGCTTCCCGCAGTGCGAGGTTGCGTCCGTAGCTGTCATCGAGCTTCGTGGTGGTTTCAGACACACGCTGTTGCAGCTCCACGTTGAAGTGCTCGATGCGGGCGAGCATCTCGTTGAGGCCTTCGGCCAGCACGCCAAGTTCATCGCGCGGGCCAATCGGTGCGCGAGCGGAAAGGTCGCCTGCAGCCACTCGTTCCATGGTGAACAGCGCCAGCGCGATCCGACGATGGACGAGACGCCGCGTCAGGATTTCGACCACGAACACGACCAGGGCAATGGCCGGAAACGCGAACCACAACGCGATCGCCCGGCCTTCTGAGCGCACCTGCTGAACCGCGGCCATCGACACGCTGACCACGGCGGCCATGGCGAGGTCTCCTCGCTTGACGGGGGCGGCGACGATCGTCAACGGGCCGGTTTGAAGAATGTTCGGCTGACCGGTGTCGAGCGACTTCATCGCCAGGTCCACTGCGTCGTTGCGCTCTTGAGAGGATGTGCTCGCGATGACTGAGATGCCCGGCCCCTCGCGAACGATGACGGTGGCCGCCTGCACGGCGGGATCTGCCGCGATGAGATCGTGGAGCCGTTCGGTAATGGCAACTGGCTCGAGGCTCCCGCTGCGAAGGTCGTCGGCAATGGTCAGAGCGGTGGACTTGGCCGTGTCGATAAGGACCTGTTCAATCGTCCGTTCTATTACTCGAACCTGAAAATAGGTGACCCCGGCGATTCCGGCGGCGACGACCAGGGCGACGAAGAGCAACAGCCGGACTTGTAGCGACCGTCCCCAGCGCCAGTTCGCCACGGCGTGGCGAATTTGTCGAGGGTAGAGAGCCGCGCCAAGACCCCGATCGGTCACAGAATCTCCACAATGTCAGCGGTTTCTCTACACATCAGGTGAGCGTCTCGTTGGCACAGGAGTTGGTGTGGATCGACACAGCAGGTTGCCACTCTATCAAGAGGAGAGACTCGCATGATCAAGACCATCAGCGCACTCACGGTGGTGGCGCTACTGGGTGCCACCGTCCTAGCGGCTCAGCAGAAGCCCGCGCAGCGCGTCAGCACGAAAACGACAGCTCCGACAGTGCTGGTTGCGACGGGGAAAATCACGGCCTTCGACGCCGCCACGAACACGCTCACCGTCGCCACCAGTCACGGCGACGAGCGTTTCATGCTTGCCAGCCCGTGGCCACGCATCCAGGAGGGGAAGAAGACGCTGGCTGTTGCAAAGCTCGCCGACCTGTCGGGGCACCAGGCGCAAGTGCACTACACAGAATCTGGCGGAACGCGGGCCGTGGCCTCCATCCACGTGGAGAACGGGCCGAAGACTGCCAAAGGAAGTAAGTCGTAGGACCGCGTTAAGGCTTCTTCGCGGGCGATTCCGGCTCGAGCAGCCGAGGGAGCGCCGTATCGCGCCCTCCGGCGAGCAGGCCAGCTCGCGCGTAGGTCAGGAGCTTCTCTCGGGTATCGGCGATGTCGAGATTCCTCATCGTCAACTGCCCGATACGGTCCTGGGGCGAAAAGGCGGATGCGCCTTTCTCCATTGTGAGCCGCTCCGGCTTGTAGGTGAGGTTCGGGCTGCGCGTGTCGAGGATCGAGTAGTCGTTGCCCCGCCGGAGCTCGAGGACGACCTCACCTGTCACTGCCCGTGCCACCCACCGTTGGCCGTTCTCCCGCAGCATCATTGCCTGCGGATCGAACCAACGTCCCTGATAGAGCAGGCGGCCCAGACGCCGGCCGTTGTCCCGGTACTGTTCGATCGTGTCCTCGTTGTGGATGCCTGTGACCAGACGTTCGTACCCGATGAAGAGCAGCGCCATGCCTGGCGCCTCGTAGATCCCCCGGCTCTTGGCTTCGATGATGCGGTTCTCGATCTGATCGCTCATACCGAGTCCGTGACGTCCACCTATCCGGTTGGCTTCGAGCATGAGCTCGACCTGGTCGCCGAATGTCTTTCCGTTGATGGCCACCGGACGGCCCTCGTCAAATGTGAGAGTGATTTCTTCCGGCTTGACGTTTGTGCTCTCGCGCCAGAACGGTACTCCCATGATAGGGTCGACTATCCGCATCCCGGTGTTGAGCTGCTCGAGATCCTTGGCCTCGTGCGTCGCGCCAAGGATGTTCGAGTCCGTGGAATAAGCCTTCTCCGTGCTCATGCGGTACGAGAGTCCGGCCCGCTCCATGTACTCAGACATTTCCTTGCGGCCGCCCAACTCGTCGATGAACATCTGATCGAGCCAGGGCTTGTACACCCGTAGCTCCGGATTGGCGAGGAGCCCGTATCGATAGAATCGCTCGATGTCGTTGCCCTTGAAGGTGCTGCCGTCACCCCAGATGTTGACCCGGTCGTCTTTCATCGCCAGGACCAGCATGGTGCCCGTTACCGCGCGTCCAATCGGTGTGGTGTTGAAGTAGGGGACGCCAGCCGTGGTGACGTGGAAGGCGCCGCACTGCAGGACAGCGATGCCCTCCGACACGAGCTGGGCTCGACAATCGATCAAGCGTGCGTGCTCGGCGCCGTACAGCAGCGCCTTTCTCGGAATGTCGTCGTAATCGGGCTCGTCGGGCTGGCCCAGGTTGGCGGTGTAGGCATAGGGGATGGCGCCTTTCGCCCGCATCCAGTGCAGGGCGGCGCTGGTGTCGAGCCCCCCTGAGAACGCAATGCCCACTCGCTCGCCAACCGGGATACGTTGAAGAATCGTCGCCATGGATCCCCAATCATAATTCGATGCCGTGTAGAATCCCGCTCATGGAAAAGTTGACCATGCGGCCTCAGTGTCTTCTCACCTTTCTCGCGATGCTGCTCGCGAGCTCTTCCACGTTCGCTCAGGCGGGCCATTCAGAGCAGTGGGTGGCCACGTGGGGGACTGCGGTGGTGGGCCGTCCCCAGTCACAGCCTGCATCGGCGCAACAGCCGGCACCAGCGGCCGCCGCGGCTGCCCCTGCGGGACGGCAAGGCGGGCCTCCGCCGCCTGTGACAGTGGCCAACCAGACCGTGCGGCAGGTCGTGCGCACGAGCGTGGGGGGGAGTCGTGTTCGCGTCGTGCTCAGCAACGCGTTCGGCACAGCGCCCGTCGCGATCGGTGCGGCATATGTCGGGCTTCGTGAGAAAGACGCTACGGTCAAGGCCGCGACCGCGCGACCGCTCCTGTTCAGTGGCGGCGGATCGTTCACGCTGCCGGCTGGAGCCAGTGTGGTGAGTGATCCGGTCACCTTGACCATGCCACCCTTTGCCGATCTGGTCGTGGACCTGTATCTGCCGGGAGAAGTCGGGCTCGGGCCCTCACCGGTCACGATGCATAACGGGGCGTCTCAGACGAACTACATCTCGCCGAGTGGGAATCACGCTGGCGCCGTGGCGATGTCGGCGGCCGCCAAGCCAGCCTCGTGGTTCCTTCTTTCACGAGTTGAAGTCTCCGCGCCGGCCAACACGGGGGCCGTTGTGACATTTGGTGACTCCATTACCGACGGCGCCCGGTCCACCGTTGACACGAACAGCCGGTGGCCGGACGTGCTCGCCAAACGATTGGGGGAGCGCGATCTCAGGCTCGCGGTCGTCAACGCCGGCATCAGCGGCAACCGGCTGCTCGGAGAAGGCGCTCCACAAGCAGGCATCAACGCGCTCGCCCGATTCGATCGCGACGTGCTCATGCAAACCGGCGTCACGCACGTCATCGTGCTCGAGGGAATAAACGACATCGGCGTTGCGCGAAACAACCCGTCGCCGACTGCTGCCGACCTCATTTCTGCGCACAAACAGCTCATCGAGCGCGCACGCGCGCGGGGTCTCAAGATCTTCGGCGCCACCTTGACACCGTTCGAGGGCGCGGCCTACTGGACGCCGGAAGGCGAGGCCAAGCGCAAGGCGCTCAACGATTGGATTCGGACGAGCAGCGCGTACGACGGCGTGATCGATTTCGACCAGGCCACGCGCGATCCTGCCGCGCCGACCAAGTTCCTGCCAACCTACGACTCAGGCGATCACCTGCACCCAGGCGACGTGGGGTACAAGGCGATGGGAGACGCAGTCGATCTGAAGTTGTTCAAGGAATGAACCCAACTCCCAAGTAATCCTTGTCCGACCTCCAACTTCCAACAGATTGGGAGTTGGACACGCGTCAGTGGTTGAGAATTGGGAGTTGCGTTAGGCCTTGACCAGCTTCTTGTCACCATCGTGCTCGTGGAGGAACTCGAGCGCGAGCTTGAGAACGAGATCGGTCAACTCGTCGGCTTGCACGTTACCGAATTTGTTCCGGAACGCGCGCAGCGGAACGACGGCCTTTGCCATCGCGCGATGGCCGCCCGCGCTGCCGATAGCGTTGAAGTACTTCCGCACGAACTCGCCGGCATTGCGCGAGTAGCCGAGATTTCGAACCGAGATGATGAGCGAGTCGTTGACGATACCCGCCACAATCGTCCATTTGATGTTCTCGAGCTGCAGGTAGAAATCGGCGACGTACGGAATGAAATCCTCGCGTGGCGAGGTGCCGAGAAACGCGCAGAACACCTGCTCCTCGATGCGCCCGTGCTGCTTCGCCCTCAGAACGTACTCCAACCGATCCAACGTGATCTCGGCGCCTTCCATCTTCTTGATCATGGCGGCGTCGGCGAGGGGGTAGAGATAGGAGAAGGCTTCGATGTCGACTCGGTTGGTCTGTCGGTTGAAAAACAGCGTATCCGATTTGATCGCGTACAACATCGCCGTGGCCGTTCGCTCCGAGATGTTGGCGTCGACGGCTCGAAGGTGCTCGGTGAGGATCGTGGACGTCGATCCGTAATCAGGCCGAATGTCTTTGTAGACCGCCGTGTAGCCCGATTGCTCGGGGTGATGGTCGATCACGAGATCGACGCGGTCGATCGCGCCAGAAAAATAGTGGGGCTGCACATCCACCATGGCCACGCGCTCGAACTCGGGAACCTGCTCTGCTGTGACGATCTCGACGTGAATGTCCAGCATGTTCATCATCCGCTGGTTTTCGGGCCGGGTGACGCCCTCGAGCGCCGCGATGACGGCGGTCTGCCTGGTTCGGTGTAGCACGTTGCGCAGCGCGAGGCCGCTGGCCAACGCGTCCGGGTCGGGGTCGTTGTGCAGGAGGATCAGAACTTTGTCGGCGTCACTGAAAAAACGCTGATACTGCTGGACCTTGAGTCGCGTGAGCGAGCGGCTGAACTCCGTTAAGAGCGGACCGCCGAAAAGCTCCGACAGCGCGAGGTAGTTGAGCTCAGGGAACTGGGCCTTGAGCTCGTCTTCGCGCTCGCGCGTATGGGGTGCGCCGACGCCCAGCACATAGACCAGCGTGAGGCCCGCATCGAAGATAGCCTCGAGCGCCTTCTTGAGGCTGCGGCGCCCGTTATCTTCCACCACCACGCAGGTGCCAGGAGACAGATCGGCCTTGAGATACGTGTCGGTGCGGCGGAGGTCGCCTGCGCTGACGCGCAAGCCGCTATCGTGCAGGCGGCGGGCGAGTGGCTTGCTCTCGACGAGAAAATCGACCTCGAAGCTGGGGAGCAGAATCTCGTCCAGCATCCGGATGGCCAGTTCGGTCTGACAGACAGCGAGACACCTCATGAAGTGATCGCCGCCCCGGGGTCAACCCTGTGCATACGCCAAACCACGATTATACGCCCGCACAGGGAGGCATATTGGCGTAGCATTTTCATATGGTGGGCCGGATTCCCCTGCTCGTGCTGCTGGTCGGAATGGTTCTGGCGCCGATCGAGGCCCAGCAGCCCGTTTTCCGTGCCGAGACCGAGTTGGTCAATGTCGGCGTGACCGTCGCCGATCGCCGAGGCACTTTCCTGACCGACCTGACTCAGGACGATTTCGAGATTGTCGAGGATGGCCGAAAGCAGGAGATCACCTTTTTCGCGCGTGGCGAGGGCGGAGAGGCGCAGGAAATGCACGTGGGGCTGCTGTTCGACACGAGCGGCAGCATGGGCGAAGACATCAAGCTCGCCAGGTCGGCCGCCGTCAAGTTCTTGAACACGCTTGGCGACGCGAAGGACATGACGCTCGTCGATTTCGACACGGAAGTGCGGGTAGCAAAATACGGCCAGCAGGACTTCCCCCGCATGGTTGAACGCATTCGTGCGCGCAAGCCGGAGGGTTTTACCGCGATGTACGACGCGCTCGGCGTGTACCTCGATGGCGCCTCCGACGACGCGGGCCGAACGATTCTCGTCTTGTTTACCGATGGGGGCGATACGCGGAGCACGATACGCTTCAGCGATGCCATGACGTTGCTCCGGGCCTCGGACGTGACGGTCTACGCCATCGGATTCCTCGAGCATCAGGGCAGCGGGCGGAACGAACAGCGACTCCGATTGGGGCAGATTGCCAGTGAGACCGGCGGGGAGGCCTTCTTCCCGTCCTCTATGGAGCAGATTGACGAGGCCTACGACAAAATCCTCGCGGAGATTCGAGCACAGTACAGCCTCGGGTACGTCTCGACCAACATCAAGCCCGACGGTCGTTGGCGCAAGGTCGAAGTGAAGGTCCGGCGTTCGGATCTGAAGGACCTGCGCGTCCGCACCCGCAAAGGGTACTTCGCTCCGTACCGACCATAGGGAAACTCCCAACTCCCAACTCATGCTTGTCCGACTCCCAAAACGATTGGGTGTTGGGCGTTGGTCAGGCGTCAGTCGTTGGGAGTTGAGACTCTGAACTCCTGTCCGTGTGGTACGATCCTGTGTTGGCCGCGCGCGGACGGACCACACCTACTGCCATGCCTTCATTGCACGATCGCTTCACGCTGGTCAGCGACTTCGAAGTCCGCGGGGACCAAATACGAGCCGTGCCCGAGCTCGTTGAGGGGCTGAATCGGGGCGACACGCATCAAGTGTTGTTGGGGGTCACCGGGTCCGGTAAGACCTTCACCATGGCCAGGGTGATTGCCGACGTGAATCGTCCGACGTTGGTGATGGCTCACAACAAGACCCTCGCCGCCCAGCTCTATCAGGAATTTAAGCACTTCTTTCCCCACAACGCGGTCGAGTATTTCGTCAGCTACTACGACTACTATCAGCCGGAAGCGTACGTTCCTGCCACTGATTCCTACATCGAGAAGGAAGCGACCATCAACGACGAGATCGACCGGATGCGACTCTCGGCGACGCGTTCCTTGTTCGAACGCCGCGACGTCATCATCGTGGCCAGTGTGTCGTGCATCTACGGCTTGGGCTCGCCCGAGGCGTACTACGGAATGCTCCTCCCCCTCGAGTTGGGACAGCGAATCGAGCGTGATCAGATTCTGCGCAAGCTCGTGGAAATTCAGTACGAACGCAACGATACCGAATTCGGGCGCGGCACGTTTCGCGTCCGTGGTGACATCATCGAAGTCGTGCCATCGTACGAAGAGCATGCGCTGCGGATCGGTCTCTTCGGCGACGAAATCGACGAGCTTGCATGGTTCGACCCCTTGACGGGCAAGATCCTCCGCCGCTTGGACAAGGTCGCCGTCTATCCGAAGTCGCACTTCGTCACTTCCCGCGATCGGACCAAGCACGCGGGTGAATCGATCAAGCGCGAGCTGGAGCAGTTTCGCAGCCAACTCGAAGCGGAGGGAAAGCTGCTCGAGGCGCAACGGCTCCACCAGCGAACGATGTTCGACCTCGAGATGATCCGCGAGATTGGCTATTGCCACGGCATCGAGAACTACGCCAGGCATCTGACGGGACGGGCGCCGGGCGAGCCGCCTCCGACGCTCCTCGACTATCTGCCACAGGACGCGCTGGTCGTCGTGGACGAGAGTCACCAGACCGTACCGCAGATCCGAGGAATGTTCCACGGGGACCGCTCGCGCAAAGAAGTCCTCGTTGCCTACGGCTTCCGATTGCCATCCGCTCTGGACAACAGGCCGCTCAACTTCGAGGAGTGGGAGAAGCGGGTTCGGCAAGTCGTGTTCGTGTCGGCAACTCCGGGTCCGTACGAAATGGCGAAAGCCGCCGGCGTCGTCGTTGAGCAGGTCATCAGACCCACCGGATTGATGGATCCGCCTATTGAGGTGCGGCCGGTGCGTGGTCAGGTCGATGACCTGTTGAAGGAGATTCGCGATCGGGCAGAGCGCCATGAACGAGTACTCGTGACCACGCTGACCAAGCGCATGGCGGAGGACCTCACCACCTACTATCAGGAGCTGGGTGTGAAGGTGCGATACCTCCACTCAGACATCGACACGCTCGAGCGGGTCGAGATCCTGCGCGACTTGCGGCGCGGCGCGTTCGACGTGCTCGTCGGCATCAATCTGCTGCGGGAGGGCCTCGACCTGCCCGAGGTGTCGCTCGTCGCGATTCTTGACGCCGACAAGGAGGGTTTCCTGCGCTCGTCGGGTTCCTTGATCCAGACCTCGGGACGCGCCGCGCGGAACGTCAACGGCCGCGTCATCATGTATGCGGACACGATGACGGCGTCGATGAAGTCGGCGATTGGAGAAATGGAGCGTCGCCGCGCGCTGCAGGGCGCGTATAACGAGGCGCATGGCATTACACCCGAGTCCGTTGTGCGTGAAATAGACGCGGTACTTTCGAGCGTGTACGAGCGGGACTACATGATGACGCCGGACCGCGACAGCCGTCCCACATTCCGCACCGCGGCTGAACGTGACGCTGAGATCGCGCGTCTCGAGGAGGAGATGCGGTCGGCAGCGGCCAATCTCGACTTCGAGCGCGCGGCCGCCGTGCGAGACTCGCTCAAGCTCCTTCGGAGCCGGGAGCTGGGCCTGACTGGCCTGTCGGTGGGCCGGTAGCCGGTGTTCACGTTGCTGGACGACTGGCTGAAGACCGCCGTGCACGAGGTGCAGGAGTATGTGCGCCTGCAGGTCGCCACCTTCCGCGCAATCTTTACACCCCCCTTTTACGTCCGCGACGTTGTCGAACAGTTCGACCAGATCGGCATCGGATCGCTCACGGTGGTGCTGCTGACCGGATTCTTCACGGGCGCCGTGCTAGCGTTGCAAACGGGCATCACCCTGGATCAGTTCGGCGCGCGGCCCTTCGTGGGTCGATTGATCAGCGCGTCGATGGTCAAAGAGCTCGGGCCCGTGCTCACGGGTCTGATGCTGGCCGGTCGAATCGGGTCAGGAATTGCCGCAGAATTGGGCTCAATGGTCGTGACCGACCAGATCAACGCCCTACGCGCCCTGGGCACCGACCCGGTTCGGAAGCTGGTTGTCCCACGCGTGTTGGCGGGTGTGTTCATGGCACCTGTGTTGACTGTGATTGCCGACACGGTCGGCATCGTCGGCGGCTGGATCATCACGGTGTTTCAACTGCGTGTGGCATCGGGAGTGTACTGGACGTCTGTCGTTGACGGGCTGTATGTCCAAGATGTGTGGATGGGGTTGATCAAGCCGTTGTGTCTGGGGTTTGCAATCGTGACGATTGGGTGTCACGTCGGCTTGCGGGCGCGCGGGGGCACTCAGGGCGTGGGCCGCGCCACGACCAACGCGGTCGTCGGTGCGTCAGTGGCGGTAATTGCTGTGGACTTCTTCGTGACGCGATTGCTGATTACATTGATGTACTGATGCAAACGCAGACGACGTCCGTCGTGGAGCACGGCCGTGTTGCCGAGTCACCCGTCCTGGTGCTGGACAGGGTCTCGCTCGCATTCGATGACAAAGTGGTACTGAAGGACGTGAGCTTTTCGTTGCTTCGAGGCCACACGAAGATCATCCTTGGAGCGAGTGGGTCGGGGAAGTCCACGATTCTCAAGCTCATCCTGGGTTTTTGGAAGCCGGATGGCGGAACCATCCACGTCAACGGCCAACGCGTCGACACCATGACAGAGGCACAGCTCATGGGCGTACGCGGAGACATCGGCATGGTGTTCCAGGAAGGCGCGCTGTTCGATTCGCTGACCGTCGCCGAAAACGTCGGTTACAAGCTGTACGAGGAGACCAACATGCCTGCCGACCAAGTGCGCAAGCGAATCGAAGAGGTCCTCGGGTTCATCGGCTTGGGCGCGTACAGCGACCAGATGCCATCGGAGTTGTCGGGAGGGCAGCGACGACGAGTCGCGATCGCCCGTGCGATGGCGTTCAAACCAGGCATCCTCCTTTACGACGAAGCGACGACCGGACTCGACCCGATTACTGCCACGACCGTAGACGAAGAGATCATCAAGCTGCGCGATTTTGAAAAAGTGACGTCAATCGTGGTTACGCACCAATTACGCGACGCGTTTTTCATCGCGACCCATGAGGCCGTGCGCGCGGCCGACACGCACCGGATCGCTGCGGCCGGAGAACTAAAAGCCGACGAAGCGGAGTTCATCATGTTGAAGGAAGGCCTTGTGGCTTTTGAGGGCAATGCCGCCGAGCTTCGGACTTCCCGCGATCCGTACATCCGGACGTTTCTGTCTTAGAGGGCTGATTCCATGCCGCGTACTCGTTCGTTGGCTTGGGCCGAGCTGAAGATCGGGCTCGTCTCAATCTTCGCGCTGGTGATGACCACCGTGCTCATCTTCGTATTGAGCGGCGAAGCTGGCTTCTTTTGGCAGCGCTATTCGCTGAAAACCGTCTTCACCAACATCGCGGGTCTCAAGGAAGGCGCACCAGTGCGTGTGGCCGGCGTCGAGGTTGGCTCCGTGACCGGCTTGGCCTTTGTCGGAGACCGTGTGGAGGTCCTGATGGAACTTGGCCGCGAGAACGGGACACGCGTCACGTCGGCGTCGGTTGCCTCCCTCGGGTCGGTCTCGCTGCTCGGCGAGGCCGCGGTTGACATCACCGCCTCCAGTGGAGGCACGCCGATTCCCGAGTGGGGCTACATTCCGTCAGGACGAGCGACTGGTTCAATTGCCGATGTCGCAACCCAGGCGAGCGCTGGGATCGAGGAGATGACCGGTCTGCTCAAGGACCTTCGCGCGGGACGCGGAACCGCCGGCAAGCTGTTCACCGATGACGCGCTTTATCTGGAGCTGAACAGCTTCGTGAGTGCGGCCGAGGCGGTGGCGAATAACATCAACCGAGGACGCGGGAGCATCGGGCGTTTGGCGACGGACCCTACAATGGCCAAGGCGCTTGAAGGATCGCTGCAGAACCTCGAGGCGGTGACGGCGCGGATTCGGTCTGGGGAGGGCAGCCTGGGGCGTATGCTCAACGACGATGCATTTGCGAAGTCGCTGACGTCAACGACCGCCAATCTCGACTCCATCACGGGGCGGCTCAACCGTGGCGAGGGCACTGCCGGTAAGCTCATGACCGACCAGGAGCTCTACAACCGGCTGAACTCGATGGCGGACCGCCTCGACAAAGTGATGATGTCGCTGCAGAACGGCGAGGGGACCATGGGGCTGCTCATGAAAGACAAGCAGTTATATGAGAAGCTGAATCGAACGGTCGATGAGGTCGGCAACCTCGTCGCCGCGATCAAGGCCGATCCGAAAAAGTATCTGAACATTCGAGTGAGCTTGTTTTGACGATGACCGAAGTCTTTTTGGGCGTCATAGCGGGTGCGGTCGCCGTCATGGCGACGATCCAAGTCGCTGCAATCGTGGTGATGGCGAAGACCGTCAAGCGCGTCGGTAAAATCGTGGGCGACCTCGAGCGTGACGTCCGCCCGATCGTCACGAACCTGCAAGCACTCTCTGCCGATGCTGCCCGCGCGACGGCGCTCGCGGCGGGCCAGGTGGACAAGGCCGACCAGTTGCTCAACACACTGTCGAAGCGGGTCGATGATACGGTGACCTCGATTCAGAACAGTCTTGTTCAGCCTGCGCGAGACGGTATGGCCATTCTGCACGGCCTAAAGGTCGCGATGTCGGCGTTTCGCGACGGCGGCGGCGGGGCCCCACGCAAGCGCCCGGCCGCCGCAGACGATGAGGAGCTGTTCATCGGCTGACCTGCGCGTTGGCCGCGCCCCTCCACGAATGCTCGTGGCGTCCTGAGCGACGGTCGAACGACGCACTCTGCACCTTTCATTGACGCCCGACACTGCCGGTGATACAAGAGGCGTTACTTCGAACTTCGACCTTGTCAACGGGAGGACGCAGTGACAGTGTTTCGTGGCCTCAGCGCGCTCATCGTCGGCGCCGTTCTTGTGTGTCCGTCCTCTGTGATCGCGCAACAGCCGTCCAAGTCGGCACCGTTTGCGACTGAGCTCGTGCGCATGCTCGATGCGCAAAAGATCGACAGCGTCGCGGCTCGTCGCGGCAGCGGAGACGAGTTCGTGGGTGCGTTGTACCTACCCGGGAGTCAGTTGTTGGTCGTCAGCACCAAGTACTCGGCGCCCGACCGCATTACCTATCATCTTCTCCGCAAGGCCTATCGTGACGCATACGGCGAGTTGAACAACGCGTCGGAGAAACAGTCGAAGATCTTTATTTCGGATCTCGGTGCAAACGGACTGGTCTTCCGCCGGCGTGGCAAGGAGCCCTTCGATACGGTCGACATGTCAGGGAAGACGGTGTCGTTCGACGGCGAATGGGGCAAGGCGAAGATCTCGGAAGCCGAGTACACGAAAACCTTTCAGACGACCGATGAGCAGTATGCGGATATGTTGCAGGCGCTCATTGCGGAGTTGAAGAAGCCCTCGTAAGCGGGCGCTTGCGCCACGTGCGAGGCAACAGGAAGGGCAGCCCTTGGGCTGCCCTTCTTGTTTCTATGGTCGTGCGCTCGCCATGCCTTTGAACGTCAGCTTCTGCAGACCCATCGTGGTCTGCGCCACATAGATGTTCCCCTTGGAGTCGGTCGCGATCTGGTGGCCGCCATTCTTCAAGCCCGCCGGCTTGATCGACCCCACGATCGCGAGCGCTTTGCGGTCAACGATGACGATGTCGTCGCCGTTTCCAACATAGAGGAACTGCTGCGCCGCATCCGGCGACAGGGCCACGTTCCTGGCGAATTGGGTGTCAGTCTTGACGAGTTGCTTCAGGAACTTGCCGTCAGTCGTAAAGGCCTGTATGCGACGGTTCTCGCGGTCCGCTACGTACACCGTCCCATCGCGCGCGACGCGGATAGCGTGCACGATGCTGAAGTTCCGCGGACCCGGGTCCTCGACTGTCTTGGGCGTCACGACCTCGCAGTGGTCATCGTCCATCGGCCGCTCGCCGAACGCGCCCCACATGCGCTTGAACCCGCCGGTATCGGCGTCGAACACAATGACCCGATGATTGCCGTAGCCGTCAGCGACGAACACCTCGTTAGTCGGCGCATGCACCCATGCGTCGGCAGGTCGGTGCAGGTTCCTGTTGTCTGCGTTGCCTTTGCTCTCGTTGCTGCGGCCGATCTGCCGCACCAGCTTGCCGTCCGGCGTGAACTTCAGCAATTGATCGTCGGCCACTTTCTTGAGGCCGGGCAGGCCGTTGGTCGGACAGTTGTTTCCTCCGAGCCACACGAAGCCTTTCGGGTCGATGTGGATGCCGTGCTCGCGCTCCGGCCACTCGTACCCGGAGCCCGCGCCGCCCCAAGCCTTGACGAAATTGCCAGCCGAATCGAACACCATCACGGGCGGGGCGGCCATTGCCGCCTGCTCGGGTGGGAGTGTCCGCGGGCGATGGAGAAGCCAGACGTTGTCCTGCGCGTCGACCGCGAAGCTGGACGGGTCGCCGAGCTTCCACTTGTCTGGCACCTTCGGCCAGGCGCGATCGACCTCAAATGTCGGCAAGCTGGCCGCCTGTGCGGGAGAGGTCTGAGCAGAGACTCCCGCGTTGCCAAGCCAGTGCCCCAGGACACCCACGACGACCGCCATCGTTAGCAGCGCTCCGTTCAGATAGCCTCGCTTCATAGCTCCCCTCCGGACGCGAAGCTTACCGCATCGGAGGGACGCATGGATGGGTCCTCCTGTGTCGAGTCGTTGCAAAAGGGCGCAGATCTCCTACGCGACGAGCGCCATGACTATCACAATGGCGAGGAGCAGTCCGACTGCCCACTCCGCCGTTGCCGAAAACGTCCATTCAAACATCGCCCTCACCTGCCTTTCGAAAGGTTAGACGGAACGGGCGTGACAGACACTGGGCGGAGCTGTGACAAGCCGATGACAAGGCCGATGCTGTGTCATTTCATCGACGAAGCGTGGTCGGAACGCCACGCAGGGGACGCTAAGCGGGCCTAGGTAAGGTCGTGATGGGAAGGAGTCTCGACAAACCGGCGTCGCTGTCTGCTGAGCGCTGACAAGGTACGCCTGAAAACCAGGATTGAATGGCCGGCAACACCGCCAACGCGGCCGCCTCTCCGGCTTTCACCAGCTCTGGGCCGCTCTCGAATCCATCCCATTCGATGGCTCGGAGATCGGGTGTGATGACCAAATCGCTTGCCTGCCGCCAGCCCTCCTCGTTGCGGATCTGCATGATCTGGAAGCATCGGCGTATGACCTGAAACACATCGGCCGGAGGGCGCCCGGAGGCCGGCGCCGGCAGGTGCACCGCAATCACGTGCGTAGCGCCGAGCTCGCGCGCCTGGAGGGCGGGAATCTCGACGCTCATCGCCCCATCCACTAGTACTCGCCCGCCCACGCGTACCGGTTGGAACAGGCCAGGGTAGGAGCAGCTCGCCCGGATGGGAAGAAAGACGTCACCGATATCACGAAAGGACACCGGCTCACCGGTACAGAGATCGGTCGCCACGACGCCCAGCGGAATCCGCATCTCTTCAAAGCGGTAGTGCTTGAGCAGCCCCTGCAGGAATGGCTTCATGCGCTCGCTTACCACGAATCCCATTCGACTGAGACTCCAACGCGCCACGTCGCCGAACCTCATGGAACAGGCTGCACGGGCGATTTCGTCGGGGTCTGCCCCGCTGGCACACGCGGCCGCGACAATGGAGCCCGCGCTCACCCCTGTGACGCAGTGAATCGGAATGCCGTGGCGCTCGAAGACTCGCAGGACTCCCGCGTGCGCGATGCCGCGCGCAAAACCTCCGCCGAGGGCCAATCCGATTCGCGGGGTGACCATCGACCTCTCACCAGGTCCGAACGCCCCATCGGTCATACAGCACCGAGACAGCAATTGACAGGCCAGAGCCATCATGGAGATTCGCGGGGGGTCCGTGAGTTACAGAGCCGGTGGTCCAAAGGCGAGTTACCGCGTGTCGCATGCAAAACCGGTATCAGCTGCAGAGGGCCGTCTCGGTGACGTCGATGATCGTCGGAACTTAGTCTCGCTCGGGCTAGAGTTTCGGCTTTTTCTCGATCGAGATGAACCGCCGATCAGTGTTTCAAAAAAGAGACAGCCCCCCGGCCGCGAGCTCGTCCAAGGACAGTTGAGGGGAGAGGGGCGTGTCTCGAGCCCGGATATCGCATCGGAGCGGAGCTGAGGCTATGAAACGGTTCCAGATATCGCGGATACCCAGGTGGCGCCGCCTGCGAGGAGTTTCCTGTATTTGATCATCGCGCGGGGTTGATTCACGGCGAGACACGCCACCACACGGTCGCCGCGCCGGTAGAGCGCTGTGAGCCGTCGGTCGGCAAGCGATCCGTCGATGATCAGCATCTCGTCGTGCGGTTGCGCGCGACCGATGAACTGGATCTTGCGGTCGTACTGGTCTGACCAGAAGTACGGCACGGACGAGAAGCTCGTGTTCGGCGTGGGACCATCGAGCGCGTTCTCCGCGGCGTGCACGGCCTGTTCGACCGCGTTGGTCCAATGCTCAATTCGCGGCGAGTCACCATGCCACCGGTTTGCCACTCGCGCCACGTCGCCCGCCGCATACACGTGCGGCGCGGCTTCACCCGAGCCGTTGCAGACAATTCCGTTATTGAGTGTGAGGCCGCTGCCTTCGAGCCATTCCGTGTTCGGAGTGACCCCGATGCCGACCACCACTACCTCAGCGTCGATCCGTGAGCCGTCGGAGAGCGCGACACCGGCGACGCGCGACTCGCCGAAGACCTCGGTCACGGTTACTCCGGTGCGAAGGTCCACGCCGTGGTCGCGGTGCATGGCTGCGACCGTCTCGCCGAGCGTTGACCCCAGAATTGGGGAAAGGGGGACAGGAAGCGACTCGATGACGGTGACGTGCAAGCCGCGTGCGCGGCAGGAGGCGGCAACCTCGAGGCCGATGAACCCTGCACCCACGATTGCCACACGCCTCGCGTGCATCAGTTCCCGGCGCATGGCGATGGCGTCGTCCAGACCGCGCAATACGAGCAGACCCCCGCGGGCCCGCATGCCCGGGAGGGTCCGGACGCGCGCACCCGTGGCGATGATCAGCCGGTCGTACTCCGCGAACGTACCACCGGCAAGCGTGACCCGTTTGGCGCGCAGGTCGACCGACGTCGCGCGCACGCCAAGCCGCATATCGAGAGCGAGCGCGTCGTACCCGTCCTTCACGCGGAAAAAGGTTTGCTCCGGCTCCCAGGTGCCTTGGAGCACCTGCTTCGAGAGCGGCGGCCGATCGTAGGGGCGATGCGGCTCCTCGCCAATGAGCGTCAGCTCACCGTCGAATCCTCGGTCGCGCAGCGTCTCGACCGCGCGCAGGCCCGCGAGCGAAGCGCCGATGACCACGATGCGATGAACATGGGAGCTGCTCACTCTTCGATCGAAATCGCGCCCGTTGGACACTCCCGCACGGCCTTGTCCACCTTCGCACGCACCCCGTCCGGTGGCGTTTCGTTCAAGAGGTGCAGTGCCCCGTCGTCGCCAATCTCGAACACCTCAGGCGCGGCCTCCACACAGAGCCCGTGGAGGTCGCATATGCTCAGATCGACCACAACCCTCATGATGTCCCCCTGAATTGAAATACGCTGCTTTCGAGCCCAGCCGCTGAGGGTTTACCCTACCACGGCAGGGCTTACGGCTTGTTGCGCCCGCGAACCGGGCATAGAATCCGCGGCGACTGAGAGGTTGGACGATGATCGATTTTGGCGCTGCCGTAAAAGCAGCCGGGGAACTCGACAAAGCCATAGGCATTATCGCGAGCCTCACTGCAAAGTTGAAAACACAGCCCGACCTTGCGGCTCAGAAACTTGCCCAGGCGCTGGGAGAAGTGGCGAAGACGCTGCAGGCTGTTGACAATGTCGCAGCCGAATATCTCAGTCTGGGCATCGATGAAGGGGCGCTCGCGAAGAGCTCGAAGGCGCTCCTCGCGATTGAAGGTGGCAGTCTCAGCACAGAAGTCCAGCGTGGGTTAGGACACTGCCACCTGATTGGCGAGATTCATTGGAGATACCTGGACAAGTGGTTTCAGCGAACTTTCGATAGCACGGAATACGCGATGATCTCAGACGTGTTCAGAGCCCTGGAATCTGCTGATGGAGGTCTGTTCGACGTCCTGGCCTCCGTGGCCAAGACGCTCGAAACGGAGGCCAGTGCCGCACTCGATCTCGTTGTGAAAAGCGACGAGGCTGGTGCGAAGACTCGCGTCCTCTCGTCGCTCGCGGCGTTGCGGCCGCTGCGGAAGACCATGTCCGGCACGATGCAGACGCTGTACGGACTGCAAAGAGAATTCATCGACATCACTAGAGTTGTGTAACCCAGCTCAAATCCGACACTCGAAGACTCCAACCCGAAGACTCGACTTGCGCTTGCGCCGATTTTGGAACGACAGGCGCCAGAAGTTGTCGAGTTGGGAGTCGGCGAGCTAGACTCAATGCTTGGTCGGGCGCGTGGCTCAGCGGTAGAGCATTCGCTTCACACGCGAGGGGTCGGTGGTTCGATTCCACCCGCGCCCACCAATTAATCCCAGAAAATCTAGCGATTTCGTTCCGCAAAGCGGGACTCCCCGACTTAGGGACGCCAGAGGTGGCTAGTGTCCGCCCAGTTCCTCGCGATGGATCCCGTAGTAGTTCAGTAACCAAGGTCCGCGAGACCTCTCCTACCCGTAATGAAGCAGAGGTCTCGCGATTCAATGAACCGAGGGCCCGATCCGCTTCGAACCTACCCCAACGGACCATCACCAAATCGTGTGGCCGCGCCCACGCCCAGTCGTGGGCGTCTCGTGGCTCGGACCGTGAAGGAACGGGCTTGGCGTCTCGGCGCTCGCCTAAGTCCGGATCGACGTGGACCGTAGATCTTGGATGGACGGACGGCCCTCGTCGGGTCAGACGCGGTCATGAGCAGGACCCAGTCCTGAGCTTCGGGCCAAGCCGGACTCTGCCGAATCTCTCGTGCCCACAAAATGCGAAGGCGTCAGCACGCTGTTCCCGGCGCTCGTGAACTCTGGATTCAGGTCTGACCACTTCACGATGCCGAGATCGGCGGCCACAGTTCCGCGGGCAGTGATGATCTCGTTCACTGTCAGTGGAATGATGATCTTCCCGGTCTGTCGGAAGAACCGATCGATCTCGGTGGCGCTGATGACCATTGCCAAGAATGTAATCTCCATGTGCGCGCGAACGATCCACATGGCTGTACGCCCCGTCTCCTCGGCGTCGATCACGCTGAAGAGGTAGTACAAGAGACACCCAACAGGCGCATCAACGTCAGCACCGAGGCGGTCTTCTCGGTTCACACATCTGCAAATCTAGTCAAAGTGCTCAGAGAATCATTGCGTCGCCGATGGAGATCATCTTGATAGTGCAGGCGCGGGGGAGAAGCACTATGAAGATTACTCACACGGCGTGGAAGACGATAGTGTTCGTCGCGCTCGTAGTCGTATGCGCGGCCTGCAGCGAGAACCAGGTCGCGTCGCCGGTAAGTCCTACCGCGGTCTTGGACACGGCGGCGATTGCCGACGTGCCCGCGACCAACGTTGGCGACGGCATCAGTTGTCCGTCCGACGCTCCCGTCGTCAAGGTCGGAGGCGTTGGCATGCGTCTCGACGTCGAATGGACGCCGATCGCGAACGTGGCCAGCTATGACGTTGCCATCGAACGTTACGGTGTCACGAACGTCTGGGCCAACGTCGCCGGCGCGCAAGTCACGTCGACGCGTCTGGAGTGGTACGGGCAACCGGACTCGAGATATCGGGTTCATGTTCGCTCGATGCGGTGCGGCGACGGAGGACTGTGGTCCTCGTGGCAGTACTACAGCGTGGAAAAGACCTACGGAGGTGGAGCCCCGGCGGGGCCAACCGCGCGCCTGACGAACGGCAGCTTCGAAAACGGCTTCGCCGGATGGACGACGCAGGGCGATATGTTTGTGGTCGGGACGCCATTTGTCGTCGCCACAGACGGCACGAAGGTTATGGACTTCGGGTCCAACACGACGCCGAACGGTGTCTTGTCGCAGACGTTCGCTACGACGCCGGGGCAAACCTATACGCTCGCGTTCGATTTCGGGGCGTATTCTCTTGTCAACACCAATACGGAGAGTGTGTTGGTGACGGTGCAGGGGACGGCGCTGTTGCTCTCGCAGACCGCGTCGCTTGCGGCCCCCGGGGGTGGCACCGGAGTGAACTGGGGCTCTCGAAGCTTCACCTTCGTGGCCGACAGTGCCTCGTCAACGTTGACCTTCAGAGACACGTCTGCCAACGCGGTGAGCGTCGATCTGCTGGTCGACAACGTGCGCGTCACGCCGTAGAAGAGCCGGTGCTCGGATCTGCGCGAGGGGTGGCCACGATGTGCCGCCTCCTCGCCGTTCGAGCGCCGCAGCGACGGCCGACATGTTCCGCGCAGAAGTAGCAGGGAATGACGCCCGCCCGCGCCAGGGCCCCGTCTGTCAAGGTCTTCGGGCGACCGATTCAAGTCGGCCTCTCGGTGGACAACTCGACAGCCGAGCCTGGGAACTCGAACGTTTGAGATTAATCGACAGGCACAAGCCTTGCTCCGCTTTGCTCGGGTAGTCCCATGCAGGTCGACCCTCTCCTCACGTTCTTGCCCGAAGAGACCCCCACTTCGGTCGCTCCCAGCTCGCCGCCCATTCAAGGATCGCCCGTCGCGCCCCCAATGCCTGTCCGTTCAGTTTCTCGAGCCATCGGCCCCTTGGACTGGTTGCCCGCGCGACCGCGCAGAACGCCGAGAACGAGACGCGCCGACAGTCGCCTGGCCGGCAAGACCACCCAATTGGCGTTTGCGTCGGGGCTGACGCTGGGGATGTTTTCAATCTGGCTGGTTCTCTCACCGCCGCGTTCGAACAACGCCGAGCCTGAGTATCAGTCCGCGCCGAGCGAACACATCGAGACGGCACGAGATGAGCCCGCGAGTTCCATCGCGCCTTTGGACGCTGCGCCTCAAGTCACCACGAGACCGACACAACAGGCTGCGGCCACAGCCAACACTCCAGTGGCTTCGACGGTTGTCATGCAGACGGCACCCATACTCAGACAGTCAAGCCAACGCCCGGTCAGACGTCAGTTGGGAGCCAGCCCGTCAACGGCGCCGGACGTTCTCACAGTCCCGACGTCACGCGCTACTCAATTTCTCGGGTCGCTCGCGGTCAGTTCTGATCCGGAAGGGGCGCAAGTCTCAGTGAACGGTCTCCCCGTGGGAACGACGCCGCTGGTCTTGCGGGATCTACCCGTGGGCTCGCGGGTCGTACGAGTTCACCGCGACGGTTATCAGCCGTGGTCATCGGTTGTCAGAGTTGTCGCGGACGAGCGGACGAATGTCACGGCGCCCTTGGCACCGTCCGGCGGTCCGTAGACTCTCAACTTCACAACGTGATTGAGAGTTGGAAGTTGGGAGTTGATTAGAGCGTCCCGTAGAGACGGTCGCCGAAATCTCCGAGCCCGGGCACGATGAACTTGTGTGCGTTGAGCTCGCGATCGAGGACCGGCGAGTAGACGGCGACGTCGGGATGTCGGGATTCGACTAGGGCCACACCTTCGGGCGCCGCCACGATACAGATCAAGCGAATGGTTCGGGCACCCGCAGCCTTGACGAGGTCGAGCGCCGCTGCGGCGCTCCCCCCGGTCGCGAGCATAGGGTCAATCAGCAGCACGAAGCTGTTGGAGAGGCTGTGCGGCAGCTTCGCGTAGTACTTCGAGGCTCGCGCGGTCGCTTCGTCACGCTGCAGACCGATGTGGCCGACACGCGCCGTGGGCATCAGTTCGAGAACCGCTTCGAGCATGCCGAGCCCCGCCCGCAACACAGGAACCACCACCACGTCGGCCCGGACGATGTGGCCTGCGGCGGCTCCAAGCGGCGTCTCGACCGTCGTGGCCTTCGTTGGGACATCGCGTAGGGCTTCGGCGGCTAACAAGAGACTGAGGCGGTGCGCGGCACGACGAAAGGCAGGTGGTTCGGTCGTGATGTCTCGAAGCGTCACCAACGCATCGAGCGCGAGCGGATGTTCAACAAGGTAGAGCGGCACGGGGGAAATAGTAACTCGAAGGGAGAAGGGGGAAACTCGAAGGGGGAAGAAGGAAGGGGGAAAGCTCGAAGGGGAATGGGGTGACTATCGGGCTAGAATCCTGCCTATGAGACGTGTGTTCCTCGCCCTGGGCGTCGTGATGTCGGGCTTCGTCACCCTGGCACTGGCGCAAGTTGAGCCTCGGGACGTATCTCTCGTGATCGCGAGTGGCGTGGTCGTCACGATGGACGCGACGCGTCGTGTGCTGCCCAACGGAGCTGTCGCAATCGACGGTTCGGACATCGTGGCCGTCGATACGGACGAGGCGATTCGCCGGCAGTTTCGCGGCCGCGAGACGATCGATGCCGCCGGGCAAGTCGTCATGCCAGGGCTTATCAATACCCACACCCACGCGCCCATGGTCTTGTATCGAGGCCTCGCCGACGACCTCGCGCTCATGGAGTGGCTGAACAAGTTACATCTTCCCGGCCGAGGCAAAGACGGTGTCGCCGGAGTTCGTCCGCGCCGGGACGCGGCTTGCGGCGCTCGAGATGATTCGATCGGGCACCACGACCTTTGTCGACATGTACTACTTCGAAGAGGAAATTGCGAGAGAGACAAAGGCCGCCGGGCTCCGCGGCGTGCTAGGCCAGACCGTCATCCAGTTTCCAGTTGCCGACGCGAAGACGCCGGCCGACGCCCTTGTCCGGGCCGAGGCATTCATCAAGGAGTTCAAGGGTGACCCGCTCATTACGCCAGCCGTGGCGCCGCACGCCATGTATACGCTGGACGGGCCCACACTCAAAGCCGCGCGAGAGTTGTCACGACGATACGCCGTTCCAACTCTCATTCATCTCGCCGAGACACGAGACGAGATTCAGGTCGCGCAGGAGCGCTTCCGCTCGTCGCCCGTCGCATATCTCGATAGCCTGGGTTTCCTTGGCCCTGGAGTGCTCGCCGCACATGGGGTGTGGGTCTCGGAATCGGATATAGCGGTCCTGAGGGCCCGTGGCGTTGGAGTGTCTCATAATCCGGAAAGCAACATGAAGCTTGCGAGTGGGAAGGCGCCGATCACGGGATACCTGCGCGCGGATGTGGCGCTCGGTCTGGGCACCGATGGCGCCGCGAGTAACAACGACCTCGACATGTTCGAGGCGATGCGCTTCGCGTCGTTTCTCAACAAGATGGAGGCCGCCGATCCCCGCGCCATGAGCGCCCGGACGACGCTCGAGTTGGCCACGATTGGCGGTGCGCGCGCGCTAGGGATGGAGCGAGTCATCGGATCGCTCGAACGTGGAAAGCGCGCAGACGTCATTGTGGTGAGCATGAGATCGGCTCGACAAACACCCATGTACGACCCCGTGTCACATCTCGTCTACACAACCCGTGGCGATGACGTGCAGAGCACAGTAGTCGACGGCAAGGTCCTCATGCTCGACGGGATCGTGAGGACGTTGAACGAAGCCGCAGTGTTGAGTGAAGCGCGGACCTGGGCCACAAAAGTGCGAGACGCGGTCAAGTAGGGGATTGGATGCGGCCTCCGGCAGTGTGCTCCGCGATCCTGGCTGCCCTGTTGTGGTCGGCCAACCCATCCGCCCAGGCACCAACGCGCGACGAGCTGCTCGATCGGGCGACGATGTACGTACTGCAGTTCGTGAATCAGTTCTCGAACGTTGTCGCCGAGGAACACTACATCCAGGAAACAACCGCTCCGCGGCGCAAGCGAGTCCTGTCGTCCGACCTCCTCATGGTGAAATTTCCGGGCGCGACGGAATGGCACATCTTTCGTGACGTTGCAGAAGTGGACGGTAAGTCGGTTCGCACCGAGGAGCAACGGAACCGATTGTCACGGTTGTTTCTGGAGCCGCCACGCAATGCACTGGCTCGCGCCCGCGAAATCTCGGAGGCCGGAGCGCGCTACAACCTGTGGAACATCGGTACTCTGAACAATCCCTTGCTCTCGCTGGCGTTCCTGCAGCCCGAGTATCGCGAGCGTTTTCGGTTCAACCTGGCTGGCCTCGACAAGAAGCTCGGTCCCGACGTTCGGACCATGCAGTTCCAGGAGTTCAGAACGCCCACGCTTCTCAAGTTCGGAGGAAACAACGACCTTCCGGCGCGGGGGCTGCTGTGGATCGAAGAAGGTACTGGGCGCGTCGTGCAGACGGAGCTTCGTGTGGGAGCACAACAATTTCCCACGAGGATCGTGACTCGCTATGCGCCCGACGCGGAGCTGGAGATCAATGTGCCGGTCGAAATGCGCGATTGGTACCCCGACCGGCAGGGAGAGATCCGAGGAGTCGCGACCTACGGCCGCTTCCGCCGGTTTCAAGTGCGTACCGACGAAGAGGTGCAGCAGAAGTAGAAGGCTCAGGGCTCAGGGCTCAGGGCTCAGGGCTCAGGGCTTAGGGCTTAGGGCTTAGGGATCGATGACGCCGATGTACGGCAACGAGCGGTGTTCCCCGGCGTAGTCCAGGCCGTATCCGACCACGAACTTATCCTCGATCGTGAAGCCGACATACTCGACACGCACATCCACCTGCCGTCGCGACGGCTTGCTCAGCAGACACGCGGTACGAAGGTGGCGAGGCGATCTCGCCCGAAGAATGTCCTGCAAGTACGTCAGCGTCAGACCGGTGTCTACGATGTCCTCGACGATCACGACATCGCGGCCCTCGAGTCCAGCGTCGAGGTCTTTGAGCAATCGCACCTCCCCCGACGAGGTCGATTTCACCCCATAGCTCGACACAGCCATGAAGTCGAGCGTCACCCCAGGCCCCAGCGCGCGGGAGAGATCGGCAAGAAACATGAACGCGCCTTTGAGGACGCAGACGAGGTGCACGCCGTCGGGATGATCGTGCCGGATCTCATCGGCCATGCTACGCACGCGGCGCTGAATGTCCTCCGATGAAATCAGTGTCTGCATGCCTTGAGCGGTGTGGCACGCAAGGGTAACATAGCGGCCGTCGTGAAGCGGTTTCAGATGATCACGGAATCGGATGCGCGCGTCCTCGAGCGCGGCACTACGATCGTGCTCGTCCGCGGGGGTCACGTCACGCCGTTGGCGCTCGACACACTCCGCGATCGCCGCATCTCTGTCGTACGCGAGAGCGGCGCCCTTGATTCCGGTTCGCTGGCGCCGACGGCAGACATTCGTACCGTGGCGGTTGCCGGCGATCATACGTCGCTCGCCTTGAAGGCAGCGATCGTCCAGCATCTTCGATCGCGCGGCATCGCCGCTCACGACCTGGGCACGACAACGAGCGAACCTGTGGACTATCCCGACACGGCGGCTGCCGCTGCGACCAGCGTGGCACGCGGTGAAGCAGACGCCGGGATCGTGATTGACGGGGCTGGGCTCGGCTCGGCGATCGTGGCCAACAAAGTGCCCGGGGTTCGGGCGGCGATGTGCCTCAATCAAACGCTCGCCCGCTACGCACGCCAGCACAACGGCGCCAACGTGCTGGCCCTGGGGGCCACTCTCGTAAGCAAGGACGAGGGTCTGGTTATTGTGGACACGTTTCTCGAGACGCCCATGCGCGAGCCCCGCTACATCCGACGGCTGGACAAGATTCGCGACTTGGAACTACGCGCACGCAGCTGATGGAGCCGGTCGACCTGCAGCGCCTCATCCAGATCATCGTCGAAGAGCTCGGCAGGGCCGGCTCGTCAACGACGCCCGTGCGGTGCGCGTGTCATGCGGTGCTCTACGAGTGTTGCCCCGAACGGCTGCAGGGGGTGCTCGATGCAGGCGCCACGCGGCTGGGGCTGCACGCCGCTGGCGGGACTGCAGGGGGCGTCGCAGCGATGATCGACCACACTCTGCTGAAGCCCGACGCGTCTCGGAAAGAGATCGAGGCGCTCTGCCGGGAGGCCGCCGAATACGGTTTCGCCAGCGTCTGCGTCAACCCGACATGGGTTGCGACCTGTTCGCGGCTGCTCGCGGGATCGCCGGTCAAGGTGTGCTCGGTCGTGGGCTTTCCGCTCGGCGCGACGACGTCCGATGCGAAGCACTACGAGACACAGCGTGCGCTCTTCGACGGTGCTCGCGAGATCGACATGGTGATCAACGTCGGCGCACTCAAGTCTGGCGACCTCGGCGTGGTGGAGCGCGACATCGAAGGTGTGGCGGTCCCGTGCCGGGAATGTGGCGCGTTGAGCAAGGTGATCATCGAAGCGGCGCTCTTGACCGACGATGAGAAGGTGACGGCGTGCACGCTTGCCAGGGCTGCCGGCGCCGACTACGTCAAGACCTCCACCGGGTTTGGGCCTGGTGGCGCCACCGCCGCCGACGTCGCACTGATGCGTCGCGTCGTCGGGGACGAGATGGGGGTAAAGGCGGCCGGGGGAGTCCGAGATCTCGACGGGCTCAAGGCTATGGTCGCGGCGGGCGCGACTCGCGTTGGAGCGAGTGCGGGCGTCCGGATCGTGCAGCAGTCGCGGGGTGAGAAGTCCGCCGAGCCGTCCAAAGGTTATTGAGAGTGGTAGAATCTTTTCGGCGCGCGGGAGTAGTTCAGCGGTAGAACGCGAGCTTCCCAAGCTCGATGTCGCGGGTTCGATCCCCGTCTCCCGCTCCACCACCAAGCAACTTCCAACTCCCAACTACTACTTGTCCAACTCCCAAGCTACCCAGCTGCCAACTGACCTTTTGGGAGGTGGTCAAGCGTAAGAAGTTGGGGATTGGGATTTATTGTCGAATGACTCCGAGAACCTCGTCGCGTTTGCGAGCCATCAACTCCGGTGATGTCGCCTCGAGGTTGAGCCTGATGAGGGGCTCGGTATTCGAGGCGCGCACGTTGAAGTGCCAGTCCGGGTATTCGATGGAGACGCCATCGATCTTCGCCACCGAGGCATCCTGGTAACGGGACTCGATCGCCGCGAGCGTCTTCGGCACTTCGTCCATGCTGGCCAGCTTCGTGTTGATCTCCCCCGAGATGAAATACTTCTCGCGATATGGTGCGAGCAGCTCGTGAAGCGACATGTTCTTCTTCGACATCAGCTCGAGCATGAGGAGCGCGGGGATGAAACCGTTGTCGGCGTAGTAGAAGTCACGGAAGTAGTAGTGTCCCGTGACCTCTCCGGCGAAGATCCCGTCGGCCTGGCGCATGCGCTGTTTGATGAAGGCGTGGCCCACGCGGTTCATCAGCGCGGTTCCGCCATAGCGCGCCACGACGTCCTTGACGGCATGACTTGCGCGAAGGTCATAGACGATCGTCGCGCCCGGGTGCTTCAGCAGAAACGCCTCCGCCAGCAGCGCCGTCACGAAGTCGCCGGAGATGAATTCACCGCTTCCGTCGATGAAGAAGCACCGATCCGCGTCCCCGTCCCAGGCGATACCGATGTCGGCCTTCTGCCGAATCACCTCGGCCGTGATGTCCCGGCGATTCTCTTCAATCAGCGGGTTCGACTCGTGGTTGGGAAAGGTGCCGTCGATCTCGAAACACAGGGTCGTGACTTGACAGGGGAGCCGCTCGAACAGCTTCGGCGCGACGAGACCGGCCATACCGCTCCCGGCGTCCAGAACAACCTTGAAAGGCTTGATGACCGACGGGTCGACAAACGTCATCACCTTCTGAACGTACTCGGCGAGGGTGTCGCGGCTGGTGAGACGACCCGGCGCCGCCGCTGCGGCGGGGAGTCGTCCCGAGGAGATCATGTCGCGGATGTCGCCCAAGCCCGCGTCACCACTGAGGGGTAGCGCGCCGGAGCGCACCATCTTGATGCCGTTGTACTGCTTCGGGTTGTGCGAGGCGGTAATCTGGGCGCCGCCCTCGAGGTTGTCGTTGACGACTGCGAAGTAGAGCTGGTCCGTTCCGAGCATGCCGTAGTCGACCACGTTGGCGCCCTGCTCGCGTGCGCCATCGATGAACGCTGCCGCGAGAGTCGGTGACGACAGACGCATGTCGCGCGACACGCCAATCGTGGTGGCCTTCAGGTAGGTGACGAATCCGCGTCCGATTTGGCGTACGCCGTCTTCGTTGATCTCGCCAGGGTACAAGCCGCGAATGTCGTAGGCCTTGAAGATTGATGGGTTGATCATCGATTCGTTGAGCCCTGATCGGCCGGTCTCCTGATCCCGATCCCCGATCCCCGATCCCCGATCCCTACGCCCGTGAGTAATCAGTGAGCGCCGTTCGATCGCCGAGCACGGCGCCGCTGTTCACGGTGACATTGCGCCCGAGATGACAGTTACGGCCCACGATCGCCTGGCGGACGACCGCGTCTCGTCCGACTCGGCAGTGCGGCCAGAGAATGGCCCTGTCGACCGAGGCGCCTTCCTCGATCACACACTGTCGGCCAATGACCGAATACGGCCCGATCCGTGCGCCGGCCTTGATGACGACACCATCGTCCACGAAACAGGGCCCAAGGACGGTGGCTCCGTCTTCCACCCGCGCGTCCGGCGCAATCGACACGCGCGGGTCGGCCAGGCCGCGAAAAGGCACGGCGGCAAACCGCCCGTCCATGATGTCGTCGTGGACTTGGATGTACTTGTCCGGCGTGCCGATGTCGATCCAGTAGCCCTGGTAAAGGTAGGCGATGAAGGTTTCGGAGCGCTCGACGAGCGAGGGAAAGTAGCTCCGCTCGATCGACCAGGACACCTCGCTCGGAATCCGGTCGAAGGTGTCTGGCTCGAGCACGTAGATTCCGGCGTTGATGTTGTTGGTCGTGATTTCGTCCGGCTTGGGCTTCTCCAGAAAGCGTCGGATATTGCCAGCCTGGTCCGTTTCAACCAGTCCATACGCGCTCGGATTGTCGACCGGTGTGAGCACGATGGTGGCGCGGGCTTTTCGTTCGCGGTGCAGCTGGATCACAGCGGCCAGGTCGATTTCGGTCAGCACATCGCCGTTGAACACGACAACCGACTCGGTCAGGCGATCGCCGGCGTATTTCACGGCGCCACCGGTGCCAAGCGGCGCCGGTTCCACCACGTAGCGGATGCGGATGCCGTGATCGGAACCGTCTCCGAAAACGTCCTCGATTCGCTGAGGTTGGTAGTTGAGGCTGAGGATGACCTCGTCGATCTCGGGCACCTGCCTCAGCAGGTCCAACTGATAGTTCAAGAAGGGACGGTTGAAGATCGGAACGATGGGCTTCGGCGTGTGGATCGTTAGCGGTCGGAGCCGCGTGCCCTGGCCTCCGGCCAGAAGGATCGCCTTCATGACAATCACCAATCATACGCTAGAATGCTGACCATCCGAAATGAACCTCCCGAACGCGCTGACGCTCGGCCGCATGTTTCTCGTGCCGCTGCTCGTCGTCGTGTTGTTGACCGAGTTCGAAGGCCGTCAGATCCTCGGCGTCTCGAAGGAACTGGTGGGCGCTGTCATTTTTGCCGTGGCGTCGATCACGGATTGGCTCGACGGATACCTGGCACGCCGCCGTCGGCAGGTGACATGGCTCGGTCAGATGCTCGATCCCATCGCAGACAAGCTGCTCACCTGCTTTGCCTTCATCTCGCTCGTTCAGCTGGGTCTCGCGCAGGCGTGGATGGTCGCGCTCATCATCGGCCGTGAGTTTGCGATTACTGCGCTGAGGAGCCTCGCGTATACGAAAGGGATTACAATCCCCGCCTCACCCCTTGGCAAGATCAAGATGGTGTCGCAGGTAACAGCCATCTTGCTGTTGATTCTGGGTGGGGGACCGCTCCCGTGGCTCGCCTCCGCGGGCGACGTTGCGCTGTGGGTGGTGATGCTCACGGCGGTCGTGTCGGCCGTGGATTACTACCGGCGCTTTCAGGTGATGTTGAGCGCGCACGTCACGGACGTGAACGTCGCGCGTGAGCGCCGCGTAGGTTAACGGGCCACAGAGTGGCCCGTCTTACTTGCGGAGGGCGACGTAGTCGTTCACGGCGATCGCGTCTCGCGAGAGGGTGACGTGCAAGGTCGAGGTTTCGGGCTGCACCTCGACTGCGACGGCCTCGGCGATTTCAGCGAGAAAGTTGCCCGACGCCTTCTTGTCGCGATAGATCACAAACTGCGCGCCTGGCGTGACGCCATGGTCGCTCCCTCGATTGACGACGAAGTAGTCGCCCTTGCCGAAGCTGAACTTTCGATCATTCCCCCCCATCACGCGCCCATAGTTGCCGCGCTGAGGCTTGGGCCGATTCGTGGACGGCGTCGGTACGGCGGGGAGTGAGAACGGCTCGAGATAATCGTCGAGGTCGATCACGTCACAGGCATAGGTGACCGTGGCGAGGGACATGTCCTCGTCGACCGCATACACGCGAATCCAGCCAACCGTACGAACCGTTGCCGGTGAATCTGCGGAAACCGAGCCGCGGTCAGAGACCTGCAGGCGGCGCGCAAAGAACTCCTGGCCGACGCGGACCCCGTCGTTGGCTCCGGCGTTGATTGTGACGAGGTCCCCCGGCGAATGAACGCGGCGAACGAGCGTGTCTTGACTCCCGGTGATTCGGAGCGGGACGTTCGGTGTTTCGAACACGACGCGCGGCGCGCAGGCGAGCTGGAGGACGTCGGCGGGTAGGTGAGTGGCCGCAGGCGCAGGTCCGGTTTGTGCAGCTGCGGGCAGTGCGATGGCGAGCAATCCAACAGCCAGGATCCGTGTCGTCGGTGTGATGAACCTCATGGCTCTCCCTGTCGGGCGAACCAATGAAGGTCCGCCTAAGCTATTGAGCTTTCAGCTCTTCAAGGCGTTTTTTCGTATCCTCGAGGAGCTCGCTCTTGGGGAATTCCTCAAGCAGGCGCTCGAAAATCGGAATTGCCTCGGCTTTCTTATCGGTTCTGGCCAGGGAGTCCGCCAGATAGAAGTACACGGCGTCGCGACCTGAAAACCCAGGGTCGTCTTTGAGGATTTCTCTGAAGCGGTCGATCGAACCGGGATACCAATGGACCCGGTGATAGTAGAACCCCACGCGATAAGACGCGTGGCTCAGGCGATCCCGGGCCTCACGCCACTTCAGCTTCACCTCAGGCATCAGCGGGCTGTTCGGAAACCGTTGGAAGAATGCATCGAATTCCTTCAGGGCCTCCTTGGTCTCCGTCTGATCGCGCTCGGCCGCGCGCATCTGTTGGAAGTGGCTGATGGCCAGGCGGTACTGCGCGTAGTCAGCTCGCGGGCTTGTCGGGTAGAACGTCAGGAATTCCTTGAACTCGTTTGCCCCAAGGACCAGCGACTCCGCCGAACCCTCGCCCACGTATGAGTCACCGATGCCGAGCTTGGCGTCGGGCCGAAAAGGGCTCTGCGGATAGTTGTCGACGACTTGTCTGAAGTATTCCCGCGCGTTTAACCACTTCTTCTCCTTGATGGACTCGTTGCCTCGCTCAAAGAGAAAGCGGTCCGGGTTGCCGGATTCGGCAGCCGGGATGACGTTCTTCTTGCCTCCGCACGCAGCGGACAGGATCAAGCTCAGGACTATGACGGCTCGGCGCATTCAACCTCTTATTCTAGACGCCGCTGGCCGCCGAACGGCTGGCCTTCAGGCGTTTGTCCGAGCATCTCGCGGACGGACTCTGGCAGCCTGCGAGGGCGGCCCGCCGGGTCCAGCGCCGCGTGGACGGTGTGACCAATCGCAACGGGGACGCCTTCCCCAGCACGGAGGACCTGGTAATCAAACCGAATCCGAACGGGTGTCAAGAGCGTCGCGGTGGTCCGGACTTCGAGCTCATCATCGTACCTGGCCGGTTGACGGTACTCACAATGCGCCTCGATGACGGGCAGTGCGATCCCCTCGACCTCCATCTCACGGTAGCTCCAACCAGTGTCTCGAAACCATTCCGTGCGGCCAACCTCGAACCAGATGAGGTAGTTGGCGTAGTAGACGACACCCATGCGGTCGGTGTCGGCGTATCGGACCCGTATGCGGGTGGAACGCGTGGAGGCAGCACTCAATCCTTCCCTCATGCGCGGGAAATCGTCCCGGCGCCCATCGCAGCAGCCCGCAGAGCACGCGTGGCGTTCTCAGGGTCCCGGTTGCCAAAGATAGCGTTTCCGGCGACCAGGATCGTGGCGCCCGCCGCAACGACGTCGGCCACGTTTCCCGCATCGATACCGCCGTCAATCTCGATCGGCGCAGAAGATCGGGCGGCGTTGAGAACGGCTCGGACGCGCCGAAGCTTTTCGATGGTATGCGGGATGAACGCCTGACCGCCGAATCCCGGGTTGACTGACATCACGAGGACGAAGTCGAGATCGCCAGCGACGTCGTCAAGGACCTGCGCCGGCGTCGACGGGTTCAATACTGCGCCCGCCTTGGCGCCCAGCCTCTTGATGTACGCAATCGTCCGGTGCAGGTGCGGCACTGCCTCAACGTGGACTGACACCATGTTGGCGCCCGCTTCGACGAAGTCTTCGATGTATCTATCGGGCTGCTCGATCATCAGATGAACGTCGAGCGGCTTCGTAGCGACGCGCTTGATCGCGCGCACGACGACAGGCCCGATCGTGATGTTTGGGACGAAGTGGCCGTCCATCACGTCCACGTGAATGAGATCTGCCCCCCCACGCTCAGCGGCCGCGATGTCGTTGCCGAGTGTCGCGAAGTCGGCTGAGAGAATCGAGGGTGCGAGCAGAATGTCGGTGGCGCGAACCGTCACCGGCTCACCTCGAGCGAAATGGCGTCTGAGGCGGCCACTTGGAAGCCACCGGACGGTTGTTGACGCACGACAGTACCAGGCGGCATGCCGGGGTAGGGTTGCGAGCCAACGACCGTGACTCGAAATCCGCGCTCCCGCAGAGCCTCCGCCGCTCGGGTGGCGTCCATGCCAATGACGTCCGGCATGACATACGTGACCGCCTGCTCGCCGCGATTGACAAGCATCGAAACTGACGGTGCCCGTGACGACGGTGGAGGGTCTTGGGCAACAATGGCATCGGCGGCATAGTCAGTCGATCGGAACTCGGAGACCGAGCGGATCTCGAGACCGTCCTGCTCGAGTCGAATTCTGGCGGTGCGGTCTGTTTGGCCGACGAGCGTGGGCACGGTCGTCGTGCGCGCGCCCGAACTGACCCAGACACGAATCGTTCGCTGGCGTCGAGCCTCGGCGCCCTGCGGCGGATCCTGCTGCATGATGCGGCCGGTGGGGACACGGTCGTCGGATCGTCGGTTCTCGTCGATTCGAAGTCCAAGCCCCAGGTCTGCCAGCGCGCGCGTTGCCTCGTTCACCGTTTGACCAACGAGGTTGGGAACCTGAACATCACGTGAGCGAAGCGCCACGCGCATGGACAAGCCAAAGAACAGGAGGAACGTCGCGCAGAGTGCGCCCATGAGCACGAACAGTTTGCCCACGTTCCAGACGCGGCGACCAAACGGCATGTCAGAGGATCGTCCCATGACCCTCTGAGCTCGCTACGAAATTAGCGTCGGTAGGCCTGGTCCTGTTCTCTGGACCCGGCTTCCGAGGCGGGTCTATAAGGCAGGACCCGCCCTACGAGTGAGTGCGGCGGCGAAGAAGGCCTCCAGGCTGTGTGCGAACGGCAGCGTGCGGAGCATGCCGCGGTCGTCGAGAAGAGGATAGAGGCTCGGTGCTCCCTCCTGGCGCAGGTCCATGACCTGGAATTCTGGGCATTGGCTCAGGAAGGCTTCTACAACTCCATCGTTCTCCTCTGGCTCACTCGAGCACGTGGCATACACCAGCCGACCTCCGGGCTTGGCCACCTGCGCCGCGCGGACGAGCAGCGTTACCTGGTCTCGAGCGAGGGCGAGGAGATTGGCTTCGCTGCGTCGCCAGCGAATATCCGGGTCCCTCCGAATCGTTCCGAGCCCGGAGCATGGTGCGTCCACCAGCACGCGATCAAAACACGGTTGAAATGGCAGCGCCCCCAGGCTGTCAACGTGGAGGACGCGCACGGCTTTCGATCCGCTCGATCGCACGGTGTCACGGAGCAGCGACACTCGCCTGGGCCGCACGTCGCACGCCACCACAGTGCCGACGTCATTCATGTCGGCGGCCATGGCTACTGTCTTTCCACCAGGCGAGGCGCAGAGGTCGAGCACCTGTTGTCCGGGTCTGGCCCCAACCGCGAGCGGAATGAGTTGCGAGGCTTCATCCTGCACCACGAACAGCCCATCCGCAAGGCGTCTGAGCGGGTTACCCGCGGTCACGACAAGCCCGTCCTGCGCGTAGCGCGTGGGTTCTGTGTCGACGCCGTCTGCGGCAAGCGCCTTCGCCACCTGGTCGCGCGGTGCACGAAGACGATTGGCCCTAAGCGTCAGACCCGGCGTTGTGTTATTGAACTGAACCCATCGCTCGGTCGCCTCGAAGCCGTATCGGTCGAGCCATCGGTTCACCAACCAATCGGGATGAGAATGTGTTACCGCCAGGTAGGCCATGGCGGCCGCTCGATTCTCGCCGTCCGCGGGTCTCTCTGGGAAAGGGAGGCGGCGACGTTGGCGCAGCGTTCCGCGCAGCACGGCGTTCACGAATCCGGCGGCGCTTCCTCGACGAGCTGCTCGCGTCAGATCGACTGCATCGTCGACGACGGCTGAAGCGGGGACGCGGTCGAGGTGCAGAAGCTGGTAGAGGCTCAGTCTCAGGATGATCAGAACATCCGCGTCGACCTTCGAGAGCGAGCGTTTGGCAAAGTGCTCGACGAGATGGTCGAAGGCTCGCTGCCAACGAAGGGTTCCCGTGACGATTTCCGCCGAGAGCGCGCGATCCCGCTCGTCGCGAAGTCGCACACGCGTTTCAGCGAGCGCCGTGGGGAGGTCAATGCGCTCTGCTGCAATGGCGCGCAGCGCCTGATACGCCGCTGTGCGGGCCGGAGCGGTCATCGCTTTGGAAAACTCAGCCGAGCTTGCCGACAAATCCACTGAGCACGGGCACTCGGCGGCCCGCCGCGGCTGCTGCTACCTCACTCGCGATTTCAGGGTCGACGTTGCCGAGCCGGCGCAGCATGTCACCTTCCATCGCGGCGAGCGGAACACCGTTGCGGTAGACGATGCGGTTGCCGCCGACGGTGCGGATGCGATCGCCAGGAGTGACGATTCCAGTGAGGTTGAGAGGATCCGCGGCGCTGATCGTCGCAAGAAGGTCGTCGGGGGGCGAGCGACGAACCTCACGCAGACGGTCTACCGCGTCTGGAAGCGCAAACTGCTCACCCGACATGCCGGAAACAAATCGCCCGCCTCGAATCTCTCCGCGCGCCTCGAGACGCCGGTAGATGCGCGCGAGCTCGCGCCACGTGACGCCAGCCGCTTCGCGCGCGAGCAGCCGCCGAAAGATGACGCCGTATCGGCGAAGGAGCGCCCAAGCGAACATCTCGACCGCGGCCTCGCGCGGCATCGTTGACCCAGCGGGGATCGCCGACCATCGGCCCGCAGTGCCCGCCCAAGTGGTACGACCAGCCTTGTCGGTCGCATGTGGGGCAATGATCCCGCGCAGCCCGGCGAAACCGTCTGAAGTCACGAGGCCGCTGGCCACGAGCTCTTCGAGCGCGTCACGACAACCCTCTGGTGTCAGCTCACAGGAACTGGCCAGTTCCTGTGAGAAGGATGCACCCGAGGAGCACAGCCGGTTGAGAACACGAGAGGCGGCCTCGCTAACATTGGTGACGGGGCGGTTGGGCGAGGCATCTGCCTGTGCTGATTCCATTCCGAGGGTCAACCACGCCTCCGCGTGCTCACGGAGGAACAGAGCGATCGGCGTTGCGCCGACAACCTGCGTTGGTCCGCTGGAGAAGCGCGCCCAGCCGATTTCGCCGGTGAGGCACAACATGTCGAGCATCGAAGGGTCGTACCCTTGGAGACGTGTCGCGAGCACGTGATGCTCCCACGCCCGAGCAGGCAGCTCGAGCCCGTCGAGTTGAGTCAGAATCGCGCGTAACCCCCCACTGCCCGTCAGTGCAGACGAGGGCTCCACGTGTTGCCACGCGAACAGGAAGCGCATGAAATCGGCTGCGGAGACGGGTGAGATCTCCGCCCGCAGATCGTTCATGGTGTATCGATGTATCCGCGCAAGGAGGCGCCGATCACACCACTCACGCGTGCGCGCGCCATGGGTAAACGTCCCGCGCAAAATTACACCGCCCGCCTCGAGCTGCAAGAGCGCGGCATCCATGTCTTGCGCGGTGATACTCAGTGAGTCGGCGAGCAGCTCGGCGGTCGTTGGCCCCAGAACCGTCAAGCGCCCTCTCGAGACCTCGACGAGCGCCTCCTCCCGAGTCCACGCGCGAAGCGTGCGCGTGGCGGGCGCGGTGATGAGCGGGTCAAGCACTGCGTCTGGGTGAACGGCGAGAATCTCGGGGAGACGTTCGGCCGCGACCCAGATCCGCGTCGATGGACCCGGCGGGGCCACGCGCGTCGCTCGCCCCATTGTGGCCAATGCCGCGGCAGCCGACGACATCTGCATGTTGCTGACGTCATCGTCGAGCAGGAAAGCGGTCGTGAGAAGCGTGTCGTGCAGCTCGTCTGGATCGCGTGGATCCGGATACGCCTCTTCTCGGACTCGGGCGATGGCATTCGCGTCGAGCGCACCGAAGTCGTCTTGGCGCCGAGTTGCCCGCCGTGTTTGCACGGCCCGGGTTCGTCGCTCCTCGAGTGGCGCGTCGTCCATGAACGCGTACGGCCGCGCGTTGATGATGTCGTGAGAGAAAGCCGACGGCTCTGGCGTGTCGCGCGACACCAAACGAAGCTCACCAGCATGGATACGCGCGAGGACGGCCATGAGGCCGTGCAGATCCATGGCCTCTTCGAGGCAGTCGCGGATCGTCTGGCTGGCAAGGGGATGGTCTGGCACCTCCCTGTCTCCAGGAATGTTCTCGAGGCACGCGGCCGCATCGGGAAACACAGCGGCCATCAGGTCGTCCGCTTGCATCCTTTGAAGCTGGGGAGGCACTCTCGAGCCACCGCGACTGCGCGGCACCGCCAAGGAAATGGTGGCGTTCCACCGCCACCTGGTCGCGAAGACAGGCGCATCGAGCAACGCCTGCACGAGGATCTCGCGCACCGACGCAGGATGGAGATACCGAAAGACGTCTGCGAGGGGAAAGGAGTGCTGCGGCCCGAGCGACAGCATCAGTGCGTCCTCGGTTGCGGCTGCCTGCAGCTCGAAGTTGAACTGGCGGCAGAAGCGTTTGCGCAGTGCGAGCGCCCAGGCCTTGTTGATCCTGCTTCCGAATGGCGCATGCAGAACGAGTTGCATCCCTCCCGACTCGTCGAAGAAGCGTTCGGCCACCAGCGTCTCTTGGGATGGGACGACGCCCAGCACTCGACGGCCCTCTTGCAAATACTCGGCAATCTGTTCGGCCCCCGCCCGGCAGAGCCCAACTTCCGTCTCGAGCCACGACACCGCGGAGCCGGCTTCGAGGCCGCGCTCGGCATCGGACCTCAAGTCCGAGACGGCGCGCGAGAGCTCGTCACTGCGCGCCGGCGCTTCGCCGAGCCAGAACGGAATTGTTGGCGGTGCGCCATGGGCATCGGTAACACGCACCGTTCCCGACAACACCTGTTGAATCTGCCAGGATGTGTTGCCGAGCTGAAAGATGTCGCCGATCATGCTCTCGATCGCGAAGTCTTCGTTGACCGTGCCAACGAACGTCGCTTCTGGCTCTACCACCACGCGGTAGTCGGCCACCTCTGGTATCGCTCCTCCCGAGGTCAAAGACAGGAGCCGTGACCCGCGCCGGGCGCGGAGAACAGCGTGAACCTCGTCGCGGTGCAACAAGGCCGCCCGCAGCCCACGCTGCGTCGCGAAACCGTCCGACAGCATTGCGACCACTCGGTCGAACTCCTCTCGAGCCAGTTCGCGATAGGGCCATGCTCGACGAACGAGCTCGAAAAGCTCGTCCTCGCCATAGTCACGGCAGGCCACCTCGGCCGTGATCTGTTGGGCGAGGACGTCCAGCGGTGAATCGTGCGAGACGATGGCATCGAGGTCGCCGTGACGAACGGAACGTAGCAGCGCGGCGCATTCGACCAGATCGTCGCGAGACACCGGCATCAAGCGTCCCTTTGGAACGCCCGCTACGGTGTGGCCGGCGCGCCCTACCCGCTGAAGGAGAGTCGCAATACGATTCGGAGAGCCGATCTGGCAGACGAGATCGACGTGGCCGATGTCGATTCCGAGCTCGAGGGAAGCCGTTGCCACGAGGGCCTTCAAGGCGCCGGTCTTCAATCGATGCTCGGCGTCGAGGCGCCTCTCCTTCGACAGGCTTCCATGATGCGCCGTGATGGCCTCATCCCCCATGCGCTCACTCAAGTAGCGCGCCACGCGTTCGGCAAGCCTGCGCGTGTTCACGAAAATCAAGGTGGTCTTGTGCGCCGCGATGAGCTCAACCAGACGGTCGTAATACTCGTCCCACACCTCGTGCGCCATGACGGCGTCTAGTGATGAACGGGGGAGTTCGATCGCCAGATCAATGTTTCGCCGATGCCCCTCGTCGATGATGACGGGCGCGACGCGGGACGGTTCATTCCCAATCAGAAAGCGCGCGACCTGATCGACCGGCTTCTGCGTCGCCGACAAGCCGATTCGGAGAAGCGGAGTCTCAGCTACCTGTTGCAGACGTTCGAGCGATAGTGCGAGGTGCGATCCTCGCCTCGTGCCAATGACGGCGTGGATCTCGTCAACGATAACGGTTCGGACCGTGCGCAACATCTGGCGGCTGCGCCCAGACGTCAGCAGCAGATACAGCGACTCAGGGGTTGTCACGAGAATGTGCGGCGGCGTTCGCAGCATTGCCGCCCGCTCGGTCGACGAGGTGTCGCCGGTTCGGACCGCTGCCGTGATACGTGGCGCAGCGACACCGGCCAGTGCCGCGCGCTCGCGTATGCCGCGTCTTGGCTCCGCTAGATTCTTGTGAATATCAGCACTCAGGGCCTTGAGGGGAGAGACGTACACGACCCGAACCTCGTCAGGCAGTGGCGCATTGAGCCCCTCGCGCAGGAGATCGTCGATAGCGGTGAGGAAGGCGGCGAGGGTCTTGCCGGATCCGGTCGGCGCCGCGATGAGCGTGTGACGCCGCTCACGAATGGCGGTCCAGCCGCGCAGTTGGGCCGCTGTCGGATCGCCAAGAGTCTCGCGAAACCACTGCGACACGAACGGAGAGAAGAGGTCAAAGGTCACGGGAGGGGTCACGGGCTTAAGGCTTAAGGCTTAGGGCTTAGGGCTTAGGGCTTAGGGCTCAAGAACGACGAAGGTCGATCTGACCGAGATCAGCGGAAACGTTGCCCCGGGTTAATGGGCCTGCCAGCGAGGAACTCGCGCGTTCGCATCGGACGACGACCTTCGGCCTGGAGCTCATCTATGGCGACGCCGCGCTGGTCTCCAGCCGTGACGTGCAGGATGTCGCCCGACGCCTCGATGACTGTCCCAGAATCAGCGTTTGTCGGCTCGTGCATGATGTGAGTCCTCAGGACAATAACCCGCTCGCCATCGAGGTACGAATATGCGTGCGGCCACGGGTGCAAGCCCCGCACACGGTTGTGAATATCCTGCGACGGCAGCGACCAGTCGATGAGTCCTTCTTTCTTCGTCAAGCGAGGCGCGTACGTGGAAAGGCTGTCGTCTTGTGGCTCTTCCTGCGATGTGCCGGCGGCGATTTGGTCCACGACGGTGACGAGCAGCGTTGCGCCCATCTGTGCCAGGTCTCGTTCGACCTCGTCAGTCGTGTCATTCGGGCCGATGGGTCGGATCAGTCTGGCAAACATCGCACCCGCGTCAAGTATCTTTGCGACGCGCATGATCGTGACGCCCGTCTCGATGTCGCCGTTGATGACGGCGCGGTGCACGGGGGCGGCGCCGCGATACTTCGGCAGCAACGACGCGTGGACGTTGATCATGCCGAAGCGGGGAACAGACAGCAGTTCCCCGGGAATGAGGTTTCCGTAGGCAGCGACGACCCCCAGGTCCGGTGCCCAGGAGCCGATGGCGGCGGCGACGGCAGGATCGCGCAGTCGCACGGGCTGGATGATGGGAAGGTCGTGCTGCACCGCCAGAGCCTTGACTGGCGCTTCGGTCAGTCGTTGGCCTCGGCCCCGGGCTCGGTCAGGTTGTGTGACGACTCCGCAGACAGCATGTCGGGACGCGAGCAGGCGTTCAAGCGTCGGCGTCGCGAAACCGGGCGTGCCGAAGAAGACGATCCGCAACGCGTCGTCCATCACCTACCATTTTCCGGCACGGGAGAGCTTCCTGATCTTCCGGACAATCAGGTCCTTCTGGAGACCGCGCAGCCGATCGACGAAGAGCTTGCCGTCGAGGTGATCCATCTCGTGTTGAAAGCAACGCGCGAGCAGGTCCGTACCTTCAACGACCTGCTCCAGCCCGTTGCGGTCGAGCCCTTTCAGAATCACCTTTGTCGGTCTGGCTACCGTGGCGTTGAACCCCGGCACGCTCAGGCAGCCTTCCTCTTCGAGTTGCATCCCGTCGCGCTCGACGAATTCAGGATTGACGAACGTGAACAGACCGTTCGGGTCGCGTCCGAGGGAGACGTCGGCGACAAAGACTCTGAGCGGGACGCCGACCTGCGTCGCGGCCAGGCCGACGCCGGGTGCGGCGTACATGGTTTGAATCATGTCGTCAACCAACTGCAGCACCTCGGCGGTGATCTCTGGAACCCTGGCGGCGGGCTCGTGCAGTACGCCGGCGCCGAATCGAAGGATCGGGCGAATCATACTTGGGGTCAGATCTTGATTCTTGCGTCGGATGACGAGGTCCGCGTCTGGCTTGAGCGAGCACGTGTCACGGACGCAATAATCAAGATCTGACCCCAACTCGGAATCGCCGCCGCACCTGTTCCGCGGTGGCGGCATAGTGACTGTCGATCTCGTCGATCGAATCGCCGCCGAATTTCTCGAGGAATGCGTCCGCCAGCACGAAGGCCACCATGGCCTCTCCAACCACCGCCGCCGCGGGGACGGCACATACGTCGCTCCGCTCGATGGCCGCCGGCGCTTCGGTGAGCGTAGTGAGGTCGACCGAGCGCAGCGGTTTCATCAGCGTGGCAATCGGTTTCATGAATCCGGTGACGCGGACGTCTTCACCGTTTGTGACGCCGCCTTCGAGGCCTCCGGCGTTGTTGGTGGGACGAGTCGGCCCGCTCTCTCCAGACGTGGGAGGCAGGATCTCGTCGTGAACGCGCGATCCAGGGCGAATCGCGCCGTCAGGGCCAATCCCGATGCCTACTGCCTTGATCGCGTGAATGCACATGATCGCCTGACCAAGTCGGCCGTCGAGCTTGCGGTCCCATTGGACGTAAGACCCCAAGCCTGGCGGAAGGCCGGTCGCGATGACTTCGAATGCCCCTCCCAGGGTGTCGCCAGCCTCGCGTGCCGCATCAATCGCGGCAATCATCCGTTCCTGTGCGGCGAGGTCTACACATCGAAGAGGTGCGTCTTCCGGGACCGCGTTCGCCTCCGCAAACGAGACGGTGCGTCCGGGGGGCAAAAGCACGTCGCCAATCGCCGACACGTGGCTCGCCAGACGAACTCCGAAACGGCCTAAAAGCTGACGGGCGAGCGACCCGGCCGCCACGCGTGACGCCGTTTCACGAGCGCTCGCGCGTTCGAGCACGTTGCGAATGTCCTCGTGGCCGTATTTGATCGCACCGGCAAGATCCGCGTGGCCTGGTCGAGGGCGCGTCACGTCCGTGCGCTGGGCGCCTGTGGCGGCTCCGGGCATCTCGGACTCCACGTACATGGTCTGCTGCCAGTTCACCCAGTCTCGGTTCTTGATGAGGAGCGCAATGGGGGCCCCGGTGGTCTGCCCGTGTCGCACGCCTCCGAGGACTTCAGCACGGTCGCTTTCGATCTGCATACGTCGCCCGCGACCGTAGCCGCCCTGACGGCGGCGCAGTTGGGCGTTGAGCGCGTCGATATCGAGCTGCAGGCCGGCGGGCATCCCGTCGAGGGTGACGACGAGCGCTTGACCGTGCGACTCGCCGGCGGTGAGAAATCTCAGCATGTGGGAATTCAATTCTATACGAAGAAAATGCGACTCTCTGAGGCTGAGGAGGCCATTCTCCGTGTGAATCCATCGGATCGCGATGTTGCATAGCCCATTGGGCATGACGAGACTGCGGCACGATCGTTACCTGGCGTGCGACGACGAGCGCGCATGGGATCTGGCAACGGGAGACGTGGTTCGGCTCGATGAGGTGGGCGTCGAGACGGCAGAGGCCCATCCACCGAGCGGAACGCTAATCGAAGTGCTCGACCATGGGCATGATGGTGCTCCCCGTTGGGTGACGGCCGACGGTGGTGCGGGCGTGTCCACGGAAGCCGCTGCGAGGCGGGCTGCTGCGGATGCTCGCGCCCGGGGCTTTATCCCCATGTCGGTGGAGATGTACGTGCGTCTTCGCGACGTGCTGACAGAGGACCTGCGCGGCCGCGCATTGATGCTGATCGCCCGTTCAGGAACAGCGCCGGAACTCGCTCGTCGAGCCTTCATCGAGGTCGCCGCACGGTCACAAAGGCCGCACGTCCTCTTGACGTTTCCGTCTACGCGTGGCGCTCGCCAATTCCTCGTTCGGGAAGCGCCAGCCGCGTACAGCGCACCTGTTGCAATCAGCATTCAGCAACGTTCGGACGTCGCCCAGTATGCGGAACGGGCTCAACGGGCGGTGGAGTTCGTCCGTGCCGGATGCCACGCCGCTGGCGAGCGACTGCTTCGCGAGGTGGCGGCGGCCCTCGTGCGCCGGCGCGCTTTCGATCCTGCCGTGCGAACGCTGGTGTCCTTGGGACGTCTGCTACTCGAGCGCGGGCGTGCGCTGGATGCCGATCGGACGTTCGATGACGCGACGGCGGTCGCGCAAGACGGTAAGCTCGACGCCCTCGCTTTGGACCTGCGAGTCTGGCAAGCCCTTGCCCGAACGGATGCTGGACGGTTGACGGCCGCCGAGTCGCTGTGTCGGGCCGTCTTGCTGACTGGCGCGCTGACAACGCATCGAAAAGCCTGGGCCCAGGCAACGCTCGCGCGCATCCTGTTGTGGCAGCGGCGGGTTGAAGAGATCCCCACGATCGAGTGTGTGCCTGAGAATCTCGATGAGCTGGAGGACGTGCTCGCGGCGTCGGTGACGGCGACAGCGGTGAGGCTCTTCATCGAGCGCGAGCGAATCTTCGAGGCTGGGCAGTGCGCTCGGGCGCTGATCGATCGAGCGGGGTCGGACGATCCTACGGTTCGGACGATTGCGTCGATGGCTCAGTTGCGGGTGCTGTGCGCGGCGGGCGACCTCAGCCTCGCCGAAGGGTGTTTCGTGGATTTGGCCCAACAGGCACGGATGGCTCGAGCGCCTCTGCGGGTGGCAAGGGCGCGACTATTGTGGGCGGACGCGCTCCGGCGTGCCGGACGGGAGCGCGACGCCGAGCGAGAAATCAGGCGGCTCTGTCGAATGCGGGTCGCCGCACCTCCTCTTCTGCGCGAAGCGATCGATCGGCGGTCTCACGACCGAAATCGTGTCGCTACGGGTTCGCAGACCAGAATCTTCGTGGGCAGTGGTTCGAGAGCCACGGACCTCGTCAGAGTCGTCCAGGAGGAGGAGCGAGACGATCGTGCGGTTCGCGGTGTCCTCGGCTACGTCGCACAGGCGCTGAACACCAGTCGCATAGATATGGTTTCTGTGGACGGTGGGCCCGTGGCCACTGTGCTGACCGTCGGCTCCGGCATGCCAACCCGGCTTGGTGAAAGAGCGCTTGAAGCCGGGATCGTGATTGGTCCAGAACCTGGCGACTCTGGGCACGAGATCGCAGTGCCGGTGCGGACTGGGCACCGGCTGTTCGCTGCATTCGTGGCGCGATGGGCGATGGATATGACTCCGGCGCCCCACGCCGGAGAGCTGCTGGAGTTGGCCGCCGCGATCGCAGCACCACGTGTGGAGGCCATGCTGGCGACCGCGCGTGAAACCGCTTGCGCTGCTGTCGCCGTTCCGGAGTTGATCGGCATAGGCTCGTCAATGAACGACGTGCGCAAGGCGATCGCTCGTGCCGCTGCGGCGCCGTTTGCCGTGCTGATCGAGGGCGAAAGTGGAGTCGGCAAGGAACTCGTCGCGCGGGCGATTCATCAGCTCGGCCCGCGCCGGGAACGGCGTTTCTGTGACGTGAACTGCGCGGCCCTGCCCGACGATCTCGTGGAGTCGGAGCTATTCGGCCACGCCCGCGGGGCGTTCACTGGCGCGGTGGCAGACCGGCCCGGGCTCTTCGAGGAGGCCAACGGTGGCACGCTGTTTCTCGATGAGGTGGCAGATCTGTCGCCTCGCGCGCAGGCAAAGCTGTTGCGCGTCCTGCAACAGCACGAAGTACGCCGGGTGGGCGAGTCGTTCAGCAGAAAGACCGACGTTCGAGTCGTCAGCGCCGCCAACCGTGACGTACGCTCCGAAGTAGCCGACGGGCGTTTCCGCCAAGACTTGCTGTACCGCTTGGACGTCATCCGGATTCGAATTCCACCGCTCCGTGAACGGCCGGAAGACATCCCCGTGCTGGCCACATTTTTCTGGCGGGCGGCAGCCGATCGCGTCGGAACGACCGCTACGCTGACTCACGGAATCGTCGCGGCTCTCTCGCGATATCACTGGCCCGGCAACGTGCGGGAGCTTCAGAACGTAATTGCGGCTCTTGCCGTCGCCGCACCCTCGCGCGGACGCGTGCGCCCGAGCCTTCTGCCAAGTGTCGTGACGGGTGCCACGCCGCTCTCGTGCGCCCTGTTGACAGATGCGCGCGCTCAGTTCGAACGACGGTTCATCGAGGTCGCCGTCGCCCGCGCCGGAGGGAGCCACACCCGCGCGGCGCGCGAGCTCGGCATCTCGAGACAGGGGCTGCTCAAGATGATGATTCGCCTCGGGCTGAGCGGTACGGCTGTGTAGGGCCGGTCCTTTCGGACCTGCCTGGCGTCCAAAAGGGCGCACCCTACGGATCCACATCCAATTCCCCAGCGTACGACTCAGTTCAGGTCGTTCGATCCTCGAGTGGACTTCGACCTATAATCCGCCCGCGCCGGCACGAACTGCTGGCACCTCAAGATTCGCAGGCGAAAGGCGGTCACATGAAACGTACATCCGTTCTGACTCTCGGGTTTCTCCTCGTCGGATTCATGGGTCTCCAGTCCCCGTACGGGGTCGCTGGCCAGGCCGGTGGGTTCACCACTCTCTTCGATGGAAAGAGTCTCAAGGGGTGGAACGTCGTCGGCGATGCCAATTGGGAGGTTGCAGACGGCGTGGTTCAGGCATCGAAGGGCACCGGCTTTCTCGTGACGCCGATGCCCTACGGGGACTTCCAAATCACCTTGGACTTCTGGGTTACCGACGATGCCAATAGCGGAGTCTTCATTCGGTGCGAAGACCCGAAGACGATCACCGCGATGAACGCATATGAGGTCAACATCTTCGACAAACGTCCCGATCAGTCCTACCGCACGGGAGGGATCGTGGATGTGGCGAAGCCTGCGAGCATCATCAATACGGGCGGAAAATGGAACACGTTTGACATCACCGCGCAGGGCCCGAGAATGACCGTGACGCTGAACGGCATGAAGATGGTGGACGTCGAGCACAAGGGACACGCCCGCGGTCCGATCGCGCTGCAGTACGGTGCGGGCACCGTGAAGTTCCGAAACGTCAAAATCAGAACGTTGTAGCGGCTGAACGTCTGACGCTTGCCCAATTCCCAGGCGTCGCCCCGGCGTTTGTTGGGTGTTGGGAGTTGGTCAAGCGACAGTGGTTGGGAGTTGATGTGTGGTTCGCTACCTCGGGCGCCGTCTGGCGCTCACGATACCCGTCCTTCTCGGCGTCGTCACCCTGGTCTTTTCGCTGATTCATCTGATTCCAGGAGATCCCGCACAGGCGATGCTGGGAGAGACGGCGCCGCAAGCAGACGTGGAGGCTCTGCGCGCTCGCCTCGGTCTGGATCGACCGTTGATCGAGCAGTACGGCGCATTCCTTTCCGGGCTGGTTCGCGGCGATCTGGGAACGTCGTTGCGAACCAGCGAGCCCGTCACCGATCAGATTCTCGCGCGCCTGCCTGCGACCTTTGAGTTGGCAGCCGCCGCGATGCTGGTCGCCATCGGCGTGTCGATTCCGCTGGGAATTCTTGCCGCAGTGTGGCGCGGAACGATCGTCGATCACGCGGCGATGACCCTTGCCCTGTCAGGGGTGTCGGTCCCGAACTTCTGGCTGGGTCCACTTCTGGCGATCGTCTTTGCCGTGGAGCTCGGGTGGTTGCCAGTGTCTGGCCGCGGCACGACTGCGCATCTCGTCCTTCCAGCGATCTCGCTTGGGGCGGCCCTGGCCGCGATTCTGGCTCGGATGACGCGCGCCACGATGCTCGAGGAGTTGCGCGAGCAGTACGTGCTGGCCGCCCGCGCGCGCGGGGCGTCGCGCTTCCGCGCCGTGATTCGGCACGCGTTTCGAAACAGTCTGATTCCGGTGGTGACGGTCGTCGGCCTTCAGTTTGGCGCGGTACTGACGGGGGCGGTGATTACCGAGACGATCTTTGGGTGGCCCGGCATCGGGCGGTTGCTCATTCAGTCGATTGGATTCCGCGACTATCCATTGGTGCAGGGCTGCATCCTGTTGATCGCTTTCACGTACGTCTCGGTCAACTTGCTGACCGACTTGTTGTACGGCGTACTCGATCCCCGGATTCGATTCGAGTGACCAAGGCTGGCGGCGCGATCGTGTTCACGGCCGTGCTGGCCGCGCTGATTGGACCGTACGTTGCGCCATTCGACGCGGCCGACCAGCAGCTGGCGCTTCGTCTTGCGGGTCCAACCTGGTTGCACTGGTTTGGTCTGGACGAGCTCGGGCGCGACATCTTTGCGCGTGTGCTCTCAGGTGCACGCATCTCGCTGTTGGTTGGCTTGGTTGTCGTTGGCGTGTCTTCGACGCTCGGCGTCGTGCTGGGCTCAATCGCCGGCTACTTCGGCGGACGCGTAGACGAAGCGATTAGCCGAGTCATCGATATCCTGCTCGCGTTCCCGGGCCTTCTCCTGGCCATCGCGATGGTCGCTGTGCTTGGCCCAAGTCTGACGAACGTGGTCTTTGCCCTGTCACTCATCGGCTGGGTCGGCTATGCCCGTCTGGTGCGCGGCCAGGTGTTGCGCGCGCGCGAGTTCGAGTTTGTCCAGGCCGCCCGTGCGCTCGGGGCCACGACGACTCGTATTCTCGTGCGCCACGTCATTCCGACCGCCCTCCCGGCAGTCAGCGTCCAAGCGACCCTTGGCATGGGAGGCGCGATTCTTGCGGAGGCCGCGCTGAGCTTTCTCGGGCTGGGTGTTCAACCGCCAACGCCTAGCTGGGGAACGATGCTGAGCTATGGTAAGTCCCATCTGCTGGATGCCCCGCACCTGACGATCTTTCCTGGCCTTGCGATTGCCGTACTCGTCCTTGGGTTCAATTTTCTAGGCGATGGCCTGCGCGACGCCCTCGACCCGGCGACCGGACGTCGAGATTAGCTTTCTTCACCTCGCCCGGGCCACAGAGACACGGAGGCACAGAGGGCAATTGGCTTGTTTCCTCTGCGCCTCTGTGGCTACGTGAGAGTGAAAGCCGGATCTGGTCACTGATCGGAGAGGGCGTCGTGTTTGGCCTGGGCCGCTCGCGCGATGTCGGCGTGGCCGAGGAGAGACGCTACTTCGGCGAGATATCTGAATGCGTGAGGCTCCACGGGCAGACGAGTCGTGGCTTGCTGAAGTGCGCGCTCGGCGCCCGCCGCGTCCCCTGACAGGAACAAGGTACGGCCCAAGAGCGTGAGCGCTTCGCCCGTGGCATTCGGCCGTGTCGCTACTGGCTGGAGTGCCTCGATCGCCTTGCGCAGCGCGGCTGGGTCGTCCATCGACAGGGCGATCTGAAGCCACACGCGTCCGAGAGCCGTAGACACTACCTCCGTGTCCGGGTATCTCTGGGCCGCTCGTTCGAGGGTCACGAGGGCAGCGTCGGTTCGCCCGCGCCGGAGATGGGCGAGCGCGACGGACACCAAGCGATACGCATCGACCGGTTCAAGGGCAGCGAGGGCGTCGAGCTGGTCCATCTCCTCTCGCGTGCGTCCCATCGTGGCGTACAGCTCCGCCAATTCGGTGCGCGCGGCGGCGAAGCTTGGGTTGAGCGCCACGGCCCGGCTGAACGCCCGCTGCGCATCGCCGTTGCGGTTGCGATCGCGAAAACACATACCGAGCAAGTAGTGGGCTTCGGTCAATCGATCATCCATGGCAATCGCCCGCCGCAGAGGATCCACCGCCGCTCCGGCGTCGCCGCCCTGGTAATAAGCGAGGGCCACTTTGTAGAGCAGTCGTGGCGTTCGGTCGTCGAGGGCGAGGTACGCCTGGTAACTCTCGAGCGCGCGGTCGTGTGCGCCCATCGCCTTGTATGTATCGCCCAACAATTCGAGCGGACGGACTGCGGTCGGGTCGAGCGATCCGGACTGCCGCAAATCGCGGATCGCCGAAGCGTACTCTCCGCGGCGCCGGTACGTATCTCCGCGTTTCAAGTAAGGGAGCATTGATGCAGGTTTCAAGGCGATCGCGCCGCTGAACGCCTCAATCGCGACAAACGTCTGGCCGCTCGCTGCCGCCGAGTCACCCGCCGCGATCAGGCGTCGGAATTCACGCTCCTGCCGCACGCGGGTCCAGCCCAGTACAGAGGCGGCAACGAGTGCCGCCACCCCCACGGCGACGACTACCGAACGTTTCATGGCCGGTCTGATAGTAGGACGGCGGCCCAAAAACCCCAAGGGCCCAGTTGTCAACTGCCGTTGCCGACTCCCTTACTGCCCACTGCCTACTAGTGGAACCTCTGGCTACGGATGGGGTCTAACTCTCAAGGCGGTGCTAGACTTGTGATGGAGACAGGAACTTCCCGAGGTCTTGTGAAGAACGCTGGCGCCATTGGCTGGTCGGGTGTCGACGGGCGCGAGGCGGCCCTGATCGAGCGGTGCGCCACGCACGACGAAGCGGCGTGCGCCGAGCTCGTGGCCGAGCACCAGCGGATGGTCTACTCGCTCGCGTTTCATCTGCTCGGCGACCGGGACGAGGCGCTCGACCTGTCCCAGGAAGTATTCCTCCGGGTCTTTCGGACCATCTCGAGGTTCCGTGGCCAGTCCGCTCTCCGCACCTGGATCTACCGCATCGTCATCAATCAGGCTCGGAACCGACAGCGCTGGTGGCGTCGTCGATATCGTGCAAGCCAGGTCTCCCTCGACGAGCACGTGAGGTTGTTTGGAGAGATGGAATCGCAGGACGAAGTCCTTCCAGACCGTGCGCTTGCCAGCAAGGAAACTGCAGCCCAGATCTGGCGGGCGTTGGAGCGGCTGCCGTTTGATCAGCGCACGGCCTTGGTGCTCCGCGAGATCGACGGGCTTCGGTATGAGGAAATCGCTTTTTCTCTTGGGGTAGCGGTCGGTACCGTGAAGTCTCGGCTGACACGAGCCCGTCAGGCCCTTCGTGCTGAATTGTTGGGGTTGCGGACATGATTCCGTACGTGGGCTGCGATGCGGCGCGGGAGATGCTCGACGCGTTTGCCGACGACGAGTTGGCAGTAGCCGACCAGGTGCTGGTGGAGTCACATCTGCGCTGGTGCCGCACGTGCAGTGCGAGACTCGAAGATCTCCGTCTGATCGGGAACGCACTTCGCAGTGGCTCGTATACAGCGAGCTCAACGAGAGAGCAGCAGCGCGAAGTCAGTACCATTCAGCAGGGTGTGTTGACCCGCATCGGCGCGGAGCACGCGCAGTCGTTTGGTGTGTGGGTGAGTGAGTTGTTTGCCGACTGGCGACTCCTGTGGCCGGCCGTCGGCGCGACCGCCGCCGTGATTCTGTGTGTCAGCGTGGCGTTTGGCGTGTTGCAGGCAGCGAGCGAGGAGCGGCCGGAATCACTCGCCGCGATGATTGGGTCGCTGTCCAATCCGGGCTCGGATCATAACCCCCTGCGTCTCGATAACGTCGTGTCGATTCCCAGAGTGCTCGACAACGGCATCTCTCTCGACGGCCTTGGGGATGGCGAGGCCGTCTTCGCCTTCGCCACGGTCGTAACGCGTGAGGGACGAATCTCGAACTACGAGTTGCTCGATTCGGTTGAAGAAGGCGCGGCCCGAAGCGATTCGTCGCGGAACGACTTGATGGTCGAATTGCACGACGCGATGAAGCAGTCGAGGTTCGCACCCGCTCAAGCGCCGGGTGGTCGCGTTGTGGCGGTCAACATGGTGTGGTTGATTGCTCACACCACGGTAAGAGCGTCGCTTCAGCCGTTGGACTTCGAGATTCGGTCGGTACGGCCACCACGACATGTTCCAGCGGCGATCAAGCCTTCCGCAGAGGCTGTCGAGGAACCGGCGCAACGCCGGTCAGGTTCGGCGCTGGATTCAACGACGGCCTGAGGCTGCCGGCGTCGGCGCGTCGCCTCGAGCGCCTGCCACATTGTTCAAAGCGTCTGTCGCGCGGAGAATGACGCCGCGCGCCCCCGTGTCACCTTCCAACGTCAATTCGAACTGCTCGAAGCGAGAGTCGGCGATGCCGTCATTGGGGTAGATGGTTTGCCAGCGATCGCCGTCGAGCGAATATTCCGCCTTCTGCACCGCAGAGTCCTGATCGCGGACATCGAAAGCGATGATGAGCCGTGCGCCCTCGCGCCGTGCTGACGTCACGGTGATCGAGGGCGGCGCGTTGTCGATATCGAACGAGGAGCTCTCCATCGCTCCCGTGAGCGCGGTGGACGCCGAGTTCGAGGGCGCGTCCGACGCGGCAATCCGGACCAGGTAACGGCCGTTCGGGACCGAGGTCGTGTCCCACACCAGAATGGGATCCGTGAGCCCGCGCTTCAGGGTTTTCCAGGCGGTTTCTCCTTCACGGCGGTATTGGACCTCGAACGACAGCTCGTCGCGATTCTCGTCTTCGGCCCGCCACACGAAGGTGAGGAGTCCTTTCTCATACCCACGTCGGCCGAGGTTAGGCCCGCCGCCACCGGCCTGCGCCTGAATCGCCGCACGACGGTCCGGCGTGTCGCCGTCGAAGCCGGCGATCTCCGGCTCACCGGTCGGAAACGGCCTCTGGAAGATCGTGCCCGGAGGGTGAATCGTAATCGACGAGACTTTGGGCCGCGTGTTCCTGGGCAAGTAGGCAGCTGTAAAGGAGGTGAGCAGCGGCGTTTCCGTGCGGGCCCCCGTCATCACCGCCCTCCACTGCAGATAGCGCGCGCGGGGACTCACAATCGAGCTGCCTTCCGGATTCGCGTAGGCGGCGCTCCAATCGCTCCAGGTGTCATCGGGCGTGCGAGTGTTTCCAGATCGAGTGGAAATCTCGACCTTGGTGCCGGAAGGCGCAATGGCTTGCCACTTCACGGCGCCCCACGCAGCAACCGTCTGCGCATCGCGGACTTCGGAGGTGTAGGTACCGCGTTCGGCGCGGGCCGACGACAGACGGAGCACTTTGCCGGGGTTCGACGTGGCGAAGAGTATCTGGCCGGAGCGGTCGGGCAGCAGCATCGTGACCTGCTGGGCATTGACGCGCGCGATGAGCGTCGGCTGATGCGGGTCGCCGGCGAGGCGATAAATCTTGCCCTTGCCCCCTGTGGCAACGACCAGACTGCCACCGGGTTCGACGGCGATATCGTACGGCGTGTCGTCCCGCGATTCCCATAGAAGGTCCGATGCGCCGTCCGGAGTAATGCGGAAGACGGCGCCAGCGACGGGCCCTTGGCTCTGCCGCGCAGCCGGTGGTTGGCTGCCCGTCGCGGTCACGGCGATATCAGCGATGGCGATCGCCGTGATTTCCGTCGACACGGAAGCTATCGGAGGAGACGAGGTCTCTTGTGGCGGGCGTGGAGAATCCGATTGACCCGAGCCAGGCCGGCCACTGACCGCCGCGGCGTAAATGACGCCGGCAGCATCGACCCGTAGTGCGTGAATCTCGATGTAGGTAGAGTCCAACAGCACGAACGCTTTCCCCGCGGCGTCGATCTGGAAGACCCGCCCAGGCGATCCGGTCGCCGCCAGTAGGCGCCCCTCACGATCGAACGCCAGCGACATCGTGTGGGTTGCCTTCGTCTGATAAAAGACCGTACCGCTCCCACTCGGACTGATCTTGTAGATCACGCCTTTGTCGCCGGTGCCCGCGAATACATTCCCCGCTCGGTCGACAGCCAGGCTCCAGATGTACTTATCCGGCGGGTCGAAGAACACCTGGCCTTTGCCGGCCGCGTCAACCTTGTAGATCTTTCCGTCCGGCGACGTTCCCACGTAGAGCCCGCCACCCGGCACGACTGCGAGCGCGTGGACTTCGAGCTCCTCGGCGTCGAAGAACACCCGCCCTTTTCCCGCAGGGTCGACTTGATAGACCTGACCTTCATTGCCGCTGCCGACGAAGACAGTTCCGTCGGGGGCGCTCGCCAGCGCCCAGAGGAACGGCGCGTTGGATTCGTAAACGGGCGTCGCAATCGGTCCGAGCGTGAGCCGTCCGTAGGAATCGACGGAAAGATTCTCGACCTCACCCTTGAGGAACTCGCCCTCGGTGGACACTTGCCAGAACGTAGGGACGGCAGCAGAGACGATGGCGACTGTTGCGCAGAGGAACGCCGCTGCGATCAGCACTCGCAGGCGAGTGGGCATATGGAAGTGTCCTAGTCCTCGAGCTGGAGAGTAAGCGTGCGAGATCCCGTGACCGCGTAACCTGCAGCGATCTCCCACTCACCGCTCAACGCGTTCTGAAGCGGACGGAAACTGCCGCCGTTGCGGTCCGCCTCCATCACCGAGAGGACCGACGGGGGGAGTGCGGCAAGCGACTCGCCCTTCACCACGGCCCCGCCATCTCTCGTGACGAGGCGCACATACAGACGATTGTTCTTACGCGTGCTGTTGAGGACACGAATCATCTGGGGCAGACCGCGCGACTGCAGCGGCTGTACTTGCAGCTCGCGCGCCTCGAATTGAGACAGCCGCGTTCCGTCGGCCACCATGACGGACACGCTCGAGCGCGCGTTCGGTGGAATCTGGATCGGGATCGACTTGGTGATCTCCTCGCCACGATACGTGCGCAGGAGCATCTTGACATCGACGGTTGCGCCGGCTCTCGGCGCGACGCCATCGACCCATACACGCTCGAGCGTCGCGCTTCGCGCTTGTTCACTGGCGTCGATCTCGAGCTTGAGGCCTTCGAGTTGGATATCCTCGAACGTGTTTCGCAGGAGAAAGTTCAGTGGTACGACCACATGTACGCGGCGGCTCCAGCCGACGGCTGATCGCCGGTGAACAGATCTTCGAACGAAAGGTTGCCGTACTTGCGGACCGAGGCCGTGCCCCGGATCGCATAGCTGGCGACGCCGTTCTGTCGTTCGTACGACGTGAGCGTGTTCAGGATGGAGAGATATGCGAGAAGCGGCGTGAACAGCTGGTCGTTGACCATCGCCATCTTGAACGTCTTGCGGGTGCCGCGCTCGGAGGTCAAGGCCAAGTCGATCGGGATCATCGCGGGGCCCGGCCCGAGCGTGCCCGCAATAGTCGTTGCGCGATCCTGTGACATGGTGCCGATCACGTCGCCTGTGCTAGCGATCTTCATCGAGCTCAGCAGACTGGGCAATACGACGTGGACGTACGCTCGCGTCATCGGAAACTGGGTTGGTCCAAGGCCATAAAACGGATGGCCGAAGGCATAGACGCGGTCCCCATCGACCGCGGTGACCGTACCCGTAGCGCCGAGCTCCAGGTCACCGCTCATCAAGGCAACGCCGATCGGATCACCGGGCCTGAGAGGCAGAGGCGAACTCGCGGCGGACTCTTGCGCGGCGCCGCCAGCCATCACGGGTACGAAGCCCTGCTCGCGAAAAGCAGAGGCGACCGGTTCAATGACGCCCGCATCGAAACCACCAAGCGTCAATGGCGTGGAGATGGGTCGTAACAGCGTGCCGATGCTGGCGTTGACGGACCCGTCGCCGAATACCTGGACATCCCCCGGGCTATCCGCAAACGGGCGGACCCATGAGAACGCCTGCCGAAGCGACGCTCGCAGTCCCTCTTGCGTGATGGGAAACGGCAACTCGACTCGAGCCGCCTGGCGTCGAAGGGCCGGCAGCGTTGCGGCCTCGGTCATCTCACCGATGGGCGTGATACCAGCGATTGGCTCTTTCGAGAACTGTCCGAGAGAATACGAGACGGCGCCGACGAGACGGCCGTCGATGTAGACCGGGCTCCCGCTCATGCCGGCGATGACACCCGTGTTTGCGAGTGGCCCGCCCTCGAGCTTCGCGAGAATGAGGTTCCGGCGGGGGCCGATCACGTTCCGTAACACGCCGAGGATGTGAACCTTGAATTCCTCGAGGCGGTTGCCCTCGAACACCGTCTTGCCGACGCCCACCATGCCCGGTCGGAGCTCGTCCACCGGAAAGGTGCTGGTCTGCGCGGGGAGCCCGATCGCAAGGCCGAGAACGAGGGCGAAGAGAGTGGCGGTGGAGCGATTGATGGAAGTCACGTAAGAATGAAGATACGGGTAAACACCTGAAATCGCAAGGGTCTGGGCGTCTGCCTGTTGACAGCCGCGGCGCCCCTGCGTTACCGTGCTATTTGTAGTTTCGACGCCAATGCCTCGTACGTGCAGCTCTTTCGCGCCTTCGTTTTCCGCCAACTTTTGGTGGTGGTACCGATCTGCGACTGAGGGGGCGGCTGTCAACGTCTGAAGCTATCTAGGAACCGAGCAGACACCAACGCCCCTTCAGCCCCAGGTTGAAGGGGCGTTTGCTTTTTACGGCGATGTCGCTTCTGTGCGAAACGGTTACCGGTGACTCCATGAAGGAGCTGATTGCGGCTCGCGATGCCGTGACGGCCGACATGGTGGAGCTGCGTCTAGATGGCGTGACCGACGTGGATGTCGCGGCCGCCTTGCACAGCCGGCCACTGCCGGCGATTGTCACGTGTCGAGCGGCTTGGGAAGGTGGGCGCTTCGCGGGAAGCGAGGAGGAGCGACGAGCGATTCTGTTGCACGCACTCGATCTTGGTGCGGAATTCGTCGACGTAGAGTGGCGAGCCGGCTTCGACGATGTGGTTCGGCGAGACCCGGCGCGTGTCGTGATTTCGTCGCACGACTTTGCGGGTGTACCGCGAGCCCTCGACGATCAGGTTCAGGCGATGCGGTCGGTGGGTGCCGGCGTGATCAAGGTGGCAGTGACGGCGTCGCGGCTGACCGACACGCTCGAGCTGATACGAGTCGCCCAGGGCGGAGACGCAGTGGTCGTTGCGATGGGTGAGGTCGGTCTGCCGTCGAGGTTGCTCGCGGCCAGGTATGGCTCGCGTTGGACATACGCAGGCAGGGGGGTCGCGCCGGGGCAGCTTCCGGTGGATCGGATGACCGGTGAGTTCCGATTTCGAGACGTAGGGTCTCAAACGAGGGTGTTCGGCGTGGTCAGCCGCACTGCGATGCACTCAGTCTCCCCCGCGATGCACAACGCCGCGTTTGACGCCGCCGGAATCGATGCCGTGTACGTACCGCTGACGGCGGCTGACTTTGCCGACTTTGACGCGTATGCATCTGCGATTGGGATTGAAGGCGCCAGCGTCACGATTCCGTTCAAGCTCGATGCATTGCGTGCTGCCCGGCGCACCGACGAGCTGACGAGAAGGGTCGGCGCGGCCAACACGCTTCGTCGTGGGCGCGAAGGGTGGGAAGCCACCAATACGGATGTGGATGGTTTTCTGGACCCGCTTCAGGCGGCATTCCCCGGCGACTTGAGTCATGCGCTCGCGGCCGTGCTCGGCGCCGGCGGTTCGGCGCGAGCCGTTGTTGCCGCCCTCACCTCACGCGGGGCTCGTGTCACCGTGCACGCGCGGCGAGAGGAACGGGCAACGGAAATGGCAAAGTCGTTTGGTGTGCCCTCTGGGACATGGCCTCCACCGAAAGGCTCGTGGGACCTGTTGGTCAACTGCACGCCCCTCGGAGGCCCGGGGTTGCGCCAGGAATCTCCGCTGCCCGGGGGCCCTTTCGATGGGCGTCTCGTGTACGACTTGACCTACGGCGAAGGAGAGTCCGCGCTCGTACGCGAGGCACGCCAGTCCGGGTGCCGCGTCCTCGATGGATTGCCGATGCTGATCGCGCAGGCGGAGCGACAGTTCGAGTGGTGGACGGGAGCGCGGCCTGAGCCAGGAGTCATGAAGAACGCCGCGCGGCGGCGACTCGCGTGGGCTGAAGGCCCCGCGCTACAGGTACTCGGAAACCCCGCGAGGTACTCGGAAACTCCGCGACCGTAGAGCGCACGCTTTAGCGTGCGCAAAAAAACAAAGGTATGCGAATTACAACACTCGACGAGTTCAAGGAACTGGCACAGCGTGGAACCTTCGTGCCGGTCTACAAAGAGATCGTTGCGGACTTGCTGACACCAGTGTCGGCGTTCCTCAAAATCGCGGAGCACTCCGACTACGCGTTTCTGCTCGAGTCGGTCGAGGGCGGCGAGCAAGTTGCTCGCTACTCCTTCCTCGGCAAGGATCCCTTCCTGATCCTTCGCTCGCGAGAGGGACAGACGATCGTCGACCGAGCCGGGCAGACCTCCGAGTCTGACAAACCGTTTGTCGCGACCCTGCGAGAGTTGATGGCCGGGCTCCATTCACCATTCGTTCCGGGACTGCCTCGCTTCACGGGCGGCGCGGTTGGCTACTTCGGGTACGACGCGGCCGCGTGGTTCGAGCCCGTGCCGTTACAGCCGCCGGACCAGGTCGAGGATGAAGCCGGCTTCATGCTGTTCGATACGGTGCTCGCGTTCGACCACGTGCGTCACCGGATTCTCATCATCGCGAATGCTCGCATCACTGGCGATGAGGATCTCGAAAGCCTCTACCAGTTCGCCTGCGCCAAGATTGAGTTCGTCGAACGTGAGCTTGAACGAACGCTGTCGAAGACGTCGCGCCCAGAGGCAGCGGCGCTCGAGGTGACCTCGAATGTCACCCGCGAAGAGTTCGAAGGCATGGTGCGGACGGCGAAGGAGTACATCGCGGCCGGTGACATCTACCAGGTCGTGTTGTCGCAGCGCTTTGAAGCGTCAATTGCCGCCGATCCCTTCACCGTCTATCGCGCTCTGCGGCATGTGAACCCCTCACCGTATATGTATTTCCTTCGCGTGGGTGACCGGTCGATCGTCGGTTCATCTCCCGAGATGCTGGTGCGCGTGGAAGGCCGGCGTATAGAGACTCATCCGATTGCCGGCACCAGACCGCGCGGGCGTAACGAGGAGGAAGACCAACGGCTTGCGGAGGAGCTGAAACGGAACGAGAAAGAACGCGCCGAGCATGTGATGCTGGTCGATCTCGGGCGCAATGATGTCGGCCGCGTCGCCGCCTACGGTTCAGTGCGTGTGCCGACATACATGACGCTCGAGCGGTACTCGCATGTGATGCATTTGGTATCGGTCGTCGAGGGACGGTTGGCCGAGGAGCACGATCGACTCGACGCGCTCGTCGCGTGTTTTCCGGCAGGCACGGTCTCTGGCGCACCAAAGGTGCGCGCGATGGAGATCATCGCCGAGCTGGAAAATCGGCGTCGCGGTGTCTACGCAGGGGCGGTCGGGTATCTCGATTTTGCTGGTAACTTGGATTTTTGTATCACGATTCGCACGGTGCTCATCGAAGGCGGTCGCGCCTATGTTCAGGCTGGCGCCGGGATCGTCGCCGACTCGAATCCGGCCGCCGAGTATGAAGAGACGAGAGACAAAGCGCGCGCCGTCATCAAAGCACTGGAGCTCGCACAGGCAGGATTGTAGCAACTCCCAACTCCCAACTTCTGACACCTGTCCAACGCCCAAAGAGTCTGAGTCGTACAGAGTGTCTCGGGGGTTGGAAGAAGGCTCTTGGGAGTCGGAGAAGGCGTTGGGAGTTGGACAAGAAGTAGTTGGGCGTTGGCAGTTGTCAGTGTTCCTAGAGGCTGTGAATGGTACTGGTCATCGACAATTACGACTCGTTTACTTACAACCTCGTGCAGTATCTCGGCGAGCTTGGCGCCGACGTGCGCGTACGCCGCAATGACCAGGTCACCATCGGCGAGATCGAAACGATGGCGCCGGACCAGATTCTGATCTCACCGGGCCCGGGGCGGCCTGAGGATGCGGGCATCACGATGGACGTCATCCGACGATTCGGCCCGCGCACCCCCATTCTGGGCGTGTGTCTCGGTCATCAGGCGATCGGCGTGGTCTACGGCGGCGTCGTCTGCCGCGCAACCATCCCGATGCACGGCAAGACGTCCACAGTCGTCCATGATGGCAAGGGCGTGTTCACCGGAATAACGGAACCATTCCCTGCGGGTCGATATCACTCGCTCATCGTGTCGAATGAGCACGTCCCTGCCGAGCTCGAAGTCGCGGCGCGAACGAAGGAAGACGGCACGATTATGGCCGTGCGGCACCTGAGTTATCCAGTGCACGGCGTGCAGTTTCACCCCGAATCGGTGCTGACCGAGGAAGGGCGGCGGATTCTTCGAAACTTTCTCGACCTGTAAAGATGAGTTCAGCCGTGGATACGCCACACATCTTGACTCCGCTTGTGGAGAAGCTGCTCCGCCACGAGGACCTCACGGTCGAGGAGGCGGCATCCGCCATGGGCGAAGTCATGGAGGGTCGAGCCGCCTCCTCAACCTTGGCCGCGCTGCTCATTGCGCTCGCAATGAAGGGTGAGCGGCCACCCGAGATCGTTGGCTTCGCCCGGACGATGCGCGCGCACTCGGTGAAGCTGATGGCGCCGGTCGGGGACGTGTTCGATACGTGCGGTACCTGGGGGCGATCGTTCGGGGACGTTCAATATCTCCTCTGCGGCTGCGCTGGTCGTGGCGGCCTGTGGCGTGAAGGTGGCCAAACACGGCAATCGGTCGGTCTCGAGCCGATGCGGCAGCGCAGACGTCTTCGAGCAGCTGGGGGTCAACGTAGCGGCTGCGCCCCCAGTGGTCGAACGGACTCTCCACGAGGCGAACATCGCGTTCTTTTTTGCGCCGACCTTTCATCCGTCCATGCGTCACGCGTCCGCCACCCGTCGCGAGCTTGGAATTCGAACTGCGTTCAACCTGCTTGGGCCACTGACAAACCCGGCGGGTGCGACGAGACAGATCGTTGGCGTCCCTCGACCCGAGCTGACGGAACTGCTCGCGCGGTCGCTCATGCTCCTCGGCTCAGAGCGGGCGTGGGTGGTACACGGCGCAGATGGAATCGACGAGCTCTCGACGACGGGTCACACCAAGGTCTCGGAGTGTCGCGGTGGCGCGGTCAACACCTTCTATTTGCACCCCGCAGACTTCGGCATCGCCAAGGCCGTCCCGGCAGACTTGAAGGGCGGCGATGCCGTGCTGAACGCTGGCATCGTCATGCAGGTCCTTCACGGTCGAGCCGGACCTTCACGAGATGTCGTGCTGCTGAACGCTGGTGCCGCGTTGTTCGTCGCCGGGAAAGTGAATTCGGTCTCCGACGGTATCCGGCGTGCCGCCTCCGCAATCGACACCGGTGCGGCGCGCGATGTGCTCGAGAGAATGGCGCGTTCGTCCCACACGGAGGCTGTGGCATGACAAGCGCCCCTGATCTGCTGGCGACGATCGTCGCCGCAACGAGGCGAATCACCGAGGGCCGACGCGATCGAGAAGGACAGGCCGCTCTGGAAAGGCGTGCGGCGATCGCGCAGCCGCGTGGCCACTTGTTCGAGGCGGGGCTGGGCGGACGCGACCGTGTCAACGTCATCGCGGAGTGCAAGCGTCGCTCGCCTTCGAAGGGCGTGCTAGCGAACGTGTACGACCCGGTCGCGATCGCTCAGCAGTACGAGCTGGGAGGAGCTGCTGCGATCTCCGTGCTTACGGAGCCAACGTTCTTCGACGGTGCACTCGCGCATCTCACCGCCGTTCGCGCGGCGGTGCAGGTGCCGATCCTGCGTAAAGACTTCATCGTCGATGAATATCAATTGGTCGAGGCCCGTGCGTCGGGCGCCGACGCGGTGTTGCTGATCGTCGCGGCCCTTGCCCAAAGGGATCTCGTCAGATTGCAAGCAGAAGCCTGGGGTCTGGGGCTCGCAACGCTCGTCGAGGTACATGACGAGCACGAGCTGTCACGGGCGCTCGAAAGCGGCGCGCGGGTGATTGGCGTGAACAATCGCAACCTTCGGACGCTTGCGGTGGATGTCGATGCGTCTTACCGGCTCGCGGCGAGACTCCCTCCGCACGTTCTCGGCGTGAGTGAGAGTGGTTTGCAGTCGAGGAGCGATCTCGAGCGGCTCGCGGACGCCGGTTATCGCGCGTTCCTGATTGGGGAGCGATTCATGACCGCTCCGGATCCCGCCCGCGCTCTTACAGAACTGGTATGGGGTCGGGAGTCACTACGGAATCCGAAATGACCCCCGACCCCTTTGTGAAGATCTGTGGCATTACGCGGCTGGACGACGCGCTGCACGCGGTGCAACAAGGCACCACGGCGCTGGGATTTGTCTTTTGGCCGGGAAGTCCGAGGTGCGTGACGGCTGAACACGCCCGGGAAATCGTCACGGCGGTGCCGGCGACGATCGTTACGGTCGGGGTCTTCGTGAACGAGTCGATCGACGGCATTCGGAAGGTCGTCGACAGAAGCGGCATTAGCGCCGTGCAGCTGCACGGCGACGAGCCGCCGTCCTACGTGGCCGCGCTCGATCGGCCGGTGCTTCGCGGCATGAGCGTCGACGATGCTCTGGAAGCCTGCGCGTCGTGGCCCGAGGAAGCCACGCTGCTCTTGGATGCCAACGATCGAGTGCGCCACGGGGGTACGGGATTGACTGTGGACTGGATTCAAGCCGCGAACCTGGCCCGACGGCGTAGAGTCGTTTTGGCGGGTGGTCTCACCCCGGAGAACGTGGCGGACGCGATCGCCACAGTCCAGCCGTTTGGTGTTGACGTGTCGTCGGGCGTCGAGGAGAAGCCTGGCGTAAAGGACCTCGACAAAGTGTCGCGTTTCTTGCAGAACGCGCGGCGCGCATTCGCGCAAGGGTGATGACTGTGGTGACGACTGAACAGACGATTGTCGGACGACGCGATCCGGATGTGCGAGGGTACTTTGGCGCATATGGCGGGCGATTTGTGCCAGAGACCCTGGTGGCGCCCATCGAGGAGCTCACGGAGGGATATCTCGCCGCACGCGCCGACGCTGATTTTCAGACCGAGCTCGCGGGCTTGCTGAAGCACTACGTTGGCAGACCCACGCCGCTTTACGAGACACGCCGGCTCGCGGCCGAGGCGATGACTCGGGCGAGTAGAGCCGGTGGAGCGGTTGGGGCCCGCGGGGCCGGTGGGGAGGGTGTGCGCATCCTGCTCAAGCGTGAAGACCTGACCCACACTGGCGCGCACAAGATCAACAACGCGCTCGGTCAAGCCCTTCTCGCCAAGCGGATGGGCAAGCGACGGATCGTGGCCGAGACGGGTGCCGGCCAGCACGGTGTGGCAACGGCAACGGCGTGCGCGCTGCTTGGCCTCGAGTGTCATGTCTACATGGGCGCAGAGGACATGCGGCGGCAGGCGCTCAACGTCGTACGCATGCAACTGCTCGGCGCAACGGTGCGCCAGGTCGACGCGGGCAGCCGTACGCTCAAGGATGCCATCAACGAAGCGATGCGCGATTGGGTGGCGAGCGTCCATGACACCCACTACTTGCTTGGCTCCGCGCTTGGCCCGCACCCCTACCCGTTGATGGTGCGCGAATTCCAGTCGGTGATCGGCCGAGAGGCGCGGAGGCAGATGCTCGATCAGCTCGGCCGCCTTCCCGACGTCGTCGTCGCCTGCGTCGGCGGTGGCAGCAATGCGATCGGTATTTTCGACGGGTTCCTGGACGACCGGGCGGTGCGACTCATCGGCGTCGAGGCCGGCGGCGAGCGAATCGCTCCCGGTCGCCACGCCGCACGATTCGCAGGCGGGAGCACGGGTGTTCTGCAAGGCACACGCACGTTCATATTGCAGGATGATGCCGGGAACATCGAGTTGACTCATTCGATCTCGGCGGGACTGGACTACGCCGCGGTGGGCCCCGAGCACGCGTGGCTCAGGGATCTCGGGCGAACCGAGTACGCGAATGTGTCCGACGCGGAAGCCCTCGACGGTTTCCAGACGCTGGCGCGTCTGGAAGGCATCCTCCCTGCGTTGGAGTCCGCGCACGCCGTGGCGCATGCGATGACGATCGCCGCCACAGCTGATCCGGGGTCGGTGATCCTCATCAACCTCTCCGGTCGCGGCGACAAGGACGTACAAAGCGTGACGGAGGCCCTGCGGTGAGCCACCTTGCCGCAGCATTTGCGCGCCTTCGCTCGCAGCGGTTGCCCGGTCTTGTGACGTATGTCACGGCGGGAGATCCGGACCTGCCTCGAACTGAAGGCGTGCTGCGCGCGCTCTCTCGTGCCGGTGCCGACGTGCTCGAAGTCGGCGTGCCGTTCTCCGACCCGTTGGCCGACGGCCCGGCGATCCAGCGTGCGACCGAGCGCGCGCTGGTGGCGAAAACGACACTGTCGGGTGTCCTCGACATGGTGGCTCGGGTGCGGCCCGACGTGCTTCCGCCGGTCGTGATCTTCAGCTACGCCAACCCGATCTTCCGCATGGGGGCCGAGCGGTTTGCGGATCGGGCTCACGACGCCGGCGTGGATGGCGTCTTGGTGCTGGATCTGCCTATCGAGGAAGCAGGCGCCTTTCGCGCGATGCTGGGCTCACGGGGGATTGATACAATCCTCCTGCTCAGTCCGACGACGAGCGACGAGAGGCTCAAGAGGGCGGCGGCGCTCGGGAGTGGCTTTCTCTACGCGATCTCGCGTCTGGGCGTCACCGGGGCGCGGGATCGGCTTGCCGACGGCGCGCAGGACATGGTGCAGCGGATCCGTGCCGTCAGCAACCTGCCTGTGGCGCTCGGCTTTGGCATCTCGAAACCCGAGCACGTTCGTGAAGTCGGACAGTGGGCTGATGCCGCCGTCGTGGGCAGCGCCCTGGTGCAAGTCATCGCCGAGGCCGGTGCTTCGAGCGACCTCGACACGCGAGTGGAGGAGTACGTGCGTTGGCTGAAGTCCTGAGCATCGAGGAACTGCGGAGCCGCATCGACGTCATCGATGAGCAGCTCGTGCGTCTCTTGAACGTCCGAGTTGCATGCGCTGTGGAGGTGGGGCGGCTCAAGCACGAGGCGGGGTTGCCGGTCTATCAGCCCGAGCGTGAGGCCCAAGTGCTCACCAGGGTCAAAGAATCGGCGACGGATTTGGCTGGTCCGTTGAGCGCCGAGGCGGTGGTGCGGATCTTCGAGCGCATCATCGACGAAGCTCGTCGAGCCGAGCGCATGTCGGGCCCGAAGTTGGATGTATAACTTCCGGCCAAAGCCGTAAGGCACGGGAAGGCACAGGAGAGGACATCATGGTCGTCGTCATGAAGGAACGGGCCACCGAAGCGCAGGTTGACGCAGTCATCTCGCGCCTCATCGAGCTGGGCATGGATGTGCACCGGTCGTCGGGCGCGACGCGGACGGTGTTGGGGGTCGTCGGCGCACACAAGATCGACCCGGAGCTCATCGGGATTCTTGACGGTGTGCACGAAGTGCTGCGGATCACCGAGCCGTACAAGCGCGCAAGTCGCGCGTTCAAGCCGGAAGACACCGTGGTCACCATCGATGACGTTCGAATCGGTGGCGACGAGGTAATCGTGATGGCCGGTCCCTGTTCGGCGGAAACCGACGAGCAGGTGATGGCGAGTGCCGCCGCCGTGAAACGTGCAGGGGCGAAGATACTTCGTGGTGGCGCGTTCAAACCGCGCAGCTCGCCCTATAGCTTCCAAGGCCTCGGCGAGCCAGGGCTGCAGATGCTGAGGCGAGCCGCGGATGCGCACAATCTGAAGCTCATCTCCGAGGTCATGGACATCAACCAGATCGAGCTTGTGGGCAAGTACTCCGATATTTTTCAGGTCGGCGCGCGCAACATGCAGAACTACACGTTGCTGCGGGAGCTCGGACATGTCCAGAAGCCGGTGATGGTGAAGCGCGGCATCTCGGCCACGATCGAGGAATGGCTGCTATCGGCCGAGTACATCCTGGCCGGCGGCAACAACGACGTGATTCTTTGCGAACGGGGGATCCGCACCTTCGAGACCGCCACGCGCAATACGTTCGATATCTCCGCCGTTCCTGTGGTCAAGAAGTTGAGTCACCTTCCGATCGTGGCCGACCCCAGCCATGGGGCAGGCCGGCGCGACATGGTGGCGCCCATGGCGCGTGCCGCCGTCGCCGCGGGCGCAGATGGCCTGATCATCGAAGTCCACAACGATCCCGATCGCGCGCTCAGCGACGGCGCGCAGTCGATGTTCCCGGCGCAGTTCGACCGCGTGATGGCGGAGCTGCGTATCATCGCGCCGGCGATAGGCCGAAGCATTTGCCTCGAGCCGGTCGCACGCAGGGGCTGGGCACGATAAGGCAACTCCCAACCCCCAACTCTTCCTTGCCCAACTCCCAATCCTTGCTCGTCCAACTCCCAAGGGTCCCGTATCGGCTCTTGATGCCTTGGGAGTTGGTCACGCGTCGGAAGTTGGGAGTTGGGAGTTAACCAAGATGTCGTCCCCGGACGATCCTCCGTTCAACAACATCGCCATCGTTGGGCTTGGCCTCATTGGCGGGTCCATTGCCTTGGCTGTGCGCGAGCGTTGGCCATCGTGTCGTCTCGCCGGCGTTGATCGCTCACCTGTTCTGGCTCACGCGTTGGGGAGCGGGGCGGTCGACCGCGGCGTCAATGGGCTCGGCGAGATCGGCGACGTCGATCTGGTGATTCTCGCGGCGCCAGTTCTGCAGAATCTGGCGCTGTTGGCTGAGTTTGTGGAGCGGCCTCGAGGGCGTGCGGTCGTCACGGACGTCGGTGGCACGAAACGTGACATCGTGCAGGCCGCTCGGTCCCTGGCGTGTGCGCCGATGTTCGTAGGGGGCCACCCGATTGGCGGCGCCGAACGTGGCGGCTTTGGCTTCGCGCGTCCCGATCTTTTCAGCGGCCGTCCGTGGATTCTGACTCCAGACACAGATTCTGATCCGGGCGCGGTCAGCAAGGTGTCCCAGTTTGCCCAGGGCCTGGGCGCCAAGCCGGTCACGATGGCGCCCGAGCAACACGATCGACTGATGGCCTTTCTGAGCCACTTGCCGCAGCTCACCGCGAGCGCGTTGATGGAGATTGTCGGGCGCGGGGCGCCTGGCGACGGCCTACGTTTGGCAGGGCGCGGCCTTGTCGATACGACGCGGCTCGCGTCGAGTCCATCGAGCGTGTGGCGGGACATTTGCGCGACCAATGCCGATGAGATTGGGGACGCGCTCGACCTTCTCATCGATCGGCTCATCGAGTTGCGCGACGATCTGCGTCGCGGCGACGCGATGGAAACGATTTTCGACGAGGCGGCGCGTTGGCGCGCGGAGCTCATGAAGGGCCGCGAGTAGCGTTCGGCTGTGCTCATCTTCCACATTACGACCGAAGACGCGTGGGCGGGGGCCCGGGCGAGAGGTGTCTATGATGCCGACTCTCTGGCGACCGAGGGATTCATTCACTGCTCAGACCCGCATCAAGTGATGTGGGTCGCTGGCCAGCGCTTTCGCGGACGCACCGATCTCCTGCTGTTACAGATCGATCCGGCGCGCCTTCAGGTCGAGATTCGGTACGAGAACCTCGAAGGCGGGCAGGAGCTTTTCCCCCATGTCTACGGGTCGATTCCTCTCGAGGCGGTCGTCGACGTCACGAAGTTCCACCCGCCGGAAGCCACCTCCCAACCGTCCAGGCAGGAGTGATAATCTCGCCGGCATGAAACGAGCCCGCATCGTCCAGGTCTGGTGCTTGATTCTAGTGTTGGCCGCTCCAGGCGTCGCACGGGCGCATCACAGTGCGGCCCCGCACTTCGACATGTATCAGCAGATCGAAGTGACTGGAACGGTGGTGAGGTTCGAGGCGCGGAATCCGCACTCGTTTCTCCATGTCCGCGTGACCGACCAGTCGGGGAAAACGACGACATGGAAGATCGAGCTCAACGGAATTGCGAATCTCCTGCGGAACGGCATCGCGCTGGAGACGTTCAAGGCGGGGCAGCGTGTCACTGTTGATGCGCGTCCGCACCGACGAATCCCAAACGAAGGGCTGTTCGTTGCTGCGCACATGAGCGACGGACGCACGGTTGTAGCGTCACCGGAGCCTCTGCGAACTGTGGGAGCGGCGCCGTCACTAGCGGAACCGGACTCAATCGACGGCATCTGGGTGCGAAAGGGGGCGGCGCCGCAAGGGCCCAATCCGACCGGGAATGCCGTGAACCCGAACCCAAACGGCAACATGTTGGCGTTTCTCACGCAGGCGGGAAAGCGCGGACATGTCGGTTACGACCCATACCGTGATGACCCCGCGCGGCGGTGCAGTCCCGTCAACCCGACGCGCCTCTGGGGCACGCCGAATTCTCCCTCGGAGATTCGCCACCAGGGCGATCGCATCGTGATTCGTTTCGAGTTCATGGACGCTGAGCGCGTGGTGTACCTGAACCAGGCCGCTCACCCGGCGAGCGGACCCCAAACGGTGCTGGGGCATTCGATTGGCCGTTTCGAGGGAGACACGCTGATCGTGGATACCGCAAACTTCGCGCCGGGCGTTATTCTTCAGTACGGACAGGACACCACTGGAAAGATCGCCGGGGTCTTGCACTCCGACGCGTACCACATGACCGAGCGGCTGAGCGTGAACCCGCAGACCCATGAGCTCGAGGTGAGCTGGACGCAAGACGATCCGAAGTACTTCACGCGCTCGTTCTCCGCGGAACCGCGGCCCTTTGTCAGACGATCTGATTTGACACTCAGTAAGTACAACTGTCAGCCCGACAAAGACTGACTGACCTCGCGCGCCGCGGGCGCAGCCGGTTTCCCCCTGGTAGCGTAGAGTGTGAGAAGGCCTCCTGCCGCCAGTGAGACTGCCAGCGCTCCGAGTGCGAGCGTCATGTTGCCGTTCGGGTAATCGACCCCCCGCGTGGCGTCGCGTATAGCGCCCACGAGGAAAGGGCTGCAATATCCTGCGAGGTTGCCGACCGAATTGATCAATGCGATCCCGGCTGCCGCTGCCGTGCTGGACAGGATGCCTGTTGGCAGTGACCAGAAGCTCGACATCGGGGCCATTGTTCCGGCAGTGGCGAACGCGAGAAAGGCGATGGCCGTCCAACCTGTGACCCCAGGCATCCCGGAGAAAGCAAATGCCACCGCGCCGATCAGGGCCGGAATGGCGATGTGCCACCGGCGTTCTTTCCGCTTGTCAGAGCTGTGACCGACCATAACCATCACCACCGCGCCGAAGCCCCACGGGACCATCGAGATCAGCCCGATTGACCACGGACTCTTGGTCATCGTGTCGCTGATGATCTGTGGCAACCAGAACGTCAGGCCGTAGTTGCCCATGACGATCGCGAAGTAGATGGCGGAAAAGAGCCACACCTGCGGCGATCGAAAGGCGTCGACCACGCTGTGGCGTGCGTGACCCTCCCGTTGCTTGAACTGCTCCTCCTCGACCAATCGCTGGTCGAGCAATGCCTTTTCAGTGTCCGTGAGCCAGCGGGCCGTTCGCGGACCATCGTCGAGACAGAAGAGCACCAGCACGCCGACGAGAATCGATGGAAGGCCTTCGAGGAGGTATAGCCACTCCCAATTGCGGAGCCCGCCGACGTCATTCATTTGTTGCATGATCCAGCCGGAGGCCGGGCCGCCCAACACCCCCGCGACTGGAATCGCCGTCATGAAGCTCGCCACCATCTTCGCGCGGTGCGCCCGTGTGTACCAGAGCGTCAAATAGAAGATGACTCCTGGGAAAAACCCGGCCTCGGCGATGCCGAGCAAGAAGCGGAGCACGTAGAACGAGGTCTCGCCCCGTGTAAACATCGTCATCGAAGAGATCACGCCCCACGTGATCATGATGCGCGCGATCCACATCCGCGCGCCGACGCGCTGCATGAGGAGATTGCTCGGGACCTCGAAAAAGAAGTAGGCGATGAAGAACATCCCGGCGCCGATGCCGTAGACCGTGTCGGAAAAACCGAGGTCGGTCTGCATCTGGAGCCTTGCGAAGCCAACGTTGACGCGGTCCAGATACGCCAGGATGTAGCAGAGAAACAGAAACGGGATCAGCCGCCGCGTGACCTTGGCATATGTCTGTCTCTCGAATTCAGATTGAGGCACGGCGGTCACACTCCGCCTCGGGTTCTCGTGTTGATCTCGGAGACTGCCTGCGGGTTGTCGAGAGAGGAAAGGTCACCCGGTGACTCTCCGAGGTAGACCGCGCGAATCACCCGGCGCATGACCTTCGCGTTCCGTGTCTTCGGCAGATCGCGAACGAACTCGACAGAGGCCGGCCGAAGAGGCTTGCCGAGATGAGATGCGACGAGGCTCTTGAGCTCAGTGGCCAACGCGTCACTTGGCGCGTGCCCGTGCGCCAACACGCAGAAGCACACGAGCGCCTGACCCTTCATCTGATCCGGAACTCCAATCGCCGCAGCCTCGACCACGGCTGGGTGCTCGACGAGTATCGACTCGACCTCTGCCGGTCCGAGGCGTTTACCGGCAATCTTGATGGTGTCGTCGGAGCGACCGAGGATGTACCACATCCCGTCCTCGTCAATCGCTGCCCAGTCGCCATGGACCCAGGTGTTGGGAAAGCGCGACCAGTAAGTGTCGATGTACCGCTCAGGGTCCTTCCAGAAGCCGCGCGTCATGCCGATCCACGGCGCGCGGACGACCAGTTCACCCACCTGATTGCGCACGGGTCTGCCATGCTCGTCCACAACGTCGGCGGCGATGCCCGGTGGGGGGCCGGCAAATGCCGTTGGCTTCATGGGAGAAAGCACGTTGCCGGCAAGTAGTCCACCGGCCACCTCCGTGCCGCCCGAGTAGTTGATGATGGGCAGACGACCGCCACCGACAACGTCGAAGAACCATCGCCACGGTTCCGGATTCCATGGCTCACCGGTTGAACCGAGGATCCGGAGCGAGGATACGTCGTGGCTGCGTATAGGTTCCTCGCCGTGCTGCATCAGCGACCGGATGAGGGTCGGCGAGACGCCAAGCACGTTGACTCTGTGACGTTCGACGATCTGCCACAGCCGGTCTGGCCCCGGGTGGTCAGGCGCACCGTCGTAGACCACGAACGTCCCGCCGAGCAGTGTCATGCCGAACACTTCCCAGGGACCCATCATCCAACCCATGTCGCTGACCCAGTACATCGTCTCGCCCTCGTGTACGTCGAAGGCGTGAACCATGTCTTGTGCGGTCTTGATGGGTGACCCGCAGTGCGTGTGGACGGTGCCCTTGGGCTTGCCCGTGGTGCCGGAGGTGTAGATGATCATCAACGGATCGTCGGCGCTCGGTACGTTCCGTCGTGCAGACATCCGACTGCCGTGCCACGATGTCTGACCACAGACGATCTCGTGGGTTCATCGTGATTCTCGAATGCGTTCTTTCGAGAACAATGACGTGGCGGACGGACGGCGTGGCGTTGACGGCCTCATCCGCGATGGTTTTCATACCGATGTGCTGGCCTCGTCGCCAGAAACCATCGGCGGTGATGAGTGCGACAGCGTCCGCGTCGGCGAGACGCGTGGCGATCGCATCGGCGCCGTAGCCCGAAAAGAGCGGCAGGATGATGCCGCCCAGCTTGATCACAGCGAAGAAGGCCGCAATCAGCTCGGGACACATCGGCATGAACAACGCAACGCGGTCACCCTTGGTGACCCCGATCTCGCGCAAGGCGTTCGCGCAGCGATTTGTCAGGCGAAACAGCTCTCCGTAGGTTAGCGTTCGTATCGCGCCCTCTTCGCCCTCCCAGTGAAGCGCAGCTTGCCGCTCTCGAGCGGTTCCGATCCATTTGTCGAGACAGTTGTGGACGATGTTGAGTCGCCCATCGATGCACCAGCGGGGCCAGGCGATCCCCTGAGAGGTGTCGATGACCTGACGAAACGGCTCATAGAATTCGATGTTCAGGTCATCCAGGACTGCCCGCCAGAACCACTCGGGCTCGGAGACTGACCGGCGCATCAGTTCGTCGTGGTCGCGGAGCCTGTGTCTGTCAATGAAGGCCTTGAGGCGGCTATGCTCGACGTAGTCTGGCGTAGGGAGCCACGCGACCTTGCCCCCGAAATCGAATTGGTCGCCGCCCATTAGCGCGATTCTACGCTGTCGGTGGTAGCTTGTAGCAGCTACCAACTACCCGCTACCAGCTATCAGCTGAGAAAGGCTTCTATGACTCGTCGGCTCTTCTGGCGTGCGTGTCGGAGCGCAATCGGTTTCTTGGTGGTGTGCTCTATTCCGGCTCTGTCGGAAGTCCGCGCGGAACGCTTCGCGGGGAAGCCCGCGTTCTCCGAGGGAAAGGCTCTCGGCTACTTCGTGTGGAGAGACGATGACACGTGGAAGGTCCGCTGGACGACGTTTGGCGCCGAGCATCATTTCACCGGTCGCGTGATGCTCGAAGGTGGCGAGATCCGATCGCTCAAGCGGGTTGACGCCGACACGGAACGGCGAGTCATCAGACCAGGTCTCCCTCCGCGACCGGGACCCCGCGGGCGACTGCTCCCGGGCCGGCGTGCCGTTGTAGCGACCGCTCAGGAAGATCGGATCGAGCAGGAGACGGAACGGCTCATTCGTTTCGCCACGCGCACAGACGATGACATCGACGGTTTCGACTTCAAGGTGAGCTCCGGCACGAGTGGACTCCGGTTGGTGCTCGAGATTGACGGTAAGCCGCGATCCGGAGAGGTTGAGGTCGGACGCGAGAATTTCAAACCGAACGAGAACCCATTGGTCGTTCTCCTTCGGTAGCCAAGCATAGAAAAAGTGCCCACGCAGGAACTGGCTGTCATTCTCAGCGCCTGTCGAACACCCATCGGGTCGTTCGGCGGCGCACTCAAAGATCTCTCAGCGTCCGATCTCGGCGCCGTGGTTGTGCGGGAGGCCGTTCGGCGCGCCGATGTGAAAGCCGCAGAACTGGGCGACGTGGTCATGGGATGCGTGCTCCAGGCCGGTGCCGGCATGAACGTCGCGCGCCAGGCTGCTCTGAAGGCCGGCGTGCCTGAGGAAATTCCCGCCGAAACCGTCAACCGTGTGTGCGGTTCGGGTTTGCAAGCCGTCATTCACGCCGTTGAGGCGATTCGCGTTGGCTATATCGATCTCGCGGCCGCGGGCGGCACAGAATCGATGTCGAATGCCCCGTATCTGTTGAAGGGAGCACGGTGGGGATACCGGATGGGCCATGCCGAGGCGTACGACGCAGTGATTCACGAGGGGCTCACGTGTGCCATCGAAGGGTGTCACATGGGAATGACCGCCGAAGAGATCGTCACACGCTTTCAGATTTCGCGCGCCGACCAGGATGCATTTGCTGTGGAGAGCCAGCGGCGGGCAGCCGAGGCTATTCGGAGCGGCTGGTTCACGGACGAGATCGTGGCCGTAGACATTCCGCAGAAGCGCGGGGAGTCTCTTCGCGTCGATACCGACGAGTCCCCTCGTCCGGGGACGACGGCTGAAAGACTCGCGACCTTGCGGCCGGCGTTCAAGAAGGATGGCACTGTGACGGCCGGCAACGCATCCGGCATCAACGACGGTGCGGCCGCCGTGATTGTTTCGACCGCCGGCCGGGCGCATCAACTCGGCCGGATTCCGCTGGCGAGGATTCTGTCGTTCGCGACCACCGGCGTGGCTCCGATCGTCATGGGTATGGGCCCCGTGGAGGCGACGCGGAAAGCGCTCACACGTGCTGGCCTCGAGGTCCCGCAGATCGATCTCTTCGAGTTGAACGAGGCGTTTGCTTCTCAGGCCCTGGCGGTTGCGAGAAAGCTTGGTCTCGACCTCGCGAAGGTGAATACCCGCGGCGGCGCCATTGCACTGGGTCACCCCATCGGCGCCAGCGGCGCGCGTATCCTGACCACACTGATTCATGCCCTTCGTGCGCGTGGCGGCGGCAAAGGAGTCGCCGCACTGTGCATCGGCGGCGGAATGGGCATCGCCATGGTGGTGGAGGTGGATGGGCGTTCATCGTGAGGAACTTCCTCCGGCTTGCCCTCGTCCCAACAGCCGAGGGAGCCAAGAAGCCGTGACACGACTGATCCTCCTGTTGGCCGTCGTTCTCGCCGCACAGCCTGCCTTTGCACAATCGGACGACTGGTCTGACGGCTGGTCTCGTCATCGCCGGGACGAAGGGGTTCATCTGCGCATCCTTCGCGACTATCACCTCCCGGCTGGTTCCACGGTTTACGACCCGATCGTCGTGATCGGCGGCTCGGCCATCATCGACGGTCGTGTCGAGAATGAGGTTGTGGTCATTGGCGGCACGCTGCAGGTTGGTCCGCAGGCCGTCATTCGAGGCGACCTTGTCACCGTGGGCAGCACGGCGATGGTCGATCCGGCGGCGGAAGTCAGCGGAGAGATCGCTCGGACGGTTGTCGTGTGGCCGGACCTCAGCCTCGAGTGGCCGCGACTCGGTCACGAATGGTGGGCGGCGGCGGCCTTCGCAACGATGCTGGTCAGGTTGACATTCGTCCTGCTGGTCTCTGTGTTCTTGACGCTGGTGGCGCCTCGGTGGGTCGGGGCGATTTCGACACGCGTCGGGGAGTCTACCGCCGTCTCGGGTATTGTGGGATTGGCCGGCGAACTATTGTTTGCTCCGGCCGTCGCAGTGATCGTGGTCGCGCTGCTAATCTCGATCATCGGGATTCCGTTGCTCGGCGCTGTTCCGTTTCTCGTTGCCGCGGGGGCTCTCGTCTGGACAGCCGGGTTCGCCGGCGTGGCCGCGCGTCTGGGAGCCCGATTGCGTGGCGGCGATTCGGCCTCCTCTCATTCGCCCGTACTCGACGTCCTTGTCGGATTTGCCACACTCACCGCAGTCACCGTGGCGGCGCACATCATGGCCTTGGGCCCGGGCTGGATGGGCCGATTTGCGTTCGCGACTGGCGCCATGGGGTTGGTGATCGAGTACATCGCGTGGACAGTCGGCCTGGGTGCCGCCATCGGCTCGCTCATATCACAGCAGAGGAGCACACCTCCGCCCGTGCCGATGCCGCTTCCTACCCCTATCTGATGACGCCGGCCGTCGTGCTCGTTATGGCTGCGCCGCCGGCTTGGTGTTAGCGCGCGAGCGGACCTCAGCGAGCAAGTGCTCGACCCTGCCAAGCACGGTTGGCCATCGATACTCGCGGTCGACGTACGCCAGACCTTGCCGACCGATGGTGCTGCGCTCGTCCTCGTGCGACAGCACGTACCGCAGCACGTCGTTGAACTCGCGGCCGGTGCGATAGTAAAGGCCGCCGTTGGCCCGCCTGACCTGGCCTTTCAACACGTCACAGTCAGCGTTGACGATCGCCGGCACCGCGTGGTTCCAGGCTTCGAGGAGGACAATACTGAGGCTCTCGTACCGTGAGGGTACGATGAGCGCTCGCGCCTGCGAGAGCAGCGCATGGCGGTCCTCGCTCGAGACGTAGCCCAGCGCTCGAATTCGCGGATGCTCCGGTATCTGCATCTTCGTGGGTCCCGCGAGGACGAGTGTCGCGCGCTCGAAGAGCAAGGCATACTCGTAGAAGTATTGCAGCAGTGTGTCGCACCCCTTGTTGCGGTCGACACGCCCGAGATACAGCACATAGTCCGGGGGTATTCCAAAGCGCCCCAGTGTCTGCACGGCCGCGCCCCGAGCCAGGTCGAGGGGTGAAGACTCATCCCGGTGTCCTGACGACGAGACCGGATCAATTCCAATTCCGATGGTCGCGGAAGGGCGAAGCTCTCGGCCTGCGCGGGCCGAGACAAGAGCCTCCTCTTCAGGAGTCAGGAAGAGATACCCGGCCGGCAGTCTGAAAAATTCCGCAGCGACATCGAGGTCGATCGCCGCGTCTCGTTCTGCGGTTGGTACCAACACTGAGCGGGCGGCCACCAACGGAAGGCCGAAGTAGGAGGGAGCGTAGCGGAACGTCCAGAACAGCAACAGGTCGTAGTGCGTGCCATGCTCACCGAGGTGATCGAGAAGGCCAGGAAGGTCGGGCCCGTTCTCTCTGAACCACTCCTCCTGACGTTCTCGTGGTTCGCCGCCATCGAACACTTCGTCGCTCAAATCTTGAAAGCGCTTAACACGACGAGGGCGTCTGACTGGAAAGCGGAGCACTCGGACGCCACGCTCCCGCGTCTCACCTGGCGGACACTCATTGGCCCAGGTGACGTAGTCGCGTGCGCAGCTTGTCAGGACTGTGACGTCATGCGAAGCCGACAGCCGCTCGGCGAGCTCGCGGCAATGGGCCTCGGACCCTCCGGCGATATCCGTGCCGTATCGCTGAACGATACACGCAAGCTTCACTGCCCTTCGACCCGTTCGGCAGGCTCAGAGTGGACGGTCAGCGCCGTCGAACCGTCGAGATTCTCAGGGCGCGCTGTAATGGTCGACCGTTCGACTCCGCTCACGGTTGATGCTGAGCCTGCCGGATGAATCGATGGCGTGGAAAGACGGCGGACGTCCTGGCGGAGCAGCGCGCTCTCAACCGCAAGCTCTTGGACACACGCGAACAGAACCCGGTTGACGCGGCGCTGTCGCTCGAAGTTGTCTCGGCTGTACTCGAAAAGCCACCGGACGAGCGGCATCAGGATGCGTTGCTTGACGAACAACACGACCGAGGCAGCGGCGGCTCCGCGATGGGACCCGTAGCGCATCTTGGTCTCGATGCGCCACTGCGCAGGCTCGCCGAGGAGCTCGGGCAGGATGAGTGCGCTGGCGTCACCGACGGCTGTCGCCGTGGAGAGGAGTCGCTCGACTTCAGCAAACACCGCCGGATCCTCGAATGCTCGCGATCCGCCGGTGTGAAGCAGGCGCATGCGGAGCCGCTCGCGCACGCGGCCTTGCAGATCCGCCATCACGGCATCAACGGACACCTCACCTGCCAAATTCGTCGCGGACTCCCGCCCGGACCTGCACGTTGGTACTGCTGGCCGCGATTACCTTGGCTCGTTGCTTCAGCCGAAACATGAGCCGGAACGGTCCCGATTGGCGATACACGTGCTCTCCAGTGAAGCGGCGCTTGATCGTGCTCTTCCCCTCTTGGTACGGTTCGCAATCTTCGGAGCTCTCCGAGACTGTCCCGTCACCCCAATCCCACTCCAAGCCCGGACAGTAGAACTCCGCATAGTCGTCGGCGCCCCCACGCACGTCAACCACTACTCGCACGCGGAGCGGCGAGAAACCCACGGGCGGCGTAGCCCTGAGTGATAAACTTGGCTTCTTGTCTTCGGAAGGCTTCTGGGCATCGAGCGTGTCGCCCAAGGGCCATATGAAGGCAAGCAGCGCGATGAACGCGTTGGCCGCGCGTCGTGGATGAAGCATGGTTGATGACCCCCGAGGGGCAGGCTGCTTCGATTCTAAGCCCGCGCCCGGCAGAGCCACAAGCGCGCTTGCCTGCTCCAGGGGCCAGATTCTGGCGTGTTTCAGCGTGCGCACGGAGACCTCGACTCGATGCACATCGTTCACAAGACGCCCGCCATCGCGTTGAGCGCGGGACCCACCGCCGACCTCGAATCCGACTTGCTCGTCGTTCCGGTCTTCGAAGATGACGACTTGAAGGATGAACCCGGCCTGGACCCGGCATCCGGCGGCGAAGTCTCCCACGCACGCGCGCGCGGCGAGTTTCTCGCCGCTCCCTTCGATCTGTTCGTGACGACGGTGGACCGCTCTGGCTGGAAAACCCACCGGGCGGCGCTGGTTGGTGCCGGCCGGCGACAGGACTTCACGACGGATCGCCTGCGGCGGATTGCGATCGTCGGCGGTCTCGCGGCGAGGCAACGACGCGTCGCTCGTGTCGCGTTCGTGCATCGACCGGGAACGCGGGTGACGGCTGCCCAGGCGGTTCAAGTTCTCGCCGAAGGCGTCACGATGGCGAATTATGAGGGCTCGGCGTACAAGACTGAAGGCCCCCCGCCAGCGTGGATCGAGACGGCAGCCATCCGCGTGGCTGATGGTTCAAGTGGGTTGAACGGAGCCCTCGAAAGAGGTGTGGTCCTTGGCGAGTGTACCAATCAGGCCCGCGCACTCTCGAACGAGCCAGGCAACTGTTTGACGCCGCGCATCTTCGCCGATCGGGCCGTCGAGATTGCCAGGGGGGCGGGTCTGAGAGCCGAGGTGCTCGACGAGCACCGAATCTCGGAGCTGAAGATGGGCATGCTCCTAGGAGTGGCTAAAGGATCGCAAGAGCCGCCTCGTGTGTTGATCCTCAGGCACGAACCGGAGAACCCAGTCGCTGGTGTGACACTCGGGCTCATCGGAAAAGGCATCACGTTCGACACCGGCGGTATCTCGATCAAGCCGGCCGACAACATGGACAAGATGAAGGACGACATGTCGGGCGGGGCCGCAGTGATTTGCGCCATGGCCGCGATTTCCCGGCTGCGCGCTCCCATTCGCTGCGTCGGCATCGTGCCGATGACAGAGAACATGCCAGGAGGAAAAGCCATCAAGCCCGGTGACATCCTGACGAGCGCCCAAGGGAAGACAGTCGAAATCTTGAACACAGACGCCGAAGGCCGCCTGATTCTCGGCGACGCGCTCTGGTACGCACGAGAGCTCGGCGCCACGCACCTCGTGGACATTGCGACATTGACCGGCGCCTGCGTGGTTGCGCTCGGTAAGACGACGAGCGGGTTGTTCGGGACACCCGAGTCGTGGGTGGAGCACGTGCGGATGGCCAGCGATCGCGCTGGCGACAGGTCCTGGCCGATGCCGATCTTCGATGACTACAAGGACCAGCTGAAGAGCGAGATTGCCGATTTCACCAATACTGGCGGTCGAGCCGGCGGCGCCATCACGGGAGCGCTCTTCATCAAGGAGTTCGCCGGCGATCGGCCGTGGGTGCACATCGACATCGCGGGCACAGCGTGGGCAGAAGAGGCGAAGCCCTATCAACCAAAGGGCGCTACCGGTGTGGGTGTTCGGACGCTCGCCGAGCTGGCGCTGGACGGCAAGGCGTGGAGTAAGCTTTCAACAGGGTAGTCACTGGTGTTCTCTCTGCTCCAGCAGAATCCCATCGTCCTAGAGCTTTCCAAACAGCCGCCACCGGCCCGTGACATCACCATCGATGTCGTGCTTGGGATATTCATGATGGCCGGTGCATTCTTGGCTGCGGCGGCGATCGGGAGCCTCATCGTTGCCGGTTCGGTCATCCTCTACCGGAAATGGCGCGATGACGGAGCATCTGAATCGGGATCGAGCCATACGAGGCTGCGGATCTAAGTCAACTCCAACTGCCAAAATCCCAACTCCCAACGGAACCGAAGCCAGTTCTCCCTTGGGAGTTGGACTAGTAGAAAGTTGGGAATTGGGAGTTTCTACTGCGCAGCTATGGCGGGGGCTTTCTTGAGCGACTGCTGATAGCGCTGGAGGCCGGCGAGTAGCGCCTCGGCAATGTGCTGACGGTATTTCTCGGTCTTCAGCAGTCCTGATTCCAGCGCGTTGGTCATGAACGCGATCTCGGCGAGCACGCTGGGCATGGTCGCACCGACGAGTACCATGAACGGCGCCTGCTTGACTCCCAGGTTCTTGGCGCCCCGATTCACCTGCCGAACGCGGTCGTACAGTGTCGTCTGGACGGTCGTCGCGAAGGCGCGTGACTCATCAAGCTTGTTGTTGAGTGCGATGGCTTTCACGAGGTCTGGAAGGTTCCGCATCGTTCTCGCGGACGCCGCGTTTTCGCGGGCCGCGACAGACTCTGCCGCGGCGTTCGGTGCAAAGTTCAGGAAGTAAGTCTCGACACCACTCGCTCGTGCGTTGGCGCTGGCATTCGCGTGGATCGATAGAAAGAGATCGGCGTCAGACCGATTAGCGATATCTGTGCGATCCTCCAGTGACACGTACGCGTTCGTGCGTCTCGTCAACACCACCTCGACGCCGGGCTCGGAGAGCAACAGCTTCTCGAGCCTGAGAGAGACGTCGAGGACTATCTCGGCTTCCGTGAGCCCTTGTGCCTTCGCGCCCGGGTCGTGACCTCCGTGCCCAGGGTCGATCACGATCCGCGCGATGCCCAACCCCAGTTGGCGCGACAACGAGAACCCACCGCCTCTGTTGGCTGCCGGCGGCCTCGGGGCCGTCGCTCCGGCGCGATTCGGAACCGACGCCGGTTGGGTCGATCCCTCACGCATCGTCTCGACACGAGGTGCGGTGGCCGGAATTGGGACAGGGCTCGCGGGCGACGGAGTGAGTGGCGGGAGTGCCGTGGCACGCCACGCGTCCTGCTGCGTCGGACGGTCGAAGTCGATGACGATGCGATAGGGGTTATAGAGCGAGTACACGCTGTGGCGCGCCGCGCCCTGAAGGTCGAAGACGACTCGGGTCCGCGCCTGTAGTTGTCGTCCCACGCGAATCTGCTTCACGACACCATCCGAGTAGGGCAGCAAGGCATCGCGCAGCGCCTCTGACGCGCGCGTGTTCTGGAGATCGACGAACACGCGAGGAGGGCCGTCGATGCGTTCGCTCGAGAACGGTGCTTCGCGTTCCAGCTCCAGGATGATTCGCAGCACATCGGGAAGGAGCTCGCGCCGAATCGCAGACAACAGGATGGGTCGGGTGTTACTGGTGACTGACACCGGCGCGGCGATGACAGAAGGAGAGCGCTGCGGTACAGGTGGCGCGAGGGCGGGCTGTGGCATCGCCGCGACCAACCGTTTCACCTCCGCCGTCGCCTGTCGGGCGAGCGAGCTTGTGGAAAAGCGAGAGGTCAGTTTCTCGAACAAGCGAAGCGCCGCGGCCCGGTCGCCTGCGTCGCCACGTTCCCAGAACGCATCCGCCGAGAGCTGTGCTCCCTGCCACAGCGCGTTGTCGCCGTATCCGCTCGTGGGAAAGAGCCTCGCCAGATCCTCGTAGCTGCCGACCAGGATGCGAACGCGGCTCAGGAGCTGTGTGGCGTCCTGCGCCGGGCGAATCGTGTCGAGCTCTCGGCGCAGCAAGCGCTCGCGCGCGAGCGCGGCGTTGTACAAGGCCTGGGGGTCCGACGCCTCCGCGTGCAGCAGGGCGGCAAGGGCGACGCCGACGCAGAGCGTGGCGGTCGCTCTACCGAGGATGTGCATCGACTTCCTCGAAGTAGCCGGGTCCCACGAGGACTTCACGCGGCTTGCCGCCAGTGCCTGGTGAAACGAGACCCTCGGCTTCCATCATGTCGACGAGCCGCGCGGCGCGGCTGAAGCCCACTCGAAGCTTGCGTTGCAGATACGAAATCGAGACCTGACCGCTGTCGACGACGATCCGTGCCGCGTCGTCGTAGAGCTCGTCCTTTTCGAACTCGAGGTTGCCAGGCCCGGTTGGTTCATCCTCCGCTGTAATCGACTCGTCGAACACGGGCTTGCCCTGTTTCCGAAGAAAGCTGGCCAGGCGCGCGCTCTCCTGCTCGGAGATGTAGGGCCCGTGCAGGCGGATGCATCGAGACGACGCTGGAGGCATGAACAGCATGTCGCCCTTGCCAAGGAGCTGCTCGGCGCCGTTGGCGTCGAGGATCGTTCGCGAGTCGGTCTTCGATGACACGCGGAAGGAAATGCGGGATGGGAGATTGGCCTTGATGAGGCCGGTAATCACGTCCACCGATGGTCGCTGCGTGGCCAGAATCAAATGAATGCCGACCGCCCGTGCCATCTGCGCCAGGCGCGCGATCGATTCCTCGACTTCGTTGCTCGCGACCATCATCAAGTCCGCAAGCTCGTCGATCACCACGACGACGAAGGGGAGTGGTTTTGGAGCTTCAGGATCTGCGGAGCTGCGCTCAGTGAGCGCGATCTTCACGTTGCGGTTGTACTGGTCGATGTTCCGCACGCCTTCGGCCGCTAGAGTCTTGTATCGCTCCTCCATCTCGCGAACGGCCCACCGCAGGGCATTCGACGCCTTCTTCGGGTCCACCACGACTGGGGTCAGCAGGTGGGGGATCTCCTCGTACATGCCAAGCTCGAGCCGCTTCGGGTCGATCATGATCAGCCGCACGTCGTCGGGCGTGGCGCGATACAGGATGCTCGTCAGCATTGCGTTCAAGCCGACTGACTTGCCGGTGCCTGTCGACCCTGCGATCAGCAAGTGGGGCATCGTGGCCAGATCGGTGACGTACGGCTCGCCATGGATGGTCTTCCCGAGCGCGAGCGTGAGCTTCGACGTCGAGCGTTGATACGCGTCGGATTCGAGCAGCTCGCGAAGAGAGATCCCTTCCCGGTTGGGGTTTGGAATCTGGATGCCGACGGTGGACTTGCCGGGAATGCGATCGATGAGGACCGATTCAGCCTGCATCGCCAGACAGAGATCGTCGGCGAGGCTCGTGATCTTGCTGTATTTCACGCCCGCCTCGGGCTTGAACTCGAACGTTGTCACGACGGGCCCCGGATGAATCTGCGCGACCTGACCTTCGACCGCAAACTCGGCACACTTCTCCTCGAGCTGCCTCGCCGAATCCATGAGCTCGCGTTCGTCGATCTTGTGCTCTGCCTTCGGCGCGTCGAGTAGGGCCGCCGGAGGCAGCGCGTAGGCGCCCGCTTTTCGCTGAGCAGGGGCTTTGATGGGTTCGGGCTCTGGAAGCGGAAGGGGGGGCGCAGGGTCGGGCCGCTTGCGAGTCATCACGGGCGGTGCGGGGCGCGCGGCGGACGCCTGCTCCTGCGCGCGGCGCTCGGCGAGCGCCGTGGCAACCCTCAGTCTGGGTTCCGGATCGGTCTGCTCGGGTGACGCAGGCGCCTTCACGCCGACCGTTGGCGCCGTCTTCTTCGTATGCTTGGCGATGACCTCTCGTCGCGCCTTTTCGCGCCTGCGCTCGTCGAACCAGCCGCGAACCCAACCCACTCCACGAGCAGAGAGATCGCGCGAACCGCCCGTTGCGGTTGCGAACATGCGTCCGAAGGAAAACTGCGTCGACAAGATCACCGACAACATGATGAGGGTCAGCAAGACGATGATGGAGCCCGTGCGGTTCAGATACTCCGCCAGGGCCGATCCGAGGCCCGCGCCGATCGATCCCCCCGCGTCGAATGTCTTGGCTGCGATCTCCGTGCTGCCCAGCACAAGACTCAGAAACGCGCTCGCACATGCCATGAGCAATATGGCACCCACGGCCTTTGTATAGGCCGCGTCGGGCGTCTGGCACCAGAAGTAGTGCCACCCGACCACACCCAGGACGGCCGGGAGGAGGTACGCCGCGTAGCCGAAGAGCTGGAAGGAGAACTCCGACAGGAATGCGCCCACGCGACCAACGAAATTTGCCGGCGGATGGGTGGCATTAGTGGTGAAGAACCACACCGGGTCGGTCCCTTCGTGGGTCACGAGCGAAATGACCCAGATGAGCGCAAGCGCGAACAGGGCCACGCCGACGAACTCGCTCAATCGGCGTGAGAACGTGGAATCGGCCACAGCTAGATCTCCATCAGAACCGGCAGCACCAAGGGGCGCCGCCCTGAACGCTTCTTGAAAAACCGCCGGAGCTCGACTCGGAGCTTCTCGGCCATGAGTCCCTGATCGGTGCGCTCCTCCAGGTTGGACGACTCGATGCACTCGGCGATGACGCTGGCGGCATCGGCAAACAGGGAATCGCCTTGTCCTTCGCTGACCACGTAGCCGCGAGCAACGATCTCGGGCTCGCCGGCGAGCTTCCCCGTGAGCCTGCTGATGGCGACGACAGCGACGACCAGCCCGTCCGCGGCGAGATGTCGCCGGTCCCGTAAGACCTCGTCACCAACCTCTCCCACACGGGTGACGTCGATGAGCACTCGGCCGGTCGGCGCCTTCCCGGCAATGCGCGCGCCCTGACCGTCGAACTGAATCACGTCGCCGTCTTGCGCAAGCAAGACCTGGAGCGCGCGGTCGGTGCCGCCCATCACTCGCTTGGCGATGCGCGCGTGTTGCGCGAGTTGCCGGTATTCACCATGAATCGGAACGAAGAAGCGCGGCCGCACGAGCGAAATGAGGAGCTTGAGCTCTTCCGCAGAACCGTGCCCGGACACATGGATGTGCTTCATGGAATCGGTGACGACGTCTGCTCCGCGCCGGGCTATGTGGCTCATCGTGCGCGCAATGGCTTTCTCGTTGCCAGGAATCGCGCGTGCAGAAAGCACGACCGTGTCGTCTGGCCCGAGCTTCACGAACCTGTGATCGTCGATCGCAATTCGCGAGAGCGCGGCCTGTGGCTCACCTTGGGAGCCGGTGGCGATGCACAGCACGTCCTGCGAGGCATAGTTGTTGACGTCCGCGTCGCGAATCTGCTGTCCGGACGGTATCCGTAGATAGCCGAGTCGTTGCGCGATCTCGGAGTTCTGCGTGATGCTGCGCCCGACGAAGGCCACCTTGCGGTCGAATTGGACTGCGAGATCGACCAGCACCTGCATTCGATAGATGCTCGACGAAAACGTGGCGACGACAATCTTCCCCTGCGTGCTCGTGAAGATCTCTTCGAAGCCCTCGATGACGTCGATCTCCGGGCCTGTGAACCCCTTTCGATCGATGTTGGTGCTGTCGGCAAAGAGCGCCAGCACGCCGTGAGCGCCGAGCTCAGCGAATCGGTGAAGGTCGAAGTGCTGGCCGTCGATGGGCGTTTGATCGATCTTGAAGTCGCCCGTGTGCACGATCGTTCCGACCGGCGTCGTGATGGCAATCGCCAGGCAGTCGGGCATGCTGTGGGTGACGCGGATGAACTCGACCGTGAAGGGCCCGATGGTTATCGTTTGACGCGGAGTGACCTTCTTCAATCGGTCCTTCGCCTCGATTCCGTGCTCTTCCAGTTTGGGCTCGACCAGAGCCAGCGTCATCGCAGTGCCGTACACCGGACCGTCGAACAGGGGCAGCACGTGCGGGACGGCCCCGATATGGTCTTCGTGACCATGGGTCAGGATGAGCGCTTTGACCTGATCGCGCCGCTCCTCGACGTAGGTCATGTCCGGAATGATCAGGTCCACGCCAAGCTGGTCCGGGTCGGGGAACATCACGCCGGCGTCAATGAGGACAGTAGTGTCCTTCCATGACACCGCCATCATGTTCATGCCGAACTCGCCAAGGCCCCCTAGCGGGACAACCTCGAGCGCCTCGGGCCATACGTCTGGCGCGATGGGCTGATTCATACGGTACCCAGCGTCGAGTGCCGCGGACGGTCTCCGACCTCCCACGCCGCGCCTTCCGGCTTAGGCCGGAAGCTACACGTTTCACTCGTATGTGGCGTCCGGCTTGAGCCGGAAGCTACGCTCATTCGCAACCGTCGCGCGCGTCTTGGCAGACGCATCGACGGTGTGGACCTCGCTCCGCAAGGTTGAAGGTCCGCTCAGGCGGCTGGGAGCGCCCGAACCTCTCGATACCCGTCGCTTCCAGCTTCAGCGGGAAGCCACGAGCCCGAGAGGCAAAAACCCGGAAGGGTCAACGACTTCGGGGAAAAACTATAGCACAGCTCTCGACAGCGCCCCGATGTCGGACAGCGTCAGCTCGCCAGGGCGCTTGCGTGGATCAACTCCTGCGCGCTCAAGCAGTTCCGGGGCTGATCGATCGAGCGACGAAGCAACGGGGGCTAGTGCGTTGAGGACCGTCTTTCGGCGTTGGAGGAACATGCCGCGCACGATGCGCTCGAAGACGCCCGGGTCGCCGACGTCAACGCTGGGCGGATGAAACGAGAGTTGAACGAGCGCCGATGTGACTTTGGGCGGTGGACGAAATGCGCCGGGCGGCAGCACGAGCAGGCGTTGAACGCTGGCCAGCAGCGACACCTGGATTGCCAGCGTTCCGTACTCGCCGGTGCCCGGCTGTGCGACGAGCCGGTCAGCGACCTCCTCTTGAAGCATCAGTGTCGCGTCGCGGAGCGTGCGCCCTTCCTGGGCCGCGTGGACCAGCTTGAACAGGATCGGCGAGGACACGTTGTAGGGCAGGTTGCCGACGACGCGCGCTGGTTTAGGCGCGTCTTCGAGGAGCACTTCGACGTCGGTTTCGAGAAAGTCACCAGCAACGATTCGAACGTGTGGAGGGAGTTGAAGCTGAATGGCGGCAGCGAGATCCCGGTCGATCTCAACCCCGACGAGCCGAGCGACCCTCGAGGCCAGCAGCCTGGTCAATGCGCCACGGCCAGGCCCAATCTCGAGGAAGGTTTCGTCAGGCTGGGGCGCCACGGCATCAACGAGTTTTACCACCCAGGCTGGTTCCAGGAAGTGCTGGCCGAATCGTTTTCGCGCCCTCGGGAATGGTGTGGGCCTGGAGCTGGGGTATGGGATTCGGGATCCGGGCTTCACGATTCGCCTTCAGCCTCCGTGCTCCCGGGATCGCCGCGCCAATATCGCTCCTCGATTTCCTCGATCTCTTCTTCGCTCAGGCCGAAGTAATGGCCGACCTCGTGAATGAGCGTCTCGCCGATGACAGCCCGCACGTCGTCCTCGTCCTCGCAGTCTTCTTCGATGGGGCGCTGAAAGAGGGTGATGCGGTCGGGCAGACTGTTGCCAAATGCCCAGCTCCGCTCAGGTAGAGGCGTACCTTGATAGAGGCCGTAGAGCGAGTCCGGCGGCTCGATTTCCATTTCTTCCAACAACTCTGGACTCGGCGTTTCTTCCACGACCAACGCAAGATTTTTCAACTCGCGCCGGAACCGCGAAGGGATGAGGGTAACGGCCTCGGCGACGAGCTGCTCGAACGCGGCGCGCGTCATTTCTTCTTCGCAAGCCGGGGTCGGGGACCAGGGAGCCGGGATCCAGAGCTCCGGGCTCGGGATTCGGAACTCGATTTTCGAGCCCGGCGTTTCGGTGGGGATTTCGAAGCCTTCGCCCGGCGGCGCTTGGGCTTCGTGTCGCCAGCCACGAGTGCCTGATTCCGAGTCCCGAGTCCCGAGTCCCGAATATAGAAGTTGCACTCGTCGCTCACGAAGCACTGATCGCACAGGGGGCGAGGTCTGCAGATTCGCCGTCCATGGAGAATCTGCACGTCGGAGGCGAGGGTCCACATCTCCTTCGGCAAGGCGATGCAGAGTTGTGCCTCGACTTTCTCGGGGTCGTCGCCCTCGGCGATGCCGATTCGATTCGCGACGCGGAGGACGTGGCGATCCACCGGGAGTCCCGGCACTCCGAGCGCGTGCCCGAGCACCACGTTCGCGGTCTTTCGTCCGACACCGGCGAGCTTCGTGAGTGCGTCCATGTCGGCCGGTACCTGGCCCGAGTGGTTCTCCACGAGGGCTTGAGCCATGGCCAGGAGCGCCTTGGACTTCTGCCGAAAGAACCCCGTCGAGACGATCTGTGGCTCGAGCTCGGCCGTGGTCGCCGACGCGAGCGCCGTGGCGTCTGGGTACCGCTCGAACAGTGCAGGCGTAACGATATTGACCCGCGCATCCGTTGACTGCGCCGACAGCATCGTCGCCACGAGGAGCTCGTAGGCGTTGCGATAGTGAAGTTCCGTATCCGCGTTGGGGTGCTGTTCGGCGAGTGTGTCGATCACACGCCGAATCGTGCGCGGCGACTTCATGGAATCAGTGAATCGGCCCCGCCTTGGTCCACCCGACGTTCGAGTACGTCTCGGAGAAGACGCGCATGTGCTCTTGAAGAGCTGCGATCAGGTTCGGGACGAATTGGACCGGCACCACCACGCGGCTACGGACAGGGGCGCGGACAGTGTGGTCGCTCTCGGCGTCGCGGAGCTCTTTGTCCGAGAGCGGCATCACCTCACAGAACGTCAGCGTGAAGTCGAATGGCGTGTGCGCGATGGAGCAGAAATTGGCGTACGTGCGCGGGTCGCCAGGCTGTTCGTCGGGCACGATGGTGAAGTTGATCTGCTTGCGTTCTGGCTGGTCAGACATAGGGTGTCAGTATCTTCGCATCACTCCTACCACGACGCCTTGAATTTGAACCTGATCGGCGTCGATCATAAGAGGCTGCATGGCCGGGTTGGCCGGCTGTAAACGGATTCTTCCGTTCTCCCGGTAGAGCTTCTTGAGGGTGACGTTCTGGCCGCCCACGAGCGCGATCACCATCTCGCCGTTGTCGGCCGATTTGCGGTCCTCCACAATCACGAAGTCCCCGTCGCGGATCTGTTCGTCGATCATCGAATCGCCTTTGACGCGAAGTACGTAGCTGTCGCGCTTGCCCGCCAGGCTTTCGGGAACAGCGATCGTTTCGCTGCCGGCCACAGCCTCGATGGGGACCCCGGCGGCGACGAAGCCGAGCAACGGGAGTTCCAACGCGCGACCAGCACCACGAGCGGGAACCAGCTCCACGGACCGGCTGCGATTCCACGCGCGCCGAATGAAACCTTTCTCCTGGAGATTGGTGAGGTGCTTGTGCACGGTGGCCAGCGACGACAGGTTGAAGCGCCGACCGATTTCCTCGAGGCTCGGCGCGTAGCCATGCTGCTGGATGAACTCGTTCAAGTAGTCGAGAATCTCACGCTGCCGTTTTGTAAGCGGGAGCACGGCTGCCTCCAGTCGCCGGGTTCAGGCCGAAGGACAGGCTTCGGTTGGGTCGGCGGACGCCCGCGACTGTACGACGAACATAAGGCGAAAATCAAGCCCTACATACGCCGTTCGAGTGCTACACTCGATAAGGAACCTAGGGAAAGGCGGTAAAGGACATGACCCTTCGTGCCGTCGTCATTTGCTCACTCACTGGGCTCGTCGTTGTCGGGGCACTGGACGGGGCGACCGTCACGCGTCAGCAGGCCGAGTCTCTGTCGCGAAAAATCGCCGTCATCAAGCAACAGGGGCAGGTGACTCGGAAACAGGGTCAGCCGACGAATGCACCTGTTCGACGAACGACCGTGACCGAGAGTGAGGTCAACTCCTGGTTCACCTACAGCTCCGAGGCCGACCTTCCCGAGGGCGTGATCAATCCACAAGTCACGATTCTTCCAGGCGGCGCAGTGAAGGGCCAAGCAACAGTGGACCTGGAGGCGTTTTCGAAGCGTCGTTCGCGAGGAAGCGCCCTGGATCCCTGGAACTTTCTCGGTAAGCAGGTCGACGTTGCGGTGACTGGCATGCTGCGCACCAAAGACGGACAGGGCCGATTCGAGATGGACCAAGCCGAGGTGGCCGGAATCCCGGTGCCGAGCGCCCTGCTCCAGGAACTGGTGTCGTACTACTCCAAGTCGTCCGATCAATCCGCGGGCATCCGATTAGATCAACCGTTCGAGTTGCCCGCAAAGATCAAGCAGATCGAGGTCACCCAGGGGCAGTTCATCGTCGTCCAGTAGCGGCGATCACGTCGTGATCGTCGATCTCCTGACAACTTCGTTGCAGTTTCTGAAGGGAGTCGGTCCGCGCAAGGCGGCCGACCTGAAGCGCGCGGGCCTCGTGACGGTCGAGGATCTGCTCTATCGCCTCCCATTCCGATATGAGGATCGCAGCCACATGCAGCCGATTGCATCGCTGCGTCCGGGCAACAGGGCCGCCGTGCTCGGCGACATCAAGAGCGCGAAGCTGACGGTCACCAGGCGGCGAGGGTTCAAGATCTTCAACGCCGTGGTCGGTGACACCAGCGGGGCCATCCGCTGCACGTGGATGAACCAGCCATATCTTGCTGACATCCTCAAGCCTCATCTGCCAGTCGTGATCTTTGGCGACGTCAAACTCGACTCGTCGGGTCTGCATTTCATGAACCCCGAGTACGAGATGGTGTCGGACGACCTCTCAGGCCTGCACACGGGTCGCGTCGTCCCCTTTTACGAGAAGACCGGCAGCGTGACGCCCAACATGCAGCGCAGAATGGTCCGCCAAGTTCTGGACCAGTTGCCTCCCGAGATTCCAGACCTGTTGGGGGAGAGCCTCCGCGCGCGCCTTCGACTCGTGCCCCGGCGTCAGGCCATCGAGGAATCACACTTTCCGCCGAACGACGCGACAGTGGCCGTGCTGAACGCCTTTCGATCACCCGCCCAGCGCCGGATGATCTTTGAGGAGTTCTTCCTGTTTCAGGTCGGCCATGCCTTTCGACGTCACGCGACCACCGCGGAGTTGAAGCCTCACGTCCTCAGCGTCGACGACCGCATCCGTGCCTCAGCTGCGAAGGTTCTGCCCTTCAAGCTGACGCCAGGGCAGCGCCAGGCGACCAAAGAGATCGTCGACGACATGCTGCGGAGCCAGCCCATGCACCGACTGCTGCAGGGTGACGTCGGTGCCGGAAAGACGATCGTCGCGCTCCTCGCGGCCATCGTGGCGATGGAGAACGGGCTGCAGGTGGCTTTCATGGCGCCGACCGAGATCTTGGCGACGCAGCACTACGCCAACATCGCGAGGCTTTTGTCGCAGTCGAGGTTTCGTGTCGACTTGCTGACGGGCAGCACGCCAGGCCTTCGGAAGCACACGCTCGCCGCGCACATCGAGCGCGGCACGACGAACCTGATTGTCGGCACGCACGCGCTCGTGCAAGAGCAAGTGACTTTTCAGAAGCTGGGACTCGTGGTCATCGACGAGCAGCATCGGTTCGGCGTCGGCCAGCGAGCGGCGCTTCGCGCGAAAGGCTTGCGGCCGGATGTGCTGTTGATGACCGCGACGCCGATCCCACGCACGCTGGCGCTGACCGACTACAGCGAACTCGACGTCTCGAAGATCACGGACTTGCCACCCGGGCGCACCCCGGTCAAAACGTGGGTCAAGCCGGAGTCGCGGCGCGACGAGATTTACCAACTCATTCGTGGACAGCTCGATGCCGGACGTCAGGCGTACGTCATCTATCCACTGGTCGAAGAGTCGGAGAAGATCGATCTCAAGTCAGCCACCGAGATGGCCGACCATCTCCAGGCAGAGGTATTCCCCGCCTATCGGGTCGCGCTGCTTCATGGCCGAATGAAGGCCGACGCCAAAGAACGTGTAATGCAGGCGTTTGTTGCCGGACGGGTTCACATCCTCGTGGCGACGACAGTGGTGGAAGTCGGCGTGGACGTGCCTAATGCATCGATCATGGTCGTTGAACACGCGGAGCGATTCGGTTTGTCGCAACTCCATCAGCTTCGCGGTCGCGTTGGTCGCGGCTCGTGGGAGTCGCACTGCATCCTCCTGTATCAGTCACCTTGGACCGACGACGCGAGAGAACGGCTGAGCACGATGGCGGCCACACACGATGGATTCGCCATCGCGGAGCGCGATCTCGAACTGAGGGGCCCTGGGGATTTCTTCGGCACCCGACAATCTGGTCTACCGAAGCTCAGGACAGGCGACCTCGTTCGCGACCGCGAGATCATGGAGGAGGCGCATCAGGAGGCGCGCAGGCTCGTCGATCAAGAGGGCCTCAGCGATGCGTTGAGCGTGTTTGTGAGGGAGCGATGGCAGGAACAGTTTGGGCTCATTGAGGTCGGTTAAAACCATGGCCTTCGTGGTGGAGTCGTGAGAATCATCGCGGGACGCTTCAAAGGCCGCCGCCTCCAGGCGCCAACTTGGGAGGGGCTGCGTCCAACGTCGGACAAGCTGCGCGAAACGCTTTTCAATGTCCTGGCGCCCCGGATCGTGGATGCTCGGGTCCTCGACGGGTTTGCGGGAACCGGTGCCGTCGGCCTCGAGGCGCTCAGCCGCGGAGCGGCTTCTGTCATGTTTGTCGAATCCGACCGGCGAGCCGTTGCCCTTATCGAGAAAAACGCCGAGGTTTGCGAGCAGACCGGACGCTATACTATCGAGTGCGGGGACGTCATCGCAGTACTCCGGCGTCTCTCGGCGGGCACGACGTTCGACCTGATTCTGCTGGATCCACCGTACTCGCTCCCCAATGTGTCCGAGGTACTCGATGCAGCCGCTGGACGGCTGGCATCGGGTGGTGTGATGGTTCTCGAGCGTGCGACGCGGGATGAACCGGACGTCCCGATGTCGCTCGGGCGCACGCGTGACGTCAGATCCGGGGATAGCACGCTAACATTCCTGACCCATCGCGTGGGCTCTGAGGCCCCGCTGGAGAGACGATGACCTCTGCTGGTCCGCCGAACGGTCGCCTCGCGATATTTCCCGGCTCGTTCGATCCGCTGACGAACGGCCACGTGGACATCATTTTGCGGAGTGCGCATCTGTTCGAGCGCATTCTGGTGGCTGTCCTCGTCAATTCAGACAAGACGCCGCTCTTTACGCCCGACGAGCGGATCGCGATCATTCGGGAAGTGTTTCGCGAGTACCCGAACGTCGAAGTGGACATCTTCGACGGTCTGCTGGTCGAGTATGCGAGACGCAAGCGCGCCAGCGCGATTGTTCGAGGGATCCGCGCCGTGTCGGACTACGAGTACGAGTTTCAGATGGCGTTGATGAACCGTCACCTGGAGCCGACGCTCGAGACGGTGTTCATGATGCCGGCCGAGCAGTACACGTATCTGAGCTCGCGCCTCATCAAGGAAGTCTTCAGTCTTGGCGGCGACGTTCGCGCGCTTGTGCCGAGCGTTGTCGAGGACTGGATGCGAAAAAAGCAGGGGTCGGGGGTAAGGGGTTAGAAGGTCAAAGGTCGAAAGGCAAAGGTCAAAGGGGCAAAGGGTCGAAAGGCAAAGGTCAAAGGGGCAAAGGGTAGGGGAGCACGACATGTTTGCGCAGAGGATGTCCAACGTGTCAGCGTCGGCGACGCTGAAAGTGGCCGCGGAAGCCGAGCGTCTTCGGCGCGCTGGAGTCAGTGTCGTGGACTTCAGTGCAGGGGAACCCGACTTTCCAACACCAGAGCACGTCAAGGCCGCAGGCAAGGCGGCTATTGACGAAAACTTCACGCGGTACACAGTAGCTGCTGGTATCCCGGAACTGCGGGCAGCTATCGCAGCTCGCTACAAGGCCGACTACAGCGTCGATATCACTCCGGCCGAGGTGCTCGTCACGGTTGGTGGCAAGCAGGCGCTCTTCAACACCGCGCTGGCGCTCATCGATCCAGGTGACGAAGTCATCATGCACGCGCCGTACTGGCCGACGATTCCAGAGCAGGTCAAGTTGGTCGGTGGCACCCCCGTGGTCGTGCCGACACGGTCCGAAGACGGTTTTGCGCTGCAAGCAGAGGCAGTCATCGCCGCAATCACCAAGCGGACCAAGGCGATCATCCTGACGTCGCCCGGCAACCCGACAGGTGCGCTCATCGGGGAAGAGACGGTTGCGGCGATTGCGAATGCGGCTGCCCAGCGCGGCATCTGGGTCGTCGTCGACCTCTGTTACGAGCAGCTGATCTATGAACCGGTCCCGCACAACCTGCCCAAGATCCTGTTCGATCGGCATCGCGACCGGACAGTACTGGCCGGCTCGGCGTCGAAGGGCTACGCGATGACCGGCTGGCGATGTGGCTGGACCATCGCTCCGAAAGAGTTGACGTCGGTCTTCAACATCATTCAGGGACAGACGACCTCCAACATCGCGTCGGTGACGCAGAAGGCCGCGGTGGCTGCGCTGACCGGCTCGCAAGCTCCCGTGCACGACATGCTCGGCGAATACCGACGACGACGCGACAATATTCATGCGTGGTTGACCGCACATCCGGGGATTCGGTGCGTCAAGCCCATGGGAGCGTTCTACCTGTTCCCAGACATCTCCGGCCTGCTGTCGCAAGACGGCATCCGCACGTCGACGGATTTCGCACAGGCCCTGATCGAGCACGAGCACGTCGTGGTCACGGCGGGCGAGGCCTTCGATGCGCCGGGTTACGTGCGTATCTCCTACGCGACGTCAATGGAGCAGCTGCGCGAAGGCGCCGATCGCATCCTGCGCTTCGCTGAGTCCCTCCAACCGGCTCGAGCCGGCGCGTAAACCCAGGATTCGGCCACGAAGTTTACGAAGATCCTTCGTGGCCACGCGTCTTCGTAGTCAGAATGGCATCTCTCACACAGTCCTTCGCTGACGATATAGCCGCCGTCGTTGGCGCCGATCGTGTGCGCCGGGACCCAGGGTCTCTTGACGCGTACGGCGTCGATGCGCTGGGGAAAGGACACCGTCCCGATCTGGTTGTCGTTCCCGCCAACACTGACGAAGTCTCCGCGATCGCGCGGCTCTGCAACGACCATCGCGTTCCGCTCGTGGTGCGCGGCGCGGGAACGGGCTATACCGGCGGGGCTGTCCCAACCGCCGGAGGCGTGGTGTTGTCGATGGAGCGCCTCAACAGGATTCTCGACATTGACGACGTCAATCTCGTTGCGGTCGTCGAGCCGGGCGTGATTACCGCAGACCTTCAGCGCGCCGTGGAGCAGGTCGGTCTGTTCTATCCGCCAGACCCGGCTAGTCTCGAGACTTCGTCGCTCGGCGGCAACGTCGCCGAGTGCGCGGGCGGCCCGAGGGCGTTCAAATACGGCACGACGAAACGCTACGTCCTCGGACTCGAGGCGGTGTTGCCGACGGGCGAAGTCGTGCACACTGGTTCGAAGGCCGTGAAGAATGTCGTGGGCTACGACGTGACGCAGCTTCTGGTCGGGTCCGAGGGTACGCTGGCGATTGTCACGAAGATCACACTCCGTCTCATTCCCAAGCCGCCGGCGCGAGCGACGCTGTCAGCCGCCTTCTCGGGAATTCGGGACGCCGTGGACGCCGTGACCGCGATCATCAGCGACCGCGTGGTTCCCTGTGCCGTCGAACTGATCGACGAGGATTCGATCCGCGCGGTGGAACGTCACGTCGGTCGCCCCGTCGTGCCCACAGGTGCGGGGCAACAGGCGAAGGCGCTGCTGATTGTGGAATGCGACGGAACCCCTGCTGCTGTGGACGAGGAGATCGCCCGCGTTGCGCGCGCCTGCGAACGCGTCGGGGCGATCGCGGTGTTACGCGCGGCGACAGACACCGAACGCGACGAACTCTGGTCCACGCGGCGAGCGCTGTCGCTGGCATTGAGAGCGACCGGCCTGTTGAAGATCAACCACGACGTCGTCGTCCCACGCGGGCGAGTGCCTGAGTTGTTCGAGGTGATCGCTGCGCTCCGCGCAGACTATCGGCTGCAGATCGCGTCGTTCGGTCACGCTGGCGACGGAAACATTCACGTCAATCTGATGGTGGAGCGCGACAACGCAGAGGAGCGGGAGCGCGCAATGCGGGCCGAGCGCCGACTGTTTGAATCTGTCGTAGCCCTTGAAGGGTCGATCAGCGGGGAGCACGGCATCGGCTTCGCCAAGGCCCCGTATCTGACCATCGAACTGTCGGCCGATGAGATCGCGCTGATGAAGCGTCTCAAGACTGCCTTCGATCCGAACGGCATTCTGAATCCCGGCAAGATCTTTCCGTAGGAGAAGGGCGCCGGACTACCGGTTCGTTACCAGCAATACGACATCGAGCTCGGCCGCCGGGTCGGCCCGAAGCAGTGTGCGAAGTCGGATGTTGGCGGCATTGAAGTACTCGACCTTGGCGAGGGTCCGCAACGCGACACCGGACGCCGTTTGCAGGTGCGGAAGGTCCTTCGCGCTTGCCACCAGCAACACGCGGTCGTCAGATCTGACGAACGCGACCGCACTCTGCTCGTCAAAGAGATCCGTCTGGCGCGCTCTGGTATAGAAAACAAGATTGCGAACGAATACTTGATAGGCGGCGACCGGCTCACCCGACGTGCGGTGTCTGCGAACTTCCGCGGCCATCTGTTCAACGGCCTCTGGCCGGTTGCCAACCTCCGCACCGAACTCGATGGCCAGCAGCAGCACCGCGCCCGCGAGCGCGACGGTCGCGGGCAGGAGTGTCCAGGCGCGTCTGGCCGCGACACGTCCGATAGCCACCGCGCCAACGGCGATGGCGATCACGCCGCTCCACGTCGCCCACGGGTACGTCGTGATGAAGAGTGGCTGCATGCGAGCCAGCAAGATTGCCAGAACCACGAACAGTGCCCCTGTGGTCCACGTCGCAGCGCTCAGAGCGGGCTGGCGGGCGCGTGATGTCCCACCGGCGCCACTTCGCGCGACGAGGGAGGCAGCGAGGAGGATCGCCAGCGGTGGCAATATCGGCAAGATGTAGCGAGGCTGTTTACCAATAGACAGCGTGTAGAAGAGCAATGGCATGCCGGCCCAGAGCATCAGCCGCCACTCCGTGCCGGTGAAACGTCGTTTCCTGCGGAGCACGTCGACGATTGCACATCCAGAAAACGTCGCCAGGTAGATGGACCACGGCACCATTCCGCCCAAGACGATTGGGACGTAAAACCAGACTGGGCGTGGGTCGTTGAACCGAGCCGTGGCGAAGCGCTCGAAGTTGTCGCCGACGAAAAAACTCCGGGCGTAGGCGGCACCATGTTCGATCGTCATGGCCACATACCATGGGATGCCGACCAGTGCGCCCACGAGTAAGGCCACGATGACACCGCGCCACTGGATGGCGAGCACGCGACGCTCGAGCCACCAGATCGGCAGCAGCACAATGGCGGGGATCACGACGGCAACCGGCCCCTTCATCAGGAAGCCGAGACCACCGGAGAGACCGGCCAGTGCCCACCAGCGCAGATTCGTCTTGCTGGTCAGGTCGTCGATTGCGCGTAGGGCCGCCCAGATGCACGCAGTCGACAGAAAGGCCAGCGGCAGATCCGGCAACGCCGACCGCGCCATTGTGAAGTAGCCGAAGCAGGTGGCCACGATCGCCCCCGCGATCCAGGCGGTGCCGTCGTGACGAGTGACTGTTCGGGCTGCCGCCCATGTGATCAGCACGAGCCCGAGGCCCGAAAAGGCCGACCAGAAGCGTGCTGCCCACTCAGTTGGCCCGGCGATCGTGTTTGTCGCTGCGGTGAGCCAGTAATAGAGGACCGGCTTCTGCCAGCGGTCCTCGTAGTTGAAGTGCGGTGTGAGCCAGTCACCGAGCTCGACCATTTCGCGAGAGGCCTCGGCGTAGAAGGCTTCATCAGAGTCGGTGATCGCCTGGCGGCCGAGACCGAGGAAGAAGGTGAAGAAGGACAGAAGCACGAGCGAGAGGACGGACCGGGGCACTGGCGGGATTGTACAGAACTCTCTGGTGCTTGGTGCCTGGTTCGTGGTGCTCGGTGCGTGCCTGGTGCTTGGTGCCTGGTGCGTTGTGCCTGGTGTGTAAGTGCTTAGTGCCTGGTTCGTATCTTGGTGCCCAGCTCAGGACTCAGCTCGTCGTCGAGGCCGGCGGGCGGAGCTCGCGCAGTCGCTGTCCCAGCACTCGGAGCATGCGTCCGATGCTGTCTGTCATGCCGGTCAGGTGGCCATACTCTGTCTGTGACAAGTAATGACGTCCGAACGCGGCGTGCAAGAGAGCTTGTGCTTCCGCGTTCGATGCGGCAGCGATTCGAACGAATTGTGCGAACTCTTTGCGACCGCCTCGAGCGAAGCCCTCGGCAATATTTGCGAGGATGGATAAGGCGGCCGAATTCGAGGGTATCCGAAATTTCGTGTGTGGGGCATAGCATGAGGAGAGCCTATGCGCCGCAGACGAAAGTTGCTGACCCCTGACTCGCCACTCGCACCCGTTCCGTCCGACATTCTCGATCAATTCGTCGGCCAAGGGCCGATCTCGCCGGAGGAGCTCGACGCGGCGGTCCGTCGGTTCAAGAAAGCGATCATCGAGCGCGCGCTCGGCGGCGAGCTGACCCACCATTTGGGGTACCCGCCGGGTGGCACGAAACCCGAGGACACGACGAATCACCGCAACGGGGCCGGCAGCAAAACGGTCCTCACCGATGACGGCCGGCTGGCGATCGAGGTGCCGCGCGATCGCGACGGCACGTTTGAGCCACGGCTGATTGCGAAACACGAACGCCGCTTCACCGGCTTCGACGACAAGATCCTGGCGCTGTACGCGCGCGGGATGACGGTGCGAGAAATCCAGGGCTTCCTCGCGGAGATGTACGACGTGGAGGTCTCGCCTGATCTGATCAGCACGGTGACCGATGGCATCCTGGCCGAGGTGACCGCCTGGCAAAGCCGGCCGCTCGAGCGGATGTATCCGGTCGTCTTCTTCGATGCGCTGCGGGTGAAGATTCGCGACGAAGCCACGGTCCGCAGCAAAGCGATCTATCTGGCACTCGCGGTCCTGCCGGACGGCACGCGCGACATTCTCGGCCTGTGGATCGAGCAGACGGAAGGTGCCAAGTTCTGGATGAAGGTCTTCACCGATCTGAAAACGCGCGGGTGTCAGGACATCTTGATCGCAGTCACCGATGGCCTCAAAGGGATGAGCGAGGCGCTCGCCGCGGTCTTTCCCGAAACCACCCTGCAGACCTGCATCGTGCATCTGATTCGGTCCAGTCTGGACTTCGCGAATTGGAAAGAGCGCAAGCCCATGGCGACGGCGCTGCGGGCCATTTACACCGCGGCGAGCGCCGAGGCCGCGAGTGCCGCGCTGGACGACTTCGAGCGCGGGCCCTGGGGCCGGAAGTTTCCGACCGTCGTGGCGTCCTGGCGCCGCGCGTGGACCCACGTGATTCCGTTCTTCGCGTTTCCGCCAGAGGTCCGCCGCTTGATCTACACCACCAACGCCCTCGAGAGCGTCCATGCGCAGCTGAGGAAGATCATCAAAACCCGTGGTCATTTCCCCACTGACGAAGCCGCCACGAAGCTCATTTGGCTCGCGCTGCGCAACATCACGGCGAAATGGGTGCAAGGGCCACGCTTCTGGAAGCTGGCGATGAATCAATTCGCGATCCTGTACGAAGGTCGCTTTTCCCCATCGTCGGCGTAAAATGCAACGGCGCATGGACGCTGCCGGAGCCGTGGACGCACAGAACGCGCCCACCGCTCCTTGGAAAACCGCCCAGGACGCGGTTTCCCACAGCGCCCACACGCATCATCGTTTGCTGAATGAAGGAGAAGAACGAGAGCACGACGTCAACCCGCCTCACACACGAAATTCCTGACACTCCCCCGAATTCAGTTGATGGCAGAGTGCGGTGTCCGACATCAGGGGGCCCTGCTGGATTACTCGGCCGACCTCATTGCTGAACCTGTGGGCCTGCTGCCATACGCGTAAATCCTCGAAGCGACTAACTCCCATCGAGGATCTGGTAATGCCAGTTCGATGCCGAAATGCCACCACTCTCGGCACTCGACACGGCGAAGCACTAAGCACAGCCCGAACCAGGCACGAGGCACCAAGCACCAAGCACCAAGCACGAACTAAGCACCAGGCACAAACCAAGCACCAGGCACGAAGCACTAAGCACCTGTAATAATTCCTCCATGGCCAAAACCGTCGCCGTCGTCGGAGCCTCGAGCGATCGATCGAAATTTGGAAACAAGGCGCTACGCGCGTTCAAGGCCGAGGGACATACGGTGGTTCCGATCAACCCTCACGAGACTGAGGTCGAAGGCATCGCGGCTTACGCGTCGGTCATGGATGTCCCCCAACCGATCGACATGGCGACTGTCTACGTGCAGCCTGATGTCGCGCTTCGGTTGCTGGACGAGTTCGAACGGAAGCACATTCCGGAGATCTGGATCAATCCTGGTGCGGAAAGCGATGAGTTGCTGGAATTGGCGGCACGGCGCAAATTGAACGTGATCTCAGCGTGCAGTATCGTGGGAATCGGCCGACGACCGAGTGATTTCTAGGCGTGGTTCCCGGCGTAGGCCGGAAGCTAGCTTCTCTTCGCGGGTCTCTTTGTCTTCGCAAACCCGGAGCGTTCCATGAGCTCGGCACGCGACATCTTGCGCGCCACGATGCCGACAATCGCCTGCACCTCCCGCGCGCGCGTCTCCGGCCGCTTGGCATTCGACAGCCGGAGGAGGAAGCTTTTCCGCATCGCTGGGCTGTAAGCGGGCCAGTTCTTTCTCGCGGCTGCGTTCGAATTCAGCGCCTTCTGAAGCTCCGGCGGCACGGTCAACGTCTCGACGTGCGCCCTCGCGTCCCACGTGCCGGTCTTCTTGGCCAATGTGACGAGCGCCATCCCGGCCGCGGTCATGAGCCCGGCGGCCACGATTCGTTCTACTCGTGCTTTGTTCAACGTCGACCACAGGCTCTTCGATTTCCGCGGCGTGAAGACTTGCATGTACAGGTCATCATCGAGCGAGTTGACCTTGCTGTCGATCCATCCGAAGCAAAGCGCCTCTTCGACGGCGTCGTTGTAGGTCAGGGAAGGGATGCCGGTGTGCTTCTTGGCGTAAACGAGCCAGACTCCGGACGAGGACGCGTGGTGTTTCGCAAGCCACGAACGCCAGGCTTTCCGGGACTCGGGTTGCAAACGGGGGTAGGTCACCGTGCCTCAGCGGTCGTCGTAATCCTCCGCGGACGCCGGGTCCAGTTCCCAGCGATGCTTGTCGCGATCGGTGATCTTCTTCTCGCCTTTGAGCTCCTCGTTGTCCTGATACTCCACTCCGACGGCTCGACCGATCTCGTCAACGATGTCTTGATCCGGCGTGGGATTGTCCCCGCCTGGGGCTTCGTCGCCAACGCTGTATGCGGACTCCCAATCCGCGTCCACGTCGCCGCCGGTAATGGCCGGACTCGTCTCGGTGTGCTCGTCGAACTTCTCTCGCAACCCGCGCCGGCCAGACCGTGCGGATGACGCGGTCCGGTCGAGGTCCAGCGACGAGGGTGGCGACGGTACCGGGGTGAGCGCGACATCGTCGTCGTCGCGAATCGTGCGGCGCTCTCGATTGAGGCCGGGGATCAGCTTCCGTTTCTGTGCCGCGGCGGCCTTGGCACGTGTCAATGCTGGCGGCAGCACTCGCGGTTGGGCCTTCGCCTTCGGGGTGCGGTCGGCGATGTTCGGCGCGGTTGCGAGACGCGTTGCCACGATCTTGCGATTACCTTTGGCGATGACCTTTCGTTTCGCGATGCTCTTGGTACGCTTGGCGGCGACTTTCTTTAGGACCTTGCTTTTGACGATCGCGCGGGCGCTCTGTCGCGCGCGCTTCTTCGCCACGGCCTTCTGCTTCGACGCGGATTTCCGGGAGGGCGTAGCCGCCTTCTTCGCGACGGCCTTTCGGCCGGCGGTTTTGTGTGCAGGTCGTTTCCGGCCAGGGCGTTTACGAGCAGCCGCTCTTCGGCCGGCGCCGCGGGCCGCGCGAGTATGGGCGCGTTTCGGGGCAGTCTTGCGACGACGGCGTGGATCGGCCTTCCGTTTGGCCATGGAAACATCCTTTCGCTTACCTTGACAGTTTCCGATAAGTCACGTAGACTCTGGAGCTTATCGGCGAAGGAGAGGTCGCTGCAGGGTGCACTCGCAAGGGCGAGCACGCCAGGCGCGGCATTCTGCGTCTTCCCCTCGAAAATCTCCAACGCCCTTATAGCTGCGGGGGGCCGGTCCCCGCAACAGAAACCGGCGCCTATTTCGACCAAGCTCAGCATGACTTGAGCCGAAGGGCAATAACGATGTCAGGAGGATTTGTACGTAATGGCGAATGTAGATAACGGGTTGGTGTCTCCCGAGTTGGGGGTGCAACCCGCGCCGGGACGCACCCGATCAGGAAAACCGGCGGGACCGTCCTTCAAGCCGATGCACCACGAAGACATGGATCCAGGTGAACTGGCCGCCATGCTGGACCTCTACGACGACAGCTTCCGCAACATGGCGGAAGGCGAGGTCGTCAAGGGCACGGTGCTCAGAGTCACTGAGTCCGCCGTGGTGGTCGATGTCGGATACAAGTCCGAGGGGCTGATATCGATTAGCGAATTCCTAGATGAGAACGGTCAGATCACCGTTCAGGCAGGCGACACGATCGACGTGCTGCTCGAACGGACCGAAGACCGGCAAGGCCACATCGTGCTCTCGCGCGAGAAGGCCGAGAAGATGAAGATCTGGGATGAGGTCGAGAAGGCTTACGCCGAGCGGAAGGTCGTCATCGGCCGCGTGATCGAACGCATCAAGGGTGGCCTGGCTGTGGACATCGGCGTGCGCGCCTTCCTGCCAGGGTCGCAAATCGACGTGCGTCCGGTTCGCAATCTCGACGCGTTGAGGGGGCAGGAGCTCCGGATGCGCGTGATCAAGGTCAACAAGAAGCGCGGCAATATCGTCTTGTCGCGGAAGGCGCTGCTCGAAGAGGAGAACGCCGAGAAGAAGAAGACGACGCTCGAAACACTGTCGGAAGGAAAGACGCTTCGGGGCACAGTCAAGAACATCACTGACTACGGCGCGTTCATCGACTTGGGTGGCATCGACGGCCTGCTCCACATCACCGACATGTCCTGGGGCCGCGTTGGCCACCCGTCTGAGCTCTTCAAAGTCAACGACGAAGTGGACGTGATTGTGCTCAAGTACGACACCGGCACCGAGCGCGTGTCACTGGGACACAAGCAGCTCGTGCAAGATCCATGGGCCACCGTGCAGGATCGCTATCCGGTTGGTGCGCGCATGGGCGGCAAGGTCGTGAGCCTGACCGACTACGGTGCGTTCGTGGAGCTCGAGGCGGGCGTCGAAGGCTTGATTCACGTCTCCGAGATGTCGTGGTCCAAGCGCGTCAAGCATCCGTCGAAGATCCTGAACGTCGGTAACAGCGTGGATGCGATGGTGCTCGGGGTTGATCCCGCGGCACGACGCATCTCACTTGGTCTGAAGCAGGTCGAGAGCAACCCCTGGCACGACCTGGCCGAGAAGTATCCGGTCGGGACGCGCATCAAGGGCAAGGTCAGGAACCTCACCGAGTTCGGCGCGTTCGTCGAAGTCGAGGAGGACATCGACGGCCTGATCCATATCTCCGACATGTCGTGGAGCAAGCGGATCAAGCATCCGTCTGAGGTGCTCAAGAAGGGCGACGTCGTCGAGGCGATGGTGCTCAGCATCGACGCTGAGAATCAGCGGCTCTCGCTCGGTCTCAAGCAGCTCGCCACCGACATTTGGGACGACTTCTTCTCTCGCCATAAGGTGGGCGCCCTGATCGAGGGCAAAGTGACACGCATGACGAACTTCGGCGCCTTCGTCGAGCTCGACGAAGGGATCGAGGGACTCATCCATGTGTCCGAGTTCGATGATTCGCACGGCGGCGAGAAGATCGATCTCCAGGTGGGCAACAACTACCAGATGAAGATCATCAAGCTCAGCCCACAGGAGCGAAAGATCGGCCTCAGCATTCGGGCGCTGAAGTCCGACGAGTTCCGCTCCGACTGGGAGGCATACCAGGAGAGCGAGGGCACCGGCACCGCCACGCTTGGCGATCACTTCAGGAATCGGTAGTGGAGAAGGGGCCGGGGATCGGGGATCGGGGATCCGAAATCGGGTTTCTTGATCCCGGATCCCCGGCCCCGGATCCCTGCGAGGAGCAGCAGTGAACACACCGGGCGGCAGCATGACAAAGGCGGAGCTCGTGGAGGAAGTGTCACGAGTGTCCGATCTCACAAAGAAACATTCCGAAGTCATCGTCGACACGGTGTTCAAGAGCATCATCGATGCGTTGCATCGCGGGGAGAAGATCGAGTTGAGGGGGTTCGGGAGCTTTCGACTGCGGAAGCGTCAACCCCGCAAGGGTCGCAATCCCAAGACGGGCGACAAGGTCGATGTTCCGCCAAAGAAGGTGCCGTACTTCAAGCCCGGCAAGGAACTGAAGGACCTGATCAATCGTGAGGCTGAGGCCGCCGACGCCGCGGGGGCCAATGCTGCACAATCATCGATGATCGGATGAACGATGATCGATGATCGATGAAGCTTCATCAATCATCAATCATCGGTCATCGATGGATCACCTATTCTCCCCATGGCGGTTCGAATACGTGACGAGCCCCAAGCCTGCGGCCGGCTGCGTGTTCTGCGACGAACCGCGCTCTTCTGACACCGAATCGTTGGTCGTCTTCTCAGGCACTCTTTGCTACGTCCTCATGAACAGATTTCCGTACAACAACGGGCATCTGATGGTGGCGCCGTATCGGCACGTGGCAACGCTGTCCGATTTATCGACCGAAGAGATGCGCGAAATCTCGGGGCTGGCGCAACGATGCGAGACAGCACTGAACCGCGCCTATCAGCCCCAGGGGATTAACGTGGGGATCAACCTGGGTAAGTCAGCGGGCGCCGGCATTCTCGAGCATCTCCACGTGCATTTCGTACCGCGCTGGAACGGTGACACGAATTTCATGACCGTGGTCGGTGCGACGCGCGTGCTCCCGGAAGATCTCGGAGCGAGTGCTCGGCGCTTACGTCCGATCTTCGAGACGCTCGTGGGTGATCGCGCGTGAGCAACGTTCATGCGTGAGACCACGTACGATTTTCGTTGTACTTTTTGTTGACTTGGTCCGAATCGTTCGCTAACATTTCAGCGCTCGCCTGCAGCGGGTGAATTCACAAGTTGCATCGAACCGTTGACGTCGCGTGGTTGCGTAACCATTGCGCGAACTGTCGCGGGCCGGTGAAGTGGTTTAGCCGACTTGGGGCGGGTGTTCCCGCTCAAAACGTAGTTATCTCTTTGAATGCGGCGTTGGTGTGTACGCGTCGGCGCCCCCTGACGCGTTGGGAAGGTTTTTCGAGTCGGATTCGCTCGTCAACTGCTCGCCACTGAGGGCTTCTCCCAGCAATCCCTCGTTGCGTAATTGAACTCGGCCGAAGCGTGCTCCGCACGGACGCCCGTGGTGTGCCCGCTGTCGCGATCGGGGGTCTTGGCTGAAATCAAGTTGTAGGTAGGAGAGCATCGCTATGCTTTTGGCCTCGAAGAGGCCACGTCGCCTCTTCGCTGTCGCGTTGTCAGCGACCGTCACTGCCGTCGTTTTCGTCTCTGGACACATCCTGCATGGTCAGGCCTCCAACGCCACCGGAGGGTTTACCGATTCGGCCACGAGCGCCGGTCTTCGGCCCCGGCTTTCTGCCGCGCAATTGGCGGCGCTGCTGCCAACTCGGGGTGCGTTCACGTTTCCATCACCGTATTCCACCCAAGGTGTTCGGTTGACGAACGCCAGCGACTGCGGGGGCGCCGATTGCGTGCTTCCCGTCGGATACTCCTACTGGAGCAACATCAACAACCATGCGGATAGCGACACCATGCTCGTCTTCGTCGGCCTGGAGCGGCGAAGTGGTGGCGCGGGGCCGTCGCTCTTCAGTTACAACAAGCGAACCACACGGACGCGAAACGAGGGGCCGCTGTTCGCTCCAGACAGCCCGTTCAGTTGGAGCAGCGGCGAGGGGTGGTACTTTAGCGCGACGCGGCCGACCGTGCTCTACATGAACGACGGCCCTCGCATGTTGCGTTATGACGTGCAGTCACACACCTTCGAGACAGTGTTCGACGTCAGCGCGCAGTTCGGGAGCGACAAGTACCTCTGGCAGATGCACTCGAGCAACGACGACCGGGTGCACTCCGCTACGCTGCGCCAGGCCGGGACGTGGGAGATGCTCGGCTGCGTCGTGCACAGCGAGGCTACCGGCCGCGCCGTCTTCTATCCCAAGAAGGGGAGCTTCGACGAGTGCCAGGTCGACAAGAGCGGCCGTTGGTTGGTCATCAAGGAGAACGTCGATGGCCTCGAGGGTGAAGACAACCGCATCATCGATCTTCAAACGCGTACAGAACGCGTCCTCCTCGATTCCGACGGGGCAGCGGGGCACTCCGACCTCGGGTTTGGCTACATGATCGCTGAGGACAACTACAATTCCCGCCCGGGCGCTCTCCGACTATGGGATTTCGCGCTCGACATGCATGGCGGACAGCCGGCGACTGTTCGAGGGCAGGGTGATCTCGTCTACCAGATGTCGCATTGGACGGTAGGCCTCGGGCACGTGGCGCACGGTAACGCGCAAGCGGGTGTCCCGATCAACGAACAGACGGCGTGCGCCAGCAACGCGCACAGGCAAGACCTTGCGAGGGTGAACGAGATCGTCTGCTTCCGGCTGGACGGGTCGCTCGACACGGTCGTTGTGGCCCCGAACATGACCGATTTGAACGCGGCCGGGGGCGGAAGCGACGACTACTCAAAGCTGCCGAAGGGAAACATCGACCCTACGGGCGAATATTTCATCTGGACTGCCAATGCAGGCACGAGTCGACTTGATGCGTTCCTTGTACGAGTTCCCGTAGACGAAGCAGGGCCGTCCATTTCACTCTCGCCCACACCTCCGTCCCCATCCCCGAATCCGCCGGCGACTCCTCCGTCGTCGAGCTCGTCTCCTTCCCTCTCGGAACCTCAAGCGGTTCGTTGGACGAACCTCGTCAACGTGTCCGCGAGCGGGAACTGGCTGGAGAAAACGAGCGGGTGCAGCGGTTGTCCGGATGCCGGAGCCGTCTCAGCCCAACGAATCAAGTTTGGTGATGGCTCGGTCGCCTTTGGTGCGGCCGAGAACCAAACCTTACGCTACATTGGTTTGAGCTCCGGCAACGCGGGGACTGGAGCGGCCGACATTCAATTCGCATTGCGGCTGCAGAATGGAAGGGCCGAGGTTCGAGAGTCCGGCACGTACAAGTCAGAAGTCTCCTTCATGGCGGCGGATTCGCTGAAGATCGCCATCGACCGTGGCAAGGTGAACTACTCCAAGAATGGACGTGTGTTCTACACGAGTGCGGTGTCGCCGAGCTATCCATTGCTCGTGAACGTCTCGCTGTACGACTTGAGGTCGGCTGTTTCAAACGTCATGATTGTGCCTTCCTCCTGAAGTATCTGATCGACTAACTGTTGCGACGCGTCGCAGGGCTCATCAGGGCCACGCTCGTGGGCGTCGCTTGCTCCCACGTGGCGTGCTGACGGTGGGTGATGAACTGCATGAACCCCGCGATGGTGGCCCAGCCCAGGAGACACATCGCGTAGGGCACTGTCACGACGACCGGTCGCCGGTGCGCATGCCGGAGCACGTGCCCGGCAAACGCCGCGGCGTAGAATCCGATCTGCCCAGCCATGGTCAACTGGTAGAAGGCGCTCTCGTCCATGAGCGCCACGTTGGCGACGAACAAAGCGACGTGCAGAACGGGGATCACGAGGCGGAGCGCTTTGTGCGAAATCGTTTCGAACCAGACCGGGTTCCGGAAGGGATTGAACAGCCATGGTTCTTTCGCGAATAGTTGAAACGTCCCTGCGATAGTTCGGAGCTTCCTCACGTATTCCTGATGAGCGGTGGCCGACACCTTATCGTACGCGAGCGCCTCGGGCTCGAAGAGTGTGTAGTACCCACGTCGGACGATTCGCAAAGGAATCATCACATCGTCCAGGATCGTGTCCGTCGGAATGGGCTCGAAGAGCGAGCGGCGGATGGCATAGATAGACCCCGTTGCGCCGACGGTCGAGGCGGCACGGCTTTCGTGCAGTCGAATGAACTTCTCGTATTTCCAATAGAACGCCGTTCCTTGTCCGGCTGACGTGCACAGTTCGCCGTCAACTGTGAGGATCAGTTCACCACTCACGGCTCCAACCTTCGGATCAGCGAAATGGGAGACGAGCGCGCGCAGGACATTGAGTTCGAAGCGCTGACGTGCGTCTGCAAAGACGACGATCTGTCCTCGCGCACGAGGTACAAGGTCGTCGAGCACCGCCGCCTTGCCTCGCCACTCGCCGAAAGCGTGTACTCTGACAGCACTGTTTGTGTACCGGTTCGCACGGCGTACCGTGTCGTCGGTCGATCCATCAGAGCCCACCAGGATCTCGAGCCGGTCACGCGGGTAGTCCAGCGCCAGTAAGTTTTCGATCCGCGCATCGATGCGATCAGCCTCGTTATGGGCGACCACGACCACCGACACGAACGGTTCCATCGGCGCTCGCAAGTGATGCTGCGGGTGTACGCTCGCTCGGAGCCAGGTCAGGAGCGGATAGCCGATGTAGACGTACGCCAGGAGCGACAGGGCCCCCCAGAACACTGTCGGCTCGACGTCTCCGTCGAATCGCCAATCTGGTAAACCGAAGGTCTGTGTGCCCATGAGAGAGCGGCGGGGAGAGGGCATCGGAGGCGGGTCACGAGGCGGACTCGACACATCGGCGGCTGCAGTCGTGAGGGCGTCGATATCGGCACCGATGCTGCGCTCATCGCTTGCCACGCCGAGGCGGCTCGACACGCGTCGATAGCCCCCGTCTGGACCAGGGACGAAACCCGCCTCTTCTAACGTCGACGGGAAGAAGTTGTCACGTGGATACCGGCCGGCATCTCCGCCAACGATCACGTTGTCTCGTACACGCGAGCCAGGAAAGAAGCGTTCCAGCGTCGACGTTCCAGACGCTGTCCCGGAACCCGTGATGCCGTATTCGTTGTGGAGCGCGATGTTGCCCTCAAAGACAAATCGCACGTGCGGTGCGTGATCGCCGCCAAACAACAGGCTACCGGTCTGGAACGCCGTATTGTGGTCGATGGAGATGTCCTCGGTGCCGTTGAGCAGCTGGAACAGTCGGCCCGCGCCCCATTGACCACCGATGTCTACGAAGAGATTGCCGCGAATCGCGAGACGCCGCGTCCGCTGGCTGGGATGGTTGTCGTCGAGCCCAAGAATGTTGATGCCTCCGCCGGCGTGACGAACGACGTTGTTCGAGAACACGACATCCTCGACGACCGACCAAGGTGCGCCCCCTGATTGGTTTCGTACGGTGAATAGGATGGCGAACCCATTCTGTCCATCGGGCCAGTTGTATTCGAACAGGTTGCTGTCGATGAGAACGCGCCTTGCGTTCTTGAGCTCAAAGAGATTCTTGATAGTCCACGGTGTGCCTTGAAACTCACGGTCCCCCTTTTTCCAGCGTAAAGGTTTAGCCATGTGGTTGCGTGTAATTTCGATGTCGGCGGGCACCAGGCCGGCGATGGCCGGATCGACCCCGCCGAACATCACGCTTTCACCGGCGGCCTCCAAGTAGTTGTTAGAGATGGTGAAGGGGCCTGGGCCATTCCATCCCGCAATGGCCTGCGAGTCGGCGCCAACTTCCTTGAAGTCGGATAGGTACGAGCCGGTGACCGCGGTGTGGCGCGAGTTCATCGCGATGCCCCGACGCGTTCCGACCATTGGCTCGCCATGTAGATAGCACCGGTCGAGAATGATGTGATGCGGAAGGCGGTTCGGATCGGTCTCGTCGCCACCCAATTGGACGAGTGCATGGAGAAAGGCGCGGTCGCTGGGTGCGATGTCAATGCCCACGAATCGGTAGTGATGAGCACCCGGCTCGGCGGTGACGACGGCGGCGGAGGACGCACGAAGCTTCGGCATTAACTCGGAATGAGACGGGTTGACGCGACCACCGGCGGGCGGGAGGCGTTCATGTGCCGTCGAAGTCACGACGACCCAACCCTCTCCCGGCTTCTCTCGGAGACGAAACGGACCGTGGTAGGTCGCTCCAGAGTCCAGGACGATCTGGTCACCCGGCTCGGCCTCGTTCAGTGCTCGCTGCAGATCTCCTCCCTCAGGAACCCGAATTGGCCGTCTCGTGCTGGGGACCTCTCGGGTGTCAACGCTCTCGCGCGGGAGCTCTGGCAAGGCGTGCGCTGCGGGCGTCACGTCAGCCGTCAGCGTGGCGGAGCGAGCCGATAGCGAGGATTCGCGCGGGCTCGATATCACGGTGAAGCACACAGAAGCGACAGCGCATGTCGTTGTCAGACGCATGGCTATGCCTCCATGTCGACGACCGCAGCGACGTTCGTGCGGCGTTCGATCCGCTTCGTGAGCGCACCATGAGTCAGGTCGACGATCGACTGGCCAGCCCTCGCTTCAGCGAAGACGCGGGCTGCTTCTGTCCCTGCGTCGCCAAACACCAGCACTTCGGCGTGCTCGACGAGCGCTTCGGAGCTGTCGCACAGGAGGCACGCGATGTGAGGAATCTCGGTCTCGATGTATGCCCGGTTTGCACCCTGTAAACGCGCCACGACGACGATGGGGTCGTAGATGCGCACGTCGCAGCCCTTCCCGATGAGGGCTTCAACAAGCGCCACCATCGGGCTCTCTCGTAGATCGTCTGTCGTGGGCTTGAAGGCGAGGCCGACTACGCCAACGCGCCGCCGCCGTGTTCGGAGAACCGTTTCTATGCCGCGTCGGATGTGACTGTCGTTCGACGTGACAATCGCGCCGAGCAGGGGCGTGGAGGCATCGTGAATTCGACCTGCGTGGAGCAGCGCTCGCAGGTCCTTTGGGAGACACGATCCGCCGAAGGCAAAGCCTGGCTGGAGGTACGCCGACGAGATGTTGAGTTTGCGGTCCTCCCGAACGATCTCCATGACCTCCTGGGGATCCGCGTCGAGCCCGCCACAGAGTTCCGCGATCTCATTTGCAAAACAGATCTTGAGCGCGTGAAAGGCGTTGCTGACGTACTTGACCATCTCCGCGGTCCGCAGGGTCGTCTGCACGAACGCGGCGTTGACGCTCGCGTAGAGGCGGCGGACGAGGTCGGCCGTTTCCGGGTCGTCGCATCCGACGAGGATGAAAGGAGGATGCTCGAAGTCTTCTAACGCGGACCCCTCTCGCATGAACTCGGGGTTCATCGCGATTCGAATGGGCGGGCGGCTGCTTGCGGCCTGTTCCGCCACGATTCGTTCGCGAACTCGGGACGTCGTTCCGGGCAGCACGGTGCTGCGGATGACCACCGTAAGAGGCTCCGTGCGTTGCTTGGTCGCACGACCGATGAGCGTCGCGACGTCCGCAAGTGATTCGAGGTTTGGCTGTCCGTGTCCGATGTCCGGCGTTCCGACACAGATGAGGGCGATGTCGCTTTGGGTGACGGCGTCCTCGGCGTTCTCGGTCGCCGACAGGCGCCTCTGGCGAACGACTCGAGCGAGAAGGTCTCGCAGGCCCGGCTCGACGATGGGCGACAGGCCGGCATTGACCATTGCAACCTTGTCAGCGTTGACATCGACACCGACGACGTGATGACCGTCGCGTGCGAGGCAACAAGCGGTGACACTTCCGACGTAGCCGAGACCGAAGACAGTAACGTTCATGATGGATTCCCCAGGAGGCGGCGCGTTCGCGCGCGGACTAGCGGTGGAGCGTGTGTCGAGCGACGAGGCGATCGGCGATGAGTGAACTGGCGAAGCGGCGCAGCAGTGCGAGGTTCTTTGGGAGCGGTCGCCTGGAGGCGCGTGCGCTCGTCATGATCGACAAGGCCGCAACGTCACCATGCTCGCCCGGTGACGACTGCGACGGATCAGGATCGAACCGGTCCTGTTCGTGGCAGCTGCGGAGGACTCGCGGCCACCCGTCGGGTGAGCCGATGTTCGGCAACGGCCGTTTCGCAGCAGTTCTCGAAATGCCGCGCGACTTGTTCCCACGAGTGGTGCGTCTCTACCAGCGTGCGGCCCGCCTGTCCGAGCGCGCGCCGCTGGTCCGGGTCCTGAATCAGCGACACGACGGTCTGCGCAAAGTCGTCAGGGTCATCGGCGACCGCGAACTCGACGCCGGGCGTGATCGAGAGACCTTCGGCGCCAACGCTGGTTGACACGACTGCCTTGGCCATGGCGAGCGCTTCGAAGAGCTTCAGACGAGTGCCGCTCCCGCCCCGCATGGGCACCACGTAGACGGCCGCTTCGTCGATGTACGGCCGAACATCGTCGACCGCTCCAGTCACCACGACCCCAGTGGCTGCGGCGAGATCCCAGACGCGTCGGCTGGGATGTCGCCCGACGACGACGAAGGACACGTCGGGAACCACCGTACGAATAAGCGGCAGGATGGCCTTCGAGAAGTAGATGACGGCATCCTCATTCGGATGCCAGTCCATTGAGCCGGTGAAGACGAGCCGCGACGGAATTTCGCAACGCCCGTTCGACCTGAAGTACGAGGTGTCGACACCTGTGGGAATCGTGGCGAGACGGCCGCGCGGGGCGAGTCCCAGCAGCCGCTGTCGATCGTGTTCAGATACGGCGACCGTCAAGTCGGCGTCGGCGCACGCCGCGGCCTCCGCGTGCCGCAGCTTCCGCCACTCGAGCTCGAGCAGCGCTCTGTGAAGGGGCCGTCTCTCGAGCGAGGCGAGCCTCTGCCAGATCAAGTACTCGACGTTGTGCTCAAAGAGAACGACAGGTACAGGACCTCGTAAAGGGACGTTGGACACTGTGACCAGGAAGTCGGCGACACAAAGGTCGATGGAAGCGTCTTCCAGAAGTGCACTCACCTGATGTCGCACCTCGGGGACTCGCCACTTCCAGAGATCCACCGGCAGGGCAGAGAACCACGAACGGGCGACCGTGATCGGAAACGCGGCCGAGCCAAATTTCTGGAGGGCGTGGGGGACGGAGATGACCCGTTGGCAATCGCCCAGCCGTCGCACCAAGCCGTCTGGGTCGTCGCCCGTGGCGTGCGTGGTTACGAGCGTGACGGAATGCCGGCGGGACAGGTGGGACAGGAGCTGAAGGCTCCGAACGCGCCCACCGGTCGTGGCCGGCCAGAGGCCGCCCATTTTTACCCAGAGGATCCGCATCACACTCAGGCTGCTGCGCGGGTGACAGGCGACCGATGGCCCTGCTGGATCAGTCGCGTGACGTCCGCGGGGTCTTCACCATCGCAAAAGATTCGGAGCCAGACCTCGAGATTGATGAGTAGCCATAAGCGATCGGTGTGCGCCGACAGGCCCCCGCGGTGCTCGCTGACCAGGTGCGTGAGCGCCGCCTGCTCGAAATAGCCTCGTGCGCTGGCGCGCGGCCCCAGCACGAACTCGTCAACGACCGACGCGAACTCCCCTCGGAGCCAGCGCCCGAGTGGTACTGGAAATCCCAGCTTGCCGCGCGTGATGATTTCGCGCGGAAGGAGATCTTGCACCGCCTCTCGGAGCATCACTTTCGTATTCCAGGCGGACAACTTCACGTCACCTGGCAGCGCGGCCACGTGTGCGACGAGTCGGTCGTCGAGGAAGGGCACCCGGCTCTCGATCGACGCCGCCATGCTCATCTGGTCCTGCTTCATCAGCAACTCGAGCAGGTATGTTTGGAGGTCAGCCCGGCTGATCCGGTCGAGAAGTCCTCCCGGTGCCTCCTCGTAGCAACGCACTGCGACGGCATAGGGGTCTCGTTGGTCGAGTAGATCGGGTTGGCGAAGCAGGCGCCGCTGGAGCGCCATGGGGATGGCTGCGAAGTTCTCGAGGTACAAGTCTCGGATGCCTGGTGCCACGCCGAGAAACGAGCGGCGCGCGATTTGACCGAGCCGAGTCGGAAGCGCACGAACCACGCGCTGTACGCCGCTCTGCATTGCCCGAGGCACCCCAGCCCAGTATGGGGTTCCCAAACGGGCATTCCACTTGGTAACTCGATAGCGGTTGTAGCCAAGAAACAGCTCGTCCGCCCCTTCACCGGTCAGTACGACCTTCACATGGTCACTTGCCAGCCGAGCAACAAAATACAGGGGGACGCTTGAAGGGAATGCGATGGGCTCGTCTTCGTGCCACAACAAGAGGGGGAGCGCCCCAAAGAATTCGGCCGGCGTGACCGTCACCTCACGGTGCTCGGCCCCTATGCTTTCCGCCGCCAGACGCGCGTACGGAAGCTCATTCGTCTCTTTATCCTCAAACCCCACCGCAAACGTCTGAATCCGCGACTTCGTTGCCCGTGCCACGAGCGCGGCAAGCGCGCTCGAGTCGATCCCACCTGACAAGAAGACGCCGACCGGAACGTCACTCATCAGGTGGCTCTCGACCGCTTCCTCAAGACGGTCTCGCAGATCGGCTGCGCGCATGCGCCCGTTCTGGGACGGCTCGGCCGTCGGCGTCGGCAGTTGCCAGTAGCGGCGCGTGTTCGTGCCGCCATCGAGTGACCATGTAAGTACATGCCCTGGGAGTAGCTTTCTGACACCGTGGAAGAATGTGTCGTCACCAGACAGGAAGCGCGTCGATAGAAATTCGGGCAATCCGTTCGGGTTGAAAGTCGGACGAATGGAGCCCGCCGCCAACAGCGACTTGATCTCCGATGCGAACAGCAACTCGGTCTCGCTCGTTGCGTAGTAGAGAGGCTTGATGCCAAGACGATCCCGGGCGAGCAGAAGCCGTCCGCGCCCTCGGTCCCAGATCGCAAACGCAAACATTCCGCGAAGGCCATCGACGACGTCCTCGCCCTTTTCTTCATATAGATGAAGGATGGTTTCGGTATCGCATCTGGACCGATAGCGGTGACCACGCGATTGCAAGTCAGACCTGAGAGCCGCATGGTTGTAGATCTCGCCGTTGTAGACGACCCAGATGCTGCCATCCTCGTTACTCATGGGTTGCTCGCCGCCGGCGACGTCGATGATGGCGAGTCGCGTGTGCGCGAGACCTACTGGGCCGTCCAGCATGAGGCCCTGTCCATCTGGGCCGCGATGGGTCAGCACGGTACGCATGCGAGTGAGGCGAGCCGCATCGACCCGGGCGCGAGGATCCTGGGTCACGATGCCGGCTATGCCGCACATCGGAGTGTCGTGAATGTCGAGGCCTTCACGTCAGTTAGTGGATAGAAGAACTGCCTGGTCGTTGAAATGAACGGACGCGTGAGACCCGTTGAACGTGAGTCCAGCCGGACGACCGTCTTCGTCGAAGATAGCGGTGACACTAGGTGGCACACCCGATCGCTGTGAATCAGGCCAGAGCAGGGTCAGCGCGCGCCAGGGCAACGTCGTCTTCGAGGAATAGATCAGCATCGGCGATGGCTGGCGTTGTCCGTAGTTGGTTGAGACCCAGCCGCGAATCGGATTCAGATCCCCACATGCCAACGTCCTGTGGACTCCAGCCGAAGGGAAGGTCGACACCCATAGCACGTGGCCCTTCGGCGATTCCGCTCGCACCCACGACTGTTGCTCCAACGTGACGTTCATGGGCGCAAACTGAAAGGCGAGATCAATGTGATGACTCGATGTCCCGGTGAGGTCGTCGACGACGAGCCAGTAGTGCGGCTTCACGAACACGACACGCCGACGACACCTGACCGGATCGGAGAGGGTCGAATACGCATCGTGTTCGGCATCCACATAGTCACAACTCGTGTCGGAGCGCCATTCGCGCAGCCGCGCAGTTGGACGCTGATGCCAGCGGAACGGTCCAGATGGCTGGGCGTGATCTTGTTTGTCTACGAGCACGGTGCTGTGGGCCCCGGTGCTCCGGAAGAAATTGCGCCAATCGCCTTCGGCGGTGTAGCAATACGTACCGGGGTCTACCAGGAAAGGCTCGCCAAAGGCCGCGCACTGAATGCTCAGCAAGTCGGCGTGTCCGTGCCCTCCGCTGATCCGGCAACCGAGGGGTCCGACGTCGGCGATCAACTGATGCGCCTCCGGCTCCCACCCGCTTCGGAGGACCGCATATCCGCCATTGCGGAATACCCTCGACGGGTTGCCCTTCGACGGAGCGGCCTGCAGCGCGTCAAATGCCAGCAGGCCATCGGCGCCCGTCAACCAGACGACTTCCGGAGACAGGCCTTCTGCGGCCCAGGCAAAATCGGATCGCTCGAAGAGGGCGGCCGCAACACCGAAGATCCCGCGACCGTCGTCCGGTGATCGCTGCATGAGGGGCGTAAGTTCCCCGCCATCGCTGTCACCAATAGCCGGGATCGATCCATCCGGTCTGCGAACGGCAGCGAGAAACTCGACCATCAGCTGAACGCGCGTGTTGATCTCGTCGGGAAGCGTGACGTCATTGCGCGCGGCGAGGAGGATGAACTGCAGGTAGGTCTCTGCGGTGTAGCGCTGGTAGCACGTGGACTGCTCGAAGTGCACCCCGTCGGCAGACACCTGCGCGCGGCTTTCTTTCAGGAGTATGTCGGCGCCAAGGTCGCGCCACGTTTTGGCGTCTCGACATTCTTGAAGGAGCGAGCCAGCGTAGAAGAGTCCCAACGCCTCTCCTGTCAGGTGCGTGTTTGGTGAGAAGTAGTAGGACAAGTACCGGCGAACGTGTTTCGCATGCAGCACCATGGCCGCGAGAAGCTTCATCGCCCACCGGCCTGAGAGTACGGGCGCGTGACGAAGAAGCAGGATCACCCAGCACCACGACATCAGGCGATAGGCAACCTCGAGACTGCTCGCCCAATTGATGCCCAGACCTGGAGGATTCGCGTCGATCCAGGCGTCGATGGCATCGATGCAGGCTGTCGCATACCGTGTGTCGCCAGTGATTACCCAGGCCTGCGCCAATCGGACCACCCATTGATGCCTGTTCAGCTCCCACACCACCTTGCTGTCGCCAACGACCTGCGAATCGAGGGGGTCGAGGCTGCTCCAATGCCTGAGGGGCGCTCGCCGAGACCCGACAGGATCCAGGTGCCAGTCGATTGGGTCGCCGAACGACAGCTGTTGGTAGCCGAGAAGATCAAACCGCCGGTCCATCAGGGTGTCGGCCGCCGTCACAATGGCAGCGCAGGCTTCCGGCAGACGAGTGCGGAGCACCGAAGGCGTGTTGGTGTCTGCGATTCCTGCGAAGAATCGATGCGGCGCCTTGTCGTGCAACGCGCGGAGGGCGAAGTCTGGCTGCGCCAACCCCGGTGCGTGAGCACGGAGTACTGCCACCGGATCGATATCCGGCCCTGAGGGCTTCAGTCGCTCGAGCCACTTCGAGGCTTGCTGACGGCTGCGGCACGCGATTTCCGCGAGCGCCATCTGGCGGATCCGGCGGAATGCATTCCCACCAGGGCGAGCACTGCCGTGGCTTGCCGGCGGATTCCGCTGCTCAGCGTAAACCTCTGTCCATTGGTCTCTGACGGCAGACCATGTGTGGCGGGCTACCAGTCGTCGAGCACGCCGTGCCATCCTCAACGCATCGTCAGGCGTATCGATCAGACGAAGGACGGCGTCGGCCAGGGCCTGGGGATCGTTTGGCGGCACGATGAGGCCGGTCTCTTTGTGCCGAACCATGGCCGGAATGTCGCCGGGTGAGGTGGACACGACCGGAAGGCCCGCCGCAAACGCCTCCAGTATCGAGACGGGCTGATTGTCGACGACGGACGCGTTCAGGAATATGTCGGTCTCCGCTAGGAGCTGCGGCATCATCTCCGGACTCACCCTGCCGGCGAATCGGACGCCGTCGATGGCGAGCTCACGCAACCGAGACTCGAGGCTTCCATACCCCGCAACCGTCAGCGTCGCGTCGGGCCGCTGAGCTTTGACGAGCGCAAACGCACGCAGAACCACGTCCACGCGGTAGTACGGCTCGAGGTTCCGTGTCGAGATTAGATGAGGGCGCAGGGCTCGGCGCTCTCGATAGATGAATCGTGACAGGTCCACGACGTTCGGAATGACACGCGTCCGATATCCGTGCGCAGCAAACACGCCAGCCAAATACTCAGACGGGACGACGATCTCGTCGGCCAGCCTCAGCCAAGGGTGAACGAGAACGCCCCATTTGGCGAGGTGATCGTCGGCCTCACCGCTGTGATAGTGGAGAACGACTCGCTTTCCCAGTAGTCGCGCCATGGCCATCGCCGGTACCGGAGCGAGCAGGAACGATGAGTATGAAGCGGAGAACACGTGCGCGACCTCTGTGGCGCTCAACCTGGCGAGACTTGGAACGTAGAGCGCCTGATTGGCCACCGTACGAAAGTAGCGGTGGCTGCGCAGCCATTGAAGACCGCGAGGGAATCGCGGATTGACTGGAAGAAACGTCACCGGGTACCCATCGTTCTCCAACGCGTCAACGAGACTTCGAGCTTGCACACCCTGGCCACCGAGAATATCGAGGCTGGCTGCCACTACGGCGACTCTGGGTTGAAACGGCATCAGCAGGAACTCCGCTAGCTGGCACGATCGAGCAAACGCCCGGCGGGCAGGTCGAGAACGCAGCGACACCATAGTTCGAACGAAATGGCGGTCCAGATCTGGAGATCAAGGTCTCGCCCGCGTTCGTGCCATTGCAGCAATCGTTCGAGGTAGACGGTGTTGAAGATGCCCCGCTGCCGGCAGGTATTGGAAAGAAGCAGGTCGCGAGCGAACCCGGCGAGCTCCCCTCTGAACCACCGCGCCAGCGGCACCGCGAAGCCCCGCTTCGGCCTCTCGATGATCTCGTCCGGAAGAATTCCCCGCATGGCCTGCTTCAACAGGTACTTGGTGGTTCCAGGACGCAGGCGAAAGCGTGTTGGGACCGTCGCGGCGAACTCGACCAGTCGGTGGTCGAGGAGCGGCGGTCTCGCTTCCAGCGAATGTGCCATCGACATCCGGTCGACCTTCGTGAGGATATCGAGCGGAAGATACGTGTTGAGGTCGACATACTGCATGGCCGAGACCCAGTCGTGATCGTGGTCAAGGTGCGCGAGCGACGTCGCCCATGGGTCGTGGTGCGACATCTGCTCGAAGGCTCCCGGGCGAAACAGCTGTCGCATCTCGTCGGAGCGAAAGAGCGTCGATGCGTCGAGGTATCGGCGGGATCCATCGAGGGCAAGATGTCGGAGAAACCTGCGGCCGCGCATGCCGTGAGGCATCGCAGTGCCGACGGCGCCTGCCATCTGTCTCATGAGCGCCGGTACGCGGTCGTACCGGCGCTCGCGATGTTCGACAACGTACTTGTCATATCCTGCAAAAATCTCGTCCCCGCCGTCGCCGGTCAGCACGACTTTGACGTGTTCGGCAGCGAGCTTCGACACCATGTAGGTTGGAATCGCGGAGGTATCGCCGAAAGGTTCGTCCAGATACCACACGAGGTCGTCGACGATTTGCACCACGTCTGGCTCGAGGACGATCTCGTGGTGTTCCGTATCGCAGCGTGTTGCGATCTGTCTCGCGTAGCGCAGTTCGTCGAAGCCAGTGTCCTGGAACCCAACCGAAAACGTCTTGATGCGGTCCGAGCGGGAATGCGCCATTGCCGCAACGACTGCGCTGGAGTCGATGCCGCCGCTGAGAAACGCCCCGACTGGGACATCACTCACCTGGTGCAGGTTCACCGATTCGATGAGGAGCTCGCGAAACCGATCGATGAGGTCGGCCTCGGTCGCGTGCTCGTCGGGCACGAACTCGACATCCCAGTATCGCTGCGTACGCAACCGACGACCGGCGCTCGCGGTAGCGATTCGCGCGGGCTCCAACTTCTTGACGCCGTCAACGATGCTCTGTGCCGAGGGCGTCGTCATAGAGGTGAACAGGTGGCCGACCGCTTGCCAGTTGAGAGTGCGGCTGACATGCCGCAGTTGGAGGATGGGCTTGAGCTCTGAGGAGAACACCAGCTCACCGTCGCGCTCGGTGTAATAGAGGGGCTTGATACCAAGGCGGTCGCGAGCCAATAGGATCTCTCGGCGTCGCTCGTCCCAGATTGCAAAGGCAAACATGCCCCGCAGTCGATCGACGCAGCGGGGGCCAAGATCCTCGTAGAGATGAACGATTGTTTCCGTGTCACTCGATGTGCGGAACGTGTGGCCCCGTTGCTCGAGCTCGCGGCGAAGCTCGCGGTAGTTGTAGATCTCCCCGTTGAACACAATCCAGATGGATCGGTCCTCGTTTGGCGTCGGTTGCTGGCCACTCTCGAGATCGATGATGCTCAGCCGTCGCATGCCCAGAGCCGCGCCCTTGCCTACATAGACGCCTTCCGCGTCTGGCCCTCGGTGCACCATGACCCGGCACATGTCACGAAGCTCCTCTTCGACGACCGGGCGTCCGTCCCATCGGATGATTCCAGCGATGCCGCACATAGGGTGTGAGAGGCGAGAGTGACTAGTGTCCTGCCGGTGCCGGCACGCCAACGCTCACTCTGCGGATCCTGCGGTACGACAGAAGGGAATAAACGCTTCCGTAAGCGATGGCGACGGTGGCGAGCCTTAGGAGCCGCGGCATGGCGGACATGTGTGCAATCCATGCGGCGGGCACAGCTGCGATGAGCGCGAAGACGGTGATGCGAGTCAGTCGTTGCCACGGCAGCGCCTTCGCGATGCTGACGCGCATGAGATGAGCGATGTGTGTCAGCCCGGCGATTCGTACGAATGCAGTGGCGAGCAGAGTCACCATTACGGCCCCCTGCAATCCGAACATCGAGAGACACGGGCCGATGAATGCAGCCACGATCGCCAATCGCAGAAGGTTCAGGGCGACCAGGAAGCGAGTTTGGTCATGCACCCGTAAGAGCGCATCGACGCAGAACACGGACGGCACAATCGCCAGAATCGACAGCATGAAAATCGGTGCGCTGGCGAGATAGCGATCAGTGAAAAGCGCAACGATGATGTCCCGGGATGCGATGACCAGAACGACCGCGAGGGGAACGATGACGAAGGCGAGCCGACAGATCGTGCGGTGCCAGAGTGCCAGCGCCAGCGGCCCGGCCCGGTCGAAGCCAGTCTCGCCCAACCTGACCATCAAGACGTTGGCGCTCGAGCTGGCGAGCACGTCGACGAGCGGAATCTGGAGACACCCGACCGCGAAGACCGCGAAGGTGGCGGCATCGAATTGCGACGCGACGAAATATTGGTGAAGATTCGCTTGCAGGAGCTCGACGCCGCCAGCAAGGGCGAGCGGTAGCGCGTATACCGCCTGATACTGCCAAAGCGTGACATCCGGTCGCAGATCGACCCTGAAGGCTCGCCACAGAGACGCCAGCATCGTCAAGGCACGCACAGCGGCGAACGATGCCGCTCCCCATACGACCGCGCGCACGCCTCCGACCACCAACGCAGGCAAAACCATGAACAGGGTTCGTCCGATGTCAGACCCGGCATAGACGATGGCCGCCGTGACGTGCCGCGCGCGCGAGACCAGAACGATTTCGAACAGTGCCGAGATGACCATGAGCGCAAGAAACAGTCCCAGCGGGACGAGCGTCTCCTGAAGTTGAGGATTGGCAAGCCACTGAGCGGTCCACCCTGACGCGATGGTGAGAGAAAGCAGGCACACCGCAGCGGAGAGAGTCAAGGTGATGAGGGCGTTCGAGACGTGCCGACCGGCCCAGTGCGGATTGCGGGGTACGAAGTAGTAAAGGCTTTCGGCGATGCCAAGCTGCGCCATGCCGTAGAGGGTGCCGTAGATGAGGAACAGTTGCTTGTAGGTGCCGAACTCGGTCTGGTCAAGGAGCCGAGCCAGCACGATCGGAATGGCGAACGTAACCGCAAGGCCGACCGCACGGCCGGCGGTGAGCACCAATGCCGGACTCTGCCGAGCGGCCTCGAAGAGGCTCTCTAGGCGTGATGTCGTCGGTCGCATCGGCGTGCGGGCGGCCAGAGGTCGTGCGCCTGGCAACTGAGAATGTCTGGCGAAAAGTGGCCATCCCTGTCGACGGACGATCGTTCTGACAACAAGAGACGTGTCATGGTCATGGCCGGGTGTCTGGGGTCGCCGTGCCGGCACGCGGTGTATCCGAACCGGTATCCAGCCCGAACGACCGCATCCACGACACGGGGTGTAAACAGTCCGCCGGGGAATGCGAAATGCTCGATCGGTTCGCCAAGTTGTCGCTCGAGCTCATGCTTCGACCCTTCCACTTCGGCGGCGATGGCGTCAGTCGCTTCTACAGGCAATGAGACGTGGGTCCTGGTGTGCGAGCCAATCGTGAAGCCAGCACGCCGCATGTCTTTGACCATCGGCCACGTCACCGACTGAGGAGTCTCGTGAAGGTCGCTCCCGACTGCGGCGTCCAGACCAGCGATGAGTCGTGCGACATCCGCACGCGGCAGCGTGGGAACCAGTGCGGCCACCGCCGACAGTGGAGACTCGGTCGTCGCGCGCGCCTTCAAGAGGCCAGGGGCAACGTTCAGGCCAGCCAACAGACCGACGAGTTCACCGCGAGGATCTGTCCATCGGTTGAACGCCCGTGTCATCCGGTAATAGAGCGTGTCGTGTAAGTGAGCCAACGGCTGTCCAACGAAGTCGGTGACAATGAACACCGCCGCCGGAATTCCTCGCCGCCTCAACGCCGGATACGCGTAGTCGTAGACGTCGCGGTATCCATCGTCGAACGTTATGGCCACCACAGGTTCGGCAAATGGCACGCCGCGTGCCGCGTGTTCTCCGATCTCATCGAGGCTGGCAAAGCGAAATTCGCCCGCGAGCCAGTCGAGATGACGCTCGAACGTGCTCACGCTGATCAGCATGTTCGGCATCTCGGTGCGGGCTGTCACCGCGAAGTCGGGCACGACACGGTGGTAGCCGAGAATCAGGGGTTGGCGCTGAACCTTCGTGAGGGCCGCAATGACCGGCAAGTTACACGCGCGGGAGATTGTCGACGCCAACATCACTTTCGTCGCACGCGGCCGCCACGCCGCGGCGCGCTCACCGGACATGGGTGTCACGCGGGACGACGCGTCGTGCCAATGCCCGCATCGTGGCTTCGGCTTCGATCCGCCGGCGATGAATGCGACCGCCGAAATGAGGCGGGAAGAGATCGAGGCGACGAAGTGGCCGCTCCCCTTGCGCCCACAGCGACTTGTAGCCCTCGTCGCCGTAGAGCATGTCGAACTCGATCGCGCCCTCGTCGAGCGCCCTTTGGATCGTCAGCCCCATCAGGACGAGGCCAACGCTGTGTCGTTGGTAAATGTCGTCGAAACCGTGCTGATAGAAATAGAAGCGGTTACTGTAGGCGAAGCCGTACATAGTTGCCGCGACTCGATCGTTCAGGTAGAGGACGTAGAGGCGAAGCCAGCCGGTCTCGTGCATCCGGCGAGTGACGTCGTCGTGGAATGCGCGAAGAGCTGGAGTCCCGAAGGCGGTCGAGCCTCTCGCCTCCCATCGCTGTTGGTGGAACGCCGCGAGGGCGGCAAGGGCGCTGGCTCGGGTCGAGTCCGTTGTCACAGGCTCGAAACGCATTCGGAAATCACGTTCGAGTGCCCTGAGCCGGCGGCGATAGTTCGCGCGATGGGAGGCACCGAGCGTCGCCAGATACGAGTCCCAGGAATGGCCGCTCAGCTGGATGAAGGGACACAAACCTGCAGACGCAGAGACCGACGTCCAGCCGGAGCCGGTCAAGCGTTGCGCGAGGCCCGCCGCGAGCGAGAACGCGGGAAGATGAGTCATTCGAACGGTCAGTCTCTGTCGTTCTATGGCTCCGGCGAGCGCCTGCAACGCAGTGTCTTCGAAGTCGGGGCGAACGATGACGTCCAGATAGTCGGATCCCGCGAACCCGGTACCAAGAAACGTCAGTGTCGAGAACCACGGCACGCTACGGCGTGACACGAGAAGGGGCGCGATAGCGATCGGTTCCTCCTTGTGCCAAACGACAAGGATCTTGAGCCAGGCGGATTCATGGAGGTGGGTCCACCAGGAATACGCCCATTCCCACGTCAAGAAGGGGCAATCGGCCGCACTGGCACGAAGCAGCCGGTTCCACGGCAGACGGAGCTCCGTGAACCGATCGATCTGGTCGACGATTTCAATCATGTATGGGGAGAAAGGTCCCGGAGACTAGTGCGACTCGAGGCTCGGTGTTCGGCGGTGCTTCCGCAATCGGGTTCGTATTGGCCACGTCGCGACGGCACGTCCTGCGATTCGCTGCGCCAGGAGATCGGAATAGAGCTGCTCCGTTGCCTGAACCATTCGCGCCATAGAGAACTGCTCCTCGACCGTTCGTCGGGCGGCTCGGCCAAGGGCGCCCGCAAGGCCGGAATCGTCCAGCAATCGGGCGATCGACAACGCCAGTGCATGGGAGTCGCCGGGCGGAACCAGAAGTCCGGTCACGCCGTCCACCATGGCCTCGGGCGTTCCGCCCACGCGTGTGGCGACAGTGGGGGCTCCCGCGGCCATCGATTCCAGCAACACGTTCGATAACGCTTCGTCGAGTGATGGCATGACCGACACCGTGGCGCTCGCCAGGAGCGCCGGTACATCAGACCGGATGCCGGTGAACAAGACACGGCGACTGATGCCAAGTGTGGCGGTGAGGGCGGTCAAGGCGGAAAGGTAATGAGGGTCGGTCGGGCTGGCCTCCCCGACGATCAGAAAGTGGAGTGTGGGGTAGCGCCGCAGCAGTATGGCCGCCGCTTCGAGAAAGTGCTCGAGGCCTTTGAGCCGGTGCAGTCGAGAGACCACCGTGATCATTGGGACGCCAGGCGGCAACCCGAGCGTTGCCCGCAGCGCGTCGGGATCAGCCGGCTGTCGAAAACGGCTCAGATCGATGCCATTCGGAATAACCGCGATCGTGTCGGGCTTATAGCCCTGCTCGACAAGCCAGTCCTTCACCGCGACGGCGTTGACGAGGACGCAATCGGCCATGCGACAGACGTAACGCTGCACGCGCTTTTGCATCGGTGTGAGGTACGGGCCGCGGTCACGAACCGATGCGATGACGACCGGCACGCGGACACATCTCGCTGGGGGAATCGCAAACACATTGCCGTAGAAACTGTATGCGTGAACGATCTGAACGCGGTGTCGGGCGATGTGAAAAGCGAGACGCGTTTGTTGCGAAAGTGCCCGAACATTACGGAAGCCTGCAATGGGATATTCCGTGAGCGGAATGCGTCGCTCGTCGAGCTCAGCCACGAACCCTCCCAATCGCCGGAGACATCCGAGCTCGAGACTGAAGCGCAGAGGGTCGAGCGATCGACTGAGGGTCATGACGTGATTCTCGGTGCCGCCGCAAAACAGCGACGTCACGACCTTCAGTACGCGGATTGGTTCGCTGGGTCTGTGGATCGTCACGATACGCTGAGTCGGGGATCCCGCGATTGGTGGTCGGTGTCGTAGACGGTCTTGACGGCCAGCGCGAGACCGGCGACGCAGAAGAAATAGAACTGGTACGCCACTGGATGGAAAAATGCCGCGACTGCAAATGCCACCAGGGACGCCTGAATGCTCGCAGCAAGTATTGCTATAGCGCGAAGGCCAGGCTCTCGAGCGGAGCCGCGTCGTACCCGGCTTGCGGTCCGGTAGACCGCGACGAACAACCAGAGAAATAGCAGTAGGCCTGGGACGCCGAGATCCATCGTGTACTGGAGGTAGACGTTGTGCACTTCGCGCCATGTGGCGCCCCGCTCTCGATTGAGTGCCAACACATTCTGTCCGAGTCCAACTCCCGTCATCGGGTAGCGCCCAACGACGTCGGCGGCAACAGTCAAGTCGTTCCACCGGCCTTGGGCCGACCCGGTTGGATCGGTCGAGATATCGGCAATCGTGCTGAGCCGCTGCTGATAATCGGTCGGGAGGAGGGGAATGCTGACCAGAAGAATCGTTAGCAGGGCAATTGACAGCAACGGCTTGCGTCGGGCCGTCGCAATCAGAGACATGCCTATTGTCGCGATGAGCGCGAGGAATCCGGCTCGAGAGAAGGTCACGATCACGGCCGCAGCACTCAGCAGAAGTGTGACCGTTGCTACTGCCCGCTGCACCACGCCGCGGCCGCTGAGGGCAATCGCCCCTGCAAACGGAATCAGAAGGTTCAGCATCAGGGCGAGATCGTTCGGATTGGCGGCTAGGCCAGACCCGCCGTCGCTATAGCCTGCGATGCGTTGCACGGATCCGACGGGCGTTCTGAGAAACACACCCGAGCTGTAGTTCTGGAGAGCCGTAAGTGAGAGTGGTATCGCGCAGAGAACGAGAAGCCACATGAACTGCTGGAGTCGTCTGCCGGTCGTGACAAGTGTGCCAATGAGCCAGAAGAATGCGACCGCCTTCAGCAGGTGGTCGGTGAGTTCGGCGACGCTTCCGCCCGGCCATTGCGACAAGGGAATTGTCAGCGCAGCCCATCCAACAAGTGCGAGCGCGACTGTGATCTCCGGGTGAAGCGAATCGACTGGCTTCCGACGACCAAGGCAGTCGACCACATGCGCTCCGATGGCGAGCCCAGCCGCGAGGAACGCGATTCGGAGAAGCCGGAGAACGGGAAACCACGCTTGTGGCGAAAGAAGCAGAATGGCGGTGAAAGCCATCAGCGCCCCGAAGGCCACCGGACTTCCCTGGTCGGCCGCGGCGACTCTCCGCGAGTGGTGTTTAGGACGCCACCAAGTGGCGGTAGCTTCCAGCCCCGTCATCACTCTGCTCCATTGCTACACGTTTGACGCCCGAGATCCGAATTGGACCATCGAGCAAATTGACGACGTCGAATTCGTTGTCGCGAAACCAGCGAAACACATCGGGGTAGAGGTATTTCCATTGGTATTGCGGCGTGTACCAGTCGAACGTATCCAGCCAGCGCCACCGCCAGTCGGGCTCCATCGAGATTGGCAGCGCCAGCCGAAGCGCCGTGCCCAGCACAGGCACTCGATAGAGGTGGTACAGCGGAACCGCCGTTGCCGTGAGCGCCCAGGTGGCGCGGCGCGGAAGACGGGTCGTCACGACCCGAATGGCATCCGACATCCGATGCGACGGCCCGTAGCGACTGTAGATGTAGACGGCAAGCTTGCCGTTCGGAGCGACCTTCGCGGCCACCCTCGAAAACGCCGCTGGAGGATCGGGGGTGTGGTGCAGCACGCCAATGGAATAGGCGAGATCGAACGTTCCGTCGCGAAAGGGCAACGCGAAGATGTCGGCCTGCGCCAGATGCACGTTGGGAAGATGTCCGATGTTTCGGTAGGCGGCGTCGATAGCCGTCGTGAGGTCGATACCGAAGACCTCGGCCCCTTGCGTCGCCGCACATTCGGCGTAGCGGCCCGCGCCGACGCCTGCATCGAGCAGCCGGCGGTCGCGATACTCCTCGTCGCGCCAACCCGTCGTTGCCCGTAGCGCCGCGTCAGATGTGGTGCTGCGGTTGAGCGAATCAAGCTGTACCGTCCGGAACCAGTGCCACTGATCGCCGAAGCTGCGGGCATACGCACCTTCTGGCACGAACCGAGGCACTCCGCCGGTAATGGGATACGACGCTCTACACCCGGCACACTGCAGGCTGCCGGCGAGGATCTCAGCGCCCTTTCGTGACCCGGCGTGGAGGCGCAGTTCTTCGTGACATGAAGGGCAGACGAACACGTCGAGGGCAGTGTGTTTCATGAACAGCTACGGGATCGCGGGTGGTGCATGTCTTTCCTCGGCCGCCAACGATAGCTGACCCGCGGCGCCCGACCTGCGCGGCGAGATCAGATGGCCACGGGGCCCGCGATGACGTGAAATGGCCCCGTTGTCGCCGAGTATCATGATGCCGACAGTGGCGATCAGGATGCGGACGTCGAGCCACAGTGATCGGTTCTTGATGTAGTACAGGTCGTACCGCATCTTGTCGGTCTCTTCTTCGAGTGTGTTCGCGTATCCGTAGCGGACCTGTGCCCACCCGGTGACGCCCGGCAGGACCGCGGAGCGAAGGCCGTAGTAGGCGATATGTTCCTCGAACATCTGATGGTTGCAGTACGGATGTGGCCGCGGGCCGATCAAGTTCATCTCGCCGCGCAAGATGTTGACGAGCTGAGGCAGTTCGTCGGCGCGGAATCGCCGCAATACTCGGCCGAAGCGCGTCACACGTTCTTGGTTGTCGAGGACCCATTCCGAGTGGTGCTCGTCAGTTGGATGCATCGTTCGAAACTTGAGCAGCCCGAAAGGCCGCCCATCGGCTCCTGTCCTGGCCTGCACGAACAACACTGGGCCGGGGGAATCGAGCTTGATCGCCACGGCGATGGCCGCCAGTAGTGGAGCCGACAGGACGAGTCCCACCGCTGCTACGGTAATGCTGACCCCCCGCGCGACCAGATGCGCGGCGCCGCGGTTACGGAATCCCTTCGACAGGAGCAGCGAGACCGGTGTCAGCGCTTCGATGGCCAGCGTGCCCGTCATGCGCTCATAGAAGTCGAGCGCGTCTTCCACGAGCACTCCTCGAACTCGAGAAGGGAGCAGCAGGCGGATGGGCACAAGCGATCGTCGACTGTCGAGCGCCAGTACGATACGAGCCGGCCGTACCCGTTTCACGATATCGGCGAGCTCCTCGAAGGCGCCGAGCCATCGGCGCGCCATTGCGCGACCCTTCGGGATCACGCGTCCAACCACGCCGGCGACGACGTACCGCGATTCGTGTCGAGTCTCAATTTCTTCGATCAAGGTGGACGCGGTGCGACCTGTTCCAACGATCACGACACGGTCGGCGAACAGCCCTGTGCGACGGATCTCAGCCGCGGCGGCTCGAACGAGCAGCACGAGCGCGACGATGCAGACGATGATGGCGCCTGTGTGTACTTCAGCCGTTGGAAGTGCGAGCATGGAGCTCAGCCCCAATACCGGAGCGAGGGAGGCGACATCTGCGCGCATACGGACGGGATCGAAGGCGATGGAGAGGGGTTCGGCGAGTCGAGCGTGATGCTGTGAATCAGGAGAAGCGAGCCGCGGTCGCTCGGCGTGGACTGCGTGTGCGCTGATACGCGTCGTAGTAGCCGAATAGCGGCTTGGTATCCCCGTTGAGCACGATGCCCAGCACCTTGGACTCGTCGAGGAGGTTCAGCGACTCTTCGAGCAACTTGCGAGGCGTCGCATGCGCCGATACCACGATGAGCATTCCATCGACTGCCCGCGCGAGCAGCGTTGCATCGCACACCGGAATGAGCGGCGGCGTGTCGAGCACGACGAAGTCGTACTCGTGACGCGCCTGCTGGAGAAGCTGTCCGAGTCGCGCTGACCGAAGCAGGTCTTGCGCCGGTTGTGGAGCGGTCGTCCCCAAGATGACTGAAAACCCGGCCCATTCGGGGCGCAGTGTGACCTCGTGCAACGCGAGACGTTCGTCAGCAATCGCCTGCGCGAAGCCGAGGGTGTTGGGATCGTCGATGCCAAGATGTCTGCCGATCGCCGGTCGGCGAAAGTCTGCATCGATGAGCAGTACGCGATCGGTGGCACCTCGGGCCAGCGCACAGGCAAGGTTGATCGACGTGACTGTCTTTCCATCACCGACGCTGGGGCTGCTGATGGCGAGGACTCGAATGTCGCGCGCCTCTCGAAGCCGTTCGAGCTTGAGCCGCAGCGCCTGGTACTGTTCTGCGGCAAACGACGCCGGAGCGGTCAGACTCACGAGAGCTTTGTCGAAGTGTCCGGGTGTCATTCTTAACCGCCTCGCACAAACAAGCGCACGAGCTCTTCGTTGCCTCGCGCCAGGTATGCTGAGAGTGTCGCGATGAGCGTGAGCCCGACGACCATCGACGCGCTACCCCATGCGCTGCTGAGCCAGTTGTCCACCCGCGGCCCACCGATCCGGGGAATCGAACCGAGTACTGGGACGGCAGTGAATTGGCGCAGGTCATCCATCGTGTGGAAGGAGGTATCGAACTGCTCGACGATCAATGTCGCCAGGCCTGCGGCTAGCAGGGCCAGAAACAAGCCCATGATCAGCAGCCGCGGCCGGTTCGGTGCGCTTGGCCCCACCGGATCGGCAGCCATTTCGAGAATCCGAAAGCGCTCTCCCTGGTTTTCGGTTTCCATGCTTTGAGCCAGTTGTGCTTCTTCGTACCGCTTGAGAAGCGAATCGTAGAGCTCGCGGACAGCCTGATGGTCACGCGAGATGAGGGCGAACTCGTTTTGGCGGTAGGGCACTCCCTCCAGTCGCTGCTCCAACGACGCGATTGTGCGACGGAGGCTGTCGTCGTCGTTCTTGAGTTTCTCGAGCTCGGCATCGAGACTCTCGAGCGTCCGCGCACCGGTGCGCGCCGGAGTCACGGGCGTGATGTCTCGTGGCTCGTCCTGAAGCTCCTGTTTGAGGGTGGCGATCTCGTCCCGAAGGCGTTTAACGTCCGGATGCTTATCGGGAAACCCCTCCAGCTGTCCTAACTCCTCCTGCAACCGATTGAGGCGCATCATGGCCGGCGACGGCAGGTCTGAGCGGGACGCCACAGCCGTCAGGGGCAGGCCTTCGAAGAGCTTTTCGCGCTGATCGAGGGTACGCAGCTGCCGCTCGCCGTTGAGTCGGAGTTGCGTGTTCAGTCGCTCGAGGGTGGCGAGGTTGACTTCAACTTGCTGTGGCAGTTCGCCGACGTGACGATTCGTGTAGGCGCGGACGTCGGCCTCCTGCCGGCCCAACTGCTTCTTCGCGTCCTCGAGCTGTGATTTGAGAAACTGAGCCGTGCGCGAGGCTTCGTCCGAACGCATCTGGTTGTTTTGAGCGACGTAGAAGGCCGCAATGGCATTGGTGACCGGAGCCACGGTGTCGCGCGATCCGGCGGTAAAAGACAGGTTGAAGGCGACCGTCTTCGTCCGTCCGTTCAGTTGTTCCGGCCCCGTCAGCTCTATTTGAATATCCCGCCGCATGTGATCGATGGCTGTTTCCAGATCGCCGTCCGCGCGAAGGGCGGGGTACAGGTCGAAGCGGCTGAGAAGATCGGTCAGTCGCGCGCGGCTGAGCACTTCCTGCTTGATCGTGTGAAGACGACTCTCCAGCTCCCCGCTCACCGCTCCTCTGACAAACGTTTCCGGCAATTGCCGCTCGACCAATACGACCGCTGTCGCTCGAAAGAGATCCGGCAGGTACAGGGCGAATGAAATCGCCGTGGCGAGGGTCGCTGCAAAGACGAGTACCGCAATGAGCTTCCGCCGACGGAGGATGTCCAGCGTGCGGAGCAGGGACGATTCGTCGCCCATCGAGGATGTTGAGTCGAGCTGCATCGATACCTTTCACGGCACAAGGATGATGTCACCGGCCTGGACAAAAAAATTGTCCTGGTCCGATCCTTCAAGAAGGCTGCCGTACTTGAACGGGATGCGCGTCGTCGTGGGGCCGTTCTGGCGAAGGACGACGATGCGGTCGCGGGCCGCGAAATCGGTGAAGCCCTGTGCCAGCGCGATGATCTCGAGCACTGTCGCAGGACTTCTCAGCTCGTAACGGCCTGGTGTTCTCACGGCGCCGACGACCGCGACCTTTGCGCTGTGCACCTCGCGAACGATCACGGAGACTTCGGGGGATGGAACATACTCCGACAGTCGCGTGGTGAGTTCCTCACGGAGCAAGGCTGGCGTCAGTCCCGCAGCGTGAATGTCGTTGATGAGCGGCAATGAGACCTTTCCGTCAGGTCGCACCGGCACCGTTTTGCTGAGCTCCGGGTTCTTCCAGACAGAGATGTCCAGGACGTCTTCTGGACCAATCGTGTAGTCGCGGAGCGCCGCGATGGTACGTGTCTCTCGGGTACTCGCCGAGGCGCGCGCAGGCGAGCTGGCGGAGCCACTGATGCTTCGCGGCGCGTCTTGAGCGGAGGCCATGGACGTCACGCACACACCGACCGCCACCGCGATGCCGCATCGAGTCACTGTTGGGCTCCGTTGATGATCTGGGCTAGTGGATCCGCACCCTCAGGCCCTTTGACGACTCGATCGACACGCGGCGAGATCGTCAGACGCAGCATGACGACCTGACGGCGAATCCGATACTCAGTAGGCGCAACGCCCGTGAGGTCACCGCGTTGGTAGTCAGCGTCGTACGCCACGGAAATTGTGTAGGGATCGTGCGGGCGCCAGGAGCCAACGAGGCCGGCCGAATAGACGGTGGCCAGTAACTGCTGGAAGGACGTGTTCTTGAACGCGCCGATACGCGCGCTGAAGTCGAAATTCCGCCGGAGGAGCCAGGTCATCTGGCTGGTGCCCCGGTGGACGCCGACTGGCCCGGGCACTCCAAGCACGATTGTTTCGCTCTGCGAGTAGTCGAGAACGAGTCGACGCCGGGGCGTGCGCCGGACGAAGGCGACCTGGACTTCCGCATCGACGCCGTCGCTGGAGGAAAATCGGGGGCCCGCCTGCATGGAAAGACTCGTCCCCGGGGATATCTCGCGCGACCATCCCACGGTTGCTGCGTGCGATCGGTATGCCTGGGGTGAATTCGCGAAGTACCGCTCCAGGTAGCGGCCGCCCCACAGGGTTCGTGGTGTCCGCTGGTGTGCGATGCCGAATCGTGCCACGTGGAGGTCGCCGTTCAAGCCGCGCTCCAGGCTCTCTGTAGTCCAGTCGTACTGCGCACTGAATGTCGTCCGGGTGTTCAGGCGGTAGGCGAGTGACGGCGTGAGCTGCCAGCGGGTTGCGCGCTGGCGGATCACGATGACCGCGCTATCTGCGTTGAGGTCGCTCGGAGTGTCCGTTCGGTCATAGCTGGTCACCACACCGAGCATCGTTGACGGTACCGGTCGGACTCGGCCATCCACTGCGGCGTGCCGGCGAGCGTCGATGTTATCGAGCGATGGATAGTGTGCTGACTGCTGCATGTCAAACGACAGTTGTCCCTGCAGGTTGAGCATCCGCGCCTCATAGAATCCGTCAACGGAGGGTCGTATCACCGTCATGTAGTCGCCCATCACACCGCCATCAGCGATCGAGAACGGATTGTCGTCATACTCGGCGCTGATCATCACCGCTGGCACGAAGGTCGTACGTGACTGCGATGAGGCGTCGACCGCTGCGAGGAGTTCAGCGGCGAGCCCGGCGATCACGATCGTTCGTCGCGTCATGTACATGCTCTGCGGACGAACACGCCTCTACGGCTGTGCAGTCGATTTCGACTGCGACGCTCGTGCCGAGCATTGAGACACACACGACCAGCCGGCCTTTCGTGGGTTTGTCATGTACAAAGATGCCTTCAATCCCGCTGAGCGGTCCCTCGCGGACCCTCACGCGGTTTCCGTGTCGTAGATGAACGTGTGGGGAGACGGGAACCTTGGCTTGGACGATTTGCCGGATCGCGTCGATCTCAACATCCGGAACTGGCGTCAGCCGTGTCCACCCGTCTTCCAGGATGCGAACGATGCCGCGCACTTTCAGCATCTCGATGTAGTGCCGTCTGTCCATTGCGTCTCGCACGAACAGGTATCCGGGGAACATGGGAGTCTGGATGAGATGCATCGTTCCCAGGCGCTTCGACCAGGTCGGCATTTCCGGCAAGAACGATGCGAACCCTTTCGCGGAGAGCTGCTCCGCAACGAGATGCTCGCAGTGGCTGTGTGTCCAAATGGCGTACCACGCATCGACAGGTGTCTGGCAAGGCTTCGCCCCCATCGGTTTGTGCAACTGTGCCTCCATGCAAAACCGCTATGCCCGCGAAACGCGAAAGTGAGCCACGTCGGGACGTGGCGATCTTCGACGTGGTGTCAGGCTGACTTCACCGCGTCACGTCTGGTTTGGCGCATCGAATCGGCGCCCTGGCAAATCACGACGTAACGCATGCTGCGATGACCATGCATAAACCGTTCACAAGACTTCGGGCTCGATGTGCACGCGTTCGACGTCCACGAAGTGCTGGTGCATGTCTTGCACTTGGCGAAAAGGTGAATCGATCGATCGGTATGGTGGGGAGGTGCTGCTATGTCGGCTAAGCACCCACTCCTGGTGTTCGTCTGCCTATCCCCTCTTCTAGGTACTGCGTGCACCGAGAGTCAGTCTCCAGTGGCGCCCTCGCGGACGGGGGTGGAGCCGCCGGTGCCGACGACACCATCGCCACCGAAGGGAATTGTTGAGATGTCCGTCGTTCCGAATCCCGTTCCATTTCGTGGGCAGCCCATCACAGACGTCGCGGCGTGCGCCAACTTGAAGAACACCTGGTTCTACGAACAGGTCTTGAAGGAGGTCGGTGGAGCCGCCGTGACCTTTACTGCACGTGTCGACGCGTTTGACGGTTCACCGGTGAACAGCACAAGCGGTCTCAGCCTCGTGGTGCCAGCAAACGGTTTGCTCACGTTCCAATCGCGATGGTGCAGCGTGAGCGCCGTCGAGCATACGACTCAAACGACTCTCACTGGCACCGATGCCAGCGGCAACATGGTTACTGCGACTGCCGGCGTTATTCGTCTTCTGAAGCCATAGTGAGCCCCTACCGTACGTATTGGGACAGGGCGGCTCGAATCCGCGCCGAAAGAGGCGTCTGGGGTCTCCTGGTCCTGGTGATCCGCAGACTCGTTTCGCCCGCCATCGCGTGGGGAGGCATCACCTTCTTTGCACGCGAGCTCGACGGCTCTTCTGCGATGTGCAGTGAAGTCCCCGACATATCCGTGCGTCGGTTCACAGCTTGTGATATTCGGGAGGTGAGGCCCGGTATCGATCCCACTCAAGGGGATGACGAGATCGCTCGCCGATTCCGGCAAGGCGATTGGGCCTTTGCGGCGATCGAGAGCACCGGAAGAGCAGCGCACTCGAACTGGGTGAGCCGGTCGCGTGCGCACATTCCCGAGATAGCACGAGACGTCGTTCTCGCGCCGCACCAGGCATACTTTTACAACGGCTACACAAGACCGGAGTTTCGAAAGCGCGGCATCGACGGCTTTGTCCGGGACTATGTCTACAGGACAGCTCACGCCCACGGGTGCACGAGAATCTACTCGTACGCTCGACGGGACAACCCAAGTGGTCTACGCGCGGCGGCTCGCTCGCAACAACCGATCGGCACGTTGTGGTACGTGCGAATCCGACCCTGGAGGCCACTCGTCCTGTCGACGTCCTGGTCCCAACTGCCGACCTTGACGAAAGCGTCTAACGACTGAATGCAAATCATCGGGTCGAACAGACATGAAGACGGCGAAGTAGACTAAAATTCGCGCGATCTCGGATTCCTCACTGGAGGACTGCCTGACGCATGTAGGTCGCGCGTTTGTCGTCGTATTGCTGGCCGGGGCGTGTCTGGCTGCACCGGCGCGTGCTCAAATTGATCTAGCGGGCGAGTGGGCGGCGCGAGCAACGCACGAAGACCAACCCCATCGCATTCCTGGTCCCGAGCTCGGCGACTACACGGGGATTCCCCTGAACGAGGCGGGTCGGTTGAAGGCGCGCACCTGGGATGCCTCCATCTTGTCGCAGCCCGAGCAGCAGGCGAAGCCGCACCCGGCGCAGTACTCGATGCGCGGCCCTGGACCAAATTTTCGAATGGGCGAGATCATCGACCCGGTCACGAACCGCATCGTGGCGTATACGATTACGGGCCTGTTCGGGAATGCGGACCGACGCATTTGGATGGACGGCCGGGCCCGCCCCTCCGAACTTGCGCAGCACACGTGGGACGGGTTTTCCACTGGTGAATGGATCGGCGGCCTGCTCAAGGTGACGACGACGCACATGAAGGCGGCGTTCATTCAGCGCAATGGTGTCCCGAGCAGCGTGAAGACGACGATGACCGAGTTCTTGTGTCGTCACGACCAGCATTTGCTTGTGGTGACCATAATCGATGACCCCGTCTATCTCGAGGAGCCGTTCGTCCGCACGTCGAACTTTGTGCTGAATCCGACGCAAACGATCAACCCCCCCGCTCCGTTTGAGATCGTCGACGAAGTGGCCGGTCAAGCCGCTGGATACGTCCCCCACTATCCGCTTGGGACTGTGCACACACACTTCGCGGAGCGATTCGGGCTTCCAGTCGAAGCGTCGCAGGGCGGCCGGGCAACGCTGTACCCGGAGTATGCGGCCACGTTGAAACGGATGATGACGACTCCAGCCCTGCCGGATCCTCGATGACCGCGCTGCACCCGCGGGTGTTCCTGACGGCACTCTCGCTCGTCGTGGTGCCGGTAGTGCTGCCTGGTCAGGAAGCCGGACGACGCCTGGAACAGACGACACTGGAAACGAGCCTCGAGTTGCTGCCGGTTCAGGGCGATGTCTACATGCTCGCGGGTGCGGGAGGCAACATCACGCTCCAGGTGGCGGACGAGGGCGTGCTCGTCGTGGACACGGGAGCGCCGGGCACGAGCGACCGTGTGCTGGCGGCGATTGGGAGCCTGTCGAAGAGACCCATTCGGTACATCATCAACACCAGCGTTGATGCGGACCATACCGCGGGCAATGCGGCCCTGTCGAAGGCCGGTGTGAACATGGCCGTGAACGCCCCAGGAAACTCGGGTCTGCCACTGGCGGAGGCGCCGATCATCGCCCGCGAGCAGGTCATGTCGCGCATGAGCGCGCCGACGGGTCAACCGTCGCCCGTACCCTTTGCCGGGTGGCCGACCAGTACGTATTTCACTCCGAAAAAGACGATGGCGTTTGGGCGGGAACCGATTGAGATCCTCGCGGCGCCGGCAGCGCACACCGACGGTGATGCGCTTGTGTTCTTTCGTCGCTCCGACGTCGTGACGGCGGGTGATGTGCTCAACACGACGAGCTATCCGGTCTTCGATACGGATCGGGGCGGGAGCATCCGGGGCATCATCGACGCGCTCAACCGGATCGTCGATATCGCCATCCCGCGGTTCAACCAGCAGGACGGCACGCTTGTCGTGCCCGGGCATGGACGCATCTGCAACGAGGCGGACGTCGTCGAATATCGCGACATGACGACCATCGTTCGCGACCGCATCCAAACAATGATTCGCGATCGGATGACGTTGCAGCAGATCAAGATGGCGCGTCCGACGCGGGACTACGACGGTGTCTATGGCGCAAGCTCTGGACCCTGGACGACGGAGATGTTCATCGATGCCGTGTATCGAGACCTCAGTCGGTCCAGATAGCGATCAATTCCCAACTTTCAACTCCCAGGAAAGGGCCAACTCCCAATCCGTGGACTTCAACTATTCAAACCTTCAGCGTTCGTGGACGGAGAAGGCGTCCGCGCTTGGACAGGAGCTGTCCGAAGGCGTCGCCCCTGTTGAGCTGATTGCGCGCGCTGCCCGGGCGGGGATCCTCGACGCGCGCGGTGACCTCGTTGCAGCGGTCGCAGCGGTCGAGACGTTGGCGCGAGCGTCGGCCGCGGCTGCGATCACGTACGCCATGCACATCGGCGTTGCGCTGGCCCAACCGGCAGATGAGCGTCTGGCTCGCGGCGATCTTGTGGGCGCGATCTCGCTCTCGTCGGAAGACGTTCCAGCCGAGCAGAGCGGAGTGCTGTCGGGCCGCGCCGCGTGGGTCGGGCCAGTGACTGACGGTGGGGTTGCGATCGTCGGGGCCAGGCGGGAACGCGAGATCATCGCATGTGTCGTGATGCTCGACTCGCACGGCGTGCGCCTCGAGCGGATGACGACCGCAGCTCTTCGAGGCTTCCCGTGCGCACGCGTGGAGTTCGACGCCGTTTCATGTACCGTCATCGGTTCTCCACGACCCATTATGGCGGGCGTGCGAGTGCTGTTGGCCGCAGCAGGCCTTGGCATGGGGCGTCGAGCTCTTCGTGAAGCCCTGCAGGCGGCGCGTGCGCACAGTCGAACGGGGGCTGGAGGCGAGCAGACGGTTCAGGGTTTGCTGGCGGACGCCGCGACCGAGCTTGACGCCGCGTCGTTGCTGACCTGGAAGGCCGCACAAACACGCCCCCCTTCGCTTGCAGCGGCGTCGATGGCAAAGCTGGCGGCGACCGAGGCCACTCAACGCGCGGTCGCCCGCGCAACGCAGGTGGTTGGCTCCGATACGTTTCGGAGCGGTCACATCGTGGAGCGTTTGGCACAAGAAGTCCGCGCGCTCGAGCTGCTGGCCGGCCGTACCGAATCCCTTCGAGAGGCGGTTGCGGATGAGGTGCTGCCTCCTCAGGTGCTATGATCCGCGGGAAGCGAGGGCTGATATGCCGTTTACTCTAAACGTCAACGGACGCTCCACCACGGTCGACGTGCCCGGCGACATGCCCCTGCTGTGGGTGATCCGCGACGTGCTGAACCTCAAGGGACGAAGTTCGGCTGCGGCATCGGGCAGTGCGGCGCGTGCACGGTGCATGTGCGCGGCCGCGCGGTGCGTGCCTGCCAGACGCCGGTCTCGACCGCAGTCAATGCGCCGATCACCACGATCGAAGGGCTTGTCGGCGGACGGTACGCATCCGCTGCAGGTCGCGTGGCAGGAGATCGACGTACCGCAGTGCGGCTACTGCCAGGCCGGACAGATCATGTCGGCCGCGGCGCTGCTAGCGACGACGCCGAAGCCGAGCGACGCCGACATCGACCGCGCGATGAACGGCAACCTGTGCCGCTGCGGCACCTATGTGCGCATCCGCGAGGCCATCCACAAGGCCGCGTCACGCCGCGATCGCGCGACCACAAACAGCTCGGGCGAGCGTGCCCGTCAACGAGTAGGAGGACGCCATGGACACGATGATCCTCAATCGTCGCTCGTTCCTTCGAGTCACGGCGCTCGCCGGCGGCGGCATGATGGTCGCCACCTACCTCGATCCGGTTGCGGACGTGCTTCGCCCAGGCGACCGCAGGGCCCGGCGCCGACATTTCGTGCCGATCGCCTTCGTGAAGATCACGCCCGACAACGTCGTGACGATCATGGCGAAGAACCCGGAGATCGGCCAGGGCATCAAGACCTCGCTGCCGATGCTGATCGCCGAGGAGCTCGAGGTGCCGTGGGAGAGCGTGAAGATCGAGCAGGCCGATCTCGACCAGACGCAAGTACGGGCCGCAGAACGCTGGCGGCAGCACGGCCACGCCGAACAACTACGATCCGCTGCGCCGCGTCGGCGCCGTCGGTGCGGCATGATGTTCGTCGCGGCGGCAGCGCAGACGTGGAGCGTGCCCGGCGGCAGAGTGCTACGCGTCGGCCGCCAAGGTCGTATCATCAGCCGACGAACCGGTCGATGACCTACGGTCAGCTCGCCGCGACGGCCGCGACGATGACGCCGCCCGACATGGCGACGTTGCCGCTCAAGCCGCGCGGCCGAATTCAAGATCATCGGCCAGGCCAAGGGCGGCGTCGACAACGCCGCCATCGTCACCGGCCAGCCGACCTTCGGCATCGACTTCACGCTGCCGGGCATGCTGTGCGCGGTGTACGAGAAGTGCCCGGTGTACGGCGGCAAGGTCGTGCAGCGCCAACCTCGACGAGATCAAGGCGATGCCGGGCGTCCGTCACGTGCTCGTCATCGAGGGCACGACCGACACCCGCGGCCTGATGCCTGGCGTGGCGATCGTCGCCGACAGCTGGTGGCAGGCGCAGACCGCGCGCAAGGCGCTGCAGGTGACGTGGGACGAGGGACCGACGGCGCAGCAGAGCAGCGAAGGGTTTGCGCGGCGGGCGCAGGAGATCTCGCACGCAGAAGCCGGCGTTCCCGCTGCGCGTCGACGGCAACGTCGATCAGGCGCTGCAGCCGGAGCCGCGAAGGTCGTCGAGGCGGCGTACGCGTATCCGTTCATCTCGCACGCGCCGCTCGAGCCGCAGAACTGCACGGCGCACTACCGCGACGGCAAGATGGAGATCTGGGCGCCGACGCAGACGCCGCAGCAGGGGCGCGCAGCTCGTGTCCTCGGCGCTGAACATCCCGCAGGAGAACATCACCATCCACATCCAGCGCGCCGGCGGCGGGTTCGGCCGCCGGCTCACCAACGACTACATGGGTGAGGCGGCGGCGATCGCCAAGGAGATCGGCGTGCCGGTCAAGGTGCTGTGGACGCGTGAAGACGACATGCGCCACGACCACTATCGTCCCGGCGGGTTTCCACTTCCTCAAGGCCGGCGTCGACGCATCGGGCAAGCTCGTCGCGTGGCGCAACCACTTCGTCAGCTACGGCGACAACGAACGCGGCGCGCAGGGCTTCTCGAACTCCGCGAACATCAACGGCGTCGAGTTCCCCGCGCGGTTCGTCCCGAACTTCGACTTCCAGGCGACGCTGATGCCGCTCGGCGTGCCGACCGGCGCGCTGCGCGCGCCGCGCAGCAACGCGTTCTCGTGGGTGTTCCAGTCGTTCATCGACGAGCTCGCGCAGGCGGCCGGCAAGGATCCGCTGCAGTTCCGGCTCGATCTCCTGTCGGGTCCCGGCGATGCCGCCGCCCGGCGCAGGGCGCCGACGGCTTCGACGCGGCGCGGATGCGCGGCGTGCTCGAGCTGATGCGCGAGCGATCAGGCTGGGGCTCGCGGCAGCTGCCGGCAGGGACCGGCATGGGCGTGGCGTTCCAGTACAGCCACCGCGGCTACTTCGCGAACGTCGCCGAGGTCGCGGTCGACGGCGAACAACGCGGTCAAGGTGAACAAGGTGTGGGTGGTCGGCGACATCGGCAGTCAGATCGTCAACCCGAGCGCCGCGACCAACCAGGCGCAGGGCGCCGTCATCGAGGGCATGAGCCACCTGATGAACTGGGAGATCACCTTCGCGGGTGGCAGCGCGGTGCAGGGCAACTTCCACCAATACCAGCCGACGCGCCTATCGCAGACGCCGCAGATCGACGTGCACTTCCTGAAGACGAACAACCCGCCGACCGGCCTCGGCGAGCCCGCGCTGCCGCCGACGGTCGGCGCGCTCACCAACGCGATCTTCGCGGCGACCGGCAAGCGCATCCGTGCGTTGCCGCTCGCGAAGAGCGGGTATCGCTGGGCCTAAGCTGGTCCTTGGGCCTTAGTGCTTGGTTCTTCGTGCGTCGTGGGTAGTCCTTAGTACCTGGTGCTGGGCGCTTGGGTGCTATCATCCAAGAGGTAGCCCCTGATGTTCACGATCCGTCTATCGGCTGCGTGTGCACTGTGCGTCGCGGGTCTCATCCTCGTGGGCTCGCCCGTTCCACTCGCCCAGACTGCGCAGCAAGGTGCCAAGCCGTCCGCGGGGCAATCCCAAGACCCGGCAACGCCGCCACAAGGCGACAACCAGCAGCCGGCGACATTCCGGGGAGGCGTCAACTTCGTTCGCGTGGACGTTCTCGTCACCGACAAGAAAGCTCAGCCTGTCGTCGACTTGTCACAGGCCGATTTCCAGGTCTTCGAAGACGGCCAGCCACAGGCCATCGAGCAGTTCAAACTAATCAAGGTTGACGGGAACCCGAAACCTGGAGACCCTCCGCCACGCGTGATTCGCAATCGCGACGATGAGGAGAGCGAAGCCGCGCGCGACGACGTACGCGTTTTCGCGATCCTGCTCGACGACTATCACACCCGGCGTTCCAACTCGATTTCGGTTCGTCAGCCACTGACGCGGTTCATTGAGACGCAACTCAGACCGAACGATCTGATCGGGGTCATGTATCCGCTCACACCCGTCGGTGATGTGACCTTTACGCACGATCACGCCGGTGTCATCGGGGCGATCGAGCGATTCGAAGGACGCAAGTTCGACTACCGTCCGCGTAACCAGATCGAGGAACAGTACGTCCGGTATCCCACGGAAACCGTGGAGCGCATTCGCAACGACGTCGTCATGGGTGCGGTACGCGGACTTGCGGTGAGGCTTGGTTCGTTGCGTGAGGGCCGGAAGGCTCTCATTTTCGTGAGCGAGGGGTTCACGGCGATGCTGCCGCCGCAGATGCGGCGCGAGGATGCGTCGGCGCCGGAGAATCCGTTCCAGACCGCCGTCGCCGCAGGTGCACAGGACAGCAATCGAGAGCTGACAGCCGAGTGGTTTGGCCAGTCGGATGTGTACATGCGGATGCGCGAAGTCACGGACCTCGCGAATCGGAACAACACAGCTGTCTACTCGCTCGACCCGCGTGGTCTGGCGCCGTTCGAGTATGGCCTGGACGACACGATGGGGCCGCCGCCCTCGTTTGCGACCGACTCGCGAGCGCTGCGGATGACGCAGGACACTCTACGCGTATTGTCCGAGGAGACTGACGGCCGAGCCATTGTCAATCGCAACACGCTCGGGGAAGGGCTGGCGCAGATTGCCCGCGACTCGAGCGTCTACTACTTGATTGGCTATAACTCCGTGCGAGCCCCCGTCGACGGCAAGTTTCATCAGATTGAAGTGAAGGTCAAGCGCCGTGACGTCGATGTCCGGGCACGCAAGGGCTATTGGGCGATGACGGTCGCCGACATGAGCCGCATCGCGAATCCAACACCCGACACGGCGAAGCCGGTCCAAACGGCTCTTGCATCGATTGCGACGTCGGTGCAAGCCGGGAAGTATGTGAGGACGTGGATTGGCACCGAACGCGGCGCGAACGGCAAGACGCGCGTGACGCTGGTGTGGGAACCTTTGCCGCAGCAAGCCGGAGTGCGTCGCAATCAGCCGGGCCGTGTGTCGGTGCTGGCTGCCAACTCGAAAGGTGACTTGGTGTTCCGTGGTCGCGCACCAGATGCTGCGCTGGCGGCTGCCGGGCCGTCGGCCGCGCCGAATGATACTGGTGCGAACGGCGTAAGAGTGCCGGTGGCATCAGCACAGGTAGCATCCCAACGTCTGGTCTTCGACGCGCCCCCGGGAAAGATGGAGCTGCGGATGACGGTCGAGGCCGCCGGTGGTGGCGGCACGTTGGATCAGGAAAACCGGATTCTCGATGTGCCTGACCTGACGGCTCCGCAGACATCGATGAGCACACCGCGGGTGCATCGTGCGCGAAACGCTCGCGAGCTGCAGGTGCTTGCCGCCGACGCCAGCGCAACCCCAACGGCGACTCGAGAGTTCTCGCGCACGGAACGTCTGCTCCTGCGGTTCGACGTGTACGGTGTGGGTACCGATACTCCAACGCCCACCGCCGCTTTGCTGAACCGCTCCGGTACAAAAATGTCAGACGTGCCCATCGTGGCGGCCAGTGCAGGCGGAACGCACCAAATCGATTTGGGTTTGAACTCGATCCCCGCGGGCGAGTATCTGGTTCAGATTACAGTGAAGGGCGCAAGCGGCGAGGCCACCGAGCTCGTCCCGTTCAGGGTGGGCACCTAAACACAACTCCCAACCACTGGCGCTGGTCCAACTCGCAACTCCCAGACAAGGCGCAGCGACTGACGCTCGGCCAACCCAAGCTACCCAGCGCCCGCGCTGCCTAGCTACCAATTGTGAGTCGGACAAGCGGTAGTTTGGAGTTGGAACTTCCTCAGGCATACATCCCGCGCATCTTCGTGACGGTCCCCACACGCGAGATAGCCACGATGTAGGCGGCCGTGCGCAGGTCGACGTTGTGTTTCAATGATGTCTGCAGCACATCGTCAAAGGCCTCGACCATCTTCTTCTCGAGGCGCTCATTGACTTCGTCGAGTTCCCAGAAGTAGCCGTATCGGTCCTGGACCCACTCGAAGTACGAGGTGGTCACGCCACCGGCGTTGGCCAGAATGTCGGGAATCACGAAAACGCCCCGCTCGTGTAAGTGTTGGTGCGCGTCTGGCGTGGTAGGTCCGTTAGCCCCCTCAGTGAGGATCTTCGCGCGGATACGTGGCGCGTTCTCCAAGGTGATCTGGTTCTCGAGCGCCGCAGGAATCAGCACGTCCACATCGAGCGCAAATAGGTCCTCGTTGCTGATGACCTCGCCGTCTGGAAATCCATCGATGGTCTTGTACTGTTTGCAGTATTCGAGCATCTTCGCGACGTCGAGACCCTCGGCATTGTAGACGCCACCTTTCCAATCGGTGACGGCGATGACCTTTGCGCCGATGCCGGCCAAGAGCTCCGCCGATACCGAGCCCACGTTGCCAAACCCCTGGACTGCGACTGTCGCGCCTTTGATGTCGAGTCCGACGTGTTTGGCTGCCTCGCGGGTCACGATCATGACACCACGGCCGGTTGCTTCCCGTCGCCCGAGCGACCCACCCATTTCGACGGGCTTCCCGGTGACGACGGCCGTCTCGGTGTGGCCGACGTGCATGCTGTAGGTGTCCATCACCCACGCCATCACTTGGGCGTCTGTGTTGACGTCTGGAGCTGGTACATCCTTCTCAGGGCCGATCGCGTCGATGATTTCAGCGACATACCGCCGTGTCAGGGCTTCCAGCTCGCGTTTCGACATCCGGGTTGGGTCGCAGATGATTCCGCCCTTGCCACCGCCGAAGGGCACATGTGCGACCGCACACTTCCACGTCATCCAGGCGGCGAGCGCCGTTACCTCATCGAGTGTGACGTCGGGGTGGTAGCGGATGCCGCCTTTGGCGGGCCCCAGTGTGACGTTGTACTGCACCCGGTACCCAGTGAACACCTCGATCTCGCCGCTGTCCATCTGCACGGGACATGAGACAACGATCTGTCGCTTGGGATGAGTGAGGATTCTCCAGATGCCAGGATCGAGTTTGAGCAGTCTCGCCGCTTCGTCGAACTCACGAAGCATTGCACTAAAAATCGCGCCATGTTCGGCCATGCGAGGGTTATTGTGTCCGTCTCATCAACGTCGCGCAAGCCGGGCGCAGTAGAATGACCTCATGAAGAGCGCGACACCGAGCGTCGCGAGCGCGAAGGAGCAATGGGAGCGCGACGTCCTCGGGCCGAGCCTCGAGAGAGTGCCCGAGCGGCGAACGTCGTTCACCACGATCTCGGGGCGACCGATCGCCCGACTTTACGCGCCAGACAGCATTGCAGGCCTCGACGTCGCGCGGGACCTAGGCACGCCCGGCAGCTTTCCGTACACCAGAGGCATCCACTCCACCGGGTATCACGGCAAGTTGTGGACGATGCGGCAGTTTTCCGGGTTCGGAACCCCAGAAGAGACGAACGCTCGATACCGCCAACTGCTTCAAGCCGGTGGCACGGGCCTGAGCGTCGCGTTCGATCTGCCAACCCTGATGGGACGTGATCCTGACCACGAGCTCTCTCTCGGCGAGGTTGGGAAGTGTGGCGTCAACGTGACATCGCTCGAGGACATGGAAGCGTTGTTTCAGGGCATCGACCTCCAGAGGGTCACGACGTCGATGACGATCAATTCGCCGGCATCGATGATTTTTGCGATGTACCTCGTTGTCGCCGAGCAGCAGGGCGCGAGTTGGCAGACCATTTCTGGGACGATTCAGAACGACATCTTGAAGGAGTTTATCGCCCAGAAAGAGTTCATCTTTCCGCCGCGTCCCTCCATGAAGCTCGTGACGGACGTATTCGAATTCTGTACCGCGAACGTGCCGAAGTGGAATTCGATCTCTGTCAGCGGTTATCACATCCGTGAGGCGGGCGCGACGGCGGCCCAGGAGTTGGCGTTCACATTGCGCAACGGCGTCGAGTACGTCCAATACGGGGTTGATGCCGGTTTGGACGTGGACGAGTTCGCGCCACGCATCTCGTTCTTTTTCAACTCGCACAGCGACTTCTTTGAAGAGCTGGCGAAGTTCCGGGCAGCCAGGCGCGTCTGGGCGAGGACGATGCGGGACAGGTTCCACGCAAAGAACCCCAAGTCGCTACAGCTCAGGTTCCATTCCCAAACGGCGGGAGTGTCGTTGACGGCGCAGCAGCCGTACAACAACGTGGTGAGAACGGCTCTTCAAGCGATGGCAGCGGTGCTTGGCGGCACCCAGTCACTTCACACGAACGCGCTGGACGAAGCGCTTGCGCTGCCAACGGCGGAGGCCGCAACGCTCGCGCTGCGGACGCAACAGATCATCGCCTACGAGACGGGAGTCGTGGACGTTGTGGATCCGTTCGGGGGAGCGTATTGTGTCGAAGCGCTGACGAACGAGCTGGAAGCCGATGCCCTCCGCTACTTTGCGACCATCGACAGCATGGGCGGGATGGTGCAGGCGATCGAGGATGGGTACCCGCAGCGAGAAATCGCCGAGAGTGCCTATACCTACCAGCGGGAGGTCGAGAGCAAAGACCGCCGTATCGTGGGCGCGAACGACTTCATTGCGGACAGCGAGCGGCGGATTGGAACTCTCTATATCGACGAGTCGGCTGGCCAGACGCAGATCGCGAAGCTCGAAGCCCTGCGAAAACGGCGTGACACTCAGAAAGTGAGGCAAGCTCTCGACACCCTGCAGAGTGCCGCGCAGTCGGGAACAAATACCATGCCTCCGCTCCTCGATGCCGTGAGGGCCTATGCGACGATCGGGGAGATGTGCGATGCCCTCCGGGAGGTCTGGGGAGAATACCAGGAGACGCCGATAATTTAGGGGTTAGGGGGCAGGGGCAAGGGGGCAGCGGGCAGGGGGCAGGGGAAGGGCAGTCTCAGGGGTGAAGAATCGAAAAATCAGAGTCGTCATTGCCAAGCCGGGGCTCGACGGCCACGACAGGGGCGCGAAGGTGATTGCCAGGGCTTTGCGGGATGCGGGCATGGAGGTCATCTACACTGGGTTGCGCCAAACGCCCGAACAGATCGTGGGCGCCGCGCTGCAGGAAGACGCCGACGTGATTGGACTGTCGATTCTGTCGGGAGCACACATGCACATTTGCCCTCGCATCATGGAGTTGCTACACGCGAAGGGGCTCGCCGACGTGCTCGTGGTGCTCGGGGGGATCATTCCCGACGTGGACGTCAAGAAGCTCAACGACATGGGCATCAAGGGTGTGTTTGTTCCTGGTGCGCCGATGCAAACGATTGCGGATTTCATACATGACAACGTTCGAACACGTGTCGAGTCGGTCTGAGCGTGCGGTCCAGTGATGTATAAGCTCCTGCTTGCCGACGACAGCGTCACGATCCAGCGCGTCATCGAGCTGACGTTTTCCGGCGAAGACATCCACGTGACGGCCGTCAGCGACGGCGAGCAGGCCATTGCCAGCATACTCGCTGACCAGCCGGATATCGTCCTGGCCGACATCGGTATGCCGAAGCAAAGCGGCTATGACGTTGCGGCCTTCATCAAAGGGCGGCCAGATCTTTCGCACATTCCCGTGTTGCTGCTGGCTGGCGCTTTCGAGCGTGTGGACGAAGGCAGGGCGGAGCAAGTGAAGTGCGACGGTGTGCTCGTCAAGCCGTTCGAACCCAGGCAGGTCGTCAGTCGCGTCCGAGAGCTCGTGACCGCACCGAGGAGCATCGCCCCGCCGGTACCCGCCACCCTCGTCGTTCCCGAACCCGTGGACGTCGCGCCAGTTGAGGAGCTCCACGCTCCGGAGCCGCCGCCTGCCGTTGAGGACCCGCCGGCACCAGCGGAACTCTTCGTCGAACCTTCCGCTCCCACCGAGCCACCGGCGTCGGCCGCCCCGTCCTCCTCGTCGTTCCTTGACGAGTCGCTCGATGAATACTTTGAGCGACTCAACGCCGCGTTCAGCGATATTCAGAAGCCGGCACAGCCAGCCGATAGATCCTCCGAGGGCGCCGCGCGCGGCGCTCGTGGCGATTCCATGGATGGGTATTTCGACAGGCTCAGCGCCGCATTCGCAGATCTCGCCAAACCGCAACGACCTGTCAATCAGATGCCGACGAGTTTCGACGAGCTCACGACGGATCTCAGCGTTCCGACGGTCGATGCGTTGATCGAAGAGGGACATGAGAGCGGGCGACAGAACCTTGCTGGCCCGCCGACTGCTCTCAGGACCTCACCCGTGCTCGACGCACCCACAGTTGAAGGTCATTCCTACGAGTCTTCGTCGCTCGAGGTTCAGTCGCACGAGCCATCGCCGCACGGGTCGTCTGAGGCTCAGCAGGAGCCCGCGGCAACGGAGGAACGGCTGGGCGGCATTGCCGATGTTCTGACAGCGCTGCTCGCCGAACGGGATGAGTCGAGCGAGTCTCACGAACCCGCCGGTTCGCTCGAGGCGCGCGTATCCGAGCCCATCGACATCGACGCGCTCGCGCAGGACATCACGAACCGCGTTCTGGATCGTCTTGCGCCAGAAGTCGCCGTGCGCCTTCGGCAGCTTGTGCTGGACGAGATCGAGAAAGTCAGCATCAGGTAGTCGACGCGTGGCAGTTGGCGGCGCGTAGGAAAACGACCTACTCCCACCGCCTACTGCCCACTACAATGTCTGTGAATGTCCGCACCTGACGACCGCACACATCCAATATCCCTTCCTGAAAAACCTGCGCTCGAAGGCCTCGAGGCGAAGTGGAACGCCTTGTGGGAGCGCGAAGGCACGTATCGATTCGACGCGAGCAAGACTCGCGGTGAGGTGTATTCGATCGACACGCCACCTCCCACTGTGAGCGGATCGCTACACGTCGGGCACGTGTTCTCGTACACACACACCGATGTCATCGCGCGGTTTCAACGGATGCGTGGCAAGTCGGTTTTCTATCCGATGGGGTGGGACGATAACGGTTTGCCAACCGAACGACGCGTGCAGAACTACTACGGCGTTCGGTGCGACCCATCGCTTCCGTATGTTCCGCAGTTCAATCCGCCCGAGAAGCCGGGAAAGCAGGCTATCTCCGTCTCTCGGCCGAACTTCATCGAGCTGTGTAACCGGCTGACGGCTGAGGACGAGAAGGCCTTCGAGCACTTGTGGCGTCACCTCGGTCTATCGGTCGACTGGTCGCGAACCTACGCCACGATCGACCGCCGCGCGCAACGCGCCTCGCAAACAGCGTTTCTCCGTCTGCTCACGCGCGGCCTCGCGTATCAGCTCGAGGCGCCCACGCTCTGGGACATCGATTTTAAGACCGCCGTATCACAGGCCGAGCTCGAAGATCGCGAGCAGCCAGGTGCGTATCACCGAATTCGCTTTGCCCGGCAGGATGGTTCGTTCGTCGAAATCGAGACGACTCGCCCTGAGCTCATCCCAGCGTGCGTGGCGCTCGTTGCGCACCCGGATGACGACCGGTATAAGCCATTGTTCGGAACCGAGGTGACAACCCCACTCTTTGGCGTCGCCGTTCCGGTAAAGGCACATCGCCTCGCCACTCCAGAGAAGGGCAGCGGCATCGCGATGATTTGCACCTTCGGAGACACGACGGACATCACGTGGTGGCGCGAACTGTCGCTGCCAGTGCGTGCCGTGATCATGCCGAACGGTGCGTTTCGTCCGGTGACGTGGGGATCGGCCGGATGGGAGTCGAGTGATGCCGCCCGGGCGCAGGCCGCGTACGACGGGCTCGCTAACGTGTCTTCAGCGAAGGCTCGTACGCGTGTGGTGGAGCTGCTTCGAGAATCCGGCGACCTCGTCGGAGAGCCGCGGCCAATCACGCACCCAGTGAAGTTCTACGAGAAAGGCGATCGTCCTCTCGAGATCGTGACGAGCCGCCAGTGGTTCATCAAGACAATGGGGTGTCGAGAGGAGTTGCTGTCGCGTGGACGCGAGCTGCGGTGGCACCCGGAGTACATGCGTCATCGCTACGAAAACTGGGTCAACGGGCTCGCTGGTGACTGGTGCGTGAGTCGGCAGCGGTTCTTCGGTGTGCCTTTTCCGGTGTGGTATCCCTTACACGCCGATGGCAGCGTGAACTACGGCAGCCCCATCCTTCCGGACGAGTCGAGGCTTCCAATCGACCCGTCGACGGACGTGCCGGATGGCTACTCCGCCGCTCAGCGCAACACACCCAGCGGGTTTTGCGGCGACCCCGACATCATGGACACGTGGGCCACGTCGTCGATGACACCCCAAATCGCCGGAGGTTGGCTGGACGACCGGGATCTGTTTGCGCGTGTCTTTCCGATGGACGTTCGGCCACAGGCACACGACATCATTCGCACTTGGCTGTTCTCGACGGTACTGCGAGCCGAACTGGAGCACGGGTCTTTGCCGTGGACGAATGCCGCGATTTCTGGTTGGGTGCTCGATCCCGATCGCAAGAAGATGTCGAAATCGAAGGGCAACGTCGTCACACCGATGGCATTGCTCGAGGAGCACGGGTCGGACGGCGTCCGATATTGGGCGGCGAGCGGTCGGCCGGGCACCGACACCGCGTTCGAGCCAGGCCAGATGAAGGTCGGACGCCGCCTGGCAATCAAGTTACTGAACGCGGCAAAGTTCGCGTTGATGCAGGCAGAGCCTCGCGGGGCCATTATCGAACCACTGGATCGCGGGATGCTGTCGGCGCTTTCCGCCCTCGTTCGAGAGGCCACCGAACAGCTAGAGGCCTACGACTACGCCCGGGTGCTCGAGCGAACGGAGAGCTTCTTCTGGTCCTTCTGTGACGACTACCTCGAGTTGGTCAAGGCTCGACGATACGGTGACTTCACGCCCGAGGCAGCGGCCTCGGCGAATAGCGCCATGTTGGTCGCGCTGTCCACGTTGCTACGGTTATTCGCGCCGTATCTTCCGTTTGTCACCGAGGAGGTGTGGTCCTGGTGGCGTCCTGGGTCTGTCCATCGCGCGTCGTGGCCCACGCCTGAAGAAGTCGTGGCGTCGATTGGCGGGGACGACGGTGCGGCGGTAACCGTGTTCAACCAAGCGCGCCTGGCGCTCGGAGAGGTCCGTCGTATCAAGGCGCTGCAGAAGAGAGCCGTCAAGTCAGTCATCGAACGAGCTGTGCTGCCTGGAAGCCTACAGTTGCTTGCACCGGCCGCGCGGGACTTCCAGGCTGCCGCTCACATCCGGACTCTGGTGTTCGGTGACGTGAATGAGCCCGAGCTCGAGTTTGCAGAAGAGATTGCGCCGTCGGGGCCGAGCGTGTGAAGCCTGTTCCGTTCGAGCCGCTCGACCGACGTGCGTTCGCGGATCTGGTTGCGGGGGCGCTCGCCGAGGATTTGGGTCGCGGTGATCTCACCACTGATGCGACGATCGAGCCGGACCAACGTGCGCACGCGGTCATTCTGGCAAAGTCCCACTGCGTGCTTGCCGGATTGGATGTCGCCAGCGAGGCCTTTCGGCAGCTCGATCCTGAGATTGACGTGCAGAATCATCGGCACGATGGCGACGTGTGCGAGCCCGGCACCACGGTCGCGGAATGTCGAGGCCGCGCGTCTGCCTTGTTGACCGCGGAGCGGACCGCGCTCAATTTCCTACAACGTCTCTCGGGGATCGCGACGCTCACTCGACAGTTCGTGCGAGCCGCCGACGGGCGCATCATCGTGCTCGACACCCGAAAGACGACGCCGCTCATGCGCGTGCTCGAAAAGTACGCCGTGCGAGCCGGAGGGGGAGTCAATCACCGCTTCGGCCTCGGTGATGGGATTCTGATCAAGGACAATCACGTCCGCCTTGCTGGCGGCGTCGCCGAGGCCGTGGCCAGGATGCGATTGGGCAGTCGCGGCATGGCAGTCGAAGTCGAGGCGCAGAGCCTCGCGCAGGTGGACGAAGCCTTGAGTGCCGGGGCGGACATCGTTTTGTTGGACAACCTGTCAGACGAAGAGATCGTGGAGGCCGTTGCACGATGTCGAGGGCGAGCGACGACCGAGATCTCAGGCGGCGTGACGCTGGCGCGGATGTCTGCGCTGGCGACAACCGGGGCTGACTACGTTTCCATCGGCGCCCTCACGCACTCTGCTCCCGCGGCCGATCTGAGCTTCGAAATCGTAATGGGGTCGGGGGTCATTTGTTGAAGTGTCCCGAAGCAAATGAGCTCCGTCAAACAAATGACCCCCGACCCCATTACAGTTCCAGAAGATGTGTTGCAGGCGTTCGAGTTCCTTCACGGCCGATTGGGCCCGTTCGCTTCCCAAATCGTCTGGTATTCCTCTGTGCCATCGACCAACGACATCGCCGCTGCGTTCGCAGAGAGAGGGGCGCTCGAAGGCTGCGTGATTGCCGCAGATGCGCAAACTGCCGGACGCGGGCGACAGGGCCGTGAATGGGTGTCGCCGGCAGGAGCCGGCATTTATGCGTCGGTCATCCTTCGACCCGCTTCGGACGTCGTTCCCCTGCTGACCTTGGCCGCCGGTGTCGCTGTGGCCGAAGGCATTCAAGCGGCTACAGGGCTCGAGGCGCGCGTGAAATGGCCGAACGACGTTTACGTCGAAACTGAATTGCCCTTCGTCGGAGGTCGGAAGCTTGCCGGGATCCTCGCGGAGGCCGGCTTTTCGGGAGCGGGCCCATCCCATGTAGTGCTCGGATTCGGGATCAACGTGCTTCCGGCTGCGTATCCTGCGGGCATCGGGTCGCGCATCTCGTCGATTGAATCCGAATTGGGCCGGGCGGTGAATCGCGGGCTCGTGCTCGCCGAATGTCTGGCGGCCTTGTGGGCGCGCTACCTCGACCTTCAGCGGGGCCGCACCGCGGGGGTTCTGACCGCGTGGCGCCACCGCGCGACCGCGACGTTTGGACGGCGGGTCGAATGGCATGTCGGCGGGGTGACGCGGAGCGGTACGGCCGACAATGTGGATGAAACGGGAGCCTTGTTGGTGAGGTCGGAGCAGGACGTCGTGCGTATCACGTCGGGCGAGGTGCGGTGGCTCACATGAGCGCGCCAGAGGTTCACGAGCCAGCAGATGGCCATGGGTCGCCGGCGCAGTACTGCCGGGCGATCGAGGACTACGTCTGTCGCAAAAACGATGGCCACCTCATTCGGATCGTCGGGCCGGCTTTCGAGTCGGTCTGCAGTTGGGCCAACCGCGGCGTTCCACTGCGAGTAGCCTTCGCGGGGATCGACCGCTGTTTCGAGCGCTACTACGCGAAGGGTTCTCGACGCCGGCCGGTTCGTGTGGAGTTCTGTGAGGCTGATGTGCTCGACGCCTTTGACGACTGGCGCCGAGCCATCGGCGTTCCGGCGACTGTCGCCGAGGAAGGTGAGCCAGAGGAATCTGGCCGGCGCCCCGGGTCGCTGCCAGCCCACATCGAGAGCGCCATCGCACGACTGACAGCGCTGCGCGGCGGCGAGGACCATGGGCTGTCGACCCTGTGCGACGCAATCGTGCGCGAATTGGATATAGCGCGGGCCAGTGTAAGAGGTGTGCGGGGCCAGGCGCGTCAGGCCTTGATCGATCGACTACGCGAGCTCGATGCGTCGTTGATCTCTGCGGCCAGAGAGCGGCTCGACGCCGCCGCTGTTCGAGACCTTGCGGCAGTGGCTAACGCGGAACTCGCACCCTTTCGCGATCGCATGCCGAGCGAGGCCTACGCGCAGGCCGGTCAGGCGTGCATCGACCGGTTGATCCGCGAACGAATGCGATTGCCGGTTGTAGCCTTCGAGTGAGGCGGCGTGGAGATCGCAAGCCTCAATAGCGGTTCGATCGTCACCTTGGATATCGAGAAGGCTGTTGCCGGCGGTCGGATGCTCGCCCGCCACCAGGGGCAGGTAGTACTCGTTGGAGGCGCGATTCCAGGCGAGCGCGTGGCTGCTCGCATCGAACGGACGGGAAAAGGCGTGGCGTACGCCGAGACAATCGACGTCTTGTCCCCGTCGGCAGACCGTCGAGACAGTATCGACTGGCGCTGTGGAGGCAACGCCTTCGGACACATCGCGTACGCTCGGCAGCTGCTCCTCAAGGGCGAGATCATCCAGGACACACTCGGTCGTATCGGGCGTGTGAGGCTGACGGCACATCCGGATGTCGTCGAATCACCTGAGCGTGGCTACCGCATGCGTGCACGTCTTCATGTGCACGATCAACGTCTCGGCTTCTATCGGGAAGGCACACACGAGCTCTGCGACTCGGCTGCCACCGGGCAGTTCCTGCCGGACACGAGCGCGTGGGTGTCGGCGGTCGAGGACACGTTGCGGCGAGAAGCCATCCAGGGCGCGGTGGGCGTCGAGCTCGCAGAGAACATCGGCGGCAACGAACGCGCGTGCCACGTCGAAGTGCGCGCGGGCGTCGACCCGTCGATATTCGCGCCGCTCGCAGAGGGGCTGGTCGGCCTGTCAGCGCAATCCGCAGACAGACAACGGGCCGTGACGCTCGCCGGAAGCCCCGTCATCACGGATGTGCTCCACATCCGCGAGGGCGATGCGGCGTCCGCCTTGCGCCTTCGGCGTGACGTGCGCGGGTTCTTTCAAGGCAATCGGTTTCTACTCGAGGGCCTGGTCCGCCACGTGCTGTCCCTCGTCCTGGACGGCCCTGTGCTCGACCTCTACGCAGGGGTGGGTTTGTTCGGGCTCTCGCGGGCGGCGAGTGGGGCTGATGGCGTCACCCTGGTCGAGGGTGATCCGATCAGCGCAGCGGACTTGATCGGAAACGCTGAACCGTTTCGCGGCCGGGTGCAAGTCGAGCGATGCAGTGTCGAGGCGTTCCTTGCGCCGGGGCATCATGGCAGGACCGGCACAAAGGGTAACGCCACGGTCATCGTTGACCCGCCCCGCACGGGCCTGTCGAAGGAGGCGCTGCGAGGCCTTGTACGGCTCTCTCCCAATCGGATGGTCTACGTGTCGTGCGATGCGCCTACGCTTGCCCGAGACAGTCGCGGGCTCCTCGAATCGGGCTATGAGCTCTTGAGCATCACCGGCCTCGATCTATTTCCCAACACCGCGCACGTGGAGAGCGTTGCCTTGTTCGGCCGCTGAGCATCACTGCTCGTCTATTGCGTGCAGGCCTTGACGAAACCTTCGAACAACGAGCGGAACTCTCCAGTCCGATAAAAATTCTCGGGATGCCATTGGACGCCAACGCAGAAACGCTTCGTCGGATCCTCGATGGATTCGATGACGCCGTCTGGCGCGGTAGACGTCACGATCAAGCCTTCACCCGAAGCTTTCACGGCCTGATGGTGGCGACTGTTCACGGGGCACGTGTCACCTTCGATCCGATCGCGCATGAGGCGATCGATCAGCGTGCCCGTCGTGATCCAGACATCGTGCGCGGTCGCCATTGGCGGATCGGACACCATGTGATTCATCCCTCCATCGACTTGATCTCGAATGTCCTGCACGAGCGTGCCGCCGCGGGCCACGTTCAGCAGTTGCACTCCCCGGCAAATCGCGAAGACGGGAATGTTTGCATCGAGCGCGCGGTTGACGAGCTCGATCTCGTAGGCGTCACGCCCCGGCTCCGAGGCGGTATAGGCCGAGTGCGGCGGCTCGCCGTAATTGGCTGGATCCACGTCGTTCCCGCCGGTGAGCAGCAACCCGTCGGCTGCGTGAATCAGGTCCGCCGCTTTGTCGGTGCGGGCATCCAGGATGTGTACGTCGCCCCCGGCGCGCCGGACGGCCTCCTCGTAGTCGTGCAACGAACGGCATGGGGCGATGGCTATGGTTGGCACTGCACGACTCACATCCTGGAGGGTACAGCAATACCCATCAGATCGAGCGCGTAAGTCAGCTGGTTTCGAAGGTAAATTACCGCGGCCGCGCGCCACCGGCGCACATCGTCGCGCTCCTCGTTGAGAATCGGGGAACGGTGGTAGAAGGCGTTAAAGGCCTGCGCCAGCGAGAACGCATACTTGGCGAGGACGGAAAACTCGAGCGACCGAATCACTTGCTCGACGATCTCGTCCAGCCGCGACGCCTCGAGCACCAGAGCCCACACCTCGTGAGATCCGTTCTCCCCGTTGATTTCCCCTGGTGGCACCTTACCCAGTGTGCCGACGAGGGCGGCCTCATCCACGTTGTCGCGCTGCTGGAGCTTCTGGAAGATGTTGTTGGCCCGAACCACCGCGTACTGGATGTAAGGGCCACTTTCACCCTCGAAGCTGAGGGCTTCGTCCAGATCGAAAGCGATCACTTTGCCCCGTGAGAATTTGACCATGAAATAGCGCACGGCCGCGATCGCGATCATCTGCCCGGTTCGTGCGGTGTCGGTGTCGGCCAGTTCGGGATTTCGCTTCGCGACTTCTCCTCCCGCCTTCTGAATCAGCGTAGTGAGCAGGTCGTCGGCTTTCACGCCAAGCCCCTTGCGTCCCGACACCTCGACGAAGGGCTTCTTGGCCTCTTCCGAGTCGGCCGCCGGCGCGTATCCGAGCTCGCGCGCGGTTGCGTGCGACAGCGCCACCATCTCGTAGGAGAAATGATGCGACCGCTCGGCACCTTCAGGATGTCCTACGGCGATGAGCGCCTGCTTGAGAAGCTTCTGGAGGTATGACTGTCTGACGTCGATCACGTTGTACACGTACGAGGCACCGCCAAACGGTGGATGAGGCGCGACGCCGTCGTTGGCGCAGGTGGCCCACAACGGGCCTTGGGCACGGTCGACGAAGACGCGATAGTGGAAGTCTCGGCCGAGAAGCCCCAGCTTCCAGAATTGATACGCGATGTCCTTGCCCACGTACGTGACGACTCCGTTGGACCGCACGATGACCTTCTCGCGCTCATCGTCGTCGCCGTCGCCCACGCCATCGGTCGCGTGCGGCACGGTGTCTTGGGAGTTGGGAGTTGGCTGTTGGGAGTTTGCAGTTGAGCCTTGAGCCGTCGGCCTTGAGCCCTCAGGTTCCTCATGGATAGGCATCACCCAGCAACCGGCAAGACGCCCATCTGATCGGAGGTAGACGGCCCCTTTGGTTTTGAGCACTTCGAAGGCTTGCGCCCAAAACTTGAGGCGGAGAATGTCGCCTTCCCACGTCAGCAAGTCATAGTCCACGTTCATCCGGGCCATCGTCTTGAGATGGCAGCGGACGATACGGTCCGCGATGAAGGCGGCGATCTGGGCGTTCTCGTTGCCGCCGTGCTCTATGTCGTGAAGCGTCTGTGACCGAGTCGTCAGTCGAGCCTTGTCTTGCTCGTACCACTCCGTCACTCGCGCGTAGAGATCCCAGCAGTGGTAGTCAAACTGCGTAGAGTCGGCGATCGCCCGAACCTGGTCGAGGTTCTTGCCCTCGAGCACCCGAAAGCCGACTACGACGTCCGCCACCTGAACACCCGTGTCGTCGATGTAGTTCTGCACCTCGACGGGAATGCCTCGAAATCTCAGCACCCGCACGAGCGTGTCACCAAGCGCGGCATTCCGAAGGTGCCCGATGTGCGCCGCCTTGTTCGGGTTGATGGCGGTGTGTTCGACGATGGCCTTCCCGAGGGGCGCCTGTTGGGGAAGGCCCGTGCTGCCGAGACGTTCGATCAGGAACGCCGGACGTTCCAGAAACAGGTTGAGGTAGCCGTTCTGAGCAGCAGTGACCTGGCGCACGCCCTCGAGCGACCCGAACGCGACTGCGATCTCTTGTGCAATCGTCCGCGGTGGTTTTCGGAGTCGCCGCGCCAGCTCGAACGCCACGGGCGTTCCTAGGTCGCCTAGCTCACGGTTCGGCGGATATTCGAGGGTGACCGCAGGTATTGCGGAATCCTCGAGCGTATAGAGGGCGGCGAGCACGCGCGTGACGTGCGTGCGGAGGCGGTCGTGGACGGGAAGGATCATTGATGATGGGTGATCAGTGATTGATGATTTGCGATCGAGAGTCCGGTGCGCTACGCTCTCAACCGTCGAGCTGGTCGTCGAGCGCGGACGAACGGGCCAAGGCATAGTCGTCCGGAGTATTGACGTTGAACAGTACGCGCCCCGTCGGGTCGAGAGACGCCAGTTCCTCTGGATCGATGTCGGTCACGCTGAGGCCCTCGAGCGCCTTGCCCACACGCAGGTCGCCGGCATCGATCCTGGCTTGCAGATACGTTGCGACGCGGCGCGCGTACGACGCGCACAGCAGGTGTTGGCGGCCGTGGCGATCGCGGGGAATGGCCGCGTCGGCGCTGGCAAGACGCGCCACCAGATGCGTCAGAAACGGGGCGGTCAGAAACGGCATGTCGCAGGCTATCACCAGTACGTGTTCGGTGGGCGAGCTCGTCAGCGCCGTGTAGAGACCGCCCAGCGCGCCAGCCCCTTCGATGAGATCCGGAACGACGGTGACGTCCATCGCGTCCAGCACCCGGTCGCGCCCTACGATCAGGGTGTTCGGCGTCAGCCCACGGACGATGGCCAATTGGCGCTCGAGAATTGCGCGCGCGCCAACCATCAGGGCGCTCTTGTCGATCCCGCCCAGCCGCCGCGCCTGGCCGCCGGCGAGGATGGCTGTTGTGAACACCGCGACGCCTAACGTTACCAGAAAAGTCATATATGAATGAGGCCGGCATAGGGCGTCTGCTGGTTGCGAGCCTGCACCAAGGCATTGCGGATCTGCTGCCCACTCGCCTCGAGTTCTACGAGTCGTGGCTCAATCCAGCAGGGCTCCGTGACGGACGTATTGGGCTTGCCCCGATGGCGGCGGTCTTGAGCTTCCTGCGCTTGGAGGGTGAGCCATACCACTTGATCGCGACGCGCGCCGGGGAATACACGGCGGAGTGGACCGCGGCCGGCCTTGCGTCGATGGAGAGGACGATTATCCAGGCCGCTCCGCCGACGCTGCGAGCCCGGTTGGTGATGCGGGTCGCGCGGCGGATGGTGCGCCAGACCAACGGAGGAAGTCGCGCTATCGTTCGATGGAGCAAGGGTCGAGCGGCCGTGGACATTCGCGGTTCGATTTTCTGCGAAGTGCGCGATCGCGCGCCCGGGCCGCTCTGCGATTTCTATGCGGCAGCGGTTGGGCGGCTCCTGACGCTCTTCGGGCTGGACGTCGAAGTGGAACGCGAGCAGTGTCGAGCGACCGGAGCCGGCCAGTGCGTCGTCTCGGTCCTCGTGCGAACGGGGAAGTCGGCTGCGTGAGAATCGCTCCTGTGGCCGGGGCGTGCCTGTGTCTGACGTTGGCCGGTGCGACGACGGAGGCTCAGTCACGGGCGCAAGCGGCGCCAGAACGTCATCTCGTCATTCCATTCGAGAATGAGACGCGAGAGGGAAGATCGTATTGGCTCAGTGAAGCGTCGGCGATCATCCTCACAGATGACCTCAGCGCGCTCGGCGCACCCGTAATCTCCCGTGACGATCGCATGCTGGCGCAGGAGCGTTTACGGGTGCCGATGGTTGCCTCGCTCAGTCACGCGACGGTGATCAGGCTGGGGCAGGTTCTAGGCGCCCAACAAGTCGTTCTTGGTGGATTTGCTTTGGCCGGCACCGAGCTTGTCGTTCGTGCCCGCGCGATCAGGCTTGACACCGGTCGAATGGCACCGGAGATCGTTGAGAAAGGTCCACTCAGCGGTCTCTTTGAGGTTTTCGTACGCGTCGCGCGACGGCTTGCGCCAGACTCACGGACAACGATCGAAGAGATGGAACGCAGTCGACCACCGTTGGCTGCGTTCGAGGACTACGTCAAAGGACTCGTGGCAGGGGACCCCGCCACGAAGATCGCATTTCTGAATCAGGCGCTCGCGCGATATCCAGGGATGCATCAAGCCAGGCTCGCCTTGTGGCGCGTTCACGCCGAGCAGGGCGACCACCAGGCAGCGCTGGCCGTCGCGGTCGGTGTGCCGCCGGGCCATGGCCGGTTTCGGGAGGCGAGATTCTTGGGCGCCGTCTCGCTTCTGAGCATCGGGATGTTTTCGGAGGCCCACGCCAGGTTCACGGAACTCAACCGAGCCACGCCGGATTCAGCCCTCTTGAACAACTTGGGCGTTGTGCAGTTGCGTCGGCCCATCGGTGCGCCGGGTGGCGCCGCGGTGGACTACTTCAGACAAGCGGCGGCGCTTGACCCCAACGACGCAGACATTTTCTTCAACCTAGGCTATGCAAGCTGGCTTGCCCGGAATGCGCAGGACGCGATCTCGGGACTCCGCGAGGCCGTGCGTCGCAATCCAGCTGATGAGGAAGCGCACTACGTTCTCGGCGTCGCACTTCAGGCGTCGGGGAGCAGTGCCGAAGCCGCACGCGAGAAAGAGCTCGCGAAGCGATTGTCGTCGGTGTTCGAAGAATGGGAGACGAAGCAATCCGGGGTCGACGTTGTTCCTCGCGGCCTCGAACGGCTGAAGACCGAGATCGATGTGTCGGCGTCCATGCGCGTCGAGGACGTCATCGTCGCAGCCGAGCAACGAGACCAACGACAACTTGCGGCGTTCCACCTCGACGCCGGAACGCGATTATTCCAGGCCGAACGGGATGTCGAGGCGATCGCCGAGCTCCGGAGGGCCGTGTATCTATCGCCGTATGAAAGCCGTGCACACCTCCTCCTTGGGCGGGCCTATCTGCGTCGGGGACTCATGCAGGAAGCTGTCGCAGCGTTCAAGATTTCGATCTGGAGCGACGACACAATCCCCACCCGGCTCGCGCTTGCCGAAGCGTATGTGGCTGGTCGGGAGTATGCGGCTGCCCGGACTGAGCTTCAGGGAATACTCAAGCGCGAGCCCACGAATCCTGACGCGCGAGCTTTGCTCGAGCGGCTTCCTCCGTCGTGAAGGGGCTTAGGGCTCAGGGCTCAGGGCTCAGGGCTCAGGGCTCAAGGCTCAGGGCTCAAGGCTCAGGGCTCAAGGCTCAGGCCGATGGTGTTGCACAGAAATTGTTGGCGACGTCAGTTTCGCTGCGTGGTAAAATCCCTCGCGACTAAACCATGTCAGATGAAGGACTTCACGAGGTCCACCTGAACGGAAAACAACTCGTCTTCGCGTTCATGACGGTCACGGTCATCGCGGTTGTGGTCTTTCTGTGTGGAGTGATGGTCGGTCGCGGCGTCCCCGCGCGAAGCTCGCCGGCTGTCGTGTCTGAGGTGGCCACTGGAGATCCGACCTTGGGTCTCGAGGCTGTGTCGCCCGTACCCGCATCTGGGTCAACCGATGGCGCTCCGGTGACCTCGAGTGAGAATCTCACCTACACCGAGCAGCTCACAGAAGACGCGTCACCGGTCGACGAGGTCTTGCGCGATGCGACGCCCGCGACCGCCAAAACGCGATCGCCGGCGCCACTCACCCCCGCAAAGGTGGCACCCCCATCGAGACGCGCCGCGGCGTCGGAATCGGGCGCGGCCGCCGCGCCATCGGGAAAGGGATTTGTGGTGCAAGTCGTCGCTGTTGGCAAGCGCGACGAGGCAGACACGATCAGCCGGCGGCTGGCCGGCAAGGGTTACCCAGCTTTCGTCACTACCCCCGGCGCTGGCGGGCCAGACGTGTTCCGCGTCCGCGTGGGGCAGTACGACAGCCGACGAGAGGCCGAATCCGTCGCCAATCGGCTCGAGAAGGAAGAACAGTTCAAGCCCTGGATTACGCGCTGACACCGGCCGGCAGCCGCACGTCGTGTCGCGCTCCATGGATTACAGCATGCATCGCCTGTCGGACGAGCGCTTCGCCGGTTTTGCAGGTCTGGCGGATGCGACCCCCTCGCCAATCTTCCTGATTCAAGAGAATCGGCTTCGCTACGTCAATCGCGCGTTTGCCGCGCTGACGGGTCACGAACCGGGCGAGCTCCTTGGCCTGCCGTTCGGCGAGGCCCTTCACGCCGATGACCGCATACACCTTCTCGCACGCGTTCAGGAACAACTGCAGGGCAAGGCAGGCGTGCTCCGCCTTCAGTTCAGGGTCCATCGGAAGGACGGCGGGCACTCGTGGGTGTATGCGACGACGGCTCCAATCGTCTTCGAAGGGCAGGCCGCCGTCATCGGGAATGCGATCGAGATCAGTGAGCGGCGGCAGGCGCAAGATGCCGTCGCGAAATCTCAACGGCTCGAGGCCGTCGGCCGCCTCGCTGGCGGGGTCGCGCACGACTTCAACAATGTGCTCCAAGTGATTCTGGGGCACGCCGAGCGATTGTTGGCAACGTTGGCTGCCGACGACCCGCTGCATGAATCGGCCGTTCAAATCAAGAACGGCGCCGAGCGTGCGGCTCAGCTGACCGATACCCTGCTGTCTCTCGGCCAGCGGCAGCTGCTAGAGCCTGAGACCACGGATCTCGGCCGACTTGTATCCGAGGTCAAGGACCAGTTGCAGCGGCGAGTGGGCGATCGCATTACCTTGGTGCTGCGCCGTGCTAACCAGATGGCGCCGGTGCGAGTCGATCGCGCGCGATTGCTCGATGTGCTGTTCCAGTTGGTGGACAACGCCCGCGATGCGATGCCCACGGGCGGGCAATTGTTGATCACCACCGAGTTTGTCGAGGTGGACGAGCCCTCGAGGCTGGCGAAACCGTGGCTCCGCGTGGGGGCCTACATGCATCTCCACGTTGAAGACAGCGGTCTCGGCATGGAGCCCTGGACGGCAGCGCACGCGTTCGAACCGTTCTTTACTACCAAGCCCCGCGGCACGGGTGCCGGCCTCGGGCTGGCGACTGTCTATGGGCTCGTGAAGCAAAGCAATGGTTTTACGTGGATCGAAAGCACGCCCAGCGCAGGCACGCGCGTCTCCGTGCTCCTTCCAGCCGACGGTCCCGCTCGTTCGTATGCAGATGCGGAGCGTGGGGGCGTGGCGGTGACTCACGCGAGAGGCACGACTGCGCTGCCACGTGTGCTGCTCGTCGAGGATGAGCCTGGAGTACGAGAACTCCTTGCGGAGGCGTTGCGACGAAACGGCTTCGATGTGGTCGCTACGCCTTCCGCCGAGGATGCGCTCCCTCTCACGCGCCAGCCGTTCGAGATCCTGCTGACGGACATCAGCCTCCCGGGCATGAACGGGGTGCAGTTGGCACACCAGGTCAGCCGGGCGGTTCCGAAGGCTCGGATACTGCTCATGTCGGGCTATGCCCGCGAAGAGTTCCTTTCCGACAACCACACCATCGATGACTGGCCGTTCATCGGCAAGCCGTTCACGACGCGCGCGATCGTCGAGCGCCTGAGAGGCTTGCTTGAGCCTGCGATGAGTCAGCGAGTTGTTTCGTAGCGGCCGGCCACGCCCCCTGGATTTTCCACTCGCCTTGGTCGCGGGCGTCCTGCTCGCGGCGAGCTTCCCGCGTTACGGGCACGCCGCATGTGCATGGATTGCGCTCGTTCCACTCCTGATCGCCTTGAGCGGCTGGAGCGGACGTAGTGGACCGCTGCCCGGGCAGCGCCCCTTCCGGGCGTTTGCGCTCGGGCTGACTGCGTGTGTCGTCTATTTCGTTGGGACGCTCTACTGGACTGGGAGCGTCGTCGCGATGTTCGGCGGCCTCTCGGCGCCATTGGCAATCTTGGCGGTCGTCGTGCTCGCGTTGTATCAAGGACTCTACCCGGCGATCGGGGCGCTCGCGACCGGCACGCTCATCCGGTGGATGGGACGGCCAGCATTGTTCCTCGCGCCGGCCGCGTGGGTTGCAACCGAGTATGTGCGTGGGTCGCTCTTCGGTGGCTTCGCCTGGGTCCCGCTGGGAGCCAGTCAAGTCGAGGTCATACCGATTGCGCAGCTCGCAAGCCTGGTAGGCGTGTACGGCCTGTCGGCGTTCGTGGCGTTCATCAACGCCCTCCTGGCGTTCGCACTGTTGACGTCAGGAGGCGCGCGTCTGCGGGCGATCGCGACAGGGTCGCTACTGCTCGTGGTCGTCGGTGCCTGGGGCGCCTGGCGAGTACGCGACGGGGCGCTGATTCGAGCGGGCACGCCTATCCGCGTCGGGTTAATCCAAGCGAACATCGAACAGACCGCCAAGTGGGATCCGGCGCAAGCGCGACGGATTTTCACGACCTACCTCGCGATGACACGCGACGCCGTTCGTCGCGGCGCCGAGTATGTGATCTGGCCGGAATCATCGACGCCGTTCATGTTCGAGGAAGATCCCGGAGGTTCGCAGGCGATCCGTGAGCTGGCGGCCGAGGTGCGCGTGCCGATTCTGTTTGGCAGCGACCAAATCGTCCGCGGACCGAAGCCCCGACTCTACAACGCGGCCTTTCTGGTTACGCCACAGGGCGAGGTGGCGGCGGTGTATCGCAAGATCCAGCTCGTTCCATTCGGTGAATTCGTCCCACTCCAAGCATGGCTGACGTTTGTGTCGCCGATCGTGGACCGGGTCGGCGGGTTCGAATCAGGCGAATCGGTCGTGATGCTGCCCGTAGGCTCGCACAAGACGAGCACCGCCATTTGCTACGAGGTCATATTTCCGTGGCTGGCCCGTGAGGCGGTCGAGCGGGGCAGCGAATTGCTCACGACGATTACCAACGACGGTTGGTACGGGCAGACCTCTGCGCCGTTTCAGCATTTCGCGCTGGCGTCGATGCGGGCGATCGAGCAAGGGCGTTACCTTGCTAGATCCGCGAACACGGGCATTAGCGGTGTTGTGGACCCGTACGGTCGGGTCGTCAACAAGTCGGCTATCTTCGAGCAGGTCGGTCTCGTAGAAGAAGTCCGCTTCCTGACGGGCCGAACCGTATACTCGAGGATCGGGGATGTGGTTGCGTACGCCGCGCTCGCGGTGACGGCGCTGGCGCTCGTCGCCGCAAAACGGCGATCGTAGGTGGGTCTGACACACCGGACTCGCTAATCGGAGGGACATGTGGCGGTCGAGCTCGATGAACTGGTGCGGCGGCATGAGGATTTGAATCGGCGGGCGCTGGAACTGCGGAGGCATCTTTGAGGGCGCCCATCTCGATGCGCAACTGAGCTCGATTGAGCAGACGATTGCCGAGCCGGGCTTTTGGAGCGATCAGGCCGAGGCCCAGAAGGTGATGCAGCGCCGGCGGCGCGTGGAGGACGACCTTGCGCTGCAGCAATCTCTTCAACGGAGGGCCGACGACCTAGGAGTCCTCGTGGAGTGGGCCAACGCTGGAGAAGACGTCAGGGACGATCTCGAGCGCGGGCTCAACGAGCTTCAACGCGAGGTTGAAGCCGCGGAAACTAAGAAGATGCTCGGCGGCGAGCACGACCGCGCCAACGCCATCGTTACAATCCACCCGGGTGCAGGGGGAACGGAATCGCAAGACTGGGCCGAGATGCTTCTGCGGATGTATCTCAAGTGGGCCGAGCGCCGTGGCTTCGGGCGCGAGGTCATGGACTATCAGCCCGGCGATGAGGCCGGTATCAAGAGCGCCACTGTTCTCCTGTCGGGTGATTATGCGTATGGGTCAATGTCGGCGGAAGCCGGCGTACACCGACTGGTGCGCATCTCCCCGTTCGACCAAGCCGCGCGCCGCCACACGTCGTTCGCATCCGTCTTTGTCTGGCCGGAGCTGCCCGAAGACGCCGACGTGGAGGTGGACGAGAAGGACCTTCGGATCGACACGTATCGCTCGAGTGGCGCCGGCGGTCAGCACGTGAACGTCACGGACTCGGCCGTTCGAATCACTCATTTGCCCACTGGAATCGTCGTGTCGTGCCAGAACGAACGGTCGCAGCACAAGAACCGCTCGCAGGCGATGAAGGTACTGAGGTCACGCCTGTTCGACCTCAAGACGAAAGAGCAGCAGGCCAAGCTCGAACAACTCGGCGGCGAGAAGCGCGACATAGCGTTTGGCAGTCAAATCCGAAGCTACGTGCTGCAACCCTACCAGATGATCAAAGACCATCGTACGAAGATGGAAGTGGGGGATGTAAACCGCGTTCTGGCCGGTGACATTGACCCGTTCATCAAGGTTTACCTCATGAGAAAGGCCAGTGGAACCCTCGGGGCGCCGGCGGCACCGGAAGAGGACTGAGGGTTTGTGCGGCGCGGTTGACTTAGGCGTATAGTTCACCTAGGTTTTTCGATACTCCTTCGACTCGCTCGGGGTGCCCTGCCAAATTGCAGGGTTGGAGGTGCGCCATGTTTGCGTTCTTTCGCGGCTATTGGAACGAATTCATCAGCTCCGAGGGCGGGTTCTCGCTGCTGCTGATGGACGGCCTGCTCCTGGTTCCTCTCATCATGGCCGGGTTCTTTTACCCCGTTCAGGTTCTTATCGCCGTTGGCGTGATAGTAGTCTTGACGGTGGCTGCGTACCGAGGCGCACGTGCTCTGGCGACGGCATCATCATCCGCCGCGCATCAAGGCCTGACGGCCCTCTACCTATTCGACGGTCGGCGGCGTGGCCGTCGTCGAAGCCGCCGGTGGCGACGGTGACGGGGGCGGGACCAAGTCACCTGGCACGCCCGTTTGGGGTTGCGTCCCGTTGATGAAGGCCTCGGTCATGCCGGAGTCGAGCGTGACGAAGACGATGTTGCCTGGGGCCTCGAACTGCGGGGGATTGGTCCGGTCTCCATGCGAGGCAATATACGCTCGCATGAAATCCATCCAGATTGGGAGGGCCGCGACGGCGCCGGTCTCACCGTTGCCAAGCGGCTTCTTCTCGTCATAGCCGACCCACACTCCAACCGTGATGTTCGGATCGAATCCGATGAACCATGCGTCGGTGAAGTCGTCCATCGTTCCCGTCTTGCCCGCCAGCGGCCAATCGAGAGTCTTGGCTGCTTCTCCCGTGCCTCGTTCGACCACGCCGCGCAAGAGGTGAGTCATCACGAAGGCCGTGTCGGCGCGCAAAGCCTCGTGGGGCTCCGGCCGGTTCTCCTCGAGCACGTTCCCTTCACGGTCGGAGACCGTCGTTACTGCATACGGCTTCATTCGCACGCCTTGATTGGCGAACGCCGAGTACGCGCTCGTCATCTCGACGAGCGTCGCCTCGGCCGCGCCGAGCGCGAGCGACAGATACGGCACGTATTGATCGCCAAAGCCGAACCGCTTCGCGTAGCCCACAACCTGAGCCGGTCCGATTTCGGCCATGGTCTTGACCGCGGGAATGTTGCGAGAATCCTCGAGCGCACGGCGCAGGGTCACTGGCCCTTCGAATTTCAGGTCGTAATTGAGCGGTTCATACTTCGGTTGGTTCGGTCCCACATCGTAGGAGACCGGCTCATCAACGATGATCGACGACGAGGTCATGCCGCGGTCGATCGCCGCGGTGTACACAATCGGTTTGAACAGCGAGCCAACCTGGCGACGCGCCTGCGTGGCTCGGTTGAACTTGCTTCTGGCGAAGCTGAAGCCCCCAACCATGGCGCGAATCTGACCGCTTCGGTTGTCGATCGCCAGAAGCGCGCCCTCCACGTTCGGCGCCTGCTCCAGGAGGAGGTCCCGTGGCGTGTTGCCGTCCAGAGCGCGCACCTCGACTTCGATGAGGTCGCCTGCCGAGAAGAGCTCGGCTGGGGAGGTCCGCCGCGTCCACGCGTAGGCGCCTCGGGGGAGCTCGAACTCATGCTCGCCGATCCGGACACGCGCATTGCCCGGGCGCCCGGCACTGGGAACAAACGTCACAATCGCGGGCACGATGTCGCCGACCAGAATCGGTCTCGACCACCTCTCAGCCGCGAGGCGCTGAATCGCTGGCCCTTCCTTGGCAATGTTGCGCTTTGGCCTGCGGTAGCCACTACGGCGTTTGTCGAGGCGACGTAGTCCGCGGTCGAGAGCGGTATTGGCCCCTTCCTGCAGTTTGGCGTCGAGCGTTGTCTGCACTCGCAAGCCTGTCTGGTAAAGAACATCCGCTCCGTACTCTTGCTCGAGCGTCTTGCGGACGTCTTCTACGAAATACGGCGCAACCGAGAAGTCGGGTAGCGGCTGGCTCTGGAGGACGAGCGGGCGCTCCGCCGCTTCGCGGGCTTGCTCACGCGTGATGAATCCCTCCTCCGTCATTCGCGGAAGGACATAGTTGTTCCGCCGAGCGAGCGTCCGATCGGGATTGACGAAGGGGCTCAAGCGAGCGGGGGTTTGAATGATGGCGGCGACGGTGGCGGCCTCGTCGAGCGTGACGTCCTTGGCCGACTTGCCAAAGTACATGCGCGAGGCGGCCTCGACGCCGTACGCGCCGTGGCCCAGGTTGATCTGATTCGCGTAGAGCGTCAGGATCTCTCGCTTCGTGAAGCGTTTTTCGATTTGGATGGCGGCCATCGCTTCTTTGACCTTGCGCTCGAGGCCGGTCCAGCCCGAGCGCGCGAAGACGCCGCCGCGCATGTACTCATTGAGGAAGAGGAGACGCGCCAGTTGCTGCGTGATCGTGCTGGCGCCTGCGCGCTGGCCGTACACGACATCTTTCACAGCTGTGATGACAATGCGCGATGCGCTTAGGCCGAAGTGCTGCTCGAAACCGGCATCCTCGCTGGCGATGATGGCCTGTCGGAGTGCCGGAGCGATATCGTCGTAACCAACGACGACCCGGCGTTCAGTCGCGAACTCGCCGATCACGGAGCCGTCACTGGCAAAGAGCTGGGTGATGGTGTTTGGCTGGTAGCTATCGAGGGCGCTGATGCCGGGGATGTCGCCAGCGTAGGCGAACAGCACGCCGCCGAGAGTACCGAGCGCGGCCGCGACCACAAACAACGCGATCAGAACGGCCTGACGGGCGACTCGAACGACGACTCGAGTTGGGCGTGGCGGCTGCAATGTCTCAGGATCGGCCACTAATTGAAGTATACGCGGAGGCGGCCGTGCAAGAGCGTGACGAGCCAGCGACCTCACTGTTGGAAACTCGGGATTTGACGATGACACACTCAGATTTCATAATAGGAGGGGCCTAAATGCGGAACGTCGTGACGAGGGGTCAGATCTTGATTCTGGCGTCACCCGTCTTCCCCGCAAGAATCAAGATCTACCCCGTCACGAAGGACTCGACACTCCATGAGCAAAATCATCGGCATTGATCTGGGCACCACGAACTCTGTCGTCGCCGTAATGGAAGGCGGCGAGTCAGTTGTCATCACTAACCCAGAGGGTGGGCGGCTGACGCCGTCTGTCGTTGCCTTCGCCAAGTCCGGTGAACGTTTGGTTGGGCAAGTCGCCAAGCGACAAGCGGTGACGAACCCCGAGAACACGATCTTCTCTATCAAGCGGTTCATGGGGCGACGCTTCAACGAGGTGAGCGACGAGATGCGGATGGTGCCTTACACCGTCGCCGCCGCGCCGAATGGTGACGTGCGAGTCAAGATCGGCAGCGACGAGTACGCGCCCCCACAGATCTCCGCGATGATCCTCCAGAAGTTGAAGCAGGCCGCCGAGGAGTATCTGGGCCAGCCGGTGACGAAGGCCGTCATCACGGTGCCGGCCTACTTCAACGACGCCCAACGCCAGGCCACCAAAGAAGCCGGGGCGATCGCCGGCCTCGAGGTGATGCGCATCGTCAACGAGCCGACTGCGGCAGCGCTCGCCTACGGACTCGACAAGAAGAAGGACGAGACGATCGCCGTGTACGACTTCGGCGGCGGCACCTTCGACATCTCCATTCTCGAAGTTGGCGAGGGTGTCGTCGAGGTCAAGGCGACCAACGGCGATACGCACCTTGGAGGCGACAATCTCGATCAGCGCATCATCGAGTGGATCATTGCGGAGTTCAAGAAGAGCGAAGGTATCGACCTCGGCAAGGACCGGATGGCGCTGCAGCGCCTCAGAGAGGCTGGCGAGAAAGCCAAGATGGAGCTCTCCACAGTCATGGAGACCGACATCAGCCTGCCGTTCATTACCGCTGACCAGAGCGGGCCGAAGCATCTGCAGATGAAGCTGTCTCGGGCGAAGTTCGAACAACTTGTCGATGACCTGCTTCAGCGGACGGTGGGCCCGACCAAACAGGCGCTCGCGGACGCGGGCGTGGACCCATCGAAGATCGACGAGGTCGTGCTCGTGGGTGGGTCTACGCGGATTCCTCGCGTTCAGCAGATCGTCAAGGAGGTGTTCGGGAAGGACCCCCACAAGGGTGTCAACCCTGACGAGGTGGTAGCGGTTGGCGCAGCGATTCAAGCAGGTGTGCTGGGGGGCGAAGTCAAGGATCTCCTCCTGCTCGACGTGACACCGCTGTCACTCGGCATCGAGACGCTCGGCGGTGTCATGACGCCGCTCATCCAAAAGAACACCACGATCCCAACTCGAAAGAGCGAGACGTTCTCGACGGCGGCCGACAGCCAGACGAGTGTCGAGGTGCACGTGGTTCAGGGAGAGCGTCCGCTGGCTCGCGACAACCGGACGCTCGGTCGGTTTCAGTTGATTGGTATTCCGGCCGCTCCGCGAGGTGTCCCGCAGATTGAAGTCACGTTCGATATCGACGCGAACGGGATCGTCAACGTGTCGGCGAAGGACCTTGGGACCGGCAAGGAGCAGAAGATCACGATTACGGCGTCGAGCGGCCTTGCCAAAGACGAGGTCGAGCGGATGATGCGGGATGCCGAGATCCACGCCGAAGAGGACAAGAAGCGGCGGGAAGAGATCGAGACTCGAAACCGTGCCGACCAGACGGTTTATGCCGCCGAGAAGATGCTGCAGGAAACCGGTGACAAGCTCGCGGCTGCAGACAAGGCCGGAGTCGAAGCGGCGATCGCTGGGCTCAAGAGCGCGCTCACGGCCAACGACGTCGCGGCGATGACAAAGGCAATGGAGCAGCTGACGCAAGCACAGCATAAGGCCGCAGAAGCGCTCTACAAGAACACGGGCGCAAACGCCTCTGGAGGGGCGGGCACTGCGGGGCCGCAGAGCTCCGGTGGTTCAGAGGGTGCACCTGGTTCGGGCGGCGGCGGTGGATCCTCAGGAGACGTGATCGACGCGGAGGTCGTGGAGGAAGAGAAGAAGTAGCTCCATGGACCTGTATATCGTCCTTGGCGTGAATCCCAACGCGACGGAGTCAGAGATCAAGCGAGCATACCGTCGTCTCGCGAGGCGGTATCACCCGGACATCAACCCGGGCGACCAGATGGCTGAGGCACGCTTCAAGCAGGTCCTGCAGGCCTACGAGACTCTGATCGATCGCGAGCGTCGGTCCCGGTACGACTCGGGCGATGCGTACGACCCTCGTCTCGAGTCGCGGAAGGGTGCATTCGAAGGCTTCGATTTCTCGGCGCGCGGTGTGGACTACTCGGCGAGCTTCGGTGACCTCTTTGCGGAAGTCTTGCTCGAGCACGGGACACGGAAGCCGCAAGCAGAGCGTGGATCCGATCTCCACCAGGGGGTGCGGCTGTCGTTCGAGCAGGCGTTTGCCGGTGCCGAGCAGACCCTGGTCGTCACCCGGCAAGAGAGTTGCCAAGCCTGTGGCGGAGTCGGGTTCGCGAGAATGGGTTCCGGTCCATGCTCCATGTGTCAGGGAACCGGTGCAATCCGGTCCGTTCGTGGGCACATGGTGTTCTCTCGAAGCTGCGGCGCGTGCGGCGGTACGGGTGTGCAGCGACCGCAGCCGTGTCACTCGTGCAGTGGTGTGGGGCAGGTGACCCGTCCAGAGAACGTGACTGTGCTGATCCCTCCGGGAGTTGCCGAGGGCGATCACGTCCGCGTTCAGGGCAAGGGAAACGCCGGCCTTCGAGGAGGGCCTCCAGGGGACCTGTACATCGCCTTGCAAGTGGCGCCGCATCCGCTGTTTCGACGGGAGGGTGACGATCTACATCTGGTAGTGCCGATTTCCATTGACGAAGCGGCGCTCGGGGCCCGCATTGAGGTGCCTTCGCCGGACGGCGAGGCCAAGGTGCGCGTTCCTCCTGGCACGCAGTCGGGTCAGCGATTCCGCTTGCGCGAGCGGGGAGTGGCCGCGGTGCGAGGTGGGCGTCGCGGCGATCTCGTGGTCGAAGTGCGGCTGATGCTTCCGACGTTGCTCGACGAGCGGTCGAAGGAGCTTCTGCGGGAATTCGGCCGAATCAATAGCGAAAGCGTTCGCAGACATCTCGGGTGACCCGATGGCAAAACGCGCCGAACGCGGTAAGGCCCACTTCATGATCAGCGCGGTGTCGGAGAAGTACAACATCCACCCGCAAACGCTCCGCCTGTACGAGCGTGAGGGGCTGTTGAAGCCGTCGAGAACCGAAGGCAATACGCGCCTCTACTCTGAGGAAGACCTCGAGCAGCTCGAAACCATCCTGGCTCTGACGCGCGACCTGGGCGTCAACCTGGCTGGCGTCGAGATCATTCTCAACATGCGCCGGAAGATTGAGCTGATGCAAGGCGAGGTCAACGAGTTCATGGATTACGTCAAGCGCGAGCTCGCGCGCGGCATCGACGATTGGGAACAACGGTTGAACACTGCACTCGTCAAATCAACGCCGACCGATTTAGTTCGACAGACCGAAACCAACAAGGCGCAGGTCACAAGTGACAAGGCGCAAGTCGCAGGTCGCAAGTAGGTTCGAAACTTACTGGTCCGTTCACGCAACGAAAAATATTTAACTGACCACTTCGAAGTGTCACTTGCCCCTTGCAAGTTGTCGCATTCGCGCTAGGATCGGTTCTGTGCCCGCCTGCGAGATCTGCGACGACACCACCTGGAAAACCATCACAGTTGAAGGTACTCCACGCGTCACTCGTTGTGACTGCTGGCACCAACGCCTGTACGAGTCCCTACTGAAGAACGCACGCGTGCCGCGGCGGTACGCGCACTGCGAGCTCACGAATTTCGAAACGCATACCGACAGCCAACGCACGGCGCATCGGATGGCGACCTCGCTCGTCGAGAAGTTTCCTGTCGTCGACAAGGGTTTGTTGTTTCACGGAGACGCTGGCGTCGGAAAGACGCACTTGGCCGTCGCGCTGATGAAGGAAACCATCAGACGTAAGGGCGCGCGCGCGGTCTTCTATGAGACGCGCGAGCTGCTGAAGCTGCTGCGCGACACCTACAACAGCAGTGTCGATGCGACGGAGCTTGAGGTTTTGAAACCAGTGCTCGAAGCTGAGCTCCTCGTGCTCGATGATCTTGGGGCGGAAAAGAAGTCGGAGTGGGTGGACGAAACGCTGGGGCTGGTCGTCAATACGCGGTACAGTGAGCGGCGGGTGACTGTCTTTACGACGAACCTCGTGGATTCTGAAAACACGGAGCCGTCGTCGTTTGCCTTTCAGCTCGGGCTTCGCACTCGGTCGAGACTGCTCGAGATGTGCGACTGGGTTCGAATCGAAGGCGTGGACACGCGGGAAGTGGGCCCACATCCGACCCACGACCGGATCACGAGCTGGCAGCAGACCTCACCGGCCTCGCCCAAGAACCGCGGTCGTGCGGGGCTGCCACCGAAGTCGATGGGGCAGGCGAGGGCCCAGTTGAGAGAACGCGACGGAAAAGCCGATCTCAAATGGCCAGGAGGCAGGGCTGGATCGTAATTCCATGTCTCTCGGTCTCTACCTCCACATCCCGTTCTGCTCCGCCATCTGTAACTACTGCAACTTCAACCGTGGACTCTACGACCGAGCGCTGAAGGAACGGTACGTCGAGGCACTCCTGAGCGAGATTCGTCACGGCGCGGACGGGGCTCCCGCGGACACGATCTTCTTCGGCGGCGGCACGCCGTCTCTTCTGGAGCCAACCGAGGTCGAGACGATCGTCAAGGCCTGTCGAGAATCCTTCCTGGTCTCGGCCGACGCTGAGATAACCCTTGAAGCCAATCCGGAAACCGTCACACTCCACACGCTCGAGGGTTTCCGGGCGGCGGGTGTAAACCGTCTCAGTTACGGTGTGCAGTCGTTTCGCGACGAGGAGCTTCAGCGTCTCAGCCGGCTGCACTCCGTATCGCGGGCCGAAGAGGCATTCGGCCAGGCGCGCATGGCGGGATTCGACAACATCTCGCTCGACTTGATGATGTGGCTGCCCCAGCAGAGCGTTGCGCAGTGGGCCGAGTCGGTCGAGGGGCTGATTGCCCTGGGTCCCGACCACGCTTCGCTGTATCTGCTCGAGATCTATCCCAACGCGCCGTTGCGAGACGCCATGGCCAGGGCAAAATGGTCGTTGGCCCCTGACGACGACGCGGCGGAGATGTACCTGACAGCGATGGAGCGTCTCGAACTGTGTGGCTATCGGCAGTACGAGATTTCCAATGTTTCGAAGCTGGGACGCGAATCTCGTCACAATCTGAAGTACTGGACCGATGGCGAGTGGCTAGGCTTCGGGGCGGGGGCACATTCTACGCGTGGCGGAGTCCGGCTGAAGAATGTCTCCGCGACCGAGGAGTACATCTCCACCGTGACCAGAGGAGGACGCCTGGATGTAGACCGTCGGGAACTGTCCTCCGAGGAGCGACTGGAGGACGCGCTCTTTACCGGTCTGCGTCTTGTTGCCGGCCTCGATTTGCACGCGATTCAGGCGCGTTACGGGGTAGACGTGTGGCAGAAACACGGTCAGGAATTACAACCATTCGTGGATCAGGGGTTGCTGATCTATGATGGCGCCTGCCTGAGGCTTACGCGGGCAGGAATGCTTCTTGCTCACGAGGTCATGACTGTTTTCATCAGCTCAACAGTACGCTAGGATAAGCGCCCTGTCCGAGGAGGCTTGAAGATGCGACGACTGTCCGGAGTAGTAATGGCTGGCGCAATTCTCATGCTGCCGGCCTTCTCGCAGAACTCGTTCGTGGCCGCACAACAGGCTGCGCCGCAGAAGTTCACGATGGAGGGCGACCTCGCGCTCTGGAGCGTAGCCATTCGGCCGGACAAGACGGCCGACTTCGAGCAGGTCATGGCCAAGGTGAAGGACGCGCTCGCGAAGTCTGAAGCGCCAGAAGCAAAGAAGCAGTTGGCTGGCTGGCGGATCGTGAAGATGATGAAGCCCATGCCAGACGGCAACATCATCTACACGCACGTCATCACCCCCGTGGCGGGAGCCGATTACAACATCCTGCAGGTGCTCTACGCGACCTTCAAGGATCCCACCGAGCAGAAGGCGTTGTACGACCTGTATCGAGGCGCCTTTGCGGCGAACCTGGGCGCCAGCATGGCGACACTCGTCTCAGATTTTTCCAAGTAGCCCGTTTGCGGGCGGTACAATCGAGAGCCACGGACGGTTTAGCCGTTCGTGGCTCTTTTTCTTGTGGAGAGGTGCTGTGAGGCGAGCTGTCCAAGCCACGATGTGTGCGGTTCTGCTGACCTCGAGCGTCAGCGTGGCCGCTCAACAGTCCCCACCGGCCTCGCGGCCGCCCACGCCCGGCCGCGGGCAAACACCACTCTCGCCCGTTGCACCAACGACGCCAACGACGCCGCCGGTTCCGCGGACCTTTGCCGCACCAGTCGGTCTGTTGTTCAACACCGTGCGTCCGGAGCGGGTGGCGGACTTCGAGAAGGTCGTGGCGTACCTCCAGGCCGCGTTGGCAAAGACGACGGACTCGACGATTCGTGCCCAAGCCAACGGCTGGCGCGTGTTCAGGGCGACCGAGCCCGGGCCTAACGGCACAGTGATGTTCGTGTTCCTCCTCGACCCGACGGTGCCTGGCGCGGAATATGGTTTGGGACGAATCCTCGCCGACGCCTATCCGGATCCGGCGCAATTGCAGGAGATTTGGAAGCTCTATACCGGCTCGACGACAAGCGGTGGAAGCCTGATCAACCTTTCGCCCGTCACACCGAACCCAGCGATACTCCTCGAGCCGGCACAACCCGCCCCCGGGACAGTGGTTGCGCCGCCCGCGCCTGAACGCGCACCTGCGGCCGACCGCGCACGCTAAAGCGTGCGCTCTACGGGAGCGTGTGGAGCCGACCGCGCACGCTAAAGCGTGTGCTCTACGGGGCGGGGGTTACACACCGCGCTTGTAGCGCGCAGGCTTTAGCCTGCGCGTGCAGTCAAAACGCAATGTTGGCGCCGGCATAGAAGCGATGCACGGTCGCATATTGGGGCTCGCCGTGTAGCTTGAAGACCCGATAGTCGAGGCGCACGCGCAACGGACCAACCAGCGTGATCTTTACGCCGCCACCCGTGTTGAACGCCACCTGCGTGTCTTGCCGAGAATCGACCCGTTCGCGATACCCACCCGCACCCGTCGTGAAATACGGCCTCACCCGTGCGATCGTGAACGGTGTCTGCAGGTACACGTTGCCGACACCCGTTCGAAGCGACGGCGCGCCATCTGAAGTGCTTTCACTCGTGTCCGAGTACTCGAACTCGAATCCGACCACGACGATGCCTACCCCGATCCCAAACCCCTTTGCGGCTCGACTTGTTGGAGTCGTCGTGCTGCCGATGAACAACGTCGCGTCAGCGAAAGCAGTTGTGGCAAAAGCACAGACGATGCAGGCCGCCAGTATCACTCGAATTCGTCGCATATCCGAATGATACGATGTGTCCGCGCATGGACTTCCGGCTGACCGACGACCAGGAACTGCTGCGTCGCAGCGTCCGCGAATTCGCGGAGGCTGAGCTTCGTCCGCATGTCATGGAGTGGGATGAAGCTCAACACTTTCCACGGGAGCTGCTTTCCAAGTTCGCCGCCCTTGGTTTGATGGGCATCCAGTTCGGTGAGGAGTACGGCGGCGCAGGAATGCCGTCGGTGGACTACTGCATTTGTATCGAGGAGCTCGCGCGGGTCGACCCCTCCGTCTGCCTGTCCGTCGCCGCACACAACGGACTCGGTGCGGCCCATATCGGAATGTTCGGCACGGAGACGCAAAAGCAAACCTACCTTGCGCCCCTGGCGCGGGGCGAGTGGCTGGCAGCCTGGGCGCTGACCGAGGCTTCATCCGGCAGTGATGCGGCGACGATGAGAACCACCGCCTCACGCGAAGAGGGCGATTGGGTGATCAACGGCGCCAAGCAGTTCATCACCCACGGCCGATCCGGCGACATCATCGTGGTGATGGCGGTGACAAACAGCGCGAAAGCCGCACGAGGGATCTCGGCGTTCATTGTCCGGCAGGGAACTCCGGGTGTTCGCGCGGGCAAGAAAGAGAACAAGCTCGGCATGCGCGCGAGCGAAACGAGCGAAGTGATCTTTGAGAACTGTCGAGTGCCGGCCTCGCAGCTATTGGGGGCCGAGGGGCAGGGCTTCATCAACGCGCTGCAAGTGCTCGATGCCGGACGCATCGGCATTGCGGCGCTCGCGGTTGGGCTCGCGCAGGGGGCGTACGAGGCGGCGCGCGACTACGCCTTCGTTCGAAAGAGCTTCGGTCAGCCGATCGGAACGTTTCAAAGCATTCGAGCGAAGCTCGTTGACAACGCCACGCGGATCGAGGCGGCGCGACTGCTGACGTACCGTGCCGCCACGCTGAAGGACGAGGGAAAACGGACGACCGTCGAGGCTGCGATGGCGAAGCTGTACTCGAGCGAGATTGCCGTTCGCGCCGCAGAGGATGGCGTCCAGATTCACGGAGGGTATGGATTCGTGAAGGACTACCCTGCGGAGAAATACTTTCGCGACGTAAAACTCACAACCATCGGCGAGGGCACGAGTGAGATTCAACGGCTCGTGATCGCGCGGCAGTTGCTGGCGGCATAGACATACACATGGGGTCGGGAGTCATTTGTTGTGGACACTCGACCGCGCTTGATCACCGCGTGCACACCAAATGACTCCCGACCCCATTACAGATCTGTCGGAGCGGGTTCTTGGCGGTGACCCGCGCGCCATGGCGCGTGCGATCTCACTCGTCGAGGATGAGACGGCAGAGGGCGCGGCGCTCGTCGGGAGACTCTACGGGCGTGCCGGTCGCGCCTATCTGGTCGGTATCACCGGGGCGCCCGGGGCCGGCAAGAGCACGTTGGTTGATCGACTCATTGCCGAGATTCGGCGCAGTGGGCAGACAGTCGGCGTTATTGCGGTCGATCCGACAAGTCCGTTTACGGGCGGAGCTATTCTGGGTGACCGTGTTCGAATGAGCGCGCACGCGTTGGACGAAGGCGTGTTCGTTCGGAGCATGGCGACGAGAGGCCACATGGGCGGGCTCGCGCGCGCCACGAGCGACGCGGCGGTGATTCTCGCTGCGTCCGGCAAACACGTCGTCGTCATCGAGACCGTTGGCGTTGGGCAGGACGAGGTCGACATCGTTGGCGCGGCTGACGTATCAGTGGTCGTGCTCGTGCCCGGCACCGGCGACGATGTGCAGGCGCTCAAGGCCGGAATCATGGAGATCGCGGACATCTTCGTGGTGAACAAGGCTGACCGTGAGGGCGCGGACCGAGTGGTACAGTCGGTCGCTGCGAACTTATCGCTCCAGTCGTTCAGTCTGAGCGACTGGCAGCCGCCGATCCTCAAGACGGAAGCGACGATCGGCACAGGCGTGGCTGAGCTGTGGGCTGCGATCGGGAGGTTCCGGGGTCACGCGGCCGGCAAACTCGGCGGCCACCAGCGGTCGCGCCACGAGGCACGACTTCGCGAGTTGCTGGCTCAGCGATTCCTGCGCCACGTCGAGCAGGCCCTTCCGGACGACGAGTTTCAAAGGTTCGTGGATGGCATGGCGGCGCACCAGATTGATCCGTACTCGGCTGCTGCTGAGATCATGACGCGGGTCATGGCACCCAATTCTCAGACTTCGGGGAAGTCGTCGGCGAGATGAAAGCTGTTCTCGATCATGTTGGTATCGCGGTGCAGGACGTGGGCAAGGCGCTCGCGTTCTATCGCGACGCACTTGGCCTCGAGGTCGAGGCGCCAGAAAACGTCCAGACTCAGCACGTGCGGGCGCATTTCATACCCGTTGGCGGTTCGGCGATCGAACTGCTCGAGGCCACCACGCCGGATTCGACGATCGCGAAGTTCGTCGAGAAGCGAGGCCCCGGTATTCATCACCTCACGCTACGAGTCGAAGATATCCGTGCAGCCTTGGCCCAGCTGAAGGCTCGAGGCATCCGGTTGGTGGACGAGGAACCGCGGCCCGGTGCCGACGGCGCGCTCGTGGCTTTTGTCCACCCATCTGCAGCGCATGGTGTGCTCGTCGAGCTGATGCAACAGGCCGAGCGTGGCGCCACCCTGACAGTTCGGACGTTGGAGTGGGGGAGCGTTCGACTGACCACCCTTCACGACGGCCCATTTCGCCTCGATGGGGGAGCGATGTTCAGCGTTGTACCGCGGCCGCTCTGGGAGAAGGTTGCGCCGCCGGACGACCGCAACCGAATCCAGTTGGCCATGCGCCCGCTGCTCGTCGAGGGGTCATGGGGGCGGATGCTCGTTGACTGCGGTGCAGGTGACAAGATGCTTCCGAAGCAGCGGGACATCTATGCATTGGACCGGAGCCGTCACCTGGACCATGCGCTCGACGAGGTTGGACTCTCGTCCGACGCCATCGATTTTGTACTGCCGACCCATCTGCATTTCGACCACTGTGGTGGCGGCACGATGAGAAAGGCCGAAACGCTGGCGCCGCGGTTCGGCAACGCACGGTATCTCATTCGCTCGGCCGAGTGGGAGGACGCCACACATCCACACGAGCGGAATCGCGCCAGCTACCTGCAGGACGACTTCGTGCCGTTGAAGGATGCTGGAGTCGTCGATTGGTTCGACGGCGACGTGACGATCAAGGAAGGGGTGCGTGTCGTGCGGACGGGAGGGCACACGGGGCAGCACCAGATTGTCTACATCGAGTCGGCCGGGAAGACGGCGGTGTTTGTCGCAGATCTCATCCCGACGATCGCCCACATCCAGGACCCGTGGGTCATGAGCTATGACCTGTTCCCGATGGAGACGCTCGCGTTCAAGCGGCGTTTCATTCGGGAAGCCATCGAAGGCGAGTATCTGATCCTCTTCGAACACGACCCCCACGTTGCTGCTGGTCACATCCGTGAGGTGGACGGCAGACGCGTGGTGGAGCAGGTGCTGTAAAATCTCAACTCCCAATTCTCAAACACCCAACTCCCAAGAGCCGGGATACGAGACGAACGACCACAGACGAGAGACATGGATAAGGTGCAGATCGGAATCATCGGCGGCAGCGGTCTGTACGACATGGCCGAGGTGACCGACCGCGATGACGTTGTGCTGACGACGCCCTTTGGTGACCCTTCAGGCCCGTATCTGCTGGGGACGTTGCGCGGACGGCGAGTCGCATTTCTCGCGCGTCACGGCGCCGGGCACCGCCTCCTGCCGTCAGAGCTGAACTTCCGCGCAAATATCTTCGGCATGAAAATGCTTGGCGTTGAGTACATCCTGTCTGCGAGTGCCGTTGGCAGCCTCAAAGAGGAATACCGCCCGCTGGACATCGTGATCCCTGACCAGTTCATCGACCGGACGCACGGTCGCATCAGCACCTTCTTCGGCCGTGGTCTTGCCGCGCACGTGGGGTTCGCTCACCCTTTTTGTCGAGTCTTGAGCCGCTTGGCGAGTGAGAGTGGTCGAAGGACCGGCGCCACTGTGCACCGGGGCGGGACCTACGTCTGCATGGAAGGTCCGCAGTTCTCGACCCTGGCCGAGTCGAAGCTCTATCGATCGTGGGGCGCCGACGTCATTGGCATGACGAACCTTCAGGAAGCCAAGCTCGCCCGCGAGGCCGAGATCTGCTTCACGACAATCGCGCTTGTTACCGATTACGACTGCTGGCACCCGGATCACGACTCGGTCACGGTCGAAATGATCGTCGCGACTCTCTTGCAGAATGCGAAGACGGCGCAACAGATCATCGCTGGCACCGTCGAGCAGCTACCCTACGAGCGATCGTGCGAGTGCGCGTCAGCGCTCAAATACGCGCTCATCACGCGTCCAGACGCCGTGCCCGATCAGGTTCGGACGGAACTCGCGCCGCTCGTCGGCAAGTATTTGCAACGCACGTAACCACAACCCCCTTCTCGCCGAGGCTCTTTGATGCAGAACCCAAGGTTCGACGTTACCGCGGTCGGCAATGCCATCGTTGACGTGTTGGCGCGAGCCGAAGACTCGCTGCTTGTCGAGCACAAACTGTCCAAGGGCGCCATGTCCCTCATCGATGCGGCCGATGCCGACCGCCTGTACGCCATCATGGGCCCCGGCATCGAGGCATCTGGTGGGTCTGCGGCCAACACGGTCGCCGGCATTGCCGCGCTCGGGGGACGTACAGGCGTACATCGGCAAGGTTGCAGACGATCAACTCGGAAGCGTGTTCACGCACGACATCCGTGCCGTGGGTGTCACCTACGACACGGCGCCACTGAAAGGCGGCCCCTCGACCGCGCGGAGTCTGATTTTCGTCACGCCGGACGCCCAGCGAACGATGCAGACGTACCTGGGAGCGACAACGCAACTGGGTCCCGAGGACCTCAACATGGACTACATCACCTCCTCCAGAGTGGTGTACTTGGAGGGGTACTTGTGGGACCAACCTCGCGCCAAGAAGGCGATGCGTGATGCGGCCGTGAGAGCCCACGAAGCCGGAGGAAAAGTCTCTCTCACCCTGTCCGACGCGTTTTGCGTCGCGCGGTTTCGTGACGAGTTCCTCGACCTGGCCGAGAACCACGTCGATATCCTGTTCGCCAATGAGAGCGAGATACTGTCCCTCTATCAAGTGGATAGCTTCGACGACGCCATGCAGCACGTGCGCCGGTACTGCGAAGTCGCCGCACTCACCCGCAGCGAGAAAGGCTCGGTCGTCGTCAACGGTGCCGAGGTGCACGTGATCGATGCTGAAAAGGGCGTGCGCGTCGTCGATACGACCGGTGCCGGTGATGCCTACGCCGCAGGTTTCCTCTATGCGTACACTCAGGGTCGAGATCTCGTGACCTGCGGGCGACTCGGCGGTGTCCTGGCAGCCAAAGTCATCAGCCACCTTGGACCCCGTCTGGAAGGCGACGTTAAAGCGCTGGCGGCAAAGGTGCTGTGAGTCCCAACGTCATGGACATCCGGCGCAAGGCGCACGCGTGATCGGCGTCCGGCCCTACTGCGCGGGCTCGATCCGATAGATGACTCCGCTGCGCTCCTGGCCCGAACGTTCCGTCGCTACATAGAGATATCCGTCCGCGCTCTGAATGACGTGCCTGAAACGTCGCCCGAGCGGGACGAACAGTGCCTCACGCCTCTCGGCCTGTGGCTCCGGCTGGCCGAACGCAACCCGCTGCAGGATTTGCCCGTTGAGTGCGCCGATGAACAAGTGCCCCTTCCACATCGGGAAGCGGTCGCCGGTGTAGAACAGTACGCTCGAAGGACTGATCGAGGGCGACCAGAACATCAAGGGCATCTCCATCCCGGCCCGAAACCAGTGCTGCTCGGAGACGGGCTGGTCGTTGTAGATCTTGCCGAGCGACACGGCTGGCCACCCGTAGTTCTTCCCCGCACTCAACACGTTGAGCTCGTCCCCTCCCATCGGCCCGATCTCGGTGGACCAGAGTACGCCGGTCGTCGGGTGCCACGCGAGGCCCGTCGCATTGCGGTGACCATAGGTGAAGATCTCGGGCCTGGCGTCGCTCCGGCCGACGAACGGGTTGTCAGGCGGAACGCTCCCGTCGTCACGGAGACGCATCACCTTGCCGATGTGACTGCCGAGGTCCTGGGCGAGCTTGCGTACGCTGTCGTTGCTGATGGCGAAGAAGCGGTCGTGATCGTTGAATGTGAGGTAGATCATCCCGTCGGGACCAAATGCGGCCCGGCCCGCGACCGGGCCTCCCTGCACCCAGCCTTCCGCCACGAACAGCTCGCTCACGTCCACGACGCTCGTGTCTTGCAGCCGCCCACGAGCTAGCGCCATTGTGGTGAGGCCATCCGCGCGACGCTTCGCGTAGTAGAGGTAGACGAATCCATTCTGCGCGAAGCGAGGGTGCAGGACGACCGACTGCAGCCCCGTCACTCCAAGGGCAGCAACGGGCCACCCGGAAATGGGAATCACGCCTGACGCGTCCCCGCGGACCAAGTGCAGGGTCCCCTCGGTTTCCGCCGCCAACATGTCGCGATCGTTCGGCAAGAGCGCGAGGTGCCGGGGACTGGTCAAGCCCGACGCAATCGGCACGAGCCGCACGCGCACGAGCGTGCCCGGCGGGCAGTTACCCCGGTCCTGACCATTCGGGTTGCACGGCCCCGGCGTGTAGGTGTCGAACACCATGGGCTGCACAGACGTGGAAGTCTGCTGCGCAGACATTGGAAATCCAACGAGCGTCGGCAGCACGAGCATTGCGGCAACGAAGAGTGGCAGTTGCATGCCGGAGCGCAAGTTTCTCATCGCTTCGGTGGCTCGAGATTCGGCAGGAACCAGGTTAAGAGCCCGATGGCCGGAAGGAACGAACAGACCTTGTAAACGACGTCGATGCTCGTGGCGTCGGCAAGCTGCCCGAGCATCGCTGCTCCGAGCCCGCCGGCCCCGAACGCGAAACCGAAGAAGACACCTGAAACGGCGCCCACGCGTCCTGGAACGAGTTCCTGCGCGAACACCACGATAGCCGAGAACGCCGACGCGATGATGAGTCCGATCACAACCGTGAGAATCTCGGTCCAGAAGAGGTTCGCGTAGGGCAGCAGCAGAGTGAACGGCAACACGCCAAGGATCGAGACCCAGATCACATACTTACGGCCGATGCGGTCACCGACTGGGCCGCCGATGAACGTGCCAGCAGCCACGGCGCCCAGGAGAACGAACAGGTGCAGCTGCGCGCTCTGCACGCTCAGCTGGAACTTGTGGATCAAGTAAAACGTGTAGAAACTTGTCAAACTCGCCAGATAGACATTCTTGGAAAAAACTAACGCGACGAGCACGCCGAGGGCCCACCTGACTTTGCCGGTTGGGATGCCAGCCCTGGCCTGCACGCCGGCCGACTTTGCGTGAGTCGAAATGTGGTCTTTGTACCACGCGCTCACCCTCGTCAGTATCGCCATGGCGGCCAACGCGGCGACTCCGAACCAGGCGATGCTGCGCTGTCCGTTGGGCAGAACGATGAATGCTGCGAGCAGTGGCCCCGTGGCTGATCCGACGTTCCCGCCTACTTGAAAGAGCGACTGAGCAAAGCCAAGGCGTCCGCCAGAAGCCAGACGGGCCACACGCGACGACTCGGGATGAAAGACAGACGAGCCAATGCCGACGAGCGCGACCGCCAGGAGAATCACGCCGTACGTCGGGGCGCTCGAGAGCAGCAGGAGTCCGACGAGCGTGAACGCCATTCCGATGGGCAACGAGTAGGGCTTGGGTCGGGCATCGGTGAAGATGCCGACAACGGGCTGGAGCAGTGAGGCCGTGGCCTGGTTCGCGAACGTGATCAGGCCGATCTGGCCGAAGTCGAGACTATAGGCGGTCTTGAGGAGCGGATAGACGGCTGGGAGCACCGACTGCATAAGGTCATTCAGCAGATGGCAGACGCTAATCGCGCCGAGAATTCCGAGTGCGGTTTCCGTGTGCGATATGCGGGGCCGAAGTGCAACGGGTGACGGGGAAGCCATGTCTAGTAGCGTATCAGGCCGATGAACGTGGTTATCGGTCGAACGATTCTCGGCGGCCCGACTCGGTGAGACGGGTCACGTATCGACGCGGATCGGCGCGGAACATCTCCTGCAGGTCGGCGAGGCTGTCCGCGCCGCCGTAGCTGATGGCCGAGCAAAGATGCTTCAGCATGTTGCGGACGACCGGCCGCACGGAGCCGCGAGCCGGAACGCTGACTTCCATCCCTTCGGCCCCCAGGGCTTCCACATCCGCTGATTCGGCGTCCTCCACGTCCAACCGGTCGACGATCGCCTGCAGCGACGCCATGCCCCTGAAGACCTTGAACGGCACCTTGACCGACTTGTGCGACTCGGGAATGACGACGGGTTTCTGAACCGTGTCGCCTGGCGTCTCGGTCGTGCCGGCCAGCGCGCTCCCAAGCATCGCAGTGTCGCCGCCGAAGAGGAGAGCCTGGACCAGGGCACCGTCGCGTCGGATGCCGCCATCGGCGATGAGCGGAACACGGCCGTCGGTCGCCGCCCGGCACTCGACAAGCGCTTGCACCTGGGGCACACCAAAGTTCGTGTTGAGGCGCGTGGTGCATCCACCGCCAGGCCCAATGCCGACCTTGATGCCGTTGACCCCCCGTTCCATGAGGAACGTCGCTCCTTCAGCGGTCGCGACGTTGCCGGCGAGCAGTTCGGCGTCACCGAATCGGGAACGGAAGGCCACCAGCGCGCGTGCCATGACCGCAGAGTGTCCGTGCGCGATGTCGATGACGATCAGATCCGCGCCGGCGCGAACGAGCTCGCTGGCTCGCTCCAGGTAGTCGCCTTTGGCGCCGATCGCCGCGCCCACACGCAGACGACCGTGCCCGTCGCGAGTCGCGAACGGGAGCTGCCGCTGCTTCAAGAGGTCTTTGGCTGTAATCAACCCCGTCAGTGTGCCGTCTCGATCAACGAGCAAGAGCTTCTTGACCTTGTGGGTACGCATCGCCGCCTCGGCAGCGTCGCTGTCGATCGCACCTTCGCGCACCACAAGGCGGTCACGGGGCGTCATCCGCTCAGAGACGGTTCCCACGTCGCCAGCAAAGCGCATATCGCGCGTCGTGAGAAGGCCCTGAACGCGGCGGCCTTCATTCACAACGACCAAGGTGCCAACGCCCGTGCGAGCCATGACGGCTGCGGCCTCGGCCAGTGTCGCCGACGCGTGAATGGTATAGGGGTCCGAGATAATCGCGTGTTGTCGCCGCTTGACTCTTGCGACCTCGCGCACCTGCGGTTCGATGTCGCCGCTGCGAAAACCGCGGTCGATGATCCCGATCCCGCCCTCTTCGGCAATGGCGATCGCCATTTCGGCGCGCGTCACCGTGTCCATATTGGCCGACACGATCGGGCGTGCGAGCGTCAGGTGCTCAGAGAGACGGCTGGAGAGGTCGATGGTCGCCGGGTCGCGGCGCTCGATCACGCTGTACTGAGGTGTCAGCAGAAAATCATCGAACGTACAGCCGCGAACGAGAGAAAGCAAATCCTGGCTATTTTGCAAACAGGTCCTTGTAGTCCCGGTTGTTCTCGCAGAAGTACTCGTCTACGCGATTGTGCTCGGGGAGGAACGGAAACGTTCGTGTAATCAGCCACGGACCCTCGAAGACGTTGGGGTCCTCGATCACGGCCTCATACTCCAACGTGCCCAGGTTCGGCCGGCGAAACCGCTCGACCACGTGGAGCGCCTCGGTCGTGCGATACCCGTTGATTTCGCTTTCTTTGAAACCGATCGAATCGACGACCAGCGTGTCTTTGTCCCAGCGCCCGATCGAGTGCCCCATCCAAAACGGGTCAGGATCCGGCGGATGCTGCGAGCCATCCGTGAGGATGGTTCGGGACAGATGGAGATACTCGTGCAGGATCACCACGTACTTGGGGGCCTGGATGAACTGCACATAGTAGGGAACAAAAAACGTCTGCGGAACACCGGGTGGCGCGCAGGTCGAATACAGGCCGGTGTCTGTCGGCCCGCGAACAACCCTGTATTTCTCGGCACCTGCCCTCAGTACCGGCGTGCGGGGGAGCTCGCCTGGAGCGGGTGGCGGCGGTGCACCCCGACCCGGACCCACGCCGTAGCCGTAGACGCCGGTCAGGTCTGGTCTTCCATCGGCCGTTCGAGGCGCGGGCTGCGCAGTGAGCGCCACTGTCGCGCTTGCCGCTGTGACCGGTTGAGTGCCGGTCACGGTTACGGTCACGGTGCGGGTGATGGTGCCGTTGACGCCGGTCACCGTCAGTGTGTAGGTCGTAGTAGCCGCCGGGGTCACCTTGAGCAGCCCGCGTGGAGTCGCACGACCCACAGACGGCTCGATCGTCGTGGTTCGAGGGTTCTCGACGGCCCATGTCAACGTCACGGAGTCACCGGGTTTGATCGTGCTCGGCTCGGCCTTGAACTCCATGATGCGCGCCGGAAGCTGGCCCGCCTGCTGATATGGGGCTCGAGGGGCCTGCGCGGCTGGAGGCGGGGCCGGCGCCTGCTGTGAAGCGCCGGCGAGGCTCGCTCCGAGCACCGGAGCGAGAAGCGCGGCGCTGAAGGCGATGCGAAATGGCATGCGCGACCTCCTTGGCTACGAACGAATCTTCCGGCCGTCGGGCAATTCGATGAGCGCGGAGATCATGGAGGGAGCACCACTCTTGGCCGCGCCCCCCGTGCAGCTGATCGTTTCGCCAGGCTTGACGGTCGTGCGCACCCAGCCATACGACCGCAGGTGGTTGAGGCTCATCAACTCGATTTCCCACTCGACCGAGCCGCCGGCGCTGTCCTTGACGTCGAGATAGATGAATGCATGCGGATTCGTCCATTCGAAGCGCTTCACGGCGCCCTTGACCGTGACAGGATTCGCCATGTCGTACATCGATGTCGAGTGATGCGCCCCGACTGACCTGACGGCTACGATCGCGCCAAGGCCGGTCATCAGGAACTCTCGTCTGCCAGTCATCGACCCTCCGCTGGATTCAGAGTGTAGGCGGTGCTCTAGCGGGTGCGCAAGGTCATCGCGGCCGTACCGTACACAAACGCCGCGACCCAGAGCGTGGCAGAGAAGCCCCAGTTCATCGCGATGAAGACCGCGAGCGTGGCGCCGACGACTGAGAAGGCGCCGTTTATTCCCCAGCTCCAGGGAATCATTTCGGGACGTGCTCCCGCCAGCAACCGGATTCCACCTGGAAGCGGCATCCCGAGCAGCACGCCGATCGGCAGCAGTATCAGGAACGCGAGGACGACTCTCAGACCGAGCGGCCACGGAATCGCGAGGTTCACGATGGGCGTCATGATGAAAGAGGCAAGAAGGGCGACGGCCAGTACCGCGACGAGCGCCAGCAAGGTGATCGACTTGACACGCGTGGATCCGACGCGGCGGCTCAGAAGGCTCCCGAGCCCGGTCCCGAGCAGCAGCGAGAAGAGCGTGACGGTCAACGAGTAGACCGGATGACCGAGTAGCAGGACGAAACGCTGCAACAGCGCCACCTCCAGAAGCATGAAACCGGCCCCTAACGCGCCGAAGTACGCCAGCCATCCAAGCCAGCCTCGCCCGGGAGGGGTCCCAACCAACAGGAGGGGCCCAACGACAAAGAGCAGCACCAGCGCCGCCGAAATCCCAAACAGCGTGAGCAAAGCGCTCAGCCCGTTGCCGAACAACATCGTGCGGCCGAACGCGACCTGGAACTGATCGCGCAACCGAGTCGTGTGGAAAAAAAAGGGCCGGTCGTCGCTCGTCGCTCGTATGTCCAGGGGATAGTCGGCGAGGAACCGCTCGCGATTGGGGGCAAGAATCAGTTTTCGGTAGTCGTCGGCACTGGTCCGGGTCCGTACCATTTCCACCGGCTCGGCCACCGAGGCAGTGGCCTCGACCCCTGGCGCGTACAGGAGCTGAAAGCCGGAGTCCTGCGACAGGCGCCGCAGGTGAGCGATTTCATCCGGAGTAAATGGGGTCTTCTTCAATATGAAGTTCGCGAGGCGATCGAAGCGGACGATGGCCAGGTGGCGAGACGCATCAAGTCCGCGCTCCGCGCATGCCTGCTGCGCCAGTGATACCAAGCGAAGCCCGTCGAACACCCAACGAGTGATGGTCAAAACACCGCGGTCACTCAAGTGGTCGAGATAGTCGCCAAAAGCCTCGGATGTGTAGAGGGAGTTCTCAGTCAGCGTGTAGGCGCCGGCCGCGGTCGCCGCCCACGTATCGACGAGCGATGCTTGGATCACGTCGTAGCTCGATGCGCTCCGCCTTACAAAGCTGCGCCCGTCCTCGACGTGGATGGCGATGCGAGGATTGGTGTAGACGTTGCCCGAGTAGCCCAGAAACCGTTCGCCCATGACATCGTGCGCGATGATCGGATTGATCTCGACGCCATCGACCTGAGCTGCGCCAAATACGAGCGCCGAGGCCAGGTCACGGCCGCCTCCGGGGCCAATCACGAGCGCCCGGAAACCGCCCGGGCGTTCGGCGAGGTGATACGCGAACGCTGTGAGCTCGAAGCGGAGGTATTGCACCTGGCTCGCGTCGCCGCCATTCTTCAGGATGGGTGTTGAGGCGGCCGAGTCGATGTCCATGTACAGCGATTCTCCGGGCGAGCCGGTGAATCGTGGACTGAGCGACCAGTCACCATGAGAGCGGTCGTACACGCCGATCCGCGAGAACGAATTCCACTTACTGAAAAGCACGCGGTCGCCCTGATGGCCCTTCGTGTTGACGACGTCAAAGGGGGCTTGTCCGGCCAGTTGGGCGCCAAGGGGGATGCCAAGGAGGACACACCCGAGCAACAGGATCCTCTTCCGCGCTCCGGCGCGCGTGAAGCCTATGGCGGCAAGCACGGCCAGTGCAGCCGCGGTCATGACAACCCCGGGCGCGCCGAGACGGTTGAGAAGGGGAATCAGTGCGAAGCAGCCAGCAGCCGCGCCGATCAAGTCGGAGGCGTAGAGGACGTTGATGTGGTCCGAAAGCCTGGAGAAGGCGAGCGAAATAACCGCGCCCCCGCATAGGAAGGGCAGCGCCGCCACGGCGTAGATTGCCAGCATGAGCACCAGATTCTCTGGCGAGTAGTTCAAACCAACCTTGATGCGCACGAGAAAGGCGAGCGCGACGAGGGTAACCAACCCGTGAAGCAGCGCGCCCGCCGCAAGGACTTCCGGTGTGCCGAAGCGTGCGAGCGTCCTCCGGGCAACGTAGACGACCACGCCGCTCGCGCTCAAACCAAAAAGCGCGATGGAAATCGCCAGAAACGCAAAGTGGTAGTACATCGTGACGGAGAAGATGCGCGTCAGCGCAAGTTCGGTCATGAGCAGGGCGGCCGAGACAGCGGCAATCCCTCCGAGCGTGAGGCGGCTCAGGCCGCTCGAGGCTTGCGCCCCCGTATGGGTCATCGTCACTGCAGTCTATCGAAACTTGTTCGACGAAGCGCGAACCACTTGAGACAGAATGGCGCGTGCGCCGGCTTGTCGTCCCCACGTTCATCGCAGCCACGGTTGTGTGGCTGTTGCTGCTCAGCGTCACGCCGCTTCTGCCCGTTCCGCTGGCCGCGATCATGTACGGGTTCGGGTCGAGCATCTGCCATCAGCTCGCCGATCGATCCTTTCACCTGGGCGCCGCGCAACTTCCCGTCTGTGCGCGTTGCCTGGGGATCTATGCGGGTCTCGCACTCGCGAGTCTCGTGACGGTGCTGGCTCGTTCGACCGTCGGGCCTGACGGCCTGTCGCCCCGTCGGGTTCTCGTTCTCGGGGCGTTGCCGACGATCATCACGGTGGCGACGGAATGGGTCGGGTTCTGGCAACCGTCGAACGTGGTGCGCGCGTTCTCGGGCGTGCCGCTCGGATGCGCGGTCTCCCTCGTGGTGATTGGCGCGCTGACTACGCTACACTACGCTCAATGCGCGCCACGGCGGCCGATCGCGCCACCTCACCAACGAATCCCCTTTTGATTTGCGTCGCGGCGTGGGCGCTGCCCGGCGCTGGACATTTGTGGCTCGGGCGCCGGCAAAAAGGGCTGACCTTTCTCGTCGCGTTGCCACTGATGTTCGCGTTCGGATTGTGGATTGAAGGTCGGATCTTCCCGTTCGAAATTGCGCAACCCCTTGTTGCGCTGGCGGCGTTCGCCGACCTCGGCATGGGCATCCCCTACCTGGTTGCGAAAACGTTGGGCGCCGGCGCGGGGCGTGTTGTCGCCATTACCTACGAGTACGGCAACGCGTTCGTCATCGTTGCCGGATTGCTCAACATGCTCGTCGGTACTCGACGCCTTCGACGTCGCTCAGGGGCGCAAGTGACGACTCATGTAGGTCTGATGGCTGTGTTCGCGCTGTTCGTGTCGGTGGTGTTCGCGGCGCTGATGCGCGAGGAGCCCGCCGAGCAGGCCAGGTTCGGCGCGCGTCTCTTCGCCGGCTTCATGGGCGCGGGCATCCTCATCGGGTGGCTGCTCTATCCGCTTCCGCTGTAACCAAACCGGGTGTGAGCGTCGTTCGCATGGAAGTGAGGCGTCACATCCGCTTGCTCAGTCTGTGGGCGCCCGTTGCCGCCTACATGACCCTCATCTTTGGAGTGTCTGCCCAATCCGACGCGAAGCCTCCTCTGGAGGTGTCAGACAAGCTGGCTCACGCAGTCGTGTACATGGGGCTGGCGGTGCTAGTTGTTCGCGCGCTGGCGGGAGGGCTCTCGGCTCGCATCACCCTTGGCGTTGCCGTCGTCGCGCTGGCCATTGCCATTGGATACGGTGCGACCGATGAATGGCATCAACTGTTCGTGCCCGGACGCTTCGGAGACCTGCGCGACCTGTACGCTGACGCGATTGGGGCCTGCGCGGGCGTGGCGGCCTGTTGGGTGTGGGGTATACTTCGGTTCCGCTGAAGAACGGTTCTCGGGTTCGTTGGTGCTCGGGTGCTCGGGTTCCGGTTCATTGGTTCTCGGGTGCACGGGTTCACCATCACGAGTTGGAGTCCTGAACCATAGAACCCACGCACCAGTGAACCAGAACCCAAGCACCTGAGCACCTGAGCACCCAAGAACCAGAGTACCGTTCACACCGTGGATCTGACAGGCACGCACAACGCGACCGGCTACCGGTTTGCGATCATCGTTTCCCGGTTCAATGAAGACATCACGGAGGGGTTGTTGGCCGGAGCGCGTGAGGCGCTCGCCGAGGCTGCGGTGCGCGAGGAAGACGTGACCATTGTCCGAGTGCCAGGCGCATTCGAGATCCCTGTCGTCGCGCTGCGCTTGACCGAGACCGGGCAGTTCGACGCCGTTATCTGCCTCGGATGTCTCATCAAAGGCGACACCATGCACTTCGAATACATCGCCTCGGCGACGACGCAGGGAATGATGAACGTCTCGACAACCACGGGACTGCCAATCGCGCTTGGCGTGTTGACCACGCTCACAGAGGATCAGGCGCGCGAGCGTGCTCTCCCAGGTCGAGAGAACAAAGGTCGGGAAGCAGCCTTGGCCGCCATCGAAATGGCGACGCTTTTTCGGCAAATCGAAGGGGGACCCAACACGTGACGGCAAAGGCCGAGCGAAGACCGCCCAGTCGCACGCTCAACGAGTCGCGCCATGGCGCTCGGGCCGCGGCGCTCCAGATGCTGTATCAGTGGGAGGTGGGGCGTCTGCCGATGTCCGAGGTCCGCGAGTCGTTCTGGCTGCAGACGGCCGACGAAGGGCAGCCGTTGTCCGAGGATCTTCGTATGTTTGCGATCGGTCTGGCCGAAGGGGTCGTGTCGGGCGTGGAGCGGATGGATCCCATGATCTCGGAGGCAGCTGAGCACTGGCGCATCGAACGGATGAACGTGATGGATCGTCTCATCCTCAGGCTGGCCGTGCATGAATTTCTGCACGAGCCCGAGACACCGGGCGCGGTGATCATCAACGAGGCGCTCGAGTTGGCGCGGGCGTTCAGCTCCGACGAGGCCGTCAAGTTCATCAATGGCATTCTCGACGCCATTCGGCGCTCGCTGGAGCGGGAATGAGCCGCGCGGGGCGTCAATGAGCAGCGTGCAGGAATCAGATCAGGTCGTTCAACGTCGAGCCAATCTCGAAGAGCTGCGGAAGCTCGGAGTTGACGTCTATCCGCACCGCTTTCGGGCCGAGGCCTCGATCGAACAGGTCGTGGCTGAGCACGGCGACAAGACAGGGGAAGAGCTCGACGGCGCGCACGTCAAGACGCGAACCGCCGGTCGCATACTCGGCATTCGGAGCTTCGGGAAGGCGAATTTTCTCGTGCTCTCGGATGGCAAGGCCCGTATCCAGGTCTACATTCGCCAGGATTCGGTACCGGAGCGAGACTTCCAGATCTTCAAGCTCCTGGATTTCGGCGATTGGGTCGGTGTTGAAGGGCGGCTCTTTCGAACGAAGACGAAGGAATTCACGATCTGGGCGTCAGGCCTCGAGTTTCTGGTCAAGTGTCTACTGCCGTTGCCCGAGAAGTGGCACGGGTTGACCGACGTCGAAATCAGGTATCGGCAGCGTTACCTCGATTTGGTGGTGAATCCCGACTCGCGACGCGTGTTCGAGGTTCGAAGTCGAGTGATCACGCTCATCCGGGAGTTCTTGATTGCCCGAGGATTCCTCGAGGTCGAGACGCCGATGATGCAGCCGATCGCGGGTGGCGCGCTCGCAAGGCCATTCGTGACACATCACAACGCGCTCGACATTCAGCTGTACATGAGGGTTGCGCCCGAGCTCTACCTGAAGCGGCTGATCGTCGGAGGTATGGAACGCGTTTTCGAGATCAATCGCAACTTTCGCAACGAAGGCATCTCGACGCAGCACAACCCCGAGTTCACGATGCTGGAGTTTTACTGGACCTACGCCGACTACAACGATCTGATGACATTGACCGAAGAGATGTTGTCCGACGTGGCGGTGAAAGCGGTCGGCGCTGAGGACTTGACATTCGGAGACCACGCGATTTCTTTCCGGCCACCGTTCCGGCGGCTCTCGCTTCGTGAAGGCGCGCGGGCGGCCGCGTCACGAGCACTGGGCACTCCCGTCGCCGAGGGTGAACTCCGCACCCTCGCGCATGCCGCCGCACTGGCGGCGCGGCTAGGCGTGGAAGTGGCCCCGGGTTCTGGGCCTGGCAGAATCGCCGCGAATATCTTCGAGGCGATATGCGAAGGCGATCTTGTCCAACCCACGTTTGTGTTCGATTTTCCGACAGAGGTGTCGCCTCTTTCGAAGCAGAAGGCAGACGATCCCGAGACCGTGGAGAGGTTCGAGCTCTTTATCGGCGGGGTCGAGGTCGCGAATGCGTTCAGCGAGTTGAATGATCCCGCTGAGCAGCGGCGTCGCTTCGACGAGCAACTCCGCAATCGGGCCGGCGGAGACGAAGAGGCACACGCGATGGACGAGGACTACATCCGCGCGCTCGAGTTCGGGTTGCCACCGACCGGCGGCGAGGGTATCGGCATCGACCGGTTGGTCATGCTCCTCACCAATAGCCCGTCGATTCGCGACGTCATCCTGTTTCCTCTGATGCGGCCGCGGTAAATGCGGTTCGAGCTCTTCATTGCCCTTCGATACCTGTTGGCGCCTCGCCGCCAGGCATCTGTCTCACGAGTCTCGCTCTTCTCGACCATTGGCGTCGCCGTCGGCGTGATGGCGCTCATTGTGGCGCTGGCCCTGATGACCGGACTCCAGGGCGAACTCCGCGACCGAATCCTTGGGTCAACGGCTCACGTCTATGTGTGGAAGACGGGCGGCATCGCCGACTACCAGGCTGAAGTGAAGAAGCTGTTGGGTGTGCCGGGAGTGATGGGGGCGGGTCCCGCAATCCTTGGGAAGGCCTTGATTTCGACCGCGCGCGCGGACGCCTTTATCAGCTTGAAGGGAGTCGATCCAGCGCTCGAGCCGAACGTCACGGATATTCAGCGGGTGATGCAGCAAGGAAGCCTTCACGCGTTGGCCGACGTCTCCGATGAACGGCCGGGCATCTTGCTCGGCAAAGACCTGGCGGGGCAAATCGGCGTCAAGGTTGGCGATGTGGTGACGTTAATGACGCCTCAAGGCACGCTGTCGCCGATGGGAATCCTTCCCCGAACGCGCAGCACGCGCGTCGTCGGTATCTACGCGCTCGGGTTGTATGAGTTCGACGCCGCGTATGGCTTCGTTTCGTTGGATTTGGCCAAGCGACTGATGTCAAAGGAAGTGCCCGACATTATTCAGGTTCGGGTGAACGACATTTACGCGGCGCCAGCCATTGCCGAAGACATCGCGAAACGGTTCGGTGAAGGCTACGTGACGCAGGACTGGGCCGACATGAATCAATCGCTCTTCTCTGCCCTCTGGCTCGAGAAGGTGGCTATCTCGATCACGATCGGGCTCATTGTGATGGTCGGTGCGCTGAACATCATCTCCTCCCTGATCCTGCTCGTCATGCAGAAGAGCCGCGACATTGCCATCCTGAAGACGATGGGAACATCGTCGAGGCGAGTGATGGTGTTGTTCATGATGCAGGGGCTCATTATCGGTGCCGTCGGCACGACCATCGGAAGCGCTTTGGGCTTAGGGCTGTGCTGGGTGCTCGACACCTATGAGCTCATTCAGATTCCGATTGACGTGTATCAGGTGTCTCACGTCCCCTTCGTCGTCCTCCCGGGCGACTTCGCGATCGTCGTCGTGTCGGCGGTGGTCATCTGCTTTCTCTCCACGATCTATCCGTCGCTTCAGGCTTCAAGGCTCGACCCGGTTCAAGCTCTCAGGTTCGAGTAGCTGAGATGAGTTTCGTGTCTGTGAGCGCTCTGAACAAGCACTACGTCGTTGGAGCGGAGCGCATTCACGTGCTGCGGGACTTGGACCTCGACGTCGCGGAAGGGGAAATGCTGGCAATCGTCGGGGCGTCTGGCGTGGGAAAGAGCACGCTGCTGCACCTGTTAGGCGGGCTCGACAGGCCTGATTCTGGAGTCGTTCACATCGCCGATGCGCATCTTGGAAAGTTCAGTGATGCCGCGCTCGTGGCGTTTCGGAACCGCAACGTCGGATTCGTATTTCAGTTCCATCACTTGCTCCCGGAGTTCAGCGCCGCCGAGAACGTGGAAATGCCGATGCGGATCGCCGGGCTGCCGACCAGCAGCGCTCGCGGACGCGCCGCGGAGCTCCTGTCGCGGGTTGGTTTGTCCGAGCGGTTGACGCACACACCGAGCATGTTGTCAGGTGGGGAACAACAGCGAGTGGCGGTCGCGCGCGCGCTCGTGATGAAGCCGGCATTGTTGCTCGCCGACGAGCCGACGGGAGATCTCGACGAGAGCACGGCCGAATCGCTCCACGGATTGCTCCGTGAGATGCACGCCGAATACCGACTGACGTCGGTTATCGCGACACATAACCCACGCCTTGCCGCGGCATGCGACCGGATTCTGCGCCTCGAACGGGGACAGCTTCATCCGGCGTAGGGGTCAGATCTTGAATCTTGACCGTGGTCGGAGAACGCAATCTCTGGATCGACCACGGTCAAGATTCAAGATCTGACCCCTTGCGAAGTCAGTTCGTCTGAGTGCTCCGGGTGGCGTAGTCCCAGTGTTGCCCGGCGCGCCGGATCACATCGTCCACGTCCTCGGCCAAGATGAATCGGTCCTTGACGAGCGCGTCTGTTGCCGTGCGAATGCGCTGCAGGTAGTCATCACGACCCTTGTACCGCTCTTCAACGGACGGTCTCGGGTCGTCACGGGCCTCGCGCTCGGCTCGGGTTCTTGCGAATGGCAGGTACGACCCGAGAAGGGCATAGAGCGTCGAGGGGTTGCCGACACGTTCCGCTCGGAAATTCCAGCCCGTCGTCGTGGCCAGCGGGACGGCAACTTCAGCTACGCGAATCCCGGCCAACTCGTTGCCGTCGGCATCGATCTCCGGGACGAGGAAGGGCATCGGCGAGAAGCGTCCGTTGGCCATCTGGCCAGGGCCCTCGACTTGTCTTGGATCTCGGACGCCTGGAATGCGCGGGAAACGCAGGGTGCTCACAGGGACAAGAGTGTCGCCGCGCAGCTGTGGGTGACGGCTGTCCGGCGGACGGGTTCCAGTCGCAGACCACTGGTGCGCGACGCGAAGGAGCGCTCGCATGACGTTCGCCTGAGGCGTCGGGTTGCCGAGGGCTTGCCCCGTGCCCAGCGATGGTGGAAAAGCCGCTTCGCCGTGTTGGGTGCCTGACAGTAGATAGATCCGTACATGGTCGGGCACCGTGGCATCTTTCTTCCCGTCGATCGTTGTGTGTGTCAACGCTGCAGCTCGCCCTTGGCCCCAGGTACTCGACGGACGTGTCCGTGTAAATCACCTTCGGCAACTGCTCGGCCCGATAGCTGACGAGAATGCCGTCCTTGCGACCACCAGGTTCGGTCTGCTCGAGGTCGGTGTAGGGGAAGCGCGTCGCCGGGAAGGACGAGTATCCGGGCATCGCAAATCGCTCGTTGAAGGAGCCCTGGCCGGCGCCAGCGATGTGGGGCCACACCACGTCGAACACGCGCCGGTCGCGCTCATCGGCGTTGAAGCCGTCGTGCAGGAACTGTCGCAGGAAGCGTCCGCTCTGCGATGCGCCAAAGACATAGGCCGCGCGTCCACGAACGGGCAGATCCGTACGATACCGGAACGCGGACGCGGCGTCTCGTATCGCGGCGAGTCCAACGCCCGCGACACGCGCACCGGTCGCGCGATAGTGCACTTCATACACTCGCCCAGGGTCGAAGCCGCCCTCGAGCATGAGGAGCGGCGTCTCATGTCCAGGCGCGAACCGCCAGCGTTCGCGCTGAATGGTCGTCGGACTGCCCCAGAAAAGATCGCGAACCGTGAGCGTCGCCGTTGGGTCGTTTGGATCAACGGGCGGAAAGTTGGGGAGATCGGCTGGCGTCGCTTCAGCTTGTTTACGGTCGACGATGAAGCTGAAACGGACGATGTCAGGTTGAGGGCTCGATCGAAGGTCGACTGGCGGCGCCTCTACACGAAGAAGCGGCGGGACGACATCGAACTGCCACCCGACCCAGACCAGGGTATAGCCCTCTTTCATCAGAAAGCCGTCGCCAAGGTCCGCTGCGTTGGTGGGATCGTTGCTCGCCGGCGCGCGGTTGAATCGCCCCAACATCCCCTTGCGTCCACGATTGGCGATTTCGAACAGGAGGGTGCCGTTGCCCTTCGCGACATCCACAGGCTGCAGGACGAAGAAGTCTGCCGAGAAATGGACGCGTCCGTCGGCGCCTTTGGGCGCGTGGGCCAGATCAACCACTCGCGTGTTATGACGGTCGGCGGGATCGAGCGCAAAGTCGATCGTCCCGGAGAGCTTTTCGTACGGGCCGGTTTGCCCGAATGTCTGACCGTTCGCGACAGTAGTCCGCGACGCGATCGTCACCTTCGTCACTTCGGCGTTGGCCACAGAGGCCACCGTCAACGCCCAAGCCAGCACGGTAGAAATCCACAGCTTCATGGATAGCTTCATCGACTCCTCCAGCGCTTCACGGCCAAGGGCCACAGAGAAACGGAGGCACAGAGACAACCTGGCAGAGATGATTCGCGTCTCTGTGTCACTGTGCCGGGGCTTGATGCATGAACGCCAAGTATCACTTCAAACCCGCAAGTTCGAACACGGTCTTCGCCATGACCGAGTTGTCATCCTCGCCCCGCCCCGCCGCCATCGTCGCATGCAGCAGCTGTTGCACGATGGCCGTCACCGGCGCCGGAGTGTCGTGCTCAGCCAGCGTCGCCACGACATTGCGCATGTCCTTCGCGAAAAGGTGTGTTTTGAAGCCCGGCTTGAACGTGCCCTTCAGCGCCCGCTCCCCATGGACTTCAAGGACCCGGCTCTGAGCGAATCCGCCGAGCAGCGCTTCCCTCACTTTCGCAGGATCGACGCCAGCTTTTCGAGCGAGCGCGAGCGCCTCGGCGACGACGGCGAGCGTGCCGCCGATCACCATCTGGTTACACAGCTTGCAAAGCTGGCCGGCGCCAGCCTCGCCGATGTACACGACCTTCTCTGGGTTGCCCATTACATCGAGGATTGGTTTGACGCGGCTGAAGGCGGCGGGGTCACCACCAACCATGATGGACAGAGTCCCGTTGATCGCACCGATGTCGCCGCCGCTCACGGGCGCGTCGAGCATAGTACCGCCCAGCGATTTCGCTCGTTCCGCGAGCCGGCGCGCCACTCCCGGCGCGATGCTGCTCATGTCGATCACGGTCGTTCCGGGTCGCATCGCCGAGAATACGCCGTCGGGACCATCGAGAACACGTTCAACGTCAGGGGAGTCCGGCACCATCGTAATGACGCAGGTGGCTTGTCGAGCCACGTCTGCAGGCGTGGCGGCCCGACTTGCGCCAGCAGCGACGAGATCGTCAACGGGGCCTTGGCTACGGCTGTTGACGACGACGGGGTAGCCAGCCTTGAGCAGGTTTTTTGCCATGGGCCGGCCCATGAGCCCCAGCCCAATGAATCCAATCGTGTCTGCCATGCGGGGAGTATATTTGCGAAATGGCGTCAACTCCCAACCCTCAACTTCTGACGCTGGCCCCAGCTTCCAGGATTTGGACGTTGGGAGTTGGACAAGAATGTAGCCGGGAGGCATGTCATTGGAAGCTCCGATGATGTTCGAGCGCTACACGGAACAGGCAAGGCGCGTCCTCTTCCTTGCGAGGTACGAGGCGAGTCAGCTCGGCGGCCAGTCGATCGAAACAGAGCATGTGCTTCTCGGCCTGGTTCGAGACCGTAAGGGGTTGGCGAACCGGATACTGTCCCGCCCAGACCTGTCGCTCGAGGCGATCCGCAGTGAGGTCGAGGGGCGCTCGTCGGTCAGTGAGAGTGTTGAAGGCTCGGTCGAGATTCCGTTCAGCGCCGCAGCCAAGCGCGTCCTCGTGTTCGCCGCCGAAGAGGCAGATCGGCTCTTGCACGGGTACATCGGTGCCGAGCACCTCCTTTTGGGGATTCTGCGGGATGAGCAGTCTGTCGCCGCCTCGATCCTCGAGAAGAAGGGGATGCGACTTACCGCCGTTCGCGAGCACGTGATCCAACTCTCAAAAGAGAGGGAACGGGGTCGCGCGGCGACGCATATCGTCCTGGTTCTGCTCACGGTGAACGCTGAGATGCGTGAAGAATTCGAGCGCGTCCTCATGCACAACGCTCGGGAGTCGGTCAGAGTGGATCCGGGTTGCTTGAGGTTCGACGTGAGCCAGCACACGGATGACCCGAACCGGTGGGTGCTGTACGAGGTCTACGAGAGCCCGGAAGCGCATGCCTTGCATCGCCAATCGCCCCACTTTCTGGCCTATGACGAGGTCGCATCGCGCGCGGTTGTGGAGAAAACAGTGATGCGATGCCGGGGGAAGAACGTCGGGTGATCCAATCCAATCTGGTCGCGCCGGCGTCCAATTGAGTGGCGGCGGGCGGCAGGCATCTGACCGAACGCGACGTCGAAACCTAACCAAGCATGGGACTTAGGCGAGAAGAGCCATTGGTGGGGCTCAAGCTTTGCCTTATAATGAGACCACGAGGTTCGAAGTCCCAAACCTAACCTCCAGGCAGGCCTGATGTTCGAACGTTACACGGAGAGGGCGCGACGAGTTCTATTCTTTGCCCGTTATGAGGCCAGCCAGCTCGGGAGTATCTCTATTGAGACCGAGCACCTTCTTCTCGGACTGATCCGCGAAGGCAAGGGCCTCACGAGCCGAATCTTCTCTCGCTCACATTTGTCGCTCGAGAATATCCGCAAGGAAATCGAAGGACGCACGGTGTTTCGCGAAAAGGTTTCGACGTCCGTCGAGATCCCTTTCAGTGCGGAAACCAAGCGAGTATTGAATTTTGCCGCGGAGGAAGCCGATCGGCTTCTGCACAACTACATTGGAACCGAGCACCTCTTGCTGGGGATCCTCCGCGAGGAGCGCTCGGTGGCTGCCTCCATTCTCATGGAGAAGGGGATGCGGCTGCACACGGTCCGTGAGGACATTGTTCAGCTGCTCAACGAGAAGACGACATTGACGCGGGTCAAGGAGACGCCGCTGCTGGCGGAGTTCAGTCGCGATCTGACGGAAGCCGCGATGAAGAACCAGCTTGATCCGCTGGTGGGGCGCGACTACGAGCTCGAACGGGTGCAACAAGTGCTCTGCCGTCGCACGAAGAACAATGCGGTCCTCATCGGCGAACCTGGCGTGGGCAAGACAGCCATTGTCGAGGGGTTGGCTCAGAAGATCGTGTACGGCGACGTGCCCCACTTCCTGGCGGACAAACGCATCCTGGCGCTCGACATCTCGCTGATCGTTGCCGGGACGAAATACCGCGGGCAGTTCGAAGAGCGCCTGAAGGCGATCATGAAGGAGCTTACCGAGAACCCGAATATCATCGTGTTCATTGACGAGCTGCATACACTGGTCGGAGCCGGGTCGGCCGAAGGGTCACTCGACGCGGCGAATATCCTCAAGCCGGCGCTCTCGCGCGGCGAGATCCGCTGCATTGGCGCGACGACACCTGCTGAGTATCGAAAGTACATCGAAAAAGATCGGTCACTGGAGCGCCGCTTCCAGGCGATCAAGGTCGATCCGCCGGCCGAGAAGGAGACGATCGACATCCTCCTGGGCGTGAAGGACCGGTACGAGCAGTTCCATCACGTCGAGTACACGCGAGAGGCCCTCGAGGCGGCCGTTTACCAGTCGAGTCGGTACATCACGGACCGGTTCTTGCCGGACAAAGCCATCGACCTCGTGGACGAGGCTGGGGCGCGCGCCAAGCTGAAGGAAGCGGGCTATAGCGAAGAGTTCGGCGAGATCAACAAGAGCATCCGCGTGGCCGTCGAGCAGATGGAGAACGCGGTTTCTCAGAAGGACTTCGAGAAGGCGCAGTTCTACCGCGAGCAAGAAGTGTCGGCCCGCGAAAACCTGCAGTTCGTCCGCGAAAAGTTCGACGTCAAATCGAGCGCCCGCAAAGTCGTGGTCACCAAGGGCGACATCGACGAGGTCGTCTCCAAATGGACGGGCGTGCCGATCGCCTCGATCAATCAAGACGAAGGCGACAAACTGCTCCGTATGGAAGCGGACCTCCACAAACGCGTGATCAGCCAGGAGAAGGCGATCTCCGCCATTTCTCGCGCGATTCGCCGCTCTCGGGCAGGATTGAAGAACCCGAATCGTCCGGTGGGCAGCTTCATTTTCTTGGGCCCCACGGGTGTCGGCAAGACGGAACTGGCCCGCGCCTTGGCCAATTTCCTCTTCGGGAGTGACAACGCGCTCATTCGCTTCGACATGTCGGAGTACATGGAAAAGCATTCCGTGTCGAAGTTGATTGGCTCGCCTCCCGGGTACGTTGGACACGAGGAAGGTGGGCAGCTCACCGAGAAGGTAAAACGAAACCCGTACTCGGTCGTTCTGCTCGACGAGATCGAGAAGGCTCACCCCGATATCTTCAACATCCTGCTCCAGGTGTTCGAGGATGGCCACCTCACGGATGGTCTAGGGAATCGGGTGAACTTCAAGAACACGATCATCATCATGACCTCGAACATCGGGGCGCGCTTCATCCAGAAAAAGGCGTCGCTTGGTTTCCAGGCCAGCGACCTGGGAACCATCGACAAGAACGTCAGCGAAATGGTGCTCGGGGAGGTAAAGCGTACGTTCAACCCCGAGTTCATCAACCGCATCGATGAGATCATCGTGTTCGAGGCGCTGACTGACAACGATCTGCGGCGGATCATGTCGCTCCTCGTCGATTCGCTCAACGCAAACCTGGTCGATCGGCGGATGCGAATTCAGATGGCGCCCGATGTAATCGACTGGATCATCGACGTGACCTGCAAGGATCGGTCGTACGGAGCTCGTCCCCTCCGGCGCGCGATTCAACGCTATGTCGAGGACCCACTCTCTGAAGAGCTGATTCGCGGCAACCTGCGGGACGGCGAGGTCGAGGTCTACCTCGAGGGTGGCCAGCTTTCCTACCGTCCGGCGGGCGAGTTGACCGGCGGTCGCAAGCTCTCGTAAAGCCGGGATCAGGGATCCGGGATCAGGAAGCCGAAGAGCCCCGGTGCTTTTCTTGCGTCCCGTCCCGGCGCCCTGATCCCCGATCCCTGAAGGCCATCTGCTCGGCCTTACCGTCCAAAGTCCTGTAGACTAAGGTGTTTCGCTCTAAGGATCTCCGACGCATGCTCATCCAAGTTCTTCGAGGACTGGCCGTCTGGGCGGCCGTGGCCGCATTTAGTGGTGGCATAGCCTTTGGGCAATCGCCTTCGCTGGCATCTCCAGCTGCGGCGCCGCAAGAGGCCCCTCCTCCCGCCACGTCGTCTCCAGCCCAAACCCCTCAACCGCCGGCGCTCCAGAGTGTTCCGACGGCACAGCCCGAACCTCCCCCGGCCCCGGCTGCTGCTGGGCCGGCTCTCGCAGTTGTCACCACCACGGCTTGCGGCAACCAGGTGGCGGCGCCGGCGGCGCTGCCTCCCGCCGGCTCGGCGCCGTTCGTGTGGATTCTCGAGCTCTGCTTCGACCGCCAGGGTGGCTCGTCAACGGTCGAGAGCGAAACCTACATGTATTACATCAAGTTCAAGTCCAGCGTGCCATCGCAGGGCATTTTCGTGCCGTACAACGAGGCGGCTGAGCAAACGGCACTAGCGGACTTCCGATCGCTGTGGGGCACCAACTTCCTCGAGGACTTGAGCATTGAGGTGAACGACTTCCCATTTCCTAATGGCGTTGTCGGAAAAATTGTGACCTATCGGATGGAGGAGCGAGAGCGTATCAAGATCGTTGACTATCAGGGCTCCAAACAGATCGATCGCACGAAGATCGAAGAGCAACTCCGCGACCGCGGGATCGAGGTTCGGCTGGACTCATTCCTTGACGAAGGAGTGATTCGGCGCGTGAAGGGTGTCCTGCGCGACATGATGGCGGAGAAGGGGTTCACGAACGCAGAGATCACGCACAAGGTCACGCCAGTGGCTGGTGGCCCAAAGCTCGTGAACGTAACGTTTGGTATCAGCGAGGGGCCAAAGATCAAGATCCGCACGGTCGAATTCGTTGGGAACGAGGCGGTGGGTGACGGGGCACTGCAGCGGAAGATGAAAGAGAACAAGCCGAAAGGGATTCTCTCGTTCATCACCGGTGGTGGCACCTACAAGGAAAAGCAGTTCGAGGAGGACGCCGCGAAAGTCGTCGAACACTACCAGAACGAAGGTTACGCTCGAGCGCGCGTCGGTCAGCCCGAACTGAAAGTGCTGGAGAACACCAAGGACGGGAAGACTCGCTGGGTGGAGCTCCGCATTCCGGTAACAGAAGGCCCGCGTTACCGCGTGGGCGAGCTCGATTTCTCGGGGAACAAGCTCGTCAAGGCAGAGCAGCTTCGTCCACTGTTCAAGATCGTGTCGGGTGACTGGTACAGCCGAAAGCGGATCGAGGACGGCCGCAAAAAGGCGCAAGAGATTTACGGCGGCGCCGGATACATGGAGTTCACGGCTTTTCCGGATCAGAAGTACAGCGACGAACCGGGTCTTGAGGACGCGCTGGCCGCCCAGGTCCCCGACGCGCTTCGGGCTCCGGTGGAGGGAACTCCCGGCAAGGCGCCCGAGCCGAAAGTGGCTGTCACGATGCGAATCGAGGAGGGGCCACAGTATTTCGTGAACCGGATCATTTTCACCGGCAACACGACGACTCGGGACAACGTGATCCGGCGCGAGATCCGGTTGGTTGAAGGCGGCGTTTTCAACACGGAAGCGTTGAAGTACAGCGTTCGGCGCCTCAATCAGCTCGGCTACTTCAAGAACCTCGAAGGCAATGAGAAGGATCTGCACGTCGAAAAGCTCACAACCCGCGAAAACACGGTCGATGTCACCCTCAAGCTCGAGGAGCAGAACCGGAATCAATTGACCTTCGGTGCCGGCGTCTCGCAGTACGAAGGCATCTTCGGACAGCTGGCATTCCAGACATCCAACTTTCTGGGTCGTGGCGAGAGCCTGACGGTGTCGATGCAGGCAGGGGACCGCGCGCAGAATTATCAGCTGGCGTTTACCGAGCCTTTTCTGTTCGATCGGAATATCACGGGCGGCTTCGACATCTATAAACGAGCGCTCCAGTACATCGGTTACTACACGCAGAAGTCCACCGGCGGCAACCTCGTCTTCGGGTTTCCAGTCGCCGATTTCAGCCGGATGTTCGTGAATTACTCGTACGAGACGGTCAGGATGACCGACCTCAACGAAGCGCTGATCGATACCTCCTGTCTCTCGAGGCCCGAGGGATGCTCGACCATTTCCACGTTAAGCGATCTCTCCCAGTTGACTCCGACGCAGGTCGAGGTGTTGCGACGAAACCCGTTCGTGTACGATTCGCTGCTCATCGGGCAGGGTGGTCGGCGGAGTATTAGCAAGGTCGTCCCGAGCTTCGTCCACAACACGGTCGACAACCCGATTTTCCCGTCGACGGGCAAGCGCTTGACGGCGTCAATCGACCTTGCCGTTCTTGGCGGCAACACCCAGTTCTACAAGCCAAGGCTCGAAGCCATCCTCTTCGCTCGTCATACCGCGCGCACCTCGGTGGGAGTGCGCGGGCAGCTCGAGTACATCGCGCCTGTTCGCGGAACCGAGTTCCTCCCGATTTTTGAGCGCTTGTTCCTCGGTGGCGAGTACAGCGTGCGGGGCTTCGACATTCGGTCAATTGGACCGACGGTGCCCGGGTCGGTCATCGTGCTCGGCGGGAACAAGAGTCTGCTCTTCAACGCCGAGTACATGTTCTCCATCGCCAGCCAGGTTCGGTTGGTTGGCTTTTTCGATGCTGGCCAGGTCCGCGACTTTGGGGATTCGTTTGTCTGGAAGGAAGACATCAAGACGATTAGCACACCGCCTCCGCCACCCCTTTTCGATCCGTTTGCGTCATCGGTGCTGACGGACCCGAAGGCGCCCGGGCCGGAGACTGTGGTCGTCGGCCAGACCAACGCCTTCAAGACATCAACGGGAATCGAATTGCGTTTCTTCATGCCAGTGCTGAACGTCCCGTTCCGGTTGATCTACTCCTGGAATCCGTCCCGCGTGGGCGTGCTGGACAACAACCTGCAACCGGCCAAAGAGAGGACGTTCAGATTCGCGGTGGGGACGACATTCTGATGAACGGACGGTTGAGCCCTGAGCCCTGAGCCCTGAGCCCCCTGGTCCGTCAGAAATGAGTCACGACGATCTGGTACGAAGTAGGCGAGGTGAGCTTACCCACGTCGTAGGCGCGCACGCAGAATGAGCCGGCCACGGATGCGGTGCCTGTGAGCGTGACGCCAAGGACGGCATTGTCGTTGGCCAGGATGATCTGGCACGCGGCGCCATTCCAGGTGCCGAGGCTCATGCCGATGACCGCGGCGGCATCGGGGTCAACAATCGCGAGTCTGGCGACCACCGTGCCGGCTCTTTGGACGATGAAGGGATGCGTCACCGCCCCATTGACGGTGACCGTGCCGTCGAAAATCTCGCTGGTCTCAGAGGGTGGCGTTGGGTCGGTCGGGGTCACAGGGTCGTCACTGCCGCATGCGGGGGCAAGCAGGGCGAGTGTGAGCAACGCACCGAAAAGGTATTGGGTCGATGAATGCATCAAGTGGCGGTTCTCCTCGGGATCGTCGGCAGGCACGTCGATCTTACTTGGCGTGAGAGGCTAGAGTAAAATTGAGACCGTTCGGTCGCATGAGAAAGGAAACTTAATGAAAGTGTTTGCCGTTGCTTCGGTGCTCAGCGTGATGCTGGCGGTCACCTCCATCCATGCGCAGGCGCCTTCGCAGGCGAGGCCCGCTCCGGCGACCCAAAGGGCCCCGGCCGCGCCGGCTCCGGCCGCTGCACAGCAGCCCAGGCCGGCCGCTCCGACTGCGCCGGCCCCTGCACCTCCACCGGCCCCGGTGCCGCATTTCCAAGACGGGTTGAAGTACGCCTACATAAACGTGCAACAGGTCGCCGCTCTGTCGCAGGAGGGCCGCCTGGCAAACGAGAAGGTGAAGGCGCTCAACGATCAAAAGGTAAGAGAGCTCAACGAAAAGAACAAGGCACTGCAGGGCGTCCAGCAGAAGCTCGAGCAAGGCGGCAACGTTCTGAGCGATGCGGCCAGGGCGCAGCTCCAAAGCGAGATCGAGCGCCAACAGCGCGACATCCAGCGCTTCACCGAGGACGCGCAACAGGACGTAACGGCGCTACAGCAGCAATTGCAGGAAGAGTTTCAGCGGAAACTGAACCCGGTCCTCGACAAGGTGGCGCGAGAGAAGCAAGTCCACATGGTGTTCAGCGCAGCCGACAGCGGGCTGGTGTGGGCCGATCCCGGTTTGGATCTGACAGCCGAAGTCATCCGCGCGTTTGATGGGCCGGGCGCAAAGCCCGCAGCCGCAGCGCCAGTGGTTCCACCGCCAGCGGCTGCTGCGCCGGTGGCTCCAGCGCCAGCGGCCCCTGCGCCAGCGGCGGCCCCTCGCTAGCGGAGATCGTGTCGTTCACACTTCTCTTGACAGAGGTGTGAACGACACCCCTTACGTGTCCATCGACCTTCCAGATCTGCTCGGCCGCGTCTACTACCGATATCCCTCATTCCTTATCGACGCCGTAGCCGAGCACGAACCCGGCGGCAAGCTGGTCGCCTACAAGAACGTCACGGTCAATGAGGAGTTCTTCCAGGGGCACTTTCCAGGTGCGCCTGTGCTACCAGCCGTCCTGATGATCGAGGCGCTGACACAGGTTGCGGCCACGCTGCTGCTCGCGCGTGCCGAATCCCCCCCGACGACCCGCGTGTCCCTCCGCGGCGTGAACGATGCGAAATTCAGAAAGCGGGTGGTGCCTGGCGACAGGCTTCGGCTCGAGGTCACGCTCGGGCGAGTCCGTTCGCGACTTGCGACAGCGCGGGCCACGGCGTATGTGGCCGACCAGGTAGTGGCAGAGGCGGAACTGCTGCTCGCCGTCGAGATGGACGCGCCGCTCGTGGATCCGTCCGCGAAGGTGCATCCGTCGGCGCGGATCGGCGCCAGCACGACAGTTGGTCCTCACGCCGTGATCGGAGGCGACGTCGAGATTGGTGAACGCTGCCGGATCGGGGCGTCGGTCGTCATCGACGGTTGGACGCGCATCGGCGACGACACGCAGATCTACCCGATGGCGTCGATCGGGTTGGCCCCGCAGGATTTGAAGTATCGAGGTGAGCGGACGAAGCTGACGATTGGACGCGGTAACATTTTCAGGGAGTTCGTGACAATCAACCGTGGCACGCAAGGCGGGGGAGGCGAGACCCTCATTGGCGACCGCAACCTGTTCATGGCATATGTGCATGTCGCCCACGACTGCGTCGTTGGCAGCAACACGATATTCGGCCCCCACGCAACGCTCGGTGGCCACGTCTCGGTTGAAGACTACGCGAATGTCAGCGCAGGCTCGGCCGTTCATCAGTTTTGCCGGGTAGGGAAGTACGGCTTCATCGGCGGGTACTCGGTCGTCACCAAAGATGCGCTGCCCTACGGGCGCACAATTGGAAGCCGACCGGCACGCGTGTTCGGCGTGAACAGCATCGGCCTCGCCCGGCGCGGGTTCACCCCCGAGGCGATCGCTCAACTCAAGCAGGCGTATCGCTATCTAGCGCAGTCGAAGCTCAACACGACGCGAGCGATGGCCGAGATCGAGCAAGACCAGACGCTGTCGACACCGGAGGTGCGCTATCTGCTCGCCTTTATCAGGAGCTCCGAGCGCGGCGTGACGCTACGTCGGTCCACTCGCCGTACCGAGGAACCGATTGGGGAGGAGTAAGATCGCGGGCCCGTCAGGATGTCGATGCGCATAGGTCTCATCGCGGGTAACGGTCGTTTCCCTTTTCTCGTTCTGGACGCGGCGCGCGCGCAAGGCTATGACGTCACGATCATTGCCGCGAAGGAAGAGACGTTTCCCGAGCTGAACGACGCCGCAAAGCGGCATGGGGCTCCGATTCACTGGATCTCGCTCGGACAGCTCGGCAAATGTATCAGCTTGCTCAAAGAGGCGGGCGTGACGCAGGCGGTCATGGCCGGGCAGGTCAAGCACACCAAGATTTTTGGCGGGATTATCCCTGACATGACATTTGTCGCGGTACTGAAGCAGCTGCGAGCAAAGAACACCGACGGCTTGATCGGTGCAGTGGCGAACGTGTTGAAGGACCGTGGTATCGAGGTTGTGGATTCGACGGCGTTCCTGACGCCCTTGCTTGCCAGGCCGGGAGTGTTGACAGAGCGCGCACCAACCGAAGAAGAGAAGCGGGACTTCGAGTTCGGCTACCCTATCGCCGACGCGATTGCCGCGCTCGATGTCGGCCAGACCATCGTCGTGAAGCATCAGGCCGTAGTGGCCGTCGAGGCGATGGAGGGGACCGACGAGGTGATCGGACGCGCGGGGCATCTCGCTGGACCGGGCACGCGCATCGTGAAAGTCGCAAAACCGACACAGGACATGCGTTTTGATGTGCCAGTCATCGGGTTCGCCACAATCCAGGCGATGCGAGTCGCGGGCGCGTCGGCGTTGTCGATCGATGCGGGCCAGACGCTTGTCCTCGATACGGATGCGGTATTTGCGTCGGCCAACGAGGCTCACATCACGATTGTGGGCCGGTCAAAAGCTCCAGTGAGGGCATAGCGCGGGTCCATCGGACGCGCTGGGTGTGCATGAGCGAAGGACTCCGGGTGGCGGTGATTGGCGTGGGACATCTCGGGCAGCACCACGCCCGCCTGCTGGCTGGAATGCCCGGTGTCACACTCGTGGGCGCGGTCGACGCCAAACCGGGGCGGGCGCAGGAAGTGGCCGCAAAGTACGGCACGGAAGCGTTCCTGGATGCGGCCGACGTCCTGGAACGCGTGGACGCCGTTGTCGTGGCCGTTCCCACGGCCGCGCACGTCGAAGTGTCGTTGCCCTTCATCGAGCGCGGCGTTGCGGTGCTCGTTGAGAAGCCGATCGCAGAATCGGTTGAACAAGCGGAGAGACTGGATGCAGCGGCGAAGCGGCGCGGGAGCGTGCTCGCAACCGGTCATACGGAGCGCTTCAATCCGGCTGTGGTAGCGGCGCTTCCACTCGTTTCGAACCCGAGGTTCATCGAGGTCCATCGCCTCGGCGCTTTCCCAGAGCGAAGCCTTGATATCGACGTGATCTTCGATCTCATGATCCACGATCTGGACCTGTTGCTTGTCGCGGTCCGATCCGCCGTGGTATCGGTCGAGGCGGTCGGCGTGAATGTGTTGACCCCACGCACGGACATCGCAAACGCTCGGATACGATTCGCGTCGGGCTGCGTGGCGAACGTGACCGCCAGTCGAATCAGCCGCGACCGCGTCCGCAAAGTAAGATTCTTTCAGCAGGACTCGTACGTATCGGTCGACTACGCTGCGCAAGAGGTCGAAGTGTATCGTCTGGTTCCCGGTCAGGGGCGCCCCGGCATCGAGGGTGGTCCGCTCAAAGTGACACAGGAGGAGCCGCTTCTGCGCGAGCTCGCGGATTTCGTGGAAGCGGTTCGCGACCGTCGTGCGCCGGGGGTGACGGGTCGGGCTGGACGAGACGCGCTCGCACTCGCAACGCGGGTCGCAGACGCCATGGAGGCGAAACTGGCATGAGTACACGTTCGGCGTTCGACGACCACCTCGAACGCGTGACGTCTGGGGAGCGGTTGTCGGCGGAGGAGCTGCAGGGGCTCGTCACCGAACCGGACATCCTGCCGCTTGGGATGCTGGCGGATGCCCTTCGCCGTCACATGCACGGCCCACGAGCAACATATCTTCGCGTGGCGACCTGCTCGTTTGACAAGTCATTCGCGGACGCGGTGCCTCCTGCGGCACGGGAGGTAAGAATCACCGGGACGCCCGAATCGCTGACCGTGGCAGTGACCGCCGTCGAGAGCGCACGGGCCATCGCTGGGGAGCGCACGGTGTCGGGCTTCACGTGGACGGACATCGAACGCCTGACGGCTGGTGGCAGTGAACGCGTCGGGCAGGTCCTGGACCGTCTGCGCACGGCGGGCCTGGACGGGCTGGCCTCGGTGTCGCTGGATGACACGCCGGACCTCGCGCCTGTGCTCGAGCGGCTGATGAAAGCGGGCTTCCAGCGGTTGCGCCTCACAGTCGAGAAACCTGCCGCGGCGAACAGGCTGTCGATGTGGCTGAGGGCGGCTGAGTTGCAGGAACAGTTCGGCTGTATCCAGGCCGTGAACCCGCTGCCAATGACTGTCAATGCCTTCCGTCCGACCACAGGCTATGACGATGTGAAGATGGTTGCGGCGGCGCGACTCGCCGCCCCGAACATTCCGTCGGTTCAAGTCGATTGGCTCCGTTACGGGCCAAAGCTTGCCCAGGTCGCGCTGACCTTTGGCGCCGACGATGTGGACGGCATATCTGGCTCCGACGAGGCACCCGAGGGCCGGCGCCGGGCTCCGGTCGAAGAGATCCGTCGCAATATCGAAGCGGCCGGGTTCAAGCCAGTGGAGCGCGACGGGCGCTTCGCCACGATCGTTGGATGAAGCCAGTACGGGTCGGCGCGGTCGGGTACTTGAACGCCCGGCCGTTGACGTGGGCTCTCGATCGCATGCCGGACCGATGGCGTATACGGTACGACGTTCCCTCAGTGTGCTCCGCGCTCCTTCATGCGGGGGAGGTGGACCTCGGTTTGACGCCGTCCGTCGAGTATCTGCATGGAGCGGACTACCGTTTTGTGCCCGGGGTCGGCATCGGGTCACGTGGACCGGTGGCGTCGGTTGCGATGTACTCTCGACATCCGATCGAGGACATTCGACACATAGCGCTCGACACGAGCTCACGGACATCGGTCGCGTTGATGCGCGTCCTCTGTGAGCATCGTTTCCATATTCGTCCGCAGTTTGCGCCCCACGGCCCGGATCTCTCCGCGATGACCAAGCAGTACGACGCGGCCCTGCTGATTGGCGATCCGGCATTCGATGCCGATCACGAATCGCTCGGCCTCAAGAAAGTCGACCTTGGTGAAGAGTGGACCGCGATGACTGGGCTTCCGTTTGTGTACGCCGCCTGGATGGGGCATCCTGGCGGGGTGACCGCGGACGACATCGACGCGCTTCAAGCCGCACAGGCCGAGGGCGTCTCATCCGTCGATGCGATCGCCGCCGAATACGGCCATGGGGATGCGGCGCGCACGGCCAAGGCGGCGCGCTATCTAAGGGATAATGTCCGCTACGGGCTTGGCCGTGAGGAGGCTGCCGGGCTCCAGATGTTCCTGGACTACTCAGCGGACCTCGGGCTGGCACCCCGGCATCGTCGGCTGGAGTTTTTCTAGGCGGGTCCAAAGAGCAGGACCCGCCCTACGCACGTAGGCCGGGTCTTGTTCTTTAGACCTGGCGAAACCGACATGGTCCAACAAATCGTAGACAAGGTCATGGACGGCGGGCGCATCAATGCGGCCGAGGCGCTCGACTTGTATCGGCATGCGTCGACGCACGTGCTCGCGAGCCTTGCCAACACCATCCGATCACGAAAACATCCCGGCCGGATAGTGACGTACATCATCGATCGCAACGTCAACTACACGAACGTGTGCGTGGCGCGGTGCAACTTCTGCGCGTTCTACAGGCCAGTTGGATCGAGCGAAGGGTACGTGCTCGGCTTCGACGAGATCTTCCGCAAGATCGACGAGACGATCTCGGTTGGTGGCAATCAGCTACTGCTCCAGGGCGGTCACAACCCCGACCTCCCGATTGCCTGGTACGAAGACCTGTTTCGGGCGATCAAGTCGCGGCATCCGGAATTCAAACTTCACGCGCTCTCGCCACCCGAGGTGCTGCACATTTCCCGGCTCGACCAGCTTTCGGTTCCGGTTGTAATCGAGCGGCTCGTCGCGGCGGGGCTCGACAGCATTCCTGGCGGCGGCGCCGAGATTCTCGTCGATCGCGTGCGCAGAGTGCTCAACTGCTACAGCAAGGCGTCGTCCGATGAGTGGATCGGCGTCATGAGCGAAGCTCACCGGGCCGGACTCCGGACCACGGCCACGATGATGTACGGCACGGTGGAAACCGACGAGGAGCGCATCGAGCACCTGATGCGTTTGCGTGATCTTCAAGATGAGACTGGAGGGTTCACGGCGTTCATCACGTGGAGCTATCAGCCGGAGCACACCGAGCAAGGCGGATTTGAGGCGACCGGCGTAGATTACCTTCGGACCCTTGCGATGTCGCGCCTCGTTCTCGACAATTTCGACAATCTCCAGGCATCGTGGGTCACCCAGGGCGGCAAAGTCGGCCAGCTCAGCCTCGCATTCGGCGCCAACGACATGGGCAGCGTCATGATCGAAGAGAACGTCGTCCGGGCCGCCGGGGCCAGCTATTGCATGGACGAGGTCGAGATCGTCGTCAACGTGGAAAATGCCGGCTTCATACCGAAGCGTCGCAATATGCACTACGAAATTCTCGGGGACCCGATCTTCCGCGACCGAGACGTGCCGCGAATGTTGGCTCTAGCGACGGCTCGGTCCGATGGCGACGATTCGATTCCCGAGGAGCTGAAGAACTACCCCGCGCGGAGCCGAGCCGGTAAACAACTCCGCCTTGCCCAATAGATACACCGCAGACTGGGTGCTTCCCATCGCCGGCCGTCCGATCCGCCGTGGGTGGGTGTCGATCGCCGGCGACCGAATCGAGGCGGTTGGGTCGGGCCAAGTGGCATCGGCCTTTGATCTCGGGCCGGCGGCGATCCTTCCGGCGCTCGTAAACGCGCACACGCACCTCGAGCTGTCGTACCTGCACGAGCGAGTTCCGCCGAGTGGGAGCTTCAACGATTGGGTGCGGACGCTCATGGCATTGCGCCGTGAGACGTCTGATCCAGCCGATTCGCGGATCATTGGTGCGGCGCGCGACGCCCTCCGGCACGCTCGGTCGGCAGGCACCGGACTTTTCGGCGACGTGGCGAACACGCTCGTGACCGCCTCGCTCTTCCGGGAAGCTGGGTTGGCGGCGCAGGTTTTCTACGAGTTGACGGGCTTCAATACCGCTGACCCAGGCGCGCGCGTCCGACAAGCCCGTGCGCAGGTCGACGCCATAGCAACCGATCAGCGTGGAGTCCGAATCAGCCTCGCACCTCACGCGCCGTATTCGGTGTCGCCAGAGCTGTTCAGGGCGATTCGCACGGACCTCGATGCTCACCCTGGCACCGTTTCAAGCGTGCATCTGGGGGAGTCGCCGGGCGAGGTCGAGCTGCTCCGGCATGGAACAGGGGTGACTCGACGCATGCTCGAAGGCCTCGGTGTGTGGACCGATGCGTGGCGGATACCGGGTGTGTCACCGGTGGAATATCTCTTCAACCTTGGATTCCTGGACCGTCGGACGCTCGTCGTCCATGGCACGCAGTTCGACGACGATGACCTCGAGCGGTTGAAGGGGCTCGGCGTGACCGTGGTGTCGTGCCCGCGAAGCAACCGCTACGTCGGTGTCGGTTCCCCGCCGCTCGAGTCCTTTTTCGACAGTGGCCTGAACGTCGCGTTCGGCACAGACAGTTTGGCGAGTGTCGAGAACCTCAACATGTTCGCTGAGCTGGCCGAGGCGAGGCGCCTCGCACCGCGCGTACCTGCGAGCCGGCTTCTCGAAGGCGTCACGCTGACCGGCGCGCGCGCCCTTGGGTTCGAAGGCGACCATGGGACGATCGAGGCAGGCAAGCAGGCCGCGCTGATCGCCGTGCACATCCCCGAGAGCGTAACCGACGTGGAAGAATATCTGGTTTCTGGCGTGGAGCCCGATGCGATCACGTGGTTGACGCCGTCGTATGCGTAAGCTCGCGACCTATCTGTCGTTCGTTCGCTTCAGCCACACCGTCTTCGCGCTGCCGTTTGCGTTGACCGGTGCCCTTCTCGCTTGGCGCGCCAACCCGTTCTCATGGGTGCAGGTTGCCTGGGTCGTTGCGTGCATGATCAGCGCGCGGAGCGCGGCGATGGGCTTCAATCGCCTGGTTGACGCACGCATGGATGCGCGAAATCCTCGTACCGCGATGCGCGAGCTTCCGCGTGGCGCGATAAGCCGATGGGAGGCCGCGGTCTTCGTCCTCTTTGCGTCGGCGGTGTTCGTATTCTCGGCTTCGCGCCTGAACACGCTGTGTTTTGCTCTGTCACCGGTCGCCTTGGTTATCGTCTTCTGGTATTCGCTCGCGAAGCGATATACGGCCTACACGCAGATGTTCCTGGGACTTGCGATGGCCGTTGCTCCGGTGGGCGGTTGGCTCGCTGCCGGCGGGCGAAGCGGTGTTGAGCCCTGGCTGCTCGGGCTGGCTATTGGGCTCTGGGTCGGGGGATTTGACATCCTGTACGCATGCCAGGATGTTGATTTCGACCTGGGTCACGGTCTTCAGTCGATTCCCGCGCGTTTCGGGATCGGCATTGCAATTCGCCTTTCCCGCGTGATGCATGTGGGCACCGTGATCGCCATGGCATCGCTGTGGCGCGCCGCGGCATTGCCGACGTTGTATCTGGCCGGTGTTGCCCTTGTGGCGATGCTCTTGTTCTACGAGCAGTCACTCGTCAAAGACGATGACCTTTCGCAAGTGAAGAGAGCCTTCGACCTCAACGGTTGGGTGGGAATTGTGTACTTCGTCACGACGGCAGTGGCGCTATATGTCGGGTGACGTGGCTCTCCCTTCTTTGTGTTCTCCGTGGCAATCGTGATGGGGAGCGGGGCCCCAGACAAGACCCCCGATCGCATCGCCGGCATGTTCGATGCGATCGCGCCTCGGTACGATCTGCTGAACCACCTGTTGAGCGCAGGTATCGATCGGCGGTGGCGGGCGAAAGCCATTGCTTCGCTGAGGCTTACCGGACGAGAAACCCTTCTCGACGTGTGCACCGGCACGGCAGATATGGCGCTCGAAGCGCGACTGCAGGCATCGAAGGGAAGGACGGGGAGTCCGGGAGCGGCTCGTGTCCTCGGTGTGGACTTTGCGGGTGCGATGCTGTCGCGAGGACTAGAAAAGGTGCGGGCCGCGAAGGAAACGGCTCGGATCTGCCTGGTGCGAGGCGATGCGATGCGGCTACCAGCCGGCCACGCGAGCGTGGACGCGGCCACGGTGGCATTCGGCATTCGAAACGTGCAAACGCCGGAAGTGGCTTGCTTGGAGATGGCAAGGGTGCTCAGACGCGGTGGGCGGCTTGCCGTCCTCGAGTTTGGAGTCCCTCGAGTGCCTGGCATCAGCACCTTCTACCGCTGGTATTTCACGCGCGTGCTCCCGTTCATCGGCCGCCTGATCTCGGGCCACAATGCGGCCTATTCGTACCTACCCACTTCTGTTGGCACGTTTGCGCCCCCGGAAGAGTTTGTAAAGTTATTGCAAAACGTGGGTTTCGACGACGTCCACGCCGTCCGGCTGACCTTCGGAGTCGTCTACCTCTATACCGCGATCAGGCGGTAGCTCTTGCTGATGGCCTCGAGCGGCTGGCTTGCAGCGGGTGGCTCTTGCGACCGAAGTAGTCTTCAAGCACCGACGGGCTGGCATGGGCTCCTAGCGACGAGCAACAAGCCAGCCCCGTAAGTCATTGCTGATGCGGATGTTATAATCTTCAACGCGTTGATACATTTCGATTTCGACGATCGCTACGCGGACGAACTCGTCGTTGGGAGCGCTATCTCTCGACGTGAGGGCGTGTTCCTCTCGGTCGTCGTCCACACGACACTGTTACTGGCGATCCTCTTCGGACCAACGCTCGCCATTTTTCAACCTTCGCCTGAAGATCTCGAGCAGCAAAGGCAGGAGCGACTGCGTCAACAGGTGGCCGAGCGCGAGAAGCAACGGTTCATTTTCATGCAACCGCGTGTGGATCTTAAGGCGTTGAAGCCGCCCGACCGAGCTGAGTTGTCGGATATCGATCGGAAAGCACAGGCTCGATTGCAGGCGCCGGCTCCACAGAACCCCCTGCCATTCTCTGAAGGCAACTCGGCTGAGCGTGCCGAGGCAGCCGAAGCGGAGCGAGCGCGTGGACCTGAGTCCGAGAGTCCCGCGCCGACAGAGTCCAACCAGGATACCGTGCGGCGTTTGCCGGAAGAGGACCGCGGGCTTCGGCGGCCCCCTCCAGAACCCCCGAGAGCTGCGAATGGCGCGCTTGGGGATGCGCTTCGCAACCTTCAGCGCTACGTCCAGAACGAGACGTTCAACAACCCGCAGGGCGGCACGACCGACCCTGGCGCGACGATTCAGTTTGACAGCAAGGGCGTCGAGTTCGGCCCGTGGCTGCGTCGCTTCGTGGCGCAAGTGCGTCGTAACTGGTTCGTGCCTGACGCCGCCATGACCTTCCGCGGGCGCGTCGTCCTTCAGTTCAACATTCACCGGAGCGGGCGTATCACCGACCTTGTCGTCGCGCAGCCGTCGGACATCGGCGCATTCAACCGCGCGGCGGCCAATGCGATTCTTGGGTCCAATCCTACGGAGCCTCTACCTCCCGAGTACCCCGAGGACCAGGCGTTCTTCACGGTGACCTTCTACTACAACGAACAACCCGGGAACTAGTCGAGGGTGGTCGTGACGCTCCCTACGCGGACACAGCAGCTTGGACTCCTGATCGTTCTCGTCGCGCTGACTCTGTATGTGATCTTTCGAGTCAGCTAACAACAGCACGGTGTAGAGGGGCCGGCAATTGGGAGTTGGGGTTTGATAGCCCGGGACGGTTCCGTGCGGCCCATCGTCCTGGCCGTTCTTGGCCCGACGGCGTCTGGAAAGAGCGCTCTCGGCCTCGCGCTTGCCGAGCGTTATGACGGGGAGATCATCAATTGTGACTCCACCGCGGTGTACCGTGGCTTCGATATCGGCACCGATAAACTCCCCGTTGCGCAGCAACGTGGTATCCCACACCACCTGATCGACATTGCCGATCCTGGTGTGGTCTACACGGCCGCGCAATTTGCCCGCGACGCGGAGCGCCTCATTCGCGACCTTCACGCTCGGGACAGACTCCCGATTCTCGTCGGCGGAACCGGCTTCTACTACCGCGCGCTGACACGCGGACTGTTTCCTGGCCCAGGCGCGGATGAGACGTTGAGGACACGTCTGGATGCGATTGCCGCGAAACGGGGTTCGGAGCGTTTGCACAGGTTGCTGCACCGGGTGGACCCCGAGTCCGCCGCACGCATCATGCCGCGAGACCGCAAACGTCTGGTGCGCGCGCTCGAAGTCTACTTTGCAACGGGGCAGCCGCTGACGGCACATTTCGCCAGCACCCGGTCGCTCATCGAGGATTGCGAGGTGGTCGCCCTGTCGCTCAGGCTCCCAGCGTCTGAGACGGCCCTCCGAGTTGAGCGGCGCGTCGACGCGCAGTTCGCGCGTGGGATTGTCGGTGAGGTGAGAGGCCTCCTGTCGAACGGCGTATCACCAGCCGCAAGGCCATTCGGCGGCCTCGTGTATCGACAAGTCGTCGAGATGCTTCACGGCGTGCGCGACGAGCGCGAGACACGCGAACTCATCGTGCGTGAGAACAAGAGGTACGCGCGTCGGCAGTTGATCTGGTTCCGCAAAGAGCCTAATCTTATGTGGTTCGATGGTCCTGGTGAACACCCGGAGACGTTGCATCGCGTCGAGGACGCCTTGGACGCGCGCGGCCTGAGAACGCGAGGAGACAGTACCTGATGGCGCAGGTTTCTGAACCACGGTCGTCGGTGACTTCTCAACCCAACATTCAAGACGTTTTTCTCAACCACGCCCGACGAGAGCGTGTCTCGGTGACGATTCACCTGATGGACGGACGCCAGTTCGACGCGCGCATCAAGAGCTTCGACCGCTTCGCCGTCGTCGTGGACGTCAACGGCGCCGATCAACTGATCTTCAAGCACGCTATCGCCACGATCGACTCGCCACGGCCAGTGGCCGACTACATGGCTTCGCATCACTCGTGACACAGTCTTGACGCTTGGGGTTGACGTCCCACGCCCCTTCCCCTCGCCCCTTCCCCCTTGCCCCCTTTCCCCTTGCCCCCTTTCAAGAGAGTCATTCTCATCGTTCTTGACAGCGTCGGTGTCGGTGAGTTGCCTGACGCCGCGTTGTACGGCGACGAGGGAAGCAACACGATCGGCAACATTGCCAAGGCCGTGACACTTCGATTGCCGCACTTGCGATCGCTTGGGCTTGCTCACATCGTCCGTCTGGACGATGCGCCGCCTGTCGAGCCAGTTGGCGCGTACGGTCGCATGGCGGAGGCTTCTGCCGGCAAAGATTCTGTCACTGGGCATTGGGAGATGATGGGCGTCGTGCTCGACCGCCCGTTTCCCACGTTTCCATCGGGTTTCCCGGCTGATGTGATCGCGTCGTTCGAGCGCAGGATCGGTCGCGGCACGCTGGGTAACGTTGTCGCTTCTGGAACGGAGATCATCGACCGTCTCGGGGCCGAGCACGTTGCGACAGGCAAGCCCATCGTCTACACCTCTGCGGACAGCGTGTTTCAGATAGCGGCTCACGAAGCGATCATTCCGGTGGAGGAGCAGTATCGAATCTGCGAACGGGCGTTCGAGTTGGTCTCACGAGGTCTCGGTGTCGGACGTGTCATCGCCCGCCCGTTCGTTGGCGTCCCAGGCGCGTTCCGACGAACGGCTCACCGTCATGACTACGCGCTCGAACCGACGAGCGAGACGCTTCTTGACCTGCTGATGGCGCGGAGCGTATCGGTCGTCTCGATTGGAAAGATCAGGGATCTATTTGCGGGGCGAGGGATTACGAAGTCCAGGCCGACATCGAGCGACGCCGAGGGTGTCGCCGGCGTGCTCGAGGAGATGGATCGAACGGTGGCCGGCCTCATCTTCGCGAATCTCGTGGACTTCGATTCGGTGTACGGACACCGGAACGATGTAGACGGCTATGGAGGGAATCTCGAGCGCGTTGACGGTATGCTGGGAGGCGTGCTCGGCCGGCTGCGCGATACGGATCTTCTCGTGATCACCGGCGATCACGGCAATGACCCAACGACTCCGAGCACCGATCATTCGCGCGAGTACGTGCCGCTGCTGTTGTCTGGGCAGCGAGTTCGCCGCGGAGTGAATCTCGGCACGCGTCGCACGTTCGCCGATCTCGGCCAAACGCTTGCGTCGAATTTTGGCGTGGGCCCGCTCGTTCACGGCACGAGCTTTCTCGAGGACATCCTTGCCGAGCATTCGTGAAACGCTCGAGCAACTCGAGTGCGATACGCTCGCCCCGCAGGCGGCGAAGAGCGTCGATTCCCGAGGGCGGCTGCGGCCGGAACAGGAAGACGACGTGCGGCCGGCTTTTCAGCACGATCGCGATCGCATTATTCACAGCAAAGCCTTCCGACGTCTCAAACACAAGACCCAGGTATTCCTTGCACCGGCGGGCGACCACTACCGGACGCGTCTGACCCATACGCTCGAGGTGTCTCAGATCGCCCGCACGGTCTCGAAGGTCCTGCGACTGCACGAGGAGCTGACGGAATCGATCGCGCTCGGCCACGACCTTGGCCATACACCCTTTGGCCACGCCGGCGAAAAGGTGCTTGACGAATTGGTGCCAGGGGGGTTTCGGCACTACGAACAGAGCCTGCGCATCGTAGACGTGCTGGAAAACGACGGCCGCGGCCTGAATCTCACGTGGGAGGTCCGCGACGGCATCGGACGTCACTCGAAAGGGAAGAAGGGTTCTCCTGTCGGTATCGAAGCGTCGATGCGTTCGGTGACGCTCGAAGGCCAGGTGATGCGTGTTGCTGACTTGATCGCCTACGTCAATCACGACATCGACGATGCAGTGCGAGCCGGCGTGTTGGGGGAAGGGGACTTGCCGAAGGACGCCGTGGACGTGCTCGGTGCCACGTCTTCGGCGCGCATTGCGCGAATGGTGAAGGACGTCGTGACCGAGACCTGGAGTGGCGAGCTGACCGAGATACGGATGAGTGATGCCGTGCTCGAGGCCACGTTGGCGATGCGTGCTTTTCTCTTCGACGCCGTCTATGAGAACGAGGTCGCGACAGCCGAGTTCACGAAAGCGCGGGGCATTCTGAGCGGGCTGTGGGAGAGCGTCCGAGCGCGGCCGGCGGAGTTTCTGGACCGCCGTATCCTCGAGGCGGAAGGGTTGGACGTGGCGGCCAAGGACTTCGTGGCGGGTATGACCGATCGATTCGCCATCGCCCTTTACGAGCGGTTGTTCATCCCGAAGCCGTGGGTCGGGCCGATGACCTGGAATCAGCTATAATTCGAAGTCTGCCTTTCGCGAGAATTTCGCGAGAGGGGACCGCATGCAGCTCGACCTCACCCGGTACCGTCAGGCACTCGACCATTTTTCCCGTTCGTTCCAACCCGGGGAGGTCGGAGACGAGGGTGACGCGTATAGGGTCGTGGCGCCGGTTCTCCTCGATTTCGATGTCCATAAGGACAAGGATCGGTTCCGACTGGTGGGTCACACGGAGACCGAGCTCGAGGTGCCGTGCAGTCGGTGTTTGGAAGCGTTCCGGATGCAGGTCAATGCCGCCCTGGACCTTCGATATCATCCGGCCGCCGAGTTGACATCGGAGAACGATCGAGAAGTAGAGGAAGAGGACCTCGGAACCAGCTTCTATCGCGACGACCAAATCGACTTGAACGAGCTCCTTCGAGAGCAGTTTTATCTTGCGCTGCCCATGAAGCCGCTCTGTCGTGAGGACTGCCGTGGTTTGTGCCCGCAATGCGGTGCCAACCGGAACACCGATGCGTGTGCGTGCGAACCCGTGTGGGAGGATCCGAGGCTGGCGCCCCTGAAGAAGCTCGTGAAGCCAACTGACTTGTAAACATAGACATCATGCCGAATCCCAAACGCCGACATTCCAAGACTCGCACCGCCAAACGCCGTACGCACGATTCGCTGCGGGCCACCACTACGGGACTGTGCCCGCAATGCCACGAGCCGAAGGCGCCGCATCGTATCTGCCCTCACTGCGGCTATTACAACCAGCGACAGATTCGGCCGGTCGACGAGGAGTAGCCTGGTCAAGATCGCGATCGACGCGATGGGGGGCGACCACGCGCCCTCGATCATCATCGACGGTGCAGTCGCAGCGGCGCGTCACCTCACTGAGGCTCGCTTCGTGCTGGTCGGGTCCACGCCCCTCGTTGAGGGAGCCCTGGCTCGCCATGTGGGCTGGCGCGGCCTCGGCATCGACATTGTCGATGCACCCGAGGTGATCGGGATGGCTGAACCGCCTGCCATTACGCTTCGACGTAAGCCGAAGGCGTCCATACGTGTGGCGGCCGATTTGGTCGCCCGCCATGAGGCGAACGCGCTCGTCAGCGCCGGGCACACCGGAGCGACCGTGATGGCGACCCACGCGGCGTTCGGCATGATACCGGGTGTCGATCGTCCCGCGCTCGTGACAGCCATTCCGACACAAAGGCGTCCGGCCGTGTTGCTCGACGCGGGGGCGAGCGTTGAATGCCGCCCGCAACACCTGCTGCAATTCGCCGTGATGGGCGGCGTGTACGCGCGATTGGCGCTCGGCATCCACGACCCACGCATCGGGTTGTTGTCGATAGGCGAGGAAGAAACGAAGGGGAACGAGCTGACGCGCGAGGCCCATCGGCTGTTGAAGAATGCTCCGCTGCGGTTCATCGGGAATATCGAGGGACGCGAGATCTACAGCGGCACCGCCGACGTGATCGTGTGCGATGGTTTCACCGGCAACGTGGTGCTGAAGACGAGCGAAGGGCTGGTGGAGGCGGTCGAATCGCTGCTTGGCGACGAGCTCAAGGGAACCTTCTCCAGCCAGGTTGGATACCTGCTGTCGCGGCGGGCGTTTCGTCGCTTTCGCCGAAGGCTTGACTATTCGGAGTACGGCGGTGCACCGCTCCTCGGAGTGGCGGGCTTGGCAATCGTGGGTCACGGGCGCTCGTCGGTGAAGGCCGTGCGGAACGCCATTGCGATGGCCTATCGATTCGCCACCCGCGAGTTCATCGACCGAATCGAGGAAGAGATCGCCGCGGTGGCAGCATCGAGGCCGTCGTGATCGCTTTTGTCTTTCCCGGACAGGGAGCGCAGAAGATCGGTATGGGCAAGGCCCTGGCCGATGCCTTTCCGGAAGCGCGCGCGACATTCGAGGAGGCCGACCGCGCCTTTGGCTTCGTCAACGGGTCCTCTCCGGGCGTGCGTTTGAGCTCCTTGATGTTCGACGGCCCCGACGATCAGCTCACGCTGACCGAACACGCGCAGCCGGCGATGCTGACCGTCAGCGTCGCCGCGTACCGAGTGCTCGTTTCGCGCGGCGTGAGCCCGTCCTTCGTGGCGGGACACAGTCTCGGCGAGTACTCCGCGCACGTGGCGGCCGGAACCTTCGAGTTCGGCGACATCGTCTCCGTCGTGAGGCGGAGAGGGCGTTACATGCAGGAGGCCGTGCCGGTTGGAAAAGGCGCGATGGCTGCGATCTTGGGAGCCGATCTGGAGACCGTGAGACGGGCGTGTGAGGAGGCATCCGAGGGCGAGGTCGTCAGTCCGGCCAACATGAACGGCCCCGGACAGATTGTGATCGCGGGCACGGCTGGGGCCGTGCGGCGCGCGTCGGATCGCGCGAAAGCGCTCGGGGCCAAGCGAGTGATTCCCCTCGTGGTCAGCGCGCCGTTTCACTGTGCGCTGATGACCCCGGCCGAAGAGCGTCTTGCCCCTGAGCTATGGGCGCTTGCCGCCAAGAACCCTCGCGTTCCGGTCCTGGCCAATGCGGATGCCGAACCGAAGAGCGACTCACGTGCGGCTGTCGAAGCGCTCGTTCGTCAAGTCTCGGCGCCCGTGCGCTGGGAGGAGAGCGTTCGCCGCCTTGCCTCCGAAGGCGTCACAACGTATGTTGAGGTGGGTCCGGGCACAGTGTTGAGCGGGCTCATTCGCAAGATCCAGCAAGATGCACACGTTTTCAGTTTCGGATCGCCCGACGATCTCGAAGCGGTTGTGGCGGCATGTTCGATCTCAGTCGGAAAGTCGTGATCGTGACCGGCGCTTCGCGCGGCATTGGCCGTGCGACCGCGACCGCACTGGCCTCGCGTGGTGCACACGTCGTGGCGTCGGCGCGGGCTGACAATGCGGCCGAGACGGTGAAGACGATTACTGCCCGGGGCCACCAGGCAGAGCTGGCATCTGTCGATGTCACAGACCCGGCGTCGATTGATGCGATGATCGCAGGAGTGCTCGAGCGGCACGGCCGCGTGGACGTGCTCGTCAACAACGCCGGAATCGCGCGAGACCAGCTGTTGCTGCGAATGAAGCGGGACGACTGGGATCAGGTTCTCGCCACGAATCTGACGGCCGCGTTCAGCTGTGTACAGGCTGTGCTCAAGCCGATGATCAAACAGCGCGCCGGCCGGATCATCAGCATCAGCTCTGTCGTCGGACAGATGGGCAATGCCGGGCAGGCCAATTATGCGGCGTCGAAGGCTGGGTTGATCGGCTTTACCAAGGCCGTTGCACGGGAAGTCGCGTCACGTCACATCACTGTGAACGTCGTTGCGCCAGGGCTCATCGATACCGATATGACGAAGGCCATCGCCGAAAAGGCCGCGGGCGACTGGGCCACGCTGATACCGCTCGGCCGTACAGGCGCCCCTGAAGACGTGGCGGCCGCCGTCTGCTTTCTCGCGTCGGATGAGGCAGCGTATATTACTGGGCAAGTACTGGCCGTCAATGGCGGTATGTACATGTAGATCAAGTCACAAGGCTCAAGAGACAATGCCAAGGCGTGGAGCTCGAGGGGAGACCCGGCGCGCCGGCGTTGGTTTGTGAGCGTTGGGCTTATGGCATTGAGCGTTGGGCTTTGTGCATTGATGAGGAGGACAGATGGCAGTTGCAGACAAGGTGAAGAGCATCATCGTAGAGCAGCTCGGAGTCGACGAGGAGGAGGTCACACCGGATGCGTCGTTCGTCGACGACCTCGGCGCTGACTCGCTCGACACGGTGGAGCTCGTCATGGCGTTCGAAGAGGAGTTCGGAATGGAGATACCGGACGAGGACGCCGAAAAGATCACCCGCGTCAAGGAAGCCATCGACTATATCGAGGCGCACGCCAAGGGCAAGAAGTAGCTCATCTTCAGACCCACGGAGGGCGTTTGAGTAGGCGGGTTGTCATCACAGGCATTGGCCTGGTGTCGTCGCTCGGTATCGGCACGGCTGCCAACTGGGCGGCGTTGTCAGCCGGCACGAGCGGCGTCACTACGATTACGAAGTTCGACGCCAGCGGATTCGCCACGCAGATCGCGGGTGAGGTCAAAGGCTTTGACCCGCTTTCGTTCGTCGACAAGAAAGACGTCAAGAAGATGGACGTCTTCATTCAATATGCCGTCGCGGCCGCCCAGTTCGCGATGGACGACGCGCGATTGCAAATCACGTCGGAGAACGCGCCGAACGTTGGCGTGTTCATCGGATCGGGAATCGGCGGCTTCACCACGATCGAACGCGAGCACAAAGCCCTGCTCGCGGGCGGTCCGCGAAAGATCTCTCCGTTTTTCATCCCCTCGGCCATCATCAACCTTGCGGCCGGTCAAGTCTCGATACGGTTCGGTGCCAAGGGCCCGAACCTGGCGACGTGCACGGCGTGTTCGGCCTCAGCGCACGCAATAGGGGACGCGTTCGAGATCATCAAACGGGGCGACGCCGACGCGATGATTGCCGGTGGATCGGAGGCCGCGGTGACACCGATGAGCGTCGGCGGCTTCGGTCAGTTGCGTGCGCTCTCAACTCGGAACGACGAGCCGCATCGGGCCTGTCGGCCCTTTGATACCGACCGAGACGGCTTCATTATCGGGGAAGGCGCCGGTATTCTGGTGCTCGAGGAGCTCGACCACGCGCGCCAGCGCGGTGCGACGATCTACGCCGAGGTCGTCGGGTACGGCATGTCGGGCGACGCGTATCACATCACGGCGCCCTCGGAAGACGGTGACGGCGGCGTGCGGGTCATGGCCATGGCCATTCGGAAGGCCGGCATTCTCCCAGGCCACGTGGACTACGTAAACGCTCACGGCACGTCGACGCCTCACAACGACAGGTTGGAGACGCTCGCGATCAAGAAGTGTTTTGGCGAGCATGCCCAACGCCTTGTGATTTCGTCGACGAAGTCGATGACGGGGCACCTCCTTGGCGGTGCCGGTGGTCTCGAAGCAGGAATCACGGTGCTGGCCGTGTACCATCAACTCGTGCCACCGACTATCAACCTCGATAATCCGGACCCCGAGTGCGACCTCGACTACGTTCCTCACACGAGCCGCCCGACGAAGATTCAGTACGCGCTCTCCAACTCGTTCGGCTTTGGTGGCACCAACGCCGCATTACTGTTCAAGAAGTACGAGGCCTAGCCACGAAACGCGTTACGACGATCCGCCACGAGGACCACAAAGGGTCTTTCTCTTCGCGCTTCGTGACCATCGTGTCCTTCGTCCTTCGACAGTCGCTCAGGACGCCCCGAGCAGCGTCGAGGGGCGTGGCTGACCGTCTTCGTGGCCGTTGTGGCGTGGGCGACCAACCATGAAGATCGCCGTCTGCATCAAGCAAGTCCCCACCCGTGAGTGGCAACCGCGCCTCAACGAGGACAAGACCTGGGTCCGCGAGCAGGACGCCAGCTACGAAATGAACGAACCGGACGCGTACGCCCTCGAGGAGTCGTTGAGGCTTCGCGAGAAGCACGGCGGCGAAGTCGTGGTCTGTTCTGCAGGACCGGCACGGGTCCAGCAAGTAATCAGGGAAGCGCTCGCTCGCGGCGCGGACCGGGCGCTGCACGTCGAAGATGACGCCCTCGGCGCGGCGGATGCTAGTGTCACGGCTGATGCCCTCGCGGCTGCCATGCTGGACGAGCACTTTGATTTGGTGCTGACTGGACTACAGTCCGACGATCAAGGACACGCGCAAACCGGCGTGGCGCTGGCCGAACGGCTTGGCATCCCTCACTCGACGATCGTGATGGAGCTTCAGGTGCTTCCGGCCGCCAGCCCGGGGAGTGGTGAGGCAGCCGCAGGCGTCCAGGCCTCCGGGATCAGGGTGAAGCGCGAGCTCGAGGGCGGCTGGTTTCAATGGATTGCGATGCCGTTGCCGGCCCTCCTGACCATCCAGAGTGGCATCAACCAGCTTCGCTACGCCACGCTGAAAGGCATCATGGCGGCCAAGAAGAAGGAGATCAAGAAGGTCGCGATGCCGTCTGGCCTCAAGGCCGCGCAACAGATCGTCGCGCTTGCGCTACCCACGCGTACAAAGCGCACCCAGATGATCTCGGGAGCGCCGGCCGAAGCCGCTCGGGAGCTCGTTCGCCGGTTGCGCGAAGAGGCGAGGGTCTTGTGATTCTCGTTGTGGCCGAGCAACGGGACGACGCCGTGAACCGCGTCACGTGGGAGGCCATTGCGGCGGCCCAGCGCTGCGCCGGGGCGATGCCAATCAAGGTGCTCGTGCTCGGCTCGAGCACGGCTGCGGCGTCGCATGAGCTGTCGGCCGCGGCCGTGTCCGAGGTCGTGGCTCTGGAACATCCTGCGTTGGCGTCCTACACGCCGGACGGATTTTCGCTCGCTCTTTGCGGAGCGATTGGCCAACTCGCACCGTCGTTCGTGTTTCTACCGCACACGTACCGGACGCGCGACTTTTCACCCATGGTTTCAGCGAGGTTACGCAAGGCGCTCATCACCGACGTCATCGGTACCAACGGCAGTGCCGAGGGCGCGACATTTACGCGACCGATGTTTCAGGGGAAGCTCGTGGCCGAGGTGCGCCCAGAGGGCGATAAGCCGTGGCTCGTAACGTTCCAAATCGGCGCATTCCGCGCAGATGCAGCCCTGCGAGGTGGTCCGGCACCGGTCACAACGATCACGGTCGACATTGACGCCGATGCCATCCGGCAGAAGCCGGAGGCCCCGTTTCAGGAGGCCAAACAAGCCGTGGATCTGAGCCAGGCCGAGCGCATTGTCGCCGTCGGCCGAGGAATCAAATCGCAGGACAACCTCCCGCTCGCCGAGAGGTTGGCTGCCGTCATGGCCGCCGAGGTGGCTGCCTCGCGGCCGATTTGCGACAACGGTTGGTTCCCCATGGACCGGCAGATTGGAAGTTCAGGCCAGACCGTGGCGCCGAAGCTCTATGTCGCGCTGGGGATCTCGGGAGCGATTCAGCACCTCGTCGGCATGAAGGGCTCGCGAACCGTCGTCGCCATCAACAAGGACCCAGAGGCGCCGATCTTCGAGGTAGCCGACTACGGGATCGTCGGTGACCTCTTTGAGATCGTCCCCGCGCTGATAGCGGAACTCGAGAAGAAGTAGGCAGTGGGCAGTTGAATCGAGAGACTCTCGAGGTCGATGTTCTCATCGTTGGTGGCGGCCCCGCTGGGCTGTCGGCGGCGCTTCGCCTTACACAACTGCAGAAACAGCTCGGCGGAGACCCGCTGTCCATTGCCGTGCTCGAGAAAGCCCGCGAGGCCGGCGCCCACATCCTGTCGGGTGCGGTGCTCGACCCGGCCACGCTTCGCGAGCTGATCCCGGACTTCAAGGAAAAGGGTGCCCCGTTGGAGGTCGACGTCCAGCGCGACCGGGTGTACTTCCTAACCGAAGCATCGAAGTTTTCCTTTCCAATCATCCCCCCGCCGCTGAGGAACCACGGCAATCACATCATCTCGCTGAACGCGTTCGTCCGCTGGCTGTGGCAGCAGGTCGAAGCCGAGGCCGTCGACGTCTTCTCTGGATTTGCTGGACAAGACGTGCTGATGGACGGCTCGCGAGTCATCGGTGTGCGAACCGGCAATCGCGGGATTGGAAAACACGGGCAGCCGAAACCGTCGTTCGAGCCGGGTGTTGACATCATCGCAAAGGTCACTATCTTCTGTGACGGTGTCCGCGGCAACCTGACGAAGCAGCTGTTGCGGTGCCTCTCGCTCGATGAGGGGAAGGAGCCGCAGCAATTCGCGATTGGAGTGAAAGAGCTGTGGGAGGTCCCTGCCGATCGGATCGAGGCCGGAACGGTCATCCACACGCTCGGCTATCCCCTTCGTCACGAGGAGTTCGGCGGCGCGTTCATTTATGCGATGCCGCGCGGGCAAGTGTCGCTCGGGCTCGTCGTTGGATTGGACTACCGGGACCCTCTCTTCGATCCTCACACGGCCTTCAACCGTCTCAAGCGGCATCCGTTCGTGTCGGCCTTGCTCGAAGGTGGACGAATGGTTCGCTATGGGGCGAAGGCATTGCCCGAGGGCGGTTGGAACACCATTCCTCGACTACATATGGACGGCGGCCTGATTGCCGGCGACGCCGGTGGATTTCTCAACTCGATGCGGCTGAAGGGCATTCACCTCGCGATGCGGAGCGGCATGTTGGCTGCCGAAGCCGCCTTCGAGGCGATTCGTGCCGGCGACACATCCGCGACGAGCCTCGCGCGCTATCAGGCGAAGATCGACGCGAGCCCGGTGCGTGCCGAGCTGTATCCGGTCCGAAACGTGCACCAGGCCTTCGGTTATGGGCTGTTCGCGGGGCTCATGTTCGCCGGGATGTCTCTGCTGACCAAGGGACGCTGGTTCGAGGACCTCCGCGGGCATGCAGGTCACGCGCGGATGCGCACGCTCGACTGGTACTATGGGGCGAATCGCTCCGCTCCCCCTCCGAGCAAGGCGACGGATGTCGATCGCCGGCTGACGTTCGACAAGCTCACCAACGTCCACTTCTCCGGTACGTCGCACGAAGAGGACCAGCCGTCGCATCTGCTCGTGCACACCGAAGTGTGCAGCACGATCTGCGGACCCGAGTTTGGCCATCCTTGTACGCGATTCTGCCCGGCGAATGTCTACGAGATCGCTCAGGACAGCAGGGGCGCACCGCGCCTCCAGATCAACGCATCCAACTGCGTGCATTGCAAGACGTGCGACATCATGGATCCGTACGGGGTGATCACCTGGGTTCCGCCAGAGGGTGGTGGTGGGCCACAATACAATGGCATGTGATCAACGACCAAACGGCCAACCTCCAACTCCCAAACACGAGGGTTGGGTCTTGGGCGTTGGGAGTTGGGAGTTGTGAGTGACTGGCGTTCGTCTTGGACCAAGCGGGCGCAGGCAGCAGCCATTGCCTCGTTGGGCTATCCACTGATCAACTCCCTCGGTCACACGTTGCGCTGGCGTGTTGACGGGTTCGAACACTTCGAGTCGATCATCGCCTCCGGCCGGCAGCCCGTCATGGCGTTCTGGCATGGACGCATTCTTCCCGCGACGTTCTACTTCCGCCGCCGAGGCATTGTCGTCATCACGAGCGACAACTTCGATGGCGAGTGGATCGCACGCATCATCGAGCGGTTCGGCTACGGGACGGCCAGGGGCTCGACCTCGCGCGGTTCCCGCAAAGCGATGCTGCAGCTCGTGCGCGCGATGGAATCGGGGAAAGCCGCAGGGTTCACACTCGACGGCCCTCGAGGGCCTGCGCGCGTCGCGCAGCCAGGTGCGGTCTGGCTCGCCGGCAGCACGGGTAACCCTGTCTTGCCATTTCACTTGGAGGCATCGGCCTATTGGACGGCTCGGAGTTGGGATCGCACGCAGATTCCCAGGCCATTCAGCACGGTCGCGCTGGCGATCGGCCCGCCGATTCAGGTTGAGCACGGCGCCTCTGAAGCTGCGCTCGAGCACGCCAGGGTCGAGGTCGAACAGAGATTGAGGGCGCTCGAAGATCGGGCGCTCGGGATGCTCAGGTGACATCTCGTCAGGCCCGGTCAATTCTCCGTGCGAACCTCCTTCGAAAGCCGTAGACTTTCCCGGGCGATTCCGACGTGATGAACGATTCGAACGTCCCGAACGACTTGAGGAGTATGTCCATGCGTTCTTTGATGTGCCTTTTGGTGTTGGGAGCTCTGGTCGCCGTACCGGCGGCCCAAACGAGGAGCACGCTCGATCTCTATCTGGTCGACGTGGAGGGTGGCAACGCCACGCTCTTCGTGACGCCTACCGGCGAGTCCTTGCTCATCGATACGGGTAACGGTGGGCCCGCGGCGACGCGCGATGCCGACCGGATCATGGCGGCCGTCAAAGATGCCGGCCTCACCCAGATCGACCATCTGATCACCACGCACTACCACGGGGATCATTTTGGAGCCATGGCCGAAGTGGCCGGCCGGATTCCCATCAAGCACTTCATCGACCACGGCGCGAACGTCCAGCCCGCAGCGGCAGCCGACACCTTCCTTCAGAAGGTCTACCCCGGGCTGTACGCGAATGCGAAGCACACCGTGGCGAAGCCTGGCGACACCGTCCCTTTATCAGGCGTCGACGCGCGCATCGTAGCCGCCGCCGGTCAGGGGTTGCGCGCGGCATTGCCCGGAGCGGGGCAGCCCAATCCGTATTGCGCGGCGTTCAAGCCGCAGGATCCAGACCCGAGCGAAAATGCCCAGTCGGTTGGCACGTTCATCACGTTCGGGCGCTTCAAGGTCGCGCATCTCGGCGATCTGACCTGGAACAAGGAATTCGATTTGATGTGTCCGAGTAACCGGCTCGGAACAGTGGATCTGTTCGTCGTTTCACACCACGGACAGCCGATCTCGAACAGCGAGGTGCTGGTACACGCGCTTCATCCACGAGTGGCACTCCTGAACAACGGCACGCGAAAAGGCGGCCAGCCGCCTGCGATGAAAGTGCTGCACACCTCGCCTGGTCTGGAAGACCTGTGGCAGATCCATTTTTCTCAGTTGAGCGGCCAGGAATACACGGTTCCGGGCATGTTCATCGCCAACGGCGTGGATGAACAGGCGTCCACCATGCCGATCGACGCCGTAGCCGCACCGGCGCCTGGGCCGAATGTGCCCCCGCCGCCCGCACATAATGGGCCGGCATATTGGATCAAGGTGTCAGCGCGCCGCGATGGCTCGTTCACAGTCACGAATGCGCGCAACGGATTCACTAAGACGTATGAAGTCGCGAGGCGCTAAAACCCGAACCTGAGCACCGCACTAGTTCGACGGGGTCGTCGGGCCCGCGTACCTGAATTCGAGAATCGCTCCGCGATTGGCGAGCGCCTGTGTAGGCGTGCCAGACGCGTCCGTAGTACGGCCGTCTGGGTCTGTCGCCACGTAGAACGTTCGCTGGTCGGGGTGGACCGCGAGGTCGCGGTACCGATTGGTCGTCTTGAAGTACTCGATCGGGTGACCAGTGACCGACCGGCCGTCGGCGCTGAGAGCGAGCCGGTATACCAGGCCTTTCAACATGCTCGGAACGAGCAACGACTGACCCCACCCTGGCACGCCCTGGTTCTCCGTGACGATGTCGAGGCTGCCGGGAGCGATGGTCGCCCCGCCCTGCTTCTGGAAGTCGTACCCTTCTTCGACGGTGAAGAAAGTTTGCACCGGCGGCTTGAAGTCAGAGAGATTCCAGGAGCTTTCCCGCTGCGTCGGAACCGAGGCAGGAATCGAGTTGCCGCCGGCCGGAAGAGAGGCACAGGGTTCCGGCTTCGACGCTGACCAATTGGCGTACACATAGACCTTGTCATCGCGGTACCCAGCGATGAGTGGCCAGCCATAGTTTCCCGCTGGTTCGATGAGATTGACCTCATCGTCGGTGTTCGGACCGTGTTCCGACTCGTAGAGACGGCCGCCTCGACCGAAGACGAGTCCTTGCGGATTGCGGTGACCGTACGAGAAGACGTGGCTTCGGACGCCGCCAACGAGCGGATTGTCTGACGGAATCGAGCCGTCCAGATTCAATCGGAGGATCTTGCCTTGATATCTTGCCCAGTCACGCGCGCGCACGTCCGCCGCGGTGGGGAGCTCCTGAGCGCGATTCAGATTGCACCGGTTCTGCCCGAAGTTGCTGCCCTCGTCGCCGATGCTCAGGTACAGTTTCTGGTCGGGACCAAAGACAAGCCGTCCGGCGAGGTGATCGTCGTGAGTGGGGAGCCCGGAAATGAGCTCGAGCGGCGTCCCCAGTCGCCTGGCGGTGGAATCGTACGTATAACGCCGAATGGCCATCCGTCGGGTGAACGCAAGCCCTGGTGAATCGTCGTAGGTGAACGCAACGTAAACGAAGTTGTTGCCCGTTCCACGCAGCAAGTCTGGGTGCAGAGCCAATCCAAGGAGACCGTCCTGCGCGACGCTTTGGTGGGCTTCAGGAACCGTTAGGATGACGCCGGTCGAGCCGTCTGCGGGGTTGATGCGGAGCACTCGCCTCCCACGCCGCTCGGTCACCCACAACTGATCATCTGGGCCCCAGAGCACCTCCCACGGCGAATCGAGACCGGAGGTAATGACGCGCATTGTGAATCGCTCAGGGCCGCCCCGTTGGTCGGCCGCGCGCTCCTGCATTGTTGCCGTCGCGGCTCCAAGAGCCGCTGTGACGATCAGCGCAAGCGCCAGTGTTCGCATGGTTTTCTCCTAGAACGATCCGAACGCTTCGAACGACCAGCGGCAGTGAACGATCCGAACCACTCGAACGATCCGAACGGTCCGAACGCCCTACGGAACCTGGACCCCGTTTGCGTCGTGATAGTGACCGTGGGCGGGATCCCAGACTCGAACCGAGCTGGCCGATCGTTCCGTGCTGAAAGAGGCTACGCCAGCGGCCACAGCCGCGAGCAAGGCGGCACCCACTGCGATCATGAGAAAGCGCGACGAACGCGCTGAATCCCTCGTCACTCCGTGGCAGCGCTTGAACTTCTTACCGCTTCCACACGAGCACAGGTCGTTTCTTCCGGGTTTTGCCATGGCTGGCTCCTTGTGTCGGGCGACGTTACCCTACCACAACCGGCGCAGATGCTTTCCGGCCCGCCGGAATGTCTCCATTGGGGAATCCATTCCACGCGGCGCCGACGTTCTTTCCAGCGAAAGCGTCAGGCCGTGGTCCCCATTGTCGGCCTTCTGGACGATGGTGAATCCACCGCCGCGCACGGCCGCCGCCACAGAGTCGGCTTGGGCGTCGTCCTTGACCAGGACCAGCAGCGAGCGCAGCTGAGGGGAACGTAGTAGCCGAACCGCACCTTGGAGCACGGCTTCCGCGCCCCTGCGAACGGCGACGCGAACGACGTTGGGCGCCGGCAGCCTATGACGAAGAAAGACATCGTCGAGCTGCTCCGCGCACACCGGTTGTGTGTAGTGCGCCTCGACTGAGTCTCGGCGAGTACGCCACTCGCGTGCGTGAAGGGCGTGGACGTCGTCGCCGGCGTCGTGGAGGTACTCGAGCTCGAGGAGCCCGGTCCGGTCGCCAAGGGCTACGGGCAAGGGCATGACGCTTCGATAGCAGGAGTTGAGGAGCAGGTTGTCGCATAACGCCTTGAAGGCTGCGAACCCGGGCTCAAAGGCCACAGCGAGCCCGCCCCGCTGAACGGCCGCGATAATAGAGTACGCGCCAACGCCGGCTCCAATGTCGTACACCACGTCGCCGGGTCGTACCTGCTCGTTCAGCCATTTGACGACCGCCGGATCGAGCGAGAGAACGCCTTGGCGGCGCAACCGCCGGGTCTCCGGCGTGGCGTAGACCTTTATCGATGATTCTTTGTCACCGAGTCGCAGCACTTTCTCTGGTTTGGCTGGAAGGTCAACGATTCCCGGTTGTTGTGCCTCATCCTCCTCAGGCCTCTTACCAGCGCGGATAATGGAGGACGGTCGCCGACGATCGTGCTGGACGAGCGAGCTCGCCAGGAGCTCGGACACGGGTTGGTCGCCGGAGGGGCGAAGGAACCGCATGATGAAGGCGCGAATCTCGGCTTCATTCGGGGGCGCCGTCAAGGCAGTTGCGAGCTGTGCAACGTGGGTCGTCAAGTCGGGCGCGTACGAGACGAACCCTCCGTGGTCGCGGAGCAGATAGTTGAAGTGAAGCGTGTTCGACTGTCCGTCCGCGCTCGCGTCTGTGGAGAGCACCGTGAATACAGGGCGGCCGGCGATGCCCGCCTCGAGCTCCGCGCTCGTGTTGAGCGCCACCACAGCCTCCGAGTGAACGAGACACTCGTAGAAAGCCTGCTGCGTTCGGTAGGTCGTACGAAGAACGATTGCCGCCGGGTCGTCAAAGGGACGTTGTATCCACCCAGTTACCTGGGGCATGGCAGACCACGTGACGGTTTGAGGTTCGACACTGTCGTTGACCAGCACGACGTCAGGATGCGGTCGAACGATGACGTTGCACCGTTGCAGCGGGCCTGCAGCGCGGCGCACGGAGACAAGCCACTCACGAATGAAGGTCAGCTCGTCCTCGGCGATGAATCTCGATGAACACATGTAGAGCACAGTGGGTCGGGACGAGTCGAGCCGCAGGGGAGCGACGAAGTCTTCCCGCGACACGACGCTCCGCAAGCTGAAGAATTCGTCAAACCGCGGAGCGCCCACGACAACCACACGCTCGGGAGGAAAGTCGTGAAGCTCGACCGCCTCCTGCACCTGACGCTCGTTCCAGACAAACATCAGGTCCGGCGGCGCGTGCAGCGCGCCCTTGGTGCTGAGATTGTCCCAGCTGAATAGCAACATCCAGACGGGAATGCCCTTCGCGCGCGCGCTCTTGATGAAGTCTGTTTGCCCGGATCCAAAATGCAGGCCTGGCGTCACGATGAGGGCGTCGGGCGCGTGCCGGTCAAGAAACTCTTCGTGCAGAGGGTCGCTCGGAATCGTGCGCTCGAGTCGCTCGAGAACATCGCGCAAGCGGGTCCCGGAACCGGCGTTCAGGACAAGGCTCTCGCCGTCGAGGCCGCCGGTCGCCCCAAGCTCTTTGAGCAGGCGGTCGGTGGCTCGCTGGCGTAGCTTCGCGGCCTGGCGGTACGGGGGGCGAAAATACTGGGCCCAGTCGCGCACGCTGCGAACGAGCGGGGCGGAGGCCCGCCAGGCGTCGCCGCGACCTTCCGGGCACGTGGTGAGCTCGAATCCTCGGTCGGCGAACTGCTCCGAGAGTCTTCGATCGCGATCGGGGTCGCGCTGTTGAATGGCCAGCGTCACAGCGTGGCCGGCTTTCAGCAGCGCGGCGACGACGCCTTCGAATGTATCGACGTTCTTCTTCTGCTTCGCGATGAACAGGAGCTTCATGAATCGGCTGTTGCCGACGATACCATCGGTCGGGCAAGGGCCTCTCGTACAATCAGGATTCTAATGAGCCTCCGCGTGTTCACGTCTCCGCGTTTCGCCGACCATCTCATGCCGCCCGGCCACCCGGAGCGGGTCGACCGGGCAGAGGTCTTGCAGATTCTAGCGACCGAGTTCAGAAAACAAGGGGGAATCGTCGAGGAGCCCCGAGCGGTTACCCGCGAGGAGCTTCTCCTCATCCACGACGCCGACTACGTCACGCTTGTCGCGGAAACGGCAGGACGTGCGGTCGCCCTCGACGCTGATACGTTCACGTCGCCAATGTCCTACGACGTTGCGCGTCTTGCCGCTGGGGCCGCCGTGAGCTCTGTTGACCACGTGCTGGCGTCGGGACGCGGTTCACGCGCGCTGGCGCTGGTGCGTCCTCCCGGCCACCACGCAGAGCGGAACCGGGCGATGGGGTTCTGCTTGTTCAACAACGTCGCGATCGCGGCGGCGCATGCACGAGCGCGTGGCCTCAGCCGAGTAGCCATCGTCGACTACGACGTCCACCACGGCAATGGCACGCAGTGGAGTTTCTACCGGGATCCTTCAGTCCTCTTCGTCTCTTCTCATCAGTTTCCCTACTACCCCGGCACCGGAGCTGCGAACGAGATCGGCGCCGAGGCGGGGAAGGGGTTGACGGTGAACTTGCCTTTGGCTGCCGGGGCAGAGGACGCGGACTATGAGCTGGTCTATTCGACGATTGTTTACCCGGTGTTGCGGCAGTTTAAGCCGGAGTTGATTCTCATTTCCGCCGGCGTTGACGCCCACGAAGATGACCCACTTGGAGGCATGCGCTTGACCGCGGCCGAGTTCGGACGTCTCACCGCGGGCATCGCCGCGGTTGCCGACGAATGCTGCGACGGTCGCGTTGTTGCTATTTCAGAAGGCGGATACGACTTGAAAGCATTGGCGGACTCGATGCGAGAGGTCATTCGAGTGCTCGACGGCGATTCCCGAGACGATGGTTTCGAGCGACCAGCATCGGTTGCCGTGAGAGGTACAGTCACGCTCGACGCCGTTGCGCCTCATCTTCGTGGATACTGGCGGCTATAATTGAGGGGCTAGGTGGCTAGCCACCCAGCAACCCAGCCACCCAGCAACCCACAGCCTCATGTCCGACTATCACCCTCAGGAACTCGACAAGAAGTGGCAACAGCGCTGGAGCGCGGCCCGCGCGTTCGAGGTTGCCGTCGATCCGTCACGCCCCAAGTTCTACTGTCTGGAGATGTTTGCGTATCCGTCAGGCCACGCACATGTAGGTCACGTCCGCAACTACATCATCGGCGACGTGATGGCGCGGACCAAACGCATGCGGGGCTACAACGTGCTGCACCCATTCGGTTGGGACGCGTTCGGGCTGCCGGCTGAGAACGCGGCGATCAAGAACGGGATTCACCCTGAGGTCTCCACACGAGACAACATCGCGCACATGAAAGGGCAGCTGCAGCGCCTCGGCATCAGCTACGCCTGGGAACGAGAACTCGCCACGTGTGACGCCGAATACTACAAGTGGAACCAGTGGCTCTTCATCCGAATGTTCGAGCGCGGCCTGGCGTATCGCCGGCGGTCGTCTGTGAATTGGTGTCCGAGTTGCAACACAGTTCTGGCAAACGAGCAGGTCGTGGATGGCGGGTGCTGGCGATGTGGGACGCCCGTCGAGATGCGCGACCTCGAACAGTGGTTCTTCCGCATCACGGCGTACGCTGACGAGCTACTCGAAGGCACCGAGGCGCTAACCAAGTGGCCTGAGAAGGTACTGACGATGCAACGGAACTGGATCGGGCGCTCGGAGGGCGCTCGCGTGCAGTTCGCATTAGAGGGCGATCCGTCCACGAAGATCGAGGTTTTCACGACACGCATCGACACTATCTTTGGCGCGACGTTCGTCCTGTTGGCTCCAGAACATGCCCTCGTGAGCCGCTTCGCCGAATCCTCTGCGGACGCGGCGGCATTCAAGCGACAAGCGCAGGCGTTCCGCACGCAGGATCGTGCGGCCAGGTTGAGCGGCGAAATTGAGAAACAGGGATTCGATACAGGATTTCGCGCCGTCAACCCATTCACGAATCAGCCCGTGCCGATCTGGGTCGCCAACTTTGTGCTCGGCGAGTATGGAACCGGTGCGGTCATGGCCGTTCCCGCGCACGACGCGCGGGACTTCGAGTTCGCGCGCAAGTTCAACCTTCCGATCCGAGTTGTGGTCACACCTGACGGCAACCCCGTGGCGGCGGCCGCGATGACGGAGGCCGCGCCAGCCTATGGCACGCTCGTCGATTCAGCGGAATTCTCTGGCTTGGTATCGGCAGTGGCACAGACAAGGATGGTGATCGCAGCGCGCGAGCGAGGCATTGGCGAAGGAACGGTCCAGTACCGGCTCAAGGATTGGGGCATTTCTCGTCAACGGTACTGGGGGACGCCGATTCCAATGGTCCTCTGCCCGAAGGATGGCATCGTCCCGGTGCCAGACGATCAGCTTCCGGTGGAGCTGCCGAAGATGACGCAGTTTACCGGCCGAGGCGATTCGCCCCTGGCCCAAGTGCCCGAGTTCGTGAACACGACATGTCCCAAGTGCGGTGGACCGGCGCGCCGCGAGACCGACACGATGGACACATTCGTGGATTCGTCGTGGTACTTTTACCGTTTCGCCGATCCCAGAAACAGCCGGCAGGCATTCGATCCCGTGGCCGTGAAGTACTGGCTGCCGGTGGATTTCTACAGCGGCGGCGTCGAACACGCCATCCTGCACCTCATCTACTCGCGATTTTTTACTCGGGTGTTCCGCGACCTTGGCATGGTGGACCACAACGAGCCCTTTGCGCAGCTTCTGACGCAGGGCATGGTCCTCAAAGATGGCGCCGTCATGTCGAAGTCCAAGGGCAATGTGGTCGATCCGGACACGATGCTCCAGCAGTTTGGCGCAGACGCGCTGAGGCTGTACGTCATGTTTGTGGCGCCGCCTGAGAAAGAAGTCGAGTGGTCCGACTCGGGCCTGGAGGGAAGCTTCCGATTCTTGGCGCGGGTGTGGCGACTGGTCGATCACTGGCACGTGGTAGCTAGTGCGGACGAAGCCAACCTTCTGGACCACGGAGCGTCGCTCAACGCTGACGAGAAGGCGCTTCGTAGGAAGACTCACGACACGATCAGGCGCGTCACCGCGGACATCGAGCAGCGGCAGCAGCTCAACACAGCCGTTTCGGCCATGATGGAGCTCGTGAACGATCTCTACTCGTTCAGCGAGCGGACGCCAACCGGGCCGCCGGGTCGCCGTGCGGATGGAGATACACGCAAGCCTCAGGGGCCCGAACGAGAGGAGACGCGAGGCATCGTCCGCGAGGCAGTGGATGCGCTTGTTCGCATGCTCGCGCCGTTTGCTCCTCACACGGCAGAAGAGCTGTGGGAAATGCTGGGCCACCAGGGCGGGTTAGCCGCCGCCACGTGGCCAAGCTTCGACGCGAGTGTCGCCAGGGCCGACGAGATCGTCGTACCCGTGCAGGTGAATGGGAAGGTTCGTGGACGACTGACCGTGCCGGCGGAAGTGACCGAGCAGGAGCTCGAGCAGCTCGCCATGAGCGATCCTGCCGTCATGGCCTATATCAGCGGAAAAGCCGTGAAGAAGGTCGTCGTGGCGCGTGGGCGCCTGGTGTCGCTCGTGGTTCAGTAGCGATGCCGAACTTTGTCGCGTGGCGGCTCTGCGGCGTGGCTCTCGCTGTGGCGTGGCTTGACTCAGGCTGCGGCTACGCTCTCGCAGGGCGCGGGTCGTTCCTGCCCAGCTACATCCGAACCGTTGGGATCCCGCAGCTCGAGAACCGCAGCACGTTCTTCCAAGTGGAGCAGATCCTCACGGAGAAACTTCGAATCGAGTTCATCGGCCGCGGAAAGTACGCCGTGTCGCCGGAGGCGGCTGGTGCCGACGCCGTTCTCACAGGCGAGGTCGTGGGGATTTCGGTGCAGCCAGTCGCATTGAACGAACAGCAGCAGGCATCGAGGTATCTCTTCACACTCTCGATGCGAGTTCAGTTTACGGACGCCAGGACAAACGACGTGCTTTGGTCCGATGACGCGCTGACGTTTCGTGGAGAGTACGAGCTTGCGACCCGCAGTGCGACGGCGATCGCGGGTTCGGACTTTCTGGACCAGGAGCGCAGCTCCTTCGACCGCATAGCCACCGACGTTGCCCGCAGCGTGGTCACGGCAATCGTGGAGGCGTTTTAGGACTCGATGCCAGTGCTCACCGCGACCGCTCTCCGCAAGCAGATCACGTCTGGAGACACGCGGGCCCTCTACCTGCTCCTCGGGAGCGATGAGGTGGACAAGTCCGCCGTCGCGACGGAGTTCGAGGAAATCGTGGAGGAGGGCCTGCGAGCCTTCAATGTCGAGCGGCTGTACGGCGGGGACACCAGAGTCGATGACCTTGTTGCGGCCGCCTCGACGTTTCCAATGATGGCGCCGCGCCGCCTTGTGCTCGTTCTCGAGGCTGAAAAGCTGCTCACTCCCAAACGAGAGAGCAAGGCGGCGGAAGAAGAACAGGAGCGGTTGGAGCGGTTCATCGAAAAGCCCCCCCAGCACTCAACGGTCGTCTTCGTGTCCGGGCCGCTCGACATGCGGCGGCGCGTCATCAAGCTCCTCGTCAAGGAAGCACAGGTTGTTGATTGCGGCACAATTGAAAGTGAGAGCGACGCCGAGCGGTGGGTGCGTGCACGGGCCGTTCGCGAAGGCGCAACCCTAGAGCCGGCCGCCGTGCGCGCCCTCGTCGAACGTGCGGGTCTCGACGTCGTTCGATTGCGTGGGGGACTCGAACGTGTGCTGCTCTATGGGATGGGCCAGCCGGCGATCACGGCCAATGATGTGCGACAGGCGGTGCTGGCCGGGCCTGAAGCACAAGCGGACTTCGGCATCGCGAAAGCGATTTGGCGAAATGACACGCGCGCGGCGTTGAAAGAGCTCGACCTCGTCCTCGAGGCCGGTGGTGTGCCCGTGATGGTGATGGGGCAGCTCAGAGCCGCCGCCGAAAAACTTCCCGCTCCCCGACTGAAGCGTGCAATCGATGCGGTCTTTCGAACCGATCTGGCGCTGAAGTCTTCGGGGGGCGATCCGCGGATCTTGCTCGAGCGCCTTGTCGTGGAGCTGTGCCCGAGCGGGGTCAGATCCTGATCTGACCCTTACCGAGAGGCGCTCTTTGTCGCAACCGGCCGAGTCGTGGTCGATGCAACTCGCAGGCGCGACACGAGACGCGCCTTGTAGCGACCGGCTGTGTTGCTGTGAATGATGCCTTTCGTAGCCATCTTGTCGACGATGGACACCGTCTTGCTGAGAGCGGCTTTTGCGCCTTCGACGTCCAGGGCGTCGAGCGACTCTCGAATCACCTTGAGCGCGCTTCGGAGCTTCGTGCGCATCTGGCGGTTGTGTTCGCGACGCTTGATGTTCTGACGATTTGCCTTCAGGGCTGACTTCGTACGCTTGGCCACAGTGCTGGCGTCCTCTCTTATGTGGGGAAATTAGGCAACCACAAAGGACTTATCTTACCACCGGTGCCTACGAGCCTCCCCCTGGCCTGGGTTGCAGCACGTCGAGGACCACTTTCCATTGGCCGCTTCGTTCACGCGCCCACACACGCACGTAGAAGCCGACTTGCGCCGCCACGTTGGGGCGAGCGCGGGCGACGTAGTTGCCCCAGGTGTAGCCGAGATCGCCGGAGCGCGCAGACTCCGCATACCGACTGTCGGCCGAGGCGAAGCTTGGCTGCGTTGCCAGCCATTTGAGGATGTTTGCTTCGCCCGTCAGAGGCATGACGTTCGGGCGGTGCAGCCGGGCTCCGGGGGCAAGCTGACCGCGGTACGCGCGTACCTGACTGGACCGCAACGCGCTGTTCATGACGCCGTCGGCGTTGCCGAGGGGCGGGATGCCATCGTCGTAATCGCCGGTAAATCTGTTCGCGTGAGGCGCGCGAGTGAACCCGGCAGGAAACGCATCAGGTCTCGGCGTCGGAATCCCAACGTCCATGACGACTCTGAACGTGCCGTCGCGCTCTCGCTTCCACAGCGAGGCGTACACGGAATGCCGGGGTTGTCCTTTGTTGCGCGAGGGAAGAAGGCTCCGCGACGGCCCCGTCAGATAACCGAGCTCGCCACTCCCGGCCACGTCGCCGTAGCGCGGCTCCCACAGCAGCTGAAAATCCGGCGGAGGGTCGGGATTCTTGCGAATCTGCTCTTTGGCGTAGCCGACGCCGTTCTCGTCGAATCCCATTGCCGCGTCAGAGAAGTACTCGAGGAACGCTTGCTTCCAGCCGATGACCAAGGCGCGCGCCGCAAACGCGCGCTCGGTGTCGATCATGGACTCTAGAGGTGGAGGCAACGGCTCGGTGCGTTGGCTCGCGGCGCGACCGGGTAAGACCAATGCGACCAGGGCGAGCGCAAGGACGGGAAGACGGAGAAGGCCGCTCACGCGTTCACTATACGCCGGTGCAGGGGCTCCGGCTTATCGCTTGACGATTTCGTAGTTACCGGCGGTGGGACGCTCGGTGGAGTAGCGCGGGATGGCACGGCCGTCGACGATCTCAATCGTCTTGTAGACCCTTCCCTTATGAAACTGGTCTTCGGCCTTCCCGGCGGCGGAGCCTACCCTGCGGACGTAGTCTCGCGTCTCGCGATAGGGTGGGATACGGCCGTATCGATCGACGGCCCCTGAGCCGGCGTTGTAGGCGGCGAGCGCAAGCTCCTCGTTTCCGGAGTACTTGTCCAACAGCTGTCGCAGGTAGGCGGTTCCCCCTCGAATGTTTTCGGCCGGGTCGTACGGATCTCGCACGCCAAGTTCGCGCGCCGTGTCCGGCATGAGCTGCATCAGGCCCATCGCCCCCTTCGGCGACCGTGCCAGGGGGTTGAATCCCGATTCGACCTGGATGACCGCCCGCACGAGCTCGGGTCTCAGACTGTGTGTGGCGCAGTGCTCCAGGACGAGATGGTCGTATCGGGTGATGACCGAAGACGCTACCGGCCGGGTTGCGCGAATAGTCGGGGCTCCCGGGACCTCATAGACGTTGGTGGGCGCCACCAGCGCGCGGTCTGATAGAACCAGCGTCCCGTTCGCATCCTTCCAGGCGTAGATCTGGGCCTCCGCCTGCGTGGGCCAAAGCAAGCCTGTGCATCCAGCGACCAAGAGAAGGCGCAGCCAGGGGAGCGGTGTGCAATTGTGTAAGTGTGCGCTCAATCACGTGACTTATCGGCGGATCAGGCCTGAAGGGTTACTTGAACCGCTGGCTTGGTGTACAACTCACGGGGCACGCTGGGCGGCAAGGACCGACCGCGAGGAGGAATGACCGTGTGGAGGCGATGGATGCGGCAGCCGCAGAGCGTGTGGCTCCGCAGGGCACTCTTTCAGATTCATTTGTGGACTGGACTCGGGATTGGTCTGTACATCGTGATGCTGAGCATCACTGGCAGCGCGCTCGTGTATCGCAATGAGCTCGATCGGCTCTTTGCCACGCCCCGCCCCGCATTCATCGCCGACGGGAAGCGCCTGACGGAAGAGGAGCTCCGGGCATCGGCTGCGCGCCTGTACCCAGGCTACGAGATCACCCGAATCGGCGATCGCATCACGCGACGTAACCCGACAATCGAGATCTGGCTGGAGCGCGGAAGCGAAAAGAAAGAGCGGCTCTTCAATCCTTACAACGGGGCCGATCTAGGGGATTCGGTTACGGACGGAGAGCGCTTCGTATTGTGGCTTGCGCGGTTGCACGATGAGCTGCTTCTCGATCGCCCAGGTCGCTTCTGGAACGGCGTGTTGAGCGGTGTCGTGACCGTGCTCTCTATCACTGGGTTGGTTATCTGGTGGCCCGGTGCGAGCCGTTGGAAGCGTAGCCTCGGCGTCAAATGGAGCAGCGGCTGGAGGCGCTTCAATTGGGATCTGCACAGCGCTATTGGCTTCTGGCTCTTTCTCTTCATGTTGATGTGGGGGGTGTCGGGCGTCTACCTCGGATACCCCGAACCTTTTTCCAATTTCGTCGACTACATTTCAAAGCCAGAGGACTATCTGGGCGAACGTCCTGGCGATATTGTCTTGTCGTGGCTGACGCGACTTCACTTCGGCCGCTGGCGGAACTTGCCGGCTCTCAAGGCGGTATGGGCCGTCTTGGGACTGGTGCCCGCCCTGTTGTTCGTGACCGGCGTCATCATGTGGTGGAACCGCGTGCTGCGCCGCCGGCCGGCGCGCAACATTGCAGAGGCCTCCGAGTCGATGGTTGCTTAGCTGAAGCGAGGCCGAGTTCGGACTACGAGGAGAGCATCTTCTCGATCACGCCGCGACTAGCGGCAAGTAGGTCGCCGATCTTCGAGGCATCCTTGCCGCCCGCCTCGGCAAAATCGGGGCGTCCGCCGCCACCGCCCCCGACGATTGGGGCGAGCTGTTTTACGACCTGACCGGCTGGTACCTTCTTCACGAGGTCTGCCGTCACGCCGACAACGATGGACACCTTGCCGTCGGAAGGTGAAGCCAGCACCACCACCCCGCTCTTGATGCGAGTGCGGTGCTGGTCGACAAGGGCACGAAGGCCGTCTTTGTCGAGGCCGTCCACCCTCCGAGCCACAAGCTTCACGCCCAATACTTCCGTAACATCAGTTGGCTCGTCAGTCGTGCCCGTTCCCATGGCGGCCTTCATCTTGGCCTGCTGAAGCTCCCTGGACAGTCGCTTGACTTCATCCTGAAGCGACAGGATGCGATCGACTAGCTCGCCAGGACGAGCGTTGACCGCGGCAGACAGGCGGGTGATCTCGTCGCGTTCGCGTTGGAACACTGCGAGCGACTCGAGCCCAGTAATGGCTTCGATACGGCGGACACCGGCGGCAACCCCGGCTTCCGAGACGATTGCAAATAAGCCGATATCGCCCGTCGCGCGGACGTGGGTCCCACCGCATAGCTCGACACTAAAGGTTGGAATCGACACCACTCGAACACGGTCGCCGTACTTCTCACCGAACAGGGCCATGGCACCGGCTGCGATCGCCTCTTCAGTGGACCGCACCTCCGTCTGCACGGTCGTGTTCCGCAAGATCTGTTCGTTGACGATGCGCTCCAGGTCGAGCAGTTGTTGCGGCCCGATCGCGCTGAAGTGTGCGAAGTCAAATCGCAGTCGGTCTGGCGCGACGAGCGAGCCGGCCTGCTTGACGTGAGCGCCGAGTGCCTGTCGAAGCGCCGCATGCAGCAGGTGTGTGGCCGTGTGATTGCGCCGCGTGGCGTCACGGGTCGCTTGTGCGACCTCCGCGGTAACTCGATCGCCCCGCGTCAACCGGCCAGCCTGAACCTCAACCGCGTGGAGGCGTGGCCACTGCCCGGCGCGCACCACACCGGTCACGCGACCGTTTCCGTGACTGGAGGAGATTGTACCGATGTCCGATACCTGTCCACCTGACTCCACATAGAACGGAGTCTCGGAAAGGCCAACGAAGCCACGCTGACCCGTTTCGATGGCCTCCACCTCTGAGCGGTCCTCGTTGAAGGCCGCAAGAATCTGCGTGTCGAGCGACGTGGTGTCGTAGCCGCGAAACCCGCCGTCGCCGACCCGGGCGAGCTGTTGCTGGGTCTCTCCCGAGGCGACCCACGCAGAGTCCTGGGTGCCCCCCTTGAATGCGCTCTTCGCTCGAGCCTTCTCCCGTTGTCCCTCCATGGCCCGCTCGAATCCTTCGCGATCGAGCGTGAGCTTGCGGTCATCGACCATGTCTTCGATGAAGTCGAGCGGCAAGCCGTAAGTGTCATAGAGCTTGAACGCGGCCTGCCCCGGGACGACGTGATCGCCAGCTGCCGCGCGATCGAGAAGATGTTCCAGTCGAGGGAGGCCATCCTTCAGCACGACGTCGAACCTATCCTCTTCGCTGCGCACAACCCGCACGATTGAATCGCGAGCGGAAGTCACCTCTGGATACGCATTGCCGAACTGCCGTGCGATCGTGTCCACAAACGTGTGGAGAATCGGTTCGGTGAATCCGAGCCGCTTTCCGTGCCGCATGGCGCGCCGCATGATCTTCCGAAGCACGTAGCCGCGCCATTCGTTGGAGGGTACGACGCCGTCGGCGATGAGAAACGTCATCGCGCGCATGTGGTCGGCGACCACACGCATGGAGACGTCTTGCGGATCCATGGTCCCGCCATGCCGCCTCTCGGCGACCTCGCCGATCGCCGTCAAAAGGGGCGCAAAAAGGTCTGTGTCGTAGTTGGAGCGGTGACCCTGGAGCACGGCCGTGACGCGTTCGAGGCCCAAGCCCGTGTCGATGGATGGGGCCGGCAACGGATCGAGGGAGCCGTCGGTGTGCCGGTCGAACTCCATGAAGACGTTGTTCCAGATCTCGACGTATCTCTCGCAGTTGCACTCAACTCCTCGGCACGGCCGGCCCTCGGCCTCCTCGGCGCACGGAACGTCCGTTCCCCGGAAGTAGTAGATCTCGGAGGAGCGCCCGCATGGGCCGGTATCGCCCATCTCCCATAAATTGTCGGTGGTGCCGAGCTCGCTGATGCGCTCGGTTGGTAAGAACTGTCGCCAGATGTCGTATGCCTCGTCGTCACGGGCCACACCCGCCTCGCCCCGGAACACGGTGGCGAACAAGCGATCCTGAGGCAGCTTCCACTCGTCGGTGAGCAGCGTCCACGCAAGAGGGATCGCGTCCTGCTTGAAATAGTCGCCGAACGAGAAATTCCCCAGCATCTCAAAGAAAGTGTGGTGCCTGAAAGACGGCCCCACATTGTCCAAATCGTTGTGCTTCCCGCTCACGCGCATGCACTTCTGCACGGAGGTCGCGCGCTTGTAGTCGCGCGCCTCTTTACCAAGAAGGACATCCTTGAACTGGTTCATCCCCGCATTGGTGAACAGCAACGTGGGGTCGTCGTGCGGGACGAGCGGTGAGCTGTGCACGATACGGTGGCCCTGGCGCCTGAAGTACTCAAGAAAGGAGGCGCGAATCTCGGTGGACGTCATTGGCAGCATTGTACCGCCGCCCGGTCGGAGTCCCCGGCGTTACATGGATGATGTGTGTCGGCGGGCGCGGAGTAACTCGAGCACGCGCTCGCTCTCGAAACCCTGGCCGGTCAGATAGCGATACAGACGGGCAAACTCGCGCTCGTCGGTGATCGCGCGCCCACCGCGGAGTCGCTTCTCGAGCGCCGCGACCAGCAACCCGTGCGCATCAACGTCTTGAAAGACGTCGGCGACCGCCTGCTCGGCGATAGCCGCTGCGATTCCCGCCGCCTGAATCTTTCGCAGGACGCGCAGGCGCCCACGCTTTTTCACCGACGTCTCCGTCCGCGCAATTGCGCCTGCCACTCGGGCATCGTCGAGATAGCTCTCGCTCGTGAGCTGTGAGACAGCGGCGTCGATGGAAGAGGATTCGTGACCGCGACGAGTCAGGCGCTGGCGAAGTTGCGCCTCCGACAGCTCGCGTCTCGCGAGCATGGTGAGGCCGTCGACGTAGGCCCTATCCGCCAAACCTCGTGATCTCAGGTGCTCCGCTGTAGCCGGCCTTCGCCATCTGGTCGCGTGCCATGTCGGCGGTCGTGGAAATGCCTTGGACTTTCAACTTGAACTCATCGACGTTCGACGCCCAACGGATCGACTCCTCGTACGACACGAGCCCTTGCTCGTAGAGGCTGAAGATCGACTGGTCGAACGTCTGCATGCCGTATTGCGAGGTTCCCTGCGCGATCGCGCCGTGGATGAGATGGGTCTTCTCCTTGTCCACGATGCAGTCTCTGATGAAGGCAGTGCTGATCAGTACCTCCACTGCAGGCGCCCGACCTTTGGTGTCAGTTCGAGGCAGCAATCGCTGCGACACGACGGACTTGAGCACACTGGCCAACTGGAGCCGAATCTGCTTTTGCTGGTGCGGGGGGAAGACAGCGATGATCCGGTTGATCGACTCCGTTGCGTCCAGTGTGTGGAGGGTCGAAAAGACGAGGTGACCGGTTTCAGCGGCAAGCAAAGCCGTCTGGATGGTCTCGAAGTCTCGCATCTCACCCACGAGAATCACGTCCGGGTCCTGGCGAAGGGCGCTTCGGAGCGCGTGGGAGAACGAACTCGTATCCACGCCGATTTCGCGTTGATTGATGACCGATCGATTGTCCCGGTGCAAGTACTCGATGGGATCCTCAATCGTCATGATGTGCGCGGTGCGCGTGGAGTTGATCTCGTCGATCAAGGCGGCAAGCGTCGTGGTCTTGCCGCTTCCTGTGGTTCCTGTGACAAGCACGAGCCCGCGCTCGTCAGCCGCGATCCGCTTGAGAACGTTCGGGAGAGCGAGCTGGTCGATATTGGCGACGTCTTTGGGGATGACTCGGAAGACCATCCCGATCGTTCCACGCTGCTGGAAGGCGTTGCAGCGGAACCGTCCCAGCCCAGCGACGCTGTACGCGAGGTCGACTTCGTGATTCTCCTTGAACCGCTCGCGATGGCTGACTGGCAAGACAGCGGCCGCCATGGATACCACGTCTTCGTGAGTGAGCTTGGCGTCGGTCGAGGCCGGAACCAACACGCCGCGAACCCGCAGCATCGGAAAACTGCCGACCTTCACATGCAGGTCGGATGCCCCGGTATCCAGCGCAATCTTCAGGAGGTCGTTTACATGCATCTCCTGGAGGTTATCGGCGTTTTCCCGACCCGGATGTAGCCGTTTGGGCCGCCTCGACGGACTGCAGCCATCCATGGGCGTCGGGGGTATCGCCGCGGACAATCTGGAAGAATCGCTGCTGGATTGCCTCAGTGATGGGTCCGCGCCGGCCGCGGCCGACCTTGATCTTGTCCACCGACTTGATGGGGGTCACCTCAACGGCTGTCCCCACGAAGAAGGCCTCGTCGGCGATGTACAGCATTTCCCGCGGAAGCACCTGCTCGCGAACCTCGAAGCCGAGGTCGCGCGCAATCGTGATGACCGAGTCCCGCGTGATCCCCGAGAGGATGGACGAGCCGACCGGCGGTGTATGGATGATCCCATCTCGGACGATGAAGATGTTTTGCCCGCTCCCTTCGCTCAGGTTGCCGTCAGTATCGAGCGCGATGCCCTCCGCGTAGCCCTCAACAATAGCCTCCATCTTGATCAGTTGAGCGTTTGCGTAGTTGGCGACGCTTTTCGCCATCGCGGGCAACGTGTTCGGGGCCATCCGAGCCCACGTGGACACCTTCACATCCAGACCTTCTTCTATCGCCTCCTTGGTGAAGTAGGCGCCCCATTCCCACAGCATGATCGCGACATCCACCGGGCACGGAAACGGATTGACGCCGAGGGAGTCGTAGCCGCGATAGATGAGCGGGCGAATGTAGCAGGCCTTGAAGCCGTTGGTCTGGATGAGACTCAGCGTGGCCTCGGTGATAGCTGCCTGATCGAAGGGCGAGTCCATTCGATAGATCCGGGCCGAATCGATCAGTCGCTTGATGTGCGCATCGAGCCGGAAGCACGCAGGGCCGCGGGAGGTGTCGTAGCATCGGGCGCCTTCGAAGACGGCGCTTCCGTAGTGAACGACGTGGGACGCGATGTGGATCTTGGCGTCTGCCCAGTCCACGAGCTCGCCATTCATCCAAATCTTGCCGGTCCCAGGGAAAGCCATGACTATGCGCTCCTTTTAGACATCGTACAACAGTCGGCAGGAAGGGGTCAGATCTTGAATCTTGCATGCGCTGATTTTTGTAGGCCTGCAAGCTTGTGCTGGGCGCGCAAGATTCAAGATCTGACCCCGTGACGCTACTGAGTCTCTCCACAGAAAGGGCAACGGCTCGTGCGTGCCTGCAGCGGCTTGCGGCAGTGCCAGCAGAAAGTCGCCTGGGGGGCTTCGCGTGCCCTGAGGCGCGACTGGATCTCCGCCACGTCTTCCTTGGCAGAGGCACCAGTTCGTGCCCCACCTGCCCTTCGGCCCGGCTTGCGCGCAGCCAGCACATCGTCGAGCACCTCCGAGGGTTTCGCGTACCGCACGGTCAACTCGGGGGCAAGGGCACGGAGCACGATGTCGTTGATGGCCTTCGGAATCTTTGGATTCTTGAGACGAGGAGCGCTCACGAGCTCACCACGTTTCAAGCGTTCGATGTCAGCCGGCGCCGGTGTGTCGTAGGGCAACGACCCGGTCAGCATCTGGTACATCGTCACGCCGATCGAGTACACGTCGCTTGCGAACACTGACTTGCCCTGAAACTGTTCTGGCGCCATGTAGGGTGGACTGCCGATGACAGTCGTCCCGTGCAGAGCAATCTCGAGGAACCGCGACGTGCCGAAGTCGGTGACCTTCAGCATCCCGGCTTCTGAGATCAGCATGTTGCCCGGACGGAGATCCCGATGAATGATCCCCGCGCGATGGGCATGGTCGACGGCGTTGCACATCTGGCATGTAAAGTCGAGCGCCTGTGCGACGTCGAGTGCTCCGTCACGAGCAATGCGATGCTCCAGGGTTTCGCCGGGCACGTACTCCATCACGATAAAGAACACGTCCTCGAGCTTCTCCGCGGTCAGTACCGTGACGATATTCGGATGGCTCATCGAGGCAAGAAGACGAGGCTCCTTTAGCATCTCGCTGAAGTCGAGGTGCTGTTTGTGTGGAACCTTGAGGGCGACCTTCTTGTCGATCCAGGTGTCTTCGGCGAGGTACACGCTACCGAAGCCGCCGCTGCCGAGAGTAGACAGAACGCGGTACTTGCCGATGGTCTGACCGCGAAAGAACATCTTGGGGTGGCGGGAGTATAGCAGGGTGCGATCGGGCTGACGCTTGCGGGGTGCAATGGAGCAGACGATTTCGGTGCATTGGACCTGACGCCGGCCGGTGCGATCGTCATCTGCTTCGGTGCGACTCAGCTGCTGCAGGTCGGTGCAATAATCGCGGCGTGAACGCGCGGTTCTATGTTCCAGGCGCACAGACGGCGGGTGAGTTGGTGGCGCTGCCTCATGATGAGGCGCAACACCTGACGCGTGTTCTGCGTCTCAAGGCTGGCGCAGCGATTCGCGCGTTCAATGGCCGAGGGGCCGAGTTCGACGCGCTGGTCGAACGGGTCACAAAAGGCGACGTCGTCGTCCGGGTCGGGGAGTCACGATTGCCTGCCACGGAACCGCGCGTCGCCGTGACGCTTGCGCAAGCTGTGCTGAAGGGCGACAAAATGGACGACGTCGTCCGTGACGCTGTGATGATGGGGGTCGCTCAGATTCTGCCGGTGGTGAGCGTGAGGAGCGAGGTGACACTTGCAGCTGTTGAGCGCGGTCGTCGCCCTGAGCGCTGGGAACGAATCGCGGTCTCATCAGCAAAACAGTGTGGGCGCGCGACCGTGCCCAGGATTCTTGAACCGGCCTCCCTCGCCGAGGTCTTGAAAGACGTCGCCGAGGGGCGTCGCCCGTCGCCCGCTCTGATGTTGGTTGAGCCTGGCGCGTGCGGAGCGTCTATCTCGATTCATGATGTTGGCACCACCGAACCGACAGAAGCCCTGATTCTGGTCGGGCCGGAGGGCGGCTGGGCCTCAGAAGAGATCGATGCCGCCGTGCGAGCCTGTCAGTTGATCACGCTGGGCGGCCGAACGCTTCGAGCCGACGCGGCATCGGTCGTGTCCCTGGCCGCGCTCTTTGCGCTCTGGAAAGAGTTTTGAAGTATGAGACTCAGTGTGAGGCGGCCGGCGGCGTCAGGAACGGCCGAAGCAGCGCACTGAAAATCTGGTAGCCCTGCGGTGTGAGATGCAGGCCGTCCTCGACGTAGAGCTCCCGCCGAGGCTTTTCGTCCCATCCAAGCATCGCGTTGTCCACATCCACGAAGGCCAGGCGGTCGTCGCGTTCGCAAAACGCACGAATCATCGCGTTGGCGGCGCGCATCCGGTCAATCATCGTCCAACGGAGAAGGCTTGGCTTGATGCCGATGTACACGATGCGTGTCTGTGGCAGCTTGGAGTGCACGACCCGGACGAACCGCTCGAAATTGATCGTGATCTGCTCCGACGTTGTGCCCCCGATGTCGTTGTCGCCGGCGTACACGACCACCAGCCGTGGACTGTACGGAATCACGATGCGATCCACGTAGCGAGTCGAATCCGCGAGCTCGGAACCGTCGAAGCCTCGATTGATCGTCTTGAGGTCTGGGAAAGAGGCTGCCAGGTCCCACCGGCGAATCGTGGAGCTCCCCACGAACACGACTTCGCCCCGAGGTGGCGGAGACGCTTGATCGGCTGCCTCGAACGCCGCGATCGTCTTCTCCCACCGATCGACTGTGGGTTGCTGTGCAAACGCCATCGCCGTCGACAGCAGTGTCATGGCACAAATCACGAATGGGCGCACATCGTTTACCGTAGACTTCCGGCGGGGCCACGTCAAGAGGAATGCGGGTTAGGATTGCGATATGCGCTACCTCGTTACTGCGCGACCGAAGGTCGAACGGCGGGCCGCCCTCGGCCGTGCCATAGAGAATGGAACCCTCGGCTCGGGGTCGGTGGCCGGCGATGAGTACGTGTACGACATGAAACACGCCCGTGAGATGCCGGATGGCCGGGTGAAGTGGGTTGAAACCTGCTTCTGCGCAACGCCGCTGGAGGAAGAACGCCCGTACTGGGAGGAGTATTTCGAGCTGCTGAACGTGAAGGACGCCCACGCCCGGACCAAGTGCCGGCACGAGAATGGCACCGAACCGTGGGCTTGCACGAGCTGCGATTGCACCGATTGCCTCGAGCATCGGCTCGAAGGCCAGGGCCGTCCTTTCCGTCGGTCGGACGACTCGGGCGGGTGAGTGAGACGGGCTGCGTTACAGGTCCTCGTCATCGGCGCGGCGACGGCATGCGCGCTTGTACCGTTCCCCGCCATTGTTGTCGAGCGCTGGTTTTCAACCGCCTTCTATCCCCGTGTGCAACACGTGGTGACGACTGCATCCAACGGGGTTCCCTTCGCGGTGTTCGACGTCCTGCTGGTCGGGGCACTAGCCATCGTCGTTGCCCTTTTCAGTAGGGGCGTCATCCGCGCTCGCCGCGCGCACCGGATCGCACCTCTCCTTGCTGGCGTCTTCGATGTCGTGAGTGTCGCGGCGATCGGCTATCTAACTTTTCTACTCCTGTGGGGATTCAACTATCAGCGCGTATCGATGCGCGAACGCCTCGACGTCCGTCAAGGCGCGCCCACCGCTGATGCTGTCCTGGCGCTAGGTCGTCAAGCCACATCGCAGTTGAACACGCTTTACGACACGGCCCATGCAACCGGTTGGCGGACTGCAGAGTCCGACGACAAGCGATTCATCGCCGCGTTCGGTGACGTGCAACGGTCCCTCGTCGATGTGCAGCCTGCCCAGCCGGGTCGGGTGAAGCAGACAATCGTTGGGCCCTATTTCAGGTGGACGGGCGTGGACGGGATGGTGAATCCGTTCGCGCTGGAAGTGATGGCGAATCCAGACTTGCTGCCGTTCGAGCGGCCGTTCGTCGCTGCACACGAGTGGGCGCACCTCGCTGGGTTCGCGGATGAATCAGAGGCAAGCTTCGTCGGATGGCTGACGTGTATTCGTGCGGACCCTCCCGCGCAGTACAGCGGATGGCTCTCGCTCTACTGGCAGGTGAGTGGGGAAGTCGGCGCTCGCGAGCGTGGCGAGATGGCTGCGATGCTGGCGGCCGGGCCCCGACGCGATGTCGAGGCAATTGCCGAACGAATACGGCGCGGGCAGCTTCCCGCGTTGCGGACTGCGAGCTGGGCGGTCTATGACCAGTACCTCAAGGCGCACCATGTAGCCGAAGGCGTTCGGAGCTACGGCTTGGTCATCACACTCATTCTGCAAACGCGATTTCAGGAGGGTTGGGTCCCAGAACGGCGGGAAGAGTTGGGCGTAGACAGTCACCCGTAGCGCGGGGGCTTGAGCCCCCGCGTCGGCGAGACCCGCTCAGGCTGAAGCCTTCGCGCTACGACGAATAACTCCGGCAATACAGCAATCTGCCGATCAGCAGCGTACGATGCGCCCGGCTGCGGCACGGCGGAGGCGATCCTGAATCGTCGCGCCGAGGCCAGTCTCGGTGAAGATGTTGCGAACGAGGATCACGTCTACGTTGGCGGCGTCGAGCTCGCGGAGTGCAGCATAGAGACGCGCGGCGACGGCATCAAGGTCGTGTTCGGATCCAAGCCGGACGATGCGCAATGAGGTCTTGGCGTGAGGCCCCTCAAATCCCATGAGTGTGGCAAGTTGGGCTTCATCTTCGTCGATCACCACGACGCCGACCGAGCTCCCGGCAGACAACACCGTTCGCGCGTCCCACATCAGCCTGTCGATGACTTCGTGCGACTCACCCTCGTAGAGAGTGAGCAGCGCTCTCGGTGAATAGTGCTTCGAGAGCAGGCCCGGCGACCGCATCGTGACCTGTTCATTGACCGGAGGAGGCGCCTGCATTCGAACGCCTGGAACGACCCCCATCAGCTTCTCGAGCGTGACTGCGCCTGGCCGAAGGATAGTCGGCACCGGTCCGGACAAATCGATGACTGTCGATTCGACGCCGACCGTAGTGGCACCCCCATCGAGCACAATGTCGATCCGACCCGAGAGGTCCTGGAGCACGTGGTCGGCGTTCGTTGGGCTTGGGCGCGAGAACAGATTTGCGCTTGGCGCGGCAATGGGTATCGCCGCCGCGTCGATGAGCGCTTGCGCCACCGGATGCGCGGGCACGCGCACCGCGACGGTATCTAGCCCGGCGGTCACCTCGTCTGGCACGAGCGCAGAGCGCCGCAACACGAGCGTGAGAGGGCCCGGCCAAAAGCAGCGGGCCAGCATTCGCGCCGAGTGTGGAATGTTGACCACCAGAGGCTCGACGTCGCTTAGCGAGGCGACATGCACGATCAGGGGGTCGTGGGTCGGACGGCGCTTGGCCTCGAACGCCCGTTTCACAGCGGCTCGGTCGAGGGCATGGACACCGAGGCCGTAGACCGTCTCGGTTGGGAACGCGACGAGACCTCCGCGCCGAAGACAATCTGCGGCGCGAGCAATGAGGTCGGCTTCGGGCTTTCTTGGATCGACTCGGATGACGTCGGTCATTCCAGATACATCGTACCTGGTACATGTCAGTTGGTAGTTAGTAGTTCGTGGGGCTATTCTGAATACTGTGCAACTGGGACTCCCGTTCACGCCCGTCCTTCCTGCGCGGACGGGTACTGTCGAACACGTCTATTTCGTACGACATCGGTTTGCCAGGCGGTACTTGTTGAGAGTCGATTCCGATGGTCGTACGCGGGTGACGATTCCGCGAGGCGGATCTCGGCGCGAGGCCGAGGCCTTTGTCGCGCGGCAGCAGGCGTGGATCGCGAAGCAGCGGGCCCGTCTTACTACGTCGGTTGTCGAGCCCCAGCGGAAGCAGCGATGGCGTGCCCGTGCCGAAGTGGTGTTGCCTCCACGACTGCGTGAGCTAGCTCGGGAGCATGGGCTAACGCCAGGCAAGGTGAGTATTCGGGACCAGCGAACGAGATGGGGCTCCTGCGGTCGGGACGGACACGTCTGTTTGAACTGGCGTTTGGTTCTCATGCCAGACTGGGTGCGTGACTATGTACTCATTCATGAACTGATGCATCTGCGTCGTCTCGACCACTCACCTCGCTATTGGAACTTGGTCGCCGCGGCCTGCCCCGACTACCGGCAAGCGCGCCAGTGGCTCCGGATAAATGGCTCGTCGCTCAGGTAGACACCTTCGGTCGAACTATATGCACACGGTCGGCATCTAACCAGACATGGCGACCAGACGGCAGTTCGTGTTCGTCCTTGCCACCGCGGCTGGGCTCACGCCGCTCATCTCCTGGCTCAGCGCCAGGGGAGCCAGCACGGCGACAGGCAATGAACGGTTCGTTGTTGAGAAGACCGACGAGGAGTGGCGCCGGACCCTGACTGGAGCGCAATACAGCGTCTTACGTGGTCACGGAACCGAGCGCCCGGGCACGAGCCCTCTCAATCACGAGACGCGCCAGGGCACGTTTGCGTGCGCAGCGTGTGGACATCCCCTCTTTAGCTCGGACGCCAAATTCGAAAGCGGGACCGGGTGGCCCAGCTTCTGGGCCCCCCTCGACCATGCGGTCGGGACCCGGATCGATCGGAGCCTTCTGACGGTCCAAACCGAAGTGCATTGTGCGAATTGCGGCAGCCACTTGGGTCACGTTTTCGAGGACGGGCCGAAGCCAACTGGGCTCCGCTACTGCATGAATGGCGTGGCACTGGCCTTTTCCGTCGCTGGTCAGAAGAGTCGCGCTGTGCAGAAGGCGACGTTTGCCGGCGGGTGCTTCTGGTCCACCGAAAAGGACTTCGACCAGGTGGAAGGCGTGATCTCAACGACCTCGGGTTACATCGGTGGGCGCGCCTCGAACCCGACCTACAGTCATGTCTCGAGTGGCGGATCAGGTCACGCGGAAGCCGTGGAGGTTGTCTTCGACTCGGGAGTGGTCACTTACGAGCAGTTGCTGGACCACTACTGGCACAGCGTAGATCCGTTTGTGGCGCACCGGCAGTTTTGCGACGTAGGCGATCAGTATCGACCGGTGATCTTCGTGCACGACGCAGCACAGCGAACCGCGGCAGAAGCATCACGAGAGCGCGTCCAACAACGATTCCGCGAGCCGGTGCTCGTTGGGGTTATCGCGGCCGACCAATTCTTTCCAGCCGAGGAGTATCACCAGGACTACTACAAGAAACACCCGCTTGGGTACCGGTACTACCGCTGGGCGTGCGGCCGAGACGCCCGCCTTGCGGCTATTTGGAAGACTGAGTAGTCGGCAGCAGGCAGTCCGGCGGTTGCCGGTGGCAGCGCGAGGATAGCTCCGGGCGACCAGCCACGAGCTACAATCTAGTCATATGCCTTATCCAGAACAGTTTGTAGCCCCGATGCGCGAAGAGTTGACGCGCCTCGGTGTCCAGGAGTTACGTACCTCAGACGCGGTCGATCAAGCGGCGGCGGCGAAGGGCACCGTGATGATCGTCGTCAATTCAGTGTGCGGATGCGCGGCGGGGAAGGCACGGCCGGGAATCGCGATGGCGTTGCGGCATGCGAAGCGTCCGGACCTCATCGGCACGGTGTTCGCTGGTGCCGACATCGATGCGACCGATCGTGCCCGGGCGCTCATGGCGCCCTATCCGCCCTCGTCACCCTCGGTCGCGCTCTTGCGCGATGGAAAGCTGGTCTTTATGATGCAGCGGCGCGATATCGAGAATCGCGACGCCTTGGCCATCGCCGCACAGCTAACGGCTGCCTTCGATCAGCACTGCTGAGATCAGTGCTAGCCACCGCGGGTATGCATCTCGAGATGTGGGTCCCGACGTAACCGGTCCAGAGGGATGAGCGGGGACCGGTCCCGCGTGCTCAGTCGCTCTTCCGCGCCGCGGTCGCTACGCAGTTCCCAGGTTGACCGAATCAGCTGCGCGATCTCTTCTGCGGGCATGCCCGCGCGAAGGGCACGTCGAAGATCGGTTCCGCGGTTCGCATAGAGGCACAGGTACCACATTCCATCGGCGGTGAGCCTGCTGCGGTCGCACGAGTGGCAGAAAGGCTCGGTCGTCGACGAGATGATCCCGAAGACCGTGCCGTCGGAAAGGCGGAAGCGATCGGCCGGCGCAGACGAGTCCTCCTGGATTGGGGCAATCGGTCCGTAGTGCTGCTCCAGACCTTGGAGAATCTCGGCGCGGGAGACGACACGCGGCATGGACCAGTGCGTGGCCCCGCCGACGTCCATGTATTCAATGAATCGGACCTCGGCGCCACGCTCCCGACCGAACTCAATCAGCTTCACTAGCTCATCGTCGTTGACGCCTCGGATGACGACGGTGTCGATCTTGAGACCTGGAAATACCGGCGCGGCTTCGTCTATCCCTGCGAGAACACGGGCCAGCTCGTCATACCTCGTGAGATCTTTGAAGCGTTGAGCGTCGAGCGTGTCGAGGCTCACAGTCAGCCGGTGGAGGCCCGCGTCATGAAGAGCGGTGACTTGACGCGAAAGGAGCACGCCGTTTGTCGTCATTGCGAGGTCGCGGATCCCTGACCGGCCGGCGAGTCGCCCGATGAGATCGGGGAGATCGCGTCGCAACAACGGCTCGCCCCCGGTAAGGCGCACCTTGTCCACGCCCAGACCCACGAAGATATCGACGAGCTTCTCGATCTCCTCGAAGTGAAGGATGTCCTCTTTCGGCAGCCACACGTACTCTGGCTCCGGCATGCAGTAGCTGCAGCGCAGGTTGCACCTGTCGGTAACCGACAGGCGCAGGTTCTGCAGGCGACGTTGATATTGGTCCTGAATCACCCTTGGAGCCACTGACAGGCATTATCCCTTACTCGCCGGGTCGACGAGACCGCGCGGGGGCCCACGCAAGCGAAAGCCTGCGCGCTAGGGCGCAATCAAGACGTCAGCGTTTTCGGCCGGTGTATTCGAGGATGAAGAGACCTGTGCCGGCCCGATCGGAGGCGTACGCCAGCCCTCGGTGATCGATATCGACGTCGTTCATCTGGATCACAGCGGGCTGACTCTTCTCGATGGGGTGAGAGTTGCCGTTCGTTTTCGGGACGTAGTGGCCCAACTCTTTGAGGCTGTAGGGATCGGACAGATCGACCACGCGGACGCCCGCGTTGAAGTATGCAAGCCACGCAATCTTGTCCTCGAACCGGTTGATCCGCCCGTTGACCGTGTCAGCGGACTGGTGCGGGCCAAAGCGTCCGCCCTTCGAGCAGTAGTCCCCGACGGGAACCTGCCACACCGATACAGGAAACGGTCTCGTCTCTTCCGTGATGTCGACCATGTAGGAGGCGGAGCGCACACCGCCTGGGCACGGCGTGATGTCTTCCGCTCCAGCCTCGTCCACGATGAAGGCGTACCTTCGCGGTAGGGCAGCCTTCCCGAAGTTCGGAACCTGGTTGTACTCAATTGGCGATACGGTGTGCGGGCCTCGGAACGGCGGCTTCATGTCGAGCGACCACACCAGCTTCGGCCGGGCCGGATCGGAGATGTCGAAGGATGCTGCCTGGCCGCCGGCGTTTCGGTAGCCAACATAGAGCCGCTTGTTAGCTTCGTCCACAACCGGATGGTGTGAATACTGACCTTCGTAGCCCGGCTCTCCGTCCTTCAATCCCGGAAGCCATGCGCGCCCGATGAACTTCGGTGCTTTCGGGTTCCTGAGATCAAAGATCTGAATGACCACGTTCCGGAAGCCAGGTTCCCCCGACGCGGCGTAGAAATAGCCCGTGTCTTGCGACCACCAGCCTTTGTGCGCGCGCATGATGAACGTGCCGCCGCAGCCACGACCACACGAATTCGCCGGCGTTCCAGTGATCTCTGACACGAGCGCGATCTTCGACGGGTCCGTGTCACGCGACGTAATGTCGAAGATCTGGTACTTCAAGTCTTTCCCGGTTTCACCCTCCGTCAGGACCTCGGAGTTTCGGATCAGATAGTCGTGACCCGAGGAGTCGAACTTGTAGTCGTAGACCACCGAAACACCACGGGAGTTCCTGTTCGCCTCGTTCGGGATGTGCCACACGAGCTTCGGCTTGGACGGGTCGGCCACGTCGAGGATCGAGGTGCCGTTCCACTCCATCTTCCCTGTGATGGGGTTCATCTTGGGCTTCTGGTCCCAGTAGCTCTCGTGGTGACCGACATAGACCCAGCTGCCGTTGGCCTGATCGGAAAGCGTGGTCACGACGAGCGATTCGCGGCCCTGCAGGTCGTTGTAGCCCACGAGTCGGACGTTCTCCGCAGCGTCGGCGAGCGGATCTGCCGGTGTGGTCGTGGTTGGCCGCTCGGGCGCCTCAGCCGATCGGCAACTGAAGGAGGCGACAACGAGGATCGGAATCGCAACACTGAACGCCACGCCTCGATTGATCCTGCGCATCGTCTCGGTCATCTCTACCCCCTCTGTTTTTCCCTACGAGCCCACGACACGAAACGGTGAGGCGGCGAGTTGCCCCTCGTAACGGGCGCTCCATCGACCTGGGACGGTTGTGGCGCATCGCGGGCAGCGCCCATCCTGCGTCAAGTTGTACTTCTGAATCAAATACCCGCGACGGACGATCAGGCGCTCCGAGCACGAGTGGCAACGCGTGTCTTCGAGCTCGCCAACCTGTCCAGGCAAGTTGCCGGCGTAGACGTATCGAAGACCTTCTTCGCGGCCCATACGTGCCGCTCGAAGCAGCATCTCTGGCGTTGTGTCCGCCGGGTCGGTCAACTTGTAGTCTTTGTGGAAGGCGGTGACATGCCAGGGAATATTCGGCGATACACCTGCTAGGAAACGAGCGAGGCTTCGCAACTCGGTCTCGCTATCGTTGAAGCCCGGGATCACGAGCGTGACGACCTCGACCCAGAGCCCGGCCTTGTGGAGCCACGAGATCGTATCGAGAATCGGTTGAAGGCGTCCTCCAAGCTCTCGGTAGTGGCGATCGTCGAAGCTCTTGAGATCGACCTTGTAGAGGTCGATGTGGGGGCGAAGGTACTCGAGAACGCGTGGGGTGCCGTTGCCGTTCGAGACAAAGGCCGTTACCAGCCCCTGAGCGCGAGCTTCCTTGAAGATCGCGACCGCCCACTCGGCGGTGATGAGCGGCTCGTTGTAGGTCGAGACCATGATCTTCGCGCCGTGCCGCAGCGCGTCCTTCACGAGCGAGGCTGGGGTGGCGTCGCGCGGCGGGACTACCGCGTCGGGGTCTCGCAATGCCTGCGAGGTCACCCAGTTCTGGCAGTAACTGCAGTGCAGATCGCAGCCGAGCATACCCAGGCTGTAAGCGAGCGCCCCTGGGTACGCGTGAAAGAAGGGCTTTTTCTCTACGGGGTCACACTGAACGCCACCAACATAGCCCCACGGCACCCGCAGGCGGCCTCCTTCGTTGAAGCGGACTTTACATACTCCAACGGCGCCTTCCGGGATCGGACACTGATGGCCGCACGCGTGGCAGCGGAGTCTTCCGCCGCTGATTAGCTCGACCAGTTCAGGCGCGGCCTCCTGCGTACGCGCGGCGAGCATCTCCTTGAGAGCTGGCATTCCAATTTCGATCGTACGTCATCGGCGGGTCTGAACAGCAAAACCCGCCCTACAATCGCTGCGTGTCTGACGTGGTCGTCATCGGGGCTGGTGTGTTTGGAACCTGGACGGCACACCACCTGGTTGCCTCCGGGGCGCGCGTGTCGCTCGTTGACGCGTACGGGCCCGGCAATTCACGTTCGAGCTCGGGCGACGAGTCTCGAATCCTGCGTTGTGGGTATGGCCCCGACGAGATCTATTCGCGCATGGCCTCGAGGTCTCGTGAGTTCTGGCTCGAGCTTCAGGCAAGAAACCGTACGGCTGAACCGCTTTGGCACGAGTCTGGAGTCTTGTGGCTTGCCGCGGAGGACGACGCGTATGCCGCAGCGACACGGCAGACTCTTGAACGAGGTGGGTACCCTGTCATAGCACTGGACAGGGGAGCCTTGCGCTCTCGATATCCGCACCTCGTCGCTGACGGTGTCCAACTGGCGTTGCTCGAGCCCGCATGCGGCGTGCTGATGGCCAGGCGCGCGGTTCGAACATTGGCGGATGAGTTGACGCGAAGCGGAGTCGTCTTGCGTCGCGGACGAGTAATTGCACCGTTGACTTCCGGGCCCGTCACGTCGGTGAGGCTCTCAGACGGCACCGAGATTTCTGGCGACCTCTTTGTCTTCGCGTGCGGACCATGGCTTCCGTCTCTGTTTCCAGAGCTGCTCGGGCGACGCATTCGTCCCACTCGGCAAGTCGTCATGTACTTCGGCACACCGTCGGGTGACGAGAGGTTCAGTGCGCCTCGCACACCTGCGTGGCTGGACTTCTCTTCGGGCGTATACGGCCTCCCCGACGTCGAGGGTCGGGGGTTGAAAGTTGGCCTCGATGCCCATGGTGCCCCGTTCGATCCGGACACCGGCGACCGAACCATCGACGCCGAGAGCGTCGAGAAAGCTCGGTCGTGGCTGCGGCTCCGGTTGCCTGCGTTGTCCGATGCGCCTCTCGTGGAGAGTCGTGTGTGCCAGTACGAGAACACGTCAACCGGGGACTTTCTGATCGATCGCCATCCTGATTTCAAGAACGTGTGGATCGTCGGTGGTGGGTCGGGTCATGGCTTCAAGCACGGCCCGGCAGTGGGCGAGTATGTGATGCGCCTCATCTCGGGCGACGTCGTGCCCGAGCAACGCTTCTCGTTGCAGAGCAAGGGCGTGGAAGCACGCCGTGTCATCTACTAGGTTGAGTAGCCTTCCCGCCCCGTCTGAATGCTTGGTTGGGTCAGCCGGCTGAGGGTGGCCTCGGGTGGGTCGTGCCTACTGCGGCGTCGGATGACCGCCGAGAAGTACCGTAGTGTCCGGCTTCGGCCGGACCTCGGTAAGAGCAGTGAGGTAACATCGGTGATTCCCATGCGGCGAATCCTCGTAACCAATGACGATGGCGTGCACTCGGAAGGAATTCGAGCCTTGGCCGACGTGCTCGTTCCCCTAGGCGAAGTCACGGTGGTCGCACCGATCCAAGAAGCGAGTGCGATTGGTCATGCGCTCACCCTCCGCCGACCTCTTCGCATCGACACCATCGGACCGCGGGTCTTTGCCGTCGATGGCACGCCGACCGACTGTGTCAACATCGCGATCACCCACGTGCTTCGGGGCAACCCTGATTTGATCGTGTCGGGGATCAACAAAGGATGGAATCTCGGCGATGATGTGACGTATTCGGGTACGGTCGCGGGCGCGCTCGAGGGGGCGCTGCTTGGGATCCCGAGCATTGCGATATCAGCGCAGCGGGTTCAAGACGACTGCGAGTTCGGTCCGTCCGCGATTGCTGCCGAGCAGGTGGCGAGAGCCGTGCTCGAACACGGCATGCCGAAATTCACGCTGCTGAACATCAACGTCCCGTCGGGTTCACACAAGGGTTTCCGCGTTACCGTACAGGCCAAACGCAACCACGTGACGGTTGTCAGCGAACGAACGGATCCACGGCACAAGTCCTACTACTGGATCGAGGAAGGGGAGAACCACTGGGAGCCCCACGATCGGTCGGACTATCAGGCCGTGCGCGACGGCTACATTTCCCTCACACCCCTTCAGCCCGACATGACGGCGTACGAGGCCCTGAAATACGTCGAGGGGCTGCCTTTGGCTAGCACGGCTGACGTTCGCTGACGCGAGCCTAAAGCCCCGCGAAGAGAATCTCGTCAACTCCCAACGACCGTCGCTCGACCAACCCCCAACCCCCAAGCAATGCTTGGGAGTTGGGCAAGCGTCAGAGGTTGGGAGTTGGAAGTTGACCGATCTGTTCTCTAAAAATCGAACTGCACGCTCAGCTTCACAATACGCGCTGCGATGATGGAAGTCGGCTGCAGCCAGCTCGCTCCGTTCCCGGCAAACGTCTGGTTGTACATCCCCACCGGGCTCGCGTTGAAGATATTGAACAGGTCCACGGCGAGATTGGCCCGCGTGCGCCCATACCGCAGGATCTTACCGACGCGGAAATCGACCTGATTGATGCGGTCGCCGTACAGCGAACCCGGCTCGACCAGGTTCACAAAGGTGCTCTGCGCGTTCCCAGACAGCGGGCGCCCGAGCTCGGGAGCGACATTCGCGTTGAAGATAAGCCAGTTCGCGGCGAGGCTCTGCGACTGTACGGACGGAACGTTGGTGCCGACGAACGGCCGGCTCTGGAACGTTCCGGCCACCTGCACCTCGATGCGGGGAATCAGGTAGGTCGCGAATCCCTTCACCTGGGTCAGGAACGGCGTCTTCGTGTCGCAGAAGTCGAGAGGCGAACGCACAAACGGTGGGGCCGCGCCCGTGAGCGCCTCTGGAACCTGCTCCATCACTTCGCAGTTGTTCAAGGCCGATCGTCCGGTGCTGATGCCTCCCTGAACGGTAAGCCCATTGGTCAGCCGGGTATTGATTGTCAGGTCCACACCGTTGTAGGTCTCGCTGATAGCGCCGTAGTTCTTCGCAAACGTCACGAAGTTGTCGACGCGCCCGAACGGTACGTTCGCTTTGAGCTCGTACAGGCCGTTCACTCGGTAAGCGCCGCCGTCCGGCAGCGTCGAGTGGTTCGGCGCCGTCAGGCTGAACCGATCGTAGTCGGCCGGCAAGTACGCACGATTGTCGGTTACCGTCTGGTTGCCCCAGCTGCGCCGAACGTAGTAAACGTCGGCGGACACACGTGGCAGGATCTCGTGCTGCACGCCGGCGTTCAGATCCCAGGTGTACTCGCGGATGTTCCAGCCGTTGAGGATCTCCGGATCGTAGGTCGTGGAGAACACCGCGCGACCGAAGTTCGGATTGGCCGCCCCGCATTCTCCGTTTGCCCCGAGGTTCAACAAGTCGCAGTCAGGGATGTAGTTTGCGTTGGCGTCTGCCCACGCGCGGTTCGTGTTGGTGGCAACGCGCGAGATAGGCTGCTGCAGACCGCCGTAGGTCTCGGTACGCATTCGTGGGAGTCGGATACCGGCCCATGCTGAATCTGAAGGCCGTCTTTCCGTTCCCAAACAGGTCGTAGGCCGCGCCGAGTCGCGGGTTGATGTCCTTCGGGCCGACGCCCGCGCTCTGCGCGGGAAACACGACCGCTGTCGGAACGAACCGGTCCTCTCCGAGACGGCCCTCGGGGTAGAAGCTGCTGATGTACTCGAATCGCAGCCCGCCCTGCAGCGTCAGCCGCCCAGCGGTCCACTGATCCTGGACGTAGAACTGGCTGAAGTTGGTGTTCCAGGGGTTGTCCGCCGCGTGGTTCGCGAACATCGTCAGCTGGGTCGGAACCGTGTTGGCGAAGTTGTAGTGCAGCCGCTGGTTGTTGTAGTAGGAGCGGTTGCCTGCCTTGACGCGCTGCAACTGGGCGCCGACCTTCATGCTATGCGCGCCCGTGATATACGACAGCGCTCCTCGATAGGTGTACATCTCGCCGTAGTTGCGCGCCCACTGCAGCCCACGGTAGGTGAGATTCGGAATGATCCCTGCTGCCTCGTTGACCCTAATCAAATCCTTGTTCGTGTCTTCCCGCTCCTTGTCGCCGAACTGTGCCCGGGGACCGAGCCCGAATCCGGCCTCGAGCAGCATTTTCGTCGTCAGAGGTGAGGTCCAGGTCGCCTGAGCCATGCGAATCGGGTTGTAGAACCGGCCGTCAGCCTCAGGGGAGAGGGACGTGGCGGCAAACGTAGCCGACGCCCCTCCAGAGGCGCCGCTGTTTATGCACGACTGGCAATTCACCTGCTCGTCCCACCAGATGGCGACCTTGTTACGTGGCGACGCCTGGTAGGTGAGACGGATGCTCGACGTTCTTCCACGTGCCGTCGTCTTTCGGCCTGACGGCTGAAGTCCGGGTCGTAGGTCCACTTCGTGGGATCGCCGGCGTTCCTGTTGGCCCAGACCTCCGGCCACGAGCTGACGAGTCCCCTGGTGACGGCCGTCCATAGAACCAGAGACTTTGTCCCGCATGATCGGACCGCCGAACGACCCGTTGACGTCCCACAACTTCTCAGCTCTCGGCCCACGCGCAGGCCCGCGGCCTTGTGGGCCTCGCGTGAGATTGTGCCCTGCCATCGTCCTCTCCGGCAAGGTCGTGAAGAAACTGCCGGCGACGATGTTGCCGCCCGCCTTCGGCACGATGTTCATCTGCGGCCCGCCGGTTGGCGCCTCGCCCATGCCACCGCTCAAGCTGAAGGTCACTTCCTGCGCCACGCTGACCTCCGGAACGTAGATCGAAACGCCCATACCCTACCCATCCGATGCTGAGGCCGTCGACCTGGACCTGTCCCTCATTGCGCCGGCCACCGTGGGCCTGGAACACGCTGAAGATGGAGCGGTTCGTGCCGCCGACGTCCTGCCCCTGAATGTTGAGCGCGGGCACGAACGTCGTGAGGCCGAAGTACTGCCGGCTCGATAGGAATCGTGACGATAAGACCTCGTTGTCGATTGTCTGCTGTCGTCCGCGAGCTCTGGCACGTCCACGAGCGGCGATTCACCGCTGACCGTGATCGTTTCCGCGAGCGCCCCGACGCGCAGGTCCGCGCTTGACGGTGGCGACGAAACTGCCCGTCAGCTCGATTCCGTCGCGCTTGACGGTGCTGAAGCCGCGGCATAGGAGAACGTAACGGAGTAGACGCCTGGACGCAAGATCGACAATTCGGTATTGACCGGTTCCGTCGTGACGACCGAGCGCGACTTTCTCGATGAGCACCGGGCTCGACGCTTCCACCGTCACGCCGGGCAAAACTGCGCCCGACGCGTCCTTGACGACGCCTGTGATGGACGCCTGGGCGAACACCACCGCGGGGACGAACACGACACACGCAAGAATCGTAACGAGCTTCGCAATACGACCCATCAGGACCTCCCGGTTTGAGCCCCGCAGAACAGCAAGAAAGAGACTAAAAGGGCGGATACGATCAGGCGACCTGAGCCCCGCCGCAGGGTGCGGTGTTGGCGTGGCTTTTTGCGTTATCACCTGGGAATAAACAGGTTGAGGATACCGCGGGATTCTGGATTGTCAAGAACTGAGGCGACCTTCGGGACGCGTCGCCTGGCCTTGCTGGCGCCCCTCTGGATCCTTGGTTGACACCTCATTCGCTGGCACCCACACTGGGGCCCCATGACAGCAGCGCCGGCTGGTGAAACCGTTCTCCTGCCTCGAGGGGGGAGAGCCACATCCGGCTCCCGCGGAGGGGCCACCGGGCTACCCGCGGATCTGCTCAGTCAGTCCGCCGCACGACTTCGGACGCTCGCGCTGCTCTATGCCTTCGTGTATTTCTTTGCCGGATTCTTTCCGGCGCTCCTGTTCGAGCAAGATCGGGAACTGCTATTCCAGAGTTTCAGGGTATGGGGCCCCGGCGCGATCTCGATCTCGATCGCCCTATTGGTCGCCGCCGTCATTCGAAGCGCTCGCGTTCCGCTGCCCGCTGTGATGATGATCGGCTTGGCGTTCGAGGTGGTGAGCAGCTACTTCATCGCCGCGGCCGAGTTCCTCGATCCCATGGGCCTCAGTGCCAGCGTGCGCTGGCTGGGGCTCTCGTGGGTCGCCGTGTGGACCATGCTGTTCACCATCGTCGTGCCGACCGAGCCGCGCAGGGCCGTGGTGGCCGCTCTGGCGTCGGTCGAGCTCGGTTCCCGTCATGGTCGCGCTCGCGATGGCGACGCAACACCACGTCGTTCAGGCCCGATCCCGCACAGTTCTTTTTCTGGCTCGTCTTTCCGTACCTGCTCGTCGTCGTCATGGCCTACGTAGGCGCGCGCGTGGTGTACTCCCTTGGCACAGAGGTCAGTCGCGCTCGCGAGTTGGGAAGCTATCACCTCGTTGAACTGCTGGGACAAGGCGGAATGGGCGAAGTCTGGCGAGCGAAGCACCGTCTCTTGGCTCGGCCCGCCGCCATCAAGCTCATTCGACCCTCGCTCACGTCTGACGGCCGGCCCGGCGTGTCGGAGGACGCACAGCGCCGGTTCGAGCGCGAGGCGCAGGTGATTGCCCGCCTCCGCTCGCCGCATACCGTGAACCTTTTCGATTTCGGGATCGCCTCTGACGGTTCGTTCTACTACGTGATGGAACTGCTCGAGGGGCTCAACGCCGACGTGCTCGTGCAGCGCACGGGGCCCCTTCCGGCCGAGCGAGTCATCCATCTACTGCGGCAGGTGTGTCACTCGCTTTCAGAGGCGGAGTCAATCGGTCTCGTGCACCGCGACATCAAACCCGCGAACATCTTCCTATGCCGGTACGGCGAAGAGCTCGATTTCGTGAAGGTGTTGGATTTCGGAATCGTGAAGTCGACCCGCGACGCCACCGAGACAGGGCTGGCGCTGACACAGGAGATGTCCGTTCAGGGTACGCCGGCGTTCATTGCACCGGAGCAGGCGCTCGGCGGGTCGGATCTCGACGGGAGAGCGGACATCTACGCAACTGGCTGTGTGGCCTACTGGCTGCTCACGGGGCAACTCGTGTTCACGGCGGAAACGCCGTTGGCGCTCTTGATGCATCACGCTCACACGGCGCCCATCCCGCCGTCGGCGCATACCGAACTGCCGATCCCCGCGGCGCTCGATGATCTCGTGTTGTCCTGCTTGGCAAAGAACCCTAAGGAGCGTCCGCAGACCGCGAGGGAGTTGTCGCATCGGCTGTCTGCGATCGAGGGCGCCAACGCCTGGACCGAGGACCGCGCCCGGGATTGGTGGGGGATTCACCAGCCGGCACGAGCGGGGAGTAGATCGTAGCAGGTCCTGCTTTGCCCTTCGACTGTCGCTCAGGGCACCCCGAGCAACCTCGAGGGGTGTGGACCTGCCGTTTAGTGTCCTTCCTCGTGGTGCTTCTTCTCGTACTCCATCTGCGCGTGGTCTTTGTCGCGTTGCACGAGCTTGGCCCGCTGCTTGGCCTTCTGGAACGAGGCGCTGCGAGTGTTTTCTGAGCTGACCGCCACTTGCGACAGTAGTTGCTCGAGCGTGCGGCTGTGGCAGGCGGGGCACTCCGGAGTGTCACCAGTCCTCACGAGCCGCTCGAACTCGTGCCCGCATCCGCCGCAGCGGTATTCGAAGATCGGCATTGCGGCAAGGTACTCGGGTCGCCGCGCGGACGCAACCCCGCCTAGACCGGAACTCCCAACTCCCAAGGGGAACCCAACTCCCAACTCCCAACAAGAACCCAACTCCCAAAGAGAGCAGGCAGGAGTTGCCCGTTTGGTTGCAGGACCCGCCGGCAACGAGTACACTTCTTCGTTCCGCCATCTTCGGTCTCTCGAACCGAAGACACTACTCGCAAACGGGGCGTGGCTCAGCTTGGTAGAGCGCTCGGTTCGGGACCGAGAGGTCGCTGGTTCGAATCCAGTCGCCCCGACCAACCTCCCTTCAATCGTTAGCAAATCTTCACGACGCCAAATGTCATGACCGGTGATGGTTGGTCATGATCGGTCGATTTCGGCGTCAGATCCTTATGCTGACGTTATGCAGAGCACGGCTGAAACACCCTGAAAACAGCTGACCAAATCGCGGTAGGCCGCCGAGAGGTTTGTCAGATCGTTATGCAAGGGTCCGAGAAACGGCCTGAATCCGCGCTTCAGTCTTCCGTCGCTCGGTTTTGAGTCCATCGCGCGACCAAGAGAGCTCGCGACGGTGCCCGCCTGAGAGGCTGTCAAGAGCATTCTGCCGTCGGGATCTCGACTCCATCCGATGTCATCGCGTTTCAGACGATTGCGGCGCGAGTGGACGTGCCGACCGCCCACGAAAACCCGTCCTACGATGTCATTGGCCTGAGCGCGTTTGCGAGATTGATAGGGCGGGTCTTGCTCTCTAGACACGCCTGGCCAGTCACATCGGAGTGCTAATGCCTCAACCCCAAAAAGTCCAGACTCGGATTCAATCCCTCGACGAGCGCCTCGCGCGCTTGCGGGCGGAGAAGATTCGGCTTCCGTCGCATGTGGCGCAAGTTGTTTCGGCTCGCCGAGCTTGATTTCGGTCGCCACAAGGGTCTGACGTGGCACACGATTCGCCACGAGTTCGTGTCGCGCACGATTGAGAACACGGGCGATCCCGTGGTCACGCAGAAGCTCGCTCGCCACAAGGACGGCCGAACCACGCAACGCTACCTCCACGCTCGGGACTCGCATTTGTTGGCTGCAGCGGTGCGGCTGAATCGAGGGTAGGCGGACCGGCCGAAAGCTTTGCCGTCCCGAGTTCGACTGCCTTACACTGTGTCTATGGGGCTCCTCGATCGCATCAGCGTCGATTCCGCGATTCGGTTTGGGAAGCCCTGTATCCGTGGGACTCGTATCACCGTCGGCGACATCCTGGGATACCTGGCGGGCGGCATGTCCGGCGGCATGTCCGAAGAGCAGATCCTGGCCGAGTTCCCACAACTAAAACCCGACGACATCCGGGCGAGCTTGGCGTACGCGGCGGAACGTGAGCGCCGAACCCTGCGCATCCCAGCAGCCTGAGACGTGAGACTGCCAAACGCAGACGTTGCGATTGTTGATGAACGCAAGGTTGCCGAATACTTGCTCAACCCGGCTCACCCGGACAACGGCGGGAAGGCTGCCTTTTTCACAGCGCTTGGCTTTTCCCGCGAGAGCGCGGCGGAGCTGATCGGCGCCCTGGCCGCGCTGGCCCAAGAGGGCGAAGTCGTCCAGGAAGTGGAGTCCTCGCACGGCCGAAAGTACGTTGTGGACGGAGCCATTAGGTCCCCAGCGGGCAAGAGTGCCGGTGTGAGGTCGGTCTGGATCATCGATCTCGGTGAGGAAGGGCCGCGTTTAGTGACCGCGTATCCTAGTGATAAGTGAGGGCGGCGATGATAAGCGAACTCGACCGGATCGTCCTGACCGCCCCGGTGCCTGCGGAGAGCCTGGAGGCCGGGGACGTGGGCACGGTTGTTCATGTGTACGCGGACCGCAAGGCGTATGAGGTCGAGTTCACGACCCTCGACGGAAAGACCGCTGCCGTCGTTACGGTAGAAGCGTCCGACGTGCGGCCCGTTGGCCGGCGAGAGATAACCCATGCTCGGGAGCTGGCAGCAGGTTGAGAGCGACAGGACGTTATGCTGACGTTATGCAGCGAGGATTCTGATCTCGATCGCGCCTGAGAGACGATTCTCTGTCTCGGTTCGGGACCGAGAGGTCGCTGGTTCGAATCCAGTCGCCCCGACCATCTTCTCAGTGCTGATTTAGACTCAGGCCTTCGCTGATCTTCATTTTGATCTTTGTGACGTACCGCCGATTCTGAACGGCAGAATAGCCGGCCGCGCTGAACGCGTCGTGCCACTGCGAATCGGAGATACGCGACATCAACTGGCAGGTCCACACGACGTCGTCAACGGAGAGCGAATCGACGAGCGGCCTGTGGATTCCGCGGTAGTCAAATTCCACCCGTTCGCCCTTGACCCTTCTCACCAGGTGCTGCGCCTCGAAGCCCTCGAGATCGTTTCGTGTGCCTTGACCCAGTCCTCTCACTGGAAGCCACTTGAAGAAGGGAGGAAACGTCGTCTTGCCAAGTGACGCGCCGAGGTCTCTGACCACGTAAAGCCGCTGCGACCCGCCGTTCGGATCGTCCACTTGATAGATCTTATTGTTCGACGTCTTCCAATCCCAGCTGTTTAGGACAAGACTGGCGACGAGGAGTGCCTTGAAGGGCCGAGTCGCAACGAACTCGTTCTCGTACCACGACCATTCATCTACCACTTGTCGATCTGTGAGGTCTGGCCGAAACCGTCCCGCCGGCTGTGGGCCGGCCACTGTGCCGACGAGCGTCCAGCTCGGGAGGTAGTAGGTCGGAGGTTGATGGTACCCAATTGCCCAGAGAACGCGGGACGTGACCACCTCGGGTTGCGCTTCAGGGCCCAACTTCACACGCCACGTCAGGCCTTTCGGTCCACGCACCTCATACCCATGGCTGTAACCGCTGCGATCTTCCTCGACGAACACATATGGGGCATTGGCACTTGGTGCGAGCGCTTCGCCACCTGGACCATTGAACAGGTCACGACTCTGCAAGTCGCGAGGTTCTTGCCAGAGGCGAGCAAGATCTACAGGCTTCGAATTCGGATGGGTCGGGCGAGGCGTTGGACGGACGCACGAAGTGCAGACCAAGGTAAGGGATGCAAGAAGAGCAGCCGCAGTGCTGAGAACCCCATGACGCCCACGGCACGGATCGGCCGGTGCATCTATGCCAGAGGTTCGATGCAATGAATGCTGGGCCATACCTTCTACCCAGCTGCAGAATTGCTGCCATCCAGCTCACTCCAAACCCCACATCAGGGCTATTCCGGCAGATTCAGGCTTCTGGCCTTTACGGGCGAGCCGCGTATCGGCCGTTAGTGAGATCCAGCGCGTGAGATGACGCTCTCCAGGGCGGCACTCAGCTCGGGCGCGTCCGGTAGAGTCAAACAAAACGTCGATTCGAGCACCGTTCGTAGCTCGTCCGCGCTCGCGAGTAGACGCCGCTCGGTGCTGCCGTCCAGTTGGTGAGTGGCAAACTCGTTGTTGCGAAGAGCGTAGCGGCAATCGTGGTCAGGCCGCGCGGCGATAAGCGTGGTCACAAATTGCGACTCCGGATGATTTGAGAGATACCAACTCGACACTTCGAAGTCTTGCTGAAACTGCTCCTGGAGATCGAATCGATAGAGCGCCTTCCAGGCGTCTCCCGTTTCCGCCTGCAACACGAACCCCTGACCCGCGCGAACCAGGCGGAACACGCCGTGGGGTGTGGCCTGCGGGGTGTCCGGTATAAGCAGGAGCGGCCCTGTGAGAGTCATCCCACCGAACCCCGCATCGACGATGTAGGATCTGCCGCCAAGCGTGACGAGCAGCAGCATGTGGCTGCGCGGCGTGACCGTACTCTCCGGGTAGTTCCACAGGACGCGCGCTGCGAGCGGCGTAACCTCAAAGCCAAGTTCCTTCAGCGAATGGTTGAGCAGTAGGTTCTGTTCGAAGCAGTAGCCGCCGCGACCGCTGCCGACCAGCTTCTGCTGAAGCGATTGCGCGTCCAGATGAACTGGCCATTTCATCAGGGGGTTCAGGTTCTCGAACGGGATCGTCTGAGCGTGCGCAAGGTGAATGGCGGCGAGCGTGTTGAGCTCTGGGCGTCGAGCGCCAACATAGCCGATGCGCGCGAAGTACGCGTCCAGGTCGAAGCCAGGCCTCATCCGTTTCTGGTCCTACCGAGGGGTACCAGAAGTCGCTGCGATCTCATCGTAGTACTGGTCCACGCTCCGCATGAACGCTGAGGTGCTCACGCTTTTCTCCCAGCCGAAGTCCTGGAGCCGAAGATCCGCCACGAAGCGGTCCTTCGAAACGCCTTTCCTGATCACCTCGCGCGCGCGGTCGTTCATCGCCTGAAACCTCACGCGATATGCGCGGGCATCGTCTTTCGTCATCACACGGCCGTGCCCGGGGATCATCGTGTCGAAGTCGATCTGCAGGACGTTGTCGATCGTCTTTACGAACTCGAGGGCGCTGCCGCCGTTCGCGTAGTCGATGACAGGCATAGCGTCGATGATCAGGTCGCCGACGTGAACGGTCTTCAAATCAGGGAAGTAGATGACCGTGTCTCCGTTGGTGTGCCCACGCCCAAGCCACAGCATCTGCACCTCCACGCCTCCAAGATACACAGCTCCCCGATCGGAAAAGACGATATTTGGCGCACCGGGCTGCTTGGCTTTGAGAAAGTTCTCGCGGATGTTGCGGTGCGCGATGATGTCGATCCCTCGCTCGAGGATCCGCTGGTTGCCGCTGACGTGATCGCCGTGGTGATGGCTGTTGAGCATGTAGCGGAGCGGCTGCGAGGTCACGCTCTTCATCTTCTCGAGCACGTCGGCGACGTTTTCCGGATACTTGTCGTCAACGAGAATCGCGCCCTCGGGCGTAACACGCACCGCCACATCTCCCGGCTCGTGAATCAGGCCGTCATCGGCCCCGTTGGGTGTGCATCCACGGGTCCCGCACGGAACGAATGGGCCGCGGATCACGAAGAGGCCGTCCTTGACCTTCTCGACTCTCATCGCGCCTTCGACCAACACCTCGCTTTGCATCCGCAGCCCAGACTGCTTGGGCACCGCGCCAAGCGAAACGAGCGCGAGGATTGCGACGCAGCAGACCGCGAGCAAGAAGCGCATAAAATAGACCCTTCGCTAGGAGCTACGAGCTACCGGCTACCGGCTACCAGCTACTAGCTAGCTTAGCGACCGGACTGTAGCACGGCTATTAGCGCTCTCTCGAAAGGAGAACCGAGTGACTGCACGCCCAGTCCGGCTCGAAACGCCGGACGGAGCAATGGATTGCCACACCTTTCAGCCCGACGGCTCGGACTCCTGCCCCGCCATCATCGTCTATATGGACGCGTTCGGGATTCGGCCAGAACTCGATGAAATGGCCCAGCGACTGGCTTCGAACGGTTACTTCGTGGCTGTGCCGAATCTCTACCATCGATCCGGATCGTTTGAGCCGTTTGACAAGCATCGTGTCGCCGCCGAAAGCACGGAGCGTGAGCGGTTCATGGGGATGATTCGGTCGATCAATGGCACGTTGGTGATGTCTGACACGACCGCCGTGATCGAGTTCCTCGACAACACAGAATCCGCTCGGAAAGGGAAGATTGGAACGCTTGGGTACTGTATGGGCGGCGGATATGCCCTGAAAGCGGCCGGCACGTTCCCGGATCGCGTGGCGGCGGCAGCCTCTTTTCATGGTGGATCGCTGGCCACGGACAAGCCCGACAGTCCACATCTGCTAGCAAACAGAATCCTGGCCCGACTGTACGTGGGAGTTGCCGAGCTCGATCCCAGTTTTTCGCCTGAGCAGAGGAAGCGCCTCGAGCAGGCACTTGACGGAGCCGGCGTAGACTACACGCTGGAAGTCTACGAGAACGCGAAGCACGGATTCGCGGTCACGGGCCACCTCGTCTATGACCGCGACGCGTCTGAGCGGCACTGGCGAACGACACTGGAGTTCTTCAGTTCCGCTTTGTAGGCGCACTGCAAATGGTTGATGATTGAGGAAACCCGGTTTGACTCTCCCGTTCTCGAAAAACCAAACCCGGTTTCGTTTTCTTACATCATGTCAAAGGAGTACCGATGAAGAGATTTGTGTATCTCGTGGGTGCCATGGTTCTTGCGGCTTCGCCGCTCCTGGCGCAGGGGCGTGCCGGCGGACCGCCGCCATGCACGACGATTGCGTGTGAAATTCAGCAGGACTGGGGCCGAAACGGGCAGTTGATGGTCGGTGTTGTTACTGCGATGCCCGACGACAAGTTCAGCTTCAAGCCCACGCCGGCGCAGGAGAGCTTCGGCGAGCGAGTGCTGCACGTCGTCGGCATCGACGTCAAACTAATGAGCACGCTCGGGGGGAAGACGCCGACCCCAACGATCAACCTGAAGGCGACTTCCAAAGCAGACATCATCGCAGCGTTGAATCAATCCACTGCCTACGGCGCAGCAGTACTGAAGGAATTCAACGACGCGCAACTTACCGAACGCGTCCAGTCGATGCCGTTCATGGGACCGACCACCAGCCGGCTTCGGGTCGTCTATTTCTCAATTACCCACAGCCAGGATATTTATGGCCAACTAGCCGTGTACCTTCGGTTGAACGGCGTTACACCGCCGGCGAGTAATAGGCCTTAGCCATCGATGATCGAATGAACGATGATCGGATGATCGATTGGTTCAATCAATCATTCGATCATCGTTTATCGATGATGCCAATCAATCATTCGTTCATCGTTCTTCGTTTATCGATGATGCAACTCCCAAGCGTTACACCGACGGAAGACACCCCACAGGAAGACGACATCCCAGAGGCAGACATAAGGCACTAAATAGAGCATCGGTGATCCGCAGGGATTGGAGCGTTGTAGCATGACTACAGCGCGTCTCCACCGCGCAGAACTGGAGCCCCGTATGCGTGGTCTCATCATCGCACTCACTCTTACGATCTCAGCAACTGTCTCAGCGCAGGTCCAGATGCGGCCCACCGAAGCGCCGCTCGTCGACGCGACCTCGGAGGCCTGGTATCAGCTTCGCGAGCCGCTGCAATTTGCGGGCGACCTGTACTATCAGGCTGGCGCGGCTGTTTTCTTCAACGGCAACGTGATGGTCCGGACCGGTCACTACAACGGAGTGCCGATCTACGCCGACGCTACGCTCGAGCCGTACAGCATCGTCTTCGTTCCTATTGGTCGTGGTTTGCTGCAGCCGTACGAGCGTCTCCGACAAGGTGATCTCGCTGGGACCACTGGCAGCCGCCCTCCGTCCTTTCCCGTGAGACTGTTGCCCCAGGCGAGGTATACGATCGCCAACGCCATTCCGCCAACGGCGCTGCCGCTCACGATTGGAGCCATCAGCGCTGCCACTCCCGAGTCGGCGATCCAGACAGGCGCCGCCCCCACGAGCGTAGCGAGCACTGCGGCCGTGGCGGTCCCGAGCGTGCCGACCCGCGTCGATGCGCCTCCGATGGTCAGCCTTCTTCGCCCAGAGAGTAACGATGGACTGTGGGTAAGGTTCGAGGATCAGAAGTGGGTGAACAGTGGCGCCGCGGTTCTCCTGGAGCCGACAGCGTTCGTGCGCGTCGGAGACTATGCGGGCTTCCCGGTCTTCAAGAGGCGAGATGCGACGGAAGACGTGATCTATCTGCCCACACGCGCTGGTCTGATTGCGCCTTATCGCAGGAAGGTCTAAGAGAATCGGGCCAGGCGGGTAGGGGAGGCGGGCCGTTGTCGCGGCTCGCCTTCGTGGTACACGCGTTCCAGAAAAAGCCCCGCCGCTGGGGCAGTGAGCCGGGCAATCGCGGCTGGATCCTCCGGGGCCGTTCCTCCTCGGCCTACTTCGACGAGCACGCCGACAAGACGCCGCACCATCTTCCAGATGAAATGCGAGCCCTCGATCCGAATGAGTATGAGATCGGCGTCTTCTTGAATGTCGAGCGCCTCGACCAGGACGCCGGTTGATTTCTCTGACGGATCGTCGTCCGAAAACGCTCTGAAGTCGTGAAGGCCGACAAAACGCTGTGCGGCGGAGCGCATCAGCTTTATGTCGAGCTCTTCTTTGACCCACCACACGAAAGGCTTGGCAAACGCGGTTCTACGTCGCGATATCTGGTAGAGGTAGCTGCGCGCCACGGCGCTGTGACGTGCGTGGAATCGATGACGGACGGGCTCGACGCGAAGGATGTTGATATCGGTGGGTAATTCGTCGTTGATGCGCCGCCGCAAGGTCTCGGGGGGCAGCGACGTCCGGGCGTCGAGGTGAGCGACCTGTGCGAGCGCATGAACGCCGGCGTCGGTCCGACCCGAGCCGTACAGCTCGAAGTCGTTGGTGCCGGTCGCCTTGCCGATTGCACGCTCCAGCTCGCCCTGGACCGTCTTCGCGTTCTGCTGAATCTGCCAGCCGCTGTATCTCGTTCCGGCGTACTCGAGGGTGAGCTTGAAGCGCATACGCTCAAAAGATACCTGTCAACTTCCAACTCCCAACCACTACCTGTCCAATTCCTAAGAACTCCGGTTTCCAAGGACGTTGGGAGTTGGACAAGCGTGAGTGGTTGGGAGTTGGAAGTTGTTTTATCGTCCCCGCATCCGTTCGAGCGTTTCCCCCAGGAGCTTGATCTCTTCGCCGTACCTGGCCCAATCTCCGGCTCTTTGCGCTTGCAGCGCACGGTCGTAGTGTTGGCGGGCCTCTGTGGCCAAAGCGGTGAATTGCGCGTCGCTGGGGGCGGATACACCGGGCGAGGCGGCCGGTATCGAGGTTGGCTGCGGACTACCTGGCCCGCTTAGCTGAGGTGCACTCGTTGCCGGTGTCGCCGAAGTTCCGCGTCCGCCGAACAGCCTCGCCAGGCCCGCGTCGAGCGTTTCCTCCATCACGATCTGGTTCTGATACGCGACGACGACGCGCGTCAGTTCCGGAATCCGGCCGCCTGCGGCCCTAAGATAGAGCGGCCGTACGTAGATCAGCGATTCCTCGATCGGGATGACCATCAAAGTGCCCCAGATGACCTGCGACCCCTGCTGATTCCAGAGCGTGATCTGCGGCGAGATTGCCTGGTCCTGCGCGATGCGTGCCACCACCTGACGGGGACCGAAGACGAGCTTCTGCTTTGGGAACTCAAAGACCCGCAAGCTGCCATAGTGCTCACCGTCGCTCCGGGCCACGAGCCAGGCAGCCAGGTTGTCGCGCCGGCGCGGCGTGAACGGCAGCATCTGGATGAACTCGGCATTCGTCTCGCCTGGCAGTCGCATGATGGTGTAGTACGGCTGCATCGCCCGCGCCTCGCCGCCCTCATCGATGGCGGGGATCTCCCACTGGTCCTCCCGGTTGTAGAACACGGCGGGCTGCGTCATGTGGAAGGTTGTATAGACCTGCGCCTGAACGGCAAAGATGTCCTCTGGATAGCGGACATGCGCACGAATGGCCGGCGGCATTTGCGAAAGTGGCGTGAACATTCCAGGGAAGGCGCGGGCATAGGTGGCCGCAATCGGGTCCTTGTCGTCGGACAGGTAGGCCGTTGTCGTTCCGTCGTAGGCGTCGATCACGAACTTGACGGCATTCCTGATGTAGTTGAGGCCATTGGCAACGGGTGTGGAATAGGGGTACCGGCCGCTGCCGGTGTAGGCGTCGTAGATCCAGTACAGACGCCCGTCCGCGAGCACGAGGTACGGGTCCTGATCGAAGACCAGAAACGGTGCCAGAGTGCGGACCCGATCGCCGATGTTGCGATTGAACAGGATTCGGCTCTCTGGACCGATGCCGTCGTTCAGCACGATCTGATACGAGCCGAACCGCAACGCGAACAGTACTTTTCTCCAGAGGGAATTCAGCTCGAGCCCACCGCGTCCTGAGTACTGGTTGAACACGTTGTCGTCGCCGCGCGGATAGTGGAACTCGCGCGTGTTGGTCCGCACGATCACGAAGTCGTTCGACAATTCGCCGAAGTACAAGCTGGGCTCGTCGATCTTCAGGCCAGGCGCGGTCACGACGGGTGGAAGATCCCGTACGAAGAGCACGGGGAGCCCTTCCTCGGTCACTTGATTCACTGGACCCAGCGTCAGGCCGTAACCATGTGTGAAGGTGAGCCGCTCGTTGACCCAAGTGCGGTTCGGCAGGCTCGCCGAGTTGAGCTCGCGTGCCGACAACATGACTTGTCGAAGCGCTCCGCCAATTTGATAGCGATCGTTGTCGACTGACACGAAATCGTAGTAGGTGCGGATCTCTTGAATCTGCCCGAAGGTTTCGAGCAGCGGCTGATGATCCCAGAGCCGCACGTTCTCGAGCGTGGTGGCATTGCGACTGATGTCGTCGCGCGTGAGCAGCGCGTCGCCAGAGAGCTCCCGCTCCTCGACGCCATCGAGCGCGAAGGCACGGCGTGTGGCAGCGATGTTGTTCTGAATGTACGGCGCTTCCCGAGTCTGTTCGTTCGGCGTCACGATGAACCGCTGCAACAGGCTTGCGTAGACCTCGCCACCGATCGAGATCAACAGGTACAGCCCGACCGCGGCGGGTATCGGCCAATTGCGAAAACTGAACGCTTGCATGGCCGCCAAAGCGGCCCCGACGACCGACGCAACCATCAAGACCAGAGCCGCCGGCATCCGCCCGTGCACGTCCGCGTAATTGGCGCCGTGAATGAGCCCCGACGATTCGACCAGGTGTTCCGCTTGACGAAGCCACGCACCCGCCGCCAGAAGGAGCAGGAAAGTGGCCGCGAGGAGCGACAGATGCCGGCGCGCGGCGGGTGACATCGAGAGCGATGAGGGAAACCCGGATGTCAGACTGCCAGACACCAGATACAGAGCGCCTGAACCGAGCGCCGCCAGGACGACGAGCGCCTGCCCGACTCCTTGGATGAATTGGAAGAAGGGCAGTGAGAAGACGTAGAAGGAGACATCCCGGCCGAGTATGGGGTCGGCCTGCCCGAACGCTACGGCGTTTCGCCAGGTCAGCCAGATCTCCCAACGAGGTGACGAGGCTGCAAACAACCCGACGAGAATGGAGACGACCAGGGCCACCCCCATGACCAGGGTTCGAAGCTGCTGCCGACCCGGCAGCGCCAGTTCGAGTCCCTCGCGAGTGGTAAACACTGGCCGCACGTCACCTACGGAGGCGACGGCAACTCGGAGGTTCAGCACCAGCCACAGCACGCTGGTCACGAAAACAGCCGTGAACAAGGTGCCCTGGCTTCGAAGCATGGTCAAGAAGACCTGCTGGTAACCCACCTCTCCAAACCACAGCCAGTCGGTGTAGAAGCGCACGAGCGCTGGTCCGGCCATGAAGAGCATGACCGCCACGACCAGAGCGATCAGACGAGTGGGGCGTCGCATAAGGGAAGTCCTCTCAGGAGCGTGGGCACAGCCCTACGCGTGGGTATATCTTCCGCCTGCCGATTGAAGATCCGACCGGATCTCTTTGGCAAGCGAGATCGGCGACACGACGCGCGCGAAAGGACCCCAGCTGAGAATCCAGCTTCGCAGCGCCCAGTCGTGGCACACATCCATCGTGACGACGAGCCGACCGTCAGGTTCTTCTCGAAGATGCTGCGACGGGTGCCAGACACGCGCACGGACGTACGGCGCGACGCGTGCCTCGAACTCCAGTTCTACGTGTGCCGCCGGCCCTGTGTTGACGCCAAGGGAGTTGGCAAACACATCTTCCGCCATTGCCTGTTGGGGCGTGAAAGTCTCTTTCTCGAGCGAGACGGACCGGACCCGGTCCATGGCGAACGTCCGAACGTCGTTGTATTCTGGCACGTACGCCAGAAGGTACAACCCTCCCTGAGCGAAAGCGAGCCGATAAGGGTGAACGATGTAGTCCTTCACCCGGCCGCTCGACACCGAGTGATACCGCATCGTCACGGCTCGATAATGCAGGGTCGCTTCGAGCAGTCGGGCGACGGTCTCGGGCTGTGACGCGGCGCCAGAGGCGCGCGGACCGGCCTTGGCCACGAGCACGGACGGAAGCCGGTCGAGGAATTGCCTCATGCGAGGCGAGAGCATCTTTTCGAGCCGCGCGAACGCGTTCGTGAGATCCCGCTGAAAAGGAGTACCGGTCACCGCCTCGAGGATGTTGCGACTCAGGTACAACGCGCACAACTCGGCGAGCGTGAACCCTGTCTCGACCCCTTTCAGAATCTGCCCGTCGATCCTCCACCTGACCCGGCCCTCGTCATCGCGCTCGTCGAACAAGGGAAAGCCGGCCTCTTGGAGTGCGGCCAGATCCCGTCTTATTGTGCGAGTCGTCACGCCGAGGTCGTCGGCGAGTGCGTCGATCCCCGCGCCGTGCCGAGACGACTCCAGGGCGTGGAGCACTTTCCATTGGCGGATGACTTCCTGATTGCGAGGCACAGAGGCTAGTGGCCTTCCTTGAACCGGCGGATCTCGCGGCGCCGGCGTCGGTCGGGTGTTCCGGCGGCCTGGGCTGCCGCTCGGTATGCGCGTTCCATCCGACGGCTCTCGATCTCGGCGTCCGTCGGCTTGGGCGTCACATCATCGTACAGGACCTTCGCCTCGGCTTTCTTGACGTGTTGGTCTATCAGGATGCGGACGATGACGTCCTGGTGCCGGCCGAAGCCGCGGCTCAGACGAATGCGGTCGCCTTCACGAATGATCCGGTTCGGCTTGGCTTTTTCGCCGTTGACCTCGATCTTGCCCCCTTCGCACGCGCGTTTCGCTTCAGACCGAGTCTTCGACAGGCACGCGATATCGAGCCAGACGTCGAGGCGCATCTCCGCCCTTCAGACCAGAATCTCGACCTTGCCTTTGGCTTTCAGAGAGTTGACGAACACTTCCGTCTGCTGCTGGCGGTTTTGATTCTGGAGAAACTGAACGACCTCGCCGCGCACCTCGTCGAGCGGGACCGCACGCGCCGGCTGCTTCTCGACCACCCGGATGATGTGGTAGCCGAACTGCGTTTCGACAAGGTCGCTCGTCGCACCCGGCGCGAGCTTGAACGCGACGTCGTTGAAGGGGCCGACCATCTGGCCTTGCTGGAAGTAGCCGAGGTCGCCGCCGTTTGCCGCACTTCCCGGGTCCTGTGAGTTCTGCTTCGCGAGCGCGGCGAAATCCTTGCCGCCCTTCACGTCCTTCAACACCTGCTCAGCCTTCGCTCGCGCTTGAGTCTTGGCCGCCGCATCGGCGTTCTGCGGAAAGGCGATCAAGATGTGACTCGCGCGTACCCGTTCTGGCTGATTGAAGCGATCGGGGTTCTCTTGATGAAACTTCGTGACCTGCTCAGGAGTCACTCCGATCTTGTCGGCGATCGCGTTCTCGATGAGTTTCGACACCGCGAGATCCTGGCGCGCGTCGGCCCGAAGCTTTTCGACCGTCAACTGCCGCTGTTGGAGCATCTGCTTGAAGACGGCCTCGGACGGAAACTGCTTCTGGATCTCGCCGATTCGCGCGTCGACCTCGGCATCCGGAATGGCAAGGTTACGGGCCTTCGCTTCCTGACTGAGCAGCTTGAGCCCAACGATCTGGTTGAGGAGGTCACGCAGAACGCCGTCGCGTTGTTCAGGGGGGATCGGCCCGCCGGCGCGCGCCTCGACGTTGCGCACGGCGCTTTCGAACTCCGCCTTGGTGACTGTCTCTCCATTCACACGCGCCAGGATCTCAGGCAACTGCGCAGGCATCGGCTTTGGGGCCGCCGGAGGTGCTTGCGCGCTTGTCTGGCTCGCGGGGGCCGCGGCCGGCGTGACGGGTTGTCCCGCTGTGGGCGCGGTTTCCTTCGCCGGAGTATTCCGGGAGCATGCGGAGAAGACAAGGGCGACGATGAGCAGTAGGACTCGGTGCACGGAGACTCCTGGTTGACAGTGGCGAGTCGCGGCCGACTCAGTTTCTTTCTATCGGTCCAGAGTACGCGGTGGCGGAGGGCGGGTCAATTGCCAGCGGACTCGAATGTTATACTCAACTTTCTGTTCACCCTACGGAGACGCTCACGAGGGGCCAGGTAGCTCAGTTGGTAGAGCACGTGACTGAAAATCACGGTGTCGGCGGTTCAATTCCGTCCCTGGCCACCACTCACATTGGTCAATAAACACAAGGGTGATTTGCAGAGCTGCGCGCCGGACGGCGCGCGATCAGAACTAGTGCAAGGTCACATGTAGCTCACAGCCGTGTGATCGGTCACCCCAACGATTTGTCGGAGGTGTCATATGCTGCTTCCGGATCCGCGACTCAAGGCGGCGACGAAGAACGACAGTGCCGCACGAGCCTTCCTCGCCGAACTGCACCAACAGATTCTCAACAATCGTGATCCGCGCACTGTCTCGACATTGCTGGGGAAGTATGTGGCACTGGCGGCGTTCCGGACGGCACCGCCGCCTCCCAGCACGCTACCGTCGGCGTTAGCGACGCAGCAGGAAAACGCAGCCTTTGCGAGCATCAGTAACATTTTGAAGACACTTCACGATGTGGCAATGAATAGCATTCAAAACATTAAATAGGCTTCGACTGAGTGTCGGCTCATTTGCCTGCCGCTTCTACCCATTTCGCTGCTGTCAACGGCGAGCGACAGCCATCCGTCCGGGCCGGTCTTGGCCAAATCGGGAGCACGGAAAGGAGTCCGAAGCGAGGTTCGTGCGGCTCGCTGCAAGTGGAGGCTCTGGTCTTATACTGACGCGAGCTGACGTAAAGGGGAGTGGCATGCGTTCCAGATACGCCGTTTCGCGAATTGCAGTCGTCGTCGCCACGCTGCTCGGGGCACCCGAAGCTTTCGCTCATCACAGCTTCGCGCCGCACTTCGATGCGAGCAAACCGGTCAGCATCTCGGGGACCGTCACAGAGTACGAGGCGCGTAATCCGCACAGCTACCTGCACATCGCTGCAGTCGATGAAAACGGCAGGACCCGGGAATACGTCTGCGAATCGCATGGCGTCACTCAGCTGACTCGCAACGGGATCACGCCTCAGATCCTCAAGGTCGGTACCAAACTGCGAGTCACGGGCTCCCTGTCGCGGCACAATCCCTACATGTGCTTCTTCAACAACGTCGAGCTTGCGGACGGCCGCACGCTGAGCGTCAATGGTCCGAGTGGAGCGCCGCCGGAGCTACAGGCGCCGCGTAAGGAGGTCTTCGGTACCTGGCTGCTGGCGCCGATTGCGAACCGAAGCACGAGCGGCCAGCAACCGATGATGCAGTTCTTGACGCCGGCCGGCGAGAAAGCCGTGGCTGCATACGATCCATTTCGCGACGACCCGACGTTCCGTTGCGATCCCGTTGCGATTCGCCGCGTCTGGGGTGCACCCGGCACGCCGCTCGAAATCGTGCGTGACGGCAGCAACGTGGTGCTGCATCACGAGTGGATGGACGTGCGGCGCATCGTGCACATGAATATGAAGAATCATCCGACGGACGGTCCTCGCAGTTCGCTCGGCCACTCGATCGGTCGATTCGATGGCGACACGCTGGTGATTGAAACCGCGAACTACTCTGCAGGCGTGCTGAACCAATACGTCGAGCAATCGGGCCAGCCGACCAAGGGATTGCTGCATTCCGCGGCGCTCACGTCGGTCGAGCGGCTGCACCTCGACGCCGCGCGTCAGCGGCTCGTCGTCGAAATCGATCTCGTGGACCCCGAGTTTTTCAAGCAGCCGTTCCCGCGTTCGACGACGGAGTACGCGTCCTCTAATCTGAAGATCGAGCCGTTCAACTGCTCGCCCGAGGGTGTGACCGGCACGATACGAAAGTGACAGGTCGAGAAGTCAGTCTCGGCTCGCCTTGAAGAGATAGAAGAAGGCCAGAAAGTGGGCTTGGGTTTTTCCGCGTTAAGACTTCCCAGCGCAATCACGCACCAACTCGACACGACGGTTATGCGCCCGGCCAGCGATGGTGTCGTTTGTCTCCACCGGCCGCCGCGCGCCGAAGCCGGCTGACGTCAACCGAGTCGGAACGATCGAAAAATCACCCACCAGCGCAGCCTTGACCGCGGCGGCCCGCCTAGTGGACAGGTCCTGGTTGTACGCGTCCCCGCCGCTATTGTCGGTGTGGCCCTCGATGTTGAGGCGCCACTGCGGCTGTCGCTTCAGCAGGCCAGCGATCGTCGTGAGCGCGGCACTCGATTGCGGTTTCAGTGATGCGCGGTCAAAGTCGAAGTAGATGCCAGGCATTTCGACCCGACAGCTCTTGCTGAGTGCCTCCTCGATCGTGAGATCCTGCTGCGCTGGAAAGTCGATGCGAACGACTTCTCGGGTGAATTCCGGCTTGAATTCGGCACCGTCGCCGACGGCGCCGAAAGCGACGCGCAGCGTCAGGGGGTGTTTCGGATCGTCCAGAATCAACTGCTCCCACGGTCGCACCTTGCCGTCGTACTTGAGCGGACCAGTGACCCGCATGGCAGGCAGTGTCGTGCGACGCCCATTGAGAAGTACCGGAAACGGAACGGACGCCGATCCGACTCGCGTCAGGATTCCAGCGCTGGTCGCTTGTCTCAGAAAGTTGATCACCGAATACGTCGCCTGCCCGGTCGTGCGCAGGTCACGCGTCACGGCCAATGACGGGCCGAGTGACGTCGAGCCTGGGACTTCCGAGGGATCGTCAGTGTGGAAGCCCAGAATCTGCAGACGCGAGGTGGCCAGGTCGGCGGCCAACACCCGCCGGCGGATGGTTAACTGCAGGGGCTTGCGGTTTTCGTCGGTCGCCTCGACAGTCGTGATCTCGTCGATTCCATTGGCGCTAACCCCTGCGACGGTCACGACGAGGTCATAGTCTCCCTGAGCCACGTTGTTGACGGTTGTACCCCCTGTCGCCGGTGGCGGCCCCGCATTGTGCGCCGCAAACACGATCGTCAGACCCGGCACGAGCGGCACTCCGGGCGTCGTCGTCTGACCGTGAGCCTGGCCATTGCCTAGGAGCGCGAGTGCGCATGCCGCACCGAGTAAACGACTGAACATGAGGGTCCTTTCGGTGAATTCAGCTGGACAGACGTCCCGCCACATCCACGTCGACGCGCTCGTGTGGCGCGGCCTCGAATAGAGAGCGCTCCCGCATCCCGGCAAATCCCACGAGGAACGCGTCGGGCAATTGCTCCCGCCGAACGTTGTTGATATTCGCCGAGTCATTGTAGAACTCGCGCCGATGTGCAATCTGCTCTTCGATTGCGCTGATCCGACTCTGAAGTGCCAAGAAATTCTGGTTCGCCTTGAGGTCGGGGTAATTCTCAGCCATGGCGAAGATTCTGCCGAGCGTCGCACCCAGTTGCGCCTCGGCCTGAACGCGGGCCTGGCCCTCCCCGGCCTTGGCAGCTTGCGTCCGCAATGCGGTGACATTCTGGAGCAGTTCCTTTTCGTGCGTCATGTAACCCTTGACGACGTCGATCAGTTTGGGAATCTCGTCGTGACGTTGTTTGAGCAGAACGTCGATGTTGGCCCAGGCCTGATCGACATTCCGCTTCACGCGGACAAGGTTGTTGTAGATGGTCACCCCATACGCGACCAGGGCGACCGCTCCCAGCACCACGATGAGAAGGATTACGGCGAGAACGTTCATGAAAAGAATCCTCCGAAATACAGAATCAGGGTCCCTACCATCGTGCCGGCGCCACCCAGAAGTGCGAGCTTCGTCCACTGCGTCAGTGTCCGCATGACAATCCCCTCAGGCGTGTCGGCGATGATGAACGGACGGTCCTGCTCTCCGCGCCAAATCAAGACCTGCTGCGGATCGATCTCCGGTGGCTCCGCTGTCTTGTTCGCATCATCAGGCAGCGTGAGGTAATTTCCAGAGGCGAGCCCAAAAACCACCATGACTATCGCGAGCAGAAAAATCTTCGCTGCCTCGAGCGCACCAGGCCCGTCGGTTCCAAGATTCGAGCGAGGTTTCGGCCGAACTCTGCTTTGCACCCTTTCCCAGAAAGGTTGCGTCTTTGCAACATGACGACGTTCGGATAACACGCCGATCACATATAGAGCCTGTCCCGTCTCGATCTTCTCTTCTCTGACGACGAGGTGCCCGTCTCGAGCAGAATGTCGGGTCAGGGCATCCCTAATCGGACCCGCAGGAAGAGTGTGCGCCATCTCCGATGCTGCACCGCCCTCCCATTTGTGGGAGTCGGTGACGATGAGTTCGGAAGCCCATGGCCAGATTGGTACACGTCCGGTGTGGTCTTCGATTTCGAAGCAGCGTGGCGAAGACCGATGCTCGGAAAGCGTGGCTGACTCGTTGTCCTTCTTCAACTCCACCGTCACGCGCCAGTGGACGCACGGCTTGCCGCTAATTGGCGCATTCTCGGCTCCATTCGGAAGCACGCGGCCGCTCACTTCGACGAGACCGATCGCCGCTGCGTTAATCTTCGACATCGGCGTGTCCCTGATCGTCAGGTGGTGCCTATAGTGACGGAAGCCTGCGGCGAACCAGACCGCGCCAACCAGAAACCATGTGACAGGGTTGGCGAAGAAAAAGGCGACTAGCGTGAGGCCGAACAAGACCGACGGCACTCCAACCACGGCTGCCAGAAGAATGACGAACCATGGGTTTGTGTACCATCGACCCTGTAGCGGATGCTTTGCCAACGGTGTCCCCAGCCCCGGAGGCAGCGACGGTTCACCGCCAGGGGACCGGGTGCAGTCTAGCGTAAGTCCTACGGGTTGAGCGCCTTGTCAGACGGGACGGTCCGGGGTTGTGCAAGCTCGATTCGGAAGGCCGTGCCGAACATCTCCCACGCGGTGACAAATAGTGCTGCCAGGATCGGGCCGAGGATGAAACCCATGGCGCCGAAGAGGAAGAGGCCACCGAGTGTCGAAAAGAAGATCAGCAACTGGTGCATCTGGGTATCGCGGCCGACCAGTCTCGGTCGCAGCAAGTTGTCCACGCTGCCAACAACGAGTGCGCAGAACACTGCGAGCGCGATCCCGCGCCAGATCTGGCCGGTGACGAGGAGCACGATAACCGCGGGCACCCATATCAACGCACCGCCGATGCCAGGAATGATCGACAAGACCGTCATCACGGTTCCCCAGAAAATCGGACCGTCGATGCCGACCGCCCAGAACGCGAGCCCCGACATCAGCCCCTGAGCCATCCCGATGAGGATCGTGCCTTTCAATGTGGCGCGCGTGACCGACACAAACTTCTCGAGCATTCGTTGCTTCTCGGCTTCTGTGAGCGGCAAATACGCCAAGGCACCCTTGAGCAGGCCGGGGCCGTCGGTGAGAAAGAAGAACATGGTGTAGAGCATCACCAAGAACTGAAACACGAAGACGGCCGTGGCTCGGGTCGTCGCGGAAAGTGCGGCAAACAGGAACGCGCTCGTGCTGCCGACGAACTCGCCTGCCTTGTCGAGGATCTGCGCCCGGTAGGGCTCGATCCGCCAGTAGCCGGGAATGGTTTGCAGCCGGCTGTCGAACTCGCCCGGCTGGTCTACGAGCTGCTGGAGCCGCGGTTTGATCGTCTCGGTGACGCGCAATGCTTCTGTCGCGCCGGCTCCCAGCACGAGCATCAGAGGAACCAGGACCAGCGCGAGCAGCAGCACCAGTGTCGCAACGGCCGCCAGCGCCCCGTGACCCCGGAACTTGCCAAGCAGCCAACGGTATACAGGGTAGGTCAGGCCGGTGAAGATGGCCGCCAGCAGGATGGTCAGCAGGAACGCGCTGATCATCGTCACGAAGGCGGCCGAGATCGCCGCGACAAGGATCAGGATAAAGGTAAGGCGAAACCGGGTCTTGGTCATGGCGACGTCTATCATGACGTCACCCGCAATCTACTGCTAGTTGACCCAGCAATGACCAGTCCTGTCATCCAGCAGGTGGGCGCCCAGACTGCCCACCAAGTACCGACTAGACGGTCGCGACCTCTACCTCCCTGACCAGGCCTAGCTCCCTTCGCACTCGATCCTCGATCGTCTGCCGGACCTGCGGGTTTTCTTTCAAGAACATCTTCGCGTTCTCGCGCCCTTGCCCGAGCCGCTCGCCGCCATACGCAAACCATGCCCCGCTTTTTTCGATGATGCGTTTTTCGACCGCGAGGTCGAGCAGGTCGCCTTCACGAGAAACACCTTCGCCGTACATGATGTCGAATTCCGCTTCGCGGAACGGCGGTGCCATCTTGTTTTTCACGATCTTGACGCGCGTACGACCTCCAACGACTTGGTCGCCGTCCTTGATACTCGCAATCCGGCGGATGTCTACGCGCACGGATGCGTAGAACTTCAGCGCGCGGCCGCCGGTTGTTGTTTCAGGGTTGCCGAACATTACGCCGATCTTTTCGCGCAGCTGGTTGATGAAGATCAGCGTCGTTTTCGATTTCGAAACAACTCCAGTCAGCTTACGCAGCGCCTGCGACATGAGGCGCGCCTGCAGACCCATCTGCGCGTCACCCATTTCACCTTCGATTTCCGCCTTCGGGACGAGGGCCGCGACCGAGTCGACGACCACCACATCGACACCGCCCGACCGGATCAGCACCTCGACGATCTCGAGCGCTTGCTCGCCATTGTCTGGCTGCGAAACCAGCAGGTTCTCGAGATCGACGCCAAGCTTCTGAGCGTACTGTGCATCGAGGGCGTGCTCGGCGTCGACAAAGGCCGCCATGCCGCCGGCTTTCTGCGCCTCCGCAATGACCTGCAGCGCCAGCGTGGTCTTGCCTGACGACTCAGGTCCGAAGATCTCGACGACGCGGCCCCGGGGCATGCCGCCGATGCCGAGCGCATAGTCGATGCTGATGGAACCGGTTGAAATCGACTCGACAGGGGCGATCACGCCTTTCTGGCCGAGGCGCATGATCGAGCCCTTGCCGAACTGTTTCTCGATCTGGCCAACGGCTATGTCGAGAGCCTTGTTGCGTTCCTTTTGGTCGTCGAAGGACATGCGGTCTCCTTTGAGGTTGTTGGTCGTGTTGCTACGAGCATGGCTTGGCGGACTGACAGAGGAGGTCACGACCGGGTTCGATCCTAGAAACGTGCCGCACGAAAGTCAAGCGAAAATCTGTGAAGGGCAGAGGCTCTTATGGTCAATAAATCAATGACTTACAGAACAGTGCCACTTTCGCCTCTGGAGCAAGGAGATCGCTGATAAAACAGCCCGTGCCGAGGAGGGCTCGCGCAGTTCTTGCGTCGCCTGGACAGTGACAATCACTGACGCGGCGAGGCTTTCAGAGGCGTTCTACCGCGATCGCCACCCCATTGCCTCCGCCCAGACACAGTGTGGCGATGCCTTTCTTCAGGTTCCGCTGCTCGAGTGCGTAGAGCAACGTTGTCAGAATGCGAGCGCCGCTCGCGCCAATCGGATGGCCGAGCGCGATGGCTCCGCCATTCACGTTGACTCTGTCGGGGTCGATCGCCAGCTGCTGGAGGATCGCGACAAGTTGCACCGAGAAGGCCTCGTTAATCTCAAACAGGTCGACATCGCTCGTGCGCCATCCCACTTTCCGCAGAACCCGACCCACCGCTTCGACTGGTGTCATCAGCACAAACTTCGGGGCCAGACCGCTCGAGGCCTGCCCCACGATTCGCGCCATCGGTCTCAGATCCAGCTCCGCCGCTCGCTGCTCGGACATGACCACGAGAGCCGACGCGCCATCGTTGACCGGCGGCGCGTTACCCGCCGTTACCGTCCCGCCGTCCTTGAACGCCGGTCGCAGAGCCCCGAGCGCCTCAATGCTCGTGTCGGGTCGGATCGATTCGTCGTGGTCGAAGACGTCGGCCGGTCCTGAAGACGCGCCCCGACGAGCGTCGGCGGGCCGTGAAGGACCCGCCCTACCAGACTGCGGGATGCTGACCGGAAGGATCTCGGCCTTGAAACGCCCGGCCACCACAGCCGCGGCGGATTTTCGGTGGCTCTCAAACGCGAATTCGTCCTGCGCGGCGCGGCTGATGCTGTACTCGGTTGCGATCACTTCGCCCGCAGTGCCCATGTGGGCCTGCTCGAACGAGCACCAGAGGCCGTCATTGATCATCGAATCGATCACCTGCCCGTCACCCATTCGCCAGCCCTCTCGCACACGGGCGAGCAGGTACGGGGCATTGCTCATCGACTCCATGCCGCCGGCCACGGCGACGTCGATGTCGCCAGCCGTGATGCCCTGCGCCGCGAGCATCACCGCCTTGAGGCCCGACCCGCACACCTTGTTGATGGTGAGGGCGGCGACGGCGTCAGAAAGGCCGCCATGCAGAGCTGCCTGCCGGGCCGGGGCCTGCCCCAGCCCGGCCGAGACCACGTTACCCATGATGCATTCCTCGACGATCCCAGGGTCGATGCCGGCACGACTCACGGCCTCGCGAACGACCAGAGCGCCGAGTTGAGGAGCCGTAAACCCCTTCAACGAGCCAAGGAACTTCCCGGTGGGAAGGCGGACCGCGGAGATGATGACCGGGGCGGGCATGACGGGATCTTAGTCGTTCGGGACGCTCGCCCCGCCCTTGTTAACCGCATGCGCGTCTTGGCGCAGTGGTCGTTGTGAGCGCTACTGGTTGGTGACGTGGACGCGCCGCACGACGCCTGCCCCAAGGATTGAGGCGAGCCGGGCGCGCACCAGCGCGCCGTTGCGCTCGATCTCGCGTTGCCAGGGCACACCTCTTGCCACCACGTGCAGCACGTCGTCCCGTAGGGAAATCGTGGTTGCCTTCTCGACACTGGGCCCGACAGCGAGGCGCCACGCGAACGCCACTTTCTCGGGCGTGAGCGGCGCCCTCCTGACAATCTCTGCCACTGCATCGGGCATGAAGTCCTGAACAGGAATCACGGGAAGACGATAACACTTATAATTCGAACAGGCGCTCACGGGTTGCGCCCCACACTATGGTTGTTCTCCGCATCCCGCGAATGTGTGCGGCCGCCCTACTAGCCGCTTGTGTTGCCACCGCAGCGGGCGGAACGACCCCGTCCTATGCCCAGGCCGGTGAATTGGCGTGCGATATCCAGACCACCGAGCGCGTCGTGGCTGTCGGCGACGTGCACGGCGCGTACGAACCCTTCGTTGCGATCCTTCGCGAAGCAGGTCTCATCGATCGGCGGGATCGGTGGAGCGGAGGGCGGGCGCTCCTCATCCAGACAGGAGACGTGCTCGACCGCGGTCCCCATTCGAAACGCGTGATCGATCTGCTGCGCCGACTGGAGCGCGAGGCGTCGCGGGCGGGCGGGCGGGTCTACGCGCTGCTTGGGAACCACGAGCTAATGAGGGTGCTCGGTGACTGGCGCTACGTCAGTCCCGAGGAGTTCAAGGCTTTCGAGAGGGCCGATTCCGCGGACCTGAGAGAAACGGTCTTCCAGCGAATCAATGCCGCTGCAGCCAGCCGGGCACAGGCAGAGAAGCGAACTCACGATGAGGCCGCGTTTCGGGCGCAGTTTTTCAAGGATGTGCCGCTGGGCTTCATCGAGATGCGCGTCGCCTTTGAAGCGATGGGTGAGTACGGCCAGTGGGTGCGGAGCCGGCCCACGATCGTGAAGGTGAATGGCATCGGGTTTCTGCACGGTGGCGTCAGCGACAAGGTCGCCTCGCTGGGGTGCCAGGGGATAAACGACGCAGTGACGAAGGAGTTAGCGTCGCTGCCGACTGTCCCTGAGGAGGTCGAGAAGCTCCTTTCGACGAGTGAAACGGGTCCGCTCTGGTATCGCGGTCTCGCTACAGAGCCTGAGGAATCGTTTGCGCCGACCCTTGCCACGATTCTCGAAAGACTGCGCGCGCGGGCCTTCGTCATCGGTCACACGCCGGTGTTGCCGGGCCGAGTCGCCACGCGTTTTGGCGGACGGGTGATTCAGATCGACGCGGGTATGTTGAACGGCGAGTTTTTTCCGAAAGGGATTCCGTCTGCGCTGGAGTTGCGGGGAGACACGCTGACCGCGATCTATCCAGGCCGCCGCGAACCCGTGCCGACCCCGGCACTGGTCCCAGCTGCGTCTGCGCAGCCGGCGTCGCGGTGACGCGATAAACGGGGGAGCCTCGCGCTGCGTCACCCTGCCAGAGGGCAGCAACGAAACGCGGTTTCGTTATTCGAGCGTAAAGAGAACGTTCCCGGCGCCAATCTTGGCGATGCGCTCATCGAAGTGCTTCACGATGGCGTCGCGGCGCGTCATCAGGGCGCTCATTTCCTGTTTGGTCATCGATTCGCCGACACCGGCAGCGAGCTTTTCAGGCGTCAACGCTCGAAGGCGCTCGAGGAACCCCTTCTCGCAGCGCGCGAGCTGCTCGGGTCTCAGCAGCGCTGTGTTCCACCGGAAAGCGCGCGTGTGATCGATGAGCCACAGCTTCCAGTCGCTCGTCCAGATAATATTTCCCTGATTGCGGTCTTTGTTCTGAATGAGCTCGTCCCATACCCGCATGAGTGCAAGTTGTGACGTCGTGCGACCGGGATTGGGTCCCGCGGTCTTCTGCTTGAGCCGCTCCTTCTCGTCCATCTTGACGTCGTCGACCCACCACGTGATTGCGGCGGTCTTGCCTTCGATCTGCCGCTCAACCGACATCGGAACGTTGTCCATGCCGAGGAGGATCGCGAGACGATAACCGGCGATGTTGTACCGGGACAGGTCTTTGAAGTTCAGTTCGACGACCTTGCCGGCTTCGAAGGTGGGCCGTTCGATGTCGACGACCTGAACGTGCGCGTCGTGGGTCACCGTGCCATCACTGAGTGTGGCTCGCCGCGAGGCCGTCACGCCGCCACCGGCGTCGCGCATCCTGACGATTCGGGCCTTCGTCAGGAACACCTCCATTTGTTCCGGTGTGAGCGAAACCTTCTGGGGTGCAGCGCCCTCTTGACCAGCGTAGAGAGCCCCCGTGAACAAGAAAGCGATAACACCCAGGACCACGAAGCGACGACTGATGTCCATGATGGTGCCCCTTCTGTAAAGGTGAGACGGCGTCATTCTACGTCAGACACCCACTACGCTCTGCCGGCGGTTTCGAGCGCCGAAGTCGGCTGCTCGTGGCTCGCCGTCTGACGTGCGTCTCGAAACGCGAGCACGCCGCTGAAGAGCCCCTGCATGAGATCGATATGGTCGGTCAGCACGACGAATAGCTCCTCCCGATCGAGGCGAAGGGCCCGGCCACTCTGAGTCACCGTGGCGCGCCAACCGAACGGCGCTCCAGCGAGGGTCTCGGCCACTCCCAACGTCGTTCCGCCCGATGCCGATGTGGACACGGCGGCATCGGACTCCAGACGCACAGCGCCATCGAGCAACAGGTAAAGAGCCGCAGGCTCGTCGGCGGCGAACAAGGCGTGCCCCGGAGACAGCGGCACCTCACGCGCGGCCGCAACGAGCGCCATGAGTTGCGTGGCGGTCGCGCGCGCGAGTAGCGGGTGTTGGCGCAGCAGGAGAGCCTTGTCAACTGGCTGCAGAGGCGTCGCGCGCGATCCCAATGCTGCCGCGTGCGTTGTCGCGGCGTATGACGACGCCGGTCGCTCTCCGTCTCGTGGAGCGAGCAGCATCCGGAACAGACCCTGGGCCAGCAGCACGTTGTCCGAGATCATTGTCATGAAGTCTGCCGCTCGAATCCGAAAACACACGACCGGCTCAACGGCGAGCATGGTGCCCTCAATAGGCGTGCCCTGCAGCGCCTCATGGAGGCCGAGGACGTCCGGGGCGTGGTGTTCGCGCGTTTCGTCGTTGGCCGCGGTTGATCGAACAGTCCCTTCGATCAAGAACTCCACGTCCTCGATCGAAGCACCCGAGCGAAAGAGCTCCTGGCCAGCGGGATGACGGGCGTCTTGCCCCAATTCAGCGATGCGAAACAGCTCGTCCACGGAAACGAACTCAAAAATCGGAATGTTCCTGACGCGGTCGGCAAGCTCCACAGCGGGAAGCGATTCGGTCACGAAGCTCGGTGGTGCACTTGCGTTGGCGCGCACCGCCAAGGCCCACGACGCAGCTTCGACGACAGACCGGTCTTCGGGAGATCGGTGCTCGAGCACGTATTGGAGATCCTCAGACAAGGCCCAGATCCGTTCGTGTGCAACGAAATGGATCGCCGCAGCGGCGACTACTGGATCATCCTCGTATACGAGCTGCGCCAACGTATCCTCGAGGTCGCGGGGCCGGCTCTTCAGCACGAGGTTCGCGTACCGCGCTTTCTCGGCAATCGGCGTGTCTTCGAGTATCGGGAGGACCCGTTTGCGGACCACGCCGCCGAGTAAATTGTCCAGGTATTCCACCGCGGCGGCCCGGCGGCGGGTCTCGCCCTGTTCGATCGTGTAGCGCGCCGCGGCCACGTCGTCCATGTTGTAGAGCAGCCCGAGGAGCCGGTAGATGCGGTCAAGCGTTCGCGAGAGTTTGTCGTCGAGTGCGCGATCGAGGAGCGACCCGCGTCGCGAAGGGTCGTGCCGCGACAGGTTGTGCTGCAACGTGAGGTAGTTGTAGTAGCGCGAGGTTTCCTGCACCACGAGCTTTTCGATGACCGCGCGTGGAAAGGCGATCTGTGCATGGTCGCGCCGGAGGCGTTCGATTGCCGCAATCGCCTTGTATCTGAGAAAGCCGTCTGAATCGGCGAGCGATGCCACCAGCACGTCCATCGACGCCTGCGTTGGCATCAGCGCAAGCGTTGCCGGAATGTGACGACGGATCCAAATGAACTCGCGCTGATCGCGCAGAGCGTATCCCAGGGCGCCGATTGCTTCCTCTCCATAGCCGACGAGGGTTTCACGGGCGGCAGTCTTCAGGAGTCGGTGCCCCAGCAACGACATCAAGCCAGGCAGAAATAGACCGTCGGAAAGGCCCATGAGACGCGCGCTGCGAATCGCCTCCTGCACCACCTCAGCCTGATTGTCGTAGAGCAGCGGTACAAGGAGTGACCTGAAACGTGGTTCGCGAATGTACGCGAGCGCATGGGCCGTCTCCTTCCGCCCGTTCGCGGCTGCGTCGCGCGCGTCGGCGATGAGCTTCTTGAGTGTCTCTTCAGCGGCGGCAATGTCTGGCTCCCGCTGCGAGTCAGCCAACACGGCGGCGGCTGCGACGGCCACCCGCGGCTCTGCGTCGTCGAGATGCCGTCGCATGACCGCCGCTGCGTCTTCATGCGCCAAGGTGGCCAGCGCGCGCAAGGCTGCAGCCCTGACGTCGACACTTTCGTCGTGGACCATGCCTTCGACGACGGCCGTCCAGCGGGTGGCCATGCGCGATCGCGTCGGGCTCAGTGCCAGCAGCGTCCGCGCGCGCACGCGCGAGGATTCGTGACGGAGCAGGAGTGGCGTGATCAGATGTGGCTTGTCGAGCGCCTCGAGCATGTCGATGGCGTACATGACGGACGCCTCATCAGGGTTCGACAGTTCCTCCACAAGAGTCTCAATCGTGGCCGCATCGCTTACGTCCGTCCTGATCGCATCCGGGGCGATGGTCCGTTCTCCAATGCTGGCGCGAAACGCGCCCAAGTACTCACGGCGCGCGAAGAGCGCGCTCACGATCCACAGGCCCGTCATGGTCAGACTGGCTATGCTGAGACGCCGCCAGTCCCAGGCGAGCCCCCACGGCTTGATGAGCACGAGAATCACCAGCGCGGCCGCCGCCCTCGCGAAGCGGTCCATGGTCACATCGATGAATGGCTTTGCGCGGTACTTGAGCTCCGCTGGTAGCGGCAGGAACAGCAACTCACGAGTAGTCTTGTCAACCGTGTAACGGAAGGTCGTGTCCAGCACGCGCGCCGCCGCCGGCGCCCAGAGGGCGCCCGTGATCAGAATGACCGCCGCTGTTGCGGCGAAGCTGACAGGCAACAACAGCAGTGCGACGGCGAGCCCGAGCGATCGGTGAATCCGGCTTGTCAACGCGATCTGGACGACGAACCCCGCAAGAGACATGAACGCGGTGACCATCGCCAAGAAGGCCGCGATGGCGTCGCCACCTTCGTTACCCTTCATGGCTTCGGCCGCCATGTTCAATTGCTGCTCGACGATCCAGGCCCCGGCCGCGGCGCAGCCGACGACCAGCGCTATCACCTTTAGTTGCCGTGACTCCCCGAGGAGTCGTAGCGCCTCGCGCCCGCCAACGCCGTGCTCCTCTTCAGTGAAATCGGCAGTCGCTCCAACAGGTCGACGCCGTCCGATCGCCAGGACGATCGCAATACAGCACGAGAGCACAGCCGCGCTCACGAGCAACAAGTTGTCGGAGCCTACTTCCAGCACCACGAACGTGGTGATCCCGGCGCCGAGTGCGCCACCCAGACTGGAGCCGGCTCCAATGAATCCAAAGAGTCGCTTCGCCTGACGCGCATCGTAGATGTCGTTGGCGAGCGTCCAGAACTGGCTGATGAGAAGAATGCCGAGAATCAATCCAAAAAAATAGAAGGCGACCGTCACCCATACCGCGCCTGTTCGCAGCAGAGCTGAGAAGACGAGGAGGAGAACAACGATGACTGCTTGCGTGACGGGAATGACGTACCGTCGTTCCAGCCGGCGAATGGCGCGGCTGTACTGATGCATCAAGACGCCGATCAAAACGCCGGCGGCCATCTGAACGTAGGGAAGGTTGTCGGCTCCGAGCTGGTCGATGAACTTCGAGCGAGTGACTGGCCTCAGGATGTTGTAGGCCGTCATCGCCAGGAAGGAGTACGCGAACAGCAGCAGGGCGATGGTGCCTTCGCCGCTCCGCACGGCGACCACTTTTCCAATGAGACGGTTCGCGAGCGAATTCATGTTGCCTCTCGACTGACGACGCTGCGGGACGCTATCCCGAGTGCATGAGCCAGCGCAAGGCCTATAATCCAGCCGAACGACCATCATGAGGCTCGCCCCGGGCACCCGCCTCGGCGGATACGAGATCGAGGCTGGCCTCGGGGCCGGCGGCATGGGTGAGGTCTACCGCGCGCGCGACTCCAGGCTGGGGCGGGACGTGGCCATCAAGATCCTGCCGCCGGAGTTCACGACCGATCCGGACCGTCTGGCCCGATTCGAGCGAGAGGCGCGAGTGCTGGCCTCGCTCAATCATCCGCACATCGCGGCGATCTACGGTGTCGAGGATGGACCGGCTGAAGGCGGCGCCCATGCGCGTGCGCTCGTGCTCGAGCTCGTTGATGGCGAGACGCTCGCGGAGCGGATTCAGCGAGGTCGAATGCCGGTTGTCGAGGTGTTGACCATCGCCCGTCAGATCGCCGACGCACTCGATGCCGCCCATGAGAAGGGCATCATCCACCGCGACTTGAAGCCCGCCAATATCAAGATCACGCCGGGTGGGGAAGTGAAGGTACTGGACTTCGGCCTGGCGAAGGCCAGCGACGCCGGCCGGGTGGGCGAGGCGGGACTATCTCACTCCCCGACGATGACGGCGCTCGCCACCGGTACTGGCATGCTGCTCGGCACTGCCCCTTACATGAGTCCGGAACAGGCCCGCGGCCAGGTGGTTGATAAGCGGACCGACATCTGGGCATTCGGCTGTGTCCTGCACGAAATGCTCGCCGGGCGTGCGGCCTTTGCCGGCCAGACGGTCACCGACACAATCGCGGCCATCATCGAGCGCGAGCCCGATTGGGCGGCGCTTCCAAGCGGCACGCCGCCGGGCGTCGTTCGCTTTTTGAAGAAATGCCTCGATAAGAATCCGAAGCACCGCTTCCGCGATCTCGGGGATCTGGATGTCGCAATCCAGGAGACCGCGCCGGCCTCGGTCATCGTCCCCCCCCAACGTCCATGGATTCCGTGGTCGGTGGCGGCCGCCGCCCTCGTCATGAGCGGGTGGCTCGGCGTGGACAGGCTCCGCGAGACGTCACGGGATGAGGCGGCACCGTTCCGATTCGAGATCGCTCCAGTCGTCAATGTGGCGGACTCCGGATCGTTCTCGATTTCGCCCGACGGCCGTCACCTGGTGTTTGCCGGGGCTGGCGCCGACGGAATTCTTCGTCTGTGGCACCGACCCCTCGATTCCACTGAGACGCGCCCGATCCCCGGAACCGAGGGCGAAATCGCCATCAACACCCCACCGCTCATCTGGTCGCCCGACAGCCAGGCGATCGCGTTCTACTCGGCTGGAAAACTGAAGCGAATCGACAGGTCCGGCGGGCCGCCACAGACACTGTGTGACGTTCCAAGTGTCGCGGTGGGAGGAGCGTGGAACCGGGAGAACCTGATCGTGGTGGGCAACGTCGCCGGGGGACTCGTGCGCTGCCCGGCCACTGGCGGCACGGCCACTCCCGTCACGACGGTGAGCGGGCCGCCCGGGAGCCTCAGCCACTTGATGCCATCGCTCCTGCCCGACGGCCGGCACCTGATCTACTTTGCCGTCTCCCGGGCCAATCCATCACAGAACGGCCTGTATGTGGCCGACCTCGATGTCGCGCCCAGCGACCAGCGAACCGACAGGCTAATCGCGACCGGCTTCGGCGGGGCCTATGTTCCTGCGAAGGAAGGCTCGGGCCATGTGCTCTTCGTTCGGGACGGCGCGCTGATGGCCGCTCCTCTCGACGACGAACGCGTGATCCTTGCGGGGGAACCGGTTCAACTAGCATCGCCGATCGGCTCGTTTCGCGACTTCGCGTTTTTCAGCGTCTCGAGGGACGTATTGACGTACAGAGGCGCAACCCCCGATGCGCAACTGATGTGGCTCGACCGGCGCGGTTCGCCGCTCGCACCGGTCGGCGAGCCCGGGCAATTTGGCGGCGTCGCCCTTTCGCCGGATGCGACGATGGCGATCGTCACGCGGGAGAATCGCCTCAACAGATCCGATCGCGACCTGTGGCTCGTGGATCTTGCCCGAAGCACCAGTACGCGCTTCACGTCCGACCCCGCGTACGAATCACGGCCCACATGGTCTGTCGATGGAACACACGTCATCTTCGCGGTGGGACAAGCGGATGCGGCTCTGTATCGGAAGCGAGCGGATGGAACCGGCACCCTCGAGCCCGTGTACCAGAGTGCAGGTTCGGGCATTCGAATCAATACGCTGACGACCAACATGAGCGCGACTCCTGATGGACGATTCCTCATATTCGCCGTCGAGGCTCTGGGAGGGACCAGGAACGATTTGTGGATTCTTTCGCTGCAGCCGGCGTCCAAGGCCCTGCCATTCATTCAGCAGGATTTCGACCAGTCGCATGGACGCATGTCGCCGGACGGGCGATGGGTGGCGTACGTCTCGAATGAGTCTGGTGCGGATGAGGTTTTCGTCCGAACGTTGACGACCGCCCCGTCAACTGGGATCCCGGTCCCTGGACGGAGCATCCTGGTCTCACGAGGCGGAGGCACAGCGCCCAGGTGGCGCGGCGACGGTCACGAACTGTTCTATTTGTCAGCAAGCGGTGGCGTGATGACGGTGGAAATGGCAGCAGACCGCATCGGCACTCCGAGGGAACTCTTTCGTGCCCCCGGCATTGGAACGGAGTGGGGCGTGTCGCCCGACGGTGAGCGTTTTCTCGTAGTCGCGCCCACGCAACAAGGTGCCGCAGCGCCGTTTACGGTACTGCTGAACTGGCAGGCGGTGTTGAAACGAAACGCCGACTGACGTCGGCACGAATAACGCTCCGCTCCCGGCGTGAAGTACGATCGTGCCTCGCCCTTCTTGAGGCACAACCTTCAGTGATACACGACTATTTCAGACAGATCATCATTTCAGTCGGACTGGCCCTCGCCGTGGCGCTTCCATGGAGAGCCGATGGGCAAGTCTTTGCGCCAGGGTCATCGCTGCCATCGAACAGTCCGTTCAGGGCCGGGGTTCCTACTGGCACTGCCACACCTGAGCCGATCGCAGTGTCGATTGGGGATGCCATCCGACGAGCGCTCGAGCACAATCTCGGTGTCCTGCAGGCGGAAGAGTCAGTGAACCACACTGCAGGGGCTCACTGGCTCGCCCTCAGCGAACTGCTGCCAAACCTGAGTGGCAGCCTCAACGAATCCCGGCAAAAAGTAAATCTCGAGGCATTCGGCTTTCCGCTCGGCGACGAGTTCCCGCGAATCGTGGGCCCGTTCAATCTCTTTGACGCACGGCTGTTCCTGAAGCAGTCCGTGTTCGACAAGCGGGCCATCAACAACGCCCGGGCAGAGTCGCACTCGTTGGCAGCCGCGCGACACTCGTACCGGAGCGCACGGGATCTTGTCGTGCTCGTGGGCGCCAACCTGTATTTGCAGGCCCTCGCCACAGGCGCGCGAGCGGTCACCGCTCGCGCCCAATTCGAGACAGCGGAGGCCCTTTACAGGCAGGCCCAAAACCTCCGCCAGGGGGGCATCGTGGCGGGCATCGACGTTGTGCGGGCCGAGGTGCGCCTCAGCACGGATCGCCAGCGCACAACGGCAGCCGAGAACGATTTTCAGAAGACGAAGCTTCAGCTCGCCAGGGTCATGGGCCTGCCCATTCGCCAGGAGTTCACTCTCAGCGATGAGCTTCCGACTGTTCCGATTCCAGAGATGACGCTCGACGAGGCTCTCGAGCGCGCCTATCGCGAACGACCAGACTACCTGGCCGCGCAAGAAAGGGTTCGTGCGGCGGAAGCGAAGCGGGAGGCGGCTCTCTCAGAAAACCTGCCGTCCGTGACGTTGAATGCCGACTACGGGGTCATCGGACTGACGGTCGGAGCGGCTCTTCCCACGTTTTCCGTCACCGGGAACGTGCATGTTCCAATTTTCGAAGGTCGGCGCAGCCACGGACGCCTGTTACAGGCGAACGCGGACTTGAACAACCGGCGGGCGGAGTCAGAGGATCTGCGCGCAGAGATCTACTACGACGTTCGGTCCGCCTTCCTCGACTTACAGGCAACCGACGAGCTTCTGCAGGCAGCCAATCGCTCGCGCGACCTATCCAGCCTGCAATTGACCCAAGCCCGCGATCGTTTCGCGGCCGGTGTCGCCAACAACATTGAAGTCATTCAGGCGCAGGAGGCCGTGACACTGGCAAGCGAGCAATACATCGCGGCCGATGTACGGCTATAACGTCGCGAAGGCCTTTCTCGCGCGGTCGTTGGGCACGGCCGAGCAGGCTCTTCAAAAGTATCTGGGAGGTTCGAAGTGACCGGGACGCGGTGGCGAGTCATCATTGCAGTCGTCGTAGTCGTTTTGCTGGGAACGGGCGTGTGGGTCTGGGCCACGAGTGGGCAGGAATCTACCGACGACGCCCAGGTTGACGCGCACGTGACGCCCGTCGCTGCAAGGGTTGGCGGGGCAGTGCTTCGCGTTCCCGTGGCAGACAACCAACAAGTCGAAGCCGGCGCGCTGCTCGTTGAAATAGACCCCCGCGAGTATCAGATCGCTCTCGATCGCTCGCGTGCCGAGCTGGCGAACGCTGAAGCCGAAGCCGCGGCTGCGAACGCGAACGTTCCTATCGCTTCGACGTCGACCGCCAGCGGCGTTTCGGCGGCCCGCGGCGGCGTGCAGCATGCGGAGGCGAGCACGCTCGAGGCTGAGCTGACGCTCGAGTCATCGAGGGCGCGTCTGACGAGCGTACAGGCTCGACTTCGAGAGCAGGAAGCCAACGCCGCCCGCGACGCAAAGGATGCCGAACGCCTCAAGGGCCTCCTGGCCAAGGACGAGATTTCACAACAGCAATTCGACACCGCGACGGCAGACGCGGAGGCGTCTCGCGCCGCAGCCGATTCCGCACGGTCAGCGGTGCGGGAGGCCGAGTTGGCGATCCGCGTCGCTGAAAGCCGCCTGGCTCAGGCTCGAGCCGGTCAGCCACGAGCCGATGCCGAGCTTCGGACGGCGGAAACCGGCCCAGAGCAGGTCGCGATAACCCGTGCTCGCGCTCAGTCGGCGACGGCGCGCGTCAAGCAGGCACAGGCGGCCGTGCAGCAGGCCGAGCTGAACCTCGAACATGCCACGGTGATGGCACCAATCAAGGGGATTGTCAGTCGGAAGAACGTGGAACCGGGGCAAATCATTCAACCCGGCCAGCCACTGATGACCATCATCCCGCTCGACCAAATCTGGATTACGGCGAATTTCAAGGAAACGCAGCTCGAGGACGTGCGTCCAGGTCAGGCGGTCACGATCGACGTAGACGCGTATGGCGGTCGCGACCTCAAGGGCAAGGTCGAGAGTATTGCCGCGGCCACCGGCTCCAGGTTCAGTCTGCTGCCGCCGGAGAATGCCACTGGAAACTTCGTCAAGGTCGTACAACGAGTTCCGGTGAGGATCGTTCTCGACGCAGGTCAGGATCCGGAGCGGCTGCTGCGTCCCGGCATGTCGGTCACGCCAACAGTCCACACAAAGTAGAGCGGGGTCTCCAGACCCCGACGCGGGCCACAAGCCACGACAACGCCTACGCCGCAGATGAAGACGCCCGTCAATCCCTGGATCGTCGCCCTCGCCGTCATGTTCGCCACCTTCATGGAGGTGTTGGACACGACGGTGGTCAACGTTTCGCTGCCGCATATCGCAAGCAGCATGGCGGCCACGACTGAAGAGGCGACATGGGCGCTCACGTCGTATCTCGTAGCCAACGCGATCGTGCTGCCCATGACTGGTTGGCTCGCCTCGACCTTCGGTAGGAAACGCTTGCTGATGCTCTCGACCGCAGGGTTCACATTGGCGTCGTTCCTCTGCGGAGCAGCGCCGAACCTTGCGTCCCTCGTGATATTCCGGATTATCCAAGGGGCGACCGGGGGCGCTCTACAGCCGCTGTCCCAGGCCGTGCTCCTCGAATCGTTCAAGCCAGAAGAGCGCGGCCGCGCCATGGGCTTCTGGGCGCTCGGCATCGTCGTCGCACCGATCCTCGGGCCGGTGGTGGGCGGGTGGCTTACCGAGAACTACACCTGGCGTTGGGTCTTCTACATCAACTTGCCGTTCGGGATCGCGTCGCTCCTGATGACGAAGCGATACGTCTTCGATCCACCGTATCTACGCAAGGAATCTACCGGCATCGACTACTGGGGAATGGGCATGCTGGTCCTGGGGATCGGCGCGCTTCAGTACGTTCTGGACAAAGGCCAGCAGGACGACTGGTTTGCCTCCAATGTGATCACGGTGTTGTCGATCGTGTCGGCCGTCGCGCTCACCGCCCTGATCTACCAACAGCTCAGGTCGAAGAACCCGCTCGTCGACCTACGCTTGTTCAAAGACCGTACGTACGCCGTCGGTGTGTTTCTGATGACCGTGCTCGGGTTCGTGTTGTACGGAAGCCTTGTCTTGCTGCCGGTCATGTTGCAGACGCTCTTCGGATTTCCGTCGCTGCAAGCCGGGGAAGCGATGGTGCCGCGGGGTGTCGGCTCGCTCATCATGATGCCGCTCGTGGGCATTCTGACCGGCCTCGTGGACGCCCGGAAGCTCCTGGCGATTGGCCTGCTGGTTGGGGGAACCACGCTGCTCTGGTTGGGGCAGCTCGACCTGAACGCGGGCTACTGGGATTTCTTCTGGCCGCAGTTCCTCCAGGGCGCGGGCTTGGCGCTGCTCTTTGTGCCGCTGACGACGGTCTCGATGGCCACCATCTCGCCCGAGCGGATGGGATATGCGACAAGTCTCTTCAACCTGATGCGAAATATCGGAGGCAGCATCGGCATCGCGATCACCGCCACCATCCTGCAACGCCAGCGGCAAGCCATGGGCGCGCTGCTTGGCGAGAACATCAGCGTTTATGACCCGGTCACGCAATCGACGCTGTCGCAAATCAGAAACGGACTGATTGCCGGGGGATCTGACCTCGTCACGGCAACCCAGCGCTCATACATGGTCCTGCATGGGATGCTCGTGCGCGAGGCGTCGATGGTGTCCTTCGTGATGCTCTTTCGCCTGCTCGGCGTGATCTTCCTGCTCATGATCCCCCTCGTGATGATTATGAAGCGGCCCAAGGGGCGGGCCAGTCCTCCGGCTGGAGCGCATTGAGGCCACTGGTTCTTGCCTCGGCTTCACCCCGCCGCGCGGACCTGCTGCGTGCAGCTGGAATTCCCTTCGATGTCCAGGTTGCCGATGTCGATGAGACACCCCTGGTCGGTGAGGGTCCCGAGGCGTTCGTGTGTCGTGTTGCGGCCGCAAAGGCGCGAGCCATTGCTGAGAGAGTCCCAGGGCGATTCGTTCTCGGGGCTGACACCGTCGTCGTCGTCGACAAAGAGATTCTCGGGAAGCCGAGAGACGGGGAGGACGCCAAGCGGATGCTGCGTCTTCTGTCGGGTAGAACCCACCAAGTGCTAACCGGTGTGAGCCTAATCGGAGGTCCACCGTACCGTGGTCGCTCGGCGATCGCGACCACTCTGGTGGAGTTTTCGCGGCTGGAGGAGCCAGAAATCGCCTGGTATGTCGCGAGCGGCGAGCCGATGGACAAGGCCGGTGCCTATGCCATCCAAGGCCTGGGTTCGCGGTTTGTCACACGAGTCGACGGGTCCTACTCGAACGTGGTCGGGCTTCCAATCGCGCTCGTCTACAACTTGTGCAGGGAAGCCGGAATTCAGGTATCCTGAGCCCGATCAGTCATTTGTAGCTTTCCGCTCAAGCGGAAGCCGCGGTACATCTATGAGCCACAAAGCAGCGAAAATCGGCGCGACGACTCTCGTGCTTGCAACCGCCCTCGGCGTGCTCCTTTACACGACCCTCGGCGAGAGCATGCAGTACTGACAAGTACGTCGACGAGGTGATGGTGCAGCCTGATGCCTGGCAGGGCAAGACACTCCAGGTTCATGGCAACGTGGTCCCCGGTTCGATCGGGCGAAAGCGCGACGCCCTGGAGTATCAATTCGAGCTCCAGCGGAACGGGAAAGTCATTCGCGCCTACTACACCGGAATCGTTCCGGATACGTTCAAGGACAATTCCGAGGTCGTGCTAACGGGTCAGCTGACGGCGACGGGGTTCATGGCTACACAGATGACAGCCAAGTGTCCCTCGAAGTATGAGGAGGCGCCCCGCGGCTCGGCGGGCGGGGGCAGGTAATGCCGCAACTTGGGTACTGACCTTCTGCTCGCCGCGTTCGTCACGTGTGCGTACGCGGCGGCGATCTCAGTAGCCGGGGCGCGACGTCGCTCGAGTGCCATGGTGGAAAGCGGCGTCGGCGCGTTCTACTTGATGGCGGCCATCATGGCGGTCGCGTCCGCGTTGATCGTGTACGCGTTTGTCACCGGCGACTATTCGATCAGGTACGTCCAGCGCTACTCGGACTCGGCGCAGCCGCTCTTCTATAAGCTGACGTCGTACTGGGGAGGCCTCGACGGCTCGATCATGTTCTGGGTTTTCCTGCTGTCGCTCTTCGGCAGCTCGGCCATCTACATCAATCGCGAACGCCATCGCGAGCTCATTCCATATGTCGTCGCGGTCATCTCAATCGTCGAGATGTTCTTTCTCTTCTTGATGGTGGTCCACAACAACCCGTTCGAGACATACCTCACCGAGAGTCCGGCCGACGGCGCGGGGTTGAACCCGTTGCTTCAGAACTTCTACATGGTGATTCACCCGCCGACGATGTACCTCGGGTTCGTCGGGCTCACGATTCCCTACGCCTTCGGAATGGCGGCGCTGATCACCGGTCACCTCGACGACTCGTGGCTCCGCGCCGTGCGTCGTTGGACGATGATTTCGTGGTTGTTCCTGTCGATTGGCCTGGGCCTCGGCATGATCTGGGCGTACGAAGAGCTGGGTTGGGGTGGTTACTGGATGTGGGATCCCGTTGAGAACGCGGGACTGCTCCCGTGGTTTACCGCAACAGCGTTCCTGCATTCGGTGATGGTGCAGGAGCGGCGAGGGATGCTGCGCGTTTGGAACGTGGCGCTCGTGATCACGACATTCTTCCTGACGATCTTCGGCACGTTCATGACGCGGTCCGGGATCGTGCAGTCAGTGCACGCATTCGGCGAAGATCCTGAGCTCGCCCGGATGTTCACCGTCTTCATGGTGGCGACGCTCGTCGTGAGCTTTGGCTTTGTGATCTACCGACTGCCCCTGTTGCGCGCGCGGAACGAGCTTGACTCGTGGATCTCTCGCGAAGCGGCGTTCCTCGTCAACAACTGGATTCTGCTGTTCTCGGCGTTCTTTGTTCTCTTCGCTACGATGTTCCCGACGCTCAGTGAGGCGATTCGCGGCGAACGGCTCACAGTGGCAACGACGTTCTTCAATCTCTGGATGCTCCCGATCGGGTTGTGTTTGCTGCTGCTGACCGGGATCGGGCCGTTGCTCGCGTGGAGAAAGTCGACGATCGTCAACCTGCGGGACCAGTTCCTTTTTCCGATAGGGCTGGGTATTACGGTGGCCGTCGCAGTGGTCGCGTTCGGCGTGCGAGTCTGGGCGTCGGGTATCTGTTTCGCCATCAGCGGATTCGTCGTCGGCACGATGACTCAAGAGTTCTGGCGCGGTGCGCGCGTCCGTCAGAGCGCGACCGGCACCGACGTCTTCACGGCGCTCGTCGGTTTGGTCGGCCGCAACAAAAGGCGCTACGGCGGCTACGTTGTCCACCTTGGAATCGTGCTGATCTTCCTGGGCTTCGCAGGGTCGGGGTTCAAGCAAAGCGAACAAGCTCAGGTCAAGCCCGGCCAGAAGGTTGAAGTTGGCGATTTCGTGGTGCAGTACGACGCGCTCACGGTGACCGACGACGGCCAGAAGCAAATGGTCACGGCGCAGGTCACAGTATTCCGAGATGGCAACCAGTTCGCGTCGATGTACCCGGCGAAATGGTCGTTCCGGAAGCATGAAGACCAACCAACTACCGAGGTCGCGATTCAACGCGGGTTCGCGCAGGATGTCTACATCGTGTTGGCGACCTATGACGCGGCCACTCAGACCGCCAGCATCGACATCACGATCAGCCCTCTGATCAATTGGATTTGGGTTGGTTTTGGGATTCTGGCGCTGGGAATCATCATGGCGCTGCTTCCGGACACGGTGTTCGCCTTCGCGACAGCCAACGTTCCGGCCAACGCCGTGACGACCGCCATGCTGCTCTTCATGTTCGCGGTGTATCCCGCTGTAGCCATGGCACAAGGAACCGGGATCGTCTTCCGCAGTGCGCTCGAACGTGAGCTCGAAAACGAGATCATGTGCCCCTGCGGGGGTTGCCGGTTGCCTGTCGGAACCTGCGGCATGATGAATTGCCACGGTAAGACCGCGCAGTCGGCCAAGCTCCGAGGGCTCATCTCTGAAGGCAAACAGCGTGACGAGATCCTCGCGACATTCGTCAAAGACTTTGGGAGCGAGGATGTTCTGGCGCGGCCGCGAGACCGTGGGTTCAACCGCCTCGCGTGGCTGTTTCCGTATCTCGTCGCCTCGGTTGCGCTCATCGGCATTGCTTTTACGGCACGTCGTTGGTCGCGTCCGGTGGCGGTTGCGGATGGCGACAACGTGCCGATCGACCCCACGTTGAACGCACGCCTCGACGATGAGCTCAAAGACCTCGACTGACTCTGGGGTAGACCAAGACCCTACAGCCTCCGAGGCACTCGCACCCTGGCAGCTCTTCGCGCTGGCCGGGCTCGTCGGCGCCACGATCGTCGTGTTCATGTCCAAAGGGCAGTCGCCGGTTGCGGTCATCCTCCTGAGCCTCACCATCTTTGCCGCCGCCGCCGTCGGGTTGGCGGCGCTCCGCACGTTTGTGCCCCTGACTGGAGCGTCGGCCCGCGTCAACCTCCCGCAGATCGTTGGGGGCCGAACCCGTGCCGCGCTCGAACGAGAGAAGACCCTTGTGCTGCGCTCGATCAAAGAGTTGGAGTTCGATCATGCGATGGGAAAACTGTCGGAGAAGGACTTCTCCGAGATGGGCGCGCGGCTGCGTTCCCGCGCGGCCGGCCTTTTGCGGCAGCTCGATACGGGCACGATAGGGTATCGGGAGCAGATCGAACGAGAGATTCAGCAACGACTCGCGAAGAAGAGCGATGGGCAGGCGGAGCGGGTCTTGTCTTCACGACCCGTCAATGGCCGGTGTGGATCCTGTGGAACCGACAACGATGGCGACGCGAGCTTCTGCAAGCGATGCGGGCAGAGGTTGGAGCGATCGTGATGGGTGCGCGGGTTCACGGGTGCGCGGGTGCTCAGGTTCCGGTGACTCGGGTTCTCTTGTTCGCCGTTCTTGGTACGGTTCTCGGGGTCGGCAGCGCCGCCGCCCAACTCCAGATGCCGGATCCCTCTCAGATCCACGGCCGAGCGATTCCGGCGTCGGAGCTCCCGAACGGCACCGTGACTGTCCGTGTGGTCCGAGAGTCGATCGGCAACAATGTGCCTGGCCAGCAGGTCCGAGTGTCGGTGGACGCGACAAATCGAACCGCGACGACCGATGACCTTGGCCGCGCGCAATTCTCCGACCTGCCGCAAGGGCGCAATGGGCTGGCAGAAGTCACCGTCAACGGGGAACGCCTGGTCTCCGAGCCATTCACGGTACCTGTGTCTGGAGGACTTCGGGTCATCCTCGTTGCCGGCATGGCCGCGGCTGCAGAACGCCGGAAGCAGGAGGAAGCTGCGGCTGCCGCCGCACCGGCGTCGAAGGGCGTGGTGGTCTTCGGAAACGACAGCCGCGTCTTGATGCAGTTCACCGACGACAGCCTTCAGGTGTTCTATGTTCTCAACATCGTGAACAACGCGCGTACGCGCGTAGACATCGGGGGACCGCTGATCATCAACCTGCCGAGGGAGGCCGGGGGCGCGGCGGTCATGGAAGGGTCGTCGCCGTCGGCGACGGCGTCCGGCAGCCGAGTCACGATCACAGGTCCGTTCGCGGCTGGTACGACGTCGGTCCAGATCGCCTACCGACTTCGGTACGACGATGCGAACTTCACGTTTTCACAGACCTGGCCGGCCGCCTTTCAACAGGCCATTGTCGCCGTCGAGAAAGTCGGTAATCTCAAGATGTCGTCGGCTCAACTGACGTCGACAAGTGAGGTGCCGACGGAGGGCGGCTCGGTGTTCACGCTCGGCAACGGTCCATCGCTCGCGGCCGGCGACACGCTGACCGTCAATCTGTCGAACTTGCCCTTTCACAGTCGCACTCCTCGATATGTTGCGCTAGGGCTCGCAGGTGCCATCCTCGCACTCGGCATCTGGCTCAGCCTCGGCGCCCAGGCAAAACGGGGCGAGGGGAAGCAAGGCCTCATCAGACGCCGTGACGGGCTGCTGCAGGAGTTGGAGCAGCTCGAGTCCAAGCGTCGGGCCGGAGGCATCAATCCGGATCGCTACGCGACTCGCCGCCAACGCGTCATGAGCGAGCTCGAGAATGTATATGGTGAGTTGGACGAAGCGGGCGGCGGACCGCAGGGAGGCGGCGAGGGCGTCGCCGCGTGAGCAGCGCCGACTTTCATCAAGTCTCCGTCGACGACGTCTCTCGACATTTCGGCCGCCGGCGAGCGCTCTCTCATATCACCTGCTGCGCCACGAGCGGCGCCATCCTGGGACTCCTGGGCCCGAACGGCGCCGGCAAGTCCACGATGCTGGCCATCCTGGCTACGCTCCTCAAGCCAAGTAGCGGGACGATCCGATACGGTTCGATCGAGAGCGCAGCCGAGCGCGCCAGGCTGCGAGCCCACATCGGAGTGCTCGGACATGATCTCTTCCTGTATCCTGAGCTCACGGCGCGCGAAAACCTCGCGTTCTTCGCTGGCCTATATGACGTCGCCGAGCCGGATCGCGCGGCGCTGGCGGCACTGGGTCGCGCCGGCCTCGGCGACCGAGCCAACGACCCCGTCGCCAGCTTCTCGCGCGGCATGCGCCAGCGGGTGGCGCTCGAACGCGCGCTCATCCATCGCCCTCGCCTCGCGCTGCTCGACGAGCCCTTTACAGGGTTGGATGATGCGTCCGCGGTCGCGTTGGTCGAGCGGCTGAAGTCACTGCGTGACGATGGTGCCATCGTCGTCCTTGCCACTCATGACCTCGACCTCGCAGAAGGTCTGCTCGACCACGCGGTCTTCCTTCGCGATGGCAGGATGCTCGATACTGTCGAGCGCCCGAACGGTCTGCGCGCGAGATATCGCACCGTGCTCGGGTTGCCCTCGTGAGCATCTTCTGGCGTGTCGTGTGGTTGATTGTTCGCAAGGATCTGACCGTCGAGGTGCGCAGTCTCGAGATCGCCTACACGACGCTCTTTTTCGCGGTGTCGTGCATTCTTGTTTTTGCGTTTGCGCTCGTGGCCGACGGGAAGGCCCCTGACGGCGTTGCCCCCGGTATCTTGTGGATGGCGATCATGTTTGCGGGAAATCTTGCGCTCGGCCGGACGTTCGAGCGAGAGCGACAGTCCGAGACGCTGCGGGCGCTCTTGCTGGCGCCGGCCGCCCGACCGGCCGTCTACGTGGGCAAGCTCGTAGGCATTGTGGGTTTGCTGCTGGCGGCAGAGTTGGTGCTCGTCCCTCTGGTTTCGCTTCTCTTTCAAGCGGGGCTGCTCCTGCACCCCTTGTGGCTGGCAAGTATCATCGTCGCTGGAACGGTCGGCTTCGCATCGGTCGGGACTCTCTTTGCCGCAATGCTGGTTCGCGCGCGCAGCCGCGACGTCCTGCTGCCCGTGCTGTTGTATCCGATCACCGTTCCGGTAATCATTGCCGGAGTTCGCGGCACGGCGGCGCTTCTTCAGCCCGAGATGGACGAGGCGGTTGTGCGCTTCTGGCTGGCCCTGCTGGTGTCGTTCGACGCTGTATTTGTCACGCTGAGCTTGTGGACGTTTGAACCGGTGATGACGGACTGACGGGCCGCCTAAAGGCGGCCCCCACGACTCAAGGGAGCGCCGGTCCAACCTGATCGTACGTGGGGGCCGGCTTTGGCCGGCACGAAACGAATATGCCGAAGTGGTTTACGCCCGCCGGAGTCGTCTGCGGTCTCATGTTCGCGGCGTCGCCGTTTGTGATCGCCAACGCACCATACGAGTCCACGATGGGGCTCGTGCAGAAGATCTTTTACTACCACATGCCGTCGGCATGGATCTTTCTAGTGGCCAGCATTGTCTGCGGAATTGCCAGCATGAGATTCCTGGCGAGTGGAGACGCTCGTCACGACCGCACTGCGTGGGCCGCGGCAGAGATGGTGGTGCTGTTTGGACTGATCACGCTTGTGACCGGTCCGCTCTGGGCACGGCGCGCCTGGGGCACGTGGTGGGTGTGGGACGCCAGGATCACGTCCAGTCTGGTCGGTTGGATGATCGGTTGGGCGTATCTCATCCTGCGGCGGTACGGAGGACCTGGATCGGAAAAGCTGGCCGCTGGTCTCGCGCTCTTCGGGACGGCGAATGTCGTGTTCATCTACGTCTCGGTGAACTACTGGCGAACGATTCACCCTGCCACCAGCGTTGTGCCGACGTTGCCGTTTTCGTTAGGATTTCCTCTATGGTTCTGTGTCTGCCAGTTTGTCCTCCTGTTCGTTCTGTTGCTGAAACTGCGCGTTCGAGTGGAGGAGCAGCGGGCCAGGCTGGACGTCCTGTACCTTTCTCTGGATGAACAACGCCGATGACTATGCCCATCCGTGCACTCGCGATCGCGCTGCTCCTCGTCGGCTTAGGACTGGTGCCCCTGTCGGCCTGGCAAGGACAGCCGCCTCAGCAGCAGAGTGAGTTCATACCAATCGATCAGTTGCCGCCGCAAGATCAACTCCCGGCGGCGCCCCTCCTCATCGGTGCGTATTCGTTCGTGGTGATTGTGCTGTCTGCCTACGTCCTGACTGTCGCCCGACGGCTCAACGCCGTCCAGCGGGACGTATCGCGTCTCGAGAGTGACCTGAAGAAGATCGGTCGTGCCTGATGCCAACGGCGGCGCACTTCATTTACATCCCGTCGGTGCTGCTCTTCGGGATCGTGATCGGATGGATTCTCGGTTCCCGCGCTGCCGCTGACGCGTACGCGTCGCAAATGCGCAAGCAACAGAAGCCCAAGCCGTAGGCAGCGCGCACGCTGAAGCGTGCGCGCTACAAGCGGCCCTTTGAATTCCCATTCTGTAGAGCGGGGGCTTCAGCCCCCGCGTGCCCGCGCCGACTCATCGACCTAGCGCAAGCCGTTGTGCCAAGACACCTGGTAGCCCGGCTGCGACGATCTTCCTTTGAGCCGTACCGACGTCGTAGGGAACACGGAAGATCGTCAACGTCCACTCGTCTGTGTCGATCATGCCGTACGCAGCACGAGGGTCGCTGTCGCGCGGCTGACCGACCGCACCGCAGTTCACCAAATAGCGGGCGAGCCTGTCGAACGAGACGCTGAACTCGTCGCCCCGCGGAGGCCCAAGCGACTCCAAGTCTTTGCCTACGCGGAAGACGGCCGGGACGTGCGTGTGGCCAAACAGACAGACAGGTCGCTTCATGACGTGAACCGCGCGCCGCGCGTCGAGGTCATCGAAGATATAGACGTCTTCGTCGAATGGGGAACCGTGGCAGATCTCGACCATGTCGTCGATGACAAGGGGACCCGGAGGCAAAGCCGCGAGCCACGTGCGGTTGTCGGGCGTCATGGTTGACGCGGTCCACGCGATCGCTTGCCGTGCCAGCTGATTGAAACCTTCGACCGTCGCCAGACCGGCGCCGACCTTGTCGTGATTCCCACGGATGATCGTGGAGTTGGGAAGTGCGCGCACTCGCTCGACGACCGCGTTCGGGTCGGCGCCGTACCCGACGAGATCGCCCAGTACCAGCACACGGTCCCAGTCGTGCGCCGACGCGACCGTCGCTTCCAGGGCCTCGAGATTGGCGTGGATGTCGCTGATGATCAAGTACCGCATCAGTAGCCAATCCATTCGAGGAGCCGCTCGACCACCTCCGCGACCGGCCTGCTCGCGTCGATGCGCACGTGCGCCTGCGCGTAGACGAGCTGTCTCCGCATGTAGAGTTGTTCCATTTGAACACGATCCGCCGCTAGAGGGCGCCGACCATCGACAGGTACGCGCTCGACGACCTGCGCAAGCGAGAGGTCAAGCCATGCGACCGATCCATCGGCGAGCATCAGGACTCGGTTGTCGGGTTCTGCGAACGTGCCGCCGCCAGTAGCAATGATCAGGTTGCGTTCCGGCAGTAGGTCACCGAGGACTTGGCGCTCCATCTGACGAAAGTATGGCTCACCGCTCTGCGTGAAGATGGAGGCCACGCTACGCCGCTCCCGAGACTCGATGTGCTCGTCGATATCGACCACGCGCCACCCGATCCGGCGGCCCAACGCCCGCGCGATGGTAACTTTTGCCCGCGCCCATGAAACCGATCAAATACAGTTTGTCCGACGTCACGCGCGAAGGGTCTCGAGCACGGAGAAGAACTCCGGGTACGACACTGCCGCAGCGCCCGCGTCGTGAATGGTCGTGGGCGCCGAGGCGCCAAGCGCGGCGATGGCAAAGGCCATCGCCAGCCGATGATCGTTCCGTGCGTCCACGTCACCGCCTCGGAGTCGATTGTGACCGCGAACCCAGAAACCATCCAGCTGCTCCTCGATGTCGGCCCCCATGCGCCGGAAACCGTCGGCGAGCGCGGAGATCCGATCGCTCTCTTTCACGCGAAGCTCCTCCGCGCCGCTGACGCGAAGCTCGCCGCCGTGGGTGGCCAGCGCCGCAAGCACCGGCAGCTCATCGATCACGCCGGGCACTTCCCCCGGGGTCACCTCGGCGAAACCGAGCTCGCCGTGACGCACGATGATCGTTCCCATTGGCTCCCCGGTCGTAAACGGGGCGCCGTCAATCTCAACTTGCGCCCCCATGCGGCGAAGGATGTCGACCACGCCAGTGCGCGTCGGGTTCAAGCCCACGCCTGTAATAACGACCTCCGAGCCGGAAAGCGACGCGGCCGCGACCATCCAAAACGCAGCCGACGAAATATCCCCGGGAACCTCGAGATTGCACCCCGATAATCGCTGACCGCCCGCGACCGAGACCCTTCGGCCGTCGCGGAGGACGCGCACGCCGAACGCCTCCAACGCCCGCTCCGTATGATCTCGCGTGGCGAGTGCCTCGAGGACCGATGTCGTCCCACTGGTGTGCAATCCGGCGAGGAGCGTCGCGCTCTTGACCTGTGCGCTTGGAACCTCAGGTTCAAAATCGATAGCCTCCAGGCCAGCGGTGCCGTGAATCGTCAGTGGTGGCCTGCCGTCGAGTGATTCGATCGTCGCGCCCATCAGCTGCAAGGGCACGATGATCCGCCGCATCGGACGACGTTGAAGGGAATCGTCGCCGGTCATGGACGAGGTGAAGGGGTGAGCGGCGAGAATGCCGGCGAGCATGCGCATCGTGCTCCCCGAGTTTCCAGCGTCAAGCGTCGCCGCCGGTACCGATAGCCCGCCAAGGCCTCGGCCGCTGACCTCGAGCTGCAACCCGGTGGCGTCGCGCCCCCGTTCCTCAATGTGCACGCCCAGCGCACGCAAGCAGCTCAGCGTCGAGGCGCAGTCAGCGCCGGTGGAGTAGCCGGTGATGCGCGTCGGGCCGTCCGCTAATGCGGCCAGCAGGGCGTATCGGTGGGAGATGGATTTGTCGCCTGGCGGCCTCACGCGCCCGCGGATACCTTGTGCGGGTTGCACGATGACGCTTTGCGAGGGGGGCATGGCCGAACTATAACAGGTGGGTTGCGCGGCCGCACCCGCAAGAGGGGCCGCCCCATATCGTTGACATCCGAACCTGGTATTTCGTCGCTATCGAAGGGAGATTGCATGCGGTCTTTACTCGTCGGGCTCGCTGCCGTCCTCGCGGTGAACGACGCTTCTGCCCGAGATTGGCGCCAAGTGGCGCAGAGCCGCGCGGCCAGAGCAAGCAGTTCCGGGTCACGTTGGAGCGCCCGAATGGCAAGTCGGGCCCGGTGGTAGCGTGTCGATGAGCACCACCGGAGCGCTGACGCCAGAGCTGAGCCTCGACGGCCACCTGCCGTAACTCTATAATTCTGTCTGCCCGAATGACCCGTGGGAACACCGTCCGGCTCGATTTCTGCAGCACGTTCGAGATGCTCGACTTCGTGCAGGTAGTGAGCGATCACGTCGCACGTCTGGCGGGACTCGACGAGGAATCACTCCATTGGGTCAGCGTGGCCGTCCGTGAATCGGTGATCAATGCGATCAAGCACGGTAACGGCGGCGACGAAGACAAGCGGGTGTATGTGGAGTTCACGCCGCTCGAGTCGGAGTCACCACGCGGCATCGCCATTCGTGTGCGCGACGAAGGCCCTGGCTTCGATCCGTCCACCGTGCCCGATCCGTTGGCATCGGAGAACCTGCTGAAGGCCAGCGGTCGCGGCATCTTCCTGATTCGAAGCTTCATGGACGAAATGGAGTTGCGGCGCGCGCCTGAAGGAGGCATGGAAGTCGTGATGGTCAAGCGCGCGAACGGCCAGGAAGGAAAGTGAGCCCGCCCGACCCGATTTTTCTGGCCACCGCCACCGAGATCGTCTTACGCGCCGGCGACATCCAGATGTCGCGGCGTGAATCGGGGTTCCGTATCGACAAGAAGGGCGCGATTGACCTTGTCACCGAGGTCGACTTCGAGTGCGAGCGGATGTGCCGCGACCTCATCGCGGAGCGCTTTCCAGATCACGACGTGCTCGCCGAGGAGCTGAGCTCCGGTCCTGGCGAACGAGCGACGTCGTCCCACCGTTGGGTCTTCGACCCGCTAGATGGAACCACCAACTATGCGCATGGGTTGCCGATTTTTTGCGCGTCCCTCGCGCTCGAGATCGACGGGCGAGCTGTGGTGGGAGCCATCTTCGACCCGACTCGGCGAGAGCTGTTTACCGCGGAGCTGGGGCAGGGCTCGTTTCTCAACGGCACACCGCTTGCCGTCTCCGCCACGGCCGAACTCCTGGATGCATTACTGGTCACCGGGTTTCCCTACGACGTCCATCAGCAAACGCGCGAGCTCGTCGAACTCTTCGGGGCGTTCCTCGGCCGAGCGCGCGCCGTGCGGCGTCTCGGATCTGCAGCGCTCGACTTGTGCTACGTGGCGGCCGGGCGTTTCGATGCATTCTGGGAGCGTCACCTGCGGCCATGGGACGTTGCCGCCGGGGCGTTGATTGTTGGTGAGGCCGGAGGGCGTGTGACAGGCATGGATGGGTCGCCGTTCGACCCATCCGCGGCGCATCTGGTCGCCTCGAATGGCCGGGTACACGACGCCATGCTCGCAGTCATCCGCGGTTAAGGCCCGAGCGTGCTCAAAACCGGACGGACTGACCGCTGTAGGCGGCAAATTCCGGGAGACGCCGCCCTAACGTCCAACTCCCAATCCCCAACTTCCAAGTGATTTGGGAGTTGGTCAAGCGTGAGTGCTTGGGAATTGGGAGTTCACACGACACAAGTCACCACTTGGTCCGTCTGGCATCACACCTGCAACGCCACTCAGGGAGCCGAGCATCGAGCTCAGGAGAGGCATATGCAGAAGAGAGTCGCTCGTCGTCTGGCTTTGGCATGCGTGGGCCTGTTGATAACTGCACTACCCGCAGCTGCTCAGCAAACATTGAACTTTACGATCGGAGCCTTCACGCTGCGTGCCACGGACGCCCGAGTCGAGGGCGATGTTCTGAACGAGAACTTGAACTTTCTGGCATTCGACACCGACGACTTCAACAGCGTAACGGTCGGCGGCGAATGGCTCGTGCCGCTCGGGAACTACTTTGAAGGTGGCGTCGGCGTCGGTTTTTCGCAAAGCACTGTGCCCAGTATCTACGCCGATTTCGTAGACAACGACGGCACGGAGATCGAGCAGGACCTCAAGCTGAGGATCGTGCCAGTGGCGTTCACGTTCCGCGTCACGCCTCTGGGGCGATCGTCGGCAGTGCAGCCGTACTTCGGCGCAGGCCTCGGCGTGTTCAATTGGCGCTATAGCGAGTCGGGCGAGTTTGTCGACTTCGGCGGTGGCAACGCGATCTTTCGCGATCAGTTCGTCGACAGCGGAAGCGAAACGGGCCCCATTGTGCTTGGCGGGATCCGGTTCGCCGGCAAAGCCGCCAGCGCAGGCTTCGAAGTGAAGTACCAGGCTGCGGACGCCGAGCTCGACAACATTTTCGCCGGGCCGAGGATCGACCTGGGCGGTTGGACGTACAACTTTACCGTGGGAGTTCGGTTCTAGGCCGGTCGATTCCGGAGCTCACCCGGTCGCGCTTGTACAGCGCGACGCCGCCGCCCTCGCACACCCGTTGCATTCCTCGTGCGAAGGTGGCGTCTCGCCGAATCCGTTGGGCGAGAACGTCACCGTCCTCGGCTTCCTCTTCGACCAACATCCAGCCGACATGAGAAGCGGGCCCCGTCTCGAGCGCCAGATCCCAAATTGATCCGTTGCCTTCATGAACGAAGTCAGCGATGCGGAATCCTGCCTGAGAGAGCTCCTGCATGTAGTGCGCAAGAGACCCCATGCTCACGAGCACCTTCTCGCCACGATACTCGGCAAGGCACTCAGTTACGCTGCGACGCTCGCGGCTGAGCGGCACATCCCACTGCGCTTCCTGTAACAACGGTGCGTCCCGCTTCCAAGGGGGCGACTCGATCAACGCGGAAGCGATCAGGATCATGGCTACCGGCACGGTATAGAGGCTGGCCCTACGCAATGACGCATTACCCTGCTCGCGTTGGTTAGGGCGACCGTTGTCGAGCCGCCGATCGACCAGACCGACAGCCAACCCTGCGAAGACCGCACAGATGGCGGCTAACGGCACCATGTAGCGCATGCGGAATGGATGCCCGCCGTAAAAGGCGACAAACGGGAGGGCGGCTGCCGCGAAGAGAGCGATCGGGAGAAGCTCGTACGCATCCGTGCGCCGCACCAGCCCGCGCAGGGTCAAAACGCCGGCCGCGACGAGCGCCACGATTTCGACGCCGTAGCCATCGAGACGATGTGTGCCCCACCACAGCGCGACCAGCGTTCGCCAGGCTTGTCCCTCGTACGTGCGGTCCGGTACGTAGAACCCGTCGGAGACAAACCACGAGCCGACGGTCAGGTAGGACATGATCAGAAAAACGATTGCCGCAACCCCGGGCCAGAGTCCCATACGCCAGACCCTGATTGCGACCGCGCGTCGAGGCAAGCCGGAGCGTCGCATCGTAAATGCGGACACAACGAGCGCGGCACAAATCACCGGCCAGGCCTCGTAGCGAGTCCACGCGGCTGCGAAGAGCGCCCACCCGAGTCTTGCCGGCACGTCTGCGGGCGGTTCAGGCGCGAGCGACAACCACTCGTACAGCCACAGCACCGCCAGAAACGTCATCGCAAGCAATAACGGTTCGGTCATGGGCGTCGTGTGGAGGTAGAGCAGGTTCGGGTTGAGTACGAGCAGCAACCCGGACGTCACGGCTCCCACTTGCGATCCCGTTGCGACCCGAATCAGGCGCGCCGAGGCCCACACGCTGACGCCGAGACACACTATGGAGACGAGTGAGCCGAACGCGCCGGTCCGATACAGCACGTCGACCTGAGTGGGGAGGAGGTGCACGAGATGGGGGAGCGGCAACCATACTGCGCCGATCTGCCGCCAGCCTGGCGTGAGGCTGTCGAAGACGCGACGCGCGACGACGAGATGCGCCTTGGCGTCATAGTGACTCAGGACGAGATCGTGTCGAAAGTAGAAGACCCACGCGGTGAGGCCGGCGAGGACTGCCAGAGCCGCGAGCAGCCATTCCATATCTGTTGACTGTCGCTCGGGATGTACTGGCCGAGGCTGGGGGGGCTGCTTCGACTCGCGCCCAGGGCCTGAGTCGAGTCGGGGAGGGCGAGCTATAATCACGGGCGCCGCTTCAGCATACTTCCTATACTTCGTGCGCCCCTTCATCAATTGGCTCTACGCCGCCGCGCTATCCCTGGGGGGGCCTGGTGTCTTCGCGGTTGCCGCGCTCGACTCCTCTTTCGTTCCGTTGCCACAGATCAACGACCTCCTCGTCGTGTTGATGGTCATTCAGAACAAGCCCTGGATGCCGTACTACGCGTTGATGGCGACGCTCGGATCGGTCGTCGGCTGCTACGTGATTTACGACCTGGCGCATAGAGGTGGAGAAGCGTTCGTTCGCAAACGACTCAACAAGGGAAAGATCGATCAGACTTTGGAGCTCTATCGGCGGCATGGCCTTCTCACGCTCATGGTGCCGGCGCTCCTGCCTCCCCCGGCCCCATTCAAGCTGTTCGTGTTGGGCGCAGGGCTGGCCGGCGTACGCCCTGTTCAGTTTGTCCTGGCAATTGCCATCGCCCGCGGAGCTCGCTATCTGGCATTGGGATTCCTTGCGATCTACTACGGGGACGCGGCACTCGAGCTGATGCGAACACGAGGTCGCGACGTCGCGCTCGCCCTGGTGGGTCTCATCCTGGTTGCAGTGTTGGGATGGTGGTTGTGGCGGCGGCGGCGCGTGAATCTTGCCCATGCCGAGTGAGTCGGGGCCCGAGCTGTCTGTGGTGGTCCCGATGCGCGACGAGGAGCTGAACGTGGCACTCCTCCACGCGGAGTTGATGGGCGTGCTCGGCCGTCTCGCGGTTCCGTACGAGGTCATCTACGTGGATGACGGCAGCAAGGACGGAACGTTTGAGCAGCTCGCTGCGCTCCACGCCCGCGATCCACTCGTCACAGTCATCAAGTTCACGCGCAACTGTGGCCAAACGGCTGCCTTCTCAGCCGGGTTTGCCCGAGCGCGCGGTCGTTTCATCATCACATCCGACGGCGACCTACAGAATGATCCGACCGACATCCCGCGCTTGCTGTCTCTCGGGGCCTCGTACGACATCGTGTGCGGATGGCGAAAGCAACGGAAGGACAATGTGCTCACGCGCCACATCCCGTCAGTCGCTGCGAACTGGCTCATCGGTCTCGTGACCGGCGTTCGGCTCCATGACAACGGCTGCTCGCTGAAACTGTTTCGCGCCGAGGTTGTGAAGCCGCTGAAGCTGCGCCCGGGCATGCACCGCTACCTGCCGGCGATCGCAAGTCAGATAGGTGGCCGCGTCACCGAGATCGTCGTCCACCATCGTCCCCGACGGTTCGGCCATTCGAAATACGGCCTCTCGAGAACATTCGGGGTCATCGCGGACCTGATGCATCTGCGCGCCCTGATGCGCGAGGCGGTCGACCCAGCCACCGAGACGCCACACCTGTACGAGATCGAACAAGTGCTCGAACCACACGCCACGAATGGCACATAGACCATGTAGCCACGAAGGCGCGATGAACACGAAGAGTGCGATCTCTTGGTGCTCGTGGTGGCTGGAGTTACACTGCTAGGAATGTCCCATCGGTCCCAACTTGAAGCCCGAGTCTCGAAGAAGACTACCAAAGCCATCAGTGACTTCAATCTGATCGAAGACGGCGACCGCATCATGGTGGGCCTTTCGGGAGGCAAAGACAGTTGGGCGCTCATGCAGACGCTCGACAATCTCCGGAAGCGGGCGCCGATAACGTTTTCACTGGTGGCCGTCAACGTTGATTCCGGCTACAAGGATTTCAAGCACGACGTGATTGCGCGGACGTGCGAGGAGCGCGGGTGGGAGTACCGCATCGAGCACACGTCGATCGGCGACGTGATGGATGACGTGCTCGAGGCCAACGCCACCCCCTGTTCGCTCTGCGCTCGATTGCGTCGCGGTGTGTTGTATCGGATCGCCACCGAGCTCGGCGCCACCAAGATCGCCCTCGGGCATCATCTCGACGACTTCATTGAGACACTCCTGTTGAACCTGTTTTTTGCCGGAGCGCTCAAAGCGATGCCGGCGCGGCTCGTGTCCGACAACGGCGAACACGTCGTGATTCGTCCCCTGGCGTACGTTGGCGAAGACGAGGCACGTCTGTACACGAAGGAAGTAGGCCTGCCAATCATTGGTTGCTGCTGTCCGGCCTGCGGCGACCTCAGCCTTCAGCGCCAACGCGTCAAGCGGCTGATCCTGGATCTCGAACGCGAGCATTCCGGCGTGAAGCAGTCGATGCTCAAAGCTCTCGGCAACGTGATGCCTCGGCACCTGCTCGACCTGCGTCTCAACCCGAGCGGCGAGCTCCGCGACACTGCGGCTGCGCGGCTCGAGGACGAGACAGCGTCACCCACACTGATCCAGATCCAACATTAGCCTCGAAGCTGACATGCGAGCCGTCGTTCAACGCGTGACCTCGGCGCGGGTTCGTGTGGGCGAACGAATCGTCGGCGAGATCGGCAGAGGACTGCTGGTCCTGCTGGGCGTCTCAACTGACGACACGATCGCTGACGTGAAGTACATGGCAGGCAAAATCCGCGAGATCCGAATCTTCGAGCGAGACGACGGGAAGCCGATGGACCGTTCTGTGATTGATGTTGGCGGCGGAGTCCTCGTCGTATCACAGTTCACGCTGTACGGAGATATCAGGAGAGGTCGTCGGCCATCGTTCGACAAGGCAGCCGAACCCGCCACGGCTCGGGTGCTCTATGAGGAACTCGTGAGAGAATTGCGCGCCGCTCAAGTGCCCGTGGCGACTGGAGAGTTTCAAGCGATGATGCAGGTTGAACTGGTGAACGATGGTCCCGTGACCGTGCTGATGGACAGCACTAGGCAGTTCTGAGATGAGATGTTACGTGACGCTCGTCATGGCGGTCTGGCTCTTTCCAGCCGCCGCACTCGCTCAGCAGCGCCCGCTCATTACCGAGGATCCAGAAACTATCGGAGCAGGTCGGGTGCTCGTTGAGGCAGGGTTCGACTACAGTCGAGACGTGGAGTATCCGGCTTCAGGGCTCGAAGGAAGCCTGCTGCGATTTCCCGTCATCGGTGCGAGCGTTGGCGTCAGCTCAATCGCCGAGATCCAGATTGATGGAGGGCTCTACAACCGCCTCTCGATTTCGAGCCGAGACAGTGCTCCTCTCTCGTCCATGGTGACCGCAACCGGCAGCACGACGTCGAGTGTCGAGGACTTTGTGATCGGCGCGAAGGTGCGTATCGCTGCTGAGGGTCCTTCTCGCCCCGCGTTTGGCTTCCGATTCGCCACGAAGTTGCCAAACGCCTCAAATGAGAGCGGGCTGGGACTCGACACGACAGACTTCTTTGCCTCGTTGCTCGTGGGAAAGACCGTCCGTTCGGTCCGCACCGTCGTCAACTTCGGGTTTGGGATCCTTGGCGACCCTACTCGCGGCGACCGGCAGAACGACGTATTGACGTACGGCTTCTCGTTGGCCCGAGCGCTGACGCAGGCGGCCGAGGTTGTCGCCGAGGTCAACGGACGAATCAACACGCGAAACGGGGAACCGCCGCCGGGGACCGACTCGAGCGGCGTCGTGCGGATTGGAACGCGCTACACGATCGGGACTTGGCGGGCTGACGCAGCGCTCTTCTTCGGTGTGACTCCCCAGGACCCGGCCTTCGGGTTGACCGCCGGCTTCACGTACGTCTTCAACGCCTTCCAAGTACCCTGATGACCACTGGGCAGATCATCAAGGCCCATGCGTACGGGAATGACTTCTTGTTCAGGCAAGACGCCGGGCTCGAGGGAGACCCTGGGGCATTCGCGCGAGCGGTATGTGACCGCCATCATGGCATCGGCGCAGATGGCTTGATCCTGTTCTCGCTTCGTGAACGGGGCGCAACCATGAGGTTGTGGAACGCCGATGGGAGCACGTCAGAGTTATCGGGAAACGGCCTGAGATGTCTCGCCGCCATCGTCGCCAGAGCCCAGAATCTCTCCCTTGGCGAGACGGTCGTTGTTGACACCGCCGCCGGTCCCAAGTCGCTGGACCTGCTCGATCGACACCAGCAGCGCTACAGCTTCCGGGCAGCGATGGGCCAACCGACGGACGTTCGCCAAGTGCAGATACCGGTAATGGGGGAAGCCGTAACCGCCTCCATCCTTGGCATCGGTAATCCGCAGTGCGTCATATTGGGCCCTCTGCCGAACGCCGACCGGTTCGCCAAGCTCGGTCCCGCTCTGTCTAAGCACGTGATGTTTCCAGCAGGCACCAACGTGGAATTCGCCGAAGTGGAGAGCCCGGACCGCGTGCGCATGGTGATCTGGGAGAGAGGGGTCGGGCCCACCACGTCTTCCGGTACAGGCGCTTCGGCAGTCGCGGTCGCAGCGGCCGCGCATGGCGGCGCCGCCCGGGTCGTGGACGTCGTCGCGCCGGGTGGCACTCAGCGCGTCGAATGGTGCGAGGACGGGGTGTTTCTCACGGGATCTGCGGAAATCGTGATGGAAGGTGAATGGATCGGCAACCTCGCGAATCCGCACTCTTCATGACGTTGTTTCAGGGCGTCTAGAGCGGCCAAGCGACAGGACTGATGTCGCGCGCACGCTGAAGCCTGCGCATTCCTCGTGTGATCGGAATTCTCGTACCGGCGCTAGCCTCGGCGACGCTGAGACTGCGTGGCTCCCGCCGGCTGCGTTTCTACGATGATCTTCTCGAGTCGCGATTTCACACTGCTCAGCATGGGCTGCGCGCCTGGGTAGTCTCCCTTCCTCATCGTTGCTACCGCTTCTTGCAGATCCGTCGACGCCTGCGTGACTTCAGCCTGCATGGCGCGCAATCGAGAGCGGGTGAACCGGGCCCCCTGCGTGGAAAGCCTCGTACGTGCCTGCGCGAGAAGAGCAGTGACCTCGGCCAGCGACCGCTCGACGTCACCGCGAATGCGCGCCCGCGTCTCCGCAGCATCACGGGCGGCGTTTTGGGAGTGCTCGCGGCTCTCGAGGGCGAAGTTCAGTGCCAAACGGTAGTCGCGCTGAACGACGGCCTCGTTGGCCTGTTTCAGCGCCGTCGTGGCGGCGGTGTACTCCGGCGCTGCGTACTGCTCGGCGCCGGCCGCGCGGGCGGCGTCGATCGCCCCCTGCGCTTGACCGATTTCTTTGTTGGGGGGCTCGGCGCAAGAGGACACCACGAGCGCGGCAAGCAGCCATGCCGTGGCGCCGGTCCGTGGCGACCATCGACGCATCAGGGTCAGAGTATAGATGAAATGAAAGATATGGCGCCGCACGATCGGCCACGCGAGAAGCTGGAACGACTCGGCGCGACGAGCTTGGGTGACAACGAGCTGCTCGCGATCGTGTTGGGCACTGGGTCGCGTCACGGCGACGCACTCGATCTCGCCAATCGCCTGCTTGATCATGCCGGCGGCCTCTACGGGCTGACGCGCATCGGCACCAGCGAGTTGCGGCGCGTGGGAGGCATCGGTTTCGCGCGGGCGACGCAAGTGCTTGCGGCGGTCGAGCTCGGGCGCCGCACCCTGGTCCGCGGCGTTGCGGAGCGCCCGTGGCTTGGCACGCCGCGCCAACTCGCGGCATACCTGTTGCCCCAGGTACGGCTCTCAACCCGTCGAGCAGTTTGGAATAGTGATGCTCGATACCAAACACCGTGTGATCCGAGTGAAGCTGGTGTCAGTTGGTTCGCTCGACACAACCATCGTCCACCCACGAGAGGTGTTCAGAGAGGCAGCTTCGGCCTCCGCTGCGGCCATCGTGCTCTTTCACAATCATCCGTCAGGAGACCCCACGCCAAGTACGGAGGATCTCGTGCTCACGACGCGGATGGTGAACGCCGGTGACGTCATGGGCATCCACGTCGTCGATCATCTCATTCTGGCGGATCAACGGTACTTCTCCCTCGTCGAAGCAGGCAGACTGACGCCTCGCGCAGAGTAAGATGATGGGCTGTGACGGTGCTGTACTTCGACTGCTTCTCAGGGGCGTCCGGCGACATGATCCTAGGTTCGCTAGTGGACGCTGGTGTGCCACTCGACGATGTACGGCATGCGTTGGGCGCCCTGGCCATCTCTCGAGATGCCATCTGGACGGAGCGAGTCAACCGAGCCGGCGTGACTGCCACGAAGTTCTGTGTCCGGGGCGAGGCCGAGGCGTACGAGCACGCCACTGAAGACTCGGATCAACACGCGCGCACCGAATCGCACCGACACGCGACAGACCACTCGCACCCGCACGTGTTAGTTGGATCGCACCAGCAATCGACAGGCCCCTCGCACCGACATGCAGTTCACCACCACTCGCATCGGACGCTCGCAGAGATCTTTCACCTGATCGACGACTCGGCACTGAGCGGCCCCGGGAAAGACCGTGCCAGGGATCTGTTTCACCGGCTCGGAGAGGCCGAAGCCGCGATTCATGGCACACCGCTCGAGAACGTGCATCTCCACGAGGTGGGCGCGCTCGACTCCATCATCGATATCGTGGGAACAGTATTCGCCCTCGAATCGCTCCGCGCGGATCGGATCGTCGCCTCGCCCCTCAATGTGGGTAGCGGGACGATTCGCTTGTCCCACGGGCTCTATCCCGTGCCGGCGCCGGCGACGACTCGTCTCCTGCAGGGCGCGCCGATTTACGCCGGGCACCAGAAGGCAGAGCTAGTGACCCCGACCGGGGCGTTGCTCGTGACGAGCTACGCCTCAGAATTTGGCAACGTACCGGCGATGCGCCTGAGAGCTGTCGGCTACGGCGCGGGATCGAAGGATTTCGCTGACACACCGAACGTGTTCCGCCTTTTGATTGGGGACTCCGATTCAGGGGCATCTTCCGACGTGGTCGTAATCGAGGCTGAGATCGACGACATGAATCCCCAGATTTTCGGCGTGCTGATGGACCAGTTGCTGGCGCAGGGGGCACTCGACGTTTTTTACACTGCCATTCAGATGAAGAAGAATCGGCCCGGCACGCTGCTGACTGTGATTGCTCCGCCCAACGCTCGGGAACGCCTTACGACGACCGTTTTTCGTGAGACGACGACGATTGGTGTCCGCTACCGCGAGATGGCGAGGGAATGCCTGGATCGGCAGGCCGTGCCCGTTGAGACGGCCTTCGGCAGCGTACGCGTGAAGGTTGCGCGGCGCGACGGAGCGATCGTCAATGTTTCCCCCGAATTCGACGACTGTGCTCGACTCGCGCGGGACACAGGCACACCGGTCAAAGAGGTCCAGGCCGCCGCTCTGAGAGCGTTCATGGACCGAGCCGGTCGCCTGTAGCCGGCGACAGGTCACCTCTCATAACCTATGAGCCCCAGGCCAGTGCGCTTCTATCTCACAACCGCCATCGACTACGTCAACGGTCGGCCGCATCTCGGCACCGCTTACGAGAAGGTAACGGCCGACGTCATCGCCCGCTACAAACGCCTGTGCGGAATCGAAACCCATTTCCTCATGGGGAATGACGAACATTCGCAGAACGTCTACAAACGCGCCGTGGAACTGGGTCTCGATCCGCTGGCCTACTGCGATCAGATGGAGCGCGAGTTTCGTTCCGTGTGGGACCAACTCGATGTCTCTTTTGACGACTTCATCCGCACGACCGAGCCCCGTCATCGCGTGGCGGTTCAGAAGCTGGCCCAGACGAGCTACGACTCTGGCGATATCTACGAGGGCGTGTACGAAGGCTGGTACTGCGTGTCGTGTGAAGCCTTCAAGCCTGAGAAGGACCTCGTCGACGGCAAATGCGCGTTCCACCCGACGCTCACGCCGGAGTGGATCCGGGAGAAGAACTACTTCTTCAAACTCTCGAAGTACCGCGACCGGCTATTGAAGCACTTCGACGAGAACCCGCAATTCCTGCAGCCGGACACGCGCCGCAACGAGATGTTGCGGCTACTCGAGGCCGGGCTCGAGGACATTTCAGTCAGCCGGGCGGGACAGCTTTGGGGAATCCCGCTCCCATTCGCGCCAGACAACGTCGTGTATGTCTGGTTCGACGCCCTCATCAACTACGCCGCAGCCGTCGGCTACGGGACAGACGATCCGCGTTGCGCGAAGTGGTGGCCCGCGGATTTGCACATCGTCGGGAAAGATATCATCAGGTTTCACGCGGTCGTGTGGCCGGCCATGCTCTGGAGTGCCGGTCTTCAGATCCCGAAGCAGGTCTTCGGACACGGCTGGGTCAACTTCGGGGGCCAGCGAATGAGCAAGTCGCTCGGCACCAGCGTCGATCCCGGCAGCGTGGTGGCGCGTTTCGGCCCTGACCCGCTGCGCTTGTATCTGACGAAAGAGATCTCGTACGGCGGCGATGGCGACTTTACGTGGGAGCGCTACGAAGAGCGGTACAACGTCGATCTGGCCAACAACCTCGGCAATCTGGTGAGCCGCGTCAGCGCGATGGCCGAGAAGTATCGGGGCCTTCGCCTCTCACCGGCAGGCACGGGAGGCCGGCTTGCGGACGTCGTGGGCACGGCGATCTCTCGGTACCGAACGGCGATGGACGCGCTCGCGCTGCACGAAGGCGTTGCGGCCGCGTTTCAGATCCTTGATGCGACCAACGAGTTCATCGCTGAAACTGCCCCGTGGAAGCTCGCGAAGAACCCGGCTGACGCCGACAGCCTCAGCGCGGCGCTCTTCGAGGCAAGCGAAGCGGTACGCGTAGCGGCCGTGCTATTGCTGCCCGTGATGCCTTCATCATGTGCCGAGATTCTTCGCCGAATAGGGGAGCGCACGCCGGCAGATGAGCTTCGGATCGACCGCGATGCGAGGTGGCGCGGTGATGGCGTGCGCGACATCATCAAGGGGGAGGCGATGTGGCCGCGCACCGAAGCGCAGCCCAAGTCCTTAGGGGAAACAAACGCTCGGCACCCAGAAGGCGCACGAACCCCTGTACCCGCTGCTCGTAGGGCGGGGCCTGATTTGGGGACCCGCCACGTTGACAAGGAGAGACACGTGGAAGAGAAGACCGCCGGCGATGCCGGCGAACCAACCGCAGCCGCGCCTGTTGTCGCGCCGAGTCAGGATTCACGAATCTCGATTGACGATTTCATGAAGGTCGAATTGCGGGTCGTCAAGGTCCTGCAGGCGGAAGCCGTCCCGAAGTCAAAGAAGCTCATCAAGCTCACTATCGATGCCGCCGAGGCTCAACCTCGTACCATCGTGGCCGGCATTGCGGAAGCCTATCAGCCCGAGCAGCTCGTTGGTCGCACGGTGGTGATTGTGGCCAACCTGAAGCCGGCAAAACTCATGGGCATCGAATCGAACGGCATGGTTCTCGCCGCCAGCCTCGAGGGTGGCCTGCCGAGCCTCATCGCGGTGGACCCGAGTCTGCCGGCGGGAACGAGAGTGAGATGAACGCGAACTCCCAAATCCCAACTCCCAACTCCCAACGAGCCGGGAAGCGCGCGCGAGTTGGGCCAGCTCTGAGGTTGGGAGTTGGACCAGCCGTGAAGTTGGGAGTTGGGAGTTCTTGTTGATCGATAGCCACTGTCACCTGGCCGGCAAAGACTTCAGAAGCGACCTCGACGCCGTTGTGACTCGGGCGCGCGCGGCAGGAGTTTCGCGTGCGCTCACCATTCTCGCTGCGGACGATGATGAGGAGCTGACTCGGGCGGGCGATGTCTTACGACGGTGGCCCGAGGTTCGGTTTTCGATCGGCGTTCACCCTCATGCGTCCGGCGCGTTCTCCTCCAATCCCCGCGCGGCGGCCGCCTCGGTTGAAAGCGCGATGGCGAAACAGCCGTTGACCCGCGCACTTGGCGAGACCGGTCTCGACTATCACTACGACTTCTCACCGAAAGAGGTGCAACGGTCCGTCTTTCGAGAGCAGATCCGTCTGGCCAAGCGAGTCCGCTTGCCAATGGTGATACACACAAGGGAGGCCGAGGAAGACACGTTTCGCATCCTTCAGGCTGAAGGGGCTGGTGAAGTTGGAGGCGTCTTTCACTGCTTCACAGGCGATCGCGCGATGGCCCGTCGGGCGCTTGACGCTGGTTTTGACCTGTCTCTGTCGGGCATCGTCACTTTTCCTCGCTCGCTCGAGCTCCGAGAAGTCGCGCGCATGGTGCCGCTGGAACGCCTACACATCGAGACCGATAGCCCCTTCCTGGCGCCGCTGCCGCACCGGGGTAAGCGCAACGAGCCGGCCAATGTGGCTTTGGTGGCCGCAGCCATCGCCGCGCTGCGCGGCATCACCCCCGAGGCGGTTGGCGAGGCTGCATCCGTGAACTTCAATCGCTTGTTTCACCCGTAACCTCAACTCCTCACACGGATTAGCGCGTCCAGCTCGTTGACACCTCGCGCGCGGATGTGTTCTGATCCCAGCAACCTTGAATCCCACCGCGCAAAAACCTTCAGCCGCAGCCCTCGCGCAGTTGTTCGAGCCCATTCGTGACGATCTGCTCCAGGTCGAGCACGAATTCGCGAGGCACGTCGAGTCGCAGATTGCGCTGATCCCGACCATTGGGAACTATGTGCAGGTGAGCGGCGGAAAGCGCATCCGGCCGGCCGTGCTGCTCATGGCGGCTCGAATGGCTGGGTACATGGGCGAGCGAGCCGTCCTGTATGCGTCGGTGATCGAGTTCATCCATACGGCGACACTCGTTCACGACGACATCATCGATGAGTCGGAGTTGCGGAGAGGCCGCGAAGCCGTACATACGCGGTGGGGCAATCACGTCACGGTCCTCTTCGGTGATTTCCTGTACTTGAAGTCGATGTCGTTGGCGTTGACGCAAGACCATCTCGACATCATCCGGCTCCTGTGCGACGTCACACTGCGCATCGTCGAGGGCGAGATTTATCAGCTGACGAAGAACGGTGTGGTGGAGCTCTCAGAAGACGAGCACCTCGACATCGTCCGGCGAAAGACCGCGTACCTGTTCGCCGGATGCGCCAGAATCGGCGGCATGCTGGGGCCGACGACCCGTGAGCAGCAGGAAGCGCTGTGGGACTACGGGCTCAATATCGGCATGGCGTTTCAGATCGTGGACGACTTGCTCGACTTTACGGGAGAGGAAGTGGCACTCGGCAAACCTGTCGGTGGTGATTTGCGGGAGGGTAAGATGACACTCCCCGTGATCCACCTGCTCGCCAGAGGTGATGCGCGCGCCGAGAGCCTGATTCGCAAGGTCGTTCGTGAGCGTGATGTCCCGTTGGACGACTGGCGTGAGATCCGGACGCTCCTCCAGCAGTCCCGTTCGCTCGACTACGCGCAACGACTCGCGTCGGAGTTTGTCGAGCGCGCGAAGAAAGCGCTGTGTGTGTTTCCTTCGTCGGATGCTCGCGACGCTCTGATGTATCTTCCTGATTACGTTATTTCCCGCGACAGGTAAGGCGGCTCGAGCCGGACGCTACGAAAACGCCGGCTGAGCTGAGCGTTCCGCTGTGAATCCGAACGAACGAATCCAAGAGCTCCGGCGCCTCATTCGACACCACGAAGAGCGCTACTACATCATCAACGACCCAGAGATTGCCGATTCCGAGTTCGACGAGCTCATGCACGAGCTGTCGCAGCTCGAGAAGGCACATCCGGACCTCGTTACCGTTGACTCGCCAACGCAACGAGTCGGCGGCCGCGCCGCGTCAGGTTTCTCAACGGTTGAACATGCCGAACAGATGCTCAGCCTGGACAATGCGTACTCGGAGGAAGAGCTTCGTGCGTTCGATGAGCGTGTACGCAGAGGCCTTGCCGACTCCGTCGATTCCGAGGCGACCATCGCTTACGCAGCCGAGCTGAAGATCGACGGCCTGAGCATCGCGCTGACGTACGAAGACGGGGTATTGACGGGCGCAGCGACGCGGGGAGATGGCGACCGCGGCGAGGACGTGACAGGGAATGTTCGAACCATTCGTGCGATCCCTCTTCGTCTCGCAGAGACCGTCGTGGGCCGGATTGAGGTGCGCGGGGAAGTGTACCTACCGCGCCGTGCCTTCGAAAAGACCAATGCCGAACGAGAAGCGCTCGGTGAACCGATCTTCGCCAACCCTCGCAACGCGGCGGCCGGCACGCTCAGAAATCTCGACCCCGCTCTCGTGGCCAAGCGAGGGCTCGGCGCTTTTGTGTATCAACTGGTCGGCGGACCTGGGGCGCCGACTCACGGCGACATGCTCGAGCGGCTTCGAAAATGGCGTCTGCCGGTTGAACCCCATTGGGCGCGCTGCAATGGGATTGAAGGTGTTGTCGCATTCTGCAACGAATGGGCGGAGAAGCGCCGGACCCTCGATTTCGAGACGGACGGTGTCGTCGTCAAGGTTGACTCGCTCCACTATCGTCCGGTGCTTGGTACCACCAGCAAGTTCCCGAGATGGGCGATTGCGTTCAAGTTTCCCGCCGAGCAGAAGACAACCAGGCTCAAGGAGATCGCCGTCAACGTGGGACGGACTGGCGCTGTGACGCCGTTCGCGGTCCTCGAGCCGGTTTTCATCGCAGGCTCGACCGTCTCAATGGCCACGCTGCATAACGCCGATGACATCGCGCGCAAGGACATCCGCGAGGGTGATTGGGTGGTTGTTGAGAAGGCCGGAGACGTCATCCCACGGGTAGTGAGTCCTGTGCTTAGCCGCCGGGCGCCCGACGCGCAACCATGGGTCATGCCGCAAACGTGCCCTCGCTGCAGCAGCCAGCTGCACCGGACGGAAGGCGAGGTGGTGTGGCGCTGCGAGAACACGTCATGCCCGGCGAAGCTGCAGCGTGGGCTGGAGCACTTCGCCTCACGTGGGGCGATGAACATCGAGGGCCTTGGGGAGTCGTTGGTGGCCCAGCTCATCGAACATGGACTCGTACGAGACTACGCCGACGTGTACGCGCTGAATGCACACACACTCGCCGGACTGACCAGCACCTCGATCCGCGGCGACGGCAAGGAGATCCAACGCCGCTTTGGCGAAAAGAATGCTCAGAAGGTCGTCGAGCAGATTGTCCGCAGCAAGCAGAACGATCTCTGGCGCCTCATCTTCGGACTTGGCATCCGCCATGTGGGTGAGAGGGCGGCGCAGGTGCTGGCCCAGGCGTTTTGGTCGATGGACGCGTTGGCCGCAGCAACGGTCGAGCAGTTACAGCAGACACACGAAATCGGGCCCGTCCTCGCCGAATCGCTTCGAAGTTGGCTCGATGAACCCCGCAACCGGGAGCTCGTCGAACGGCTGCGGGCGGCCGGCATACGGATGGACATCCCCGAATCGGACCGGACGGCGAAGCCGGCGGTCACCGCTGGACCGCTGCACGACAAGACGTACGTCTTGACCGGAACGCTCGCGTCAATGACTCGCGAAGAGGCCACTGCCGCCATCGTGCGCCTCGGTGGCAAGGTGACGAATTCAGTCAGCAAGAAGACGACGGCGGTGATCGTCGGTGAAGAGGCAGGTAGCAAGGCGGAAAAGGCCGATGCGCTCGGAGTCCTCAAGCTGGATGAAGCGGCGTTCCTTGCGCTCCTGAGCGTGCCACGTTCCCCCTAGTTCTCTCCCTAGTCTCCGGCACCAACTTCCTTCCCCTATCTCTTTAATCCGCCCTTCCCCCTATCCCCCTTCCCCCTATCCCCTTCTATAATCCAGTTATGAGTCGGCGATTCCTGGTGGTGACGGTGTGCCTGACGGCGATGGTGGGCATTCTGGTGGGGCTCATTCTTGCCGGCAGCATGACGCCCTCACCAGCCAACTCCGCACCGAGGTCGCGGTTGGCGGAGGCCAAGCTGCCAGCCGTGTCCCCTGCGGTTCCCGGCGCAGTCTCGTTCGCCGATATAGCTCAACGGCTCAATCCGGCAGTCGTCAACATCGACGCGACGTCGCGTGGCGACGGCCGCCCCCGTCGTCTTGGAGGCACTTTGCCCGATGTTCCCGATCCGTTTGGCCGCTCGCCGGAGCGGGAGCGTGACGGCCCACGTCGCGGGGCGGGGACAGGCTTTCTTGTCGACGCCGACGGCTACATCCTGACGAACCATCACGTGATTGACGGCGCAGAGCGCATCATGGTGCGCCTGATCGATGGACAAAATCTGCGCGCGGAGCGCATCGGTTCCGATCCGGATACCGACATCGCGCTCATCAAGGTCGACTCACCGAAACGCTTGCCGTTCGCCACGCTCGGAGACTCTGATCATCTTCGGGTCGGCGAATGGGTTGTGGCGATCGGAAATCCGCTCGCGTACGAGCATACGGTCACTGTTGGTGTCGTGAGTTTCATCGGGCGGAAGCTCTTCGATTCGTCGCTCGATCGCTACATCCAGACGGACGCGGCGATCAACTTTGGCAACAGCGGCGGACCGCTCATCAACGCACGTGGCGAAGTGATCGGCATCAACGCGGCGATCAGCTCGCGCGCCGCGAACATTGGTTTTGCAGTCCCCATCAACCAGGCCAGTGCCATCTTGCCGCAGCTCAAGGAACAGGGCCGTGTGGCGCGGGGATACATCGGCGTCATGCTTCGTGAGGTCGATCCGGACCTGAAGCGCTCGTTAGGGTTGAAGTCGCCCAATGGCGTGCTCGTTCAAGACATCACGCCCGGTTCGCCGAGCGCCAGGGCTGGTATCCGGGCCTACGACCTGATCGTCTCGCTCGATGGCGAGTCGATCATGGACGACGACGAGTTGATTGAGCTCATCAGCGCGCGCCGACCTGGCACGACCGCCTCTCTCGAGGTCGTACGAGACGGGCGCTCGTTCACTGTTCCTGTCAAGCTCGCCGAGCGTCCGCCGCGCGAGCGTCGTGCGCCAGAACCCGATTTAGAGCGAGCGCAGCCCTCCAGCCAGCAGGGTCAAAAGCTCGGCATGATTGTGCGCGAGCTCGACCCTGAGTCTGCTCAGCGCCTCAGGCTACCCGAGGGGATGCACGGCGTCCTCGTCTGGCGCGTCGAGCCCCTGGGCCCTGCGTTCGACGCCGACGTGGAGCGTGGCCACGTGCTGCTCGAAATCAACCGACAGCCAGTTCGGTCAATGGACGACTACCGCCGTTTGACGGCCCAGGCACAGCCTGGCGACATCCTGACCCTCTATCTCTACAAGCCCGGCCTCGACCAGCGCGTCCTGCACACCGTCAAGATCGAATAGGGATGAAACCCCGCATCCTGGTCATCGACGATGAAGCGGCGATTCGAGAATCGCTGCGGATGATCCTCGAGTACGAAGACTACCAGTTCGTCGGCGCCGGGAGCGGCCAAGAGGCCATCTCGCTCGTTCAACGCGACCGGCCGGACCTGGTGCTGCTCGACATCAAGATGCCTGGGATGGATGGTATGGAGGTGCTCCGGAAGCTGCACGCCCTCGACGAGACCCTGCCGATCGTGATGATTTCCGGCCACGGCACCACGGCGACGGCTGTAGATGCGATCCGGTCGGGCGCAACCGACTTCCTCGACAAGCCGCTCAGCAGCGAGCGTGTGATCGTCACTCTGCAGAACGCGCTTCGGCAATCGGAGCTTCGCTCGGAGAACCGCGAGCTGAAGCTCGCGATGGAGTCGAAGTACGAGATTGTGGGCAAGAGCGCCAGTCTCAGGAAGGTGCTGGAGGCGCTGCAGCGCGCGGCGCCGACCAACGCCACCGTGCTGCTGCTCGGTGAGAGCGGCGTCGGCAAGGAATTGGTGGCGCGGACGATCCACCGCAACAGCCCGCGGGCAGGGCAGCGCTTCGTACAGGTGAACTGTGCGGCGATCCCGGAGGAGCTGATCGAGTCGGAGCTCTTCGGCCACGAGAAAGGCTCGTTCACGGGAGCTACCGAGAAACAGATTGGAAAGTTCGAGCAGGCAGACCGCGGAACGATCTTCCTCGACGAAATCGGCGACATGAGCCAGAAGACACAGGCCAAGGTGCTTCGCGTACTGCAGGAGCAGGAGGTCGAGCGTCTGGGGTCTGCACGAACGATCAAAGTGGACGTGCGCGTGATCGCCGCCACGAACAAGAACCTCGAAGAGGCGATCCAGCGCGGAGAGTTCAGAGAAGACCTGTATTTCCGACTCAACGTCATTCCGGTTGTCGTGCCGCCGCTGCGAGAGCGGCGCGACGATATCCCGCTCCTCGCACAGCACTTTGCCAAGCTGACAAGCGAGGAACACAACCTGAAGCCCAAGCGGTTCGATGCAGGAGCGATGGAGGCCCTTCAGCGATATCGCTGGCGCGGCAACATCCGTGAGCTGCGAAACACGATTGAGCGGTTGCTGATCATGACGCCGAACGACATCGTTCGCGCGGAAGACCTGCCGTCTGAATTGGGCGGGAACGAGCTGTTGTCGCGCCCGGCGCCGGCCGCGGCCGAAGCCGTCTCTGGGCCGCCGCCTTCGTCCGAGCCCCGGCCGCCGGCCGCGGGCACGCTGCGCGAGTTCAAGGACGCGGCCGAACGAGCTTACCTAGTGCAGAAGCTGCGCGAGAACAATTGGAACATCTCGAAGACCGCCGACGTCATCGATACGCCGCGCAGTAACCTCTACAAAAAGCTCGAGCAATACGGGATCAAGCAGGAAGTCGACGGCTAGGGACGACCCTCTTCGGAGATGTTCGAACTTCGGTGTTCCACGTGCTGGGTTCGCGGTCACGTTCACGAACCTGAACACGAACCGAGAATACAGAACCCAGAACTCCGAACAGTACGAGACAATCAGTGTGTCGCAGTCGGCTGGACGACCGCTGCTTTCAGCAACCGCTGACGATCGCGAAGTGCTGGAGGGAGAGGAAAGTCCGAACTCCGCAGGGCAGTGCGCCGGGTAACTCCCGGGCAGGGTAACTTGACGGACCAGTGGCACAGAAAAAATACCGCCTTGGGAAACTGAGGTAAGGGTGAAAAGGTGCGGTAAGAGCGCACCGCGCCGGCGGTAACGTCGGTGGCAGGCAAAACCCCGCACGGAGCAAGACCAAATAGGGTGGCGTAGGCACTCCATCGCGCAAGCGTTGGGACTGCTCGACGGACGGCCCGTCCGAAGCCACCGGGTAGGTCGCTCGAGCCCGCGAGCAATCTCGGGCCTAGAGGAATGGTCGTTACGCCGAAGCTCCGTTCGCGTCGAGAGACGCGGGTGGGCGGAGGTGGACAGGATTCGGCTTATCGGCCGACTGCGACGCTTTCAACCTGGCTTCTGATCCCGCATTCCTGACCCTGGATCCCAGCAGTACAATGCTTCTCATGAACAGTCGTGCTCTTCTCGTCGTCGTCGCAGTGGCCGCGGTCGTGGCTGTGGGCGTCGCTCAGGCGCCGCAGGGCCCGCAGAGCCGGGGTGCGCTGCAAGCGCGCCCGGGCGCCGACAGGGAGCCAGAGTTTCCCGCGCCAAACATTCGCGAGTACAAACCGCGCTCGACGCTGGTCGTGCCGCAGCACCCAGTACCGCGAGCGAAGTTTCCGGTCATCGATATCCACAGCCACCAGCCGACGCCCATCTCGGCGGAGCAGTTCGATACGCTCGTCACCTCGATGGACCCGCTCAACCTGCGGCTGCTGGTCAATGCGAGCGGTGCCTCGGGCGATCGCTTGACGCAGTCGATCGCCGCTATTCGAGCCAGCCGCCATAAGGACCGGATGGTGCAGTTCACGACCATCAACTTTCGCGACGTCGGTCCCGGCTTCGGTCTTCGCGCGGCGCAGCAGCTCGAGGCGGACGTGAAGGCCGGCGCCCTCGGTGTCGGCGAGATCAATAAGAATTTCGGTCTACAGGTTCGAAAGACCGACGGCTCGCGGCTGAAGCTCGACGACCCGGAGCTTGACCCGATCTGGGCGACAGCGGCGCGTCTCAATATCCCGGTCTTCATTCACACGGCAGATCCTCAGGAATTCTTCCAGCCGCTCAACTTTCAAAATGAGCGTTGGCTCGAAATGGCGCTCTATAAGGAACGCCGCTATCCGGCCGGGCAGTTTCCTTCGTTCGAAGACCTGATGGGAGAGCGTGATCGGCTGTTCAAGAGGCATCCGAAGACGACGTTCATCACGGCGCATTTGGGCTGGCACGCAAACGACCTCGGCCGATTGGGAAAGATGTTCGACGAGATGCCGAACTTGTACAGCGAAGTGGGGGCCGTCCTGTACGACCTCGGCCGGCAGCCGCGAGCGGCTCACGACTTCTTCGTCAAATACCAGGATCGGATTCTCTTTGGGAAAGACAGCTACCAGCCGGACGAGTTCCCGTACTTCTGGCGCACGTTCGAGACCAGCGACGAGTACTTCGACTACTACCGCGACTATCACGCCTTCTGGAAGCTGTACGGCTTGGGGCTGCCGGACCAAGTGTTGCGGAAGCTGTACTACCAGAACGCATTGAAACTGGTGCCGGGGCTCCCGCGGGCTGGTTTCCCTCAATAACTGAAGACCTCTCGGGCTGCGGCCGAAAGCCTACGGAATGGCTCACTACCTCGTGACGGGCGGCGCCGGCTTCATCGGATCTCACCTGACTGAGGAACTCGTTCGGCGCGGTGAAAGAGTCCGTGTCGTCGACAGCCTCATCACCGGCAAACGACAAAACCTGGCGCACCTGCCGCAAATCGAGTTCGTGCAAGGCGACCTTGCGGAGCCCGCCGTGGCCCGGCGCTCTGTGGACGGTATCGACTACGTCTTGCACCAGGCGGCCATTCCGTCGGTGCCGCGGTCAGTTGAAGACCCCGTCACGTCGAATCGCGCCAACGTGGACGCGACCTTGAGCCTGCTGGTCGCCGCTCGCGACGCGAAGGTCAAGCGCCTTGTCTACGCCGGTTCCTCGTCTGCTTACGGCAACGCGCCGACACTGCCGAAGGTTGAGACGATGCCGACGGCGCCTCTCTCGCCGTACGCGCTGCAAAAACTTGTCGCGGAGCAGGTACTGTCAGATGTTCACTGCCCTGTACGGGCTCGAGACCGTAACGATCCGATACTTCAACGTCTTCGGGCCGCGGCAGGATCCCTCGTCCCCTTATTCAGGTGTAATTTCGCTCTTCATCAGCGCGATTTGCGAGGGCCGTCAGCCGACGATCAATGGCGACGGTAAGCAGACGCGCGACTTCACGTACGTTGCCAATGTCGTTGACGGCGTGCTCCGCGCCTGCGACGCGAAGGGGGCGAGCGGGGAAGTGATCAATGTGGCAACGGGCGGCCGCATCTCGCTCAACCAGTTGTTCCAGAACATCCGCGACGCGGTCGACTCCAAGGTGACGCCGCTCCATGGACCGGAGAGGGCCGGCGACGTGCGCGATTCGCAAGCCGACATCAGCAAAGCCGCTCGGCTGCTCGGATACAGGCCCACCGTGAGCTTTGAGGAAGGTCTCCAGAAGACCATGGCCTGGTACCGCTCGACGCAGGCCACGACCGCACACTGACTCCGCCCGTCTCGGGACAACGTGACGGTGAGGCTCGGCATGGCCCGAAGTCAGCTTGCCCTTCTTCGACTTTCGCCCCCTAATACGGCTCCTTCATATTTCGCGAGAAATTCTGACGACAGTCGATATTCCTCTTTACCGGGACCGAGGTTTCAGTATGATCCGGCCTCCGACCGTTGCGCAGTCGCTCGGCAGAGCTTCGCCGCGCGAACGTTAGGAATCGGAAACGGCCTACGGCCCTACAAAAGACAGACTGAGGGCAATGAAGATCCCTTGTCCATATTGTGGATACCCGCATGTGCGGCGATCGCGCCGTCGCTGGCATGAGCGATGGTGGACGGTTCTTTTCAAGAAGAGGCCCTATCGCTGCATGGCGTGCGCGGGGCGCTTCTGGAAGAGTGAAACGGAGTCGCGTGAGGCGGAGTCGCGCGCCGGGACCGCGTCTTTGTAAGACCGTCGCTCGGCTTGTAAACACAGGAAGCGGGAAGAGACGGGCGCCGCTTTCGCGACGCCCGTCAGCTCACGGAGTGACGTGTTTTCCGCGGAAAGCGGATCGATAGAGCGTCAGGAGCAGAATCGCCCCGATCGTGGCCACGAAGAACCCCACCGGCTCACCCGGCCCGTAGAAACCCATCGCCTGCCCAATCCAGCCCCCGAGCAAGGCCCCAACGATACCGATCAGCATCGTGACAATGATTCCGCCGGGATCGCGACCAGGCATCACCAACTTGGCGACGGCGCCAACGATGAGCCCAAAGAGCATCCATCCGAGGATTCCCATATTGTTTCTCCTTCAGGCCGCGAACGCGGCCACTGGACCTGGTGTGCAACATGCGCTCCATCGGACAGTCTGAACGGCTCGGCTTGACCTGACCGGCCATTGATGAAAATGCCCACTCGCGGCTTGGTGCGGACATCCCCGGACGCCGTCCACATCCCACCTGGATCTTGTGTCTGATGACTTATATAGTCCGCTGGCGCGGAGGAGTGGCATGAGTAGAGCAGCAACGATTGTGTTGGCATTGGCGGTGGGTGTCGTCGCCGGCGTTCCGTTAGGCGGTCGGCTAATGCCGTCGTCGGAGGCCGGCGCGGGCACGAAAGCGAGCACGGCGTTCTCCGCTGTGCCTGATGCCATTGGCGTGCAGGATGTCTCGGGGCCGTACGAGGTCGTCGCGGGTTGGCCAAAAGATCTCAGCACGCTTCCAGGACATGAGCAATGGACGTCTGGAGGGGCCCGAGGCATCTTCGCCGAGAGCCCGAATCGCGTGTATCTGCTCGGCGGCGGCGAGCTCCCGAACATCCCGCGTCCACAGACGCGATTGCTCCCTGAGATCGGTCCGAACGTGCAATTTCCTCTCGCGGGGCTGCCATGGCGCAACGCGAATACCGCCTCGCCACCAGGAGGCGGAGGGTCGGGTCAGGACCCCGCGAAGGGAATGGACCTCTGGAGAGGCGCGTCGCCGCCGTATCGCGAGCTTGGTGTGGACTCCCGCTGGGAGCACTGTCTCGTCGTCGTTGACGCGCAGGGCAACATCATCGAACAGTGGACGCAATGGGACAAGATGTTCAAGCGTCCGCATGCCGTCTACGTCAGTCCCTACGATTCACAGAAGCACGTGTGGGTGGTCGACGACCACACGCATGCGATCTACAAGTTCACAAACGACGGCAAGCAGCTGGTGCAGACGATCGGCACGCCGAACGTACCCGGCGCCGATGGCACCCACTTCAACCGGCCAACGTTCATAGCCTGGTTGCCCGACGGGAGCTTCTACGTTTCCGACGGCTACAACGGCACACGTGTCGCGAAGTTCGACGCGCAGGGCAAGTTCCTGCTGGATTTCGGCATGCGCGGCGAAGCCGGGAAAGAGACGCGTCCTGGGTACATGAACAACGTGCACGGCGTCGCCGTCGACCTCGAGACGAGGCGGGTATTCGTCAACGACCGCGACAACCACCGCATCCAGATCTTCGACGAGAATGGGAAATACCTCTCCGAGTGGAAGATCGCCGTCAGTCCGTCGAGCCTCCACTTCGTGCAAATCGGCGCGGATCGGGCCGTGGTGACCTTCGATCGCAACACGCACAAGATGCTGAAATACGATCTCGACGGCCGTTTGCTGTACGCGTGGGGAACGGTGGCTGATTTCCCCGGCACGCTGTGGGGCGTGCACGGAATGAGCACCGACCAGGAAGGCAACCTGTATGTTGCCGAGGTCGATGCCGGCCGCTTCCAGAAGTTCCGGCCGCGACCGGGCGCGAACCCGGCGTATTTGATCGGAAAGCCTGTCTATTCGGCCTGGCAGTAGCGGAACCCGACGCAGCGCCCAGCAGTCGTCTTTGATTGCAGGAGGAGAAGATGCCTAGGATTGTGACCCCCACGATCGCGATCGTGCTCGCAAGTTCTTTTGGAATTGCTCAGTCCTCGACCGACAACGGCGTCGTCAGACTTGATCCCGCGCTCGATACGCTTGTGTCGTCTGACGCCAGAGTCGAGCTCGTCAAGGATGGCTTCGGCTTCACCGAAGGGCCGGTGTGGGTGCAGGAAGGCAGAGAAGGGTATCTCCTCTTCACCGACATGCCGGGCAATGTGATCTGGAAGCTCACGCCAGACGGCAAAGCGTCAGTCCATCTCAGCAACGTCGGGTACAACGGGCCAGAGGTATGGCGATGGGGTGGCATCCAGAACAACGGCCGCGAGCGCACCGATCCGCGGTTCGAGGAGTTCGCGATGATTGGCGCCGACGGCCTGACCCTCGATCGCCAGGGCCGGCTAGTCGTTGCCACCTTTGCGGGTCGCTCGCTCATGCGGGTCGAGAAGAACGGCCAGCGCACCGTGCTGGCCGAGCGCTACGAGGGCAAGCGCTTCGGCGGCCCCAACGACGTCGTGGTCAAGCGCGACGGCGCCATCTATTTCACCGATACGTACGGCGCCTTCCGCCTGCGCGAAAAGGATCCCCGCAGGGAACTCGACTTCAACGCGGTGTTCATGTGGAAAGACGGCAAGCTCACGCTGGTGGTCAAGGACATGCCGTCCACGAATGGGCTCGCCTTCTCGCCGGACGAGAAGTACCTCTACGTCAACGGCGGCCGCGACAACTACGTCAACCGCTACGAGGTGCAAGCCGACGGCACGCTCGCCAACGGCAAGCTGTTCATCGACATGCGCAAGGAAACCGATCGCGGGGTCACCGACGGCCTGCGGGTCGACACCAAAGGCAATCTCTACGAGACCGCTCCTGGGGGTGTGTGGATCATTTCGCCCGAAGGAAAGCATCTCGGCACCATCCGCGCGCCGGAAGTGTCCACCAACGTTGGATTCGGCGACGCCGACAGGAAGACCCTCTACATCGCCGCCCGCACGGGCATTTACAAGATCAGGGTAAACACGCCGGGCATCTGAACGACACCGCGCTCGAGTCGCTCGTCCGACAACCCGAGTTGGCTGAGTCGCTGGAGGAAGGGGTGAGCATGACACCCCACAACCGCACGTCAAGGCACGGCCACTCATACTCTGAGCAGCAACTCGAGTTGACAGTCCCCGCACCACCGGCTTGGAGCTCCGTGCGTCCTCGACGCTAAGTCTCACGCGCACATCGATATTGACTGACGGATCGTTGCTGGCAATGCGGCGATGACCTTGCGTTGTAGCCAGCGTCCCGGCGGGCAGCGTCTTAACGCGGCACCCGGCCCGTTGCAACGCCAAACGCTCGCCGGGACTTCAGCGCGCAGGGAAACCATGTGGCAGATCGACGCGCCAACTGATTCGTCACCACAACCCCGCATCTTCCCGGAACGCCGCCGCGTGGCGGCGACTGCCACGTGCGGACAGGAGAGGATCAATGATTCGAACGATGAACATGATGGCGCTGCTGCTGGGGCTCGGAGTGGCCGTTGCCAGCGCACAGACTCCAGCCCAGAGGCCGGCGCAAGCGAGTACCACGCCGGGAACGACGATCAATCTGAATACGGCCTCCGCCTCTCAGCTCGAAACTCTTCCAGGCATCGGCAAGGCAACTGCCGAACGGATTCTCGAGTATCGCCAAAAGAACGGCGGCTTCAAGAAGATCGAGGAACTGATGAACGTCAACGGGGTGGGCGAAAAGAGCTTTCTCAAGCTGAAGCCGCTCATTACCGTGACGCCTGCCAAACCAGAACGCGCCGCGCCATAGTTGCCACCCACTCCGGTCGCGGGCGCGGCGTGCGCCCGCGACAGGGCTCGCCGACGTGCCAGGGATACACGCTCGTTGAGGTGTTGTTAGCAACGATGCTCATCGCCGTTCTTGGCGCGGCGGTGACTCCGGGGTTGATGGTTGGTCTCGACCGTTCGCGAACGCTGGCGGCAGCGCGGTACTTAGCGTCGCGAATGCTTCTTGCGCGAGCACAGGCTGTTAACCGCGGGGCTACGGTCGCGTTGCGGTTTGATGACTCCGCCAGCGGGGTGACAGTTGGGGTCTTCGTCGACGGGAATGGAAACGGAGTTCGGACGCGCGACATCGAGTCCTCTGTCGACAAGCCGATCGACCCTCCGATCTCAATATCGGACTTGTTCACAGGCGTAACCGTGGAACTTCCCCCCGATGTCAGTCGCCTGTTCTCATTCACGCCAATTGGCACGGCCACGTCCGCCACCGTGTATCTACGTGGACGCGACGACTCACAGTTCGCCGTTCGCGTACTCGGTGCGACGGCGCGCGCGCGCGTGCTGCGATACGTGCCTGGACGAGACGAATGGATCGAGGCACCCTAGTGAACGTAGAGCGACGGCGCGCGCCTCGTCGCATTCCCAGCGCAGGCGAACCGCTGTCCCGACTTCGAGTGCGTACGGGCGGCGATCTCGACGTTCGCGACATCTCTGATGTCGGCGCTCAAGTCGAGGGTGCTTCCCGCTTGCTCCCGGGCACGCGAATCGATGTCCACGTTGTGACGCCGGATGGCCGAGTCTTGGTGAGAAGCCGAGTCCTTCGTTCGTCTGTGTGCCACCTCGAGGCACAGTCAGTGCGATACCGGTCTGCGTTGACCTTCGAGATTCGCGTGGACACTGGAGCAGGCGGGTATCACCTGCCCCGCACGCTTCAAGCGCCTGCAGCCGCCCGGGGCACAGTCTACCCAGGAGAGCCGGAGAGCACAGCTCAGTGAGCAGGGAATTACGCTACATCGTGAGTTACAGGCGCCGTTCCAACTTGGCATCGCGTTTGGTTAGCTCATCCGAACCATCCATGGCTTGACTCGGAGGCAACATCATGTCGACCGGTGATGATCAAGGGCAAACTCTCTCTGGGCGTTGTCGCGCTCAGTCTGCCGCAGGCATCTGCCGCACAGACCTTCGCCAGATTCTCGCGGCGCTCGGCGCGGGCCTTCGGCAGGAAGGGGACCGGGATCTGGCTGTCATTTTCGAGCAGGAGGTTCAACAGCTGTTGTCGATGCGCTCCGTTCGCCTGAGAGAGGTTCCTGCGCGATACCAGGCTCGTCTTGTGACGCCCACACGAACTCTCGATTCAATCGTCCTTGGCGTTCCGACCGGCGATCCACGAGTGCAAGCGGTCCTCGAAGCGTCTACCGCTCCAAACCGAACGCTCGATGAGTGGGATTTCGAAATGCTGACGGCGGCGGCGCAGTTGGGAGGGCTGGTGCTAGAAGCCGCGCGAACGCGCCTCACCTGTCCTCTACGCGGCCCCGACGGAGCCGCGCCGCTGGTTGGCTCCAGCGCCGTGATGCGGGACTTGAGAGAACGCGCCCAGCGTATGGCCTCCACAGACTTTACGGTACTGATCGAAGGAGAGAGCGGTACGGGTAAGGAGCTCGTGGCGCGACAGCTTCACGAGCTCAGTCGCCGACGGCACGGTCCATTTGTGGCCGTCAACTGTGCCGCCGTCGTCGAGACGCTCTTAGAGGCGGAGCTGTTCGGTATCGAAGACAGAACGGCGACGGGTGTCCGCGGCCGTCGTGGGAAATTCGAACACGCCGACGCCGGCACGCTGTTCCTCGACGAGGTGTCGGATCTGTCTCTGTCGGCTCAGGCCAAGTTGTTGCGCGCTGTTCAAGACGTGGCTGTGGAACGGGTGGGGGGCACGGGCACGCGCCGGGTTAACACTCGGATTGTGGCGGCAACGAACCGGCCCTTGGCAGAGCTTGTCGACCGCGGATTGTTTCGTGCCGACTTGTACTACCGGCTCGGCGGAGTCGAGCTTCACGTGCCTGCTCTGAGAGACCGTAGAGATGACATCCCAGAGCTCGCGCGCTACTTCCTTGGGCGTCACCAGAAGACCCGCGACTTGACGATGTCGGTCGCGGCCGAGGATGCCCTGCGTCTCTATCATTGGCCCGGGAACGTGCGGGAGCTGGAACGGCTTGTGGAACGTGCGGTAGCACTCGCTGAATCGGAACGAATCGAGCTCGACGACCTGCCTCCAAGGGTGCGCGGTGGGTATGCGGAAATCCTCAGCCCGTCACTGACGGCCACCGAATCCATGCGCGCGTGGGGCAGTCGCTATGCACGACTTGTGTTCGAGCGCTGTGGACGCAACAAAAGGCGAGCGTGTCGCCTGCTCGACATCAGCTACCACACGCTTCAGGCGTACCTCCGTTACGCCGACAGGGATGCCAGAGCATCGGCTAAGCAGATGCCGGCGTGGGTGCGCTCCGCGAGCGATACCAACAACGTGAACCAGGCCGGAGTGTAATCACATGGGTGCCTTAGCACTGATACGGTTCTTCAGGGTCGTGCCCCCAGTGCCACCGCTCATTGTGGGATTGTTTGCGGTCACGGTGAGTGTGGCCGGCGCGGCAATTCTCGTCGACTCGACGCACGCGTCGGACGCCCTCGTGCTGATCTGCGTGTTGCAAGTGTTCGCCGCCTCGTCCGGCTTCGTGGTGCCGGCAAGGCGTGGCTACTACGATCTGCTATTCACTCGTGTGGAGAGTCGCACACGAATTGTGTTGATGCACTGGGCAGCTTCAGTCGCTCCTGGTGCCACCGGCTGGTTGACCCTAGCCCTGGTCGAGATGCTCGTGACGTCGAACGTCCACACTGCCACGCTGTCGTCTGGAAGCCTTGCCGCCATGTGGCTCGTGTCCAGCATTCCGTGGGCGACTACGGTGGCCCTGCCACGATTTGCCGGCGCGCTCGGATGGTTGGTCGTACTGGCCGCGAGCGTGCTCCTTCAGCCGGCAAGTCCGAACACCCTGCTACGAGTCCTCAGGGATCCGGACCCATTACCGTTGTCCGCGCTTGCGTTCCTCGTGTATCCCACAGGCCTCGTCGGCCAACACCTGGCGGGTCGGCAATGGATCACCGTCGTTCCTGGCATGTCGATCGCGACGATGTGCGTGGTTGGCGCGTGCGCATGGCTGGCCCGATGTGACATTCGACTCGAGGCGGCGCAATGACGGCGGTCGTGGTCTCTTTGCGGAACGTGGCCTTCCAGTACGGACGCCGGCTCGTGTTCAGAGACGTGTCGTTCGATCTGCGAGCTGGTGAGGCGCTTGGTGTCATCGGCGCCAACGGCGCCGGAAAGACATCCCTTCTCCGCGCCGTGGTCGGGTGTCTCACACCCACGTCTGGTGACATACGTATCAGCGGATTGCCCCCGCGCGATGCGGTGCGACGAACCCAGATGGCCTACTTCGCAGGAGAAGCCACGCTTCCGGGCTTCGTGCGCGCCAACGCATGGGGCAGTCTCGGAGCGGGTGAATTCGTCGTTTCAGATAGAAGACCCATGCGCGCTCTTTCGCGAGGCGCGCGGCAGCTGCTGGGCCTGCGGACTGTCCTCGGTCGTCATCCCCTTGGTCTGATCGTCCTCGACGAGCCGTGGGAAGGCCTTGATGCGGACGCCACGTGCTGGCTCTCGAAGACTCTCGAGACCAAACGCGACCGCGGCGCAACGGTCATCCTTTCGTCGCACAGACTTCACGATCTTGCCGGTTTGTGCGACAAGTATCTGTTCATGACGACGCACGTCGTGACTCTTCTCAAGGCACACGAGATCTCGGCGGTCGGGTCGGTCACCGCGGCGATGCTGACAAACGCGTTCGAAAGACTGCGGAGTGACCCGACGGGACCCATCCGCATCGCTTGAGCGGACGGCGCAAGGCAGATGTCTTCGTGAGATCGCGCGTATGACCTACGCTGTCACTCGTGCCGGCGAACATGATAGCGGAGGATCGCCCGTGTCATCTGCAGCCACTAGTCGCAAAGTCGTTCGACTCGCGAGTTTCAAGGCCAGTAAAGGCGAGAAGGAACGTAGTGCCCGCGTGGCGCCGGAGCTTCGTGCCCCGTCCGCCCGGCAGATCGCGCACCGTTTCGCGATGCTCGCGCATCTTCAAGCTCAGGAACGCGTGGCGCGGCCGCACTCAGCTGGTCCCCCGCGCCTCTTTCCTTGACCCTTCGAAGTTCCGCATAATACCGTCTATTCGTTCGCTGCTCTCCCATCCTCTGTTCGAGCGCGGCCCAGCACACAGCTTTCGCTACATGACCGATACGGCCGCCGCTGAGCTTCGCAAAACAGCGCTCAATTCCCGGCACCGCGCATCCAGTGCCCGCATGGTCCCCTACGCAGGCTGGGAGATGCCTGTCGAGTACTCCGGCATCACGAACGAGCATATGGCGGTGCGCACGAGGGCTGGCGTGTTCGACGTCAGCCACATGGGCGAGATCGAAATTGCGGGCAAGAACGCGCTCGTGGCGGTGCAACGCATCATGAGCAACGATGCAGGCCGCCTGAAGATCGGTCAAACACAGTATTCCGGCCTGCTGACACTAGAGGGCACGTTCCTCGACGACCTGCTGGTCTACCGCATGGCGCCAAGCCACTTCATGCTCGTCGTCAACGCCGCCAACACGGCGAAGGACTACGCGTGGATTGCAGAGCAAGTCAAGCAGGTTGGTGACGCAGCAGTGGTCGATTCGAGCAGCCGCTACGCTCTTATTTCGATTCAGGGCCCGGCGTCGCTCGAAGTGCTTCAAACGATTGCCACGGTCGATCTCAGCGACGTGCGCTATTACTGGTTCACCCACGGAGAGGTGGCAAGCGCCCGTGCGATCATCTCGCGCACCGGGTACACGGGCGAGGATGGGTTCGAGATCTTCGTGCCTCCCAACATGGCCGAGCGCGTGTGGCTGGCATTACTCGAAGCAGGCCGGGAAGCCGACGTGATCCCATGCGGTCTGGGTGCCCGCGACACACTGCGTCTCGAAGCCGCCATGCGGTTGTACGGCAACGACATCGACGAATCGACCACGGTGCTCGAGGCGGATCTCGGATGGATCGTCGGCTGGAACAAGGAGCATTTCAACGGACGCGGCCCGCTCGTCGAGCAGAAAGAGAGTGGCGTTGGCCGCAAGCTGGTCGGTTTCGAAGTGACAGGCACCGGCATCGCACGACACGGTTACGCTGTCCTGAAGGATGGCCGGCAGATCGGCACGGTCACGAGCGGCACTCAAACACCCTGGCTGAGGAAAGCAATCGGGATGGCGTACGTGCCGGCAGAGATCGCCGCGCTAGACACTCCGATCGAGATCGAGATTCGCGGCCGAACGGTGGGCGCGCGGATCGTGGCTCTGCCGTTCTACAAAGGTGCACACAAACACTCGTAAGGCGGAACCTAGTCGGTCCGCGGATGCGCAGGAGCGAGTCCTTTAGGGGCTCGCGAGCAAAACATATGTCCTACCCGACAGACTTGAAATACACCAAAGATCACGAGTGGGTTCGACTCTCCGGCGATACGGCCGAGATCGGCATCACCGACTTTGCCCAACGACAACTGGGCGATGTCGTCTACGTGGAAGTACCGGCGGTGGGAAGTCGGATGACTGCCGGCCAACCGTTCGGAACGATCGAGTCGGTGAAAGCTGTCTCGGAGCTCTTCGCGCCGCTGACGGGCGAGGTTATCGACGTGAATGTGACGGTCAAGGATCAACCGGAGACGGTCAATAAGGACCCGCATGGGGCGTGGATTGTGAAGATCCGGGTCACGGATCCTGGTGCGGCCGGAGCGCTCCTCGACAGCGCTCAGGACCAAGGCCAACTCCAGTAGGCCATGGCGGCGCCGGACGCGACCGACGGGTTCTCTCGCCGACATATCGGACCCTCACCCGATGAGCGCGCTCGGATGCTCGAGGCCGTCGGCGCCTCGTCGCTCGAAGCCCTTATCGACGAGGTCGTTCCCGCCTCGATTCGTCTGAGTCAGCCCCTCAGTCTGCCCGATCCGGAAACGGAGCACGAATATCTGAAGCGGCTTACCGATATTTCGCTCGGCAACCAGGTGTATCGATCCTTCATTGGCCTCGGATATCACGACACCATTACGCCCAGTGTCATCCGTCGGATGGTGCTCGAAAACCCAGGCTGGTATACCCCCTATACGCCGTACCAGGCGGAGATCGCACAAGGCCGTCTGGAATCGCTGATCAACTTCCAGACGATGGTGATGGACCTCACTGGGATGGAAGTGGCAAACGCATCGCTCCTGGATGAGGCCACGGCTGGTGCAGAGGCCATGACCTTGCTTCATCGTGTCGCCACGAACAAGGCAAACACCGGCGAACGGAGCCTCTTCCTCGTGAGCGACCGTTGCTTCCCTCAGACGATCGAGGTCCTCCGGTCTCGCGCCGAACCGCTGCATATCGAGCTTCGCATCGGTCCGATGGAACAGATGGTGTTCGAGCCGGGCGTCTATGGCGTGTTGCTGCAATACCCGGACGAGCGTGGCGAGCTGCAGGACCTTGCACCATTCATCGAGCGGGCGCACACGGCCGGCGTGCTCGTCGCGGTTGGCGCGGACCTCCTTGCGCTGGCGCTGGTCACTCCGCCCGGGGAGATGGGCGCCGATTGCGTATTCGGAAACTCGCAGCGCTTCGGAGTGCCGCTCGGATACGGCGGCCCCCATGCGGCGTTCTTTGCGACAAGGAACGCTTTCGTGCGGCAGGTCCCGGGCCGCATCATCGGCGTATCCGTGGATGTGCATGGGCAGACCGCATATCGGATGGCGCTGGCCACTCGCGAGCAGCACATCCGGCGCGAAAAAGCGACGTCGAACATCTGCACAGCCCAGGCGCTCCTGGCAAATATGTCGGCGATGTACGCGGTGTATCACGGTGCCGACGGGCTCAAGGCAATCGCTTCGCGCGTACACTTCCAAGCGCATATGCTCGATGGCGCGCTTCGGCTGCTCGGCCTGAAGCAGCGCAATGCGCAGTACTTCGACACGCTGTGTGTGGAGGCGCCCACCGGTGTGGACGCGGTTCGACACCACGCGCAGCAGAAGGGGATCAATCTTCGCTACATCGACGCTCGAACCGTCGGCATTGCCCTGAACGAGACCACCACGACCGCCGACGTCACGGACATCGTGAACGTCTTTGCCGCAGCGCTCGACCGGCAGGCACCGCACTTTGAGATCTTTGACCCACCTCGGGAGTCGCTCGAGGGCTTCGCAGCTGAGAGTCTCGCGCCGGCATTGCAACGAACGAGCACGTTCTTGACGCATCCCGTCTTCAATGCGCACCGGTCCGAAACCGAGATGATGCGGTACATCCGGCGCCTCGAGAGGAAAGACCTCGGCCTCGACACGTCGATGATTCCTCTCGGCTCCTGCACGATGAAGCTCAACGCGGCGACGGAGCTACTGCCCATCACCTGGGAGCGCTTCAGTCGTCTGCACCCCTTTGCGCCCTCTGATCAGACCCGAGGATACGCACAGATCATCGAGGAGCTCGAGGCGGCGCTTTGCGCGATCACCGGGTTTGCGGCCGTGTCGCTGCAACCGAACTCCGGAGCCCAAGGCGAGTTCACGGGACTCATGGTCATTCGTGCGTTTCAGCGGGACCGCGGCGATGCCCACCGCGATGTCGTGCTCATTCCCTCGTCTGCTCACGGCACGAACCCCGCCAGTGCCACGATGGCCGGACTGCGCGTCGTGGTTGTCGCCAGCACCGCAGACGGCAGCGTCGACGTAAACGACGTCCGGAAGAAGGTCACGGATCACGGCGACCGCCTCTCGTCGCTGATGATCACCTATCCCTCCACTCATGGCGTGTTCGAGGAGCAGGTCCGCGATATCTGCGACATCGTCCATGAGCACGGCGGCCAGGTGTACATGGACGGCGCGAACATGAACGCGCAGGTCGGTCTCACGAGCCCGGCCTCAATCGGCGCCGACGTCTGCCATCTCAACCTGCACAAGACCTTCGCGATCCCGCACGGCGGCGGTGGTCCGGGCATGGGCCCGATTGGCGTCGCGACGCATCTGGCGCCCTACCTTCCGGGGCATCCATTGGTCCGCACCGGCGGCGAGCGCGCGATCACGCCGGTTTCGGCCGCGCCATGGGGAAGCGCCAGCATTCTGCTGGTCTCCTACGCATACATCCGATTGCTCGGCCGTCAGGGTCTGACGGACGCGACACGACACGCGATTCTCAACGCGAACTACATCAAGGCCCGCCTGGAGCAGCACTATCCCGTGTTGTACTCGCGGACGAATGGGCGCGTCGCCCACGAGCTCATCTTCGACGTGCGGGGATTCAAAGCCGCGGGCATTGTCGAGATGGATGTCGCCAAACGTCTCATCGACTTCGGCTTCCACGCGCCGACCGTGTCCTTTCCGGTCTCCGGAACGCTTATGGTGGAGCCAACCGAAAGCGAGGACCAGGCGGAGCTCGATCGCTTCTGCGAGGCGATGATTCAGATCCGTCGGGAGATCGACGATGTCGTGACCGGCAAGGTCGATCCCCACAACAACGTTCTCAAGAACGCGCCGCACACCGCCGGCGCCGTTTGCGCAACGTCCTGGAACCATCCGTATTCGAGAGAGGACGCGGCCTTTCCGCTTGCCTTCGTCCGGGAGCAGAAGTTCTGGCCCAGCGTCGGACGGATCGACAACTCGTACGGCGACCGAAACCTCTTCTGTTCGTGCCCGCCGATGGAGGCTGGGGTCAGATCTTGAATCTTGCGCCGCGAGGAGTGCGGGAGCGCAAGATTCAAGATCTGACCCCATGCGCCACACGCCGGAATCCAGCTAGGAGCGCCACTGTCACGGGGCCGGGCTCACCGGACCCTATTCTGCGGTCGTCGACCTCGACGATGGGCACGACCTCCCGTGTCGTGCTGGTCAGGAATGCCTCGTCCGCGCCAAAGAGGTCCTCGTCTCGAAGAACTTGGTCGCGAACGCCAACTCCGATGTCCTTTCCGACGGCGAATAGAAACTCACGGGTGATACCGGGCAGGAGGCCAGCGTCGAGGGGCGGTGTGCAGGCGACGCCGCCTTTCACCACGAAGAGGTTCGCCGTTGTGCACTCGCTCAGCTCCCCGCGATAGTTCCGCATCACGCCCTCGAAGGCGCCGTGCCGCAGCGCTTCCTGCATCGCCAGCGCGCTGTTCATCAGGTTGTTGCTCTTGATCATGGGATCCACCGATGCCGGGTGGTTTCGAATCATGCTCACGATGATCACCCGTACGCCCCTGGTGTAGACGTCTGGCGGTGGGTCCACGTGTGGCTTCACGATGATCACGGTGGACGGGGTCGGCGTGGCCGTCAGGTCGTAGGTCAGTTCGCCCACGCCGCGGGTCACGAGCACCCGGATGTAGGCCTCGGCACCGCCCAACCCTGATGCTGCCACCGTGTCGCGGATCCGCGCAGCCAGCTCTTCATCCGTGAAGGGAACAGGGAGGGCCATCATGCCAGCCGAGCGACGCAGCCTCCGCAAATGCCGATCGTACAAGAACGGCCGACCATTGTAGGTGCGCAGCGTCTCGTAAACGCCCTCACCATACAGGAATCCGTGATCGAACACTGACACGACCGCGTCGCGTTCGCTCGTGATCCGTCCGTTGACGTTCACTGTCGCCGTCATCAGTCTCGAACATATCCTCTGTGGTACATTCCTCGCAAGAACTGATGAGAATCCTCAACGCGGCGCAGATGCGCGAGGCCGATCGCCATACCGTCGAGGACATTGGGATTCCGTCGCTCGTGCTGATGGAGAACGCCGGCCGCCAGGTCGTGGCCGCGATCGAAGCCGCCTATGAGGAACGCCTCAGTGGGCGCGTCGCGGTGCTGTGCGGACGCGGCAACAACGGTGGCGATGGTTTCGTGGTTGCGCGGACGCTGATGCAGCGCGGGATCGATGCGGGCGTGTTCGTCATCGGCAGCGTTGCCGACGTGCGCGGGGACGCGCGCATCAACCTCGACATCCTCGGCCGGCTCGGCGTACCGGTCGTCGAGGTCGGTGACGAGCAGAGTTGGGAGCTCCACTCTTCTGAGATTTCGCGGTGCACCTTGATTGTCGACGCGATCGTGGGGACGGGTTTGAAGTCCGCGTTGGGCGGCATGATGGAGACCGTCGTCGCCGATGTCAATGCGCTTGACATCCCGATTGTGTCGGTCGATCTGCCGAGCGGCCTGTCGGCAGACACGCCGCATCGGATTGGTGACTGTATCGGGGCGTCGATGACGGTCACGCTCGCGACGCCAAAGCTTCCGCTCGTGCTGCCGCCTGGCGAGACCTATGCCGGTGACGTAGTCATCGCCGACATCGGCATTCCTCACGAGGTGATCGAAGGACTTGACGGCCAGTACATCGAGCTTCTGACACCGGACCGCATTGCCGAGGTCATTCAGCCTCGCTCCGCCGATTCGCACAAGGGTGATTTCGGGCGAGTCACCATCGTGGCCGGCTCTCGCGGCAAGACGGGTGCGGCTTACCTGGCCGCCATGGCGGCCCTCCGTTCGGGTGCAGGACTCGTGACGATCGCCACACCGACGTCCTGTCTTCCAGTCGTGGCCTCGCTCGCGCCGGAGTTCATGACGGAACAGCTGCGCGAGACCGGAGACGGGGAAGTGGCTGGCGACGCAATCGAGCGCGTACTCGAGCTCGAGCAGGACGTCATGGCGTGTGGGCCTGGGCTCGGGAGAGGACCAGGGGTACGCGACTTCGTGCGCGCGCTCATCGAGCGCACGACCGTCCCGCTCGTGCTGGACGCCGACGCCCTCACGGTCATGGCCGACGACCCGGGCCGACTCGTGGGTCGCGACGATCGCGAAGTGATCATCACACCGCACCCCGGCGAGATGGCTCGTCTCATCGGCTCCTCGATCGAGGAGGTTCAGGCGAATCGGATCGAGGTGGCATCAGATTTCGCAACGACACACGGCGTTTACGTCGTGCTCAAGGGACATCGGACGGTCATCGCGACACCGCAGGGCCGCGTCGCGATTAACCCTACCGGCAATGCCGGCATGGCCACCGGCGGCACGGGCGACGTCTTGACTGGAATGATTGCCGCCTGGCTGGCGCAGCTGCTCGATGCGGAGGAGGCCTGTCGCCTCGCCGTCTTCCTTCACGGTGCTGCCGGCGACCTGGCGGAAGCGAAGAGGGGTCAGGTCTCGATGACAGCCACGGACCTGCTCGAACACCTTGGCGGGGCGCTCAACCAGTTATCCGGCCGTTCGGATCAGACGGGGCCGAACGGTTCGAATGCATGAACGCGAACGCTCCGAACGGTTCGAACGACGGCGGTACACCGAACAACCCGAAGGATCCGAATAGCCCGAACGAACCGAACCTGACTCGGACCTATCTGACTCACAGCGAGCAAGAGACCGAACTTGTTGCTCGCGCCATGGCGGCCTACCTCCATGCCGGCGACGTCGTTTTGCTCCATGGCAATCTCGGGGCCGGCAAAACCGCATTCGTGCGCGGGCTCGCGACGGGGCTCGGCATCAGGCCGGAGGATGTGAGCAGCCCCACCTTTACGCTCGTGCATGAGTACCGCGGCGGGCGCCTGGGACTCTACCACGCAGATCTCTATCGCCTCGATCGCGCAGCGACTGAGGATCTCGGCCTGGAGGAGATAGGTGTCGATGATGGGGTGCTTGCGATCGAGTGGCCCGACCGATTGACGCACGCCCTCTCGGGTGCGCATCACGTACATCTCGAAATCGTCAACGAGCACACACGGCGAATTCAGCTGGTAGCTACTAGCTCGTAGCTGGTGGCAAGAACGTCGCCGCCACGCTTGCTCTCATCTACCGGCTACCAGCTACGTGCTATTCCATCCGGTAGTTCGGGGCTTCCTTGGTGATCGTCACATCGTGCACGTGGCTCTCGCGCACACCCGCCGGTGTGATGCGGATGATCTTGGCTCGGCGCTGCAGCTCGGGAATAGTGGCGCTGCCGCAATAGCCCATGCCCGCCCGCAAGCCGCCCATGAGTTGATGAATCACCGACGCGGCGCTGCCCTTGTGCGCCACACGTCCTTCGATACCTTCAGGTACCAGCTTTTCGTCAGCCCCGCCTCCCTCGAGGTCGAATTCGTCCTGAAAGTACCGGTCGCGGCTGCCACGGCGCATCGCGCCGATTGAACCCATCCCGCGGTACTCCTTGTAGCTGCGGCCCTGAAACAGAATGAGCTCGCCAGGACTTTCATCGGTGCCGGCAAACAAGTTGCCGATCATCGTCGCGCTCGCGCCCACTGCCAATGCCTTGACGATGTCCCCGGAGTAGCGGATGCCACCGTCAGCAATGATCGGCACATTCCTGGCAGCTGCGATCTGCGCGCACTCCATGATGGAGCTAATCATGGGTACGCCGATCCCCGCGACGACTCGCGTCGTGCAGATGGATCCTGCGCCGATTCCCACTTTAACCGCGTCGACGCCGGCGCCGATGAGCGCCTCGGTCGCGGCCCCTGTGGCCACGTTGCCCGCTGCGAGCTCCGTGTGGGGAAACTCGCGTCGGACGCGAGCGACCATGTCGATCACACGCTGCGAATGACCGTGCGCGGTGTCGATGACCAGCACGTCCACACCGGCCGCGACGAGCGCTTGAGCTCGCTCGAGCGAATCCTTGGCGACACCGATCGCCGCACCGCATCGGAGCCGCCCCAATGCATCCTTACAGGCGTTCGGATATTTGATGGCCTTCTGGATGTCCTTGACGGTGATTAGACCTTTCAGCCGGAAGTCCTTGTCCACGACCAGGAGCTTCTCGACCTTGTGCCGATGCAGAATCTCTCGGGCCTCGTCGAGCGTCGTTCCGACTGGAACCGTGAACAGCGGATCGTGTGTCATAACGTCCGAGATCGGCCTGTTCACGTTGGTCTCGAATCGCAGATCGCGGTTCGTCAGGATGCCCGCAAGGCGCCCTTCCTTACTGCCATCCTCGGTAATGGGTACGCCTGAAATACGGTATGTCTTCATCAGATCGAGCGCTTCGTAGATCAAGTTCGACGGTGAAAGGGTGATCGGGTTGACGATCATTCCGCTCTCTGACCGCTTGACCCGATCGACCTCCGAGGCCTGCTCCTCGATCGAAAGATTCTTGTGAATGATTCCCAGGCCCCCGAGCTGAGCCATGGCGATGGCCAGGCCAGATTCGGTCACCGTATCCATCGCGGCACTGACGAGAGGCACATTGAGACGAATACCTCGTGTCAAGCGCGTAGAGACGTCTACTTGGGTTGGCAACACCGTCGAGTGCTGCGGCACCAGCAGAACGTCGTCGAAGGTCAGAGCCGTGGTGATGCTGGTATCGGTAGGGGAGATGGTGAGCGATGCGGTCTTGAGGTCCATTGGATTCCTCACGCTGCCGTGCCGTGGCACTTTTTGAACTTCTTTCCACTCCCACACGGGCATGGATCGTTGCGTCCGACTTTGGGCTCCTCGCGACGAACGGTCTTGATAACATCATCGCCGCCGGTCCGCGCAGGTTGTGGCGTTTGCCTCGAAGCCACACCCACGGGAGCGCTGGAGCGGGCCGCAGCAAATGCCGGAACGGCTTCGGCGGCCGGATTGTTCATCGTGAGCGGGGCCGCCCGACGAGGGGCGGGTCGCGGTATGACCGGCGCTTCGGGGTTCTCGACCGGCCGTAACCAGAAGAGGTAACGCACGATCTCTTCCTCGATTCGGCCTTTCATGTCCTGGAACAGCGCGAAGCTCTCTTTCTTGTATTCGACGAGCGGGTCTCGCTGTCCGTAGCCGCGGAGGCCGATGCCTTCTTTCAGGTGGTCGAGCGAGTAGAGATGATCTTTCCACTGCGCGTCGACGATTTGGAGCATGACGTCTCGCTCGACCCGACGTAGGAGCTCTCCGCCGACGAGATTCTCCTTGTCGTCGTAGCTCTTTTTCGCGAGACTCCAGATCTCGTCTGCGATCTCCTCGGAGCTCCGATTCGCCGCCACACGTTCGATTTCCTGTGGATCCAGGCCGAACACACGCGACGCTTCCAGGACGAGCGCCGGTATGTCCCATTCTTCGACATCCAGTTGCTTGCCGGCGAAACGGTCCACCATGTCGTCGAGGATGTCCTCGCCTAAAGACAGTGTGTACTCTCGCGTATTGACGACGTCTTCTTCTGTGAGGTGCACCTTCCCTTCAAGTATTTCGCGACGCAACGTGTACACACTCTCACGCTGCTTATTCATCACATCGTCGTACTCCAAGAGGTGCTTGCGGACTGAAAAATTCTGCGCTTCGACCTGACGCTGAGCGCGCTCGATGGCGCGCGAGACCATTCCATGTTCAATCGGGACGCCTTCTTCCATCCCCAGCCTCTGCATTAGGCCCGAGATGCGGTCCGACCCGAAGATCCGCATGAGGTCGTCTTCGAGCGAGAGGTAGAACCTCGAGGATCCAGGGTCGCCCTGTCGGCCGGCGCGGCCGCGCAACTGATTGTCGATCCGGCGAGCCTCGTGACGCTCCGTTCCGAGGATGTGCAGCCCGCTGAGGTTGACGACCGCGTCGTGCTCCGACTCGGTCTCCCGCCGGAAGTGGCCAAAGATTCGCTCCCAGTCTTTGCGCGGCACACGAAAGAAGCCGTCCAGGTGGAAGAAATAGACGAAGTCCTCATCGTCTACGAACTTCTCTTCGCCTTTCGGCAGGCGCTCCGCAATGTCTTCAGCCAGGCACTGCTGGCGCGCCATATGCTCGGCGTTACCTCCGAGCAGGATGTCGGTGCCACGACCGGCCATGTTGGTGGCGATCGTCACGTTGTCTTTGCGGCCGGCCTGGGCCACGATCTCGGCTTCTTGCGCGTGGTACTTTGCGTTCAATACGACATGCTTGATGCCGCGCCGGCGAAGCAGCGTCGACAGCCGTTCGGATTTCTCAATGGATACCGTCCCGACAAGGGTTGGCCGTCCGGATGACTGCTTCTCGAGAATGTCGTTGACGATTGCGTCGAACTTCTCCTTCTCGGTGCGGTACACGAGGTCGGGTTCTTCGACACGCCTGAGTAGTCGATTCGTCGGGACCGCGACGACGTCGAGGTTGTAGATCTTGGCAAACTCGGCCGCTTCGGTTTCGGCTGTCCCGGTCATCCCGGACAGCTTCTTGTACTTGCGGAAGTAATTCTGGAAGGTGATTGTCGCGAGCGTCTGGTTCTCGCGCTCGATCTTGACCTTCTCTTTCGCCTCCACCGCCTGATGAAGACCATCACTCCAGCGTCGGCCCGGCATGAGGCGGCCCGTGAACTCGTCCACGATGACCACGCCGTCGTCCTTGATCATGTAGTCGACGTCGAGGCGGAACAACGTGTGGGCTCTGAGGCCTTGATGGACATGGTGGAGTAGCGGCATGTTGGTCGGGTCGTACAGACCGTTCGAGCCTTCAACCAACCGATGCGAGAGCATTTGTTCTGCTTTCGCCATGCCGGTCTCGGTCAACGTCACCGTCTTGTGTTTCTCATCGACGATGTAGTCGCCAGTCGTCTCGAGCTGTTCCCGATCCTCGGCCTTGACGTTGCCTTGCGTCACCGCACCCTTTTTCAACTTCGGGATAATGCGGTCAACTTCGTAGTAGAGATCCGTAGACTCTTCGGCGGGCCCTGAGATGATGAGCGGCGTTCTCGCTTCGTCAATCAGGATGCTATCGACCTCGTCTACGATCGCAAAGTGGTGCCCTCGCTGCACCATCGCCGCGATCTCGAACTTCATGTTGTCGCGAAGGTAGTCGAAGCCGAACTCGTTGTTGGTGCCGTAGGTAATGTCGGACCCGTAAGCAACCTGCCTCTGCTGATCGTTCAGCTCGTGCTGGATGACGCCCACGCTCATCCCAAGGAACCGGTAGAGGCGGCCCATCCACTCGGAGTCGCGTCTGGCCAAGTAGTCGTTGACCGTCACGACGTGGACGCCCTTGCCAGCGAGTGCATTGAGATACGCTGGCAGCGTGGCAACGAGCGTCTTGCCCTCGCCCGTCTTCATCTCCGCGATCCGGCCACTGTGCAGGACCATGCCCCCGATGAGCTGCACATCGAAATGCCGCATGTTGAGCACGCGGCGCCCGGCTTCTCGGACTACCGCGAAGGCCTCGACGAGAAGGTCGTCGACAGTCGATCCGTCGGCGACGCGAGCTTGGAACTCCTTGGTCTTTTCGCGAAGCTGGTCGTCTGTGAGGACCTGAGTTCGGGGTTCGAGCGCACCGATCTCGCCCACTCGTGGTTGGAGACGCTTGAGCTCACGCTCGTTCTGGGTGCCGATGACCTTCGCGAGGAGTTGACCGATCATGCAACAGGTGAGGGACCACGACGAAGAGAGTATCAACCGATTGTAGCCAAGCGGCTACACATCGGCAAGGAAACAACATGTTGTGCGGGGTCTACTGGTCGCGAGCCTTCTGCGTCAGCAGACGCAGAGGGTTGAGGAGTGTGCCGTTGGCCAACACCTCGTAGTGCAGGTGATTTCCAGTCGCGTGGCCGGTGGCGCCCACTCGTCCGATGATGTCGCCGCGCTGAACTCGATCGCCCTTCTTGACGGAGAACGCGGAGAGATGACCGTAACGAGTCTCGAGGCCGAACCCGTGATCGACCACGATGAGGTTTCCGTATCCACCCTGGTACGAGGCGCCCGTGACCGTCCCCGCCGCCGTGGCATAGACCGGTTGGCCCTTGTCGCCGACGATGTCGAGTCCGGCGTGGTAGTCGGCTCCACCCGTTATGGGATCGACGCGCGGACCCATCGTCGATGACAGCCAGCCAGTCGCGGGCCACATCGAAGGTGTCGCGGCTGCGAGCTCGTTTCGTCGTTCGACGTCCCGGCGTACGAGGTACAGGCGAGACTCAAGTCCTTCGAGCAGCGTTCGAAGCAGCCCGAAGGTGTCTTCCGGACCCGTCAAAGCGGACAATGTCCGCGCGTATCCTGTTTGTGTTGATGTTCGAGTGCCGGTACTGCCGCCCATCGCCCGGGCTTTCACGAGCGCCGGCAGCTTTTCCATCGCCTTGGTCAGGTTCGGGTCGAGCGCCGACTTTGCCCCAAGCTCGGTGATGGTCGACTGCAATGACTCGATCTGGCCCGCGAGCGCCTCGGTTGCGGCGCGATAGTTCGCGTTCTCAATTTCGAGGGCCTGGTTGCTAGCGTAAAGTCCCTGCACGTCGCTCTTCGCTTTCCAAGCCGCGCCGAGACCGATCAACACTGGAAGGGTAACGATCGCGCTGACGACCAGCAGCATCGGTCGCGCCGAGATCGTCGCGCGACGTTCGACACCGGATGTCCGGTCAGCGATGGCCAAGGTGTATCGGCGTGAAAACATAAGCGCAAATAGTTATCGGGGGTTACGCTTTGGGAGAGAGCGTGGAATGAGGCTATCACAGCAGGGCAAGGGGCTCCAACAAGTCGGTGCGGCGAACATCGAGCGAACATTCGGGGCTCGAGCGTGAGCAATGGCCTTGCCCGCCTGCAGGTGCTGGCCGCGGCGCTTCTGTTTTCAACAGGTGGGGCAGGGATCAAAGCCGCTGCGTTCAGTGGGGCACAGATTTCCGCGCTGCGGTCAGGAATCGCGGTGCTCGCTCTGCTTGTCTGGCTTCGGGGAAGAATCGTCTGGTACCCGCCGGCGCTCGGCATCGGCGTCGTCTATGCGGTGACGCTCACGCTATTTGTGACCTCCACGAAGCTTACAACGGCGGCCAACGCGATTTTCTTGCAGGCGACCGCTCCGCTGTACCTCCTAGCCCTTGCGCCGCTCCTTCTGGGCGAGCGTTTTCATCGCCGAGATCTCGTGTACATTGGCGCGCTTGCTGTCGGCATGCTGTTCTGCTTCTTCGGGCAGCCGCCACCAACAGCAACCGCGCCTGATCCCGCCACGGGTAACCTCCTTGGCGTCATTTGCAGCGTGACGTGGGCGATGACGCTTCTCTCGTTGCGAGCCGTTGAACGAGACCTGTCTCGTCCGGGCATCGGGCTCACGGCCGTGGTCGCCGGCAATGCAATCGCCTGTGCTATCGCGCTTCCCGCGGCCTTCCCACTGCCTGATGCGTCGGTGATGGAGTGGGCGACGATCGGATACCTCGGCGTATTCCAGATCGGACTGGCGTACTTGTTTCTGACCTCCGCGATGCGCCGGCTTCCGGCTCTGGATATCTCGCTCCTCTTGCTGATTGAGCCAGTGCTCAATCCCCTCTGGACATGGCTGATTCGCGGGGAACATCCAGGCCAGTGGGTGATTGTCGGAGGAGGTGTGATTGTCACCGCCACAGCGGTGAAGGCTGTCTACGACGCGAGGGGCCGTCAGGCTGACGCACCCCTCGTTACGTGATCAACGATCCTTCCGCCGCTTCCGGATACCTCTCCACAGCGTCCAAGCAGCAACTGCCACAAGCACGCCGTGGGCTATTCGAAACTCAGCTAACACTCGGGAATCGAGCACCCCAATCCCGGCACTGACGAGCAAGATCAGCATGGCGATGAACTGAATCAGGTCTCGATGCTCGTCGAGTGTCGGCATTCGTCAGCACCCTTGGTACCAGGTATACCACTGCCACGACAGTAGGAGGCCCGAGGCGATGACGCAGAACTCGGGGCCCATCGCCAGGCCGAGACTGCAGGCAAGGAACACCTGTGTTGCCAGCATCAGTTGCATGTAGTGCATCCCATAACATGCGCTGGGGTCGCCTTGGTTGGCAATGAGTGCAGGGCGGCCAATCTTCTTGTCTATCCCTGCCGCTGCGCTCTCGAACGCCTTCGCGTAATCGGCCCAGTGCCCGGTGATCCCGTGCTGGAGCATGTCGTCGAGAGAGTCAGAAAGATCGACGGGGGTGGTGAGCACCGCCGTACCGGGCGGCACCCTCCACCCTCGCAATTTCAATTCCGCGTCGATGTCGAACGGCTGGGCGAGCAGTGCCGAACGACCTTTCTTGCGTACAGCAGCCCGCAAACTTTTGCGTATGGTGTCGTCGACCTTGTTGGCTCTCCCCCAGACGGCAAGAAGCCGTAGAGAGGACGCGATCTTACGGGACGCCTCGCCAGTTGGCGCGTCTTGCAGCTTCCGAACCGCGCCAAGAAGCTGGTCGACGACTTCGCCATAAACGGGGTCGCCAGGTCCCTGGGCGAGCACGATGGTGCCACCGTCAATGGCCGCCTCAAGTGAGCCGATCCCTACCGCTGCCGCCGAACCAAGAAACATTCGTCTGCTTGTCTCCATGTCATACCTGGTCTCTCCGCACCCGGCCCGTCACTCCACCAACCTGTATTGCAGCGCTTCGGCGACGTGGTCAGAGGCCACATCGCGTGCGCCGACGAGGTCCGCGATCGTCCGCGCCACTTTCAGGACGCGGTCGTACCCGCGGGCGCTCAGCCCAATCTTCTCCACCGCATGCGTCAACAGCGTGCGGCCTTCGGCGTCTGGCCTGCAGAACCTGGCGACCGCCGCTCCCCGCAATTCGGAGTTGGCACGCGGGCCATCCGCACCGTACCGCGCGAGTTGGATCTGGCGCGCAGACCGAACTCGCTGCCGTACCACTGCCGACGTCTCACCAGGCACGGCGTCGGCAATCAGGCTGACCGGTACGGCCGCGACTTCGACAATGAGGTCGATTCGGTCGCGGAGCGGACCCGACAGCCGGCCCCGATACCTCGCGACCTGAGAAGGGGTGCACAGACAGGTCCGGCGTTCCTCACCGCGGAACCCGCACGGACACGGGTTCATCGCAGCCACCAGGACGAACCGGGCCGGGAAGACGGCTGTGCGCGCGGCCCGCGCGATCGTGACCCGCCCTTCTTCGAGGGGCTGACGCAGCACCTCGAGCACCCGTCGGTCAAACTCCGGCATTTCATCGAGAAACAACACGCCGTGATGGGCGAGCGAGATTTCCCCGGGACGAGGGATAGCGCCGCCACCCACGAGCGCAACGTTGGAGATGGTGTGGTGCGGTGCACGAAACGGGCGCTCGCCGAGAAGGCCTGCGCCGGCCGGGAGCGTCCCAGCCACCGAATGGATGGCGGTACACTCCAATGACTCCTCAAATGTGAGCGGTGGGAGCACGGTGCTCAGTCGCCGGGCAAGCATCGTTTTGCCAGCACCAGGCGGACCCGTCATCAGAAGGTTGTGCCCGCCAGCGGCGGCGACCTCGAGGGCACGCCGAGGGAGTAGTTGACCTCGCACGTCCGCCAGGTCGCCGTCGGTCGTCGGCATTGGAGGCGTTGTCCGGGTGGCGACCGTGGCTAAAGGCGCGGACTCGGGCCTGTTGATCGCTTCCACCGCCTCCGGTAGTGACCGAACGATGCACACTTGAAGCCCGTCAACAACGCACGCCTCCGCCGCGTTCTGCGGAGGGAGCAGCAGCCGCTTCAACCCCAGTCTTCTGGCCGCCACCGCAATCGGCAAAACGCCACGGATTCCGTTAATGGCTCCGTCGAGCGAGAGCTCGCCGAGTATCACTGTGTCGTCGACTGCTCGCCGCGTCACCAGGCCGGAGGTGGCGAGCAGGCCCAGCGCGATCGGAAGGTCGAACGACGAGCCCGCTTTTCTGACGTCGGCCGGGGCCAGGTTGACCGTGATCCGATACGGCGGAAACTCATAGCCGGAGTTCCTGATCGCAGAACGCACACGGTCGCGGCTCTCGCGCACCGTGGCATCGGGCAACCCGACCATGGTGAAGTGGGGCAGTCCGAACGACACGTCCACTTCGATCTGGACCGGATAGGCATCGACACCAAAGACGGCCGCGCTGCGCAGGCTGGCGAGCACCCTGCCGGTGGTGCAAAGACCAGGACAACTGGCCGCTAGGCTCTAACTGCTTGAGCTGTCACGAGGAGGTCTCGCCTGTCGAGTGGCACGTCGCATTATCTGCGACTCACTCTGGACTGGACGTGTGAGCTTCCTGAAGGAGGAGACTCAGTTGGTGGCGATGGTTCGGAAAATGGTGAGCCGCTGGCCAACCTGAATCGCGTTGCCCCGAATCCCGTTCCACTGCTTCACCGACTCGACCGTCGTCCGATAGAGACGAGCAATGGAGAAGAGCGTGTCGCCTCGCTTGACTCGGTAAGTCAGCTTCGTTGTTTCAGCTGGTGCCGAGTCCACCTGGGAGGCAGCCCTGGCAGCCACGGCAACTGGCGGTTCGACCCCAACGGGAGTCACTGGATCGTCCGGTACGAGTTCCCACCAGCAACGCGGGCGGTCGCGGGATGATGAGTTGTTGGCCGGCGTTGAGCCGCTCTTTTGCCGACAGGTAGTTCGCCTCGGCCAAGTCTGAGCGGCTCACTCCGAGCTTCTTCGCGATGCTCAGGAGGGTCTCGCCTTTGCGTACGGTGTGCCGGTTCAGCGGAGCCAGTTCGTCAAGTTGTGTTTCCGCCAGTCGTGAACGGACGGCATCAGCCGACCCTTCCGGGACCCTCAGGGAGTAGTCGGTCGCTCGAAGCGGGGTCGTCCAGCGGCGAAGCTCGGGGTTGAGATCCTGAATCGCCTGAACAGGCACGTCGATCCATTCAGCGATGCGTCGAAGGTCCACGGCGGTCGGCAGCGTTACCGTTTCAGATCGCGGTACGACGAACGGCTCAACGTTGAGACCGTAGTGCACCGGGTTCCGGGCGACGATCACGGCCGCCAGGATCAGCGGCACATAGTCGCGTGTCTCTTGGGGTAGGTATCGCGTGTTGGAGGAGAGCGACCAGAAATCGTCGCGGCCCGAGCGCTTCATTGATCGTTGAACACGGCCAGGCCCACCGTTGTACGACGCCAGAGCCAGGTGCCAGTCGCCAAATGTCGCGTACAACGTGCGAAGGTATTTGGCTGCTGCGCGCGTGGCCTTTTCTGGATCCGCACGTTCGTCGAGATACCAATCATGCTTGAGCCCATTCTCGAGAGCAGTGCCGCGCATGAATTGCCAGATCCCACGAGCCTTTGCCCGCGACAGGGCGCTCGGTTTGAACGCGCTCTCGACGAGCGGCACATACGCGAGGTCGAGCGGGAGTCCTTCGGCTCTGAACACGTCCTGCACCATCGGGAGGTACAGCGCCCCTCGACTCAATCCTTCCTCGAGAAAGCCTTTCAGACGGCCCGTGAACAACTCGACAAACTTTAGTACGCGCGGGTTTTGCGGGATGTCGATGTCGTAGGTGACGGACTCGAGGTCGGCCGCGACCGCCAGCTTCGTTTCCGTCGTTGGAATCGGTTCCTCGAAGGTGGAGATGGCCAGGAGATCGTCGATCGTCGCCGGCTCAGCCTTCTGTTCCGTGAAGCCGTCGCCTTGCGCGAGCGCCATGACTTCGTAGGCACTGATCCGCTCGACGAGTCGGTCGAAGTGGTCGCGAAGCCGGGGCTCCAATCGTGCCCCACCAGGCGACTCCAAGAGCACGTCCAACGCTCGGTTGAACTCAGCCTTGGCCGCAACAAGGTGACCGGCCTGCATGGAGCGCTGACCATCCTCGAAGTAGCGCGTGGAGACTGCAATGAGATCTGCAACCTGGTCCGCGACCGGAGTTGAAGTCGGGATGACGGGTGCCGCGACGACCGGAACCGGGGCCGGGGCCGACGCGGTCGTCGGGGGCACTCGGGTCGCGCAAGCTGCCGTAGACAGCGCAAGGGCGCAGAGCACCCCCGCCACGCTGGGACGGAGTGACAGCATCCGGTTACTCTAGCATCCGTGGATCGACGAGGTCAAAACTAAGTCTCATTCTGTCCAAGGGTTGCAGGTATTTGCCTAGTGCGGCCAACCGCCCTGGACAAAAACCTTGTTCGCCTCGCCAAGGTCTCGCGCGGACGGTGTCACGATGGTCCGGTCGCCAATGACGACTTTCCGCCCCGACTTCAATGCCGCCTTCACATCGTCCTCACATACAAAGTCGGCCGGGGACGCACTGGCATTAGCGTGCTCAGACGACTCGGGTGGCGACGCGGTGCCCGCCGCCTTCGGCGACCCGTCGGCGTGCGCCGAGGCTTGGGACGCCGGACGGTAACCGCGTGAGCTCAGGAACTGATCGATGCGACCGTTGAGATCCTCTGCCGTAATGCCTCGTGGGGCGGAGCGAACTGCGGTCCGCGGCAACTCGTGGGCAGGCTCTCCGATCGGCTCAGAGGCTACGGCGGGACGAAGTTCGTACGCCAGACGCTTGATGTTCAGCAGGTGGCGTGGGGAGATGTTATCGGACGTGATGTTCCCGCCCCATCCGCCGCAGCCGAGCGTCATGGCGGGGTCAAGGCCAGTGGTCAGGCCAATGGACCCGTGAGTCGTCGGCGTATTGACCACGATTCGAAACGCGGGTTTGCGCAACCCGAACTGCAGGATGACGTCTTCATTCTGGGAATGGATCGACATGGTGTGTCCCATGCCGCCATACCGAAGAATCTGGATGCAGCGCTCGCAACCCTCCCGCCAATCCTTCACCACGTACCACGACAAGACGGGGCACAACTTCTCAATCGAGAGCGGGTAGTCTCGTCCGACGCCTTCGAGAGGCGCGACGAGCGTGCGCGTTCCCGGAGGCACCTTGATGCCCGCCTTGTCAGCAATGAACGTAGCCGGCTTTCCGACAAGCGCTGGATTAGGCAGCCGCTGAGGCGATACGAGAATCTTTGCCAGCAACTCCATCTCGTCGGGGCTCAAGAAATAGGAACCCTGGTCCTTGAACCGCCGGCGGGCTTCTTCTGCGATCGACTCGTCGACGACAACCGAATTCGGAGAAGAGCAGAGCACGCCATTGTCGAACGTCTTCCCAATCACGATGTCGCGGGCGGCCTTTGTGACATCAGCGGTGCGCTCGATATAGCACGGCGCGTTGCCCGGCCCAACACCGTACGCAGGCTTGCCAGCGCTATATGCCGCCCGCACGAGCCCCATTCCACCGGTTGCCAGGATTACGGCCACATCGCGGTGCCTCATCAACTCTTGCGTGCCCTCGAGCGTGACCGTCTTCATCCACCCGATGCTGCCAGGCGGCGCGCCGGCGCGCGTAGCAGCTTCGGCCATGATCTCGACCGCGCGTGTGATGCATCGAGCTGCTGAGGGATGGGGGCTGATTACTATGGGGCAGCGTGCCTTGAGAGCGATGAGCACTTTATAGATTGCTGTAGAGGTCGGATTGGTCGACGGGACGATCGCGGCGACGACACCGAAAGGCTCGGCGATCTCCACGATCTTCTTGTCCTCGAGCCGATTCACAACGCCTACGGTCTTGATGGGACGGATGAAGTCGTACACCTGCCGAGAGCTGAACAGATTCTTCTCGACCTTGTCCGCGACGACGCCGTAACCCGTCTCTTCGACGGCGAGCCGAGCGAGCGGCTCAGCATGAGCCGTCGCCGCTTCGGCCATCGCTGTGACGATGGCGTCGATCTGTTCCTGTGAGAATTCCGCAAGCAGCGGCTGGGCTTGTCGTGCGGCTCGCGCGAGAGCTCGCGCCTCGGAGATCGACGCGAGGTCCTTGTCTGATTGCGGCGCGATGTCCTGGGCGGCCATGGAACGCGGTTACGGTTTCGGGAGGATCCTTTCAACTTCGGCGTGCGGACGGGGAATCACGTGTACCGACACGAGCTCACCAACGCGCCTGGCCGCAGCCGCGCCAGCGTCGGTGGCAGCCTTCACAGCGCCCACATCGCCGCGGACCAGAACAGTCACGTAGCCGGCACCGATGTACTCCTTCCCGACGAGTACAACGTTGGCTGCCTTCACCATCGCATCCGCCGCTTCAACGGATCCGATGAGTCCGCGAGTCTCGATCATTCCGAGCGCTTCGGATGCCATCGGCCCGCACTGTAGCAGAATTGCGCAGTATCATTCCACTGTGACAGGACGGACCTTCGCTTGCATTGCGGGCCTCTTGGCCGCCGCCGGGGCGCTCGGTGCGTGTTCTCGTCAGGACGTCGACGAAGCGCCACCGGTCGCAACGCCATCGGTTGAATTGAGCCGCCATGAGGCCGCAGTAGGAAGCCCCGTGGACGTGACGTACCGGTTCGCAATGCGACCCGATGCGGCGAAGATCACAGATGACCTTTGGGTGTTTGTGCATGTCCTTGATACAGACGGCGAGCTCCTGTGGACGGACGACCATCAGCCTCCCACGTCGACACGTGAGTGGCAACCGGGCAAAACGGTGGAGTATGCCCGGACGATGTTCGTGCCAAAGCTTCCGTTCGTTGGGGACGCGCGGTTGGAAGTGGGCGTCTTCTCGCCGAAGACCGGGGAGCGGCTACCCCTCGGCGGGGAAAACCGCGGCATGCGGTCTTATCAAGTGGCGACACTCTCCGTACGGCCGCAACGTAACAACCTCTTTGTGGTGTTCCGAAGCGGTTGGCACGACGCCGAAGTCGGTGACGGTGGGCCTGGTGTCGAGTGGCAATGGACCCGCGGCAACGCCGTGCTCTCGTTCCGGAATCCAAGGCAGAATGTCGAGTTCTTCCTCGATACCGATTCAATCGCGCTTCCGGACCCTCAGAAGGTCGAGGTCCGGATTGGTACGGACGTCATCGATGCCTTCACGATCGCCGGGGGCCCCCGCCAGATTCGGCGTGTCAAGCTGTCCGCGGACCAATTGGGCACGGCGGACACCGTCGAGGTGGCGATCGCAGTCGACAAACCCTTCGTTCCGGCGGCCATTCCACAACTCCGGAGCTCAGACGCTCGCGAGCTCGGCATCCGCGTCTTTCGGGCCCACATCGAGCCCGAGTAACTCGAAACAGACCCCTGCGGGAATCCTTCAATCTGACCGAAACACCCCCGGGAGAGGCCCGCTATCCGGTTGCACTTCTGTGCAACACTGTAATCATGGAATTCCGCTGTAGACTCGCCTCGTCTGGCGGCGAGATTATCGAGGGCGTTTACATCGCCGACAGCGAGGCCCGGCTGCGCCGAGAGCTCGAAGAGAAGGGGTTGTACATCCTCTCTTTGCGGCGCCGAGCCGGCCTGTTGGGGTTGACTCTGTCAACTCAGCAGCGGGGCAGGCGCATTCGCCAAGCAGAGTTTCTCATCTTCAACCAAGAGCTGACGACCCTGCTCAAGGCAGGCATGCCCTTGGTTCAATCGCTCGATATTCTCCGGCAGCGGGTGTCCAACCCGACTTTCAAAGCCGTGCTCGATGGCGTGCACGACAAGGTGAAGGCGGGTTCGGCCCTGTCCGAGGCCTTCCGGGAGCACGGGACCCTGTTTCCGGCGGTTTATTCCGCGTCGTTAATGGCGGGCGAGCGCAGCGGCAATCTCGAGTCGGTCATCCGCCGCTACGTCAGCTACGAGAAAATCATTGGGGCGGTCAAGCGGCGAACTATCTCGGCCATGATCTATCCGGCCATCCTGGTCACGATGATGGTCGTGTTGGTCGGAATCATCGTGTTACGGGTCATTCCCGCATTCTCGGACTTCTACGCGAATTTTGGCAGGCAACTGCCCCTGTCGACCCGGATAATCGTCGGTATCTCGAATGCTGTTGTCTCGAACTTCTGGCTGATCTTGATCGGCATCACTGCCGCAGTCACGGCAGCGGTGACCTGGATAAAGCGCCCAGGGCACAGAACGCGGCTGGATCACCTGTTGCTCCAGGTGCCGTGGGGCGGTGCCACCGTGAGGAAGTTCGCAACGTCTCAGGCGGCCCGAACCCTCGCCACCTTGCTCAGCGGCGGCATCCCCCTCGTCAACGCCCTTGAAATCGGCGCGCGCTCCATGTCCAACCGCTATCTCGCCGGCGAATTGGATCAGGTTCGACGGCAGGTTCAAGAAGGGCAGAGCTTTTCGGGTGCCATGTTGGCACGCGGCGTGTTCCCGGATGTGGCGGTGAAGATGGTCGAAGTCGGTGAATCGACCGGCGCGCTGCAGGAAATGCTGAACAGCCTGGCTGATTTCTACGACGAAGAGATTGAGACCGAGGTGGCACGCTTCATCACCCTCATCGAGCCTGTCTTGCTCGTCATCATGGGTGCGGTCATCGCGATGGTGGTGTTGGCGCTCTACATGCCGCTCTTCGAGCTGAGCGCGGTGGCGGGAGGATAAGAGATGGCGATAGCAGATCCCGCTCACCTCACCGTTCCGACAACCGAAGACTACTCCCAGGAAGTGTCGCGCGTCAGGGCGCTGGCCGAGCGATACCGCTTGGACTTCGTCGAGATGGACGAGTTCAGAATCGACCAGGAGCTGTTCCGGGCGATCCCCGCAGATCTCATGCTGAGATACGGTTTCGTGCCGTATCGGCGCGAGGGTAGCTCGCTCGTGATCGTCGTATCTGACCCGACAGACCTTCCGATGATCGACGAACTGAGCGTGGTCCTGGGCACGCCTATTCGCGTCACTGTCGGCGCTCCGTCGGCCATTCAGTCCATTCTCAAGAAGAGCGAGAGCTCTCAGCGCGTGCTGGAAAACGCCACCGAAGGCTTCCAGCTACAGGTACTGAAAGAAGACGAAGCCGGCGAAGAGAGCCTGACCGTCGAGCGGCTCACGAGCGACATCAGCCCGGTCATCAAGCTCGTTGACTCGACGATCTACGCCGCTATTCAGCGCCGCGCGAGTGACATTCACATCGAAACCGGCGAAGACGCCGTCCACGTGAAATATCGGATCGACGGTGTTCTACAACCGGCAATGCGACCCATCGCGAAACAGTTCCACAGTTCCCTTATTTCGCGAGTGAAAGTGATGGCGGAACTGGACATTGCCGAGAAGCGCGTGCCGCAGGACGGCCGCTTCAAGGTCCGGATGCGAGGCAAGACAATCGATTTCCGCGTGTCCATCATGCCCAGCGTCCACGGTGAGGACGCGGTCATCCGAATCCTGGACAAAGAGTCGATCAGCGAGCAGTTCACCGAGTTGAAGCTCGACATTCTAGGCTTTCCTGATCAAGAGCTACGGCGATTCCGGAAGTACATCCGCGAACCATATGGCATGGTGCTCGTGACTGGGCCGACAGGTTCCGGTAAGACCACGACGCTCTACGCCGCGCTGTCGGAAATCAAGTCGGTCGAGGACAAGATCGTCACGATTGAAGATCCCGTCGAGTATCAGCTCGAAGGCATTACACAGATTCCAATCAACGAGAAGAAGGGGTTGACGTTCGCGCGTGGGCTGCGATCGATCCTTCGTCACGATCCCGACAAGATCATGGTTGGCGAGATTCGCGACCCAGAAACCGCACAGATCGCAATCCAGTCTGCGTTGACGGGTCACCTGGTGTTCACGACCGTGCACGCCAACAACGTGGTGGACGTGCTCGGACGATTCTTGAATATGGGCGTGGAGCCGTATCAGTTCGTTTCGGCCCTGAATTGCGTCATGGCGCAACGTTTGGTACGACTGATCTGCGGGCATTGCAAGCGACCGGTGCGCGTCGAGCCACAGGCGCTCGAGGAATCAGGTCTCAATCCGAGCCTTGCCCAGACCTATCAGTTCTATCAAGGCGCTGGATGTATGGAATGCGGTGGCACAGGCTTCAAGGGCCGCACGGCGATTTGTGAATTGCTCGATCTCTCCGATCGTATCCGCGAAATGATTTTGGAGCGACGGCCGGCCTCCGATGTCAAGAAGGCGGCGCACGAAGAGGGTATGAGGTTTTTGCGAGAATCTGCGGTGGAGAAAGTATTGGTGGGGTTGACGACGCTCCGGGAGATCAACAAGGTGACGTTCGTCGAATGAGTTCCTTCACGCCCTGGCTCGATAGCCCCGCGCCCGACGCCGCGATTGAGATCGCGCCGGACGCCGTGTCCGCGGCTTTCATCGCCGGCCGCGGCCGCGAGACCGTCGTCCAGGGACACGCCATCGAACCGCTTCGCGCCGGCGCGGTCACGCCATCACTGACGTCTCGGAACGTGGTCGACGGGCCCGCCGTGGTCGCCGCACTCCGGCTCGCACTCGACCGTCTCGGGAGTCGGCCACGACGCGTGGCCCTCGTTATTCCTGACCTGGCCGCCAAGGTGTCATTGATGCGGTTTGACCATGTGCCAGCCAAGCGAGAGGACCTCGAGCAGCTCATCCGATGGCAGCTGAAGAAAGCAGCCCCGTTTTCCGTAGATGAGGCCAGCATCACTTTCACCCCCGGTGCAGCCGTTGCGGAAGGTGGGCGCGAGTTCCTCGTCGTCCTCGCACGACGCGAAGTGATCCGCGAGTACGAAGAAGTCTGTGAGGCCGCGGGGCTTCACGCCGGAATCGTCGACCTGTCGACCTTCAGCGTCGTGAATTGCTTTCTCGCAGGAGGCCGAGTCCCGACTGGAGACTGGCTGGTCATCCACATGCGGGCCGAGTACACCTCGATCGTGATCATGCGCGGCTCGGACGTCATTTTCTTCCGTAACAAGCACGAGGGCGACAGCGACACGCTCACAGACCTGGTTCACCAGACAACGATGTATTACCAGGATCGATTGGCTGGGCAGGGATTTACCCGCGTGCTGCTCGGCGGCAGCGGTCGAACGGGCGGCGATGTGGAAGCAGCCCGACGGAGTCTGGAAGCACGGTTGGGAGTTCCTGTGGAGCCGGTCGACCCGACCCGCGTGGCCACATTGACGGCCGGCGCCGCGAATCGAGACCTGGTGGCGCGACTGGCGCCCCTCGTTGGCGCACTGCTCCGGAGCCAGCACGAAGCGGTGGCGGTTTGATGCTGCGTACGAATCTCGCCACCCGCCCGTTTTACAACGCTCGCGCAGTCCACGTCGCGCTCGGGGTGCTTGCATTGGTCGTTCTCGGAGTCACGCTGTTCAACGCTTTCCAGATCATCCGACTCACAGCGGCTCAGCAGACTCTCGGCGCCGACGCCGAACGGTCGGAGGCCGAGGCGGCCCGGCTGCGCACGGACGCCGCGAACATCCGGGCGCGGATTGACGCGAAAGAATTAGGCGTGGTCTCGACCGCCGCGCGCGAGGCGAACGAGATCATCGATCGTCGAGCCTTCTCCTGGACCGAGCTCTTTGCGCAGGTTGAGGACGTGTTGCCAGAGTCGGTGCGTATCACCGCGGTACAGCCCCAGATCGGTTCCGACGGCAACTTCGCAGTGAGCCTCTCTGTGGAAGCACGGCGTGTCGAGGATCTCGATGCGTTTGTCGAAGCGTTGGAAACACGCAGCAGCTTCCGCAACGTGCTCCCGGTGGAGGAACAGACGAACGAGGACGGGCTCATCGAAGGCGTGATCGAAGGTGTGTACATTCCTGGACCGAGGGATGTCGTCCCGGTTCAGGCGTCGAGCGGACCCGGCCGCGTCGTCGTGGAAGGAAGCGCACAGCGTGACTGAGGCGTTGGCTGGGATGCCGCTCTTCAAGCGCGTCGTGACCGAACATCGGCGCGCGGTCGTGATCCTGGCTGTGGGGTTGGCCGCGAACGTGTTCGTCTACGGGCTATTCGTCTACCCGTTGTCGCAACGTGTCGCAAATGTCGCGGAGCGGAATCAGCTGGCCGCGCGGGCGCTGTCGGAGGCGCGACGAGATCACGCGCAAGCGACGGGGACGTTGACCGGGAAAGACCGGGCGGTCGCCGAGCTGGCGACGTTTTATACCTCCGTGCTTCCTCAAGATTTGCCGGGCGCCCGGCGTTTGACGCATCTGCGCCTCGCCCAACTTGCACGCCGATCGAATCTCCGGTACGCACGCGTCTCGGCAGAGCCGGTCGCCGAGCGAAATAGCACGCTGACGCGTCTGAAGATTGAGATGTCTCTCTCGGGTAACGTACGCCGACATGCGGAACTTCATCCATCAGCTCGAGACGGCACCTGAGTTCGTCGTGATCGACAACGTGCTGTTGGCCGAAGGCGCCGACGGGAACGGTGCTCTCGAGGTCAAGTTGGAACTGTCGACCTACTATCGGGTCGCGAAGTCATGACGGTGAAGTTTCTACGTCAGGTCGTTCTGCCCGGTGTGCTGCTGATTCTGGTCGGGCTCTTTCTTGTCGCGAGACCTGACAGCGCGCCGCCCGTGGCGGTCGGGGTTCCGACGGCGGTTCCCACGCTGCGGCCAACCACTTCTGTCCAGGACACGGTCGTTGCAGATGTGAGGTTGGAGTACTTGAGCCGCGGGCATGAAAGCGTTTCGCCCTCGGTTCGGAATCCGTTTCGATTCGTGCAGCGGACAGCACCGGCTCCGATCCGGAAAGCTCCTCCAGTTCAGACGTTGCCGGCGCCGGTGTTTCAGGGCCCGCCGCCGCCACCGCCGATTCCGCTGCGCTTCATCGGCGTGATCGACGCAGCACGTGCTGGTGGACGTGTCGCGGTATTCAGCGATGGCCGCGGTGCGGTAATGCATGGAAAAGAAGGCGACATCATCGAAGGACGCTATCGCGTATTGCGGTTCGGTAACGACTCGATCGAGCTTGCGTACGTAGACGGACGGGGACGTCAGACGATTCGACTGTCAGGACAATGATGCATACACAGACACGTGTGCGCGCAGTCGCGGTGCTTTTCGTTGCAGCATGCCTGATGGCGGGCTGCGCAACCGGCCCTTACGGGCGCGGTGAGAGCGCGGCAAATGCCGGGGACTGGGACACGGCAGTCGAGCACTATCGACGCGCCGTGCAAGAGGACCCCAATCGCCCGGACTACAAGATCGCCCTCGAACGCGCGATGATCAGCGCTTCTCAGGAGCATCTCGATCAGGCGCGGCTGTTCGAGGCCCGCATGCAGTTGGATGAGGCGCTGCGCGAATATCGGCGTGCAAGCGAATTTGACCCACCCAACCGCCAGATTGCTGCTAAGGTTACCGACCTCGAACGACGGATTCGCGACCAGGCTGAGGCGTCACGGCCACGCAATAGTGTTCAGACGATGCGCGACGCGGCGCGTCAGGCCGGGCCCCCGCCGCTCTTCAACCTGACGCAGGTGTTGCCCGCGATCCGGTTCCCGAACGCCAGCTTGCGCGACATTCTCAACTTCATTGGGATGTCGTCGGGCATCAATGTTACCTACGACAGCACGTTCCAGGATCGGACGTACGGAGTCCAGATGGACAACGTGACTCTCGAGGAGGCGCTCAACCAGATCCTCACGGCGAATCAGCTGTTCTTCAAGGTCGTCAATCCACGCACCATCGTCGTCGTGCCTGATAGCGTTCAGAAACGGGGGCAGTACGAAGAACAGGTCATCAAGACGTTCTTCATCTCGCACGCCGACGCGACGGAGTTGGCCCAACTCGTCAACCAAGTGATTCGGGTTGGAGGTGGGCAGGCGCAACCGATGGTCGCGGCCAACAAGACCGCAAACACGATTACGATTCGAGCCACGACGAATATTGCCGCGATCATCGAGCGCATCATCGACGCCAACGACAACCCGCGGGCCGAGATCCTGGTGGATGTCCAAATCCTGGAGGTCAATCGCTCGCGGACGAAACAATTCGGCCTGGACCTGGGCAATTACACGATCAGTACGGTCTTCTCACCTGAAACTGACCCGCGATCGACCCCAACAGGGGGTGGCGCCGCGACGCTGAGCTCCCCGGCGTTCAATGCGAACACAGTTTCGAGGGGCATCAACACGTCGGATTTCTACCTGGCAGTGCCGCAAGCCGCAATCAGATTCCTCGAAAGTGATTCCGAGACGAAGCTCATTGCCAAGCCTCAACTTCGAGGCGCCGAAGGCCAGAAGATGACGCTGAATCTCGGCGAGGAAGTGCCCATTCCTACCACGACCTTCACTCCGCTCGCGCAGGGCGGCGCGTCATTCAACCCTCTGACGTCGTTCAACTACAAATCCGTGGGCATCAACGTCGAGCTCACGCCGCGTGTGACCTTCGAGGGTGACGTGATTCTCGAGCTTCTCGTCGAAGCGAGCTCTATCGCGCAGGGCATCGTTATCGCAGGCCAAGAGCTGCCGTCGTTCAACTCACGGAAGGTCGTGACGAAGCTGCGGCTTCGCGATGGTGAGTCAAACCTGCTCGCCGGTCTCCTGCAGGAGAACGAGCGCAAGTCGCTGCGAGGGTTCCCAGCGATCCTTCGGCTGCCGATAATCAAACAGCTCTTCTCGGCCAACGACAACACGATCGGGCAGACCGACGTCGTGATGCTGCTGACACCTCGCATCGTGCGGACCCACGAGTTGTCGCAGCAGGACATCAGCCCCATCTATATCGGGACTCAGCAGAACCTCACACTTGGTGGCCAGCCGCCGCTCATCGCCGGGTCCACCGCCGCCGAAACGGCTCCAGACCGTCCAGCCACGGCGGGGACCCCGACTCCGGTTGTCGCTGCGCCGCCCGTCGGAGCACCACCTGCGGCCCTCCCACCAGGGCCACGACCGAGTGGACCGACGGCGGGTCCGTCCGTCCCAGTGACGTCGACCGCCGCGCCAAGCGCGGCGCCCACGGGTGGCCAGGTCGTTGTCTCCCCACCAGGACCTGAGTTCAGAGTCGGTGGTGGCCCGTACACGTTGCCCATCTCGATTACGGGCGCCGCGTGGCTGTCGACAATGTCGCTGACGGTGACGTACAACCCGGCGGCGCTGAAGATCCGGACCGTCCAGGAAGGAAGCTTCATGCGGTCCGGAGGCGTGCCGGCCGCCTTTACCAATCAGCCGGACGCCGGCACCGGTCGAATCGACATTGCGATCGTCCGGCCAGGCGATACGACTGGCGTCGCTGGAACGGGACTTCTGGCAGCTTTGCTTTTCGACGCTGTGGGTCCGGGGCCCGCAAATCTGACGGTCACTGGCACGGCTTCGGGCCCTGGAGGCGCTCCGCTGGCCCTACAGTTCGCGCCCGTGTCCACTGTGACGGTGCGGTAACTCGATGGGGGATACAGCACTGGAGTATCTGGGATACATGGAACGACCTGCGCGAAGGTGGCTTACGGGGCAACGAGAGCGTCTGCGGTGCAACGGCGGGTATAGCTACGTCGAGCTCCTCGTTGTCACCAGTATCCTCATCGTCTTGGCCTCGGCGGTCATGCCCTTGGCTCAGGTTACGTCCCAGCGTCAACGCGAGGCTGAGCTTCGCCGCAACTTGCGAGAGATGCGCGTGGCCATCGATCGGTTCAAGGACGCCGTCGACCAGGGACAAATAGGCACCACTGAAATCGAACCCGGTAGCGAGGGATACCCGCCCGATCTCGAGTCGCTCGTCGACGGAGTTCCGGCAGCAAATGACGCCTCGGGTCGCAAATTGAAATTCCTCCGGCGGATTCCAGTCGATCCGATGACGAACAGCAACGAGTGGGGACTGCGCGCCTATCAAGACAAGCCGGACGCGACAAGCTGGGGCGGTCGTAACGTATTCGACGTCCACAGCATGAGCGACGCAACGGGACTCAACGGGATCAAGTATCGGGATTGGTAGATGAACGTGAACACGAGGTTTCGAATTCGATCAGGCGCGTGCTCATCGTCAGGCTTCACGCTTATGGAGCTGATGATCGTCATGACACTGATCGTGACCCTTGCTGGCGTTGGCCTCTCGGTCTACGGCAATAGCGTGACCAGAGCCAAGGAAGCGACGCTGAAGGAAGACCTATTCCGAATGCGAGATGCGATCGATCAGTACTACGCGGACAAGAACGCCTATCCCCCGGCGCTCGATGCTCTGGTCACGGAGAAATACCTGAGAGCGGTGCCCGTTGATCCGTTTACGTTTTCTGCGGACACCTGGCAGACCACCATGTCGGAAGCCTCGCCCAGCAACCCGAGTGCAGAACCCGGCGTCTACGACGTGAAAAGCGGGTCCGAGCAGACGGCGTTGGATGGGACGCTATATGCGGACTGGGAATGACGATGCGCAAAGGCTTACTTGAACGCGCGACGCCCGCAGGAGCGTACGCGATGATTGTCGTCGGGTTGACCGTGGCGGGATGCGACAGGGTTCCCTTGCTCGCTCCGACCAGCTCCACCATCACCGTGTCGGCGCCGACACGTGTGCTTCCGACTGGTGGCAGCGTCGAGGTCAGCGCACAGGTGTTTGAACAGAGTGGAACTGCCGTGCAGAACGGCACCGCCGTCAGATTCACCACCAGCCTCGGGCGTGTCGATCCGGCCGACGCGCAGACGAGAAACGGCGTTGCAGTCACTATGTTCTACGCAGGTGACGTGGCCGGGCTTGCTGAAATACGCGCCACCTCAGGCGGTGCCGGTGGCTCGACGACTGGCGGTACGGGGACTGGTACCGGCACCACGACCACTGCTGCGAACACCGTGCAGATTTCAGTGGGGGCCGCTGCGGTTGAGGCTGTCACCGTTCGTGCGAACCCGTCGACCGTCTCTGCGAACGGCGGTACGGTCAATATCATCGCGACCGTCGCTGGCGCGAATGGCCGCCTGCTCTCGGGCATCCCGGTCACGTTTTCCGCCACGCGGGGGATCTTCACCAATAGCAGCGCCGTGACGGACGTAAACGGCGAAGCGGGAACTCAGTTGACGACCAACGCGGACACCGACATTACGGCGACGGCGGGGACCAAGACCTCGACTGCTGCGCGAGTGACGGCCCAGCCTGGACCGTCGGTGAGTCTCACGTGCGCAATCGGTGCAACGACGAATTGCTCCAGCGTCACTCAAGGTCAACCGGTGGCCTTCACGGCCCAACGGGGTACGACAACGAGCAACATCCGCTCGGCAATCCTGGACTTCGGTGATGGGTCCAACGCGGATCTCGGATCGTTGTCCGCCCCCGTCACTCTGACGCATGGCTTTGCGGACCCGGGCACGTATACGGTGCGCCTGACGGCAACCGACTTCTCGGGGGAGAGCACGACTGCCACGCAAGTGGTACGGGTCGGTGCGGCCGTTACTGCATCTCTGTCGGTCACCAATGGCGTGGCCACTCAAGTGATTGCTACCGCAACCGTGGGCGGTGCCGTGCTGCAGGACCAGTGGACCTTCGAAGGGACAACCCCCAACGTCGTGAGCACATCGAACGTCCAGACGTACACCTACGCGACTTCGGGTACCAAGACGGTTACGGTTCGAGCGACGCTGAGCGACGGTCGTCAGGTTACCGCGAGCAGCACTGTGGTCGTTCCATGAGGACGGCAGATGAAGTCGTTCGCGCGCACGGCCTTCGGTAACGATCGCGGCTACGCCATGGCCGCTCTCCTCGTGGGGATGAGCATCATGGCGCTTGCGATGAGTGTCGCCCTGCCCACCTGGAATACGTTCGCACGCCGCGAGCGGGAGGCAGAGTTGATCTTTCGCGGGGAGCAGTACGCCCGCGCGATCAGCCTCTTTCAACGCAAGTACGCGAACACTCTACCTCCCAATCTCGACGTCTTGCTCAGTGAGCGATTCCTCCGAAAGAAGTATTTGGATCCGATAACGAACGGAGAGTTCCAGTTGCTCTCGGGATCTACGGGGCAAGCCACGACTCCTGGCGGTCCGGGGACACAGGCCAGGACCGGCGGACAGGGACCCGGAGGTGCCGGACTTGGAGCGCCAGGTCGGGGACTTCCGGCCGGCACGATCCCCGGGGGCCCAGGTACCGCATCGGGCGGGATCACGGGAGTGACCAGCCGCAGTCCCGACAAGTCACTTCGCCTCTACAACGGTCGCGGCGCCTACAACGAGTGGACGTTCGTGGCCGTCCAACGAACGACTGGCGTTGGCGGACCGGGTACGCAAGCGCCAGGTCGCGGAGCTGGGCCCGGATCCACGTTACCGGGCACCGGGCGGGGACCGGGCGCGCCGCCGTCGGGCGGAGCTGACGGGGGAAGACGTGGGACGGGTGGTCTCACGCCGCCACCGTTCGGTGTACCGCGAAGAGGCGGCGGATTCTAGTTACGAAAACTCCGCCATGACGGCATCGTGCACTGCCGGGCGGACCTGGACGATCGCATCGTTCCCACGAGTAGGATGTACTCGATTCGTGAGCAGAACCACATAAACAGCTGAAACGGGATCGATCCACAGCGACGTGCCGGTGAAGCCGGTGTGCCCAAACGCGCGCGGGGACATCAGCGTTCCGCACGACGACGTCGGCAGCATGGTGTCCCATCCCATTGCTCGAGAGCTGCCAGGTACATCGATCCGCCGAGAGGTGAAGACTTCAAGCGTCCGCACGTGAAACGGGCCAGTTCGACCGCCGAGCACTTGAAGCACGTGTCTAGCGAAGGTGCCGACTGCCGGTGCCGTGCCGAACAGCCCAGAGTGTCCGGCAACACCATCGAGCGCCGACGCGTTCTCGTCATGCACTTCGCCGACGAGGAGTCGTTTTCGCCAAGGGTCCTGCTCGGTCGGAGCAGTTCGCATCATCCAGGAGTTTGGCGGAAGAAACTGCAGGTCCTCGCCAGAGCCCATCTCGGCCCACATCGTGTCGAATCGTTCTGAAAGAGACCCATCAGAACCGAGCATGAAGCCGAGAAGCATGAAGCCGAGGTCGCTGTAGATTGATTTCGAGCGCGGGGGATACACGAGCGCCTCGGCGGCGATCGCCTGCTCGAACTCCTCCCGACCGTGAAGACGCTCGTAAAATGGCCGGTGTGGCGCGAGTCCTCCAGCATGAGCAAGGAGGTCTCGGAGCGTCACGTCGTGACGATCAGCGCCTCGCCACGATTGAAGATGACGGCCGACCAGATCGTCCAGGCCAAACACCCCACGCTCGATCTGTCGCATCAGGAGCGACGATGTGGCGAGCACCTTTGTCAGCGAGGCCAAGTCGAAGATGGTGTCCTCGCGCGCTGGCGCCGAGTCGTCCGCGAACGTCAATTGACCAAAAGGCTCGCGCCAGATTGCCTGCGTCGCGTTGCCGACTTCTATTACTGCGGCCGGAAAGGCTTTGCGGGCGACTGCCTGTCGGAGCACATCACGCGCCGCCCCGAACGCAGGCATGGGTCGAGACTACCGTGACCCTGCGTCCGAGTTCTTTGTGACCGCCGGTACCTGCGCAGGTGGGGGTGGTTGGAAGAGCCCGTCGTAGTCGAAGAGAATGCTTCCGAAAGAACCCTGCCGTGTGGAGACGGCGTCCACGAGGCCCTGGTCCATCCAGGACCGCCAATCCTGGAGATTATCGCGCAGTGCCGCCATCGGGTCTCGCGTCACCGCCACGCTGATCACGGCGTCCGGGCGGACAGCCTTCACGGCAGATCGAATTCGCGACACCAGCGTGGTCAACCGTTCCTGTCGAAAGTGATGCCATCCGTCGGCGTATTCATCGACGTACGCGAATGGATCGATTGCCGCAACCTGATCCATGCGGGCTCGTTCAGCCGCGACCAGTCTCGCACGAGAGTCCCTGCGAAACTCATCGAGCGCGAATCGGCTGTAGTCAAAGCTATCGTCGGGATACTCGAGCGCCTCGAGTTGAAGGCCATCAACCTGATAACGGTCGGCGAAGTCGCGCACGGCGTCCACGAGATATCCAATGCTATCGCCGTGAATAGGTGACACGTAGAGGCCTGCCGATCTCGGTGCGTGGGCCCGCGTCCACCGGGCCAATCGGCCGACATATTCTGGGCTGCGAGCGTCGAGCTTCGTCAACTCGAAGGCGAGCTCGCGAGGAACCATCAACCATTCCGGATGCTGGTAAATCACGTGGTCGCGGGATGCGGGAAGCTCACCGACGGCTGTGGCAAGGTTCACGTTGAGAGAGGCATACACGTGAAGCCCTCGCGCGCGTGCGCGCGTGATCAGATCGGCAAAGCCCGGGGGCACGACGGAGTGCAGCGACACGGGCACGAGCAACGCCGTATACCCGGAAGTTGCCGCCGATTCCACGGCACGCGTTGCCGTCTCCGTCGAGTCAGTGCTGCTCGACGTCATCCACACGGCGCGGACCTCGCCTTGAGCGAACGCGGGACTCGTCGTGGCGACGCAGATCGCACTTGCAAGCAGCAGCTGTGAGAAGCCACCGCCGAATGTGCGCGTGTAATTCTGTAGGAAAGGAACGCGAGGGAGCATCCGAGGCGGACAATGTACCATAATCCCGCGCGAGCTTCCTTCCTATTTACGGTTCTCGAACCACATGCACGTACTCGGCATTGATGTGGGCGGTAGCAAGACGGTGTGCCTCTTGGCCGACCGGGAGGGATCCGTTCTGGCCGAAGCGCGGGGGCCAGGTGCCAACCTTCAGGCCGTCGGCGAACTCGAAGTCGGGAGAGTCGTGCTCCAGGTCATCAGCGAAGTGCTCGACGGTCGGGATTTGAGTCCCGAGGCGATATGTCTGGGTATCGCCGGGGTCGATCGAGCTCGTGACGCTGAGATGGTCGAAGGCATCCTGCTCCGGCAAGGGTTTACGGGAAGGACGCTGGTGGTAAACGATGCCCTTGTTGCTCTCGTGGCCGGTGCAGGGAATGGGCCGGGGGTGGCGATCGTCGCCGGAACCGGGTCCATCGCGTTTGGTAAAGACGGCACTGGACGTGCTGCCAGGTCAGGTGGGTGGGGTTATCTTCTCGGAGACGAGGGTGGCGGCTTCTGGATGGGTCGCGCGGCGTTATCAGCAGTAGTACGGCAGTTCGACGGCCGGGGACCTACGACGCACCTGACCGAGCTCGTGCTTCGTCAGATGGAACTGAAGAGCCCGACCGAGTTGGTACATGCCATCTATGAGCAGGGCCTACCTCGGCACGTGATTGCAGAGATCGCGTCGCTCGTGCAACGCGCGGCCAAAGAGGGAGATGCCGTTGCAACTGAGATTCTCGTGCGCGCGGGTGAAGAGTTGACAGCAGCCGCGGCCTCGGTGATTACACGTCTTGGGATGCGCGGCGATGTCTTCCCGACCATCCTGGTCGGTGGCGTTTTCCAGGGGTTACCAATGCTGATTGACGAAGTCGCCCGCCGACTATCTGAGATCGCACCGCGAAGCAGTGTCCAGACCTTGCGTGCTGAGCCAGCTCTGGGGGCAGTTCGTCTGGCGCTCGCCGCGGCTCGTGGCGAACGTCCCGTCCCCTCGTATGTGTAGATGAAGACGTCGAGCTACGTCTTGGAGCGAGGAAGGGATATCTTTCCCGTGTTCGGGGTGTTCACCAGGGCAGCTTCGGCATGACCTTGCAACATACCTCGAAGCCGCGGCTCGATATCCTCCCCCAACGCATCGCGCATCGAATCGTTCGCCTTCCGGAGCAAGGCCAGCGCCCTTGGCAAGCTGGCCCCGGTCCTCTGCATGACAATCGCCGCCTTGACGTTGCCGTGTGCGCGGTGGAGGAGCCTGTCGGCATCGTCGTATTCGAGCCCGGTGACGATATTCACAATCCGCCGGGCTCGATCCTTGAGCTTCTCCGAGCCGGTCTGAACGTCGACCATCAGATTGCCGTACGTCTTGCCGATGCGAACCATGGCGCCGGTAGTCAGGATATTGAGCACGAGCTTTGTCGCGGTACCGGCCTTTAAGCGAGTCGACCCAGCGATGACCTCAGCGCCAACGCCGGGCGCAATCGTCAGGTCAACAAAGGTCTGCAACTCCGTGCCGGGATCGCACGTGACGAAGATGATGCGTGCGCCGGCCTTTCGTGCACGCGTGAGAGCGCCACGCACGAACTGGGTCATGCCGCTCGCGGAGACGCCGATGACGACATCTTTCTTGGTCGGACGAAGCCTCGTGATCGCGCGTGCGCCCTCCTCGTAGTTGTCCTCGACCCCTTCCTTCGCGCTGAAAATCGCGTCGCGGCCCCCGGCCATGATGGCCTGCACCAGCATCGGATCGGTGCTGAACGTTGGAGGCATCTCGGCGGACTCCAAAATGCCGAGGCGGCCGCTCGTGCCCGCCCCCACAAATACCGCCCGACCCCCTTTACGCAGCGCGGTTGCCAGCATCTCGACCCCGACGGCTATGCGCTCGCGCTCGCGTTGCACGGCCGCGAGCATCTTGCGATCCTCGTTAATCATCAAGTCGACGATGTCATCGACAGCCAACTTGTCGATGCCGAGGCTGGATGGGTTGATGGCCTCCGTCGGCAATGACTGCCACTTGGAACGGACTGGCATACGGCTACAATTCTATCAACCTCGAGCGCATGACTCCCTCAACAGAAACCTCGCTCACAGTCGACGCCTATCTCACCCATTTGACCGTTGAGCGGCGGTTGGCCGCCAACTCGATCGAAAGCTATGCTCGCGATCTGCGTCTGCTCGAGGGGTTTGCCTCGGGCCGAGGTGCCAAGATCGAGTCCTTTGACCGCGCAATTCTCGAGGAATTCGTGCGCGATCTCATGTCGCAGGGACGATCCCCGCGTTCAGTGGCTCGAGCGATCGCCTGCTTTCGGGGTTTCTATCGCTTCCTGGTGATTGACGGCCGGCTGAAAGGCAGTCCTGCCGCTGATTTGCGACCGCCGCGAGCGTGGAAGACACTTCCCAAATATCTCTCCGTGGAAGAAGTCGATCGACTCCTGTGCCAACCTGACACCACCCAGCCTCGTGGCCTGCGGGATCGCGCTCTAATTGAACTGTTGTATGCAACGGGAATGCGGGTGTCGGAACTGGTCGGGTTGCGGCCCGCCGACGTGAATCTCGAAGCGTCGTATCTCACCTGCTCAGGAAAGGGCGACAAACAGCGCATCGTTCCTATCGGCGACGAGGCCGCGACATGGGTGAAAAAGTATCTAAGGGAGAGTCGACCTCATTTGCTAAGGCGACGCACGAGCGCACGCCTGTTCGTGAACGCGCGTGGTGGCGGTGTAGGTCTGACCCGGGTCGGTTTTTGGAAGATCTTGAAGCAGTACGCGCGATCCGCCGGCCTCGCTCCCTCGCTCAGTCCTCACGTGCTACGGCATTCGTTTGCGACGCATCTGCTGGAGCGGGGAGCCGACCTCCGTGCCATTCAAATGATGCTTGGTCACGCTGATCTGTCCACTACGCAGATCTACACGCACGTTCTCGAGCAGCGATTGCGCACCGTCTATGACGCGTTTCACCCTCGGGCATGATGCGAGCACGTACCTCACGCGCGATCTTCTTCGTGTTCCTCATTGGCGGCGCGGTTGTTGCTCTCGCCCTCCCGCCTCGTCAGTTGTTGCTGGCCTCGTTGCCTACCGGACCCGGTCGTGTGATCCGTGGAGCGTTTCACATACACACAGACCGCTCCGATGGAACCGGCACCCTGGACCAAGTTTCGGAGGCCGCCGCTCGGGCCGGCCTTAAGTTCATTGTCGTGACCGACCACGGTGACACGACACGCCTCGCCCAGCCCTCCTATAAGAGCGGCGTGCTGTGCATCGACGCAACAGAGATCAGTACTGACGGTGGGCATGTCATCGCGTTGGGTCTTCCCCGCGCCGCATATCCTCTCGCGGGGGAGGCGCGCGACGTCCTCGAGGACATCAAGAGGCTCGGCGGGACGTCAATCGTGGCCCACCCGACATCCGGGAGACCTGAACTTCGGTGGGTCGACGACACCACCCCGTACGACGGGGTCGAATGGCTAAACGGTGACAGCGAGTGGCGCGACGAACCAGCGCCAGCCCTCGCCCGCGTGTTGTTGACGTACTGGTTTCGCGGTCCGGAGAGCCTCGCACGTCTCCTCGACAGGCCGGAGGCTTCGCTGGCGCTCTGGGACAACCTCACCCAACGCCGGCCGGTCGTCGGATTGGCTGGCGGAGACGTGCACGCGCGAATCGGGGTCAGGGGCTCCGGTGAGCCCTACGACAGCGTCGTCGCGCTGCGTTCACCAGGCTACGAACAGGTCTTTCGCACGTTCTCGATCAGCCTTCTGGAGTTGGATCTCACGGGCGATGCCGAGGGCGACGCCCGATCGGTCATGGACGCCTTGCGACGTGGACACGTGTATTCGTCCGTGGATGCCCTTGCCGCTCCAGCACAGTTCCGCTTCACAGCAGTCAGTGGAGAAAACCAGGCCCAGGGAGGAGACAGTCTCGAAATCGTCGGTCCTGTCACGCTTCGGGTCGAGGCGAACGCACCTGCCGGTGCGCGAATCATCCTGTTGAAGGATGGGAAGCCAGTCGAGTCGACCGTGGGCGCCGCTCTAGAACACACGGCAACCGTGGCGCGAGCTGTCTATCGAGTCGAGGTCGAGATCCCGAGAGCTCCGGGACAACGCCCGATACCATGGATTGTCTCCAATCCTATCTATGTCGGTCGAACAGTCGACGAGACGCAATCCCCCCCTTCGCGTCGACCCGCCACGGAATTTGCGGCGAAATACGACAATGGTTCGACGAGCGAATGGGAAGTCGAACGAACGGACCGCGCTTCAGGCGCCATCGACGTCGTGGCCGCCGTGGGAGGAAAACAACTGTCGATGCGGTACGCTTTGGCCGGCGTCGCCTCCGAGAATCCCTACGTTGCCTTCGTCGCGCCGGCGGGTCCAACCCTGTCCGCTTACAACCGGCTCGTTTTCACCGGCAGGTCAAGCCGGCCGATGCGGATCTCCGTTCAGCTGAGAGCACCAAACAGCGGGGGAGGGGAGCGCTGGTATCGATCTGTGTACCTGGACGAGACGCCGCGTGAAGTCACCGTCTTCTTCGACGACCTGTCACCAAAGGAACCGACCGGGCCGAAGCCGTTGGATCTGGCAGACGTCCGGTCCGTATTGTTCGTCGTCGACACCGTGAACACCGCGCTCGGATCGAACGGACAATTCTGGGTGGATGACGTGAAATACGGGAGGTAGACGAAGAAGACGAAGCGCGCGTTATGTGCGAACCGTAAGCAACAGATAGACGGCTCCGGCACCAAACAGCAGATTCGGCGCCCACGCCGCTAGCGCCGGTGCGATGAGCCCGCCTGTTCCAAATGCCGCGAAGACGCTGATCGTCGTCCAGTACAGCATAGCGAGACCAATACCGACGCCGATGCCCGCCATGGCTCCAGCACGTCCTGTGGTGACTGCAAAGGGGACCGCAATGAGCGTCATGATCAGCGCGATAAAGGGGAAGGACAGCTTTCGGGCGAGCGCCACCTGCTGGGCGAGCACGTCGAATCCGCTCGACCGCAGCCGCGCCGCATATGCATGCAGTTGCGAGTAGCTCATGAAACGGGCGTCGGGCTGTTCGGTGGCGAAGTGACGAGGCGGTCTCCAGAGCCCTGTTTGTCCGATCGAATTTCACGAACTGTCCGGGCTCACCCCTTTCGTCAAATTCACGGGTCCAGCCGCTCTCGAGGCGCCAATTGTCGGCCCTCCCGCCAGCCACACTTCCCAGGTGCGACACGCGCTCTGCGAACGTGCGCTTCACCAAACCAGTCATGTCTGCCTTTAACTCGTAGATCGACAGGCCTAGGAAGCGCCGCGTGCGAGAGTCGAAGTAGTCGTAGTGGTAGAAGTCGCCACTATTGGCAACCACCCATCTGCGATTCAACTCGTCCGAGGCGTTCAAGGCGCCGCCGCGCATTGATTGACGAATGTCCTCGGCCCGGCGGTTCGCAGGTCCGAGGACGCTCTCTTCAAGCCCAAAAAGTAACCCACCGGCCAACAGCGCGCAGACGAGCAGCGGCACGGCCGCGCGATACAGGCTGATGCCGCATGCCTTCATCACGATGAGCTCGTTGTTCTTCGTGAGGGCTCCCACTGTTACCAGGGTCGCGATCAACACCGACAAAGGGAGGATGTAGTAGATGTACTGCGGTGTTGAGAACAGCAAGAAGCTACCCAGCATGCCCCAGGTGGCTTCTCCCTTGAAGACCTTATCCGAACGATCGATGAAGGTCGAGATGTAGAAAATCCCTGACATCGCAAGCGCGGCAAGCCCGAAGATGCGCAGGTAGGTCGCGATCACGTAGCGATCCAGAATACTGATCGCGGACCATCTGGTTCCAAGGTTGGCCCGGGCGGCGCCAAATTGTCTTAAGACCGCCGGCACCGACACGCGAATCTGCCTGTCCGCAGCGCGTTCCCGCCATTTGAACAAGACGACGCCAGCAAGGCCGAGCACAACATTGGGCAGCCACACCGCAAACCACGGGGGGAGTAGGCCGCCCTTCGCCAGCGCCGGACCCAAGTAGAGCGGCACGTAGTACGCGAAGATGACGATGAGGCCTAGGACGAAGCTGCCGAGAGTGCCGTCACGACGATTGGTCGCCCCGAGTGCGAGCCCGATCAAGCCGAATACGAGACAGGCAAACGGAATGGAGAATCTCTTGTGGATCGCCATCAACTCGTTGTGCGTCGAGACGCCGGTTCTCGCATGCTCGACAGCCCGTGCACGGAGCTCGGCGATGCTCATCTCGTTGTCGCCTTTCGGCGGACCTCCGCGAGGAAAGAGTGTCTCAGGGTCGACGCTCAAGAGCAGGCGGTCGAATCGGGACACCTTGTAAGTGCCTGAGGCATCGACCGAATGGCGCGACGCGTCCTCCAGGACCATTTCCACCGTACGTTTTTCACGATTGATCAGGACGCGACCGTGACGTGCGAAATACGTGGCGGGCTCGCTTCCGGGTCTGGTGTCGGACACGAAGACACCGGTCCACCCGCCCGCGGCAGGAACCTCGCGCACGTAGAGCACAAGGTTCGGAAAGCCGTCAAAGAAGACGCGGGGCCTCACCTCACCCTCGGCCCTATCGGCCATGATGCTAAAAGTGATCTCTCGAAAGATCTGGTTGTTCGACGGGACGGACACCAGTAGAACGTAGGAAGTGGCGGCCCACGCCAGCACCGAGACCACTCCGACCGGGCGAAGCAGGCGAGTCAGACTGACACCGCAGGCTTGCATCGCAACGAACTCTCGGTCTGCAGACAGTCGGCCGAAGGCGATGAGAAGACCCAGCAGGAGCGACATGGGAATGGTCAACGCCAGCGCCGACGGCACCAACGCGACAACTACCCGCAGCACCACCAGGCTCGGGACACCCTTCGCGATGAACTCTTCCGCGTATTCGATGAGGCCGGGAATAATGAACACAAACGTGAACACCAGCAAGCCCAGACAGAAGGGCAAGAGCACCTGGCGGATCACGTAGCGGTCGATAATCCTCATAGCCTGTTCAATTCATTATGACGCGCGTCGCTCTTCTGTGGCACATGCACCAGCCGTTCTACCAGGATCTCGCCACGCGAGAACACATTCTCCCGTGGGTGCGCTTGCATGCCCTGAAGGACTACTGGGGCATGGTCGCGTTGCTTCGTGAGTTTCCGGCTGTTCGCGTCACATTCAATCTCGTGCCTTCGCTCCTTGTGCAGCTTGAGGCCTTTGCGGGTGAAGACGCCTTGGACCGTCACCTGGAACTCGGCATGAAGCCCGCCGAGCACTTGACTGACGACGAACGCGAGTTCTGCGTCGAGCAGTTCTTTCATGCTCATCGACCGCGCATGATCGACCCGTACCCCCGTTATGCGGAACTTCTGGCGCGTCGGGAGCTCAACGGCCCTGCCGATAGCTCGAAGAGACTGGCTGCGCAATTCACAACGGACGACCTCCGCGACTTGCAGGTGTGGCACAAGCTCGTGTGGGTCGACACCTGGTACCACGATCACGACGAGCGAATCCGCGATCTGCTGTCCCGTGGCCGGGGTTTCACCGAGGCCGACAAGACGACACTCCGCACAGTCGAGCTCGAACTCCTTCGCCGTGTCGTGCCCGAATATCGAGATGCCGCCGATCGCGGACAGGTCGAACTGTCGACGTCACCGTTCTACCATCCGATACTGCCCCTCCTCTGTGATAGCGACGTGCACTTTCGCGCCCATCCAGACTCCCGAGTACCCAAGGGTCGCTTTCGGCATCCAGAGGATGCCTCCGAGCAGTTGACGAGGAGTATCGCGCTCCATCAAAGAGTTTTCGGTCGAACACCTCGAGGTCTGTGGCCATCCGAAGGCTCGGTATCCGACTCGATGGTCCCTCTCGTGGCGCACGCTGGTTTCGACTGGATGGCGACAGACGAAGCGATCCTCGAGAGGACATTGGGGCGTGGCCTCTCTCGCGACGCCGGTGGTCACCTCGAGCAGCCAGAAATTCTCTATAAGCCCTATCGCATTGGTTCGATGGGTCACACGGTGGCGTGCGGCTTCCGGGACCACACGTTATCCGACTTGATCGGGTTCTCATATGCCTCATGGTCAGCAGACTCGGCCGCCGCCGACTTCGTCCGCCGGCTTGCGGAAGCCGGAACGCGCTATCGGGCGCGAACTGGCGGAGGCGAAGGGACCGTTTTCGTCATCCTCGACGGCGAGAACGCGTGGGAGCACTACGAGGGACAGGGGCGCCCTTTCTTGAGGGCTCTTTATCGACGGCTCACCGAGCATCCGGAGTTGCGAACGGTGACGATGAGTGAGGCATGCCGAGGCACAAGCGACAACCTCTCAACGGTTTTTCCTGGCTCGTGGATCAATGCAGATTTCTACATCTGGATGGGACATCCTGATGATCACAGAGCCTGGGGACAACTTGAGGAGGCGCGAAAAGCGCTGGAATCGTCCCCACAGGGACTATCAGAAGAGGCCATGGCACGAGCGAAGGAAGAAATCCTCATTGCCGAGGGAAGCGACTGGTTCTGGTGGTACGGCGACGACCATTCGTCGGATCACGACGAGGAATTCGACGAGCTATTTCGCCGGCATGTCCAAAACGTCTATCGTTCTCTCGGCAAGCCGATACCGGAAGAGCTCTTCGTGACCAATATCACGACGCAGCCTCCCACCGCTGACCTTCCGGCTCCGACCGGCCCGATCAGCCCAGTCATCGACGGAGCTGTCACCAGCTATTTCGAATGGGTTGGCGCCGCCTTCCTGGACGTCGCGCTGCCGGGAGGGACGATGCACCAGGTCTCGGACCACGCGCAAGCGATCACTGCGATTGCATTCGGCTTCGACTTCAGGAATCTATTCATTAGAGTCGAAGGGCCAATTTCAATGAGAGACGTTCTGGCAGACGGGATAGCCGTGACCGTTCGGTTTCTCAAGCCGACGGGGCATCAGTTGACCATTCGCCTGGTCGACGGTCAGACCATGGCCGACCTGAGCACCCGCGGGACCGGCGTCGTGCGAGGCGAGAGTGGGGTCCGGGCAGCGGCCGGAGACATCTTGGAGGTTCAGGTGGGCTTTCATAGCCTTGGGCTCGAGGCCGGCGACCCGGTCGCGTTCATCGTGGCCATTCATCGAGGCGCGATGGAGCTTGAACATCATCCTGGGCGTCAGCCGTTTGAGCTGAACGTTCCAGGCACACAGTCCATTTCGAGGATTTGGACGGTCTGAGGGGGTCCTGAAGGAGGACTGCGACGGGGAAAAGCGGCCAATTCCATGGAATCGCCGCAACGTCGCATAAGATACGTTACGTTAACTAATAGATGGGCGAGGCCTGGAATCAGCTCTGGCGATTGCTCCTCAGCTCTCGAAGAATGTTCTCAAGGGCTTCGATAATCTCCGACCGCTCCACTTTGCTTTTCGTGAAGCTCAGACGCAGATTGAAGGCTTTCGTCGGGGGACGGAATGCAAAGATAAATGCCCGAGGCCGCCCTGACTTCGCCTTTGCCGTTTCTTGCCGAACCTGCTGGCGGGTGCCACCACCGTGCGCCACCCTTTCAACCAGCGCAACCATCTTCTTGTGATCAGACTGCCTAACTATCTGCAAAAGAGTCGACTTCGCGGTAATGTCGGCCAGCCGACAAAGGTTCCTCACGTCAGCCGGCATGTTCGTCAATGAGAGCGATTCCGTAATCGATGTGCGGGACTTGCCGAGTTTGCGCGCCAGGTCCTCGTGCGTATAGTTGCACTGCTCGCAGAGCTGCTGCAGCGCTTCGCCTTCCTCAAAGGGGGTCAAGTCCTTCCGCTGGAGATTCTCGACGAGCGCTAGTTCCATCACCTCGGCGTCACCGACCTCGCGGATCATTACGGGCACTTCTCGAAGGCCGACTTGAACGGCCGCGTGGTAACGTCGCTCGCCCGCAATGATCTGGAATCGACCACTTTTCTGACGAACGACGAGCGGTTCGATAATGCCTTTCTCCGACACCGACGCCATCAGCTCAGACAGATCACCCATGACCTGCCGTGGTTGATTCGGATTCGGGTCCAGCAATTCAATCGGCACAAGACGGCCAACCGGCTCGCCCGCTGATGTCGCGAGCGCCTCAACGTAGTGCTCGTCGTGCCGCATCCGCAGCGTCTCAGGCAGTCCGCGCTTCGACACGCTCGATGACCTCCTCGCAAAGACTATAGTAGTCACTCGCGCCGCTCGACTCGGGTGCGAAAGTAAAAATCGATTCCTTGTACGCCGGACTCTCCTCGAGCCGAACGCTCTTGCTGATCACCGTGCGGAAGACCTTTCCGCCGAAGACCTTCTGAATCTGTTCCCTGATGTCGCGTCCGAGCGCTGTGCGCTTGTCGTGCATCGTGATGACCACCCCGAGAATGCGCAGCCCAGGGTTCGGCCGCTGGCGAACCTTCTCAATTGTTTCCAGCAGGTCGTCCGTGCCCTCGAGCGCAAAGTAGGACGATTGGATCGGAATGAGCAGGTGCGTGGCCGCCACAAGGGCGTTCACCGTCAGTAAGCCAAGCGCTGGAGGGCAGTCGATCACGACATGCGCGTACTCACGCCCTATTTTGTCGAGCTTGTCCTTTAATCGAAAGTGCGCGTCGAGCTCCCCCACCAACCGGGACTCGAGTTTCGCGAGCCCGATTCGAGCCGGGGCCACGAAGAGATTGGGCAGCGACGCCGGCCGAATGACCTCACTCAGCTCACACGCAGGTTCGGCGATCGCATCGTAGGTACTCTTCGTAATCGCGCTGTGCTCGAGAAATGAGATCGTGCTATTGGCTTGGGGGTCGAGATCGATGAGCAGGGTCTTTCGACCCCGCATCGCGAGCGCGGCGGCAAGATTAACAGCCGTCGTTGTCTTGCCCACGCCGCCTTTTTGATTTGCGATCGCGACGATCATTGCGCAGAACTGTGAAGCACGCGTTCATTGTAGGGACCGCGCAGGGGGCCGTCAACCACGAACTCGATGTCCTTACGATCGAAACAGCCGTCGGCAGAAGGCACGCGACGCTCAAGGAGGCGCGCTGATCGCAGAGGTCGCGGGAAGGGACTGGAAATGTCGGCCGGCCGACATCGCCGAGTGTTGAAGAGAATGTCGGCCGGCCGACATTTTACATTTTTGTACTTTCCGAGCTCCGCTGGTCCGAGATTCTCGAGCCACTTCTGAAGCTTGTCGTCGTCGACACGCTCGGAGGCAAAGTCCACAGTTCGTGCACTGTCGATCACCGACTCCTCGACGAGGATCGGTGAGCGCGTGCGCAGGGCGAGGGCAATGGCGTCGCTCGGTCGGGCATCAACAGCCACGCGCTCGCCCAAGACGGTGAGGTAGATGATCGCGTAAAAGGTGTTGTCCTTCAGTTCAGATACCACTACGCGATCGACGTGACCGTTGAGATCGGAGATAAGGTTTCGAAGAAGATCGTGCGTCATGGGTCGCGGTGTCGTGATGTTCTCCATTTGCAACGCGATCGCGTTGGCTTCGAAGATCCCGACCCAGATGGGCAGCGTGCGCTCGCCGTCCTTGTCTCGAAGGATTACGATCGGCATGTTCGTGATCGCGTCCACCGTCAGTCCCTTGATGGTCATTTCAATCAGCATGGCGTGCTCGCCTCGGAATCTCGCACCGTCTACGTTGCCGTCACTCCCGATACGCTGTGCGGACCCGCCCGAGTGATCAAGACAGGCACTGTGCGCCCGACCCACGAGGTGGCGCCGTCTTGGGGTGTATCGGACGGGACCGGGAAGTTCACCACCGTGTTCCCAAAGGTTCGGCCGGAGATCTCCGCCTCGCGACGACGGCTCGCTGAGTCCACTAAAACGGCGGCGGTCGTCCCCACGGCCCGCTGGTGAAGACGCAGCTGGACCTCCCGCTGGCGTGACTGCAGTTCCACGATGCGTGCCGTCTTCTCGCTCTCCGAGACGTCGTCTGGCATCCTCTTGGACGCTAATGTATTGGGCCGCACGGAATACTTGAACGAGAAAATGCTGTGGAACTGTACCCCCTCAATAAGCGACAAAGTCTCGTTGAAGTCCTCGGTCGTCTCGCCAGGAAATCCCACTATCACATCCGTCGAGAGCTCGATCTCGGGAATCGATTCCCGAATACGCGAGATCAGGCTGATGTAATCGTCACGGCTATGGCGTCGCCGCATTGATTGAAGGACCCGCGTGGATCCCGATTGGAGCGGCAAATGCAGGTGCTTGCATACATTAGGAAGGTCACGGATTGCCTCAATCAAGCGCACGCCGGTGTGGCGAGGATGGGGACTGGCAAATCGGATGCGTTGAACTCCTGGGACGTGACTCACTTCCGCCAAGAGTCGGGCAAAGTCACAGGACTGGTCATCCGGCGCCTGATAGTGGTTCACAATCTGTCCGAGGAGTTGAATCTCCGGGCGTCCTGCGGCTGCGGCCTCGGCCACTTCCGCGAGTATTTCACTCTTGGCTCGCATCCGCTCATGACCGCGCGTGTGCGGAACGACACAAAACGCGCAGTGGTCGTTGCATCCCTCGACAATAGTCACGTACGCGCGGACGGGGTCCGCCCGTCGCGTCACGCCGAGCGGGAACGCCACATCGTCAATTGCGGCGATGTCCACTTCGGCGAAGGTTGCTGTGGTTGCCTGTTCGACCAGCATCGGAAGCATCTTCAAACGCTGGGTGCCGAGCACGATATCGATGACGTGGCCGTTGGTCTTCTTGAGGAGCGCCTCTCCCTCCTGCTGCGCCACGCACCCCGCCACGGCAACTATACGGCTCCGGCCGGTCTCCTCTCCGCGCACGCGCAGCTGCCCAAGCCTCGTGTAGAGCTTGTCCTCGGCGTGCTCGCGAACGCTGCACGTATTGATGACGATGAGGTCTGCCTCGTCTTCGACGCTGGCAGCCTCGTAGCCCGCTTCACAGAGCAAGCCAGCCATGCGCTCCGAGTCATGGAAGTTCATCTGGCAGCCGAACGTCTCGATCAGATATTTCTTGGCCACCGCTAGCCCCTCACCCGCCGACTTTCGCTTTCGCCTTTTGCCTTCTGTTTGTCTTTCGCTTCTGTCCGCATACCGCCATTAGACAGGAGTTCGCGCGCCGTTGCGAGCATGGGCTGCGTCACAGTCGCGCCCCCAATCATTCGGGCAATCTCCTCAATCCGGCCGGTCTGGTCGAGAGGGGTCACCGACGTCATCGTCCGACTCCCCTTCACTTGCTTCTCGATGCGAAACTGGGTGGTGGCCCGCGACGCAATCTGCGCCAGGTGTGTGATGCAGAGCACCTGAAATCCTTCCGCAAGGGCGCGCAGTTGAGTTCCCACCACGTCGGCAACGCCGCCTCCGATGCCGGCATCCACCTCATCAAATATGAGAGTCTTCCCTTCACCGCTATTCGTCCCGCGCGCGCTTCCTGCTGCAAGGGTCTTCAGCGCGAGCATGACTCTCGAGAGCTCGCCACCTGACACGATACGGACGAGAGGGCGCAAATCTTCTCCGGGATTCGGCGACAGGAAAAACTCCGCGTCGTCGATGCCACGTTCACCCCATCGCTCGGGTGGAAGATCGCCATCGCGGAACCGCACCTCGAAACGAGTCCTCGCCATCGCGAGGTCAGCGAGTAACGACTCGAGGTCCTTCGCAAAGCGGATCGCCGCGGCGCGTCGCTTCGTGGAGAGTTCTCGCGCAAGCCCGAGATATCGTCGCGTTGCCTCGCTGAGCTCGGCCTCAACGTCGTCCGTCTGCCGTCCGGCGCCAGTCAGAAGATCGCGTTCGCGGCCGAGCGCTTCACCTCTGCTGATGACGCCGGGCAGCGTGGGTCCGTATTTCCGTTTCAGCCTCTCGAGGATCGCCAGGCGATCTTCGACGGCTTGGAGTCGGGCGGGAGACGCGTCTACTCCCTCCGCATAGCGGCGCAGGAAGAAGGCCAAGTCCTCGAGCTGCGACTTAATGCTGTCGCGGGACTCGAGATATTCCGCGAACCTGCTGTCGATCGACGAGAGCTCGGTGACGCGCTTCCAGACTCCTCCAAGGCTCGTCAACACCGCCTGGTCACTGTTGTAGAGCGACTCGTAACTCTCTTCGCACAGCCGCTGAAGCCGTTCGGCGCTCGCGAGCACGTGTTTCGTGACGGTAAGTTCGTCATCCTCACCTGGCTTAGGCTTGGCTGACTCGATTTCACCGAGCTGAAACGCAACGAGATTGGCGCGTGCTGCGCGCTCGCGCGTATCCATTCGAGAACGCTCGAGTTGGTCGCGCAACTCACGCACGTCGACCCACGAGGCAGCCGTGCGACCCACAAGGGGCTCGAGCCCTGCATGGGAATCGAGAAGCGGCAGATGCGCCAGCGGATCGAGAAGCGCCTGGTGCTCGTGCTGCCCATGGAGCTCGACGAGGCGCACCGATAGCTCACGAAGAGCACTCGCGGACGCGAGGGTGCCATTGACAAAGGAGCGGCTGCGGCCCTGGCTGGTAATCTCCCGACGCACGCTGACATCCGTGCCGTCATCGTCTTGGAAGTGGGCCTCGATCGTCGCCTGCGGCTCCCCGGTGCGGACGAGGTCCGCTGAAGCGCGCGCGCCAAGGAGCAGCGCGACGGCCTCGACAAGAATCGACTTGCCGGCGCCAGTCTCGCCAGTCAGAACGCTGAACCCAGGCTCGAAGTGGATTTCGACGGCCTCGATCACCGCCAGGTTACGAATGCGGAGTGAGCGCAGCATGTAGGCGGAACTTCCATCGTATCATACGTTTGACAGCGATCCGATCGCATGCTACCCTGCTTTGTCTGCGCTGTCCCAGCGGCGCGCCACTATGGTCGGAGGCTTCGTTGTACACGTTTGGCTTGTTCGTCCTTGCACTACAGGTGCAGGACGCTGCGCCGCTGCCTGGGAGCGGTTGGTTTCGCGCAATCGTTCTTGAGACGGGCCCGGTCAACCAGGCCGTTCTCGCCATTCTGATCGTCTTCTCGATCGTTTCCTGGGCGATCATTCTCTCAAAGACGTTCTCCTATCGCAGAGTTGAGCGTCAGACAGCCACGTTCCTGGACGTCTTTCGCAAGAGCCAGAAGTTCTCCGAGATCCAAGCGATCTGTCCATCGCTACCGCAAAGCCCGCTCGTCGGCGTTTTTCAGGCCGGCTACGCCGAACTCAACGCGCAATTCCGCCTGACCGGTCAGAGCGTCGCCAATCCAGGAACGACCACGGCTCGTCCAATCCTTAGGAGCCTCGACGCCGTGGACCGTGCGCTCATCCGGGCAGCGACAACCGAGATGAACAAGCTCGAGCGGCGATTGACTTTTCTGGCAACGACGGCCAGTGTCACGCCTTTCATTGGTCTCTTCGGAACCGTTGTGGGGATCATGATCGCGTTCTCGCGCATCAGCGCCAGCGGGTCGACGAACCTATCCGTCGTCGGCCCAGGAATCACTGATGCGCTCATCGCCACGGCCGCAGGCCTCTTCGCGGCGATTCCCGCCGTGATCTTTTACAACCATTTCATTCACCGCGTGAAGGATTTCTCGGCTGCCCTTGATGATTTCGCGCTCGAGTTTCTGAACATCGCAGAGCGCAACTTTACGTAATGCCGAAGGTTCTTGCTTCCGCGCCCAGCGCAGGCGGCCGTCATCAGCGAGGCCGGCGGGTCGGTCCGACGCTTGCAGAGATCAACGTGATCCCGCTCGTCGACGTCATGCTCGTACTCCTAATCATCTTCATGGTGGCCGCGCCGATGCTTCAGCGTGGCGTTGAGGTCAGGCTCCCCGTGGCGGCGCGGTCGCAAGAGATTTCCAGCGAGCGCATCTTCGTCGACGTGCCGTTCTCCTATCGGAAGGACCGTCGGGTTTTCCTCGGCAAGGAGCAGGTGCGGGTGGAGATCGTCGCGGAGCGCGTGCGGCAGCTGATCGTCAATCGGACCGACAAGCAAGCCTTTCTTCGGATGGACGGCCAATTGAGCGTCCAGGAACAGCTGGAGATTTTCGACCGGCTCAAAGAGGCCGGAGTGCTCGATGTTGGCATCGTGACCGACCTACCGAAACCACGATGACCGAACCAGTTACCGACATCATCGTTGCTCGTTCAGGGGAGCCCGACCGATTGCGCGCCATGATCGTGTGGTCGATAGCCGCACACGTGTGTGTAATCGCAGCAATCTTGTTCGTGCGCGCAGGCCAGGTTGCCGAAGCCCCACGAACTGTAATGACGATTAGCCTCGGCGGAGCCCCGGGGCCGCGCGCTGGCGGTCAGACCCAGATGGGCGGACGTCAAGTTGAAGCCCCGCCACCGGAGCAACCCGTCAAGCGCGAAGAGACCCCCCCTCCTCCGGCACGTCCGGCGATGACTCTGCCCGACCCTCGAAAACCCAGCCGGCCCCAACCCCAACGGCGGCAAGCAACGGAAGCTCCCCGAACGAAACCTCAGGCGGAAGCAGAACCTCAGACGGGCACAGCCAGGGCTGAGACTGGGGCGCGCGGGCAGGGGTTCGGCTTGAGCAGCGGAGGCGGCGGGAGTAAGGGCGTCGAACTGGACGTGTCGAGTTTCTGTTGCCCTGAGTACTTAGAACAGATGGTCTCACTCATCCAGCGTAACTGGGATCAGAACCACGGCGTCGTGGGATCTGCCGTAATGAAATTCACGATTGGGCGCGACGGGACGATTCAAGCGGTCGCCGTCGAACGTTCGAGCGGCCTACTCGCACTCGATAACGCCGCAAATCGGGCCGTGATGCTGACTCAACGCCTCCCTCCCCTTCCGGGCCCATTTCCTAACCCGACGCTGACCGTCCATATGAGATTCGAGTATCAGCGATAGCCATGAAAAAACACATGACGACCGCCTCACACTCAACAACAACGCGATCCCCGACGAAGGTCCCGCAGCAACGCATGAGCGTTGGAGGTTGGCAGTTGGGAATGATCACGGCTGCCCTTGCGGCCGTTACCGTTCTTGCGGCACCGCAACAACCAGCGCCTGCACAGCCGCAAACTCAGCAGCCTTCCGATGTCGAGTTGGTGATCAGCGGTGACCCGGGAACGCCGCCGCGGTATGCCGTGCCCGATTTCATCGCGACGACGCCGGACGCGGCAGAGGTCGCGAAGGTCCTCAGTCAGGTCCTGTGGGACGACCTGAACTTCGAGCGAGAGTTTTACCTGATCCCACGTGATACCTACTCGTCGATTCCTCTGGCCCGCACTCCGGAGCAGGTCCCGTTTCCGGCATGGCGTGAGCTTGGTGCGGATGCCGTGGTCTTCGGAACGGTGCAACGAACCGGCAACGATGTCCGCGTGCAGATTCGCCTGTTCAGTGTGCGTTCGCGTCAGTCGGTGTTCGCGAAGGAGTACAGCGGGACCGCCAACAACCCACGGCTCTACGCTCACACCATGGCGGATGAAATCCATCTGCAACAGCGAGCCTTGCGTGGCGTCGCCCGCACGAAGCTTGCGTTCTCATCCGATCGCAATCGAGAGCGATTGATTGGGCCGATCGACAACCGCGAGGTCAAAGAGATTTACGTGTCGGACTACGACGGTGCCAACCCGCGTCGTATCACGACGACGCGACAGCTGAACATCACTCCAGCATGGTCACCCGACGCGCGGGCGATCGCCTACACGTCGTACCGCCGCATCACCCCCGACATCTTTGTTTCCCTCATCTACCAAGGCGTCCTCGAAAACCCGACGAAGGGGCAGGGCAACAACTACCTGCCCGTGTACTCGCCCGACGGGACACGAATTGCCTTCATGTCGAGCCGTGACGGGAACCCTGAGATTTACGTCATGAATCGGGACGGATCAAACGTTCGCCGGCTCACGAACCATCCGGCGGGTGACGTGACGCCGACGTGGTCGCCGACCGGCACGCAGATCGCTTTCACCTCGGACCGTGCGGGGCAGCCTCAGATCTACATCATGAACGCCGACGGCTCGAATCTTCGGCGGTTGACCACGAGCGAGTCCTATGCGGACCGCCCGACGTGGTCCCCGGCTCCGTTCAACGAGGTCGCCTTCAGCGCGCAGACGGGTGCAGGTTCGTACGACATCAAGGTCTTTGACTTGGCAAGCGGACAAACGCGTCGGATCACCTTCGGAGAGGGAACAAACGAGAGTCCGGCCTACTCGCCGAACGGAAGGCATCTTGCGTTCACGTCCACTCGTGCCGGACGTGTTGTCCAGGTGTTCACGATCGGGCGTGATGGCCGCGGACTTCAACAGGTCACGCGCGACGGCAACAACTACACGCCGGCATGGTCACAGTAGATTCCGTGGATCGTTGATCCAGGATTCGATTGACAGCAAGCCCGGAAATTTCCATTTGTGAAGCGGGAGCAGCTCATGGCTAGAAACATACGCGTTGTCGTTGTACTTGCAGTTCTCCTGGCGATCTGTGACTCGGCCTGTGCACGTCGAAAGGCGACCGCACCGCCGGCTCCGGCTCCGACTCCGACATTCGAGGCGCCCGCGATTACTCCGGCGCCGCCCGCTCCTCCGCAGCGGATCGAAGACGTTCAACCCGTCGCGGCACCGTCGTTCGCCGAGGACTCAATTGCGAATCGTTCGCTCGACGACTTGAACCGTGACTCGCCGTTGAGACCGGCGTTTTTTCCTCTCGACAGCTCCGACCTCGACGACGAGGGACGATCCATCGTGACCGCGAACGCTGGGGTCATGAGAAAGTATTCGACGTGGGTCATCAGCATCGAAGGCCACTGCGATGAGCGGGGTACGCCGGAATACAACCTGGCGCTCGGCGAGCGCCGGGCTACGGCGGTCAAAACCTACCTCGTCTCACTTGGGGTCGCTCCGGATCGGGTTCGGACTGTAAGCTACGGTAAGGAGTTTCCGTTCGACCCTGGACACAGCGAAAGTTCGTGGTCAAAGAACCGACGGGCGCATTTCGTGATTACATCGAAGTAGTCTTGGCTCGTGCGGACTGTCGAGACGACTCGCGAGGAAGACCCATGCAGAAGATGATAATGATGTCTGGGGCCGCAATGTCCCTGGTGTGCCTCGCGGCGGCGCCATCGCTCGCGCAGAACCGCGAGCACCAGCAAATGGCGGCCGAACTGCGCATGTTGCAGGAACAACAGCAGGAGCTCCAGCTCGCAGTCTCGCAGCTTCTCGTGCAACTCACTGAGTCGTTGAAAACGATCAACGCCCGAATCGACGAAGCAAGTCGAGCGACAACCAAAGGTTTTGCGGATCAAGAACTGAGTCTGAAAGGGGTGGCAAACGACCTCAGCGTCATCCGTGAGAGAACTCAGGACACGAACACGCGCATTCAAGGCCTCAGCGATGAAGTGGAAGCGCTGAACATGACCATTGCGACAATCCCCTCGCTACTAACCCAGGCCGTTCCGAGCGTCCCGGCCGATCCCGCGGCGGATCCTGCCGTGGGTGCCCCGGCTGGTGCCGCGCCGCCGGCTCCGGCACCAGCCCCCTCGACCGTGGGTCTCTCACCACAACGTATGTACGAGACGGCATGGGCCGACTATACGGCGGGACAGTACACTCTGGCCATCACGGGCTTCGAGCAACTCTTGCGAACGTTCCCGATGACCGCCCGGGCCGACGACGCGCAGTTCCTCATCGGCGAATCGAATTCCGGGCTGCTCCGCTGGGAAGATGCAATAGGCGCATACAATCGGGTGATCCAGAACTATGCGACCGGTGACCAGGTTCCTCTCGCGTATTACAAACGGGGAATCGCACAAGAGCGCCTGGGTCAGGTTGATGCCGCGCGCAGCTCGTTCGAGCAAGTGATCAAGAGATATCCTGAGAGTGACGGCGCACGCCTCGCCAAACAGGGTCTCGACCGACTGAAGCCTCAGACCGCGCCCCGCTAGACGAGGGATCCAGTTACTATCGTGACCTACGCTGTCACACCGGCGACGTACGCTGGCAAATCATCGCCTGCCAGAAATCGGCGGCGGACATAAGCCACAGACCATTGGTGACGGTCGCAGTAACTGCGGCCGTAGGGGATTCGTCGCGCGACCCTCGTATTCGCTCGCCGAATCCCGGAAGGGACGACATGGGAAGCGTGAACAAAGTCATACTCGTGGGCAACCTGGGGCGCGATGCGGAGCTACGCTATACGCCTGGTGGCGCCGCGGTGGCGACGCTGAATCTGGCGACCACCGAGGTGTGGAACGACCGTAACAGTCAGCGGCAAGAGAAGACCGAATGGCACCGCGTGGTTCTCTGGGGGAAGCAGGCGGAAAGCCTTCAGGAGTACCTCACCAAAGGAAAACAGATCTACGTCGAGGGTCGGCTCCAAACTCGCCAGTGGGACGACAAGGACGGCAACAAACGGTACACCACCGAAATCAAAGCGGACCGGATCACGCTGCTCGGCGGTGGTAGTGGAACCGCGGGCCGGACTGCGGGTGGTGGCGGAGCTGACCGTGGTGGGTCACATGCGATGGACGAGCCGCCGGTCGAACCAATTACGGACGACGACATCCCGTTCTGATCGAATTCCGGGGCAGGCACGCCTGCCCCTATTTCTTCGGCGGCACTCGACCATATCGATCCTCGAGCCTGACGACGTCGTCGAGCTCCGGAGTCGAGACCTCCAACACATCGCAATCTTCGATAGCGGTCATTCTGTGAACCGTCTTTGGCGCGACGTGTACAGAGTCGCCAGGCTTCATGTGACGCTTCGTGAGTTCTCCATCCACTTCGATCTCGAATAGGAGAACTCCGGAATGAAGGTAGATCGTTTCATCCTTCTTGTTGTGATACTGCAAACTGAGCGCATGGCCGGCCTTCACATGCAGCACTTTTCCAACGTAGCGATCAGTCTTGGCCCAGTGCAACTCGTAGCCCCACGGCTTCTCCACGCGTACGACGTCGCCTGATGTCTGTCCGCGATCTCCCGTCTCGTCTGTCTGGTTCATCGTCTCCCTCATCGTGTCGTTCGCCAACTTGTGTCACGGCTTCTCCGCGCGCAGGAGGTCTGATGCCACCCAGATCGCGTCGCGTCCGTGCTCGCGCATATCTCTCGCAACCCGAAGCAGATCGGATTGGGAGGGCATGTTCGCCAGCTTGACCAACATCGGGAGATTGACCCCCGTGACGACCTCGACGGCCTCCTGTCCAAGGAAGGACATCGCAAGATTCGATGGTGTGCCGTCGAACATGTCAGTGAGAATGAGCACACCCTGGCCTTGTTGAACGCGGGCGATCGTCTCGGCAATTTCCTGGCGCGCATCGTGGGTGTCCTCGTGCCAGTCGATTGAGACGGCGGCAAAGCGCGGCAAGTCACCCACAATCGCCTCGGCGGCATTCAGAAGTTCGGTCGCGAGCTGGCCGTGCGTCACGACGACCACACCAATCATGTGCGACCTCTCATTCTCTCTTGTGTCACGAATCCCTGTGCTTCACGCGCAGCCGAACGCCAGTGACGTCCACGAGAGCCTTCTTTAGCGCCTCGACGATCATCACCGACCGATGTTGACCGCCGGTACACCCTATTGCGACGGTCAAGTACAGACTTTCCTTCTTGTACGTGGTGTGGCAACACAAATCGGAGAAACGATGTCAGCCTGTCGATGAATTCCTTTGTGACCGCGTGTCGCCGCATGAACCTGACTACAGCCTGATCGCGTCCGGTCAATCGTCGCAGCCTGTCGACAAAGTGAGGATTCGGGAGCCACCGTACATCGAATACGAGGTCGGCGTCCTCAGGGAGCCCGTGCTTGAATCCAAAACTCAGGAGGTTGACGACCATATCGGCTCGGCCCTCCTCCTGCCGGGACATACGTACGAAGATATCTCGAAGCTCGTGCACGGTTAGGCTCGATGTGTCCACGATCAAGTCAGCCATCTTCCGAATCGCGTTCAGCTTTTCGCGCTCTTCAGTGAGCCCTTCCGCAACCGACCGATCGGGCGCGAGTGGATGAGGTCGCCGCGATTCGCTGAATCTCCGGACGAGCGCGGAGTGGCTGGCTTCGAGGAAGATGAGCGTCGGCTGCACGCCCGGTGTCACCTTCAGTTGGCGGTAGACCTGCGGAAACCGCTTGAGAAACTCTCCTTCGCGCACATCGACCACAATGGCAACCTTGTCGAGACCGGCATCGTCTCGGGCAGCAAGTTCCGCCAATGTCGGAATGAGCAAGGTCGGCAGATTGTCCACGCAGAAGTACCCGAGGTCCTCGAGCGCTCGGATAGCGTGGGTCTTACCTGAGCCCGATAGTCCTGTGAGGACGACAAAGCGCCGTAAGGCTCGGCGCGGGACCACCGGAGAAGGCCTCTTCGGCGCGCCTTTCCGTCGCGGCGACTTCCTCGTACCCATCACCGCACGCTACCGCTGGGCGTGGGCGGTGTCAGACTTTCGGATCGATGAGCCCAAAATTCCCATCCCGTCGACGAAAGAGCACGTTGATCGCGTCCGTCGCGGCATTTCGGAACACGAGGAATGTTTCGGCACCGTCCGTCATCGCAAGCGCCGCCTCCTCGACCGACATGGGTTTAACGCCATACTGCCGGGCGCGGATGATGCGGACATCCTGCTCGTCGTCCACTCCCCGCTCAGCGGCACGCGACCGAACGCCTCTCTTTCGCCCATCCCGTGGTAACGGTTCAGAGGTCAGGCCTTTCGTCTCAGGCAACCCGCGACGCTTACGCTCGTTCCACTTTCCCCGCAGCTTCTCGACCTGGCGGTCGATCTTGTCCGCGGCGGCGCTCGTCGCCACGGCGGCATCGCGCCCCGTGGACTCACCGTGCAGAAAGTGCTCGCCACGCGCGTGCAGCGTGACTTCCGCATGATACCGAGAGTTCTCTTTCGTCAGGACGACTTTCGCTGACACCGCGCTGTCGTTGAGCATCCGCAGGACTTGCGAGAACCGCTGCTCCACCAGGTGTCGCAGCGCCGGTCCAATCGTGAAGTGACGTCCAGTGAGTTCGAGGCGCATGGCCACCTGATCGGGGACGGCTCAGTACAAAACCTTCCGCTGATTGGATGTCGGGATCTTCAGCTCCTCGCGATATTTCGCGATCGTGCGGCGCGCCAGATCGAGCCCTTCACGCTGAAGGATACTGACAATCTTGGAATCGCTGAGCGGCTTGCGGGCGTCTTCCTGCTCGATGATCTTGCGGATTCTCTGTTTGATCGTGACCGATGAGACCGCCTCGCCGTATGAACTGGCGATGCCACTATGAAAGAAGTACTTCAGCTCGAATACGCCCTGCGGCGTGTGCATGTATTTGTTTGTCACGACGCGGCTGACGGTTGATTCGTGCATCCCTATGTCGTTCGCCACGTCTCGCAACACCAGCGGCCGGAGATACTCGATGCCGTGATCGAGAAAGTCACGCTGAAAATTGATGATGCTCGTCGCCACTTTGTGAATGGTCTTCTGCCGCTGCTCGACGGACTTGATCAACCATAACGCGGAGCGGAACTTGTCCTTGACGTAGGCCCGAGTCTCGTCGCTGTTGTCGGCGCCCTTGTCGAGCAGCCGACGATACACGGGGCTGATCCGGAGTTGCGGTAGTCCCTCTTCGTTCAAGACGGCAACGTACTGATCCTCGACCTTGACCACGTACACATCGGGTATGACGTATTGGGACTGCGAGGGGTTGTATCGACTGCCCGGCTTGGGATCGAGATGGCGAATCAACTCGATGTGCTGCTTCAACTCGTCGATCGACACGCCCAGCTTGCGGGCCAGCTCCGGCACCTGGTGATTCTGCAACAGGCGCATGTGTTCGGTCACGATTCTCTCGGTCGGCGTACCGGCCATTCCGAGATGACGCAGCTGCAGCAACAGCGACTCCTGCAGGTCTCGAGCTGCGACGCCGATCGGGTCGAACCGCTGCACGAGCCCTAGCGCACGCTCCACCTCAGTGGTCGGCCACGGTCCCATGGAGGCGAGCTCCTCCACTGTGGCGACCAGGTATCCGTCGTCATCCAGGTTGCCGATGATCGCCTCACCAATGGCGCGCACTACGGGTTCGTCGGTCTGCATCGAAAGTTGCCACAGCAAGTGGTCTGAAAGCGAAGCCGCGGTCGAAAGCGTGTTTTCGATCGGGGGGAGTTCCTTGACCTCTGTTGGCGTTCGCGGGCGATACCCGTCGTCGAGGTAGTCGCCGAAGAAATATTCGTAGTCCTGGTCGTCCCAGGTGTCGCCTTTCTCCTGGGGCTTCTCTTCCTTCTTTTCCGGAGCGGCCTCGGCAGGCTGAAGGTCTTCGGTCGGTACCTCCTCCAACATGGGGTTCTCGACCATCTCCTGGTTGAGCAGTTCCGACAACTCGAGCGTCGACATCGGCAGCAGCTTGATCGCCTGCTGAAGTGATGGCGTCAGAATGAGCTTCTGAACGAGTTTTGTGTGTAACTTTTGCGAAATCGCCATGGCGTCAGTAGTTCAGCTTCGCCCTCCAGGCAGCGAAAACCATCTTAGTCCAATCGGAAGTCGGTCCCCAGATAAATCCGGCGCACGTCCTCATCCGCTGCGAGAGAATCAGGTGTTCCACTACGAAAAATCGAGCCCTCGTTGACAATGTACGCTCGGTCCGTAATCCGAAGCGTCTCGCGCACATTGTGATCGGTGATCAACACTCCGATGCCGCGTTCCTTCAAATGGAATACGATGTTCTGAATATCGGTAACCGCAATCGGATCGATACCCGCAAACGGCTCGTCCAACAATATGAACCGCGGCGAAACGACCAGGGCGCGCGTGATCTCCGCACGGCGGCGCTCACCACCAGACAACGTGTACGCTGGTGCCTTCGCGAGTGGCGTCAACCGTAACTCCGCCAGAAGTTCCTGAAGGCGCGCCTGACGACCGGCCTTATCGAGGTCCAGCGTCTCGAGAATGGCCATGATGTTCTGCTCGACGGTGAGCCCCCGGAAAATCGACGGCTCCTGGGGGAGATAGCCGATTCCCTTCCGTGCTCGCACGTACATCGGGGCATCCGTGACGTCTTCGCCGTCAAGAGTGACCCGACCGGAGTCCGCTGTCGTCAGCCCGACGGTGATGTAGAACGTCGTGGTCTTCCCGGCGCCGTTCGGCCCGAGCAACCCCACGATCTCACCCGATGCGACCTCAATACTGACACCCCGCACGACAACGCGGCCACCGTAGGACTTGGTGAGTTCGTGTGTACGAAGTGTGGACATCGGCCGGAACGCTACACCGCGGTCAGTCGACGTCGCCCACTAGCGGGGAGGCGACTGAGTACAGGGGCCGCCGCCCTTGGTTTGCGTGCGAATCTCCTCGTTGCCGTCGACAAGGATCCTATCGGTCGATCTGAAGAAGGTCAACGTCTTGCCCACAGTTTCACGGCAGGCCTCCACCACTTTCACCGGTGCGGTCGCCGAGCCGGTCAGGACGTAGCGCTCTTCATCAGCGTGGTACGTCAGGCGCGCACCCATGGCGGTGCGGGTATCCAACTTCAACCTCACGTCGGTGAACGCCTCGAGACGCTCGGCCTTGCCGTTCTGAGGTGCGAGCAGCACCGCGATTCGGTCCGCGCGGAGATCCCCCTGTGGCCCGGTCAGCTGTGCGTGTGAAGACGTCGGCGGCGCGGCGCGATTCGTTGGCCCATCAGAGGGTTGGTCAGCGTCGAGAGAACGACCCGACGGTCGGGCGGCAGAGGTTGCAGACGACTGGTAGGCGATCTGACGACGTGCGTTCTGATATCGGATCTGATGAGCGCGTCCAATCGAGAGTGAGCCGTCGAGCGTCAATGTCGAACGCGCCGACCCAGTGGCAACGAGATCGCCGTTCTCTTGATCAATCTCCAGCACATCGCCTCGGATCGCAGTTTCTCCCTGCCAGAGCGCAGCGTTGCCAGAGTAGACAGCGCTCCCAGACACACCCTCGTACAACAGACGGTCCGCGTTGACGTTCGCGGGTTTGTCCTGTTGCAGCAGGCCCGGAAGCCGTGCAGATCGTTCTGGCGCCCCGCGTGATGCCGAGTCTCGTGGTATGAGCGTCGTCTTGATGCCGCCACGCGCCTCGATGCGGCGCGTCTCGAGTGTGACGTCGATCGTCGGAGCGATGACCGTGAGCTGGTCATCAATCACTCGGGGTCCTTCGACTGCATCCCCGCGAGCCAACTTCAACGTTCCTTCACCAGGATCGTATCGTGCCTCGCCCGCAACAGCCGTTAGCTTCCCTTCTTCGAACGTCACGCCACCGGTAAAGATCGCGCTCCGGACGTCGTCTTCAGCAAGCACGATTCGCAGCCTTCTCGAACGAGCCGAGCGTGAAGGGCTCTCGTTCCTCCCAACCTCCCGGGTACTCGACATCGTCGACAAACTGTGCGTCAGTCAGACCGACCCCGGGTTGCCCAGACGCCTCGAACGTCTTCGACGTGATGCCACGGCCGGGAACCGTTGGGGCTGGGGGGAGATCGAGCCGGACGCCTTCGCGCCCCGACGCATGCGCGATCGAGCCGTCAGGTGCCAGCTCAAAACCGAGGCTGTCGCCTTTGATCTGCCGGCCCGGGCCCGCCTTTCCTGGAGCCAACGCGACCTCGGCCCGTCCCATCAAGACGACGCGTTCGAGCGCCTGGCCGTCTTCGGTGTAGTCGAGGTCTATGTCGCGGGCAGACATCGAATCGAATGCTCCCTTGCCGCCAATTACGCGTGATTGGCCCCGCAACTCGATCAAGGTCACGAACTGCTCATCGCCGGACAGACGGGCAGTCGCCACGTCACTGTCGAGAGTCTGCTCGCCGCGAAGCACATGCGCCGCACCGTCGAGCTTCACGAAGTCCTGAATGCGATCGAGTGAGGCAGTCTTGGCGCCAAAGCTGAGTGATGTGGAGCCTGTCTCGTCCGTCATGGTGATCCGTGGCTGGTCCAACACGTTGAGCACGTCATTGTTCTTGTCGTAGGTCATCCCAACGCCAGAGCCCTTCATGCGACCTTTACCAAACGCGACCCCTCCGGGTGCTCTGACGATGCCGTCGTCTTGATTGAACGTCGCATGCTCGGCCCTGAGCTCGAATCCATCGCTCGCAATTAGCTTCACGTCCCCGGTCAGTTGAAGCTGACGCTGGTTCTGGCCTGCCTGCGCTTCGCGGGTCGTGACGACGAAGTCCCGCCCATCTCGGTTTCGGACGGTGATTCGGACACCGATCTGTTTCGTGGACCCGTCCTGGTAAGACAGGGTGCGATCGGCTTTGACCTCAAAATCCTCTTGCGCTTCGCGAACCTGTTGCAGCAACGCAGCAGTGCTCTCAATGACAGCTTTCGGGTCGAACCGCTCCACGGCCGCAGGCGGTTTCGTGACCTTGCGCTCACCGATGGCGAGATACACGACACCCGCGAAGGCGACGCCGAATATGCCAACACCGAGCCGAGTAGGTCGTCGCCAAGAACTCATTGAGACAGTACAGGATAGCAGGAGAAGGGTAGCCTCAGGACAGCCTGTTGCCGTCTCCCGGGGCCCTAAAATCGGCCACGGAAAGCTGGAGGTATCGCTCCCCGTTCCACGTGTCCTGCTCGAGTGAGAAAGCCAGGTCGATGGCTGAACGATGCTCGGTGACGAAGGTTTCACGCTCGGACGCGCGCCACGCTATTCCGCGCATCACGCGGCCGTCCTGGCGAAATGCCATCTTCAGATGCCTGTCCTTCACCTTACGGGGACCGTCTACAATCTCGACGCGCGTGGCGTGGAACATAGGGCTCGGGTTCCCCGCTCCGAATGGTGCCAGCGTCGCCAGCTCCGACGTGACCTGCGCCGTAATCGCGCGAAAGCCGAGCGGGCCGTCGATCCACAAACGAGGCCGTAAGTCATCAGGGTGTAAACACAGGTCTGCGTGATCGTTGACGCGAGCTCGGAGCTCTCGAATTCGGGCTGCCTCAATCGTCAACCCTGCCGCCTGTTTGTGGCCCCCGAACTTGGTCATCACATCGGCGCACGATTCCAACGCCGCCAATATGTTGAAGGACGGTATGCTGCGGCACGACCCATGGGCCACATCACCGTCAATCGATAGCACGATCGCCGGACGGTGAAATGCATCTACGAGCTTCGAGGCGACGATGCCAATAACCCCGCGGTGCCAGCCCTCCCCCGCCACGACAATGACCGTGCGCGAGCCAACCTCGAGATCAGTCTCGACGAGCCTCTTCGCCTGGGCGACGATCCCGGCCTCCTCCTCTTGTCTGCGTACGTTCTCGGCGTTTAGAGTCTCGGCGAGCTGTCGCGCTTCGTCGGCCATCGCCTCGTCAGAGGCCAAGAGCAGACGAGCGGCGATATCCGGGGAGCTCATCCGACCCGCCGCATTCACTCTCGGCGCCAGGACGAAACCGATGTGATAGCTATCGATCTCCTTCCCTGTCAAGCCGCAGACGTCGAGCAACGAACGAAGCCCCACCTTATGAGGGCCTTTTGACAGCATGCCAAGACCCAGCTTGGCGATGACGCGATTCTCACCCGTGAGTGGCACCACGTCCGCCAAGGTACCGATCGCGGCCACCTTGACGAAAGCCGGCAACCAGGCCGTCCGATCGGTTTTGGCGCATAGCGCCTGAACGACCTTAAGCGCAACACCCACTCCCGCGAGGTTCTTGTCGGGATAGTTGCAATCGTGACGCTTTGGATTGATCACGGCCAGCGCCTGCGGTAACTCGGAGTCAGGTTCGTGGTGATCCGTGATGATGAGGTCCAGCCCGAGCGCCCGGGCGCGCAATGCGGCTTCCACACCCCGGATGCCGCAATCGACCGAGATCACGAGCCGCACGCCCTCACCATGCAGCTTGTCCAGCGCCGCGGGTTGGAGCCCGTATCCGTCGCGCAACCGTTCGGGAATAAAGTGAATGACGTCGGCCCCCAACAGCTCAAGGGCTCTTCTGAGGATCACGGTGGAGGTCACGCCATCGACGTCATAGTCACCGTGGATGGCGATTCGTTCTTTACGGGCCACCGCGCCGAGTATCCGCTCGACTGCCTCAGGCATGCCCGCCAGCCTAAAAGGGTCGTGCAGATCGTCCAGCGACGGCGCGAGAAAACGTCGAGCGACATCGACATCGTTCCCCAAGCCACGGATGCACAGGAGGCGGGCCGTAACCGGGTCAATAGCGAGCTCTCGGGTCAGAACGTCGACCTGGGTCTCGGCGTATGGGCGCGATTGCCAGATTCGCGTGATCATGACGCTCGCCCTTCACTCATTTGTGTCGTGCACCGGTAACCGATCGACTCACCCATCCGCAATTCCCACGTTTCCCATCGCACGCCATTTCCGGTATCGCGCGTCGAGGCGAACGGCAGAATCCAGGGCACTCACGCGATTGAGTGCCTTCGCCAAGGCCATATCGAGCAGCGTCGCGGCCAACTCATGATTGGTGTGCGCCCCGCCTCGTGGCTCAGGAACGATTTCGTCGATGAGACCCACTCGTAGCAGGTCCGGGGCAGTGAGCTTCAGCGCCTGAGCGGCTTCGACCTTCCGATTCGAATCGCGCCAGAGGATCGCGGCGCATCCCTCCGGCGGAATCACGCTGTAGATGGCAAACTCGTGCATCAAGATCTGATCGCCCACTGCCAGACCCAAGGCACCGCCGCTGCCGCCTTCTCCGTGCACGACCACGACGATAGGTGTGTCGAGCGCAGCCATCTCCCTGAGGTTCATGGCGATGGCCTCCGAGATACCCCGCTCTTCCGATTCGATGCCGGGATACGCAGCTGGCGTGTCGATGAATGCAATCACCGGCCGTCGAAACTTTTCCGCGAGCTTCATGGCGCGAAGCGCCTTCCGGTATCCCTCCGGTTTCGCGTAGCCGAAATTGCGAAAGATCTTCTGTTTCGTGTCGCCGTCGCCACCTTTATGGTGTCCCGCGACGAGGACGTGCTCGCCCTTGTATCGGGCAAACCCGGTGACGATGGCGTGATCGTCGGCAAATCGCCGGTCGCCACTGATTTCAACGAAATCCGTGAACAAACGGTTCACATAGTCGAGGATCGTCGGCCGGCTGGGATGGCGCGCGACGAGGACTCGCTGCCAGGGGGTCAGGTTCTGATAGATCTCTCCGCGGATCGAATCGATTCGACGATGGAGGCTATCGATCGAGCGCTGCCGTTCCGGCGTACGCGGTAGCAGGGAGATTGCCTCAATCTCCTTCAGCAGGACGGAAATAGGTTCCTCGAACTCGAGAGTGTCTAGCGGCATCTTCGGCCTCTTCCATCCTGCCCCACAATCGTGACGGGGAAGGTCACATCAGCGCCCACCTCCCAGGAAGCCAATTCCCAGGTTTGGAGTGGGACAAGCTCGGGTTGGGAGTTGGAAGTTACCGTAAGCTCACGGAACCGGCACCGCAAATCCGTTCCACCTCCGAGACGAGCCGCTCCGAGGGCCTGACGCGAATCTGTGCGTCGACATCGACGGTCACGCGCAGCTTCCGAGCAACGTCTTGGAGCTCGATATTGAACGCCACCCGGCGATCACCCTTGTGCTGCGCGAAGACGTCCCACAGTTTTTCAAACGTCGAACGATCATGTGGCGGCGTCGACACTCGGATTGCCACTGATGTCGTCAGTCGCTCGCGAACGACTTCAATCGGCGCAATCTCAGCGGCGAGCATTCGCGCCGACTCGTCGTCCCGCTCGAACTTACCCTTCACGAGCACCATCTGACCTTCGTCTGCCAGATGCCCATACTGTTTGAATGCTTCAGGGAAGACGACGACCTCGAGACTTCCGTGCGCGTCGTCAAGCATGAACACGCACATACGGTCGCCTTTCCGCGTCTTCAAAGGCCGAAGGCCCGAGACGATGCCACCGATCGAGATCTCCTCGGCCACGCGCTGGCTGAGTTGCACCGGGAGCGTCTCGCTCTCTTCCTCCTTCTTCGGTACCAGGTCACCGGTGTTCTTGGCCCCAAATCGCCGAAGGTCATCAGCAAATCGATCCGTTGGATGGCCGCTCCAATAGAGACCGAGAGACTCCTTCTCGTAGTTGAGCTGCTCGATTTCCGACCATGCTGGCACATCCGGCAGCGGGACCATCGCGAGCCCGGAGCCGTTCGCCTCACCGGCCCCGAACAGATCGGCTTGGCCGAGGTCCTTGTCGCGCTGCGTTCGGTTGCCATGCTCACACGCGCTGTCGATGGCCGCGAAGAGTCGAGCCCTACCCTGCGCGGTCGGGACACCCACAGCGGTCACGATTGAATCAGTGGCGCCCGACTTCACCAAGGCCTCGAACACGCGCTTGTTCGCCAGCCGCAGATCGAGCACCTCGCAGAGCGCGTGCAGCGACGGAATGTGTCCACCGAGACCAGCGCGCGCCTCGAGAATCGACGAGATCGCGCCTTCCCCGAGTCCCTTGATCGCCGTGAGGCCAAAACGCACGCCCTTGCCCGGCTCAACCGAGAAACCCAACAAACTGGCGTTCAAGGCGGGTGGCAGCACCGGAATGCCCCGCTCGCGGCAATCGGCGAGATACAGGGTGAGCTTGTCCGTGTTCTGTGCCTCGATCGTGAGTAGGGCGGCAGCAAAATGCCACGGGTAGTTCGCCTTCAAATACGCCGTCTGGTACGCGAGGAGCGCATACGCCGTGGAGTGCGCTTTCGGGAAGCCGTACCCGGCGAAGTATTCCATCAGCTCGAAGATCTTCGTCGCCTTCTTCTCGTTGATCCCCTTGCCTTTCGCGCCTGCCATGAACGCTTCGCGCTGCTTTGCCATGACCTTTGGATCTTTCTTCCCCATGGCCTTTCGAAGCACGTCGGTCTGTCCCAGGGTAAAGCCCGCGAGTGTTTGCGCAATGCGCATCACTTGTTCCTGATAGGCGATCACGCCGTACGTGGATGAGAGTATCGCCTCGAGCTGCGGCAACTCGTACTTCACTTCCGTCTTTCCCTGTTTGCGTGCGACCCAGTCATCCACCATGCCGCTTTTGAGCGGCCCGGGACGATACAGCGCATTCAAGGCAATCAGGTCATCGAGACGCTCGGGCTTCGCCTTTCGCAACAGATCCCGCATGCCAGAGCTCTCGAACTGGAAGATGCCGTAGGTCTGGCCATCACAGAAGATCTTGTATGTCTTCGGATCGTCGACCGGAACGTTGTCGAGGTCGAGATCAACTCCCTCCGTTCGCTTGATTTCTTCGAGCGCGTCGCGAATGAGTGTCAGCGTGCTGAGTCCCAGGAAGTCCATCTTCAGCAAGCCGACGCGCTCGACCTCCTTCATGCTCCACTGGGTCGTGATTTCGTCGCGGGCGCCCTTGTAAAGCGGGGCGTAGTTCGTGATCGGTCCTGGGGCGATGACAACTCCAGCAGCATGAACTGACGCATGCCTGGACATGCCCTCCAAACGGCGGCCGATATCGATGACCTCTTTCACCCGGGCGTCTTTCGCCGCCATGTCCTTGAGGATCGGGTTTTCGGCGAGGGCCTTATCCAGCGTCATGTCGAGGGCCGCCGGAATCTGCTTCGCGATTCGATCCACGTCTGCGTAGGGCAGATCCAATGCCCGGCCGACGTCCCGCACGACCGCCTTGGCTTTCATCGTGCCGAAGGTGATGATCTGTGCGACGTTCTCGCGACCGTATTTTCGGGTTACGTAGTCGATCACCTCGCCCCGGCGGCGTTCGCAGAAGTCGACGTCGATGTCTGGCAACGAAACGCGCTCAGGATTCAAGAAGCGCTCAAAGATAAGATCGAAATGAATTGGATCCACGTCCGTGATCCGCATACACCAGGCCACCACGGACCCAGCTGATGATCCACGACCCGGACCGACAGGGATCCGCACCTCCCGCGCGTATCGGATGAAGTCCCACACGATGAGGAAATAGCCCGGATACCCCATCGTCTTGATCATCGCGAGCTCGTAGTCGAGGCGACGCTCATACTCGTCGATGGGGTGCCGGAGCTGACCGGAGGCCGCAAGCTCACGGAGGCGATGCAGGCGCTGCGCGAAACCTTCTCGCGCGATGTGCTCGAAATAGTTGTCGAGCGTGAAACCGTCAGGAACAGCGAAGCTGGGCAGGTGATTCTGCCCCTCCGGAATGACGACGTTGCACCGCTCGGCGATGAGGAGTGTGTTCTTGAGCGCGTCTGGATGATCCCCGAACACGGCTGCCATCTGCTGCGCAGTCTTCAGGAAAAACTGGTCGCCAGTGTATCGAAGCCGCTGCGTGTCGCTGACTGTCTTGCCCGTGCCGATGCACAGCAGCACGTCGTGCGGCTGATGGTCGCCTTGCCTCAGGTAGTGCACATCGTTGGTCGCAACGACCGGCAGGCTCAGCTCCTTGGCGAGCGGCAAGAGCCCGCGATTCACCACCTTCTGCTCTTCGATACCCTGATACTGCATTTCCAGGAAAAAATTGTTCGGGCCAAGGATGTCGCGGAGCCGCGCCGCCGCCTCGAGAGCCGGACGAGCCTGCTCGACCTTCAGAGCGCTCGCCACTTCGCCCTTCAGGCAACTGCTCAGACCGATGAGCCCTTTCGCGTGCTTCGCGAGCAGTTCCTTATCGATTCGTGGCCGGTAGTAGAACCCTTCAGTGTATCCGGCCGATACCAGCTTGATTAGGTTTGTGTAGCCCTCGGCCGTCTCGGCGAGCAAGACGAGGTGGTTCGTTTCTGTTTGTGGTCCGCTCTTCTCAAATCGGCTGCCCTGTGCAACGTACACTTCGCAGCCGAGGAGGGGCTTGAGGCCACGCTCGCGCGCGCGATCATGAAAGATGACCGACGAGAACATGTTGCCGTGTTCGGTCACGGCGAGCGCCGGCATCTTGAGCCTGACCGCCTCGTCGAGCAGTTCATCGATCCGGCAGGCCCCGTCGAGGAGGGAGAACTCGGTATGGAGATGGAGATGAACAAACTCGTTCACGCTCACGTCCTCACTCCCACTCTATCGTTGAGGGCGGTTTCGAAGAGATGTCGTACACCACCCGATTGATACCGCGAACCTCGTTCACGATGCGGGACGAAATCGTGGCGAGTAGATCATGTGGAAGGCGCGCCCAGTCGGCCGTCATCCCGTCGAGGCTCTCAACGGCTCGAATAGCGGCCGTGTACTCGTACGTTCTGGCATCACCCATCACACCGACACTTTGCACCGGCAACAGCACCGCGAAACTCTGCCACAGTCGCTCGTACCATCCCGATCGACGAACCTCTTCCGCAACGATCCGGTCCGCGTGACGGAGCAGTTCGAGCCGCTCCTTCGTGATCTCACCCACTACGCGAACAGCCAAGCCTGGACCGGGAAACGGCTGACGGACGACGAATTCGCGTTCAAGGCCAAGATCCTGGCCCACCCTGCGCACCTCGTCCTTGAAGAGGTCCCGGAGTGGCTCAATGAGTTTGAAGTTCATTCGTTCGGGCAGCCCGCCCACGTTATGGTGGCTCTTGATGACTACAGCTGGCCCATGCGTGGACGCAGATTCAATAACGTCGGGATAGAGGGTGCCCTGCCCGAGAAAATCGAACCCGCCTAACTCTTTCGCCCGCTTCTCGAACACATCGATGAACGCAGCTCCGATGACCTTCCGCTTCTGTTCGGGATCAACAACACCCTCGAGTCGGCTGAGAAACAGATCGCTGGCGTCCACGAAGTCCAGTGGCAAACGCATCTTCTCGCCAAAACGCTTCCGAATTTGAGCCGCCTCGTCATGCCGGAGCAGACCGTTGTCCACGAAGATGCAAGTGAGGCGCTCACCGATCGAACCATGAATCAGCATCGCCGCCACGGTCGAATCAACGCCACCGGAGAGTCCGCAGACGACCTTTCCCGCCCCTACCTGAGTCCGAATTCGCTCCGTCGCCTCTTGAATGAACGAGGCGATCGTCCAGTCTCCGACGCAACCGCAGACACCGTATGCGAAGTTCCGGAGGATCGCGAGACCATGGTCAGTGTGTGCCACTTCAGGGTGGAACAGCAGGGCGTACAGCTGTCGATCGGGCGCCTCCATGGCCGCAATAGGAGTAGTCGCACTCGTAGCAGCGACGGAGAACCCTGACGGTACGGCGGCAACGTCGTCACCATGGCTCGCCCAGACCCGTAGCTCGGCCGGCAATTCCCTAAACAACTTCGGTGCCGTGCCGTTTCCTTTGATCTGCACCATGGCATGGCCAAACTCACGATGCCCCGAGCGCCGAACCTCGCCTCCCAGGAGGTCGGTCATGAGCTGCATGCCGTAGCAGATTCCGAGGACTGGCGTTCCAAGGTCGAAAACCGTGGTGTCACATCTGGGTGCGTCAGCATCCGACACGCTGCGAGGACCGCCCGACAGGATGATGCCCACGGGATTCTTCGCTCGCAGTCTCTCGGCTGAGGTATTGAACGGGACGATTTCCGAGTAGACAGAGAGCTCGCGAAGACGCCTCGCGATCAGTTGGGTGTATTGCGATCCGAAATCGAGGACGAGGACGGTTTGATGGGGCACGGTCTTCGACGGTCTGAAACTAGGAACGAGGATCTGAACGCGCTGTGGAGTCGCGGTATTATCCCACAAGGTATAGGGGTGCTGCGCAGACAAGCTACCGCATTTTTGGTTCTAGCGTGCGTTCTGTTCTTGGGCGGCTGCCCTGAAGACGCTCCGGCCGGGCAGTCTCGCAGCGCAAATCGACGCGCTCCAACCCCCCTGTTGCCTGCCGAGGAAGCGTGGCTCGTCATGCTGCCCGCGCCGCCATCGGCCGCCGGCGTGATGGACGAGCGGCGAGTTTTCGTTCCGCTCCAGACAACCACGGAAGAGGGATCGCCCCCGGGACTCGTCGCGCTCAATCGCGAGTCCGGCGCCATTGAGTGGACCAGCAGTGCTCAGAGCCAATGGCCGCCGGTCCTTGGGCCTGAGTTGCTGTTTCTCAGTGCCGAAAACGAGGTACAGGCACTCGATCCATCCACCGGGAAGCTGAAGTGGCGGGCGCAGTTACCGGGCAACCCGATAGGCCCTGTCGCGTTCGGAGGCACGTCACTCCTGGTCGCTACCGAACCCGCCGATCTCACGGCACTACGCTCGAGCACTGGCGAAATCGTCTGGACCAAGTCGCTCGGCGCCGCGCCACGGGCCGCGGCTGTGCTCGAGGGTGAAGAGACCGCGTTCCTGCCTTTGAGCGACGGTCGCGTCGTGGCGCTCTCCGTCGGAACCGGTTTGATTACCTGGGAAAGAAAACTCTCTGGAGACCTGACTCCCCTTTCCGTGGCGCGTGAGCGAGTCATGGTCGGTTCCACCGACAACGTTTTTTACGCACTCGACAGTGACGATGGGGACATCGCATGGAAGTGGCGGACGGGGGGCGACGTCATCGGCTCGGTCGCTGATGACAACGGGGTCTACTTCGTGGCACTCGACAACATCGTTCGAGGAGTGAACCGAGGTAACGGGAATCAGCGTTGGAAGGAAGCTATTTCCACTCGCCCCGCGTTCGCTCCAATACTGCTCGAAGGAACGGTCGCGGTCGGAGGCGTCGACCCTGCGCTCTCGACGTTCAACGCCAAGACTGGTACCACACTCGGGACGTACAAGGCACCTAGTGAGTTGCGGGGACCAGTTCTCGTCGATTCGGTTCCACGACCTTTTCGCGTCGCGATGGTCGTGTTGTTACGCGACGGCCACATCACGGGGCTTCGGCCAGTCGAAATGATGTTCAGAGAGGCCGCATCGCAAGTTCCTGCCATCTTGCCCGGCCGCCCGCTCGCGCGAGAACGCCTACCGTAGTTGCGCAGCTGGCGCCCCAACGCGCGCCGGTGCCCTCAGAACCGCTGCAAGACGACGTACGCCCTCAGGGATTCGATCCTCGGGCGGCGCAGAAAACGTTAACCGGACGCTATCGTGCCCGCTCCCGTCGACGTAGAAGGCGCTCCCGATCACGAAGACGAGTCGGTGCTCCAATGCTTGGTCGAGGACGTCGGTATCGACGTAACCCGTCGGCAGCCTAGCCCATACAAAGAAGCCACCCTTCGGGGGGGCCCACGTCAGCCGATCACCAAGCTCTTCGCGAATCGACCGCTCCATCGTGTCTCGCTTGCGACGGTAGAGGGTCCGAAGCCGGGGCGCAAGCTGCTCGACGAGCCCGCGCCGGACTGCCTCGTGGACGATGCGCTGGTCTAGGATCCCAGATGTCAGATCAGCTGACTGCTTCGCCGTATCAAAGCGATCGATCAGCGTCGCTGGGGCAACCATCCACCCGACGCGAAATCCGGGTGCCAGCGTCTTCGAGAATGTGCTGAGATAGATGACTCGGCCAGCTGCATCATCAGCCCTCATCGGGCGCGTCTCCGCCTCGGCGGTCACGTCGTCGAAGTAGAGGGATCCGGTACGGATCGTCCTCGACTATCAGAATATTCCGCCGCTCTGCCCAATCGAGCAGACGTGCGCGCTTCGCCAAGCTCAGGAGCATTCCCGTCGGGTTCTGAAAATTCGGCACGACGTAGAGCAGCTTGATCATTTTGCCGGCCCGTCGCTCTCGTTGCCAAACCGCTTCCAGGTCGTCGAGGCTGATGCCGTCCGGTTCTTGGGCGACTCCGATCACATCCGCCTGCACGTTCTTGAATGCAGCAATGGCCCCTGTGAACGTCGGCAGCTCTACGAGCACCACGTCGCCGGGGCTAACGAGCACACGAGCCACGAGGTCGATTCCCTGCTGTGAGCCGCTCGTAATGATGAGCTCCTCCATCGTGGCAGTGATGTGGCGGCGTTCGAGCACGCCGACGATAGCCTCGAGGAGTGGGGTGTAGCCGCGCGTTGGGCCGTACTGCAGGGTCGTGACATCGGCTCCCGTCAGGAGCTCGCTCGTGATCTCGTGGAGCTCGCGCCACGGGAACGACGAGGGGTCGGGATACCCGGCCGCGAACGACACAAGGTCTGTCTCGCGCGCGATCACGGTCCCCATTCGGCGAATCGCTGACTCGTGGAGCTGCCGGCCGGTCGGGGAGAGGAACTCTTCGTAGTTGGCCATGACGAATGACGATCTCAGCCAGCAGTCGTGCCCAGCACTGTATAGCCAGGCGCAGCTTTCATGTGACGCGCCGGTTCGCCCCTGAACTCGCGGTACAACTTGAGATACGCACCAACTGACGTCAGGCCTATGTATTGAAACACGAGCGTACGCAGCAGCCAGGCGAGCAATTGCAGTGGCAGGACCGCCAGCCCGATGAACGGCACGAACGCCACCAGGCCGAGGGCTGCTGTGACGAGCACAGATGCAATGGTCGCAAACACGACCAACACCAAGATCACTACAAACACGCCGGCGACGGGTTTCTGTGCCCGACGCAGGAACGCGACAACGCGACGTCCGGCGGTCATCACGCTGCAGTCTTCGGCAGCGATGACCACCTGGACGAGGAGATACAGCAGATTCACGACGGTGATCCAGACAACAAAAACGAGAGTCAGGATGAAGGTGACCCCCCATCCGTCTCCAAGGCGAGGGAAGAGCAGCGCGAGGTAGACCGCAGCCGACACGACGTAGACTGCCATCAGTCCCGACCCGAGCCGGACGTAGCGCGCAAAGAGCGCGCTAGCGGACTCGGCAAAGAAATCCGTTGAAAACGCGGACGCGCCGGCGACGAGCTCGAGTTGCAGCGGCGGCTGCTCCAGCTCACCTGCGATTTCATCTCCTCGCACCAATACGGCAACCGTTCCACCCTTGATCAAGAAGACGAAGATCGAGGCGCCGACAACCGCAACGCCCATCGACGCCACACACGCGGCCAACACGAGCGGACGCGATAAGAGCAGCGCAACGACAGTGGCCGCCAACTCCCGCAACTCAAGGGTCAACAGAGTTCCTGGCTCCGCTCCCACCACGAGAGCCACGAGCACAGTGCTCGCCACCAGCGGCGCCACGATGACCAGCTTGGACAAGGAATCAGCCAGCGCCTGAATCAACGTCACTTGCCAGTTTGCGGCAGCGACGAGCGCACCGCGCTTGAGCGCCAGTTGGGGTGTGTGCAATAGCCGCACGGTGCGCTCATGTTACCTCCCCTGTCGACTCTCCCCAACGCGCCGGTCCGGAGTTTAGGGATCCGCACCTGGGGAACCTAGAATGATCTTGTGGAACAGATCGAGGCTGCAAAAGCTTCATCACCATTCCCGTGGCGTCCGCTTGCCAGGATCGCGCTGGCCGGAGCCGCATGCGTGCTCATGGCGCAGGCGGCCGGGTGTCTGGCGACACGCGCCCTTCTTGGTCTTGACGACACTGCGGCACGAGCGCGGGTGGAATCAGACGTCCGAACGTCGTTCGACACCATGGCGCGCCGACTCCGCGACATGGCCGCCACAGTGGCCAATCCCGTTACGGTGCAGGCTGCGATTGAGGACGACGTCGTAGCGTCGAGGGAGCTGTTTACGACGGCCTCGCACACCGCTGTCGAAGGGCCGGGAATCGAGCTCGCCTTGACGGTTTACGCCGCCGACGGTCGGCCTATCGCGTGGGCTGGTCGGCCGTCGGAGTTGCCGTCGGACCGGTTGCTAGGTAGAGAGTCGTGGTTCGTCGCGCAAGGTGCGCTCGGACTGCGGCTGGTTTACGTGAGACCCGTGGTCGGCGCAGCCTCACGGATCGGAACAATTGCTGCTGAGAGGGCCCTGACTGCCGCCGAAGATGTTGCCGCATCTGCCGGGTTGCAAAGCGCGTCCGACGATCGGTTCCGCATCTTGACGCGGTTTGCACCCGTGTCTATCGAACTCCCCTTTGAAGGCGCGCGAACACGGCAAGACCTCGGGGCGTTCGAGGTCTCGGCGCCATCCGGCGATCGACTTCTGACCGCCACCGTGGCTTCCGCAGACCTGGAGCTCACGCGAGAGCGCTGGACTCGAGCCACGACTTCTATCTCGTTGCTCGTCCTCGGCATCGCCGTCTTACTTCTCGTTGGACCGCTGCTCGATTGGAGGAATCGAATCCGCGACGTGCCGAACGACGTCGTCGCGGTCACGGCGATTGGCGCAGCTATCCTTGCGGCTCGCTGGCTGATGCGTATCGCCTCGCCTGCGGACTGGTCCGATCAGCCGATCTTTTCCGCGGCCGAGTACGCATCACCGCTGGCCGGTCCCTTCCTGACCTCGGCGTTCGATTTTCTCCTGACGGCTTTCGCGATCGGAGGAATTGTCGCGCTCCTTTTCTTTTCGGTCGAGCGATGGCGGTTGCACGTGCGGCGTCGGCGAGTATCGCTCACGACGACCGGCCGTGTCGCCACCTATGTGTTTACGCAACTCATCGCCGGAACCGCGGTTGCCGCCGTGCTGATCGGGCATGCAGAGTTTCTTCGCGACACGGTCGCCCACGCCACGCTCGACCTGCTGCACTTTTCGTTGCCTCCCTGGAATGGTTCTGCCATCGCGATCCAAGTGGGCCTCATCGTGGCGCACACCACCGCGCTCGCTCTTGCTGTGTTGGTTCTTCGCGTAGCGCTTCTGCGGTGGGCGGTCCGCCTTCGCTCATGGCGTGTCGGGACTCTTACCTTTGCCTGTTGGGTTTTGCCGATTCTCGTGTGGCGGCCTACAACCGACATTGCGACCGAGCGTCAGGTCCCGCTACTCGTCGCTGTGGCGATCGTGACCAGCCTGGCCTTCCTCGCTACCCCGCTGAAAGCGCGCTACCGCAACGGCTCGCAGGCGTTCCGTCTGATCCTTTTGACGCTCGGGCTCATCGTCCCGGCATTTACGTTTTATCCAACCGTGTTCCAGCTCGCGTGGCAGGCGAAATCAGCCCTCGTCGAGACACGCTATGCACCGCAAGCATTGAACCAGCGTCAAACCGTGCAGACGCAGGTCGAGCAGAGCCTTCGCCAGATCGATGGGTTCACGGGTCTAGCCGAGCTCATCACCGCCCAGAGCTCCCCAGGAGACTTGGAGACCACGACCGATCGCGCTTTCCAGGTCTGGCAGACCACATCGCTTGCGACCTATCCGATCACGTCCTCGGTCGAGCTTTATGGTCCGGATGGAAAACTCATCAGCCGGTTTGCCTTCAACCTTCCCGAGGATCTCACCGCGACGCCACGATCCTCGGAGACAGCCTGTCAGTGGGAGGTCGTCGAGGAGGTTGCGCCATTCTTCGCCGAAGAACGTCGCGTACTGCATGCCGGGCGCGCCATCTGCGCGCCACGCCCAACAGACCCAGTCCTGGGGTCCATCGTAGTCCACGCGATCCTCGACTATGAGAACCTGCCGTTTATCTCCTCGCGCAGCCCGTACGTCGAGATCCTGCGGCCCACGGATCCCTTACGCGACGAGAGCGCCGCCGGAGGGGATGTCGAATATGCGGTCTACGGGTGGAGCCGCACTCCCCTCTACGCCTCCGCTGAGACAGCCTGGCCGCTGGACGATGCCACGTTCTCGCGTGTCGAGGAATCGCGCACGCCTTTCTGGGCGAACCTTCGCCGTGGTGCCGATCGCTACGATGTCTATCTCCTCAACGATCGTGGCGGCATCTACGCACTGGGATTTCCGGTCGTGTCGGCGCTTTCCCACCTCGTAAATCTCGCAGAAGTGACCGTCCTCGCTGCGGCTACCTACGTGCTATTGCTCGGCCTGAATGCCGTGTTCGGAAGCCTGAGCCGCAGAACCACTACCGCGCGCGCGCTCCTCCGAGAAGTGAAGGCCAGCTTCTATCGAAAACTGTTTCTGGCCTTTGTTGCTGCGGTCTTTTTGCCGGTGGTGTTGCTGGCCATTGTCACGCGTAACTTCGTGGCTGACGAGATGCGGGCCAGCATTGAACAGGAGGCGCTCCGCACCGCCTTCGCGGCCGGCCGCGTGGTCGAAGACCTCGTTGGACCACGCGCGGCTCAACAGGACGTCGGCGTCGACGATAACTTGATGGTGTGGGTCAGCCGGCTAATCGACCAAGGTGCCGACGTCTTCACGGGCCCACGACTCACCGCGACGAGCGAGCGAAATCTGTTTTCGTCAGGCCTTCTGCCTACCCGCACTCCCGCTGACGTTTACCACGCGTTGACGCTCCGACGTGAGGCCGCCACGGTCACCCGCGAGCGAATCGGTACCTTCGAGTACCTCGTAGCAGCTGCGCCCATGACACTGCGCCAGGTCGACGCGACTCTGACCGTGCCCCTTGCCTCACGCCAGCGCGAAATCGAAGCGCAAATTGACACGCTCGATCGCCGCGTGCTGCTCGCGGCGCTGCTCTTTATCCTCGGAGGCGCTGGACTCGGGTACTCGATGGCGGAGCGGATCGCTGACCCGGTGAATCGCCTCAGCCGCGCCACTCGCCGCATTGCGCGCGGCGATCTCGACGCGCGCATCGCGGCAACCTCTTCCGACGAGCTCGGACGACTCGTCGAGGACTTCAACCGGATGGCGTCGGAGCTTCAACGTCAGCGGACGGAGCTCGAACGAACCAATCGTCTGGAGGCGTGGGCCGAGATGGCGCGACAGGTGGCGCACGAGATCAAGAACCCGCTCACACCAATCCAGCTCAATGCCGAACATCTGCGCCGAGTCCACGCCGATCGGGGTGAGCCATTGGGACCGATGCTGCAAGAGTGCGTGGCAACGATTCTCACACAGGTAAAGCTCCTGAGACAGATCTCGTCCGAGTTTTCCAGTTTCGCCTCGTCACCGACCGCGAAGCCTGCGCCCGTCGACGTCTCGGAGCTGCTCCAGGAGATCGTCGACCCTTATCGCGCCGGGTTGCAGGAGAGAATCCGCTTCGAGCTGGACCTGCCCCCCACACTTCCCCGCGTCCACGTTGACCGGACGCTCATTGCCCGATCCCTCACCAACCTCGTCGAGAACGCACTCCACGCGATGCAAGGGGCCGGAACACTGACCGTCGTGGCCCGCGCTGAAGATAGCGTCGTTCGGATCCGAATCTCAGACACCGGCGTGGGGATGGACCAAGAGGCTCTCGCGCGAGCATTCGAACCCTACTTCTCGACGAAGACTACGGGAACCGGACTCGGCTTGCCCATCGCCAAGCGGAACGTCGAGCTCAGTGGCGGGACGATTGCAGTCTCGAGCGAACGGGATCAGGGCACGACCGTAGAAATCACGCTGCCGACGGCTGCCCTGGCCACAAACCTATAGCCCCTACAGCGCCTTCGTGTCCTTCGTGACTGGCTCGTCCTGGTGTTCGTCGACGTCTCCGTGCCGTCGCCGAATCCGGTTCCACACCAGGCCCACCAACCCGGAGACGAGATACGTATAGGCCATCACGACCAGCAGAATCTCTGGCTGTGCCGCTAGAACCGCCAGTCCCAGAGCCAAGAGGAGCAGGACCGGATAGCTGCGACGAGAGTGCAGATCGAAGGTCTTGAAACTGCGGAAGCGAATCGTACTCACCATCAACAGCGCCGGCACGAGGATAAGAGCGAGCACGGGAAGCGCTTCGACGTGACCCTGAAACCCCGCGGGGTAGGCGAAGATCGTGGCCGCCGGGACGCCCGCCGCCGGTGGACTCGGCAGCCCGACAAAGTAGCGTTTGTCTTGCGATCCCGATTGGATGTTGAAGCGTGCGAGACGCACGGCGGCCGCCGCGACAAAGACGAAGCACGCGGCTTCCCCTATCCTCCCGAGCGGCTGAAGGCCCCAGGCGAAAGACAAAACGGCAGGCGCCACACCGAACGAGATCACATCAGCCAGCGAATCGAACTCGACCCCAAAGGCGCTCGTCGTGCCTGTCATGCGCGCGATGCGCCCGTCGAGCATGTCGAGCACGATCGCGATACCGATGAATCCTGCGGCCACATGAAACTGCCCCCGCATCGCGTTGACGATGCAGATGTATCCGCAGAACATGTTGGCCATGGTGAACAGGCTCGGCAGCAGGTAAACACCCCGCCGAAACCGTCGCGTGGGGCCAGTAGAGCGCCGCGGAAGCGACCTCAACATCTGCAACCGCGATCGAACGTCGTCTTCGTTCTTCATTGGTGAGGCGTTCCTCTCAATGTGGCGAGCATCGTAACGCCTGCCACGACCCTCTCACCTGGCTGCGCGAGAATCGTCGTGCCCTTGGGAAGGAACACGTCCATCCGCGAACCGAACTTCATGACACCGAAACGATCCCCGGCCTTCACGACTTGCCCCTCTTGGACCCGGCACACGATGCGGCGCGCCAGGACGCCCACGATCTGACGAACGACAACCGTTTGCCCACCGTGATCAAGCGTGACCTCCGTGTACTCGTTGAGGTCGCCCGCCTCTGGCCGGTAAGCTGGGAGGAAACGGCCCGGATGATACTGTACGGCGGTGACCCGGCCTCCAACCGGCATCCTGTTGACATGGACATCGAGCGGCGAAAGAAAGATGCTGACCTGAGTCCAGTCGGCGGCCAAAAAGCCTTTCGCCGTTGGTGCGCCTGCCACGAGAACACGGCCATCAGCGGGTGAGAGCACATCTGCGTCAGCCGCCTTTATGACGCGCTCTGGATCACGGAAGAAGAACAAGAACAACGCCGGTAGTGTCAGCAGTACCAGCCCGAGTTCTCGACTCCCAAAGAAGGCCGCTCCAGCCGCCAGGACGAGTCCACCGCAGATGAAGGGCCACCCCGCTCGGTCTATTCGCATGGACAAAAAGAAACCGGGTTCAATTTTCCCGTACGACCAGGAAAACTGAACCCGGTTTCCTGACTGCGACGCTTACGAAGTGCTACGACGGAAAGGCGCCGCTCCTCGTCCAGTCGCGGACAATCTGTTCCATCTGGTCCTTGAGTGCCAGTTTACGCTTCTTGATGGTGACTTCTTCGACTTGTTCGGTGGCTGAGAGGTGGTGCTTTTCGGTGAGTTCGTGGAGGCGGTCATCCAACTGGTGGTGACGCTCGGCAAGCTCTCGGTACTGCTCGTTCCTTTGCAACAAGAGGTGCTTTACCTCTTGTGCTTCCGCTGGGCTCATGGCCGCACCCTCCTTTCCCGGCGAAGGTCTGACAGGTCGTCTTAGCCTAAGGCAAGGTAGCACACCGGCTCCCCGATGAAAAGCACCGTGACCCACCCGGCACTGCAGCCACTTAAGCGCTAGGGCGCCTCGCGCCACAGAATCAGGGCATCTTCCACGGGATTTGTATAGTAGTCCCTCCGAATCGCTGCGACGGAGAACCCCAACCGCTCGTAGAGCCTCCGGGCGCCTTCGTTTGAGGACCGGACTTCGAGGGTCGCGCGCTTCGCGCCCAGCCGCTCAGCCTCCGCCAAGACGTGCTGCAGCAGCGCTGTACCGATTCCTTGTCCCCGGAACCGGGGGAGGATAGCGACGTTATTCAAGTGGATTTCGTCGACCACAAGCCAGAACGCACAGAAGCCAGCCACCGGGAAGTCGTCCGTTCGGACCACATAGATATGACAGACGGAACGGTTCTGCAGCTCCCAGGCATACATTGCCCGCGTCCACGGATTCGTGAACGACTCCGCCTCGACGGCCAGAACCCCGTCGAGGTCCTCGTCGCCCCCGAGCGGATCAATTCGGTACGGCGAGCGATCAGCGGCTGGCTCGAGCATCGCGGGTCAGCTCGGCATCTGGCCGACGGACGTAAAGTGGACTGATGGCGTGGGGAGGCGGGGTATGCCCCGCGCGTGCTCTATCTGTCGCCAACCGGGCAATCGCTGCCGCGAGCAAAGGCGTTACCGGCTCAGCGATTTGGGCAAACTGGCCGAGCACACTGTCAATCAGTCCCCTGCTCGTATCGGCTCCGTCACCGATGAAGAGCGTATGTGAACCTGCGAGATGGGGAAGCAGGTCTTTCGGGTGCGCAACGGTCGGGGCCTTGATCTCGCGACCGCTCTCATACAACGCCGCGTAGACCTCACCGCGCCACGCGTCGACCCAGGTGGCGACGCGCCGAGCGGGACCGTTGGCGACCTGTGCCAACGCATCGAAGCCAGACACGCCGATAAGTGGTTTTCCCGCCGCGAAGGCCAACCCCTGCATCGTGGCAATGCCGATTCGGAGCCCCGTGAACGATCCCGGTCCAATGGCCACTGCGTAAATGTCGATGTCTGCCAGGGTCACGTGGGTGCGATCGAGCAACGACATCAACTCGGAGGGCAACCGTGCAGCCTGCGGTTGCGAGGCATCGCTCGCCTGTTCGAGCAGCGCGAAACCGTCGCGGACCAACGCGCTACTGCCCGCCCGCGTCGTCGTATCGAGCGCCAAAGTCAGCATGCCGGATACGGGATAATAACAAGGCGCAAGGCCCGAGGCCCACGCTCAACATGTCCACTCCCGCCGCCGCGACAGCCACACCTGCAATGCGTCAGTACTTGGAGGCAAAGCGCCAGTACAAGGACGCGATCGTCTTTTTCCGCATGGGCGATTTCTACGAGATGTTCTACGAAGATGCCCTCGTCGCGGCACGCGCACTCGATCTCACGCTGACCTCGCGCTCGAAAGATGCCGGCGGCAATGGCGTGCCGATGTGCGGTGTGCCCTTTCATGCGGTTGAGGGATACCTCGCAAAGTTAGTCAACAAGGGCTTCCGGGTTGCGATCTGCGAGCAAGTGGAGGACCCACGGAAAGCCAAAGGCCTCGTCAAGCGGGAAGTCGTCCGGGTGGTATCGCCGGGCACCTTGACCGACGTAAGCTACCTCGAGGCCCGCGAGCCCGCATTCCTGATGGCGATCGTCGCGGGCCCACGAGATCGGACCGCCCGTCCCGGAGTGGCAGAAAACGGCCAAGGCGCCAGTCTCATTGCCCAGACCCGCCACGAGGACGTCTTGGGTGTGGCACTTGTCGATCTGTCTACCGGCGAGTTCACGACAGCGGAATATCGCGGGCGCGATGGCCTGTTCGCACTCACGGACGAGATGGCCGTGCTCCGCCCCCGTGAGGTGGTCGTCCCTACGGACTCATCCATCCTCGAATTACTTCCAGAGATCACGCGGCTGCAACTGCCTGTCACCACAGCCGAAGGGTGGACTTTCGAGCCAGAAACCGCCCGTCGCACGTTGCTCGACCAACTTCGAGTGCACGGCCTCGAGAGCTTTGGGCTGGAAGGACACCCCGCTGCCGTGCAAGCGGCAGGCGGCCTCGTCCATCACCTCCGCGACACCCAAAAAGCCGACCTTGCCCACGTTCGCGCGATCAGCCACAGGACGGCCGGAGAATGTCTGATCGTCGATGCCATCACGTTGAAGCACCTCGAGGTCGTGACGGGCAGCGAAGGCCGGCCCCAAGGCTCTCTCTTGTACGAAGTGGACCGGACCGTGACCTCGATGGCCGGACGTCTCCTCCGCTCGTGGCTCCTCCGCCCTCTCCGTTCGCTAGAACGGATTTGTGACCGGCTCGATGCGGTGGAAGAATTCGCGTTCCGCTCGACTGAGCGGGGCACGTTCCGTGAGTGCCTTGCCTCGGTCCAGGACCTCGAACGACTCGTGGCACGCGCCGCCCTCGGAACCGCCGGCCCACGCGACCTCGTTTCGCTGAGCCACTCGCTTCGCGCGGTCCCGAAAGTGAAGCTGCTTCTGGCTGAGGTGCGAGCCCCGTTGCTCGATAGCCTGCTTGCCGAACTCGATGACCTCCCAGATCTGCGTGACCTCATAGACCGCATACTCCTCGACGAGCCGCCCGCCCTCGCCCGTGAGGGGGGCTTCACCCGCGACGGGATCGATCCCGAGCTCGATGAGCTCCGAACGATCAGCCGGTCTGGTCGGCAAGTCATCGCAGACATGGAGGACCGCGAGCGGACGCGTACCGGGATCGGCTCGCTCAAGGTGCGATTCAACCGCGTTTTCGGATATTACATTGAGATCTCGAAGGCAAATCTTCACGCCGCGCCGGCCGACTATCAGCGAAAGCAGACAATCGCCGGAGGCGAGCGCTTTACGACGCCCGCGCTAAAGGAATACGAAGAGAAGGTCCTCGGCGCAGACGAGCGGATCCTCGAGCGGGAGCTGGAAATCTTCGAGGATCTGCGCAAGCGCGTGGCTGCTGAGGCGGCGCGGATCCAGGACAGCGCCCGTGCGCTCGCAACGCTCGACGTCCTCGCTGGGCTTGCGGAAGCCGCCGCCATCGGAAACTACACGAAGCCCCACGTCCACGACGGCGACGAGCTCCTCGTCAGCGATGCGCGGCATCCCGTCGTCGAACGCCACGTCAGCACTGCGTTTGTGCCCAATGACATCGACTTGAACGGGACGACCCGACAACTCGTGATCTTGACCGGGCCGAACATGGGGGGCAAGTCCACGTATCTCCGACAAGCGGCATTGATTCCCCTGCTGGCACAGGCCGGCTCCTTCGTTCCAGCCAAGCACGCAAAAGTGCCAATCGTCGATCGGATCTTTGCCCGCGTTGGTGCGTCCGACAACATCGCCCGTGGACAGTCGACCTTCATGGTCGAGATGCAGGAGACAGCCAACATCCTGCACACGGCAACGTCGCGGAGCCTGGTGGTGCTCGACGAGATTGGTCGAGGAACATCCACCTTCGACGGGCTCAGCATCGCGTGGGCCGTCGCTGAACACCTGGCCACAAACTCGAAAGCCCGCCCGAAGACATTGTTCGCCACCCACTATCACGAGTTGACGGACCTGGCCGACGCCGTTCCCGGTGTCGTGAACGCTCATGTGGCGGCTCGCGAGTGGAAGGACGACATCATTTTCTTGCGGAAGATTGTGGCCGGGCGTTCGGACCGGAGCTATGGGATTCAGGTCGCGCGGCTGGCCGGCTTGCCTCTCGCGGTCGTCGCGAGAGCCAGGGAGATTCTCGGGGGGCTCGAACGAGACGAGCTGTCGCGAGGCGGTCGTCCAACTTTGTCAGGAGCTGCGGGGGATGTGCGTTCTCGCCAGCTCGGCCTATTCGTGGCCCCCGAACTGCCCGACAAGCAGGCTCAAGAGCGCCGCGATGAGATCAGGCGGCGACTCGAGGCTGTGGACGTCGACGACACCACGCCAAGGCAGGCGCTCGAATTTCTCTCTGAGCTGAAGAAGCTTGCGGGCGAATCATGAGGGCGACTCCCAACTTGCAACACCCAACTCCCAAGGAATCCACCCGACTTTTCAGGCGGTGCGCAGCTGTTTGGGGAGTTCGAGGTTGGGTGTTGTGGGTTGTCCTCTTGTCTGCGTGTGCGCCGTCCCAGCAGCCGCTCGACCCGAACATCGTAACGATCGCCATTCGGGTCGGGCCGAACACGTTCGATCCAAGACAGGGAGCTGACGAAGGGTCGCAGCGCATCTCCCAGCTTGTCTTCAGTTCCCTGATGGATATTGGCCACGATCTGCGGGTCAAGCCCGTGCTCGCTGAGCGACTCGAAAACCCTGATCCGCTCACCTACGTGGCGCATCTGCGGCGCGGCGTCAGGTTCCACGACGGTCATGAGCTGACTTCGAAGGATGTCGTGTACACGTTCGGCGATTTTCTCAAGCCTGACTTCATCTCTCCGTTCAAGGGCGCGTTCCAAATGCTGGAGTCCGTGAAGGCCCTCGACGAATACATTGTGGAATTCCGGTTGAAGGAGCCATTCAGTGCGTTCCCCATGCAGCTCGTGCTGCCTCCAGTCGTCCCCGCCGATTCCGGGGACTCGCTCCGTGTGTTTCCGATCGGAACAGGACCCTACCGCTTCGTCAGCTACGCTGTCGATGATCAGGTTGTCTTGTCGGCGTTCGAGGGGTACTGGGATGGGCTTCCAAACAATGCTGGCCTGATCGTCAAGATCGTGCCGGACGACACCATGCGTGGCCTCGAGCTGCGGAAGGGCTCGGTGGATCTGGTCGTGAATGACCTTCCGCCAGATATCGTGTATCAACTCGAACGAGGTGGCGAAGTCCAGGTCGACCGAAGTCCAGGGCTCGATTTTTCGTACCTGGGATTCAACATGCGCGACCCGGTCGTTGCCGATCGGCGGGTGCGCTATGCGATCGGTTACGCAATCGATCGTCAGGCCATCGTCGAACATCTTCGTCGCGGCCTTGCGCGACCGGCCGTTGGGCTCATTCCTTCGCAAGCGTGGGCCTTCGAGCCTGACGTGCACCAGTTCACATACGACCCAGAGCGCGCGAAACGCTTCCTCGACGAGGCCGGCTATCCAGATCCGGATGGTGACGGGCCGCTGCCTCGTTTGAAGGTGTCGCTGAGAATCTCAACGAACGAAGAGACACGTCTGCAGTCAACCGTGATCCAGCAGAATCTGCGTCGTGTGGGCATCGACCTCGAAGTCGCATCCTACGAGTTCGCGACCTTCTTCGCAGACGTGCTCAAAGGGAATTTCCAGATTTTCTCGTTGCAGTGGACCGGTGGATCGGTCGTCGATCCAGACATCCTTCGCAGGGTGTTTCATTCCCAACAGATACCGCCGGCGGGGTTCAATCGCGGGTACTACAGCAACCCGAAGGTCGACCACCTGATCGAGCAAGCGAACGTGGCACTCAATGAAAGCGAACGGCGGCGCTACTACTCTGACGCCCAGAAGCTGATTGCGGAGGACGCCCCTTACATCGCGATCTGGAACAAGACCAACGTGATCGTGGCGCAGCCGACGCTGACGGGGTTACACCTGAGTCCGACGGGCGACCTTCAGGCGCTGAAGGATGTGAAGAGGATTACGACACGCCCTTGAGGCTTTCCAGCTCCGCTCGGGCCTCCGCGATGTAGGGCGAATTGGGATGCTGGTCGACGAGCTGCGCAAACGTCTTTCGCGCCTCCTCGGTGTTCCCTTTGGCCACATAGGCGCGCGCCAACTCCATCAAGATGGCATCGACGGGCAATTCGTTGGTACTCTGCGACGCGAGCTCTTTCCATGTCACGATCGCGGCATCGAGTTGTCCCGCCCGCACCTGAGTATCGGCCTTGCCCAGCCGGGCCATGCGGGCGTAGAGGGTATTACTGCCAGCCAAACGTGCGACCTCATCGAATTCTTTGAGCGCCTCCACGTGCTTACCAAGGGCGGCGAGCGCCCCTGCGAGGTGATAGCGAGCGGTGACACCAGCGTCGCTGCCTGGGTAAGCATCGGCGGCCGCCTTGAGTTTAGGCAGCGCCGCAGTCAGTTTCGCGTTTTCGGTGGCAAAAGCGCCCGTCGCACCGAACTGCGCCGCAGCAGGAATCCCATCTTCCGCCGCTTGAGCTGAGGGCGGCACCACGCGTGCGTTCAACGCCACCATCGCTTCGGCGAGCAGCCCTTGGCCGCGCGATTGCGACTGCTGCCGAACCATCACGACCGCGCCGGCGCCGGCCACGAGCACGACGGCAGCGATTGCGACTCCAGCGAGCAAGCGAGTGCGGGTCTCGACGAATTCGCGTGCGCTCGCAATGCTCTGCGCCAGCTCGTTTTCCTTCAGGTGATGCCGTTCGGTGCGCTTCATTCGTAATCTCTCGTTTTCAACTGGCGTCCCCGGTGCGACTTGAACGCACGGCCTTCCGCTTAGGAGGCGGACGCTCTATCCACTGAGCTACGGGGACTCTGGTCGCTATTTTATAGCGACAACTCCCAATTCCCTTGCAATTCCAAAACAACGCGCCGGTGTGGTTGGACAAGGCCCGCCCGTTGAAATGGTGGAGTCGCGTCAGGTACTGCAACACAGAAAAGACGCTCTCGCCCGGGAGCTTGGCCTTACCGTTCAAAAACTCCAGCTCCAGGAGAAACGCGAGGCCGAGCAGCTCGCCCCCTAGCTGCCGTATGAGGTGAGCAGCGGCTGCCGCGGTACCGCCCGTCGCGAGCACGTCGTCGACGATGAGTATCCGCTGGCCCTTTTCGACGGCATCTGAGTGAATCTCGAGTGCGTCGGTCCCGTACTCGAGCGCGTATGTCTGCTTGATTGTCGCCGATGGGAGCTTTCCTGGCTTTCGGATCGGAATGAAACCGGCACCGATCCGCTCCGCGACGGCAGAACCCAAGATGAAGCCGCGGCTCTCAATGCCGACGACAGCGTCGATGGGCTGACCCTTGTACGGCGCCGATAGCATGTCGATTGTTGCCCGGTAGCCCTTCGGATCCCGGAGTAACGTGGTGATGTCGTAGAACAAGATGCCGGGCTTCGGGAAGTCCGGGACGTGTCGAATCCGCTGCTTGATATCCATGAGCCTCGCGTCGTCAGTAGCCTTACGTTGCTATCGAGAAGGTCGGATACGCCCCACTGGGAGGCTCGCTGTCTACGAATACGGTGTCCACGCGGGCATTTCGGGGGCCGAGGCGAATCGCGCGCTCGATACGCGTGACTGCGTCGGACTCGCCTTCGACGAGCGCTTCCACCCGACCGTCCCGCAGGTTTCGCACCCATCCGGTGACACCTTCACGGACAGCCACATCCTGGATGAAGTAACGAAAGCCGACGCCCTGCACACGCCCTGCGATGAGAAACCGTCGTGCAATGCGCATCGCGGGAACAGATGATTATACGGTCGGTGTGGTCGGTTGGCCGAGCGCAGGGGCGTGGGGCTCCACGCTTGGAGGACTTACCGGATGAACGTAAATTTTGCCTGTGCTGACGTACCGCTGCCGAACGGCCAAAGGATGGAGCCGTTGCTTGGACGAGCCGTCGCTCTGACCTGGACGTAGGTACTCGCGATTCGGCTCGAGCACGGACGTCCTGAACAGCGGAAGACGTTGCAGGACCGTCAGCCACTGACGTACTACCGACTCGTCCTCGGTGACCCGTGATTCCTCCGTCCGGCCGTCGATCACCCTCACAACCTTGTACCGACGCTCAAGCGTGTCGTACTCGACGCTGCTGGTGGCGGTAGCGGTGCCAATCGTTCGATCCACCCATCCCGGGACATCCAGCCTGAGGTCGACTGTATAGGTGAACGTCGTCTTGAGCCCACTCTGAATTGCCGCCCGGACTTCGTCGGTGAAGCCATCGGCCAGAGTGAACGACACCAGCACTTGGTCGTCACGCACGAGCGGGACAATCCGAAGGCCCTCGGCGGTCTGTGCCTGGAGCACCCCTCCAGTCGCTAGCAAAGCTAGAAAACAGACGGGCAGGAGCCTGTTGGAGCGCCATTGCCAGATGCGAGGGTGTGCAGAAGTGTGACTCATGCAGTTGACTGACGAAACTGTAGCACATCTCCTGCCAGCTGAAGTGGTCTGGATGTTATGATCCTGCAGAGTTTCCTATCTGACAGATCAGGTGCGCACCCTCAGAGTCGCCATCGCCGTGGTGCTTGCCGTTATCGGCTTGGCGCAGCCTTCCTCTGCTCAGAGCCTGACGCTCTCCCTCTTCGAACGGTATCTCGATTCGCTCCGCGAGCAAGCTGGGATCCCAGGGCTCAGTGCAGCGGTTCTGCAAGGCGGCTCGGTGCTGAAGGAGTGGGGTTTTGGTCGGCAAGACCTCGAGTCGAACACCCCGGCCTCGCCAGAGACGCCCTACTTCATTGCCGACCTCTCGCAAACCCTCGGCGGCACCGTGCTTCTCAAGAAGTGCGTTGACGAGAGCTACCTCGACACGGGCGACCTCGTCACGAGATGGGTGCCGGATTTTCCTGAACCGCTGACCACAGTCGAACAATTGCTCTCCCATACCGCGCCTTCAGGTCTGCTGTTCCACTACGACGCGACGCGATTCGCGCTCTTGACACCCGTCATGGACGAGTGCGGTGGCGCACCCTACCGCCAACTCCTAGCACAAGAGATCTTTGACCGGCTTGGAATGGCGAGTTCTGTTCCTGGTCGAGCACTCGCCTCCCCCACCGATGACGACCGGCAGCTGTTCGCTCCCGAAGCCCTGACACGATATGCTGCCGTGCTCGGGCGCCTGGCTCAGCCGTACCGTGTGGATCGTGAGCGAGTCGCGATCAGGTCCGAAATCCCGAACACGCCGGCCAGCGCGGCGAACGGCGTCGTGACGACAGTTCGAGACTTCGCGCGTTTCGACTCTGCGCTGCGTATTTTGCTCGACTCGGTGACCCTGCAGCGTGCGTGGACTCAGGTCCGCATCAATGGCACGCCGCTCCCAACCGGGTTCGGCTGGTTCGTGCAGAACTACAACGGCGAGCCACTTGTATGGCATCTTGGAGTGGCCAAGGACGCGTACTCATCGCTCGTACTGAAGCTCCCGAATCGCGACCTAACGCTCATCCTCATGGCTAACAGCGATGGTTTGGGCTCGCAACTGGCTCTCGACAGCGGTGACATCACGACTTCGACCTTCGCCCGCCTTGTTCTCCGGCTCCTCGTCTCCTGACGTGAGCCGCCTTCGTCCCGTAGCGATTTGCTGTCTACTCATCGTGTTCTACACCGCGGAGGCGCGCGCCGATTGGCTCGTGGTTCCGTTCTTCGGCGGAACGTTCGGTGGTACCACGACCCTTATCGACTTCGAGCAAGGCGGCCAGTCCAACCAGCTGATAGTTGGTGGTTCCGGGGTCTGGTTGAGCAAAGGGCTCTTCGGCGTGGAAGGCGATTTCGCCTACGCCCCCCGCTACTTCGAACGAGATAATCTTGCCGGACTCGTGGTCGGGAGTCAGCTGTCCACGGTGACTGGCAACCTCATCATTACCGTCCCTCTCGGTGTCACGCGCGAATCCCTTCGACCTTACTTCGTCGGGGGCTTGGGACTGATGCACGCCGGAATCGAAGATGTGCGGAACGTCCTCACCGTGAACGAGAATCTGCTCGCCATCAACATAGGCGGCGGTGCGATCGGGCTCGTCACGAACCGGACTGGCGTTCGTTTTGACCTCCGCCACGTGCGAAGCGTCCGTGGAGACAGCGAGTCTCTGATGGGCGTAACGAGGACGCGCCTCAGTTTTTGGAGAGCGACGATTGGTGTCGTACTGACCTACTAAGGCACAAATAGGCCCCTTGCCCAACGTGACGAAGCTCTACCATGTCGACGCAGTTGGTGAGTCCTTTGCAGGAGCAGAAGATCATGACGCAGCACACCCACACTCGTCGGCGCGGACCCTTTGCCGGTGCCCTGGTGATGATGATCGCTCTCGCCGCCACAGCGGCCACGCAAACCAAAATCACACCCGACAAGAACAATTACAAGCCGGCAGACGACGTTAAGCTCGGCCAGGAGGCCGCCGCTGAGGTGCGCAAGGAGCTGCCGCTTCTTAGTGACAGTCGAATCGACGCCTGGGTCTCAGACGTTGGCCGCAAGCTCGTCGACGCGATTCCGCAGGAGTTTCGGCATTCTGAGTTCCGTTACACCTTCGAGGTCGTGAACCAGAAGGAGATCAACGCTTTCGCCCTCCCGGGCGGCCCGATGTTCTTGAATCGCGGGATGATCGAGGCGGCCAAATCTGAGGCCGAGGTTGCGGGTGTTATGGGCCATGAGATCTCTCACGTGGCGTTGCGTCACGGGACCGCGCAGGCGACCAAAGGTCAAAAGTTTCAGATCGGTGCCATTGCAGGACAAGTGCTCGGCGCCATCGTCGGTGGGACGGCGGGCAACGTAATCGCGCAAGGATCGCAGTTCGGTCTCGGAACCTATTTCCTGAAATACGGACGCGAGTACGAGAGTCAGGCCGATCTCCTTGGCGCGCAAATCCTGGCCCGCGCTGGATACGACCCCCGGCAAATGGCCAACATGTTCAAGACGATCGAAGCCCAAAGCGGTGGCGGCGGACCGGAATGGCTCAGCAGCCATCCCAATCCCGGCAATCGATACGAGGCCATCAACCGCGAGGCGGCAATGTTGCAGACTTCGGGTAATGCGGACACTGGCAACTTCTCAGCGATTCGCGCGCGGCTGGCCGACATGTCACCGGCCTTGACCGCCGAGCAGATTGCCAAAGGTAAAACCGGCGCCGGGAATCGGCCCACCTCGGCCGGCACGCGCACTGCCGTTCGCGTGGACCCGCCCTCCGATCGTTACCGCACACGCCGGCCGAGCAACTTTTTGCAGGTGAACGTCCCGGACAACTGGCAGGAGGTGAGCGCCAATGACGGCGTCGTCACCTACACGCCCGATGGCGGGTTCTTTAGTGACGGCAATCGAACCTCGTTCACGCACGGTGTGCAAATCGGGGTTCAAGGCGGGAGCGGCAACCTGCAGCGAGACACGGACCAATTCCTCAGCAACCTGCTGCGGTCGAACACGAGTTTGAAACGTCAGAGCAACTACCGGCGCGACAGCATTGGTGGCCGATCAGGATTGACGACGACGCTTTCAAACGTCTCGGACGTAACTGGTCAGAGCGAATCTGTCGTCCTCTCGACGACGCAGCTGCGCGACAAGAGCGTGTTGTTCGTAATCGGCGTGGCGCCACAGAGCGAGGCTAGCGCTTACGACAGTACGTTCCGTCGGGTCAGACAGGGGCTGCAAATCACCGATCAGTAAGAGATCGCGCACGCCGCAGCGTGCGCTCTACAAAAATCGGAATGACTGCATGTGGCGCGCCGGCTTCAGCCGGCGCGACTTGGCCTGCGAAAATCACAGTCCTCCACGTGGTCGTTGACCAGCCCCATTGCCTGCATGAACGCGTAGGTCGTGGTCGGTCCGACAAAAGTCCATCCGCGGTCGCGAAACAGTTTGCTCAGGGCCTTCGACTCTTCCGTGACGGACATCCCCGTCAGTACCTCACGCGTAATCCGAGACGGCCGAGATCCGGGTGCAGGCTTCCATTTCCAGACGAAGGTCGCAAGAGACCCATACTCGGCCCGAAGCTCGAGGATGCGTTTGGCATTGTTGATGGTTGACTCGATCTTTCCTCGGTGGCGAACGATGCCTTCGTCTGACAGGAGTCGCGTCACATCGCGCGAGGTGAAGCGCGCTACACGCTCATAGTCGAAGTCGGCAAAGGCCCTTCGGAAGTTCTCGCGTTTGCGAAGGATCGTCAACCAGCTGAGTCCAGCTTGGAATCCTTCCAGACAAATCTTCTCAAACAGCCGCTGATCGTCCCTGACGGGCCTCCCCCACTCTTCGTCGTGATAGCGTACGTAGAGCGGATCCGTTCCACACCACCAGCAACGCTTTGGCTCAGCCACCATCACTTGAACAAGCCTCGGATGCCGCGGCTTAGGGCGCCAAGCAAGCCCTCGACAGCACGCTGTGCGCGCTGCTTCAGCGTGCCTGTGTGAATCGTGCACAGGCGCGTGGGAATGTCGTCGCCGTCCTTGAAATACTCCGTGTAGGTCGGGCACCCTTCAAGCGGTCGTTGGTACGAGATCAGGCATAGCTCCTGCTCGCGTAACTCGCCTGGTGGTGTAAAGCTCGATGAGGGCAGCCGTCGCGCCGTACGTCGCATGAAGTCCGCCCAGATCGGCATCGCGACTCGCGCCCCGGAGGCACCATCGCGAATCGTCTGTGGTTGATCGAAGCCCACCCACACGCCTGCGACCACAGAAGAGGAGAAGCCGACGAACCAGGCATCATTCGAGTCGTTGGTCGTACCGGTCTTGCCGCCGATGGACCAGTTCACGCCGTACGCTCGCACACCGGCGCCCGTCCCCCGTGTCACCACGTCCTGAAGCATGGTCACCATTTGAAACGCGACCTGCTCAGACAGGATTCGCTCGCGCGACACGTGGACCTGATGCACTGTGTCGCCCGTCGCGTTGGTCACCGACACGAGCCCCCGTGGACGCACGCGATAACCCATGTTCGGGAAGACGGCAAACGCCGCCGTCAAGCTGAGAGGGCTGACGAGTCCGGTACCAAGCGCCAGCGAGGGGACATTGGGTTGGTCGGTGACCCCCAGGTCGTTGACGAGCCGCAACACAGCTCGGGAACCCACGCGCTGCTGCAGCAGGACCGCGGCGGCGTTGTTGGAGTCGCGCAACGCATCGCGCAGCGTCATCGAGTCCAGTCCTCCTGCGCGCTCGTCGCGGGGAATCCAGACGCCCTCCGGCGCCTTTACCGCCACCTGGCGCAAACCGGAGATCGTGGAAACAGGCGATAGCCCAGATTCGAGCGCCGCTGCGTAGACGAAAGGCTTGAAAGCGGACCCGGGTTGGCGCTTGCTGCGCATCGCACGATTGAAGGGCGTGATCGCAAAGTCCGAACCACCAACCATCGCGAGCAGGTTGCCAGTCGATGGATCGATTGCGACGAGGGCCGCCTGCAGCCCTTGTATGCCGAGTCGCCTAAGACCCTCGCGTACGGCCAACTCGGCCGCATCCTGCACTTCAGGTACGAACGTGGTCTGCACAACCCAATCTGGTGGGTTGTCTCCGCCATAAATATTGCGAAACTCCTGCCGCAAGAACTCTTTCGCGTAGCCGTGACGCGCGCTCGACACGGTAGGCGGCGGCTGAATCGCGATGCGTTCCTCGCGGGCCGCCTGTTCCTGCGTTGCGCTGATTTTCTTTTCCTCGCGCATCCGTTGCAAGACCACGAAGCTGCGCCGTCGAGCGGCGTCGTAGTGATTCCACGGAGAGTATGAAGCCGGGGCGCGGATGATCCCTGCCACCAGCGCCGCTTCCCCAAGAGTCAACTGCGCCGCCGACTTTCGCAGCATCTTTTGTGACATGGTCTCGACGCCGTAGATGCCACCGCTTAGGTACACGCGATTCATGTACAGCTGCAGAATCTCCCGCTTGCTGAGGAAGATTTCGAGCATGACTGCCAAGGCGGCCTCTTTGAGCTTGCGGCCGTACGTTTGCGCGTTTGACAGGAAGAGCGTGCGGGCGAGTTGCTGCGTGATCGTGCTGCCGCCCTGCGTTCCTTCATCGGTGCGAAGGTTGTAGACGGTCGCCCTGGCCAACGCGACGGGATCGATGCCTGGATGCAGGTAGAAGCGATGGTCCTCGACCGCAATCACCGCGTCCTTGAAATACGTCGATATCTGCTCGAGCGGAACGTCCCGACGCTGCTCGTCGAGGCGAAACCATGGCCGGCCCGCGGCGTCATAGAACACTGTGTCGCCAACGCCACGATTGAGCCTGTAGATGGCCCAGGCGTGACGAACAGTCCAGGTGGCCGTCATCGCCGCCACGATGAAAACGGCGGTCCCGGCGATAACAATCAGCCATTTCGGGACCGAAAATGCTCGCAGAGTGGGCAGCCGCACGATGAGATGTGGTGTGAACGGTCGATGCGGAGCGTCAGATCCGCGTGCCCTCAATCGTAGTTAATAATTACCTGCGATGGACTGCTCATTTAAACGTCTCGTTCCGGTCTTTGTTCTGGTGGCGGTGTTGGGGGCATTGGGCTCCGACCCGACCACGGCCGCCCAACAACCCGCCCAGCCCCAGGAGCGTGACTTCCTGACCCGTATCCGAAGGCTCACGGTAGAGGGGCGCCGGGCCGGCGAGGGCTACTGGTCTCCCGATGGCCAACGTCTGGTATTCCAAAGCGAGCGCGAGCCTGGGAATCCCTTCTACCAGATCTACGCTCTCGACTTCGCGACCGGTGAAACGACACGAGTCTCTCCAGGGTATGGAAAGACGACGTGCTCGTTCATCCGTCCAACAACGGGCGACATCCTTTTCGCGTCCACGCACCACGATCCACGGTCGAAGGATCTACAGGCCGAAGAATTGAAGTTCAGGGCCTCCGGCCAAGAGCGCCGGTATGCGTGGGACTACGACCCCGAGATGGAGCTCTACGTCCGGAATGCCAAGACCGGATCGCTGCAGCGGCTCACCAACGCTCGCGGTTACGATGCCGAGGGAAGCTACTCGCCAGACGGCCAATGGATCGTGTTCTCCTCGACGCGGGACGGATACGACCGAGCCTTGACCACGGCCGAGGGGAAACAACTCGAGGTCGACCCCAGCTACTTCGGCGAGATTTTCATCATGCGGGCTGATGCGGATGGAGCCACTGCCAAACGCCTCACGCAAGTTCCTGGCTACGACGGCGGGCCGTTCTTTTCACCCGACGGCAAACGAATCATCTGGCGACGCTTTGATGAACGCGGGCTGATCGCCGATGTGTGGACCATGAACCTCGACGGGAGCGACCAGCGGCAGATCACCCGTTTCGGCGCGATGAGTTGGGCACCTTACATCCACCCATCGGGGGCATACATTCTCTTCTCTTCGAACAAGCTCGGATTTGAGAACTTCGAAGTGTTCCTCGTGGACATTGACGGAAAGAAGGAGCCGGTTCGCGTCACCTACTCGGACGGATTTGACGGACTTCCCGTCCCCTCACCAGATGGTCGTCAGTTGGCATGGACTTCGAACCGCGCGGGTGGTCGTGAAGGTCAGATCTTTCTCGCGGCGTGGAATCATCAGGCGGCGTTATCGGCGCTTGCGGCTGCCCCGGATCGTAAGTAGCCCGCGCGCTTCGGCGTGCGGATAACGCGTAAGATGAAGAGAGACAACATGCTGCATCGAACGCTCGGTCTTTCGTTTGCCCTGCTCATCGCTTCCTGCATGGCGCCGGTTTCTGCGCAAACGCCCGCGAGCCTTCGCACGCGCGAACAGGTTCGGACGCTGGCGTCAGAGCGCTTCGGTGGCCGCGAAGCCGGCTCGCCGGGCGAACGCCTTGCTGGAGACTACATCGCCGCCGAGCTCACTCGACTGGGCGCCAAACCGTTGCCAGGCCGCACCGACATGTTCGCCTCGTTCGAATTCACGGCAGGAAGCAAGGATGGCGGGTCTCGGCTGACGGTCTCGCGTGGCGCCGAGGGCCAGAACAGCTTCGTCGCGCCAACTGACATACAAGCGCTGTCCTTCTCTGACGACGCCGACCTTTCAGCGCCCCCAGTCTTTGCCGGATACGGCATCGTCGTGCCCGAGGCGCAGAACTTCGGCTACGACAGTTATGCAGGTCTCGAGGTCAAAGACAAGATCGTGGTCGTGCTTCGTTACTTTCCCGAAGACGCGGACCAGAAAACCCGCTCCATTCTCGCTCGCTACTCGGACCTGCGCTACAAGGCGATGGCGGCGCGACAGCGGGGCGCCCGTGGGCTGCTCGTCGTGACCGGCCCGCGGTCACCGAACGCGGGGCAGACGATTCCGATGACATTCGACACGGCGCTCGCCGGTTCCGGAATCCCGGCAGCCAGCGTGAGTGGCAGCGTCGCCATGTCGATGTTTACGGGGACACGATCCCTCCAGGCCGTGCAGCAGGAACTCGACAGCGGTAATCCCCATGTCGCGGGATTTGAGCTGCCGGGCATCACACTCACGCTCAAGACTGTTCTCGTTCGCGAGAAGCAAACGGGCCGCAATGTCCTCGCATATCTGCCCGCCTCCTCTCCGGTTGCGACTGTCGAGCGACCATGGGTGGCGGTTGGCGCCCACTACGACCATCTCGGCCGAGGAGGCAGCAACTCCCTCGCGGCCCGAGACGAAGCGGGACGGGCACATCTTGGCGCCGACGACAATGCCTCGGGTACAGCCGCCGTATTGGCGATTGCCCAGGTGTTGGCTAATCAACCGCGTCGGCGCAACCTGCTCATCGCCCTCTGGTCGGCGGAAGAAATCGGCCTCGTCGGGTCGAGTGCCTTTGTCGGTGCCTCCCCCTTGCCGGTGGCGCAGCTTGCCGCCTACCTCAACTTCGACATGGTCGGCCGGATGCAGGAGAACAAGCTGGCCGTTCAAGCGACCGGGACGAGCCCCTTCTGGCCGGCGGTCTTGGAACGCGCGAACATCGCCGCCGGCTTCGACCTCGCCATCCAGCCGGACCCGTATCAGCCGAGCGATGTCGCCACGTTCAATCAGGCCGGAGTGCCGAGTCTTTCGTTCACGACGGGCGCTCACTCCGATTATCACAAGCCATCTGACACCGCGGACAAGATCAACTACGAGGACCTCGATCGTGTCGCGACCATGGCGGCCGCGATCGTTCGCAGGGTCATGGACGCCGACCAACCGCCTCAGTTCACGAAAGTCGAACAGTCCTTGCAGACGGCGGGCCGGGCCGGCATACGCGTCTTCACGGGCACAGTGCCGGACTATGCGTCCAACGCGAAAGGTCTCCTCCTCGGAGGAGTAGTCGGCGGGGGTCCAGCCGAGCAAGCCGGCCTTCAGAAAGGCGACGTCATCGTCGAAATCTCCGGTCAGACGATTTCGAATATCTACGACTATACCTACGCTCTCGAGCTCCTGAAGGTCGGCGAGCCCACCAAAGTGATCTACGTGCGCGGAACCGAGAGACGCGAGACGACACTGACACCAGCTGGCCGCCGGTAGTCTCTACTTCCGCACGTCACCATCAATTGCGTCGATCGTCCGATCTTCCGCATTCAACATTTCCTCTGCGTCGGCTCCGAGCGCGCTCTCCTCTACCGGTCCCGTGATTCGGGCGTAGACGAATGCAACCGCGAAGATCACGACGATCAACCCCAGCGACAGCCATTTTGGCAGCTCGAAATGAATGTACTCGGCGCCATGGAGATACTCCAGTAGGAGCTTGATCCCCACCCAGGCGATGATCACGAATGCTCCGTCGACGAGGGCAGGATAGCGGGTAACCAGCACGAGGAGCTGGCCAATCACCAGACGCATCGCGATCACCCCCAAGATCCCTCCGGTGATAATGACCCACAGCTTGTTCGACATCGCCACCGCAACGAGAATCGAATCAATGGCGAAGACTATGTCGGTGAGCTCAACTTTGACGACCGTGGACCAGAACGGTGACATTCCCAGCCACGACTCCGCCTTGTTCTGAGCGCGCCTTCCTGCCGCATCTGCATGTCTGGTGAAATGGCTGTACGGAAGCCACAGCAGGTATGCCGCGCCGATCAACATCACGGCGCGAATCTGGATGAGGTAGGCCGCAGCGAGAATCGCCAGGACGCGGAACGCAAAGGCACCAACGATGCCGTAGCGAAGCGCTTTGCGCTGCTCCGGCTTCGGGAGACCCAAGACCAGCACCGCGAGTACCATCGCGTTGTCGGCGCTGAGAAGCCCTTCGAGCAGGACGAGGAGGGCAACCGTCAGCAGGTCGGAAGCAGCAATATCCACGACGCTTCCAATCTTACCGGACGGGTCGATCTACTTCTGAACGCGCCCTTCCATGCGATCCATTGACTTTTCTCCTGTCGCCATCATTACCTCCGCTTCTTCGGTCAACGAGTTGACCTCCTCGACTGGCCCCTGAAGTCTGGCGTACACAAAGGCGATGGCAAAAATCACAACGATCAGACCGATAGACAGCGCTCGAGGAATCTCCAGGTCGATGTAGTGGGCATCATGCATGTACTCGAGGCCGAGCTTGAGGCCAACCCACGCGATAATCACGAATGCGGCGTCTACGAGGGCCGGATAGCGCTGGACGAGCACGAGTAGTTGTCCCACGACCAAACGCATGGCCACGATGCCGAGGATCCCGCCGGTAACGACCACCCACACCTTCGGAGACATCGCCACGGCGACAAGTATGGAATCGATCGAGAACGCCAAGTTGACGAGCTCAACGCGAAGGACAGTTGCCCAAAACGCCGACAGGCCAAGCCACGGCTTCGCCTTGGGTGCTCGGCGACGATCGGTACCTGCTTCGTGTCCCCAGAAGTGCGAGTACGTGAGATACAGGAGATAGATGCCGCCGAAGAGTTTCACCCACGCGACTCGGATTAAATACACCGCGAGCAGCGTGGCGACAATCCGGAGGATGAAGCCTCCAACGAGGCCATAGCGGAGAGCCTTTTTGTGCGCTGCCTTCGGAAGGCCAAGAATCATGATGGCCATCACGAGGGCATTGTCGGCGCTGAGCATGCCCTCGAGGACGACGAGCAGAGCAATTGTTAGGAAATCTGAAGCGGCGAGGTCCAAGTCGTTTCCATCCTACCGCATCGACTTGACACGACTCGTATCAATGCCTACACTCGGAGTGTATCAACTTTTCGACGCGACTGGGCCAGATTCGACAACTCCACATGGCGCTCGAACAAGACTTGTACTTCATCAGCATGGCTGCTGAGATGCTGGGCATGCACCCGCAGACGTTGCGGAAGTACGAGCGCCTCGGCCTGATCCAGCCATCGCGAACCATCGGGAGCATGCGCCTGTACAACCGCGATGAGCTGGAGCGCCTGCGGACGATCAAACATTTCGTTGATGAGCTCGGTATCAATCTGGCGGGAGTCCAGCGATTGCTTTCAATAGCTGAGGTCGTGCAGCGCATGCAACCCCTGATCGAAGAAAATATGCTTTCGACTGACCAAGGTCGCCGCCAATTGCTGATGGAGATCCGGCGTCTCAACGATGCGCTGGGATTATGAAGATTGCCTTGTGGCCTCCGGCTTAAGCCGAGAGCTACGACTTTGCTGACATGGACTTCAAAGACTACTACTCAACACTCGGCGTCGGAAAGGCCGCGACTGAAAAGGAGATCAAGCAGGCCTTCCGTAAGCTCGCGCGCAAGCATCACCCGGACGTGAACCCTGGAGACAAGGCAGCCGAGGCGAAGTTCAAGGAGATCAACGAAGCGTACGAAGTGCTCGGCGACGCATCCAAGAGAAAGAAGTACGACGAGCTCGGGGCGAACTGGCGGATGTACGAACAAGCCGAGGCGCAGGGCGCCGCCAACCCGTTTGCTGGGGAGTGGAATGCAGGTGGCGCCGGCGCACGCGGCGGCTTTCGTTCGATGACACCTGAAGAAATGGAGGAAATGTTTGGGAATGCAAATCCTTTCTCCGATTTCTTCACCACCTTCTTCGGAGGCGGGCCAGAGAGTGGAACGTCGGCCGGACGGGGTTCGAGGAACGCCCGCGCGCGTCAACGTCGGGGTCGCGACATCGAGCACGAGCTGGAGCTGACGCTCGAAGACGCCTACCAAGGAAGTACCCGACGACTCTCGTTGAAACATGACGGTCACGCACGAACTGTCGATGTCCGCATCCCGGCCGGTGTCGGCGACGGCTCGCGCGTTCGAGTCGGGGGCGAGGGCGAACACGGGACTGCTGGAGCCGCGTCCGGCGATCTGTATCTTCGAGTGCGACTCGCTCCACATCCAACGTTCGAGCGAAAAGGACGCGATCTCCATGTCAAAGCTCCTGTGCCAGTGACGGTCGCCGTGCTTGGAGGAGAAGCTGAGGTCCAGACGCTGACGGGTAAGCCTGCGCGACTTCGCATTCCCCCGGCGACGCAGAACGGACAGGTCTTCCGGCTGAGGGGCTACGGCATGCCGGCCATCAACAAGGAAGGAGACAAAGGCGATCTATATGCAAGAGTCGAGGTGCAGGTACCCACACAACTCACGCCCGAGGAGCGGGAGCACTATCAAGCGCTCGCGAAATTGCTAGAAACAGCGGCGAAGTCACACAGCGCCGCGTAGGGAAGCACATGAACCTCAACAAGTTCACCGAGAAAGCGCAGGAGGCGCTGTTGGCCGCGCAGCACCTCGCAAGCGAGCAGCACCATGCGGAGGTCACGCCCGAGCACCTGCTCGTCGCGCTCGTCGAGCAACAGGGCGGAATCGTTCAGTCGATCCTGCGGAAAATGAATCTCGATCCGACCCGCGTGGCGCCAGACGTGCGCGCGCTTCTCAAGACTCTCCCGCAAACGCACGGCGCCGAGCTGCGCCTGTCGCCGCGGGTGACTCTCGTCGTCGACTCCGCGGAAGCTGAAGCCCAGCGCCTACAGGACGAGTTCACGAGCACAGAGCACCTCTTGCTCGCCCTCGCCACCGAGGCCGGTCGCTCGCCGGCAGCCCAATACCTCCAACGTGCCGGTGTCACCAAGGACGCGCTCTACGCCGCCCTGACGCAGGTGCGGGGCAACCAGCGTGTGACATCGCAGAATCCGGAAGCCACGTATGAGGCGCTCACCCGCTACGGTCGGGATCTCACCGAACTCGCACGCAAGGGCAAGCTCGACCCGGTTATCGGCCGCGACGAGGAAGTACGGCGCGTGATTCAAGTGCTGTCGCGCCGCACGAAGAACAACCCGGTTCTCATCGGCGAGCCTGGTGTCGGGAAGACGGCCATTGTCGAGGGACTGGCCCAGCGCATCATTCGCGGGGACGTTCCGGAAGGGCTGAAGAACAAGAAGATCTTCGCTCTCGACATGGGCGCGCTCGTGGCCGGTGCGAAGTACAGGGGTGAGTTCGAAGAGCGCCTCAAAGCGGTGCTCAAGGAAATCACCGAGTCCGAGGGCGAGATCGTGCTCTTCATCGATGAGCTACATACCGTGGTGGGTGCGGGTGCTGGGGAAGGCGCAATGGACGCCTCACAGATGCTGAAGCCCATGCTGGCGCGTGGCGAGCTGCACACGATTGGCGCGACGACCCTCGACGAGTACCGAAAATACATCGAGAAGGACGCGGCGCTCGAACGCCGGTTCCAACCGGTGCTGGTCGGCGAACCCACCGTCGAGGACACGATTTCGATTCTTCGGGGTCTTCGCGAACGCTACGAGATCCACCATGGCGTGAAGTTCAAGGACGCGGCCCTCGTGGCGGCCGCGGTGCTGTCGCACCGCTACATCTCTGATCGGTTTCTGCCGGACAAGGCCATCGACCTCATGGACGAGGCCGCGTCTAAACTGCGTATGGAAATCGACTCGATGCCGGTCGAGCTGGACGAGGTCCGGCGTCGCATCATGCAGCTCGAGATCGAGCGCGAGGCGTTACGAAAAGAGACCGACAAAGCGTCTCTCGAGCGGCTCGGAAGGCTCGACAGTGAGCTCGGTAACTTGAAAGCGGAGCAAACTCGTCTCACGGCGCATTGGACGCAGGAGAAGGAAGCCATCCAGGCAGCCCGCACGGTCAGGGAAGAGCTCGAACAGGTGCGACTCGAGATCGAGCGGGCGCAGCGCGCCGGCGATTACGCGAAGGCATCTGAACTGCAGTATGGGCGGCTGCCTGAGTTGGAACGGCGGATCCGCGACGAAGAGGCCCGCCTGACCGAGCTTCAGAAGAGTCAGCGGATGCTGAAGGAAGAAGTCGACGAAGAAGACATCGCGGACGTGGTGGCGAAGTGGACGAACATTCCGGTGAGTCGGTTGATGGAAGGTGAAATCCAGAAGCTGATTCACATGGAGGAGCGCCTCCACGCGCGTGTCGTCCGCCAAGACGAAGCGATCCTTGCGGTCGCCAATGCGATCCGCCGTGCTCGCGCGGGTCTCCAGGACCCTCATCGCCCTCTCGGTAGCTTCGTGTTCCTCGGACCAACAGGTGTCGGCAAGACGGAGCTCGCGCGAGCCCTGGCCGAGTTCCTGTTCGACGACGAACACGCGATGATTCGTATCGACATGTCGGAGTACCAGGAGAAACACACGGTCTCGCGAATGATTGGCGCCCCTCCGGGATACGTCGGCTATGAGGAATCCGGGCAACTCACCGAGGCGGTACGCCGGCGTCCATACGCGGTGGTCTTGTTCGACGAAATCGAGAAAGCACACCCCGAGGTCCTCAACGTCTTGCTGCAGTTGTTGGATGATGGTCGCCTCACAGACGGCAAGGGACGCACGGTCGACTTCAAGAACGTCGTCGTCATCATGACGTCGAATCTAGGCAGCCAGATCATCGCCGAGGCATCGGGCGGAACGGCCGTAGCCGCCAACGTATTGAGCGAAGGACTGAAACGCCGAGTAACCGAAGTGCTCCGGCAGCACTTCCGACCCGAGTTCATCAACCGGATCGACGACGTCATCTTCTTTCACCCACTGGGGCTCGAGGACATGAAGTTGATTCTCGACATTCAAATCCACGGCCTGTTGAAGCGGTTGGAAGATAGGAAGATCAAGGTCGACCTGACCGAGGCGGCCAAGGCTGCTATCGTCTCCGACGGCTACGATCCGATGTACGGCGCGCGACCATTGAAGCGCGCGATCCAGCGACGTGTCCTCGACCCACTCTCGATACGTCTCCTCCAAGGCGAGTTCCACGACGGCGACCACATTGTCGTGGACTTCGGGGGTGACGGTCTTAGGTTCGAGAAAAAGCAACCGGTGGCAGCGTGAACGCACGCGAGAAGCGCCCGGTGGGCCGTCGGCTGTGGGGCCCTGGTAAACGACCCACTGGATTTGTTTGGTACGTCGCGGGGTTCTTGCTGCTGCTCGCGATCGGCCAGACCTGGCTGATGGCACCCACGGGGCGCGCTCTTTCGTACAGCGAGTTCAAACAGTCGGTTCGCACGGGCCAAGTGGCCGAAGTGTTCGTGGGCGACCAGGCCCTCCGCGGCACGTTCAAGCGTGAGACGAACGGGGCGACCAACTTCAACACGGCGCGAATCGAGGACCCAAAACTCGTCGAAGACCTCGAAGCCGCCGGCGTGAAATACACGGGGGATCAGGCCAACGCCTGGCTGCCTGAGCTGCTCGGGTGGATCCTTCCGCTGCTTCTGCTATTCGCCGTTCTGAACTTTTCCTTCCGACGTATGGGCGGTGCGGAGGGTGGCGTGATGTCGTTCGCGCGCAGCAAGCACCGCGTCTTTGCGGAAGACGACGTGAAGGTCAGCTTTGCCGACGTAGCGGGCGTGGACGAGGCCGAACAGGAACTCAAGGAGATCGTCGAGTTCCTGAGGAATCCAGGGAAGTACACAACGCTCGGCGGCAGGATTCCGAAGGGTGTGCTGCTTGTCGGCCCGCCGGGCACGGGTAAGACACTCCTCGCGCGGGCGGTGGCCGGTGAGGCGAAGGTACCGTTCTTCAGTCTGAGCGGCTCCGAGTTCGTGGAGATGTTCGTCGGTGTGGGCGCCGCGCGCGTGCGAGATCTATTCGCCCAAGCGGAGCAAAAAGCTCCCTGCATCATCTTCATCGATGAGCTCGACGCGCTCGGCCGTGCGCGCGTGCAGGGCCCCATGGGCTCGCACGAAGAGCGCGAGCAAACGCTCAACCAGCTTCTGGCAGAGATGGATGGGTTCGATTCGCGGAAAGCGACGATTATCATGGCCGCGACGAACCGGCCCGAGGTGCTCGACCCTGCCCTGCTCCGTCCAGGTCGTTTCGATCGACAGGTGCTCGTGGACAAGCCCGACGTCAAAGGTCGCGAGGAGGTCCTGCGCATCCATGCCAAGAACGTGAAGCTGTCAGTCCAGGTCGACTTGAAGATCGTCGCCGCACGGACGGCGGGGTTCGCGGGCGCCGATCTCGCGAACCTCGTGAACGAGGCCGCGCTGCTGGCCGCTCGGAAAGACAAATCGTCGGTCGAAATGGCGGACTTCGACGAAGCCATCGATCGTCTCATTGCCGGGCTCGAGAAGAAGCGCGTGATGAGCCAGAAGGAGCGCGAGATTGTGGCGTATCACGAGTCCGGCCACGCGATTGTGGCGACCACGATACCGGGCATGGATCCCGTCCACAAAATCTCGATCGTCCAGAGGGGATTCGGAGCCCTCGGATACACGATGCAGCTTCCGCTGGAGGACCGGTATCTCATGCAGCGCCAGGATCTGCACAATCAGCTTGCGGTCCTCCTCGGGGGGCGCACCGCCGAAGAGATCGCGCTCGGTGAGATTTCGACTGGGGCGCAGAATGATCTTCTGCGGGCCACCGATATCGCACGCGCCATGGTCACTGAATGGGGCATGAGCGAAGCACTTGGTGCCATCAACTACGAGGGCCCAAAGCGGAGCAAGTTCCTCGACGTACAGATAGGGCCCGAGCGTGGCGCGTACGCCGAGGACACTGCACGACTTATCGACACGGAAGTCAAACGCATCATGACCGAGGCGCACGCGGCGGCGCGACGCATTCTCGGAGCGAAACGCGACATGCTCGAAATCGTCACACGGCGGCTGCTCGAGGTCGAAGTGATGGAAGGCGACGAACTGAGGAAGATCCTCGGCTAGCCAGTCGGGCACGAAGTTGCGTGCCCTCAATCAGGAGGTGGATATGCGTTATGCGATTGCCGATCGGGTCTCTCAGGCACAATACGGCACCGGCACGATTCGGTTGATTGACGAATACCACGTCGTCATTGATTTCGACGAGCACGGGATTCGCCGATTCTCAACGCCCATGGTGAATTTGGAACGGTCGGAAACCCTCGAACCAGGCAAGCCCCCGAAGAAGACCCGCAAGAAGGCTAGCGTTCCAAAATCGTGAGCCCGTGCCCGGCCGTGCTTAGAACGTGTATTCGAGGCCGACCATCGGGGTGAGATGGTCGACGAGCCCCTTGCCGCTGATTTTGAATCGCATGTTGAAGTTGGCGAGGAGTCCTTCGCGAAGGGCCACCTTCATGCCGGCCGAGCCGTTGCTGATGAAGTAGGACCTCAGTTGGAAGGCGATGTCCTCGAACACAGCGGACCCGAGAGGACCACTCGCCGCAAACGGGACGACTTCGAGTTGTGGAGAGCTCAGAACGCGATCTGCCAGGACGTCGACCGCGATGGTCAGGCGAGCGTTGATTCCGGCGTCGAATCCCGCCGCGAACATGAGGCGATCTGGCAAACCGCTCTTTACGCGCGTTGTCACATCCCCTGCCAGCACGCTGCTCCCGTTCCACTGGTAACTAAGGTTGACGTGAGGGGACACACTCTTGTACGAGAATGAGAGCACGGCGAACGGCTTCACGCCCCATCCGCCCGAACCGAGGAGGTCGTCCTCGTCGCCGCTCGGCACGCGTACTTCCAGACCGGCCGCAACGCCGCTCTGACCTCGGCGCACGAGGGTGCCCTTCGCACGTAGCAACACATCCCCAATCCCCGTCGCCGACCCGCTCGCGGCGAACTCCCGGTGGTCCCCGATACCGTCCGGGGCATCGGGGTCAGCGAAGAAGTGGACGCCCGCTTCGGGCGTCGTGCCGAACCGGCGAATCACCGCGGCCGACGCAACCGCCAGCCGTGTGTGGACCAGCGGGATTGCAACGGATACGTCCAGGCGATCGTTCACACCATAGACCACCAATCCGGTGAACTGGGCCACACTGAGTTCGAGTGCGTTATTCGTCACAACAACGTCGGTACGCCCGCCGCCAAGCTGTGCATCGTCGTGCGTAAAGACGGCCGGGACGTGCCGAAGGTCTACCCCGTCAAGCGAATCGAACGAGAACGCCTGGAGGTTGTAGCCGAACAGGAACTTGCCTCGGCCAATTGTTTCTGCTCTGTCGGCGAGAATGGGCCCGAAGCTCTGAGTGGATCTCGTGAATGTCCCGGTGGCCGCATCGAATCGGTATGTGAATCCCGAGGCCGGCGACGGCAACGGCAACGACGACAACTGGCTGGCGATGGCAATGTTGAACCGGCGAAAGTTCGATTGGAACGCGCTGTTGAAATGAGCCGAATGCGTCGATCCGTCTGGCAGCGCCGCCTCACTGTTCACGGTGAGGCCACGGGGGCCAAACACGTCCTCGATGAGTGTCGCCAGCCCGGTGGCGTCTGTGCTCTGCGCATGGAGTCTGGCGGGAAAGCCGGCGATCAGGACCAAGGCAACCAGACACGCCACGCCACGGATATGAGCCATCTGAGAGGGACCCCTCATTGCGGTTGGTGATTGACGCGCTCGATCACCCAGGCACCGCCACCGTGACTCAGGCTAATCGTGGTTCGTGTGACGGTCGCCAGCCGCTGACCATCCTGCGTCACGAGATTGTATTGGCGGATTCCGGTGACGGTGGCTGTCTCTCCGCTCACTGTGATGCGGGGATCGACGAAGCGTGCCTGTACTGCGCGCGCGTTTTGGAACTCCGCTTGAATCGCCCGCTCCTGAGCCCCGCCGAGCGAAGGCCAGACTCGCTTCAACGCCGCGAGGTTCCGGCTTTCCAGTCCTCCGACGTACTGCGCGATGACCTCGCGAATCGCGTCCTCCGCATTCGCGGGAGTCACGACCGGCTCGGGAGCGCGTGGGGCGGGGCGAGACTCGGCCCGTGGAGGCTCCGCAGCCGGGGCGGTCCGCGTCTCGCTGGGGGGCGACCGTGCCGGCACTGGCGGATCCACTGGACGAAGGCGTTCCCGTGACGAGGCTTCGGCCCGCGCCTCGATCTCGGCACCACGGAAGCTTGCGTCGGATTCGACCGCACGTGCGATGGCCTCGGTCGGTCGACCCGAAGCCAAGAGCTGACGGGCTTCAGTCTCGAGGGCAATCGCCGCGCCGTAGGCCGCCATGGCGAGCGTCGGCGCGCCCGCAGCCTCCGCCGACGCCCGAGTCTGCCCCAACTTCGCCATCGCGGCGGCGAACTTTGTTTCCTCGGCCGCCCGACTCGCAGCGATGGCGTCCGGTTCACGCCTTCTTTCAACGGCTGCAGGCGAGCGCTCCGCAGCCGGTGGTGGTGCCGGACGCTCGGGCGGAGCGGTGGGCGTTGTTGCCTCTTGCGACGCCGAAACCGATGGCGAAGGCAACGCTGGAGCGCCGCCCGCAACGGGCACCTCGACGGCCGGTCCCGCTGGGTTCGACGAAACGGGCGCGGAGGGCGTCACAGGGCGCCACAGATACGACCCTACGAACCCAATGGTGAGCAAACCACCCACGAGCGCCGTCGTCCTGGCCCTGCGCTGCGACCACATGCCCGAACGCGGCTGAATTTCGCCGTCACGTCGGACGAGTCGGACGGTAGATGTCCCGACCTCAGGAGTTCTCGTGCGGGCACCGTCGCGTAACAGCGCCACGGAAGCAGAGTCGCGAAAGACCACAAGATCGCGAAGAAGATCTCCGGCGCTCTGGTATCTGTCGTCGGGGCGTTTCGCGAGGGCGCGCCTAACGACGGCAATGAGGTCGGCCGGCACATCGGGATTGTGAGTCTCGATCGGCTCCGGCTCGTTCTGCAAAATCCGGTACATCGTGTTCGCGAACGATGGCGACTCAAACGCTTTCCGGCCGACGAGCATCTCGTACAGGACTGCGCCCACCGCAAACAAATCGGCGCGGCGATCGACCTGCTCGCCCAGCACCTGTTCTGGTGCCATGTAGTTGACAGTGCCGATGAGCGCCTGACTGCGGGTCAGCGAGGAACTCACAAGCCTCGCCAAACCGAAGTCGAGGATCTTCACCTCGCCGGTATCTGTCACGAAGATGTTTGCGGGCTTGATGTCTCGGTGGACAATCTCCTGATGATGCGCGTACTCGAGTCCATGACAGACGTCGATGATGATCTCGAGGGCGCGCCGAAGAGGCGGTCGCCCCTCAGCCAGGAACACCGAGAGGCTCCTACCGACCAGATACTCCATGGCGAGGTACAGACGTTCCTGATCCTCGCCAAGATCGTGAATGACGATGATGTTTCGGTGAGCAAGCCCCCCGGCGGCGCGCGCTTCTCTGAGAAATCGTTCGCGCGACTCGAAATCGGCGGGAGCGACTTCGCCAATGAGCTTGACGGCAACAGTACGTTGCAGGAGCGGGTCGAGTGCCTTGTAGACCACTCCCATGCCGCCCTGGCCGATCTTGTCGACGATTTTGTACCGTCCGACCGTCTCGATCATGGTGCAACGTGTCGCAACACGCCGATTCTATCAAACAGCCGATCGCTTCGTGTGGCTCGAGTCAGCCCATCGGGTTAGTCGGTAACGCAGCCCTCAGATGCGGACTGCACCAGACGAACATACTTGCCGAGTACACCGCCTGTTGCCTTCGTAGCCGGCTGAATCCACGCACGCCGGCGTGACGCGAGCTCAGCCTCGGGTACATTCAGCTCCAATGCGCAAGCCGACGCATCGACGGTGATCCGATCCCCATCGTGCACGAGGGCAATAGGACCGCCATCCTGCGCCTCGGGCGTGATATGTCCAATGATGAAACCGTGGGAGCCACCGGAAAACCGCCCATCAGTCAGGAGCGCAACATGTGCGCCGAGCCCGGCACCCATGATGGCGGAGGTGGGCGTCAGCATCTCCGGCATCCCGGGTCCACCCTTTGGACCTTCATACCGAATCACGACGACGTGGCCTTTGGTGATTTCGCCTTTCTCGAGACCGGCGAGCATCGCTTCTTCGGAGTCGTAGACCTTCGCCGAACCCGCGAAGCGCTCTCCTTCCTTCCCCGTGATCTTCGCCACCGCACCTTCGGGAGCGAGATTCCCCTTGAGAATCCGAATATGTCCACGCGGAAGCACGGGGCTCTCCACCGACTGAATGATCTGCTGTCCTTCCTTCAGTCCGGGGGCGTCAGCTAGGTTCTCCGCCAATGTTCTGCCTGTGACAGTCACACACTCACCGTTGAGGAACCCTCGCTCCAGCAGATACTTCATGACGGCGGGCGTCCCACCTACGGCGTGCAGGTCCTCTTGCACATAGCGCCCACTGGGCTTGAGGTCCGCTAATAGCGGAACTCGATCGCTTGCTTTCTGAAAATCTGCCAGGGCGAGTGGAACACCAGCCGCCTTCGCGATGGCAATCAAGTGGAGCACCGCGTTGGTGGAACCACCGACCGCCATGATCATGGTCAGCGCATTTTCGAATGCCTTGGGCGTAAGGATGTCGCGAGGCTTGAGGTCGCGCTCGAGTAGGGCCCGTACAGCAATGCCGGCGCGCCGGCATTCGTCCACCTTGCCCGGATCGTCGGCCGGCAATGAAGAACTATAGGGCAACGACAGGCCCAGCGCCTCAATGGCGACGGCCATGGTATTTGCGGTGTACATCCCCCCGCAGGCCCCGGCTCCGGGACATGCATGACGGACGATGTCGAGCCGCTGCTCGTCTGTAATGACGCCAGCGATGTACTCGCCGTACGACTGAAACGCAGAAATGATGTCGCGTGGCTTGCCAAGCGCGTGGCCGGCCCGGATCGTCCCTCCGTACACCATCAGCGCTGGACGATTGAGCCGCGCCATGGCGATTACGCTGCCCGGCATGTTCTTGTCGCAGCCGGGCACCGTGACCAGCGCGTCGTACCATTGCGCCCCCATTACGGTCTCGATTGAGTCAGCGATGAGGTCGCGCGACGGTAATGAATAGCTCATACCGTCGGTCCCCATCGACAGGCCGTCGCTGACCCCGATGGTGTTGAAGCGAAGACCGACGAGTCCGGCCGACTGGACACCTTCTTTGACCGACGCGGCGAGTCGGTCGAGGTGCATGTTGCAGGTGTTGCCCTCGTACCACATGCTGCAGATGCCGACCTGGGGTTTCTGTAAGTCGGCGTCCGTGAGGCCGATGCCATAGAGCATCGCCTGCGACGCACCCTGGCTGCGGGGTTGGGTAACGCGAGAACTGTATTTGTTCATGAGATTTCCACGAGCACAGGCAAACGGAAACGCGCAAAGACGCGGAGCATATCCACTTTCAACATTCTTCGCGGCTCCGCGACTCTGCGGTTCGTCGAGTACAGGTCGCTCCTATACCGCCGCCGGTTGTGGGAGCTGCACCGGATCGAGGAATGGCATCATGTTTCGCAGTTTCGCGCCAACCACTTCGATCGGATGGTTGCGGTCCTGCTCGCGCAGCGCTCTGAAGTTCGGAAGGCCGTTCTCGTTCTCCGCGATCCACTTCTTCGCGAACTCACCGGACTGAATCTCCTTCAACATCTGGCGCATGGTGGCCTTGGTCTGGTCGGTGACGATGCGGGAGCCACCAACGTAGTCACCGTACTCGGCGGTGTCGCTGATCGAGTACCGCATGTACTGAAGGCCACCGCGATACATCAGATCCACGATCAACTTCAGCTCGTGGAGACACTCGAAATAGGCTATCTCCGGCTGGTATCCGGCTTCGATGAGGGTCTCGAAGCCCGCCTTGACCAAGGCGCTCGTGCCACCGCATAACACGGCCTGCTCACCGAAGAGGTCAGTTTCGGTTTCCTCCGCGAAGGTCGTCTCGATGACGCCCGCACGGGTGCAGCCGATGGCACGCGCATAGGAGAGGGCAGTCGCCCGGCCCTTCCCTGTTACGTCCTGGTGCACTGCGAGCAGCCCAGGTGTTCCGGCGCCCTCCTTGAACACTTCACGAACACGATGCCCCGGCGCCTTGGGCGCGACCATTGTGACGTCCACGTCCTTGGGGGGCACAATCCAGTTGAAACGAATAGCGAAGCCGTGGGCGAACATCAGCATCTTGCCAGCTGTCAGCGCAGGAGCGATTTCGGCCTTGTAGACCTTGGCCTGATGCTGATCGGGGATCAGCACCATGACGACGTCGGCCCAGCCGGATGCCTCGGCAACAGACATCACCTTGAGTCCGGCGGCCTTGGCCTTGTCTGCGGACTTACTGCCGGTTTGCAGCCCGACGACAACCTCGACGCCGTTGTCCTGAAGGTTGAGGGCGTGCGCGTGACCTTGTGAGCCATAACCAATCACGGCCACTTTGCGCGCGCGGATGAGCTCAATGTCCGCGTCTTTGTCGTAGAACATCGTCGCCATTGCGATCTCCCGTTGAAGGCTTAAGGCTCAAGGCTTAGGGCTGAAGGCTCAGGAGCGCGGCTCAGGCCCGAAGCCATGAGCCATGAGCCTTGAGTCAGTTACGAATACTGTGCGGTCGAGAGAGCCGTGTCACCACGACGCATGGCTACCTGTCCGGTCCGCACCATCTCGACAATGCCGAGCGGCTCGAGTCTACCGATCACGGCGTCCACGTGGGGCGGCTCGCCTGTAATCTCGAGCGTCATTGTCTGCTCGCTCGAATCGACAATATGCGCCCGAGTCTCATCGACGACGCGCAGCAGATTCGCGCGATCGTGGCCAGCCACGGTCACTTTGACGAGCGCCAGGTCGCGGGCCACAGCAGGGACATCGCGGAGGTCTTCGACCTGAAGCACGTTGACGAGTTTGTATAAGTAAGCCGTGACTCGATCTGCGCTGGTTTGGTCGCTGTCGAGCACGATCGTCATGCGCGAGATACCCGGCTCCGCTGTGCGGCCGACCGTCAGCGATTCGATGTTGAAAGCGCGACGACGAAATAGTGAGGCCACTCGATTGAGCACGCCAGGCTTGTCTTCAACGAGGGCAACGAGAGTGTGATGCATCTTGATCCTTGCCAGTCAGTAGCTTGTGGCCGATAGCCGGCAGCTAGCCTGCCGCCGGTTCCTCGGTCCTTTAGCTACGAGCTACCAGCTACTGCCTACCAGCTAGATGGTGTCCGCTCCCGTTTCCACCAACACGTTCGGCTGGGGCCGCCGAATCATGGCATCGAGGTCGGCACCGGCCGGCACCATCGGATACACGCTGTCTTCCTGCTCGACACGGAAGTCGATCAACACCGTACCATCGGCGTCACGCGCCCGTTTCACGACGTCGGCGACGTCGGGCCGCTTCTCGACTCGCAGGCCTAGTAACCCGTGTGCTTCCGCGATCTTGACGAAGTCCGGGCTCCGCAGAGGTGTGGCCGCGTATCGCCGTTCATAGAAGAACTCCTGCCACTGCCGCACCATACCCAAATAACCGTTGTTGATGACGGCCACGTTGACTTTGACGCCCTCCTGGGCCGCGGTCGACAGTTCCGCCTGGGTCATCTGGAAACCGCCGTCACCCACGATGGCCCAGACCTCGGCGTCGGGTCGAGCCATCTTGGCCCCTATCGCTGCGGGCAGTCCAAAGCCCATCGTGCCAAGGCCTCCTGACGTGATGAGCGAACGCGGGGTCTCGTGATGGTAGTACTGCGCTTCCCACATCTGATGCTGGCCGACATCGGTGACGACGATCGCCTTCCCCTCGGTAATGCGCCAGATGTCGTTGATGACGTGGGGCGCATACAGATGTCCATTGTCGGGTAGCGTCTGGATATCGCGCACGGCGGAATCGCCCTTCATCGATCCGATGAAACGCAGCCAGGCTCCGTGATCGGCTTGCTCCACGACGCCGAGCATCTCGCGCAAGGCCTCTCGCAAATCGGCCACAATCGCGGCATCGGCCAGCACGTTCTTGTTGATTTCTGACGGGTCTATGTCGATGTGAATTTTCTTTGCGTTCTGCGCGTAGGTCTTGAGGTTGCCGGTCACCCGGTCGTCAAACCGCATTCCAAGCGCGATTAGAAGATCCGCTTCTTGGATCGCGTGGTTGACCCATGCCTCGCCGTGCATGCCCATCATGCCGATGTTCAGCGGATGGCTGGCCGGGAACGCACCAAGACCCAGCAGCGTCATCGCTACCGGTGCGTTGATGCGCTCCGCGAAATCGCGCACTTCCTTCATCGCCCCACTCTGCAGAATGCCCTGTCCAGCCAGGATCACAGGCTTCTTCGACGCGCGGAGAAGGTCACATGCTTTGCCTAGCTGCGAGCGCGGGATCGCCAGCGTTGGGCGATACGCACGCATCTTCACGGGCTGGCTGTCCCACTCCCAATCAAGAGCGGCCTGCTGCGCGTCTTTCGTGATGTCCACGAGCACAGGCCCTGGCCGACCTGACTTGGCGAGATGGAACGCCTCTTTCATCGCCGGCATGATGTCTTCGACACGCGTGACCAGGTAGCTGTGCTTCGTGATCGGGAGCGTGATGCCGGTGATGTCCGTTTCCTGGAACGCGTCGTAACCGATCAACCGGCTCGGCACTTGGCCTGTGATACAGACCATCGGCACCGAATCCATCATCGCCGTCGCAATGCCCGTCACCAGATTCGTCGCGCCGGGCCCGGACGTTGCAATGGCAACGCCGACGCCACCACCGGCGCGCGCGTAGCCGTCAGCCATGTGGGAGGCGCCTTGCTCGTGGCGGACGAGCACATGCCGGACGGGATAGTCCAGCATGGCGTCGTAGGCGGGGAGAATGGCTCCCCCGGGATATCCGAAAACAGTGTTTACGCCCTCATGGACGAGGCATTCCCAGATGATCTGCGCACCAGTGCGTCGGCTCGGCATGTCAGCAGTGTGACCTGTCTGAGGACATCAGTCAAATTGATAGTCCTTTCGACACAATAAGCGTTGGTAATTGGTCAAACGCCGAGACAGCCGGAATCGTGGGCTATTCCGTGGGTGTCTCCGGCGCGCCAGCTGCCGTCTCCTCACCACGAAACCCCACCTTCGCATGGGTGCCATCGCAGAACGGCTTGCTCGACGAAGCTCCACAGCGGCACAACGCCACCGGGCGCCGTGCGATGGGGTATTCGTGCCCGTTCCAATCGACAACGGTGACTTCATCCGCATCGATGACATAGGGACCGTTCTTGCGCAGCCTGATGGTCGTCATGTCAGGGCTACCTGCCAGCTTCCAACAGGGCGCGATTGACCAACCGCATCACGTTTTCAACAACAGATTGAATGGGCATCGGCGTGGTGTCGATGTAGATGGCGTCGCTCGCCAGTGTCAGCGGTGATACGGCGCGCGTCGTGTCGGACTGGTCCCGAGCCTGAATCGCAGCCGCCACGGCCGCTTCCCCAACTTGGCTGCCAGTATGAGCCGTATCGTTCGAGCGGCGACGCGCCCGCTCCTCAGCCGAAGCGTCGAGATAGATCTTCAGATCGGCATTCGGAAACACCACGGTGCCGATGTCTCGCCCTTCCATGACCACCCCTCCCTGCGCGCCCAACGCGCGCTGGCGGGCAACCAGCACGGTCCGGACTTTCGGCAACCGGGCGACTGCCGCCGCAGACTTGTCGATCTCTGGCGTTCGGATTGCGCGGGTCACGTCGTGACCGTCAATTGACGCCAGTCCGGCTTCAACGACGATGGAAGCGCGGTCCGCCAGTGCAGCCACAGCGGCCTCGTCGTCAAGTGCGAGGCCGTCGTGAACGGCCTTCCACGCGACCGCCCGATACATGGCGCCCGTGTCGATATGCCGGTATCCGAGAGTTTCTGAGATCGTTCGTGAGATCGTGCCCTTGCCGGCGCCGGAGGGACCGTCGATCGCGATGATGAGAGGCCTCATGAGTGTTGTCAGGCTGACTGGATCGTTCGAGTGTAACATGCACAATTCGTGCGTTCCCGACGCTCGGCCATCCTCGTCATCGCGCTGATTCTTGCCGCCGGCGCAGCCTACACGGCTCTTCCGTATGTCCGCGCGGCTTCACTGATTATTCGGGCGGCGAACTTGGGCGGCCGCATGGAGGCCCTTGCACATAGGGCTGCGCGCACGGTGACGCCGCGGTCTAGGCACATCGTGCCCACGCGTTACGGTGAGGTGCCCGCCCAGTTCTATACGCCGGACGGCTCTACCGAGCGAACGATCCTGCTCGTGCCAGGCATTCATTCAATGGGGATCGACGAGCCTCGCTTGACAGCGTTGGCGAAGGACCTCGCGGCCAGCGGGCTGACCGTGATGACGATGGCCCTGCCCGACCTGCAGGAGTACCGCATCACGCCTCGCGCCACAGACGTGATCGAAGACGCGGTCACTTGGATGGCGCAGCGCAGAGACCTTGCGCCGGACGGCCGCGTGGGCATCGCGGGAATCAGTTTCGCGGGTGGGCTATCGACCTCAGCCGCCGGACGAGCGTCGATCCGCGACAAAGTGGCCTTCGTGCTCTCCTTCGGCGGCCACGGCGACCTTCCGCGCGTCATGCGGTATCTTTCGACGGGTGAGGCCGCGCAGGTCCCCGGGGTCGAAACCCATCCCCCCCATGACTACGGTGTCGCCGTCATCCTCTACGGCCTGGCCGATCGCGGCGTTGTGCCGCCGGACCAAGTAGCCGCCCTCCGTGACGGCATTCGGACCTTCCTGCTTGCGTCACAGTTGACCCTTGTCAGCACGGACCAGGCAAACGCGACGTTCGCCAAGGCTCGAGAGATGGCGAAGGCGCTCCCAGAACCATCGCACACCTACATGAACTATGTGAACGACCGCGCGGTGAAGAAGCTGGGGCCCGTCCTGGTCCCACACCTGAAACAGCTCGGAGCCGACGATCCCGCACTCTCACCAGAGCGCGCAGATCCACCGACGGCGCCCGTCTATCTGCTGCACGGCGACGGCGATACCGTGATCCCAGCTGCCGAATCGATGGTGCTCGGGGAATCGCTGCGCCGGAAGGGTGCACGGGTCCGCGTGCTGCTCAGCGGTCTCATCACGCACGCGGAAGTCGATCGTTCGGCAACCGCGTCAGACATGTGGGAGCTGGTTGCCTTCTGGGCAGATGTACTGGATCGCTAATCGCGAAAGGGTGATTGCAGAAATCTGATTCACCGGGTGATTGAGGGATTGCAGATTGATGAATAGGGCAGAACGGAGATTGTAGGATTGCTGGAGTTCCGCGCGCTGAGCCCCTGGCACGCGCAGTGCCTCCCTCGGAGGGATGAAACCGAGCGACCTGACGCAACGTACGTATGAATTCGGCGTCGCTGTCGTGACCTTTTGCAAAACGCTGCCCGATACACTCGAAGCCCGACGTATTCGAATGCAGCTCACAGACTCTGGAACGTCGGTCCCTGCCAACTACCGTGCAGCCTGCCGAGCCCGGTCCCGAGCGGAGTTCATCTCGAGAATTGCGGTATGTTGTGAGGAGGCCGATGAATCGGAGATGTGGCTGTTGATGTGCGCGGACACTGGGCTGACGAGCCGATCGGCAATAGCCAGACTGGCCGACGAGGCGCAACAACTTCGAAAGATATTCGTTGCCTCCCAACTGACGGCAAAACGCCGCGGCGGACGCTAGCAACAGTCGAACCCTCTACCTTCGACTTCTGACCTATTCACCATTCCACAAATCCTCAATCAACTGTAAATCAGCCTTCCGCAATCTAACTTCTGCAATGCTTCAGCGCCTCCAAAAACTTCTCTCGCAGGCCGGCGTCGCCTCGCGCCGGGCATCCGAGTCACTTATCACCGAAGGACGCGTGTCCGTGAATGGCCACACGATCCGCGAGATGGGAACCAAAGCGGACCCGAGTATTGACGACATCCGCGTCGATGGCCGACGGATTCGTGCTGCTGAGCGGAAGCGGTACATCCTGCTCAACAAGCCTGTGGGTGTCGTCACCACGCGGGCAGACCCACAACGCAGACCCACTGTGATCGGTTTACTTCGCGGCGTCCGTGAGTACGTTTATCCCGTGGGCAGACTCGACTACGACACCGAAGGCCTTCTCCTGCTCACCAACGACGGTGATCTTGCAGCGACGCTGACGCATCCTCGACATGGCGTCGAGCGGACCTACGAAGCGCATGTCGCTGGAATGCCGAACGAAGCAGCCCTCGAGCGGCTCCGAAGGGGCATCCCCCTTGACGGCCACCGGACGCTGCCCGCACATGCTGCGCTGCTGAACAAACGCCGCGCCAATAGTGAGGGCGTCTTGCTCCTCACGATCCGCGAGGGGCGCAATCGCCAGGTTCGCCGCATGTGCGAGGCTGTTGGTCACCCCGTGCGATCGTTGACTCGCACGAAGTTTGGACCGCTCAACGACCGAACGCTGAAACCGGGTGAATGGCGTGAGCTCAGCGATGCCGAGGTCAGGACACTGCGGAACCTGGCGGCTGCTCCCGCATCGGCGATCCGATCTCCTCGGACTCGTCCAGGGGGAGCACGTCCTCGCGCGCGACCTGCTCGGTAAGCCCAGCAGGTGGATCGAAGCCCAACGCCTCGGCCAGGTCCTCGATTTTCGGAAGATCGGTTAGGTCCTTCAACCCGAAGCGAATCAAAAATTCCTTCGTAGTCGAGTACAGGAACGGCCGGCCCACGACGTTCTTTCGCCCAACGATCTTGATGAGGTGGCGCTCGAGCAAGGTCGAGAGCACACCAGACGTATTGACCCCTCGGATCTCGCCGATCTCGAGTGCGGTGACCGGCTGCTTGTACGCAATCACTGCGAGAGCTTCGAGCCCCTGGGCGGTCAATCGCTGCGTGGAGCGTTCGTGAAACAACCGTCGCACCCACTCGTTCAAGTCAGCCCGTGTGACGATTTGGAAACCACCAGCGACTTGAACCATCTGGAGCCCTGGTCGGCTCTCGTAATCGACCTTTAGCGCCTCGAGCGCGGCTGACACATCCTCCCGCGGCTCTTCCGCCAGCAGCTTGAACAGCATCTTCGGAGTAATCGGCTCGGGTGACGCGAAGATCAGGGCCTCGACGATAGCTTTGACTTCAGCCGAGACGCCCGGGGGCGTGGTCGCGTCGGCCGACTCAGGCAGTTCCGAAACTCCAGTTGGGTTTTCTTCTGACATCTTGTTGTTACCAACTACAGGCTACCAGCCACCAGCTAGGAGGGCTGCGGGTCTCCGATCGGGTGCGGCGCATCAACCGGCCGCGCTCGCTTGTAGACGCGAATCGGTCCTGCGCCTCCTGACTGAAACACTCGAATCAGTTTCAAGCGGATCATCTCGAGCAAGGCGAGAAATGTGACGATCATAAACGCCCGCGAGCCGTCGCCGTCACTGAACAGATCCTCGAATCCGCAGGCCTCGGTCTCCGAAAGTCGCACGAGCAGTTGCTGCATGCGATCTTCGATCCCGATCTGTTCCGGCGGGATGACCATCGGCGGCCGGCGGCTGGCCCGCTCGAGCACGCCGCGGAACGCCGCGATCAAGCTGAACAGATCGACCTCGAGCTCGGGCTCGTAATCGTCGCCGGCAATCTCCGCGACACGCTCGTCCGGTCGCATGTGCTGAGCCGCACGTAACGCTTCTTGCCCGTGCAGGAGCTCGGCTGCAGCCTTGTATCGTTCGTGCTCGAGTAACCGGCGCACCAGGGCCTCGCGCGGGTCCTCCTCGGGCTCACCGTCCTCCTGGGAGGGATCGGGTCTCGGGAGCAGCGTCCGCGACTTGATGTGAATCAGCGTCGAGGCCATGACCAGGAACTCGCCCGCCACATCAAGGTCCAGCTCCTGCATGAGCTCGATGTACCCAAGGTATTGCTCCGTGACGAGCGCGATCGGAATATCGTAGATATTCACTTCGTTCTTGCGGATGAGGTGCAAGAGCAGATCGAGCGGTCCCTCGAACGTCGCGAGCTTGACTGAGTACGCGTCCGGTGAGCTTTCGAAGTCGTCCATTCAGTACTGCAGCTTCACGGCATCGCGGACACGCTGCATCGTCGCCGTCGCGATGCTGCGCGCGGTGCGAGAACCTTCGACCAGAATCTCGCGGAGGCGCTCGGGGTGCGCCATCACTTCACGGCGACGCTCGCGCATCGGCGCCAGCGCAATGTTCATGGCGCGCGCCAGCTTTGTCTTTACCTCGACATCGCCTACCTTTCCTGCCCGGTAGCGCGTCTTCAGGTCCTCGATCTCAGCCTGGTCGGTGTTGAAGACTTCATGGTACATGAAGACGGGATTCCCTTCGACAGTACCGGGGATGTCGGCACGAACGCGCTTTGGGTCCGTGTACATCTGTCGGACCTTCTTGGTAACAGTCTCCTCGTCATCGGTGAGGTCGATCGTGTTGCCGTAACTCTTGCTCATCTTCCGGTTGTCGAGACCCGGCAGCCGTGGCACGCGAGTCAGCAAGGGCTGTGGTTCCACGAGCACTTCTCCGTAGAACTGGTGAAAGCGGCGAACCGCTTCGCGCGACAACTCGAGGTGGGGAACCTGATCCTCGCCGACTGGAACAAACCGACCGTCGTACATCGCAATGTCAGCGGTCTGTAGCAGTGGGTATCCAAGAAACCCCAATGTCGAGAGGTCCCTGTCGGTCAACTGCTCCTGCTGTTCCTTGTAGGTCGGAACACGCTCGAGCCAGGGGATCGGCACGACCATCGACAGCAGCAGGTACAGCTCCGCGTGTTCAGGCACGAGCGATTGGACGAACAAGGTGCTGCGCTCGGGGTCGAGGCCTGCGGCAATCCAATCGGCAACATTGTCGATTGCAGAGCCGGCGAGCGGACTCGTGTTGGCGTACTCAGTCGTGAGCGCATGCCAATCAGCGACGAAGTAAAAGCAATCGTAAGCGTCCTGCAAGCTCGCCCAATTCTTGAGCGCGCCCACCAGGTGGCCGAGGTGGAGCTTACCGGTCGGGCGCATGCCCGAGACGACCCGAGGCTTGCCAGTACTTACCTGAGCGCCGGTGGTCATAACAGCCAGGAGAGAATTAGCCTCGCAGGCGGCGTAATGATGGTCGTAAGGATGCCAGTGAGCATGAGGCCGTAGATGATGATGAAGCCGTACGGCCGGAGCCGGTCGAACGCCTGGGACGCCGAGCCCGTCAGCAACCCTGACAACACATTCCCGCCGTCGAGCGGCGGCACAGGGACCATATTGAAGACGGCGAGCAGCACGTTGAGCAACACAGCCGTTTCCAGGAAATCATACGGCGCCACGCGGAGCAGAACCGCCGCCAGCGTTGCGAGAACGAGGTTGCTTGCCGGCCCCGCCGCTGCAATCAGCATGTATTTCTGTTTCCAGTTACTGCGCAGGTTGAGGATGTTGACGGGGACCGGCTTCGCCCAACCGATCACCGGCACATTCGTCGTCAAGGCAATCAGCGGAAAAAGGACTGTCCCTATCGGGTCAATGTGCACAGCCGGATTGAGCGATACACGTCCCAACATCCGCGCGGTCGAGTCTCCGAGCTGGTTCGCCGACCATGCGTGCGCCGCCTCGTGTACGGTGAGGGAGAACAGCAGAACCAAGAACGAGATGAGGACCTGACCGAAGTCGATGCCCGCCAAGAGACCGCCAGCGTACCACAGCCGGATGGCCGGCGCTGCTACGCGGTTTCAGCAAAGTGAGCGAGCACGGCGGCTGCGGCCTTCGCGCCAACGACCGTCCCAAGCTCCTCGCGCGTGGCACGGCGCACACCAGCCAGGCTGCCGAACGCCGTCAGGAGCGCTCGCCGACGCCGTGGACCGATGCCGGGCACATCGTCGAGCTCAGACCGCAAGTCACGCATCGTGCGAGCCCGACGATGGAAGGTGACGGCAAAGCGATGGGCCTCATCCCGGATGCGCTGGAGGAGCAGGAGCGCAGGATCGTGGGTGGGTAAGACGATCGGATCCTGCCTGTCTCGAATGAACAGTAACTCTTCTCTTTTTGCGATGCCGACCGCCACCAGATTGGCCAAGCCTATCGACTCGAGCGCATCATACGCGGCCGAAAGTTGTCCCTTGCCCCCGTCAATGAGGACAAGATCGGGAAACGGCCCGCCTTCTTCGAGCGTTTTTCGATAGCGTCGCTGGACGACTTCGCGCATGGCCGCAAAGTCATCCCCCTTGCCCCCTTCCCCCCGACCCCCTTCTCCCCTGCCCCCTGCATGTATCCGGTACTTCCGATACTCTCCCCGCTTCATCCGCCCGTCCTCGCATACGACCATCGAGGCGACCGTCTCGCTCCCTTGAATAGTCGAGATGTCGAAGCACTCAATGCGCCGTGGTAGGGTGGGCAGACCCAGCACGCCACGAAGCGTCTCGAGGGCGTCAAAATAGGCGGCCGTGATCTCATTGAACCGCGTTCGATATGACAGCTCGGCGTTGCGAGTCGCCAGCTCGATGAGTGCGCGCTTCTCTCCTCGCTGCGGGACCACGATCGCGACCCGCCGGCCTGCCCGGCTCGACAGCCATGCGGCCATGGCGTCGCCGTCCTCGATCTCCACTGGGAGGTCAATCTCGGCCGGTGGCACACGTAGCTCGTAAAACTGCGCCAACGCTGCGTGTAGAACATCCGCTTCTCCGTCTGCGACCGCGCCGGGATCGGTCGCCATTTCTGTGCGCTCGATCACCCGACCACTGCGCATGGCAAAAACGTGAATCACGCCACCGCTTGGTCCAACTTTGAGACCGAACACATCGCGTTCACCGAGCTGTGGGATGGCCACTTTCTGCTGGCGATCGCGAAGGATCTGCACGGTCCGCATCGCGTCGCGCAGCTGCGCCGCCTCTTCGAAGCGTTCGGCATCGGCGGCTGCGCTCATCCTCTCGCGCAGCGTCTGAGCGAGCTCGTCGGTACGTCCCTCGAGCAGCATCCGCGTGTTGGCCACGGCGACCCCGTAGCGCTCTTCCGTGCAAATCTCGGCAACGCAGGGGGCGATGCATCGCTTGATGTCATATTCGAGGCACGGTCGCGCGCGTGTGCCGGTAATCACTTCGTTGCACGACCGCAACCCAAAGAGTCTGTGCGCAAGCGTCATGGTCCGTCGCGCAAGCTTGGCCGGCAGGAACGGTCCAGCGTAGAAGTCGCCGGTAGCTTCGACGTTTCGCGCCACGAGCACTCGTGGAAAGGGCTCGCTCGTGGTCAATTGCAAGTATGGATAGTTCTTGTCGTCCCGCAACAGAATGTTGTATTTCGGTGCGCGTTGCTTGATGAGGTGATTTTCGAGCGCCAGCGCCTCCATGACCGAGTCGGTAATGATGACCTCGAGCTGCGCGACATCCTCGAGCAGTGCGTCGTGTCGTGGACTCGTGCCTCGGGCGCCCAGATAGCTGCGAACGCGGTCACGCAACGACCGCGCCTTTCCAACGTAGACTGCGTCGCCGGCCCCGTTGAGCCAGAGATACACGCCAGGTTGTTCCGGCAACCGCGCGATCTGCTCCTTGAGGTCCTCTATGGGCATGGGCTAGTATGGCGAGTTTGGTTGAGCCGGGTCAGAACCTCCAATTGTAGCCAGCGATGACGTTAACTGGGTTCATTGGAACCGTGTGTATGTTCCCGCTGCGCGCGATCATCGCCGCGAGCGTGGCGCTGCGGATCCACCCTAATATCCTCACGCTGATCGGTGTGTTGATCAATGTGGTTGCTGCCTGTGCGCTCGGCGTCGACCGCTTCCGCCTGGCCGGCGTGATCATGATCGTTGCCAACATCTTCGACTTCATCGACGGCAAGGTTGCGCACATCACCAATACGGTCTCTCGGTTCGGCGCGTTCTGGGACTCGACACTCGACCGCTTTTCCGACATCGCGCTCTTTCTCGGGTTGATCTACCTCTATGCCGACGTCCGGCGAACCGACTACGTCATGGTGACGGCGCTGGCCATGATGTTCTCGATCATGACCAGCTACGCTCGAGCCCGCGCCGAGTCGCTCATCGAGAAGTGCAAGGTCGGTTTCATGGAACGTCCAGAGCGCATCGTGCTCTTCATGATCGGTGCGTTTACCGACCGGATGGCAGCCGTGATGTGGGTGATTCTCGTTCTCTCGATCGTGACAGTGGCCAACCGCATCCACTACACGTATCTGGTTCTCAACGCCAGACCCATTCCGACGGGATCGAACTTCATTGCGGCCACGTTCTGGCGCGCCTTTTTCTGGAGAGACGAGCGCACCACACTCCCGTACGATCTGTGGGTGATTGCCATCCTGGCGTTCGTCTGGCTCACTCCGCCTGACTGGCTCCGTGACCCCACTGCCGCCGGCCTGGGAATCTGGGGCTGGTGGCGATGACGCCTGGCGCAACCGCAGAGGCGACTCGCGTTCTCGAGCGGCTAGGTGGATTCGGGTCCGTTCTCGCTATCAAGCTCTATCGTTTGACGCTCAGTTCGACGATACCGGTCCCGATTCTTCCGTGTCTCGATCACGAGGCCATGCTGCACGAGGGCATCGCGCCTCACGCAGCCGCGTACGTTCAAGACGCCTCGTCCGGGGACCTGCACGAACTGGTGTTCATCCCGGACAAACGCATCGTGGACGTCGATACGGTGTCCACGTGGGGAGAGAGCTCAGCCGACTCGCGCGGGCGGCTTCTCGCGTGGTTGCGCGAGAAGGCCCCCGAGTACCGCGTCCGGGTGATAGGGCCCTCGTGGTGGCGCGGTGACCGTCGAGTCGCCGACGCCTGCCGCGCGCAAGTCTCGCTTCGTGACGTGCTCATCGGGGGCGACGTGGCCAGCGTCAAGAACAACATCGACCGGCTTCAGACCATCGGTTCGCTGATGGAAAAGCAGTCTCGGGTCGCATCGTGGGGTGTGAGGACAGTGACGGGTCCGTTGCTCGCCGCGGCGGGTGTCGTGACGTATCTCATCCTGGGATCGCTGCAAACGCGCCTCGGCGAGGGCGGCGTGAACGCGCTGCGCTACAGCGTGATCGGCGTACTCGGCGCGGGGTTTCTCTACTATGGTCTGAAGGCGGTCCAACTGACCGACATGTCGAACCGGGTGTGGAAGCGAACGGCGGAGTACAACCTGATCCTGGCCGAACGGCGCCGCCTCGCGAAGTGAAACGAGAATGGGGTCGGGAGTCATTACGTTCTCCGTAATGACTCCCGACCCCATTACACTTTTTGTCTCTTATCCGACTTTGCGTTTGCGCGCGCCTGCGGCCAACACCTTCACCTTGGCTGAGGTCTTCTTGATGTCGGCCTTCGCCGGCTTCTTCTTTTCGCTGCTCACGGTATTGAGGCTGCGTCGTAACGCCTCCATGAGATCGACGACCTTGGGGGGCTCCTGCACCTCCGGCGCAACGATCTCCTCGCCCGCAATCTTGGCGTCGATGATCTTTCTGAGCCCTTCCCGGTACTCGTCCTTGTAGTCCTTTAGATTCAGCTCGGCGTCGAAAGTCGCGATGACCTGCTTCGCCAACTTCATCTCCTCGGGCTTGACCTTGGTCGGCACGGAGTTCAGCTCTTCGATCTGCTCGATGCCTCGAATCTCGGCGTCGTGATGCAACGTGTACATCACGAGACCCTTCTTCTTCGGACGGACGGCCACAAGATACTCGCGGCCGTAGAGCGCCACTTTGCCGATCCCGGCCTTCCCCGCCATGCCTTCCCGCATCACGGCGAACGACTCGGCCGCCATTTGGCCATCCGGCGCGAGGTAGTACGCACGATCCACGTAGATCGGGTCGATCTCGCTCTCGTCGGTGAACTGAGATAGATCAATCACCCGCGTCGATTCGACGCGAACCTTCTGAATGTCCTCATCGCTCACGACCACGTAGCGACCTTTTTCGAACTCGTAGCCCTTGACGAGCTCGGTGTTCGGGACCTCTCGCTCGCAGTGAGGGCACCACCGCTTCTGCTGAATCCGAGTCTGACACTCGGCGTGAAGCTGGTTGAAGGAGAGCGCTGCCGCTGACTCGGTCGCCGGGAACACCTTGACCGGGATCGTGACGAGGCTGACTTTGAGATATCCCTTCCACGTAGGTCGTGCTGCCATAGCAACCATCCTATCGGCCGATGCCTGACTTGAGTGCAGGCCTGTGCAAAACTGCCTGGAACACTCCCTGAGGACGCCAAATCATAGCAATCGGCACCCAGCCTACACCCTAGCTACCTAAGTTAGACCGTATCTCGTTCGTCGCGGCTACCGAGCTCCAGCCCCGCGCCGCCGATGTGGATATCGTGCGCCTCGATCCTGTCTCGGAGCAACCGACGTGCCTGGCCGTAGAGATGACCTGGCACCACGAGGCGGCGCGCGATCTGGCGAACGTGAGAGATCAAGAGCAGTGTAACCGGGCCGTCGTCCTTCCACGACACGCCGGATATCTGGGTCCAATGCAGGAAGCCGCTGTCGGACCACACACCGTCCTGATAGAAACCGCGCGCGATGCGCACGCTCAGCGGAAAGGCGTAGCCGTAGTACACGAACATCATCCCTTCGCCAAACAACTGCGCGAAGGGGCGACGTAGAAGGAATACCTTGATGAGGATCAGGACACCGAAGACGACACCAAGAGCCAGGTTGAACCCGTAGAACCTCGGCTTCGGACCTTCCCAGATGAGCAGTGCCGATCGCCGCCGCCGATAGTAGCGGAAGAGGTCAGCGCCGGTCTTCACGTTGGCCGCGAGGAAGCCGAGACCAAACAGGAACAGCAGTTGGGGCGCAGCCCAGCCAAACAGCTCCACGACCGACTCGGGCGTCATGGCTACAGGCTACGGGCTACTGGCCTCCGACGACAAGCTATGGCGTTCTGACGTGCAACAACGGATCGAAACACCGCCGGCAGCGCGCCTCGTACAGTCCCTGGGCACCCAGGAGCACACGATCGCCACTCGCCACGAGCCGCTGAGTATGACTGGCCGGATTCCCGCACACCATGCAAATGGCGTGTGTCTTCGTGATGAATTCGGCAATCGCCAAGAGTTGCGGCATCGGCTCGAAGGGTTTTCCGAGATAGTCCTGATCCAGACCGGCGACGATGACGCGCTTCCCTTGATTGGCAAGCGCGTCGCAGACGCCGGGCAGCTCTTGGTCAAAAAACTGGCCTTCGTCGATACCCACGACCTCGGTGTCGGGTGCGACCTGCTCGGCGAGGGCCCGGGACGTCGGAACCGGGCACGATTCGATTCGCATCTCGCTGTGCGACACGATCTGATCGTCGGCATATCGCGTGTCGATCGCCGGCTTGAAGACCTGGACCCGCTGTCGAGCGATCTGGGCACGTCGCAGCCGCCGAATGAGCTCCTCGCTCTTTCCGCTGAACATGCTGCCGACGATGACTTCGATCCAGCCTTGAGAAGGTTGCCGGACTACATCCATAGTCAATTCCCAACGCCCAAAAAGGCCAACTCCCAAATCGTTTGGCGATTGGGAATTGGGAGTTGGGAGTTATTTACTCAGGCTCTTGACAAGTATTCGCCGGTTTCCGTATTCACGCGAACGACGTCGCCGCTGTTCACAAACGGGGGCACTTGAATGACGAGTCCCGTTTCGAGCGTTGCTGGTTTGACCTGGGCGCTTGCGGTGGCACCCTTGATGCCTGGAGCGGTGTCCACAACCTTCAGGTCGACGGCGGGCGGCAACTCGATGCCGACGGGCTCGGTTCCGTACAGCTCGACTTGGATCGTCATTTCCGCCTTCAAGTAGTTCACCGAGTCGCCGAGCGCTTCGCCTGAGATATGGGTCTGTTCGAACGAGGTCGTATCCATGAAGTAGTAGTCGTCACCGTCCTGGTAGAGATACTGCATCTCGCGCTCGTCGAGCGTCGCCCGATCGAGCGAGTCTTCCGAGCGCAGTTTCTGGTCGGAGACGGCGCCGTTACGGATGTTCCTGAGCTTCACCCTGACAAACCCCCGCAGGTTACCGGGGGTGACATGCTGCAGCTCGAGGACCCTGAACAGATCCTGGTCCACCTTGATGAGCATGCCTTTCTTGAGACGCGTCGCTTGTATGGAGGCCATTTGCTATGAGGACAATCCGCCGATCGTAGCACAGCAATCCGCTGTGCTACGATCCGAAGCATGGCGTTTGCCCGTTGGGATCCGATTCGCGACCTTCTCGCGATCCAACAACGCCGGGACCGTTTCGCACCCGATCCCACGGGTTGGAAACCACCCGTTGATCTTCTCGAAACGCCAGACGAGTACATGATCACGGCGGAGCTGCCCGGCGTGAGCCGCGAAGACGTGAGTATTGAAGTCAATGAAGGGCGTTTGACGCTCTCTGGCATGCGCCGTGACAGGAGTGGCGCCCGCGAGGAATACCATCGGTTGGAGCGCGGACACGGCAGGTTCACGCGGACGTTTCAGCTCCCGATTCCCGTCGATGCCGATCGCATTACTGCCGACTTGCGGGACGGCGTGCTCACAGTAACATGCCCCAAGGCTTCCGACGCCGCGGCCCGGCGGATCCGCATCACCTAAGACCACCATGTTCGCTCGACGCGTGATTTTCGCAGCGCTTTTCATCGCCTGCGGTTTTCTTGCAGGTCTCGTGCTCAACGAGCGTATGCGCGAAGCCACCGGTGTGGGAGCCCAAGCGTCCACCCCGCCCAGGGGCGCTGCGTCAGGCTCGGTCCCCGTCACGGCGCCAACAACCACCGCGCTGCCAGACTTCAGTCGTATCGCGGATCGCACGGTTCCGGCGGTTGTGAATATCTCGTCGCGACAGGTCGTGCAGCGCTCGAATTCCCCATTTGCCAACGACCCGTTCTTCTCCTTTTTTGGAAACGGCGACGACATCTTTGGCTCGCGACCCAGCGTGGAAAGCAGTTTAGGCTCCGGCGTCATCGTCAGCCCAGACGGCTACATTCTCACCAACAACCACGTCGTGGCGGGCGAGTCGCGCCGCATCTCGCTGCAGGACATCGACGTGTCAGTAGCCCTCGCCGACAAACGGGAAATGCCCGCGTTAGTCATCGGCGTGGATCCGGCAACGGATCTCGCGTTGCTCAAGATCGCCGCGACCAACTTGCCAACGATGCCCTGGGGTGATTCCTCGAAGCTTCGGGTCGCCGAGTGGGTGCTCGCAATCGGCAACCCCTATCAGTTGAATCAGACAGTGACGCTCGGCATCGTGTCGGCGGTAGGCCGCACGAACCTCGGTGTCTCGGCGTACGAAGACTTCGTCCAAACCGACGCGGCGATCAACCCTGGAAACTCGGGCGGCGCGCTCGTCAACGCACGTGGCGAGCTCATCGGCATCAACACAGTGATCTTCAGCCAGAGCGGCGGGTATCAGGGTATCGGCTTTGCCGTGTCGAGCAATCTTGCCCGTCGAGTCCTGTCCGACCTGCAGCAGTACCGCGAAGTGCGACGCGGCTCAATCGGCTATGTAGACGTCCGGCCGATGACCACTCAACTGGCCCACGAGCTCGGCCTGCAAGATACGCGAGGGCTGCTTGTGGCGCGGCTGAGTCGTGATTCCTCGGCCTTCAAGGCAGGGCTGCGTCCCGGAGACGTGGTCGTCACTTTCAACGGGACGACCGTGGCAGATGCCGGCCACGTCTCACGTCTCATCTCTGACGCGCGGATCGGGAGCACAACAATTCTGGGGGTCCTGCGCGAGGGCCGCCGGGTCGACCTCAAGGTTCCGATCGAGCGGCGAACGGCAGGATTCTGAGAGCCCTAGACTCCGTGTCCGTAACCGGACTCGTGCATCGCGCCGACGGCTGAGGTCGGGTCGAATGGATCAGCGGAGTCGTTGCTGCGGGCGGGCTCCCGAGAACCGCCGTTCATGACAGACCGAATGTCATCGTCGCTGAGGATCTTCTTGTCGTCGGCGATCGCCATCAGAGCGCGATAAACCTCGATCAGCTCGGCGCCTTCCAGGGTGAACCCCAGATCGGCGCAGCGGCGCTGCACGGCATGGCGCCCAGAATGCTTGCCGAGCACCAGAGGATTCCACGGCGCCCCCACGTCCTCGGCACGCATGATCTCGTAGGTTCGGCGATCCTTCAGCACACCGTCTTGATGAATGCCCGCCTCGTGGGCAAAGGCATTGCGGCCGACAATTGCCTTGTTGACCTGAACACCCTGACCCGTCAGTCGTGTCAGGAGCTCGCTGGACGGGTAGATCTGCTTCTGGTCAATGCCCGTCGTAAACGGCATCAGGTCACTTCGGACCTGGAACGTCATGACGATTTCTTCGAGCGCCGCGTTGCCTGCGCGCTCCCCGATCCCATTCACCGTGCATTCGACCTGTCGCGCCCCGCCGTGGACGGCGGCGAGCGTGTTCGCCACACCCAGCCCGAGGTCGTCGTGGCAATGGGTGCTGAATATGACGCCGTCGGTACCTCCGACGCGTTCCCGAATCCGCACGAAGAAGTCGCGGATCTCATCGGGGGTGCTATAGCCAACCGTGTCTGGCAAGTTGATCGTCGTAGCGCCCACCTTGATCACACCCTCGATGACCCGACACAGAAAGTCGAAATCGCTGCGCGTGGCGTCTTCGGCCGAGAATTGCACGTCGAACGTGTGACGGCGTGCGTAGCGGACGGCATCGACGGCCGCCTCGAGGCACTGCTCGCGAGAGATTCGAAGTTTGGCCTGCAGGTGCAGATCGGAGGTCGCGATAAACGTGTGAATGCGGCCCTGAGCGGCCGGTTTGATCGACCAAGCGGCCTTCTCGAGGTCGGCGCGGTGACAACGCGCCAGGCACGCGATTACGGGACGCCGAATCTCGGTGGCAATGCGGCGGACGGCTTCGGCATCGGCTGTCGAGGCAATGGGAAACCCGGCTTCGATGACGTCAACGCCGAGGGCGTCAAGCTGGCGCGCGAGCAGGAGTTTCTCCGCGGGCTTGAGCGAAAAGCCCGGAGCCTGTTCGCCGTCGCGCAGCGTCGTGTCGAAGATCCTGACTTGTTCCTGTCCCATTTTGGACACCTCCCCCGCCTCGGCTCGAGTCGCGTTGGCGCGGTCCTACAGCCAGTAGACGCGACCTGGCTAGATAATGTCAAAATGATAATTATTCTGTTTGGATTATCGGCACTTATCATGTTGGAGACCACTTTGGCCGGCGTGAGTTAGCCGTTTGTGCCTCGATAGCACCAATAGCCTGGAATAACGCATGGAACTGAGTGAATTGCGCGTCTTTCTCCGAGTCGCCTCCGAACGGAGCTTTTCGCGTGCGGCCGCTAAACTCCACCGGACGCAGCCGGCCGTCAGCCAGGCGGTTCGGCGCCTTGAGGACAGCATCGGAGAGCGCCTGTTCGACCGGGCAACCAAGGACGCCACGCTTACCGATGCCGGCCGCGTGCTGCGCGACTACGCCGAGCGTGTGCTGCGACTCTCGGAAGAGGCCGAAACCGCCGTTCGTGACCTTCGAGACCTCCGGCGAGGCCGGGTGCTCATTGGCGCGAACGAGGCGTCGGTGCACGTTGCGCTGCCGCTGATCGATCGGTTCAGAAAGCAGCACCCGCTCGTGCATGTGGACGTCCGTCGAGTTCCAGCTCGGCAGGTCGGGGCCGAGGTGGCCCATGGAACGCTCGATTTCGGCGTGCTGACGTTCCAGCCCGCGGAGACGCGGCTGGGCTCGATCATCCTGGGACAAGACGAGCTCGTGATGCTCGTGCACCCGACACATCCCCTGGCCCAGAGCAAGGAAGTGACGCTGTCGGAATGTGCTCGTCAGACCGTGATCGCTCACAACGACCCCTCTCACGTGCGCGACCGCGTGCTGCGTCTGTTCGAGCAGCACCACATCCCCGCCAATATTCTCGTCTCGCTGCCCAGCCTCGAAGGCATCAAGCGTGCTGTGGGGATGCAGATGGGCGTGGCGCTGCTGCCACGCCGATGCGCCGAATCCGAGATCGCGCGCGGAGAGCTTGTCGCCCTGGCTATGCCAGAAATTCGCCTGCGGCGTCAGGTCAGGATGATCTTCCGCAAGGCCGGCGAGCGATCGCACGCGGCCACCGCGTTCCTGGCTGTAGTGGAAGAAAAAAAGAAGAGTTGACGCGGAGGCTGAAGCCTCCGCTCTACGAGCGACCGAGAGCACAACGCTGTAGCGCGGGGGCTTTAGCCCTCGCGTGGGCGGACGCGGTGTGTCGTAGGGCGGGTCTTGCTTTCTAGACCTGCCTGTCGCTAAAACCCGTTCATGTACGGCAGCCGCTTCGCCGCTGCGCGAACCTCATCGAACCGGTCGAGCAACATTCCTGTCGTGTCCCACGCGCCGGTGGCAAAGGCCTCCCGAATCTTGGGCGGTAGCGTCACGGCACAGCGGAGCCCGTCAGCTTCACAAGTGCCAGCCTCGAGGTCAACGCGGAACTGCGCCTCAGGGCGACTTTCGACTAGATCCATGAGCGCCTGGACGTCCTGCGATGTGGCGGTAAGGCACGGCAGGCCGATCATGACGGAGTTGCCGAAGAAGATCTCGGCAAACGACTCACCTACGACCGCGCCAATACCCCAGCGCTGAAGCGCCTGCGGCGCATGCTCGCGCGACGATCCACAACCGAAGTTGGCGTTCACAAGAAGCACGGACGCGCCCCGATACCGCGCGTCATCGAATGGATGCGCGACCGTTTTTCGATCGTCCTCGAACAGGTGCTGCTCGAGCCCGTCAAAGGTGACGCTTCGCAGAAACCGCGCCGGAATGATCCGATCCGTGTCGATGTCGTTACCTCGCATCGGCAGAGCGCGCCCGTCGACCCGTGAAATCTTCCGTATCACACCAGTTCCCGCACGTCAGTGACTTCTCCCGCGATTGCCGCGGCGGCGACCATCGCCGGGCTCATCAGGAGCGTGCGTCCAGTCGGACTCCCCTGACGCCCCTTGAAATTCCGATTCGATGAGGACGCGCACACCTGGTTGCCTTCGAGCCGGTCGGGGTTCATCCCGAGACACATTGAGCATCCCGCACTGCGCCATTCGAACCCTGCAGCTCGAAAGGTGTCCGCAAGGCCCTCCTGTTCGGCCGCACGGCTCACAGCAGCCGAGCCGGGGACGACGAGCGCCTTGACGTGTGCCGCAACGTGTCGCCCGCGAACGATGCGCGCTGCCTCTCGAAGATCCGAGAGTCGCGAGTTCGTGCACGAACCAATGAACGCGACGTCGACCTTCAGACCAGCAATCGCCTGGCCGGGCGCAAGTCCCATGTAGTCGAGCGCATCGGTGACCGCCTGCGAATCGGGGCCGCCGTTTGCCCGATTTGGTACGCGGCCGTCGATACCTACCGACTGCCCGGGATTCACTCCCCATGTCACCACGGGTGTCAGCGTCTCACCCCGAATCTCCACTTCGTCGTCATAGACCGCGTCGGCGTCGGACGCCATGGAGCGCCACCACGATTTCGCGCGATCGAAGGCGTCTCCGGACGGCGTGAACGTGCGCCCCTGCAGGTAGCTGAACGTCGTTTCGTCCGGGTTGACGTAGCCAACCCTAGCGCCACCCTCAATCGACATGTTGCAGATCGTCATACGCTCGTCCATCGACATGCGCTCGACGGCATCGCCGGCGTACTCGTAGGCGTAGCCTGTGCCCCCGCGAACACCGAGGTGCTGAATGATCGTCAGGATCACGTCCTTCGCATACACACCCTGCGGCAACCGCCCCGTAACTCGGATTCGGCGAATCTTCATCGGTTCCATCGCGAGACATTGCGAGGCCAGAACATCACGTACCTGCGACGTCCCGATTCCAAACGCGACGGCGCCGAACGCGCCGTGAGTGGACGTATGGCTGTCGCCGCAGGCGATGGTCATGCCAGGCTGCGTCAGTCCAAGCTCCGGTCCAATCACGTGGACGATGCCTTGGCGATCGTCATCCAAGTTTGCCAACCTGATGCCGTAATCGCGGCAGTTACGCTCGAGGGACGCGATCATGTCCTCGGCCATCACGTCTAGAAACGGCCGCTGCCGCGCGCGTGTCGGGATGATGTGATCGACAGTGGCGAAGGTACGATCGGGAAACGCCACCTTCCATCCGTTCGCGCGAAGCGTGTCAAACGCCTGCGGCGTCGTGACTTCGTGAACGAGGTGCAGGCCGATGAAGATCTGTGTTTGACCTGTCGGCAACTGGCGAACGGTGTGGAGGTCCCACACCTTTTGAAGGAGCGTTTTTCCCATGTGCTTGCGTTCGGTTACGTCGATCGTAGCATCACTGTTCGAGTACGAGAGATCGCATGGGCCGCCTCAAGGCGGCCCTCACGCCACTGTGGGGCCAGACAGGCGTGGGGGCCGGCTTCAGCCGGCCCTTGGAGCCGAAACAGACGGGTGCCCGGTGATCCAACACCGCCAGGGGCGATCGACCCCCATACGAATTCCGATGCGCGGTCCCCAAGACACTCTTTCGACTCCAAGCCGGCGGTCTTCGATATACAAGCTGCCAGATGTCAGGTCGAGTGTGTTCTGCTCGAGCGTGATCCCGAGCGCCTTCGTCAGATTGCCAGGACCGCGACAGAGTGCCATCTCCTCGATGCGCTGATCAGGGCCAGCGCGACGCTTTGTCATCAACGGGAGACCTTCGATCGCCCACAGTGCTCGAATCAGAACGGCGGCGGGTCTCCCTATCCCCTCGGTCACGGCATTGACCAGGTAGTGGAGTCCATAGTTCAGGTAGACATACGCGACGCCGGGCGGTCCGTACAACGGTGCATTGCGGACCGTAGGACCTGGCGCTGCATGACACGCTGGATCGTCCTCGCCGATGTACGCCTCGGTTTCGGTAATCATTCCCGCCGCGATTCCTCTTCGGGTTCGGTGGACCAGCACCTTTCCGAGCAGTTCTTCGGCCACCGTGAGGGTAGGCCGGTCGTAGAACGACCGCGGAAGTTGAAATGAAACCGGGTTCCGTTTCCGGCGGGTAGTACACGCGGGGCGCCGCGGAAACGAAACCCGGTTTCATTTCAGTCCGCATGGGAGCGGCTGGCGGCGAGCACAGGCCGTAACGCGCGACCTGTGTGCGATACCTCGACCTGTGCGACCTGTTCGGGTGTACCGACGGTCACCACTTCTCCCCCACCCTCACCACCTTCGGGCCCGAGGTCGATGACGTAGTCAGCAGTCTTGATGACGTCGAGGTTGTGCTCGATGACAACCAGCGTGTGGCCGGCCTCGACCAGTTTCTTGAACGCAGCGAGTAGCTTCGCGATGTCGTCGAAATGCAAACCTGTCGTCGGCTCGTCGAGGATGTACAGAAGCCTCTCGCTGCCGAACGACACCAGGTGCGCCGCGATCTTGATGCGCTGCGCTTCGCCACCAGAAAGCGTGGTCGCCGGCTGACCAAGTCTCAGATACCCGAGACCGATCTCGTCGAGCACCTGCAGGCGTCGGAGCACTTTCGGCGACGTACTGAAGAACGCCAGTGCCTCACGCACAGTCATCTCGAGCACCTGGTGCACCGACTTCCCCCGGTATCGCACCTCGAGCACCTGTGGCTTGAAGCGTTTCCCATCGCACTGCTCGCACGGTACGAAGACATCGGCGAGAAACTGCATTTCCACCCGGACTTCCCCCTCGCCCTGGCATGCTTCGCACCGGCCGCCCGGAACGTTGAAGGAAAAATGGCTCGCCGTGAGGCCGCGCGCGCGCGCATCCTTCGTCAGCGAGAACAGCTCTCGTATCGGGTCAAATGACTTGAGATATGTCACCGGATTCGACCGGGGCGTGCGTCCAATCGGCGTCTGATCGACCAGCACAACATCGCTGATGTACTCGAGGCCCTCGACCGTCCGGAACACACCGACCCGACGGTCCCAATCCCCTTTCGCGCGCTTGATCGCCGCATACAGGACGTCGTGCACGAGAGTGGACTTTCCTGAGCCACTCACTCCGGTCACGCAGGTAATCGTGTTGAGTGGAATGTCGATGTCCACGCCCTTCAGGTTGTGCTCGGCCGCGCCCTTCAGTCGAATATGCTGGCCGATGCCACGGCGACGAGGCGACGGCACCGGGATCGCAAGCTCGTGCCGCAGATACTTCGCCGTCAGCGATCGCGGCTCCTGTAGCAGGCCGGCCAGGTCTCCTGAATACACGACGCGTCCGCCCTGCTCCCCGGCGCCAAGACCGATATCGACGATGTGGTCTGCGACACGGATCATGTCTTCGTCGTGCTCGACCACGATCACGGTGTTTCCTTGATCGCGAAGCTGCCTGAGGATGTCGATCAGTCGCTGGTTGTCGCGCGCGTGCAGCCCTATCGACGGCTCGTCCAACACGTACAGCGTTCCAACAAGCGCCGATCCGAGAGACGTGGCCAGGTTGATCCGTTGCGACTCGCCTCCAGACAACGTTGACGACAGACGATCGAGCGTCAGATAGTCGAGGCCGACGTTGCTCAAGAAAGACAGCCGGCGGCGAATCTCTCGCAGGATCTTGTCAGCCACCGCCGCGTCTTTTTCACTGAGCGGCAGGTCGGCGAAGAACTGCTGCGCCTCCCTGACGGTCAGCGCCGACACGACGTCAATGGTCTGGCCTCCTACGCGCACGTCTCGCGCTTCGCGACGCAGGCGGGCGCCGTGGCAGTCCGGACAGGTCAGATACCCCCGATAGCGGCTCAAGAACACGCGAACGTGGACCTTGTACTTCTTCCGCTCCAGCCACCGGAAAAAGCCCCGGATACCTCCGTAATCGTCACGCCCTTCAATCACGAAGTGACGCTCTTCATCCGTGAGGTCCACCCACGGCACGTCGAGGCGGATGCCCGTCTTGCGCGCCGCCCGCTTCAACTCCGAGAGTTGGGCTCGATAGTGTGGCTTGCTCCACGGCTCGATGGCGCCCTGGTTGATCGACTTCGCCTCATCGGGCACGACCAGCCCCATGTCGAGCTCGATGATGTTGCCGAAGCCGTTGCACGTCGGGCACGCGCCGAATGGATTGTTGAAGGAAAAGAGCCGTGGCTGCGGCGTCTCGTAAGCAATGCCGCAGGAGCGGCACTCGAAACGCTCAGAAAAGACGATACGACGGGATCGGGGATCGGGGGGCGGGGATCCGGAATCGGGGAGCGAGCTCGCGGATTGTTTTTGATCCCCGATCCCCGATCCCTGTTCCCCCGCCAGCACTACCGCAAACGCCGCGCCCCCACCTTCTCGATAGGATGTCTCGATCGAGTCGGTTAGCCGGCTCAGCATGTTGCCTTCAACCTTCACGCGGTCAACCACGATCTCCAGCGTGGTTCGCCCACTCAGTGTCGAAGGCTCAACCTCGTCGAACGGAACGGCGCGACCATCGACCAGGAGCCTTCCATATCCGCGGCGGCGCAGATTGTCGAGCGCCTGAACCATCGTGTCGAGCCCGTTCCGCGCAGACGAAACCGGGGCATCGCCCTCTTCCCCGCCGTCTGAATCGTCTCCGGCGTCTCCATCGCTTCCATTGCGGCCTGCCGCCGCTATCGAGACGAGGGGAAGCTCGAAGCCGATGAGGAGCCGCGTGCCTTCGGGCAGTCCTTCGAGCCGCAGCGCGACAACCTCTGCGGTTTCACGGAGCACGTCCTTGCCGCATTGCCGGCAGAACGTCCGACCCACTCTTGCGAAGAGCAAGCGCATGTAGTCGTGGATTTCGGTTGTTGTCCCCACGGTGGAACGTGGATTGCGAATGCTGTTCTTCTGTCGGATGGCAATGGCCGGGCAGATGCCTTCGATCCGATCGACGTCTGGCTTTTCCATGCGCTCCAGGAACTGTCGCGCATAAGCGGAGAGCGACTCGACATACCGCCGCTGTCCCTCGGCGTATATGGTGTCGAAGGCAAGCGACGACTTCCCCGAGCCGCTGACACCGGTGACGATGATCAGCTTGCCGGCCGGTAGGGTGACGTCGATGTTCTTGAGGTTATGTGTGCGGGCGCCGCGCACAATCAGCGGGCTGCGCAGCGGCCCTGGCTTTCTAGCTTCGTGCATCTGTGACAGTAGCGAATCTGGTCAAGACCGCAAAAAAGCATCGTACTACTGCCGGCCTCTCACTGCCTACTGCCCACCGCCGACTATCTGTTACCTCCTCCCGACATTCTTCATTGCTTCGCGGGCGCTCAGGGGACTCAGCCGCGAGCGATTGGCGGCGACGAACCGCTTGATTTCGCGCGCGTCCGTCCATGCGTACTGCCGTAAGGCCCAACCGATGGCCTTGCGAATGAAGAAGTCCCCTGCCATGAGCGAGGCCGCCGAGCTGCGAGTCGAATGGTTGTCTGCAAGGTTAGGCTCGATGCAGGCATACAGGAGGTCCAGGTCTGTCTCACCCTTGAACCGAATCTGACAAAGGATGGCCGCGCGGCGTTTCCACATGTCCGCGTCCTTCGCCCAGCGCCGCATGAGGGGTTTCATCCTGCGCGGCTCGGCTCGCAAGACGTCTCCGAGGGAGTGTGTGGCAACCGCGTCCACATGATCCCACCAAGCTCCAGTCAGCGATCATTTCCTCGAACATCGGAACTGCCGCAAACGTCCGGAACAGTGCGTATTTGCGAAGGTCGGTCAACTCGAAGGCCGCGTAACGTTCCTCTCGAAAGGCTGCCCCCCGCCACAGCTCCAGCGCCGCCCCCTGCCACTCAGCAAATGTAGCGAGTGGATAGTCCAAAAAGACCTGGCGCCAAATGCGTCGTTGCTCGGGGCCTCGAACTCCGTAGAACGGCATTTCCGACTTCATGTAGGCCTGCATCGGTTGAGCTATTGCAGGATCAGCCCTCTCTCTTAAGGCCGTGCGTACCGCCTGAATGAGCGGATGTGCCATGTGGGGGCCAAGAAACGATTTCGGACGCTCGGAAGTATACTTAGACACTTTCCAGAACGTTTGAGGGCCCAGGGTATATTCAGGGCTTAGTTTGCCCAGGAGGTTCGTTGATGCGCGCATTTTTGACGATAGGGCTTGCTGCAGCCCTGGCAGTGGGTGTGACGACGCAGACGGCGGCACAGACGCCGACGGCCGAGCTAAAGGTTGGCGACGCGGCGCCAGACTTCACGCTGTCCGCGTCCGATGGGAAGACCTATAAACTTGCGGACTTCAAGGGAAAGAAGGCCGTGGTTGTGGCCTGGTTCCCGAAGGCCTTCACGCAGGGCTGCACGATCGAGTGCAAGTCGCTAGCGGAGAACGGAAGCAAGATTCGGATGTACGACGTGGCTTACTTCATGGCAAGCGTCGACAATGTCGAAGACAACACCAAGTTCGCCAAGGCCACCAGCGTGACTCTCCAGGGGCGAGGCGGTGGTGCATCGACCGTGGTGGACAAGCAGGAGGCGGACTTTCCGCTCCTGGCCGACCCAACCAAGGAAGTGGCGACGAAATACGGCGTCCTGAATCCGGGCGGTCTGGCCAACCGTTGGACCTTCTATATCGACAAGACGGGCAAGATTTCGCACATCGAGAAGACCGTTCGTCCGGCGACGTCTGCCGAGGACATGATCGCGAAGTTGGGCGAGCTCAAGGTGGCAATGAACCACTAATCGCTACCGTCGCGCGGTTCTGGAAAGAGGGCGGACTTCCGAGTCCGTCCTCTTTTTTGTGCCCCGAGGTTGTCCCATGCCGCGCGCCCACGTCGGCTAGTGCATCGAGAACGCGTGGACGTCTTGAAGGTCGTGCCAACCGCTTTCGATGAAATGAACGCGTTTCCAAGAGCCGACGCCTTGCGCCAATTCGACCACGCGCGATTGTGACGTCAGGGAAATTCCGTAGCCTGCAACGTGGGAATAGTCGGAGTACCCGTAGCCTGTCCGCTGATAGTCGCGGATGATCGTTGCTCGTCCTTCTTCCGTCAAATTCAGTGGCAGTTCTTTGCTCTTGCTCTCTATCAGATTGGCCACATGTCGTCCATGAGTCGTGAAAACGCACATGCCTCCCTCCGACAAATGCCGACAAAAAAAGTCGAGCAAGGCAACAGCTGTCCGCTCGTCAATGTGGGTGAACAGAGAACCGCACCAGATCAGGTCAAACTTTCGGGGGAGGGACAGGCTCTTAAGATCACCTTTCGAAAGGAAGCAAGAAACAGAGAACGCTCGCTGACAGAAGTCGACCATCTCTTTGTCGATCTCGGCCCCAACGATCTCCGCGTCTGGAAACATGACTTTCAGGACCCTGAGTACCCTTCCATACCCGCACGGAAAATCAAGAACAGCCCCGGTCGAGAGTGTCTTTCCGACCGAGTCGAGTGAGGCTTGAATGCAGCGCCTGGCCGACAAGCCCGCGGTGAGATACGCCTCCGCCCAGCCTGGCCAGTACATCGCGTCCGCTGAATTCACTTTCAGCGAGACCTGGCGCAAGAGAAGCTTTTCGGCATCTGGAACGTCTGCTGAGCCACACAGGACTTGTCTTGCCTGTCGGAATGCGTAGTGTCTCTTCGCGTCGGTACCAATCCTTCGCAGTCGGCGATAGACTCTCAATGGTAGTTCCACGTGATTGGGGCCTCCCAGAAGGGGCTCGATTCTATCGTAGGAATAATCCGGGCAGAACGCCCGGGGACTAGTGCGCGAATCCGTATGCTAAACTTGGGCGTTCTGCGGCACGCGCAATTGGGTGCCCGCAAGGCCCGCCTGGCCGGCGTAGCTCAGTTGGTAGAGCAGCTGATTCGTAATCAGCAGGTCGTCGGTTCAAGTCCGACTGCCGGCTCCAAATCTCCTCAGAAATCGTCGCTCGTCCGTCACGTCCGGCCACACGACGAGAAGAATCCAGGCGGGCCGCCGAATTACATCTCCACGCCGCCACCCAAACTGAAATAAGGTGACTGTGTCTTTGACAAACCACGCCTAGCGAAACACCCTCGTCCACAGCACGTACTGAAAGAGGATCAGGCCGCCAACTACGAAAAGCTTCCCGTAGTTCAACCCCAACCTCTTCATCCACTTCGGCCTGTGAGGCTGCCGATACCGCTTCATCGCCCTTCGCTCTCAACGAAAACGACGGCGGTTTGCTCGCGTCGTTTGGCCACAACCTCGGCATTGTAACTGAGGCCAAAGCTGCCCCCAACCGATGGACGGCCGTACAAAGCATAGACGGCGCTAGACAGAATCGCTGAGCAATTCGTCCGCCGCCGCCCACTAACGTCCGCCGCTTTCAGGCTGCCGACAGTTCGCAATCAGCAGGTCGTCGATTCAAGTTCGACTGCCGGCTCCAAGCTAGTTGCCGGACGTCCAAACAACCCGTCGCGGGTATCCAAAAAACTCCAAGAGTCTGCTGTCTGGCGTGGGATCGTAAGCGCATTGCATGCCGCAGGGAGTATCTACATAGACCAAAGGCACAATGGCGTCGATTGCCGGATCGGAATACCTTCGATATCCGAGCAGATTGATGGGGTCGTGCCAAAGAAATGGCCGTCCCGTCTTGCTATCTGACCTCAGATCCATTTCATTTCTAGATGCGATACCGCGTTTGAAAGTCCTCAAGAGTGCAGGCTCTGTCCCCGGCACATCAGTAATAGCTGAAGACGCCTGTCATGCCATTGTGGTAAGCCATCTCTGCGGCCATCATTGCTCCGGACATCTGCGCGTAGTGATACGCACCACCATCGGAGCCTGGTTCGTAGGTCGTCGTGTTCCAAGTAAGAGAAGCCAAGGTCGAATCCCTCGCGGTTGTAGGTATCGGTATTCGCCCCCGATCGGTATACGGCCTGAAGGTACATCACCAAATCAAAACGGTTGGCCGAGTCTGATGGAAATATGCCATCTAAAGTCACGCCATCGTACGTAAATAGGTCGTGGGGCCACCCGCTGTCCGCCCAGTAATCAACGGCTGCCTGATCGCCGGACACTAACGCCGCCGCCAAAGAAGGCCCCAGATAGCGGCTGTACCAATTGGGAAATTCAGCCATCGTCTTTCCTTCGCGCGTTACTACCGGAGCGACAAAAGTCTCGGCGTCGCAGGGACCAGGCGATGAGACTTGACACTGGTTGCGAGATGCGATCTTTTGCCTATCAGCGGTTCTCTTAAACCAGGCTTCAAAGTCCCTGATTTCGCTAGACGTCAGTCTGTTTGGATGATAGGCCTGCAAGAGATCAAACATCCACGGAACAAAATACCCGCAAGCATGGCAGCCACCCGTCGTGTACCAGTCCCATAAACCGTCAGGGAAAGCGGCTCTGTAGCTGAGCAGCGATGCTTTGATCGCATCGGCCTTGGCTGAAGTCGGTTGAACCATATAGTTCATGGACGCCTTCAGGTTGTTGGGGTCGGACTCATCGTACGTTACTGGTCTAGCGACGGCATTCCTGATGACGTTGTTATATAGATCAACCAAACGCTGTGGCTGCCGCCGCACCAGGATCATGGTCCGCAATTCATTGACTTCGCTTTGGTTGTAATAGAGATTCGGGTGATTCCCAGCCGCGATCGGAATGACTCTGCCCCATTGTCCTTTAGCCGCGTCGGTGGGGGCGGCCTGGACTTGCGGAACTGCCAAGTCGGAGAGACGCAGGGTGTTGGTTAGATTTCCAAAATTACCAGCCGCAATCAAACCAATCACAGCAATCGAAGCCGACATTCCACAGTGGAAACGCTTGCCGAATTGGTGATTGCGCCGCTTGACACGAGCTTCTGAACTTGCCAGACCCTTAGAATGCCGACCTTGCATATCGTTGTTGTGCCTCGCTTACATTAGCGGCACAAAGGAGCTTCTACTGCAAGCTCGGCTTGAGCCAACGTAAGCAATCAGCTTCTCTTTCTGGTTCCATCGAGTCGTTGTTGTTCAGCTGCAAGATCGGCGTCGACCATCATCGCCACCAATTCTTCGAAGCGTACTTTTGGCTCCCAACCGAGCCGCGTCTTGGCTTTGGCCGCATCGCCGATCAAGAGGTCGACTTCGGTTGGGCGGTAATACTTTTCATCGATCTTCACGTGTTTCTTCCAATCCAACTGCAACCGAGCAAATGTCAACTCGAGCATTTCCTTGACCGTGTGTGTTTCTCCCGTCGCGATCACGTAATCCTCGGGCTCGGGAGCCTGCAACATCATCCACATGGCCTCGACGTAATCGCCCGCAAATCCCCAGTCTCGTTTGGCGTCGAGATTTCCGAGGAAGAGGTCCTGTTGCACTCCAAGCTTGATTCGCGCCGCGGCTTTCGTGATCTTCCTCGTGACGAACGTTTCCCCGCGCCGAGGCGACTCGTGGTTGAACAGGATCCCGTTGCAGGCGAATAGGTTGTAGGCCTCGCGATAGTTGACCGTAACCCAATAGGCGTACACCTTGGCTGCGCCGTACGGGCTCCGAGGATAGAAGGGCGTGGTCTCGCGCTGGGGAACTTCCAGCACTCTTCCAAACATCTCGCTGGATGAAGCCTGATAGAACTTCGGTTTAAGCCCTGACTCTCGGATCGCTTCGAGCAGGCGGATTGTGCCAATCCCCGTAATTTCGCCCGTGTACTCTGGAATGTCGAAGCTGACGCGCACGTGGCTCTGGGCGCCGAGGTTGTAGATCTCATCGGGCTGAACCATGCGAATGATGTGGTTCAGCGAGCTCGCATCGTTCAGGTCGCCGTAGACGAGATGAAGGCGTCGGTGCGGGACGTGCGGGTCTTCGTAGATGGGGTCGATGCGGCCCGTATTGAAGGAGCTGGAACGCCGGATGATGCCATAGACTTCATAACCTTTTCCGAGCAGAAACTCAGAGAGGTACGACCCATCTTGGCCGGTAATACCCGTGATCAGCGCCTTTTTCACTCTTGGACTCCTTCGTGTTTATGTGTCGTTGTGACACCTTCACTCAGACGATCGGGACACGGCCCGCTGCCCTCGCCATTGAGCCATAATTAGCGCCGCGTGAGTTGAGGAAGGTGGCTGGTCAATGCAAATGCGCATCAGACGTCGCGTAAAGATCGTCCTTCTTCGAACTGGGCTCTACTATCCACTGAACTTACTGAGAGATATACCTGACGTTCTGCGTTGGCTCAGTTCGGGCTGTGCCGGCTTTGCTCCACACCCCATCAAGATGATGGTCGTAGGGGCATACTTGAGGCGCTTCTCGCTAGGTGAGTTCGTTGAGTCCGGAACTCTTGACGGAGAGACACTGGGTTACATTTCACGCCGGGGCGTTCGTTGCACAAGTATTGAGCTCTCACGAGAACTTTACGAGGCAGCACTTGTGCGATTCGATAACGACAGCAACGTCAGGCTAGTGCAAGGCGATAGCGCTCAGCAAATACCACTGATACTCAACGAGCTCAAGACGGCGGCATTGTTTTGGTTGGATGGGCACGACAGCGGTGGCGTGACGGCCTGCGCCGAAAAAAGCACCCCTATTTCTGGCGAACTCCAAGCCATACTCAGCCATCCCGTCAAGGGACACGTCATCCTTATCGATGACGCACGACTCTTCAACGGTAGTCACGACTATCCGACGCTGGACGATTTGCTCCGGGTGATTCGCGATGACGGTAACTATAGCGCTGAGGTCTCCATCGACATCATTCGTCTGGTCCCTCGCGCCTTGCCGTCTGGACTGTGATCAGAAGGAGTGACGGTCGGATCAGCGTCTTAAACTCGGCTTCTACTTCGTCCCAAAGACAAATGGGTGAAGGTCTCCGTTGATTTTTGTGGGGAAGATTCGAAACTCGACGTTCTTGAAGCCGACGCTCAGGAGAAAAGCGTGAAGGTCCCTGATTGGATAAGGCGTTCTTCTCATCAAACTGGCGCCCCTTAGCCTTCTCATACTAGCCTGGATGCTCTGAAGTCGTCGGGAACATGCATATAGGGGCCCCATTAGCTTGTAACTGCGCCCATCACTGGGAAACTGATACAAGGGCAGATGCACCATCATGGTTCCCTCGTGGTCCAGCACACGGGCGAACTCACGAAAGTAGGAAAACCCGATGTCCACACTATCGAGGTGTTGAAGCACATGGGTTGACAAGATTGCTTTGACCGAACAGTCGCCTTGAGGGAGGTTGAGGCCATCGACAATCGAAAACTCGACGTTGTTGCCGACGGCTTTTCTGGCACGCTGAATCATGTCTTCGGAGACATCGACAGCGTAAACGTGGTCAAACGCCCCTGCTAGTTGCCTTGTAATACGGCCTGCACCGCATCCCACTTCCAAGCAACTCTCTCCGTTGAGACCGTAGTGCTGCCACTGGTGGAAGAAGTCCTGCCAGTCCGAATCGCCAAGGGCGTAGAACTCCTCCTCGGTCCACGGCGAGGCGCCACTCTTGTCCTTCTCTCTCCACGCAGCGACAGCGTATAGTGGGTCATTCTTTGCCCACTGCTTCCATTCTGTGTTTGATTTGAGTTCGAACATCTGTCAGCCCCCCGCCTTGCGTATTACCCTTGCGTACACTGGTTGATGAGGGCCTGAGTCTCGAAACGAGACTTGAACTCCGCCCGCGCCCATCTGGGCGTTGTGGTGAGGTTACACACAGTATATCCGGCTAAGTCGATGTGGCGTCTGCGTGTTACGACGTTCCCGACCTCCGGCGCGAGGTCGAATGAACTGTGAAGAGCGAGCGACCTGCCCGATTTCGTGCCGAAATACCGAAGTACCTCTACGACTGCTCCAAACGCTTCATCTCGAGGCCACTAGGTGACATGGGCCTGCCCATTTTGTCTGGAATCTGTTCGCTTTCAGTAGACTCATGATTTTGGCAGGGGTGTCAGGTATACCCCTTTCTCTCAAGACGGTGAAATGCACCTCCATGAAGACTGAAAGCAATTGGCTTGATTTCAAAGTTTCAGAAAGGCCAAGCAGAACTTCGTACTCGAACCCTTCAACGTCCATTTTGATTCTGTTCGGTGCGAGGTTGGGGTGCGAGGTACGATAAGTGTCTCCCTTCACAACACAAACTTGCGAGACGGACTTCAGTTGTGGATTGTTCTTGACGGGGGCCAATTGGTAGATGTCGTAATCGCGACCTTCTTCTTCAGCTGACACATAGAGTTCAGCCTTACCATCAGAGTCGCCGAGTGCACTATTCTCCAGTTGGACGTTTTTTCGAGCGTTGATGGAATTCGTCAGCGACTCGAAGGTAGCTGGATAGGGTTCGAATGCCACAACCATACCTGACTCTCCCACCGCATCAGCAAACTTGGTGGTGAAATACCCATGGTTAGCACCAACGTCCCAGACCACATCACCAGGACGGATCTGATCGAACATGGTCTTCGCAAACCTTTCTTCGTATCCACCTGAAGATATCGTTCGTTCTAGCAGGCCTAGGATCCCTGATTTTCGTGCCAAGTAACGAGGATACCGGAGAAGTGGATGAGAGTAGTCCATGATCCCTCACTGATCTGCGAGCTATTAGACGTTAGAAGACGGATTAGAGAAACCCCCGCACTCGATAACCTTCCTGTGTCGCTGGCGGCGCGTTATGAGGATGGTGAGTGAGTCACGAAATATCATGAACGAGAAGATTCTCCATTTACGCAGTAGCACTGGCCTCTACGGGGCGGAGCAAGTCATCCTAAATCTAGTTCGGGAATTGAGCGCCTTGGGGTGTGCTAACCACATCGTCTGCTTCAACAATACCAAGAACCCTCATCTTGAGCTGATGGAAGAGGCCAAGAAGGCCAACTTGTCGGCCTTTGCTGTTGATTGCCGTGGAGCTTTTGATCGTCGAACCGTTAGGAGTATCCGCGAGATCATGACGAGCAAGGATATCAGTGTGATCCACTGCCATGACTACAAAGCCTGCATCTTTGGGTTGTCGGCGGCGACGGGGCTAGACGTAGAAAAAGTAGCCACCAATCACCTGTGGACGCGCTCTAATCTGAGGCTTCGCGTTTATGGAGCTATCGAGGGGATCTTGTATAACGGCTTTGATAAGGTCGTGGCTGTGTCCGAAGGTATTGAAAGGGATTGCCGTCCGTACATATTGAAGAAGAACAAGCTTACTTTCATTCCCAACGGCATAGATCTGCGACGGTTCGAGCTCGACAATAGGGACGAAGAACGTAGATCAACACGTGCGCAACTGGGATTAAGAGAAAGCGATCTTGTTGTCGGCAATATAGCTCGGCTGTCTCTTGAGAAGGAGCAAGCCGTATTGTTGCGCGCCTTTAAGATGCTCACCGGGCTATCCAAAGACAAGTCGTTCAAATTGCTGATGGTCGGGGATGGCCCGGAAGAAGACAGTCTTAAGAAACTGGCCAGGGAACTGGAGATCCACAATCAATGCCTGTTTGCGGGCGTCCGTAAGGACGTCCCCCAAATCTTGAATTGTCTGGACGTGTACGTGCAATCGTCAAGACGCGAAGGATTGCCTATGATCATTTTGGAAGCCATGGCCTCGAAAGCCGCGATCGTATCGACGAAAGCGGGAGGCATTCCTGATGTCATTACGGATAGAGAACAGGGACGGCTTGTCGAGATTGGTGATGCGGATCAATTAGCGCGGGTTCTTAACGATGTACTAAACAATGCAGATGAACGAAAGAAGTTAGGACAACAAGCGCGACACCTTGTTGAAGTCAAATTTTCGGCGCATGCCATGGCCAAAAGATATTTGGCCGTTTATCGTGGGATGATAGGAACCAGGTGATAGGGAACAGGGCGGCCGTTACTGCCCTGTCGAAATTGCGCTCAACACGCTTTTCGCGACCAGTTCGTGACCCGCTTCGTTGTAGTGGCCGACCGCCCGAAACGGAAACAGAGACAACGGATCGCCGTGGGCCCGGAACGCGGGATCGATATCCACGATTGGAATGCCCAGACTACGCACGATGGCCAACACGTCATCGCGCTTCGATTTTCCCCACGACGTGTAACTCGTGTATCGCGCCCATTCAGGCAAATAGACGAAATAGAGCCGACCGCCCCACCCATCGATGCGTGCTTTCGCCTGGAACAGGATGTCGCGAAAGGCATCCATGTTCGGTCCTTCTAGATCGATAGCCACGTCACGGTCGTTGGCGTTCATTCCGCCCACGAGTCCCAACCTTTGGCGCAAAACAGAGAGTTTCGTAAAGTCGATCAGTTTGGCGACGTTCCCATAGCCTAACCGTCGCACCCGATTTTGCTCGTCCTGGGCACTGAGCCTGGGTAGCTCGTCCATCATAGCCCGGTCGATGTCCTTCTGCCGCTCGAGCGCACTCTGAGTGAAGCCCTCCTTGAGATAGTTCTTCAGCAGAGCGCTCTTCCTCTCGGTCTGCAGGTCGGTCAGATCGTTGCCCTCGTAGTAGAACCACAAAACGACTCTGGGCTTGAGGCGCGGCAAGTACTCTCTGGACGGTGGCTAGCATCAGCAAAGGCCCGTCGCCGGCGACCCCGAGATTCAGCGTCGCCGGGTAGCGTTGCCGGATCATCGCCACGAAATTCTTGCCACCTGGCACGCAGTAACCATGCGCGAACGAATCACCCAGCGCCGCGATCTCGAGCTGATCCAGGTGCCAGATTTCGTTGGAGTTGTTGAATCCCCGCTCGTCGCTTTCGTAGTCGATCCACTGACCATTCTCATTACAGAGAAGCGTGATCTTTCCCGACACCCCGGCAAGCGGAAGCAGCTTCCCTCCCGTCGATGCTCACCGCCGATTTGATACTTCCGTCGGGCTGGACGATGAACAAGTGGTTGCTGGGGGTCGTGATCGGCACCGCATCTCCGTGCTCGTTTCGTAAGGCTGCGAGAACCTCGCGAGCAGTCCGGGTATCGATCTCGTTACCAAAGTTCTTGGTGAGTTGCGCGGCGTCCTTCCCCTTGTCGTTCGAGTCCGCCAAGAGGATCATCACGGGTTTTCCGGCCCCGAAGAGCGAGGCGGACCTCCACTCCATCACCAGCTCGAGCCCGTACACGGACGCGATCTGCACTCGCACCAGCAAGAAGAAGCTTGAGTCGATGCGTGGGCGGAAATCGGAGCGAAACGAAAAGAAAGACAGCCAGCGCCAGCGGAACAGACGTAATACAGAACGAGATAGAGTGGACTGACGAATTGCCGCTGTCCGGTCCAACCGTAGTAGTAGAAGCTGACGAAGAAGGCAGACGCGGCAAGTGCGCTTCCCGCGGCCAGCAGGATGTTTGCGAGTCTTGCGGCTCGCTCCACGAATTCGTCTTGACTGGTCACCGCGAGATCGATCTTCTAACGGATCCCTTCGAGGATGAGCGCGTGCGGTCTGGCCACGCTGCCATCTGAAGACACATCGAGGTTGACTGCCTCCCAGAGGGCATATCCACTCTCCCTCGCGTTCCTCAGCGAGACTCTGGAGAATCCGGCAGCCCGAAAGAGCTGTTCAAGCGAATACCGGTCATACATCCGATAGGTGACCTGCCCCGAAGAGAGGCGAAATCGTCCAACCTCGAGTGCGGCCAACCCATCGGCGCCTAGCATTGCTCTGAGGATCAGCCGCCGGGCTCTACCGGCCGCGAGGCGAAGAAGTGGGGGTCGTGCAGCCGCGGCACGTGTGCCAGCCTGTGAGCTCGGCGGCCTCTTTGACACCATCTTCCCGCCGATCTCACCGAATCTCGTGACGATGAATGCTGGATTCGGCACGGGGTCCTGTCTCACGTACTTCGCCATCTCCCCGCCGGAATACTCGCGGGTGGCTTGATCGTATAGCTCCAGAAGCATCCACTCGTGGTCATGCCCACTCTGACGGTCACCGCCGCAGGCCGCCTCCAGCTTCTGCAAGTACACGCGGCACATCTGTTCCAGGTCTTCGGTGACGACGCGCAACACACCGCCAGGCTTCAGCACCCGATGGCACTCGCGCATGAACGCGAGCGCATCTGCCGGGCGAAAATGGCTCAGCATCGTCGAATTGTAGACAAGATCATACGTGCCGTCAGGGAATGGGATGCCTTGTCTCAGGTCGTGCCCGATGACTCCTGGCGAGGCAACAAGGTCGACGTTGACAAAGGCCGGATTGTGGTCGGCGCCACATCCAAGGTTCAGCAGGGCCTTACCGTCGCTGACCCCAGATGTACCGACTGGGCGGCATTGTCCCTACGCGGTCCGCCCCAGGATCCGCGAGAGCACAGCTCGGAGGCTCCGTGTCACGGGCTCGGTACGTCTTCTCCAGCGTGTAGCGACGACGTGCCTGGTTCATGGAGAGCCATGTTGCCGCCTTGAGCTTGCGCGACGCGTCGTTCTCGCCGAAGAGTCGTTCGAACTCGAGGCTCACGTCGAGGGCGTAGCCGAGTTGGTTATCGACCAGCGCGAAGATCCACAAAAGGATGTATTCGTGCTGCGAGAGTCGTTGCTCGGCAAGCCACTCCAGCGTCCTCAGATATCGCGCCTCGAAGTACGCTGGCGTCTTCCTCACCGTGCTCCGAATGTAGCTATCGTCGATGTCCGGGTTCACTTGCCGCGCACGTTCCAGTGTCGCCCTTCGTATTCGAACGAACCCGCCCGTGTGCGCCCCTGACAGCCAGAACCCCTTGCTCGTCAGGTCGCGGTGCACGTCGACGAACAAGTCTTCGCCCTGATAAATATCGTTCAGTCCGGGCTCCGTATCAACGACCATCACCCGCGAAAGCACGCCGGGTGAAATGCTGTTGAGCAGCCGGAGATCGGTTCCCTGCGTGTCGAGTTTGATCCAGTCGATCCGTGTAAGGTTCAGACGATTCAGCACGGCATCGATGGTCGTGGCGCGAACGTTCGCGCGCGATTCGACGGTGAAGAGGTCCCCCTCGAGCCAATGGACCGTTCCTGGCGGGTTGGGCGCAAGTGTGGTTGAACAAAACGGCGACTTCGTCAGGTAAAAGCTGACCTCGCTGACGTTTTCAGCCGTTATCGCCTCGTTGACGATCACTGACTTATGAAACTGGGATGACCGGTCCTCATGGATCTCGCGGCGATCCGGATCGAATCCGACGTAGATGCTTTCAGGCGCAATGTCATTCCAGATGGGCAGCGGCGCTCCCGACGCACCCACATCCATCAGAACGGGCCTGATTTTCAGATCGGCCAACAGCTGGCAAACGTCTTTTCGCATGCTCGAATGAACTAGCGCATGCTCGCGCCGACAACTCTCTCAGCGACTGCGGGCGAATACTTCGTGGTCCATTTCAGCATCGGTCGCACCACGCCTGGCATGTGGCCCGTCCAATCCCCGCGCGCTGAATCTCCCTTCAGGCTATCAGCGACGAGAAAGGCGACTGCACTGCGACACTGACACTGGAAGATAAACGGCTCCACGGTATTCATGTTGGCGTCCACGAATACCATTCCTTCGGCCAGAAGGTTGCCCGGTATCCAGACGGTACTGGTGTAGCGGCCAGCGGGGCGCTGCCGTCCTCGCCATTCGGGATCCAGATCCTGCGCCCCGAAGGCGCAAACGCCCTCTTCGTTGTAGAGGTACAGATTAGGCAGGACGATGTAGCCCGGCTTGAGCACCTCATATTCCATGTCGATCTGAAACGGCCTTCGGATGTCGATCGTCTGAGGGATCTCGCCATCCTGATCCAGCACGCGCACCGCGCACAGGCGCGCGATCTCCCCTCCAGGTGCCTGCTCCAGGTTCGGCCATTCCCTGACGGCGGAGGTACCGAGACCCGAGTTGAGATAGGTGCTGATCACTTCGTGCGCTGGACCATCCTGAACGACGCGCCCTTTCTCCATGAGAATTGCTCGTTTGCACAGGCGGCTGATCGCGGGCATGTTGTGAGCGACGTAGAGAACCGTTCTGCCGGCGCTGGCGACTTCTCCCATTTTGGTGAGGCACTTCTTCTGGAACCGGATGTCCCCCACCGCCAGGACCTCGTCCACCATCAGCACCTCTGGCTCCAGATGGGCTGCCACCGAAAATGCCAGCCGCATTCCCATGCCGCTCGAGTACCGCTTCACCGGCGTGTCGATGAACTTGCCCACATCGGCAAACTCGACGATGTCGTCGAACTTCTGGTCGATCTCCCTGCGGCTCATACCCAGAATCGCACCGTTGAGGTACACGTTCTCGCGCCCCGTCAAGTCCGCATGAAAACCGGTGCCCACCTCTAGCAGACTCGATACGCGCCCGTTCACCTTTGCGGTCCCCCGCGTGGGTTCGGTGATACGGGACAGAATCTTCAAAAGAGTGGATTTCCCCGCGCCGTTGGAGCCGATAATGCCGACCGTCTCTCCGCTCTTGATGTCAAAGGAGACGTCCCTCAACGCCCAGATGATGTCGTCTCCTTCGGTCTCATCGTCCGAGAACGTCGTCAGATTGCGGAGGTTGCGGAAATTGGCCAAGGGCCGGCGCGCAAGATCGGCGACCATCCCCATGAGGGTCTCTTGCCGCTCTTGGCGGGCGCCGATTCGATAACGCTTCGAGAGCTGCTCAACCTCGAGCGCTGTCTGAGTCATCGTCATGCTACGTCGGCAAAGACTGCTTCTTTGCGCGTGAAGTAGAGCGTTCCCGCCACCAGGATGAGCAAGGAGCTAACTCCGCCGATCGCAATCAAATCCCAGGGAACGGGCGTCGAGCCCAGAAGGCTGGCCCTGAATCCTTCGATGACGCCGACCATCGGATTCACCGCGTACAGGTATCGAAACGCCTCTGGAACCAGGCTCGTGGGATACACCACCGGCGCCGCGTACATGAGCAACTGGATGGCAAATGGGGCGGCGTGTCGGACGTCGCGGTATTGAACGGCCAGCGCGCCCAGCCACATGCCGAGCCCTGATGCCGTGGCCACCATCATCAGGATGAGCACTGGGAGGATGACGATCCACACCGTTGGCGCTGTTTGGTACCAGATCATCAGCACGACCAGCAATACTGAGGAGATCAGAAGATCGATCAGCCGCCCAAGTACCGACGTGAGGGGGATGATCAGCCTGGGAAAGTAGATCTTGCTCAACATGTTGATTTCTCGAGCCAAGCTGCTGCTGGAGTCGTTCAAGGCGTTCGAGAAATAGGTCCAGGGAACGAGAGCGGCATAGCTGAACAGCGCATACGGGATTCCGTCGGAGCTAATCTTGGCGACCCTACCGAACACCACGGTGAAGATGACCATGGGGAACAGCGGCTGTATCAGCGCCCAACCGATTCCCAGAATCGACTGGGCGTAGCGGACCTTTACGTCCCGCCACACGAAGAAGTAGAAGAGCTCACGATATTGCCAGAGCTCGGCCACTTTCGACGTGACGGACCACCGCTCCGCCGCAATCGTTGCGGAGCGTCTCGGTAGTGGCGCGTCTGGTGCGTAGGACGATGAATAAGAAGTCAACGTGAAGGTTTCTTGTCCTCTGTCGCATAGATCAACGACTGTGCGTATTCGAGCGACGAGTCGTCGTCGTAACGCTTGATAACATCCGGAGACAGAGGTAAAAGGTCGACGCAGCTCAGAAAATCGCGCAACGAAGTACCGGTGCAAGCTGAGTCAATTCTTGGTGCCCCCCGGCCGTTCTCGAGGTCGCCTCGATGTACGGTTCGAAAGTCGATGCTGAACCGCGTGACCTCAGTCCTGTTCTCGACCGTTGCGTGCAGCTGCTGTCCAGAGAACATGATGATGCTGCCGACCGGGGTTGCGACCCGGACCTCGGGCCCGAGATCGACATCGGCCGTCAGTCGTGGCTGTACTCGTGTGTCGGTGCCGATCTGCTGCGACGCGGACGCCCGGTTTTCCCGATTCCAACGATAGTAGTTATAGGTTTCGGAGCTATTCGGCAGAGCAGACGCGAACTGGCGGGGGTAGAACGCCATGCCGTTATTGGGGTCCATCTCGTAAATGGGAAACCACCAATTGATCTGTGCCTGCGGGGCTGAATACCACGTGTCGCGATGCGGATGGAAGGCGTAGGCGATGCCAGTCGTCAGATAGTCGTGCGCTGTGGCCGAACGCATTCTAGGCACGTCGAAGTGCACCTGGCCCGGGTCGGCACCGATCTCCTCCATGAGCTTGGGGATCAGTCGCTTACACGTGGGATCGTGAATGAAGGCTGGCTTCACCTTGCCGAGCACCGCCGCGTACTCCGCGACCGGCACGTGATACTGCGCCTCAATCGGATTGTGGGGTGCGAACGCGGTTTCAAGGAGCTCCCGCGCTCGTTCGACCAACGCCAGGGCAGCAGGGGTCGGGCTGAACACGAATAGATCCCCGTCGTACACGGCCGCGCGCTTACGATCGTCCGACCAGCGGCTATCAAAAAGCACGTTCATTTCGTCACCCTCGGTTATGAACTCACCTTGCCAATGAGATCGTCCGGGACGTCGCTGTCGGTGATGGCGACTCCCGTCCAGTCCGTATCGTCTGGCAGGTCTTTGACATGACGGGACACGCGCCGACCGCCCAGCACGCAGGCGTCGCTCATCAGATACTTCCATTCGGAGTACCGTCCGACGCGTAGCACACCCTGCTGGTCGAGGAAGCGATTGACGCGACGAAGCACCTCTCGGCGGTTCAAGTCGTAAATGATCTGCCCGGTCGGCACCAAGCCGATTTCCGCCGACTCGATCGCCTCGGGACTGTCGATGAGACGCATTTCGAGCAGCTCCTTGATGACCGTCGCCTTGACCTTCTCGAGGTCCGTGGGAAGCGGCTTCCACGTAGACCCGTAGACTTCGACCTGGATCGCGGTTTTCTCAGGCGGTGCGTTGTTCGGCGAGAAGCGCTCCATGACGCTCAAGCGCACGGAGAGCATGTCCTCGTCGTAGATGTAGTACCAAATGTCATCGCGTCGGCGAGGATGCTTGACCGCGACGTCGATACGCCAGAACTGCGACGACCGAAGCAGTCCGGCCGCCTCGCGCACGTCGTCGGGAGCGTCGGTCGAGATCTTGATGAGGTACGGCAACGGTACAGTCGTGATCAGGCGTCGGTAGGTGACCTGCGTTCCGTCAGCAAAGCGCAAGAGCCTCTTGCCGAAGTCGATCTGCTCCAACTTCTTGCCGTAGCGGATATCCGCACCCTTCGCAAGCTTGTGGCAATACGACAGGAAACCGCCTTTTGAAGGATACCGTGGCGATCGGTCGTTCACGTAGTACATGCCGCCTGGGAGCGGGCCCTTCGCGCTGTTGACGACGTCGTCGACTGCCGGGCGCATGACGCGCTGGCCGATCCAGTCGACGTCGAGATTGCGAGGCTCGCACGTCCAGTATTTGCGCGTGTACGCCGCAGGGAAAGTATCGGCAAACACGGGCCCCATGGCCTGGTGCAGCCATTCCTCATAGTTCTTCGGCGGAGTGTGCGTCTTCTTCGAGTTCTCGAGGAAGCTCTCGAGGCAGCGCGTGCGCAGCGGCTCTGGAATCTGCCAGAGTGCCGTCTGCGCGGGGTGGTCGATCCAGTGCCCTTGATAGCAGTTCGTGGCCTTGATCGCTACCTCTTCGTACTCGCCGTCCACGCATTCGGCGAACAGATCCTTGACGTACTCGTTCATGGTGAACGAAATGTGCGGACCATCATCCCAGGTGAACCCGTCGCGTTGCCACGAGTATATGTGGCCGCCGTAATGGTCCTTGGCCTCAAATACTACGACGCCCTTGGCCTGACCGAGGTGGTAGGTCGCGCTCAGTCCAGCGAGGCCGGCGCCCAAAATCGCGATATCCACGTCGGCCGCCGTATTCGAATGTGTTCCGCTACTCGTCGTCATACTCCGTACAGTCCTCTCCTATTGGTTGGCGAGACAATTGCGCCTCTGAGAGTTTATCGGCTGGTCTCGACCGCAAGCCAGCGGAGATCGTCACTCACCCGAGAATCTTTGAGCAATTCCTTGATTCGGGGGAGGCGGGTCATTCCCGGCCCGGTGAGCTGTTCGAGGGTCAGGCCGTAACGCTCGAACGCCGCAAATACCTCTCTGGCGCCAAGCTCGACCGTCCATTTCGTCTTGAAACCCACGCGTTCGAGCAAACTTGTCGCAATTCACTCGATAGTTTCGAAGGTCCGGTCCAACCTTGCCGGAAAGAGCCACGCGGCTGCCGGGAACGACGTCCTGTACGATGCCCGCGACATCCCGGATCCGATAGTTCTCGGCGGTGCTGCCCACGTTGAACGCCTCGTTGTGAACGGCCTCGCGTGGAGCCTCCAGAACGGCGACGAAGGCGCGGCAGATATCCTCGACGTGGATGAGCGGCCGCCACTGGCTTCCGTCGGTCTGGAGGAGCACATCGTGCGTCGTGACCGCGTGGCCGACGAGGTTGTTCACCACGACGTCGGCGCGCAGTCGAGGCGAGAAGCCGTAGGCAGTCGCATTGCGCAGGAAGGTGGGCGAGAAATTGTCGTCGGCGAGCAAGCTGGAGGTCGCGCTCGGCCCAGATCTTCGACTCGCCGTACGGCGTCACGGGGTTGAATGCGGCCTTCTCGTCGATCATCTCGTCGCCCGCCGACGCGCCGTACAGGCTGCACGACGAGGAGAACAGGAAGCGAGGAACACCGGCCTCTTTCGCAACCCGTGCCAGCCGGACGCTCCCGTGGTGATTGATGTCGTACGTAATCCCAGGGCTAATGTCGCCGAGTGGGTCGTTGGAGAGCGCCGCCAGATGGATCACCGCGTCGAAACCCACCAGGTCCGCGACTTCCACGTCACGAATGTCTCGACGGATTGCGGGGGGCGCGGTCGGATTCGGACCGTACGTGCACTCCTCGTAGAAGAACGTGTCGAGCCCGGTGACGTCGTGGCCTGCATTCGACCAGCGTCGGCATCAACACGCTTCCGATGTAACCGTTGTGGCCGCTTACAAGCACTTTCACCCTAGCACTCCTTTACCAACGAAATGTCGTTTCCGGAACGAATCACACGCTCGTCATGCTCTTGATCGAGCTCTTGCCGCGAGGAATCGTCGCAGTCGTCAACGCGTCTGCGAGATTGATGATGCCACGTTTGTGTCACCTGTCGGTCCAAGAACTCGGCGCAGCCCAGAATATCGGTGAACCCGAAATCGTCGCCTGAAGCCGAGAACCCTTCGCTTAGAGCCCCCTTCTTCAGCTCCTGAGCCAGTTGACGAGCTCTCAACCGCCGTCGCAGACTCCGTACCTCCAAGATCTGCCGACGACCGACCGAACGACGCTTGCCCAGCCCCGCCGTCTCTGTCAGGTTGCTGCTTCTCCTCCAGGAATTCTTGGGCGAGTGAGGGATACTTTTCCGCATACTTCATCGCCTCTGCCTTTCTCCCGCCGTCACGTCAACGCCAAGAGCGCTCTCGTCCTCTCAACATCTCCATCGTCGAGCGCAGGTACTCGAACTTCATCGAAGTGTATACGGCTCGAACTCTTTCGGAAACAGGTCTCTTGGCTGTGAGCATGCCTTCCGCCATCAGGTTGCTGGTCATGAAGTTGTTCAGCGGGGCATGCTTCCATTCGTGATCCACGTCCTTGATGAACGCCTGAATTTTCTCTTTCCCAGGATTGCACAACTGGGTATTGGATCCCCAAGATTTGCCGGTTCGTCCCAAGTATGTTCAACGGTGCGTCAATGAAGACGATCCTCTTGGCAAACACGGCACTCATCGGCCAGGCAGAGAACTCGACTCCGTTTGTCCAGAAGAATCGACCCGTCCGACTCTGAACGAAGTCGGCGATCGCCTTTGAAAACACGAAAGCGCTGGGATGCATGTCGAACTTTGGCTCGAAACTGAAACAGTGGACGCACAAACTCATCGGCCGTCACGACGCGGCTCGATCCCGAGAAAGGCGGGCAATCGACGCTGTTCTTGTCAGGCCCGGGGAAGCTCGCATCGCGGTACTTGGCGACGCCGCAGAAGAGAAAGTCGGCATCCTGATGCGTGGCTTCATGCGCAAACCGCTCGAGCGCCGTGCTCACCAACGCATCATCGTCCGAGAGCATCATGATCAGCTTTCCCGTCGCCTGGACGCCTGGCGAACTCCCAGGAATCCGCGATGACCAGATGACGCGGGGTTCGAACGTACTTGACGCGCGGATCTGTAAACTGCCTGGCAACTTCCGGCGTGTCGTCCGTCGACCAATTGTCGGACACGATGACCTCGAAGTCTTCGAACGTCTGCCTGAGAATGGATCGAACGGCAAGAGGAAACAGATTGCTTCGGTTGTAGGTCGGGATGACGATGCTGAAGAATGGTTGCGTCATGGGGTTACTCGAGCACCGTTTTCCGGCAATAGAAGCCTTCCGCATAGCCCCGGTCCGGCGCTGCGGACTCGATCCCTCTCAGGCGGAGCAGCGACATGAACGTCTCTCCCGTGAACCAGTGACGATTGCTCTGGGTCTGTGAATAGCTCGGTAATCCACGGACCTTGCGACGGCACGTTGGCTCATCCAGTGGCACGAAGAGGTTTGGTGACCCGAGATCCCCGTCATACTTGGGAATCTCGTACTCCAATATCAAATGATCTCGGAACGTATTCCACGTGAGATCGGAGATCAGCCGGTGATCCTGATGCCGATCGTCTCGATAATGGGTGAAGATCACGTCTGGGGAGCACCGTCGCTTCAGCTCTTCAAAGAACTGTTTGATGTCAGATCCGACGTACGGGAAGAACCCGTCGCGAAAGCCCTTCACCTCGACTTCCTTGTTGGCGGCTCCTTCGAGAAACCGCGTCGCACTGGTCTGCGCTTCACCTGCCCGCTCGTTCGTCGCGCCAAAGACAATCCAGTTCACGCTCACGTTCTCATGAGTCGCCAAGAGCTTCAGCACTGTCCCGCCGCACCCGATTTCGACATCATCGGAGTGCGAACCGAGGCACAAGATCCGTAGCGGCGAACCACCCTTCCTGCCGACAGCGCGACGCTTCAGCACGATTTCCGCAGATTGCGCCCTGGACGCACACGCACGCTCATATCACGCGCTCCTGATGCCGCGGATCCCAAGCGATGGCCGTCAGCTTCTGCGGCAGCGAGTCGGAGTGGCCGCCGTTCTTCCAAACCTCCCACGGAGCTACGCCCCGGCGAGTACATGTCCTCTAGCAACTGCTTGTCCTTGAAGGTGTCCATAGGAAGCCAAAAACCATCATGCCGGTAGGCGGCTAGCTTCCCCTCTTCCACGAGCCTTCGGAAGGGCTCTTCGACCAGTTCCTCGCCTTCACGGATGTAGTTGAAGATTTCCTTTCTGAAAATGAAGTAGCCGCCATTGATGTACAGACCCGACCGCGACACGTGCTGAATTCCGGTGACGGCGTGTCCCCCACCGTGCCCTTCTTCCAACGAGACCACGTGGAAGGTGTGCGGAGGTTTCACGCAGACGAACGCTGCGATTTTGCCACTCTCCATGAAGTGGTCGATCATCGACGGCAGATGGAAATCGGTGAGATCGTCCGAGTAGTTGGCGAGGAAGACCTCCTCACCGTGCAGGTATCGTTCGACAGCCTTCAATCGCTGCCCGATGTTTGCGTTCAGACCCGTGTCGGCGAAGGTTATCGTCCAGTCCTGGATGTCGGTGCCGAGTAAGCTGCAGGTTCTTGCCGCCTTCTGACATGACGAAGTCGTTGGACATAGCCTCGTTGTAGCGCAGGAAGTATTCCTTGATCACGGCCGACTTGTACCCAAGGCACAGGATGAAGTCCTTCTGGCCGAAGTGGGCGTAGTACTTCATCACGTGCCAGATATCGGGCGGTGGCCGACGGGCACGATAGGCTTCGGGAGCTCTCGGAGTGCTCACGGAGCCGCATACCCATTCCGCCGCAAAACAAGACGACCTTCACAGCTATGCTCCTTGTTTCACACCGAGGACCGGAAAGTCCAACACTCCGTTAACGACCGCTCCGCCCCCACAGAGCAAGTGGCCTTCCAGTGGTCGTCGAAAACCGTCCAATGCCCGTGTGAGCGTACAACTGATTGTGAATGCGTGACTTAACCTTGCCTGGGCCCTGCCCGCCACGGCCGCGCGCAACGTAAGTCTATCGATCCATGGACTTTATCCATCCCAGGACACGATATTCCAGCCCGTGGTTCGATGCTCGGCTACCCTGTCCTTCGTGACCATTCACTGGCTCGCCAGACGACGAAAGACGGCGGCATTCTTGAAGAACCAATACGACGTTTCCCGTTTTTGGAAACTGGCGCGCAATGCTTCAGTTTCAGCGATGGACTGGCGGAAACCCGCCCGCTCGAACTTCTCCATCCAGTCGAGGGGCTGCTCGTTGATATGCCCTATCCCTCCCTGCCCCGGTTGAGCAGCGGTGAAGATCACAAGTGGTCCAAGGCAAGTCATGAAGTGAACGAAGCTGTTGGCAAGGCTGGCCGGCACATGCTCGGCCACTTCGAAGGAGTAAACCAGGTCAGCCGTTCGCGAATCTGCTCAGCCGCGGGCCTTGCAACGTCGAAAGGACGGCAATCGCACCCCTTGCCGCCGGGCGAGTTCGACGCCGTGGGGCGAGTGTTCCAACCCGATCGCGCGCAATCCTTGCCGGGTAAACTCGGCCGCAAATGCTCCGCTCCCGCATCCGACATCGATGACGGACCCGATCTCCGGAAATACTTCGCGGATGGCGGCCACCACCTTCGCCGCATTCTGAAGCGCGTATGAATGGAACGACTCCATGATCACAGGATTGTAGGTAAGAGCGTCGATGCCGAGTCGTTCACCCACACGGGAAAGTTTGAATCCCAATCCGTTCCGAATGTACTGCGGCCACGTATGTTCTTTTGGCTTCACTATTTTTGCCGATAGACGAGTGGCTATCGATCCTTCCTGTTCACTCTTTTAAAGAATCGTTCGTTGAAGAAACTGTTTCCTTGAATAGGATGGAGAACCTTCTCATCACACGGGTCATTCGACCTCCGATCTTGGTGACAATCGATCGTTGTGTCGATCCAGAGTGTTCTTGGGGCCTCTGTTTCCAGGAAAAATTTTGATAATCACTTTGCTGTGGGTTAGTTGCGAAAACTCTTTCATCGGAGATCCTTTTTTGCCATCAAGAGGTAGGATCGGCGACTGTTACACAGCGTCACCCGCTCTTTCACTTCTGTCGGATACTCCTTTTACCTCCCACCATTCCCGTGCTGTTTTCATCTACAAAGAAGAACATCCTTTCCATTTGAAAACCATTTTCAGGTGAAAACACCCTGAAATAAACTTCTGGACTGAATTGATAGAAACCGTGGGCGTAATTCCCAAAAATATCCGTTCAATTTGACCATTTCCATGCAATTTTTAATGGCAATCGGGAAGTTGAAGATGTGTTCGAAGAGAACCGCCATCAAGCACTACATCAAATGTCTTTTTGTGTTCGTCTGTCACCGGCAAAGTCATGTCGTGAATGAAAGTAGCCGATTCATAATCGGATGCATCAATGGAGTCGACTTGTTTGGCACCTAATGATTTTAGGAAAGGCTCGGCATATCCATTTGCCTGTGTCAAAATATCTTCGGTGTCCACAGTCGTCATTCCAAATTCGACGAAATTCGTTGCCAGCGTCCTTTATCTTATCTACGTGTAAAGCCTGTCTGCCGATCATGATAGTTCTGCCAAAATCAACCCCGCATGATCGTGCAAATAACAGAAGTCTAGTTCCTGTGTGATCGAGGCCCATCAAAAGGCTATCGCGGAAGCCACGACGTTACGCGATTCTTGACTCCCCTTAACACGGACCTAATGCTCAGGTCTCTCTGAGGGGTCCACTCGTGGGGTCCAAAAATGTATGGCCGGCGCTCTCGAAAAGTCTTTGTGCTTCGTGAGAGACTCCCTTGAATGAAATTTCCTGACCTCAGCATAGTCAAAGGAATATACGTCGGTGAGGTTCACAATCTTGGCCTCACGCAGGTAGTGTGGACAGGCATTGAGGTGGCGGGTTAGAGCCATGGGACCCGTGAAATTCGGCCGTGGGCATCTCTGGCGAGTTCACGTAGTCTCGTTCCATTTGAAGCAATAAATCCCGGGTGAGGGGATTGCCTTTCTGCATATAAAAGAGAGAACTGGCAAAGACTGACGTGTAACCCACTGCCTGGGTATTTCGGTCTTCCAGGAACAGGCATTTTTGGTCTTTCAGGTCTCCCAATACATTGAGAAGTTTGTATGGGTCCAGCAAAAGCACATCCCAATCTACATAGAGGCCTCCTACACGTCCGACAATCGTATATCTGAGAATATCCCCGGCCTCCCCATAGTTTTTGGCGCGTTTCAAAAGATTTTGAAACTCGATGGGTTCGTTCTTCATGAATTCGGCGATTGAGGCGTCCGTCCATTGATGAAATTCAAATCCGCAGTCAGTCACAGTCGTCCATGAGTCGAGACATTCACGAACCAAAGGAGGGACTCGATTCCCGAGCAGGATGTGATGAATTTTGAGCATACGCGTAATTTTACAGCGTGCTGTGGATGGGACCGATCCTAGCCGGTCTACGCTCGGCCGCCGAGCAACGAAGGACGCCGCTGCGCGTCCGGATCTGCATCGACCGGCGATAACCGCGCTCGTCCCTCGTAGATCGTCGATGTAGTCGTGAATCCGGTCTTTCCACAGAAACCGGGTCATCAGCGTTGCGTACGCCTGAACGCCAAGCCGTTCGGCGAGCTCCGGGTTGCGCAAGAGCGCAAGGATTTGTGCCGCCATGCCGGCCGGATCGTCGGGCTCGACCAGCACACCGTTGACGCCGTCTGTGATGATTTCGGGAACGCCCCCGACGCGGGTACAGACGATGCCCTTCTTGTGGTAGGCAGCCTCCAGAAGCACCAGGCCGAACGGTTCGGCCCTGGAGGGCAGCACGAAGAGCGAGCACGCCTCGAAAAACGCCGAGACTTCGGCGTGGGCGACATTTCCGACGAACACGACGTGACTCTCGATGCCGAGCGTCTGCGCCAGCGCCTTGTGCTCGTCGAACAACGGGCCATCGCCCACAAGAACCAACGTCAGCGTCTGGCACTCGCGCCGGATCAACTCGAACGCCCGCAGCAGCGTGTCGACGCCCTTCTTGTGGACGTGTCGACACACGCACAGCAAGAAGGGGCGGGGAAGGACGCGCGTTTGGCGGACGGCTCCGCGTAATGCGAGAGATCCAGGCCGTTGTGCACGTACGTGACTTTCTGGCGCACGTCCGGAAACACCTCGATCGTTTGTCGGGCCAACGCCTCGGAGCACGCGACGATGCGGTGGGCACCGCGCATGATCAGGCGGTACACGAATCTGGACGCTCGAGCTCGACACGGCGTAGCCATCGACTTCGGCGCCGTGCACCGACACCACGACGGGTACGCGCAGCAGCCGCGCGGCGATCACGAGATGAATGAAGTAGGCGTCCAAATAGTGGCAATTGACGACATCGATCTTCTTGCGGCGCATCAGACGGGTGAGGTGAAACAACGTGATCGGCAAATAGACGAGGAACACCGGGAGGCTGAGGAGCGCGCTGTTCCTGACCACTGCAGGCATCGGGCAGTAGAAGGCCGGACGGCCCAACGCCACTCGTTGCTTCGACCATGCCGCACGCTGGGCAATGGCGCACCGTAGACGAAATGGACCTGTCGTCCAGTTTGCTCGAGAGCGTGGACGAGATCCCGAAGGACCACCTGGACGCCACCGACACCGGCATCGAGTGGGCAGGTCAGAAGGACGTTCGTCACCCGTTTGGCGGCGGTCGACATGCTGAATATTCCCTACGAGGCGCGCCGCACGAATTGCACGGCGCGCCGCCGCCAACGGGCGTGCACCTCGCGTAGCGGGAGAACGACACCTGGCGGCAGACCGAGACGCGCCAGCGGACCTGTGTCTCGCCAATAGTCGCGCTCGTAGGCGTGCAGGTCGGCCACGAGACGCTGACGCTCCTGTTCTGGCAGATCGTGCGCCTGGTCCACGAGCTTCACCGCGGTCTTGATGAGCGACTGTGTCTGCGCCCAGTCCTGTCCGGTCTTCTGCTGGTCGTGAAGCCTGAACATCGCGAAGGGGATGTGCGTGTACTCAAACGCGGCGCCCGCCAGCAGGAACTTGCCCCACAGCTCGTAATCCATCGTCCGGTGATTGCCGGCGTCGAGCCCGCCGACGTCCAGCGCCAGCTGACGCGGAAAGAGCACCTCCGGCTGCACGATGTGGCCGCGCTGTTCGCGCGCGCGCCAGACCGTGCGAACGCGCACGAGGTCCTCGAGGCTGTGTACGCGACCTCGATGGACGTTCAGGGGGCGAGTCTCTTCGTCGATGTACACGCAGTCGCCAACATACACGACTTCGGTGTCGAATCCGATCCGGCTGGCATGAGTGACGAGTGCGTCCTGGCAGAGCATGTCGTCGCTGTTGATCCATGTGGTGAACAGCCCGGAGCCGAGCTGCAGCCCCCGATTGATCGCGGCGCTCTGTCCCCCGTCGCGGCTCACTGACCCACTGCGTGAGCCACGGGGAGTATTTCCTGATGATCTCGACGGAGCCGTCGGTGCTGCCGCCGTCCATGACGAAGTACTCGAGATCGGGGTATCCCTGAAGAAGGATCGATCGCAGCGTGGCCTCGAGGAATGGTGCCTGGTTGAAAGACGGCGTCACCACGCTGATGCGCGGCCATGCCCCGCCGTCCGGCATGGTGGGCGGGAGTGACGCGCTGGCTTCAGTCCATGGCCAGCCCGTCCTGCCGGGTGGCGGCAGTGGCAGTTCCTGCAGGCTAGGGCAGCGCATTCAGGACCGTCGTTCATGTCATTGAAGCGGCGCACTTTGCCGGCGGGACAAGGGGTCGACCGCTCAGTCGGATAGTCCGTCCAGCTGAGGGCTGCACGCGAGGCGAGCGCGGCCTCTCCGAGCAGCAACGCGATCGTCGAACCTGCTCATTCGGCCGAACAACCACGCGCCGGATTCGCGCAATTCCTGTTGCGTGGAATCAGAAGGCAAGAGCCGGGTGTCGATGATGCGCTGTGAGTCACGGATGATCTTGGCTGTCAGGGGCCGCGACGCCGGCCCGTTGAAATTCATACGCGCCGATGTCGGGGATGCCCTCTTGCGGTCGCGCCGAGCCGGTGATGTCGGTCGTGACCACGGAGAGCGTAGTGCCCGTGTTCGATCGCGGGACTGCGCAGCCTGTAACTGAAAGTTGCCGGCTCCACGCGTTCACAAAGAGAGGATCGACGCCGAACAGATTGTTCGATTGCACCGTGCCAGTGCCTCCATTGACAAAATCGGCACCCGTGCTAGCGTAGACGATATTGTTCCTGACCTCGGTGTTGGAGGCCCCGCTATCGATGTAGATCCCGTTAATCGTGTTGTTGTAGATCGTGTTATTCCAAATCTTGTTGCCGCTTCCCGTGACGGCAATCGCCATCATCGCCCGAATTCGTCCCGCCGGCGATTCACCCGTAGATCACGTTGTTATAGATCTGATTGTTAGACCCCACGACCAGGATGCCCCACACTTGCCCAATGTTCGTGTGCGGGTGATGTCGTGGATGCGGTTGTTGCGGATAATGTTGTTGTCCGGGACTCTCCGCCGCCCGTTGTAGATGTGAATGCCCGCCCCTTAGTGTCGTAGATGTCGCAATTCTCGACGAGATTGTTCGGACCAGCGAGATAGATGCCATAGGCCGTTATCGGGAATTCGTGCGAGCCCGGTCGCCCGCCGCCGTGAATCGTCAGGTTGATGATTTCGTTCCCGCCGATAATCGTGGCGCCGATCGTGCCCGCCGATGCCGATGCCCCACTGCGCCCAGGCCTATACGCCGAATTATCCGTACTACGCCGCGATCATCTCCGCGTTCTGGACGCGAATATGGTGCGGGTCGCCGGCGCGTCGACGATGGACGTCAAACACACCGTAGCCGACGTTGCCGGCCATCCATGTTGATGCCGTCGAACTCGATGTAATGCTCGCCCAGCATGAGTCACACGGCTATCGCCGGATTCCCGACCAGATGGACGAGGGGCCGCAGCCAGACCGTTTCGCCTGGGTAGTTGGCAATGCGAACCTTGTTGCGTCCACGACGTGCCAGAGGGGATACTACTGATACCTTCGTCATAGTGCCCGCGCGGACGAGGAGCGTGTCCCCTGCCGACAGACATCCGATACCCGCGTTGATAGTCAGCTTCGACGTGGAGGTCGATTGCGCCTGCGCGCACGAATTGCTGTTACTGCCGGCCTTTGACACGTAATAGGTGGCCGCATGCGCCACGCCTCCAGAAGCCGGCGTAGCCATGAGGAAGAGCATGGCCAAGTCTTTTCATCGAATCACAATCTCCAGCGACGGCCTTGCGTCGCCGAAAGCGCACAGCAGCATGTGCCAGCAGGTGACAACAGCATCTGACGGCAAGGGTTGCGCCGAAGAGCCCGCGGGCAAAGGACGTACCAGTCGAGGCACACGTCGTGCCACGTCAACGCGTCACGGTCCTGTTCGACGTCCGATATTTGCGTAGCGCAACCAGCTCGTCAGACATTGTGTAGACACAACCAGCTCGTCGGACACTCCTCGAGTCTGTTCACCGAGGCGGCGCCGCACGACAGCCCATCCAGGACTGCGTCGACCATCCGGCAAAGCCGCGCTTCCCCTCGTTGAACCGCCGACGGCGACGGTCCGAAGTCATCGCGGCTTTTCGACCCAGACCAGCACATGGGTACGGAGCCAGACTGCATGCGTTGAAGACTGCATAGAGCCTCGGATGCACTCTCGTGACCGCGCGTGCGACTGGCGGCGCCAGCGTCAGACGCCGCACTCGCATTCTGCCATGCGGGAACAACTGGCGGATCCGCGCCACCGGGACGCCGCGCACATCCGGGTTGCGGGGATTGTTCACGGTGAAGTCGTACCACAATATGCCTCCGCCCGGGCGCAGCCACCGCCACATCCTGTCCGCGAGCCGCTGCTGAAACTCATCGTCGAGCAGCGAAGTAAACACCGTTGACTGATACACGATGTCCTGGCTCGCCTCAGGAACGAACGAGCCGGCTGCACCCGCTGCGTCGCCGAGCGTGATCCGCACCGAGACGGGCAGGTCCCTTCGCGCCCGCTCGACGCTTGCGGTCAGCAGTTCGATACCCTGCAGGTGTTCGGGCTTGAAACCAAGCCGGAGAAAGTCCAGCAGATTGCACCCGGTTCCGCAACCCACTTCGAGCAGCCGCACTCCCGCCAGATCCAACCAGCCCAGACGAACGAACAGATCGGCGATCGCGCGCTGACGCTCCTGTGTGGCGAGCAGCACTGCCGGGTTGAGGGCGTGGTCGCGCCAGGTCATCGCCATGCCGTCGGGCGTACCTCGCCCTGACGGCGGCGGCTTCGTCAGCCTCTTTCACTTCGACCCCATCGCGTGCCTTCGTCCCGCCAAAACACCGTAACGCACTCAAGCTCCTCTCTTTTGAGGTTCGTCTGCCAGGACCGAATGACTGCCGTCTCCGGATCTCTCCTGTCGGCGGGAAACGAAAATCCATGACTGGCGAAAATCGCCTCACTTGTCAGCCATCACTTCCCGATAGACCTGCCCGTAGGCATCACACATCCGTTCAAACGAATGGTTCATCGTCACAAATTCAAACGCGGCTGCCGCCAGCCGCCGTCTCTTATCGTGATCGTCGACTAAGGACTCAATTCTTGCCCTTAAAGCATCGACATCCCCCGAATCCACAAGCAGTCCGGTCTCATTGTCTTTGATGATGTCCGGAATGCCGCCTGTGCGCGTCGCGATGACCGGGACTTTGGAGGCCATGGCCTCGAGAATAGTCATCGGCAGCCCTTCAATGAAGAGGCATTGACCATCACGTCACTAAGGGCATAAATCTCCGGCATGTCTTTTCTGAAGCCGGTAAATACAACACGCTCCTCTAAATCCCCTGGCGGCCTCCGCCCGAAGCTCCTCTCCCATCGGCCCGTCGCCTACGATGAGAAACTTGACATTGTCCTTGTGCAAGAAATCGCCCTGGCCGCTTTCAGAAATGTTTTGTGCCCCTTTTCCGGGCTGAGACGCCCGACGATGGTCACGACAACATCGTGCTCATGCATCCCAGAACAGCCTTCAGTGTTGCTGTCGGTCTCGATTGTGTGAAGCGGTCGAGGTCAATCCCGTTGTCAATAACGCAAATGTTGGCCGGCGAGACATTCGTGGAAATCAGATCCTCCCTGATCTCTCGGGAGACGGCCACAACCCGCTTTGCGAAACGGAGCACGAACGCATCGACAGTCTCATAGAGCCGCAATTTCCCGGTCATCGGGTGCCAGACATGGTTAGTGGCCACCCATTTGGTCGTGCCGAATAGCGCGGCACAAAATCCCACGATATCGGATTTGTATCCGTGTGTGTGCAGGATATCGATGCTGTTGTCCCTGAGAAACCGTCTGATTTGGAAAATTGTTCTTAAGTCTATCCGCCCCCGAGAGTCGAAGAGTGCAGTCCGCAAACCCGTTCTTTTTGCTTCATCGATCACTTCAACATTCGGGCTATGGTGATTGTGCAACGCCCCGACATACGAGATCGTGTTCCCACCTCGGGCGAGATTCAGGATGACCTGTTCTGCGCCGTATAGTCCGCCACTGCTCACCAGGTGCAGAACGCGAGGCGATTCCTTCTTCAACAGACCCCCACAGAGAGTGTCACCAGCCGACGTCTCGGAGGCCAATGCCAATGTGTCGTCGGGGCGATTGATTGCCGCAGCATGCGATCGCAGCGACGTCATCGGTCCCTTCGATCCTCAGAATCTCGTCTATTGGCGGGACGATAGGCCGTATTCACATCCGTCTTCGCCAGTTCCGGCGGCTCCGGAAACCGCCGTGTGCCCAGAACGCGCGCAAGGATCGCTGCAAGCGTGCGAAGCATCACGCGAATATCGTACAGAGCACGACCCCGCTCAATGTAGACGCGATCCAGAGCCAACTTCACCGGCAGCAGACGCTGGACGTAATGATCTACTGCACCATCCGTCGCAAGCGTTGATTCACCGTGGGTGTAGTAATAGACGGTTCCCGGGCTCGTCACGCCTGGTGGTACTTGCAGCGTGGTGAGATCGTCGGGTGTGTAATGGCCGCGTACGATCTCCGGCGCTTCCGGCCTGGGACCAACAAGGCTCATATCTCCCTTCAACACGTTGACGAGCTGAGGCAACTCGTCAATCTTTGTCGCCCGCAGGAACGCACCAAACGGAAATACACGCGAGTCGCCCACAGCAGTAATTGGACTTGAGGCGTGGCTGGTGTCAACCCGCATGGTCCGGAACTTATACATTGTGAACTCGCGGCCACGGTAACCATCCTGTCGCCGTCGTTCGGTTGAGTGGGTCATCGAATGAGCGTCCGAGTGCACTCTACGAAGGTCACGGCCGATGCGCTTCGCTCGATAGAGGATCGGACCTGGGCTACTGAGCCAAATGCCGATGGTTGCCACGAGGAATAGTGGCGATGTCACGGCCAAAGCACAGCCCGCCACGAAGAGATCGAGGAGGCGCTTGCCCATCAGACCGCTGAGCGACGTCCCCGCACGCCCGTGTTGAGGGGGTAGCTGTCAGGCACTCCAACCGGGAGAGGCTGGTCACGCAGTTGAGTGATCTCTGTATACCGATGCGCCCGATACCAGTTCACTACTTCCTCGTAGCTGTGACGAAAAGCGAATGGCGGGGTCAGTCGATCGCGAGCCGCGTGAAGAGCTTCGTTCCAACCGTAACGAGCGGAATATTCCTTCCCCAGGCTCCTTCGACCATACAGATTTTGATACAAAACGTAGAACGGCAGCGCGGGCAGGAGAAAGAGCGTTTGAAGCACGCTCGGCATTCTGGACACGACGGGGCGGACCCCGGCCTCTATCAGCATCAAAGCTCGACGCAACACGGTTGCCTTCTCCTGCTCGTGCGAATAGACCCAGATGTACAACATACCCACACCAGCCTTGGGCAGCTGTGTTAGGCCAGCGAAGGCCTTCGGTGTGGAGTACGTGTGATGGAGGACGCCGTGGCTGTAGACCATGTCAAAAGAGTTTGCCCTGAACGGCAAAGCGAACACGGATGCCTGAACAATGTGGAGACGGGGATTGTGTCCGAAATACCGCTGCGCCTGATCCACGGCGTAGCCGAGGTCCATTCCGACCACCTCGCAGTCCTCCGCACGCGATAACGCGTCGGCCGTTCCGCCGATACCAATCCCAACCTCAAGCAGCAACTTCTGCTTCAGTTCCCCGGGAGCGACGCCGAGCTCATAGCGGTTGCACTCGACCATCTGTTCGGCAGTGACGTTCCAATAGCTCTGGCCTGTCCACTCATAACCAAGCCATTCGGTCGAAAAGTTCCGCAAGATTCGGCGCTCTCCCGGAGGTGGCTCTCTGTCGGGCAATTTGAAGCCAGCGAGGTGTTTGGTCATCCAGTCCGGATCGAATTCCGCGTGCAACTTTGTCACATGCGTCCAATACGTGAGCATCCTCGGAACGCCATTCCAGATTGGGTAATAGACCGCGCAAGCGTCACACGTTAGCGCCCCGAACTCGACATCGTCGTCCTTCGCTTTCAGCCGTGTTTCCACGTGAGCCGAAGCAATCAGATTCAGGTCGCCTGCACAGATCGGACAGACGAGCCACTGCATCAGTCGTAATCGCATGTTCCTATTCCCGATCCATTGGACAGTTTCGAATCAATGCCTGACTCCATTCACTCCCGCACCCGCGACAAAAGCAATCGGAACGAAATCCGGGCGTTCGCGTTTGCTCACACATTGAAGTTCGCCATATCCCGACTCACGAAACCAAGCACAAACCTCCTCGTCCGTGTGTCGATGGGCATAGCGCGGCGTGAAGCGATCGCGAGCTGCATGCATAGCCTCACGCCAGCTGTAATGCGCGTAGCCATTACCCTTCGTGAATAGATTCTGACGGATGACGTAAAGAGGTAGCAGAGGAACCAACGCGGCGGTTTGCAGGGTCTCTGGCAATCGCCAAACCACTGGTCGGATAATCTGTTCCATCTTCATCAATATGCGCCGCTCCAAAGTGCGTTCTTCATCGTAGGGACTGTAGACCCAGATATAGAGGCGGCCGTCGATTTTCGGCAGCCTTGCCAGCTGGTCGAATGCTCCTTTCGTCGAGTACGTGGCCATGATGACACCGTGGCTGTAGACGAGATCGAAGGTCTTTTCCCGAAACGGTGGCGAAAACGCAGAGGCTTGAACGATGTGGAACAAGGGATTCCGGCCGAAATTCTGCTGGGCCGCATCGACGGCGTAGCCAAGATCGACACCGACCAACTCGCTCTCTTCCGTTCGCGATATGTAATCAGCTGTGCCGCCGATGCCGATTCCAATCTCGACAATGAGCTTTCGCTTTACAGGTCTCTGGTCGAGATTCAAGAGAAATCTCATGGTTCGGTGCATATCGTCGGCAGTCAAGTTCCAGTAGGCCCTCGGATTCCACTTATAGCTAACCCATTCTCTAGAGAACGAGCGCAGTACGTCCTCTTCGCCAGGTGGAGGCGCCTCGTTCGGCAGGGTAAAGCCTGGCAGCTCCCGAGCGAGTCGTTCTGCATGTTCTCTCACGAATTCCCGAGTGAGGCTCGTAGGGAAGACGAGCATCCGTGGAATGCCGTTATAGATTGGATAAAAGACTTTCCTGGACCGATTGATCAACATACCAGTCGTAGTCTCGCTCGAGAATGAGGATGGACTGAGTCCCATCGCTTTGATCCGTTGGATATCGTCGTCGGTGAGCTTCGGGCGGGTGGTCTCCCATTCCAGCAATTCCAAGGGAGTCTTGTCGACTGGACATACCAACAAGTCAAGAAGTCGCAGTTTCATAATTGACCCTCACGATTTCATCATTAGGGAGGGACCGTCGCTACAACTGAAACGCTCGCATCCACATCTCCAGAGACAGGATCCTGAACAGGCCGAGGAACGATTCTGTGTTGGTGTTCCCAGCACGAGAATCACGATACCAATCGCGGAGTTGGCGTACGTCGACGTATCGCTTGCATCGCAAATCGCCTTCGAGCAGCGCCGTGACAGGTGCGCGGAGGTCGCCGGCTAACCAGGCCCGGTCAGGAGCGGCGAACCCAAGCTTCGTCTTGCGCAGCCTGACGGAATCCGGGAGTAAACCCGCCATCGCCTCGCGTACCGCAAACTTGCTCCATCCTTGGTTGACCTTCAGGTGGTCTGGAAGCGAAACGCCGAACTCGACCACCCGGTGGTCCAGCAAGGGAACGCGCGCTTCGAGTGAGAAGGCCATGGACGATCGATCTTCCATCCGCAGGAGCTGCGGCAGTGTATCGACAGTAAGGTCGTCCAACTGGATACGCTGTAGCAGAGTCCATGGGGAGCCGCCGCTTTGCCTAGCATTGCGCCACCAGCGCGTCGCTGGTGTGCTCTCATCGGAAACCGCACGATTCCAGTCGCCGGTCACGACTCGCTGGAGCACGGAATCGACCTTCAGTGTCCGTCGCACGAATCCTGGAAGGTAGCGATAGCCTCTCCTCAGATCGAGCACGTAGGGATCGCCGTGTCGAAGCATCCCGGTCAGCTCCTTTGTAACCCCGCCGAGCCGCCCCGAGCGGAGCAACGACATGAGATAGGCGTAACGGAACTTCGCATACCCGCCGAATACCTCGTCCCCGCCCTGCCCATCGATGAGCACCTTCACGCCGGCGTCTCGCGCAGCGCGCATCACTCGCCACTGAGCGTAGAAGCTAAGCAGACCGAACGGCATGTCTTGATGCCAGGCCATCAACTGGAAATCCGACCAAAAGTCTTCTGGCGATGGAAACACGAGATGCGGCTTGGCGCCGGCCGATCGCGCGGCCTCGAGCGCGTACTCACGTTCGTCGAACTCCTTCGCTTCGTTCGCTTCGTAGCAGGACGTAAATGTGAACAGCTGGTCACCAATGGCCGCGCTCGCCTCGGGATCGTCACGCCGGATGCGTCCGATGAGCGCGACGAGCGTTGATGAGTCAAGGCCGCCGCTGAGGCAACTCCCCACACGTACGTCGCTCATCAAATGTGTCCGCACGGCGTTGGTGAGCGTCTCTCTCAGCTGCGGGACCAGGTCTTCGCGCCTCTGCGCCAGGCTCGACGGCCCGTCGAGGCTCCAGTAACGGCAAATCCTCGTACGCCCGCTCGCCACGTCGAGGCTAAGAGTGTGTGCTGCCGGCAAGGCGCGGATACCCCGAAACAGCGTGCGCTCCGAGTAATCGCAGTTCCCGTGTACAAGAAACCGACCGCCGCGTCGTCATCGGCTTGCCGCTCGCATTGAGGAAACCCGAAGAGCGCCTTGATTTCCGAGCCGAAAGCGAAGTATCCCGTTGGGGTCCCGTAGTAGAACGGCTTGATCCCCAACCGGTCACGAACGCAGAAGAGACGACCGTTCGCTGCGTCCCACACGACAAAGGCAAACATGCCGTCTAGTTTGGCAACGCAGCCCTCTCCAAACTCCACGTAAGCGTGAAGCAGTACTTCGGTGTCGGTCTGCGTACAGAACACGTGTCCCTTGGACTCCAGATTCGATCTGAGCTCACGGTGGTTATAGATTTCGCCATTGAAAACCACCCATGTCTTCCCATCGCGCGTACCCATCGGCTGAAGGCCGCGGTCCGATAGATCGAGAATGGCAAGGCGTCGATGTCCCAGTGCCACCCGGACTGGTAAGTCGGCCAGCACTTCATCCGCCCGTCTCACGAACGAGTGACGCAGCTGTCCCCATTCCCCGGAGACGAAAAGAAAGCCCTCTCCATCTGGGCCGCGATGAGCAAGCAGGTCGTTCATCCGCTGCAACACAGGCGCGTCAACGACGCCTTGAGTAGCGACTATGCCGACGATTCCGCACATGTATGGAGGCTCTACAGACTCGAGATCTTCAGGGCACTCGCGTGGCACGGTCGCAGCGGCACAGAGTTGCCGACGCGATGTGTCATGCGGTCGGAGCTAGTCGTTTCTTGGAAACGCGGGCGCACACGGCCCGAACCACGTTACCACGGCATCGATCTCGTGGCTGTTCATCGTGGAGAAGATCGGCAGGCTGACCAGGCGCGTCCAGACGGCCGATGCGGCAGGCAGATCGGCTGGACGCCAGCCGAACGTCTCCTCATAGTACGGGTGGAGGTGCAGCGGACGCCAGTGCACCGAACACGACACTCCCGCCTGGCCCAATTCGCTGATGAAAGCTATCGCGATCGATCGTCAGTGTCTCGAGACGCAACCGGATCGGAAACAGATGCCACGCGTGGATGCGGTCCGTGTCGATCGGCGGCAGCTCGAGCTCGTCGACGTCGCCCAGCCGCTGCGCGATATTCCTGGGCGATCGCCTCGCGGGCGCGGCGCATGTCCTCGGCGCGGGCAAGCTGGTGTATGCCGATCGCGGCGGCGATGTCCGTCATGTTGTACTTGTAGCCAGGCGCGAGGATGCGATAGTCCCAACTTCCATTGCCCGAGTACCGTCCCCAGGCATCGTGCGAGAGTCCGTGCAGCGACAGCAATCGCATGCGCGCGGCCAGCTCGGCGTCGGCGGTGACGGCCATCCCGCCTTCACCGGTCGTGATCGTCTTGTTGGCATAGAACGAGAAGCACGAGATGGCGGCGGTCTGCTGGCCGCAATGCTGCCACGGCTCTTCCGGCCGCCGCCGCCAGGCGGCCGGAAACGCGTGTGCCGCGTCTTCGACAACCCAGAGGTTGTGGCGCGACGCAAACGCCTTGATCGTCGTCGACGTTCATCATCATCCCGCCGACGTGCACCGGGATCATGCCGACCACCGGCACGTCCCGCGGCAACCCAGCCAGCGCGCCGCCCGACCTGAGAGATGCGCCACCGTGCGCTCCGCATGTCGGAGGTCCATGTTGAGCGTGACGGGGTCACAATCGACGAGAATCGGAATCCCGCCTTCGTACCGAACCACTTCGGCCGTCGCGGCAAACGTCAACGCCGGGACGAGGACGCCGTCACCTGGACGCAGGCCGAGCGCGTGCACCGCCAGGTGCAGAGCAGCCGTGCAGGAGTTCAACGCGACCGCATGCGGCGCGCCGACGGCCGTCGCAAATGCTTCCTCGAACTGTTTCACGCGGGGCCCGGTCGTCAGCCAGCCCGATCGCAGTGCGGCGACGACCTCCTGAATTTCGGGTTCACGTATGTCCGGACGGTAGAATGGGACTTCAGTCTGCACAGAAACTCTCTCTTTGCTTGTCAGATGGTGACGGTGCGCAGCGACTCGCTGGCTGTGCGGCTTGCCTGTTCCATTGGTGAAACGTCACGAACGGTTCTCGTCAGGCCACTTTGTGCCGCGATCAATCCGAACAACACCCACGTGAACTTCACGGTCTCCGGGCTAGCGGACAGTCCACCGACCAGCCAGGTGAGGATGAGCACACCCCAGAGTGCCCTGTGAGGTGGTGGTGAACGAAAGATGGTCCAGGCACAAGCTCCGAGAAGAGCCAGCAAAGAGGCCCAGGCCGACGATCCCGTCTTCGACGAGCAACCCAAGCGCCAGGTTGTGGGCGGACAGTCCGCTTGTTGAGCATACGGATCGACCGCCGCTCCGAACGCGCCAAGTCCAGCACCCAGAAGCGGACGTTCTGGGAAAGCCTGCAACCCGGCGCTCCAAATCGTCCGTCCGCCCGGACATACTTCCGCCCTCCGTAACCTCACTCGTAATCCCTAGAATTCGCTCCCAGTTGGCCCGAGGCACGACCAGCGCCGCGGATAGTGTGCCAAGAATCAGCAGCACGCCAGCGAGAGCGTAGGACCGCAGTGATTGGCGAGGAAGAGTGAGCGGGACGATTGCACAGAGCCACAACTCCAGCCACAAAGGCTCCGCGCGTGCGCGGTCAGCAGGAGCCCGACCGGTGCCGCCACGAAGTAGATCACAGCCGCGACGCGGACGATGCCGCGGCGGTGCATGAGCAGGTGCCAGGCGATCGGCAGGCCGAGTACCAGGTACAATCCGACCTGGTCGGCGTTGAAGCCGTTGCCGCTGAAGCGGCTATCAAACCGATTGATGCTAGCACCGAGCCTGAAGTTGTTCAGGAGGTCCGCCAGGGGCACGAACAAGCCGAAGCAGATGGCGGCTAACAGCGGTTGCACCTCTTCCCTGGTCCGAACGAACTCTCTGATCACCCAGACGCTGGCGACGAACTGCGCAAGCGTGGTAGCCAGAACAACCGTGTTCGCGTAAGAGATGGTCCACAGCAGCGACAGAGTGCCCCACACGCTGAACGCGATCGCGAACCCCAAGACAGCGTCTGGCTTTCGGAAACGCCCCTCCATCGCCGTCGTCAGGACAGCGGCACCGACAACAGCCAATCCAAAGACGCGGCTGACGGAGCCGACGACAGGGAGTGCGAAGTTATCCCACGGCACCGTGAACACGAATGCCCAGAGCAGGTATCGGGTGAGGTTACGCATCGAGGCTGAAGGCCTTTTGAAACAGTGCGAGCGGCGCGCGAGCTCGGGGCGTCATGAGGCTGCCGAATCCTTGGGCGTGTTCCGTTGGAGCTTCGCCGTCGACGTCAGGCGATAGGAATTCTCGGCAAAGTATGCTTCAGGCCCGAACCCCAAGAACCTGGCGACGAGGCGTTTGCACCGAGCCATGTGGTCCAACCACGACATGGGCAGGTAAGCGGAAAGCAGCAGAACGTAGGTGAACGGCGCAACCGGGTTCGCTCCGAGCGACTCCAGATAGAAGCGGCGAGCGAGGCGAGAGTCGCGGACCCGACGCTGCTGCCACCAGCCGCTCTCGCGCAGGAAGAGATGCAACACGCCGCGGCGAATCATCTTCTCTCTGTGCTTTCGGCAATAGAGCTCGCGGCCCAGAACGGTGCGCGCGCACGTTGGTCGTAATCCTGCCGCTGTCGTTGCCGTTCGCGACCCTGACAAGCGCGTCGGGAACAACATCGGCATCGAACCGTTCACAGATTCTCAGCCAGAGGTCCAGGTCCTGGCACGAGGGCAGGCTCTCGTCGAAGCCGCCGATTGCGTCCAAGGCGCTCCGACGAACCATGCCGAGGGACGTTTCGCCAACGACGTTCTCTGTCAACAGCGCCCGGGTGAGGTCGAGCTTGGCGGCGCGGGATGTGCCGACTCACGCTCCCGTCGGCAAATACCCGCTCAGCCCCGGTGTAGACGAGTCCCAGTCGTTCGCTGGAACGCTCGAATACTTCCAGTTGCCGTTCCAGCTTTGTCGGCAGCCATTCGTCGTCCGAATCCAGAAAGGCGACGTACGGCGGCTGAACTGGCTCGGATTCCGGTATTCCTCGCCGCACTCCCGCCGCGGTTTCGCTCGTGACGAATCAGCGTGATCCGGCGGGTCGGCGAACGCCGCGACCGCCGCAGCGGTGGCGTCCGTCGACCCGTCGTCCACGACGATGATCTCGAAGTCCTGGCACGTCTGTGCGAGCACACTCTCGATCGCGCGGCGGACCGGCGCCGGCCGGTTGAAGACCGGGATGACGACGCTGACCTTGGGGGACATCGATCAGGCTCGATCGACTCGTTATGCCGCCGCGACTGATCTGCGCCACGAACCATTCGTAGGTGTCGGCGATGCCCTGCCGCAGCTCGATCGTATGCCGCCATCCGAGCTCGTGCAGGCGGCTGACATCGAGCAGCTTTCTGCGGTGTGCCGTCCGGCTTCTCGGTGTCGAACACCAGCCGCGCCGTCGGATGAACGATCTCGCGCACCATCTCGGCGAGCTCGCGAATCGAGAGGTCTTCGCCCGTTCCGACGTTGATGTGCTCGGCCGCGTCGTAGTGCTCCATCAGGAACAGGCACGCGTCGGCGAGATCGTCGACGTGAAGAAATTCACGGCGCGGCGTCCCCGTGCCCCAGATGACCACCTCGTCGCGGCCGGCCACCTTCGCGTCGTGGAACTTGCGCATCAGCGCCGGCAGGACGTGCGAGCTCGTGAGGTCGAAGTTGTCGTGCGGACCGTACAGATTCGTCGGCATCGCCGCGATGAAGTCGCAGCCGTACTGCTTGCGATAGCTCTGGCACAACTTGATGCCGGCGATCTTGGCGAGCGCGTACGCTTCGTTGGTCGATTCCAGCGGGCCGCTCAGCAGGTACTCCTCCTTCATCGGCTGCGGGCACTCGCGCGGATAGATGCAGGAGCTCCCGAGATACAGCAGCCGCTTGACGCCGTAGAGATGCGCGGCATGAACGACCGTGCGCGTGGATCATCATGTTGTCGTAGAGGAACTCGGCCGGCCGCGTCGAGTTCGCGAGAATGCCGCCGACCGTGCCGGCGACGAGAAACACATACTCGGGCCGGTTCGCCCGGAACCAGTAGTTCACCGCCGCCTGATCGCGCAGATCGAGCTGCTCGCGGGTCGCGGTCAGCAGATTCTCGTAACCCTCGGCCCGCAAGTCGCCGCATGACCGCCGACCCGACCAGGCCGCGGTGGCCCGGCGACAAAGATCCGAGCCGATCGTTCCATCTGCTGTCATTCATATTGCACCTCGCTAGCTATCGAGTCATCGCGAGCCGACAGATGAGTTCGTCGCGGGCTCGGTCAATCCGTCTCCGCAATCGCGTTGGCGTGGACGTCAGCCTATCCAACGTCGCCTGACCTGAAGGACTCGTACAGGCGGCCGAGCACGTCAGCCATCCGGCGATGTCCTCGCGCGTTCCAGTGAAGACCCTCGATCCGCTTGTAATCGCGCGCCGACAGATGATCCTTCCCGACGATGAACGGGACACCGTATCGCTTGCAGCTCTCGGCGATCCGCCGGTCGGGGAGGTTCTCGTCGCAGGACTCCGGGCTGCCGCTCAGGGCAGCAAGCCTCGCCCGCCCGGTCGACAGTCAACTGGATCGGATCCGGGATGGTCACCAGCACCAGATGCGCGCCCGACCCGGCTGCAGGATGCCGATGCCCGGCCGATGAGGTAATCGCAGCCGGCATACACCCGGTCAGCGATCGGTCCTGGCACACAAAGATGCGGGAAGCAGCCGCTTCCTGCCCGGCATCCGAGCACCGCCACGGGTCGGTCGACGTGCTCGTCGCGCAATCTCCCATTCGCCACGCTGACGGGACGGCCGCACGAATGGCGAGCGGTAGCGCCACATCGCCGGCGCCAGATTGTCCTCGAGATCGTTCTCCAGGCAGACGAACCACACCACCAGCTTTCCGGCGAGCCGCTCGGCGAACTGCTCCATCAAGAGCACGCTCTGCACCATGCTGTAGCCGGGTGCGCCGACCCCCTTGATCGGTCAGCTCGGGGTTCAGATCGGCGAAGCTGCTGCCCGTGTCGACCCGTAGCCGAACGCGAACGAATCGCCGATGACGACGACAGCGCTCTCGTCCAACGATCGTGTGCCTGGCCAGCCTTCCCGGTCGGTGACCACTCGAAACATGTCGTCTCGCTGCGGCCAGATAATGCGCGTCGAGGTCTGGGCCGCGGCCGCCACCCCAGCGTCGCGATCGAAGGTCATGAGCTCCGTCCAGGGAACGAAGCTCGGCTCCAACAGCCGGCCGATTGCTCGCACGCACGAGGCGAACAGGAGCAGCGCGCCGGCCACGACGAACACCGGCAGCAGCAGGATCAGGCACAGGACAGCCATCACGGCTGCAATAAGTAGTCGAGCCATTCGGTCTCGGGATCACGTGTGATCGCGGATCGCTCGACTTCGTCATGTCAATACAGCGTGTAGGTGCTCGAAGGCAGAGCGCTCTCCTGCCCTTCATCCCGCAGCAAGCAGCAGAAGCAGCAGGACCGGCAGCAGGCACACCTTCCACGCCTTCCCCGGGCGCCGAGCCGACGCGAGCCAGCCCGTCGCCCCACCACTCGTCGGCAGCGGCCAGCCGATCGCCATCGCCGAACGCGAGCTCGTGCTCGCGCTCTCGGAATCCACCGCGAGACCTCCGCAGTCCCGAGCGCGAGATCCAGCGATGATCCGGTCCGGCCAACGGCGGCGAACAGCAGGTAGTAACAAACCCTCAGGACATAGGCGCGAAGGACGGCCGCGGACACGCGCACGCCTTTGTTCCATGCCCTGACACCAATCTCGAACCACCGCGGCCAGAACAGACCAGGCAGCAGCAGGCCGAGGCCGACGGCTGCCCACGCCCATGGAGCTCGGCGCGCCGAGCGCTGCCGACGGCAAGCCCAGACACCACCGAGAGCACGGCCGTCGTCAGGATCCAGAACGCCGTCATCTCGGCCCGGCGGAATGCGATCGTCAACGGCGGCAGCGGACTAGTCGAGGGCACTGGAGTACTGCTTCCTGTAGGCGTCGATATCGGGGATGAGACTGAACACCTGATCCTCTTTCAACAGGATGTGATTTTCGAGCACCAGGCAATCCATGTCGGTCGCCATGAAGCAGCGATACGCATCCTCGGCGTGCACACGATCGGCTCGCCCCGGATGTTGAAGCTGGTATTGACGATCACCGGACAGCCGGTGAGCGCGTGGAAGCGCTTCATCAGCCGGTAATAGCGGCCGTGCCGGTCGGCATCGACGGTCTGCACCCGCGCCGAGTAGTCGACGTGCGTGATCGCCGGCACCGTGGACCGCGGCACCGACACGCGGACCCTGAGATCCGGATCCTCCATCTTGACGCGATCGGCATCGGTCAGCGCCGTACGCCACTGCTCGCGCACCGGCGCGACCAGCAGCATGTAGGGGCTGTCCTCGCCGGCGCGCATGTCGAAGTACTCGTCAACATGCTCACGCAGGACGCACGGCGCGAACGGACGGAAGGATTCCCGGAACTTGATGCTGACGTTCATCTTCTGCTGCATCCGCGGCGAGCGCGGGTCGCCGATGATGCTGCGGCAGCCGAGCGCGCGAGGACCGAACTCCATCCGTCCCTGGAACCATCCGATGACCTTCTCGTCCGCCATCAGACGCGCCACCCGGTCCAGCAGCACCTCCTCGTCGGCGACGCGCTCGTAGGTCGCGCCCATGCGAGTCGAGAAAGAGACCGATGTCGTCGTTCGCGAACGCGGGACCGAGCAGGGAACCGCTTCTGGGCGTCGGGAGACTGAGGCTGCCGGGGTTGGTTCAGTTCGCGATGCCAGACCAGCAGCGCGGCGCCGAGCGCGCCGCCGGCATCGCCGGCGGCCGGCTGAATCCAGATGTTCTCGAACGGCCCTTCGCGCAGCAGGCGCCCATTCGCCACGCAGTTGAGCGCCACGCCGCCGGCCATGACACAGGTTGCGTGCGCCGGTCAGGCCGTGGAGATGCCGGGCCGCGCGGAGCATCGCCTCTTCACACACCACCTGAATGGACGCGGCGAGATCCATCTCCTTCGCCGTGATGAGCGCCTCGGGCTCTCGCGGAGGACCGCCGAACAACTCATGGAACCGGGGCGACGTCATCGTCAGCCCCTGGCCGTAGTTGAAGTACGACATGTCCAGCCAGAGCGATCCGTCGTCCATGATCCTGACGAGCCGCTCCAGGATCAGATCGACGTATCGCGGCTTCCCATAGGGCGCCAGGCCCATCAGCTTGTACTCGCCCGAATTCACCCGGAAGCCCGCGTAGTAGGTGAAGGCCGAATACAGCATGCCGAGCGAATGCGGAAAGCGCTGCTCGTGACTCAGCGCGAGTCGGTTGCCACTGCCCGTGCCGAGGGTGCTGGTGCTCCATTCGCCGACCGCGTCCACCGTCAGGATCGCCGCGTCGGCTGAACGGTGACGGAAAGAAGGCGCTGGCGGCGTGCGACTCGTGGTGATCGACGAAATACAGGTCGCCGGAGAACCCGGGCAGCGCCGCGCGGATACGCGACGGCAACTGGAGCTTGAGCTGCGCCCAGACCGGCATCGCCTCCTCGAACAGCTCGAACCCGCCAGGCGCGTAACTCCAGAAACGTCTCGATCAGCCGGTCCCATTTCACCAGCGGCCGTTCGTAGAACGCCACAGCCTTCAGATCACCGGCGCCGATACCGGCCTCGCTCAGACAGAACGCCACCGCGTTGGTCAGGAAACCGCGCGTCGTGCTTGCGTCTGGTGAAGCGCTCCTCCTGCGCCGCCGCGACGATCTCGCCGTCGCGGAGCAGCGCGGCCGCCGAATCGTGGTAGAACGCCGAGATGCCGAGGATATACGTGGTCATTACGCGACGTCCGACGCGTAGGCCTGATAGTGGTATGGCGATCCCAAATCGTCCTTCCCCTTGTTGAGCACCACGCCCACCACCTGCGCCTGAACACCGGCGAGCCGCTCAATAGCGATCTTCGCTTCATCGCGACTAGTACTGCCGGAACCCACGACGAACAACACCGATGATGCGGCGTGGGCAATGATTGACGCGTCTGCGACGGCCATCACGGGAGGGGAATCCAGCACGACGACATCGAAGACCTGATTGAAACCCTTGATCAATTGATCGAGGCGTTCGCTGTCAAGCAAGTCGGTGGGATTCTTTACATGCGTTCCAGCGGCCAGGACAAAGAGTCCGGCCACCGGCGATTCAACCAACGCCGCACCGACCTTTACGTTGCCCATCATCACGTCGGATAGCCCCGGCGACCTGGACATATTGAAGATGCGATGCTGTTGTGGGCGTCGCAGGTCGGCGTCAACGAGCAGCACACGCCGGCCGCCCGTCGCCATCGAGATTGCCAGATTGGTGGCCATCATGGTCTTGCCTTCTCCGGGAACTGCGCTCGTGACCGCCATACAGCGCGCTGCCGCGGCAATCGGCGACAGGAAAATTCTCGTCCGAATGCTTCGCAACGCTTCCTGGAAGGCGGGGGGCAAGGCGTCGAGCGTCACAGGCCGGTTCTTCCACTCGGGAATCTGGGGGGCCACTCCGAGCACCGGCAGGCCGAGTGCTTCCGCGACGTCGTCAGGCCTCGTAATGCGTGGGTTGAAATACTCGAGACCGAACGCAAGGCCCAGACCGAGGAAAGCGCCTCCGAACAGCGCGATAAGAAGGTTGAGCTGAGGACGCGGCGAGACCGGCGTACGGGGCACCTCGGCCACGTCAAGGATCCTGGCGTTGTTGGACTGCAGATCGGCTGCGAGCTCCGTTTCCTTGACCCGCTGCCGCACGGCTTCGAACATCTGCTGCGTGCTTGCGGCATCGCGCTGAAGCGCGCCAAACTCAATCGATTTCTCGTTGAGCTTCAACACTTCTCGCTTCTGGTCTCGAGAGCGGCTGTCAATTCCCTTTCAGTCGCCACAGCTCCCTTGTAGTCATTCTCAATGCCGTCAACAACCTTCTGCATTTCGTCGTTCAGCCGACGCTCGGCGTTGGCAATCGCGGTGTTTACATTCATCATGTCGGGATGAAGGTCGCCGAGACGCTCCGAAAGCTGCACGCGGTCCTTCCGGAGGCTCGCGAGCTCGGCCTTCAAGCCCTGGATGAAGGGGTTCGTCTGAATCGGATAGAACGTGTCGAGCGGCGAGCCACTTTCTTTGATTGCGGTGAGCTGCTGATACACGGCCTGCTTTTCCAAGCGCGCCGTGCGCGCCGCTGTTGCCGACATGTTGAGCTGCGCCAACTTCTGGACGATGATGTTCTGTTGGTCGCCAACCGAGAACGAATCCTTCTGCTCCCGAAAGCGCTGCAGCGCGCTCTCGCTTGTATTCACCGCGCTCAGGAGCTCGTCCAGCCGCTGATTCAACGAATTGGAGGCGTCACGGGTTCCCTGCCGACGAGCGTCCAGATTCTGATCAACGTAGGTCTGCGCAAGCGTGTTGGCGAGCTGCGCCGCACGCTCAGGGTTTTCCGTTCGAACCGTAAGATTCACGACACGGCTTTCGCCCATGTCGCTCCTCACGGGCTCGATGACGAGCTGACCCAGAAACTGACCGACCTGACCAGACTGGCGCGCCGGGTCCGTACTCAGCAACTTGAGTCGCTCCAGCGTCTTGCGGGCGAGCGAACGGCTGCGAAGCACTTCGAGCTGGGTCACAAAGTAGTCGAGCCCGTCCCTGATCCTCCGTCGATTGGCGGAACGGCACGACCTCGAGTGTGTTCGGTTCGATAAGCACACGAGCGCGCGCTTCGTAAAACCGCGTGGCGAACTGGTTGTAGACCGCGGCCGACAGCCAGGGATGCCACGATGACGGCGGCCATCAACCATCGGCGTCGATACAACGTTCGCAACACGTCGAAGATCGCGACGTCCTCAGCCGGGGCGGTTCGTGTCACCTCACTCGGAACCCCGTAGTCGCTTCGCACCAGCGAATGGACCGTGTGCGTCGAATCGATTTCCGCAAGAGTGTGCACGTCCGAGCGAGGCTGCACGTCTGAGCGAGCTGGACGTCCGCGCGAGGGACCTCCGGGCGAGGATAGATCACAGGCGCTTCAGATGGATCCTCAGCGGAAGGGAACGGCATACCGTCGGCAGGTGCTGTTTGCTGCTCGTCGATCTGTCCGGCCCGGCGCATGGCGTCACTGACCCTGTTCATCGCAACATCCTTATCTAGTCAACGTTTTCTGAACTCAACGGCGCGGTTCGAACGCAATGGCCAGGTCCGCGCTAATGTCAGCGGAGCGCACGCGTGTGGCCCCGGTGGGTTTCTCCCGCGGAGCAGATTGCGGCGGCGGTGCGATATCGAAGTCTTTGCACACGTCTACGATGATCTGCCTGGTCACCTTGCGCTGTCCCAAAGCAAAGCCCCCGAGCAACGCGTTGTCGGCAATCACGTTGATCGTGCGCGGGATCCCGCGAGCATACTCGTGGACGAGCACGACCGCCTCGCGACTGAACATCTCCGTGGGCACGCCACCGGCAGCGGTAATCCGATGGGCTGCATATGCGGCAGTTTCGGACGTATGCAACGGCCGCAGGTCGCACCGGAGCGCAATCCGTTGCTTCAACTGGCGAAGCGACGGATCGCTCAGACGAGTGGCAAGCTCGGGCTGACCCACGAGGACGAGCGACAACAGCTTTTCGTCGTTCGTTTCGATGTTGGTCAGTAGGCGAACCTCCTCCAACAACTCGAACGGCAGGCTTTGGGCCTCGTCCAGAATGAGCACTGTGGTTTCTTGTGCCTCGTGACGCTGCCGGAGCAACTGTTCGAGCTCGATCAGCAAATCTGTCTTCGACGCTGCGGCTTTTGCGCTCAACGAGAACTGGGCCGCCAGCATCTGCACGAACTCTCCCCTGGTCAACGCCGGGTTGTGGAGGTGCACGCAGTATGTACGTGTCGGTTGCTTCTCGATCGCAGCGCGGACGACCGTCGTCTTCCCGGTGCCCGCCTCGCCGATGAGCAGCGTGACTCCCTTTCGGCTCGCGATCGCGTACTCGAGATTGCTGAGGGCTTCCCGATGGCCCTCGGTCAGCACGAGATAACGCGGATCGGGCGTCAGGTCGAAGGGACGCGCGTCAAGCCCGTAGAATTGTTCGTACATGAGTCTCAGCGCACTTCAGAAGAATCGTTCGCGAACGACAATCGTGTCCCCAGGACGGACCGCATCCTGAAGGTTCGCGCCGACCGTGGTCTCGTTTCCATCCACCTGCCTGATAATCTGAATCCGCCCGGTAGACCCGCGCTCTGTGACGCCGCCAGCAAGCGCAAGCACCTGTCGAACGGTCATGCCCTTACGAATGACATATTCACCCGCCGTCCTGACCAGACCGGAAACGAAGACCGATTCCGCGCGTGGGACGAATATCGTGTCCCCCGAACGAAGCGCGAGGTTCTGCGAGAGCTCGCCGGCCTGTAGCGTCTGTAGATTGACCCGAATCACGTCGGAATCCTTGGAATCTCGCGCACGCTCAATCGCGGCGACGTCGCCGGGCTGAAGACCGCTTGACGCGCGAATAACCAGCGCTTCCGTTCCGGCCCGCTCGGTCGTCGAGCCAGTGCGCGCCAGCGCTTCGATGATGCTCATGGAGCCCGTGAACTGCAGGCTGCCCGGCTGCCGCACTTCGCCCATCACGAAGATCTGCTGGCTTCGAAATTGGTCAACGGAGACGCCGATCTGCGGGTTCTTCACGTACCCCTTGGCGAGGCGGTCGCGTAAGTCGTTCTCGACCACCTGCAAGCTGAGGCCGCCGGCCTTCAGGCGGCCGAGCATCGGAAACGTGAACGTGCCGTCTGCACGCACGATGTACTTGCCCGTCAGTTGCGGCTGATCAACGACGGTGACCGCGAGAACGTCGTTGGGCCCGACGATGTACTCCGCCTGTTCTTGGGCGGAGCAAAGAGAAGTCGTAAGCAAGACAGCCAAGAATGCACCCAGACCTCGCCCCAGGCGATGCCTGTGGGACCTGCGAAAATCTGATCTCAGCATCATTATCCTCATTCACTCCGACAGCACCCGCAACTCTAATTTTCGCCTAGAACCTATGTGTTACGGTAGGTCCGATCCTAAGGCGTTCGTACCCACGGTCCAGGGCCTGCACGTTGTTTTGCCGCGTGCGATACTCGGCCTTAAAGCCAACCCTCGTAGTGCGGATGTTGTAGCCCAGGTCCAGGCCGGAGGAGAGAATCGTTTCATCGGGGTAGACCGGAATAGAAATCTCAGACGTCGGCACGCTCACCTCCCGGTACGACAGGTGTGCCCGTCCAAAGAATCCGATGACATCCCACGAATCTCCAAAGCGCTGCGTGATCGTCGGCGTGATGTCTGAAATCCAATAGTCGGCTCGCCCGACAACATAGGAATATTCCAGTGAGCGGCGAGCTGACACGGCAAGCTGCGTCCGTGCGCGGAACGCATAGGCCAGATTCACGAAAACGAAAGTACCACTCCAGTCCGGAACTACTCCACTCAAGTTCTTGCGCTTCTGATACCCCACGGTGGCCCGTCCGCTGACGAGCGCCAACGGGTTGAACTCGACGGTGGGCGCCACGGTCAAAGTGTCTGCGTCACGGACCGTCCCGAACTCGAAGCGATCTCGACGGCGTTCCACCTCGACGGAGAAAGTGGTGAAAGGCGTCCACGCGTGTCGGACGCCTACGGCTTCACCCGTCGAAGAGACGTTAAGCGATTGCGCGAGGTCGGTGCCGCGAAACTCAGCATCAGGCTCGTATTCCACGCCCGACCGCAGCGCATACGCCAAGACGGACACTTTAGGCGTCAACCGTAGTTCGGCACCTGCTCGGACCTCATCGTTTCGGCGCTTGGCAATCGCGTCAATCTCGAGGTTCTGGCGATGTCGCGTATTCAGTAGGCTTCCCGCGACGAAAGGTTTAAGTCGGTTCAGCGGTAACTCAATGCGAGCGCTCGTGTCCATATCGACCGCCGAGAGGTCCGGCAGCGTTCTGAAATAGTAGAAATCGAACTGGCCGCGAGCGTTCACACGTGCGTGCGACAACCGCATCCATGCCTCAGCCGTTGGACTCGCAAACGCAAGAAAATCGCCTTCCGGGTTGTTGCTCTTGTCTCTATTGAACACGTTGCTGTCGTGACCGATGCTCGCCAGCCTGATAGCGGGCGCAATCGTCACCGGTCCAAGCCGAACGGGCGGGTCCGCCGGTGGCTCTGTGAGCAGCAAGATGCCCTGCGCAGCAGCCGGCCGCGCCGCCCCGCAAATCAGTGCGAGTGCCGTCAAGGCCACTACCGCCGAATGCCCTAACCTCATATGTTCCAAAATGATAGCTTCGCCCTCTCAGTTACATCAATCGACACGCAAACGCGTTCCGATCGATATGCATATCTGTCGAGCAATCTGCGTGGTTGGGCTGCAAGGCGAAGGCCAAGGGGTCACAAGCTGAGGACAGCCACTCTGAAGTCTCAAATTGCGCTCGCCGAGCGAAATCGAACGCATATGTGGCTCCCACTTCTGTTAACGGAACGGCCAGGGTGTCTGTTTTCTGCCTGGGGACGGACGAAATTCAATTGAATGGAAGATTCTAGTGAAGTCTCAACGGTTTGCGGGCCGGTTTGTCACCGTTCACGCCGGTGCCCACGTCCGCATATCACCGCCTGGACAAGGCGGAACAAAGTCACCTAGTCCGGGATCCTAAGGCCTCGTGCTCTTTCGGTCTCGGCTGGTTCAGGCAGGTCTAAAGAACAAGACCCACCCTATTTTCCTACCATGTGGGGCACGTCCCGGTTGTTTTCCTCACAAATGCTCTCGATGAGGTCGGTATCCGGCACGAGCTTCCAGTTAAGCGTGACTCCCCATGGCCTGGAATAGGCCTTGGGGTCGTCGATGGTCACATCTATATTAACGCGCCCGATGGTTGGCCGCGTGAATCGCTCGGTCACGTGCAGAGCTTCGGTCGCCGGCAGCCCTCTCATATCGAGCCACGTCCTCCCGTTCTGACCGATCGTCTCGACGACGAAGGTGTCACCCTCCCATTTTCCGATGGAATAGCCCATCCAGGTCGGCTGCGCATCTTTGGGAAGGGACCGGCCGTCGGTGAAGATCTGCCGGTAGATCGTCCTGGATTCGTGCAGGAAGATCATCAGGTCTGAAGTCTGCACCACCTTGACCCCATCCGGAATGTTGTTCTTCTCAGGAATGCCCGAGGGCCAGCAGCGCACGCCGGGGTGGTCCTTCCCGTTGGTCTCGATGCGTTCCTGGTAGAGCGCCTTTGACCATGGCTGCAACGGCACCTCATCCGGCTTCAGGTCGGCGGCCAGGTTCAGAAGGTGCTTTACGGCCTCGACAGGCATCCAGAAGCCCGACAGGTCAACCTTCCCGTCAGGCGTTCGCCGCGCCGGTGCGTTGAGATCTACTCTTCCGTCTGCCAGCCGCGGCACGTTTTTCCAGGGATACGGCTCCCATTGACCCTCGATCGCCGCCGTAAGCATCCACACGATTGCCAGGCATGCAGACAGACCACGGATTGCCCGAACACACTCGCTGGACATCCCCGCCTCCCCTTTCACTAGCGAAGTATTGGCTTTCGGCGCGAACCGGGCGGTGTGAAGGGCACGGTTTCGGCCTCTCCGTCTTCGCTATACAGAATGGCCGATGAAAAGAAGCCGGTAGCAGTCAGCGTGAGCGTAACTTCGCGGTCAGTCGCGTTCTCCCAGAACCACCCGTGAATCCCGGCGTACGGCGCCACGTATCCGCCGTGGCTCTCCGCGGCATTCCCCATCTCGAAACTGTCCGAAGCATCTCGGGGCTTGCCTGCCGGCTCGGTGTGGAAATCGAAGGACAAGGGCGCACTCGACTTCCACGTGTAAATCAGCGTGGCGTCCTTGTCGAGCGTGTACCCGAACTCGACCGCCGCATAGGGCCCCAGGTTGAACTCTCGAGTATCGACCTTGGGCACGCTCGCCTGCGAAAAAACGGGCATCGGCGCGGGCGCTGAAGGTGATGGCGGCGCAGCCTCCGTCGCAGGCGGCTCAATCTTGGCGGAGACGAAAGCGTTCAGGAGGCCAAGCCGTCGGCCGGCGCCCAGTGGATCGATGCCATACATCGCTGGCATCACGACGGCCAGAAACAATCCACTTGTGACGGCGAGCGTGGCGAAAACAGCCACGACGAGCGACCGGCCTGATTGCGCGGAACGAAGGCGCCTCATCATTGAAGTCGGCATTGCTGAACGTACTTCGCGACGGCGTACCCGGCGACAGGTACCGTCAGTAGTATGCCCGATCCCAACCAAACCGTCAGAGAATCTCTGCCACCTCCAACAGGCGTGGAGGCCCACGTCCAGCCTTCCCTCTAGGAGATACGGAAACACCAATAGAATCTGGCAATGGTCACCGGCGCCGGTGTGACGTTCGACGATGTCGGATTCAGCTACCCCGGCCGGCCGCCGGTACTCGCCGGCGTGTCGCTTTCGATCGAGCCAGGCCACATCGTCGCGCTCGTCGGGCGTAGCGGCGCCGGCAAGAGCACGATTCTCAAACTCGTCAACGGACTGCTGCTGCCACAGAGCGGGCGTGTATCTGTCGCAGGCCGCGACACGCGCGAATGGGACGGCATCGGGCTCCGACGACGCACGGGGTACGTCCTTCAAGATGTTGGACTCCTCCCCCACATGACCGTCGAGCAGAACGTCGGCCTGGTTCCGCGACTCGAGCGCTGGGCACCCGATCGCATCCATGCGCGCGCTCACGAACTACTGGACATGGTCGGGCTTCCGGCGGCCGACTACGCACGCCGGCGGCCGCGCGAGTTGTCGGGTGGTCAGCGGCAGCGTGTTGGCGTCGCGCGAGCGCTCGCGGCGGGCCCCCCAGTTCTGCTCATGGACGAGCCGTTCGGCGCGCTCGACCCTGTGACACGCGCCGAGCTGCACAACGAGTTCAGGCGCATCCAACGCGAGCTCGGGACCACGGTAATCCTCGTGACCCACGACATGGCAGAGGCATTCGCGCTCGCCGACCGCGTCGGCGTCCTGCACGAAGGGCAACTCCTCGTGTGCGACACCCCGGATGTCGTCGCGGCGGCCACCGACGCACGAATCCGACTGTTCGTGGACGCACTGGTCAGGCCACCCGATGGGAGGCGCGTCTCGTGAGCACTCTGCTGAACTTTTGGATTGCGCATCAGGTCGAGCTCGTGCGCCTGTTCCAACAGCACGTGTTGCTCGTGCTCGCGTCGACGACGCTCGCTGTGCTTGTCGGGCTTCCCACGGGCGTGCTGGCCGCTCGCCGCCCTGCGCTCGGCCGACCTCTGCTGTTCCTCGCCAACGTTGCCCAAACCATTCCGAGTCTGGCTCTTCTCGGCTTCCTGCTGCCGCTCCCCCTTATCGGCGGCATCGGTCCGCGTACAGCGCTGATCGCGTTGACGCTCTACGGCCTGCTGCCCGTGATCCGCACGACCGTGGGGGGACTCCGCGGAGTCGATCGCGCCGCCGTCGAGGCTGGCGTGGCTATGGGCATGACGCCAGCCCAGCTCCTGTTCATGGTGGAGCTTCCGCTCGCCCTTCCATCGATCGTTGCCGGCGTGCGCGTGGCAACAGTGATTGCCGTCGGCACCGCAACGATTGCCGCTGCGATCGGGGCCGGCGGTCTCGGCGAGTACATCTTCCGCGGTCTGTCGATGGTGGATACCACCACGATTCTGGCCGGCGCTGTTCCGGCCGCGGTGCTCGCGCTCACGGCGGATGGCGCGCTCGCGTGGCTCGAGCATCTGCTTAGCGCAAATCGCCTGTCTTTGAGAGGCGCTGGCATTGCAAGCCTCGCCGTGCTCATCATCGTCATCTCGCTCGCCTGGCCAGAGCGCGCCGGCGCCACGAGAGAACGCATTGTTGTCGGCTCGAAGAATTTCACCGAACAGATCATCCTCGGCGAGCTCGTCGCTCAGGCCATCGAGGCGGAGGGAATCGCCGTCGATCGGCGGCTGAACCTCGGAGGCACCTTCATTTGCGACCGCGCCTTGCGTGCGGGCGACGTTGACGTCTACGTGGAGTACACGGGGACGGCGGTGACTGCCGTCTTTCACGAGCCTGATGTACCACGGGAGCCGCGTGTCGCACTTGAGCGTGCGCGCACGCTTTACGCGGGCGTGGGTCTCACGGCCGCTGCCCCGCTCGGCTTCAACAACACCTTCGCGATCCTGGTTCGATCAGCCGACGCACGCACGCATGGCCTTCGTACGATCGCAGACCTCGCCGGCGTCGTGAGTCGGTGGACACCTGGGTTCGGACACGAGTTCTTGCAGCGTGACGATGGGTACCCAGGACTCGTGCGCGAATACGGCCTCGCGTTCAGCAATGCGCCCCGAGGCATGGATCTCTCCTTGATCTACAAGGCATTGGCCGAAAAGCAAGTTGACGTCATCGCAGGCGATGCAACAAGCGCGCTCATCGCCTCGCTCGACCTCACCGCGCTCGAGGATTCGCGTCATTACTTCCCGCCATACGATGCCGTTCCAGTCGCACGAACCGCGTCGCTTCTGCGGCATCCGGAGCTCGGTCGCGCGCTGGCTCGTCTCGCCGGGCGCATCTCCGAGCGCGACATGCGGGCCATGAATGGCGCGGTTGATCTCGACCGACGCGAGCCGGCCGCTGTGGCGCGGGAGTTTCTGGCGAGGTTGAAATAGACGTCGATCCGGATCGGGCCGGCTGAAGCCGGCCCCCACATCTGACGAGCAGTCGTGGGGGCAGCCTTTAGGCGGCCCATGCTCATACGCGGGCGAGCGTCAGGGCGAACTGCGCTTCGTCGTGAATCCACTGCGTGCAATCAGTGAATCCGGCATTCTCGAGCATCGACACGACCTGGTCGTTCTGATACTTGTACGAGCTCTCCGTCCAGATAGACTCGTCCTCGCGCATCACGATGTCCACCGAGGCTGCGGGAATGCGAACGCGCTGGCGCCGAACGCTTTGTAGATGCATCTCGATACGTGACGCATGGGGATTCCAGATGGCGCGATGGGAGAACCCCGCAAGGTCGAACGTTGCTCCCAGCTCGCGGTTGAGTCGCGTGAGCAGATTTCTGTTGAACGCTGCTGTCACGCCGAGCGGATCGTCGTAGGCGAGCAGAAGATCCCGTTCGGGCTTGACGAGGTCGACGCCGATCACGAAGGCGTCACCTGGACGCAATGATGCTCGGACGACCGCAAGGAATCCATCGGCCTTCGGGGGATCGAGGTTGCCGATGTTCGAGCCGAGGAACAGCAGGAGAGCTCGGCCTCGCCCCGACCTCCCCAATGCGAATTCCAAGAGCCCAGCCTCATAAGAAGCCTGGTGCCCCACGATGGCTACGGAATCGTGCGTCCCGAGCGCCTGAGCAGCGGCGTCGAGTGCCGCACGCGACACGTCGACAAGATGCACCTTCAGGGGTGAAACTGCGCAGCGGTCGGCGGCCAGAAGCGTCGCCAGTTTCGCGCCGTTGCCCGGCCCCAATTCGACGATGTCTGTGAACGGCGGGAGGCTCTCCAGGATCTGGCGGCCGTGACGTGCGAGTAGGCTCGTCTCCGCTCTCGTGATCTTGTACCAGGGCAAGAGGCAGATGGCGTCGAAGAGGGTCGAGCCTAATGCATCGTATAGGTACCGAGACGGAAGTTGCCGCGGCTGTCGCGCCAAGTACTCGGCAACATCGGCCACAAACCGAGGCCTCGCCGTGTCGGCCGCGGGTCCCTTGATTGATAGGCGAGCGATGGCCTGAGTCATGAGCGCTTTCCGTCGAGGACGCAGCGGAACGTGGCGTAGACGTAGGGATACCGAGGCCTGAACCAGTTCCGAAACGTCGAACGAAGCAGTTCACGCGCCGTGACCATCGAAGCGCCTTTCATGACGAAGTGCTCACCGTCGAAGAAATCGGCCGAGTATTCGGGGTACGCTGGAATTGGTGCAAAGCCCGGGAACGGGGCGAAGACAGACTGCGTCCACTCCCACCCGTTGCCGACCAGGTCATCCACTCCCCACGCGCTTCGCCCAGCCGGGTGGCTTCCGACCGGATGAGGATCCCAGGAACAGAAATCGAACGCCCCGTGCAACGCAGTCGGCTCGGCGTCGCCCCACGGATGCGCCCGCTCACCAGCGGGCGAGCCAAAGGCGGCGCGCTGAAACTCGGCCTCTGTGGGAAGGCGCAATCCACGCCACCGGGCGTAGGCCGACGCTTCCGCGTGACTGACAAAGACGGGCCACGAGAGCGGTAAGGGAATCGACTCGAACATGCCACGCCAATTCCATCCGTTGCCGCGCGGCTCCCAGAACAGAGGATGCAGAACACCTTCCGCCTCGATCCAGGCCCAGTCCTCCGGCCGCCACCACCGCTCGTCGCCATACCCGTCCGCCTCGACGAACTCGATGTAGTCGGCGTTCGTCACGTCGTAGCGATCGATATTGAAGGCTGGAACGTCTGCAATGCAAAACGGTTGTTCGTTGTCCCAACGGAAGGCTCCATCATGCGGCGACATGCCGAGCGTTGCTCGCCCCGCCGGAACCTCGATCCATTCATGAGACGGCACACCCGCGTCACTCGGCACAACGTAACCGCGGGGCCGGACTTTCTCTTCGAACGGAAGTCGATGCCACATGTACAGGAGCGTCTCCTGATGCATCGCCTCGTGCTCCAGAATGACGAAGGCCGCTTCGGCACGATCGAGCAAGGGGTGTCCTGGACGATCGATGTCCTCGCCTTCAATCGCGGCCAGCACCCGACGGTCAGCCTCCGCGGCGAACTGGCGAACCTCTTCCCGCGAAGGCCAGTTCCATGGCCCTGACGCCTCTCGTTCGTGTGACTCATGCGGGTCGATGCCACGCGCGAACAGCGACTCGAGACGAGCGTCGATGCCAGTCTGGTTCAGCCCACGCTTAACAAGAGTGTTGAAACTGAAAGCGGGTAGATGACCTTCGTAAAAGACGATGGGATGCCGAAGATCGATCGGCCTGGCGTAGTACGCGTCATCGGCAAGGAGATCGAAGAGCGCAGCCGAACGCGCGCGATTGCGTCGGTACCAACCAGCCAACCTCTGCCGGTCGAGCGCCTCCAGAGTCGAAAGCATGGACATGTCGAATCATACTTGCAGCAGCAAATCTCCTGCCTTTGATCAGGGCCGCCTGAAGGCGGCCCCCACGCCTACGTGAGATTAGGGCCGCCTAAAGCGGCCCCCACGACTACGTAGAGTGGTGCTCGTAATGTAAAGGTTACTCGCCGGTGAAAGAAGCCGACCGATGAGCTACTTGAGTTCGACCGACGTCGCGGCCTTCCACTTTGCCTGCCACTTGGCTTTCATACCGGCGCGGTCAACTTCCAGTCCCCTGAGGTAGACCTTGTTGATCCGTCGTGAGTTGGCGATGTTGTCGAGCGGGTTCGCGTCAAGGACGATGAAGTCGGCGCTCTTGCCTGCCGCCACCATGCCGGCATTGAAGTGACCTGCCGCAGCCGAATCGCGGGTGGCCGCGACGATTGCTTCCGACGGCGTCAGACCCATCCACACCCAATTCTCGAACTCCAACTGCTGACTCCAGCCGATGAAGAACCGTGTTTGCCCCGTGTCGCCCCCAAGCGTGACTTTCATCCCCGCTGCCCTGAGCTTCAAGGCGTTGGTCGCTCCCATCTCTCTCAGCCGCTGGCGGGCAAGCTCGGTGGACTCGGGAGTGATGTTCTTCAACTGCTCACCAACTTGAGCTTCGATCTGTTGCGGGGAAACGGTCTCGCGCAGCAGCGGATCATTCCAGTCCGCGCGGCTCGTGGCAGCGGTACCGGCGCCGGGGTTGAACCACATGTTCGGACGGTCATTTTTCGCGATTCGCTGTTTGATCATCGCAATCAATTCGTCGTCGGGCACTTCGCCGTTGCGAACAGGAAGGTGAAGCCAGCCCTCGACTCCCGCGCGCATCAACAACTTGGCATCTGCCAGCGTGATGTTGTGGGCCGCCACGGGAATGTTCGCCTTGTGCGCTTCCTCGATGATCGCCAGATAGAGCGGCGGCGTCAGCTTCTTCGTTCGTCCGCCTCGGTCGTCCACCCAGATTTTGATGAACTCCGGCTTCATGCGCAGGTAGTCCTGAGTGGCCCGTCGGGCCTCTTCGACCGTCGTCACCGGGTACGGCACGTCGGTTCGAGAGGGATGGCCGTTCGCGCCCGAACCCGGCCAGGCTATCCCTGTGCCGGCAGTTCGAAACAGAGCTGCCCCAGGAATGATCTCGTTCCGCACCCGCAACGGCACGTCGCCCCAGTTCGTCCTGCCGCCATGGAGATCCGAACGATCGACGAGATCGCCGATGCCGACGGTCGCGCTGATTCCGTAATACGCCAGACGCTGCAGATGGTCGATGAGATTTTCGCGAGTGAAATACTCCTTGGCCATCGTCCCATCCGAGTCGTGCTGGAAACCGATATGACCGTGAAGATCGACCTTTGTCGGCATGACGGTCTTGCCGGTCAGATCGACGCGCACTGCCCCCGCCGGAACCTGTACCCGCTCACGCCGGCCGACGCTGGTGAATTGGCTGTTCTCGACGATGAACGCTGAGTTCTCGATGGGCGCGCTGCCGTCGCCGATGATGAGGCGCGCGCCCTCAAACACCGTAACCCCGGCCGCTCGAACCTGACCATCGAGCGGCGCAGAACGCGCCGACAGAATCAAGCACCCCACGACGGGCAGATACAGCGCTGACCTCTTCATTCGACGCATGAACGCCCCCTGAGAATTAGATCTAGATAGACCGCAGCTCACTTGGTTCGCGATGCCGGGCCCCATGTTGCGATGACCTACTCCACGGCCCCCAGCCTGCGCAGGAGGTCGACTGTACTCTGGTGCACAGTCTGATTTCGCCGCTCCGTCACTGACCCCAACGGTGTGAGACCGCGCTTGTTCTTCGCGTTCAGTTGGGCGCCTTTGTCCACGAGGAACTGAACGATTCGGTCATATCCCGACGACACAGCTATGTGGAGCGCCGCATCACCGGCCTCGTTGACAGCGTTCACATCCGCACCGAAACTGAACGTCGCTTCGACGGTGTTCAACACTCGGCTTTCATCCTCGATCTTTCCGCCATCGAGGACGCTGAGACCCCGACGATCGGCATTCACGCTCATTCCCATTCCCACAGCCAGCATCAACGAAGTCGTCCCATCGCGCATTGCAGCCCGAGGATCGGCACCGCCGGCGACGAGCACTCGCATGATCTCGGGCTCCAGAAACTTGGCGGCCAACAAATAGGGCGTCGCGGGTATCAGCGCGGCGGGCAGATCGAAATCCTGGCTGGTGCGCCTCATCGGGGTACCTTTGGTCATCCGGACGTTTGGGTTCGCGCCATGAGCCAGCAGGGCTTTGATCAGTCCGAGGTCGCTACGGAGTACTGCCGCGTGCAGCGCGGTGTAGCCGACTGCAGCGGCGTTCGCGTCCGCGCCCTTGTCAAGCAACGCGATGGCCGCCTCTCTGTGACCACTGTGAGCCGCAAGGGTCAATGCGGTGGTGCCGTTCGGCAGCGCTTCCTCCACATCGGCTCCCGCGGCAACAAGAAGCCGTACGGACTCGGCATCCCCCGAGCGAGCCGCAAATAGCAAAGGAGTGCTGCCGCCCCTTGGCACGGTGTAGTTCAGCTCCTCACGGCCAGCCCTCTGTGTGACCTCGCTCGTGACGGTCTGGTCATAGCCGCGCGAACGAGCCTTGACGCTGGCGCCAGCCTCTATGAGCGCGCCAACGACCTCCGGGTGCCGTTGCGCTGCCGCCCACATCAGCGCGGTTTGATCGTGCGAGGGCTCGGCCACATTCACGTTGGCCCCATGGACGAGGAGCGCCTTCACCGAACCCAAGTCTCCGGTCCGGGCGCAGTTCATGAGCACGGTCTCACCATTCATGAGCGCGGCGTTGGGATTGGCACGTGCCGTCAATAAACGCTGAACAAGCGCCGCATTTCGATTGGTGCAGGCTAAGTAGAGTGGCGTGACGCCGAGGTCGTTCGCCGCATTAACGCGCGCGCCAGCGCGAAGCAGCACATCCACTGTCGTCGCATCGTCCATGTGAACAGCCCAATGCAGCGCTGTCGCGCCGTCGCCCTGAGGCGCGTTCACGTCGATGCGCCGATTCACAAGCGCGCGGACCGCTGCGGCATCGCGATTCCGGACCGCATCGATCAGGCGCCCATCTGCAGCCGCAGTCAACAAAGCGGACGACGCCCAAAGCACCACCCACCCGACAATCACGCCCGAGATCGGCCTGTGCATAGCTACAGCCCGGCCAATTGCCGATCGTCGAGTCTTCCTGTGCTGTCGCCGATGCTCTTCCACTGCATGCCGAACTTGTCGAGGAGCGTCAAATGCAGGTTGGCCAGCGGCTGGTCCTTGTAACGGATGTGGCGCCCGCCCCTGAGGTGTCCCGCTCCCCCGCCCGCCAGCACCACCGGAATGTTGTTGGTGGCGTGGCTGTTGCTATCTGCGATGCCAGCGCCATAGATCATCGTCATGTGGTCGAGCAGCGACCCGTCACCGTCGGGCGTCGCCCGCAGCTTGCCCAGTAGATAGGTGAAGAGCTGAACGTGATACGCGTTGATCTTCGCGACCTTGGCAATCTTTTCGGGCTCGAGGGCATGGTGCGAAATGGGGTGATGCGCGTCCGGTACACCGATTTGCGGATAGGTCATGCCACTAAACTCCCGGCCCAGCATCAGCGTGATCACGCGGGTCAGGTCCGACTGATACGCGAGCACCTCCAGATCGAACATCAGCTTGACGTGCTCGTCGTAGGTGGGCGGAATACCGGCCGGGTGATCGATAACTGGCAGGTCGCGGTCACTCTGGCTTTCCGCTCTCTCGATTCGCCGCTCCACGTCTCGAACGGCCTCCAAATATTCTGTCAGCTTCGACCGGTCGCCTCGCCCGAGCGTCCCGGTCAGACCGGCAATCTCCTGCGCGACTGAGTCGAGCACACTGCGCTGCTGGCGAATCCTCTCCAATCGGGCCTTGGGATCGGTACTCCCACTATCCCCAAACAGCCGTTCGAACACCGCGCGCGGGTTGTGCTGCATCGGCAGAGGCGTGTTGGCGCTCTTCCATGAGATCGTGTTCGTGTACGCGCACGCGAAGCCCACGTCGCACGCGCCAGCCGTGTCACTCGACTCGATCGCCAACTCGAGCGACGCCAGCTGTGTTTGCTTGCCCAGCTCGTTGGCGATGATCTGATCCATCGAAATCCCGGCATCGAGGAACGTCTCGCTGGTCGGGGGGGATATGTCAGTCAAGTATCTTGTGGAGGCCTTCGCATGAGCACCACCCGGGCGCCCAGCGGAGGGCACGCAATTCAGCCCGCTGAGGACGAGTATCTGATCTCGAAAGGGAGCCAGCGCTTGAAGCGTCGGCGTCAACTCGAACGTCGCGCCCTCGGTTGCCGGCAGATAGCTCGGCATGATCATCCCGTTTGGCACGTACACCACGCCGAAGCGTTTGATCGGCTTGGCTGCTGTCTGACCGAGCGCCGTCAGCGCCGGTACCATCCCGTCGAGCAGGGGCAAAGCCAAGGTCGCCCCGATGCCGCGCAACATCGTACGGCGGGGTATGGCCTTCTTTGAGATGATCATTGAGCCAACCTTTCTCGCCATCATTGAACCGACGTACGCTTGGCGATGCGTTGATCGGACGGCACGCCTTCAACGGCGCTCATACCCATGCGGAACGGGGTGCTCTTCACAACACTCGTGATGAGTGAAGACCAACGATAGTTATCGGTCGCGGCCTCTTTCGTGATTCTGCGCACTGCCGGGAGGTCGGAATACTCGACGCCACGCCCCACCGCGTAGGCGAGAAGTTTTTCGGTGAACGTGCGGACGAACTCTTCCCGATGACCGACGAGAAGAGCGCGCAGCCCTGCTACTCCCTGAAACTGTGAACCGTCCGGAAGTGTGGCCGTGGCATCGATCGGCACCCCGTCGCTCGCTGTGCGCCATTTCCCGAGCGCGTCGAAATTCTCGAGCGAGAACCCAAGCGGATCCATCCTGACATGGCACGCAGCGCAGGAGGGACTGCGTCGATGCGCTTCCATTTGCTCACGTAAGGTTCGGGGACGACTCTTCAATCCGCTTTCATCAAGAGACGGCACATCGGGTGGCGGCGCCGGAGGAGGCGAACCAAGCATGTTTTCGAGCAGCCACTTGCCTCGCAACACGGGCGACGTCCGATTCGGATACGAGGTCACCGTCATGACACTAGCTTGGCCGAGGAGACCGCCACGGATCCCATCCTCGAACGTCACGCGCCGAAAGTGACTGCCATAGACGTTCGGAATCTGATAGTGCCGCGCCAGGCGTTCGTTCAAGAAGGAATAGTTCGCGGTGAGCAGATCCAAGACGCTGCGATCCTCGCGCAGCTGACTGGTGACGAACAGCCGAGTCTCCTGGAGCATGGCGTCCCGCAGGTTTTCGTCGAAATCCGGGAACGCGTCTACGTCTGGGACAACCCCGGCGATCTTGCCGAGCTTCAGCCATTGCAGGGCGAAGTTGTCCACGAGTGCCCTCGAGCGTGAATCGGCCAACATCCGCCGAACCTGCCGATCGAGTGTAGCCGGATCCTTGAGTGTCCCTCGAAGCGCCACATTCAAGAGCTCCTCGTCTGGAATGCTGCTCCACAAGAAGAACGACAGGCGCGAGGCCACGTCGAGGTCGCTCAAACGATAGGGCGTGCCCGGCGCAGTAGCGGTAGGCGCACGCGCAATCCGAAAGAGAAAGCTTGGGGCCGCGAGAATCCGCTCGAGTCCGCGCTGGATGCCGGTTTCGAAGCCTCCTTCGGATCGACCCTCCTGATAGAAGCTGATCAGCGTTCGGAGATCGGAGTCCGTTACAGGCCGGCGATACGCGCGCGTGGCCAACGCCGACAAGATCTGCCTCGCGCAGGGTTCCTCCGAGGCACGATCCTTCGGGCGGCACACGAACACTCGACGACTGCTCACAGACTCGGACGCCTCGTCTCGTTTTGCTATCCCGTGCGGCCCCCCAATTGCTACGCTATCAATCGCGGGATTGCCGTGGTACAGCTCGTTCGTAGTACGCGCAAAGCCCCTCTGCGGCGGCTGCAGGATCCCCTCAGGCTCCCAATATCTCCGGACGAAAGAGACGCCAACCTCGTGAGTGCCGGCCTTCACCGGAACGCGTACCTCGAGGCCGGCATCCGCCGTGTGCATGTACACCTCCCACTCGGGATCTCCTTGAGTGTTCCCGGCGAAGCTCTCGGGCGTCGTTCGGCCCTTGCCCTCGCCCCCCACAGTGAATCGTCCGACCCGCACGCCATCCAGACGCACGTCGAGTTGGTGGGGCTCACCCATCCCGATGATGTAGAGATACAGCTGTCGTCGAAGCGTGATTCTGATCGTGTAGTCCCCGTCGGCTGGAAAGAGGTGGCGAATCGCCGTTCCGCCCTGGGATCCAAATGGCAGGCTCTCGCTCGTACGATCGTCTTGGACCAGTCCCATCGGCACCATGTAGGTATCGACCACAGGGGAAGCTGCGCGATCGGCGACCGCGAGCCGACTCACCTTGAACGCCGCTGATAAATAGTTCTCCAACAGCGCTGGCGAAACAGAGAGCACGCTGGCAATGTTGTCGAAGCTCTGTTGATCGGGTTCGTCGGCTAAAAGTAGCGCACGAGCGTCGATCTCGAGCCCAAGCAAGTCTCGAATCGCATTTGCGTACTCGGTTCGGTTCAACCTATGCACGGCAACCCTGCCAGGATTCGGCTTTGCTGCCGCCGCCTCATCCAGCGCGGCTTCGAGCCACGAGGTAGTCGAAGCGTAGGTCGCTTGATCGGGTCGTGGCAATCCCGGAGGGGGCATTTCGTGCGTGCGGAGCTTGCGTGCCACTTTCTCCCAAACGTCGGCGCGCTCGCCGACTTGTCCGACATCGAGCTTGTCGAGCGTCAGGCCCGCGGTTTTCAGCCTGTCGTTATGGCACGTCACGCAATACCGATCGAGTACCGCGCGCGCGGAGACCGTTGTGCCAGGCACCTGTGTGAGCACACTCGGCGGAGCGTTCTGGGCTCGCTCGGCGTGCACGCGGCCAAGAGAAGACAGGCCAAACGTCAACAGCCCAATCCCAACAGCGATCACGGCTGATAGATTCACGCGTCCTGTCATGTCAGGATCGTCCCCGTTGCGTCGGTCCCCGCCCGAGACGAGAAAACCGACTCAAGGGTGGCCTAGAACCGGCAAATAGGCAAGGTGTCTGGGGGCTGCGTCCAGACTCTAACTATTTGGTTCGCCGTCTGCGATCAGAGCACCCGCTTTTAGGCGACCGTCGGAACGACGGGCGTGAATGGCCAAGAGATCCTCGACGCTCTTCATGTTCTCAGCCATTGAGGACGTGATCAGGAGCACCGCCTGATTTTGCGGATCCCCGAGGCCGAGCAAAGGGAATACCCACGGGTTGCGGGCAAGCACGACGACGTCGGCCGAGGCGAAAGCTAGTATTGCTTCGGCGGTGAGCGCCTGACTAGTGCCGGTGACGACCGTCGAATTCTTGTATCGCGCCGCAAGCTCTTCCAATCCGGACTTGAATTTCTCGTACCCTCGTCTGACTTCGGCATCACACATCGGGTTGTAGAACGCCCGTAGCGGGTTCTCTTGCCGATCCAGCCTCAGCCAGTCGATTACCCGCTCGTCGCGCCGCGCCAACTCATAAAGGATTCTGCCGCGCTCCGCCCACCGGGTCGGGAAGACGTTGGTCGGACCGTCCGAGTACACCTTGAGATCGTACGAAAGTCCATCGAGGCGCCCAACGAGCGCGTCCAGCAGGATCGCGTAAGCATCGGTCGGAGGGGCGCGAAGCACATCTGGGTCCTGGGGACTTGATGTGATTTTCCGCATTCCAAGGAAGACGTGTTGGTCGCCGCGCTTTACCCACGTGCAATCGCCCTGGCGAATGTGGACGCAAACGGAAATGCGCTGCGATTGTCTCGAAAGGACCTGCTCGCCATGACGCTGGACCAGCTTTGCCCGGAGATCAATCCCGTGGAGCGTTGGTATCGGTATGCCGTTGGAATACATCTTGCTCGAATGCACGAATTCGACGATTGCCCGCTCCGGCATCAGCCCCGGAAGCACCGACTCAAGGGGGCGCCCTTCCAGCAAGGCGTGCGACGCTGCGGCTCCGTCGACACTGACAATCTCGTGGCCCGGGAGGTCCTGCACTCCCGGCTCGCCAAGGCCGAGACCCAGGAAGTCCGACATGTCCAGATCGGGGGACCATCTGTTGCGAGGCAACTCTTGGTATACGTATTCGAGACCGAAACTCCTGCCCACGTTATAGAGCCGCTGCAGTTGAGAGATCTGATCTCCTATGCCGCTGGGAAACACCCGGCAGCAGAAATGTCGCGGCATAGTCATTCGGGACTCAAGCTCTCAACCAGTGAAAGGACCGTCATTGCCTACGCGCAGATGACGGGCATCCGTCTGTAGGTTGAGGTTAAGTTTACGCGGTAGGTTAAAGGGGCGTCGAGCCGAACACCACCAGGCAGGCTGTACTGGTCTTGCGTACGTACACCTGACGAGTTCCTGACGTGTTTGGTCAGAATAGTTCAGCAACTCTTCAGTTGCGTCGGCAGCGTGCGCACACTATCGTCCACGGTCGTGGCGCTGGCACACGCTTCGCCACCCCGATCGCGTTCTGCCCGGTCCGCGAACATCGGTACACGAAGCGTGCTTCGCGGTGACAACACCGCGAACGGCGCCGCCAACCTCTCACGTGTGGTCAAGGTTCACCACTGCGAAGCATGAAGCCAACACCCCGAATCGTATGAATCAACTTCGCTGACTCGTCGATGTCAACTTTGCGGCGTAGGCGGGCCATGTGAACGTCGATGACATTGTCGAGGGGCGTCGTTCGTGCCGGCTCTTTCCAGACGTCGCGTGTAAGCGTCTCGCGCGATACAACTTGGCCTTCGTGACGCATCAGGAGCGCGATCAGCTCAAACTCCATCGTCGTAAGCTCGATCGGCTGCCCATCGCGCGTCACGCTGCGAGTGTGTGCGTCGACTGAGAGTGCGCCGACGGTCATTCGCGACGTGGTGGAGTTCACGTGACCGCGACGAACGATGGCTCGAATGCGAGCCAGCAGTTCGGCGAACGCAAACGGTTTGACAAGATAGTCGTCGGCTCCGGCGTCCAGCCCCGCAATGCGGTCCTGCACCGTATCCCGCGCGGTCAACACGAGTGCGGGCGTCCTGACGCTCTGTTCTCGAATCGCACTGAGAATCTCGAGGCCGCCTCGGGCCGGTAGCGTGAGATCCAAAAGGATCACGTCGAATGCTTCCCTGGTCAGCCGAAAATACGCGCCTTCACCAGTGTGCTCGACGACGACATCGTAGCGTTCCGCCTCGAGCCCTTCTCGCAGGGCATCAGCGACCTTCCGCTCGTCTTCCACGACCAGGACGCGCATCGCGGACCAGTCTACAGAGGCAGTGTCCGTTGGCACCTGAAGAGTTTCTGAAAAGTCCGTCAGTCAATGGAAACTTATTCCTCGTCGTCCTATTCTGCCAACCCACCTGAAAAAAACTTCAGAATCTCTTCAGGATGCGCGCGCCGGTCGGCCCGCTAGACTGGCGCCTGTTCGCGTTCACTCAGGAGGTTGCATGCGTGGTGTTCTGTTTTCCGTCGTGGTGTTTGCGAGCGTCGCTACAACCTGGCGGGGCTCCTGTCGTATCCGACTGACAACACTGGCCTTCACGCGCTCACGGGAAAGGTCGAGGACGTTGGCAGATTCCGGATCCCCACCCTCAGGAATATTGCGATTACGGCGCCCTACATGCATGATGGCAGCATCGCGACGCTGGACGAGGTGCTGGACCACTACATGACCGGCGGGCGGACGGCGAATCCGAACAAGAGCACTGCGCTCAAGCCGTTCACACTAACGCAGGAAGAGCGACGGGACCTGATAGCGTTTCTCGAGAGCCTGACCGATCTCGAAGCGCTCCGCGACCCGCGCTGGAGTGATCCGTGGAAGTGAGGTTGTGATGAGGCTGCTGCGGAAGTTCTTGATCCTCTCGCATCGCTACTTGGGCATCGCTCTTAGCCTGCTCATCGTGATGTGGTTCGCATCGGGGATCGTCATGATGTATGCGGGCGGCATGCCCCGCCTTACGCCTCAACTGCGGCTCGAGCGGCTCCCCAAGCTTGACGTATCGAAGGTGCGACTCACCCCGGCGGAAGCCGCCGAGCGATCAGGCGTACAAGGAGGCCGCGTTTCGCTCCTGACGGTCATGAACCGGCCCGCGTATCGCTTCGCCGGCAGGGAGTCGACGACGGTGTTCGCGGATACCGGTGACATCTTCGAAGAGATCGACCCCGCGCAATCCCTGACCATCGCGAGCCGCTTCATGAACCTCCCCGAGGCCCAGGTCCATTTTGCCGGCACGCTGACCAAGATCGATCAATGGACGCTCGTCCAAAGCCGTCAGATACCGCTCCACAAGTTCCGCGCCGACGATGGACTGGGGACCGAGTTGTATGTGTCGCCGCAAACCGGCGAGGTGACACTCGTTACTGACAGACGAGGCCGGGCTTTGGCCTGGATGGGCACGATTCCTCACTGGCTGTATTTCAGCGCGCTTCGAGCCAACCAGCCGCTGTGGTACCGCATCGTCGTGTGGACATCCGGACTCGTGTGCGTGCTCGCGGTGCTCGGACTCGTTCTCGGCGTCACCCAGTTCCGACGCCCCAAGCCCTTTCGACTCTCGGCCGCACTGCCCTATTTGGGCTGGATGCGCTGGCACTACATCACCGGCGTGATCTTTGGCATCTTCACACTGACCTGGGCTTACAGTGGTCTGCTCTCTATGGAGCCGTTCGCGTGGACCAATGCCGAAGGGCTCGAGGTTGAGCGCGACGTCTTTACGGGCGGGCCAATCAACCTAACGGAATTCCCTGCCATGGACCCGGTCCAATGGAATGGTCTCGCAGACGGTCAAGCAATCAAGGAAATGGATTTCGTGAGAATCCAGGGCGAGCACTACTACGTTGTGCGCCGCACGCCCGATAACGCCGCCGAAGCCAAGCGACCAGAGCGGCTCCATCAACCCTACAACGTCACGGGACGAGCCGAGCCAGATCGCTTGTTGGTTTCGGCGAGTACGCTCGCGGTGCGGCGGGAGCCGTTCGGTGTGGACTCGCTTATCGCACGGCTGAAGGCGGCACTCCCTGACGTGCCGATCGTGGACCACGAAATCCTGACTGAGTACGATTCCTACTACTACTCCCGAGGGCGTCAGACACCATTGCCGGTCCTCAGAGTGCGATTCGCGGATCCCGCGGAAACCTGGTTCTACATCGACCCCGAAATGAGCCAGGTGCTGGCGCAGATCCACCGGCTTAATCGCGTAGAGCGATGGCTCTACAACGGGCTGCATAGTCTGGACTTCTCGTTCTGGTACGACAAGCGTCCGCTGTGGGACATCGGGATGCTCACGTTGCTCTTGGGTGGCCTGGCTTCGAGCGGCATCGGCCTATTTCTTGGCATGAAGCGCTTGTGGCGCGGAACGACCCGAACCGCGGGCGTCTGGGTCGGCACGTCAACCGCCGCAGAGCCGCGCGGCGCGACTATCTCGAGTTCGGCGCTCTCGAGCTCCGAGAAAGTCGGTTGACCACACACGCGCACGCTGAAGCGTGCGCTCTACATGACGTAGCGCGGGGGCTTCAGCCCCCGCGTCGTCGGCGCTAGAACGCGAAGCGATAGCCTGGGCTGAGCGAGAAGTTGATCGGGTCCGCGCTGAGAAGAAATTCTCTGATCAAGTAGGGGCTGGTCCGGCTCTTATACACGCTGTTGCGGATCACCTCGCGCCCGTGCTCAATCCCTGACGCCTCGTCGATGTCGATGTCAGCGGCCAGCTCCCCTGTCGAGACGTCCTGCATGAACGTGATCTGAATGTTGGCGTGCGGGTCACGAGACTTGAAGCTTCCCTCGACAAGCCGGAACCCAGGCAGCGGCTCGTGCAAGGTCTCCGGCGCGGACTTGAAAAGCACACTTTGCCGCAGACGCTCCGGCAACTCTGGGGCGACTCGGGCGAAACACCGATCCTGTCTGCACAGCAAAAGCCCGTCGATGTACGGCAAACAATCGCCCGTCGTCTGGGCATGAGATGCTTTCCTCGCGATGTTCAGGAGGCACGCTTTGCGCAGCGGCCCGAGTTTCTGGTACAAGCCCGCCCCGGTTGCGCCGACGAGATCACGGTCCTCGGGCTTCACCGCCCCCATCGACGCAGTGTCGAGCATCGCGCGGACGCGCTCCGGCAGTTGATCAAACGAGGGCGCTTGAATGGAGGTCACGTCGCCGGGCTTGACCCAGAACTCAACGTCATCGCTCGCCGTGTTGTCGCGGTCTTCCTGAATGAGCTGGAAGAACGCGTACGGACGAAAATGCGGTGCCGTGGCCACGACTTTGTACATCGTGCCCGGGCCGGTTCTGCAGGTGATTCCAGTGATCGTGAGGTCAGTGACGGAACCGGACACCGAGACCTTCAACGATTCGCCGCCGGCTCCTGGTTCACCTGGCACCCGTGTGAGAGAAATATTTATGCGACCTTTTACCGGTTCGCCGCCCATATCGGAGAGTTGCAGTACGAGGCTTCCCTTGGGCACAGTGGGGCCATCTTATATCGCCGGAATCTTGTATGTAACGAGCGCGTGCACTGACTCTTCTTCGAACTGCCCTGTGGGGGACCACGACGATGCCAAAGCCTTTGCCACCCGCCGTGCCGGCGGCTCTCAACCCGCCGCCCGCGGCCGCGCACCCGTACAGTTTCTTCGAGAATGTGGCGCAGCATCCGTTCCAGTTTGGCGACACGGCGTTCGGTCTTCGGAACGCTTGGTGGCTGATGGACGCAGCCTTTCTCTCCTATTCGATGCCCGCGGACATCCAGCGCGCCCACGATGATGCAGGTTTCCATGCGGCGGTCAGGTGCTTTTCGGGACAGTTGACCACACAGTGTTACGTCGCCTCGACCGACGACTGGATCGTGCTGGCATTCAGAGGAACACAAGTGGACGACTTCTGTTCGTCGGTCATCGACTGGAGCGTCGATGCACAGTTCCTTCCTATTCCGGACACCCACGGTAACCTGGTCCACTCCGGATTCCTCGGCGCGATCCGTGAGGTGTGGGTGGATGTTTCGGCCCATGTTACCGCGCTGCAACTAGCCCGTCGGCGGCCGCTCTGGATCACGGGGCACAGCCTGGGCGCCGCCCTCGCGACGCTGGCAGCCAATCTGTGTAGTGACCGGCCACAGTTGGGGCTCGTCGGCCTCTACACGTATGGTTCACCGCGTGTAGGCGACCGCAAGTTCGGCCAGCGGATTGCGGTGCCCGTCTGGCGATTTCGCCACAACACGGACATCGTGACGCACCTGCCTGTGGGTTTTGTCTTCAGGCACGTTGGACGCCTGCAGTTCATCGACAGCAATGGCCACTTCCACCGCGACCAAACGCGGCTGGAGGAACTGACGATCAATATGGGCAGCGTGAACCCGACTAACTCAAGAGCCCGGCGGCTCGCCGAGCAACTGCGGGCCGAGCCTTTCGGAGCTGTGCCGGGGTTCCTCGCCGATCACGCGCCCATCAACTACGCGATCCGCGTATGGAATTGCTACGAAGCCCAACACGGGCAATCTCCAACTCCCAACCTCTGACGCTTGCCCAACTTCCAAGGGTTCGCCCCCTTCGATTGGGAGTTGGGAGTTGGTCGAGCGACAGTCGTTGGGAGTTGTCGGCGAAGATTCTTATAGCGTCTTCAGATACTCGATGAGCGCGCGTTTGCTCTCGGGCGGAAGCGTCGTTCCGTAGAGATGGCCGGTGTTGGCGTTGCCCGGCATGGTCGTGTCGTAGGGCGTCCCGTTGCGCTGGGCTTCCGCACCGTCTGACACAAATCCGACTTTCACCGGATCGTAGACGTCATATCCGCGCCAGAAACGCTTCGTCCTGTTCTCCGGAACCTCGAGCAAGTCGGTCAACGACGGCACCGAACCGTTGTGAAGATACGGTGCGCGCAACCAGAGTCCATCGTGCGAGACGGCCACGTATCCTTCGGTGGTCCTGAACTTGGAAAACTTCCAGACACGTCCTTCGCCGAAGGCGTTGTACGCGGCGGCCGCAGGTTTCGTCCACATGTCGAGCCGATGGCGATCGGTGCCAACTTCCGCGACTGGAACCACTGTGCCTCGTCGCGGGCCTCCTTCGGCGTGACATGCGGCGCAGTCGTTCTTGTAGATCTCAGCACCGACCATGGCTAGGTTGCGGTCGATCGGGAAAGGATATGCCGGTGGCCGAAGGGCGCTGATGTAGTTCTCGACCCGACGAAGGCTTGACATCTCTCGCGGGTCCGTACTGTCCCAGCGCGCGAAGTCGCGGTCTATCCAGGTCTTGGTTGCGCCGTCGCCAATCGCTGATGACATCACGACTTCCCGGAGTGACGTGTTCAGCCCATCCCAGTGATAGGCATACCCCTCATCCCGTCGAAAGTTCCACAACGGAACCATGTCGGAATTTCCAATCGTCTCGTCGAGAGGCTGATCAAGGCGCCGGAACTTCACGCGGTTGAACGGATCGATGCGGCCTCGACCCCAATCAGGGCGATGGTCCATCCATGCGCTCTGTTCCTTGAGCTGGAGAAGGCCTCGCCTCGTGATCGGGATGATCGCGAAGCGATACAGAAGCCGCTCGCGCAGCGACAGGCTGTAGTTCTTCGCAATCTCGGCGAGGATGTTGCTGGCTGTAAATCGTGGGTCGGCCGCCGTCGAATAGAGAAATCGCAGGTACTGTTGCGGCGCCGTTTGATGAGCAGGCCCCGCAGGCACGATCGTCGGCAGAGCATCGGGACCGGTTCGAAGACTCGAGGTATGACACATCGCGCAGTTGATCCCGACGCGCGGAAATCCAATGGTCACCTTCGACAACCCGACGGGCATCTCGCGGCCGTCTTTCGCGAGAATGCCCAGCGAAGCGTACCCGCCTGGGCCCGGAAGCAGGTCAGGGAAGATCCGGGGCAGAACGAGCCAAATCCAGTAGGGCACGCCTTCGGCCCCTTCCGTGCCGACCGACCCAAACAGGAAGTGGTCCTCGTCAGACTCGAAAAACGGAGGCGGTTCCTCGCGGAAGAACGCGCCATAGGTAGACATGGCGCCTGTCACGCCGAAGACGAAGACCGCGGCAACGACAAGACGGCGCCACCCGGATCTGGTCAGCGACATCAGGACTTCTCACTTCTCACAGCGATGGTCAGCAGGATGGCTTCCGGGACGAAGAAGACGAAGTCTAACAGCCCCAACACCCGATACTGCGGCTCGAACGCGAAGAAAATGACGCCAACAAGGCGTGACACCACGGCGAACCATGCGGTGATCCGGTGTCGATCCGGGTCAATTGCCGCTGGGATGTAGAACATGCTCAGCAACACGAGGAGCAGCCCTGAGAATCGCGGCCAGAGATCGGGCGTGGCGCTCGGCAGAGAGCTCAACTCCAACAACATCGATGGTGCGGCGATAGTGGGAAGCGCCAGGGCCAGGTTCGCGAAGATTCCAACCCACACCACGCGTTTGAACCACCGGCCGGCCGCGCTCGCATTCACCACTGCCATCACCTCAGAACGTTTTCATATACTCGACGACGGCTTGCTTGTCATCGTCGGAAAGGGCCGTACCGTACATGTGGCCGCGATTGCTGTTGCTCGGCACGGTGGTGTCGTACCGAAACAACCGACGTCCCCCCGCCTCAGGCACGTTTGAGACGAATCCCACTCGGACCCGATCGAACAGGTCGTAGCCACGGTAGAACTGCGCCGGTCTCCGCTCGGGCTGTTCGAGGAGATCGCGAAGCGTGGGAACGGATCCATTGTGGAGGTACGGCGCGCGCGCCCAGATTCCGTCGAGCGGCTGGTTCGCGTATCCGTGTGTCTTACGAAAGCGCGTGAATCGATACCGCGAGTCCGGGAACAGTGAGTATTGATTCGCAGCAAAGGTCGTCGTATACGAGTCCAGCCGATAGCGATCCGTACCTACCCTATCCACATCTTCGACGTGCCCGACTCGGCTGCCACTCTTGATGCCATCCCGAAATCGATGGTCCGCATGGCAATCGAGACAGTGCTGCTGATAGATCACCGCGCCGAGCGAGGCGAGTGCCGAATCGACGGGATAAGGGTACTTCGGCGGCTGCATCGTCCAGATCCAATCGCGAACGCGTTTGAGCGCCGCGTGATCGACAGTTACGGGTGTGATCCCTGCGCCAAGGCCCGCACTCAAGTTGCGCTCGTCAACGGAATCGTTGTCGCCATCCCAGTGCAACTCCATGCCCTCGCGCGGCGCCTGGTTCCAGAGCGACGGAAAATCCGATGCGCCAAGCCTCTCCGAAGCCGGCAACTGGTCCAAGGGCCAGTTGAACTGGATAGCCTTGTAAGGATTGAATGTATCTACACGCCCGCGGCCCCATCGCGGGACCCGGTCTCCGAGTAGTGGGGCGATCCGATTACTCAGGTCGAGCGTCTGCAGCTTCAGCCGATCGACCAACCCAAGTCGTAGAAGCAGACGCTCGAACATGGATGGTCCGCCAGACGCCGGCAGCCGACCTCGAACGGCGTCGGTCGTCATGCGGTTGTCCAACGTGCATTCGGTGACAAATTCCACCAACGCCTGAAGGTCGACTTGGTGAGACGGCATGCCCAACACAATCCGCGAAGGGGCGTCCGGCGTGTCTCGCACGGTCCCGGCATGGCAGGCGGCGCAGTTCAAGCCCACGTGGTCCACCCCCATGCGCCGGCGCCGCGAGACGCCAATCGGCCGGTCGTGACCAGCTTCGACGATCAATCCGAGTGAGGCGTAGCCGCCCGGTAGCCGGTCTGGGCAGATCGAAGGAAGCGCAATGAACACCCAGTAGGGGGGCAGAACGCCTCCGATAGGACGGAGCAGCGACACGCCTGGCTCACTCCCGATCGAACCGTACTTGAAGTGCTCGGCGATCTCTTCGTAGGTCTCAGGGCGATCGACCCTGAGCGACGTGATGACCCACAACCCGAGACCCGCGCCGATCGCCACCACGGTGACGATCGCCCAGCTCAACAGGCGTACGTAGTAGTGCGACGTCATGCACGCATCGGCGATAGAACCCTGAGGGAGATGGCCGCGCCATCTAATCACACTCGCGATCGACGAACAAGTGCGACATCATGTCGCGATCGAAGGGACGCGGGTTGGTTTTCTCGCTGAGATCAACCGAAAGACTGAATCGGTTTCGTTTTCAGACGAAAGGACAGCTATGGCCGTGAAGAGGTGCGTGGGGATACTGCTGCTCGGAGCCGTCGGCGGCGCGGCATGCTCGCTGGCGACGAGCGTGCAGCGGAACACCGACGCGATCAACTCGAGCTCGACGACGATCGGAACCAATACTCAGGCGGTCCGGGACTCGACATCGACCACGGGATCCCTCATTCCCGCGCTTCAGGGTGTCGAGCGTCTTCGAGGACCCATGGAGTCAGTCGCTGACCTCGACCCGACCCTGCGCGCGGTCGCTGCCCTCAACGAGCCGATGACGCGAGTGGCCAGCTTGGACGGCAGCATGCGGGGACTCGCCAATCTTCAGCAACCGATGACTCGACTCGTCGAGATCGGTCCAGGCCTGGATTCGGTGGCCGCCCTCGGCCAGCCGATGACGCGCCTCGCCGCGATGCGTCCAAGCCTCGATGCAGTTGCCGGCCTCCACGAATCGCTCGACAAAGTCGCCGGGTTGGAGTTCCAGTTGGCGTCGGTCGCGAGTCTTCAGCCCGCGATGCAGCAACTGGGAGAGCTTCGACAACCACTGGAGAGGGTGGCAGCGCTTGAAGCACCGATGTCGCGCCTCGCGTCTCTTGGCTCCGTGCTCGATCAACCAGTGCTCCTCATCTTCGTCGCCCTGTTCGCCCTTGCGGCCTGGGGCGTTGTGACATTCGGGGCTGTGCGGTTCGCGATCATCAGCGCGGCCCGCGCAACGCCCAAGTGAGCAGGTGGACGGGGCCAGTAGGACCGGTCTTGCTTTGTAGACTTGCCGCAGCGAGTCTTGCCCTGCAGACCTGCCGCAGGACCTGTCAAGTAGCGTGCAGGGAGTGATTGACAGGTATGGGCCTCGAGGATAAGGTTTCGTGGCAGCCTTCCCTCCGAACCTCTACTGCAGTTCTTCAACCATCATGTGCTCGCGTCCAGGGCAACCCCCATCGCGGCTGTTGGTGGTCCACGTCTACGCCGAAACCCAAATGTCTCGACGTCTACACGCGTCGGCTACGGCTGAGCAGGAGTCAATGCAATGACTATCTTCGATAAAAACAAGGCCAAGGAGTGGTACGAGCTTCCAGGTCCGGCCGCTGGAGCAAAGCTCGTGGAGATGCGCAATGAGCTGCGCGCAAAGAATCTCCACGACACCGAAGAACCTCCGCTCGAGCACCGTGAGACGCCCGCATCACATGAAGCGTACACCACCAGGACGAACGACGGGACCTACAACGACCTCAGCTGTCCGCGGATGGGAAGCGCCGGCACGCGGTTCGGCCGCAACGTTCCGCTCAGCGAAACGGTTCCAGACACCCCGAATCTCATGAATCCCAGTCCTCGCGTCGTCAGCCGAGAACTGCTGACGCGGACTAAGTTTCAACCCGCCACCATCATCAACGTGCTCGCTGCAGCCTGGATTCAGTTTCAGGTTCACGATTGGTTCGTCCACAAGAAGGGTGTGTGGGCCAACACACACGATGTGCCGGTGCCAGACGGTGACACGTGGCACGAGCACCCGATGCGAGTGCCCAAGACACCAGCCGATCCGCCCAAGGTGCCGAACTCGACACATCCGCCGGCGTACACCAACGAGAACTCGCACTGGTGGGACGGATCACAGGTTTATGGCTCGACGACTGCCGAGCAGGCGACGCTGCGCGCCGGACGCGACGGGAAGATTCTCGTGGGGGCCGACGGCCGACTGGGCGTCGATCCTGTCACAGGCGAAGAGATCACCGGCTTTCGCGAGAATTTGTGGGTTGGCCTCAGCCTGCTGCACGGACTCTTCTCGCTCGAACACAACACCATCTGCGACCGATTGAAAAAGGACTTCCCGAAGTGGGACGACGAGCGGCTGTTCCAGCAGGCACGGCTCGTCAACGCGGCCTTGATGGCGAAGATTCACACCGTCGAGTGGACGATTGCGATCATGCCCCACGAGGTTATACAGACGGCGCTGCGCACGAACTGGCATGGCATTCTTGGTGACCTCCAAAAGGTGTTCACGGGCCTGCAGGACAACGAGCTGCTCGCTGGGATTCCGGGCTCGCCGACCGATCACCACACGGCGCCGTATTCCTTGACCGAGGAGTTCGCCGCGGTCTACCGGATGCACTCTCTGCTGCCTGACGACTACACAATCCTGTCGGCAAGAAACGGCTCAACGCTTGGACAATTCGAGCTCCCTGAACTCTCGGGCCGCCGTGGTCGCAAGGTCCTGGAGCAGTTCAATCTGACGGACCTCTTCTACACGTTTGGCGTTTCCTATCCCGGCGCACTCCGATTGCATAACTTCCCTCGTCACCTGCAGAACCTGGTCCAGGACAACGGCGACCGCTTCGACATCGGGACCGTGGACATCCTGCGCGACCGCGAGCGTGGCGTGCCTCGCTACAACCGATTCCGGCGTCTTCTTCACAAGGAACCCGTGAAGACCTTCGAGGAATTGACGGACAACCCCCAGTGGGCTGCCGAGATCAAGCGCGTCTACAACAACGACATCGAGAAAGTAGACACGCTCGTCGGTCTGATGTGCGAGCCCCTCCCGGCAGGGTTCGGATTCAGCGATACGGCCTTCCGCGTATTCGTGCTCATGGCATCGCGGCGCTTGAAGAGCGACCGTTTCTTCTCCAAGGACTACCGTCCCGAGGTCTACACCCAGCAGGGCATCGATTGGGTCGAGAAGACGACGATGATCGACGTGTTGAAGCGACACTTCCCCGGCGTTGCGCCCGCACTGGAGGGCGTGAAGAACGCGTTTCACCCATGGAAAAAGGTCGGGTAGACCTATGGCATTCGAGTCGCTGTTTCAGCCACTGACGTTCAAGAACCTCACGATCAAGAACCGGCTCTTGCGCTCCAACGTGTCGGGCCGCTTCGACAATTACGACGGCTCTGGGAATCAGGCGCGCATCAATTGGGAACGCAAGTTCGCAAAGGGCGGTGTCGGCGCCATCATTTCTTCGTTCGTGCCCGTTCACCTGCGCGGCCGCATCGTCCCGAACTACGCGATGATCGACCACGACCGTCACATCCCCTTCTGGCGCGCCGTGGGCAACGCGGTTCACGAGCACGATTGCAAGTTCATTCTGCAACTCAGTCACGGTGGACGGCAGCGCGACATCAACGGGATCGAACACCCGAAGGGCCTCTCGTCGACCGCCAAGAGCGATCCGCTGCACGGCTTCGAGTGCGAGCGCATGACGACCGCGCAGATCAAGGAGACCGTAGCCTGCTTCGCCGAAGGCGCTCGACGAGCCCGAGAAGCAGGACTGGACGGTGTCGAGCTCCACGGCGCAAACGGCTATCTCATTACACAATTCCTCAGCTCCGCCATCAACGATCGAAAAGACGAGTATGGCGGACCTCTCGAGAATCGCGCGCGTGTCGTCCTGGAGATTGTCCGCGCCATTCGCGCGCGCGTGGGTCAGGACTTCCACCTGCAGATGAAGATCAGCGCCGAGGAATTCAACGATGCGTTGGCCTTCCTCGGTTTCGGGCCCTCGGGCAATACGCTGGCCGAGTCGATACAGGTGTGCAAATGGCTCGTTGAAGCCGGGGTCGATGCGCTTCATGTCTCGACTGGGAGCTTCTTTCCACATCCACGCAACCCAGCTGGCTCCGATCTTCCTGTTGAAGACCTGGCGAAAAGCTACGACACGATGATCTCGAGCGGCGAACGCACCTTTGCCAACTTCCTGCTCTTCCACGGTGCATCCGGAATTCTGGCGCGTCGGGCCTGGAATGACGCCGCGGGACCACCTGACGAGATCGAAGGCAAGAACCTGCCTGACGCGCACGCCATCAAAGCAGCGGTGACGGTGCCCGTCATTTGCACTGGTGGCTTCCAAACCGCCTCGGTCATCGCGAAGGCGCTTCAGAATGGAGACTGCGACGCGGTCAGCATGGCAAGGCCGCTCATCGCGAACAACGATCTACCGGCGCTGTTCCAGCGCGGCCACGATCGCGCGGACAAGCCGTGCACCTACTGCAACCGGTGTTTGGTGAACGTGGTTGAGAATCCGCTCGGGTGCTACGACCAATCCCGCTTCCCCACACGGGAGGCGATGATCGCGCAGATCATGTCAGTATTCGATCCGCCGCCGTTTGCTTAAACCGCGTTGGGCATTTAGGAGACGAGCGTGATGACTCGACCGGCCATCGCCGAGGAGACGATCACACCGGGGGAAACCGCCGTCGTCGCAGAGTTCATTGCGTTCTTGAAAGCGGCGAGCAAGCGACGCGATCCCAGCGGCCCGATTCGACGATTCAATCAGGGGAGGGCGGCCGGGTGTGTGAACGCCGAGTTCACAGTCCTCGACGGCCTCCCGAGCGAACACCGACGAGGTCTCTTCGCCGCGCCGCGCACCTACAGCGCCTGGATCCGTTTCGCCAACGCCTCCTCTCAATCGGACCGAGAAAGGGACATCCGCGGGATGTCCATTCGCGTGTCGCACGTGGATGGCGAAAACCTGACGTCTGGTTCGACCGACCAGGACTTCGTCCTCAATAGCCATCCCGTGATGGTGGCGCCGGATACGCGGGCGTTCCTCGAATTGATCAAGGCAAACGAAACCGGCGGCGTCAGCCGGGCGTTCTACTTTCTTGGCCACCCGACGGCGGCTCGCATCGGATTCGCGGCGCGAACCAATCCGACCTGTCATCTGGACATCCCGTACTGGAGCACAACGCCATACCTGTTCGGTCCAAATAGCGCGGTCAAATACATTGCGAAGCCAAGCTCACCCCGCACGAGCGCCAGGCCGGCCACGCTGACCGACACATATCTGCGCGACGCAATGCGCGCTCATCTCGGTGCGTCCGAGGCGACCTTCGATTTCATGATTCAATTTCAAACCGACGGCGTGCGGATGCCGATCGAAGACGCGACGGTCGAGTGGAAAGAGCGGGAATCGCCCTATCACCGAGTCGCACGCATCCGGATTCCTGCCCAGCAGTTTGATGACGACGAACGTATGAGCCGCTGCGAACAAGTCGCTTTCAACCCCTGGAACTGTCTGGCGGACCATCGCCCTCTCGGAAGCATGAACCGCGCGCGTCGCGAGATCTATCACGCGATGGCGCAGTTTCGCATCACTGGGTAAGCTGGGTGCCTTGCCCAGCTACCCATTTCCCCCAGCCCCTAGCTACCCAGCCACCTAGCAACCCAGCTACCTCCCGTATGCCAACGTGGGCAATTGGCGTTCTGCCACTGACCTGCCGAAACTACTGATGAGAAGTCCAGATCGAAAGACGGCTGGTTTTGAAGCGTGCGTGCATTCGTGAGAAGGATGACCGGCCGGCAGTAGCGGAGTCCAAAACCGGGAAGTAGCTTGCGGCTTCGGCCGCAAGTCAGGAGGGTGACATGGTCAGTCCTCGACGTTGGGTTGGCGCCTGTGTTCTCGTGCTCGCGGCGACGTCCGTGTACGCCCAGCAACCCACGCCAGCCGGTCGCATCAAGATTGCGTCGGGCGAAGCGTTCATCGTTCGGGCCAGTGGAAATGTGCCAGCAAGCACCGGCCAGCTCGTCTTCGAAGCCGATGGTCTGAGGACCGGTGCCGACGGTCACCTCGGGATCACTCTAAAGGACGACACGCGGGTGTCGATTGGCCCGAGCAGCGAAGTACGCCTCGATAGCTTCCTGTACACGCCCTCTGAAGGTCAGCTCGGACTCGCGCTCAAATTCATTCGCGGTGTCGCGGTATACGTCTCAGGGCGGATCGCCAAACTCGCGCCAGACTCAGTGCGTCTCGAAACGCCGGCGGCGATTCTCGGCGTCCGCGGGACGACTTTGACCATTCGCGTCGCGTCGGAATGATCCACCTTCGGCTCATCGTTTTGTTGACGACGCTGGTGCTTGTGTCGGCGTGTGGGCCGGTGCGTGTTCGGACACCTGGCCAGTCCAAAGGGGACCTGGTCGTGTTGCTGCCTGATGAGGGCGGCACCGTCGGCAAGGCGACGGTCTCGAGCGCGGGAACCACTGTCACCCTTGCCGAGGCGCGGGCCTCGACCGTCGTCTCACGCAACAAGCCACCGGCGACGGTAACTCCGGTGAGCGAAGCCGAAGTGGAACGCCTCTTCGGCGACGTTCTCGCTTCTCTTCCACCGTCGCCACAGCACTACACGTTGTTCTTCAAGTTTCAGTCGGAAGAGCTGACGGACGGAAGTCGAGCGTTGGTCCAAGAAGTTCTGAAGACCGTCAAAGCCCGGCAGGTTCCTGACGTCACCGTTCTCGGGCATACGGATACGACGGGAACGCCCAAGTCGAATTTCGCGCTCGGGTTGCGGCGCGCAAACAGCGTTCGTGCGATTCTCATCGACGCCGGCCTGAACCGCTCCTTCATCGACGTCATCTCTCATGGCGAGGCGGAGTTGTTGATTCCCACCGCCGATGGGGTCTTCGAAGCGCGCAATCGCCGCGTCGAAATTACGGTCCGATGAGGTTTCGGCCGCGCCGGCTCTTGATCTTCTGCGGTTTGATCCCGTCGATCATTGCGGCCCTGCTCTCTCTCTACCGCCCCCCCTTCTTTGCTGATCTCGAATTCAGCGTGTACGACACGATGGTGCGCTCTGCGCACACGCATCCGCCGAGTGGCCGGATCGTCATCGTGGACGTTGACGAGCGGAGTCTCTCGGCAATCGGCCAGTGGCCGTGGCGACGTGACATCGTCGCCACACTGATCGCGAGATTGCGCGACCTTGGCGCATCCGCGGTTGCGCTCGACATGATTTTCGCGGAATCAGACCGAGACAATGGCACTGGCGCTGGCGCTGATTCGGATCGCGCGCTCGCGGCAACACTACAGCGAGGCCGTGCGGTCCTTGGTTATGCGATGACGTTCGAAGAGACTCTCGATCCGTCGAGAACGTGCGGCCACCCGCTCGGACTAGCGATCGTCCGACCCGAGAACGAACTCGTCGGCAGTCCCTTTTTTCAGGCGACCGGCGCAGTCTGCAGCATTCCGGCTCTCACTAAGGCAGCGGTTGCCTCGGGATTCCTAAATGCCGCGCCGGATTCCGACGGTATCGTCAGGCGCGTCCCCGTGCTGATGGAGTTTCAGGGCCGCGTATATCCTGGACTCGCGCTCGCGGCGGTGAGTGCCGCCACCGGCAAACGCGGCGTGGCGCTCCGCGTCGCCAACGTGAATGCCTCGTCGCTCGTCCTCGACGGGCGAGCCGTGCCACTCGACGGCAAGAGCAACCTCCTCGTGCGGTATCGCGGAGAGAAACGGACGTTTCCCTACGTGTCGGCTGGGGACGTCCTCAACGGCCGAGCGGGTCCTGACGCATTCAAGGACAAGCTCGTGTTCGTCGGAACGACGGCGCTTGGCACCCGAGAGGTCGTGGCGACGCCCCTCGACACACTCTTTGCCGGCGTAGAAGTTCACGCGACCGTTGCCGACAATTTGCTGCAGCAGGACTTCAACGGCCGTCCCGAGCACGGCGTCGCGCTCGAAACACAGGCCGCGCTTGGACTCGGTCTTGTCGCCACCCTCTTGGTATTGCGATTCGGCCTGGCCTGGGGCACGCTCGGCATCGCTTTGTGCGTCGCCGGCGTCTGGGGTGGAGCCATCTCGCTGATGTCGACGACCGGCACCTTTCTGTCGCCGCTATTCCCCACGGTTGGCCTCACCGGCGCACTCGCGGCCATGACCGTCGCAGGAGTCACTGTCGAGCGTCATCGTGCCGATCGTGCTGGCCGCGAAACGGCCACCTCTCAGCGTTTGATGGTGCAGACGCTGCTCTCGCTCACTGGCATTAGAGACGCGGAGACTGGCCGGCACTCGCGACGGACGCAGAGGTACACGCGAGTTCTCGCGGAACAACTCGCGAAGCATCCGGCCTTTCGCACGTATCTGACGCCGGAACGGGTCGAGCTGCTCGCAAGCCTCGCACCGCTTCACGACATCGGCAAAGTGGGCGTCCCCGATAGCGTGCTGAACAAGCCAGGCGGACTCACACCCGAAGAGCTTGCCGAGATGCGCCGGCATCCCGAGTACGGCCGTGACGTCATCCTGAAAGCCGAACAAGAAGCCGGTGTCCACGACGATGTGACGCTCGCGATCGCCAAGGACATTGTCTACACGCATCACGAGAAATGGGATGGAACTGGATACCCTCGAGGCCTGCGGGGCGCCGAGATTCCGATCCCTGGACGGGTCATGGCGCTCGTAGATGTCTACGATGCCGTTCTGACACGGAAGCTTTACCTGCCGCCGATGCCCTACGACGACGCCGTTGCGTTCATCGTCAAAGGCAGCGGTACGCACTTCGACCCGGCCGTGGTGGATGCGTTCGTCAGAGTGGCGCCAACGCTCCACACGCTGTCGGACGAACAGAGCGCCGAATGATAGACTCCCCGGAGTGCTGGTCGAACGCACGTCCGCGTTGGTGCCGATGCTCCGTGAGAATGCCGCCGCTGCCGAGCAGGCCCGGCGCGTGCCTCAGGAGAATTTCGACGCATTGAGCGCGGCCGGCGTCTTCACCATGACGGCACCCAAGCGATACGGCGGTGCTGAAGTCGATTTCCAAACGCAGTGTGACGTTCTCGCAGAGGTCGCACGTGGGTGCCCGTCGACATCCTGGGTCGCGACGATCTTCAGTGCGATGTCGTGGCTCGCCGGCGTCTTTCCGGACGAGACGCAGGAAGAAGTCTTCGCCACGCACGACCCGAGAATCAGCGGCGTCTTCTCTCCGACAGGCACGGCGATTCGCAAGGACGGTGGTTTCGTGGTCAGCGGGCGTTGGCCGTTTAACACCGGCTGCCACGGCGCAAGCTGGACGGTGCTCAATGCAGTGGTTGGCTCAGAGACAGGAATGGGTGTACCGACGTGCTGCCTCGTTCCGAGCACCGACTTGAAGGTTCTCGACGATTGGCACGCGACGGGAATGGCCGCCACCGGCAGTAACACAGTCGTGGCCGACAACATCTTCGTGCCCGCGCATCGCAGCCTCTCGCTGCTCGACATGCTGGAGGCGCGGTACCCACCACGTCACAACGCCGACAACCCGTATTTCAACTACCCCTTGGCCACGGTGCTCACGGTCAACGCCGGCGGGACTCCCGTTGGGATCGCGCGTGGCGCGCTCGACACCTTCTTCGAACGCCTTCCAGGCCGAGCGATTACGTACACCACTTACGCGAACAAGGCCGAGGCCCCCATCACCCATATGCAGGTGGGCGAGGCCGCCCTGACAGTGGACTCTGCAGACGCCCACGTGCGCCGCGCGACGGCGATTCTCGACGCGCACAAAGGAGGACCTCTGTCGCGAGAGGCCAGAGTGAGATCCCGGGCGCACATCGGTTACGCTACGGGCCTGTCACGCCAGGCTGTAGACGTGCTCTTCTTCGCCAGCGGCGCCTCGTCCATCCAGACGCACGTGCCGATTCAGCGATTTCAACGCGACATCCAGGCGCTCGCAAACCACGCGATCATGCACTCGGCGACGGCAGTTGAGCTGTACGGGCGAGTCCTTTGCGGTCTCGAGCCGAACACCCCGCTCTACTAGCAGAGGACAACGATGAACCGTCGATTGATCTTGGCGTCGGGGTCGGCGATGGCGATTGCCGCCATGCTGTGTTCGGGCAGCGTCACAGCGCAAACGTCCCCGCGAACGCCGTGGGGGGATCCCGACCTGCAGGGTTACTACACAAACAAGTACGAATACGGAACGCCGTTCGAAAGACCCAAGGAGTTCGAGGGCCGGCGACTCGAAGAGGTGACGAGGCAGGAACTGGCGGAAGCTGTTCGCAGGCGGCAGCAAGAGGCGTTGGATCGAGCTCCTTTCCTTGGCGGTGATCCGGAAGGCAAGATCGGCAACTCTGCCGAGTTCCGCGACATCTACGAAGTTACCAGGGGCAGCCGGGCGTGGTTCGTCGTCGATCCGCCGGATGGCAAGATTCCTCCCGTCGTTCCCGAGGCGAGAGCACGCATCGCCCAGCGGCAGGCAGGAAGCAGCTTCGGGAACGGGCCCTTCAACGGTCCCGAAGACTTCAGCCTGTGGGAGCGCTGCATCACGCGCGGACTGCCCGGATCGATGGTGCCTGGCGTGTACGGCAACTCGTACCAGATCGTGCAGGGCCCTGGCTTCGTGGCGATCACGTACGAAATGGTTCACGAGACAAGGGTGATTCCCCTTGACGTCCAGCCTCACGTCGGCAAAGGAATTCGCATCGACATGGGCGACGCGCGTGGGCGATGGGACGGCAGCACCCTCGTCGTCGAGACCACCAACTTTCGTCAACGGAGCACGTACCGCAACGCGAGCGCCGAGACCCTTCGCCTGATAGAGCGCTTCACGCGCATCGCACCTGACAAGATCGACTGGTCCGTCACCGTTGACGATCCCTCCACGTGGGCTCGGCCCTGGACCTTTTCAATCCCGCTGACGCAGAACGACGACGAACAGATTGCGCAGTACGAATGCCACGAAGGTAACCAGGCGATCAGGAACATCCTGGGCGCGGCGCGGGCAGGCGAGAGGCCTGCAAAGTAGCTTCACTGATATTTCACTGGTATATTGCGCTATGCGACTACGAAAGAGCTTAGAAATGACTTCAGTCTGGGCACGCACGGCGGCGATCGCAGCACGACCTTCGAACCGTCCCCTTCTGCTCGCCGCGGCGCTTCTGCTCGCGCTAGGCACAGGGCCCGCATACGGTCAACAGATCGACCTCGCAGGCATGTGGTCGTCGCAGCTCGGGAACCACGAAGAGCTGCCGCTGCGAGGTGACCCCGGCGTCGAGGTGGGAGAGTACGTCGGGATTCCGCTCAACGCGGCCGCCCGCCAGCATGCTGACAGCTGGACCGCGACCATGCACTCGCTCCTCGAGTGGCAGGGTCGTCCTCACCCGGTGACCTATTCAATGCGCGCGCCGAGACCGGATTTCCGTATGGGGCCGATCGTTGATCCGAAGACTGAGGCCCTCATCGGCTACACCGTGACGGGGCTGTTCGGCCGAGCGGACCGCACGATCTGGCTCGACGGCCGCCCTCACCCCTCGAAGTACGCCGAGCACCAATGGCAGGGCTTTTCGACCGGGGAATGGGTCGGCGGCGCCCTCAGGGTCACGACGACACACGTCAAGTACAGCTTCGTGCACAGGAACGGAATTCCCCTCAGCCCATACGCGGTGATGACGGAGTACTGACTGGCGTCGCGGCGATCTGCTGACGCTCGCCATCATCGTCGAGGACCCGATCTATCTGACGGAGCCTCTCGTGCGGACGTCGACCTTCCGATGGGACCCGAAACTGACCATTCCGGCCGCACTCCCGTTCGAGGTTTCCGAAGAGCTGCCCTCGTTGCAGAAGGGGCAGGTACCCGCCAACCCCCTTGGGACAATGCACACTGAATACGCGCGGAAGCACAACCTTCCGTTCGAGGCGTCTCAAGGCGGTGCCCAAACGATGTACCCGGAGTACATGCGGCGGCTCAAGGAACTGATGAACGCTCCTCCCGCGACAACGAGCACGAGCTCGGCGACGAGGTAGCGCAGATGAGGATGACCTCGCGGCTGGCTATCGTTGCGCTCGCCGCTGGCCTGTGGGCAACGGCCGCTGGCCGCCTGTCAGGCCAAGAGGGTGCCCGGCCGGTCAAGCCTGCGTACGACGACGGCAACGTCGAGGTGCTACCCGTGCAAGGCAACGTGCACCTGGTTGCCGGTTCCGGCGCCAATATCGCCGTTCAAGTCGATCCCGCTGGGCTTCTCCTCGTGGACTCGAGTGTCGCGGGAATGAGCGATAAAGTGCTCGCCGCGATCCGGACGATCTCGGACAAGCCGATCCGTCTCATCCTCAACACCAGCGCGGACGAGCGCCACACCGGCGGCAACGAGCACCTCTCGAATGCCGGCCGAAACCTCAACGCCGGCATTGGCGGTCAAGGTGGCCGGGAACCCTCACGCCTCGACGGCGCCCCGGTCATTGCGCACGAGAACGTCCTCCACCGGATGAGCGGGTTACGCGGCGAGCCGGCGCGCGAACCGTACGGCGTGTGGCCTCACGACACGTTCTTCACGGACATGAAGCAGCTGTACTTCGGCGGCGAGGTCGTCGAGATGCTGCACACGCCAGCGGCTTACACGGACGGTGATGTCATAGTGTGGTTTCGACGGTCCGACGTGGTAGTGGCGGGCGACGTGCTCTCGACGGTGACCTACCCCGTAATCGACCTCAAGCGCGGTGGGAGCATACAGGGACTCCTGGACGCCCTGAATCGGATCCTCGACATCGCCGTCCCCGAGTTCAACAATCAAGGTGGAACGCTCATCATTCCGGGCCACGGGCGTATCTGCAACGAATCCGACGTCGCGGAGTATCGCGACATGACCACAATCATCCGCGATCGCATCAAGCTCATGGTCGACAAGGGGCAGACGCTGGCTCAGGTCAAGGCCGCCGGGCCGTCGCGAGACTATGACGGCGTCTACTCGACGCCGGCGTGGAGCGGAGAGATGTTCGTCGAAGCAATCTACACAGATCTGAAGAGCGGCAAGTAGCTGCTGCGAACTGAAGTACAACGTTGGTTCCGTGCCCGTGTCGGCTCCACGTTGATCCGGTTTCGCGTGAATGTCGTCCAGGGATGATTGTCGTCCGTACGACAACATCACCCCGCTTTTGGCGCATTTCCGCTTTTGGGTCCTGTGCACCTCAGGGTGACTAGCCACGCGTAGCGTGAGAGCTGCGGCACTCGAGACAGTAACGCTGCGTCGACTCGCGCGACGGCGGGCGCCAATACACTTTGAAGCCGACCCAACGGCCCGACCGCTGGTAGCAGCAGCCCAGTGTAATTCGCCTCAACTTGCTCGAAATGGGCCCCAAACCTGTGAACTTCCGCCTGAGAGAGGTATCCCTGACTTCCATGTTTGGTGCGAGTGATAAGTCGCCACAATTGAAGCGCTGGGTGGTGTTCCATGTTTTCAATGAACACGGCAACGCCGCGCCCAGAGACAAGAAGGCGACAGAAGCTCGGTAGGATTTGCTTGCGATCGAGCAACACGATTACTGAACGGGTGATGATGAGGTCAACGCTGTTTGGGGCAAGCGGAAGGTGGTATGCATCGGCGCGGAAAAAATTGACTCGCCTCAACATTCCCGTCTGGGCGGCCAGCTTTCGCGCAGCTTTCAGCCGCATATGCGACAAATCGGTCGCATAAACCCGGGCGCCACATTCAGCCAGCAGGCACGCGAGCCCGCCGTCGCCGCAGCCTACTTCCAGAATGCGCTTGCCCTGCAAATCGCCTGAGCCCTCCAGTCCTCTACGAATTAGCGGTTCCCAAATCGGCGCGTGCCATTGCAGCAGGCGAGTGCGCAGCGCCAGATCGAGTTGGTCCCACCTCATTGACAACCGCCACCTTTCATCGTCCGCCGATCAAGGGGGAAGTATTCTAGCGCGAACCATGACGCACTGGGACTCTACGATGGCTCTGCCGAGCGCGGACCGGAAAGGTGTTGAAAGGAAGCGATCTATCTGGACCTGAAGCGGGTCAAGTAGCGGAAGGCTACGTTGATCCTCAGCGATTGTCCTTGCCAACGAAGGTCAGGTTCTTGAAGTCGGTGCTTCCGTCCTTGGTCTTGTACACCTCGTTGTTGGGGTTCTCGCCGCAGTCCCAGTAGCGGATCCGAAGGCTCTTGTCGGGGTTGGAAATCTGCGAGTAACGTCGCTGCAAGTACCAGGGCTCGAGGTAGAGCGCGGAATCGTAGATCCAGACATCGGCCTTGATCGTCCGCCCGTCAGCCTTCTCCCAGACTTCGACTGTCTCCATCTGTTCGCTCTGGTCCGGTTGACCGCGCCCCATGGAGCGGGACATGAGCTGATTGGTGTGAATGACCAGCTTCTGGTCGTCCCAAAATCCGATGGAGTCGCCGTAATAGAGCGGGTATCTATCCTCTGGTGAAGGATGACCGCGTCCATCGGTATAGATTCGACGGACATTGTTGACCGTCTCCGACGACAGCCATGTCTGCTCCGGTCGCACGATGAACTCCCGAAGAAAGGGAACGACCAGCCAACGGGGAAAACCGGGAGGGCCACATTGGCTGAGGTTTTCATCGTAGGAGATACCCTTGGCTTCGAGCTCCTGGCCGCGTTTCAGTGCAGCGGCGGCTGCTGGCGTCAACTTCGGCGAAACACCGCCGAGCCCGGGACCGAAGAACGAGCCGCCGCCCGAACTGGTCCACAACCCCGTCCAGTCCGGCAGCCGGTCGAAAGAGGGTGACTGGCGCCCGCCCCCCGCCGCCTGCTTCAGCGCCGAATACAGATCCCACGCTGTCCGATGCTGGAGTCCGAGCGCCGACAAGCGCCGCCACTCTGCCTGAGGTTGCTGCGCCTGCTGCGCGACGGTCGCGGATCCGCCAATTGCGACGATTGCGAGCACGACACATCGCTGAATCCATGTCATGTCTGGGGTCCTCGCTCGAATGATACACGCCCCCAAGTCCACGTAGTCCTTCACCGCAATCTCCGCTAGCGCTGGCTCGGACGCACAACCGGCGGGTCTATCGCGCACGCCGTTGGCTTCCACTTTGATCCGTCGTTCTCCAACTTGAATGTCGTCCCGACGATGAAGGGCTGAGTGAGGTACACCGAGTCCTCGACTGTCGTCCTCACCACCAACACCACGTCGCCGTTGGGATATGTCAGGCGATCGAAGTATTCGTTGATCGCGGCGTTCTCGCTGTAGGGCACGCCGTTCTTGCGGAGATGTCCAGCGCGGAAATTCGTCGTGACGACCTTCAGCGCACCACCAACAGGCTGTGCAGCCGCTCGACCGCGTCCCCCACCTCCCCCGCCGCCACCACCACCTCCGCCGCGTCCGCCGGCGCCCGCCGCAGGAGTGATGGGAATACCATTGCGGTCAACCTCCACCTGTTGCCCTGCTACTTCCCATGACGCTAACGAGTGCCCCTGCCACGTCCGTTCGCCGCTTGCCGGCCGGTTATCGAAATGAAGGAGCCGCGTTTGTGTGCCGGCATCGAACTCGAGCTTCAAGGTCTTGTCGTCTTGCCATGTGATGTGGAGGCGACCGGGCATCCGCATGATGTTGCCCACACCAAAGGGCTTGCACGCGTTCTGAGGCGTCTGGTCCTTCGCATAGTCCCAGGCGTCGGCAACCTTGCGTCCTTCGTCGGTGATCGGCACGCTCGCGTAGTCGCCCTTGGCCGGCGTCATCATGCGCCAACGCCAATCCTCGTTGACCATCGCCACCCAGTAGCCCGTTAGATCGATCGGTGCGATGCTGCGAGGTGTGCGGGGCGCCTGTGGGGCGGCCGGTTGCGCCGGCGGCGCCGCCTGCTGCGCCATTACGCTAACCCGTGGAAGCGCTGCTGCCGCAGTTATCAGAGCAACGGGCAGCGACAATCGGATCAGGGTCACTCTGCCTCTCATTGTCGGCGCGAGCCTCGCTTGGACAAATCGGTATAGACGACCTCGACGAAGTTCGCCGTCGTCCAGGGACCTGTATCCGAGCCGTAATGGAGGTCGTAGTCGAGAGTTGGCCGCTCCGCTTTCATCTGAGCCAGCGTGAGTCCTCTTTCGATCCCGTTCTTGATGCGATCGCGCACGATGGTGACCATGTCGCGATACTCGAGCACGTCTGCCTCATCGCCAACCCGACCATGACCAGGGACGACAAATGTTCCGCCTTCCTGTTCGTGCTTCGGCACAGCCAGATCGAGCAGACGATTCAACCCATCGATCACCCCTTGAATGCCGCCCCCATTTGCCAAGTCGATTACCGGGTACGTGGTCGTGTTGAAGACATCCCCCGCCATGATGACGTCGGACCTGCGGAACATGACAATCGAGTCGCCATCGGTGTGCCCGGCATCATCGTGATAAAGCATCACCGGCTCGTCGTTGAAGAAGAAGTCCTTGGTCTGCTTTACATAGGAGTCGGTCGGCCAGGCTGCCGTCGGCGTCAGTGAGTGCTCGCCTGAAGCGGCACTCATTCTGTTCAGCACGTTTTCATGCGCAACGATGGCCGTGGGATTGCCTTGCACAGTGCTTCCCGCCTTGCCGATCAACTCGTTACCACCGGTGTGGTCCGGATGGAAGTGTGTATTGACGATCCAGCGAATCGGTTTGTCCGACAGCTTTCTGATCGCGGCGAGCACCTTGTCGGCATGAGCCGCAAGCCCCGTGTCGACGACCAGCACGCCCTCGTCACCGACTTGCACTGCGATGTTGCCGCCGGCGCCGACGAGCAGATGCACGTTCCCTTGCACGTGGAAGGCATTGATCACTCCATTGCTCCCCCAATGTCCGGCTGGCGTGGGAGGCGTTGGAGGCGCCGGTGAGGTTCGCGGGGCCTGGGAGGTTGGCTGAGTCGCTGGACGCTGGGCGGTGCCGACGTCCTGGCCGAGCGCCACGGCACCAACCAGCACGAGCATGGCAACGGCTCTTTGATTCACCACTATCTACTTCACCACGGGCTGTTCTGGTTTGGGCATCTTCCTCAGCTTCTCCATGTACTCGGGATACATCGTTTCAGCCCCACCGTTAGCCGCCTCGAGCGGAATACCGTACCGGTAGGCAAAATCGCCGAGGTACGGACTCTTACCGGGCAGGTAGTGGGGCACCTGCTCTCGCGGTCGCTCCGCAACCTCATCGACATATTCGCAGGGCCAGAGCCAATTGCCGGCGGGTCTGTCGTTCAATACGAATTCCTCGGATCGAATGAGCGGTTCGGTGAGATAAACCGGATCGGTCCACTGCACGACGTGAGTCATGACGTCGCCGTGCTTGATGAAGTGCTCGATCATCGAAGATTTCTCACTATTCGGGATGCCGTTACGACGAATCCACTCCTGCTTGATGTGGGTCGTCCGGACCACGAGGATGTCACCGTCCCAGCGCCCGGTCGAGAAACCCTGCCAGGTGTGGGGCGCCCATTCGGGGGGATGGGGCCGACCGTCCATCCAGATCGTGCGCTCCTGTTCGTAGGTGTTGATGTACTGCCTGATCGCGACGACGCGCTGCGTGCGCAGGTCTTTCTCTTCCCAGATCCGAACTTGCAGAGGTCCGCGAAAGATGTAGGGCGAGATGTGGACCTTGCATTGGTGCTCGAGAAGCGTCAGGCGCGAAGAGTCCCACGTATCCGCCGCGAGGCGTGCGCCCTCAGTAATCGGCAGGCCGGTGTAGTCGCCAAGCTCGGGGCCAGGTATCCGGTCTGGCTGATCTTCGTGATAGCGCGGGCTCCATTCGCCGGAGAGATTCACTTGGGCGCGTGCGGGGTTGCACGCCACGACAAGGGTCAGTAGCAATAGACCTGCGGTTCTGCCTGACCACACGCGCTCCATGTCTTCTCCTCCGCAGGGAACCTACCCGGCTAAGCCTAATACGAGTTCGGTTGAATCAGCGTTTAGCTGTAACAGGCTTACAACTTAGGCCTTAGGACCTTGAAGTGGGGAATCGGACGCCCAATCTTACGCTGGGTCAGGCGCCACTCTGCGCAGAGCTTGCCGGGAGCAGGGCTTCATCGTCGCCTCCCTGACGATCTCTCTTCGGCACGGCCGGGTCCTGGCCGGCGAGCACGAGCCGAAGCTGTCGCATCCAGTCCGCCACGAGAAAAGCCCAAGAGTACTCGCGCTCCGCAAGACGTCGCCCGCGGGCGCCGAGTTCCCTGGCGCGCGACGGATCGTCGGCCAGCTCCTGAACGGCCTGCGCGATTTCATCAGCATTGCCAGGTTCCACGGCGACGCCGACCTGTTCCTGTCTGACAATCTCGGCCGTTTCTCCCCATCCTGCGTAGATGAGCGGTACCGCACAGGCCAGCGGAGGGATCGCCTTCGACAAGCGCATCTTCTTCGAAATCTCGATCGGTCGGAGCACGACCAGGCTGGCCGTGGTGATCGACATCAGCTGCGGCATCTCTTCGAAGGGCGACGTCCGAAAGAGGATATTGGTTAGGCCGCGCTCGTCGACCATCTTCAGGAGTCGCTCCTTCACCGGACCGCTGCCGACCATGAGGATGACGATATCGGGCCGATTCCGGAGTCTCTCGGCGACGTCAACCAGTACCTCGAGGCCCTGGTAGTTGGCCATCGTGCCGGCGTAAGTGAAGACTTTCTTCCCGGTCACGCCGAGGCGTTCGGCAAACACCTCGTCCGGGGGCAGAGGTCTGAGCCTCTCTGTGTCCGCCCCATTGGGCAGGAATGTCAGCCGTTCGTAAGGCACACCGTAATTGCGGTGAAAGTGTTCGATGAAAGCGTGGGTAACCGTCGTGACGCAGACGGCGTCGCGCATCATTCTCGATTCGATGGCGGCCGCCGCGCGAATGAGCCAACCGAGGCTTACCCACGCATCGTCGGAGGCATGCTCCACCTGAAGATCTGGTGTGTTGTAAACGAAAGGTACCCGGCGGATGCGTTTCAGGATCCATGCCGGAATGGCCAGCGTGACTGGTTGTGCCTCAACGAACACGAGATCGGGCCGGGGCTCGAAGGCCAGTGCGATGGCTCCGGTAAACGTGAACGACAGATAATTCAGCAGTCGCTTGATCGCGCCTCGGCCGGACGCCGGAAACAACCACACCCGTCGGACAGGAATGCCGTTCACCTCTTCACGCATGGTGAGCCGGCCTCTGTACCCGGGATAGATCGCGCCAAGAGGGTAATTGGGCATTCCGGTGACGACGCGCACGCGAACGCCCATCTTCTGCAGCTCGCGCGCCATGGCCATGAGCCGGACGCTCGGCGCGCCCGATTCGGGGGGAAAGTACTGCGTGAGAATCACGACGTCGCGGATTGTCATAGTGGGTTCAGGAAACCGACAGCGCACCCACTGGCTTGCCGCCAAGCAGATACTCGAGATCGAAGACGGTCCGTCCGTCTATAGTCTCGAGGAGTTGTTCCTTTGCTTGAACGGCTTTGCACAACACCACTGTGTCGCTGTCGCGCAGCGCTGCGTCGAGTTCGCCCATCAGGATATCGTCGACGTTCGGTAGGTGCTGCTCGACGTACTCGCGATTCTTGCCGACGAGCCGATCCGGCAGGACATCCGGGTCGAAAATCTTCAACGCGAGCCCTTCCGCCGAGAAGCCTCTCGGCAAGGAGGAGGTACGGGCTCTCGCGAAGGTCGTCGGTGCCCTTCTTGAAACTGAGACCGAGCAGGGTGACCTGCTTCGGCTTCGCTTTCACGATGGCATTCGCCGCCTGAACAATGCGCAGATGATTCGCTTCCAGCACGCCCTCGAGCAAAGGCAGGTGAATGCCGTTCGAACGCCCGAGCGAAAGCAAGGCGCGGATGTCTTTGGGAAGGCACGAACCGCCGAAGGCAAACCCAGGACGGAGGTAAGCGCGTGAGATATTGAGCGACGTGTCCTCGCAGAAGACCTTCATCACTTCCAGCGGGCTCGCGCCGGCGGCCTCGCACAGGGAGCCCACCTCGTTGGCGAACGCGATCTTCATCCCGTGAAACGCGTTCGACGCGTATTTCACGAGCAAGGCACGTCTCGAGTGTCAGAAAGTGCCTGGGCCCCGGCACCCGAGCAAAGATCTCTGCCGCCGCCCGGGCCGCCTCTGGTCGGTCGCTGCCGAAGACGAGGAACGGGAGGATGATCGAAATCCTTGATGGCGGCCGTCTCCCGCAGGAACTCCGGATTTGCCACGACGTCGAAGCGAGCCTGTCCGGTGTCGATCGAGAACCCTTCGGAGCATTCCAGGAGCTATCGTGGAGCGCACGAGCACCAAACGCGGACGCCCACACGTCTCCGCCGATTCCGCGAGAACATCAAAGACGCGCATCATCGGGCGAATGTCAACGGAGCCGTCGGGCATGCTTGGCGTGGACACACAGACAATCGCGGCGTCCACGTCCGCGAAGGCGTCGACCGAGGATTCCGTGGCGCGGAGCCGTCCCTCCTGAACGTTCTTCGCCACCAAGCTCTTGAAGGCCTGGTTCAACAACAGGACAGATTCCGTCGCGGAGGCTTTGAACCTTCGACGGGTCGGTGTCGACCGCGACGACGGCATGGCCCTCGCGCGATAAGCAGGCGGCTGTCACGCAACCGACGTACCCAGCACCCACAACAGCTATCCTCATTCGATGTCCTCACGAATGAGCGACACTCGACCGCTCAGGTGTAGCGTCTCGCTTGAACGGCCGTGTGCTCGCCCATCGAGACGCGGCCGAACCACCGGCGTGCGAACGTCCTCCCTTGAGCAAGAGGCCGTCCAGGATCTTTCAGGGTCAGAACTCGTGAAAATCCAGCGTAGTTTTAGTATAGGCGCAAGCCTAATGCCTCAAGATTAGATGAATCCACCTATCCAAAAGTCCGTCGAACCGAGGACTTTAACCGGGCTTGAAAAGTATTCTGAGCCGCCGCCGAGCAAACGACGGTAGCCTCCCGTCCGGATCTAATTCGTCGGCTCCTCGACGTGCAGCCGCGAGCAGTCCTGAGAGCGGGGGCTGGTTTCCAAGTCGATCGCCTTGCGATTCGCGGCTGCTCCGAATGGACCGTCGGAAAAACCTTGCCCGGCCGATAATTGGTCCGATGATGGATTCATCACCACAGCCTCTATCGGAGAACGGCGCCGGGCGTATTATATGGGTGGACTGGGGCAACCACCTCCGGACCCTAACGCTCAGCCGCCGACTCGATGTCAAGCTCATAAAGGTCGTCACTCCCGGTGGGCGCCTCGAGCGGTACGCACGAAAGATACTGCTGACCTTCGCGGTCCTTCGCGCCGAGCGCCCTAAGGTCGTCGTCGCCACGAACCCGTCAATCGTCCTCGCGTACTTCCTTTTGTGCCTTCGTGGACCCCTGGGCTTCCGCCTTGTCTCGGATGCGCACTACGTCGGGGTCGAGGCAGTCCACGGGTATCGACTTCTGCAGCGCGCAATAGACTGGTTACAATCGGAGGGCCGATCTGGTAATCGTCACCAACCAGAACCACGCGCGGCGCGTGGAGCGCCTCGGCGGCCGGCCTTACGTCTGTCCCGACCCCCTGCCAGATTTCCCAGCCCCCGCTGCCACGCGGGTTCAGGTTGCCGATCGATCGGCGTTGCTGGTGTGCTCGTTCACCTTCGACGAACCGTATCTGGAGGTGTTCGAAGCCTTCCGGGGTCTGCGGGAAGATGGCTTCATGCTATACGTCTCTGGGAACTACCGGCGGGCGGGGATCGAACCTGGGCAGTATCCATGGGTGCAGTTCCTGGGCTGGGTGGAAGATGACGTCTATCTCGACTACTTCCGGTCCTGTGCTCTGATCATTGACCTCACCACCGCCGAGGACTGTCTGGTCTGTGGCGCGTACGAAGCCATGGCGCTCCGCCGCCCTCTGATCCTTTCGGACAGCCTGGCTCTGAGCGGGTACTTCGGGCAGGCATGTGTGCTGACCGCCAACATCGCGACTTCCATCGCCACAAGCGTTCGTGAGGCCTTTGAGCACCGGGGCGCCCTCTCGGACCGGGCGAACGCGTGGGTCGGGGAGAATCAGCGCTACATGGACGAGCGCGTTCGCACGCTGCGGGCGACGCTTGCTAAATTGGCAGGTGGGGTGTAAGCGTCGCAGCAATCAGCCGACCTCTTCGTCACGTAGTTTCGGGGCCTGGTTTTCTTCCCGCACCAATCATGGACGCGCCGTTCGGCAGCTTTCGGAAGAGCGTGTAATCGAGCTTGATCATGTTCCGACCGAGTCGTTCCAGCGCATACATTGGCCAGGAGCTGAAAATGAAAGAAAACAAGTGCGAGCGCAAACGAAACTCAACGTCTGAAAAACCGGCTTCCATCAAGCGGTCCTCCGCCTCGGCCGTTCTTAGCCGCCGTACGTGAGTCGGATCTTCCCACCTCCAACGTCTGTAACCTTCATTCGTGGGGTCGATCTGGCGAGTGAGGACGCCATAAACGTGCTCGATCGAGAAGCTGTTCGCACAGGGTGTCGTCCACACAAAGCAGCCGTTCGGTTTGAGGATTCTGTATATGTCACCCAGATACTCTGATAGGTTCTCGACGTGCTCCATCACCTCGACCGAAACTACGACGTCGAAGGAGTTGTCTGGATAACTTGAGATGCCCTCTTCTAGAAGGGAATACCGATCAGCGTGGGCTGGATGAAGGGTCTTGAACTTTTGTCTTGCGACCTCGGATAAGTCGCAAAAATGCAGTTCGCCTTTTGGGAAAACCTCTTCCCAGAGGCTCGTGAAGAGTCCGATCCCGGCGCCATAGTCCAAAACCTTACTGTCACCGCGGAGCTTCAGGACCCGCGTAATGAAGTGTCTGATGGCCTCCCAACGAGCGTATTCGAATGCAACAAGTTGCTGCCGGTAGGCGCCCGAGTAAAGCTCGTCGTATCGCAAGGTCGCGGACTGCATGCTTCTAACTCCCTATTCTTCCGCCTGAGATTATCGTCGGACAGGCGGAAAGAGCAAAATCGAGGTCGTACCGTCGCTTTCGGGGACAGCCTGAGCCCTAAGCCCTGAGCCCTAAGCCTAGCTATACCACCCGAGCTGAAATCCCCAACGCCCGAGCGCGGGCCACGCGCGCGCAATTCCCCAATAGAACAGAAAATACGCGCCACCAGCCGCGAGCGCCATCGCCGAGACAAGGGCGGGTTGGTGAGGTCTGTTCGTCACCCAGGAACGCAGCGTCTGACCGAAGAGGGCGACGACCATGAGCAGAACGGCCATCATGACCGCAATCTGGCCGAGCCCTTGGAGCGCCATCACCGCGGCGCCATAGCTCGGTCTTTGCATCTGAGCCGCGTAGAGCAAGAACTCGCGAAAAACAGGATAAGGCCTACCTATGGCGAAGGCGCCGATCATGATCCCCATGACTGCAGCCTTTGTCGTCGGCTGCGAGAAGAACGCGCGCGTAACCGGCGAACATCGCCGAACGAAAATTTCGAGCAGCCCGAGCTCAATCGCCGCCCAGAACAACATCGCCACGCCCAGCGTACTGAACACGATTGCAGCTTGCGCGAAACGCACCTCGCGTGAATTGATAGCGGCCACCCCCGTTGGGCCAAGCCAACCCACGAATGCACCATAGATCGCGCTAACCAGGATCACGAAGAACAGCATGGCGCCGACCGACCCGAGGGCGGTGCGACGGCCCGTCTTGACGTCTGGCGCGCACACCAGGCCAGGGATCATCGCAAACGCAACGCAGTTACAGGCCGTAAACGTCGCGGCCAAGCCTGCGACAAGCGCAAAGAGGAAACCGAAGCCAGCCCCGAGCGTGGCGAACTCGTTGGCTCTTCCCTGATACGTACCGATCGTGTTCGCGGCCACGATATCGCTGCCGAAGCCATCGACAACCCTGAAGTTCCAGAAACCGGCGATGCACACTCCTAGAAACGTGGCGGCAAGCAGGTACCCCACTCGTCGCGCGAGCGGATATGTCATGGCGAGATCGGAGTGCGTCGTGCGTACGTCTCGTCCGGTCGCAAGCGATCGACTATCCAGTGCGATATCCAATGACATCGAATTGCCTTTCAACAGGTCCGGCTAAAGCCCGACACTACGTGACGGAAGTAGGTCCGCCTTTAGGCGGACCCTTTTGCGCGAATCGAGCCACATCTCCAGCATCAGCGCCACGGGCCCGACGAGGAACAGCGCGTAGAAAGGAGCATACAGGACCTCTGCCAGGCGCAGGGTCATCTCCACTAGCGCTACCACGAACACCACGACACACTGGCCCCACCGAGGTCGCACCGTGGTCTTGGGGTCGGTGACCATGAAGAAAATGAACAGCTGATACATCGGCCCAGTGATCGGCGCCACGTTGGCGAGCCACGGCGTGCCGGTGATGGCGCTACGCACGAATGAGAACAAAAGGAAGGACGCGACATACGTGGCCGAGATATGGACCCGGCCCACACGCCAGACGATCAGAGTGCCGAGAATCCAGATGATCACCATCGGGGCGATCACGTTTCCCCATTGGATGCTCAGAACGGTGATCGTCGCGGGTGCCAGGAATGCGACGGCACTGACACCGAAGTTGGTGGGGTTCCACAGGTGCCGCCCTCGGAATCGCAAGACGTACTTCGATGTAATCGAGATCAGGCTGGTGAGGAAGTACGGCCAGAAGAACGGTGACCGCACCAGGATGCCGGCGCTGATGCCGCTGATATAGGCGCTTGCCGGATGCGGCCACGCACCGTACGTGATCCGCCCCATCACCAACTCTGCGCCAATCGCTGTCACAATCGCCAGGGCGGTTCGCTCCCAGCCCTCGAGGATCCCGAACGACAGGTGGGCGGTAAGCAGAATGCTCGTGATGAGGATGGGAGGAAGAAAGCGGTTGTCGATCGCGACCAGTCGAGAGCGGCTCCCTCGCAGGCTTTCGGACGATGAGAGAGCACGCGTCTCAGTCGCCACTGGGCTCCTTCACGCGGTGAAGTGTGTCGACCTCAGGCTGGTCGAGCGTCTGCTGGCGGCCCGAAGGCCATCGAATGACGACGCGGTCGACGCGGTCGGCCGCGCCGAGTCCGTAGTGCAGCCGGCGCTGATTCTGCGCGCTGAAGCCGCTCGCCGCGGATACCTCTTGGGCTTGTACCTTGGCGCCCCAATGCACCTCGACGCGCGCGCCGATCGCGCTTCGGTTACTGACGCTGCCTTCGAGGTCGAACGCGATCCAGTGACGCCCGGGCTCGACCGTGTTTCGATACACCAAGAGAGGCCCGCGCTGATTGGCCACGATGACATCGAGCATGCCCCGATTTCCCAGGTCGGCGAGAGCTACCGACCGGCCGTCGTGAGTATCGGTGACACCGGCGATCTGCGCGACCTCCGTGAAGCGGCTGCTGCCGTCATTCAACCAGATCCGCTTCCGTTGATAACCGGAGAGGCTTCTTCCCTTCATCGCGGGCCAGTTTGCGGCGTCGGCGATGATGCTGCTATGCCCGACGGCAATGACCGCGAAATCGTACCAGTAGCTGCTCCGTTCGCCCGCTGATACGTAGCCGTTGACGACATACAAGTCGAGCGTGCCGTCGTTGTTCAAATCGCCGAACTGTGCGCCCCAGCTCCAACCGCCAAGATCGACGCCAAGCGACGACGCGAGGTTGTCGTACTCGAGCGTCGCCGGCGGCGCACCGGCTTTCGGTACCCAGAGATCGTTGCCCTGGACGAGCACACCAGGTTCCGAGATATTGGTCTTGTAAATGGCGAGCCGGCCGTCGTTGAAGATGTCTCCGAAAGATACGTTCATGCCGCTCTTCGGAGTACGTCCCACACCGGTCTGCTGCGCTGTATCAACGAACCGCTTCCCCCCCTGGTTCGCGTAGAGCTCGGATACGCCGTAGTCGTTCGACAGAAACAAATCGGGATAGCCTGTGCCGAACAGATCCGCCGCCCCCACGGCCAACGTCCATCGTCGGCTCGTGATACCAAGCGCCGCGGTTACGTCCTCGAAAGTGCCGTCAGCCCGATTGCGAAGCAGATACTTACGACCACCGTTGTTCGCGTACTCAAAACTCTCCGGCATGATCTTCGTCGTCTCGAGTTGCCAGAGGTTGACGGCGTCGGACCAGTATCCCGCGATAAACAGGTCGAGCCGTCCGTCGCGATCGTAGTCGAGCCAGGTGGCGCTATTCGCGTTGACCCAACTCGGCAGCCCGGCACGTGCCCCAACTTCAGTGAAGCGATGCCCTTGCTCGTTTCGATAGAGCTCCGGACGGCCGTACTTGTAGAGCAGCAGGTCCTCATAGCCGTCGTTGTCGTAGTCGCCCCACACCGCGCCCATTGACACGCCTGTGTCCCGGCGGTTGACGTCCGCCAGACCAACTGAGGCTGCCACATCAACGAAGGTGCCCTTCCCAGTGTTGCGATAAAGATGGTTTGAGCTGTTCTCACCGCTGTTGGTGACGTAAAAGTCTTGCCACCCGTCTCGGTCGAAGTCGGCGACAGCTACCGCAGCGCCCATCGACGCGACCTGCGGCATGATGTGTTCGAGACGCGCATCGAAGGTCGGTCCCTGGTGGATGAAATCAACTCCCAGGCTGCCAGCCACCTGTTCGAGCCTGAACCCAAAACGCCCGGCACCGCGTGTCCCGCTTGCCTCAACTACCCCGCCGGCGGCACGGCGGTTGAGGGCCCACACGGAGGCCAACGACGCGACGAGCACCAGCGTCCAGACGCAGCGGGCGATGGCCGACCGAGACATCGACACTACGGTACTTGGCAAGGGTTGAGTGGGCACTAATGCGTTTGTACTACTCGACGTTCGAGCTTCGGGGTTCTCGGTTCTGTGTTCGTGTTCTGTGTTCGAACCAGAACACGAACCAAGAACAAAGAATGCAGAATTCCGAACGACACCTCTTCTAGTGGGGCCTAAGGCCCGCGACGAACTCCGCCGGAGTCACATACCGAGTGTGATACTGCGACCAATCATTTCGGTATCGCTGATAGACGGGGTCGTCCTCGAGATCCCGCACGGCCTCGGTATAAGCGGGCCGATCGTGTGAGGGCAAGGGCAGCACAGTCTGAGAGAAACCAGTGTTGAAGTCGCCGTCCTTCTCCCAGCCATCGCCGATCAACACGAAATCGCGCCGCCATCCCGCGGGCGGCTCTGCCTGCTCGGGAAAGTGCATCACCAGCTCGTCGCCGGCATTCATGATCACGTACCGGTCGTCAACGCCACCGAGCAGTTCGAGCACGTCTCCGAAACGAGTGTAGAAGCCGGCGAGGTCGCGCCAGCGTTGCGCCGTGTTTGCAATTCGGCTGTAGATCGGCGTCTCCGGCGCCTCGCCTCGGGGCGAGGTCGTCTGTGAGAAACCTCGATAGCGCAGCTCGGCATGCTTCAACGGAAGCCGGGTCTCGCGAGTCGGCGAGACGACACGTCCCGCCACTGCAAGCCAGTCCCAGTACACCTCGAGGTTCGTCCTCAGCCGGAGTCGGCGCGCGCTCCCGATTCCCGCCAAGTCGACGAGCATCGTTTTGTTCTTCCCGGCCGGAAAGCCGATGTCGGCGTCGATCACAGTCCAGCGGCCGTCGGGATCCCGCGCTTCGAGCGACAGGCCCATCGGGCGCACGCTGCGGCCCTGGCCAATGGCCATATTGATACTGCTGTCGGTCGGATACACCCAGCCCTGCGCGATAAGTGTTAGACGCCCTTCGACTGGTAGATCCTCGTCGAGCTCGAACTCGACAAAATGTTCTTGAGCAATTCCTTGATAGCGGCCTCGTTCGAAGGTGGCCACGTACCGTCCGTCGCGTCGCTCGACCAGCGCGCTCACGTCGCGTCCGGTATCATCCCACGCGCGCTTGACCGGACGTTGAGCACCCACAGCCTGCACGGCGAGCAACGGCGGCTTCGCTGCCGAGAATCGTTCGTCGACGAACACATCTGTCGTCTCAGGATGGTCGACAACCATCAACGACATGTGATCGAAGAAGTGCGTCTCCCACAGCTCCGCCGTGATCCGCACGTCGTACGAGCCATCGTGCGGCACGAGCTGATCGCCCCGAATCCTGACCCAGTCCTCCGTCTGCGACACACCTGCGGTATCCTGCGCGTTGATCCGAAGACCTAGCGGAGAGCGCCACAGAAAGTCCGTCACGAACTGGATACCGCTGCCGTCGTAAGCGAACACCCACGGACACGATCCCTTCAAGCGTTGCTCGGCAACGACCGTATCGTCCACGCCGATGCCAAACTCCGCCTGAGGCACACCGTTCGGCCACACGATTCGGGCAACATCAATCGATGTCCGGGTTCCCAAACCGAAGTGTGATACCCCGCCCATAAGGACCTGCTTCTGCCACAGCAGACCCGATCGAACCTCGATATCGCCGCCCACGCCAAAGGAGTTGATGCGTTGATCTCCGGCGTTCTTTTGCGCGCGCGACCGAATCACCTTCCAGTGATAGTTTGCCTGACCGTGGCCGAGCAATTGGATCGGTTGCCCCGCCAACAATCCGGCGACGTCGAGTCGACCGTCGCCGTTCAAGTCGAGCACCGAGTAGACCTCCGCGTCCACTGAGGCCGAAAGAGGCTCGAGCCTGTGAGTCGCACTGGCAAGCCACGCGCGTGATCCCGGTGGCCCCGATGCGACGACGTCGAGCGCACCGTTGTTATCGAGATCAGCCGGGAAGAGTCGATAGGTCCCCGGCGCTGTGCCGCCCGCAAACCCAGCCCACGTGCCGACGTCTTGCGTTTCCCACGTCTCTCCGCGCCACGAAAGCCGGCGAAGCGTGCCGGCCTCGTTGAGCGTGAGCACATCGAAGACGCCGTCCGAATCGATGTCGGCCACGGCGAGGCCGACTAGCGCTCGCGGCGCACCGACCGCCGGCGCCGCGACGAACTGCGCAGCCTGTCGGTTAAAGAGCACATGAAGTGCTCCTGCGGTATCGATAAAGGCGGCATCTGGGTCCGCGTCCTGATCGAGGTCAGCCCAGCCGAACGCGCGAGCGCCCACAACACTGGCAAAGGTTTCCAGGGGACGCCATGTCCCGTCGCCATTGTTCCGAAGCACTCGCGTCGCGCCGTTGTTCACGCCGATGACGACGTCGAGGTCGCCATCCATCTCGATGTCAGCCGCCCACGCGCCAACACAATCACACAGGAACGGCGTACTTGCCGACGCCCGCGAAGTCGCGTCAACGAAAGCGCCATCGTCCCCCTGGATCAACAGCTGAAGACCTCCTCGCCCCGTCACGACGATGTCGGTCCGAAAATCGTGGTTCCAGTCGAGAGCGAGCAGGCTCGTAGATGAACCCGAACCCGGCAGGGGGAAAGAAACGCCCGGCCTATCCACGCGGCGCAGGCGCGTCGCGTCGGCGACGAATACGACGGGCGAAATCGCGCCGTCAACCGCGAACGTGACCAGAGCCGTTGCCCCGGTAACGCCTGTTTCGGCCAGGCTCTCACGCGCAAACGTCACACTTGGATCGGGCGGCGAGGGCGTCGCCACTGCAGGAGTCAGTGCCAGGAACCGCTCAAACGGCTCGGCGATTAACTCCGCGGGTGTCCTTACGCGCGCCAGACTCTCCCGGAACGCCGGAACTGGTGCCAGCACGTTGCGCAGAAGCGCTGTCGCGCGAGCCGCGTCCGGGAAACTACCGGCGTCCACTGCGGTCCGCAGCCCCCGATACTGTTCGACCACAATCGGAGGCCACGACACGGAGTACCGCTCGAGGCGTGCGACAGAGTCTTTCAGACGGTCTACGTCACCGCGCTTGGCCGCGAGGCGAGTGTTCTCGAGCAGAACGGCGAGGTTGTCGGGGTCAAGTGCCAGGAGCTCGTTGAGGAGCATCTGCGCTTCCTCGTCAGCGCGTGGCGCCGATGCCCGTTCGACCTCGTCAGCCAGCGCGAAACGCGCGCGCAGCCCACGCGGATCCAGCTCGACCGCTCGACGAAGATGTGTAACGGCCGCGTCGACATTCCCGCGCGCGCTTTCCATCCGCGCAGCCAGCAGCACCATGTCTCCGTTGTCCGGCGCCAGCATCAACGCACGGGAGACGGGGGCAACCGCCGCCTCGAGCTCGCCCAATCGCAGTTGCGCCACGCCAAGATTCGCCCAAGACGCGGGCTCCTCGGCAACCAGCTCAGTCGCCTGCGCAAACTGCTGCCGCGCATCATCTAAGAGGCCGACTTCGAGGGCGGCGAGGCCGTGATAGAAGGCACTCGTGGTCTGCTCGTACGTCTCCGACCCTGGACCGGGAAGCGCAGGACCACGACGAATGATGAAGACGCCGATGGCGAGGCCGAGCAAAACGACGGCGACAAGAGCGACCGTCAGCGAACGAGGCGACAAGAAGCGTCTATTCGACACCGAGGTGCAATTGTCGTTCGAGTTCGCCGAAGCGCCGTTCCTCAGCCGCAACCGGACGTACCAGCGACACGACGATAGCCACGATGAACGACAGCGGGATGGTGACGATGCCTGGATTCCTCAAAGGAAACCAGGCTTCCGAGTTCTTGAGGATATCGATCTGGATGGTGGGCGACGAATAGATCAAGAGCAGCGTCGACACCGTACCAACGATCATGCTCGTCTGCGCCCCTCTCGTCGTCAGACCTTTCCAGAAAATCGACAAGACGAGCGCCGGAAAGTTTGCGCTGGCGGCAATGGCAAACGCGAGTCCCACCATGTAGGCCACGTTCTGACCTTTGAACGCGATGCCGAGGACGATCGACACAACGGCTAGCAGAACCGTCGCGCTGCGCGCGACCAGGAATTCCTCCCGTTCGTCGGCGCGGCCGCCGCGCACGACATTGACCCACAAATCGTGAGAGAGCGTCGCGGCGCCTGAGAGCGCGAGCCCAGCCACGACAGCCAGGATCGTCGCGAAGGCGACCGCGGCGATGAACCCGAGAAACGGCGTGCCGCCCACACCCTCTGCAAGGAGCGGCGCCGCCATGTTCCCTCCTGGATCGATCTTCGTAATAGCGTCACGGCCGATGATGACCATCGCGCCAAAACCAAGGATGAACGTCAGCAGATAGAAGAAACCGATAAACGCCGTAGCATATCCGACCGACGATCGAGCCGTGCGAGCGTCGGGCACGGTGTAGAAGCGCATCAGAATGTGGGGAAGCCCGGCAGTGCCCAGCATCAGCGCCAGTCCGAGTGACATCGCGTCGATCGGATCGGTGACCAGCCGCCCCGGACTCAGGACACCAGCGCCATAGACCGACGAGGCGTGTGCGAACAGCGCCAACGGATTGAAACTATATCTGGCGAGCACCAGGCCCGCGAGAAGCGTTGCCCCACCGAGCAGAAGCACCGCCTTGACGATCTGAACCCACGTCGTCGCGATCATTCCGCCGAACAGAACGTAGGCGAGCATGACGCAGCCAACGATGACGACCGCCGCTTCGTACGGAAGGCCGAAGAGGAGCCGAATGAGATTCCCCGCACCAACCATCTGCGCGATCAGGTAGAAAGAGATGACGGCCAGTGATCCAATCGCTGCGGCGATCCTGACAGGTGTCTGGCGCAACCGCGCTGCGACGACGTCGGCAAATGTATAGCGTCCGAGGTTGCGGAGTGGTTCCGCGATCAAGAACATGACGATAGGCCAACCGACGAGCCATCCGATCGAGTAAATCAGACCATCGAAGCCGGAGACTGCGACGAGGCCGGCGATGCCAAGAAAGCTCGCGGCGCTCATGTAGTCTCCTGCCAGCGCCAAGCCATTCTGAAGGGCCGTCACGCTACGACCTGCCGCGTAGAACTGGTCCGCGGTGCGAGTCTTACGCGACGCCCACACGGTAATGCCGAGCGACAAGACGATGAAAACCACGAAGAACGAGATGGCGATTAGGTTGGGCTCGCCGAGGTTCGAGCTCATCGTCGCAGACCTCGAACCGACGAGTCGTAGTGCTCGTTGGCCCAACGAACGTAGATCCACGTCAGAACCCAAGCGACGACGATGACGAGCGCCCCGAGGAGCATTCCCAGGCTCAAGCCAGGACCGAGCAACGTCCCGAGCAGGGGCTTATTGAAAGCCACGAGAAGGATGAAGCCGAAGTAGACGGCCATCATCGCGACCGTCAGGGCGATCGCAATCCGCCATCGCGCAGCCGACACAGCTTCAAGCGTTGAGTGCGATGGCGTGGTCGGCATGGTTAGTGGGAAGACGATGTGCCGCGGTGCTCTACGAGCGCGCCCGCGCGCCAAGTCTACGACGAGTTGGTGCGGGCTGAAAGAATAAGGAAGGGATTGCCAAGACGGCGCGCACGCGTCGCCGGTGGGAGAAACGTGCGCGGCTCAAGGCTCAGGGCTCAAGCGAAACATGAGCCCTAAGCCTTAAGCCCTGAGCCGGATGAGAACTACTTGTCAGGGCGTTCGTCAGGAGCGCCCGTACCCGAGGAGCCGACGAAGAGCTTCTTCCCATCGGGGAAGGTGATGTCGCGCCCGTTCGCGCGCATGGCGCCGTCTTTCGCCTGGAAGCCTTCGACCAGAATCTCTGTCCCCGGCAGGAGGGAGCTCCGGTTCCAGCCGCGGCGAAGTAGCGCATTCGGCGCTCCGCCCTCGACCATCCACTTCTCTACCTTGCCGTCTGGTGTCTTCACGTCGATGTGGATCCAGGAGTGCGGGTTGATCCACTCCATCTTCGTCACGGTGCCACGCAGCTTCACTGGCCGCTTGGCATCAAACTCGGCAGCAAACGAATGATGGGCTATCACCGGCACGACAGCTGCCGTGAAAAGAAACGCGGCACCCGCCACAACGCTGAATAGTCTGGTTCGCATCGGATTTAATCTCCTACGTATTCGGAACGACCGTATCAATAGTGTAGCGCGTTCCCGGGACTCGTGTGCAGAGCCCCATTAATCCTTCTTTCGGCATTATCGGCGGTTCCAGGGGTCTTGACAGCGGCTTGCCTCGAGGCGCTATTCGGTCTTCTTCTTAAGATCGCCGTAGAGCAGCTCTTCGGAGAACTCGACACACTTGAACTCGAGCAGCTGCACGTTGGGCTCCACTCGGCGGTACAGCGGCATCCGAATCTTCCATGCCCGCGAGAACGTACCAGGATCCTCCATTGTCGCTTCGTACTGAAGGATATTGTCACCCTGCTGCGTGTAGCGTTCGGTCACCTTTAGTCGTTCTGTATGGTGGTTCCCTGCGCGATCGAACCAACTCTGGTCGTTGAATCCACTGACCTCGATGACGAGAGTGTCGCCGTCCCACTTCCCATTCGACCAGCCCATCCAGCTGTCGACGGGCGACTCCTGATGGTTACTCATGTGGACGATGCGGTTTGCGCTGGCGTATTCGTAGACAAAGAGGATGTCTCGCTGGCCCTGGACGATCTGGAAGGGATAGGGCATGTAAGTGCCGCGCGGGATGCCGGGCATGTAGCACTTGGCTTCCGGATCAGATTTCGGCCAGCCCGCCATATTCTCCTGGCGTTTCTTGAGTGCGGCCGGAAGATACGGAATCGTGCCGCCCTCGACGACGCTCTGCCCGGCCGGAATCGCGTACAACGCTCCGAGTTGCCACAAAGGAGTGGCGGCCGCGGAGTGGTCCTCGAGATTCCAGTTCGCCGTGTTGATCGCCTGGTAGATGCCGTTCAGATTCGGCCGGCCAGCAATGCGAGCCGGACGCGCAACCGCAGCGCCCCGGCCCTGTCCGGCCGGCGCGGCGGCGCCCTGCCCCGCTCCGCGACCCTGCCCTGCCCCTTGCGCGGCAGGTGCCTGACCAGCGGTCGGCATGACGGTCAACGCTGCTGCTGCCGCGACCGCCGCTACCACCATTGCGCCTGTGAACCGGTTTCGCATGTGCCCGATCTCCTCTCAAACTTGGTAGCTAGGTAGGCTGGGTAGCCAGGTAAGTGCTGGGTCGCTGGGAAACCGATAGCCGGGTCGCAAGCCGGTCCTGAGCGATGGCACTCACCCCCAATGACCTAGCTACTTAGCCACCGAGCTCCCTAAAAGAAGCCATCGAGCTTGTATCAAAGACCGCGACGATCTGTCAAGAAACGGAAGCGCGTCCATTCACTGAAACTGCATTAGATAGAGTGCGTTAGCAGGGCATTCCTTTCCGGTCGCCATCTGTGCGAGACTGCTCCAACGCGCGGCAGACGAAAGGAAGTCGATGAGCACCATTTCGCTGCAGGTCAACGGCCGTTCCCATACGCTCGATACCGATCCGGCGACGCCCCTTCTCTACGTCTTGAGCGACGATCTTGCCTTGAACGGCCCCAAGTTCGGGTGTGGGCTCGGTCAATGTGGTGCCTGCACGGTCATCGTCAAGGGGCAGGCCATTCGCTCTTGCATGACTCCGGTCGGAACCGTTCAGCGGACCGAGATTACGACCCTCGATGGACTCGGCACGGTGGAACGTCCCCACCCGATTCAGAAAGCGTTCATCGACGAGCAGGCCGCGCAGTGCGGATTCTGCTTGAGTGGCGTCATTCTGTCTGCCAAAGCCCTCCTCGATCGCAACCCGAAGGCCAATGACGAGGAGATCGGCCAGGCGCTGTCGGGAATCTTGTGCCGGTGCTTCGCACACGGCCGCATGCTCAAAGCCGTCAAGCGGTACGCTCAAGGACGGCTCGCATGAAGACGCGCCTGACTCCTGACGCGCGCGCGGCCTTCGATGCGGCGGGGTTTTCGCGCCGCGATTTCCTGAAACAGTCTGGCGCCCTCATCGTGACGTTCAGCGCCGCGCATATGTCTGGGCTGCCGTTCTCCGCCGCTGCACAAGGCATCAACGGGCGAGGTTCTACACAGCTCGACGCGTGGATCGGCATTGCAGCCGACGGCAACGTAACTGCCTATACGGGCAAATGCGAGCTGGGCCAGGGCCTTTATACGGCGCAGATGCAGCTCATCGCCGAGGAGCTCGTCGTACCGATGAGTCGCGTTCGGCTCGTCCAGTGCGACACGTCGCTTACGCCGGACCAGGGCACAACCTCCGGCGCACAGTCGCACCCTGCGAATTTCAATCACGGCAATCTGGCGCTCGCTGGTGCTACGGCGCGCGAAGCTCTCGTGCGAATGGCGTCGGCGCAGCTGGCCGTTCCAGCCGAGCATCTCGCAGTCGGCGACGGTGCCGTGTTCGTCCGGGCCGAGCCTTCGCGGCGCGTCACCTACGGTGCCCTCGTCGGCGGCCGTCGCTTTGAGCTTCCACTGAGCAACGCGGCTAAACGACGAAGCCCAAGCGAGTGGACCGTGCTCGGCACGTCTGTTCCGCGGGTTGACATGCCGGCGATGGTCACCGCCCAAGTCGAATACGTGCACAACGTGAGAGTGCCCGGCATGCTGCACGGACGTGTCGTCCGTCCACCTGCCGTCGGAGCGAAGCTTGTTCGCGTTGACGAAAGCTCGGTGCAGGGGATGCCCGGCCTCGTGAAGGTCGTGGTCAAGAATAACTTCGTCGGCGTGGTCGCCGAGAAGCCGTGGCAGGCGATCCAGGCAGCGGGCAAGCTCCAAGTGTCGTGGACACCGGGCTCCGGCTTGCCAGCACAGAGGGAGTTCTATCAACACCTGCGTAACCAGAAGGCCGCTCGCGACACCATGCTGCTGGACTCCGGCGACGTGACGCCGAAACTCGCCGGAGCCGCAACCGTGGTGAAAGCGACGTATCACCACCCTTATCAAATGCACGGCTCGGTCGGCAGCTCCTGTGCCGTGGCCGACGTCCGCAACGACCAGGCGACCATCTGGTCGGCCACTCAGGCGGTTTACCCTCAGCGAAATTCTGCGGCGATGCTTCTGGGCCTCACGCCGGAACAAGTGCACGTCATCTTCGCGAGGGGGTCTGGTTGCTACGGCATCAACGGCGCCGACACAGTTTCGTACGATGCGGCTCTGCTGTCTCAAGCTGTGGGGCGACCCGTTCGTGTTCAACTCACTCGCAAAGAGGAGATGGCCTGGGAGAACTACGGTCTCGCATTCGTTATCGATCAGCAGGCTGGAGTGGACGAGAGCGGCAGTCTCGTCGCGTGGGACTACGAGGCCTGGTCTCCGGCGCTTGGTGGTCGTCCGGGATACGACAGACCCGGCAACGTCGTCACCGGGTTCTTGGCCGGCTTCGAGCCCCAGCCATTCGTTCCGCGATCGCCGGCGCCCGCACCAACGGCGAGGCTCGACAACGGCTCGAACACCGCGCCGTCGTACGTGGCGGGGTGTTCGGGTGGTGCCTGCGTTGGGACGGGCACCATTCGCAGCGAGCGAGTGCTGTCTCACCGGCTGCAATCGCCGTTCTGGACCGGCCCACTTCGTTCTCCCGAGCGGCTGCAAAACACCTTCGCGCACGAATGCTTCATGGACGAGATCGCGGCCCGCGTGAAAGCGGACCCGGTGGCGTATCGCCTACGGCATTTGCGCGATCCACGTTTGAGCGAAGTGGTACGCGCCGCGGCGAAGGCTGCTAACTGGGACACGCGGCCCTCACCCAAAGCCAGCGTGCCAAGAACGGGTGTGGCTAGAGGCAGAGGGCTTTCCTGCGTGCTCTACGAAGGAGACAACGGCTACGCGGCGATCGTGGCGGAAGTCGAGGTCAATCAGGGCACGGGAGTCATCAACGTCATTCGCCTCGTGGGAGCCTTGGACTGCGGTCCCATTTCGAACCCCGACGGCGCGAAGAACCAGTTCGAGGGTGGCGCGTTACACGGCATGAGCCGAGCGCTCTTCGAGGAGGTCACATGGGACGATCGCCAGGTGACGTCGGTCGATTGGCGGAGCTATCAAACGTACGCCGTGGGTTTCAAAGCACCGCCCGTTGACGTGGTCCTCATCAACCAGCCGAACGCTGAGGCCAACGGCGCCGGCGAGACCGCGATCACCGTTGTCGCCGCCGCTATCGGCAACGCGGTTTTTGACGCGACAGGTGCCAGACTCCGTGAAGTGCCGTTCACGCCGGCGCGCGTGAAGGCGGCGCTCGACGCGAGGTAAGCGGGGTCAGATCTTGAATCTTGCGTCGCGTGGCGCGTCCTGGCTCATCCAGTCAGACCTCTGCTCTTGGGACGCAAGATTCAAGATCTGACCCCAAGTTCCGCGTGCACGATGGCTGCGCCCTCCGCCAGCGCGCGCATCTTGCCGAGCGCCGCCCGCCGCGTACGTGGCACCAACCCGCAGTCTGTGCACGGCCTCAACCGACTCGCCGGCACGTACCGAAGCGCATTGCGGATCCGATCGGCCACAACCTGGGGCGTTTCGACGGCGTCTGTTCCCACATCGATCGCGCCAAACAGAACGTCCTTGCCGGCGAGCTGACCGAGCACGGACACATCAACTCCCGAAGCGGCGCACTCGACCGATACCTGATCGATGTTGCTCTTTGCCAGCAGCGGCAGCGTAACGCAGTAGTGTCCCCAATCCGTGTTCCTCGTTTTCCACACGAGCACGGCCGGCGTCCCATAGCCGTAGCAGATGTGCACCGCCGTGCGGACAGTCAAACCGTCGATGCATTGCTCGAGCGCGTCGATTCCCCATGCCTCCACCTCGTCCAGGTAGATGTTGAAACATGGCTCGTCGAACTGAACGACATCGGCGCCGGCGTCAGCGAGGGCGCGGGCCTCTTGATTCAAGATCGCTGCAAATCGCATCGCCAGCGTTTTCTGGTCGGTCCGGTAGAACTCGTCGGCGACGCTATCGGCGATGGTCATCGGCCCGGGCAGCGTCACTTTCAGCGCACGGCGTGTGTGCGCACGGGCAAAACGGCAAGCCTCCACGAACACCGGCGCGCGGCGCTCGACCGCGCCGACGATGCGCGCCACCTCCGTGAGCTCGGAATACCGTCCGCCGCGCGAGCGTTCTTGCCCGAGACGCTCCGTGTCGATGCCGGTCAGCCCTGACAGCAGCCCACAAATGTAGTGCCGCCGGCGCATCTCACCGTCCGTGACGACATCAAGTCCTGCTTCCTCCTGCTCGCGCAACATCAAGCGTACGGCGTCGTCTTGTGCCTCTTGGAGCTCGGCCCCCTCGAGCCGCCATGGCGCGCGGAGCATGTTCGGATGGGCAAGCCAGGATGGCTTGGGAAGACTGCCTACAACCGACGTTTCAAGCAACGTTTAACGTTCCGATTATGACATCGCGGTGCTCGACACCGTTCTGACGCGGCGCGAGAATCAGGCCGATAGGAGGTACGTGGCGAACCACGCCCGATGGCTATGGCTGCTTGCAGCGCTGTTCGCGCTGCGCGTGATTGCCCAGCCGCTTGCGCTGGTGCTCGACGTGTCCTTCCTCCCCCGCTTTGAGGCCTGGCACAGCGGCCTTTTGCCATACCCATTGCTCGTCGTGACGCAGCTCCTCATCCTGGCGTGGTTACTGACGACGGCACGACGGGTCACGCGCGCGACATCGATGCCGAACCGGCGAGTCGGTACGTTCCTCTTCGTGGCCTCGGGTGTCTACGGGATTACCATGCTGGCGCGGCTGCTGCTCGGGGCGACGGCTCTGCGCGACGAACGATGGTTCGCCAGTCCAGTGCCAACGACATTTCACCTGGTTCTCGCCGGCTACCTGTTCGTCTACGGTCACTTCCACTACAACCATGGCTAAGTTGCTGCCCTCGATTCACTACCCTGCGGCCATGGCTGCGGCGTTCTCACTGTTCGCCCTGCTGCAGACCGCTGGCATGCCACTCGTCGTCAGTACGTACGTGCCCGTGCTCTTCGTCGCGGCCGTCGTCGCGTGGCTCGAACGTCTGCTGCCAAACCGCGAGGAATGGCGTCCCGAGACGCGTGAGGTTGGCACCGATCTCACGTTCATGGTGGTGGTACAACTGGCGTGGCCGCCGCTCGTCGGCTTTCTGTTCGCCTACCTGCTGATTGGTCCGGCCCGCTCGCTGAACCTTCCGTTTGCCGGCATCTGGCCGCACGACTGGCCTGTCTGGCTGCAGGCGATTCTGATGGTCCTGGCCGTGGACTTCCTTCGCTATTGGTTGCATCGCGCCGCGCATGAGAACGAGACGCTCTGGCGGCTGCATTCCGTGCACCATTCCGTTGAACAGCTGTATTGGCTGAACACTGCGCGCTTTCATCCAATCGAAAAAGCCATGCAGATGTGTCTCGACAGCCTGCCGTTCTTGCTCATGGGCGTTCATGAAGTGGTCCTTGCGCTGTACTACATCGCGTACGCGACGAACGGATTCTTTCAGCACTGCAACGTCCGCCTGCGTTACGGGGTTCTGAACTACATCGTTGGCAGCGCCGAGACTCACCGCTGGCACCATTCGCGTGAGCCTCGCGAGGCGAACGCGAATTACGGCAACACAGTCATCGTTTGGGATCTCCTTTTCGGCACCTGGTTCCTGCCAAACAAACGGGAGGTCGTGGAGCTGGGTCTTCGCGAGCGCGAATACCCGAAGTCGTTTCTCGGTCTGATGCGCGCGCCGTTTGGGCGGCAGAACTCCTGATGGTTCTTCGGTGCTCGGGTGCTCGGGTGCTTAGGTTCGGTGCTCGGGTTCGTGAACCGGAACCAGAGCACCCGTGAACCTGAGCACCTGAGAACCCTGTGAGTTCGATGATTCTGACCCGGGCTGCGATGGAGCTGTACAAGCATCGCTACTGGCGACCGACGGAGCGCAGGGCCAACCGTCCGGACATCGCGCAGGCAGACGTGCTGCGTGGGCTGCTCATGGCCAATCGGGAGACGACATTCGGGATCGAGCACGGGTTTGAAGACATTCGCGATCCAAAACAATTCCGCGAGCGCGTGCCCGTACAACAGTACCGACACGCTGCATCCCTACATCGAGGAGCAGAGGCGAAACGGCACGCGGGCTCTGACGGCCGAATCACCGGTGTTCTACGCTCAGACGAGCGGCACAACTGGAACGCCGAAGTACATTCCCGTCACGCCCACGGCGCTCGCCATTCACCGAGTCGAGCAAGCGTTGTTCTCCTACCTGCAGTTTCGCGCTTGCCCACGCGCTTTTGACGGCCCGGCCCTCGGCATCATGGGTGCCTCCGTCGAAGGTCGTCTCGATTCCGGCCACGACGTAGGCTCCGTCTCCGGACATCTGTACTCCTCACTCCCGCGTTTTGTGCAAGCCCGCTTCGTCGTTCCTCCCGCGGTCTTTGGAATCAAAGACTACGACCTGAAGTACCAGGTCATCCTCCACCTTGCGCTGGCGCAACCCGGTATTACCTACATCGGCTCGCCGAACCCGTCGACCTTCATTCGGCTGCTCGACATTCTGAACTGCCGTCGCGAATCGCTGCTTAAGGCCTTGGCCACGGGCACATCGGAGGCGCTGACGGCTCTCGAGCCCTCTCTGGCCGCTCTCGTCGCAAGCCGAATGACTCCGCACCCCAGACTGGCGGCGACGCTGCAGACGCTACCCGAACTGACGTTCGCTAACGTTTGGCCAGCGCTTCAACTCGTTACGACGTGGACCGGCGGAAGTTGCGGTATCGCACTCGGCGCGTTGCGGAAGAAGCTCCCAGCGGGAGCCATGGTGATGGAACTTGGCTACCAAGCCACCGAATGCCGCGGAACCATCCCACTCGAACCTGAAACGGCCGGAGGCCTTCCGCCTCTCGGACACCATTTCTTCGAGTTCGTCGAACAAGCCGCATGGGATCGCAATCGCCCGGTGTTTCGGACACTCGACGAGCTCGAGCCCGGCCATCGTTACTATGTTCTGATCACGACGGCCGCTGGCCTGTATCGCTACTTCATGAACGATCTCGTCGACGTGACCGGACGCTTCCGGAACACTCCGCTGCTGCGGTTCGTTCAAAAGGGAAAGGGCGTCACGAACTTGACCGGCGAGAAGCTCTACGAAGCGCAGGCGATCGATGCCGTAACAGTACGCGTTCTCCGAGCACGGCCTGACGCCGACCTTCTTCATGCTGGTTGCTGACGAAGATCCTGCCTCGTATGACCTTCTCGTCGAACGACGCGAGAGCATGGCGGTGGTTTCCGCGGGGCTTGCGACCACGATCGATCAACGTCTCGGAGAGCTCAATATGGAGTACCGCAGCAAACGTGACAGCGGAAGGCTGGGCTCGCTGAGGATGACCTGGCTGCGGGAGGGGGCGGCGGAAGCCTACAAAGCGGCATCCGTTCGAGCTGGCCAACGTGAAGGACAGCTAAAGCCTGCCGCGCTCCAGTATCGAAAAGATCTGATCTTTGGCTTCGACGAATACATCGTGCGAGAGCCCCTATGACGATTCAAGGGCTTTGGCTGACTGAGCTGCGCATTCCTTTCAAGACGACATTTCGCCACGCATCAGCTGAGCGCAGCGAAACCTCGAGCATCTGGGTAGAGGCGCGATCCGGCGGCGTGAGCGGCTATGGCGAAGCGTGCCCACGACCGTATGTGACCGGCGAAACGATCGATTCGGCGCGGTTTTTCTTTCAGAGATTCAGCGAGTCGGTCCGCCACGACATTGTGGACCTCCACTCACTGCGAGGATGGATAGCCGCGCATGCCGCTGAGATCGACGAGAGCCCGGCGGCGTGGTGCGCGATGGAACTAGCCTGTACTCGACCTGCTCGCCAAAGGAGCCGGCCAGACGATCGATGCTTTCCTGTCGCTGCCCCTGCTCACCGGATGCTTTCACTACACGGCCGTCCTCGGCGACGCGAGCGACACAGCTTTCAGGGCGACCGCGGACGGCTATCGGCGATTGGGGTTTACCGACTTCAAGGTGAAGTTGTCTGGCAACCCGGACCGCGACCGCGCCAAGATGGCTGTGCTTCAAGGATGGGCTCTACCCGGTCTGAGAGTCAGGGTGGACGCCAACAACCTTTGGAAGAGCGCCGACAGCGCAGTATCGTACCTGCGCTCTCTTGACCATCCGTTCCTCGGCATCGAGGAGCCGATCGGTTCAAAGCAGTACGCCGCGCTCGCTGTCATGGCGGACGCACTCACCTGCCGGATCATCCTGGACGAAAGCTTTGTGGCCGTGGACCAACTCCGTTTCCTGGAGTTGCCGGAGCGATGGCTCATCAACATTAGGGTGTCCAAGATGGGTGGGCTCCTGCGGTCGCTGGCGATCGTCGCGGCCGCCCGCGCACGCGGTATACCGCTGATTGTCGGCGCACAGGTTGGTGAAACGAGCGTGCTTACACGCGCGGCCTTGACCGTTGCCCAGGCTGCCGGCGCTGACCTTGTCGCCCAGGAAGGCGCGTTCGGTACATTCCTCCTGGAGCACGACGTGTGCGAGCCGTCACTGATGTTCGGCGCTGGTGGCGTACTCGACGTCGCCTCGTACCCTTCGCTGACACAACCAGGCCTCGGCGTTCAGATTGGAAGCTGATCAAAGTTCACAAAGGAGAACCTAAGAACCCTCGAGAATCTTCGGAACCCTTGGAACCCTTGGAACTTCATGCAATCCCCAACCGGACCACAAACCTTCCAAGAGCTCTTCCCTGCATGAGCGTCGCGAACGCCTCCGGGAGTCCTTCCAGCGTGATTTCGTTCGCGATGGTCGAGAGCCGGGCAGGCTTCATGTCCGTTGCCAACCGTTGCCATACCTCACGTCGTACGTCCATCGGACACATCACTGAATCGATCCCCAGCAAGCTGACGCCCCGGAGGATGAAGGGCATCACGGTCGTATGCAGTTCCACACCGCCGGTCAGGCCAGTGCTGGCAATCCCACCCCAGTACTTCGTCGTGCGTGTGAGCCACGCGAGCATCTCGCCGCCGACTGCATCGATCGCACCAGCCCATGTCGAGGCCTCGAGCGGCTGTGTTCCCATCTTCAATGTCGTTCTGGATACAACGTCTCTCGCCCCGAGACCGCGCAAGTATTCGAACGCGTCGTCCTTCCCTGTGATGGCCGTCACGTCGTACCCGAGCCGGCTCAGGGCAGCAATCGCCACGCTTCCGACGCCACCCGTCGCGCCTGTCACGACGACTTTCCCCTGGGCGGACGTGAGCCCATTCCGCTCGAGGCGCACGATCGCGAGCGCAGCGGTGAAGCCTGCGGTGCCGAGCGCCATCGCCTCGAAAGTCGTGAGGCCGTCAGGCAGCGGCACCACCCAGTCCGCAGGCACGCGAACGTAATCTGCATAGCCGCCATCGTTCGAAACCCCCAGGCCGTAACCAGTCACGAGCACGCCGTCGCCTTCATGAAACCGTGAATCGGAGCTGGTCACGACTGTGCCGGACACGTCAATGCCACCAATGAGTGGAAACCGGCGCAGGATCTTGCCGCTGCCTGTGCCTGCCAACGCGTCTTTGTAGTTGACGCTCGAATAGTCCGCCTTGATGACGACGTCGCCGGGGCTCAACTCGTCGAGCGCCGTTTCGACCACAGAACCGTGAATCTTTCCGTCATCGTTGCGAATGCTGAAAGCCTTGAACACGTTCATCGCGACGCGCTCCGTATCATCCTTTCGCTCGGGTGCCAATCGTTCATTGCCGACTACGCTATCATGCGCACTCCGTGAGCCTGATGACACCTGCCGTTCGGGAACTGATTGAGGAGGGGCGTCGCGACCCTGAGGCATTCTGGGCGCGCGCGGCTGGCGAGCTGCCATGGTTCCGCCCTTGGGACCGTGTCTTCGAGTGGACCTTTCCCACCTTCAAGTGGTTTATCGGTGCCGAGACCAACCTCGCCTACAACGCGCTCGACCACCACGTCGCCGCCGGGCGCGGCGAGCGCACCGCGCTCATTTACCTGAACGAACGAGATGAGCGGCATCTGTTCTCCTATGCTGCGCTGCTGCACGAGGTGCAACGCGTGGCCGCAGCGCTGAGGAGTCTTGGCATTCACAAAGGCGACCGGATCACCATCTACATGCCGACGTGCCCGGAGGCGGTCATTCTGATGCTCGCGACGGTGCGCATCGGCGCGATCCATTCCGTGGTCTTCGCCGGTTTCGGTGCTCGCGCGCTTGGGGACCGCATCATCGCAAGTGGGTCTCGACTCGTCTTCACGGCCGACGTTACGTCCAGGAAGGGGAAAGCGATCTGGCTGAAGCCGATCGTGGACGAGGCGCTCCTGGCGCCCGGCCACCGAGTCGAGCATGTGATCGTGCTCGAACGCCACGAAGGTGGGGCCGGTCCTCCCACGCGAGTCGCGCAGCGAGATCTGACGTGGAGCGATTTCATTGGCCGAGGGCGCGGGCATTCTGGCGAGCACACGAGGATGGAATCCAACGAGCCCGCCTACATCCTCGCGACCTCGGGCACTACGGCGTCACCGAAACTTGCGGTCCACACTCACGGCGGCTACCAGGTCCACATCGCCAGCATGGGACGCTGGTGCTTCGGCCTGAAGCCAACAGACGTGTGGTGGGCCACGTCGGACGTGGGATGGATCGTCGGACACAGCTACATGGTTTATGCGCCGCTCATCGCCGGTTGCACGACCGTCGTCTTCGAGGGCGCACTGGACTACCCGCGAGCCGACACGCACTGGCGAACGGTCGTCGAAGAGTTCGGAGCGACCGGCATCTTCACATCGCCCACCGCAGTCCGAATGCTCATGCGTTATGGAGAGGGAACGCTGAGCGACATCGATCATCACCGCCTCGAGCGCGTTGTATGCGCCGGAGAAGTGCTCAATCCACACGTCTGGGACTGGCTCCAGAACACAGCGCTCGGCGGGCGCGCACCCGTCATCGATCACATGTGGCAAACCGAGACGGGGGGGCCGGTGTTCGGCAACCCCTACGGCGTCTCGATGCTTCCGATCAAACCAGGGTCGGCGTGCCTGCCGCTTCCGGGCATCGAAGCGGCCGTGCTCACCCTCGACGGTAAGCCGTGTGCCACCGGCGAACGAGGCATCATGGCCCTAACGAGGCCGTTCCCCGGTATGACGCCGACGCTCTGGGGAGATCCCGAACGCTACGGCCGCGACTATTGGGAGCGCATCCCACAGGTGTACTACTCTGGGGACTCGGCGTACGTAGACGAGGATGGGTACTTCTGGTTCTGCGGCCGCGCTGACGAGATCATCAAGATTGCCGCCCACCGACTCGGCACAATCGAAGTCGAGAGCGCGTTCCTTACGCATCCCGCCGTTGCCGAATGCGGGGTTGTCGGACGGCCAGACGACACGCGAGGTGAGGTGATTTCAGCGTTTGTGTTGCTAAAGCATGGCCACCGCGCCTCACCCGAACTACGTCAGGCGTTGGTCGAGACGGTCCGCCGTGAAATGGGACCGGTGGCAGTCATCGGCGAGCTGAACTTCGTGAGCATGCTGCCCAAGACGCGAAGCGGCAAGATCATGCGGCGAGTGTTGAAGGCCGTCGTTCTCAACAAAGATCCGGGCGACATCACGACGATCGAGGACGAGGGCTCGGTCGATGAAGCGCGACAGGCGTGGGAAGCGTTGAAAAGAGAAACGACACAATAGCGCGGCGGTCCAGACGTGCGATCGTGCGGCTCGGCCGCTCAGAGCGGTTCCAGACGGCCTCGCTCCGATAAGTAGTGCGCCCAGAGGATTCGTGCCGCGACCGACCGCCATGGCGCCCACGCGCGTGCGATCTCCTGCTGTCGCTCGCGCGAGGGGATCGTGCGCAAGCGCTTCACATCGCGCAGCGCTACAGCTAGCGCCAGGTCGCCTTCGGGCCAGACGTCCGGGCGACGCAGCGCCATGAGGTAGTAGATGTCAACGCTCCAGGGGCCTAAGCCTGGAACCGCCAGGAGCGCGCGACGGCCCACATCATCGGATCCTCGCGCAACGAGCGGCAGGTCGAGCGTGCCCTCCAGCACGCGTCTGGCAAGTCCGTCGCAATATCCTGCCTTCTGACGCGTCAGACCTAGCTGGCGCAACCCGCTGACGCCGATCGTCGCACACGATTGCGGTGTCACGCCGCCAAGATGGACATCGAGCCGGCGGTACATCGTTCGCGCGGCGAGCAGCGACACTTGTTGCTCCAGAATGATTCGAATCAAGGCCTGAAATCCGGGACGTCGGCCCCAAATCGGCGGGGCGCCCAAGCGTTGAAGGACGCCGGCGAGATCGGAGTCTCGCTCGGCCAGAACCTGCGCACCTTCGCGGATCGACGCACGCGTCAGCGCCCGAGGACACACCAACCCTGCTCGCCTCACTTTCTTCTACCTGCCTACTCCCGGCTGAGCAGGCTCTTCAGTGAACGAGTCAGTGTTCCCTCAGGATCGGCGTCGACTGAGGTCGCGCGCCAGCCAACCATATAGTCGGGACGGACGAGCACAGCTCCCGTTGATGAGATTCCGTAGGCGGTCTCGAATCGACTGTCGGGATCACCGAGGCCGCCTTCACCGACCTGATAGGCATCGAGCTTGATTCCGATCGTCGCTGCGGTCTTGCGTGCCGCCTTCATCCATTCGCTGCCGTCAGCCCCAGCAAACAGCACGAAATCGCGACCGCATATGTCGAGCGTCGATGCCCGCACCCCGTCTTGCTCCAGATAGATGTGTGGCGCCCGCGTGCCCGGACGCGCTCGACTTTCGCGAGGATCCCCGTGTATCGCCCCGTCGTCGTCGGAGTCGGAGATAACAGCCGTGGACCGATAGCGGTAGCCAAGGTCGATGTTCAGATCATTGACGAAGGGAGTCACCCCCTTCGGCGCCAAGTAGTGCGCGCCTCGTACTACATAACGTGTGTACGCCTGTTCAGCCGTCAACACCGCCACAGGGCGCCGTTCGAGCTCGTACGAATCGAGAAGTGCTTCACCGGCGATCCCTTTCAACACGAGGGCGAGCTTCCAGGTCAGGTTGTGCGCATCGTGGATCCCGGTGTTGCCGCCAAAGCCACCGTAGGGCGGCATGACGTGCGCGGCGTCACCGGCCAGAAATACTCTGCGCTCGCGAAATCGATCGGCTACATCCGCAACGCACTCCCAGCGCTGGATGCTCTCAATCGTCACCGGGACGTCCACGCCAAGACCTGACCGAACGAGATCAAGACAACGCTCCTCGGATAGATCCCACACATCGGCGACCGGAGCATCAGGATCGCCCACTGCATTCACGACGAGGAATCCCGACTGATACGGCTTCTCGATGCGGAAAAAGCCGCGAAACGTCGGATTCCTGACCATGATGACGCTCAAGTTGCGACCGCGCAGAAGCGGTGTGACATCTGCCCTGAAGTAGATCGTCAGGCTCTTCGAGAGCAAGCCGCGACCACGCATCGCGATACCGAGTTGGTTCCGCACTTGGCTCCGGTTTCCATCGGCCCCGATCATGTACGCCGCCCGCACTCTAGTCGTCGCGCCGCTGTCTCGATCGCGCACGACACCCGTCACACCGTCCTCGTGTCCTTCAAAAGACACCAGCTCCGTGCCGAACCTGAGATCAGCGCCGTATTCCTCCGCGCGCACCTTCAGCATCGGCTCGAGCGCATTCTGAGTGATGAACAACCGTTCGGTTGGGCTCAGGTCCTTGACGTGCTCATTGAGTGTGGGCACATCCCAGGCGAGCTCCTGTCCGGCGATCGACTCGACAGACATGATCGCCCCGTCGGGCTCGAACTGACGGTACGACTCCCGGCGCACGATGTCTTCGATGCCGAAGCTTCGCACGATCTCCATGGATCGCTGGTAGAGGAAGGCTGCCCGCGGATGGATCGCGGTTCCACGATGGCGTTCCACCACGAATGGGTAGATGCCCTGCCGCGCCAGCAGCGCGGCCGAGAACATCCCGACCAGGCTGCCGCCGACGATCAGAACGGGGACTTCAGTATCGGCCATCTGCGAGGCTGATCATCGATGACCGGATGATCGATGATTGATGATCGGTTGAGCCGATACGCATTTCAATCATCCGTTCATCGATCATCGTTCATCGATCATCGTTCGGTCTCCATCATCGCATGGAGTCCCTCAGTCTAGCGGAAGCAGGGCCATCCGTTCTCACTGTCGCGAGACACAGGTGTGAGCTCGCGGTTCACCAGAATGTGAATCGTCAAGTAGTCGTTCACGCGCACCTCGGTGAGGGGCATGAATCGCGGGCGCAGATAATCGGCGACGGTCGTAAAGATCTCTTCGAAGCCTTGCGCGTAGTTGCTGGGAATCAGCACAAACGGAACGACTTGATGCCTCATGCGGTCCACGACCTGCTGCTGTTTTTCCAGTGACGCGTAGTAGCCGGGCACCACCGTACTCAGACCACCCGCGAACGGCCGCCTCGCCAAGACAGCAACCTCGGGCATGAAACCGACGACAAACACGTGATGCTGCGAGGATGTACAACGGTCGACATAAAACATGAACGGCTTGAGAACATAGTCGCCGTCAAAGCGAAGCCGGAGCTCCGTCGTGCGCTCGCCAAAGAGGCGAGGAAACTGGCGCCATCCACGGTCGAGCCCCGCGCGGTTGATCTCCTCGGCCGTCTTGCCGACGACGACGATCCAGGAGCTAACGAGGACGATCAGCACAGCCAAAACGGGAATCAGCGGCATGCGCCGGGTCGGCTGCGCGGCGGCCCACACACGATGTGCCAACCAGGCCCCCAATGTCACCGCTGGGACAATGGCGTCGGCGAGGCGCGTGTTCAACGGGTCGCGAATAAAGCTCGCGTTTACCAGTATCGCGACAGCGACGAGCGGTACGACTCGGGCGACGGACGTCTGTATGTCATCGAGGCGCCTGGTTGCAGCCAGCATGATCAGCGCTGCGGCTGGAATCGAGTGAAACACATAGACCAGCATCGCTTCCGAGGAGCTTCGCCACGTCCACGGGTTCGGCCAGACGGAACCCTGTCTCGCCCACTCCGTCCGGCTGAATTCGACGCCGGTCCGAACGTACAACCACAGCCCCTCGTTCAGCTGCACGTACACGACATACGGCAGCAGCATCAGAGCAACAGTCGCCGAGTAGAGCAACGCGCCGCGTAGGCGTGGACGCCACTCTGCGGCCGGTGATGCCAGCGCGGCGGTAAGCGTTCCGCCGACCCACAAATACAACCCGTGGTCGTGTCGGAACAGAAACGCCACGGCAGCACAAGCGGCCATTGCCATCAGACGCCACGTGCTCGGCTTGCTGACATACCTGCCGAAAAGGACGAAGCCCGCCGCGTACAGCAACACCTTGGGATATCCGTATGTGCGCGGAAAGACCGCGATCTCGAGCGTTACGGCCACGAGCGCGAGGAGAAAAGAACCGGTCAAGCTACGGACGGCCGCTACCGTGAGCGCCGCCCCCAGGCCAAACGACGCGGCGACCAGAATCGCCTCGGAGTACATCGTCCGCCCGAAGACCACCTGCGCGAGGGCGGACGCGGCGTACATCAATGGCGTACCGGCGTCGGAGAAGTCCCTCGTCGGCCACTCACCGAACAAGATCTGTTGCGCGCCGGCCAAATGCAGGAAATGGTCGTTGGGGATACCGGAAAACGCCAGGAATCGAAAGGTCGCAGCAACGATGAATGCGATAGCGATGAGTCCGATCCACATTGCCCCCCAGACCTTTGACGAGTCTCGGGGCGAGGCGAGTTTGGACATGCGTGACTCCAAGTCTAGACTGGACGGCCATGAGGGTTCGCCCGTCGGTTGCGGCCTGGCTTCTTGCCATCGTCGCCGCGCTCGGCCTTGCCGGCAGTGTCTACTCCATCCCCATCCAAGTCTCCGAGGTCGTCGAGATGGTCGAGCGAGTGCAGCCGTTGCCTTCGGCTGTCGCTGCGTTTGACCAAGGCCTTCATGCCTCGGGGAGCATGCTCAGACCGATGCGGTACGTGCAGACGTGGTGGCTGCTCACCGGTGCGGACGCACTCGGCGGCCGCTATCACCTCGTGTTCCGCGGCTACCATGCGCTGGCAGCCGCGCTCCTTGTCCTGCTCTTTGCCTTCGTCGCGCGCGTGCGCACGTGGACCGAGTTCTGCTCGCTCGCCTTCGGCCTTGTCGTCCTTGTGGGGATGCATACGTTTGTCGGGATGGTTCGCGAGGCATTTCCCGCCAACCACTTCTTGCTCGTCGCGTTAGGGGGGCTCGCGATGTTTGCGGTCGCCCAGACGCGCGGGGGGGTTCTGGCCGATCTCGCCGCGGTCGTGCTGCTTGCCGTTGCCTTGTTGACCCTCGAGTCCGGCGTGCTGCTCGTCGTGATCGCGGCCGCGGCCTACGCTGCCGGCGCTCGAGGCGTTTCACGTCGGGCGATCGCCCTGCTGGTAGTTGTCGTGATTGCGTATGCGGTTCTGCGTGCCGGATACCTCGGCGTCCACGCCGAGGGAATCGGGGGGCGACAGACCGGCTTTGGCACGCGGCTCTTGAGTGCCGAAGAACAGGTAGCGATGTTCGGCAAGAATCCATTGCCCCTCTACGCCTATACGGCGGCGATGGCAGGGACTTCGGTGCTGCTGTCGCAGCCCACGCTGGGTCAGTGGACGCTCGTGGAAGCGTGGCAGCGGGGAGAGGTTCCTCCGGTGTTTCTCCTGCAGACGGCCTCTTCTCTGGTCACCACGGCGCTGATTGTGTGGTTCCTCGCGTCACGAGCCGAGGATGGTCGTCGCCGATGGCGTCAGCCGCTGCCGATGGTCTTCCTCTCGCTGCTCGTCGCCAACGCCGCCGTCAGCTTTTCCTACGCGAAGGACGAGGTCCTTAGCCTCTCGGGGGTGTTCTATGCGCTCATGGCGTACTCGTGCATCCGCGAGGTGTTGGCACGAACGGCGAGGATGACACGCGCGATCCCGCTCGCAATTCTGATGATCGCCCTCAGCAGTGCCTGGACCATGCGTACGGCCGGCCTCCACTACAAGCTACGTCACGGCGCATTCGAGGCGCGCGGCGAGTGGGCGGCCGTACTTCGCCCAGGTCACTTCGACGAATGGCCGAAGGATCCCGGAGTGCGTTCCGCGCTCGAACGAATGAAACTGGAAGCAGTCTCGACACGCGTCGTCGCGATCAACTTTCTCCCGCGCTGGTATCAGGATTGGTGGGGGCAGGATTGAGTTCGGTTCCGAATCGTTCCTCGCACTGGTTACGCGGACTCATCTGCGCGGCCATCGTCGCGCCGTGTCTTGCGGCATTCGGACTATTCGCTGCCTCGGGAACTGCGGCGATCTTCCTGGGGCGCCCGCTGATTTGGGCCGCACGGGACGTGACGTTGTCCGAAGCGATCGGCATGCGCGACCAAGGTGAATCCCTCCGGCAGCTCATGTTGGGAGCCGATCCGACCAGGGCGTATGACGTTGGGGGGGTTCTTCGAGAGGGTGAACAGGTCACGCTTACTCCGCTCGAAGCAGCAGTGATCGTTCGTGAGGTGTACCTCCTGGATATCCTCTTCGACTACGGAGCGATCATCGACGCGCGAAACACGCGCGTGCTGCAGTGCCTCGCGATCGGCGTGAAAGCGCCATCCATCGTCGAATACCTGGTCGAACGCTCCTACCGCGTCGAGTCGTGCGAGGGAGTCGTGTTGCCCTGGCAGCCGTAAGGCGGGGCGCGGGGGTTAAAACCCCCGCGCTACTTTTGCGGCAACGCAAACACGATGTACGAACCCGGAAGGGGCGCCGCTCCACGGCCTCCTCTGCCCCCGCCTGCATCCTGTGAGGGTGGCGCGCCGAAGCGCGCTGAAAACGAGCCAGTGCCAGCGGCTACCGGGAACACGAGAAACTGCCGGCCGTTCACTTCGTAACTCGCGGGCACGCCCTCGGAGCCGGTCGGCAGATCCTTGGTCCACACAACCTTGCCGTTGTCGCGATCGTAGGCGCGCAGCGTGCGGTCCGACGCGGTGGCGACAAAGACCAGACCGCCCGCCGTGACAAGCGGTCCGCCGCGCGGCATGTGCGAGCCAGAGTTGGCGCCGATTCCAACCTCGGAAGGAGCCGCGACGGTGCCGTGCGGAACACGCCACTTGATTTCCCCGGTATTGAGGTCGTAGGCCGTGATCTCCGACCAGGGCGTCCCAAGAGCAGTCATGCCAGTCGTTGGGCTCAGGAGAAAGTCGTACGGTGAGTTGTAACGGACAGAACCTTTCGAGGCGGCTTCCTTTGCAGCCGCCATGAGCTGCGACGCCTGCTCCTTCGAGACGATCGGGCTTGCCGGTCCACCGCCCGCTGCTCCGCCCGCCGTCGGCTCCTCGTTGCTCAGAACGAGCCGCAACAGCGTGGGCATGTTCTTCGCGACCACGTAGAACTCACCCCGCGAAGGATCCACAGCGCTACTGCCCCAGTTCGCACCTCCGTTGTGGCCGGGCAACTCGACCGACCCTTGAAGGCTCGGTGGTGTGAAGAGGCCTTCATTGCGAACGTTCTGCAGCCGCTGCCGCAGCGACTCCTTCTCGGCCTCTGGCAAGAACTGGTTGATGTCCTTTTCTGTGAACGACTGCCGTGCAAAAGGCGCCGGCTTGGTCGGAAAGGGCTGCGTCGGCCACGACGCTTCCCCGGGCACGTCAGACTGTGGCACGCGCCGTTCCTCGATCGGGAAAACGGGCCTGCCAGTCATCCGGTCGAAGACGAAGACGAATCCTTGCTTTGTGGCCTGAGCGACCACATCGACGCTCCGACCATTTTGACGGATCGTCAGGAGCTTCGGAGACTGCGGCAGGTCGTAGTCCCACAGATCGTGATGCACGAGCTGCTGATGCCACAGCCGCTTGCCAGTGCGTGCGTCGAGCGCCACGAGGCTGTTCGCAAACAGGTTGGCACCAGGACGGTCGCCGCCGTAGAAATCGAAACGGGCCGTGCCAAATGGGATGAATGCAATCCCACGTTGTTCGTCGACCGTCAGCTCGCTCCAGTTGTGGACACCGCCCGCCTTCTTGTAGGCCTCGGGCGGCCACGTGTCGTACCCAAACTCACCAGGATGAGGGATGCTATGGAACACCCACACGATCTTGCCCGTGCGCACGTCGTACGCCTGGACGTCGGCCGGCGTCGCGTCGTAGCCCGCCCCCTGCGCCGGGAGCGAGATGATGATCAGGTTCTCGAAGACGCGTCCCGGGTTGCTCGTTTGAAGCGGGTTGCGTGCCGGCCGCCACAGCGCGACGCGGAGGTCCACACGTCCGTTCTGGCCGAACGAGCTAATTGCTTCACCCGTTTTGACATCGATGGCCGTCAGGTTCCCCTGGTTGAGATAGAACAGTCGCCGGTCGGAGCGATCAGCGCTCTCCCAGTAGTTGATGCCACGCGCACCAATACCCCCCTGATTTGGATGGGACCAGATTTCTTTTCCGGTCGCGGCATCGAGCGCCACGATGGCATTGCCGGTGCCCTGGACGTACATCACGCCGTCGACGATGACCGGATTGAAGGTGATGTTGCCGGTCACGGGATACGTCCACGCCACTTGAAGCTGCGACACGTTGGATTTGTTGATCTCTTCGAGCGCGGAGAATTGAGAGGAATGCGAACCCCCTCCGTATGATTTCCAAGTCGTATAGGGACGCTCGGTCCGTCGCGGCGCTCCGGATCCTTTCGGACCAGACTGACCTACCAGTGAGACGATCGCCACCACGACAAGCAAGAGAGAACCGGCAAATCTGCGCATGAAATGAACCTTCTTCCTCATCAAGGAGGCCGGTCCTCGCGGACCTGGCTGCGCGGATTTTACCGTATAATACAGGCCGATCTCGCGTTCCGCCCACTCTACCTGCTCTGCTCATCGGTTCCAAAAGGAGTCGCGCATGACCTGGCGATCTCTCGATCCACTTGGTCTCGTGGTGCTTGCCTGGGCGTTGACGTTCGCTCCGTCGCACACCGCCGAGGCGCAAACACCTCACGTCGCACTCACGGCACTCAATGGCGGGACGACCGTCAACTATGCCGTTCCGAAAACGCCGTGGGGTGATCCCGACCTCCAAGGAACGTGGAGCAGCGACGACATGCGCGGCGTGCCTACGCAACGACCGACCGAGTTCGGCAACCGGCTCTATCTGAACGACCAGGAATTCGCGGATCGGACCAAGCGAGACGAGGCAACGCGGCGCCGCGCCGACAACGACGTCGGCTCATTCCGCAACGACGTGGGATTCCGAACATGGCGACAGACGTCGCTCATCGTCGACCCGCCCGATGGGCGATATCCTGCCTTCACGCCGCAGGCTGAAACGCGGCGGGCGCCACGAGACCGTGGGTCCTTCGGTAACGGGCCGTTCGAAACGACCGAGGACTTCACCCTCTACGACCGCTGCATCACGCGAGGCATCATCGGCTCGGTGCTTCCGGTGCCCTATGGCAACGGCAACAAGATCTTTCAAGCGCCCGGGATGGTCGTCATCAGCTACGAGATGGTTCACGACACGCGCGTGATCTACACGGATGGACGGTCGCACGTGACCCAGGGCGTCCGGCAGTATCTCGGCGACTCGCGTGGTCGATGGGAAGGCAACACGCTCATCGTCGAGACCACGAACCTGACCGACAAGACGAGCATCGGTCCCAACGGCAACGGCCTGCGCCACAGCGCCGACATGAAGATGACCGAACGTATTACGCGAGTCGGCGAGGACGTGCTGCAATACGAGATCACCATCGACGATCCGAAAACGTACGCCAAGCCATTCACCATCTCGATGCCGTTGACGCCTCTTCGCGGAGAGTTGTTGCTGCCTTACGAGTGCCACGAGGGCAACTACATGCTGCCGCATTCACTGAGCGCCGAGCGTGTTGAGGACGCGGCAATCGAGGCAGACCGCAAGAACGGCATCATCCGCGCCCGCCGTCCCATTCAGGTGGCCATCCCGAATCGGCCCGAGGCCCCGGCTGTCGAGGGCGCCGCACAAGGCCAATAGTCAGTCCATGAGGTGTGCCAGATGACGACACGTGCTCTTACTTTGGTCGGAATGTAGGTAGCTGGGTGGCGAGGTAGCTGGATTGTGCGTAGGGCGGGTCTTGCCTTGTAGACCCGCAGATTCAGCAAGGAGGAGTCGGGGGAATGGCGAGGCGAGCGCTCACGGTTTTCGGCATGCTGGCACCGGCGGCGCTGGTCGCACTGGCGACGCTGTCTGTGTCGACTCAGGGTGGCAGCGTTCCCGCGCTGGTCGTGACGGCGTACAACGGCGGCCCCCCAATCAGCTACACAGTGCCCAAGACCCCGTGGGGCGATCCGGACATACAAGGCGTCTGGTCGAGCGACGACACGGCGGGCATCCCGTTGTCGCGTCCGCAGCCAACTGGGAACCGGCTCTATCAAACCGACGAAGAGTTCGCGGCCCGCGTAAAGCAAGTCGAGAACGGCATCAAGAATGGCGAAAGCGCCGTCGGAAGCTTCCGCGGTGACTTCGCGAGACGCGCATTCCGCCAAACCTCTCTGGTCATCGATCCCCCAGACGGTCGAGTGCCAGCGTACACACCCGAAGCCGAAAAGCGGCGTTCCTCTCGCGATCAGGGCACCTTCGGCAACGGACCGTTCGACTCGGTTGAAGACTTCACCTTGTACGATCGCTGTATCACGCGAGGGATTGTGGGTTCCGTCGTGCGCGTGATCTACGGCAACGGCAATCGGATCGTCCAAGCACCCGGAATGGTGGCCATCAGCTACGAGATGATCCACGACACGCGGGTGATGTACACCGACGGGCGGCCGCACGTCGGGCAAAGCATCCGTCAGTATCTAGGCAATTCGCGCGCCCGATGGGAGGGTGAGGTGCTCGTTGTCGAGACGACGAATCTCACGGACAAGACCAGCATCGGCCTCAACGGCAACGGCCTCCGGCACAGCGACAAGATGAAAATTACGGAGCGCTTCAAGCGCGTGGCGGCCGACGTGCTGCAATACCAGATCACCGTCGAAGACCCCGTCACCTATACCAAGCCGTTCACCATCTCGATGCCGTTGACTCCACTTGATGGCAACGTGCTGCTGCCATACGAGTGCCACGAAGGCAACTACGCGGTGAGACAATCACTTGGCGCCGAGCGCGCCGAAGACCGCGCGCTCGCCGAGGACCTGGCCAAGGGCATCCAGCGCGCACGGCGGCCTGTGCAAGATGGACTCGGTATCGGCGGTCAGCCCATCGGTGAGGGCGGCCCCGGTGGACGTGGCCGCGGCGCGGGGCCGGGGGGACAATAATAGAGACGCCACTAACTTCCAACCTCCAACTTCCAACTCCCAAGCCGTTTCGAACTCTGGGAGGTTTGGGAGTTGGGCAAGCCGTCCGGTTGGGAGTTGGGAGTTATCTCCCCTCTCTTGTCTTGGCCTCCGCGTCGACGTCCTTCTCCCACTCCGCGATTAACGGTCGAAGGCGACGGGCCACGTCAGCATGCTCTTTCGCCAGGTCGTTCCGCTCGCCGATGTCTTGCTTCAGGTTGAACACCAGCGTGTCGTCACCATCGAGAAGGAGCTTCCAATCACCCTGACGCACCGAGCGCTGCTGGCGAACGGCTGAGGCGATCCGGAAAAACAACGTGCGTTCGGCGACCGGAGCGCGACCGCTCACGATCGGAAGCAGATCGATGCCTTCGAGCCGAGCGTCAGCAGGCACTTTCGTCCCCGTCGCGGCGAGAATCGACGCCGTGAGGTCCATCGTGATGCCGACCTGCGACGACACACGGCCGGCCGGAATCTGACCCGGCCACTTCATGACGAGCGGCACACGGATGCCACCCTCCCACAGGGTGTCCTTCCGCTGAAAGAGCGGTGCATTCCGCGACAGCCACTCCCCGCCGTTGTCGTTCGTGAAGATGACCAGCGTGTTGCGAGACAGCCCCAGCCTGTTCAAGGCTTCGAGAATGCGGCCCACGCCTTGGTCCGCACGCTCCAGGATCGCCACGTAGTCGCGCCGCGTGCTGGTATCGGCGTCGGAAGGCTGGACGAACCTGGCATTGTTTGGCGCGACGGAGGGCTTGTCCGGCACCTGAAAGGGCCAATGCGCGGCGTTGTAGGCGACCTCGAGAAAAAACGGGCCGCCAGCGTGATCCTCGACGAATTTGACGGACCGTTCCGTAACGAGGTCCGTCATGTAGCCGGTCACGTGCACGGGGGTGCCGTTTTCGTACAAATCGTGTTTCCCGTCGCCCCCTGTGTGCTCGTAATAGTCGATGAAGCCGCTGAGAAACCCGAAAAAGTAGTCGAAGCCGTGCGCGTTCGGCTGGTACTCCGGCTTGTATCCCAAGTGCCACTTCCCTATCAGGCCGGTTGCGTAGCCGTTGTTCTTGAGCAACTGTGGCAGCGAGCGGCCCGTTGCAGGCAAGCCGCGCTCCCCATCGGCTGACGCGGAACCCCCGAGGGGCCGCTCGAGACGGACGCGCTGCTGATAGCGACCGCTAATGAGCGCGGCACGCGTCGGCGTGCACGTCGGTGCGGCATAGAAGTCCGTGAACTTCGTTCCCTCTTTCGCGAGCCTGTCGATGTTTGGTGTCTTTATGTCAGGCGCGCCGTAACTGCCAATGTCGCCATACCCGACGTCGTCCGTAATGATGAGGACGACGTTTGGACGCGACGCGGATGGCGCTTGTGCAGCCAGGTGGGCTCCAGACAGCGTGAACAAAAGAGCGAGGAACGCGAACTGTTTCATAGAGGGGCTCTTATCGACTCCCCAACGACTGGCGCTTGTCCAACTCCAAACTCCCAAGAGGTAACGGTTGGAGGTTGGACAGGCGTCAGAGGTTGGGAGTTGGAAGTTGGCCTTTAGTTCGTCCCGCTCCTCAACTGCCGCGCGTACGCGGAGTCGAAGAACGTCAGTTTCGTGGAGGGCGACGCCGACTCGAGCTGGACGGCATCGCCAAGCACGATCACGCGACCGCTCGAGTGGTCTTTGTAGACCGGCCAGTTTGGGAGACCAGGTCCGTTTGGGTCACCCTTGGTCGCGAAGTTCACCCAGTACAGACGACATCATATCGGCTAGCTTGCGATCGGTCTCGTCCCATTGGAGACCTGTGGGATTGTTGAAGGCGTACTGGATCTCGACCGTGTGGCTCGAGCCACGTGGCGAGGGCGTACCGTCGGCGGTGCGGGGGACGCGCGTGAAGAAATACGCGTACGACTTCTTGCCGCGCTTGTTCTGAAGGGCGGCCCACTGTCGCATGTTCCAGTTCGTCTCGTCGGAATAGGACGCAAGATACGACGCCGCGGCATCAGTATCGCTTCCGGCTGGATACAACTTCAAGAACGCTTCGGCCAGCTCGCCGTAGCGCTGCTGCGAGCGGCCACGGAATCCCTCCGCTGTGGCCGCAGGCCCACCAGGGAAGAACGTGCCCTCGTCGTGATTCGAACCGGCGATAACCTCAACGTCATTCTGACGGCCTTGCGTGAACGTGACCGACAGATCCTCGGGAACGAGATAGCCATCCACGATGATTCGCGAGGGTGGACGGATGCCGGCGGCAACTTCGTCGGTCGACTTGGTGCGAAGGTCGGCGATCGACGACACACCCATGTCGGCCATCGCCTTCACGCCAGCTTGCTCTTGTTGCGCGAGCGTGGCCATCCGGTCCATCGTCAGACCCATCCACGCACCGCTCTGCGCGATCGCACGCTTGAAGAGCCCCTTTCCATGCGGTGAACCAACGAGCGCCGACACCATGATCGCGCCAGCCGACTCGCCGAAGATGGTGACGTTGTCAGGGTCCCCGCCAAAAGCGTTGATGTTCCGCTTCACCCACTGCAGCGCGGCAATCGCGTCCATCATTCCGTAGTTACCGGAGGCGTTGCGGCCCGACTCCTTCGTCAGCTCAGGATGCGCAAGGAACCCAAACTGCCCCAGGCGATAGTTGAAGGTCACCACCACCGGCCCCTTCGCGGACAGCCTGTCACCGTCGTATCGCTGCTCGGACCCGGAACCGCCAGTGAAACCGCCGCCATAGATCCACACCATGACTGGCCGCTTGTCGGACGCGCTGTTCGCGCTCGTCCACACGTTCGCGTAGAGACAGTCTTCGGCCGCGGGCGGCTGCGGAGGTGGCGCGTTCGGGGCAGGCACGGCGGCGGGAGCAGCTGGAGCTCCTGGGGCAGCGCCACGACCACGGGCCGCACCACCGCGCCCTGCCGCACCGAACCCACCACCAGCGATGCAACGGTTTGCGAACGCATCCGCTTGTCGCACACCTTCCCATTTCGCAGCGGGCTGCGGGGTGCGCCAACGATTGGCGCCAACTGGCGGCGCGGCAAATGGAATTCCCTTGAACGCGCGGACCCCCGGGCTGATCCCCGTGGCCCCAGCCAGCACTCCCGAATCAATACGGACCTGGTCCGGAATCGCTGCGATCACGCTGACACCCAAGGCGAGCGCCGTTGCAACGGCAAACAGGTACCTAGTCGTTTCATCGCGGTTCCTCTCTCTGGTCGTGTCCGTGTGCTCTCAGCTTCTTCGGCCGTTTCTACAGAGAACCCGTCATCGGTTCTACCGGGAACCCGCGTCGGTGTCAAACAATGGACGCCGCGGGGTTCGCGTAGAATACGCCTGAATGCACGCGGAAGGCATCATCTCACCCACCGTCATGAAATCTACGTTCGCTTCGTAGGCATTTCGGCACTCCCTTGAAGGAGTACACGATGACCATTCGAATGCTCGGTTCGATAGGCGTCTTCGCTGCCCTAGTCGCGGTCGGATCTCTTTTCCCGATTCCGGTGTCCGGCCAGGGAAGCGTTCCCCCTCCAGCCCTTGTGGTGACGGCGTTCGGCGGTGAGAAGCCCGATTTCAAGATGCCACGCACGCCCTGGGGCGATCCGGATCTTCAGGGTGTCTGGTCGAGCGACGACATGAGCAACATCCCGATGTCGCGGCCACAGCAGTTCGGCGATCGACTCTACCTCGACGACAAAGAGTATGCCGAGCGCCGCGCGCAGGTGGAGCGCGGCGTGAAGCAATCGGAGACCAATGCGGATAGCACGTTCCGCTTCGATTTCGCGCGCCGGGCCTTCCGCCAGACATCGCTCGTAGTCGATCCACCGAACGGTCGGATGCCCCCAGTGAACGCTCGCGCCCAGGGTCGAACCATGCCGCGCGGCACGTTCGGAAACGGTCCGCTCGATTGGACAACCGACTTCTCGTTGTACGAGCGGTGTATCACGCGCGGCATCGCCGGCTCGGTTCTGCGTGTGATCTACGGCAACGGGAACCGCATCGTCCAAGGGCCAGGCGTCGTCGCGATGTCGTATGAGATGCTTCACGACACGCGCGTCTTCTACACTGACGGCCGTCCACACGTTGGAAGCGCCATTCGAGAGTATCTTGGCGACTCTCGGGCCCGTTGGGAAGGCGACGAGCTCGTGGTGGAAACGACCAACCTCACCGACAGGACGGCCGTGGGCGTGAACGGCGGCGGTGTTCGGCACAGCGAACAAATGAAGATCACCGAGCGCTTCAAGCGCGTGGCGAACGACATGCTGCAGTATCAGATGACCTTCGACGACCCAGTGACCTACGAGCGGCCCTTCACCATCTCCATGCCTTTGACGCCGCTCGACGGCGGCATGCTCCTCCCGTACGAGTGCCACGAAGGCAATATGGCCATACTGCAGGCACTCGGGGCGGAGCGCGCGGAAGATAGGGCGTTGGCGGCAGACCTCGCGAAGGGTATCAACCGACCGCGGCGTGCGGTACAGGATGGAGCGGGGGTTGGCGCCACACTTCCGGCTGGTCGTGGCCGCGGCGCTGGTGCCGGCCGAGGGGCGGGACCAGCTGGCCCTGGCGGCGCTCCCCTAGCGATCCCTGAAGGAGACCAGGAGAGATAGGTCGACTCAACTTCCAACTCCCAATCGCTGACGCTTGCCCAACTTCCAAATGTCCGCCCGTGTTTCTTGGGAGTTGGGAGTTGGTCAGGCGACAGTTGTTGGGAGTTGACGAGACTATCTCAAAGGCTCTTTAAGGTGGTCTTTTCCCGTTCGCCTGACTCAGGTTTCTCGGACGCGTGGTTCTGCGACCGACTGTTTCTGCGCAACATCCATCCGGCCATGCCGAGCACGGCGAGGCTCACTGTGCCGCCCCGTACCAACCGCCACGCGATCGTGGGTCTTTTCTGGTCGGGCAACAGCATTTCACGATAGGTGTCGAGAACCTCCTTGCTTGGAGCCTCAACGTCCCGTGGTCTGGCGCGCCTCTCGGGAGTCGGCACCCAACGTCGGATGAAGGCAAACGACTCGGACGCGCAGACCGGACAATGCGCGCCATCGTGGATCTCCTCGCAGTCAAGGCAGAGTCGAGCGTTTCGTAGCTGCATCGTTTCAAGTGTAATCGGATGCGCTCGGGACCGGCACGTGTTAAACGTGCCTTCCCACTATGAATGGTTGAAAGCGGCCCCAGGTGCCGCGATCTGGCACAATGACGTCTCGTGGATTGCCCCCGCTGCAGCGCTCCCATGCAGGAGCAGACGCTTGACGGCCACGTTGGCCGACCGGTCGTCATCAATCTCTGCCACCCGTGTCAGTCATTCTGGTTCGACGCCCACGAGAGCGTGAACCTCACGCCCGGCTCGACGCTCGCCCTCTTCCGGATCATCGGCGAACACACCGCGCGCAGGCAGCCGTCGCTTGCGGACACGGCAAAGTGCCCGCGCTGCAAGGCGCGCCTCCGCCTGACCCACGACATGCAGCGCACGACGAGATTTGAGTATCGCCGATGCCCTAACGACCACGGTCGTCTGACGACCTTCTTCGACTTCCTGAGGGAGAAAGACTTCATACGCCCGCTCACACCGCAGCAGATCGCCGAGCTGCGCCGAAACGTTCAGACGGTGAACTGCTCGAACTGCGGCGGCCCGATCGATTTGACGAATGACGCGGGATGCTCGCACTGCGGCTCGCCGCTCTCGATGCTCGACATGAAGCAGGCAGAAGTGCTCGTCGCGCAACTCCGGGGCGCTGAAGACCGTGCGAGGCGTCCGGTCGATCCAGCCCTCCCGCTCGAGCTCGCACGTGCTCGGCGGGAAGTGGACCTCGCCTTCAAAGCCTTCCCGCAAGACGAGATGTGGTTTAACGACGTATCGTCTGCCGGGCTCGTCGGGGCCGGCCTGAACGCCGTAGCGAGGTGGTTGAAGCGAAATTCCTGAGGTGGGCGCGAGTGAACTCCTGCGGCAAAGTACTCGTCTCGAGAATAGAATCCACACGCACACTGGACCTTCTCAATAGGAGCACCTGACCGATGGGCATCATGGACTTCATCAAGGGCGAGCTGCTCGAGATCATCGAATGGACCGACGACTCTCGAGACACCCTCTCTTGGCGCTTTCCCGACGACGACAAGGCAATCAAGAACGGCGCGCAGCTCATCGTGCGCGAGTCGCAGGTTGCGCAATTCGTCTACCTTGGCGAGTTCGGCGACACGTTCGGCCCCGGAAAGCACGGTCTGACCACCGACAACATCCCGGTGCTCACCAAGATCAAGTCCTGGCCCTTTGGTTTCAATTCCCCCTTCAAAGCCGACGTGTACTTCGTCACGACTCGGCTCTTCACCGGGAACAAGTGGGGTACGTCGAACCCAGTCATGGTGCGCGACACCGATTTCGGCATGGTCCGCGTCCGGTCGTTTGGCACCTATGATTTCAAGGTGGTCGAGCCGAAGACATTCCTACGAGAAGTGGCCGGCTCGGACCACAACTTTCGGCTGGACGAGTTCAGCGACACGATGCGCTCGAGGATTGTGAGCATCTTTACCGACGCAGTCGCGTCGGCGAAGATCCCCGTGCTCGACGTCGCCTCGCGCTACACCGAGCTTGGCGACGCGCTCCTGCCACTCATCAACCCAGCTGTCACGTCAAAGTACGGCATAGAGATCACTAGCTTCATCGTGGAAAACGTGTCGGTGCCGCCCGAAGTGGAACAGGCCATTGACAAGCGCGCGAGTATGGCCGCCATCGGCAACCTGAACGAGTTCGTCAAGTACCAGATGGGTAAAGGCTTTGAGGCCGGCGGCGGAAGCGCGGGGGCTGCGGGCACGGCAGCCGAGCTCGCGGTTGGCTTCGGCATCGCGCAGCAGATGATGAAGGATGGCTTTTCAGGCGGCCATGCCACGCCAACGGTCGCCGCCCCGGCAAGTGGCGGCGGTGGTCTTCCCGACCTGCTCAGCCCGGCCGAGGCGGCACAATCGCTCGGCGTCTCCGAGGCTGACGTGATGGCGGTTCTCGAGTCGGGCGACCTCAAGGGTAAGAAGATTGGAACAACCTGGCGAGTCTCCCGTGCGGCCTTGACCACCTACATGACTCAGTAGCGTGACCGAGATCTCCGCCCTCGAGAAGCATGCGTGCCCGGCGTGCGGGGCGCAAGCCGAGTGGAACCCGACCAAGCAGAAGCTCGAATGCCCGTTCTGCGGGACCGAGTCGCCGTACGAAGTTGACCGCGAGACGGGCAAAGTCGTCGAGCTGGACCTGGTCAAGGCGCTGCGCGAGCTGCCCGAAGACGAGCGTGGGTGGCTCACGGCTCGCCGCAGCGTACAGTGCCAGAGCTGTCACGCGGTCATGGTCTTTGACCCGGATCGCGTGGGCCAGAACTGCGAGTTCTGCGGTTCACCGGCCATCGTCAGCTATGACGAGATCAAGGCGCCAATTCGTCCTCAGGGTGTGTTGCCCTTCAAGATCGACAGCAGCCGTGTCCGCGACGACATTCGGCGCTGGTGGCGCAGTAAGTGGCTGGCTCCCGCGCGGCTGGCCCGCACGGCTCTCGTCGATACGGTACGGAGTCTATACATCCCCTACTGGACCTTCGACGCGCAGGTCGTGTGCCCCTGGCAGGCCGACGCGGGCCACTACTATTACGTCAACGTTCCAGGAGTCGATCGGCAAGGCCGGCCGGTCATGCGTCGCGAACGACGCACGAGGTGGGAGCCGGCGTCAGGCAGCATCGATCACTCATTTGACGATGAGCCGGTGCCAGGAACACAAGGGCTGCCGTTAGATCTGCTCCGGCAGGTGGAGCCTTTTCCAACGCAAGAGGTCGTCGGCTACGACACCGCCTTCCTCTCAGGCCACGTCGTCGAGCACTACAAGATTGTGCTGCTGGACGCGGCGCAGCAGTCAGTACCAGCAAATGCAGGCCAAGCTCGAGCAGCTCTGCGCGGCGCAGGTCCCCGGCGACACATACCGCAACCTGCGCATTCAGCCTGTCTACTCTGGACGGACGTTCAAACACGTCCTCGTCCCTGTCTGGCTGCTGTCGTACGACTATGGCGCGAAGGCGTTCCAGGTGATCGTCAACGGGTACACAGGTCGAATTGCGGGCAGGTATCCGAAAAGTATCTGGAAGATCTTGCTGCTCGTCCTGCTGGCCGCCATCGCGGCGGTGATTCTGATCTCGCTCAGCGCGGATCGATGACCTGGCCGGCCGCGGGGCTGAAGCCCCCGCGCTACGCGCTGGGTTCGATGCCCTTGGCCTTGAACATCGGCTTGGCGCTCGGCGCCGAAAGAAACTCGATCAAAGCCCTGCCCGCCGCAGCATTCCTGGCCTTCGCGCCTGTTCCTGCCGCGAACGACACATAGTTCTGGAACTCGGCCGGCAGGGGCCCTACGAGCTGCATGCCCTGTACCGGAAGAATCTCGCTGATGAGCGTGATGAGCAACTCCGCGTCGCCACCGGTTACGCGTGCCGCAGCGCGCACCGAACCCTGCTCGAGGATCGTCTTTGACTTCACTTGATCGACGATCCCCATGCTGTTCAGCATTCTGACGATATGGGGACGGCTCGCACCATCTTCTGCGTAGGTAAAGGACTTGGCGCGAAGCAGTGTCTGCTTCAACGCCGCGGGACTAGTAATGTCGGGCTTCGCGACACCGGAACGAGCGCCGACACCGATCCCTGAACGTCCAATGGCCGTGCGAGAACCAGCGACCACGTGCCCCGACTTGACCAGGTCGTCTATCGCCTCCGAAGTCATGATCGCGACGTCAAAGGGCTCGCCCGCGTCGATCTTCTGCTTGAGCGACGCGGACGTGCCGAATTGAATCGCGACCCTGTGACCGATGACCTTCTCGCCTTGCGGCAGGATCTCGTCGAGCACCGACTTGACGCCGTTCGAAGCGACAACACGCACATCTCCAGTCTGCGCAGGCACGTCCACCGCGAAGACAGACACGAGAGCCGTCACCGTGGCCGCGATCGCCGCGGCAACCGTTCGCCTACTCACTTCTCATTTCCTACCTACTTCGAACTTCGAACTTCTCACTTTTTCTCCGCCGGGATGTTCGTCGCCGGTCCCATTCCCCATACCTGGATGACGGCTTCCTCTTTCTTTGCGCCGTCGTAGTGAATCTTGCCCGCCTTGTGGATGACGTATGTACCCGGTGGCACCGGAACCGTGCTCTCGGGATCGAACTTCTCACCCGAGCCCAGCCACCACGTGCCAGAGACGACGATGAAGAAGCGATCGTTGGGGTGCATGTGCGGCCGGCTCATGTTGCCTGGAAACCACCTGAGACGTACGACGTACGGACCGGGCTTTTCAGGATCACCAAAGAGCACGGCTGTCTCGTTGGTCCCGGCCGCGTTCTTGACGAACTTGATGTCTGCGGGGGTTTTGAAATCCACTGCAGCTCTGTCGATATCGCCCGCAGCGTAGCTCGACGGCGCAGTGATCGCCGCCCCGACGAGCGCGGCGCCCGCGAGCACTCGAGACAATCCCTTCATGTCGCCTCCTTGGTCCGGGTCGAGCCGGACACAGTGGCCCAGCTGGAGCCGGGCCGCAACTTGCTGCCGGCCACCCGGCGTCTCCTGGTCAGTGCACCGACGCGCTCGACGCTCGCTCGGTCGCGATGGCATGCACAGGCGACGTGACGATCCGTTGGTCGCCGGTCCTGATTTCCATGCGAAGGCCTACGGAGATCCAACCTACCTTCAGAAGGCTGCCGCCAAAGGTCGCGCCGTCGAGATATGCAGTCGTTGGACGTGGAAAGAATCGGCCACCCTCGACGAGCACCGTGCCGCCCTGCGAAATCACGATGCGGTATTGCGAGTTGCGTGTCCGCACGATGAGCGTGGTCAGGGGAGCGAGATCGGGCACGTGCACGCCGCTAGCAGCCGAGGCTTCAGCCGCGAAGCCTTCGAGTGTTGCTGCACGGGCGATGCGGGTGACGGTTGTGTTCATCAACCTCTTAGCCGGACCGACTTCAGAATAGCACCGTACGAAGAAAAGAGCCGACCCCCACGGGCCAGTTCGTATGTGAGAATTGTATTTGGCGGGAATTCGGCGGCGTTTTGTAGGAGAATCCTCCGATGCATCGTGTCCAGTGGATCATTGGCGCCGTCGGGTCGCTTGGTTTGGCAGGTATCAGCATCCTCCTCGGTCTGTCCTTCTTACCCTCACGGGTCGAGGCCCTCGAGCGAGGCAGTATCATGCCGTGGCTGATTGCGTGGACGCTGATTGGCATAGCCGTGCTCTCGGGCGTGGCTATCGCAGCGTTCCTCTTTTCAACGCTACGCGGAGAGACCGGGCGCGCCTCGTAGGATGTGACGCGGCGGGTGAAGCCGCCGCACTACGGTCTCGCAAGACCACTCTAGGTGAAGAGCCCGATCAACCGTGCCGGAATGGCTACGCCGGCCCATAGCAAGATCGAGACGATCCCTACCACCTTCGACCAGAAGGGCGCGACACGACCCTCCTCCGCGAGCGTCACCTTGCGGCGGAGCGTGAAGGTGTAGATCAACGCGACGACCAGGACACAGGTCTTCGTCCAGAAGAAGATGCTGTAATACTCCCTGAGCGCGTTCGAGATCAGCTGTGGGATTCCAGTCACCAGCAGCCCCAATAGCGCCAGAATCACCCACGGCTGAGCGTCTCGCGCAACCTTTGCAAGGGGTTGCTCCTTCGCACCGGCGCCCATCAGGCGCAGGTCCACAATCAAGACGGCGCCGGCTAGCAGCACCAGAAAGAGCAAGTGCAGCACGTTCACCATCGGTGAGATCCACACGGACTCACGAATCGTGACGCTTGCACCCAAATTGTTGAGCGACTCAAAGAACGACAGCATCGATCGACTCCTATTGGAACCAGTTATAGGCGACGAGTCGTCCGGACACCACGACGCCTGCCCACAACGCAAGTCCCAATAGCCCGGCCAGCCGAACCGGCATCGGCAAGATGGGGTCCGTATCCCATCTGTTGACCGATGGGTAGGTGATGTAGTGAAACGCGAGCGCGTTGATGTTGGCCAGGCCCATCATCACGACCTTGATCCAAAAGAGCAGGCTCACGTAGAAGCGCATGGGCTGCGTGTAGACAAGAGCCAGCCCAGTAATCGCGCTCAGCGCGAATCCGAGCATCTGCCACGGGAATAGACGCTTCTGAAGCTGCGAGAACGGTGTCTGCATGTTGCCGACGCCAAGCAGTCGCAAGTCCATCATCAGGATCAGACCGGCGAACAAGCAGATGCTCACGACGTGCGACGTCAGGATCGCGGGATAGAGGTACTGGGACTCACGGATAGCGATGCTGCTCTCAAACGTATCAACCCACTCGAACAACTGGCGCAAAGGCATCATGAATTCGGACATTTACACTCCCCCGAAACCGCCCGGTCACGGGATGCAACGATCTTTGTTGTCAGGCTTGTCTCGATATACTTCGTGGCACATCGCGCACGCGTCGGACACCTGGCCGCTGACATCGACGATGGCGTCGAGATTCTTGGACTGGGCCGCCTTGTAGGCCGCCTTTCCGACTTCAGCGAGGTTGGCGGCGAATTTTCGGAAGTCTTCGCGATCGAGCGGAACAGCCTTGCCGTTCTCACACAGTCGTCCAGGAATCATGATGAGGTTGGCTGTCTCGGAGAGGGCCAGGGCGCTGTTCTCCACGGCCTGCCAACCGCCGTACACGCTCGAATAGGTGCTGGTGGCCCCAGCCCCAGCGCCGGCGGCGCCTTCGGGCGCCTTCTTGGCGCCGGGATCCGTGCTTTGGGCATCGAAGATGATGTTGGATGCCGGAAACGGAATGCCTCGCATCACCTGAGCCAGGCTGGCATAGGGCTGCGCAGCTGGCGCGGCGGGAGTGGCGGGTGTCGCCGGAGTCTGATTGCCGCAACCGACGAGCAGAAGCGCCAACGCGACCAGCCAACCGAGACTCTTCATGCGCACTCTCCTACGCACGCAGTGCCCGGTTCTGGCGTGGCGGCCACGGACGTGCCGAATCGAACAATGGGCGGCGAGTGTATCTCACGCCTTTTCGCAAGGTCAATACTCTGCCCGGCTCTGTACGGCCAGTCTGGCACCGCGTGATAATGTCTCTCTGCTGTGCAGGATCTGACAACCGGCTCACTCACTGGTCACCTTATCAAGACCACCAGCTTCATGCTCGTCAGCATGGTCTTCCAGACGCTCTACGTGCTGGTGGACCTCTACTGGGTGGGCCGACTTGGCACTGAGGCAGTGGCCGCCGTCGCCATCAGCGGCAACCTTATGTTCCTCGTGCTGGGGGCTACGCAGATGTTGGCTGTCGGCACCACGACCATGATTGCTCACGCCACTGGCCGGCGCGACCGCGAACAAGCAACCGTGGTCTTCAATCAGGCACAAGTGTTGTCCATCTATGTCGGGATCGTGTTTGTCGTCCTGGCGATGGCTGCGCGACTGCCCTACACCGCGGCACTCAGCGCCGACGAAGAGACTCGGAGGCTCGCTGCTCAGTATCTGCTGTGGTTCACGCCCGCCATGGCGCTGCAGTTCGGGTTGGTCGCCATGGGCGCGGCCCTTCGCGGCACAGGGAATTTCAAGCCGGGAATGATCGTGCAAACCGCTACGGTAATCATCAACATGGTGCTCGCGCCCATTTTCGTCTTCGGGTGGGGCACTGGCGTGGCTCTTGGCGTCTCAGGCGCCGCGTTGTCTTCCCTGGTCGCCATCGCGATTGGCGTGGTCTGGATGATCTTCTACTTCCTGCCCGCAGATTCGTATTTGAAGTTCACGCCTCGCGACCTGAAGCCGCGATTCAAGCTCTGGGCTGACATGCTGAAGATCGGCCTGCCGGCCGGTGCTGAATTCGCGCTGTTGTCCGCGTACCTCGTGCTCGTCTACGCGGTCAGCCGGCCATTCGGCTCTGCAGCACAGGCGGGCTTCGGGATCGGAATGCGAATCCTACAGGCCTGCTTCCTCCCTGTGGTCGCGCTGGGCTTTGCGGTCGGGCCGGTCGCGGGTCAGAACTTCGGCGCGCGAAAGGCGGCCCGCGTCCGAGAAACCTTTCGTTCGGCGGCGGCTCTGGCTGGGACGGCCATGCTCGTGCTTGCGGTGTTCACGTGGGTCGCTTCCGGCGTGATGTTGCGTGTCTTCTCTTCCGATCCACAGGTCATCGCTGTCGGGCAAGAGTATCTCCACATCGTGGCCTTCAACTTCGTGGCGTCCGGAATCATCTTCGTCAGCTCGAGCATGTTTCAGGCGATGGGCAACACGATGCCCTCTCTGATCACGTCAGCGACGCGGATCATCATCATCGCCGTGCCGGTACTGCTGCTCGCGCGGGTGCCAGGATTCACGCTGCGATGGGTCTGGTACATTTCAGTTGTGGCAGTAGTCATCCAGTTGCTGATGAATCTATGGCTGCTCCAGCGAGAGTTCCGGCTTCGTCTGGATTTCGAGCGTGCCGCGGCAGCGTAGGAGGAAGCCTCTGAAACCGAGTCTTCGGACGGCTGCCTTCTGGGTGCTGGGGTGCTGTGCCGTGTTCCTGGCGACCTCGACGTTGGACGTACTGGCCGCGCAAGGACCCGGAGGCAGTTCATTCCGGATCGAAAGGCTCGACCCGGCTCTGGACGAGATCGTGTCTGCGGACGCCAAGCTCGAAACCCTGGGTGACCGCTTCGCGCTCACGGAGGGGCCTGTCTGGGTACCCGAGGGACGAGACGGCTACCTTCTCTTCAGCGACAACGCCGCCAACGTCATCTACAAGTGGGCCCCCAACAGTCCCCTTACCGTCTTCTTGGAGAAGAGCGGCTTCACCGGAACGGACAATTCGAAGGTTGGGGCCCAAACGATCGCCGGCCGGGTCGCCATCCTGCTCATCGGGTCGAACGGGCTGGCGCTGGACCCTCAGGGCCGGCTCGTCGTGACGGCGATGAACGACCGCACGGTGTTCCGCTTGGAGAAGGACGGAACTCGCACGACCCTGGCCGATCGTTATGAGGGAAAGCGTTTCAACGGCCCCAATGACATCGTCATCAAGTCAAACGGCTCCGTGTACTTCACTGATAGCGTGTGGGGGCTGCGTGGCGCCGCGGCGGATCCGGCGAGAGAGCTGCCCTTTAGCGGGTTCTACCTCGTCAAGAACGGGACGGTGACGCTTCTCGGTGGCGACAAAGACGCGCCAGGCCGATTCCCGAATGGCATCACGCTCTCTCCCGACGAGAAGTACCTCTACGTCACAGCGGGCGGGGGGCGGACGATGCGCTACGACATCCTTCCCGACGACAGCGTGGCTAGCGGACGGCTGTTCGTCGAACACGGCAGCGACGGCATGAGAGTCGATCGAAAGGGGAACCTCTATACGACTAGCGGCGGCAACCCAGGTCAAATTCAGATTACGTCGCCGGAAGGAAAGCCGCTCGGGCGGTTGTATCTTCCCCAACCGGCTGGTGAGCCTCGACCACGCGTCTGTGCCACCAACGTCGCCTTTGGCGACGCCGACAATCGCGCACTCTATATCACCGCCTGCACGCATCTCTTCAAGCTCCGAATGAAGATCGAAGGGGTACGGCCAGGCCAGCCTCCCTCGGCGCGCTGACCAATCAAGGCGGAGATCTCCGACCGCCACCTGGGCACTTTGAAGGCGGCGCGCACGTGCGGTTCACACGCGTGCGGTTTTTGTGTAAGCTCTGCTGAATGCCCTTCATCATCACGGACCCTTGTATCGGTACGAAGGACGCGGCTTGCGTCGATGTCTGTCCCGTGGACTGCATCCACCCGCGGAAGGACGAGCCGGAGTTCGAAACCGCGACGATGCTCTATATCCACCCGGATGAGTGCATTGACTGTGGTGCATGCGTACCGGCTTGCCCTGTTGCCGCCATCTACGACAGTGCTGACTCGACGCCGGCCTCACAGCACGTCCTCATCGAGGCGAACGCGATCTTTCGCGCCGGTGAAGCCGATGCTGTAGAGCGCGCGGAGGCGCTGGTCAAAGCGCACGTGGCGGCGCACCCAGAATCTGATGGCGGTGCCTCCGGCGGAGCGAGCAGCGGCCCACGCCAAGTAGCTGGTGGCGAGAGGCTGGGAGAGCAAGGCGGTCGAGGCGCAGCAACAAGACGCGGCTGACGCAATCAGCTGCGTTACGCCGCCGAACCCGGAAGATGCGGCTCGCATGTCGGAACGTGCCTCGCTCTCGCTCGCGCGAACGCGTGCACGAGCCGACCTGCAGGCTGCCTGCAGGCCTGCTCACCGCGCGATGCTCGAGCAGGCGATCGCTGCGCTAGACGCGCAGCTTGCCGACATACGCACAGACTGAGGCCCGCGCGCCAGGAGCGCCTTCCGCATCACACCTGTATGAGCACAGCGCGCGCTGCTACCTGGGTCGCGCGCGCGATCGCGGTTGCGTACAAGGCAACCTGTCGCTGATATTGCTCCAGTTGCTCCCCTTCCGCGCGATCGGTCTTGAAGTCCACGACCACGAACTGGTTGCCATCAGCGAAAGCCAGGTCCACATTCCCTTCGACAATGGCCCCGGTTTCGAGACGCAGGGTGACGGGAGTCTCCCGATAGCATCGCCCTGCTTGCTCGGCGCGAGCAGCAGATCGCAACACTGGATGCGCCAGGACCAGCCGAACCGCGCGCTCGGCCGCTGCTACTTCGGAAGGCTCGGCGCCGAGCACACGGCCATGAGCGTGCGCCAGACGCGACACGACCTCGCCGCCCGCGTCTCCGAGGGGCACGTCCGACAGCAGCGCGTGAACCAGCGTACCGAATCGTGCGCCGCCGACGCCCTCCGTAACGGCGGCGACCGTTTCCGTGCTGACCTCGATGCCCTCGACAAAACGGATCTCCGTATTCGCGGAGATTTCCGTCGCCGTCAGGACGTCGATCGACGGCTGTCGTGCAACGGCAACTGCCGCGTCTCGACTCGTTCGCCATGTCGCGTATTCGCCGAGGTACTGTCGAAGGATCGCGGGGGGAACGTCCTTGACAATCAAGTCGTCGCGCCGCAAGCCGAAGGGTGCTTGCGCACCGAGCGGCAGCACGTCGGATTCCGGAGACCACCAGACCACCGAATAAAATCCCTCCGCTGACTCAAGCGAGTGCTCACCCGGGCAGACAGTTCGCCTCGACGCGGGATCGCCATTGGGGCGTGTGAGGACGGAGTCCTTGCTTTTGAAGGGCGGACATCCGGCAGCGGGCGCTTGCGTCCGCCGCAGATCCTCCGGGGGATAAATCGCGGAGTTCAACGGCGACGCCCACCCTTCCGAGTAGGGCTCGTCGCCAACAGCAGGTACGACGAGCAGGTCGCGGGCGCGCGTCGCCGCTACATATGCTACGCGCTCTCCTTCCTTCTCTTCGCGAAGCAGCTCAATGGGTTTGTTGTCGTTGAGGTCCTTGGGCGACCATCCGCCTATGCGAAGAGCACATCGCTCGCGCTCGACGTCGATGTGACGGCTAGCGTCGTAGGGCGTGAGGCGGGCAGTGATGTCGGCCAGGATGACGACCGGGAACTCCAGCCCTTTCGCTTTGTGCACGGTCATCAGACGAACACCGTCACTGCCTTCCTCCAAGATTGGGGCCTCGGCGGCTTGCCCGCCTGAGGCTGCCTCTTGTAACGCCTCGACAAACCCTCGAAACGACATGCCCCCATCGAGCTCGTACTGTCGCGCCAGTTCGGCAACGTGCAGAACGTTGGCAAGCACCTGCTCGCCCCCGGGACGCAGGACAAAGCCAACGTGCGCCCGTGTGTGATCCAGCAGCGCGGAAATCGTGTCTGCCACTGGACGACGATTCCGACTCTTGTGAAGCTCGCCGATCGTCGTCAGCGCCGCTCGAATCGGCTCGAGGCCGGTTGGGATCGACTCCGGGATTGCGAAGGGATGGAACCGCCTGCAGACGTGCTGATACTCGAGCAGCTCTTCGTCACCGATCGCAAACAAGGCTCCGCGAAGGGTCGCGAACACCGAGAGTTGGTCGTCTGGCCACTCGATGGCCATCAACGCGGCGCGCAGCGTCTCGATCTCGTCGCGATCGTGAAACGCCTTGCCCCCCACGAGCAGGTGTTTCACACTGCGCGCTTCGAGCGCTTCAACGTATTTCCGCGTGATGTCCTCGCCATAGCTGACGAACCTGCGAAACAAGATGCAGATGTGGCGCGCCTCGACCGGCACTCGAGCCTCGGGATTGCGGCGCTCAGTGACCGTCCACCCGCTCTTCTGCACGAGCCATTCGACGAAGGCGCCGACGGCGTCCGGCAACGACTTCTCGATCTCTCTCGCAGCGACGAACCGCTGCGCGTAGGGTTCCGGAACCGGCAGGACCACCACCGACGGCTGGCCGGCAAGGTCGTCGCGCGATCGCTCGAGCGGCACGTACTTGGCCTGCCGCGCCTCGACGTCTCCATTCATGATGGGCGCGAATGCAGCGTTCACGACTCGCTGGATGTTGGGAACGCTTCGGAAGCTCTTCCGAAGCTCAATCGGTGTCGCACCGCGGCTGACTAACAGGTCGCACACGCGGCGGTACAGATCTACATCCGCTCGGCGGAATCGATAAATCGACTGCTTCGGATCGCCGACGACGAACAGCTTCCCTGGCACGGGGTCAACATGCTGCCAGCGTGTCTCGAGCGGGTCCTTCGAGGCGAGCAACAGCAGCAACTCCGCCTGCAATGGATCGGTATCCTGGAACTCGTCGACGAAGATCCGTCTAAAGCGCTCCTGAAAGTCGTTTCGAACAGCGGTGTTGCCGCGAACCAAGTCGCGCGCGCGAAGCAGGAGATCCAGAAAGTCCAAGGCACCTTCGCGGGCTTTCAGCTCCTGATAACGGTCCACGCACGCGAGCAGCTCTCCGTGCAGCACGGCCGCCAGGTCTGCATCAGCCTGAATCTGGAACTCGTCCAGCGCCAGCATCAGCGCGTCGCGGGCCTCGAGCACCTGCGCACGTGGGACGCCCTTGGCATACGTCGGCCCAGCCCCCTTGCGTGCGCGCTTGAAGTCGCGGTTTCGACGGAGCTCGACCAGTTGCGATTCGAGCCCGTCGAGGTCAGACTCGGTCTCCTCTCCGGTCAACGCGCCAACAAGGTCACCGCTCAGTCGCCGAACCGGCTCTGTATCCAGGAAGAGGTTGTCGCCAACGTACGAAGGCGCGTGCGACAACCTGGCAAGCGAATGAACAAGGTGGACGAGGCGCCCAATCGGCGCGCGACGGTCGAAGTGTTCGCGCGTCCATGGGCCCCTGAAATCGCGCCACTGCGTCAGTTCGAAGCCTGCACGGCGCAGCCGCTCCATCGGGCCGTCCTCGTCGACGTCGCCTGGGCGAAAGCCGCGACTGGCGCGCCGCAGCGACCGGCGTACGCCTTCTGGCGGATCCTCGAGCCGAGCCTGAAACCAACCTCCAAACGCCTCGTCGAACACCCGTTGCGCCTGCCCTTCCGTGAGCACCCGGAATAGCGGATCAACACGTGCCTCGACCGGACGCTCGCGCAAGAGGTCGGCGCAGAACCCGTGGATGGTGCTGACGTGGGCTTCCTCCAGGTTTTGTACCGCATGTTCGAGCCGGGCCGCGATCTCCGGCGTTCCAGCGTCGCGCCGATCCTCCTCGAGCCGCCGCCGGAGGCGCAGCTTCAGCTCGCCTGCCGCCTTCTCCGTAAACGTCACGGCCACAATCTCACGCACGTCCGCGCGCCCCTCTGAGAGAATGCGCACGATTCGCTTCACGAGCTCGGTCGTCTTACCGGTACCGGCCGCAGCCTCGACGACGAGGGTCTCGTCGATCGCGTCATGGATGAGGCGCCGGGAGTCCTCATCTGATCGTCGAACGATCCGACTCATGCTCGACTCCTGATGGCAAGCAGGTCGGCCAGCTTCTCCTGTGGCTTGCGGCGAACGCGGCGAAAGACGTCAGAACCACACACGGGACGAAAATCGCACCGGCCGCACGCCTCTTCAGTGGGAGCCGCGGCGAGAAACCCGGTTTCGACGGCTCGATCGATCACTTGAAGAACCTCGAGACCGGCTGTCCGCGTGCGCTCATTGAGTGGAATCTCGTGCGAATAGAAGCTGCCAGCCGATGTGCAGTAGAAGAGCCGCCCGTGGTGAACCGGTCGGCCGAGCGCGACCTCGACGGCCATCGCATAAACAACCGGTTGCAGCACCGTCCCGGCGCCGACCGTCACCCTCTCGAGGCGCTCGGGCTTGCGGCCAGTCTTGTGGTCGGTCACTCGTAGCACTTTCGTCTGCCGGTGCTCTTCAATCAGGTCGATGGCTCCTCGCAGCTTGAACCCACCCTCGAGCGTCACATCCTGGCGCACGCTGCTCGCGTCACGCACGCCCGGGACCTCGCCAAACGCGAACTCAAAATACTTCGGTTCCCACTCCACGCCTTCTCGCGCGACAAGGTCTAGCCACGAGCGAAGGTCGCGTCTGATCGACGCAATCTCGTCCTCCCAGACGCGCTCGACGGCCGGAACGAGCTCGTCGTGCGCTCGACCGCTGATCTCATCGACCGCCTCGCCCAGCGCGGCGCGAGCTATGGCCAGGTTGGCGGCCGTGATTGGCAGCTCTGCGCGCGCGGCAAGCCCGCGAAAGAAATGCGCCTGAATCTCGTGAAAGATGCTGCCGCGCGTGAGCGGGTCCAGACGCTGCAGTAGCTCCGGCTGGTCGAGTGGCTGCAGCCGGTACATCGCCGAGAGAACGAACTGGTATGGACACACACTGAAGCGCTGGAGCGCCGAGAGCGAGTAGGCGCGTGCCGTCAGGCGCTGCGCGGCGAGCGCCTCTTTCGTGTACGGCGAAATACGAGTCAGCCCGTCGCTCGGAGACCAACGCCGATCGCCGCGTGCCCACCGGTCGATTACCGATCGCCGAAGACACTCGTTCAACTTCAACAAGTAGTGGGCATGCCCCTTGACCGCCTCGGGCCGTGTCTCGTCAAGCAGGCGTCGCAGCACGGCCAGGTCGTGTTCCTGGTCGTCGATGGCCTCGTCTGCGCGCGACGGCGCCGGCCACGCGAGCGTCGCGTCACCGGCCTGTCGCGCGCGTTCTTCGAGCGACTCGTGGTCAGGCACCGTGCCAGTCGCGGCGCGCACGACATCGAGCGCGTAGAACGACGGGACACGCGCGCGCGACTCGCTGAGCTCAATACGGGGATACGAAACGTAGAGTCGTTCAGACGCCGCACCGGCGGCCAACTGCAGGAGCAGGCGCTCGGCGGCCAGCCGCTGGCGCTGCGTCGGCAAGGCCACGTCCGCCTTCGCCCGCAGGTCGTCCAGCATCAGTGCGTCTTCACGCGGCTTCTGGGGAAACATCCGCTCGGCCAGGCCAGGAACAAACACGACGCGGAAGCTTCGTCCGCGCACCTGGCTTGGCGTTCCCACGAACACGCGACCGTAGCGGCGGGATGGCGATTCCGCCTCCAACGTCAGGAGCCGATCGCTCAAGACCCGACGGGCCTCATCGAGATCGATCGGTCCGACGTCGGCCATCGGACGAAGGTCAGCAAGGACACGAAGCACGTGTCCTGGAATCCGCAGCACACGAGGCGCAAGCTGCTCGAACCTGTCGAGCCATTCGCCCCAGGTCGCGTCATCCGGCCATTCGGCCAGTCGCTCGACTATTGGAATCGCGAACGTGCGCAGGTGTTCCAACTCGACCCGTACCCGTTGCAGCCCTCGCACCCTCGCCTCGCCGCCTCCCTCGTCCCCTCGCGACGCCTCCTTGATCTGCCAATCGAGCTCCTTCGCTTTTCCCTCGAGGCGACGATTCCAACGCGTGGCATCCTGCCCGATGACAGCTGCCTCCACGAGCAGCCGCTCCCACCGCCAGGGTGCGCGCAACGTGCCAGCCGCCACGACGTCGCTCTCGCCCGGCGCTTCCGCCGCGGCGAGCCGTCCTTCTGCCTCGGTTTCGTCGTCTACTGACTCGGAGCCGCGGCCGAACGCATCGTCGTGTGACACCACCCATTCCGGGTCTTCACGTTGTGCCTCGCGCGGGACTTGCCCTAGAGACAGATACTCGGCGAACCGCGCAGCGGACAACTGCTCCGAGGCGCACGCCAGCAGCGCCAGGAATGCCCGGCCTGCCGGATGCGGCCGCCGCGTGCCGCGATCGAACCATGCGGGTACGTCGGCACGTCGCAATGCGTGCTCAAGCAAACCGATGTAGCTGTGTGGCGATCGCAGGAGTATCGCTATCTCGTCGAACCGGACACCCCGGCGGGCTTCCTTGAGGATTCGTCTCGCGATCTCGACCGATTCTCGCCCTTCACCTGGCGCCGAGAAGAACTCGAGTGAGCCGTCCAGGGCACGCTCGATCGGCGGTGCATCCGTGTTGAACAGGAACCGTCGGAGGCAGGGCAGGTCGCCAGCTCCTCCGTCAGAACCGACCTGCTCGAGCACGCCGCCCATTTCTGTCAGAGACCTGACGCAATCCCGGTCACCGCTCGGCACCGTAGCAAGGGTCGTCTCCGCGCCGTCAACGACGGCCGCGACAAAGTCACGCAGGGCTGGGTGGTCGATCGAAACGTCGAGAAGCACCACGACGTCGGCAACCCGCTGACGTCTCGCTAGGCGTGCCGCCGCGCGAAACAGCTCGGCCCGGTCAACGGTAGATGCACCACGAAACAACGACTCGAATCGTTCGAGGAGATTGGCAAGGTCTGGTCCGGCCAGCGGAAGACTGGCAAGACTTCGACCTTCGACCTCTGACAGGCGGATCTCCTGAAGAGTGCGAGCGAGCGCACGCGGGAAGCCTGGCGTGTCTGCTACCGGTCCGAAATAGGACAGGGATCCGTCCCGTCTTGCGTCGAACGCTGCCCTGGTTGCGACGGCTTCCGCGCCCAGCCGAGCACTCGGGGTCTGGCCATCGGCGGCCAGTGCCACTATGGCGCTCCGGGCTGCGAGCTGTGTGAGGCTGAGTCGCCTGTACGCCGAACGTCGCATCGACCGACGCTGCCACATCGCGCGCCAGATCGTCTGCCGCCCCCCGCGAATCGCCCACGATGATGACACGCGTCCCTGGCGAGCATGATCGAACGAGATCTCGCGCACGCCCCAGCCGTTCGGCTGCGAGCGCGGATTCACAGACTCGCAAGACACCCATCAGGCGCCGACGATGTGCGCAAGCTCTGGTAATAGGAACTCGCGAAATAGAGGATAGTTCTCGATCATCGGAAAGTGGCCGATACCTTTCATGATGACGAGCCGCGAACCGGGAATCGCCGCGGCCACCTGACGCGTCATCTCCGGCGTGCACGAGTAGTCGTATTCGCCCGTCAGCAGCGACACCGGGCACACGGCAGTATCGATTCGCTTGATGTCTTCCCGGCCGTCCCAATTGACGCTGTAGAAATGGACGCCAGCCGCATACACGCCGGGGCCTGCCTGGCTGTAGATCCACCAGTTTTCGCGCGCGTTGACCTCGGGGCTGAACGGCGCGTTGAGGCCGTATGTGTAAGTGGCCGCCAACTCGGCCCCGTGAATTGCGGGATGGTGCAAGAACTCGTTGTATCGGCCCGGGGCGTAGACGGCGCTCTCGAGTCCGACGATTCCCCGCAGCTCGCTCTGGAATTCGGCCGCGAGCTTCAACACGATCGCACCACCCATCGAGCAGCCCATGACGACAGGGCGCTCGAGATCGAGAGCCCTCCACACCGCTCGAATAGTCGAAAGATACGCCGAGGTCGTCAGCGCATACTTTTGAAGCCACCATTCGTCGGGTGGATTGGAACGGCCGTGATACGGCATGTCGAAAGCGATAATCCGGTGCCTCGCGCTGACGGAGGAATCCGCCATCAGGTGGCGATACTGGCGGCTGTCGGCACCCGCCGTGTGCAAGCACAGGAGCGGGACGCCCTGGCCGCACTCCTCGAAGTAGATCCGCTGAGCGATGCCCTCGATGTCCAGGTTCAAGTAGCGGCCGATGATGGGCTCGATGGTCACGACGCTCACACTACGCGCCGATCGTGCGCATCACGCGCATCGCGCGATGGAGAGCGCGTGCGTTCTGCATCGCCACCAGGGTGTCGCCCTCGAGTACGAAGCCAGGGACCCGCATGATCATGGCAAACACGTCGTGGTAAAGCGGTTCGGGGGATTCGGCGAGGAACTTTTCCCAGATCTCCTGGCTCGCGCGAACGCCAAAGTCGCATCGAACGTCGAGGCGCGGCGACTGCACGACTTGCAGGACCTTGCCTCGCTCGAACCGCACGATACAACGGCGCTCACCGCAGCCGAACGACATCGCCAGGGTAAACCACTGACCGATGAGCTGCATCTCGATGTCTGCGTTGAGGCGCTCCTGAAAGCGCGCCCACCACGCGTCGGAAAAGGCCGTCATGCTGACTCGGCGTGGCACACGGTCACGACTGCGGATGGCGCCCCATCATCTCGTCCGGTTGCGGCAACGAACTGAAGCCGAATTGAGCATACAGACCGTGCGCATCGCGCGTGCGCAGCAGGCAGACCTGCAGCCCTGCCACATCAGGGTGCTCGAGCATCGCGCGGACAAGCGCCTTACCGACGCCCCGTCCACGCCACTCGGGCAGCACGAATACATCGGAGAGATACGCGAACACCGCTCGATCCGTGATCATTCTTCCGAACGCTATCTGACGACCCGAGTGATAGACCCCGAAGCAGAGGGAGTTCTCAATCGAGCGCTGAACTGTCTCGCGGCTTCGTCCTTCGGCCCAGTACGTGGAGCTGAGGAACTCGTGCACGAGGCCAACGTCGAGGCGCGACTGTTCCGTCGAGATCTCAAACTCTGCTGGGAGCATCGAAGGACAGGACGATAGCACAGGCCACGCGGGGCATCGCGGGGCAGGGTGGACCCGCCTGCCTCGCCCTGTAGGCCCTACCCCGCCCTCCTACGGCGCGAGTCGCTCGCGTTGCCAGCCGCCCCCGTGTTGCTTGACGTATCGCATTCTGTCGTGCAGTCGATTGGGGCGTCCTTGCCAGAATTCGAACTCGTCCGGCAGAACCCGATAGCCGCCCCACCAAGACGGTCGCGGTACGTCGTCGCCGTACCGCTTCGCCGCCGACTCGAAGAGCGATTCGAGGGTCGCGCGACTCTCGACCCGTTCGCTCTGCTGCGATGCGTAGACGCTCCAGCGACTCTCTCGCGGACGTGTGAAGAAATAGGCGTCGGACTCCGCCTCGCTTACTTTCTCAACGTGTCCAGTGATGCGCACCTGACGCAGGAGTGACGACCAATAGAACAACAACGAGGCGCGTCCTGTTTCCCCTATGTCCCGCGCCTTGCGACTTCCATAGTTGGTGTAGAAGACGAAGCCGCGCTCGTCCAGATCCTTGAGCAGCACCATACGTACCGACGGAAGACCGGCGCGCGTTGCCGTGGCTAACGCCATCGCGGTCGGATCAGTCTCGAGATCTCTTACCTGGTCGAACCAGCGCGTGAACTGACGAACCGGATCGGCGTCGGAGTCGGCATCGCTCAGGGGTGCTCCGCGGTATTCGCGGCGAATGTCAGAGAAGGTCATGGGGTCAGATCTTGAATTTTGCATCCAAGGAACACGGACTCATCGAAACAAATAGCGCCTCGGATGCAAAATTCAAGATCTGACCCCAACCACCAATTTTATGGCGTCGTTCTCCACCGCAATACGCACCACGCCCCCGTCGGCAAGCGAACCAAAGAGCAACGCCTCTGAGAGAGGCTTCTTGATCACGCGCTCGATGAGACGCGCCATCGGCCGAGCGCCGAATGATCGATCGAATCCCTTCGCTGCCAGCCACGCGCGGGCGCCGGGATCGAGCTCGATGCTGACGCGTTTGGCAACGACCATGGCGCGCAGTTCCTCAATCTGCTTGTCCACCACGCGCTCGATTTCCGCGGTACCCAGCGCCTGGAAGTTCACGATAGCATCGAGGCGATTGCGGAACTCCGGCGTGAACATCCGCTCCAAGGCGCCCCGCGTGGACCCGCCCTTCCCCGCTTCGCCAAATCCCATCCGGCGGTCGGAGAGATCGCGTGCGCCCGCATTGGTCGTCATGATGAGGATAACGTGACGGAAGTCAGCCTTCCGCCCATGGGAGTCGGTGAGCGTTGCGTGATCCATCACCTGCAGGAGGATGCTGAACATGTCAGGGTGGGCCTTTTCGATTTCATCGAGCAGCAGCACTGAGTGCGGCGACTTCCGTATCGCGTCAATGAGCAGCCCGCCCTCCTCGTAGCCGACGTAGCCCGGGGGAGCCCCAATGAGCCTGGAGACGGCGTGCTTCTCCATGTACTCGGACATGTCGTATCGGACGAACTCGACTCCGAGAATGCGCGCCAGCTGCCGCGCGAGCTCGGTCTTGCCCACGCCGGTCGGACCCGCGAAGAGGAAATTGCCGATTGGCTTCTCAGGGGATCGCAGGCCCGACCGTGACAGCCTGATGGCCGACACAACCTCTCCAATCGCGCCATCCTGGCCAAAAATCACGCTCATCAACTCGGTGTCGAGTGTCGCCAGGGCACGCTTGTCGTCGCTCGACACTGCCTGCACGGGCACCCGGGCCATCTTGGCCACAATCTGCGCGATCTGGGCCGCACCGATTGTGCCGGAACGCTGGTCGTCCGGCAGCAGCTTGTGGGCCGCACCGGCTTCATCCATAACGTCAATGGCTTTGTCTGGCAAGTGCAGATCTTTCAAATGCTTGGCCGACAACGCGACAGCAGTCTCGAGCGCCTCGTCTGAGAACTTCACGCTGTGATGCGCCTCGTAGTGGCCGCGCAGACCCTTCAAGATCTCGATCGTCTCGTCTAGTGACGGCTCGAGCACATCGATCTTCTGAAACCGCCGCGAAAGCGCCCGATCGCGGTCGAACGATTGCTTGACGTCACTGAACGTCGTCGATCCGATGCAGCGAAGCGTGCCGCTGGCAAGGGCGGGCTTGAGGAGGTTGCCAGCGTCCATCGCGCCCCCCGACGCGGCCCCGGCGCCGACAAGGGAGTGAATCTCGTCGATAAAGAGGATGGCGTGTTCCTCCTTCGCGAGCCGTTCGAGCACTTGCTTGACTCGCTCCTCAAAATCGCCGCGATATCGAGTGCCAGCGATGAGCGAGCCCAAGTCCAATGCGTAGACGGTCGCCTTTCTCAGTGCCTCAGGCACCTGCCCCTCGTGTATGCGCAGCGCCAAGCCCTCTGCCAACGCGGTCTTGCCTACTCCGGGTTCACCCACGAGCAATGGGTTGTTCTTTCGGCGACGGCCAAGCACTTGAATCATGCGCTCGAGCTCGAGCGTTCGGCCGATGAGGGGATCGATCTTTCCTGCGGCCGCGCGAGCATTGAGATTGGAGGCAAATGCCTCCAGCGGATCCCTCTGCGGAGCAGGTGGGGCGTCGTCTCCGGCCGGCAAGCCTGCAGCGGTTCCCCTGTCGCCGTGCGAGATGACCCGCAGGAGGGTCAGGCGCTCGACTCCCTGCGATCTGAGGAAGTAGGCGGCGTGGCTGTCTTCCTCCTGCAGCAGGAACACGAGAAGGCCGCCGCTGTCGGCGTGCGTAGCGCTCGAAACAGCCGCGTGCATCAGCGCCTGCTGAATGACGCGTCCGAAGCCAAGCGTTGGCTCCGGCTCGACAGTTGTCGGCGCGGGCACGGGCGGGAAGGCCTTCGTGAGCACCTCGCCCAACTGCAGGCGAAGCGCCTCGAGATCCACACCGCACGACGCGAGCACCCGCCTCCCCTGCGGCTCATCGGTGATGGCCAACAACAGGTGCTCCAAACCGACCGCATCGTGACGACGGTCCGTAGCCAGGCGAAATGCCCGCTGGATGGTCTCGAGCGTCTCGGGCGCAAACGGAACAGGTGTCTGACTCATGGAGTCCTAGTGCGTCTCGTATTGGGGCTCGGCTTCCATGGTCACCAGGAGTGGGAACTCATGCACCTCGGCGACCTGCTGGGTCGCTTTCAGCTTTGTCTCCGCCACGTCGTGCGTATAGACGCCGGCGACTCCAAGGCCCGAGCGATGCACGCTCATCATGATGGCGAATGCCTCTGCCCGGGGCTTGTGGAAAATCGTCTCCAGAATCCATACGACGAAGTCTTGAGTGGTGTAGTCGTCGTTGTGGAGCAGCACACGCCACATGCGCGGTCTCTCGACCTTTTGGTCGTTGCGCGACTCGGTCAGCGTCGACTCACTCGAACCCGGCCGTGTACTCATGCCTCTCTTGTCATTGTACTCAGAGGGTTCCAGCGATGTCCGCATCAAAGACCCACTTTGTCGGGACGGCGGGTTGCCTGACAAGTTGGCTGACCTGCCGGACGAATTCAGCCCGCGGAATCTCCCGGGCGCCGAGCGACTTCAGATGAGCGGTTGCGATCTGGCAATCAACGAACAGGAAACCCCACCGCTGGAGCTGACGAACAAGGAACGCGAGCGCCACCTTCGACGCGTCATCACGCCGAGCGAACATCGACTCGCCGTAGAACATGCGACCGATCGCCACGCCGTAAAGGCCGCCCACAAGCTCATGCGCCTCCCAGACTTCGACCGAGTGCGCGTGGCCGGTGTCTGCAAGGGCGCCGTATGCCTCTTCGATGGCTGGCGTGATCCATGTTCCGTCTTGTCCCTCCCGCGGCTCGGCACAGCTCGCCATGACTTCCCCGAATGCCCGGTCCCAACTAACGCGGAACCGGGTCGAACGAATCACTCTCCGAAGTGATCGCGACACATGAAGCTCGGCCACGTACAAAACCATCCTCGGATCCGGACTCCACCACAGCACGGGCTCGTCGTCGCTGAACCACGGAAAGATACCGCGGGCGTACGCATCGAGGAGACGCTCTGCGGACAGATCGCCCCCGGCCGCGAGTAAGCCGTTGGGCTCGCGAAGCGCCTTTTCAACGGGCGGAAACGGGTCGAGACGTTGAAGCCATGGGATCATCGGGGCAAGGTGGCAAGGGGGAAGGGGGCAAGGGGGAAGAGGGCCAAGGGGAAGGGGGCAAAGGGATAAACAGAATGAAACCGAATTCGCATCTCGATCTCGAGCGACTCGCACAACGATTGACCGGGGCGCCGGTCACGAGGTTCGCGCCCTCTCCAACAGGGTACCTGCATCTGGGACATGTGGTGAATGCAATCTATGTGTGGGGCATCGCGCGGGCCCTTCGTGGACGTGTACTTCTTCGGATCGAAGACCACGACCGATTACGGAGCCGACCTGCCTTCGAGGCGGCAATCCTCGACGACCTCGACTGGCTCGGCTTCGTCGCTGACGAGGGCCGTGACCCAGTGCTTCGGCAAAGCGACACGCCTGCCGTCTACGAAGAAGCACTCGCCCTCCTGCGGCACGATCACCATGCATACGCCTGCAGGTGTTCGCGGAAAAACACTGCCCGCGAACGCTACGGGGGCCACTGCCGAGACCGCCGGCTTCCCGAAACCGCCGGCATGGGGATCCGCGTGCAGATCGAGGCCGGAAGTGTGTGCGTTGAGGATTGGCTGCTCGGCCGCATGGTCCAGGTCCCCGAAAGCCAGTGCGGCGATCTACTACTACGAGATCGAGACGGACACTGGACTTATCAGTTCGCGGTCACGGTCGATGACTTTCGACAGGGTGTCACGCTGGTCATTCGCGGCGAGGACCTGGCCGACTCAACAGGTCGCCAAGTCCGTCTCGCACGAATGATGGGACGCTCGACGCCCCCGGAGTTCGTGCACCATCCGCTCATCCTGGGCCCCGACGGAGCCAAGTTGAGCAAGTCCGACGGTGATACGAGCGTACGGGAGCTCAGGAAGGCTGGAGTCACCGCGCCCGAGCTCATTGGCCGCGCTGCCGCCGCCGTGGGCCTCACCGAGGCCACTCGACTGAACGCCTCGGACGTGCCGTCGCTGTTTGGAACCCGTAACGCCTTGTCCCCCTGATGCTCTTCCCCTTCCCCCTATTTCCCCTTCCCCCTATCCCCCTTCCCCCTATCTTTTGAGTTAGAATCGAGGCCGCTTTCGCAGCACAGCGTTTTTCACGAGGAGACCTTGGCAGTCCGTTTGTTCATCGGGAACCTTCCATACGGCGCAAGCGAAGCGGATCTCCGCGCTCACTTTGCAGCCGTCGCGGAGCCCTCGCACATCGTCATGCCGGTCGATCGGGAGACTGGCCGCCCCCGCGGTTTCGCGTTCGTGGAGTTCACCGAGCGAGCAGCCGCAGAAGAAGTCATCAAGCGGTTTGATGCACAACCCTTTCAAGGCCGCAACCTCGCGGTCAGTGAGGCCCGCGCCCGCGAAGATCGTCCGCCGCCGCGCCCGGGCGGGGGGTTCAGTCCTCGTCCGACTGGAGGCGGCGGATTCAGCGGTGGCTCTGGCGGCGGCTTTGGCGGCCCGCGTCCAGGTGGCGGAGGTTTTTCACCACGTTTTGGACCGCCGGGCGGCGCCCCGATGGGACCGGGTGGCCGCGATCGCAGCGCGAACTTCGGCCCTCCCGCACCTCCAAAGCGACTTCGTGGGGCGAAGAAGGGCCCACAGCAGGAACATCGTCCTCGTGGCCCGATCAAGGAGCGCAGCGACGGTCGGATCTACGCGGTCGACGATCTCTCGGGCGAGGACGACGCGGTCGAGTTCGACAATGTCGCAACGAGTGAGCCGGCGGACAAACTAGCGGACGACAAGGACGAACCCGGCGAGGAATAGTCGCGGCTAGGTGAAGCGTTCGATTCCTCAACTCGTTGCGTTGGTCGCCGCTATCCTCGGCGGCGCGCTGTTCGTCGTTACCCTCTACTACATCAACCTCGAGGAGACGCTCGAGAGCCTGGGCCGGCTTGGGCTTGCGCTCCCGGTCGTTCTTCTGCCCAGCACGCTCTGGCATTTGCTCCGCACCTGGGGTTGGTCAGTGGCGTTTCCCGACGATGCCCGCCCGCCTTTTTCGCGCCTGTTCAGGGTGCGACTTGCCGCCGACGCCATCAGCTTCTTCACCATTCGGGGCATCGCGGGCGAACCCTTGAAAGTGCTGTTGCTCTACGATCGACTGCCTGCGAGAGTGACGGCCGCAGCCGTCGCACTCGAGCGTCTCGCGTTTGGGGTCACGGCCATCATCGTGGCCGGATTGGTTTCCTATGTGGCGCTCAGGCAGATTCCAATGCCCGGCGCGTGGGACGCGGTCTTCACTTTCGTCTCGATTGGGGCGGTACTGGTCGTAGGGCTTCTGGCATTCATGGCCAGGCGGCGAACTGGCGACTATCTCGGACGACTCGTCGTGATGATGGAGCGCGTGACAGGACGCCGCCTCGAAACGTCGCGCGTTGTAAAGTTCATTCTCGATGTCGAAGACGTCATGCTCGATCTGCTCCGCGGGAGCCCTCGCAGGTTGCTGATCCTCACATGGCTACCGGTCGTGTGCTACCTCCTGATGGCCTTCGAGGTGTGGCTCGTCTTCTGGGCCATCGGTCAATCGACCGGCGCGACCGAAGCCCTCGCGGTCGAAACGTTTGCTCGCCTCGCCAGTATTGCGTCGGCGGCAATACCAGCGAATATCGGCACCCTGGAAGCTTCGAATGCCGGAGTCGCAAGCGCTCTCGGGCTGACCGGAGGCGGCGCACTGGCCCTTGTCCGGCGCGTTCGCTCCCTGCTCTTTGCGGCGCTGGGGTTGGCTCTGTATCCGAGAGTCTCGTCAAGGCGGCCAGCACCGTACCAGCTCCCGGCAGGAGAAAGTTCGAAGTTTGAAGTTCGAAGGTCAAAGTAAATTGGAAGTTGGGAGTTGGGAGTTAACTCGTGACCCTCCTGTAGTCGAACCACTGAATCGCGTGGTCGATGTTCAGTTTGCGAAAGACCATGGCTCGTCCCTGGCCAACGAAGTGAATCGAGGTTGGCAGCCAGATGTGGCCCTCGATGTGCTCCCTGGTCAGCGTCACCGTCGCCCCTTCGCCGAGACGCGCGATCATTCCAAGCCCGTAGGAGATGTCGTCTTTGGCCGTTGCTTCGACGCGCATCACCTCGCGCGCAGCCTCGTCCACCCAGATTGAACCCTCGAATAGGCTGGCAAGGCGTCCCTCTCGAGTTTCGGGCTTCGCGTTCTCACGTGGCCAGAAGCGCACCACGATCGCGTCCCGACCCTGAACCGTCTCGCGACGATCGATGGCGAATCTGAGCACCGCAGCCGTGTCGTCAACCGCCGACTTTCTGGGACGACCGCCCCAGTCACGGCGTTCCAACCGCTCCACGGGACTATTCGACACAGGCTTCCCATCACTCTCGATCAGTCGCCTGAGAGTCACGGCCCCATCGTTCATCGGAGTGACTTCGTAGGCGCGCGTCGCACCGCTCCCGATGCGTCCGAACGGGTTCATGTGCAACTCTGTCCGGCGCTCCTTGTACGCAAACCGAAACTGCTCGCGCTGCGAACGCGTCAGGTTCTCTTGTGTGGCGGCAAAAAACGACTTCTCGTCGGGGAGCGGTCTTGCAATCTGCGCGTCGAGACCGCGTGCAACGAGAAGGCCCGCGAAAAGGACAACGACTCTTCGGCTCACCTTAAACCTTCAGCAACCGGTCAGCCGCGCGCTCGAGCGTCTCGTCCCGCTTCGCGAAGCAGAAACGCAGCACCGGCCCAGGAGTCTCGCCGCCCTGGAGAAACGGTGAGACCGGGATCGCCGCGACGCCGTGCTCACGCGTGAGCCTGATTGCGAAGCTCGAATCGCCCTCGTCTGTAATAGCCGAGTAGTCGAGCATCTGAAAAAACGTGCCGCGACACGGCATCGGTCGAAAGCGCGATCCTTCGATGAGAGCCAGGAACCGGTCGCGGCGACCCTGGTAGAACTCCGTGACCGATGCACAGTCTGGGTCGCGAGCCACGAAATCTGCGTATGCCCGCTGCACTGCGCCGTTCACGGCGAACGTGATCCATTGGCGCACCCGAAGAATCTCGGTCACGAGCGGCGCCGGCGCCGCGCAGTAGCCAACCTTCCAGCCCGTTGTGTGATACGTCTTGCCGAACGAGCTGATCACGACAGCGCGCTCCGCGATCTCTGGGTATCGCGCCAGGCTCTCATGACGTGCGCCATCGAAGAGGATGTGCTCGTAGACCTCGTCGGCCACGACGATCGCATCCGTGCGTTGCAGGATGCGTCCCAGTTCTGTGATGTCCTCAGGCCGCCAAATCATTCCCGTCGGGTTGTGTGGCGAGTTCATCACAATGACTCGCGTGCGCGGCGTGATGGCCCGTCCAACCTCGTCCCAATCGATCTCGTAGCCCGGATACCGGAGCGTTACGAATCTCGGAATCCCTCCGCTCAGCTGAATCGCAGGAACGTACGAATCGTACGCGGGTTGAAAGAGCAGGACGTCGTCTCCTGGATGGACAAACGCGGTAAGCGTGGCAAACAGACCCTCCGTGGCCCCAGTCGTGATAGCGATTTCCGTATCAGGATCGTATCGACGCCCATAGAGCCGCTCGATCTTCATCGCCAGCGCCTCCCTGAGCACAGCCACGCCCGGCATGGGTGCGTACTGGTTATGCCCCTCTCTCATGTAACGCGCAACCGTCTCCACGAGCTCCGGCACGCAATCGAAATCAGGGAATCCTTGCGACAAGTTGATCGCGCCATGCTCGTTCGCCAAGCGCGACATGACCGCAAAGATGCTGACGCCGCTCGAAGGGAGCTTCGACCTCACAGCGTTAACCTGGGACATCATCGCTATGATACCGCCCGGAAACGCCGGTAGCCTGTGGCCGGTAACCCGGCTAGTCCAGCCACTGATGTGATTTCATCGACAGCAGCGGGTACCTGAGCCGAATGGCGAGGACACGATCGTAGTACCCCACTTTGGGGATCTCCTTCCGTACGAGGCGATCGCGTAGGCGGCGCAGCTCGTATCGGTAGAGGTCGTTGACGAATTCGCGAACTAGGTCGGGAGACGTGGTCGGCGCTGGATGGATGCCGTGTTGCCAGAGTTGCTCAACCACGGCAGGTCGGTATCGGTACTGCATCGATGATCTGTATCGAGTCTACCTTTGCGTAGAAAACGGCTAAACTGAAGAGTATGAACGTCGGGCTTATTGGTTGGCGAGGGATGGTGGGTTCCGTCCTCGTGCAGCGGATGCGCGAGGAACGCGATTTCGATCTCATTGACTCGGTCTTCTTCTCGACTTCTCAGGCTGGCGCAAAGGCGCCAGACGTCGGCAAAGCCGGCCGCGCAGTCAAGGACGCCACCGACCTCCGTGAACTTGCCGCCATGGACGTGCTGATCTCCTGTCAGGGTGGCGATTACACGACCGAGTTCCACCCCAAGCTGCGACAGGCGGGCTGGAACGGCTATTGGATCGACGCAGCATCCACGCTCCGCATGAAAGACGATGCGGTGATCGTGCTCGACCCGGTCAACGGTGACGTCATTGACCGAGCCTTCGACGGGGGGATCAAGGACTATATCGGTGGCAATTGCACCGTCAGCCTGATGCTCATGGCTATGACCGGCCTGTTCAAGGCAGGCGTGGTCGAGTGGGTATCGGCGATGACCTATCAGGCCGCGTCCGGCGCCGGCGCCAAGCATATGCGCGAGTTGGTCGCCCAAATGGGCTACCTGCATGACTCGGTCGCCCGGCCGCTTGCGGACCCGAATGCCGCGATCCTCGAGATCGACCGTGGCGTCACCGAAGCGCTACGCGCCTCGGATCTTCCTGCGGCGCAGTTCGGTCACGCGCTCGCCGGGAGTCTCCTGCCCTGGATCGACAAGGACCTTGGAAACGGTCAGAGCAAGGAAGAATGGAAAGCAATGGCCGAGGGCAACAAGATCCTCGGGCGTGGAACGGCGATTCCGATGGACGGGCTTTGCGTCCGCATCGGTTCGATGCGTTGCCACAGCCAGGCGCTGACGCTCAAGCTCACCTCGGACATCCCGATCGGCGAGATCGAGGCGCTCATTGGGTCGGCCCACGAATGGGTAACCGTCGTGCCAAACGACAAGGAATCGTCTCTCCGGGCGCTCACACCGGCCGCAGTGACCGGCACGCTACGGGTTCCCGTCGGACGGCTTCGCAAGCTGGCGATGGGCGGTGATTACCTGTCCGCGTTCACAGTCGGCGACCAACTCTTGTGGGGAGCTGCCGAGCCACTTCGCCGTGTGCTGCGGGTCCTTCTTGGCCAGCGCGCCACAAGGCGCGAGCCGGCCGAGGCAGCCGCCGCCCGCGGCTAACGCCCTCGTCAGTGCGGGCAGCCTCTACCCTTGGGCGGGGGGCGATCGAGAATCGATCAACCTGCTGATAGCGCGCGCGCAGCAGCCACGACCGCTCGGCTCCGTCGTTCGGCCATGAACCCGCCCGCGACACCTCCTACAACTTTCAAGCCATGCGAGACAAGGTAGAGCAGCGGCTCGGGCTGACCCCATGCAATAGCCAGATAGATGAGCGCCGCCACAACACCCACGAGCGCCCCGTGCAGAACGAAGCGAGACTCGAGCCCCCGGGCGACCCAGAGGGCGAACAGCAACGGCATCGCCACCGACGCCACCGGAATGGACGCCAGGAAGGCTTGGTCGCCGAACAGGTACTGGACCGGGAACACGATGGCGAACACGCCGACCTCGGCCAGGAAGCCACCCAATAGCACGCGCGCCCAACGAATCCTCATGGAACCGCTCATAGGCCTGCTCCTCGGCGAGTCGATCGCACCGATGACAAGGGAGTTGATCGCACCGGCGATGACAAGAGAAAAGGCGGGTCCGGAAGGACCCGCCCTCATTCAACTGCCCACGCCGCCAACGCTGAAGCGTTACCCGCCTTCCGGCTACCAGCCACCGGCTACCAGCTAGTAGCGATAGAAGTCCGGCTTATACGGACCCTCGACGGGGACACCAATGTAATCAGCCTGCTCCTTCGTGAGCTTTGTCAGCTTCACGCCTATCTGGTCGAGGTGCAACCGCGCGACCTCTTCGTCCAGCTTCTTCGGCAGCATCGTCACAGTCTTGCCATACTTCTCCGCGTTCGCGTGCAGCTCGAGCTGCGCCAACGTCTGGTTCGTGAACGAGGCCGACATGACGAAGCTCGGGTGACCGGTCGCGCAGCCGAGGTTGAGCAGGCGGCCCTCCGCCAGAATCATCACGCTGTGGCCGTCGGGGAACACCCACTCGTCGTACTGCGGCTTGATGTTGATCCGCTTGATTCCCTTGAACTTCTGCAGACCGGCCATGTCGATCTCGTTGTCGAAGTGACCGATGTTGCCCACGATGGCCTTGTCCTTCATCTTCGCCATGTGGTCGGCGGTGATGATGTTGAAGTTGCCTGTCGTGGTGATGAAGATGTCCGCTTTGTCGATCACGTTCTCGAGCGTGTTGACCTCGAAACCCTCCATCGCCGCCTGCAGCGCGCAGATTGGGTCGATTTCGCTGATGACCACTCGTGCGCCCTGCCCACGGAGCGCCTGCGCGCAGCCCTTACCTACGTCGCCGTAGCCGGCCACGAACGCAAGCTTGCCGCCCATCATCACATCGCTGGCGCGGCAGATGCCGTCGGTGAGCGAGTGACGGCAGCCGAAGATGTTGTCGAACTTGCTCTTGGTCACCGAGTTGTTGACGTTGATGCCGGGGAAAAGGAGCGTGCCTTCCTTCTCCATCGTGTACAGGCGGTGCACGCCGGTCGTCGTTTCCTCGCTGACGCCGCGGATGCCCTTCGCGATGGACGTCCACCTGCCGGGGTTCTTCGAGAGCTCGCTCCCGAGGGCCTTCAGAATGACGCCCCATTCCTCGGGATCCTTCTCAGGATTGAACGTTGGCACCTTGCCGGCCTTCTCGTACTCGGCCGCCTTGTGCACAAAGAGTGTGGCGTCGCCGCCGTCATCAACGATCAGCGAGGGGCCCTTGCCGTCCGGCCAGACCAGGCACTCGACCGTGCACCACCAATACTCATCGAGCGTCTCACCCTTCCAGGCGAAAACGGGAATACCTTTCGGACTCTGCACCGTGCCGCCCGTTTCCGGACGACCGACGACGACGGCCGCGGCCGCGTGATCCTGCGTCGAGAAGATATTGCAGGAGACCCACCGCACATCGGCTCCGAGAAGCGACAGTGTCTCGATGAGCACGCCCGTCTGAATCGTCATGTGCAGGCTGCCCATGATCCGGGCTCCGGCCAGCGGCTTCTTGCCCTCGTAGCGCTTGCGAATCGCCATCAGGCCTGGCATCTCGCCCTCCGCCAAGCGCAGTTCCTTGCGACCGAACTCCGCAAGGCCAAGATCGGCAACTTTGTAGGGAACGCGACCCGCCTGCGTTGCCAGGTCGTATGCGTGCATCTCACTCACTGCTGGTGCCATTGCTCTCTTCTCCACCGCGGTGGCTGAAGCCACCGCGTCATTTCTCAGTTGATAACGTGGCTGGGTAGCTCGGTAGCCGAGTCCTTTCGGACCCAACTCCCCAGCTCCCCAGCCACCTGACTCCCCCACACCTAACCACTTGCCTGTCTCACACCCACCGCTGCAAAGAGCGCCGGCCCCTTTGCGTCTGGATCGGCCGGCAACATCCGCACTCGCACGTCGGCAAAGCCGGCGTTGTTGAGAAAACGCGTCATCTGCTTGTCTGAAAACCCCAGCCAGACGTGACCCATCTGCTGCTGGTACTCCTCGCGCTCGTGCGGCAACATGTCCACCACGAGCACTCGGCCTCCTGGGCGTACGACCCGTCCCACTTCGGCCAGCGCGCGCCCAGGGTCGGGCGAATAGTGCAGTACCAGCGACAGCATCGCGGCGTCCAGTTCGCCGTCTTCGATCGGCAAGCTCTCGAGCTCGCCGCGTCTCAGATCCACGTTTCGCGCCCCTTCGAGCCTCACGCGTGCCGCGTCGATCATGTCTATCGATCCATCGACGGCGATCACGCGGCGAACGTACGGAGCGACGGTCTCAGCTAGTTGTCCGGTTCCACATCCGAGGTCGCCAACGACCAACGTCGGATCGATCAGACCCAGCACCGCCCAAAGGAAGAATGTGTCGCCGAAGAGATCGACCCTAATGCGATCCCAGCCAGCCGCCGCCGTCGCGAAAAACTCCTGTGACTTGGCGCGGCGCCGGTTCAGCACACCACGCAAACGGCGGTCGTCCTGGACAGCCCCGGACGTGCCAGCGACCTGCTCACGAATAAGTGGCCACAAGCGCTTGGCCCCGGCGTCGAGGTCGGCCGGCATGCTGTAGAACCGACTCGTGCCGTCGCGCCGCGACGATACCCAGTCGTCGTCGGCCAGCGTCTTCAGGTGGCGACTCACGCTCGACTGAGGCATCTGAAGCACGGTGCACAGCTCCGAGACGGTCAGTTCGTGACGTTCCAGCAGGAGGAGCATGCGGCACCGCGTCGGGTCCGACAGCGCCGTCATGTGTTCGAGAATGGGTGTCACCATCTATCCGTATATCCGGATGCAATGATACACGGCGCCGAAATCTACGTCAACGGTCCCCCACACGGCCGACACGCCGGGGAAACCTCTCGACGTTCTACCCGAGCTCCTCCTCCAAACGCCCCACGAGGGTATCGAGCTGAGTGGCCACAGCGCGGACCGTCTCCGGCTGACTCAAATCCACGCCCGCCTGGGCGAGGAGCGTCATCGGATAGTCGCTGCCACCGGAGCGCAGCAACGAGAGGTACCGCTCGACCCCATCCTGTTTGGTGCCGGCGTCTGCCGAACGGAAGTCTTGCATGAGCCGGGCGGTGGAGGCGAAGCACGTTGCGTACTGGTAGACGTAGTAGGGCGAGTTGAAGAAATGCGGAATCCGCGCCCACGTCACCTTCGAAACACCCTCCTCGTCGAGCACGTCGCCGTAGAAATCACGCAGCAGCGACGCATAGATCGTGTTCAGGCTCTCGGCCGTGATCGGCAGGTCGTTCTCCACCAAACGATGCGCTTGCAGCTCGAAGTCGGCGAAGAGGACCTGTGCGTAGAACGTGCTCGCGATGCTGTCGATTGCGTGCTGGAGCAGCACCGCTCGTTCCTGCCGCGTCCGGGCGCGGTCGAGCATCAGATCAAGGAATAACGCCTCGTTGAGCGTGGACGGGACCTCGGCCACGAAGATCGTGTAGCCCGCGTAAATGAACGGCTGGGCCCGATGCGACAGCAGGGTATGCATCGAGTGACCCATTTCGTGCGCAAGAGTAAACACGGCATCGAGTGTTTCGTTGTAGTTGAGCAGCATGTACGGGTGAGACCCATAGACGGGCGCCGAATACGCACCACTTCGCTTCCCTGCGTTCTCGAACACGTCGATCCAACGACCCTCGAAGGCCAGGCGGACCTGTTGCTGGTAGTCGAGACCCAGGGGTGCGACGGAATCCACAATCCAGTCACCCACCTCGTCATAGGGATACTTTGTCTCGTGCTCGGCGAGGGGCACGAACACGTCGAACAATCTATAGGTGTCGAGCCCAAGCACCCGACGCCGCAGTCGATGATACCGTCGTAACGGCTCCACGCCTTCTTTGGTCGCCCGAATCAGGTTGTCGACGACCGATGTCGGGATGTTGTTGCCGTGGAGCGCCGCATCGAGTGTGCTCGTGTATCCGCGAGCCCGCGCGTGAAACCAGTCCCGCTGCAACACACCGTTGTACATCGCGGCATAGGTGTTCTGGTTGTCGGCATAGGACTGGTGAAACGCGCGATAGGCGGCCGCCCGGTCCTCTTGCCGTCGGTTCGTCTCGAGCAACGCTCGGTACTGTCCGTACGTCAGCGTCACCCGCTCCCCGCTCTTCAGTGCGATCGTCGGGAACTTCATGTCCGCCGTCGTAAGCGCTGAATAGCTATCAGATGGAACGCTGTTGAATCGACCCGCGTAGGACAACAATCGCTCGCCGGATTCATCGAGCACGTGTTCTTGCTCGTGAAACAGGCTCTCGATCGCGAACCGGTACACGGCCAGGGACTCGTCCTTGGCCATCCAACTCCGGATCGTCTCGAGCGGCACAGCCAGAAGCTCCGGGTTGAACCAGGCACTGGCCTGCTGTTGGCGGGCGAAGAGGATCTGAACCTGTTGACGGCGTCCGTTGACCTCGTTGTCGCGCTGATCCTGGTCGTACTGCAGTGACGCGTAGTACCACACCCGATAGCTCAGCGCGCCCATGTCGTCCATGGCGCGGAATGCCGCCAGCAAAGCGTCGACGCCGTGACCGAGAGTCCCCTGAAACGCCTTGAACGACTCGATCGCGGCGGCGAGTTGTTGGTATCCCGCCGACCATTCATCCCAGCTTCGGCAGATCGCGGTGAGGTCCCAGGTATATCGCGCGGGGATGGCGTCACGAACCGGCAGTTCGCCTGATTCGGGTCGAAAGGTATCGAGTGGGGGCATCAGGCGATTCTAGTCACGACAACTCCCAATTCCCAACTGACGCTTGCCCAACTCCCAATTGGAAGTGCTTGGGCGTTGGGAGTTGGACAAGAAATAGTTGGGAATTAGCTAGGTTTTGAGGAGCTCGAGGAGCGCGGTGTAGTGAGCCGGCATGGAGATCGACTTCCGCGGCCGCTCGAGTGCCTTAGCCAGGACGGGCGGAAGTGGAACCTCCGCGCCTATCGCAGGCTCGACGACTTCCCGAAACTTCGCCGGGTGCGCAGTGGCTAGAAACACACCGACCGCACCGGGTCCGGCCGTCGCCAACGCTTCACTCACCGCCAGCCAGCCGATGGCGCCGTGCGGGTCAAGCATGTATCCATACCGTCGATACACCTGGCCAATCTCGGCGACGACACGGCTGTCCGTGTACGAAGCTCCCGTCATGTCGTGTCGAAGAGCGCCAAGGTCGTGGTGATAGAGAGCTTGGATGCGCTCGAAATTGCTCGGAGCGCCGACGTCCATCGCATTGGCGACGGTCCGCACCGAGGGACGTGGCTCATAGCGGCCCGAACGTAGATACACGGGCACGGCGTCGTTGACGTTTGTCGCCGCCACGAACCGCTTCACCGGGAGCCCGATACGCTTTGCGATCAGACCTGCCGTCAGGTTCCCGAAATTGCCGCTCGGCACCGAGACGATCGGGCCTTCTTCCGGTAGCTTCCGGCTTAGCCCGGCCGCCGCGAGGACGAAGTAGTAGAAGACCTGCGGGAGCAGACGGCCGAGATTGATGGAATTGGCCGGCGTCAACCACACATGGGTGCGTAGCTCGTCGTCTGCAAACGCCTGCTTGACCAAGCTCTGGCAGTCATCAAACGTGCCCTGTACCGACAGGGCCGTGATGTTGTCACCCATCGAGGCCATCTGGGCTTCCTGGACGTCGCTGACCTTGCCCTCCGGATACAGGACGACGACCCGCGTGTCGGGAACCCGGTGAAAGGCCTGCGCCACGGCGCTGCCCGTGTCCCCAGAAGTAGCAACCAGAATCGTCAGGGGGGTCCCGTCCGTGAAGTGGTGGAGCAGACGGGCCTGAACTCGAGCTCCGACGTCCTTGAACGCGAGCGTGGGCCCGTGAAAGAGCTCGAGCGCCCAGATACGTTCTGAGACCTGGACGAGCGGCACAGGAAAGTCCAGCGCATCTCGTACCAGAGCATTCAGATCCGTGGCGGCAATCTCGTCTCGGAAGAGATGTGCGCCCACCGATGAGGCGATTTTGACGATGTCTGCCCCTGGAATCGTCTCGAACGCTTCCGGCGGCAGCGGATCAAGCCGCTCGGGCATGTAGAGCCCGCCGTCAGGCGCTGTCCCGGCGAAGAGCGCATCGATGAACGGAACGGGCGGCGAGTTGCCTCGAGTACTAACCCACTTCATCAGCTAGCCCTTCGTGGGCCTTGAGCCCTGAGCCCTGTCCTATGACGCATCTGTCCGGATCGGCACCGGGCGCAACTGAGCGTCGACGGCCACGAGCACGACCTCCGCTTCGGTGACTTTGACCCTTTGCCCCTGCCCGACGCCCGCTGGTGCTGCAGGGTCGGCCCCCCACCGTTCGGCTTCCACCATGACACGAACGGTGATCGACGTGCGGCCCACTCGAACCGTTTCGGTGAAAAAGCTCACGATATCACCCAGAAACACGGGCGCGTGGAACTCGACTTCCCGCATCGCCTTGGTCACGTACCGGTGCGGCGCGACCTTACGGGCCTCCACCGCCGAGGCCAGATCGATGTTCGAGAGGATAACCCCCCCGAAAATTGTTCCGAACACGTTTGTGTCCTTGGGGAGCAGCACAACTCTGATGGCGGGGTCTCGATCGAGCATGCGATTCCTCATTCTTCTCTATCGGTGGACTCCAGGTCCATCGTACGCTGCTCAGAACGAGCGCGACGCTTCACTTTGTCATTGAGCATTCGCCACGGCGCATTTACGATTACTGCACTACGATGCGAACAACGCTCGGTGTGCGTGTCGAGCGCTGTGCACGTAGTCCGACAGAGCCGATAAGACGCGGAGGAGCCCGATGAGCAGCTTGTCTCGACGTGACGCCATTCAACAGGTCATCCTCGCGGGCGCCGGCCTTGCGATTGTCCCAGACTTGGCGTGGCCAGCCGCCTGGCAGCTCGACGCCCAGAGCCAATTGGTGCCGTTCACGGACTTTCCGGAGAACTTCGCCTTCAAGCGCACTGGAACCACGCTGCCCGGTCAGGACGCGCTTGGAATCGACCTCCGCCAAGTGACCTGGAAAACACCGGTCAACGACACCTTCACCGTCGCTCACTACAACGTCCCCACGGTGGACGCGTCCTCGTGGCGGCTGAAGGTGGAAGGTGGGGTTGGACGTCCTTTGACGCTGACACTCGACGAACTGAAGAAGCGCCCGCGCATCGAGCACACCACGATGTTCGAGTGCGGGGGCAATCGAGAAGCCGTCATGAACCGGATGGTCAGCAACGCCACGTGGGCCGGGTGCAGCCTGAAGGCCCTGCTCGAGGATGCCAAACCGTCACCGGGCGTCATCGAAGCCGTCTTCTGGGGCGCCGATCGCGGCAAGGAAACCATTCGGAGCGCCGATTACGAGATGAATTTCGCGCGCTCGATCGAGCTGAAGGAGGCGCTCGCCTCCGACGCCATTCTGGCCTACGAGGTAGACGGGGCTGCCCTTCCGGTCGTTCACGGGTTTCCAGTGCGTTTGGTGGTCCCCGGCTGGTACGGGGTCACGAACGTGAAGTGGCTGGAGCGTATCGAGTTGACCAACAGGCGTTTCTTGGGCCGGTTCATGGGCCGCGACTACGTGACCATCATGGGCCGCCAAGTCGGCGACCGCGTCGAATACACGGAAACGTCGGTTACGCGCATCCTGGTGAAGTCCGCGGTGGCGCGAGTGACCAAGCCCGCGGCGGGATCGTCCAAGTTCACCGTCTCGGGCGTGGCATATGGTGATGGCACGGGGCTGCAGAAGGTTGACGTCCAGGTGGACGGTGGCGCTTGGCAGCCAACAAAGCTCGACGCGCAGCGCGCGCCGTACGGATGGACATTCTGGTCCGCTGAGATCGATCCTCTCGCTCCCGGAGCCCATACGGTCGCCTCACGGGCGACGGATCGGCGCGGACGAACGCAACCCGTAGATCTTTCACTCAAGAAATCCAACTGGGAGAACAACGCGATCTGGGTACGAAAGATCCAAGTATGAGCACGACCACGAACGGGCGACCCGTTCCTGTACAGATCGACACCAACGCGTCCACTTCGAGGGCCTGGACCGTCCACGACGCGAGCGAACTCTACGAAGTGTCGCGTTGGGGCAACGGCTACTTCTCGGTAAACTCGGCCGGTCACGTACAGGTGCATCCCACGAAGGATCCGGCGAGCACCATCGATCTGAAAGAGCTCGTCGACCGGCTGCAATTGCGCGGCATCAGCTTGCCTGTGCTCGTCCGCTTCACAGACATCCTGAAACATCGTCTGGGCGAGATCTACTCGGTGTTCCAGGCCGCCATCGCACAGCACCAGTACCAGGGCGGATACTGCTGCGTCTATCCGATCAAAGTGAACCAACAGCGGCAGGTCGTCGAAGAGGTGCTCAACTTCGGCAAGCCGTACAAGTTCGGCCTCGAGGCGGGTTCGAAGCCCGAACTGCTGGCCGTCGTGGCCATCGCCGACAACGACACCCCAATCATCTGCAACGGGTTCAAGGACGCCGAGTACATCGAAACCGCGATGCTCGCGCAGAAGATCGGAAGGACCATCATTCCGGTTGTCGAAAAGTACACCGAGCTCGGCCTGATCCTCGAGATCGCGGAGAGAGTTGGCGTCAGGCCCCAGATCGGGATGCGCGTCAAGCTCGCTGCCCGCGGAAGCGGACGCTGGCAGTCATCGGGCGGTTTCAGATCGAAGTTTGGACTGACTGTCACAGAGATCATGCGGGGCCTCGAAGAGCTCAAGGCTCATGGCATGCAGGATTGCCTGAAGCTGCTCCACTTCCACCTGGGCAGTCAGATCACGAACATTCGAATCGTGAAGGGGGCTCTCAACGAGGCCGCCCGCGTGTACACAGAGCTGGCCAAACTGGGAGCGGGTCTTCAGTACGTGGATGTCGGCGGCGGGCTCGGGGTCGACTACGACGGCTCTCAAACGAACTTCGAATCGAGCATGAACTATACGCTTCAGGAGTACGCCAACGACGTCGTCTATCACATCCAGACGGTATGCGACGAAGCAGGCGTACCGCATCCGACCATCGTCTCGGAGAGCGGACGCGCGGTGGTCGCCTACCACAGCGTGCTCGTGTTCAATGTCTTGGGGGTTTCCGGGTTCCGCGACGAGAAAGTGCCGACGAGCGCGAATCCCGACTGGGAACAGCCGCTCCTCGACCTCGTCGAAACGTACAACAACATCACCGCGCGCAACGCGCTCGAAGCGTTTCACGACGCACAGCAGGCGCTCGACATGGCGCTGAGCCTGTTCAACGGTGGCTACCTGCCACTGGAACAGCGGAGCCTGGCCGAAAATCTTTTCTGGGCGATCTGCACCAAGCTCCAGCGCATTGTCTCGGGCTTGAGTGAAGTACCCGAAGACTTGCAGAATCTCGACGAGCAACTGTCGGACACCTATTTCTGTAACTTCTCGCTCTTCCAGTCGATCCCCGATGCCTGGGCGATCAAACAGCTCTTCCCGGTGATGCCCCTTCATCGCTTGAACGAGAAGCCGGGGAACCACGCGGTGCTCGGCGACATCACGTGCGATTCCGACGGCAAGCTCGATCGATTCGTGGATCGACGCGATGTGAAAAAAACGCTACCGCTTCACGCAGTCAACGGCGACTCCTACTACCTGGGCGTGTTCCTGGTGGGCGCCTACCAGGAGATTCTCGGCGACTTGCACAACCTCTTCGGCGACACCCACGCCGTGCATGTCAGCCTTGATGAGCACGGCAAGGCGAGGCTTGACACCTTGATCAAAGGCGACACCGTGCGCGAGGTGCTCGACTACGTCGAGTTCGACGCCGAGGTTCTCTTGGGTAAGCTGCGGACCGACGTGGAGACCGCCGTGCGCGCCGGACAGGTTGACTACGAGGGCGCCGGCCGTCTGCTCCGCTTCTACGAAGACGGGCTTTACGGATACACGTATCTGGAGGGCTAGAGCAGTTCCGCGAAATCGGTCAACTTCCAACTCCCAACATCTGACGCTTGTCCAACTCCCAATCGCTCTATCGCAGCGCGTTCGTCAGGTCGTAAGCCGAGACGTTGTTGCCGAAGAGGAACGGCACAATCGCGGTGCGTGTCGATCCGATGTAGCCGAAGTCGGCGCCCGCAGCCGGGAACTGGCCGAGCACCCGCACCTCGCCAGACGCTGCAACGTGCAAAATGCGCGAACCGATCACGTCTGTGACAATCAGGCCGCCGCGGCCATCGGGCTCGATGCCGTCGATGCCACCTACCGGCTGCGACGTCAACTGTGTCCTCTGCTTGGTCTTGAGGTCGAACGCGAAGAGATGTCCGCCTGGCCCTGCCGGGCCTCGCCCTCGCGCCTGAGCCGCAGGCGGCTCTCCCCCGCGCGCCTGACCGGGCGACGCCTCTCCCCTTCCAGGCCCCGGCGCTGGCCCCCGGCCCGCGCCCGGCGGTTGGGCGGGCCCAATCGTTCCGAGAATCAGACGTGTGCCGTCCACGAGCAGGCCGTTCGGCTGCTCCACCATCTCGGCACCTTCGACGAACACCGATGACTTGCCGTCCTTGACGACATAGATCCTCGACAGCGCAGAGTCGGATACGTAGACCGCGCCATCAGGTGCGGTCGCCAGGTCGTTCAGGAACTGTGCGCCGTCGACCCTCACGCGCGACGTAATCCTGCCAGCCGCGATGTCGATACTGACCACCTCATCGATGTCAGACACCCACAGCGTGCCACGCACGCTGCGCATGCCCTTCGGCGCGTTGAGCCCCATCACCCACTTCGCGCTGACCACCTTTCCCTCGGGCGTCAGGCGCGAGATGTAGCCGTTGCCATCCTTTTCGAGAATCTGACCGTTGATCGACGACACGAAGACGGCACCCGATGCTGCGTCGTAATAGGCGCTCTCTGGGGCATTGAAATCTCCCGAGAGATTCCATAGCGGTTGGAGGGCCGGCCCACTCTTCTGCGATTCGGGCGCCTGCGCGAGGACAGTCGCCGCCAGTGCGACACCGATCGGGGTGGCAACCAATCCGAAGAGACGACGGAGCATAGAGTGCCTGTGGCTTTCGGGTACAGCCGGAAGATCATCCTACGACGCGCGGCGCCGTTGATCGTAGAACTTTCGGCAAGCGCGCTGGAAGCGTTCGTTGAGGGGACCGGCAACTTCCGGAGGCACTGGGCCCAACCGCGTCCACTGCGACTGAGCGCTGCGGACCTCCTGCTCGGCGGCACGCCAGCGCGACTCCTCGTTCTCAGCGCTACGACCACCGGTCATCGTGTTTGCCGCCAACCGCTCGCGCCATTGTTGCGCGAGCAACTCGGCTGGAGACACGTTGGCCGGCGGCCCAGCCTGTGCGTGCGCGAGTTCTTCCACTCTCGTTAGCAGCCGTTCCATACGCTTCCGTGTGCCCTCAGGATCAAGGTCAGTTCCTGCGAAGGCGGCCGGCCAGATTGACACGAGACGGCCGAGGGCTTGGTAATAGCGTGCGGCGAGGTCCTGTTGAATCGACGGTGGAAGCTCGGGAGCTTGTTGCCACTTGCTGCGGGCCCCTTGCACGGTCGTGAGCAGCACGTCTGGCGCGGGTCCGACGTCCGTGCCCGGCTGCGGCAGCAGCCCTTCAAGCTCCTTGATCACGGTGTCGCGAGGCGCGGCCTTCGCCAGCAGTTCGAGTTGATCGCGGTGCTTGTAGCGCTCGAAGAAGCGGTCACAGACACCCCGGAACCGTTGCCATACGGCCTCCGATTTCGACTTGCGAACGGGGCCGATGGTCTTCCACTCCGCTTGCAGCTTGCGAAACTGCGCGGCGGTCGCTTCCCACTCTGTCGAGTCGGCAATCGCCTCCGCCTGCTCGCACAAGGCTTCCTTCCGAGTGAGATTGCTGGACCATTCGTCTTTGCGACGTCTCAGATCTTCGTGCCGCCGGGTGAAGAACCTGTCGCAGGCGGCGCGAAATCGCTCCCAGATCGCCTTCTCGCTTCCTCGCGAGACCGGCCCGATGGTCTTCCATTGGGCTTGGAGCGCCTGGATTTCAGCGGCAGTCTTGACCCAGTCCGACGATTCGGCCAACGCCTCGACTCGCTCGCAGAGCGCTTGCTTCTTGGCAAGATTGCCGACCCGCTCCTCATGTTGCGCCGCCACGAATGACGAGGTTCGGCCGAACACGACGTCTTGCGCGACCTTGAAGCGGCGCCACATTACCTCGCCCTGCGTGCGGGGCGCGAGTGCGACCTGCTTCCACCGCCCCTGCAGCTCGCGCATCCGGCGAATCGCCGCCTCGAAATTCTCCTGCGTCGCCAACTCCTCCATGTGGCGACACAACTCTTCCTGCACCTGGAGGTTCGCCCATCGCTGCCACTCGTCAGCCTCACGCAGTTCCTGAACTCGTGGCGCGATCAGGGCGCGCGCGTGCTCGAGCCGCGCCTGCACGTCCTGACGGTCCTTTTTCGTGGGGAGGGGCGCCCGCGATTCAAGCGACGTGCGGATGTCCCGCAAGGCACGGTCGCCGGCCTTGAGCGACAGTGGCTCGCCTGCGGCAAGCGACTCCAATTGCCGACACAACTGGTGGAGCCGGCGGAGATTGTCCTGCTCCTGCTTTGATCGGATCTGCTGATGCTGCTGCTCTTTCTCCTCGAGGGCCGCGACTGCTCGCTCTAGCCGATCAGCTGCCTGAGGATTGGCTGTTCCGTGTTCGCGAAGGACGTCGGCGTCGCGTCGCAGGCCACGCCACCGTGCCACCACTTCCTCTTGTGGCTGATCGGAGGCAATGAGCTGTTCCAATTCGGTGGCCAGCGTCTCCAGTCGTGCGGCAGCCGCATCCGCCAGCAACCGACGACGCTCGCGATCTTCGTATGCACGGCTCGCGTCCTGAAACCGGCGTGTGAGCGACGCGGCGTACTCGGACGGCATGGGCGGCAGGCTATCCCAGCGAACCCTCAGTTCCGCGATCCGATCCAAAGCCTCGGCGCCGGACAGCGTTTCAATCTCCTGACAGATGGCAAGGCGATCGGCCTGCTCGCGGAGGAGCGCCTGCAACCGTTCCTCCTCTGCCGCCCGTTCGCGAACACGCTCAGCGCTTGCTTCCCGAACAGCATCGCTGGCCGCCTCGAATTGCTCCGCCAGTGCGTCGTCCACGTCCACGTCGGCTTGCAGCTCGGCCCAGGCGAGCCGCGTCTCGGTAAGCGCAGCTGAGGCCTGCTCGGGATCGGCGACCGCGACCAAGGCCTCGGCCCGATGCAACAGCGTGAGCGCGCGCTGCCGATCCTCCGAGGTCATTCGAACCGTCTGCTCCGGTCGAGGCTGCGCTGATTCCTCCAGCTGCCGTTGTTTCGTGCGGGCCCGCCGCGCGGCGATCTTGTTTCGCCCGCGCTGCGCGATGGTGGCGAGTGCCTCGGGATCGCTGACACGCTCGAGCGCAGCGACGGCGGCGTCCGTGAACTCGGACTTCATCGCCACGTTCGCGATCTCGTCCGCGTCGGTGAGGCGCGCAAGCGCGCGAAGGCGCGTCACGCTGTCCTGCGCGTGGCGACTCACTGCACCAAGCGACTTCGCATCGTCCAAAAGATCGACCACTGCGGCCCTGATATCGGGATTCGCGCTCTCACGCGCCACGATTACGATTTCCTTCGTGCGGCCCACTGCGGCGAGCTGTCGCACTGCCTCGGTCGCACGAATGACCTCGTCGGCCTCGGCGGCGATGCCGACCAGATGGCGTACGGCTTCGGCGCGAACGTCCTCGTCCGGATCGCTGCGCGTGATCTCGGCGAGCACCGCAACGTCGTCGAGTCGAGTGACCGCAGCACGGCGCACTCGGGGCTCGGCGTCCTCGCGCGCTAGGGCACGCAGCGCCTCGCCCTCGTCCGGACCCAGTTCGTACACGGCCGCGGCTCGCACTGAGGGATCTGCGTGCTTCCAGCGAGGTTGTGGACGGAGCTTCTCGAGAATACCCATTTCGGTGACGTCGGCTTGCAATGTCATTCGATCGGTTCGGCGTGGCCCACGTCGATCGCGAGCGTACCGGAATCGGCCGAGCGCACAATTAAGTCTACACCGTGGCCTGCACACGTTCGCATCGTCAAACACGCTTTTCGTGTGACGAAAGCCGCGAGCGTATTTCGTAAACGGAAGAGGTCAGGGTTATGAGACAGGGCAGGCGACGACCGATACAGCATGTGACGCCGGAGGTCATCGACCTCCGGCGCCCTGGCACTCGTCCGACTACTTGACGAACAACATCTCCCTGTAGGTCGGCAGCGGCCAGATCTCGTGTGGTGTCAGCACTTCGATCTCGTCGCCGGTCTCCCGAAGCTTGGCCATCGCCGGAACGACCTTGTCGCGCATGTACTTTGCGTGCTTCTCCGCCGACACGCCGCTGTGGTCGAGTAACGCCGCGAGCCCGTCCGTCTGCGATTTGAACTTGTCCACGAGCTTCGTGTACACGCCGAGCAGCTTCCTGGCCTGCCTGCTCGAGGATCCCCCCGCCTTTACCGCCGCCACGCTCTGTCCAACCTGCTTCTGGTACTCGAGGGCGGCCGGCATGATGTACCGATTCGCCATGAGCACCATGAGTTGGCCTTCGACGTTAATGGTCTTGTTGTAGCTCTCGAGGAAGATTTCGTAGCGAGCATGCATCTCGCGCCCGCTGAGAATCTTGAACCGATCGAGCAGATTCACCACGGCCGGCGTAATGAGCTGCGGAAGCGCATCTACGGTATTCCGGAGGTTCAAGAGCCCGCGCTTGGCTGCGTCCTTCTGCCATTCGGCTGCGTAGTTGTTCCCGTTAAACACGATCCGCTTGTGCTGCTTGATGATCTTCGTCAGCAGCTTGCCGACGGCGGTCTTCAGGTCTCCACCCTTCGCGGTCGCCTTCTCGAGGTCCGTCGCGATTTCGTCGAGGGCGTCGGCCATGGCCGCGTTGAGTGCCATGTTCGGCCACGAGATGTTCTGCCCCGAGGAGACGGCTCGGAACTCGAACTTGTTACCGGTGAAGGCAAACGGGCTCGTGCGATTGCGGTCGCCGGCGTCACGGGGCAGCTTGGGCAACACGCTGACGCCGATGTCGAGCGTCCCGCCCTGCTTGGTCGATTTCGCGTTTCCCTTTTCAATCTGCTCGAAGATGTCCGTTAACTGATCACCGAGAAACACCGACAGGATCGCTGGCGGCGCTTCGTTTGCGCCCAACCGATGGTCGTTGCCCGCGCTCGCGATGCTCGCGCGCAGCAAACCTTGCCACTTGTCCACCGCCTTCAGAACACCGGCGCAAAACACGAGGAACTGCATGTTGTCGTGCGGGGTGTCGCCAGGGCCGAGGAGGTTGTTGCCGAACTCGTCTGAGAGCGACCAGTTGTTGTGCTTGCCTGAACCGTTGACGCCCGCAAAGGGTTTCTCATGAAGCAGGCACTCGAGACCGTACTTTGGCGCCACCCGCTTGAGCGTCTCCATCGTCATCATCTGGTGGTCGGCCGCCACATTTGCGTTCTCGAAGATGGGTGCAATTTCGTACTGACTCGGGGCGACTTCGTTGTGACGGGTCTTGACCGGTACGCCAACCTGGTAGAGTTCGAACTCGGCGTCGGCCATGCAAGCCAGCACACGTTCGGGAATCGACCCGAAGTACTGATCCTCCATCTCCTGCCCCTTGGGCGGCTTCGCACCGAACAACGTGCGACCGGCGTTGATGAGATCGGGCCGGGCGAAGAAGAAGTTGCGATCGATGAGGAAATACTCCTGCTCCGGGCCACACGTCGAAAACACTCGCTCCGCGGTTGACCCGAACAACTTCAAGACGCGAACAGCCTGCTTCGACACGGCTTCCATCGAGCGCAGGAGCGGCGTCTTCTTGTCGAGCGCCTCGCCAGTCCAGCTCACAAACGCTGTTGGAATCACCAGCGTGGCACTGTTCCCGTTCATGTGCAGCCACGGCGGACTCGTGGGATCCCAAGCCGTGTACCCGCGGGCCTCGAAGGTGGAGCGCATACCGCCGGACGGAAAACTCGACGCATCGGGCTCGCCCTTGATCAGCTCCTTGCCCTTGAACTCCGCGATCGCACCGCCATCGGAGGTCGGCGACAGAAACGAATCGTGCTTCTCGGCTGTGATGCCTGTCAGCGGGTGGAACCAGTGTGTGTAGTGCGTTGCGCCATGCTCCACGGCCCATTCCTTCAGCGCGGTCGCCACGGCATCAGCCGTCGAAATGTCGAGCGGCTCCCCACGAGTAATCGTCGCTCGCAGCGCGCGGTACGCTGCCTTCGGGAGTCGGTCCTGCTGCGCTTTGTCGTTGAACACGAGGCTGCCGAACGCATCGGCGGCCTTCACCGAAGGAGTCGTCGAGGTCTTCCCCTCGGTCAACGACCACTCACGAATGCTTTTGACGGCTTCTCTTAGAGCTGCGGATCCCATCGTGGAGGCCTGTCCTTTCTGTGCTGATGTGAGAGCACCGCTCGGCTCGAGCGGGAGAGCAGATGACAAATTATGCGCGATACAACGAGCACTTTGCAATATTGAGGCTCCGAGCGAGCGCAGTCTTGCGTAATCAGTGCGGGATGACATCTTGAACGTGCATGTCATGCACGATTCAAGTGTCAGTCTGCACTTCCGGCTGGGCTCGTACATGGATTCAACGGCAGGATGTTGCAGTTTGGCCTGCTTTCACACGATGCGACCCGAGCGGCTTCCGGGCCACTCTTGCAGTCGATGTATCCAGATATGTAGATTTATGTATTAGATATGCGACACGCCACGTCGCTCTTTCGTCTGTTGGCCGACCCCACGCGCCTCCGCCTGTTGCGAGTCGTCGCGCAAGATCGCTTCAACGTGACCGAGCTCACCAGCATCCTGGCCTTGGCTCAGTCCGGCGTCTCACGTCACCTGGGACTTCTTGCCGACGCAGGTCTGCTCGACGAGGAGCGAGAGGCCGGCTTTGTCTACTACCGGATCGCGGCTGATGCCCGAGAGAGCGGCCACACACCCCTGTGGGCGCTCCTCGATGCGCAGTTCGTGGTAAGCGAGTCCGACCGGGCAGTCCGCGAGGACGAGGCACGCCTCCAAGAGGTTCTCCGGCATCGAAAAGAGAACTTCGACGCCCACGGCGACCAGCGTCAGCTCGTACCAGGCCAGAGCTGGGCGGCGTGGGCGAGAGCCTTGGGACACCTCTTGCCGCCCATGGACGTCGTGGACATCGGCTGCGGCGAGGGCTACATCACGCTGGAGTTGGCAGCCTGGGCACGCACGGTCACGGGCATCGATCGGTCTGATGATGTGCTTCAGCGGGCCCGGGCGATGGCGACCAGACGGCGTGTGACCAACGTCGATTGGAAGAAGGGCGATCTCAGCCGGCTTCCGATACGGGATGCGTCGGTGGATCTAGCGCTGCTGGCGCAGTCGCTCCACTACGCCAGCGACACAGAACGGGCGATGCTCGAGGCCGTTCGCGTCGTGCGACCCGGTGGGCGCATACTCGTCATCGATTTGAAGACGCATGATCAGGCGTGGGTACGCACGCGGTTTGGCGACCAGAAGTTGGGCTTCTCGCGCGCCGAACTCGAGGACCTTCTGGCTGGCGCTGGGCTGACCAACGTTCGGGTCACGACGGGTACGAAAAAGGCAGGCGATCCATTTGCGGTAATGATCGCATCGGCCGTGAAAGCACCCGAAGTCGCGGCGTCTACGCGCGCCCGAGCGTCACGGTCTAGCGATGGCCGTTGAGCGACTCGCCGCGCAACTGTGCGAGCGCATCCTCGTCCTCGACGGCGCAATGGGCACCATGCTTCAGAAGCTCGAGCTCAGCGAGGCAGAGGTTCGTGGACAACGATTCCGAGACCACCCACATCCACTCGCGCTGAATTACGACCTGCTCGTTCTCACCCGGTCTGACATCATCGCTCACCTCCACCACCAGTATTTGGAGGCAGGCGCCGACCTGATTCAGACGAACACGTTCTCCAGCACGTCCGTCGGCCAGGCGGACTACGGCCTCGAATCGCTCTCCTACGAGCTCAACCTGGAGGCTGCGAGACTGGCTCGCCGCGCGGCGGACGAGTGGTCGGACAAGACGCCCCACCGACCTCGATTCGTGGCGGGGACAGTCGGGCCCACGATCAGGCCCCTTTCGGCTCGTCGCAACGCCAAAGAGGCGCAACTGACCCCCGGTAACATTCGCGAGGTCTACCGCGAGCAAGCTCGAGGCCTCATCGACGGCGGCGTCGATGTGCTCCTCGTCGAAACGATCGTCGACCCGCTCCACGCGCAGGCCGCGCTCGCCGCCCTGCGTGCGGAGTTCGACACACGACAACGCGAGCTCCCGATGATGATTTCGGCCACCGCCACGAAGCGGGGCGCACAGACGATGGCAGGCCAGAGTGTTGAGGCCTTCTACGCCCTCCTCGGCCGAACCCTCCCCTTCAGCGTCGGGCTGAACTGCTCTTTCGGCGTCGGAAGCATGCGTTCCGTGCTGACGGAGCTGTCGACGACAGCAGCCACGTTCATCTCGTGCCACCCGAGTGCAGGATTGCCGAACGCCGAGAGAGAATACGGCGAGGGGCCGCAGGAGTGGGCGGAGCAGCTGCACGACCTTGCCGTCGATGGCTTGCTCAACATCGCCGGCGGCTGCTGCGGCACGACGCCCGAGCACGTTCGCGCCCTTGCCAGCCTCGTCAAAGACTTACCACCGCGGCCCGTTGCGGCGTCGCTCCTGGTCAAGGCACAATGCTCTGAGCCCGACGGCGACACTGGCTAGTCTGGGCCTGACGGAGACCTTTTGGAATACTTCATAAAACAGTACCCGCTAGAAACAGGGGCGCTCGAAATCCAGTACATCGAGGAATACTTCGGCGAGTTTCCGAGAAAGAAGACCGCGAAGGAAATCATCGATCGACTGCGCGACCGCGAGTGCCTCATCCTCATGGCGGAGGCGCCGCTGCCGGATGACCCTGGAACCATCGTGCCAGTCTCATTCAAGATCGTTCACCAGTTGCGCGGCAGCGAGACGGAACCGAAGCTGGCCGACCTCGTCGCGCGACTGCGGGACCGCGTCCGGTTCGACGGACGCAAGGTTCTATACAGCTGGGTGGGAGGCACCAGGCGAGATTGGCGCGGCCAGGGTCACTTCAGAGCGCTGACCGAGGAATCCGAAGCCTGGGCGCTGGCGACCGGATTTCACGAGGTAGTCGTGAAGACGAAGAATCGGTTCTACGACATGCGGGGAACGCTCGATCAGCTCGAGTTCGACGTCATCAAATATGAAGTGCACTCCGACAATCGAGAGTCGAAGGTGTACCTCAGCAAGCAGCTGACGTCGGCTGTCGTCCGCGCGCACACGAGCACGCGCACGGTTGTCTTCGCAGACTAGTCTTGACCCAGCCGATCGGTGAGACGGCGGAGTGCGCGACCAACCGCCATGCGAGCCGCGTCCGCGGTGCGCATCCCAAAGCGCTGCGCAATCTCGCTCGCCGTCCACTGAGCCTCGATGCGCGCGACGATGAGCTCGCGGTCACGAGGTTGGAGCTCCGTGAGCGCGTTCCGGTATCGTTGATATGCTTCGGCTTGCACGGTCACTTCGAGCGGTGATGTGGCGTCGGAGACCAGATCGACGGGCAATTCGACCGGCGGTGGCCGACGCGTAACGCGGCGAACCTCGTCGCGAATCCGGTTGATCACAGACTGGCGCAAGTAGGCTTGCATGGCGCCGACGTGTCGGGGCTCAAAATAGTCCAGCCGGCGAAGCACGTGGAGCACTGTTTCCTGCACGAGGTCCCCGGTGTCGAGGCTTCCCCGCGCAGCTGCGGGCAAACGGCCGTGTGCCCAACGCTTCAGATCGGGCAGGCACCTCTGCAAAAGGGCTTCTACTGCGTCGCGATCGCCCCCGCGGGCCCGAACGACGAGCTCAATCGTGGGTTCGTCGCTGAGGAGCGCGTCGGATTGCGAAGCCCTCGGTAAGCCGTCGGTTCCAAGGTCCTCCTTGTCGGACGGGGGCGTCATAGCGGTGGTCTCACTGAACACAATCATATCGACCCTTCCGAGCCGCCACAACGAGGCTCGACCTTCCTTGTGCTGTATAACGACGCCCGCCCACGAAGCGAACACCCCAACCCAGCTCGGCTATTCCGACACGATCAACGGATCGGCCCCTGGCTACGGCATGGGTCGTTCACACAGTCAAGACGATCTTCCCGACATGTTCGCTCGACTCCATCAGACGATGTGCGTCAGCCGCCCGAACGAGGGGGAACGTGGCGTGAACGATCGGCTTCACCGTGCCCCGTTCAATCAGGGGCCAGACCTCGGCTCGGAGAGCCGCGGCGATCCGTCCTTTCTCTTCCACGGTTCTAGGGCGTAACGTCGATCCCGTGATTGTCAGTCTGCGCCCAAGGACTCGACGGAAGTCCACCTCCGCGGCCGCCTCGCCACCCATCAGGCCAATCTGAACGAGCCGGCCATCCATTCCAAGCACTGCCAGATTCCGGCTGACATAGCTGCCGCCGACAATGTCGAGCACCAAATCGACTCCGCGGCCATGGGTCAACTCGCGGATCACCTCAACGAAGTTGCTTTGGCGGTAGTTGATGGCATGAGTGGCGCCGATCGCCTCGCACGCTCGGCACTTCTCGTCCGATCCCGCAGTTGCGAACACGCGCGCGCCGCGCGCCACCGCGAGCTGAATCGCCGTGGTCCCGATACCGCTAGTGCCGCCGTGGACGAGCGCTGTCTCGCCAGCCTGGAGGTGGCCGCGATCGAAGACGTTCGTCCAGACCGTGAAAAAGGTCTCTGGAACAGCTGCAGCGGCGATCAGGTCGAGCGGCTTCGGAACCGGCAGGCACTGGGCCTCTGGCGCCACGCACATCGTTGCATAGCCGCCTCCGGCAACAAGCGCGCACACGCGATCCCCGACGCGCCAGTCGCGGACCTCCGAACCCATCGCACCAATCGTGCCCGACACCTCGAGACCAGGGATGTCGCTCGCTCCAGCCGGAGGTGGGTATGCTCCGCGCCGCTGCATAACGTCAGGCCGGTTGACCCCCGCCGCTGCAACATGAATCAGGATTTCACCAGCTTGAGGTACCGGGTCCGGGCGCTCGACGGGTTTCAGCACGTCGGGGTCGCCAGGCTGGCTTATTTCGATGCAGATCATTTTCGGTCAACTCCTAACTACTGCTTGTCCAACTCCCAACTCCCAATTTGCTTCGACCTTCGCACTTCCAACTTCGAACTTCGTCTAGTTGGCCTCTTGGGAGTTGGGAGCCAGTCCAGAAGGCAACCGCGGCGATGACAGCAACTCCTCGAACACGCGCCAGCGGCGCGAGGTGTCGACGCTCGTACCGCCTCGCGACCCGACGTATCCCGCAACCATGTCCTTCCCGAGGTTGTAGTTGATGACGTAGCTCCGATACTGATCCGTGAACCGCACACGCTGCTCCGCGCGCGGAGCCGAATAGAGCCCGTACTTCTGCAGCCACTCTGCGGCGGCTCTGGCGTCAATCTCTCCGTCCAGGTAACGGCGGGCAGCCTCATTCCCGGCGTAGGACAGCCGGTCCACGAGCGCCAGCACGTCGTAGTACCAAGGCGCACCGGCCGGGTCCAGCCCGGCAGTCGGAAAAATTACCTTGCGCTCGAACTCGACACGCTCAGCGTGTGGAAATGCGACCTCAATGCCAAAGTTGGCCGTGCCTTCAGCGATGAGCGACTGCGGCGAGAAGAGCGGGTAGACGGAGAACTCCGTCCACCCGCGATCGCGCACGAGATGCTTCTCGAGCAGTGCGTTGTACACGTGATGGCCCGGATAGCCTTCGTGGCAGGCAAGATCGATCGCCCGATCGACGTAGATGGGCAAGTCTGTGTTCACCTGGATGAGGCTCCGATAGTTCCCTTGATACCAGTTGTAGCCACTCCAGCTCTTGTTGACCACGTACTCGACCGTAAAGCTTTCACCTGCCGGCAACGCCATATGCTGCAGGGTGCGCGTGCGGCAGCCGTCGATGGCTGCTTTGAATGTGGCATCGAGCTTGTCGCGAGGAATCACGAACTGGTCGCGGAACTTCGTATAGCGGTCGAGCAACGACCCTCGGCCTGGGAGCAGCGCATCGAGATCGGCAAGTGTCTTTTCGAACTCCTCGGCGGCATGCACCGGCGCAATTGCGTCATACAGAGCTTTCGACTCTTCGTCGAAGCGCAGCTTCTTCCCAGAGAGCATCGCCACACGCGTCCGCACCGCCTCGAGTTGCCGCGTCACGTATTGATGGCGGAGGCGAACGAGCTCCTCGGCGTCCGATGCTGGGGCAGCGGCGGCCAAAGCGGTGAGAGTGGCTTGGGCCTCCTGTTCAATCCCGGCCAGCGGTTGCTTTCTGGCCTCTGCATCCTTCCGCCATTCCGGGGGACCATAGTAGGCGTCCACATAGTCGGGGTCGTGTTGGCCAAGAGCCAGCACGATCTTGACGTAACGCTCCGCCAGCGCTTTCATCCTGTCAGTCTCAAGCAGTCCCTTGTTCATTCGCACGTCCAGTCCACAGCCGCCTCCGATCGTCACGACAAGACATACGGCGAGCACGCAGCTCCGTCTCATCGGTTGCGCTCCCGAATTGTCGGAATGAGGTACTCGTCGAAGGCGCGCTGGAGATCGTACTGCGGTGAAAAACCCCAGTCGCGACGCGCGGCCGTGTCGTCGACTTCAGCGGGCCACGAATCGACGATCGCCTGACGCTTGTCGTCGGTGCGCCATGAAATCGCGGTGCCTGGAAACGCTTGCTTCACGACCGCGGCAATTTCCTCCGCCGTTGGGCTGAATGCCGCGAGATTGTACGCCGTTCGTGTCAACTGTCCGTGCGATACGGTCGCCAACTGCAGCAACGCGCTGATGGCATCGGGCATGGCCATGAACGGGATGCGCGTGTCGGGGCGCACAAAGCATGTGTAGGGCTCCCCTTTGGCGGCCGTGTGAATCATTTCCGGTGCATAGTCCGATGTGCCGCCAGACGGCCGAGTCACGGCGGAGATCAGGCCCGGAAAGCGGACGGAACGGAAGTCGACATGACCGGCACCGTGCGCGGCGAGCTGCTTGTAATACCGAGTGTAGTACCGTCCGAGATGTTCGCAGTAGAGCTTGTTGCACCCGTACATCGTGCGCGGCGAGTTCCATTCGTCCTCTCGAATCCGCCCACTGCGTGTCTTTGTCTCGAGGTCGGGCAGCCCATACGCGGCGATCGACGAGGGATACACGAACATGACCGAGCGGCCATGAGACTCGCCTTCACGTTGCGCGAATTCGAGGACCTTCAGGGTGCCCTCCACGTTGACTTCGTGGGCGGCCGTCGGCGTGAACTCCGCCCGAGTCGAGAGGAGCGCCGCCAGGTGGAACACCAGGTCGACCTCGAACTCGGCGAGCGCGCGCTCGAGGAGGTGCGAATCGGTGATGGACCCGGTGAACTCGCGCAGGACCAGCCGAGCCAGGCTTCGCTCGAGTGGGGCAATGTCAATCGTGACGATGGGGCGTCCGGTGCCGGCGAGTCTTGTGATGAGACCGTGCCCGATCTCGCCGCCAGCACCGGTAACGAGCGTGACCGGTGTGCGCATCAGAACCCTATTCTAAGGGCTCGATGAGCGTCGTGCGAATCACGAGCGCAATGCGACGATCAGGCGCTCCACTTCCTCTCGGAGGACGGAGAGGTCCGAAAGCACCCGCTCGGCCTCATCGACTGTTCGCTTCAAGTCGGCGGCCACAGGAACCCCGCCGCGTTTGACCTCGGCGGCCAGGTCACGCGTCGTCGCTGCACACACTTCACAGATCGCGATCGTCTGCGCGTGCGCTTGAAGGGCTTTGAGGAACTGTTCCCGCTCCTGCCGAGTCATGCGCCTACGTTAGGCTCGCAGATAATCCCCTTGCCAGTCGGTATCAACAGGACGGTAGAGGTGATTTGCGTAAGTTTGGTCGCTCATTGTGAATCTCCGTCCAAAAGGTCACCAAGGCCCCCGAGGATCGAGCCGCCCTCACGGCGTTTGCCGCCCGCTGCCGGCGCGGCTTTGTAGATCCGATCGGCCATCCGGCTGAAGGGCAACGACTGAAGCCACACACGACCTGGCCCGGTCAAAGTCGCGAAGAACAAACCCTCTCCGCCAAAGAGCGCCGTCTTGATCTTGCCGACAAATTGAATGTCGTAGTTCACAGAGGGCTGCAGCGCCACGATACAGCCGGTGTCCACTCGAAGTGTTTGGCCCGCGGAAAGATCCACGGGATGCACGGTCCCGCCGGCGTGCACGAAACAGAGACCATCGCCCTCGAGCCGCTGCATGATGAAGCCTTCACCACCGAACAACCCCACGCCGATTCGGCGCTGGAACGCGATGCCGATAGAGATGCCGCGTGCGGCACACAGAAAGGAATCCTTCTGACAGACGAGGTGCCCTCCCAACTGTTTGAGATCCATGGCCAGGATCTTCCCAGGGTACGGCGCCGCGAACGCCACCTGTTGCTTGCCGCCCCCCCCGTTGGTGAACACGGTCATGAAGAGGCTCTCACCGGTCAGGAGTCGCTTGCCCGCGCCGAGCAGCGCGCCCATCACACCGGCCTTTTGTTGACCGCTGCCATCCCCGAACACCGTCTCCATCTGGATGCCTGGAGTCATGTACATCATCGACCCAGCTTCGGCCACCGCACTCTCGCCCGGGTCAAGTTCGACCTCGACAAACTGCATCTCGCTGCCGAGGATTCTGAAGTCGATCTCATGCGCTCGCTGTTGGCCCGGCACTATCGGCGGTGGAGTCGCGGCAGCTCGAGCCGCTGATCCACTGTTCAGGAACGCGGCGAGCTCGGGGACGTCCTTGAGCGGCGTCCAGTTTGCCATCCCGGCGCTGAACACCAGCGTGCTTCCGTCAATCGTGCCGTTCCTCAAATTCGTCACGACATCGTCTTGGGATACAGGGCCAACCTGATGGCCGCCAATGGCCATGTACCACTGCTGCTGTTGTGACATTTGAGTCTCCGGCAGACGGGCCGAGGACCCGCCGCGACGCCTACCCCACATCCGGCCACCCGGGCCCAGGTACGGTCCTATCCGCCCAATTCGTCGGCCGCGTCAATACGGGCCGACACGTCCTTCTCGATCTGTTGCACCGTACTCGGATCCAGCCTCAGAAGGTTCGCGAGCTGCGCCAGGTAAATCCGTTCGGCGCCACCAGGCTGCTCGTCCGCCCGGGCAATCGTGAACGCCAGGCCATAGAGCGTGGCACGCTGCACGGGGTCACTGACGCCCCGGACGATATCTACCAGGGCTGGACGCTGTCCGAGTTCCCGCTCGATGACATCGCCAACGCCGGCGGCCTGGGCCTGTTTGACAATCGCGGCTCGCTCTTCGTCGTTTACCGCTCCGTCGGCCTGGGCCGCTGAAATCGCCAGACGGACCATCCGCATCGCATCATCACCTGCCGCCGATGGGGGCGCTGCACCGACGACCGGCAACGGCGGCAGTGGCGTCGCCCCCCCGGAACCTGCGGACCCCGCCGAACCTATAGAACCGCCGGAACTCATTGGACCCGTTGAACCCTGCGCAGACGCCGCACCTTGGTTTTGAAGCGTCTCGAAGATGCCCCACGCCACACCCGCTGCCGTCAACAACGCCGTCGGGTTCGACAACAACGCGCTCGCGATCCCACCCGTCCCACGAGTAAGGTATCTCACTGCTCGCCTGGAGCGCCGTCTACGTCCTCCGAGCACACTCCGCAAGACACCGTCAACGAGGCCTGCAGGGTCCATATGATCTCCGTAAGGGGGGCAGATCTGACCCCCTACAACGCGCTCCCAACTCGTGGCAGCGGCGCGACAGGCCTTTCGGGCTCCGGCGTGAAGTCCTCACCCGGATTGATGAACCGGTCGCTCTCGAACTTGTACTGCTTGTCGTAGAGCTGACGGTAGCGTCCCTTGACCGCGAGGAGCTCAGCGTGGCTTCCGCGCTCGACGACTTGCCCAGCTTCCAGTACCAGGATCTGGTCCGCACTACGAATCGTGGACAAACGGTGGGCGATGACGAAGGTCGTTCGGCCAGAACGAAGGTTCCGCAAACCGTCCTGAATCATCTGCTCGCTCTCGCTATCGAGGCTCGACGTCGCCTCGTCGAGGATGAGGATCCGCGGATTCGCTAGGATCGCCCGCGCGATCGACACGCGCTGACGCTGCCCGCCCGAGAGCTTGATCCCGCGCTCACCGACGATAGTGTCATAGCTTTCCGCGAACTGGCTGATGAACTCATCGCAGTGAGCGATTCGGCACGCGTCCTTGATCTCGTCGATCGAGGCACCAGGACGCGCGTAGCCGACGTTGTCCGCGATCGTGCCGTCAAACAGAAAATTCTCCTGAAGTACCGAGGCAAGTTGCTGACGATACTCCGAGAGCCTCAACTCGGCGAGATCGCGGTCGTCGACGAGCACCCGGCCCTGCGTGGGTCTGTTGAACGCCATGACGATACTGATCAGCGTGCTCTTACCGGACCCGCTCGAACCTACGAGCGCCGTGGTGGTGCCAGCCTCGACACGGAACGACACGCCGCGAAGAACTGGCTGTCCCGGGTTGTACTCGAACCAGACGTTGTCGAACTCCACGACTCCCCGCAGACGCGAGACGGCCGACTTGTTCGCGTCTTCGTCCAGTTCGGTCGTCATGTCGAGAATCTCTCGGATCCGGTCGAGCCCCGCAAACGCCTCGGTGATCTGCGTGCCGATCGAGGCAATCGACACGAGCGGCGCTGCTACAAGCCCGATGAAAAAGATGTACATGATGAGATCGCCGAGCGTCATCTCACCTGCGATGATGCCGCGGCCGCCCATCCAGATCATCAGTACGCCGATGATGCCGATGATGACAGTGCTTCCCGCCGTGGTGGCCGAAACGCCGGTCATCGACTTGGCGATGTTCCGGAACAACTTGTGCGCGCCCTTTGTGAAGACAATCTCTTCGCGCTTCTCCGCCGTATAGGACTTGACGATGCGGATGCCGCCGAGCGACTCCGTCAAACGGCCGGTGACTTCGGCGTTGATCTTGCCGCGTTCGCGGAAGAGCGGGCGGAGCGTGCGGAAGGCGAACGCCATCCCGCCGCCGAATGTTGCGAGAACCAGGATAGTGATGACGGTCAAGTGCCAGTTCAACCAGAACAGAACCCCAAGCCCCATGACTGCGGTGACCAAGCCACCCACCAGCTGCACCAAGCCGGTGCCCACAAGATTCCTAATCCCTTCGGCGTCGGACATGATTCGCGAGACCAGGACGCCGGTCTGCGTGGAGTCGAAATATCGAACCGGCAGGTGCATCACGCGGGCTTGCACCCGCTTTCGCATGTCGGTGATGGCGCGTTGTGCCGCGACGCCCAAAATCTGAGACAAGGCAAACGAACTGACGGCTTGGACAAGCGTGGCGGCGCCAGCCGCGAGCGCAATCGGCAACAACAGGTCGGCGCGGCTCTTGCCAACGACTTCATCGATGAGCCATTTGGACGAAGCCGGAAGCACCAGCCCAGCCAGTCGGCTGACGAGCATCAATCCGAGCCCAATGCCAAGCCGGCGACGATGGGCCCAAAGCAGCTCACGAGCTTCACGCCAGGCTGCCGAGGCCGAGACCCGCTTCTTCTTCGGAGAATCCATGGAAGACCGAACTGTACTACGGCGAACGTGCTCGCCGGTTCCCCGACCGCCGACGCCTAGGTGAGCCGCCATGCCATAATCGGAAGCTTGGGGTGGAGTATGAGAAACCGGGGAGTATGAGCGAGACGTCCACGAGGGGAATCCGGACCGACACGACCACACGGGGAATTCGCATACAGGTGCGAAGCGAGTTTCTTGACGAACGCAGCTCGCCCCGCGACGGACAGTATTGGTTTCAGTATCACGTCCGGATCACGAACATCGGGTCCGACACGGCTCAACTCGTCTCTCGCAAGTGGATCATTACAAATGCCGAAGGCGAAGTGGAGCTGGTGAAGGGTCCTGGCGTCGTCGGCGAACAACCCGTGCTCCAGCCGGGCGGGTCATTCGAGTACACCAGTTTTTGCCCACTCAAGACTGCTGTCGGATCGATGCAGGGCAGCTACCAGATGGTGACCGCAGATGGAGAGCAGTTCGACGCCATCATCGAGCCGTTTACTCTCGCCGTGCCGAATGCGCTCAATTGAGGCACCGGCTCACGCCCTTACTCCTTCCTAAAGCTCGCGAGCGCTTCCGCCTCTGTCTCGTAAGAGTCGAAGACGGTAGACAGCTTCGTCACGACGAGCAGGTCCTTCAGGCGCTTCGTGAGATTCAGAATTTTGAGCGCTCCCCCATGGTTCCTCGTGGTTGAGTGAACTTGAACGAGCTGCCCGAGGCCCGCGCTGTCCACGTAGGATACGCCCCCCAGATCCAGCAGCAGCGTCTTGCGGTCCTGCTGGATCAAGCTCTGGATCTTGTCTTTCAGAAGGACGTCTCCGCCTTTGTTCAGCGTGATGTCGCCGGTGACCTTGATGATCGTGACGCCGCCTACTGTTCGCTCGTCGATCTGCATTCGTCCTCCTGAATCAGGCCGTCCGGGACGGCGCAGCGGCTAATCTTATCTCAATCCTTGAAAGGGCTCGCGACTGGAGTGCGCGTCAGCGGAGTTTCTTCTGAGCGTCGCGGTAGTGCGAGGATGCGGGCGGAACGCGAGAATACGCACTCCGAGCACGATTCATGTCTTTGACCTTGTCTTCGAATAGCTCGCCGGCGCGCCAGGCGGCATCGCGGCGACTATTCGGAAAGCGCTGCGCGAGCTCGTCCAAAGCCTGAGCGGCCAGCTCGTACTGTCTGGCATCTTCATACAACTCGGCGAGTCTATCGAAAGCCGGTTCCGCCACCTGGGTATCGGGATAGTCGCGAACGAGAGTGCGGTAGGACACGAGCGCTGCCAGCACGGAGCTCTGAAGGTCGGCATCGACAACTCGCAGCTTGGCGCGCTCCTCAAGGGCGGCCTTCCTGGATAGAGCCAACGGAGCCTTGGGGCTTCTCGGATAGAGCGTGGCGACCTCACCGTAGAGAGCGCGCGCCACCGACTCACGATCGCTTCGCTTGGACCGCAACACGAGATCTGCCATGAGAAACGTCGCGTCGGCCGCCTGGGGACTGGAGCCGTATCTGCTCCGCAACTCGACATAGGCGGCCTGGGCGTCGTCCAGCCGCCCCTGTTGCTCGTGGATAGTACCGATGAGCAACTGGGCCGCAGGGGCACTCTGGCTGCCGGCATACGAGGTTGTGGTCTTGAGGTCCACGAGCGCTTGGTCGTACAGCTTCGCCTCGAACTTCGCTTGCGCCGTCTGCAGCGGGATGGCTCCCGGGTCAGGGGCGCCCCGCCCACCCGCCGGAGTCGTCGCGTCGTTGGCCGCGGCCGTCGTAACCGCTGGGCGTCTTGTGGCCACTGAGCTCGCCGTCGCAGCCTCGCCCGAGGCCGAGGGTGCCGGTCGCGCCGGTGTTGGGGTCGATGCTGGCGCTGGCGCGGGCGTCAACGCAACGGTCGGTGGTACCGCAGGTTCGGGCGCCGGCAGCAGGTCAGGCGCCGGAGCAGGCTCAGCAGGCGCAACGACAGCGCTCGTTGCCTGCGGCGTCTGATTCCGTCCTTCGATGAAGAGAATCGCCGCAGCGATCACGCAGACTGCCCCCAGGGCTCCTACCGCTCCTGACCAACTCTTCCAGCCCGCGCCGCGAACCGGAGCTGGAACGGCGACGGCGCTGGCCGCTGCCGATGGCCAACTGGCCCCGCTGGGCGACTGAACATGCGTTCCCGACGAATTCCACGACGCCACCGGGCCCGACTCACGGGCGCGCTTGACACGCTGGAGGTCCGAGCGAATATCGCCGGCCGTTTGAAATCGCAGCTGACGGTCCTTCTCGAGCAACCGCGCGATAATCCGCTCGAGCTCCACCGGAACGTTTGCATTGAGCTCGATCGGTGCCCGCGGCTCTCGATTCAGGATAGCGTCGAAAACGAGGGCCGATGTGCTGCCCTGAAAGGTGTGCTGGCCCGTCGCCATCTCGTACAGCACCACGCCAAACGAGAAGAGGTCGCTCCGTGGGTCGAGCTCCTCACCGCGGGCCTGCTCCGGTGACATGTACGCGATCGTGCCCAGCGCAACACCGTGCTTGGTTGTCAGCAACTCGGTTTCGCGCTGGGTCGTCGCACTCGGAGAGTCGGCCGGACGATTGGTCGGCTTCGCGAGGCCGAAGTCCAGAATCTTTGCCTGCCCGCGCGCCGTCACAAAGATGTTCGCCGGCTTGATGTCGCGGTGAAGAATCCCTTGCGCATGCGCCGCTTCTAGCGCGTCCACAATCTGGATCGCGAGGTCGAGGAGTAGGCCGATGTCCAAAGGACGCTGGTCAATCTTCTTCGCCAGCGTTTGCCCTTCAAGCAACTCCATCGCGATGAAGTGCATACCGTCGTGCTGGTCGACTTCATAGATCGTGCAGATGCCAGGATGATTGAGCGCCGATGCCGTGCGCGCTTCGCGTAGAAAGCGTTCGGTGACTTGCGTGTCGTGGGTGCGTTCAGCAGGAAGGAACTTGAGCGCGACGAAACGCGAGAGTCGCAGATCCTCGGCCTTGTATACGACGCCCATCCCGCCAGCTCCGAGCGGTTCGAGCACGCGGTAATGAGAAATTGTTTGGCCTACCATCCCGGAGAAGAAAGCTTAGAAGCGTACGCGGGCGCAGTCAACGGCTGCGTCGGCTTGGATCCGATCGGCGGCCAAAAGTTATCCGATATGGAGACTAATCGGACAGCCACCTTCAAGTGCGGCTGCCAAGATACCGGAGAATCAGAACGGTGATGTCGTCGGCTTGAGCAGCGCCGACAGAAAACTCCTTGATGGCCGTCAGGAGTGTCTCGAGCACCGTTTCCGGTTTGGCGCCGTGACAACCGCGCACCGCTAGCTCCAACCGGTCTCGTCCGAACTCGTCATTGGTCACGCTGCGCGCTTCCGTCACGCCATCACTACACACCACGACGAGATCCCCGCGGGAGAGCGAGATCGTTTCATAGTCGTACGTCGCGATGCTGAGCAGGCCAAGAACCGGCCCGCCCGTCTCGAGCCATCGCACGCCGTTGGCGCCAATGACGAGCGGCGGCTCCTGACCGGCATTGCAGTAGCTCAAGCTCCCGTCGCGCGAAACGACTCCGTAGCACATCGTCGCGAACCGCGCCTCAATGGCTCGACGAAGGAGCGCCTTGTTCAGCCGCGCCATCGTCTCGGCCGGATCGGGACTGACAGGGGCTTGGGCCGCGAAGTTGCTTTGGACGGCGGCGGCGAGGAGCGCCGCCGGAGGTCCCTTTCCAGCGACGTCACCAAGCGCGAACCCGAAACCGCCGGCAACGTCCAGATAGTCGAAGAAGTCCCCCCCGACTGTGCGGCAAGGCACCGAGACGGCGGCCAAATCGTAGGCGTCGCACTCGTAGGTCGGCTCGGGCAAGAGCGCACGCTGAATCTCGGCCGCGATCCGTAAGTCGCGCTCCAGTTTTACCTTCTCGGCGGACTCGGCATACAGACGCGCACTTTCGATCGCCAGCGCCGCTTGCGTTGCAAAGGCTTCGAGCGAGGAAAGCGTCGCCGTGGAGAGCATCGTGCTGCGCTCCCTGCCGTCGAGATAGAGCACGCCGATCACGCGGTGCGCCCCGTCTTGGCCCGGGCCTGCGGCGGCCTGCGTGACGTGCAGTGGTACGCAGAGGACATGACGGATGCCGACGGCGATCGTCCCGTGATGCGCCGCCGCCAGATCGCCGTCCAGCAAGTCGCCGACGATGCGGGTTTTGCCGGTTGCGAAGACTTCCCTGGGAATCTTGGCGCTCGTCGTGAATGACGTTCCGGAAAGCGTTGCTCCACCTTTCCCGCGCGCTGTCTTGAATTCGAGTTCTCCGGCCTCGTTGGCCAGCATGACAAAGCCACGCTCCGCCTTCGTCACCTCGAGCGCTGAGTCCATGACCAGCGTGAGAACCTCCTCGAGCACGCGGCCGGATCCGAGCGCGCGGAGCCCGTTGAGAACCGCCGCCATCTGCCGCAGATCGTGGACGTCGGTCGAAGACTGTCTCAGCGTCGAGGCATGGTCCTCGAGCAAGAACAGGAGGTCGACTCCGTCGCTTCGGCCGAGACGAATCTTGTCGCCGTGCTGCAGCGAATGCTCCGTCACCTGCTCGCCGTTGACGAACGTCCCATAGCGAGACCCGCGATCCTTGAGCGAATATCGTTCGCCGTCGAACGAGATCTCGGCGTGCTCTCGCGACACATCGGTGCTGACGACCTGGAGGTCGGCAGACGTCCGCCGGCCTATAAGGAATAGGGGTTTGTCCAGCGTCACCAACCGACGGCCGGTGGAGTCGCTCACTTGAAGGCGTGCGTTGGACATGGCGACAGGTTAAACGGGCTTCGCCTTGATCGCACCAACCTGCACGAGAACCCCGGTAAAGTCGTATACACGCCGCTCGTGCGAAATCAGCCCATCGCGAAGCCGATAGAGGATCGCCATCCGAAAGCTGGCACGCCGCCCCGTTGGCGCCATGCCCAACAGGCCCCCATTGTCCGTGCCAGAGGCGCTAAGAAACTCCGCCACCCGGTCTCCGTCGATCAGGAGGTCCTCTGGTTGAAACTTCATGTCGGTGAACGCCCCGAAGAACGTGGCGTGGATCTTGTCGATCGCCTCGCGGCCGACGGCTGTGCCGCCCGCAAGGGGACTCTCGACCACCGCGTCTTCCGCGTAGTTGTCGGTGAGTGCAGACCAGTCGAGCCGAGTCCGGGCGTCCTGACGTCTGGCAAACAGGGCAAGAACCTCATCTCGAGTCATACAGATTCCTTACCGAGAGGATACAACTAGTCAAGGTGCGCCCGCTCCGAGCTCCCCATCTCGACTCCGCCGGCCGGGAAATACTCTTTCCACCTCGACGTCACACGCGTGGCAACATCGTCGCGACAGGTCAACTCCTTCGGGTACCACGGTTTGATCCGGGCATCGATGACAATCGGGCCGCGATAGGCGATGTGGTTCCTGACGATACGCCGATCCGCCGCGTGAATGTCGGCGGCGGGCTCGAACCGCGTGAATGTCGTCCACAGAAAGTTCATAACGCTCCGCACCGCCCGCGCCGACTCGTCGGTCACCACAACGAGCGGCCAATCCGCCAGGCCGGGATCGGCTGCAATGCGAGTGGCAGCAGCCGGCTCCGCGGTGTATGGCGGACCGTTCACCACGAGACAGCCCCCGCAGAACACCCGCACATCCGTGACGCCAGAGGGTGGGGTGCCTGCAAACTGCCGCGGCAGTTGCCGAACAGGGTCGCCGAGCCCGAGCCACACACCTTTCGACCCTTCGTTCACGGTCGGGCCCGTGTAGTCAAGAGTGTCCATGGACAGGTTCGAGAACACATAGAGATCGGTCTCAGTCCGGGTTCGTGCGAGGATGTGCTCCAGCGTCGCTTTGAAGTTTCGAACATCGACGTGTCGATCCGTCACGAGAATGAACTTGGTGAGAGACAGCTGTCCCTCACCAAGAATCCTGAAGGCGCTTGCCATTGCCTCGCGCCGGTAGCGCTGCTTGACCACGGCAGCGGCGAGAGAGTGATAGCCGGTCTCGCCGTAAGACCAGAGGTGTTCGACCGCCGGCATGACGAGCGGGAACAGCGGCGACAGCAGCTCTTGCAAGAGATCACCGATGAAGAAATCTTCCTGCCGAGGTTTACCGACGACGGTCGCCGGAAAGATGGCATCGGAGCGGTGCGCGATGCGGTTCACGCGAAACACGGGGTAGTCGTGTTGGAGCGAGTAGTAGCCGTAATGGTCCCCAAATGGTCCCTCCGGGCGCCGCAGCCCGGGCGGCACTTCACCGATTAATGCGAACTCGGCGGTTGCCACGAGCGGGTGCGCCCCGTGACCGCGCACTTGAGGCAAGCGGCGACCGGCAATCAACGATGCAAGCATCAACTCTGGAACATTCTCCGGCAGAGGTGCGATGGCAGACAGGATCAGCGCGGGTGGACCTCCAAGGAAGACAGTCGCGGGAAGTCCCTGGCCGAGCTTCTCCGCCACTGCGTAGTGAAAGCCACCGCCCTTCCCGATTTGCCAGTGCATCCCCGTCTGATGTTCGTCGTGGACCTGCATGCGGTACATGCCGAGGTTGTGACCAGGTCTCTCGGGATGCGTCGTGTAGACGAGCGGCAGCGTGATGAACGGCCCGGCATCTTCGGGCCATGAGGTGATCGCCGGTAGCTGGTCGAGTCTGACTTCGGTAGTGACCTGTTCGGTCACCGGACCAGCCGGCACGTTGCGAGTGCCCACCCTTAGCAGATCGAGGCCGACGTCACGCGCCCCCCACAGCTTTCGTGGTGTCGGCGGCAACAGGGTTTCGGCGAGTTCGACGATGCGTCGAATCAGGCGGAGCGGACGCTCGCCGAACGCCAACTCGGCTCGCCGCGCGGTACCGAACAGATTCGTGACGAGTCGGAAGCGGGAGCCCTTGACGTTGGTGAAGAGGAGGGCCGGTCCGCCGCCCGCGATCACGCGCCGGTGTATCTCGGCGACCTCGAGATATGGATCGACGAGGGCATCTACCGTGACAACGGCGTTGTCACGGCGAAGCTCGTCGATGAAGGCGCGCAGATCCGGAAAAGACATCGATGATTAATGACCGATGATCGATGAATTCATCAGTTCATCGATCATCCGTTCATCGATGATTAGTTCCCGGGTTCGGCGTCGGCGCTCGGTCCGTAGATATTCGGGACTTTCGACCCCATCGCGCGCAAGTACGCGGCGAGCTGGCCGCGATGATGGATGCTGTGGTTGTTGGCGAATCCGATGAACTGGACGTTCGGCCACTCGAACATGCCAAAGAAGTTCACCGGCTGTGTCAGCTTCTCTGCCGAAAGAGACCTCAACTCTCGCAACTTCTCCGGGAACGACTTCTTGTAGAACTCCACGATGTCGTTGACGCTCTTGAACTGCCCTTCCGCCTGCTTGGCTGCGTCAGGATTCCACTGGAACTTCCCGTCGATGATGCTCTGGAGGAACCAGAGGTCGGCTGTCGCCAAATGCGTAGCTAGCTCCCAGGCGCTACGTGACTTTGGGTCCGGCTTGTAGCCTCGGTTGTCGTCTTTCACTGCTGCGAGCACCTGACACGTGGCGGGAAACTCCTTCTCCCACACGGTGGCTAACATATCGGCGGCCGCCTTCACTTGTTCCGCATTCATCATCGCCTCCTCGTCTCGTTCTTATCGCGTCAGCTTCCGATACTTGATCCGGTGCGGTGTGTCAGCCTCGGCGCCGAGCCGGCGCCGCCGGTCCGCTTCGTAGTCCTGGTAGTTCCCCTCGAACCACACCGCACGGCTGTCCCCTTCGAATGCGAGTATGTGCGTGGCAATCCGATCGAGGAACCACCTGTCGTGGCTGATGACGACCGCGCAGCCTGCGTAGTTCACCAGAGCCTCCTCGAGCGCACGCAGGGTGTCGACATCCAGGTCGTTGGTCGGTTCGTCGAGCAGCAGAAGATTCGAACCACGCTGCAGGAGCTTCGCCAAGTGGACCCGGTTGCGCTCCCCGCCCGACAGCGAGCCGACCTTTCGCTGCTGCTGCGCACCCTTGAAGTTGAACCACGAGACATAGGCCCTCGAAGAGACGGGGCGCTTGCCCACCTGCAACTCGTCTTCGCCGCCCGAGATCTCTTCCCACACGCTCTTGTTGGGGCTGAGGGCGTCACGGCTCTGATCGACGTAGCCGAGCTCCACGGTTTCGCCGAGCCGAAGCGCACCGCCGTCGGGCTTCTCCTGTCCGAGGATCATCCTGAACAGCGTCGTCTTTCCGGCGCCGTTGGGGCCAATCACGCCGACGATGCCGCCGCGAGGAAGCGTAAAGTCGAGATCGTCGATGAGCAACAGGTCGCCATATCCCTTGCGAAGGCCACGAGCCTCGACCACGATGTCGCCCAGTCGGGGGCCTGGTGGAATGAAAATTTCAACCTGATCGATCTTCTGAGCCGTGTCCTCGTTCAGGAGCTGATCGTACGC